>CBDCTZ010000001.1:0-10553 GCA_965222375.1 Polyangiaceae bacterium
GAAGGAACCCTTGGGCATGTCTTTGAAGACTTGACCCGCCGCACCGGGTATCGGCGTTGGAAAGCAGCCGCCAGGCACGAAGCAACTCCCGGGCACCTTGCTTTTCCCACCCGCGGCGGTGGCGTGCACGCCCCAGTGGTTGGCGACGGCGCGGATCCCATTGCCAAAGTTGTTTCCGCTGGCGTTGTTGACGTAGCTCTGGTTGGCAAACCACATCGCTGTGGAGCCACCGCCGTCGATGTTGAAAGCCTCCCAAGCCCCCAACTTGCCCATCAGCTCCGCAAGCTCCGAACCGTACATTCCTGCGCTCGAACTCGTTCGCCCGTCTACGGCGACCAGGATGAAGGTCTTGCGGTCTTTGGTTAGGCCCATCGCAGTGCGGGGGTAGCGCCCATCGGTCATGTCCCCCCGATCCGGGAAGCAAGTCGACGCGGTGGGTGACGTACAGGTGTAGACCTGACCTTCAATCACCAGCTCCGGAAAGCCGCTCACCAAGGCCAGGGTGCCTTTGGGGATCTCCGTGGTGACTTCGCCGGGTTTGAAGCCGAACTTGATGTCGAACTTCTTGTTGTCGACGAGCTTGGTGCGTTCCGTATGGGTGAACTCGACCCAGTCCTTGCCGAAAGCGATCCAACCGTATCGCTTGTAGTACCACTTGGTCGGCTGGCTATTGCCCGTCTTGGCGAAGGGCCAAGGCACACCGCCGCCCACGGCGTCTCCATACACCTGGGTGCCGGCGAAGAAGTCGCCATTCACGGCGAATTGCGCCCCTTGGCCACTTGCCCAAGAGCCCGGCGTCTTCACCGAGGTCGCGGGCTTGGTCGCCGCCACGTGGATGTAGTTGTTACACAGCGCGATCTTGGCGACGTAGATTCGATTGGTGGGCCCTGACTCCACCCGCTTGATCAGTTCGATGCCCGGGTAGGGTGTGCTCTTGGTTTCCGACACCAACGTGCCCGCGTGCGCGTTGGGAGCGGCAACAGCAATGGCAGCACCAAGGACACTGGCAGCTCCAATTCCGATCCAGCGCATGCGCCAATTATCCCACGACGGGTGTCACAGGCCCTGGATTTCGCTACGCCGGTAGAAAATCAGTCTGAGCGCCCGCTTCAGCATGACGAATTCGCCCTCGTGGGTGCTTTCGTTGCGTAGCTGCGCGTGGTCGTTTGACCCACCGCACGAGAAGCGCTAGCTCCGGCGCCCAGTGGCACTGGTCGTTCAGAAGTATGGCGGCACATCCGTCAAGAACCTGGAGCGCATGCGCGCGGTGGCGGAGCGTGCCCTCGAGACCCAAAAGGCAGGCCACCAGGTCGCGGTGATCGTCAGCGCCATGGCGGGCGAGACGAACAAGCTGCTGAAACTGGCTCACGAGATCTCGCCGACACCCGATGTCCGCGAGTTGGACGCCCTGGCCTCGACCGGTGAGCAGGTCAGCGCCGCCCTGGTATCCATGACGATTCACGCTCTGGGCGGCAAGGCTCGGAGCCTGCTAGGCCATCAGGTGCGGATGCAAACGGACGCTGCCTTCACCAAGGCTCGCATCCGAACCGTGGAAGGCTCCAAGGTGCGCTCCACGGTGGCCGACGGTTCAATCGCGGTAATCGCTGGCTTCCAGGGCGTCGACCCGGAAGGGAACATCACGACCCTGGGTCGGGGTGGCTCCGACACCAGCGCCGTGGCCATTGCGGCCGCGATCAAAGCGGACGTCTGCGAAATCTACACGGACGTGGAAGGTGTCTACACGACGGATCCGAACGTTTGTCCCCTGGCAAAGAAGATCGAACGTATCAGTTTCGAAGAAATGCTGGAGCTCGCGTCCTTGGGGGCCAAGGTGCTGCAAATCCGCTCCGTAGAAGTCGGCATGAAATACGGAGTTCCGATCCACGTGCGGAGCTCATACTCGAACAACACAGGTACTATGGTGACAAGTGAAGAGGGCTTGGAGGCCGTTGTCGTCGCGGGCATCGCCTATGACAAGGGCGAAGCCAAGGTGCAGCTCATCAACGTGCCAGATCGCCCCGGCATTGTCGGGAACATCTTCGGTACCTTGGCGGACCAGAATGTCTCCGTGGACATGATCATTCAGAGCCCGTCCCGCGAGGGCGGCACCACCACGGATGTGACGTTCACGGTCGCAAAGACAGATTTGGCTCGCTGCAAGCACCTGATCGAGGAATGCGCTCGAGAGATCGGCGGTGCCGCCATCGAATACGATCCCGACATCGTGAAGGTCAGCATCGTGGGGCTCGGCATGCGCTCTCACGCGGGCGTAGCTTCTCAGATGTTCAAGATCCTGGCCGACGAGGGCATCAACATCCAGGGCATCACCACCAGCGAGATCAAAGTCAGCTGCATCATTCACTCGAAGTACACGGAGCTGGCGGTTCGGGCACTGCACACCGGTTTCGGGCTAGATGCCGAGCCTACGGCGGAGTGAGTACAAACCCGTGACAATTTGTAGATATTGACCCCTTCCGCTGGCATCCGAGCCGCTTTCGACGCAACATTGGCTTTCGTGCTTGGGCCCCGCCCGCAGCTTTTGGAGTACTCATGAAGCTTTCATCCACCCTACGTCTTGGTCTGTACATCGCGGCTGGTTTCGGCGCCGCTCTCGCCTGTCGGGCAGAAGGGTCGAGCGGTGGCGGCACGGGTGGTGCGGGCCAGAGCTTTTGCGATGCTCTAGGCGCCTGCTGCGCGTCGGTCAGCGACGCTACGGTTCAACAGCAGTGCTTCGAGGCACAGAAAGCGCATCTGACGAGTGCGGATCCCGAGACCGCGTGCAAGACGGGTCTGGACGGCTATGTTGCAAGCGGAGTTTGCGCGCAGCCCGGCACCGGCGGCACGGGCGCCGGTGGCGGAGTCGGTGGCACGGGTGCTGGCGCCGGCACGGGCGGCACGACCGGCGATGGTGGCCCCTGCGTGCTGGGCCCCGAGGACACGCCGGCGGCCTGCTCGGACAACTGCGACAACGACGGCAATACCTATACGGATTGCGACGATTTTTCCTGCAGCAAGATCCCAGCCTGTCAAAAGCCTTCAGAGACTTCCAACGTGGCGTGCTCCGACGGCAAGGACAACGATGGCAATAAATTCACGGATTGTGACGACAACGCCTGCAAGGACCGCATCATCTGCAAGGGCGAGCAGAACAACGCAACTTGCTCCGACGGCGTAGACAACGACGGCGACGGCAAGAAGGATTGCGAAGACAGCGGCTGCAACAACGAGGGCATCGTCGTCTGCAAAGGTGGGGCGGCTGTGAGCCCGCTACCGGCCAAGAGCGAGTGGCCGGGCCTGGTCAAGACCGCTTGCACCAACAAGGCGGATGACGACGGAGATGGCAAGATCGATTGCGCCGACTTCGGCTGTCGCGACAACTTCGAGGCCATCGACTGTATGGACTTGCCACCGGAGTCCGGCAACGCGGCCTGTTCCGATGGCATCGACAACGACCAGGATGGCTTCAAGGACTGCGAGGACAATCGCTGTCAGGACGAAGGTGTCGTGGTGTGTAACGGCGCCATGCCGGCCAGCCCCATGCCTCCCCAGAACCAGTGGGGTAGTCTCTCCAATATGGAGTGCAGCAACAAGACGGATGAAGACGGTGACACGAACACCGACTGTGACGACTTCGGCTGCAGTCAGAACCCGGACGTCACGATCTGCCCCCAAGAGAACACGGATGCCCTTTGCTCCGACGGCAAAGACAACGACAACAGCGGCAAGGCGGATTGCGACGACTTCTCGTGCAGCAAGAATCCTTTCATCACCGTCTGCGAGACGGGCTTTGCCAAGTGCAGCAACGGGTCCGACGATGATGGCAACGGCTTCGCCGACTGCGCCGACTTCTCCTGCACACCGCCGCCGAACTCCAAGACAATCCTCCCGGCGTGCCTCTGAGGCCGGCGCCGCCCCGACCGCGCATGGCCTTCAGCGCCGTGCGCGGCCGCCAGCCTTGATCTGAGCAAGCTCGTACTTGCCCAGCACGTTGCGCACCTGCTGCAAGGTGCCGTCGGAAAGCTCACCATCCGTGACCTTGACTCGGGGCATTCGGTTCTCCTGAACCACCCGCAGGGTGGCCCGTCGGACCTTGGCCCGTCGAAAGACATCGGAAAGCTCGTTGGCCAGACGCTGCGGCAGCCGGCCGCGAACCACGTTTGAGCGGCCTTTTCGCACTTGCATCACAAAAAGCTCGTTCGAGCGGTAGATCGACCACGCGAAGGGTATGGTCAGCACCGCCAGGAAGAGCAGCCCATATAGAATACCCATGGCGCGCAAAAACTTACGCTAGACGCTCCTTGCTCGCTACCATCAAGGGGCGTTGACTCGACAGCTGCCCAGTCGCTTTGGCCGCTACGTGCTCTTCGATCAAATCGGCGAAGGGGGCATGGCGCGGATCTACCTTGGCCGCGAACAAACCGACCTGGGCGCGGAGCGCCGCGTAGTGGTCAAACACATCCTGCCGCTCTTCGCGGATAGCACGGAGCTTTCCCAGCTCTTGATTGACGAGGCCAAGCTCGCAGCGCGTCTCTCCCACGGCAACGTGGTGCAGGTCCACGACCTGGGTCGGGAGGAAGACACCCTCTACATCGCCATGGAGTACGTGGAGGGATTCGATCTCTCGGCGCTGCTCAAGACCTGCTCCAAGCGCAAAGTCCCGCTTCCCATCGAGTTCTCACTGCTCATCGTGACCGAGACCCTACGCGCTCTGGACTACGCCCATCGCAAGAAGGACGACGACGGCAATCCCCTGGGCTTGGTGCATCGAGACGTCTCGCCATCCAACGTGTTGGTTGCCTTTGACGGTCAGATCAAGATTTGCGACTTCGGAATCGCTCGCGCCATTGGGCTGGATGGCAATCTGCCCGACGCCGCCATTCAGGGCAAGGCGGGCTACATGAGTCCGGAAGCGGCGCGGGGCGAAACAGTGGATGCGCGCAGTGATCTCTTCGCGGTGGGAGTGATTCTGTGGGAGTTGCTTGCCGGGCGGCGTTTCTACAAACGCGAAGGCGGCAAGCCTCCGAACTTGGAGCAAGTGAAGAACGTCGTCGTGACGCCTTTGCCTAGCCGCAACCTTCCTCAAGAAGCGGAGCTGTACGGCATCGTGATGCGCGCCCTCGAGAAGGAGCCCGACAAGCGCTTTGCCTCCGCCAAAGAGATGCTGCGGGAGCTCGAGACCTACATCGGCAGCAGCGGGCTGTTCGCCAGCTCCCTCAAGCTCGGACAATGGCTCACCGACAATTTCGGAGCGGAAATCGTCGAACTACGGCGAGCGCGGGAAGCCGCCAGCCACGAAATGGACTCCGGGCAGGCCGCAGACGAGCCCTCGGAGGCTGCGGTCAGCGCAGAGGCCCCGGAGGCCCCGCAACCGACCGAATCAGCCGCCCCGAGCGCGCCTTCGCCAGCTGCTCCTGGCCCGCTGCAGGGCGGCACGCCGCCGACGCCGCCGGACTGGATGCAGCCGCCGCCCGTTGCGCCACCGGTGCAACCCGAGAAGAACAACGCCAAGTTGATCGGGCTGGTTGTCGGACTCTGCGTGCTGATCGTCATCCTGCTCCAATTCATGCGTCCTTGATCGCCCACGACCCCGGGCATCGGCGCTATACCCTCGGGCATGCGCCTCGCCCGCGTGGCCGTTCCTGTGCCCTTGGGGCAGGCGTTCACCTATGAGGTGCCGCCGGAGCTAGCCGATCAGGTCGTTGCTGGCGCCCGCGTCTTGGTCGAGTTCGGCCGCCGGCGCGTGTTGGCGGTGGTGCTGTCGGCGTACGATGGGGAGCCAGACTTCGACGCCAACAAACTCAAGCCCCTGGTCGCCCTCGTGGACGCCGAGCCTGTCTTCCCAGACGAGCTGTTGGAGTTCTTGGTTCAGCTCGCGCGCTACTACCTCGCGCCCCTGGGTGAAGTGATGCGGCTGGCCCTGCCCGCAGTCGAACGTTCCGCCAAGGCTCGGTTGCTTCAAGAGGGCGTCGCTCAAGCTGGGGCCCTGGCCACGGTCGGGCGAATGGTGCAGTGGGCGGCCGCCGTCGACCTCGCGCCCGACGCTCCGCTGCCCCGGGGCCAAGCCAAGGACATCTTGGAACATCTGCGTGCTTCAGGGCCGAGCGCCGTCGCGGAGCTGGCCGGACAGTGGTCCAACGCGCGCCCTGCGCTCAAGCGCTTGGCCGCGGCTGGCCATGTTTCTCTCGAGCAGCGCCCCGCCCAGCAGGATCCCTTCTTCTCCCAAGCCGTGCCGACGGACACGGCCCCGGAGCTCACTGCCGCCCAAGCCGAAGCCCTCGGCCGCGTGAACCAGGCCTTGGGCGAGGGCGACCCAAAGTCCTTCTTGCTGCAAGGTGTCACCGGATCCGGCAAGACCGAGGTGTACCTGCGAGCGGTGGGGCAAGTGGCTCGAGAGGGGCGCGGGTCCATCGTGTTAGTGCCGGAAATCGCGCTCACGCCCCAGTTGGTGTCCCGATTCCGCGCGCGGCTCGGCGACGACATCGCGGTCTTGCACAGTGGGCTCACGGAAAACGAGCGCCACCAAATGTGGCGCGCGCTGCGCAGTGGCCGGGTGCGCATCGCCATTGGCGCCCGCTCGGCCCTATTCGCTCCCGTACAGTCTCTGGCGCTGATCTGCGTCGACGAAGAGCACGACGGTTCCTTCAAGCAAGAAGAGGGCGTGCGCTACAACGCGCGTGACATGGCGCTCCTCCGCGCCCATCGCGCCGGCGCCGTATGCCTTCTGGGCAGCGCGACGCCATCGGTTTCGAGTGAAGCTTTGGTGCGCGGACAAAAACTCGAGCGCTTGATGCTTCCAGATCGCGCCTACAGTGCCGCCACCTTGCCCAGTGTAGAGATCGTAGACCTGCGCCGTGTCGGCCCGGGCCCCAGCGGCCACCGCTTGCTTTCTCTCACGCTGCACCGCGCCCTCGAGCGCACCCTCGAGGCCAAGGAGCAAGCGATTCTGTTCCTGAATCGCCGCGGCTTCGCTCCCACTCTGCTGTGCGAAGCCTGCGGCCATCTGGCCGAGTGCCCCAACTGCGCCGTGTCCCTGACCTTGCACCGCCGGGGTGGCGCTGCTCTGCGCTGCCACTACTGCGACTACGGGATCCCGGTGCCGACCCAGTGCAGCGCCTGCAAGAGCAATCGGCTCAGCGAGGAGGGAGCGGGCACCGAGCGGATCGAAGCCGCGCTGACCGAGACCTTCCCGACGGCTCGCATCGGCCGCCTCGATCGTGACGTCGCGGCCGGAGTCAAGAGCGAACGCATTCTGGCGCAGATGCGCGCCAAAGAACTGGACGTACTGGTTGGCACACAAATGGTTACCAAGGGCCACGACTTGCCCGAGGTCACTCTGGTCGGCGTACTCAACGCGGACTCGGCCCTCAGCCTGCCGGACTTTCGCGCCGCCGAGCGCACCTTTCAGCTCCTGGTTCAAGTCGCAGGTCGCGCGGGGCGCGGCGATCGCCCTGGCAACGTCTTGATCCAAACCTATCAGCCCGATCACCCCGCCATCGTCTTGGCCGCGCGTCACGATGTCGTGTCCTTTCTCGATCGCGAGATGCAGGCTCGCAAAGAACTGCGCTATCCGCCCTATTCCCGCATCGCGCTTGTCAGGGTCGACGCCGTCGAGGAACGAGTTGCCGAACGTGCCGCTGAAGGCCTGGCCAAACTCGCCGCGGGGGCCTGCAAAGACGGCGCCGAGATCCTGGGCCCCGCGCCCGCACCGTTGGCACGACTGCGCAATCGCTACCGCTATCGCTTCATGCTGCGCAGTGCGTCTCGAGGCCCCCTGCGAGATGCCCTCCTCGCCGTTGCCCGCGCTCGCGAAAACTCGAAGGTGCGTGTCGCGATCGACGTCGACCCCATGAGCATGCTGTGAGGCGTCGTCGCCAACCCGCCAGCGCCAACCACAGGTTGGCAGACGCCCGCGTGGCCCTGCAGGAACGGTCGTTTTTGTAGGTTCCGGCGCCGGCACGCCGCTTGCGAGGCATCTTGTTCTATGAGCAAGCACTCCCTCGCACTTTGCGCCGTCGCCGCGTCTGCCCTGCTTGGTTTGGCCTGCACCGGCGAGATTGTTGACGATCCCAGCGGCGGCGGCAGCGGAGCCGCGGGCGCGGGCTCCGGCGCTGGCGGCGGCAGCGGGAACGTCAGCAGTGGGGGCTCCGGGAACGCTGGATTCGGCGGAACCGCGGGTAGCTCGGGGTTCTCCGGCGGTGCGGGGCAGTCTGGATCGGGCGGCACGACCGCCACCGGCGGCACGACGTCGACCGGCGGCACGACGTCGACCGGCGGCACGACGTCGACGGGTGGTGCGACGTCGACGGGCGGTACGACGTCGACGGGCGGCACGACGGGCTGCCCCGCCAGCGGCGTCGTGAATCTTTCCAAGTGGAACTCGAGCCCGTGGGTTGCTCCCGCCTCAGGCACGGCGGAGCAGGTCTTCACCTTGTCGAACCAAAAGTGGAAGCACTACGAACGATTCGACCTGAGCATGGACTTCACTGTGCGCACCCTCGAAGTCCCCTTTGTCTGCTTCCTGGAGCTGCGCGCGCGGCCGTGGCGCTACTTCTCGGTTTGCTTCAAGAACGGCAACTACCAGGGCGATACCAAGAAAAAGCTGATCTACGTGGCCTACGACGAAAACTCATTTGAATACCTCGTGAAGCAATACACCTTGGTCAACAACAAGGACTACTCCCTCAATATCGTTTGGGACGCCAAGGCACTGCAATCCACGCTCACGCTCACGCCCGCAGGCGGCGCCCCGATGACGCTCACGCGAAACCCCATCACCAGCTCGCTGGTTGCCCAGAACCAGAACCTCGACTTGCAGGTCGGCTTCAACACCAACCACGCCGACTACAAGAAGGGCATCATCAAAGTGCCGTGGAAGTGGGAGTTCCGAAACCTCAGCGTCAAGCTGACACCCGGCGGCCCCTACGGCAGTGAGGCTCCCGCTTGTAAGTAGGCCTTCGCCGCAGGGACCACCGCACCCGGGATGCGCATGCTGTAAGGCTTTTTCGCCGGCAGCGTTGGGCAAAAACGAGTAGAAGGTCTCCCCGTGCGCGTTCCCTCATCCTTGATGACCGCTGCGGCTGCCCTGGCCGCAGTCAGCTGGGGCCCGCCCGCGAGCGCTGCGGAGGGTCAGTGGCATGTCGGCGGCGGGCTGGGCGCAGCCACCTTCTCCAACACGGACTCCGGCTTCGGTCCGGCCGTGGGCCTGCAGGGTGCCTACGAGCTCAGCGACATGTTCGACATTCACTTCGAGCTGTCCGCTTCTCAACACCAATTCGTCGACGGTGTCAGCACGAACTTCTACGGCGTCAACGCGGGCTTCGTCTACAAGATCGACATCATCGAGTGGGTGCCGTACCTCGGCCTCTACGGCGGCGTGTATCGCTTCAACAACGAGGTCTTTCCCGCGCCGCTCAAGCAGACCGAACTCGGCATCGGTGTCCCCCTCGGTCTCGACTACTCGTTCTCGCGCAACTTCGCTGTCGGCGCCCAGCTCCGCTACCACGGCTTCATGAGCGACCCCATGGATTCCCTCGGCGACGCGCCCTACTTCCTCGCCCTGCTGCGCGCCGAATACCGCTGGGGTTGGTGAGGTCCTCCTCTGGTGTTCGATGCTCGCCGTGACCGCAATCCTCTCAGGGCTGTAGCGCGCTTACGTCGGCCAAGGGTAGGCCTTCGAAGCCGGAGGACGTAGGTATTTCCAGCACCGCTGGCGATGCAGAGGTCGAGTCGATGGACAGTGTGTAGGGCGTCGTCAGTGGATGAAACCAGGGCATGTTCCTGATGTAGGAGCTCAGGTTGGTGAGCACGAGTCTCAAAGTCCCCCCGCCCGAAACGTCATGACCCGGATGTCGATGGGAATGTCCAGGTCTTTGCCGCCCTGCGCGTCCAGTAGATAGAAGAACTGCTGGCCTTGGCTGACCAACCAACCGTGGTAGCCCGCCGGGGCATCTGGCGGCACGTAGCGCAGCATTGCGATCACGCCGACCCCTTGGACCCCCGGTTCCTTTGCCACGTTCACCCGCATTTTGAGGCGTGGTGCGCCCACGAGGGTGACGTCTTTGGTCAGTTTGAAGTCGTATGAGGCACCACTGCGTATCGCTTCCAGTGTGTTGACGTTGCTCGAGAACTTCGTAGACCAGTTGGAGATGCCGCACGGCTCGTCGAAGCTGACCGTCGAGCACACTCCCTTCGGTTGGTGCTTGATCAGCTGGTGACTGAACGTACCTGCTGGTGCTTGCGAGAGCGTACCCTGAGCCAGCGCGCCTCCCCCGGAGGCGCTGCTCAGGTGAAGCGTGAGCTTGCCGTCGGTGAGGTCACTGAAGCTCGACGTTGCGCGCCAGGGTACCGTCGCGGCGGTCTCCGCTCCCCGGGTCAGCGGTGCCACCAATACGGGTCCGGGCAGCTGTGGAACGGCCTGACCGAGCAGGTGCTCCCGAGCCGCCAGGATCAGGCGTTGAGCGAGCTGTTGGGTCAGCACGTCCCGCATGGAGGCCGTCCAGGTCGGGAAGAAGCCGCCAACGGTCGCTTCCTCCATGGGGCTGGGGAACTTGGAC
>CBDCTZ010000002.1:0-12423 GCA_965222375.1 Polyangiaceae bacterium
ATCAAGCAGTTGGAGGTCTCCAATGTGGATCACGGTACGGCTCGCCAACGATGGCACACGTTCGATGATCGCGGACGCAGCTTCCAGATTGGCGAAATCGTCACCGGTGAGAAGTAAGACGCGCCGAGCGCGGTGCAAACGCAAGGTCGATAGTAAAGCCAGGTCGGCAATGTCACCCGAAACCACTTCCGCCCCAAACAGCGCGCGCGCAACCGCCAGATTCGTGCGCTCGCCCCGCCGCTCCACTACGATCACTGGGCAATCCGGGTCTCGTTGGCGCAATCGACGCAGATAGAGCATTCCGAGGCGCCCCGCGCCGCCAATGACGATGTGGTCTTGTATTCGGCGCAGCCGGAGCATGCCTGGACCCACGGCGCGAGCGATGGCTTCGATCAATGCCGACGCGGTCACCGCGGGCGCGCAGAAATAGGCCACCCAGAGCAAGCCCTGAGCCCAGCCCGGCCCGGAGCGCGGAACGCCCAGGTCGGTGCCACCCAGGACGAAGAGAGTCAGCGTGTAGTAGGCGCGTTCCAACAGGCCCGACGTGACCAGCTCCGGGCGTTCGCTGGGAGCGGCGCCCGCGGTGAAGGCGACCAGACCGCAACCGAATACCAGCACCAGAACGAGGCCACGAAAGCGAAACCACCGTAGCCGCTCGCGCAACAGACCGCTCGCGGTCGCGCCACGGAGATCCGTTGGCATCATCGCCCTCGCACGATGAACACGACGACCATCAGCACGATCAACGCGCTTGCTGACAAACTCAGGGTGGCGACCATCACGGGTTCTGGGCTGCTACGCCATCAGATGGGCAATCGATCCCATAGCTGTGGCGGCTGTCGAGTCACGTAGGCAACAGCCAGTGCCGAGATCAACAGGATGATCAAGATCACGACTACGAAGACCCCGCCTCCGCCACCCTTCTTTTCGGCCGGAGCCTGGGACACCCCAGCCGTCGGGGGTAGTTGCTGGCCCTGGAACCTGGGGTCCATCCCCGGCGCGCCATGGGCGGGGTATTCGAACGGCGCTTGGGGGGGCGCGTGGTGGGGCTGGCTAGCTATCTCGGGCGGAGCGTGATGAGGGCCGCTTGGTACTTCAGCGTGGGGCTGGCCGGACGCCCCTGGGGCGTGGAAGTCCATAATGTCCGCTGCCGTGATCGGGGGATGTGCGCCCTGGGCGACGGCAGGATGGGCAGCCACGGGCTCCGGGCGCACCATGCGTCCCGTCACGTCGTAGCTGTCGTCGTCAAAGGCAGCATCGACCTTTGCTGACGGCACCTGGTCGTAGCCGGCATAGGGAGTCCCCGCGGGCTCGGCGCCGTCGAGCAGGGCATCCACATCCGCGTCGATGGTGGCATCGTCGTCGTCGTCGACTTCGCCCTCGGAGGTCTGCCGCAACAGCAGAGCCGCGTGCGGCGCGTCCATGCTGACGGTCACATCTTCGAAACCGATTTCGCCTTCGGTATCGTGGGGTAAGTCCCCCCAGCCGCCTGGCTCGCGCCACGCTCCAGATTGTTCCGATGGGCGCGAAGAAAACGGCGGCCCTTGTGCGACCACGGTGTGTTCGTCGTCGTCGTCGAAGTCGGTACTGGGTACGATCGGCTCGCCTTCTTCGGGTGGCACCAGGCCGCGCTGGCGCAGCTCTGCGGCGAGGAGGGGGATCTCCCACGGCTGCTTCCAGTCATCCATGCCCTCGGCCCAGATGAAGGTCTCGTGGTCGACTCCACCGCGAACGTACAACTCGATCACCTCGCTGGTTGTCAGGTCCTCGTGCTGGTCATCGGTGATGGCCACGGTCCACTCCGCCGCCGTGCCAGGCCTGGGGGGCTCCGGTTCTGGTGCGGGTGGTTCCATCGGCGCAATGGGTTCGAGGGCGGGCTCTGCGGCGGGCGGAGGGATGCCGATCATCGTCTTCTTGATGGCGGCACGGGGCCGGGGAGCCGCCCCCACGCCGGTTGGCCGAGGTGGTGACGCGACCCGCTCTGGCGCGGGCGAGATCGGCTGGCGTGGTGGTTCTGGCTCTCGCTCTGGAGGCGCCGGCGACGGGGCTTGCGGCTCGGGCGTGGGTTGTGCGGCAGGCTCGGGTTTGAGCGCTTCCGCTTTTGGCCCCGCGTCCGGCACGGGATCCGGACGCACCTGGGTCTCGGGTTCATCGTCCATCCCCGGTCCGCCGAGTCCGCCGATCATCGTGCGCTTCATCGCCGATCGGGGACGCGCCCCAGGGCCTGCCCCGGGCACCTTCGGACTGGAAACGGCGCCGGGTTCACGCCAGCCCGAGTCCATTCGCAGGCGCGGTGGGGCTTCGAGCTGCTTGCCGCCAGGTTTCGAATCGGAGGTTTTGGGTGTCGGGGGCGAAGCAGCGGGTGACGCAGCGGGCTTTTCCGCCTTCGCCGCTGTTTGCACCAGGCTGCTACCGTCGACGACGATGGGCGCTTTGCAGCGCTTGCACTGAATGCGGACCTTGCGGCCGCGCACTTTGGCGTCGGGCACCGCGTAGCGCGCGGGGCATTTGGAGCACGAGACTTCCATTCGACGTACTTTTTACGCTGTCAGACTATTCTACCGGGACCTGAATCACCAGCCCATCCTGCCCGGGAGGGCATTCGCGAGATCAGCACGGAATGACGGCCAAAGATCAGCCCTTCGAGCGAGGCCGACATGTAGGACATGCGCCGCATCGTGCCCTTTGCGTGGACCTGCGCTGGGCGGCCGTTTTCCGGTTCCTGCTCGGTGCGCTGCTGCTCTGGGAACTCGCCTGCCGATTTGATGACCTAGGTCGCTTCTATGTCCGTTCCGGCTTGACACCGAGCTATCAGGTGCTGGCCGACACGACCCTCCGTCCGCTGTCCCTGCATCACTTGGCAGCAACGCCGGCAGCCGTGTCCGGGGTCTTCGCCGTCAGTGCCGGGATCTTTCTCGCGTTTGCCGTCGGCTGGCGCACGCGTCTGGTCCACTTCCTGGCGGTTGCGCTCAGCATCAGCGCAGCAGCTCGCAACCCCATGCTGCTGGACGCCGACAGCCTGGCGCTGAACGTCATATTGGTTTGGTCCTTGTGGCTCCCCTTGGGCCGTCGCTGGAGTGTCGATGGGCTGCTTTCTAACTTGGCGGGGCCGTTCCGTGACGGCGCGCCGGCAGCGCCCGCAGAGACGACGTTCGCCTCCTTGGCCGTAGTGGGGCTGCGCGTTCACATGGTTGCGATATTCACGCTGACGGGCCTACACCATGGCCGTCAGCTGTGGGCCACGGGCAATGCCTTTCCTCACTCGCTGCCTTCGACTGGGGGGGCCTGGTCAACGCTCGAGCCCTGGGTCTCGGTGGGTGTGGTTGGCGCAGAACTCGCCCTCGTCGCAGCGCTATTGCTGTCGCCCGTTGTTTTCTGGCTCCGGGTAGCCGCGCCGTTGCTGTGTGTCGGATTGCTGCTGTATCTCGCAGCGCGCTTCGGCTTCGAGGCCACGCCTTTCGCGTTGTGTCTGCCCTTCGTTCTCTTTCTTGATTCCCGAGAGCTGGCTGCGCTCCTTGGGAAGGTCTTTCGACGCAGGAAACGGGAACGGACGGTGCTCTACGATGCTTCGTGCGGTATCTGCTCCATGAGTGCGGAGCTGGCGCGCCGCCTCGACCTCGCTGGCCATCTGAGCATCGTGGCCAATGATGACCCCAAAGCGTGGCCATCGCAGCTCGATTTCGCGTGGCGGGACAAGAGCATCGTCGTCGTTGACGGGTCCGGGCAGGCCTGGGTCGAGGAGCGCGCGATCGCAGCAGTACTGCGAGCACTGCCCGGTGGACTGCTGGCCTCTTGGCTCGTGTTGGTGCCCGGTTTGCGGGCTTTGGTCCGCAAGGCCTACAGGTGGGTGGCCAAAAACCGGATGAACATCTCAGTGTGGTGCGGACTGGGCGTGTGCGGCGTGCCCTCCGCATTGCCTGGGCGGCAACTCGGGCCGCGCCGACCCGGGCCGTTGGGCTGGGCGCCCGCCCTGCTTGCGGTGGTGTTCTTGATGCTGGTCATGGCGCGGCTGTGGACGGATAGCCCGCTGGCTCGGGCTCGGCACCAACCCGGCGCTCCAGTAGCCACTCTTGCGGCAGCGCTCGAGTACCCCGCACTGATTCAGCGCTTCGGGACCCTCGGCCAAGGGCCTCGGCGGCAGTCTCGGCTGTTGATCGACGGGCGGACCGCCGACGGGCGAAGCCTGGACCCACTGACTGGGCAAGCGCCGGATTTGGGCCGGACCGTGCGCCGCTCCTCGACGCCGCGCTTCGCCCTCTACGAAGCCCAGATTGGCCGCCAGGACTCGATTCGCTACCGGCAACACCTGCTCGGCTGGTTGCAGCGCCATCACGAGAGCACCGGCAGGAAGGCGGACCGTTTGGTTGCCGCCGACGTCTGGTGGCTACGCGACGCGGGACATGCAGTGGGAGCTGACACCGCGCCTGTGAGGCTACTCAGTTTCGGCTCGGTCGAGCCGCGACTGTTCACTCCAGCAGGAAAGCGACCCTGATGCTCTCGTTGCTAAAGGCTCGCTACGCTAGCCTCGACCTGCGTTCCCTGGGCGCGTTTCGAATCGCGCTTGGCCTCGTCATTTTGGTCGACCTGCTTCGGCGCGCACCGGAGCTGTCAAGTCACTACTCCAACGTCGGCTGGCTCCAGAACCATGTGGTTCTGTTTCGCCCTCCGAGCCAGCACCTGCTCAGCGTCTACCTGGTTGCGAGCACCGTGACGCAGGTGTGGATCGTGTTCGCGTTGCATGTTGCGGCCGCGGCCGCCTTCCTCGTCGGCTTCCGAACTCGTGTCGCCCAGATTGCCCTTCTCGTGTTCACCATCAGCTTGAACAGTCGCAACGTGCTGCTCGAGAACGGTGGCATGGTCGTTTTGAACCTGCTCCTGGTCTGGTCCCTCTTCATGCCCTTGGGGGCCCGCTTCAGTTGGGACTCGCGTCACGTGGCCGTGCGAGCCCGCCAAGTCGCACCTTTCACGTCCTTGGCTTCGGTCGCACTCTTGCTCCAGTGGGTCGCGATCTACTTCTTCAACACTGTCCAGAAGACTGGCGACACCTGGAAACAGGGCACGGCCGTGTACTACTTCCTGCAGCAGGATCGCATGGTCACAGCCCTCGGGGCGGCGGTACGGGACTGGATCCCCCTTTCTTTTGGACAAGCGCTGTCGTGGGGGGCGCTGGTGCTGGAAGGCTGCATTGCGATCCTATTGATCGCCCCATTCGCTCAAGCCCGGGCCCGTGCCGCAGCCTGGGGGCTCGGCTGCCTGCTTCACCTGACAATCGCTCTGCTGGTCGAACTCGGGCCGTTTTCATGGGCGATGATGGCCGGCTTCGTGGCGCTGCAGCCGGCACAGAGTTGGCGTGGTCTGGAGGCGCGGTTTGGGCGCCGAGCACCGGAGACGAAGATCGGTCGCTGGCTTTGGCAGCAGATGCGTCCCACTTCCGAACTCACGTCAACAGATCCGCCGGGAATCGAGCGCTTTTCATCAAGGCTGAAGGTGCTGGGCCGAGAGGCGTGTGTCCTGCCGCTGGTGATCGTGGCCGGCTGGCAGTTGTTGTTGGAAAACGCTGCCGTCCCAGACTTCCTCAAATGGAAGCAACCGACATGGGTTCAAGGGATGGTTCTGGCACCCCGCATGTTCCAGGGCTGGAGCATGTTTGCGCCGAACCCGCCCGAAGAAGATGGGAAAATTGTTGCTGTCGCCCATACAGCTGGTGGGCGCCGCATCGACCCCTTCACCGGGCGCGCGCCGGATTTCGACCTGCAGCCTGCGGGCGGCTTTGGCATGAGCCAGCAGTGGGGCGACTTTCATCGTCGCTTGGCCGAGCCGCGTTTTGCGGGCTATCTGGTCGGAGTGGAAGACTACTTGAGGCGCTATCCAGAGCGCACCGGGCGGAGCGAGGATCGTCTCGTCAGTCTGGAGCTATTCTACGTCTGGGAGACCATTCCGGTGCCCGGCAGGCCGCATCAACCGCCGCGGCGCCGCGTTCTGAAGCCGCCCAGCCGCGCCCTTCCCGGGCTCCTGCGTGCTCCGCTTGCTTTTCCCTGAGTGGGCTGCCGGGGTATGGCGCGACGTTGCGACCCCAGCCAACTTTTGATACGCCCTCGCTTCGATTCATGACGGTTTGGCATCTGTCCCGAGCGATTGTTGAGACCGCGAAGATCAGCGTTCCGACGGTTGCAGAATCGGCCATTGGGCGCGTAACCACGGACATCTGCGACGAGCGTCTCGACCGCTGGTCCCGTCGCCTACTCGACCAGGCGAACATTCAGCTGCACGCCTACGATGTGGACAGCCTGGCGCCCGACGAGACCTTCGTCGTCATGAGCAACCACCAGTCGCTGTACGACATACCTGTCATCTTCCAGTCCCTGGGACGGCGCGTCCGGATGGTGGCCAAGAAGGAGCTGTTCCGCGTTCCTGTTTGGTCTCGAGCCATGCGGGCCTCGGGGTTCGTCGAGGTGGATCGCCAGAACCGCGAGCGCGCCATTCAGGGACTGGCCCACGCCAAGCGCGCGCTCTCGAGTGGCACAAGCATCTGGATTGCTCCCGAGGGTACCCGCAGCCGCACCGGCAAGTTGCTCCCCTTCAAAAAGGGTGGCTTCCACCTGGCTCTGGATACGGGGGTCAGGATCTTACCCGTCACCATCGTCGGAACCCGCAACGTGCTGCTGGCGAAGGGTTGGACCGTTCACCCAGGCGGCACCGTTGAGCTGTACGTGGGCGACCCGGTCGATCCTTCGGACTACGGCCACGAGCGTCGGGACGAGCTGGTGCAGGAAGTCCGTAGCCGAATCGAGCGTCGGCTACCTCCCGAGTTTCAGGGCTGACTCAGGTTCCGCTCAACGCGACGAATTCCCTGCCAGTTGGGATGCTCATCAAGTCCCTCAGCAGGGTAGGGACGTCGCCGGCTTCGTAGAGCAAGCGATGCACCGCCGCCACGATGGGCAGGTCCAACCCCTTGTGAACCGCGTAGTCATGGACTGCTCGCGTCGTCTTCACGCCCTCGGCGACCATATTCATTTCACTCTGGATCTTCTCTAGGCTTTCGCCTCCGGCGAGGCGCGCACCGACCTGATGATTGCGTGAAAGTGGTGACGAGCAGGTGGCGATTAGATCCCCCATGCCCGCCATCCCGCCAAAGGTCATGAGCTCGCCACCCATGGACACGCCGCAGCGAGCCATCTCCGAGAGCCCCCGAGTGAGCAGCAATGCCTTGGTGTTTTCGCCTAGCTTCAGCCCCGCGGTCACGCCGGCCGCTAGCGCGACGATGTTCTTGAACGCGCCTGCCACTTCAGCGCCGATGACATCCCGGCCACCGTAGACGCGGAAGTAGTCGCCGTGGAGGGCCCCATGGGCACGCTTGAAGACCTCATCGTAGGCAGACGCGACGAGGGTGCCTGTGGGATGTTGCTGCGCCAGCTCTTTCGCCAAGTTCGGCCCCGACAGGACACCGATCTTCCTGAGGCAAGTCTCTTCCCGCAAGATCTCGCTCATGCGCTTGTGGCTGCCCTGCTCGATGCCTTTGGTGGCGTGAACCACGACGTGTTCGCCGTTGACGAAGGCTCCAAGCTCCCTGGCCGTGGCACGAAAGCCGTGGCTGGGTACGACGAACAGGATGAAGTGGCAGGATTGCGCGAGTCGCTCCAAGTCGTGGGTCGCTTCCAAGCTGGGCGGCAGCTCCACGCCCGGCAGGTAGGTTTGATTCTCGCGGCGGTCGTTGAGCTCAGCCGCGATTTCTTCACGGCGACAGTGCAGAAGCGTCTTGGCACCGCGTCGAGATGCGACCACGGAAAGGGTTGTGCCCCAACTTCCAGCGCCAATGACGCCAACTAAATCTCGTTGCTTCCCGGTCATGATCAATTTGCCCCCAAGGCTCTGCCCAGGTCGTAGCCCCTCAAGCGGTTGCCGTAGTAGAGAAGCAGGTTGCGATCTTCGTGGAAGACGCGATCTCCGCGTCGTTCCAACGCGGGGTGCAAGTGATAGCAACCATAGGCCTGTAGGGCATCGTCGATGATGGGAGCTGCGTCCGTGGATGCGAGCTCGTGGCCCAGCCGAGGCCCTTTGGGTAGCGACGAAAGGGTGGATATGAGCTGGTCGATTTCGCCTCCTAGCTCCCCCAAAGTGAAGCACGGGCTGCTGCCACCCGTGCGAAGCAGCCGGTACCGGTCCACGTCCGGGTTCTTGCGCGCAAGCAGACGCGAGGCTGCAAGACCGACGACGTGAGTGGACATGACCACGTTGTGTCGGAGGAACGCCGCAGCGATCTCTCGGGAAAGTTCGTTGGTGTACTCGGCGTCGCGCTGAGGGTCATGTTGTGGTTCGCCGTCCACCATGACGTAGGATTTCGGGTCGAGGATACGCCCGCGAGGGTCGAGGCTGCGCCCTTCGTCGTCCACCAAGTTGCCGAACAAGTCCAAGGGCTCCGAGAACGTCACCACGACCTTTGCGTCCAGGGACGCGAGTTCTTTCATGAACTCCAGGACTCGCCGAGGCTTGGAAAACTCGTCGTCCTCGATGATGTATCGCGACTTGCCGACCTCTTTCAAATAGTCCTCGATCAGCGTTTCCGCTTCCAAGACGAGCTTGTAGGAGATGGTGCAAGGCGCGACGTATAGATTGGGTTTGTCTCGCCCCGCACGCAGATTGTTGACGAATGCACGAACGCCCGTGCCCAGCAGTCCCCGCTTCAGACGTTGCTCGACCATTCCGCTTCGGCTGCGGGTTCCACCCGGAAAAAACAGGTTATCGTAGCCCAGCTCCAGAGCGACGGTGGCGTATTCCTTTAGGACATCCTTGTACAGGGAGTCTTTCTTCTTTCGGTCCACCCGATAGGCACCGAGGTTGTTCATGAAGAACGACATGACGGGGTTTTCGAACAGGTTGAGGCCGGCACCATAGAGCAGGGGTGGCAAGCCCAGAAGATGCACGGCGTAACCCAGTACGAGGCTGTCCAAGTGGGAGGAATGGGTCGGTACGACGATCACCGTGCCTTGCTTGCCCAGGCGTTTCAGTCGTTCGATGGACCCTTGGACTTCGACGTGGTCTGACAAGCCGCGTCTCATCCCGCTGAAGCTGCGTAGCTTGCCCGGAGTCGTGGCGCTGAGCATGAGTCCCAGTAGCGCAGGGACTGCAGTCGTCGACATGCGATAGACGCGGTCGTCGAAACTGCCGACAATCTCGCCGGCGAAGCGCCGAGCGACTCGGTCCAGCAGCTCGCGTAGGTCCGGCTCGGACGCATGGCGCAGGCGTTTGGACAAGTCTTGATAGAAGGCTATGTCGCTCTTGATTCGGGGTTTGTCTTTGCGCTCCCGCTCCAGACGGCGGCGCTCCCAGTACAGCGTGTCGCTGAGCACGGCCTCTAGGTCGTCGCTGGTTTGGGCTTCGGCCACCAAGCGATCGACGACCCGGGTGGATGCCTCAATTTGTGCGCGCTCTCGATCCTGTCGACGCATGCAAGCGAGCCTACACCGGGTGAGGGTAAATGGGTCGCCTCGGAACGCGGGGCTCCACTCAGCCCGCGGGGAGCCGGCACCAGACCCGGAGAACCACGGTGTTCTTCACGGTCCAGGGCGTGACGTCCACGCGGTCCACGTCGGCCATGTCGTCTATGGGCAACCGACTGAGCAGACGTTCCTCTACGAACCGGCGCCGAAGGTTCTCGGATGACAGCGAGGCCAGGTCATCGCCGCGAATCACGAAGGTTACCATCTCGAAGACCTCCAGTGCCGCATGCACACCGGACGCGGGAGCCGGCTCTTGGGATACGGCGCGGGCCAGAGCTTCGAGGGTGTCGCGCCCGACCCGAACGGCCTGGACTTCAGCGCGACCGGAAGACTCGGCGTAACCCTGGGTGCGAACGCGCTTGCGACCACCCTTTTTGCCCTCGCCTTCGAGGGCTGCCAAGGTGTCGCGCCCAGGAGTCGCCTCGCGCACCACGATTTCCGGGCCGCCCTCTCCGCCCTCGACTGGTTCGTCGTAGTCGATGGTCGTCATGGGAGCGCGCACGTCCGTCGGCGCGTGCTGCTTGGCTTCGCCAACGATGGCTGACAGGGTTTCGCGCCCGGCCGGCGCCAGTTCGAAGGACAGGTCCGGGCTGGAGGTTTGGGGGGGAATCACTGCACGGGTGATCTTGCTGACAGGTTCCGGCGGAAACGCCCCCTGGGCGACATCTTCGGCGATCGCAGCCAGGGTCTCACGACCGGCCGGGCCATACTCCACGTTGATCTCGGGAGCCGCCTCGGCTTCGGCCTTGGCCTTCTTGGCGGCTGCTTTGGCGGACTTGGCACGGGCCGTAGCCGCCGGGCGCGGCGGCGACTTCCGCTTGGGCGGGGGCCGCGGGGGCAGGGGTTTCTTGCGTTTTGCCAAAGGAGACCTGAGCCAAGTATTCCACGAATCGAGGCCGAACGGAAAATGGGCGCCCAAATCAGGCGTGGTTTTCGAGCAGCCACTCGTCGATGGACTGGGCGGCTCGCCGCCCGTCGGCGATCGCCCAAACCACGAGCGACTGCCCCCGCTGGCAATCGCCGGCAGCGAACACGCCCGGCAGGTCGGACGCAAGGCGCCGATCTACGGCGACGTTTCCGCGTTGATCGAGTTTCACGCCGAAGGCCTTCAGCGGATCTGAGTCTGGGTGCACGAACCCCACCGCGAGCAGCACGAGATCCGCAGGGAGGCTCAGGGTTTCCCCGGTGGGTTGCGGAGCGCCGTGCCAGGTCTCGACTCGAGCGCACTCCACGGAGCTCACGCGCCCCTCGGCCCCGCTGAAGCTCTGGGTCATGATGCTCCACTGCCGCTCACCACCTTCTTGGTGAGAGCTCGAGGTTCGCAGCATCAAGGGCCACATCGGCCAGGGGGTGGCTTCGCTGCGCTGCTCTGGGGGACGTGGCATGATTTCCAAGCTCGTGACGCTCTTGGCACCTTGTCGAATGCTCGTGCCGACGCAGTCGCTACCCGTGTCGCCACCGCCGATGATCACGACGTGCTTGTCAGTTGCCAGGATGGCTTCGCTTTCAGGGATCGTGTCGCCGGCCACGCGTCGATTCTGTTGCTCCAAGAAGTCCATCGCGAAAACGATGCCGGCCAGCTCTCGGCCGGGAATCGGCAAGTCCCGGGGTTTGCGCGAGCCAATGGCGAGGCACACTGCATCGAAGTCCGAGCGGAGCTCCCCCGCGGTTGGCGACACACCAACGACGGCGCCAGTGACGAACTGTACCCCTTCCTGCTGCATCTGCTGCACGCGTCGATCGATCAAGCTCTTGTCCAATTTGAAGTCGGGGATCCCGTAGCGCAAGAGCCCACCGATGCGGTCGCTGGCTTCGAACACCGTGACGTCGTGGCCTCGGCGCCTCAATTCTTGGGCCGCCGCTAGCCCGGCGGGTCCCGAACCCACGACTGCTACAGAGCGACCGCTGTTCTTCGCGGGGAGCTGCGGATCGAACAGCCCGGATTCCAGAGCGGAGTCAGCGATGCTCTTCTCCAAGACTTTGATGGATACCGGATCTCGATTGATGCCGAGGACACAGGCTGCTTCGCAGGGCGCCGGGCACACCCGTCCCGTGACCTCGGGGAAATTGTTGGTGGAGAGCAACGACGCGAGGGCCCTGTCCATGCGGCCCTCGTAGACTTCGTTGTTGAAGTCCGGAATCAGGTTGTTGAGGGGGCAGCCTGAATTGCAGAAGGGGACTCCGCAGTCCATGCAGCGAGCGGACTGGGAGACCAGACGCTCTTGGAGGACAGGAAGCTCGAACTCCTGGTACGAGCGGACGCGTTCTTCTACGGGCAACTTGTCCAGCTCCTCCCGCTCGAATTCGAGGAATCCGGTGACCTTGCCCACTAGCTCACTCCGCATCCGGTGCGCGATGCGCAGGTTCGGGTAGGGGATCCATTGACTGGCCCGGCGGCGGCATGGTTTGCACTTGTTCTTCCATCGCGCGTCGGTATTCCACCGGAACCACCTTCTTGAAGCAGTTCAGGCTCACTTCCCATCGAGAGAGTAGGGCGCGGGCTTTCTCGCTGCCGGTCTGCTCCATATGCTCCTGAAGTAGGCCGGCAACGAAGGCGGAGTCTTCGGTCGAGAGTGCTTCCACTTCCACAAGTGCCGGGTTGACCTTCAGCTCGAAGTTGTCGTCCTCGTCGAGTACGTAGGCCAGCCCCCCGCTCATTCCCGCGGCAAAGTTGCGTCCGGTGCTCCCGATGACCACGACTCGACCCCCGGTCATGTACTCACAGCCGTGCTCGCCGACACCCTCCACGACGGCGATTGTGCCGCTATTGCGGACCGCGAAGCGCTCTCCCGCTACCCCGCGGAAGAACGCACGCCCGCCGGTCGCGCCGTACAACGCGACGTTGCCGATCAAGATGTTCTTTTCGGCGTCGAAGGAGGCGTTGGCGCGTGGGCGCACGACGATCTTCCCGCCACTCATGCCTTTG
>CBDCTZ010000003.1:0-69513 GCA_965222375.1 Polyangiaceae bacterium
GTCACCGTGGTTTCCATCGGCGGTCACGGCTTTGCGGTTCTGGAGCTGCGGAGCCCCGGCGTCGAAGTCTATCGCGAGAATGCGCGCTGCTCGCAGGGCACCGGGAACTTCTTGCGCCAGCTGGTGGAGCGTTTCGACTTGGACATCGAGCAAGCCAGTAGCTTGTGTGAGAGCATCTCGGATCCGTCGCCGCTCTCAGGCCGCTGCCCGGTGATCCTGAAGACCGACATGACGCACCTCGCCAACAAGGGCGAGGATCGCGCGCGGATCCTGGCTGGGCTCTACGATGCGGTCACGGAAAACGTCAAAGGCCTGCTCAAACCCGGCGTGAGTCCCAAGCGCGTGTTCTTGACCGGTGGCGTCAGCCGCTCACGGCGGGTGCGCGACAACTTTCGCGCGCACCTGGCCGCCCACGACATGGAGCTCTTCGAAGCGCCCGGCGACGATGCACTGTTCCTGGACGCCCTGGGCGCGGCGAACCTCTCCGTCGACAGCCCCCGGGCAGTGCCTGCCTTGTCTCGATTGGTGTCCGCCGGTTCCGAAGCCCGATTCGACCACGTGCCCGCGCTGGCGAGCTACCTGGATCAGGTAAAGCGCCTGGAAGCACCACCCCCTCTCGACCCTGGCGGCGACTATCGCGTCTTGCTCGGCTTCGACATTGGGTCGACGGGTTCGAAGTTGGTCGCCCTGGACGTCGAAACCCATGAACCAGTCTGGGAAGGCTATGGCCGCACCAACGGTGATCCCCTCGGCGCCGCTCGCGCATTGCTGCAGGACTTTGCCGATTCGGACGCGAGCCGCCACCCAATCCTCGCTTTCGGTGTGACGGGCAGCGGCCGGGAGATCGTCGGCTCTCTGCTTTCGACTTGCTACGGCGCCACCCGCGTCTTCGTGCTCAACGAAATCGCCGCACACGCCGAAGGCGCACTGCATCACGACCCCCGGGTCGACACCATCTTCGAGATTGGCGGCCAAGACGCGAAATACATCCGCCTCGCCGAAGGGCGCGTGGTCGACGCAGCCATGAATGAAGCTTGCAGCGCCGGCACAGGCTCCTTCATCGAAGAACAAGGCCGCAAGTTCTCGGGCGTGCGCGATGTCGTCGAACTGGGAGAGAAAGCCCTGTCGGCGGATGGCGGCGTATCCCTGGGACAGCACTGCTCCGTGTTCATGGCGGAGGTCATCGACGATGCCGTCGGGGCAGGCGTGGAAAGCAGCACCGTGATCGCCGGGATCTACGATTCCATCGTCCAGAACTACCTGAACCGGGTAAAGGGCTGTCGTTCCGTAGGGCAGGTCGTTTTTTGCCAGGGCATGCCCTTCGCCGCGAGTGCGCTGGCAGCTGCAGTGGCCCGTCAAACCCAGAGTCAAGTGATCGTGCCGCCGAATCCTGGAACGGTAGGCGCCTTGGGCATCGCGCTTCTGACCCACAAGAATCTCGGCGAGTTGCCGGTCGAAGCTCTCGATCCGACTCGCTTCCTACAGGCGGAGATGACGCGCCGAGACGACTTCATCTGCAAGTCGAAGAAGGGTTGCGGAGGCGCGGGCAATCTGTGCCGCATCGATCGAATCCAAACCTTGGTAACCGACAAGAAGCAGTTGTTCACATGGGGCGGCGGCTGCTCCCTGTGGGACAAGGGCACCGGCAAGAAGAAGCTCCCAGATCTGACGCCGGATCCCTTTCGCGAGCGCGAAGCGGTCATCGCGGCAGTTGTAGAGCGAGTCACGCAACCGCGCGGGCGCAAGACCATCGCCATGACAGACGAGTTCCAGCTCAAAGAGCTGTTCCCGTTCTTCGCGACGTTCTTGAGCGAGCTCGGTTTCGACGTGGTTTACGACAAGAGTCACGGCGGCAAGACCCTCAAGCGAGGCGCCGAACGGGCCAACGTTCCCTTCTGCGCCCCCATGCAGCTCTATCACGGTCTGGTGAGCGGCATGGCCGAGCAGTCCGTCGACGCATTGTTCGTTCCCATGCTGCGACAGATGCCGCGCAGCAAAGATGAACGCAAAGCCATTGCTTGCCCCATCGTTCAGGCAAGCCCCGACATTCTGGACCTCGACCTGGGGCCCAATGCGCCCCAAATTATCTCGCCGGTGATCGACTTCAGCGACGGCAACCTCGACTCCAGTGACTTGCTGAAGTCCTGCCAACAGCTAGCCATCAGCCTCGGTTGTTTTGGCATGACCTGGTGGCGTGCCTACAACGCCGCAAAGAAGGTTCAGGAGGACTTCTTTGCGCAGGCTCGCAAGATCGGCGAGCGCGCTCTGGAGTTCGCGAAGAATCACGACTTGGTCAGCGTGGTGGTGCTCGGTCGGCCGTACACGATCTACAACCAGGTGCTCAACTCCAATGTTCCGGTGCTGGTGCGCGAGCAAGGCGCCATTGCGATCCCGATCGATTGCTATCCCGTTGACGACGAGGTTCCGACCTTCGACGGAGTGTACTGGGGTCACGGACAGCGCAACCTGCGCGCGGCTCATCAGATTCGGCGGAGCGAAGGACAGTACGCGATTTGGTGCAGCAACTACTCGTGTGGGCCGGACAGCATGAACCTGCACTTCTTCAGCTACGCCATGGCGGGCAAGCCCTACGCCGTCGTAGAGACCGACGGACACTCTGGCGACGCGGGGACGAAAACCCGTGTCGAAGCCTTCCTGCACTGCGTGAGCGAAGACCAATCCGACGCGTCCCCAGCCCCACGGCCCGCCTCCCTATCCGACGTCTGCGCGCGTGGACACAGCCTCGAGGAAGTCCGACGCCGTGGTGAGAAGGTGCTGTTCCCCCGCATGGGCGAAGGTGCGGAAACCGTAGCCGCATGCCTGCGAGGAACGGGCACTCCCGCGGAAGTCTTGCCCATGCCGGATCGGGATTCGCTGCGTCTGGGTCGCCGCTACAGCTCCGGCAAGGAATGCGTACCGATGAGCGTGACCCTGGGCAGCTTGCTCACGCGCCTAGGTGAAGCGAAACCCGACGAGCGCTTCGCCTTCTTCATGCCAACCGCCGACGGCCCGTGCCGGTTCGGAACCTACAACATCGTGCATCGCATCGTGCTCGAGCGGCTCAACTATGGCGACCAGGTCAAGATCTGGTCCCCGGTCGACAGCGACTACTTCGCCGACTTGCCGAGTGGTTTTGCAGCTCTGGTGGTGACCGGGTTCGCCGCCTACGACGCCCTGCAGGCGGCGCTCTACGACGTCCGACCCGTGGAAAGTACGCCTGGCGCCACGCAGGCAATCTTCGACCGCTACGTACGCGAGCTTCTGGCGACCCTGGAGCGGGCGGGAGGATCGGATCTGAGTATGCCGAACGCGCTACTTCAGGTTGCCAACGGGCGCATGTTCGGTTGCGGACCACTGCTCGAGCGCGCGGCGCGCGAGTTCACGGCGGTGAAGACGGCAAAGATTGTCCCGACCGTCGTGATGGTCGGGGAAATCTACGTCCGGCTCGATCCCTTCACCAACGACTTCTTGGTCGACCGCTTGGAGGAGCGGGGCGTCCGCTGCCGATTCGCGCCCTTCAGCGAATGGCTCGAGTACACGGACCATGTGAGTCGAGTCAGAGGCGTGCGGAGCTACTTTGGTTCGCGCCTGAGCACGCTAGTCCAGCGTCGGATTCAAAACCTGAGCTATGCGCTGATGGCCAAGCCGCTAGCGTGGCCACCGCGCACGACGGTGCAAGATGCCATCAAGGCTGCCAAAGGCTACGTTCGCGAAGATCTCTGCGGCGAGGCCATTCTGACTCTGGGCGGCCCGGTGCACGAATGGCGCGAAGGCGTGATCGACGGCGTGGTCAGCGTCGGCCCCCACGAGTGCATGCCAAACAAGATCGCGGAGACCCAGTTCTTCCATGCGGCGGAGCGGGAGGGTCTCGCGTCGCTGACCTTGTCGGTCAACGGCGAGCCCGTCGACGCAGAGCTCTTGGATAGTTTCGCCTTCGAGGTCAAAGCGAAGTTCGACGCCAAGCATGCGCACGTTGCCGCACCCGCACCTCGCGGTAGGCGCAACCAGGCTGAGCCGGCGTTCGTCGAGCCCGGTGAGTAGGGCGCGAGTCCTCCAATCCGCGCGTCGGTCGGGTGCTGGAATAGCGACCGGCGCGCGCCTGTCTTCAGACCAAAGCGGTCCAAGTCGCGCGTAGCGGATCCGGGCTGTCGCCAGCGTCACTTTTGCCCGGATCTGTGCCACCTGCCGCATTTGCGCCACATCTGTAACTACACGTAACCGTTTCACATTTAGCCACTGACCCCCTCGGCACGCATCCTGCTCTTTCAGCGCGGTATGGCACTGTGCCGACCCTTCGCCCTTGCTGGATCGCTGGTGGCAGCGCTGCTGGCCACGCCTGCCGCAGCCGAGCCCGAGGTCCGCGTGAACCTAGACTGGCACGCGCCGCAAGGGTGTCCGACTCGCGCCGAGGTGCTCAACGAAACCGCGCGCCTATTGGGTCAGGGGGAAGCGGCCAAGCCCTTGCACGCGCGCGGCGTCGTGGTGCGACAGAGCGACGGGTATGTTCTGCAGCTCGCCACGCAGCTGGACGATAGCCAAGGGTTCCGTCGCTTGCAGGCTACCCACTGCGCGGAGCTGACCCAGCCGGCAGCTCTAGTGCTGGCGCTCTCCATCGATCCGAACGTCCTGACCCGGCAGAGCCAGTCGGCTCCGCCGGGGCAAGCGGCGCCCCCGGTCACTTCCGCCGTTGGCTCGCTTCCGCCGACGGAGCCGACTGCGGAGCCGTTACCCCCTCCTCCATCTGCAGCGCCACCCCCTGCGCCCAAGGCACCCGATCCCGCCCGCACCCTTTCGCCATCGAACCCCGCTGCTCGCGACACGCGACTCGACTCTCGACGCGCGCGACAACCGCACCGGAGCCGCACCAACTCGCCCTTGCACGCGCGAGCCGGGGCGGGCGGCGCGCTCGATGCGGGCACGCTGCCCGCGGTCGCCCTGGGAGGAACTCTCGTGCTCGCGGGTGGCTATGACCGTTTGGAGCTCGAGGCTCGGGGCGCGCTCTTCGCGACTCAGACCAAGGCCGTCGGCGCTTCGGCCGCCGGTGATCTCAGTGTGACCAGCGGGGCGCTCTCCATATGCTATCGCGCTCTGGATATCGCACAGCTGTCCGCCTGCGCCGGTAGCGAAGCGGGGCGACTATCCGGCAAAGGCGTCGGGATATCCGATCCGGGCAGCGGCGCCGTGTGGCTCTGGACCGGGCTGGTCGGCGCACGGGCGTCGCAGGACATTGGCGAGGGGCTGGCCCTGTGGCTGCGGGTCGACGCCGCCATCGCCGTGAATCGGCCGCGGTTCGTGCTGGAAAATGTCGGCGCGGTTCATCAGCGCTCCCGGGTTGGGGGCCGAGGTGCCCTTGGGGCCGAGGTGCGCTTTCCATGACGGATCGCGCTTTGGGCGGACACTCAGGGGGGATGCTGGCTGCTTTCCTCGACACCGCACCCACGGGTTTGTCGGGGTTTGTCCGCGCCGAGCCGCAACCTAGCAGCGTCCAAGCCGCTGAGCCGTTGGGCTTCGAGACGGTCTACGAGCAGCATTTCGACTTCGTGTGGCGCAGCCTTCGCCGGCTGGGGGTTCGCGAAGCTTGTCTCGATGACGCCGCCCAAGATGTGTTCGTGGTGGTGCATCGCAAGTTAGACAGCTTCGAGGGTCGCTCCTCGCTGAAGACCTGGCTGTTCGGGATCGCTTTGCGTGTCGCCCGCAACTACCACCGCACCGCCCAGCGGCGAGATGCGGAGGCGCTGCCGGAAACCGTGGCGGATGCGTCCGCGCCGGGTCCCCATGAGGCAACCGCACAAGCCGAGGCCGTGCGCTTACTGCACAGCTTGCTGGACACGCTTTGTGACGACCGTCGCGCGGTCTTCGTCATGATGGAGCTCGAGCAGATGAGCGCACCCGAAGTCGCGGAGGCCTTGAGCGTGAACCTGAATACGGTCTATTCGCGACTACGCAAGGCACGAGTGGATTTCGAGGCGGCGCTGACGCGCCATCGCGCACGGAGCGAAAGGCCATGAAGGAACTGGGACCTGACGCACGGGCGTTGATCGACCTGGCCGCTGAGAGCGACGGACCGAGTGCCAAAGATCGCGCTCGAGTGCGCCGAGCGGTGATGGCTGCCGTGGGCGGTGGCGCGGGGCTCGGAAGCCTGGCGGCTGCGGGCAGTGCCGGTGCGGCGGCGGCGAAAGTGACCGCTGGGGTCGGAAGCGCGGCTGGTGCTGGTGCAGCGGGGGCCGGCGCGGCGGTGACTGCATCGGCGGGCGGACTACTGGCCAGCGGCGCGTTGAAGATCTCGGGTTGGCTACTGTTGGGTAGCGCCCTCGGAGTCGCCGTGGCAGTGCCGGCGATTCAAGCAACAGGCGACGCGGATCTGCCGGCGGTCACGGCGACGGCAGCAACACCGGGCGCCCGCGGCGCGACCGCTCCGCAGACGGCTGCGAAGACCGCGCCAGAAGCAAACAGGGCACAAGGCGAGAGCGCAGGGAGTGCCTCAGAGCCCAAGACCCAAACCCCCAGCCAGAACTCGGTCGCCGAGAGCTCGCCAGCCACAGCGAACACGCATTGGAGTAGCTCCGTACCAACAGCCAAGCTGCAGCCTCGTGGTGGGGCGGCGCCGGCGGCCCTCGGTCCCCAAAAGACGACGGCCACGCCACGCAAGGCCCACGCGGCCGCGGCACCGAAGCGCCCAGCCAACTCGCTGTCAGATGAAAGCGCGCTGCTCTTGGAAGCGCAACGCAAGCTGTCCTCGGGGGATCCGCAGCAAGCACTATCCGCTCTGGACCAACACGAACGGCGTTACCCAGCGGGCGCGCTTTCACAAGAGCGGGACGCCGCCCGCGTGCTGGCGCTATGCGCCGCAGGTAAAGTGGACCAGGCCCACCCGCTCGCCGCGCAGTTCCTGACTCAACACCCCAACTCACCCCTTGCCCGCCGGGTTCGGAGCGCGTGCGCCGAGTAGGAGCCGTGTCGTTTTTCGAGACGGATCCAGCGAAAGCCGGCCACTCATCAGGACAGATGGCTTTCACCGGATGGGATAGGACATGACCTTCAACAAGCTCCTTCAACGCTCGTTCTTCTTCGGACTCTTGGTCTCTTCACCCATCCTAGTGGGCGCGGAGGGCGGCTGCGCCTCGGACGACGACGTGCCCATCGGCGCCCACGATAGCGGTAGCGGGGTCCAATGTGGTCCCAAGACCTGCGCTTCGGGTCAGGTCTGTTGCAACGACAGCTGCGGGATTTGCACTGAGCCTGGCGGCGCCTGCATCCAAATCGCCTGCGCATCCGATGGCGGGACCGGTGATAGCGGCAGTGGACAGCAGTGTGGCAAGAACACCTGTGGCGCAGGTGAGTACTGCTGCAACGAAAGCTGCGGCACCTGCGCCAAGGAAGGCGAAGGCTGCGCCACCATCGCCTGCCTCGAACCCTGTGACGCCCAGGACGCCGTCGGCGAAGGCGCCTGTAAGAAACTCATGGGCTGGTCCTGGAACGGCAAGACTTGCGACGCCCTCGGCGGCTGCGATTGCAAGGGCGCGGATTGTGGCTCCCTGTACCCAAGCCAAGCCGCCTGCGACAGTGCCCACTCCCATTGCCCCGGCCAGACCGGCCCAAAGTGCGGCTCTGTGACCTGCGACGTGGGTCAGGAGTGCTGCAACGAGAGCTGTGGGATCTGCACGGAACCCGGAGGTGCGTGCATCCAGATCGCGTGCGAGCCCGCGTGCAAGGCGCAGGACGCCAAGGGCGAGGGCCCATGCTTCGCCTACTTCGGCGTGGTGTGGAATGGGAAGAGCTGCGAGGCTATCGGCGGCTGCAGTTGCGTCGGCAAGGACTGCGGTAACCTGTACGAGTCCGTCGAGGCCTGCAACAAGGCCCACGCCAACTGCCCCTAGAGCGCCGACCAGAAAAACAGCGGAGCCGGCAAGCTAGCACGCGCCGGCTCCGGGCTGTTTGTCGTGACAGGTCGCCTGGCACAGCGTGGCCTGCCGTGCTGAATGGCGCGCTCAGGAGCCCTGCATGCTCTGGTTTGGTGGCAGAGTCTTGCCAGCGACCGCCTGCGCCAAGCGTTCGAGGTTGTATTGCCAGCCCTCGGCGATTGTCGTGATGTTGACGAGGCTGGAATGTCGCAGCCGAAGTCGCGTGCCTCCCCGTTCTTCGTATAGGGTGATTTCGACAAGGGTGCGGCGCAGCTCCGGGCTCGTCTCGTCGATGGCGTCGAGTTCGAAGACGACGCGACTGGGTGGTATGAGCTGCGAGTAGCGCCCTGTAACCGTCGCGCGCTCGCTGTAGCCAAACTCGATCCTTCCGCCGGGGCGAGGCTCGACCTGCACTTCATCCGCGATCCACTTTGCGAGCAGTTCACTCTGGGTCAGGAAGTCGAAAACGATTTCGCGCCCCGCATCGATCCAAATCTCCTTTTCTACTTCCAACGTCACCGAGACCTCCTGTCTTTGGTAGCCTGGGCCTCGGCTGCGCGCTTGAGCTTCGTGAGAGGCTCATCCCAGAATGCGTCGAGGGTCCGGCGCAGCACTTCCATGCGATCGATCCGAGTTCGATAGAAGCGGTGCGTCCCCGACCTGCGCACCCCAATCAGACCAGCCTCACGCAGCACGCTGAGGTGGTGCGAGATGGCAGGCCGGGTCAGCTTGAAACGCGATGCGATGTCGCTAGCCGAGCGCTCCTGGTGCCAGGCGATGCGAATGATCCGCCGGCGCACCGGATGAGAAAGCGCGTTGAGCCCGCGGTCCGTCCCCTCACTGTTCACCATCGCCGGGAAAACTAGGTGGCTCGTCACCATATGTAAAGATTCTTTTAATTAAACAGATCTTTACGTATAGATCTGGATATTCGCCCGGCGCAAAGCTGCGGGCACGACTGGGAGGTCGGGATGACGTCAGTTCTCTATTTCAATCCATACTCACAACACAGCCGGAAGGTGCTGGTACTCGCCGAGGAGCTCGACATCGACCTCGAACGCAAGTCCATCGAAGTCCGCCCGCGTGGATATGGCGGCGAGACCGCCAAACCCGAATTCCTTGCCATCAATCCGAATGGCAAGGTGCCGGTGCTGAAGGAGGGCGACTTCATTTTGTGGGAGTCCAATGCCATCGCCTGGTACTTGGCAGAGAAGCAAGGCTGGTCCGAGCTGTGGCCTCAGGACCTACGAGAACGCGCGGAGATTGCGAAATGGCAACTATGGCAAGTGGCACATCTCTCACCCACTCTCGATGGGTTGCTCTGGGAGAGCATGAAGAAGATGGTCGGCGCGGGAGAGCCTGATGAGCAGCAGCGCAAGCGCCACCTAGAGGGATTGGGCCGCTGGGGGGAAGTGCTCTCCATCAACCTCGCCGAGCGAGACTATCTTGCATGCGGTCGGTTCACGCTCGCCGACATCGCAGTGAGTTCCGCAGCGATGCACGACAAGCTGGCCGGCTTTTCCTTCCGCGACTTCCCCGCGGTGCAACGCTGGCTGGATCGCGTGCAAGCACGTGCATCTTGGGAGGCAACGAATCCGCCACCCATGGGCGCAGCTCAGAGCTGATCCGGCGCGCCCGGCGCGCCGAAGGCGCGCCGGAGTCGGCCATTTTCGCCGCTAGTTTCCGATCTTCGAGTCTTCGCAGGCTGCGCCAGAGAGGGTCACGGTGATGGCCAACGTCTCGTCGCCGTCCGAAAGCGCGGTGTCCGTTTCGCCCCACTGCTCGCCCGGCGTGCAGACGCCATTGTCGTCGTTATCCGCGATCGCACGCACGAGCAGCTGGTCGCCTTCCAGCGGCACCGTTTCGTCAAAGCTGCCGGGCGCTTGCACCGTCACGGAGTGCACCTTGGTTTGTTCGCTATCGGTCAGGTCCCAGAACTCGACCAGCACGTCTTGCTGACTGAGCCCACCTTGGATCTCGCCTTTGACCTGGACGTCACGCGCCGAGCTGCAACCCAATGCCAAACCACCGACGGTCGCTAGTGCCAATAGTGTGATGAGTTTCTTCATGTCGTTCCTCCAAACAAGAGACGGGACGACCAAAGAGCAACCCCCGTGCCGACACGAAAAACACGCATGAAGGGAAGGGCTACACGCTGGATCGCCGAGTAGCGACGCACGGTCGCCACACTGTGCGGTGGGAGAAGTGCACACCGGGCGCCGCCGGCAACACCTGGTAATTCCTTACGCGGCCCAGCGCTATCGCCTCACGACAACGCGGGGAGTCGTTCAGGTGCCGAGGGCGCTAGCCAGCGCTTTCTTCACGTCGGCGTCTTTGAGGCCCAGATCGGCCGGCAACTTGTCACAGGATGCATAGTCCTTGATCCGCACCACGCGCTCGACGGGCTCACGAAACGGCACCGTGGACGCGCTGAGGATGATGCGACCCGGGGACGCGGGCACAAGCGTGGCGGCGCTCTTGCCAGGCGCGCTGATGGTGACAATCACCGCACAGCCGCCCCCCGCACGAGCAAGCAATGCGCCGACCGCGACGGCCTTGCAGCCTTTCCGGGCACACACGCGCTCGGGCTCGGGTCGCACATCCACGGGGCGGCTGGCCGCTGTCGCTCTCGCGAGCCCGGCCAGGTGCGCCTGAACCTTGCCTGCAAGTCCCCGGGTGGCGGCATCGGGCCGACCGCTACCTTGGGGCAAGACGATACGGGGCCAGAGCACGACGACGCCGCCGGTCTGTCCGCCGGAACGGCTGATTTCGGGAGCGTCCTGTTCCTGGACGGGCTGCGCCTGCGCCGCCGTCGCCGCGGGCTCTGCGGCGAGGATTACGGGATCCGGTGGCGGCACTGGCTCAGGTCGTTTTGCTTCGGTATCGTCCGAGCGCGGGCCTGCGCCCGCGTTGCAAGCCAGTAGAGCGACGAGGATCAGGGCGACTTGGACCAGCGTGGGGTGCGGACGACGCATACCTTACCGTCCACCCTGATGGGCGACGGGGTCAAGCGCCGCCGTTCACATTGCGGGCATTGTGGTTTCGCGGCGCGCTCGCGTCGACCGGTGTCGTGGCCACGAAGCGGCCGAAATTCCGAAGTTCCTCCAGACGGCACGACCAGGCCAGCTTGCCATCGTGCAGCGTCATATCAGGACAGCCGTCGCACATGTTCTGGCGACCATCCTCCAAGATGTCGATGGGCTGAATCACCATGACCGCTTGGAGATGTTGGCGACGTAGCGCGCCCAGCGGATTGCTGGCTAGCCAACGTGCGTATTGCGACGCGGCTCCGCGCAAACCTCGGTCCCACAAGCCGCCGACCATGAGTGAGCGGCCCGCACCCAATGCTTTCGGCCCCGAGTAGGCCAAGTAGCGACCTGTGGCCATGTGGTGCCCGGACTGCACCGCTTCCATGAACTTCGGCCCCACGTAGCCAAAGATCCTACCCTTGCTCCCGACTCGAAGCGCGAGCAACCACTTGAAGGAATCGGGCTTCTCGGTGCCATTGAGATAGGCCGCCGGGGTGAAGTCGGGAAAGTGGCTTCGGATCACCTCGACCACTTCGTTCGAGCTGATGTCGCTGCGGCGCTCCTCGGTCTCCGAGTAGACGAGCTTGGACATGTCGATTGGCTCGCCACCGCTCCAATAGTCATAGGCACCAAGCACCGCGGCTCGATAGGTGATGAAGACGACCGTGTGCACGATGTCCGTGTGCTTACCTGCCCAACGGACAATCTCCGGTACCTGCAGCAGAGTGTCTTCGTAGACCGTCGAGTTGAAGGCGCAGCCCAGGTCCCCGACGCTGGCTGCCAACTCGGCAAACTCGAGTCGCAGCCCGTTCAGATCTGTCTCGGACGCGTCTTTCCATCCCGGTCGCCCCTGGCGACTATCCACGTGGAAGGTCAGACCCACCAAGCCAGCCTTTTTCAGTTCGACGAGTAGCCCCCGATCCAACGCAAGACCGTTGGTGTTCAGAATGGGTTTGCGTCCCATCTTCTTCACGTACCGCACAATATCGACGACGTCGGGATGGCACAGCGGGTCGCCACCAGCGATGGAAACGCCGTCGAAATTCCTCAGCCGGGCGAAGGTCTCCAGCTCCTCGCACACCTCGGCGAGCGGCTTGTGCGAGCGCACGTTCTGCCGATAGCAACCATCACAAGCCAGATTGCAGGCCTGAGTCGGCTCGGCCCAGACGATTGGATTGTCTGCGAGGTTCCAGGGCAGCCGGTACAGGCTTCGGTGGTCGAGTGCGCTTGGCATGGGTCCCCTCCGTGGGTGTTGGTCACGCGCATGCTCGTCGGAGCGATGGCCCTTTTAAAATGAGCCAAGTCAATTCAGCGATGGGTTCAAGGATGGGGACGGAATTCGTCCCAGCCCCGGCGCTCCGGGTATTCGCGCCAGGGCCCTTCGCAGCGAGTACTCACACTGCAACTCGTGCAGGGTGGGCCTTTCGCCTTGCCTTCGTGCACGCGCCATTCGGAGTGATCCAGCGTGCCTTCCAGGTCCATCACGGTAGTCGGCGGGATTTGCGCTTCTACAGCCAGGTCTTCCATGCCCCTCAAGAAGCAAAGGGGCACTGCTTCGGTCACGAGTCGAATCTCTGCAGCCCTGGCAACCTCACGTGCCCGAGCCAGCGGCGCCTCCACGTCCGTCAGACGCGGCACGACATCGTCGAACATCTCCCAGGCCGTGCCCACAGGGTGCACGAAGGCCAGCTGCGCTTGCTGCACACCGAGCTCGACGAGCAGCTCGACCAGCTCCGGCAGGGTGCAGAGGTTGGTCTTCGTGATCACCGAATTCGTGACCACCGGGATGCCGCTCGCCACTACGTCCCGAATCCCTCCAACCGATTGGGCGAAGCTACCCGGAGCACGAGTCAGCGCCTCATGAACCTCCGCAGTGGGCCCGTGCAGCGACGGGGATACTTCGTTGACCCCGGCTTCCAAGAAGGCCCCCAGCACCCTTGGCAGCGAGAGCAAGCGCCCATTGGTTTGCAACTGGATAGGATCGTAGCCGAGATGCTTCGCCAGCCGCACTAGCGCAAGAATGTCCTTGTGGACCGACGGTTCGCCACCTGTGAGCACCAGGCCACTGGCATTGTGGCGCCCATCCACGAGCTTTCGAGCCAGCTCCTTGCCCCGAAAGGCCTGTGAGTGGATCCGCTTGTCACCTTGCGCGCAGAACGTGCATCGGTTGTTGCATGAGAACCCGACTTTGAGATCCAGTCGTCGTTGCGGCACAGCTGGAAGCCTATCACGCGACCTTGTCACGAGCCGGTCACGGCACCAAGGCGATCAGCCCGGCGCAGGCTCTGCAGCAAGCCGCCCGACAGCAATCCCGCTCACAGCGGCATCGAGTACGGTGCGGGGGCCGTCCGCGACGCAATCCCCCGCCACGTACAAGTCGGGATAGGGCGTCTTGCCACCGGGAGCCGCAATGCCGACACGCTCCAACGTGTCCATGCCCGCCAAACAGAAGTCGACTCCGTGTAGCGTGCTGACACGCTCCACGGGGCGTCCATCCAGCTGCAACGCGACCGGCGCCTGTAGCGACGGATGAAAACACGCGCCGCCCGGGTGCTCGGGTCGCGCGTCGTCGAGCACGATGCCGCCGGCGGCCACACCACCAATCGCCAGCACGACAGCGTCCGCATCGAGTTCTTCACCGTCGGCGCTGACGATGAAGCCACGGGGTGACGGCTGCACGCTCTTCACGTGGGTCCGCTGCGCTTCGATCGCACTGTCCGACAGCAACTGGTCGCGAGCACGCTCGAAGCGGGCCCCGGCGGCCCCGCCGGGCCCGGAAGTCGTCTCTCCGACAGCTGCGCCGACCTCGTCCGCGGCCAGCTGCGCCACGTTGGTTTCCAGTCCCAGCCAGGGCCCTAGGAGGAAGCCATCTGCATCATCCCGGGCGTCCGCAAGCAGCTTGATGAGGCCCCGGACCCTCGCCGCTTCGTCGAAGCGCTTCGCCAAGTCGTAGAGCGGAAGGGCGAGCTCCGCAGCCGTGATCAACTCCGGCGCGGACAGCGCAAAGAACTGCGTCTTGGTCTCCTGGGACCAGGCGCTTGCCGACAGCTCACGCACGACGAGCTTCGCGTCCCAAGATGCGTGTAGCGCATCCACGACCCCAATCCTCTTGCCGGCAAGAGGCTCGAGGTCCAGCAGAGCGCTGTCTCTGCCTCTCGCTTGGCGACTCAGTCCCGTTGCCGTCGCGATGCGGCACGCATCCTCGCCGTACTCCCAATTGCCGAGGTCGGTGGCAAACAGCGACAGTTCAGTGGCAGCGGCCTGATCGGGCGAGATCTGCATGTCCAAGGCGCCCGAATACAACATGGATGCGCCCGCGCCCGCGTGAAGCAAGGTCGTTCTTGCGCCAGCGCCCTTGGCCGCCCAAGCTGCGGCGACGCCAGCGACGCCGCCTCCCACCACGACCACATGCCGCTCCGTGCTCACCGCTCCTCTTTTTCGGGATAGCCGAGTTGGGAGGAAAGGGTCGCCAGGTTGAGAGCTTCTTGACGCGCCTGCAGGGAACCAACGGCGCTGGCCCGGCGTGCCGTGGCGCCACGCAAAAACCTGAGCGCCGAACGTTGACCATGCTTGGGTTCCGCGCCCAGCGCATCCGCGAGCAAAGAGCCACAGCGCATGGCGCAGCGCATGCCCCCGCAGGAGCCTAGCCCCAAACGAGTGCGTCGCGCGACGTCGTCAACGGTCTTGGCCAGTTCGTTTTCGACTACGTAGCGCACTTCGGCCTCGGTTACAGGCTCGCATTCGCACACGACCCGCGCTTCTTGCGGGCGCTGCTTGATTCGCTCCACGACCCGCAGGGCTCGATTCCCGTGGCGGTACTCCAGCCGCGCCGCGGCCAGCGGGTCCAGGTCGATGCCGGTACACAAGCTGAAAGGGTCGATGGTTTCGTCGCCGCCCGGCAGAGGCGAGATATGCGTGCGCTTCTCTGCTGTATTCCCCAGCCGGCGCGCAACCACATCGGTCATCTCTTCGGCGAAGATGCGATAGCTCGCCAACTTGCCGCCGATCATCGAGTACAAGCCGTCCGCGCCGTGCTTCGCGTGATCCACGATTTCGTGTTCGCGACTCAACTTGTCTTCGTTCACGCCCCAGCCGTAGAGGGTCGGCCGCACGCCACCCCAAGTGCCGATGGCACGTGCTTGTGCGACGGAGGGGAAAACCCGTGCGACGGCCTGCATCAGGTAGCGAACTTCGTCGCCGCTTGCCAAGACCTCGTCCAAGTTGCCGTAGTAGTCGTCGTCGGTCGTGCCCAGAACGCTCATGTTCTGCCAAGGCATCAAGAACACTTGGCGACCGTCGATGGCCGTCGTTGCGATTGCGTAGTTCGTCAGGCGGCGATCGAGAAAGACGTGAATGCCTTTGCCGGGTCGGATCCGCGCAGCCTTCGGCTTGAGCCCGGCCATGGTCGCAGTCACGGGCGCCCAAGCCCCGGTAGCATTGACGACAACGCGAGAAGTCGTCTCACCCACTTCTCCGGTGATGCGATCCCGCCAGCGCACGCCTCGCACGCGCTTGCCTTTCTTGAGCACGTCCGTGACCGTCGTGTGCACTCGAACAGAAGCCCCTCGCTCGATGGCATCCACCGCGCTCCCCATGCACAGGCGCACGCCATCGATGCCCCACTCGTCGAAGGTCACGCCACCCACGGCGTCCGCCTGCAAGCCAGGCTCTAGGCGGCGAAGATCGTCGGCGTTGAGCCGAACGTGGGGCTTGCCGCGTTTCAAAGGCTGATAGCGGTCGTACAAGTCGAAGAATGCGTCGTAGCCATGCAGCGCCAGGCGCGACCCCAGCTTGGAGCGCTGCACGGGCACCAGAAACGGGATCCGAAACAGCAGGTGCGGGGCGATTCGCTGGATGTGACCCGAGTCCAGGCAGGAGGTGTGGGTCACATCCGGATCGTAGGTCAGGTAGCGCGGACCACCATGGATCATACCGCTGGAGTTGCCGCTGGCGCCGAAGGCGATGTCGTTGCGTTCGAACAGCGCCGCTTTGAGTCCCCGCAGAGCGCAGTCCCGCAGCACACCGGTTCCGTTGACGCCGCCACCGATGACGATCACGTCAACGTCGGGGTCAGACTCGGAACTCGCGGTAGTCATGGTGTTTGCCCGCCAATATCGGGACCTTTCGGGTCCTACCAGGGTTTCGCCCGGTTGCGGCTCGATTTTCGACGCACTGCGGCAATCTTGGCCGGTTGGCACCGCCCCCTTTAAGACGGAGGCAGTTCGTGTCCGTCGATCCCTTCACTCGCCGCCTTTTCTTGAGCTTGGTCGTCCTGGCGGGGCCAGCGTCTGCGGGCAGCCGCGGGCGTCCCAAGATCGTCCTAGACCGACTGGACTTCCCGAAGGACATCGCCGGCGCCCGCTACTACCGCAAGCGCTTGCGCCGTGTGCTCAGGCGCGAAGTGCGCCGTGTGAAGTGGGGCGCGGGGCGAAAGAACACGATTCAGTACCGCTTTGCCGTAACCAAACTCGATGTCGCCATCGCCGACGGCGTGCTGCGCGTGCGCTGCACTGCGATTGGCCGCTTGCCCGGGGGGCGCAAAGCAAAGAGTCACCTCTCCTTCGGTGGGGACCCGCGCAAGAAGACCAAAGAGATTTCCCGAGTGTTGGAAATCGTCGCTCGAGGTGTGGTCACGCGACTGGCGGAGCTGGAGCGGGTCCGTCGCGGCGACATAGAGAAATCCCGAGTACGCAAGCCTCGCAGCCCACCGGATTGACCCGAACCCTGGCCACCCCCGCGCTGAGGGGTTAGGTTTGTGCCCATGGAGCTGTCCGAACAAGTGCAGCACGCGGTGATTCAGCGCTACGCCCGGGTGCGCGCCGGCTTAGACGGCGAGCTGGAGCGTCCCCCCGTCGTTCTCCCCAACGGCGACTTCTTCCCGGACGCCTTCGCGGGCGACCAGGAATCCTTGTCCAAGCTGGTGAGGCGGATGCAAGAGCACGCGGGGATCGAGGACATCCCGATCAGCGCGAAGATGCTCGGCGACGCCCCGGAAAAGAAAGGCGGAGGCTGTGGCACGGGCAGCTGCAGCACGGGTCCGAGTAATTCGGCGGAGCAACAGGACGCACCACGCATCGTGGACCAGGGCGACAGCTGGCTGTTGAACGTTCCGGCCGCTGAGGTCGAAAGCCCGGTGGTGCTCACCGCCAACGTCGCCCGGGCCCTAGCGTCAATCTTCCTGGCGGAGACGAAGGAAGAGGACGAACCCATCGACGACCCAGTGGACGTCACCATCGATATCGTCGCGGTTCAGATGGGTTTCGGAGTCTTGCTACTCGCCGGTTCCTACATCTACTCCAAGAGCTGTGGCGGCCCGTCCGTGGGCAAAGTCACAGCGCTGGGCCCCAGCGAGCTCGGCTTTGCCCTGGGTCTGTTTCTGGCGTGCGGGGCGCATTCCTTCAAGCCGGCCCTGCGTGAGCTGGAAACCACCCAAAAAGCTGCGCTTTCCCAGGCAAAGGAAGTGGTGGATTCCAACAAGACACTGGTCACGACTCTGATCGAGGCGCCATCCAGGCTGGCTGAAGGCGACTTCAAACTCGAGACCCCCAAGCCGTGGCTGCTTCGGGCGCTGGGCGCTGGAAAGAAGAAGCGTGAGCGCACCCTCGACGAGATGAGCATGGACGAGATGGAAGCCATGCTCAGCGTCGCCGCGCCGACGAAGAAGCCCAAAGCGAAGAAAGCACGTGACAAAAAAGACGACGAGCTGGGTGCACTCGTGGCCGAGGCATTGCGCGAGGCGCACAGCGACGCCGAGTGACGCCGTCGCCTGGAAAAATAGACGTTTTGGGCGCCGAGGCTCAGCAGCGGTAGCCGAAACGCTGCCATTCCATTAGAGTCCCGCACGATACGAATGGCCGTTGCGCAAGGGACCTGTCCGAGCTGCGGAGCACCGATCGAGTTCGGCGTTGGCTCTTCAATCGCCAAAGTATGTGAGTACTGCAGCGCGACGGTCGTCCGTTCGGATCGCGGCCTAGAGAACCTGGGTAAGGTCGCCGACCTGGCAATGACCCCGTCGCTGATCGCCATTGGAGATCAGGGCACTCTGGGCGGCCGCCCCTTTGAAGTCCTTGGCCGGGTGCAGCTGGATCACGGCAAGGGCCCCTGGGACGAGTACTACGTCACCTTCGACCACGGCCAGAGTTGGGGCTGGTTGGCCTACGCTCAAGGGCATTGGTACGTCACCCAGCAAGTACCGGGGCTAGCGGTCCCTCCTTACGACGCCCTGCATCCGGAAATGGATATCGACCTAGGCGCCGCCGGCTTCTTCCGCGTTGCGGAGGTGAAGACGGGCACCATCGTCAGCGGCGAAGGCGAACTCCCCAATGCCTTCCCGCCCGGCTTCCAGAGATACTACGCGGACGCCTACGGACAACAGAACGCCTTCGCCACCCTCGACTACGGCGACAACTCGGGCACCTACACGGTCTTCACGGGTTGGGTCTTCGACGAACCTCAGATGGAGGTCACCCAGCTCGGGGAGCGCACTGCCAACAAGGTCAAAGCCCAACAGATCAAATGCCCTAGCTGCGGCGGAGAAATCCCCAAGCTAGCGGGGGATCGCGCGGAGCGCGTTGGCTGCCCCTACTGTGGAGCGGTAAGCGACATCGCGCTGCAACAGGTCGTCGCTCAGCAAGAGCGAATGATGCAGACCCCCGCTATCCCGATCGGATCCCGGGGAACCTTCGAAGGGGTGGAGTACGTCTGCATTGCCTACAATCGCCGCAGTTCGGACTTCGAGGGCGAGCGCTATAGTTGGGAGGAGTTCCTGCTCTGGAGCCAGCCCGTGGGCTACCGCTGGTTGGTCAAAGATCCGGAGACGGGTTGGAGCTGGGTCACCTCGGCGAACATTGCGGAAATCGACCTGACGGGCATGCCGGGTCAAGCCGGTTGGGGAGGCCGCACCTTCACGCAGCGCAATACGAATGTCGCCCGGGTCGACTACGTACTCGGCGAAGTGTATTGGAAGTGTGAAATCGGCGAGACGACGCATGTCAGTGACTTCGTCAACGGCAGCGACGTGTTGTCTCGAGAAGAGGGCGCGGGGGAAGTTCGCTGGAGCTATTCCGCAACTATGCCCTGGCCGATCATTGCAGGCGCTTTTGGCCTGCCCGTAGATGGCCCAGGCGCCGTCGCGGCCAGCGGCGCTGGGGACGGAGGCTCCGGCTGTGGTGGCACCGCACTGATCATGATCATCATCATCATGATCCTGCTGATCTGCATGCTGGGCGCGTGCGGTTCGTGCCTGGGTGGTAGCGGAGGCAGCAGTGGCTACCGCGGCGGTTCCGGCGTCTACAGCGGCGGAAAGTAACGAGCCGCCTCCGGGTTATCGCCTGGAGAGCGATCGCGTCGACACGTCCCGCGCCAGTGCGCCATTGCTGGCCTATCTGTCGCTTATGATCGGTACGGGGCTAGCCACCTGTCATCAGCTCTCGGTCGGGTTGACTCAGGCATATGTGGACCCGGTACACCCTACGGCGAGCAGCCACGCGGGGCTGTTGTGCGCGGTGTCCGCCGCTATCGCAGCCCTCAGCGTCCGCTCGCATCGCATCCTGGCCCTGGGGTTGATGCTCACGGCAATCTTCACAGCGCTAGCTGTCCCCGCCATCTACTTCGCGTTCGAAGCGGGCGTCGATCTCAGCCTCTACGTCGCAGGGGTTTCGGCCGGCAGCGGACTCCTGATCGGCGCCCTGGTCAGCGCGGCACTGCGGCACTTCGGCAAACCCGCACGCCAGCTCGACGCCGTGGGCTTGGCGCTGCAGCCCTTCGGTCTGGTGCTGTCCCTGATTCTCGGCGCCGTCGCCGTCGCCGCTTTCGGGATTGTGGGTCCTTGGCGCGCAACCGCGGTGCTGTCCCTAGTGCTTTCTCTACTTTGCGCGTGGACGCCCACCCAGCACGCTCAACTGGGAGCGCGAGGTGCGACTGGACGACTACCTCTAGTTGTTGCTGCCTTGGGCTTTTGCCTGGGCTTGACCAGCCTGGTATCCGCAGAGCGCTTCATTCCTCTGAAGAACCTCGCAGCCCACTCCAACACAGTGGTGTACCGCGCTCACGGCAGGGACATGCAGCTCGTCGTGACCAGCGGGCAGAACGCCTTCGAGCTGTACGTGGATGGGCGCCTACGCGTCTCCACCATCGACTCCCATCGTTACTACGAAGCCCTCGTGACCCCCGCCCTGGCTGCAGCGCCTTCCCCGAAGCGCGTGCTGATCTTGAATGCGGGAACCGGCCTCGCCGAAAAGGAGGCGCTGCGCTTTCCGGGCGTGGAGAAGGTCACCGCAGTCTGCCCGGAACCAGCACTGGTGCGAGTGGCATCCAGTCTGCGCTTCCTGCGCGAACGTGGTTCCGGCGCGCTCGCCTCTCCGCGCCTCGAACTGGTCTTCGACGAACCCTTGGTGTTTGCCCAGCGCAGCCAGCAGAGCTTTGACGTGATCATCGTGGACGCGCCGGATCCCCTGCGCGTCGCCGACGGCGCCGCCTATAGCGTCTACTTCTACAACCAGCTGAAAGATCGGCTCGCTGCTGGCGGAGTGCTCGTGGCCCAGGCCACCAGCCCCTTCGCGACTCCGAAAACCTACGCCACTGCAGACAGCGGTCTGAAGCAGGTCGGCTTTTCCACCGCCCACTACCGCGCAACCGTGCCCACCTTCGGGGACTGGGGCTTCCTCTTGGCGTCCGTCGGTGCGCGCCCCCAGGTGCCCTGGGACAAACTCGCATCGCAGCTCGTCGCATCTCGTCGAGAAAACCTACAGGCCTTCCCCCTCGACGCCCGCATCGAGGAACCGCCGCCGCCCAGTCACCTCTACGACGGACGCATCGTGGAGGTCTTCGCCGAAGAGCGCGCTCGCACTGGACTGTAGGCGTCGAGGTCAGGGCGCGGGGCTGGCGCTTTCGGCGCGCCTCGTCCCGCAGCACCGGAAGCCCAGATGGTAATTCAGGTGGCTGGTCGCGCTCGCGACTCGGCCCGAGTGCCACGCCGGCGCCCGCCAGCGGCAATCATCCTTGTGGGTGCTGACGCCACGCAGGAAGACAAACCAGCTTCCCTTCATCTCCGTTTCACCCAGGCCGCCGCGACTCGCCAGTTCCGCAGGCTTCATGGGCAAGTTCATGTGCTCGGCGGCGTTGCCATGCTGGTCATAAACACCGAAGCTGCTCACGCACTTCGGAAAAGCCCCCGCGGGGTAGGTATTCGAGCCGCAGCTTTCCCAGCCGCCGCCTCCGCAGCTAGAGCTCTTCGCAGATCCCGTCGCGCACAGGGAATGATCCTGCTTGTCCCCGTAGGCCCATAGGATCTCGCGATCCTTGTTCTTGAAGTACTCCATTTCGATCCGCCGGGGGCGGTCCCAGAGATACTCCTTTTCCGCCGGTAGCAGCTTTCCGGCACAGGCGCCTTCCCATTCGTGGGCGTCACACAAGCGCTTACCCACGGCCTGGCAAAGATCCGAAGCCTGCCGTGCCGATGGGAAGACCACTGGGTACTCGCAGGGGATGTTAGGAAATTCGTATTGGTCGATGCAGACGGTGGCCCCAGCCTCGTCCTTTCCGATGGGCGACATGTAGGGAGCGCCGCAGCGCTTCTCGTTTTCCGCGAACTGCTCGAGCTGTTCCTCGGAGTGTAGTCCCGCAGCCTCTCGTCTCTCCCAGCACTTGGAGCGAGTCATCGGGTGCTTGCTGATCTTGGGGTTGCCCTGGCTGAGCAGCTTGGAGCCTTCGAATATGGAGCGCACCTGGGCAAGGGCTCCTTCGGGCAGCGCGAGTTCCTCCGCCATGCGCGCAAACAGTCGCGCGCGTTGATCCGAAAGCTTGTCCGGCAGCGCATCGTCCGGCCGCTTCGGCGCGACCCGCTTCGGCTTTTCCGGTGTCAGCGGCGCGCTCGCCGAGGGCGCCGCGCTCGGCAGAACCGGTGGCTGCCCTCGCACCCCTTCCACCGGCCCGCTCCCCGGCGACCGCCACTTCAGCACCGCCAACCCCGCACCCGCTGCGCCCACGAGCGCAATCGCGACAGCGAGGCCGATGCGCAGTGCAGAACGAGACATGGCCTGAGACTACAACGCGTCCTTGGGCGGAGGGTACGGGCAACGAGCTCGTGATGTTCGTGTCTGGTTTTTGGGGTCGCGTGCTCTGGTGCGACGCTGGTGCCCTAATCTAGTGCGTTCCCGCGCTAGTGCGCCGACGCAGTCGGCACGCTCAGCGCGGCCCGATACGGGAATAGTGGCCCGGATCCGCCCCAAGGAACCGACCCAAAATCAACCGGACGATCTCGGAACCGCTGCTCGCAAGCGCCGTGTGAGTTGCCCGTAGTTCGGGGATGACGTTGACGTCAATAGATGTTGAGCTTGGCGCGTGTGGTGGAAGAAGGAGTACGAGTCCATGGGGTGGGTCGGATTCCCAGGCACGCTGTTGCCGCCGGTTGAGTCCCTCGGAAGCCTGGCCGAGATCGGCGTGAGCTACGAAGCTCTGCCTGCCGCTGAAGATGTGCGCTGGCGAGCGCGGCTACGTCACGATTCCTGGGGCGAAGCGGAAGTGTTCGCTTTCCGCGGTCTGACCAGCTTGCCCAAGGAACTCGTTGCCATCGCGCCGAGCGCGACCGCAGCCGACAAGGCGATGGCGGGGAGGGCAGATTGTGGCCTCCTGGTGCGAGCCAGGAGCCGCCAAGAACATCTGCTGCGAGATCGCAAAGACATGCTGCGATTCATGCGGGCGTTGTTGGGGGATGCGGGCCTCGTCGCGATCGATCTCTGTTCTTGGCTGCATTGGTCCCCCACCACCCTCGACGACGAGCTCAGCCACGGTGCTCCGCTGGATATCGACCAAGTGCACTGCTTGCACGCGGTGAGCGGAGACGATGAGCTGTCGACGGATCCCTCACCCTCCGACAAACCCGTCGAGTGGTTGCATTCCCATGGTCTCGGGGATATCGGCTTTGTCGATTTCGACATCTTGCGCCCTGGCCAAGAAGTGATGGAAAACCAGATGGACTTGGTTCGCGCGCTGGGTTTCGCCATCGTCGAGGGGGCTACGAGCGGCACCGTGGAACTGGTGATCCCATCGCGGCGCGTCGAATTGGTCGATGTTGCGTCGTTCAGCGAACGGGCCAGCGACGCTGACCTAGCAGTGCGTCAGAGCGAAGGCCACGACCAACGTCGCGTCATCGTCTGCGATCCGCCCGGCTCCGGAGGGCTCCTGTCCTGGTTCGGACGCAAGAAGGACCAGCCGCGGCCCGCGCGACTGTTCAGAGAGGGAATGAAGGAGGGTCGGGACCTCGTGCACTTCAGCCTGACGGCGACGGAGCTGATGGCGGAGCGAGCACGAGAGACCGCGGCGGCGTTCGACAGCCTCCGCCAGGAGTTCGAATGGTTGGACGCGAAGGGCCTAGTGAAACTCGGCTACCCTGTCGATGGCGGCGACGGCTCAGATTCTGCGCGAGAGCACATCTGGTTCGAAGTCCACGGGCTCGACGTAGACGGGGTCGATGCGACCTGCATCAATCAGCCCTTTGACGTGGCCCGCCTGAGCGAGGGCCAGCGTGGACGGCACTCCCTGGAGCTGCTCTCGGACTGGACCATCCTGACACCCGTAGGAAACATCACGCCACGTTCGCTGGGAATTGGCCGGAGCATTCGAGAAAACGAAACGGAGATCCGCAAGCTGCTCGAGGAGGCTCGCAGCGAGTGACGGGCGTCCGGCTCGAGGCTCAAGGTTTCGCCGGTTCTGGGCGCCCGAACTTCAGCGCCACGGAAGCGAAGGCCTTGGCTGCGTAGAGGGCGTTCACCGCGACGTACGGCAGTAGGTACCACTCGAGATGGCCGCTGATGGCGACGTAGAGAATGTAGGACGGGTAGTGGATCAAGAACTTCGCGACTCGTTCGACCAGACCGATCAATCGCTTGATGAGGCTAGGAGCTTTGGCGGCGGCGTCCGAAGGCGGAGGCGCTATTTCCGGGCGGCGCTGGAAGGTCGTGATGGCGATACCGGTGGACAGACACACCAAACCGCCGAGGCCGATCAGCAGGTAGGTCTCGCTATCGTGCATGCGCCACAGCCGCACGGCTGCTGCGGCCAGGATCATGAACGCTTTGATCTCGTCCATGAGAAAGTCCAACAGATGACCGCTAGTCGACTGCTGGTTCCGCCACCGCGCCAACATGCCGTCGGCGCAATCGAGCACATAGGAAAGCTCGTACACGACGATGGCGCTCACCAGTCCCAGATGCCCAGGCAGCGCGATCAGGAGAGCGGCCGCGACGAGAGCGACAACAAAGGCCGCGAGGGTGATCTGATTCGGGGTGACGCGGCTGTCTTTCAGCGCCGCGACGACTATCGCGGCCAAGGGGCGACACACATAGGTATTCCAGAACAAATCCGGGCGTTTACGGGTGCGCTGGTAGACCTCCGAGATGGCTCCCATGGCTGCCGGGACGTTAACAGACAACGCGCGCCGCGCTCGAAATTCCTGGGTTTTCGTCCTGGAGAAGCTCAGCGACTACCCTGCGCCCATGGGCTCGTTTCGTGCTCCGTCCGTATCTGCGCTCGTGATCGCAGCGGTGGGACTGAGTGCGGCATTGCTGTCTCAATGCGGCGGCAGTGGGCGGGCGGGCGTACCGCCATCGCCACCTTCGCCCTCGACGGGTCCCGAGACCCACCCCAAGGCGACGGCAGCAGCCTCGACTTCGAACGTCAGCGCCCACCGCGACGCAGCCCATGGGCCGCCGGACGCATCAGATTCAGGCAAGCGAGCCTCCGCCCCGGCTCCAGTTCAGGTCGCAGCACTGGGGGATTCCCTGACCGACATGAGCGTCGGTGGTGGCGGCTACCTGAAGTATCTGCGCAAGCGTTGCCCCAAAAGCAGCTTCGACGACTTCGGCAAGGGTGGTGACATGGTCAACATGATGCGTCGTCGCTTCTTGAGGGACGTCATCAGTGAGGAGGGCAAGAGCGCCAATGGCAAGCACTACAGCCACGTCATCGTGTTTGGAGGGGTCAACGACCTGTACAGCGATCTGACCGCGGGCCGGACCGTGGCCAAGATCGGGCGTGACCTGAGCCGCGTGTATCGGGCGTCCCGCAAGCACGGAGCCCAGATTGTGGCCATCACCGTGGCGCCCTGGGGCGGCTTCACCAAGTACTACAATGCGCGGCGCGGTGGCGCGACGCTGCGACTGAACGCTTGGATCGTCGAGCAGAAGGCGGCCGGGCAAGTCGATCACGTGATCGACGCCTACCCGCTGCTGTCCTGTGGCAAGCCGACCCACATTTGCGCAAACTACGCCCACCCCATCCGGGACGGCCTGCACTGGGGCAAGCAAGGCCATGAAGTATTGGGCAAAGCCCTCTACGAAACCGTCTTCTCGGGCTGCCGCTGAGCCAAGCCGAGCAGGCGCCGCGCCCCTCCGAGCACCGCATCCGCGCCACGCGCAAAGGCGATGGCTGCAAAGCCATGAGCCAAGACCGCAATCGGAGGCGGAACCTGCTCGGTGTAGTAGATCCAGCACATGCGGCTCGTGCCCCAGTACTCGAGGAAGATCCCGAGGGCTGCGCCGGAAAGGAATACGAGCACGTCGCGCCGGGGCGCCGGGCTGTACAACGCGAGCGCCGCCATCAACGCGAACACCACTTTGGTGGAAAGCACGCCGCGGGCCGGCCAGGAAAAGGCGATCATGCCGACGACGAAGGCCGGCACCATCAAGTAGAACGCAACACGGTAGGCGTTCGTCAGCCGCGGCGAATCGCCCTTGCCGTATCGTGCTTCGACGCGGGTCGCGATGCGGCCGAACAGGCCTCCAATGCGATCCGTCGACAGCGCTGCAATGGGCCACGCGGGTAGGATCCAAAGTGGTGGGCGCTCGTCGGTGAAATAGCGCCAAAGCCCGGTGGTCGTGCCCCACCACTCGATCACGAAGCCGCCGCAGAGCCCGACTGCGAGCAGTGCCAGATCTCGACGTGGCGACACGTTGTAGGCAATCAGCGCCGCCATCACGACCCAGATCCCGAGCAGCAGCACGTCGAGCTGCCCATTGGTGTCCAGCAGATCGTTCCAGTGGTAGCCGACCGCGGTGCCCGTACCGACCAGCAAGAGCAGGGCCCACAGGCTACGGCGATCGTAGCCGCGGCGAGGGCTGGCGTGGGTTAGAGCGGGCATGCTTCGGGGCGGCAGGGAGGATATTTTCTTCGGGCCACACGCGCAAATCGCCCCCGCTCGGGCAAGCTGAGCCCCGGCCCCGCCGGACGCAGAATTGGCCGCCCCAGGCCCACTTTATGCGCCAGATTTCGTGGCTGCTGACAGCCATGGCGGGCTTTGCTAAACCCCGAGCCCACATGGCCAAAGCTGCAGCCCGAAAAGGTCCCCGCCCCAAGCGCGCCGCCGAGCCCGTCCCCGTCGCGAGCGGATGGTTCTGGATCGCAGCCGTTTTGGTGGCCGCGATGGTGGTGCTCCCCTTTTCGCCGATCTCGAACTGGATTGCGCCCAAGGCTCCGGAAAACCACGTCGTTGCCCAGTGGCAAGTTGGCAATACGTCCAAGGTTCGCGTGACCTTGATCACCGCGGATTTCGGACTGCTCAGTTGCGCTTCGGAGACAGAGGCGGACGGAGCGCACTGCGCGAACAAGTCTGAAACCGAAGCTTGGCCCGCAGATCCGACCCAGCCCCTGAACGACAACAAATCAACGATCATCCAACCTTTTCGAACTTGGCCGGACAATCAGTTGATTCTGATCGCTGGGCTCTGGGCTGAGGCAAACATGGCGCTCAGGCTGCACCGCGAGCCGAGCGCCGGTGTGGATTCGAAAAAACTCTCGCGCTTCGTTGCGGAGTGCGAGGTGAAGTTCATCGGCAAGATCGACAAGCCCAAGCTGCGCTGGAACCCCGGCGGGCCGTGGCAACCCGAAAACAGCACGGTCGTTGTGGCGCGGCCGATCTCCTGCAAGATCGACGAAGCCTGAGTCGCCCGGCTACTCTCCGGGGACCGCGTCTTGCTGGCGATCGCCTCCAGCAACGAAGCCCGCAATCGCTTGCCAAGCTAACTTGATGTCGTCGACGATGGCGTAGGCGCTGGGCACCAAGATCAGACAGATTGTGGTGGCGAGCAGGACGCCAAAGCCGAGGCTGATCGCCATGGGGATCAGGAACCGAGCCTGCATGCTCGTCTCGGTGATCATCGGAACCAGACCGAAGAAGGTCGTCAACGACGTAAGCAAGATGGGCCGAAAGCGCCGCGCACCGCCGGCAACGATGGCCTGTCGCCGGGACATACCTTGGGCGCGGAAGCCATTGGCGGCATCCACCAAGATCAGGCTGTCGTTCACGACAACTCCGGACAGCGCGACGACTCCCATCATGCTCATCAGGGACAGGTCGTAACCCATGACCACGTGTCCCAGAACCGCACCAACCAGTCCAAATGGGATCACACCCATGATGATGACGGGCTGAGCGTAGCTGCGAAATACGACCGAGAGCAGACCAAAGATGGCGATCAAAGCAAAGACGAAGCCCTTGCCCAACGCGCCCATGGTTTCGGCTTGGTTCTTCTGCTCGCCCTCCAAGGCGTAGGTGAGACCGTCGAACTCCGCGAGGATGCCGGGAAGCGCGTCTCGCTCTACGTCCGAGACGATCTTGTTTGCATTGGCAATGGCTGCGTCCACCTCCGCCGTCACCCGCACCACGCGTCGGCCGTCGTTGCGTGTGATGCTCGTGTAGGAGCGACCGCGTTTGATGTCTGCAGCCTGCGCGAGGGGGATTTCTCCGCCACCGGGAGTTCGAATCATCAACCGCTCGATGTCGTGCTCGCTGCCTCGCTCTGCCTTTGGCAGGCGGACGTAGACGCGCAACTCGTCGCGTCCTCGCTGTTGGCGCACAGCTTCGGCTCCGAAAAAGGAACTGCGCACCTGACGGGCCAGCTCGACCTCGGCCAGCCCCAACGCACGCGCGCTCGGTTTGAGCTTCAAGTCCAGCTGGTCCTTTCCGGCTGCGAATCCGTTGTCGATGTCGTAGACGCCGTTGTACACCGCCAGCTTGTTCGCCAGCTGCTGGGCCGCCATTTCTAGGACCCGGATGTCTTTGTGGGACAGGGCTATGTCGACAGCTGCCCCAGCGCTAGGCCCGGTGGAGCCCGCGAACTTCATGGTGCGAACGCCCGCGATTTCCCCAACGCTGTCGCGCCAGCGGCGCATGAACTCCGTAGACGAAAAGGGCCGGTCTTTCAGGGGCACCAGATACACCGCGACCTCGGCCAGGTGACTACCGCCGGCGCCCTTCACCGCCGCCATGGGGCCACCTCGCATGGAGCCGCTATCGCCCACTTGCGAGAAGATCCCGCGCACCACGTTCTTGCTTTCGCCCATTTCAGTCAGGAGCGATTGCGCGGTTTCGACCATACGCTCGGACACTTCGCGCGTTTCTTTGGCGGACGTACCGTAGGGCATCTCCAACTGGCCCACGATCACGTCACTGTCCACCTTCGGCATGAAGGTGAAGTTCACCCTGCCGCCAGCCACCAGCCCCATGACGGCAAGGAATACTCCGCTGGCTATCGCCCAAGTCAGGTAGCGGCGTGACAGCGCCATGTCGATCGACGGCACGTAGTAGCGTTGGATGATCCACTCAACGAATCGACTGAAACGCTGTTGGGTGCGCTCAATCCAAGCGTAAATCCGACCTTGGCTGAAACGCCCAAGCGCCAACAGAACGACGGCGCCGATGAGCAACGACGCCACACCGTAGCCGATGGCGTACTTCGGCCCCTGAGGCAAGCCGACCATGAGGCCGACGGCCATGGCCCCGGTTGGCACAAGCACCGCAGAACCGCTATGTGCCAGATGCGCAGGCAAGACCAGCAGGCTCTCGACCAGCGAAATGAACAAGACAGCGATCACCACGATGGGGATGAGCCGAAAGAACTTTCCTGCCGGGCCGGGCACAAAGAGCATTGGAGAAAACGCGACGATGGTCGTAATGACCGCGAACGTCACTGGGACCGCGACTTCCCGCACGCCCGCCACGGCGGCGTGCATTTTGCTCAAGCCTTCTCTTTGCTTCGTATAAATAGCCTCGCCCACGACGATGGCGTCGTCGACCACAATGCCCAGACACACGATGAACGCAAACAGCGAGATCATGTTGATGGACGCATCCCAAGCCGGCAGGAAGAGCAGCGCGCCGATGAAGGAAATGGGAATGCCCAAGGTCACCCACAGCGCTAGTCGGAGCTCCAAGAAGAGCCCGAGCACGATCATCACGAGGATGAGCCCGATGTTGGCGTTTCGCCTCAGCAGGTCGACGCGGTCCGCATAGACTTCGGAAGAATCACTCCAAATGCTGAGCTTCACCCCCGGTGGCTGGGATGAACCGTTTTCTTGGACGTAACGATTGACGATGGCCGAGATCTCGAGCGGCGTTTGGTCGCCCACCCGAAAGACGTTGACCATGGCTGCGCGCTGACCGTTGAAAAAGGCTTCTTGGTCGGTTTCTCGGAAGCCATCTTTGACCTGTGCGATGTCACCGACCTTCACGGTTGAACCGTCCGCGCGCGACAGCAGCGTGATTTCAGAAAACTCCTCGCCGCTGTCGCGGCGTTCTGCGGTGCGCAGCAAGACTTCGCCGCTAGGGGTCTTCACTCCGCCTCCGGGCAGCTCCACGGACGCTCCACCGACCCGTTGAGCGACTTGCTCCAGGGTCAGCCCGTAGCGCCGTAACTGCTCTCGGGGTACCTCGATGCTCACCTCGGGTGGGCGCACCCCGGCAAGTTCCACGAGGGTGACATCGGGGTTGGCGAGCAGGTCGTCGCGTACTCCTTCCGCGAGATCCCGAAGCGCCTTCTCCGTCGCGTCGCCGTGAACCATGATGCTCACGACCTGTCTGCGGGACTGAGCCAGGCTGACGATCGGCCGCTCCACGTCCTTGGGGAAGCTCGTAACTCGGTCGACGGCGCTCTTGACATCGGCAAGGGCGCGATCCGAGTTGGTGCCCAGTATCAGCTCGATGACAACGGTGCCGACACCCTCACCCGCGGTGCCGCGCACCTCCTTGACCCCGTCCACGGACCGTACGATCTCTTCGAGGGCAAGAATGACCCCTTGCTCCACTTCGGCAGGGCTGGCACCCGGGTACGGGACGCTGATCAGGACCAGGTCCAACTCGAACTCCGGGAACACCTCCTGTTTGATGCTGGGCAGCGTGAATAGCCCGCCGATGATCAGCACCAACATCAACAAGTTGGAGGCAACCGCATTTTTCGTCATCCAGGCCAGAGGGCCCTTGCGACGTGCAACGTCGCCCGCACCTCGGGGAGCCGAAGGGGGACCTGAAATCGGGCCGTCCGGCGCCTCGAGCTTCATTTCTTACCCAGAACGGTCTTCTTCTCGTCGACGGCCTTGCGAAGCAACATTCCGGGCACAGCGCTGGGAAGCCGACTGACGACGACTTCCTCACCGGGGGAAAGGCCCTTGCGCACCAGGACGGTCTTTGCGCGACGCCAAGCAACATCCACGCGGCGCACGACGAGGCGGTCTTCTTTTCCGAACACGTACACGCTGTCACCGTTTCGCAGGGCCAATCGTGGAACCTCGACCACTTCGTCGAGGATCTTCGCCTCGATCGCGACTTCCACGTAGGCACCAAGCAGAAGCGGCAACTCGGATTGAGTGTCCGGCTGCGTCTCCGTGTCTTTCTTCGTTGGCTTTCCGCCGCTGTCCAGTCCAAAAGGATCGTCGATCGCCACCAGCACCCGGGCCATGCGGCCTACGGGGTCGAGGTCACCAAGCAAGCGGATGACTCGGCCCTCCCGCTCGATGCGCTTGCCACCCACTTCTTGCGCCACGATTGCCTTGGAACCCTGCTTTGAGTTGAAGCCGGGCACATCGATGACCGGGAGCTTATCCACGGGCACAGACACCTGCACCCAGAACTGATCCGTACCCACCAAGGTCGCGAGAGGGGTCTGCTGGGTGACGAGCTGACCGACGTCCACAGCTTCCATCTTCACGAAGCCATTGAAGGGCGCCCGAACCGTCGTTTTCGAAACCGAACGCCTGGCCTGTGCCTGGGCGCTCTTGGCTGACTCGAGACCAGCCTTGGCTGCGTCGAGTTGGGGTTCGCGCAGGGCCAGCGCTTTGCCCTCTGCCGAGGAGCGCTGGTCTTCGCCAATGATCTTCCACTCTTCTTTGGCGATCTCTCGCCGCGCCGCCTCCAGCTTGAGCTCGAGCTGCGCTTTGTTGACGTTGGCGCTCTGCTGGCGCAGGGCGAGCCGATAGTCTCGCGCATCGATGCGCACGAGTACGTCGCCCTTCTTGAAGCGCCCACCGGGGACCAGCTCTTTGTGCTGCCAAACCACGCGCCCAGCGACTTCGGGCTGGGACGTGATCTGCTCGGCGGCGATCACGGTCCCCGTCTCGACCACGCGCAGGCGTTCCTTCACCCCGTGCACGGGCGCCGTGGTCACTAGGGCACCCCGCTCGTCGCGGGCCTTCTTTTCGGCCTCGGGCTTGGTCTTGATCATCACGCCCATCACGGCCGCGCCCGCGCCCAGGGCGAGCACGGGCAACAAGACGCGCAGGATGGTGCGCCCAACGCTCATGACAGCTTCCTATTAGGGCCAGACTGCGGATTGCCAAGCGCGTCCAGCAGCAAATCGACGAAAGAAACCGCCCATTGATCCCAGTCGATGGGTTCGGGCATGCGGCGGGTAACCTCGGTGCTGTTGCCCCTCAAAGTGAGCAGCCCGTAGGTGGCGCCCCAGAGCTGAGTGGATACGACTGTGCTGTCCAAATCGGGACGAAGGCTGCCATCCTGCTTGCCGAGCTCGATGGTTTCCACGGCCACGGAATAGACGCTGCGGATCAGCGCCTTGTATTCCGCAAATCGCGGGGTGTCGTGGTCAACGGTGTACTCGCTGGAGAGCCAGCTGGTGGCAACTCGAAAGCGAGCGCGGTGCTGCACCGCGAAGTCGACCTTTGCTAGCAACAGCCGGCGCATTCGCTCTCGACCCGTGCCGCCCAGCTGTCGTGCTTTTTCGAAATGCTCGAGCAGCCCACTCAGAGCGCGCATGGCGATGGCCAGATAGAGCTCATCCTTGCCCTTGAAATACAGGTAGAGCGTGCCTTTGCTCACCTCGGCGTCGTGGGCGATCTCCTCCATCGTGGCCGAGGACAGCCCCTTGGCTAGAAACACCCGCTCAGCCGCATCCAAGATGCACTGCCTGCGTTCTTCTTTTTCGCGCTGTCGACGCTCTAGGACGCCCATGTTGGCCCAAACCGGAGACTGACCGGCGGTCAGTGTATGAACGATAGTTAGGCCCATGGGGTCCCGCCCGCAAGTCCACGGCGGGCAGCACCCCATTTTACTTCAGTGATTCTAGATACTTGGAAAGCCCTAGGCTTTGACGCTGCAGCTCAAGATCTCGCTGGTCAGCACGGGCACGTCATTCTGCTTGGCGATGTAGACGACGAGGAGCCTGTCGTCCGACAGCGCGAACAAATGGGACTCACTCACCTGGTCGTTTTCGGGCGTGACGCCGAAGGGTTTGCCGGCTGGGGCGAGCGCCTCATCGACCGGGACCACCTCGAGCTGGCCCCTGCGCCGATCGCCCCGGTGGTAGGCCAGCCAGCGCTGGCTGCCGAGCTTGGCCAAGGTGGGTTCGGCAAAGGACGTATCCGGACCCTCAAGCTTGATCGGCTCCAGACTGCGCGGCAGCGCACGATTGAGTGGGCCGTAGCGCATCTGCCAGCGATCCCGCGCGACCTTCTGCGCCATTAGCACTCGAGTGTCTCCCCCCTCACTGAAGAAGCGCGGCAGACTCGGATACCCACCCCGATAACTCTTGCGACCGCCACGCAGGCGATAGTTCTTGTCCAGGTGATAACCGAACAAGCTGCCCCGGTAGCGACCGAAGACGGCGTGTTCGTCTCCCCCCAGTTCCACTCCAACCGCCGACTCGAGGGTATGTAGGTCTTTCGGATCTCGTGGCTCCTTGGGCAGCGCGTGGGAGTCCAGCATGATGTAGCCGCGCCCTGCGTTCGGAGCGACAAAGGTTCGCATCGACCATTTGATTCCCGCTGGCTCGCGAGCGCCATACAGCTCCGAACCCACGCCCCACACTTCCCCATCGTCGTCGACAAAGGTGCGGCAGTCGCGGATTTCTCGCAAAGGCTTGGTCTTTTCCTTCTTGGCCTCCTTGGGCGGTGCGGGCGCCGGCGCGGGCTTCGCGGGAGCCGCACCGGCGGGTGGCGCGGGAGCCGCACCGGCGGGTGGCGCGGGCTTCGCGGGAGCCGCACCGGCGGGTGGCGCGGCGCCTGGCGCGGAGCGTTTTGGAAGCTTCAAGCGACCTTTGACGACAGCGCGTGCCACAGCGGCAGAGCGCGCGACTGGGGAGGCCTTGGCAGCGGGCTTCGCCTCGCCGTCCTCGGCTTCCTTCTTGGCGCGCTTGACCGCCGGCGTTCCATCAAAGAGCAATACGGGTTTGCGCTCACTGACGAGTTCGCACGCAATGCGCCGACGACCGTCAGCATGCTTGTCTCGGTAGTCCGCGTAGGCGGTGGTGATCCCGCCGGCACGCACGGGCGTGACCCGCTGCAGATCTCTGCGGCTCTTCTTGTTTTTCAACTTCGTCGCCAGGGGCGACCCGGCGTAGGGCTTGGGCCGAACCATTCGCCCCTGACCTTTCGCGTCGAAGACGACGATGTGCGGGCGGTTGCCGAGCGCAACGCCGAGGGCGAGCTTGTTCCCGAGCTTCCGAGGCGTGATGCCGGTGCGTTGGTTGACCCACTTGCCCCACACCTTGCTCTCGACCACGGTGCACACTGCGTCCTCGCCAGGCGCGGCAGCGACACGCGGCGCGGCGGACCCGGCCGTGGCGGCAGAGGCAGAGGCACTTATCGCGCCGGCTTCTTGCTCGCCACCTGTGAGGCTTTTCAGCTTCCCACAACCCAGCAAGGCCACCAACAGGACGGGTCCGGTCCAAGATCGCGTCATCATTTGTGAGCACTGATACCGCGGCGTGCCGCCTTCGTCCACGCGGCCGACAAACCTGCACGCTAGCCCCCTCTGCTTGGAGCGGTTTGGTCAGATCAGGCTCATGGACTACTCTCGGCACCCATTGGCAGCACCTCCCGAAAACCTGGCGACAGTTGTCGCCACCTGGTTTGGCTGCGGCAAAGCGCCGAAAGCGCCCGGCACCGTCGGCTCGCTCGGAGCACTGCCGCTGCACTTCCTGCTGCGCCGCCTGGGTGGTGGGGCGTACGCCCTAACCACGTTGGGGTTGTTCGTTGTGGGAGTCTGGTCTTCCCAGAAGGAGGCCGACCGCTTGGAGATCCCCGATCCGCAGAGCGTGGTCATCGATGAAGTCGTGGGAGCTCTGATTGCGATGGGGCTCGCGGGCGGTGGAGCAGGTACCGCACTGGCGGCGCTGGCGTTGTTTCGCGCCTTCGATATCGCCAAGCCGGGAGTGATCGACGACGTCCAACACGTCGAGCCCGAAGGCATGGGAATCATGCTCGACGACGTGTTGGCGGGCGTTTCCGCCGGGGCCCTCGCGCGGATGCTATTCCGTCGCTAGTTGCATCGATTCTATCGAATCGATGCACTAGCCCTGTTCATCGGGAGCACAGCTCCCGCCCCGCTGAAGTGAATTACGCGCTTCGCGATACCCGACGGGGTGCAGGGGGGCCCCAACCTCTGGTTTCGGGGCCCCAACCTCGAAACGACTCCTCGGTCTGATCGAATCGATTGCACTAGCTCCGCTTGTGGCCGGGAGAACATGCCATGATGAAGCAACCATGTTGCCGTTGAAGAACCTGTCCACGCTGCCAAAAAGTAGTGGCAAGCTACTGCCTTTTCGCTGTCGCCCCATTGGTGGCTCCGTGCTTATGACGACCGACTTCGGGGACTTCGCCTTCGTCAGCGAAGACGAGATTCAGGCGCTGTATCAGGGTCAGCTTTCTCCGGAGCTGGAAGACAAGCTCACCGAGCGGGGGTTCATTCGAGACAAGGTCAGTGAGGCCCGGTTGGTGCAGCGCGTGGCGGGAAGGCGGCGCTTTCTACGCCACGGTCCGAACCTCAGCATTCTCGTCGTCACCCTGCGCTGCAACGAAACTTGCGTCTACTGCCACGCCAGCCGCGCGGAAATGACACAAACCGAAACCAACATGTCTCGGGAGACCGCGGAGAAGGCCGTCGAGCTGGCCCTGCAGAGTACTTCACCGCGCATCACCATCGAATTCCAGGGTGGCGAGCCCCTCGTGAACTTCGATGTCATGAAGCACGCCATCGAGCACGCCCTGGAGAAGAACCAAGCCTACGGCAAGGAGCTCGAGTTCACTCTGGTCAGCAACCTGGCCCTGATGGACGACGAGAAGCTCGAATACCTCGTTGGGCGCAAGGTCCAGATTTGCACCAGTATCGACGGGCCAGAGATGCTGCACAACAAGCAGCGTGTTCTTCCGTTGGGCAACGCGTTCCAAGAAGCCGCCAATGGCATTCGTCGAGTGAACGCCTGCTACAAAGCGCAAGGCTTGGATCCCGTGCTCTACCACGTGGAAGCATTACCCACGATCACTCGCGGTGCCCTGGGTCACGCCAAAGGGATTGTCGATACCTTCGTCGATCTGGGCTGCCTCTCGATATTCTTACGCCCAGTCGACCCCTTCGGCTTTGCCGAAAAGACCCAAGACAAGATCGAATATGAGCGCTCGCAGTACATGCAATTTTACCGCGAGGCCCTGGACTACATTCTGGAGCTAAACGCCCAGGGCACTCGGGTCATGGAGCGCTATGCCGCCATCTTCTTGACCAAGATTCTGACCGGTGAGGATCCGAACTTCTTGGACATCCGCTCCCCTGGCGGTGCGGGCATCGGGCAGCTGACCTTCAACTACGATGGCGCCGTGTACACCAGCGATGAAGGTCGCATGCTTGCGGAAACCGGCGACCGTACTTTCCAAATTGGTCACGTAGACACGGCGCGCTATCGCGATCTCGTCATGCACGACACAGTGCGTTCGCTGGTGGTCGCTTCCAATCTGGACGGACAACCCGACTGCGTGGTCTGCACCTACAACCCCTATTGCGGCAACAAGCCGGAGCACAGCTATCGGACCCAAGGCTCGATCTTTGGCCGCATGCGGGAGAGCGATATTTGCGCGGTGCACAAAGGCATCCAGGACGCGCTGTTCGAGAAGTTGCTCGAAGATGACCCCACGACTCGGGAGACCTTCCGGCGCTGGACAACCGTGCGAGAACGCTCGCACTTTCTGCAGAGCGGCCGCTGAAGCACGAAAACTTGGCGGGTGACGAGGGGCCCAAGTCGTCGTAGATCTTCGCCGCCATGAAGACGAGCCTTTCTCAAGCCGAAATCGACAGCCAAGTTGCCCCGCTGAAGGATGCCGAAGCGCGTTTCGCCCGACAGTACCCGGGGGAAACCGGAAGCCGACAGCCAGTGCACACAGTCTACGGCGGTGCAAACCTATTCAAAGCCACCACCGCCAAGAAGCTGGGCGAGCTTGGCGCGCGCGTACTCAAGGGCTACGCACCTGACGCGTTTACGTTCGCTCGCGCCCTAAACTTGCCTGGAAGCGCTCAGTTGCCATCGCAGCTGAGCGAAGCAGAGGCCGTGGTCGCCGCTGTTCGCAAGAACCCTGACGTCGCGCGACAAGTCAATCGCCCCGCCTGGCTGGCCTCGACGATCTACGACCGCATCCTCGAGAAACTCAGTCGCGAAGCAGTCGAGGACTTCCGCATTGACTTCGAGGACGGCTACGGAAACCGCCCGGACGAAGAGGAAGACAAGGATGCCATCCGCACAGCTGGTGAAGTCGCTGCTGGCATGAAGGAAAGCTCGCTCCCGCCCTTCCTCGGCATCCGAATCAAGCCCCTCACTGCTGAACTGCGACCGCGAGCGATTCGAACCCTCGACCTGTTTCTGACCGAGCTGGTGGCCAAGTCGGACAAGAAGCTGCCCGACAACTTCGTGATCACGCTTCCCAAGATCACCATCCCGGAAGAGGTCACCACTCTGGTGAAGCTGCTGTCTGCTCTGGAAGACAAGACAGGGCTGGCCAAGGGATCTCTGCGCATGGAGATCATGATCGAGCAAACCCAGGTCATCGTGGGTGCGAGCGGCACCGCCGGCCTCGCCCCACTGATCGCAGCTGGTGAGGGACGAATCGTCGCCGCCCACTTCGGGACCTACGATTACACGGCGAGCTGCAACATCACCGCGGCCTATCAGAGCATGACCCACGCTTCCTGCGACTTCGCCAAACACGTGATGCAGGTTTCTCTAGCCAATACTGGCGTGTGGATGAGCGATGGCGCCACCACCATCATGCCCATCGCGCCCCACCCGGCGAAGAAAGATGGTCCCCCGCTGAGCCCGCGCCAGATCACCGAGAACACGGAGTCCGTGCACCGCGCGTGGAAGCTGCACTTCGACCAGGCCACGCACTCTTTGGTCAACGGCTTCTACCAAGGTTGGGATTTGCATCCCGGGCAGCTGCCAACACGCTACGCCGCTGTGTATTCGTTCTTCTTGCAGGGTCTGGACACCGCAAGCGAGCGGCTCACGAAGTTCGTCGACGCCGCGGCCCAGGCCACGCTGGTCGGAGACACCTTCGACGACGCGGCTACGGGCCAGGGCCTGCTGAACTTCTTCCTGCGGGCGAAGAACTGCGGCGCCCTCACCGCCGAAGAGTCGGTTCGCCTCAGCGGCCTGTCCGCTGAAGAGCTGGGCAGCCGCTCCTTCGTCAAGATCCTAGACGGCCGCCGCAAGAAGTAGCCCGGCGCCGGACCGCGGAAAGCAGACGTGCCCCTGGAAAGCTCGAGTCAGAGCCCATGCGCCGAAAACACTGCGCGCGCGCCCTGTCTCCGCCCAGGGATGCTCTTGGGTTGCGCGCCCCGCGCCGAACCACAGAACGCAGACGTGCCCCTAGAAAGCTCGAGTCAGAGCCAACGCGCCGAAGACACCGTGCGAGTGCCCTCTATCCGCCCAGGGATGCTCCGGCGTTCCGCGCCCCGCGCCGAGCCGCAGAAAAGCCGGGCTAGGAGCCGCGGTAGGTGCTGTAGCCATGGGGCGATAGCAACAGGGGTACGTGATAGTGCTGATCGGAATCCTTGACAGTGAACGTAACTGTCACAGTGGGATAGAAACTCTCTACGCCGAGCTTGGTGAAGTAGCTGGTCGTGTCGAAATTTAGGCGAAACGCTCCGGGGGCTAGTTTGACGTTTTCGCTCAGCAGGTCCCGCACGCGACCATCCGCATCCGTCTTGCGCTGACCCAGCAGTTGCCACTCACCCGCTTTGTGGTGCTCCAGGGTCACGGCAACCCCTTCCGCAGGCCGGCCGCGAGCAACGTCGAGAATGTGGGTCGTGATCGGACTCAGCATGTAAGCAGCCTCCGCAGTCTCATTTCGGTGATCTTCTCTTGTTCAGCCGCGGCTATCGAAAGCTCCCGACTCGGATCGTTTCCTAGCCTCTCTTGTGCTGCCGCCAGCACCTCTTCTGCACTTTTTCCGGTGGCGCTGATCAGAAACACGAATCCAAAGCGCTCTTCGTACTTGGCGTTCACCTGTGCCAACTCCGACCGAACCGCGTCCATGGTCGAACTTGCCCTCGCTTGCTCACCCCGAGACCAGCGCGAGGGATTGTCCGAGCCTTCCCGGCGCTCGCCGATGCGCGGGTGTGCGTTGAACGCCTCGCGATACGCGTCTGGAGGCAACTGCTCCCACACCCGGCGCGCCTGAACCATCAGATCGTCGACGCTCTCGTAGGGCCGCTCCCGAGCCATGGTGCTTGCCCACAGGGAGGAGCCGCAACAGGCACGCAAATCCAGCTCCGCACGCAGCGGCGAAATGGCGTTCAGTAGTCGCAGGCCTTGCCGCGCGCGCTCCTCTTCGAGGATCTCGCCATGTAGTCGCAACCGCGCCAAGCCACCATCGGGATAGATGTTGAGACGCGCGTGAGTTGCTTCGGCTTCAGCCGTGATTTCATCGATGAACAAGTGAAGGGTGTCCGGCTGCAGTGTGGCCTCCAGAATGGGCCAATATTGCGCTTCCGGGCTGGGCACCTCAGCGTCCACGCAAGTGCCTTCCAACAGGCAACGAGCGGGGGAGTTGCCCTTGAAGTGCGTCGTATCGATTTCTATGCGGCGGATGACCCCCTGGGCGGCTAGGCGCACGATCACGAAGTCGTGCCCCAGCCCTCGGCGGCGCCGGGTTTCCCACCCTTCACCCATGTGCCGGGCATCGCCCGGCATGATCAGGTTGTTCTTGGGACCGAAGAAGTTGTCGCTGCAGCCGACGACGCGCCCGCCGTTGAGCGCCGCTGCCAAATCCACCAGGCCCTTTCCAACCGGCAGGCGTCCGAAATCCGTGACCGGGTGGCCGTGCACCCGAAGCCGTGCGACCCCGCCATCCGGAAAGATGTTGAACCGCAGTACGTTGAAGGCTGCGCGACTTTCCAGTTCGAACAGGTTCTTGGCATCCCCCTGCAAGTCCTGCTTGTCGAGCAGCGTCACCCACTGCACTTCCGGCTCCAAAAGCGCCTCTGGATTCGGATAGCCGTCCACCCAAGCGCCCTGCAACGAACACTGCTCCGGATAGTTGCCGCGAAAGTACGCCGTGTCGACAACCACGCCGGCAATGATCCCGGGCACGGCTAGTCGCAACAGCGCAAAGTCATAACCAGGCTCCCGGCGCCGGCGGCTCTCCCAGCCGTCCATCCATTTGCCGCGCTCGGTGAACTTGTGCTCCTCCCAAACCGCGTCCTCGACCTTGATCAAGTTCTCCTTCTCGGCGAAGAAGTCGTCGTTGGCGTAGAGGACCCGGCCTCCCAAGCGAACGCTGGCAAGGTCGAGCAGGTCGGTGAAGTCCGGCATCGTCAAGACAACCATCTTTGCCGAGCCCATGCCACAACACAACGGGGAACCGCGTGGAGCGGCGCGGCGCCGCGCCCTGGGCTCAGAGCAAGGGAAAGGCCGCCGTGGGAATCGGAACGCGCGGCGCCTTTGGAACGTAACGTGGCGTCAGGCGTACAACATCGCCCCCGCGTACCGGCGGGAATGCGGCGGTCGGAATGTTGCGCTCCCAGGGGTCGCTGGGATCCGCAGCGGAGCCGACCTCCATGCTGCGGTCCCTCCAAGGGTCCCGGATCTCGGGCAGTACCTTCAGGGTGTCGTCCCAGGGGTCTCGATTGTCGATGGGCTTTCTGCTCGCGTCCAGCCAGGGATCGCGCTTGTCCAATCCTTTGGGCGTGACGGGCTCGCCCTTCCAAGGATCGACGAGGTCTAGCGGCGGCTGGGCGCTGATCGCGAGGCTGAAACTCAGCCCCGCCACGGTCAGTACCCAGGGCCGGAGGCGCATAGCGCCCCAAATATAGCGCGGCCTGCGAAATGACCGCCGGGGGAAGCGTCAATGTCGGTTTTGTAGCTGCTTTTCGAAGAAGGCCTGGAGAGCAGCGGTGACTTGCTCCGGTTGTTCCACCGTGGAGGTGTGCCCGGCGCCTTTGATCTGCACCAAGTCGGCGCCAGAGATCCCGCGAACGAGCGCCTCGGACTTGGATAGGGGCGTCGCCTTGTCTTCGTCGCCGACGACAACGAGGGTCGGACAGCGGATGTTGGCCAGTTCGTGCTCGATGCTTGGGCGCTCGAGCACGCCACCCACGGCACGCCAAATGTCCTGGCGGCTGGAAGCTAGTCGTGCTCGCCACTCGGCGCGGGGCTTTTCATAGCGAGGATCCGTCAAGAACGTGCTGCCGAACATTACGGGCATCACGGCGTCGGTCACTCGTTTGACTCCGAAATGCCGCGCAACGAAGCGAAGCCGCCGGTACTTTGGCAGATTCTCTTTGGGCTCTGGGCCGGCGGTAGTTTCCAGCAGCGCGAGGGACTTCACCCGGTCCGGATAACGTGCGGCCAGACGCATTCCGACGAAGCCTCCCATGCTCAAACCTACGAAATGGGCTGCCGGGAGACCCAATCGGTCCATGAGGGCGAGGGCGTCCAAAGTGAGTCCATCCATGTCGATGGCCGGCAGCGGACTCCCTGCGCTGCGGCCTTGGCCGCGATGGTCCCAAGCCACGCAGCGAAACTCCTTGCACAAGGCCTCCATTTGGGCGGCGAACATCTCCGACGACCACAGCAGCCCGTGACTGAACAAGATCGTTTCCCGCTCGGTGTTCGGGTGGCTGTCCTCGACCCACAGCTCACTGCCACGAATGCGCAAGAGGCTCATGCCGCCAACCTCGAAGCTTGCAAGCGCCCCATGGGCTCGTCGGAGAATCGTCCGGCTTCGTAGATCTTGGTGCCGCGAAGGTAGGTGCAGACGACGCGCCCCTGGAGTTCGTGCCCTTCGTAGGGAGTGGTCGGATGTCGCTGCGCGAGCTGTCCGCCGCGCACGACCCAGGTCGCCTCGGGATCGAATACGGCGAAATCCGCGTCCAACCCGAGCTTGATGGCCCCCTTGCGGTCGTCTAGACCGGCCATGTGAGCGGGCGCGCGGCACATCCACTCGCCGATCTGGGCGAACTGCAGGGCCTGCTGTCGACACAGAGTGTTGGCAATCCCGAGACCCAGCTGGAGCGAAGCAATGCCGCCCCAAGCCTCGAGGAAGCTGCCGGTCTCGAGCTTTTTCAGCTGCGGCACACACGGTGAGTGGTCGCTGACCAGGAAGTCGATGCTGCCATCGGCCAGTGCTTCGCGCAGCGCCTGCCCGTGGTGGCGCTCACGAATGGGGGGTGCACATTTGAACGCGGTGTTGCCATCGGGAATGGATTCGGCTTCGAAGTACAGATAGTGCGGACAGGTCTCCGCGCTGAAGGGCAAACCTTCCCGCTTGGCTGCACGCAACAGATCCGTGGCATCGCCGTTGGCGAAATGGACGATGTGAACCCGCGCACCACTCTCGCGACACAGCTCGATGCAAAGCTCGATGGCCTCGCGTTCCGCGGCCGGAGGTCGCGTCGACAAATACGTCGAGTACTTGCGGGGGTCGGGCTGCAACTGCGAAACCGCGCGCTCCGCTTCCGCTATGGGCCCGGGCGCTTCGGCATGCACCAGCAGGACCGCTCCCAGCTCGCGAATGACCGCCAAGGCCTCTACGAGATGGTGTCGCTCGACGTGGGGGAACTCATCCACGCCGCTGGGCACCAAGAAACACTTGAAGCCGGGCAGGCCTGCTCGAAACAGGGGCGTGAGCTGCTGGCTATTGCCCGGGACCACTCCGCCCCACAAGCCCACGTCCACCCAGAGCTTGCCTTCCGAAGCGGCTTGTTTGGCGGACAGCCCGGGGGGATCCACGGTGGGAGGGATGCTGTTCAAGGGCATGTCGACAACCGTCGTGATCCCCCCGGCAGCGGCAGCACGCGTGGCGGTGACAAACCCCTCCCATTCGGTCCGACCGGGTTCATTGATATGGGCGTGAGTGTCCACCAACCCGGGGAGCACGTAGCCGTCGCCGTGGTCGTGCACTTCAGCCGCGTCTACCGGTTCAGATTGCCCAAACACCCCTGCAATCTTGCCGTCGCGCACCCCGATCTGCGCTGGGCAAACTCCATCCGGCAGCATCACCCGCGAGCTCTTGACGATCAGGTCCACGGCCGCGGCCACGCTACCTCACCTCCAGCAACTCAATCTCGAAGATCAGAGTAGCGTTGGGTGGGATCTTGCCTCCGGCGCCCTTGGTGCCGTAGCCGAGCTCCGGTGGAATGGTCAGGCGGCGGCGCCCTCCGACACGCATGCCGAGCACGCCCTCTTCCCAACCCTTGATGACGTGGTTCTTGCCGAGTTCGAAATCGAAGGGGCGACCGCGGTCGGTGCTACTGTCGAACTTGGAACCGTCCGTCAGGGTTCCGTCGTAGTGCACCACGACTCGTCGACCAACGACGGCCTCCTCCCCTTGCCCGACGACCAGGTCTTCCACCATGAGTCCGCTGGGCTTCACATCCGCGGTGGTTCGGGAAACTGGCGCAGGCTCTTCCGCAGGTTCAACTAGGGGATGAGAGCTTTCCGGCTCAGGCACGTGAACTGGGGCGGCGCTCGGCTGTGAAGTGGGCGCAGGCGCTCGAGCCTTGGGGCCGCCGCAGGACAAGGCGAAGAGCGCGATGCAAGCACCGAGTGCGGAGTGCCGAGCGTTCACGACCGGCACTCTAGCGCGGCTCTCGCCCCGGCGCGCGCCATTCGTTGCAGAGCCCCCGGCTCCTCTGCAATGCTGCCCCGTCACCCATGTTCGTGTGCATTGAATGCGGCGCTCGCTACCCGAACCCCGGGTTTTGCACTGAGGACGGCGGCGCCCTAGCGGCCGTGGGCGACGACGATCTGCTCGGCAGCATGGTCGGCAGCTATCGGGTGGCGGCAAAGATCGGCGAGGGGGGCATGGGCACGGTTTACCGTGCGGTGCACCCGGGGATCGGAAGCCGTGTGGCGATCAAGGTGCTGTCCAAGGAGTGCGCAGCAAGTCCCTCCCTGGTCGAGCGCTTCTTCGGAGAAGCCCGCGCGGTCAACCTGATCCGACACGAACGTATCGTGAGTGTGCTCGACATGGCTGCGCTCGCGGACGGTCGTCCGTACATCGTGATGGAGCTGCTAGAGGGCGAATCCTTGGCATCGCTCTTGGAGCGTCATGGCGCCTTGCCCCTGGGCAGTGCCGTGGCCATCTTCACGGAATTGCTGGACGCCCTCGCAGCGGCTCACGACAAGGACATCGTTCACCGCGATTTGAAGCCGGACAACGTGTTCATCACCAAGACCGGCCATGTGAAGGTTGTGGACTTCGGCATTGCCAAGCTGCGTCCCGAAATGGGCGGCTTGAGCGACGCGACCCGGACGGGCTCCCTGATGGGAACGCCATTCTACATGGCGCCGGAGCAAGCCGCCGGCATGCCCGTCGACCCCCGCGCCGATCTGTACGCCGCCGGCGTGATCCTGTTCGAGGTCACCACGGGCCAACGGCCCTTCATCGTGGCCAGTCTCTACGAACTGCTCAAAGCCCATGTGGAGCAGATGCCGCCGCAGCCTTCATCGCTTCGCGCGCACATCCCGCCGCCATTGGAAGACGTGTTGCTGCATTCGCTCCAGAAAGACGCGAACTTCCGTTACCAGAACGCACGAGAGTTCGCGCAGGCCCTTGCCCACGCTGGCAGCGCCCTGCCGCCGGATAGTTTCGTACCCGTCGCGTCGCTGGTCAGCGGCGGCACTCCCTTGGTGGGCGCGCCGGTGCAAGCCCCCTCAGGCCCCCGCCACCCCCAGCCCATGCCTCCGATGGCGCCGACTCCTGCCGCCGCGCCCACCCCGAATACGCTGGTTCGCACACCCCTGGACGCGAGCCCCAAGCAGGTGGAGCCGGAGCCGGAAAAGCGCGGGCGTTTTGGCTATTTTGCGATGGCTACCTGCGGGGTCATCGTGCTGGCGACCCTCGGCTCCTGCGTGGCGTGCTTCGGCATGAGTCTCTTCCACGAAGACGAAACCATCGAGGTGGCTTTGGGTGGTGGAGAAGTCGCCGTCATCAAACCCAAGAAGTTCGAACCCTCGTCCTTTGCGCCAGTGGCGGTCTCTGCGGCCCAGAAACGCAACCCTGCGGCCCAGTTCGTCGGGATGCGCGCAACCGGGCATTTCCTGTCGGGACATATGGACCTCACTCGAGACCCGTCGGCGAAGGTCCGCTACGTCTTCACGTCCCCGAACGGCTGCGTGCAGGTGAATGTGACCGCGACGGGGCTCGCGTCGCGACTCGCGAGCAAGTGCTCGTCTCGAGTCGCACCCCTACCCCGATGCAATCTCAAGCAAGTGTGGAAGGGCGCAGAAGCGCGGGGCGCTCCGGGTCCGTGGCGCAACGCGGTGTTGAGCTACTACGCGGGCCCGAAGCGGCTCGGGCGGTGGCAACTCGATGTAGAGGGCTCCACGTACCGCGGCCCTGACGACTGCTGAGCAGCTCGCTCTAGCAGGGTGGGTCTCCAAGCGCGGGATGGTCCCAGATTCCTTTTCATGGAGCTGCGGATCCGAGCAGTCCCAAAACCCTCATCCTTCCAGCTTCGCGCCAGCTTGAGACCTCGCGGCTGAGATCACGCTTTGAGGAAGCTCGCGATGTGGCCCGAGAGGTACTTCGAGATCGTGTAGATCGGGATTTGTGGCGGCCCGCCGATGCTGGTGGGAAAAACGCTGCCATCGACTACAAACAGACCTCGCACCTGATGGTGCTGACCCTGACTGCCCACCACGGAACGTTTCGGATCGTCGCCCATGGGAAGCGTGGACATGGGGTGGGCGGCGGCCAAGCCGATGTTCTGCGCGGCACTGATCGGGATCGTGGCTTGGGCCCGGGCCCCTTCGACCGCAGCCGCGTCCTTGATCTCTATGGGAGGGTTGCTCGGCACCAAGACGCTCTTGGCGCCACCCGCAAATAGGATCCTGGCGCAGGCTCGCAAGCCCTTGGCCAGCTGGTCGCGATCCGAGTCGTTCATGCTGTACTCGATCAGCGCTCGGCCATCACTCTTGACTCCAACTTTGCCGCTGGTTTCGTCATGCACCATGGCCGTCAAGACGGCGATGTTGCGGTAGCGTCGCATCCATTCGAAATGTGCCTTGCCGAAGCCAGGAAGCGTGACCGCGGCACCAATCGGATGCGCGAAGGCCGTTGTGATCCAAATCCGCTTGTCGCTACCTGGACTCGGATCCAGCCACTCGGTGCATTCGTAGCTCTGGGGGATCCCCTTGAAGCCGTCAATAAAGCCATCGAAAAGCCCGACGACCGGGGCGCCGGGATGGATGTGCAGGCGCCGGCCCAGTTGAGTATTGGGATCCGGCAGCGCGCTCTTCTGCGCCAGCACCGCGCTGCCGATGGCACTGCCCGCCAGCACCACGGCTTTGGCCTTGACGGTCAGGCTGTGGTGCACTTTACCCGCCGCATCGAGGAGCGCCGCAACCACCCCGCTGACCCGGCCGCCATCGTGCAGGACTCGAACGGCCTGAGCATCCGTGTACAGCTGGGCACCGGCGGCGATGGCTTCCGGCACCAGCACCTGTGCGGAGTTTCGCTTTGCCGCGAAGGGGCAGCCGACTTCGCAGAAACCGCTTTTCTGACAGCCAACACGATTGTGGTGCAGCGGCCCGCCCTTCCAACCCAGGGCCTTTACGCCCCGCTCGAGCACGCGGTTGTTTTCGTTGCGGTCTTCCTCTGGGATCAGACTCACCGACAAGTCCCGTCCGACACTCTCGAAACTCGGCGCGAGCTCCTTCTCGGATAGCCCACTCACCGCATGCGCCGCCTTCCAGGCGTGCAGCACTTCCGGCGCCAAGCGCTTGCACAGATTGATGTTGTGCACGGTCGACCCGCCCACGCATCGGCCGCCCAGCACGCGGATCGTGAAATCCTGGTTCATGCGACCACCACGCTCTTGGTAGAGCTTGGGCAGCATCTCGTCTTCCAGCTGCGTCATGGCGCTGGTATCGACTCGGGTCCCTTCTTCGAGGGCAACCACCTTGAAGCCTGCTCGAGCCAGCTCCCGCATGGCCATGCCGCCTCCGGCACCGGTGCCCACCACGACAACATCGGCGTCGACCTTCTCGTCGGCCGACAGCTTGCGGCCCTGGGTGATCATTGCAGGCTCCGCGGGGCAACCGGGCCGGGGTAGCCCAGTGCGGGCCACGACTCGGGCAGCCGATAGTAGGCCATGAATGCGATGGCTTTGAGCGCCTCGAAACCGGCCCGCAGTAAGGCAATGGAGCTCTCGTTCACGCCTTTCAGCACTTCATCTTGGGCCCGGGCATCCAGATCGGAAAACCGACGGATGTATCCCGACGACAGCGGCGCACCGTGCTCGATGACTGCGATCAGCTTCAGCAGGTCAGTTCGGTCTTTTTCGACCATGCCAACGAGGTAGCCATCAGCGAAGTCCGCAACGTTGACCTCCCCCGGGAAAACCAGACGGTCACCGATCGCGCGCAACACGATGTACTGCCAGGGGGACAGCACTTTCAGGCGAGCGCTGACCTCCTCGGGCAGAGAGTAACCAGTAGCTCTGAGGGCGGCGACTCCCGTCGCACCGGCAATCACGCCGAGGGAAACCCAGCCTAGGAATCGTCTACGCGACCGCGCCGCCACGCCCAAGGAACTGACACCCGGGCCTGCAAAACGCAAGGCCTCACTCGCGCGCTGGCAGAGTGCGTTGATTCGCCAGCTCTTGCAGGCTGCGGCCCAAGCTCACCACGACGTGAGCGAAACGTTCGTAGTCCAAGCGCTCATGGGTGTCCGTGGGCTTGTGATAGTGCGCAAACCGAAACGGAGCCGTATCCGTGACCATCACCGCGGGCACGCCGATCTGCCAAAATGACCAATGGTCCGACCAACCCACCCCCGGCAAGCCCGGAGGTAGGGCATCACTCTCGACAGCGACAGGGCCGCTCTCGCGGAGGAGCTTGGCGAAGCGATCCGTGAGCGCTCGTGAGGCCGTATCCGAAACTACCGCGACGAAGTTTCCAACCGTGGGGTGCTTTTCCTGGAGCCCCTTGGGGTAGCGCTGCGAACCCACCTTGTCACTGTACACGCCCAGGCTCTCGAGGCTCAGCATCGCCAGCATTCGGTCGCCCCGAGCCAACGCGTGCTTGGCATAGACCAGGCTACCCATGCGCTCGGTTTGAAAGTAGGGCGGCTCCTCGTTGGCGAAAAACACGAAACGCACGGTGCGGCGGAGCTTCCTGCCACGGAAGCGGCGTGCCAGTGCCAACAGCGCCGCGGTGCCACTAGCGTTGTCGTCCGCTCCCGGGCTTCCGACGGCGGAGTCATAGTGGGCACCCACGACGATGATCTCGTCTCCGCGCTCTGCACCCCGGGCGTCGACCTCGAGATTCTGCGCAATGACGTCGTCCACTTCGTAGCCCTGACGCCCAACCTCGTAACCTGCCTCGCTCAATTGGTCGGCCAAGTAGTCCGCGGCCGCCGCAAGCTCCCAATGCTTCTTGGGGTTTCGTTCGCCAATCTTGCCCGACAGGTGCGCTACCGTCGCCTTCAGCTCCGCGACCAGCTGGCGATCGGCGGCCGGCAGCTGCGGGGCGGAGCCCTCGGACGGGTCCTTGTCGACCGTCTGCACCTTCTTGTCCGGGGACTGGCTTCGGGGCGCTGGCCCGCAGTGGACCAGGCATACGCAGAGCGCAAACCAACGCATAATTCTCATGGCCTGGCCGCACGCTGAACAAATTCCGAGCGGGCGGCAAGCGGCCAGACAGCACTGGGCGACAACCTTGGTTTCGGATACGGTAGCCGACCCTTGGCAGACGCCGCGGCACAATCGCCCCTGGTGGGCATCATCATGGGCTCTCGTAGCGATTGGGAGACCATGCAGCACGCCGCCAGTATGCTCGAGCAGCTCGGTGTGCCCCACGAGGTGCAGGTCGTTTCCGCGCATCGCACTCCAGATCTGTTGTTCGACTACGCCTCGGGCGCCGCGGACCGCGGCCTGTGTGTGATCATCGCGGGCGCGGGCGGCGCAGCGCACCTGCCGGGTATGGCAGCCGCGAAGACCCTGTTGCCCGTACTGGGCGTGCCCGTGGAAAGCCGCGCCCTGAAGGGCATGGACTCACTGCTGTCCATCGCGCAGATGCCCAAGGGCGTGCCGGTAGGAACTTTGGCCATCGGCGCAGCGGGAGCCGCCAACGCCGCACTCCTAGCGACGTCGATCTTGGCCACGTCGCGGCCGGAGTTCCGAAAACCCCTGGCTGCCTTTCGCGCGGAGCAGACCAAGAACGTACTGGACAGGCCGGACCCGCGAAATGGCCCTTAGCGTAGGCGTGCTCGGAGCCGGGCAGCTCGGGCGCATGCTGGCCCTGGCGGGAGCGCCGCTCGGCATGCGATTCGTGTTCGTTGATCCCAAGGAAAGCTCGCCGGCATCGGCTTACGGTCGGCACATCGTCGCCGACTACGCCGACGCCGCTGCACTGGACGAACTGGCCAAGTGCGATGTGGTGACTTACGAATTCGAGAGTATTCCGACTGCGGCAGTCGAGGGGCTCAACGGGCGCGTCGATGTTTTCCCATCAGCCCGCGCCCTGTCGGTGGCCCGAGACCGCTTGGAGGAAAAACGACTGTTTTCCAAGCTCGGCATTCCGACGCCCCGCTACATGCCTGTCGCCGCTCCCCAAGCGCTGTCCCTCGCGGTCAAAGAGGTCGGGTTGCCCTGTGTGCTCAAGACCCGCACCGAAGGCTACGACGGAAAAGGCCAGGTAGTGGTGCGAGACGGCGACGAAGTCGCGGCGATCTGGGCGCAGGTCGAAGGGCGCCTCTGCATCCTCGAGAGTTTCGTCGCTTTCAGCCGCGAACTGAGCGTGATCGCAGCCCGCACACCAGACGGCACCTTGGGGTTCTACCCGCTGATGGAAAACGTCCATGACCACGGCGTGTTGCGAACCAGCCGCTGTCTGGGCGCGGACGTCGCTCCTGCCCTCGAGGCGCAGGCCCAGAGCCACGCCACCAAGCTGATGGAAGAGTTGGACTACGTCGGGGTGCTGGCGCTGGAGCTCTTCCAAGTGGGCGACGAGCTCTGGGCCAACGAGATCGCCCCGCGGGTGCACAACACGGGGCACTTCAGCATCGAAGGCGCCCGCACGAGCCAATTCGAAAACCACCTGCGCGCCATTACAGGTCTACCTCTGGGTGAGACCGACGCCGTTTCCCCATGCGCGATGGTCAACTGCGTGGGCGCGATGCCCAAGGCAGAAGATGTACTCGCGGTGCCCGACACGCACCTGCACGACTACGACAAGGCGCCGCGCCCCGGGCGAAAAGTGGGTCACGTGACCGTGCGCGCACCCGATTCGGAAACGCTTTCCACGCGTTTGCGCCAACTCGAGACGATTTGCCCCTGGATTCTGCGTTCGGCGGAAGATGCAAAATAGCTAATAAATTCAAACATTTGTAGCACGCGCGCCCAGGTTCTTTGTGGTCGGGGTTGCCGTGGCGTCGGCATCGCGGGCTATCCTCCCGCCGCTTCTCACGGAGGATAACGCGATGAAAAAAGCACTTTCCATGCTCACTTTCTCGGCCGTCGTGGCCACGTCCGGTTCAGCTCTGGCGCAGGCGCAAGGCCAGTGGGGCGGAACCTACCAGCCACAGATGCCGCGACGCTCGACGAGCATCGACAACCTCGGCGAAGAGATGCAGTTCGTCTTCGGTGTCGACGGCGTGATGGGCGTGGACATCATCCGCGACAAGACTGAACGAAGTGCGGGCGGACAGACCGTAGAAACCACCCAGAAGTCCTCTCAGATCAGCTTGTTCGGCGGTGGCGCCGCCGTCCTGCCGCGTCTGGCCCTGGACTACTTCGTCACCGAGGGCATCAGTGTGGGCGGCTCTTTCATCTTCATCAGTCGAAGCGGCGAGATAGAAACCAGCGGCGGGGGGCAATCACAAACCCAGGATGGTGGGAGTCAACAGCTCCTCGCGATACACCCCCGCGTCGGGTATGCATTTCCCTTCGATGAGACTTTTTCGATCTGGCCTCGGCTAGGCTTCCTGTACACCAGTACCGCGAACACACCGGGTGACCCCGTGGGTGGCGGCACGGCGGGTCCAGACACGACGGACACGGCCACCGACGTTACGCTCGAAGCCATGGTTGGGATCTCGCCGTTCTCCCACTTCGCCATCCTGGTCGGCCCGTATCTGTACTTGGGCCTCGGCGGCAAAGACGAATCGCCAGCGGCCACGGGCAATGGCGTCGACGAAGACGACCGCACGCTGACCCTGTATGGCCTGACGACCAGCATCGTCGGCTACTACTGAGCAGCCCTGGCTCAAAAACGCGCGTGTCCATCAGGACGCGCGCGTTCTTGTTTTGTGCGGAGCTCGCGGAACACCGAGCGCCAACGCACCCGTGCCCGGGCGAAGTACGGCTGCCTTGTGTGGGGACTTGCGGAACACGAGGCATCAAAGCAGCCCTTCTCGGCGATGCACGGCTGCCTGCTGCGGGAGTGGAATACGCGAAATCGGGCTGCTTGGCGCGCGGCTTAATCCGCATGGAACTGGGGCGCCAGAGAGCGCACCAGTGCCTGCACGATGCGCCGGCGAACCACGGCTTCTACGGCGAGGTCTTGCCGTACTTCCAGCTCGACAGCTTGGCAGCCATGGCGAGCTGCGTGCATGTCCGCGGAATACATCATCCCCAGCTTGCCCGAATACGGCGTGTTCATCCCGACCCGCAAGCCAGTCTCAGCCAGAGCATCCGCCACGCGTTGTGCCAAGGCTTCGTCGTGGTCGAAGAGCACGCCCACCTCCAGCTCCCGCACCGTACCTTCGTACTCGGGGGTGAAGGTGTGCATGGCAAGGACAACTTCCGCCGTCGCGTTGACGAGGGTTTCGTGCACCGTCTCGTGATAAGCGTCGTACAGGCGTCGCTTACGAACAGCCTGCTCACCCTCGCTCAGATGGGCGTTCATGTGCAGCAGCCTGCCCTCGGCCTCGGTGCGAAAGAGCGTATCCGAGCCTTGGGGTCGATTGGGATCGATCAAGAGTCGTGAAAAGCGCGACAGCACCGCAGGCGCGCCCAGGGCCACGGTCACGTCCCGAGTCAGGTCGCTGGCGCCAATGTCGTAGGCCCAATGCGTGCCGACCACCCAGCGGTCTTCCTCGGGCCATTCCCAAGGCTCGGGCAGACGCTCGGAAGCATGCTCGCAGGTGAGTACCACATGCGCTTCAGGCTGACCGGAGATGATCTCGACTGCATCTTCGTGACGAACTTCCATGACGCTGTATCAAGTGTTCTAGACCATCTGCCTGGCAGCGTCACTGATCGGGGCGGGTCGCCAAGAGGTGTGAAGCAGGCGTATAAGAGTCATCATGCTCCGCTCGAGATCGAGCTGGTCGTCGGGAAGGCAGTTCGACTCGGATGGCGTCCGGATCTTCTTCACTGACGAGGGCGCCGGGCCCCCGGTGGTGCTCGTGCACGGCTTTGCCGTGAGCGGAGACTTGAACTTCCGCGTTCCTGGGGTCACTCGTCGTTTGCGAAAACGCCATCGGGTCATTTCGGTTGACCAGCGGGGCCACGGCCAGAGCGACAAGCCCCGCGCCGAAACCGCCTATGGCGTGCACATGGCCCACGATCTGATTCGACTACTTGACCACCTCGGACTCGAGCGCGCGCATTTTCTGGGCTACTCCTTGGGCGGTTTCGTGGCTCTGAAGCTCGCCTGCCTGGCGCCCGAGCGTCTTCTCAGCCTGGGGGTTCTCGGGGCTGGCTTCGAGACCGCGGCCAGCGGCGGGTCGTCCTTCTTGGAGGCGATCCCAAAGTTGGCAGACGCCCTGGAGGCGGGTCGCGGTGTGGGTCCTCTCAGTGGGCACATGGGCGACGAGCGACGGCGACCCTCGCTGCGCCACCGCGCCTGGGTGCGACTCGTGACTCGTTTCTTGAATGATCAGCGTGCGTTGATTGGCGTGATTCGGAGCGCGCCGGATCTAGCCGTGACGGCAGACAGCTTGGCTGAGCTGCGAATCCCCGTATGCAGTGTCGTAGGCAGCCGCGATCCCCTCATAAGCGGCGCCCGGGCGCTGTGCGAAGCGGTGCCCCAGTGCACCCTGACCACCATTGCGGGCGCCGACCATGTTCAGGTTCCAATGCGCTCGGAATTCAGTCGGGCCCTGGAACAGTTCCTGTGTCGAGCCCACCAAGCCTGACCCGGCTTTTGCGCGAGGGCAGGCGCGTGGTATTGGAGGCATCGGGTTTTGCGGCCCAGAGTAGTTCGGTGGATGCTTGGGAGGACAGCACATGAGAGTGCGTGGCGTTTTTGCGATTCTGGGCGTGTTCGGAGTGGCGAGCCTCGCAGGGGCCTGCGGCGGTAGCTCCGACGAGGATCCGGCAGCGGGCGGAAAATCTGGCGCAAGTGGTGCCGCTGGCAGCTCTGGCAGTAGCAGCGGCGGCAGCGCCGGAACGTCCTCGGGAGGAAGCTCCGGTTCCTCGAGCGGCGGCACATCTGGTGGCGGTGCCGGTGGCTCGGCAGGCACGGCGGCCGCCGCAGGCGCCGGTGGCGGTGCGGGTGCTGGCGGCGCAGCGGGCGCTGGTGGCGGTGCGGGCGCCGGTGGCGCAGCAGGCGCCGGTGGCAGTGCGGGCTCCGGCGGCAGCGGTGGTGCTCCCCCAACCTGCCCCGCGAACAAGCCCCAGACAGGCAACAGCTGCAACTCTGCAGCGCCCGGGCAATTCTGCACCTACGGCACCGAGCAATGCAATTGCTGGAACGGCAATTGGGATTGCGACAATTGCCCAACCGCGAAGCCCGCGAACAACAGCAGCTGCTTCGGCGGGGGGTTCAATACCTCGCAATGCGACTACGGTTCCGAGCAATGCACCTGTTACGGCGGAGATTGGGACTGCTACAGCTGTCCAGCGCAGCAGCCCGCAGATAACTCTAGCTGCAACATGGCCGGCGTGAAGTGCGCATACGCCTCCGTCGAGTGTTTCTGTTGGCAAGGCGATTGGAACTGCAACGGCAACTTGCCGGGCTGTCCCCAAAACCCGCCGAACCCAGGTAGCACCTGCAGCGGCAACAACCTGCAGTGTAGCTGGGGCGGGTTGAACTGTCTGTGCTTCAACGGAAACTGGTTCTGCAACTAAAGGGTAAGGAGAATGGTCATGAAGGTGCGTAGCGTAGTTGCGGTTCTTGGCGTTCTTGGCACGGCGTCTCTGACCGGCGCCTGTGGTGGCTCCGACGAAGCCGACCTGGCCTCAGGAGGCCAAGCCGGTGCGAGCGGGGCCGCGGGCAGCTCGGGCAGCAGCAGTGGCGGCAGCTCCGGGTCATCCTCGGGCGGAACCGCGGGTTCGTCGAGTGGCGGTAGTGCCGGGGCCGGCGGTGGTGCCGGCGCAGGCGCCAACGCAGGAGCTGGAGGCGGCGCGGGGGCCGGTGGCGCGGCCGGTTCCGCAGGCAGCGCGGGCGCAGGGGGGGGCACCGGCGGTGCGCCACCGGCCTGCCCTCCGAACAAACCCCAAAACAACAGTAGTTGTACGACCGCCGGGGCCGGACAGTTCTGCACCTACGGCAACGAACAGTGCAACTGTTGGAACAACCAGTGGGACTGCGACGACTGCCCGACCACCAAGCCCGCCAACAACAGCAGCTGTTCCGGCAGTTTCACATCCCAGTGTGTCTACGGCAATGAGCAATGCACTTGCTACGGCGGCGACTGGGACTGCTACGGCTGCCCAGCGCAACAGCCTCCCAACAACATGGCCTGCACGGCCACGGGCTTGAAGTGCTCCTACGGCAGCCAGGAGTGTGCCTGCTTCGGCGGCGACTGGGATTGCGAGAGCAACATCCCCACCTGTCCCCAGAATCCTCCAAACCCCGGCAGCAGCTGCCAGGGCGACGGACTGCAATGCAAGTGGGGTGGGTTCTCTTGCGTCTGTTTCCAAAACGACTGGTACTGCAACTAGGCAACAGTCGCGTCAGCCACCGCGCCCCAGCGCCACATGCGGGATCTCGAGTCATGTCCTGAAGCCTTGGCGTGGTCAGAAGCGTAGGGCAAGTGAGAATGCTGCAGGTCGCTCAGAGCAGCGTCTTAGCGTCATCGAGTAGCTTCTGCATCTCGGCGTCATCACTACTTCGATAGTATCCGACGATGGCTAGTTTCGGCCCAACCAGAATCAGGTGAGTCCCATGAAGCAAGCCCATGTGTTCCTTGGACTCGTCAGGTTCGCCTTCGAGCGCAACCTTGAATCCCTGGACGGCTGTCTTTTTGACGACCTCCAGGTCACCGGTTAGTAGCGTGAAGCGGCTCTCGATGAGGCCCTTGTCTTTGACGTATTGATCGAGCACCGCCGGTGTGTCGTTTTCCGGATCCACGCTGAACATCACGAACTGCACACCAAGTCTCCGCTTGGCGGCAATCTCCGAAAGCGACTTCATTCGTGCTGTGATCTTCGGACAGATCGTGGGACAGCGAGTGAAGAAGAAGGCGGCAATCCAGACTTTGTCGACGAGTTCCGCTGAGCCTGACGGTTGGTTGTGCTGACTTGTCAGCGAAAATGCCGGCAAAGTGTACAGCGTCTTGGGCTTGTCCTGCTTGCATCCGGGTGCGCCAATGCAAACCAAGCCAGCGAGCAGCTGTCGTCGTCCGAGGGTAGTCATGATTCGGAGCGGGTGCGGTCGTAGAGATCCCGGACGAGTTCGTGACTTGGCTTTGCTTGTCCCCGGGCGATGGCCCAGACTTGGTCCCGGGCCGCGGTGTTCACGGGGGTCGGGATTCCGTGGGGCTTGGCACGCTCCACGACTTCTCCGTTGAGGAAGTCCACTGCTGGGAGACGGCCGCGTTCGATGGCCGCCAGCATGCTCGAGCGTAGCCGGCGGTAGCGCGCACCTACAGCCAACAGCAAGGTGTGCTTCGCCAAGAGCCCGGGAGAACCCGCTGCGGTTTGCTCGGCCTCGGTCAGAGCGATCCAATTCAGATCCAGAGTGCCACTGACCTTTTCCAGCGCAACGCCCTCGGCCACTGCCACGTGTACGGTCTCAGTCATGATGTCGAGAGCCAAGCGACGCACGTAGCGGTGGCGCATGAGCGCTCCCAGTCGGTCGCCTCCAATGGTGCCGAGGGCGGAGATCGCGGCATTGATGGCAAGTTTGCTCCAGCGGGCACCGAGTAGGTTGTCGCTGATGTTCACTGGGCCGACCGCTTCGAGCAAGCGCGACAGTTCTTCGGTCGCTTCGTCCGAGGGCCCCTCCAATCGACCCAGGGTGAAACCGCCCGCGGAGGTGCGTTCGTACACGCCGGGCTCGAGCATGGAAGCACCCCAGGCGACCACCGCACCCATCACAGACTCGGGGGGGCAGACCTTGGCCACGCGCATCTCGCACAGCCCGTTCTGAAAGCAGACCATATTGCCGTCATCGGCCAGCATGTCGATGCTACTGCTCGCGGCGTCTTCGACCTGGGGGGGCTGGGTGGCGAGCAAGATGAAGTCGAACTTCTGTGCGGCGTCGGGGCGCTCGAGCACGCTTGCGGGCTTCATGGGCACCGGTGCGTCGGGTCCCGTCACGCGCACGCCGCTGTCTCTGAGCGCCGCGGCGATCGCTGGGTTCGTAGTGAGCACGCTCACCTCCTGGCCGATCTCGAGCAGGGTGCCGGCGAGCACGCCGCCAATGGCTCCACAGCCCACCACCAAGATGCGCGGTTGCATGGGCCAGACCTAGCGTGCCAAGGCAGCCGGGTCACGAGCTGATGAAATGCCAGCGTCAGCTGAATCCCGGCTGCATCCCCTTGAGTCCCGCCCGCTCCGGACGAACGCCAAAGCGCAAACCTCTTTGATTTCCAACAGATACGATCCAGTGTCGCAAAAGCTTGCCAGAGTTGGACAAATTGGGTACTCAGCGCACGCACATTGGAGCACCTGAACGGGCGTTGGCTGACGAGACCAGCGCATTTCTCGGGAGGAGCCCATGAGACACCTAAGAAAACTCCTAGATCGCCTTCGCCACGCCAGCCCGGCGTTTGCGTGAGTCGCAAGTCTATCGGCCGTCTCTGACGGCTGCTTACGAACACCCCGGCTTCCTTCTTCATTCTTAAGCTTAACTTTCCGGGGCATTCTCAGGCGCGATGCTCATTCGGCCGGCGCGGGATGACGATGAACACCAGCTGATTCGGTTGATCAGCGACGTTTTCGCCGAGTACCCCAACTGCGTCATGGACGTCGACGGCGAGATCCCCGAGCTGCGTCGGATTGCGTCCTACTTCGAGGAGCACGAGGGCGAGTTCTGGGTGGCTGAACACGATGGCCGCGTGGTCGGATGCATCGGTCACACGCCCGCGGCGAACCCAACTGGCATCGAGCTGAAGAAGCTATACGTCGACGCGAGTGCACGGGTCGGCGGCGTCGGCACCAAGCTGCTCGCGAAAGTGGAAGAAGCCGCCCGAGCCAGGAGGGCGAAGTTCATCGACCTGTGGAGCGACACGCGCTTCCACACCGCCCACGGCTTCTACTCCAAGCGTGGCTACGCGAAGACCGGCCAAACACGAGAGCTCTTCGACAAGAGCGACACCGTCGAATTCTACTTCAAGAAGACCCTCGACGGCTGACGCGCAATACCAACGGAACGAGTCCGCGCATCCGCGCAGGGCGCGGCGCTGGACGCCGTTTCCCTGATGAGGCAAGGCGGGGAAGCGCTACTCGGCGATGACCGTCGAAAAGATCTTTGCGATTTCACCATGCCCAGTTGGGTTGGGGTGAATGCAGCTGGCGTCGAACCAGTTCTTCGCCCCGGGGCCACGATAACACTGGCCATTGGCGTCTCCGGCCTTGTAGCCGTGCCCGCAGAACTCTTCACCCATGAAGATCATGTCGCTCTTCGTATCGACCGCGATCTTCATGTAACCCTCACGTAGCGCCTTGAACACCGCCAGCCCAGCTGGCCACTTCCCACTCAGCCCTACGGTGATTGCGAGAGGACAGGAGCTCATTTCCGTGGTCGCGTCCGTGTACTCGTAGACGTTGGCGAAGGCGACGTAGGAACCATTTGGGAAGTTGTTCGGGTCTTTCAGCTTCTTGACTTGAGCGTCCAGGGCAGCAACGAGTTCTCCGGCCTTCTTGACGCCATCCACTTCGTTCAGCTTTGACGTTGCCATCGGCACGATGTCGTTGCCGCCGATTGTGAACACGATCAAAGTCTTTTTGTTGTCACCGCCACCAGGGAAACACTGCGTAATCTGACCAGCGATGTCGCCAATGTCCGCGCCACCCTTGGCGCAGCTGTCAACCTGTAGCCCGGGGAACTTCGCTGTGAGATCGGCACCTAGCAGCGTGCGGTAGAAGCCACTTTGTGGCGTCGGAAAACTGCCATCGGTGATGGAGTCCCCGAGGAAGACCAGCCTCTCTACGCCCTGAATGTCTTGGTGGTTGGTACCCTGGCAGTGGCTACCGATGGTGGGGTTGAATTGGTCGTAGTCGACACTGATGGCTCCATCGTAGATGTCCTTGAAACACTCGGATGCTTTGGGACCACTGGACACGTTGCCGGTTCCGCCCGTGGCGCTCCCCGCGGCACCGCCTGGGGCCCCTGCTGTGCCCCCGCTGGCAGCTCCCCCAGCTCCCGCCATAGCACCTATGCCAGCGGTACCGCCGGTGTTGTTGTTCGACGAGTCTTCGCTAGAGCCGCCGCAGGCGATGAGCGCCGAAGCGGTGAAGAACCAAGTGCCCAGTGCCGCCGCGTAATTCATGTCGCGGGAAGCCTAGCTGAAAGCACGCTTAGGGGTAGCGATGATCGGGACAATTGTGGGCTTCGCCGCACTGCGTCGAAGCTCGCCGCAAACCGCCGCACGGCTCACTCTCGAGATAGGCTGCCAAAGCCCGTGGTGGGTTTGGGCGCCGGCTTGGTGGACGTCGACTTCGGAGCGGGCCTGGGCGTGGGTCGCCTTGCCGTCGGCGCAGGCGGCCGTGCGTTGGCCGGCGGTGATGTCCTACCTTGTACGCTAGCGTCCGCGCCGTCCACGTTGAGGATCTCGTTTGGCGGCGTGTCCGCCGCGCTAGGGCCACCCCTAACGGCAGGACTTGTCGCCGTTGCCGGTCCGGTCGCTGGCGATTGGAGCTCGCGCACCGGATCGGGCGCAGCAGCTTCCACGCTGGGCTCCGCGGCGCGCACGCGCACTACCACAATGATGACGATGGCCACCACACCGAACACACAGGCCAATGCAGCCGCGGCGAACCACAACGCGCGCCGTTGGATCGGTGGCCCCGGCCGCATGGAGCGAGCGACATTGGCACTCGAGAGGTTGCTATTGACGGGTTCGCTGACCCCGGGATGGCTAGTGCGACCGGTGTCCAGCTGATCCTCTGACACGGATAGACGAGAGGCATAGGCACGCGCCGCTTCAACACCAGATACGGTGGATACGCTTTCCAAGCCCGCCAGCAGGGCGACGCGTTCGGAAAGGGACGCCTCCGCCAACTCCTCGACCCAGGCACCGACATCTGCTGCCGGTGCGGGACGGAAAGCCCGCTCCATGGCAACCGCCATGTCCTGAGCCGTGGCGTAGCGTTTGGCTGGATCCACCGCCAAGCCGCGCATCACGATCAAATCGAGTTCCTTCGGCACGGCATTGACGTAGGCACTGGGCGGCGTTTTCGCGCCACGGAGGATGTTGTTTACAGTGGCACCCGGATCGTTCTTCGCGAACAATCGGCGTCCGGCAAGCATTTCCCACAGCACGATGGAGGCTGCGTACACATCCGATCGGCGGTCCACAGGGCGCTCTCGAAACTGCTCCGGGGACATGTAGGCTAGCTTGCCCTTGAGTTGACCTTCTCGAGTCGTCTGGATGCGGTTGCTGGCCTTGGCGATACCAAAGTCCGTGACGCGGCTCACGCCGTCGAGACCGACGAGCAAGTTCTGAGGGGACACATCGCGGTGCACGATTTCGAGGGGCTCACCTCGTTCGTTTCTTGCGTCATGAGCGGCGTGCAACCCGTAGAGCAGGTCGCACGCCACTTTAGCGGCGATGCTGGGGACTACCGGACGACCGGCCTGGAGCCTCAGCAAGCTGGAGAGTGCCTCGCCCTGCACGAATTCCATCACCAGCAACAGCTCGTCATCCGCAGCCACGATATCCAGCACGGGCACGACATTAGGGTGCCGGATTCGCGCCGCTAGGCGCGCCTCGTCCAAGAACATGGACACGAACTCCTTGTCCTTGGCGTAGTTGGGGTGCAGCCGTTTGACCGCCACGGTGCGTGCAAAACCAGCTTCGCCGAGCAGCCGCGCGAGATGCACGGTGGCCATACCGCCGCTCGCCAGCTCGGAAAACAGAGCGTAGCGCCCTACGAGCTTCTGCGGTTTCGGCTCGCTCATGTTAACCTTTTCAGGATAGCACGGGGCTCCTCAGTCTCGGAACAATGAGCGCAGTTGGTTCAGGTACCACTGAGGGAAGGCGTGGCGCTCTGCGGCGGAAATCATGATGCGTAGGTACGCCGCAGTCGGGCGAACGGGCTCCTGTCGAAGGTACTCGGGGCGCACCGCGTACACCCAGGCGTCGAAGGCGCCGGCATCCGCCGTGGTCACCGGCCGAAGCTGTCGCTGGTAACGCTCCGGGTGGCCCTCTTTCGCGTCGAGCGCTGAGAGCCCCTTCGCGTCGACTTGGAGCAGTAACCCTGGCAGGGGCCGGTCGCCGCCGGCGCCCACATTGGCCGCAGCGCCCTGGCGCACCTCGGAGTAGTAGTTCCAAACCAGAGTGTGCCCAGGCAGCGCCGCCACCACGCTCTCAAACACCGCGAGGGGCTCTCGCCGTCGCTCTCGGCACCAGCGTCGCAGATCGTCGAGATCCATGTTGGAGCCGTAAGCGAAAACCCAGTGCAGCACTGCCCTCATCCTGCAACCAATCCGCGACCGTCGCCAGCCTGGCGTGCTACTCACAGCGCATGCGCTTGGTCCTGGTGCAGCCCCGCCTCTCGTACCTACCGGAGGCGGACAACCTCGGAGCAATCCGAGCGGCCCTGGCGGACGGGCAGGACGGCGTCCAAGCGGGGGACGTGCTCGTCCTACCCGAGCGCTTCCACCTCGGCGCCGATCCGAAAAGCTACGAAGCCAGCATGCAGCAGCTGGCGCAAGATCTAGGGTGCTACCTGGTGGCCGGCTCGCAACATCGCGCCGACGGCGAGCACATGGTTCATCGCGGCGTCTTGGTTGGACCGGATGGGAAGCTGCTCGGCGCCTACGACAAGCTGCGGCCTTATGCGGACGAACGCCGCTTTGTTCAACCCGGGACCGCGACCGGAGAGTTCGTGATTCAGGGTCGCCGAATGCTCGTTCTGATCTGCGCAGACTTCTGGTTTTCAGATCTGGTGCTGGCCGCATCGGCGCAGCCGGACCTGATCGTCGTTCCGGCACTCAGTGTGAGTCGCAAGAAATCTCCTCGCTACTCCCAAGTGATGTGGCGTCACTTGTGCGTCAGCCGCGCATACGAGTTGGGGACCTTTGTCGGGGTCAGCGATTGGGCGCACGAATCCGAGTTGCCTGCTCTCAAGTCCAGCGGCGTCAGCGGCTTCGCGGATCCGACGCAAGTTGACGCCGATCGGCTGTTCTGTCCCGTCGCGCCTGCTGCCGTGCGGAGCTTCCCCTTGGACTTCGATGCCCTCGATCACTTTCGCCAGGACCGCCGCAGCCGAGGGTTCTTTTGGCAACCCGGTTCAGGCCCCGGGCCGTCTCTCGCGACGACTTCTGTGACGGCGGGAAAGAAGTAGCACCAAGCCCCCGAGGCCCAACAGGGACGCAGGCGGCACCGCTGGTCCGGGGCCGCTCCGACACGAACATCCGTCGGCGTCATCCCCCGGAGGGCGCGCTGCTCCGGCACCCGCGCCCGCGTCGGCACCCGCGCCTGCACCGCCTCCGGCGCCCGCATCTGGCCCACCGGTGGCGCCAGCCACGGACAGCGTGAAGGCCTGCTCCGTGTCGGCGCCGGCGTCGTCACTCACGACGAGGCGCACGCTGACACTCGGGGGATCCGTCTTGGCGGGTGTCCAGCGCACTTCACCGCTGACGGCATCCACGGTCATGGCACTCGGCGAGTCCAACAGCGCGAAAGACAGAACGTCATCTACGTTGAGATCCAGAGCGTCGGCGTCATAGATGTATTGCACGCCCACACTGGCGTCCGTGGGCGCTTGAGTCTGAAAGCGGGGCGCGTGATTGACGGGCTGCGCGAAGACGAACATGCCGCCGCTACACGGCCGAGACCCGGAGTGGGTCGGTTCTTCCGCCGACGAGTTGTCGGACGGGTAGTTGACTACGCCATTGGGGGTGGCGCCCGCGATCCACATCGTGCTCGAACCACCTCCGTCGAGATTCACGGCTTCAGTGCCACCAATTTCCGACGAAGCGATCCAGTCCGCCATCGCGCCTAAGGACATGCCGGCGGCATTGCCTCGCCTGCCGTCGACGGTTCCGAACATGATCGAGGCTCCCCCACTCACGCCAGCCCAGGTTCGTGGATTGGGGCCATTGAAGTTGGAGTTGGTGAAGCTCTCTTTTGCCCAATCGCTGGAAGTCGTGGCCTGCGCCGCCCTGACCAATACGGGACCGCCTCCATGGGCCTCCTCGGCCAGAGGCCAATCTGCGCCCTTGTTCACCACCTCGATGATCGGCTTGCCCGCTGCCGTCAAACCGAAGGCGCCCCGGGACTGACTGTTCGTGCCAATCAAACTGCCACCGCTCTTGAGCAGCGACACGGGCGGACAGCCGCCACCCAGGCCAAAGTAGCCTCCGTTGATTCCCGCCGTGGCCCCCACCGCCTCGCCGATGGTCTGCACCGTTTGGCACCCCGTCGCGGCATGCGCTTCGATTCTCAAGCCCGACGCGCCCGGGTCGATCATCAGGACGTTCGTGACTTGTGGCCCGCCGCTGTGGTTCGGGTAGCGCCGAGCTCGCCAGCGAACTCCGTCAGCAACCATTTGCTCGGCCCAATCGTCGCCAATCGCGTACATGCGCAGGACGAAGGGCCCCGCTTGCGCCACGCCTTTGAAGCTATCGACGACGACGAAGCGCGTGCCCGCCGTCATCTCTGCCTCCGCGATGCGATTGCCGCGACTGACGCAGCCGGTGGCCTCCCCGCCGGCGACACTCAGATCCGTGAGCAGGTGCACGTCGACATCCACGGGCGCCGCCTCTTCCACCCAGGCCGTGACCCGCGCATCCTTGGGTAGCGTGAATTGGAATATGCGCTCCGGCCCGGACTCGTCCGTATTCGTGGCACACGAGTAGCTCTGGATGACGCTCGAAGGCGCGCTCAGTGTGCTCGACTTGAGTGCGTAGGGCATCGCATCCACGACGATGGGCTCGTCGGTGGTGCCAGGGGCAAGCTCCGCAGCGGCCTGAGCCGCAACGCACAGCACCCCGAGCATGAGGAATAATCCCCGTCGCATTGCAGCGTTTTAGCACGCAAAGCCGCGTGGACAGTGGGTCAGGCGCCCGCGGCCCAAGAGCCGGCCCCGGCAAGCTTCGATTTGGCGGTATGCTCCGGGGCGCGCGAGGCCGCGTGTCAAGGAGAGTGGATGAAGACCCGCAAGTTGGGCGGCGATGGGTTGGAGGTGAGTGCGATTGCACTTGGAGGCATGCTGCTGTCGATCAGCGGCAGACCACCTGAAGACCAAGCCATCGCCACGGTGCACGCCGCGCTGGATGCCGGCATCAGCTTCATCGACACCGCGGACGCGTATTGCATGGACGACCGCGACTTCAATCACAACGAAGCGCTGTTGCGCAAAGCCTTGAAAGGGCGCAGTGAGCAGGTCATCGTCGCAACCAAATGCGCGTGCCGCCGCCCGGGTGGGGCTTGGACCGTGGATGGACGCCCTGAAGTGCTCAAAGCTGCCGCCGAAGCCAGCCTGTCCGCTCTGGGCGTAGATTGTCTCTCGCTACTGCAGTTGCACGCTCCTGATGCCCGCGTGCCCTTCGAAGACAGCGTCGGTGCTCTGGCCGCGCTGGTGGAAGAGGGCAAGGTGGCGAGGGTGGGGCTCTCCAACGTCAGCGTAGAACAGATCGTCAAGGCGCGTAGCATCGTGCCGATCGTGAGCGTGCAGAACCGTTGGAACGTGCAAGACCGCTCGGTCGAGCGGGACGGTGTGCTCGACTACTGCGAAAAGCAGGGCATCGCCTTCCTGGCCTATTCTCCCTTCGGGGGTACTCGCGGCGCGCCGCTGATTTCCACCGTGGGTCGGCTGCCCGACGAGGCAAGGCGCCGCAAACTCAGCGTCTACGAGCTGGTGCTGGCGTGGATGTTGGCAAAGAGCCCAGTGGTCGTTCCCATCGTCGGAGCGCGCCGGGTCGAGAGCATCAGCGGCAGCGCGAGCGCAGCCGATGTACGGCTCGGCCCCGATGACATCACGGCCATCGAGGCCGCTATGACCAGCTGAAGGCTCGTCGGATGGAGTCGGGAGCACCGCGACCGCGAATCGTCATCGTTGGTGGAGGCTTTGGTGGCCTGGCAACCGCCCGCGGGCTCTCGGACTTCGACGCTGAGGTGATCCTGGTCGACCGGGCCAACCACCACCTATTTCAGCCCCTGCTGTACCAGGTGGCGATGGCGGGGCTATCACCCGCCGACATTGCCGTACCCATTCGTCGGGTGCTGAGAGAACAACGCAATGTCCGGGTGCTGCTGGCGGAGGTGCACACTCTCGATCCCGCGAAGCGTGAGCTTGGATTGGACGACGGGAGCATCCTCTCGTTCGACTACCTGGTGCTTGCGGTTGGCGCCAAAACGAACTTCTTCGGAAATGAAGACTGCTTTGGGCGCCACGCGCTGGGGCTGAAGTCTGTGGACGAGGCCCTCGAGATCCGCCGGCGGGTCTTGTGTGCTTTCGAAGCCGCAGAGCGCGAATCCGATGAGGAAGTTCGCAAACGCCTGCTCTCTTTCATCATCATCGGCGGCGGCGCGACCGGTGTGGAGCTGGCCGGAGCCCTGAGCGATCTGTCTCGTACGGTCCTCGCCGACGATTTTCGAGCCATCGATCCCAAGGAAGCGCGCGTACTCGTACTCGAACGGGCCAAGCGACTGCTACCCGGTGCCTTTGGGGACAAGCTGGCGGAGCGCGCCAAGGAGCAGCTCGAAGAGCTCGGTGTGGAGGTACTGCTTGAGCGCACCGTGACGGACATTACGGCCCGCGGCGTGCGGATGGGCGACGAGCGCCTGGATGGAGCGACAGTCATCTGGACCGCCGGCGTGCGCGGCGTAGGTTTGGCAGACCGCATGGGCGTCGATGTGGATTCTGCCCATCGGGTCGTGGTGCGCTCGGACTGCTCGCTCGAGGAATTCCCGCACATCTTTGCCATCGGCGATGTCGCACGTTTCGTCCCCCCAGGCAGCAAACAACCGCTGCCTGGGGTGGCGCCGGTCGCGGCGCAACAAGGTCGGCATACTGCCAAGAACATCATTCGGCTGGTCGCCGGCAAGGAAACCCGGCCCTTCGAGTACGTGGACAAGGGCATCATGGCCACGATTGGGCGCAGCCGCGCCGTAGCGCAAACTTGGGGCGGCCGACTGCGCCTAACCGGCTTCGCCGCATGGCTTGCGTGGCTGTTTGTGCATATCTGGTTTCTGATCGACTTCCGAAATCGCGTCAGCGTCTTGCTCAATTGGTTCTGGAGCTACGTGAGCTATCGGCGAGGCGCGCGATTGATCACCGGAGAGCGCCCTTGGGAACTCGCCGAACGCCTGGCCGCGCCCCCGCCCATGAGCAGTGAGCGCGCTAAGAGGGAGGCCCAAGCCCGACCAGACGCCGGCGCTGCGGCGCCCCAGAGTGAGCAGGACGATGCAGCAGCATCGGAAGCCTCGGAGGACTCAGCGTCGGCGCCTGAGGGGGTCGCAGAAGAAACGAGCGTCAGGTAACGTTTCGCCATGCCCGTACCCGCCGAGCTCGCACGCGACCCGTCCGTCGCGGGGCCCATCGGGTCCCTGGCGTTGTCAGTAACTCGCCCCCACGCCGCCAGTCTGGCGCTGCGAGCCCTGCGTTGGCATCGAGACCTGGAGCGCCTGGGCGTTCGCGTGCCATTGTGCTTGGTGCACGACCTCGGTCTGTTGTTGGCATCTTCCAACGAACAACTCTCCGTTGCGCCCCGCGCGGACGCCGCTGAACTGCTGCGCCAAGGTGGCGACGATCCCAAGGTATTCGAGCAGTACTCCTCACTGATCTCGGACGTGGCATCCAGCGAGGCTGCCCAGCGCTCCCGGAGTCTGCGACTAGGCGATGACATCGTCGTGGTGCTGCTGGCGCGGCTTCTGGGTACCGTTTCGGCGCGGGTGTCCGTCGCCCCGGCGTACGTCAACGGTGTGCCCTTCGATGCCGGTCTTCTCGAGGGCGTCGAGGCACAACTGCCAAAGCTGTACAGCTCCGTTCGGCGCACCTTCGATGTGCGGGCAGTCAGCGAGCTGGTCAAAGCGCGGCTATATGTGCTGACGCTGATTGACGCGCTGGATCTAGACACGCTGCGGCTATTCGGAATGTTGGGCGGCGACGCCGCGGCAGGCGCCCTCAGCCAGGTGGACCTGCTGGCCGCTCTCGACGCGCCGGAAGCCAACGACGTGGTGGACTTTTCCCTCGAGATCTTGCCCAGCGTGTTGGAAACCAAAACGCGCCCCGGCGCCAGCACCTATTCCGCCTTCGGCTACGCGGGCCTCGCGCGCAAGGGCAGCATCGATAGCCTCGTGCTCACGGAGCTGGCCTGGGACGAGGGCGAGCTCATGCGACGAATGGCTGACAACGAGGTGCTGTACTACGCCCGGGAACAGGCCCGAGACGACGCCCGACGCGTGCACCACGTCTTGATCGACGCCTCCGCGTCCATGCGAGGCGAGCGCGCCACCTTCGCCCGTGGCATGGCCATCGCCGTATCGAAGAAGCTCCTGCTGTCGGGCGAAGACGTGGTGCTGCGCTTCTTCGACTCACGACTATACGAGGCTCAGGCCGCACGATCCGGGCAGCTGCCCGTGGCTTACCTACTCAGTTTCAAAGGGGAGCGCGGACGCAACCCGGTTCGCGTGTTCGCGGACTTCCAGCGCACCTTGGATCTGCAATCCGCCCGGGACGCCCGCGAACCCGTCGTGCACCTCTTCACCCATGGCTCTTTGTACATTCCCCGGGACACCGTGACCGCCATCGCCCGCCGCGCCAAGATCAGCGCTGTTTTCATGATGCCGTCAGGCGGACGCCTGAACCTGGACTATCTGGACCTCTTGGCCAGCCACTTCGTCGTCGACCAAGCATCCCTGTCGTCGAACAAGGACCGCAACCGCGAAGCGCGCCGAATTCTTGACGACGTGGGCCCCAAAGACAAACCCCGGCGTGAACCGACCACCGACGACAGCATGCATGGTGCCGCGCCAGACAGTACACGCTGGCGCCATACCGCCCCGAGCCATGGCTGACCCGCTCAGTTGGTTTTCCAACCTCGGCACGGATCGCGCCGCCGAGGACATGATCTCCCGGGGTCGCTCCCAAGCGCGTGGCGGCCAGAGCGACGAAGCCGCGCGTTCGTTCTTGGGCGCGCTGTCTGCCACCCACAGCCGGGAGGAAGTGTATCGCCAAGCCGCTTCCAGCCTGGCCGATCTCTTCGAGTCGATGCGACAGCCGCGGCTGTCCATGTCCCTGGCTTGGTACATGGGCGACGAGGCCCGCATCCAGCGATTGCTCCGCTACGTTCCGCCGATCGATCGCGCGCGCTGCCACGGCATGTGGGCCACGATGCGCCCAAGCCAAGCAGTAGAAGCACATCGCGCGGCCGCCAAGGAGTTGGAGAGCGCTGAGCTGCTGGTGCGCAGCGCCATCCACTACGAGCACGCAAAAGAGTTCAAGCTGGCGCGTTCCCTGTGGTCACGACTGTCCGCGCGCATTCAGTCAGAGCGCGATGCCTATGCCTCGGGCTTGGCGCAATTCAACATCGCGCGCACCAGCAAGCTCCTCGGCGACGAGCGCGGCGAACGGGAAGCTACGGTCTCCGCGGTACACCGCCTAGAAGAAGCCGCTGACCGCTACGAGTCTTCCGGGCTTCGCGAGCGGGCCTTCGATTGCTATCACGTGCTGATCGCCATTGGAGAGCTGTCGAGCACCTTCGAGCATGTGCTGGAGGGCGCGGTCAATGCGGTGCGCATCCTCAGCGAAGACAACTTGCGCTACCACGCGCTACGCCTTCAGGCGCACACCCTGCGTCTGGCAGAAAGCTCCGGTGAGCTCTCTGCGGCGGCCACGCTGGCCCGAGAACTGACTGACTACGCTCGGCGCCAGGGCCTCGGCCGCGTCGCGGCCTCGGGTGTCTTGAAGCAAGCCGCTCTGTGGCACCGCGTCGCCGATGTCACCTTGAAGCGGGGTGGGCCACCGCAGCTTGCCGAAAACGCCCTAGTGGCGAGCTTGCTCGCATGCGCCGAAGCTGGCCACTACGCGCGAGTGGGCGACCTCTACAACCAGTTGGCCGAGATAGCCCGAGAGCCCTCGCGGCGACAGCACTACGCCCGTGCCGCCAAGCGCTACGCCAAGCTCACCGACCCGAGCGTCACCAACGAAGCCCTCGAATCCCGGGTCGGTCAGCACGTCGGGCCCCCCGACGTGTGGCATGTGGACTTGCTCGAGTGGGAACAGGACGGCAGCGCCGCGGAGGCCTGTGCAGACGTGCTACTGGATCCGGAAGAAGCTGACGATCGAATCATGCGGCGCTCCGCACTCTTGGGTCGCCTGTCCGGCCTCGCCCTAGAGCAAGCCTCGGCGACGGAGCTGGCGCGCGCTCAAGCGATTGTCGCGCACTACTTGGCGGGCATTGGGCTGTACCAAATCCTGGCGCCCCTCGAGCAGTTGTTCGAGAGCCCCAGCCACGATGTGCGCCTGGCCACCGTGCGAGCGCTGTCTCGCTACTTCTACAAGCGTAGCTTCGTCACCTTGGAGCGGGCCTTGGACGACCCCCACAAGCCGGTGGTGGGGGAAGCCGTCGAAGCCATCGAACGTTTGCGCTTTGACCATGCTTTCGAGCCCCTGTCACGCATCTACCGGACGAGCTCCCAGCGAGAGGCGCGATTGTCAGCGCTTCGCGCCTTGTGCCGCATCGACGTCGTCGATGCCGCGGAGCTCTTGCTGGGCGTCTTGGAGCACGGCAGCCCCGACGAGCGGAGTGCCGTGACGTCCTCCTTGAAAACCAGTCGCGGCAACCGCTTTTTCGAGCTGGCGCGCTCAGCGTATCCACAGGCGTCTGAGAAACTCAAACCCGCACTGGCCGATCTTCTGGGCTCGCGGGGCATCGCAGTGCGGTGACTGAACGACCCAAACCCCAAAAAAGACCGACATCCAAGAGGCGCTGGCTGCGCCGCCTGCTTGGCGTTGCCACCGGCTTGGTGGTCAGCGTTGGCCTGCTCTGGTTTGCGGTGCACCGACTGCCCTGGCTCGGTCCCTTCATCGCCGATAGCTTGCGGGCCGTGATCGGGGTCAAGGCCGTCGAGCGACTCGAAGCCTTCGCTTACGGCATTCAGGATCGCGCCAACCGCGCGATCCGGTCCGACGAGCCACCTCCCCCGACCTGGAGCGCACCGCCGCCGGTCCAGAGCGCACCGGTAGTGAAGGGTGATGCGGCGACCGAAGTGCGCCCGCCCTTTCGGCCCGCAAGCGTCAAACCGATGCATGAGAAGTCCAAAACCGAGGTGGACGGCGTGTGGGTGCCAATAGCGGACCCGCGCCGCCCCACAGAGCCCGCGGTGATGGTCAAGACTCTGCTTCACCCAGATGCCTCCCGCCCCTGGGCAGAACTATTCGTCATTGCCTTCCAACTCGAACACCTCCACATCCAGCTCGTCCCAGGCACTGTGGAGCCTCGCGCCAACGTGAAGGAAGCCCACGGCATGGAGCGCCCAGGTTTGATTCCCGCTGCGCACCACGAACATCTCGTCGCGGCCTTCAATGGCGGCTTCAAAACTCAGCATGGCCACTACGGTCTCGGGATTGCGGGCAAGACGGTGGTCAAGGCCCGCCCGATGTCCTGCACGGCAGCCGCCTACGCTGACGGAAGCCTGCGCATCGCCACCCACAAGAAGATCGCTGATGATGAGAGTAAATGGCTGTGGTGGCGCCAAGCCCCGCCCTGCGTGTACGAAGAAGACCGCATGCACCCTCTCTGGGATCC
>CBDCTZ010000004.1:0-77434 GCA_965222375.1 Polyangiaceae bacterium
AGGGATCTTCAAGAAGGGGGTCGAGCGCAATCGAGCGCGCGAACGATTCGAGCTGCACGCGGTAGGAGTGTCGATGCAATGACGACGAAACCTCAACCCTTGACCTCGCTGGACTCGGACGCCAGCGACAAGGAGCGTCGCCTGCTCGAAGCCGGAGCGGTCCTCGCTCCGCCCGCAGGCGCCAAGGACGCGATTTGGGCTGAGCTCGCAGCTCGCTTGCCACCGCCGGGGGCGCCCGGCTCTGACGGCGGCGGGCTCGGGGACGGCGGCACCACGGGTGGAAGCGCGGCGGCGGAAGCAGGCGCGGGTAGCTCAGCAGGCGGCTCCGCGGCAGGCACGGGCGCCGCGGGCACGAGTAGCGCAATTGGCGCGGGCAGCGCCGCGGGCACGAGCGCCGCGGGCACGAGTAGCGCAATTGGCGCGGGCAGCGCCGCGGGCACGAGCGCCGCGGGCACGAGTAGCGCAATTGGCGCGGGCAGCGCGGCGGCCGCGGGCGCCGCTGCCACGAGTAGCGCATTGGGCGCGGGTAGTGCCGCGACGGGCGCGGGTAGTGCCGCAGCGGGTGCGGGTGGCGCAGCCGTTTCGAAGGGTGCGGGCCTGTTGGGGATCGCCAAGACGGGCATCGTTGGGCTGGCGGTTGGACTGGTCGTTGCGGGCGGCGCCAACGTTGCGCTCAACCCTAGCGACACGGCGGAGCCTGTGGCGACGGCGGCGCCTGCGCCGGACGAACCCACGAGCGAGACGATGGCGCCCAAGACGGCAGCGGCGCCGACTGACGAGGAGCAAGGCGAGCCCGTGGCGGCCGAGAGCACAGCGCAGCCCACAGGGAGGCACAAAGGCGTCAAGTCCAACCAAACCAAACAGCCCTTGGCTGCCGGCGAGGAGTCCGCTGAGACGCCAGAACCTGCTGCAGTCGACGAACCTGTCCCAGAAACGACACCGCCACCCACTTCAGCTGAGAAGCGCAAGAGTCAGCTTTGGGGGGAGAGTCGGCTGCTTCGGAGCGCGCGAGCGGCACTTCGAAGCGGCAACGCCGCGAGCGCATTGGCGTTGCTCAATCAGTTTCGGCGCGAATTCCCCAAGCCGGTGTTGGGGCAAGAACATGAAGCGTTAGTGATCAAGGCGCTGATGGCCAGCGGCTCCAGCGCGCAGGCGCGTCAGCGAGCGCGCTCGTTTCTGAAGCACCATCCCAAGAGTACTCACGCAGCGGCGCTGAAAAAGATCGTCGGCAAGCCCTAGGCGAGCGCACGCTGTCGGGGCTTTCGATGAAGTCGACTATCTGCGCCGTCGCGCCGCTCTTGGCATCGCTTTTCGTGAGCGAGGTCTCCGCGGCCACGCCCCATATTCCGGTCATCGAAGTCACGCATGATGGCTCCGCCCAAGACTGCCCGGACACAGGCGGCATGGTCAGTCGCGTCAACGGAGTCACCGGCCAAGCCTCTGTGCGCGCTGCAGGTGGAGTCCCTGCCAAGCTCACACTGCGTGTCACGCTCAGCGCCAGCGGCGCGGGTTACACCGCGGAGATCGTGGCGCAAGGGTCGCGAAGCGGGCGTCGGCGGATTGCCGACATCGGCGCCGACTGTGGAGGGCTGGCCGAAGCCCTCGCGGTAACGCTGGCCATCATCGTCGACGACGAAAAAGCTCGCCCCGCGGATGGTCCGGCGACAGCCGTCCTTCCGTTGAAGCGAACCGCCCCGACTGCGCTGCCCAAGCCCGTACCAAGCACGCACCTGCATGTGGGTCTCGCCGGCAGCGTGGGATTGCTCGAGCCCGCCGCCGCCGGATTCGCTGCGGGCGGCATGCTCGATTTCGGGCCCGCGCTCGTCGGCGTGAATGGTTTCTATTTACCGCGCCGCTCGAGTTCGCTCGGTGGCGGAGAAGTCGAAGTGTCTCTACTCGCCGCGGGAGTGAGCGGCTGTTGGAAGGCCCTGGCTGAGCCCGCGCTGGTGGCCATTTGCGGCCAGTTACATGTCGGTCAGCTGGCTGGCGAGGCGTTCGGGTTTTCTCGCAACGACAGTGAGTCGCGTCCCTGGATCGCTCCGGGGTTGGGGGCATCGGGCTTCCTCCCTTTGGGCGACGCCATCGAGCTGTTCACGGCGCTGCAGCTCTTCTTGCCCCTTCGTGAGGAGAAGTTCTCGATTGATAATGTAGGTGTTGCACACACAACCCCACCCTTTGGGTCTCTGCTCACGATTGGACTCTCCGTGCCGATCAATTGATGGCAAGCGCCCTTTGCCCCCACTGACCTCATGATGAACCGTTTTGCCTTCGCCGCGCTGCTGAGCACGCTCGCCGCCTTGGGTGCGCAAGCCTGTGGGCAGGTGGACACGTCTCTGGGCTCGCAAGATCCGGACGGCCAAGGAGACGCGGCACTGGGAGGGCAAGGGGGCATCGGTGGCGCCTCCGGCGCTGATGCTGGCGGCACCGGCGGCGACGTGGACGGCGCCGCTGGAGCGGGGGACGCCGGTCAGAATCTAGTCCAAGAGCTCGTGAGCGGGCTCGCCTTCAGCTGCGCGCGGTACGGTGCTGGACAAGTACGCTGCTGGGGCAACAACGTATACGGGCAACAAGGCCACACGACGCCGGATCGCGGTCTGGCCAGCGGCGAAATGGGCAACTCAGTCATCCCGGTCAACCTCGGCATCGGTCGCAGTGCCAAGGCCTTGGCTACAGGCGCCCACCACGCCTGCGCGATCTTGGACACCGATCAAGTGAAGTGCTGGGGCCACAACCGCCATGGTGCGCTCGGGCTCGGTGATCAGAACCACCGCTCGGGTGCGGAGCTCGGCAATTCGTTGCCAGTTGTCGATCTCGGCACCGGGCGAACCGCCAAAGAAATCGCGACGGGCTTCGACTTCAGCTGCGCCATCTTGAACGACAACAGTGTCAAGTGTTGGGGGGCAAACGCCGCAGGGCAGCTCGGTCAGGGCCACACCGAGCCTTTAGGTGACGAGTCCGGAGAAATGGGCAATGCGCTGCCTGCGATTGAACTCGGCGCCGGCCGCACCGCCAAGCAGATCGCTGCAGGGCGGCAGCACGCTTGCGTGATTCTGGACAATGACACCGTGAAGTGTTGGGGCTTCAACACGCACTTCGGCGTGCTCGGGCTCGGGCAGAGCGGTAACCGCGGGGACCAGGCAGGGGAAATGGGCGACATGCTGCCTGCGGTGGATCTGGGCTCCTTGCGTACGGCGATGGTCATCGCCGTTGGAGGTCAACACAGCTGCGCGCTCCTGGACGATCAGAGCGTGAAGTGCTGGGGTCTAAATAGCAGCGGTCAGCTGGGAGTGGGCGACGCTCAAGCCCGCGGCGACGCCGCGGGTGAGATGGGAGACCAGCTGCCGAGCGTCAACTTGGGCACTGGCCGTACGGCTAAAGCCATCGTCGCCGGTTCGAGTCATTCCTGCGCCATCGTGGACAACTCCATGGTGAAGTGCTGGGGCAACAACGCCCTTGGCCAGCTCGGTCTTGGGCACACATCGAGCGTCGGCGACGGCCCCGGCGAAATGGGTGACGCCCTTCCCTCATTGGACCTGGGAGCGGGGCGCACCGCTCTCGCGCTAGGGGCTGGAGCAGACTTTTCTTGCACAGTTCTGGACAACAACCAGCCCAAGTGCTGGGGAGCGAACTCCACCGGTGCGCTTGGCGTTGGTGATAACAAGCATCGCGGCGACGCCCCCGGGGAGATGGGCAGCGCCCTCCCCGTCGTCGACCTGGGTAGCGCCGTCGCTACGTCCATGGGGCGGGGCGTGCCCAACCTGTACGCTTGTGCCATCGCGGCAGGCGGGCAGGTCCATTGCTGGGGCAGCAACTACTTCGGCGAGCTTGGGGCGGGCCGCTCCACGTGCGTCGCCGATGAGCCAGGCGAGCTAGCCGCTATGCCTAACGTGAACTTCGGCACCGGGCGCACGGCGCAAGCGCTGGCGGCTGGCTCCTACACACTTTGTGGTCTGTTGGACGACGGCAGCGTCAAGTGTCTCGGGGAAGGCTCAGCCATGCTCGGACAGGGCGACACCCGCGCGCGGGGTGCCCGCCCGCTGGATCAAGGCGACAACCTCCCCCCGATCGACTTGGGCGTCGGGCGCAAAGCCAACGCAATCGCTGCTGGAACCCAGCACGCCTGCGCCATCCTCGACGATGATTCGATCAAATGCTGGGGCGAAAACGCGGCCGGCCAACTGGGCCTGGGCGACGTCGAAGCTCGTGGGGATCAGCCAGGCGAAATGGGAGACAACCTGCAACGGGTCGATCTCGGGTCCGGGCGCACGGCGAAAGCCGTCTACGCGGGCGGGCGAACGACTTGCGCTGTCCTGGACGACGCTTCGCTGAAGTGTTGGGGGCAAAACAACTGGGGGCGGCTCGGGCTGGGCGACACCGATAACCGGGGCGACCTCCCGGGTGAGATGGGGGATGCGCTCCCGAGGATCGATCTGGGCAGCTCCAGGACCGCCAGCACAGTCTCCCTAGGCCAGAACAGCATCTGCGCCGTGTTGGACAACGGGATGGTCAAGTGTTGGGGAGGCGCGGGCCAGGGACTGCTCGGTTCCGGATCTGGCCAGAGCATCGGCGACGCACCCGGTGAAATGGGCGACGCACTGCCAAATCTGAACCTCGGTGCGGGCGAGTTGGTCACGGCAGTTGCCGTGGGCAACCATCATTCTTGCGCCCTACTCGTTGGTGGCGCCGTCAAGTGTTGGGGTGACAACAACTTCGGGCAACTGGGGCTCGGCGACCAGTCTGACCGCGGAGACGAGCCGGGGGAGATGGGTGAGGCACTACCCAAAGTTCCCATCGGCGCAGCGCAAGCAACCAACGTGAGCGTCGGATTCTTCCACAGCTGCGCGCGACTCGCTGGCGGCGCCGTGAAGTGTTGGGGTGACAACGACATGGGCCAACTGGGCTTGGGGGACAACCTGCCTCGAGGCGTGACGCCCGGGCAGCTGGGACAGAACGTAGTGGGGCTTTGATGATACGCGCGATGAACTCGGCAACCACAGATGTCCGTTTTCGAGGAGCGCGATGTTTGGAAAGAGGCAAGTAAATGACACGCATAAACGACATCTGGCACTGGCAGGGATATCGCGTATTCACACTGCTGATCGCAGTGCTGGCGATGGGCTGCACCAACCCCGGCTTCGGGGAAGACAGCGAAACGACCCAGTTGGAGCTCTGCTCCGGGTCCACCCTCTCCGCGAGCCCAACTGGGCCCCAAAACCCAGGCGTCAATGTGACGCTCACCGCGACCCCAGCGACGTGTGGCGGCGGCGAAACTGCGGAGTATCGCTTTGCCTACCAGCGGGACGGCACGACCGAGCCCTACGTGACTTTCCGGGACTGGTCGACAATTCCAACGGCGAACTGGGACACGACAGGGCTACCCTCCGGTAAGTACCACCAGATCGTGTACGTGCGCGCTGTTGGCAGCGGAGTGCCTGCTCAGAGTGCGGCGCGAACGACCTACCTGCTTTCGGATGTCTGCACCTCTGCGAGCGTTTCTTCTTCACCCACGGGGCCGCAGTCACCCGGCACGCCGGTCACTCTCAGCGCAACGGCAAGCTGCACTGGGGGAGCGAGCGCCGAGTTCCGCTTCACCTACAAAGGTCAATCCGACACGAGCTACACAGAGATTGCACCCTATTCAACCTCTTCCAGTGTGGTGTGGAACACGACGGGCTTGGCTAGCGGCACCTACAACATCTTGGTGTACGTCCGAGCTGCAGGGAACGCGTCAGGCTGGGAGACGGCGGCACATGGGACCTACTTGCTGGGCGGTGTGTGCAGCTCCGTGAGCCTTGCGATCGCACCGCCATCGCCCCAACCCGTCGGCACGGTCGTGGGCTTGACGGGCAGCGCGACGTGCGCCGCGGGCACGACACCCGAGTACCGCTTCTTATATCGGCCCGCCGGAACCAGCGCCTATACGCAAATCCAGGGATACTCTACGGTCGCAACGGCAAGCTGGGCAACGGCTGGGCTACCCAACGGCCCCTATGAACTCGTGGTCCAAGCCCGCGCAGTCGGCAACACATCCGGAGCCGAGGCGGTCGCAGCCGCGGGGTATTCCCTTGGCGTAGACGCGAGGGTAGCGACGGGTTCGGGGCATGGGTGCGTTGTCGTGAACGGGGGCGTCAAGTGTTTCGGCAGGGCGCTCCTTGGCGGTGCCCCGGGGCAGGCGTCGACAGACCGAGGCCTCGAGATTGGCGACATGGGCGACGGACTGCCCGCAGTCGATGTCGGTACGGGACAGACCGTTCAGGCCGTGGCGCAGGGCGCGTATCACACCTGTGCAATCCTGGGCACCGGAGCCGTCAAGTGTTGGGGTTCAAACAGTAGCGGTGCTCTTGGGCAGGGAGACACGCTCTCGCGTTCCGCGGGGGCCGGCCTCTTGGGCAACAGCTTGCCGGCGGTGGACTTGGGCACTGGAATGACCGCCACCGCCATCACCGCTGGCGGTGGGTTTACGTGCGCCATTCTCAACGACGCTTCGGTGAAATGTTGGGGGTCGAATAGCCTCGGTCAACTCGGCCTCGGTGACCGCAGCGCGCGCGGGGACGCACCTGGCGAGATGGGCGATAGCCTCCCAGCCGTCAACCTCGGCACCGGACGCACCGCAAGAGCCATTGCGGCGGGTGCGAGCCACGCCTGCGCGATCCTCGACAACGACACGGTCAAATGCTGGGGGTTCAACACCTACGGCGCGCTCGGGGTCGGGGACTCCGTTACGCGCGGCGACGACCCCGGCGAAATGGGCGATACCCTTCCTGTCGTGGCGCTCGGGACGGGCCGTATCGCAACGTCCTTGTCGCTGGGCGCGAACCTGAGCTGCGCGCGCTTGGACAACGGTGCGGTGAAGTGCTGGGGCATGAACTTCTGGGGCCAACTAGGACAGGGAGACACAGCGACTCGCGGCAACGACCCTGGCGAGATGGGCGATAGCCTCCCCGCGATCAGTCTAGGGACCACGGCGGTCAGCATCGCGGCGGGCGGCCAACACGCCTGCGCCTTGCTCAGCAACAACACCACGAAGTGTTGGGGCTACAACACCGACGGCCAGCTTGGTGTCGGCGACACGAACCATCGGGGGGACCAGGCCGGCGAGATGGGCGCGAGTCTGCCGGCGATATCCCTTGGCGCGGGTCGGAGCGCAGTCAAGATCCTCGGCACGTATCTAAACACGTGTGCCGAACTGGACAACGGGTCCATGAAATGCTGGGGCGCGAGTTGGGCAGGCATGTTGGGCATCGGCCCGAGTGACACCCGGGGCGATCAACCCGGGGACATGGGCAACAACCTGCCATCGTTTGACTTCGGGACGGGTCGCAGCGTGCAGTCGCTTGGAGCAGGTTTCGGCTACCACTTTGCCTGCGCCGTTCTGGACAATGCGACGGTAAAATGCTGGGGCGCCAACAGCTACGGCCAATTGGGTGTGGACCGCTCCGCAAATGTCGGCGACGAAAGCCAAGACATGGGGGCCCAGCTCGAATACGTCGATCTCGGCACCGGTACGACCGTCGTGCAGGCCGCGGCGGGGGACACCCACTCTTGCGCGCTGCTCTCTAGCGGCGAGGTAAAATGTTGGGGCAGCAACCGCTATGGCACGCTAGGCTTGGACGATACCCAGCGACGCTCGGGCCGCGCAATCTACATGGGCAACAACTTGCCGGCGCTGAACCTGGGACAGTCGGCCCTGGCAATCGATGTGGGGCACGACCACTCCTGCGCCATCCTCGCGAACGGGGCGATCAAGTGCTGGGGTCGCAACGACGCTGGCCAGTTGGGGCTAGGCGATACCCACGACCGCGGCGACCAAGCGGGCGAAATGGGCTCCTTGGCCACCGTCGACCTGGGTGGCCGCGCGGCGAAGTCTCTGGGCCTGGGGTATCGGCATTCCTGTGCCGTGCTGGACGATGACAGCCTTCGCTGTTGGGGCTGGAACCTCTTCGGGCAACTCGGGCTCGAGGACCAGCAGACGCGAGGAGACAGCCCGGGTGAAATGGGAGCGGCGCTTCCGACGGTCAACTTGGGGACTGGACGAAGCGCCCAGCAAGTGTCGGCTGGCGTCTACAACACATGCGCAATCCTCGACACCGGTGCCGTCAAGTGCTGGGGCGTAAACGTGCACGGCCAGCTGGGGCAAGGCGATACCCAATGGCGCGGCTGGAAGGCCGGCGAAATGGGCGACGCTCTCCTGCCCATCGACCTAGGGAGCGGCCGCACGGCCACAGATCTCGGTGTGGGCTCGCAACACGTCTGCGCCGTGCTCGACAACTTCAGCGTAAAGTGTTGGGGCCAGAACGCGTATGGCAAACTCGGCTACGGCGACTCTGCTTCCCGGGGCGACCAACCCGGGGAAATGGGCAACGCCCTGGCGGCACTCAACCTGGGATCGAACAAGCTCGCTCTCGACGTGGCTGCCGGCTGGAACCACAATTGCGCCGCGTTCAGCGACGGTACGGTCAAGTGCTGGGGATACAACGGCGCGGGCGAACTCGGTCTGGGTGACACCGTCCATCGCGGCGACAACGTGGCCGAAATGGCGAACTTCCTCCCGACCGTGGATTTGGGAACTCTCTGAGCAGAAGGGTTCCCTACGCCCCCTTCCCCAACGCCACAATCGTCGGCTTCTTCGCCTCTTGCGGCCAGTTGACGAAGAGCACGGCTGCGTCTTTGGCGCGGCGGATCTTTAGCTTCATGGTTTTGCCTTGGCGCAGGCGCACGACGAAGTCGGCGGACTTGCCGGGGCGGATGGAGGAGAAGTAGTTGACGTTCTCTTTGCCGAAGCCCTCAGGAGCGTCGACGGAGACGATCTCGCCGCCGCAGTTCACTTTGAGCCACTCGCGGACGATCTTCATGAAGCACTTGCCGGGCTGGGAGTTCTTTTCTTCCTGCCGAGCATCCAGACTTTGCCGGGTGCCGCCAGCTCTTTTGCAGTGGGCACGGGATTGAATCCAAAGCCCATCAGTGCTTGCCGCAGTTTGCGGGCGTTCGCCAGAGTCGGCTCCACGAAGACATCGAGATCTTCAGTCAGTCTTGGTTCTGCGTGTCCTGCAAACGCGTGGCCACCGACCAGCACGAAGCGGACGCGATGCGAGATCAGCAGACTCAAGAACTCGGACCAATCGCGACCGAACTTGACTTTCACCGAACCATATCCTCCGCAGTTCCGCGACTTCCGAGATGCGCTCTTCAAAGCTCAGGCGCGCCAAATCTTCACGATCGGCAGCTTCCGCCTCTTCAAAGGACGACGCGACTCGAATGATCCGCTCCATGCTTCCTAATGATCGCGCGTTTCTCTCCCGACCGCAACAACAGTGCCTCTCGGTCCTTCCCCGCGCACCGCGATCTTCACCGGTCTGCGAAGATCTCGATCCGGAGCTTGCGAGCGGGCTGAAGTCCTCTACATGGAGCCCTAAATTCGAACAGACCCCAAACCCCTCCCGCTTCCTTCCCTCCTCCCACGTTCCAGTGATTCTCTGTGCCCGGACCCCTCGCGTTCGAGCGCTACGGCCATGGGCACAGGGACGGCGCAACCAGTCTGTGAGCAACTGCCCGCGCATCTCGCGCAGAGCCCGCCACATTTTTCGACCTCGCGCCGCGTCGGGCTAGGCTCAAGGTGTGTTCGCTTCGCGCAATCTCACCGCGCTCTTCGCCCTGGCCGCAGCATGCACCACGTCAGGGTGCAAGGACCGCACGAGCGGCGCGCCCGCACCGAGCGCAAAGCCCGCCCCGAAGCCGCCCGCGAGCGCTTCAGCCAAGCCGGAGGAAGCGGCGCTGAAGCCCATGCGCCACGTGGTGATCCTCAGCGTGGATGCACTGCGCGCGGACATGCCTTGGACGGCGTACCCGCGGGACATCGCGCCGAACCTAACGCGCTTGGCCAAAGACAGCGTGGTGTTCACGAAGGCCTACGCGTTGTCGAGCTACACCAGCATGTCGCTGGCGGGGCTGATGACGGGACGCTTTCCGAGCGAGCTGCCGCGGGACGGGCGCACCACGAGCAGCTTTGGGCCCGAGCTGAACACGTTGGCGGAGGTGCTCAAGGTCAAGAAATTTCACACCTTGGGGGTGCACGGGCACGTGTACTTCCTAGGGGACACGGGCATTGCCCAGGGCTTCGACGAATGGCGGGTGGTGCCCAAGATCACGAGCTTGCCAGCGCGGGATGGGCACATCGTCGATGAAAAGCTGGCGGACATTCTGATCGACAGCTTGAAGGCGCAAGAAAAGCGCGGCGGCGACTCGCGCTTGTTCGCGTGGGCCCACTTCATGGATCCGCATTACTCCTACGCATTGCACGAGGGTATTCGCTATCGCGGCTCGGCGTACGATCCGCCGCCGGCCGGCGATGGAGGAACCGATGGCGCAGCCAAAGCGGCGCTCGAGCCCATTCCGCCCGGCGTGCCCCTGACCAAGATTGGCCAGCGCCTGCGCAACATGTACGACGCCGAGGTGCACTTCACCGACAAGCAGGTCGGCCGCGTGCTCGACTATCTGCGCTCGCGCCCCTACTACGCCAACACGGCGATCATCGTCACTTCGGATCACGGCGAAGCCTTTGGCGAGCACAAGAGCTACTTCGAGCACGGCTACTACCTGCACGAAGTGACGACCCGGGTGCCGCTGCTGCTGCGCGTGCCCGGCGTGGCGCATCGGCGGATCGATCAGCGCCGCAGCCACGTCGACTTGGGTCGCACGATCTTCGAGCTGGTCGGGATCAAGGCGCCCAAGAGCTTCCGCGGCACCAGCTTGGTCGCGGAGATGCAGGGCCTCAAAGCGCCCCCGCGCCCCGTCATCATCGACATGCCCTACACGGACCAAACCCCACGCCGCCGCGCGCTGATCTTGGACGACAAGAAGATCGTCGTCACCGAGACCGAAGAGGTGCCAACGCTCTTCGACTTGAAGGCTGATCCCGGCGAACGCCGGGATCTCGCCGCCGAAAAACCCAGGCTGCTCGAGACCATGTTCGCGCGCTGGAAAGAACAGAACAAAGCACTCCCCGACTACCCCGCCCCCCGGCGCAGTAAACGCGGGTACTGAAACGCAGACGCAAAAAAGCCCAGGCACCTCGCGGCACCCGGGCTCTCGTGCGAACCGGACATGTCTATTACCGCGGCTCGTGGAGGGACCCGATACGCTGACGCGCCCCTACGCGGATTTGGGACACTTCAGTTGCCGGCCATCTTCGCGACCTCGGTCGCAAAGTCGTCGCCTTGCGGCTTTTCGATGCCCTCACCGAGGCTGAAGCGGACGAACTTGTCGACCACCACCTCCGTGCCGAGGCTCCTGGCGAGCTCGGCGCGGATTTGCTCCACGGTCTTGTCGGACTCCAGCACGCTGTGCTGCTCGATCAGGCAGATCTCCTTCATCCACTTGGCGAGCTTGCCCTCGATGATCTTGGGGCGCACCGCATCGGGCTTGCCCTCTTCGACCAACTGGGCGTCGAAGATTTCCGACTGCTTCTTCTTGTCCGCCTCGGGCACCTCGGCCTTGGTCAGACACAGCGGCGACATCGCGGCGGCCTGCATGGCTACGTCGTCGACGAACTTGAGGAACTCGTCGCTGCCAGCAGCGGCATCCGTGCCCGCCTTGACCGTGAGCAACACGCCGATCTTGCCGCCCATGTGCACGTAGCTGTGCACGCGACCGGGCTCGGCCAGGTCGAAGCGGTGCCAGCGGCGCACGGTGATGTTCTCACCCAGCTTGCCGACGAGGGCTTTGCGGTTGTCTTCGATGCTGCCGCTGCCACCCGGGAAGGGCTCAGCGGTCAGATCCGCGCCCTCTTTGGCCTTGGAAGCAGCCTCGACGACCTTGCCCACGAAGGCCTTGAAGTCGTCGTTGCGAGCCGCGAAGTCCGTTTGGATGTTCACCTCGACCAGCACGGCGCTCTTGCCGTCGGCGGCGACCTGCGCGCGGACTTCGCCTTCAGCGGCCACGGCACCAGCGCGCTTCGCGCTCTTGGCCAGACCCTTCTTCAGGATGATGTCCACGGCCTGATCCATGTTGCCGTCGGACTCCATCAAAGCGGTCCGACAGTCGTTCAGACCGGCCTGGGTGCGGTCCCTGAGTTCTTTGACTTGCTGCATGCTCACAGCCATGGCGTTGCTCCTTCTTCAATCTCAGCCTCGCCAACTCCCGGGGGAACTGGCGGGCACTTCCAAACTAAGTCTTTGTATGCCTCGTCACCTCGCGGCGACGGCGGAGGCGCCGCGCACCCCCGAAATGTCGAGCGGATCGGCTCAGGTCTCGGCGCCACGGGGGCGCGAGTAGATGACCTGGGCGTCGGGGCCGCTGCTCTGCTGGGCCTCGCGCTCCCGCGCGGGTGCTTGATCCCGACGCCGGGCAGCTCCGTGCAGGCAGGCATCCGCCACGGCACCGGTGATGAGCCGGATGGACCGAATGGCGTCGTCGTTGCCCGGGATCACGTAGTCGATTTGATCCGGATCGCAGTTCGTATCCGTGATGGCGACTATCGGGATCTTGAGCTTGCGAGCCTCGTTCACCGCGATGGCCTCTTGGGCGGGATCGATGATGAAGATGGCCGCCGGCACCGTCGACAGGCCTTTTAGGCCGCCGATGTACTTCTCGTGGCGGGCGCGCTCCTTGTCGAGCTTGACGGTTTCCTTCTTCGGGATCTGCTCGTAGGTGCCGTCTTCGCGCATGCGCTCGAGGTTACGCAGCCGCTCCAGGCCGCCCTTGATGGTGCGGAAGTTAGTCAACGTGCCGCCGAGCCAACGGTTGGTCACGAAGTACTGACTGGCGCGACGGGCCTCTTCTTCGACGATGGTCGCCGCCTGGCGCTTGGTGCCCACGAAGAGCACGTGCCCACCGCGAGACACCGTGTCCGCGAGGAAGTCGAAAGCGCGCTTGAACAGACGCGAGGTCTGATCCAAGTCGATGATGTGAATGCCGCTGCGCGCGCCGTAGATGTACTGGCGCATCTTCGGGTTCCAGCGTTTGGTCTGGTGGCCGAAGTGGGTGCCTGCTTCGAACAGGTCCCGAACGGGCAAGGGATTCTCATTGTCCCGCGGAGGCGTGGTTTCGCTCTCGGCTTGGGCGCGCTCTGCAGCTAGCACGGCGGTGCGGGGCACTGCGGTAGCGGTAACCGAGGGCGTCGACTCGCCATTGTCGGGACTCGGGGCGGTGTTTTCAGTGGTCGTTTCGTTTACTTCGGTCATAACGCGTTCGTCCTCATTGGGTTGTTTCCTCCACCCCGCCAACAGGCGACCTCGAAGAAGAGGCACCGAGCCGTGTTGGTTGCGCTCGGGGTGTGTGTTTTGGTTGTCCGCGGAGCCAGCCCCCGCGGTTCAAGGGGCGCGAAACCTAGGCCAAAAGTGGTCCCTGGACAAGGGCTGGCCCCGTTTTGGCGTCACAGCCCACTGGAGGGCAGCACGGCCTCGGGGGGCTTCTTCGGGGCGGCAGCAGGAGCGGGACTGGGCCGAGGCTTTTTCTCTTGGGATTTTAGGGACTTGGCGGCTTTGTGCTCATCGCTGACGGGCTTAGTCCGGGGTTTCGCCGGGGGCGAGGCGGGCTCGGCCTTGGCCACCGGAGGCGCCGCGGCGGGTTCGGGCTCCGGCTTCGGCGCGGGCTTGGCCGCGGAGGTCGCGGGCTCGGCAGGGGTGGGCGTCGTCGCCGGCTCCGGGCCCTGGGCGGCCGCGGCCGGGCTGCTCGCAGCCTCGTCAGCCGGTGCACTCGCTTCCGGAGCATCGGCACGGGCGAAGAACACGACCGCCAACACCACGCCGCAGATCGACAGCAGAGCCGCAGCGGCCAAGAGCGAGAGCCAGCGGCGCGCCGAGCGACCAGCGGAGCTTGCCTGCATCATCTCGACAGGCGGCGGCGTTTCCGCATTGTCGGCGGAGGCCATCGTGGCGAGGGGCACCGAAGTGCGCGTGGGCAGCTCGGAGTTGCCAACCGGTGAAGGCGAGTCGAGATCGCCAAACTCTTGGGTGCGCTCCCGCTCGGACTTGGGCGCGCCGTCATGGGGTGACGTCGCCTCCGCCAAGGTTCGATCCACGCTGGGGGGGCTTGGCAGCGGCTCGTGCATCGCGGGTTCGCCGGGTGTGGTGGCCGACGCGCTCATCGCACTTTCCCCGTCTGCCACTCTGCCGGCAGTCGTCGCACTCGCCTGGTCCACCGAGAACGGCGAGTGCGAATCCCGCACCGTCTCGACGGACGCGGTGACTTCTCCGGAGGGCCGGATGATCAACGTCGAGCCCGAGCCGCTGGGAGTCACCTGCGCGGGCGTCGTGTGAGCGTTTTCCAACTCGCTCCGGCCGGCGTCAGGTTGTGGCAACACGTCCGTCGGCTGACTCGCACTCGGGAGAGGAGCCGTCTTGGCGGCGCTGGGGGCGAGCTTCGGCGACGCGTTTTCTTTGGTCGCGGCGTGGTAGTGAGCCGCCGGTGTGGGTGCAGCCGTGCTGACGGTTTGCCAACGTTTTCCAAGACCTCTGAGGATCGCCGCAACTTGACAGGCGCTGGCTGGCCGCTCCGAGGGCACCTTGCGCAACAAACTCTGCACCAGATCGTCCAGCTCCGAGCCGACCTCGGGCACCCGCGCGCTGATGCGCGGTGGTTGGTGGGTCAAGTGGGCAAGCAGCATCTCCGGCGGATCAGCGCTGTCGTCGAAGGGGCCCGTGCCCGTGAGCATTTCGTAGATGAGCAAACCAACGGCGTAGAGGTCAGCACGGCCGTCCACGCTATCGCCCCGGGCTTGCTCGGGAGACATGTAGCGCGGTGTGCCAATGGCCATGCCCCGCGCCGTGATCACCTCGACACTGGAGTCGAGCAGTTTCGCGATCCCAAAGTCGAGCAACTTCACCCCGCCGCCTCGGAGCAGGTAGATGTTGGGCGGCTTGATATCCCGATGCACGATGCCGATATCGTGTGCGGCGCCGAGGCCCTCGGAGACCGCGGAGGCGATGGGCAATGCATCGCGAATGCTCAGCCGACCCACTCGACGTAGTCGATCCGCAAGGGTTTCACCTTCTGCGCGCTCCATGACGTAGAAGTGCACGCCGTTGTCACTGGTACCGGCGTCGGTGACGTTGATGATGTTCGGGTGATCCAGGCGCCCCAGGGCGCGCCACTCGGTCCGAAGGCGTGCCACGAGATCTCTACGCCCCGCTAGCTCTCGAAACAGCGCCTTGAGCACGAAGCGTTTGCCCAACTCGACGTGCTCGACCTCGTACACGCTGCCCATGCCGCCCTCGCCGAGCAGCTTCAGAACGCGATAACGCGCCCCCGGAACCAGCTGACCATCGGCAAACTCGCGCATGTTTCGCTTCTCGCCCGCGGAGAGCAGCGTGCGGCTGCCTCGGAACAACACCACCGATGATATCGGCCCGGAAGCATCTGGTCGAGCTGGTGCGTTATTGCCCACAGAAGAACCCATCGGCCACGGGCTGGGACGATTGCGCGAAAAAATCAGAGATCTGTGGACCGTTCGGCCTCGTGCACGCTTTGGGCGATGCCGGCGCCTGTGGCCTTCGGCAGCAATAGAATCCCCAGGCCCACGCCCAGCACGCCAGCCGCCAAGGACCCCACCAACACGGCCACCTTGGCGACCCCGAGGGCGGCTGCATCCACGAAGGCCAACTGGGCGATGAACAGCGCCATGGTGAAGCCGATTCCACCGACGGCACCCACCACCGCCAGGCCTCGCACATCGACTCCTCGGGGTAGCGACGCTAGCCCTAGTTTCACCGCCACCATGCTGAATGCGACGATTCCCAGGGGCTTGCCGAGCGCTAGCCCCAAACCGATGCCCACGGCGGTTGCCGTGGCGCCGACAGCACTCATGTCCACCGCGTCCAGTGTGACGCCGGCGTTGGCCAAGGCGAAGATCGGCATGATGCCGTAAGCGACCCAGGGGTGCAGTGCCGCTTCTAGCCGCACCACCGGCGCCACAGCTTCGCGGCGCGCGACTTCGATTCGGTCCAGGGGCAGCAGCAACGAATGCGCGTCTTGGTTCTTGTCGGAGCGCAGCTCGAACTCCCTGAGGGCGTCCCCCGCCTCGTTGATGAATCCTCGCTGCCCAAACCAGGAACGAACAGGGGTGAGCAACCCCATCATCACCCCGGCAATCGTGGGGTGAATGCCCGCGGTCAGCATACCGGCCCAGACCACCACGCCGGGCAGCACGTAGACCAAGGGCTGACGAACGCCCACCCGCTGCAACGCGTAGGCTCCGGCGACTCCTCCAGCAGCGATGGCGAGACCGATGAGCTGAATGCCAGAAGAGTAGAAGATCGCGATCACCAGAATCGCGCCGATGTCGTCGATGATCGCCAGGGCCAGCAGGAGCACTCGCAAAGCAGCGGGCACCCGCGGGCCCAGCAGGGTCAGGATCCCAACCGCAAAGGCGATGTCCGTCGCCATGGGCACGCCCCAACCTCGCTGGGACGGCGCGCCGAGGTTGAAGGCCAAATACAGCCCCGCTGGAACCAGCATGCCCCCGATGGCGGCGCTGATGGGAAGGGCCGCGCGTTTGAGCTCGCTCAACTCCCCTTGATGCATTTCGCGTCGAATTTCGAGGCCGACGACGAAGAAGAAGATCACCATCAAGCCATCGTTGATCCAGAAATGCACCGACTGCCGAAACACGAACTCACCCACTCCGAACACGACCGGCGCATGCCACAAGTGGTGGTAGCTTTCTTTCCACGGGGAGTTGGCCCAGACCATGGCCACGACCGCCGCGATGAGCAGGATGATCCCACTCGCGGCCTGAATGCTCAGGAAACGCTCGATGGGGCGAACCAGCGCGAGCGCAGCCTGCCGTGCCGGCTCCCAGGTCTCCGGGGGCGGTTGCTCGACTTTCACCGGTGCGACAGAAGGAGAACCCATGAACTTACATCAGCGCCGCAAGCGCAAGTTGACTTGGTATTAGTTCAGCGCAACCGCAAGGGGTCGCTAGACCAGAATGCCCAGGAACATCAGCACCACGCCGACCGCGCTGAGCAGGAGGTTGAGCACACCGAGGATCAGTCCAGCCATGGCAATGCCGTAGCCGCCCACCGCCGCGTCTGCTTTCGCAGCACGCATGCCCATGAACCCCGCAATGATCGCAGCTATTCCGGTCAAGGGTCCCAGGCAGAGCAGAAGTCCGCACACCAACGCGAGCACCGCGGCGGTACTCGCTGGCGGGTTCTCGCCCTTGGGCAGCCCCGTGGCGGGATCGATCGTCATTTGATGCATCGCGATCGTCTGCTTGCCGCCGGTGATGGGCTTGCCACCGGGGGGACCGCCGGGGGGCGCGAATCCACCGCCACCGGGTGCGAATCCACCACCACCGGGCGGTGCGCCGGGAGGCCCGAAACCACCGCCACCGTACGGACCGCCGGGTGGGTAGCCACCACCCTGCGCCATCTGCAACGACGTGTCCGTTTCGCTGAGCATCGCCCCCCTTGTACCAAGGTCCGCGCGCCCTGGCACCCGCAAGCGCATCGATTCGAGCCGGAGCCAGAATTTCCGGGGGCACGCAAGCCCGGCTAGCGAACCCTCGGGTCCTGAACTAGGTTGCCGGACTCATGAGCATCACCCGGCAGAACGTGGAGCACATGGCCCGCCTGGCCCGGCTGGAGCTGACCGAATCGGACTGCGAGCAGCTTCGACAGCAGCTCGAATCCATCGTGGGCTACGTCGCCGAGCTTTCGTTCGTAGACACGGAGCACATTGCCCCGGATATGCCCCGTGCGGAGGCTGAGGCTGCCGTCCGCGAGGACCGCGTCTTGCCCGGATTGACCACCGAGGCGGCCCTCGAGCAGGCGCCCGAACGCACCGACGACAGCTTCAGCGTCCCAGCATTCGTAGACGAAGGATGACCGACGCGCTCACCCGGCTCACGGCCATCGAGATCGCCACGCGGGTTCGCTCGGGAAACCTCAGCGCAGTGGAAGCGGCGCAGAGCTCGCTAGCCCGGGCACGGGCAACCCGAGGCCTTGGGGCGTACTTGTCGCTGTTGGACGAGGACGCATTGCGCTGTGCCCGCGACATCGACGAGCGCCGGGCCCGGGGAGAGAGTCTTGGGCCGCTCGCCGGCGTCCCGCTCGCCGTCAAGGACGCGATCTGCACTCGCGGGCTGCCCACCACCGCGGGTTCGAAAATCCTGACCAAGGACGGAACGGTCAAAACCGCCTGGCGCCCGCCCTACGACGCCGGCGTGATCGAGCGCCTGCGTCAGGCCGATGCGGTGCTCATCGCGAAGACGAATCTGGATGAATTCGCCATGGGCTCGTCCAACGAAAACAGCGCCTTCGGCGCGGCGAAAAACCCCTGGGATCCCACGCGCACGCCAGGTGGCTCGAGCGGCGGCAGCGCTGTTTCCGTCGCCGCAGAGGCGGTACCGCTGTCCCTGGGAAGCGACACCGGTGGCTCGATTCGCCAGCCCGCCGCCCTCACGGGCGTTGTCGGCGTCAAGCCGAGCTACGGACGGGTCTCGCGCTACGGTCTGGTCGCCTTCGCGTCCAGTCTCGATCAGATCGGCCCCTTTGCCCGCAGCGTGCCGGATGCCGCGCGCATGCTTTCTGTGATTGCCGGTCACGATCCTCGGGACTCGACGTCATCCCACCACGACGTGGACGACTACGAAGCTGCGTGCTCAGAGCCGGCCGCGGGCCTGCGGGTTGGGATCCCGAAGCAGTACTTCGGAGACGGCCTGAACGAAGCCGTTCGCAAAAAGGTGGAAGCCGGGCTCGAAAGCCTGAAGCGCGCCGGATGCGAACTGATCGACGTGGAGCTTCCCACCACCCAGCATGGCGTAGCGACGTACTACATCCTTGCGACGGCAGAAGCGTCGAGCAATCTGGCCCGTTTCGACGGAGTTCGCTTCGGTGCGCGCGCCAGTGGTGCGAAGGGGTTGGACGAACTCTACGCCCTCACGCGCGCCGAGGGCTTCGGCTCAGAGGTCAAACGGCGGATCTTGCTGGGCACCTACGTGCTGTCGGCAGGCTACTACGACGCCTACTACGACAAGGCCTGCCGCGTGCGTCGCCTGATCCGCGATGACTTCGCCCGGGTGTTCGAGCAGGTCGACCTGATCGCCGGCCCCACGAGTCCCACTCCGGCGTTCCCGCTGGGCGAGCGGGTGGATGACCCCCTCGCGATGTATCTTGCCGACGTGTACACCCTACCGGCGAGTCTGGCTGGATTAGCCGCGATGAACGTGCCCGTCGGACTGACCGCGGCGAACAATGGCATCCCGGCGCTGCCCACGGGTCTGCAGTTGACCGCGCCGGCGTTCGAGGAGGCTCGACTGTTTCGTGCGGCGGCCGCGATCGAAAAGGACTTCCCCTTCACTCCACCCCCCGAGGAGACAGCGTGAGCGAAATCGAGACCGAGGTTCGCGTAGCCGGCGCCGAGGACGCCGCCGGAGTAGCGGACTTGTTCAAGCGCACAGGGTCCCCCTGCTTCTGCCGCTGGTGGCACTTCGAAGGCGACAAGAATTCCTGGCTCGACCGCTGCGCCAACTCGCCCGAGGACAGTGAAGCGGAGCTACGGGCGGCCTTCGCACAGCAGTCGCCCCAAGCCCAAGGCATCGTCGCCGTGGGATCAGACGGACGCATCGTGGGCTGGATGAAGCTGACCCCGAACACTGCCGTCACGAAGATCTACGGCCAGAAGCTGTATCGAGGTCTGCCCTGCTTCCAAGGCGACCGAGCCGGCGTGTGGACTCTCGGCTGCCTGCTGATCGACGAATCGCACCGAGCCAGCGGCCTGAGCGGCGCCATGGTCCGCGCAGGGCTTGCGATGGCGCGGCGCGCAGGCGCACGCGCTGTTGAGGCGTTCCCGCGGCGAGCGGAGGGGCTGGCGCCCGAAGAGAAATGGACGGGAAGCTTCCGCACGCTGACCCGAGAGGGTTTTGCGGTCGTGCATGAGTTCGGCCCGTATCCAGTTGTGCGATGCGAGCTGGGATCGGAATAGTCGCCGCAGCGGTCCTGGGAGGATCCCTCCAACTGAGCTGCGAGCGCTGCAGCCGGCGCAGCGCCCCGACCGGCCCCAGCGCCACAGCGAGTTCCGTAGACCTCGATGTACCCAAGACCCCACTGGTGAAGACCGGCAAAGTCGGCAAGCAGCACGTCGCCAAGGGGATCGGGCTGCCAGCAAACTGCCGCGTGGAGTTCCCAATCCGCACCCTGGCCGTGGGCTCCCGCGATTTGAGATTCGGCTCTACCCGCTCGCATCTGTTCGAGATTGCTTTGCTCGAGCAAAAGGGCGACAGCCTGGCAGGGTCGTCCATCTTCAACTTCGAAACCGGCAAGTCGACGTCGTCACCCTGGCTGCGGGCCGACGCGCCTCCACCCTGGGACCGCGCAAGCAGCGGCTGGATTGCTGGGCTCACCAAGCCCAAAGAGGGCACGGTGCACAGCGCCACATTCTGGCGCGCGGCGGGATTCGCGAAACCGGGGGTAGACGGCGACCAGATGGAAGTCGCCGACCTGGTCTGCGACGGCGACACCTGCGCCATGCTCACCAGTCTTGCTCGCGAATCCAGGGCCCCTGGCGCGAGCCTCGCATGGTCCGACGGCCACCCTCCCATGCACATCGCCACGCCCGGCATCGAGCCCTGGCAGCCCTTGTCCATCCTGCACCTCTCGGCGCAGGATCACAAGGCCACCGTGTCACTACAGGCCGACGGCAGCGTCATACTGTGGTCGATCGCCGGAAGTTCGGCCAAGGCCGGTGGCAGGTTGCTCGCTCCCCATGGGATCTATGACGTCGTCGCAGCCAGATCGCCCCTGGTCATCGCGCCGGCGATCGCGCCGAGGGGCAAGTGCCGGGATGGCCAATTTCCGCTTCGCACTCACCGAATGGGCGGCGAAACGGCGGACTTCAACGTCTCGGGTGCTCCCCACGGCGTCTATGCACGTCCCCTGAGCGGCGGGGTCATCGTGGCGTGGATCGCCCCGGCAAGCTGTCGCCTGACTGAACGGACCACCGTCGGAGCGATCCTGCTGGACCCAACCGGCAAGCCCATTGGCTCTCCGATGGTCGTGGCTGAAGCAAGCGGGTTCGCGATTTCCACCCAAGGGGATCGCGTCGCGATGTGGCTGCTCGTCGACCAACAGCTGAAGCACCTGACGGCGCGTTGCAGGCTACCGGGCCAATAGGGTCGCGCGAAACCCTGGCGCCACCGTCACCCCCGCGGACAGCCCGATGAACGCAGCGCGCAGCGCGTCTTCCGAGCGCATGCGCCCTTCGAGCACGCGCCGCTCGATGCTGCGGAACAGCGCTGCCGCACCGACGACCTGTCCCAGGGCGCTGCGCTCCGCAGGCGTGAGCCCGAGTTCGCTCAGCGCTACGTTGGCCGCTGGGTTGCGCGCCAAGGGGCTCGCTCCGCAACCACGAAGCGCTTCCCATAGATCTTCTTCGCTGTAGCCGTGACGCACGGCCGCGCTCACCAGCTCCCAAGCCGTTCGCGTGGACGGCACGACCTCGTCTAGGCTTTGTTCCCCACTGCAGAACTCCACGAATCCAACTCGCCACCGGCCGAGCTGCACGAATCGGCTCTCGAGCTGATCCGTAAGCAGCCGAACCAACTCCGGGGGCCGCAATAGCCCGCGCCGCACCAGCATTTCTCCGAGGTGCACGCAACCTTCGGCACAGAGTTCCAGGGAGCGGATCACTTCCGCCCGGCTGACCAACCCATGGGCCACGATCCGCTCCCCCAGCAGTTCACTTGCTTGGGTGGAGCTGACCAGATAGGGCGTTCCCTCGCGTAGGAACACGCGGGCTTCTTTGCGCCCGTCGCGCAAAACCAGCATTCCGTTTTCGCGTCGCCGCACCAGGCCGTACAACATGGCTGGCAAGTACTTCAGTGTGACGGGTTGGGCCCTCGAGGTCATCGCCGGTGACCCAAAACGAAACGCTGGTCGCACTGCGAGGCGCCGCAACTCCACGACCTCCAGCAGCGGCACATCCGGGCTGCCATCCACGGAGACCCGCGTCGACGCGTTCGCCCGGCCCGTGGCAACGCACTCCAAGGCTTCCGAAAGGGCTAAGGGGCGGCCGTCATCCAGTTGATACCGCCCGGGCGTCGTCACAGGAGTGAGCGCAGCGGGCGGCATGCTGCGCCGAGCCCGCTCCGCGACTCGCTCCGCTTGTCGGACGATGTCGTCGGGATCGCTGGGGGGCGATTGCGCCGGGCGCGTGCCGCTCTGGGAGGACAGCACCCCCAGAGACATGAGCCATGGCAACAGCGACGACTCGGCCAATACGGCGTTTTCAGCCCGCGCCACCCGGCGAAGCGCTTCCGCAAACTCCTGCGCACTTTCGAAACGATCTTCGGGTTTGCGGGCTAGCGCGCGGCGCAGCATCTCGACGGCCCCGCCCGGCAAGCTGTCCGCATGAGCCTCCAGGACTTGCAGATCGGCTTCGTAGATCCGAGTCAGCACTTCCATCTCGCTCTGACCGGGGAATAGCGGTCGAGCAAGCAGCATCTCCGCAAGTACGATCCCGACGGCGAACACGTCCGTGCGACTGTCCACATCGCCACCGATGGTCTGCTCTGGAGCCATGTAACCCAGCTTGCCCTTGAGCTCCCCGGGATAGGTACGGCGATCCACGAAGGCGCTGCGGACGATTCCGAAGTCCGTCAGCTTCACTTCGCCCGCCCGCCCTAGCAAGATGTTCCCGGGAGAGACATCTCGGTGCACGATCCCAAAGGGCCGTCCATGCTCGTCTTCGGCGGCGTGGGCGAACGAGAGCGCACGAAGAACTTCGTGGATCAAGAACAGCGCCGCGGCGATGGGAAAGCGCTGCCCCTTCGCGGCAACGAAGCGCAGGAGTTTCGCGCAGCTGACGCCGTCCACGTACTCCAGCGCCATGAACAGCTCGCCATCGTGCTCGCCGAAATCCACGACCTGAACGATGTTGGGGTGCGCCAAGGCCGCGCAAATCCTCGCCTCGTCGCAGAACATGGCGACGAAGCGAGGGTCCTTGGCAAGCTGGGGCAAGATGCGCTTGATGGCGAAGCGTTTCAGAAATCCGTGGGGCCCACCGCGACGCGCAACAAACACCTCCGCCATGCCGCCTGCGCCGAGGCGTTCTCCGAGCTCGTAGGGTCCGAGCCGGCGACCCGAAACGACGCGAAGTACTCCCACAGTCCATCTAGAATACTTCGAAAACCGCCCGGGCGGGAGGCGACGACGACGATCGGGCCGAGAACCACCTTCCCCTACGTCGTCCCCAAGAAGCCAATGCCATTTTTTCGGGCATCGACTAGGTTCAAGGCGGGATGAAGAAGCGCGCTCGAACCTCCGCCACAGAGCGACAGCGCTCACGGCGCCGCGGCGCCGCCATCTCGAAATCGGCGCCCCCGCACTCTTGCGTGGCCATCACCGGCGCGCAGTCTTTTCTAGGTCGAAATCTGATCGGCCTGCTGGAAGAAGATCCGCGAGTTGGACGAATCATCGCCCTCGACCAGGCCGCCCCGGATACCGCGGGGGCCAAGACGCACTTCTACGAGTTGGACTTGAGCCATCCCGTAGCAGAAGAACGCCTGACCGAAATCTGTGGCGCCGAAAACGTCGAGTGCCTGACCCATCTTGGATTCCTCGAAACGCCCACCCATGCCTCCGCTTGGGCGCATGAGTTCGAAAGTGTGGGCACGATGCACGTCTTGAACGCATGTCGGCGAAGCAACGTCACCAAATTCGTGATGCGAAGCCAGACCGCCTTGTATGGCGCGCACCCGACCAATCCGAACTATTTGACTGAGCGTCACCCACTGCGGGCGCGCCGGGACCAGCCCTACTTCGCGGACAAAATCGAGGCGGAGCGGGACGCTCAGCACTTCGGTCCGCCCGGCTCCGGGCGGACTGTCACCATCCTGCGCATGGCTCCAATCTTGGGACCTGGGATCAAGACGGCGACCACTCGCTACCTCGGCCGACGCGCGGTTCCCACTCTGCTCGGATTCGATCCGCTATGGCAGTTCTTGCATGAGGCGGACGCGGTTGCGGCGCTCAAGCTCGCGGTCAATCGCAACGTTGCGGGAATCTTCAACGTCGTGAGCCAAGGTGTTCTGCCTCTGTCCACGGCAATCAAACTCGCGGGCCGAGTCAATGTGCCGTTGCCGGGGCCCTTCGCTCGCTCCTTGGCGCGGGGCTTGTGGATCGCGCATCTGCTCGAAGCCCCGCCGGCGTTCTTGGACTATCTGCAGTACATCTGCGTGGCAGACGGCAAGGCCGCCGCCGAACAACTGGGTTTCGTGCCGGTCTTCACGACTCGAGAAGCCGTGATCGATTTTGCAAACGCTCAGCACCTTCGGGATGTGAGACTACTTTCGGAGGAAGCGACATGAGCGCCAAGAAGACAGCTCGGAAAGGGACCCCGTCCCGAGCCACTGCTGCCAAGAAGACCGCCAAGACCGCCACCCGGGGGACTGCAGCGAGCACCGGCAAGAAGGCCAGGACCACCTCCCGCAAGAAGACGCCGACGGCGACGAGCAAGAAGCCGGCAACAAGGGCAGCGAGCAAGACCAAGGCCAAGACCAAGATGGCGCCGACGAGCGCCGTGGCCCGGGCCAAGAAGGGCGCGGCAGCGACCATCAAAAAGCCCACGTCCGTGACCAGCCGGGGGGCCCTACCGAGGACGTCCAGGCCGGTTCGCAGACCCCGCAAGTCCACCGCTGCGAAGTCCGATACACACTTGCGGACGGGTCGAGCTTTGGGGGGCGATGTGGACTTCGACTCGCCAGAACTCGGGATCGGCTCCCGGGTTGTTCCCCCGAGCATGAGCTATCCCGAGGAGGAGCCCGCCTCAGCACGCGCCGCGTCGCCGAAACTGGAGGCGGACGTAGAAGCGGAGATCCGCGCCCTGGAGGAGCGACTGGATGGGCTGATTAGACGTTCGGCACCGACCGCCGAAGGCGCCGACGCCAGCTTGCGGCAGCAGGTGCAGAGTGTTGCGCGGGAAGTCGTCGAGCGGCTGGCTCCACCGCTGGAGCGCCCCGGCGGCGACGACGCCGGCGTCACCGACGCGGTCAAGGAGCTGCTCTCGAGCGACTACTACACGCGGCAGTGGGGCCGCCTCGGCATGCGCAGCCGCTCCGAGGAAGTCGACGACTTCGGGTTGGACCCGACGTACGAGTCACGACTTCGTCCTCTCTTGGACTTCTTGTGCGAACGCTACTTTCGGGTCGAGACATCCGGCCTCGAGCACATCCCCGAGAGCGGGCGCGCATTGGTGGTCGCCAATCACTCCGGCACGGTGCCCTTGGACGGACTGGTGCTACGCAGCACGCTGCGGTTGCGGCATCGATCTCAGCGCCAGTTGCGTTGGCTCGCGGAAGACTTCGTCTACTATCTCCCATTCCTGGGGGCGTTCTTCACGCGGCTGGGGGCGGTACGGGCATGCCAGGAGAATGCCGAGCGGTTGCTTAGCGGCGAGCACTTGGTTGCCGTCTTCCCCGAAGGCACCAAGGGGATCGGCAAACTGTTTCGTGACCGCTACCAGCTTCAGCGCTTCGGGCGCGGGGGCTTCATCCGGTTGTGCCTGCGCACCCACACGCCCATCGTTCCTTGCGCCGTCGTCGGCGCGGAAGAGACGAATCCGCTGCTGCGGCGCGTGGAATACCTTTCGAACGCCCTGGGCGTGCCCTACGTGCCCCTCACGCCCACCTTCCCCTGGCTGGGCCTCTTCGGCCTAGTCCCGGCACCCACCAAGTGGAAGATCATCTTCGGACAGCCGCTGGTCGTCGATCGTCATGGTCCCGAAGCTGCTGAGGACCATGTCTTGGTGGGCCAGCTGGCTGAACAAGTCCGCTCCACGATCCAAGACCTGTTGAATCGGGCCTTGGACCAACGATCCAGCGTGTGGCTCGGCTAGGTCCCTCCGGCGTCCTCGTCGTCGACAAGCCTCGTGGGCTCACTAGCCACGATGTGGTTCGCGAACTGAGGCGAGCCTACGGCACGCGCCGGGTGGGTCACACCGGAACCCTCGACCCGATGGCGACAGGAGTGCTCGTGATCGTCCTGGGCGAAGCGACGAAGCTGGCAGACCACCTCACCCAGAGCGACAAGAGCTACGTGACGCAAGTGTGCTTCGGCGTTGGCACTGAATCCTTTGACGCCGACAACGCCGTCACCGAGCGCGTGGACTTGCCTCGCGGCTGGCTCCAGCAAGCCGACCTGGACGGGGCTGTTCGAGAGGAAGCCAAGCGACAGCAGCAGGTGCCGCCCGCCCACAGCGCGATCCGAGTGCAGGGGCGGCGGGCCTATGCCGCCGCCCGCGCGGGTGAGGCCGTCGAGCTACCACCCCGGAACGTGCGGGTGCGTCGGAGCCGAGCGCTCACCACGGCGCCCGACAACACGGCCATCTTGGAGCTCACCGTCAGCAAGGGCTACTACGTGCGCTCCTTGGCACGGGACCTCGGAGTTCGCCTGGGAGTGCCCGCGCACTTGACGGCATTGCGACGGGTGCAGAGCGGCGCGTTCGGCGTTGACGAGGCTCACGGCTTTCCTATCCCAGAGGCGGATCCGCCGGAGCTCATCGGCCTCGAGGAGGCCGCCCGGCGTTGCCTCCCAATCGTCGACGTGAACGCCGAAGGCGCCGAGCACGTGCGACATGGGCGGGTGATCGAAGCCCGGCACGTCGTGGACACGACCATGCCTCGGGCGGAGCGGATCGGCTTGATGAGCCCGGACGGACGGCTCCTGGCACTCGCAACTGCGGACGGGGTCATGGCCCGGGTCCTGCGCGGGATCCGACACGATTGAGCTCAGCGCACCGTAACGTCCTGCACGCTCAGGCCTTTGGACTCGAGGCGGCGCTTCAAGCGCTCCCCGAGAGCATCACCGTCGACATCGACACCGACGTCGAGCTCCAAGCTCACACCCTGTGGTTCACTGAGAACGGTGATCGTCGTACCCGACCATGCGCCCGCTCCCAACTCGATTCGCGCGGCGCCTTTGCGCCCCACCCCCCCCCACGCGATGCGCTTCACCAGCTGCTGCGCGATTTGGTCGAGTACGGGGGCATGCTGCAGCGGAGCATCGCCAGCAGCTGCCAGCGGAACAGCTAGTTGGGGAGCGGCAGCCGCCAAGGACAACGCGAGAGGATCGAGCTGTTGGCCGTCGGCCACGGCTTCCGGGCTGGCGCTGGCGGGCATATCGAGCTTCGCAGCCGTCTCAGCCGCGGCGGGAGCCGCCGACGCGGCGAGTGACCGCGGGGCTGCACTCGGTTTGGCTTCGCCGTCTGGCAGCCGCGGGGGGACCGCAAGCTTCGGGGCGTGTCGCCCGAGATCGAGCAAGCATTGGAATTTTTTGGCGTTTCGCCGCGGGATCCGCGGCGCCCCGGGGTGGGAGGGCACAGGGCAGGCCGAGGCCCGAGCCGAGGCCGCGCATCTTTGTGACATACGGGCCTATCGGTCAGTGCGGCGCCGGGTTGCGCGTGCCGAGCCCGGGAGGCTAACTTTGATTGGAGGGCGGCACGCGCCCCAGGACTGATCGCCGTTGGCCCCAGAATCTCCAGCCGTTTCCGCCTACATACTTGCCGCACTTCCCGCCCTGCTCGCGGCTTTCTTTGGAGCAGCCAGCGCCGCCATATCTGCGCTTTCCGTCGCGCGCCGTGTGGCCCTCAGGGATTCCTTGGAGGGACGACCGCGCAAAGCACTGGATCGCTACCTCACCGAGGGGCGCGCCATCGAAGCGCGCTGGTTGGTGATTCGAGTTCTCGGCATTGCGGGGACGGCCATCTTGCTTAGTCAGCTTCTGCCGGTGCAGGGTCTCGGCAGCTGGGCACCCGTCGTGGCCGCCATGTGTGCGTTGGCACTTTATGGTTTGCCAGCGGAGATGCTGAAAGCGGTGGTGCTACGCAGCCCAGAAGTGAGCGCACCGAGGTTGTTGTCTGCGCTGCGCCCTTTCGAACTCTTGGCCATGCCCTTGGCAGCACCGCTGATCGCGATGGGCCGCATGGTCGGAGAGTCCGTGCCCAAGGGCTCGTCGATACCTCCTGCTCGGGTCACGGAACAGGAAGTGGAGTTTTTGGTCGCCGAGAGTGAACAAAGCGGCGTTTTGGATCACGAGCAATCCGAGATGATTCGGAACGTTCTGGAATTTCGGGATCTCAAGGCCGGTGACGCCATGGTTCCCCGTACTCGGGTCATGGCCTTCGACGTCGACACGCCCACAGACGAGATCATTCGAGTCGCGACCGAAAACGGTCACTCGCGGTATCCCGTGTATCGAGATCGCATCGACAACGTGGTCGGCGTGCTGCACATCAAGGACTTGCTCACGCGTCTCCACACCTCCACGGAGCCCGTGCCCGTCACCACGGTGATGCGCAAGCCTGTCGTATTCGTGCCTGAGACGTATCCCGCCTCCGACGCCCTCAGCAACATGCGCGCGGGGCGCCACCATATGGCAGTCGTGATCGACGAACACGGCAGCTTCGCCGGCATCGTAACCCTCGAGGATCTGGTCGAAGAAATCGTGGGCGAAATCCGTGACGAACACGACACGGACGCGCCACCCATCGTGCGCCTCTCCAACGGTCGCTTGCTCGTCGACGCGTCGATCTCGATTGGAGACCTCGAACGCTACCTGGGCACGGACCTGCCCGAAGACGGCGACTACCACTCCCTAGGCGGCTTCGTCGTGGAGCGCTTGGGCCGAGTCCCGAGGCCAGGCGCCCGCTTTGTGGCTCAAGGCCACGAGTTCTTGGTCCGGGATGCCGACGCCCGGCACGTCTCCAAGGTGGAAATCGCCCCAACCCGGCACTCCCACCCGGACGGCGAGCCCGACAAGACCGTCAACGCCGCATAGGTCAGCGCCCCCGCGCGTCCCATGGTGCGAGAGATCCAAGGCAGCGACCGCTGGCCCAAACTCAGCTCTGTTGCCATCCCCAAAAATCAGCAGGAGGGGTTGGCAACATAGCTGCCCTACTGCCCAGAGCGACGCATATGCTGCTCTCCCCCGCGGGCGCGCACCGCTGGGGTGTCTAGGGGGCTCAGCCGGTACCGATGGTCTTTAGCTTCTCGCTCAAGACGTCACCGGTCTGGATCAAGCCGTCCTTCTCGCGGCCTGGCGTCTGATCCCCACGCAGCACGCGCTCCATGGTCGTGATCTCGCTGCGCAGCTTGACGATGACGTCCGAGGGGCAAACTTTGGCCTGGGTGCTCGGGTTCACCGGCACGATCTTCGGCTCTTCGCCACCTTTGCGCTTGGTTGGATCACCGCTCGAGTAGCGCTTGAGGGTGAACTCCTTGCTGCCCTGCTTGATCTTGAATTCAGCCGGCCACTTGTACTGCTTCTTTTTCTCACCCTTCTTGGGTTCACCCGGCTTGACCAAGAACGGCTTCGGCAGCGGCTGCATGCTGACCCACGGGCCATAGGGCCCGTTTTCGAAGAATACGGACCAGCGAACCTTGGGCGTGTCTTTCTGGGCGAGCACATCTTCCAGGGGCTTTTTGGCGCCGCTGAGGATGTTCCGGATCTTGTCCTTCTGCTCGTTGACCTGTTCCGCACCACTGGCGAAGGAGATCAACATGGTGACGATCTGTGGCTTGAAGCGACCGATTCCGCGGCCCGTCAGGCTGGCGCCCGAGAAGGGAATGTCGATGCCTCCCAGCTTCTGCACTTCTTCCGCCGGGTACTTGTTGTCACCCAGTTTCGACCGCGCGCTCTTGAGCACGTCCGCCAGCTCTTCGACCTTGGCGTTGGCTTCGTCCACCTCTTTGGCCAAGTCCGAGGCGCCGGCGAGAGCTTTGTCTGCGCCCTTGCCGCGTTCGACGCCGCTGCCGACAGCGTAGCCGACCAGAGCGCCGACAATCGCAGCGACACCAGCCAGAGCGACGATCTTGCCGCGCCCTTTCTTTTGAGCAGCGACGACCTCCTCGCTCATCTCGACTTTGATCGCCTGAGGTTCCGCGCGAGCGGGCGCTTGGTCCGCCGAAATCGCCGTGTAGGGATTCGACGGATCAATCTTCGGCTTCTCCTGCGCCTTTTGTTGGGCGAACGGAGGTTGAGGAATTCCGCTAGGTTTCGGCAATCCGACCGGCGGCGGGATGGACGGACCACCCGGCGCGGTCACCGTCTTCTTCCCGAGGCGGGCTTTGAGGTCGATTCTGGGCTTCTTTTCTTCGGCCATGTTCGTTCGACTGGACAAAATGGGCGCGTTTAGCCCCGCCAGCGCGCGGGACACTAGCGGTGGCGGGACAAACCCGCAAGATTGAAACGATGTTTGGGTCTGGCCTTGGGTCTCGAAGCTATTTACGGAGCGGCCGGAGCCGGGCAGGCTGAGCGCCTTCCGATGCGCGACCAAGCAGTTTCCGGCACCCTTTGTACGGACGACGGGGCCACGATCGCGTTCTACGACACCGGGGGCTCGGGCCCACCGATCATCCTGGCCAATGGCCTCGGGGGCCCGCTTCGAGCCTGGAAGCGCCAAATCGACTATCTGAAGGACCGCTACCGAGTAATCAGTTGGGATTACCGGGGCTTATACAATTCGCCTCGGCCCGAAGGCACCAAGCCCCGCCTGGACGTAGCCACCCATAGCCGAGACTTGGCCCGAGTCGCCGCCCACCTGGGTGTGGAGCGCTTCGCTGGGATTGGCTGGAGCATGGGGGTCCAGGTCCTCTTGGAACTCTACGAGACCCGACCCGAGCTGCTGGGGCATCTAGTCCTGATCAATGGAACCTACGGCAAGCAGTGGATGACCTCGGCGCTGCCGCTAGTGAACAAGGTTCTGCCCCGACTCGCGCGAAGCGCGCGACGCTTCGACAACGTGGGCACCAGCTTGGTCAAGCGGGCAACCGACCAGCCGGAAACCGTCATGTGGCTCAAGCGCTTGAGGCTCGTTTCCTCGACATTGGATGAGGAGCTGTTTCGCGAGATCGCCGACGAGTTTTCCGGTTTGGATATGGGGCTTTACCTAGACATGTTGCGAGCGTTGGGTGAACACGATGCGGCGCGTATTCTCGAAGCCGTCGACATCCCAACTCTCGTCATCTGTGGTGATCGGGATCTCTTCACGCCCAAGGCGCAGGCGCTCGGCATGGCGAAGAAGATCCCCGGAGGTGAGTTGCTGGTCGTCCGTGGCGCTAGCCACTACGCGGCCTTGGAATACCCCGAGCTGGTGAACCTGCGCATCGAAAAGTTCTTTCGAGAGCACGGGCTGTCATGAACCGCGCGCTACTGCGCTGTGGCTACGTAGCGCTCGATTCGCGCCAGGTCTTCGCTGGCCGCCACGAACTCGAAAGCTTGGCTACGGCCGCGACGCCACACGCCCTGGGCCCAAACCCAGGCGCTATTCTTTTCCCCAGGTAGCCGAAGCTCCATGGAGAAGGACTGCAGCAAATCATCGGGCTCGCCAACGCTTCGAGCCAGGAGCCCGGTAGCGGAAAGGTCGAGGGTCTCGCACAAGTGCGGATGGCCCAGGATATACTTGTTGAAGAAGATGCGGATGGGCTTACGAAGGGCAGCGCGTCGGTCAAACATGGCATTCACATGTTATCGGCGCGCTTGTCGCGCATGAAAGTTTCGGGAGTGTAAAAGCCCTTGTCTGCTGCCCGCAAAGCATCGCGTCTTCAGGACGTCGTGGTCATCGACAACTACGACTCCTTTACCTACAACCTCGTCCAGTACCTGGAGAGCCTCGGTGCCCGCTGCAGCGTCTGGCTGAACGACCGCTGCAGCGTCGAGCAGATCCGGACTGCAAGCCCGGCGGGGGTCCTGATCTCCCCGGGCCCGGGAACGCCGGACGACGCCGGGATCAGCCTCGAGGTGATCCGCGAGCTATCCTCCGAATTGCCGATCTTTGGTGTGTGCCTGGGCCATCAGGCGATAGCTCAGGCCTTTGGAGGCAGTATCGTCCGAGCCGACCGGATCATGCACGGCAAAGTGAGCCAGATCCGCCACGGCGGCGAGGGCGTTCTGAGCGGGATCCCCTCGCCCTTTGCCGCAACCCGCTACCACTCGCTGATCGTGGATCCCGCATCTCTGCCGGACTGCTTGGAGAGCACCGCCAGCAGCGAGTGGGACGAAATCATGGGGCTCGTTCACCGCTCGCGGCCTTTAGTGGGAGTCCAGTTTCACCCGGAGTCCATTCTTACGGACCACGGCCTGAAGATCATGGAAAACTGGTTGAACGCCTTATGAGCCACCCGAGCTTCCGCGACGTATTCGCCGAGGTCGCCAGCGACCGCGGTGCGAGCGGCGACTGCGTTCGCCAAGCTCTCGATGCCATCCTTTCCGGCGCCTGGACCCCAGTGCAGGTTGCCGGTTTCGCGGTCGCCCTGCGGATGCGAGGCGAAACGCCGGAGCAAATAGCGGCAGCCGCCCGGGCGCTGCGCGAAGCCATGGTCCCCTTGCCCCACACCTTTAGTGACGTGCTGGACACCTGCGGCACCGGCGGCGATGGCCTAGGCACCGTGAACCTTTCCACGACTGCAGCGCTGCTAGCCGCAGCCGCTGGCGTCCCCGTGGCCAAGCACGGCAACCGGGCGGTCAGCAGCCGCGCAGGCAGCGCAGACGTTTTCGAGGCCCTCGGCGTCCCAATCGACCTCAGCGTCGAGCAAGCAACGAAGGTGTTCGAGTCATCGAAGCTGGTCTTCTTGATGGCACCGACCCACCATCCAGCCATGCGCCATGGCGGCGTGGCGCGGCGGGAGCTCGGCATCCGAACCATCTTCAACTGCCTGGGCCCCTTGGCGAACCCGGCCGGCGCGACCCACCAGCTGCTGGGTGCCTATGACGACGCACTTCGACCCGTGCTGGCCCAGACCCTGCAGGATTTGGGCACGAAGCGGGCGTGGATCGTGCGCGGAAAGGACGGGATGGACGAGGTCAGCCCTTATGCACCCACCAATGTGACTCGACTCGATGCAAGCGGGATCCGGGAGCAGGTCGTCACTCCCGAGGACTTCGGCTTCGCGACCAGCCCCCCGGGGGCCGCCCAGGGCGGGGATGCAGAGCACAACGCGGCGATCTTGAGGGCAGTCTTGAAGGGCGAGCAGCACCCCGCCCGGGACGCCATCGGGCTGAACGCGGCGGCTGCGCTGTGCGTCGCCCTGGGTCTGGAAATGAAGGAGGCCGGAGCACGCGTGGTCGAACTGCTCGACTCTGGCGCGGGCGCAGAAACCTTGGCAGCAATGCAGCGGGCCGCTGAAGCTCTGGGCGAGGCATGACACTGCTAGACGACATCTTGAACGCCAAGCGTGGTCGGCTCGAGCAGCTCCGGAAGGCCACCTTGCCCGAGCCCCCGCCGGCGCGGGCCGTAGCCCTGAAGCGAGGCAACGGCGAGGCCTTACGCATCATCGCGGAGATCAAGCATCGCTCGCCCTCGGCAGGAGCCCTCTCTACTGCGCTGAGGGTCGCGGAGCGTGCCCGTGCCTACGAGCGGGGCGGCGCCGCCATGGTCAGCGTCCTGTGCGACGAGACCTTCTTTGGCGGATCCCTGCTGCATATGTCCGAGGCCCGAAGCGCGTGTGCGTTGCCAATCCTGTGCAAGGAGTTCATTCTCGACGTGGCGCAAATCGACGCGGCCCGCGCGCATGGCGCCGACGTAGTTCTGCTGATCGTGCGCATCGTGGACGACTGCGACGAGCTGCGCAGGCTGCTAGACCACACCCGCGCCTTGGGCATGGAAGCGCTAGTCGAGGTCACGAGCCACAATGAAGCACGCCAGGCCTTGGACGCCGGCGCCGAGTTGGTCGGCGTCAACGCCAGGGATCTGGACACCTTGGAAATTAGTCTCCCCCGCGCGGCGAAGGTTCTGACCTCACTACCCGACTGGGTCACGCCCGTGCATTTGTCGGGGCTCTCCACTGCCCGAGATGTCGCTCGGGTAGCGTCATCTTGCGCTCACGCAGCATTGGTGGGCGAAGCGTTGATGCGCTGCGACAATCCGGAGCCGCTGCTTCGGCAGCTCTGCGCGTCCACCCGCTGAGCCGACCACAATTGGCGAGGATTGCTCGGGTCCACTAGGATCTGCCAATGCGCCTCGACGCATGCGTTGACAGCTACCTTGACCACCTTCGGGTGGAGCGCGGGCTATCGCCAAACACGGTGCTGGCTTATGGCCGAGACCTCGGCAAGTGGGTAACCTACGCGGACGAGTCGGCCGTGACCCGGATCCAGGACGTGGACCTAGGTGTCGTGTCTGGCTGGCTGCGGAGTCTGTCCAAGAGCGGCATCTCAGCGCGGAGCGCCGCGCGCCACCTGTCCGCCCTGCGCGGTCTGATGCGATTCTTGAGCAAGGAAGGCGTCATCAGCGCAGACGCAACCAGCTTGTCAAGCCGACCGCGCTTCGGTCGCAAACTGCCACACACGCTTTCCGAGTCAGAGCTGCGGCGGCTGATATCCGCTCCGCCACCCTCGACGCTGCGAGGCCTGCGGGATCGGGCCATGCTGAGCATGGCCTACGCAGCTGGACTCCGAGTTAGCGAACTCATCGGACTACGCTGGGCCGACGTGGACACATCGCGGGGTGTCGTGGCGGTGACAGGCAAGGGCAACAAGCGCCGACTCGTACCCCTCGGTGAGGTGGCGATCTCCCACCTGGAGAGTTTCGCCGTGGAGCAGCGCGCTCAGCCCACGCGCAACAAGAAGAAGGCTGAGTCGGCGTACGTATTCCCTTCACCTCGAGGGGGGAAGCTCACCCGCCAGGCTGCCTGGAAGATCGTCAAGCGCTGCGCCCGAGCAGCGGGACTGGGGCGCAGCGTGTATCCCCATCAGCTGCGCCACTCCTTCGCGACACACCTGCTTGCCGGGGGCGCGGACCTACGCTCGGTTCAGCTGATGTTGGGCCACAGCGATGTCGCCACGACCGAGATCTACACCCACGTTAGCCGTGACCACGTCACCCGCGCCCACCGTCGAAGCCACCCTCGGGGCTGAAACCGTCCGGCGCAGCCCAAGCCCGTAGGCCGGACCAGAGACGCACATGAGGGGGTGAACGGGAAGGGAGGGAAAGAGGCCGAGGGCTAGCGTAGCCTTGGCGTCTCTAGCGCGCTAGAAGGAGCGTCCCTCTGCCCACTGGCGCCGTCATCGTGTACTTCCAAGTTCATCAGCCCGCCTCTGCTCCGACTCCAGTAGTGGTAGAAGTGCCCCACGCCGGGTTGGAGGTCGATCCCCAAGCGCTCGCGACATTGATCGCACCCGCGCGGGCCCTGGGGTTGGACGCCGACCTCTTGGTCGACGAGCTGTTCGCAGATGCGCCCAACCTCGGCGCAACGTTGCTGAGCGCTCGAGTCAGTCGTTACATCTGCGATCTCAACCGGGGTGAAGACGACGTCGACGGACGCAGCGTGGAAGGCGGCGGTGCAGAGCCGTATCCCCACGGCCTCGTTTGGCGCCGCACGACGGACGACTTGCCGGCGCTCACCCACGCCCTGCCTCGGTCTGAATTTAAGCGGCGTTTGCGCCAGATCTACCGCCCCTACCACAGCGCCCTGCGGGGGCTGCTTCATGCCACGCGCGAGCGTTTCGGCTATGTGATCCTGCTGGCGGGTCACTCCATGCCCAGCAGGGGTCGGCGGGGCCACGTGGATCCTGGACGCACCCGCGCGGACGTCGTGCCGGGCAGTCAGGGCCGCACGACCGCCTGCCCTGCGGTGATCGACTGCGTCGAGCAGGTGTCACGGAGGCAAGGGTTCAGTGTCAAACATGACGACCCATACCGCGGTGGTTACACCACGGCGACCTACGGGAAGCCCTCCGACGGCGTCCACGCTGTGCAAGTGGAGCTCAGCCGGAGCCTGTACATGGACGAGCAGAGCCTCTGCAAAAAAGACAATGAGTTCAAACGCTTACGCGAACTATGCGGCGCTATGGTGGCAGAGTTGGGAGCCCTTGAGCTAGCATGACGGGGTCTCCCCAACCCATGGGCAGCGTAAATACAGCCGCGAGCACCGAGCGAGGCCCGACTTCCGGGGTTCATCCCGCGGTAGCACCTCCGAAGCCGCTTCTAGCGTCTGAGGTGCTACGCGAGGAGCTCGCTCCGCTGCAGCCCCTGAACCCGCGGTGCCGGATTTGGTTCGCGGGTCTCGCTGTCGCGCTCGCGCTTCTAGCGTGGGCCGTACGCGCCGGTCTCGGGGCCCCATCCCTGAGCTCTGAGGATGCAACGCTCGGGTTTTCTGCAGCCGGTGCTCTGCTGGCGATCGCAGCCCTCCCCTTTCCCTACGCGGCGCGCGCCGGCCTGGTGGCGATCGTGGGCGGGGTCCTCGTGGTTCTGGGCCTGCGAGGCGCAGGTCCCCTAGCCGGGCTTGCCGTCGATGGCGGTTGGCTGCGAGCCAGCGCTCGTCTGATCACCATGACGCTGTTGCCAGCGGCTCTACTGTTCCGCGCCCACTACAGAGCGTATGCACGCGCCCGGCACCTGCTAGTGGCCGCACTTCTGTTCAGCACGCCGTTCCTCATCATGGAGGCCAGTCTGGCGTTGGACTCTGGGGCGCCGATGATCATGCGCATCGCGTCCACGGTTAGCGTGGCGATGGTGTGCTGCGCACTCTTCGGTTTCATGGGAGAAGGCACCACCGGGCTGAGCGGTGTTTGGGCGGGCCTGCTCTGGCTGGTGCTCGCAGGAGATATTGCCCTGCGTCAGATGACCGTGCTGGCCGACGCCCAAACCGGATACTTGACCTACCCGACCACCGCGGTGGGCGTGCTAGCTGCGGGCGTGCTCACGAGTTTGGGTATATTTCAGCTGGCTGCCGCCAGCCTGGCGCCGGAGGCTCGGCGGCTGTCCCTACCTGGAAGAGCCGCGGAATCTATCTCTACGCCCAGCCCAGCCCCGGTTTCTGGGGGCCGCTTGAACGGCCCAAACTCTTGAGCTAGGGTCCCGGCCCTCAAAATGGCACGTAGCGATATCACCGGTCAGCGGCGCATGCGCGCACGCAACGTTTCCCACTCGAACATCAAGACTCCGCGTTGGCAGAACGTCAACGTGCAGCGGAAGCGACTGTGGGTACCCGAGCTCGGGCGCTACGTCACGCTGAAGCTCACCGCGTCCGAGTTGCGCACCGTCGACAAGATCGGACTCGTCGCGTTCGCAAAAAAGCACGGCGTCGCGATCTAGGACGAGCTGCCGCGCTCGACCGCCTTGGTGCTCGGCTCTCGCCGCAAGCAAAAGCGGTTCGCGTTCTCGTGATCGAGTCGGGCCGACGACGGCGTCGCCATGACCTCGACCCACGCGCCCTTCGAATCCGAGAGCACTCCGATAGCCGCGGGCGCCGGAATGCATGCGCCTGGAGCAACACGCCGCTTGCCGCGACGGACCGGCGCACCCGCCAGTGGAACATCGAGTTCCAACTCATCCAAAGTGTAGCCGTCAACCAGGCGGCGATAGGTCAGCGCCGCCAGCTGGCCCCGCACGTCGGCTGCGATGACTGCGGCGCCAGCTCCCAGCGCGCTCGCGTCTGCATCCGCGCCCGACTCTTCCCAAGGTGGCGCGAACAGCTTCCCGGACGGATGGGGCAACTGAGTCGCTTCTCGATCCACGTCGCTGACCTTGCTGAAGTCGGTCGGGGTGAGGAGTCCGCCTTGGCTCGGACCGGCAACCCGCAACATGGACCTTACGAAACTGGTGTCCGAAAAGGTCGCGGCGCCACTGCTTCGAACCTGTCGCAAGAGTGAAGAGCGGGCATCGGCGCCGGCACGCGCGGCGCGCTGGATCCCCGGCCGCAAGATGCTGGCCAGGGACTGGCCGCCGTCGTAGGCGTACGCGACCATGGCCGCGGGAATGCTGGCGGGCACGGCTATCTTCGCCTGGTCCGGCACGTCGTCCTCGGCCTTTAGACCTCTCGGTCGCTTGCTGCCCTGCCCGGGCTGCCGCAGGCGCCCGTCGAACGCCCGGGCACCCCGTCCCGTGCCCGCGACGAGTATCGAGATCGGACCCATCAGAACGCCCCCATAAGCGCCCGCAGCGGCGAAAAAGCCACACAGGACTGCACCCGTGGCAGAACCCGAGGCGGCGAGGTAATCGTTCGCAGCCTCCTCCACGATAGGATCGTTCGCGACGGCCAAGGCTCGGATCATGGGGCTTCGCTTTCTTCGAGTAGCATAGCGCGCAGCTCTTGAGCCACGCCGAATGCGCCGCGGCCGTCGATGACGACGTAGGCTTCGTCCTTGTCCTCCAACTTGTCGGCGAGGCGGTCCGCGACGCTGGAAGATACCCGTCCGCCGTGGCCTAAGGACTTGACGCGAGTGTAGCTAACCGGCCCCGGAGCAGAGTCCTCGCAAGACAAGTCCCGAACCGCAAGCACGCCAATCTCCTTCGCGACCACACTGGACGTTTCCTCGTCGAAAAGACCAGCGGGCTCCCACACCAGGGTGCGGCCCTCGAAGGAGCTGACCAGGCCCGCCAGACGCTCGACAGTCGCCTTGCCGGGCCGCACGCTGGCTGGCGTACGCAACAGCAAGAAGGCCGCGTCGAGTTCGTCAGCCATGGACAGAACGCGCGCGCGTTCGTCTTCGTCCTGCGTCAGGCTCGACAGGGACGCCGGAAGCACGACGGAAAACACGAAGCCTTGGGGCGCCTGTTCGCGGAAGCTCCGCAGTCGCTTACGCCGAGGAGCGCGGCCCGCGTCGGTCCGGATCTCCAGCAGGTCGAAGCGTTCGGCGTAGCGGGCAAAATCACCGATCAGGGCGGGGCGCCCGACACGCAGTTTCATCGCGGCCCTTTGTGCCAAAGCCACGGCCGTGGGGCCAGGGGGAATCTCACTGCCCGTCAAAACAGAACCACTGCGTGGGATGGGCACGCAGGAAACGCTCGAGTTCCCAGGCCGCACGCTCCCCTGCCCGCGCCAACTCCGAGGGACTAGGCCGGCGGGACACTCGCAGGGATGGTCCACCCCACAGTTCGTAGTGAAAGTGGCCGACCCGACGCACAAACAGGGGGATCACTGGAACCTGAGCCAACCCGGCAATACGAAACGGCCCCTCGGGCACCTGGGAGGGACGGCCGAAGAGCCGTACATCCAAGGCACGAACCCCACTCGGAACTCGGTCCATTTGGAAGGCGACGACCCCGCCGGATTGAAGCCGCTTGAGCAGTGGGAGCGCATCGGTCGGGTCACGCCCCACGTGCACGATCTCGACGCCGGCGCGGCGCCGCACGTCATCATGCAGCGCCTGGGCGGCGCGACTCGCTTCGGGTCGCATCACGATTGTGACGCCCCGGCGCAGGTCACGCGCTATCAGCGGCGCCGCTGCGTCCCACGCTCCCGCGTGGGCCGTCGCGATCACCAGTCCCCCCGGACATTCCAGCGCCGACGCCAGCTCAGGGTCCTTGAACCGACAACGTGCCTGATTGGCCTCGGGCCGGCCCGCCGCAAGAGATTCGGCGAGGCAGTGAGCGTACTGGGCAAACGCCCGCGCCGACGCCAGCCGGAGCGCCGCCTCGCTGTCGGATTGCAGCGCGCCGCGCAGACGCCGCTGCAACCTGCCGCGCGCTTCGGGAGCAGCCAGGGACACCGACAGCCCGATAGGACCAGGGCTGAACTCCAACCACCAGCGCGGTCCATAGCGGGACCCGAGGTAGGCCAGCTTTCGCCACAGCGCGGACGATTCGACGCCGGCCATCAGCGCAGAGATCGCAGCTGCTTCTTGATCGCGGCGCGATTCACGCGGCCTCGCTTCGCCTTGAGCGCCTTCTTGAATGCAACCTTTGCTGCCGCTCGCTCACCATTGGCGCGGTGTACCTCACCCAAGGCGACCCAGCCCGGCGCCCACTTTGGGAAGTCCTGCGTGACCCGGTCGGCGAAGGCCCGCGCGGTCGTAGGTCGACCAAGTGCAAGGCATGCACGTGCCCCTCGCACCAACGGCCTCGGATCCGTGCGTGCAAAACCATGCGCCTGCTCATAGGCCTCGATCGCCAGGTCGATGTCACCCCGCTTGGCTAGGGCGTCGGCCCGGGCAAGCTTTGCTCCCGAGTGATTGCTCACGAGCTTCAGGGCCAGATCCGCCTCAGCAAGGCCTCCTTTGGCATCTCCCTTGGCCACCAACACCGCAGCCAAAGAGGCGTGCCAATCGGCTTGTTTGGCGTTGAGTGCGATGGCGCGGCGCAGTGCAGCCTCCGCCCCGCTCAGATCCCGCAAGCCGTGCTTGACGACTCCCAAGCGCGCGTGAGCCGCCCCGAACCCGGGTCGAAGGGCAATCGCCTTCTCCAGTGCGTCCCTGGCAGCGCCGCCCGAGAGGGCACGACCCAGGGCGAGCAAAGGCAGCGGCTCCTTGGGTGCAACCTGGTGCGCCTTGCGCAAGTGAGCGTGGCCTTTCCCGCGCAGCAGCTGGCCCAGACGTAAGTGTGCCTCGTAGCGCCTGCTGTCCTGTGCGATCGCTTTGCGGTATGCGGCCTCGGCCTTGTCCTTCTGGCCCATCTGCATCAACGCTCGGCCCCGCGCAACGAGGGCGTCGTAGTTTGCCGGCTCCTTTTTGAGGGCCTTGTCGGCCAGAGGCAGCGCCAAAGACGCCCGTTTCCAGAGGAGCTGCGCTTCCGCCGTGCAAACCCACTGGGAGGCGACCGAGACCCCTTTGAGAGATCGGCACTCCCTCACGGCCTGCTTTTGCTTGCCTGCATCGATGAGGCTGCGCGCAGCTTCGAGGCGCGCGGCAATTGCCGTAGGGCCACGGTTCGTCTTTAGGTACGCGCGACGGAGAATGCGGACCGCCTGGTCAAACTGTCCCGCGCGGCGCAAGTCTTTGCCCAATTCCAGCAATCCCTGGGCATCCCTGGGCGGGACTCTCAGTCTCTTGCCGAGGTCCGCTGAAGCAGGTGCCGCGCCAAAAAAGGCCGCACACAAGCCAAGGGTCGCTAGAGTTTTCGAGGTCATCATGTTGCAGGTGCGCCAGCCCTCGGGCGACTGGCAATGCCATCCGGGTTTTGCGGGGGGAGTAGCGCTGAATGGCACGGAGCGCAATTTTCCCAGCAAGCCCCCGCCGCGACGGAAATCTCCATGCGTGGGGCCCGGATTTTCGCTAAGTTTCGAATCGGCATTCGCTACTGGCTGTCCCGTCGTGGGTTGGACGACCCCGGGGCGGCCTGAATTCAGCGACGAGAGGTAGGGCACATGGTTCGCAATTCGACCGTTATTATCGCAGCCTTCGCTGCCGCATCCCTGCTGGGTTGCTCCGAAGACAAGGGCGGGAAGATCCCGGGTGGCGGAGGAGCGCTCACGCCGGAAAACGGGGCGTTCTGCGAGGACAGCTGTTTCGGGAGCACGTTTGAGACCACAACCGGGCGGCCCGTGGACAGCTGTTGCGTTGCGGTCGGCGAGCCCGGTCGATCATCAACCAATCCTCACTTGGTTCGCACCAAAGACACGGACGAGTACGCCGACCCAAAGGGAGGCCCGCCAAACCTGTCCTGCTTTGAGCCCAGCGGATATCCATCGCAGCCGCCCGCGGGCGGTACGCAGAAGACCGCAAGCCTTGCCGGTGTGATCAAGACCTTTTCGAACGGTGGCTGCGCAGCGGAAGACTTGATCGGTCCCAATGCAGTCACCGTCGAGGTCTACAAAGTCAAGCGCACCGGGGACCCGGCCACGGATGGCGCGCTCGGCGACCTAGTCGGCACGGCGTTGGTCGCGAACGATCAAATGCCCATCGTGAAGGAGGAGGTCACCAACTGCGCCGACGACCCCAAGCTGAACCGCCAGTACGAATATCCCGACGTGCCGATGTACACGGAGCTCGTCGTCAAGAGCTACGGCAACGGTTGGTCCCCGCTCTACGCCTACAACATCTACATCAGCGAAGATTCCCCGGATTACGACTCGACGAATAACTCGTACGCCTACGACGTGCGCGCACTGGCCGAGGGTGACTTCCAGACGATCGCCACTGTGGCGATCGGAAAGACGATCACCGCAGGCAACGGCGCCATCGGCGGCGAGGTACACGACTGCGACAACATCCGACTGCAGTTCGCCCGCGTGGATGTCTCCGTGCCTCGAGTTGGATTGGAATACTTCAATGACAACGAGGACAATAAACTGCCAGACACCACCCGTAGGGACATCGGAACCGGTAGAACGGCGCTCTACTCCGCTCTGGACATCACTGTCCCGGGCCCCGAGGGGCTGTACGCCCGGATGGCTGGCGCAGGTCTCGTCCCTGGGCCCGATGGCGACAAGCTGGTGAGCCTCGGGTACTACGACGTCCGCGTGTTCCCAAACAGTGTCACGAGTGTGAGCCTGCGCGGCCTGAGGCCCTTCCAGGTTCCCAAGTGAACCTCGACGCGCTCGCTCCGGCGTGCGCCACATCGGATACGCTCTTCGAGGGTCGGCTGCGACTGACGCAGCCAACCGTCGGCCACAGAGCGACCGTGGACACGCTGCTCCTGGCCACTTTTGCCGGAGGACTCCGCGCTCCGAAGACGGTCCTGGACCTGGGCGCGGGCGCGGGTGCGTTGACCCTCGTGCTGCACCACCTAGGCGTCGACGCGCGCTTCTCGCTGGTGGATGTGTCATCGACCGCGTGTGAACTGGCCCGAAACAACCTGACGCAGGCCGGCCTGTCACACCGGGTGTGGTGCCACGACCTGTCCACGGGCTTGCCCACGGAGTGCCGGAGGATCGCGGAACTGGTCGTGCTCAATCCCCCCTACTTCGAGCCGGGCTCTGCTCGGGCTCCCCGCAACGCGCAGCACACGCGTATCGGCGCTCTCGGGCCCTTCCTACAATCAGCCCGGGATGGTCTGGCACAACGTGGCTCCGTCGCAGCCTGCTACCCAGCTGCAGCACTACAAACGCTGCTCGGAACGGCCGCCAGCGTTGGCTTGCACGCCAAACGGCTGCGCCTGGTTCATGCCTTCGCCGCTCGGCCTGCGCGGTTGGCCCTGGCGGAGTTCAAACCCGGGCGCGGAGGTGGTCTGGAGGTCCTGCCACCCCTGGTCGAGTGGCATGCACCGTCCAAGCGCAGCGCTGAACTCGAGTGCATCATCGCCGGCCGCAGAGTCGATCGAGCATGATCGCCGCGGCGGCACGTACGCTCAAATGGTTGTAGCCATCCGGGCGCGGCGACTCGATGGGTGCGAGGCGCGCCGTCGCAGCTGGCGTCAGGCTGGGCGATAGCCCCCAGCCGGTCCCCAGCACTACTAGCACCGGCTCGCCCTCGGATTCGAGTCGGGCGCGTGCCGCCTCGAAGTCCAGCTCGGATGCACCGGAGCGCGCGCTCGTCACCCAGACGTCAACGGCACCCCCCGCTCCGTGAGCGCGGCAAGCTTCCTCCAGGGAGTCCACGACTCGCAGCAATGCGATTGCCTTACTGCGGTCCGGGATGCGGCGCGCCCCGCTGCCGGTGGTCCAATGGTCCTTCACGCGCTCCGCGAGCTGTCGCTGAGCTGCGATCGGGTGGCTCACGTACAGCGCGCTGGCGCCGTAAGTGTGGGCGCTCCTGCTGATGTCATGCAGGTCGAGATTCGTGATTGCCGTGGTAACGACTTCGCCCTGGCGGTCCAAGACCGGATGGTGCACCAGCGCAAGACCGAGACGGCGCTTCACTGCTCTGCCTTGGACAGCAAATCGGGACGGCGATGGAGCGTGCGGGCTTTGGACTGCTCGCGGCGCCAGGCTTCGATCTTCTCATGATGCCCGCTTCGCAACACTTCTGGAACCATCTGACCGCGAAACTCCGCGGGCCGGGTGTACTGCGGGTACTCGAGCAGCCCTCCCGCGACCCGGCTGAAGGACTCGTCCCGGGAAGAACTCTCGTTGCCGAGCACCCCCGGAATCAGACGCACGCAAGCCTCCACGACTGCCATGGCAGCAACCTCGCCACCGGTGAGAATGAAGTCCCCGAGGGAGACTTCCTGGTCCACGAACGCCCTCACGCGTTCGTCGAATCCTTCGTAGCGACCGCAGATCAACACCAACGCCTCTCGCCGCGCCAGCTCCTCGGCCACCGGTTGCCGCAGCGGCTGCCCCTGTGGCGTCAACAAGACCCGGTGGCTGCGGCCGCCCAAGTGTCGCTCCGCGCTCTCGATGGATTGAACTACGCAGTCGACCCGGAGGACCATCCCTGAACCACCACCATAGGGCGTATCATCCACGTTCTGGTGCTTGCCCAGCCCCTGGTCTCGCAGCGGCTCCAGATGAATCGAGAGTTGCCCGCCGTCGACCCCACGCCCGACGAAACTCGTCGAGGCGAATGCCTCGAAAAGCTCCGGGAACAGAGTAACCACAGCAACGCGCATGACCGTGCCTAGAAGATGAACGCCTCGGCGTTGGCCAGTTCCATTTGGCCCTTGGCGACGTCAACCGACACAAGCCACGGCTCGGCTAGGGGTTGCTCCGCCCGCCTGCCGTCCGAGAGCTCAATCACGACGCTATCCACGGTCGCGTGACTCAGTACCTCGACGACCTTACCCAACTCGGCCCCTTCGACCTGTACGCTGAGCCCCACCAGATCGCACAGGTAGTACTCCCCGGGCTCCAATGCGGGAAGTTCGTCTCGAGACGCTTCGACTCGACAGTCACGCAGGCGCTCGGCTGCGTCGCAATCATCCACTCCCCGGAGCTTGAGCAAGTAGCCCTTGCCAACCCTACGCGCAGCCTCGAGGGCGTACGTGGCTCGCCGCCCCTGTCCGTCCACCACGTCGATGTTGCGCAGCGAGCCGAGGGAGTCACTTTGGTCCCAGTGCAGGCGCAGCTTCACCTCTCCGCGCAGGCCGTGCGGCTTGGTGATCTTGCCTAACTCGATGGCAGTCAATCCACGATGTCGAGGTGCGCGCGGCGGCCCAGCTTGGTAGACGCGGCCGTCAAAATCGTTCGCATCGACTGTGCGGTGCGACCGTCTTTGCCGATGACTTTACCGATGTCACCTTTGGCCACTTTGAGTTCGATGAGCGAGTTGTGGTCGCCCTCGATTTCGGTGACTTCAACGTCGTCGGGCTCGTCAACCAGCGCGCGCGCGATGGTAGCGATCAGTTCCTTCAGTGCCATTCGTTCGAGAACTCCGGGTGTCGCTGGCGCGCTAGTGCGCCCGAGGGGGGTAAAAAAAGAGCGGGGAAAGGTCCGTGCGACGCCGTGTTTTCGCTTCTCGAGCCGCCTCAGGCCGTGGTGGGCTGGGGCCTCTTGAGAAGTTGCTCGACGGTAGCCGACGGCTTCGCACCGTGGCTGCGCCAATGCTCGACACGCTCCCGATTGACTTCGAGCTTCTCGATGCCCGGGTGGAACGTCCCGAGGTTTTCGATGAACCTCCCGTCGCGGGGGTTTCGCTGGTCGGTTACGACGATTCGGTAGAAGGGCGACTTTTTGGTGCCGTGTCGGGCAAGCCGGATATGAACTGCCATGATTCCTCAAAAAAATTCTGCTGCTGTGCGTGCGCCCGGACTTTCCGATAAACGGTAGCACCGCGGCTGACCAACGCCAGGGTCCGGAAGGGGGCCGGGACTCTAGGGGAAGGGCTGGGACCGGTCAAGGCCGGAAAACGACCGCGCCAGGCCCCTCAGGGGAGCACGACGGGCACGGCCGCGCTTCGGGGTCGCTGGCAGGTTTTTCGGGTTCGTCATGCTCGAACTCCGTGACCCCATCGTGATACCGTGGTCGAGCCAATGGCCGCCGGGGAGCTCGACCGCGTAATCCAACAGGTGCTCACCCCCCTGCTAGCGTCAGACGGCGGCGAGGTTTACTTGGTGGAGGCGACCGTGGAGCGCGTGCACATGCACCTTGCAGGGCGCTTCGCTGGCTGCCCGGGAAACACTCTGGTCAAGAACCACGTGGTCGAGCCGGCAATCCACCGCGTGGCCCCCGACGCCGAGGTCGAATTGACCTCGGGAGCGATCATTCCTCCGGGCGCCCAGCGTATCAGCTGAGCAGCCGCTACTTGCGTCGGCGCTTCTTCTTCTTTTTCCTTTTGTCTTCCGGCGGCTTCGCGGGCTCGGTTTTGCGCGTAGCCAGCGCCACATCCTTGTCGAGAGCGTGGGGATCCGCGAGCTTGTTCTTGCGCATCGACCGCAGTTTCCTCCAAACGGAAGCATCCGCGTAGGCCATGCCGATCGTCTTCTGATACTCACGATTGATGGCGCGAACGATGATCTTGCCGTCCGTCCAACGGGCCTCGGCGAAGTTGCGACCCTTAGCGTAGTCAGGCTCGATCATCTGCGGCGGCACGTCGCCGAATCGCTTCGTCAGGATCTTGATGGCATTCTCGAAGCTCGTGCCGTAGCGGCCACCTCGGCGCAGCTTGTGTTCGTCGTATACGAGCCAGAGCCTATTGTTGAAAAAGAAGAAGTTTCGCGTGGTGCCGCTACGTAGCGTCACCCGGGTCATGCTCTCGTTGTTGCCGTAGCTGTACTCGCCCTTGAGGGGGGACTGGTCGATCCCCGTGGGCAGGTTGCCGAAGTGAACCTTGCTGCGACGCAAGATGGACTTCTTCATCTTCAGCTCCGCATCGAGAGCTGCCATCCGGGGTCCGGGGGAAGTCTTCTTGTAGAGTTTGACGAATTGCTTGTCGAAGACCTTGTCGTAGATCTTGGCGAGTCGCTGAAGACTGATGCCCCAGGCAACCCCACGAGGGGACAGACCAATCCGCTTCTTCATGCGCGCTGGGCCAGTCGGGGCCGCCTTCTTCTTCTTTTTCGCCTTTTTCGCGCCCACTACGACGACCGGAGCCGCGTTGGCGGGGCTCGGCGCCAAGGCGCAAGCCAAAAATCCCGCACCAGCGAGCGTGAAAATGAACCGGAACTTCATCGCTATCCTCCCGAAATTCTTCCCATAAGCGCGTTGCTGTGGCACGACGCTAGCATTGCATGAGCGGATGGCTCAAGCGGCCACCATCAGGCAATTAGACGGGCCACTCCCCAATTTCATGGAACGAAGAGCTTTCCTTTATTTGGCGACTTTCAGTGCCTGGGGGCCCGGGTGTGGGCCAAAAGCGCCAACAGGCGCACCAAAAGCCCTGAAATACCCGGCCTATGGCGCCGCAGAAGCGGCCTTGTTCGGTGACACGATCGCACCAGACTTTCTTGGAGCGGAGCGTCAAGAACCGGTTGCCGAGGACGAATTCTTGGCGCTGCGGGTCGCCGAGGCGGACAGCGTGCTATCCGCGCGCATCTCCACCGTGAGCAGAGACTCCCGCGGCGGTGAGGGTGCCCACTACTCGCTCCGGGCCGTCATTGTCGGGCCGGCGCTGGCGGGTAGGAATGAAGCGGAGCCCGTAACACTACTGGTGCCTCCATCCAGCGCTTCCTACACTTGGGTACGAGCCTTGGAAGCCGCACTGGTAGGTCGACCCCTGATTCTGTTCATGAAAAGATACAACGATGCGGGTTCAGCTCGAATTCACTGGCACTTGGAACCGGACAACCTCCCTGTACGCATGGCGGTAGAACGCGCAAAACGCGAGGTAGGACGATGAGGCACGGACTCGGCTTTCGGACTGGCACTGTGGAAATCAAGACAACGAAGGAAATCGACGCGATGCGCGAAGTCGGGCGCCTCGCCGCAGAGACCCTGTGTCGGGTGGGGGAAATGATACGGCCCGGACTCACGACCCAGGAAATCAACGCTTTCGTCCATGCCGACACCCTCCGGATTGGCGCGCAGCCGGCTCCCCTGAACTACCGCGGTTTCCCCAAGAGCGTATGCACGTCCGTCAACGAGGTCGTCTGCCACGGAATTCCTGGGCCCTACGTGCTCAAAGACGGCGACATCATCAACGTCGACGTGACTCACATCTTCAACGGCTTCCACGGCGACACCTCCGCCACGTTCTATGTCGGCAAGCCGAACGACGAGGCGATTCACGTGACAGAAGTTGCCCGCAGAAGCCTCGAACTCGGGATCGCCCAGGTGAAGCACGGCTCGCGATTAGGCGACATCGGCGCCGCGATCCAGGAGTTCGCTGAGAGCAAGGGTTGTTCAGTCGTTCGGGATTTCGTGGGTCATGGCATTGGACGGACCTTTCATGACGAACCCAAAGTCAGTCACGTCGGTCGCCATGGGCGCGGGGTGAGATTGAAAGCCGGAATGACCTTCACCATCGAGCCCATGATCAACGTTGGCGGCTGGGAGGTGAAGGTCCTGGACGACGACTGGACCGCCGTGACCGTGGATGGCGAGCTGAGCGCTCAGTTCGAGCACACCATCCTCGTGACCAGCGACGGGTGCGAAATCCTCACTTCGCGAAGCGCCAAGCTTGAAAATAGCGAGCTTTATCCAGCCTACTTCGACCGCTAGGCGTTCCCACCTGCTGCTTCCGCCGCCCTTTCGCGAAGATATTTAGCGCCGACATGCCACCAGCAGGCTTGACGGATCCGCTCGCGCGCGACTAGCTTCGGCAAGCCTTTTGGAGGGGTGGTGGACTACCCCAACCCTCCTAAGCTAAGGCACCGAAATCCTTCAGAAGACGGCATGCCGCTTATGGCCGCCCGCAGCAAGAAAAAGCCCGCCCGCAAAAAGGCCACCGCAAAGAGGGCCACGAGAACCGCTCGCTCGAAGAAAAAATCGACGCGGCGCGTTAAAACGCGTGCCAAGAAATCCAAGGCGAAGCCGAAGAAGTCGAAGGCCAAGGCGCGACCGAAGACGAGGGCGAGGGCCAAGCCCAAGAAAAGCAAGGCCAAGGCGCGCGCCAAACCCAAAACAGCCCGTAAGCCCGCGCGGCGGGTGGTCAAGAAGAAGACCAAGGCGAGCGCCAAGAAGTCAGCGCGAGGCAAGCTGAGTAAAGCTCAGTTAAAAGCGCAGCAGAATCGGGAGCGCGCCGCCAAGCAGCGCGAGAAAGAGCGGCTGCGCAAGGAGAAGGAAAAGCTGCGCGCCCAAAAGCAGCGAGAACGCGAGCGCGCCGCGAAGGAAAAAGAGAAGGCGCGCGTCAAGAAGCAGCGCGAAAGGGAGCGCGCCCGAATCGCCAGGGAGCGCGAGCGGGAAAAGGCGCGGAAGCTCAAGGAAAAGGAAGCCGAGCGAAAGGCCAAGGAGGCCGAACGTGAGCGTATCCGCAAAGAGCGGGAAGCGGAGCGAGCACGCCGCGAGGCAGAACGGGAGCGTCTACGCGAGGCTGCGCGCCGCGCGAAAGAAGCAGAACGCGCCAAACGCGAGGCTGAACGCGAAGCCTACCGTCAGGCCAAAGAGGCGGAGCGGGAAAAGCTGCGCAAGGACCGGGAGGCCGCCAAGCGTGCTCTCGAAGGGCGCGTCGCTCAGGCCACCAAGCGCGCCCAGCGCGTCGCTGGAGTTGGGGGTCGTGGCGCGACGACTCGAGTCTATCGACCGGATGCAATCCCGAACCAATCCGGGACTCGACGGCAAGCCGGTCAAGGCGAAGCCCTGCTTCGACCGCGAGTCTTCGAAAACATTCCGCCGCCGCCACCTCCACCGCCGCCACCTCCTCCTGTTCCGGTAGTGTCCGAGAAACTGGACGAGCGCTATGCGGTGGTCCGGGAGCGACTCGAGAAGACGGCAGCGTCCTTCCGCAGGGAATACGCCGAGAGCTTGGACATGTCGTGGATCTATCACGACAGCGCTCTCGAGGGCGTGGTTTACACTTATCAAGAACTGAAGACGGCGATAGATCCGAATATCACGGTGGTGCCCGATTCAAGTCTGCAGCCGGTCTGCGAAGAAATCCGGCGACACAAGGCCGCTCTCGACTTGGCCCGAGACCTGGGAGAGAAGAAGCGTGCGACCATCAACGTCGACTTGATCAAGAAGCTCTACCTGGTGCTGCACCCCGACGACGGGGATTTGAAGAGCGTCAAGTACCGCAAGGACATCCCGCAGCACCGGTTGTACTTCCACGAGTACGCGCCGCCGGACAAGATCGCGTATCGAGTGCGCCAAGTGGCGGATTGGATCAACGGACCCGAGCCCAAGAAGCTCAAGGACCCCGTGCGCATCGCGGCCAGAGCACACTACGACTTGTTGCGCGTCTTTCCCTTTGCCCAAGACAGCGGAAAAGTCGCGCGGCTGTTGATGAACATCCTGCTCCTACGCGCGGGCTATCCCCCCGCGATCATTCACTCGACGGAGCGGCAACGCTACTACGACGCGCTCAAGGGTTCACTTCCGACGATCATCTCGATGGTTCGGGAGGCGATGAACAACGGTACCGCTAGCATCGAGAAGCGCCTGGACGACTGGCAAGCTTCCTCCAGAGGCTTCACAACTCAGTAGCTGGTCGCGGGCCGTTCCGCTCGCGTCTCCCAGCCCTAGCCGAGCTCAGCACGAGAAACGCTGTCCCAACCGGTTGCGACACCGAGCTTGGCGACGGCAACGTTGTAGTCGAAGACTGCTGACATATATGCGAAGCGCTTCAAGGCGTACTCCTTCGCCGGGTCGACGATGTCTTCGTCTTCGAAGGTGCCAATGTCGATGCCTTGCTGGACCTTGATCAGCCATTGTTTGGCAAGCTTCAGCGAGCGCTTCTGGGCGTCCAATCGCTTCTTGGCACTGCGGGCCTCCGCAAACGCCTCTTCAACCTCGACGGCAACGCCGCCGGTGGCGTAGCGCTCGGTTGCCCGCATCTCCTCTAGCTTGGCCTCGGCCTGGGCGAGACGAGCAGACTGCGGCAGGAAGTCTAGCTTCCAGCGCAACACCAGCGCGGCTCCGTAGTGGAAGTAGTTGCCGGGATCCTTCACGTAGGGATTGGTTTGATCCGTGACCTCCGGCGCCCGGGCCCACTTGGCGCTCAGACCAAGACCCAGATCTGGGTAGTAGCGAGCCTTCTCAAGCCGAACTTGGGCGCGGCGCGCCTGCACTCCAGCCCGTGCCATGTTGATTTCCGGGCGAAATAGCTGGGCGGCCTTGAGATAGCGGGGCAACGGCCCCAGGGAGTGAGGGTGGCGACGCAAGGGTTCATCGGGAATGTCGAAGGCACCCCGCACGCCCGTGAGAAAACGCAGGCCGGCGAGGGCAACGCGCTCCTGGCGCTCGGCTTCACTTTCCTTCACTTCCAAGTCGGCGCGGTGCATCTTCAACTTGATCAGTTCGATATCGTCCCCGTCGCCGTCTTCGACTCGCTTGCTCAGTCGACCGATGTACTTGTCGATCCGAGACTTGGCGTCGCGTATGAGCAGCAATGAGTCCCGGGACAGCTGGGTCCCATAGTAGGCGCGCCGAACGGATAGCTGGACTTGATTCTTCTCTTTCTTGACCTCGTGCTCCCCAACCCGGATCTGCGCATCCGCAGCATCCCAGAGGTTGGAGATCTTGCCGAAGGTCCACAAGGGAACGGCACCCTCGATACCAACCTGCCAGGCCAGCGCCATGTTCGAGGTCAACGACGCGTCGGTGTTGGGGCTATACACGCTGGTGCCACGCACCGTCGGCGCTGGGCCTATTCCCGCGATCAGGGAAAACTCACTGTAGGGCTGCGTCTTCGCCTGCCACAACTGGGCCCGCTTGTAGCCAAGGCGAGCCTTGGCTTCGGCGACCTTGGGGTAGTTCTGCTTCGCCAGGCGCAAGCACGTGCGTAGGTCGTGCACGCGCCGGGTGCGGACTGGACGTTGGGCTTCGGCCACACTGGTCACCGCGAGTGAAACGGCTAGGCCCGCGGCGGCAATTGAGCGGCGCATCGGGCGCTACCCTACCACTAGCGCTTGGGCGGGATCACTCCCGCTCGCTTGGCCACCCGGCGGAAGTTCGACCGATCTAGCCCGGCGATCCGGGCAGCTTCAGACACGTTGCCGTCCGCCCGGGCCATCTGTTTGGAGAGATAGGCAGCTTCGAAAGCCTCCAGAGCCCGCTGCTTGGCTTCTCGAAAGGGGAGGTCAAAGGCTGATTCCGGGAATCCGTCGCCTGGCCCAGACGCCGGCATGACCTGGGGAGACGCAGTCGCGCGAGGCAATGGGAGGTCTGCTGGGGACAGCGTATCCCCGCTACAAAAGACCACCGCATGCTCGATGGCATTCTCAAGCTCTCGCACATTGCCGGGCCAGGCAAAGCTTTCGAGCACCTTCATGGCTTCAGGCATGATCGTGCGAATGTCCCGGCGCGCCCGGGACGCGTGCTTGCGCAGAAAGTGATACGCCAGTACCGGGATGTCTTGCTGCCGCTCCCTCAACGGGGGCAATTCGATGGCGACGACGTTTAGGCGATAGAAAAGGTCCTCGCGAAACCGACCTTGCTCGATTTGCGTTGCCAAGTCGACGTTCGTCGCGGCCACTACGCGCACATCCACGACGCGCGTTTCGTTGGCACCGACTGGCTTGATCTCACCTTGCTGAAGGACCCGAAGCAGCTTGACTTGTGCAAGCGCAGGCAGATCCCCGACCTCGTCCAGAAAGATGGTTCCCCCGTTCGCCGTTTCGAACAGGCCCTCGCGAGTGCTGGTGGCACCACTGAACGCACCCCGCATGTGCCCGAACAGCTCGCTCTCGACGAGTTCCATGGGGATGGCAGAACAGTTGACCGCCACGAAGGGTGCGTCCCGGCGGCGTGAATGCTTGTGAATCGCGCGGGCCGTGAGCTCCTTGCCGGTTCCGCTCTCCCCCAGGATCAGGACCGTCGTCTCCGTGGGAGCCACGCCAAGCGCCAAGCGATAGACCTCCCGCATCCGGGCTGAACCGCCTACGAGTTCTCCGAAACCTTCCGCCTGCTCGAGCCTCCGCTCGAGCAGCTCCGTGCGACTCACCAGGCGTCGATGCTCTGCGGCCTTTTGGACCGTGACCACGACCTCGTCATTGGATCGAAAGGGCTTCGTCAGAAAGTGGAACGCGCCGAGCCGCACTGTGCGCACGGCCGTCTCGACGTCTCCGAACGCCGTCATCACGATCATCTCGAGGTTGAGCCCTGAAGACTTCACATGCTCGAGTAGTTCCAGGCCACCCACGTTCGGCATCATCAAATCCACCAGGGCGACATCGAAGTCCTGGCTCGACAGAACCTCGATGGCCTGAGCGCCGTCCGATGCCGTCACCACACGCATCCCCCGTGCAAGAAGTAGCCGCGCCAGGTTGCGGCGCAGGGTAGGTTCGTCGTCTACCACCAGCACGTTGAGGGCGCGGTCGCTCTGAGGTCTTTCGTCCGCAGGCGGCGGGGGCGTCCCAGGCACCGTCGAGACGCTCACTCGGACCCCCTGCGACCTCCGCCGCCCGGTCGGTCTGAGCGAAAGCGACGCGAGGCGGGCGGGCGAGAGGGGGGCTTGCTCGTCGCTTGCTCAGCGACCGCCTCCTTGGCGTCCGTGTCCCCCACCACCGGAGTGTACAAATAGCCGTGCTGCTGGAAGACGCAGATGCGATTTCCGCCATCGCGTTTCGCCTGGTGCAGTGCCGCGTCCGCAGACCGCAGTAGCGCATCTTTGGTCCGCACATCCCGAGACGGGAACAGAGCGACCCCCACGGAAAGCGTCATTTTGAAAGGCCGTGCGGTTTCCCCAAAGAACGTGCGCTCTCCAACCTCTCGCCAGATGCGCTCAGCGACGGTCACTGAACCGGCGAAGTGGGTGCTGGGCAGCACCACCAAGAACTCGTCGCCACCGAAGCGGGCAACGACATCCACATCGCGCACGGTGCGTCGGATGCTGTCCGCAACCCCGCGAATGACCGAATCTCCCGCGGCTCGCCCGTCCGCGTCGTTGGTGGATTGAAGGCGATCGATATCGATGACGATGCACGCCAAGGGGTCGTGGTAGCGCTCCGCACGCTTGAACTCCTCCGTCAGCCGGGTGTGCAAGTACCGGTAGTTGTACAAACCAGTCAGGTCGTCGTGCACGCTGAGCTCTTCGAGCTTCATGCGAGCGCGCGCTACGTGGTCGTGCAGCTTTTTGATCCGCAGCATGGCTTCGACCCGCGCGATCAACTCTCGCTCGTCAAAGGGTTTGCATACGTAGTCATCCGCACCTATGCGCAGCCCCTCGACCCGACTCGCGGTGTCTGTCTTCACCGTAACCAGAACGACTGGCAGAAAACTCTCCGTCGTCATGCCCTTGAGCAAGCGACAGGCCTCGAGCCCCGTCAGGCGCGGCATCAGTATGTCGAGCAGCACCAGATCGACTCCGCCGCGCCCCGCACGCTCGACCGCGACCTGCCCATCCTCGACGGTCTCTACTTTGAAGCCGTTCGTGCGGAGGATGTTGGCCAGCATCTCCCGGGTCAGACGGTCGTCGTCGGCCACGACGATGGTGGACCCGACAACGGAGCGCGAAACCGGCCCCCCCGAAATGGGCGGTTCGCTTGCCAGCGGCGAGTCACTATCCGACACATCATCGAGGGTACCACTACTGCAATTCTCTTTGGGTCAAAGAGCATTCTCGCCCTTTTCCCCGGCACGCCTAGGGCATCAGATCTACGCTGAACATGACGTCGACGCCTCCCCGTCCCACGCGATGCGCACCCTGCGCGACTAGCGCCAGGCAGTCGCACGGGTGGCGATAGGAGGTCGCACCAGCGAGGGCAACCAGCGAGCGGTCCGACACGTCAAAGTGGGCGGTGGCGGCGGTGGAGAGAAAGCGCGCCCATGCCAAAGTCGTGCCTCCACCCGCGGACCACCCGGGGCCGGCGAGGCGAGCAAAGGGAAGCTGCTCTATTTCGTCTCGTGCAACGTAGCGCGCATCCGCACCGCCGTCTTGGGTACCCTCGACGTGGCCCGAGAGGGACCAACTACGCAGGCTGCCGATTCGCAGCTGCCCGAAGACGGCTGCGTGCTCCTCGAGCTCCAGCCCGCTCGCCGCATCAACGGACGCGCCCAGTATTCCGAAGTCGGCGAGCAGGTGTAGGCCACCCCATGTCTCTCCGGCGCGCGTGGCTGCAATTCGACCTCCTCGCACAGCGGCGGACAGTCCACTACCTGTCCGCCACGCCCCCACCCGCGACTTCACCCCAACCAGCCCTGCCAGGTTCCGCTCCTCGATTGGCAACGCACCGGTGCCGGAAAGGGACGCCTGCCGCACCCAACCGACCACTTCGGGCTCGATTCGGTGCTGCCAGTCACCTTCGGCTCCGAAGCGGCGTTCCAATGGCAAACCAACGCTGCTCCGCACGGACAGCCAGACCGCACGCTGGGCTTCACGCTCCCGCTGCTGACTCAAAGCGCCCTGCCCTAGACGCACGCTCGTAACCATGGGTCCGAGAGGGCTCGCCAAAGCCACTCGGGAGCGTTGCACCACGACGGTCGTGGTCTCGACTGGCCCGGAAAAAGTTCGCGCACGCGCATCGACGAAGGTACTACCAACCGAGCCGATCGCCCCGTGCAGAGCGGCGAAGGCTCCGGGACCATGCAGCCACTGCGCGTCATGAGGTCGGCCCCGTTGCGCCGAGCCGGAAATCCCCACCCCCAAGGCAAGCCCTCCCTCGGAACCCTGGACCTCGAATTCAGCTCTGTCAGAACGCTGGGCCGCAGGTGACAGAGCCATGATGCCCCGGCGAGCGCGGGTGCCGCGTGCCACGTCAGCGCGCCATGTGACGCCGCCCGCCGGCGCGGCGTCCGCGTAGCCAGTGGCTTCGACTTCCGTAACACTCTCCTCCAGATGATCCCAAGACACGCGCGTGGTCGTCGTGTTGGACGCCAGGGCCGCATCGATATCGGCACCGCCCTCGAAGTAGCCACCCGCACGAAGGTCCGCAGCGACACCGCTGCCTAAAGGAAGGTGTACCCCGGCACCAGCAAAAAGCCCATCATCACCCCGCCATTGTACGACGGGTGGCAGCAAGCCCAAGCGATCTGACGAGCGCAGCCACAGCGCGGGCAGATACATCACTGGCACGCTCCCGATGTACAGGGTCGGGTCCTCGACGAGTAGGTCTGTCGGTGGAGCCAAGAGCGCGGAGGAAAAGCCCAATCTCACCGGCGGGTCCGGGCAAGGGCAGAAGGAAACCCGACCAGGCCCCTCCGTCTCGACGCCCCGAGACCCCCGAGTCAATCGCAGTCGCTCACTCCGCAGCCGGTAGCGTGCAACGCAGATCTCGACATCGTCTCGCAGCTCGAGGGTCGTCAGGTCGCCGTCCACCTCGACAACGCCTGCCCGAAAATCCACCCGGGTCGTCCCGCCTTCGCGAACCACCGGCCCGCAGATCGGCGGGTCCTTGTCCTGGGCGGCCCCGGGTTCCGGCGTCGCCTGGGCCTGACTCCGCGCGCACCAGAGCACGACGCCCAGGGTCAGGGCATGACCCAGGATGGGTCGGCCCGGCCAGGCCCTCACTTCCTTCGGACGCCGCGGGGAAGTCGCCGAAACGGCGCGTCGCTGTAACGCTTCTTCGCTTTGGGCAATTGAATGCGAAGCACCATGATGCCGCCGGGGCCGCTTTCGACCTTGTGGCTCGGCGTACCCGTGGCCTCGCGCATGTTCAGAACGAGTTGCGCGCCGTTCTTGTCCCGCCGAAGCCGCGCGCTTCGCAACGGAGTGTCGAAGTACTCGGTCCGCAGGGTGCGAGTGTTGTTGTGGACCGCGATACTCGCCCCGGTGAGGATGTACGTAACCCGCCCCGCCGCAGCACTCACGACCACTGGAACCCTCTTGTTGACGTAGACCCAGACTTGGCTACCGCCGTCGGGCAGCATCAAGAACCCCGGGTAGGTGGCGATGGGTGCGTTGGGGTCGAACTTGCGACGGGCCCGGCGACGCCGACGGCGCGGCTTCTTGTCGGTCCAGCTGTAGCCACCTGTAACTGACGGTTTGGACTCTTTGGCCTTTTCCTTGTCAGCGCCCGCCGCGCCAGCTGCCGGGGCCTGAGGGGCGGCGGTGGGGGCCGCAGGCGGCGGCTGCACGACGGTAGTGTTGGACTTTCCAGACGTATTGGATTGAGCCGCGACTTCAGGCGCACCCAGCAGGCACGCCGCCACGGTTGCGGACGCCAAGCCGCAGGCGACAGACCACTTCATGGTCCGGTATTGCAGCACGGACAGCCGTGCTTGACCAGAACCGGCGACAGATCAGCGCGGCTTTACCTTCAAAGCCACGGCCTTCTTGGTCGGCGCCTTGGCGCTCTGCTTGGTCGCGGTCTGATAGATCTTGTCCAGTTTGGCCGTGAGCGTCAGGTAGAAACGGGCATCCGGGCTGTAGAGGATATTGCGTCGGGTACCCTCTGGGCCGACCTGTCGAGTCACGTTGGCGTAGCCCGCAGCGACCGACATTTCGTCGATAGGAGTGACGCTGACTTCCGGGTTGAACCAGGTGACGACCGAGAAGTTGTTCGGGTCCTCCACCTGGTCTGGAGTCGTGCAGCCCGTCAGCAGGTTGCAGACCTGTGTCGTGTTGTCGAATTCGTACTTCCAGGAGGGCCGGAACGAAACGAGCAGCCCGAAGTCAACTCGGTCAGCGATGGCTACGTCACCCAAGAAGTCTATGGACGTCTCATGCTCCGCGAAGGCCGAACCACCCAGTTGATCTCCCGGTGCACTGCGACCATCAGGCCCCATTCGCACGCGACCCAAATCACTGCTTACAGGCTGTGTCGCATCGGTGAACCAATGCTTGTAGCCGAGACGCAAGGTGGCAGACGCGGTCTGCAGCACGTCCGACTCACTGCCCATGAGCGGGAAGCCTTGGCCGACGAAGACCTGAGCGCCAGCACTCAGAATGCGGCCGTTGTTCGAACTGACCTTCGAGGTTGGAAACTGCAGCGTCGGCACCCGCACACCGAGGTCCGTAGTGATGTCCCCATTTGTATACAGATTCCGTGAGTACTGCGGGAATATCACTGCGTCGCTGAAGGTCCACTCGCCGCGGTCCGTCGTGCCATCGCTATTGGTGAACTCCCGAATCAGGTCGATACGCGCCCGCAGGCTGATGCTCTGCTTGGCCTCTTCCGTTTCCCATAAGTAGTAGCGAGGAGTGAAAATGAACGACATCTCGTAGGTTGGGTTGCGAGTCTGGATGTCCTGGCCAATGCCCAAGGTTTCGGTGGTTGCGGAGTGGTCCCAACCAAGGGATGTGCCACGCCACTTGAGCTTTTCTTTGTTCTCCCCTTCGCCGGCACCGCCGGGCGTGCCGCCCTGGTCGGCTTGGGGCGAGGTACTGGCTCCGAACCCGATGCCAACTCCGCCTTGGGCGGGCGCCGCCGCCGGCGCTGGAGCGGCAGCAGGTGCGGGGGCGGGGGCGGGGGCAGCAGGCGCCGGTTGAGCTTCCGCGGTGGGCGGTTGGGTGGCGGCAGGCTGGGTAGCGGGCGGAGGCGGGGTCTCCTCTTCCGGCTTTTTCTCCCCTTCGGCGCCCTCGGCCGGGGCCTTGGTTGCTTCACCCTCGGCCGGGGCTTCACCCTCGGCTGGCTTTTCTTCGGCTGGCTTTTCTTCGGCTGGCTTCTCCTCAGCCGGGGGCTCTTGCGCCCAGGCGGAGCCCGTAACCAACAGCGCGGAGGCGGACAGTGACGTCCAAAGAGTCAAGAGAGCGCGCTTCATCCGAATCAGTTCCTTTCTGCGCGACCGACCGGTCGCAATCGCTCGTGCGGGGGCCCGGGGAGCGACTTTTCGCCCCGAGGGCTTTCACGAATCGATTCCTGAGTCAATTCGGGCCCCTTGAAGGGACCTAGGCCCGCAAGCACGGAGCGTGTGTGCAGGATTCATTCCTACACCCATCGTTCGAATAACCAGTTGATTTTATACACCTTTTCGAGACGGCCGTTGGTCGCGTTACAGATCGCACGCTGAATTTCGCCGTGGTCGTCGCGAAGCTGACGCCGAGGAAGTATTAGTCCTAGGCATGGACTCGACGCTTCCCGCCACCGAGATCACCGCGCTGCTGGGTCATGGCACTCGCTTCGAGGGCAAGCTCCTGTTTGAGGGTCGAGTGCGCATCGACGGTTATTTTCGCGGGGAAATTCGGAGCGAAGACGTGCTCATCATCGGCGAGGGCGCAGACGTCGAGGCCGAAATCGAGGTCGCCACGGTGATCATCAAAGGCGGCAGCGTGACCGGCAATGTGCGCGCCAAGTCCTCGATCGAACTGTACGTGCCGGCCAGGGTCAGCGGCGACCTGCATTCGCCAGAGATATTCATGGACAGGGGCGTGCACTTCTCGGGGAACTGCACGATGGCACCGGTCTAGAGGGCTGCCGGGGTGGACCGAGCCAGCGAGAGGATGCACTCTGGAGGAAGGCATCCCGCGCCCGGCGCGTATCAGGCACAAGATGAGAGGCGGAAAAAGCTCGTGGTGGAAGCCGGCACTCGCGATCGCCGCCATGCTGTCGGTGCTCGGCGCCCCCTCCTCCGCATTCGCGGAGGCGAACGCCGAAGCGAAGCGGTTGATGAAGATCAGAGACTCCGAGCGCTACGAAGTCCTGACCAAGCACAGCAGCACCAAGGCGGGTTGCGCACGAGTGCACATCGCCGCACCCGAGAAGATCGTCAAGAAGATCACCAAGGACTTTCAGCACTACGACGAGTTCATCAAGAAGTTCGACAAGTCGAAGGTTGTCGGACGAAACGGCGACAAGACGGACGTCTATCTCCAGGTGCCGATCCTGAAGGGAGCCGCGAAGATCTGGGCAGTGGTGCGCTTCTCACCCATGAAGAAAGTGGGCGGCGAGCATGTGCTGCAGGGCTCTATGATCAAGGGCAACGTCCGGCGCATGGATGCCAAGTGGCGCATCAAGAAGATCGACGCCAAGAACACCCAGCTCAACTTGGAGCTGCTGATCGTTCCCAAGCTGCCGGTGCCCGGTTCGGTGGTGACCGGTGAGGTCGCCTACGCAGCAGACGTGGCTGTCATGGGCTCGCGGAACCGCGCGGAGCGCAAGTACAAGATCTTGCGAGCCAAGAAGAGGAAGAAGAAAGCGAAGAAGAAGTAGGCGCACCTGTGCCACGCTTCGCTCCACACTCGTGTTGGTCGCCGCACTCTCGAGTTGCGACTGCAAGCGCCCCGCCCAGAGAGTGCCGACCCAAAGCGCCAGCGCGGCGCCCAGCACCTCCGGGAGCGGTTCGGCGGCCGCCCCCGCCCCGGTATTGATTCCCTTGGAAACCCGTTTGGGATGCTGGGCGGACGCCGGGCGAGGAACGTCGCGAGCACGCCTGGACCGGCTCGAGCGCGCCTGCACCCCGGCTCAGGAGCGACTGCGTGAGGCCGCGATGGTTAGCGGTCGGGAGCTCCGGGTGGAACTTGGCGATGGAATGCACTGCCTGCGCGCCCTGGCCGCAGCGGACTCGGAAGAGCGCGACCTGAAGCTCGTGATGGTCTTGCCGGACGGCCGAAGAGTAGACGATGGGATCCGCTCCAACGTCGCAGTCGTGCCCCCGCGCGGCCCACTATGTGTGCAAGGCCCGACCCGGCTTACGCTGCGGCTCGACGCCGCCAAGCTGGCGATGGTGCGCGTGTTCGAAGTGCCGCAGCACGGGGGCGCAGCGGATCAATGAACGTCCAGCCGCCACAATACGGCACCATCGCGACCGACGGCTGCGACTCCCGCGGGTCCGGGACCTGCGCTCAGCTCCGCGTCGGCCCCAGGCCCTGGCTCTCGCAGGACGACCCCGGTCTTGATTCGGGCTGCGCCGTCCAACAACTGGAAGTAGTTCCGGGGCACTGAGGCAGGTGCTGCCAAGGTGATCTGCCCGCGACCTTGAGCATCTAGGGCTGGCGCAATCGCGGCGAGTTCGCTGCCGTCGCCCACGGCGAGAGTCTTGCGTTGCCACACCCCCGCGCCACCTCCGGAGATCAGACCGAAGCCAGCGGAGGCGGTGGAGATCTCCAGTAGACCTGGCAACAAGGTGATGGCAATGACCGTCGAAGATGCCATTCGCCCGAAACGGCCGAGCTGGCCATCGAGCGTCACGAGAGTCCAAACGAACGCCAGCGAAAGTAGAGGCAGCCCCAGCACCGAAAGCGGCGGGTAGGCTGACAACAAAGCCGGCAATGCCGCTGAGCCCAAACCAAGCGCTGCGAGCGCCAACAACTCCGGCAGCGAGCCGCTCCGAAATCCCGAGGATGGGCGCCTTCGCCAGAGCAGCATCGGCGCAATCCCGATGCTCAAGAGCACTGTCAAAGGAGTTGTCAGTGCCAGCCAAACTGCCGGGTACGCAACGGGCGTAGGCGGAGCCTGGACGACGCTGCCAAGATACCAGGTTGGAGCGGCGTGAATGGCGATAGGAGCCAACACGAACCGCGCGATCCCAACGCTCCCCGCCTTCCAGAGCGCGGGGTTGAACGCGATCATGCCGATGGGGATCGCGGCCAAGCTGAGCAACAGCCAGGGCGGTGCAGCGGCAAAGCCGCGTCGGGCAGGCACCGGCCCGCGACGCACGTGCCTAAGCCAGTGTGCGATGACGAGCGCGAGCACCAGCCACAGCACCGCAAGACTGTGAGCAGCCCCCAGCGCGAAAGTGCCGGCAACGAGAAGCGCGTGCAAGCCGCGGCGCGAGCCACGGAGGGTCCCCTGGGCAAACGCGGCGGCAATCAGGCCGACGCTGGTCAGAAACACGGGCATGCTGGTCACCGCCACTCCGTGCAACCAACGCGGCATGCACAGGAGGACCAGCGCAGAGAGCGTAGCCGTCCGCTCGCCCCAGGGGCGCCGGAGCAAGAAGAACAGCGCGACCGGTCCGAAGGATGTCAGTATCAACAGCGGCAGGCGTGCCGCTGTGATCTCGTCCACGGCTCCGATCCGACCCAAGCTCAAACTCGACCACGCGCCAAGCAGCACGAAAAGGGGAGAGCCAGTACCGAGGCGACTGAGCAGGTGCTGACCTTCAGCACTGAGCAGAGCGCCAGGACCCGAGTCCGCGATCTGGCGGACCAAGGGCTTGGCCGCCTCTACAGCGGACAGGAAGCGAACTTCTTCGAAGGCTGGTCCCGTGACCGCCGAAGCCCCGATTCCGCAAACCAGACAGACCGCGATGAGGGCCGTCAACAGGATTCGAGACGGCCGACTCACCGCAAAAGCCCCACGATCGACTCGGCCAAGGCAGCGATGAAGAGCCCGACCATGATTGCGAGAGGCAGGCGCTTACCCCCAACAGCCGGCTGGGGTCGTGGCTGGGTCTCCGGGCTCACAAAGTGGTCCTAACCCGCCGCCGCGACTGGGGAAAGTGCCTGTGGCCGGGAGATTCAGTTTGCCCACAGACCGGGGCGTGTGGTGTAGGCTCGGAGTATGACGCGCTTGTCCGTAGGAGCTGTGCTTCTGGCCGCGACATTTCTCGGCGGCTGCCGTTCCGCCCACATCGAGGATGTCTACGTCGCCCGCGACAAGGCAGGAGTGCGAAGGACTGACTGCATCAACGCGAACGCCGAGCAGTTTCACATCTTCATCGAGGTACTGAGCTTCAGAGAAGACACGCTGGTGTGGCCCATCTTCTCAGTGGAGGAAGCCGTGGACGAGATCCCCAATCCTCCCTTCGTCTTCGAAGATGACGAGCTTCGCGAGTTCGGCAACTTCGCGCCCGGCAAGGGCGAATTCCGCCTCTCCCTTTCGTCTGAGCGCGTCTCGAACCCGAGCCCCGGCGAACCCCCACCAGCGCCGTACCTCCGAGCCCTATACCGCATGGACGTCTTCCTGAACGACGATGGCGCACCGAGTGAGACGCTTCTGTTCACGATCGACGACAACGAAAAGCGCTGTCCATTCTCGCCACTGCCGAATACTTACTGATTCGAAATCAGTCGTCGCTGCGGGCATCCTTGATGATTTGTCGGTAGCGCGGGTCCCGACGCAGCCGCGGGAACTCGGACTGGGTTCGGGACCGGCGAATCCAATCGTCCAGCGAGTTGTGGCTGCGTAGGAACTTCGGTCGACGCAGCGCCTTCGCGATTTCCAGCGCCTTTTCGAAGTTGTCGGCGCAAGCGTCCACGTCTTTGTCGCGACAGTGGGCTCGCGCGAGATTGTAGAAGACCTCGGCGCTGTTGTTCCAGTTCTTCTTGGCGATATTCAGGTGCTTGATCGCCCCGTCCGCCTCCTTCTTTCGAAGGTACGCAAAGGCGAATCCCATACGCAGGTAGTAGTGCTCGGACTCGGGCAGCGTGCATTCTTTGTCGTGCAGCTTCTCCGCCTCTTCGTAGAAGGGCAGCGCGTTGTCTGCTGCCTTGGCGGGGCCGCTTCTGCCCTTGCGGGTCACCTTCTTGTCGAACAGCGATGCATCCCCGCGCCAGACGCGAACAGTTGCACTATTGGGGTACTTCTTCATCAGGTTGTCGAGCAGCATCTGCGCGGTATCGTACTTCTTGTCCTTGAACGCCGTTACAGCGGGGCGGAACTCGCCCTTGCCAGGGTCCGTACTCTTACCGGTTGGGCAAGGGCCAGTTGACACCGGCGCTGGGGCCGCTGGTGGCGGTGGAGGCGGCAATTCGTCCTTCGACTTCTTGCAGGCCAGTAGCGCAATCAGCACCGCGAGCGGAGCGATGACAGGGACGGAACGAGTTGGGCGCATCGCACGCGAATAACAGCCACGCGCCGAAGCCACAACCCAATGCATGAGCTGACCTGGCGTTCTTGCGCGGCGCGTCAAAACATGGCCCAATACTCCGGCCCATGCCCCTGCCCCCGCGTCACGGACTATACGATCCACGCTTCGAGCACGACGCGTGCGGCGTCGGTATTGTGGCCAATGTGGCGGGCAATACCAGCCACGAATTGGTCCGGCGGGGCGTGGACGTTCTGCTCAATCTCGTGCACCGAGGGGCAGCCGGAAGCGACCCCCATACGGGGGACGGCGCCGGGATCTTGATCCAGGTCCCCGATCGCTTTCTACGGGAAGAATTGGACCCACATTTTCGGCTGCCAGCTCCCGGGAAGTACGGGGTGGGCATCGTCTTTCTGCCTAGGGACCGAGGCGCCCGAGCGCGCCTGAAGCAGGTCCTGGAGGACAAGATCTTCGGCACCGGGCAGCGCTTGCTCGGTTGGCGAGACGTTCCGGTGGACCCGGACGCGATAGGAGAGAAGGCACGCGCCACGGTGCCCGTCATCGAGCAAGTCTTCGTCGGGTCTACATGCCCCGACGAAGACACTTTCGAGTCGAAACTTTTCGTGATTCGCAAGTGGGCCGAGCGCACGGCTCGGGAGAGCGGGATCCCCGGCGGTCACAAGTTCTATGTGCCGAGTCTGAGCTCACGTACCCTCGTCTACAAGGGGCTCTTGCTCGCCCACCAGCTGCCAAAGTTCTATACGGACCTGAGTGACGAGCGGTTGACTAGTGCGCTAGCTCTGGTCCATCAGCGCTTCTCGACCAATACGTTCCCGACCTGGGAGCTCGCGCAACCGTTCCGCCTCGTAGCGCACAACGGCGAGATCAATACCATCCGCGGCAACGCAGCATGGATGCGAGCAAGAGAGCAGCTCTTCGACGGGCGCATCTTCGGCGAGGACGTACGTCACATCCTGCCCACCATCACGCCCGGGGGAAGCGACTCCGCAGTATTCGACAACGTCGCGGAGCTTCTGCTCCGTGCCGGACGCAGCTTGCCGCACGTCATGAAGATGCTGGTGCCCGAGGCGTACCAACATGACGCGGTGATGCCCGCGCACCAGCGGGCATTCTTCGAGTATCACTCCTGCCTGATCGAACCCTGGGACGGTCCCGCCGCCCTAGCCTTCACGAATGGGCGGCAAATCGGAGCGATCCTCGATCGCAACGGACTCCGCCCAGCGCGCTGGACCCTCACCAACGATGGTCTATTGGTGCTCGCGAGCGAAACCGGAGTCCTGGACATACCCGCGAACCGAATAGCGCGGCGTGGTCGCTTGGAACCGGGCCGGATGTTCTTGGTGGATACCCAAGAGGGACGCATCATCGAGGACGAGGAAATCAAGGAGGAGCTCGCCCAACGGCAGCCCTATGGGAAATGGCTCGAGGCCAACGCAGTCGACCTCGCGGACTTGCCTGAGCCTGCGGAACCGCCGAAAGCCCCAACCACGGCCAGCCTGCGGCGCCGCCAGCATCTCTTTGGCTACACCGACGAAGATTTGAGACTGGTGATTGGGCCAATGGCGCGCAACGGGGCAGAGCCAATCGGATCCATGGGCACGGACACACCCCTGGCAGTTCTGTCAGACAGTCCTCAGCTGATCTACAACTACTTCAAGCAACACTTCGCCCAAGTCACCAACCCTCCAATCGACCCGATTCGCGAGACGCTGGTCATGAGCTTGGCCAACTACATCGGTGGCGAAGGCAATCTGCTCTTCGAACTGCCCGACCACGCCCAGATGCTTCGCCTGCCTGGTCCGGTTTTGACCACTCATGAGCTAGAGAAACTCCGGCAGGGGCAACGCTTGCATTTCCGCCGGCCGGCCACCTTGCCGATGCTGTATCCGGTGGCCGAAGGCGCCCAAGGTCTCAAGTCCGCCCTCGACGAACTATGCCGCCTGGCTTCCCTGGCCGTGTTGAACAACCACAGCCTGATAGTGCTGAGCGACCGCGGGGCCAGCGAGCACATGGCTCCTGTGCCCAGCCTGCTCGCCACGGGCGCCGTGCACCACCACCTGATGCGGAACGGCACGCGCATGAAGGTCGGCATGTTGGTGGACACCGCAGATGCGCGAGAGGTGCACCATTTCTGCTTGCTACTCGGCTACGGCGCTGGAGCCGTCATTCCGCACCTTGCTTTGGACAGCGTTCGACAAATGGCGGCGGAGGGTCAGTTTGGCAATGACTCGGAGCCGGATGAAGCTGAGAAGCGCTACATCAAAGCCGTCGAAAAAGGCGTGCTGAAGGTGATGAGCAAGATGGGCATCAGCACCCTGCAGAGCTATCACGGCGCACAGATCTTCGAGGCCATTGGCCTGTCCGAGCAGATCGTCGAGCGCTACTTCACGGGTACCTGCACGCGCCTGGGTGGCATCGATCTCGAGGTGATCGCCGATGAGATCCGACGCCGACATCTGGGAGGTCACGAGGTGCCCGAGGAGCACCCGCTTCGTTCTGCCGGGGAGTACCAGTGGCGCGCCAGAGGTGAGCGACACCTGTGGTCACCCGCCGCAATCACGTCGCTGCAGCGTGCGGTCCGGGCTGAAGATCTCAGCAGCTACCGCGAGTACTCGGATCACATCAACCGCCAGGCGGAAGGGCTCATCACCCTTCGCGGGATGTGGAACCTGGTCCCCGCGGAGGCGCCCATCTCTCTGAGTGCGGTCGAGCCCGCCGCTGAAATCGTCAAGCGCTTCGCGACGGGCGCCATGAGCTTCGGGTCAATCAGCGCCGAGGCGCACGAGAACCTGGCGCTCGCAATGAATCGCATCCAAGGCAAGAGCAACACCGGCGAAGGGGGCGAGCGTAGCGAACGCTATGTACGCGACGAAAACGGCGACTCTCGCCAGAGCGCCATCAAACAGGTGGCCTCCGGACGATTCGGCGTAACGCCCCACTACCTGGTGAACGCGGAGGAGCTGCAGATCAAAGTTGCCCAAGGCGCAAAGCCCGGCGAGGGCGGACAGCTGCCTGGTCACAAGGTCGATGCGATCATCGCCAAGACGCGGTACTCGACCCCGGGGGTGACCCTGATTTCACCGCCCCCACACCACGATATCTATTCCATCGAAGACCTCGCCCAGCTGATCTTCGACTTGAAGATGGTCAACCCAATGGCGCGCATCAGCGTCAAGTTGGTAGCGGAAGCTGGTGTCGGGACCATCGCAGCCGGCGTCGCAAAAGCTCACGCCGACGTGATCCTGATCGCGGGGTTCGACGGCGGCACGGGTGCGTCGCCGATGACCAGCATCAAGCACGCCGGCGTGCCTTGGGAACTCGGCCTGAGCGAGACCCAACAGGTTTTGGTCAAGAACGATCTTCGAAGCAGGGTCATCCTGCAAGTCGACGGTCAGATGCGAACGGGGCGCGACGTGGTGGTGGCCGCGTTGCTTGGTGCCGAAGAGTTCGGCTTCGCGACCGCACCCCTGGTCGCATCGGGCTGCGTGATGATGCGCAAGTGCCATCTCAATACCTGTCCAGTCGGCATCGCCACCCAGGATCCGGAGCTACGAAAGCATTTCACTGGGGCGCCGGAGCACGTCGTACGCTACATGTTCTACGTCGCCGAGGAGGCGCGGGAGATCATGGCCACCCTGGGCTTCACCTCCTTGCGAGCAATGGTCGGCCGGGTGGACCGCATTCGAAAGCGCGACACGAACGTGAGCCTCAAGGCGTCGCGACTGGACTTCAGCGACGTGCTCACACCCGCAGATGCGGCGCCGGGCGTCTCGCCAGTTTGGAACCTTCCCCAGGACCACGGTCTTCAGGGATCCTTCGACCAACAGCTTCTGGAGGAACTACGCCCTGCTATCGAGAGCCGCACCAAAGTGACTTTGCAGCGGCCGATCAAAAACGTGCACCGTACCGTGGGCGCAATGATCGCGGGGGAAGTGGCCCGAGCCCACGGCGAAGGGGGGCTGCCCGAAAACACTCTGCGCCTGGAATTTCAGGGTAGCGCGGGCCAAAGCTTTGGCGCATTCACGGTCCCCGGCATGGTGCTCTTTCTGGAAGGCGACGCCAACGACTATGTCGGCAAAGGCATGAGTGGCGGGAAGATCGTCGTGCGCCCACGCGCCAATGCCTCCTTCGACGCCGAAAAGAACATCTTGATCGGCAACGTCGCGCTGTACGGCGCGACCGGTGGCCGTGCGTTCTTCCGCGGCGTGGCAGGAGAGCGCTTCGCGGTCCGCAATAGCGGGACAATTGCCGTCGTCGAGGGTGTCGGCGAGCACGGCTGTGAGTACATGACCGGGGGGCGAGTCGTGGTCATCGGGAGCACCGGTCGCAACTTCGCCGCTGGAATGAGTGGCGGGCTGGCGTATGTGCTTGACGAGGACGATAGCTTCGAACTGAAGGTCAACCCGGCACTGGTGGAAGTGGAAGCACTCTCGACCGAAGACTCCGCCTTCGTTGCTGGCCTACTTCAGGAACATATGGAGCAAACCGGCAGTGAGAAGGCTCGCGCCCTACTCTCCCGATGGGAAGTAAGCCTGAACTGCTTCAAGAAGGTGGTTCCTGTGGAATACCGACGCGCAATGGAGGAGCAAGTGCAGACCATGCCGCCGCCGGGTCAGTCGATGGATCCCCTTCCCGAACCTGCGCATCGCGCACCGGACGCGGAGTGAACTAGTGGGCAAGATCACCGGATTCCTCGAGTTCGAGCGGGAGGAGCTGGACAAGTTGCCGGCAGAAGAACGCGTCCGGTCCTACCAAGAGTTCGAGCTCCCTGTCCTACGGGAGCGCCTTGTCTCCCAATCCGCCCGCTGCATGGACTGCGGAGTCCCGTTCTGCAATTCAGGTTGCCCCCTCAACAACCTGATCCCGGACTTCAACAACCAGGTCTACGCGGGGCGGATGGACAGGGCCCTCGCGTCGTTGCTCTCTACCAACAACTTCCCCGAGGTCACGGGGCGGGTGTGCCCAGCGCCCTGCGAAGCAGCCTGTGTTCTCGGTATTAATCGAGATCCTGTATCCATCAAAGTCTTGGAAAAGAGCATCGCGGACTCGGCTTTGGAATCCGGACTGTTCGACCCGCAGCTCCCCGCAAGCAACAGCGGTCGCTCCGCTGCAGTCGTGGGCTCGGGGCCCGCTGGGCTGGCGGCAGCCCAAGAATTGAGACGCCGAGGCCATAGCGTCACGGTATTCGAAGCCAGCGACCGCATCGGTGGACTTTTGCGCTACGGGATCCCCGACTTCAAGTTAGACAAGAGCTTGATCGATCGACGTGTGCAGCAGATGCAGGAGGAGGGCGTACAGTTCATCACCGGTGCCGTCGTTGGTGTATCGCCAACCGCGGAGGAGCTGCGCTCGGACTTCGATGCAGTCTGCCTCGCCATTGGTTCGCGCAGACCCCGGGACTTGCCGATTCCCGGCCGAGAGCTGGCCGGCATCGTCTTCGCGATGGACTTCTTGGAGCAACAGAATCGACGCGTGGCCGGCGACACGATCCCAGAAAACGAAGCCATCCTGGCTACCGACAAGCACGTCGTGATCATCGGCGGTGGCGACACCGGTAGCGACTGCGTCGGCACGAGCATTCGACAGAGTGCAAAGAGCGTCACGAGCCTGGAAATCATGCCGCGCCCTCCAGAGCGGCGCAGCGAAGCCACCCCCTGGCCGGTGTGGCCCTTGATGCTGCGAACCTCGAGCTCTCACCAAGAAGGTGGTGAGCGGCAGTGGAGTATCATGACCCAGAGCTTCACCGGGGCCGAGGGTCGCGTGAGCTCCGTGGAATGCGCTCGCGTCGAGACCTGGCACGGCGCTCCACAACCCACCGGGGAAACCCTGAGCCTCCCTGCTGATCTCGTGCTGCTCGCGGTGGGGTTCGTGCACCCAGACTCAGATCCGCTGAAGGCCTTCGGCGTGAAACTCGATCAACGCGGAAACGTCGCCGTTGACGAGCGCCTCGCGTCCGATCTGCCGGGCGTGTTCGCTGCCGGCGACTGCCAGCGGGGGCAGTCCCTAGTGGTTTGGGCGATTGCCGACGGGCGGCGAGCCGCCCAGTCCATCGACGCGTGGCTGCTCGAAAACCACGCCTGATTTAGGCGCCCATTTTCCGTTCGGCCTCGATTCGTGGAATACTTGGCTCAGGTCTCCTTTGGCAAAACGCAAGAAACCCCTGCCCCCGCGGCCCCCGCCGAAGCGGAAGTCGCCGCCGCGCCCGGCGGCTACGGCCCGCGCCAAGGCCGCCAAAGCAGCCGCCAAGAAGGCCAAGACCGAAGCCGAGACGGCTCCAGAGATCAACGTGGAGTACGGCCCGGCCGGTCGTGAGACCCTGGCTGCGATCGCCGAGGATGTCGCCCAAGCAGTGTTTCCGCCGGAGCCCGTCAGCAAGATCACCCGCGCGGTGATTCCACCCCAAATCTCCAGTCCGGACCTGTCCTTCGAGCTGGCACCGGCCGGACGCGAAACCCTGTCAGCCATCGTTGGCGAAGCCAAACAGCATGCGCCTACGGACGTGCGTGCTCCCATGACGACCATCGACTACGACGAACCTGTCGAAGGCGGAGAGGGCGGCCCGAAAATCGTGGTGCGCGAGGCGACTCCGGGGCGCGACAGCCTGGCAGCCCTCGAAGGCGAGGGCAAAAGTGGTCGCAAGCGCGTTCGCACCCAGGGTTACGCTGAGTCTTCCGGCCACCCTGAAGTCCAGGCCGTTCGGGTGGGCCGCGACACTCTCGAAGCTCTGGCCCGCGCCGTGACCCAAGAGCCGGCTCCGGCGTCCGGCGTGCATGCAACACTGGAGGTCTTCGAGATGGTGACCTTCGTGATTCGCGGCGATGACCTGGCCTCGCTGTCGTCCGAGAACCTTCGGCGCCGGTTCGTAGAGGAACGTCTGCTCAGTCGGCTCCCCATCGACGACATGGCGAACGTGGACCGCGTAGACGTGACGCCCTGGACGGTCAAGAACACCGTGGTTCTCCGGGTCTGGTGCCGGCTCCCCGCAGGCTGAGCGGAGGCCCACGTTGCGAGGCGACCCATTTACGCCCACCCGGTGTAGGCTCGCTTGCATGCGTCGACAGGATCGAGAGCGCGCACAAATTGAGGCATCCACCCGGGTCGTCGATCGCTTGGTGGCCGAAGCCCAAACCAGCGACGACCTAGAAGCCGTGCTCAGCGACACGCTCTACTGGGAGCGCCGCCGCTTGGAGCGAGAGCGCAAGGACAAACCTCGTATCAAAAGCGACATCGCCTTCTACCAAGACTTGGCCAAGCGCCTGCGCCACGCGTCTGAACCAGATCTACGCGAGCTGCTGGACCGGGTAGCGCGGCGCTTCGCAGGCGAAATCGTCGGCAGCTTTGACGAGCGTGTGTACCGCATGTCCACCACCGCGGTCCCAGCACTGCTGGGACTCATGCTCAGCGCCACGACTCCTGGCAGGCTGAGCAGTTTCAGTGGGATGCGCCGCGGACTGTCAGATCACGTCGAAGTCCAAGGCTCCACCGAACGACTGAAACGCCTAGGCAAGCACGGCACCGTCATCGTCGTGCCTACTCATTCCTCGCATTTGGACAGCCTCGTACTTGGCTACGCCGTGCATCTTCTGGGGCTCCCACCCCTGCTCTATGGCGCCGGACTGAATCTGTTCGAAAACCCGGTCATGTCCTTCTTCATGAACAACCTCGGTGCTTATCGAGTGGATCGAAAAAAGAAGGACTCCCTCTACAAGGATGTCCTGAAGGAGTACGCGACCGTTGCGCTGGAATTGGGCTACGACAACCTGTTCTTCCCCGGTGGGACCCGCAGCCGAAGCGGCATGGTCGAGCAACGCTTGAAGCGCGGACTGCTGGGCACGGGCGTCCGGGCGTTCGTGAACAACCTGCGTGCGGGTCGGGACAAGCCCAATCTGTACATCGCGCCTTGTACCATCTCCTACAAGCTCGTCTTGGAAGCAGAAACGCTGATCGAGGACTACTTGAAGGAGGTCGGCAAGTCCCGCTACATCATCGAAGACGACGAGTTCTCCAAACCCCGGCGAGTCATGGAGTTCATGAAGGAACTCGCGTCCTTGGACGCGAAAGTCGTCGTGACGTTCTCAGAACCCTTAGACTTATTCGGCAACCTGGTGGACGACGAGGGGCGAAGTCTCGATCCGAGGGGGCGCATCATCGACCCGAAGTCCTACGTCATGGTGGACGGTGAGCCGCAACACGATCCCCAGCGGGACGCGGAGTACACCAATGAACTGTCGCGCGAGATCGGCGCTGCGTTTCTGCGACACAACGTCGTGATGTCCACCCACATCGTTGGCCTGGCAGCCTCCCGCTTGCTTTCGCGAAAGAACCCCGAGGTCGACCAGTATCGGTTGCTTCGTACGGGGGGTAGTAGCCCCTGCTTCACTTTGGGCGAGTTAGGCGCCGAAATCGACCAGCTCGTGTCCACCCTTTCGTCACTACCCAAAGGGCCTCGGCTAGGCCATGAGCTCGCCTCCAGGGACGCAGCTCCCATTATCGACGATGCCTTGCAGGCCTACGGTTGCTATCACTTGCACCCCGCCCTGGAACGACGCGGAGATCGCGTCTTCCACGAAGATCGCAACCTGCTGCTCTACTACGGCAACCGCCTGAGGGGCTACGACCTGGGCAGGGCCTTGGGGGCAAACTGATCATGACCGGGAAGCAACAAGATTCAGTTGGCGTCATTGGCGCTGGAAGCTGGGGCACCACCCTTTCCGTGGTCGCATCCCGACGCGGGGCCAGGACACTTTTGCACTGTCGCCGTGAAGAAGTCGCGGCTGAGCTCAACGACCGCCGTGAGAATCGAACGTACTTGCCGGGCGTGGAGCTGCCGCCCAGCTTGGAAGCGACCCACGACTTGGAGCGAATCGCCCAGTCCTGCCGCTTCATCCTTTTCGTCGTTCCCAGCCATGGCTTTCGCGCCACGGCCAGGGAGCTTGGCGCCTTCGTCAACGGCGAACACGTCGTGGTTCACGCCACCAAAGGCATCGAGCAGGGCAGCCACAAGCGCATGAGCGAGATCTTGCGGGAAGAGACTTGCCTCAGAAAGGTCGGTGTCCTGTCAGGGCCGAACTTGGCGAGAGAGCTGGCGCAGCAACACCCAACAGGCACCCTCGTAGCGTCTGCTTTCGATGAGGTGTTCAAGCGTGCGCATGGAGCCCTCCACGGCGAGTACTTCCGCGTTTATGGTGGCCAGGACGTCATCGGCGCTGAAGTGGCGGGCGCGTTCAAGAACATCGTCGCGCTTGCGGCCGGCGTCACCGCGGGGTTGAAGCTAGGCGAAAACACCAAGGCACTGCTGCTCACTCGGGGGCTTTCGGAGATGGCTCGCTGCGGCGTGTCCATGGGTGGCGAGCTCATGACTTTTGGCGGCATGGCGGGCATGGGGGATCTAATCGCCACCTGCTCATCACCACTTTCACGCAATCATCAGGTCGGTGCGCGGCTCGCCGGGGGCGAGAGCCTGGAGAAGATCCAGAGTGAAATGAACATGGTCGCCGAGGGCGTGAAAACGACTCGAGCCGTCCATGACTACGCGATCCACAAGGGGTTGGACCTGCCAATCGTGGCGGCGGTGCATCGCTTGCTCTACGAAGCGGGCGACGTCCCGACCCTGCTGAAGGACTTGATGAGCATCCCAACTGGCAGGGAATTCGTCGCGTTGAGCGGAACCTGAGTCAGCCTTGAAACTCGGGAGGAAGCCAACGCTCGATTCGGCTACGGACCTCCTGCACCAGCTCGTCCCGACGCTCATGACCGTAACCCGTCGGATCAACGGGCTCGCCCACATATAGCTCCACGGTACCGCCTGGATGCACCGTCCAACCCTTCGCCAGCAGGACGTTGCGGGTTCCGACGATGGTGACGGGCAAGATCCTGACCCCCGTATCTAGAGCCAGGTGGAAGCCACCCTTCTTGAAGGGAAGCAACTTGCCAGTGCGGCTGCGGGTACCCTCCGGAGCAATCCAGATGCTGGTGCCATTTGATAGCGCGTGCTTGGCGTGGGCCAGCCCCTGAATAGCTCGCTCGCGGTTCTGGCGATCCACCTCGACGAATCCCGAGGCCCGCATGGCTCGAGACCAAACGGGCACGCGAAATAGCTCCTTCTTGGCCACCATGCGGACGCGCCGTCCCAGGGATTGGAAGATGACCGGTATGTCGTATAGCGACTGGTGGTTGCTCATGACGACGAAGGTCTCGTCGGGCGCCAGGCTGTCCACATCGTAGGCGTGCAACTGAATGTTCGCCTGGTCGAGCAGGCGACGGGACCAGCGGTCGAGACGCTCGTCGCAGATGTCCGTGGTTACGCGCCCAATGGCCGATTCTGCAACCGTCGGAACGCTGATTTTCGCGGTCTCGACAATCGCTCGGGACAGATGCCATACCGTCATGAATCGAAGCGAGGGCCTTATCAAAAGATGGCCACGGTCGCAACGTCGCGCCACGGCCAGCCCGTCAAGGCAATGCAAGCGGCGTACGCAGGAGCCCCGGAAGGGCGCGGCTAGGCGGCTTCAAAAGGCGGCGCCGCGGCCGTTGTCGCGGTCTACCGGGCTCTGGAATGGTCTCCCAGACGTAGAATAGCTCCAGCCTGACGAGACGATCTTCGCTCCGCCCAGTGCGCTCTGGATAGCGCCTCAAATAGTCTTCCACTCCGACCAGGTAGCCCGCAAAACGCGGTTCCGCCAAGCGACGGTGAAAGTCGCCCCACTGCTGGCTCATGCCAAAGCCGCCCACCGGCTGCAGATCGAAGTTCGGCGCGCGCCCTGTGAAGGGGTCGATGCGGCGCCCGCCAGCTGTATGGGCGACAGCAACAATTCTCCCATCTTCGTCGGGCGGGTTTGGCGCGAACATGCTCCATCCCTGGAACATGCGGGGTGCTAGAACCATCCCTTGAACCCATTTTGGTTGCTTCCATTTGAGGGAGTCTGGGACAGCGGGGTTTTCCAGCAACAACTGCCAGCCGGCCACAATCACTAGCGGCAGGATGCACGCCTCCCGACCCAGCACCTTCAGCCTGGATGAGAAGCGATCGACTCCCGATGAGTCTGTTGACGCGGGTTCGGAACTGGAACGCGCCTGCCGCCAGAGCCAGCGACCCATTTTCGTCTCCGGAGCTCGGCGCCCGAACCGCGCCTCCAAACCACGCCAACTCTGCGCCGGTTGCAGCGCGACGAATCCGGCCATCATCGCCCATGAGAAGGGCCCCAGTTCGACCAGTAGTGCAATCGTCAGGTGAAGCAGGCAGCCGAGCCCCCACGCAGCGGCACGCGCGCGAGCTTGAGCGAATGGCGCGATCAATAGGATCGCAATGCAGCCCTCCAACCCGAGAGCCCCCCACGACAGCATTTGTCCAAAGGAGTGGGGGATCCACTCGCGCGCGGCCGCCCCAAGGGCTGTGACCATGCGATCTTGCTGCAAGAAGTAGTACACGGCCGTGCCCTGTTTCCAGGTGTCCCCGGTTTTCTGGACAGTGTTGAAGAAGTAGATCGCGACCCATTGGAGCAAGAGTGCGACCGAAGCCAAGGACGTGAAGGGAGTGACCTGGCTCGCTCGCCCGGCCATGTGACGTGAATCCCAACTGAAGCGGGCACCCAAGGGCATGAAGAGGGACCAGACCGTGAGCAGGTTCAAGACGACCATGCCACCGTTCTCGAGAAGCACGTTGCGGCTGTTCAAGCTGATGGTGAACACGACGAGTGCAATCTGCGCTGCACGAGTTCGAAAGCCGATAAGGAAGGCGACTGCAGCCGCAACATGCAACGCGAACACCATCCACACCTGCGTCTCGGTGCTCGCAACCAGGTAGACGCTGAGCAGGTGCTGACTCGGAGGGCGAAACAGAACCACATGGTTCTGGAGCCAGCCGACATTCGAGTAGTGGCTCGACAATTCCGGCGCGCGCCGAAGCAAATCGACCAAGATGACGAGGCCAAGTGCGATTCGAAACGCGCCCAAGGAACGCGGGTCGAGACTGGCGTAACGAGCCGCTAGCAGCGAACGCACTACGGCCGCCTTCCTGGAGTGAACAGTCGCGGCTCGACGGAACCGAAACTGAATAGCCTCACAGGCGCGGTCTCGGCTCCCGCGTTCTGCCCCGAGTCGCGCAGCCACCAGACGTCGGCGGCAACTAGACGATCCGTCCTCCTGCCGGTGCCCTGGTGAAGACGCTGCAACCAGCCGAGAAGGTGTTGCCGGTAGCGAGTCGAGTCCTGCCGGCCGATCTGGGCTTCGTAGAGGGCGAAGCGCGGCGTCGAGGAGCGGCGCATGGTCCGACCCAAATCCGGCGCTTGCCCAGTCAGTGGGTCCAGGCTTCGCCCGTCGGCGGTTCGCCCGTCGATCAGCAGCCGTGACTGCCGCCGAAGCCCGTGGCTGAGGGTTCCGAAGCGCTGGATCAGTGCGGGGTACTCGAGTGCTCGCGCAAGAGCAGCTACTGCAGTGCCTGGTTGGTGGCGAGCCTGGGTCAGCGGGCTATCGGTCCACAGCCGCACGATGACCAGCACGAAGAACACCACCGCAAGCAGTGAGGGCGCCCAGGTCGACAGCCCGGGTCGGGGCGGCCTGTGTTGCCGCCGCGGCAATGCGGACGGCACGCCACACACGCCCATACCGCACCACGCCGAGATGTTCATCCGGTTTTCGGACACCCACTGATAGGCCCTGCGGACCAGGGCCCGCAAACCGGGCACCAACACTAGCCAGAAGGCCAGCACCCCACCAGGCAGAGCTCGCAGTGCTGCGGCGATCGCGCGCTCCTCGACCCATGCCCGCCCGGACTCATCAACGACGACAATGCTCTTGTCCCGCCACGCGGAATCGAGCTGCGATGGCCATGCTTTGGCGTCAGCGTTGGCCACGATGCTCAGATGGCCAGCGAGGTCGAGGCGGCGCAACAACTCCGCGCTCGCGGAGCAGATACCGCACGAAGCATCGTAGAGCACAGTCAGTTCCCGTTTCCTGCTTCGAAACACCTTCCTGATGATCCCAGCCAGCTCTCGGGAATCGAGAAAGAGTACGAAAGGCAGACACAACGCGAACGGTGTGGCCTCGAAGCCGAAACGCGCTGCGAGATGCAGCAGCAGTCCGGCACTCAGCAGCGGCGCGGTTACCCGAAGCCAGGAAACAACTGGCGACAGCAGCAGCGCCGCGACGAGCGCGAATTCCACGCTCACGACACCCACGGAGGCCCAAGGCTCAGGCGTTGCCCACCCCCCCCCAGTCGATGGCAGCGAGAGAGGATAGGCATTGCCCGTGGCCCAGAGCTGACGGCCATGATGTAGACCGGTCAGCGTGAATGTCGCTGCCATGTGGGCGCGCAGCCCCAGCACGGCCAAGGAGGAGAACGTCGTCTCCGCGGGCGCTGCTGGCGCGCCGTCGCGAAACGGTCCCGCCAAATTCGAAAACAGCCCATCGACACTCCAGCGTCGGCCCAAGGGAAGCCACAACGACCAAACCAATATGACGTTCAGCGCCAAGCTGTCGGCGTCCAGCAGCATGGGGTTGCGAGCGGCGGCACTGATGCTGAGCGCGACCGCCAGGTAGTGGACCAGACGCGTGCGCCAGCCGACGGCAAACGCCAGAAAGATCCCTGCACTGACGGCGAAGACTCCAGACACCGCTCCCGGCGTTGCTGCCAAGTGATGCAGGGACAGTGGGCGGAGGGTAGTGTCGGCGAGCACCTGATAGCTCGGTGTCAAGCCGGAACGCACATAGAAGCGACCTAGGTCATCAAAACGGCTGGCGAGTTCCCCGAGCAGCAGCGTACCAAGTAGGAAACGGAAAACGGCCGCCCAGCGCAGGTCGACGCAAAGGGCACGATGCGGCGCATGTCCTACATGTCGGCCTGGCTCGAGGGGCTGATCTTTGGCCGTCATTCCGTGCTGATCTCGCGAATGCCCTCCTAGGCAGGATGGGCTGGTGATTCAGGTCCCGGTAGAATAGTCTGACAGCGTAAAAAGTACGTCGAATGGAAGTCTCGTGCTCCAAATGCCCCGCGCGCTACGCGGTGCCCGACGCCAAAGTGCGCGGCCGCAAGGTCCGCATTCAGTGCAAGCGCTGTAAAGCGCCCATCGTCGTCGACGGCAGCAGCCTGGCGCAGACTGCGGCGAAGGCGGACAAGCCCGCTACCTCACCCGCCGCATCGCCCCCGACATCGAAAACCTCCGACCCGAAACCTGGCGGCAAGCAGCTCGAAGCGCCGCCGAGACTGCGCATGGACTCGGGCTGGCGTGAACCCGGCGCCGTTTCCAGTCCGAAAGTGCCCGGGGCGGGCCCCGGCGCGCGTCCGCGTTCGGC
>CBDCTZ010000005.1:0-638820 GCA_965222375.1 Polyangiaceae bacterium
AGGGCGGGCGCGAGCGTGAGGGCAGGCGTGAGCGTGAGGGCGGGCGCAAGCGTGAGGGCGGGCGCGAGCGTGAGGGCGGGCGCAAGCGTGAGGGCGGGCGCAAGCGTGAGGGCGGGCGCAAGCGTGAGGGCGGGCGCAAGCGTGAGGGCAGGCGTGAGCGTGAGGGCGGGCGCAAGCGTGAGGGCGGGCGCAAGCGTGAGGGCGGGCGCGAGCGTGAGGGCAGGCGTGAGCGTGAGGGCGGGCGCAAGCGTGAGGGCGGGCGCAAGCGTGAGGGCGGGCGCGAGCGTGAGGGCGGGCGCAAGCGTGAGGGCGGGCGCAAGCGTGAGGGCGGGCGCAAGCGTGAGGGCGGGCGCAAGCGTGAGGGCAGGCGTGAGCGTGAGGGCGGGCGCAAGCGTGAGGGCGGGCGCAAGCGTGAGGGCGGGCGCGAGCGTGAGGGCAGGCGTGAGCGTGAGGGCGGGCGCAAGCGTGAGGGCGGGCGCGAGCGTCGCGCCTTGGGCGTGCGGCTCACGCTTTCGCTTCTTTGACCGGCGGCACTTCGACGCCGAACTCGTCGACGGATTGCTCCGCCACTTCAAGCTCCGTGTCTGCTGCGTTGGCCGCGACTCGCGCTTTGGTGGGCTTCGCCGCTCCAGCCGCGCGAACCGCTTGTCCAACCTGCAGCAGTGCGTCGTCAGCGAATGTGCCGCGCCTTTCAGCGCGTTGGGCAAGTAGTCGTTTGAATCCGATGAACGTGGCGATCGCCATCGCGACCCCGACGACACAGCCGACGGCAAGTACGGCGGGCTTGGCGGAGGTCACTCCGATATCGACACCCTTGGCCACGAATGCCGCGATGAAGGCGCCGAGCAGTCCGGTGAACAGCCCGCTCATAGCCGAGAGGGCGCCGAAGCCGAACACTTGCTGCCCCGCATTGGCCACCGTCTCGACGTAGCGGATGCGCGTCTGGCCATCTTCAGAACGGATCGTCAGCTTGGGCTCGATCAGCGGGCCCGCTGGCGTCCAGGTCAGCGTGCTGCCAACGGCGGACATGCGACCCGGGATCTTCATCGCGGCGGCAACGGTATCGGTGATCGCATCGAAACGCTCCGGTGCGAGCTCTCCATCTACGACGAGCTCGCGCTCGACTCGGAGCGCGCCGTCTGGGGACGGCTTCGGCGGCGCGCCACCAGCTTGCATCGCTCGTCGCGTGATCTCTGGGCCAATGCCCAAATCCGCCAGTCGTTCTTCCAGCTCTGCGACCGTCAACGCCTGACCCACATCGGCCTGAGGCTCGATGGCGGCTAGCTCGGCCGCCCGTTTCACCACTCGCCGGGCTTCGTCAGCGGAGATGCGCCGCTCTCTGAAAGGTGAATCGCTCATGCCTGCTCCGACGTGATCATAGCGAAAGGCTCACCTGAGGTTGGAGCTCAGGGCCCGAATTCGAGGGTTCTCAGTCTCGGATCGATGCGCACCCAGCAGCGGCCCCGGACGCGAACGCTCGAGAGTAGTGCCCCGAATCGGCCAGTGCCCCGACCCCGGACGCGAACGCTCGAGAGTAGTGCCCCGAATCGGCCCAGTGCCCCGACCCCAAAACCAACAACGAACCTCACGGGCTACCTGGACAGCTTGGAGCAGGAATGGGATTCGGCCTTCTTCAGCCCAGCCAGAACCTCCTTGCTGCTCTTCCTCGAAGCGGGTCGCTTCGGCCGAACCCGGCACGACGGGCTTGTTCGCTTGAACAAAGATCTTCTTTCCCGTCGCGTTGAAGTAGCTGGTCGGTGGATGGGAGCAGCGCCGCAGATCTCCTCTGAACACGAAGACCTGCGGTGCTTGGTCCGAATCGCGATACACGTCGATCAAGCTGAAAGGACCCGCGCAGGCGGCGTCTTTGCAGAGGCGTTTCAGCAAGGCTGCGTCGTCCGTGGGCGACTGATTAGTGGTGACGACCGTAGGCTCGTCAGTGGAACCCGCCGTCGGCGGGCTCTTGGCGGCTGTGGAGGCTGCGCTGGCCGCAGGAGACGTCGTTGGACCGGAGCCGCGATCGCACGCCGCGGCTAGCAAAAGCACCAGAGGACAAACCGCCCGCATCGAGCACAAGATAGGCCGAGCCGGGACTTGGTGTCGATCGAGGGCACCCTCCCCGTTGCCAACGTTTGTGGCCGAAAACCACAGCCCGTGCTACGAGCCGGCCCCTATGGGGCTCAGATCCGGCTGGGACACTCCGCGCCTCGTGGCCGTGGAAACCACGAATCACTGCAACGCCAAGTGCGTGTTCTGCCCGAACAACGCCCTGGCCCGGGACAAGGGTCCCATGGCCGATGACCTCTTCGACAAGATCATCGAGGACTGCCGCGAGTTCGAACTGCCCGCCATCGAGCCCTTCATCCAGGGCGACCCGTTTTCGGATCCGAAGATCTTGCCTCGGCTGGAGCAGATCCGCCGCCGCCTGCCCAAGACCAAGTTGCGGCTGTACACGAACGGCTACGGCATGACGCCCAAGAAGACCGACGCCATGCTCGAGCTGGGCATCGACCACCTGTACATCAGCGTCAACACCCTCGATGAAAAGAAGTACCGCGACGTGATGGGGATCCCGCTGGAGCGCACCCTGCGCAACATGGACTACATCACCCAGCCCGGCATCCGGGAGCGCATCGCCAACAAGATCACGCTACGCATGACTCGCCTCGGAGACACGACTCTGCAGGAGCAGGGACGACTTCCTGCGCTACTGCAAAGACAAGGGCGTACGATCGTTCATCGTTGGGCTCTTCAACTACAAAGGCGACATCAATTCGGCCCTGCCCGTACCCAGCTATGGCTGCGAGCACGTGCACCGCCTCGACATTCTAGCCAGCGGTCGCGTCACCCTGTGCTGCATGGACCAAGACGGGGAGCATGGCTGGGCAGATGCCAACAAGCTCAGCGTGCTCGAGCTCTTCAATCACCCGCGGGCCATGCAATATCGCGACTACCACGCCAGCGGGCGGCGCAAAGAGATCGACCCTTGCGGGACCTGCAACAACTTCTGGCCAGGCTTTCGAGGCCTGTCGCCGTTGCAAGCCGTGCGTACGGGCGCTGAGTACTGCGCCTACATCGCCAAGCATCGCCCCAGCGGGCGGCGACCTCCGGCGAAGGACGCGAACGGCGATGCTCTGGTCCAATTGATGACCAAGCATGCGGCCGCGACCGAACAGAAGAAACGCGAGCGCGAGGCCGCACGCCCCTAGCCGCCGCGCATAGCAAAAAATCCCGTCCTCCTCGTTTCGCCACCATGCCGAAGGTCGTCATTGATGCACGCTCGGTCGTGAAGAAGAAGAGCGGGATCGGTAACTACACCGAGGCGCTGCTTCAGCACCTGATCCCCCTCGCGCCGGACTTCGAATTCACAGTGCTCCGCCATCCGGAGGCAGAGGCGCCTATCGTCGATGCGCCCAACGTCACCGAGCGCCGCTTCGTCGGTGAGACCAAGTCGCCACAAACGGTTCTGCGCATGGGGCGGGCCTTGGATTTTTCGGAGTTTGACCTCTACCACTCGCCCGCGGATCTCGTTCCTCTGCGGTTGCGCTGTCCCTGGATCGTGACCTCTCACGACCTGATGTGGATTGAACACCCGGAATTGGCCAGCGCGTTCTTGCCCGTTCGCTTGGCCAACGGACTCTGGTATCGCGCCAATTTCGCCCACGCCATTCGCGGCGCGCGTGGGATCATCGCGATCTCCGAAGCAACCAAGAGCGCCATTGGTCGCGTTTACCCGCGGCACGTGCACAAGGTCAGCGTGGTGCACCATGGCATCGATCACCCGCGTTATTCCAAGACGAGTGCCGGTCCGCGCAGCCTGCTCGACAAGTGGCTCGGGCGACAAGAGCGCTATTGCCTGATCGTTGGCCAGGGTTCGCCCTACAAGAACCACCTCGGCATGGTGCGCGCTTTCGTCGAGGCAACCCGAGACCAGCCCGAGCACAAGCTCGTGTTGGTGAGGCGCTTCTCTCGTATCGACAAAGAGATGAACCGGCTCCTGGCTCGCAGCGACGTGAAGCGCAAAGTCGTCGTGGTTCCCTTCGTTTCCGACGAAGAACTGCTGGCCCTGTACGCCCATGCCCGCATGCTCCTCTTCGTCAGTCACTACGAGGGATTTGGGCTTCCCGCCCTCGAGGCCCTGTGCATGGGCACACCGGTTTTGGCGTCGACGGCTGAAGCAGTGAGGGAAATCACCGCCGACGGCGCCTTGCAAGTGGACCCGAAGAGTCACGACGCCATCGCTCAAGGGATCCGTCGCCTGGATCGTGACGAGACCCTACGTGCGAAGCTCGTGGCCGCTGGGACTCGGCGAGCCCAGGAGTTTTCCTGGGAAAAATGCGCAAAATTGAGCCTGTCGGCGTATCAACGTGCCCTCGGCTCCAGCGGCTGACGTGGCGCCGACAAAGCCGAAGCGCGCCGACCACGAGATGGTGCGGCAACGCCAAGCACCACGCGACGCGGCGCGTTACCTACATCAGCGGAATTTCGTGGACGCGAAACGCGGCGCGAGCACGATCTTGGCGCTACTATGCGCGCCCATGAAACGGCTGGTGCGATTGTCTGCGGCTTTTCCCATTGGCTTGTTCATCGCGGCGTCGTGTTCCGCGTCGTCCGGCGGCAACCAGCCAGGTGGTGGCGGCACCGGAGGCGGCACCGGTGGTGCGGACGGCGGCGCGCTGTGCGGCTTCTGCACGCTGCAGGACTACACGCCTTGTGTGAACGGACAGCCGGGCCCGCCCGAGACGTGTCCGGAAGCGTGTTCGCCCGGAGTTGGATGTACCAAGTGCATTCCCGACAGCAACGTATGCGTCGGCAACGAAGTGCACAAATGCGCGCCGGATGGACAGAGCGCGGACGAAATCGTCGAAGTCTGCGATGTGAACGCGGGCGAGCTTTGCGGTGACGGCAAGTGCGGCACGGCCTGCGAGATCGCGGCGGACCAGCCGTCGAACGTGGGATGCGAGTTTTGGGCGGCGGACTTGGACCAACAGGATGGCGGTGGCAACGACCCCGCGAGCGCACCCTGGGGACTCGTGCTGTCGAATGCAGGCCAAGGGCAGGCCAACGTCACCGTGGAGATCAACAATGCGCCTCCCGGGCAGCCCATGCAGCTGCAAGCTGTCAAACAGGTCTCCGTGCCTGCGGGCGGCCTGGAAGCCTTCACGCTGCCAATTCGCGAGTTGGACTGCGGCACGCAACCCAATGACTACAAGTCTCCAGGCACCTGTCTTTCGTCGAGGGCATTTCGCGTCACGAGCAGCAACCCGATCGTGGTGTACCAGTTCAACGTCTTCGCCAACGCGTTCTCGAACGATGCTTCGCTGCTGCTTCCAACTTCGGCGCTCGGCCAGATCTACAGGGTGATCGGTTGGCATGCGGGCCACCCCGCGGAGCCACCTCCTCCCTTCCCGTCGCTAGGCATCCTGGACCGCTCCTACGTCACCGTGGTGGGGACCAAACCCGACACGCAGGTCACGGTGCGACCGAGTTGGCGCATCAAGGGCAACCCACCCATCGCCGCGACAGGTCCCGGCGGGACGATCACGGCGACGCTGGGGCCCTTCGACGTGCTGAACCTCGAGACCGACGACGGCACGCTACAAGATGATCAGACCAAGATCGCTGATTTGACTGGCACCGTAGTCGAATCCAACAAGCCCGTCGCGGTCTTCAGCGGCGTGGAGAGCACCTCGGTGCCCTATGGGCACAAGATCCCGACCTATCCCGGCTGGGATTCGGGCGACACCTGCTGCCTGGATCATTTGGAAGAGCAGATGTTCCCGGTGGAGAGCCTAGGAACCAAGTACGTGATCACCCGCAGCCCGGTGCGCTCCACCGGCGGTTGGAAGGAGCCGGACGTGCTGCGCTTCTTGGGCGTGGCGGAAACGGCGGATGTCACTACGAGCCTGCCGGCACCCGACGACAAGTTCACCCTCAAGCCAGGCGATGTGCGCACCATCGCTGCCCAGGAGAATATCATCGTCACGTCGACCAAGCCGGTCATGATCGGTCAATTCCTGATCAGCCAGGGCTACATCCAAGGCGCCCTGACGGGAGATCCCGCGTTTACGGTGTTCCCGCCCGTCGACCAGTACCGGACCGAATACGTCATTCTGACGCCGCAGTCGTGGTCCTCGAACCACGTCGTGATGTCGGCGCCCCAGGGCGCGACGATCTGGATCGACGGCAAGGTCTCGAACTGCCCCAAGTTTCCGGCAGGCGTGATCGACTCGGTGACCTACGAATCCCACGTCTGTCCGCTCACCGAGGGCGTACACAAGCTCACCGGTGAATCACCCTTCGGCATCGTGGCCTACGGCTACGGAAGCGCGGGTTCCTATGCCTTCGCTGGCGGCGCAGACGTCAAACGCATCTACAAGCCACCGCCCATCCGCTGACGGGCCCGGCCTAGGCCCGGCCGTAATCCAGGTCTTGCGTGATGTCCTCGGGCTCGAGACCGAGGCGGCGAGGCGAACGCGAGCTCAGGCTCGAGGGCGCGCCGGAGATTTTCGCGTGAAGGAAGTCGGCGCTCTCTTGCCACAGATCCCGGCGTGCCGGTTTGAAGAATCCAAAGTGCCCAACGCTTTCGGTTCCGAGCTCGGCTGGCTCGAAGCGCCGATGCGCGAGGTTCGCAGAACTCAAGGCACGGGTCAGAGCTTGCACGGTTGGCTTGGGCGCATATTCGTCGTCGGTGAAGGTGTACAGCAATAGCTCGCGATCAAACGCCGCCAAGCGAGCGCCCGCGCCCTGGATGTGGTCCCGCAGGTAGCCAGGGGACAGGCACCACTTGGCCCATTCTTCAGCCACACCCTTGGGCAGGTCCTCGCCGAGGCCAAGCCGACCCGGGGTGTAGCCCCAGAGGCCACTGACGAGGGGCAGCAGCACACCGAAAGACCCAAGCAGGCGCGCTTGCATCGCTGGACTGAAGTTGCGGTAGTAGCCGAGTTGCGCCCCGACCATGACGGCGCCCGCGACGTCCCGTGCCTCATCTATGATGCCCGCTAGCTGGCCACCGAAGCTGTGACCGACGGACAGCAGTGGCAGCGAGGGCGCCAGGTTTTTTGCGAATGCCAAGATCCCACGAGCATCCAACTCGGCCCACTGCCGCACCGTGGCGTGAAAGCCCGCCAGCGCCATGGGTCGGCTGTCGCCCACGCCGCGGTAGTCGTAGCTGATCACCGCCAGCTTTCGGCTGGCGAGATACTCCGCATAGGCGCGATAGAAGCGTTGCGGCACCGCCATCGCGCCGTGCACGACGACGAAGCCCTGCGCCCGCGCCAAGTCGCCGTAAACGCGTACGCCCAGTTGGTAGCCATCTTCGGCGGCGACGCGATGCACCGCGAAACGTGGCGTAGTCTTTTCTTGCTGCATGCATTTCAGTCTTGGGCGCAGCGCGCGGGGTGTCGCGCTGCAAGATCGCAGCTCGAACCTGCAGCGGCCTGATTTGGCCGTGTTCCAGCGGGAGGCGCGGCCGCACAGGCTCGCATCGGGCGGCTTACTCTAGAGCGTCGTTCACAAAATGACAGCAACCCCCGCGCACCCGGCGCGAGGGTTGCTCGTTGCGTGACCGCTCAGATCACTAGGTCTTGCTGCCGCCAATCCCGATGAAACCACCGAAGCCCGGGACGCCACCCTTGCCTCCGATGCCGATGAAGCCGCCGATGCCAGAGCCGCCCGTACCGACGAAACCGCCGAAGCCCGGCAGACCGCCCTTGCCTCCGATACCGATGAAGCCACCCGTGCCGCCCGTGCTCGGGAAGCCACCGAAGCCCGGCAGACCGCCCTTGCCTCCGATACCGATGAAGCCACCCGTTCCGGCCTTACCGCCGGTTCCAGGCTTGCCACCGATGCCGATGAAGCCACCGGTGCCAGGCTTGCCACCCGTGGCCGAACCACCGCTACCCGACGTGCCGCCCGCGCCCGCCGAACCGGCACTGCCTGCCGAACCAGCGCTGCCCGCGGAGCCCGCACTTCCAGCCGAACCCGCACTTCCAGCCGAACCCGCGCTACCAGCCGAACCGGCACTGCCCGCGGAACCGGCACTGCCTGCCGAGCCGCCGCTGCCTGAGGCTCCTGAGGTGCCGGAGTTTCCTCCGGAGCTGCTGCCTGCGGAGCCGCTGCTCCCAGCGCTACCCCCACTGCTGCCGGCATCTTGCCCGCTGCCTCCCGTGCCCCCGGTGGAGGAATCGTCACTGCTGCCGCACGCGGCGGCTGCAAGTCCAAGCGCCAATATCGAAGTAGCCCAAATGTGTTTCGCTGCCATGCCAGTAGAATGGGTCATTACGGGCTCATAATCAATGATTCGGCCTTGATCGTTTTCTAAGCGGATCCTGATCATGCGGGCGAACTGGACGGATTTGACGTTTCGGAAGGCCCGGGCGGCCGCCGAACGCCGCGCAGCGCCGGGAGTCGGCTATGCTGCCCGGGCGTGCTGGATTGGGACGATTTGCGGCATTTCTTGGCGGTCAGCCGCGATAGCACCCTTGCACGCGCGGCCCGAAGCCTGAAGGTCAACGCCACGACCGTCGGCCGTCGCCTCGCCGCCCTGGAAGAGCGCGTCGGCGCGCGCCTCTTTGATCGAACTCCCGAGGGCTATCTCCTCACCCAAGCGGGGCGGGATCTGCTGCCCTACGCGGAGCGAATCGAAAGCGAGGTTCTGGCCGTGGAGCGCACCGTGGCCGGCGCGGACCAGCGCCTTACGGGCACGGTACGAGTCAGCGTCACCGAGATGATCGGCACGCGTTTTATCGCTCCCCATCTGGACGAGTTTGCGGCGGCCTACCCGGAAATGACCCTCGACCTGAATTGCACTGCCCGTAGCGTCAATCTTGCCCGCCGCGAGAGCGACATCGCGCTTCGACTGGCACGCCCGCGGGAGCCCGACACCGTGATCAAGCGCATGGGCAGCGTGCGCTTGTCTCTCTATGCGTCTCGAGGCTATCTGGAGCGGGTCGGGCGGCCGAAGGACCCGGAAACGAGTCTTGCCGGACACCGCGCCCTGCTGTTCGCGGATGCACGGCCCTTCGCGATCGAAAACGAGTGGTTCGAGGCGCGCCTGGACGGCGCCCGCATCGTGCTCCGCTCTGACAGCGTCAGCTCGATCGTCTCAGCCGCTGTCAACGGTCTCGGGATCGCCCTGTTGCCCCGCTCGGTGGCCAGCGGTGAACCCAACTTGGAGCGCTTGCCCACCGAGTCCGAGCCGGAACCCCGGGTGATCTGGCAGGCGATTCACCGGGAACTGTCGCGCTCCCCGCGGATCCGGGTGGTCGCGGATTTCCTGTCCTCCATCGTGGGCGATGGCTACGCAGCGCCCTCCTGAAGCTTAAGCGGCGAAATTTATTAATCTTTTTGCGAAACAAGGGACCGCGCAAGCGCAGCGCCGAAAAGGGCTTATGCGGGCCCAGGTGAAAGAGTAGTCTGCCGCCCGCCCGCCCGGCCGAGGCCCGGGCAAAAGAGCCCATGGCACTCATTGGTTTCGGCATCATCGCGGCCTGTCTGCTGCTCGCGGCCATCTTCGTCGTCACGACGAAGAACCTGGTCCATGCCGTGCTGTGGTTGGCGGTGACCCTGATTTCGACCGCCGTCCTCTACGTCATGCTCAGCGCTCCGTTTCTCGCGGGGATCCAGGTGCTGCTCTACACCGGCGGTGTCATCACGCTGATGCTCTTCGGCGTCATGCTGACCCGCAGGGATCAGCGCACCCTGGTCGAAAACGACGTCAACCCGCGGAGGCGACCCCTGGCCCTGGCCACGGCTCTGGGGCTCTTTGCGCTGATGGCCTTCGCCATCACCCAAACCAGCGGGCTGCCCGAGGCGCCATCGACCAGCCAAACGACGACCAAAGACATCGGCAAGTCCTTCCTAGGTGAACACCTCCTGGCCTTCGAGATTCTGAGCGTGCTGCTGCTCGCCGCGATGATCGGCGCCATCGTATTGGCGCGTCGATACGACGACGGCGCCGAGCCCAAGCGGCTGGTCCAGAGGAAGACGGCGTGACTCCCCTCAGCTACATCTTGCTGCTGGCGGCAGCCCTGTTCTGCCTCGGGGTCTATGCCGTCCTCACCCGGACCAACGCCATCGGCCTGTTGCTCGGTGTCGAGCTGATGGCCAACGCCGTGAACATCAACTTCGTGGCCTTTTCCCGCTACGCCGGCGGGCACACCGGGCAGGTCTTCGCACTCTTCGCGGTGGCCCTGACCGTCGCCGAAGTGGTCGTGGGCCTGGCCCTCGTGATCCTGCTGTACCGGTCGAGAAAGGACGTGCGCGTCGATCAAGCGCGCGCCCTGTCCCACTGAGCCCGCGATGAACCCCTCCGCACCGCTCACCCAAGCTCTTGCCACGATCGCGGCGCCCCTGGTGGCAGCTCTCGCGATCGCCTTGATTGCACCCTTGCGCAAGTCGGGTCGACCGGCCGCCTACGTGTCGCTGGTGGCGGCGCTCGTCGCATTGGCCGCCGCGGCAAACCTGCTCTTGGGCCAACTGGCCGATCCGAGTCGCCTCCTCTTGGACGTCACGCGATGGATCCCGGTCGAAGGTGCGACAGCGGCCGAGGTCGGCGTACGTCTCGATGGCGTGAGCGCGTTGATGCTCGTGGTGGTCACTGCCGTGGCATTCCTGGTCCAACTATTTTCTCTCGAATACATGGCCGAAGAGCCACCCGCCGCGCTGGGTCGCTACTTCGGTTTCCACTCGTTGTTCATCGTCGCCATGAACATCCTGGTGCTCGCACCCAACATGCTCCAGCTGTTCATCGGGTGGGAACTCGTGGGCCTGACCAGCTACTTGCTGATCGGCTTCTATTGGAGCAAGCCCAGCGCGGCCCGCGCAGCGGTCAAGGCGTTTTGGATGACGAAGCTCGCCGACATGGGCCTCGTGATCGCGCTTATCGTGCTGTACCGGGACACCGGCAGTTTCTCCTGGACTGGGATCATGACCCTGGGCACAGCGAGCGTGGTCAGCGTGCTGCTGTTCGTCGCGGTCATGGGCAAGAGCGCTCAGTTCCCGCTGCACATCTGGTTGCCCGACGCCATGGAGGGCCCCACTCCCGTGAGCGCGTTGTTGCACGCCGCTACCATGGTGGCAGCGGGCGTGTACCTGATCGTCCGCGCCTATCCGATCTTCGAAGCCGCGCCCGACACGCGACTGCTCATGACCTACGTCGGGTCCTTTACGGCGCTTTTCGCGGCGATCGTGGCGGTCGTACAAACGGACATCAAGAAGGTACTGGCGTATTCCACCTGCTCACAGCTGGGCTACATGGTTGCCGCGTTGGGTGCCGGCTCGGCCTTCGCGGGCTACTTCCACCTGACCACCCACGCCTGCTTCAAAGCGCTGCTCTTCCTCGGCGCCGGCGCGGTGATTCACGCGGTGCACTCGAACGAACTCAGCGACATGGGTGGGCTGTTCGGCAAGATGAAGCTGACCGCCATCACCTTCATAATCGGTGCCTTGGCCCTCGCCGGTGTGCCGGGGTTGGCAGGGTTCTTCTCCAAAGACCTGATCTTGGAGGTCCTGTACGAACAGAAGCAGTGGGCACCGCTGGGTGCGCTGTTGGCGGCTGCATTCCTCACCGCGCTGTACATGGGCCGTGTGATCTTCTTGGCGTTCTTCGGCAAAGCCAGCGCGGCCTCCAGCCGCGCTCACGACGGCCATTTCCCCATGAGCGCTCCCCTGGCGATCCTCGCGCTGCTGTCGCTGAGCGTCGGGCTGTTTGGCGGCCGCCTGGCCGAGCTGACAGGCAGCCAGTATCAGTTTCATGTCGGTGCGGTCGGGATCACCGGCACCGCCCTCGGCCTTTCCGGGCTGCTGCTGGCGTACCTGATCTTCGGCAGCAAGAGCGTATCGGTCTCGAGCTTCAGCTTTTTGGCTCCCCTGGCGGCCTTGGCCCGCTCGGGTGCGGTGGATCGGGCGTTTCAAACCGGCTTTCGTCGGGTCGTGCTCGTCTTCGCCGACGCCATCGGCTGGTTCGATCGCTACGTCATTGACGGCGTAATGAACTTCATGGGCTGGGCGGCGATCGTGGGCGGGCGCCAGCTGCGTCGGATCCAAACCGGCAATGTGACCGACTACGTCTACGCCGTCGTGGCCGGCGCCATGCTGCTGCTGGCTTGGGGGATGTTCGGATGAACACCCTGCCCACCCTGGGAATCATCGTCGCGGCGCCGGCCGTTGCGGCCGTGCTGCTGCTCTTGATTCCTAGCCGGGCCAAATTGTTGGTCCGCTTCACGGCCTTGCTGGGCGCGCTGGTTTCCTTTGCGGGCAGCGTACGTGTCGCCCTGACCTACGACCGACTGCTGGGCGGTTTTCAGCAGGAAGAGTCCTACCCACTGGTGCCCGACCTCGGCATCACCCTGCGGCTCGCCGTCGATGGCTGGGGCGTGTCCCTGTTGCTGCTCACGGGCATCATCATCTTCGCAGGTGTGCTTGCAACCTGGACCCTGAAGACTCGAGAGAAAGAGTTCTTCATCTATCTGTTGCTGCTGGTGGCTGGCGTCTTCGGCGTGTTTGTCGTGCAGGATTTGTTCGTCTTCTTCCTGTTCTACGAAATTGCCGTGCTGCCGATGTATCTGCTCATCGGCATCTGGGGCTCGAGTCACGCTGTCACCGAGGCTGGTCCGTTCCGCTACGTGTGGAAAATATTGGACATCGGCGGCCGCGAATACGCGGCCATGAAGTTGACCCTGATGCTCTTGGTGGGCTCGGCCTTCATCCTGGTCGCGATGTTCGCCCTCTACGTGGCTGCGGGCAGCACCAGCTTCGACCTCGAGCATCTGGCTAGCGTCAAATACGACCGCAGCCTGCAGATGTGGGCGTTTCCAGCGCTCTGGCTCGGCTTCGGATCCCTCGCCGGCGTGTTCCCATTTCACACTTGGTCACCGGACGGCCACGCTTCGGCCCCCACGGCCGTCAGCATGCTGCACGCGGGGGTGCTGATGAAGCTGGGCGCCTTCGGAATCATGCGCGTGGGCATGGTTCTGTTGCCCGAGGGTGCCAGGGAGTGGGCACCGCTAATCGGTGGCGTCGCAGTCGTCAACGTCGTGTACGGGGCGCTGTCCGCGATGAGCCAGAAGGATCTGAAGTACATCGTCGCCTATTCGTCGGTGAGCCACATGGGCATCGTGATGCTCGGAGCGGCCACCCTCACGCCCATGGGTTGGAATGGCGCCGTGTACCAGATGTTTGCGCACGGCATCATGACCGGGCTGTTCTTCGCATTGGTCGGATTGGTGTACGAGCGGGCGCACACACGCCTGGTGCCCAAGATGGGCGGCTTCGCCAAGGTCATGCCCGGCACCGCTGCGTTTTTCACCTTGGCCTGCCTCTCCTCCCTCGGCCTGCCGGGCACAGCCGGATTTGTCGCCGAACTCTTGGTCTTCGTCGGCGCGTTCCAGAGCGCTCATTCCTGGTGGGCCATCCCCGCCGTGCTCGGCGCCTTTCTCACCGCCGTATACGTGTTGCGAGCGGTCAAGAATATCTTCTGGGGGCCCGGGCCCGCAGAAACCTACGCCGATCTTTCCGATGCCAAGAAGACGGAATGGGGCGCCCTTTGGATCTTGGGCGCTGCGCTGATCTTGTTTGGGGTCTGGCCGGATTTGGTGCTCGTCTTCATCGATCGCGCGACGCCAACGCATCTTTCCGCCGTGCTGGGGGCGACCAAATGATCCCCTCGGCAGCTGACTTTCAGCCCCTGGCCATCGACTTTGGCGTGTTGGCCCTGATCCTGTCGGTGTTCGTCGGCGATCTCGTGCTGGGTGCCAAGAGCGGCAAGATGCTCGGCCTGAGCGCGGGGCTGTCCTTGCTCGTGCTCTTGGCGGCAAGCTTCAACCTGAATCTCAATGGCTCGGCGTTCTTCGGAGCCTACGTCGGCTCAGCCTGGAGCACGTTCTTCAAGCGACTGTTCCTGCTCTCGGGAGCGCTCGCCATCCTGGGCAGTCTCGATCACGTGGGCAGGCACTACCCGCACCGGCAGACCGAGTTCTATCTCATGGTGCTGGCCAGCGTTTTGGGCATGACGCTGCTGCCAGGCGCACGTGAGCTCATACTGATCGTGGTGTGTTTCGAACTGATGGGGATCCCGCTCTTCGTGCTTGCCGCCTACGCCAAGACAGATCACGCGACCAAGCCCCATCGCCACGCGCCCGAGGCTGCTCTCAAACTATACTTGGTCGGCGTCGCCAGCACGGCGTTGACCCTCTTTGGAATGTCGTGGATTTACGGCATGGCGGGCACCACGTACATCGATCGCCTGATCGCAGCCCCGGCCTCGCCCATGCTGACTGCAGGTGGAGTGCTGGTGCTCGCAGGTCTGGCCTTCAAGATCGGTGCGGTTCCCTTTCATTTCTGGGTCGCCGACACCTACCAAGGCTCGAACACGCCCTTCGTCGCGTTCCTTTCCGTCGCGCCCAAGCTGGCGGGCTTCGTGGCCCTGGCTGCCGTGCTGCAACGTGGGTTGGATGCCGCTCAGCCACAACGCCCCATGCTCATACTGATCGCTGCGGCCAGCATCGTATTGGGCAACCTACTGGCGGTGACGCAAACCAACGTGAAACGCCTGCTGGCATTCTCCGGCGTGGGCCACATCGGATTGATCTTGCTGGCGTTCATCCCCGGAGACGCCCCGAGCCTCAGGATGCTGCTGTTCTATTCGGCAGCCTACGTCGTGACGAACATCGGGGCGTTCTTGGTCGTGGAAGCGGTAGAAGACGCCGAAGGAGATTGCAGCTTGGACGCGTTTCAAGGGCTGGTGCATCGCTCTCCGAGCTTGGCATTCGCAATGCTGGTCTTCCTGCTTTCTCTGGCCGGGATCCCATTCATGATCGGTTTTTGGGCAAAGCTGTATGTCTTCTTGGCCGCGTGGGAAGCCGGACTGACCTGGCTGGTCGTGGTCGGAGCCGTCGCCGCGGTCATCGGCTTGTTCTATTACTTGCAGATCGCTCGAGCGATGTTCATGAAGCAGGCGCGAGAGGATGCCCCGGTCCTCCCTCAGCGCTTGGGCCTGACGTTCTCCATTGCGGTCTGCCTGGCCGGTGTGATCGTGTTCGGGCTCTTTCCCGCGCCGCTGCTGGAGCAAGCGGAGCGCGCGGCCGGCGCCTTCCTGCTCGGGCCCCACCGCTTGGCTCTCGGCGTGCTGAAGTAACGACGCAGAAGCTGCGTGGGGTTAGTCCTTTTCGGACCCGAAGATGGCGCGGTCTCGCCGCTGCATCTCGCGAGCGACCACTTTTCCCAGGGTTTCCAGCCCATCTTGCTTGGGTACAAACTGGGCGCTGCGCCCGACGAGGATCCGTTGGTCCGTCGTACCTGTATAGAACACGATCGTGTCCGTAATCCCGTCACGCATCAGGCACTCAGCCAGGTCAACACCATCCCCGTCCGGCAAGAGCAAGTCGAGAACCGCCACGTCGAAGGTTCCGGTAACTGCCAACGCACTGGCAACGGTTGGGGCCAGGCTGACCTCGAAGCCGATGCGACTGAAGTGTCGCACCATCGCCCGGGCCGTTGGCGGGTCATCCTCTACGATCAGTAGTGTACGGTCAGCAACCATCGTCACCCACAGTGTAGCTAGGCCTTGCCTTTTCGGAGCCCCCCCGTTGGTGTACCATTTTGAATGGGAATGGCTCGCGAATTCATCAGCGTAGCCTCATCGAGCGCAGACGTGCGGCGTGCCGTCGAGAGCGCGGCTGAGAAACTACAACTGTCCTTGCAGGAACACTCGGCAGACGCTTCGGTTTCGCAAATTCTGTACCAGTCTCGGATCTGTGTCGTGGATGTGAGTCATCTAGCGACTGCGCAGCTCACTCCCCTACTTGACGCGTTGACGCCCGACAGTCGAGACGACGACGTGTTGGTCATTCACTTAGGCGCAGACAGAGCCCGGTTGCAGCTGTTGAGGTACTCCCAAGAGCAATTGGTCGGCGGCACGTTGACCCTGCTCGCCGGACTCGTGGGCACACCGCAGGCCGAAGATCCTACCCAGCGTCTGCTCGGGAGGTCCAATGCTCTAGAACTCGTGCGGGACCAGACGCGTAGCGTCGCGCGCTTCGTGGATGTGTCGGTGCTCATTCTCGGAGCGAGCGGTACCGGCAAGGAGTTGGTAGCTCGAGCTATCCACGAGCTGTCCTTTGGTATGGACGCACCCTTCGTCGCGATCAACTGCTCCGCCATCTCGCCCTCGCTTTTCGAAAGCGAGCTTTTCGGACACGAGGCGGGTTCCTTCACGGGCGCACGCAGTGCGAAGACCGGCCTATTCGAAGCCGCAGCGGAGGGAACTCTGTTCTTGGACGAGATAGGAGAGATGCCTGAACAGATGCAGGCGAAGCTGCTGCGCACCCTGGAATTGCGCGAATTTCGCCGGGTCGGGGGCACCAAGACTCATCAGCTCAGCGCGCGCGTGATCAGCGCAACCCATCGAGGCGTGGGTGGCAAGGTCGGGACCTTGCGTCTGGATTTGTACTTCCGACTCGCGGGTTTCACGATCATGCTGCCTCCACTCATCGAACGCGGCGAGGACATCGTCTTGCTTGCACGCCACTACGTCGCCCTGTTCTGCCGCCGGCACCAGCTTGCGCCCGTGACGCTCAGCCCGGAAGCGGAGGCGCGCCTTGCCGGTCACGCCTGGCCCGGAAACGTCCGGGAACTCCGCGCCATCGTGGAAAACGCAGTCATCGCATCGCGGGAGCCGGTGCTGAGCGAAAAGCAGATCAATTTGGCGCTGTTGCGCCCGTCACCCTTTCGCCGTTCCAGTCCACCCGAGCAGGCTCCGACGGTCACCCGCTCGGGCACCTTCCGCGCGCTGGACACCGGGCAAAGCAGCACCCTGAGAGATTTCGAGCGCGACATGATTTCCTCGGCTTTCAACGAGGCCTCAGGCAACCTGAGCCAAGCTGCTCGTATACTGGGGATCCCGCGTTCAACTCTGCGCGACAAGCTACGGCGCTACGGCCTGATCTGAGCTCGAACGGCGCGGGCACGTTTCTTGTAGCTAGCGCTCCTGATGGACCGAAGTCGGGCAGCACACGCTGGGTCCACGTCGGACACCGCGGACAGCCGATTGAATGAACTCGCGGCCCTATCGGCGGACTTGTTGGCCCCTTGTGCGCCAGAAGACCCGACCGGCGTTGTCATCGTGGTCGACCCCCAAGCCGTGCACGTTATCCGGGGAAAACCCGACGCCGGGCAGATAGACCGCGTACCCAACCTCAGCGCCGCTGGCCGCGTCGCCCGCGAATCCGTCAGACCACCACCGAGCACTGACCGGGCTCGGCGCCGCCGAAGCGCGAGCGGCCCGTGCCAGCTGTTTTCCTGGGTTGCTGCGCTGGGTGCGGATGCCTGCGGGGCGATGCGGCTCCACCAGGATTCGCGGCTGGTCGGAACCGTATACGTGGAAAAAGGTAGGGTTTGTTGGGCTTCCACCCCCACGCTGCGTCGGCGTCTCACGGCCCTGCTCAAGCAGCGCACGGGTGGGTTCGACGAAGACGTGGTTGAGGACATCATTCGCTGGTGTGGGCGCACCGGCGAGCCCTTCGGGGAGGCGTTGGTGAAGAGTGGAACCCTTTCCGCCGCGGGTTTGTGCTCTGCACTCCGACAGCAGACAGCCGAGGCGTTTGCCGACATCTGTAGTCGGGGCTCCCTACGCGTGGCCTGGGTCCCGAATCGCAGGAGCTACGATGCTACATTCACCTTCACTGCCACAGATATCCTGACCGAGCAGGGACGCCTGGCAGCGCCCGAAGTCGCCAAGCAAGCTCAGGAGCATATTCAACGCTTACTCAAGAGCGGAGGCGCAGGAGTCGCGTGTGCCCACGGCCGATCCCAGCTGCCGATCGCTTCGATCCGAACCGAAGATTGGAGCGCGCGGAAGTTGGAGCTCGTCGCTAGCTGGGCAAAACGCTTGGTAAGCGCCACATCGAAGGGAATCGTGGGTGCGACGAGCTGCCATGGGCGCGCACTCGTCGCGTGGCGGTACGGTGATGTGGTCTACGCCACCACGACAGCTCCATCACTGCTCCCACTGAGACTTGCGAGCGTTGGCGGAACCTTGAAGCTCCTTGGGCCAGATGACGGATATCGTCAGTCAGTGTCGGAATCCGCCACCGACTGACGGCAACCGCCAGCCTGGCCTCAACACTACGGACGCGCGGTGTGGTTTGCTACTTGCAGGCCTAGACCGCTCGTGAAGTGGGCAGCAAAAGGACGTTGTCATCCGTCTTCCGGCGTGCACCCGCGCCCCGGAGACCGCCGCGCGGAGATCCATGCGTCTCTGCCCGTTGCAGTGCTGGTAGTGGACGACCAGGGCCGCATCACGGACGTCAACAAGCGCGGAGAGCAAGTGCTGCAGCGTCCCGCCGCTGCTTTGCTCGGAATCGAACTCCGCAACGTGCTCGCCTCCACGCGGGCCCTGGCGGACAGCGCTGCGGGCGGCCTTGAAGAGCGTGCGCGCTGCCGTCTTCGCATCGACGGAGAGGAACGGGTGATTGGCTTCCGCGCGACCGAGATGCCTCAAACCGGTGGCTTTACCGTGGTCTTCCAGGACATCACGGCCTGGGACAAACTCCGCGGGGAGCGAGATCGGCTGATGCAGCTGGCCGGGGTTAGCGAGGTCTTGCCGGCAATCCTGCATGAGCTGCGCAACCCGCTCGCCGCTATGGCGGCCAGCCTCGAGTTGATGCTCGAAGACGCGCCGGGCGAGTACAGCGCAGAGGACCTACACGCAGTTCTGGGCGAAGTGCGACGGGCCCTGTTGACCCTCGACGGCTTGGGCTCCGTCGACCACCAGCTGCACGACACCCGCAATCACGCCGTGGATTTGGCTATCCGAGAGGTGTGCCGGGTGCTGACGGGTCAAGCGCGGTCCCGCGGGATCACGATCCACACGGCCGTGGAAAACATGCCGCTCTTGCCCCTGAATCGAGCGGTAGTACGCGCGATCCTCTTCAACCTCGTGACGAATGCAGTGCATGCGGGTCAAGACGGGGGAAACGTGTGGGTCGATGCCGAGCTCTGCGCCGGCCTGCTGCATGTCGAAGTGCGAGACGACGGCGAGGGCATGCCCGAGAATGTCCGGTCGCGCTGCCGAGAGATGTTCTTCACCACCAAGTCCAAAGGCACCGGCATAGGACTTGCACTTTGTGAACGCATCGTACGTTCTGCATGCGGGAGCTTGGAGGTCGACTCTCATGCTGGCCGCGGAACGACTGTTTCGTTGAACATCCCCATCGCGGCGCCGCCACGCAGTGAACATCCCCCTGCCGCAGTGGCAATTCTTCCCAAGGAGTAGCTCATGGCCAGAACAGATCAGCTCAACAACGTGCTTCGTTCGCTGCAGTCCGGCACGCCGGACATCGAAGCGAGCGCGCTCATCTCCGATGACGGCTTGATGATCGCGAGCGCGCTTCCTCAACACGTCGACGAGGTGCGGGTTGCAGGAATGAGTTCCACCCTGCTCAGCCTGGGCACTCGGGCGGCACAAGAACTCGAGCGCGGCGTGCTCAATCAGGTCCTGATTCGCGGCGACCACGGCTATGCGGTCATGGTCAAGGCCAGCGAGGGCACGATGCTCCTCACCCTGACCACCGCCGAAGCGAAGCTGGGGCTCATCTTTCTGGACATGGGCCGGGCCGTCAAAGAGATCGCCAAGGTTCTGTAACCCTCGCACGGTCTAGTTCGCCTTGGTTAATGTGCTCGTGATCGAAGACGAAGAGGTGCTGCGCCGCTCCATGGTGCGCGGGCTCGCCAAGCTCGCGGGCGCCGAGGTCGCGGAAGCCGGCTCCTTGGAGTCTGCGCTGCAAGCCATCGACCTGCGCGTACCAGACATCGTGGTGTCGGACATCGACCTGCCACGCCGCAGCGGGCTCGAGTTGCTCGGCGAACTGGGACGGCGTGGCGTCAGTATTCCGGTGGTGTTCGTGTCAGGCTACTTGCGGGCCTACCGGTCCCAGATCCCGGCCCACGCCAACGTGGAAGTCTTCGAAAAACCGGTCAGCTTGGAAGATCTGCGCGACCTGATCGTTCGCAAAACGGGACGCGCTTCCAGCGCAGGAGAGGTCGCGCCGTTTTCTGTGGCGGACTACCTGCAGCTGGCCGCCATGGGACGTCATTCGGTGTTGGTCGAAGTAGAGTGCGAAGGGCGCATGGTTGGCGAGGTGGCCGTCTGGGATGGGCAAACCTGGTCGGCCACGGACGACGAGGGCGAGGGCACCGACGCGCTCCGCCGCCTCGCCTTCGCTCCAAACGCTTTCGTGAAGTGCCGCACGCTCTTGGCCCAGCCGGCGGAGCGCAACCTGGGCGGCAACTGGGAATTCCTTCTGCTCGAAGCCGCGCGCATGGAAGACGAGTCCAGTGACCCGATCGGCGAGCTGAGCTTCGGTGAGGGATCTTTCGAGCCCGAGCCCGAGCCCGAGCGAAGCCCGACCGAAATCGCCTTCACGGAGCTTTGGGATGTCGGCGTCGATGCGCTGCTGCGAAAAGACTACTCCGCCGCCATGCGTGCCTTCGTCAGTGCACGGGATCTGCAACCTGAGGATCCGAAGGTAGTCGCCAACATTCAACGTCTGGAGGCGATGGGGATCTCCGCCGACTTCAGCGAAGGGGAGTCAGAACAGTGAGCCAGAGAATCACGATGTGTAGTCAGAAGGGCGGCGTCGGCAAGACGACGGTCTCCCTCAATCTCGCTCTGGCCATGGCCGAGCGCGGCAAGAACGTCCTGCTGGTCGACCTCGATCCCCAGGGCGGAATCGGACATGCCCTGGCGCGCTCCGACACGGAACTCATGGGCCTCGCTGATCTGTTGATGGAGCAGATTTCCGAGAGCGACGCCGTCCTCCCCACGCGGTTGCGGACGCTGTCGCTCTTGCCCCGGGGTCGCCTCGACCCCGTCGACGCCTGCGAATTCGAACTCGCGATCGGTGCCCGAGGCGTTCTCAACAGCGCCCTCTCACGCCTGGATGGCGCCTTTGACGCGACGATCTTGGACACACCTTCCGGGCTGGGCCTCATCACCCGCGCGGCCCTCGCGACGGCGGACTTCGCTCTGGTTCCCTTTCAAGCAGAAGCACTGGCCCTGCGCTCTGTGTCCCAGGTCTTCCGCGTCATCGATCGCGTCCGCGCAACCGAGAACCCGCGCATCGAACTGCTAGGCGTGCTCCCGACCATGGTGGACCGCAATAGCGAATCTTCGCACGACGTGATGCTGGAAATGTGGACCGGATTCGAAGGCGTGTTGGACACGGCCATTCCTCGAGCAGACGTGTTCGCCCGGGCCAGCGCTCTAGGTCTTCCCGTTGGCTTCTTGCCGGGGCGGGTTTCACCAGAAGCCAGGCGCTTCGAAATGCTGGCCGCCGAGCTTGATACCCACATGCTTCAGTTGAAGCCCGAATTGGAGAATAACAATGAGCAGCCGCAGCGCGCCCTCCTCTGATCTGGAACTCGCTCGGAAGGTTTCCCAGCGGCTACGCCAGCCCCGAACCGCAGGGCGGGGTCCGAAAGCGGAACCCAGCCCCCGTTACGTGCAGTTTGATGCTCGACAATTCGTGCCCGCCACCCACTGGGTCTCCGGCCCTCGGGCGCAGCGTTTTGGCGCGGAGATTTGGAACGAGCTGCTGGATGGTTGCCTCTCTGCCGCGGATGCCGAAGCCGCATTCGTGATGGACGGGCAGGGCCTGGTGGTCGCAACTCGAGGTAATATCAGCGCCGATGATGCTGAGGCCATCGGCGCCCGATTGATGGTTGCCCTGGACCAGGCCGCGGAGATTGGCAACCGCGGTGGCTCCTACTCCGTTGCCATCGAGTTCGATGGATCATGGCTCACCGGGCTGCGTCTTCATCTGCACGACGCCAAGTCGCTGACGGTGGGACTCGTGGCCCACGGACCGCTCTCTCGCGATACCCGCGAAGTCATCGAGAATCTGATGGGCATTACAACTCAAAACGAGTTCTGAACCGAAGCAACCGAGAGGAAAGGCAAATGGCTGAGACAATACTGTATGACGAGGGCGGACATCGAAACGTGCTCCTGCCGTCCTTCGATGAAGGGCACGCCGTGCCGGCCAATCAGCACCTCATCGTGCACGACGGCGTAGGCATGATTCTCGACCCCGGTGGGCACAAGGTCTACAACAAGGTGCTCGCAGAAACGACTGCGCAGCTACGCGGCGGCAAACTCGGCTATTTGTTTCTGTCCCACCAAGACCCGGACATCGTCGCCGCCGTCAACGGTTGGCTGATGACGACTGACGCCGAAGCTTATGCATCCAAATTGTGGCTTCGTTTCATTCCACACTTCGGGCTCGACAGGCTGGTACAAGATCGGCTGCATGCCATCGCCGATGAAGGCCAGAGTTTCGATCTGCAGGGGAGCCGCCTACTTTTCCTACCTGCCCACTTCCTCCACTCCTGCGGGAACTTCCACGTCTACGACACTGTTTCGCGGGTCATCTACACCGGAGATCTGGGTGCTTCTTTGGGCGAGCCCTACACTGAGGTCCCAGACTTCGATGCCCACCTGCAATACATGCAGGGTTTCCACGAGCGCTACATGGGCGGGAACGCCGCGATGCGGGGCTGGGCGAACATGGCGAAACAACTGGACATCGAGGTGATCGCGCCACAACACGGTGCGTTCTTTCGTGGTAAGGAAATGGTCCAGCGTTTCATCGAGTGGGCAGAAAACCTCCGCTGCGGCGTGGATCTGATGGGCGACAAGTACGTCATCCCGGCCTAGCTGGCCATGGATCTGCCCACCGCAGGCTTCGAGGAGTTCAAGCGCTTCCTGGATTTCGGGGAGGCTGACCAAAAGAACCTGGTTGCGTTGGAGCCGATCATGAAGACCCACGGTCCGCGGATAACCGATGGGTTTTACACCTTGTTGGAACAATTTCCAGCAACCGCCAAGCACATCGAAGGGCGAATCGAGGGTTTGAAGAAGACCCACATCGTTTGGCTCAACGGATTGGTTGGCGGCGTCTACGACGAGAGCTATCTCGAATCCCGCTGGCGCATTGGTTTAGCCCACGTCCGAATTGGGCTCGAGCCTTGTTGGGTGGAAGCAGTGATGAGCTTCGTTCGCACTCGCATGGGGCCAATCATCGCGTCGGAACTGTCCGACGCGATGGACGCTGCAGCCAAGCAGGCCAGCTTCACGAAGATCTGCGATCTCGACCTGCTCGTGATCAACCTGTCCTACAGTGAGGACCGCCTGAAACGCTTGGCCGAATTCACAGGCATGCAGCGGGCCTCGATCGAGAACATCATCAAAATTCCCAAAAGCCCAAGAACTAGGGGCTAGTGCGCCCCCCAGGGCGCGGCTCAGGGTGTCGAGGCGGGAGGTTTGGGCGCGGGAACTGGAACCCGCGGGGTGCCGGGCGGGATCTTTTTCAGTCCGCCCGGGACCGGCACTGGCCGAACGCCACCGGGAGGGGGCGCGCCACCGGGCGGCCCGCCCTGGGGTCCACCGGGAGGCATCGGCCGCATCCCACCACCGGGCCGCATGCCGCCTGGATGACCGCGGCCCATCATGCCCTGCTGCTTCTCGAGCATCTTGAGCTGCGCAATCACGGAGTCGTAGTTGCCCATCATACTGCGACAGTTTTCCGGTGGAATGTTCGCGGTCTTCGACTTGACCATGCCGCAAGTCGCACTCTCTTCGCCCAAGTCCTTGCACAGCTTGCCAACTAGGGTGTCGCATACCGCGCGGGCCTGCTTGAGTCTTTCGATCGTTCCCGGCACGTCCTCCAACGCCGCGCTGCACGCCGCGAACGGCATGAGTTCGGCGGCACTCTTGGCTTGAGCACAGCCCGCAGACTTGTCCCCCGCTTCGGCGCAGATCTTGTCTTGCCAGGTCTTGCAGGGCCCACTCAGCTCGCCGCTTGCCGCAGCTTTGGGTGCCGCGAAAGGTGCCTTGCCCTTCGCCTTGGCGTCGCGGAGGAACCACCCGCCGCCAACCCCAATGGCGATACCCAACACGCCGAGGGCAATGGCGCGATACATCCCAGACTTGTTGTTCTGGGCCTCAATCAAGGCCCTTTGACGCTGACGTTCAGCGGCCCTCGAGCGCCGTCGCTTGGCCTCTTTGGCGCGGCGCGCCTTGGGATCGGACACGGACGGATCGTCTTCGGCCTTCGCGGCTACCGCGTCGTCATCGTCATCGTCATCGTCCGAGTCCTCCTTGGAGTCACTCGAATCGTCGTCGTCCAAGTCGTCACTTCTGGCGCTCACTGACTCCTCTTCGTCGTCGTCATCGTCGTCGTCCGAGTCCTCCCTGGAATCACTCGAATCGTCGTCGTCATCCGAGTCCTTCTTGGAGTCACTCGAATCGCCGTCGTCGTCGTCATCTTCGTCGTCAGTGTCCTCGGCATCGCGAAACCCACGGGCTTCGTCGTCGTTTTCGTCGTCGCTGTCAGCTCGGTTTTCGTCGTCGTCTTTTTTCACGGCGCCACCGTATGGGGGATCGAGTGCTTTCACCAGCCAAGATTTCTGGCGCTGCAAAATCATTCAACAAAGTGGTGTCGCGGCATCACCTTGGCTGGGCGAACCCACTCACACCCAGCTTGCGCAGGGCGGGCGGCCACCACAACGACCCAGCATGCGCCGGGACGGGCCCTTGGCCGCGGCCCGCCAACAGCTCCCTTTTGCGGGCAAAACGCCGAGATTTGACCAAGCCCCGAGGCGCAGTTAGGTTTCGCGGCCCTGTCGAGGCGCGACCCAGACTTGCGGCGCCCGGGGGCATGAAGGAGCGGGAAAAGCTATGAGCGAAGAGTTCAAGAACCTCGTCGATCTTTGGGAGCGGAGCTGCAAGGAATTTGCAGATCGCGAACTGTTTGGAACCAAGAAGGACGGGCGCTGGGAGTGGATCACCTACGCCGAATTCAAGACCCTCGTCGACCACTTTCGGGGCGGGCTGGCCAGCTTGGGGATTGGTGCTGGCGACAAAGTCGGCATCGTCAGTGACAACCGCGTGGAGTGGGCTGTCGCATGTTACGCGACGTACGGGCTCCGAGCAGAGTTTGTGCCGATGTACGAAGCCCAGAAGGCGGACGAGTGGCAATTCATCCTCGACGACTGCGGCGCGAAGGCCGTCATTGGATCGAAGAACGACATCTACGAAAAGCTCAAGAAGGTACGAGACAACGTCAGCACCTTGGAGCACGTGATTGGCCTCGAGGCTCCGGAGTCCGACGACCATTCCTACGCCGCACTGCTGAAGGCCGGCGAAGAGAAGCCGGTCAAGGCGGAGCAGCCAGACCCGAGTGAAACCGCAGGCTTCATCTACACCTCCGGCACCACGGGCAACCCCAAGGGAGTCATCCTGAGCCACGGCAACATCGCGAGCAACATCAACGCCGTGCACAGCATCTTCCCCTTCGCCGCGGACGACCGGTCTTTGTCGTTCTTGCCGTGGGCGCATAGCTTCGGCCAAACCTGCGAGTTGCACGCCATGCTCAGCATGGGTGCTTCTCTGGGAATCAACGACGAGATCCCCAACCTGGTCGGGAACCTGGCGGAGGTGCGGCCCACCATCTTGTTCGCGGTCCCCCGGATCTTCAATCGCATCTACGACGGCGTGAACAAGCAAATGGCGGACAAGCCCGGCTTCATTCAGAGCCTGTTCCGGTCCGGTATCCAGAACGCCACGTCCAAGAACGCGGGCAAGGAAATCAGCCTATTCGGTGGCATCGGCCTGAGCCTGGCGGACAAGATCATCTTCAGCAAAATCCGCGAGAAGTTCGGCGGGCGGCTGCGATTCGCCGTCAGCGGCAGCGCGGCCCTGGCCAAAGAGGTCGCGGAGTTCATCGATGCTTTGGGGATCGAAGTCTACGAGGGCTACGGGCTGACCGAGACGAGCCCCATCGCCACCGCGAACTTCCCGGGCAACCGAAAGATCGGCAGCGTGGGCAAGGCCATCCCTGGCGTGTCCATCACCATCGACCGCGAGGTCACCGGGGACGCAAAGAATGGGGAAATCCTGATCAAGGGCCCCAACATCATGCAGCGCTATCACAACCGCGACGACGAGAACGAGAAAGTGCTGATGAAGGATCGCACTTTCCGCAGCGGCGATATGGGCTACGTGGACGAGGACGGCTTTCTCTACATCACCGGCCGCATCAAGGAGCAGTACAAGCTCGAGAACGGCAAGTATGTCGTGCCCTCCCCCTTGGAAGAGGAGCTCAAGCTTTCACCCTTCATCGCCAACGTCATGATTCACGGCGCGAACAAGCCTTTCAACGTGGCCCTGGTCGTTCCGGATGCAGACGCCCTCAACAAGTGGGCGGCCCAAACCGGCGCCGACCTGGGCAACATCGAGAAGAGCGACCAAGTTCGGGAATTGATCGAGAAAGAGCTCAAGGAACGCGGTGCCGGCTTCAAGGGGTTCGAGCGTCCCCAGCAGTTCACGATTACGGCGGAGGACTTCACCACGGATAACGGGATGTTGACCCCCACGATGAAACTGAAGCGTCGCAACGTGCTCGCCAAGTACGAAGCGGCCCTGGACGCCCTCTACCAGAGCAAGGGAGAGCGCCAAGCCAAACGGGCTTGACAAGAATCGGGGCACGTGACAACAAGAACGAACCTGAAGAAGGAACACTCATGATCTCCGCAAACCTCAAGCAGCACGTTATGTGCGGGACTTTCGTCCCGTGTGATGGCGTGCACGTGCCTGCGGTTGGAGGTTCTTTGACTTGACCTAGTCACTGTCCCCTTTCGATTCCCAACCGCGGGCACCCAATTCGGTGCCCGCGGTTTTTTTGTTTGTTCTTGTCCCTCGGAGCTTGGTCATGACCCCCAAAAAGTCCCTACATTGGAAGAAGAAACCCATCCCCGAGTTGGTGCGACTGGCATGGCCTACCGCCGTCTCGATGCTCTCTTTCAGCATTCAGACGTTGGTGGACACGCTCTTCGTCGGCCGGCTCGGGGCACGAGAGCTCGCGGCCGTCAGCTTGGGTGGCGTCGTCGCGTTTTCTTTGATTTGCTTCGGTTTCGGGCTGCTGCGCAGCACCAAGGTCGCTGTGAGCCAAGCCGTAGGCGCCGGCCAAGAGGCTCGCGTGGGCGACGTTTTGCGTGCGGCGGCCTGGCTCGCCTTGGCTCTAGGTCTACTTACGCTGCTTGCCGGGCGTTTGGTTTACGCCCACGTAGTAGCGCTCGGGCCTGACGAGCTGAGCGGCCAACTAGCAGCGCGCTACGTCGACGTCCGCAACCTGGGCGCTGTGCCGTTCCTGTTTGCGGTCGCAATTCGAGAGGCCCTGTACGGCACTGGCAACGCGCGCATTCCCCTGCGTGCGGCCCTGTTCGCCAACGCAACCAACGTCGTGTTGGACGCAGCGCTCATCTTCGGCCTCGGCCTGGGCGTCGAAGGGGCGGCCTGGGCCACCGTCGGGGCGGCAACCGTGGAGTGCGGCATACTCATGGCGGCGCTTCCCAACACCCGTGCGTTGATTGCGGTGCCCAAAGCCGCAGAGGTGCACGAGTTGCTTCGCTTGGGGATCCCCTTGGGCGTTCAATTCGTACTCGAGGTCGGCTCCTTCACCGTGCTCGTCGCATTGCTGAGTCGAACCGGCCAAGTACAGTTGGCGTCCCATCAGATTGCTCTGCAACTGACCCACTTCTCGTTCTTGCCCGCACTGGCCGTCGGCGAAGCTGCATCCATCATGGCCGGCCAAGCCATAGGTGCGCGGCACGACCACCTGGTGCGCGTGGTGTCGCGCGGCGCCATCAAGCTTGCATGGGCCTACTCCGGCACCTGTGGGCTGCTCTTCGTGGTCGGCTCCGGCGTGATCCCTGGCTGGTTTTCGGCGGATCCCGAAGTTCAGCGGGTGACCACGCGCCTGCTCTGGATCGCGGCGGCGTTTCAGCTCACGGATGCCGCCCATGCCGTCGCGCGGTCGGTGCTACGCGGCACCGGCGACGTACGCTTCCCCGCGGTGCTCTGTGTCACCACGGCTTGGGTCGTGTTGCCCGTGAGCACTTGGCTCCTGGGCATCGCCTTGGGCCTGGGTGCCGTCGGCGCATGGCTCGGTCTCTCCCTCGAGATCGGTGTCGGAGCTGGCCTGTTGTGGTGGCGTCTCGAGCGCGGCGGCTGGCGCGCTGCAGCCAACCGCGCCCAGGAACGCTTGGTCGACAAGGAGCGAAGCGTCGCCGTCGCGTAGATCCGGCAGCCCGCCGAGTCTGAAGGCTCGGCGGGCCACCCGGTCGGGTCCCGAGCCTTCAGCCGCTCAACCGGCTTCAACGGCAGGCAACTCGACCGTGAAGCGCACGCCCAACCCGGCGTTGTCGGCTCTCAGACTGCCCCCGTGTTGAGCCACGATCCGTGACGAAATGCTAAGCCCGAGCCCGCTCCCCCCACCGGGGCCGACATGAAACGGGTCGAACAGGCGCTCCAGATCTTCGTGGAGTATCGGTGGACCGTCGTTTTCGATCACGATCGCCGCGCGATCCCCTGAGCGAACCGTCACTCGGACCTGGCCTCCATCCGTGCCAATGGCGCGGAAGGCGTTGATCACGATGTTGAACACCACCTGCACGAGTTGGTCTCGATCCCCCAGCACGCGAACGGGGGCATCCGGCTCTTGCACCTCCACACTCACGTTTCGCTTACCTGCGTCGGCCCGAACCAATTCGGAAACACTGCGGGCGACCTCCCGAAGATCCGTTTGCTTCAGCTCCGGGTCGGTTGGGCGAGCAAAACTTGAAAAGCGCTCGCTGACACGCTCCAACCGCTCGAGCTCGGAGCGATGCAAGTCCCACAGGCGACGCTCCTCGGCATCTTCGGGAATGACCGCGTCCACGATCTCCGCAGTGCCTTTGAGGGCGTGCAGGGGATTCTTGATTTCGTGAGCGACTCCCGCGACGACCTCTCCCAAAGCGCTGAGCTTGCCCGCACGTACCAGCTCGGCTTGCAGCCGCTTCTGCTCTCCCAGCGCGGCTTCGAGCTCGGCCCGGCGACGCTTTTCTCGATCTGAAAGCACGCCCGCAACGACGCCCACGACGTTGTAGAGCACCACTTCGAGGGCTTTGTGCAACGTGTCTGCCGGGTCCATGTGCATCCAGTGCTCGAGATGAACGAAGGCGTGGGGCAGATAGGTCAGGGAAACTACGAGCGCGGCCCAAAGCCCACCTCGCAAACCCATTTGCGCACCGGCGATGATGATCGGCAGGTAATAGAGGCGCCGAAGCACATCGTGAATCCAGGCCTGCTCACTGCTCGTGACGTAGTGGGACAGGCTTATGAGCACGATGGGAAGCCAGACCCAACCCAGCATGCTGGGAGTGAACAAGCTTCGTTTCACAACCGGCGGAAGTGCGGCGCCTGCGTCCGATGGTACGGGCGGGGCCACGCCCGCCGTGTCAGGGGCGGCGGATGTCATACTTCACCATCCGATAGGCAAGCACGTGTCTGGGGATCCGGAGGTACTGGGCCGCTTGGCTGACGTTGCCGCCCTTCAGCTCCAGCACGCGCTCGATCACCCGCTTTTCCAAGTCGACCAAGCTCAGACCGTCCGGCGGCAGCTCCGGCCAGCTCCCGGCCGACGCGGTGTTTGCCGTGCTGGGCTCTGGAGGCATGTCTTCGAGTCGCAGACTGTCCCCGGGCGCAAGGATGACCAGGCGCTCACAGGCATTCTCAAGCTGCCGCACGTTACCCGGAAAGCGGCGAGACCGAAGCGCGGACAGCACCTCAGTGGGTACGGTGATGTCCCTGCCTCGGGCGAATCCCTTGACGAAGTGTTGGACCAACGCCTCGACGTCTTCGGGCCGATCCGCCAATGACGGTACCGGCAGCTCTACGACGTTGATGCGATACAGCAGATCTTCCCGAAAACGGCCCTCAGCCACCATAGTGTTGAGGTCGCGGTTGGTCGCGGCTACCAGCCGCACGTCCACAGCTCTGGCAACGTCGGCGCCGATGGTATCGACGACCTTTTCCTGCAACACCCGGAGCAGCTTCCCCTGAAGAGCCATCGGTAGTTCACCGATCTCGTCCAGAAACAACGTGCCGCCTTGAGCGCTCCGAAACCGCCCCGGCCGAGCGCGGATCGCGCCCGTGAACGCACCCTTTTCATGTCCGAACAGCTCGCTTTCGAGTAACTCGGGAGGCACTGCCGCGCAGGAGAAGGCCACGAAAGGCCCATCCGAGCGCGGGCTCCGCGCGTGCAGGCGCCGCGCGATCAACTCCTTTCCCGTGCCAGTCTCCCCGGTGATCAGCGCGCTTGCTTCCGAGTCGGCGACTCGATCGGTCATCTCGAGCAAGCGACGCATGGGGTCGGACTCCGCGATGATCTGGCGTTCGACGCCTTGCGCGGCGCGTCGCAGGGCTCGCACCTCTTTGGACAAGGCACGACGCTCGATCGCGCGGCGCGCCACGAAGAGCAGGTGGTCGCGGTTGAAGGGCTTTCCCACGAAGTCGAAGGCACCGGCTTTCATCGCCGCCACTGCCGTGTCCACGTCGCCGTAGGCGGTGATGACGATCACCGGAATGTCCGTCGGCGCGACTGCAGCAAGGACGTCCATCCCGCTCTTCCCGGGCAGTCGAAGATCCGTGATCACCAGATCGTGCTTGGCGGCGTCGAATCGTTCTAGACCGAGTTCGGCGGTGTCGACGGCATCGACCGAATACCCGGCCTTTTGGAGATTGTAGGTCGCAAGCTCACGCCCCGCGGAATCGTCTTCAACGAGCAGGATCCGCGGCTGGGCCATGGCGTCGCCTCGCTCAGCCGCACTTCCCCGGTGCACATGCCCCCGGCGCGCACTTCTTCTCTTTGCCACCCTTCTTGGCCGCCCCAGTGGTAGCGCTCGCAGCCGGCGGAACCTCCTTGGCCACGACGGGCTCCGCGGTCTTGGCCACGGTCGCCGGCTCTGGTGCCTCTGCTTTTTTGGCGCTCGCCGCCGGCTCTTCGACCTTCTTGGTGGTCGCACTCGCCGCGGGCTCAGGCTCCGGCGTCTCGGGTTTCTTGTCGCAAGCCAGTGCCAACAGTCCCCCCAAGACCAAGCCGATGCGCTCGGGGCTCAAGTTCTTGTGCATGCCCAACTTGGTAGCACGTTCCAGGCCAGGTTGACATTATCCGAGCTTCCCGGAAGGCACGCCGCTCGCGGCGACTTCGACTCGAGAATACTCTCAATTCGGAGGGGTGAAACGAACAGGCGCGCTACCGCTCACTCCTGGAAGCACATCGCCGGCCTTCGTCGCTGGCCCACGCACCTCAATCCTCACCTCCCGTGGCGGACTGCATGGGCACGAGGTCCATGCCACAGATTGGACATGTGCCTACCTCTACCGTCTTGACCTGCGGATGCATGGCGCAGGTGAAGTGGGCGTGTGAGGATTCGTCGACGCTTGCGCTTCCGACGCGAGCTGGAGGCGCAGCGACCGTTTCGGAAGCGTCGCTTGACGGCATTGGCTCCGCGATCTCGGCCTTCGCCGGAGGACTGGCCGGTGGGGCGCGCGTGGCCGCGCACGCCGTCACGACACCTGTCAGACTCATCAGATAGATCATCCGGCCGGAAAGCGACGCCGTCGGGTCTTCTTGGAGTGGCGGAGCCATCGGAGATCTGTCCAACTATCAGGGTTCGCGCGCGAGCGCGACCTCACAATATTCTGAGGTAGGTTGCGGATTCTGAGAAATCGAATGCGCCAATTGCTCTTGGGCAACACCTGTTCCTCCGACAACGCTCGATCCCGAATCTCAGGCATGTTCCTTGCTTCGCCACCGCGAGCGCCGCGACCTCGGCGGCGGGAAGAGGGCAATACATGAACGCTCAGATCATCATGGTTGTTTTGTTGTCAGGCTGCGCGGTAGTTGCGTGCGACAAGAAGGAATCCGCTGGCGAATCGCCGAGCGCGCCGAGCGCAACCCGCGCGCCGAGCACCCACGCCGCCAGCGCCATGGCTCCTGCCAGCGGCGCGGCGCCGGCGTCGAGCGCCGCGACCGAGGGCACGAAACACGATCCGCCGATCACGCCGGAAAAGGTCGCCTCGGGTCACTGGTACTGTGACATGGGCGGGAGCGTTCACTACTCCCAGGCGACCGAGGGGGACGGCAAGTGCGACCTGTGCAAAAAGAAACTACACCACAAAGAATAACGCGGTCGGCTTTCCTGAGTGACGCTGCGGGACGGGGTTGCTCCTGATGGCGCAGTCGGCCGAAGTGCTTCGCGGCATCATCTTCGCCGATCTGTGTGGCTACACCGCGCTCACGGAAGCGCACGGCGACCAGGACGCCGCCGCCGTCGCCGCCCGCTTCGCGGACGTCGCTCGAGAGTCATTGTTGCCGGGCGCCGAGTTGGTAAAATGCGTCGGCGACGAAGTGATGATCGCGACGGGTTCCCCAAACCTCGCTGTGGATGTCGCACTATCGCTGTTCAAAACTGTCGACGACGAGCCCAAGTTTCCCACGTTCTCAGCGGGGCTGCATTTCGGGACCTGCATCGAGCAAGGTTTGGACTACTTCGGAGCAACCGTCAATCTTGCAGCCCGCGTCGCTGGGCACGCCCGAGGGGGGCAAATTCTGTGTACGCGTGTGGTGGCCGATTCAGTTCGCGACCGCTGCGGACTTGACCTCACTTGCTTGGGTCAGTGCCATTTCAAACACCTGATCGAGAAGGTTGAAGTCTGGGAGGTAGCGCTAACGGACAGACCAATCCCGTCCGGAGTGGCAGACCCCGTTTGCCGTATGCGCGTGGACCCGCGGCGAGCTCAGGGCCGGCTCACTCACGGCGATGTCGAATTTTACTTCTGTTCTCTCGAGTGCGCAGCTGCGTTTGCGGCACATCCCGAACGCTATCTGTCTTTCGCTCCCTGACACCCTGCGCAGAAGAAACTACTCGATAGGTCAGCTCCCCTTGACGACCGCGTAGCGCCCGAGCACACGGAATTCCATCTTGTCGACGCGGAGTGCATCGTGCATCGAGGCTCTGCAGCGCTCCTCGGGCGGGCAACGTTCTCCAGAACGCCGCACGGCGAATGCTGGCTCCCGCGCCCAGCGGGAGGATTGGCGTGGGCGAACTGCATGACGATACGTGATCCGCGCGACTGGACGCTCCCATGCCGATGGGGGCGAGTTTTTCGAACTGCGTTGATGCGTTTCCGTGACGCTTGACCGGCTCACGGAGGGGAGTGCCTTCATGGGGCCCCCGGAATTGTCAAACTTTGAGGGCCGCCCCGGCTTAGCCGGGGGATCTCAAAGTGGGATTAGTGGAAGGCGCGTCCCGATCGTAAGAGACTCCGTCCCATGCGAACGTCCTGCGCTCCATGAGTTATTCTATCTTGGGCGCGGCCGGCTTCAGGGCGTTGCGAAGGTGGTTTCGCGCCAGGCCGGGCATCGTTCTTGCTGCCTCTTTGCACCGGAGGTGCTCACTATGACTCGGCTCAAGTTGGCCTTGCTCGTTCCGGCATGCACCATGGACATGCACGACAGCGAGATGACCGCCGCATTGAAAGAGACTTGGACAGAAGCGGTGAGACACGAGGCAGCCTGTATCCGGGCCGGCTCGCCGCTTGTTGGTTTGCTCTTGATAGCTTGTGCCACACAGCCTCTTGGAACTCGGGCTGACGACATGAGCGCCACGGCCGGTTGCAGGCTTCGAACTTCCCGTTGTGCGTCCCATCAACGCGGACAACCCGCAGGTGGGGCGCGCGCCCTGGCAACACGACCGCACTCGCTACGCGCCGACCGACGCGGCGCTGGACGGACCGCTAGCGAGCTCTAGGCACGTGAGTTCTCACCGCGATAACGCGAAACTCTCGTCCTTCAGAGGGGGCCGGTGCGTCCTTTTCGACGCAGAAACTCGCGCAGCCTGCCCGCTGCTCACTGTGGTCGAGACGGTCGAAGCCACATCCGACGGCGTACGACTCGTCATCCGGAAGTCTATAGACCTGCGCGCCGCGCTGGACCACATGCGTTGTCACCATTCGTTTGGTCGCAGCCACAGGTCCCCGAAGATGCGCTTCTGCCCGCTCCATGTGCACGGCGTGGAAATCGCAGCCCTCAAAAAAATCCACACCACCGAAATCCGGAGCCTTTCCGTCCAGGCGGTCCGTGAAATTCAGGAACGCTCACGCCTTCATCAGGCCAACGAATAGCCAGGCGAGATGGTTGGGGATTAACGCAGAGCAACAAACCCACGGAGGCAAGGACGAGCATGGAAGAAGCGGCGTGCTTGTGCTCCTGTTCGGCGACTTCGGTTGCCCAGCCTGACTACTTCGCGAGATTGCGCTTGATGTAGACCACACGGTGGTTGAGCACGTCGCCGATGTAGATGTGGACGCCATCCGCGGTGATGATGATGTCCTCAGGCTCGGAGGGGGACCCTACGATGGCGCCTAAATCCCAAGTGGCGAGCCGTTGCCCTTCAGTATTGTAGATCGCCACCTTGTCCGCGAAGGAATCACAAACATAGATGCGGTCCTTGGCGTCGACGAAGACTCCCGTTGGCTTCTCGAAGCCGGTCCACTGAGCCAGGTAGCTGCCATCTGACGAAAACACCTGCACGCGCTTGTTTCCTGTGTCCCCGACGTACACGCGGCCGGTAGAATCTGTGGAAATCCCCCACGCACCGTCGAACTGCCCATCGCCGTTCCCTGCGCCGCCGAACTCGAGCAGTTTGACCCCGGCGTTGGTGAATTTTTGCATCACGTGCAACTCGAAGTCGCCGACGAAGATGTCGCCGGTCAACGGGTCGATCCCGACATCGTGGATGTGCTTGAATTGGGGGTCGCTCCAACGCCGGATGAACTTGCCGTCGGTCGTGAGAACCTGCACGCGACCATTGTTCTGATCCCCGGCGTAGAGCAGCCCAGCCGGGCGATCCATTGCGAGCCCGTGGGGATGATTGAACTCCAGGTCACCGACACCACTCTTCCCGAAAGTGTCGAGCAGCTGTCCGTCGAAGGTGAACTTCTGCAGGCGATCTTCATGCCCCGACACATACACGTTGCCGGTGGAGTCGAGCTCCACACTGCTTGGCTCTACGAATTCGCCGGGCTGCGTCCCCTGTTTGCCCCAAGTCTTGACGAATTCCGGTGGCTTCAACGCCGGATCTATCGGTCCCCCGCCGCCGGTCGCGGTGCCAGCGCCTCCGCCCACCCCTCCAGCCCCCGCACCGCTGCCACCTTGCCCCGCGGAGGCTCCGGCGCCAGCGCCACCACCTGTACTACTCCCGGGTCGCCGGTCACCGTCCCCGCACCCGAATTGCAGGCAAGCGAGACACAGGCTGGTCAGCCAAGCAATGGGTCGTAGGCTCATCGTACGAATGAAAACATGCACGACGACCAAGGCATGTGCAACCCCGATTACCGTTACCCATTGGCTCCGGTGTCTCAGGAATCGTTGACTAGAGCGAGACGAAGTACGCGTACAATTGCGATGGACAGCTATTCGAAACCACGCACAATCCCGACATGAACTTGAGCCTTTCGATCATCGGCGTGTTCGCCATAGGGCTGAACGGATGCGACGGCCGCACCGACAACGCGGGGTCCAATTTCGCGAAGGGCGGAGGAAGCGGCGCCGCGGGAGCTGGCGGGTCCACGCCCGATGTTCAATTGCATCGCGACCGCTGCGCGGCGGCTGAGGCCTTGCACTTCGAAGACGGTGTCGCAGCGTTCACAGCTGACACGTCCAGCGGGTCAGACGAGTTTCCGCATCTAGAGTGTGACAGTAAGCATGTTGCCCTCGGCGGTCTGAGTGCGCCCCAGTTCTATTATCGTTTGCCGTTAGAGAACGGGGAGCGCATCCGCGTTGATTTCCAGCCTTCGTTCTACGGATTCGTGTACCTGTTCTCGGCGAACACACCGTGCTCCGAGTCCGCCATCAACGACGCTTGCAGCAGCAAGGGAGCTGCTGGAGACATCTCGCCCATCGTCAATCCTGGCACGAGCGTGACTTTCTTCTTCGATCCGAACTTCACCGGCCCCGGTGTACTTGCCGTGGATAGCGATACCAGCGGGGGGAAGTTTGTTCTCAGCGTCAGCTACGTCCAGGACTAGACTGCGCGCTTTGTGACTCGAAAATCGCGTCCGTCTGATTTCGATTTGGGTCTTCCTATCCACCACAAAGGATCTCCCGGGCGGCTTTTTGCAACATTGGCCCGTAGATCCAGCGCATTGCCCCGATGAGCGTGCGGTTGACGGTAGACCCCAAACGGTTGCGACCGGACACCATGAGGCCCCGGCAAGCTCTGTGCCACCCGTCGCGCCTCCGCGTGCGACTAGCACCGAAGCCGCCGTCGGGTTGCTTACTGACAATAGTCTCAAGCATCGACGAGTATTCGCGACTGAAATCCCCCGCTGCGTGTTTTTGGCGGAAGAATTCGTTGGCACGCGTTGTGGATGGAACATGGCCCATGACGAAAAAGGCGCTATTCGTAGGATTGCTACCTGTCACGCTGTTGGCAACGCCGGCCCTCTCGGATCCTCCATCCAAGGCAACGGTCGTTGACGTGAGGGTCGATGACCGTGGTTTCCATCCGCAGCAAGTGAAAGCGACGCGCGGACAAGCGCCAAAACTCAGGTTCACCCGCAAGTCCGACAAGGGTTGCGCGACCAGCGTGGTGTTCCCAGAACTGAAAATCAAGAGACCGTTACCCCTAAACAAGTCGGTGACCATCGCGGTCCCAACGACCAAGGCCCGCTCATACGCGTTCCAATGCGGAATGGGCATGTACAAGAGTTCGGTGGTGATCCGATGACGCCCAGCAATCGGCTGGCCGGAGCGCTCTTGATGATGATGGTGCCCCTGGTGGGCTGCGAGGGCCTGACCAGTCCAACCGGTGTGCGAGCGGAAACCAAACGTCCGGCCAGGACGACCCCTTCTGAAACGACGCCGTCTAGCGTGGAAAAACCGGTCCAAAGGAACCCCACGCCTAGCACGGTGAACCACGGAGCTAAGCCGACCGCCGAGACGAAGCCAGCTGGTAACTGCTGCGGCGCAGCGAGCTGCAAAACCATCCCAGGTGGTTGCGGATGCGGGCGGGGCAAGCCCCCGGCGGGCGGCTGCGGCAGCTGAGCCATTCCTCGTAGGAGCCTTCGGGCCCGACCATCCACGAGCGCTCGGCATTACAACGAGGCCCATTGCTACCAGCGAACGGAGGAAGCGTCGGGTGTGCGGACGCTGCGGTCGCGCTGAGTCACCGTCGACCGGTCCGCCCGCGCGCGCCTGCCTCGTTTCCTCGACGTCCCCAAGAGTGAAGCATAGTGGCAAATCACCTGAGAATATTCGGTCGTCACCGCTCCGGGCAGCCAATTCAGTCAGGAAAATACGCGCCCCGATTTTCCGCGCGCCTGCCGCATGTCCGTCGCGCCCCGACAGAAAGTTTGCCATGGCATGCTTTGTGCTACCCGTGTCCTGTGGTGCACTCCAAAACCCTCTGTTCGCCGTTAATCCTTCCGTTTTTGCTCGCTGGCTGCGCCACCCAACTCGAGCAACAGAGCGCACGAGATTTGCGCAGCGTCGGGCGGCAGCGCTCCGACGCCGCGTCGGAGCCGTCGTCCACACGCTCACCTGATTCACGGCGATCGTTCGGGGCTGTCGCGATCAGGGACGGGTCACTCGAGGCGTACGTGCGCTACGCACTCGACCGGAGCCCCACACTGAGGGCCAGCTTCGAAGAATGGCGCGCTACTGCCCAGCGCATCCGCCAGGCCAGAAGGTTGCCCGAGCCCGTCATTACGTACGCCTACTTCATACGTCGCGTCGAGACACGCGTCGGGCCGCAGCGGCACAAGTTCGGCATCTCCCAGTCCTTCCCCTGGCCGACGCGGCTGTCTGCCGGCGCTGATGCTGCCAGCCTCGCCTCGCGTAGTGCCCAACAGCGCTACGAGGCCGCCGCCTTGCGGCTCACCCGTCGAGTGGCCGACGCCTACTGGCGCCTGTGGTTGATCGGGCGAGTGCGGCGCGTGGAGCGTGATCAGAACCGCGTACTCGAACACTTTTCTGGCGTGGTTCGTGGGCGACTCGAAGTGGGGCAAGCGACCTTGGCAGACCTTGGTCAGGTCGATCTCGGGATCTCCAGACTGGTCGATGTGCTTGCAGGACTCGACGAACAAGAGCGGGCGGCGAGTGCGATGTTAGTGGCCGCCATCGGGGCGCCGCAGGGAACCACCACCCCAGTATCGACAAAGGAACCTCCCCTCGTTGTTCCAGCGGAAACAGATTCGGCGCTTCGAGCCGCCGCGATCGAAAACCCCGGCGTCCGAGCCCTCGGACTCATGGCGCAAGCCCAACAGCACCAGGCCCGAGCAGCCGGTGCCGAAGCGTATCCCTCCTTCACGCTCGGGTTGGACTACATCGAAACGGGTCCGGCGAGCGCGCCTAATGTGAGCGACAGCGGAAAGGATGCGATCGTGGCAATGATCGGCGCGAAGATCCCCATCTGGGGCGGCGTCTACGGCGCCGCCGAAGAAGAAGCGCGCGCGAACAGCGCGGCCTTTCGGGCTCGCGAATCGGCGGCGCGGGATCAAGCAATCGCACAGCTCGAAAAGGTGCTGAGTGAAGTTCGTGACGCAGCCCGGCGCGTGAAGTTACATCGCGACACACTTATTCCCCAAGCCGAGACCGTGTACGTGTCGGGGCTGGGTGGCTATCAAGTAGGCAGAGGCACACTGGCAACGGTGCTTCTCGCCGAACGTGATCTCAACGAGCTCCAGCTCGCGCTGGATCGTGCGCGCGCCGAACACGCCCGAGCGTGGGCACGCCTCGAACAAATCGTAGGGCGACCCGTCCGCGCGCGGAGGGTGCGATGACTAATCTCGACGACCCAGGCACGCCAGAAGCTCAGCTTCCCGCGGGCGAAGCTCCGCCTCCGACCGAACCGATGCCTGACCCGGATCCCAGCGCTGGTGTGGCGAAAAACGCACCGCCGGCCCGCCTTCGCCTTGCCTTGAAGAAATGGGGAGTGCGCATCGGCGTGGTTGTTCTGATCGCGCTTGCGTTCTCGATCGGGACCAAGATCGGCGGCCCCGAGTCGCCAGCCGGCAACGCCAAGGACGAGTCAGCAGCCGACGACAAAGCGACCACCTGGACCTGCTCGATGCACCCCCAGATCAAGCTCCCGGAACCAGGGCAGTGCCCGATTTGCGGGATGGACTTGATTCCGCTCGGAAACGAGAGTGCCGACGAGTCGAGTGACACGACGATCACTCTGTCCCCACGCGCGCAGAAGCTCGCTGAAGTGCGAACCGCAGTGGTGCGCCGCGCGGAAACCGCTGTCGAGGTGAAGCTGCTCGGACGCCTCGAATTTGACGAAACTCGAGAACGAACGGTAACCCCATGGACGGCAGGCCGCATCGAACGTCTGTTCGTGAGTAACAAAGGTGCTCGCGTTGGATCCAGGCAGGTCATCGCGCACCTTTACAGCCCGGAGATGTACGCTGCGCACCAGGATCTCATTCAGGCGAAACGCCAGAGCGCCGCGCTCGGCAATGGCATTCCCGTGGCACGCTCCGCCGCAAAGTCGGCACTCGAAGCAGCAAAGAATCGACTCATCTTGCTTGGCGTGACCAAAAAAGACCTCGCCAAGATGGAGCAAGCCAGGTCACCTTGGCGCACGGTAAAAATACGCAGCAGTTATAGCGGCACTGTGCTCGAGCTCATGGTGCATCAGGGCGCTTACGTGAACGCTGGCACACCGCTCTTTCGAATCGCGAATCTGTCCCGACTGTGGGTGCAACTCGACGCATACGAAAGCGACTTAGCACTCATCAAACTCAAACAGGAAGTATCGTTGGCCGTGGAAGCCTTTCCGGGAGAAATCTTCAAGGGGAAGGTGAGTTTCATCGATCCAGTCGTCGACCCCCGCATGCGCACAGCACGAGTTCGCGTACAAGTCTCCAACAAGGACGGCCGACTCCGCCCGGGCATGTTCGCCGAGGCGGTGCTCGACGCCGCTGGAGCCAAACGAGGCGCGCTGCCCGTCGTCATCCCAGCAACAGCGCCACTGTTCACGGGAACGCGATCGGTGGTGTACGTGGAGGTTCCCGGCAAGGAACGGCCCACGTACGAGGCACGTGAGGTTCGATTGGGGCCCAGAGCTGGAGATCTTTATCCGGTCGTCTCGGGCTTGGCGGAAGACGACCGTGTGGTGGTACAAGGGGCGTTCCGCCTAGATAGCGATCTACAAGTACGTGGCGGGCGGAGCATGATGACCATGGCCGACGACGTCGCCCGTGCGGCGACCGAGCCGATCGAAGTGCCCGCAGCGTTCTTGCGCGGACTTGCTCCAGTGCTCAAGAGCTACCTCGCATTGCACGTGGCGCTCTCCAAGGACCAGCTCGAGCCGGCACGCAAAGCGTTCGGCGAGGTCGCAACGAGCGCATCTTCTTTTCAACCTAGATCTCCGAAGGCCGGCCGCACCCTTTGGAAGACACTGGGCAGCGCGCTGGAGCAACAGGCGCTCGCCGGAAAGAAGGCCGAAAACCTCGAGGCCGCGCGTCGATTGTTCGAGTCGATCAGCCGCCGGATGATCGAGGTGGTGCAGCGGTTCGGCAATCCACTCCCCGAAACTGTGCGTCTCTCGTTCTGTCCGATGGCCTCGGGATCAAAGGGCGCGTTCTGGCTCCAGCAAGCCGAGAGCATCGAGAATCCATATTTCGGGGCGACGATGTTCGCCTGCGGCGATGTCCGGGAATCCGTCGGACCCGGGAAGCGAATCACGCCCCACGCCACACACCGGAAGAAGCCGAAGGGTGCGGCGCCTGCCGGCCATCAACACTGATTGAGGCTGACGTAGTTGCAGCAGTCTTTTCATTTCGAGGAACATTGTCCACCACCCGCAAGACTCCAAGCACGCCTGACGACCACGGACAGCCATCGGACAGTGGCGAGCCGCGTGGGTTCTGGGAGGTTGTGCTCGGTTTCTTCGTCGACAACAAACTAGTAGTCGGGATCCTGCTTCTCCTGTTGGTTGCCGGCGGGCTCATGACGGCACCGTTCCGGTGGGATGTTGGCCTTCCCAGCAAGCCGGTGCCCGTAGATGCGATCCCCGACATTGGCGAAAACCAGCAAATCGTATTCACGCCTTGGCCCGGTCGCTCGCCGCGAGACGTAGAAGATCAGATTTCGTATCCGATGACGACGGCGCTGCTCGGCATCCCGGGCGTGCGCACCGTGCGCACCTACAGCATGTTCGGATTTTCGACGATCTACGTGATTTTCGAGGAAGACATCGAGTTCTACTGGTCCCGCTCACGCATTCTCGAAAAACTCGCTTCCTTGCCGGCAGGCACATTGCCTGATGGCGTATCTCCGTCACTCGGGCCTGATGCAACCGCCCTTGGCCAGGTCTACTGGTACTCCCTTGAAGGACGAGACCCAAAGACCGGCGCGACCGTAGGCGGATGGGATCTCGACGAACTGCGCAGCACACAGGACTGGACCGTGCGCTACGCGCTGCAGGCAGTGGCTGGCGTATCAGAAACCGCGTCCATTGGTGGTTACGTACGAGAGTATCAAGTCGACGTCGACCCGGAGGCAATGCGCGCCCACAAAGTCACAATCGCGCAAATCGCTGATGCAGTGCGCATGGCGAACCTCGACGTCGGAGCGCGCACGATGGAGATCAACCGCGCCGAGTTCGTTGTGCGTGGGATCGGATTCATCCGCAACGTCGAGGACATCGAGGAGGTGGTGGTTGCAAACCGAATGCATACTCCCATCAGGATTCGAGATGTGGCCAAAGTGGTACTGGGCCCCGCTCAACGTCGAGGCACCCTAGACAAGGGTGGCGCAGAGGCAGTCGGGGGCGTGGTTGTCGCGCGGTTTGGCGCGAATCCCCTCGAGGTCATCGAGCGAGTCAAACAGAAGATTGAGGAAATCCAGCCGGGGCTTCCACGGCGGACCTTGGACGACGGCACCGTCAGTCAGATCACAATCGTGCCATTCTACGATCGAACGGCGTTGATTTACGAGACCCTGGGGACGCTGTCGTCTTCGCTGATCGAAGAAATCCTAATCTCTATGATCGTGGTGCTCGTCATGTTGCGGCACTTCCGAACATCGTTGCTGATCTCGGCGATGCTACCGCTGGGAGTGTTGGCGGCGTTCATCATGATGAAGGCGACGGGCGTAGATGCCAACATCATGGCACTCAGCGGCATCGCGATTGCCATTGGCGTCATGGTCGACCTCGGCATCGTCATGTCCGAAAACATCGTGGAGCGCTTAGAGGCTGCCCCCGCCAGCGCCAACCGAAGCGCAGTGGTTCGGCGTGCCGCAGCAGAAGTCGCACCAGCGGTACTCACAGCGACGCTGACGACGGTGGTCGGTTTTCTGCCCGTATTCGGTTTGTCCGCGGCTGAAGGAAAACTGTTCACGCCGCTGGCATTCACAAAGTCATTTGCCATGCTCATGGCACTGCTTTTGTCCTTGCTGGTTCTGCCCGCAGTTGCACATTTGATATTGCGTAAGAAGAGCCCGCCTCCGGTCGCGTTTCCGCAGGGACGACGTGGATGGCAGCGCGCGTTGCTAGCACCCTGGGCTGTGCTCGATTGGCTCTTCGTCGGTGCGGGGGTGTTCTTCATCTTCGCATTCAGCACGGTCGTGGGACTGCTGGTCATCCTGCTCTCGCTGGCCCGCCTGGCCGAGCGAGTTCTGCCCAAACCGTGGTCCCGCATCCCTCCTGCGGTCGCATTGGGGGCCACGGCTGTAGCAGTGACCATCGTGCTGGCTGACCACTGGTTGCCCCTCGGTGCGGGTCGCGGGTGGTGGGCCAATCGCCTATTCGTCGCCCTGATCATCGCGCTGATTCTCGGCGCCTTTGCGCTGTTTATCCGCTTCTACGGGGCGATCCTGCGCTGGCTGCTCAGGCACAAAGTGGTCGCGTTAGGGGTGCCCACCCTCGTGTTCACGTTCGGGATGACCGCGTGGCTCGGATTCAATTCCCTGTTTTCATGGCTTCCGGCTCCGGTGCGCACGTGGGCGCCAATCGTCAAGGTCGCCCATGCCATGCCCGGTTTCGGTCGGGAGTTCATGCCACCGCTGGACGAAGGCTCTTTCCTCTACATGCCTACGACGATGCCGCACGCGTCCATTGGGGAGGCACGCGAGCAGATCGAGAAAATGGACGCCCTTATCGAGGCGATTCCAGAGGTTGAGACCGCTGCCGGCAAGCTGGGGCGCGCGGACAGTGCGCTCGACCCGGCGCCGATTTCGATGTTCGAGACGGTAGTGAACTACAAGTCCGAATACCGAGTCGACGACCGCGGGCATAGGATGACATTCCGCTATGACGACACGGCTGGGGATTTCGCTCGGGACGCCGATGGCAAGCTCATTCCCGATGCAGACGGGCGTCCGTTGCGTCAATGGCGCGACCACATTCGCACGCCGAACGACATTTGGGATGAGATCCAAAAGGCGGCGAAACTCCCTGGCCTGACCAGCGCCCCCAAACTGATGCCAATCGCTGCGCGCATCGTGATGCTCCAAAGCGGAATGCGCGCGCCCATGGGCATGAAGATCCGCGGACCGACGCTCGAAGCCATCGAGAAGGTCGCCCTCGACATGGAAGCCGCTCTCAAGCAGGTCCCAAGCATTCGTCCCGAAACTGTCGTTGCTGATCGCGTCGTGGGAAAGCCTTATCTCGAAATCGTAATTGATCGTCCTGAGATCGCGAGGCATGGGCTTGCCATCCAGCAGGTCCAGAAGGTCATCCAGATTGCCGTCGGTGGCGTGACGTTGACGAGGACCGTCGAAGGACGGGAGCGCTATCCGGTTCGCGTTCGCTACCCTCGCGAGGAACGTATGAGTGTGGAGGCTTTGGGCCAGGTACTCGTGCCGTCTCCCCTCGGGCACCAAATACCCCTCGGCCAGTTGGCCAAGATACGGTACGTCCGTGGTCCGCAGGTCATCAAGAGCGAGGACACCTTCCTAACGGCCTATGTGACCTTCGACAAGTTGAAGGACCGGGCCGAGGTTGATGTTGTCGAGGACGCGCAAGCCTTTCTCAGGACGCAAATCGCGTCCGGGGATCTTACGCTGCCGGCTGGAGTGAGCTACGTCTTCGCCGGCAACTACGAGAACCAGGTCCGCAGTGAGAAGAGCCTGATGGTCCTCTTTCCGCTCGCGGCTGTGATCATCTTTCTGCTCATCTATTTCCAGTTCCGACGGGTCACGACGACGCTCATGATCTTTTCCGGAGTGTTCGTGGCCATTTCCGGCGGCATGACGCTTCTATGGCTGTACTCCCAGCCATGGTTCCTTGACGTGCAGCCCTTCGGCATTGACCTGCGCACGATACTTCAAGTCCATCCGATCAATCTGAGCGTGGCGGTGTGGGTGGGATTCATTGCGTTGCTGGGCATCGCAACGGACGACGGTGTCATCATCGCGACCTACCTCAAGCAGCGCTTTGAGGCGGAGCCTCCGAGCACGATTCAAGATGTGCGCGAACGAACACTCGAAGCTGGCCTCAGGCGAGTGCGCCCGTGCCTCATGACGGTCGCCACCACGTTGCTCGCGCTTCTACCGGTGATCGCCTCAACGGGTCGGGGCGCAGACGTCATGGCGCCCATGGCCCTGCCCTCGGTGGGTGGAATGAGTATCGTGCTCATCACTCTCTTTGTGGTGCCTGTCTTGTACTCGCTAACCGAGGAAACTCGCCTGCGCTGGCGGTGGTGGCGAGCAAGATCTGCCCAAAAGGGCACAACCTGATGTTCGACCCGGTCTGCGGCATGAGCGTCGACCCGAGCGCGCCGCGAGCTAGTGCGCAGCACGACGGCGAGGTGTTCCATTTCTGCAACCCCCGCTGCGCCGACAAGTTCCGCGCGGACCCCGAGCAATACCTGACCGCAACGGATCCCGTCTGCGGCATGACGCCAAAGCGCGCCACGGCTAAAGCAGTCCGCCGCCACGGCGGTCAGCCCTACTTCTTCTGTTGCGAAGGCTGCGCCAAGAAGTTCGAAGCAGACCCGGACAAGTACCTCGACCCGAACGCCGCATCGGGCGCTCGCGATGCAGCAGCCGAGGCTCCGCGCCCTGGCCACACCGACGGCTACGTCTGCCCAATGTGCCCCGAGGTGCACGAGCAAGAGCCCGTACCCTGCCCCAGCTGCGGCATGGCGCTGGAGCCGGCGGACCCTCTCGCGGGCGCGACGAAAACCGAATGGTCCTGCCCGATGCACCCCGAGATCGTCCAAGACGAGCCCGGGGAGTGTCCCAAGTGCGGCATGGCCCTCGAGCCCAGCACAGTCAGCGTGGAGGCAACGGAAAACCCAGAGCTGACGGACATGCGCCGCCGCTTCTGGATCGCCCTCGTCTTCACCATTCCCGTCTTCGTGCTGTCTATGGGCAGCATGCTGCCCGGCGATCCCATCGGCCACGCGCTGATGGGTAGGCGACTCGGCCCCGTCTCCCTGCTTGCCGCCCTGGAGCTGCTCCTGTCCACGCCAGTGGTGCTGTACTGCGGACTGCCTTTCTTCGAGCGAGCCATCAGTTCGGTCCGCACCTGGAACCTCAACATGTTCACGCTGATCGGCCTGGGCACTGCGGTGGCGTACGGCTACAGCGTCGTGGCGGTGGTGGCGCCGGGGCTGTTCCCCAAGGAGCTACTCGATCACCACGGCGATGTGGGTCGCTACTTTGAGGCGGCCGCCGTGATCATCACCCTTGTGTTAGTAGGACAGGTGCTGGAGCTCAAAGCCCGGGGTGCGACCTCCGACGCCCTGAGAGCCCTCCTCGGCTTGGCACCCAAGACGGCTCGGCGCATCGCGGACGACGGCAGCGAGACCGATGTGTCCCTCGACCAAGTGCAGATCGGAGATCGCTTGCGCGTTCGACCCGGCGAGGCCGTGCCCGTCGACGGCGCGGTGATCGAGGGCAGCAGCGTCCTGGACGAGTCGATGATCACCGGTGAGCCCATTCCCGTGGAGAAGGCCGAGGGATCGCCAGTCACGGGCGGCACCGTCAACCAGACGGGCTCCTTTGTAATGGCCGCGAAACGCGTCGGGGCCGACACGCTGCTCAGCCAGATCGTGCGCCTCGTCAGTGAGGCGCAGCGCAGCCGCGCGCCCATTCAGCGCCTGGCGGACACAGTCAGCGGCTACTTCGTACCTGCGGTCGTCCTATCTGCGATCGTCGCCTTCGTGGTGTGGATGGCGGTGGGCCCCGAGCCCCGGGTCACCTACGCTTTGGTTGCGGCGGTCAGCGTCTTGATCATCGCCTGCCCCTGCGCACTGGGATTGGCGACGCCCATGAGCATCATGGTGGGCACCGGCCGCGGCGCCAGCATGGGGATCTTGTTCAAGAACGCCGAAGCTCTGGAGCGGCTGGAACGCGTCGACACCGTCGTCGTGGACAAGACCGGAACGCTGACCGAGGGCAAGCCCAAGCTCGACGAAGTGATCGCCCTCCGCGGATTCGACGAAAGCGAGCTGCTCGGCCTCGTGGCCGCGATAGAAAAAGCCAGCGAGCATCCCCTGGCGGCCGCTATCTTGGCCGGGGCCGGCGAGCGTGGCGTGGAGGTCGGAGCTGCCGAAAGCTTCGAATCCATCACGGGAAAAGGTGTGCGGGGCACGGTGGCCGGCCGCAGGATCGAAATCGGTAGCGCAGCATTGCTGACCGAAGTAGGCGTCGACGCCCAGCCCTTGGAGGAACGAGCGGCTCCCCTTCGGGAGCATGGCAAGATCGCCATGCTCGTTGCCATCGACGGAGCAGCGGCCGGGCTCGTGGTCGTGGCCGACCCCATCAAAGCCTCGACTCCCGAGGCCATCGCCGCACTCAAATCCGAAGGCGTCGGAATCGTCATGCTCACCGGCGATAGTCGTCGTACGGCGGAGGCTGTCGCCAAAGATCTCGGCATCGAGCGCGTGGAAGCCGAAGTGCTGCCCCAGGACAAGAGCGCGGTGGTCAAAGCCCTGCAAAAAGACGGCAAAGTGGTGCTCATGGCCGGCGACGGGGTCAACGACGCACCCGCTCTGGCTCTAGCCGACGTGGGCGTCGCCATGGGCTCGGGCACCGACATCGCGATGCAGAGTGCTGGAGTGGCCCTGGTCCGCGGCGATCTGCGCGGCCTCGTCCGCGCTCGCCGCCTCTCCCACCGCACCATGCAGAACATCCGCCAGAATCTGCTTTTCGCCTTCCTCTACAACGCCCTCGGCGTTCCCATCGCCGCCGGCGCCCTCTACCCCATCTTCGGCATGCTGCTGTCCCCCATGCTCGCCGCCGCCGCCATGAGCCTGTCGAGCGTCAGCGTGATCAGCAACGCCCTGCGCCTGCGCCGCGTCCCGCTCTGAACCTCCAGCTGCCACGAACTCCTTCCGTGTTTGGTTTGGGGTCGAGCGACGCGCTTCGTGATACCCGACGGGGTGCTGGGGCGGCGTTGGGCCACTACTCCCGCCCTCGGCCGAGCGCGAGCGTGACAGCGCGCGCGAGCGTGAGGGTGAGCCTGGGTGTGGGCAGACGATTACTTGGGATTACCGGCTGACTCGGCACATGTGTGTGCCAGGAAGCTGGCACAAGAGCGCCCGCGTTGGGGGAAAGCGGGTTTCGTGTCGTGGTATGGGGCTTGCGTAAGCGCCGGGCAATGAGCTCCACCACTCGGTCCGCGTTTGGACTACTTGCACTCGCGCTTACGCTGGTTCCTGGCTGCGGCAGCGCGGAAGCCGACAACGACGCCGCTGATCCCGACGGAGGCAGTTCGGGCGGCGCCAGCGCCGGCGCAGGCGGGTCGGGTGGCGTCGACAGCGGAACCGCAGGCAAGGGCGGTAGCGCCGGAAAGCACAGCTCGGGTGGCGTTGGAGGTTCCGACGGCAGCGCAGGCGGACCGCTCGAGTGCGGGCCGGGCAAGCCGTGCAAAGTGCAGGGCACAACCTGTCAAACCAAGACCGAGCGTTGCTACTGCGAAGTGGGCTCCGGTCTCGCCTGGCAATGCGATGATCTCGCTTGCCCACCCAAAGGGTCGCTGTCCGGACCCTGCACCCAGGACGGGCTCCGATGCGGTGCAGGTTTCGAGAATTCGGGCAAAGCCTGCATCAGCGGGCAGTGGATTCAATGCCTCCAACCGAGGTCGACTCCATGGTGCCCTCCGATCAACCCAGGTGACGCTTGCTGCGTTGACCCGAGCTTCGGTCCACCGGATACCTGCCCCGGGCCTGACGGCCTATATCGTTGCGTCGGGTCGAAGTGGACCAAGCAGTAGATGGTTGTGCGTGGGCGCACGGGGCCCAACAGCGCCGAACCAACCGGGCCCCCTCGCTCCGGGGCTCCGGCCTCATGATTGATCGTATGTCGGTAAGTCGGGGTTTTCGTGAGCGAGCAGCCACCCTTTTGTGAGCAGGAGGATGTCTTCGTATCCGCGCCAGAGAGTGAGCCATCCAGGGTCGCCGTTTCGCTTCAGATGTCCGCCGAGTCCGGCGATCGCAAGCATCGCGTCTCGTGCACTCGGGTTGGGCGGCAATGGTTTCCGAGCCGCACGCTTCAGCACCTCTAGTTGCGCCGGACGTAGGACCTCGGAGGCCGGAGCGTCGGGGTCTTCGCGTCCGGCGTTTCTAATCAAAAGCAACTGCCAGGCAATGGGAAGAAGGAGTGCCAGCGCGTTTTGCAGGGCGTGACGGCTTTCGAGTTGGCGTTGCTCCATGGAGCAACCAGTCTTCACGACCTTGAAGTACTCCTCGATGACCCAGCGCCCGCGATACCAATCAACGACCTTCAAGATTGCTTCGGCGGTGTCAACGGGCTCGGTAGTGTAGAGCACCCATTCGACGCGCGTTTCTCCGTCAGCCGTCTCAACCTCCCACACGTGGACCACGTTTACGTTCAGAGTTGCAGGGAGTTGCTCCGGCGCGCTCCTCGGTCGCTTTAGCGAGACACTCTTTGCCGCGAAAGCAAGCTTCGCCATACGAGCCTTGCGCGGCGGGTGTATCTGTTTGCTCTTCGGTCCCTTGCGTCTGCCGGAGCGCGCTCAACGGAACTTCGCGGTGCGCAATCGCTTGATACGACAGGCTTTCTCGTACATTTTTGGCGCCGAGGTCAGCGGGGTTCGTCAACATTCGATTGTGCTGCAATCGAATCACGTAGCGCAAACCGTGTTGTTGCATCGTGCTAAAGAGCTCGTAGTCGTCCGCCTCGCGGTCCATCACGTGCACCACCTGGCCAGACCTGAAACCAAGTTTCTCGACCTTCTGTACTTGCTCCACCCAGCGCTCGTGCTCGGCAGTCGCAGCCTTGCCCACGTGCGTCCGCAGACCGAGTACGCCCTTTGGCGTGAAGTATTCGTCGAGCGCCAAAGTCATATGGGCATGGAAGCACTGGTTTCCGTTGTGCTTTTTTGGATAGACCCTCGCGCTCACCGTCCGGCCGGAAAGAAAAACTGGTCGTGTCGTGCACTGCCAAGCACACGCCTTCTCCGAGTCGCTTCAACGTCGCTTCGACGTGCGGTTGCAGGATTGCCCCCATGGTCACGCTGCCATTGTTGAAGAATCGATACGCTGCCTCCAGCGCCGATTCATCAAACACCTTCGGAAAACTCGAGGCAGGGCGCTCCGCCAGTCCCACTGATTGGATAGGTACGGAGCATGGTGAGTTTCCTTCCTGCGCGCTCAAGCGCACGCTTTCAAAAAAACCACCCAACCGCCAGCGCGCGAGACCCTGGGGAATCCCCGACGGGGGACAGGTCGGCTCAAGGCTGGCTGCGCAGCAGCCACCGGCGAAGCCGGCGAAGGCCTTGAACCGACCGAGCACGCTGGCAGAATCAAACTAGCCAGCGAACGCCGCCCCTACGCTCGCGCCCGCCGTCGCGCTCGCGCACGGCCCACCGCAGGAGTAGTGGCCCAGCGCCGCCCGGGCGCCGCTCGGGTGGGCCTGGTCGGTTTCCCTTCCAGGCCTCCCACAGATCCGGACGTGCGGGACTACCGCATCCGGCTCCTCACACTACGGATTCGCTACGTTTAGTTTGCGCGCTGATCGTCGAATTCGCGCTAGCTGGAGCGGATATCGCTTCAGCAGGCATTTCATCTTCGGCCAGTTCATGCGCGATCGCCAAGAGCGGCGGTCGAGCCATTTGCGCCACAGACGGATGACCCAGTGTCGGAAGTGTCCAATCGCTTTCGAGTTTCCTGATTCCGTAATAGTCGAAGTGACCTTTCAACTTCTTCCTCAGCATCTCGCACTGCTCTTGAATTGGGTCGTGTCGGCAGCGTTGGCACCACTTGTTGATGCGCGCTAGCGCACGGCTCAAGCGGTCCTTGGCGGTCTTCTGCTTCACCACCCAGTTGCCCTTCCGGGATTTTGCCCAGAAGTGCGTGAAGCCGAGTAGGTCGAAACTGCCTGGACGTCCGCCACCTTCATCAGGTGGGCGTCGGTCCGGACGGCGGAATTCAACCAGTCTCGTCTTGTCTGGGTGCAGCGTCAGGCCGTACTTGTCGAATCGCTTCGGCAGTACTGCCATGACGCGGCGCGCATCTTCTTCGCACGAAAACATCATGGCGACGTCGTCGGCGTAGCGGACGAGAATCGCACGACCTTTCAGTCGTGGTTTCACGTCACGCTCAAACCAGGTGTCGAGCACCTCGTGTAAGAAGATGTTCGCTAGTATTGATGAGATTAGGCCCCCTTGTGGCGTGCCGGTTTCTGGATAGCTGAGCGATCCATCCTCCTGCACACCCGCCTTCAGCCACTTCCCTATCAGTCGGAGCACGACTCCGTCACGCACCCGCTGGTGGAGCACCTCCCGAAGTTTGGCGCGGTCCAGGCTGTCGAAAAACTTGCGAATGTCGACCTCCAAAACCCAGCCACCACCCATTTTCACCGCCTCGTGTTGCACAACGGCCAGCGCATCATGTGCTGACCGTCCTGGCCGGAAGCCGTACGAGCAATCGAGGAAATCTTGCTCGTAGACCGCTTCCAGAGCCATTGCGATGGCCCGCTGCAAGACCTTGTCCTCAAACGTCGGAATGCCGATGGCTCGCATCTGCTTTCCGTCCGCCTTCGGAATTTGGACTCGCCGCACAGGTGGGGCTCGGTACGTCCCGGACTTCGCTCGGTCGAGCAGCGACTGGAGGTTCTCCTCCAGGTTTTCCGCATACTCTGCCGCGGTCTGTCCGTCGACGCCCTGGGCGCCACCCTTGCGCGTGCGCTCATGCGCTTCGCGCAACCATTCGATATCGATGTGATGGGACAGCGACGTTAACGCTACCCCGGGCATTTGCTTCGCCAGCTCTGCTATCCGTTCGAGTCTTGTTGAGACACTTGTGGAGCTTGGTCTCTCCGACATCTTTCTCTCCTAACGGTTCCGTTGTGTGGCACTCCCTTCCCTCCACAGGGTCGCTTGGACACTTCCCCTGCTTCGACGGCTACTATGGAGCGCTCGGCCTTCTCGCCGCCCGTCCTGCGTCACTTCGTATTCCTTCGATCGGCAGTACCTTCCTTGCGAAAGGAGACGACGGGATTTCCCAGGTTCCTGGGGGACCTTGGCGCGCGTGCCTTGCTCATCGACCCCGGTGGGTCCGCTGCATTCCATCGGACCATTCGGGCTGGCTGCCCTACTCTCTTCTGCAGCGATGTTGCCTTCCGCTCTGGGTCGACGGCGTCGGCACCCACATCTAGGTTCTTTCGGGGCTCAATCACACGGCCCACACGCTGGCTGTCTACGCTTCGCAGCTTTCCTTCCCGCTTTCGCAGTCGTACGGCCACGCAAGACTCGCTTCCGGCTGGTGGTCCACCTTGGCCGGCCGGGACTTGTCACCCGCGAGGTCCCAGCATGAGGTTTCTTTCTACTTTCCTCTAGTTGACCTCCTCCTCATCCAGGCTTTGCCTGGCGCACCGACCCCAAACACCCAAACGCCTTCAGCGATGTGTCAGTTTGGCGCGTCAGCCAGTTTCTGAACGCTGAGTGCAGTGGCGCCGGCAACCTTGAGTGCGTTGCTCGGTGGCAGCACGGAAAGCTCGCTCACGCGCACTCGCAAGAATCCGCCATGGCCGTGGCTGTGGGGGGTCCAGAAGCCCGTCACGCTGCCCGTGGCTTTTCCAGACGAGTCCAGCACTTGCACCGTCTTCTTCTCCCCGCCCTGGGGGTGCTTCATCTGCATCTGGTAGCCCCAGGCGGTACTTCCGTCCTCTCCCACGATCAGCGTCCGGAAGGTTCCCGGTGCGCGCTCCGGATCCGTGACCTTGAAGCTGGCCGTGGAGTTCACGTACGCGAGGCGGGTGAACCACTTCTGGTAGTTGTAGTCGCTGACCCACTCGTTTTGGCAGTAGCCCATGATGTCGGTGTACTGGGCCGGGTTGATCAGCTTCTTGCTAACGATGTCGTAGCCCCAGACCCCGATCTTGCCACCCGGGTAGGGGTAGTTCGGATCAACTCCAAAGATGTTGCCGAACTGAGTGCACGGCGCATGACCCAAGCCGTGGGCATGACCGACTTCGTGCGCCATCGTGTGTTGGGGGTTGTTCTGCCCCTGTTGAAAGAAGCCGAGGCCAATCGACGTGCGGCCAGACACGTCATTGGGCGATGGCTGGTTGCTCAACCCGGCAATGCAACCACCGCCACAGAACTGCTGCGACGACGAAGCCGGAGTGAGCATGCCGAAGTAGTACGTATTCTTGGGCGGGTTGTCGCTGCTACGCACGGACTCCACGAAGTTCAAGAGTGCCGACCAACCGCTGGTGCTGGTGGGCGAAACGCCACCGGAATAGTTCACTGGCTGGCGGACTGTGATCTTCACTTCCGGGATTGGGTAGAGCTGCAACATTCGGTCGTGCAGGATTTGGACTTGCCCCGGAGAGGTGCCGGGGGTGAAGCCGTTCACGACCACGGGCACGAGGGTGATGTTCAAGGCGGGGCCCGTGCTCTGAGCACCCAAGGCAGCCTGGCCGGTAGCGGGAAAACGCGCGCCGTCTTCCGCGCCAGCCGGGCCTCCCGGGGCGGCTTCGAGTAAGCTGACCGAATAGGTCGACCCCACGGCGAGCTGCGCGCCGGGTACTTGGAGGTTCAAGGTAGAGCCGAGGTTGCTGTCGTCGGATGCGCCATTGATCGGCTGCTTCACTTCGATGGGTGGACCGGCCCCGGGGCCCTCCAGCGTGAGCCGCGCGACGATCTCTCGAGGTACGAAGCCTGCGTCCGGCGACACAGAAACGCGAATCAACGCATCGCGACCTGCGACAATTTGTGCGTTGCGATTGGTCACCTCAGCGCCGTTGTCCATGATCGGGATCTTCACGGCCTGGTACACCGACACCTGCGTGATCCTGATACCCGCAGCCAAGTCGTCCGTGCCGATGGAGCCGCCGGTGCCTGCCCCGCCGGTGCCCGTGCCTGCCCCCACGCCGCCACCGCCACCGCCGGACAGTCCGCAGACAGTGGGGCAGTTCTGAGTGTCTCCCGTATTGCAGATACACTTCGAGAGACAATCCAAACAGCCACCACACTCGGGTGCGGTGGTGCACCCCGGTTGCCCCAAGTTGCCGCCTGCTCCTGGTGATCCGGATGACCCTCCGGAACTGCAACCCATCGCAACGGCGAAGGAGAACATGGCGACTGTACTGCGATACATGGACGACTCCCGTTGGCTCGGCCCCAGCTCAGAGCGCGGCGGCGATATTCTGTGCCGAGATCGCCGTTTCGTCAGCCCAAACTACGAACAAATTCGAGAAAAAGTTTCAAAAACCGTCTCCGCTGGGGCCCCCAAAACCCCGTCTAATAGCGAAATCCACCGGCTTCCAGAACCTGCGCGAGGCCGCTTTCGCGGTCCAGGCCGCGCCAATACCGGCGCAACAGTGGGGGCAGACGGCCGGGGCCCGTGAGGCGATCATCCCACCGGGACCTGAACTCTCGGGCCTCGCTCGCCCCCTGTCGGCACACGGCCTGGCGCTCTGCGGAGCTGTGGGCGCTGCGCGCGCGTTGCACGAGACGCCGCTCGATAGCGTCCCGCTCCTCGGAGAGGCGCACGAGATTGGCGTCGAGTTGGCGCAGGCCGCGACGGTGGAGCCGCTCGTGAGCCCACCAACTACAGCGCGGGTCGTAGCGCTCGCTAGGAGCTGGAGATGCGTCCGCGTCCTCCACATCGACCCAGATCGGGCGAAACAGGCTCAAACAAGGAGCCGATGTTCCGGTCACGTACGCCACGGGCCGGTCGGTCAAATCCGCGACCATGGATCCGGTGGTCTGCGACGCGGCCCGGGTCGGCCATGGCGCCGCGTGGCCGCACACGGTAGCGCGCACGGCCGTGCCGACGCGGCCCGGGCGATCCGGGACGCCGTGTTGGCGCAAGACGCGAAGAACAGCCTCTACATCGATGGATCCGTGTTGGGAGCGCAGCTGCTCTTCGACGCAGCCACGGCGCGTTGGCGCGTTGGCCGCGTAGCCCATCCATGCCTTTCCAAAGGTGGCCGCGAAGTCGACTTTGCCGCACCCAGGTGCGAGGCCCCAATCTCGGGCAGTCGTCGCTAGGCCGTCTGCGGCGATATCCCAGTCGTCCCTCAGACTCAGCGCGTTCGAAATCGCACGTACGCCGCGGACGCGCTTTGCTGCCCAGAGGCGACCTGCCGTTTCTAAGACCCAGGCCGTTTCCGTGTCCGCAACGATGAAGCTGGAGTCGTAGCGGAAGCTTTTGTCGCGATGACCCGCGGGCCCGCCCTGACCGTGTTCGGAGAGCAGAGCTGTCATGATGTCGACCGCCTGGTCGGCACTGCTGGAGCGCTCGAGTCCTAGCCGAACGAGGTCCATTCCAAGCAGGCCCCGCGCCTGGAGTGGCGCTCGAGTGAACACCGCTTCGTTGCCTATCGCGACGCCGTGTTCGTTCAGCCCCATTTCCGCGCCCCACATCCAGTAGGGGCGCGAAAGCAGCACACGGTGAGTTTGGCTCACCTGGGGCACGCCCGCATAGGTCGCGAACAGTCGGCTGCCCTCGGGCCAGGAGCGGGCCGGCACCAACTCCAGGAGTTGCGCTTCGCTCGGCTCACGGTCGCTATTTTTGGCGAAGATGGCGCGGCCCTTCACCGCCGACTCGGCAGTAATCACCAGGGTGTCGCACATTCGGCCCGCCCTTTCTTGACAATTCCGATGCGTAAATTAGATCGATCCTCGTGAAGCTCTCGAATAAGGGTCGCTACGCCATCCGCGCGCTGTTCGATATCGCCTACTGCAACGACGGCAAGCCGACGCAGGTCAAGGACATCGCGCAGCGGCAGGGGATCCCGCCGCGTTTTCTCGAGCAGATTTTTCAAGATCTGAAACGCGCCGCCATCGTTGGATCCAAACGGGGACCTCAAGGAGGATACAGCCTGGCGCGGGCCGCCGCAGAAATTCGCTTGGGCGACGTCGTGCGTGCCCTGGAAGGGCCCATCGCATTGGGGGAAAAGGAGGCGGGCCGTAAGACGCGGACGCCCCTGGACGCGCGCCGGGTCACCGATACCGTGCTGCGCGATCTTTCGGCCCGGATCGAGGCGTGCTTCGATGCCGTCACCCTGCAAGACATCTGCGGCCGCGCCGACGAACTGGGCATGCGCCGCCCCCGCAGCCAGCGCTACGTGTACGTGATCTAGCGAGATGAGTTCCGAACCCAAGTCCGTCTCTGCGTTGCCTCCGTTGCCCGCTCATCCGCGGGTCTACAGCAGCGTCATCGACCTGATCGGCAATACTGCATTGGTCGAACTCGGCCGACTGGACGCATCCCCTGCCCGCGCCCGGGTTTGGGGCAAGCTCGAAAGCATGAACCCTGGCGGTTCCGTCAAAGACCGGATCTGTCTGTCGATGATCGAGCGAGCAGAGCGAGAGGGCCTGCTGGGGCCCGGTGGCGTGGTGGTCGAGCCCACGAGTGGCAACACCGGCATTGGCCTGGCGCTCGTCTGCGCACAGCGCGGCTACCGTTGCATTCTCACCCTGCCCGAAAGCATGAGCCTGGAGCGCAGACAACTGCTGGAGTCGTTCGGCGCGGAAGTCGTGCTCACCCCGGAGCAGGGTCAGATGCAAGGTGCCATCGAGCGGGCCGAAGAGATCGTGAAGAGCACGCCAGGTGCCTTCATGCCCCAGCAATTCGAAAACACCGCCAATCCGCAGGTGCACGCGGAGTCGACGGCGGAGGAACTGTTGGGGGCATTTGAGGGCGAACCCCTGGGAGCGTTCGTCGCCGCCGTCGGCACCGGCGGCACCGTGAGCGGCGTCGGGCACGTGCTGCGACAGCGGCAGCCGGAGTGTCGCGTGGTGGCGGTGGAGCCGGACGCTTGCGCAACGATTAGCCGTGGCGAGCGGGGACCGACCAAGATCCAGGGTCTTGCCGCGGGGTTCGTACCCAGAAACTACGATCCCGAGGCACCCCACGAAGTTCGCACCGTGACGGACGATCTCGCGTATCAAACCAAGCAGCGGTTGGCGAAGGAAGAGGGGATCCTGGTGGGCATCAGCTCTGGGGCAAATGTGGCGATCGCCCTGCAAATCGCCCGGGAACTCGGCCCCGACAACAATGTGGTTACGGTTCTTTGTGACACCGGTGAGCGCTACTTCAGCCTCGATGAGTACTTCAGCTAAGAGCCTGTCGGCGCAGAGTGCGCTCGTTATCGGCGTGGGTGGCTTGGGCTGCCCCGCGGTGCTTGCGCTCGCGCGCGCAGGGGTGGGCCGCCTAGTGCTCGTGGACGACGATGAGGTCGATCTCTCGAACCTGCATCGCCAGATACTCTTTCGCGAAGGGGACATTGGCCGCCACAAGCTGGACGCCGCGGCCGACGCCCTGCGCCGCGAGGGCTACGCGGGAGAGTTGGTGCTCGAGCACACTCGCTTTCTTCCCGAAAACGCCCTGGAGCTGGCGGGTCGCGCGAAGATATTGATCGAAGGTGCCGACAACTTCGCGACCAAATTCCTGGCCTGCGATGCCGCCCATTTGGCCGGCCGCCCCATCGTGCACGGCGCCGCCGTGCGCTGGAACGCCACTGCCTGGTGCGTCTCGCGCGACGGCGGCCCCTGCTACCGCTGCCTATTCGAGGACGTGCCGACTGGAGCGGCCGCGCCAAACTGCGCTGAGGCCGGCGTCATGGCACCCGTCGCGGGGCTAGCCGGCGCGCTGATCGCGGATTTGGCTCTCAGCTTCTTGTCGGGCACGACAACGGGCCATCCGCTGTGGGCTTACGAAGGCAAGCGCGATGCACTACGCCAGGTCGAAGTGGGCCGTCGCCCAGATTGCCCGCTTTGTGGCGACAGCCCGACCATTTCCGAGATTGTCGAGGCGCGCTATGTCAGCGGCCTCTGCGCAGCATAGACAAGGAGACTCGCTATCATGGCCGTTACCGTTCGTATTCCGACTCCCCTCCGCACTCTCACCGGCGGTGAGGAGGCCGTTCAGGCCGAGGGCGATACCGTGGCGCAAGTGATTGAAGACATGGAGGCCAAGCATCCGGGCATTCGCAATCGTCTGCTCGATGACAAAGGCGTTCGCCGTTTTGTGAATCTCTACGTGGGCGAGGAAGACATCCGCTTCCTGGATGGCCTAGAGACCAAGCTCAGCTCGGGGCAGGAAATCAGCATCGTGCCCGCGATCGCCGGGGGCTGACGCGGCCTGCGCGATGACATCTCTCGCCGACTTCGAGCGCTACAGCCGCCAAACCCGCCTGGCAGAGGTGGGAGCGGAGGGCCAAGCTCGCATCGGAGCCACCACGCTCTGCGTACCCGGTGGTGCTGAGGTCGAGCGGCTCTACCTAGAGCGCGCCGGGGTCGGACAAATCCTCACGAGCGACGCAGCAGAGCCAGTTGAGTTCCGCCACGCCTCCGCGTTTCGGCACCCCGCCGCCGCGAGTCTTGGCGTGCAAGCCTGGCGCGCACTGGATGCGCTGCGCGGTGTGCTCGGGGTTGGGCGATGAGTCCGCGAGTTCGGGCCTCCCGCCGCCTCGGCGGTATCGTCGAGGCAATCGGCAACACACCCCTGCTGCGCTTGGAACGCGTCGCCCGCTCGGCGCCGAGCGTGGAGGTTTACGTCAAGCTCGAGTTCGCCAACCCTGGCGGCTCGGTGAAAGATCGCCCGGCGCTGCGCATCATGCAGGACGCAATCGCTGACGGACGACTGACCACCGACAAAGTGCTGGTCGACGCCACGAGCGGCAACACCGGTGTTGCCTACTCCATGGTCGGCGCGGCCCTCGGCTACCCGGTGCAGCTGGTCATGCCCAAGAACGTCACCAAGGCCCGCAAAGACATCACTCAGGTCTACGGGGCGGAGCTGATCTACAGCGACCCCATGGAGGGTTCCGATGGCGCGATCCGATACGTACACGAACTGGTGAAGAAGCACCCGGAGCGCTACTTCTACGCGGATCAGTACAGCAATCCGTCCAACCCGCTGGCCCACTACGACGGGACCGGTGTGGAGATTCTGGAGGTCTTGGGCGACCGGCTGACGACCTTCGTCGCCGGGCTGGGAACCAGTGGCACGTGCATGGGTACGACCCGACGCCTGCATGAACATAGTCGCCCGGTGCATTGCGTCGCTGTTCAGCCCGAGGAAGCCTTGCACGGTCTCGAAGGACTCAAGCATATGGCCAGCAGTCTCGTACCGGACATCTACGATGCTTCGTTGCCGGATGAGCACATGGCCGTCGGGACGGAGGACGGCTGGGACATGGCCGATCGCGTCGCCGCAGAAGAAGGCTTGCACGTGGGCCACTCCTCCGGCGCGAACATCTTTGCTGCCATCAAGCTCGCGGAGCGCCTACACCGAGAGCAAGGCGGTGGCTGCGTGGTCACGATCGCTTGTGACCGCGGTGACCGCTACTTCGCACCAATGAAATGGGAGCGAAAGTACCGATGGTAGACGCCGAAAAGCCCGCCTGGCTCTCGGGGGGATTGAGAATCACCCGCGGCGCCCTCGACCGCATCGAAAGCGCCGCGGTTGCGGCCTATGAGCGCGACGAAGAAGCCTGTGGCTATCTCAGCGGCCCCGGAGCGGACGCTCTGCTCGCCGATACCGCCGTGGAGTTGGAAAACCTCGCGAACAAGTACCATCAAGTGGATCCCGAAGGCCATCCGCGCACGGGGCACGACTATTTCAAGATCAACGCTTTGAAGTTCGAACGTGCCCTCGATGCGGGTCGAGAGGCGGGCCAACCCGTCAAGGTGTTTTTCCACTCGCATTTGGATTGCGGCGCCTATTTCAGCGAAGAAGATGCGGCAAGCATGACCCTCGGTGGCACCGGAGAGCCCGCACACGACTTGGCCTACCTGGTCACCGCCGTCGACGACGGCAAAATAACCGCCCACAAGCTATTCATTTGGCAGGCTGACTCGAAAACGTTCGTGGAAACGACCTTTTCGGAGGTGCCAGACTGACGCGTGCCCTTGCCCTCGCGGCGCTGTCGTACCTGCTGCTGCACCCTCGAGCTGCGGTGGCGGATCTGGAACAGGACGTGGTCGCCTTGCGGAAGGCTTGGTCGCGCGAACCGGCAAAGGTCGAGCGCGCCAAAGCCCAGCTAGCCGAGCGGGGGCAGCTCACGCCCGTGCGACTTCGAGCTTCCGACTTTGATATCGCGTCGGATGGTTGCGTCACCATCGCCGTTCTTGGCGCGGTCAGTACACAGTTCGTGATGCGTTTCCTGCCGACTCGCCAAGGCCCGCAGTTCCCCGAGGGGGAACATCCCGAACAGAGCGCCGCGGGCGCAGCACAACTGGTTCGGTGTGGCTTGCGCAAAGCCATGCTTTCGCGGTTGGTCATCGAAATGCGCTCGCCTCGAGGCGTGCTGGAAGTCCTCACGGCCCGAGCCAATCGTCCCGTGGGCGCGCTGAGCAAGGTGCTTCCGTCACGGGAACCCGGGCCAAGCGCCCCCTTCGGTCGGGTAGGCCCCCGGCCCAACGCCGCGCCGGTGGCAACGCGGTCTAGGGGGTTTCAGCTACGGTCCGAGCGACGGGGAGCCCGGAACGTTCGGCGCTCCAGGATGCGGCTGGGCCGCGCCGGCGTTGGCGATGCGCGCGTGCATCTCGCCCCGGGTTGCCACGAATTCGGTGTCATGGCCGGCGACCCACTCCCGGGTGGCGTTCCGAGCGACGTGGACGCGGAGCTGTGGCGCATCCCCGGCAGCGGACTGATCGCAGCGGATCGGACCTCCGCGGCGGATGCGACCCTGACCGCCTGCCTCGGCCAACAAAGCACCGCTAGATTGCGGGTCCGCTCATCTCCGGGCGCATCCAAGACAACCGTCATGCACGCCCACTGGGCTTTGCCCGACGGGATCCGCGCCGCCTGGGGAGTCACCGCCCGAGGGCGAATGGCGGAGACGTTGGGTGTAAACGAACTGCGGCTTGCGGCGGCGCCGCCGGTGGATGAAGCCTTGCTGGTGAGCGGGGTGACACTGCTTCCTGTCCGAGTCAGTCCGGGGCGCTGCTATCTAGCCGCCGTCGCAGCCGTCCGTGGGCGCCCCATCGGGATCGCCATGGCTACGCGCACCGCGTCGGGGCGCGCACAGAACCAAAGCACGCCAGGAGCGAAGGGCACCACGCTGGCGTTCTGTGCGCGAAATGACCGCCAACTCATCGAGGTCGAGGCTCGGGGCAATCGGACCTCGTTCCTATTTGCTTTGTGGGCGGCGGGCCGCGTCGTTCTTGGAGCCGACTGAAATGCGCGCGCTACTCGCCTACAGCGGTCTTGGTCTGGCGCTGGCCTGTGGCCCGCGACCGGGCTCGACGCCTGGCGAAGACCAGAAGTTTGGTCACGCTCCCGGCACCCTCGATGGTGCTCGTTTTCTCGGCGCAGATGCTCAACGGGCCCGCAAAGCAGGCGCGGGCCAAAGCGAAGTGCTCACCGTCGAGCCCGGAGCCAGCGGTGATCGAGTTACGTCTCTGTTCTGGGTGCCGACCACTGAATGCGCCCTGGTCATTGCACGAGCTTCGGAGAGCGTGGACGACATCGATCTCTTTGTTTACGGTGACGACGGCACATCCTTCGGAAGCGACGAAGCCCCAGACAAGTCGCCCTCCGTGCTGCTCTGCCCGCCCCACCCACGGCGCATGCTGGCGGTCGCTCGAGTCGCTAGCGGGCATGGCGTCGTTGCTTTGGGCGTGCAGCGGGTACCCAAGAGCCAGGCTGCTGCGGTACGACGATCCATCAAGAGCCGTACGGACAAAAGCGCGTCCTTGCGGGAGCGCGCGCGGGTAAACGCACGAGTAGCGGACCATCGGCAACAGCTGGGCGGCCGCTGGCGCGAGCTGCGGCGCATTGCGCTTCCCGCTGACGCACGCGTACCCACCCGATCGTCCCTCGCGCTGCGGGCGGATAGGTGCATAGACGTGCTCGCAGTGCCCAGCCGCGGCGTGGGCCCGATGGATCTCGACCTGATCAATAGCGATGGTCGCGTCGTTGGCCGCGGCTACGTGGACGGTCGAGACCGTTTCGTCGTCGCCTGCTCCGGCCGAGATACCCACCTCACCGTCCAGCTACGCCCGCGCTCGGGCAGCGGGACGGCGTGGTTGATGGTCGCGGAAAGCGAGGTCGGCGCGCAGGCCACTCTGGCAAGCTACGCCGGCCTGATCGATCTCGGGCCTGTTCAGACCCTGGCAAAGACCCGAGCGCAACTGGAAGAATCCCTGGGAAAACAGCCCTACGCTGCCGCGAGGGTGCTGTATCAAGGCACTCTGAAGACCGGACTACGCAGCAGCGTCGTCGTCCCCAAGGCGCCGGGCTGCCGCCGGGTCGACGTGATCGGTGGCACACCGCTATTCGGCATGCGCACCTGGGCGTACTCCGATGGGGGGCTGCTGCTGGCCCAGGCGCAGGGAGCCGGTCGCACGAGCATGCTCTTGTGTGGGAACGCACCCGCGCGCCTGGACCTCGAAGCGCAGCTCTCGCCCGGCCCGGTCGTGGCAGTCGTTCGCGGCGAACCCGATCCGCCGCCTGTCTTAAGCAAGCACCCCCTGGCCGCCAGTCGACTCATGTCCGCGGTATGGAGCCGCGGCAGCGCGATACTGAGCCGGGAGATCAGCGGCGTAGTGGCCAAACAGCTGAGCCCGACTGCCTTGGCCCGAGCTCAGGTGCGAGTCCCCTTGCGCCGTTGCGTGGATTTCTTCGCGGCGCTGGACCGAGGGGCGTACGGCTTGGAGCTGCGACTCCTAGACGTTCAGAGCAATCAGGAACTGTCCCGCAGCCACGGCTCCTATGCAGCGTCAGCCCGCCTATGCACCGACAAGGGCACTATCGACGCGCGAGTAGAACTGGAGGTGCAGAGCGGAAGGGCTCCAGCGCTTTTCGCCACCCGGATGACGAACCTGACTCCCCGAGCCTCAGGGCGTCGCTCGCAGGGGCACTAGATCTCGGCTGACCACGCTTCGTTTTCGCCCCGAGCCATCCTCGACCTCCACCTCATCGTCCTTGTCCTCGGCGATTCTCACAATCAGGTACGGCCGCCATGCTCCGGCGGTCGTTTTCGGACGCACGAGGGCGAACTGACCTTGGCGTAGTTCGACGTGTTTGTAAGGCGGTTCGGGGATCACTTTAGAGCGAGCAGTCTCACCATCCCGCCCATCGGCTGCGAACCGGACACGGTAGCCCTCATCTTCGATCTCCACGATCTGCGCAGAGAACCAGCCTTCTTTCGCTCGCACGATCACTCGCTCTTTGGGGCCAGCCCGCCAACCCGCAGCAACGGCGGGGCTGCCGGCCTTGGCGACTGCCGCAGTGAACTCTCGGAACTTCTTGTGACGAGCGAAATTGCGTCGGATGTTGAGCACGGTGATCGGAGATGCGGGCAAGGCATCCGCGGGTTTAAGCGTGAACACGTCTCCCTCTGGTGAGCGAGCTTTCACTCCTTTCGCAAGCACTTGATCGATCTGACACGCTTCCCACTTCTTGGCTGCCCGCTTGCACACCGCGAACTGTCCCGCTGCGAGCTCAGCGCGGGATTTCGACAGCAAGTAGGCGTCGGCAATCGCAACAAGGTGCGACTCTCCGGTGTCCAGTTGTTCGACTTTCATCTTGTCGCGCTTGACCTCGAGCACGCGTGCCTCGAAGAACTCGGAGGCGCGTGGTTCAACGACAACATGATCGCCTCGGGCTGGCGCGGCGCGCTGCGATGGGTCGCTCTTCGAGCCCTCGCTCTTGGAACACCCACAATGTGCGACCATGACTCCCGTCGTCGCCAAAAAGAACCACAATTTCGACATGTTACGTTCGTGTCACCGACAGAATGTGCATCAACCGCGCGCAGAGGTGGCAAATTGAATGCCTTTCGGTTTACCCTCCGGCCGCCGAGGGGACAGAAACGGCATTTTCCAAGCGATTACGGTCTCCAAGATTGACTAGCAGACTTTGCGGAAGAGGAGCACGGACATGATGGATCAGCTGAGCGTCGTTCATGCACAGGGTGGTGGATATGGGCCTCCCCCAGGGGGATACGGTGGCGCACCGCCTCCCGGTGGTTACGGCGCGCCTCCCGGTGGAGCGCCAGGTGCCCCGCCAGGTGGGCCCCCGCCCGGTGGGATGCCGATGGCTCCTCCCGGCGGTGTCGCAGCGCCCGGAATGGGCGGCGGAAACCCGGATTTGAAGAAGCAAACCCAGACCTGGCTGATCATCGCCCTGGTCACGTGGTTCTTTTGCGCGAACGGTTGCTTTGGCTTGATCGGCGCAGTGCTCGCTTACATGGCGGGTCAGGCGGCGGATCAAGGCAACATTGCCGACGCAGAGAGCAAGCTCAAGTGGTCGAAGATCCTCACCATTGTGGGTCTCGTGTTGAGCGTGCTCGGTATCATCGCCTACGTGCTGTTCATGTTCGTGTTCGCTGCCAGCAGCGCAGCGTCCGGCATGTGAGTCCGGCGACCTAGCCAAATTGGACGAAGCGGGATCCGGTCACCGGGTCCCGCTTTTCCTTTGGAAATCCGCCCCCAGGGAAACGCCGCCAGAAAACCTGCTATTGTTCAGGTTGCAATGGCTCTACGGCGTCTTGGCATGTCGGCCGCGCTGGCCCTGAGCATGGGCTGCACGGCCTTTGACGGCGCCGACGCTTTGCTGACCGAAGGGGATTCCGGGGTCGCCGGCAGCAGCGGCGCGGGCGGCGTGGGCAACGCCGGTGGATTTCCGTCAAGTGGGGGCGGCGGCAACGCTGGAAGCAGTGGCGCGGCCGGCGGTGGAGCGGCTGGCTCCAGCAGCGGCGGCACGTCGAGTGGCGGCGCCAGCAGCGGCGGCGCGTCGAGTGGCGGCGCCAGCAGCGGCGGCACGTCGAGTGGCGGCGCCAGCAGCGGTGGCACGTCGAGCGGCGGAGGCGGTGGCACGCCCCAATGCAGTGGCAATGCAGACTGTGCGGATTCCAATCCTTGCACGAAGAACGTCTGTGTCTCCAAGCAGTGCCAGAACAGCTTCGAGCCAAACGGAAAAGACTGCGGCAACGGTACGGTCTGTGACGGCGTGGAGGCTTGCGACGGCAACGGAGTGTGCAAACCCGGCACGCCCCCGCAGATCAACGACAACAACGCCTGCACCGTGGACACCTGTCATCCAGTCAACGGCGTGAAGCACACTCCCGTCGACGTCGACGACAATAACGCCTGCACCAACGACAGCTGCAACCCGGCCACCGGTGTCATCAGTCATACACCGGTGAACATCGACGACGGCAATGACTGCACCGTCGACAGCTGCGATCCGAGCACCGGCGTCAAACACACGACGGTGCCCAGCGTGAACCAGTGTGGCTTGAGCTGTCCCTCGGGCTACTACCCGAAGTCCTACAGCTACAGCTCTAGCTGCGGCGGTTCTTGCTGCTCCAGCAACCGCGCCAATTGTGGCTTTGCGTGCGGCAGCAGTTTCACCCAGTGCGGCCTGAATTGCACTTCTGGCTACCACCCCACGTCCTACAGCTACAGCTCCAGTTGCGGTGGCTCTTGCTGCTCCAACAACCGCGCCAATTGCGCCAAAAACAGCGGCAATAGCTTCACCCAATGCGGGCTGTCCTGCCCCTCGGGTTACCACCCCACGTCCTACAGCTACAGCTCCAGTTGCGGTGGCTCTTGCTGCTCCAACAATCGAGCCAACTGCGCGGTCAATTCCGGGTCATCTTTCACCCAGTGCGGACTGATCTGCCCCTCGGGCTATACCGCGACGAGTACGTCCTATAGCTCCAGTTGCGGAGGCTCCTGTTGCAGTCACAATCGCGCGAACTGCAAGAAGATCTGATTTTTCACTCGTAGGGGTTTGCTTCCAAGCCGGGGTTGGCCGGAGCAGGCTTCGGCTTGCCCACCGGCCGGGGCGCCGCCGCTGCGGGGCGCGGCGGCGGCGCAGCCTTGGGAGCCGGGGCAGTGACACTCCGCACCCGAAGCGCCATGTTTTCTTTGGGCGACAGGGTTTCTTCGACGGAACTGCCGTCTGCGAACACGACCGTAAGCTTCGTGTCCTGCTCCGAGCGTGGCAAAGAGAGACTGACTCCGTTGTCGATGAACTTGATGTCCGCCACGCCCGTGCCGCGCACTTCACTGACGCCCTGATCGGCCCGAATCGTGATGCGCACGCGGGCCGGCAGAGGTGCAGCCTTCTGCGCCACCGAGGCAGACGTTTTGGGAGCCGAAGCTGCCACGGCCGGCGGCACCACCGCGTCTGCAGGACTGGGGTCCGAACGCAGCCACATGGCCAAAGCGACCAATGTCCCCGCCATCAAGAGCCCTCCCGCTGCCGCACCGGCCACGACCATCCGGCGCTTGGCCCGGTACGCTTCGAGTTCTTCAGGCGTGAGCGCCTGAATGATCTTCACGCTGTCCAAAGTCAGTGGGGCACTCGTGCCAGCCCCAGAGCCAGTGCCACCGCCGACGCCCGGCACTGCCGGAGAGCCCCGCAGCGCTGGGGGACGGCGGCCTCCCGAGAGCACCTCCGACAAACTCTTGCGCTTCTTGCTGACGTCGTTTCCGCAGAACTCGTGCACCAAACGCGCAATGTCGGTGGGCGAAGCGATCTCACCCGCATTTTTGCCCCAGGCGGAAAGGGCGTCCGCAAAAGTCTGCGCCGAAGCGAACCGATCATTGGGGTGCAGCCCAAGGGCACGCATCACGATGGTTTCGAGATCTGCGGGAATGCTCGAATCCACGGAAGTGGGCTTGCGGTAGTCCCCGCTGGTAATCGCAAGCAACACCTGCCCGTCGCCGTCAGCGTCGAAGAGACGCGCACCCGTGAGCAGCTCCCACGCCACGATCCCCATCGCAAAAACGTCCACGCGGCGATCCAGAGCCCCGCCTCGCGCCTGCTCCGGCGCCATGTACCGGAACTTACCTTTAGCGAGACCGGTGGCGGTGTTGACGCTGCGCTCTGCGGCCTTGGCAATGCCGAAATCCGTGAGCCGCACGGAGCCGTCCACGCCAAGCAGGATGTTGTGCGGCGTGGCGTCGCGATGCACGATACCCAAGGGTCGACCCTCCAAGCTGCATTGCTCGTGCGCCGCGTGCAGGCCCTGCAGGGCATCGACCAGAACCCGCAGCGCCGCCGGTCGCGAAATCCGCTCCCCACGTTTGCGGGCACCCCGCATCACCGATGCCAGGCTGGCCCCCTCCACGTAGTCCATGACGAGGAGGTGTTCACCGTCTGCCTCGTGCACGTCATGGACGTTGACCACGTTGGGGTGACGAATCAGGCTGGCGATGCGAGCCTCGTCCATGAATGACGCCGCAAGCTCCGGCTCCTTCGCCACGTGCGGATGCATCCGCTTGATCGCGACCAACCGCTCGAAGCCCCCGGCGCCGAACTGCCGCCCCACGTACACCGTGGCCATGCCACCCGAGGCCAACTCCAGCAAGAGCTCGTAACGCCCCACCCGCGGCGCGTTGGTTTGCGGCGACGAGGGAAGCTCCTGCACGACCGCGTGACCCATGGTGCTGCCCCCCTGGGCCATGGGGCTCGCGGCCGCCGTGGGGGAGGACAAAAGCTCGGGGTCCCGAGCCTGGGTGAGTTCGATGTCCGACAGCGACACCTCTTGCATGATGTCGTCGTCGCGACCTGCCATTAGAATGACCCTATCAGCCCGACGTAGCTGGGGCCGATTCGCAGATCGAGCGCTACGTCACCACCCTCCGGCGGCGGGGGCGGCTTCTTCCCGGAAAAATCCGTGAAGTACGCAATGACCCCAGTCGCCACACCCGCGAGCGCCGTCACCCCCAACAGCAAGTTCGTGCGCTTCTGCTTGGACTCACCCTCTTCGAGCCCGTCCGGGGTCGGATTCTTGTCGAACTCATCTCGCGCACTGTTGGTATCCAGCCCACTCCACACGGTGGCACCCGCCAGTACGACCGTCGCGCTGACGCCAACGTAGAAGATAGTGGGGCTCAGTCCCTTGGCCTCGTCGTCAGCTTCATCCGGGGGCGCGTCCTCCTCGGGCAACTCCTCATCCAGAGTTGCTACGGCTTTCGCCTTCTTGGGCTCCAGAGTCACGCGTTCCAGACTGCCGGCCACGACGTTGACGTTGCGCCGAGCCTTGGTGTACCCGAACCGCCCCGCGACTTGATGGTCCCCGGGGTTGACGTAGGTCTCTTCTAACTCCAAGGGCTCCCCGTTCAGAGTGATGTCCTCGGCGTCGACGGCGATGACCGTGATTCTGCCCAACTTGGGTCGCAGCTCCGCCAGCAGCCCCCGCGCCTTGTCACGGCGTTTGTCATCTTCCGGCGCATCCCGCAGGTAGCGGGCGCAGAGATTCGCAGCTGGCGCCAACTCGCCCGCGCGCTCATAGGCTTTCGCGGCGTTGAACAGCGCCGCCGGGTGCGGTGCGACTGAATTGGCTTCTTCGAAGGCCGCGGCTGCCGCCAGATAGTCGTGCTTCTTGAAAGCCGCGGTGCCTTTGCGGAACAGGGCCGCGGCTTCTTTCTTTTGCGCTGGGGTGACCTCTGCGGCTGTCGCCGAACCCGCGAGGCTAAGCGCGAGACACGCGACTAGGGCGTATGCAGACCTGCGCAGCATTGAGCCCAAGAGTACCCCGAACGTGCAAAAGCAGCCACGGAATGGGAGGGATTTGGCCCCAAGGCTTCCCTAGCGTCACATCGCCTTCAGGTAGATCTCGGCCAAAATCTCCGGGGTGACCGGCTTGGGTGTGGTCAAGATCAGGGGGTCGGCCAGGGCGTCCTCCACCAGCGAAGGCACCAGCTCCTCGGTGATGCCTAGCTCTGCGCCAGGCTTGTCGGTTCCCAGGTCCGAACTGAGCGACTGCACGGCGGCGATGGCCTTCTCGGCATTTTCTTTCGCACTGGCGGCGCTGTCGTAGACGCCGAACGATAGCGCGACCTGCACCAACTTTCCCTCACACACGTCGAGGTGAAAACGTAGCACGTGGGGCAAGAGGGTCGCCAAGGCTTGGCCATGCGCGGCGTCGAATCGCGCCGACAGTGGGTGCCCCAATGCGTGACAAACCCCCAAGCCGGAACTGGAAAACGCCAGCCCGGCAACATGCGCTGCGCACAGCATTTGGGCGCGAGCTTCCAGGTCCTTGCCATCTGCGAAGGCCTTCGGCAGGTGGGCGTAGACCATCGCCATCGCCCGCAGAGCCAGAGCCTCGGAGACCGGATTGGCGCGGGTCGCCATCAAGGACTCCAGGGCATGGGTCAGGGCGTCCATCCCCGTCATCGCCGTGACGTTCTTGGGCAACCCGAGCGTGAGCTCGGGATCGAGAACGACCAACTCGGGCAAGACGCTGGGGTGGGCCACCAATACTTTGCGCTTCAGCTTTTCGTCGGTCACCACCCCGAACATGTTGGTCTCGGAACCCGTTCCGGCGGTGGTTGGAACGCAAATCACAGGCAGCCCCGGCCGCTCGGGTTTTTGACCGAAGCGCACGGCGTCCACCCCGCCACCGTTGGGTGCACAGAGCGCAATCGCCTTCGCCGCGTCGATGACCGACCCACCGCCAACCGCGATGATTACCGGCGCGGCGTCCAAATCCAGCTCCGCCGCGGCGCGCTCCACCGTCGCCTTTCGCGGGTTGGGCTCGACTTCCGCGAACTGCGTCACGGAAAGCTCCGCGTGGGTTAGAACCTCTTCGACTCGCCCCGCGATCCCTGCCGTGACGAGGCCTGCATCCGTGACGACGAAGGCAGTCTTTCGGCGCAGGCCGCGAACTCGCTTGCCCAGCTTGTTGATCGAGCCGGCAGCAAAGATGGTTCGCGGCCCAGGGTGGATTTCGAAACTGTCTGATGCGAGCACGGCGGCAGCCTAGCATGCTGTCCGCCGCAAGGAAGTGGGGTTGCCGCCCACCCCCCCACACTGCGCGCAGCCGGCTTGACCTAGCCCGAGGATGTACGGATAGTCCCGGGCTTCATGCCCGACCCCGGACTGAATGGACCACAGCGAGAAGCGGTCACGACCTTGTCGGGACCGCTCTTGGTCCTCGCCGGCGCCGGCACCGGCAAGACGCGCGTGATCACATATCGAATTGCGCAATTGATCAAAAGCCGCGTCCGCGCCGACCGAATTCTGGCGGTGACCTTCACGAACAAGGCCGCACGTGAGATGCGTGAGCGCGCTCTGAAGCTCCTGGGCCGGCGCCGCAAGGACGCCCCTGTCCCGGAAATCTCGACTTTCCATTCCCTCTGCGTGCGCATCTTGCGCCGACACGCCACGCGCCTCGGCTACCCGGAGCGCTTCTCCATCTATGACCGCAGCGATCAGGAGACCTTGGCCCGGCAAGCGCTTCGAGACGTGCGCGTCGGTCACGAAAAGCTCAAACCCGGCGACCTGATTTTCATGGTCTCGGGTTGGAAGAGCCAAAACGTGCGGGCAGACTCGGCCATGGACTTCGCCGGCTCGGACAAGGAGCAACTGGCGGCGCTTGCGTACGCCCGATACCAAGCAGCACTGCGAGCTAGCGGCGCGATGGACTTCGACGACCTGCTCCTGAACGTCGAAGAGCTGTTCCAACGCCACCCGGACGTGCGAATCGCCGAAGCGACCCGCTTTGACCACTTGCTGATCGATGAATACCAAGACACGAACGGGCTCCAGTACCGAATCGTCAAAGCTCTTGCGGACCGCCACCGCAACCTCTGCGTCGTCGGTGACGACGACCAGTCCATCTACGGCTGGCGCGGAGCCGAGGTCAGTCACATCCTCGGATTCCAGCACGACTGGCAGGACGCAAAGGTCATTCGGTTGGAGGACAACTATCGCTCCCGGGCGCCCATTCTTGGTCTCGCCAATACCCTCATCGCCCACAACAGCGAGCGGCACGACAAGACCCTGCGCCCCTATCGCGGTTCGGGAGAAGCTCCACGCTTCCTTCGCTTCGAGGACGAGACCGCGGAAGCAGAACAGGTCGTGCGCGAGATCACTCACCGCATCGACGCCCGCAATCCCAAACGAGTCGTTGCCAGCGACCTGGCGATTCTGTTTCGCACCAACGAACAGCCAAGAGCCTTCGAACTCGAGATGCGGCGCGCTGGCGTGCCCTACGTTCTAGTTGGCGGACAATCCTTCTACGACCGCAAGGAGATCCGAGACATCTTGGCCTACCTGCGCGTGCTATCGAATCCCGCAGACGAAGTCTCGCTTTTGCGCATCATCAACACGCCTGCCCGTGGGATTGGCACGAGCAGCGTCCAGCTGCTGCTCGAGCGCGCCGTCGCCGCAGGAAGCAGCGTGTGGGCGATCCTGCCCGAAGCCTTGAGCGACGGGGATCTGGCTCCCCACATCGCAGAACGTATCAACGCTTTTCGCGGGCTATTGGCAGGTTTTCGCCAGCGCCTGAGTCACACACCCCTCGCCGCTCTGACAGCGGAGTTGGTTCAGACCATCGAATACAAGGCGGAGATCGAGCGCAACTACAAGAACCCCGGTGACGTGCAGTCGCGCTTCAACACCATCGAGGAGCTGATCAACGCCATCGCGCAATATGAAGCTCGGGACCCGAACCCATCCCTGCCCGGCTTCCTCGAGGAGTGCAGCCTCGCCGGTCGGGACGACAATCGAGACGATCCAGAGAAGCGCCAGGAACACGCCGTAACGCTAATGACCTTGCATAGTGCCAAGGGGTTGGAGTTTCCGCACGTGTACATGGTCGGTCTGGAAGAAGGCCTACTTCCACACAAGCGCTCCGTAGCGGACGGCGGCAACAACATCGCAGAAGAGCGCAGGCTCTGTTACGTCGGCGTCACTCGCGCCCAAGACACCCTGACTCTCTCGCTCTGCAAGAACCGCATGAAGTGGGGCAAGCTCAGACCCCAGATCCCGAGCCGCTTCTTGCTCGAAATGCGCGGCGACACCGCCAAAGCCGAGCAGGTCGCCGAAGAAGCGCAAATGCTCTTGGCAGCAGAAATCCGTGCCGCAGAAAGGCCCAAGAAGAAGACTGGCAAGCCGCGCGCCAGAGCGGCAGTGCCCAAACAGCAAGCGCCCCGGGAGCCTGCCAGGCAGTCGCCACCGGCCCGGGCCAGCACCGCCGCCGCGGAAGCGGATCTGGGTGATCTTCTCTTCGAGGCAGATGCTCTGCCCGCTGCCCACGGCGCGCCGTCCGGCGTGAAGCCTGGGGCGAAATCCGCCAGGCTCGGCCGCGCATCCGCTCCACCCGCCCGAGCGTCGGCGGCGCCACCTGAGGCATCGCCGGACGGGCCAGGCGCGCCGAGCCAGGCCTCGCATCTCCGGGACGTGCGCGGCGCCACGATCGAGCGTCCGAAACAGGGCGCCCGGACAGATCAACCGGAGCCATGGACACCCGACGGTGCCCTGGCTGCGGTAGAAGCCCTACTGGGAATCGAGAAGTGAGGGGGAGATGGGCGTTGTCGTAATCACTGGGGCGAACCGAGGCATTGGGCTCGAACTCGCGAAGCAGATCAAACAATCCGGGACCAGCGTGGTGGCGGTTTGCCGCAAGAGCTCCAAAGAGCTCGACGGCTTGGGGGTGCGCGTCGAGGTCGGCGTCGATGTTTCGAAACCGGATAGCATCGCCCGGCTTGCGAAAGGGTTGAACGGGCAATCCATCGATCTGCTCATCAACAACGCCGGCGTGCTCCGCGCGGAGACCTTCAAAGACGCCGGGCCGACTGCCGTGTTGGAGCAATTCACGATCAACGCGCTGGGGCCACTGCTAGTCACCCAGGCGCTGGCGCCATTGATGCACGCCGGCAGCAAGGTCGCCGTGGTCACGAGTCGGATGGGCTCGATCACCGACAACGACTCGGGCGGCATGTACGGCTACCGCATGAGCAAGGCCGCGCTCAATGCCTGCGCAAAGAGCATGGCCATCGATTTGAAGCCAAAACAAATCGCGGTCGTCATTTTGCACCCGGGATTCGTGCGCACCGGGATGACTGGCGGAAACGGCTTGGTGGATGCGCCGGAATCCGCCCAAGGCCTCATCGCGCGAATCGAAGAGCTGACCCTGGAGACCAGCGGCAGCTTCAAGCATATGAACGGCGAGACCCTGCCCTGGTAGGCCTGGGCGCGCCGCGCGCAACCCCCCCGGCGCCGAGCCCGCGGGCAGCCGCATCCCGTCGGAATTGCGACACAACTTCGAACCGCTCGCACCCCCGCCTCGCCGCTTGCGTGACCATCGCCAGGGAAGCCTGATACGCTGCCGACATGATGACCCCGAAGATTCGGACCCTATTGGCTTTTGGCGTAGCGGCCCTGGCGATGGCCTGCAGCAGCGATTCTGACGACGGCGGCTCGGGCGGCAGCTCAGGCAGCGGTGGAGGCGCCACGGGCGGCGCCGGTGGCGCAAGCGGAGGCGCCGGAGGCGCAGCAACCGGAGGCGCCGGGGGCGCAGCAACCGGGGGCGCCGGGGGCGCAGCAACCGGGGGCGCTGGCGGCGCCGGGGGCAGCGGCGGCACCAGTCCGTGCACCGCTCTGTGCGCCAACTCGGATATCGGCAAGTGCCCCAATGACCCTTCAGCGGCTGAGTGCATCCCTGACTGCGAAAAAGGCCGCGGCGGCATCACGAAATGCAAGGCCGAGTATGACGCGTTCCTGGCCTGCGCGGCATCTCAGTCCGCAGCCAATCTGGAATGCGATTCCAACGGCACCACATTCGTGAAGTCTGGAGTCTGTGCAGCTGAGATCTCTGCGTTCCAGGCCTGTTCGAGCTAGCGCCAGCGGCCCGCGGCCGGCTCATGGCTCGTCCGGGATCGCTTCGGCCGAAAAAGCACCACTGAAGGTGGCGTTGCAGTCCGCTCCGAGGAACGTTCCGTCAATGTGGCCGTCCGCATCCTCGGTGCCAGACAGCACCGCCGCACAGGGGCAGTCCCCAGTGCACCCCAGCTTCGCGGTCAACTTGCCCGCAGACAGTTGCCATTGTGCGACTCCGCCGCTGCATGAAAAGAGCCCCCCACATTGCCCGTCCTCGGACCAATGGCAAGCTGACGTCGCCGCGGCGCCACTGCGTCCGACCACTCGGACAATCGACTGACCGTTTGCTGGCGGCTCGGCCCCCTGCCCCGTGAGTCGATAGCGAAGCCGGGGCTCGGAGTCTGCGAAGTAGCTCGCGGCCCCGCCACCAAGGTCCGGATGAAATAGCACCAAGCGTGTTCCGGTGCGTACGACCTCGACCTGGCTGAGATTCTTCGGCGCAGAAGCGCACTCGCTACTGCCCGTCACGAGACTGAGCAGCCGACCCTGGAGCTCGTAGCTACCGCGACTTGCACAACCTTCGCGCAAGCGATGCAGCTGCCAACTCCGATCCGCCGCCAGGCTGAGTCGCTCACTGCAGGTATGCCAATCACCGACGACTCTGGGAGGATCTCCCGGCTCGGGCCCTGCTTCGTCGGACTCGGTACTCGCGCCACAGGAAACACAAAGCACCGCGGCTGCCCAAACCCAATGCCGCATTGCCCAAGAGTAACGCGGCTACCGGTGTGCGTCAGCCGCGCCCGCCTGGCCCCTTTCCTCGGCGCCTTCACGCTCATGCTGGGATCGGCATGTGCACCTGAGGGGCGTTAGGCCGTCAAGTCGAGTGACAAGCGCGCCGCGTCGAAAAGACGGACTCGCAAGACTTCGGCTAGTGGCTCCGCGATGCTCCGAACGACTGGATAGCCCAGTGCACCGAACAGCGTCATCCATTCCTGTGGCAACGGCGGGTCCTCTTCAACCCACAATCGACTCCGCAAGTCCCGAGCGTGCTCGGTGAGTTCAGCCAGTGCGGCTTCATCGACTTGGTCCTGCCCAGCGGGCGGCTGGAGCGGCACGGCGACAAGCCGAGCCAACTCGAATCTGCGCGAGAGCTTAGTCGCCAAAGCCGCCGGATAGCTCTGGATGACCAACGCACACTGCCGCGGCAGCGTCAGCTGTGACCAGCCAAGCTTTGCGAACCCACGCTCGCGCACCAACTGCATTTGAACGGAGTCCACCAGGAGCTGCCCCGAGTACTCCAAGGTCGCCCGGCGCATCACGAACGCCCGCAAGTACAACGTGAGGACTAGCCCGAATCGTCGCGTCATCGCCTGAACGTTGGTGCGCATATACACGCTGAGCACGTAGCGACCGGCCTGAGCTGGCGTGACGTCGACCTCCGTCAGGATCAAGTCGTCGAGATGTCGCTCCGCGAACGACTCCTGACTAGCGGCCTGCCGGTACGCCATGCTGCGGATCCTCGCTCAGGCCGGCAAGATCGCCAAGTTCCGTCGCGCGGGATGGATTGGTTTTGGGGTCGCAGATCTATGGCCTGGCAGGGGCGCTACTCTCGAGCAGGCGCACCCTGTCGAGAGTAGCGGCCTAGCTGAAACAGTGCCGCGACCCCAAACCAACCATAGAATGAGGGACGAATCGGGTGTCCCTCAGACCGTCAATTGCAGGCCGGCATGCTGGGCGATCACATCGAGCAAGATCCCGGCGACATAGAGGGCGCCGAAGCGGCGCATGTGCAGAAACGCGAACGCCACGAACCAGAGCGGCCAGACTTTCGGGGGGAAGTTCTCGGGAGGCCGCTCTGGGCGCGGCGCTCGATACGCTTTGATCGCCAGCACCAACGTGGGCATGGCGACGAAAACGACCAGTATCAATGCGGAAAAATAGCCGCGTACAAATAGCAGCAGCACGAGGAGGTACTGGATCACCAGCATGCCAATGGTCACGTAGCGGCTGAGAGATTCTCCGAGCAGCACTGGCAAAGTGCGGATCTTCTTGCCCTTGTCGGCATCGAGCTTGTCGATGTGTTTGCCGAACAAAACGGCTGTCGCTCCCAGTGAGAACGGCAAGCTCGCCAAAGCAACATTCCAATCGAAGCGCCCGGTCACCACGTAATAGGTGCCGCCCACCATCAGCGGACCCCACACCACCAACACCGCGGGTTCGCCCATGCCGAAGTACTTGAGAGGCCAGGTGTAGAACAGGACGAAGAAGATCCCCGCCGCAAACAGAGTCAAGGTGGCTTGGCCCCGGGTGAACACCAAGAACCCACCCGCCAGTAGCGCAATGCCACCGGTCACGGCGGTGTAGCGCAGCATCTGCGGCACCGTCAGAAGTCCGTGCTCCAAAGGCTGGGGGCCATACTGGGTGCGGAAGTAGTTGCCCCGATCCACGCCCTTGGCGTGGTCGGTGAGATCGTTGACGAGGTTGTTGGTGGCGTGGGCGAACACCAGGCCCAAGGTGGTCACACCGAACGCGACGGCATCGAAGGCGTGATCCCGAAATGCCAGCAAGCCACCGATGACGGAGGCGATAATCGTCATGACGATGACCGTGAAACGAGTCGCAATCAGCCAGCGAGAGACGACGTCCAAATCGCCCCATTCTTCCTTGCTAATCTTGGGGATGACGCGCAGGGCCTTGCCCCACATGGCGACGTTCGGCACGAGTCCTCCAGGCGCCTAGACCTCGTCGCGCCGGGCCTCCTTGTCAAGCTGGGATCTGTCCTGGCCTCCCCCGGATCCCTCCGCTAGACTGCGCCCGTGGTTCGAAAGCTCCTGGCGCGCGCCCTTTTTGGCTCCTGCAGTCTGGTCGCATTGCTTTCGGCCTGCTCAGGCAGCGACGAAGCAACACCGGGAGCTGGAGGCGGCGGCACGGGTGGCTCTGGCGCACTCGGCACAGGCGGCCTCGGCATCTCTGGCACCCTCGGTGGCGGCGGTCTTGGTATCGCAGGGACGCCCAACTTCGACGGCGGGTTGGCGGGTTTCGGCGCGTTCGCCGGCGCGGGAGGTGCGAGTGGTGGCTCGGGCACCGGAGGCAGCCCAACAGGCGGCACTGCCGGGGCCGGCGCAACGGGCGGTGGTAGCGGTGGTATGCCGGTCACCTGTACGGCGCCGATGGCGAACTGCAATTCCGCGCCCGACTGCGACACCAATCTGCAGCCAGCACCCAACAAATGCCTGACCGCCTCGGACCTCGGCACCCACTGCGGCGACGATGTCTGCGATGTGTTCTTCGCTTGCCTGCCTGTGACCTGGAAGGCGGCCAAAGGCGTCAAGGGTAGAGGGAGCAGGTGGTTCGTGGCGAGGAGCATCGAGTGCTCCACCTGCGCTGCGGAGACGGTCGGGCTGGCTCGGCTGCGTTCACCACCAGGAACCAACTACGATCTGTACGTGTACGAAAACTGCGGAAAGCTGGTGGGGTCATCCAAGAAGCCCGCGGGCGAAGATGACGTCATTTTCGTCGAGCAGAAAGAGGTGTCCGGGCCCCAGAGCTTCCTGTATTGGCTCGAAGTTCGTTGGGAGAGCGGCAACACCTGCGAGGACTGGCAGCTCCAGGTTTTCCGCTCAGGTTGCCTGCCCTGAAGCCGATGCGAGGCAGCCTGGCTCGGTCCGCGGCTCTAGCCGGACCGCGAGGGCACGCGCTCAGAGTTGCTCGAGCTCGGCATCCAGCGCGTCATCGAAACGGTCGCGCTTGCCGCTTGGCTTCGTTTTCGACGCCTGTTCGACGGCGATGGCGCGGCGGCGGCGCCATCGCAACAGCATCCACACACTAAGCCCGCCAGCGACCCCGAAGCTCAACGCCAGCACCGTGGCGAAGCCTTGCAGCGGGCTGCCTTTCGGAACCGCGCGGATCTTCTCGCCGTAGCGCTCCACGATAGCTGCCTCGACGGCGTCGACGCTCTCGCCCTTCTTGAGGCGTTGTCGGATCTCCTTGCGCAGGGCGTTGGCGCTCGGCGACCCATGTATGTCCAAGGTCTGGTTCCAGCAGCAGGGCGCAAGCAAGCGCCCTTCGAGCACGCTGGCGCCCGGCACGTGGCCACCCAGTTCGTCCTCGGTCACGGCCGGGGTGCCGTGGTCATCGTCGGGCCCAGCCGCCGCTGGCGCCGAAATCGCCACGATGGACAGAGCAAGCGCGCACAACAACCCGCGGTAGTCCATTGGACGATTCATAGCGCAGCTGCTCTCAACTGCCCACCGGGGGCGTGAAAAGCGCTTGGATTTCGCTATAGTCCGCCCACGATGATGAAAACGCTGATCCTCCTGACAACCCTAGGACTGCTAGCTGCGTGCAAAGAACACCCCGACAGCGCCTCCGCGGCGGCAAGCGCTGCTGACGGTTGGAAGCAATACGGCGCCCCCTTGGGCAATAGCCCCAGAGCGAAGCTGGCCAGCGTGCTCGCCAATCCAAGCGCCCATGCGGGAAAGAAGGTTCGCCTCGACGGTGAGGTGCGGCGAGCCTGCGCTCAAAAAGGCTGTTGGATGGAGCTCAGCGATGGCAGCGGAGAAAAAGCGCCCGGCTGCCGGGTGACGTTCAAGGACTACGGCTTCTTCGTGCCGAAGGATTCCGCCGGCGCCAAAGCCCGCATGGAGGCAGTGGTGGAAGTCGAAACCGTCAAGAAGTCCCACGTGGAGCACATGGAGGCCGAGGGTGCGACCTTCGAGAAGAAGAACCCCGACGGCACCGCCGAGGAGGTCCGCCTTGTCGCTAGCGGGGTTCTGCTCAAGAAATGAGCTAATGTTAACATTGATAACATTGGGCTCGCTTGGCCAGAGCCCCGTAGGATGTGCTACCGCTTGGCCATGTTTCGCCTGGCGGCCCTGGTTCTGAGCCTGTTTTTGGCTCTGACGCTGACGCAGACGGCGTCCGCCAAGCAGCGCGTGCATGTCGTGGCTTCGGGACACACGCTGGGCAAAGTCGCGAAACGTTACAACGTGAGCATCGCCGATCTGTGCAAGGTCAACCGGATCCGGCGGCGCGACCCCCTCAAGATCGGCCAGCGTTTGTTCATCCCGTCTAAGGATGGAACCGTCGAACGGGGTGCGGCGAAGAAGATCGAGGCGAAGAAGAAGGCCGAGACCAAAGCCAAGGCAGAGCGGAAAACGAAGAAGGACCGCGAAGCCAAAGCGCGCGACCCGAGCAAGATCCGCCGCCTGGGCAAGGATGGTCTGCGGGTGCTCGAACTGCCCGGCGCCGGCCCAGCTTACTACTACGAACCCGTCGGCCCCGGCCGCCTGGGGTTACGTCCGTTGATCATCTACATGCATGGTCGCGGAGGAAACCCAAGACGGGATTGCCAGCGTTGGGCGCCCGTCGCCCGCCGCCTGGGTTGGCTAGTTTGCCCGTCGGGTCCTGGGGCTCGTGGCGACGGCCGCGGTTGGAACAACAACTGGGCTGTCGGGCAGCGTACCGCCTTGGCCGTGGTCCGCGGATTCCGAAAGCAATTCGGTCGACGGATACAACTCTACGGCAATACTCTGATCGGTTTTTCCGAAGGCGCCTACGTGGCCATGAACGTCGGAGTTCGCGAGCCGCGCACCTTCAATCGCTTGCTTATTCTTGCGGGCAAGACGGCCTATTGGGGCGGCCCCGGGCTCGAAGCGCTGGCACGGGCCAAGCGGCGCCTGCGGCGCGTCTATCTCATCACAGGCGAGCAGGATAGCGTCATCGACGGCACCAACGCCTTGCGCCAAATCTTGAAAAAGCACCGGGTTCCGACCCGCATCAGCACGCCCACGGGCCTGGGCCACGAGCTGGCATTGGAGCGCAAGCGCTCCATGTATCGCGCCGCCTTGGTGTGGCTGGAGCGAGGCTCGACCGGAAAGAAACGACGCAAGAGCGTCGCCCGCAACGCCAAGAACAAGAGCGCGCGCAAGCGCTGATTGTCAGTGCCAAGCTGACGCGGTCTTGACGGGTTCGTTGTTGCGGTCATGGTCCGCAACGCGTTTTTCCGCATCGCCGATGCAACCCACACAGCAGGCAAATTGCGAACCGTGGTCACAGGTGATGATAGTGGCAGTGGCGGGTGAGGCGTTCATCTCTGCCGCATCGATATGCCGTCCGCAAGAGATGCAGTGGATGTGTTGATGACTGGTGTTGGGCCCGGGGCGGTGATGTGGGTCCTGTGCCTTCCGCTCGCGCTTGGTCATGCGCTTCTGACGCTTCATCTCACGGCGGATGAAAGCCGAGGTAGGGCTGTCGGGTCAAGGTCCACTTCCCCTCCCCTCGCTTTCAACGTATGGGTCAGTGCGATTGTCCGTGTACCAAACCCTCGAACCCTTCCTCATTCCCGCTCAGCTCATTCTTGCGATGCTGGGCATGGGTGCCACGATGACTGTCGCGGATTTCGGCAGAGTGGGCCGCGATCCGCGTGGACTAGCGGTCGGATTGGCTCTGCAGTGGCTGTACGTGCCGGGCGTCGCGTTGGCGTTCGTTAACGTCTTGTCCTTGGGCGAGGGCTGGGCGGTCGGTCTGCTCCTGGTGAGCGCGGTTCCAGGAGGTGCGTTTTCCAACCTGCTTACGTTTCTGGGCAAAGGCAATGTGCCGCTGAGCATCGCGGTTACCAGTGTCACGACCCTCGCCTCGGTGCTGATGGTGCCGTTGATTCTCCAGATCGGAGCCGGCGCCATCTTGCCACCGGACTTCCGGTTCCCGATTGGGCGCGTGATGCTGGAGATCTTCGGCTACCTACTAGCGCCCCTGGCGCTGGGCATGGTGGCGCGTCGGCGGCTGGCTCGTTGGGCGCCGGCTTTGAGCCGGTGGGCGATCCGCGGAAGCCTTGCGCTGGTGCTCAGCATTGCGGCTGGCTCGCTGGGCACGGGGCGCATCCGGGTGGCCGAATACGGCTGGGGGCCACCGCTGATCATCTTGGCCTTCGGGATCTTCCTGACCTTGACGGTGCCCCAGGTCTGTCGCCTGCTCGGGCGCTACGACGACGACACCGTGGCCATCACCATCGAAGTCGCGGTGCGCAACGTCGGCGTGGGCCTGCTCGTGGTGCACTTCTTCTTTCCCGGCCAAGCCGAGCAAGGAATGGTGCTTTTTTCGGCGCTTTTCTATGCCGGCGCCTCACCGGCCTTCGCGATTCCGACGCTGCTACGGCACCGCTGGGGCAAGCCCGTCGTGCTTTTGCGCCGGCCCAAGCCGCGGCCTCAGGCCGAATCGAGCTCGGCCTTGAGCTCTTGAGCCGGGCCATGTTCGGGGTTCTCGGATAGCGCCTTGTTCACCATCACCTTGGCGCGTCGAACGTCACCTTGGTTCTTCGCCATCAGCGCAAGTTGATACTGGGCATGGGCACGCTGGTCCGGGCTGACCGCCTCGTGGGTGTCGTCACCACCAGGGCGGAGCATGGTGACGGCGCGGAAGGCTCGGCCCGCCGTATCTTGATCGTCTAGATCCAAAGCGAGCTGGCCCAGTTCCAACGCCACCAACGGGTTCTTCATGTCCATCTCGAAAGCCTTGGTCATGGATCCGAGCGCCTCGTGTAACAGGCCGCCACCGAGCTGAAGCTCCGAGACCTGCCGATACACGATGCCGAGAGCGGGATTTCGCCTGCCCTTGTAGCCAGCGATGATCTCGTTCAGCAGCGCCATGGCTTCTTCACCACGCCCCACCACCGCCAGTCCCCGGGCGTAGGCAACCGAGCCCTCGACACTCTCGGGGCTCAGGCTGCGTGCTTCTTCCAGGACCCGAAGGCCGTCCTCGGCACCATCTTCGGCGAACAGCAGCTGGGAACCTGCCGTGAGCAGCAAGCCATGCCGCGTATTGATGTCCTGTTCACTCTCGGCCTGAGCCAACAGCAGTTCTGCGAGAGCCCGATACTCTTCAATCAAGGTGTAGAGATGGACCAGCCGCTCGCGCAAATCTTCCCGTTCTGGCGCCACACCAAAGGCGCGCTCGAGGCCACCGCGTGCGTCTGCGGGGCGCCCAGCCTGCTCGCAGGAGTGGGCCAGCCAAAGGGCAGTATTCACCAAGTCGTCGCCGTCGGTCAGAGCGATCAGCTTGCGGTAGGCGGTCGCCGCACCGTCCCAATACTCTCCGGTGACCTCGAGCTCTGCTAGTTTGTGCCAGAGCGCCGCGTCCTTGGGGCTTTCCTTGAGCATCTCGTTCAGCCGCGCTCGCGCGGCCTCCACGTTGCCCGTGCTCTCGAACAGCTCCACCAACTTGATGGACAGCTCCCGATCTGCCGGTGGTTCTGCGCGCAAGATCGCACGCTCCAAAGCGCCCGCTAGAGGGCCGCTGACGTCGACGTCTAGCGCGGCGGCTGCTTCATAGGCAGCCACGGCTTCCTCGACCTGATCGTCCGCTTCAAGTAGCTGTGCACGACTGAAACTGAGTTCCTGATCTTCGGGACTGGCCTCGAGCAACTGGTCCACGGCGCCGAGAGCCTCCCGAGGCTCGTTGGCCTGCAACGCCGTCTCAACCAGACGGGTGACCAGCGCGCGATCCGAAGAGTGAGCCACCGCCTGCGCAAGTAGCCGCGTGGCCCGGCTCAAATCGCCCTGTTCGACACAGCGCTGTAGCAGGGGCTCGCGCAGCTCTTCATTGTCCGGGCAGGCGATGAACCCCAGCTCCAGGGCCCGCTCTGCGCCCTCTTCATCCATCAATTCCCGCCGCGCTTCGAGCAAGCGCTCAGTGATGGTGAGCGCCTCATCGCCGCCCAAGACCCCGAGCAGCCCCTCGAGCGTTTCCGCGACCAAGTACGGATCCTCTCGACCTTCCGCGAGTCGGAGCAGTGCACGCCAGATGTCTTCGTTGTTGCGCTCCCAATCCGTCACTGCGTAGTAGGCGTCGAATGCGTCATCGGGTCGCTCTAGGCGCTCGAGCAGCGTGCCAAGCTTCAATGAGGTGTCCGCAATCACCGCGGCGTCCTGTCGATCCTTGGCGCTGTCCACTCGCGTCACGTAGAGCGAAACCAACTCGTCGGTCTTGCCCTGGCCCTCATAGAGCTCCGTCAAAAGCTCCGATGCCCGAGCGTGCGCCGGATCTTCCTCCAGGATTTCGCGGAGAATGTCGGCTGCGGCTTCGGACTGCTGCTGATCGAGCAGGATGTTCGCTTGCTCCAGGCGGAGCCGTGCCCGATCTTCTGAAGAATCGACGAGAGTCACCGTCTGCTCGAGAACTCTCACCAGCTTTTCGCTGTCGGACTGCTCGCGGTAGATCTCCAGCAGCGGCTGCCAAACCTCCCGATCTGCTGGTTCTTGCTCCAGCAAGCGTTCATAGATGGTCGCTGCACGAGTCAGATCCGAGAGTTCTCCACGCACCCGCGCGGCAACGTCCAGCCACGCAGCACGAGCAGCCGCCGGGTCGAGCAATGGCGCCGCTTGCTCCCGCAGATCCAGAGCTCGGGGCAGTACGCCGGCGGCTTCCAGGCGACGCGAGAGCTCCATGCGCACCCAGGCGCCGTCAGCGTCGGAAAGTCGCGAAGCCATTGCGAGCCCGGATTCGAGCAACTCCTTGGACAGGGCATGCTCTTCCAGAGCATCCGTTAGCTCGACGCCTTCCCGGATGACCTCGATGCCGGCGGTGGGCAGGCGGGCCAAAAGCACTAGGGCATCCACGAGCTTCTTGGCGTCACCGGTGCTGCGGGCGACACGCTCGAAGAGCGCGACGACACGTTCGTCGTCCGCCTGTTCTGCGAGCGCTCCCCGCAGGAGTTGTTCGGCTCGGTTGACGTCCGCACAAAGCTCCAGGGCACGCTCGAGAACTTCTACCGCGCGCTCGCCTTGTTCTCCGCTCGCAAAGTATATTGCCGCCAACCGATAATAGGGCTCCGCCCCTGCGCGCGTGGCTTTGGGTCGGCCGCCGCTGGCGATGCGGTGTTCCAAAACCTTGGCTTCGGCGTCCGCATCTCCCAGCCAGTCGAAGACCCGAGACAGTGCCTCCCAGGCTCGGTCGTCGCTCGCGCCCGTACTCGAGAGTTCGCCCTCGAGTTCTCCGGCACGCTCCCGAAGTCGATCTTCCACGGCGGTCAGTCCGCCTAGGTGTTCCGCGTACAGAAAGGCGAGATCGGACAGCGCCCGTGCGGCGGTTTCGGCGTTCGGTGCGCGCTCGAGCCGCGACTCCACCGCCCGGGACAGCAGGTCATATCGTTTGCGGGTGCCCAGCGCACTCTCCAACGCCTCGCTCTCGCGCTCGCTTTCCAGAGCGGCCTCGAAGGCAGACTCGATAAACTCACCCGCCCGCAGATCGTCCTCCTTGCGAGCGGCGATCTCGCTCAAGTCGAGCAATGCTTCGGCGCGACTGGGAGCGTCCTCGTCATCGTCTCGACCGATGACCAAGAGCAAGGCGCGATACATGCGCTCTGCGCGGTCGAATTGCTCTTCTTCGAACGCCAGCTGCGCCAATGCCTGAAGGATCCCCGGGTGCGCGGGATTGATCTTGTTGGCTACGTCCAGTTCTGCGATGGCTTCTGCGCGGCGCCCGGCACTGAGAGACACCCGAGCCAACTGGAAATGCACCAGGGCGCGTTCTTTGGGCTTGCGCGAACCATATTGCTCTATCTGCGCTCGCAACACTTCAACCGCAGCGTCGAAATCGCCTGCACGAGAATGCGCGTCCGCCAGGGCGCGACGCACCCCGGCGTCGTCGGGCTCGATCTCCACTGCCTGGGTGAGCAGGTCGACGGCGCTGACCGGGTCGTTGCGCTTGCGCATGTGCAAGTTCGCGGCCTCCATCAGCAGTGACAACTTGCGGCCACTTTCGCTGGTGCGAGTTGCTTCCTGAGCCAGAAGCTCTGCCAGCGGTGTCCAGTCTTCGCTTTCTCGGTACAGCTCGCTGAGCCGTTGACGCACGGGCGCGGCTTCCAGCGCCGTTGCCGCGGCGGCTTCGAGGCGCAGGCGCGCGGTCTCCGGAGCGTCCGCGTGCACATAGGCTTCGGCCAGGCGCAGCGCGCGAGGCGCCAGGGTCTCTCGAGAAGATTGCGCGCACAGCCACTCGAGTACGTGCGCGGCTTCCAGCCATTTTTCTTGAGCCTCGAGGATCCGGGCCAGGTTTTCGAGGCTACTTTCACCGCCGAGGGCGGCACCGGACTGATAGTCGACCACAGCGCGCTGCTGGTCCTCCAATTTGGTTTCGGCGATCTCCGCGGCGCGTGCGTAGAGCACCGCCGCCCGGGCGGCATCTTGCACGTCCGCCCTGCAGCGGGCCTGCTGTTCCCACAAGGAACACAGGGCAGCGTGCGCTTCAGCCTCCTCCAGGAGGGCAGCGTAACGAGCGACGGCCCCCTGGGCGACTTCGTCCCCGGGATTCTCTTCGAACAGTTGAGCGAACAGTTCGATGGCTCGGTCGCTGTCGCCGAGTTGGTCCGACGCGATACACGCTGCGTCCTTCAGGAACGTGCGGCAGCGCACCTCGGAAAATGGAAGCCCATGGCCCCGCACCGACAGAGCGATAACAGCCGCGTGATCGCCTTCTCCGCTGAGGCGCTGTGCGAGCTCCGTAATCGCCCACTCGGCGGCGCCCGCCGCATCCAAGGCACCACCCTCCACCGGCTCGGGCTCCGGCGCTTGCCACGCCGTGATGCTCAAATCCAGTAATTCTTCGAGTAAGGATTTGGCGCGAGGGCGGTTTTCGATTTCCGACGCGCAAACATCAACCGCGGCAGACCAGTCGTTGGCCTGTACGAAGGCAATCAGGCTCTTGGATAGCTCACCCGTCTTACTGCGGTAGATGGTGCCCAGTTCTCCGAGTAGGCCCCGGCGCTGCTCGGGATCCGACTGTCGCTTCGCTTGCTCGGAGATGCGCTCGGTCAGCTCATCCCAGCGCGATTCCGACGACAGTAGGGCGACCAACGCCCGAAAGGTCTCCGGCGTTGCGGCATGCTCGGCTTCGATGCGTGTCCAGATCTCGATGGCTTGCGCCGGTTGGTTCAGGCGCTCCGTGTAGAGCTCCGCGACCCGCCACAAATCCTCCTGGGCCTTGTCGCCGCCACGCTCCGCTCGCTGCAGAAGGGCTTCGACCAAGTCCGCGTACATGGCTGCGCGAGCCAGCATGTCGCATAGGCCGTCGAGGGCTTCGGCGTCCGAGGCATCGTCCTCCAGCCGCATGCGGAAGCAGCGCACTGCGCGAGCCAGATCGTCCAGGCGGATGGCAGCGACCTCGGCCACGTTGCCGAGGGCAACGCGCCGCTCGGCGTCATCCCCGGTCAAAGACGCCAGCCCCTCGAGCACGTCGGCACGCTCGGCGTGGCGGCCGGCCCGGTCCAAGAGCGGGTCCAGGGCACGCGAGGCCGTGAGCGCCACTGTGGGGTCATCGGCGGACAAGCGCAGCGCTCGCTCGAATAGTTCGATGGCCTGCGGCACGTCATCGAGATCGTCCCGGCGCACCTGGGCCGCTTCCAAGACCAACGTGCGTTGAATGCCGCGATCTTCCGAGCCATCTGCGACGGTGACGAGTACTTCGGCGCGCCGCTCCGCCAAACCCAACTCGCCGGCGAGCTTGCCGAGCTGCTCGCGGTAGCCTGCTTGCTCCGGAGCGAGCCCGACCAATTGGGCCGCGGGTTCGAAAGCGCCGGCCGTGTCACCTAGCTCCTTGAGCCGGAGCTGGACCAGGTCTTCCAAGCCGCCGATGCGCTCTTCCGGCGACTCCGCAAGTTCGAGCTCGATCTCGACCATGCGCGCAACATCTTCGACCGCGCCAGCCTGCACGTAGCCTTGTTTGAGCCGCTCAGCCGCCGCGTGGCGAACACTCAGCGCCCGCTTGCGCTGCTTCTGGTTATTGCTTTCGGGGGCAATGCTCTCCCGGGCACTGGGCAAGGCCACGAGTCGCTCCAGAAGTTCGCGAGTCGTGTCAGGTGAGCAGCCGTCCTCGGTGAGCACCTCGATCGTCTCGTAGGCTTTGATCGGGTCGTTCAAGTCCAGCCACAGTCCGGCGATTCGCACCTGAAGCTCTCGAACGGCGTCTTCGTCCGCACCATCCAGACGCCCTTCAAGCAAGGCGATCAGCGGCTCGAGGCGCTCTTCTCGCTCGTACAAGCGCTCCAGTGCTGCTCCCGTCCTCTCGTCGTCCGGCGTGAGCTGAAACAGTCCTTCTAGGTACACGATGGCTCGTTCCGCGTCCGACGCGAAGTCCTTCGCCGCCATGGACGCCTCACGCAACAGCTCGACGCGTTCCGCCTCGACCTGAGTGCGCTCCAACGCGCCATCGTAGAGCTGGAAAAGGTCGTCCCAACGTCCAGCAGCATTGAAGGCCAGCTTCAAGCGGTCGAAGGCCCAACTCGCGCCGGGACTCAGGGACAGCACCTTCTTCAGCAGCGCAACGACGCGCTCGGAATCGTCGAACCACTCCTCGGTAAATTCGACCATGCGGCGCCCCAGTTCTTCCGCGAGTTCGGAGTCCAAAGGCGCATCCAAAGCACGCGAATACGCGTCGGCGAGGGGCTCGGGCTGGTTTAGCTTGCGGGCTGCGCGTTCGGCGGCATCCCAAAGCTGCTCCTCCTGGGGGCGCTCCAACGCGCCATCCAGCGCAATCTTGAGTCGCGCTTCGTCGTCATCCGGCGTGCATTCCAACAGCTGTGCAAACCATCGTCCGCGGGAATCGAGCAGCTCTTCCACGCCCTCGCTGATGGTGAGCAAGGATTCGAGCATTTCACGCTTCTCGGCTTCGGTCTCGACGTTCTGCACGAGTCGTTCGAGCAGCTTGGCCGCTTTGGGTCGGGCGTCGTCGTGCTCCAGAGCGCGCTTGACCAAGTCCAGGGCGCCCGAGTCGTGAGGCGCCTCATCCAAGATCCCCTCCACCAAGTCCAAGCACTCGTCGGCGCGCCCCAAGTCCAGAAGCAGGGTGGCCATCGTCGTGTCCACGGACAGTCTGCCCTCCGCATCCCCGCGCTCTCTGAGCTCTGCGAGGGTGTGCAGCGCACCTTCCGGATCCCCGGCTGCAGCGCGCAGGCGAGCTAGTTGCGATAGCGCATCAATCCGCTCCGGATCGAGCTCCAGGACGCGCTCGTAGGCACGGATGGCGTGGGGGATGCTCCCAAAAGTCGTCTCTTCCGTGACGCCCCAAGCCATCAGCACTGTCACGGGGTCCGAAGCGTGTTTGACACGCCACTCGAACAGGAAACGGCGGTCTTCGACTCGCCCGTTGGTCAGTTCCCCACCGGCAAGGAATACGTTGAACGCGTCCGCGACCTGTTGAATGTCGTCGGCATCTTCGCTCAGCAGCTGGCGATAGACTTGGGAGACTTCGTCGCGACGAGATTCCACATTGGACAGTGTCCGCGCCTTGCAGGAAAGCAGTGCGCGAGCTTTGGGCGAGCTGGCCTGTTGTGTGGCGAGCACTTGGTCAACCAGCTCAGCCATGATCTCCGTCGCCCCGGCGGCCACGGAAGCTGGCTCCAGACCGAGCACGATCGCCGTGGAGTCCGTGTCTTCGGCGGCTCCGGCAAGCATCGCGGACAACGCCCCGGGCACCTTGGACCACTCGCCCGCGCGAGAATACAGCTCCACCAGACGCCGCGCAGCGCCGGCATCGGATGGGGACACGGAAAGCACGCGCTCATACAGACGCCGGGCACGCTCATCGTCCCTACCCGCTTCGGCCAGCGTAGCCCCCTCCATCCAAGCCTCGCGAGCCGGGACGCTTTCGTCGAGCTGCTGAGACAACACGATCCCAAGCTTTTCGAGCAGGGCGCTTTTTTCCTCCGGTGCGGCGACGTCTACACGACGAGTCAGTACCGCGCGCAATGTGGGTGCGTCCGCGTTCGCGTTGGCCAAAAGCTCGATGTTCTCGAGTTGGGCGTCGTCGAGTTCGGCGTCCTGGAGCAGCTCACGGTAGTGGGCCAGAGCCCGCTGCGGGTCGCCCGCCTCGGCTGAAACTTCCGCCATTCGCGCCCGGACCTGCACACCGCGCTCAGCGTCCGCATGGCCGAGCACGCGCTCCAACTCGGCATAGAGCTCCCCCCAATCCCGCCGCTGTGCGTACAGATCCGCCAGGGCCTGATGGGCGACAAAGTCCTTCGGATCATCTTCCAGTGCCGTCTTCCAGGTCGTCACGGCAGCAGCAACGTCTGCCAACTCGCCGGACTGCAGCTTCGCTAGGGAGTGCAGGATTTGGCGGCGTCGCCGCGCGTCGCCAGGTTGCGCCAACGCAGAGCGGTACAGGTTGAGCCGCTCCTCCGGATTGCCCTGCTCGGCGAGTAGTTCGTCGACCCGCGACAACAGTTGGCCATCGCTGGGCGCGAAGCTCAGCGCGCGGCGTAGCAAGCCCACCGCTCGTTCCAGGGCGCCTGCCTCGGCGAGGGCTTCACCGGCCGCTCGGGCGAGTTCGAAGTGCGCTTCGGAGCTGATTTCTCGATCCCCCAGGGCGCCGGCAAGGGCCTCCGAGCGGGGCCCGGGAGCGCCGAGCTTTTCCCCGAAGGACTCGACCAGGCCGAGCCAGGAGTGGATCTCCACTCCGCTATCCAGCGCCACGCTCAAGGCGCGCGCGGCGATCTGCAAACCTCGCTCGGAGTCTTCCAGCGCCGTGTCAGCAAGCTGGGCAGCTTCTGCCAGGTTAGCGAGTGCGGCCTGTGCGTCGTCGGCAACGGCTGCCTTGGCTTCCAACACGCGAACCAGGCCCGGACCTGGCGCGTCCTCCCGATAAACGGGCTCCAAAACCTGAATCGCCGCGGCGCGAGTCTCCTCTGCTGCGAGCAGCTTTTCCAGAGCTTGTCTAACACCGCGCTCGGACGGATCGGTCTCGAGGGCGCGACGGTAGGCGTCCATGCCGCCTTCAACGTCGTCCAAATAGGACAGCCTTATCTGCGCCAGCCTGTTTAGCAGAGCTGGCCACTCCTCCAGAGGGGACAGCTCGATCTCGCGTTCCAGGACCCAGGCCAGCTCCTTCCACTGTTGCTCCTGCTCCAGCAAAGGGATCATCTTCGCGTGAGCGTCTCGGGTGGATCCGTACTGCGCGATGAAGGCTCGCCACGCACCCAAGGCCTCGGCCCGATCGCTGCCCTGACTCGTGCGTAGCTCCGCCGCGCGGAGAGCCAGCTCTCGGGCGTCTTCCGGGTTTTTCGCTCGAGCCGCTCGCTTCTCCAATACCTCCACCATCCGTTGGTGGTCGCCACTGGCTTCGCAAAGGGCGGTCAACCGAGTCAGTGCCTCATCCGCCCAGGGCGAGTCCACGAGCGCGGTCCAAGCCGTCATCGCACGCGCGGTATCGCCGAGCTCTCCTTCGGCGAGCTTCGCAAGACGCCGCGCCGCTGCCTGCCGTGCTTCCGCGTCGGGCTCAAAACGGACGCAGGCATCCAGAGCGTTAGTGAGGCCGTGCATGTCGCCGCTTTCAGCGAACAAATCCACGAGCTGGCGGGCCGCGACGAGCATTGCGCGGTCGTCCTCGCCGCCGTCCAAGACTTCCTGAAACGCCGCCTGGGCCCGCTTCACATCGCCGGAACGCATGTACACGGTGCCAATGTCGGCGCCTACGCGAGCCCGGATAGGGGGCTCTTTGCAAGACGCCAAGGCACGAGCTAGGAGCCGGGCGGCATCGCTGGGCTGATCCAAACTCAGCGCCAAGTCGACGTAGGCCTCACGCACGTCGTCGGCACCCGGGTCAGCCGCTACCACTGGGCCGAGCAGCGCCAACGCACCTGTTGGGTCACCCTGCTCGCGCCGCAGCATGCCCAAACGTCGCTGGACCTCGAGGCGGCGGGGTCCGCGCGCAAGTTTCAATTCCATGTTGAGCAGCTCGAGCTCTCGCGCCGTGGCGCCCAGCTTCCCGTAAGCGTCACTCAGGGCAGCCGCGACCCGGCCGGCCACCGCGCGATTTTCCAGCAACGACTCGGCCACGGACAGCGCCCGCTCGTGGTCGGGCCGAGTGGCCAGGATGGCTTCAAGATGCGGTACGGCCCGATGCGGCTCCTTGGTGGCGTCCGTATACAAGTCCACCAAGTGATCGTGGACCTGAAACGCTTCGTCCTCGCTAGGAGGAGGGTCCCGGAGCAGCGCCTGCTCCAGCACTTTCGTCGCCTCCCGCGGCTTGCCAAGGGCAAGGTAGGCCCGCTCCAGCGCCTCCCGGGCATCCGAATCCGCAGGATCGGCGCGAAGGATCTTCTGGGTCACCTCGACAATTAGCTCTTCGACTCCTTCGACGCCGGCCAGTTCGGCGTGGGCCCGCCGCAAGTGGCCCAGCTGGATCTCCGAATCGCGATCATGTCGGGCGAGTTCAGCGAAGAACTTGGCGAGGCGAGTGCGGTCGCCGATTTGGGTCAGCAACGCCTCCAACATGGCTTGGGCGTCCGCATTGGTCGGCGTGGCCGCCAAGGCGCGCTCCGCAAACGCAACGGCGCCGTCAGGGTCACCGAAGGACTCGGCGAAGTAGTTCGACGCGTTCAAATATATCGTCGACTGGACCTCAGGCGAAACGAGCTTGATGCGTCGGTCCTGAGCGACATGCTCGTAGGCGAACGCGAGATCAGCGGCCTTGTCGTCACGAGTTGCAACTGCGTGCAGTTTAGCCCACAGCTCCGGGAGCAATTGTCCTTTCGCTGCCGCTGTCACCAGCGCGTCCAAAATGGGTTCGGGCGACTCGAGGGGAGCGTCCATCAAGCCGTCGAGCTCTTCGACCCTGAGAACGCGCGACGAGCCTCGTGCCATTTTGCCTCTTCTACTCCGGTAAAAAACGACGTCAGTTGGGCTACTTACGCTATCAGAAGCAGCGCGAATTGGGGGGCTGTTCCACGGCAAGACAGACACTGAGGCACGCACCCCTGAACACCTGACGACCGGCTCGTTGCCGCGTCCTCGGAAGCTTGCCCAGACCCTTGGTTGTTAGGCAGGTTTCGAACGCCGTATCCTCGCAGAATGATGTCACGCGTTTCTCTACGTCTCGGGGTCTTTGCGAGCGTCTTGGTTTCCCTCACGCCGGTCGTCGGCGCGTCTGAACCGGCCGCACGCTTCCCGGCGGCGCAACCCGTGCCCCTCGCCGCCCGCGTCGCGATGTTGGAGGGGAAAGTTCATGGCCTGGAGCGCCGGCTCCGCCAGCTGGAGAAGGCGGCGCCGGGGCGCCGAGCCGACGGCAGCTACCAGTTCGACGCCAATGGCGCCCGCGTGGTTGTGAGTCCCAAGGGAGCGGTGACCACGACGCGAACGCCGCCCGATGCAAACGAGGCACGCCCACGACCCGATTGTGATCCGCCCTATGAGATCGACGCCCGCGGCATCCGCTCGATCAAGGTCGAGTGCCTCGAGGTTTCCGAATGCGATCCACCCTACAGCGTAGACGCATCGGGGATCCGCCGACCCAAAGCCAACTGCCCCTGAGCGCCGCTACTTCGTGCCGTATAGGCGATCGCCAGCGTCACCCAGGCCCGGCAGGATGTACCCGTGGTCGTTCAGGCGATCGTCGACTGCCGGTGTGTAGATGGGCACATCCGGATGCGCGTCACTCAGACATGCCACACCCTCCGGCGCGGCAAGCAGACACATGTATTTCAGGGTGCGGGGCTGAGTCTTCTTGACCCGAGCGATAGCAGCCGCGGCGCTATTGCCCGTCGCCAGCATCGGATCCATCACGATCACGTCCCGGTCTGACATCTCACTGGGGACCTTGAAATAGTACTCGACGGGCTGCAGCGTGTTGGGGTCACGATACAGGCCAATGTGGCCCACCCGCGCCGAGGGGATTAGCTTGAGCACGCCGTCCAACATACCCGTCCCCGCGCGAAGTACACTGATGAGCACGACCTTCTTGCCATCCAGCATCGGCGCCCGCATGTGCATCAAGGGCGTCTCGATTTCGACTTCCTTGGTCGGCATGTCCCGGGTCACCTCATAGGCCATCAGCATCGACAACTCCTGAAGCGCTGCACGGAACTTGGACGTGCTCGTGTCCTTCTTTCGCATCAGCGTGAGCTTGTGTGCGATGAGCGGATGCGTGATGACAAACACGTTCTTTCGGTCCATCTGGTCTCCTTGCCGAGCTTCAGCCCGTATTAGCTCATCCCGCGCCGAGGGTGGCTGCGGCGTTCTTGCCGAGTTCAGTAGCCGAGGTCGAGGGCGCCGTATTCCGCATCGGCTCCCGCGTCCGCGGGTTCAGGCGGCCGCTTGCTCACCCAGGGGTCAACGGGCTTCGTCTCGCGAGCCCAGCCCCAGTTGGGCTGGGCGGGCGGCGCGTAGCGGGGCCCGTAGCGCGGCCGCCGGCAGCGGGCCAGGTATCGACCATGCTGTCGTGAAACGGTCCAGTATAGCTCATAACCCGCCTGGCAGCGCCGTCCGACCAGGCGGTAGCACTCGGCCTCGCTGCCTCTGCAGTCCACATGCAGCATAGGAGTGCCGTCCGGGCCTTGTATCTCCTGAATGCTCGGTTGCGATCGCGCCGCGCACGCCGACCCAACACTCAAGGACAGCCCCAACGCACAGAGTAGCCATTTAGCGGCAGACACGGTTCTTTCCAGCCTGCTTTGCCCGGTACAGGGCTTCATCCGCCCGCTGGAATAGCGCATGAGCGGTGGGCGCGTCTGCAGGAAACGTCGCGACACCAATTGAAATACCGGGTCGCAGTGGGATGCCATCCTTTTCGAAAGAGAATTCGTTGATGCATTGGCGGATTTCCTCGCCGACCGCAACGCCTTGTTCGACGTTCATGTTCGGCAACGCAGCCAGATACTCGTCACCTCCAAAACGGCAGGCAATGCCGCGCTGGCCCAGCAGCTGCCCGATGAGCTTGCCTGATTGACCGATCACGTAGGCGCCGAATAGGTGTCCATGGGTGTCGTTGATGCGCTTGACACCATCGAGGTCCATCACCAACAAGACCACGCTCTGCCCCCTGCTCCGAGCCGCTTCGATCAGTTGGCCGAGTTCCGCATCGAACTTCCGACGCACGAATAGCCCGGACAGGTCGTCGGTGTTGAGCAGCTTTTCGACGGCCTTGTTATAGGCTTGCGCTGCACCGTCCTGCAGTTCGAACCGGGCCACCGTCGAGCCAAACACCAGTGTGTCTCCGGGCGCTACTTGAGCATCCTCCGCCGGGCTGCCGTTGAGCATCACTCCGTTCGTGCTGCCCAAATCGACCACCGCCCACCCGTCACCGCGATCCTCGAGGCGCGCGTGGTGCCAGGACACTAGTCCATCGGTCAAGCACAGACCCGCGTCGGGGTCTCGACCGACCACGAGGGTTCGGTCGACGACAACGCGACGCCCCACATCTGTCTCGTTCCCATTGAGCACCACGAGCACGGGCCGATGTGGCTCCTTCACCCGGCGCATGACCTCGCTAGATACATCCGCGTTCGCTTTCAGCGTCCGCGGAAATCCCGCTGGGCGTCCACTACCGTCCGTGCTCGCCACGGCGCGAGGATACCACGCGACGGCCCTTGGACCCCTTGGAGCCCCTTCCCCGCACTTGCCCGCCCTTTGAGCGCCCTTTTCCACCTGGAGGTATCAAGCCTCGAGCGCCTCCGCGAATTAGGTCTCGGCGCCCTGCCCGGCTGAGCGCTTCCCGTGCAAGGGGCCATTTCTCCTCGTCCCACCAGAACAGCAGTGCCTTGAGCAGCTTCTTCTCGCGTAGGTCCCGGATCACCGTGATGGGCTTTTCGGACAGCGGGTCCAGGCCCGTGACGTACATGGCCGTGGCAACAGCCATCGGCGTGGGGATGAACTCCTGGATCTGCCTCGGCCGCATATCGCGCTCCTTGAGCCAGAGTGCGAGCTGAATGGTGTCGTGGAAGCCCGACCCGGGATGCCCCACGATGAAGTAGGGCACTAGGTATTGCTCTTTGCCAGCTTGCTCGCTCGCCTCGCAAAAAGAAGATGCGAAGCGCTCATAGCTCTCGACCCCCGGCTTCTTCATGGCATTGAGCACCTCCGGATTGGTGTGCTCCGGAGCCACCGACAGCTGGCCGCCGGTATGGTGCGTGGCCAACTCACGGATGAACTCGGGGCTCCGCTCAGCCAAGTCGTAACGCACCCCCGACGCGATGAAAACGCGACGCACCTTCGGCTCCTCCCTCACCCGTTTGAGCAAGTCAACGAGGGGGCCGTGATCCGTCGACAGGTTCTCACACACCTTAGGGTACACGCAGGACAGCCGGCGGCAGGCGGCCTCGATGCTGGAGTCTTTGCAGGCTAATTGGTACATATTTGCCGTGGGGCCACCCAGATCGGAAAGCACCCCGGAAAAGCCCTCCATTCGCGCCAACCCGCGCACTTCGCGAAGAACGCTGTCCGCCGACCGACTTTGAATGATCCGTCCCTCGTGCTCGGTGATGCTGCAGAATGTGCAGCCCCCGAAGCAGCCGCGCATGGTCACCACGGACTCCTTCACGGTATCGAAGGCAGGAATGCGCTCGTCTCCGTAGCTGGGATGCGGCTGACGCTGGAACGGCAGATCGTACAGGGCATCCATGTCTTCGGTTTCGAGGGGCAGTGCAGGAGGGTTGAAGTACACAGCTTCGTTGTCGAACACTTGCAGCAAGGGTCGCGCATTGTGGGGATTCGTCTCCACTTGGAACATGCGGGTCATGCGCGCAAAAGCGGGTTTGTCAGAACAAACCTGCTCGTAGCTGGGAAGCACGACGAGCTTGCCATCGGTGACGAAGCGGCTGGCATTGCTCGCAAGTGGTTTCCACTGCTCTGGGCTACCCAGACGATACGCCGTGCCGCGAATGTCTCGGAGTTCGGAAATGTCTTCACCGGCGTCCAATCGTTTGGCCACTTCCCAGGCGGCGCGTTCCCCCATGCCAAAGACCAATAGATCCGCCTTCGAGTCCAGCACGATCGAACGCCGGATCTGGTCCGACCAGTAGTCATAGTGCGCAATGCGGCGAAGGGATGCCTCGATCCCTCCAGCAACCAGGGGCAGCTTTGGAAAGGCTTGCTTGCACAGATTCGAGTAGACGAGGGTCGCACGGTTCGGCCGCAGACCCGGACGACCCGCAGGTGAGTATTGGTCCTCGCCGCGCACTTTCTTCTGTGCGGTGAGTTTGTTCAACATGCTGTCCAAGTTGCCGGCACTCACCCCGGCAAAGAGCCGGGGACGCCCCATGCGGGCGATGTCCTCAACGCTGTCCCAACGAGGCTGCGCGACGACGCCCACGCGAAACCCTCGACCCTCGAGGAACCTGGCGACCAGGATCGGCCCAAACGCTGGATGGTCGACATAAGCGTCGCCCGTCACGATCAACACGTCGAGTTCGTCCCAACCCCGCGCCTGCATCTCCTCGCGATTCGTCGGAAGGAATCCAACCGAACGAGGCTGCATCGCAGCGCCCCGAGAGCGCCGAAGGGGGACCAAAGCCATGGCCCACACAGCATACTCCGAGTCGAAAGCTGGGGCTTTTTCCGGTGCGTGGGACGCAGGAACGCCGATCCTGGACGCTGATCGCCCTGACGCTAGCCAGGCTTGGCCCCATGCTAGCTTTGACCGACGAATGTTGCGCCGGCTTCTGGAGCTACGAGACGACGAACGGCGACCTACCTGGATCGCCTTTGTCACATTGTTGTCCATCATGGCGGGGCATGCGCTGCTGGAAACGGCGCGAGACGCTCTATTCCTGGCGTCGCTTCCCGCCGCCCACCTGCCCTTCGTCTACATCGCGGTCGCCGCCGTAGCCTGGGTGCTCTCACATCTTGAACCCCGTCTACGCCCAGACGATTGTGCCATCGCCCTGAGCCGGACTCTCGTAGTCGCCGCTATCGTGACCACCGGGTTTTGGTTCTTTTTGGCAGACGCGGGGCGCGGCGGGCTGTACGTGCTCTACGTGTGGTCAGCAGTCGTGGCGTCCCTCGCCGTGGCTGGTTTTTGGCTGATGCTCGGTGAGCGCTTCACGGTCACCCAAGCCAAGCGTGTGTACGCCTTGGTAGGCACCGCCGGCGTACTGGGCGCCGTGACCGGCGCGGCCATCGCCGGCATCGTGGCGGCAAACGTGCCAGCTAACTACCTGCTGCTCATTGCGGCAGGCTTTTTCGTCCTGTCGAGCGTTGGACCCCATTGGCTCGCTCAGGAAAAGGGCCGGATTCAACGCACTCAAGAAGACGCGCCTCAGCTGGGGCCTGAGCTGCCCAACAATCCCTACGTGATCCGCCTGGCACTGCTCGCATTGCTGGCAGCCATGACCTTCACGGTCGTCGACTATGTCTTCAAGAGCATGGTAGCCGCCCGGGTGCCGGCGGAAGAGCTAGGCGCGTTTCTGGCAAAAACCTACTTCGTGCTCAACGTGCTGTCGCTCTTGGCCCAACTTGCGTTGGTGCAAAGCGCCGTACGCATGCTCGGTGTGACCGGCGCGCTGATACTGCTGCCTCTTGGGCTCCTCGGCGGAGGTGTGGGGCTGTTCGTGACCGCCGGGCTGCTATCCGCCCTCGCCCTCAAGGGCTTGGACGGTAGCCTACGCTACTCGCTGCATCGAACCACCGTCGAGTTGCTCTACGTGCCTATGTCGGATCGAGCTCGAACCCGTTCCAAGACGACGATCGACGTCGTAGTGCAGCGCGGCGCGCAGGCCGTGGGATCTCTGGGCATCCTGCTCGCACTTTGGGCAGGCGCTTCGCCCGGAATTTTCGGGATCGCAATCGTCGTACTGTGCGTGCTTTGGCTCGGCGTGGCCGTCAGCATGCGGAGCCACTACTTCGACCTGTTCCGGCAGACCCTGAAGGAATCGGCAGCCCAGCCCAAGGTGGCATTCCCGGAATTGGACCTCTCTTCGCTGGAGTCCATCATCGCCACGTTGAACAGCCGAAACGATCTCGAGGTCGTTGCAGCGCTGAATTACCTCCGGGATGAGGGTCGCGCGCGCCTGATTCCTGCTCTGATCCTGTACCACCCATCCCCGGAGGTCGTGGTGCACGCGTTGAGCATCCTGGTCGAATCCAAGCGAGACGACTTCTTGGTCATCGCCGAGCGTTTGGTCGAACGCGAAGACGTTACCATCCGAACCGCTGCGCTGCGAGCGATTGCGGCATGCCGCCCCGAACGGGAGCAACTCGAGCGCTTCGCGATAAACGAGTGCAAGGCCATCTCGGTGACGGCTCAAGTGGGCTTGGTGGGTGCCGGTTGGATGAGTCAGAACGACGGGTTGGAACGCTTTGACGCCATCATCGACGAGGCGAACCCCGTTGCCATGGCGGCCCTCGCAGAAGCCATCGCGGCAAGACCCTCCGTGTACTTCGAGGACGTGCTGATTCGCCTCGGCAAGGCTGAAGACAACGGCGTCAAGTTGGCGGCGCTGCGGGCGATGGCGCGAGCCCCGAGCGCACGCTACCTCTCCATCCTCCCGCACATGCTGCCCGTGCGGGAGCTCCGTGGCGAGGCGCGCACCACGCTGTTGGCTATGGGCGACACCGCCCTGTCCTATCTGGGCGGCGCCCTCGCGGACGAAGGCCGCAGTCTCGCGGTTCGTCGCCACTTGCCCAGGACCATCATGCGATTCGAGGCGAGCAAAGCCGCGCCCGTGTTGCTGGAGCAGGTTGCTGTCGAAGGCGACGGGGTCGTGCGCTACAAGATCCTGCGCGCCTTGGGCAAACTGCGGGTTGAGCACCCAGACCTCACCCTCGACGGCGACGCCCTTCACGATCTGATTGGACGCACGATTTCCCGCACCTATGAGCTCGTTGAATGGCGCGCCGCACTGGAACGAGGCGCGGAGGCGTCGCCGGAGCGGAAAACCGACGCTCAGGGGCTGTTGCGGCAGCTTTTGCTCGACAAGGAGACCAACGGCATCGAGCGATTGTTTCGGCTATTGGGCTTGGCCTACAGCGGCGAAAACCTCGAGACGCTTTACCGCGGCCTGCGTAGCCCGCGCCCAGACGTGCAAGCGTCGAGCCGGGAACTGATCGAGAAATTGCTCAGTGGCAGCCTTCGGGAAGCCGTTTTGGGCTTGATGGACACCGCGCCAGCCGACGTCAGGCTGCGCTCGGCGGGTCCCTATCACAGCCCGACCGAGAAGAGTTACGAACTCGTGGTTCAAGATCTGGTCAGCGTGTCGAGTGAGTCGGTTCGAAGCCTCGCCATGTACCACGCTGCGGAACTCGGGTTGAGTCGGCTGCAGGCACACATCGAGGCCCTCGCTGGCGATGACACGCCTGCGGCGAGCCGCAGAATCGCGGAGCGCGCCTTGGAGATCCTGGAGCGTAGTCCCAAGTTGGTGGAAGCATGACCATGGACGCCCGCTATGTCGGCCCCGTCGAGAGGTTGATCTACCTTCGCACGCTACCGACTTTCAACTTACTGCCACCGGGCGAGTTGGCGCAGATGGCTCACAACACCCGCGAACGCTTCTTCAAGAAGAGCTCACGCCTGATCGAAGAAGGGCGGGAGGCGGGTCACGTCTTCTTCATCGTGGAGGGCGTCGTTTCGACGCGGCGCGAGGGACGGATCATGCAATTGATCGAGCCTCCCTTCGCCGTGGGCTTCCTGCCGGTGCTGTCCCATGACCCCAACGGCATCGAAGCGCGGGCGGAGACCGATGTCGTGGCCTTGGAGCTGAGCGCCGACGATCTCATGGACGCCATGGAAGACAACTTTCTCCTCGTGGAGCGGGGGATTCGTCAGATGTCCAAACAGCTCGCAGAGCAGCAGCAACGCCTCGAATCCCGGGGGCTGCTGGACCGCTCCGAGCCCACGCCCGGCCCGGCTGTGGACCACCCTCTAGACCTCGTGCAGCGCTTGGTGCTGCTGCGGCGTAGCGGCCCCTTCAAGGACACCAGCCTCGATCCTCTCTCCGAACTCGCCCGGCGCAACATCGAGGTGCGCTACGAACCCGGCGCCGTACTGTGGCGGGCAGGAGATCCTTCCACATGGGGATTGCACATCGTGCACGGAATCGTTCGCTGCGAAGCACCCGACGGGACACGGAGTTTTCGCATGGGTTACGACTCGGTGCTCGGCTATTCTGAGGCCTACGGGCGCGCGCCCCGGAGCTACGACGCCATCGCAGAAACCCAAGTGGTCGGGCTGCGCGGAGACGCCGATATCTTCTTCGACATTCTGGAAGACAACTTCGATGTTGGAATGACTTTTCTCAGCTTTCTGGCGACCATCCTGACTGAGCTGTACGAACAGGTCGCGGCAGCCGACGCCGCGAGCATGGAAGCGGCGCAGGCGGTACCCGGTTCCTGAGCGCCTCAGTCGAAGCGCCGAAAGCCGCCCTTGCCCTTGGGGCGGCTGACCGTGACCCGGGAGCTTCCGCGCTTCGAATCGGCCTTGCTCAGAGAAACTCGCAAGCGCTGATTGACGTCGGGGGTGACCCGCTCGACCGCCTCGGTATGGTCCGCCAGGCGAATGGCAACGTCAATGGGCTTGGACCCCTTCTCGACTCTGAGTTGGAACGGCGTCTTGCCCTGTTCCTTCTCGAAGACCCAGACCGACGCTCCACTGGGCTTGCTATCCACACCAATGGTCACAAACACCTTTGGCGGGGGGGTTGCGAGAGCTGAGACAGCTTTTGCGGGATTGCGATTCAAACTCGCAAGCAGGGGCGGAGGCGGCTGCGGGGTGCGCGTTGCCAGAAGGCCGATGCCGACCAGCACCGCAACAACCAAAGCGGCCGCTCCAACCAGCAACCATCGGCCTGACGATTTGTGTCTCCCCGCATGGGGTCCGTACTTCCGGAGACAGATCCGAAACTGAACCCACTCTCGTTTTGAGATTGCGCGGACGACGCAGCGCCGGGGCCGACTTCTGGCAACTCGACGCCACTATCAGTCTCAGCCGCGGGGACTTCTGTAAGGCGCGCGCCTGCGCGCAGCCTGGCGAGCATTTCGCCTTTTGCCGCGATGCGATCCGGAAACAGCTCCTGCATCATCGACGCGAGCGCTTCCTCGGGCGCCAACGGTGCCTCCATCGCGCGCATTGCCCCAAGCAGCGCTCGTCGCATGTCGGCGGCCGTTTGGTAGCGCTCGTCTGGGTTGCGAGTCAATGCCTTCATCACCACAGCTGCCAGCGCCGGTGGGTATCCCGGCACCTTGTCCGAAGGCTTGGGGATCGGATCTCGGCAAACCGCATCCAGCACCGCGAGCTTGCTCCTGCGCTTGAACAGTCGAGTGCGGGTAGACAGTTCGTACAACACGACCCCAAGAGCAAACACATCGCTGCGACGATCAATGGGTTTGCCTCGGCATTGCTCCGGTGACATGTACTCAAATTTGCCCTTTAGCTGCCCTGCCTCGGTCTGTGTGATCCGATCCGCAGCCTTGGCGATGCCGAAATCCAGCACTTTGACGCCACCTGAATAGGTCACGAAGATGTTCTGCGGAGAAACGTCGCGATGGACGAGATTCAAAGACGCTCCGTCCGGGTCCACCAACTCATGGGCAGCGTGGAGCCCGGCACAGGCCTCGGCCATGACGAATGCGATCAGGGCGAAGTCCGTGGGGCGCTTGTGCGCAATGCCGCGACGCACGACTCCGGCCGAGTTCTCGCCCTCCAGGTACTCCATGACCAGAAAGAGGTTCTCGTCCTCCTCGCCAAGTTCCTGCACCTGGACCACATTCGGGTGCCGGATTCGAGCCGCTAACCTCGCTTCGTCCAAGAACATGGTGACGAAACTCGGCTCCTCGGCCAGGTGAGGCAGGATGCGCTTGACGACCACCGGACGCTCGAATCCGCTCGGCCCCACGAGACGCCCGAGCAGGATCTCGGCCATGCCGCCCATGGCTAGGCGCCCGGCTATTTCATACCGACCGACGGTTTCGGTCGCCTTGGATTCCGCGCCAGCCATTTTCCCTGATAAGGTACAAGGCTAGCGCAATGCCAGCAGGGCGAACAACCATTCTAACCCTCCTTATTTGCTTGGTTTTCTCACTCGTCGCCACGGCCCCAGGGGTCGCGCTGGCCGACAAGAGCCCCAAAGCAGAGGCTCTGGAGCTCTTCGAGGAAAGTGCCAAGCGGTATCAGGCCGGCAAGTTCGACGAAGCGGCGGAGCTCCTGGAGAAGGCGTACGCCCTGCACCAAGAGCCCGTGCTCCTCTACAACCTCGCCCGGGCCTACGACGGCCTGGGCGAGTACCAAAAAGCGATCGACGCCTACGAAAAGTATCTCTCGCAGTCACCGAAAGCCAAAGACCGGGGAGCGTTGGAGCGTCGGATCCAAACCATGAAGGACGATCTGGCCCGGCGAAAGACATTGGAGGAGCGCGAAAAGCGGCTGGAGGAGAAGAAGGAAGCGCCGCCCCCACCCAAAGACGAGCCCAAACCCGCACCCAGTTCCGGCGCGGGCCCCTGGCCTTGGGTCGTGACGGGCGTGGGCGTAGCCGCCCTGGGCGCTGGCGCCGTATTCGGACTTCAGGCAAATGGCAAGCGCACGGACGCTGAAGACGAACCAGTGCAACGCAACGCCGCGGAGACCTTCCGCGACGCAGAAAGCCTTGCCTCCACCGCAAACGTCTTCTTCATCGCCGGTGCAGTGATTACCGCGGGCGGCGTTACCTGGCTCATCTTGGACCAGCAGCGTCGCAAAGAAAGTGGCAGACTCAAGCTGCATCTGACGCCGCGATCGGTCACTCTGAGTGGTCACCTCTAAATGCGCTCTCAGTCCACGTTGCTCGTCCTTCTTCTCGCGGTCCTCGCCCCGCCAGCGTGTAGCGTGGACCCGGTCGACCTGAGCGGAAAGCGCTGCCCCTGCGAAGAACCCTTCGTCTGCGACGACAACACCGATGTGTGCATTTCCCCAGATCAGGATGCGAGCGTCGGGGGTGGTGCGGGCTCCTCGGGCGCGTCCGGGTCCGGCGGCGCGTCGGGAGCATCTGGGAGCGGCGGCATTTCAGGGACTGGCGGGACGGGTCTTGGAGGTTTTGGTGGCACCGCCGCCACGGGCGGTGGCGGCGGCTGCCTCTCGACGCAGAAGCTCTGTGGGGGCAAGTGTGTCAGCAAAAGCAGTTCGCTGTACGGCTGCACCTCAACCGGGTGCACGCCGTGCGGGACCTTTCAAAACGCGACTGCGGTGTGCAAGTCCAGCGCCTGCTCGCCGTCGTGCAAGTCGGGCTTTGGTGACTGCGACAAGATCACTAGCAACGGCTGCGAGCGCACGGTATCCGACTCAGCCAACTGTGGCGCCTGCGGGAAGACATGCTCAACAGCAAACGCCTCGACAACTCAATGTGTAAGCGCGAAGTGCGCCCCCGTATGCAATGCCGGATTCGGCAATTGCACAACGCCGTCGAGTACGCTTCCCGACAACGGCTGTGAGACCAATCTCAACACCTCCAAGAGCCACTGCGGAGGCTGCGGCGATTCCTGCACCGCAGGCCTCACCTGCGCCGATGGGCGCTGCGGCTGTAGCACGTCGACCCAGTGTGAGGGGTTCACGGGCGTCCAGAACGCCGTGTGCAACCCCACGAGTCGCTTGTGCAGCTGCGAAGGGAAGCTCTGTGTTCAGGGCGAAGTCTGCATCAAAGACACCGGGACAAACCGGTGTTCTTGTGGGTTGGGAGCGGCCTGCACCCCCGGTCAGACCTGCATCGACGGCAAGTGCGTCTAAGCGCCTCTTTCACGGCGCAAACAGGAAGTGTTCCTTGAGTGGAGCTGCCTTGGCAGATGCCTCGACGTCATCTATCTCGAAGGCGATGGCGTGGGTTTCGTTCTTGCGCCAGAACTCGGCTTCGTTGGCAAAGTAGGGACTCTTGACGGCCAGCACCGCGCCCCCGGGCAGTGCGTTCTGGATCTTTGGGCCGTCCTTCGTCATTTCGGCGACGAAACGCTGCACCGGCCCGCTCCCGTAGGCGAAGCTGAGCTTGTCCGACAGCTTGCGCACGATCGAGAAGTTGGATGCATCGACGGCCCACTGGTCGCCGTGCCGGGGGAAGCCGTTCGGAAAAACAGGATCGTTGACGGTGGGGTTGTCCATGAACCAAACGGAAATCAACGAGCGAAACCGGATCCGGTGCAGATCCCCCCAGCGCCAGGTCGACCGGTCCGCGCCGAAGGTCGCGACGAGATCGTCGACTCCATCGAGCAGCGCGATCACGATGCGATCGTCCTTCGTTTCTGTCACTCCCGTAGTGCTCATGTCGTCCCACAACGCACTCTCCCCGCTCGCTGCGTCGTAGGTCGCTAGCTTGGTGGGGTCCGCCTCCAGCATACGAATGAAGCCTCGCAGCATAAAGTTCGTGCCCATGCTACTTTGACCGGCGACAGTCATTTCGTCTTCCAGGGCGCGACCCACGGCGCGGACAATCCAGGCGTTGAAGATCACGGTCGCCTTGGCATCCGCCGCCTCCGCCGCCGGCACGTTCAAAGAGTTGTCGGACAGGTCGATGCCCGCCGCCGCCGAGTATCCAGCAGTACCCCACGCTTTCAGCTCGGCGATGATCTCAGGGATCTTCGCACCCGCATAGCGACTGTCCGCGACGACCGCAGCCAGCTTTGGATGGGTGCCAGGCGTCAGACGCTCGGCCTCTGCTCGTTCTAGCGCGCCTATGAAGTGGGTCGCCAGGCGGCTACCCAACGCGCTTTTGTGATCGGCCTGAATGTCGGCCATGCCCTGGGGCGTCATGCCTTGCGCTTCCGCGGCAAGACGCTCTTCGATGCGCCCGAGGCGGAAGCCCTGCGCGAATTCGCAACCGATGTGGAACGGTTGCCCATTCGGGAGCTTGTCATTGCTTGGATCGTTGTCGACGGTAGAAGCGACGTTGTCGGTGTTGGCGGTCGCGATCCAGCCCGAACTCGGAGATGTGATCTTGGGCAGGTATTTCTCCTCCAGCATCTTGCCTGTCCACTCGTGATCACCACTGGCACCATCCAAAACCATGCAGGGCAGGCTTCCACTGAAGGTTGCGGGATCCCAAGTGAATGCCTTCTTGTCTCGGTAGGGCAGCGCAGCAGGAGCCGTTAGGGCGATTTGTCCCTTGGAATCCGCGAGGATCCAGTTCTGCGCCCCCACGCCGAAGTTCGTCAGGCTCGCACGAGCGTCGTCCACGGTCTCGGCGCGCAGCAATCCGAGAATCGCCTGGATCTCTCGGGTGGGTTTGTGGCCGGTCCAGCCGGCAGTGAGCACGTCGCCTCCGGGCACGATTGGTTCCACCTTGTGATCCTTGATTGTTGGAACGACAGGGCCGTGGTGCGGGACGATCAGCACGTCGAAGGTGTAGTCGGCGCTACCGGCAATCTTGATGGTCTCACTGACCTTCTGGAAGGCGACGGGGGCACCCTTGAGCATGACGCCTGTGCCATCGCCAGAAACCTTCTCTTTCCAGACGTCGGAAACGTCGTAGCCTGCCGTCGTGGCGCCCCAAGCGACGTTGCGATTGGAACCGAGGATGACTCCGGGGATCCCTGGAAAAGCAACGCCAACGGCCTCCAATGCTTCTCTGGGATCTGAGTTTTCCACGACGATATGACTGGGCCAAAACACCATTGGGGAAGTCAGGCCGAGGTGCGGATCGTTTGCGACGATGGCGTTCCCGCTAACAGTCTTGGAGCCCGCAACCGCCCAGTTGTTCGAGCCCGCGAATTCATCGCCGCCTAAGAAGTCCTTGGTGCGTTGCACCGCATCGAAGAACGGCTTCACGCGCTCGCGCAACGCCTCGGGCAGACGCGGCGACTTGCTCGCGGCCTTCAAGCCGGGCTTGGGCTTGCGCTGCGCGTCCGGATAGAGCCACTTCGCGCTGGCACTTGGGGTGGCTTCATCGGGATAGCCGACTAGGGGCGTATTCGTGACCGGTGGCGCGAAGCGCACCAGATCGATCAGGATGTCCTTGCGCTTGACCACTAGTGGGTCGGCGGACCCCGGGTCAAAAGCCGTACGCACCGCGTCTAGCCGGGACGTGAGCCCGACTTCGGAGTCTGCGTCGTAGCTCAGGGAGAAGGACTGCAGGCGCCCCATCGCCAGAGTGTCCGCCACGGTCCAATCCGTGAAGAACTTCTTGTCCAAACCACCCAGCGCCTGGACGGGTTTCAGTTTGCCTTCCCGCACGCCGCGAAAGTACTGCGTAACGCCATCAGCGAAAGCGTCCAGGACGCGGCGTTCCACGCTATTCGGGTCGAGGGCGTCGTACATTACTTGGGCAACGCGGTGCATGCCGATCACTCGCATCGTGATGTCGTCATCGATCTGGCCAGCGTCCGCCGCCCCATAGATTTCGGCGATCCGTCCCGTAGCCGAGCGGCGAGCGATTTCGAGCTGCCCTCCCCGGTCGACAGCCATCATGTAGCCCTGCACCCGAAACGCGTCCTCCGCGTTTCGGGCGTAGATGTGCACCATGCCGTGTTCGTCGCGCACCGCGTTCACGGAGTCCTTGAGTCCCGTGATCCGTCGCATCTCGGTGACCGGAGTTCGATTCGCCCAAATGCCTGGGTCAGTGCCGGAGTCTGTGGTCACGTCTGCCACCGCGTCCGCTCCGGCGTCGTTACCGCCGGGCTGCGCGGTCCCTTCTTCGCCGTCGCCACAAGCGAATGCGATGCCCGCTCCACAGGCAAGGAACAGCCACGGAAGAATCGTTCGAATGCGCATAGACATGGGCGAAGTTCTTCGTCAAAACCGGGCGCGCGGCAAGTCCGAGGGACTGAATGCGCCGTCCAGGTCGAGTCCCGCTCCTCTTTTAGCGAGCTTCTTCGAGGCCACGCCGCGCCAGAGCATCGGCGCGCTCGTTGTCCGGATGGCCCGCGTGGCCCTTGACCCAGTGCCACTCGACTCGATGGGGCGCCATGGCATCCTCCAGCGCTTGCCATAAGTCGACGTTCTTCACGGGCTTCTTCGAGGCAGTCTTCCAACCGCGCTTCTTCCATTGTGGCAACCACTCGGTGATGCCACTGCGCAAGTAAACGCTGTCGGTGTACAGTTGGACGCGCATGGGGCGCTTGAGAGCTTCCAGCGCCCGGACGGCAGCCAGCATCTCCATGCGGTTGTTAGTGGTGTCCGGTTCACCACCGCAGAGCTCTCGCTCCGTTCCACGGTACTTGAGTACCGCGCCCCAGCCACCAGGGCCCGGATTGCCCGAACACGCACCGTCGGTGAAAATCTCCACCCATGTTGCATTCTCCGCCACGCAGTATTCAAAGTACTGCTCGAGACTGCGCCCGTAAAGCAACCAGACCTCGTCCAACTCAACTTGAACTGTTACACTCGTCGGTATGTGGAGGAACGGCTGGGTCATCGCCATGACAGCGTTGCTCGCAGCCTGCGGGGGCAGCGACGGCGACAGCGCCGAAAACCCTTTCGGCCCCATCGGCGGCGGTGGTAGCGGAAACCAGACGGGCTCAGGGGGTGCGGTCATTGGCAGCGGCGGTGGCGGTGGCTCAGCAGCAGGCAGTGGCGGCGGCGCGGGTGGCGCTGGTGGCAACGACCTCTGCGGCAGTACGCTGACTGGAACCATTCGGGACTTTCACGCAAGTCATCCGGACTTCGAATTCAAGATCGAGGTGGATCCCGGCATCGTACTGCCCGATTTGGGCAGCGACGGAAAACCCCAGTACGCCGGCCAGAATGGCAACCCGACCACGAACGGCAAAGGGCCCTTCGACGAGTGGTTCCGAGACATACCCGGCACGAATCAGAAGAAGCTCCACAGCATCCAGTTGGTGAACGGCGGCGGGAATGTCTGGACCTACGACAACAGCTCCTTCTTTCCCATCGACGGTCAGCTCTTTGGCAACGAGGGCAACCCCCACAACTACCACTTCACTTTCGAGCTGCACACGAAGTTCATCTACACCGGCGGTGAAGTGTTCACATTCACCGGCGATGACGATCTATTCGTGTTCATCAACGGTAAACTAGCGATCGACTTGGGTGGAGTACACGGCGCCATGAACGCCAGCATCGATCTGGATGCCGAGGCTGGCCAGCTGGGCATCTCGAACGGCAACGTGTACGCCCTCGACTTTTTCTTTGCGGAGCGCCACACCTCCCAATCGAACTTTCGGATCGACACCACCATTGGCACGTTCGTCGACTGCGGACCGCCGCCGGTACGCTGACCCGATGCGCACCTAATCGAGTCCGGTGCATGCGGACGAAGTCGTGGTACTCTTTGAACGATGAGGGCAATACTCTGGGCGGGCCCGGTCATCGCGGCTTGGCTGCTATCCTGCACAAACGACTTCGACTCGTTCAGCTTCAGCGATGATCCGGACGGCGGCGCCGGCACGGCAAGCGGGGGAACCGCCGGTGGCGGCGGCGCCAGCAGCGGAGGGGCGAACACCGGGGGGGTGATCAACACGGGTGGCGCCGGCACTGGTGGTGCGGTCAACACCGGTGGCGCCAACACTGGGGGCGCAGTCAACACCGGCGGGACCAGCGGCTGCGGCCCAACCCAGAAAACCTGCGGCGGTCAGTGCGTTGCGAAGGACGATCCGAAGTTTGGCTGTGGTGGGAGCAGTTGCGATCCGTGCGCGATCGCCAACGCCACCACCCAATGCGTTCAGGACAAGTGCGCGCTCTTGAAGTGCGATGTCGGATTCGGTGATTGCGAAAACGGGCTGGCTGACGGCTGCGAATCCGACCTACAGTCAACGACCGTTCACTGCGGCGCATGTAGTCGCGCTTGTGACAAGACCAAGTCGGCGGATGTTGCCTGCGTCCAGGGCCTATGCCGCCATCGCTGCGAAGTCGGGTTCGCCGACTGCAGCCAACCGGCAACAGGACCAGATGACGGCTGCGAAACAAACATCGGGAACGACAAGCAAAACTGCGGAGGCTGTGGGAACGATTGCTCCCAACAAGGCGCCGGAGCCGGCTTCTCTTGCACCGCTGGCGCTTGCGGTTGCAGCGCAAGTGCACAGTGTGAAGTTGGCGGCGGAACCAACGGGACCTGTGACACGTCCAGCGGCTTGTGCAGCTGCGACGGAGCCAGCTGTGCGCCGGGCGAAGCCTGTCGCAAGTCGGGCCCCAACAACATCTGTTCCTGCAATGGTGGCGCTGCCTGCAAAGCCGGACAAACCTGCTGCCAAACGCCAAACATCTGCGCAGATCTACAAAGCGATGCCAAGAACTGCGGGAGCTGCGGCAATGCGTGCCCAAGCGGGCAAACCTGCCAAGCGGGGGCATGCGTCAACTGACGCGAGCTATCAGATTTTCGCGGGGCCTCTCGCCCTGGCGAACCGCGCCGTGTTAGTAACCCCTCTCGGTGAGGGCAAAGCGGCGCGAATTGGTGCTAGGCCGGGGGGCCATTGCCCTGCTGGGCATCTTACTGTTCGGAGCGGTGCTGTACTGGCTCCGCGGCGTGCTCACGCCGATCTTCTTGGCCTTCGCCATCGCTTACGTTCTCGACCCGGTCGTAGACAAGCTGGAGACCTGGAAGCTGCCCAGACCGGCAGCCATATTCGTGGTCGTTGGAACCTTCTTCCTGGCCGTCGCCACCTTTGCGCTGTTGGTGATTCCCGACGTGGTGCGGGACATCGCGAGCGTGACCAAAGAGTTGCCTGATCATGCGACTCGCGCCCTCGCTCGGGTTCAACCCTGGCTCGCCCAACAGGGCATCACCGTGCCCAGTACCGCCGACGATTGGATCGCCAAGCTACGCGCCAACGCCAACACGCTGAGCAAGGTGCCTCTCGCGCCAGTCGGCAACGTGCTCAAGACCGTCATTGGCGGCACCTTCTCCGCAATCGGAGCGGTTTTTGCGGCACTGATCGTCCCTATCCTCGCGGTCTATCTGCTCAACGACTTCGATCGCCTGATCGCCGGGGTCAAAGACCTGATCCCCCTCACCCATCGCGAACGAGTTTCCTCCGTCGCCAAAGAGGTCGACACCGTGCTCAGTCAGTTCGTCCGTGGACAGCTGACGGTGATGGCCATCTTGGCGGTCCTATATGCCGGTGCCTACGCCCTGCTCGGGATACGCTTGGCGGTACCCATCGGGATTGCCGCGGGTGTGTTGAACATCGTGCCCTACGTAGGCAGCGCCTTCGCGCTGGTTGCAGGTCTGATCATGGCGCTTCTGGGCGGCGGCGAGTGGGTGCAAATCGTCGGTGTGGTCGTTGCCTACGCGATTGTGCAGACCCTGGAGGGCTTCGTGATCACCCCACGAATCGTCGGCGAAAGCGTAGGCTTACGCGAGGTCTGGGTCCTTCTCGCGCTGTTCGTGGGTGGTGAAATCTTCGGATTCCTCGGCGTCCTTCTCGCGGTGCCCGCCGCGGCGGTGCTCAAGATCTTCTTTGCTCACGCAGTCCGCCACTACAAGGCGTCAAACATCTACGCCCTGGCGGGCGTACCTGGGCTCGATCTAGAAGCCACGGACAGTGACGGCAGTGGATCGCCACCGGAGGGTGACGCCTCCGGGAAGCCAAGCGCCGAGCCGGAGCCAAAACGAGCGGAATCGACGGACACGTCACCAAACCCGACCGACCCCGCCGCGCCGGAAACCCACGACGCCGCCCAAGAAGACGCCGCGGCACCCGAAGCCGCATCGCCGGCGGAGCAGCCCGACGCGACCGAAGAGCCGGAAGCAGTCGACGACACCGCAGCGGGCGACACCTCAGCGGACGACACCACCGAGAAACCCTGATTCGAGCGGCTACGCGCTCAGCGTCGGGGGCGGGCGCTCTTCGTCGTCCTGAGGCATCAGAGCGAAGACCAACGCGGCTCCAACGATGGGCAGCAGCCAGATCACTTTGGACTGGTTCACCTTCTGGGTGCGGTCGAACATGTTGCTCTTCCACACGCGGTGGGTCAGCCAAATTTGAAACCCGATGATCGCCAGGATCAGGCCCGAGAAAACGACGTCGCTGAAGCTCATGTTCGCAGGCGCGAATTTGGGTCCTCGGGACCGCCTTGGCAAGCGACTGAAGGGGAAAATCGTCCACCTGGGGGCGTGCTATGACCCAGACGTGATGCCGGACGGCGCCAGCGCCGCAAGCGTGATTGCACTGCTCGGCCCGACAAATACGGGCAAAACCCATCGGGCCATCGAGCGAATGCTCGACCACCAATCGGGCATGCTGGGACTACCTCTGCGCCTGCTAGCCCGGGAAGTGTATGACCGCGTCGCCAAGCGGATTGGCGATCAGGCTGTGGCGCTTGTGACCGGGGAGGAAAAGCGGATCCCACCTGGCGCTCGTTTTTGGATTTGCACGGTAGAAGCGATGCCCCAAGACACCCCGGTGGAGTTCTTGGCCGTCGACGAGATTCAGCTGGCCGCCCACCGAGAGCGCGGCCACGTGTTCACGGACCGCATGCTTCGAGCCCGGGGTAGCCATGAAACGTGGCTGTTGGGCGCTGAAACGATCCGTCCGCTATTGTCTCAGCTCGTCCCCCACGCTCAGTTGCAGCAGCATCCGCGCCTTTCGGAACTGCGCGCCGTGGACCCCTCGACGCTGGGCGGTCTGCCGAAACGAAGCGCAGTCGTGGCGTTCAGCATGAATCGCGTCTACGAGCTCGCGGAGCGATTGCGCCATCGCCGAGGAGGCGCCGCCGTGGTGCTAGGTGCGTTGAGCCCACGGGCGCGCAACGCCCAGGTCGCTCTGTACCAGTCGGGAGAGGTGGACTACCTTGTTGCCACAGACGCGATCGGCATGGGGCTGAACCTAGATCTGAGCCACATCGCATTCGCCGATCTGAGAAAATTCGACGGGCGGGAGCTGCGCGGCTTGGAGCCCGCGGAGTTGGCACAGATCGCAGGGCGGGCCGGGCGACACGTCCAAAACGGAAGCTTCAACACGTTGAAGGATTCCGCGCCACTTGCTCCACGGGTCCTTCGCGCCATCGAGCAGCATCAATTCCCTCCCGACCGCGTCGTTCAGTGGCGCAACCCGGACTTGGACTTTTCGAGCATCGACGACCTGCTGGTGTCCCTTCGAGTCCCGCCCGGCGCTGAGGGCCTGCGTTTGGCCGAACAAGCGGAGGACCACGGTACCCTCGCCGACCTCGCGCGCCGACCCGAGATCCGCTCCCTAGCCCAGACAGCAGAGCAAGTTGCGTTGCTGTGGGACGTTTGCCAAATCCCAGACTTTCGCCAACTGATGCTTTCCCACCACGCCAACCTGGTGACGGAGATATTCCGAGAGCTCATGGGCCCACGAGCCAAGCTGAGTGCGGATTTTCTGAGTAAGCGGCTGGCTCGACTCGCCAACTACGAAGGCGACATCGACACACTGATGCGCCGCATGGCCTTCGTTCGCACTTGGACCTACGTGACGAACCACGGAGGCTGGGCGGAACAGGCGGCGCAGTTTCGCCAGAAGGCCCACGAGATCGAAGACCAGCTCAGCGATGCCTTGCACCAGCGCTTGGTGGAGCGGTTCGTCGTGCAACGCAGGCGCAGCAGCGGCGGTAGTGGAGCCCCGGAGAAGAGCCATCCGTTTTGGGCGCTGGAGCAGCTGAAAGACGAGCTCTTCGGAGAGCCTGGCGCGAGCCAAGCGCGGCGACTGGTCGCCAGCGACCGCGACGCGATCGCGGTCGCTGCACACGGCCGACTCAGCTGCGAAGGCGAGGTCGTCGCCCAGTTGGTTCGAGGCAACGACCTATTGAACCCGGCGCTGCGGCTACTCGTTGCCGATCGGGGCCGCGAGGATCGCGAGGCCGTGCAGCAGCGTTTGCAGCAGTGGCTTCGAGGTCAGATAGACGAATTGCTCGGCCCAAGCCGACCGGCCGATGCCGGCTCAGCGCACCTGAGCGGGTTGCTATATGCCCTGCGAACGTCCCTCGGTTGCATCGAACGACGCAGCGCTTCCGTCCAGCTCGACGGACTTTCAGAGACAGATCAAGCGCTCTTGAAGAAGCGCCACATCGTCGCCGGTACGCGATGGGTCTACTTTGCCAAGCGCCTCAAGCCGCGTCATACGGCCCTGCGCGGCGCCCTTTGGTATGCGTACCACGCGGAGCTTCCGGTCACCTTGCCCAAGCCAGGCGCAACCTTCACGGAAGCAGGGAGTGGCGCAAGCCGAGAGCTGCTCTTGGCGTTGAGCCACCCTCGCATTGGCCCTCTGGGCGTACGGGCGGACATCGCAGACCGGCTGCTGTCTCTCCCCACGGATGACTCGGCGCTACAGAGCGCGCAGCGATTGCTGGGCGTGAAGCGAAAGCTCGCACGCCAAGTCGTGGACAAACTACGGCCAGCGCGCCGTGGGCGTCGACGCCGGTCCGCATGACAGCGAATCTGTTCAGTCTGCACTTCCTGCGCGGTTTCGGAGCCGGCGGAGGGTTTGTGTCGGTTTGTCTAGCCAACTGCCAGACGCTTTCGACTAAGATGCGCGGGCTAGCGTGGCTTGAGTCGTCTTGGAGCCCGCTGCCTTGATCGCGACCCACCAACCTTGGGATTGTCCGCATGAAAACTGCCAAGCTCGTATACGAAGGAAAAGAGTACGAACTGCCTGTAGTCGAAGGCAGCGAAGGGGAACGCGGAATCGACATTGCCAAGCTGCGCAAAGACACCGGACTGATCACTTTGGACCCGGGGTATGGGAACACTGGCAGCTGCAAGAGTTCGATCACGTTCATCGACGGCGAAAAGGGCATCCTGCGCTACCGCGGCTACCCGATCGAAGAAGTCGCCACCCGCGCTAGGTTCACCGAGGTTTGCTACATGCTGATCTACGGCGCGCGACCAAACGACGACGAGCTCGCGAAGTTCCGCAAGCAGATGACGATGCACACGTTGCTGCACGAGGACATGAAAAAGTTCTACGAGGGCTATCCCCCCGGCGCCCACCCCATGGCGATCATGGCGGCAATGGCAGCGAGCCTGTCTTCCTTCTATCCGGAATCCGAGGATGAGCTCGATCTCAACATCATTCGACTGCTCGCCAAGGCCAAGACCCTGGCAGCGTTTTCCTACAAGAAGTCGATCGGCCAGCCCTTCATCTATCCACGAAACGACCTGTCATGGCCGGCGAACTTCCTGCGAATGATGTTCGCGGTTCCGGCCGAAGACTACGAGGTCCCGCCCGTGCTGGAGGAGGCGTTCAACACCTTGTTGATTCTGCACGCTGACCACGAGCAGAACTGCAGTACCAGCACGATGCGCATGGTTGGCTCCAGCGGCGCCAACCTCTTCGCCTCGATTGCCTCGTCGATTTGCGCGCTTTGGGGCCCTTTGCACGGCGGTGCCAACCAAGCCGTGATCGAAATGCTCGAGAACATCCAAGCCGACGGCGGCGACCACAAGAAGTTCCTCGAGCGCGTCAAGAAGGGAGAAGAAGGCGTACGCTTGATGGGCTTCGGCCATCGCGTCTACAAGAACTTCGACCCTCGGGCACGCCTGCTGAAGTCGGCTGCGGACAGCATCTTCAGTGAGCTGGGCATCCATGATCCTTTGTTGGATCTGGCGAAGTCGATGGAAGAGGCGGCGCTCAAAGAAGACTACTTTGTACAGCGCAAGCTATATCCGAACGTCGACTTCTATAGCGGCATAATCTACCGCGCCATGGGGATCCCCACGGAGATGTTTACCGTGATGTTCACTCTGGGTCGCCTGCCCGGTTGGATCGCGCATTGGATGGAGCAGCGCGCCGACAAGGCTGGTCGCATTCACCGGCCCCGTCAAATCTACACCGGTGAGAACCAGCGGACCTTCGAGGACCGCGGCACCAAAAAGCCGTAGTGTCGCAACGCCCTCGCAATGAGTGATCTCGACGATCTCGACGATCTGTGGGACACCACCACAGACGACGACGAGGCCGTTGCGGCGAAGCCCAAACCATCGCCTGGCAAGGGTGCTGCTAGCGGGGTGGCCAGCGTGCCTCCCCCGGCGATACCGGATCTGGACAACGCCTGGGGCAGCCCCTCCGCACCGGCCGTAACCCGGGCCATCCCGAAGAACCCCACGCCGAGCGTGACCGGCAGCTCCCAGGCGCCTCTGCCAACCACGGCGGCGCGAGCGGAAAAGCCGGCGCTACCGACCGTAAAGGTGGCAAGCCGCGCTGCTGTAGCCGCAGCCACTACTCCACGCCCCGACTTGCGCCAGCCCCGCCCCCAGCCTACGGCATCGGGTCGAGGCTCCTTCGCTGCCAGGCCCGCCGGAGCGAGCGCCGAAACCCCGCAACCCGCGTCCAAGCGCCCTAAGCTCACCAAGCGCGCCAAGCGGGCCCTCAAGCGCAAGGCACAGGTGACTGGAAAAAGGGCCCGCAACCAGGCGAAGCAAGCGCGGCGGAAGCAGCGCCAACATGAGCGCGAGGCGGCTCACGAGGAAGCGGTTCTGCGGGCCAAGGAGACCCAGGAGGCCAGGCGCGTCGAAGTTGAAAAGCAGAAACACACCAAACCCAAGCCTGCGGCGAAAGCCAAGAGCAGGGCGAAACCCAAGCGGAACCGCAAGCGCCCCGCGGCCCCGGGCGCAAGAGATACGGCACCAGACAACGAACTGGACAAGGCGCCTGACGCTGGGCCCCGTTCGAGCACGGGCCCCACACCGGAACGGGCGAGCCCGAAAGCACTGCTCGCATTCATCGCTGTGGCTGTGATCGTTGCGGTGGTCGCCATTGTCGCTGGCAGCAGCAAGTAGGCATCTGGCGCTCCGATGACCAGCTACCGTCGACGCAGCCATACCTGCCCCGCATGTGGAGGCGTGATGCAGCTGCAGGAGACCACTGCGTCGGCGCTAGACATCTGCGCAGACTGCGGTGGGGTATGGATGGACTGGTTCGATGGCAACCCGATCGCGACCGCGAAGACCCTGCGGCAGCACTCCGGCACCCGACCAGCCAAACCCGGAGATTGGAGCTGCCCCGAGTGCCGCGTTCCGATGACGCAGAGTCGCTACCCCAGCGAAGCCGACGGTGCCTGGGTGGCGCGTTGCGGGACGTGCGCAGGCACCTTCGTGGCCGCCTCTGAGCTTCAGACTCTTGCCCGCGCCCCTTCGGCGGTCGAATCAAGTGACAACGGTTGGCTGCGGGAGCTGATCGCCTCGATTGCCGCATGGATTCAGCGCTAATTGGCATGCCGCTTGCTTTAGGATCACGCGCCGTGCCACGCGAGACTTGCATTTTCGCCAGCTCGTGTTATAGTTTTCTCATCTTGGCCGTCGCGTGGGCGTCTTCATGGTGAGGAGTTCCGACAGCCGGGGCTAGCGCCGCCCAACCGGGTTGGGTGCGTTCAAAGCGGCGCGTGGGTGCCACCACCGATACCGTATCAGGCCAACAAGAAGCCGAACGGCCGAGCAAGGTCTCACCCCCCCGAAGCCATGGATTCGCCCCAAAATCTACCAAGTTGGAGGTTTTCCACATGAGCACAGAAGCCGAAGCCAGCGACATGCCCGTCGTGCCCGCCCTTTTCCGGCATCGCAAGCGCAAGGACTGGGGACGAGCGATTTTGGCCTGGGACCGGACGGTCAAGCGGGCCTATCAGTTCGAAGACGGGGAACTCCGCATCATGGCCGAGGGGTTCTTCGGCATGATGGAGGAAATCGACGTGCCAGCCGATGAGGCCCGAAATGTAGTCCGGACCCTCGTGGGGCACCTCGATGCCGGCGAAGCCCGCCGCATTCTGCGCTCCCAGGGCGGAGGCGCCAGCATGAGCCTTCAGGACCAGATCGGGCTGTTCAAGGCGATGTTCCCGGCCGGATTCCAGGATCCGCAGTGGCTCGCCAAGACCCGCGGCGAAGGTGCGAAGCGCCATCTCAAGCGCCACCGCAATCGCGTGATCACGGACGCCAAGGAAATGCTCGGCAAGGAGAACCTCAATCGCCTGCTCATGGAGCACAAGGCAACCGAGGTCGTCGAAGCCGCGGAGTCCATCATGTCACGGACGGATCTCGTGACCGCCGCTCAGCTGAAGCCTTTCAGCAGCGTCTCCCCGAAGAACCACCCGGAGCTCGCCAAGGGGATCCAAGAGTTCCTATACGGCAGCCACGGAGACGCCGAGCGGGTCACCGCTTGGGTCCAGCTCCTCACGCGCGTCATGGGTGCCCCACCCGCCTGGCAGCTCGCCACGGTTCTGCTGGGCTTGGTACGCGCCGAAGAGCATGTGCCGGTGCGCCCCACGAGCTTCCGGGACCAGGCCCGCTACATGGCTCCTCGGGTCACCTGTTCCAACTCCCCTGACGGCGCGACCTATGCTCGCCTGCTGTCGATGACCCATGCGGTTCGGGACCGGCTCCTCGAGGCGGATCTGAAGCCCGCTGACTTCGTGGATGTTCACGACTTCATCCGCGTCACCCTTGGCTCGACCGCTCGAGCCAAATGGGACGAAGCCAAGAAGAGCATCGAGGCAGAGGGCGCCGCGGCGGCCTGAGTCAGCGCCTGCTCTGGGCTGAAGGCGCGAGTCGTGGCATTGGCCACGGCTCGCGTTTTACATTTGTCACCCTTCAATCCTCCACGGCATACATTGACGCCTTGGACGGCCGACCATGAACGAACCACCCAACCCAAACGCGGCCGACGAGCCTCGGGACTTCATTCGCGAGATCGTCGAAACCGACCTCGCTGCGGGGCGCCATGAACGGATTGCGACGCGATTCCCACCGGAGCCCAACGGCTACCTGCACATTGGCCATGCCAAGAGCATTTGCCTTAACTTCGGTATTGCCTTGCAGTTCGACGGCGCCTGCCACCTGCGCATGGACGACAGCAACCCGACCACCGAGGACGAAGAATACGTTCGCGCCATTCAGCGCGACGTCCGCTGGCTGGGATTCGATTGGGGCGAGCACGAGTACTTCGCCTCCAACTACTTCGAAAGGCTGTACGAGCTCGCCGAGGGACTGATCCAAGACGGCCACGCCTACGTTGACAGCTCCACCGAGGAGGAGATCCGTGAGCACCGCGGCACCATTACCGAGGCCGGCGCGCCCACGCCCTACCGAGACCGGAGCGCAGAGGAAAGCCTCGACATGTTCCGGCGCATGCGTAGCGGGGAGTTCGCCGACGGCGCGCATGTCTTGAGGGCACGCATCGATCTGGCCGCGCCCAACATGAAGATGCGAGACCCGCTGCTGTATCGCATTCGGCATGCGCACCACTACCGAACCGGCGACACCTGGTGCATCTACCCCCTCTACGATTTCGTCCACCCCTTGAGCGATGCCATGGAGGGCATCACGCACTCGATTTGCACCTTGGAGTTCGAGAACAATCGAGAGCTCTATGATTGGGTCATCGAGCACTGCCGGGTGGACGCACGTCCGCGCCAGTACGAATTCGCCCGCCTCAACCTGACCTACACGGTGATGAGCAAGCGCAAGCTGCTCGAGCTGGTGCAGAAGGGACACGTGCAAGGCTGGGACGATCCCCGCATGCCCACCCTCGCCGGCATGCGCCGCCGCGGCATCACCCCCGAGGCCATTCGCAAGTTCTGCGATCGCATCGGGGTTGCGAAAAACAACAGTACCGTGGACGTTGCACTCTTCGAGCACACTCTGCGCGATGATCTCAGTCCACGCTCACCAAGAATGATGGCCGTGATGGATCCCCTCGAGGTCGTCATCGATGGCCTGCCCCCGGACACGGCCATGGAGCTGGAAGCGCCCCTCTGGCCACCGGACATCGGAAAACCCGGCAGCCGCATGCTGCCGCTGTGCAACCGTCTGTTCATCGAGCGCGATGACTTCAGCGAAAACCCGCCCAAGGGCTTTCACCGCCTCGCACCCGGCGCAAAGGTACGGCTCCGCCACGCCGACGTGATCCGCTGCGATCGGGTGGAAAGGGACGCCGCAGGCAAAGTGACACGTCTGCACTGCAGCGCCGTTGCGGAGACGGAGCCCGGCAAACGGGTCAAGGGCACCATCCATTGGGTGAGCGCCGAGCACGCCAAACCCGTGCGGGTCGCGGTCTACGACCGTCTATTCCGATGCGAACATCCCGGCGCCGAGAGCGGCGACCCCCTCATGGATCTGAACGAGCACTCACTGACCCACACCACAGCCTGGGCCGAACCCGCCGTGGAAGCGTTAGCTCCGGGCAGCCACGTTCAGTTCGAACGGCTCGGCTACTTCTTCGTGGATGAAGCTGACGGCAAAAAACAGCTCAACCGCACCGTGGCCCTCAAGGACTCCTGGGCGAAGACCCAAGCCCGCGGAAAGCCTGCTGCCGCCAAAGCTCGAGCCAAGCCTCAACAAGCGAAGGTCGACCCGAAGGGCAAGGAGCCCCTGGGCTCTGCCGCCCAGGCGCTTCTGAGCAAGCACGGCATTTCCGCGGAGGATGCCCGGGTGCTGGGCGACGACTCGGCCTTGGCGAGCTTCTTCGAGCAAGCTCTGAGCCATCACGACAGCGCAAGCACCTTGGCAAGCTGGCTGGTCAACGAACTCCCCGGCGATCATCGTGGCAGCGCGCTCGCCGAGTTGCCCTTCGGGCCCAAGGAGTTCGCGCAGCTCGTCGGTCTGGTGGACGACAGCACGATTACCGGCGCGGCGGGCAAGAAGATCCTGCGCATCCTCATCGAAGCCGGCGGATCCCCCACGCAGATCGTGGACGAACGGGGTCTGCGGCAAATCGCCGACAGCTCCGAGCTACTGCCCGTGATCGAGCGCGTCTTGAACGCCAACACCGAGACGGTGCAGCGCTATCGCGACGGCAATACCAAGCTCTTGGGGGCCTTCGTCGGGATGGTGATGCGCGAAACCCGCGGCAAAGCCAACCCAAAACTCGTCGACCGCATGCTGCGAGACAAGCTGAGCTAGAGACCCGATCAAATTCTAGCGGCGGCGTCGAAATACAAAGCAAGTTCGATCGCTTAGAAGCCAGGATCGACGCGCCGGGCGTGTAGTGATCAAACGGGGTCAGGAGGACCCCATGGAGATCTGGAAGGCGCCGGTCGAGCTGTCGCGTGGTGAGAAGTTCATCGCAAAGCGATGTGCGAAACGCAGAGTATTCGTATTCCTGCGCGAGCTGCGACATAGGATTTTTGACGAAGAGATGCAGGCGAAGCTGACGGAGGCATATTCGCCCGTGGAGCGGGGGCGTGGTCGCGTCCCGCCTGCTCAACTCGGCCTTGCGATGTTGCTGCAGGCCGCGCTGCGTGTGCCCGACCACGAGGTGGTTGAGCTTACGTTGATGGATCGCCGCTGGCAAATGGTGCTCAACTGTGCGGGAATCGAAGTGCCGCTCTTCTCGCAAGGCACGTTTTACAACTTTCGCCAGCGCGTCATTGCGCATGGGCTCGACGAGCTGCTCTTCAACAAGACGGTCGAACTCGCACGCGAGACGGGCGGATTCAGTGCAACGCACCTGCGTGCTGCATTCGACGCCAGCCCACTATGGGGCGCGGGTCGCGTCGAGGACACCTTCAATCTCATCGGGCGCGCCTCGCTACACGTCGTTCGCACGGCAGCGCGGCGGCTCGGTCAACCCGTCGACAAGGTCGCGGCTGCTGCGGGGATCCCAGTACTCAACGCCACCAGCATCAAGACAGGGCTCGACATCGACTGGGACGACCCTGGGGCGCGCACCAAGGCGCTCGGTCGACTGCTCAAGCAGGTACAGTCACTCGGCCGCTTTCTCGAAAAAGAGCTGACGAAACCGCTGAAAGAAGCGCCGCTGGCCGGGCAGTGGGCACTGGTGGAAAAGCTCGTCTCGCAGGACACCGAGCCCGATCCAGACGGGGACGGAGGGAGCCGGATCACACGCGGCGTGGCGAAGGACCGACGCATTAGCGTGAGTGACCCCGACATGCGTCATGGCCGCAAGAGCAAGAAGAAACGCATCGACGGCTACAAGCGACACATCGCGATACAGCTCGATACGCCCGGCATCATCTGCGCCGTCGCGATCACCCCCGCGAATCGTCCTGAACGTGTCGCTTCGGCAGAATTACTCGAACAGTGCGGCTCCGTTTCAGAACTCTACATCGATCGAGGCTACCTTGGCGACGATGCGATCGAATCCCGTCGCGCCGAAGGAACAGAGGTTTTCTGCAAACCGTTTCCGTTGCGCAACGGCGGGCGCTTCACCAAGGCCGATTTCAAGCTCGATCTGGCTGCGGGAATCGCCCGTTGTCCCGAAGGCGTTGCGGTTAAAGCGAGCGCTGGCTCCGTCGCTCGCTTCCCAGCTGCCCGCTGCGATGTATGTCGCAGCCGCGACGACTGCACGCGCGCCGCCCCGGGGCGTGGCCGCAGCGTCACGCTACACCCCCATGAGCCCTTCCACATCCAGCTGCGCGAAAACGCCCGCACGCGCGAAGGCCGCGCCCGCCTTCGCAAGCGTACTGCCGTCGAACACAGCCTCGCGACCCTGCATAACCGCCAAGGCGACCGTGCTCGCTACCGTGGTCAGCGCAACAACCTCTTCGACCTCCGCCGGCACGCTGCTCTCAGCAACCTGAGCGTTATCGATCAGTTGCGAGTTGCCGCTTAAGTGGTCAGGCCCCTAGCGATAGATCAATGTTTGTTTGGGGTCGGTTCGCGGGCGCCCGCAGGGCCACTACTCCCGCGCGGGGCCATGCAACAGCGAAAGCCCGTCGTGTAGTCGTGGTAGGTGGCCTGGTGTCCCGGCGTGAGGTAGGTGCACCCTTCTCCATGCTCGGCCACGGTGCTGTAGAAGCCGCCCATGAAGATCGCGTTACCTCGGTTGATACGGATCTTGCCCACGATGTCTTCGAGCACGGGCAGTTTCGTCGGCAAGGTCTCGTCGACGATGTCGCTGACCCACTCGTGTACGTTGCCCACCATGTCGTAGGTCCCGGCGTCGCTGGCACAACGACCGTAAGTGCCCGTCTTGGCCAGAAAGCCAGGCTCGGCGTTCAGCCGTGGACTGTTGAAGTGGGAAACCAACGTCCAACGCCGAGAATCGCGACCGAAGAGTCGGCCCAGCAGATGCGGCTTGCCGTTGTTGCATCGCTCCGCTTCGGCTTGGCGACCCCAGGGGTACACGCCTTTCGAGCTACCCCGGCAGGCGCGATACCATTCGACCAGGCTACACAATCGCTTGCCCGCCACGGAACAGGCCTGCGCCGCTTCAACCCGGCTCAGATATGCCTGCGGGAACACACCCGGCGACGAGCGTGCGGCATAGCGCTGCCCAGTCGAGGGCCGCTTCGTATGGGGGTGAGGCGTAGACGCGGCGGTCTTGCCTGTCACCGGTACCAGGTGCGCTTCCCAACGATCTACGCACGTCCCGGCAACGAGGGCCATCTCCTCCGGGCATGGCGGTGGAGCAGTCGCGCGATGGCTTGGAGCACGGCTCGTAGCGCGGCGATCCTCAGTGCGGGCCAGTCGCGCCTCAGCGGTCGCGCAGCCCGTGGTGGCTACGACCGAAAGCGAAACGACCAACCTCGCCCTTGGGCCCATCGCGCCAGTGTTTCACAGGGGCGCGCACGAAGCGAGGAATGTGCGCCGCCTCAACGTTTGCGCAAAACAATCCGTAGCGTCACCCGCCGATCCTTCGGGTTCGGTGGTGGCGCCTCGGTTCCGGCGCCGAACACGTTTTGCGTGACGGCAATGGTCATCAGCCGTGCGCCGTCGATGCCGGCTGCGATCAGCGCGTCCTTGACCGCTTGTGCGCGCTGTTGCGCCAGGGCGTGAGACTCACCTGGTGTCAGCTGGCCCACCACGGCAACACATTCGACGCTCGCGTCCGAGCTGAGCTTGCCGGCCACCGCCGCGATCTGCGGCGCCGCGCTCTCCTCGATCTTGGACGAGCTCTCGGCGAAAAGGATGATCTCCGACATGGTCTCGCTCGCGCCCAAGTCGTTGCGCACCCGGTCTTGGGTTGCGTGGTTTTCGATCTGTGCGCAACCCGTGGGGCCCGTCGCCGTGGCCCCACCGGCGACGGGTTGGAACGGCGGAACGTTGACGGCCAGCTTGCCCGGAACGCACTGTTCCGGTGGAGGCGGCACCATGTGACACTGAGTCGGCGAGTGCCGCTGCAGGTGCTCCCGGGCCACGATTTCTTGGTTCGCCATCACTTGGATCTCTTCCCGCAAATCCGGTGGGGTGAAGTTGGGGTACTTCTGGTTCGGAATCGGTGCATACATCACCTCGAGGATGACGTGGGGCGCCGGGAACTCCGCCTCTCGAACCTTGGTGACTGCCTCGAGCTGGCACTGCCCCTCCCAGCGCTCGGAGGCACAGGTGACTTGGCTTGGGCCACCGCACGACGCGTGGAGGATCCCGAGGGTGGCAGTTGCGAAGATGAACCCAGACACAGATCGAAGAAGCGCCATGGGCAGACTGTAGCCCAGGCGCGCCTGAGGAAAAGACGGCAACCGCGAAATCAGCCTGGCGTGGCCGTCTTGCGCGTCGCTCCAATGACGAGCGTCACCACTCCATCGACGATGGCGACGTCGCCGGGGTGCTTGACGTGCACGCCACTCAGGATGTGATGGCCTTCGGAGGCGAAAGCACCGACCTCGGTGATAAGCCATCCCTCCCCCAGTGCCTCGAAGCTTGCAAAATGGCGCTCCCCTTCGGGCCCGGCCCAAGGCGCCGGATCATGAAAGACCAGAGTGTTCGCGGAGGCGTTGCCGGATGCATCCACTCCGGTACCGACCAGGGTCAGCCAGTGCCCCCCACGGCGACGGAACACACCCTCGACCCGCGGGCTGGGTCGATACCAGCCAATGTTGACGAATACGCTCGCGCCCTGGGCAAAGGCGTCGATCATCGCCTCCCGGGACGGTGCCTTTTGGCCTGTCGCGAAGCGTCTCGGATGCCCTCGCCACCCCTGATAACTCAAACTCGCGCGGTACCCCTGGTGGCGCAGATAGCGCTCTAGCCCAACCATCAAGCCGGCTGCGCCGGTGCCCGCATTGGCGCTGGTGCCCATGTAGCGACCAGAACCCAGGAGGCGTACGAGCGCCGTGTGCGCTTGTCGAGGAGACGACCGCTCGGGCATGAGATCCCGCTGACCGCCAGCCGCCAACCCCGCGATGGCGTTGGAGACCGCAACCGGACCGCAGTAGGAACTTCCTCCGCCGGGAACCAGCAAGTCCGCCGACGTCTGGGTCAGATCTGGCATCTTCCGGATCGAGCGCTGGAGCCGAAGCTCTCGCTCCCGCTGCACGAGCTCTTGCTCGATTCGAGCCTGAGTCGCCTCCGCGACGCGCGAGAAGTCCGCGACCAAGCCGCCAGTGAGCATGACCGGGGGGCCACTGGCCGAGGACGGGCGCGGCAAGGCCACGGCGCCGATCGTGGCTACGGCTACGACGCCAAGCGCCGAGAGGCGGAGAACGTGGGTCCGTCGGGGGCCAGCAGGCACCCCTAGCTCATAGTCCAAATCCCGCAAAAGGGCGACATCCCAGCGGTTTCACGGGCCAGAGCAGCGTTTCACACAACTCTCGGTGCGCTTGTGGCAGGCCTTCGCACAGTCCAAGTCCCCATCGCAAGCCAAGATGCAATCCGTATGTGCGCTCTGGCATCCCGTGTTGCAGCGCTGCACTGCACTCTGAGGCGCGGGTTGCGCCATGCATAGAGCCAAGAGCAGCAGGGTACGCATGAAGTGGACAACGGCCACCCTGGGGAAATCTTGAGGCGCTAGGCCGGCTCGGCCCCGCGCACCAGCGCTTCGACTCGCCCAAGCAGCGGTCGATCCGCCGCGGCGAAATCCATGTCGTGGAGATCGTCCGCCTCGACCCAACGGACCTCTAGGTGCTCCCGCAGCACCGGTGAGCCCGAGATGAGCCTCGCGCTGTAGAGCGTGAGCTCGATGAGCCCCGCCGAAGCAGCCGCGCGAACCGAGCCAATCGCGGCCGTCACGTCGATCCGAAGTTCCAGCTCCTCGTAGATTTCCCGCTTCAACGCTTCGGCGGCACTCTCGCCGCGCTTCACCTTGCCACCCGGAAACTCCCACTTGAAGGCGGCGCTACCGCCCGGGCCGCGCTTGGCCACCAGGCAGCGGCGGCCCGACACAATCACTGCACCCACGACCTCGATCGCGGGTTGCCGCGTCACGGCAGGGAGCAGCTGGTGCCGTTGAAGCTGCCGCCAGCGTCGGCGCAAATCTGTGGGGGCGTCCGGGCGACCGTCCACCACTTCAGCTCGTCGATGGACCCGCTGAAGGCCATGTCGGTGCTTTCGTTCTTGCCGAGCACCAGATTCGACGCCAAGGCGCCCAGGTACCCACCGGCTACGGAGGAGTTCAACGCGCCGTCGACGTACAGCTTCAACTCGGAGCCATCGTTCACGATCGCAACATGGCTCCAACCCGTGCTCAGCGTGTTTGGATTGCTCGTCAGGATCGCCGAACCGCTACCCGCACGAGTGAACACGACCTGCACGTTTCCTTGAGTCGTGCGCACACGCACGGAACTCGTTCCCCAGCCCGAGCCGCGGCTCAAGATGGTGCCCGAGGCGACGCTCGAAAGCCGGATCCAGAATTCGATCGTCGCACCGGTGTTGAAGTCCAGACTCGGCTTGGCGGTGACGACGATGTTTCCTTGTCCGCCCGTGAAGCTGGCCGCTTGCCCGGAGTGTCCGGGCGCTGCGAGGCTGACGCCGGCGCTGCTCGGCGTGCCGTGATTCCCCGAGCCGGACACGTCGAAGACGTAGCCGGTCGTCGAATCGAAGTCGTAGTAAGCAGTCAGACCGGGCTCGGGGTGAGTGGGCGGCTCCACGCCGCCGCCGGACCCGCCGCCGGGATGAGTGCCGCCCGTGCCGCCTGAGCCTCCGGGTGGCGTTACACCGGGCATGCCCGTGGGCACGTTGCCGTTGTAGCCGCCCTTCACCGGTGCCGGCGCGAGAGAGCCTCCACTCTGCGGCGTCTGGTCGTCGACACCCGTTTGGTCCTCAACCGGGTTGGCGCAGCCAGCGAACAGGAAACCTATCGAAAATACACCCCATGCCCGTAGGTTCATGGGCGGTGGTGTAGCGCACTATGGAGACAATGCACATACAAAAACGCACAATGTAGGATACGAGGGCAACTTTGAAGACAAGTGCCTGATATTACTAAGTATTTTTCATCGATTGGGAGAAAAGAGAAACCCGAAGACGTCGCTCATGACCTCGGGGGCTCGGGATCCGAACTCACCATGGGCCGCCCCGGGGAGTTCAAAGTAGCGGCTGGGAAGGCCGGCGCGACGCAGATGGCCAGCCGCCGCTCGGTAGGGCTTTCGGTACTCGCGACCGCCCCGCACGATGGCGACTCGCTCACCACGTTTGAGCCGATCAAAGCTAGGCGCAGTCGGCCCGCTCATCAGTACCGCCCGGGGGTAGCGCTGGGGGTACACCCAGGCGAGCTGCTCGGCTCGGGTCGCGCCCTCTGAGTAGCCCACCAGGTTGATGCGGGCTGAGTCCAGCTCCATGCCCGTTGCGTCGGCCGCCGCGCGAACTGCCTTCCGCACCCGATAATCTAGGTACTTCATGTCGGCGGTGAAGCGGTATCGGCCAGGTTTGCCGACGCAAGGCGCGTTGCCGTGCAGGGCGATGACTGTCCCAAACTCTTGGGCGGCTGCTGCCCATTCTTCGACCCGTGCCGGGTCCCCACAGAAACCGTGCAGATACACGATGGGTCGAGTCGTGCGCCCCTCGGCAACCACGATGGGCAGATCTCCAGACATGGGCACCCGCCGCGGCATCGCGAGTTGTTCAGCGGGCTTCGGCGTCGGAAGCGCGACGCGCAGGCCAGGCGCGCGAACGCTACGGGTAACGACTTCCTCCGCGACCCGCTGCGCGCCGCCGGCTGCGCTACCCTCGACCCAGGCGCCCACCGCAGCCAACAACGCGGTGAAACCAAGTACAGTCAAGAGCTTACGGCGCAACATTAAAAGTATTACATGCCGCGGCGCAGGCGTCGAAATCCGGGAGCTCAGTCGCTCTTGCGACCGAGCCCGGCGCGCTCGAGCAGCCTATATAAGTGCTTGCGCTCAATGCCCGAGAGCCGCGCAGCTTGGGAGACGTTGTCGCCCGCACGGAGCAACAGATCCTTCAAGTAGTCGCGCTCGAAGCGCGCCACGAGTTCGGCTTTGGCCTCTTGGAATGGACGATCTGCCCGGGCAATCCATTCAGTGTCCTGCTTGGTGGTGGTGCCGCTGAGCAGGATGGGTAGCTCGGAAAACGGTGCATCCGGCGCAGAGAGTGCAACGGCCCGAGACACGATGTTCCGCAGCTCACGTACGTTGCCGGGAAAGTGGTAGCGCAGTAGCCGGTCGAGGTTTTCCCCTTCAAGCTTCGCGCATGGGCGCCCCTCTCGCTCCAAGAACACCTGGACCAGCTCCGGCACGTCCTCCAGGCGCTTGCGTAGGGCCGGCAAGTGCACCTCGACCACGGCGAGGCGGTAGTACAGATCGCCGCGGAACGTGCCGCGGTCGACCTCCTCCTCCAAGTTGCGATGAGTGGCTGCGATGATGCGTACGTCAAAGCGCTCGGGCTTGCGTCCACCCAGTCGCGTGACCTCGCCAGACTCCAGCAGGCGCAGAAGCTTGGGCTGCAAGGCCAGGGGCAAATCCCCAATCTCATCGAGAAAGAGGGTGCCGCCATGGGCCATTTCGAAGGCTCCAGGGCGTTCGGCGTGAGCGCCGGTGAAGGCGCCCCGCACGTGCCCGAACAGATCGCTCTCGATCAAGGTCTCACTGGACGCCCCGCAGTCGAACACGATGAACGGTTGGTCCTTGCGTGGGCTGTGCTCGTGGACGGCTCGCGCCGCCAGCTCCTTGCCAGTGCCGCTTTCGCCCAACAACAACACGGGCGCCCCCGCCGCACTGGCTCGCTCTAGAATCGCGTAGATCTGCCGCATCGCTACGCTGGATCCGACGAGCGCGCCGAATTTCGAGCGCTCACTTGGCGGGATCACTACGTGCTGTTCGGCGGGTATCAAACCGATCAAGGTGCCGCCCACCCGGAGCACTGCGCCGACGGGCACGACCGCTTTTTGGATCGCTACACCGTCAACGAAGGTGCCGTTGCGGGATTCGAGGTCCGTGACCGCGAACCCCTCCCCCTTGGGCACGACCGTGCAATGACGCCTGGAGACTGAAGGGTCATTGACCACGAAGTCCGCCGCGCTGTCCGCGCCCAGGGTCACTCCGACAGGTGGGATCGTGACTTCCACGCCCATATCCGGCCCGTGCAGCACCCGGAGCCTGGCTGGGGCAGCGGCGTCCGCCACGGGAAGCAGGTTGGTAGTCCTCGTGAAAGGCATGATTGAAGCGCCGCCCAGCATAGCGGAAGCCACCCAGACGGGTGGAAAACCCGGCGATCTTTGGGCCCTGGCCGGGGGTTCCGGGGCGCCCTGCGTTGCTCTGCGGGCGCAATCCACTATCCTTCGGCCATGCAGGCGGCCGCTGAACGTGCCCATCGCGACCGAGTGGGCCCTTTCGAGGTCACCGGCGTATTGGGCGAAGGCGGCAGCGCCGTGGTGTATGCCGCGGTGCGCGACGGGCAGCCAGTAGCACTCAAGGTGCCCCGGGAGTCCGCACTGACGCAGAAAGAGACGGAGCGCTTTCTGGCGGAAGCCAAGATGCTCGCGCGAGTCACGCATCCGAGCATCGCTCGGGTCGTGGACTCGGGGGTCCTGGACGATGGCGCGCCCTACCTCGCCATGCAGCGCTACACGGGTGACACCCTGGCCCAGCGGCTTGCGCGCAGTGGCGCACTTCCGCTGCCCCTGGCCCTCGATCTCTTCGAGCAGATCGCCGACGCCACGATCTGCCTGCACGCCGCCGAGTTGGTGCATCGGGACTTGAAGTCCGAGAACGTGGTTCTGGCAGATGACGGCACACGGGCGGTGCTGCTCGATTTTGGGATCGCCAAGGATGCGGCGGCCCCGGCATCCACGACGACCCAGTCCGGCGTCGCGCGGGGCACGCCTGCCACCATGGCTCCGGAACGGTTCTTCGGCGCACCTGCCACCGTATCGAGCGATGTGTATGAACTCGCGGTGTTGCTCTATGCCATGCTGGTGGGACGTCTGCCTTGGACGGATGTGACCAACGTGGAGGCGCGACTCAACCCCGCTGCTCCGGGCGCGGATGTTCCGAGTGCACTGTCCACGGTAATCCTGCGGGCCTTGTCGACCCGCCCAGAACGACGCCCACGCTCAGCAGAAGCTTTGCTCGAAGCCGTCAGGAACGCCGTGGGAGGCGCCGGCCCCAAATCTGGACGGATCACCGCTGCTACGGCGGTCGTGAGTCGACCCGACGACGAGCTCAGCGTGCCGTCCATCGAGCCCGCGGCTTCCGACGGCGCTCAGGTTCTGGAGAGCCCGGAGTCGATCCCACGCCCCAAGCCCTCCTCGCGCCGGGGGCCCGTTCTGGCAGCGGTTGCGCTAATTGGCGGCGGCGCCATTGGCCTGGCGGCCACCCGAGGTCTTCCCGCCGCGCCGCCCGCTTTGCGCGCGATCCTAGGCAACTTGAGCGCACCATCGGTCGCACCACCACCGAGTCCGAGCCCTCCTGCGGTCGGCGCTGAGCCGGCGCCGGCGCCGAAAGCGGAAGAAGCCGCCCGGCAACCGCCGCCGATCAAGGCGCGACCCACCGCGCCCAAAGGCGGCAAGCCCAAGGCCGGCCCCGCACCCTCGGGCAGCGCGCCGAAACCCAAGGGCAAGCCCAAAGGAGCGCCCTGCACGCGCTCCAGCGAATGTGCGAGCATGATCTGCGCCGCCGAAACATGCCAGTAAACTCCTCGTTCTCGCGCACGGTGGTGTGCGCCGTCGCACTGCTCTGCATCCCGCTACCAGCCTACGCCGACGCCTACGAAGCAGCCTTCGCTCACGCCATCGCTGCGAAGGAGCGGGCCTTGGATTCCAACGATCCCGCAGCCTGGGACGAAGCCCTGGAACGCCTTCGGCGTGCCGATGCGCTACGGGAAACCAAAGAGTGCAAGTACGAACTCGCCCAGGCCGCTGCTCGACTGCGCCAACAAGACTTGGCCTTTGAAGCCTTCGAGTCGTCTCTGGCTCTGGGGCTAGAGGGGTCGGCAGCGGAAAAGGCCCGAGCTTTCTTGACCAAGCACGGACAGAGCCTGGGCCGGCTGAACATCTTGGGGCCTCAAGGCACGACGGTTCGAATCGCCAACCGTCACCGCGGAACCCTGCCGCTGGCCAAACCCCTCGTCGTGTTCGCAGGCGAAACGGCCGTCGAACTCAGTTTGGGGAGCCGAAGCGTCACCCGGACGGCCCGGATCGCGTCCGGCATCGAAACCTTCCTCGATGCTCGCTTGGCGTTCGCGAAAACCCCGGAGCAACCCAAGCCAACGCCGCGTTTGCCACCAGACGATCCCGTAGCAGGCCCCGAGACCACTTCGCCCCACCCCGCCTCACCCTGGTTGTTGGGCGCCGGAATCGGCGTGGCCGCTACGGGAGCGGTTACGGTCATTCTGTCCAGCGTCACCATCTCGTCGCGACGGGACGACTTGAAAAGCCACTGTGAAATCCCGGACGGCTCCGATGGCTGCCGATTCGCGCAACCGGCACTGCGGGATTCAGCGCAATCCGACGTCGACGCGCTGGCAACGTGGAAAGGCGTTCGAGTCGCCGGTTGGATCGGTGTGGGCGTGGGCGTTGGCCTGGGCAGCCTCGGGCTACTACTTCCGCGCAGCCAGGATCCCAAACCCACCGCGGGGCGGCTGCACCTTCAGCTGACGCCACGCAGCATCGCCGCGCACGGCACGTTCTGACTCAACCCTTCATCTGCTCGGCGAGGTAATTCTCTTTACCGATCTCTTTGATCATATGCAGCTGGGCTTCGAGCCAGTCGATGCCTTCTTCCTCGTCCTCCAACACACCTTCGAGTAGCTCGCGGGTACCGGCGTCGGACTTGTCATGAGCTAGTGTGATGGTCTTGTTCAACCGTTGGCGCGCGTCGAGCTCCAGCTCCAGATCAAGCTTGTGCTGCTCCACGGCATCTTCGCCGACGCGCACCGGAGCGATGCGCTGCATGTTGGGCGTTCCATCCAGAAACAGAATCCGCTCGATGATCGCGTCCGCATGCTTCATCTCGCTGATGGACTCGCTGCGTTTCTGTTTGGCGAGCCGAGCGTAGCCCCAGTTTTCACACATCTTGGCGTGAATGAAGTACTGGTTGATGGCTCCGAGCTCCGCGGCAAGGATCTCGTTGAGCGCGTCGATGATTGCTGGGTCGCCCTGCATCACTGGTCTCCCGGTTCGATTGGGCGGCCAGGCTAGCCCGCCGAGGCTCCGCTGGGAAAGGGCCAGAGCCGCGATATCTCGGTGATTTCCAGAGCTCATTTTGATATTGAAAACCATTATCAACTTGCTACACTGTTCGTCAGCGAGGCCATTTCATGCTGGTTTGTCACTGCCACCGAGTTTGCCACCGTCGGATCCTCGAAGCCGTAGAGGCGGGCGCCCACTCCCCGGAGCAGGTCGGCTCCGCGTGTGGAGCCGGCACCGCGTGTGGCGGCTGCTTGCCGACCATCGGAAACCTGCTGCCTTCCAAACACTCTGAAGAACCGTCGCATTCGAGCAGCGAAGCTGGCCGCAGCACGTCGACGCCACTTCAGCACAAAGTCGCCTAGCGCTTAACGCTCGGAGCCACACTTTGCCCACGCATCGCGTGTGAACGCGGGGTGGAGATTGCGTGCAGAGTTGCGTTTTGGCTTGCGACGAAGGGAAAAGCGCGGCAAAGCCAGCGCCATGCCTCGCTCAAAAGTCGCCATCGTGCGCACGCGGCCCGAAACCGTTCTGGAAGACTATCACCGCTTGATGAATCTGGCGGGGTACCAGGAGCACGTCGATAAGTCAGCGGACACCGCGCTCAAGGTGAACATCTCTTGGCACTTCTTCTACCCCGGGTCCTCGACCACGCCCTGGCAGATGGAAGGCGTGATCCGAGCCATGAAGCGGGATGGATACGATCCCGAGCTGATCCACGCCTGCCACAATCGCACGGTGGTGATCGACGCGCATCTCGGCGAGCGCGAAAACAAGCAGATCGACGTGGTCCAGGCCCACGGGCTGCGCAATGTGCACCTCTACGAGGGCGAAGGCTGGATCGACGTGCGTGAAGCAGTCGGAGATCTCACCAAGAAATTCCTGTGTCTGAACGAGGTCTACCCCAAGGGGTTCAGCATTCCGAAGCGCTTCCTCGGCGAGAACATCATCCATTTACCGACCATCAAGACCCACATCTTCACCACCACGACCGGCGCCATGAAGAACGCCTTCGGTGGATTGTTGAACGAGCACCGACATTGGACCCATCCGGTCATTCACGAAACCCTGGTGGACCTGCTGATGATCCAGAAGAAGATTCATCGTGGAGTCTTCGCTGTCATGGACGGCACGTTCGTGGGAGACGGGCCTGGCCCTCGCTGCATGATCCCCCACGTGAAGAACGTGTTGCTGGCGTCTGCGGATCAAGTAGCAATCGACGCTCTGGCCGGTAAGCTCATGGGTTTCGATCCCTTGGCCGACCTGAAGTTCGTGCGGTTGGCCCACGAACAGGGACTCGGCATCGGCGATGTGCGGGACATCGAGGTCGTCGGCGACGTGGACGCTGCCGAAGAGAATTGGAACTTCGAGGGTCCCTTCAAGAACATGACCTTCGCGTCGAAGAACCAGCATCGCATCTACTGGGGGCCCCTGAAGAAACCCATCGAGTGGTCCCTGAAGACGTGGCTCGCGCCCTGGGCCTACGTGGCCAGCGTCACCTATCACGACATCTACTGGTACCCGGTGTTTGGGAAGCCCCGAGTCGAAGAGGCGTTGCAGAGTGAGTGGGGGCGACTCTTCGCCAACTGGCAGAGCGCCAAACCGGATGCCGAGGGACGGGGCTACCCGGAGGTCGGTCACAGCAGCCCGGAGCTCGTTCGCACCGGCGTGAAGCACTTCCTCGAAGGGGCCCGACTCGCCACGATGGCGGTGCTCGAATCTCCGGAGCTCAAGTCACGCCAACGCCAAAAGGAACGCGACGCCCGGGCCAGCGGCTGAACCAGAGGAGCCGCGACCACAGCGGTCGCCGCGGCGTCCCTGGGCAGGCACCAGCTTGCCAGAAAGTTCATACTTTTCCGCCAATTGCGCCGCGGGGTGGCCTGACGCGCCGCGGTCTGGCAGTGTCCGCCGCCGCGTGGCCATCGAAGTGGATCGGGGTGCGCGTCTTTGCACAGGAGTCGGCGATGAACACACGCCTTGTCTTTGGGTTTGCCGCGCTGGCGGCAGCTGCGCTTTCGACCACCTTTGCCTGTAGCTCCGATGACTCAGGCGGCGGAGGAGGAGGCTCCAACGCGGATGCGGGCGTCGACGCGCCCGTCACGGCCAGGCCGGTGGGCTCGCCCTGTTCCTGTGACGCCGAGTGCTCTGGTGACCCGCAATTCCCAGCCGTGTGCTTGCACGGGCTATGCGCTCAACGCGCCCCCGGGCCTTGCGCCGCACCAGGCGAAGAGGCGGGCTGCCCCGCTGGAAGCAAGTGCTTCGATGTCGCCAGCGCCGGCGCGAGCGTCTGCCTGCCCGCTCTCGATCCTGCCAACTGCTCGGGCGGCGCGATCAACCGCCACGAGGTCTGCTCCCCAATCAAAGGCAAAGGCTGTGATGCCAGCTGCGGGCAAGGCTGCACCCTGACGGACCCGGCGCCGGGCACCCCCGGGGCTGCCTGCACTGCCGACGGCCAGTGCGCGCTGACGGATCCCATGTGTTACGACGGCACCGAGCCGAGCGGTTGGGAAGGCGGATACTGTTTGAGCTTCGGCTGCACCGACTCCAGTCAGTGCAACGGCGGAGCTTGCCTCCCCGTGTCGACCAGCGGGGATGGCGTTTGCGTCCAACAATGCGGCCACGATCTCGACTGCCGGGTCGGCTACACCTGTTCCAAGGTCAAGGACGGCACGGGGACCTATTGCCGTGCCGGATGTGACGCGGCGTCACCCTGCCCGTCAGGTCGGGTCTGCTTGGACAACGAGTGCATCGATGAAAAGGTCGCCTGTAGCGCGAGCAACCCTCATGGGTTTTGCCCCGACGGATCCTGGTGCGACAAGGGCACATGCAACACCGAGCCCTTCAAGTGCGATGGCTCCAAGGACGCGCTGGAAGACAACGACTCCCTGACCGCGGCCAAGCCCGCGCCGCCCGGCCAAACGGATGGTTTGACCATTTGCGCAGGCGACGAGGATTGGTTCAAGGTCACGGTGCCGAAGGGCAAGATCGTGCGCGTCGGCATCACGTTCCAGCACGGCGCTGGCGATCTCGACATGATCGTGCTCGACAACAAGGGCTACCTGATCGGTTCGCGCTACGGCGAGATTTACCCCTACGGCGATCGCGCTCAGGAAACCAATACCGAGTTCTACGGCTTGTACAGTGAAGCCGGCGGGGCGGAGTACATGTTGCGAGTCGTTGGCTTCCAAGCCGCGCAGAACGTCTACAGCCTCACTGTCGAAGAGATCGACTACCAGGACGGCGCGGTCTGCTCCGACATCTACCCCGCCGCCGAGTGCATCGGTCAGCAACCCGGCGGCAAAGGGCTGATTCCCCTGCCCTTCCCGGATACGGCGGCGGTCGCCACGGCTCCCGCCAACAACTACGCCTGGGATACCTACTCGAACTACCGCTTCGCCCGGCGTGAACTGGCGATGCTCGTACGACACGCCATTGCCGAAACAAGCAAGGCGTTCCCCGGCACGAAGCCCCTAGGTTTGATCGATACATGTCAAATCGACGGAATCACCCCGGGCTATGACGTCAATGATCCGCGGCATCCGGAGACCACCCACGATCAGGGCGGCAACATCGATCTCGCTTTCTATCAGACCACGCCCGACAATCGTGCGCGCATCGTCTGCAACGACGGCGCAAAGCACGCCGACGGTTTCTGCACCCCAAATGCCGTGAACACGCACACCGTCGACTTGCCGCGCCAGGCATTCTTCATGGCGAAGCTATTCGCTTCGCCCCGGCTGCGGGTGATAGGCGTCGACCAAGTGCTCGCGCCTCTGATCGGGGATGCCGCCAAAGTGCTCGCAGCACTGCCACCGACGGACCCCCACCACATCACGCCTCAGGAGCTCGCAAAGTTCTCCTCGGCCATGGCCTTCGGGAGTGGATGGCCGTTCCATCACCATCACATTCACGTGAGCTTGCATTGGTGGGGCAGCCAGACGGCACCGGTGATCAAACCGGGCACGATCAGTCCCTTCATCGAGGCCAATACGCCGGCCCATCCCCTCGACGACCTGTTCGTCGCATGGCCGCCGCGGGGCGCGGCAGCGCGACTCCCGTCGGCACGCCGTCTGCTTCCCGCGCAGTGATACGCCCGGGCTCAGCCCGCCCGGGCTGGGCCCTTCGCGTTGTGATCGCTCGCGCGTAGCGGAGCCTAGCTGGTGCTCGCAGCAGCCAGGGCGTCGAAACGGCGCTGGATCTCGTTCAAACGCCGCCCTAGATCCGCCTCGAAGTGAGCCACAAACGCCTCCAGTCGTGCGGAATGCTGGCGCCCCGAAGGGAACACCGCAAACAACGGAGAGGGCGGCACCTGCATCCTCGGCAGCACATGCTGCAGCCGACCCGCTTCCAGGTGCTCTGCGACCAGCCACAACGGCAACGGCGACAGCCCGAGGCCGGCGAGGGCGGCGTCTCGCACGGCTTCGATATCGTCAGACACTAGCCGCACGTTGAAGTCAGGCACCGCAGGCAGCACGCCCGCGGCCACCAGGTCGACCATGTTTTGGCGACTTCCAGTGTGGAGCACTGCCGCATGTCCGTCACCTTCCGCCAGGGATGTCGGCACGCCGTGCGCGTTCGCGTAGCTCGGAGCGCCAACGAGGATGACCCCAACGTTGCCGAGCTTGCGCTGAGTCAGCGATCCGAAACCGGGCGTTCCAACTCGGATGGCGAGATCGATTCCCTCGCGCACGAGATCGATTGGGTGATCCGATAGCAGCAGCTCGACGCTGACCTGTTCATGACTCTGAAGAAACGTCGTCACTGAGGGCAACACGAAGCTCCGGCCAAATGCTCCCGGCGCGGAGACGCGCAGAGTTCCGGCTAGGGAGGTCTCACCCGCACGGACCTCGTTCTCTGCGTCCGTTAGCTCCAGAACCGCTCGAGACGCACGCTCGTAGAAGGCGCGCCCCGCCTCCGTAGGCGTCACCCGCCGGGTCGTTCTCACCAGTAGTCGAGCATTCAAGCGCTCCTCCAGAGCCGCGATGTGGCGGCTGACGCTCGGTTGAGAAATCCCCAGCTCGCGCGCGACCGCGGAAAAGCTCTCTCGCTCCACGACCCGGCAGAAAACCCGCAGACCGGTCAGCTCATCCATGCGCCACAAGCATAACTAATAGCCTGCCCGTGCGCATTATCATCGTCACGCGCATGAGTTAATTCAGAGGGGAAAGGGAAAACCATGACCACAACCCCCTCGAATCCTGCGAAATCCACCAGCGCAAGGGTGCTGGACCGAGCCGGTGCCGCAATCAGCCGCCGCGGCTTCTGTGCTGGCGTCGGCGCCAGCTCGGTGATGTTGGTCAGCGTCGGCGGAATGCTCGCCGGCTGCGGCCAGTATGCCGCCGAAGAAGGCGTGGCCTATGCGCCCTGGGACTTTCCGAACGGTGAGACGGCGCCCGAGCGTATCGCTGTCGCCGCCGCGATCCTGGCGGCGAGCCCCCACAACACGCAGCCCTGGCTGTTCGCGATCACGCCGAGCGCGATCGACGTGTTCGCGAACATGGACCAGAGCCTCCACGCCATGGACCCCTTGGGGCGGGAGCTCTTCATTGGGCTCGGTTGCGCGATCGAAAACCTGGTCTTGGCGGCGGCCGCCCACGGTCGCGCCAGCACCATCACCTGGGAACCGTCAGCTGCGGATCCGCGCCATGTCGCTCGCATCGACCTGACCGACGCGCCGCCCAAGCTGAGCGCCCTGTATCGAGCCATTCCCAATCGCCACACCAATCGCGGCCGCTACCTCGATGGCCACTCTCCCAAGGGCCTCGAGCCGGCGCTTCGCGCACTCATCGACGATTCAGACGTCGAACTCACGTTTCTCAGCGGGCCGGGCAAAGCCGAGTTTCGCCGCGGCACGATCGCTGCCACTCGCGCCATCGTGAACGACGCTGCCATGTGGGATGCGAGCCACAGTTGGTGGCGTCAAACCAAGGAGGAAATCGAGGAGCACCGCGACGGGCTCACTCTCGACGCGACCGGCCTGGGATCGTCGATCCGAGCCCTGGCCAAGGCATCTGGCAAACCGAGCGCCAAGAAGGCTGGAGAGTACTGGATCGACAGCAACGAAAACGAGCACACGACAGGGTTCGCATTCTGCTTGTTGTCCACGAAAGTTCGCGACAGTCGCGAGCAGCAACTTCGGAGCGGTCGCATCTTTCAGCGCATGCACCTGTGGGCGACGACCCAGGGCCTGGCCGTACACCCGCTCAATCAGATGCCTGAGCGACAGGATCGAGAACAGGAAAAGGACCTCACGCCAAACTTCGGTCCAAAGCTGGCAGCCCTGACCGGCAAGATCGAGTCCGCGGTGCAGATGTCGTTCCGCATCGGTGTGGAGTGGGATCCCGCTATCAAGAGCCCACGGCGTCCCATCCCCTGGGTGACGAAATGACTCCAGCCGTGCCCACAGCCTGTGCGGCTTTGGCCGCCGTGCTGCTCTTCACGGTCACTTCGTCCGCACAAGAGCGAGACCAGTTCGTCCCGATGGCGGGTCTGGAACTGGGCCAGAGTTGGGAACGCCTGTCGGTAACTTTCGACGGCCAAGAACAGAGCGAGGATCGTTGGCTCTGGAATACACGTGTCATGCTTGGCTTGAGCGTTCGGCTGCCGAACGTTGCCGGCATCGCGACGCGAGCGGATTCCACTGTCGCGTTCGGCGTCGTTCACCACACGGGGCACGGACACCTCGATCTGCGAGAGGCCGGCTTGTTGGAACTGCCCCTGGGCGCCGGCTTCAGCGTGCCCATAGGTGTGTCTGCCGGGGTCGTCATCGACACGGCCAGCAGCAAGCGAAGCGCGTTCGAAGCGGGGTTGCCCGTGGGCCTGCGATTTCGATTCGTGGAGTTGCTGTACCGTCCCGGCCTGTCTCTGCCCCTGGGCGCCGAAGAGCGCCGCGTCTTCACCGGAAGCCGGAAGCACTCCGCGCGGCCGGGCATCGTTCCTCTCGACCTTTCGCTGCGCTTTCACCTAACCGGCCTCGGCTTCTAAAACGACCGCTCGCTTCCAGTGACAGCGTCCGCTACGGTCCCCGGCCTTGCCTGTAACGACGCACTCCGAGCCTCACCGCCCCGATCCCCCTGCGCCGGATCTCGAGGCGTTCTTGAGCGAGATCCAGACCCTACGCAGGGAGATCCGAGAATCTCTCGGACCCCAAGATCTGCGCCACCTGCGAAAGATCCAGCGCTGGGGTCGCCTCGGGACCGCCCTTGGGTTGGCGACCGCGTGGATGGGCCCCAACCCCGTGAGTGCATCCGCCCTGGCCTTGGGGCGCTCGACGCGCTGGCTGATGATGCACCACGTCGGTCACCGGGGATACGACCGCGTCCCCAATGTGCCCGAAACTCTGACCAGCCGGCGGTTTGCACGTGGCCCGCGGCGCTACGTGGATTGGCTGGATTGGATGCTCCCGGAAGCCTGGATCTACGAGCACAATGTGCTGCACCACTCGAACACTGGCGAGGACAAAGACCCCGACGTCGTCGAACGCAACACTCAGTGGGTGCGCGCCCTGCCCCAGCCTGCCCGTTACGCGATTCTCGGGCTTCTCGCTTTCACTTGGCGCGCCAGCTACTACGCACAGAATACGACCGAAGAGTGGCTGGCGAGGCACGGACAAAAGCCAACCCGGGCGAAGCTCGCCAAAGTGCTCTGCGTCGACGCCCTCCTGCCCTACGCGCTGGTGCAATTCGGCGCGTTGCCCCTGCTGTATTTACCATTGGGTCCCCTGGGCGTCGGCAGCGCCTTGGCCAATAGCGTGTGCGCTGACTTGTTGACGAATCTGCACACCTTCCTGGTCGTCGGGCCCAACCACACCGGCGAAGACGTCCCTCGTTTCGACGACCGCCCGGCCAACAAGGCCGAGTACTACGCGCGCCAAGTCATCGGCTCGGTCAATTTTCGCACGGGCAGCGATCTGAATGACTTCGCCCACTTGTGGCTGAACTACCAGATCGAACACCACCTATTTCCCGACATTCCGATGCTGAAGTACCAGCAGATCCAGCCGCAGGTTCGACGCCTTTGTGAGCGTCACGGACTGCCCTACGTTCAGGAAAGCGTCTGGACTCGGTTCCGGAAGATGGCCGATGTCTTTGTCGGCAAGGCCCAGATGCCGCGACGACGCAGCGGTCGGCTCTTCGCCTAGAGGCACCCTCGGCGCAGCCGCGCCCAGGGTGGTTGACGGCGCGGCGTGGCCCGCGCATGCCTCGGCGCATGAAGCGTTCTTCCTCCTTGGGCTGCGTCGCGATTCTGACCCTGGCTGCCTGTGGCCCCGCTCGCGATACGCAGAGCCCGGTCGCAGCCACTAGCCCGCCACCGCCGGCGAGCGCCGCGCCCGCAGCGCCAGAGCCGAGCATCGACGACCTGCTGGCGAAGTGGACCGGCCCCCATGGAGGCGTGCCACCCTGGGACAAGGCCAACCACAAGTTGTTCCAACCCGCCATCGACAAAGCCTCTGAACTCTACCTGGCGGAAGTGTACGCCATCGCTGCGTCCACAGAGCCCGCCAGCTTCGACAACACCCTCGCTGCCCTGGAGCGAGCGGGCAAACCCTTGGACCGGGTAGCAACGCTGTTCTTCGTGATGACGGGCAATCGCAACACGCCGGAGATCCAAAAGCTCACGGGGGTGATTCGCCCGAAGCTCTCGGAAGTCTCCGACAAAGTGAACTTCAATGCGAAGTTGTTTGCTCGGATCAAGGCCGTCTACGACGCGCGCGACAAGAGCGAGCTCGACGCGGAACAGAAACGGCTGGTCGAAAAGACCTACGACGACTTCGTACGCCGCGGCGCCAACCTCGACGCCGAAAAGAAGAAGCGTATGGGGGAGATCAACCAGCGCCTGGCCAAACTCTTCACCGACTTCGGCAACCGGGTGCAGGCCGATGAGGACACCTGGGTCACTCTCACCAAAGATGAACTGGCTGGACTGCCGGAATCCCTGGTAGCCAGCTACAAAGCGGCCGCCAGCGAGCGCAAGCTGGACGGCTACGCGGTAGTGAACACTCGCTCTGCCGTCGACCCCTTCTTGACCTTTTCCGACAATCGCGCCAAGCGCGAAAAGGTGTGGCGCGCGTTCATCAAGCGCGGGGACAACGGCGACAAGAACGACACGAACGCGCTCATTCCAGAAATCGTCAAGCTCCGCGCTGAGCGCGCCAAGCTTCTCGGTTTCAAGAGCCACGCGCATTGGCGCATGAGCGACACCATGGCCAAGGACCCCGCTCGCGCTCAGAAGCTCATGATGCGGGTGTGGCCCGCCGCAGTCGCACGCGTGAAACAAGAAGTCCGCGACATGCAGAAGCTGGCGACCAAGTTGGGTCACAAGATCACCGTCGAGCCCTGGGACTACCGCTACTACATGGAGAAGGTCCGCAAGCAGCGCTACGACCTGGACCAGAACGAGTTCAAGAAGTATTTCGAACTCGAAAACATGATCGCCGCGTCCTACTACATGGCCGAGAAGCTATACGGCTATGCCTTCGAGGAAATCACGGGCAAGGTTCCGGTATTTCATCCCGATGTTCGCGTGTATCGGGTCACCAACAAGGCCGACGGCAGCCATGTCGGCTTCTTGTATCGAGACGATTTCGCGCGCCAGTACAAGCGCTCCGGCGCCTGGCAGGCCACCTATCAAGACCAACAGAAGTTGGACGGACAGGTGGACGCCATCGTGTCGAACAACAACAACTTCACCAAAGCCGGCAAGGGCCAGCCAGTGCTGATCAGCCTGGATGACGCCGAAACCCTCTTCCACGAGTTCGGCCACGCGCTCCATGCCCTGACCAACGACACCACCTATCCCTCCCTCGGGGGCACACCTCGGGACTTCGTCGAGTTCCCCAGCCAGGTGCACGAGAACTGGGTACTGACGCGAGAAATCCTGGACAAGTACGCGTTGCACTACAAGACGAAGCAGAAGATGCCCCAAGCCCTCATCGACAAGATGCGGGCAGCATCCACGTTCAATCAAGGTTTCGCCACGGTCGAGTATCTGAGCGCTGCGATCGTCGACATGAAGCTCCACACCGACCCGAAAGGCGAGGTCGACCCGAAGGCCTTCGAGAAGAAGACGCTCAAGGCGATCGGAATGCCGAAGCAGATCGTGTTGCGCCATCGGCTACCCCACTTCCAGCACCTCTTCACCTCGGATTCATACTCGGCGGGGTACTATTCCTATCTCTGGTCAGACGTCATGGCGGCAGACGCCTGGGAAGCGTTCGAGAAGACCAAGGACCCCTGGCATCCGGAAACAGCGAAGAAGTTCAAGGAGATCATCCTGGCCACTGGCGACGCCATCGACCGAGCGGAGGCGTACCGGAAGTTCCGGGGCCGGGACCCGAAGGTCGAGGCGCTGTTGAAGAACCGCGGGTTTCCGACCCGCTGAGGCGTCGCCAAGCTATTTCTTCTTGGCGATGCACATGTGGGTGAACTGCCCGCCCCCGGTCGGTTTGTTGTGGGCGCCGAAGTACAGGGTCTTGCCCACATGAGCGGACAGATCCAGTTCCAACAGCTGCTGCTCCTTGTTGCAGACCAGCGTGTGGAGGTAGTTCAGATTATCCCAAGCGTTCTTCCCGGTCTTTTCCCAACCCTGGCAGCGCTTGATTGAATCCACCGGGTCCGGAGGGCCCGTGTTCGTCGAAACGTAGATCGTTCCCCCCGCGTCCGTGATGCATACCAACACCAGATCGTTGCCCGGCGCTTCGACTTTCCATGCAGCGTCGTCGCAGATTTCGCTGCCATTGCGTGCGGCCTTGATGCAGTCGCTTTCCAGGTAGACCACGGGTCCGCAGGCCCCACAGGAGCCGCCGCAGTCCACCCCCGTCTCGTCGCAGTCCTGCTTGCCGTTGGAACAAGAGCAGCCGGCGTCCACGCCGCCGCTACCGCTCTGTCCACCTGCGCCGGAGCCGCCGGAGGATCCGGCGTCACACCTCGGGCAAGCGCTCTTGGTGCCATCTGGCAAGCAGGTCTGCTTCCCATTGGGCACGCCGAAGCAACTGCACACCCATTCGTCACCGGGGTTGCAGCTACCTGCACCTCCGCTACTGCTGCCACCGCTCCCCCCGGGCGGCGCGTTGCTCGCTGTACCTGTGGTGTCGTCACCGCAAGCCGCCAGTGCGAAGGCGAGGAACGAGGCGAGCACAACGCTGCGGCACTCCATGTCCCTGAGCATAGCTCACTGAGCCCACGCCAGCTGGTCGTGGAATTCTACGCTCTGACTGCAGAACTCGCTCGCCGCGCGCGCTTTTTCGATGCACTCCGCGCGGCCTTGATACCGAGCGCGTTGGCGAGGTACTGCCCCGTGAAGGACGTGCGGCTCCGTGCAACCTCTTCGGGCGTTCCTGCTGCAACCACGTTTCCGCCTTCGGGTCCTCCTTCAGGTCCGAGATCCAGAACGTAGTCGGCGTTCTTGATCACCTCGATGTTGTGCTCCACCACCACGACCGTGTTGCCAGCGTCCACCAGGCGGTGCAGTACGCTGAGCAGTTTTTTGACGTCGTGGAAGTGAAGCCCCGTGGTGGGCTCATCCAAGACGTAGAGGGTTCCCTTCTGATTGCGCTTGCCGAGCTCTCGAGCGAGCTTGATGCGCTGGGCCTCACCGCCGGACAGGGTCGGAGAAGGCTGGCCCAGATGCAGGTATCCGACGCCCACCTCGGATAGAAGCGCCAAGGGCGCTCGGATTTTGGGGTGCGGAGAAAACAGCTCCAAGGCCTCGTCGATGGTCAGCTCCAGAACTTCAGCGATGGACTTGTCACGGTAGCGAATGGCCAGGGTCGCGTCGTTGAAGCGCCTCCCTTGGCACTCTTCGCAACGCACGTAAACGTCCGCCAAGAAGTGCATCTCGACCTTGCGGACGCCGTCCCCTTCGCAGGCCTCGCAGCGCCCCCCTTTTACGTTGAATGAAAACCGCCCCGGCTTCATGCCGCGCATTCGGGCATCTGGCAGGGTTGCGAACAAGTTGCGGATTTCGTCGAAGGCTTTGACGTAGGTCGCTGGGTTGCTGCGCGGGGTGCGACCGATGGGTCGCTGATCCACCAACACCACGCGCTCCACTTGCTTGGCGCCATCTATTCGCTGGTGAGCCGCGGGGCGAGCATCTTCACTCTTGGACAGCGCAGGTACGACGATGTCGTTGACCAAGGTGCTCTTGCCGGCGCCGCTGACCCCGGTCACCGCAATGAGCACTCCCAAAGGCAGCTCGGCATCGATGTTCTTAAGGTTGTTGGCTCGTGCTCCCCGCACAACGATCGCCCCCGACGGCTGACGCCGCGCGCTTGGCGTTTCAATCGTCGCGCGACCGGAGAGGTACTGCCCCGTCAGTGACTTGCGGCTCTTTTCGATTTGCCTGGCGGTACCCGAGAAGACGACCTCGCCACCGTGAATCCCGGCCCCAGGCCCGAAATCGACCACCCAATCCGATGACCGGATCGTCTCCTCGTCATGCTCGACGACCACCACCGTATTGCCGATGTCCCGCAGTCGCAGCAGCGTGTCGATCAGGCGCCGATTGTCCCGCTGGTGCAGCCCGATGGAAGGCTCATCCAAGATGTAGAGCACGCCGGTCAGCTCGGAACCGACCTGGCTGGCCAGGCGGATCCGCTGCGCCTCTCCCCCGGACAAGGTCGGCCCGGGCCGGTCTAGGGACAGATAGCCCAAGCCCACTGCCTCCAAGAACCCGAGTCGCCCGCGTACTTCTTTCAGTACCTCCGTCGCGATCTCCGCGGATGCGCCCGACAAGCCCAACTCCGAAAAGAAACGCGCGGCATCACTGACCGTCAGAGCGCCGACATCGACCAGGCTCAGATCGCCAACCCGAACCGCCGCACTTTCGCGTTTGAGGCGCGAGCCTCGACAGGCACGGCAGGGCGCGTCACCCATGAACCGCGCGTACCAGCGCTTCGCGCGATCCGACTTCGTGCTCGAGAAGCGACGGGTCAGCCGCGGGATCAGCCCCTCCCACGTCACGTCAAACTTGCCGGATCCCGATCCCTTCTGAGTCTTCCAACGCACCGTGAAGCGCTTCTCACCCGCGCCCCAGAGCAGCAGCTCCTTGTGGCGCTCGCTGAGTTTGGCGTAGGGGCGGTCGACCGGGATCTTCAGCCGCTCCAGGATCTGTCCACGGAAGCCGTGCGCCCAGCCCTTCTTTTTCGAGACGCCAGGACCCCACACCGCCACGGCGCCTTCGTCGAGGGTCAAGCTTGGGTCGGGAATGACTCGGTTGGGATCGATGGTCGAGAGCGTTCCCAAACCGTGACACTCAGGACACATCCCTTGGGGGCTGTTGAAGGAAAAGGCTTGAGGGGTCAGTGGAGAAAACGAGACCTTGCAGCGCAAGCAGGCGTTGTGGCGGCTGAACAATCGCTCGCTGTCGCCGTCCACCGCGCGCAGGGTGCCCTGCCCTAGCTCCAGAGCGCGCTCCACACTCTCGGCCAGGCGCCCCCGGGAGCTTCGAGTGAGCTTCACCCGGTCGACGACCACATCCAGATTGTGCTTCTTGCGCTTTTCTAGGGCGTCCAACCCATCGAGGCGCCGAATCTCGCCGTCCACGCGAACTCGGACGTGGCCGTCGCGACGCAGTCCTTCGAGCAGCTCACGGTGCTCGCCTTTTCGGTTCTCGAGCACCCGGGAAAGCAACACCACGTTTTTGCCGGGTGCATCCGCAAGCAGCGTGTCCGCAATGCGTTCCGGGGATTGCCCCATGACCTCATCGCCGCAGCGGGGGCAGTGCTGAACGCCAATTCGAGCGTAGAGAACCCGCAGATAGTCGGAGATCTCCGTGATCGTGCCGACGGTGGATCGGGGATTTACATTCGTGGCCTTCTGCTCGATGGAGACGGCCGGCGCGAGGCCACGGATGGTGTCGAACTTGGGCTTGTCCAACCTGCCGAGGAACTGCCGCGCGTAGGCGGATAGGGACTCCACGTAGCGGCGTTGCCCTTCGGCGTAGAGGGTGTCGAAGGCCAGCGAGCTCTTGCCAGACCCGGAGACGCCGGAGAAAACCACGAGCTTCTTCTTTGGCACCCGCACCTGGACGCCCTTGAGGTTGTGCTCTCGGGCACCAGTGACGAGGATGTGATCGAGTTCCATACGTTCGTGTTTCGGGCGGTTTTTCGGCTTCGACGCCAAGGCGTGACGCTTGGGCCGGAGTCGTGTATGCCCGCAGGATGTCGCTATCAAGGACCTTTCTCTCGCTCCTAGTGCTGGGAGCGCTCGCCTGTCAGTCCGAAAAAGCACCCGAGCCCGAGAGCCGGCCCGCACCGGGCCCAGAAAAGGCCGCTCTACCCGCGGCAGCGCCCGCACCGGCCGCACCGGCCGCGGCGGCACCGGCCGTGCCCGGGCCGGACAAGGCGAAGGAGCAGGCACCAGCCAAGTACAAGGCGAAGTTCACGACATCCAAAGGAGACTTCACCTTGGAGGTGACGCGCGCCTGGGCGCCCCAGGGTGCGGATCGTTTCTACAACCTCGTGAAAATCGGCTTCTTCAACGACGCGCGATTCTTTCGAGTCGTGCCCGGCTTCGTCGTGCAGTGGGGCATTCACGCCCAGGGCGAACCCGTCATGAGTCAGTGGCGAAGTGCCAGTATTCCCGACGATCCCGTCAAGGAGTCGAACAAAGCGGGAACGATCGTGTTTGCCACGAGCGGCCCGAACTCGCGCAGCACCCAGATGTTCATCAACTTCAAAGACAACGCCCGCCTCGACGCAATGGGCTTCGCTCCCTTTGGCAAAGTCATCGAGGGCATGGACGTCGTCAACAAGATCAACGCCGAGTATGAACAACGCGCAGCGCAGCCCTCGATTCAGCGGGAGGGCAACGCGTACTTGAATCGCGAATTCCCGAACATGGACTTCATCAAGAAGACCGAAATCGTGAAGTAGCGGTCTTTTTCGCGTATGTCTCCCCGGGTCATTCTGCTGGACATCGACGGGACGCTGATTTCCTGCGGGGGCGCGGGCCGTAGCGCCATGGTGGACGCGGTGAGCGAGCACGTCGGCCGGCGCGACGTGCTCGAGTTCCGATTCGGTGGGCTGACGGATCAGCTCATCGTTCGGCGTGCCTTGGACAGCGCCGGGGTGGAGGCATCGACGAGCCGCATCGACGACGTGCTCGACACCTACCTGGAGCTACTCCCGGCGGCGCTGGATGCGGCAACCGACTACCAAGTGCTTCCTGGCGTGCCGGCACTGCTCCAAGCTCTCGGCGGCCAGCGCCATGTCGCGCTGGGCCTGGGCACTGGCAACATCGAGGGCGGAGCGCGCCACAAGCTGCAATACGGCGATCTGTGGAAGGAGTTTTCCTTCGGGGGATACGGCAGCGACCATGAAGCTCGGGACGAAATCCTCCGCATCGGGGCCAAACGCGGCGCAGCGCAGTTCGACGAAGAATCTGCGCCCACCGTGTTTGTCGTCGGGGACACGCCCCACGATGTTGCAGCCGCACAAGCCATTGGCGCTACCTGCATCGCGGTCGCAACCGGCGGCTTCGGAGCCGACGAGTTAGCCGCTGTGGGCGCTCACCTGGTGGTCGATGATCTGAGCGACCCGCGCGCCCTGGATATCCTCCTGGGTTAGCCGGAAAACTGCTGCCAACGCTTCCCAGGAGAAGCTATCAGTCCTAGCCTTTGGCGCTGAACGGGCAGACGAAATTTGGCTGACGCGCGCATCGTATTTGTCACCGGGAAGGGCGGAGTGGGCAAGAGCACCGTGGCCGCCGCACTGGCGCTCGCACGGGCCCGGTCCCGGGGCCAAGCCATCTTGGTCGAGGTGGAAGACGGTCGGGCAGCTGTGCGTGCTCTCGGTTCCGAAAGCGGTGTTCGCGTGGTGACGGTGACTCATCAAGTCGCGATGCAGAACGCGATCGCTCGCCTGCTCCGCACGCGAATTCTGGCCAAGGCCATCGTCAAGCAGCGCTCGATTGCGCGCTTGCTAGACACCGTGCCGGCGATTCGCGAACTCGTGGTTTTGGAAGAGGTCCGAGCAATTGCGGAAGACAACCCAGACGCGAGCGTGATTATCGACTTGCCAGCAACAGGTCACGCCGTGGACTTCTTGCGCGTGCCCTCGGCCGCAAAGCGCTTCCTACAGCGCGGCCCCGCCGCGCGGATGTGCGACGAGATCCTGGAGCAGGTCCTCGACCCTGGCCGGAGTAAGATCGTGGTGGTGAGCACCTTCGAGCCCGTCGTCGCTCAGGAAACTCGCGAGCTCTGTCAGCGCTTGCAGGACGAGCTCGGTTTTCCCGCCGACACCATCATCATGAATCGAGCACCGAAGCCCGTCGACGAGGAAGCGGTCGCGGAGCTTTCGCGCCGTTGCCGTGAAAGCCCGGAGCTCGCGGGTATCGGTCGCGCCGTGCTGGCTCGCGTGGCGGCGTGTCGCGAGGCCGAAGAATCCCGGGCTGTCCTGGCGAGTTTCGCGCCAGTGCTCACGGTCTCGGAGTACTACGCGGATCCTCGCGCGGCGGATTTCGTACAAGAGCTATCCCTATGAGTGCGCGGCTGTGGATCATCGTGGGTGGCGGAGGTGTCGGCAAGACGACCACGAGCGCCGCGCTGGGGCTCGCGCTCGCGAAATCCGGGCGACGCACTCTCGTCATCACGGTAGATCCGGCGCGTCGCCTCGCAGACGCCCTGGGCGTTCAGCTCAACGTGGAGGCGACGAGGGTTGGCATTCAGGGCGTCGAGATGGATGCACGGATGCCCGATAGCCGGCGTAGCGTGGATCAATTCGTGGAGTGGCTTTGGGTCGATCCCGAGGCGCAACGCCGAGTGCGGGACAATCCCATGTACCGGGAGCTCGGAGACGCCCTCGCGGGGGTGCACGAGCTGGTCAGCCTCGCGGTGTTGGAGCGAGACGTGCAGAGCGGGAACTACGATGACGTAATCCTGGACACAGCTCCTTCTCGACACGCCCTGGAGTTGTTCGATTATCCGAAGAAGCTCGTCAAGATGTTGGACGAGCGCACCCTTCGTTTCATGGTGGGTTTGGCCCGGCTCGCCGGCGCGACCCTCGAAGACCGACCCGAGGAAAGCCGACTCTTCGCGTGGGGGAAACGCCGGGCGGGCGCTCTCGTCAGCCACCTGGTGGGCGAAACCGCCATCGTAAACATCGCAGCGCTCTTCGTCGAACTAGAAGCCGCGCGAGAGCGTTGGCTCGCCCTGGTTCAGAGCGTGGAAGCTCGGCTTGCCAGCGACAGCACCCGTTATGTCGTCATCGCCGCACCCTCGGGTGCCGCCCTGGACGACGCGGCGCACCTCTGCGCTGAGCTCGCCCGCCGCCGCTACAATACGGCCGCTCTGCTCGTGAACCGCACTCGAGCGGAGCACAACGCTTGGCCGAGCTTCGAGCCCACGGACCCGCTCCACCCCGTGGCGTCCAGCCTGGAGCAGGAAGCCCAGCGCCTCGCAACCCAGACGAAGACCGCGTTGAAGCGGGTCAAAGCATTCCCGCGAACCGGTGCGACTCTCGCGACGCTGCCCGCGGTAGAGGAAGTCGAGCCCACCAAGGTATTGGCGGCCCTGAGCCAGCACTTGGAACAAGAGCTCTGGGTTGGCGGCGACTGACGACCCAGCTGCGCGATCTGGGTCAGTCACGGGTTTTCGTGATGCCGGCGCGCTCGCTCGGTGAGCACAAGCGCTAGCGCAGCAACGCCGATCGCCAAGGGCAGCGACACCCCCGCCGTGGGGGCCAACATCATCAACGCCGCACCGTGAATCGATAGCGGGTAGCTCTTCAAGGAGGCCGCCTCGGAACCCCGGCGTAGGGGCCCCCCCGCGCTCGCCGCGACGAGAGCAGCACCGAGGCACGCAAGCCCCACGGCGGACGGCGAAACCAGAACCTCAGGGGTTGCGACCCAAACCAACGCCAGGCTCAGCACCGCGCGAAGCCCGGCGCTAGCCCGAACGCCGATCACATGGGCCAACGTGCGATAACCCGCAAGTCGGTCACCACGGCGGTCCTTCTCGTAGTTGGCCTGCAAGTACAGCCCCGCTATCGCGGCTACGTAACCCAAAGTCGGGGCCGCTGCGGTGAAAGCAAAGTCTCCAGCTATCGTCGCGGAAAAGCCGAAGGCTGCAGCCACGGCCACCAGCGCGCCGTGGGCCAGGTTTCCGAGCAATGGCAGCTTCTTCGCTGAGTTGTAGCCAATCAAGAGCACGGCCGCGAGAGGGATGAACGGGATGGCAGCAGGCGCCGCAATCGCAACAGCGGCGGCGACCGCAATGCCGAGCGCAAGTGCAACACTGAGCGTTGGACCCGGTGGCAGCAATCCGCGCGCAGCCGCACGGCCAGGTGCGTCCACCGCATCTGCTTCCACGTCCAACAAGTCGTTGAGCAGCTGGCCCACGCCCCAGCCAACTCCGGCCGCTGCGACGACCAATGCGACACGCCACGGCTGCTCGAAACTGCCTCGGGCGGAGCTGCCTGCCAACGCCGCGCCTGCGGGAATGAAGAAGAAGTGCGCGCGCAAGGCGCGCACCAACTCCCGCCAGAATATCCGAGGCGCCACACCCAGCGGTGGCGGACTGCCCCGCGCTATCCCACTCAGGTAATTCGCACCAGAGCGTGCAACACTCGCAAGATCCCGCTCTGCCACTCGAGACGAAGCGTGACCAGGTACGGCCCCCGGTGCAACCCCGGGGCGCCAGCCCGCGGTGGCCCTAGGCCAGCTGTCGCCGAAGAACCCTGGAAATGTCCGCCCCTTATGGAGTTCGCGACCAGCGCTCGTTTTCGGCCAGCGGCAAGAACGGATACTGCCATCCGAGCCCCACAGGCCGCCTGGGCGTGCGGACTGTCATGGGAAGTACTGCCCCAACGCTCGAGTCACGCACGCTTCTGGATATCGATTGGAACTTCCCCCAGGCGACACTAGCTTGGAGGTGTGAAGACCGACGCGGACGTGGTGATCGTGGGAGGAGGCATCATGGGCCTCAGCATCGCCTATCACCTCGCCAAGGACCACGGGCTGAAACACGTGGTGGTTGCAGAAGCGTCCTACCTTTGCAGCGGAGCCAGTGGACGCAACGGAGGTGGGATCCGTGCTCAATGGTCCACCGAAGCCAACATCGTCCTGATGCAGGAGTCGCTGCGGCTGTGTCGAGACTTTGCTCGAGAGCATCGCATCAATACCTGGTTCCGCCAGGGCGGTTACTTGTTCCTGGTGCGGTCTGAGCAGCGTATGCGCGCCCTCGAGAAGAGCGTCGCGCTGCAGAACGAAAACGGCGTGCGCACGCGAATGCTCTCCAGCGCGGAAGCCACCAAGTTGGTCCCCGAGCTTTCCACGGATGGGCTTGTGGCCGCGAGCTACAATCCGGACGACGCGGTGGTCTTTCCCTGGCCCTTTGTGTGGGGCTACGCCGAGGGCGCCACCCGACTTGGGGTCGAGGTCCTACCCTTCACGCCTGTGACACACATCGAGGTTTCCAACGGTGCGGTTTACGCGGTCGAGACGCCGCGAGGCAGGATCCGCACTCGGCGAGTGGTCAACGCAGCAGGCGCGTACAGCCCCGCCGTGGCCGCATTGGTGGACGTGACGCTTCCGAACCATCCCCACCGCCACGAGATCTGCTCCAGCGAACCCCTCAAGCCTTGGCTCACACCCCTGGTGGCAGATCTCGACAACGGCCTCTACTTCTCCCAATCCACCCGGGGCGAAATCGTCGGTGGCATCAGCAACAAGAAGGTTCCAGAGGGGGAGAGCCAGGCGTCGAGCAACCGTTTCTTGACGCTCTACGCCAAGGCGCTGATGCGCGCCTGCCCCATCCTGGGGCGGGTGAAGGTGTTGCGCCAATGGGCGGGCCTATACGACATCACTCCGGATCAGAATCCGATCGTCGGCAGCGTCGACGAAGTCGAAGGCTTTTATCTGGCGTGTGGCTTCATGGGACACGGGTTCATGATGGCGCCCGTCATGGGCAAGCGCCTGGCGGCTCACGTTGCAACGGGCGAGCGCTCGGAACTCTTCGAACGCTGGAACCTGCGCCGCTATCGCGAAGGCAATTTGCTCTCCGAAGGCATGATCATCGGCTGAGGTCGGCGCGCTGGTTGCCACCTCGAAACCTGGGTGTAGGCTAGGGACTCATGCGCGCGATTCAGCTGCTCTCGATTTGCTTGCTCACGGCGGCAAGCGCCGGTTGTTCCAAGTCCTCCCGCGCTCCGAAAACGGGCTACGACGCTGCGCCGTTGCTCACGTCCTTGCGAGCAGGTGAAGCGGAGCAAGCGCAACGCAGCCTGGGAACGCCCCTCAACAGCCTTCCCTACTACGCCCTGGACTTGAACATCTCGGATGGCTTGAACGCCTTCGACCTCACGGAGACGCTGCATTTCCAAAACCAGACGACCAAGCCGCTGCGCGAAGTCGCGTTGAGGGTGTACGTCAACGCGACAGCCGAAAAACCGCCGGTCGAGTTCCTCGAGGGCAGCTGTCTGGATGGGGTCAGCTGCACGGTCGCGGCCCGGGGCCCCAGCACGATCGTCGTGACCCTGGCCAAGCCCCTGGCACCAAAGGCCAACCTGCGAGCAAAGCTGAAGCTGAAAGGTACCCTCGCCCACATCGGCAAGTCCCGTACGAGCCTGCTAGCGCAAAGCTTCGAGTCCATGGCTCGCATGCGCTCGGGCAAGGGTGGCGGAGACTACGGATTGCTCGCGGAGGGTGAAGGCATATCGTCCTTCGCCAGCTTCTACCCGGTGCTGGCACGCTTCGACTCAGGCAAGTGGGAGTACGACGACGAGAGCACGATGGGTGACCTCGGCGCATCCGGCATGAGTCACGTTTCGCTGGACGTCAGCCTTCCCAAGGCTGCGCAAATTGCCACATCCGGCGTCATAGCCTCCGAAGGCACGCCGAAAGACGGCCGCCGCCAGGTAAAGATCCAAGCCGGCCTGGTGCGTGATGTTTCGCTCCTCGTCAGCACGCAGTTTCGCTCAGCCTCCCGCAATGTCGGCGGAGTGACCATTCGCTCCCACTACCTTGCGGGGGACGAAAAGTCGGGCAAGAAGGTGCTGGATGCCGCCGAGCATTCCCTCGCGGTGTTCGAGAAGCGCTTCGGCGCCTATCCCTACAAGGACCTGGACGTCGTGGAAGCGCCCCTGGTTGGCGGCGCAGGCGGCGTCGAGTTCAGCGGCTTGGTGACCGTGGCGAGCATGTTCTATCGGCCACGCTTCGCCGATGGCACATGGGGGATCCTGACCAATTTGATTGGCGGCCCCAGCCAAGGCGAACTCGAAAAGATGACTACGGGGATCTTGGAGTTCGTGACGGCGCATGAAGTCGCTCATCAGTACTTTCCTGGCTTGGTTGGCAGCGACATCCGAAAGCACCCCTTCGCCGACGAAGCCATGGCCCAGTGGGCCGCGCTGCTCTACTTCGAGGACCGCTACGGCAAAGAGCGAGCGAAAAACGAAGCGAACCGTCAGGTCTTGGCCAACTACCACATGATGCGGCTGATGGATCTTCCCGATGCGGCCGTGGATAGACCCGTGGAAGCCTTTGAGTCCGAGATCGCCTACGCGGGCTTGGTTTACGGCAAGGGCCCATTTTTCTTTCGGGAATTGCGATCCCTGGTTGGCGACGACGCCTACTTCAAAGGATTGCGCAAAGTGATTGCCAGTAATCGCTTCGTCGAGGCGCCACCCCGAGCCTTGGTGAAAGAACTAGCGCGCGGCAAGAACGCCGCACGGGTCAACGCACTGGCGAAGCACTGGCTGGACGAAAGCCACGGAGACGCGGACTTGGGCAAGCCGGACATGCGAGTGCTGATTGGCGCATGGCTTGGTCCGGAGATGACCAAACAAATGGGGCCGGAGATGGAAACCGCCATGCGGCTGATGCTGAAGCTCATGACCGGCAAAGGCGGCGGCGGCGATCTGGGCGGCCTGCTCAACGGCCTGCTCGGCGGCGGCTGAAGTCGAAAACCGCGAGGCTCGCAACGAACCTCAGAAGGTGTCCAGGGCCACGACTCCTGCGTCGCCATGACAAGCGACGTACTCGCTACGCAATCCCAAGCACTGGGCTCGCGCCGCGCAGCCGTTGCATGCGGCTGCAAATTCGTGGCGTGCGGTAGCCGACTCGGCGATGCGTGAGCCCTCCAGGGGTCGCCAAAGCTCAGGAGACCCCTCCACGACACATGGGGGAAATCCACATGTGCCGACGCACTCGACAGCAACCCCAGCGGCTTGCAGCCGATTCAGCGCCGCCGGCAACGCTCTTCGAACCGCTTCCAGCGTCGGACAGTGCGCATTGTACCAATTCAGGTCGAAGGCCGCACTCGGCTGCGACAGCACGACTCGCTCAATTTCGCCAATCTGCTCGACCACGAAGTTCGCGTACTGCTCCAAGCCGTCAACGGACTGTCGGAACACGACGCAATTAAGTGTCACGGCCAAGCCCGCAGAGACGCAGGCCCGCAATCCTTGAACGGTCTTGGCGTGAGTACCCGGCGCCCGGGTCAGCTCATCAGACAAGGCAGGGTCGTGGGAATGAAGTGACACAAAGACTTCGCGCAGCCCCGCTCCGCGTAGTTTGTCGAGAAAGTCAGACTGGCGCAGGCGAATGGCATTGGTTTCCAGACAAACGCGCATCCCATGACGCTCCGTCGCCCGTTCGATGAGAGGCCCAAGCTCGGCATGCAAGGTGGGCTCGCCGCCACTGATGACCAAACGCTCGGCACCGAGCCCAGCTAGCTCGTCCAACCAGCGCGCATAGAGGTCCCCAGGCGGCTCGGGCCAGCGACGGGACTGCCAGCAGAAACCGCAGTCTTGATTGCAGCGAAACCCAAGACGAAGCGTGCCCTCTTTGCGGACGGGCTCGTAGCTGCGCAACATGAAGTCCTCGGTGCCGGCCGACTCGAGGTGTTGTGCCAACGCCGTCTCCACCGCTTCGGCCGCGGCGGGCGAAAGGTCCCGAAAGCGCGTCGCCAGTCCATCGAGAGCCGTTCGCTTTGCTGGGTCGGCGTAGGGATCCACGCCGTCCCTTCCCTTGCGGTACGAGAGCGCCAGCTCGCCCCGGCGCGCGAAAGCGGGTTGTTCGGCCGGGGCTGCCCCGAGCTCGAGGGTCAGCCCCGCAGTCGGGCACTCGAGCAGCAGACCCGCCGCACCGGGCATCTTGGCTCTCCCCTGGAGGCGGACTTGTAGCCCCAGAACCTCTTCGAGAACTCGCTCGGTCTGTCCCGCCAGATCCGCAACCCACGGAGTGAGTGAGACGACCGGGAGCTTCACTTGGGCACGGCGCCACAAGCCACGCCGCGGTACAGAGCGGCGTTGTTGTTCTCGTGGCACTCCTTGCTCAAGCTCTGGGGGTCGACTTTGACGAATACATCGACGGTCTCTCCCGCCAAGTCAGCCTTGCAGCTCACGATGGTGCACTCACCAACCTTCAACGCCTGAGCGATGGGCGCGGTACACAACAGCGTACCCGTCTCCGAGTCCTTGAAGAAGCTCACTTCAGTGCCGCTCACCATGGGCAGGGTGCCGCGATTGCAAACTCGGGCCTCGACCGTGGCCACAGTACCGTCGCACTTGACGGCACCCACGTCGCCGCCGGCAGTCAAGTCGGGCTCGCCGAGCGCTTCCAGATCACCTTGCACATTCTGGCGGAAGTTGTTCAGCCCGGGCTGCTTCCAATTCAGGGCAACCGCGGAGCTCTTGGGGATTTCTCCGCGATCCCCAACATGGGTTACCGCGTAGGCATGCTGGTTCCACACCGGACGCGAGGCTGCCCAGCGGTCCTTTTCGTCTCGCAGCACCACGATTCCGTGGTTGGTCGAGAAGGTGGAAGTCGAAAGCAGAGGATCCGTACTCGGGCAACCGAGGCTGCCAGCGTACTCGTTGACCGCCGACACGATTTCGGTACGGAAATCCCCATCCACGTCGACGATCACGGGGTTTTCATAGGTCGTGCCACTCGAGCGAGCGGCGGAATACAGCACCTTGCCTGTTGCGCCCTCATAGACCCGCAAGAAGCACTCGTCCGCGTAGACCGCCTCGGCCGAGCCGTCTGCGTCGAAGTCGAACACACTCGACCCGGTCACATTCGAACTGTTGTCTTGGGAAGGTTGAGACCAAAGCACACCGGTGGTCTTACTCTGACCGCCGCAGCCCGCGGCGCTCCCGCCACTCAGACAGTCGAAGTCGAACACGACGTACTGGCCGCCACCGGCACTCGCGAACTCGCGCCGACCGTCGCCATCGAAATCCGCAACCGTCGGGGGCCCGCCGCTTCCACCGCCGGGAATGTTCACCGGACCAAAAACGACGGTCCCTTCCAGAGTCTGCACCCGGACCTTGCCCGAGGAAACAACCACGATCTCCGCTCGGTCCTGGTTGCCGAATGCAGCAAGGGGGAAGTTACCCAACTCGGCCACCGCCACCTGTCCTCGGCTCAGGGAGGCGGGCGTGAAGTAAGTCTCCGGCACCCAGGCCGTGCCATTCCATTCCGCAATGGCATTGCCGTAGATGAACTCGGGCTTCTTGTCCTCGTCCACATCCGCAATCACTGGGACAACTCCCTTGTGATACCCCGGGTAGTTGCCGCCCCCGAGCAGGCAACCCTCCGAGCTATACACACTCGATTGATAGACAATCTCCGACACTCCATCGTCATTCATGTCGTGAATGCTCGGACCGCTCCACTGATCGCCACCGCCCGTCGAATCCGGCGTGGTTGGCGGCCCCTTGCCGCCCGTGCACGTTCCGGAGCGCCACATGCGCTCGAAGGCCTTGGTCGTGGCGTTGTACTGGAATGCGATCAGGCCACCACCGTGGGCGGCGGCCACGATGTCCGCGCGCCCGTCCCCATTGATATCCCCGACCGCCACCGAGGCCGGTGACATGGTCGCGTCGGCGGGCGCCGGCACCGTGTACTGATGCGAGCAGTCTACGCCGCTCACCACGCGCAACACGCCCGGGTTGCTGTAGGAGCCGCTGGTAGGAAAGCTGGAAAATACAATGGACGGCAAGAGCGTCTTCGGGTCCTCGTCCAAGTCGAAGTCCACCACGACCGGCGTCGCCATCACGTGGTGATGGTTCGGGAATGGATCCCCGGCGGGGGGAGCTGTCCAACGGCATTGAACCGCCGGGACGATTTGACCAATTTCGATCTTCACCTTGCAGGTGTCGTCCTTGATCTTGCCCGGCGGCACCTCGTAGGGAATGCAGGTCCCGTTGTCACAGTAGCTGTCGAACCAGCAGTCGTCATTGGTGGTACACGGTGGCTGCTCGGGAGCGCACTGAGTGTTTTTTGCGCAGAATTCGGCGGCGCCGCAGCACTCACCCGGGCAGTCCTGAGCAGCAGGGCAGTTTCCACTACCGCCGGTACTGATACCGCCTCCGGTTCCACCGCCTCCGGTTCCAGCATCCGGCGTCACGCAGGTTCCATTCAGACAGACCTGACCCGCGCCGCAGTTGTCGCAACCACCAGCCACGGTCGAAGTGTCGGAATCGCCCCCGCAGGACGCGATCACCACGGAAAGCACGGCCCCGCACAGGCTCCAGGCAAAGATGCGCATGCGAGAAGTGTCCCCGCGCGCGGGCGCGGCGGCAACCATCAGCTGAACGGGCTTTGACCCAGCCCGCGTTTTGGCTAGCTTCAAGTCATGGGTCGCGCGCTTTGGTGGAGCTTGTTGGTCGCCCTGCCCTGCCTCGGTTGTGGCGAGTCTTCGTCCGCAGACTCGACCCCGAGTGGTGGAGCTGCCGGGGGCGGCGGGCAGGCGGGCAGTGGCGGCGGCAGCGCTGGTGCGAGTGCGGGCGCCGCTGGCGCAGGAGGCCAGGCAGCCGCGGGAGGAGGCGCCGGGGCGGACGCCGGCAGCTGCCAAGCGACCGCACAATCCAGTTCCACGGTCGATCCCAAGTCGCCGCCTTTTGCCATCGTCGGCGATCCGCCCGTGGGCCGTGGGATCTTCGACCCCGATCCCGAGTACCCCCTGAATGCACCCATGGGGGCCCTGAGCTACTCGGCCGTCGAGGCAACCAACAGCATCGCGACTCGCATTGCGGTCAGCAGCGACCAAGGGAAAACTTGGACCTACGCCGCGAACGCGAATGCCTCAGGCCCACTCACCATTCCGGTGGTGAGCACCTCCACGCGCTGCCCGGGTGGCACTTGCAGCGGGCACTGGATCCACGAGGTCTCGTCGCTGATCTTCGACGCGGACGACCCAATTGCCGCGCGGCGCTGGAAGCTCTTCACTCACAGCTACCTGGTTCTCCCGGGCGACGTACTTGGCTACGATCTGGGTCACATTGCGTTGCACGTTGCGAAAGATGCAGCGGGCCCTTGGAAGACCGAAGGTGGAGTCCTCGGCTGGGACGGCGAAAGCTCCGTGTCCAGCGACAACATCACGACCAACGTCTCCAAGTTCAATCAGCTCAAAGACTGTGTGGCGCTCACAGAACCCTCGGCCCGCTGGCGCAATGGCGGCATCATTGATCTGGCGGTGGGCTGCGCCACGGCCACCAATCGCATCCGAATCGAACTATTCCGGTCCTTGGATCACGCCAAGACCTTCTTGTATACGAGGCGGTTGGTCGAAGCCGAAGACGCCCTTTGCCTGGGCGCAGCCCTGCCCAAGGTCAACGCCGCGGACCTATTCGCTGCGGGAGGCAAGAGCTACCTATCCGTTTCCGTGCCCGGCACGAACAACCTCGGCTTCGAAGGATACCGGGGCTGCCGCATCCTCGAATTGAACGCCGGGGGCGATTCTCTGTCCCGAGACGCTTCCGGCGCGCCTGTTGTGGCCCGCAAGATAGATGCTCCGGACAACCGATTCATCGGCGCTTGCGGCGCCGCAGAAGGTGCTTCGGCTGCAGGCTATTTCGTGAGCATGCTGACGAACGACACGCTGCCTCCCCCTCCCCAGTTCCGGATATTCACCTCACCCTCATCCCTGCCCTGACCCTCCGATGCTCCAATATCGCTTCGCACTAGCCGCGGCGCTGGTCGGATGCGCCCCCGCAGAGCGCACCGCTAAGCCCCAACCCCCCTCCCCCCCCGGGCCTGAGCCCATCTCTTGCACCTCCATCGGCTGTCAGAACGGCCTCGAAATCGAATTCGTGCGAGCCGCCTGGCCCAGCGGGGACTACCGCATCGGCGTGGACGTGGACGGCAAGACCACGACCTGTGAAGGCAGTCTGCCCCTGAAGGCCTGTGACGCAGGTGCCAGCTTCGTGTGCTCGGGTACGCCAGGCGTCACCCTCGGCGAGAGCGGCTGCGCCCTTCCCGCGGCGTCCCATTCCCTTTCCGGGCTCTCCTTGGAAACCACTACCGCATCCCAGGTCACCCTCACCCTGGAGCATGCGGGCGCGTTGATTGGCACAACCACCTTTCAACCGGAATTCAGCGACGTGCGACCCAACGGGCCAGACTGTCCTCCTCTGTGCAGGAACGCGGGCAGACGACTCCGGCTGCGCTGAAGCCCAGGCGCAAGTCGCGGGTGCGACGCTCACCCCGGAGCGTTCCGACGCGGCTATGATGCCCACGCCATGAAGGACGACAACGAGCGCCCATCGACCGGTTCGCGCGCCACGGAACCGCTGTCCGAGAATGTCTCCCAGGTGAAAGCGCCAAGCGTCACGCTACCGGCCGCAGAGCCCAGTGCGCCTCCGCCGAGCGCGGCGCGCTCGACCCGACTGGAAGACCGCGGCTTCGACAAGCGCTACGAGAAGAAAGACGTGCTGGGCCGTGGAGGCATGGGCGAAGTTCAACTCTGCCTCGATCGTCGCATCGGCCGAGAGGTCGCGATGAAACTGGTTCGCCCGGCCGTGGCGCATCGGGAAGATCTGATGAACCGCTTCGAGCGGGAAGCCAAGATTCAAGGGCGTTTGGAGCACCCGAGTGTAGTGCCGGTGCACGACATGGGGCTCCGGCCCGATGGCTCGGTCTACTTCACCATGAAACGCCTACGTGGTCTGACCCTGGAGGCCGTCGTCGACGGGTTGAAAGCGAAGACACCGGACATCGTGGAACCCTTCAACATGCGGCGCATCCTGGGTGCACTGTCAGATCTGTGCCTCGGCGTCGCCTTCGCCCACAGCCGGGGTGTGATTCATCGTGACCTCAAGCCGGCCAACGTCGTCTTGGGGGAGTTCGGCGAGGTGCACGTGCTCGATTGGGGCATCGCCAAGGTGTTGGACGCGGACTCTGACGTCGCCGAGGAGAGTGTGCGCTCGTTGGCACCCCTGCCGGAAACTCCCCTGCCATCGCCGGAGTCCTTGGAGACCTTGATCGAGGAAATCCCGGAGACCCGGGCCGGGTCCACCATGGGAACACCGGGCTACATGTCTCCAGAGCAAATGCTCGGTGGTGTCATCGATGGGCGCAGCGACATCTACTCCCTGGGATGCCTGTTATTCGAAGCGCTGACCTTAGAGCCGCTACACCCACGCGACAGCTTGGATACGATCCGCGCATCCACCTTGGGCGGGAGCTGCAACGCGCGACCCAGCGCCCGCGCAAAGGGTCGCACCATCCCTCCCGAGCTGGACGAAATCTGCCTGCGAGCCACGGAGCTCGACCCCAATCAGCGGTACCGCAGCGCCCGGGATCTGCACGACGCCATCGAGAGCTTCTTGGCGGGCGATCGGGACGAGGAACGCCGGCGTGAGCTGGCCAAGGAGCGCGTCGAGGCAGCCCGCGCGGCTCTGGAGCGGACCGGCGAACCTGGGGACTTGAGCGCTCGGGTCAACGCCATCCGCGAGCTGACCGCCGCGATTTCCCTCCGGCCGGAAGATCCCGAAGCGCTCCGACTCTTGGCTCGCGCGCTGACAGACGCCCCAGATTCCCTGCCGTCGGAGGCAGAAACCGCCCTCGCCAAGCAGCGGGGAGAGCAGCGCAAACAGTCCGCGCGGGTTTCATTCTTGGGGCTTGTCGTCGTGCTGCTGATCCTGCCGCTCTTTTCAACCCTGGGCGTTCGCAGCTGGCCAGCATTGCTCTTGCTCTACGCCTGCGTGCTGGCCTTCACCGCCTTTTCGTATTGGCTCAGCCGCACCGGCGGCAACCGCACGCTCCACATCGTCGGATCAGCAACCCTCGGCGCCTCTGTTGCAGGCGTTTCCTCGGTCGTGGCGGGTCCACTGGTGTTGGTGCCGACTGCCGCCTGCGTCGTGGCCCTGGCGGTGATCATCAACTCGCGAGCAGAACCCCGACGCCGGAACTGGGTCCTGGCCATCGCGTCTTTGGCGGTACTGCTCCCCTTTTGCCTGCAGATCCTTGGAGTGCTCCCGGTCTCCTATGCCTTCGACGCCGAGGGCATGCGCGTCGTGCCCTGGGGCGTGAATCTGCCTCAAGCGCCCACCCTGCTCATGCTGTTGCTTGGGAACCTCGCGTGTTTGTTCGTCCCCGTGTTCGCCGTGGGGAGAGCCATCGACGTACTCGCCCACGCCGAACGCCAACTGTTTGCTCAAGCTTGGCATCTGCGCCAGCTCTTGCCCGACAGCCGGGACTCTTTGCCCCCACCGTCAAGGGTTTGACACCCGCCGCGACCAACGCCCGCGTGTTATCTTTGAAGCTGCGTGTCCGCCCCTCGCCTCATTGATGGGAAGTTCGTCTTGCGCAAGCGTCTCGGCGCAGGTGCGGGCGGCGAGGTGTGGGAGGCCGAAAACGTCGTGGTCGGGAAACGCGTCGCGTTGAAGTTGTTGCATCCAGATCTCGCACGAAACGGCGACACCCAGGCGACCTTCATGGCGGAAGCCCGCGCAGCCGCGGTGATTTCGCACCCAAACGTGATCGACATCTACGATCTGGGAGTCGATGACGACGGCACCACCTACTTCGTCATGGAGCTTCTCGGCGGCGAGTCCCTGGCGGATGTCTTGCTCAACCGGGGCGCGATTCCAATCCCCTACGCCATCGAACTCATGCTTCAGATCCTGGCGGCACTATCTGCGGCTCACGAGCGCGGCATCGTGCATCGGGATCTCAAGCCACAGAACATCATGGTGAGCCACCCTAGGCCGGATCGCCCGCACGTAAAAGTGCTCGACTTCGGCATCGCCGCGGGGCTCTTTGGCTCGGACTTCGCATCGGAAACCCGCCCCGTCGGCACACCCCTGTACACCGCACCGGAACAAGCCGTGGGCCGGGACGTGGATGCCCGAGCCGACGTCTATGCTGCAGGCGCAGTGCTGTACGAAATGCTCGTCGGCAGCCCACCCTTTGATGGCACCGACAGCTACGAAGTCCTGGCCAAAGTCGTCTCGGCTCCCCTCGTCGCGCCACGGCAGCTCAACCCACAAGTCCCGCAATCCCTTTCCGACGCGATCTGCAATGCGATGCAACGCGAGCTGGGGGATCGCACCCCCAGCGCCAAGGCTTTCGCCGCACAGCTGGCGCGCGTTCCGAGCGTAGGCGGCATCACTTTGCCGCCACAGATAGCTCCGAGCCTCGACCCGATCCCCCTCGTCGTGCCGTCCTCTCGACGCAAGCCCAAAGCCACCTAGTGTGGTCAACGAGGTCTGGCGATTAGCGCGTTGGTCGTCGCCCGATGGGGAAGCAGCGTCCGCTTCTTGTCGCCAATTTCGACCAGCATGGAAGTCGAAAAGCCACCATCAAGATTGAGCGCCGTCCTGACGCCGAGCCCACCTTTCGCGCGGGGCGTTGCCATGAGGGTGGCGAACTCCGCGAGGGTCAACCCCGTGGAAGTGCTCTGCGCATTGAGCGCGACGACGGAGTCGGGCCGCTTGTCGGCGGCTCGCGTGTCGAAGGCGACCACGAAGATCACGCTCCCGTCTTTGCGAACGGCCACGGCGGATCGCGCGTCTCGCCGCATGTTCGAACGCTGGCGTACTACGGACTGTCCGGCGTCCACCAACCGGTCGATGCTCTGCAGAGCCAGGTCCGGCGTCTTGGGCAGTTCCGCGTCGCGATGAACAATGCGAGCCGCGCTCCCTTCCAACAAGAAAACCCCGGATCCGCCGGAGCGCGTTCTTGGCGCCAGCTCGCGCTTGTCGCTGACGACCCAGCCCATGGGTCGGTCATCACGACCGTAGAAGCTCCCGTTGATCGCGACATAGTCCCCCTGGCGAAGCTTTCCGACAACCACATCCAGAAGTGGTCGAGGCGTCCCGGCTTGAACCAGGCTCAGCCGCGTTTCGGACAAATCCACCCGCGCGACCCAAACCAATCCAGACGACTCGGGAAGCGAAAAGGCATGTTCGCTGAAAGACAGACCCGTGTCCGAGTCGAGCTTCGACAACGGGCGCAGCGCCGCACTCTGGGGGGATTGCGCTGATGCGCTCGGTGCAGGTGGTGGCGACGCAGAACTCGCTGCAGGAGCCGCCGGCTCTGGATCCCGTTTGTCGCACGCCGCGCTCACGCCGACTGCGATCACGAAAAGCATGGCGGCGCTGCGCATGCGGCGCAGATTAAGCCGCAAGGACCGGTTGTGCTAGCGTCGCGAGCATGGCGCAGCCGAGCGGGTTCCCAGTGCTCATCAAGTTCCCCCTGCATTGGGGCGAGATGGATGCTTTCGGGCACGTGAACAACACCAGGTACTTCACCTGGTTCGAGTCCGCGCGCATCCGTACCTTCGAGAAGATCGGAGTGGTCACGGATAAACCCCTGCGGGTTGGCCCGATCCTGGCCACGACTCAGTGCGACTTCCTCAGGCCCATTGCCTACCCTGCGGACATCTGCGTCGGATGCCGAGTGTCCAAGATGGGCAACACCAGCATGACCATGGAGTACGAAGTCCGAACCGAAGACGCAGACCATCCCAGCGCCACCGGGTCCTCGGTGATCGTGCTGATAGACTATGAGACGGGGGCGAAAGTGCCCATTCCCAACGATATTCGCGAGAAAGTCAGCGGCCTCCGCCCCTGACACGGCCAGGTCCAACGGGGTCGAAAAAGTCGTGCAAGGCCCGCCGACGGCTGGTGTCGATCCATTAGAAGCGGCGAACCGCCGCCAAGGAGGAAGCCCATGGAGCGACGCGTTAGCCCTCGCACGAAGACCCGACTCGCCCTGTCGATCCGGCGCGGCAAGCTCACCTTCACAGCCCAGTGCATCGAACTGTCCCAGACGGGACTGCTCGCCGAAGTGCCGCGGGCCCTTCGTTCCACAAGCTGGCCTTACGCAACCGCGCGACTGAGGCTTGGGGACGAAACCGTTCACCTGCTCTTGCGCCGGGTTCGCGTTCGGGGCGTCACAGCCGCCTATGCCTTCGCCGCACTGGATGAATCCGCACAATCGAGGCTGACGGATCACATCTTCGAAGTGATGCACCGCGCGCTGCCGCCGTCGCGGCGACGTCGTCTCAAGCGCGCCGCTTAGAGCCGCGCCGCCAGCTGCCCAAGCCCAGGGCGGTCAAGAGCAGCATCCAGAAGTTCGCGCCGGAGCGCTGGGCCATCGGTCGCAGACTGCAGCCACCACCGTCGGAGGTCTGCAGCGCCGCGGGTGCGGCTCCCTGACCTTGGCCACCGAACGCGCCGAAGCCACCAAAGCCCGACGTGGCGCCCGTGCCGGTGGCCCCGCCGGACCCCGGCCAGCCCGCAGTCCCCGAGCCAGCGGTTCCAGGGAAGCCTGCGGTCCCTGGACCTGCTTCGACGGGATCCCCGGAATCGGGTTGAGGCGTAACGCCCGCATCCGGTGGCGCGCTGCCGCACTGAGACGCTGGCAAGCAGTACTTTTCGCCATTGCCCACGTTGGCGCAGCAGCCCCCGGGCAAGCCCGTGCAGTCCGCTCCGGTCTTGCAAGGTGTGCTGCAGAAGCTGGAACTCTGGGTGTAGAGACATGCGTCTGCGCCGAGGTTCGGATTGCAGAACGGCAGGCTCTTGTTGCCCGGGTAGGCGCAGGGAGTTCCCAGGCCGCCCTTGAAGTTGTACTTCGGCGGGCCGGAACCGCAGCCACCTCCCGTGGGCTGAAACGTGACGTTGAGGGAATAGGCCCCCGGCTTGGAGCCGCTGGCGCCAGCGAAGGTGTCCGCCACGATGTAGTAGGTCCCGCAATCTACGGGCTGCGTGAAGCTGCTGTCGTCGCGGGCAATGCAGTCGTTGGTGTTCATGGACGTGTATAGATGCACGTCGATGTCCACGCCCACGTCATCTTGCACGCTGACCGTGACGTTGCCGGGCTGATTGAAGGTCACCTGATAGATGTATTCGGGCCCCGTCTCCTTCGTAGAAGGCTTGGCCCCACAACCGTCGAGCACATCGCTCAAGGACGCGGTGGTGTTGCGCGCATCCGTGAAGGGCAGCGCCCCGATGGGAATTGGCTTTTCAGTCGTTCCAATGGGCTGCGCGGCCGTCGTTCCGGTGATCTTGTTGTAGCGGCGGGGCACGTAGCCATTGAGCCAGGACCAACCCGGCAGGCTGTAGTGCACGTTGTAGAATACGGACTCGTACAGTGCGGGTTCACCATTACCCAGCATGTGGCTGTGCATCGACATATGGTTGCCGGCGTCGTTGTAGATGTCGCCGGCCAACACCGCGCTCTGAGGAATTGCGCTCGACGTCTGGTGCACGCTGCTCGTGGTGTAGTGGCCCGATTGCCAGCATTGGCTGACGAAGCCGGAGCAATCCAGCCCCGAAGTGCAGGCGAGGATCCCATCCGCAGGATAGGACCCCGCGCCGTAGCCGGCGGCGATCTGCTGGTCGAAGCTGAACAGGGACATGTGACCGCCCCAGTCGTAGGGCAGGCCCATGTAGTCACCCGGCGCGTAGATGCTCTTGTACGCAGGGTTGCAGGACGCGGTGGCGTTTGCCGCAGTGGCTCGCCAGGGATGAAAGGCGAAGGCCTTCGCACGCACGATGGCTTCGGTCCGGGAAATCGCAGACGCGCTACAGGAGCTTCCGAGGGCGGCGCTGAGAGCCGCCAAGCCCAGCAGGGCTGAGGTCAGGCGAATCATTTCGTCACCTCCCCACCAAGCACCGCAAGGTTGGTGACGACCAGCCCTGCACTCGTAGCGTGAATGTGGCTCAACCGCCCGGCCCGGAAGGCCAGTTCGGTTCGGGGCAGGTACACGCCCGGCGCCGGCAAGGCCTCATCGACCAGGACCGCGCCGGTGACGGCGTTCACACACAATGCGCGGCGGTCAACGCTGATCTCCGGAAGGCTGCGGACCCGTTCGGTTCGCAAGCAGACAACCTCCGCCTCGCCACCCACGATGCGCGCCGCAGTGATCTCTCCCGCCAGCGCAGACGCGTGCAGCACCCGACCCCGCACGTTGCCTTCGGTTTGGCTCAGCTGGACCAACTCCGCGCGATCCTTGACGGCTCGAATTGCGACCCCACGGCCATCGGGCAAGATGTGCGCGCCCTCTCGCTTGCTACGCAGGGTGACTTCCAGCGCCAGGGGCGCCGACGGGCTACCCAGCTCCAGGCGCTCTTGAAAGCCCGTGTGAACACTGAGGCGACGCGACGGCCCGACGCTCAACCGCGTCAGCTCCCGCAGCTCCCTCGGCACCTGCATCTCTCCAGCGGACTGGCCTGTCGCATCGAAAAACCAGGCCCGAGCGCGCAGTGGGCTGAACGCCACGACGCTTCCGGCGCCCGCGATCAGTTCCTCGGCATCCTTGGGCACCGCTGCCAAGGTTCGCAGCTTGCCATCTGGTCCCACCGTCACGATGCGCTCCCCGAGGCGATCCAGAATCAGGCTCTGCCCGCTCTCGGAGATGGCCACCGCATTCGGTCCGTACGCCATGCTCTCGGGCCCGGCAGGATCGAGGCGGAGCTCTCCGGCTGCCTTCCCCCACGGCACGGTCACGCTGAACCGATCCGGAAGCTCTGCCGCCGCAGCGCTCGTCGTGACTGCTTCGGCGCGCCGCTGCTCCGACTGCGCGGTGCCAGTACTCTCTGATTCGAACTGGCAAGCGGCAAACGCCGAAAGCGATGACGCGGCTAGCGCCACCCAACCTAAAAATCCCACTCGTTTCATGGCTCGATCTTTCCAGCGCTCGGGCCCCCCAAAGGCCTCCTGAGCGCGGGCGCCCTTTAGCACGGCTCGGCGACATGCAAAAGTCGCGGGATTTTCGTGAATGCTTTGGCGCCACTGCGCCACTGATTGACCACCATGAACGAGCAAATCCAGCCGTCAGAGACGGTCGAGGACGATTGGTTCCTCGCCCCAGAGCCCGCCGCACCCCTCCGAGGAATAGCCCCAGAGCAGGAGCTCGATGACCCCTGGTTCGATCGCTTCAAGCCCCTCAGCAGCTTTCCCCCGCCACCGCCCTCAGAAGTCTGAGCCCGCCCGCCGCTTCGAGTCAGCGAAAGCCGCATCTGCTACGCTAGCAGCGTGCGCTTCAACACAACCCTTGGGGTTTCGCTTTTCCTAGCTGGAGGAGCGGCACTCGCTGCGGCCTGTTCTGGCGCCACTTCCGACCCCACCAAGCCCCAGCAGGACGCTGGTCTAGATGGCTCAGCGGGTGCCACCGCAGACGCCTCAGCGGATGTGACCAACGACACTCAGATCGAGGTCGGCACGGATGCAAACGGCGTTTGCAGCTGCGCGCCTGGGCTCCACAATCAGTCCATCATCGTCGTGTCGGCCCAGTCAGAGCTCTGGAGCTACGACCCTGCCAAGAGCAGCTTCACGAAGATCGTAGACCTGAACTGCAGCGGGGAGAAGAACCCGTATTCCCTTGCCGTGGACCGTCGTGGCCTGGCTTGGGTGCTGTTCGCGGGAACCAACGACATCCGAACTGTCGACGTCACGTCGCCGGCGGGCTGCACCGACCCGACGTATTTTCCCAACCAAAATGGCTTTGGCCTGTTCGGAATGGCCTTTTCAACGGACAGCGAGCCCAAGGTGTGTGAGCGCATCTATGGTCTGAGTTATTCGGGTAGCGGCCCCTTCACTGAGGGCAAGAACGTGGGCGTGCTCGGCCGCATGGACCCGAGCACCAACATCATCACGAAGCTCGCCGATATCGACTACAACGGAGGAGAGTTGGCTGGAACCGGAGACGGGCGACTGTTTGCCTTCGCCGGGGACAAACCCGCCAAGTTCGTCGAGTACGACAAGGCTACGGGAAACACCATCTCCGTGACCCCCCTCACGGGCTTTTCCAAAACCAACGCGTCGGCCTTCGCCCACTTCGCCGGGGACTTCTACTTCTTCACCGAGGCCACGCCCGCGGCGTGCGAGCCTTGCCTCCAGGCCACCTGCGCCGCAGAGTACGCACAGTGCCAGGGCGATGTGAATTGTTCTGGGGAACTCGCCTGCGCCCTGAGCGCATTCATGATCAGTGACGACTGCGGCGGACTGATGCCCCAGGCCGTTCAGAACTGCGTAAACGGCTGTGCCGCGGAGTGCCTTCCGGCCGCCGTGAATCGCAAGAGCCAGGTTCACCGCTTGGACTTCGACGGCAGCGACGAGTCAGCAGCCGGCCTGGTCCTGGAAAACCCATCCGCTCCAATACGGGTCGTGGGCGCGGACGCCTCGACCTGCGTGCAATTCGTCCCTCGCTGATCGCCATCACCCGCGGGGCGAAATGCCCGCGCGCTCAAGCAGGGAGAAAAGCGCGCGCGAGTTCGATATGCTCCGCGCCATGCTGTTCCGCATCTGCTGCATTGCCCTGACCTTGGTCGTAACGAGCTGCATCCAGCGTCGCCCGGACCAGCGCCACCCCGCTAGCTGCGCCGATACCCGACAGCGCGCGCTGCCCGTAGCTCCCGACGATGAGGTCGCCGCCGCCTCGAGCCGAGCGAAACACATCGTGCGCGCGCGGGTTCATTTCACGGGCATGGTTCGCGGAGACGACGGCACGAGCTACGACTACGTCATCGTCGCGCCTCTGCAATTCCTACGAGGCAGCCCGGAAGGAACCCACGCGCGCCACCGCGAGGAGTTTCCACTGTTGATGCCAGCGGGCACGAGCACACTCGCTGAGATGATGTGCCGCGAGGGCGACATCTTTCTTTTCTTGGTGGACATTCCCGCACCGGGCCAAGGTGCCCAGCGTGTGCCCGGAGACGTCGCGGCCGTGTTCGGCCCCGACGCCGTTACGTTGCACGGAGTGCTCGGGGATCACGAACGCGCGCGCATCGTGCCTTGAGGCGATCGACGCCCAAGTCCAGTGCATGACAGCCATTGCCTACATCTCGCTGTGGTTTCGCGCCTTCGCCGTCACCTTCTTTTCTGAAGCCGCCCTCGCCACGCCACTGTTGAAGCACGGCGAGCCCAGCTGGAAGCGGCGCCTATCCGTCGTCCTGCTGGTGAACGTCGCGAGCCATCCGGCTGTTTGGTTCATCTTTCCGGAGTTCGGCATGAGCTACATGGCGCGCCTCGTGCTGTCGGAAGCCTGGGCGGTTGGCTTGGAAGCCTGGGCCTATCGGCTGATTTTCCCGAAACTCACGCGAAAGCGCGCGCTCGTGATCTCCCTCTTGGCCAACGCCCTATCCGTGGCCGTCGGGCTGTCCCTGCGCGGCCTCGGCGTGCGCGTGTAGCCGAAACAACCTGGGTCTTGGGCGCCGCAGTCCGCGCGGGCGGCGTGGCAGTCCGGCCCCAGCAAGCCCGCGAGTTTCCGGGAAAAGCACGGCGCACAGGCCTGGCCCAAGCCTTGCTCTAGGGCGCCGCGGAGGCATTTGGCGTGAACACTCGTGTACTCTTGGTGGGATTGGCATTCGGCGCTTTGGGCTGCAGCAGCGGCGCAGGCCCTTCGGGGCCGGGGGGCTCTGGGGGCGCGGGCAATAGCGGTGGCTTCGGCGCATTCGGCGCATTCGGCGGCGGCGCAGGCCTGGGCGGCAGCGGGGGTAGCGTGACCCCACCGAGCTGTGATGCCGGGCGGGTGCTGTGTGGCACCGAGTGCGTGAACTTGGCGGAGGATCCTCGCCACTGCAGCGCCTGCGACGCCGCCTGTGGCGTCGGCGAAGTGTGCAGCGGTTCAACCTGCACTCTCATTGCCGACTGCACATCCACACCCTGCCCCGGGCTCTCCTACTGCGATCTGGCAACCAAGCAGTGCAAGCCCGGTTGTGCGTTCGCGGAACAATGCGGCAGCAACGAAGTCTGCGACACGACCCAACACGCCTGCACTTGCGCTCCCGGTTTCCACCGCTGCGGCGGCGTATGCGTCCCGGAAACATCGACCGCGGCTTGCGGCGCGAGCTGCACGATCTGTCCCACAGATGCCAACGGGACCGCGAGCTGCAACGCCGGCAGCTGTTCACTGTCTTGCAACACGGGCTTCCACGCCTGCGGCAATACCTGCAAAGACAGCAGCAGCGTGGATTCCTGCGGTAGTTCCTGCACGCCTTGCGCGAAGGATCCGAACGGCATCGCCACCTGCAACGCAGGCAGCTGCGGGCTCAGTTGCAACACGGGCTACCACCTGTGCGGCTCGACCTGCGCGTCGGACACGAGCCCCAACTCCTGCGGCACCAGTTGCACCCCCTGCCCGACCAAGGCCGGCGCGACCGCCGCCTGCACCGCGGGCCAGTGCACTTACTCATGCACCAACGGCGTCACCTTCGACAAGGCGCTGAAGATCAAGAGCGGTGTGACCGGGCTCGGCGTCGGTGACGTGACCGGCGACGGCAAGCTGGACCTCGTCACATCCGGCGGCAATTCCGTCATGGTGCATCCAGGCAATGGGGACGGCACCTTCAAAGCCGCCGTTGCCTACGCGCTGAGCAACGCAGCCGGATTGGCTCTCGGCGACATCAACGGTGACAATCGCCTCGACGTGGTCGTCGGCTCTGGGGTCTCCAACAGCACACTGCCGACCCGCGCGCTGTGGAAGCTTCTGGGCCAAGCCAATGGCACACTGAGTACGGCGAGCATCATCGAGAAGACCACCTTTCCGGCTGGAACCATCGTGCTGGCGGACTTCTCCGGCGACAGCATGCTCGACTACGCCTACCTGCACGGTTCAGGCAGCAACGTGTACTACGCCACCGGAAACGGCAACGGCACCTTCGGCACCCGCCAGACCCGCTCCATCAACGTACACGCCATCGCGGCCGCAGACAGCACCGGCGACGGGCGCCTGGACCTCATCGCTGCAGGCTACGACAAGCTCCACACCCTACCCGGAACGGGCACGACCAGCATGCTGGGCTCGGAGGTGTCTCAAACCATCGCTTACCAATCCAAGCGCCACTTGGGAGTCGGCGATCTGAACGGGGACAAGAAGGCAGATGCCGTGATTGGGAGCTCGAGCGACGGCATGGACGTGCATCTCGCCACCAGTGGCGGCAACTTCGGTCCCAAGACCAGCTACACCGGAAGCAAGCTGATCCCCGTGGTCGCTGACTTCAACGACGACGGCAAGCTCGACGCGACCCACGTCGACTATTCCTACGTGCACTTGCGCCTGGGCAATGGCAGCGGCAACTTGGGCGCCGCCGAGAAGCTCTACACCGGCAACAGCCCGGTCCGCGCGACCAGCGCAGACATGAACGGCGACGGGTTCGCGGATCTCGTCTACACCCGCTCGGCGACCTGGAACAAAGAGGTCGTCGTTCAGCTCAGCAAGTGCAAGTAGCTGCCTCTCTGGGTCGAGCTCGAACGTCTATTTTGGTTGGGGTCGACGCGCTTCGCGACGCGCTTCGTGATACCCGACGGGGTGATACCCGAAGGGCTCATGACTCAGCACATCGTTCTTGCGACATCTGCGGAGTCTCTTCCTAGGCCGACACCAGCCACCCGGCCCGACGTATTTTCTTGGCTGGTTTTGTTTTGGGGATGTGCCGGAAGCTGCCGTCATCGACGGTTCATCGCGGTACGACGTGGGGCGTCACCTGCGTGACAATCGGCAGGACGCCGTTTCGCGGGGTCGATAGGCTGCCCATGCTGCTCCGCCCGTGATGCAGCGAGCGCCTCCGCTGGTGACGCGGGCGACGGTGGGACGGCGCGCCCAGGCAACTCGGATGCCGCCAGTGGCTTCCGCCGGCGGCGCGGGCGATGGTGGGACGGTTCTGTGTCGGCCGAGAGCGGGTCCCAACTCTGGAGTACCGCGCCCCTCCGCTGCATGGCGGAGGGCTGATAGAGAGAATCGGACCTGCCCAAACTCCAGACAAGAATATCCCAGGGTGGGAGGGCAACTTGGTCGGCACATTGAGTCAGCCGGTTGCTCGATTTTTGTACGGTGTCCCACCCCGGGTGGGACAACTTGTCGGCCGACCGCGATGCTTGGTTGCGGAGTTTCGCGCCGGCGATGGGTGTCTTGCCGACTGATAGGGGCTGCGGTGCGGGCGGGCCTTTGGGGGCCCGCCACATCCGCACCTCCGCCGGGGCGCCGCGGCCGCGGGTGTCAGCGCGGGGACTCCCTAGCCAAGAAGCAGCCCCATGCTGTCCTTCGAGAGCAGCAAAAAGAAGATGACCCGTCCCCGCGGAGTCTCGGCAGCGCAGTCGTCATGCTGAGCCGAGGCTCATCGAACCAGTATCGCAAGTGCTTGCCGCAGAAACGCCTTGAACGCCCTCGCTCCCGGGTCCGGACCCCTTGCCGTAGTTGGAGCGATCGCTAGCGCCGCCACAGCGTTCTTCGACTCGGCCCGACGAAATCCCATGGTCGTGAGCGCCAGGAGGAGCTTGTGGTTCATTTCGTACGATGCCGCTCGTGGTCGGCTCGAACACGGCCTGGCGCTGTGCGGCTGTTCGAATCGCTGTCCGAATCGCCTTCCAGCTTTCGCTGGCGAATGTGAATTGCGCCGTCAGGGGACTCCGGTTCGGAGTCAGCACGGAGCTCCGAGACGCCGTCGCTTGGCCGCTCGCTCGAATCGCCGTCCAACATTCGCTGGCGAATGTGAATTGTACCGTCAGCGGACTCGGATTCGGAGTCGGCGCTGAACACGTTCACGTGACAGCTCGAAGGGCTAGCCAAATCGCTGTCCGACGTTCGCTGGCGAAGGGCAATCCTGCTCTCGATGAACTTGCGCCCAAAGAGTTTCTCCGCTTCGTAGGCGTTGTGCGCCCTGCAATAGACTCGGCCGTTGCGGGTCGTGCCTTGGCCTCCGTGGGCCCGAGCTGTTTCATGCTCGAGTTCGAGGAAGACCTTGGATTGGCAGCGCTCGCCACTGGGCGATACATACGTGCACTGCTCTCCGTCGCGCTCGTAGATTTCCCGGCGGGCTTTTCGGGAGAAGTCTCCCGGCTTCGTGCCTTTGGAGCGCCGCGGGCGCTGAGCTTTGCCCAGCTTCTTCTTCTCGATATCGGCCAAGAGCAGATCGAGCCCTTTCTCGATCACGGTCGCCAGCTCTCGCTTTGGATTCCGATGACTCGTCAGGTTGAGCGCTCGTTCCAGCTTGGCTTTGAGTGCCGACCCCGCGCAGAATTGAATGTGGAATCGCTCCGCCGACAAGGCTGACAGACGAGGCCTCGGCTCCTGTGCGCACTCGCTTGGCGACGTCGCGCTCGCGCTCGGACTGGCACTCCCGCCGCCGGGCGCATCCGCCAGCAGCGTTTGCGTGGGGATTGGCTCGATGGCGTCGGGCACGTCGCGCCGAGGAAAACGAGTTCGGATCAGCAGCTCGACTTCGGACTTGCTCTTGTCGCAGGCCTCCGCGAGCAATTCGGCGTGGTTTGCGACAGTCAGGGACGTCTGCAACATGCTGAGCGCAGTCACATGGATCCGCCCCTCCCTCAGCAGTTCCAGAACCATCGGATATTTGCGAGCGACCCGAGCCGCGGCGATGTGTCGATGAGCGGCGCCCTCGCTGAGCTTCAACTTGCGACAGCAGAAGTCGCGCATGGACGAGTAGGCTTCTCGCAGCTCCAGCCGACGCGCTTCCACCTCACCGAGGTAGGCGACGAGCTCGGCGGTGACCCGCCTCCGAGTGCCGATCACGTGGGTCAGATTTGTCAGGACTTCGCTATCAGAGAGATGAGCGATTCGCGTCGAAGGGCAGGCGTCGAGGGGCATGCCTACTGGCTTAGCACGCACTTTTTTGTCCTCTGAGCTCGCGCGCTGCGCTGCGAACGGCGTCCCGATCAGCGCGCAAACCGATTCGCCACGAAAAGCGCACGAACAGGTTCTACAGGCTTGGCAATCACCTACGTAGTGGCGCCTTGCGACGATCGAAAGCTCGGGTCGCGAAAACCTGTCAAGAGCAAAATGCACGATGTCAAAGCAAAGTGAAAATGTCGCCCTTAACTGCAACGTGAAAGTGTCGCCTCTCGGTATCATTGTGGTTGTTTCTGAGTTGTGTTCGCCTTGTTTGGCTGAGCTTGGTCTTGGGCGGAGAACTGAGTCGTTGCCTGACTTGCAGTTGACCGTAGCTCAAGCACTCCGCTGAACACCGTGGCGCCGGCGCCCCGGCGGAGCTGCGAATGAGGCGGGCCCACCAAAGGCCCGCCCGCAGCGGAGCCACTTCCAGTCGGATCCACGCTGTCGCCGGCGCGGATCTCCGCAACTCAGCATTGCGATCGCCCGACAAGTTGTTCCCGCCCGATGGGGGGGCGCCGTACAGAATTTGAGCAACTGACGTCTGCAGTGTGCCGACCAAGTTGCCCCCCCACCCTGGGACGTTTGTGTCTGCAGCTTGTTACGAGCCCGCCGCTCTCTCTATCAGCCTTCCGAGTCGTCCCCTGGAGGCCTCGCCCATACGCGCTCCGCGAGGAACTCCCGATGACGTCAAGATCCGGCACATCCCCAAAAAAAAGCCAAAACCAATCTGCCTCAACCCACGCCAGTCACGGCGTGCCGCCGCTTCGGGATGTCGCGCCGCGAGGACGAACTTCCGTCGACCCACGCCAATCACGGCGTGCCCCCACTCTCGGGATATCGCGCTGCGTAGAGAAACTTCCGTCAACCGGGGCCAGCGCAGCGCCGCCACTCTCGGGATACCGCGCTCACGCGGCGTGCCATTGCCAAGTGGGTGGGCGTTGTCGGGCGGGCGACGCCGTGGTCGCATCGTGCGCCACCATGCAGAGCCCTGCAGATTTCACGCGTTCCGCAGTCGCTGACAGACGCGGCTCGACACCACGCGGGTGCGACGAGCCGTGGTTCAACACGGCGGCGAAATACACTCCCATTGGGGCACCAACCCCTGACCGGGCTCCTCCGACTGGCGGTAAACGCAGCTGCAGGTTGGAGCGCAGAACCCGGTGTACTGGCACTGCTGGCCCAGTACCGGACAACTAGCGCCCGTCTGCGCCTGGCTCGGGCACGGCGGATCGGCACAGGCCACGCTCTTGGCGCAGGACCATTTGCCCTGCACGCAATTGCATAGCGGACCACAACTGCCCTCGGGCAGGCACTGGAAGTTCGTGTTCCCACAGGGCTTGCCGTCGAGCTCGTAGTCGTCCGGCAAGCCATCCCATGGCTCCGGGATATCCTCTCCCCCACCCTCGCAGCTCCACTCGCCCGTAATGCCGCAACTGCAATCCCAGAAGTTGTTCTGGCACACGGCGCCCAACGCTCCACACTTCTTGCTCGGTCCGGCGCAGGAATCCACCTTGATGAACGCGCCGCCAACGCAGTGCCACTGTTCGCAAGGCACGCCGAAGGCGCAGACCGCACCCTCTGGGTCGCAAGCCGCCCCGAAGTTCGGTTCGCTCGATGGACAACCGAGGTTCAGCCCGCCACCACCACCACCGCTGCCCCCGCTGGCAGTGCTGCCGCCAAAGCCGGCGGTTGCCGCTCCGCCCGACGTGCCAGCATTACCGCCGCTGCCGGCGCTGGGGTCGCTGGTGACCAGTCCACAAGAGATCAACCCGAGGGCTCCAGCCCCGACCCCAACTCGCCGCCACCACATGGCCCCAGCTTACGCTCAGGGCCGCCCAGGTGCACGCACCCGCGTGCATGTAGTGGACGCGCTCCGCGCCGCAGCCCCGGGCGCCCCGGTTCGGCCCTTACTCCCGAGTCTGGATCTGCTCCGCCCGGAGTTGATGCCGCTCATTGAACAACCGAGAGAACACGAACAAGGCCACGCCCATGGCACCCAGAGACGTGGCTGCCGCGATCATGAACATCACCACGATCTGATATTTCACGGCAGCGAGGGGGTCTGCGCCTTGCAGGATCTGCCCCGTCATCATGCCCGGCAGAGACACGATCCCCACGACAGTCATGCTGTTCAGGATCGGGATCATGCCGCGTCGCACTGCCTCTCGCAGCGGATCCCGCGCCGCCTCCCAACGCGTGGCTCCGAGCGCGAGCTCCATCTCGACTCGACCCCGTTGCTCGTCCAAGTCCGAAAGTAGCCCATCCAGCGCCAGGGAAACCCCGGTCAAAGAATTGCCCAGCACCATGCCCAAGAGTGGGATCACGTATTGCGCGTGATACCAAGGCTCGACGCCGATGATCACAGCGGTCACAGTGAACGTGGTCAAAAGGCCCGTCAGCACCAAGGTCACGAACGCTCCGACTTGAGCCCCAGCAATGCTTCGACTCGACCGCGTGACCGCCGCCCGCCCCGCTGCGCCGGTCATGACCAGCAGCACGCCAAACAGCACCCAGGGCGACTCGATCCGAAACACCCAGGCCAACACGTAGCCAACCAGAAGCAACTGAACCACCGTGCGCAGTGACGCCACCGCGAGCTTGAACTCGAGCTTCAGGCGCAAGAGCACCGACACGCCCGCAGCCGCCAGCACCAATAGTGCGGCCACCGCGAGCTGCATCGGCCCCAGAGGTAGCGCCCCACTCTCAGGCATCTTTACCCCCGGCCCCGAAGGCCTTCAAGTCGACCTGGGTATCCGTCAGCCGCGCGATCTGAGCTGGATCGTGACTCACGACCACGCCGCCCAAGCCGCCTTCGGTCCGCGCCTTCAGCCAAGTTTCGACGGCCTCGACGCTCTCGGTGTCCAGCGCACTCGTCGGCTCATCGAGGAGCAACACCTCCGGACCGATGCCGATCCCGCGCACCAAGGCCACGCGCTGCTGCTCACCGACGGACAAGCTCCGCGCGTCTTGCTCCAACACGCCGGGTTCGAGGCCCATCTGTTCGAGCTGCCGCGCCGCCACAGACGCGTCAAACTCACGACGGGCGTTGGCGTAACAGAACGGACGCTCGAGGTTGTCGCGCACGGTTCCCTTGAGCATCACCGCGTGCTGCGCCAAGTAGGTGACCTTGCTGCGCCACTGCGGGTACGGGATGTCGCCGAGCTTTTCGCCCGAGAGCAGGAACTCCCCTGCATCAGGATCCCTGAGCCCAGCGACGGCGCGAAGCAATTGGGTCTTGCCGCTGCCGCTGGGTCCCACCACGCCCAGCCACATGCCCTCACGCACGCTCAGCGACAGGTCGCGAAACAGTGTGCGACCAGGCACACTGAGCGTCACCCCGCGGGCCGAGAGCAGCGTCACGGGCAATTTGGTAGCACGACGCTTGCGCTAGCGGGAATTTGGTATGCTGAGCGGATGAAGCGAGCATGGTTTGCCCTCCTGGCCCTGTCCCTGGTGGCGTGTTCCAGCGACGACGACAGCGGCGGCGGGGGCACGGGCGCCACGAGTGGGAACGGTGGAAACGCCGGCGCAAGCGGCAGCGCTGGAAGCGGTGGCAGCGGCGGGGGCGCAGCGGGCTCCGGCGGTGCAGCGGGCTCCGGCGGCAGCTCCGGCGCGGCCACCGGCGGCGCCCCCGGCAAGAGCGTGACTTACGTCTACGTCGGCAGTAGCAAGTCCGGCACTGACAACATCGATCGCTTCAGTCTCGATCCCACCAGCGGCAAGCTCACTGCCCTGGGCAAGACCACCGCCGGCGGAACCGCGAGCTTCATGGCCCTGCACCCGTCCCTCGATTACCTCTACGTCGCGGACACCCAGAACGACGAGGCCCACGCCTTCTCCCTCGATCGCAACACGGGCGCTTTGACCGCCAAGGGAAAAATCGGTCTGAGCGGCGCTCCGGTCCATTTGTCCGTCGATAACCTCGGCAATCACCTGCTTTCCGCCTACTACGGTGCCGGCAAAGCCGACGTCGTGTCCCTCAAGAGCGACGGCACCCTGAGTGCCATCACCGACACCAAGTCCCCGGGCAACAAGAGCCACGCCATCGTGCTCGATCCTTCCGGCGCCTACGTCTTCGTGCCCAACAACGGCAGCAACACGATCTCGCAGTACAAATACGACTCCACCACCGGCAAGCTGACGGACAACACGCCCAAGAATGTCACCACTACCGACGGCCCCCGGCACATGGAGTTCCACCCGTCCAAAGACTTCGCCTACGTGATGAACGAGCAAGGCACGAGCATGACCGCTTACGCCTTCGACGCCTCCAAGGGCACCCTCAGCGAAATCGAAACCGAAGAAAGCCTGCCCAGCAGCGTCACCACGCCTAGCACCGGCGCCGACGTGCACGTGCACCCGAGCGGCAAGTTCGTCTACGGCTCCAACCGCTCCGGCAGTGAAAGCACCCTCGTCATCTACAGCATCGACCAGAACAGCGGCGCCCTGTCCTTGGTCGGTCATGAAAGCACGCGTGGTGGCCACCCTCGCAACTTCGAAATCGACCCCTCCGGCCGCGTATTGCTCGTCGCCAACCGCGACTCGGACAACGTCGTCACCTTCCTGATCGACGACGCCACCGGCAAGCTCACTTTCGTCGAAGAAAAGACGGTCGTGGACTCCCCCTTCTTCGTGGGCGCCTATCGCTTCAGCCTGCCGTAACCCTTTCCCCCTCGGGGTTATTTGGTTGGTTTGGGGTCGCGGCTTTGGAGCGGCAATGGGCCACTACTCTCGAGCTGGGCCATGCGAGACGCGCCCGCGGCGTGGGCATGAGCGTGGGCGTGAGGGCGAGGGTGGGCGTGGGCGGCACGTGAAGGGGTGCTCTGGATCGTGCTCGTCAGTTCTCGGGTGTGGCTGCTTTCATTGGTGGGTTTGATCCTGCCATCGGGCTCGGTCGGTTCAAGGCCTTCGCCGGCTGCGCCGGTGGCTGCTGCGCAGCCAGCCTTGAGCCGACCTCGACCCGATGGCGGAGGGGGTGGGTGTTGTTTTGAAAGCGCGCGCTTGGGCGCGCAGGAAGGAACCTCCATGCTCCGTATCTATCCAGTCAGTATTCAAGTTGCTCGCGAGTGCCGGCCCTTGGTTGATCGCATTGCGCGCTTTGATAGGGCGGCGGCGGTGCAGCTGCGCAAGTCGCTTGGCTCCATCGTGAACAACCTCGCGGAAGGCTCTGGGCTCAGAGCTGGGCGGCGAAGGCTCGCCTACGAAATCGCGCTGGGGGAAGCGCGTGAAGCGCTTGCGAACCTCGAGTTCGCCGAAGCCATGAAGTATGCGCCACCCGTGTCTCCCGAACTGCGAGCGGACTTCAATCACATCATCGGCACCCTCGTGAGACTCGTGCACCGCCCATAAGGTCCCGCGCACCACCGAGTTCCCGACTTGATGGAACTCAGCGCGAACTGCCGGCTAGTCGTGCAGCACTTCGAATTGGTCGACGGTGCCGGGAATGACAGCGGTCTTGAACTCGCCGCGAACCTTCTTCGGATTGCCGTCCACCCCGAAGGTGAGGAAGGTGATGCCGGAGGGATTCAGGGAGTTGTAGGCGCTCTGCCCGACGCCGTTCTTCATCACCCAGTCGTTGGTGAACATCGTCGCCCACCACGTTTCGCCATTGTGGAGGTTGTCGGCGTAAGCACGCAGGCTCTTGCCCCCCATTCCCGAGACCACCACGAAGGTCTTGCCGGGACCGACGGCAAGCTTGGAAAACGAGCCCGTCGCTCCGTGTTGCGCCGCTGCGTTGCCAATGTTGGTCATGGTGCGGGTCCGGGCGTAGGAGTGCTCGTGACCGGTGGTGATGATCGCCCCGCCCGTTTGGCATGCCTGGTAAGCGGCCCAGCCAACTTCGTCTTTCTTCGTGCCAATCTGCATCTGGCGCTGGTTCTTGTGCCAGCCGCACACCTTCCAAAGATGCTTGCTGGCGGCGAGTTCGTTGGCGGTGAAGGACTCGTGCCCACTGCCCATGGTGCCCACGCCCGTCAGCACGAAGTGAAGTCCGCGATAAACGCAGCTCATCTGTAGCCCTGGCTTGCCGCTACAGCTCGCGCCGGAGATCGAGGCATGCTTGGCTTTGATGATCGGCTCGTACCCGGACCACTTTTTAACGTCGTGGTTACCGAGCACCGCGAACCACGGATAGCTGCTACCGAGTCCAGCATCGAGAGTCGCCTTCCACGCTGCCGGGTTATCGTCGTAGTCGAAGTCGCCCAGGATGACGAGGAAGTCGGCGCCCTCGCTCTTGACCAACGACAGCGCAGCATGGGTGGCGAGGCCGATTCCTTGATCGCCAACAAACGCCACCTTGAGTCCCGGGTCGGTGGGGATCGCGCTGTTGCCGCCGGACCCCCCGGTGCCCGCGCCGGAACTGCCACCACTGGCAGCGCCCGCGCCGCCCCCGGTGCCACTGCCCGCGCTGCCCCCAGTGCCACTGCCCGCGCTCCCTCCCGTGCCACTGCCCGCTGAACCGCTGCTGCCGCCCGTCGCCGAGCCGCCCGTCGCCCCGGAGCCGCCCGTCGCCCCCGAGCCGCCGCTGGCCCCGGAGCCGCTGCTGCCGCCAGTGGCACTGCTACCTCCCGAGCCCGAATCGTCGTCGCTACCACACGCAAGACACGAGCTGCCGATCAGCAGCACCGCGAACGCTCCTACCCTGTTCAGACTCATTCGGACCTCCAGCGGCCGGAAGCATGTCTTCAGAATCGAAGTTTTTCAAGACGGGCGCCGATGACCGAGCGACCAAGCTGCATTCCGACTCAACCCCCAGCCGTGCTGCTCGATGGGCTCGTCGAAGTCAGTCGGTCGAGGCGTCCGAAGCTCCGCCGTCCGGATCGGGCGGGAACGGCGAGCTGCAGGCGCCATCGCCGTCGCATACGCCGGTGCCACATCCTGAACCGTCGCTGCAATCGGGGTAGCAGTAGGCGACGCCCTGAAAGTCGTAGCACCGCGAACCCGTGGGGCAGCCGCCGGTCGAAACGTAGGTGGAACCGGGCGTGCATTCGATGACGCAGATCCCGCCGAGGGCGACTTCGAACGCGTCACAAATGTTGCTCGAATCCGTGCACGTGCCTTGACCATCTTGACCGTCGGGGGTGCACTTGCCGCCGTAGGCGTTGTCGGGCTGAGCGCCAATCGCGGCGCCGTTGCATCCCAGCGTGGTCCCGGCGTTGTTCTCATCAGCGGCACAGGGATCGCTCGATCCGCCGTACCACCCGTCGCGCTCGCCCCCGTACCACCCGAACTGGTGGCCCCAGTGCCCCCGGAGCCGACTGCTCCCGTTGCACCAAAGCCGCCGGTACCCGCCGCGCCAGAACCACCCGTTCCGCCACCGCCGCTACTGTCATCGGAGCTGCACGCTCCGCTGACGAGCAGAGCGCTCAGCCCCACAATCCCCACCAACCCAGCGAAACCAGTTTTCATGGCCAAACCGTTAGGAGGCCTAGGCCGCGAGGACAAGACAAGCGCCCGGAGGGCGAATCCAAGGCTCCAACCCACCTACAGGATTTCCTGGATTTTCCAGAACTTCGGAAGATGACCGGCGTCAAAAGCGTACACCGCACGAGGTACCCATGCGCTACGCGAGCCTATTTACTCTCACTGGAATCGGAATTCTGACGGCTTGCGCGAGCAGCCAACCAACCGGCGCCAAGGCTCCCGCTGCACAGGCATGCATCAGAACCAGCGCAAAGCCTCAGGTCAAACCCCTGAGTGACGCGCCCCGCAGTTCAGCGCTGGCGCTGGCCCGTCACGGCAAGCGCACCTTGGCCTACGCAGTGGGCGCGGACGACAAGACCCTGCGCACCATCGACGTGGACGCCCAGAAGGAACTGGCCACCACCAAGCTCAGCGGCACGCCAGCTGAAGTGATGGTCACGACGGATGGCCGGGTCTTGGTCACGCTGCGCGACAAGAACAAGTTGGTTGCCATGGAGCCACAAAAGGCCCCCGACCAACCCCTCAAGGCGCTGTGCAGCGTGGACGCGCCCGCCGAGCCCATCGCCATGGCGAGCACCCAGGGCGGCAAGAGCGTCGTGGTCACCAGCGGTTGGGGACGCGCGCTATCGCGCTACGACGGGCGGACCCTGGCGGCTATCAAGCGCACCAACTTGCCACGCGAGCCCCGCGCGGTCGTCATCAGCGATGACGGCAAGCGCGCCTTCGTCTCTCACGCCGTAGGAGGTCGAGTCAGCGTGGTCGACTTGAAGAGCGGCTCCGCGCCGCGAGAGATCCAGGTCGGCGATGCGCAATCCAAGCGGCGCTCGAAGCTATTTGGGTTCCTGGGGCAGAGTCATTCATCGGGTGAGAGCAAGCGCATGGGCTGTCAGGGCTACGCCCTCGCGAAGAGCGTCGACCCGCCCGGCCGCATTCTGGCGCCCCAGGTGCTCGTCGATCCGGGCAACCCCTTCGAGCAGTCCAGCGGTTACGGCAACGGCTTCGAGGCCGCGGAAGTTGCCAGCGTGGCCGTGATCGACTCCGCACAAGAAAACGCCCTCGAGGCTTCGTTGGACACCACCACCTCACCGCGGCGTGTGCTGCCCTCGTCGAAGCCGCGACCGGAATGCCTGCTGCCTCGCGCAGCAGCCGTCGACGCCAAGACTGGCTCGTTGCTCGTGGCGTGCCTGGGCCTCGACAGCATCGTCGAGTATGACGCGGCCAGCGCCGATCCTCGCCGAGCCGAGCGCCGACGCTTCGCAGTGCCCGCCGGACCCATGGGAATCGCCGTCGACACCGAGAAGCGTCGCGCCGTCGTGCTTTCCCAGTTCGATCACAGCGTCAGCATCATCGACTTGAATCTGGCACCCCCGCCGAAAGCGGGCCAGTTGGTCCAGAGCGGTGTGAAGCAGCTCGCGCTCTCGCGGGGACCCGGGCGCGCAACGTCGGGAGACATCGCCTTGGGACGACGGCTGTTTCACTCCACCGGAGACTCGAGGATTTCGAGCGACGGGCGCGCCTGCGCCAGCTGCCACCCGGACGGCCGCGAGGATTCGCTCACCTGGGCAACTCCAGGTGGGCCGCGCCAAACGCCCATGCTCGCCGGTCGCCTCGCCAAGACGGCGCCCTACGGTTGGGACGGTGCCGGCTCGGATGTCGAAGCGCATCTCTCCCACACCTTCCAGCGCTTGGGTGGCTCGGGCCTGAGCGAGAAAGAGATGCAAGCACTACTCGCCTACGTGGCTAGCCTGCCGACACCGCCCGCCCTGCGCACTCCCGACAAGACCCGATACCAACGCGGCAAGGCGCTCTTTTTCGCCAAGAACACGGGCTGCTCGAGTTGCCACGGGGGCAGCGTCTCGAGCGACGGCCAGAGCCACGACGTCAAGAGCCGCGTCAAGAGCGACTCCAAGCCGAAGTTCGATACGCCATCCCTACGCTTCATCGCCGGCACGGCGCCCTACTTCCACGACGGACGCTACTCCACCTTGGAAGAGCTGCTGCGCGCCTCCGACGGCAAGATGGGCCATACGGCGCACCTGAGCAAACAGGACGTGGCGGATCTGGCGCTCTACCTGAGGACGCTGTGATGCGCTACGCGCTGTTGACGAGCCTGGCGGCGGCCGCGCTGTTGGCCGGCTCGGCTCAGGCTGCGCGCCCGAAGCTCAGCGATCTGCCGTTGGTCAAGAGCAGCGACCTGAACTTCAACCTGGCTGCACCCGCTCAGATCGCAACCGGCCACAAGATCCCGGGGCTCTTGGTCCGGCTGGGCAACGGTCGCGATGAACACTTCGAGCAGAGCGCCGTCGAGGTAGCGGATCTGCTCGATTCCACGACAGCGCGAGAAGCTCCGATCCGCCCCGACGAGGTGCGGGCCGCAGTCGCCGCGCGCAAGAGGCCAGCCGTCGACGATCGCTGGATCACCGTGAAGCCCAAAACCGGATGTGTGGCCCAGGACCGGAATCGCCACGCGGCGAAGCTGCTCACGCTGCCGTCAAAGAGCGGCGTGGTGAAACTGCAGCGCAGACGAATCGAGTGGCGCAAGGGCAAGCCGGAGTTGGTGACGACCTTCATGGCCGTCGACACCACGACCCTTGGGGCCGCGGTGCTGAAAGAACGCCGCATCCGCCTGCGGCGCTTGGGCACCGGCGACGGCAAGTTCGCGCTCTACGGCTATCGCACGGCAAAAAGTGTCGAACTCGTGACCTGGGCTCCCGGGGCCCAGGTCAACGCCGTGGGCAGATCCATCGGTTCGACCTTCAGCTCCTGCGGACTGCTACGCACCACCCTGTCCACGAAACGCAGCGCCGCTTCCGTGGACATTGGGGCGGAGCGACAGCTGCCCCTGACCAAGGATGAAAAACGAGACGCCGATCGCGGGGTGGCAACCACGCGACGGGTCGAGGCCAGCTTCGCCCACGTCAGCGTGAGCAAACTTCATCCGGACCGGACCCCGGTGCTGTCGGTGGTGGTGCGCAAGGAATCGGCGCTGCGGCTGCCCCCGGGTCCGCGTCGCCCCATGGCACAACCTGCGAGGCGAGCCTTCGACTAGCCTCGAACCACCACTCGGCGCTTCAACTCGATGTTCCGCTTCTTCAACAAGCGGTAGAGGGTCACGATGTTGATCTTGGCGAGCTTGGCCGCGCGCTCGACGCTGCCGTCGGTCTCGGCGAGCAGCTCACTCAAGTAGAGCGTCTCGGGGCCCGAGAGCCACTCCTCGCGAAGCTCTTTCAGGCCCTTGCGAGGGGCGCGGCGGCGTTTCGGCGCCGGTTTGACGCTCGTCTGCATGCTGCGGGGCAGGTCTTCGGGTGTGAGCTCTGCGCCGGTCGACATGATCACCGCGTGCTCGACGCAGTTCTTGAGCTCGCGCACGTTGCCAGGAAAATCATAGGCGTAGAGCGCGGCCGTGAACTCTCGCGAAACCTTAGGCGTCTTCTTGCCGTGACGGGCTGCGGATTGTTGCACGAAGACCTGAGACAAGATCTCCAGGTTGTCTTTGTACGCGCGCAGGGGTGGCAGCTCCAAAGTGACCACGCTGATGCGGTAATACAGATCGTCGCGAAAGCCGCCGGCGCGTACCATGGCCGGCAAGTCTCGGTTGGTCGCACATACCAGCCGCACGTCGACCCGTTTCGGCGCCCGGTTGCTCCCGAGCGGCTGCACCTCGCCAGTCTCGATCGCACGCAGAACCTTGGCCTGGAGCGAAAGCGGCAGCTCACCCATCTCGTCCAAGAACAGCGTGCCCCCGTCGGCCTTTTCCAATTCGCCGACGTGATTGGCGCTGGCCCCGGTGAAGGCGCCTTTGACGTGACCGAAGAGCACACTTTCCAGAAGGGTTTCCGGGATGGCCGCAGAGTTGACGGCAACCAGGGGCCCGCTGGCACGCTTGCTGTTGAAGTGTATGGCGTGAGCCGTCAGCTCCTTGCCAGTACCGCTCTCGCCGTGAATCAGAACCGGGGCATCCGTGGGAGAGACCTGCTCGATCTGCCGTTCCACCAGCAGCCACTCGGGGCTCAGCCCCTTGATCAAAAACGGGCGACCGTCGTTTTCGCTGCTGGCACGATAGAGCTGCGCGCGGCGCAGGAACTTGGCGCTGGCACTCGCAATGGCTCCGAGCTGTTCGAGGTGCCCGTCCTCGAAAGCCCTGGGGTCTCGTGACGACGCGGCGATGACCCCAATCGCCTTACCTTGGTACGGAATGGGCACCGCAGCGATGCTTCGCACTTCCTGGAAGTAGGGCGCGTAGTTCGGGTCTTTGCGGGTGTCATTGGTGAGATAGGGCTGATTCGTGTTGAACGTATGCAGCGCAATCCCGTTGGGGCGCCCATCCTTTCGCAGCTTGAGCACGACCCCTGGGATGTTCACCGCCACGCCGCCCACGATGTGAAAATCGACGGCCAGCCCTTTCTGCTTGCGGTCCCACAAGAAGATTGCGCCGTCGTGGGCGCCGGTTTGCTCGAGAGCTAGCTCGAGGATCTTGCGTTGGAGCGACTCGATGCCAGCGGCATGGAGCTTCTCGTCGAGGCCGGTCTCCAGGGCTTTGAGCATTTGTCACAATCCTAGGTCAGATTCACATCAATTGATTTGGTTTTTGCGAATTTGCAACTCCATGAACCGAAAACTCGCCAAAAACCGCGCTAAACACGGCGTTGGTCTGATGAGTCCGCGTTGGCACGCCCCTCGCATTAAGGGCCTCCGACTTCCACGGAGGAAACCGAATATGTTCAGCCGAATCGCCAAGACCGTCTCTCTCGTCAGCCTCGTTGCCCTGTCTGCCTGTGCCACCGAAGTGGGCCAGGAAGAAGAGACCGGCCTGGAGGGCGCCTCGCAGCCCATCACGATGCCGCAGCACGAGATCGACCAGGTCGTGCAATTCCTCAACGCGACCACGACGACCCAAGACGTGCTCGACTTCGAGGTCGGGCTCGACCGTCGCGCAGCCGAGAACCTCATCTTCCACCGCAACGGCTTGGACGGCGCCTACCCCTCCACCGACGACAACCCCTACGACAACCTCGAAGAGGTGGATCGGGTGGCCTTCGTCGGCAATTCCGCTCTGCTCAAGCTGCGTAACTTCGCCGTCGCGAACCCGCCTGCTCAAGCCGAAATCGTCGAGGGCGTGCAGTTCTCGTCGGAACAGTCGGCCGCAGTGGTGTGGGGCGTGAACAACGCTTCGCTGTTTGAGCTCGACATCACGCTCGGCCTGACCAGCTCGGCTGCGTACTCCCTCGTCGAGAACGCTCCCTACAACTCGGTGACCGAGATGGGTGCTGTGCTTCATGTGGGCCCCTCCGCCCTGGCAACCTTGCGCAACGAGGCGGCGCGCTGGGGTGCCGAGATGGCGCAGCCCGTCGCGAGCCAGGCGGGTCGCTACGACGGCGTCGACTTCGACGAGCAGACCGCGGAAATCGCCCTATCAATCGCGAACAACGCTCCGGAGCTGCAGCTGACCCAGCAGGGCAACCTCTGGAGCGGCGGCGCCCAGACCATCGTCGAAAACCGCCCCTACGCGACGCTCCGCGCCGTGAGCGACACCTACGGCGTGGGCCGGACCACCATGCGGCAGCTGCGGGACTACGCCAAGAGCGGTCAGTTCGGCAGCACCTGGGACAGCCCAGAGCAGCAATGATCGCGCGGCTCGCGCCCGCGAGCAGCGCAAACTTGAGGGGGGCTCGAGGCGCGTCAATTCGTTGACGCGCCTCGGGTCTTTGTTGTGCAGACATGTGCGCACCGCCAACCACACCTGACAGGGCTCCGGCAACGTGACACTCGGCCTCCTCTCCTTTAGCCTGTCGTTGTGGCAATCGCGCCGCTCAAGAAGACCACCCCGGCCGCCGATGGGTCAGCGGCTTTGTGCGAAGCCCAATTGCGCCTGTTGCTGGACGGAGTCAACGACGTCATTACGATCTTGGACGCGGACGGGAGAATCATCTTCGTCAACGCAGCCGTCGAACGCGTTTTCGGTAGCCCCCGCGAGAAGGTACTCGGCGGTGGCTTCCATGAATGGGTCCACCCAGACGACCTACACATGGCCGTCTCGGCCATGCAAACCTTGTTGAGCGAGCCGGGCTCCAGCCAGACGTCGGAACTTCGCGCCATCGATGTCAACGGAAACGTCCGGGAGGTTCGCTCGGTCGCTCGCAACCTGCTCCACGACCCCGTTCTGCGAGGCATCGTGATCACCACCCACGATGTGACGGAACGAAACGCAGCGGCGCGACGCTTGCGGGAGCGGGAACAAGCCTACGCATCCCTGCTGTCCAACTTGCCCGGTATGGGCTACCGCCGCCAAAACGACGAGTCCTGGAGCATGGATGTCGTCACCGACGGCTGTCGCGCGCTCACGGGTCATGAACCAGAGCAGCTTCGGACCGGCGGCAGCGTAGCCTACGCCGACCTGATCCATCCGGACGAAGCCGAACCTCTATGGGAGAAGTGCCGAGCAAGCCTCGCGGCGCGGCGTACTTGCAGCAACGAGTACCGGATCAAGACTCAGAGCGGCGAGTGGCGCTGGGTTTTGGACATCGCCCACGGCGTCTACGCTGATGACGGCGAGCTTCTTTCCATCGAAGGCTTCGTCATCGATGTCACGGAGAAGAAGCGCCTCGAAGAGCAGCTATCCCATTCCCAGCGCTTGGAGGGGATCGGCCGCCTGGCAGGGGGGATCGCCCACGACTTCAACAACTTGCTTGCTGTCGTGATGAGCTACACCGAGCTGGCCTCAGCCCAATTGGAGTCCGGCGCTCGGGCCAAAGATGACCTGAGCCAAGTGTTGGACGCGACTCATCGGGCAAAGGAACTCACGCACCAGTTGCTCGCCTTCGCCAGCGAGCAGATGCTCGAGCCCAAGGCGCTGGACCTCGCGAGTCTCACTCGCGATCTCGAACGCCTGCTTCGACGCGTGCTGGGTGAGGACATCCGCCTGCAGACGCGGATCGGGGGCGACCTGTGGGCGGTGTGGGCGGACCAAGGCCAGATGGGCCAGGTACTCCTGAACTTGGCGGTCAACGCTCGAGATGCCATGCCCCAAGGTGGCGAGCTCAGCATCGAAGTCGCCAACCGGCAGGTCATCGTCCCGCCGGTCGGGGCTCCCCTAGACGCCAAGCCGGGCGACTACGTGATCCTAACTGTGCAAGACACGGGCATCGGCATGACCGAAGAAGTCATGAAGCGGATCTTCGAGCCCTTCTTCTCGACCAAGGGCGACGGGCGAGGCTCTGGGCTCGGGCTGGCCACCGTCTACGGCATCGTCAAGCAGGTGGGCGGCTTCATCATGGTGGATAGTGCGCCCGGACTCGGCAGCGAGTTTCGAGTGTTTTTTCCCCGGAGCCTGCGCGCCGTCAGCGCAGCGGAATCCGTCATCCCGGCTGCCACCATGGCGGCGGAGCAGCGTCGCATCCTGCTCGTGGAGGACGACCCGACGGTGCGCCGTGCCACTAAGCGAATGCTCAAGCTCTTGGGCTACGACGTGCTGAGCGCCGAGTCTGGAGAATCCGCGCTGCGGCTGTTGGCGGAAAGCGACTCCAACGTCGATCTGATTCTGACTGACATCGTCATGCGAGGAATGAGCGGAACCGAGCTGGTCGTGCAGCTGCGCAGCGCGAAACCGGATCTGCCCGTTTTGTTCATGTCGGGCTACCCCGGCGACTCCGCGGCGGACTTGACCTCCCAGGGTCAGCGGGCGGCCTTCTTGCCCAAGCCCTTCACCGTGGACGTCTTGGCTCAGAAGATCAGCGGCCTGTTTTCCGGACCTGACTGAGGCTGCGGGAAGGCCGCAGCCGGCGGCAGCGTAGGGAGCAACCGGGAGTTCAGGCCCGACATCCCGCAAGGAAGCGCACCATGGGAGCGCTGATTGTCCGCGGCCTGGCTCGGCGGAATACCGAACCTGAAGCGAGGCACAGCGGCCGCGATCATCGCTGGGCTGCTGACCGCTACGGGCTATAGGGCCTGCTGGCTACCAGGCCTGTTCGTAGGCGCACTGCTGTTCGTCGCTGCACCCGTCACCGCCTTGGAGCCGGGATCCATCTCCCAAGTCATCATGCGCTGTCGGGGGTTGACCTCGGGGCATGTCCTGCAACTTGCGGGGTGCTGTTCTTGATCGGATTTGTGGAGGCGTCCCTTTTCCGTGGGCCGACTGCTCGCCGTGCATGCCGACAGCTTCTACAGGCACGGGGTTTCGAAGGCCTTCGAGCTCTTGGGGGCCGGCGCGGAGGAACACCTCATCTTGAATGCGCTGGTGATCCCTCTCGATGCTGCTGGCTGCGGCAGTGCCGTCACCGCGGCCAAGACGGCCAAGAAGAACCGCGCCCGGAGGTTCGCCAAGAATTGTCCGGCAGGCGAAGCTGCGCCCCTCGACTACCGACGTTTCCGCCGCTCCACCAAACTGTCCGATGCGGCACTCGCGGAGCTGCTCGAGCTACGTGCCCGCGAGCGGCGGATCGAGGACCAGCTGCTGCACAAGACTGTCGTGCAACTTCTGCTGCCAGAGTTGTCAGCAGCCTGAGTGGCGGCGCCGAGGTCCGGCGTGGCGGCGCAAGGAGTGCGGGGCGATGTCACAGCGCGCCGGCGGCCGACTTTGCTATGCTCCGCGAGCCGTGTCGATCATTCTGTTCGCCAAGACTGCAGCCGCAATGGTGAGAATAACGGCGCCTACCGCCGTGGAGGGTGTACTTCGTCGAGGCAAACCCCCAGAGCGCTACGATGCGCGGCTGGCTGATTGGTCGGCACGCATGCTCGAGATCGCTGACATCGACCTGAGCGTCGAAGGGCGCGAAAACCTGGGCGAGGGCGAAGCTTTCGTGGTGATGAGCAACCACCAGTCCCACTTCGACATCCCGGTATTGTTTCAGTCACTAAAACGTCGCGTGCGCATGGTGGGCAAGACCGAGCTGTTTCATATTCCCGCCTTCGGCCAAGCCATGCGAGTTGCAGGCTTCGTCGAAGTTGATCGCGGCAATCGCAACCAAGCGGTGCACGCCTTGGAGGGCGCGGCGAAGGCGATCAGCGAAGGCACGAACATCTGGATCGCACCCGAGGGCACGCGGAGCGAGTCGGGGAAGTTCGGCAAGTTCAAGAAGGGCGGATTCCATTTGGCCATCGACGCCGGCGCGCGCATCTTGCCGGTGAGCATCGATGGTACCAAGAACGTGCTGGCCGCGCACAGCAAGGCGATACAGCCGGGTCAGAGCGTGCGCGTCGTGGTGGGTGAACCCATCGATTCCCAGACCTATGGCAAAGAGCGGCTGGGAGAATTGCTCGAAGCAGTACGCAGCGCCATCGCGATGCACATCCCTTACGCTTGAAGTCGAAGCGCGACAACTCGAGCGAGAGCGCAGGCATGAATCTCCGGGTCTGGTAGCATCGGGGCCATGCTCCAGCGCAAGACCCTGGCCACCCTGTGTCTGACGCTCACGCTGGGCCTGCCCACGACGGTCGGTGCGCAAGGCGCGCCTCCGCCGCCTCCTGCAACCGGCGCTCCCTCTCCCCCGCCTCCACCTGCTGCAGCGCCGCCACCGGCTGCGCAGCCCGGCTACGCGCCGCCACCCACAGGCCAACCCCAACCGGGCTACGCCGGCCAGCCCGCTGCTCAGCCGGGCTATGGTCCACCCCCCGCTCAACAGGGCTACGGCCCCGCGCCGCAACCGCAACCGCAACCGCAGCCACCGCCGCCTCCGGGGAGACGGCCCGCGGAGGTGTATCTGTTGCTCGGCTACGGCACCGCAGTCTGTGACAACGAGGAGCCCACCAGCGATTGCCCGGTCGACGGCGGCGGCGCCTTTGGCTTGGGTGGCGCTTGGCGATTCCACAGCAACTGGGCCGTGGGGCTCGAGCTCGCGGGCTGGAGCTTCGCGGTTCGTGACGAGTGGCGGGGCCAACTGCAAAACGACGCCGAAAACGTGAAGTTCTCCAGCTTCTACATCTCACCCTTCGCACGCTGGTATTGGTTCGACGAAGGCACGGCTGATCCGTACTTGCAAGCTGGCATCGGGCTCAGCACGGTCAGCGCGGAAGCCTCGAACGCCAATGCGACCTACGAATACAATGCTCGAGGCCTTGCCTACTCTTTCGGCATTGGAGTCGACTTCCACATTTCCGAGTTGTTCCGCCTCGGGCCGCAGTTCTTGGCGTACCTACACGTCTCCAACGAGATCTGCGACAACCCCGCGGGCGCCAGCGAAACCTGCCGAGATCCAGGCAAGGACGAAAAAGGCGATCGCGAAGGGCTCGCCCTGCCCTGGCGCTTCGTAGCCGTAGGCACTTTCATGTTCGGTGACCCGTGAAATAGCCCCCGGGTTCGGCGACCCGGAAATAGCCCGGAAGCAACAAAAACCCTGCAATTTTTCCCTTGCGACCGTCCCGGGCCGCTGTGCTATATCCCCGCCTCACCGCTCAGGGGCGGTAGTTAAGTTGGTTATAACGCCGGCCTGTCACGCCGGAGGCCGCGGGTTCGAGTCCCGTCCGCCCCGCTAAAATCCCGCTGTTTCGGAAAATCGAATTCGTCGTTTGGACACGAGCTCTGTCCGATCGTCAGTTGAGGCAAGGCGCGCTCAGGCAGCGTTCGGACACGTCCGCTGTCCAATAGGTATCGGGAGTGCGCCGCAAGGGAAGCGTGTCCGGCAAGCGCCGAGGCCTGCTGCGCGTTCACATCCGCGTCGGCCAACGCCTGCGAAAACGCACGCCGCCAACTGTGGAAGTCCACGGGCAGTGTGAACTCGGTTTCCTCGAATAGCTCGCGCTCCCTCGGCGTGAGGTCACGCGCCACGTTCCACTTCAACAGATTCAACGGTCGTCCGTTCGAGCGCTTCATGTCCCGGCGCTCCGCCACGTCGATACCGAAGGCGCGGCGCAGGTCGCGCCGGAATGCCCGTGCGTGGCTGACCTTCGTTTTGCTCTGCCCTGCCCGCTTTCCACGTCGGGCGGGAAAGACCAGCCCAGACGTCGGGCGACCAGCGCGTTCCCACCAGTCCCGCAGGATCGGTCTCAGCATCTTCGGCACCTCCAGGAGCTGAGGCCGCTTGGTCTTGCGTCGTGGAGCCCAGCCCCACGTGAAGCCCGCGCCGGTACCGTCGGGTCCGGACTCAAGGTCAAAGGCCTCCCAACACAGCGTGTGCAGGTCGCCTGTGCGCAGCCCGCCGAACATCCGTGCGATGCAGGCCATGGTTTGACGCTCCAGCACTCCATTGCGCCATTCTCTCTCTGGATGCTCCCAGGCCAGGTAGACCGCGAGTTCTTGGTCCGTCAGAACGGCTCGCTCTTTCCTAACCGCCTCGGGAAACTTCGGCATGGTGACACCATCGGCGGGGTTCGCGTCGACGGCACCCTCGCGGACCAGCGCTGCGAACACGTTGCGGAGGTCTTGCTTCAGGTGTGTGACGGTCTGCCTCGACTTGCCAGCGGCCTTGCAGTCGTCCAGCACGGTGTTGAGGTCGGTCGTCGGGATCTTGGTGACCTCGGCGTCCCAGATCGCCGTCGCGTAGGCCTTCAGCCTCGCGATCTCGTCTTTGGCTCCGACCACGCCATCTGAGACCCGCGCCTCGTGCACGCGCTCCGCAGCATCACCGAACGGCTCGGCCCGCGCCGCGGTCTCAGCGGTGGGAACAATGCCTCTCTCAGCGTCGGCCACGAGCTTCGCTAGCTTTCGCCGTGCAAGTGTCTTGTTCGCTGTTCCGAGTGGGAACCAGCGCTTCTCTTTGACAGGTTTCCCGTCGACGTAGCCGACAACGACGGGGATGCGTGCGGCCCAGCCTGCCTTGGTCCAGATCAGTGTGCCTGTTGGTTTTCGGGGCATGTCAGGTCCTCTAGCTAGATGCGGTATGGCGCCTGTGAAGGCCGAACCAGATCCGGCGAATATCCATGTGTTTTGAGCAAAGACCGAGCCCCGTGTGGTCCAGTTTCGGGATTCTGTAGCGGACCGAGTATCACGCTCTCCAGCTCAAATTGCCGTCCGCTCGCCGCCGGGATCTTCACGAAAGGGACAACTCCGGTCGCCCGCGCGCGATGGCACACCAAGTTGGTCTTGAGTGACCCCGCAGCCAAGAGCCTCCACTCGCGTTCCTCTGCGAACGCGGAATGCTTCGCTCTCGGCACAAGAAGGGCAGCCTGACGGAGCATTATCACCACCGCACGCTTCGCAACCGGGACCACGTCGGACACGTTGCGGTCCGAGACGAACTTGGCGAAGGACTCGGCTAGACGGCGAAACTGATGTCGCATCCGCGCCTGCAGCTTCTGCTCATCGTATTCAACCTTCGCAAGCATCAGCGCCAGCGAGTCTGGCGTGAGTTCCACGCCTTCTTTCGGCATAGGGAGTTGCGCGAAGCCAACCGAGAAGCCCGCACCACCACTTGCATAGCCACGCCACTGGCTCAAGAGGTCGCCATCCTCAGAGAATGACGCGAGGAACAGATCCGCGACCTCACTCAACGGGACCTTCTTATGGGCCTTGCAGAACTTGCGCAACAGTTCGTCCGCAAGGTGGTCTCCGGTGGTGACCGTCTCGGCTGCAGCGTCTACCAGACGCTGACCGAGTTTCAGTTCCTCGCGGTCATTCAAGTGCAGCGCGTGGGACGCCCAGAGCTCCCCTTTCTGGATCATTCCCACAAACCCTGCCCCGTCGGTGTAGTGGTAGAGCGTTGTTGTCTGCTTGTCGTCGCGTTCTTCCAGCGGGAGCGCCTCTTCGAGCTGGGCAAGGATTGATTCCTCCCTCGAGTTTGACTTGGAATCCGTCACAGCCGTACCTCTGTGAAGGCATGCGCTTCCGTAGTTGCTTTCTCCGGCATAGGATCCCTCCTGGTCTCAGCGCTTCCGCTTCGTCTTAGGCCGGCCAGCGGCCTTGATCGGCACGCCGAGCTGAACGGCGTACGCCCTGACCGCGCGCCGCACGATGTCGGAGCGTTTCAATCGCTCGACCTGTGCGCACGCCTCCAGTAGCTCCAAGTCGTCAGGAGGGAACTTCACGCACACCGTGGTCAGATCAGCCATGGAAAACATGGTAATACTTTGGATTCCATGACGCAACCTGCCCAAATCCGACATCCCCGTGACCCAGCGTCATCACTCCTCCTCTTCGCCGCAAACCCACGGGGTCGCCAGGTGCGCGGGAATCGGCACGTCCTTCGGCTTTCCCGGGTCAGTTAGCACGGGTCGCATGTGCTCAACCTCCGAGACCTTGGTGCACAGCAATTCAACCAATCCCCCAGCCGACGTCATTGCGTCCAGATCCTCGCGCGTCAGCACGATGACTGGCGTGTTTTCTGCGGCGTAAAACAGCGCCTGGGAGAGTCGGCAATGCCTGAGTGCGATCCCAGCAGCCTTGCCCTTCTTCGTGGAAAAACCACTCGCACCCTTCAGCGAGACGAAAATTCCGAGCCCAACTGTGTTGGGAAAATGATGACTCAGCAAAGAGCACAATCGGCGAAACTGCGGATCGCCGATGGGCTTCTTCCAGGCCTTGGCTTCAACTAGGAACTTGCGCTTGTTGCCGGACAGGTGCACGAGCTCGCACAAGTACGCCCAGTCCTCCCCGTCACCTTCCACGAAAAGGTCAATCTGCGACGTCGGCGTCGAAAGCGCACAAACGCCAGCGTGGCCGTACAAGTTGCTGAACGCAAGAAACAGTATGTACTCCAGCAGCCTCCCAGCTCGTTGCCTATCGCCCTTTCGCGACGAAACACACAGCCGGTCCAGCTCACCCAGAAGCGTCGGCAAGCTGGAATGAGCGGAGTAGAAGAGATGTGAAACATCACGGACTTCGTCAAGGTTGAGCTGCCTCGCGAGGCGACGCGCTTTCACTATGTCCGCCAACACCTCTCCTCTTGACCGGCCTGCCACGTGCTACTCGATCCGCAATGGCCCGCGCGTTCTTGCTTGGATTGCGTATCGCAAGTCCTCCGGCTCAGTGACCTGTCTCTCGCACTCCTTGCAGACGTATGGAACCGGCTGAAACCCCTCAGCGTACGGGCGGTCATCGACAGCGTGGTCAACGCAGGTGTGGAACACGAGGAAGTAGAGATCTGCAACGCCCCACTTGCCTAGGAGAAGCAGAGCGGCAAACCCAGTTTCGTACTCAAGGCCACCCGCGCTGCACAACGTCGCGGCATCCGCTCTCCTAGGCTGGCGAAAGTACGCGCGCAGCCGCGCCACCTGATCGGGGTTTACTCGCAGCGCCGTTGAAAGCGTCAACGAGTCACTCATCGGCAAGCTCCTTGCAGAGGAAGCGCAGGGCGCCCGGACTCCCACCGCAGCTCATGTAGCAGTTCAAGTGCATCAGCGAATCCGCGCCTCTTGCCTCGGCCTCCCCGAAATAGACTGTGGCGCGAAACCCCTCGGGACCGTCGGGCCCGATGCTAACCTGGTACGAACGCACGCCCCACTCATGCAGCAGGGTTCGCAATAGCGCTCGGTCAAGCTTCGCTATCAGAGCATCGTCATTGGCTACGCCGAGTGCTTCAAGGGCGCTTATGGCCAGATTGCGGGTGAGCTGACGCACGCCTGTCACCTCCCCACTCTCACCCTTCTTGCCGCTCGCGTTCAACGCTACTCCCTCCGAAAACGCCCTCAGTCGAAGGTGCTGCATGCTGACAGCACCGACGCCGTCGTAGCGTTCAAGCAACGTGTGTAGGATCAACTGGTAGAGATTGGGGTCGGTGAGTCCAAGCCCAAACTCAACAAGCAACGAGTTTCGTACGTGCGGAATGTGCTTCCAGTACGGAAATTGACCTTCTTTTCGCTCCGGCTCATCCTGATCCCGGACGTAGAAACCATCCCAATGGAACGCCACGTAGTCACTTCGGATCTCTACGACAACGTGCCAGCGAGCGCCGACCTCCTGAAACGTCCGCTTGCCCGCGTCGCTACCGGTTTCAACTGGAAACGGAACCCTCAGCGCGTGCACGTACCACTCAGCCCCAGCGTGGACGAAGGGGCCGTACCACTGCTGCTCACCATATTGGGTAAAGAACTCTTCTGCAGTCCCTCTCTGCATGTGCCGAACGTCGGAGCCCCGATGGAAGAACGCCAGCCAGGTTCGGGGCTTTTCCAGGTACGCCGCGACCAAGGACTGGACTGGAAGCTCGTTGTGGTCGTAGTCCCAGACCGCCGCGTCCACGGCATCAGCTTTTGTCGAATGCTTGCCAACCAGTTTGCTCAGCGCTTCTTTCGTAAACTCTGCGCTTGTGAGGAAGTGACGGAGCGTCTCGGTGCCGTCGTCGAGATTGTAGTTGACGAGGCAATGTCGCTGGCCCCTCGAATCGCGAGCGTTTCGTGGCAATTTCCACACCCCTTCCCTATCCCCGTACCGTACCAGAGACCCGGCCCGACGCGGTACGCACGATTTGTCGCAACTGCGCCAGGGCTACGCCCGACGAGGGCTGCATGCGAACAGTTCTGACCCTCGAACGCCTGGCCATCGATGAGTGGCGGGTTACAACCTCCCGAGTCGACTCGCACGGCGAAAGCGTTCCGGTCGGCGAGCTCTCCGCACCTCTCGGAATAGCGCTAGACGCAATACCCGAGGTCCTGCTCACGCTTGCGCTGATGGATGAGTTGGCCGCAAAGGGGTAGGCCCAGTGCTCACCTTTTCCGCCTGGCCAGCTCGCGCTTCGCCGCGTCTCGGATCTTGAGACGAGTCCAGTCACTGACGCTCAGTCCCGCCTTGTCTGCCAGCGCGTGGAGGTCCTTCCACTCCTTGCTGCTGAGCATGACGTGGAGCCGCTTGGTTCGAGTGATGCTTGCCATCGACGCATGATGCACAGTCGCTGTGCATCTGTCACGCCGGCGCTATGGAGCACCCGACAGCACACCTCACACCAATGGCCAACGACGCACTGCCTCATGCAGGGCCCACAATGCGGCTGGACTGGTGACCCCAAAGCCCCTACTTCAACCGCATCCGCTTCAGCTCCTCGCGCACCGCAACTTTGTCTCGTCGACGGGCAGCGTCCAGAAGCCGGTGTCGCGGGCGCCTCATGTCCAACGCAACTATGTCGACCAGATCCACGCCGAGGCGCTTCGCCAGCGCGGCGAGAACGGGGACTGATGGGAGCCGTTTGCCTGATTCGACCTGGCTCATGTAGGCCTTGGCCAGATCGCACTCCCACGCGAGGCGCTCTTGCGTGAGCCCCTTTTCTTCCCGCAAGGACCGAATTCGGGCGCCGATTTGCCGCTGAAGCAGCGCGTTGCCAGAACGCCGGGGCATTCGGGAACGCTAGCGATCGCCACGAATCCATGGTTAGCATGGAGCTAACCATGACAGGAGGCCAATTTTTCAGCGGTTCTTTGGTGCAAGGCAGGGGATCATGAAGCCCAAACCCGAGAATTCCCAAAGCGTCGGGCCCATCACAGTGCTGCTGGTGCTCGCAGCTGGTGCCGGGTTTGTCTATTGGTTCGGTTTCCGCTCCTCCACGGGAAGCGGCGGCGAGACCGGTGCCACCGCCCAAGAGAACGACAACACCACCATGGCCTGGGTCATGGCGCAGGAGTTCGTGAAGAAGGAACTCAAGTCTCCGGGCTCCGCGGACTTCGGGAGCCTGCTGCGCGAGTATCAAGACCCGAAACGGCAAGTCCGCGAGGTCAGCAACGGTCGCTTCGTTGTAACGGGCTGGGTGGATGCGCAAAACAGTCATGGAGCCAAGGTCCGCAACCGGTTCAGCGTAACGCTCCAGTTCGACGGCCGCGAAACCTGGACAGCCGTGGAAGGACCGAGACTCAAGCCTTGGTAGCAAGCACAGTCGGTCATGCTGCTGCGCGCTTCGCGATTGACCTCCCCGTGGCTGGGTGACCGGCTGCGCCGTCAATATGGGCCTCGACGTTGGAACTCACCGCCGCTGCGGTCTGCGTCCGGGATGAATGTGCGGGTCCCGCAAGCGATGACGCCTCGACCTGCCCAGCTCTCGGAGTCGTCTACATACCCGAATGGGCCCGACTGCGTGTGCATCGAACCGGGATCTCCTCCGGATTGCGCCCCGACCGTCGAGCTACTTCGCGAGGCATACCACAGCGCTAGCACGAAGGCCGACACGAGGTCACCGTGGGCTCCGCCGCGGCGGGGCGAGGTTATCTTGAGCCCGCCGCCAGTCGTTGGCTGGCTCACGACCTCGCCAAGCTGCACCGCAAGGCGCGTCAAAGCGCTCGGGATTCGGATGCGCCCAGCATGCAGCAGCTCACGCGCCACGCCGTACGATCGCGCCTTGCCCATCTGGGCACCCGGAGCCTGAAACAGCTGGAGGTCGTGGGAGGTCGCCGCCTCGCGGACAGCTTCCAGGTAGAAAGCGTCGCTGCTGAATCCCGAGCCGCCATAGTCCCTCACCATCTGGCAGAAGCCGCCAGTGACCACGCTCGGCACTAGAGGTTTGCCCTTGGCCGGTCGGCGCTCGAACGAGCAACACACGACGTATGAGGGCCGAATCTCAGAAGTTGCGGCGACCACAACACCCGCTGCAGCATCCTGACGGGCTGCGAAGTCGTAGCCGGCTCCGACCACCCAATGACCAAGGTTCGAGAGCGAGTCGAGGGCGACCGGACACGGCAGATTGTCATCTAGCGCGTCCGAAATCGCGCCCTTGTCGAAGTACGCAGCTGCACCACCGGTGAACGGCACACAGTCGAACTCGCGCGCGGCGTTCAGCGGATCCCGGATTCGCTCGGCCTCAACAACAGCCCGGATTTTTGGACTATCGGGACGCATCAGCTCGGTCGGAGCAACGCACGCCAGTGCTGAGCTTGGCGAGCCGAGGTTTTGCCGGACGAGGTCATGAAGCAAGCCCGACTCCAACCAAGCAGTGCTGATGACGCATAGGACTCCCCCGGCGACAACTCTCACCGCAAGGGCACGGAACAGTTCCGAGTCGTTGATCTCACCGCTGTCGCCGTCGCGGAAGAAGGCCGACTCGTCCATCAGTCCAGCCAAAAGCGTGCGACCTCGTAGCGCCGACCCGCCGCGCGTTGCCGGCAGGGCAGTCACAACCACGCTGTGGCCATCGGGTCGCTGAATCGTGAGCGAGTCGGAACTGCGGCCGACAACGAACCGCGCAAGGTCTGACGACGCCGTGGCGGCACCCGCAGCATAGCGAAGACCCTGACGCGCCAATCGCATGTCCGGAGCCACAATCGGGCAGAACCCAAGTTCGCCCGCAGCAAGTCCCGAACAACTTGCGGTGAACGCTCGATAGAGCAGGTACAGCGAACAAAGCCAGGTCCCCCCCGCGCGTGCGCCTTTCGTCACCGCGAACACTCCGCGAGACTCCGACGGGACCGCATCGACGTCCCCAAATAGCGACCGGGCGTGGTCGCGCGCCGTCCCAGTCAGGTCGCATGGCTCGACAGCGTCAAATCCCACGCGGGCGAGAACCCGCTGCGCGGGCGTGAGATCGACACGCAGAACGCGATCCGCGAACTCTTCGAAGCGCATGGCGCCTGTACTCCTTTCGACAAGTGCGCTTCTGGCAACCGCTCGGACGGCCAATGTCCCTGGCTGTCCGAGCGGCAGGGCCGCGACTTCGACCCTTCGCGGTGGAGCCTCCGCTGCCAAAAAACTCATCTCCAACGCAGACCGAGCCACTCCTCGCACTGATAGCCAGCGAGTCCTGCCTCGTGAACCGCTCTGCGGAACGTCGCGGCAAACTCGCGGTACCGGGGTTTGACTCGGCCGGGGCTGCAATCGCGTAGGCCGTGCTGCTTGCAGAACTGCTCCAAGCGCGCCGCCGCGCTTGACCGCCGGGCAACGCAGCTCAGCTCTTCACGCACTGCATCAAGTAGCGCCATTGCCCGCGTTCCGAAACTCTCCAGGCTCAGCTCTGGATCCCCCCAGGCCACCGCCGCATCCTCGTCCGCTGCGTCTAGTTGGGCGCGAAAGCCCACGTCTTCCCAGCGATGCTCGGAACGCGCGAGTGCCTCACTCGCCAACCGATGTTGCGTACGTGCAACGTCAATCTGCGCCTTCGCGGCGGCCACGCCGCTTGCATCCAACTGACCGAGAGCCGCCTCGGTTGTTGCGTGCTCAGCTGCGGCGACCGCCTGGGTTATCTCCGCTGCCAACTCGTCAACGCACTCGCGCTCGCTCTCGATGCGCTCACGGAAGGCGCGGCTTGCGCGCCCAAGCTCTTCGTCGGCCGCGTCCGCCGAGGACGAAGTAGCCGCACTCACAGTCTGCCTCCATCGATTACTCGGCGCTGCGAACGAAGCCGGCGCGCGTGCCTAATCTGCGCGTCCAGCGGCATGCTTGCGAAAGTTGCGTCTCGCGCGGTCATGAAGTTGATCAGCTTCTCTGTAACGTTTCGCCCGGCCGTCGTCGAAAGGTCCACCGGTTCGTTGGTATCCCGTTCATTCTCTTCCAAGCGGGTGACGAATATTGCGAGCGCTCTCGCCACCGGGAGGCTTCGATCCTGGGCGCTGAGCGTCTGGTAGACGTCCGCCAATGAGTGGTTGTGAAGCTGTTCGGCGAGCGCCCCCAGGTCAATCCTGCTTAAAGTTCGTCGCATGTCTCGGTTCTTTCCTTGTGATTCGGGGCGCCTCCCGAGGTTGTCTTTGTATCGTTGTCGCTAGCTGCTGCTGATGGACGCGCTGAGAGCGTTTGGGCGCCGGCGGTGCTCGGATGCGCCATCAGAGCCGAAGGCTCGCTAGCGGGCCGTTCAGAGCCCCCGATGGACCACCAAGCCGGAGCCGGTGCAGTCTTCGCGCGTGCCTCGGCTTCGCGTGCGCAGAGTTCGTGAGCCGCAAGCAGGTTCTGGCGGCTGTCATTCGCAAGCTTGCTGCCAAGCTGCACCTCGCCCAGAACCTCGAACGCAAATCGGCTCGCAGCCAGCTGAAGTGCGGCAGACGCGATGATGCTCGATGGTGCCGGTCCACACTCGCCGCCCCCGATGCACTGAGCCAACCGTCGGACATGCAAGCGCCGGAAGGCCTTTGCAGCACCCGCGTATCGCTCAAAACGCGGATCTGCGAAGGTGTCGCCCAGCGCAACCCGCCGAGCCAGGCGCGACTTCCCCGCTCTCGCCTTCCCACCAAGGGCCGATAGCGCCCGGTGGCTTTCCGCATCCGCGGGGCGCCCATTGGCATCGCGGCGAATCTCCGGTTCACGTGGCCGGTTTTGCGCCGCCACGCCGGCCGGCAGTTCATCCGCCGACAGCACCTCCACTCGGGGCACACCCGCGCCGTGTCCATGGCCCCTGCGCAACGTCACCGCCAGCCTCCGCAAGTGCGCGAAAACGTTGGAGCCGGATCGTGTTGTCCGAAGGCCGGTGTCCGAACTGGGCAATAAAGGCCCAGAAACAAGCTACGCGAAGCCCTTGAACACCAGCTGGGCGAGCCGACGTGCACGGGTTCGCACGCAAACTCCCGAGCACCAGCAGCGTTGCGATTCACCCCCGCAAAGCCATCGCCGCATTTCCGGGTGAACCCGACCGTCACTCGCTTCTGTCGCTTCTGCTGCGTGGAGACGCACCACCGTGACTGTGACCGGCGTGGCGGCGCAAGCACAACGCGAGGCGAGTGTGACTGCGCCCCTACTACGTAGGGGGCGCGCGCACACACACTCCGGACGTAACGGTCACACTCAATCACAGTCGGTCACGCGATCCTTCCTGGCCGGCGGCCGCGCCGCTGCGACCACGGCCCGATCGGGGGTACTGAGGACCGCCAGGACCGCGTTCGGCACGAACCGACCGTCCAGGTACTGCAGCTGCGCCCGGCGAGCGCCGGAAACCACCACTAGCGCCTCACCAAGTTTCGCCAACGCATCGCGAGCACGCTGAGTCCCGACCCCCGCCTCTGCCCTCATGGCTGCTTCTAGCTCGCGCCGGACCAAGCCCGGACGCGAGGCCACAACCACCGCAGCAGCCCCAGCGTCTCGCACGACGCGCTCCCGAACCGCCGCGTCACGTGCAACCTGTCGATCCTCGGGGGGGGGCTCATAGCCGACCTGCGTGAAACTCTGGCTGCGGCGGTCGAGCCGAACGAAGACGTGCGCACCGGTTGCATCGCCGGGACGTGCGGTCGGACCGTGCTTGTTCTTTGCTAGTTCGATGTCAATCAGGTCGGACTCGCCCGGAACCGATCGAAGCCCCAGCAGCACCCGTGCAGAGAATTCGATGGAACCACTCCACTTGCCCGCGCCAAGAGTGGAAGCATGCATCGATGCGTCCCGCGAGGCATACGCCGACCGACCGAGCTCCGATGTAGCGATGGCGATCATTCGGTGCGCGGTCGCCACTGAGCGAATCGCACGCACCCGCGCGGTCACGGCCTCGGCCATGCTCATCTCGCGACCACCTGATGCGAGTTGTTCTGCCATGCATCTCGCGGTCTGCACCGAGTCGACCCCGATCAGAGCGCGACCCCCACTAACCTCGGCCGCGTACAGCGCGAGATCAGCGGCTGCGGACTCAATCGTCCAACGCGTGTCGTAGAGTCTGATCGGCAGCGACTCCAGCGCCTCGGACATGTCCGTCAGCACTGCCGGATCGCGGACCTCGCAGTGCTGACGAGACCACCCGGCGCGCTGCGCGATACGCGTTGCTAGGTCCGCCGGTTCTTCGTCCACACCCAGGAGCCCGACGGCGACACCCCGTGCGGCCAACACGTGCGCGAACTGCACTAGTAGCGCGGTCTTGCCGGCGTCAGGCGCGCCAGCGATGTACCAACGAGTCCCGTACACGGGACCGCCACCGGTCAACGCGTCCAGTCCGGCGATCCCAGTTGGCTCGTGGGTCAGCGGACCATCAGACCGCCATGACTTGATGACGCTGACCAAGGTAGCGGGAGCCAGCTCTGGCCCGGCAGTGCCCCGTCGCGGCGGACTCTCTGGCACATAGTCCGGATCAGGGTCTCGCGACGGATCAATGTACGCGACGCTCACTGACTACCGTCCCGGAGTTCCGCTGCCGCAGCTGCCGCGCCGATCGCGCCGCATCGAAGTCGCGCGCTCACCGACTGACACATACCGATGAGACGTCGACGACTCGCAAGTTCCTTCAGGTGCGCGACCAGTTCGTCGAGACCGCGACGCGATCGCACAGCCGGGGCGGCGTTAAGTTCGTCAAGCACGCGACGGGCACACCAGGGCCGATCCAGATGCCGACAGAGACTCACCACCGCATCTTCGCCTGGCCCCTTCTCGCGCAAGAGCATCATCACCTCACGTGCCAGCGGGTCATGCAGCCAGAAGGGGTCGATTGCGTCGGCGCTCAATGCGCCAGCCATGACAGCGTCCACGCAGCTCCACTCAGCGACAGTGTCGCTCGGTAGCGGCAACGGCTCGACTGCGTCTCCAATTCGAAGATCCCGCCGCAACCGTCGGACCTGTTGAGCGAACCCTGCGCATGCGCAGGGGCCAACGCACGGTCGCACTGTCATCGCTCACGCCCTCCAACGACGCGCAGAGGGGGGTCCTGGTGCCGGCATCGGAGCCAATCGACAACGTCCGACAGCAGGAACCGCGGAGAATCACATACGCGGACCGTCGGCAGCCCCTCACGGCGCAAACGGTCGAGAGTGCCCAGCGAGACGCCGAGAGCGCGGGCTAGCGCCTGCCTGTCCAGAAGTGCGGGTGCCGTTGGTGCCTGGGCATCATCCGGCGAGGACTCTGCAGCGTCAGCGAGCGCTTCGAACGCTTCGGCCTGGGCTCGCAAACTTGCAGCCAGAATTCGTAGTGATTTGGCGACCATGGGATGCTCTCCGCACTGCGTTCCGGCGCCTTCGGAACGCCTGTGGGTTCAGTCGCGAGGGCCGTTCGTTGCGGAGGGCGGCGGAGGAAAGCCGAGCGCCATTGCGGCCTGGGCTATTCGGTGCCGGCTGCTTTGCCGAACGCGGTTCGGGTACAGGTACACAGCGCGCACCGTCCGTTCGTCTGCGGCCGCTCGGGCGGCGATCTCACGTCGCTGTTGGGGGTCTACCGGAAGGTCGGGAGCATCCATGCCCTCATGATGAGGGTCACCAACCCGGTGAGTCAGTCATTGTGACGATGATTGACTCACCCGCCGCCCTTCCGAGCGCAGGTTTCTGGCGGAACGCACCAGCACCGGCGCACTCATGTGACGTCTTGCGCCGACGACAAGATCTGCGGCTGCACGGACAACATCGAGCGAATCTTCAAGCGCGATTTCGTAGTGCTCGTCTGGCACGACGTCGAATGCAGCATCTAGCGCCAGGCAATTGCGCCGAACCCAACCAGCATCGAGGCCATCGCTCCGTCCCTGTTCGAGCCAGCCGGCAACATGCAGACACAAGATCACCGGATAGGACGAGGTGTCAGGTTCCGTTACACCCAGCTCGGCCCGAAGCATGATTCGCCCCGCCTCGCGGTCTTCGTCCGTACCCATGCCATCGAGCAGCTTCATCCCAAGCGACTTCAGTCCGTCAGCCAGGTGAAGACATTGGAGCGCCAGCGCGGCGTCCGCTTCTGGCACTTCCCGCGTTGCTCGGACGAGCTCGACGAGCGGTACGTCGAAAGCCATCGCTGTCTTCTCCGGGTTTTCGGGCCTGCCTGCTCCCATGATGCCGGGATTATGTGTCCAATTCGCCCGCTTCGCCATAGCGGCTCGCCATAGGTGGTCCAACGGCGGCGTCTGGAAGCAGGTCTTCCCGCCGGGACCCGTGCTGGGAAACCAGTGGTTCGAACGCGAAGGACAAACGCGGCTCGACTCATCCCCGTCTCGGGTGCTGTGGGCTTACAATACCGGGATGTCGCGGACCAAACCGCCCCCAAAGGCGCTCAACGACGAAGAACTCACGACCCTCATTCTAGCGTCTGGATACCCGCTCGAGCTTCGCCTCTTCCACGCACTTACCGATGCCGGAATGAGTCCTATCCACGGGCATCGGATAGCGCTTGGCGCCGAAACAAAGGAGATTGACCTGATTACGAGCCTGTGCGTGAGGGAGCGACAGGGAAACGATTTGGGGGAAATCGGACTTAGCCTGCTGATTGCCGCGAAGAAACTTCACGCGCCTATGTGCTTTGTCGGCTTCCCTGGAGAACGCCCGGATGATGCCGATGAGGGATTACAGCGGGCGACCTTCGCGGGATCGCCTTCCTGGGACGTCAACCGAGACGTGCCCACTTTCGTTTCATCGCCAACCGGCTACGCAGAAGCACTTCAGCCACTCTGCTCGCCGCCCCTGTGTGTGCAGTGGGGCGCAGTTTGCAAGCAGAAGGATCGACTCGAGCTGATGCAGTACCACCCCATTTACGACGACATGCTCACTCTGGCGCGCGCCGCACTGACCATGGACGCGGACGTGACCAACGCGGCGGTGTCACAGATGGAATCGCACCCTTTTCCACTAAACCGACTCCATCTGCCGACGTTGATACTCGATACGCCCACCCTCTACGCATACGACGTCAAGGGAGCTAAGCTTCTCCGAACGGACTCGTTGGTTGTTCGGTTCAAGTTCGAGGACTCAGGGCGAATGGCCACTCGAAATATCGACGTGATAACAGCCGACTCTCTTCCGGAGTTCCTGACTACACACGAGGACATCCTGGCACGACTGCGGGATGTATTTGTGCGCGAGTTCCCTGAGATTGCTCTGCTCGCCCACGCCGAGGCGAAGGCGTGGAAAGTCGCTAGGGACCCAGCGAAAATGTATTCCAGCTTCATGCAGGCTGCACTTCCGAAAAGGACCATTTGACGCGCATCCCGAGTGTTCTCACGCCACGGAACCAATCGCTGGTCGTGGGACCGGCGCGCAGACCGGGGTCACGGTTCCAGTGGCGCGTCTCTCGTCTGCGCCCTCACCCAGCGTCGCGTTTCGAGCTAGAGGCGGCGCGTTCGAGCCAGCGTTCGAGCTTCAGTGCCAAGGCCCGCGCACGATGCGGATCGTCGGGCAGGGCCGCCCTGATTTGGCGAACCCACCGTAGGATCAGATCACTGCGCCCGGATGCGAGGGTCGAAACGGGTTCGGACACAGCGCCCGGACACCAAGGATCATTTCCCCGCCGATCAGGGGTGATCACGCTCGACTGTTGATCACGTTTTGCGCGTATTTCCGCGGAATCCTGCGCACTGTCACGCCGGAGGCCGCGGGTTCGAGTCCCGTCCGCCCCGCTACAAAACAAGTCGTTTCGAGTTTCACGAAACGTTGAACGGGATCCGGCGGATCCGTTTCGCGTCTTCTGCCCCCCGCGCCGAGCCACGCCCCGTCCCGGCACCACGAGCGACGGTGGCAATGCCTTCTCGGGCGTGGTCTCCATGTCGGTGGTCTGAAGGTACCTGTTGAGCGCGGCCAAGCTGGCATGCCCCGAGATCCTGCTCGCGCGCTGCGCGTTGACCCCGGCCCGCGCCAGGCCCTGAGGTAACGGCGCAGCACCCCGAGCACCCCAGCCCGAAGGTAACGGCGAGGCGTAGAACGCCGATGCTCGCAGAATTCCCAGCTGAAGCACCCTAGCCCGAAGCACCCTAGCCCGAAGGTAGGTACAGAAGCACCCAAGCACCCAGCCCGCAAGCACCCAGCCCGCGCAAGCACCCAGCCCGCAAGCACCCAGCCCGCAAGCACCCAGCCCGAGGGTAACGGCGAAGCACCCAGCCCGAGAAGCACCCAGCCCGAGGGTAACGGCGAGGCGTAGAACGCCGATGCTCTTGTTGGTGGCTCGACCGTTCGCTGATGCGGCTCGATGCGCCTCGATAGGCACTCAATGCGTCGAGTTAGAGGACGTTTTCGTGGCAAGGCGACACGGCGAGCGCAGCTGTGCACAGGCTTTGGCGACGGTCGCGGGAACTGAGCTCGACTAGTTGGTTGGTGGCGGCTCGCAGCGGACGAGACCCTGCACGTGTAGCTTGTAGCTACCGTGGGGGAACAGCACGCTGGGTTCTCCGGCGCAATGTCGCGCATAGGCGGCTCGATACCGCTCGTGAAACCGCTTGTTACGGAGGATGAGCTCGATGCGCCGCCACTTGTTTCTGCTCGCGACTCGTGGTCGCAATGCGCGGCGGTCAACGCACGTCTTCGGACAGGAAAACGGCGACTGTCGAAGAATCGCTTTGCGTCCCACGACTCTGACTCCGAGTTCTTCCCGTTGCTTCGCTGCTTCCCCCTCTTCCGCGGCGACAGCGGCGCGAAGTTGGCTGACCCATTGTTCGTGGGTCAGATGAGCGAACTCCACCGGGCGCTGGAACGTCAGCTCGACTCGTGCGGGCATGTTTCCCAGCTTGTCGAAGAACCAACCTGGGCGCTTGGCCACCAAGGGCTTGTTGGCGAGTTGGCATTTGTACGAGCAGAAACCCGGCCAGTTGTGCACGCGGTCAACCAAGTGGTCCTTCACGGCGTTGCAGAGCGAATACACCTGCTTGTCGAAGATTGCTTTGGCGTCGCCCAGATGTAGCGCTCCGGTTTGCTCGGTGGACCAGAGGTTTTCCCAGCGGCCCAGGTGGCTGTTCAGGCAGCGAGCCAGCAGGCTGTGGAAGTACCGCAAGAACTCCGGATAGCACCCGTGTTGGTCGCGCACGCCGGCGTGATAGTGATTGCTCATGACCATGAACCACAGCGGCTCCATGTCGTACCGCTGACACGCGATCGCAAAGCAGTAGACGAAACTTCGTCGGTGAACTCGCTCGGACGCAGAAAGAACTTCCGCTCCGAACACCGACGCGAAATCATGTAGGTCCGGCCAGGAAGAACTTGACGGGGAGGAGTCATGCCAGCCAGCACATCGGCCCGGTTCCACGTGCGTTGCGTGAAATCGACCATCTGGCTCCAAGCCGCGTCGAACCTCAGGCACGAGCCCTGTGCCAGGTCACTAGTCCAGAATTACCCCCGGGCAGGGTGCCGCGGGCAGGGTGCCGGGCACGAGCCCTGTGCCAGGTCACTAGTCCAGAATTACCCCCGGGCAGGGTGCCGCGGGCAGGGTGCCGGGGTGCCCGCAACCATTCTCGCGAAATCGCGTGAAAGGGAACCTCTGGGTCCCTATCGTGGGCAGGTCGGGGTGGAGCCGAACGAGCCGGCCCCGAGACCACAAGCTTCGGTTGCAACGCTTTCGCAGGAGTCGCCACCGTTTCCAGGTCAGCGAGGTAGCGGTTGCACGCTTTCAGGCTGGCATGCCCCGCGATGTGGGTTGCTTGCCGAGCACTTACCTCCGCACGCGCTCCGCGAGCTGAGCACTCCGTGCCGGTTCGGGGACGAACGGGAAACTGGTGGAACCGGCACGAACGTTGTGAGGCCAACGTCACGTGGGGTGAATCACTTCAGAGTGTTGACTACATTGGGGGCATGATAAGCGTGCACTGCATGCCTGCACTGGCGAAGCGCCGCACTGGAAAGGCCCCTGTGGATACGGTTTCCGCGCTGTGGGTGATCACTGCGGCCGCGTTGCTTGTTGGTGGGTGTCAGCCAATCCCCGACGCCCATGTCGACGCCCATGTTGGGTCACACGGACCGAAGATTTTCGACGTGGAGTGCGAGGATCGTGACCACTGCGCAGCTGCGGCCATGTCGCTCTGTGGCGCCAGCTACCGCATACGACAGGAGGAGCACGTCCGTGGTACCGACGTCACGCTAATCAAAGGTGAGCTAGCGGGTGTTCCAAGGTACCCCTACAAGCGTGCCGAGTGGTGGCTCGGGGGAAGCTTCTTTCGACAATGGATCGAATGCTCCGCTGCCCGCCATGACCCGAGCACCTCGCCGCGCGGGTGGCCCGTGAGCGCGCCACCCGCGCGCAGCCAACTAGCTCGGCGCTAGTCTGACTGACTCCATGACGCCTCATCACAGGGGTCGTGCGACAACTTTGTGTGTGGGTGGGGTTGCTCATGTGTGGCAAGACTGGCGTCGTCGGGGACAGCAGCGGCCCACCGCTCGGCGTCGATTCCTGCGGGGCGACGCTCGACGATCGGTGCGTGACCGTGGAGGCGGTAGTAAAGGACGAACTCGGTGCATGCACGCGTCGCTCGAAGTTCTCCGAGGAACGCACAGCGCTTGCGCTCCTCCGTGACTGAGCGAGCTACTCGCAACTCTCATCACCATGCTCGATGTTCAAGAGCTCTTCCGAATATGGGCAGCGCGTCCCGACTACTACACAGTCCCCCACCAACTCGGAACGGTTCGGGTGGCAGTTCGGCATGTCTTCGCCTATCCAGCCGTTGCGATAGTACTCGGAGAGGATCGCGCAAATGGTGCGCTGAGAGCATTGAGAGGTCGCTGACCTCCTGGTGGTTCCGTCCGCGAACACGACGTACACCTCGGTCGAACCACCGTCTAGGACGATAGCCGCTGGCCCTGCGTCGTAGGCTCGTGCAAGAGCCCAAAACCCATGCTTGTCGAGGGTTCGGACGGCGGAGGCTAGCTCATCGCCGCTGCACACTTCGAACCCGGCCTCGCAGTTGTATAGTGAATGCTGGCAGGATACTCCAACACACGATACTTGCTGGCCCGATGCGTTGCGGACGGTTTGGCTGACACATCCTGCGGAAAGAGCGGCGACCATTGCCATGGTCGTGAGGATTCGTGGGAACTCCATGTGCCCTCAGCAATCGATAGTCAGGTTTGGTCCCGCATTCCCACGCATCCTGCGCAGGAGTTGCCTTACCACCAGCGATCGCCCTACGACAGCTCGAAAATCGACCTTTCTGAGGATCTGGCGGCGTTCCCAAGCTGCGTCAGCTCGACGCCGTGCAAAGTGATTTCGCGGAGTTCCGCATGCACGGCGGACTCTAGCAAGCCGGTCGCCTCAGCAAACGCAGCAACTTCAAATAGGAATCCTCAGTGCCGACAATGATGAGCGAGTTCGTCTGTTCGTCGGCCACGACCTTGCTCAGGCCGCCTTTGCCGGGTAGCTCGAACAGCTCGTAAATGGCCTTGGCGACGTCGGCGGCCGAGAAAGGGTTCACGGGTTCGACGAATATCCGGCTTCCGGCGCCGCCCACATCGATCTCCTCGACCGTAACCGTTCAGGGGTTGGGTTGAGGGCCCGGCTCGGGACGTGAGATTCGTGGCGCATGGCGAAGACGACGAGTAACAGCGAGGGATTGTCGGAGCGGATCGAGCAGCTGGTTCGGGAGCACATCGCGGAAAGCCGGCGGAGCGCGCAGGAGGCGGTCGAGCGAGGCTTCGCGGTGGCGGAGACGCGGGCTGCCAGGGCGCGGAAGTCATCGACAGGGTCGAGAGGTCGCACGGGACGTCGCCGTCCACCCGAGGAAGTTACGGCGATTGGGCAGCGGCTCTACGCGGCCATCTGTGCGAGCCCCGGCAAGGGCATGGCGGCGCTGGCAGAGGAAGTCGGCATTTCGGTGCGCGAGCTGCACCGACCGATGACGCGTTTGAGGAGTGCGGGGCAGATCCGGAGCGTCGGTTCCAAGCATCTGACGCGGTACTTCCCGATGGCGGTGGACGCCGCGGCCGATACTGAGTGACTCAAGCTGCTGCGGTCTTGAACAAGGAGGGCCAGTTTGTCCCCTCCATGCGAGCTTGGCAGGACTCGGCGAGGAAAGTCAGCACGTTCTTGTTCTGCTTGCGCGCCGTGTGCGCGATGGTCATCACGCGCTCAGCGAAGACGTTGCCACGCTTGCTCTGGCTTCCGAACGAGCCCTTGCGCCAGAGCACGAAAGCGCGCAGTTCCCTTTCGGCATGGTTGTTTGTCGGCTCCACGTCATCGCGCTCGATGAAGGTCCAAAGCGCCTCCTTGTATTTCAGAATGTTGGCGCACGACCCCGACAAGTCCTTGATGTCGAGGAGGACAGCCTTCTCGAACATGGCCTCCATCTGCTGCCGCAGCGGAGCCATCCACGCCAGAAATCGCTCCCGGGTCATTTTCCCCGCCCGGTAGTCGCGCCAATAATCGAACAAGATGCCGGTGTAGCCGAGCAAGTCTCGGCCAAGCGCGCCGGCGGGACCATCGCGCTCCGAGAACGACACAAACTTACGTAGCAAATGCGCCCAACAGATCTGCCGGCGCTCCGCCGCCCAGAAAGTAAGTGCTGTGGCGCGATCACTTACCAAGATCCCATTCAGGTCGCCGAACAACGGCCGGAGTGTGTCTTTGGCGCCATCGGCGAGGATCCGGAACACCGTCACCGCCGCGGTGGCGATGGTCCAAAGGGACATCGTCGTGCCTGCCTGAAACCAGGTTGTTCCATCGGTGTGTTTCACATCGGCCTGGACCGCATGGTCCCAGGCTTCATTGACCGCGGGCGCGAGCGCGTCGCTGACGCGCTCTTCGACCGCACTGATCGCGCCGAGTGAAACCGAGACGCCCAGCACATCGGCAAGTAGCCCTTGCGCCTTGCGCCGGCTGAGATGATACACGCCCGTAAAGAGAGCCACTAACGCCATCAGGCGAGGTCCAAATGAGGACGTTGGGATCAGAGATTCGTCGTAGCGCGCGCAAGTGACATGGGCGCAGCCTGCGCAGGCTACCGCGTGGCGACGATACTCGGTCGTGTGCGGGCGGATGGGTGGGACCTCGGTCACCTGGTGACGATGGGCGTGCGGGTCGCGGACTTCCGGCAGCGGTTTCCAGCAATTTTCGCACTCGCGTGGGAAGTGGTCGACGAACTTGTCCACCTGATCTTCCGGCACCAAGTTTCGGTGGCTGCCCGGGTGCCCCTTCTGCCCACCTCGCTTGCGCTTCTTCTGCTTGGCCCGCGATCGACGCTCCTTCCGATTGCCCGGGGGATCGCTGGACGGTGGCTTGTGCGAATTCGACGAGTTTTGATTCAGCTTCTCCAGCAAGCTAGCAACCTGCTGCTCAAGCTCCGCGATGCGGGCATCCTGCTCCGCGATGCGCGCATCCTGCTCCGCGATGCGGGCATCTTTGGCTGCAACTTCAGCCTCGAGCTGCCGGGTACGGTCGGCCTGCGGATCGCTCACCAGCGTCCCAATCGCCCATTTTTGCGAAGATGGAAAGCCGATTGAAATAATGGAGCAATCTCGATCGCTTGCGCGAGACCGCGGTGTCCAGGCGCCCTACCCCTGAACGGTTACCCTCGACCAATTGAATCATGCGGCGGACTTGCACGCCCGTGTCCGTGATGATCAGCAGTCGACCCGGAGAGCAAATGCTCAGATCGCCCTCTTTGCTCTTGAACTTCGTGAGCAACTGGCTCGCTTCCTCTGCCGAGACGTACTTCAAACGGTAGAGCCGTGTAACGAAGCGACCTACATTCGGTGCGGGAGCGCTCCGGAAGTGCACCGGCGTCGTCTTGATCCGGTGGCCCATAGATTTGGCCTTGCACGACACGCTTGCAACCTTCGCAATGGAGACCATGTTGTTGGGCAACGCACCCGTGGCGCCCGGCGGCGGCTTGTCATGAGTCCTGGCAGCACCGGTTGCTGTGGCGGGGCCTTTCTTCCCCGGAAGCTTGAGGGGACTGCCGGCAGCAGACGCACCGCCAGGCTTGGAGCGAATGGGAGGCACATTTTGCGCCGCGACTCCCAGCCCAATGCTGGACAACGCGAGTGCCACACTCGTGGCTTTGAATCGGGATCTGTAGGTCATGGGCTCACTTGGCTCGGAAGTCCGTGCTCATGGCCTGCGACGCGAAACCCGTGCCACAGGCCATCCGGCGAAAAAACATGCGAATTCCTTGAACTTTGTTCGGCGCTACGCCGCGCCATCCTGACAGAACCCCTGTCGAAAAACGTCCTGGTTGACGATGTGTCAATCCGTTCCGCTCGTGTCGCACAAGCGACTTGTCCGAGGTAACCTAGGCCAAGTCGACCGCTTCAAGTACCAGGCGGGAACGTGTGGTGCTTCAAGCGACCCCTGTAGCCGCTCGGATTCTGCCCGACCTGAGCGCACGGGCGCACCTCACGCTCGTCCACTACGCCACGAGCCCACGGATCTCACCTCAGTTTTGTTGCGCGTTTGCGTCGCCGTCGGTGTGCAAGCCCGAACAGCAACAGAAACCCCAGCGAAGCGTCGCGCCCAGCCGCGCCGCCCACGCTACAGGAAGCGTCATTGGGTGGGGCGGTCTGGGGCGCCGTTTGAACGGGCGGCGGGGGGCACGCGTGGCTCTGCCGCCACTCGGCGAGTCGCTCCTGCAGCGCGACCACGGGATCTTCGACGCCCAGCTCACGCCGATCCGTCTGCAGGTCGACTCCAGGCGTGGCGCCTACCGTCAGCCACGCGGAGTCCGCCGGGCGCCCTTCCACAGTGCAGCGCGCGTCGCCGCGGCCATCTTGGCTCGCTGCGGCAAGGCCGCGAACCAGGCGTTCCGACAAGTCACGGCCGCCCGCATCGAAGAACCCGGAAAGCGCATGCTGGAGCACATCGCCGCCGCTGACGAAGTTGCCGGCGGTCGCCACCACGTAGTCTTGATCCGACCGAACCAAGTCCAGCGCGGCCGGGTTGGACTCCAAACCCGTGAAGGTGGCCACGCCGCCCAGGGCATCGATGACCAGGTATTGCCGCTTGTTGGTTTCGAAATCGAAGCTCGGATCCAGCAAGGTCTGCAACGTCTGCTTCGCATCGAGGCCCGCCGCCAGCCCCTCGATGGCCTTGGAGCGTCCCGGGGATCCAAGGGCCAGATAGGACTGCGCGACGACAGCACCCTTGGAGGGCAGACTCGCGTAGACCTGGCGCAGCGTCTCGATGCCTACGCAGGAGGCGGACGCGAAACCGAAGGTTCCACTGGCTCGCTCAAAGGCCAGAATCGAGTAGGTCGCCGGCGCCTCCAGTGTGAACGTTGTCACCGCCAGCGCCATCGCCACAGCAGCAAAGCCGGGTCCGAGACTGCGCCTGAGCCGCATGCGCATTGGCCGGAGCAGCCTCATCGAGAAAGTGTATCGGAGCGCCCTAGTTCGTGTCCACGCGGTCAAGGGTTGCTGCGATGCGTCGCTTGGCGTCCAGGCGACCGCGACAAGAATGCCGGCAGTCGACGGACCTGCGCTCCAGCAGGCTCGAGGTTGGGCGCACCCGCGTGGCCTGGCTCGGGAGTAGTGGCCCTGCCTGCGGAAGGGATGCGACCCAACCCAAACCCGGGCAAATCACGCTGGGTTTTGCAGACCAGTCGCCCGCACGGAGCCCCGGGAAGATCCGAGGACGGCGGGCGTAGAAGAGACGCCCGAGGCGGTCGGGCCGACGCGGAGGAACGAATGGGCGAGCGGACCAAGAGCCTGCATGCATTCTGGTTGATGTTGGGGCTGCTCGGAGTCCTGTTGGCGTGCAAGGCGAACAGGCAACCCGATCCGAAGCTTGGGGAAGTCGTGACCTTCGACGACAGCCAGTGGACCGTGGTCAAGGCTCAGAACATCGGCAACACGCTCCAAGGCATCGCCGAGATGAAGAAGACTACGGGCAAGTTCATCAAGGTCGAGTTCACGGTTACGAACAAGAGCAAGCAGACGGAATCGATCTTGGCTCACCCCCAGATCATCGACGATCAGGACCGAGAGTACGGGCCCATCGAGGCTCAGTCCTTGTTCATGGGGGACCGCGAAAAATCGATGACCCTGGAGTCACTGTCTCCAGACATGATGCAGCGCTTCTTCGCGATCTACGAAGTGCCCACGGACTCCAAGGGCCTGCGCTTCGAGGCTCGCGCCCTGTCCGCCTTCGGCAAACGCCGCAAAGTCGCGCTGGGGATCTAGCTCGCGACTCGGATGACTTCTGAGCGTTGGGGAAAGGGCAGCGACGACGACGCTCAGCGCCGCTGCCCGGGCGCACGAACGGATCCCACCACCGGGAGCTCTTCGAAACCGCGTCGCGCTCGGGCAATGCTGATGCCGACTTGATTGAAGATCAGGACGAGATTGGCACCTAGCACGGCATACGGCGTCCAGCGTGGCTCGTAGCTCGCGATCAAGAAAGCGACGGTGAACGCCACCGCGCTGATGCCGCCCCAGGGGTCCATCAAGATCCCCATCGCCCACGTGAAGAGCGCCCACACCAAGAGCAGACCGATGATGATCGTCTGCATTTCGAGGCCGAGCCAACTCGCTCCCAAACACCACACCGCCGTCATGGCCAGCGCGGTCGCAACGAGGGTCATGCTGGTGCGGTTGAGGCGGTTGGCCAAAAGTTGCCGGCCGCGAAGCGCGACCACTGGAACACCCACCAGAGCGATCAGCAGCGGAAACGCGATCATGAGGGTCACGTCCTTGGGCGGAGAAAACGCGATCGCGCTCCAGAACACGACCCAGATCAACCCGAAGACACCGCCGAGGATCCCGCGAATGCGATGTCCGAAACCGCGATCCACATCGCTGACCAAGCGCCGTAACCGCGCTTCCTCGTCCGCGGACTTGGCTACGGCCTCGGCCACACGCTGTTGCAGATCTGAAGACAGCCCCTGGTGGGTTTCGACGAGTCGCGCCGCGACCTGGGGCTCGCCGGTTTCGAGAGCGTGGGTCACCCGAAGCGCGGCGAGCAGATTCACGCCCGCTTGGGCTGCGGGGCACTCGGGCCACTCTTCGAGGGACGCGCGATAGGCCACTTCCGCCGACAGGGCCGCGCGCTCCCATTCCGCTTCGTCGTTCCGCTCAAGCGCCTCCGCAGCGCGCTCTCGCTCCCGAGCCCCACGCTCCGCAAGACGCAGCGCGCCGCGGTGCTCGAGAAAGTCCGCCAGAGCCAGTCGAAACTCCTCTGGACTTGCGGTGCGCTTGTCCACGTCGTGCTCCAGGGCGCTGCGCGTGATGCGTCGCAGCTCGGCCGGAACGTCGTCGGGCAACTCCGGGGGCGCTTTTGACTCCAACATGTCCGCGACCCGGTGCTCCAGAGGCGTGCCCGCGTGAGGCGGCCGCCCCGTCAGCACGTGGAACAACGTCGCACCGAGCAAGTAGGTGTCCGTCCATGGCCCCAGGGGTGCGCTGCTACCGACGACCTGCTCCGGCGCCATGTATCCGGTCGTTCCGGCCAGCTCCGTCGCGCCGTAATCGCTTGAAGGATCGTCCAGCTCCAGCGCAATGCCCCAATCGAGCAGGTACACCTCGCCGAAGGGTCCCACCATCACATTCGAGGGTTTCACATCCCGATGGATCACCCCGCGGCTGTGAGCAAAAGACAGCGCCCGCGCGACCGACATCAGCACGCCGAGATTCCACTCCAATAGATCATCTTCGCCGAACAGCTCGGCAACCCGCTCCGCGTCCTGCATCAAGCTGCTCCAGGTATCACCTTCGATCAGCTTCAACACGACCTGGGGCACGCCGTCTTCGCCCCGGACGATGTCATGCACCGGCACGATATTGGGATGCTCCAGGCGCCCCGTGATGCGCGCTTCACGCAGCAGCCGCTTGACGTCTTCGGGGGATTGACGATCGGCGCGCAGAGCCTTGACCGCCACGGCTCGATCGACCTTGAGCTGCCGCCCGATCCGCACGACGGCCATGCCCCCCTGCCCCAGAGTGGCTCCGATGTCGACGCCGGGAAAGGAGCGGCGCTTGCGGATCGTGGAGCCGGGCTGGATCCGAATCGCGGGACGGGCTCCGGTCTGTTCCGCGTCCAGCACCATGTCGGCTAACGCTCGGCGCAGCTCAGGCTTGTGGTCGAGCTTGGTCGTCAGCTCTTCTTCGTCGCTGCTCTCCAGTTCGCCGGCAATGAGGGCCGCCAGCCGCTTCGCGTCCTCCTCCACGCGAGCATTGTTGCACCCCGACTTCCACTCCGCCTGTGCCATCGCTCTCGCTGGCACAACCTCGGACAATTCGGTCCGAAACTCAGAATTTCGCCACCCAGAAATGACGAAGATCAACACTTGGAACGCCTGTTGCTTTGGAGCGCAGCCATGACTTTCTTCCCACGAATCGGCCTGGCCCTCAGCGCTTTGCTCTTCGCCGCGTGCAGCGGTTCGTCAGATTCTGACTCACCGGGTGGCGGTGGGTCTTCAGGGGGCGGCGGCACTGACGCGGGGGTCACGGGCGGCGCCGCGGGCACCGGCACCGGTGGCGCAACGACGGGTGGCACTGCCGGTACGACGGGTGGCGCGGCAGGCGCGTCGGGAGGTGCCGCCGGCGCGTCGGGTGGCACCGCGGGCGCGAGTGGCGGTGCGGCTGGCAGCGGAGGCGCAGCAACGGGTGGCGCGGCAGGCTCTGGGGGCGCCGCAACGGGTGGCACGGCAGGCTCTGGGGGCGCCGCAACGGGTGGCGCGGCGGGAACTGGAGGCGGCGCAGGTGGTCCTGGCATCGCTTGCGGCGCGGCGACCTGCAAAGCGCCCCAGGGCTGCTTGAGGTGTTTCAACGCAAAGCCGCCGACCGCCAAGTGCATCAACCCGTTTTCTGAGACATGCCCGACGTTTCCCAATCTGCACTTGTATTGTGACGATCAGAGCGACTGCAAGACCGGAGAGCAGTGCGCAATCATCGAGGGCAGTATCGGCACCTACGCCCAGTGCTTCCCAGAGGCCGCTTGTACCCAAAACTGCAGCTGCGGCGCCGGCGCCTTCGGGCAGGTCTGCAACAGCCTTGCGGACTGCCCCTCTTGCGCCAAGAAGTGCGAGCCGTACCAGCAACCCGGCGGCGGCGCCGGCGCCTTCCCGGTCAAGGTGTGCACCTGGTGAGTCAGGCCGCCGCGTCGAATGCCTGACGGAATTGTTGGGGTAGTGCGACGGGTTTGCGATCTTCGCCGACCGTGACCATCGCGGTGTGACCCTCAACCAATAGCTCTAGCGTTCCGTCGGCGCCGACTCGGTGCACCTTGTGCCCGATCCGAAAACCTTTGCTCCGGGTTTCTTCCACGAAGGAGTGAATCTCGAGCAGATCGTCAAAACGCGCCGGCGCCCGATAGCGGCAAGAGGTCTCGACGATGGGCAGCCGGTAGTCGTAGGGCAAGCCCAACTCGCGAAACATCTCCACACGGCCCGTCTCGAAGTACAAGAAGTAGCTGGCGTAGTACACGATGCCGGAAGTGTCCGTATCCGCATAGCGAGCCCGAGTCCGCGTCGTGAAGACCTTCATCGCCGCATTGTGGGACTGTCCCGGAGCCGACGACAAGGCCTCGTGTGGTCCTCGTATGGTTTGGATGCCCCCGCCCGAGGCCGAAGGAATCCGTCGGCTCCCCCGCCCGGCCCCAATACAAAACAACGAAGGCTCCCGCTCGGGGGAGCCGGCGCCCCCAAACCCGGGCTATCGCCCGGCCGGGGGCGCAACCTAGAGGCCCGCACCCCACGCAGGCGCCCAAGATCAAACTTGCTCCACCACGTACAGCGAGCAGCCCGAGTGGTGACCCCAGGGGCGCAGCTCGCCACCAGGAGGATGGTAGTGGGGCTCGATGCGGCCCAGGTAGTTCTTGCCGTCGATTTCGAACTCGACCTCGAAGCCGTGGGGCTTCTTGTAGTGCTCGTTGATGATCTTGCGAGCCATCTTCACGACCGCCACCGTCATCTCGCTGCCCTTGATCCGACGCACGACGCGCTTCTTGGGGGCGGGGGTTTCTTGCTTGGTCTCAGCAGCAACCATGGTGGCGCCGGGCGCCCGCAGCACGCCCCGCTGAACCTGGGCCGTCGTCTGGGGCGCTGCGGCGGGGGCGGCGCCGATGGGGGAGCAGCTCAACGTGGTGCAGAGGGTGGCGGCCATGAGGATGATTGCGGTGATTCGGTTGCCCATTTTCTCGTCTCCTGAATGGGCCGTTCCGAAAGCCGGCGAATCGATCACGACAAAGTGAGAAAAAGTTCGCGGGGCGTTGTCGGGGCCGAAAACCCGCGGTATTTCGCGATGAAGCGAGGCTCCGCCCACCTCCACCCACATGTCCGCCGACTCCTCCCCGCCCGTGGCGGTCGCCAGAACTGGCGAGCCCGCTTCCGACACCGACGACTCCGACGTCGAGCACGCTCGGGTGCGCGCGCGGGTCAAGCAAGGGCTGTTTGGCGGGCCACCGGAGCCCGTGCGACTGGACCAATTCGAAATCCTGGGCCGGCTCGGCGCCGGGGCCATGGGCGTCGTTTACGAAGCCCGAGACACCGAACTCGATCGCGTCGTAGCGCTGAAGCTATTGCACCCTGAGCAAGGGCCGCGAGGAGCCGACCCGACTCGAGGCACGACGGCACTGCTCGAGGAAGCCCGCAGCATGGCCCGGGTGCGCCACCCCAACGTACTCACAGTGCACCAGGTAGGAACCCACGGTGACCAGGTCTACGTCGCGATGGAGCGCGCGAAGTCCACCCTGAGCGAGTGGCTCTCCCAGGGTCGCCCACCCACTGAGCGCGTGCTGGAGGTCCTAGCGAAAACCGGGCGCGGTCTCACCGCGGTCCATCGTCAAGGGCTGGTTCACCGGGACTTCAAACCGGACAACGTCTTGATGGACGACGAGGGCCAACCGAAGGTCAGCGACTTCGGTCTGGCGCTGCGCGCGGATGCGCTCGCCGCGGGTTCTAGGGCGGGCACGCCAGCGTACATGGCGCCGGAGCAGATCCGGGGCGAAGAAGTGGATGCGCGAAGCGATCAGTTCGCCTTCGCCGTAACCGCCATTGAGGCGCTGACCGGTCGCCGCCCCTTTTCTGGCGAGAGCATCGAAGAGTTGCTCGAAGCCATCCTGCGACGGATCAAAGTCGAAGATCTCGGTAGCAGCGTGCCCCGAGAGATTGCCGAGATCTTGGTGCGCGCGTTGGACCCCGAGCCCGGCGCGCGCTTCTCGTCCATGGACGCCCTGCTCGAGCGCCTGGAGAGCCGACCCCCGCAACGTTCACCCGTACCTTTAGTGGTCGGCATCGTGCTCGGGGTCGTCGTCCTGTGCGCCATCGCGGTCTTCGTCGTCTACGCTCCCGGCGACGAGCGCGTCACCGAAGTCACCCCCTCTGCGTCGACAGCACCGGTACCATCGAGTGCGCCGGCCCCAATCCGCGACGTCACCCGGCTGTGCGTCAAGGCAGTGTCCGCCTCGTCGGAACAAGAGGCTCACCCTGCCCGCCACGCCTTCGACGGCGTGCCCACGACAGCATGGTCCGAGGCCGTCCCCGGGGACGGCGCCGGGCAGTGGGTGGAAGCGCAACTCGAGGCCGACACCTGGGTCTCCGAGGTCGAGGTCAGCGGAGGTTGGTCCACCACGACGGGTTCCGGCGCCGATCTGTGGGCCATCAATGCGACCTTTCGCGCGATGCGCGTTTCCTGGGACGGCGGCGAGGCGGTGGTGCGCTTCGATCGAAAGACCGATCGCGGCAAGCGGAAGCGCGTCGCCGTGGACGCAGCCACCCGTAGCGTGCGGATTACGGCCCTCGAGGTCGATCGAGGCCGCTTTCGGGATCTATGCCTCGACGAGGTCGTGATCCACGGGCGTTGCAACGCCGCGCGCTAACGAAGCACAACCTCGCGGCTGACAGCGGCGCCGCCGCGTCCACCGGACTTGGGAGAACTCCTGATGACGCCAGGAGGGCGGCCACCCCCAATTTTCGTTTCAGGCGTCGAGATCCTCGGGGGCAACGCCCGCATCTGGGCTGAGGCGCTCCCGCAACCCGCCCGCCCAGTTTTCCAAGTTCGCCAGCGTCGTCTCGAGTTCCCGCGGCGAGCGCGATAGCTGCTTCATCTTCGCTTCCAGCGCTTCTTTGGCGCGACGCAGCCGGCTGCGCACCGTGCCCTCCGCAATGTCGAGGACCCGCGCGATTTCTGGGCCGGGCAACTGCTCCCAGTAGTGCAGCTCGAGTGCGATCTGAAGCTCCAGAGGAATGGTTCGCAAAGCCTCGAGCAGCAGGCGATCTCCAACGCGCTTGTCCACCAGACGACTGGGCGTGGGCCCCAGGTCGGCGAGGGACGTCACCCCAAAGTCTGCGCCGGGTTTGCGATCCCGGTAGTGCTTGTAGAGCTTCTTTCTGGCAACGGAAAACAGGTAAGTGCGAAAGCTGGACTCCCCGCGAAAGGAGTCCCGACTCTCGACGCAGGACAGGAACACGCTCTGCACCAGATCCGCGGGGTCATTGGCCACCTTGTTGCGCAAGAAACGAAACAGGCTATCGAAGTGACGATCGAAGAGTTCGCCCCCGGCCGCCGCATCCCCCGCACGCCACGCCTCGAGCAGCTCGAAGTCCTTCACCGCGTCGCTCACCGCGCGCAGTGTTTCACACTCGGCCGTGTCGCTCCAGCTCCCAGCCCCTCTGGACACGCGCGTTTCGCGCCACCACCCCGACTTGCATGACCTGGTACGCCCACGAAGTGCTCTGCATCGCCAGCCCCGAGGCGCTCGCTTACGTTCACGCCGAGCCGCGGCTGCTGCCTCACGCCTCCGTCGTACGGTCGCCACTGCAGCACGATTGGTCCAGCGAAGAAGCGCGCCACGATCTGCCAACTCAGGGTCTGCTCGTGGTGCAGCCCGTCGTTTCAGCGAAAGAAGCGGGTGAGTGGTACGAGTCCGGCGTCTTGGCTTGGGACACGCTCGAGGCCGATGCCGCAGCGCTTCGCATTTTGCCGCAGCAGTTTTGCAGCCACCTACCCGATGCGAGCCTGGACGACTTCCTGCCAGCCAACGCGTTGGCGTGAGGAGGACGTGATGTCGCGACTGCTACTTGCATCGGAGCGAACTTCGTGTTCCGAAGCCAGACCGGCGAGGACGAGACGAGCGGGCCGACCGGGCCGAACAGGACTGCCGATCTCCCTGAGGAACTGCCTTCGAGTTGGGCGCGGCGGTCGGCGACGTTGTGATGTTCACCGACCTGCTGGGGGTCTGGCCCCAAGTCGGAATCGGCTACGCCAGCTTCAAAGAGGAAGACACTGCGAACGTGACCAAGGCGTCTGCACCCACGGTTGGCGCTGGCGTCCCGCTCGTGATCCAACCCGTCGAACACTTCGCATTCTCGATCGGCCCAGACCTCGGCTCCCTCTTCGCCGGGAGCGCGGAGGTTCGTGACAAATCGTCGGACACGACGACGGACGGTAGCTACTCGGGCTTTGGGGTCGGACTGAGTGCCGGCCTGATCGGCTACTTCTAGTCCAGGCTGGGCCCGCGCCGCTTCCGGCGCCACTCGCTGGGCGTCGTGCCCGTGCGCTTCTTGAAAAGGGCGCTCAGGTGCTGGGGTGACGCGAAGCCAATCTCGAAAGCGATGGCGGTGACCGGGGTGTCGCTCTCCGCGAGCATCCGCTGCGCCGCCCGCACCCTCACCTCGGCGAGTTCGTCCTGGAAAGTCGTGCCGGCGTCGCTTAGGCGTCGTTGCAGAGTTCTGGGAGAAAGGGCCATCGCGCCCGCCGCGTCTTCGATCGAGGTTCTGCGCAGCGTTGCTGTGAGTATGTCGCGCAGCTGATGGATGATGGGCGGCGAGTCCGCAGCGGCGAACATCGCGTCTATCGCCGCGTGGGCCTGACACGGACCGGGCTCGAAGGCTAGCTCACCGTGCAACCACTCGAGCGCCGCCAAGCGCTCGTCGAAGAGGCGCACCGGGAACGGTCGCGGCGCCACCTCGAAGGCGCCCGACACGATGGCGCCGGAGAGCCCTCTCGGGCGCACCAATGCGACCCGCTGCACCCAGCGCGAGAGTTGGTCGCTGTAGTGGGTCAAATACGCCTCGAGCAGTTCGAACGTGCCGCGCTCACCGCCTTCGAGACGGCTGGTATCGATGAGCGAGCCATGGGTCTCTGCGGGGGGCGCAAGCTCGACCACCAGCGAACGGCCCAGAGTTCGCGCAATGCCCTCATCCGGGCGGCCCCAGAGCAAGAGTGCCCACAGCGCAGGGTGCAGGCAGCCATGCGCAAAGCACTTCCCGCTCACGTAGGCGCCCACGGGGTCTTGGCTGAGTTCATCCAGGACCACAGCCCGCATGGCTGCAGCTTAGCGCCGTTTTCCGGCACGCGTGGCGGTTTCAGACAATCGATTGTCGCGATCCCTACCGCGCATGGGACGCGCTCTAGACAGACTGAGGCCGCCATGCTCACGACGCGTACCCGTCCACTTGGACTGTTGACCCTAGCGCTCGCTCTAGGCAGCGGCGCCTGCGGCGGCGAAAGCGACCCAGCTAGTGCGGACCCGGGGACCGGTGGCAGCACGGGGACTGCTGGAGGCGCGGGCGCCGGCGGCGGTGCGGGCGCGAGCGGTTCGGCGACGGGCGGCGCATCTTCCGCAGGTGGGAGTGCCGGGGCTGCGGGCACAGAGCCGGTACCGACGCCCTACCCTGCTCCGAACTGGCCCGCCGGCTCGCCCGCAGATCAGGGCCTGGATGCTGCAGCGTTGGTTACGGCCGGCGGCGTCGCCGAAAAGCTCGATTCCTACTGCCTGCTCGTTATTCGGAACGGGATCTTGGTCAGCGAGCAGTATTTCAACGATGCGAACCTCGCATCCATGCACCCTTCTTGGTCCATCGCCAAGAGCTACTCGAGCGCGCTGGTGGGTATTGCCATCCAGCGCGGCGACATCCAGAGCTTGAAGCAGAGTGTGGCGGATTTCATCCCGACCTGGAAGAGTGACGAGCGCGCAAAGATCACAATTGGGCACCTGGTGAGCATGACCAGCGGACTGAAATGGAGCGCGTTCTCCGATTACGTCTCGATGGCCACCTTTGCGCAGGACCACTCCAAGTTTGCAACCGCGCTCAGCGCGGACACGACACCCGGCAACGCCTGGGTCTATCACAACGGCGGGGTACAGCTGCTCGAGCCGGTGTTCCAGGCGGCGACGGGCATGAGCATCGAGCAGTACGCCGATCTGCACCTGTGGAAGAAGCTCGGCATGACGGCGAGCTGGGGCAAGGATCCCTCAGGCAACGCCACACCCTATGCCAACGTCCTCGCTACTTGCCGCGACCACGCCCGCCTCGGATATCTCTACCTGCACGGCGGCAAGTGGAAGCAGGAGCAAGTCGTGCCTATCGCGTGGGTCAAGGCGACGACTTCCCCGTCCCAGCCGCACAACCGCGCGTACGGCTACCTGTGGTGGCTCAACGAACAGCAGCCGGCCTTGGATGCAATGATGACGCCTTTTTCGGGGCGCATGTCACCGGTAGCGCCACCGGACATGTTCGCCGCGCGCGGTTTTGGTAATCAGTTCATCGACGTGATCCCGAGCCTGGACATGGTCGTCGTGCGCTTTGGCAAAGATCCCGTCGGCAAGATCGACTTGGGGGCCATTGCCAACGACCAGCGCTTCGCGAAGCACGATCAAATCATGGACGCGGTACTCGCTGCTGTGAAGTGAGGCCGTGGTACGGTCAGTGCCTGACCTCGACCCCCAGCACCCCGGCCAAGAACAAGTGCACTGCGAAGTTCATCCAAGCCGTTGGACAAGCGCTCACGCCGTCCAACAAGCTAGCGGCGCGCGCGGCCCGATTCCTTCGGGATGCGAATGCGGATGTCGACGCCGCCTGCCGTGCCGTCACTCGCCACCAATCCAACGTCAGTGCCACCACCGGCGCCTTGGCGGCCATGCCGGGGCTATCGGCGGGTTTCGGCAGCGCCGCGCCCGGGCCCGCTGAGGTTCGACCGCCATGCACCCCGGTGCGTGGCGGCGAATACAGCCACCTCGGACTTGGAGACGTGGCCTGCAGCAATTCCGACCACCAGCTCCACCACTTCGTCCTCGCTGGCGCTGAACGCTTGGTCGTTCAGTCCCAAAAACGCCAGAGCACACGCAAGGCCCACGCGTTTGTTGCCGTCTACGAACGGGTGGTTCTTCGTCAGGTGGAACAAGTAGGCCGCTGCCATCTCCGACACCGAGCCATGCACGTACTCTCCGTCGTAGGTGGCTTGGGGCATGGCAAGCGCCGATTCGAGCAATCCGCTATCTCGAACGCCGGGATCTCCACCATATAGCCGCACCACACGCCCATGAATGGCGAGCACTTCGTCGAGGGTCAGGAATGTGACCGACACAGTGGGCGAACGCCTACTCTGCGAGTCTGCGGAAGGCCCCAGCGTATTTTTCGTCGAGCTCGTCCAAGAGCCTTGCCAACTTCTTGGTGCGCTTCTTGGGGCGTATGCCCCTCCCCCAGCTGCACTGTAAGCAGCGCGCCTCCCGGGCGTTTTCGGACCGTCATGCGAAAACCCCTACTTTCTCTTATCTTGGGTTCGGCCCTGGTCGCTCCTTCCGCCCTGGCTTCAGCCCCCAATAAGCCCGTGGATCCAGGAGACGACATCGGTACTCGCCCCGCGCGGAGCCCGACGCAGATCGCGGTCTCCGAGGGCGAAGGCGAGCCCTCCGGCAAAACCAGCTACCACTCCGAACTCGGTCAGGAGCGCCGACCGGGGTCTCCCCCACCCGCTCAGATCGCCACCGATCCTCCCGGCGACTGGTACCTGCTGCATGCCGGCGTGCGACCTCACCTCGGTACTTTCGGCGGGATCGCCGCCCTCGCCCTGGCCCATGAGCGCATCGAACGCTTCTACGGCGCGCTCTCGCTCTCTCTGATCCGCAATGATGCCGGCACTCACTACGGCGGCGTTCAGCTTGCCCTGGGCCGCAACCTGGCCGACGACTTTGGCGGCATCGCCCAGATCGGCATTGGCGAAAATCGCGCTCGCAGTTTCGTCGGTGTGGGTCAAGTTGCCATCGCCTACAACCGCACTCTGGACAGCATCGGTGCGTTCCAACTCGCCAGCTTCAACCGCTCCAAGGATTTCAAAGGCCTGCTGCAACTCGGTGGGTACAACCGCACCGACGAGTCCTTCGGTGGCGCTCTGCAGCTCGGCGCCTTCAATCACTCCCGTCAAGATTTTACGGGATTCGCGCAAATCGGCGTCGTGAACGCCCAAGGTGAAGAGCTTTTCGACGACGACGACAACGAAGACGCGCGCTTCGCCGGCATCGGACAGGTCGGTGTAATCAACACCACCGGTCGCTTCCGAGGCGTCCTACAAGCCGGCGTCGCCAGCTACTCTCATGACTACGTGGGCGGGCTACAGATCGGCGCCCTGGGTGCCGGCGCGAAAGAGTTCCGTGGCCTCGCCCAGATTGGCTTCGTCACCATGAGCGAGAAGTCCTACGGCGCGCAAATCGGCGCGGGCGCCCTCGCCCTCGAGTCTCATCGAGGACTGCAGCTAGGCGTCGCCGCCAACTACGCCGAATCGGTGCATGGCGCTCAAATCGGCTTGGCGAACATCGCGGACGAAGCCAGAGGCGTGCAGATCGGCTTGTTCAACCATGCCAAGAAGCTCCGCGGCGTACAGATCGGTCTGGTCAACCACGCTGAGGATGGCGTCTTGCCCTGGACCGCAATCATCAACATGGGCTTCGGCGACGATCCCAACTACGACTCGGACTACGCCTACGTCCCGCAGCGCTGACAGCCGGGCGTGGACTGCTAGCGACTACTCCGCGCAGGCCTGTGCGATGGCAACACAATCACTAGCTGCTGCGCCAACGACTTGGTAGCAAGTCTCGCATTCCGCCGGGCTGTTGATACCGAGGCATGCCGGTGTGGTGGTCACCGGATAGCCTCTCGACTCCGCTGTGCTCGCGGCACACTGAGTCTCGGAAGCGCTCGCGGTGGGCTGCAGCGCGCACAAGGACTTGCAGTCCGATACGCTATCCGCGCGGGCATTGTCGTCCTCGGACGAGCAGCCCGAAACTGCGATCGCAACCCAAGTAAGCAGGCCGATAGTAAGCAAGTGTCTACATCTCATGGCGATTTCCCTTTCGGACCTCGTGAAAAGCAAGGCGCGCGCCAACCTCGCCATTTTGGATTTCTCGACCAAACCGAAAGCCGGCGCCCGCCACCAGGCGGGGCCTCACCCGCCGATGGATGGCAGCAGCCTGCCGACAGCACCGGCACTGTCCCTCGAAACTGGGCCAGCCGTCGACGTGAAAACGCGGCCCAGCCTCACGAGGTATGACTGTCAGTCGGTATGTTGCGCGCGCGTTCCTGTTGTCCACCCTCGCCCCAGCAGCCGCGTTCTCGTTGTCTTGTTCGTCCAAGGACCTGAGTAAGCTCGGCGTTCGCCTCCGCGCGACCCATGGGAATCCCTGACGGGGGGACGCCGGCGCAACCCTGACGCGGGCTTAGCGGTCCGCATGGGGGCGCATGCGTGCGCGTACCTGCTTTGTTGGCGCTCGCCACCGAAATGTCCGATTGTATCGATTGCGACGCGCGCCCGGTCAAGTAGCCTGATAGCCTAGGAATGAGGCTCAAATGATGAAACTGGCAGCGATGTGTTTCGCGAGCGGGCTGCTCGTGCTGGGTTGCGGTAGCGATGACGAGGGCGACGGCCCGAAGAACACGGGGGGCTCCAGCGGGAGCGCGGGCAGCGCGGGGGGTGGAACCGGCGGAGGCAGCGCGGGCACCGGCGCCAGCGCCGGAAGCGGCGGCGGCGTGGCGGGAGCCGCGGGCAGCTCCGGAGCTGCGGGCAGCGGCGGCAGCGCGGGGGGTGGCAGTGGTGGAACGGCGGGCAGCTCCGGCGGCGCCGGCGGAAGCGGCGGCGGCAGCATCGACGAATGCGACACGACTCAGGACTGCAAGGCCATCTACGGCAGTGCGGCCGATGACTGTTTCAATAGCGCCTCGAACCAGAGCGTCTGCCATTGCGGCGGAAAGCCGTGCAAGGGCACTCCAACGGGCACCTGGCGGGTGGGCTACAGCGCCGATGGTAATCAGCACGACCCCGATGACTGGCACGCCTCCCCGATGGCCCTGGCAGTTCTGCACCGTGCTGGGTTGAAGAGTCGCTTGGTGCACTTCGACTACAACAATCACCTGGGTGACAACAACACCACCTTCGCCAGCAATCACAAGGCCAACATCACTGGGGCGATCAAGAAGTTCGGCTACAACTCCGCCATCTTTTTCGACGACCAAGTCAACCTGAGCGGCGCCGTGCAAAGCATCGCCAACGCCATCAACGCGTCTTCGGCCACGGATCGCTTCATTCTCATCTGCGCGGGCCCCATGGAGGTGTGCTGGCGCGGCATCGATGCGGCGCAAAACTCCAAGGAACAATACGTCACGGTCATTTCCCATTCCAATTGGAACGACACCCACCAGGACACCAGCCAGATGTCCCACACCTGGAGCAGCATCAGTTCCAGCTTCAACGCTCAGATGCATCACATCAACGACCAGAACGGGCCCGCCTTCAAATCGAGCTGTAGCGCCTGGAACTGGCTCAAGACCACCGCGGGTTACGGCACCGAAACCTACGACTGGGTGTGCACCGGTGCCGCCGCCGGCGATGCTTCGGACGCAGGCATGATGTACTACTTGGTAAAGAAGCAGGGCGTCCTGACTGGCAACAGCGGTACGGGCTCCCCCACCATGTCGGAGGTCAAAGCCTTCTTCGGCGGCTGAAGCCCTGCGACCTTGGGCTTCGACGCTGGCTGATCGTCTTGGTCGAAAGCCCACACGCTGGCGCTAGGTCGCGCCCGGCGGTGGCGGCCGACGGCGGCGCCGCTCCAGCAGCGCGGGCGGATCCGCTCCGTCAAGTTCAGGCCGAGCTCCTCAGGATCCCTGAACGCTCGGCGCTCCGGGTTGCCCGCCTCACGGATCATGCGCTGGATTTGTAGGCCAAGCACTGGGTCCGGATTCAAGAGGGTCGCGGTGCGCATCAACCGGGGCTCTTCCTTCACCACGCCCACGTACACGCCGCCGACAACCTGGATTTCCTGTCACAGATCCAGGCCCTCATTGACGAGAGCGTAATCGAGCGAATCCCGGCCAACCCCAGGTACTGGAAGACCCGGGAGCCACCATCGGCAGACGCCATCATCTACTGAGCTAATTAGACCTACGAAACCAGGGCGGCCGTTCGCCACTGGCCGCAGCCGGCGCCGCCACTGCCGTGATTCGGAAAATCACCAGGCAATCACGCAGCCGTGCACGGGCACGCCCTTCGCTAGGGGCGGCCGACATGAAGACTCGAATCCTGATTGGCATTGCTGGCACTTTGACTCTCTCGCTGGCCCTCGCGGCGACGCTCTTGGAACCCGAGCGCGCGCGTTCCACCATCCCGCCGCCAACCCCACGCGCATTCTCGCAAGCTCGGCCCCCTAGCGAAGCGCCCACAAGGGTGGCGCAAGTCGCGCGTGACGAAGGCGTCCTGCACCTGGACGAACTCCGCATCGTGGGGGGCCGGCGCCCCGTGCCGCGGCCCTCCGCAATCGCGCGGCAGAAGCCCAAGCTCGTGCCGTGTTCTGACTGGCGCGCGCTGGGACCTGTCTACAGCGCGCCGGCAGGCACGATCCCTCGCCAGCGCCACGTGCAGCTCTTGTGCCCCGAGAGCAAGATGCACCCTTGATGGATCACTGCTCAAGTGGCTGTCGCGAGGCGTTCCCCGGACAGACCGTTCGCGCTAACGTGCGTCCCATGCAGTGGCAGCAATCCGTATTGGCAAGCGCAGTCCTCTTGAGTGCGGTGGCATGTGGCGGGGCATCGCCGCCTAGCGCCAACTCGACGCCCCCAGCATCCAGCATCAGCGCCCCGCCATCCGAAGGCGCAGCGGCGGAAGCTGCGCCCGACGACGGCGCGGAGGAGGCTGCGCCGGAAGTGCCGCTCACGTATCCCGGTGGCTCCTACTCGGTTCGTGGAGCGTTGCAGCGTTTCAAGAGCAGCGATGCCAACCCCAAGCAGATACTTCGAATCGTTGGCTTCATCGGCAAAACGAACCTCGCGGACATGCCCAAGTGCGCCGTGCACCCGGGAAACAAAGCATCACCTCCGGACTGCAAAGCACCAAACCCGACCTTTTGGTTGTGCGATTCGCGCGGCGCTCCGTCCGACCAATGCCTGCGCGTCATGGGTTGGGCGTCGAACGCAGCGCAGCTCCACGACGCGATCAAGGCCTACAAGAACGACCCCAACGCTCCCGAGTGGCTCGACTCGTTCTTTGGAATTTCCATTCCCAAACCGATTCCAGCGGCTGGCGGCAAAGCCATCGTGCGGGCACGACACACGAATCGGTACACCAAGAACCCGAAAAGCGTGGTCGTTGACGCAGAACGCGGAATCCTGACCTTCGAGGGCCTGAAGTGGATCGAGAAACCCGACAAGGCCGCGTCGCTGCCCGGGATGTGACGACGCGCTTATTTGACCAGGCCGTCGACGACCTTGAGGGCTTCGGCCAATTCCGTGCCGAGGTAAGCGATCTTACCGGTCTGGTCGACGACCATGTTCAAGGGGAAGACTTGCGCCGGAAGGCGCAGACGACGGAACACTTCGCTGTCGAAATCGAAGGCGACATCGAAAGTCAGACCGAATTCTTGAACGTGTGCTGCGGCGGGCTGCCCGTCGTAGAAGGAATGGATCGCGGTGACCTCGAACTTGTCCGCCGGGTACTTAGGAAGGACGGTAGTTTCTATCAGAGGCAACTCCTCTGTGCAGGAAGGTCACGTAGGGTTGTAGAGCTTCGCTAACCAGACCTTGCCCAAGTAGTCCTGAGAGCGGATTGTGGTACCCCGCACCGTGGGCAGCTCGAACGCCTCGAGCGCCTCGCCGACGGCGGGAACCGGACGGTTGGTCTCCCCCACGATCTCGAGAGGGCCGTTCGGGTCGTTGCTGGCAATGGAGATCAACGACTGCTGGATGCCCGCTGCCGAACCCGAGTAGCGCTGGAAGATCAAGAAGGGCTTGCCGGGCTCCACCGAGAACTGATCTGGGCATCCGTCTACAGCCGTCGCCGTGTCTGCATAGATCTCCGGCATGATGGGTGCCGGTGCGCTGACGCCGGTTACGATCAGCTGCTCGCTACCCACATTGGTCAGCCGAATCAACGCTTCGGGCTGTCCGGACGGAATCACGTGCGCGTAGGCGTCCGCGATGAAGTGGGGCGCCGCTTTCCCTGCGCCCAGGGTCAGCGCTACGAGTTGGCGTGAAGTCACCGCCTGCCAAGCTCCTGACCCGGTACGAACCACGTCCACGAAATAGTCGCCGTCGAGTTCGCCCCGCGCCGGCCGCTGCTCGATGGAGGTCAAGCTGGCGTCCGTGCTCGACAACGTGAAGCGGAGCAATTGCGAGCCCGACGCGATCACCAGATCGTCACCGGATAGCGCAGCTCCCTGAGGTGAGCCGTGGGCGAAAGCCGTCGTATAGGATTGGGTCAGCTTGGTCGCTCCGACCTCGAGCACATCAAAGCCCGCACCGGGTCGCAGCGCCACGACGCGGGTGCCGTCTACGAGCAAGCGCCCGGCAAGCCCGAGCAGCCCGGTCACGCTATCCAGCGCCTGACCCGTCGAATCCAGCAGGTGCAGCGTGCCGCCCGCGGATTCCTTGCCCTTTTCGAACTCGTCGAACACCACCGCTGACGTGCCAACGCTGGCCACGCTGCGTGCGTTCTTTGGCGCGGTCCACACGCCCGATTCCGCCAACTTGTCGCCGCTTACGCTGTAGGCGATCACGCCCGCGCTGCCCCCGGCGACGAGGGCCGTGTCGGCCGAGAGTGTGACGCCGTAGAAAGACGTACTGGCTCGCGCCACGGTGTCCAGCTCGGTTAGAGGCGTGGCCGAGGTATCCAAAGAAAACAGCGTGATCTGCCCGGACTCGCTGACCATCACTGCGCGAGTCTCGCCACTGACTGCCAAGCCGCGGCAGTCCTTGAGGTGAGGCCCGGCGACGACAGAGGCCTTGGAGCTGTCCACGAGCACGACGGACTCGCCACCACAGAGCAGCACGCGGTCGCCGACCGCGATGGCCTGTCGCACAACAACCGGAACACCTGTGGCACCCGCCAAGTCGAGCACGATGTCGTCGTCGTGGCTTTGCGCGGTGCAGGCGCCGCTGCCCCCGGCTCCCCCAGCGCCGGCGCTGCCCGCAGCCCCGCCGCTGCCCCCGTTGGGTCCGTCGTCGCCGCCGCAGCTGGCACCCAAGGTCAGAAGCGCGAAGCACGCCGCAAGCTGGCTTCCAACGCGGTGGCTCATCCTCAATCAGCCAAAAGCTGGTTGATCAACGTGAGGACTTCGTCTTGGCAGCTGGCGTTGTTGATCTGGCCAGGCTTGCCGCAGGAGTTCCCGTTGCCCGCGCCGCACTTGTAGGTAGCGCCGAAGTGGCGGATTTTCATTTTCTTGTCGATCACGACGGTGACCGCGTTGCTGCAGCCCGGGCCACCTGGAGCAGAGTGCGCACAACCGTTGGCCTGGGCGTAGTCCGTGTAGACGCTGCGCAGCGGGTCTGTGAGCTGGATCCCCTCGAAGCCGAGTTCGCTCTTCCACTTGTCCAAGTCGCCGCTGGTTGGCGGGTTCTTGGCGCAATTCTCATTCATGGCGATCAGGTACGTGACCCCCGTCTTGCCCTGCAGCTTAGCCGGGTCTTTTTGCCATCCCGCCAAACTGGCGAGCCGTTCTCGACAAGGTGGTCACCATTCAGCCCCGTCTTCTATGTAGATGACCTGACCGCAGTAATCATGAAGATTGACGTTGGCACCATTGCGGTCTTTGAGCGTCCAGTTCTCGGCGATCTGCCCGACCTTGTGGCCCTCAGCCTGGATATTGGCGCAAGCGCCAGTCGCGCCAGCGCCGCCACCGGTGCCCGTCGCTCCGCCGCTCGAAGCTCCACCAGAGGCCGTACTGCCACTGCTTCCGGAGCTACCGCCGCTGCCGGTCGCGCCACCGCTGCCCGTGCTGCCGCCGCTGCCAGCGCTTCCGCCAGGCGAGCCGCCGCTGGAATCATCACTCGAACAGCCGAAAGCAGATAGAGCCAGCAGCGCGCCCACAGCCGCATAGCTGCGTGATGCGATCGCTGAGCTGGCCCCAAGCATGAGTTAGATCGTACACCGCGCAGGCCCTCGATCCAACCTGGGAGCGAAAAACCGCAAGTTGGGGCGGCCCCACCCCCGTCAGACAAAGCTCCTGAACTCCCGCCATTGCCACCTGACCCGGCGGTACCCACTCCACCAGCTCCAGCCTGACCCCCGATCGCAGCGTCCGCGCCGGATGTGCCCCCTGCCCCCGCGCTAGCGCCACCACTTCCGCTGGCCGTGCTCTTCGACTTCGAGGTGCAGGCCGCCGCGAGCGCAGCCATGAGAGAGATGGATGTGAAGGTGACTCGCACGATCCCAGAGCATATCACCTCGACGCAGAACGGCGGCGCCAGCTTGCGTCGCAGCAGTATTTCCGTGGCCAGCCTCGGTCATGCGTGGGACCCTCTACGCATGAAGACGGCGCGGGGTGTTGGGTCGGTACTGGCGGCGCTCTGCTTGCTCGTACCGGTGTTTTCGAGCTGCGGCGACGACGGCGGGGGCACGGCGAGCAACGCGGGAACCGGAGGCGGCGGCACTGGCGGAAGTGGCGGCGCGTCCGGAGACTCCTCGGTCACCCTCGACTCGAGTTCGTGCCCGACGGGCACGCCTTGCGGCGATGCGGGCGTCTGCGCAGGCGGCGTGTGTTGCGAGAAGGAAAGCGCCTGCGGCGACAACTGCTGCGCAAATTCAGAGGTGTGCTCCTTCCAGAAGTGCGTCACGCCCGGCAAGAAGTGCACTGAGAGCGCGGACTGCGCCAGCGGCGAGTATTGCGAGCTGGCACTGGGCGATACCAAGGACAGCGGTGGCCCGCCCAGCGACGCTGCCAGCTGCACCACTGGGTTCATCGTCGCAGAGGGCAAGTGTTTGCCCGAACCGCCCGTGTGCACCGGCGCCGAACCTGGGCCAGATTGCTTGCCCAAGTGCGAGCGCCCGCCCATCACCGCCGCCTTCGACCCGGAGGTGACCTACACCTGGGGCGGCGTCACGGCTCCGCCCTATAGCAGTGACGTGATGATGACGCCGATCGTCGTTCAACTCGACGACGACAACTGCGACGGCAAGATCACTGCACTGGACATCCCGGAGATCGTCTTCAACACCTTCGCCAGCGGCGGCTACACCAAGATCGGCACGCTGCACGCCATCTCGATCGTGAATCAAAAGGTCGTGGACAAGTGGAGTGTTCCCGGCATCGTCAATGCATCGAGCGAGCTGGCCGGTGGTAACATCGACGGCAACCCGGGCAATGAGATCGTGGGCTGCTCCGGCAACACGGTCTCCGCTTTCGATGGGGCCGGCAAGAAGCTCTGGACCAGCCCGACCATCAGCTGTCGGGCGCCTGCCCTGGCGGATCTAGAGGGCGACGGCAGCGTGGAGGTCGTAGTCGAAGGCGGGATTCTGAATGGCAAGGACGGAACCCTCAAGCACGCGTTTTCACCAGGCCTCAGCGTACCCTCGGTTTCGGATCTGGACGGCGACGGCAAGCTCGACGCAACCGACGGGCGCCGGGCCTATCGCGCAGATGGCACGGAGTTGGCCGACAGCGGCCTGGCATCCTCCTGGTCTGCAGTCGGGGATCTGGATCAAGACGGCAAGCCGGAGATCATCGGCATCAATCCTTCGAGCGGCGCTCGCACCATGCATATCTGGCGCGTCACTGCTGCAGCGCCCGGCTTCGAGGTCGTGCGCGCGCCCTTCGACATTCACGAGACTGCGCCATCGAACCCCTGCGGCCACGCCTCTGGCGGCGGGCCGCCAACTATCGCGGACTTCAACGGCGATGGCTCGCCGGACGTGGCCTTGGCGGGCTCAATCGCCTACGTGATCTTCGACGGCAAGAAGCTCATGACGCCGGCGACGCCCACGGCATCGACACTACTGTGGCAGAGCGTGACCCAAGACTGCTCGTCGGCCGCGACCGGCAGCTCGGTCTTCGATTTCAACGGCGACGGCAAGGCCGAAGCCGTGTACTCCGACGAGATCTACCTACGGATCTACGACGGCGCGACCGGCAACGAATTGTGGAAGACCTGCAATACGACGGGCACGCTGATCGAGTACCCCGTGATTGCCGACGTGGACAACGACGGCCAAGCCGACATCGTGGTGGCCTCCAATGCCTACGCCTTCAATTGCGGCGGCACCAAACAGAGCGGGATCCGCGTCATCCAGAGCAAGAGCAAGTCCTGGGTGCGCACACGCCGCGTCTGGAACCAGCACACTTATCACATCACCAACGTCGACGAGGACGGCAGCATCCCCACGAAGGAAGCAACCAACTGGACCGTCCCGGGGTTGAACAACTTCCGTCAGAACAAGCAGCCGGGCGCGGAACTCGCAGCGCCGGATGCCACGATCACCGTGCGCGCCCGCTGCGGGGGCGCCTTCGGCGTGTTGGTGGAAGTCCGCAACCTGGGCTCCGCGCCGCTGCCGCCGGGCATGCCCGTGGAGCTCTTTTCTGGAACGCCGCCCGCTGGCACTTCCTTGGCCACAGCCAAAACGACCGTCCCACTCTACGCCGCACAGGCCGAGGTCCTCTCCATCGACCTGCCGTCCGCGCCCGCTGACGTTCAAAGCGGCGCGACTCCCGTGTACGCGGTGATCACTCCGCCAGCGGGCGTGCTGGAGTGTCGGACGGACAACAACACGTCGGATCCGGTCGCCGCCGTGTGCGGCCAACCGCGCTAGCTCGCGGGCTCAGATCCCGTGCACATAACCCAGGGAGGGTTCGAACACCTGGCCACTGGTGGGCAGCATCTGCATGACGTTGACGTTGAACTGCAAGCCGCTGTCGGGGCTGAGGGCGTAGACGATGCCGCCGTGTACCCCGACGAAGGTCTTGCCCAGCTTCTTGTAGGCATCGAGCTCGAGTTCGACGCCGTTTTGGCTGCCGGTCGAACACGCCTGATAAAAGGACTGGTCTTGGGGAGTGGTGGCCCCCGGATCACTTGGGGAGCTGGGCGTGCCGGCACAATCCGCCACCTTCAGGGGTAGCTTGGCGTCAACCTGGGCAGCTCCCCCGCCCACGCCGATGTAGGGTCGAAAACCCTCGTTCGAGAACGGGCTGTCACCGAACCAGTACGAGACTCGCAGCTCGGCGTGGAAGGGGAAGAATTTCACGACCTCCTTTTTGACGCCGGCCGGCGGACCGCCGCCAAAGGCGTAGCCCACCCGCGCGCCCAGGGAGACGTTCTCCCCGAACACTTGGTCGAAGGAGATCAGCGCACGAAACGTTGCAGGCGCGATGCCAGAGCTGATGTTGTTCGCGAAGTCGGGATTGGGGTCGAAGCGATACACTTCTTCCGTGTCTGCGTAGAAGCAGGCAAAGCCCTTGTCTTGCTGACTGTCCAAGGAACAGACATCGTCACCCCCCACCAGGGCAAAGTCGTAGGCGAGATGCAGTCCGAGCCAGCTCTTCTTGAAAGGCCCGCCTTTCTTCTTCTTCTTGCTCACGCTGCAATAGCCGTCGACGCACTTGTTTCCGCCCGGGCAATCGTCGGTCACATCGCAGCTCTGCTGCTCCTCGCAGCTGCCTTCGACGCAGGAAAGCCCGCCATCACAATCATCGTCCTCGGAACAGGAAGAGCCGGAAGCGGCCTTGGAACGTGAGCAGCGGCGAGGTGGGTCCCTGTCCGGAAACGCCGGAGGCTCCTCCTCCGTGTCTCGATCGATCTCCATCTCCACGGGCTCGCGCTTTTGGCCGTAGGCTTCGACGATGTCACCGTCTGCATCGCGCCCCCGAACGTAAAACCGCAGATCACCACTGCGCCGGGTGGCCTGACATGGGATGGTGGCCTGGTAGGCGCCGCGCTTCTTGCGCATCTTGATGCGCTTCCAGGGCTTGCCTGGCGCCTTGTAGTTGAGGTCGAACTTCGTCGCCGCGCCGCCAACGGTGCAAGAGACGGGGATCGGGCGGCGGGTCTGCACCATGCTGACCTTGGGCGTGCAATCCATGCCCCCAACGTTGCCTTCGCCGCCACCTAGATCCACGCCCCCCGAGCTGCCACCACTGACGCCCACGCTCTTCTGGGCCTGCTTGAACATCTTCTTCGTCTTGACGGTCGCCAGCGCCGCGTCGAGAGCGATTCTAGGGTTGAGCTCGAGGGCCTTGACGAACGCTTTCTTGGCACCGCGAGGATCGTTTCGCCCGCTTCCGCGAACGATGCCGACATAGAGCCAGGCCTTGGCGAGCACGGGCTTGCTGCACTTCTTGGCACACGCCGCGATGGTGCCCAGCAGTACCGTCTCCGCTCGATCGAAATCCGTCTCGAGATAGTGCTTGTGGATCGCCGCCTCGATCTTTCGCTTCGCCGCTGCATCCCGAGGCGCGGCCACGGCGGGTCCCGCCGCTAGGGCGGCGACGGCAAGAATGAGCAGATAAAGCAGCTGCTTGCGATACACGGGACGCTCTCTGGCGGTGATTGAACACCATTCTGACACCCGTTGTTGGGCAATTTGCGCCCGCACTAGCCCTCCAGGCCGCAATCACGCCGCTCGCGGCGGGCCGACGCCACTTTCTGCGCCATTTGCGGGCAGCAGCGAACGCTACTTCGCAGCAATGAAGCAAGTTGGCCACCCAGCACTGCCGGGCGTCGCCAGCCCAGCCCCGACGGCCGCACAGGCTCAGTTGAAGACTTCAGTGCACTTGTTGCTCAGGCAAGCGTAGCCATTGGGCGTGGGACACGCTCCGCACACCACCCCACCAGCGTCGCAGTTCTGCTGGAACCACTGCAACTTGATGGGCGGGTCTTCGTGGGCCCACCACCCGAGCCGCCGCTGCCACTCGTGCCGCCGCTGCCACCGAACCCGCCAAGGCCCCCGATGCCGCCGCTGCCGCCCGCGTGGCCCAGTTCTAGAGTAGGCCCAGGTTGCCCCATCACCCCGTCGGGTATCGCGAAGCGCGTCGCTGGACCCCAAACCCCAACAAACCATTCTGGGCGGGCGCTTCACTCTTGCAAGAAAACCTTCAGCTCTTTGATCAGCGCCGGGCCGGACTCTCGGTGTAGGAAGTGACCGCCAGGCAGCACCACCACGCCGTAGCTGCCGGAATACCAGCGCCGCGCCGCTTCGTAGGCTTCCACGGGTAGGTTCGGATCGTCGGCGCCGGCAAAGCTCAGGGTTGGCATGGGCAGGGGCTTGGCGAGCCAACGCGGGATCTTTGGTGTGATGGCGCGGTAGTAGCCGACGGCTGCATTCAGGCAGCCCGGCGCGGAAAAGGCGTTCTTGACGGCGTCGAGCTCCGCTGAGGAAAAGTCCCAGGTCGGTCCCCAGCGCCGAGTGAGCGTGTCGACCATCTCGAAGTCGTTCTTCGAAAAGCGCGCCACCGCACCCGGAAGTCGCAGGGTCATGAAGTGTCGGGCCAACCAGAGCAGCCCCAAGGACGGCTTGATGCTCGCGGGATGCGGGATCCCGACACCCACGAGCTTTTCGACCTTGTCCGGATCCAACGCGGCTGCGGCGTAGGCCGCCGAGGCACCCCAATCGTGTCCGACGACGATCGCGCTCTGCTCACCCAGAGCCTCGATCAAGGCGAGCACATCCTGTCCCTGGGTCTTCGCGTCGGTATCGCGCTCGGGGATCTCGCTCGGAGCGTAACCCCGCAAGAAGGGCGTCACCACGCGATAACCTTCCGCGGCGATTGCGGGTCGCACTTCGTCCCAGGTGTGCGGCGTATCCGGAAAGCCGTGCAGCATCACGACCAGCGGCCCCTCGCCCTCCGAGAAGAAACCATGCCGCAGGCCATTGGCTTGGATGAACTCGACCCCTGACTCCTCGACGTATTTGCGCATTCGTTCTCGGCTTTCTCCGGCTCTAGAGGCTCTTCGGTGCCCGGCGCACACTGCCAGTGCGAGTGAGCCAATACACACAGTGGTCATCCACGACCACGGAGCTGGGCCCGGCGGCATCCGCGACGACCAGCTCTGGTGTGCCGCCCGCTGGGCCCAACTTGGCAACACGCATCAGCTGACCTGGCTGCGCCGCCTCGGCCTGGGACCAGTACACGAAGGACGCATCCGTCGCGATACCACTCGGAAACGGGAGCCCCTGAGCCAAGAAGATCGTCGGCGACTTGTCCTTGGGTGCACGCACGATGGTGCCGCAGGGAGTGCCGCAACTATCCGTGAAGAAAGTGTGGGGGCCGTCGAGCACGAAGTCCCCGATGGTCTGCGGTGAGCCAAGGGCGAAAAGAGTGTTGGCGCCGTGAGCTAGGACGCTGATTGGCCCGCCGGTCCGCGACCAGAAGATCCCTTGGTCATCGACACGGATGTGGACCGGGTTGCCCACGCTCGCGGTGACGTGATCTGTCACGGCTCCGCCGCCCAAAGGCACGCGACGAAGCGCGGGCTGGCCATCGGTCCAATACACCCGCCCGCCATACACCGCGACGAAGCGCGCTCCGGCCGCACTCGTGGCCAGGGTCGTGACCGCGCCACCGCTCTTGGCAACGCTGTGAACCCCCCGTCCGTCCGCGAACACCACGGTGTCGTCGAAGAGCGCCACGCCCCGCACGTCCGGATCCGCATCATTCGTCAGGATCTCCGTCGGCCCCCCACCTTTGAAGACTCGCCGCACACTGCCCACGCCAGTGACGGAAAAATAGACGAACTGTTCGTCGACGGCGAGCACGTCGGGAACACTCGTGGTCGCGAGCTGCCACTGCGCTAGTTGCGCGGCTGGCTCCCCCGGCTGACAAAACGCGACCGGAGCGACGCAGCGATTCTGCACGCACCTGCCGCTACAACACTCTTGCGCAGCCGCGCAAACGGCGTCGATGGAGCGGCACGCCACCGCGTCTGGCGATCCTCCGTCCCCGGGCAGCGCCGAGCCGTCACCCGCATCCGAGTTGGCCACGGTCTCGAGCAGCGGCGAGCGGGACCCGCAGCCGAAGCTCAAGAGGAAAACTCCCAGCCGCACACTGTGCCGGCGCGTCATGACGGCAGCCTGCTGAGCCAGGCTATCGCCGTCAACGGTCGATTTGGTCGACTACCCACCTCTCCGTACGACAAGACGGCTGCGTTCGTTGCCTGCTTTGGCTTCTTGGCCTGCGCGGCCGACGTTCCGGTAGACTTCTCCCCCAAACACCTCGCATCTGCAAAGGACCTGCTCGGAAGTCAGGACTTCTTGATCACCGCCTCGGGAGCATCGGGCAACCCGATCTCCGGCCGGGTGGACCCAGCGCGCCCCCGAGCGTGCATTCCTTCGGCGGCAAGCTGAGCGTGCTCGCGGGGTCTCTGGACCCACGGGTCAAAGCCGTGGTCGCGCTCGACCAGGTCGACCCCGCCATGCTGCGCAACCCAACCGATTGCCCACACGCATCCGACAAGTTGCGGCTACCGATCCCAACGGCCTTCCTCGGTGAGACGCTGGACGCCAGTAGCGCGCTCCAAGCCTGTGCGCCCAAGGCCGACAACTTCGATACGTCTACGCCAAGACGGCCGCACCGACTTTCCGTCCAGCGAAAGCCCAGGAGGCCCGCATGGGCGCGGTGCGTGCCGCCTTGCGCGAGTGGTTCGAAACCGACGGCCAGGAGAGCCTGCGCGCCCTGGCCATGGCGACCTTCGCCCTGCTGGCTCCCTTGGGCAAAGCGCACAGCACCAGGGCAGGCCGCCAGAGATGAGTCCTTGGAAAACCTAATCTGCGACCCCGGTCCGATCACCTGCGGCAAGACATGCTGTGATAAGGCGGACTGCGGTCCGCTGAATCGCGTCGAGCTGCCCGGCGGCTAGTTGACCTTGGACTTCTGCAAGCCGTAGCTGGTAGCCTACAGGCGTGAGGATCGGGTCTACATCCCTCGGCGCGGTGCTGCTCATCGCGGGCTGTGGTGGCGACGACGAACCCGCGACGGCCTCGACAGGTGGCAGTGCAGGCTCCGGCGCCGCTTCGGGCGCCGCGGGCGGTGGCGGCCAGAGCGGTTCGTCGACAGGAGGGCAAGCGGGTAGCACGGGCGGCGCGGGCACGGGTGGTTCCTCGGCGCAGTGGCTTCGCAATGTGTACGGCAACCCGTGGTCCGCGACGTCGCTGCAAAACTGGAATATCGGCAGCTCCAAGAAACAGACTTGGTCCTATCGTTTCGAAGCACCACGCCCGGGCACCATCGACGAGCTGCACATCTTCTTCGTCGCCAACCCATCCAACGGTAGCAAGACGGGATACGCCTCCGGCAACGGCGGCACGGTCCGAGTGCAGCTGTGTCAAGACGACGGCAGCACCAACCACTTCCCTAAATGCGATGCCAATGCGCCATCAACGACGCTCAGCTTCCAGGTCGCAGATGGCAAACCGAAGCCCGGCGCGCCCAAGAGCGATCTGTTTCGGAAGATCCAGTTTGCGCCGGGGTTGAACGTGCAAGGTGGCGCGCTCTACCACGCGGTGTTCAGCAACGTGGATGCCAACCCGGAGACCAATTGGATCGGTTTGGACGGGTTGACCGAAAAAGGCACCAGCACACCGTCCAGCGGACACCCTGGCTTCGATCGCTGGGCAGTGCTGCTCGGCGAGGGCGGCGGCTGGATGGATTGGTCCACCGGCTCCTCGTCGTCGGTGGTCAACACGCCGATTATGAGCGTGCTGTATGACGACCAATCGAGCTTTGGCTGTGGCTATATGGAAGTTTGGCCGAGTGACACCCAAAGCCGCAGCGTGAACACGACGGAAGGGGTGCGGGAGCGCTTCGTGGCCAGTCGGGACATCGCTGCCAGCGGTGTCAGCGTGCGCATCAAGCGGGTCGGAAGCGGCGGCGCTTTGAAGCTCTCCCTCGAAAACGCTGCGGACAAAGAGCTGTACTCGGTCAGAATCGATGCCAGCAAGATCGACGCGAATCGACACTCCTGGGTCACGGCGCCCCTACCCAAGCCCTGGATGATGAAGAGCGGCGCCGAGTATCGTCTGGTGCTGCGTGGGAGTGACGGCGGCGACTTCGTCGCGCATTGCATTCGTGACGGGGGCTCGTACCAATTCTCCAAGGAGTCCGTGTTCGCCGACGGCTACGCCGAGTTCGACCGCGGTGACGGCAAGGGTTTTCTGGGTTGGTACGGTTGGTCCACCTCCGGCAGCGCCAGCTACCAGGACGGCGATCTGCAGTTCTTTTTCGACACGAGCCCCTAGGGCGGGCGCGAAAGAGCCGGGAACCCGAGCCCGGCGGGGTGCAGGCACGCCGCCCTCAGGTGTAGTCGTTGCAGCGCACGTGCTTCGGGTAGTTCACGCTCTTGCTGCAATCGGCGATCTGTAGCCAGGTGACCATCGGCTCAGAGCGACTGTCCCGCTTGGTGCAGGTCGCCAGGCAGCCGAGGGACCAGCGACCATCGGCGCAGGTGGCGATGATGCGCCCGCAGTCCTTGCGGCCGCTCGGATAGGTGCAGGGGCCACCGGGGGGTCGCGTGCAAGGGGCGCCCGCTCTGGGAGAAGAGTGCAGGCACTGTTGCATCGGCTCGCGCCGAACCAGCTCGATCAGCCACGCCCTTGTTGCTGCTTTGGCGCGCCAGCGCACGGACTTGCACAGTGACCTGCTCGCCGTGTCGGAAACTCATCAGCGCCTTTGGTGAACACGATCACGTCGCGGTCATCCAGTTGGTAGACGGCGTGCAGCGTTGGATCGTCGGACAGCACGATGTTGTCGCCCACGCACGGCTTGCACTTCGCTTTCGTCTGACACGGCAGGCACGTGTAGCGCTTGACCACATAGCCACGCAGGCGATGCACCGAAAGCGCATTGGGCCTGGCAGCGCGCAGCGCCGTGACAGTGAGCGCGCCACCCGGGTGTGCCGACACCCGACCGGCGGAAGCAACCAGGGGAACGCTAGCGGCAGGCGGCGCAGGGTGCGGGACCGCGCCAACCTCTGAAGCAGGCGCTTCGGCAGGCGGGGGCGCGGCCGGGGTGGGCGGCGCGGGCGAGCCGGCCCCTTGGCAGCCGAACAAGATCAGGGCAACGGCAACTACGCGCGCGCCTCAGCGTCGCACGACCAACGCGCGTACGCGCGAGCCAATTGGATCATCCGAGGCGTTGGCCCAGCTGGGCCGCGGCGGCGTTCGGTGTCCCTTTCGCCTTGCCACAGGCAATCATTGGCAGTGGGAACTGACCACCGGTGAGGTTCCACCCGTCGTGATGTCGCCGGCAATGACCGAACGCGTTCCCCAACGCAAACTGTTCGTGGCCTATGTGCGCACCCTGGCCGAAGTCGGTTTGCTGGAATAGGCCGTTTTCCTGCGGCTCTCCAAACTAGCTAGCCGCTAGCGGCGTCGGCGGTGATACTGCGCGCCATGAACGTTCGACTCAGTGGATCGGGGTGCATGGCGTCAGCGTTGCTGGCCGCCGGATTGGTGGCGACGCTCGGTTGCGACGATGCCGAGGACAAGAACAAGGCAGGCGCCAAGACAGCTGCGTCGGCCCCCGCCCCGGCACCCGAGCCGACCAAACCCAAAGCCAAGGAAGTCCCGAAGGACGTGAAAGACTTTCTAGCTTGGGTCGAAAAGGCCGGTCCCGAGATCGCCAAAGGGCCCAAGCCCGCCGACGATCACCCCGTGCTGGGCAAGATCACCTGCCAGGGCGAAAAGGAAGCCCCCGACTTCGGCTACTGCGGCTCCTCGAAGTCCGGCACGCCGCGCTTTGCCGCTCAGTGGCCGGAAAAAGAGCCCAAGATCTGGGCGACGCACATGATGCGCGACACGGCCATCACCTGGTTGGACTGCGGCAAACTCGGCAAGGCCTCGGTCCGCGACTCGGATCAAGGCAGCGTGGTGTCCTTCCGTTGCAAGCATTCGGCGGAGGAGGACCTGTGGCTGCGACACTTCGTGCCGGCGGGCGCGGCCCGTAACACCCAAGTGTGGGTCTTCAGTCGCGACTTCCCTCAGGACGATCCTGAAGCGGCCCACGCGCCGCGGCCCGCACTGTTCAACAAACTCAAAGAGTGAGCCCGCCGGCGGTCCGCCCACACGGGCTACCGCCCGCTCGGGGGAACCGACGACTTCTTCGCGCTCGATCCGGAGCCGACTCGAGGGCTGGGCGCCGCTCAGCGACGTGACGGACGGAAGCGGCGGCGGCGGCGCGGAGCCGAAGAACCGGTGTTCCCGCTCGGACCAGCGTCTGCGCGCTGGACGTCATCGCGAGGCGGATTGCGATCTCCAGGACGTGGACCGTCTGGGCGGCGACCCCGACGGCGCCGGCCGCGGGGGTCACTTTCGTTTCGTTGGGCGCCGTGGCCGCTGCCACGTGCTCCGGGGCGCGTACCGCTCGGGGCAGCGCTCTGCGCGGGCGCCTTGGGACGCACTGGCGCAGGCGGCAGGGCACTCTCGTCGGCGACGGGCACCTTGCGCTTGATCAGCCGCTCGATGTCGCGCAGATACGCCCGTTCTTCTTGATCACAGAACGAAACCGCGGTGCCGCTCGCACCCGCTCGGCCCGTTCGCCCGATGCGATGCACGTAGCTCTCGGGGATGTTCGGCAGGTCGAAGTTGATCACGTGGGAAATATTGTCGATGTCGATACCGCGCGCCGCGATGTCTGTCGCCACCAACACGGGCACTCCGCCAGTGCGGAAGCTCTCCAGGGCCCGCTCCCGAGCGCTCTGACTCTTGTTACCGTGAATGGCAGCCGCTTCGATGCCGCCGCGCGTGAGCTGGTCCGCGATCCGATTCGCACCGTGCTTGGTACGACTGAAGACGAGGGTGCGCTCCACGCCTTCGGCCCGCAGGACGCGCTCGAGCAGAACTCGTTTTTCCGCGCGCTCAGCGAAGTAGACGGATTGGGTCACCAGCTCCGCGGTTGATGCGACTGGAGTCACCGCCACCTTTGCGGGGCGATGCAAAATGCTCCGGGAGAGCACCTCGATATCCCGGGGCATGGTCGCGGAGAAGAGCAGGGTCTGGCGCTTCTTCGGCAACTCACGGATCACCTTACGCACATCGTGAATGAAACCCATGTCGAGCATGCGATCCGCTTCGTCCAATACGAACACTTCGAGAGCGTCCAGCTTAACGAAGCCCTGGGAGATGAGGTCGAGCAATCGCCCCGGCGTGGCCACTACGATGCTGACCCCACGAGCCAAGGCCTGTTCCTGCTTGCGCTGCCCCACGCCGCCGAAGATGACGGTATGGCGCAGACCCAAATTGCGGCCGTAGACCTCGGCGCGCTCGCCGATCTGAGCAGCCAGCTCTCGGGTCGGGGTCAGGATCAGCGCACGGATTTGCTTGCCACTCGGCTTGGCTGCCAGGCGTTGGAGAATGGGCAATACGAAAGCCGCGGTCTTTCCGGTGCCAGTTTGAGCGCAGCCGAGCAGGTCGCGACCCTCGAGCAGGGGTGGGATGGACTGAACTTGGATCGGCGTCGGCTCTTCGTACCCTTCCGCGAGGACAGCGTGCACGAGGGGCGTATTGAGGCCGAGCTTGGTGAATGGAGAAGCGATGACTTCAGGAGACGGCTCGCGGCTGTCCGGGCGCGTCCCCTCACCTTTTCGGTGGGAGCGGCTGTCGGAGTGCGCGGAAGCGGTGCGGACGGGCGTCGGCCCTAGCCGCTGAGGACTAAACGAATTCATATGAGAAAAAACACTCTTTCTGGCGGCGAAGTTGCCGCTTCGTCACGTTGTCGGAGCACCGGGAGAGCCCAGCACCACAGACCGCTTTTCGGCCACACGATTCGTGAGCGGGGGCTAGATAGCGTGAAAGACCTCGACTGGCAAGTCGGGGACCTGGGCCACGCGAAGGTCGGTCCCGACCAGAACACGATTGGCAAACGCGATCGGAACGACTTACTGCGACTCGAACACGACTCCAGTTGACCGCGGTCACTGACGTAGGCGTCGCATGTGACCTCGGTTGTCGCACCCGCGCGCCACAGTTGTCCGTACACACCGTCCAGCCTCTGCGTTGCGTGGACGCGTTTGTACTGGCACACGCCATGCACAGTTGGAGAGCATGACCACTTTCGCAACACTTGAACGATTGGCCGTGCCCGCGCTGTGCATGACTCTGCTCTGCGGCTGCGGCAGCAGTGACGACGACGCTGCCGGGGGAACTGCAGGGACTGGCGGCAGCGGGGCGGGAAGCGGAGGCGCCAGCGCGGCTAGTGGCGGCGGCGGTGGCGCTGGCCTGGGCGGCGGTGCGGCGGGAGCCTCAGGCAGTGGAGCATCGGCGGGGGACGGTGGAGTCAGCGCTTCGCCCATCCAGCCCTATCTCAGCAACCCGGAGTATTGGCAGCTGCATGGCAAACCACTGCTCCTGGTGGGTGGCAGCGTCAAAGACAACCTGTTCCAACAAGACAATCTACAGCAACAGCTGGATGAGCTGGCCGCGGCGGGAGGCAACTACCTACGCAACACCATGAGCAGCCGAGACTCGGGCAATGGACAGCCTTTCAAGAAGCTCCCCAGTGGCAAATACGATTTGGATCAGTGGGACGACGGCTACTGGAAGAAGTTCGCAGACTTCCTGAAATGGACGGCGCAGCGCGACATCGTGGTGCAAATCGAAGTTTGGGATCGCTTCGACTACTCTCGGGAGCAGTGGAAGCCCAGTCCCTACAACCCGGGCAACAACGTCAACTACACCTCGAGTGAATCCGGACTGGCAGCTGACTATCCCGACCACCCCGGCACGAACAAGCAACCGTTCTTCAAGACCGTGCCCAAACTGCAGAACAACCAGGTGGTGTTGAAGTACCAAAAGGCCGTCGTGGACAAGATGCTCTTCTACGCCCTGATCCACAACCACGTGCTCTACACCATGGACAATGAAACCAGCGCGGATCCCGCCTGGCCGGCGTACTGGGCCACGCATATTCAGGATGCCGCAGCCAAAGCGGGCGTGGAGGTGCAAACGACCGAGATGTGGGACGATTGGAACATCACAGCAAAGGTGCACAAGAACACCTTCGACCACCCGGAGCTGTACAGCTTCGGCGACGTGTCCCAGAACACGCACATCAGCGACCAAACCCATTGGGACCGAATTCAGAGTGTGCGCAAATCTCTAGCTTCCTCACCGATGCCGTTGAACAACGTCAAAATCTACGGCGCCGACGGTGGCAAGTACGGCGATGACGCCGACGCTGTCGAGCGATTCTGGCGCAACGTCCTTGGCGGCCTGGCTTCCAGCCGCTTCCATCGGCCCACCGCTGGGATCGGCATCTCGGCCAAGGCAAAACGACACTTGACCGCCGTTCGCTTGATCGAAGAGCGCGCCAAGTTTTGGGATCTCGAACCGCACAACGACTTGCTCAGTGATCGCCAAAGCGACGAAGCCTACTTGGCTGCGAAGCCAGGTCTGACCTACGTGCTGTATTTCACCAACGGGGGCTCCGTGGGCCTGGACCTGTCGACAGCCACCGGAAAGTTTCGACTCGAGTGGGTCGACCTGAACAAGGGCGCTTGGAGCGGTGCGTCAGAGGTCAGCGCTGGCGCGGCAGTCACCATAAAGGCGCCATCCAGCGGTACGCAGCTCGCCGTCGTCGACTCGACGTCGAACTAGCCTGTCGCGGAAAAGCGCTGTCTGCGCTGCGGCGCTCGATCGCAAAACTCACGCCCAGGGAAACTTCGCCCTTGGTCATTGGCGCTCGAGCTGACTTAATGCGTTCCTGACCAAAGGAGCGCCTACGTGATTGAAACGGTGAAGATCGAAGTCGACCGCAGCCTGAAAAACTACGAGCGTGATCCGAGCCTGGCGCCTGCCGTACGCGAGCTGAGAGAAGAGGCCAAGACCCTGGTGCCCAAGCTCGCTGGGCGGAAACTCTGGATGGTCAACTCAACGGCCAAGGGCGGCGGCGTTGCCGAAATGATGCCCACCCTGGTCACCATCTTGAGGGAGGTGGGCGTCGAGACCGAGTGGGCCGTCATCAACACCAAGCGCACCGAATTCTTTGACCTCACCAAGCGGTTACATAATCTGATTCACGGCAGCGGGGAGCCGAAACTTTCGCCGACGGACGCGCAGCTATACGCGACGGTCGCCCAGGAGCTCGCCACGGAGTTCGAGAAGTTACTGAGCCCCCAGGACATCTTGGCCATCCACGACCCACAACCCGCGGGCATGGGTGCGTTGCTCAAGCTCAAGCTCGGGCTGCCGTGTTTGTGGCGCTGCCATATCGGCCTCGACAGCGTGAACGACCAGACCCAAGAAGCCTGGCGCTTTCTGAAGCCCCACGTTCGTGCCTACGACGATGTGGTCTTCACTGCACCCGAGTACATCCCGGACTACCTCACCGGCAACGTACATATCATTCACCCCGCCCTCGACCCCCTCAGCTACAAGAATCGTGACCTAAACGTTCACGTGGTGACAGGCGTGTTGGCCAACGCGGGGCTGATCGAGGAGCACCACCCAGTTCTCACCCCCCACTACGATACGCCCGCGGAGCGCCTCCAACCCGACGGCAGCTTCAAGGTCGCCACCGCTCCAGAGGAAATCGGACTGCTTTACCGAACCGTGATCACCCAGATCTCGCGCTGGGACAGGCTCAAGGGTTGGAAGCCACTGATGGACGGCTTCGCTGCCCTGAAGCACAGGCTCAACAACGGCGAACTCAAAGTCTCGGATCATGATCGCCACCGGCTGAGGATCATGCGCCTCGTGCTCGCCGGCCCCGAGCCCGCCGCAGTTGCCGACGATCCCGAGGCCAAAGAGGTTCTCGAGGAACTCAAAGCGACCTACTGCACCCTGGAGCCGAAGATCCAAAGCGACATTGTCATGCTGAGCCTTCCGATGGCGGAGCGGCGCGTGAATGCACTGATGGTCAACGCCCTGCAGCGCTGCTCCAGCGTGGTGGTTCAAAACTCACTGCAAGAAGGGTTCGGGCTCACGGTCACCGAGGCGATGTGGAAGGGGGTGCCGGTGCTGGGCTCCGTCGCCTGTGGCATCCGCCAACAAATCCGCGACAAGGTGGACGGTCGACTGATCGACGATCCTGAGAGTGCTGAAGCCGTCGAGAGAACTCTGCTAGAGGTGTTGAACAACACCGACGACCGCGAGGGCTGCGCCCTCAACGCTCGCCGCCGAGCGCACCACGAATTTTTGGTATTCACCCAGGCTCGGCGCTGGCTCGAGGTCGTAGCCCACTCCCTGTCTCGGGGCGATCCCCCCTCGAGCCGTGGAGTCGTGCTACCTGCATCATGACCGTCGGTGGCTCGCGGCGGCCGGCGGCGGCGTTCCTTCATCCTGAGAGCCGGAGCAGTCGGGAGTCTTTCCCGTCGACCGACGGGGATTCGGAACCGCTCAGGTAGGGACCCCCAGCCGGGGCAGAAGCCAAACCTGCACGCCGATCCAGACGGCCATCACGATCAGAAGAGAAAGCGTACTACCCACTCACGGCTCCTTCGGGATTTCGACCCATACCACGCCGCGCACGTCGCCCTTGGAGAACCCGGTGGCTCGGTCGCCGGGGTAGCGCGCTGACAGTTCAGCTTTGACCTCCGCTGGGATGCTTGCGGGGTCGCCATGGCAGTTGAGGCAGAGCGGCTTTGTTCCTAGAGGCTGCACGACCCCCAAAGACGAACCCAGGTCGAACACGGCCGGCTTCACATCCACGGCCTTCTTGTCCGAGATCTCCGCAAGGTAGGGTTTGAGCCAGGGCCGAGCCAGGTTGTCCTTGGGGTTGCGCAACTTGGCGCTCGTCCGACCCAACTGAACCCTGTGACGCTCCCCTACTTTCTGCGTCATGGTTTTTGCTTCCGCGGAGCACACGGCAACGCCAGCTTTGGGGCCGCTAGCCTTGACGGTCTTCAGCAAGCGGCCGCTCAGGGTTTGCTTCAACTCCGCGATGGCCGTGTTGGCCGCCGCAACTCGGGGCTCGAGTTCGGCAGGAACCGAGTCGAGGCGCTTGGGGCCCGAATCACAGCTCAGGGCGCCCATGGCCAACAGCAGCAGCCACCTTCGAGTAGTCACGACCCAAGTGAGAGCCCCTTGAGCCCGAAAAGGGTTCGCGGCAGGCCGGAAATACCGAAACATCTCTCACAAACCCGGGTAGTCATCGAGGAGTCTCGGCATGGCCGGACCGCGCGAGGGCCCGCCGCACCGCGTCCTCCAGCTGGGTCAGCTGGTAGGGCTTGGGCAGAAACCACACGCGCTCCCCTGCGACAACACGTGGATCGCGAGCATGGTCGGAGTAGCCGCTCGACAGGACCACTGGCAGGCTCGGCGCTAGTGCGCGCAGCCCCTCGAGCAACTCGAAGCCATCCATCCCCGGCATCGTCACATCAAGCAGTGCCAGATCGACATCGCGCTCGTTGTCTCGAAATAGCTGCAATGCGGTCGGGCCGTCCTCAGCCAAGAGCACCACGTGCCCAAGCGCTTCGAGCGCAACTTGAAGCACACTCGCCAGGGGCGGCTCGTCTTCTGCAACGAGCACCGTCGCTGTCTGCGGCGAGGTTTGCGGCGTCTTCGAGGCAGGGCGCCCAGTGGCGGGCTCTGTTGCCACGGGCAACAGCACGCGAAAGCACGTGCCCTTGCCCGGCTCGCTGTCGACCTCGATCGCCGCGCCGTGGCTGCGCACGATGCCTTGGACGGCCGCGAGGCCCAGGCCCCGACCTGCGAACTTGGTTGTGAAAAACGGATCGAAGATCCTCTGGCGTGTCGCCGCATCCATTCCCGCACCCGTGTCGCTCACTTCCAGCGTCACATAGCGCCCGGGCGAAAGGTGCAAGTCTGCACAACGTGCAGACTCCGCCGCCAATTCCGTCACACCGGTACAAATTCGGATCGACCCGCTGCCATCCGGGAGCGCCTCCGCAGCGTTGATGATCAGGTTCATCGCGAGCTGTTGCAGCTGCGCAGGATCTACCTTCACTGGCGGCAGTTCGGGGGACAGCTCGTAGCTCACACGGGCTTTCTTGGGCACCGAGACGCGCAACATCTCCCCGACGTCCTCGATGGCCTCGCCCAAGTCGACGACCTCGGTTCGTGGATCCCCCTGCCCCGCATAGACCAGAAGTTGGTTCGTCAGACTACTGCCCCGCTGGGCTGCGGCGCCGATCTGCCCCAAGCATTCCCGCACCTTGCTCACGTCTTCGGGAGTGCGCAGTGCCAACTCAGCATTGCAGACAACCACAGCGAGCAGATTGTTGAAGTCATGGGCAATGCCGCCCGCCAGCACCCCGAGGGTCTCCAGCTTCTGCGCGTGCTGCACTCGGGCTTCGCGTCGGGCCTGGTCCGCCTCTTGGCGGCGCTGATCCGTTAAATCTCGAAAGCCAGTGATCCGTGCGGGGCGCCCATCGTACGTGACGCTGCGCCCCAGCACCTCACACGAGAACGTGCTGCCATCTTTGCGAACGGCGACCACTTCGTAGGGCGTCTCCACCTTGGCGCGAATGTTCCTGAGCGCAACCTCAGTGGATTCGGGCGTCGTAATGTCCTGCGGGCGGCGGCCCACCAGCTCTCCGGGGCCATACCCCAACATGGCTTCCAGGGCACGGTTTGCGTATGTCATCCTCCCGTCGACCAAAATCGCGAGCCCCTGAAATAGTGCTTCAGCCATGGCCCGATAACGTTGCTCGGCCTCCGCTCGCTGCCGCTCGGCGTTCTTTAGATCGGTAATGTCGTGCGTGATCAGCACCGCGCTCTCGACACGACCATCCACGATCACCGGGCTGATTCGGTTCACGTAGTAGTGCCCTGTGACGCTACCGACCGACTCATAGCTCGCCAAGGACGACGTCTCGAATACTTCTTCGAGGGCACGCCCGAAGGCTTCGTGAGAGGCCGGCTCCATCCACTTGCACACGTTGGTGCCAATCACGTCTTCCAACCGGTGCCCCGGCGGCGCCCGATTCATGTAGCTGATCACCCCCTCGCGATCGAAATGCAGCATGTAGTCTGGAGCGTGCGCGGTAATCGACGTGAGCATGCGTTCTACGGCCCTGAGCCGGGCCAGCTCTGCTGCTTCGTCTGTCACTTCCATCAGCCTAGCCCAGCGTCCAAGCGCCTCGCTGCACAATTCGGCGCCGCACCTGGGATGCGCGGCGTATGCTCGGTGGCGTGACGATCAGCTCGGTGTTCCTGGAGCATGAGTACGTATTCGTGGTGCCGGCCGAGGCCCTGACGAGCGAGGGGGTGGCAGCCGAATTCGCAGCCGACTTGCAGAGCAAGCGCGGGGTGAGCGCTGGCTGGCTGTCGAGCTTCAATCGCGCCATTTCGGACTACTGCCAACGCGCCCAGACGCTGAGCGCTCGCAGTCCAGACTACTGGCGCCCGCCACGCATGCAGAACGTCGTGGTGGCCGTCGACTCGTGGGGCGTCCGTCCATACTTTCAGCCATTTCACGGCAGCAGCTGGTTCGTCTACGCCTCAGACTTCGAGGCTGATACGTCGAGTCATGAGCTGTCCGTACTAGTGCTGCTCTACGTCGAACACCTGGGCATGGTGCGCGATCCGATGCGTGCCGCCGCGCGCACCCTCTCCTACTTGCTCACGCTCACCGATGAGCAGATCGCAGATCTCTGCGGGGGTTGCCTGCGCACGACCCGAGCAGACGCGGTGGCGTTTCGCACCCTGGCCGAACACATGTCCGCCTTGCGCCAACTACACCACGAGGACCTTTCCCCCGCCCCAGAGAGCCGCAGTGACGAATACTCTCGGATCCGGGAGGCGGGTCTACTCGTGCCAAAGTCCTTGGCACACACGGTTCAGGGCGTGGCCAATGTCTTTGGCCGTGCGGCGGAAGTGGCGGCCCAAAGGTACTTGGCGTCGTTCACGGAATCCGCTGGGCCGGAGCATGCTGGCGAGTTCGTGCAGTGGCTGAAACAAAATCAGCCACACGTGTTGCTCAACGACGAGGCGGGCGGCCTTCTGTGGGATCCAGAGGCTCCCGATGAGGTCGAGCAGATCCGAATCGCCATCCAGGGCATGACCCAGGCGGCCGCGCGCAGCTTGGAGCACGACCTGCGCCTCGTTTCCAACTGTTCCAAGACGTTTCTGGGATCTCTGAGGCAGCCGGAGTTGCTACCGGAGCCCACCGAAATCGAGCAAGACGGCGGCACCTACCTGCACGCCACCCGAAAGCTCCTGGTCTACGATCTGGTGCAGCCCGGGTTGCTCACCCTGGTGGAACCATCGCCACCGTTTCATCGGCAGCTGCTTGCTGCGCGCAGCATTCATGAGTGGGGGCACCTCGCGGTGGATGCGGGTTGGGTGCGCGTCCCCATCGAAAGCCAGGCACAGCACGCCGACGCGATTCGGACTCTGGAAAGCCTGTTTGATCAAATCTTGTCCGAGGCACCGCTGAGCCTGCATCAGCAAACCCTCGAGGAAGCGGCGAGCTTTTCGGGAGGACCCGTCGACAAGATCGGCCCGGCGTACGCACGGCTGATTTACGACCGAGCCTCAGACTTCGCGTCCAACCTTCTGGCCCGTCACTACCTAGGGAGTGAGCTGCACTGCTATCTGCGAGCCAACGTGCGCAGCCTCTGGCACGACGGGCTTAGCCTGTTCAACCAGCTGGCGCGGCACGCATACGAGTTTCAATACCTGCGCCTGGCAGACTTCGATGATCCCATTTCCTATTTCTTCGCGACGACCTGGGCGAGAGAAACGTTCATCGAGACCCGTGTGGTCACGGAGTCGAGTTTGATCCGCCTGTTCGACGCCGCCTACGACGTGTTGCGTTGTTACAAAGTCGATCACGCTGCGTTTCAAGACCTGCCCCGCACGCCGCAAGTGCCTTGAGCCCGCTTGCGGGAGCACACCCGGCGCCCTCGCCTCGAGCCGCGAGGGCCCGAACACCGGACCGTTCCAGCTGGGGCGGCAATCTGCGTCAGCGCTGCAAACGTTCGACACCATTCCGAAAAATACGCTAATCGCACACTATCCTACATTGTCACCCTGTGCTTTCCTTGTTCCAGGGAGACCCCAATGTCGTCACGCATCCTTCGCATCGTCGCCGTCGCCGCCAGCCTGTGTTTCGCCTGCTCCTCCTCGCCGGATGGTTCGGATGACGGACCCTCGACCAGCCAGAAGCCCCGGAAGCCGTTGGGCAAAGCGGACGCCGCCGGCACCTGCCAAGGCGATACCCAGGACTACTGCGGCGGCAAGTCTGCCGGCGCGTGTTGGTGCGACGACGAATGCGAAAGCTACGGCGATTGTTGCTCAGACAAGAACTCGGTTTGCAGCGCACTGCCTCTGGCAGTGGACAAGATCGAAGGTGAGGCCGGCTTCGATGCGCTCGCCTTCTCGGGTTCGAGCGGCGCGATCCTCGGCAAGTCCGTCAAGTTCTTGATCGACAACCGGCAGCCCTCCTCTCCGTCGGTTCGATACATCAATGCAAACTACCCTGGCACCGATGCCGATCCCAAGGCGAAGCAGTTTCACTTCAACTTCGCCAAGGAGACCCTCTCGGGCTTCGCAGAAGATGGGCAGAGCTTCAACAACAAGACCTACTGGGCCCAGAACAAGACCTACTTCGCTGGTACGCTCCAGGAGTACCGCCTGGGCAGCAATGCCGAACCGCTGTACGCCATTCAGTTCTACCCCCAGGACGTCATCGCCGAAGAGAGCGCCCTGCACGCGGTTCAAGCGCTCGCGCCGACTCTAGAGCTCAGCGGTGCGCGGATCGCCTTCGTTTCCCTCGGGCCGCAGCAGACGACGGCGACCGTGGCCAGCCAAATGGCGGCCCTGGGCGTGGAAGCGTTGGATCTCGACGCCGTGCTCGGCGCTCTGAACTACATACCCATGCAAACCGGGGAGGCCTGGGGCTATCTGCGCATCTTCCCGGACAATCAGGACTTGCTCAGCGCTCTGGACATTCCCGTCTTCGAGGAGCTGCCCCTGGATCTGACCGTCGTTGCCGGCACCATCACCAAGGCCGTGCAGGATGCTAGCTCCCACGTGAATCTGAAGAGCAAGGAGCGCGAAACCCCGAACATGGTGCTGCGGGATGCCAGCCCAACCCACGCGGAGCTCGCCGCCTTCGCAGGCAAGCCCGTGCACCTGATTGTGAACGCGGATCGATTCCACATCGAGGCGTCGACAGACGCCGAGGTCCTCGCGAAATACAAGGAACGCACGGACAAGCCCTGGCAACCCGTAGGGGTCGACCCCAATGCCAGCGTGACCTCCTACCGTGACATGTGCCCCGGCAACTCCGGGGATTGCCTGAAGCTCGCCCCCAAATTCGGGGGCAAGGCGGGCAACCTGGGATTCTTGGTGCAGCCCGACGTACTTGGCATCACCACGGATCCCAGCAGCCGCAGCGCATCCGTCGGCTACGACATCGCGCCCTACGGCGTGGGGGTGCCGGTGCAGCGCTACTTCGACTTTGTCGCCCATGGCCCCAACGCTGGGCTGCGCGCTGCCCTGGACGACCTGATCACCCAAGAAAAGACCGGCACCCTCAGCGTGTCCCAGCGCAATCAGTTGCTCAAGACGGTTCAGGCACTGACCTTGACTGCGGAGCTTCCGCCGGGGCTACTCGCCGAGGTTCAGGCAGGCCTCACCGCGGCACTGCCGGCCGGGGCCGAGAGCGTGAAAATTCGCTCCAGTGCCAATGCCGAGGACATCCCGGGCTTTGATGGCGCAGGCCTATACGACAGCTACCGCGCCGACTTCGACGAGCCCAACAACGGCAGTTGCCAGCTCGTGGTGGACAACGACGGCGAGTTGGAGACAGAGCCCCGCAGCGTGGAATGCGGCATCAAGGCCGTCTACGCCAGCTTGTGGAACAAGCGGGCCATCGAGGAGCGCTCCTTCGCGCGAATCGATCACGCCACCGCGGGCATGGGCTTGGCCATCGTGCAGCGCTACCGCGAACTGGGCGACGTGGACGCCAACTCCGTCGTCGTCACGCGAGTCCTCAACAGCGGCGGCGTCTACGGCTACACATTCTCGTCTCAGGTCGGCAACAACGTGGTGACGAACCCGGAGCCCGGAACCTCGAGCGAAACGGTGATGGCGGCCTTCTTGCCGGGGCAGCCAGCGACGTTCGCAGTGACCCGATACGCGACGCCCACGGCGGGCGGTGCGCCCTTGACCCAAACCGTCCTCAGTAACGCACAGATGAAAGAGATGCTCGAGCTGACCCAACACGTCGAGAGTGCGTACTGCCGAGAGAAACCCGGCTACTACCCCGGCAATTGCAGCAGCGTGCTTTACGACGTCGAAAAACCCCGCGCCCTGGATATGGAACTCAAGCTACTCAGCGGTGGCCGCTTCCTGCTCAAGCAGGTCCGCGAGTTCTCCGGCAAGTAGCAGCTCAGTTACAAGGTGTGGGCTTGAGGTTGGAGTCTTGGGCCACGTTGTTCGCGACGCCCTCGCGATGGATGACGATCCGGTCGATCAAGTGGAAGTCCGCGCGAGCTGAAAGCTCCAGCGTGTACGTACCGGCCTTGAATTCCGCATAGATCGGGTGACCGTCATTGTCGCTGGTGTTCGTGGACCAATTCCAGTTCGTGGCGCCCGAGCAGTACACCTTCATCCAGCCATCTTTCGTCGACCCGTTGGGGCATTTGGCATCGCTCACGCTGGGCAAAGCGTTGATGGACGCCATGAATGTGGTGTCCTCGCACTTGGGCTTGGGGTAACGCCGACTCTCGTTGTTCGGCGCGCCCTTCATGCCATAGTAGCTGTCCGCGTCGGGAAAGCGGACCCAGGTGTCGTTGTGTTCCGTGGTGTTCGTGCCCATGCCGATGCGACTCCGCCACTGCATGCGGTATCGCCCCGCTTGGTCGATGCCCAGCTTTACGTTGATGACCCCCAGCCCGGGGTTGTTGTTCTGACTCGACCCCGTCCACTGGATGTAGCCGCTGCCGTAGGCGCCCGGCTCTTTGTTGGCGGTCTGCCAATTGCCGCTCAGCTTCAGGGTCTCGGCCTCCATGACCAAGACACCGTTGCTGCCGACCTTGAAGTCACAGGCTGCGGGCGCGCCGCCACTACCGGCACTGCCGCCGCCACTGCCCGCATTGCCGGCACTGCCGCCTCCACTGCCCGCACTGCCACCACCACTTCCAGCGCTCCCGCCGCCGCTGCCCGCCGTGCCCCCGCCGCTGCCCGCCGTGCCCCCGCCGCCCGCGCTGCCACTGCTGCCGGCGGCGCCACCACCCGTGCCGCCGGTTCCCGGCGGGCCACTGCCTTCGTCGTCACCCCCGCAAGCCACAAGCAACAGGCCACTGGCCAATCCCACCAACGCTCGCATCCTCGCACCGTCCCTCATCCCTGCAGTATACGCGCGGGGCGCGCCAAATGGGCCCGAAGCGAGATTAGGGCAGCCGCGTGACCCAAAGTCGCGACCCCAAACCCAACCCCAAGCCAAGGTTGAAAAATGCGACCCGGGGACTGAAACCGTGGCAGCCCCACGCCGTAGCTAGGGATAGAGCGGCTGCTGAAAGTGGTCGAGGCTCGAGGCGCTCTGAATTGGCCTTCCCCCCATCAATGCGGAGCGTTCCGGATCCCAGCAGTTTCAGCAGTCTTGCTCGCCTATTTTTCTGTCACAGATTGGCGTATTCGAGTTCAGCCACGATGGGAAAGTGATCCGACGGGTAGCGCGATTTGGGTCCGTAGACGGTGAGATCTGCATGCCAGCGGATCGCCTTCCAGTGGGTCTTGTCGCCAGCAACGAAAATGTGGTCGATCCGGTCCGCGAGATCGTAGCTCGGAGTGGGCTCCTGATTGCTGATCACACTCCACTCGTCCGCCATGGCTTGAGTATCTCGGAACGCGAACCCATCCCCTGAGTCGGTGGTCAGGGTGTTCCAAGCCTCGACACCGGGCTTGGAGTTGAAGTCACCCAGCATGACCACAGGCAGGGTCTTCGCGAAGGGAGCCGTACGCTCCTTGACCAAGGGAGCAGTCAGGGCCTGGCTCGGAGTGTTGTTGTCGAAGTGCGTCGTTGCGAAGTACGGCTCGCGATCGCCGGCCTTGTCTCGAAAACGTGCCCACACCACGAGGCGTGGAAGTTGATGCTTGGCGAAGCCGTTGCTGTTGGGAACGTCCGGGGTGGGGCTGAGCCAATACTCGCCACTGTCCAGCACGGAAAAGCGGCTCTTGCGGTAGAAAATCGCAGCGTCGGGGTAAGGCAAGGCGTCTTCGGGCACGTAGCTGACGGAACCTCGATCCGGGAGCCGATCCAACATCAGTCCTGCCCAAGGGGCCTAGCTCCTGGAGACCGATCAAATCCGGATCGTGACGCTCGAACACGTCGCGAAACATGTCCAAGCGCTCTTCCCAAGGGTCGTGTTCGGAGGTCGCGCACAGCGAGCACAGCACGTTGAACGTCATCACCGTCAGCGGCTCGGGGCCGCGCCTTGCGGCTTCTGGCTCGCCGTCGCCACAGCCGGCGAGCCAGAGGGCGAGAAGTGGCGCTGCGAGTCGGCTCATGGGCGGATTGTTCCATTCGGGCTGAGCGCAGTCACGTCCGGACGGCTCGGCAACAGGAGTCCGGACTTTGCTGACAAGCTGCGCTCGCTCGGGCTTTTTCCGCGCCAATAGCCGTGGACCATCGACGGCACGGGGCCTGCAATGACTCCGGTCATGACTCTCCTCCGAAGCCTCGCGCTCACCGCTGTGCCAACCCTCGCCGTCTCCGTCGCCTGCGCCCCAGCCGCGGGGGGGCCAGACGATGAACCCAGCTCGGAGTTCGGCCGCAGCGCCGAACGCATCGGCAAGCTGACGTCGGCCCACTGCAAGATCAACGTGTCGGGCAAAGGTGCCAAGGACACGGAGACGGACTACATTGCCCGGGTCATCGCGTGCGAAAACACCGGCGCGGGTTTGGAGGCGCTCAAAGCGCAAGCCATCGCGGCTCGCAGCGTTGCTTACTACGAGATGGAGAAGGACGGCTCCATCTGCGACAGCCAGGCGTGCCAGGTCTACACCTGCAATAACAAACCCCAGGCGGTGCACTTTCAGGCCGCCGCCGAAACGGCTCAGCAATACCTAGCGAACTCGAGCATGCTGACCTACGGCTTCTACGTTTCTGGAGACTCGAAAGTATCCGGCCCCGACTGTAAAGACGTCGGCGGATCCCTGACCAAGTACGTGACTTTCAACGACGGCAAGTCCGGCAAGAGCGTGACGCAAACCAAACTGGGCTACGTGGGCCCTGCCGGATTCGGCCAAAACCGCGGCTGCATGAGTCAGTACGGCATGCGCTGCTTGGAAGATCAGGGTCGAGACCATCTAGGGATCTTGCGGTTCTATTACGGCGCTGACATCGAGGTGGTGACTGCACCCGGCTCCTGCGGTGTGAACACCCCGGGCAACCCAGACCCGCAGCCAGATCCGCCTCCCGTGCCTCAGCCCAAGCCGGATCCGCCGGCGCCCGCAGGCAACTCTTGCCAGGGCCAATGTGGGGCGTCGAACCCCGTACCGAACTCGAGCCCTGAGTGCTACTGCGACACGGCGTGCACCAATGCCGGCGATTGCTGCGCCGATTACCAGAGCGTGTGCGGCGGTTCGTCCCCTCAGCCCACCCCACCTCAGCCCACTCCTCCCAAGACGGGAGGTAGTTGTGCCGGAGCGTGCGGTTCGGCGGAGGCAACCGCGGACGGCTGCTACTGCGACACCTCGTGTCTCGGCTTCGGCGATTGCTGTAGCGACTACGAGAACGTCTGCAAGTAGCCCCGGGCATACGCCAGCGGCGTCTGGGCCCTCCGCGCTGCGGCCAGCAAGCGCCGGGCGCAACTTGTCGCTGCCCGAACCCCGGTCTAAGCCGCAGCGTATGAAACGGCTCGTGCTCTTCGGCGTCATGCTCACCCCGGCGTTCGGCTGCAACAAGTCCAGCGACCCGAAGCCGACAACGGCAACGCCCAGCGAGCCCGCGGCGACCGCGACGGCGTCGCAGCCCAGCGCCAAGCCCGCAAGCCCCTCAGATCCGATACCAGATCCCATCACGCACCCCTGCGCGGTGTCGGCGGCCCAGTACGGCATCGCCATCGACAAGGGCGAAACCAACTGCACCACCGATGCGGATTGCGGCTGCTACCAGGGCGGCATTGGGCGTAAGAGCGGCTGCGGCGGCGTGCTCAACAAAGACAGCGTCGCGAAGCTGGCCAAGATCGCCAAAGAGTTCCACGCGGACGGCTGCAAGCTCACCCAGCAGTGCGCAGCCTGGGCCTGTCAGCCCAAGTGTGACAACGGCACCTGCCGCAAGTAGCGCGTTACTTCAGATAGCAATCTGGCTCGGTCTTCAGATCCGTCAGGGGCGCTGCCAGGGTGTGAATGGAGATGTCGTCGTTGTATTGAATGCCCTGGTTGGTGGTGGCACTCGCGTACATGCCCCAATGGGCGCGTGTCAGTTTCGTCCCGGGGTTTCCCGAAAGCTGCGTTACGTCTGCCTTCAGCACGGCGACACCGTCCTGCCACACCTGCACCGTGCCCGTGGTGCCCTGGTAGTGCAGATAAGCAGTGAAGCGCACCCACTTCTTGAGCGGGAAGTCTGGCTGAGGCTTGGGCCCGAGGTAGGTGCCACTGAAGGGCGACGTGTGCGCGAATTCGAGCTTCTTGTTGCGCACGCTCATGGTGTGAAGCGCCCACTTGCCCTTGCCGCCGTCTTCGTTGCCCCAGGTGCCAAAGTGGATCCACTCACTTTGGGACATCTTGGAGTAATCCGCGTCCAGGTAGACCCAGAATGTATTGACCAAGGGTGTGTTCTGACTCGTGTGCAACACCGGGTAGGCGCGATGACTCGAGACCGCCGCTCCCGTGATCCAGCCTTTGTAAGCCTTGTTGCCACTTAGCACGGGCTCACCGCTGCTCTTGTCGATGATAGACCAAGCACTGGAGCGCCCCGAAGGCATGCTGCCGTTCGCCGAGTACGAACCATTGTCGTAGTTGAGGAACTCCCCAGGAAAGCCCGTCTCGAATCCACTGCTCCAAACTTTAGTGCACCCGGCGCCGACGTTGCCGCCGCCGCCACCGGTGCCCGAACCACCGGTGCCCGAGCCGCCCGTACCAGAACCGCCCGTTCCCGCACCGCCCGTTCCCGAACCGCCCGTTCCCGTTCCAGAGCTGCCGCCGCTGCTCGCCCCCGCACTGGCGCCAGTGCCCGCGCTACCTCCTACAGCACCTGCGCCACCGGTGTTGGAACCCGCGCTGCCCGCGCTGCCTCCCGAGGCGGGCGACCCCGAATCGTCCGACCCCCCGCAGCCAACCGCTACGACCAGTACCGTGCCCACTGCCCCAAGTCGCCCAAGCATGTTCATGTCGCGCCTCCACAAGCATTGTTTCCGCGACCCTCCTGCGGGTCAAATGCCCCGCTCGTGGTCGGGACTGCTACAACTTGGTCTTGCGCTGGGGCTCGGGCTTTTCCGCCTCACCTACTTTGCTCACGCCCGGGCCAGCTGATGCCGCGGCCTTCTTCACCGCGGGCTGCTCGCCGAGCTGGGCGCTGACTTGGCTGCGATCTGCCGGCGGCCACTGGGAGTGCAAAAGGTCGAGCCGCTCGATCAATTCCGCCGTCCCGAAGTACTCGCCCGCGCACGGCACATGGATGAACCCGATCGGGTTCATGCGTCCGTCTTCGAACATGGCTAGGGATAGGCGCCAGGCTTCTTTTTCGATCAGCTCGCGGCAGGAGCGACAGCGCGCCCGACCGCTGGGAGCGCGCTCGGCGCGCATCAGGCGAGGCAGTCGACGCACCTGCCCGCCGACGCGTGCCAGCTCCGTCAACGCGCCACGATCGGGCATGTCGGCGTCGCTTGCTTCCAATGTGGGCAGGAAGGGTTCTGGACGCATCAGCGCGGCGCATTGCAGGTGGAACCAATAGGTCGCCTCACCATCCCCGAAGGGGTTGTCGACGCGTTCACCGAAGCGTAGCTCGGCTTTGGGGATCTTGTCGCCACAACCGCGACAACTGCTGCGGCCGCTGCTGGCGGCTTCGATGCAATGGGCCACGCGAAATTGAACCGTGGCGGCATCCCCGCGGCCAAATTTGTTCCGCCCTCAGGGCTGCTAGCGCTGGTGGGCGGCAAAGAAATCGAAGATGGCGCGGGTGGCGTCCAGGTCTTGGCTCACGCGCCCTACCGCCTTCTTGGGCAGGTACTGCTTGCCCCGGGGCCAGGTGTGGCCCCCGCCCTCCACGCGATACAGCCACACGCGGCTGCCCTCGGCGCAGCCCTCGTGGCCTTCCAGGTGAACGCGAGTCCCATCGCCGGGATCGTGATCTGGCAAGGCCTGACTCGGTCGCACCGTCTTGCAGCGGTTCTTCTCCGCCCACCATTTGATGGTGTCGTCGGTCGGCAGCACCACCCCACGCGCCCGGAAGAACAATCGCACCTGCCCGCCGCCGTAGGGAACCAAGGGGTCCTTGGTCCCATTGATCACGACAACCGAGACCGGGCGCTTCGGCTCCTCGACGAATAACGCTTCTGGCAGGTTCGCCGTGACGGGCGCAATCGCGGCAATCCGCTCGGATAGTTGCGCAGCCAGTGCGTAGGACATGTGCCCGCCGTTGGAGATCCCAGTGACATAGACGCGAGACAGATCGATACCGTGCGCCTGATGCATGCGGTCGATCAGCGCGGAGATGAACCCAACATCGTCCACCCCCAGGCGCTCCCTGCCCAGAGCGTCGACCGGCGAGCGCCCATCATTCCAGCCCCTGGCTACGCCTTCCGGAAACACCAGGACCCAGCCCCGAGCGTCGGCCTCGCGAGACAGCTGGTAGTTGGTCAGCATGTTGAAGTTGCCACCGTTGCCGCCACCACCGTGGAGCGCGATGATCAAGGGCACGGCGCGGTCTTTGCGATGCCCTGGCGGTAGGTGCAAATAGTACGTGCGCTGCCTGCCCTGAAACGCGAGGCTGTGGCGGTCCAGACCGGCCTGCACCTGGCGTCGTCGCAGCACGAGAGCCACCACCAGCGCCGTGACGATGACGGCGGCGATCCCTGCCACCTTCAAGAGCCTCCGCCGCACCATGGCACCAACTTGTCAATTGCTACGGCCCGCAGCAAGCATCGCGTGCTAGTCCTCCCTGCCATGAGCCAAGTCCTGGAAGAGCTCGTGCAGTTGCTCACCCTCGAGCGCATCGAAGAAAATCTGTTCCGTGGCCAAAGCCAAGATCTCGGCTGGGGCAACGTGTTCGGCGGCCAAGTCCTGGGTCAAGCCTTGTCGGCCGCCGAGCAGACCGTAGGTGAGTCGCGAAGCGTTCACTCCTTTCACAGCTACTTCATGCGCACCGGGGATGCGTCCAAACCCATCGTCTACGACGTGGACTGTATTCGTGACGGCCGCACCTTCACCACACGGCGTGTCGTAGCCATTCAGAACGGCAAGGCGATCTTCAGCATGGCCGCCTCCTTTCAAGTGCCGGAGGAAGGGTTCGACCACCACGCCGACAAGCCAGACGCACCCAGCCCGGACGGTCTCAAGTCGGAAGCCGATCTTGCTCGGGAAGCGGCGGACCGGATCCCGGAGATCTTGCGGGAGCGAGCCCTGGCGGAGAAACCCATCGAGATCCGTCCGGTGAATCCCCAAAACCCGCTCAAGCCCGACAAGCAGCCGCCAGAGCGTCGAGTCTGGTACCGCGCTGCCGCCCGGTTGCCTGACCGGCCATCGGTGCACCAATACCTCCTCGCCTACGCGTCGGACTTCAACCTGGTCGGAACGTCCATGCAGCCTCATGGCGTCAGCTGGCTCACGCCGCGCATGCAGGTCGCTAGCCTGGATCATGCGATGTACTTTCATCGCCCGTTTCGGGTCGACGAGTGGCTGCTCTACGTCACCGATAGCCCGAGCGCGTCGGGCGGTCGGGGCTTCGCCCGGGGCCAGTTCTTCACCCAAGACGGCACACTGGTCGCCTCCACGATTCAGGAAGGACTGATCCGCCAGTGGCCCGAGAAGTAGCGCGCAGCGCCCTGTTCGTTTCGTTGCTGGGAGCGATGGCGATGGCGGGCTGCAGCAAGGAGCTGTGCCGCGGCACGGAGCTCGCCAAGGTGAAAACCGCCGCCGAAGAAAAGGCCGCCATGCACCGGTTCTGGAAATCCTGCCGCCCCCTGACCATTCGCGCTATGGACGCGAAGAATAGACAGATCCCGTTTTCGGACCCGCACTGGCAGAGCAAGGTCCACCACATCCAGCTCTCCGGCGGCGCCAGCGCCTTCGATCACACGGTGATCGACGCCAAAAACGTGCTCCTGATGATGGGCGAGTGAACCTGCCGTGCCTTGCGGCCCGCTCGAGCCTGCAGCAGTAACTATTTGATTTTATTCTTTAATTTAGCCACTTGCCAAAATTTATTAAATGATTAATTAATTACCCATGGCCAGGCCTCCGGACGCCGATCCCGACCGCACCAAGCAGGCGATCCTGCAAGCCGCACTGCACGCTTTCGGCATGGGCGGCCTGTCTGGCACCCGGATCCGGGAGATCGCCCAAAGCGCCGGCGTCACTGACGCGAGCGTGCATCACTACTTCGGCACCAAGGAATCCCTGTACGAAGCGTGCCTGGACGCGAGCTTCCAACAGATGTTTGCCATCGGCCAGCAAATGGTCGCTCACCTCGCGGACGTGCCGGAAGCGGAACGCGTGGTCGCGGCAGTGCAGTTCCTCGCGCGACAGGCCCGTCAACAACCCGAGCGCAGTCGCTTCTTGCTCCGAGCTTTTCTATTCGAGGAGTCCGAGTCCGTGCAACGGCGAACCGCAGCAGCCCAGCGTGAAATCGTGCAGGCCGCTTCCGGACTCGTCGCCGACGACCCGCGTTTCGGTCGTCGCTTGCCGCTGATTGCCCTGGGCGTGCTGATCACGCGTTTCGCCCTGGCCTCGGAACAAGAGTGTTCTCTCATCGGCGAGGAAGTCGGTGATCCCGCTGCCGCCTTTGAAGCCTACCTGACCACCGTCGCCGAACAGACTTTGATCCCACGGAAAGACTCATGAACATCACGAAGAAACAAATTCGCCTCGGGGCGACTGGCGTGGTCGTCGTCGGCCTTGCTGCGGTGGGTATTTGGCTGGTGCAAACCGAGCGCCTCGGCTCGGAACAGCTCGGCGCCTGGGTCTCCGCATTGGGTTGTTGGTCGGCACCAACGTTCATTCTGAGCTTCGTCATCGGCGAGTTGCTCTACGTGCCGGGAGCGCTTTTCGTCGGCGCCGCGCGGCTGTCCTTTGGGCCTGCCTGGGGCGTGTTGCTGGCCTATGTGGGCGCCTTGGCGGCCATCACCGTGCCGTTCTTGCTCGCGCGCTACGCTCGCGGCTTCGCAGAGCCGGCCTACCGCCCGCGCTTTTCCTTTCTGCGCCGCGCCTTGGAGCGGGTCGAAACTCGACCAATCCAGAGCATGGTGCTCTTGCGTACGGTGCTGTTCCTATCGCCTCCCCTCAACTACGCGCTGGCCTTCACGGGCGTGCGCACCCGCGACTACGTGCTCGGTTCGGCGATTGGCCTGGCCCTGCCCATCTCCGTGGTGACCTTCGGCGTAGGGTGGCTGCTGTGAGCGCTGCGACCATGAACGCCATCGTGTTCCATCGCTATGGCGAACCCGACGTCTTGGAGCATGCCCAAGTGCCCGCGCCGGTTGCGGGCCCGGGAGATGTTCTGGTGCGCGTACACGCCGCAGCGGTCAATCCCGTGGACTGCAAGATCCGACACGGCGCCCAGCGCCTCATCGTACGCCCCAGCCTGCCGGCGACTCCGGGCATGGATCTCTCGGGGACCGTCGTCGCCGTGGGCGACGGAGTGACCAAGTTCTCGCCGGGCGATGAGGTCTTCGCCTCGCCGACGCACAAACGCATGGGCGCCTACGCCGAACTTTGCCGAGTCTCCGAGAACGAACTGGCCCTCAAGCCAAAGAGCCTGGATCACGAGCAAGCGGCTTCCCTGCCCCTGGTGGCTTTGACCGCCTGGGACGCCCTGGTTCGCCGAGGCAAACTGCAATCCGGGGAGCGCGTCTTGATCCAAGCGGGCGCCGGTGGAGTCGGCACGATCGCGATCCAGCTTGCGAAACACCTGGGCGGCAAAGTGCTCGCTACTTGCAGCGCCAAAAACGCCGACTTCGTGCGTAGCCTCGGGGCCGACGAAGTGATCGATTACCGCAAACAGGACTACGCCGACGTGGCTCGAGGCTCTGACATGATCGTGGATGCCCTCGGCCCCGCCGACATCGTAAAGGCCGCGAACACCGTACGTCGCGGCGGCCGTGTGATCGCCTTGACCACGGGTTTGCCCGAAGCCACCGACGCCTACGGCGCGCTGCTGGGCACTCTCGCCTGCTTCGCGCGGCTCGGCGCCATCACTTTGTCCGCGCGCTTGCGGCGCAACGTGCGCGTCATTCCCATGGCCCGCATTCCATCCGGGGATAACCTGCAGGAGATAGCGCGCTTGGTCGATACCGGCGTACTCGAACCCGTCATGGATCGGGTGCTTCCCCTCAGCGAAGCCGCCGCGGCGCACCGTCGCGTCGAAACCGGTCGCTGCCGGGGCAAGGTCGTGCTGAAAGTGGCTGACTGACGGCGGTTTTCGGCGTTTCCTCGAAACGTGATCGCGCCGCCGCGGCGTGCTACGAACAGCGCCATGAGGTTGCGGGCCCGCTGGGCAGTCGTTGGAGCATTCGGCCTTTTGGTCGGCTCCTGCGTGCTCAACCCGCAGCCGGAAGTGCCATCCGAAGGGGCCACGACGACCGCGGGCGGCGGCGGGCTCGGAGGCAGCGGTGGCGCCAAGAACGATCAGGACGCCTTCTCGGGCGGCGGCACCGGTGCATCTTCGGGCGGCACGGCCGGTGCGCCCGGAACCGGCGCGACCGCGGGCGCAGGCGGTCTGCAATCGGGTCCCGATGCCGGAGACTCTGGCGTCATTCCTTACAACGACGCAGCAGCTGCCGACGGCGACACGGACGCGCCGGACGATGCGCGCCCTGAGGATGCGGGGCTTGATGCGGATGACGACGCCGACATCGACGCGGACACGGACGCGGGGCAAGGCGGTGCGCCAAGCTGGGACGCTGCTCCCGACTGAGCCAACGTTCGGTGCGTGGTTGTTTTATGGCGTCGCGTCCCTAGCGCACGACAGGCCATGACTCCCGCGCGGGGCCTCATGGGTGCGTCAGCTTTGCGCCACACGCAACGCGTGGGCTTGGTCGAGAGTAGTGCCCTCACGCCGTGACGCGATGCGACCCCAACCAAACCAGCTTCCCAAATTCGCTGCTGCCGGCTGAGCCTCAGCCGGGGCAAGGCGCTTTCTTGGCGGTCCAGGTTCCGCCAAAACATTCGGCGTAGGTGATGCTGCCTCCGGTCGCACACTCGTTGTACTCACACGGAGAAAAGGTCTGGCCGCAGGCTTGGCAGGAGTCCCCGGTCTTGGGAGCGGTTGGGGAGCACTCCACCGGTGGCGGGTTGCACTCGAGGGTCACTTCGACCCAAGTCTCGTCGACGCAGTGATACTCCCGCGCGCAACAGGGCGCAGGGTACGAGCAGAACTTCTTCTCGACGACGTTGCACCATTGCCCGGCGGTCGGCTCGCTCGTGGGGCAAAAGTCGACCGGGGGTGGTGGCGGATTACAGGAAACGCTGGGGCCTGAATAGGTCACGTCCCAACGCCCATCCGGAGCGCATACGGCGTTGGTTGAAACCTCGGAACCGCACTCGTCGGTGGTCTTGTAGTTGCAGGACTGACCGACCGAAGAACAGGCGGTGTTCTGAGCTGGCGCTGGGGCTGGGCACGGCACCTTGGGTGGCTTGGGCGGTGGTGGGTTCGAGATCCCGCCTCCGCTACCGACTGACGAACCCGTTCCGCCGTTGCCTCCGTTGAGGCCGTCCGAGTTGACGGAGCCTCCGCATGCGGCAGCCGACGCCGCGACGGCAACCGTCACGACGAAGGGCGACCGCCTCTTCGAGTTCTTCCGGCTCATGTTCCTCCTGCGCACGGTTTTTTATCGACCGACCACGCGCCGTTGACGCACTTGCCCGTCACGAAGGCGCCCTGGGCGCAGAAGTCCCAGGTGCAATAAGAGTTAGCGCAGGGATCGCACTTGGTGCCCGAGGCCGGAGGCTGCACCGGGCACATCGGCGGCGGCGGATTGCAGGTACTGGGCACCTCTTGCCATGTCGCACCGATACACTCGAATCCAATGGGACAGCACTGAGTCGTGTACCAACACTGCTTCTCTGGCGGCGGCACGCAGGCTGCGCCCTGACTGGGTTGTTTCGCGGGGCACTTCGGCGCGCAGGGCGGCGTGAGGGGTTGCACGTCCCATTTGCCGCCGTTGCACGACGCATCGAATTTCGTCACTTGGCCGCAACTGTCTTTGGGGCCTGTGTAGGAACAGCTGCCCCAACCGGTGATGCAGGCCGTGCCCGACACGGGCATTTCAGGTGGGCAGTCCGGGGGTGGTGGATTGCAGGAAGAGATGGCGATGTCGACATCCCAGCGCCCATCTGATCCACAGCTGGCACTGATCATGTCCGGCGGGCACTCAGGACTCGTGGGGGTCTCGTAGTTGCAGCTGAGACCAACGGGGGCGCAGGGCGCATCCTTGTTCGGGGCAGTGGGCGGACACGCGCCGGTCGTTCCACCACTGCCACCCACTGCCGCGGTGTTGCCGGTGCCTCCCGTGCCGCCGACGGCGGCCGTAGCGGCGGTTCCTCCCGAGCCAGAACCGGCAGCGGCGCCTCCTTGGCCGCCGCCACCATCCGAATCCACGGAGCCACCGCACGCCACGGCGGCAGTAGCGACGGCGACAGTCACTACGAAGGGAGCGCGCTTGACGGTTTTTCTGGGCATGAACTCCAGAGTAAATGCAACAGCTGTTCTAGGGACAGCGGATCAACAAGTGGTTGATATCAATCAACTTTGACACGAAGCTCACTGGCACACGCTGTGTCAGCCCAGACAAATGGCCCCCCAAACCCTGGCGCAAAGCCCGCAGGCGCTGTCGCCCGCCGCTAGTTGGGGAGCCGGCTAGAGAGGACAATCAGCTCGATGAGTTACGACTTGAAGATCACTGGGGGAACCATCGTGGATGGAACGGGCAGTCGAGGGTTTTTCGGCGACGTAGCCGTCAAAGACGGGCGCATCGTTGCTGTCGGTGACTGCCCCGACAGCGCAAAGGAAACGCTGAGCGCTGAAGGCGCGATCGTGACTCCGGGCTTCGTAGACATTCACACTCACTACGACGGTCAGATCTCCTGGGATCCAGACATGGCGACGCTAGCCCCAAGCAGTGGGAGCGCATCATCGAGCGCGCGGAAGGCGCGACCCAGCGCGGCCTCGAGATGCGGCTGCAGGTCGCGCCGCGGGCCATCGGCGTGATGCTGGGCTTGGAAGCGACCTTCCACCCTTTCATGGGTTTTCCATCCTACAAGGCCATCGCGCACTTGCCCCTGGCCGAGCGCGTGCGGCTGCTTTCGGATCCAGAAACCAAGCGGCGCATGCTCAGCGAGAAGTCCGAAAAGGTCGCAGGCGACGGCAGCGCGATCCCTCCCCTAGCGGACCAGCTGCTCGCGCAAATCGACATGGTCAGCCTCCGGTTGTTCCAGCTGGGCGAAACGCCCAACTACGAACCCGTGGTCGACGATGCCCTTTACTTCCACGCGCAGAAGAACAACATGTCACCGCTCGAAGCCATCTACGACGCCTTGCTCGAGCAAGACGGCCGCGCGCTGCTCTACTTCCCGCTCTACAACTACACCGAGATGAGTCTCGACAACGTGAGGACCATGTTAGCCCATCCCCTCAGCATCCCAGGCCTCTCGGATGGCGGCGCCCATGTCGGCACCGTCTGCGATGCCAGCTTCTCCACTTTTGCCCTGATGCACTGGGCCAGGGACCGCAAAGAGGGGCGCTTTCCCCTGGAGCAAATGGTCAAGCGCCAGTCCCAGGACACGGCCCACTACCTGGGCCTGAAGGACCGAGGCGTGCTGGCGCCGGACCTCAAAGCGGATATCAACGTGATCGACTTCGACCATCTCGGCCTCGAGCCCCCGAACATGGTTCGAGATCTACCGGCGGGGGGTCAGCGCTTGCTGCAGAAAGCGCGGGGCTATCGCGCGACATTTGTCGCGGGGCGCAAGATCGTCGCTGACGACAGCTTGACCGGGGCGCGACCTGGACGGCTGGTGCGTGGCGGCCGCTGAAGGCCCGCGAGGGCTCACCGCGCGGCCCTTGTCCAAGCGGATTACGGCTGTTTTGGCCGTTGCGAGTTGGGGAGGCGTTGCATGCACGCCGCAATCGCCGGCCGACGCGCCGCCGACCACGCCGCCCCCCCACCAACCGATCCCGCCCCCGCCACTCACAGCTGCAGGACCGCCCAGCCCTGTCCCGATGCGCAAGGCCGACCCGATCAAGATCGAGTTTCGCAACGACGAGCTGGCAAATCTTTTTTGGTGGATCGATCAAGCTAGCCGTTTCGATCCCGAATTGACGCGTCCTGAGCAGCGTGCGGCCCTCGAAAAGCAGGCGGCGCTGAGCCCCGCGGAGAAGCAGGCCCTCGAGGCTTATGCGAAACTGCGACGCAAGAAGTCGGATCCGGCCATCGACGAACCCGGGCCGCCCCGCCTGGATGCATTGCCGCCCAAGCTATCCGCCGCCGAAGCGTTCGCGGCGCCGTTTCTGAGTCAGACCAAACTCGCCGACGCCATCCGCGACCTCAACCTCGCGCCAAAGGATGCCGCCACCGTCAGCCAAGTGTTCCGCGTGATCGGCCCTCGAATCAAGAAGCACCACGCCGCTGTCAACAGCCTGGAGACGGCACGGGGCAAGTTGATTCAGCTTTCCGAGCCGGAGCGCTTGCAGCGCTTTGCGGGGCTCGTGGCCGACTTCTACGGCGTACGAACGCACCTCGAGGCCGGGCTTGTCGTGCAACTCGTGTCCCAGCCCGAAGGGCATTTACGGGCGACACAGGTTGGGCCCGTGTTGCTGATCCCAATCACTCCGGGCTCCCTGAATTCGACGCGGCTGCAGGTAGAGCTGCTCGGCATCATCGTGCATGAGCTTTCCCATCACATGGCCTCGCAGGTCAGCGACACCGTTCGCGACCGGGTGACCCGAGACGTGGAGGGCTATTTGGGCCTGCCCAACCAGAAGCACGAGAACATCTTTGACGAAGCCACGCAGACGGCGATCGGGAACATCGTGTTCATGAAGCGCAACTTCCCGACGGCTTACGATCCCGATGGCAAGTTCTACGCCTACGAACCCAACAACGACTTCCCCTATGCCATCGACAGCTATGCCCGCGCGCTCGCACCGCACCTGGAGCGCCTTCTTGCCATGCCCGGGGGGTTCGCCGGTCCCTATCTCAGGGCGGCAATCCAAGAGCACGCAGCGCTATTCCCGCGGGTGGTTCGCCACCACACCCGGGTCGTCAGCGTGCTGTCGGAAAATCGCCGAGCGCAGTCTAGCTTCGTCGGCCTGTTCGCGGCCCAGAGCCGCTTGCGCCACGTCGGCGACGATGTCGTCGGCTTCCTGAAAGAGACCCAAGGCTCCAATGCTCCGCGCTTCGTCATCGGGCGCCCCCAGTGGGCACAGCGCAACCGCAAAGCGCTTTCGGCCTTCGACCCCACGCTGGGCGCAGTCTTGGGCGCCCTCGATCCGGAGCGGGCAGACGCATGCCTCGGTGCACGCTTCAATCCAAAGCGCGGCAGTTGGGACTTCGTAGTACTCGGCAGTGAGGGCGCAGTTCGACGCTTGCTGGTCAATGTGCACCGCGGCATGCCCGTGCCTGCAGGAAAACCCGCCTGCACGCGCTAGCACTCAGGGCACCTGGCTCAGGTGCCCCGCGCGGCATTCAAAGCGGATCAGTCGCACTCCGGCGCGCGTGGCGCTACCGACGAAGAGCGCGACGCCCGTGAACGCCGCCTTGGCACCCGGGGGTACTAGTCGCTTCGGCAACAGGGCGGAAAGATCTCCCACGACCTTGCCGAGGGGCGTGCGCCTCGACGCGATGGAAAGCGCCGGGCCTCCCCGAGCACATTCCAAGCGCACCTTGGACCAATCCAAGGATGTCACGGCGTGCATGGCGCCGTTGCTCTTGACCGCTCGGCGGCCACTAGGGCAATCCGCAACCACCACGATGGCCCCGTCCACGACTGCAGAGCCCCGAGGAGTACATCCGGTCAAAACGTGGTTCGCCTCGGCATAGCGCGGCGAATGCTGGATTCGAAACAGCGTCGTCGCCGGGCCGCCGGTTCGGCGCGAGCAGACACCGTACAGCCACTGCCCAGGAGTCGCCGAAAACGCCGCGACTCCTCGATCACACGCCGCGGGCACCGACAGTGGAATACGCCGAGGCTCGGGTCCGTCTTTCATCAGCTCTTGCACCAAGAAGCTGGTGCAATTCTTGTCCTTGTCACCGCTACTGCATGCCTCCAAGGGACCACTGCGAAAGACCAAGAGCTTGTCTTCCTCTTCGCGTACGACGAGGTGCCCACCGTGGACCGCTGCCGGGGCGGCCACCTCCCCCAAGCGATGCACGCTGCCGAAGCCAGACCCTTTGGTGCTGGCCACCACCCCATAGGCCGCTGCGAATTTGCCGCCACGTTCGACCCACGCAACACCGAGACGTTCACCCACTCCAGCCGCGGCAACATCTGCTACCCGCCCGTCCCGAGCCAATTGAGTCGCATGTCCCATTTCCTTTCCACCAGCGTCGAAGCGCCGAAGCTCCAGTCCCTTGTCGCCCCCCACCACGGCTGAAAGCCCGGTTGCAGTCGCAACCAGAGCAAAGGGCTGAGGTGCCTTGGAAGGTTTCACCGATGGCGCGGCAGCGCCGCTCGTGGCGGCAACTTTTGCGGATGAGGTCGAACTCGCCGCCGCCGGTGCTGTGCGCTTCTGCTCACACGCTGCGAGCAGCGCCAGTGCGACCAGAGACACTTTCAGAACGCCGCGAAACTGCCCCCGCGTGATAGCCTGCGGTGCCATGGAAATAGAATTTGTCGGGGCAGCGCAAACGGTCACGGGATCCAAGCACTTGATTCGGACCAAGCATGCCACGGTCTTGCTCGATTGCGGGCTGTACCAAGGTCGCCGCCGAGAAAGTATCGAGAAAAACCAGACTCTGGGCCTCGATCCAAAACGAGTCGATGCGGTCATTCTGTCCCACGCGCACATCGATCATTCCGGCGCTCTGCCCATCATGGTCAAGCGCGGCTTCCGGGGTTCCATCTACGCCACCAGCGCCACTCGGGATCTGTGCGCCGCGATGCTGATGGACGCGGCGATGATCCAAGAATCCGACGCGCGCTACATCAACCGCCAAATCGAGCGAGGCAAAAGCGACATGGAGCCCGTGGAGCCACTTTATGACGAGAAAGACGTCATGAGCGTGCTCGGCTCGATCGTGGCGATGCCCTACCACCACTCCATCCCCATCGCCAAAGGAGTCTACGTCAGCTTTCTCGACGCCGGCCACGTGCTCGGCTCCGCCATCACGATCTTGGACGTGGAAGAGGGCAACCGCACCAAGCGCTTGATCTTCACCGGAGATCTGGGCCGCCGGCGCATGCCCATTCTGAGAGATCCGGAGATCCCGGATGACGCCACCGTATTGATCACTGAAAGCACCTACGGAGACCGCCTGCACAAACCCATCGAGCAGATGGACGACGAGCTTGCCGACGTCGTCTCCCGAGTCGTCGAACGCGGCGGCCGCATCATCATTCCGAGCTTCGCTTTGGAACGGGCGCAGGAAATCGTTTACGCGCTCAAGGCGCTCAAGACCGCCGGCAGGCTCCCAAACGTGCCTGTGTACGTGGATTCGCCGTTGACTGTGAAGATAACTGACGTGTTTCGGCTGCACCCCGAGTGCATGGATGAAGAAGCCGTGGAGCTACTCAACGCTCGACAATCGCCGTTCGAGTTCGAACAGCTTCGCTACGTTTCATCCGTCGAGGACTCCAAGGCGCTGTCGGGTTCCAGTGATCCCGCCATCATCATCAGCGCCAGCGGGATGTGCGAAGCTGGACGGATCTTGCACCATCTTCGCGGCACCATCAATGATCCCAAGAACGCCGTGTTGATCGTGGGCTACCAAGCACCGCACACTCTGGGGCGGCGTTTGGTGGAAGGCCGAAGCTCGGTAAAGATCTTCGGCATCGAGCACACCCGCCAAGCGGAGGTCGTAGTCTTGAATGGATTTTCCGCTCATGCTGACCAAAGTGACCTGATCGAATACGGCGAGGCCGTGCGGGATCGCGGGGATCTGCAGCAGCTGATTCTTGTGCACGGGGACCCCAAGCCTCAGAAGGTGCTCAAGCAGATGCTGGGGGAACGAGGCTTTGACAAAGTCAGCGCTCCAGCCGCAGGCGATCGCATCACACTCTGACCCGGGAAACCGCGATTCGCCAACGTACGTAAGTGAGCCATGAGCGAAGCCAAGCCCAGCCAAAGCAAGCTGCGGCTCTGGCTCTTACTCGCTGCCCTGGCTGTGGTCATCGCCCTGTCTTTCGTACTGCCGATCCAGGCATGGCTCTTGGCGCTGGCAGAGTGGATTCGAGGCCGCGGCGCCGCTGGGATCGGGATCTTCAGCAGTGTCTACATCGTGGGTACCGTCCTGCTACTCCCGGGCAGCGTGCTGACCTTGGCTGCAGGCTTTGCCTACGGTCCCGTGCTCGGCACGCTCATTGTTTGGGTTTCGGCGACCATCGGCGCGTGTGCGGCATTCCTCGTTGCCCGCACGATCGGCGGCGCCTGGGTGGAAGACCGCGTCCGGGGCAACCCCAAGTTTTCCGCAGTCGACCGCGCCGTCGCCGACCAAGGCTTCAAGATCGTCTTTCTGTTGCGCTTATCGCCCATCTTCCCCTTCAACCTGTTGAACTACTCCCTCGGGCTCACCCGCATCAGCTTCCCCGCATACGCCTTGGCGTCCTTTCTCGGCATGCTTCCGGGCACAGCTATGTATGTGTACTTGGGCTCCCTGGTCGAAAGTGCGTCGGCGCTTTCGAAGGGTGCGCCCAGCGGGGGCACTGCGCAGCAGGTGCTATACTGGGGCGGACTGGTAGCCACGGTGGGCGTCACCGCGTTCATCACGCGGCTGGCGCGGCGCGCGCTGAACGAAGCCCTCGGTCCCGAAGCTGTGGCTGATGAGTGAACCGCCAGTGCCGACGCCGGCGCCACTGTCCGTCGTGATGCCGGTCGTCAACGAAGCCGCGCGCATCACCGCGCGCCTGGACGAACTCAGCCGGCTCCAGGGCGTGGGTGAGGTAATCGTGTGTGACGGCGGCAGCACGGACGGCAGCCTCGACTTCACAGAGCGTCACCCCAGCACGGAACGAGGGCTGACTCGGCTGCTACGCGTGGACCGAGGTAGGGCCCGGCAGATGAACGCCGGTGCCAAGGCTGCCAGCCATGAAATCCTGTTGTTCCTCCATGCAGACACGCAATTGCCACCCGACGCCCACCAGCTGATCGGCCAGGCGCTCCGAAAGCCCGGCGTCGTATTCGGAGCGTTCCGTACCCACACCTTGGACGACACCGGAAAGAAGAGCGCGCGTTGGCTGCGACTGGCAGATTTGCGCTCTCGCTACACCACCACACCCTATGGTGACCAAGCGCTGTTCGTGAAAAGGCGCGCTTTCTGTGCCGCGGGTGGCTTTCCGGATCAGCCGCTCATGGAGGAGACGGAGCTATGTCTGCGTCTGCGCAAACTGGGACGTTTCCGACGGGCGGCGGGAGAAGTTCGGGTTAGCGGTCGGCGCTTTCTGGCTCACCCGATCCGAGACATGCTGCTCGTGAACGTATTCCCCATCTTATACCGCCTCGGCGTCAGCCCCCAACGGCTCAAGGGGATCTACGAAGACGTGCGTTAGCTGGGCTTCGCGCTAGCGTCCAAGTTCCACGAACTTCATGCCAAAGGTGTCGGCCACCGCGCGGTTCGTGATCTGCTTCTTGTGGGTGTTCACCGCACTGGTGATCCGTGGGTCTTGAGCACACGCCTCGCGCAGACCCGCATCCGCTAGCCTGAGAGCGAAGGGCAGCGTGACATTGCACAGCGCGTAGGTGCTGGTCCGGCCCACGGCGCCCGGCATGTTGGCCACGCAGTAGTGCACCACTTCGTCGATGATGTAGGTGGGCTCCCCGTGGGTCGTTGGGCGCGTGGTTTCGACGCAGCCACCCTGATCTACAGCGACATCCACGATCACGGAGCCAGACCTCATACTCTTGAGATCGGACTTTTCGACCAGTCGCGGTGCCCGGGCACCCTCGATCAAGATGGCTCCAACCACGAGATCCGAACGCATGATTTGCTCCCGGATGGTGTGACGGTCGGAGAACAGCGTGGTGACGTTCTTGGGCATGATGTCGTCGAGGTAGCGCAACCTGTCCAGGTTGATGTCGAGGATCGAAACGCTGGCACCGAAGCCCGCAGCCACCTTGGCGGCGTTCGTTCCGACCACACCGCCACCGAGAATGCAGATGTGCGCCGGTTCGACCCCCGGCACGCCGCCGAGCAAGATCCCCCTGCCCTCTTGAGGCCGCTCCAGATACTTGGCGCCCTCTTGAATGCTCATGCGCCCGGCGACTTCACTCATGGGCGTGAGCAGAGGCAACTGACCCTTGTCGTCGCGCAGTGTTTCATACGCGACGCAGCTGGCTCCGGAATCGACGCAGCCCTGCGTCAGCTCTTCACTGGCCGCGAAGTGGAAGTAGGTGAAGACGATGTGACCATCACGCATCAGCGGGATCTCGTCCGACTGGGGCTCTTTCACCTTGATGATCATGTCCGCCCGCTTCCAAATCTCTTCACGGGGCGTCACGATTTCCGCACCCACTGCGGCATAGGCCTCGTCGCTGAGGCCACTGCCGGCGCCGGCGCCGGCTTCGACGAGTACTTGGTGCCCACGCCGCTTCATCTCCTCCGCACCTACGGGCAATAGGGAGATGCGGTACTCGTGGGCTTTGACCTCTTTGGGAACTCCAACGATCATGCTGGCTCACTTTCCGCGGGACTGGCCGCGATCGCCTAATACCATGACCGCGCCGTTCCGCGTGCGGCGCTAAATCTGCGGCACCTGCGCGTTGCGGAGATGACCTGGCCGCCATGCGTGGTACGCTGAATTCACTATGTCGCTGCGCCCTGTCTTTGCCGTATGCCTACTCCTAATCGCTTGCGGCGACGGCGATACCGCCTCCCCCAAGCAGCCCGGTGGCGGCGTGCTCGATGGCAGCTTCGAAGCGAGCGTCGACGCGGGCACGGACGGCGCCGCTGACGCCCCGCCGCCAGATGTGGGCCCAGCGGACACGGCTCCCCCCTTCACGGGGCCCGGCGCCCTGAGCCAAACCGGCCTCTACCTCGACACCGTGAGCAAGACCCTGGCCCCGGGTGTCATGCCCTACGACGTTCGCTATCCACTCTGGTCCGATGGCGCCACCAAGTCGCGCTTCTTGTATTTGCCCTCCGGCGAGCAGATCAACACGCAATCCATGGATTTCTGGAGCTTTCCCATCGGCACCAAAGCCTGGAAGGAGTTCCGCAAGAACGGACAGCTGCTCGAAACCCGCTACCTCGAAAAACGCGCCAAGGGGCCCGGGGGCTGGCTGGAGGTGGCCTACGTCTGGAACGACGAAGCCACCGAGGCCTACGCCGCGCCGCAGGGCCTGCAAGACGTCAAAGGCACGACTCACGACGTCCCGAGTCAGGCCGATTGCTCCCAGTGCCACGACGGAGAGAGCGACGTGCTGATCGGAGTGGGCGCAATCCAACTGAGCAAGGAAGCCGGCGGCGGGTTTCTTTCCACACTTGCCACGCAGGGTTGGCTCTCCCACCCACCCGCAGGCGAGTTCCCGGTGCCTGGCGATGGCGTCGTCGAGGACGCGCTAGGCTACCTGCATGCCAACTGTGGCAACTGCCACAACGACACTCACTTCTTGACCAGCAAGCGGACCCTGCGCCTCAAACTTCTGACCACGAGCACCACCCCCGAGTCGACGCCAACGTACATGACGGCGATCAACGCTAAGATGAACCACGTCGTCGATGGAACCACGGTCGCCATCGCCCCCGGCGACCCCAGCAAGAGCCAGCTCTACATCCGCATGAATGGGCGCGAGCTCGATTCCATGCCGCCACTGGGCACCGAAGAGGTCGACAGCATCGCCATGGCCGGCATCTTCAATTGGATAGCTGGTCTGTAGCTACCTCGCGACCCGTGTGCCATGGCACAGCTCGGACTTTCCTGTCCGGCAGATCCGCGTTGACGGGACCGCAATGCGCCTGAAATCGCTCAGCTGGCACCTGGCACGGGCCTCGCACCAGGCCGCGACTGGAGACCCCCATGAAATCCCTGTACGCAGCCCTCGGGCTCTTGATCGCCGCCTGCGGCGGTGCCACGGACAAAGACCTCACTTCCGCCGGCGGTAACGCTGGCAGTGCGGGAACAGCCGGCAGCGGCGCCACGGGCGCGATCGGCGGCAACGGAGCAACCAGTGGCAGCGGTGGATCCGGTGCAGTCAGCGGCAGCGGTGGATCCGGCGCAGTCAGCGGCAGCGGTGGATCCGGCGCACTCGGCGGTAGCGGCGGCTTCGGTGGAGGCCCGAGCTGTTGCAAGACGAGCCAGGACTGCCCGAGCTATGCGTTCGGCCCGCCACCGCAATGTGTCAATGGTGTGTGCAAGGAGGCCGTGCCTCCGGGACTGTGTTGGACCGACAAGGACTGCGCGGCCGGAGTCCAGGGCGCGTGCATCGGTGCGTCCGTCTGCCCGTGTGGTGCCGACTGCGACGCCCCGGACCAGCCCGGCAAGTGCGTAACCGTCGGCCCGGGATGCTGCAGCAAGGACACGGATTGCCCTGCCACCAGTGCGGGCAAGGAAGTGTGCATCTCGGGTAACTGCGAACCAGCACCGCCTCCCGGCAAGTGTTGGAGCAACAAGGACTGTCCGCCAGGCGGCGGGGGCTGTGTCGGCAAATGTATCTGTCCTTGCGGCGCGATCTGCGCGTGCGGTGGACAGATGGGCACGTGCGCGCCGCCACCTCCCGACCCGCTGTGCTGCGTGGCAGACATCGAGTGCATCGGCATCGGTGTGTGCGCCGGCGGCGTCTGCAAAGCACCCGTCCCCGGAGGCTGCTGGAAGGACGCAGACTGTGGTCCCGACGCAACCTGCGAGGGCGAGTCCATCTGTCCCTGCGGCGCGCTGTGCGGCCTCGCCGACTACCCCGGCAAGTGCGAGAAGAAGAACTGACGGCCGCACACACATCAAACGCTCGAAAGCACTCCGGAGCACGGCCCCGCGCGCCTGCAGCTCCACCTCAAGAAGCGCTTGTCCTGAAGCCGGGCTCGGAGTACCGACGATCCCATGGGACGAGCGAACAAACCACCGCGGCGCCTGCGGGTAGCCACTCTGCAGTACTTCATCCGACCGGTGGAGGGCTTCGCGCAGTTCGAGGATCAAGTCAGCGCGCTGGTCCAAACCGCCGCCGACTATGACTGTCGCCTGATGGTCTTCCCGGAGTACTTCTCCACCCAACTACTCACTTTGGCCGGCACCGATCGACCGATTCAGCAGCAGATCCGCAAGCTAGCCGACTTCGAGCAGCGCATCGTCGACATGTTCAAGGCGCTGGCGAAAGAGCATCAGATCTTCATCGTCGGCGGCTCCCTGCCCGCGGTCGATCCACCCGATCTCGAGACGGTCTACAACGAGTGCTACGTCTATGCGCCCAACGGCGAGTGGGAGGTACAAGGCAAGCTGCACATGACCCGCTTCGAACGGGAAGACTGGGTCGTTTCACCCCACACGCGGCTGCGACTTTTCGACACCGAGGTCGGCAAGTTCGCCGTCACGATCTGCTACGATGTCGAGTTTCCAGAGCTGGCTCGAGCTGCGGCCCGAGCCGGCGCCTACATCTTGATCGTGCCCAGCTGTACGGATGACCGCCAGGGCTACCTGCGGGTGCGCTACTGCGCGCAGGCCCGCGCGATCGAAAACCAAATGTACGTGATTCACGCCTGCACCGTGGGCAGCTTGCCCCAGGTCCCCGCTGTCTCTTTGAACTACGGCCAAGCGTCCATCCTCACGCCCAGCGACTTCGCCTTCTCCCGGGATGGCATCCTGGCAGAAGGCGTCCCGAACCAAGAGTCCATGGTCATCGGGGAGCTGGACATGGACCTGATCCGAGAAGCGCGAGAAGACGGCACCGTGCTGCCCTTGCGCGACAGCACCTCATCAGCCGAAGTGTCGAGAACTCTGGACACGGTCACCCTCTGAGCAGCCCCATGGCCCAATCCAAGAAGAAAAAGAAGCGCTCCCGCCCGAGCCGCGTGAAAGTCAGGCGGCTCAGCGTCGAGGACTACGACCGGGTTTGCGAGATCCAGCTGCGCTGCTTCCCGGGCATGAAGCCCTGGCTTAAAGCGCAGTTCGAAAGCCAAATCGAGCGTTTTCCCGACGGGCAGATCGGCGTCGAAGTCGATGGCACCTTGGTCGCGTCGTCGTCGAGCCTGGTCGTGGACTTCGATCTTTACTCGGAGTGGCACAACTGGACCGAGATGTCCGGCAACGGATACATCACGAACCACACCGACACCGGCGACACCATGTACGGCATCGAGATCATGGTGGATCCGGACTTTCGCGGTCAACGCTTGTCGCGACGCTTGTACGACGCTCGTAAGCAACTCGCCCGAAAGATGAATCTGGCCCGCATCATGATCGGTGGTCGCATTCCGGGCTACCACAAGCATGCGGAGGAAATGAGTGCGGAGGCCTACACCGAGAAGGTCATGGCGAAAGTCCTACACGACCCGGTCTTGACGGCACAAATCGCCAACGGCTTTTCCTTGAAGCGGCTGATCCCTGACTACCTACCCGTCGACTCCGAATCCTGCGGCTATGCCTCCTTCCTCGAGTGGACCAACTTCGACCGGCGCGCTGACGAAAGACGTTACTTCCGGGCGGTGGAGCAGGTGCGGCTCGCGGTCGTGCAGTATGAGCTGAGACCCGTGGAGTCCTTCGAGGAGTTCGCCAAACAGTGCACGTACTTCGTCGACGTGGCGGCGGACTCCCGTGCGGATTTCGTCGTATTTCCCGGCCTGGTTACGGCGCAGCTGTTTTGCATCACCCCCGCACTCCGCCCCGGCCTGGCCGCACGCAAGCTCGCCGAGTTCACGCCTCAGTACGAAGAGCTCATGAGCGGCCTCGCCATCCGCTACAACATCAACATTATTGGCGGCTCCCAGTTCACCATCGACGATGGCAATCTGAGGAATACTGCATTCCTATTCCGTCGGGATGGCAGCACCGGACGGCAGCACAAGCTGCACATTCCACCCGCCGAACGGCGTTGGTGGGGCGTGCAACCCGGAACCGAGCTCGAGGTCTTCGAAACCGACAGCACCAAGATCGCCATCTTGGGTGGCTACGACATCCAATTCCCGGAGCTCTCCCGTTGCGCCGCCAAGAAGGGCGCGCGCGTGCTCTTCGTGCCCTTCGCGTCCGAGGATCGAAACTCGTACATGCGAATTCGCTACTGCGCCCAGGCGCGCTGCATCGAAAATCACGTCTACACAGCGATTTCCGGCTCCACCGGCAACCTGCCCTTCGTGGACAACGCCGACGTGCACTACGCCCAGTCGGCGATCTTGACGCCTTGCGATTTTTCTTTCGCTCGAGACGGCATCGCGGCCGAATGCACGCCCAACATCGAGGCCGTCCAGGTGCACGACTTGGATATCGAGCTGCTGCGCCGGCAGCGCTTCGAGGGCACCACCACCAATTGGTACGATCGCCGCAAGGACATCTACCGGCTAACCCAACTCGACGCCGGCGAGCAGCGCGAGGTTTGAGGCAGTTCAAGGGATCACTGGGATGGCGCACCCGGTTGGGCGGTGCCCCACCCGAGCGCACTTTCGAACCAAACCAGTTCCGTCGCTGCGCCCTGCAGCTTGCCAGAGGTTGCCTGGCGCCGGTTCCGCACGACCAGACACGAAGCTCGGACCCCGCGCCATGTTTTGGCTAGCCGCCGCCTATCGCCAACGCCCCACAAATGCACAAGGCTACGCAGACACCCGAACCCACGGAGACACCACGCATGAGCGCCGACCTCTTCCCCAAACGCTGGCCCTCCACCCATCCTGATCGCCTTCAGCTGTACTCCCTGGCGACGCCCAACGGACAGAAGGCCGGCATCGCCCTCGAAGAGCTCGGCCTCGACTACGAAGCGCATCGCATCGACATCATGAAGAACGATCAGTTCGATCCGGACTTCGTCAAGCTCAACCCCAACTCGAAGATCCCCACCCTTCTCGACCCCAAGGGCCCTGACGACAAGCCCATCGCGATCATGGAGTCCGGCGCCATCTTGCTCTACCTCGCCAGGAAGGCCGGCAAGCTCCTGCCCGAGACCCCTCGCCAAAAGATCGAACTCCAGCAGTGGCTGTTCTTCCAAGTCGGCCACATCGGCCCGATGTTCGGCCAATTCGGACACTTCTACAAATTCGCCAAGGGCAAAACCGACGGCTACGGCGAAGAGCGCTACGGCAAAGAAACCAAGCGCCTGTTGGAGGTACTGGAGCGCCAACTCCAAGACCGCGATTACCTACTCGGCGATTTCTCCCTCGCCGACATTGCCACCGTTCCCTGGATCGAGGCCCTCGACTTCTACGAAGCCAAGGACGCCGTCGATTACGACACCTTCCCCAAGGTGAACGCGTGGGTGAAGCGCTTCCTCGACCGCCCCACCGTCCAACGCGGCCTGAAGGTCTGCGCCTTCTAGGCCTGCTCGCCGCTTCTAGACCCCACGACGCAATCCCAGACCAGAACGAGAGCGCCGGCGACTAGCTGATGTCGCCCGGTCCCCAAAACTTCTAGGTTGGTTTGGGGTCGGTTCGCGGGTGCACCCGGGGCCACTACTCCCAACCTGGGCCGCGCCTTGCGTTAGGGCCGAGCCGCTACCGACGCGGGCGACGCGGGCGAGGGTCGACGGATCTGCGTCCGCCGGGACCGGGTCTCGATCGCGGCGTTGCGCGCCCCTCCGCTGCATGGCGGAAGGCTGATAAGGAGAGGCGTACCTGTACAAACTGCAGACACAAATATCCCAGGGTGGGAGGGCAACTTGGTCGGCCCACTGAGTCAGCCGGTTGCGCGGAATCTGTACGGTGCCCCACCCCGGCTCATGATTGATCAGATCTCAACAGGGCTTGTGCGAACTGGAAGCCGATCTCGTAGTCGAGGAGTTTGAAGTATCCGCGACCGAGAGTCTGCCAACCCGGCAGTCCGTTGTTTCTGAGGTGGCCACCCACCCGGGCGACTGCGTAGAGCGCTTCTTGCACTGTCTGTGGGAGTGAGGGCAGCTTCAGTTTCAGTTGCAGTAGCTGCAGCTGTATCGGGGTCAGGACTGCTCGCGCCGGGAGTTCTGGCGCTTCGCGCACGAGCGAGCGCATCAGAAGCAAGCGCCAAGCGACGGGAAGGAACACCGCCAGGGCGTTGCTCAGCGCGTGGTAGGACTCGAGTTGCCGTTTCTCGAGGGAGCAACCCTGCTTGAGGGTCTTGAAGAATTCCTCGATGACCCATCGGCTGCGATAGGTGTCGACCACTCGTTCGATGTCCTCGTCGGTGTCGATCGCTTCCGTGGTCAGAAGCACCCACTCGACGGGGGGCTCGTTCTCTGCTGGGCTCGGCTCCCAGACGCGCACCACGTTCAGCTCGATGGCGGCAGGACCCGTGCGGCATCCCTGAGGCCGTAGGACAGTGACCGTTCTTGCCGCCATCGCGACTTCTACCTCTCGAGCATTGCGTGGAGGATGCGTCTTGGCGGAGCGAGTCATGCAGGTTTCCGGCCGCTTTGAGATGAAGATCTTCCGAAAAACACGGGGCTCGAGCTGTTCCACCGCGGCTCGCAGACGGACGATGTCGTCGTCGTCATCCGTGGCTCGGTCCTGTGAGGACCGGATCACGAATCGAGCACCGAGTTCTTGCGCCTTCGCAATCACTTCGTAGATGTCCGCTTCACGGTCCATCACGTGCACGACCTCGGCGCCTGCACAGCGGACATGGACTGTCTCGAGCATCGCGGGCCAGCGCAAAGACTCCCTCTCCGAGTCCTCGCGCTTGTCCCGTGAGTGACGTCCCCGCCCGCCCTTGTGCTCGGTTCTGGCCCAGTGGCGCAGGTCGAGCACGCCAAGGGGAACACGCGATTCGCCGGGCAGTACCGCCAGGGCAGTGTGAGCGAAGAACCCCTGCGCCTTGCTCGATGTCGGCCCCAACCCGGCCCGTTTGCTCTTGCCTCCTACGGTCACCTCAGTGGTGTCATGCACTACCAGGCACGGACCCGCCGCCTTTACCCGCTCCACCGTCGCACGAATGTGCGGCGCCAACACCTGCTTGGGCTTCACCTGCTCGTTGCGCAGGAATCGATACACACCCTCCAACTCAGATGCTGTGCTGGTGGCTCTCGGAAACCCGGCGTCCGGTGCCGCCATCACGGTTTCCGCCAACCACAAAAGCCGCTTCGAACGACGCCGATCCCCCAGCTTTGCCCCGCAAAACTCCACAGATATCGGCTGCCTCATCCACTCGGTTGTTCCCATTCCCACGGTAGATCACACCTGCCAGATCTTGGCAACGAGATGTGTATGATCATGAGCCACCCCGGGTGGGACAACTTGTCGGGCGATCGCGATGCTGAGTTGCGGAAAAACGCACCGGCGACGGGTGTCTTGCCGACTGATAAGGGCTGCGGTGCGGGCGGGCCCTTTGGGGGCCCGCCACATCCGCACCTCCGCCGGGGCGCCGGCGCCGCGGGTGTCAGCCGTTCGAAGCAGAGAAAGGCGTGGGCGAGTGCATCAACAGTGCAATTCGCCTTCGCCAGTGATGCCAGTGGAGGTGTGAGCAGCAATGCGACGCCGCCAAGCGAAGCGCCGGTCCAGCAGCCGTGAGCGTGTGGGCGAGTACATCGACAGTGCAATTCGCCTCCGCCAGAGGAGGTGAACAGCAAATGCGAACGCCCGGTGCGCCAGCGGCGGCCGAGCGGCGACGTCGCTCTCGGGTGGTCGCGACTTCGCGCTCCGACTTGCGTCCCTGATCTCACTCTGGTGGTCGCGAGTTCGCGGTGCGATTTACATTTCTTTCTTGACGAATCTTGTTGACAGGTTTTCGAGCGCACGCGCGCACGAAACGCCAGCTTGGCGATTTGTGCGTGCGTACCGCGCGTGTGCGACGCGCCTGTGCGGTTTCACGCGCGAGGCGGCGCGCGCGTCGATCAGCGTCGCGATCGCCGCGCAGCGTGTCAGCTGAGAAGCCAAATAAACGCGTGTTAGGCAACTGAGTATGAAACTCGCGGCATCGGAAATCTCGAAGCGCATGGCTCATCTCTCAGACGATCAAGTCCTGGCGAACTTGGGCAGCGTGATTGGCTCGCGGCGCAAGATCACTGCACAGCTCGTGGCTTATCTCGGCGAGGTCGAGGCGCGGCGGTTGGAGCTCCGGGAGGCGTGCTCCTCCATGTACGAGTTCTGCTGCCGCAAGCTGAAGCTCAGCGAGGGCAGCGCTCATCGGCACATTGCGGCGGCTCGGGTTGCGCGCAGCTATCCAATAGTTCTCGACCTGCTGCGAGAGGGGCGGATCCACGTGACGGCGCTCAGCATGCTGCGGACGTATTTGGACGAAGAAAACCACGCCGAACTGCTCGCGGCGGCCTGCGACAAGAGCAAAGCCGAAGTCGAGTTGCTCATTCGCTCACGGTTTCCGAAGAAGGACGTGGCAGATTCGATTTGCCCGGTGCCCGTGCAAGCTCGGTTCGGAGGCGATGCCGCCGCTGCGGGCCACTCAGTTGGCGCCGCTGTGGGCCGATCGTTTGCCGCGGACCAGGAGCCGGCAACAGTTGACATGCACGAACCCAGGCCCCACGTGTCACCCCTATCCGCAGAGCGTTTTCACATCCAGTTTTCCGCAAACACCTCCCTCAAGGACAAGCTCGAGCGTGCCCTCGATTTGATGAGTCACTCGAATCCGAAACGAGATCTGGCAACAGTCATCGAGCGTGGGCTCGACCTGGTGCTGGCAGATCTGGAGAAGAAGAAGCTCAGCAAGACCAAGCACCCGAAACGGAGTCGCGGCACCAAGCACGGTGACTTCTCGCGCCAGGCCCGCCGAGAAATCTACGAGCGCGACGGCGAGCAGTGCACGTATGTGTCGCCGAGTGGCGAGCGCTGCCGGGCGAGAGCGTTCGTGCAACTCGACCACGAAAACCCGCGCGCCTGTGGTGGCGCTGGCACGACTGACAACGGGCGTCTGCTATGCCGGGCGCACAACTTGTTCGAGGCCGAGAAGGTGTTCGGGCGACCGTTCATCGAGAGCAGAATTCGCGTTCGCCAGCAGAGGTTGGACTGCGAATCTCGGCGCGCACACGAAGAGAGCAGCGTTGTCTCGGCGGGCGCTGGGGTCGGGCCGGAGGCACCTGAACAGAACGACGCCGAAGACGCTATCGAACCGGATTCCGCGGGCGGCGTAATTCGCCTTCGCCAGCAGAGGTTGGACCTCGACTCGCGGCACGGGCATGGCCCGACAAGTGGCGGAGGCAACGCTGACCTGCCCACGCTGATCGACGCGCCGAGCTGCCGCCCACGTGACGCTGATGAAACCGCGACATCCAAACCATTTGGCTGCGCCTCGGACGAGTTCCGCGCCAGTCAATCACTCGGCCATCTGGAGCACGTAGCGGACGCTGCTGCGGAGTCGGAGACGGAGCTCTTGCCGAGGGGCGAAGTGCGTGACGAAGCCCGCGTGGACTCGGCCGAGATGAAATCCAAGCTTGTCAGCGCACTCACGAACATGGGCTTTCGGCAACGAGAGTCGAAGAAAGCCGTAGCCACGCTGGCGTGGCGAGATGACAGCCGCAGCCAGAGCGCCGAGCACCTGGCTGCCCTCGTGCGACGGGCACTCGCAATTCTGGTCCCGTAGCGGGCTCCTACAACGGACCGGCGCCGTTCGAGTCTCTGCCGCGAGCGGCCGATGCCGCTATCTTGCTGTGGCCCGACTCAGATGTGTTGAATGCGTCAATCCGCGTTGATGATGACGACATACTCAGCTAGGGCGTTCGCGAAGCCCCCCGGTTCGCCGGTGATCCCCAAGTGGGGTCCGTAGCGCAGCACCAGCGACTGGCGCAAGGTGCGACTCTTCGCAAGCACGGCCGGAACCGCCGTTCGTGCAGTGGCTCCAGCGACCATGGCGGTCTCGGCGTCGCTGAGTGCAACGCCACCGCTCACGACAAGGTCGATGCCACGCCGGTTCGGCAGCACGGGGCCGGAGCAGGTGCTCTCTATGTTCTGAGTGTCCCAGCTGGGCGGGTACGTGACCTTCCCGAGCCCCTGCCAGATGATGCCGGCACCGAAGAGAGTGAGACCGGTGGTAGCGTCAACAGCGGCCACGCCTCCAACGTCGTGATTGCGTTCCACGAAGACCCAAGCATCGCTCGGCGTCGGTCCGGTATAGAGATCGCCACTTCCGTAGGTAGTGTCGGCGTCGGCCGTGGCTCGCACGGCAGCTTCATTTGGCGGCCCGATAGGACCGCAGACGAAAGTGTGAGAGACGACCTGTAGCGTCGAGAACTTCAAGCGGAGGACGGCGGTGCAGCCTCCTGTGGGAGGCAGCGCCTGAGCCAACGCGTCCGAAATCGCCGAGCAGTCCTTGGTACCGACACAAACGCCTGCCGTACAGTCCTTCGAACAGGCCCACGCGCCAGTGCCAGGCGGACAGGTGCAGGTGGAGGGTGCGCAGACGGCGAGGTCACACTTCATTCCGGCAACGCAGGAGCCAGGGGTACATCCTGCGGGATTCAGTCCTGCACACTTGGCACCCGGCACACCGCCGCTGCCAGCCTGACCTCCGTTGCCCGACTGGCCAGCGCCACCTCCGCCCGAACTCCCCCCGCTTCCGGCGTCGACGCCCGATTGCCCACCTCCACCGGACTGCCCTGCGGCGCCACCCGTGCCGCTGGGCGCCTCCTTACCGTCATCGGTGCTGCAGCCAACGGCAAGCAGGCCACACACTAGCAAGTACGAGGAGCGCGTCACCACGAACTCCAAGCGGCGCCGAAGGCACTACATGAATGCTCCTTCGCGTTGTTCATGTGTGGGTCAATCCGCGTTCATGATGACGACATACTCTGCCACGTCGTTCTTGAAATTGCCTGGCTGGCCAGTGAAGCCCAAGCCCGGCCCATACCGCAGCACGAGGGACTCACGCAAAGTGCGACCTTGGGCCAATGCGGCAGGCAGGGCGGTACGCGCAACCGCTGCGGCGGCCATCAGAGTTTCTGCCGCCCCGAGTACTGAGCCGTTCCCGGTAAGGTCAATGCCTCGCAGCGCGGGAAGGGCAGGCCCCGCGCAGGTGCTATCGATGTTTTTCGTTTCCCAGCTGGATGGGTAGGTGACCTTCCCGAGTCCCAGCCAGTGGATGATACCACCGAATACCGTCAGACCGGTCCGAGCGCTGACCGCTGCCACGCCCCCAAGGTCGTTGTTCCGTTCCACGAACACCCACGCATCGGGCGGGCTTGCTCCTGACAGGAGTTCCCCGTTGCCGTAACCAGTGTCTGTCTGGGCGGTCGCCCGCGCGGCGGTCTCATCGGGGACCGCGCCAGGCCCACAGAAGAAAGCGTGTGAGACAACTTGCAGTGTCAAGAAGCGCAAACGGACGACGGCGGTGCAGCCGCCCGTGGTGGGGAGTGCCTTGGCCAGGTCACTTGCGATCGCAGAACAGTCTTTGGTGCCGACGCAGACTCCGGCCTGGCAGTCTTTCGCGCAGGCCCAGGCACCGGTCGGACAGCTGCAGCTGGATGGCGCACACGGCCCGAGGTCACACTTTGTTCCCGTCGCACAGGTTCCCAGTGTGCAGCCCGCAGGATTGAGCCCAGGACACGTGGGGCCCAAACCGCCTCCGCTCCCTGCCTGGCCAGCGCTTCCTGCTTGACCGGCGATGCCACCGCTGGAACCGCCGGCGGTGCCGGCCTGGCCACCCGAGTTGCCTCCGCCACTTGCCTGGCCAGCGGACGCACCGGTGCCGCTGCTCGGCGGCTCGCCGCCATCAGTGCTGCAACTTGCGGCAACCGTCACCAGTGCGGCCGCGAACAGTGAGGGTAGAGCTCGCATCACAGTGAACTCCACGCAGCGTCGAAAGTTGTGCCGGTAAGTCCGTTCCAGCTTCCAACATTCATCTTCAGGGCATGGTCCTTCTGGCTGTGGGCACAAAGCCGTGAAAGGCTGCGCACCACTCGAAGACTAGCGTACCCGTGCCGACTACGCCTGACCCAGGCTTGCTCAAACGGTCAGAGTTACCCGCGGGCAGGGTGCCCGCGCGCTACAGCTCGCCGGATGGAAAAATTCCCTCGCTGGGGAACTTTTGGTCAGGTCGCGCGTCAGTACGGGCGGGAGGCGAACAAATGTTGGCGGTTGCAGGTGGAATTGTGTTGGGCGTGGTGGCACTAGCGGTCTTGTCGATGGTAGTTTCGTTTGTTCACCACGTTATTGGGTGGGACACTGTATTCGTGCTCGGGCTGGGCGGCCTTGCGCTGGCAGGCGTTTTCTTTCTTGCTCGGAGCTCGCCGCCCAACCCCGCGCAGTCTGTTCCTGCAGGCCCCCCGGGCCCTGAAGCTGGCTTCACACACAAGTGCCTTCCTGATGGCTCGCACGTGTACGTCAGCTACGACAAACACGGCCGGATAATTGGTTCACCCAAGAAAGCAGCCTGGAAGTTCCAGTCATGCCGCGACCCGAACTTCGTTGTGCTGAACGGCAGGGTGGTTGACCTCACGTAGCAAAGAACCTGTAGCCAACTGGCACCGAGCCGCGCTCGTGGGCGACACCCCACGCTCGCATCATTGCCGCCGCCCCTTTTGCATCGGAGGGCTGCCGCCGGTGCTCTGCACAGCTGATGGATTGCTCGATGGATTGGTTTGCGTAGGCCTGCCGGTGGTCCTGCTGGTCCTGTTCTTCTTCGCCGGGGTAATTTGGGTGGCCAGGCTTGGCGCCGGGCATGCTCGCAGGCGCTCGCCGACGCCGACATCAACGCCCAGCAAGCGACAGCGCTCGCCGGACATGCCTCGCTTGCGGCCCATGCGCGCTGCCTCGCCAACAGTGCCAGGCTCCGGAGGCTGCCCGCTGCGGCCCCGCCCGACCTGGGACTTCTGCCCGCTACGCGGACAGAAGTCGATCCGGCCGAAAACGAAAACGGCTTGTTTTCCAGTGGGCGGAACAGGGGTCGAACCTGCGACATCCGGCTTGTAAGGCCAGCGCTCTACCGCTGAGCTATCCGCCCGCTGGCTGAATTAGTCGAGACCGGGGGGATGGGCAAGCCCTTGCCCGCGGTTAGTCCAAAACCCCTGACGGAGTGGCAACTCGAAGCGAAACGAGCTTCTGCCCGCGGCTAGTCCAAAAACTCCTGACGAGGTGGCCGCCAAGATGGAACGAACTTGGGGCAGGCTCCGAGCTTTTCTGGAAGCTCGACCTCGGCGAAGTCGATGCCTTCGGTGCGGTCGAAGCGGAGATCGCCAACGACGAGACCGCCGTCGCTCTCCAGCCAAAACGGCGCGCGGGCGAAGCGCAGGTAGGTCGCGAAGTCACAACGCTTGGCCAACCTCGACAGCTCGGCGACAGGGACGGACCATTGCTTGCCCCAAGACACGCGGCGGTCGGACGCGGCAGTGACTTCCACCAGCGGGGCCGAGGTGGGCAATCGGTAGCTGGGACAGCGCTCGGCGGCATTCATGTCGAACAGGGGCGCCATCATGCCTCGACGCAAGACCAGGCTGGGGCCGGGGCCACGGCTGACGAAGACGCCGGCCCAACACGCGGGATTGCCCGGCATGGGCCACAGGGCGGCGTCCACGAGTGTCTCCGCTGGGAAATGGGTCGCATACAGGGATCGGGACTCGCGCTTTGCCAAGGAGCCTGCAAATACGAACAGCCCCAAAACCAAAACGGATCCCACGACACCGAGCAGGACCCGAAGCGCCGGACGGCACTTCCACGCGACCAGCATGCTACCCAGCATGGATGCGCTGATCACCGGCTTGAGCCAAAGCGGCACGAACCCCGTCGCCCAAGGTAGCCCCAGGGTCAAACCGATCAGCAAGCCCAACGCGATTCGGCCCCACTTCGCACGTATCGCAAAGAAGATCGGCGGCACGCAGGCGATCCAGAAAAAGGGCTCGACGATGAAAATGCGATCTCCAAAAATCCAGCCGTCGTACAGCGGCCAGAAGGGATGCACGCCGTAGACGTTCGAGTAGTCCATGCTCAAGTGCAGCAACGGTCCGCTGAGCAGCAGGCCAGAAAGCAGCCTTCTTTCGCCCGGGGCAAAGCGCGGCTTCCAGTAGCGAGCCATGCCCGCCCACGCCAACGCGCCGAGCAAGACGCCCACGAGCAGGGTGTGGGTGTGGCCGCGGTGGTGCATCAGGTAGCCCAGATTCCCACCTGTGATGAAGGTGTAGCCGAAGTCCAGGTCGGGCAGGTTGTTGCCCACGACAGCCGCGAGGTAGGCCGCGGGTCGAAGGCGCCCGGGCAGCTCGGGGTCGCGACGGGAGGCTAGCGTGCAGACGACCTCCGCGAGCATCATCCCCGCGAGGCTGTGCGTGATGTTGTCCATCGCGAAGCGGCGAGACTAGCAGGGTCCAGCGCCCATTCTGCAAGCGCGACAGCGGTCGACGGCGCCTTCGGGCTCATCTACCCTCCGCGCCATGAACCGCGCTAGAGCACTTTCAACCCTGGCCGCCGCGCTGCTCCTGGGCTCCGCATGTGGCCCGCGCCCCAAGCCGATCAATGACGCACCAGCTGGCCCGGGGACGTCGCCCACCACGAGCCCGCCGCCCGCGGCTGCTGCGAAGTTGATTCCGAGAAAGGTGTTGTTCGGAAACCCCGAGCGAACCAAGCCGCAGCTGAGCCCGGACGGCATCCAGCTATCTTGGCTGGCACCCAAAGACGGCGTGCTCAACGTGTGGGTGGCGCCGATCGACAAGCTCGCTGCCGCTCGCGCGATCACCGATGACAAGTCTCGGGGCATTCGCAGATACGCCTGGTCCCAGAGCTCGAAGCACGTGCTGTTCGCTCAGGACAAGGGCGGCGACGAGAACTGGCGCACCTACGCCGTCGAACTCAGCTCCGGCAAGGTCGCAAACCTGACGCCCGAGGACGGCATTCAGGCGCGGTTCGTGCACCTCAGTCCCAAGAAGCCTGACGAGGTACTGATCGGTTTGAACGCCCGTGACAAACGCTTTCACGACGTGTTCTCGGTCAACCTGGTCACGGGCAAGCGCACGCTGGTGCAGAAGAACGACGGCTTCGCGAGCTTCATTGCAGACGACCAGCACCGGGTGCGCTTCGGCGTGAAACCCACGCCCGATGGCGGCTCCGAGGTCCTCAAGAAGCACGGCAAAAACTGGCTTCCTTTCGCCAAGTTCTCCCCGCAAGACGAGATGGTCAGCAGTCCCCGCGCTCTGAGCGGCGACGGCAAATACCTGTATTTCTTGGACAGCCGCGGGCGGGATCGGGCCGCCCTGACCCGCGTCGCCCTGGCATCGGGCAAGAGCGCGGTGCTCGCCGAGGACCTCAAAGCCGACGTTACCGGCTTGCTGCTGCACCCCACGGAGAAGGTGGCGCAAGCAGCGGTCAGCGTGCATGCGCGCAAGAGCTTCATCGTGATCGATCCGGAGCTCAAGACCGACTTCGCGACGCTGCTCAAAGCAGCCCCGGGAGATCTCGAAATTGTCGACCGCAGCCTGGACGACAAACGTTGGCTGGTGGCCTACAGCATCGACACCGGTCCGACTCGCTATCATTTGTACGAACGCGTCACGCGAAAGCTCACGCCGCTGTTCAGTGACCGCCCCGAGCTCGAAAAACATCGACTCGCACCGATGGTGCCAGTGACGATCAAGTCACGGGACGGCCTCGACCTCGTCAGCTATCTGACCTTTCCCTTGGATTCCGGCGCCGGGCCCGAGGCCAAGCCGAAGAAGCCCTACCCCATGGTGCTCATGGTGCACGGCGGCCCCTGGGGCCGAGACCGCTGGGGGCTGAACACCTGGCACCAGTGGTTTGCAGATCGCGGCTACGTGACCCTGAGCGTGAACTTCCGAGGCAGCGTCGGCTTCGGCAAGGCCTTCGTCAACGCCGCGGACGGAGAGTGGGCCGCGAAAATGCATGACGATCTCATCGATGCCGTCAACTACGCGATCGAGCGAAAGATCGCCGACCCCAAGCGCATTGCGATCTTCGGTGGCAGCTACGGCGGCTACGCCACGCTCGTGGGCCTGACGTCGACGCCCGAGACCTTTGCCTGCGGCGTCGACATCGTCGGGCCCTCCAACCTGATCACCCTGTTGGAGTCCATTCCACCCTATTGGGAATCTTACAAAGCCATGTTCAAGGCCCGCGTTGGGGACTTCACGACGGAAGCCGGCAAGGCTCTGCTGCGGGAGCGCTCTCCCCTGACCCACGTCGGCCGGATCAAGCGCCCGCTTTTGATCGGGCAGGGCGCCAACGACCCGCGGGTGAAGCAGGCCGAGAGCGATCAGATCGTCACGGCCATGAAGAAGAAAGGGATCCCGGTCACCTACGTGGTCTACCCCGACGAGGGTCACGGCTTCGCTCGCCCGGAGAATCGACTCTCCTTCAACGCGGTCACGGAATCCTTCTTGGCTAGCTGCCTGGGTGGCCGCGCAGAGCCCGTGGCCGAGGCCTTCAAGGGCTCCAGCCTGGAGATCCGTAGCGGCAAAGAGCACATTCCCGAGCTGGTGAAGGCCTCCGCCGCGCCCTAATACTCGGACAGTGCTTGCGAGGGTCCGCGAAAACGTGGACATTTGTATGCGTGATGCGCCAGCGACTGTCAGGGAAAGCGTTTTTCTTCGGGCTGCTGCTGTCGTCAGGCGCCGGCGCGCTCACCCAGCCCGGTGGGCCCACCATCCCGGTCCTCGATACGAGCGTCACCACTTGCTCGGACAAGAACGTTCAGGTCTGTCTGGACGCGGAAGAGGGCGGCAACACGGTCAACGCCGTGACGGCGGCCGCGATCACCCCCGAGACCTTCAATCCTAGCTGTGGCCTGTCCTTCAAAGTTTTGGCACGGGGAGCTGGATTCAAGAACACCTTCGGCTGGTACAACGTCACCGCAGGCAAGCCGGCGGATTCGGATCTGCATGCCTTCCTGTTGTGCTCGGATGCGCCGGGCACGACGAAGGCGCTGAACATCAAATCCGATCCAGCCTACAAGGGCGGGCAGATCGGGTTCTTCATGGCCTCGCCAGAAGGCGTGAGCGGCAACTGCCCACAATTCAACCCGGGCGGCGGCCCCGTAGCGGGCACGGTGGGTCACATCTACTACTCGGAACGAAAGTACAACCCCGACAATACGGGGCCGAATAGCTTCATCCACCTGATCATCTACGACAGTGTCACCCACTCCAACTCCTTCTACTTTGCCTGGGAGGATCTACTATCTGGCGGGGACAACGACTTCGACGATCTGCTGACCCGAGTCGACGGCATCACTTGCTCCGGCGGCGGCGCGCCCTGCGATACCGGGCTGCTGGGCAAGTGCAAAGACGGCACCATGCAGTGCAAGAACGGCGGGTTGGTCTGCGAGCAGAACCAGAAGCCCACGACCGAGAGCTGCAACGGCCGCGATGACGACTGCGACGGCAGCATCGATGACGGAGATCTGTGCCCGACGGATTTGGTTTGCGATCGGGGCAAGTGCGTACCGAAGTGCGGTACCGGCGAGTTCGCCTGCCCCGCCCACTTAACCTGCAATGCCGGCGGGCTGTGCGTCGACCCGGCCTGCGAAACCGTGAGCTGCAAGCCCGGTGAGGTCTGCGAAAAAGGCAAATGCCAGGCGCCCTGCGACGGGGTTGTCTGCCCCAAGGGCCAGGTCTGCCGAGAAGGCGTGTGTGCGGACCCCTGCGACGGCGTGACTTGCGACAGCGAGTACGTCTGCGTGGCAGGTGTGTGCACCCTGAATTGCGACTGCAAGGGCTGCTCCACTGGCCAAACCTGTGACACGATGTCCCAGAAGTGCGTCGACGACGGCTGCTCGCCCAATCCCTGCTCAGCTGGACAAGTCTGCGAACTCGGCGCCTGCGTGGACGCCTGTTCGGGAGCCAAGTGCCCCAGCGGCAGCGAGTGCAAAGCGGGTCAATGCGTCCCGGTCACCGACGCCGGCGCTGGAGGCGGCAGCGGCGGGCTGATGCTGGACGGGGGCGTGAGCACCGGCGGCAGCGGCGCTGGTTCTGGAGCCGCCGGCTCCGCGGGGTTCGCTGGCGCTTTCGGCTCCGGTTCCCCGAAGGGCGAGAACGCGGGTGGCTGCGGCTGCCGGACGCGCTCCAACCCGGCTGGGTCGCTATGGCTGCTCGGCTCGCTAGCCGCGCTCGCGTTCCTGCGTCGCCGATCCGATGGACCCAGGCGGTGAAAGGCGGAGTCGAAACCTCGCCGCGCCCCAGTCGTGGACGCCCCCCGCAAGGCTAGGCCATGCCAGGTTGCTCACCAGGCGGCGGTGCACCAGCGGGCGGGGGAACCGGTGACGGCTCTTCCGGGGACTGTGCAGCCTTGGGCTCTTCGTCGCTGACCAACTCCCCTTGCCGATACTCGAGCAACAGGCGCCGGGGGCCGAACAGCTTGTCGGGGTCGGCGACCACGAGCGCTTCTCGCAGCACATCGTCCATGTGGTCGACCAACACGATGCGCATGCTTTTGAGGACGCGCCGAGGGATCTCCCGGAGGTCCTTGCGGTTGTCCTTGGGAATCACCGCGGTCTTGATGCCGTTGCGGTGGGCGGCGAGCAACTTCTCTTTCAGGCCGCCAATGGGCATCACCCGGCCTCGCAAGGTGATCTCCCCGGTCATTGCGACCTCATTGCGAATCGGGATCTTGGTCAGTGCGCTGGCGATGCTCGTCGCCATGGTCACACCGGCACTGGGTCCGTCCTTGCGCACGAAGTCTGGGAAGTGAACGTGCACGTCGATCTTCTGATAAAAATCCTTCTCCAGCTCCAACGCGTCCGAGCGTGAGCGGATGTAGCTCATGGCTGCCTGGGCACTCTCTTCCATGCCCTTCTCGAGCAGACCTGTGATGACTAGCTTGCCCTTGCCGGGCACGACACTGACCTCGCAATCGAGAATGTCGCCGCCGTATTCGGAGACCGACAGGCCGTGGGTCAGGCCGACGTGGTCATCCTCTTCCTTCTTGCCAAGGCGGAACTTGGGAACGCCAAGGTACTTCGGCACCGCTTTGCCACGTACGACGATTTTCTGGTCTTTGCCTTCTTTGACCACCCGAAGCGCGACTTTGCGGCACACACTGGCCACCTCGCGTTCCAGATTTCGAACGCCGGCCTCTTTGGTGTAGTGGTGAATGATCGTGCGAACGGCGTTTTCGGTGATATCCAGCTCGACGTCGTCCAGGCCACACTCTTTGACCTGCCTGGGCACTAGATACTTGAGGGCGATGTTCAGCTTCTCGAACTCCGTGTAGGAGGAGAGCTGGATGATCTCCATGCGATCCTGCAGCGGGAGTGGAATGCCACTCAGGGTATTAGCCGTAGTCAGGAACATCACCTGGGAGAGGTCGTAGTCCAGATCCAGGTAGTGGTCGTTGAAGGTGTTATTCTGCTCCGGGTCCAAGACCTCGAGCAAAGCCGCCGCCGGATCTCCGCGGAAGTCCGTGCTCATCTTGTCGACCTCATCGAGCAAGAAGAGAGGGTTGGCAGTGCCGACCTTCTTGAGATTCTGAATGATCTTTCCGGGCAGCGCTCCGATGTAGGTGCGCCGGTGGCCGCGGATCTCGGCTTCATCCCGCACTCCGCCCAAAGACAGGCGAACGAACTTGCGGCCCGTCGCCCGGGCGATGCTCTTGGCGATGCTCGTCTTGCCCACGCCGGGGGGCCCAACGAAACATAGGATGGGTCCTTTGAGCTGCCCGGTCAGGGCCTGCACCGCCAAATACTCGACAATGCGCTCTTTGGGCTTCTTCAGGCCGTAGTGATCCTCTTCCAGGATCTTCTGAGCTTCATTGATGTCGAAGCGCTCCTCGGTCGTTTCGTACCAGGGCAGGCTCAAGATCCAATCGATGTAATTGCGTACGACGGTCGCCTCGGCTGAGGTGGGGTGCATCATCTTGAGCTTCTTCAGTTCTTTCTTGACGCGCTCCTGCCCCTCCTCGCTCATCTTCTTGTTCTTGAGCTTGTCTTCAATCTCTTGAATCTCGCTCTTGAACTCGTCGCGCTCACCGCCACCCAGCTCCTTCTGGATAGCCTGCATCTGCTCGTTTAGGTAGTACTCCTTCTGCGTCTTCTCCATCTGCTTCTTGACGCGGGAGCGGATCTTCTTCTCGACCTGCAGAATCTCGATTTCTGCCTGCATCAATTCATAGATGCGTTCCAAGCGGCTCTTGGCGTCGAGGGTTTCGAGCAGGCTCTGGCGATCGGCCAGCTTGATCGTGGGCAAGTTGGCAGCGATGGTGTCAGCCAGCTTCGCGGGGTCGTCGATGCTTTGAACCTGCATCAAGACTTCGGGCTGAACCTTCTTGTTCAGCTTGACGTAGACCTCGAAGGTGCTCTGCACGCTGCGGATCAGCGCTTCGAGCTCGACGTCCGACGCCGCGGTCTCCGGCAGAGGTTCGACCTCCACCAGGAAGTAGTCTTTGCTCTCGACCCAGCGCTGCACGCGGGCCCGCTGCCTCCCTTCTACCAGGACCTTGACCGTTCCATCTGCCAGCCGAAGCAGCTGGACGATGGTGCCAATGGTGCCAACTTGAAAAATATCCTCGGGAGTTGGGTCGTTGGTCTTCGCGCTTTTCTGCGCGGCCAAGAAGATTTCCTTGTCCCGCGCCATGGCCTCGTCGAGAGCAAGAATGCTCTTTTCGCGGCCCACGAAGAGCTGCGAGACCATGTGCGGAAAAACGATGATGTCTCGTAAGGGGAGCGCTGGCAGCGGTCGTGATTTCACGGGTAGCCTTTAGGGCGGTTCAGCCGACGCCGGCTTGTTCGTCTTTTTGATAGACGATCAAAGGTGCATCACCCTTGGCGATGACGTCTTCGTTGACCACCGTTTCCTTGATCCCGGACTTGGACGGGATGTCGTACATGATGTCGAGCATGGCCTCTTCGAGAATCGCGCGCAGACCGCGGGCGCCGCTCTCACGTTCGAGGGCCTTGCGAGCGACTGCCTGAAGCGCACCCTTGGTGAACTTCAGCTTCACGCCATCCATCTCGAACAGCTTTTGGAACTGTTTGACGAGGCTGTTCTTCGGCTTCGTCAAGATGTCGATGAGAGCGTCCCGGGTCAGCTCGTGCAGCGTCGCCAGAACGGGTAGTCGCCCGATGAACTCGGGGATCAGACCAAACTTCAGCAGGTCTTCGGGCTGGACCTGGTTGAGCAACTCACCCAGCTGAAACTCGGCTTTGCTCTTGATGTCCGCACCGAAGCCCAAGCGTGCCTGACCCAGGCGACGCTGGATTATTTGGTCGAGACCCACAAAGGCGCCACCGCAGATGAACAGGATGTTGGTGGTGTCGACCTGCAGGAAGTCCTGCTGGGGATGCTTGCGGCCTCCCTTGGGCGGCACATTGGCCACGGTGCCCTCGATGATCTTCAGCAGGGCCTGCTGCACGCCCTCCCCGGACACGTCCCGAGTGATCGAGGGGTTGTCGCTCTTGCGACTGATCTTGTCGATCTCGTCTATGTATACGATCCCGCGCTGGGCGCGCTCCACGTCGTGGTCGGCGTTTTGGAGGAGCTGAACGATGATGTTCTCGACATCTTCACCGACGTAGCCCGCTTCAGTAAGTGTGGTGGCATCCGCGATAGCGAAGGGCACCTTCAGGATCTTGGCGAGGGTCTGGGCCAAGAGAGTTTTGCCACTGCCGGTGGGCCCCAGGAGCATGATGTTGCTCTTGGACAGCTCGACGTCCTCGGTGGACACCTTCGTGTCGATACGCTTGTAGTGGTTGTGGACGGCGACACTGAGGATCTTCTTCGCGCGGTCCTGGCCGATCACGTACTCGTCGAGGATGGTCTTGATCTCTGCCGGCTTCGGCATGGGATCCGAGCCACCGGTGGGCTCGTCCTTCTCGACCTCTTCCGCAATGATGTCGTTGCAGAGGGCGATGCACTCGTCGCAGATATAAACGGTCGGCCCTGCGATGAGCTTCTTGACCTCCTTCTGGGATTTTCCGCAGAAAGAGCAGCACAGGTTGCCGTTCGAATCGTCTCGCCGTCGCTCCACTTGTTAACCCACGTGCCTCATTGTGGCCCACACGGGCCGTGCATTGTCTTGCTGTGTACCGGATAATTTCGGAAAAGCTCGAAAATTCTAGAAAGGTCCGGCGGGGGCCGCAAGACGACGGCGGAATTTGATGAATTCTTGCCGGAAGCGCCCCCGACGGGGGGCTCAATCGCCCTTCTTTTTCGGCTCGAAAACCTCGTCAATCAGACCGTACTCCTTGGCCTGTCCGGGGCCCATGTAGAAGTCTCGCTCGATGTCCTTGGCGATGTCTTCCCGCTCGCGCCCCGTGCTCTTGACCAAGATGTCGGTGATGATCTCCTTAGCGTGGCGGATCTCCCGGGCCTGGATCTCGATGTCGGTCGCTTGACCCCGAGCGCCGCCCAAGGGCTGGTGGATCATGATCCGGGAGTGCGGCAGGGCGAAGCGCCTGCCCGGATGGCCTGCGCCGAGAAGTAGCGCGCCCATGCTGGCCGCCTGGCCGATGCAAATCGTGCTCACGGGGCAGCGGACGTACTGCATCGTGTCGAAGATGGCCAAACCTGCTGTGACGACTCCGCCCGGGGAGTTCACGTAGAGCTGGATGTCTTTGTCCGGATCTTCGCTTTCCAAAAAGAGAAATTGGGCAATGATGATGTTGGCGACATCATCGTCCACGGCACTGCCAAGGAACACGATGCGATCCTTGAGCAAGCGACTGAAGATGTCCCAGGTGCGTTCGCCGCGGTGCGTCGTTTCGACCACATGCGGGTAGATGATGTCGGAGGGCGCCGTGCTTTCGAGCACGGCTAGGGCCTGCTGTCGGGTCTCGGGTCGTTTCGTCATCGATAGCTCACTTCTCGTCTTCGATCTTGGACTTGCGTTCGATGATGTCGAGCACCTTATTCTCCAAAATCATTCCCACCAGCATTTCCCGCCGCCGCGGCTCGCTGTATTCCGCCCGCAATTTCGCGACGTTCTTGCCCGTCTGCTCAGCTAATTCCTTCAGTCCTTCTTCGATCTCCGGATCGCCGATTTTCAGGCCTTCTTGCTTGGCGATTTCCGCCATCAGGAGCCCTGCGCGCACCTTGACCTCGCTGTCGTTCCGGATTTTGTCCTTCAGCTCGTCCCCGACCCCGCTCACGGTCTGCCCCTGGCGGCGGGCCTGAGCTACGACTTCTTGCTCGGTGATCTTCATTTGGCGGTCCACCAGCGTCGGCGGCACCGGAATCGGGTTTTTCTCGACCAGAGCCACCACCAGCTGCTCCGCAACAGCGTTTTCAGACTGCTCCTTGGCGCCCTTCTCGATCTGCTCGTGGATGTGCTTCTTCAAGTCGGCCAGGGTGTCGAACTCGCCCGCGTCCTTGGCGAGTTCGTCGTCCACGGCCGGGAGCACGCGCTCCTTCAGATCCGTGATGGTCAGGGCGAAGACGGCCTTTTTGCCCTTGAGCTTCGGGTGGGGGTGCTCTGCCGGCATTTCCACCTCCGCTTCGGCGCTTTCCCCATTCTTCTTCCCGCGCAATGCAGTGTCGATGGGCTTCAATAAGGTGTCGGTGCCCAGCTCGATCTGGAAGTCTTTGGCGCCCACGTCGGGGATGTCCTGCCCGGCCACGGAAACCGCGAAGTCGACGGTCACGACATCGCCTTCTTTGGCGGCTCGCGCCTTCTTGGGGGCCTCCAAGGTGGAATGCTCGCGGCGGATGGCCTCCAACTGCTCGTCGACTTGCGCGTCGGCGACTTCCACCTTGGGGCGCTTCGCAGACAGGCCGTCGTAGGTCACGGATTCAATTTCCGGCACCACCTCGAAACGCGCCTTATAGACGAAGGGCTTGTTCTCGGTCAGCTCTTTGGGTTCGAAGTCTGGGTTGCTGACCGGCTGTAGCTTCTGGTCCGTGACAGCCTGAGGAAACGTCTCGTCCACAAGACGCTGAGCCACGTCGGCGGCAACTCGAGCACCGAACATGGTCTTGAGGATCTTGCGTGGCGCTTTGCCCGGGCGAAAGCCCCGAACGCGGGCGTTCTTCGCCAGATTGGAAAACGCCTTGTCGAGCTCGGACTTGACTCGGTCTACCGTGACCTCGACGTCAAACTCCACGAGCACGGGACTGAGCTTCTGAACCGTGACCTGCATTAGGGGGCGAGACATTCCACGCGAACATAGCCGGGTCAAGGCTCCTATCAGCGCGGCTGACACAAAAAAAGCTGACCCCCGTGGGAGGCAGATCCACGAGGGTCAAGAGTCCCGGGAGGGGACGAGACCGGATAGCCCGGCCCAAGTGGGTTATTCGTCTTCGTCGTCCTCGTACTCGGCTGCGTCTAGCGCGGCCTCCCAAGGGTCCACGTCGAAGTCGATCTCTTGCTGATTCGGCTGCTCGACATCGTCGATGCTCCAGCCGGCACGGAAAGTGGGTCGGATTTGCTCGCGTTCGAAGTCGGCGTAGCTACGATAAGCTCTGGGCGGCATGGCTTCGTCTCCTCCTGGGGAGAGGTTTGGGGTTGATGGGCTTCAGTGGGGTGCGCCGCCGATGCGGGGGAGCCGGATGGGCGGACGAGGGTTCGAATGCGGGCGCGAGGAGGAATAAAAAACGTCCTGAAGCACACGCTCACGGCGCTTGGCGGCCCGGTGATCCGGGGCGGCGAGCACTTCATGAAGTCGCTGCTTGAGGGGTTTTCGTGGTTGGTGTCTCACAGATACCTACCTACACCTACATCTACACACACAGTACGACAACGCCTGGGGACGACCAAGAAAACGCCCTGCCCGCTCGCTATTTCGATAAGAGGTGCTTCGAGAGCCACGCTCTGAGGTTGGACATGACGCGTCCGAAGATCATCGCCATCGCAAACCAGAAAGGCGGCGTGGGTAAGACCACGACGGCGGTCAACCTCGCCGCGAGCTTGGCGGCTGCGGAGCAACCCACCCTGCTGTGTGACCTCGACCCCCAGGCTAACGCGTCGAGCGGTGTCGGGCACGCCCCGGGTACGGTCGAGACGACGATCTACGACGCATTGATCGGAAACGCGACACTGTCGGAGATCATCCGCGCCACGCCTATGGCGGCTCTAAACGTCGCTCCCGCGAGCCAAGATCTTACCGCTGTCGAATACGAGCTATTCGACGACGCTGGCCGCGGCACACATCTTCGGAATCTGCTGAGGGATGCGGACCTTTCGAAATACGAATACGTCATCATCGACTCGCCTCCATCCCTTGGCGTGCTCACTCTCAATGTGCTTGTTGCAGCTGACCGCGTGATCGTTCCGTTGCAGCCGGAGTACTACGCGCTCGAGGGCATCACCTATTTGATGGCTACTGTCGATCGTGTGCGCGCAAGTCTAAACCCCGAGCTAGCGGTGGAAGGCATCGTCCTAACGATGTGGGATCCGCGCAACCGGCTGGCCCACGAAGTCGCGGAACAGGTGCGCAAGCACTTTCGGGTGTTTGAAGCGGTCATTCCACGCAACGTGCGCCTCTCCGAGGCGCCCTCTCATGGCTTGCCGGCATTGCTCTACGACGTCGGATGCAAGGGCTCCCAAGGCTACTTGAGCTTGGCTCGGGAAGTCATCGAGGCCAAAGCGTGAGCGGCCCGAGCAAACCCCGAGGCCTGGGTCGCGGCCTCGACGCCCTCTTGCCAGTACGCACGCCCCAAGTCCCGAAGACCCAGTCCGGGGAAAGCTATGGCGCGGACAACGTCTTCCAATGTGCGATTGACAAGATCCAGCCGCAGAAAGGTCAGCCGCGCCAGCACATCGACGACGAAAAGCTCGAAGAGCTCGCGCAGAGCATCCGGGTGCACGGCATCATCGAACCGCTCGTCGTGCGTCGTCGCGGCAAGCGAGACTCCTTCGAGTTGATCGCCGGTGAGCGCCGCTGGCGAGCAGCACAACGAGCCGGGCTGAAAGAGGTGCTCGTCGTGGTGCGAGACGTCTCCCAAAAAGACGCGTTCGAACTCGCCCTGATCGAAAACATTCAGCGCGCGGACCTGGATCCCATCGAATTCGCCGAAGCCCTCGCCCGGCTGATCCAGGAGCACGGATTCACCCAGGAAAGCGTGGCATCCCGAGTCGGCAAGGACCGCTCCACCGTGGCCAACGCGCTGCGTTTGCTCAAGCTGCCTAGGGGCGTACGCCAGCTCGTGATCAGCGGAGAGCTCTCGGAAGGCCACGCCCGGGCTCTACTCGGAGCACCCGATGAACTCGTGCTCAGCCAGTTGGCGGACAAGGTGCAAAAGGGCCGGCTGAGCGTGCGTCAGACTGAAGCCTTGGTGCGCGCAGCGAAGCAGGCGAGCGGAACCAAGCCACCGAAAGGCAAACCCGCCAGCGTTCGTGACTTGGAGGGGCGCTTGGAGAAACGCCTCGGCACGCGTGTAGAAGTGCGCGACAAGGATGGCCGCGGGGAAATCATGATGAAGTACTCCAGCCTGGACGAACTCGATCGCCTGCTCGACATCCTCTTGTGACGCCGTTGGCGCTACTTCTTCTTGCCTTGCAGCGCTGCTAGCGCCTTCTTCGCGGCTGCACCAACGCCCTTGTCGCCGCCCAGCTCGGCGGCCTTCTTGAGCGCAGCGATGGCTTGCTTCTTCTTGCCCTGCGCGCGGAAGTGTTGGCCCAGATAGAAGTGCCCTGGAGCAAAGTTCGGCTCCAGCTTCACGGACTTCTCGTAGTCCGCTTGCGCCCCCGCGTCATCCTTGAGCTCGTGGCGGCACACACCTCGCCGCACGAACAGCACCGGCCTTTCGGCCTTTTTGATCGCCTTGTCGAAGGCCGCAACGCAGTCTTTGAAGGACCCAAGTTTGCCAAACGCGTCGCCCATTCCAGCCAGCACGTCGATCTCCGTCGCCTGGGCTAGGGTCTTGCGCAGCTGCGCCAGGGCTTCGTCCTTCTTGCCACCGGCGGCCAAGACTTGGCCGTACGCAACCGCTAGGGCGATGTTGTCTGGAGCTGCAGCAACCGCCGCAGCGTAGGCGTCGAGCGCTTTGTCCATCTGCCCGGCCGCCTCCAGGGAAAGGGCGTGATTCATCAACAGGCGTGGATCCCTCGGAGCGCCCTTGAGCGCGCCTTCCACGATGGCCAGTGCCTCGGCGGCCTTGTTGGCGTCCAAGAACATCGCTGACAGATTGACGCTCGCCTCCACCAACTTGGGGTCGAGTTTGAGCGCATCTTGGTAGGCAGCTTGTGCGCCCGCTGCGTCACCCAAGTTCTCCAAAGCAACACCGAGATAGTAGGCCGCCTGGGGATCGTCCGGCTTGTCCGCTCGGGCCTTCAGCAAGTGCTGCTTGGCCTTGTCGAAATTGCCCGCTTGGATCGCATCCATGCCCGCCTGAACATCGGCGCTGGACGCCGGAGCGACCGCGCCCGGGGAATCTTCCGTGGGCGGCGGAGGCCCAGGTTCCTCCGGCGGTGGCGTTGCCCCACCACAGGCACACAGCAGGGCTGCGGCAACCGCAGACACGCGAAAGTTAGCTAACTTCATGACCGTTCTCCGATTGCAGCATGACGATGGTCGACATGATGCGCTGCCGAATCTGTTCGATGCGCGCGGGGTCGTCAATCTTGGCCCCCTCAGCGTCAGAAACGTAAAAAACGTCCGCCACGCTGTCGCCCTCAGTATTGATTTTGGCGATGGAAATCGTCAATTCGGCTTGTTGGAGGGTGTGGGCGAGCCAGAACAGAAGGGCCGGGCGGTCCCGGGTGATGACCTCCAGGACCGTGTGAGCGGTCGCACGGTCATCGAAAGCAATCCGTGTCGGCACATCCGGCGCTGGGCGGCTGAAGCCTCTGCCCGTGGCGCGTTTGTCGACGAGTTCGCTCGGCGCGATCTTCCCCGCGAGTAGCTCGGCCAGATCCCTCCGAATCCGGGGAAGCTGGGTTCGGACGCTTTCAGCGCCACCGGAGCCCGCCCGCACCCAAAACAAATCGAGCGCGCGTACCCTCGCGCCGTCGTTCCACGTGTAGATCTGCGCTCCAACGACATCGTGGCGCGCCGCCGCCAGCGCGGCAGTGACCAACGCGAGCAAGCCGGGTCGGTCGTCCGCGACGAATCCCAACTCCGCGTATTCCTCTGCCATCGCGAGAACGTCAATCGCGAAAGGCGCGCCATCTGCCGACGCGGCGAAGCTGGCGTGACGGGCGACGTCTTTGGAGCCATTGGCCAGCAAGTAGCGCTCAGGGATCGCGTCCAAGAAGTTGGTTTCGATGGTCAATGGAGTCGCGGCCCCACTCGACAGCACGTCGAGTGCCGCGCGACGACGCTTGCCAATGAGTTCGCTCTGTTTGCGCACGCCCTTGGCCAAAAAGCGGTCGGTTGCGCGAAACAGCTCGTCCAGCATGCGCGTCTTCCAACTCGTCATCGCCGTCGGGCTAGTCGTGCTGACATCGGCGACGGTCAGTAGATACAGCTCTCTCAGGCCCTCGCGTCCGGTGACTTCCTCGGCAAAGGCGTCGATGGTCTCGGGGTCATCGATGTCTCGTCGCGTTGCGACGTGATACATCCGCAGGTGTTTTGCGATCAGGTTCTGGACTTCGCGAGTCTCGCTCTCGCCGACGTCCAACCGGGCGAGTATCTGCTCCGCCAATTCGGCGCCACGCTGGGAGTGATTGCGACCGCCAATGTCCTTGCCAACGTCGTGGAGCAGGGTCGCTAAATACAGCACCGTGGGGCGAGCTACTTCTGCTGCCAAGCGTGATGCCAGCGGGAACTCTTCGGCTAAGTCGCCTCGGACGAGCGCGCGCAGCCGATCCACCGCGGCGACGGAGTGCGCGTCGACCGTGTACACGTGATAGACGTCGTGGTGTACCCGCCCGATGACCGGCAAGAACTCCGGGATCATCGCCGCCAGGAGGCCCACGTCGTGCAGCTCCGCGACGATGGAGCCGCGGCGAAACTTGGAGGTCTTCGCGGTCGAGAGCAAGCAGCGAAAAGCACGCGCAGCGTCCGCACTCTCGCGGAGCCGCTCTGCAAAGCCGTCAGAGGTGGTTGCCCGGATGACGGCGTCCCGTGCGTATTGATTGACCCGCAGACTGCGGCGCACGGCGGCCTCGTAGAGCCGAAGGGCCAGGGCGGGCTCTCCATCCAACGAGCCCGGGTGCGCCAGGGTGATGGAATCCTCGAGGCGCACCAACCCGCCTCCCAGGCTCTGCCAGTGAGGACGCCGGGGGGGCGCCGGCGCGGCGCGCGCCAACAGCATGTCCCGGGCACGCTCCAGCTCGCGGGCGTTCCGGTAGTAGTCGCTCATCAAACGCTCGACGCCGGGACCACCCGTACCGTAGCCCAGATCCTCGGCGAGGGTTTCCTGCCGATCGAAGCTGAGTCGGTCCGAACGCCGACCCGCGTGCACGTGCAGCAGGTTTCGAACTCTCCATATCAGTTCCGCGGCATCGGCCATGCGGGCGTACTCCCGAGGAATCAGCACCCCGAGCTTGACCAGGTCCTTCAGATCCCGCACCCGAAAACGCGCGCGCGCAGCCCACCCCGCGATATCGATGTCTCGGATCCCACCCGGTCCGTTCTTGACGTCGGGTTCAAGGAGATAGACCGAGCCGCCGTAGCGCTCGTGGCGCTCCGCGGCGCGCTGGGCGAGGCGGTGGAGGAAATCCTGAATCTGCCCGGGACCGAAGATCCCCTCAAAGGCGCGCGCCAGCATGCGGTCACTGGCCTCGACGGGTCCCGCGAGGGTGCGCCAGTCGAGCAGCGAGGTCGCGGTCGGGAGGTCTTGGCGCGCCAGCTCGATGACTTCGTCTTCGGTCACGACCTGATGGCCAATACTCAGCCGACAATCCCAGAGCGGGTATAGCAGCGCTTCGGCCACGGGCTGGGCGTCGTCGGCTGCGTCTCCAGCACACAGCAAGCGCAGATCCAGATCACTGGCGAACGAGACCGCGCCGCGCCCATAACTACCGACCGCCGCGAGGGTGACCGGGGCGAAGCTCCCATCCCGGGACATCGTGGCTCGCAGCGCGGAAAACAATGAGCACAGCAATCCGTCGATGGCGCGGGCGTAGCCGGCGCTGGCAACCATTCCGGCCTCGCCGCCACCCGCGCGGATTTGTGCTTCCACCGCGCTGCGGTGCTGCGTCAAATAGCGCGACAGTTCGTCGGACAGACTCGGCTGAACGCGTGCAAGCAGCGGGACGGTGGGGGAGGCTTCAGACATGGCAGAGTCGACGACGCTCTTATAGCGCAGGCGCTGGGTCCGTCGATGCGCTGGCCGAGGGGCGGTTTTCGCGGTAGCCTGCATTCTGATGCCGAGCCGTCGCGCCGTTTTGGGTTGGTTTGCCGGTTCGAGCGCGTCGCTCCTACTGCCAGCCACCGCATCGGCCAGCATCGCCCGGGGCCTACGGCTGCCCGAGCTTGTTCGTGGCAGTTCCTGCTGCTTGGTTGGCACAGCTCTCGCGGCCGAGAGTCGCTGGGAGTCCGTGGGAAACAGTCGCCGAATCGTGACTTCCACCCGCGTCCGAGTCGACCAGACCTTCGGCGGAACGCCACCGGGGACCGAGGCACTGATCCGTACCCTGGGCGGCCGCGTCGGCGACGTCGGCCAGATCGTGCACGGGGAGGCGTTCCTGCTGTTGGGTCAGGCTGCAACGCTCTTCTTGCTCCCGCTACAGGACGGGCGCCACTCAGTCATGGGGATGGCTCAAGGTCACTTTCCCATCGCTGTCGATGCGCAGAAGGTGAAACGTCTGCGTCGAAGTCCACGCCTTCCGGAACTCATCGACGCGGAGCGCTCCGCGTCGAAGCTACTTGCCGGCCGCGCACTGCCGGATGCCCGCAAGCTTATCGGGAAGGCGTTCGACAGTGCCAAGTAGCTACCGACGCGCCCTGCTCGCCGCTGCAGCCATGGCCGCCGTCAGCGTGCCCAGCACGGCGCTGGGTTTCTGCCGCACCACCACGTGCGGCCCAGGGCAGTGTAGCGCCAACCCGAGTTGCGAATTCTGCTTGGAGGGCGGGCGCCCCCTGTTCTGGGGCGGGCGCTGTATCTCCTTCGGTGTGCAGGCGGCCGGCTCCCCACTGCGCGGAGTCGACTTCGAAACCACCCGCAACGTGATTGGTTCGGCCTACGCCAAGTGGATGAGCGTGGACTGCGGTGGCGCTCCCCCAGACCTCGAACTCCGAGATTTCGGCGCGATCAACTGTGGGCGGCAGGAGTACAACCAGACCGCCGGCAATGCGAATGTGTGGATGTTTCGGGACGACTACTGGCCCTACTCCGGCGCCAACGCGACCTTGGCGCTCACCACGATCACGTTCAACGTCAAGACGGGTGAGATCTTCGACGCAGACGTAGAGATCAACTCGATTCAGAATCCGATCACGCTCGGAGACACCAACATCCAAGCAGACCTCGATTCCATCGTGACCCACGAGGCGGGTCACTTTCTCGGGCTCTCCCACTCCTGCGAGAAAGAAGCGACGATGTTCGCCTCCTACAAACTCGGAGAGGTGGGCCTGCGCACCCTGGAGGCCGACGACATCGCAGGGATCTGCACTCTGTTCCCACCAGGTTCGAATAAGGGCTGCCAGCCAACTCCCCGCCACGGGTTTTCGACGGAGTGCTGCAACCCCCGCAGCGAGTGCGAGGGCAGAGCCGAGGCCGAAGGTTGCTGCACGACCGCTCCAGGCGGGTCGTCGGGCGCTGGACGCTGGGCCGCGCCTTTGCTGCTTTTCGGCCTTTTTGTGGGGTTCGCGCGACGGCGACGTGGTCACAAGCCACTTCGACGACCGGGCACAATGGGGTAAGACTCGACAGAGGGTTAGGAGGCCGCTGTGGCGCGATCGCTTTTTGCTTGGACTTCGGTTTTCATTCTGGGGGTTGGTGTAGCCGCGGTCGCGTGCTCTAGCGACGAGGGCGGCAGCGACCCGGCAACCGGCGGCGCCGGTGGCTCGGGCGGCAACTCGACCGGCGGCGCCAGTAGCTGTGGGCCGACTCCCCTCGGCTTCAGTGGCGAATGCAAGCCCGGAGCACCGGAGCAATGCTGCGGGTCCACCATTCCAGTGATGAAATACCGGGACAAGAACGACAAGCTGGTCGACCCAGACTGGTCCTGTATCACTGGCAGCGGTGGCGCCGGCGGCAGCGCGGGTAGTGGCGGCGGTGGCGGGGTATCACCCGATGCCGGAGCTGATTCAGGCGCAGCTGACTCGGGGGCAGACGCCGGGGCCGATGCCGCCGCCGACGCCGCACCCCCGACAACCCAAAACATTTTCGAGGTGGAAGACTTCAGCAGCGGGAACGCCGTCGTCGATATCGAGGTCGAGCTCTACGAGGGGGAAGCGATCGTCGACAAGACCCCCTTCCACACCGCCTTCACCAAGGGCCCGATCAACTCCGGCAACCCCGGCCTCAACAACGGGCAGTTCTACTTCCCTCACCCGAGTTCGAAGTACATCTCCTATCGTGTCAAAGAAAAACCCGGCATCGCGAAGGAGTTCGTGGGCTTCGGCGAGGAAGTGCCGGCAGCGCCGGGCAAGGTCGTCGGCAACACCTTGTCTCCGGATCTATACCTGCAGCTGTCCACTTTCGTGGTGCCGCTGCCCGGTTGGACGCCGCCCGACGACCTCGCGATTATCACAGGGCCCGTGCGGGACTGCGCGGGTAACGACGTCGGTGGCGCGCGCGTACGCTACTTCGATGTCGATGGAGGTAAGGAAGTGGAGCCCGGCTCTTGCGAGCGGGACATTCGCTATGTCTACTTCGACGCCCAGTATCCCAACCCCAAATGTGCCTACACGGACTACCGCCAGTCCCTCTGGGTCATTGCGAATGCGCCGGGTAATGCGGCTGGCCCGAACAAGGGGCACAAGTACCGGATCGAGTACTGGGGTCGGCTCAAGGAAACGGATACCGAGCCGGTGAAGTTTGCGGAGAAACAGATCGAGGTCTTTTCCAAGACCGTGAACGTCCACCAGATCCGCCCCAACATCCAGCAGTGACGCAATCGAAGATCAGCTTTCACCGCGAGGCCCGAGAGCTTCGCGCTGGACGGCGAACGCGTGGAGAGCGCGTCCTGGTCTCCGTGGGAGAGGCATCCGGCGATAGCATGGCCAGTGCCGTGGTCTCCCACTTGGCAGCGCCTAGCTTTGGGCTGACCGGCCCGGAGCTACGTAGCGCGGGCACTCAAAGCCTCGCAGACGTGACGGAAGCAGCCGCCATTGGAATGTTCGATGCGCTCAGGCATGCCCCCACCCTGGCCAAGGCACTGCGTGCCGTGATGAAGCAAGCCGAAGAGGAGCGGCCTCGGGCTGCATTGCTGGTCGGATTCTCGGAGCTCAACGCACGCTTGGGTGTCCGCCTTCGCAAACAAGGAACGCGAGTTCTCTGGTACGCACCGCCACAGGTGTGGGCGTGGCGCCCCGAGCGCATCCACACGCTGCAGCGCGCCGCGGACCAGATGGCTTGCGTGCTGCCTTTTGAAGAGTCGATCTGGACCCGAGCGGGCGTGCCCGCGCGCTATGTGGGCCACAGCTCCCTCGAGACTCGCCTCAACACGCGGCAAGTCGCTCGAAAACGACTGCAGCTAACGCCCTACGCCGAGGTCGTCGCCCTGCTTCCGGGAAGCCGCGGCGCCGAAGTGCGCCGCACTCTGCCAGCCATGCTCGAGGCGGTCGCGGCGCTGCGCGAAGACCGCGGCGCCGTGGATGCTCGGCTGCTGCTCGCCCCAACGCTCCCTGACAGCGTCGCGAACTGGGCGGCGGCACTCAGTCAGCGAGCCGGCGTTGCCAGCTCGCAGCTGCCAGCCCGCAACTTGCTACCGGCCTTCGACGTGGCATTCGTGGCGAGCGGTACAGCGACCCTCGAATGTGCGGTGTCCGGCGTACCACCCGTGATCGTGTACAGGACCGGACCTGTCACGCAGTCGATCGCGCGCCGCCTGCTGCGCGTGGACCACATCGGGTTGCCGAATCTCATACTGGGCCGACGTGCATTCCCCGAACTCGTTCAAGAGGCCCTGACCGGACCCGCGCTGGCAGATGCAACGACGACGATTCTCGACGAGCCCAAGGCCTATCGCGAGAGCCTGCGGCAGGTAGCTACTGCGCTCCGACCTGAGCCCAAGGCGGTGGCTCTCGGCAGCTCCCCCTCCGCCCGGGTAGCGGCTTTGATGCGATCGTGGCTGAGCAACTGAGTGACAGCGCCCTGACCCCAAAGCTGCTGTCGCCAGTTCGACTGTGCTTTCTGGTGTCCGCCGCACTCTTCGGCCTGCGCGTCTTTCTGGCGCAGCGCGTGGGCTTTGGCGACGCGGAAGCGCTCTACGTCAGCTACGCGCTCTTTCCTCAGCCCGGATACCTGGATCATCCGGGGCTGGTCGGTTTCGTCATCCGCGCCCTTGGTGGAGGAGGGCTGCCCAGCCCTTATGCCGTTCACGTCCTGTCTGCGGTGCTGGCAACTCTGGTCCCTTGGATTGGCGGTTGGGCGGCGAAGCGCGCCGGCGCGGACACCGCGGGAGGGTGCCGGACCATCCTCGCCCTTGCGCTCGTACCGGAACTCTCCGTCGGCCTCTTCGGCCTCACACCGGATTTGCTCCTGGCGACGTTGTGGCTGCTTTCCTTGGGCATCGCTGCCGGGCAGATGACTGAGGAGAAGCCGGGGTCCACGAGCCTTCTCGCACTCGGAGTCACGCTAGGGCTTGCACTATTGAGCAAAGTGAGCGGCGGACTCTTGGCGCTCGCGACGGCCATGGCGATGCTTGCCCGCTCCCAGTTGCGCCGCAATGCAGGCCCCTACTTGGGCGCGGCGCTAGCTGTCGTGATCATCTACCCCTGGGTGCTATGGGAATGGAGCCAGGGCGCGCCGCTGCTAACCCACCGCCTCGTCGCCACCCAAGCCGAGGCGGGGCCATCCTTGCGCAACTTGGGCGCTCTTATCGGCGGCCAATTGCTCTACGTCACTCCGCCTTTCCTGCTCGGCGCGTGGTTGGTGGCGCGACAGCTGTTTCGAACCCGCAAGACGGATCCCGTCGCGCATCTGTTGTGGCTGTGCTGCATGGTCCCCGGTGGCTTCCTGGCGCTGTTGTGCTTGTGGTCCAAGGTCGCGGAACCGCATTGGGTCGCGCCCATGTATCTGTCCCTCGCGGTGCAGCTCGGACGCATGCCTCCCCTGTCACGAGGGATCCGTTTGTCTGCAGCCGCTTTGGGCGCCGTCGCCGTGCTGCTGGCGCTGTTTTGGGTCGGCACGGACTACCCACCCCGCGTGCTCGGAAAGCACTACCGGCCGCGCTACGATCTGGCCAACGATCTGTACGCTTGGGGCCCGGGCAAACGCTTGCTGGCGGACGTCGTGCGCCAGACCGCTCTGCAAGCGAAGCAACTGCCGGTCGTGGTCGGCCCTCATTGGATCGTCTGCGCTCAAGCCCAGGTCGCAGTTGGGCGTAGCGTGCGCGTCGGCTGCAACACACCCATCGTCGACGACTTCGACCGCTGGTACCCGCGAGCCAAGTGGTTGCAGGCGCCGACGGTCCTGTACGTGCACGACAGCCGTTTCGAGGTCGACCCGGCCCAAGAGCTTCCGGACCGCATCGAAAAAAGTCGGAGCCGAGTGCACCTCCGCCGCGGGGGTCAGATCGTGCGCACGCTGTGGGTGACGCGTCTGGACCGAAGCGAAGTGCGAGCTAGCAACTGAAACTGAAGCCGCCTGCGCCCTACTCAGCAGCGGGCGCTTCTCTGTGCAGCCCAGCTTCCCGGATCAACGCTTCGTCGGCGTTTTCTCCGGGGTTCGGGGTTGTCAGAAGCGTGTCGCCGTAGAAGATGCTGTTCGCGCCGGCGTACAGGCACATCAACTGCGCCTCCCGCGAAAGATCCGTGCGCCCCGCGCTCAACCGGACTCGGGACTTGGGCATCATGATGCGCGCGGTCGCGATCATGCGCACCAGCTCCAGTGGCTGCACGGGTGGCAGGTGCTCCAAGGGCGTTCCGGGCACTCGCACCAGAGCGTTGATCGGCACGCTCTCCGGGTGTGGGTCCATGTTGGCGACTTGCACGAGCAAGCCGCAGCGATCGTCAATGCTCTCACCCATGCCGATGATCCCACCCGTACACACCGTAATGCCTGCGTCCCGAACGTTGCGCAGGGTGTCCATGCGGTCATCGAACTTGCGGGTCGAGATGATTGACTTGTAGTGCTCGCGGCTGGTGTCCAAGTTGTGGTTGTAGGCGTCTAGGCCGGCATCTTTGAGTTGCTTGGCTTGATCGCCGCTCACCATGCCGAGGGTGACACAGGTCTCGAGACCCTCGGCTTTCACCTTACGGACCATTTCCAGGACGCTGTCGAAGGCGGATCCGGATTTCACCTCGCGCCAGGCCGCCCCCATGCAAAACCGGGTGGCGCCTGCGTCCTTGGCGCGCTTCGCCGCATCGACAACGTCGTCCACGCTGAGCATCTTCTGCCCCTCGACGGGCGTATCGTAGTGCGCCGATTGTGGACAGTAGGCGCAATCCTCCGGGCAGCCGCCCGTCTTGACGCTAATGAGGGTGCAGAGCTGGACGCCCCCATCGGGAAAGGACGCGAGGTGTACTTGGCGCGCGCTGTCCAGCAGTTCGAACAGGGGCGTGTCGTGGATCTCTCGCGCGTCCGTTCGGGTCCAGTCGTGTCGCAGGGCCATGCGGCTTGTTCGCACGATTCGGCGACCGGGTGCAATCCAAAGCCGCGGCGGCCGCTGCGCTCCCAAGCGGCCGCTGCTCAGAAGCCAATCGCGGTGCGGGCGACTTCCCGGTCGACCAAGCCCTCTCGGAGCAGGGATTTCACGCTCATCTCGAAGGTTTGCATGCCATACATGCCCTGGCCGGATTCCATCAGTTCCTTCAGCGGCGGGTTGCCAACGGGCCGCTTGATGGTCTCACGCACTGAGCCCGTGGCGATGAGCAACTCCGTCGCCAGGATCATGCCCTGCCCGTCCGCCCGTGGCAGAAGCCGCTGCGCGACCACGCCCTGCAGCGCGTCCCCCAGTCGCTCCCGAACATCTTCGGGATCCCCCCGAGTTAGAGCAACCACGCGGTTGACCGTGCGCGCCACGTCCGGCGTGTGAAGCGTGGAAAGCACCAGGTGGCCTGTCTCGGCCGCTTTCAGCGAAATCTCCATGGTCTCGCTGTCCCGGATCTCGCCCACCTGAATCACATCCGGGTCTTGTCGCAGGCTAGCCCGCAGCGCGTCGGCGAAACTGTCCGTGTCGATTCCGATTTCGCGCTGGCTGATACTGCAGCGCCCATCTTGGTGCAGGTACTCGATGGGGTCCTCCACCGTGACGATATGCCGCGACATGCCCTCGTTCATGTGGGCAACCATCGCCGCAAGGGTCGTGCTCTTGCCGTTGCCCGCTGCTCCGACGCACAGCACGAGCCCACGTTCCTTTTCGGCCAAGTCCGCCACCGCAGGAGGTGCGCCGAGGGAATCCAGCGGCGGTACTTCGAAGGGGATCGCGCGCATGACCACCGCCAAGGTTCCGCGCTGGCGGTAGATGTTGACTCGGAATCTCCCGATGCCAGGGGCAGCGTAGGAAGTATCGTATTCGTTGAAGCCCTTGAGATCGCCGCGGATTGCCGGATCTTTGATCAAGTGCCGGGCCACCGCCTCGGTGTCTTGGGGCCGGATCTTGTCGACGCGGAAGTAGACGATGCCACCCCGAACCCGCGCCCCGGGTGGTTGACCCACCTTGAGATGCACGTCCCGGGCCCCTGCAGCGATGGCCTTCTGCAACAGCTGATGCAGATACGCTTCCGCTGAATACGGGTTCGACCCACCTCCTGGCGCCAGGCTTACCACCGCGGGCAGCATACTCGGCGCGCCTGCAGTAGCGGAAGCCCCTGATTTTTCCCCGGCACTTTGCGCTCGAAACGCCGGGATCGAGTCAAGGCAGTTGTGCAAGTTGCGCGACGACTGCGTCAGCCATGTCGCGCTGCTCATCCGTGGCACGCGGGGCAGCGAGGGACGGCAGGATCTCTCGACACGAGCGCACGCCTTCCGCGCCGATGCGCTCTGTATCCGGCGACACGCCTTCGGCGATACCGAGCAGCGCCGCAAGGACAGCGTCGAGGGCATTCCCCGACACCCGCTTCGTCATTGCACACAGCGGCCCCAGAGCGAGTTCCCCGTCCGGTGCGTAGGCAAGCGCGCGGAGCGCGACGTTACCGACGCCTCCCCCGAGACGGACTCCTTCCAATAGACCCGTCGTGCCCTCCACCTCCGCGAGTCGCGCCAGCGCGATCGGGTCCAAGTTTGTTGCCCGCTGCCAGATGGCGTCACCTTGCATCCGCCCAGGCTTGGACGGCTGAGAACTCTCGAAGCTCAAGCTCTCGGCGGCGCCAGCGCTCGGAGCGGGCTGGGACGGGCCGTTGGATGCGGCGGCGCCAGAGCCCGATCGCCCGGCGCCTGCACAGGCGGCGGCCAAGACAACCAAGGGTAGCGTGACCTTCACCACGCGCAGGCTAGCGGCATTGGTCCAAGATCCGTGCGTCTTTTTGTCCCGCCCGGGCACGACCACTCACAACGCCCTATGGTTGACCCATGACGACGAAGGTGACGTATTGCCGGATCTGCGAAGCCGCCTGCGGCCTGGTCGCCGAACTCGAGGCGGAGCAAATCACAGCCCTAAGACCGGATCCGCATCACGTGGTCTCAAAGGGCTTCGCGTGCGCCAAGGGCACTCGCTTTCTAGAAGTCCATCGCGGCCCGGGGCGGGTCAATCATCCGCTGCGGCGGCAAGGGGGCGAACTGAAACGGACGACCTGGCGCGCCGCCAATGCAGACATCGGCTCTCGCCTGCGCCGAATCATCGACGAACACGGCCCCCACGCCGTCGCCGTGTACATCGGAAACCCCGCAGCCTTTTCCTACACGTTGCCGGTCTACGGCATGGCCTTCGTACAAGCCCTCGGCACTCGCAACTACTTTTCTGCGGGCTCTTTGGACTGCAACAACAAGTTCTTCGTGGCGAAGAAGATGCTCGGCTCGGCGGGCACGCAGCCCGTGCCCGATCTCGACCGGGCACGATTCGCGCTTCTGGTCGGGACCAATCCCTCCGTCAGTCAAAGCTCCTTTGTGAACGCGCCACGAATGGTGGAGCGCCTGACGGCGATCCAAGAGCGAGGCGGCCGAGTGATGGTTGTTGACCCACGCCGCACGGAAACAGCCCGCATGGTAGGTGAGCACGTGCCGATCCGCCCGGACACGGACGCGGCCTTCCTACTCGGGCTACTGCACGTCATATTGCGGGAAAAGCTGCACGTGCAGCACGTGGTCGACGCCCGCGCGATTGGCTTCGAGCAGCTAGGCGCGGCGGTGGAGCCCTTTTCGCCTGACCGAGTCGCGAAGCTGGCGTACCCGCGCAGACTCTGCTGGACGTCGCACGTAGTTTTGCCCAGGCCCGAGGCGCGTTCTGCCACGTATCCACCGGTGTCAATCAAGGTCGCTTCGGCAACATCGCTTACGCCGCCAAGATCGCCCTCGAGCTATGCACCGACAACTTGGATCGCACGGGCGGTGCACTCGTGGTCCGAGGGGCGGCGGATACGGCTGGGCTGGCGCGGTTGATCGGATTGGACCGAGAGCCGCCCCATCGCAGCCGCATCGGCGGGTTCTCACCCGTGCTCGGCACACTGCCCACACCTATCCTCGCCGACGAGATCCTGACCCCGGGCCCGGGCCAGGTGCGGGCGTTGATCTGCATCGCCGGCAACCCGGTACTGTCTGCGCCCAACAGCGCACAACTGCAGCGAGCCCTGCAGCAACTCGAACTGCACGTGAACATCGACTTGTTCGTGAGCGATACGGGTGCCCATGCCACCCACGTGCTTCCCGCAGCGGACTTCCTCGAGCGAGAAGACTTCCCGCTGGCTCAGCTTCAGCTCCAGCCCAACCCCTACGTGCAGTGGACGGATGCGGTCGTCACCCCGCACCGCGATCGCTTACCGGAATGGAAAATCCTGCTGGATCTGGCCAAGGCGGCCAAGTTGCCCATGTTCGGCAGTCGCGCGGCAGATGTCGCTCTTCGCTTGGCCCTCAGAGCCCGCGGCCCCCGAGGCCTGGCACTACCTCTGCTCGCTACTTCGTTGGGACCACGCCCCTTGCGCGCGCTGCGGCGCTCTCCTCACGGAATCGACTTGAGCGACCGCGAACGTCCCGGCCGCTATCTGAAGTCTCGACGGCGACAACCCGTCCCCCTCGCTGACAGCGAGGTGTGGGCGCGGCTCCACGAGTTGACAGCCGAACTGGACGGCGGGCGACATGCGCTTCGCCTGATCTCACGTCGCGAGCGCTTGGGTCACAACTCCTGGATGCATGACAATCCGCGCCTGTCTTTGCCGGAGCAGCGAGCGTACTTCTCGACGGAGGACGCGAGCCGGCTCGGCATCAAGGAAGGCAGTCGGGTCGTCCTTTCGGCAAACGGCGGCAGGGTCGAGTTGATCGCAGCCCTGGACCCGGACTTGGTCGAAGGTGCCGTGGCCGTGACTCATGGCTACGGGCACGTCGCGGGCTCGAGCTGGCAAACAGCGCGCTCGCGAGGCGGCTGCAACGTCAACCTGCTCGCGGCCTCGGGCCCGGACGCCCTCGACCCGCACAGCGGCATGGCGCGGCTGGTTGGCATCCAAGTAAAGGCCGAGGTTTTGCCGGAAAAGTCCCATGCGCCCAGCGCGCAACGCAGGGCTCCGGCGCCAAGGGCCGAGACCGAAAAAGCCGATGTGTGAAGGAGCCTTGCTCCATCACCCTGCTTTGCGCTAATTGTCCCGGCCCTCGTCCGGGTAGCTCAGTCGGTAGAGCAGTGGATTGAAAATCCACGTGTCGGCGGTTCGATTCCGTCCCCGGACACCGCGCTTGTCTTACTCCTAGGACTTCGCAGCCCTGCCCCGATCTCTCATAGATCCGGTTCGCACTCTTTGAGGGATTTCGAGTAGCGGTTGGGCGCCGGCCCAGTCGGCGACTCGTCCACGAAGAAATTGCCGAAGAAATACTGCTGCTTGGTTGCAGCGCTCTTCGAGTGGGACGTGCAGTTGTCGTAGAACCAGGCGCCCACTTCCGGCCGGCCCCGCACCACGAAGGAACGGGAAATCCCCGCGACGATCGTGTTGTGGTGCACCTCGAAGCGCTTGCCGGCCAAGGGATTGCCGTCGCTGGTTTGCTCGTTGTAGCCGTGCACGTCGAACACCCAGCCGATGTTGTTCTCGAGCACCAGGTTGTAGCGCGCCTCGTACTCGTGGGGCGGATCCCCAGACGAAGCTACGGCGTGGCGGAAGTAATCGAAGCGGTTGCCTTCGATGACAACGGTGGTCTTGCCCGCACTCAAGAGTACGCCGTAGCCAATCCCCTCGCGCTGGGTGTGGTGGATGAAGTTGTGATGGACGTGGTTGTCCACGGATCCCCGAACCCTCACTCCAGCTAGGCCGAAGGAACTGATCTCGCAGTTGTCCACCTCGAGGCGGTCGTAGCCGTCCGCCCGAATCCCTTGGTCGAAGGGCATGCAGTCGCGGCAGTTGATTCCGCCAGTCTTGTCCTTGCCGGTGCAGGTACCTGCCGCGTGTTGAGGTGGACACTGATCTGGATGCGCGCCCTCCAATTGGATCCCGGTGATGCGCACGCCATCGCCGCAGATCTCCAGCACCGGCGTGGAGACAATTTCCGTGACGTACAGCCGCCCTCCCGAAGAGCCTGCCGCGCCCCGGCCGCTGGCCAGGGTCACCCCTGCGGGGATGCACAACTTCCGGCCCGTGAGATCGATGTTCGCCGCGTCATCGACATAGACCACGTCGCCCGAGGCCGCCTGGCTCAACGCCTGCTGCAAGTCCTCTGCGCTGGAGACGGTGAAGTCAGCGCACTCGGCGCGGACGGGGTCAGGGTAGCCCGGTCCGCCGCCGTAGCGCCACGGGCCGGACCAAGGCGGATCGCCCGGCGGGTTGCGCTGGCCACAGGGGATGGGCGCGGCATCCACAGCGGCATCGCTTCCGCTCGCGTCAGGCAGCCCTGCGTCCGCGGCGGACCCATCGGCCTTGCCGGCGTCTCTTCCCGGCGCGACGCCGTCACTGTCCGACGAGCATCCAGGCGCGACCAGCAACAGCACGAAGAAGAGTAAACGCCTCGACAAGCTTTCAACTATTGCCCCCACTGGGTGCGAAGACAAGGCGGAAACCAAGGAGCCGCCCGGGACGATTCGCCGGGGATGTGAAAGACCGCTGAAGGGAGTAATCTCCGCGGCCCGGCGCCCACGGCGCGTGCGGTCTTCTTTTCGAGAGCCTCCGGTGAAACCCTTGCTACGCAAGCTCCTGCAGCGCTTCGCCCCCGTGTTGGTCGCACTGGCGCTCGTGGCTGCCGTCGTCGCCTACACCTTGGTGGCCCGTCGCGATCTGGCCGAGCCCATCGAACTACCCATCGTCGGAGACGGCGTGAGCCTGTCGCGACTGGCAAAGGACACCGCCGCCCCGGGCTCCGCGGCGCACGGCCAAAGCGATGACTGGATCCTCGAGACCCGAGGCGTCCGGGTGGTGGTCGGTGCGGATGCACCGGGTGCCGAACGCGCGCTCCGCCACGGCGCCATCCTGGACGTTGCGCGCCTCGACATGAGCGAAGACGTGCTGATTGGCCTCACCCCAGCTCTGGAGATCCAGGGCGCCGCTGTCGGGGTCGTTCCGAAACGCGTCGCGCCTGCAATCAATGGCAAGCGCCCCGTGCTCGTTTTGACTCACGAGAGCACCGACAGCTCCCTGAGCCTCGAAACGACCCTTTCCGTGCGTCAGGGCTCGTCGGCGCTTCAGCTGGTCACCCGCGTCAAGAACGTCTCCAAGAAGACCCAGCGCGCAGTTGCGGTCGGGGACGCGGCAAGTTGGCCCGGCGCCATGACCTTTGCGCCCCGGCTCGGCTTCGTAGAGGGACCATCTCGAGCGCGGGTGCCGTGGATCGCGCGCCGGGGCGCGAGCCTCTCTCTTGCCTTGTCCTATCCGGAGGGCGCGGACGTGGAGTTTCGATTCGATCGGATCGGGCCCACCGAACAGCGCGCACTGACTCGGGCCACGGACCTCGCGCCCGGGGCCTACTTCGAAGTGAAGCGCACGCTGCACGTCACCCGTGGCGGGTTGGCTGCTGCGGCAAGTGCAGCTTGGCGTAGCGCCGAACGACCCACTCGCACTGTTCGAGGCAAGCTGCTGCCCGTACCGGATTGGGCCACCGTCGAGGCGCGTCACCCGGACGGCAAGGTGGTGCTGAGCGTGCGCGCCGAGCGCGATGGGCGTTACGCCCTGCCCCTTCCCCCAGGCAGCTACGAGCTCTTGCTCCGCGCACCTGGAGGTGAAGACACCGCCAACTTGCAGCTCGAAGCGGGCAAGACTCCCGTCGACGTCAAGCTCATCGCCCCGGAGCCGGGCCAACTTCGCTTCAGCGTAGTGGACGAAGCTCAGCGCCCCCTGCCCGCGCGCTGGACGGTCTCTGGGATCCCGCCCACCAAGACACCCTCCTTCGGGCCCGCGGAACGCGCCGAAGGCGCCGGCCGGGCCGGCTATACCCTGACCGGCGAGGGCCGGGTGCAGCTGCCTCCAGGCAAATACAGCATCGTGTTTTCCCAGGGGCCCGAGCGCGCGTTGTGGGAAAGCTTGATCGACGTGTCCCAGGACAAAGGCGCCACCGTTCGCGCCGAACTCCCGCGCAAAGTCGAAACGCCGGGCTGGATCGCCGGGGACTTCCATTTGCACGCAGCACCTAGCCACGATTCGTCCATCACCCTGGAAGACCGCGTGGTTTCTCTGATCGCATCCGGCGTCGAGGTGGCGGTGCCCACGGATCACAACCACACCACCGACTACGCACCTTCCGTCGCAACCCTCGGCGCCCAGTCGCGCATTTTCTCCATGCCCGGCGTGGAGATGACGACCCAGACCTTCGGCCATTTCAACGCCTACCCCTACCCCCTCGATCAATCGCTGCCAAAGCTCGGCGAGCTCTCGCCCATGGGGCTGTTCACGAAGCTGCGCGAGCTGGCCCCCGGCGCGCTGATTCAGGTCAATCATCCGCGCATGGGCGGCATTGGCTACTTCAACGCGGGCAAGCTCGACCCAAACGTCGCCGAGTTCGCCCGCGACGGCTTCAGCCTCGACTTCGACGTGATCGAAGTCGTCAATGGTTTCGAGCTGGGCCAGCCCGAAGTCATGGAGCGAAATCTGCTGGAGTGGTTTTCTTTGCTCAACGCCGGTCGGCGCTACACCGCCGTCGGCAACTCCGACTCGCACTGGCTCAGTCGGGAGTTCGTGGGCTACCCCCGCACGTATCTGCGGGTTGCCAGCGACGATCCCAAAGCCATCAAGCCGCAAGAAGTGGTCGCTGCGCTGAAATCCGGCCGCGCCTTCGTCACCAACGGCCCCTTCCTGGACGTCTCCGTCGGCGAGGCGGGGCCCGGGGATCTGGCACAGGCGGTTGAGGGACAGGTCACCCTCTCGGTCAAGGTCCGCGCGCCCGCGTGGGTAGATGTCACCCGCGCCGAAGCCTGGGTGAATGGCGTTCGCGCAGGGATCGCAACCGCCATCCCGGACGCAAATGGAGATCTGCGCCTGGTCTGGCAAACGGATCTCGAACTCGAGCGCGACTCGTGGATCGTCGTGGTCGTGCACGGCGATCATAACCTCGACGTCGTGCTGCCCAAAGTCGGGGCCAAGCCCTTTGCCTTCACGAATCCGATTTGGATCGATGCGGACGGTGACGGCAGCTACGACGCAGGTATCGACGCAGGCGACGGGGGCGCTGAAGCTGGATCGGCAGAAGCTAGCGCAGGCGAAACCGGCACGAGCGAAAACGCGAGGGACGCAGATGCCTCGCCGACACCCACAGCAGCCGAAGCGGGCGCAGACCGTTGAGCCTTGGGTTTGGGGTCGACGCGCTTGTGACGCGCTTCGCGGTGCCCGCAGGGGCAACACCCGAAGGGGTGAGCCCTGGGGCGTCGCAGCTGCGCTAATCCCGCGCGCTAGCTCGCGGCTGCAGTGGTGACGCGGGGCCCGCGCGCGGCGACGCGGCGGCGGGCCAGCTCGCACCAGCTCGAGAATAGGGACCTAGGGCGCCCCAGCCCTCGACCCCAAAACCCAAAAGTCCTAGAGCGGTAGGGTCAGGAAAACTCGCGCGCCCCAGAGGATGTCCCAGTTGGCCAAGGGGGCTTGCTGCTCGCCCTCTTCCGCAAAGGCGCGAAAGTAGTAGAAGGTCGCGCCGCCGATGGATGCGCTGATGCCACCCAGCAGCGTGGGCGCGGTGTAGAGCAGCGGGTGGATGTACCCGACAGTCAGATCGCCCTGCGCGTAGCCGATGTACCAATCGTCAGGTAGCTCTTCGTTCAGAACGAGCGAATCCGTCAATTGCACTTCGCCCAACCCCACCTGACCCGAGAGGTCAGCGAAGAAGCGCTTGGGCTTCTGCGGGGTCTCCAAGCCGAAAGCGAGCCCGATGCCCCGGAAACTCGCGTCGAAGAGCAGGTCCTCGAGAACGAGATCTCCAACCCGCACCATGTAGGGCTTCTTGTAGCTGACCAGGCCAACGCCCAAGTAGATCGGCGGCAAGCTGCCGCCCTCGGTCTGGATCAACCCGCTGGGATCGTTGTCGTGGTGGTACTGCATCGCCACGACGAAGGTCTCGAACGCGCTGGACATGCGCAGGGTTTCCGTGACCGTCGGCAAGGTCGACAGATCCGTATTGGCGCCTGCCGAACGAGGCACCAAGCGCACCGGTCGGTCCGGGGTGACCTTGCTCTCGAAGGCGCGCGCCTCGTAGCGAATGATCGGCTTGAGCACCCACTTGATGGGAATGCCCACCTGCCCCAAGAACCAAGCCGCGGCTGGGGCAGCCTTGCCCGCGTCTTGCGCAATGCCGGTGCCGGAGCGTCGGGGCGATGCGAAAGCGTTGGATTCGTAGTGCGCGCGATCGATGGTCAAGATGCCGAACAGCTTCATCCGCGCGCCCACGGCAAAGGTCGCGGAGTTCTCGGTTTTTACGGTCAGCGTCGGGTAGTCTTGGGGCTTCCACCCCCGGTAGGCCAATGCAACGTACGGGTCGAGCTGGAACTCCTTGACCAACACCCGGTGCGGCAAATCAGCACCGTTGTGTTTGGGTTTCTCCGCCGGCTTGGTGTACGCGACCCCGCCGGATGAGGGTCGGGAGTGCTGCATCGGCTGGCGCTTCTTGCGCTTCTTGCGTTTCTTGCGCTTCTTCTTCTTCTTGGGCTTCTTGTCCAAACCCTGATTGACGTGGTCCTTGACGGCGCCGCCGAGGGTCTGCCCCACGGCCGGCGTGGTCACGAAGGCAGCTGCGACGACAAAGGCTAGAGCCCTTCGCATTTCGCGACCTGTTTGACCTTGCGCATCAGCGCGGCGGCACTCGGCGTGTTTTTGTAGACGTAGAGCGCTGCGGAATCGATGTCGTCGAGCATCGCTTCACTGACCCGCAGCCGTTGCCGAACGGCGAACACAATCTTGTGTGGCAGCCCGGCTCGGGAGATCTCGATGCGCTTCCAAACCGCGTCCCGACTCCAATATCCCAAGATCTCAAGATAGACGCGGTCCCCGCGCTTGTCATTCAACAGCACCAGATCCGGGACAATCGTCCCGACGCCAGGCAAATCCAGAAGCTGCTGACAGGCCTCAGCCCGAAAGCCGTGCTTCTGCTCTGACAGGGTTTCCATCAGTTTTGCAGTGTCCTCGCCCAGCTGTGGAGCCTCCTCGACCGGGCTGCCCTCCCAGGAATAACGAAAGGTCAGCGGGTCGCGACTACGCCCCCAACGAATGTCCGCGGTCAGCTCGAGCTGGCCACACTGTCTGAGCGCGGGAAGCGACAGGGCCAGCGCCAATCCGTAGCGCGTAACGGACTCGAAGATCGAAAACGGACCGTCAATGCTGATGCGATAGCCGGACTCCACGCGGTCAATGCGATGCAGCAGACGGCGAAACTTCAGGGTTCGGAACAAGGCGCGGTAGGCCTCGGGCCCTGCTCCGGAAACCGTCGCGACAACTCGCGTAGCGCGCAGCAGCACGGCCTGCGCTGACTGCAGCTCGTAGCGTTCAACCAGGTCGTCCGGCCGCGTCGACGGCACTGAGATGATGCGCTGCTCGCTGCGTAGGTCGGCGAATAGATCCTGCTCCAGCGCCTCTCGGGTGCTATCTCGTGCGCTCGCCGCCTGCTCCAGCACGGCTGCCCGGTCGAAGACCACCTCCGACTGGCGCGCCTTTGCCGCGCGAGTCCAGAGTTCGCGACGCAGGCTGGCCGCCTGGGCGGCGTCGGGCTCCTCGAAGGTGGTTTCATCCAGCAGCAGCTTCTTCAGACCTTCGATGAGCTTTCGCTCCCGGGCCGGCCCCTGGATCTCTGCCAAGGCCTCGACCAGCTGTCCCCGGCGTTGCCCCGCCATGCCCTGGGCTGCGTCGAGCACGGCCGCAGCGATCTCCGTAGCGCGCACGCGCTCCTTGCCCTTGAGCACGACACAAGACAGCTGCATGCCCTTGCGGCGGACGTGAGCGTGCGCGGGCGTCAGCACGATCGCCCTGCCTCAGCTTCGATACGCAACATGGGCGCGGCGCCGCTCGCTGGTTCGGGTTTCGCCGGTGCTACGCGTCACCACTTCGTAGAGTACGGCCTGCTTGTCTCCTTTTGGCCGCAAGATGCGACCCAGGCGCTGCACGTGCTCTCGCACCGAGCCGCTGCCGGATAGCACCACGGCCACACTGGCGTCCGGCACATCGACCCCCTCGTTGAGGACCTTGGAAGTGACCAGCGCCGAGTACCCACCGCTCGAGAATTCCTGCAGTATTTCGCTGCGTTCACGCACTTTGGTTTGATGCGTGATCACAGGAATCAAAAAGCGGCGGCTGACTGCATACGCGGTTCGATTGTCTTGAGTGAAGATCAGAGCCTTGTCGGAACGGTGTTCGTGAAGAAGCTCGCTGAGCACGTCGAGCTTGCGCGGGGCGGCAAAGGCGATCTCGCGTTGACGCCGATACGCCTCGAGGGCGCGGCGGCCTTGGGAACTACGGCTCGCGCGCATGATGAACGTCGAGAACCCCTTGGGTGAACTCATGGAGATACCCTGACTGCGCACAAAAGCTGTGTAGATACCGCGTTCGTGTTCGTAATCTTCCCTTTCCGCACTCGAAAGATCCACTTCAATGCGTTCGGTTCCATAGTCCGCAAGGTAGCGGCCACTGAGTTCGACGATCTGTTTTTCGAAAACGGTTTCTCCAATCAACGATTCGAGCTCGCGTTCCAAACCATCAGCGCGCTCGGGCGTTGCACTCAGCCCGAGGCGAAAGGGTGCCAGGCACTGCTCCGCGGCGAGGCGGTACGAGGCGCCTGGCAGGTGGTGGCATTCGTCGAAGATCACCAAACCGAAGCGCGAGCCCAAATGCTCCATGTGCAGATAGGCAGAATCGTAAGTCGTGACCGTCAGCGGCCGGACGTCGTGTTCCCCGCCCCCTACGATGCCCACTTCGGTATCGAAAGTATGCCGGAGCAGGTCGTACCACTGGCGCACCAGGTCCAGGGTGGGCACGACCACCAGGCTGCTGCGCTTCTTGTCGACAATGGCCATGACCGCCACGTGGGATTTGCCCGCACCAGTCGGCAGCACGACCACGCCTCGACCAAGCGCGGCGTTCCATGCCTCGACAGATTGACGCTGGTAGGGACGCGGTTTTCGATGCACGCAAGGGCGCAGCTCGAGGGTCTGATAGGCCCGTGCGCGGTCTTCCACATCCGCGCCCGCGTCCCGCAGGGCCAGGACGATGCTGGCGTAGTCGCATGCCCGCGCGCGGTGGCAGCCGCTGCGGCTGTCCCAAGTCACCGTGTGCGGGCAAGTAGGATCCTCCCGTGACAGTCCACGGACTTCCAACGTGCCCTGAGCGAAGCTCAAGGTGACCATAGACTCCTCTTAGCGCACCCCTGCGCCCTGGATCCACCAACCGCGGCCTGGAGCGCGGGCAAAGCCGCGGGATCCCCAGCAGGGCATTGGGAATGGGCGGCCGCTATGGCTAGACTGGTGACAATGAGCGCCAAGCCGGACTTTCGCCATATCGAAAGCTGCCTTGCCGTCACGGACGACGTGATCCAGGAAGCCCTCGCCGCCGCGCGAAGCATGGCGGAACCCACCCCGCGGATGAAGTGCTTGGCGCTGATCGAGCGTATGGCGGAGGTGGCAAAACCGGGTCGGGCGGCGCCCAAGATCTTGGTGGTACTCGCCCACATGGCGCTCAAGGACTGGCTCGACGGGTTGCTTCGAGTGCGCCTGATTGGCGACCCTGAGGTCACGGTGCTGGAGCTGACCGTAGACGACGGTTTGAGTTCGGAGCGCATCATGGGTCCTGTACGTATCGACGTGCCTTTCGATGAGTTTCGTCGCTCTTTGGAAATGCGACCCGAATTCGTGCTGCCCCTTGTCGTAGAGGGCGAGTTGGAAGAGCGACGCGTCGAACTCGCGACAGCACCTCAAAGCCGCCACAACACGGTGCCACCGGCCATGAGCGTCGTCGCGGAGAGTTTGATCCCCATGGTCGGCGAGCAAGGCCGCGAGTTGCCACCAATCGTCTCGCGGATCCCCGAATCCCTCCCCAAAGACACTCCTCCTCAGAAGCCCGCCAAGGAACCCGCCGTCAAGCAGCCAGGTACCCCCCAGCCACCGCCGCGGCGCCAGCCCCGGCAAGAAGGGGTGGCAAGACTGCAACCCGGCGCCAGGCGACCGCCACCGCCTCGTCGTGCGCCACTACCTCCGCCGCGCATGCCGACGCCCGCTCCGCTAAGGCCCGCAAAAGCGCCTGCCGCCGAAACCGCTGTGGCTGCTCAGCCTGAACGCCAGGTCGAGTCGCAGCCGGGGTCGGTGATCGCTCCGCCGGAGGAGCCCACGCCGAAACCGGAGCTCGTGATCGCGCCGCCGGAAGCGCCCGAGCCGGCGGTCCCCGAGCCATCGGCCCCGAGGGCTTCAGAACCCACGCCGACAGGCCAACCGGGGGAGCCTCAGCGCCGCTTCAAGCCCGTGAGCCTACCGCCCCATATGAAAGAAGCGCTGTCCTCGATCAAAAAGAAGAGCTGAAGCCTCTCAGCGGAACAGCGTTCCCACATCGCGTTCGGTCTCGTCGGAGAAAAACTCGATGGGCAGATGCCAGACCAGCTCACCCAACCACAGGCCGCGGCGGTGCCGCATGCGGATAAGGCTCGCGGTGCAGTTGCCGAAGCGCAGAATCGCGACTCGTGGCACGGGCACGCAGATCAGGTGTTTGGCCAGCTGGAACAGCAGTCCACCATGGCTGACGAGCAGTACGCGATCCCCATCGGCAGTGTGCCGCTCAAAGAGACGTTTCGTGAGTCGCTCGACCCGCCGCTGCATGTCGTCATAGCTCTCGCCACCGTATTCGGAAAAGTCACCGAGCCCCTCCAAGCCCCGTTGCATGAAGTCGGGGTGGCGCTCGACTATTTCGGAGCGGTTGAGTCCTTCCAGACTACCGGCGGTGATTTCCCTGAGCTCCGCGTCGACCTCCGCCGGATCGCGCTCCAGGCCGTCGGTGATGATCTTGGCGGTCTGCTTGGCTCGGGATAGCGGGGAAGTGTACGCGGCGGTCCAGCTCAGCTCACGTTGCTGAAACACCTTCGCGAGCTGCGCTGCCTGTTTCCGCCCGCGGCTGGAAAGCGGGTACTCGCGATGGCCTTGCATGCGGCCCTCCCGATTCCCTTCACTTTCGCCATGACGGACGAGCAACAGCTCCATGATCGACCTGCGCGCCTCAACGAGCTTCTGCGTGCTGCTCCGGGTCGACCTCGTAGGCAGCAGCTTTGCCCTGACAGATGAAGCCCTTGCCGCGACGGGCGCAGGACAGCTCCGCCACATCGCTGGCGCCGAAGCGCCCGGCTGCAACCAATACCGCGTTTTCTGCGCCGGCGCGACTGCAGCCAGCGCTGCACTCGGTGGTGATGGCGCCCAACTGTTGATGGCTCACCGGCACGGTCGGCACCTGCCGCACATAGTCGACACGCCGCGGTGGCCGGCGCGCAGCGCGGGAGTTTTCGGCGAAACGCACGACGATCCTCCAACCCTCGCGGGCACTCGGCGCGGCGTCCGCGACCTGTGTTCTAGGCCGCAACGGGCGCGATGCAAGCGTCGAGTCATCGGGGCGTGCAACGGCAGCGGAGCACGTGACCGAGTACACTGCAAAGTCATCACTCTCCCGTTCGACCCGAGATCGGCAGCGCCGAGCGACGAGCAACTCGCCGCCGACTTCCGCGGCGCGCTCCCGGATGGCGCGAGTGAGCAGTTCCCCACCGCAATCCACATCTGAAAGCTTCGCCCCATCTGGAGGCAACTTACCCTCGTATCGAGTGCAGTGTGCCCGAACTTCACCTAGGCGGACGTAGCCGGTTGGTAGCGCGCTGATATCCCGCACTTGCTGCGCCGAAACCAGCGACGGTCGAGCATGCCCATCGAAATGTGCCCCAAGGCTGCTGCTGCCACAGCCCGCGACGAAACCAACCAATCCAAGGACGAGAAAAAGCAGCCGGCGCGACATGCCTGAGCATCAATCAAAGCAAAGCCCCCCGCAAGCCTAGACTGTTCGGTGCTGAATTACCGTATCGTGCCACGCGCTGCGGTTGCTTTCGTGCAGGGATCGATTTATGGGGCGACAGTAAGAGATACTTTTCCGCGACCCTGCCATGAACAATCTCGGTAAGTGCTTCATCCTACTCGCGGCCTTGCTCTACGCATCCCCGAGCTTCGCTCAAAGCGACGGATTTTCCCTAAATCGCTTCGACCCATCTGAGCGCGGCAGCGACTGGTTTTCCGTCGAATCCTTGGATCTGCGAGGGCACGCCCGACCTGCCCTCGGCGTCGTCTTCGACTACGCCCACAAGCCTCTGGTCTACTACAACCGACAGACGGGGGATGAAGAGTTCGTCTTGGTTCGCAACCAGCTCTTCGCTCATCTCGGCGGCAATGTCGTGCTCTGGGAGCGCCTACGCTTGGGCGCGAACTTGCCCATCACGTTGATGAACAACGGAGATACCCTGGAGCTCCGCGGCGGCGGGACCTTCGAGACCTCTCACGGCGCAGGCGTCGGTGACTTGCGCCTCGGCGCAGACCTTCGCCTGCTGGGACAGTACCGTTCACCCTTTTCCCTGGCAGTCGGGCTCCAGGCGCATCTACCCACCGGAAAGCAAGAAGCGTTTACAGGTGACGGCAAGGTGCGCATCGTGGTGCCGCGGCTGCTTGCAGCCGGCGATATCAGTAAGTTCGCATACGCCGTGCGCATCGGGTTCAACTACCGAGCTCAACAAGAGAACTTCGACGGCGAAGCTTTCGGCAGCGAAATGACCTTCGGCGCCGCCGCTGGCGTGCGCCTCGTCGAAGACAAATTGCTGTTGGGCCCGGAAATCTACGGCTCCACGGTGGTGAGCGACGGCGGAGACGGCGCTTTCGATCGCAAGACCACCCCATTGGAGGTCGTGTTCGGTGGACACTATACCCTGGCCGAAGACTGGAAGCTGGGCGCGGGGGTCGGTCCGGGATTGACCCGTGGTTATGGCTCCCCCGAACTCCGAGTACTAGCCAGCATCGAATACTTCCCTGGCGTAAAAGAGGACGCGGCACCGAAACCATCCGACCGGGATGAGGACGGGATCCTGGACGCCGACGACGCGTGCCCGGACATACCCGGAGTGGCGACGAATGACCCCAAGACCAACGGCTGCCCGCCGCCCAGCGATCGGGACGGCGATGGCATCCTAGACGATGTGGACGCCTGCCCGGATGAGAAGGGCGCCGCGAGCGAAGATCCGAAGAAGCACGGTTGTCCTCTGCCGGGGGATCGGGATGGCGACGGCGTGATCGATGAGGTCGATGCCTGCCCAGACGAATCCGGCGTCGAAACCGGCGACCCCAAGACCAATGGTTGCCCGCCACCGAAGGACTCGGACGCCGACGGAATCATCGACCCCGAAGACGCCTGCCCGGAATTGGCCGGCCCGCCCAACGAGGATCCAAAGAAGCACGGCTGCCCCAAGGCGAAGGTGGTCGGCAAGAAGATCGAGATCCTCGAGCGCGTCGAGTTTGACACCAACAAGGCGACGATTCGTCCAGAGAGTGACGGCGTGCTCCAGGCCGTGCTCGACGTCCTCAACAAGTACCCGAACATCAAGAAAGTACGGGTAGTAGGCCACACGGACAATCGCGGCGGTGCGGGCTACAATCTAGCCCTGAGCCGGCGTCGGGCCGCCTCAGTCGTCAAATGGCTCACCAGCAAGGGCGTGGACGAATCACGCCTCACGAGCCAAGGCCTCGGTCAAACCAAACCCATCGACACCAATAACACCGCCGAGGGGCGCCAGAACAACCGGCGCGTCGAGTTCAACATTGTCAAGATCGAGGGCGACCTCGAGGTGAAAACGAAATGAGCGGCTTGATGAAAACCAGCGAAAAGAATGTGCGCGCGTCCATGCGCCGTCCCGGGCGCATGACCCGCCTCGTATCCACTTTGCTGTGCGGAACCGGACTGCTCAGCCTGGGTTGCTCGTCGGTCGGCGAAGAAGAGAAGGCCCCACCGGAGCCCATCGCCAAGAAAGCGCAGCTGCTCCCGGGCGAAGACGGCAGCGTCACCGTCACGGCCGCGAATACCGTGCTGAACCAATACGCGGCGCTGGCAAGCAACGTCGCCGCTGGTGCCACCTCCCTGACCGTCACCAACGCAGCCGACCTCGATAGCACCACATTCGGGCCCCTGGCAGCCGGTGACTTGCTGATGGTCGTACAGATGCGCGGCGCCAGCATCAATACCACCAACACGGTCAACTACGGCAGCGTTACCGCCTTGAACAACGCGGGCAACTACGAGTACGTCGGCGTACAGAGCGTCGCGGGCAATGTGATCACTTTGGGCTGCGCAACCCAGAACGCCTACACGGCCAGCGGCAACGTCCAAATAGTGCGCGTTCCGCAGGTGGACAACTTGACCATCGGTGCCTCGGGGTCCGTCACGGCGCCCGCCTGGGATGGCAGCCGTGGCGGCATCGTTGCCGTGCACGCGACCAACAACATCAACGTACTCGGCGGCGTGGTCGCTGACGCCCTCGGCTTCCGCGGAGGTGCCACGGACAATTCGACGGCCAACGGTCAAACCGGCTACCGCGGCGCCGCCGCATCCTTTGGCGGAGAAAAGGGCGAGGGCATCGCCGGCTATCAGGCCGTCTACGATGCGCTGAACGGACGCTACGGCCGCGGCGCACCTGCCAACGCGGGTGGCGGCGGCAACAACCACAACGCCGGCGGCGGCGGTGGCTCCAATGCGCGCTTCGGCGCGGCCTGGACGGGCCAGGGCGTCATGCTCGGGACCGTCACCGGAGCAGCTGCCTGGCTACTCGACCCGGGCTACATCGCGAACGGCAACGCGCTCACTGATTCCGAAGGCGGCGGTCGCGGGGGCTACAGCTGGTCCAACAGCAACCAGGACGCACTGGTCGTCGCTCCCGGCAACAATGCCTGGGCAGGCGACAACCGCCGCGAGGTCGGTGGGCTTGGCGGTCGACCCCTCGACCCTGCTGCCAACGGCCGGCTCTATCTCGGCGGCGGCGGCGGCGCCGGAGACGGCAACAACGGCGCAGCAGGTCGCGGTGGCAACGGCGGCGGCATGATCTTCATGACTGCCCTGGGCCAAATCGTCGGCACCGGCAGCATCAGCGCCGACGGTGAGCAAGGCGGCGTTTCTGCAGGCAATCCCGGCGACGCACCCGGCGGCGGCGGCGGCGGCGGCACTGTCGTGCTCAATGCAGCCGTGAGCTCGAGCTTGACCATCAGCGCCGACGGCGGCGCGGGCGGCAATCAGACCCTGTCGGCCACGAACGAGGCCGAAGGCCCCGGTGGCGGCGGTGGCGGTGGCTACGTCGCCATTCGCAGCGGCTCGCCTACTCGAACCGCTGCAGGCGCCCCAGGCGGCACATCGAATCGGCCGTCCGTCACGGAATTCCCGACCAACGGCGCAACGGCCGGCAACAATGGGCTCGCCAACGCCGTCGTGACAACAATCCCCTATTGCACCGAAGCAGCAGCGCCGGATACCTCGTTCCTGACGACCGAGCCCGACCCCACGAGCGACCCGACCGGTGACTTCACGTTCGCGTCTACGGAAAACTTCGTGATCTATCGGTGCAGCATCGACAACGGGCCATTCTTCACCTGCCCGCAAACGTACTCCACGCCTGCACTCAGTGACGGGTCCCACAACTTGCGCGTCCGCGCCCAGGATCTCTCCGGTAACGTCGATCCAACTCCGGCCAGTTACACTTGGGTCGTCGACACCGCGCCACCGGACACGACCATCCCGACCACCGAACCCGATCCCACCAACGATCCAACGGGTGACTTCGCCTTCGGCTCCAACGAGTCGGGTGTGACCTACGAATGCCGGGTCGACGGCGCTGCCTTCGCGGCCTGCACCCAGACCTTCTCCACGGCCGCCCTGGCCGATGGCTCCCACACTATTGACGTGCGTGCCGTGGACGGCGCGGGCAACGTGGACCCGACACCAGCGTCCTACACTTGGACCGTCGACACCGCGCCACCCGACACGACTATTCCGACAACCGAGCCCAATCCCACCAACGACACCACGGGGGATTTCGCCTTCGGCTCCAACGAATCCCCGGTCACCTACGAGTGCCGCGTAGACGGCGCCGCATTCGCGGCCTGCACCCAGACCTTTTCAACCGCGCCCTTGAGCGGCGGCTCCCACACCATTGATGTTCGGGCCATAGACGCCGCTGGCAATGTCGATCCAACCCCCGCGAGCTACACCTGGGTGGTCGCCACCGCGGCTCCGGACACGACGATCATCACGTCGGAGCCCGACCCGACAAACGATCCCACCGGCGACTTCGCCTTCGGTTCAGACCAGTCCCCGGTCACCTATCAGTGCAGCATCAACGGAGGCACTTTCACGGACTGCCCCCAAACTTATTCGACGCCAGCACTACCCGACGGCTCCTACACCATCGCGGTGCGGGCGCGCAACTCCGTGGGCGTCCTGGATCCGACTCCAGCAACCTACACCTGGACCGTGGACACGGCCCCACCGGACACGAACTTCGTGACCACGGAGCCCAACCCGACCACGGACCCGACCGGAGATTTCGCTTTTGGCTCCAACGAGTCCCCGGTGACCTACGAATGCAGCATCGACGGCGGCACCTTCACTGCGTGCACTCAGACTTTCTCCACCCCGGCCCTCGCCGCGGGCTCGCATACCATTTCCGTGCGCGCCACCGACGCCGCGGGCAACGTGGACCCAACTCCGGCGACCTACACCTGGACAGTCACTGCCGCCCCGACCGACACAGACGGCGACGGCCTGCCGGACACTGAAGAAACCACGATCGGCACGGATCCCAACGACGCGGACAGTGACGACGACGGCGTCATCGACGGCGACGAGCCGAGCTACGACGTCGACTCGGACGGCGACGGGCTGATCAACGCCCTCGACCCGGACAGCGACAACGACGGGATTTTCGACGGCACCGAGCTGGGCATCACTACGCCCAACGCGGACACGGACGTGAGCAAGGGCGTGTATGTGCCGGATGCCGATTCCAATACCAAGACCGATCCCCTCAAGAAAGACACCGACGCTGGCAGCGTGCCCGACGGAGCCGAAGACACGAACCACAACGGAAAAATCGACACCGGCGAGCGGGATCCCAACAACCCTGCCGACGACGTCACCAAGCCCACGGATACGGACGGTGACGGCCTGAGCGACGATGAGGAAAAGCTCATTGGCACCGATCCCAACGATGCCGATACCGACGACGACGGCGTCATCGACGGCGACGAGCCCAACCCCACGGCGGACACGGACCTGGACGGCTTGATCAACGCCCTCGACCCCGACAGTGATGACGACGGCCTCTTCGATGGCACCGAGCTCGGCTTGGGCTGCAGCAACCCCGCCACGGACGTCAGCAAGAAGCGCTGCATCCCCGACGGGGACTCGGGCACCACCAAGACCTCGCCGCTGAACCCCGACACGGATGGCGGTGGCGCCACGGACGGCTCCGAAGACGCCAACCTCAACGGCGTCGTGGATGCTGGCGAGCAGAACCCGACCACGGGCAACGAGGCCGACGACACCAACGTCGTCGACACCGATGGCGATGGACTGTCAGATGGCTTGGAGGCGACCCTGCGCTCCAACCCAAATGACAAGGACACCGACGACGACGGCGTTGTCGACGGTGCAGAGAGCAACCCGAGCGACGACACGGACGGCGACGGCCTGGTCAACGTTCTCGATGTTGATAGTGACAACGACGCTCTATTCGATGGCACCGAAGTGGGGGTCACCACCGCGGATGCCGACACGGACACCACGAAGAACTTCTTCGTGGCCGACGGCGACCCGAACTCGAAGACCAGCGCCTTGAACCCGGACACGGACGGCGGCGGCGTCCGCGACGGCTCCGAAGACGTGAACCTCAATGGCGTCGTGGACACCGGGGAACTGGACCCCAACGTCGGCGCCGACGACACCACGGTCGTTGACACGGACGGCGACGGCCTGAGCGATGGCCTGGAGTCCACTCTCAACTCCAACCCCAACGACGACGACAGCGACGACGACGGGGCCCTGGATGGTGAGGAGGCCAACCTGAGCGCGGACACGGACGGCGACGGCACCATCAACGTGCTGGATTCCGATAGTGATGCGGACGGCCTCTTCGACGGCACGGAACTCGGCAACGACTGCAGCAACCCGGATACGGATACGACGAAGAACGCCTGCACCGCCGACGCCGATTCAGGTGCAACCCGAACCAGCATGGTCAACCCAGACACGGACTTCGGCGGCGTCTCGGACGGCGACGAGGACGTGAGCAAGAACGGCGCTGTTGACGCCGGCGAGCGCGATCCCCTCGACCCCGCCGACGACACTGTGGTCCCGGATGGTGGCACCGGCGGTGCCGGCGGTGCCGCGGGCAGCGCGGGCGCCGCAGGCAGTGGTGCCGCGGGTGCTGGCGGCCAGGTGGATGGCGGGGCGGGCACCGGTGGTGCCGGTACCGGCGGTTCCAGTGCGAACAACCCGCTCAATGACTACGATCTAGAAGGCGGCGGTTGTTCCTGTCGGGCCGCGGGTGGCGATTCCCGTACGCCGCTGTGGCTCGGAGCGCTTGCTGCGCTCGGCTTCGCCCTGATCCGACGTCGCCGGCGCTGAACCCGGCAGCGGAGTCCGCGCGTCAACTTCGGGCGCGCGGACCCAGGCGGCGGTACGACCCGCCAAACGCGCTATTGTTGCAGGCGCATGTGGCCTGCCTACCGAAGCGTTCCCCTGACGGAGATCCACCGTCGCGCCGAAGTGGCTCTGCAGAGCCTCGCGAGTTGTGAAGTCTGCCCGCGCAACTGTCGGGTCAATCGCCTGGAGGGAGAGGCGCGGGTTTGCTCCACGGGGCGCTACGCTCGGGTCAGCACATGGTTTTCCCATTTCGGCGAAGAAGATTGCCTACGGGGCTCGCGGGGGTCAGGGACAATCTTCTTCGCCTTTTGCAACCTCAAGTGTGTGTTCTGCCAAAACCACGACACCAGCCAGGCCGGTCAGGGCCGCGAACTATCACCGGAGGCGCTCGCTGCGGCAATGCTCGACCTCCAGGAGCAAGGTTGCCACAACATCAACTTCGTCACTCCCGAGCACGTGGTGCCGGAGATCTTGGAGGCGCTACCCATTGCCATCGAGCGTGGCCTAGAGCTCCCCATCGTCTACAACACCAGCGCCTACGACGCCCTCGAGTCCCTGGCATGGATGGACGGCTTGGTCGACATCTACATGCCAGACTTCAAGCTTTGGACGAAAGCCAGCGCGACCCGTTACGTCAAGGCCAAGGACTACCCTGAAGTCGCGAAGCAGATCCTGCGCGAGATGCATCGCCAAGTGGGGCCGTTGCAGATCGGCAAGGACGGGCTCGCCCGGCGCGGAGTATTGGTGCGCCACCTGGTCATGCCCGGGCTGCTCGAAGAGTCAGCGCAGGTCTTCGCGTTCTTGGCAGAGCTGGACCCAAACACGTACGTGAACGTCATGGCCCAGTACCGACCCGAGTACCGCACCTCGCAGTATCCGGAAATCCACCGTCGGCCAACCGAAGAGGAAATGGACAAAGCTCGGGAGCTGTTCTTCGCCGCTGGCCTCACTCGCCTCGATAGCCGAGGTCCGCGCCGCCTGTTCGTGCTGGACTAGCTCCCGGCGCTCCGGCGCGGGCCTGCCCCCTCTGCCGTGGCGCGAGGAAACCGCCGCAGGCGATGTTGGATCGGCTACCGCAGCAGAGCGCTCGTGCATAATCCGGGCTAGGCTTGCTTCCGCAAAGAAGATGGAGCTGATTGGTCACGATGGCGGCCCGAGCATGGCCACCTGCAAGCACTGCGGCGCCCCCGGCGTGGGCCCGTGTGCCCGCTGCGAGCTGCCGCTATGCGGAGACTGCGCCATCCTGAGCGAAGGCGGCGTGAAGGTCTTCGCAATCTGTCGCGACTGTGCCGCAGAAGGCACCGGGCAGCTCGCAGGCCCCTGGCGAGGCGTGATAACAACGTTCCTGCTGCCCATTGCCGGGCTGGTCGTGGTGCTCTTCCTGCTCTCTCTCTTCTTCCGATAGCCCCGCCGCAGCCGCCGAGCCAAAAGCCGTCATGGGACTCTTCGATGTTCACGCGCACCTCACGCACCCCAAGCTATTTCCGCGTGTGGACGAGCTGCTCGAAAACGCGCGCCGCGCTGGCGTATCCACGATCATCAGCAACGGCCTGAACCCCGGCGACAACGAACGCGTCCAGGAGCTGGCCCAACGCTCGGATCTCGTCGCCCCCGCCTACGGCTTCTACCCGGTCGACACGGTGCTTGCCGAGATGGTCCGCCGCGACATCGACTACCCCCGAGACGGACAGCCCGTCGAGGCCGCTGAGGGCATCGCTTGGGTGCGCAAGCACGCACGCGACGGCATTGCCGTCGGCGAGATCGGCCTCGACGGCTATTGGGTGCCGCAAGAACTGTGGCAGCTACAAGAGGACGCTTTCCGAGAGCTCGTGAGCATCGCCTTGGAAAACGACAAGCCCATCATCATTCATACCCGCAAGCGCGAAGCTCACTGCTTCGAGGTGCTCAAAGAGATGGGCGCCGAGCGCGTCAACTGGCACTGCTTCGGCGGGCGCGTGAAGCTCGCGCGCCGGATTGCCGAGCACGGCCACTACTTGAGCATCCCCGCCAACGCCCGTCGCAACGAAGCCTTCACGCGCATGGTGCAAACCCTACCTCGACAGCGCGTGCTTCTAGAGACCGATTGCCCCTACCTGTCGCCGAACCGTGAGGTCGACAACGAGCCCGCTTTCGTCCGCGGCACCGCGGAGTTCTTCGCCGAAAATTGGGACACATCTTTGGATCAGGTCACGGAGCAACTATCCGACAACTTCGAGCGCTTGTTCCGAGTGCGGCCTTGAGCGACAACCCGCCACCGCCGTCAGTGCCGGGGCTTTTCTGGTTGGTTGGGGTCGCATCGATGCAGCGGCTCTGGGCCACTACTCCCAAGCTGGGCCGCGTGGCGCAGGTTCGGCGACCAAGAGCGAAGGCGTGTCCACATTTGCCAACCCAGCTGCTAGGCTCATGGCCATGCGCACGCTAGCCGTATTGATCACTGCCGGCGCGGTTTGCGGCTGCGCCGGTGCGGGACCGAGCGCTGAGTCGCCACCTCCCCCGCCGCATCCAACCACGCCGCCACCCGAGCCACCGCCGCCGGGCCCGCCCCCACAGCCACCGCCACCCGATTCCTCACCCCCGGAGCCGCCATCACCGGGGCCGCCACCCGGAAGCTCCCAGTGTCAGGGCCCTGCACCAGGCCCTGGCTACGAATGCGTACAGAACTGTGGTCCTCCCGTGGCACGCGCCGGCGATCCACCCCCGGGGTTCCGTTGGCTCAGCGCCGAGGACGCGCAGAACCGGAAAAAGTTCGGCTGCCCGATCTGCCTACCGCCCGCCGCAAGCATCGCAACGCCAAACGGCCCTCGCCCGGTCAGCGCGCTTCGGGTGGGCATGAAGCTCTGGACCCTCGATAGCCAAGGTCGGCGAGTCGCCGGCGTCGTCGAATACGTCAACTCGATCCCGGCGCCGAACCACCACCAATTGGTGCGTCTGGCTCTCGACGATGGGCGCCGAGTCGCCGCTTCGGGCGGGCACCCCCTAAGCGATGGTCGTTCCTTCGCGCAGCTGAGCGTCGACGATCCCATTGACGGTGCCCGCGTGCTGCGCGTCGAGCGCATCCCGCTGGATGGCGGTCGGACCTACGATCTCCTGCCGAGCGGCCCCTCAGGCGCCTACTGGGCCGACGGCGTGTTGGTGAAGAGCACGCTCACGCACAAGGTCCGCTAGCCGACCGACTCGCGCAAGGAGTTTCGCCATTCAACTGATGTGAGTGGTCGCTCGACGACGCAGCTCAGCCGTGTACGCTATTGGGCATGGCGATTGGAAAATGGGTGCTCGCTCTCGCGCTGCTGGGCTGCTGCGCAGTCGGGTGTGACGGCGACGACAACGAGGAGGTCGGCCCGGGGGGAAGCCTGGTGGGTGGGTCCTGCTCGAACTCCGACGACTGCCAGGAGCGTTGCGTTCGCGGCGGCGACTATCCGGGCGGCATGTGCACGGTCGGATGTGCGTCGGATGACGACTGCCCGCGGCACACGGCATGCATTTCGGACGAGGGCGGCATCTGCAGCATCGTCTGTGATCGAGGCGACGACTGCGCCGACTTCGGCAAGGAATGGACCTGCAAAGACCGAGACCGTCGAGGCCACTCCGGCAAGGTCGGCGTGTGCCGCGGCGATTGACCGCCGCTGCTACTCGCCGCGCTTCTTCTGCAAGCTGTGGGTGATCTTGCCAGGGGCGTCGACGGCGCGGCTGATGACGCCGCGGCCGAAGCGCTCTTCGATCGCGTCCAGGGCGGGCCCCAAGTCTCTTGTCTTCGAGCGCTTCGCGAACAAGTCGAGTTGTTCGGGCCCCGCTTCTTCGATACCGCTCACGCTAACACCCAGTAGCCGCACGGGCTGCTGCAGCCGAAGTTCGTCCCAGAGCGATAGGGCGACTTCCCGAATCAGGGTGCCATCGTCCGTGGCGACATCCAGCGAGCGTTGCCGTGTCAACAAAGGGTAGATCGGCTCTTCGGGCTCACCGGCGTTGCGCGGAGCCTTGCGACCTCGGCGACTTCCAAGCTTCGCCTTCAACGTCACCGTGCGTCCCCGAAATCCGTCGTTGCGCAGGCGACGCGCGACGGCCTCAGCGTGGGCGGTGAGCGCTCCGCTGACGACGGAACGCTCCATCACGTCTCGTTCGAAGGTGTTTTCTTCACCATAGGACTTGGGGACCCGCTCCGCGACGACTTCCCGCACGTCATTGCCCAGGGCTAGCTGTCGCAAAGCCTCGGCTCGATTGCCTGCCACGCGAGTGAGTCGGGCTAGGTCAGCCTGGGCGAGATCGCCGAAGGTGTGAAAACCGGCCGCGACCAGAGCACGCCCGAGCACGGGGCCCACACCGAACATGCGTCGGATCGGTAGTGGCGTAACGAAGGCACGCACAGCGTAGTCCGGCACGACGAGCAGACCGTCGGGTTTGCCAAAGGTGCATGCGATCTTGGCAACGTGTTTGTTCGGGGCCACTCCAATACTCACGACAAGGTCCGTCACCTCGCGCACGCGCCGTTTGAGTTTGCGCGCCAGTGGCAGCGCCCCGCCAAAGAGGCCGATGGATCCCGTGATGTCCAGGAAGGCTTCATCTAGCGCGAGCGGCTCGATCTCCGGCGTGAACTCCTCGAATACGGCGTGGACCTGCGCACTGACCTCGCCATACTTCTTCATGTTGCCACCCAGGAAGATGCCCTGGGGACAAAGCTCACGCGCGCGAAAGCCGGGCATGGCGCTGTGCACGCCGAACTCGCGCGCCTCGTAGGACGCCGCCGACACAACGCCCCGGGCGCTGGTGGCCCCGACGATGACGGGCTTGCCCCGGAGCTCCGGGTCGTCCCGTTGTTCGATGGACGCATAGAAAGCGTCCATGTCGGCGTGCAGGATCAGCCGCTGTTGGGCCACACCGGCGTTGTTTCACGCGCGCTGCATGGGAGCAAAGGTGACGGACGCCGGTGCGACCTGAAGCGTCACAGCGACACCGCATGTCGCACGTAAGTGTTTGATTTTAATAGGAAATTCAGCGGGTTTTGGTTGGCCGCTTCGGCACGGTACCTGCACACTTGCCGAATATTATGTCGAGGCGATCGAGTCATTCGCATCCCCCGGTTCAGCGCTTGGGCGCTCGGGGGCTAGTCGCTGCCGGGGTGGTGGCCCTCGCAGCCGCCGCGGCCTGTGTCGGCGATATCGGGGCTCCTGGTGACGAGGAAGGCGGCGGCAGTGGGCCCGGTGGTCCCGCCGCCCAACAAGCCGCTCTCGAAGCCGCGCGCACCGGGATCCGCCGCCTCACCGCAGTTGAGTACAACGCCGCGGTCCAGGACCTGCTCCAAGTCGACATCGCCAGCGAAACCGTGCTTCCCGAAGACCAGCGGGGCCCTTTCGACAACGACTACACCCATCAGCTAGCCAGCGAAGCCCTGATCAACTCGGCGGACGTGCTGGCCAGCGACGTCGCCGCCAAGGTAATCGCCGACACGAGCCTTCGAAGCAAGATCGTACCTTGCACGCCGACGGGCCCCAGTGATGCCGCCTGTTACGGCGAGTTCATCCACAGCTTCGGAAGGCGCGCCTTTCGACGTCCACTAGCGAGCGAGGAAGTCACGCGCTTCGAGGCGTTCATGCCCCACGCCACGGCGGAGAACGATTTCTGGGTCGCCGTCGAGTCGGCCCTGCTGGCGTTCCTGCAGCACCCCGCGTTCCTGTACCGCGCTGAAGTCGGCACGCCGGTCCCTGGCAAAGCGGGGGTGTACCGGCTCACGGATCACGAGTTGGCGACCCGCCTGTCCTTCTTGTTGATCGGCTCGACCCCGCCGGACAGCCTGCTGGACGCCGCAGACGCCGGCAAGCTTTCGACTCCGGCGGGCGTCGTTGCGGCTACCAAGGAACTGCTCGAGGACGACCGCGCAAAACGCCAGGTCGCCCGCTTTCACTCCATGTGGCTCGGCTACGAGAAGCTGCCGCATAGCGCGACTTTGTCCGCCGCCATGCAGCAAGAGACGCAGGCCCTGCTGAACAAGGTCATCTTCGAGGACAAGAGCCCATGGCTGGACGTACTGACCAGCACGGAAACCTACGTGACCTCGGAGCTTGCCACCCACTACGGGCTCAGCGCACCCAGCAATAGCAGTGGTGATTGGGTCAGCTACGGAAACGAACCACGCCAGGGGCTGCTGAGTCATGGCAGCTTTCTTTCGGCGGTCGCGAAGTTCTCCGACACGAGCCCGACCCAGCGTGGCCTGCTGATTCGACATCGGCTGTTGTGTGAGGAAATTGCACCGCCACCGCCGTCTCTGAAAGTCAACGCCGACGAGCCGCCGGAGGGCTCGGATCCCAACGCCTGCAAATCCGAACGCTACAACATGTGGAAGACGGACGGTTGCTCCTTGTGCCACACCAAGATGGAGCCCATCGGATTTGGCCTCGAGAACTTCGACACCGCCGGACGCTACCGCACTCACGAGACGGATCGGCCGGATTGTCCGATATCCGGTCAAGGCGAACTCGACGGAATCGGAAGCTTCAGCGGGCCGGTGGATCTGTCCAATCGTTTGATTGAAGCCGGTGGCATCGAGAGCTGCGTCGCGGCCTACTACGTGCGCTACGCGCTAGGGCGCTACGAATTGGATGAGCGGGACGAAACCTTCGTTGCGCGCATGATGCAGGACGTGCCGCGAGGGGAGTTCCGCTTGGAGGAACTGATCCTGCGGGTCGTCAGCCAAGAAACGTTTCGGCTTCGCCGAGAGGAAACGCCATGAAGAAAACGTCGCGACGAGCAGTGCTTCGCGGGCTGGGCGGCTTCTGCGTTGCCTTGCCATTTTTGGAACTCTTTTCTGCGAAGCAGGCCGGAGCCGGTCCCCTGGTTGCACCGCTTCGCTACCTGATCGCCTTCGGCGGAACGTCTCTTGGCATGGAGAGCCGGGACTTCGTGATTCCGACCTCCGAGGGCCCCTTGCCCGGCAACCTCACTCGAGGCCTGCAACCCCTCGGCGACGCCGGCGTGGATGACGTGACGAGCATTGTCTCGGGAATGAAAATCCCCTGGGGCTCGGGCTCGAACATCCCGGATGGCGGTCGAGCGATTCGATTTCATTCGATGACGACCAACCCGCTGCTCTCGGGCATGAAGTCCGGATCCGACAGCGACGAAACCCTGCAAGGCCCCACCTCGGATTGGGTTCTATCGGAAACCCTCGCCGGCCCCACCGCCAGCACGCGGCCCGTACTCAGCTACCGCGTCCAGGCAGCGTACTATCGCGGCTCCAACGGTACCGGCGGCAACCGCGGATTGATGAGTGCGCGCATGAACGGCAGCAAGCTCGAGAAGATCACGCCTCAGTTCAGCCCGCAGGTTGCGTATCAAGATCTCTTCAGTGGCTTCATTCCGCCCGATCCTGTCGAGGCGGAGAAAGCCAAGCGCTTGCTGAATCGACGCAAGAGCGTGATCGACCTGGTGAGGGGCGATACCGAGCGGCTGTCCAAGCGCCTCGGCGCCGCAGATCGCATCCGCTTGGAACAGCACTTCGACGAGTTACGTGGATTGGAAAACCGCCTGGAAGCCATCCCGCTCCCCGACGGCAGCCAGTGCAAGATCCTTCCGGATCCGGGCAAGGACCCGAGCATTGGCGGGGCCGTGGACAATGGCGATACCGGCGGCTATGCGAGCAACGGCGCCTGGAGTGATGAAGAGAAGCGCGCTCAGGTCATGACAGACCTGATCCACATGGCGTTCACTTGCGATCAGTCTCGCGTCGCATCGTTGATGTTCACGTACTCTCAGTGCTTCTTGAACATGAACCCGGTGTATGGCTACCCGAGCGATGTGCACGAGCTCGGCCACTACGCGGTGGGCGGCGGGGACAAGGGCGCCAATGCGGTAGCGGACGCGGTAGCCTGGCACGTGAAGCATTTCGCCAACTTGGCGAAGCGGCTGCGGGACACCCAGGACGTCGACGGCAGCAGCATCCTCGACAACACGGTGATGGTGCATACCTTCGAGGGCGGCTGGGGCTACGATCCCGAGCAAGACCGACAAGGCACGACCCATTCCAGCGAGAACATGGCGGTCATCGTGACCGGCAAGGGCGGCGGAGTGAATGCCAGCGGCGGCAAGCACATCATCGCGAAGGACCAGCACCCCACCAAGGTCATCAACACGGTGATGGGCGCCCTGGGTGGGCCGTCCAAGCTCGGTCAGGTCAGCGGCACGATCAACGGACTCGTTGGCTGAGCCCCACCGCTCAGCCAATGACGCGCGCTGGGGCGCGGGCTAGTTGTTGCAGTTCACGTTGACGGGGCCGCTGGGGCGCGGGCTAGTTGTTGCAGTTCACGTTGACGGGGCCGAAGGTGTCGCTGATGACGGTGCCGAGGTCGTCATCTAGCTTCCAGTCGACCTTCAAGGTCATGGTGCCGCTGCAGTACTTGCAGGGATCGTCCGTGCCCGATCCGCTGCCCGTCACCGGCTTGTGAGTCACCTTCTTGGTCGCGCTTGCGGCCACCGGACCCGTAGCAGCGGGCGTCGGGATGTGGGTCCAGGTCATGGTGTTGGCGCCATCGATCAGCGTGAGTTGCACACTCAAGTTGCCGTTGACCGGCGAGCTGTTGGCGGTGTTGTCGTAGTCCGCATCAAAGCTGCCATCGATGGCGTTGGGGCCCGCTTCGGTCTTACACTCGACGGTGTAGGCCACGTTCGACAGAGCTGCCTTGAAGGGGTGCGTGGACGCGTCCGCTGCGGCGTCGCCGCCATCGACCGCCGCACTGCCGCCACTTCCAGCGCCACCATCCAAGCCGCCTGAGCCGCTCGCGCCAGCGAAACCCGAACTGCCCGAGCTGCCACTCGTGCCGCCTGTGGATCCACCAGTCGCGCCCGTTGCGCCGGTGCCGCCGCTGCCCCCGCTGCCGTCATCGACCTCGTCGTCGGAGCAGGCGAAAGCTGCAAGACTCAGGGAGAGCAAGCAAATCCATCCAGCGCTTCTTGTCATGGGTCAACTACACCAGAACTCAAACCCGCGTGCAAACCCCGCGGTCAAGCCTTCGTACTCGAGACGCCGAGCGCTTGTGCCTGGGCTCGCAGTTCTTCACTCCGCGCGCGCTGGCCCAGGCGATCTTCGAACTCTGCCCAGTGCAGGAAGGTCTGTGCCCGCTGCTTGGACAGCCCCAGGGCGTGAAAGATCGCGACGCTCTGGGCAAAGCACGCTTCGGCGTCGAGGCTGCGTCCCTCGTACTCGACGTGCGCGGCGTTCGGCGTGGTCGCCGCTGACAGGGCGCGGCCCAACGCGCGGAACGCCTCGCCGCGAAAAGCGCTGTCGTCGTGCCCGGCCGCCCGCACGGCGGCGACGCCGTGGGGCAATGCTTCTTCTGGCCTACCCTTGCCCACCAGGGCTTCGCACAGATAGGCGAGGCACGGAGCGATGGAAAAGGGCGCCGCATCGTCGCCAAGCCGCACCGCATGCCTCAGCACGCCCTCGGCGCGAGCGTATTGACCCAGACCATTGTAGGCGGCGCCCAGATTGCCCAGCACCGCCAGCTCCTGCGTCGTGTGTCCGATGGCGCGGGCGACCTCGAGCGCTTCTTCCAACGAGCTGGCCGCAGCGCGAAAGTCGCCGCGGAGCCGAGCCAAGTCTCCGAGGTTGTTCAGTTGGCAAGCGATCCCCCAACGGTCTCCGCTGTCACGGTAGATCCCCAAGGCTTGCTCCATGTAACGGGCAGCCTCGTCGTAGCGATCCAGCAGATGGTACAGGACGACGCCCACCAAATTGAGGCACAGGGCCTGCTCGCGCCGTGCACCCGCTTCCTCGGCCGTCACCAGACCCTCTTGAGCTGCAGCCATCGCCTGGTCAGCGTCCGAAAGCATGACCTGCGCCCAACCGAGATTGTGCCAGGCGTTGGCTAGCTCCACCTCGGCGTGGCGTTTGGTGGCAGGCTGACGCGCCGTCTCGATGGTGGAGCACGCCACGTCCGCGGCGCGCTCCGCAGCCGAGGCCGCTCGAGCGAATTGCGCCGCCTGGCTCGAGGCCCAGGAGATCCCGTTCTGCGCTCGGGCCTGAGCGATGGGATCGCCCTCCGCGACCGCCGAAGCATGCGCCGTCTCGTAAGCTTCAACGGCCTCGGCGAAGCGCGCTTGCTTCATCCAGACGTCACCGAGGCCCTCGTGACAGCGCACACTCAGCCCCCGATCGCCGGGCAGGCGCTGCAGGGCGCTTTCGAAGAAGCGCGCCGCGAGCTCGGTCGCATCCGCGCGTCGCGCGCGCTCCCCAGCATCTGCAAAATAGGTCGCTGCGGCAGCGGCGTTACCAGCGATGTCGAAGTGCCGTGCAACTTCCGCCGCGGGCGCCAGGCTCTGCTGCGCAAGATGCTGGGCGAGCTGTTCGTGAAGCGCGCGCCGGGTCTTCAGCAGTGTAAACTCGTAGGTCGTTTCATGACACAGAGCGTGGACGAACTCGAAGTCCGGTGCTTTGGCGCTGAAGCTCTCGTCCAAGGCGAGCATGTTGGCCTCGCATAGTTCGCTCACGACCTGGTCATCTATGCTGCCCGCCAGCGCGTCCAGTTGGCTTCGGGATACCCGCTGCCCGACCACAGCGGCCTGCTCCAGCAGTTGTCGCGCCTCGGGGCTCAGACGATCGAGGCGTTCCACCAGAAGCGGTGCAATGCGGGGAGGCAGGCTGAGGCTCTCCGGGGGCCGCTCCGAGATGGACAGCCCCAGACCGTCAACGCGCACGACGCCACGCTCTATCAGAACCCGCAGAAGCTCTTCGCAGAAAAAGGGGTTTCCCCCAGCCCGCTCGACCAAGAAATCCCGAATCCAAGCCGGCACGTGGCGGGCACGACTGAGCAGCCCCTGTGCCAAGGTGTGGGCGTCGATGCGGGAGAGTGCCGCGAGGTCCATCCGCTGCAACCACCCGGCGGCTTGGCCCGGACGCTGCCACAGCCCGGGTCGACTTGTAGCAACGAGAAAGACGCGCCCCTCTTGCCTGGACAGGCGAGCCAAAAACTCCAGGGACGCATCGTCTGCGTAATGCAGATCCTCCACGAACAAGAGCAGCATGCGCTGCTTGGCCAAGGCACCGAACAGCTGCAAGAGCAGCACTTCCGCGCGGCCGCGGATCTGCACGGCGTCCCGGCGCAGTCCGGCCAGCTCGGCGCTCTCGGGAAGCAGACCGAGCACGAAGCCGACGTAGCGCAGCGCTTCCTCAACCGGCTCGGCGCCCAGGTGCTGCTCGAAGACAGGACGCAGCTTCGCCACTGCCTCCTGGGGCTCCCGACTTGTGGCCGACGCGGCCCGAAGCACCAGCTCGCGCAGAAGTCCGAACGGCTCCCCCTCAGCGGTGGATACACACACGTGCTCGAGAACCCGCACGGGATCTCCCTGCACCCGCAGCAGGCGCGCCAATTCCGAAGCAAGTCGACTCTTGCCGATTCCACCGTCGGCGCTGACGCAGACGAATTCAGGCTGCCCGCTTCGAGCACGTTGGTACTGGGCGAGGAGGGCCCCCAACTCCCGCTCACGACCGACGAAAGCGCTGGTTACGTCCGTGAGGGTATGGGACGGCAGCCGAATTCCTCGCGTGGACTCACCGAGCGCCACGAAGGTCTTGAGAGCTTGGCTCTTGCCCTTCACCTCCAGGGGCTGCTGCTCCGCAAGTTCGAAGGCCGACTCCACCTGCGCAGCGGTATCACTGCCAATCAAGACGCTGCCCAGTTCGGCGGCATGCTCCAGGCGCGAGGCGACGTTCACGGTGTCGCCGATGACGTTCCACTCGCCCGTCGACGCTACCCGGGACACACTGGCCTGCCCGGTATTGACGCCAACTCGCATGCCCAGCTGCACGTCTTCGCGAGCGCGGAAGGCGACGAGTTCACGCTGCAGTCCCAACCCGGCCCGTACCGCGCACTGCGCGTCGTCGGGTCGGGCACCCGAAAGCCCCCATACCGCCATCACCGCATCGCCTATGTGTTTGTCGATGTGGCCGCGATTGGAAACAATCACCTGATCTAGCGCGGGCCACAGCCGCTTGAGCAGGTCTTGAACCTCCTCGGGATCGAGCCGCTCGCTCAGCTTCGTGAATCCCGATACGTCCGCGAACAGCACCGTCACCAGTTGGCGCTTGTCGCCGCTCAGGGAGCTGAGGGCGGCCAGCTTCTGCCGCAACTCAGCCGTAGCCGTGTCCACCACGGTATTGCCCAAGGCGGTGCGCTGACCTTCGAGCGCATCAATGGCTTTCTCGAGCTTGTCCTTCTCGCTCATGCTGCGCGGGTCAACGCACGACTTGGGTCTTGCAACCGAGCAAGATGTCGACCTTCGCCGTGAAGTCCTTCTTCACGCTGTCACACAAGCTCGGGCAGAGCAGTATTCGCTTTGGGGCCTTGGGGTCGTCGTAGAACCAGCCAGCACCCTGCTTGCAGTCGCTGGTTTGAGGAATGACGTTGGATTTTCCCCCAGTCTCCAGCACGACGTTCACACGGTTGAGCTCGATTTCGCCTTTGCTCACCTTTTCGGGGATTTCGTATTCGCAAGGCAGCGCTTCGCCCCGCACCTTGGCCAAGGCTTGTTCGAACTCCGCTTGCACGTTCGTATTGCTGACCAAGATGGCGCTGGTCGTGCCTCCCGCTTGAGCGATTTGATTGGCGAAAGACTGATCGACTCCGGGCAAGCCCACCACGTAGGTCAGTACTGATGGATTGAAGTTCACGCCTGTGGTCGCGAGCTTCGCGATTTCGTTCCAATCCTCGGGGCTGACGCCCGCGCACAAGCCAAGCGGCCCCGCGGGGATTCCGTCCGTCACCAACAGCACCGCCGCCGTGTGACCCGGATTGTTCTGAATGATCTCGATGCCCTTGAGCAACCCGCCGCCAAGCGCCGGGTATGTCGGCGTGGACAGGCCATTGGGACTTTCGGCCCCCAACGCAGCGACAATCGGCGCGGCGTTGCCGGGCAGGACCCCGAAAGGCACATCGGGTGCGGCGTAAGCCTTTTGGTCACAGGCTGGAGTCGCGTTCGGCGCCCGAGGGAAGAACTTCAGACCGACGTAGACACCGGTAGAGTCCTTCGACTGCGCGAACGCCGTCAGCCCCGCCACGGCGGCGGTCCATTGGTTGCCCGCCATGCTGTTGGACTTGTCCATCATGACGTAGAGATGCAGCGGCGAGTTCTTAGCGCTCTCCGTCACCACCGCGCAGGCCGCATCGGGGTCGAGACCATCCGGCAGACCGCTATCGATGATCACGCCTCCGCCGGTTCCACCGCTGGCGGAAGCGTCCCCAGCGCTGCCCCCCGCGCCCGACGCTGCACCGGTGCCTGTGGAGCCACCCACGCCGGAGCCCGGCGGAGCGCTCGCATCGGAGCCGCATGCGGAAAAAACTGCAGCCGTGAGGCCGCCAAGGACGAGGGCGAAGCCGAAGCGAAGTGTAGGTGTCATGGCTACATGGGCGGCCCGCGCCGCTGGGGCAGCATAGCAAAGCCGACCGGGTCTGGCCCGCTCCGCACGGCGATGCGGCCGTATCTGCGGGAGATGGGAGAACTTCGCTTGTTCCAAGTCACGCTCCGCGGCACACTTTGCCCATGATGGCTCGTGGGTTTCTTGCTTCTTTGATGTGTGTGTCCGTCGCGATTCTATCCCTCGGTTGCGCCGGTGGCGGCGAAGCGGATACGGGACCTGGAGTCGGTGGCGGCACCTCCCTTGACGGCGGTGACGGCAGTGCTGGAAACAACGGCACTGGCGGTACCGGTGGTGGGATCAGCACCGGCGGGACCGGCGGCGGCGGAATTGGCGGCACCGCAGGCACTGCGGGTAGTGCCGGTAGCGCCGGCTCGGCAGGCTCCGCGGGTTCGGCGGGATCAGCCGGAGCGGACGCGGGCACCGGCGGCCAAGACGGAGGCACCGGCGGCGCCGACGCGGGCCCCTGCTCGACGGGTTGCCCCGCCAACATGTGGGACGTGGACAAGAACCCCCTCACGGGAGTCTGCGGCTGCGAGTACAGCTGCGTGAAGAAGGGCGCGACCGACCCCATCGATCCCAACTACGAAGATGACAACTGCGACGGCGGCGACGGCATCGTAGAACAGTGTGTGTACGTCTCCAAGGCAACGGGCAATGACACCACCGGCGACGGCACCCGGCAGAACCCAATGCAAACCATCGCCGCGGCGATCGCCAAGGCGAAGGCCAATACCGTGCCGGCTGTATGCCTGAGTGGGGAGCAGTACAACGAAGCCGTGACCGTGGAGAGCGGTATCAGCGTGTACGGCGGCTTCGATCACAACGACTCCAACTTCCGTTTCAAGCGCACCGCAAGCGTTTCGACCTTCGTCACCGCCCCAGGGACCGTATTTTTTGCGCCTAAGGTCGATGTAGAAACCCACATTGAAGGCTTGACCATCCAGGCCACCCAGGATTCCACCCCGGGCGGGAGCACCTATGGCGTACGTAGCGCCGGTGGCAATGGCCAGCTTTACATTCGATACAACAAGATCGAAGCCGCCAAGGGCACCAAAGGTGCCGACGGCAGCAACGGCACGGTGCTCAGCAACCCGAAAGCTCCCGACGGAAAGAAGGGCGGCGACGGCAAAGACAACGGCAGTTCCGGCGGCATTGGCGCTGCGGCTCCGACAGGTTGCGGAACCGGCGCGGGCGGCAAGGGCGGCGACGGTGGCTACGACAACAACTCGCCAGGAGGTACTGGCAGCCCCGGCTCAGGCGGCGCCGTGGGTGGAACCGCAGGCCCGGGCGCGAGCGGTTGCGGAACTGGCGGGGCCGGTGGCCCAGGTGGCTCGGTCACCACGGGCGCTGTGCACGGACAACCCGGTGCGCCGGGCACCGACGTGGGCGCGATCTCTGCGGGTGTGTACGTGCCCGCCAACGGTGGCGATGGCAAGGCCGGCGTCAAAGGTGAAGGCGGCGGCGGCGGCGGTGGCGGCGGTGGCGGCCCCGAGTGCAACGGCGTCACATGCATCTTCACGTGTGGTTGTTGCACAGCCGATCGCGGTGGCGGCGGCGGCAGTGGTGGCTGCGGAGGCGCAGTCGGCAACATCGGCACCGGTGGCGGTGGCGGTGGTGGCAGCTTCGCCATCCTGATCGCCGGCGGTAGCGCCATCGTCACGAACAACCAGCTGCTGCCCTCCGACGGCGGCGACGGCGGCAAGGGCGGCGGCGGCAGTGCTGGCCAAATCGGCGGCGCAGGCGGTCCTCCCGGCAACGGTCCCGACGACTCGGGCGCAGGCGGTCCCGGTGGCAGCGGTGGCAATGGCGGCGCAGGCGGCCCGGCCGGCGGCGGCGGTGGCGGCCCGAGCGCTTGCGTCGGACGCAAGTCCGGCACCGGCGTGACCATGAGCAACAACACCTGCGTCACCGCAACCCCCGGAATCGGCGGCGACGGTGGCACCACCACCGCCAGCGGCATCACCGCAACCAAGGGTGCCAACGGCAAGACCGGCCTCGAGCTGCTCATCTGAGAAACCCCGACAATCGCGTGCGGGTCGATACGGTCCGCACGCATCCCTTGGGTAGCTTGGGCGCGAGCGTGTGCGTGTGAGCGGGCGTGAACGTGTGCGTGTGAGCGGCGACCATTGCGATGGCCCGCTGCAAGACCTTGTCCTCAAACGTCGGAATGCCGATGGCTCGCATCTGCTTTCCGTCCGCCTTCGGAATTTGGACTCGCCGCACCGGTGGTGCTCGGTACGTCCCGGACTTCGCTCGGTCGAGCAGCGACTGGAGGTGCTATCCGTTCGAGTCTTGTTGAGACACTTGCGGAGCTTGGTCTCTCCGACATCTTTCTCTCCTAACGGGCCCGTTGTGCGGCACTCCCTTCCCTCCACAGGGTCGCTTGGACACTTCCCCTGCTTCAATGGCTACTATGAAGGGCTCGGCCTTCTCGCCGCCCGTCCTGCGTCACTTCGTATTCCTTCGAACGGCAGTACCTTCCTTGCGAAAGGAGACGACGGGATTTCCCAGGTTCCTGGGGGACCTTGGCGCGCGTGCCTTGCTCATCGACCCCGGTGGGTCCGCTGCATTCAATCGGACCATTCGGGCTGGCCGTCCTACCCTCTTCTGCAGCGATGTTGCCTTCCGCTCTGGGTCGACGGCGTCGGCACCCACAGGCATTTTCTTTCGGGGCTCAATCACACGGCCCCCACGCTGGCTGTCTACGCTTCGCAGCTTTCCTTCCCGCTTTCGCAGTCGTACGGCCACGCAAGACTCGCTTCCGGCTGGTGGTCCACCTTGGCCGGCCGGGACTTGTCACCCGCGACGTCCCAGCATGAGGTTTCTTTCACTTTTCCTCTAGTTGACCTCCTCCTCATCCAGGCTTTGCCTGGCGCACCGACCCCCAAAAACCCCAACTCAAAAAAGCGGAGCTAGTCGAGAACCTCGCCGGCCTTCTTGATGCCGAACTTCGCGCGCTCGATGCAGCCGTCAACTTCGCCTTCGACGTCGTCGGTTATGGCGCTCCAGGCGCGGGCCACGTTGCGCTCCATCATCGCGAAATGGCCGATCATCTCGGCAAATTTCCCGAGGCCGAGTTCGTCGATCAGCTCGCTGCGCTGCTCGAGGAAGTCGGCGACGTCGTTTTCGATGATGTCGTCCAAGGTCGCGAACACCTTGTCCGAATCACTCTGACTGGAACTGATCTCTTCGAGCTTGGAGTGGATTGTCTTGATCAAGACCCGAGCCGACCGATGTTTCAGCGACGCTATCTTCGGGCGCGAGCCTTCGCCCTCCAGAGCGTGATCCACGGCGCCCTCCGGCGCGCCACCCACGTGCTCTCCGCCGCGGACATCGCCGCCTTTTCTACGGCGACGGGCAATCACTCCTCCGGCGACCATGAACGCCACGCCCACGCCGAAGGGAACGCCTGCAACGCTCGCCCACGCATTGACGCGATCCTTCGGGGTCACTTTGCCTTCGGGTCCAGTTCCTTCGGGCGAAACTGCCCGAGCGGCGAAACATGAACTGGCGATCACGCCAGCAACGAAGAGCGAGTATCCGACCAGCTTCATCAGGCCCCTCCCCCACCGGCGAGTTCGATCAAGGTCATGGTCAGCGCCGTCAGCGCCTCACCCACGATGAAGCCCGCGGCCAAGGGCACGATGACATCGCTGATGAAGCGATGGCCCTTGGACTTTTCCAAGGTCATGGTGATGACGCAGCCGATGCCGTAGCCAAACGTGATTTCGAAGGGCAGGTACATCGCGAGACCGATGAGGACTCCCAGGCCGCCGATGGGAAACAGAGCCAGCCCACCGCCGATGAACGCTCCCGCGACGTATTTGTCCACCGGAGCATCGCCGGAAAGCACGCCGGTGATCATGCCTTGAAGCACGCTGGCCTGGGGCGCTGGCAAGCAGCCCGGCAACTTGTCCAGACAGGCTTGGCTTTCGGGACCAAAGCCGTTGAGACCGCTCGGCCCACCTCTCCACAGAATGATCGTCGTGCCGATGGCGATGGCGGGACCGATCCAAGCCACGGCGAACTGGACCAACTGTTGGCGCCTAGGGACGCCACCAATCAGGTGACCTGTCTTCAGGTCTTGCATCATATCCGCACACTGATTGGTCGCCACGCAGACCCCGACGCCAATCGTGACCGCGACGACCACGTTGCCGCTCGTGATCGCGAGCATCAGAGTGACCGCGATCAGCGCCAGCCCCGACAGCGGTGATATGTCCGTAGCACCTGTTGCCTGCGCGACGATGAGTCCGGCCAGCGCGATCCAGACCGCGCCTGCAACTGCAGCGACGATGGCGGCGCCGATGTGTAGCTGGCCGTCGCTCTGGATGCTCGCGATGATGGTCACCGCCATCAGCGCGAGCACGCTGGCGATGAGTCCGCCAACCAAAACCCGGGGCGACAGCTCTTCGGCTTGTTGCCCGCCCTCTTTGGCTAGTCTGGCTGCGGCGGAGAGGGAGGCGATCGCGCCTTTGATGGCGGGAAATGCGGCCACCACCCCGGCCAGGGCGCCTCCGATCAGGATCCCGATCCCCGTCGGGCGCAACATGGTGCCGTAGACGGCTCCAACCAGGTCGTCGCCCTTCACTGCAGGGGCCCAACCCTGAGACACCACGAAAGGCCCGACGATCCACCAGGCCAGGACTCCGCCCAGGGCGAAGCCGAGGCCACCTCGGCCGGACAACATGCCCGCGCCGAAGTTCGCCATGCTGATCGCGAGGGTCGTTCCCATCATCGCGAAAGCCAGCCCACCCACGTCGCCGATACCGAGCAGCCCCTTGAGCCACGGACCGACGGGCACGGCTTCGGGGATGACTTGGAATTTGTGGTGCGTGGCCAGCGTCACGGCGGTAGCTATGGCGAAGCCGATCCCCAAGAACTTCGCCTTGCGCATCCCCGCGCCCGGCGTTTTCAGAATCGTCGCGACGGCCACGCCGCTGGGGAACTTCAGGCGCTCGATTTCGATCAACTGCTTGCGCAGCGGGATGATCACCACGATGCCCATGAAGGAGCCAGCAATCGCAGCGAGCAGCACCGTATAGAAGCTGTAGTCCAGCCCGAGCAGCAGCAAAGCGGGAAAGGTGAACACCACGCCCGCGCTCGCGGTGTTGATGCCACTGGCGACGGTTTGGTTGATGTTGTTTTCGACGATCGAGCCGCAGCCCGTGACTTTCAGTGCTTTGCGACCGACACCGCGCAGCAGGGCGAACCCCAAGATGGCCGCCACGCTCGACCCCGGCAGGCCAAAGCCGAGTTTCAGGCCGATGTAGACGAAGCTACTCGTCATCAGCATGCCCTGAATGATGCCGAGCACGATCGCGCCAACCGTGATCTCGCGATATGCGGGGGCGGCGGGGGCCTTGCCCAGGGCTGCTGCGGTCATGAGCCGAGGCGTTTATCGTCGGCGCGGCCCGAGAGCAACCGAAAGCCCAATGCAGCGGCTGTCGACGCTATTTCGAGGCTGCTGCTTGGCGAACATAGTCCGCCAAGGCCTCGCCCTCGAGGAGCCGCGAAAGCCGGTGTTCATCCTGGACCTCGACGAGCGTGGCGGACGCCTTGCCCGCCACGAGCTGGCGGCTTTCTTGGATGGGAACCACTTCATCCTGTGCGCCATGTACGACGAGGACCCGCGCCTCCTGCGGCAGCTCCACGCAGCCCCCGAGGAACTTGGACGCAGGCGCCAAGAGCAGCGTTGGCCCGCGCCAGTGCCTGTCGACTATCAGACTCAACGCCACGGCGCCGCCGAAAGACGAGCCCACGACGACGTCTGGGACACGCGACTGCAGGCACTGTCGGGCCAAAGTCACACAGGCTCCGAAATCACCGGTGGGCAGCGCGGGCGCGTCTAGCTCGAAGCTCCTGCGCAATGCCTGGGCCTTGGCACCATGGGGGCTGCCCTCCAAACCATGGAGTAGGAGCACACGCATGGTCGACTACGGAGCGCGCTCTTCGAATGTAGCCGCGCCGGCCACGAACCGCAGCGGAACGATGCCGGTCGGGCCCACGGCGTTCTTGGTGATCGCCAGATCCACCGGCCGCGCTCCCAGGGATAGGGCTCGCTCACTGACGGGCACACTCGATCGTTTCACGGGACGCATCTTGGCGTGAAAGGTCACCGCCGGCGAAATGAACTCCGTATGCGAGCTACCTACTGTCGCGATGACAGCACAGCCTCGTTCGGCAAGCCGCCGGAGCTCCAATGCCACCGCCGCGACTCGGCCCGCCAGGCTCGAGTTTGCCGCAGCGGCCTGAACTGGATCGCCGCCGCAGTGAGCGGAAAAGGCCTGGAGCCCATCCACGACGAGCACGACGCGCTCGTGGCGATCCCACAGCTCGCCCGCCGCGCGCCGCAATTCCTGGGTACTCTCGAAGGGGTCGGCTTTGTGCAGATGCAGGTGAGTGCCAACCTTTTTGGCTACCGTGTCGACCGCCATGGTGACCAGGTTGCGAGTAGCCGCGTACTGCCACGGCTCTCCGGACCAGATTTCGCCGTAGGTGGTGACAGCGTCGGGCTCTTCACGGTGCAGGGCGCGCGACGCCAACCGGGCAACGACCTCCGTCTCGTCGAGGACGGCACTCGCGAAGATGACGGCCGCTTTCGAACGAGCGGCCATGTAGGCGAGGTTCAACGAAAACGCGGTCTTGCCGATGCCCGACGCTCCCGTGATCCCAAACATCATCCCGGTGCGCAGTCCGCCACCGAGCATGCGGTCCAGGCTCGGCAGCGCCGTGGGGCTTGCGGGCGTCAGAGCACCCAAGCGTGTGGTCACGTCCACCTGCATGCTGGCAAGGGAACGCGGTGGGCGTCGCGGCGGACCTTCGGACTGGCTCACGGCACCAGACTACCTCAACTACCGGCGGACGGCGTTGGCTTTCCGCGACGGCTATACAGAACCGCGAGCAAGTCGCTGCGAGTCACGATCCCGACGAGGCGCCCAGCCGCTAGCACCGGCAGTCGCCCCACATCGCGCTTCTGCATCAGCACTAGGGCTTCGTCCAGGCTCGCGTCCGGGCCGATGGTCACCAGGTTGTGCGACATACAACTTGCCGCGGGCCGGTCGAGACGCCCGTCGGTCTGGGCACGGCTCAGATCCCGTCGCGACAGCATGCCCACGAGCTTGCCCTCTCGCATGACCGGTGCGCCGACGTGGACCCAGGCGGTCAAGCTAGCCGCGACTTCTGTTAGCGGTGTGTGCACGTCGACGGCGTGCACAGGGCTGCTCATGACTTCAGCCACCCGGGTGGGTTGTGGCGGGTTTTCTTGTAGCCACTGCTGCGCTTGTTGGATGACGTCATCCGCGCGCCGTTCTTTCAGCGCGGCACTGGCCGCCGCGGCGTGGCCTCCGCCGCCGAACTGCTTGAGGCAGCGCGCAACGTCGATGAGTGGGGTTTTTGAGCGCGCCACGACGTGCACGCGGTCCTTGCTGTGACCGACCGCCAACAGCACCGCAGCTGCCCCGGTCAAACTCAACAACGTACTGACGACTTCGGCCTGACCATCAACAGCACGCTCGGTCTCCACTGCGGCGAAGGCGACGGGAAGGTGACCTACGCTGACCGGAGAAATCACGGCAAGGGCGGACTGCAACAAGTCCGATTGATCCGCGGAGAAGGGTTGACGCAGGTAGCGGCGCAGAACGGGCATCTGCACCCCACACTCCATGAGCCAAGCCAGGGCTCGAGCGTCCCGTGCGGTACTGACCGCGAAGGTCAGCGAGCCCGTGTCAGCGTGGATCCCCAACGCAAATAGCGTCGCCTCGACGCTGTCCACGGATGCATCCCCGCTGCGCATCCGCTCCACCATCAGCGTCGTCGCCGAGCCCACGGGTTCAACTATCTCCTCATCGCCGACCAGGTCGTCGTCGGTTGCGGGGTGGTGGTCGAAGATGATGACGGCTACGTCCTCTCCACGATCCCGCCGTTCGAAAATCGCCTCGAAGTCCTTGAGTCGGCTACGTACGCGGACATCGACGATAATCACGGCTTTGACGGCAGCCAGATCGAGATCCGCTAGGCGAACGGTTGGGAAGTGGTCCTTGTGCAAGGACAGGTAACCGCCAACCTCCACGCCCACCCGCCCTGCAAGGACGATCTGGGCTCCTGGGTACAGCTTCTGTGCCGCAATGGCCGAAGCCAGGGCATCGAAGTCGGCAAGATCGTGGGTAATGACAATTCGCACGAATTTCGTCTCCGAACCCGCGGGCGCTGTAGCGTATCTTGTCCGGGGGCGGGGGCGAATACCTTTGCCAGCTCCGCCGTGGACGATGCCATACAGACAAGCGACCGACCCGAGGCAGCTGGCCGAAGAGCGCGCGCACGTGGCCGCTGAGCGCGAGGCCGAGACGCGCATCACCGAGGCGGGGGCAGCCCAGGGCGTCACCCGTGCGACAGAATCGCTGGACCGCGCGCGAAAGCGCGTGGGCGACGCGGTTCGACGCCTACGGCAGCTGGGCGCCGAAGCAGCGACCGCAGGCACGCAAGCTGATCCCACTCAGGTGGCAGCGCTGACCGAGGAGCGCTCGGAGGGCGAGGCGGAAGTACTCGAGGCGTCTCGCAGCCTCGACTTGGCTCGGCTCGCTCTTGCCGCCGCCCGACGCCGCGTCGTGCTCGCGCGAAGGGAGCACAGCGCAGCGCTGAGCGAACTGGCACGCCTGAGCAGCGGGTAGCCCAGGAGCCCTATTTCTTGGTAACCCGTAGCGCTAGTTCCGCACCGAAGCCGCTGGGGGTCGAGAAGGTCACCTCCCCAGCTGCCACACTGACTCCGGCCTGGCTCTGGGACTTGCCCGTCGCCGGTTCAAACCACTGCAAGTCGTAGGTACCTGCGGTCATTCCTTTGAGGCCAAGATCGCCCTGGGCGTTCGCGGCGTAGACAACGTAGCTGCTGCCCGGGTCAGCCAGCACGTATTGGGTTGCGCCAGCGGCGAGTTCGTCATGCACGGACAGATCGCTCAGCGGCGCCGCCTCCATGAAGTTTCGTAGACGTCCGCAGTCCTCCAGATCGGCCACAGGAGTGGACGCGATGTCCATGCCGAGGATCATCACGTAGGCGCCGCCCATGGCGGTAGCCCAGCTCTTCTGCCGCGCCGTCGCACCGCTGCCGTAGTTCGCAGCTTCGCTCATGTTCAGGTTGTATTTGCCGGCGGCTGTCTTGAATGCCTGCACCATGCCGCTGTGAAGCTGAGCGGCGCTGTTCTGATTGTACTGGATAGTGAATTGGTCGATGTTCGGGTCGTTGGGGAAGTCGAAGTCGAGCCCACCAAGCTGATGCACACCGATGACGTGCTTGCGATCGTCTGCGGCACGGATGGTCGCAGCGATGGCCGAAGCCCGCGCCTTGGAATAACGCTCCGAGTACTCTTCTCCGACTACCCAGACCAAGTGGTCGTATTTCTCGAAGCGGTTCACCAGATCTTCGACAAACTTCTTCTCTGCGGCGCCGACTCCATCTCCGGTGTTCCAGATTCGAGCGCTGTCGTCATAAAAGAAGAAGTAGATGACGATGCCCGCCTTATCCATGGCGGAAAACCACGTCTCCCACTGTTTGAGAATGTCCTGGTCCAGCCCCTTGGTCGGGTCCGAATCCACGAATGGGTTTTCCGTGGGGCCGCCATCACCGCCATGGGAGCGAACCGCCATCAGGTAGATTCCATTTGCCCCGGTCGGCGCCAACTTGGAGATCAGAGTGGCTTGGTCGCCGGTTCTCGTGCCGTCTGGGTTTCGCGTTCCACGATAGAGAAAGCCCTCGGGATCTCCGGGCGCGCACAAGAAATGCGAGCCCGCTCCTTGGTAGCGGAGCCAAGCGGGGTTGTTGGAATCAACCTGGATCAAGCCGCTGCCGCCGCCGCCGATCCCACCGCTACCGGAGCCGCCGCCGCTGCCGCTCGCTCCACCGGCGTTGCCACCGCTGCCCGCGTTGCCACCCGTACTCGTGCCCGCACCGCCGCCGCTACCGGCGCCGCCGCCGGTCGAGGCGCCACCAGATGATGCTCCGCCGGACGAAGTCCCCCCGGATCCAGATGGCCCGGAGGCGGAGTCGTCTCCACCACAGGCTACGAGAATGAGCGAAACCAGGCCCACGGCAATGTGACGCAACTGCATGCCGACAAGACTACGCCCCGACAGGGCGACTGTCATGCACGCTGGCGCTCAGCTTGGGAGGGTTGCCGCGTAGTCTCGCAAGGCCCGCGGGCGCAGGAGCAATCCCTGCGCCGAACGCGTGAATCCGCGGCTCAGAAGCGCCGCGCCGAGTTGGCTTTCTGCAGCAGCCGCGCCATCGATGCGCTCGATCAGCATGCTCTTTCTGCCCTGGGCCAGGTCCCGGAGTGCGCCCGCTGCGGCGCGCAGGGCGACGCCGCGCTCGGGTTCGTTTTCTGGCAGGAAGCTCAGCACGCTCTTGTGTCCGCGCCCAAGGTAGAGCACCAGCCGACCATCGAGCAGTACGACCTGGGCTCCGGCGCAACGCATGGGTCGCTCCGGATGCGGCGGAAAGGCGAGCACGCCGCCGTAGGGATTCGCGGGATCCGTCGCTGCCAGGACGATCGGCGCCGCCTGCTCCCCTTCCCCGCGCAAGGCGCGTAGTCGGTCCTCTGCGCCAGGTCGTGCAAACTGCGTCGCGCCCAGGCCCGCAACGAAGTACCCACGTCGCGCCCGACCCGCTTCTTCCATGGCCTTCAGCACCGGATACAGCGAACTGAACCCGCCGCTGACCCCCTCGGAGCGCGCGGCCTCGCGAGGCAGTACACCCCATCGCTCCAACAGCGCGCTGCACAACGCCGTTCGCCGCTCGGTCTCGTTGGCAGCGAGTGCCGGCAGCAGCACCCAGCGGCCCTCACTGCCTGGCAAGGTTTCCCGCCGGGAACGCCGCAAGCGCAGCCTCGAGCGTCGATCCTCTTTCGGACCGCGGAGCCGCGAGCGCAGCGCCTCGAGGCTGTCATTGCTGAGCTCTCCGGCCCAGACCATGTCCCACAGAGTTTCGAGTACCTCCGGAGCGAAGGCGCTCAGGGCGGCCAGGATGTCCTCGAAGAACAGCGCACCGCGCTGCTGCAACAACTCACGCACCCGGGCGGCCAGAGGCGTTGGAGCTGGCTCCACCGGGGGCGCGAGCAAGTCGTAGTGCTCCTTAGGGTAGAGCGCGATGCGGCCGTCGGAGGGCCCTAAGGGCTCGAGGCCTCGCCACAGCAACTCGCCTCGCGCGAACATCACGTCCAGCTCCGAGGGCGTGAAGCCAGCCACGCGCGCTGGGAGGATCCGGCGCTCGAGCTCGCTCGCCACCAGGGGCGCTCCCTGCAGGCCGTCCAAGGCCCGATGTAGCCCATCGCGACTGGCATCCGGCGACGCAACGCCGTGCCATTCGCAGACAAAGCGCGCGTACACCTCGGGCTCGACTGGCTCCACTTGTTTGCGCAGTCGGGACAGAGACTTGTTCTTGATCTGCCGCAGCACAGCAGTGCTGCACCACTCCCGCCCCACGCCGTTGGGCAAGAACTCACCTTCCACCACGCGACCATCCGCCGCCAGCGCCTGCAGTGCGGCCAGCACCGGAGCCGTGCCGAGCCCGAGCCAAGAAGCGAGTTCTCCCAGGCTGAAGGGGCCGTGGGTGCGGGCGTAGCGGCTCACCAGATCTCCCAGAGGATCCGCAACCGCATCGGTGAACACCCGGGGGATGCCCATGGGCAATGCAACCCCCAGGGCATCTCGAAGCCTACCGGCGTCCTCCATGGCGGCAATGCGTTCGGCTTGACCCAGCTTGCAGCGCAACGCGCGGCGCTCGACCAAAAGTTGTTCGACGAAGCCAGCGGTGTCGATCCCCTCGGGAGCGCGCACTTGGATCTCTGCAGCCGTCAGCGGCCCCAGCGCCAACAGCAGGTCATGCACTCCGTCTGCGTCCTTGGCCGCAGCGTAGTGGAGGCGTCCCACGCTGGCGGCGACGCTCTCGATGACCTCGGGGTCGAATAGCTCTCGCAGCTCCGCTTCGCCGAGCAACTCTCGCAGCTGCGCCTGATCGAGAACCAGGGCCTGCGCACGACGCTCGGCCAACGGGGCATCGCCTTCGTACATGAAGTTGGCCACGTAGCCGAAGAGTAAGTTTCGAGAGTAGGCCGAAGGACGATGGGTGTCGACGCCCGTGACTCTCACGTTGCGCCCCTGAACTCGCTCCAGAAGCGACACGAGGGCGGGCAGATCGAATACGTCCCGCAGGCACTCGCGATAGGTTTCGAGCAGGACCGGGAAGGACCCGTAGCGGGACGCGACCCGCAGAAGATCCGCAGAGCGCTTGCGCTGCGCCCACAGCGGGCTGCGCTTGCCTGGGAAGCGCTTGGGCAGCAGCAGCGCGCGCCCAGCGTTCTCGCGAAACCGCGCCGCGAACAGAGCGCTGTCACCCAAGCTACCCACCACCAAGCTCTCGACCTCGTCGGGGCTTGGCACGAACAGCTCCACGGGCGGCGGCTCATCGGCTTCCGGGAATCGGAACACCATGCCGTCGTCACTCCAGACCGACTCGACTTCCAACGACATCTCGCTACGGGCACGGGCTGAAACCGCGAGCGCCCACGGTGCGTGTACCCGCGCACCATAAGGGCTGTGCAAGCACACCCGAAAGTCCCCGATCTCGTCGACGAAGCGCTCCACTACGATCTCGCGATCCGACGGCACGACTCCGGTGTCCCCGGCCTGCTCTGCGAGCAGCGCGAGTAAGTTGTCGGCGGCCCGCGCATCGAAACCGTGCTCGCTGCCGAGGCGGGCACGCGCGGCCTCCGGAGCGTCACCGACCAAACTACGCGCCAGCGCGCCCACGGCCTCGCCGAACTCTGCGGAACGACCGATCCGATCGCCATGCCAGAACGGCATTCGCCCTGGTTCGCCGGGGGCGGGGGTCACCACGACTCGATCGTGGGTGATGTCCTCGATGCGCCAAGAGGAGGCGCCCAAGACGAACACTTCGCCGGGACGCGATTCGAACACCATCTCTTCGTCGAGTTCACCGACGCGGACGTTTCGCTCGGGATCGGAAATGAACACGCCGTACAGTCCCCGATCCGGGATGGTGCCGGCGTTGACGACCGCCAAGCGCTTGGCCCCGCGCCGGGCGCGAACCTTTCCGCCCACCCGGTCCCAGGTCAGCCGTGGGCGCAGCTCGGCGAACTCGTCCGATGGGTAGCGCCCGGACAGCATATCCAGCACTCCGTCGAAACTCTCTCGGGGCAGTTCGGCAAAGGGGGCGGCTTGGCGCACCAAGTCGTAGAGGTCGTCGGTGCGGATCTCGTCCATGGCGGCGACGGCGACGATTTGCTGAGCCAGTACGTCGAGGGGGTTGCGCGGGAAGCGCGTGGCTTCGATCTGGGCGCTGCTCATCCGCTTCACGACGGCGGCGGTGGCCAATAGATCCCCGCGATGCTTCGGTAGCAGCACGCCCTTGGAAGCCTGCCCCACCGAGTGCCCGGCGCGTCCGACACGCTGCATGCCGCTCGACACACTCGGTGGCGACTCGATTTGGATCACCAGATCCACCGCGCCCATATCAATCCCGAGCTCGAGAGAGGACGTCGCAACAATCGCCGGCAGGCTCCCGGACTTGAGGCGATCTTCGATCACCGCTCGGCGTTCCTTGGAGACACTGCCGTGGTGCGCCAGAGCGATCTCTTCTTCTGCGACCTCGTTGATCTGGGCGGCCAAGCGCTCCGAGAGCCGACGGCTGTTCACGAAGACCATGGTCGAGCGGTGGGCTCGGATCTGTTCGACCAGGCGTGGGTAGATCGAGGGCCAGATGCTTCGCTCGGCTGCGCCGGGTCCCGTCTCGTCATCGCCAACCGCCGTCATGTCGTCGACGGTGACTTCCACGGAAAGCTCGAGGCTCTTGTGGGCTCCGCAATCGATGATCGTGACTGGCCGCGGCACCAGCCGGTCCGCCTCAGGCTCCGCGCCGCCCAAGAGCCGAGCAATTTCGTCGAGGGGCCGCTGGGTCGCCGAAAGCCCGACGCGTTGCAAGGGTGGCCGCCCTGCCCTGAGTGTCTCCAGTCTCTCCAGTGACAGAAATAGATGCGCGCCGCGCTTGGTGCCAGAGAGCGAATGGATTTCGTCGACGATGACCGTGTCCACGTGCACCAGGCGCTCCCGGGCCTCACTGGTCAAGAGCAGGAACAAGCTCTCGGGAGTCGTGATCAAGATGTCAGAGGGTGCGCGTGCGAAGCGGCTGCGCTCCTTGGCGGGGGTATCGCCGGTGCGCATGGCGACCTGCACCTCGCGGCAAGGCTGACCCGATGATTGTGCGGCCCGCGCGATGCCCGTGATCGGGCTGCGCAGATTTCGATCCACATCGTTGGCCAGTGCCTTGAGGGGAGACACATAAAGCACGCGCAAGCGCTGTTCCTTTTTCGGCTCCGGGCTGAACGCTAACCGATCGAGAGCGGCCAGAAAGGCAGCCAGCGTCTTACCCGAACCCGTGGGCGCGAGGAGCAGCGCGCTCTGTCCATCGCGGATGGCGGGCCAGCCCTTCTGCTGCACCTCCGTGGGATTGCCCAGAGCGCTCGCGAACCAGTTTCGAACCGGCTGGTTGAATCCTCGCAGCGCGTCCCTGGGCATCCGGGCAGTATAAGGCGCCGGGCGCTGGCGTCAGCCGCGCTGTGCGAGCCCGGGGCTAACCCCTGAAAACGGCTTCACAAAAGGACGCAGAGCCGACGCGCGGCCACCAGCCGCGTGCTTTTGCGCGGCTATTGGGGCCGAGGGGCTAACGCAGGTGGATTTCGAAGGGATCGTCGACAATCACGCGATCGCCCTCGACCCGCACCTGAAACGTGCGCTGGTCGTCGCACAGGCCTTTGGGTGCCACCAAGGCACCTGTGGCCAGCTGGAAGATGTAGCCGTGCATGGGGCAGGAAATGCAGTCGTCTCGCACGCTGCCGTCCGACAGGCTGGCGCCAGCGTGGTTGCAGGCATCCTCGATCGCAAATACTTCGCCAGCTGTAAACACGACGCAAACGTCGAAAGGCGGATACGGCATCCGCATGCGGCCCGCCGCCTTCAGCTCTTTCAAGGAAACTTCACCGACGCGTTTCACTGGGAGCAGCAGCCTACGACACCGAGCGTCGCTTCACGAAAACTCTGGCTGTTTGACGACCCAGTGGTCCGACCTCGGCTCAGCCGAAGCGGACGTGGGGCCGGATAGCCCGGATTGCCCAACGGAGCTGCCAGTGGCAAGCTGCCACGCGCCACCGTGCCGAAGTGCTCCGAGCTACTTGGCCGAAGCGTCCCACTTTCCGCCGCCGGTATGGGCGAAGAAGTGGCCCCAGGTTCCGCTCAGGCTTCGACTGCTCGTACTTTGGCGAGTGAAGGCCGCGCGTCCAGAACCAGGCATCGGGGGATAGGTGATCCAGCCGCAGGAGAGCTGCAAGCCGCTCTTGTCCTTGGCGCAGTCCAGTCGCCCGGCAGCGCCCGATGTCGTCCGAAAGCTGCAGGTCACGGCGTTGCCGCTATCCGAGCAGTTCATGGGACCGCGCGTGCTGGTGTAGCTACCCGCAAGAGACGTACTGGTGGCAGGGGGCGTGGTCGCTGGAGGCTTGCTGGTCGGAGGCTTGCTCGTTGGAGGCGGCTTGCTGGTCGGCGGAGGCGCACCCCCGGCGGGGACCAAGTCCCACTTGCCGCGACTGTTGGCGGAGAAGAAGTCACCATAGCTACCAGCAACCACGCCGTTGCTCTGACGCTGGAACAACGCGCGGCCCTGGCCACCACCGCTCCAACCACATTCCAGTTGGTGACCGCGGGCGGCACAGAGCATCGAACCGCCAGGGAAGCGACAGCTGACCGTAGATCCGCTCTGCGTGCAGCTCACGTTGCCACGCTGAGAGGTGTAGTTACCCGCATAGCTTGCGTTGGGTGCGGGTGGCTTGTTGGTCGTGGGTGGCGGGGGCGTCGTGGTCGGCGGTGTCGTGGTTGGCGGCGTTATCGAGGGCGCCCCACCACCGCCATACAGCTGAGCGATGGCAGCCTTGTCCAAGCTGGAGAGGCCCGCACGTTGACCGATGGGCGCGTTGGGCACTTTCGGCACGATGGTCGGCTTGCCATTCCGGCTAAACGCCCTGCCGGAGTAGTGCATCACGCTGGAGTAATCGTAGATCCCGATGTCTTGCCCGCGACCGTCCCGCTTGCGAAACGCGGACTTGAACTGAGGAACAATGTTGTCCCACATGATCGTGATGTGCTGGTCGCGATCGCCTCGCGATTGCTCGTGATAAAAGCCCGCAGCGTGCAAGATCTCGTGAATCACGCTGCCTTTCCCGCAGCCACCGACTTGAATGCCTTGCCCACCGCCGGTGCGGCCGAGGTAGGAACTGCAATCTCTGCCGGTGTCTCGAAACTTGACGTAGTCCTTGTCGGCGGACGTGCGGGGGCGGACCGTCAGCGCCGTCTCGTTCACCTGCGCGATAGCCCAATGGATGTACTCGACCTTCTTTGGCGAAACCGAGCTGTCGATGATGTACGGGATCTCCGCGTTGGGCCACAGATGTGACTTGTCCTTCAGGGCCACTGCGCCCTTCATGTAGCCGGAGTTCACCCGCGGCATCCCATACGTGAAAGCCAGGGTCGCGGGCGGGCCGAGGATGATGTCGCCCTCCATCACCGCCTGGCCGTTGACGATCTCGTAGTTGACCAGCTGGCGAACCGGGCTCCCGGGTAAATACAATGGAGCGCTGCCCATTTGCCGCGGGGCGTTCGGCGCGTGGGTTTCAGCCGGCCCCTGGCCGCCCACGGGTTCTGGGCCCCGCATGGCGCCGGCCGGGCCCTGGTTTGGGTAGCGGGGCGAGCTACTGCGACCGGAACCGACCTCGCAGGCTGTGACGCCAACCACGAAAGAACCAAAGAACAGAATGAGTGCAACGCGGGACAGGGATGTTCTGGATTTCATGCTTGGATCTTTCAATTATACGCGACAACCGAGGCGAACCTTCCGGCTTCTTGGACGGACAATCAAGCGCACTCCTTCAAAGGTAAGATGATGTAGGCTACCGGCGCATGACAGCCACACCGCAATTCGCCTTTCTACTGGCCGCACTGACCGCCTGCTCCAAAACACCGCCGCCGGATCCCCCGCCAAGCCCGGAACCAGAAACGACGGTGGCGGCAAGCGCGAGCCCCGAACCCGCTGCTCCGGGCACGGCTGCCGAACCCGAAGCCGCCAGCTCCAACGTGACCATCAAGACCCTGTTCGTGGACGACAAGCTCGCGGATTGCCAGGGCGTCGGCGATCGCAAATGCATGCGTACACGAGAGTCTGCGGACGGAGAGTGGGAGTTCTTCTACGACGACATCGAAGGCTTCAAGTACGAGCCCAAGTACCAGTACGAATTGAAGGTCGAGGTCAAATCCGATCCCAACCCGCCCGCTGATGGTTCCTCCCTGAAGTACCGCCTGCTCGAGGTCGTCTCCAAGAAGAAGAGTCCCTAGTGCCGCCCGGCTGGCTACTTCGCCAGTCGGTCTTTGACCAGCTCGCAGGTCTTCAAGCTGTAGTAGGCGTCGATCTTCGGATCCTCACCCTGCACCCGCCACGAATCCTGTTTGACGAACTTGCCCGTGTTGCGTGGGTCGAAGCGAATGCGCACGGTCTTGCTCCCAGTCAAACCTCGTTCCGCCAGAGATGCGGCCAGTTGCTTGATGCTGCAGCTGGGGGTCGGCGCGTAGAAATTCTTCCAGCGCTTCTTGGCGCGGATCTTCCCGCCGATCTTGACGTGGTTGGCTTGGAACTTGAACTCCTTGAGTGCGTCCTTGCGCTGCTTGGCCAGGGCCGACTGAGCGCGCTTCGGTGAGACAAACCGAACCTTCGCGGCGCCGGCGGACAGATCCACGGTTCCATCCCCGCGAACCGCGTTGAAGGACGCTTCCCAAAACGTCGCGTCCCGTTTCCATTTGCGCGCTCGCCCAGTGACCGACTGGATCATCGCATCTGCATCGGCGCTCTTCGGGTCGAGCCCCAACTCGGAGTATTCGATCTGCTTCTTCGACTTGCCGCCCCCGACGAACTTGCAGGCCAACAACACCATCCCCAGGAACATGACAGCACTCACCTGCCCGGCCCCAACCCAGCTACGCGTTTTGTTCATTGGCTCCAGTATCGGTCAAGCCCCCACGGCGTGCTAGAGCGGACGGTGATCTGACTCTGAGCAGACTCTGACCACTTCTTGAGTGCGGTTTTTCAGACGACGCGACGCCGCGGAGTTTGTGCCACCCCCCGGACTCGAACCGGGACACCGTTGCCGGCACATGGACCTGAACCATGCGCGTCTGCCAATTCCGCCAGGGTGGCCTTCGGAAAGCGGGGATTTAGCTCAACCCACCCGAGCTTCGCAAGGGGTGTTTGGGGGTCGCGGCCTTTTGGCGTCGACGGGGCGCTACTCTCGAGCGCTCTCGCGCTGGCGCGCCGGGGGCGAAAAGGCGGGAGTAGTGCACCAACGCCGAGCAGTGACGCGACCCAACCCAAGCCATGCCTTGCTACGGCGGGTCTGCCCCGTGCCGGCGCGCTGTTCGTCGCCGCGCTCTGCTTGGCCGGTGCATCGGCCTATGTGACTGCCCGGGTTCAGTCTCTCAGCGGGCGGCCGTCGACGTCGGGCACCTGGCCCACCAGCATCAGGATCGAATCCACCGTCGGCCAGAGGCTTCCTAGACCGCAGGTGACCCAAGTCACGATGAACTGGGCGATGCCGATGCCGATGTGGCCGGTGTAGAAACGGCCGGCACCGAACGCGCCCAAGAAGAACTGCAATAGGAATGCGATCAACTTCTGCTTGTCTGAGTAAGGCAATCCAGTGGTCGGTTCGATGCCGTAGGGCGCACCCGGGCGCGGCCCGTAGGCGTTTTGGCCGCCGTAGGCTCCTGCTGCCGGTGGCAACTGTGGTCGAGCGTAGCCGGGCGGTTGAAAACCGCCGCCCTGGGGTGAATATGCGCCGCCTGCCATCTGGATTCGCGCTGCAGTATACGTGAGCTGGAACCCTCGTCTTCTATTAGCTGAAGCGAGGCGAAACGACGCACGCCGCTCGCGCGTATCTGATGGAAATCACGCACTATGACGCACTATTACGACAGTCATGACCTAGGCCGATTCTCCGAAATCGGCAGAAACCGGCCCGACCTAGCAGAGAAGTTCTTCGACTGGTACGGCGAGGTCTTCAAGGACGGCGCTCTGACCGCGCGCGAAAAGGCTCTGATCGCCCTCGGCGTCGCTCACGCGGTGCAGTGCCCTTATTGCATCGACGCATACTCGACAGGCGCGCTAGAGAAAGGCGCGGACATGGACCAACTGACTGAAGCCGTGCACGTTGCGGCTGCGATCCGTGGTGGTGCGTCACTTGTGCACGGCGTTCAGATGCGCAATCGAGCGCAGAAGATCTCGATGTAAACTGATGGCAATGTCGCTTCCCAGCCTGCAGGCCCGACGCTCGCCCTTAGCGTCCGTAGAGGCACAAAGAGCAGCGCTTCGCCGCTTACCCTTGGCGCGGGAGTTCGGCCAAGCACTCGACGCCGCAGAGCTGCACCCCCTGCGCCCAACCAAACTGGAGATCTTTCAGATCAACGTCGGCAGGCTCTGCAACCAAACCTGCCGCCACTGCCACGTGGACGCGGGACCCGATCGGACCGAGGTCATGTCGCGGGAAACGATGCAGCTGTGCCTGGATGCGCTCTCCAGGACCGAGATCCGCACGGTGGATATCACCGGCGGCGCTCCCGAACTGAACCCCAACTTCCGTTGGCTGGTGTCCGAGGTGAAGAAACTCGGGCGCCACGTGCTGGATCGCTGCAACCTGACCATATTGCATAGCGGGCCGCATCGAGATCTGCCGGAGTTCTTCGCGAAGCACGGCGTGGAGGTCGTTTGCTCCCTGCCCCACTATCGCGAACCCAGTACCGATCGCCAGCGAGGCGACGGCGCGTTCGCAAAGAGCGTGGACGCGCTGAAGCGCTTGAACGAGGTTGGCTATGGCGATGGCCGCTCGGGGCTGCGCTTGGTGCTGGTGGCCAACCCGGTGGGCGCGTTCTTGCCCGCAAACCAGGCCTCCTTGGAAGCTGAGTGGAAGACGGAGCTACTCAGGTCTCACGGGATCGTATTCGACGCCCTATACACGATCACGAACATGCCCATCAGCCGCTACCTGGAGTGGCTGATCGACTCGGGCAACTTGCAGGAATACCTGGACCGCCTGGTCTCAGCATTCAATCCGGCCGCAGCCCGGGGCGTGATGTGCCGCAATACGCTCAGCGTGGGCTGGGATGGCACCCTCTACGACTGCGATTTCAATCAGATGCTGGAGATGCCCGTGCACGGCGACGCCCCCCGCCACATCCGTGACTTCGATCTGGAGCAGCTGGAGCAGCGAGAGATCCTCGTCGACCGCCACTGCTTCGGTTGCACTGCCGGCGCAGGCTCGAGTTGCAGCGGCGCGACGACTTGAACCGGGCTCGTAACAGTCAGGGTGAGCGCGTGATTTGGAGCTCGGCGGGTGGGCGCCAGTTCTTGCCCTTGTCACCCGCCGTGAACCTTCGGGTCCCCGCGTTCTTCGCCGCGACGGGAGCTACAAACCGTTGAACGAGTCCGAGCCCGCCTGCAACGGCTCGGTCTCCAGTTCCCGAAACAACTCTGCCGTGGCGGACATCGGTTTCCGCTACTGTTGGGACCTGCCCTAACCGACGCCGCCGGCGCGATTTCTGCGCATGGCGCTGCGTGCTGCGCCATGGCGCCGAACGTGCCAGTATGGCGCGCTCATGCAGGCCCGCGTCGGTGAGGTGCTCGACTCTCGGTACCGCTTGATCGCAAAAGTCGGTGCTGGGGCCTACGGCGTGGTGTTTCGGGCGCGGGACTTGGAAACCCGCGATGAAGTCGCCGTCAAGTTGCTCAAAGGCGAAACCGGCAAGGACCCCGCGCTTGCGGCCCGCTTCGAGCGCGAAGCCATGGCCATGGCGCGCCTGCGGGGCACGAGCGCCGTATACGTCCACCGCATGGGGCGCCTGGAGGACGGCTCGGCCTACATCGTGATGGAGATGTTGTATGGCGCGGAGCTCGAGGAGTTCTTGTCCCGAGCCGAAAAACAGGGCGGGCGTCTGAAGCGCGAGCACACCCTGTCGCTGCTACGGCCTATCGCCCAGACCCTCGACGCAGCGCACACGCAGGGCATCGTGCATCGCGACTTGAAACCCAGCAACATCTTCATCGTCGACCCAGCCCATGGCGGCGGGGTGCGGCTGATGGACTTCGGTTTGGCCAAGCTGCTCGATGCCAACAGCCTCACCGCCGAGGGCATGGTCGCTGGCACTCCGAGCTACATCGCCCCCGAGTCCTGGCGCGGAGACCCGCACAAGCTGGACCACCGCATCGACGTCTACTCCCTCGGCGTGATCGTCTTTCGCTGCCTGGCAGGCCGCGTACCCTACCCCAGCAAGAGCATGTTGGACCTGTGCCGCTGGGCCCAAACCGGCGAGCGGCCGAGCTTGACCGCAGTTCGCAAGAGTCTGCCACCGAAGATCGACGACTGGGTTCAGAAGGCGTTGGCGATCGATCCCGAAAAGCGCTTTCAGAGCATCAGCGAGTTGTGGCTGAGCCTGGAGGCCATTCTGGGCACGGGCCCGAGCCGCCCGTGGTGAGACTAATTCGCGGGCTTGAGGTGCTTTTCCAAGAATAGCACCGTGAGCATGTAGAACAGGTCGCGGTTTTCCTTCTTGCGGAAGCCGTGCCCCTCGTTGTTGGCGACCATGTACCAAACGTCGCGGTCGTTCTTTCGAACCGCCGCAACGATCTGATCCGTCTCGGACAAGGGCACGCGCGGGTCATTCGCGCCATGGGCCACGAACAGCGCGCTCTTGATGCGGTGAGCGTTCTCGCTGGGAGATATCTTGGTCAAAAACTCGCGCATCTTGGGCTTGCGCTCGTCGCCGTATTCAGCGCGACGCAGGTCTCGTCGATACTCCTTGGTGTTCTTCAAAAAGGTCACGAAGTTGCTGATCCCCACGATATCGACGCCCGCCACCAGGCGCTCGGCGTAGTGCACGAGGGACGCCAGCACCATGTAGCCCCCGTAAGAGCCGCCCAATACCGCTACCCGGCTCGCATCCAAGTTGGACTGGGTTTTCACCCAATCCAACAAGCTGCCGATGTCGCGCACGGAGCCTTCGCGCTTGTCTCCGTTGTCGAGCAACAGATAACTCTTACCGTAGCCGTCCGAGCCGCGCACGTTCGGCACTAGGACCGCCACCTTCTTTTCGACGACGAGGTATTGCACCAGCGGCGAAAACCAAGGCCGGGCTTGGGACTCCGGGCCACCGTGAATCCATACCAGCACCGGATGCGGCCCGGCTCCCTCGGGCGTGTACACGAAGGCCGGGATCTTTCTGTCGTCAAAAGTCGGGTAGCGGATCAACTTGGGAGCATGAAACGTCGCCGCGTCCATTCCGCCCACCTCGCTTTTCGTGAATCGCTGGATGCGACCGGTCACCGTGTCCAAGCTGAAAGCGTCACCGGGCTCCGTCGCCCCGGCCAGGGAAAAGCCCAGCACGTTTTTCTTTCGCGCGAAACGAATTGACCCAACCAGCCCCTTGGGGATCCCTCGCACCGGACGGATCTGGCGCGTGACCGTGTCCAAAAGTCGCAACACGCCGTAGCCTTCTTCGTTGCTGACGAACGCGAGGGTCCGGCCGTCCGTCGACAGAGCAACTTCGCTCACGTTCCACGGGATCTTGGCCGTCAGTGCTTTCCACTTCTGCTCGCCCTGTAGGTTGACCTCGAACAGTTGGGCGTGCTCGCCCTCGCGGTCTGTCGCGATGTACGCCCGCTTGCCATCCGGGTGCAGTGTCGCCGCGCGATAGGACGCCACAGGCGATTCCGGGGTCAGGCGCTGCGCAGTCTTGGCCCCAATGTCGACGAGGTGCAGGCGCATGTCGTTGATCGACACGTATTGTCCCACAAGCAGCCTGCGCCCGTCGCGGCTGAACTCGATTGGATACCAATGACCACTGCGCTTCAGAAGCAACTGCTCTGCTGATGCCTTGACCCCGTCACCGAGATAGAGGTCCATGTCTTTGCCGTTGCGCGCGTTGCTGGTGTAGGCAATGCGGTCACCGGCGTGAGACCAGACGTAGCTGCCGTGGCGACTCTTGCCGTCCGTGAGCCGAGTCACCTTGCCGGTTTTTCGGTCGAGCCGTCGGATCTGATACTGCTCGTTGCCGCCAGTGTCACTCATGTAGAGCAAAGCTCGACCGTCGAGGCTAGTGCTCACATTCCGCACAGGCTCGTCGTCGAAGGTCAGCTGAGCGCGCGCACCCATGGGCGCCGTGACGATGTGGGCCTGCGAAGTCTGAGCAAAACGCGTCGTGACGATCACAGACTTGCCATCGTCAGTGATGTGTTCGAGCTTGGCGGCGCGTGTATTCAGATACTGGCCAAGACGATCCCGTAGCGCGTCCGGGATTTCCGGCGTACCGCTGAGCACGACGGTCTTGGAGGACTTGGAGTTCGTTGCTGTGCCAGGGGCCCGTGGGCCCGTCCCGCCGATGTCGGACAGGGGCGCCCGCTGCGCCGGCGGCATTGGCGAGGTATCGAGTTGATTACTTGCACAGCCCGACGCGAGGGCGAAGGTGACCACGGCCAGTAGTGAGCGAACCATGACCGCGTCCATACCTCAGACGGAGGCAAGCATTTGAGGATTTCGACTCCGGCGTCGTGCCTCAGACGTAACCCATCCGACGCCGCAGGGTCTGCGATGGATCGCTGATCCAGAACCGCATCATATCCGCTGCCAGTTCCATTCCCTGCGCCAGGGCTTGGCCCCGTAGGCCGGCCAAGTCGCCCTCGGTGCGCCGAATCAGGGTCACGCAAGCGGGCAAATCATCGGCGAACACCATCGCCGCTCGGGCAGCGCTGCGCCGAATGCGTTCCGACAGCTCCGTGAAGTCGATGGCTGGAGCTGCGGAATACGCGTGTGCCGCTTCCTCGGCCGCCCGGCGTCCACGGCGCGACAACGACTTTTGCACCTTCTTGGCGTGCGCCGCCAAGAACTCTTCGTCGGCAGTGCCAACACCGAAGCTGGAGTCCACGGCGCGGGTGGCGGCCACGAGCAGCAATTCGATTTCTCGTGGACTCAAGCGATTCACAGCGTGCAGCTTGCGAGCAATGTTGCTGAGGGGGCGAGCAAGCAGAAAGCCCTGCTCGACCTCCGTGAGCTGGGTCACGCTCGCCGGCACCAGCACCGCAGGAGGGTCGGTCAGCTCCACTTCCAAAGAGCCGGCATGAGCTCGGTGCACGTACAGCTCGAACTCCTCGACACCGAACACATGAGCCACATGGTCCGCCAGCAGCCGCAGCGGGTTGCCGGAACGCGTAGTGATGCGATCTCTGCTGGACAGTCCGTAGCGATCGAGTTCCGGCGGATGCACCTTGCCCAGGCCCTCGGAAAGCGTCGCGAGCAGGTCGTTCGCGGAATCCGAGCCGCCGTGTTCGTCGAGGGCGCGATAGGCGGCGTGGTCGAAAGCGCCGGTCTGCGCCCGAGCCATCCTCGACGGCCGCGCGGACAAGGTCGCACGCTCCAAGTCGTTCGCGGACCCCAGGGCGACCAAAGGGGCCGACGCCAGGTCCGACTCCTCCTTGCGCCCCAGCGCCTTGTAGACCTGGCTCAAGTCACGCCAAGTTTCTGCTCGCGTCACGTCCAAGCGCAGCAGGTGCTTCAGCTCGCCGAGAGCACGCTCGTTACTGCTCGCCGCTCGCAACCGGCCAACGAGTTCGATCCGCAGCTCCTTGGATGCAGGGGTTTGTGCGAGAGCCTGATCCAAGGTCCCGATGGCCATGTCGATTTGGTGCATCTCATCGCCCTGCACCCGCGCGATTTCCGTAAGCACCTCCACCCTGGCCTCGACGCTCCGATTGGGGTCTTCCAGATAGGCCTTCAGCGCACCAACGTAATTGTTCCAACGCGGGTCATCCCCCAGCAGCTTCTGCTCGACCAACAGATCGTGAAAGTCTTGGGCGGCGCGTCCATCGAGGCCGACGAAGGCGACGGCTTGCTCATAGGCGTGGGCCGCGCGATCGAGGGCTTTCTGCTCACGTTCGAGGATTGCCAGAGCACATAGCGCCTCCGCACGCTCGTGATCGTCCCGAGCAATCTGGACCAAGCGCGCCGCTGTTTCAGCGGCTGGACCATGCTGCCCGCGGCGCTTCTGGATCGTGGCGAGGCGGATCAGTGCGCCCCGGTTTGTGTCATCCAGCGCCAGTACTCGCTCCACGCTCACGAGCGCGCGAGCCTCGTCGCCGAGGTGATCTTGCAGGATCCGAGCGAGCTCTGCGTGGGACTCGATCTTGAGTTCCTTGGACGGGCTCTGCGCCAAGACCTGGCCGAAACGATCAACTGCTTCGGCCCACTGCCGGTCCCGCGCATACAGACGGCCGAGTTCCATTAACGCATCCACGTGACCGGGTTGCTCGTCGATCACCCGATGCAGAGCTGCCAAGCCCGCGGGCAGGTCGTTTTTCTTGTCGGCTAGCAGCCGCGCGACCCGAATCCAAAGCGCTGCCCTGCGATCCAAGTCCATGCACCACTGCGCCGCCTGGCACAGGGCATCGAATAGGCGATCCACTTGATCCAAAGCCAGCAGCAGGCGCTCGAGCTCGGAGGCGACGCCGTCGTCACCGGGGTTGAGCTCCAACGCCTTTTCGAGAGCGGCGACCGCTTTGTCCGCCTCCCCGCGGCCAGCGTGCACGTCCGCTGCACCCCGCAGCAATGACGCGGCCACCTCCGTGTCCTCCAAAGCGCGTTTCGCGACTTCCGAGGCCTGCTCCAGCTGCTCCGCGTCCCCGGAACTCTTGGCGAGCCGAACGATGCCCCAGGCGGCTGCCATGCTTTCCGGGTCCCGGGCCAACGCCGAGCGGTAGGACTCCAAAGCGCTTGCGTCACTGATCGACTCGAGCATCTCCGCCAGGCGAGTCTGATGCGCAGCCGCTACGTCGGCCACGACGCTGGTGGCACCGAGCTTGGCATCCACGTGGGTCAAGAGTTGAGAGTCCCCCATGGCCAGCGCGATCCGCTCCAACTCAGCTAGCGCTCCCAGATCCGTGGGGGAGAGCTGCAGAATCGAAATGAACGTCGCACGCTGCAGCTCTAGGCCACTCGTGCCACTTCTCTCCTGCAAGCGGGCCAGCTCCCGAAGGGCGGCCACCTTGGAGCTGACGTCAGTCATCACCGCGGCTTGCCGCGTGTAAACCTTCGCGAGGTCTTCGAAGTTGCCCAGCTTGGCGTAGAGCGGTTCGAGGGCGCGGAGAGCACCAACGTGAGAAGGATCCCGCTTCAGCACGTCCTCGAAGCACTCGATGGCATGGGACTCGTCATCGAGCTCATCCCGCAGCATCTCGGCCTGACGAAACCGCGCCGCAACTGCCACCATCGGGTCCGAAGCGCTCTGTACTTCGCGTTCCAGCTCTTCGGCGTAGCGCTTCCAATCGCTGGCCTGGGCCAGAAGCCGCGCCCGACCATCCAACGCGGGACGGAAACCTTCGTCTACCGCCAGCGCCTGCTCGTAGGCGGCCAGAGCCTTGTCGTTCTGGCCCAGCCGGTTTTCGTAGACTTCGGCCAAGCGTAGCGCCGTTCGCGCGCGCTGGTCCTCTTTCTTCAGGCCCGAAAGCTCCAGCTCGATCAGCTTGACCAACTCGGCCCAGTGCCCACGGGCGGCAAGCTTCCGCCCCAAGGCGTGCAAGGCCGGCTGGTGGAATGGGTCCATTTCGATCGCGCGCCGATAAAACGCGATTGCGTCCTCGTCACGCCCCATGCGCTCTTCGGACAGCTCAGCCATCTTGAATAGCAGCGCCGCGGATTGCGGACCTTTCGCCGTGATGGCCAGCTCTTTGGAATACACCTCCAGCAGGTCATCCCAGCGGCCCGCGCGATAATACAGCCGCCCCAGACTGGACAGCGCCGGCGCGTAGCGCGGGTCTTTGGCTACCACGTCAGCGAAACGTATGAGCGCTGCGTCCGTATCCCCAAGGTGATCCTCGAGCACTTCGCCGGCGCGATGCAGCAGCGCAACCTGCTCCTCGGTGTGCTTGACGATCTTGGACTCGAGCTCCAGAGCCAGCACGAGATCCTTGTAGCGGCCCGCGCGCTCTGCTGCACGTTGCATCGCATGCAGTGCGCCCACGTGCTCTGGGTCGACTTCGAGCACCCGCCGGTAGGCATTGAGTCCCGCGCTCGGTGAATCCAACGCGTCTTCGTGCAAGCGACCGATCTTGAACAGATAAGTGATCTTGGTTTCAGGGTCTTTGGCCGCATCAACGGCGCGCTCGTACAGCTCTCCGAGCTCTCGGTGCTTGCCGGCGCTCGAATACAGACGGCATAGCGCCTTGAAGGACGGCGGGTGCATGGGCGAAAGACCCAGCGCGCGAGCGTGGTGCCCGATGGCCGTTTCGGACTGCCCGAGCTGCTCTTCGTAGATCACGGCAATGCGCGCATGAGCCGCAGCACGCCGGCCCGCATCGTCGACCGCCTCCGCCTCCGCCGCATGCATGGCGATCAGCTCCTGCCACTGGCGGCGCTGGGTGTAGAGATTACCAAGCGCGCTGAGTGCAGGCAGATACGACGCATCGAGCTCAAGCGCCTGCGCATAGATTTTCGCCGCGCCAGCTTCGTCATTCAGCCGTTCCTCGGCGATTTGACCGATGCGGTGATACAGCCCGAGTTTTGCGCTCGCACCCTCGGTGTTGTCGACCATGCGAGTCAAGGTTTGAACCAGCGCGGCGTACTGCTTGGTGCGGTCGTAGAGTCGAGCGAGTTCGCCCAGCACCATCAACTCGTCTGGCGAACTCTCGGCTGCACGTTCAAAGGCTTCAATCGCTTCATCATCGTGCCCCAGGCGATCTGACAGCACGCGCCCGGTTCGGTAGTAGGCCATGCTGCGCACAACCGGATCCGCGGCCATCAAGGCTTCCGTCCGCAGCGTCTCTGCCAGGTCTCGGTAACGCTTGGCCTCGGTGAACAGTCGCTTCAGCGCGTCGATGGCTCCCGGGGCTGCTTTGTCGAAGCTGAGAGCCTCTCGATACAGCTCCGCCGCGCCGTGACTGTCGTCCTTACGCTTTTCGGCCAAGTGTGCGCGCTCCGCCAGAATCGACGCCCGCAACCGCTTGTCTTCCCCGGCGCCGCTAGCCTCCCGTTCGTAGGTCACGTCCAGGGAGTCCCAATTCTCCTGGTTGAGGTCCAACCGCTCGACAGCTTTGAGAGCGGTGGACAGCCCGCCGTCCAGTTCGAGCGCCGCGGTGTAGGCCTCGTGGGCTTCGCTCCGCTTGCCCATGAAGTCTTCCAGCACGCAGCCCTTTTCGTACAGGAGCAGCGCCCGCGCCGTCGGCTCCCCGGTGAAGCGGGCCTCGGCGTCGAAAAGAGAAACTGCGGCTTGAAAGTCTCTCCGCGACAACAACACTCGTCGGGTTCCGCGCAATGTCGGAACATGATCGGGACAGAGTTGATACGCCTTCTGGTAGTGATCCGCAGCCTTGCTCAGATCGGCGATCGGGCTTTCGTAGAGCCGCGCAATCTCGTAGTGAAGGCGACCACGCTTGAGTGGGTCCGTTGTCTTCTCGAACTGCTTTTCGAGCGAAGACAGCGTAAGCCGCGCGATTTCACCGCGCGGGTCCGGTGCGGGTGGCACGCCGATTTGAGTGGGCTTGTGCTCGGTCGGATCCTCGACCGGTTCTTCTTCCAGCAGTTCGTCCACTTCGATGGCAGACGCCGTCCGCTTGAGCGGGGCGCCCGCCTTGGGCGGCGGTGGAACACCTTTGGGCCGCTCGGCCCCGGGGACCGGGGGCGGCTTCGCCGGTTTGGGAGCAGACTTCTTCTTCCCCCCGACTTTGGGTTTGGCGTCGGCTTCCGCGCTGGACTTGGCTTTGCGCCGCGGCGGCGGAGGGACCCCGGCCCCCTTGCCGCCCCGCTTGGGGGGAGGCGGCGGCACCGAGCGCGGACCGGTGCCACCTGGCGCCTTGGCGCGAGCCTTCGGAGCCACTGGGCGCGGCGGATCCTGGGCCTCCGGCTTGGGGTTGTCGGGCTGGCTAGATTCTTTGGATGCGCGTTCGTCGTCGGACATGATCGACTCGCGGCGACCGACCTTAGCACGGGTGCGCCGGGCACTCCTGAGCAGGCAGCGTCAGCCGGTAAACCCAGGTGATTTCAATCACTTAGACAAATAGCTCCCCGGAGTCCATGAAAATCGACCCCGACCTCCATGACGGCGACCGCTCAACCCGGTGTCGGCAGTCGGATGACCCGGCCGCCCTTCGGCGGAGGCTCGACGGGCGGCAACGCCAGGACCAGCTTCTCGATGGCAGGGAGAACGTGCACGACTGCGCCTTCAGCATGGAGCTCGGAGAACTCAGCATCGAAAACCAGCACCAACCGGTAGATGTTCGCAAAGCTGCGCGCGAGCAGCCCAAATCCCTTCTCGTGCACGACTTCGCGGCTATCGCCGTTACCCTCGCGCCGCACATAGGAGATGGCGCGCGCGCTGAGCAAGTGCTGACGCCACGCGGCGCCAGACCGCTTGCTGTGTTGCCGGATTCGCTCCGCTTCTCGTAGCAGAAACGACGACAGAGGCGCTTCGACGTTGCGCGCTTCGAGCAATAGGCCGGCTTGCTCGTCCTCCCGTTCGAGCAGCTGAGAAAAATCCACGCCTGCTTGCTCCGCGGCTTCCAGGGCGCGGGCGGCTCGCAGAGCGGTCTCGACGTCTTCGTCCGGGCGCCGGATCTCGCTGGTGCCCCACAGGACGGGGGATTGCACGTCCACGACGACCGCACGAATGGCACCAACCCGGTCCGCCAGCCGGGCGAGTTCGTCGTCCAAGCGGCGAGACGCCAGTTCGCTGCCAAACACGACGTGTTCCGCGGCAGTGCCTGCCGAGTGGGAAAACGAGCGGGCAATATCGCGCAGCTTCTCCAGGTATTCCTGGGGATCTTCCGGCGCGGATTCAAACACCGCCACCAAGCGGGCGCCCCCCTCCAAGAGTTCGAAGAGCTGGGTCGGATCCGTCGGCGGCCGGCCGCCCACTTCAATTCGGGCGTCGACCGCACCCAAGCGCTCGCGCACCAATTCGAGGACTCGGAAAACCGCTCCATCCACCACGGGCGCCCTATACCACTGCTTCGGGCTGATCGGCACGGACCAGGCCGCCGCGGGCGCTTTCATCCCACCGGAAAGGGGGATATTGCCGTTCGCGGCTGGATTGCTGGAGGAGACACGACCATGGGCGGGCTCTTGATCATCAACGCGGCGGAGGTCGTCACTGTTGCAGGTCGGTCCAACGCGCCTGGCCGAGGAGCGCAACAGAGCAACCTCGGGATCCTACACGACGCCGCCATCTTCGTGCGAGATGGTCTGATCGTGGCCGTGGGCGCGAGCGAGCGGCTGCGGCGCGAACACCGACTGGACGCGGAGCAAACCATAGATGCGGCGGGCGGCGTCGTGCTGCCGGGGTTCGTAGACCCCCACACCCACATGGTGTTCGCCGGTGACCGCGCCGACGAGTGGGAGCAGCGCATGCAGGGCGCTGAGTACCTCGATATCCTGCGCGCTGGCGGCGGGATTCTGAGCACCGTCAAGAAGACTCGCTCGGCATCCGCCGAGGCACTACTGGCTGCGGCGACGCGCTGGACAAAGGCAGCCCTGGCGTTCGGGACCACGACCCTGGAGATCAAGAGCGGTTACTGCCTGGATCGAGACGGGGAGCTCAAACTCCTACAGGTGGCTGGCCGCCTTCAAGAGCGGTTGCCGTTGAATATCGTTCGGACCTTTTTGGGGGCGCACGTCGTGCCGCCCGAGTTCAAGAACAACCGCGCTGGCTACCTGGAGCTGGTGCTTGAAGTCGCACAGGAGATCCGCGATGCCGACCTCGCGGAGTTCTTCGACGTATTCTGCGAAAAAGAAGCATTCACGTTGGAGGAGACCGAGCTGTTGTGTCGGAAAGCCAAGGGCATGGGCTACGGCATCAAGTTGCACGCCGAGCAATTCTCCGATGCCGGGGCGACTCAGCTGGGAGTCCGCCTCGGTGCGATCAGCGTCGATCACCTGGAGCAGGTCAACGACGCAACCATTGCCGCCCTTGCCAACGCGAGCCCAGCGCCCATTGCAGTTCTGTTGCCAGCGGTCGCCTTCCATCTGGCGCTCGACGGCTACGCGCCGGGACGCAAACTCGTCGACGCGGGGATCCCGGTCGCCTTGGCAACGGACATGAATCCCGGATCATCCTTCACGCCGTCCATGCCCATGGCGATTGCCATCGCCTGCCGCACTCAGGGCCTGACCGTTGCTGAGGCCCTCGTCGGCGCGACCATCAACGCTGCGCACGCGATCGGTCGCCAGGCCAGCGTCGGCTCTTTGGAACCCGGGAAGCGTGCGGACATCATCGTCTGCGATGTGCCCGAGTACCGCTTCCTCGGCTACTCGTTTGGTGCCAACCCGGTGCGCGCCGTCATCACCGCAGGAAAAGTCGCCTGCGAAAACTGACCTCGGACATCGAGCGCAGGGTTGGCACTTGTCAACCCCCGGTGCCGGCCTGATGCTGCCGAGCATGGGACGCATGGTCGACGGTGAGTGGACAACGGAATGGTATCGCCCGGATGCGAAGGGGCGCTTCGTTCGGGACGACACTCAATTCCGGGGGCGGGTCGAGAGCGGGTCAGATTCAACCTTCGGCGTCGAAGCCGGGCGCTACCACCTCTACGTCGCACACGCTTGCCCCTGGGCCCATCGCACCCTGATGGGGCGAGCCCTTTACGGGCTGGAATCTGCAATCAGCGTTTCCGTGGTTCACCCGGAAATGGGTGACGACGGTTGGACGTTCCAATCCGGCGATGGGGGTACCGGCGACGCACTTTTCGGGTTGAAGTTTCTGCGCGAAATCTATTCCCGGGCGCGAAGTGACTATACGGGCCGCGTCACGGTCCCTGTGCTCTGGGACAAGCAAACGGGCACCATCGTCAACAACGAGTCCCGGGAGATTCTGCGCATGATGAGTCAGCATCTTCGCAGCTTGGGCTCCTCGAGCGTCCACCTGCGCCCCAAGGGCAAAGAAGGCGAAATCGATGCGACCATCGATGCCATCTACCAGCCGATCAACAACGGTGTGTACCGCTCAGGCTTTGCCACCACCCAATCCGCATACGAAGAAGCGGTGAAGGACCTCTTCGACGCTTTAGAGCACTACGACCAGCAGCTTTCCAGACGACGCTACCTATTGGGAAACGATCTAACGGAAGCAGATTTGTGCCTCTTCTCCACGCTGCTGCGTTTCGATCCCGTCTACCACTATCACTTCAAGTGCAACCTCAAGCGTCTGCGGGATTTCGACAACCTCTGGGGATTCACCCTCGAGCTCGCCCAGAACTTGGCGATCAAGCAGACCATCTTCATCGACTACATCAAGCAGCACTACTTTCGCAGCCACCCCAGCGTCAACCCAACTCGGGTCGTGCCCCTCGGGCCCAACATCAACTGGGACGCACCGCATGGGCGGCAGCGCTTGGTGTAAGCTGCCCGCATGGTCCGGATCCGTTTGTTGGGCTTCGAGCGTCAGCTAGCACGAGGAGTTTTCGAAACGATTCTGCCGTCCGGACGCAGCACGCAGCTGCCGGAGTTAGCGCACCACACGGCCATTGCCTGGCTCTTGGCCGAAGACCTGACGGATTTCGTGCACGCGCGACGCCGGACGATGCGCACCATGCGTCCTCCCGCGAGCACGGCTACCGATGTTCCGCTAGGGTGACGGCCATGCGGACGACCGCCTGCTTGGCTCTGTCAGTCTTCCTCTTAGCCTCTGGTGCAAGCGCCAATGGTCGCTTCCCACTGGCCCAGCAATTGGTGGAGTCGCCGCAGGACCCGAATCGGCTGGTGCTGCGAGCAACCTTCGGCCTCGTGATCTCTCCAGATGCGGGCAAGAGCTGGCGCTGGGTGTGTGAGCAATCCGTCGGATATAGCGGCATCGAAGATCCGGCCATTGGGGTGACCAAGGGCGGCGCCCTGGTCGCTGGTATCTTCGATGGGCTTCGCCGCTCGGACAACGGCGGCTGCGATTTCACGTTTCCGTCGCCCCAGCTCGAGGGGCGATACGCAGTCGACATTACCGTCGACAAGAAGGACCCGACTCGAGTCTACGTCCTCGCGTCAACCGGAAAGGGCGGCGGGAAGTTCGAGACTATCCTGTTTCGATCTACGGATGAAGGCACCACCTTCACCCAGCTGGGTTCAGCGCTACCGGACAGCTTCTTGGGGCTGACTCTGGACCCGGCACCCACGGATCCGACTCGCCACTATGTCTCGGGGCTCGGAGACAACAGCCTGGGAGTGCTCTACGTATCCGACGACAACGGCCAGAATTGGACCCTGCACAATGTTCCCGGGACCGACGTGCAGAAGTCGCCCTTCATCGGAGCCGTCAGCCCAACGGATCCCCTGACCGTCTACATTCGGGTCACCGGTACGGATACCAACCGTCTTTTGATCACCAAGGACGGGGGCCAAAGCTTTCAGGAGCTCTTCGCGGGCAATGGACGCATGCTCGGCTTCGCCCTCTCCCCGAGTGGGGACGAAGTAGTGTTCGGCTATGGCGACCCGAAGGGCGACGCCACCGTCGACGAAAACACGCTCGGACTCTGGCACGCGAAGACCGCCGACCACGTCTTCACCCGCGTCCACAAGGGCCCGGTGAATTGCCTCACCTGGGCGACTCAGGGGCTATATGTTTGTGGCTCCCAGTTCGACCAGGGCTTCGAGCTGGGACTGATCAAGGACCCCCAGCTCGCAACGGGCGCCCCGCAATTCACCGAGCTATTCCAACTCAAGGACGTGGAGGGGCCGCTCGATTGTCCGGCATCCTCCGGGACGAACACCTTCTGCGAGGGTGCTTGGCCCGCACTCTGTGAATTCCTTGGGCGCTGCGCGGATTCCGGAACCCCTGACGGCGGAGGGGCAGATTCTGGGACCTCACCCGCCCCCGCCAAGGACTCGAGCGATTGTGGCTGCCGCGCTGCCGGCTCCGGCGGTGACGGCCCCTGGTGGATGTGCGCGATCCCATTCATGTTTTTGGCGTGGCGGCGCCGGCAATAAAGCTGACGCCAGTATCGTCTCCGGACCGTGGTATCAGGGCCTGGGCATGACGGATCCCGAGACGCTCGTAGTGCGAGGAGGCCGGGTGGTCGACCCGTCCACGGATCGCGACGCCATTGCCGACGTGGTCGTCGAACGGGGTCGCATCGTCCGCGTGGGCAAGGACGCCGCCCGACAACTTGTTGGCTCAGAGCGAGTGACGGTCATTGAAGCAGCGGGACACTGGGTGTTGCCTGCCTTCGTCGATCTGCACGCTCACCTGCGGGAACCCGGCCAGGAATACAAAGAGGACATTCAAAGTGGTCTTGCGGCAGCCGCGAGTGGTGGTTTTGCACACGTCTGCGTCATGCCCAATACCAAGCCGGTCAACGACACCCGCTCCGTAACGGAGTTGATGCTGGCACGCGCCAAAGAAGTCGGCGGGCCAAGTCTGCATCCCATCGGTGCCATCACCCTCGGGCAGAAAGGTCGAGATCTCACGGAGATGGCAGAACTCCGCGAAGCCGGCGCCATCGGCGTGAGTGACGACGGCGTCTGCGTCATGAATAGCGCGGTGATGCGGCGTGCGCTCGAGTACGCCAAGACCTTCGATCTGGTCGTCATCCAACACGCTGAGGATCACGATCTGACTCAGGGCGCTCAGATGAACGAGGGCAAGACCAGCTCCCAGCTCGGACTGCGGGGTTGGCCCAGGGTTGCCGAAGACATCATCGTGGCCCGAGACATCCTCCTCGCCGAGTACGTGCAGGCCCGCTACCACGTCGCGCACCTGTCCACCCAGGGTTCGGCGCGAATCGTGACGGAGGGCAAAAGCCGCGGAGTTGACGTCACCGCAGAAGTGACGCCTCACCATCTGCTCCTCACCGACTCCGCAGTTCTCGGCTACAACACCGCCTGCAAGGTCAACCCTCCGCTACGCGAAGCCGAGGACGTGGCCGCGCTGCGCAGAGCCCTCGCCAACGGCACCATCGACGCCATCGCTACGGATCACGCGCCGCATACCGGCCTGGAGAAGGACTGCGAATTCCAGGAGGCTTCCCCGGGCATGGTTGGGCTCCAACTGTGCTTCGGTGCACTGCTCTCCCTCGTCGGCAAGGATGGATTGACCCTGTCGAGGTTGGTCGACGCGCTGTCAGCGGCCCCCGCGCGGATCGCTGGGCTGGAAGCGCCCCGCCTCAAGGAGGGCTGTAGCGCTGAGCTCGTGGTGGTGGATCCCGAAGCACGCTGGACACCGCAACAGCGCGCCCTAGCGGGCAAGAGCCACAACAGCCCATTGATGGATCGAGAGATGCACGGCCGGGTTCTACTCACCTTGGCCGGGGGCAAGATCGCGTTCGAGCAACCCAGTGGAGAGGCTCGATGAGTGGCCGCGGCAAAGCACGCCTCGCCCTAGCTGACGGTACGATATTCGAGGGCTTTTCCTTCGGTGCGGACGGCACGGCGGACGGGGAAGTGGTCTTCACGACCGGCATGACCGGCTACCAAGAAGTGCTGACAGATCCCAGCTACTGCGGGCAGATCGTCACGATGACTGCGCCCCAGATCGGCAATACCGGGATCAATTCCGACGACCACGAAGGTCGCGACGAGCGGCCAGCCGTCGCTGGCTTCGTCATGCGAGATCCCAGTCTGTCGACTAGCAACTGGCGATCCGAGACCAGCCTCGAGCAGTATTTGAACCGAAACAACATCGTGGCCATTGGCGGGATCGATACCCGCTCACTGACTTGCCACCTTCGGGACAAGGGCGCCCAAAACGGCTGCATCGGAACCGACGCAAAGGATACCTTGGTGGATCGCGCGCGAGCGCTGCCGAGCATGGAAGGCCAAGACCTGGTTCAACGGGTCACGCCGTCGGCGGCGTATTCCTTCATGGAGTCGACCGGCGCTTGGGCGGCGGACGCGGCGGCGAACAACCAAGATCGCAATCGCCTCAAGATCGTAGCCCTGGATTTCGGCGCCAAGCGCAACATTCTGCGCTGTCTGGTGGACGCAGGGTTCGAGGTGCAAGTGTTGCCCGCCACCGTCAGCGCAGACAAGATCCTGGCTCTCGATCCGAAGGGGATCTTCCTATCCAACGGTCCCGGCGATCCCGCGGTCGTGACCTACGCCATCGAAACCATTCGCAGTCTCCTGGGCAAGCGTCCCATCTTCGGGATCTGCCTTGGACACCAATTGCTAAGCCTCGCTCTTGGCGCCGATACCTACAAACTGAAGTTTGGCCACCGAGGGCTGAACCAACCCGTTCAGAATTTGGAGACACGCCGGGTGGAAATCACGAGCCAGAACCACGGCTTCGTGGTCGACGTGGACAGCTTGGGTGGACGTGCCAAAACCACCTACTTGCACTTGAACGACGGCACCAGTGAAGGGATCGAAGTCGCGGACGCCGACGCCTTCAGCGTGCAGTTTCACCCGGAGGCGGCGGCCGGGCCTCACGATACGCTGCACCTCTTCGAGCGCTTTCGCCGATTGGTGGAAGCCCGAGCCTAGTTGGGTTGCGCCCAAGTCATCTAGATCGCAGCGTCAAGTCCATGTCGAAATCCGACAAGACGGTTCACTTCGTCAGCCTGGGCTGCCCGAAGAACCGAGTGGACAGTGAGGTCATGCTCGGCGTGGCACATCGAGCGGGGTACTCCCACGTTAGCGACCCGGCGCGCGCCCACGTCATAGTGGTCAATACCTGCGGCTTCATCGACGCCGCCAAGCAGGAGAGCATCGACACGATCCTGCAACTTGCGGAAATGAAGCGCGAGGGGCAGTGCGAAAAGCTCGTGGTCGCCGGCTGCCTGAGCCAGCGCCACCCCGACGAGTTGGCCTCTGAAATGCCGGAGGTCGACAACTTTCTCGGGTCCAGCGACATGCTCAAGCTCGGCTTCGTCTTGGAAGGCTCCGCGCCGCGGATTGCCGTCGGGCAGCCTTCGGATTGGGTCGTCAGCGCGGAAGACCCCCGGGTTCTCAGCACGCGCGGGGCGAGCGCGTACGTAAAAATCGCGGAAGGCTGCAACCGAAGCTGTTCCTTCTGCGTGATCCCTGCTCTGAGGGGCAAGCAGCGCTCCCGGTCCCCTGACGACGTGGTGCGGGAGGTCGAGCATCTGGCCAGCGCCGGCGTCGTCGAGATCAACCTCGTGAGCCAGGACACCGTATCCTACGGTCGGGATCTTCCTCGAGGCACAGATCTGATTGAACTGGTGCAGCGCGTCGCGGACGTTCCTGGCGTGCGCTGGGTTCGACTGTTCTATCTGTACCCAGAAAAGCTCGGCGATGACTTGCTCGAGCTCATGGCGCAGCACCCCCGGGTCCTGCCCTACGTGGATATGCCACTTCAGCACGCGTCCGACGCCATGCTGAAGCGCATGCGCCGCGGCCACGGCGGCAAGCCCATGCGTGAGTTGATCGACCGGATGCGCGCCCGGATACACAACTTGACCTTTCGCTCCGCTTTCATCGTTGGCCATCCGGGAGAGGGCGAAACGGAGTTCGGCGAGCTCCTGGAGTTCATCGCTTGGGGCGAGTTCGATCACGTGGGCGCATTCCTGTACTCCGACGAGTCCACGAGCCAGAGCTACGATCAAGAGGACAAGGTTCCGCGAAAGGTCGCCCGTGCACGTGCCAATAAACTGATGAGCCTGCAGAAGAGCATCAGCAAGAAGAAGAACCTGGCAAGAGTCGGGTCTGAAATGGATGTGCTAGTGGAAGGTCCGAGCGAGGAAAGCGAATGGGTGATGGTAGGACGGCACGCCGGCCAAGCACCGGACATCGACGGCGTTGTCTATTTGAGCGGCGACACTCGACCAGGACAGCTCCGCCGCGTTCGGATCAGCCAGGCAACCGACTACGATCTCCTAGGCGTCGTGATCGACGACGTGCCGGAGGACGCCTCCCTGCCGACGGCCGCCCCCCTCGTCTTCCACGGCAGCGACGGTCGGCGCGTATTGCGCATGGTTTAGGCGCCACCCTATCGCCCGCAAAGCTGATACAGTCCCCGGCGGAGGTGTTCATGCGCGCCACGTCTCGTTCCGAAGTATTCGCAATCGCGATCCTGGTATTGGCCGTTTCCCTGGCCTGCAAGAAACTCAGCGGGGGCTCGAAGGAAGAGTCCTCCTCCACGACTGCAGCGGCGAGCGGTGATTCTACCGGCATTCCCGAGTGCGATGACTACCTCGCGAAGTACGAAAAGTGCGTCGACGAGAAGGTCCCCGCGGTCGCCAAACCCGGCATCAAGCAGTCCATCGACAAGATGCGACAAACCTACAAGACTTCGGCACAGAACCCAGCGGCGAAAGCAGGATTGAGCCAAGGCTGCACTCAAGCTCTGGAGACCACCAAGCAAGCCATGGCCAGCTACGGCTGCACCTGGTAGCTGTGCGCTTGAGCAATCCGCGCCGACGCTTGGCTCAGGGGACCCGAAACACGATGCTCGGGCTATCGTCAATGCCGAGGGAATACCAGTGCGAGATTTCGTCCCCACTCTGTGCGGGCAGCGCGATCACGAAATCTCCCTTCTCACCAGTCACCTGAAAGCGCCCCTCTCCGGTTCGCGTATTCAGCGCAAACGCGGTGGCGTTCGCTTGCACGGACCCGGTCAGGGTGACCTGCCCCTCGGAGTCGGGCCCCTCGATCACCGGCTTGGACGGCGGCGGCAGCGGCAGGGTAGGCGACAAGCACGCGCTGACGCACAGGGCGGAAAGCCCGGCCACCACCATCCTTCGCGCGCGCAGGAATGCCATCGATGCCAAAAGCTAGCACGCTCCGTTCCCCCGGAAATCTCGGAGTTTCTATAGGACCAGGAGCTGCGACTGTCAACTCAGTTGGCTATTCGTCGCAACCACAGTGGCGCTGGCGCCCTGGTGTCCTTCTGCCCGGGAAGATGGTAACCGCGGGCTCGCGTTGAACGGGACGATGCAACACGCAGTCGACAAGACGGCCGTGGAGCGCGCGCGTCAGCGCGTGATGCCCAAGGCCCATCTTCTGCGGCTGCTTCACGTGCTGAGGCCGCTGCCGCTGCTATTCGTCGCGGCATGGCTTCTGGCTCGCCCCGTGGACGGCGTGCGGGGGCTCTCCCATGAAGCCGATACCGCGCGAGCCCTCGTGCTGGCACTATCCGCGCGAGGTCTGGTAGTCGACCCGTCTGAGGTGTTCTGGGTCGACGGAACCCAGTCCACCTTGGGTAGTCGGTTGAAAGTAGCGCGCGCCGTCGTGCGCGCACACCGCAGCTCCGAACCAGCAGACATCTACATCGCGACTGCACGCATGTCGCCGGAAGGACGCGTCCTGGAACTCTCCGGGTTGTACAACATCAGCGACACCTCCGCGGTCGATGAACGCAACCTGATGGTCCAGGGACGGCAAGCCGCCTGGGTGATTTCCGGCGCAGGCCGCACCTACAGCGTGCACCTTCTCGACCTCGAAGGAGAAGTCGAGACGACCGCCGCGGGCTGGTCCCGTACCCAGCGGGCGCAGCATGCCATTACCAACCTGCAGAAGACGGGGCAGACCGAGGGCATCGGGCGTCGCTCGTTCAAGTTGGATCCCGCCGCGGAGAACGTCCAGCTCGCCTTCAGCACGCAGGCGCTGCTGATCGATGCCGACGGGCGCAAGATCCGCATCAGTGCCGATGCGATCGATGGCGCGCGCTATGTCAACGAGCAGGAGTACTTCGCAGCGCGTCCCGGAAACCTGATCACCTGGGCGGTGGATCGCGTGCGGGCATTGCCCTGGTTCGGAACTGACAAGATGCAGGCCGTGAAGGCCGTTGCTTTCGCTGGTTTGGATTGGGTGCAGCGAGTCGTTGGAACGGTCACCGGTGACGACGGCTCAGCACGGGTTGCCGCCGAGCTCGGCGACCTGGTCAACGCTCCCCTGTCCGAATACACGGACCCAGAAACGGGTTTCCCGCCCCCACCCATGAAACCCATGCTCTCGCCAGCTCTAAAGGGAGAGGGCAAGTGGCGCGCTCTCGACAAGGATCCTTTCATCCTGACGAATCCAGATGCTCCGCCGCCCATGCTCTCGTCCTTCATCCGCACGGATCGCAAGCGCGCTTACAGCCAGATCTTCGTCACCCTGTGGGATCCGCGCCAAGTGGCGCTTCACAGCGTCAGCGGCACGGTGGAACCCAAGAGCGCGACCGGCGAAACCGGCACTGGGCTCGTGCCCCGAAAGCCCGAAGTCATCTCGCGCTTGCTTGCGGGTTTCAACGGCGGTTTCCAGGCCACCCACGGCGAGTTTGGGATGATGGCGGAAGGTGTCGTCTACCTCCCGCCCAAACCCTACGCCGCAACCGTCGCTGAAATCTCGGACGGCAGCACAGGGTTTGGAACCTGGCCTCACGATGACAAGGTCCCAGACACCATCATCTCGATGCGGCAGAACATGACGCCCCTGGTGATGGATGGCCAAATCAATCCTTACCGGCGCAATTGGTGGGGTGGCGTCCCTCCGGGCTGGACGGATGAAGCGCGCACCGTGCGAAGCGGGATCTGCATGACCGAGGAGAGCTTCGTTGCCTACTTCTACGGCTCGAGCATCGATGCAGACCATTTGGCCCTTGCGATGCAGGCGGCACGCTGCAAATACGGAGTTCACCTCGACATGAACCCGGGACACACCGGACTCGAGTTCTACCGAACCGCAAAGAAGGGGCAGCTGCCCGACGTCGGCCACAGACTCGATCCGCAGTGGGAAACCAAAGGCGCGATCAGCGACATGCCCGGATGGGAATTCCAGGGACGTCGCATGCTTCGCTACATGGGCTTGATGAACTTCCCCCGCTACATCAACCGTGAAGCGCGCGACTTCTTCTACCTGACGTTGCGACACGTGCTGCCGGCAGCGAACCTGTCGGTGGAGGCCGGCGCCAAGGGCGAAGGCGAGTGGTCCGTGAAGGGTCTGCCACAGCACGGTTGGCCGTACTCCATGGCCACGTCGAGCGTCCGACCCGACGCAAAGCGACCCGAAACCAAAGTGCGGTTGCTCAGCCTGGACCCCCGCACGCTGGAGATCGCGGGCAAGGGAAAGCTGGTGCTCACCCTTGGGCCCATTGCCGCCGACGCAGAGCCAGGGTTGTACCTGGACGCGGGGCGTTTCAGCATCGGCAAGGGCGCCAAAGCAGGCGCCGTACGGCTGGCCAAAGGCTCGCCACAACCCCGAGGCGACTCCGTGGCGGCGCTGGGAATCGCCAACAGTGGTTTTCTCTACTACGCGGTCGTGGCGACGGCCCGCGCCTCGGCCGGAGATGGAAATATGCTGGGAAAGCTTCTGGACCAGCTGGGAGCGACGCAGCGACTTTTTCTCGACGCGCCCTTGGAAGCCGCCATCGGCGGCGAGCGAGACCTGGCTGGGCACCCGGTCGCGGCCCGGGCGGACACCACTCGGCTGACGCGGAGGGACGCACCAGGAGGCCGGCGCATCTTCAGGGACACGCCCATCGTCGCCCCGGACGTCTGGTACCCGCTGCAAGCCAAACGCGTCCGCTACTTCCGCAAACCGAAGCCCGCCGAGACCGACGAGGCCAGCAGGGACGAGGGCGACACCGGCGGCGAGTGACCAGACCGCAAATGCGCCAAACCGAACGGCTTTTGTGCCATAGTCCAGGTGCCCAGTGAGCATTACCAGAAGCTATGGCCCCTTCGAGCTCCACGAGCGAATCAGTGTCGGCGGCATGGCTGAAGTGTTTCGGGCCGTGAAGCAAGACTCGGGGCAGATCGTTGCCTTGAAACGCATCCTCCCCAACGTCGCTGAAGACGACGAATTCATCGCGCTGTTCCGGGACGAGACCAAGATCGCGAGCGCGCTGTCGCACCCCAACATCGCAGGAATCGTCAGCGCGGGTGAGATTGCTGGCACGCACTACATTGCGATGGAGTTCGTGGACGGACGCCCGCTACGCACCCTCATCGACAGATCCAGATCTCGCGGCGGGCACGTACCAGTCGAAGTCAGCGTGCTGATCGCCCAAGCCGTTGCCCGGGGCCTCGCCTACGCTCACGACCGCAGTGACGCGTCCGGGCGACCTCTCGGGATCGTCCATCGGGACGTCAGCCCCCAGAACATCCTCATCTCCTATCCAGGCGAGGTGAAACTCATCGACTTCGGTATCGCCAAGGCCGCGGGGAAGATCACCCGGACCCAGGCGGGCAATATCAAGGGCAAAGTTGGCTACATGTCCCCGGAGCAGGTCCAGGGGGTCGGTGTTGACCGGACCGCTGACGTCTTCGCCTTGGGGATCTGCCTCTGGGAGTCCCTGACCGGCCGGCGGCTGTTCGACGGTCGGAACGAACTGGCGATCATGGAGGCGATTCGGGAGTGCCGCGTGGCCCCTCCCTCCCAGTTCGCTCCGCGGATCCCCCAAGAACTCGATCAGGCCGTTTTGAAGGCGCTCGCCAAAGACCAAAAGCAGAGGTACGCTACGGCTCGAGATTTTGAAGTGGACTTGGAATCCGTTCTCCGGCGCCTGCCCGGGGGCGGCGACGCTCGACGCATAACGAGCTTCATGCGCGAGCTTTTTCCCGAGGATACGGCGCGGCCGATTGGCGCCGGCCAGGAGAGCAGCTGGATGAGCAAAGACGGTGGTGGATCGGATCTGGATGTCTTCGACGGCTTGGCAAAAAAGTCGTCGAAGGCCCCGGGGCCCCCTTCGGGCCGAGGCGGCGCGCCTTCGTCTCCCGTCAAGAAGACACTATTGGGCTTGTCCGCACCGCCACCGTCGAAATCAGGGCGGCCGCTGCCAGCGCCCAGCCGACCCAACTTGCCAGCGGCACCGAGCCGACCTGCTCTGCCCGCAGCGCCCAGTCGGCCTCCGCTTTCATCCGGACCGCCAAGCGCGGCACCCGGGCGTCCGTCGAAGCCCGCTATGTCACGGCCGCCCCTGCCCCCACCGGCAACGCCGCCGCCATGGTCGGCTGGCGGCGGCACTCCTTCGCGCCCGCCCGTTCCCGGCTCCCTGCCACCGAAGCCGCCACCAGCCACGGCGGCACCTGTCGGCATGGACTGGGATGACGAAGACGAGAAGACAGCGGTATTCGACAAAGCCGAAGACAACGCCGGTGCGCTACTGCGCAGTGGTCCTTCGATGCCTACGCCACCACCGCCATCCGGCAAACTCGGCGCAGGCGCTGCGGCCTTGCTAGGCAAGTCCGGCGGCGCCGCGCCACCTAGCATGCCGGTTCCGCCTGTGAGCGGAATGCCGCCGATGCCACCGCCGGTGTCCATGCCACCGGTTACCCAAGCACCCGTGCCGGCAGTCCCCCAGCCTCAGCCTCAGGCCAGCGGAGGTGCCGGAAAAACTGCTCTCGTCGCTCTGGCAGCGCTGCTCGCTGTGGGCCTGGTCGCGACCCTGGTCGTTCTGATGCTCCCCAAGAGCGGAACGCTGGTCGTCACCGTGGCCGGTCCAGGAAACAAGGCCGTGGATGCCGTGCAGGTGTTCGTGGATGGCAGTCAACGCTGTGACTCGTCTCCCTGTCGCGTTGCCGAGTTGGCGAGTGGAACCCACATGGTCAAGGTGACTGCGGCGGGTTATCAGCCAACTGCGGACCAAGCCGTGAAGATCGCGAGCGGCGAGGACGCCGTGCTAAACGTGACCCTCGCTCGGGCGAGTGAGGGCACCGGGATCCGCGTGGCGGCCGCCACCACCGGCGCCGTGAAGCTCTTCGTGGACGGCAAGGAGATTGGCCCACTCCCTCAGGAGCTGAAGGACATGACCCCCGGCGATCACGTCATCAAGTTGGTGGGCGACCGCTACGAAGCTTGGGAGAAACGCATCAGTGTCGAGGACAACAAGCTCCAGACCCTCGAGCCAAAACTGAAGGTGGTCAAAGGGCTGGCCATTATCAAAGGCGGCTCGGGAGCCAAGCGCGCCAGGATCCTCTTGGTAAGCGGCAGCGAGCGAAGGCCGATCCCTTCCCTTCCAATCCGCATTGACATCACGACGGACAAGCCTTGGAGCATCATCGCGACCCGGGCCGGATACGAAGACTTCAAGAAAGATATCGTCTTCGAGGACGGCAAGGCCGAGGAGACCTTCACGGTTGCGCTGTACGAAAAAGGCAAGGCGCCCAAAGACCCACCGAAAGCTGCGGGTGGCCCCCTTCCGGGACCTAAGCCCGGCCCTGGCCCGGTCACAGGCCCCAAGCCCGGTGTCAAACCAGGGCCCAAGCCCATCGCAACGCCAGCTGGGAACGGAACGCTCAACATCAACTCCATTCCGGTCTCCAACGTCATTCTCGACGGGCGCCCCTTGGGCACCACGCCGAAGGTGGGGCTCAAGGTGAAAGCTGGGCCCCATACAGTCGTCTTCGTGCATGCAGAGCACGGCCGCAAAGTGCGCTCCGTCAACGTGAAGGCGGGTGGCTCAGCCACCGCAGCGGTTAGGTTCCCTTAACGCTGCGGAGCTCCCGGCCGTCTGCTTGGCATTCCTGCGCTTCCGGTCCTCTATGCGGTCACCGTTGGGCGGCGGCCCAGGCGCGCCAGGTTGACTCGCAGCCCTCTCGGTGCGCGGAGCCAGCACACTTCCCGGGCTCTGTGGCTGGGCCGATCACCAGCAGCGTGTCCTTGGTCACAAATGGCAAATCCGCTCCCCAGACGCGGTTGAGGGCATCCGTGCGCCGGGTCAGACGCTCCTGCTCCTTCTCCCCCACCGCCGCCCGCAAATGTCCCAGGGCGATGCGCCGCACTTCTTCGTCGTCGGTGATCGCCAGGAATCTTCGCAGGAACCCGATCTGAGCCTCGCGTTGGCCGGCCCGCGAGAACAGATCCGCGGCGACCACGCAGTGGAAGGGCATGCTGCGATTGTCCCCGATCAGCTCACACGCACGGGCCAGGGTGCGTGCACCCACTACGCGGTATTCGTCCTTCAGCTTCTTGGTCGGCGCTCGCGCGGGGGCCAGGTAGGCGAAAAACAAGCCGGCATTGGTGTGGAGCTCCCCATCTGTTGGCCGCTCGCGCATGCCACGCTCCAAGATCTGCCGCGCTTTGACGAAGTCCTTCCAGCGGGGCTGCTTGGGTTGAAGCGTCAGTAGCGTATCAGCAAAGCGGTAGGGAGCAGCGAACTTCGGATCCAGGTGGTTGATCGTGTCCAGGTAGTTGCCGACGAATTCGAAACGTCGCTTCTCTTGGAAATGAACGCCGTAGGAAACTAGAACGTTCGCGTACAGCAAGTCCGCCAATGCAGAGCGGTAGCCCAGGCTCATCACGATAGTCTGTTCCGGGGACGGCAGCGCATACACATCCCCAGCCTTGGCAACCGCGCGATAGCGCTCGCTGAGCAGGGGCCGAAGCGTCGCCACCCCTAGGGTGGCTGCGCCCATCAGCAAGACCGCGACGAATATCGTTGGAATGGTCGTCCCGCTACTCGACTTCACGGTCGATCTCCAAGGGGTGAACGCCCGGCTCCTTGCCCGCGACGCTTTGGCCGGATATTTGGAACAACGACAGCAGGCCGTCTCCGTCGAGGTCGCCGTTCGCTCGGGCGGTGAACTCAGCTTGCTCGGGTCCGTTCTCGCTCTCGAAGGCGAAGCTATAGGAATGCGGCACGGTGAAGGAAAACTCCAACTCCTGCCACGTGGGATGGCCCCAGGTGCCCTTGGGGTCGGTGACCCGCTCTCCCTTGGGCACGGTTTCGGGAGTCAGGGGGGCGCTGGCGGGATAGGCCGCCGCCGGAGGCCGGCCTGCCGCAAGTGCGGTAGCGCGGGTCGCGATTCGATTGAGTCCGTCGATGGGCTCCACCAAACGCGACGCGTGGAGGTTGCGGACGAAAGACGGCAGCGCCGTGGCCAACACCGACCCAACGACGGCCACGACCGCAGCGGCTTCAACGGGGCTGAGCGACCGCATCTAGTCCCCTTCTACCGCGGCGCCCCGGGGAGTGCCAATCGTCCCCCATAGCGTCCGATCCCAGGGGCAGGCGCAGGGCACAAAAAGCAAACGCCCTGGACCCGAAAGCCCAGGGCGCAGCTCTTGGGGCAGAGCGGATTACTCGGTGCCGTTCTCCTCTTCCATGTTCGGGGAGATGAAGAGCTCCACGTTACCGCCCGTATCAGTGATCGTTCCGCGAATGGCGAACCAGGAGAAGACCGCACCATCGCCGTTCAGGTCGCCCCGCGCACTTGCAACGAACGACGTGCCCGTGTTGCCAGCGCTAGCTAGGACGGCTCCAACGCCATCATAGTTGTACTGGAAGTACTGGGCGTCCGCGACGGAGAACTTCAGACAGTTGAATCCCTCGAACGCACCGTTGGGACCCGTCGCCGGCTGACCCGTGGTCCATTCGGCCGGGTTGGACTGGTACTTGCTACCCTGAACCGCTGCCATGCCGGCAGGGACGGGAGTGCCGTCGAGGCAGAGCCGGTTGGTCACGCCAGTACTGGCGCCGGCCGCTAGAATCGTGGGGTCCATGCCTTCTCGAGCGTAGGCGCTTGCGGCGTCTTTCGACATCTGTCCGATGCCATTGCGTGCCTCAGCCGTCTTCGAGTTCGCGATGTATTTGCGGACGCCGTAGATCGCCAGCGCCGCGAGCACGCCGACAATGGCCACGACGATCATCAATTCCACTAGCGTAAAGCCGCGTTCTTTCGATATTTTCATAGTGAGTGTCTCCTTCATTGGTTCGGGTGGCTGCTCGCTTCTGTGTAGGAGCGGCGGGACCACCCGAGCCCGCTCGCACCGACGTCTCTCCGGGGCACCGCCCGGTCGAATATCACTCGAACTCATCCTCCGTATGCACTGCCGAACTGATGCCCTCTCCGCGCAACATCACGAAGTAGGAAAAGGTTCCGTTTCCGTCTTGGTCCGCAGCCGCCTTGAGAGCGACCCACGGCCCCGTGGTCGGTGTGGTCGAAAAATCCGCCTTGGTGCCGAGCGCAGGAATCGGGTCAGTCGACGTGCCTGCCACCGCGACATACCCAAACTGGACCGGCTCGAGACTCGCAACGCCCAAGAGTTCCCAGTTCGCGTGATCCACGTGGCCCGGATTCGGCCACGCCCACTTTTTGCGCCCTGGCGTGAAGTCGGTCTGCGGGTAGTACGAGTTGACTGCCGAGGATGCCGTCAGATACCGCCCGGTCTCGTCCCGAAATGCTTCCTGAGTCGCCGAGATCGAGTTCAGCATGTGTAGTGCTTCACTCGTCTTCGCCGTGTAGAGGTACTTGCGCACGCCGAACACGGCGAGGGTCACCAGCACGCCAGCGATCACCACGACGACCATCAGCTCTACGAGCGTGAAGGCGCGGCTTCGGTTGCGAGATGCGGGAGACATCCCAAACGGAAAAAGCACCATCCATGCCAAGAGCCCAGAGCGGCGGGCCGGGCCGCGATCCGCTTTGAGGGGCGCGTCTCGCGCTTCTCATTCGGCCTTCCGGCGCAGGTCCAGCGAAGGCAGAATCCGAGCGCCGGTGACAATTTTTGTCACTCGAGACAAAAGCGGTGACGAAACGCGAAGGGTTTCGGCAGGTTCGGCGACAGAGACCTACACCGGCACCAGAGGCGTACGTAGGTGGCTGGAAAGGCGCGTCTTGGTTTGGGTCGCATCCGTGGGTCAGAACGGCGCTCTAGTCCCGCCCTTGAGCAGCTGCATCGCCCACGAAGAGGTCACCCGCTTCGTGTCGTGGGACAAGGAAGCGCGCTGTGTTGCGGCAGCGCTAGAATAGCGCCGCTGGGACGCACCAACGCTCGACCCCCAAGAACGATTGGCAAGGGTACTCTGTTCCGCTGGTACGCGCTGCGAGCTACTCGCCTTCGTTCTCGCGATAGACTTCCCCGCTGAAACTGGTTGCGACGTAGTACGCGAAGCTGCCGTCCGCGTCGGTGTCGCCTTTGGCCTGGATCACGTACCAGGGTTCCAGAACCTGAGCCGGCGCCGGAAAAACGGGCTGCCCAGCGCTGCTCGGGGCCACGACGTTCGTGAACGGGGCTCCTGCTCTTACGGTGTATCCGAACTGAACGGGTCCCGAAACCGTCGGAGCTAGCAGACGCCACCTCTGGTAATCCGCGCCCGCGGGTTGATCCCAGTGGTAGAGGGTCTTGCCCGGAGCCGCCATGGGATAGGTGGAATCCATGGTCGTGGACACGTCCAGATAGCCGTGGTGCTCCGCGCGCCAGCGCTCCTGAGCGGCGCGGATGCTCTGCACCATCGCCAGCGCTTCGCCGCTCCTGGATGAGAAGATGTGTTTGCGGAAAATCGTGATACCAACGGCGGCCAAAACGCCCACGATGACGATGACCACCATCAGCTCGACCAAAGAAAACGCCCGACTAGCAGGGCGGGTTGGGTGCAGGAGCTTGGGGAGTCGACAGCGCATCAGGGATCCGTCCGGGCCGAAAGAGGTGCACGAGCCATACCAACTCTAGCGCATCGGAACGTCGGCGGCTCATTTTCAGTCAGGCAGCGGCTCCGGGACCTCGGTGGAATCCTCCGCGTCGTCCCCGCCCAGACCGTGCTTGGACAGGCGATAGCGCAGGGATCGAAAGCTGATCCCGAGCAGCTTGGCCGCCGCCTTTCGTACCCCCCCGACGCGCTCCAAGGCCTCGAGCAACAGCCGGCGCTCGGCCTCCGCGAGTACGTCGTCCAGGTCGATGCCGCTCTGGGGCAGCGAGATCAGCGCCGGAGCTGGCGCACCTGCCATTCCGCTGACCTCCTCGGGCAAATCTCCCAAGCCGATGGCCCGGGCGCCCGCCAGAGCCACCGCTCGCTCCACGATGTTCTCGAGCTCTCGAACGTTCCCTGGGAACGCGTGACGTTCGAGCGCTCGCAACGCGTCTGCAGTGAAACCGCTCACGTCCTTACCCATCTCGGACGCGAAACGCCTAATGAAACCATCAGCCAGCAGTGCGATGTCTTCCCGACGCTCGCGCAAGGGTGGCAGAGCAACCCGGATCACGTTCAACCGGTAGTAGAGATCTTGACGGAATGCGCCGGCGGCGACATCGGCTTCAATATCTCGATTGGTCGCAGCGATAACCCGCACGTCGACTGGAACCTCTTGTGTCGCCCCTACCGCGCGCACCGACTTCTCTTGCAGCACACGCAAGAGCTTCACCTGCAAGCTGGCGGGCAGTTCGCCAATTTCGTCCAACAACAACGTTCCCTCGTTGGCATCTCGAAACAGCCCGACGCTCTTGGTTTGCGCGCCCGTGAACGCCCCCTTTTCGTGACCGAAGAGTTCGCTCTCCATCAACGCTTCCGGTAGGGCGCCGCAGTTGACTACCCGAAAAGGCCCGGCCGGCCGATCGGATTGTTCGTGAATGGCGCGGGCGATTCGTTCTTTGCCTGTGCCGCTCTCACCCGTGATCAGCACCGTCGTGCGCGTCGACGCAATGCGCGCCACCAGCTCCATCACCCGCTTCATCGGAGCACTGCGGCCCACCACGGACTTGGACAGCGGCGCCACCTTCGCGCGGAGCTGAGCGTTTTCCGTCGCGAGGTCGTGCTTTTCGAACGCCTTCTCGACCAGAGCGGCCAGCTCCGGCGGCTCGAAGGGCTTCGTCACGAAGTCATAGGCGCCGGAGCGCATCGCTTCGATGGCATTTTGCACGCTCGAATGTGCCGTGATCAGGACGACCTGGGTGGATGCACTTCGGCGCTTGGCTTCCGAAAGCACGTCCAAGCCAGACCCGTCCGGCATGGAGAGGTCCGTGAGAACGACGGGGAACGGGTGCGGGCTCGTATTCAGCGCCTCCGCCGCTGCCTGATAACCCGGTGCTGCCACCACGGAATACCCCTCCCGTCGGAACAGGATTTCCAACATCTTTCGGATCCCGGGCTCGTCATCGACCACCAGCAGTTTTCGCGGGGGGACGACCAGAGAGTGCATGACCCGTCGATTCTTACCACGCTACGCGGCCAGTCGGACCGCCTCGAGCGGTGCAAAAAAGGCCAACCCTTGCCTTCTGACCGGAACGCCATCAATCTTTAGGGACAGTAGCTTACGACCCTATCTTCATGCTTTATCGTCCAACTACTTGGATCGTCGCGTCCATGCTGCTCAGCCTGGGGACCTGGGGCTGTGGAGCTGATAGCCCCGCTGCCGCTGGTGTCGGTGGGCAGGGGGGTGCCGGGGGCACCGGCGGTTCCGCACTACCCGCCACGCTGAGCTTCGACGCGTCCACGGCGCTACTGCTCAAGCCAGGTGAAACTCGCACGGCCACGGTCATCGCGACGCCACCCCAGCGCTACCAGGTTCGTCTGGCGCTGCAGGGAGATTTTCGGGACGGATCCCTGAGCAAGAGCGAGGTGTTCACCGCTGATGACGGCCGCGCCAGTTTCGACGTTCTCGCCCCCAGCGCATCAACGGCGTTCTCCGTTCGAGCGTCCGTAGGCGACGAAGTCTTCTCCAAGCTCGGCGTCTCTGTCAGTGCAGACGGCTTTGCCACCTTGAAAGTCGATCCGAGCTACGGCGGAAAGCGGCCGGTGAGTTCTTGGGTTGCCAGCGTTCGCACGGGCACCACCTGTGGAGAGCTCTTGGGCAACCCTCCCGAAGACGGCGATCTGGTTGGCAGCGCGAGCATGGATCAGTCGCCCGTGATCTCCTTCGTACCGGTGGGGCCCGCCCTGGCAGTCACCCTCCGCGCGGGGAAGTACCTCAGCGGCTGCAAAGACGTCGCTGACCTCGTGGCAGGCGAAGAAACCGAGGTCACCGTTGCGGTCACGGATGTGCCCGTCAAAGTCGATGAGACGGACTTGTTCGTTTCCCTGACTCTGGGTGAACCCAATACTCCGTGGACAAAGCTGTTCGCGACGACCCTGACTGCGGTTCAAGACACCGTCGTGCTGAACTCCAAGGACGACGTCGAAGCGCTGATCAGCGTCATGCAGACGTCGCTCCAGCCGGCAGACGCCAAAGCCTTTTCGACTCTTCGTAGTTCCGAAGCCTGGGACGATGCCGTGCGTGCCAAGCTCGGGGCAAATGCAGGCAAGGCCTTGCGCAGCCGCTTGAGCAGCTGGATGAACGAGGGCGTCAAGGGCCTCAGCGGCGGCATCATCAGCGGTCGCTTGGTCTCTGCCGGGCCAAGCGCATCCGGGCAGGCCTTCGTGGAACTGCAATCCGTGGCGGGAATGCCCGCAACCGTCGCGGGGATGCCGGACCAAGCGCTGGCTTCCTGGAGCGCAGACCCGGGCGACACGGTACTGCTTGGCACGAGTCTGTTCGTGCTGCCGTCACGGCTGACCGGTGCCGTCGCCCTCAGCGCGGCCCAGGCCTCCGTGCCGGGGGCAAAGAGCGTCGACGTAGCGCTCGCATCCGCTCTGCCCTGCACCGACGTGGCCCAGGTCATCGCCGAGACTGGCAAGGACCCGGTGTTCGCCCATGCCGGCTGCGATGCGCTGTGTGTCCGTAGTCTCTGCGAAAGTGCAGTCAGCACGATCTGGACGACTGCCCGAGATGCTTCCGCCTCTACAGTGCCGGAGATTGGCTCTCTGGTGATCAGCGCGACGGGGACCGCACTGGTGGACGACAACGCACGCCCCGCGAGCTTCAACGGAAACTGGGTCGGCAACTTCAACGTGGGCGAGACGACCACGAGCGTGGGTGGGCCCATCACAGGTTCCAAGCCACTGCCACCTCGCTAGGTACACTGCCACCGGACTAGCGCAGGCACTCGCGTCGAGCAGCCCAGATCTCGAGTACGAAGGCGTACGCCCTCAGGGCGTCTTCGGTGGCCACGGCTCGCGTCCGCGCATCTCGCACCAAGCTTCGGAATGCCACGTAGCGTCGTCCAGGCACCCCAAGCAGGAGCACGATGAGCGCGGGATCCCGCGGTGCGTCCGCGGCCCCGGACAGAGGAGTGGCGGCGGCAGCTAGCATTCGTGCAACTAGCCGGTCCATCGACAGCAAGGCGGCCGGAGCGTCGCCGCTCGCGAGCGCTTTTTCGACTTCGAGCACCGCCGCGCGTTCAGCGGACGCGAACAGCGGCGCGAAACTCATGTTCGACGCGCCCTCGAGGGGGGCGATAAGGGAAACGTCGGGGACTGGCTCACTGACCGCGGGCACTCGGCTCGACGGGACGCTGGGCCAGGTGGAGCGGTGAATCGGTTCCTGGGGCGGCGGGCGCGTCGCCGGTCGGGGGGCGCTGGAGGCTGGCGGGGGTTCGCTGGATTCCGTTGGCGACGGGCTTGACCCATAGGGTGAGGCCGCAGGCTCATCGGCTGCGGCCTCGACTGCCGGGGACTCAGTTGCCACTGCGTGCAGCGCGACAGGGCCGGGCGCTGGCGCGGCTGACTGCAACACCTCCGCGAGCCCGCCTTCCGCTAGAACAAAACCTGGCGCTTCGCTCCCCTTCCCCGGGGGCAAGCGGCGCTCGAGTTCGCTCAAGACCAGGCGCGTTACCGCATCCAGCGCCTCGTACACGCCCTGCCCTTCGGTCGCGGTGGATTCGAAGCTCTGCACCCTCATGGCATTGAGACGCCGCTCCAGCTCCGAAACCGCCAGGACGCCGGGAAGGTCTCGCTTGTTGTACTGCAGCACCCAAGGCACATCCTCGAGACCGCGGCCATGCTCCCGCAGATTGTCCCGGAGGTTATCCAGACTTTCCAGGTTGGCATCCAGCCGGTCGGCCTGGGAGTCCGCTACCATCACGACGCCATCAGCTCCGGTCAGCACGAGCTTGCGAGTAGCATTGTAGTAAACTTGCCCCGGCACCGTGAACAGCTGAAGGCGCACACTCATCCCGCGAAGATCTGGCAGCCGTACCGGTAGGAAATCGAAGTACAGGGTGCGATCGACAGGCGTTGCCAAGCTGACCAGACGCCCGCGATGTTCAGGTCGCGCCGTGCGGTGTACATGCTGCAGACTCGTGGTTTTCCCACCAAGCCCGGGCCCGTAGTACACGATCTTGAACACGAGTTCCCGAGCAAGCGGGTTGACGACGGGCATCCCTAACGGAGTTTAACCCGTTCCGACGCTCAAGTGCGCGGCCGGTCAATCTTCGCCTCGAGCGAGTTCGATGCGCCGCAATTCCTGCCAGGCTGGGGAGCGATGGGACGCCGCAATGCTGCCGAGTGACGCGAGCAAGACGACGCCCGCCACGACCGAAAACAGCCGGCTCCGCCGCCAGGGGCGATTCTCTCGGTAGAACAAAACCCCCAGAGGCACCCCAGCAAAGAAGCCACCTGCATGAGCGGCGTTGTTGACGGGCAGCGCGAAGGCGAAAATGGCAGCGTAGATCACGACTCGCGTCAGGAACTGCTTCCAGGCGGGATCCTTCGCGGCATATAGGTAGCCGACCAGGCAGCCAATGAGGCCGAACAGGCCAGCGCTTGCGCCAGCCGTAAACGCGGGCTGGCCACGAAACGCGTACCAAAGGTCGCTCGCGACGAAACCCGCGATGCTCGTACCAATGAAGATGAGAGCAAAGCGGCCCGAGCCCAGGCGAGCCTCCGTCACTCGACCGAGATCCCAGAGCGCCATCATGTTGAAACCTACGTGCAACATGCCGAAGTGAACGAACGTCGCGGACAGGTATCTCCAGGGTTCTTCTCTGCCCAAAGGCGTGAACAGCGCGCCCCATTTGAGGGCTTCGCTCGGACGCGCACCGCCAAGAATCTCCAACTTGCCTGATGCGATGGCCATGATCACGAAGATGATGACGCATACACCCACGTACAATTTGGTGAGCGGCGCTTCGCCGCCCAAAGCAGACAACCATGCATCCTGGACCGCAGAGGCTACGGCGCCGGGCAATGGCTCGCGACAGCGGGCGCACTGTTTCTCGTCGGCCGAATTCAGCGCTCCACAATGTGGGCAAACACGACTTGCCATGCTCGGGAGGACTATCGGGCGCGACGCCAGCGCTGAAAAGCCGCTTATTCAAAAAAATCTCCCTCTCCGGGCGTAAGGCCGGTCGCGTGGCAGGCGTTCAGCTAGTTGATGTCGCCGTGTCTACAGCCATTGCCCGCCCAGCACCGGGGCGCCCCCGAGGCGCTATGCCTGGCGGCGGCATTTTTGGCGTCCGAGTCCGCTCTCGGGGCCCTGCCGGGCGACCCCACCCACCGCCTTTCCCGGGGCCCGCGGTCGTGTACAGTCGCCGCCGTGCAGGCGGCTGAGGAATCCGACGCCCTGGAAGAGGAGCGACAGCTCGTCGCCCTCGCCCACGAAGGGGACAAAGAGGCGCTTGGCTCATTGCTGCGCCAGTACGGCCCGCGCTTGTACCGCAGCGTGCTGTTGCCCCGCCTGGGGAGCACCGCCGCCGCTGAAGAAGCGCTGAGCCAGACCTACATGAAGGTCGTCGAGCGGTTTCACCAGTTCAGCTGGCAGAGCGTCGGCGTCTACCCGTGGCTGCGCGTGGTTGCACTGCGGGTCGCCCTCGACCAGCTTCGGCAGCGAAAGCGCGAGGTTCTGTTCGAGCCCAATGACTTGCAGCGAGAGGTAGATGCGGCAGAGGGCGACAATCAGGAAGCGAACATCCTGGAACGCCATGACCTGGCGATCGCCAGGCAGCGTGTGGAGCTGGCACTGGGGAGGATCAATCCGCGCTATGCCACCGCAATTCGCTTGCGAGTACTCGAAGAACGATCCAGGGAAGAAGTTGCCAAGGAGCTCGAGGTGAGCGTAGCCACCTTCGACGTCGTGCTGCACCGCGCAATGGCGGCCCTACGCAAGGCATTGAGCGTCCGAGGAAAAGACGCATGAGCGACGACCGAAACACCGCCGGCGAAGACGCCTTCGAACCCCTCGATCCGGAGATCGAGGCGGCCCTATCGGAATCCATCCGTGCGGCATGGAGCCCCACGGAGTTGTCCCCGGAACTCAACGAATTGTTGATCCAACAAGCCCTCGAAGACCCTTTGGGAGAGGCCTCTGAGGAGGAACTCGCGGAAAGCGAACGCCTTCGGGACGCCCTGGAGGGCCGAGGGGAGCATGCGGACGCCGCCCTTGCCAGCGCGCTGCGCTCCGCCGCGCTCCCATCGCCGCTATCCGAGCTGTCTGAGCAACGCGCGCTGCGACAGGCGATTCCTCGATCTTCGAGGAGAAAGACCCTGCCCCTGGTAGTCACCGGCGCGACGGCGCTCGTCGCCCTCGCCGCTTCGGTGGCCTTGGTGCTGAGAACTTCATCGGAAAGCCCCAGCGGCGCGCAGATCGCCCAACAGGCAAAGGACCTCGTCCAGTCGCGCTCCACCGCTGCGCTGTTCCCAACCAAGTTCGAGACCGGCAAGGCATCCCAGCGCATCGATCGCATTGCGAGTGCGCGGGGTCGCGAGCTTCGCGAAAACCGTTTCGCCTTGTGGGGAGTGCGATGACCAGCTCGGTTAGACGCCTCTGGTTGCTGGCCGCGGTCTGCACTGCGGTTGCGCTGCTCATGCTTGGCGCCTGTGGCATGGCTACGGACAGCGGCGGCCAAGGTTCGGCGGGCGCGGCCGGTCAACCCGTGGACCCAACGCTCTTGGCGTTCTTGTCACGCGCCCGTTCGGCCCATCACATTGCCGACGAACACGAAGAATCCATGCAGCTAGACAAAGCCGTTGGCACGTTGCGTGAATTGGTCGCCGGCCCCATTCCGGGCGGCGCGATGCGTCCGGAGGTGCGGGAGGTTCTCGCGGATACCCGCGCCCGCCTGGCGGATCTGGAAAGCCAGCGCGGCAAGTTCGACGCGGCGGCCAAGGACATCGAGGCCGGATTGGAACTCGTCGAACAGCGAACCTATTTCCGCGGCCACTTGTTCGAGGTGCGTGGGTTGCTCGAGGATCGGCGAGCCGAGGCTCTGCGCAAGGACGGCAAGGACGACGCAGCCCAAGCCGCCAAAAAGCGGGCTCTCAAAGCCCTCGAAACGTCGATGGAAATCCAAGCTGAAGTCATCAGCCAGGCAATACCTGCGGAGCCTGGGAAATGAATACGCGCCTGCTTCGCGTGCTTTGCCTGATCTGGGCCGCAGCTGGCTGCGGCGGCTCCTCGCGTCCCGGGTCGGCCCCGAGCTCAGCGCCAGCCACGGAGGCCTCAGAACCCGGAGGTGCCGATAGCGACGACAAGGGGGCCCGGGAGTATCAACAGCAACCCGGCTATGCCCCTGGCGGAGGCTTTGCCCAACCGCCTGCACAGCCCGGCGGCTCCGCCATGGACGTGGCACCCTCGCTCCAATCTGCGCTGGACAGCTTCGAAGCCGCCGCGACGCGCCTGAACCAAGCCGGTGCCGATTGCCGGCTTGCCTGCAAGGCCCTCGGATCCATGCGCCGCTCCACGCAACGAATTTGCCAACTAAGCGATTCTGAGGATTCGGAGCATTGCCAGCGCGCCAAGCGTCGCCTCCAAGACGCGGAGAAGCGCGTCGAAAGCAGCTGCACCTGCAGCGAAACACCATGACCGCTCAGCTTGCTGTCAGTGCCACGGACGTTCGCGCCGGCGGTCGTTGGCGGCGGGGCCAAGCAGCCAAGAACGCGGCGATCCGCTGGGGGATCCGCGCGCTACTCTGGGTCGCGGATGCCCTGCCCGAGTCGGTCCTGGTCGCCTGCGGGCGAAGCTTGGGGCGGTTGACGGCGATGAACGAGCAGCTCGCGAGTGTGACACGCCAGAACATCTCGCTGTCGTTTGGGAACGAGCGCGCAAACCCGTTGACCGCGGAGTGCTTCTCGAGCGTCGGCGAGACCCTTGCGCACACGCTGTTACTACGGCGGCCCGGAGCACGAGCCTCGCGCCACGTCGAACTCGATGCGACCAATTGCAAGCGCCTGCAGCGAGCGCTCCAACAGGGCAAGGGTGCGCTGGTCTTGTCGGCCCACTACGGTCCCTTCGAACACATCGCCGCGGTCGTTGCTGAAAACGGAATTGCTGCCACCGTCCTCGTGCGAGAGAGCTACGATCCCGCCCTCGACTCCATCGTGGACTCCCACCGGCTTCGTCACGGCGTCCAGGTTGCCCATCGGGGACGCTCGCCCCTGGGCGTACTGTCCGCACTGCGTCGCGGGCGCGCGGTCGGACTGCTGGTGGATCTACCGGGGCGCTTCGCCACTGAAAGCGTACGTTTTCTGGGTGCGCCCCAGGTAGCGTTCCCTCGCGGCCCCGCCTTACTAGCAACACGGCTGGCGGTTCCAGTACTGGTCGCCCTGTTGCACCCCAAGCCCCAGGGCGGCTTTCGGCTGGTTTTCGAAGAACTGAACTGCCCGCCGGACGAATTGACGCAGCGCGTTGCAGATCGAATCGACGCGCACGTTCGCGCCTACCCGCAGCACTGGCTCTGGATGGCGCGCCCCTTATCCACGCCGGGCCGTGGCTAATTGCGAAAAAAACGCGGAGGCCGCTAGACTTGCGGACAGTAGCCTCAACTTCGCCTGTGAACAAAGTGACGCAGAACGACACAACGCGCACGCCTCAAGCCGTGGAGGGCGTGGACATGAAATCGCTTCCGATCGGGCCGGAAGAAGCGTTCGTGCTGTCGAGAGTGGATGGGCGCACCAACGAGAGCGAGATCGCGGCCGTGACCGGCCTCGACCTCGATCGAGTCCAGACCCTGCTCACGCGCTTGTCGGAACTTGGAGCCGTGAGCTTCGACGCGCCGCCGCCCCCGCCCAAGCGCCCCAAGCCGTCGCCCTCCATTCCCCCAGGCCGAGGCCTCACGCACCCGGTCATCGAAGCCCGGGACGGCGGTTCGAGCGCGCTGCACCCCGCCGCGGCTCTTTACGATCCAGCCGAGCTCGACGAGGAAGTGGACCTAGAACTGCCCAAGAAGCGCATGATCCTAGATCGCTTCTACAGCCTGGATAGCGTGACCCACTACGAGCTGCTAGGGGTCACGGCTGACGCGGATAAGAAAGCGGTCAAACACGCCTACTTCGCATTGGTCGGCGAGTTCCATACCGACCGCTACTACGGTAAAAACCTCGGCAATTTCAAGGCAAAGCTCGATCGCGTATTCCAACGCCTTACGGAGGCTCACGACACCCTCACGTACCCAGCTACCCGTAGCGAGTACGACGACTACCTCTCCGCGCAATCTCGAACACGCGACCTGGAACAGGCGCTGGGCGACGAGCCGTCCCGCACCGCCGAGGTTGAGCAAGCACGCAAGGTCATCGAGGAAGAGGCACGCGTCGCCGAGCGGGCACAGCACACACCGGGCAAGGATTCCGTCCGACCCTTGGCCAAGGGCGAGCGGCGCCGCGCCCTCGCCCGCAAGCTAGGGGCCACGGGCATGCAGGCGCGCGCTCGCTCCTCGGCACCGCCCGCTTCGAGTCGCAGCCCCGTTGCACAGGAGATGGTCGCGGACGGCCTCAAGCGCCGCTACGAGCAGCGCCTCGCGAGTGCACGCGAAAGCCAAATCGAAAAGTATCGAACGGCCGCCGAACAAGCGTTGGCGAAGAACGACGTCGTCGCCGCGGCCAGCTCACTCCGCATCGCTTCGTCCCTGGTCCCTGAGGACGAAGAACTCGCCGATCAACTTGAAGAGATCCAAGAGAAAGCCAACTTGGAGCTCGCGGAAAGCTACCTCGAACAAGCGCGCTACGAAGAACGCAGCGGTCGCTTCCTCGAAGCGGCCCTGTCCTTCGAGCGGGCAGCCCGGGGCAAGCCCAGCGCCAAGCTTTACGAACGGGCAGCACACTGCCTGTTGGAGGGGGATGGCGACATGCGTCGCGCAGGCGAATTGGCCAAGAAAGCCGCTACAATGGCGCCCAAAGCCGCCGAGCCTCGAGTTACCCTCGCGAAGGTTTACGCCCACGCGGGCATGAAGGAAAGCGCCGTCATGGAATTCGAGCGGGCGGCGCAACTAGCGCCAGACGATGATAGCATCAAGGACTGGATCAAACGCCTCAAGCGCGGCGAGCTGTAGCCCCAACCAAAACCCCAAGAAACAGGACTGAACATACATGGAGCGCGTCATCGGTATCGATTTGGGGACCACCAATTCTTGTGTATCGGTCATGGAGGGAGACGCACCGGTCGTCATCCCCAACCGCGGTGGATACAAGACCACCCCCAGCATCGTCGCGGTCACCGAAGCGGGCAAACGACTCGTGGGGCACATCGCCAAGCGTCAGGCCATCACGAACGCGGAAAACACCGTGTACGCCGCAAAGCGCCTGATTGGCCGCAAATGGAACTCTCCCCAGGTCAAGAACGCGATCATGACCTCGAGCTACACCATCGTCGAGGGTCCCCACGGAGACGTCCGCATCAAGCTCCGCGACAAGACGTACTCGGTTCCAGAAATCAGTTCGATGGTCCTTCAAGAGATGAAGATCATCGCCGAAGACTACCTTGGCGAGACCGTCGACAAAGCCGTGGTCACGGTCCCGGCCTACTTCAACGACAACCAGCGACAGGCCACCAAAGACGCAGGTGCAATCGCTGGGCTCGATGTCATACGCATCATCAATGAGCCGACCGCCGCCTCCCTTGCCTACGGGTTCGGAAAGGAACTCGATCGCACCGTGGCCGTCTACGACTTGGGCGGCGGCACCTTCGACATCAGCATCCTCGAGATCGGTGCTCATGGGGTGTTCAAAGTCATCAGCACGACGGGTGACACATTCTTGGGAGGCGAGGACTTCGACGCGCGAATCATCGACTGGCTGGTCGAAGGGTTCAAAGAAGAGCACGACATCGATTTGCGACAGGACCGCATGGCCCTGCAGCGACTGCGAGACGCCGCGGAGAAAGGCAAGTGCGAGCTATCGGGTGTCACTGAGACCGAAATCAACCTGCCCTTCATCATCTCGACCGGGCGTAACGAAGCACTGCACTTGCAGCGCACGTTGTCCCGAGAACTGCTCGAAAAGCTCACCGAGGACTTGGTCGACCGCACCGTGGATATCTGCCGCCAGGCCCTAGAAGATGCCAAATTGGACGCGGACGAGGTGGAAGATGTGATCCTCGTGGGCGGCATGACTCGCATGCCTGCCATCATCCGCGCAGTGCAAGAGCACTTCCGTCGAGAGCCTAACAAGGGCGTACACCCGGATGAAGTCGTCGCGCTGGGCGCCGCAATTCAGGGCGCAGCACTGGTCGACGACAAGCACGAAATGATCCTGCTCGACGTCACGCCCCACGCGCTTGGCATCATGACCTTCGGCTCCTACTTCGAAGAACTCATCCCCCAGAATACGACCGTCCCCACCAGTCGCACCAAGGTCTTCACCACCAGCCGCGACAACCAAACGGCCGTGAAGATCTTGGTAATGCAGGGTGAAAGCAAGCAGGCCGACGAAAACGAGCTCCTCGGGGAGTTCATCCTCACGGGGCTACGGCGTGCCCCGAAGGGCCACGTCGAGATCGAGGTGACCTTCGAGATCAACACCGACGGAATCGTGAGTGTGCATGCCAAGGACCTCGAAACAGGCCAAGAGCAATCGATTCAAGTCACTGCGTCCAGCGGTCTGACGCCGGAAGAAATCAAGAACATGATGGACAGCGCGCAGGATTACCTCGTCGAGCGACGCTCCGATGAAGAGTTCGAAAAGGCGCGCCAGGAGGCCGAGACGATGATTGCCGAGATCGAGCGACTCTTCCCGGACGTCGAGCGGATCGTCGGAACCGCGGACTTCGGCCGCGACGCGATCTCGAAGGCCCAGGGCATTGTGGAGGCCACGAAGAAGGCGATCACACAGAAGAATACGGCACAGCTGAAGGAGCAACTCGAACAACTTGCGCGCACCGAGCGAATGTTCCGTGGTGTCGTAGCGAGAACGTAAGAGGTCAAAGGAAGCCCAGGTCGCCATGGGGCAAAACGACAGGGACAGCCGAGCGCCGGCGTCGAAAAACGCGGAGACCGAGTTGATCGACGCCAGCTGGGACGACGACGATCTCGTCTCGGGCGTGGAGCTCGCTCAACCTGAAGATGACGAAGACGTCGGCGATCGAGTCACGGCGATCCCGAGTATGCCGCCGGAAATGATGGCAGAAAAACTCATGGCGCAGGCGCCCCCGTCCCTACCTCCGCAGGTCACGCGAGCGACACCTGCCACCCCGACCGGTATGAAGGCGGTCCGTGCTCCAAGCCTCGAGATGCCCTTCACGTCGCCCTCCAGCCCTACCTTCGATGGCGAGGACGAACCACCGACAGAGCCCAAGCGAGTGCCTTCCGTCGACGATCTCGATCTGTCTCCAAACGCGCCCCCCTTGGAGCTCGATCTTTCGGCGGGCGGCGGCCCCGTCCCCACTGAGCCGCCGACCCCCGCCGCACCGGCTGCGGTCACGCCCATGGCGCCAGCGCTTTCATCCCAGGACGATCCGGAAACGGAAATGAAGGACCGTTACGCGATGGGGGATTTCACGGGCGCCTTGGTCGTTGCGGAGAGCCTGTTGGACGCGAACCCTGAGGACGAGCAGGCGGCGCGCTACGCAGAAAGCTGCCGCGACGTATTGACCCAAATGTACTCGGCGCGCCTCGGCCCATCGGATCAGACGGTGGTCGTCGCGGTCCCGCCAGATCAGATCCGCTGGCTGTCCTTGGACCATCGCGCGGGGTTCTTGCTCAGCATGATCGACGGAACCAGCAGCATTGACGAAATCCTCGATGTCAGCGGCATGGCAAGGCTCGAAGCCATGCGCATCTTGTTCATGCTCTACGAGCAGCAAGTCATTCGGCTCGAGCCTTCGAGCGGCTAGCGTGAACACCGTCGAGCGTGCACCCGCGCTCGTCGAGCTCGCGCTAGGCACTCTGCTGCTGTGGGTTGCTCTCGGCGTGGGCCAGGCGGCTTTGGCCAGTCCGCCAGCGCATACCCCAATCGAGCCCAATGCGTCGGTGCCCCTCGGCGCTGAGCATGACACAGACGCTTCCCTGCCGACCCGGGCAGAGGAGGTGGCCAACTACAAGCTCGCGGCGCGCCTCGACGAGACCAGTCACGTGGTGGACGGATCCGGTGAGTTGGTTTGGACCAACCGTTCTCGCGCCCCGGTGAAACACCTGTATTTTCACCTCTACCTGAACGCTTTCAAGAACGAAGAATCGCTTTTCCTGCGCTCTCCCTTTGTAACTGGACGTGACGAAGGCCAGTTGTCGGATTCAGGCTACATCGAAGTGTCCGAAATGCGCGCCAGGCAGTTCGGTCAAGCCAACCTGTGGAACAACGCGGCGAAACACTCCCCCGGGGACCCTGACGACGAGACAGATATTCGACTGCCCCTGCCCGAAGCCGTGGAACCCGGGGAGTCACTGCATCTCACGTTCAAGTTTCGTTCGAAACTTCCTCGCGTCGTTGCCCGCACCGGCCACGCGGGTGGCTTTCATATGATTGCGCAGTGGTACCCCAAGATCGCACGATTGGAAGATGATGGCACCTTCGCGCACTTTGCGTTTCATCCCCAGGCAGAGTTCTACTCGGATTTCGGCAAGTACGAGGTCGAACTCGACGTAGCAGAACACCTGAAGGTCGGCGCCACAGGCCGCTTGAAGTCGAAAAGCCGCCAAGCCGGCCGGCAGCGCTACCACTACCGTGCGGAAAATGTTCATGACTTCGCCTGGTGCGCTGGAGCGAATCTCCTCGAAAAAGGCGAGCGCATCGACGACACGGACGTGCGCCTGCTCTACCCCCGTGGACATACCGCCAACGCCGTGACGACCCTGTCCGCGTTGCGTCGCGCGCTGCCCAACATGGAGCGGCGCTTCGGCCGCTACCCCCATGGCGTTTTGACCGTCGTCCATCCACCCGATAGCGCGCAGGCGGCGGGTGGCATGGAGTATCCGACACTGATCACGACCGGTGGGAAGTGGTGGTCGGCCCATTCAGGTGCTCGGCTCCTCGAAAGCCTCGTGACCCATGAGCTCGGTCACCAGTGGTTCCAGGGCTTGGTAGCCACTCACGAGCCAAAGTATCCCTTCTTGGATGAGGGGTTGACCTCCTACGCCGAGCAAGCAGTCCTCGATGACCTATACGGTCAGGCCTCGTTTGCCAGGCTCGGCGGTTGGTCTCTCAGCGGCCACGCCCTGCGACGTGCTGCGGCGGCCCGCATGGCCCACGACGACCCAATCGCTCAGCCAGCGGCCGGGTTTTCGAGCTTCGCCAGCATCGGTGGCTTGGTGTATTCGCGAACCGCGACCTTGCTCGAAACCCTCTCCCGGGTCTACGGCCGAGATCGCCTGGAGCGATCCATGGGCCGCTACGCTCGAGCGTATCGCTATCGCCACCCCACGCCCGAGGCCTGGCTGGACGCCATCGAGCAGGGCTTGGGCGCAGACGCCCGGGAGGTGGCGCGCCGGGCGTTGTTCGAGCGTGGATTCGTCGATTTCCTGGCCGAAACGCCTGAGAGCGCCGCGAAAGCGGCCTCAACCGGCCGATCCAGCCGAGTCATTCTTCGTCGACACGGCTCTCTGCAACTGCCCGTCGACGTTGAGCTGCATTTCGCTGACGGACGTCGGGAGCGCAAGCATTGGGACGGAAAGGCAGCGTGGACTGCGATCGACGTCGTGGACCCAGAGCCCGTGGTCGCTGTCGTCGTCGATCCAGACCACCGCGTATTGCTGGACCAGAACTTGTTCAACAATGCCCGCAGCGTGTCGCCGAAGCTGCCTTGGCGCTCCATCAGCCGCATCAACTATTGGTCAGGGCTCGCGCTCAGCCTGGTGGCACCATGAAGCAGCTCCCGAGTCTGCGTGCCGCCTTCCAGCGCTGGGATGCACTGGTTTTCGCCCTGGTGGTCCGCCTGGCCCTCTCAACGGTGATCGGACTGCCCGTCGTAGGTGCACTACTCGCCACGGGCATCTCCAACTATCCCGACGCAGACTCCGCGATGTTTGGCGGGGGCGGTCTCATGCTGACGGAAGCGGTGCGGTTGAGTCTGGAAGGCCTAGGTGTTTTGACACAATTCACCTTGTTGCTCGCTGTGCTCGCAATCTTGGTGTCCTTGATTCCAACGGCTGTCGTCTTTCAGGCGCTCGCGGACCGTGAGCTGCCCCTGCCCCGGGCCCTGGCGCGGGCGATGGCAAAGTTGCCGACGCTATTCGCCGTCTACGCACTGTGCCTCTTGCTTCAAGTCTTGGTGGTCGCTGGCTCACTGATCTTGGCGGTCTCAGCGGCCAACGAATTGAGCTCGACTCTGACGGACCCCCAAGCCGACTTGTGCGGTGTTTCGCTACTCGCGTTGGGGTTGTTGCTTAGTTGCTGCATCGGCATCACCCGAGACCTAGCCTTCGCCGCGGCGACTAAGTCCCAGCACAACGCCTGGCGTGCGCTCTACGCGGGCGCTGGCGCGTTGCTCACACATCCTCTTCGCGTCGCCGTTGACTGGGCACGGTTCGCCGCCTGGCAAGTGGTCGTCGTTTTGGGGGCCGCTTGGCTGACGGGTATCATTCCGGTCGGCAGCGGCAGCACCACCGGCGCAGCCCTCAGCACTGGGCTCCAACTCGGCGTGTTGACGTCCATCATCGTGCTGCGCGCGGCCTGGACCGTTCGCAGTCTCTGCCACACGCGAGCAGATGGCGTGGGCTGAGCTGTGTCAGCCAGCAGCAGCCATTGCCTGGCGGTAGATCTGCAACGTGCGTCGGGCGGGTCGATCCCAGCTGGAGTCTCGGCGCATCACGCGGCGGCGGAGCTCACTGAATTTGGCTCCTCGAAACGCGCTGAGCGCGCGGCCAACTGCGCCATGCAGGGCGGCGGCGGCGTCACCGTCGAAGAGGAAACCGCTGCCGCTCTTGAGCTGCTCGTCACAGTCCACGACCACGTCGAAGGCGCCGCCCGTCGCTCGAGTGACAGGCACCGCTCCGTAGCGCTGTGCCACCATCTGCTTGCCAGCGAAGGGCACGTGGCGATCTAGAGTGAGCGCGAAATCTGAAGCGGAAAGGACCCGACGCAGGGTTCCAGCGTCACTGCGACGGACCCACGCGAGCCGCTCACGGTGCTTTTCAAGCAGGGTCTCCAGTCGCTTCGTGGATGGCCCGTGCGCTTCCCCGGCCACGACCAGCGAAAGCTCCTGCTTCGTCAGCTTGGCCAGAACAGCCAGAAGCTGGTCGAAGCCCGCATCCTTGGTCAGCGGCCCGGTGAACGAAAAGAGCGGGCGCTCCAGGTCCAGTTCCAACTCCAGCTCACGCAACAACGCCGTCTTGCAGCGCCCCTTGTTCGAGGGATCCTCCGCGTCGTATCGACTCGTGAGGGTGGCATCCGTGGCTGGGTTGAAGACGGCATAGTCGATGCCCCCCAAGATCCCCACGGGTGAGCGGTCCGAGCTCGCGATCACGTCGGCGATGGGTCCCGCGATATCCGAGTCTGCCATTTGCTGGGCGTAGGACGGACTCATTGTGGTCAGCGCACTAGCGAATTCGAGTGCGGTCTTGAGCAAGTTGAGTTTGCCTCCCAACCGCAGACGTTCATTGCCGGCCTGGGATTGGCTCAGCCCGAGGCCCTCGGCATCTTTCAGAGGGAGCACGACCTGGCGCGTGAAATCGTGAACCGTGAAGATGCAGGGCACCGCCACGTCCTTTGCCTCAGCGAGGAGATACGGCACGAGCCCTGTCGCGGCGTCGTGAGCGTGCAACACATCCAAGGCCTGGCCCTGCTGCATGCGCTGGCGACAGACCCCAGCGGCAACCTGGGCAAGCAAGCCAAAGCGCTTGGCATTGTCTGGGAAATCCTTGCCATCTTGCCCGTAGACTCCGGGACGGTCGAAGAGGACAGGGGCGTCGAAGGTGGTCAGCTGCACTCCGCTGGGCATCTGCGCGTCCAGCAAAGTCACCTCGGCACCGTCGGGCAGCAAGAGCGGCGTCAGCCGTCGGGCGAGGAGCACGCCGGAGGCCTCCAACCCGGGCACCCGCGGGCACACCACGGAGACGTTGTGACCGAGGTGCTTCAGAGCCTTGGCGAGACTGGCCACCGCGGACCCTGCCTGGGTATAGCCGGCGCCCTCACCGAACTCGGCTGACACCATCAAGATATCCATGGCGCCAGCGTGTATCATGGCCCTGCCCCCAGCGCACTGGCGCCGACGCCGAGCAACCCCCCACCCCGGGTCCGCAGCAAGCCGTAGAATCCACACCAGCTCCCATGGACCAACTCGTTGAAAAAGCAGCGATTTTGCAGGAAGCGTTGCCCTACATCCGGCGCTTCCACAAGCGTGTCTTCGTCGTCAAGTACGGGGGCCACGCCATGGTGGACGAAAGCCTGAAGGCGAGCTTTGCGAGGGACATTTGCCTGCTTCGGTACGTGGGGATCTGCGTGGTTGTGGTGCACGGCGGAGGACCCCAGATCAGCCAGACCCTGAAACGCATGGGGATCGCCTCCACTTTCAACGGCGGGTTGCGGGTGACCGACGAGGAGACGATGGACGTCGTCGAGATGGTGCTGGGTGGCGGGGTCAACCAGAACATCGTCGGCCTGATTTGCCAGTTCGGGGGCCGGGCGGTCGGGCTGTCCGGAAAGGACGACCATTTCATCAAAGCCAAACGCCTCGACGAACTCAAAGCCGATGCTGGGCCTGGAAACGCCAGGGTCGAGCTTGGCCGCGTGGGCAGCGTGCAGAGCGTGGATCCCTCGATCGTCCTGAACCTACTAGCCAGCGGCTTTTTGCCGGTCATTGCGCCTATTGGCGTCGACGCGGAGGGACACGCGTTGAACGTCAACGCGGATACCGCGGCGGGTCGTATTGCCAGCGAGCTCGGTGCCGCCAAGCTGGTGCTCATGACAGACGTGGAGGGCGTCAAAGATGGCAACGGCGAACTGCTCAGGTCGGTGGACACGCGCCAGGCGGACGAGCTGATTGCGGCCGGCGCCGTCTCGGGAGGCATGATCCCAAAGGTTCGCTGCGCACTCGATGCCGTCGAGGCGGGCGTGGAAAAGGTCCACATCGTCGACGGTCGTCACCGCCACGCCCTACTCCTGGAAATATTCACCGATCAAGGAGTGGGCACGGAGATTCGAGTCGCTCCGTGATCCGGCCTGGGGACAAGACTCCGCCCGCAGAGCGCCCAGTCGGCGTGGCCGAAGACGCGATCATGCGGGTGTTTCGGGTACCACCCGAGTCTGCCGGAATGCGCGTAGACCGCTTTCTGGCCTCCCAGCTCAGAAATACCAGCCGGACTCGCGCCAAGAGCATCGCAGAGCGCACGGCCTATCGCCTCGACGGGCGCCCGCTGAAACCCAGCGAGCGGGTTCGCGGTGAAGAGCACGTGGTTCTCTGGCGGCCCGCGTTCGAGGAACCCGACGAGGCCCTGCCCATCGTCGCCGTGTACGAAGACTCCCATCTCTTGGTCGTCGACAAGCCCCCGAACGTGGCCGTGCACCCCACTGCTCGTCACCATCACAGCACCGTGGTCAAGAGCCTAGAGGCCCAGCGACCCGGGGAGTTCTTCTCGTTGATCCACCGCATCGACCGAGAAACCAGCGGCTTGCTCATGGTGGCGCGTTCTGCGGAGGCCGATCGCGCCTTCAAAAGAGCCCTAGAGGATCGCAGCACTCAAGCAATGGCCGGCAAGCAGCTCGGTGGGATGCACAAGACCTACCAGGCGATCACTTCGGGCACGCCACCCGAAGGACTGATCGAGCTGCCACTGGAGCTCGACACGGACAACTCCCTGCGAGTCAAGATGCGCGTCGCGCAGCCCGGCCAGGGCCTGGACGCCAAGACCCGCGTGACAATCCTCGAGCGAAAGCTGGGCTATTGCCTGGTCGAATGCGAACTGCTCACAGGTCGGCAGCATCAAATCCGAGTGCACCTGGCTGCGAAGGGTTGTCCCTTGGTCGGGGACAAGCTGTACGGCCCCGACGAACGCATGCTGGCGCGTGCGGCGGACGGCGAGCTTTCCGAGGACGATCTGAAGCGATTGGAGCTACCCCGACACGCCCTGCATGCGCATCGCTACCGATTGGCCCATGCGTTGACCGGCGCAGCCCTGGACCTCGTCTCACCCCTGCCCCAAGATCTGCGAGTCTTCTGGGACGGTCGGCCGTGAGCGGCGCCAAAACGCCTCGGCCGCGGCGCACCTAGGGGCGAAGTCAGGCCACCGTGGGGGCCGTTGACGGCAGAGTCGCGCCTGGTTACGCGGCGCGTGTCATGCCCATCCGCCGTGCCCTCCTGTCGGTCTCCGACAAAACTGGTCTGGTCGAACTCGCTCAGGCTCTGGTCCAACGCGACATCGCCCTGCTGTCCACCGGCGGGACCGAGAAATTGCTTCGAGAGAGCGGTGTTCCCGTCACGCCCATCGACCGCTACACGGAGTCTCCTGAAGTCATGGATGGTCGCGTCAAGACCCTTCACCCTCGGGTTCACGGCGGGCTGTTAGCGCGCGCTGGCGTCGACGATGCCGACCTTGCGAAGATCTCCGCCGACTTCATTGATTTGGTCGTAGTCAATTTGTACCCCTTTGCGGAAACCCTGAAGAAGCCCGGCACCAGCTTCGAAGAGCTGATTGAAAACATCGACATTGGTGGTCCGAGCATGTTGCGATCTGCCGCCAAGAACCACGCGCGCGTCAGCGTCGTCTGCGAACCCGGCGACTACCCGGAACTACTCCGCCTCCTGGAAGAACAGGGCGAAGTACCTGCGGATATACGCCGGCGTCTGGCTCACAAAGCGTTCGCTCACACCGCGGCCTACGACGCGATGATCAGCAACTGGCTGGGCGAGCAAGGCGAGACGGATGGATTCTCGCGCACGCTCACCCTGCCCTTCGAGAAGGCCTACGCGCTTCGATACGGCGAAAACCCCCATCAAAAGGGCGCGTTCTACCGAGAGCGGGACGCTCTGCCGGGCAGCCTGGCGCGGGCGGAGAGCCTTGGAACCGGCGCCAAAGAACTGAGCTTCAACAACTTCGTGGACGTGGATGCCGCGCTGGAGGCCGTGCGCGAGTACTCGGAACCCGCTGCCGTGGTGGTCAAGCACGCGTCTCCTTGCGGCATCGCTACGGGCCAGAGCCTGTCCGTCGCCTACCACGCCGCACGCGAAGCCGATGCCATGAGCGCCTTCGGCGGAATTGTCGCGCTGAATCGCGAGGTGGACCTGAAGACCGCGGAACTGTTGGCCGAGACATTCCTGGAGTGCATCGTCGCGCCAGGGTTCGCCCCAGACGCCCTGGCGAGGCTGCGCAAGAAGAGTGCTCTCAGGCTCCTCGCGACGGGTCAATGGCTCGGTGCGGATCACGAAGTTTGGATGACCAAACGTATCGGGGGCGGTATCGTCCTGCAGTCGAGGGATGCGACTGGCCCGGGAGAAGTCCGAGAAGGTCGCACTGTCACGAAACGCGAGCCGAGCGCGGACGAACGAAAAGCCCTGGACTTTGCCTGGAGTGCGGTCAAGCACGTTCGCTCGAACGCGATCGTCTTGGCCCACCAGGTTGGGGGTGCCTTCGCCACGAGCGGCATCGGCGGAGGCCAGACCGCTCGGGTCATGGCGGTGGAAATCGCCGTCAAGCAAGCCGGCGACAAGGCCAAACAGAGCGTGCTTGCGTCCGACGCCTTCTTCCCATTCCCCGATGGCGTGGAGGCGGCAGCTGCCGCGGGCGTAACCGCTGTCGTGCAACCCGGCGGCAGCAAGAAAGACAGCGAAGTCATCGCAAAGGCCGACGAACTCGGGCTTGCGATGATGTTCACTGGCGTTCGTCACTTCCGCCATTGACGACAGTCCCCGTAGCGGCGAGGCAGTGGCCCGCCGCCCGCAGGTAGCCGGGCCATACGTCCGGGCACAAAACTTGGCCGAATTTTGCCTTGCGTGTCATTCGGGCCAGGTGCGCTTCGATAACCACATCGAGCGCTGCCAAGGCCTGATACATGCGCCGACCCTGCTCCATCTGCTCAGACACCTTCAACGTTCAGTTCAGCTACCAGATCGAACAGCGGGAGACCGAGGGCGGCTCCGCCGCACCGTTCAGCTATTTCTGCTCCCAGCGCTGTCTGGAGGAGAGCCACCGCGGGCGTGGCGGGGCGGTCCAGTGTGATGCCTGCCAGGGATCCTTTGTGGTTGAGCTGGCGGCCCACGTCATCTTCGCCGGCGGCACCCGACGCTATGCCTGTAGCCCCGAATGCCGCAGTCAGCTGTTGCCACAACGTCGTGAGCTTCGAGGTGGCGGCGCCGCCGAAAGCCCGCTGCGACTCGTCCCGACACCCGATGTCGCGCCCGCTCCGACTCCACGCCAGGGCCCAGCCGGCAGCAACACCGAGGCTCCCCTCGAAAGCGCCATGCCGGCGCCCCCGCCGCCACGCCAACTGCGGCCCGGAGGTCGCTCCGCTCACGTGCTCGCGGTTTTCAACCACAAGGGCGGAACGGGCAAGACCACGACCAGTGTCACTCTTGCTGCTGGCCTCGCGGCTCGGGGTTTTCGAGTTCTCCTCGTGGATGTGGATGGTCAAGGCAACGTCGCCATGTCCCTGGGCCTGACTCAGGAGCGCTCTCTGTATCACGTGCTGGTGATGGGGCTGGCGCTGGACCAAGCCAAAGCGGAGGCGCGCGCTGGCCTGGACGTACTGTGTGCCAACGAGACTCTCGCGGCCGCGGAGCTGTATCTGGCAGGACGAGCCGAGCGGGATCGCGTGCTGGCCGACCGCCTGCAACCTGCGAGGAGCGACTACGACTTCATCGTGCTCGACTGTTCGCCGAGCCTTTCCTTGCTCAACCAGAATGCACTGGTCTTCGCGGATGCCGTGCTCTGTCCCGTCGGTTGCGACTATCTGTCCTTGGTCGGTGTTCGGCAGGTGCTTCGCACGATCAAACAAGTGAACAAGTTGTTGAGCCACCCCATAGCGCTGTGGGGTGTTCTCCCGACGTTCTTCGATGCGCGAGCGAAGATTTGTCACGAGGCACTCTCGACGCTCCGAGAGCACTTCGGCGATCGCTGCTTCGAGCCCATCCGGATCGCAACCAAGTTCAAGGAGGCTCCTGCTCGCAACCTCACCGTGCTCGAGCACGCCCGAGGAACTAGCGCTGCTCAAGATTACGAACGCGTCGTGGACCGCCTTGTGGCCGCCGCGGCAGCCCCATCACAGATCATAAATACGGCCCAGGTAGGAGGTGCGCGGTGAGCGATTCAAATGATTTTCGACAGGCAGCGGCACGGGTGCTCGACCGAGACGAAGTCGAGGGCGTGCTTTCGCAGAGCTTCTACAAACCCACTCCGGCCAATGCCAAGCCGGCCCAAGAAAAGGCCTGTCATTACAAGGTGATATGCATTTCGCTCTACCTCGACGATTTGGCGCGGCTCGACGCCAAGGTTGAGCAGCTCAAGGCCCGTGGCCTGACCAAGGCCAATCGCAGCGCCCTGATCCGCTTTGCTCTCGACGAAGTCGATCTAGACAAAGTGCCCAAGGGGCTGTGATCTCCATGGGGCCCGCCCTGGGCCCGTGGAGCCCCCCTGAACGTGCCAAGCCTCGAAGCGCAACCCAATAGAGCCGATCCCGAGAGCGTCGCCCGCCGCCTCGAGATTTCAAAAGAAGCGGCGGAGCTCTACCTATCCAGCGATGTGCTGGACCTCCACATCGATTCGTTCATTTGGAATCGCATCTTTGGATACGACCTCTCGCGCCGCCACGGTCACGGACTATTCGGAGCGTGCTTCTACAGTCAGGTCGACTTCCCACGCATCCTCGAAGCCGGGATCACCGGCGCAACTTGGATCATCACCACGAACCCCTTGCGCACGGCGCGGGGTCGTGCACGAGCTTTTACCAAGAATCTCGAACGGTTACGCGGTATCTTTGTCGCGGCTTCAGAGCATTTCGCGATCGTCAGAAACGCCGCCGAATACGAGGCCGCGCGTGCCCAAGGAAAGCATGGCGCCTTCTTTGGGGTCCAAGGCGGCAACGCCCTGGACGTCAGCCCAGACGCTCTCGATCTCATCGTCGACGATCTGATCCTGCGGATCACCTTGGTACACTTGACATCCTCGAGCCTGGGCGCGACCAGCTCTCCGCTCCGCTTCGGATCCGATCCGGGGCTGACAGATCGCGGTCGAGACTACGTTCGTCTGCTCAACGAAAAGAACATCTTCGTGGATCTGGCCCACGTCTCCAAAAAGGGCTTTTGGGACGCGGTGGAGGTGCACGACAAGAGCAAGCCCATGATTGTGACTCACACCGGCGTCAGCGGTGTCACACCCCACTGGCGCAATCTGGACGACGACCAGCTCAAAGCCATCGCTGACAGCGGTGGCACCGTCGGCGTCATGTATCAGTCGAGTTTCCTAGGGGATGGCGCGTTTTCCGGGCGCGCAGAGTCGGTGGCCGAGCACCTGCTGCATATCGTCCAGACCGTAGGCAACGACTACGCGAGTTTGGGAAGCGACTGGGACGGCGCGATCACAACTCCGCGGAATATGAAGACCTGCCTTGAGCTGCCGTTGCTGGTAGACATCCTGCTGCGACGCGGTCTTGCGGCAAGTTCGGTCCAGAAGATCCTGGGTAAGAACTTCCTTCGCACGGTCCGCCTGCTACGGGGGTGAGCGCGGCGGCGGCCCTCCGACAGGAAACGGGCCCAAACGCCCGTTTCAGGCTCGCCCCTGGAGGCGTTCAGGCGTCTAGCTGCTCGAGATCGAAGTCCCGCTCGTCTTCGCGCGCATCTTCGCTCGGATCGCTGGCAGCGGTGTAGCTGCTCGCCTCTTCTTCCTCTTCGTCCCGATACTCGGGCCCTTCAATCTCATCCTTGCTCAACTTGGGCAGTCGGCGGCGCCCGACGGGGCCCTCGTCCACGAAATCGCGCAGCGCCATCATGTCGCGAAGAGCTTCCAACTTCGCAAGAGCCTTGACTTCCACCTGTCGGATGCGCTCGCGGGTCAGATTCATGATTGCTCCTACATCTTCCAAGGTTGTGCCCCCGCGGTCCGCAACGTCTAGCGCGCAGGTTTCGCCCATGTCCCAGACCTCCAGGTCGGGGAAGTTCAGCTTGATTGCACCTGTGCGAGGAGACACGTCGATGAACAAGTGGTGCTTGCATGACACATAGGGACACGGGCGTGGCCCGTCGACGCATTCGGAACGAGTCTTGGGCTTCCAGTAGTCCGTTTCAGGGTACAGCAGGCGGCCGATTTCGAGCTCCCGCTTGGTCATTCGCTTGACGCTGATAGTGCGAGCGCGAATGTCGCGCTTACGGCGTGAACGCCGCTGCTCGCGAGTGATCGACTCCTCGGTTCCAGGCTCCAGTGCCGTAGCACCTTCCGTCGAGAGCTCCAGGGCCGCCGCACCCTCCGTCGGGTACGACTCACCAACGCCGACTTCCTTGTCCTCTTGCCCCTCAGCTTTCTTCGAATCCATGCGCCTGCCTCCCAGCAATCAACTCGTCCAAATTCTCATCCGCACACGCACGATCCCTGTCGCGCTCGGGGTCCTGCCCCGACCACGCTGGTACCGTTTCGACTTCAAGTGCCCCCCAGGCGATTCACCGCCGACTCGGTGACGTGCTGCGACGATCCAGTCGTCGCGCCGCCGCCGGCAGCGAATCGAAGATCGTTGTTATCCGGTTTCCCTCGTCATCGTTCCTCAAGACGCCGCTGCGCGTTCGATGCGCGCTCGCGACGAGAGCCTGGCTTCAATGGTGCGCAGCCGTGACAGCAAGTCCTTGCTGACCGTGCGCGCGTCTTTGACATCCCGAGCGACCGCTTGGGCTACGGCTTCCTTGCGGCGCTTCTTCAGAACGCCGCCCAGCTTGCCAAAGATACTGGACAGAGACTGCTCCAGCTGCTGTAGGTCGGCGCGCATGAACAGAACCTCGCGCTGGATCTGCTCGATGGTGTAGCTCTGGGCCATCATCTGCTTGATGCGGACGATCTCGCGAACCACACTGACGGGATAGATCCCCTGGGAGCCGCGGTGCTTTCCCTTGCGCCCCACTCGGATGCTGCGTGGCAGTAGGCCGAGCTGCACGTACTTGCGAAGAGTCGCTTCGCTGAGGGCAACACCGTGCTCCGCGAAGAGATCGAGAATCTCGGCAGAAGTCAGGCCGGCCGCGCTCTCACGCTCTATCCGGTCCAATGTGCTGTCGTCGATCACGTTCATTTCTAATCTGTCCCGGCGCGATCTGCGCCATCGAACGCGAGCGAATATATTCCACTGAATGGATCAACCAAAACACTTTCACATCAAAAATTTGCGCAAAGTCGAGAGCAGCTCCATGGACGCTGCCAACGCGCTTAGCTAAGACATTGTTTGTCATATCTCATGGAATGTCCATGGAGCTGATTCACCGTCCATACCTACATGGACCGACACGCATGTCGGGTTTCGAACTGCCGCGATCCGCGCGGGTCCTGAACGTTCGTTGCGATCGCACACCGATCTACCTTTACCTACACGGTATTCAAAGATCGCACCCCCGGCACGCACTGATGCTTCAGCCGCGAAAGACAAGCTCAACTTCAACGCGACGTTTTCTCAGACCCATCGCGCGGCAGCACCAAACGACTGCCCAAACGCACTCGCGGAGTTGCCGCCTTCATCCGCCCAGCAAGCCCAGGGCGCAGCATAGCCACCCGCCTTCTCAGTTCACGCCGGGCCTCTTGGGGGTTCGTGGCCGCGAGAAACGATTCCGCAGCCACGGCTGGGCTCGCCGGTCGATCTTGCGGACAGCGTTGCAAAAGAGCCAGAAGCAGCTCGGCAACGCTGGGGTCCAGCGGGGGCGTGGCGGGCGCTGGTGCTTCGAGAATGGACCGGGCTCGCTCCCTTGGCGATCTTCCACCGAAGGGGTGATTCCCCGCAGCGAGCTGGAACAGAACCACCCCGAGTGCAAACAGATCGCTGCGGGCGTCGAGGCTGCCGCCAAGCAGCTGCTCCGGCGACGCGTAGGAGAGCTTTGCCTTGATGCAGCGCGCGTCCGTCCAGGAGTCACGATCCCAGGCTCGGGCAATTCCGAAATCCGTCAGCTTCACATCCCCGTGGCTCGAAATCAGGATGTTGTGGGGGCTGACGTCGCGATGCACCAACCCGCCTTCAACGGCGCTACTGGCGGCTGCGAGAGCGCGACACACCCGCAGCCCGACATACGCAACAGCTGCCGCACTGAGGGGCGTACCCAGGGTTGGGGAAGGCCCCAACCCTGCCAAGCAGATCCCATCCACGAGCTCGAGGGCAAGCGCGACGCGACCGTCGCGCAGTTCGAGCGCCTCCACCAGCCTAACGACACTCTCATCGTCTATCGCCGAAAGCAGCCTGGCCTCTTCCCAAACCCCCCGCGTGGGTCCGGCAACGATAGGAACTTTCAGGCAGACCAACCGAGTGCTGCCCCGACACACCCGCCGGGCCCGATACGCACGGGCATAGCCGCCGCGTCCGATACAGCTGAGTAGTTCGTACACGGCCCCGTCGCGGGACGTAATGCGCTTCATACTGAGACATCGGCCACAGCCCGGGTCGGGTTGCGTGCGGATTCCTTGGGCGGTTTCGGGCGTCTATTGGCTCCAGGCAGCGCTCGCGGCGCCCAGCAGCCCTTTTCGGCAGCCGGTCCTTTGGTTAGCCTGCCGCAGCATTGAGCGACGTGCAGCGCGATGTGTTGGCGAGCGGCGTTCGCGTCCGTGTCGCTGATTGCGGAGATGGCTCTCCCATCATGCTTCTTCATGGCGCGTTGATGGACCATTCCACCTGGGCTGAGGTGGGTGGCATCCTCGGAGACCGTCACCGCTTGCTTGCACCAGACCTGCCCGGTTCTGGGGAAAGCGAGAAGCCGCCGCCAGCCCGTTTCGCCTACGGCATCGACGCATTCGCCCATACCGTTGCAGATCTATACGCCGGCCTGTCCCTCTCCCGAACGGCGCTCGTGGGTCATGGGCTCGGCGGCGCCGTCGCGCTGACTCTGGCCGCCAAACACCCCGAGCTCGTCGAGCGCCTGATCGTCGTCGACGCGTGGTGTTATCCGAGTCCACCGCTGCTGGAGCAGCGGTTGGCCCAAACGCCCTTTCTGGGAGGTTTGGTGTTCAAGCAGTTGTGGAATCGAACGAGCTTTCGAAGCTTCTTCGCACGGCGGTTGGGGCATCGGGGCGCAATTCCCGTAGACCGGATCGACCGCTACTACGACGCCTTCAGCACTCCCGCGGCGAGGAGCTGCGCCCTTGCCACTCTGCGCGCTACAGTGGATACGCGCTCAGTGGCGGCGCAGGTCGGACGCATCCAAGCCAAAACGCTCGTGATCTGGGGTCGCCACGATGCCTGGATCCCTGCCGCCTTCGGCCGGCGGCTGTCTCGAGAAATCCGACACGCAGGCTTTCTGCTGCTCGACGCCGGGCATTGCCCCCAGGAAGAGCGGCCGGAGGAGGTGGCAAAGGCGATCACGGATTTCATCCAACGCTGACACACGCGACCTATACATCTATTTGATTTTATTGACTTTTTTTAAAGTACACCAGAAGCCCCGCACCTGCCGCTAGCTTTGGGGGTCGCCGGCTCACGCCGAAAAGTGCGATGAACACAGGTACGGATGTGGGACCCCCGCGCCACTAGACGTTTCCTCGCCAACCGTGGGGCCACGGTGGGCGTCGCACTCGTCGTGCTGCTGGTGCTGTTTGCGGCAATCGGACCGTGGCTTTCGGGTCAACCTCCGAACCTCAGCGACTTCGAACAGGGGCGCGATGCCTCGGGCAGGCTGGCGGGCTCCTCCGCCCGGCACTGGCTGGGCGTGGACCAACTGTTGCGCGATGTGTTCAGTCGCCTGGCCCACGGTGCGCGGGTGAGCCTGCTGGTCGCGTTCTTCGCGACCGGGATCTCGATCGCCGTCGGCGCCGTGGTCGGTCTGCTCGCTGGCTACGCCGAAGGCACGAGAGCCCAAGCCCTTGATACGGCGCTGATGCGATTCGTCGATATCGGCCTCTCCTTCCCGTACCTTCTCTTGGTCATGGCGATTGGCGCAGCCGTGGGCGACACGACCATCGTGACCATCCTGTTGGTGCTAGGATTGACCAGCTGGTTCGGAACGGCTCGGATCATCCGAAGCAAGACGATTCAGATCCGGTCCCTGGACTTCATCGCTGCCTCTCGGGGCTTGGGTCAATCCACTCCGCGCATCCTGCTCGCCCACATCCTGCCCAACGTAGCCGGGCCGCTGATCGTCATCGCCAGCGCCTCTGTTGCTCAGATGATCATTGCCGAGAGCGTGCTCAGCTATCTGCAGGTAGGGCTCCCCCCACCCACGGCAACCTGGGGACGCATGCTGCAAGAAGGACAGCGGTACTACACCTTGGCGCCGTGGTTGGTGATCGCGCCGGGCGTGATGATCTTTCTCTCGGTACTAGGCTTCAATCTGCTCGGGGAGGGCCTGCGCGATGCGCTCGATCCGCACGAAGATTGAGCTCTTCATCGCGAGCCTGGCATTACTGGGCTGCGAAGGACGAGTGGCACCGCCCATCGGCGTCGATCGCCCTGGGCCACCCCAGCGCGGCGGCACCTTGCGCACAGCATTCTTCACGGATGTGCGCTCTCTCGATGCGGCCACGGCGTTCGACACGGCCAGCGCTGCCATCGAGTCCCTCATCTACGATCGCTTGGTTACCTACGACGCCAAAGGCAAGATCACTCCTCAGTTGGCCGAGAGCGTCGACGTCGAAGACGGCGCGAAGCGCTACGTGTTCACGTTGCGCCGAGGCGTGCTCTTCCACGACGGCACGCCACTGACCGCGGCGGATGTCAAGCGCAGCATTCAGCGCTCGCTACACCACAAGACGCCCTGCCCGGTGCCCTCCTACTACGAGCGAATCGTCGGCTACAAAGCGTACCACGACGGCAAGGCCAAAGAACTGTCCGGCGTTCGCGTGGAAGGCGACCATGTGATCAGCATCCAGCTCACGGAGCCCGACGCCACCTTCCTGCACATCATGGCGTTGCCCATCGTAGCGCCGGTATGCAAGAGCGCGGGCGAGACTTGGGATAGGGATTTTTCGAGCAACCCTTGCGGAACCGGCCCGTTCAAGGTGACACGCTACGACAACGGCCAGATCATCCGCGTCGTGCGTCACGATGGCTACTGGGAGAACGGCAAACCCTACCTGGACGCGATCGAATGGTACTTGGCCATGCAATCGTTCACCCAGCGATTCAAGTTCGAGCGCGGAGATCTGGACTACATGCGCGAGTTCAGCGAAGCCGACTCACAGCTCTACCGAACCAGCCCTCAGTGGCGCGGCCGCGGCGAGTGGGGGGCCAGTCTGACTACGGTCGGGACCCTCATGAACAACGAGATGGCGCCCTTCGACAACCGGCATTTCCGACGAGCGGTGGCCTTTGCAATCAACCGAGACCAAGTGGCCGCGATCCGACCCGGCCACGTGCAGGCACACACCAAGATTGTACCCAACGCACTCATTCCGACCACGCCGGGCTACCCGGGCCAGCGCTACGACTACCAGCAGGCGTTAGAGGAGTTGAAGCTCGCGGGCTATCCCTACGATCCTGAGACCGGAAAGGGCGGCTACCCCCACGAGATCCCTTATCTCGCGATCATCGACTCCCACTCGGCTCAGGCCGCCGAGGTGTATCAGCAACAGCTGGCGCGGATTGGGATCCGGATCCGCATCCAGCTGGTCGGCTGGCCCACGTACTTGGCCAGGAGCAGTCGACCCAAGACCGTTCCGATGGGCTTCGTAGGGTGGCACGCCGACTTCCCCGACCCCAGCACTTTTTTCGAGCCGATTTTGGCCAGCAAGGCGATCCAGAAAGAGGAGAGCCAGAACGCCGCATTCTTTCGAAACAAGGAGCTGGACGCAGTTTTGGAGCGCGCCCGTCGCTCCGCTGACAACGCCGAGCGCCTACGCCTGTATCGCCGCGCCGAGGAGATCGTCGCCGAGGAAGCACCCTGGGCCACGTCCTACGCCTACCGCTACTTCGAACTCTGGCATCCCTATGTTCACGGGTATCGCCCGCACCCGGTCATGACCCAGTACGTTCGTGACATGTGGTTCGACGCTGCGGGTCGCAAAGTTGCGAGCGCACGGCGCTGCGGCTCAGCGCTGGCCATATCAGATCGGCGTTGCCGAAAGACGAGGGCGCGCACCACCCTGGCAGCTACGGGGCTCTTGCCATGATCGCTCATCTACTCCGCCGCGTCGGTTGGTCCCTGTTCACCATCTGGGCAGTGATCACGAGTACCTTCCTGATCTACAACGTGCTGCCGGAGGACCCCGCGCGGGTCATTGCGGGCCCTCAGGCGCGGCCCGCGGACGTCGCGCGGATCCGGACCCAACTCGGCCTCGATAAGCCCATCCTGCAGCGCTACGCACGCTACATGAGCGGATTGGTTTCCATCGGCGGGGGCCCCGCGGAACCCAAGAAAGACTCAGCTTGGAAAGTGGGTCCAGTGCGGATCGACCTGGGCGTCAGCTACTTGAAACGTCGACCCGTCGTGGTGCTGTTGAAGAAAGCGTTGCCTCCCACATTGCTGGTCGGTGTGTTGGCCATCGCGATTCAGGTCGCCATTGGCGCTCTCGGCGGGGTGGTTGCAGCGATGCGACGGCACACCGTATTCGATTGGGGCACGGTGGCGCTCACCCTCGTGGGCATCAGTGCGCCCACATTCCTCACCGGGCTCTTGTTGCAGCACTTCATGGCCAGGGAGCTCATGCTCTTCCCGCTGGACGGCTATGGCGAAACTACGGGCGAGCAGCTGCACTCCGCGATATTGCCAGCCATCACTCTCGGCCTATTCGGCGCCGCGTACTACACGCGCCTGGTGCGGGACGAGATGATCACCCTGCTTAAGCAAGACTACGTCCGAACCGCCCGTGCCAAGGGTCAGCGAGAGTGGGTCGTGGTCTACAAGCACGCGCTGCGCAATGCTCTCATGCCTCTCGTCACCGTGGTCGGGCTCAGCATGGGCATGCTGGTCGGCGGCGCAATCGTGACGGAGAAGATCTTCCGCTGGCCGGGCATTGGCTCCTTGAGCGTCGACGCCATAGTCGAGCGAGATGGACCCGTAATCATGGGCGTGGTGATCCTATTTTCCACGGTGGTCGTTTTCGCGAACCTCTTGGTCGACGTTTCCTACGCCCTGCTCGACCCACGGGTTCGCAAGCGATGAGCGCCATGGACCGATAGTTAGAGCACCGGCGCTCGACCCGACGACATGGCAGCGGTGGGCGATTTTGGCGACGCAGCACGCACCTGACCCAAGAACCGCTTGCTGAAGTAGTAGGCGATGTGCTGACCATCGTCGTAGAAGACGCTCGTACGGGGGATCCAGAAGCTGGAACTGGCACCTCGCGCAACAGGCGCACCGCTGGCGCGAAACGCCGCACGATAGCCGACCCGCTCGACGTGCGCGGCGGAGCGATTGTCATACGCCCCAAGGGGGTAGAAGTAGGCCACGGGCTCCGATCCAAGCTCGCGCCGAATGATCTCCCGGGAGAGCTCCAACTCTTCGTATAGGCGTCGGCCTTCGAGTCCGACCAAGCGGCGGTGCATGTGACCATGGCTGGCGATCTCGCACAGCCCGGAGGCAGTCATGCTCCGAATTTGGTCCCAGGTCATCACTGGAGCGTTCTTGGGCTCCTCGATCATTCCCGTCGGCACACCCAACGTGAACTTGACGCTGAGTTCACGCATGATGGGCCAAGCCTTTTCGTAGACGCTCTTGAGCCCGTCATCGATGGTGATCACCGCCACGCGCTTGGGCAACTGAATCCGACCCTCCAAAAAACTGAGCAATTGACTGGTGTGGACGATCTCCACCCCGGACTCGAGTAGCCAGCGAAGTTGCTTCTCGAAGTTTGAACTCCTCACGCTGAGCGGAGCCGAGCCACGATCGAAGGCGTGGTAGAGCAAGACGACGGCTCGGGTTTGCTCCGCATCGACGACCGGCTGAAGAAAGCTGGGCGCGGCGGGCGGCGGTGGCTTGTCTTCCGCGGGGGGCGGCGGCTTCTCGAGCGCTGGGGTAGCTTTCGCCACGACCGAGGGTTTGCGTGCGGACTGGGCAGCAGCTGCTTGGGGGGCCGCGGCAGCTGCGGGTCGGGCTGCCACCGCGGCAGGCGGTGGGGACGTGCAGCCGATCAATGCGGCGGCGAGAAAGGAAACGCGAGGCCCAACAGCTGAAAATTGCATCCGATCAGGACGGTAACGAGCCCGTCCTGCTCGACCCAAGTTTTCGTCAGGGAGACGGAAAAGACGCGGTGGGGGGTTTTTCGCCGACCGGCGGCGGCGTCGGAGCCGGTGCGGGCGGCGGTGGCGGCGCTACGGGTCGTGGCTTCGGCCTTGGAACAGCCGCAACCGGCTTCGGGGGCTTGGGCTTGGGGGGCTTCGCCGCTGGGGGTTTGACGGGAGGCGGCTCAACGGGCGGCGCCGTCTCCACGGGAGGCGCCTCTGTACTAGGAGTGGGCACCACGGTCGGCGTGGGCGCCAGGGTCGGCACCGCCGTGGGTTGCGCGGCGGGCTTGGCCGGAGTGGGCGAGGCCGGCGCGGCGATAGCCGCAATCGGGGGCTCCTCTTCGCTCTGGCTCTTCTTGGAGCGAACTTGCCATAGGGCAACGCCGCCCACGGCGAGCAAGAAGCCGATCACTCCGGCAACGACGCGCTGCGACCGAGTTCGCCGCGCAATTTGGTCTGGTGTCAGAGAGGCACGAGATGAGTGCGCGGAATCCAGATCTTCGAACACGTCTGGCGGCGGGATCGTCGCGGGGCCACCCTCGTAGCGTCCCTCATCGCCCTCGGCGAAGAAGTCGTCGTGCCACTCTTCCTCCGCTGCCTTCTTGCCACCCCGCGGAGCCACCGCAGAGGCGGCCGCAGGCTCGACCTTTGGACGCTCCTTGGCGGGCGTTTTGGACTTGCTTGCCGCTGGCGCGGGCGCAGGTGTCTTGGGCTTGGCCGTTGCGGCCGCAGGCGTTGCAGGCCCTGCGGCGGTGGTGCTGGACTTGCGGCCCTTCCTCTTCTTCTTCCGGGTCTGAGGGCGCTTCGTCTTTCGTGCCAATTCGGACTCCTGATCCTCGGCCGGTATGTCGGCCTTCACTGACTCCCCCTGCTGGGCTTCTTCTTCGTCCCGCCGGGAAGCCGGGAAGGGTATCACGTTGCCCTGTGGGCCGAGGGCATCTGGCGTGGCCCTTGTTGTCGAGGGGCTGCTCCCATCCACCGCGCTCTTGGCGATGGCCACGGCCGCGCGAGCGTCCGGCGTATCGGGTAGCGTGCTCGCGTCCGGCGTGCCTAGCCCAATGGCGGTGGTCGTCAGGGAAACCGGTCCTGAGCCGGTCTGGGTGAAGGTGAGCTCCTCCTCCGCGGGCACGTCGTCCTCTTGGAACGCTGGTGCACCCTCGGTGGCTGGAGCGTCTTCGTGGTTCGGATCGCTGGGAGGCACGACAACGGGCACGCCCTTGGGCGGCTTGGCGTCAGGAACACCAACCCCCGGAATGGTCTGCCCGAGCGCTGCGGTCTGATCTATGTTCATGTCAGGCGCCGGCGGGCGCCATGACAGGGGCACGCCATCGGCGCCGAGTTCGACGGAAGCACGTGCCGGAACCACGACGTCTTCGCCCCCGGCGCGGTTCAGACGCACACCTGCGTCGGCCTCCACGCTGGGCACGACGGGTTCTTCGGTTTCTTTCAGCACCAAAAGCCCTTCAAAGAAGAGCTTGGTAATCGTCGATAGCGTCGACAGATCCTCGAAGGGTGAATCGTCCACGACGTCGATCAGCATGCGCTTGCCGTCAAAGAGCTTCAGGATGCCGTTGAGCTCGTCCGGGATCTCGTTCAGGCGCGCCGACAGCTGGTCGTGGTCGATTTCGAATATCGTCTTCAAAGGCGGCAGTTGTTCGAGCAGCCGGCCCCATTCGTCGACCCGACGCATGCCCTCCATCAGCAAGCCTTGAGTGGTCGTGGCGATCACGTCGTCGTTCGAGACGGGCTTGAACTCGACTTCGAAGCTGCCACTGCTCCATATCAACGCGCGGTAGACCGCTTCCTCCCCGCGCAACCGACCCAGCTCTGCGTCTACTACCTTGCCGTCTCGGAAGTAGATGAACGCCTCTCGACTTCCATCCATCATCTTCGCGGTGCCGCTCTTGCGGCTGACCTCGAAGGTCTGGATCAAATCGACGACACCCATGTCCTCCAGGGAGCCGGCCAAGCGCGTGCGGGCGCTAGCTGGAACCGTCGTCGCCATGCGTTCCTGGGTGCGCCTGGCTAGCAGGAGGTTGACCCGAGCGATCAGCTCACGAACGAAGATGGGTTTGGTTAGGTAGTCCTCTACCCCAAGCTCGAGGCCACGAATCTTGTCTTCGATTGACTTCTGACTTGTCAGGAAGACCACGGGGATGTTGCCGTGGTCCGCGTCTTCCTTCAGTCGGCGAACGAGATCGTAGCCATCCAACCTGGGTAGCTTCGTATCCGTCAGCACTAAGTCCGGCGTGGAATACTGGATCTTGGCAAGCGCGTCGGCGCCGTCGGAGGCAGTCGTGACGCTATAGCCCGCCTTTTTTAGACTGACCTCCAAGACCCGCACGCTGCGCGGGTCTGCATCGACCAAGAGCAGCTGCCGTTTCGCCACGCGTCAGGCTTATAGCGGGCTCCTGGCGAGGGCGCCAGGTGGTGACACCTCTCCAGGGCGTCGACCCCGAAATTTCTCCTCATTCGCCCCAGGGATTCACGATGTCGCTACCCGTGAAAGAGGCGGCTTTGGGCGACTTAGGGCGGGGCGCCGCGGCCGGCGCGGCGGGTTTCGGGGCCGTTTTGGCCGCTTGGGCGGGACGGTGAGGCACCGCAGGGGCCGGCTTGGCACTCGCAGCGGTGGCCGATGGGGTCATCGGGGGCCTCGCCGGCACGGGGTCCGGCGCGGGCTCGGGCTGGGACGACGGCTCGGGTGAGACTCGAGCCGCGCTCGGCGCCAGCGTCGGGCTCGGCGCCACGGCATGAGGCGCCCTACTCCGGTAGGCCGTGTACGCGAGACCCAGAGTGATGCCCCCCAGGGCAGCGGCGACCCACACCAGACGCCGCCGAGATGGCCGCATGGAGGCCGGAGGGAGACCAGAGCGGGTCAGGTCCGGCTCCGACGTCTGTGCCGTAACAGGGGCCGGTGGGCGCTCGGACAGCGATGCTGGCGAAAGCTCCGACAGAACCTGCACCAGCTCCCCCATGGACGCGTAGCGATCGTCCGGCTTCTTCTCCAAGCACCGCATGACGATGCGATCGAGAACCGGCGACGGGTCCCGCGCACCCGACGCGGTGCTCGGCGCCGGCGGCACTTCGTACATGTGCTTGGACAGAACCCCCATGAAGCTATCCGCCTCAAAGGGCAGCCACCCCACAAGCATTTCGTACATCACGATGCCCAGAGCGTAAATGTCTACGCGATGGTCCGCGGGATCCCCTGCGGCCTGTTCCGGGCTCATGTAGTGGGGTGTTCCGAACACCATCCCTTTGCGGGTGAACCGGCTGGTCCCCGCCACTTTGGCGAGCCCGAAGTCCAAAACCTTGATGATGTCGCCGGCGGGCGACGGCACGACTTGGACGTTGTCGGGTTTCAAGTCCCGATGCACCACCCCCGACCCGTGGGCCGCCGCCAGAGCTTCAGCGATCTGGCGCGCGATGTTGGCCGCCCGCGCCATGGGCAGGGGCCCACTCTCACGCATCACTCGTCCTAAGGGGTGCCCTTCCACGAGCTCCATGACGAAGTAAGGTTGGCCCGACGGAAGGTTGCCAAAGTCGGTGATTTGCACGACGTGGGGGTGGGCGATCCGTGCCGCGGCCTTGGCCTCTTGGGTGAATCGCGGCGCGAGTTCTGGGTCCTCCGCCAGGTCGCGACGCAACGCCTTGAGAGCGAAAGCCCGCCCCAACGAGGTGTGGCGAACCTGGTAGACGGTGCCCATGCCCCCTTCGCCCAGCACACCCTCGATGGCGTAGCGATCGTCGATGACCGAACCGATGAGTGGATCGCCCGTGGGGTCCCATTCAGGCGCGGCGCTGAGGGGCTCGCCGTCGAAGGGACAGAATCGAGCGTCCCCAGAGAAGTGCTGTCCACAAACGCCACACGCCGACGCGCTGCGCTCGCCCTCGAATTGGAGCAGAGTTTGTTTGGGCACGAAACCTCGAGCAGACTAGCTCGAATCTCCGCACTGGTCATGGTCGACCCGGCTCAGCTGAGCTGGGTCCCGCATTCAGCGCAGAATTTCCCTCCTGTGTTCTGTGCGCCGCACTTGCCACATGCGGCGCCACCAGCCGCGGCCGCGGGAGGCGGTGCAGCCGGAGGCGCTCCAGCGGCAGCCGCACCGGCTGGCGCAGCCCCGCCGGGAGGAGCGCCCCCGGGAGCGCCCCCGGGCGGAGGTGATTGTCCCGGTGGGTAGCCCTGAGGCGGGTAGCCCTGCGGGGGCGGTCCGCCTTGCGGTGGGTAGCCTTGCTGCGGCGGATAGCCTTGCGGCGGATAGCCTTGCGGCGGATAGCCCTGCGGTGGGTAGCCCTGCGGTGGGTAGCCCTGCGGTGGATAGCCTTGCGGTGGGTAGCCTTGCGGTGGGTAGCCCGCACGACCGCCCTGCGCCATTCCTGCGCCGAGGCCCATACCAGCCATCATGCCGGCCGCAGCTACGCCGCCACCTTCGCCGCCGCCACCTTCAGCCATGCCCTGGCCCAGTCCCATCATGGCCTCGGCCTGGGCATATTGCTGGTAGCGGCCCACGTCCATTTGGTTCACGTAGCGCTGGCGGTTGGCGAAGTCCTGGTCCAGCTGATGTTGCCGCTGAGCGGCTTCCGCCTCGGCCTGAGAGATCCCGATCTTTGCCTTGCGGGCGTCGATCTTAGCCTGGACGATTTGGTCCTGGAACTCGTCGATCCGATCCTGATCCTCCTCGGAAAGGTTGATGTTCAGTTTGGCGATCTCTAGTACCTGGATGCCGCACTTCACCAAGTCGGGGCAGTCCTGCACGATCGCGCGCGCCACGTCCGGGCCAGCAGTGCCCAGATCCATCATCGTCAAATCTCCGGACTTGATCAGACGCGTGAGGGTCGTCTTCAGCCCCATCAGGATCTGGTCTCGAACCCACTGCATGGCTCGATCGGGATCCGCAGCGCCGGTCTGCCCGACGAACTCGAGCACGAACTTCACCGGATCGGCGACCTTGTAGGCGTAGGTTCCGAAGGCGCGGGGATTGACTCGGATGTCTAACTCCGGGTCCCGCATGGAACCGATTGGACCCCCGAAACCCTGGTTGTACATCGGCTTCGTGGTAACGAAGTACAGCTCGCTGATGAAGACATTGCCCCCGGTGAACTTGTCGACCAGGGAGTTCAAGAACGGGATGTTCTGAGTTTGCAGAGTGTGTCGGCCAGCACCCAGCCCACCCGCGTACGTTCCATCTTTGAAAAATAGGCAGACCTCGTCGGAATCGACGGTCAGCTGGCTCCAGAATGGGAACGTCTGGTCGGGATGTTTATAAACGACCAGTTCCTTCTTGTCGTCCGGACGCGCAATCATCATGCGCTGCACGCCACCTTTGACGAAGTCGACAATCCCCATTGAGCTCTTCTCCTTCTGTACGTCCGCGCGGCTCGCGTCGACTGCACGATGCAGTCGCGGCGTACGCGCTGACGCCGTTCAACATAATCAGCGCACGGAACGCCCGCAACTGGCGCTTGAGGGAGGCCCACACTACGCGCCAAAAAACCACAAACCGGAGCCCTTAGAGCCATCGAAAATGGTCTAATGACGGCGCATGACTGGGCTTCCCATCGACCCCACCTCTTTGCCGGGGCCAGCCCAAAAACTGCTCAGCCCAGCCGCGCCTGCCCCGGCCCGCCTGATGGCGGCCAAGGGCATCATCCCCGGACTCAAGCCCGGCGACATCGTCACAGTCATAGCACTGCTGACCTTGAACGAGGATGCCAAGGTCGCGGAGTCCGCTCAGGCGACGCTGGCAAAGCTCCCTCCTCCCGTAATGACAGGCGCCCTTGCCGCGGACTTGCACGGCTTCGTCATCGACCGGCTGATTGACCACCACGCTCAGGACGGCGACGTGGTCGAAAAGCTGCTCCGCATGCAGCAGCTATCCGTGGAGGGCTTGGAGCTGCTGGCCCAACGAGCTAACGAACGCACCGGGGAGCTCATCGCCACCAACGAGCGGCGTCTACTCAAGAGCCCCTCCGTGATCGAGAAGCTGTACATGAACAAGCAGGTACGGATGTCGACCGCCGACCGCCTGTTGGAGTTGGCAGTGCGCAACAACCTCGAACTCGACATTCCCGCGTTCAAGGAAGTCGCGACTGCGATCCAGAACGAGCTCATCGTCGAAGCGACTTCGGAGCCCACCTTCGACGACGTGTTGTTCGTCGAGACGGAGCAAGTGGCTCAAGACGCCAAACTTCACAGCGAAGAGGACGACACTCACGAGGTCGACGACGAGGGCGAAGAGCAACTCAAGGAGCGCTTCTTGCCGCTGCATCAGCGCATCGCCCAAATGAACGTTACGCAGAAGATCCGACGCGCTCTACTGGGAACGGCCGCAGAGCGACTGCTCTTGGTACGAGATCCAAACCGGCTAGTTTCCATGGCCGTCGCCAAGAGCCCACTGATGCGGGAGTCCGAGGCGGCCCGGATCAGCGCCAGCCGAGCAGTGGGTGAAGACGTCCTGAGGGAGATCGCCAAGAACCGCGAGTTCACGCGAAACTACCAGATCAAATGGAATCTCATCAACAACCCCCGCACCCCGTTCACCTTCGCCTCGCGGCTGATTCCCCACCTGCGTGAGTCAGATCTCCGCAAACTCGCAAAGAGCAAGAACGTCCCAGGCGCCGTGTCCACGGCGGTCCGTCAGCAACTCGAGCGCAAGAAGCCTGGCGGCAGACGCTGAAGTACTTCAGTGAGAATGTCGCTCAGCCGGCTTGGGAAGCGCCGCAGCGACCACGTCACCGCTGCGCACGCCGCGGGTCCCGATCAGTCGCTCGGCCATGGCCTGCAAGGCGGCTGCTGGGCCACGCGCTGCAATGACCTCGAGGCAGTGATCGTGATCCAAGTGCACGTGCAATGTCGAGATGATGAAGTCGCCGTGATCGTGCTGGATCTCCGTGAGGCGCTCGGTGAGCTCGCGCACGTGATGGTCGTAAACCAGTGTAATCGTTGCGACGGCCGGCGCTCCCTGCTCCCACGCGTCTCGGTCCAGCTCGCGCCGCACTAGATCCCGCAAGGCCTCAGAGCGATTCTCATAGCCGCGGCGTTCAACCAAGGCATCAAAACTGGCGAGGGTGTCCTCCTCCATCGCCACGCCGAAACGAACGAGCTTGCTCACCTTGCGCCCTAGGGCCGCTTCTGAAGCCGCTTCATACGACGTTCCTGGCGGCGCTTCTGCGCCGCCAGGCGAGCGGCGCGGATTTCCTCGGCCTGCTTCACCTTGTGAGGATCGATGACGTAGGGGCTCACCCGCTCCGTCTTCTCGAACTTCTTCTTGTACAGGTTGGCCTTGTAACGGGTCTTGAAAGGCCCCACCCGCACCCGATGCCACAATCCCCGGTCAGGAACATAGGCCGCTTGGCGAAAGGCGCTGTGGCCGCGCTTGCGCAGCACGTCAACGAATGCCTCGGCGTCCTCTTTCTTTTTGAAGCTGGCAACCTGGATCTGATATCCGCCTTCGGCGCCCGGAGGCGCCAGGTACTTGTCGTCGGCCTTGGAGACGGCCGACGCCAGCTGCGTCAATGAGTCCTTGGGCTGCTTCGTGACAGGCGTGGACGACAGCATCGTACCAGCCGGAAGCGGCACCACGGGCAAGCGGTCCGCCGCAACCGGCGGCGCGGTTGCGCTGGGCTGGGCCAAGGGATCGTTGGTTCCGATCAAGCGACCGCGCTCGTCCTTCACCGCGGCCAACGCCGTGGTTGGGCTGCCCTTGTCACTGAGGATCGACGGAAACGTGACGTCCTTGTCGTCGACTTTCTCTGCCGGCTGCGCCTCGCTCTTGGCGGAAGCCACCAAAGTGGCGAGGGGGTCTTGGGCGTTCTGACGCGGGGGTCCCGCGCGCTTGGCGCTCATCACGCCGACAACGACCAACGCTGCACCGCCGAGGGAGGCGAGCAGAAGGGTCATCAAGCGAGACCCGCGACGACGAGGGTCGTCTTCGTGGATCTGCTCCAAGTTGCGGACGTTCACGGTCTCCATGGCTGCCCTTGGAGGTACCGTCCTTTCCGTCAAGCGGGCCAGTTTTGGGCGGCTGCGGCGATTTGGCGCGCCTTCCACAGGGTTTCCTCGACTTCTCGAGCGGGGTCGCTGTCGGCCACGATCCCGCCACCAGCGAAATAGTGCCCCTCGCCTTCGACCATGCTGAGCGTGCGAATCCCCATTCCCAGCTCGAGCCCCCCATCATGCCGCAACAGCCCAAAAGCGCCGGTGTACAAGCCGCGCCGAGCGCTCTCGAATCGGGAGATGACCTCCATGGCGCGGATCTTGGGGGCGCCGGTCACACTTCCACTCGGTAGCATCGCTGTCAGCACGTCCGTGCGGGTCGCGCCCGGGCGAAGCTGGCCGCTGACATGGGCAACCCGATGATGAAGTGTTGGAAGCGTTGTCGTCGCGTAAGGGCCCAAAAGCCGTACACTTCCAGCACGACACAACCGCCCCAAGTCATTGCGTTCCACGTCGACAATCATGGTCAGCTCTGCGAGCTCCTTGGGATCGCGTTCCAGCTCTGAGATCAGCGCGCGATCGCGGTCCGCATCCTTGCCCCGGGGCCGCGTGCCCTTGATTGGCGACGTCAATATCCGGCCATCGGGCGTGGTTCGGAGGAAGAGCTCTGGCGACGTGCTCACCACGTCGAACGCGCTGCTGCTCAACGCAAAGCCGTATGCGGCACGGGTGTGTGCGCCCTGACGCGCGAGGTGCTCCAAAGGACTCCCCACGGTGCGCAGCTGAAAAAGGCGAGCAAGATTGACTTGATACAGCTCACCTCGAGCAATCAGCTCGAGGGCGGCGATTATGCGTTGCTCGTGGATTTCTTTGGCCTCGAGCCCCTCCGAGAGCACTAGAGATGCCTCCGTCGCGGACCCCGGTCGCTGGATCGCTGCTGCAAGGCGGTGAACTCCAGCGGCATCGTCGCCTATCACGCGCACCCGCCCCGGCGTGATCTCCACCACCGCACCGAAGCGCCACCAATTCGGACGCGAGATGTGTGGGGCGGGTCGCGGGTCCATCCTGGGCGGTCGACCCGAGCGTTCCACTGCCCGGCAGGCCTCGAAGGGCAGCACACCGAACCAGCGCGGTGCTGCCCCCAGCTCCGACGAATGCGGAGTGAGAGGGAGCGCGGGCTCTGGATCCAGCTCCCCGCTCGCCTCCGCCTCTGGCTCGCAGGCAACCCAGGACGTCCCCCCAATCCGAGCGTCCCAGGCGAGCACCAGACCCGGGCGCCCCGCGAGGCTTCGCCCTATTCGGAGCGGATCCGCAGGTACCGCGACGATGCGGGCGCTGAGCATGGGCGGAGCTTAGCCACGACCTCGCGCGGCGTGCAGCCCTAGGGCCCAGACGTGACGAAACAGCGTCTTCGCGCTAAGTGTCACGCCATGAGAGCCGGGCTTGCGCTTGCAGCCATGGCCTTGGCCGGCTGCGGAAGCGAGCTGGTCGAGCCTGGGCAGCTCTATCTGGTGCACGGCGATGAACCGGATCCGTTTTTGCAATCTCCGGAGGTGAAGCGTGTCGTCGTCGAGCGGGTCGCCGACTCTGGCAAGGCGACCACAATCGTCGATCAGGCCGCCCCACCGTCGCGAATCGAGCTGTCCCAGGGGGGGATCGCCAGCTTTCGGCTCGAGGGCACTGACGCTAGCGACGCGCTCCGGGTGTACGGCAGGTCGATCCCGATCCAAACCGCCGGCGTCGCCGCCCTCAGCCTTCCGTTGTTCGTCTCACGCACGGGCGCTTTCGCCCGAGCCCCAGGTCAACTCCAAGGCCAGGTCGGGCAGAGCCCGGCGCTGGCGATGGTCGGCGGCCGCTTCCTCTTCGGGGCCGGGGGAGCAGACGGAGAGCGCGCGGGAACGGACAGCTACGATCTGGGTGTGTGGGCACCCATCAAGAGCCCGCTGTCTCTCGGTTGCCCCACCCCACCCTGCCGCATTCTATCCGTGGCTTCGGTCGAGACGACGCTGCTCGCGGTCGGCAGCGATTGGGCAATTTGGGTCGACCTCGCGAATGGAAGCAACGGCGAGGCAGAGCCCCCGAGTGGGCTCGGGAGCTGGGCGGGTATCGCTGGGGGTCGCACCGTGGACGCGGGACAAGCGGGCAGGTTCATCGTGGGCCCCACCCGCGAAGGCGAGCCCAGCAACCTGGCGGTGCGCCTGACAGCCGAGTTGGAACTCGAGACCATCACTTTGGCGACCCGAGCTGGAGCCGCGGCGTCATGGGTGAGCGGCCGGGGCCTTGCAGTGGTTGGAGGCAGCGATTCTTCGGCCGGAGTGGAGATCGTAGCGCCGGGTTCGACTGCGGGCGTCGTGCTCCCCTACCCGCCAGATCCCACCACCGGAGCAGCGCTGGTGGCGCGGGACGATAGGGTGTGGCGGGTAGGCGGTCGCAGCGCTGGTGCCGATGCCCCGAGCGTAGAGCTGTCGCTGATCTGCGGCTCGAACTGCACGGCCGCGCAGATCGGAAACCCGCTTTCACTCGGCCCCTGCCAGGCCTTCGACAGGGCCGGAGAGGTGTTGATCGTCGGTGTCGATGCCGCCGGCAAGACCCGGGCGAAAGCTGGCCTCGACGGCGCGTCTATCCCACTCAGGGTGCCCCGCAGCGGCGGCTCGGCGCTGGCGCTACCCACCGGCCACATCGCACTGCTTGGTGGCACCGCCGACAACGGCGGGCCCGTCACCCAACTGGAACTCTTCGCCCCAGAAAACTGAGCCGCTCAGGCCACTGGCACTACGTGACCAGCCGCCGACACAATGGCGTCTTGGAGCGGAGCCCGCGCCTGTGCCCCCGGCCACAGTACGACTCGGCGAAACGCGCCGCTGCCCTGGACTACGGCGCCCGCCCCGATGATCGCCATGTCCGCATCCACCTCTTCGGCTAGTTGAGCGCCCTCGCCCAGGAACAGCCTGCCACCCGCCTCACGCTCTAGCCACTGCATGTTCGCCGCGTGGTAGCTCCTCGGGTCTCCGAGGTCCGACCAGGAGCCACTCACGTCGGCTGTCTCGACAATCCCGCCTTGCGCAAGCTCCACCAGGGCAACATCCCCGATCAGGCAGCCAACCTCGGGCAAGGCGTCCAAGAGCCGCTTGCCCACCCCCGCGACGCCGATGTAGTCGCCACTCCGAGCCTCGCTGCCGAAGACCTGCCCACGCAGTCGCACGACGTGGCCGCGGACGTTCAGACCGACGGTGCCCTCCCCTACCGGTCTCGGCGCCACCGCCAAGCACAACCCACCGCCAGCCGCCGAACTCAGCAGGTCCGCGATGGGTGGGGCGGCGGCGATGTCACCATTCCACAGCAACACCGGTGGTCCCGACAGAAGCTGGCGCGCGCCGCACAGGCCCCCGGCCGTGCCTCGGATTTCAGGTTCGTGTATCAGCTCAACTTTCAGAGCTATCTGACGGGAAATGTTATTGAATTCCCCTTTCAGATGGTGAGTATTCACAACCATCCGATCGAAACCAGCCGCGCGGAGCTGGTCGGCGATATGCGCCAACACCGGGCGATCCCCGAGGGGCACGAGGGGCTTGGGGAGCTCTTCAGTCAACGGCCGAAGCCGCGTACCCAGCCCGGCACACAACACCATGGCGGATGCCACTGCATCCATCATGTCAGACCAAGAGCAGAACGGTAAACTCGCACGGTCCCTTGGCCGAATATTCGGCCGGGTTCCCGGGGGCGTGGTACCGGCCATCAGCATGAAGGTGCTGCGCTCCATGACCACGGCCGCTTGGGCCTTCGGCTACGCATTCATGGTCGTGCACTCCACGGGTTGCGGCACGGACGCCGTTGGCGTGGATGAATGCCGCGACATCGAGTCCGCCCGTTGCGAAGCCGGCGCATTCTGCGGCCTGGTGGACGACGTGGGCCAATGCAAGCGCTTCTACCGGGATCAGTGTCTTCACGGCCTCGCCAACGGCGACCGTCCGGGCTCCCCCCAAGTCAAGGCGTGCATTGCGACCATCCGCGCGGCCGGGCAGTGCGCGAAAGACGGCGCGGAGGACGTCTCGAGCTGCACCGCACTGCCGTCCCAGACGATCCACGCCAAAGTCTGTGACGTGATCCTGCGGCCCGAAGGCGCGGTCGACTGCGACTTCCTCGGGGCGCCAGTGGAGATCCCCGACGCTTCTCCCGACGTGGCGGCAGACGCGGCCGTAGGCGCGGACGCCGCATCGGGGGATGCGGGGTCCGATTGATGCGAGGCCTGCGCGCCCTACTGTCACTCAGCACCATGCTGGCAATCGGCTGCGCCAAACCGCCACCGGAGGGCCCGCCGAAACCGAAGCACCAGACCGCCGAAGAGGAGATCCTCCGGGTCGGGCTGCGCTGGCAGTCCATGCAAGAAGAGCGGGGTTTCCTGCCCGCACCCAACCCCATCGAGACCTTCGAGCGCACCATCTCCTCCCACTTGACCTTCGCCCGGGGCTCGGAGAGTGCGGAGGAACGCGTGGCGGTCAAGGAGCGACTCACTCTGCGCACTGGCGACCGCCTCAACTGTGAGGCCTCGGGAGGGGTCCGTACGACTCTGCGCTACGGTCGCCACAAGGGCCAGGCAGCGTTGCAGCTGACTCGGCCACCGGCGGTATTGACTCGAAATTGCAACGGTACCCCGCCGGAGGTTGCCATCGAAATGCCGGGGGGAGCCTCACGCCTGGAGTTGCGCTCGGACCAATTGGTCACCTACGAACCCCTAGGCGACCAGCGCATCTATTTGCCAGCAGACTGAGGCAAAAACCTGGGCAAACCCCAGCCCTTCGCCGCGGGACTTTCGGCGCTGCCCGGGTTCCGCTAAGTCTCCCGGCCGAGCTCCATGAGCGTACGTCTTAGCTGGCTTCTGTCCCTCCTCCTTTTCGGCTGCGGTACCAGTCCCGCAGGGACGGGCATCGACTTGCCCACGGTCGTGGCCGTCTCCCCCGAGGATTTCCGCGGCAGCGTTCCGTGCACCGATGCCCCCGGTGCGATGCGTGCCTTCGTGGCCACCTTGACCGACCTCGGTACCACGGAAGAGCCCATCAGCTTTTCACTGCCCAGCTCCGTGGTGCGCACTTCCGAGCTGGATGGGCGCTTTGGTCCCATCCCTTGTGAACAGGCAGCGGGCTTCTCCTTCGTCGTGCCTGGTCACAAGTACTCGGCGGAAGTCGAGGCCTATGACCGCACCGATCTCGTCGCCCTCGGCCCAGGGAGTCGCATCTTGGTCGACCCCGCGAGCGGCAACTACGTTCCACCGCGCTGGACCACGTCCTGCGGCACCGACCCGGGCACCCTGGGCCGTGGCCCCGTAACGGCAGCGCTGTTCCGCACCCGCTACGTGCAGGGCTGCGGCACCCTCAGCGAAGCGTATAGCTCCGAGACGGCGCTTCGAGTAGTGACCAGCGCCGCCCAAGGCAGCGTGGAGTGCGGCGAGGGCACGGCCGACATCGAGCGTTTCGAAGCCACCCTGGTCGAGACCGGCGCGACCCAGACGGTGTCCTGTGGTGAAGATGTCGTCTTCGGCTCCCTGGAAGGCGGCGTCGCGTACAACATCGAGCTCTTCGGCTTCGCCAAGGGCGAGCTATTCCCCACCTGGGGCACTACATGCTTTCGCACAGCGCAGCCCGGCGCCATCGTCGACGCCGGCTGCGCAACGGTCCTCGCTTCCGGAAGCATGGAGGTCGAGACTTCCTCCGTCGTCGCAGCCCTGGGCGAGAGCTGCGGGCCCACCGGAATCGTGACCGTGTCTGGGGATATTCTGGTCACGGGCAACCCCAAGAGCGTGCCTTGCGGCGCCGCGATTCGATTCAGCGGACTCGAGCCAAAGAGCTACGGTGTGCGCGTGCGAACCACGCGCGCGGACGGCTCGGCAGGCCCCACGGCGATTTGTGACGCGGTGGTCGCGCCCGGCGTCGCTCGCCGCGCGAGTTGTCAACCCGAATGACGCACCCGGTTGCGCACTGAGCGCGCTCCACTAGGGTACCTCCGTGAGCTACGGCCAGCAGCAATTCGTTCTTCCCAAGCCCGGACGGGCACTGAAGGGCGTCATGCTCGGGCTGTTCGCGATTTGGCTCGCGTTCGCCCTGGGGATGAACTGGGCCAACGTTCCCCCCGAGACCTTCTACCTCTTCGCTGGCAATACCCAGCTCATTCTGGAGGGGCAGGTCTGGCGCATCTTCACGGCCCCCCTGCTGCACGTACCCAGCGTCGGCGGGATCGCATTCGTGCTGATTGGTCTGTACTTCCTCACGCCAACCCTCGAGGAGCAATGGGGAGGCGCACGTCTGCTGCGCTTCCTCGCCCTCTCCAGCATCTTCGCCTACCTATTCCAGGCGTTGTTGGAGCTGGCCCTGGGCGCCAACCTCGCCGCCAAGCTCGTCGGAGAACATTGGCTTTCGGCCATTCCGGCCATCGAGGCCGTCGCCATCGCCTGGGCCCTCACGTTCCGGGGCCAGACGGTACGCCTCTTCTTCATCCTGCCCGTCACTTCGCGGGGCTTGATCCTATTCGTGGTCGGCATGTCTGTGCTCTACGTGATCACCCTCGAGAAGCCCATGTGCGGACTGCTCTCGCCCTTCGGCGGCATGATCGCGGGTTACATCTTTGGCGGCGGCACGCCCTCACCGGCGCGCCGCTTCTGGCTGAGCATGCGCTTGGCGCGCCTCGAGCGTGAAGCCAAACGGGACCGCAGCTCCCGAAAGCGCCGCGTGCAAGGTTCCGGCTTGCGGGTCATCTCCGGCGGACAAGGTGACGACGACGACGACAAGCGCGGCCCGGACGGCAACCTGCTGAACTAGCCCGGCGCCGCCCCAGAGCTCTGTATTTTGCTGGTGCACGCTTCGTGCTAAAGCCGTCTGCAACGTGGAGCTGGTGCTGGAAGCCGATGCCGCGCAGCGCGGTTTGCGTCGTGTCGCGGGCCAAATTGTGGAACGCAACCACGGCCTGAAAGACGTGGTCCTGATCGGGATCCGTCGTGGCGGCGAACCCATTGCCGAGCAGCTCGCGCACTGGCTCAAGGAGCTCGAAGACGCAGATGTCCCCCGAGGCAGCATCGACATCACGCTATACCGAGACGACAGCGCGACCGCGCTCGCCAATCCCAAGATTGGCCCCAGTCAAATCCCCGGATCGCTACAGGACAAGATCGTCGTGCTGTGCGACGACGTGGTCTACACCGGGCGTACCGTGCGAGCAGCGATTGACGCCATGATGGACTACGGAAGGCCGCGTCGAATCGAGCTCGCGGCCTTGGTCGACCGGGGCGGGCGTGAGCTCCCGATTCAACCGGACTACTCCGTGGTCAAGTTGGACCTAGAGCACACGGACCGCGTCGACGTGATGGATGACGCCATCGGGCTCAGAGCCATCGTGCACTCCACCGGGGCGCGCTCAGTCGTGCCGAGTTTCATATGACCAGCGACCGCATGAGGCACCTGCTCTCCGCGTCCGACCTGGACGCCGAGAGCGCTTATCGCATCCTGGACACCGCGAAGGCCTTCCTCGAGGTCAGCCGGCGCCCGATTCGCAAGGTGCCAACCCTGCGCGGCAAGACGGTGATCAACTGCTTCTTCGAGGCCTCAACCCGCACTCGAACCAGCTTCGAATTGGCTGGCAAGCGCCTGGGTGCCGATGTGGTCAACATGGGCGGCGCCGGCTCCAGCACAAGCAAGGGCGAAACCCTGAAGGACACCGTTGCGACTCTGGACGCCATGCACGCCGACGTGATCGTGGTGCGTCACGGCGCGAGCGGAGCACCCCACTACGTCGCGGAGCGCGCCCGCGCGGCGGTGGTCAACGCCGGTGACGGCATGCACGAGCACCCGACGCAGGCACTGCTCGATGCTTTCACGATCCGCCAGCACATGGGCAAGCTCGAGGGGCTTCGAATCACCATCGTCGGCGACATTCAGCACAGCCGGGTGGCACGCTCGAACGCGATCCTGCTCTCCTTGCTCGGAGCGAAAGTATCCGTGGCCGGCCCGCGCACCATGTTGCCCTTCCCCGAAGACGCCCTTGGGGTCCGCAGCTACGACCGCCTGGAGCCTGCCCTCGAAGGGGCCGACGTGGTCATGATGCTGCGGATCCAACGCGAGCGTTTGGGCGGAGCGTTGTTCCCAAGCCTGCGTGAGTACTCCCAAGTGTATGGTCTAAACGCGAAGCGCCTCGATCTAGCGAAGAAGGACGCCATCGTGATGCACCCAGGCCCCATGAACCGGGGAGTCGAGATCGCCGACGACATCGCCGACGGCCCCCGCAGCGTCGTCCTCGATCAAGTGGAGGCGGGCGTGGCCGTGCGCATGGCGGTGCTCTACGTCTGCGCGAGCGAGCCGGGCTCACCTATCGCAGACGCTTGAGACCTGAGTCCGTTTGGTTTTTGGGGGATGGCGCGCCAATCCCGTCATCGAGAGTTCTTCGCGGCCCCCGCGGCGGCTCCCTAAGCGTTGAGATCGATCTGTGTCGCCGTCGGCAGCGTTTCCGTGAGAAAGCGCGACGCCACGGCCTCGAAGCTCGCGGGCAGGTCGGTCACCAGGAGATCGAGGCGCCGGGGCTGGCTCGGATTCGGGTTCGGCGAAAGACGCTGTTCGTCCACATACTGCAGGACCGCACGGGCCGTGGCTTCCGCGCTGTCGACCACGGGCACTGGCATGCCGGCGATACTCTCAGCGACGCGTTCAATCACCGGGCGCAGCAACGGGTAGTGCGTGCAACCCAATACAAGAACCCGCACGCCTTGCTGGATCAGCGGCTTCAGATAACGAGCAACAGCGAGTTCCGGCACGTCACCGTCAAGCCACCCCTCTTCGACCAAGGGGACCAAGAGCGGCGCCGGCGCCGCCAAGACTTCCAAACGAGTCGATAACTTCGCTACCGCCCGTGGGTAGGCACCCGAGCTCACCGTCCCGGCTGTACCCAGCACTCCGATCTTCACGTCACCCGCTCCCGCCGCGGCAGCCGCCTCTGCGGCCCGCACCGCGGCCTGAGCGCCGGGCTCCACCACCCCAAGAACCGGCAGGTCGAGTTCAGCCCTAAGTACTTCGATGCTGACAGCGCTGGCCGTGTTGCACGCCACCACCAGGGCCTTGATTCCCCGCTGAACCAGCACCCGCGCGCAACCCCGAGCGTAACGCACAACGGTTTCCGCGGAGCGGGTTCCGTACGGAACGCGCGCCGTGTCGCCCAGATAGATGATGTTCTCTCCGGGCAACGCCACATTCATTGCGTGCACTACGGTCAGCCCGCCAAGCCCGGAATCGAATACACCGACAGGCAGTGTCGGGTCTGGGTTCACTCAAATATCCTCGATACGAATCAACCGTGGGCTACTTCGCATGAAGCCTTGCTTGCCGATGGCGCGCACGGCTCGTTGAACTTCGCCCTCCCGGCAGTCGTGGGTGATGAGCAGGACAGGCACGGCACCATCTTCAGCTGTCGCCCGCCCCTCTTGCACCATCTGTTCGATGCTGACACCGGCATCGCCCAGATGCGTGGCAATCTGCCCCAACACGCCTGGCGTATCGCCAACATCAAATCGCAGGTAGAAGCGTGAGGTCACGTCATCCATGGACGCGATGGGTCGCTGCTTCATCTGGATGGCGCGCGTGAACAGTCCCGGTTCGCCTTCCATTTTGGAGCGAGCGACATCGACGACATCTGCCACGACACTCACGGCCGTCGGCATGTCCCCGGCGCCTTTGCCAACCAGTAAACAAGGCCCGAGCGCACGCCCCATGATGAACGCGCCGTTGAGCACACCGTCGACGTTGGCGAGCACGCTGCCCTTTGGCACCAGCGTCGGGTGCACCCGCAGCTCCACTTTCTCTCCCAGGTCCCGACCGATGGCCAGGTGTTTGATGGTGTAGCCGAAGCGATCCGCAAAACGGAAATCCAGCTGGTCGATGGCGCGGATCCCCTCCACGGAAAGCGCTTCAGCGTCCACCCGAGCGCCAAAAGCCAGCATGCTGATGACCACCAGCTTCTGCGCCGCGTCGTGGCCATCCACGTCCAGGGTCGGATCGGCCTCCGCGTATCCCTTGGCCTGCGCCTCCGCCAGTACCTCTTCAAAACTGACGCCGTCGTCGCGCATGCGGGTCAGGATGTAGTTGCAGGTGCCATTCAAAATGGCGTGGACTGACTCGACCCAATCGCTCGTGAGCGCTTCACGCAGCGTCCGAATGATCGGGATCCCCCCGCCGACAGAAGCTTCGAAGGCCAAGTCCACTCCGGCGTCGACGGCTTGTTCGACTAGTGCCGGCCCATGCTTCGCCAACAGCAACTTGTTAGCCGTAACGACCCCCTTGCCGTGCTCGATGGCCCGCTGCACGTAGTTCTTGGCCGGGCCATCCCCTCCCATGACTTCGACCACGACGTCCACGTCCGGACCCAACACTAGTTCCGGATCTGTCGTAATCCATGCTCGCTCGCACTCCGCAACCCGGTCTTTTTCCGGGTCGCGCACCAGAACATGCTTCACCTCCAGCGGCGCCCCTACCCGCGACGCCAGATACTCGGCGTTGTCCCGAATCAGGCGAAGCACACCGCCACCAACGGTGCCGCAACCCAAAAGCCCAATACGCACGGGAAACCTAACGCGTTCCTTTTCCAAGATTACCTCCAAGAGAGCTTACCGAACGCGGCCCCGTGGGCCTCTCGCGCAGCGGCGCAGAGCTTAGCTTGCTCTACGGAGCGGGAAAGCTGCATCTGAAACGCCCTGGGTTCGGCAGCTTTTTGGGCGATCGTGTCGGCGAAGGCTTGGGCAAGCCCGGGGTCGCAGGCGGCCCCCAGACTGGTAACGATGCGGCGCATGGCGAAGCGGGGGAGCCTCTTGTCGACGCGTTCGAAGTTGTCGCGCAACCATTTGGCCACCACCGCACCGGTTGCTGCCCGGCCAAGCGGTGGCACGTAGATGCTTGCCAAGTCCTGGACCCTGAACGCGTCCGAGAGCGTTGCCTCGAGCACCGCTTTGAGCTGAGTGAGGTCCTCGAAGCCGGCGAGCCCCGAAAGCGCCACCATGCGCTCTTCCGGCAGACGCGCCCGTGCCAAGCGCTGCATGAGCGCGGTCCGATGTGCCTGCCCTGCCCTTCTCGAATGGCTTACCAGGGCCACTCGAGCCATGTCGGGATAGCTGGGCTCCGACGTCGCCAGCCAGCGCTTGGCAAGCTTGGAGAGTCGGTCCCGCGCCTGCCCGTCTTGGCCGAGATCCGCCAGGACGGCCCAGAGCTCTGAACGCAACAGCCGTTTGCCCTCGGCATCTTCGGGCTTCGACGTAATCCCAAGTGCGCGCGCAGTTGGAGAGAGCAGTGTGCGTACGAACTTGGCGAACGCGGTGCGGCCGGCGGCCGGCACCCAGTAGTCGAGCACGTGTAGCTGCCGCAGGATCTCGAGCCAGACGCCACGCTCCCTTTCGACAGAGAACTTGGCGAGCAGCTTCACGTGCTCGATCAGCTCCAGCTGGCCGCTCTGCACGAGCGCAAAGCTGCCAGCGAGCAACCCGGCGCGTTCTCGCGGTGACAGGAACTTCTGCGCATTGCGGGCCAAGGATGCCTGCACCGCCGGCTCGAGTTTGGACACGTAGTATCCGCTTTCGGCGTCGTTGGGAGACCACAACCGCGGGCAGCCAGGGAGCGCCAGCTGGTGTCGCGTGGTTTTCCCGGAGTGCAGCACGCAGACGCGCTGTGGCTTGGTCCCGATCTGGGCGCGAATGCAGACCGGAACCTGCCAAAGCTTGGCTTTGGCACCGGAGCGGCCCAAGGGCGCCAACTCTTGTTGTCGAACCTCGAGACTGACCTGCTTGCCGCTGCATGCGAGCTTCATCTCCAGCAGCGGCACGCCACTCTGATCGACGAAGCTCGACACCACGCCGGCGACGGGTTTGCCCGAGGCGCTCTCCAGTGCGCGCATCAGATCCGATGCACTGGCGTTGGCGTGGCGGTGCGACCTAGCGTAGCTCTGCATCGCCCGCCGGGTCACCGCCTCCCCCAGCCACGCCTCGACCATGCCGATCACGCTCGACCCCTTGACGTAGGTGATGGTGTTGAAAGACGCCAGAGCCTGAGCTGGAGTGCGGACTGGTTGTCGCACGCTACGCGCCGACGCAAGCTGATCCAGCTGCATTGCCTTGGACCGGGCCCCAGCGCGTTCGGCCGCGATGCCGAGGGTGGGACGCTGGCGATCGGCGATCTTGGCACCCATCCAGGTTGCTAGCCCTTCGTTCAACCACAGGTCATCCCACCACTCGGAAGTCACGGAGTTGCCGAACCACTGATTGGCCAGCTCATGCGCCATGATCAGCGCCAGCCCCCGCTTCGCTTCGGCGCCCGCATGCTTCGGATCCTGGAGCAGCAGATCCTCCCGAAAGGTCACCAGCCCCGGGTTTTCCATGGCCCCTGCACTCATCTCCGGCACCGCGACCAAGTCGAGTTTGGCGTAGGGATAGGGCTCTCCGAAGTACGCTTCGAGCAAGCCGAGTTGCGCGGACGCGGTTTCGAGCGCCATGCCCGCTAGCTTTCCTTTCCCCGGCAGGGAAAGCACTCGCAGCGGCAACTTGGCAGCCGGCCCTTTCGTCACCTGAAGCGGGCCGACGGCCAGCGCCACCAGGTAAGTGGGCAAGGGCGGCGTGGCTTGGAATTTGGTCGCCGACAGTCCGCTTGGCAGGTCCACGGTTTCTCCCTGCGCTGGCGCATTGGCTGCCGCGAGGTAGCCAGTGGGCACGCTGAGGGTCAGCGAAAACGGCGTCTTGAAGCCCGGCTCGTCGAAGCAGGGAAAGGCACGCCGCGCATCGCTGGGCTCCATCTGCGAAAACGCGTAGCTGTACTCGCCGCTTTGCACGCGATACAATCCACGCAAACCGTCGGCGAATAGAGCTTCGAATTCGAGGTCCAGCTCGACGCTACCCGGTCCGATCGCCTCTTCGAACTGGAGCACCAGCTCTTCGCCGGCGCTACCCGCGTCAGGCCGCTGCCGTGCGCGAGCCCAGACCACGCTCTGGAGACTTCGGGCGGCTGCGGTCAACACCTTCGGTCCGTCGGCGTGAAGCACCACGTAGTCGGTCTTCTGGCTCAGCTGGGTTTGGATCCGAACCCGTCCCAGAAAGCTCGGCTGCCGCGGATCGACGGTCAGATCGAGGGCGTACTCAGTTGGCTCCGCCCAGCCCGGCAACCGCCCGGTGTCGAGAGCCGGCGGCAAGGGGCGCTCGACCGTTTCGGGCGCCTCCGGAGCGGCGAATAGGGCAAACGTTTTGGACCCGGCACGCACCCGACCCAAAGCCCGCTGCACAGCAGGAGCTGGCCCCAACCTGCCCAGTTCATATCGGCGCCGAAATCAGGGCTGGCGGCGACGCCGCCTTGGACTGCCCCAGCACTCGATTGAGCCACCCGAGGCGAAAACGAACCCGCGCCTTGATGCTACGCAGAGGTGCCGAGCGCATTTCGGCCTCCCAGGTCCGGATGCGCGGGCGCCCAGCGTTGGCCGCCAAGACCAAGGGCATGCCAGTCACGGGATCTGAGTCGTAGACGTAAAAGGAATGCCAGTGGTTCTCGCCATCGTTTCGGGGACCGAAGATGGCCACGACATCGCCCGGGCGGTAGCGATCCGAGTTGTCAGCGAGATGGGCGAAGAAGTTTGTACGCTTCAGGAAGCGAATGCGTTCGAGTTCGTGCAGTTCGTAAACGTCGAACCATTCGGGACGGCTCTTCGCGAACTTGATGAAGACATCGACGCTGCGGCGGTTCACGATCCCCAAGGCGTCGAAATCGACGCCGCCGGAGCTACGCTTCCGCTCACCCTGGTCCTTCGCGCTCCACCAGGTGCCGCTGGCACGTTCCAGAGTGTCCGTGATGAAGTCGATGCACACCTGAGGCACTTGCGGTCGGCCACCCGCGTCGAACACCAGGTAGTGGTCGTCGTTGAAGGTGTACATATCCCAGCCGTGGTTGTAGGCCCAACGCCAAGCCGGACGCAGATTCCCGTCTTGCTGCCCTTCCTCGGTTCGGGGCTCATCGAAGGGCAAGGCCTCCCGCACCATCGCGAGGATCGCGTCCTGCTTCTTGGCCAGGGCACCGGAACGCCGTTTTTCCAAGCTGCGGGCTTTGGCCACCCGGTCCAGTATCGCCTCGGGGACTACCTCACAGAGTTTCGTGATCCGCGCGCCTTCGATTCGGAACAGCGTATCAACCCAGTCAACTCCATAGCGCGCCTTCGCGTAGAGCCGATCCATCGTCGCGTGGCGTACGTCCAGGCGGGAAAAGCCGAGAGCATGTTTTGCGGTACGCACGTCCACGGCCAGCGAGGCCCCCGGTTCCTGCCCTACCGGCCAGACGCGGTCGTAAAGCAATATCCGCGCGCGGGATCCGGCTTCGGGTCCATTCGTGTACTCATAAAACCGGCCTGACTTGCGAGCCCGCAGCCGCTGGCTTCCGCGCAGAATCACCAACTCCGGCTCTCGATACAGATGCTGCAGCGCCACCAGATCCACCATGGCGGCGGCAACAGACGGGACGTTGGCGTATAGATAGCCCTCCCGCAGTAAGAGTGCGCGTGCGACCTCGGGGCGGTTACGCACATGCCGATACAACCGCGACATCGTGTAGCCGGGGGCTGGGTTCCGCTCGATCTGTTCCCGGTAGCTCTTGACCTCTGCCGGCTCCGCGGCATCAACCTTGGGCTGTCGAAGGAACACGACGGGTTCGGCCTTGGCGCGCGCAAGCAGCTCCGCCCGCCCCTTGCCCGGGCGAACAAAGCCCTGCCGCGCTGGCTCTGCCACCACGTCTGCGATCAAGCGCTTGCAGGTCTTGGGTGGCGGTTTCGCAGCAGGCGGGGTTGCCGCGCTGGCTTCCATACGAGCCGCCGCCGCAGGCTGAGGGCCCCGCGGCGACTGAGTGGGACCCTCGCCGCATGCCGCGAGACCCACTAAAACGCTGAAAACCAAGCGTTTCACGGGGCGGAGATTAGCGCCCCCGAACCGAGGCCGCAACGGAATGACCCCCTCGGCGGCGCCGACTATGCTGCGGCCGATCATGTCAACCGAACCACGAACCCTGTCCGTCGACATTGGGGGTATCGGCATCAAGATGCTGGTGCTGAATGAAGACGGGACTCAGGCCACTGAACGGACGCGCAAAACCACTCCCAGCCCCGCTTCGCCCGACCGTGTAGTCAGCACGGTCGTCGAGATGGCGCAAGAGCACGCGCCCTACGACCGCGTCGCGGTCGGCTTCCCAGGCGTCGTGATCCACGACATCGTCCACACCGCCCCGAACCTCAGTACGGAGATGTGGCGAAGGCAGAAGCTCGGCGCCACCCTCGCCGCCGCACTGGAAAGCCCGGTCTGTGTGATCAACGACGCCGACCTCCAAGGCTACGGTGTTGTGTCGGGCAAGGGCGCCGAAATGGTTCTGACCCTAGGCACCGGTCTCGGCGCAGCTCTCTTCGTTAACGGCGCGCTCTACCCCAACCTCGAACTGGGGCATCACCCGTTCAAGGATGGAAAAACCTACGAGGACCTCGTCAGTGATGCAGAAATGAGGCGCATTGGCGACGCGGCATGGACAAAACGCGTGATGGAAATGCTCGACCAGCTCCAACCCATCTTTAACTACGAGCAGCTTCACCTGGGTGGAGGAAACGCCCAGCGGCTACAACAGCCGGTGCCGGACAACGTTCGTCTATTCGACAACGCCGAGGGATTGCTGGGCGGGCTGCGCCTGTGGCAGCGCAGGAGTACGGCATGAGCTTAGAGCTGAAAGATCCACAGCTCCCAGGCTCGGAAGCCGAGCTGCAAGCGCGCTTCGAAGCGTTGCAGAGACAGCTGGTCCCCCTATGGAAAGCCATCGAGAGCCTCAGTGACGACGGGCACCAGACCATCGTCGTGGTACCGTCTCTAACCGTAGATTTCGCGGCTCTGGAGGGCTCCCTATTGCAGGCCTACGAAGAGCGCTTCCTGTTCCTACTGCTGCTCCTACGCCAGCCGAGCGCGCGACTCATCTACATCACGTCGTCGCCGATTCATCCCAACATCGTCGACTACTATTTGGGGCTCCTACCCGGCGTCGTGATGAGTCACGCTCGCAGGCGGTTGCACTTGGTTGCCCCCTACGACGGCGCCCCACAACCCCTTAGCCTGAAGCTCCTGCAGCGGCCCCGCCTACTCGCGCAAGTCCGCGCTCTGATTCCGGATCCCAAGCGCGCACACCTAGTGCCCTTCAACACCACCCACTACGAGCGAGATCTCGCGCTGTGCTTGGGGATCCCGATGTACGCGGCAGATCCCAAGACCTTGGAGCTAGGCACCAAGAGCGGTGCCAGAAAGCTATTCCGAAAGGCAGGGCTTTCATTGCCGGCCGGCTTCGAGGATCTGCGAACCGAGTCCGATGTCGTGCGCGGCTTGGTCGAACTCAAGCAGCAGCGCCCAGAAGTGCGCCAGGCCATGGTCAAGCACGACGATGGGGTCAGCGGCGAAGGCAACGCCGTGGTCGACTTGTCCGACGTAGCCGCCACTCGGGCCGCCATCGAGTCGCGGCTGCAGAACATGAAACTCGAAGCCAAACACCTGACCGTCCCCGAGTTCCTGGCCAAGTTCGAGGATCAAAAGGGAATCGTGGAAGAGCGGGTTTTGGGCTCGAGAATCGAAAGCCCCAGCGTTCAGTTGCGAGTGACCCCCCTCGGCCAGGTGGAGCTGCTGTCCACTCACGACCAACTCCTGGGCGGCACCGAGGGCCAGAAGTACGAAGGCTGTGTGTTTCCGGCCCACCCCGCCTACGCCGTCCAGATCGCCCATGAGTCAGCCAAAGTGGCCAGCTCCCTAGTCAGCCAGGGCGTCTTGGGCCGATTCGCCATCGACTTCGTTTGCGCCGAGCAGGGCGGAAACTGGGCACCCTTCGCTATCGAGCTGAACCTGCGAAAGGGCGGAACCACCCATCCCTATTTGACCCTGCAGTTCTTGACCAACGGGCGCTACCAGCCCAACGAAGGTCGATTCATGACCGAGGCCGGGCACGAGAAACACTACGTCGCCGCAGATGGCCTGGCATCCGCCGCGTACCGCGCGCTGACCCCCGATGACCTCTTCGATGTGATGGTGCGCCAGGGGCTCCACTTCGACCACGTCAAACAAACCGGCGTAGTGCTTCACATGATGAGCGCAATCGGCGACCGCGGCCGCTTCGGCATGACCGCTGTTGAAGACAGTCGAGCCCGAGCGAGTGAACTCTACGAGCGCGCCCAGTCTGTGGTGCAGGCCGCAGCAAAGGCTGCGCTGCAGCCTCGACCCCTTCCGGGCTGAAGCGTCGGGTAGGACAATCTCAGTTGGTCGAGCTCTGCTGAGCCCCAGCCTCTTTCTTCGCCACGTCGTCCAAGTAGGCCTGGGACGGCTGAGGCATTTCCTCGAGCGCCGCTTCGAGAACTTCGTCCAGCTGGCTGATGAACATGAACTCGAGCTCATCCCGAACTTCCTTAGGAACTTCCTCGACATCCGCCTTGTTTCGCTCCGGAACCAGCACGCGGCGGATGCCCGCGCGGTGCGCGGCCAAGGCCTTTTCCTTGAGGCCGCCGATGGGCAGCGCTCGACCCCGCAGCGAGATCTCACCGGTCATGGCCACGTCATGGCGCACTCGGATCCCCGTAAGTAGGGAGACCAGCGCAGTGAACATGGTGATACCCGCGCTGGGACCGTCTTTGGGCATCGCCCCAGCTGGGATGTGGATGTGGATGTCGCTCTTTTCCAAGAAGTCTTTCGGGATCCCGTACTTCTCGGCATTGGTGCGCACGTAGGACAGCGCGGCATGCGCACTTTCTTTCATCACGTCGCCCAACTGACCGGTAAGCTGCAACTTGCCGCTGCCGAACATGCGGGTTGCCTCGATAAAGAGAATCTCCCCACCGACGCTCGTCCACGCCAATCCGGTAGCAACGCCAGTCTCTTCAGTGCGTTCCGCGACCTCGCTCGTGTACTTGATGGCACCCAGGTATTCCCGAAGGTCATCTTCGGTCTTGATCGTGCGAGGGGTGTCGTCACCTTCGGCGACTTTGACCGCCACGCCGCGAATCACACTGGCCACTTGACGCTCCAGGGAGCGAACGCCCGCCTCTCGAGTGTAGTGCTCGGTGATCTCTTCGATGGCCTCGTCGGTGATCGTGAGTTGCTCGGGGGTCAGCCCGTGCTCTTCCAGCTGCTTGGGAATCAAGTGCTGCCTGGCAATCGCCAGCTTTTCGCGTCGCGTGTAGCCCGGGAGCTCGAGGATTTCCATTCGGTCCCGCAGAGGAGGGGGAATGGGGTCGGCCACGTTCGCCGTTGCGACGAACATCACGCTCGAAAGATCGTAGGGGATTTCCAGGTAGTGGTCCGCGAAGGAGTTGTTCTGCTCCGGATCCAACACCTCTAGCAACGCAGCACTCGGATCGCCCCGGAAGTCGTGACCGATCTTGTCCACCTCATCCATCATGAAAACGGGGTTGATGGTCGCGGCTTTCTTCATGCCCTGAATGATCTGGCCGGGCAGAGCGCCCACGTAGGTGCGCCGATGACCGCGGATCGCGGCTTCGTCGTGTACGCCGCCAAGGCTGATGCGGACGAATTTGCGACCGAGGGCGCGAGCGATGCTGCGCCCCAGACTCGTCTTACCCACACCCGGGGGACCGAGCAGGCACAGGATGGGACCCTTCTTGTCCTTCTTCAGCTTGCGCACCGCCAGATACTCGACGATGCGCTTCTTGACCTTTTCGAGACCGTAGTGGTCCTCGTCGAGCACCTTGCGGACCTCAGCGATTTCCATGTTGTCGTCCGTGGAGTTGGTCCACGGCAGATCCAAGATCCAGTCCAGGTAGGTCCGAACCACCGTGTACTCGGCACTGCCCACCTGCATCGAGCGCAGCCGCTTGAGCTGCTTCTTGGCTACGTTGTCTGCCTCGCTGGGCAGATGGGCCTTGGCGATGCGGTCCTCGAGCCCGTCGAGATCGCCCTGATCGCCGTCGTCTTCGCCGAGCTCCTCTTTGATGGCCTTGAGCTGTTGGCGAAGCACGTACTCGCGCTGGTTCTTGCCCATCTCCTCTTTGATCTGGGAGTTGATGCGCTCGCGCATCTTGAGGATCTCGAGCTGCCGCGTGAGCAGTCGTAGCACCCGACGGATGCGCTCCTTCACTTCCACGGTTTCGATCAGCTGCGCCTTCTCTTCGACCGGCGCATCCAGGTTCGCCGCGACCAGATCCGCCAGCGCACCCGGCGCCTGGATCGAATCGATCAAGGAGCCCGCTTCCCGCGGCAGTTCCGGCATCAACTGAATGACCTGCTTGGCGACGTCTCGCAAGCTCATCGCCAGAGCCTCTGCCTCGACGTCCTCGATAGGCGGCGCCTCGACCCGTGTGATCTGAGCTTTGAGGTAGGGCGCGGTATCCGTCAGCTCGTCGAGTCGGATCCGAGTGAGGCCCTGCAAGATCAGCGAGTAGTTGCCCGAGCTGTGCTTGAGGGCTTTGAGGACCCGCGCGGCACATCCCACAGGATAGAGGTCGTCGGCGCCAGGATCGTCCGTCGAGGGATCACGCTGAGCGAAAATCGCGATGACCGGCGAGGGCAGGTTGTGAACGTCTTCCACCAGGGCCACGGATTTTTCGCGCCCCACATCGAAAGGGGCGACCGCGCCAGGAAACAACACTGCGTTGCGAATCGGCAGAACCGGCAGGTCGTTCCCGAACCGAACTTCTTCATCGGTAGGCTCGGGCTCGGGAGTCTCTCCGCGCTTCTTGCGATCACTCATTGACTTGACCTTCCTAAGGGGTGTGAGCGCCGCAGCGGGTGCTCAAGGTGGCTTTTCCTTCGTCCTGCCACTCAGGTCAAGCTAAGCACCCTGAGCCGCCACGTCCATACCTGGCACGGGGCTTGCGCTTGACGCTGCCTTGCACAATGATGCGGGCCCGCACGGTGTCATCGAGTAGCCCCAAGCGCACGGTTTTCTTCGGCACGCCGGCGATCGCGGTCAGCGCATTGCAAGCGCTCGCGCGCACCACACGAGTGGTGGGCGTCGTCTGTCAGCCTGACCGTCCCGCAGGGAGGGGCATGAAGCTTCGGCCGCCAGCAGTGAAGGAAGCCGCCCTGGACCTCGGGCTCGAGGTCCACCAGCCCATCAAGGTGAAGACCGGCAATTTGCACCAATGGCTATCCACGCGGCAGCCGGACGTTGCCGTCGTGTTGGCCTATGGTCGGATCTTGCCCCCAGCGGTGCTTCGCGCTCCCAAGCTGGGGTGCGTGAACCTGCACGCCTCGCTACTGCCCAAGTTCCGCGGAGCGGCGCCCATCCAGCGCGCCCTGTGGGCGGGAGAGGCCACTACCGGCATCAGCCTCATGCAGATGGACGAGGGGTTGGACACCGGGGCGGTGTTCTGCCGAAGAGAGCTGCCAATCCTACCCGACGATGACGCGGGAAGTTTGAGCCGTCGGCTGGCGGAGCTGGCCGCCGAAGTGATAGAACAGGAGTTGCCTGCAGTTCTGTCGGGCGAACTGCAGGCGGTGGCCCAGAACGATTCCGAGGCCACCCACGCGCCACCCATTCAAAAGGCTGAAACGGCCCTAGACTTCGCGCAGCCCGCTCGGGCGCTGTGGGGCCAGGTCCGCGCTCTGGCGCCCCGCCCTGGCGCCGCCTGCCGCCTGGGCGACAAGCGGCTCAGAATCACCGCTGCCCAGCCTTCGAAGCTACCCGCGCCGGGAGCACCGGGAACCGTGTCGATATGGGACAAAAAGCGGGTGTTAGTCGCCACTGGGGACGGCACGTTGGAAATCCTGACGGCCCAGCTGGAAGGGCGAAAAGAACTGCGTGCTCAGGACTTGGCCAATGGGCGGGTCGTCGGCGAGGGTGACGTCCTACGATGATGGCTCGAACCGCATCCGAGGCCGGTGCTAAGATGCCCTTGGGTGCTGCAAGCGTTTCTAGAGGAAATCCTCAAAGAATTCCCCACGTTCCGCATCGTGCACAAGGATCGGGACAGGTTGAGCCGGGCGATCGATCTGGGTCTTCGCATCGTGACCCTCGGCCGCATGACCGACTACCAGACCCACTACCACACGGTGATCGGCAACACACTGTACGTGCCGCAGTGCTGGGACAGTACGCCGGAGGTGGATCGAGTCATCACGCTGCGCCACGAGCGGGTGCATTTACGCCAGCGCAAGCGTCTCAGCCTGCCGCTGATGGCCTTCATCTACTTCATCCCCTTTCTGCCCCTCGGCTTGGCCTATGGCAGAGCCCGGATCGAATGGGAGGCCTACGCGGAGTCGCTGCGCGCCACAGCAGAGCTCAAAGGACTCGCGGCGGCGCGAGAGCCGAGTTTTCGTGCAGAGCTATTGCGGCGATTCACCAGTGCGGACTACGGATGGATGTGGCCCTTCCCCCGTCAAGTTGGCCGATGGATCGACCGAGAACTAGACAAAATCGAGCGGACCGAACAGCAGCCCCGGGATTCGGACAAGGACGACTACGTCGTCGAGCACGCCTGAAAGAACACGGATGACTGTTGTTGGAATCGACTTGGGGACGACAAATACGGTCGTTGGTCTGGTCCAAGACGGTCAGGCCACGGCGTTGCTCGATGACAAGAGCAAGCGTCTGCTGCCGTCCGTCGTCTCCTTCCATCCCAGCGGGAACGTACTCGTCGGCGCAGCCGCCAAAGAGCGCCGCCTGGTGGATGCCAAGAACACGATTTATTCTGTCAAGCGGCTGATCGGGCGCAGCTGGGACTCCGAGGAAGTTCGGCAAGCGCGCTCACGTTTCGCTTTCGAGATGCGCGAAGGGCCAGGCCAGGCCACCCTTGTCGTCGCCCGGGGTGAAACCTACACCCTGCCCGAAATCAGCGCGTTCGTGCTGCGCCGCGCCAAGGCCATCGCCGACGCTGCCACCAAAGGTAACGTCGAACGCGCCGTTATCACCGTACCGGCGAACTTCAACGACTTGCAGCGCGCCGCGACCAAGGTGGCCGGGCGTGTTGCAGGGATCGACGTGCTCCGGATCCTCAATGAGCCCACGGCGGCGGCTCTGGCCTACGGCTATGGCAAGAGCGCGAACGAGCGCATCGCCGTATACGACTTTGGTGGTGGCACCTTCGATGTAACGCTGCTGGATCTCTCCGAGAACGTGTTCGAGGTGCTCGCCACGGCCGGTGACACCTTCTTGGGCGGTGATGACATCGATGTGGCAATCGCCGATCGGATGGCGGAAGAGTTCCTAAGAGAGCATCGCTACGACCCTCGACAAGACCCGCAGGCCTTCGAGAAACTGCGGGCTGCCGCCGAGACCCTCAAGATCCGACTGTCCACGGAGGGTGTTGCGACCATGGCGGTCAAAGAGGTCGCCCACGGGGTCAAAGGTCAAGCTCTGGACCTCACTTTCGGGATGACGCGCAGCGAGCTCGATGCGCTGGCGGTTCCCATGGTGGATAAGTCCTTCAATGTTTGTCAGGAAGCTCTGGAAATTGCTCGACTAAAGGCGGACGACTTCGACCAGATCCTGCTCGTCGGAGGTACCACTCGGATGCCGCTCGTTCGCGGCCGGGTCGAGGAGTTCTTCAAACGCCCGGTGCTCGGACACATCAGCCCGGATGAGGTCGTTGCGATCGGCGCGGCGATTCAAGCGGCGGCGCTCACCGGAAACGAACGACGGCGCGGTGAGATCCCTGCGCCACCCAAACCCGCCAAGCGCCCACGAAGCGTGCCACCAAAACGCGGGGCCACGTGGCCCCCGAACCGTCCGCGCCCAGAAGGTCTGCCCGAACCCAACACCCAGCCTTACGGTCCGCCTCGAGGTCGCATTCCGACAGCGCCAGGGCTCAACGCCGAGGCCGAAGAAGCGGCGGCTGCGCGTCGACCCGTCGTCGTTCCCTCCCCGGGCTCACCGGCAAGCGCTGCTCCCCACACAGCGGATCAGGGTGGCGGTCGAAAACGCGCCGTCACCGGTACGGGTCTCGGGCCCGCCCCGGAACCACCTCCCGCCACGGTCGCCGGATTGGGACCCCGCGGTCGCATGCCCACCGGTCCGGGGCTCGGGCCGCCGGCCGAGCGCGCCAAGCGCTCCTCGGGGATCCCCGCCGATACCCTCGCCAGTGCAGAAGAGGCCGCGAAGAAAGCCCGCCAGAGCCAGCCTCGAAGCAAGCTGCCCAGCATCGTCGACGCAGGCATGGAACTGCCCTTGGTGGAAAGTGGTCCGCCACCGGAGCTCACCCAGCCCCTCAATGCCGTCGAGGCCCCGGAAGACATCACGGCCCAAAGCCCTGACGTTTCCGCCAAAATTGCCCAGCAAGGCCGCCCCGCGCCGCGGCCCCCCGCTAGCACTCTGACGTCCGAAAACGAGCGGAAGTCGATCAACGAGCGCCAGACCGTCGAAGCCCCGGACTCCCCAGCTGGCGTCTACCATTTGGACGAAGACGATCTCGTCGACGACGGCTCGAACTTGATCGCACTTTCGAACGACACCGACCAGATGCCCGCTTTCGACGCTCCTCTCTCTACGGAGGAGGTGACCGAGGTCGCTCGCGGCCGTCCCGAAGCCGGTCCCGAAGCCCAGCCCAAACGTCGTTCCGGCTCCGTCGTCGATGAAATGATGCTGCCGGTTCCGGAAGCACCTGACGAGGAGGAGACCACCACCAATAACGTGCAAGGCATTCCACCGGAAGCCTTCGGCAACACGCTGGGCCTGGGGTCGCCCGCTCCCGTGCCCCCGGCGGCACCCGCACCGCCTGCTCCTGCACCCGGCGGCGCCGGAATCGCGGCCGCGGCAGCCGCCGCGGTTGGGCACGTGCCCGGGATGTTCGACACGAACCAAGCGTCCCCGGGCGCGCCCAGCTCTCCGGCAACCGCCGCCATGGACATGCCGCCTTGGGCACCACCAGAACCAGCGCCAGCGCCAAGAGCGCCAAAAGCGCCACCCTTCGTCCCGGCTCCTCAGGCGCCGGTCGTTGCAGACAAGCCGCCACCCGGCGCGCCGTTGCTGGTAGATGTCACTCCCCTTTCCCTGCTGCTGGAAACCGTCGGTGGCTACTGCGACCCCGTTATCGTTCGGAACACGCCGGTGCCTTGCGAAGAGACTCGCAACTTTGCGACGGCTTCGGACAACCAAACCAGCGTGCGCATTCGTGTGGCACAGGGGGAGTCGAATCACTTCGCGGAAAACGCGCTGCTCGGCGAAGTTGAGCTATCGGGGCTTGCGCCTGCGCCTCGGGGTGCCACGAGCATCGCCGTCACCTTCGTCCTCGACACGGACGGGCTGCTCAATGTGCGCGCGAGAGACATCGCATCCGGTCGTGAAGCCCACGCCGCGGTTCGCCTGATCGCGGTGCCGGGTGCCGGAGAGGTTTCGGGCATGGCGCAGCGCCACGCTCAGTATAACGTAACAGGATGAGCGCTCCCGCGGACGCAGCCCGAATCGCCCAATGGGACGAAGTCCTAGACGACGCGAACTACTACGAGATTCTGGGCGTGCTTCCGATCGCTTCTCAGGAGAGCATTCGCGACGCTTACCGGGAGTTCGCCCTAGCCTTTCACCCGGACCTACACGCCGAGGCAAACGTCGAAGTGCGCTCCAAAGTCCAGCGCATTTTCCGCCGCGGAGCAGAGGCCTATCGCGTACTGTCGGATGGGGACTTGCGCCTGCGCTACGACATGGGGGTCGAAGCAGGCCAACTCCGCTTGGAAATGTCCAAACTCCCGAACCGCTCGCCGTCCTTGGCTCCAGGGACCACCCGCTCACTGCCGGAGATCTGCAAAACCGCCGCTGCCAAGGTGAGCGCCAAGAAGGCCGCCCGTGCCATCGACGAAGGCGACCTGGCCACGGCGCGGGAAGAACTCAAGAACGCCCTCGGCTACGACGGCGTGAACCCCGACCTACAAGAACGTATCGAGGCCCTCGACATCGCCCTGTTCGCAACCGGCGGCTGAACGGGCACCAAAAACAAGCAACGCCGGCCCCGAGTGGAGCCGGCGTCGACAACAGCAGCGCGCGTGCTGGAACTAGAAGCGCACGCCCACGGTCGAGGTGCCACCTGCCTTCACATTAGCGCCCGCAACCTTGCGTCCCTTCTCGGGGTGAACGAACACGACGGTGTGGTTGCCTGGGCTGACCGACACACCCATCACCGGAGTCATGCCCATGGGACGCCCATCGAGAACGACATTGGCACGCGGGATGGAGTTGATGTTGAGGGTGCCCATGGTAGCGGCGGGCTTATCCTGACCCGTGGCCTTGCCGGCCTCGGCGGACTTCGCCCTGCTGCTGGCCTTCTGGGTGGTCTTCGCAGCGCTGGCAGTCTTGGCGGCTGCAGCCGACTTGTCAGCCTTCTTGGTGCTTGCGACCTTGGATTCCTCCTTGGTGGTGGGCTCCTGGTCGGCTTTGTCAGCCTTCGCGGCAGGCGCGTCGGCCTTGGTTGCGGTTGCCGTGAGCTGGATGTGTAGCGCGGACTCTCCACCCGCCTCCACACTCACCGCGCGAGCGGCCGTGGACTCGTAGCCGGGGGCCGTTGCCGTCACCAATCGCGTGCCGGGCTTGACGTCGTCAATGCGACAGGGCGATGCGGTGCAACGTTCTTCGCCATCGACGAGAACCCGCAAGCCGCTGATAGCCTTACCCCCCGCGCCACCTGCGGTGACCACGACACTGCCTGTGGAGCCGCCGCCGAAGCCCAGGCTTGATCCCTTGGCTGCAGCGAAACCAACTCCCGCGCCGCCAATCAAAACGACGCCAGCGGCCGCGGCCAAGAGCCAGGGCAACACACCACCGCGCTTGCGAGCAGGAGGCGGAGCTAGGGACTCAGCAACCGGGGGGATGCTGGAGAGACGACTCGAGTCGATGCTCGGCGCTGCGGTTGCCACTGGCGCAGCGGCGGGAGCCATTGCAGGAGCGGGAGCGGGAGGTGCAACGGAACTTCCCGTACGCAACAGCCCGGTGGGCACGCGAGCGCTTGTGGGCGGAGCCGAGGGCTTGCGAGACGGCGCCGGAACCGACTTCGGCACCGAGGCCGCGGGCTTGGATGTGGGAGGCTTCGGCAATGGTGGAAGCGGCGCGCTCTTGAGAGGTGCGCTCTTCGGAGACGACGAGGGCCGCGCGGAAGCCACCGGCGGAGAGACGCGCTGGGAGCGCGGTCCCGGACGCGACGTCGGCGGGGGGTTCACGACCGAAGACGGAAGCGCGACAGTCGGCCCGTCATCCAGCTCCGCGTCGTACTTGGGCAGAATTGCCCGACCACTCTTGAGGGTGCTTCCCAGAGCGTCGAGGGGGGACGCCTCGGCGGCGGGGGCATCATCTTCGATCAGTTCGGCGTCCGCGACGATCTCCGAGTCGTCACTCATTTGACGAAGGTCGACGGTCTTGGCTTCGTCCTCTTCGATCACATCCGCAGCCTCGATGGTCTCTGGCTCCACCGCCTTGGGCTTGCGCATGCTGGGAGGCAGCGGCAGTCCGGATACACGAGCCAGCGGTTTCGGCAGCGACGCGGGTGCACGCTTTGACGCGGGCGCCGGTTTGGTCGCGAGCTCCGGAAACAGCTCGTTCTCCGGCTTGGAATTCGAGGGCGAAGATTGGACGTCGAACATATGGGCTCCCCTTTCCACCCGGCCGGCTGTCCGGTTCGGGACGCGGCAATTTATCTGAAAATCGACTCCATGCACGCCGGAATCCAACAGTCAGGCGAAAATAATTCGGAAAAATTACGACAGCACCGAAGTTTTCCATTAGAGGTGCATTTTCGAGGCCGCGGCCGAGATCTCGAAGTGACCGCGCTCTCGGTCACTGCTCGGGTTCCTGTTTGGTTTTGGGTCGCGTGGTTGCGACGTGACCCGCGCATCCCGTGGGCGCACTGGACGATCCACGCACCAGACGCGTGCACCCCGGTCGTAAACTGTGGCGACCCCAACATGTGAACCCCAGCTGCATGCCTCCCGCCACGCCAAACCGCGGCATTGTCGGCCCCGGTGCCAACGAGTGGCGCGTTTCGCTTGCCCAGCACGACTCGCCTTGCTCGGTGCCAGCGAGTGGCGCGTTCCACTCGCCCCAGCACGACTCGATTGTCCACGCCTTGCTCATCGCCAACCGTGCGCTTGGCATCCTCACTCGTCTACCAAGCATCGCGCGACAGGTCGGTGCTCTCGCCAGACGACGCGCAGCTTCAACGATGACAGCCGGTGCGTCGAACCAACGCGGAAGCTGAGCGGCTACATTGTCTGCCGCGCGGCAGAGCGATCCCCCTTTGATGCGCATCCCGGCATCCAACTTCGCGGAAGCACATTTCTCACGTCACAGCATCAGGTCCGCCGATGTCCGTAGGCGCGCCCCCCTATTTGAAGCGACTGGGAAAGCTTCAGCGTCGTCCACCAAGCGGTGCCTTCAACGCGCGTGTAGAATTCAACATCGGCACTCAGCAACGCGACACGAGCACGGTACTGCGTCGCAGGGGCGGCTGGAACGCGGGCGTTGGACAGCTGACCCAGGGCGCCATGTCACGCGCTCAAACGCAGCACGGAGCGCTCGGTCACATCCGCTGGGCTATGGGGACGCGGCAATCAACGCGTACGTTTTCGGCGGCGGGACCGGACTGGTGCATCTCGCTCCGTCCCGCGGCACGGCAACGCGCAGGCAAGCCGGATTCGAGGAAGGTCCGAGATTTCGTGCGTCCGGATCGAGCCGCCGGAAGCGCCCTTGGGGGGCGAAACCGTTGGGGACCCGGCATCCTGCCGGAGCGGGGTCGCTACAGTGGCCGCGGCGCCCAAGGTTCTCGAAATCGGGTTGTTTTTCTATAGTGCCGCCAGGTTCAGCGAAGGGTTTTCCCCCTGGCGGTCCTGGTGCTACAAAAGCGCTTCGGTCGAGGGTTCAGACCGAAATTCGAGCCAAGGCGTATCTCTTGATAATATATGCAGAAACCCACCCATGATTGTCTGAGCGAAAACCGTGCTCCGACCCTCTAGGAAGGCCCAAAAGTGAAGATTTCGTGCCCCTCGTGTGCGGCAAAGTACTCCATCGCTGACGACAAGGTTGAAAACCGCCTCGCCAAGATCCGGTGCCGTAAGTGCAGCACCACCATCGTCATCGACGGCAAGGTCAGCCCGGCGAACGTGTACGCAGCCGACGCCTCTGGTACCGCGGCCGAGCAGCCGTCGGCGGCAGCGGCAAGCGTGCCCGAAGCGGCCGCGCCTCCAGCCGCCGAAGCGCCAGCTGCCGCGGCTCCTGCCGGCCCCGGGCGCGAGTACTCGGTGGATTTCGGCGACAACGACCAACGCACGATGCAGTTGGCGAACTTGATCACGGCGTACAATGCCGGCGAGGTCACGGCAGACACATACGTCTGGGCAGACGGAATGGCCGACTGGACGGCACTTGGGGAAGTACCTGAAGTTGTAGAAGCACTGCATGCGGCTTCGGGCCCCTCGGCTTCGGCTCCGCCTCCGGAAGCCGCGGCGGCTGCGGCGCCTGCGCCGGAGCCCGCGCCCCAAGAACCTGCCCCCTCCCCCTTCGGTGGTGGCGCTCCAGACTTTGGCGCCGGCGCTGCCCCTGCTGCAGCGCCGTGGGATCAAGGCGTAGCCGCAGCGGCGGAGGCGCCTCGTGCGGCAACTGCACCCGGCGGTGGCCGAGGGGCAACGAACGATCTGTTTGGCGGTTTTGCTCAGGCGGGGGGCGAGAGCGATGTCGCCACCAGCGCGCCGGCCCCGGCACTCGGTGGCGATCCGGCTGGCGAACCCGGGGATCCGGCAACTGGAGCGCGCAACGAATCTTCCGTGCTGTTTTCACTCAGCGCGCTGACGGCCGCGAAGGACGCGTCGCCATCGGTCCAGAGTTCGAGCACGCCCAGCACCCGAGAGGACTCGGGGCTGATCGATCTCAAAGCCCTCACCTCACAAGCCGACACTGCTGCGCCCGCTGCCGAGCCCATCGCAGCGCCAGCACCCTTGGGGCTTGCCCCCCCTCTCGGCTCAGCGCCATTGGGTGGCGGCGGCGCCGCGTCAGCGCAGCTGTCCGTCGCGCCGCCCCAGAAGAAGAGCAAGATGGGGCTCTTCATTGGTGCTGGGATCGCTTTTGGCGCCCTCATCATCGCCGTGGCCATCATCGTGTCGTCTTCGAAACCCGAGCCGCCGCCGGCGCCTACAGCTGCGGCAACGCCCGCACCCACGCCGACCCCCGCGCCTACTCCGACACCGGAAGCGACGGTCGCCGCCAAGCCCCCCGCAACCGGTACGGCGGAAGGTGCCGAGGGCGACAAGCCCGCTGCAGCGCCGAAGCCCAAGCCACGCTCTGGCGGCTACAAGAGGCCCACGAGCGGCGCCAAGCCGACCCCGGGCCCCGCTCCCGCGGCGAAGCCCAAGCCCAAGCCCAAGCCCAAGAACCCCTGCGGTTGCGCTCCTGGGGATCTGCAGTGCGCCATGCGCTGCGCCGCTGGCGGCTGAGCGGCACGCGGGCCTAGCCGCCCAGATTCGCGATGGCTGCGTGCTACCGCAGCAGCTCGTCAACAGACCCGAGGGACACGGCGCCGCGAGGCGCACGCAGCTCGAGCACCTGACCACGACGGTCGGCACGCCCGAGTCGCACGGTACCGTCGGCGAGATTCAAAGCGTACGCCGCCCGAGGGGCGGGAGCGGATTGGCCCATCGGGATGACGTACACGCCGATCGGCTCAGAGGTCGTTGGCAAGGCATCGCGGGCGGCAACGCACTCTACGGCGACCCTGCTGGAGACCTCTTCCGCGGCGCAATGGGACAGAGCGCGCTTGTCACGACCGGCCGCCTTGCCCTTCACGTGGACCAGCAACCGAGCTGCAGCGCCACGAACGGCTTCGGAAGCGTCAGTGGCGAGCAAGCGTCGCTCCGGGTCACCACAGCGTTGCGCCGCGACACGTAGCCCCGCCAGGGCCCCAGCGCGCACCGCGCTGCGAGGCGAGTCCAAGCCCTTGCACAACGCCTTGCGCACGGCAGCCGCATTGCCGCCGCGCTGAGAGATCCGGCCAAGTGCGGTGGCGGCGTTGCCTGCAGCCGCGGAGTCCTTGTCCCGCAGCGCTTTGATCAGGCGCGGCACGTCTTGGCCGCTCCCCACCCAGCCAAGGGACCAGTAAGCGTTGGCACGTACAGCACCGTCGGCATCGGCAGCCAGCTTGGCCAGAAGCGGGCGAGCATCTTTGCGCGCCGTCACTGCCTCGGCGATCTTGGCGCGATCCGCCGAGTCGACGCTTTTGTTCGTCAGTTCCTGCAAGTGCCGCAGCGCAGCTGGGTCAGGGTGGCGCGCCAGCGCCTCAATCAAAGCGTCGCGCTGCCCGCCGCGACTGGACGCGAGCAAGCGCGCGGCGCGGGCGACATCGGCAGGCGCCTTGGAGCGAGAGAGGGCGCCGGAAAGCGCCAGGGATAGTGCGACCCTGTCTTGCTCCGCAGCCCGTTCGAGGCGGTCCAGAAGCGCCCGCGCCGTACCGCCGCTACCCGAGCGCCACAAAGCAATTGCCGCTGCGGTGCGCACGCTCCCCTCCTCTGCTTCGAGGGCCAAGAGCAGCGCACGGTCGGCGCCCGCACCTCCGGTGTGGCCGAGAGCCTCAATGGCCGCGACGCGCACTGCAAGCAAATCCGAATTCTCGGCCAAGGGAACCAAAACGCTAGCCCCGCGTGGCGAACCGGTTCGGCCCATCAACTGAAGCAACGCAACGAACTCACTCTTACCGGCTTTGGACCGCGCCAGAGCGCGGGTGATCGGTCCCACCGCGCGCCCATCTGGTTTGGATGGATCGAGCAGCTGCGCGCTGGCGGCGACCGCGACCCGGCGCACGGAGACATCTTTCGCCTCCAAGTACTCCAGCACCGCTGGGAGGTGTGCCGGTTGTTTCAACTTGCCCAAGGATCGGAGCCCGGCCACGGGCGAAATCGCACCGCGGCGCAGTGCGTCCCGAACGACTTTGGCCGCAGCCGCTTCGCCAACGTCACCCAAGGCCATCGCGCAGCCATCTGCGATGCGCTGATTGGTTTCGCTCTTCACGCAGCTCTGCAGCCGAGGCGCCGCTTTCCTTCCTGCGGAGACCAACGCCTTCATGGCCGCCTTGTCCCGAGCCAGAGCGGCCACCACTCGGTCCAAAGCGCGATCCGTACCAAGGCGCGCCAGGCTACCGAGGGCCGCGGCGCGCACCGCGGCTGGCGGGTCGTCGGAGGCCGCGACGTTTTCGATGGCGAGCGCCGACTGGGGATCCGAGAGCCGACCCAGGGCCTCGAGGGCCGCGATGCGGACGGCATCGTCGCCATCCCGGAGCGCGAGCACGAGGGCACTGGCAGCGCGGCTATCGCCCAACTCACCCAGGGCAAAGGCGACAGCGCGCCTGACTTCCGGACGCCCGTCTTGGATCTTGCCGATCAAGGGAACCACAGCGCGCGGATCCGCAAGCCGGGCTAGCGCCAGCACCACGTCCCGACGGACATGAGGCGCCGTGTCATCCAAGTGGCCCAACAACGGTAGCGCCGCCTGTTTGCGGCCACTGGCACCCAGAGCCCGCGCCGCCAAACCTCGCACGACGGGATCAGGATCCGCAAGGGCGCGCCCAAGAGCCGTGATGGCCCGCGGGTTCGGGCTCCAGGACAGCAGCTCCGCCGCGGCGACCCGCATACGTTGATCGGAATCACTGAGCCATGGAATGACCCGCGTACTGGCGCGCCGCTCGCCCAAGTGGCGCGCGGCAGCCTGTGCGGCGAGTCGCACTTCGATATCTGGATCGTCCATGGCCGCTAGAGCGAGGCGTCGACCCACTGTTGGCGACAGCCCCGCAATCCGTTGCGCGGCTCGTCGGCGTTGCCCCACGTCGTCGCTCTTGAGCTGACGTTCCACGCGGTCCACCGCGTTCGGCCAAATGGATGCCCCGGCCGGTGTCGCCAGGGCCGAAACCATGACCAGGGCGGAAAGGTAGCGGCGCACGGGACGCAGATTAGTGGCGCGCGGCGACAGTTCCAATCGTTATTCGCCCGCTCGCAGCGCCGGGTCCGGCAGGCCCGAGCTCAGGCCGCTGAAGGCGCCTGGTCCGGCAATGACACGCCCATTTCAGCGAAGGCGGCGCGGGACGCCCGCCGCTGGAGGGGGCGGAGGTAGCCGTAGAACACTGCGTTCTGCAGCACCAAGCGAGCGACCATGTACACCTCGAGCAGATCGATCGCCGTGAACACCGTGATGCCGAAGACCAGGGAGCCGAACCCGAAGAAGCCCCTGAAGATCCGCATCGGCCGTTCGGCATGTGCACGGTAGATACGCGCGTTCTCTTCGTTGTAGGCAGGGAACCGCGAGAACATCGAGCTCGTGTGCGCGTCGAACTTGGATGCGTAATCCGCCTGGCTCTTGACGTAGAAGAGGTACACCGGCCACGAGAGCCGAATCAGCAAGCCACCCTCGGCTCGCTTGACCTGGTAGCGCGCCAACGCCGTTTCGTAGTCTTCCGCTTCACGGAAGCGAGCGTTGGTGAGACTCAGGTAAACGTTTTTGAAGTGGTCGTACATGCTGGTGTGGAAGGAGCCCGTCACAGCCGTCGCCGCGCATAGCCCCAGCGCGATAGCGCCCATCCACCAGGTATCGTTGTACTTGCTCCACACCGCAAAGCAGGCACCGCCAACTGCAGCCACCGAGACGACTAGATCCGCCGTTCCGTCCAACATCCGACCCAGGGGGCTGGAAGTGCCGCGCATGCGCGCGAGCTGACCGTCCGCACAATCGAAGATCGCTGACAGGAAGATGCACAGGGCACCGAGCTGCATGTGATACGGCGACGATGTGAACAGAAAGAAGCCACCTGCAACCCCGAAGGCGATCGAGATCAACGTCACCATGTTCGGCGATATCGGCGTGGGGTAGAGCGCCTTGGTAAGAAGATACGCCAGCGGCCGATGCACCCACACGTCGATGGGCTCCTCGACGTCGAGAGGCTTGAGGGTCTTCTTGTAGGACGCCCAGAAGCCCTCGGGATGCGCTTCGACGATGGATCCCACGCCTTGGCGGGACTCAGGTGCTACGTCGAAGACAGAACTCATGACTCAATCCCTCACTCGGCGTCCGTCGCGTACAGCGGGCGGACGTTTCGTCGCACCGAGCGTACGACGCGGGCCAAAGCGCCCAAGCAGCGCATGTTGTCCGAGGCGCTGCCCACGGTGACACGCACGAAGCTCTTCTCCGCGTGATGGGCGCCCAGAGAGCGAATCAACACGCCTTCGTCCTGCATTCGGCGCACGAGCTCATCCGCTGATAGGCCGGTCGCGGAAACGTCAATCAGCACGAAGTTGCCATCGCTCGACAGTGCTTTCAGCCCCGGCAGCGCAGAAATCCTGTCGATCAGCCCTTCGCGCTCGGACTTGAGCTCGTCGATGCGGCGCTCCTGCTCCTGCGAGTCATCCAGGGCGGCCATGGCTGCGGCCAGGGTGATCTCCGGCAGATTCCACGGGACCTTCACTCGCTCCAACAGGCGAATGCACACTGGGTGTGCCAATGCGTAGCCCAAGCGAAGACCTGCGAGGCCGTAAGCCTTTGAAAACGTCCTGAGCACGAGGGCGTTGGGGAACTCCGCAATCAGGTGGCGCACGGACTCACCACCCGCGAGCTCGATGTATGCCTCGTCGATGACCGTAGGTAGGCCCAGGCCAAGCAGGCGCCGCATCTCCGCTTCGGGAATGCGGTTGCCAGTCGGGTTGTTCGGCGTACACAGAAAGAGCACTTTGGTGCGTTCCGTCACGGCACGCAGCATCCCAATGACGTCGTGCTCTTGGTCTTCGCGCATCGGGACCAGCACCGGAATCCCCCCAGCCGCCCTGGTGCGAGCCTCGTACATGCTGAATGTCGGCACGCTGAGCAGCACTTCTTCACCCGGCGCGACGAAGGTCCGAATGATGATGTCGATGAGCTCGGTCGAGCCGGCGCCCAAAATGACATGCTCCGCGCTGAGTTTTTCTCGCTGCCCCAAGCGCTCTCGCAGCTCCGGGCCCGCGGAAGGGTATAGATTGCCCCGCAGAGCCGCGTCGAGGATCGCCTGCACCACGCGCTCACTGGGCGCGAAGGGGCTTTCGTTGCTCATCATTCGCAACAGATCCCCACGCTCCGCGGTAGCGAAGTGGGCTTCGTTGTACGGTTTGGCAGCCCGCACCCAGCTGGGAGCGAATAGCTCGAGGGCTTCGGGATCGTAACTGCGGGGTCCCGTACCCGGCTCGTCGCCGAGGGTCTCGCCGAAGACACGGAGCATGGCTTCGGCCCGCCCCAGGGCTTCCGGAGTGTCCACGTCAATCCAGCGTACGTCGCCGACATCCACGGTGACGAACGTGCCCTTCTCGGCGAGGGCGCAAACACCCTCCGACAAGGAGCAATCGCCATTGGCAGCATCCAGCCGGCTGAGCTCTTCGATCAGCCGCGGACCAATTCGGAACACACCCGTGTCGATCGCATGGTAGTGGGGGATCTCTTTGCCGATATCCGTTATCCGTCCGGCGTCAACTTTGACCTTGGTCGCGTCATCCAGATCGAAACAACGCTCGATATCGAAGTCGATAGCGAGGGCGCAGGTGCCTTCTTCGAGATCTGCTGACAGCAGCCGACGCACCAACTCCGGGGAGTAGAGGTGGTCAGCCATCGTCAGAACGCATTCCTGATCGATGAACTCGGAGGCTGCGAGCAGCGAAACGCCGTTCTTGTTCAAGTAGCGGTCGTTGGTGAGGAAGTTCAGGTCCAGAAGCAGCGTGGGGTCTTCGAGAATCGCAGCGCGCACTTCTTCGCCGCGATGGCCCACGATGATGACGGCCTCGCGAATGCCCGCCTCTTGGAGGGAGCGGAGCACCCGGACCACGAGCGGGACGCCATGTACAGGGCGTAGGGGCTTGGGCACCGGAGCGGCCCCGTTGCCAAGGCGCGACCCCGTGCCTGCGGCCAAAACCACTGCGCGTGTCACTGCCCTAGAAGCCATGCTCTTGTCTCGCTTTCATCCCACTACCAGGCGCGCGGTGGATACCACGCAGCGCGTTAAATCGGCAAATTCTTTTTCGTTCTAATGACTTACCAATGTGTAGGTGTGCCTCGCACACCACACTGTGGTGTTTTGGCAACACTAGTCCGGCCGGGCAGCTAGCGACCCGAGCTCACGTCCGCGTCGGCCAGATTGGGCAGCAGCCTCGGATATTTCGAGCCGGGACGGCTGCGCGTATTTCAGTTCGTTGCTCTCCTGCTACGTGAAAGAGCAATCACGGTGCCAGGTGCTCAGGTGCGTCATTGTCTTCGCACCTGAAACCGGCCGCAGCCCGCGATCCCGGGCCAACCGCCTGGTCAAGAGGGCAGACGCCGAGATCTACGCAGTGCGAAAAGAGCCGTTACCAGCGTGCGACGGAAGCACACCCGTGACCGGCGGATCCCACTTATCGGCACACCACGCTTACCACTCCGTCACTGGCCGAACAGCCGAGTAGCGCGTTCGAGGTCAGCGGCGTCATCGATCTCAGTCCAGCGCAAGTCACCCACCCCGACGACTTGCGCGCTCTGACCGTCGCGAACGAGCTCGTCGTAGACGTGCTCGTAATAGACATCCGTGCGGCCAGATTTCACAACACGATCGATCGCACCGAAGAGCTCACCCGAGAGGCTCGTATCGATGCGCTCGATTCCAATGGTCTCTCCAACGGACTCCGTCAGGGCCAGTCCCTTGCCGAACGCGACGATGGCGTCCCCGCGCACACGAACCTTCATCGCCTCGGCATCTACTTGCCGCTCGGCATCTACCGCAACAGCCAGGGCTGCGGGGCAGGAATCCAGCCTCGAAAGCACCGCGGGATCGAACACGACGTCGCCGTCCAATTTGAAAAAGGCATCACCGGCAACGGCGTTCCGACACAGTGCCAAAGACACCACGTTCTGTGTCGTTTCGTAGTCAGGGTTGTGGCACAGAGTCACGCGCTCGACGCGTCCAACGAGACGACGTTCGATGGCATCCTCGCGGTAGCCAGTTGCGATGACGACGTGCTGCACGCCGTATTCAGCGAGGGCATCGCACGCCCGCTCGAGAATACTCCGACCCTGCACCTCGACGAGGGCTTTTGGCCGATCGTCGGTCAAGGGACGCAGGCGAGAGCCCACACCCGCTGCCAAGATCACCGCAGTGCGTGTTTGGGCCATAGCCGGGCACGATTGCATACGGGCACGTGCCTTGCTAGTCACCCCGCGATGAAACAACCCACCAAGCTACAGAAGTCCGAGGGCAAGCTTGCGGTCTTGCTGCCCGGTCTCGGCGCCGTTGCCACCACGTTCATTGCGGGATGCATGTTGGCGCGAAAGGGCGTCGCGAAGCCCACGGGATCGGTCACGCAGCTGGGCACCATTCGCCTCGGCAAGCGGACTGAAGGGCGAGTGCCCAAGATTCGCGAGTTCGCCCCGCTGGCGGCTTTGGAGGACTTGGAGTTTGCGGGTTGGGATCTGTTCCCCGACAGCGCGTATGAGGCGGCGGAGACAGCAAACGTGCTCGATCACCGGCATCTGGAGCAAGTCAAGGACGAGCTGTCCGCAATCAACCCCATGCCCGCGGTGTTCTATCCGGAATACGTCAAACGCCTGAACGGCACCCACTTGAAGACCGGGAAGACCAAGGCGGACATGGTGGAAGCGCTCCGTCAGGACATCCGCGACACGATTCGAGACCGGGGCTGCAGCCGCGCGGTCGCGGTGTGGTGCGGTTCGACGGAAGTGTACGTCGAGCCCAGTGCCGTCCACCAGAGTGTCAGCGCTTTCGAAAAGGGACTGCTTCAAAACGACGCCAACATCACGAGTTCGATGATCTACGCCTGGGCATGCATGAAAGAGGGCGTGCCCTATGCCAATGGTGCACCGAATCTGAGCGCGGACTTCCCCGCTGCCCTCGAACTGTCCAAAGAAACCCAAACCCCAATCGCAGGCAAAGACTTCAAGACCGGGCAGACGCTCATGAAGACCATCTTGGCACCAGGCCTGAAGGCTCGCATGTTGGGGCTGAACGGCTGGTTCTCGACCAACATCTTGGGCAATCGGGATGGCGAAGTACTGGACGACCCGGACAACTTCAAAACCAAAGAAGTCAGCAAGCTCGGAGTGCTGGAGCACATCCTCCAACCCGAGGTGTATCCGGAGCTCTATGGCGACGTGTATCACAAGGTCCGCATCAACTATTACCCACCGCGAGGCGACGCCAAGGAGGGCTGGGACAACCTGGATATCTTCGGTTGGCTTGGCTATCCGATGCAGATCAAGGTGGATTTCCTGTGTCGAGATTCCATCTTGGCAGCACCCATCGTTCTGGACCTTGCTCTATTCATGGACTTGGCGAAGCGCGCGGGCTTCCGCGGCGTCCAAGAGTGGCTCTCATTCTTCTTCAAGAGCCCGATGGTCGCGGAAGGACTGTACCCAGAACACGACCTGTTCATTCAGTCCATGAAGATGAAAAACACCCTACGCTGGATGATGGGTGAGAACCTCATCACGCACTTGGGTAACGAGTACTACGACTGAGTGCTAGCTAGGCGCCGTCAGGCCAGGCCCGCACGGCGCCGCGCGAACCAGTGACCCCCGATGGCCAGTGCCGCCAACAGTGCCCACACCCAGGGCGGCAGCACGGCCGCGACGTGTCGTTCAGACGCAACCAGGGTGGACTCGGGCTGCGGTAGCTTATCGAGTTCGCTCAGAGGGATGCTCTGCCCGCGAGTCACGTTCGAGATGCTTTTCATGCGGGCCGGATCGGGTCGCGAATCCGCCCAGGCCGCGCCACCGCGCTCGCACGCGAAGTCAAAGCGCGCAGGCGGAGCCTCTCCGACGCGCACTTTGGCCGCGTAGCCACCGGTTTCGAGTACACCCAAGCTCACGTCCACGGGACCGCTCTCCCCCGCTGGAGCCTCGCGACTTTCCGGGCTCGGTCGCTCCTTGCCCAGGCGCTGGAGCTCGACCTTCACCTTTCCCTTTGTCTTGGCCAGAGGTGTCACGCGCAGGCTCGTGGGCTCGCCAGCGAAACACGGCGAGGTCAACGCGATACGCGCAGCTTCGTAGCGGGGGTCACGCATGAGCCAACCCAGCAGACCATCCCAGAGCGCGCCATAGGCTCGCCCAGCCGCATTCGCCCCCTGTTCGCTCCACGCCATGCGATAGGTCGCATCCAGCGCCAGAGCGATGCTCCGCCCGTCCCCCGCCTCCCCCAGCGCGAGCAGGGGCATGGCTTGATTGGCGACGCGGCGAGACGGGTGGGACCACAGCACCAAGCTGCCTGAACGCGCGGGCCCGACGGTGTTCGAGCCGACGAAGGTTGGTAGCGCGTCGCCCAGGACATCGCGCACACCGCGAAGCACCGGGGCCGCGCGGCCCACCTCGGTGTACGCGGGCACGACCTCGAGCAAATCGAAGGGCTTCTGCGAATCCGAGAGTTCGACCGGCAAGGCACGACCGAGAGCAGACCCCGCATAACCCCCGCCAGCGAAGGACGATGGGCCACCGACCATGATCAGGCCACCACCAGATTCCACGTAGCGAGCCAATGCCGGCAGGTGGCGGGAGAGCTTGTATTCCAGAGCGTCAATGTCCTGCAAAACGACCGCGTCGAAGCTCGGCAAGTGCTCCGTGAACAACTCGTCCACGGGAAATGGGATCAGCGCCAGTTCGGATTCGTCGTCGGTCCCGGGGTCGTCCGTGTTGGAGCGCAAAATGAAGAACGCCACCAAGTCGACGGATTCGTCACCCTTGAGCCAGGTGCGCAGCATGCGCACGTCGTAGGTGGGTCGGCCAGCGACGTGCAGCAGCCGCAGGCGCTCTCGCGTCACACGAAAGGAGAGAATGCGGCGATTGTTGGCCGGAATGGTGTCGCCGTCGGGCGCGTCGATGGCGACCTCGACAATGCGTTCTCCGGCCCGCTCCAAGACGATGTTAAGGTCCACGGTCCCAACGCCGTCATTGATCTCCACGTTGCCCCGAGCCAGTCGCGCAGGCGCGGCCCCATATCGCAACTCCCGCACGACGACAGGAACCCTCTCGCAGACCAGGCCACCCGCGCAGGCGATCTCGACGGTCAAGTTCAATCGCTGGTGGGCAACCGCAGCGCCCGCTGCGCGCACCGCCCTCACCATGGCATCCTTGGGCTGTCTATCGGTTACGCGCAGGGAGTGGACCGGTGGCGACACGGGGGGCAGGGCCGCGCGCAGCGCGACTTCATCCAATTGCTCAATGGGACGGGTGAGACGGCCATCGCTCACGACTACGATGGCGCCGGGTTTTTCGTCACCGGTTTCGAGCAGCTCTGCCAGAGCTGCGGAGAGGTCACTCACTTCCGCCCGGGTGGACTTGCTGGGCGGGTCGGAGACGGGGCGGGGCGAGGCTTCGTCGAACTCCAGCACGGTCACCCGACTCTGACTGAAGTGCTTTCGCAGCTTGTCCGCTGCTTTGAGGGCATGTGCGCGCCGCGTCGAATCATCCAAGGGCAACAGCAAGCGCCTGGAGGCATCCACCAGCACGACAACCTTGGGTCCGACTTCCGTACCGGTCACGTCCACCCGCACGGGGCGGAGAACGGCGCACAGCAGCAGCGCAGCGGCGGCAATACCAGACACCACTAACCCCAAGTGAAATCGTTCTGCCCGTCGGGCTTCGCTGACAAGCAGAAGGATCGAGGCCAATGCGAGCGCCGCGGCGACAACCGTGACGGAGCTTGGCAAGTCCTCGCTGAGGGCCCAGGAGCGCTGACTCATGCCGCGGCCGCCATCAGGGCCTGCGGCCGGCACGTCGACGCATCAGGAACGGCGCGTGCACTTGGTCGTCCTTGTAGTCGGAACACAGGCTATACATTGCGATGTTCACAGCGAGCCGAATGGCATACTCCCGTTGGCGCTGCCCACCGGGCTCCACCGGCAAGGACCATGCGCCGCCCCGAGAACGCGCCATCGCGCCAAGCAGGTCGTGAGCCAAAAACAGCACCTGCGCGCTCTTGCCCCTTACGATGGCGTCTAGGGAGGGCTTGCCCAGCACGCGACCCACAGGACGATCGATGATGTAGTAGGTCTTGTAGAGCACGTGGCTCGGGTCCAAGCGAACCGGTGGCGACGCCGGCAGCACGCGCGCCAACTCCCGCCGAGCCGCTCGACCAAAGGCGCCCGACTTGGGGTTCTGGTCATCCACCACTAGGAGACCCCCGAGCTTGAGGAAGCGTTCCAGCCCCCGTTGTTCCGGTCGGGACAAGGGCGGGATCTTCCCGGTCCCGCTCCACAGCGCAAAGGGCTCCGTCAAGAGCTTTGGGTCGTCGGCGCTCACGCGCGCCGAACCCAAGCGCGCCGGAGCGCTGGTTCTACGCACCAACTCGAAGGCCCAGCGAGCAGGTCCGCTATCCCGGGGCGCAACCAGTCGCTTGCCACCGATCGTGAGGATGCGCACAGAAAACGCGCCCGCTTGGCCAAAGCCGAGCCCAGGCGAGGCCAAGCCCAGGCTTGCAAGGCCGAGCAGCGCACCGCGGCGCCCGATGCGGGCGGACTGAGGCATCAATCGAAATCTTCGACGCGCCACACGCCCGCTTTGCGTCTCAACAGGACCTTATGTCCGCCAGGCAGAATCGCTTCGGCTTGATCACCGCGAATGCGTACATCCACGGTTGCAGGTTCCTCCAAACCGTCCACCAGCGAGCGCATATCCGCGTCGAGAGCGCCTCGACTCTCCTCCGTGAGCACTCGCATCAGCGCCGGGTAACTGCGCCTCGACAGCGCACGGCGAAGCTCAGACAAAGCCTGGGCGGGAGTTCGCGCACCCGTGGGCAGGGTACCCGCTGAAGAAACCCGAAAACGATCGCCATCCAGAACCAATGCGGCTTCTTCGCCATCCGCGTAACGCACACGCGCGGAAGCTTCCACCTTGGCATCGGGTTGGGTCACGGCATTCGCGATGCCGAGTAGCTCGGCACGAGAGTCCTTCACCAGCCGCCGCGTGCCTTCCTTGCCGTGGGTGCGCTTGGCGCTCGACGAAAGCAGCTCGTACACCGAGTCTGCATCCCCGCGCTCGAGGGCCTTCTGGTATTCTGCGGCGGCATCCCGAGGGTCCGGAACGGCGCGGTGCCCACACCCTGCCGCCACTGCGATACACGTGAGCTGTGCCCACAGCACACAGGCCCGCGAACAGCTCGGCATCGACATGGGCCCAAGGCGTACCTTGCATCTTTTCCGGACGCAAACCACGCCGACGGCCCCGGACGCAACCGCCCGGGCGAGCGTGGGCAACCGCTGCACCGACGCCGCACCCAACCGATAGACTTTGCCTGTCGCGCCGGACGTGACTACCTTTGGTGGAAGGTCAATGAAGTCCATCGGTACCATTGTCACAGGAGCGATTCTGCTGTCCTCAGCCCTGGCTTGCGGTTCGCCACCAGCCAAGTCCGCCAACCCCACGCGCACCCTCGACGAGCGGCGCGCGGTGGAGATCATCATCCGCGGATTCCGGGCCGAGCGGGACCAACCCGTTCCTGGCACCTCCATCGAGCTGGAGGAAGGCAAGCAACTCGAAATCGACGTTGGCTCATCGGGACGCAAGTACGGCGTTGCCTACGTAACCGCGAATGAACGCCGAACCCTCGGTTCCGCCCTGCCCGCTCGCGACCCCTCCATGGGCGATGCCTTGCAATTGGTGCGCGGCATTGGCGACGCGGCAGATGCAAAGATCCTCGTGCTACACGACACGTCGTACCTCTACGACGACCACGTGGGCGCGGGGCGTGAGGCGAGTACGATTACCGCCGAGAGAAAGCTCGAACGCGATGTTCGAGACTTCCTCGTCCGCGCCCACGCCGAACGCTGGCCATGAGCGAGCGTCGTCAAGTCGGAATCGGTGCCACCCTTGCGCTGGTCGGCATCGCGCTTTCCGCATCCGAGAATCCCCACGCAGGGGCTTGGACGACTCTCATCGGCTTGGTGGCGATGATTTGGGGCGTGCACCGCTTCGGCCGCAGCGGCACCGACGGCAGCGCGACATAACTCAAGTCTCGCTGCGCAAGACGGCGATTCCCACGTCGCTTCCCAGGACTTCGGTCTTGCCAACGGCCAGAGTGAAGTCCCGGCCCGTTATTTCCAGCTCGGTGCTGAACAGCCCGTCTTTCAGGTTCGAGAGGGGCTTCTTGTCCACGATGGCCTTCGCGTTCACCGCGGGCGAGACGGGCGCGCCGTAGGCCGCGTCACCGACCACGACATACACGTATAGTAGGGGCATCTTGTCATCGGCGCCGGCTTCATCCCGCACCTGACCGCGCAGCGCGTTTTCCAGCCGGTATGCGTAGGCAGACCAGGACCAACCCGTGACGTAGAGTGCTTGGGTCTTGCCACCGCTGACAATGGGCTGCGCCGCAACCCATTGTCCATCGGGTCCCTTGACCCCCGCTGCTTCCGGCATCGACCCCGCCGTCTCGACGTACTTCCCGCCCAAGGCCTGCTTGAGCTTCGGGTAGCTGGCGAAGGCGTTCTTCCCAACCATCAGGTCCTGCTCTTGGTCATTGCGAACCACGACGCCTTTCACGTCCACGATCGCAAAGAAGGTGGACTTGGCAACCCTCAAGTCTTGCACCTTGGACCGCGCTCGTTTCAAACCCTTGCGCACCGCTGGGAGGTCCTCGGCCGGCGCCGTGTCCTTTTCGAACAAGGCCACCAAGTGCTTGGCGCCTTCAGGCAGGCCGCTGCGCACCTCCGCAACGTCTGCTTCTGCCGCTTTGGTCAAGAACGCGACGTGGCCACGCGCGCTTTCCAAAGACTTCTTGCTGCCTCGGTCGCAACCGGAAGCTAGTGTCAAAAGGCCGATGGCTAGGATAAATGCGCGCCGAAGCATAGTCTCATTCGTCTTGCTGACGGTTTTCGGCGATGCTACTCGCTTTGGTTCACCACGTCGAAGATGAATCGCTCAGGACCCTCGTGTCAGGCCAGGACCCTCCCGCTTCCAATCGCTTGAGCGACGCTCCGGCGGCGCCCCGACAGCCCAATTGGGATCGGTCGCGGGACTCCTTACGAGCCGTGCACGAGATGGTCGCACCCGACGACTTGAGCGTCGTCTTTCAGCCCATTGTGAAGCTCGCCAATACTCGGCTATTCGCCTACGAGGCCCTGGTGCGCTGCCGAGTGCCTCAATACGCCAACCCCCTGGTGCTGTTTCAGCAGGCGGTGGCGGCCGGCTGCGCCGGACGCATGGGGCGGATGATTCGTGAAATCGCCGTGCAACTGGCGGGCTCCACGCCCTTGTTCGTCAACGTGCACCCACACGAATTGAGCGAAAGCTGGCTGGTGCGCCCGGATGACCCCATCTATCAGCACGACGACGAGGTCTACCTCGAGTTGACTGAGTCGGTACCCCTCACCCACTTCGATCTCTGCCTCAATGTGCTACGCGAGGTCCGAAATCGCGGCGGCGTTCACTTGGTCGTCGACGATCTGGGCGCGGGCTGTTCAAACCTGAAGCGCATCGCAGACCTCGAGCCCCGGGTGGTCAAACTCGATCGCGACTTGATTTCCGGACTGGATCGCAGTGAACGCCAGCGCAAGATGGTCACGAGCGTGGTTCGGCTCTGCAAGCAGCTCGACGCAGTCGTCGTAGCCGAAGGGGTGGAAACCGCGGACGAGCACTTTGCCCTGGTCGACACCGGCGCAAACTACGCACAGGGCTACGTTTACGCTCGCCCGGGCTACCCGATCCCGAGCATCCAGGTTCCCCGCAGGGTGTGAGCGGGACTCAGCTCAGGCTGCACACACGAAATCTACGCCCTCGCGGTAGCCCCAACCCTGGAGCGCCACGCGGATTTGCTCCCGGGGTGCGGCGCCGGCAACGGAAGCGACGATGGGCTCCCCGCGCCGCTGTGCCAGCGCGTCAGGTGTCACGACCTGAGCTCCGCGAATGCGCTGACCGATCCGCCCCCGGTGTAGCTCCACGATGAGGCTCGGGTGCTTGCCATGACTCGACAGCGCCGCACAGAGCTCCTTGCCGGTGTCGCCGTAGCCCCAAAGGATGTAGCGCTCGTCGGCGCTGAGAAAGCCTTGGGACAGGTAGTGCGCCTTGCAGGCCACGATGCGGTCCTGTCGACAAATGGGGCTGGTGCGCGAAAGACGCTCGGGGCTTTCGCGCCAGTACAGCAGCCGCTCTGGAACAACCGAAACTTGCAAACCGTCAGCGAGCATGCGTAGCACGAGGTCGTAGTCTTCCGGCCAGCCCCGGTCCGCATACCTGAACCGTCGCAACACGCCGCGGCGGACCATCAGGGACGGGTGCGCCACGGGGCATTCGATGAACGCATCTCGAGCTAGGCCTTCCGAATCCCGGATGGAGCACAGCCATGCTTCGTAGTTCCTCATCCCGTCGCTGAGCGCTCGGGTCGGGAACAACCGAACGTGACAGCCCAGCGCGGCAACCGCCGGGTGCGCCTCGAAGCCTTGCACCTGCAGCGCGAGACGATGTTTGTGACACAGGTCGTCGGCATCCATCCTTGCGACAAGCTGCCCCCGGCACTGCTCCAACCCGATGTTGAGGGCGGAAACAATCCCGGCGCCCTGCCCCACCACCATGCGGATCCGCGGATCTGCCCTCGCCACGGCTTGGACGACTCTGGGGGTGGCATCGGTGGACCCGTCATCCACGACGACGCATTCGAAATCGTTCAGAGACTGTCGGCAGATCGTCGCCAATGCCGCCGGAAGAGTTTCCGCAGCATTACGCGCGGGCAACAGAACGCTGACCCGCGGTGAGCTAGCCACGCTCGCGCACTGCTGCCAACACCGCTGCAACGTGCCCTGGAACCTTCACACCGCGCCAGACCCTTCGCACGACACCACTGGGCCCGACGACGAAGGTGCTGCGCTCCACTCCCATGTACTCGCGACCATAGAGCCGCTTCTTCACCCAGACCCCAAAGGTGTTGCAGAGAACCCGAGAGTTGTCCGACAGCAAAGTGAAAGGCAGCCGTTGTTTGCTCACGAACTTGGCGTGGGTTGCGACGGAGTCCGGGCTCACCCCGATGACTCGCGCACCCGCGCGCCTGAAGGCGCTGATCGCATCCCGAAAATCGCACGCTTCTTGCGTGCAACCGGGAGTGTCATCCTTCGGGTAGAAGTACAGGACATAAGGCGCACCGCGCAGCTCCTTGGAACTCAGCCAGCGCCCTTCCTGGTCTTGCAACCGGAAGTCAGGCGCCCTCGACCCAGGTACGACAGAGCCGGAACGATCCGGGTCCGCCGCCACCTTGGCGCGCCTGCCAGGCGTCGCTCTCCGTTGCGCCGCCTTCGTGGCCTTGGGGGCGCTGGCAGCGGAGCCCGAGCGCTTCTTTACCGTCGTCCTCTTTTTGGACGCCTTGGTAGCGGTCGCCTTCCTATTCGTCTTGCGTGCAGCGCTTTTCTTGGTCGTAGTAGTGGCTGCCTTTTTCTTGGACGCCGCGGCACGTTTTCGCGGCGGGGCCTGCTTGGCTTTCGTCTTCGCTTTCTTCGATGCCATCTGGCGTCTCCCTGCAGCGGCCAAGTCTTGGCACGAAGGAATTGTCTGCCGCAAGGGGGCAAAGCCGGACACAGGTGTGCCGGGGGGCAACCAGCGGTGGCGATGGTCAGCGTACTTCGACGATGCGCAGGCTGACCATCACGAGGGCATCTGCGCCAGGATACTTGCCCCAGACGCTGACGCCATATCGCCCCGGCTTCTGGGCATCGCTGAGCGGTGCGTCGATGCTGAACCTGTTTCCGGTGATCTTCACGGGCATGGGAGTCTTGAAGCCCGCTGGAAAATACAAGATGAAGGGCTCCGGAACCGGATACACGTTGGTCTGGTTGAGTTCCGCCGCGCTCTTCGGCTTGCGAGGTTCGATGCGGCTGAAGCCGACCCCGCCGAATTCCACCGGAGCCGAGATGGACCCGCTGACGCGGATCTTCTGCCCAACTTTCGCGAGCCTGGGAACGGCGTCGTACTCTCCGTAGCTGTCGACGAACTCCTGCGCCATGCAAGGCTGATCCACCCCGACCGGCTTCCCGAGGCCAATACCCAGGAAGTTGTGCACCGGCTTGAGGATGTTCTTGCGGTGGCCATCGTTGGGAGGCACTTCGCTGATGAACGCTGTCTCTATCTTCTCCAATTGAGATGCCGTGAACGTGGGGTTCGGGTCCAACCGCCGCGGCGTGCCGTCGAAGAAGCAGGCAGCGTTCTCTTGAACGAAGTGAGTGCCGCCCGCCTCCGTGTAGCGCTGCTCGGGAACGGAGCCGTCGCTGCCCCAGTGCGCCGTGAAACCGTTCTTGACCATGTCTTCCACGTGGCGCTGCGCGGCTCGCTCAGCAGTTTCGTCCAGCGCAACCGGAGGCAGCCCTTCCTTTTCCCGGTCTCGGTTGACGAGGTCGAGCACGAAACGACGAGCTGTCTGCAGATCCATCGGTCCCTCTGGCCGCTCCAGGGGCGGCAACTTCCCTCCACCGCTGTGGCCCTTCGCGTTGCACCCGAGGAGCAGGCCTGCGGTCAGCAATACGGCGATGCGCGACATGGGTTTGCTTTTACGCTAGGGCCGTCAGCCCAGGCCAGCCGGCCCCGGCAAATTGTCTACAATGCCGGGGTTGTCCTCGGGAATTGATGGGTTAGATTGCGCCAACTCATCGACCCATTGGAGTTAAAGCATGCTTGATTTGCCCGATCCCGGCCTGTATCGCACCACTCAACCCATGCCTGGCCATGAGGAAGCGTTTCCCGCAGGCGTGCTGGTGTACGTGGGGCAGCCGCAGAACGGCGGAGTGAAGTTCGTGGTGCGCCCAGGGCAGAATCGGAACAACCGCTGGTTCTGGGGCGAGCCGACCACCGCACTCCGCTCTCCGTCTTGGGCCAAAACGCTGCGCGCGCTACCGTCGGAGGGGTACTACACGCTGCCCGAGGCCGTGGAGTTCGAGGGTGGCGGCCGTTGGCTAAAGAACGCCATCGTTCAACTCGGCTACAACGAAGAAGGGCGGGGCATCATCTTCGTCGGCGAGCAGCGTGAGGCCGAGACGAGCAATGCGCTATTTTTCAGTGATCGCGGCATGGTGGTGGACGATTCCATGCTCGAGCGTCTGATTTGGGCGCCAATTCTGCCCGTATCCAACGAAGAAAGCTGAGTTTTCGCGCCAGAGCCCTGGGCTCCGCCAACAAAAATGCTATTCCCGCCCCGCCCGGGCGCAAGAAACCCTCGGACCGGGCCTCTGGGAGTAACATGAAGGCTTTCTACGTGTACTGGGCCGCCACCGGCCTTGGGCTAGGACTTTCGGTCACGGCAGCTTGTTCCAGCGCGAACAGCGGCAACGATTTTGGCAACGGCGGTAGCGCTGCCACGGGCGGAACTGGGGCCAGCGGCACTGGTGGCGCCGACTCGGGCATTGCCTTCGATAGCGGAACTCCCGATAGCGGCGGCCCCACCGACGCCTCGGCCTGCAGCAAGTTGACGGCCAAGACGGAGCTGGAACTCAAGCCCGTCGACATCATCTTCGTCGTCGACAACTCCTGCTCGATGGACAAGGAGTCCCAGGCCATCGAGCAGAACATCAACACCAACTTCGCGCAGATCATCAGCGCCAGCGGCATCGACTATCGCGTCGTGATGATCAGCCAGCACAGCCCATCGAACAAGACAATTGGGGCCTACTACGGCATCTGCGTGGGAGCGCCTCTTGGTGGGTCTGTGTGTCCGATCACAGAAGTGCAGGCGCCAACCAACAATCCGCCGCTCTATCACGCCTACGATAAGCTCTACGTCAACAGCCACGACACCCTGTGCCGGCTTCTGGAGTGGTACGACCAACCGGATCGCTACAACCTCGCGCCCGGCGGCTACAAAGACTACCTGCGCACGGAAGCCTTCAAGATCTTCGTATCCTTCACGGATGACGGCATCAACTGCAACTACAACGGCAAGAAGTACAACGACAACAACAGCGTCAGTGGCGGTACCTCGGTCGGCCAGCAGTGGGACGCGGACATTCTGGCGCGAGACCCCGCTATGTTCGGAACCGTGGCGGACCGGAACTACGCGTTCTACAGCGTGATCGGCATCGGCTCCAATCCCGCCAATCCCAACAAGTCCTGGTCCCCCACGGATCCCATCAATACGACCGAGTGCTCCAGTGCGATAGATCCCGGTACCGGCTACCAGCAACTCAGCAACATGACCGGCGGGCTGAAGTTCCCGGTCTGCGAGGGCAGCGGCTTCGATGTCGTGTTCTCGGAGCTGGCCAAGGGTGTGATCAAGGGAGCGAAGATCGCCTGCGAGTTCGATGTGCCCGAGCCGCCCGAGGGCAAGGAAATCGACCTGAGCAGCGTCGGCGTCGGCTTCACCCCTGGAACCGGTGGCCCCCAACAAAAATTCAATCAGGTTGCAAATCAGGCAGCCTGCACGCCAACCTCCTTCTACATAGAGGCGGGGAAGATCCGGCTCTGCCAGGACGCCTGTTTGGTCGTCCAAAACGACACCGCGGGCCAGCTGGATGTCTTGATCGACTGCCTGAAAGACATTCCGAAGTAAGAAATCCGTCGCAACCCGCAAAAGCGGGCTGCACGTGTCCTACATTATGCTACCTTGTCCCCAAGGTTGGCCCTGGGCAGGCCCCGAATAAGGAAGAGTACATGATGAAGTTCTCCGGATATCTCGGATATGCAGTAGTCGGTCTTCTCTTCGGCGTAGGTGCGATCAGCGCCTGTTCGAGCGCTACGGATGGCAACCATGTCGGCGCGGGCGGCAGCTCTGCAGCAACCGGCGTCGGCGGCCAAGCAGCCTTCTCGGGCACCGGAGCGTCGGATTCGGGCATCAGCTTCGATGGGGGGAACAATGACAGCGGCACCGCGACGGACGCCAGCGCCTGCGGCAAGTTGGCTGCGACGGCGGAGATCGAAGTGCGACCCGTCGACGTGATCTTCATCGTCGATAACTCCTGCTCGATGAACAAGGAGGCCCAGGGCGTGGAGGACAACATCTCCACGAACTTCGCCCAGATCATCAGCGCCAGCGGCGTCGACTACCGCGTGATCTTGATCAGCGAAAATGGCCCGACCTCCCAGGCCTCGATTTGCATCGGAGCTCCCCTGGGCGGAACCCTCTGCCCGCCTGGAACGAACACCCCCCCCACCAACAATCCTCCGTTGTTCCATCACTACGACCCCGACGACATCGAAAGCACCGACGGCTGGTGCAGCGCCGCGCACTGGTACGACAAGCCCGACCGCTATGGTCTCGCGACTCAGGGCTGGAAAGAGTGGCTCCGCCCCAACGCCCTCAAAGCCTTCGTGATGATGACCGACGACCGCGTCAACTGCGGCCTCAATCCCTATTACAAGTTCGGTTGCAGCAGCAGCACGACCTGTTTCAAAGACAGCTCCAATCCCATGAGTGCCGCGCAACAATTCGATGCCGAATTGCTGAAGCTGGACCCCGCCATGTTCGGGACCGTCGCCAAGCGCAACTACGTTTGGTACAGCATCGTCGGCGTGGCCCCGAACCCCGCAGATCCGACGGGCGCCTACAAACCCACCGAGCCCATCACCAACAGCAAGTGCAGCAGCGCGGTGAATACCAGCCCGGGCAATCAGGCCCTCAGCCAATTGACCGGTGGCCTGCGCTTCCCGGTCTGCGAGGGGCAGAACTTCAGCGCCGTGTTCCAATCCATCGCCCAGGGCGTGATTGCCGGAGCCAAGATCGCCTGTGAGTTCAACTTGCCCGACCCGCCCAAGGGCAAGGAGTTCGACCTCAGCAGCGTCACCGTTGACTACACCGCTGGCGGCACCACAACGCCTCAAAACCTGAAGCAGGTGCCCAACCTCGCGGCCTGTACTCCGGGCAGCTTCTACATTGACACCAATCGTGTCTTCCTGTGCCCCGACGCCTGTAACTCCGTGCAGCAGGACCCGGACGCAAAGCTCGATGTGCTCGTCGATTGCGTGAAGGACATCCCACGCTAACAACAGAAGTCACAACAAGGCGGGCGCCCGGCGCCCAGTGGAGAATCCAATGCGACTTGCTTTCTATCTGGGGTTTGCGTCTCTCGGCATTGTCCTAGGCACTAGTTCATTGAGCGCCTGTTCGAGCGCAAACGACGGCAATCAAGTCGGCAGTGGGGGCGGTACAGCGGCCACGGGTGCGGGAGGCGGCATCGGGGCAGGCACGGGCACGGGCGGCTCGGATGCGGGCATCAGTTTCGACAGCGGCAAGACCGACAGCGGCGCGACCGACGCCAGTGCCTGCGGCAAGCTGCAGGCGACCGCCGAGATTGAAGTCAAGCCTGCCGACATCGTGTTCATCGTGGACAACTCCTGCTCGATGAACACCGAAGCCAAAGGCGTCCAGGACAATATCTCCACGAACTTTGCCCAGATCATCAGTGCCAGCGGCATCGACTACCGCGTGATCCTGATCTCGGACCACGGCCCGAACAGCTCGGGATCCATCTGCGTGGGCGCACCCCTCGGCGGCACGCTCTGCCCCGTGTCTGACGGGACACCGCCCGTCAACAACCCTCCCCTGTTCTACCAGTTCGACAAGGGCAACGTCGAAAGCACCGATGGCTGGTGCAAGATGAAGAACTGGTACAACTCAGCGGACCAGCACGGCCTTGCGCCAACGGGTTGGAAAGACTGGCTTCGCAAGGAGAGCCTGAAGGCGTTCGTGATGGTCACGGACGATCGGGTGTCGTGCAGCGGCTACTACGACTCGTCCAACCCCCTCGGTGCGGCTCAGCAATTCGATCAAGACCTGCTCGCGCTGGATCCGGCCATGTTCGGCACCGTCGCCAACCGAAACTACATCTGGTACAGCATCGTCGGTGTTGCGCAGAACCCCGCCAACCCCACCGGCGCCTATGCGCCCAACGAACCCATCACCAGCAGCAAATGTAGTGGCGCCATCAACGCCAGCCCCGGCAATCAGGCTCTCAGCCAGATCACCGGCGGGCTGCGCTTTCCGGTGTGTGAAGGCTTCAAGTACGACGAAGTCTTCAAAGCCATCGCCAAGGGCGTGATCGCTGGGGCGAAAGTCGCCTGTGAGTTCCAGCTCCCGGCTCCCCCCGAGGGCAAAGAGTTCGATCTCAATAGCGTCAGCGTGAACTACACGCCCGGCGGCTCGACCACGCCACAAAACCTGACCCAGGTGGCAAACGCCGCCGCCTGCGCACCTGGCAAGTTCTACATCGACGCGGCCCAAGACCGAGTGTTCTTGTGTCCTGCCGCGTGCAGCTCAGTGCAACAGGACCCCGACGCCAAGCTCGACGTCCTGGTCGACTGCGTGACGGACATTCCGAAATAGGCCCCGTGGACGGCGCTCCCGGGGCGGCTAGCGTTCCGCGTGCTATTCTTGCGTCCAGTGCTAGGGTGCGCGCCGAGAGGACGGGTCATTCATGAAATTCAGCGGTTATCTGGGCTGCGCAAGCGTGGGGGTCTTGATCGCATCGAGCGCGATGGGCGCTTGCTCTAGTGCCAACGAGGGTAACGAAGTCGGCGCGGGCACGGGCGGAGGCGCGGCCACCAGCGGCTTCGGAGGAACCGGAGCCTCGGATTCGGGCATCGCCTTCGACAGTGGCAACAACGACAGTGGCGGCGCGACGGATGCTTCCGCCTGCGGAAAGCTCCAGGCCGAAGCGAAGATCGAGGTCAAGCCCGTCGACATCATCTTCATCATCGACAATTCCTGCTCCATGAACCAAGAGGCGGCAGGCGTCGAACAGAACATCTCGACAAACTTCGCTCAAATCATCAGCGCTAGCGGCGTCGACTACCGCGTGATCATGATCTCCGACAACGGGCCCACTTCGCAAGCCTCGCTCTGCATTGGCCCGCCTTTGGGTGGATCCATCTGCCCGACTACCGATGGCACTCCGCCGGGCAACAACCCTCCCCTTTTCTATCACTACGACAAGGGCAACGTAGAGAGCTGGGACGGTTGGTGCAAAGCCATGGCTTGGTACAACCAGCCCGACCAGCACACTTTGACCACGATCGGCTGGAAGGAATGGCTGCGCCAAGAATCCTTCAAAGCCTTCGTCTCGATCACCGACGACCGCGTCGACTGCAACGCCGCCGGGAGCAGTCCCGGCTCGTCGTGCTCGACCCCCGGGCCGAAGTGTTACGACGACAAGTCCAGTGCCACTTCTGGCATGGCCACGGCGCAGCAGTTCGACGCCGATCTGCTCGCCCTGGACCCTCTGCAGTTCGGCACTGTCGCCGACCGCAAGTACGTTTGGTACAGCATCGTCGGCGTGGCGCAGAACCCAGCCAATGCCACCGGGGCCTACGCGCCAACTGAACCGGCGACGGGCAGCAAATGCTCCAGCGCCCAAAACACCAGCTACGGGAATCAGGCCCTAAGCCAAATCACTGGCGGTCTGCGCTTCCCGGTGTGCGACGGTAAGTACGACGCGGTGTTCCAGGAAATCGCCAAGGGGGTCATCGCAGGTGCGAAGCTCGCGTGCGAGTTCGATTTGCCGACTCCACCCGAAGGCAAGGAATTCGATCTCAACAGCGTCAGCGTGAATTACACGCCCGGCGGCTCGACCACCCCGCAGAACCTGACTCAGGTGCCGAATGCAGCAGCCTGCGCGCCTGGCAAGTTCTACATCGACAACAACCGCGTCTTCGTTTGCCCGAGCGCCTGCAGCCAGGTGCAGCAAGATCCCGATGGCAAGTTGGATGTCCTGGTCGATTGCGTGACGGACATTCCGAAGTAAGCGAAGCATCACAGCGAGCGTCGGCACTCCGGCCAACTAGGGGTGCCCCAAGACTGCGGGCGGCTCATTGGCCACGGCTCAGGTTTTGGGGTCGCGGCACTCCTGCGTCGGAAGGGCACTACTCTCGCGCTGGTGCAGCAAGGGGCGCCGGACATCCGACAGAAGAAAAGCCCTCCCGGGCCACGAAGGGTCCCGGCGAGGGCTTGACTGCCTATTTCCGCGAAGCGGCTACTAGGCCGACTTGAGGTTCTTCGCGACGAAGTCCCAATTGATCAGCTTGTCGCAATACACTTCGAGGAAGGCATTGCGGTTGTTGCGGTGGTCCAGATAGTAGGCGTGTTCCCAGACGTCCGTCGTCAAGAGGGGCGTGGCCTGAGTGGTCAGCGGCGTCTCGGCGTTGGGGGTATCGAGGATCTTGCCTTTGCCACCGTCCAGCACCAGCCAGACGTAGCCGCTACCGAACCGGCCGGCGCCCACTTTGATCCACTCGGCGCGGAACTTGTCGAAGCCACCGAAGTCGCGCTGAATCAGATCCGCAACATCACCCGCACCGGGGGCCCCGCCGCCCCCAGACTTCATGCCCTCCCAAAAGAAGGTGTGATTGTAGACCTGAGCCGCGTTGTTGAACACACCGCCAGAGCTGCTTCGGATCACATCCTCAAGACTCTTTTCAGCTTCGGGTTTTCCCTCCAAAGCTGCCTTGAGTTTGGTCATGTAACCTTTGTGGTGCTTCTCGTAGTGAAACTCCAGAGTCTCCTGCTTCATGACGGGTTCTAGGGCGTCCTTCGAATACGGAAGCGGGGGTACGACAAAATCCATGTGAGCTACTCCTTATTGGTCTTTCTTGCCCCGAGGCCACAGGCATCACGGCAGCTACTTCGGCCGCAGCTGACGCCAGGGCTCCCCCTCGGGACGAGGGAGTATAGGGACGGCCCCCAGGATCAGCAACCGGCTCTCTGACGCGATCGTCCTGATAAAGCGACGTCGAAACAGCCAAGTTCGGCGCATCAGGCTTGCCGCCGGATCCATGGGCGTCTTAGGCTGCGCGCCCGAGGATGGCCGAGACGGACCTATCGACGCCGACCGCTCTGGCACCCCTGCGCGACGAGGATGGCAGCGCCATCGTGTCACCGCGAGTCGTGCGGCGCATGTGCGTCATCGCGGAAGCTGCATTCACGACGCGGGTGGGCCCGCCGCCGCAGGCGCGCATGGACTGGCTCGCCCTCGAGATGGAGGACTACCTGGCGCGCTCCGGTTCGCGAACGCGCTTCATCCTCGGACTGGCAGTCTTGGCCGTTTGGCTCTTGGCCCCCTTGGGGGTGAAACGACTGACCTCGCTGGAGAGGATGAGTTTGGGCGACCGAATCCAAGCCCTGACTCAACTCGAAGCCGGGCGCTTCGGTGGTGCCGTACTCGCGGTGAAAGCGCTTTTGTGCGTCGTCTACTACGAGCATCCAAACGCCGCCGAAGAGATCGGATTCGATGGGCTGTGCCTGACCGAAGCGCGAGAGCGAGGGCTGCCGTGACGGAGATTGTGTCTGGGGCGGACCTGTCCGAGGACCTTTCTCTAGACACAGATGTGGTGGTCATCGGCTCCGGAGCCGGTGGCGCCGTGGTCGCTGCGGTTCTGGCCGAAGCGGGGCAGCGGGTCGTCATCCTGGAAGAAGGCCCCCACGTGCCTCCAGAGCGCTACGCGAAAATGCGCCCGACTGAGCACATGCGGCATATGTGGCGGGACGGCGGCCTCACCTTCGCGGTCGGCCTGGGGGACACGCCCATGATCAACGTGATGATGGGAAAGTGTGTGGGCGGCTCCAGTGCGCTCACCGGTGGCGTTTGTTTCCGGATCCCAGGCCACATTCTGCACGAATGGTCCAACGACCTGGGCCTGACGGACCTGACTGAAGAGAAGATGCAATCCTGCTTCGAGACCGTCGAACGGGACGTGCACGTTGAGGAAGTGCCCCGAGACATACGCTCTCGGTCCACATCGCTGTTCGTGGAAGGCGCCGAGCGGCTCGGCTACGCGACGAAACCGGTGCGCCGCAACACCAAGGGTTGCAAAGGCTGCGGGCGCTGCAACTTCGGATGCCCCGAGGGCGCAAAGCTCAGCGTCGACATCACCTACCTACCCCGAGCCCTGGCCGCAGGCGCGTCGCTGTTCGCAGACTGCAGCGTCGAGGGGATCGAGAGAGACGGCGGCCGCGCCGTGGGCGTCCGTGGACGGCTCCTAGGCGGCCCCCGCCGAAAGCCCCAAGGTCGCTTTCACGTGCGGGCACGACGCGTCGTCGTCGCAGCCGGAGCCTACGCCTCACCGCTGCTCTTGATGCGCAACGGCATAGGCGCCCGCTCCGGTCAGGTGGGAAAGAATCTCACGGTGCATCCGGCGTTCCGAGTGATGGCACGCTTCGACGAGCCGGTGCGTGGTTGGCAAGGTGCGCTTCAGAGCGCATACACGGACGCCTTCGAGGCGGATCGCATCACCATGGTGGGCCTCTTCGTGCCTCCCGGCGTGTTGGCGGCCACCATGCCGGGTGTGGGGCAGTCCTTGGCACGTCGTGCTGCAACCATCCCGCACTTGAGCATTTTCGGAGGGATGATTCACGACGACGGCGGCGGCGAAATCCGAGACCGGCCCCTCGTCGGTCCGCTGATGACCTACCGGATGAGCGCGCGAGACCGCGCCACGGTGCCGGTGCTGATGCGGCGCATGGCGGAGATCTACTTCGCAGCCGGTGCCAAGGAGGTCTTCTTGCCCATCTTGGGTCTCGGAGGCATCGATGCGGACCGACTCCGCACATTGGATCTCGAGCACATCAAAGGTAGTCAGCTGGAGTGTGGCTCCCAGCATCCGCTCGGTACCTGCCGCATGGGAGTGGCACCCGGCGACTCCGTGGTCGACCCTTTCGGAGAGACCTGGGACCTGAGGGATCTCTATGTAGCGGACGGCAGCATCATCCCCACGAGTCTGGGAGTGAATCCGCAGCTGTCGATCATGACCATGGCGATGAGAATCGCGTGGCACCTGCGCGAAACGCCACTACCTGCCTGACGGCAACGGCGTGGCGCTTGCTTGGAAGGCCATTACCCGCCTGGGAGCTGCAATTCTTGCCGCCTTTACCAACCGGCGGATCGTGCCCACACTAGGCGTATGGCTCTACCCCGCCGCACGCTGTTGAAGTGGAGTGGCGCGGCCATCGCGGCCGCCCTGCCCGTTCCCTTCGTGCTGGCGAAGCGGCGCAGCGTGCCCAAAACTCTCAGCGCCGATCCGAAAGGAGTTTTGGATCTAGCGGCAGGGCTCAGCTATCAGGTGTTGAGCCGCACGGGAGAGTCCATGGCGGATGGCTATCGAGTGCCAGGATTGCCCGACGGCATGGCCTGCTTCGCGCAAGGAAAAAGCCGCCTGGTACTGATGCGCAACCACGAGATCGGGCGCTACCTCGGCCAGGGCGCTGCGCGGCCCGGGCAGAAGCCGCCCAAGGAGGCCTTCGACGCCAGCGCCCATGGCGGGGTGACTCGCATCGTGCTCGACACCAAAAGCGGAAAGAAGCTCAGCGAAAACCTCGTCCTCACCGGCACCCTGCGCAATTGCGCGGGCGGCACCAGCCCTTGGGGCTGGCTGTCCTGCGAGGAGTCCATGGAGGACGGTCATGGCTACGTCTTCCTGTGCCGCCCGGAAGCCGAGAGCGTTCGCGCGCCGGAGCAACTGCTCGGCTATGGGCGCATGAACCACGAAGCGGCCGTGGTCGATCCAAAGACCCTCGTGGCCTACCTCAGCGAGGACCGAAGCGACAGCTGCCTGTACCGCTTCGTACCCCACAGCCCCCAACATCCCTTCCGCGGCAAGCTCCAAGCCATGCGCCTCGTTGGCCGCCCGCGCTTCAACACGGCTCGGGGGATGAAGCTAGGCGAGAAGCTGGCCGTAGATTGGGTGGACATCCCGCAGCCCAACCCCAAGCAAGACACGGTGCGCAAACAAGCGCACGAACTCGGCGCCGCGAAGATCCGGCGCGGTGAAGGTCTGGCCATTCACGGCGGCCGTGTCTACCTGGTGTCGACGACCGGCGGCGCCGCGGGCGTGGGCCAGATATTCTTGCTTGATCCGGCAGCAGCCAAATTCAGCTTGGTAGCCGAGTCGCCCGGGGAGAGCGCTTTGGACTGTCCCGACAACATCACCATCGCCCCCTGGGGCGACATCATCGTTGCCGAAGACGGAAGCGCTGACCAATTCCTGCGTGGCATCACGCCCGAGGGTCACGTTTACGATATTGCGCGAAACGCAGGCAGCCGGGGCGAACTGGCCGGCGTGTGCTTTTCCCCTGACGGCAGCGTGCTATTCGTCAACCTGCAGCGCGAAGGGCTCACCCTCGCGATTCGCGGCGACGTAAAGGCTGTACGCAAGCGCGCGCGCCCCATGGCCTAGCCACTGCGGGTCTAGCCAGAGCTCGGAACCGCGGACTCGAGCCCCTCGGCGACGGTCTCGAACGCAATGTGCTTTCGAACGGCTTGTGCAGATTGGAGCTGGGTGTGACGCAGAAGACTCATGATTGCGCAGTCTGCGACGGCGAACATCGCCGCCTGCACCACGCTGCTTGGAACGAGCGCTGCGGCCTCAGGGTCGGCGGCGGATTCCAGCGCTAGAACCACAGCGGATAGCGCCGTGGCGCTAGCCGGATCCGGCAGCTCGATCGCCTTGAGTCGAGCCACCTTCGCTGGCAGTTCGGCCCAGTCCATCTCCCCTCGGGCGCAAGCCTCCAGGTTGTCGAGAGCGCGGGACGCCTCGGCGGAGTCGTCGAGCCACTCCAAACCGAGACGGGCGCACGCCGCTGCCGCAAGCGACCGCTGCTCGAGTGGCACGCCTGCTCGCACGGCGATGGCGAGCAGCCAGTCTCCCCGAGGGCACTCCGAGAACGCGCGCTGGAAATCCGTGTCGTAGCTCTCGGCCCAGGTCACGACATCGTGGTGAGCGCCCTGCCGTTGTAGGTATTCTGCCACCCGTTGCTGCATGAGCTCCGCGTCAACCTACCACGGCATCGACCTGCACTACGCCTGCGACCCCTCCGCCTTGCAGCGTGAGCTCCGGCTGCGCCTGAGGGAGCTATCTCTGGATGACGAAACACGCGGGTTCGTCGACTCGGCTCCCCGGCGCCGCCATGGCTGGCTGGTCTCCACCGTGCACCGGGGCTTGCGCCCCTTCTTGTCGGATTTCGACATCAACGGTTTGCTTGGCACCTATCCGCTATTTCTGTTGAGCAGAGCCCAGTGGCGGCAGCTGCTCGGCAGCGCTCCAGACCTGAGCGCCCTGGACATCGGCGCCGCCGCTGGCGACGTGACCCAGCGCTTCGCTCCGCTCTTCGGCGATGTGCTGACGACCGAGACCTCTCGGCCTATGGCGCGACGTTTGCGTCGACGCGGGATGCGATGCGAGGTGATCGACGCGTGCCAAGCACGGCTCCCAGGCGAACCCTACGATGTCGTGTTTTGTCTCAACGTGATTGACCGCTGCGATCGTCCCAAATCCTTGTTGCGCTCCGCTCTCGGCGCAGTGCGGCCTGGCGGCAGATTGGTTGTGGCGGCGCCACTTCCCTTGGCGCCGTTCGTCTACGACGGAGGCGCAACACGTGCGCCGAAGGAACCCATCGTCGCCGACGGCCCCAACTGGGAAACCTGCGTGGGGCGTCTGTGGCGCAACGTGCTCGAGCCCCTCGGCGGGAACCTGATTTCCCTCACGCGCGCGCCCTACCTGTCCATGGGCGACAGCCGCAGTGCAATCTACGTCCTAGACGATGCCGTGTGGGTGATCCACCGACCTGCGGGCCCGGAGCGACTCGACGACGCCCCTCAAAGGCTCTAGTCTTGAGCCCATGGCACTTGGGACACGAAGCAGCTTGGTGTTGGCAGGGTTGATGGGAGCGCTGGCTCTGGCCTGTGGCAGTGAGGATGGCGCCAGCGGCCCCGGCGGCACCGGTGGTTCAGGCGCAGTTGGGGGCAGCGGCGGCGGTAGCGCAGGCACCGCAACCGGTGGCGGCGCGGGTACGGGCACCGGCGGCGGCGCTGGATCCACGAGCCAGCGCCCGGCCTACGACACCAAGGCTGCCGAGCGAGATTCCTGCACCTTCGGCCCGGGCGCCAAGACCACGGAGACCATTGGGCCTGAGGTGCCCCACGGCGACGCCCTGCCCTTCGAGCACATCGTGGTGCTGATGATGGAGAACCGAAGCTTCGACCACTACTTCTCGAAGCTTCCCGAATACGGGGTCACAGACGTCAAGGTCGCGAAGGACACGGACTTCAACCTCGACCCGAGCACGAACCCGCCCACGAAAATCGAGCGCTACCACGAGACTCGCTACTGCATCGAGGACGTGAACCACGAGTGGAACGGCGTCCACTTCCAGTATGACGACGGCAAGATGAGCGGCTTCGTGTCCACGAGCAATCCCGGTGGTGGGCGCGCCATGGGCTACCACGACGAGACGGACATTCCCTACTTCTACTGGCTTGCGAAGAACTTCGGGATCAGCGACGCACATTACTGTGACTTGCTAGGGCCCACTTGGCCGAACCGCTTCTTCTTCTACGGCGGTACAGCCTGGGGCAACACCAAGACCGGCGACTTGGCGTTCTTGAATCTGCCGTTCTTGGACAATGACCGCCATTCCAAGGCGGACAAGCTCATGGACCAGATGGAAGCCGCAGGGCGCACCTGGAAAATCTATCGCGACGGCCTCGTATCTTTCGCAGTCGTATTCAAGCAAAACAGCGCCTACTTCGGCAGCCCGACCTCCGAGTTCGAAGCGGACGTCGACAACGACGCGCTGCCGAACCTGGTCCTTCTGGATCCGAGCTTCACGGGTAGCGGCCAGAACGACGACCACCCTCCTGCCAACCTTCAGAAGGGGCAAGAGTACGTGGAGCGCGTGCTTGGCAAACTCATGAGCAAGCCCGAGGTCTGGAAGAAGACGGTGTTCTTCCTGATCTACGACGAGCACGGTGGCTACTACGACCACGTTCCGCCCCCCGCAGCCTGCGAACCCGACAACTGGGTACCTCAGGACTGGAAGTTCGATCGACTCGGGATCCGGACGCCGCTGATCGTAGCGTCACCCTTCGTCAAGCCGGGCTACGTGAGCCACATCACGACGAGTCTGACCAGTGTCACCCGATTCATCCAAAACCGATTCGACTTGCCCGCCATGACCATCCGAGACGCCAACGTCTGGCCCATGCTGGACATGTTCGACTTCGACAACCCGCCCCTGGTCACGCCGCCCACGGGTGCGCCTTCGGCCAAGGCTGACCCCGCGGGCGTGCAGTGGTGCCAGAACAACCCGCCAGGCACCGGGTTGCCCTGACGCGCCGCTAGAAGTGATAGTCGATGGTGTAGGTCGTGCAGGCGTTCGCCTCGGTGACCCGCACGAACACTTCCGCGGAATCATTGTCCGTCGGAGTCCCGGTGCAGTCGTGATCCGCCTCGACTTCGCCCGGAGCCGTGATGCAGCAGCCCTTCAGGCCACCCTGGATCGATTCCACGGTGCCGGATTTACACCCCTGGAGCACTGTTGCAGCCGGACAGCTCGGGAAGATGCAGAGCTTGAAGCCTGAGTCGTCGGTTTTCGCGGTGGCGTTGACCTGGCAGAAGCCGAGTTTGTCGACGCCGTCAAAGCGGTGATAGTCGATGTCGCCGGGGCCGGTGGTACCCATGATCGGCGCCAGCTTACCCTTGAACCCTGTCGACCCCGTGTCGTCGCAATCCTCGGCTTCGCAAGGGAAGGCGCCGCAAGCAGGGCTCGCGAGCGGAATGCTGTCATTCGGTTCCGGCCCCGGGTCGTTGCAGCTATTGCCACCTGTGCCAGCGCCGGCGCTTCCACCGCTGGCGCCGCCTGCGCCGGCACTGCCGCCCGTAGTGGCTCCGGACGCGCCGCTCGTGCCACCACTGCTGCCCGCGCTGCCAGAGGCACCTCCAGAACCGGAGGACGCCGCCTGTCCACCGCTGCCGCCGCTGGCCGTCGCGGGATCGGCGTCGCTTCCGCAACCCTGGGTCAATAGCAGGGTCGAGCTGAGGGACAGGACGAGGGCAGTGGCTCCGACACGCATGGGTACCTCCAAAGCAATGCCCGCTCAGCTTATCACGCCCGCCCGAGCACACCGGTCGACGGCGAAAAGCCCTGGGCCGAAGGAAAAAACTCACATATTTCCGGAATCCCGACCCGCACCCGCTGTAGATCATGGCCATGAGCCGAGTGCGGAGCACCCTGCCCATTGCGCTTGGGGCGCTGATCGCGGTCGCTGCCGCGGTTGCGTTCTGGCTGGCGGGGCGCCAGCAGAGCGACAAGCTGCCCGGAGCAGCCCCGCCGCCGGTCTCGAGGACGGTCATGCGCTTCGTCGACTGCATGCTGCCACGGGCGGGACCCGACAACTTCCGCGAACGAGTGCTGCTTGCGCCCCGCTCCCACCGAGTACTGGAGGCTTGTCAGCAGGTCCTCCAGCACGTCCGCCGTCAGCTGGCGGCGCCTGCCGCTCACGAAAAGCTCCAAGCGCTGCTGCCGAGACTCGAAGGCCTGCCCTTCGAACTCACGGCAGGTGAGCTGGCGACCAAGGTCGATCTCGACACGGTCAATACAGCCCTGCTGGACGCTCGGCGTGAGGTCTGCCGCCAACAACCCGCATCCGCCGCTTGCGCCCCGCGAGCACAAGCGGCGCTGCCCTCCGCCCTGCAGGTATTCGACGTGACTTTGCCCGAACCTGCACAGGGCAAGATCGAGTTCGCCAGCCATACGTCCCGGGACGGCTCGGCGACCTTGGCGCTGCTGACCTTGGGCCGCGCCGGCGCGGCGCGGGCTTGGATCGCTCATTCCGTCGACGGCGGCAAGAACTGGGACACCGACAAGTACGATCTGCCCCCGGTGCCTGGCACCAAGCACGTCATCCTGCGCGCTGTCGAAAAACACTGGCTGGTCGTGTTGCGTGAGCACGACAGCGGCGAGAGTCTGGACGCCCTTCGGTTCGAAGACACGAAACTCGAACCCAAAGCACGCCTCGGCCTGCCGAAAGGGCAGCGCTTCGTTCGAGTGGGGGCGATCGCTGCGCAGGTTCGCACGACAGATCAAAGCTGGGTGGTCGTCGCCGTCCGCGACGACAATGGACAGCGGCCGGTGCGCTTGCACTATTTGAGCGCAGGCGACAAGGTGGACGTCCGCCAGCCTCCGAAGGTGGGGCTCGCTCCAAGAATCGGGCGAGCTGTCGGTCTGCTATCTGAGCAAGCTCCACGCTTGCTGCTGGAAGACGTTGCGCCGACGGGTTTCTACCGCCTCTGGCAGGTGGCCATTCCACCGCCCGATGTGGCCTGGCCCGAACCGACCTTCACGACGGTCGCGTACGTCGACGAGCTCAGCCTGGACGGGGCGAACGCGCCCCGCTGCGGCTTGCCCAACGAACCCTTCGACATCGTCACTGGCCGCGGCCCGAAGAAGGACGCTTTCTTCGCACTCTCCGAGCGCGCCATGTACCCCTTCAAGTTCGAACCCAAACCAGGCTCCAGCGTCCGCCCGGTGTGCGGGAGCTGCCCGCCTGGCCTGCTGGAAAGAACCAAGGACGGACTCCGGGTCTTTCTACCGATCCGCCGCTCTTTGTCGGGCATGACGATCGATCTGGCAGCCGGATACTCGGCCGAAGTCACCCAACCCGTCGGCGTCGGCTGCACCGCGACGAAGCTGCTGCTTGCCTACCAAGTCGGCGAGGACCTCGTCGTCCAGCCCACCAAGGACGATTCCTGGCGCTACGCGCCCGCGACCATCGTAGCCCGCAAGACCCCCGTCGCCGATGTCGCCGTCCTCGGCATGCCCAAACGCTCCATCATCACCTGGCGCACCCCGTCCAAGACGCACCTCAAGGTCTATGCGATCGCGCGCTAGGGCCGCTCTGGAGCATCCGGAGTGATCCAAACAGCCCGTGAGTGGGGCGGGCGGGGGCGTCGACGCCGGCGGCGACGGCGCTAGTTGTGTGCCCAGCCCGGAGGTCTGCAACGGGAAAGACGACGACTGCGACAACCAGATTGACAACGACGCGAGTGACTCTGCGACCTGGTACCAAGACGATGACGGCGACGGCTTCGGCGTATCCAACACGACCCAGAAGGCATGCACTCAGCCTACCGGGTACGCTGCGCAGCCAGGCGATTGCGTCGACACGGACGCAAACTTCCACCCCAGCGCTCCCGAAATTGATTGCACAGATCCCAACGACTACAACTGCGACGGCAGCACGGGCTATGCTGATGCCGACAAGGACGGCGTCGCCGCTTGCGTGGACTGCAACGATCTGGACCCAGCTATCGGCGCCTGCTGAGAGTCAGTGTCTTCAATCGAGCTCACGAACCGCAGGCTCTGCGGACCGTGGACTACGTCGGAGAATTGAACCGACGACACAATCGTACACGACAGACCTCGCGCCATGTTGACGCGCTTCGATCCTATCTCTTCGTGGCTTTTTTGGGCGGGCCTTTCGGGTAACGCATCTGCACGCACTGGCCGCGGTGCCCGAAGGACTATTCAGGTCACTCAGAACGCGCGGGTGACTGCACGGCACTCAAGGGCGCCGCCAAGCCTATCGGTTCCAGCCGAAAACGTTTCGAACGAAGTCGTTGAATTCGCCAATCCAGCACGTACCCCGGGTCCACCCATCAGGTCGGACAGGAGACTTGCGCCGGCGGCGAATTCCATGTGCACGCAACACTAGTCACGATCTAGAGACGCAACGCTTCGCACCATGAAGCCTAAAGTCGGCGTCACAGGAATGCTTACTGACGCGAAATATCTCGTGAATCTGCGATCCAGTGCTGAAGGAGAGACTTGACTCACGGGAGTAACCCCAACGGATTTTGAAAACACGAGCGCTGCACGTAGATGCACGATTTGTCCGCCATTCTGCACGTTAGCGAGCGGCGACCGTGCACTTGCGTGCTGGTAAGTGCGTGAAGGACAGTTCGGGGGACAGCTCTCACGCTGAACTAGCTCTGTCGGGAATTTCCCAGAGCGCGGATAAAAGCCAACCCGCCTGCTCGACGTGTCGAGTGACGAGAGGGTCGGGCTGTTCTTCGCTTGTCGAAGCAACCCGAACGTCGACGGATACGTCTACCCGTTCGTTGGGTAGCCGTTCACGGGTATGACGGCCGGGGTTGGGCGGTGGCGTAAGTGATCGGAATCGCTCCATAAGAAAGATTGTGCTTTCCATGAGGCGCTTGCTCGTGCATCTCGTCGGGGGTGGGGCGCGATTGGCGGGACGACGAATCAGCGAGCTGGAAGCACGGCTGCGGGCTCAAGATGCCGAACTCGCCGCGTAAGATGCGCGGATCGCTGAGCTCGAGCAACAGTTCGCGGCCCTAGCCGAGAAACTTGGGCAGAATTCGAGTAAGTGGCACCGGCCGCCGTCCAGCGACTCGCCGGAAATCCGCCTAGGTCAACGAAAGCGCCTCGCTACCGCGCATCCCTTCCCTAGCGAGGAATCCGAACAGCAGGCGCTCGGCCAAAGGCAACTCACGGCACACCAATACCTTGGCTTCCTCGGCCGGGTAGAGCCACTGGTCCGCTTTCTTGCCCTTGACCTTCGGGAGCCAGCCCTTTGGCAAAGGCGACAACTCGCGTAATCTCGCGGGATAGACGGCCATGCACAGCAGCCGGTGCAGCGCCTGAGCGATCTGACGCCGCGCAGCGGTGCTGAGAGCGCTCGGCAACCGGGCTGCGCGGCTGAGCGCTTTTCACGAGCGGCATGTTCCACGATCTCGACGACCCGCATCCGCCTCACGATGCCGCTAGATCGACCGAAGCTCGAAAATTGCTCAAGCGCGCTAGCTTGGCACGCGACGCAGGCGGTTAGAGAGACGAGCTTGCCGATCCGGGCCCGCTCCGCGCCCAAGTTCCCACGCTGCCCGTCCTCGCGCGCGACGGCTTGGCTGCACGGAGCGGCCTGGCGAGAGTTAGGTCTTCGAGATGACGCAGTTGGTCAGCACACGGGATTCATAACGTCAAAGACAACGACTTCTGTGCTGAGCCGAGCACCAGACTCAACAGGCCGGGGTAAAGGGTTGGCAAGCGCATGGGTCGCTGCCGCCGAGCGGTTCTTGCCAATTCGCCGTCGCGCGCCCTCCGTTGGTGCTATCCGAAGCGGAACACATTTCGCGAAGGCCGCGGGCCAGATGGAGCGCGAGCACTAGGTGGGATGAGCGGCACCGCGAAGCAACTTCGCGTCGCGACGGGTGATATGTACAAGATGACGCATCACGCATCGAATTCTCGCGGTATCCTTGAGCTCATCCACCAAGACGAGCCACAGTGTGCGCTTAGGCACTGTGCGGTTGGTCCGGATGCGCCGTATTCGGCCATCGCCTGCCATATACGCTGGGAGTAGCCCGTGCGCGAGCCCCGCCGCAACAGCCTCATAGTGCACTGCCATGGAGTTGCTTCCCAAACGCCGTCGCGATTGAGGGAAGGACTCGGCTAGCCATCGGGTCTCGAGCGATGGTTGAAACTGGGGTTCAAAATCGATGATTGGCACAGTCGCCGTAAGCTTCCGAGCTTGCGTCGCCTTGTTTCCAAAGAAGCCCATGCCAATCTCGGCGAGTTTTCTCACCACGACTCCGCTTCCGCTAGGTTGATTGAACCTCAGAGCAATGTCCGCCTCCCCCGCGCCCAAGGACAGTTCCTGGTTCGTCGCGATGAGCTCAAGTCGCAGGCCCTCGTGACGGTCTAGAAGTGGACGTAACCTAGGTGCGAGGTAGTGGCTCATGAATGTTGGGGGCGCCGTTAGACGGACGACGCCCGTCACGTCGGTCATCTTGGAAACTGCGGCTTGGGCAAGGCGTGCCGCGTCCACCTCCATGGTCGCGGCGCATGCTGCGGCCCGTGAACCCGCTTGAGTCAACGTGGCGCGTGCGCCAGCGCGACTGACCAGTTTGACTCCCAGGCTGCCCTCCAGCACGTCCAGGCGACGACCCACGGTCGACGGATGAACCCGCAATGCGCGCGCGGCCGCGCCGAACGAGCCGGTTCGCCCAACCGCTAATAGCATTCGTGCATCATCCCAAGAGAACATCCTGCAATTATGCAAGCTAAGATTGCCGAAGAGCAACGTGCATTTCGCGCCGTGGAGTTGCACAGTCTTCCCATGACCCCAGAACTGACCAAGATTGAGCGCCGTGATGGCGGCGTCGCGGTTCTTTATCTGTGTCGAATCGACAAGCGTAACGCACTCTCTCAGCAGCTCAGGGACGCGATTTCGGCGGACCTAGCCGCGTTGCGTCTCGATGACGGAGTCCGGAGCATCGTCCTGACAGGAACGCCAGATTGCTTCTGCGCTGGTTACGATATTTCCGAGCTGGCCGAAACGGGTTTGCGTTCTCTCTTCGTCCGGGCAGTCAGCTTCACCAAGGCGACCTACTACTTCCCCAAGCCAGTTGTTGTGGCAGTGGGCGGATTCGCTCTGGGTGGTGGATTCGACCTCGCGCTTTCGGGGGATCTCATCGTTTCCACGCCTGAAGCGCGTTTCGGACGACCTGAGGTGCGCTTTGGACTGAATCCGATCCTGTCAAAGCTTGCGCAGAGAGTGGGAATCCCGCGAGCAGTACAGCTTTCGACAACGGGGGAGTTACTCGGCGGTGAGCTTGCCCACGAACTGGGCGTTGTGGACACCTTGAGTGCCAGGGGCGAACTCCTCGACTCTGCTGTTGAAGCGGCCGAGAGGTTTGCCATCGCTCCTGGTTGGGCCACCAGAGCAGTCAAGCGGACCGCCCGTGCAATTGGGGGAATGGACGCACGAGCGGCAATCGAATACGAGTATGCCGTGACCGCGGAGATCTGCGCGAGCTCAGAGGTCACGAACCTCCTTTACGACCATGCGCGCCGTGTGAACGTCAGCGCGGCAGTGCGGAGATAGCTGCGTGTCGCTTCTTACTCATGCACTGAACTGGGCTAGCGGTTGGACTCTAACTCCGCCCACTCTGGCCCGCAACCGCTCCACAGCGCTTGCATGGCGCATGTTCCATCCGTGCAAGTTCAACCGAAGAGGCTGCAAATGAAGTCCACTCACGCCGTTATTGTTGTTTCAGTAGTCGTTGTGATTGCCTGTGGCGGCGGTGGCGCGGGAGGCGGCGGAACGGGTGGGTCCGGCGCAATGGTCGGCACCGGCCCGGTGACCGTGGCGGACGTTCCAACGGCCGCTGAATTCAAAAAGACGATCGAACAGTCAGTCGTGAGGGACCACCAAATGTCGCCCAGCCGAGCGGCCGTGTGGTTCCGGATTTGAAAGCGTGTTCGCGCTTGGGGGTGTAATGCGTGACGATCCCTGGCTGCGCATCGTTTCGCTAGGATGGACGCCAAGACCTTTTTCACGACGAGTGGTGGCCGTGCGGCGCTGGCGTCCGCGGACGGCTACGGAGGGTTGGTGATGAAAAACAGCTATACATATTCCAAAGGCGTGAAATCGATGTTTGTATTCGTGGCGGTTGTCTGCGCGTTGCTCGTCGTCACCTTGCCCATCGCAGTGTACATCCTGATCAAGCGGAGCTCAGCCAAGCTAGAGTTCGACGACACCGGCTTCCGCGTGAGTGGACTGGGGTTGTCGTCACGCTGGGACTTTCAGGAAATCGCTCGGCTCGGCACGTTGTGCGTGGAAATTGTTGGCGGAGGTCCACTCGTTCGGCTCAATGGCGGCAGCGTGGCGGTCAACTTGGTTGCGAAAACCAAGAGTGGCAAGACGTTGAAGTTCATGCTGTCCCGCTTTGAAGACTGGAAGGAGATCTTGGAGCGAGTCGAGCGGCAAACGGGTCTACCTCTGGAGACCGTCGTGCCTGGTATCGTCGGACCGGCTTGGCCCAAAGTGCCGGGTGGTTGACCTTGAGCGGGAGATTGGCGACTCGGAATGATGTTGCGCACCAAGATGCGCCTACCACCGCCGCCGCTGAACGATGACGCGCTAGATGTGTGGGCGCTGCGCGAACTGGATGATTCGATGCAGTGTGCTCTGGCCGGAGAGTAGGGGCACGTTAAGGAGGACGGCTAGAACGATGACGCCGTGGAGCTTCTTGTCGGCATCCGCGGGCGCCTCTACAAGTGTGGTCCCGTGGGTGGCGTCCAACGATGTGGGTCCGTAGCTGCCATTGGAACCGGACCGATGACCGCAGTGGCCGTAGCTGAGGTCTTGAGGGGACAACCTCGACAGCGCCTCCGGGAGGCGTTGGTTCGCATGGCCGCCAGGTACCAGAGTGTTGAGCCGCCGTGGTGTTTCGTGTTGACGTAGCGATCACATGCCCGCGAACATCCCGCGCATGTTAGGGTTCGTTGCTCGTGGGGACGACTACTGCCAACGGCAAAGAGAAGTAGGAGAGGCCGCGCACCGCCCAGCGCCCCGTCCGACTGGGTCTCACCTCCGTAGAAGCCGCCCGCGTCGGGAACCGCCCCCGAACTCGGGCGTGAGCAGCGGTCGGGCCCGTAGTTTTTTGGCGACGCTGCGCGTGTCACAGTCAGCGTCGACTGCAATTTGACGGAGTGTTCAACAACCTGCCGCGCAATCTCCGCTAGCTTGCGCGTCAGGACCAGCGCTTGCGCCTCATACAACGCCTCGCGGTACTTTTCTGCATCTGAGCCAGCAACTCGGCGCGCGGGTGCTTTGCGACCTTCAGCGTAGCGGTACAGGACAGCGTCTATAGCTTCTAGTTCATCGAGCAGGTTCGAGGCATCGGTAGCGAGCTGAATCAGTCCAAGTGCGCGCTCACGGTGCCGGCCGCCCGCCAGCCCTGGTAGGTGACGGCACCGCGCGCTCCCTGGGTTTGCGGTCGCGCGTCGGCTGCTTACGCTTCACGCCGCTACCCATACCGCCCTTCCTGAACGCCTGCCACTTTCGCTAACTGTCCCGCGAACTGTCTCGGCGCGTTGAACTGTGAATACTTGAAGTAGCGAGAACTCGAATGATTCCGCGTGGTGCCGAAGGAGAGACTTGCGTCGGCGGCGAATACTTTGGGGATGCGACGCAAATCACGATCTAGGGACGCAACGCGTCGCCTCAGGAGGCCTAAAGTCGACGTCACAAGAACGCACACTGACGCGAAATATGTCCGGGCTTTGCGATCCAGTGCCGAAGGAGAGACTTGAACTCTCACGGGAGTAACCCCAACGGATTTTGAATCCGCCGCGTCTGCCGATTCCGCCACTTCGGCTGAAGTGATGTGCTCGATACTACTGGGCGGGTCGACTTCGACCCACCGAGGCGCCCGAGATAGCATCATCGAGGGGCGCGAGCCAACCCCATCGCCGCCTGGCGGGGCGCCGGGGGGGCCTAGGTCAGGAGTAGGGGCCCAGTGCCGGCAAGGGATGCGACCCAACCAACCCAAGAACTCAGCGCCTTGGGGAGCCGCGCCCGCGACGCCTGGCCACCGGCCCGGCTCAGGCGCTCAGCCCGCGGTCACGGTCGGGTTCAGGGGGGTCGTGTAGTCCACAACTTCCCCCAACGGGCGTGTGGACCGCTCTGCGCGACGCCAGGCTGCGGCGTGCCCCAAGCTGCCCGGCTCGTGCTTCAACGCCAGGTCCATGCCTTGCCCCAGCTCACTGCCGATGTGGCGCAGCGCTTCGAGTCGGCGGGAGTCGCCCGGCCGTCACCGATGGGCGGCATACATCGCGCGGACGATCCCGAGGAGGTCGCGGACGGCCTCGAAAAGGGAATGCAACGCCCGCGCGTCGCCAACATCGTCTTGCGTTATCCAGCCCGAACTGTCATGGCTAGCGCATGCGGCCCCGGCGGACAACGAACGACGGCGCTGAGGCCGAAAGGGCCCAGCACCAGCGCGGAAGGCGCCGCAGCCTCGTCGCATTGGGAACTCTGCTGTCCAACACGCGCGTCACCGCCGCCCGGCGCGCTCGCCTGGGCGTCGACCCCACAGTGTGGAGGCAGGTCGTGGGAGGGAAGATCGACCAGAACACCCGAGTCGGGCAGCTGAAGCGTGGCGTGTTGGAAGTACGCGTCGGCTCGGCGGCTTGGGCGCAGGAGTTGACGTTCCATGGTCCAATGATTGTCAAACGCCTGCGGGAAGCGGGGCTCCAAGTAGATTCGCTTCGTTTTCGAGTCGACGCCGCTCTGGACGTGGCTGAGAGCATGACCAAACCGGCGGCTGCGGCCCGCGAGCCCGTTCCCCTACCTCAGGAAATTGCCGTCAGACTCGAGGATGTGGACGACGCTGAGTTGCGCTCCGCGATCGCCGAGGCAGCAAGCCATTGGCTGGCGTTCGAAGGCGCTACTTCGCCGCGGCCAGGCGCTCGAGGCCCTCGACCCGCTGCGCTAGAAAGCGGTCGGCCGGTCCGAAGCCAGGGGCAATCGCGCGCAGCAACGCCACGTAAGAGCGGAGTAGGGCGAGATTGATGTCCGACACTTGGCGCAGCACGGTGTACAGCTGATCCACCACTGTGCCGGGGAGCGGGCGCTTCTGGGTCATGAACAGCTCCACCGCGTAATCCACCCACTCGCCCTTCTTCGTTGCCTCAGCCAACTTCACCGCGTATCCGACCGCCTTGTCAGCATTCTTCGGGCCAGGGCCCTTTCCACTTCGTGCCAGCTCGAGCAGGTTGCGCAAATACGACGCCAGGATTTTCTCGGCCTCTTCGCCGCGGCCCAATGCCAACACCTTATCGGCCACGCCGCCAAGCAGTTCGAGCGCATCTCCTTGATGAGTGGACTCAGAGTCATCGTCCTCGCGGAACGTGGGATTGCGCTCTAGGCCAACCAAGGTCACCGCTGTGGAGCGTCCTTCGGAATCAGGTGGGGCTGTGCTGGAGATGTGAGCGCGAACGACAAACTCCTGCTTGCCAACGACGATTCGATCCCCTGCGATCAGCAGCCGGGTGCCATTGACCCGCTGCCCGTTGACGAAGACCCCATTGACGCTGCCTAGGTCCTCGAGACGAATCGCCGCGGGCTCGACCACGATGCGCGCGTGGCGACGCGACACCAAGGCGTCATCGAGGACAATCTCCGCGGAGGTGCTCCGCCCCATCACGTATGCGCCAGGAGAGACGTCCAGAGTTTGCCCGTCGTATTCGAGGGCAAACCGGATTTTGGCAGAACTTTCGCCAGACACCGCAGGCAACCTTTTCGTCGGGAACAAGCCCAACCTTCAGCCTAGCGCAGCTGCCGGCATTTCGGGCCGACAAATCGGCGAGTTTCCCCTTGCCCGCGGCGAATCTAGCGGGCCCGGGCGAGGCGCTCGAGGCCCTCTACGCGGCTGACCAGGAACTTCTCCGCGGGTGACAGACTTGCCGACGCTTCACGCAGGGTTTCGACGTAGGCGGCGAAACGAGGCAGATCCACCGCACCAACTTTGCGCAGCGTGGTGTAGAGTTCGTCCACGACTTCTGCGGGCACCGGGCGGCGGAGCCCGTGATAGAGCGCGACGATGTAGTCCACCCACGTGCCCTTGCCCGTAGCATCAGCCAACTTGGCAGCGAAGTGCCCGGCTTGATCGATGCCAATCGGCACGCGGCCGCTCTGGACTTCCCGCAGGGTGTCTGCCAGCAACGCTCCCAGAATGCGTTCCGCTTCTTCGCCCCGCCCCATCGCCAAAGCCTTCTGAGCCAGCGTTCCGACCACGGCGAATCGATCGAAGCGGTGAGTGGGCGCGCCCCTGGAGACGGCGCCGCCCGTGGAGGTCTCCCGAGGACCTAGCACGATGAGTTCTTGGGACCCAATCCCGATCCGGTCACCGACAGAAAGCTCGACGCTCCCGGTGCTGACGCGCTCGCCGTTGACGCGGATCCCGTTGCGGCTGCCCAGGTCCTCGACGACCAGGCGCCCATCGGCGAGGGTGAGCTTCGCGTGGTTCCGAGATACCAGGGGGTCGTCCAAGGAGACCTGGCAGTTGGCACTGCGCCCCACCAGAAACTGACCCTCAGTCAAGTCCAGTTCTTGTCGCAAATAGCGGATGCGGAATGTGCTCATCCCCCGCTTCCGCCAGGCGGCTGCGTCAACATTTGCACCCGAGCCAGCGACGCAGCTTCTACGTCCGAAAGACCACCCCGCTGAGTTGCCTGCTCCACAACCCGGGTGGCGGCAGGCGCCAAAGAGGCGCGCTCGCTTGGAGGTAGGGTGCTCAAGCGTTGTGTAATGTGCTCGGCCGGGACAGCGCCCAGATTGGCGTAAACCGCGAGAATCCAGCGCCCCCACTCAGCCTCGCGCCGCTCCTTTGCCAAGGCCGCAGCCGCCTCCGCAAGGCGGTCCAAGTGCTCCATCTCGAGCCCTGCATTGGTGCGAAGGCGCTCCTCCACGTTCGCTTTGGAGCGTGCAAGCATGCGCTGCACATCGTCCCAGCGCTCCAAGGACACGGCCTTGTCGAGCACGTCCACCAGCAGCTCCAAAGTCCAGTTCTTGTCGTTTTCACCGACGATCCCACTGATCGTGTCCTCGTCCATGCGCTCGCGAGAACCGCAGGCAGGACACAGCAGCAGCTCAGCCGGGTACGGCAAGCCACAGTGAGCGCAATGACACATGAACCCCGTCGGCCGAGTTCCCGGCCCGACTCCGGAGCGCGATTGGGAGCGGACCGCGCAGAACACCATTTCTTGGGTGCCGATCCGAATGCGGTCCCCATCTTTGAGCTCCGTCGGGCCGGCGATTGCGCGAGCATTCACGGTCAAGCCGTTGCGCGATCCCATGTCGCGGATCTTCGCGCCGTTGGCCTCGACGATAATCGCCGCGTGTTGCCGAGACACGAGCGGGTCCTCAATCGTGACATGGCACGACGCGCTGCGGCCAAGGATGGTTTCACCCGGAGGCAGGTCGATTTCCTGGAGGAGAAAGCGGAGTCGGTAGCGCGGCACGGGTTTCCCGGGCTGAGACGCCCATCACTACCGGAAACTACTCCCCCTGCACGCTGGCGTCAAAATGGGGGTCATAAGGACGGTGGTGACAGAGTCGCCAAAAAGCGCAGAACGAAACGGGGATGGCTGACGAGGCCGTATATCTTCAGCCGCCGCCCCGCCCAAGCACTAGCCAGCCGGCGTAGGGCAGCACGTGCATCCCTACCGCCTACCCAGAGTACCCCGCCGCGGGCTAGTGGCAAGCGCGTCAGTGCCTGAATGCTGTCACGGGTACCGCGCACTGTGACGGTGGGGACGCCTACCAGACCTTCATGAATGACTAGGCGGCCGAAATCGTAACGTAGCGTGAGCGCGCTTGCAGAGTCGTCAATCACCAGGCCCACCGTACCGCGCAGCTGCTCGAAGTTCTTGCGCCGGGATGGCGCACGGACGGCCTCCCCGACAGCCTTGGCCAGCGTCAGCGCCAAGGGTTCGTGCTCGGCGCCCGGTGCCAAATCGACGACAGGTTCCACGGCATGCGAATGGCCCCAAACCACGCGGCGGTCAAGCCTTGAACCCGAGGGGCGTGCAGGCCAGCATGCAGCCATGAACCCTCGCTGCGCTTTCGGCTCGCCCTGGTGGCTCTGCTTTGCGCTCCTTTGCCTAGCCGCCGAGCCCGCCACTGCACAAGCCGAGGCCACCGAGCCGCAACCCCCTGCCCCGCCCGCGCCGCCGGCCGCCCCCCCCGGCACGGCTCCAGGACCCGCGCCAAGCCGTGGCCCGCTACTGCCCGGGGATGCGACACCCTCAGCACCGATGCCAGAGGCGCCGGAAACCACCGCACCCAAGGCGAACGCGAAGGACAAGGCGAACGCGAAGGACAGCGCGAGCACGAAGGACAGCGCGAGCACGGACGCCGAAAAGGTGCGAGCGCGTCACGAGGCCGAGAGCGCCTTCGTGCACCTCTACGTCAATTTCCCCCACGCTTGGCTGGAGCTCTCGAGCACTGTGGACAAAGGGGGTTTCCGTCGCGTCTGCCCGGCGCCCTGCGACGTTCCGGTTCGGGTAGCTGGGAAGGAGGCGCGAGTGGTCGCGCCGGGCATGACGCCCTCGAACGCGTTCCGGATCGAACCCGGCCGGGGCACGGCGCAATTCCGCGTCAATGGCGGCTCCGAGAGCACGAGACAGTGGGGCGTGATCGCGTTTTCTGCCGGCGTGCCGGTCGCCCTGGGCGGCATGGGTCTGTGGGGCTACGGCAAGGCCAAGGACAGCCAGGCCTTGCAAACCACAGGCATCATAGTGCTTGGCGTGGGAGCCGTCTCAGTGCTGGGCTCGCTGCCCCTGCTGGCCTCGGGCTCTACCCGAGTCCGGGACGCAAGAGGGCGCAGCATCGCCCGATCCGAATTTGCACCGAGGTTCTGAGCGGCCCAGCCGCCGAGCTGGCTCAGCCCTGGAACTTCTTCATGAACGCGACCAGCGTGTCTATCCACTCGCGCGGCGCCGCGTTGTACATGGAAACGCGAATCCCACCTACGGAGCGGTGGCCCTTGAGCCCGGTCATGCCCTGCTCTTGCGCCTTGGCGATGAAAGCCGCCTCGAGTTCGGGTGTGGGCAGGTTGAACACCACGTTCATGACGCTGCGACTCGCTTTTTCGACGGGACAGCGGAAGAAGTCAGCGCGCTCGTCGATAGCGGCATACAGAACGGCAGCCTTGTCGCGGTTGTGTTTTTCCATGGCGGCTAGGCCACCGCTGGCCTTCACGTGCGCCAGCACGTTTCGCAGCAAGTACACACCGAAGGTAGGCGGTGTGTTGTAAAGAGAGTTGGCGTCCGCGTGGGTGCGGTACTGAAAGATCGCGGGGATGTCTTTGCGCCCACCTTCGACCAGGGACTTCCTCACGATCACGACAGTCACGCCGCTAGGCCCGAGGTTCTTCTGCGCCCCGGCATAGATCACACCGAATTGCGATACGTCCAGAGGGCGCCACAAAATGTCACTCGACATGTCAGCCACCAGTGGAACGGATCCGGTGTTTGGGAACTCGTGCCACTGAGTTCCGGCAATTGTGTTGTTGCTCGTTATGTGTACGTAAGCCGCATTGGGGTCGAGCTTCAGCTCGCTGGTCGCCGGCACGCGGCAGAACTTCCCGTCTTGTTCTGTGGAGACGGCCAGCTGCGCATGGCCTACGGATTTGGCCTCCTTGAGAGCCTTCTTGGACCAGGAACCCGTGAGCACGTAGTCCGCCGCCTGCCCCGCGCCGAGCAGATTCATGGGCACCAAAGCGAACTGAGTACTGGCCCCACCCTGCATGAAAAGAATGTCGTAGGCGTCGGGCACGGCGTACAACTCACGCAGCAGAGCCAGCGCTTCGCCATGCACGGCCGCGTAGGCTTTGCCGCGGTGGCTGTGCTCGATGATGCTCATCCCGGTGGAGTCGACGTCCAACAGCTCCTTCTGGGCTCGCTCGAGGGCCGGAAGAGGTAGCGCCGCAGGGCCTGCGTTGAAGTTGATTGCTCGCGCCATTTTCTTGGTCTCTCCAAAGTAAGAACTACCGGTCGCGTAGCGAAGGCGATGCGTTGCGTCAAGCCGGCTTTAGTTCAGCGCCCGCGCCGCTATGTCATTGCGCATCTGCATTCCAGGGAAGTGAATCTTCCCCGCAGCTTGGTAGGCGCGCTCGTGAGCTTGGCTCAAACTCGACCCCGTGGCGGTCACGCCCAGGACTCGGCCGCCATTGGTGACGATCTTATCGCCTTCGGCGCGCGTCCCAGCGTGGATCAGGGTGGTGCCCGGGGACTCGGCGGCCTGCGCCAAGCCCTCGATGACTACGCCCTTTTCGGCCCCCGCGGGATAGCCCCGGGAGGCAAGGACCACACAGACGGCATGGCGCTCGCTGACCTGGACCACATGTGGGTCGAGCCGCCCACGCGCCGCAGACAGGAGCAGCTTAGCTACGTCTCCGTCGAGGAGCGCGGTGAGCACCTGGGTCTCCGGATCACCGAACCGCACGTTGAACTCCAGCAGCTTGGCTCTTCCGGCGTCGATCATCAGCCCAGCAAACAGCGCGCCACGGAAAGGACGGCCGTCCGCCGCCATGCCACGAACGGCGGGCTCCAAGATCTCTCGTCGGATCTTCTCCGCCATGGCGTCGGTGACGATGGGCGCGGGCGCGTAGGTGCCCATGCCCCCGGTATTGGGACCGGCGTCACCATCCAAGAGCCGCTTGTGGTCTTGGGCAACCGGCAGCACCAACATCTTCTCGCCATCGCAGATGGCGTGCACGCTGGCTTCTTGCCCAGTGAGCCGCTCCTCCAAGACTACCCGCTGGCCCGCAGCACCAAAGGCAGACCCGTCCAACATGCTGAGTGCGGCCTCACGCGCCTGCTCGTAGCTGTCCGCGACGGTGACGCCCTTGCCCGCGCAAAGCCCGTCCGCCTTCACCACCGGCGCTACGTCGAACTGTCCTAGTGCCTCTTCCAAGGCATCAGCGCTCTCCACGATCCTCGCTCGCGCGGTCGGCAATCCATGACGCTTCGCGAAGTCCTTCATGAAAGCCTTGGACCCCTCGAGGGCTGCCGCAGCCTGGCTGGGGCCGAAGGTGTCAAAACCCGCTTCGCACATTTGATCCGATAGCCCGGCGCACAACGGCGCCTCGGGACCGATCACGACCAAGTCCGGCCGCAAGGACTTCGCCGCCAAAAGCGGTTCTTGGTCACAGTTGCTCAGGCGCTTCGAGCTACCCACGCCCGAAGCGGCCTGGGTGCCGCCGTTGCCAGGGCAAACCACGACCTCCGAAACGGAGTCAGACCGCAGCAGGGAAATCGCGAGGGCATGTTCGCGCCCACCGGCGCCGATCAGGAGCGCTTTCATCGCACATCCACCTCCAAGGTGAGTCTGTGCCCGACGCTACACGCCCCCACGCCAGCGGCGCCAGGTGGAAAATCGTCGAAGCGTCGTTGATGCGAGACGCCAGACGCAGTAATCATCCGGGTTCGAGGTTTTGGTGAGCGAGCCCCGATCCCTGCGAATCTGCCGCCCGTACCAAACGGAGGATGAGTACCTAGCTGCAGAAGCGTGGTCCATCGACACGCGATCAGTCTTGCTCATCGATGAGCCCGAACTGCCACAAGGTGAGGTCGTCCGCTTCGAAATCGTCCTGGACGACGGCAGCAAGCCGATCCGCGCCGAAGGCGTCGTCTACAAGAAGGTGAAGGCTCGCCGCAAGCGGCCTGGCGGCTTGCGCGTGAAGCTCAAGAGGATGGGCGCGCAAACCAAGGCGTTCATCGACCGCGCAGTTGCCCACAAGAAGGCGCAGCGTTCGATCCCCCCACCGGCGCCCCCAGGCGAAGAGCCCGCCCCGCTGTCCTTGGAGCCCGTGTCGGAAACTACGCCGGGCGAGATCGTCACCGACTCGAACCCGCACAGCTCACCCGGCACGTCCCCCGAAGGCAGCGTTTCGGGCGCCGCAGACAACTCCGCCAGCGCTGGCGGCGAAACGCGGTCCGAGGTCAAGCGGGTCGACGCCCCGCCCAATCGGGATGAGCTACTCTCGCGGCTCCGGGAAAGGGCCGCACAGCTGCAAAAGACCGCAGCGCTCGATGAAGCCGAAGAGGAGAGCGCCTAGGGCATTGGCAAGGCGTCGACGACATCGCGCTTGCCGCGAGCATGGGCTCGGCGCACCAGGCCATCGCACAACTTCTCGAAGCTGATTCCGGTTGCGGCGGCTGCCTCCGGGAACAGGCTGGTACTGGTCATCCCCGGCAACGTATTGACCTCCAGCAGGGTCACCGTCGAAGTCGGCGGATCCACCACGAAATCCGCCCGGGATAGGTCCCGGCAGCCGAGGGCCAGGTGCGCGCCCAGGGCGAGGCGCTGAATTTCCTCGCTGAGACCGGGTTCAAACGGGGCGGGACAGTGATGCACGCTACCGTCGGCGGCGTAACGTGATTCGAAATCGTACCAGTCTGCGGCCTTCGCTTCGATCAGCGTTGGCGGCAGGGCCGACGCCGCGGCGTCACAGCGCTCCAAGACTCCGCAAGTCACCTCCAAGCCCAAAATGAACTCCTCGACCAATGCCGCGGGGTCCACGGCTAGCGCCGCTTCCAACGCAACAACCAGCGCGTCATCGGTGGCGTCCGACCCTAGACGCGTCGTGGCAATCGCAGAGCCGCCGCTTGCTGGCTTCACGACCACGCCTGCGTCGAATTGACGGCGAACGCGAGCAGCGGCGCCGCGCAGATCGTCCCTCGCCCGCACCACCAGCTCTTTCGGCACGGGCAAGCTCGCAGCGCGAAACATGCGTTTCGCGTAGGGTTTGTCCGCGGCAAGGGCGCTAGCCAGCACTCCAGACCCAACGTAGGGAAGGCCACACACCTCCAGCAGACCTTGCAGACAACCATCTTCGCCCACTGGGCCGTGAGTCACCGGGAACGCCACATCCACAGGACCCGACCTGAGCAGTCCGACCATCTCCGGGCCGAGCTCCACCAGGCGTGGTCGGTGCTCGCATGCCGCGAGGGCTTCAGCTACGGCGCGACCGGACGTACGGCTGACATTGGCCTCTGTACTTGGCCCACCCACCAAGACCGCAACGTCGAAACAGGTCACTCGCTAGCCTCGATCGGCAGATGGGTCAGCTCGATGCCGAGCTTCTCGCTGAACTGGAAGATGCGCTCGTCACGGTAGAACTCGCCGAAGACGATTCGTCCCAGGCCGGCGTTCGCGATCAACTTGTAGCAACCCCAGCAAGGTGACGCAGTCACGTAGATCGCCCCACCCTCCAGGCGCACACCATTGCGCGCGGCCTGCACGACGGCATTCGCCTCCGCATGCACGGTTCGAACGCAATGCCCTGCCTCCATCATGTGGTCGTCGTCATCACAGTGGGAGAGGCCGCGAATGGATCCGTTATAGCCTGTCGCGAGGATCATCTTGTCGCGCACGATCACGGCGCCCACGTGCTTGCGAGAGCACGTGGCTCGAGTGCTGACCTCCCGTGCGATCGCCATGAAGTACTCGTCCCAGCTGGCTCGTCGTCGCACCACTTGCCTCCCTGCGGTCATTCGCTCACCAAAGCCACGAGCGTATTCGGCGAGACAGCGGCGTGGAAGGTGAAAAGCACGGGATCCGCAGACGAGAATCCAGCCGCAGCGGCGAGAGGTGCGCCTAAGAGACTTGACCGCGCCGGTGCCTCGTGGCTTGTTCGCGCCGTGCTAGTCCGCCGTCTTCCCCAGACTCTGCTCGCGGCCCTGTGCCTGACCACCGCCGTCTTTGCAGCCCGAGGGGATGACCGCCCGGAAGCCGAAGCGCTACTCAAAGAGGTCAGCGCGTCGCCACAAAGCGCATCCATCGCGGCCGAGCCCATCCAGCGCGCCAAAGACGCGCTGCGGCGGAGCACCGAGGCTCGCGGCGGTGGAGACTCGGCCCATTCGGCGCTGCTCGATTCTCTGGGGCTGGAGTGGGCGCAGACGGCACGAGATCTCCATCGAGCTGTCCGCGCGGAGCGACAACTAGCAGAAGTGCAGAAACTGGTCGGGGACACGGAGCTGAAACTCACCCGCGCCAAGGCCCTGCTGGACGACACGGTCGCCCGGCGTGGGCGCGCGCAGCACAAATTGAAGACACTGGAAAAGCCCCACGGGGGAGCGAAGTGATGCGGCCAGCGGCATGGGCCATGGTCGGCATTCTCACGGTCGCCTGTGCGGTGGCCCCTCCTCCTAGGATCTTCTCCCAAGTGGATGCGGCGCGCTCCTCGCCAGCGGTGGAGGAAGCCAAAGGCCTCGCTCCTCAGGTTCATGCCCGGGCGGAACAGCTGCGAAAGCGTGCGGCGCAGGCGCACGACGACGGCAAGGTCGGCTCAGCGCAGGTGTTGGCGGAACATTCGCTCGCCGCCTACGAGCACGCCGTAGTGCTCTCGCGGCTCGCAAAAGCCGAATCCCGCCTGGCCAGATCCAAATTGGAACTCAAGCGAGTGCAGGCTGCCCACGCCGAGATCGACAAAAAGCAGATGAGGGTGGCTGCCGAGGCGGAGAGCCTGGAACTGCGCGTGCGCGTCGCGGAAGACGCGATTCCGTTGGTGCCAAGTGCACCAGCCTCGCCGGAGCGCGAGCAGGCTCGCCTCGACGCCGCCAAAGCCCTTTCATCCCAAGCCAGGCTGCTGTGCGCGGCGACCCGGCTCCTAGGCGGCGCGGCCAAGCTGCCCGAGGCGGAAAAGGGCCTCGCAGCCCTCGAGCGGAAGCTGTCTGGATCGGCAAAGACCGCACCCATTGACGACGCGATTCGTAGCCGCTCGTTTTGCTTGCGATTGTTGACCGAGGTCCGGCGCGCGAAAAAGCCGGGCGCGAATGCCCGGGCGGCCGATGCGCTATTGAGCGCTCTGTCCAACACCAAGCAGTTGTACCCGTTTCGGGATGACCGTGGCGTCGTGGTCACTCTGCGCGGCTTGTTCGCCAAGAACGGCAATCTCAGCAAGATCGGGGCGCAGGTTTTGGAAACCCTGGGCAGGGTCGCCAAAGCTCACTCCAGTTTTCCAGTCATGGTCGTCATGCACTCTGCAGGCAGGGGCAAGACGAGTACCGAGCACGGCAAGAAGGTGGCCGCGGCCCTCAAGGCGGCGGGAGCGCCCCGCCTCGAGGTGCTGAGCGCCGGCAGCCGCGCGCCCATTGCGGACCCCAAGCGAGCGGATTCTCGGGCTCAAAACCGGCGGGTCGAAATCGTCTTCGTCGCACCCCGCTGGTAAAAGCTCCACGTTTCTCGCACTTTGCCGAGGCGGGGCCAGCAGACCTGGACGAACGCCGTGGGCAGAACCATCTTAGTTCGGTGAGTGAACCGACGCCGCCACCTTCGGGACGAGAGCGCGATCCGCGCACCGGGGAGCGTATCGTCTGGCGCAGCCGCCCAAAAACCGTACCCGTGTCGCCTACGCTTCGCGTCGCGGCGTACATCCTGATTGCACTCACCTTCACGTCCCTGTGCTTCGCCGTCGTGATAGCGCGGACGCTGAACGTGCCACCCACGGCCTCAATCATGTTCTCGGCCTGGTGCAGCTCCTTGGCCTTCGTCTGCCTCAAGGGGCCCAAGTTCTGGTTCGACTCCGTCGAATACATCATCACGGACGATCGGGTCTTGTGGCGGCGCGGTCTGTTCTCGCGAAGCATTGGCCGAAATCATTTGAGCTTCGTGAGGATCTTCTGGGATCCGTCGAGACCTGGGTTCGGTGATCTAGAACTCGTGCGAGCGGTACCCACGGGCGCGCTGCGGCGGCGCCTGCGACTGCGGCTTCACGGCTTGAGCGCTCCAGCTCGAGTCGCAGCCATCGTGCTGGGGCGCGACGATGTCACCCCCGCGACTTCCGAAGCCAAGCCTTTGACGCAGCGCCTGGAAGAGGGCGAACGAGTCGTTTGGAGCGGGCGGCCTCGCCCAAGCGCGCGCACATATCTGCCCCAAACTCGTGAGGGTTGGATGAAGGCGCTGCTCTTCGTGATGATGATCGCCGTGCTGACACGGATGGTGTTCGGCGCCATGCCGGCGCTACGGCGGCTCTCCGAGGCAGGCCTGTCGGTGTGGTCGTTGAGTTTCGTGGCGCTCTCGGCTGCGCTGCTCACGAGTGCTGCGGTGGTCGCGGCTACGGCGGCCTTTGCGTTCTGGGATGGCGTGCTCCGGCCACGACGCCAGATCGAGGAAACCCGCTATTTGGTGACCAACCGACGCGTGCTGATTCAGCGGGGCAACGAGGAACTCTACCTGGACCGCACGCGCATCGCCCACATCATCGATACTCCGGCCGGCAATGGACTCTTCGACGTTTTCTTGGTGCTTGACGGGCCCCAGGCGCGGGCCCTGGCCGCCAGCGGGGCCTTTGGTGAGGGTCAACGTCGCCACTCCCTCTATCCAGTGCTCGAGCGGGTCGCAGACGCCGAAGGCGTGCGCAAGGTGTTGGGTCAGCCCGATGACCCGGACTTGCCACGGGCGGCGTAGTTCATTTTCGCTTGCGCCGGGGGGGAGGCGGCTCCGGGGGCAGTTTCTTGAGCCTCTCCACACACGCGGCCCGGTGCAACTCGGCGCGCTTCACCCAGGGCTGCGAACCCGGCCGAGCCCGCTCCAGATATGCGTCCCACTCCAGGATCGCTCGGCGCAGCAAGGCCCGCTGCTTTTCGACAGCCTTGGCATTGCGCTCCCCGGCCATCGCCGACAGGGCCTTGTAATAGTGGATGTCGTACTCCGGGACGAAGAAGACACTCGGCAGGTCCAGGGCCGTACCGTAGAGGGGAACGCGGATTGCCCGCGCGATCTGCATCGCGGCCAGCGCGGCAGGCAAGTTGCCTCGGCGCTCCAAGGCGATGCCCAGACCATAGTGTGCCAGTGCAACCAACTCTGGGCGACTCGCTGTACGAATGGCCCGTCGGTAGTCTCGAATCGCGGAATCCAGATCCCCGAGCACCATCGCGGACTCGCCCCGGTTCATGTGGATGTTTGCGCGAAAGTCGGGTTCCCAAGCGCTCTCCAAGGCTCGGGTGTAGGCGGCGCGCTCCTGGGTGGGCTCGGCCAACCTGGCGGAGGCAATCGCGATGTTGAACCAAGCACGGCCGGCGAGCGGTGACTCTGGATCGGCCGCAAGCGCTTGGCGGAGTAGCTCCCTACCCTCTCTGTCGCGACGAACCGCAGAGTCCACGAGTAGCTCTCCGAGCACGATCTTGAGCCTGGGGTCGTGAAGTCCGGCGCCCGACAGTTCCAGCATCGCAAGCCCCGCACGCATGAAGCGCTGCTGCATGCTGGGGTCGAAGGAGCTGCCCTCAGCCCGCAGCATCATACGCTCGACGGCCACCAGAGCTTGGTGGGCTTGCAGAAGTTTGGGGTCTCGAGCGGAATCCCAGATCGTGGGCGATGCGGCGGCTACCGACGCCCACAGCGCCACGGCAACTGCAACGACAGGCGCCCCGAGCTTCATCGGAACCGCTTACCTGTAGCCAGTTTCGCCAGCCTGGACTGGGCGTGCTTGCGGTATCGCCCCTTGCCTGCCGGGCTCTTCAGGAACTTCCGCCAGGCCTCTCTTGCTCCCTGGCGGTCTTCGAGTTCCTCAAGCAAAGCAACACAAGCCCACAGCTGTCCCGGAGCCAGAGTCGGCGCGAAGCGAGGTTGCTTGCCGGCTTTGGCACTCGCCAGGCTGTGCAAGCTCGCCGCGCCTCCGACCTCCTGAGCAACGCCACGAGCTTCCTCGCTGCTGCCATGGCGATCCAAGGCTAGGGCCAGGGCCGCGGAGACGACGTTGGACAGACCGGGGACGTTTTCTCTCCGCCGCGCCTCGGTCAGCACGCCAATGGCCTGGGCGAGCTGACCGGCATCCATTGCCATGAATCCTGCCTCAATCGCCGCGCGCTGCCGCTGCCAGGGCCGCTCCAATAGAGCGATCCGAGGCACCAAGGCGCGATAGGCGTCTATCGCGTCCTTTGACTTGCCCGCGCGCTGGGCGCTCTGCCCAAACGCGAGCAACGCGGCGGGCTCTTCCAGACTTCTCCTGTCGCGGGAAAGGGCGGTGGCAAACCGCGAATGTGCCTGTTGATACTTGCCCAAAGCGCTCAACGCGCGGCCCGACAAGACCATGGGCGCCACCTGGCCAGGCAGCGCGCGATTCGCTTCTTTCGCGGCAATCAGCGCCCGCGAGGGCGAGCGGCGGAGCTCCGCGTACCCCCGCGCGAGAGCCCGACAATGGGCGACCATCGCCGGTTGTCGCGCGGCCTCCCAAACAGAAAGACCAGCTGCGGAAACCGAACGACAACCCGCCGGGCGCGGGCTCTGAGCGGCCGCCGCAGTCAAATCCGGCAGCGACAACCCGGACGCGAGGACGAAGACCAGGGCACCAGGCACGTCCGGAGCTTAGCGCGAGGCCCTGTCGGCTGCATGGGTGTTTTGAGGGGCCGCGGCTCAGGACGAAAAAGGGTCCTGGAGCACCAGAGTGGCGGCTCGCCCGGCGCCTACACCAATCAGGCAGAGTGGGATCTTCAGCGCCTCCTCGACGGCCGCGACGAAGCGGCGTGCAGCGCCCGGCAGATCTTCGAGCGCGCGGGCGGCCGAGATGTCCTCTGACCAACCCTCCAGCGTCTCGTAGATCGGCGTCACCTGGGCCAAGTCGTCCACAGGGAATTCGGCCGTGCGTCCCGCGGGTGTCTCGTAGGCGGTGCAGATGCGCAGCTCCGGAAGCCCACTGAGTACATCCAGCTTGGTCAGCGCCACCGAATCCAATCCATTGATCCGAACTGCATACCGCAGCGCAACGAGGTCGAGCCATCCCGTGCGTCGTGGCCGACCCGTGACTGAGCCGAACTCGGCGCCTACGTTGCGCAAATGCTCACCGCTTGCGTCGGACAGCTCCGTGGGAAAGGGGCCGCTGCCAACACGAGTCGTATAGGCCTTCGCGATGCCCAGGACCGAGTCGACGCGACTGGGCCCGACTCCGAGGCCAGTACAAGCACCTCCCGCAATCGCAGAACTGGACGTCACGAAGGGATAGGTACCGTGGTCGACATCCAGAAGTGCGCCTTGCGCACCCTCGAGCAGGACGTGAACGCCCTTGGCGATCGCCGAGTTGACCCGTGCCGAGGCATCTCCCAGAAGCGGCACCAGCCGGTCTCGGAGGGGCTCCAGCTCGGCCAAAATGTCTCCGGCGCTGGGCGCCTTGGTGTTTAGATCCGTCAGCACCGGCGCCCACTCCTCCAATGCATGCTCGACCCGCGCGCGAAGCCTTTCTGGACTGCGGAGATCTCCGGTCCTAACGCCGCTTCGACGCACCTTGTCTTCGTAGGTCGGCCCGATGCCCTTCTTGGTGGTGCCGATGGCGTTTTTGGCGCGTGCCTCTCGGGCCGCATCCAGCATGAGGTGATAGGGCAAAATCAGGTGAGCGCGATCCCCGAGCATGACCCGTTCGAAGACCCGGGGTACGCCACGCCCATCCAGGGTGTCCAACTCACCCATGAGCACTTTGGGATCCACGACCATTCCGTCGCCGAGCACGCACTCCGTGTCGGCGTGCAGCACACCACTTGGCAGCAGCCGCACGATCGTCTTTTCGCCTCCGACGACCAACGTGTGCCCTGCGTTGGGCCCACCTGCATAGCGTGCGACGACTTCCGCACGCTCCGTGCAGAAATCGACGACCTTGCCCTTACCTTCGTCGCCCCATTGAGCGCCAACCACCACCACGCATGTCATGTATCGTCTCCAGTGTTCGGCAGCTGCCGACCCAGGGTCTCGAGAACCTGCCCGGCCACGTCATCTGAGCTGGCAACACGCAACCGATGCTGTACGCCCTGAGATAGGTCGTGCAGCACCTCCGGCGCGCGCAAGTCTAGGCGATGGGAGTAGCCCCAGCTTCGCGCGTACTCTTGTCCACCGGTTTCGTGGCATGCCACCGCAACCCCCTGGGCCCGCAATCCGCCGGCGACGCGTCGCAAGCGGTCGTCCGAGGCTCCGTGTAGCAGGACGACGGTTGGTTTGGTGGGCCCGCCGCCGGCGCCAACCGCCCAGGCCAGATTGTCCAAATCGACGGCAAACCCCGCAGCCGGGCAGGGAGCACCGAATTGCTCCAATAGCCGATCATAACGGCCACCGGATACAACCGCCTCGCCGGGGCCCTCCGCGAGGATCTGGAACAACGCGCCCGTGTAGTAGGCCGAATGTCGGACGTCAGCCAGGTCCACGAAAAGGCGCGACGCAAGACCTTGGCTCTGGATCCACTCGGCCAGAGCGCTGAGAGACTTCACTCCTTTCGCCGCCGGAGTGCCCCCGAGCTGTTTCTCAGCGCGCGACAGCACGTCTGGCCCTCCCGCGAGATCCAAAAGCGCGCGCAGCCCAGTCCGCACAGGCGCGTCGAGTCTCACTTCGCGCGCCCGCTCCGTGAGCAAACTCGGGTCGCGGAGAGATAGAGCTTCGATCAAGCCAGATCTGGCCTCCGAGGGTGCCGCCTGAAGCAGCGCTCCAGCCACCGTCGCGTGGGATAGGTCCAACACGAAGTCGGTCAGCCCGGCTGCTCGAACCGCCGCAATGGCAACCTCCAGTACTTCTCGGTCGCCCTGTGCAGCCGAGGCGCCGAGGAGTTCTACACCCGCTTGGGGGATCTGCCGCTTCCGTCGCGCTCGCTGGCGTCGAAGCCGCACCACCGAACCTTCGTAGCAGACGCGCGCGGGCAACAGTCTGTCCCTCAGCCGCGAGGCCATTAGCCGGGCGATCTGCGGAGTCATGTCAGGACGCAGCGCCACCACCTCGCCAGTCTGCGGCTCGACGAATCTGAGCACCTCTGCGGGATCGAGAGCACCCAAGCCCCGCTCCAACACTTCAGCGTACTCGAATGCCGGCACAGTCACGCGCTGGTAGCCGAAGGACTCGAAGGACCGCAGCACGCGTCGTGCCAAGAGGGATAGTGCTCGGGCCTCACTGGGTAGCCAGTCGCGCATACCAGCTGGCAGCGTGGGAACCCTCGTTCGTTCCTGTAGGCTCACGGCGGCGGGAGCTTACCCGAAGCACGGCAGGAGTACCCGACAAATCCCGGCGCGGCGCTGGCCCCTCTGCCGGGGCGACAACGCTTGGTCTGCACTCCAGAAAATGGAACAGTGGCGCTGACCATGCCCCCGAGCGACAAGCCTTTCAGTCCGAATGTAATGGAGCGCGGTGCCGAGCGTGACGGCATGCCCCAAGAGATGAACCGGCGACTGTTCATGCAGCTATTGGCGTTTCATTGCGAGTCACCGGAATTGGCGACCACGCAACTGGGCGACGCTTTGAACGAGCTGGGCGCGAGTGCCGTCATATACGTCGACGTCAATCATCCGCATGGTCTGGCGGTTCTGTCCTTCAGCGAAGACCCTGCCGACTTCGTAGACAAGACTCGCCGTGGGATCCAGCGAGTATCCGACCTCACGGCCAGACCGGAACTGAGCATGCTGGGTCGCACCTACAGTTCGGGCTACGAACAAGATCTGGAGTACTGGCTACTCAAGCGCCCGGCAGAGACCGCGAAAAACCCCGACTGGCCCTGGGCAGTCTGGTACCCTCTGCGCCGAGGCGGCGCCTTCGAGAAGCTCGAGCCTCGAGAGCGTGGAGGGATCCTCCGCGAGCACGCGACCATCGGCAAGGCTTACGGCCAGGCAGATCTCGCCCACGACATTCGCCTTGCATGCCACGGCCTGGACGCCAACGATAACGAGTTCGTCATCGGCCTCGTTGGCAAAGACCTCCACCCTCTATCCCATGTCGTTCAGACCATGCGGGGCACGCGCCAAACATCCGAATTCATCGTTCAGATGGGACCGTTCTTCGTCGGGCGCGCGGTTTGGCAGAGCAAACGCTGACCTAGGCGCACAACTTGTGATAGGCGGCGGACAGCTCCGAAAACTGCCGTAGCAGTTCCATCCGCTCCTCGGCGTCAGCGTCCGGGTGACGATCTGGGTGCACTTCGCGAGCAAGTTTTCGAAATGCGCGTTGAACGTCGGCGGCCGTTGCGGCGTCCGTCAGACCCAGCACCCGTAAAGCCTGGTCGCGTCGACCATCGCGACCCCGCGTGGGCCCATGAGTCCGTCGGGGGCGATCGTCTCGAGCTCGGCGACGACCGTGGAGGAATTCTCGCGGAGACAGCGGGATTTCGGCGAGGGGCTCCGGCGGCCGCCGCTGGGCGACGCGGAATCTCAGCTGTAGGTCTGGGAGATCGAAGAGCGCGCTCAGTTTGAGTTGGAGCTGTCGCCTGAGGGCGGCTCCGACGGCAACTGCAGAAACCCCCGCGTGGCGCCTGAGCAACTCGCCAGCCCTCCCGGCCTCGGCGCCCATCAGCGCACTCACGAACTTGGAACGTGCCGCCGGAGTCAGGAACCCTTGGTTATGCAACAGTTCTCCCAGTCGCGGCACTGGCAAGTTCGACTCCACGTGCTGGATGAGGCCGCTGCAGATGTGCACCCGATGGGCGCGCCCGGCGCTAGCCCCACGGGATTCGACGAGCTCCAGAACGCCGCTGGCTGTCTCCCGGTGGAGCGCACCCAGCACGTCTCCCAGGGTTGTGGGTCCCAACCGGCCGGGTAGCTTCATCCTATACGTCGTTAGCGTTCGAACCTTGTACTGGCCAAGAATCGTGCTCCTGCGCCATGACGAGTGCTTCTCGCTGGGAGCGAACGGCCGCGCCCAACTCGCCGTCGTCAGCGAATGCATCGGCACGCTCCAGCTCCCGACCCGCAGCGTCCCAGCGGCCCCCGCGCCCGTGTAGCTGTGCCAAAAAGTACCGAGCGTTGGCCTCCATGCACACGCGCGCAGCCGGCTCGACCCGACCCGGAGCGCTCCCGATGGTCTGCACCACAGCCGTGAGGTCGCTCCTGGCCTGCGGCATCAGGCCCAGTTCCGTCGGCAAGGCCGACAGGATGAGACCTCGACGCAGCGCCCCTAGGGCCGCAGCCGTGGGGTCAGCGTCGTCACCGGGCCGAGCCCGTGTCAGCGCAGAAAGGCCGCGGACAAGCCGTTCTAGACGCCCATCGGCCGTGGATTGGAGCGCTCGCTTGAGCTCGATCTCCGCCACCAGGATCTGCCCCAGCGGGGACTCCAAGTGTCGACGGGTCTTCAGCGGCCCTGCGCCGCCCAATAGCACGACCAAGGCTAGTGTGCGCGGCCTGAGGCTTTCCACCACAGCGGGGGGTAGTTCAGGCAGTCGTGACGTCTGCCCCGTAGCCAGCAAGTGCCAAACCCAATCGTGACCGCTGCCGCTCCGCGAGGACGCCGCGTCCGTCCACTGTGGCGCGAGTCGCTTCAGCGTTGCCGGTCCAAGCTCCAGGATCCGAACTTTCGCAAGCCGCATGTCACCCGCCGCATCAAGTAGCCGGGTCACCACCTGCTGCAGCGCGAAGCTTCGATAGGCAGCCACATAGCGAGCGACCGCGCCTCGACCCCGCGCGAGCGCGTCAACGGACCTTCCCAGAGCGCCGGTCGCCAGGGCATACGAGAAGAATGCTGCAGCCTCCGCTTCGACCAAACGCTGCAACGCCGGAGCGCAGGCACTCATGTCCGCGAGGCTCAGCTCCCGGGGACCTGGCTCCAACTGTGTGGCCTCAGCGACAGCCGCGAGCACCGCAAGGGCTGCAGGGGTTTCAATCGCCGCCGGCTCAGCCGAGCCACCCAGCAACCCTCGCTCGAGGGCGACGGCGAGGACGTCGTCGTGATGCGCCAGCTGTCCTGGGGGCTGTGGCAGCGAAGGATCGAGCCCAAGCACTGTCGCAACTGTCTCGACATCCAGGCCACCGCCCTGGAGTCCCACCTCAAACATGCTGCGTATCACCGCGATAGGTAAGAACTTCTCCTCGCGAAGGTAGCGAATGGCACGAAGCCGCTCGAGGTGGCGTTCATCGTAGGTAGCCCGAGTGCGCCCGCTGCGTCTGGGCTCGGGCAGCAGCCCCTCGCGGAGGTAGTAGTGAATGGTCTCCCTCGGGATCCCGCTCTCGCGGACGAGTTCCGCCATTCGCATGCTGCGCGTCATGGTTCGCTGATGCTGCCGACCCGCACTCCAGCCTTGGTCAGGGTCTGCCCTGACTCGCAGGCAGCCTCTGCCCGACAAACGACCCAGCGGGCTGAAACCTCCAGCTCACCCTGCCCAGCGCCGGTGGCGGCCAATGCGATGGGGAGCCGCAAGCGAGTCGGGGTTCTGGCGCTGACCTGAGATCGCCCGACCCGAGACCGGAGGGGTGACGCAAAATCGGGACTCCGCACCACCAGACCGTCGGCCCAACTGAGCCGAAACGCTCTGCTAGCCTCTACTTCGAGCTCGCACAGCACCCGCCCCGGTCCCGCTTCCGGCCGGCAGCTCAATCGGGCGCTCGCTGGCGACGCAGGCTCGGCTTGGGCGACGGTCGCCAGCGCTGCGGCGCCACCGAAGCACACTGCCAAGAGTCTCGAATGCGATGTCATGACTGATACAGGTCTGGCTCGTGTTCGCAGTGCATTCCAAACCATCGGAGCAAACTGGTTTCAGGCTTCCCTTTTGCATCCTACTCGATGAGGGCATGGGTCAGGCCGTTTTCCTGTCCCAGATGCTGTACGGCCAGGTTGATCATGCGAACCCAACTGCCGGTATTCAAATGCAACTTGCCGGCGTCCAAGGCGTGGAGCTTGCGAGCGCGAGACCCCAAGGCAGCGAACCCCTGAGGACCACTTGGACGACCCTCATCCCGTGGCGATCCGAGCCCAACGCAAAAACATCCCAGAAAAGTCATGGATTACGGCCGTGGTGGCGCGTAGAAGTCCACCAGTCGAAGCGCCTCCGGGGAAAGACGTGCAGTGACCTTGCTGCGCTCGCCCCGCGGGTCTCCACCGATTTGGAACACCGTCGGCGGATCCATCTCGATACTGATGGCGTCGACCAGATAGTCGAATACCACGCTCGGGTCGTGGAACTCGCCTCGCCAGATCGAAGGGAAGGACCGCACGAACTGCACTGGGCCGATCGTGGAGACCCGCAGATGCATGCGGTCATCACGCTCGTCCGCGAAGGGGAAGAACCGAAATCCGAAGCCGTAGTAAGGGATGCTGCCCAACGCTGCGACCTTTGACGGCCCCTCGTAGATGACCTCGCCGCGTGGGATCGGTTGGCCCACGACCTGCCCCTTATCACCCATTCGGAAGGCGTCGCCGCCTTCGTTGATCACCCGGCAGTGCGGCTCGGGACGGATGAAGTAGCTGGGAATGGAGCGGGTGACGGAACCCACTGCGTAGCTCAAGGCCCCCGCTGCGTAGCGCTTGAGGGGCGTTTTCATCAACATCGCTTTGACGTTAGCGTGGTCCCTCAAGACCACCGCATCCACGCCAAATCCGGCGAAAGGCGTCAGGAAACCGTCCACTTCCACCAACCGCACACTACGGCTGCCAGCGTCCTCCCGCAGCCGTTGAATGTCCGCGGCAAGCCCCCGCCCCTTGGCACGACTGGCACCGACCACCCAAGCCAGCGCGTTCCCGGTCCCCAGCTTCAGCAGACCGATCCTGGGGAGCGGCTTGTGCTGGGCGCGAGCTTCCCGGACCAGATCCGAAACAATCACGGTGAATGTGCCGTCCCCACCGCCGGTGAGGACCGTGCCGTATCCACGGGACAGCAGCGTCTTGACAATCTCTCGGCTGTCTTCCAGGTGCCGCGACACGAACAGGTCACCACCGAGCAAGATCTGGTCGAGAGTGGAGATCACCTCGTCGGTCACGCTCCTGGCATTGCCGTTCACGACGACCGCAATCCGGTCACTCGGTAGAGGCGCCGCCGCCACTGAAGGCGATTGGGCATGAGCGTCATCCGTCATCAGCTGTCTGAATACCACGCCGCCCGGCCCTCAGCGGCACTGGGCTCGAAAGCTTGGCCGCCGCCGAGGAGATGTCATACTGTTAGGTAAGGCTCCCGCCAGCTGGTTCGGGCGGCACCATGGCAAAAACAAAATCGAGGGGAAAGAGCGCGCGACGAAAAGCCAGCGCACCCGCACGCGCCGGCTCCAGGGCGACCCCCGCGCCGAAGAAGGCCCGCCCCGGCGACGCCGAGACCGCCGCCAAGGGCGGTCGCGGTACCGCGCCTTGGGTGGCGCGGCATGCGGCAAAACGTGCGGCCGAAGCGCGCAGTCGCAACGATGCCCCCATTCCCCCGGGAAGTGCCCGGGCCACCCTGCGCGAACCGGCTCGGGCCGACCAGATCAAGAAGCAAATCTCCGAACTCCACGCGCTAGTACGCGAAATCCGCAGTCTGAAGAAGCGCCTCGACAGCCGCTTCTGGGACGTGGGGATCATCCTGGGCAAGATCCGCGATCGGGAATTGTACCAGGCCAGGGGCTTCTCCTCCTTCGAGACCTTCGTGGAACGGGAGCTCGACCTGGGCCGCGGCCTCTGCATAACCCTCGAGAGAATTCCCCGCCTGTTCCAACCTGCAGCCGCCGCAGAGCTGGGCCTCGATGCCCTCTCCAAGGCCGTGGCTGCGCTCGACGAACAGGCCGAGCCCGTGGGTACCCCGAAGCCCCTACGGCCCCCCACCCGCCCTCGGCGCTGAACTCCGTCCGTTCCCTCGTGACGCCGGGGAGCAGGCGCGATACGAGTTTCGGAGCATGCGATTCGTCGATGAGTGCCGCCTCAGCGTCGAGGCCGGCGACGGCGGCAAGGGTTGTGTGGCGTTCCGACGCGAGAAGTTCGTTCCCTTTGGCGGGCCCAGTGGCGGAGACGGCGGTCGCGGCGGAGATGTCGTCCTGGTCGCGGACACTGGTCTGTCCACGCTCTACGACCTGGCGCACTTGCGAAGCGTACGCGCCGAGCGGGGGCAAGACGGCGCTGGGAAAGATTGTTACGGGCGTTCCGGCAAAACCTCCGAGGTCCGGGTGCCTCAGGGCACGGTGGTATTCAACGCCGATAACGGCGAGCTGCTCACGGAACTGACCGAGGCCAACGCCCGTTTCGTGGTCGCCGAGGGGGGCCGCGGGGGCAGAGGCAACAAGCACTTCGCAACGCCGGTCGACCGGGCACCGCGAAAGGCCGAACCGGGAGTTCCAGGCCAGCGTCGGGAGCTGCGCCTCGAGCTCAAGGTGATGGCCGACGTGGGCCTGCTGGGTTTTCCGAATGTGGGCAAGAGCACCCTGATTCGCGCAGTCAGTCGCGCGCGGCCGAAGGTCGCCGACTACCCTTTCACCACGCTAATCCCGCACCTAGGCGTGGTGAGCGTGGGCGATGTGCGACGGGGTCTCGGCCGGAGCTTTGTGATTGCCGATATCCCGGGTTTGATTCCCGGTGCAAGTGAGGGCGCCGGGCTGGGAGTGCGATTCCTCAGGCATGTGGAACGCACGCGGGTGCTGCTGCATCTCGTTTCGTTGAGCGAGGATCCTGAGCGGGATCCCCTCTCCGACTACGACGTAATTCGGTCGGAGTTAGGCAGTTTCAACCCAGAAATGCTACGGCGACCAGAGGTCGTCGCGCTGACTAAAGCCGACGTGACCGAAACCCGTAAGGCGTATCCGGAGCTCAAGGCTCGCTTCGCGGAACGGGGACTCGAGCTGCGCCTGGTCAGCGCGGCCACCCACGACGGGCTGACGGATCTGATGCAGGAACTCGCTGAGGCCCTACTTATCTAAGCGTGGACGGCAGCTTCGACCTGATGCAACGCAGGAGTTCCGAACTGCAGGCAACGCGTCGAGAACCTCAAGGGACGGAAGATAGACAGGACCTGGCGGCAGACCGTACTTCGCGGCGTCCGCTGGCGTGACATACCCTGTGAAGCCACCCGCCGGCGGCGCACCAGGATCACCCGCAGCCGGTCCCGGCGGCGGCGGTCCGCCACCACCGCCAATGATGGCCCCAATGCACTGCTGGCCGCAGTTCTGAGCCAGGCAACTGAAGGCACCAAAGGCCTGCAGTGCCGCCTGAATGTTGCCGCCGAAGCAGCTGAAAATACACTGCAAATTGAAGCCGCCACAGCTCGTTAGTGCGCACACGACACCGCTGGCGCAACCCGGATTGTTGAAGCACGCGTTCACCTGGGACGCGCAGTTGTCTTCCGCGCATTTCACGCAGTCCGCTATGGGCCCGGAGTCGGGGAATGGGAACGCATCAAAGAAGTTCCCGCCATCGCTGGGAGCCGCGCCACTGCCACCCGTCGCACCGAATCCGCCCGTCGCACCGAATCCGCCCGTCGCACCGAGTCCGCCCGTCGCGCCGGATCCACCGGTCGCGCCAACGCCACCAGTTGCGCCAATGCCCCCAGTGGCAACTAGACCACCGGTCGCAGCCGTACCCCCCGTTGCCCCCGTGCCGCCTCCCACTCCGCCGGTGGCTCCGCCAGTTCCAGCAAACCCGCCCGTCGCTGCGAAGCCCCCCTCCCCACCCACCGCTCCAACGCCGCCGGCGGCGTCGCTTCCGGCGTCAAATAGGTCGTCCCCAAGCAGGTCTTCTGGGCCGGACCGGCCACAAGCCGCGAGCAGGAGGCAAGCAAGGAATGCTCTGCGCATGCGAGCGTTAGAGTAGCCGGATTCTGCGGGGGATGCCACGAATGCGCCTGCGGCGCCCGACTCAGCCTCCGGGCGCGTCGAAATTGTCGTACTGGTCAAACTCGTAGTCGTCCGCCGCCAGGTTATCGAAGCGCGTATACTCGGGCGTGAACTTCACGCGCATGTTCCCGGTTGGGCCGTTCCTCTGCTTGGCGACGATGACTTCGGCGATGCCCTTGTCTGGGCTATCCCGGAAGTAGTACTCGTCCCGGTAGATGAACATGATGGTATCCGCGTCCTGCTCGATGGCACCGGATTCGCGCAAATCGCTCAGTTGGGGCCGCTTGTCCTTGGTGGCCCGCGTTTCCACGGAGCGATTGAGCTGACTGAGGGCCAACACTGGAACTCGCATTTCCTTGGCCATGCCCTTGAGACCTCGGGAAAGTTCGCTGATTTCTTGCTCTCGGCTACCGGCGTCTCGCCGGCCCTGCATCAGCTGGAGGTAGTCGATGACCACCAGCCCAAGCTTGCCACTGGAGCTCACGCCTTCAGAAGCTCGCTCCAGCTCCGCCTTCAATCGCCGGATCTTGGCGCGCAGGTCAAGAAGGGTGAGGGCCGGTGTGTCGTCGAGGAACAGGGGCAAACGGCCCAACCGGGCGGCGGCACCGGTCAGTTTCTCCCAATCCTCCCGGCGCATGTCGCCACTGCGAATGCGCGATACGTCCACCCGCGCCTCGCTCGCCAACATTCGGGAGGCCAGCTGCTCCCTTGGCATTTCCAGGGAAAAGAACGCAACGCCGTCTCCCGGCTCCTCGATGGAGTCCTCCTCCTGGGGATCAGCTATGTCGACGGGATTGCGTCGCCTTGGTTGCGCCACATTGACTGCCATGTTCAGAACGAATGCGGTCTTCCCCATTCCGGGCCGGCCCGCCACGATATAGAGATCACCGCCGTGAAGGCCCGCGCAGCGTTTGTCCAATTCTGTGAACCCACTGGGCGTACCCGTAATCGCCCCGCCTCGTTTGGCCGCCTCGGTCAGGATTTTGAAAGCGTCGTGGATGGCGTCACGGACTGGCACGACGGTGGAGCCCTCGGGCACCCGGGCAATGTCGAAGACAGCCTGCTCGGCCCGATCAATGAACGCCTGAGCCTCCCCGTAGTCGCCGTAGCCCTCAGCGGTGAAGCTCTGGCAGGCCGCAATCAGCTCACGAATGCGCCACTTTTCGCGAATAGCGCGGGCATGATGCTCCACGTTCGCGACCGCGGGCGTTGCGTCCGCCAGTTGGGCCAAATACGGCGACCCACCCACTTGGGTCAGTCGTTCTCTGTCCCGCAGCCAGCCTGCAACGCTCACCAGATCGACAGGATGGCCCTGCCGCTGCAGATCCAGGACTGCTTCGAAGATTCGACGATGACGGCCAGCATAGAAATGCTCCGGCAGCAGGACCTCTTGAACCCGGTCAAAAGCTTCCGAAGACAGTAGGACCGAGGACAGAACGGCCGCTTCCGCATCCAAATCGTGTGGCGGAACCCTGCCGCCCACAGACGGGGAATCCTCCTCGGGGACGCGTTGGACCTGCATCAACTTACTCCCGTCATGCTGAGCCTCGCTTGGGCAGGGTGCCTCTGACGCGATAGCAGAGGAAGCTCGCCCGGGGCTGACAAACAAGGTCCGATTCGAGTTTTCCAGAAGTTCTCAAGATACCTATCCACGAGTTGTCCCCAGGCGCCCAAATGCACCGCACCCCGACGACTGAAGATCGCCGGGGTGCGGTTGACAGAACGTTGTGTACCTAGTTCAGCCCTGTTTGACAACCTCCACGCGAAGTTGAACCACGACTTCCGGGTGCAACTTCAGAGGAACTTCCGAGAGCCCCAGAGTCTTGATTGGCTCTGCCAACGTGAGCTTGCGACGGTCGAAGTTGAGCTTGTGCTGAGAAGCGTACGCTTCCTCGATATCCTTGGAGGTCACCGAGCCGTACATCTTGTTTTCTTCACCCACGGCACGCTCCAGCTTCACGCTCGCAGCCTCGAGTTTCGCCGCCAGCCCCTTGGCTTCTTGCAAGGCGCGTTCGGCCTTTTGAGAAGCGAGACGCTTGAGCTCACCAACCCGCGCCAAGCTGGCGGCGGTAGCCGGCGCCGCTAGGCCACGGGGGATCAGGAAGTTGCGAGCATATCCGGGACGCACTTTCACAACATCTCCACTACCGCCGAGATGGTCTACGTCGTCCTGCAGGACTACTTTGATCGGACTAGCCATTTTTCGTCTCCTTCAACTCGAAGTGAAGGGCAAGAGGGCGATGTTGCGGGACCGCTTGATCGCCACAGCCAATTCGCGCTGGTGCTTCGCACAGGTACCGGAAATACGACGCGGCACGATCTTGCCACGCTCGGTGACGAAGTACTTGAGCGCTTGGGGGTCTTTGTAGTCGATGACCAGCTCCTCGTCGGAGCAGAAGCCACAACCACGGCGGCGACCACGACGGAATGCTCCGCCTTCCATGCCCATTCCTTTGGGGTCTTTCTTGTCGGCAAACATGTTCATGATTCTGCCCCTTCCTTGGAATCGGCCTCGGCGACCGGCTTGGCTTCCGCGTCGGCTGGCTTCGCGGCTGCGTCAGCAGCGGCTTTGGCGCCTTCTTCCGCGACAGGCGGCGGCACGGCTACCGGATTGGCAAATCCATCTTCAGCACCCTCGGCGCCACTACGCTCGTCACGCACGCGCGGGGCCCCCTCGACCAGGCCTAGCCGCTGCTCCAGGGTCTCTTCCACGTCGTCATCGGCCGGCGGCTCTACGTCGTCGAACACGACCGCTTTTGGATCAACCTTGACGTTGGCCACGTCCACTTCATCATTGGTGAGCACAGTCTGGAACTTGATGACACTGTCGAGCATACGCAGGTTGCGCTCGAGTTCCGTTACGACTGCGCCGCGGCCCAGGTACTTGAGGTAGACGTAGACCCCGCGGCGCTGTTTGCCCACGGCGTATGCGAGCTGCCGGCGTCCCCAGCTCTCGACGGCCGTGAGGGTACCGCCCTCTTTGCCGATTGCATCCCCGACCCGCTCGGCCACTTTTTGCGCTGCTTCTTTCGCCGTGTCAGCGCGGAGGATGTAGATGGTCTCGTATTCGCGCGGGGGCAACTTGCCCACGCTTTGGGTTGCAGACATTCTTGATTGTCTCCCTTCGGACTGTTGGCCCCCACCGGGTGGGAGCAAGGAGTCAGCGCGGATTGCGCTGGTTCACCACATTCATCGCCGCGGCGAGGCCGGATTCGACACTGAGCATGGTGGCCTCGACGGCTCGTCCAACACTCGATTCCAGTGCTGGCCGATCCGCAAGGGGAACGGCTTCTAGCACGAAATCCGCTACCGTCCCGACAAAAGTCGCCTCAGGACGTCCGATTCCTATCCTGAGGCGCGCATAGTCGGCGCTGCCCAGGCAATCCGTCACGCTGGACAGCCCTCGATGACCTCCAGCGCCGCCGCCCAGCTTGAGACGGAGGCTACCAAAGGGCAGGTCCAGCTCGTCGTGGACCACCAGGATCTCGGCAGGGGGCACACTGGCCTGGCGTGCCACGAACGCCACGGCCCGCCCGGATTCGTTCATGTACGTGCGTGGGGCTGCCACGAGCACGGGCACGCCGTGAACCACGGTGTGGGCCACTTGGACCAGAGAATGGCTTTCGACTCGCACGGACCCCACGCGCTGGATCAGCGCGGCGGTCGCCATTCGCCCCACGTTGTGTCGGGTCGACTCGTAGCGCGGACCGGGGTTGCCAAGCCCCACCACGATGCGAGGTTTGATTGCCGGTTCCGACACCGTGCAGGCCGCCTCTCACTCCGCTGAGCCGGGGGGCAGCTATTCCTTGTCTTTGCCCTCGGCGGCCGCATCGGCCGCGGCGGGCGCCGCGGCGTCGCCAGGAGCGGCTGCCGTTGCTTCGGTCGCCGCCGCTTCCTCCTCAGCCTCGACGCTCTTGCGAAGGGTAACCACCGCCGCCACGGTCTGTGCCGCGGGGAGGCGAACTTCGACGCCCTCGCCAACTTGGAGCTCTCCAGCGGCCACCGCACCGTCGATCTCCAGCGCCGTGACGTCGTGGACGATCTTGGCGGGGATGTCCTTGGGCAGGCAGCGGATGGGTAGGCGACGGAACACTTGGCGCAGCACGCCGCCCAGGACCACGCCGGCAGCCTTGCCGGACAGCTCCAGGGGCACCTCGACTTCGACCGGCTCATCCAGAGAGATCCGGTAGAAATCCGCGTGCAAGAGCGCTCGTGAGACCGGGTGGTACTGGTAGTCGGTCAACAGACACGACATCTTGTCTTTGCCATCCACGGATAGTTCGACCACAGAGTTGCGTCCGCGTTCCGCGTCTAGCACGTTCAGAACATCTTTCGGCGCGATGGCAACCGGCACGGCAGGCTCTCCCTTGCCGTAGGTGACCGCGGGGATCTTGCCCGCAGCACGCAAGCGCTTGGCAACACCCTTGCCCTGGGCCTCTCGACGAGTAGCTTCGATTTTCACGGTTTCCATGACTCTTCTCTTCTTCTTTGCTGGCGGTGTCGTCACACGAATAGCGAGCTGACGCTATCGCTGTTGTGGATTCGCCGAATGGCCTCCCCCAACAGGCGCCCGATGGACAACACTCGAATCTTCTCGCACGCCTTCGCTTCGGTCGAAGGCGGAATTGAATTGGTCACGACGACCTCGGCTAGCTTGGACTCGGCAATACGTTGCACGGCCGGACCAGAGAGCACGCCGTGGGTCGCACAAGCCACCACACTCTTCGCACCCGCTTCCATCACGGCTTCTGCCGCATTGCACAGCGTACCAGCGGTATCGATCATGTCGTCTACGATGATGCAATCCCGGCCATCGACGTCACCGATGATATGCATGACTTCGCTGACGTTGGCCTGCTCACGACGCTTGTCGATAATCGCCAAAGAAGCGTGCATTCGCTTCGAGTACGCGCGGGCACGCTCCACGCCGCCAGCATCCGGAGACACGAAAACCGCGTTCTCGTCGAACCGCACGCGCAAGTAATCCTCCAACATCACCGGCAGTGCGTAGAGATGGTCGAAGGGGATGTTGAAGAATCCTTGAATTTGACCTGCGTGCAAATCCACACACAGCACGCGGTTGACTCCCGCAGCGACCAACAAGTCGGCTACAAGTTTGGAGGTGATCGGTGTTCGTGGCGCGACCTTGCGGTCCTGTCGCGCGTAGCCGTAGTAAGGAATGACCGCGGTGATGGAGGCTGAAGAGGCGCGCCTCAGCGCGTCACACAGGATCAGCAGCTCCATCAGATTGTCGTTGACGGGTGAGCACGTGGGCTGAACGACATAAGTGTCCAGCCCGCGGACATTTTCCCGTATCTCACAGAAGGTCTCGCCGTCACTGAACCGGGATACGCGCACCTCACCTAGCGGCGTAGCCAAGACCTGGCCGATCTCTTCGGAGAGTTCCGGATGGGCATTACCCGTAAATAGACAGACTCGTTTGACGGCCACTGCCCGGTCTTCCTGGGTCAAGCGGGTTCCGATGCCCAGAGGCGCAGAACCCATAAAAATGGGCGCCGACAGGTAGCAGTCGGCCCCCCCACTGTCAACGAGACCCGGGGCGCCCGGGCTCAGCGATAGGGATTGCTGGGTAGGTCGTCGCCGCCCTTGGGCCCGGGTTTTGGCCCAGCTTGGGGGCGGGGAGCAGGACGTTGAACCGGTCGCTTGGTCTCGGCAGGCGCCGGCGGCAGGGCTGACGGTTCCACTGAGGGTGTATCCGGGGTTTCAGCGGCCGAAGGCGTGAGGGCGGGCGCCGCCGCCGAAGTTTCCGCGGCGGCGGGGGTCGCTGACAGAACCGGCGGCGTGGATGTATCGGCCGCGACGGGCGCGTTCCAAAGTCCGCGGCGGCCCAGCCACCAGGCGAGAGCCGCAACACCCACTAGAGCCAGGAGCCCCAAGACGAGCCAGAGGGCCGAGCGCCGACGCGGAGCCGGCGCCGGCTCGACCATTTGAGAGCGGACGCTGGGCGTAGCCATTTGCGTCACGCCGGAGCGATCCATGCCGCTACTCACGGGGCCAGCAGTGGGCAGCTGAATCTGACTCGGTTCGCTCCGCGCCAACCAAGCGCGTACGGCGTCGCGTTGCTGGCCGATCTCGTTGCCGATGACCTCGGACACGTAGGAGGCCAGCTCCTTACTGGACGCGAGCTTGTCAGCGCTGTTGGCAGCGCGCTCCAAAGCGTCCGCGAAATGAGCGCAGGTAGGGAAACGAGCTACGGGATCCCGCTGCAACGCCTTCATCACGACGTCCCCGATCTCCCGCGGTACGTCCGTGGCGACCTCGCAAACGTCGGGGATTTCCTCGGTCAGCACCCGAGACAGGGTTGCCGCCTCGTTTTCCGATTTGAACAACCGACGCCCAGCTAGAACTTCCCAAAGTACGATCCCGGCGGCGAAGACATCCGCGCGGCGGTCGATGTCGCTCTTGCCCATGGCTTGCTCTGGAGCCATGTAGGCGATCTTGCCTTTGAGCTGGCCAACCCGGGTGGCGCTGAGGCGCGTGGCTGCCCGCGCCACACCGAAATCCGTGATGCGACAAATGCCGTCGAGACCGACCAAGACGTTTTGAGGGGAAACGTCTCGATGAACGAGTTCCGTGAGCTGGCCCATCTCGTCCTTCAGCTCGTGCGCCGCGTGCAGTCCGGTTAGGGTGTCCAGCACTATCTTGAGGGCAACCGGTCTGGGAAGTCGCTGACCGCTCGTCGCGGCGCGCGCCAAAAGCCGCGCGAGGGTATCTCCCTCGATGTACTCCATACCGAGGTAGTAGCCACGCTCACTGGCACCCACTTCCAAGATGCTCACGACGTTCGGGTGGTGGATACCGGCGGCCAAGCGCGCCTCATCCAGGAACATCTCGACGAACTCTTGCTCTCCGGCCAAGTGAGGGTGCAAGCGTTTGATGGCGACGAACTTCTGGAATCCGCCCATGCCACTGAGGCGAGCCAGAAAAACCGTAGCCATCCCGCCCGAAGCGATTTCGGCGACAAGCTCGTAGCGATCGATATGTTGTCGACCCTCGAGGCGTACGTCGATCAACTTTGCGGCAACCACTCAGAAGCTCCCGCGGGCCCCCACGCTGGCGCCACCCACGACGTTCACGAAGGGCTCGACTTTCGCGCTTTTGGTGGAGTCACCTCCGCTCCAGTCGGTGAAAAACGCTCCAATCACACCAGAAACGACCCCGAGACCCGCAGTGACTCCAATCAACACATTGGTTCGACGCTGACGGCTAAGTCCGTCTTGGTACAAATCGCAATCTGTGCCCTGCCCGGCACATTCTTCCCGCACCCGGTCGACGCCCGGGTTGTTCTGGGTATCCAGTCCGCTCCACACTGTCGCGGCCCCCGCAGCCACCGTGAGGCCAGCTCCGATGAAGAACACCGCGGGAGGCAGGCCAGATCCGGATTGGGAGGTCGGCCCAGGGTCTGGACCCGGCTCCGGTGACTTCGGCCCCGCAGGCTTGCTCGAGCCGGGGTCCGCTCCAGGCGTGACCGGTGCTTTCGCCTCTTCCGGGGGGGCCTCGAAACTGAGATCACTCTTGCCCCCCTTCTTGGCCTCGATGGACTCGGATACAGAGCGCCCGCCGGACCAACCCGCTCGGATTTCATGTTTGCCAAGCCTTACGAAGACGGTGCGACGCTCCGCAGAGCCGCCGTGGACCAACTTGGTACCCACGACGATATCGCATGCGGGCTGGCAGTCGACCCGTACACGGTGCAGCGCTTTCTCGGCGCGTTGCAGCACCGGACTGGCAAGCTCCGCAAGCTTCTTGTCCGTCGGATGCCGATCGAGGGCCAATGCCGCAAGCGTGGCGGCTCGATCCAGTTGTTTGGCCTTGCTGCGCGCGCGAATGGCCAATTCCAGAGTGACCGACGCCGGTGCATACCGGTCCGCAGTTTCGAAGTGCTCGGCTGCCGCGACCCACTCACGATCTTTGTAGGCTCGTTTGCCCTGGTCGAACGCGTCCCCCGCGAGCTTCACATCCTCAGCAGACGGCGCCGCCCACACCGGCACCGCAAGAGCACAGACCAATAGCCCTACCCGAAGTGCTGATAGTCGCCTCAAGCTGCCCTCTCCACGATCCGTTTCTCCGCGGTCGACAGGCTACCGCGGATCCGCGCATTCGGCGAGGAAGGCGCATCGCAACGGACCTTCGAGGTCTTACCTTTACTTACATCAGCTCATCGAGACCAAAAGGCGATCGGGCTCCTCGAGAAGCTCGATGATGGTTCGGGCGAAGGCCGCCCCTACGTGACCATCGATCAAACGATGGTCGAAGCTGAGGGAAAGCAACATCACCTCGCCAATCACGATTTGGTCGCCCTGCACTACGGGGCGCTTCTTCATCTCGTGAACGCCGAGGATTGCGACCTCCGGGTAGTTGATGATGGGCGTCGCGAATAGGCCTCCCAACTTGCCCAGCGACGTGATCGTGAAGCTCGAACCACCGAGGTCTTCCATCCGCAACTTCCCGGAGCGAGCATCCTCCGCCAGGCGCTCTAGCTCTCGAGCGATGTCGAGAATGCTGAGGCGATCTACTTCCCGCAACACAGGCACTATCAGGCCAGCGTCAGTGGCTGCCGCAATGCCGATGTCGTAGCTGTCCTTGAGCACCATCTCTTGTTTTTCATCGTCGACTAGGCCGTTGAGAGTCGGATGCTGTTTCAGCGCAGCGACTACCGCCTTGATGATGAACGGCAGGAAGCTGAGCTTGATGCCGTCGCGCTCCGCGATGGCCTTCGTTCGTGCTCGCAACGCCCGCAGTGCCGTCACGTCACACTCATCCACGTAGGTGAAGTGCGCGGCCGTATGCATCGAGCGCGACATGTTCTCGTAGATCCGTCGACGCACGCCCCGGATCGGAACGCGCTGCTCTGCCCCTGTCGGCGTCCGAGGCGGCTGCCGACGCACCGGAGGCGCACCAGGCTTGGGCGCTGGGCGCAGCGTGACCGCGGACTGGTCAACGCCGCTCGAGCTCTGCGGGGACGCGGCGACGGCGCCGCTCGCGAAGCGCTCCACATCCTCTCGGGTCACCCGCCCCGCGGGGCCGGTGGGCGGCACCTGCCTTAGGTCTACCCCGATTTCCCTCGCGTATTTTCGGGTCGCGGGAGCCGCCAAGGGTTTCTCGGCAAAGTAGCCGGCAGACCCCTGCACGCTGATCTCGGGAGCCCTGGGTGCCCGGGGAACACTCATGCCGGGCAAAGACTCTTTGATGTCACCGACGGCCGTCGCCGCGGGGCCATCGTCCTTCTTCTCTGCAGCGGCAGCACCGTTTCCCGACGGCCCCTTGGGCCTCGCGATGGTTGGCGCGACCGCCACGCCGGCTTCGGATAGCTCCAGCACGATCAAGACATTGCCCACGGGGACGATGTCGCCTTCGCCCCCACCGAGTTCCACCACCTTGCCCGCTTTTGGAGCGCCGATGGTGACGGTCGCCTTGTCGGTCATGACCTCGACCATTTCTTGGTCCTCAACCAAGGAATCGCCAACGCTGACCAACCAACTGACGATCTCCCCCTCGGTGACGCCTTCACCGATGTCGGGCAGCTTGAACTCGTACCGTTCCATGCTCATTCATCCTTGCAGTTCAGGCGCGTGCCGTTTCCAAAACGGCGGGCACAATGCGGTGAGATAACGGGAGGTATTCCATCTCGAGGGCGTAGGGAAAGGGGGTATCAAAACCCGTCACACGGCGTGGTGGTGCCTCCAGGTGATAGAACACTTTCTCGCAGATCAGGCTGACGAGCTCAGACCCGAAACCACACGTCTTCGGTGCTTCGTGGACGATTACGACCCGCCCAGTTTTCTTGACACTCTCCACGACAGTCGTGACATCCAGGGGCCATAGAGTACGCAGATCGATGACCTCGGAATCCACCCCTTCTGCCGCGACCTTATCCGCGGCATCCAGGCTCTCGTACAACATCGCTCCGTAGGTGATGATCGTAACGTCGCCCCCTGTGCGTGCAACGGAAGCACTCTCGAGGGGCACACTGTAGTCACCCTCGGGCACGTCGCCCTTGGCTGCACGATAGATGCGTTTGGGCTCGAAAAAGAGCACTGGATCCGGATCCGCAATGGCGGAGAGCAGTAGGCCCTTCGCATCGTAAGGGTTGGTTGGACACACCACCTTCAAGCCCGCGACATGAATGAAGTGCGCCTCCGGGTGCTGCGAATGGTAGTGCCCGCCACGAATACCGCCGCCCACTGGCGTGCGGATCACCATCTTGCAAGGATACTCCCCGCCGGAGCGGTAGCGGTACTTCGCAATCTCACTGATTATCTGATCGTACGCCGGCCAAATGAAGTCCGAAAACTGAATCTCCGGAATGGGCACCATGCCGTAGAGCGCCATGCCAACGGCGGTCCCGATGATGCCGCCCTCGGACAGGGGAGTATCGATGACACGGTCATCGCCAAACTCGTCGAACAGACCGGCTGTCACGCGAAACACCCCACCTACTTTGCCGACATCTTCACCCATGAGGATGACCTTGTCGTTTTCCGTCATGGCGATGCGCAGTGCGTCGTTGATGGCCTGCACCATGTTCATTTGCGGCATGGTCGAATTCTCCGAATAACTCTCAAGAAGGGTGGTGTAAGCGCCCGCTGGTACTCAGTGCGCGGAGGGTGCTCGAGGACCGCTGAGGAGTTCCTGTTTTTGCTCCTCGAGGAACCACGGCAGCTTCGCGAAGACTTCCTCGAAGAGGGTCTCGAGCGCAGGACCCGACGTGTTCTCGGCGCGAGTCACGGCGTCCTTGATTTGTTGGTCGATTTCCCCACGCAACGTCTCTTCCTTGCCGTCATCCCAGTGCCCGCCCCGCTCCAGGTGCCCGCGCAGGCGCTCCAGGGGGTCTCGGGTTACCCAAGGTTCCAGCTCGTTCTGGGTCCGATAGCGAGTGGGATCGTCGCTCGTGGAATGGCCACCCATGCGATAGGTGATCGCCTCGATCAGCGTTGGTCCCTTGCCTGCGGCGGCGTGTTCCACGGCCCGCCGCGTGACGTCGATCACTGCGAAAATGTCGTTGCCATCCACACGAACCCCGGGAACCCCGTAGGCGATGCCCTTCTGGGCGAAGGTGCGGCTTGCGGTTTGCCGTTCCACCGGCACACTGATCGCCCAACCGTTGTTGCGGCAGAAGAAGATCACCGGCGCGCCGAACACACCTGCAAAGTTCAGCCCATTGTGGAACTCGTTGGAACTCGTGCAGCCATCCCCGAAGTAGACCAGACACGCCAGGTCATCCTTCCGAATCTTGGCGGCCCAAGCGAATCCCGTGGCCTGGGTGATCTGGGTTCCGATCGGCGAGCTCACCGAGCCAAATTTTGCAGCACGACACGTGTAGTGGTCGGGCATTTGCCGCCCCTTTACAAGATCGTTCTCGTTGCCGTACATGTTGTCGATGTAGCGTTGAAACTCAAAGCCCCGCAATAAGCCAGCACCGAACTCCCGATAGCAGGGGAACACCCAGTCTTGCTTCCGCATCGCGAAGGCCGAGCCGATGATGGCGGCTTCCTCGCCGAGAGAGCCGATGTGGAATCCAATTCGGCCCTGACGCTGAAGAGTGACCAACCGTTCATCGGTGATGCGTGTGAACACCATGTGCCGATAGAGGTGCAAGATCTCTTCGACTGAAAGCTTGGGGTCATGCTTGGGGTCGAGGCTGCCGTCTTCGCGGAGCACCCGCACCACATCGCCGGGGGCGCGGCCCGCGCCAGAAACTGTCGGAGCTGCAGTCGTCGTCATTTATCTTCCTGCGTGCCGCTCGGATTCTCGCGGCTGGCAGAGCCTAGTCGATACTGGGCGCTGGCGAAAAGCCCGAAGAGAACCGACAACTGCGCGACCGGGGACGTCCAATTTGGCCGGGTTTTGACAGCCTTGGCGTACGCCGCAACGCGTCGATCTTCAGGCTCAATCGCCGAGCGCCTGCTCGGCCTCGCTGAGCGCGCGCTTCAAGGCATTTGCGTCCGAACCGAAACTCTCCGTCAGCTTTTCGAGCACGTCGCGCTCCTCGGCACTGACGCCACCCGACACATGTGCCAGGAGAGCCGCGACTCTGAGAACTTCCTGAGCATGTTCTGGTTTGGATACGGTGCGCGAGACCATCTTGACGCGCTTGTCGATGCCATCTTCGTGCATCTGGTCTTCCAAATCGGCGACCAGGGCGTGCACCTGCCCCTGTCCCACGACGCCCTCGCAAGCAGAAAGCACGACGTGCTCGAAGGCGGCACGCTCTGTTGGGTCGAAATCGCCATCCGCATTGGCAACCAGAAACGCGGCCTCCACCACCGCTTCGAACAGCGCTGCCGCGTCGGGATCGAATCCTGTAGGCTGCGTGATGTCGTCTTCGGTCGGCTGGGAGCCGTAGGAGGCCGCCGCCACGGTCAGGATGGAGGACTTGGTTCCCTCTTCGGCGTACGAAGGCGGCAAGCTGAGTTTGGTGGCCACTCGCTCGAGCAAACTCTGGTCGGGGGCGGTCATGGGGTAGGCGTCCTTCGTTAAGCGCCGCGCAGCCTAGCCGAAACCGCGCGGCGCGTCAGCGCCCGACGCCGGGACGGCGAAGCAGTGAATCCTCAGGCAAAATCGCGGGGTCCAAGGCGGGGGCCGGGCGCCTGTGAGGCGCTTGGCCCCCGCCGCTCGCCAGGACGAAGGCCTCGGCAGCGTGGTAGCTGGAGCGGACCAAGGGTCCGGAGGCCACGTAGGAGAAGCCCAGGTCGCGGCCCTGCCGAGCCCAGGCATCGAACTGCTCCGGGGACACATAGCGGTCGACGGCCACATGCTTGGGTGTCGGCCGCAAGTATTGGCCCAGGGTCACGATGTCGACACCGGCCTCGCGCAAGTCCGACAGGGCCTCGAGGACCTCGTCGTCTCGTTCCCCGATACCCACCATCAGCGAGCTCTTCACGTATCGATCCGGATACGCGGCTTTGGCATGCCGAAGGACGGCCAGGCTCTGGTCGTAGCTACAGCGCTGATCCCGAACCGTAGGCGTTAGCCGCCGCACCACCTCCAGGTTGTGGGCGAAAACCTCGGGCTGAGCTGCGAGCAGCGTGTCGATGTCTCGAGTGCGACCCGAGAAATCGCCGACCAGGGTCTCCACGAGCAAGCTGGGGCTCTCACGATGGATCGCGCGCACCGTCGCTGCAACATGTGCGGCGCCGCCGTCGAGCAAGTCATCGCGGTCAACCATGGTGAGCACTACGTAGCGCAGCGCTAGCTTGCCAATGGCCTTGGCCACGTGGTCCGGCTCTCGGGGGTCGACTCCGCCCCGAGGATTGCCAGTTGTGACCGCACAGAAACGACAGCCACGGGTGCAGGTATGCCCGAGCACCATCACCGTGGCCGTACCCGCGCTCCAACATTCACCGACATTGGGGCAGCGTGCCTCTTCGCACACCGTGCTCAGATCGAGGCCGCGTAGGGTGCGCTTCAGCTCTCCATAGCGTTGGCCACCAGGCGCGCGCACCTTGAGCCATGGCGGCTTCTTTTCGCGGCGTACGGGGGGCGGGCGCTCGTGAGTGGTCACTCCCTGGGAACATAGGCGCGGCGCTGGCCCTTGGCCAGGGAGGCGTCGAAAGTCCCGTGCCTACATGGCAGACTAGAACACATGCGAATCCTGTGGGCGGCGGTGTTGGTGGTCGGGACAGCAGCTTGTTCGAGTTCTGAACCGGACCCCGCGGGGGCCGGTGCGAGTTCCAGGAGCGGCGGTGAGGCCGGAACCGCGGGCAGCGGCGCCATCGGGGCTGGGGGCAGCGCAGGGAGCCCCAATGGTGGCGCTAGTGGCGACGGGAGCGGCGGCGTGGCTGGCGACGGCAGTGGAGGCGTCGGCGGGGGCGGCTCGGGTGGGGGTGCAGGCACGTCAGTAGATGTCTTTCCCGGTGCAAGCTGGCAGCAGAAAGCGGCGCAAGCTGTCGGGTTAGACGCCACCAAGATCGACGCTTTCGTCAAGAATGTCGGCGGCGACGGCGTCCTGATCAAGGACGGATACTTGGTTCGTTCTTGGGGGAACGCCAGCAAGCGAGCGGACTGGGCCTCTGCCGCCAAGCCCGTTATTTCGACGATGCTCCTCTTCGCCGTGCATGAGGGCAAACTAGCGGGCGTCAACGCAAGCGTAGCGGCAACCGGCTATCCGCTGAATCAGAAAGACCAGAGTATGACCTTCAGCCACCTAGCTCACATGACGAGTGGCTATGCGCGCAAGGAGGCTCCCGGGAGCGCGTGGGCCTACAACGACTTCGCGATCCAGCTCTACGCCGAAGCCCTATTCGACAAGGTGTTCAAAGATGGGTCACCAGACAAAGCCGCGACGGGCGCAGCGCGACTTGAAGCCCTGGGCTTCGAGGACGGTGGGCTCTTCGGTTCCCGCGGCGGATACGGCGTCAACGCCAGTCCTAGAGACTTCGCGAGAATCGGGTGGTTTTGGCTGAATAAGGGACGCTGGGCCACAGGCCCCTTGCTGCCGCAGGCTCTCTTCGACCAACATTGGAAGGCGTCCGTGCCTGCCGGCCTGCCCCGGAGTTCCAGCGCCACCAGCGACTATCTCGGGATCGGCAGCTTCGGCGGCGGCAGCGATCAGACCGAGTTTGGTCCCGGGATCTACGGACTTAACGCTTGGTTCAACCAAACCGTCCCGAACCAGAGCAAGCGCGTTTGGCCCAACGCGCCACCCGACACATTCCAAGCCAACGGGCATTGGAACAAAGAAGTGGTCACCGTCATTCCGAGTCTTGGAATCGTGGTCGCCGCACGCGGCAAATGGGATTCGGGGCAGAACGCGTTCAAGCCTGGGGACGCCACTTGGAAGATGAATACAAACCTGAAGCTGCTCGCCGACGCCGTGACCAAGTAGTGGTCAGGGCGCCAACGCCTGAAGCGCGCGCGCTCCAACGGGCTCGGCGACGCCGCGCTCCGTGAAAATCGCATTCACCCAGGCCGCAGGGGTCACATCGAAGGCCGGATTGTGGACGCCGGCGCTGTCCGGCACAATCCGCCGCTCGCCCAAGTGCGTCAGCTCCCGCGCGGCGCGCTCCTCGATTTCAATCTCAGCGCCGGTTGGACACGCCAAATCGACCGTGCTCCAAGGCGCAGCAACGAAGAAGGGGCGCTCATGCAACCTGCACAAGCCAGCTACGCCGTAGGTTCCGATCTTGTTCGCGACATCTCCGTTGGCGGCGATCCGGTCTGAACCCACCACGGCAAGGTCGACCCGCCCCTGAGCGAAGAAGCTCGCAGCCGCCGAATCGGCGATGACCGAAACCTGAATCCCATCCCGACTGAGCTCCCAGGCAGTCAGGCGGGCCCCCTGGAAGTAGGGGCGAGTTTCACCGGCAATGACCTGGACGTTCTTGCCAGCGTCTCTTGCAGCGCGGATCACGCCCAAGGCCGTTCCGTAACCACCGGTGGCGAGAGCGCCCGCATTGCAGTGGGTCAGGATGGTCGCGCCATCCGGAACCCGCTCCGCACCGAACTTCCCCATGGTGACACATGCCTCGACATCCTCGCGATGAATGACGCGTGCCGTCGCCGCGAGGGCGGCGACCCGATCCATCGCACTCATCGAGCTCACCTCGCGGCTGCGCGAGAGCATCCGGTCGACCGCCCACATCAGGTTCACTGCCGTGGGTCGGCTTTCGCGCAAACACCGGGCCGCGCGTGCCATCTCAGCCTCAAAGGGTTCGGCAGTTCGAGCAGCCAGCACCATGCCGTAGGCTGCGGCGATTCCGATCGCCGGTGCGCCCCGCACGACCATCTCCGTGATGGCTCGAGCCATTTCGTCCGCCGTGCGAATGCGAACGTACCTTTCCGTATCGGGCAATTCTCGCTGCTCCAGAAGCACGGCCTCGGCGTCATCGGGAAGCAGCTCGACAGCGGAGTATTCGGCACGGGATAGCGGGTCCGGATGGGGGATCTTGCTCATCGTCGAGGCCAGCCTGGCCCAGCCGCATCCGCCTTGGCAAGACACGCGTGGAACGTCTGCCACAAATCGCGCTAGGCTTGGCGCATGGCCCAACGACTACTCCCGTGTCCGAGCTGCAGCCGCCACGTGCGTCTTGCCGAAGCAGCATGCCCCTTCTGCGCTCATTCCGTCCAGTTCGACCACATCCCACCGGCAGTCAGTGTTGCCCAGACTGCGCGGCTATCACGAACTGCGCGAGTCGCCCTGGGCGCAGCCCTGGCAGCGACCGTCCCTGCCTGCGGCGGTTCCGCCACACCTCCGGACTCGCCCCAGCCAGCACCGACAACGACAGCACCACCGGACGACGACGGCGCCCCGGCCGCAGAGTATGGAGCGCCCATGCCGCCGGACGATCCCGGCGCAATCGCGCCCATGTACGGAGAACCCGCCCCACCTCCGGACGATGACGGTGCGGGCGCGCCCGAGTACGGCGCGCCACCCGAGCACTGAGCGCATCTACCCGACGGCTGCGCTCGGGGAACTAGCCGGTACCGATGAGCCTCGTAAGGAGCTGACTCACTACGCGGGGATCCGCCGACCCGCCCGTCTCCCTCATGACTTGCCCGACAAAGAACCCGAGCATTCCTTTCTTGCCGCCACGAACCTGCTCGGCTTGCGCCGGATGTGCTGCTATCAGCTGCTCGCAGATCGGCTTCAGATCCGCCTCGCTGGAGACCACTTTGAGACCGCGTTCGTCGACGATCTCCTTGGGGCTCCGGTCCGTGCCTTCCATCGCGGCGAAGACCTCCTTTGCCTGCTTGCCACTGATCGCGCCCTCGTCGACGAGTTTGAGCAGCCCAGCGAGCTGAGCCGCAGTCACAGAGAAGCGCGCCTGGGCGCCGTGAATCTCCGCGTTCTTCAGAACCTCGGTACCGACCCAATTCGCCAGCTTGACTGGCTCAGCACCCGCCGCCCGGGCCGTTTCGAATAGCTCCACGGTTTTGGGGTGCTGGGTTAGCACCCGAGCCGCCTGGGCACTGAGCCCTAGCTCTTCTTCGTAGCGCTTACGTCGAGCCAACGGCAGTTCGCCTACGCGCGCGCGTTCTTCTTGAATTGTGTGCTCGCCGATGCACAGAGGCCGCAGGTCCGGGTCCGGGAAGTAGCGATAGTCGTGAGCGTCCTCTTTCGAGCGCAGGCTGCGAGTGACGTTTGCGTCGGGGTCGAAGCTTCGGGTTTCTTGGATCACCTTCTTGCCCGCGTCCAGCACCGCCGTCTGGCGGTTGATTTCCAGATCGATGGCGCGAGCCAGAAAGCGAAAGCTATTGAGGTTTTTCAATTCTGCGCGAGTGCCCAAGGTTTCGGTCCCTACCGGCCGCAAGCTGACATTGGCATCACAGCGCAAACTGCCCTGCTCTAGGTTGCCATCGTTCACTCCGAGAAACACCAATATGTCGCGAATCGCTCGCATGTAGGCAGCCGCCTCGGCAGCGGAACTGATTTCTGGTTCGCTAACGATTTCGATCAGTGGCACGCCCGCCCGGTTCAAATCCACGCAGGACACTCCGCCGGTGCCATGCACGCTCTTGCCGGCGTCCTCCTCCATATGCACTCGCGTGATGGCAATCCGCTTCTTGTCGCCATCGACGTCGATGTCGACGAACCCGCGGTTGGAAAATGGCTGAGCATACTGGCTTATCTGGTAGCCCTTGGGCAGATCCGGGTAAAAGTAGTTCTTGCGTGCGAACACGCTGGTCTCAGAAATCTCACAGCCAAGAGCCAGTGCCGCCCGGACGGCCATCGCGACTGCCGCGCCGTTGAGGACTGGAAGCGCGCCGGGCAGACCCAGACAAACTGGACACACGTTGACGTTGGGTGGCCGCCCGTAGGCGGCTGAGCAACCGCAGAACAACTTCGACTGGGTCGCGAGCTGCGCGTGAATCTCCAGCCCAATCGTCGGCGTGTAGGTCGCAGCCATGGATTGAGCGCCCACCCGGAGTCGCGCAGACTAGTGGTGCTTGTCCCGGTCCACACCGGGGTGCGTGGACTCGCCGGGCTCATGGCGGGGGTTCTGCGTCAGCTGGGTTCCATCCCGTCCCTTGAAGGACATCAGAATGTCCTTCTCGTAGATGAACTGATCCCGTGAGTCGTAGGCCGTCGCGTGAATGCCCGTGTCCATTCGAATTGCATCGCAGGGACATGCCTCGACGCAAAACCCACAGAACACACAACGCAGCTCATCGATGACGAAGCGCTTGGGGAATCGCTCGTAGCCCCGCCTGGGATCGCCCTCCGCGTACTCTCCAGCGTCGATGTGGATGCACTGGGCTGGACAGGCCGTGGAACAGCAAAGGCAGGCCACGCAGCGCGGGGAGCCATCCTCACGGTGGGTTAGGCGGTGCAAGCCCCGGAAGCGTGACGGATAGGGCCGTCGCTGCTCCGGGTAGGAGATGCAATTGATGCCATCCTCGACACCTTCGAGAACGGGATCATTGCGTTGGGACAGAGCCATCTCCTTCGTGTTCTTGAAGAAGTGCTGCATGGTGAGCCCTAGCCCCTTGGTGATCTCCGGCACGTAGGTCTGTACTCCGGCGGAGCGCACCGGTCGGCTCACGACCTTGCCGGTGACCTTGTTGGGGCCGAGGGCTTGATTCGGAGTGATGCTACTCATGACTGTTCCCTCACGCGCTCATGCGCGCGGATTTGGTGCCCCCCATCGAGGCCGCAAACTTCTGGGCGCTGCTGACGACCATGCGTTTCTTTTCCGCTGGCGACAGCATGAACCGGATGAAGGCCACCATGGCCACGATGCCGACCACTGCAATCACCACCTGCGTGATATCTCCGGCAACCCGCAGGCCGCTCATGACGTTGGTGCTGGCGGACGCCGCGGCCAAGATGAGCAGACCCGTCACAAGGATGTTGACGAGGGACGCCGGCAAGAGCTTGCGCCAGCCTAGGCGCATCAGCTGATCGTAGCGGAACCGCGGCAGCGTCCAGCGGATGGTGATCTGCAACCAGCAGAGCAGCACCGTCTTTCCAATGAAAGCGAGCACGCCGAGAATGACCACGGATACGTGGGTCAGGGATTGCCGGACGATCACGGTATCGCCGATCGCCAAGAAGAGTCCGTCCCGTTCGATGAAGGGGAGATGCCAGCCACCCAGGAATATGGCGGCCATGAGGGCGCTGGAGGCGACGACGGCCACATACTCCGCGAAGAAGAACATCGCGAACTTCATCCCGGAGTACTCCGTGAAGTACCCAGCCACGATTTCGCTCTCGCCCTCGGGAATGTCGAAGGGGATTCGCTTGCTCTCCGCGACAGCTGCGGCAAAGAAGAGGAAGAATGCTACGGGCTGAACGAAAATGCCCCATGCGTTCTCTGCCTGCCAGCGAATCATCTCGTCGATCCGAAGGGTGCCGTAGATCATGATCGCGCCGATGAGCGTCAGGCCCAAGGTGACCTCGTACGACACCATTTGACTCGCGGCGCGTAGCCCGCCAAGCAAGCTGTACTTGTTGTCGCTCGCCCAGCCCGCCAGCGCGGCCCCGACGATCCCGGTGCCCGCGAGAGCAAAAAAGTACAAGATGCCAACGTTGACGTCGACGACCTGGAGAGACACCGCGCCATCCGTGCACACGCCCTCTCGCGGCACCATTCGAGCGATGGACGAGAAGTCGATCTTTCCCTCTTTGCTGCCGAAACAAAGGGTATCGCCGAAGGGAACGACCGCGAGCACCACCAGGGCCGGGAAGAAGGAGATGAAAGGCGCCAGACTGTGCAACAGCCGGTCGGCATTAGGTGGAATGAAGTCCTCCTTGAAGATCGTCTTCACGCCGTCTGCGGCTGGGTGCAGCAGCCCGAACAACCGAAGCCCCACCCGCGGTTCGCTGAAGCTGGATGCGGCATAGATGCCACCGGCTACGACGGCGAGGGCGAACAAGGCCGGGCTAGCACCATAGGCGAATTCGCGAATCGTCACTCCGATGGGCGTGCCGCGCAGCAGCCCGGAAACCAACAGGGCGAGGGCATGGGCGCCTAGTCCGCCGTATACGAAGATGCGCGGGTCCCCAAGCCAGGCGAAGAAGCGGTCCAGATTTGCGACGACAGCGCCTGCGCTCGACTGAACGCCGCGCGCCCGCACCCGACCGGCGATGGCCAAGCCCGTGAGCCAAGTTGCTGCAATCGCGAGATGAGTGAACACGACGGCGCGACCCAAGCGTTCGATTCCCTCAGCCTTATTGCTCACGAAGTAGAAGATGACGGCTCCTGCAAGCATCAGTGCTGGCCCAGCGACGAGAGCTTGCGCCACGCGCTGGGGCAGCCACACCACCGCGCGGTTTGGGCCGACGCGATCCGCAATGACCGCACCCTGTCGCCGATCCAACCAGGTAAGTACTACCGCCACGTTCATGCCGAACATGACGACGAATGTCGCTTTCAGCACGAATGAGATCAGCAATCCGGTCGTCATGGCGTCGCCTCCACACTGGTCGCGTTGCCCTCGAGAGCCGCGCCTGCATCTGGCGCCATCGCACGCCGCATGTCGGACAACTTGCCAATGACCATCTTGTGTCCTAGCGCTGCGCCGAGAGCAGCGACGAGCTTCCAAGCGGGTTGACTCTCTCCTTGGGGAAAGAGAGCGCGTTCACTCTCTTGCGCAAGCCCTTTGGCATTGACGAAGGTCCCATCGCATTCGGCCCAGCTGGATGCAGGAAGAACGACGGCAGCCGCGCGGGACAGGGGCCCATCGTGAGTCGACAGCGTGACCAACACCTTTGCTCTACTCAAAGCGTCCGCCCGGTCCGGATCCGGAAGTGCCGAGCCCAGAGCCACTACATGAGTAATTCGCCCCTCTTCCAGCGACTTCAAGAGGACCGGCATGCTGAGAGGCGGCGTACTGGTGCACATGGCGGTGACACCGGCAGCGTTGGGGTTCTTGTCGCGATGCCGCAGGATATCGTCCCCTTCCCCATCCGGCTTGCCGGTGACGAAGAGGTGGCCCGTGCCCAAGTAGTCCCGAGCGAGAGTCAGCAATGCGAAGTTGTCTTCGTTGCTGTGTTCGGCGCTCAGCACCACCCCGATGCTGTCCGCGGGCACTCCCTTCATCAACTTGGCAACACGCTTGAGAGCCGCCGTCATCGATGCGGGTTTTCCGCCGATTTTCGCTTTTAGCACTCTGCCCTCATGAATGCGGGCGTAGTCCAACATGCCCTCGTCGCACATCCAGTATTGGTTCACATCTGAGTTTTCCCGAGGGCGGTAGCGCTGCACTTGCTGGGAGCGCGGATCGTAGTCCGTAAAGGAGTTGCAACCCGTTGCGCAGCCGACGCAGACGCTGCGTACGCTGCGCAGGAACCACACCCGCGCTTTGAAGCGGAAGTCCGTTGCTGTGAGCGCCCCGACTGGACACACGAATTCCGTCATCAGGGTGTACGGGTGATCGAGCTGTCGCCCCGGCGACACGACGATTTCGTTCAAGTTGCCACGCTCTCGTACGTCCAGGACCGGATCCTTGGCAACTTCATCACTGAAACGGACGCAACGCGTGCACACGATGCAGCGTTCCGCGTCGTAAACGATGGTGGGGCCGAAGACCTGCGCTTTCGGTTTGTGTATCGGCTCGTCGCGCATGCGCTTTTTCGTGCCCTGATGCTCGAGCCAATAGTCTTGCAGCCGACACTCACCAGCTTGATCGCAAATCGGGCAATCCACGGGGTGATTCAGAAGCAGAAGCTCCTGGACAGCCGCCCGAGCGTGGCTCACGTGAGGGCTCGACTCGCTCAGAACCTCCATGCCCTCCGCTGGTCGCATTTGGCAGGCCGGCTGAAGCTTGGGCTTCTTCTGATCGACGTACTCCTGCTTGTCAGCATCCCACTCCAGGACCGAGAGCATCATCGGAGCCCGACCTGGGGGTGGCTTCACTTCAACCAAGCACATGCGGCAGTTGGCAGCGATGGACAGACCCGGGTGCCAGCAATAATGCGGAATGTCGACGCCGGCGCGGTGGGCAGCTTCGATGATGGTCTCCCCCGCTTCGAAGGGGATCTCTCTGTCGTCTAGTTTGAAGGTAGGCATCGCATTTCCAGGACTACGCGATTAGCGGTCACACTCCCCACCAATCATGTTCAGGGAACCGAAGCAGGGCACCACGTCGGGCATCATGCGGCCGGTGATGATCCGCTCGAGACCACTCGTAATGAAGAAGCATGGCGGCCGGATGCGCACGCGCTGAGGCGTGCCGCTGCCGTCACTCACCAGGTAGAATCCGAGTTCGCCGTTGCCGCCTTCCGTGAAGGAATACACCTCACCGGCGGGGATCTTCAGCCCCTCCATCACGATCTTGAAGTGTTGAATCGTGCCTTCGATGCTGCTGTACACCTCGTCCTTTGGCGGTAGCACGACGCGCGGATCTTCCACATTCACAGTCCCCTCGTCGGCCATGCGCTCTAGGCACTGCTCGATGATGCGGGCGCTTTGCTTCATTTCCTCGATTCGAACGATGAAGCGGTCCAGGCAATCACTCTGCTGTCCCACCGGGACGTCAAACTCCACCTCGCCGTACTTCATGTATGGCGAGGCTTTGCGCACGTCGTAGGGCACTCCAGCGGCCCGCAGGCTCGGTCCCGTCCACCCCAGGCTGACGGCGTCTTCGGCACTGATCACGCCGACGTTCTCGAGGCGGTCGAGGAAGATCCGGTTGCCCATGAGCAGCCGCTCGACTTCGTCCATCACGCTCAGCACCTGCCTCACCACCGCGCGGGCGTGCTCTTTGAATCCGTCCGTGGGCGGATGCGCCATGCCACCAACGCGACCAAAACTGTGCGTGAGCCGGGCGCCGCACTCTTCCTCGAATACGTCCCAGATCATTTCCCGCGCCTTGACCATCCACAGAAAGGGCGTAAAGGCGCCTAGCTCCATCGCCATGGCACCGTCGCAGGTCAGGTGGTCGGCGATCCGAGCGAGCTCACCGAGCGCCATCCGGTACCACTGACAACGCTCCGGCACCTCGATTCCCAACGCCTTTTCACAGGCCAAGGCAAAGCCGACGTTGTTGAGCATCGGGGAAACGTAGTTGCAGCGATCCACGTAGGGGAAAACTTGGCTCCAGTTTCCCCGCTCGCACATCTTCTCGAACCCACGGTGCAAGTAACCGACCTGCACGTCACAACGCTCGATATTTTCCCCGGAAAGCTCCATCACGATGCGCACCGTGCCGTGCATCGCGGGATGCGCCGGCCCGACGTTCAGCAGCATCGGCTCTGCGCTGACTTCGATCTCGGACGCGTCCAGGTCTTGGTCTAAGGGTTCCATTGACTCGATATTCCTCAGCGCATCCGTTCCAGATCGGTGGCGACCAACGGCTCGTCGTCATCGCCAACCCGGTCGAAGCTCTGGCGTCCAAAGGGCATCCCCTCGTCGGGGCCAAAGGGCGGAAGCTTCTCCAGGCCCGGTTCCTCCCGATAGGGCACCAGGGGCTGGATCTTGTTGGCGGGGTAGTCTTTGCGCAGCGGGTGACCGACGAACTCCGGGTACATCAAGATGCGTCGCAGGTCCGGGTGACCTGCGAAACGCACGCCAAACATGTCGAAAGCCTCGCGCTCAGCCCAATTCGCGGAGCCCCAGAGCTCCGTCAAACTGTCAATCTCCGCGCCGTCGCCCTCTTCGTCCCCTACGCGGCTCTTGATGCGCAGGCGGTGCCCTTTCGAGAGGGAGTGCAAATGGGCCACGACCTCGAAACGCGGTTCACGATCCGGGTAGTCGACGCAGGTGAGGTCGACGAGCATTTCCATGCCTGCTTTGGGGTCGTCACGCAAGAAGCGCGCGACCCGAAGCCAGGCTTTGGGAGCGATCACGGCTGTTTCATCCCCATGTTGTGCATGGGTCTCCACGACGTCGTCGCAAAATTCCGATTGCAGTAGTTCAAGTAACGCTTTCGCCATCGAAAACTCCTCGGCGCTCAGACCGGGCCGCCATCCTTGCCGCGGCGAAGCGGAACCACACCCAGGTCCGGGTGGGCCACAGGGTCGAAGCGAGGCTTCACCACTGCCGGGCGACGATCACCGCTCTGGATCTTGTCTTGGAGCAGCATCAACCCGTCGAGCACCGCCTCGGGGCGGGGCGGACAGCCCGGAATGTACACGTCGCAGGGGATGATCTTGTCGATCCCCGCCACGCAAGCGTAGTTGTCGTAAAAGCCACCCACGCTGGCGCAGGTCCCGAATGCCAACACCCACTTGGGCCCTGCCATTTGCTCGTAAATGCGCTTCAACACCGGTGCCTGGCGCTGCACGATGGTCCCCACTACCCATAGCAAATCGCTCTGCCGGGGCGAAAAGCGTGGCGCCTCGGCACCGAACCGAGCCAGGTCGAAGCGGGGACCGGTCACCGCCATGAACTCCATCCCGCAGCAAGCGGTGACGAAGGGGTACATAAAAAGGGAGTACTTCTGCGCCCACGCCAGAACGTCTTTGACGCGGGTAGTTGCGAATCCTGCGCCCTGCCCGGTTTCGATGATCTCCTGGGTCGTCGGCTGTTTCAGCTCTCCCACTCGAGGGCTCCCTTCTTCCAGCAGTACGCGAGGGCGACCAGCAGTGCGACGATGAACGCCACCATGGTGGCAAAGCCTGTCCAGCCAAGTCCCTTGAAGAGCGCAGCCCACGGATAGATGAACACGACCTCGATGTCGAACACGACGAAGAGAATCGCGGTCAGGTAGAACTTCACGCTCAGCTTCACGCCCCTTGCCCCGGAAGTGTCGTTGCCGCACTCGAAGGGCATCATCTTCTCGGCACTAGGGTTCTTCGCGGCACCGAGGAACTGACCGCCACCGAACATCACGAGGCATATCGTCCCTGCGATGAGGAACATGATGAACATGGGCAAGTAGAGTTCGAGCATTGTCGCCTTGGGCCACCGGCCATTGGGGGTATGGGGCGTTCGGGGCTTTTTCCAAAGCCTCGAATCATTTCAACCAGATGGCTGCACACCGCATCTACCACAGGGCCCGGCCCGCTTCCTAGGGGCACAGCACGCCAAGAGCGCGCCAACTTGCTTCGTGATTTCAAGCGCTTGAGAGCGGCAGCCGGGTGCCGGACCGAATCCCTGCGCCGAAAGCTGCCGCTGCGGGACCTCTCCAGCGCCGATTGCCGGCTTGTCACCCAGCCCTGGAGACGCGCGCCAGCTTGGCAGGACCGGCCTTTGGGAGGGCGACCTTGGCCGCCAATTCGCGGGCCTTGCTCGTGGCACGACGGTTGCTCTGCGCGGCTCAGCAACCCGAGCCAAGGACTGACTCATGAACGTTCACCTGATCGCACCTCTCATCGCAGCAAGCATTGGCCTCATCCCCGCACCAACCCACGCCCAACCCACGCAGGGTAATGGCGACGCCGCGGGACCGCGCGGCAAGCGCAACGCAACACACCTCGCTGCGCCGGGCGCCAAGTCGCGACGCAAACCTCCCACGCGAAGACCCCGAGCGATGCCCCGCCGCGGGCCCCGTCCTCCAGCGCCGCCCCCCCCGGCAAAGGCTGCTCGGTTCCAGACATTGACGGCTGTCAATGTGGTCATTTCTGACCAGTCGACTGTTGGAAAGAAACGTAGCCAAAGCTTCTTGTTGCGCCTGGATGGCCGCGGGCGAGCGCGAGTGAAACTCGACGCTGAAACGCGAAGGATAGAAGTCAGCGTGCGCCACGGTGGGCCGCCAAGCCGGCCAGGCTTGGTGATCGAAGTCTCGCGTCACGAGCACGGGAGGGGTCGTCCCAGCCGCGCCATGCACGTCGAAGCCAGCGTGCGCCTGAAAGCTGGCGCCAGCGCGACTGTTGCACGCCTACGTAGTCCCGACGGCACCAGCACCGAGGTCAACGTCCAAGCACGTTGAGCGCGGCAGCGCCGATCACTTTGGGGCTTCGAGTTGTAGCGAGGCCTTGAATTGAAGGTGTTCGGGGGGATTTTTCGGGTCAAAACCGAGGATCCCGGACAGGGTCTCCAGCGCTCCCTTTTCGTCGAAGCCCGCCAGCACAATCAGCGCTTGCACGACATCGCCGAGGACCAACTGTCCCGAGAGGCCCGCGTCTGAGTCCAGAGAGCTGGGCGCAGTCACGACAAGTTTTTGTGCGCGGACTTCCGCTGCCACTGCGGTACCTCCCGGCGCCACGATGGGTAGTAGCATCGTGAAGGGCTCTGTCAGCAGCGGTCCAGTGGCGCTCGCGAGTTTGGCGACGGTTACTCGGCTGAAATCGAGTTTGCCGTCGGGTCGCGTCTCGGGGACCAGAGCCAACTCTCCGACCACACGTGCAAGCCAAATTCGCGGGACCAAAGAGCCCAGGAGATCCCGCGCCAGTTGGCTGTCCGGCTCGCTGAGAACGAATCCGCCCTTCATCGAACGCGCGACAACGCTACTGCGGACGACGTTGCCGGATAGCGGCAAGGGCTGCCCGGCAACGTCCAGGGAACCACTGACGTCGTAGATCGCTTCTCCGGCGGCGTAGGAGTGAGTCGTAACTTTGGGGTCGACGCTGGTGCCGTCTCCCAGGTCGAGGACGCCGCTGAGTCCTTCGATGGATGGCCAGGCAATGCTCAGATCCGTGCCCGGAGCCGCCAGCACCGGGTCGAGGATCAGCTCTGTCCCTGACGCCCCCTTCCCTTCGATGATCTCGAGCGCCGCCTGCTGCCGGTTGTTCCAGAAGGTGAGCAAGTGGGTCTTGGTGTGGACTCGATAGGGGTACGTTGTGCCGTTTTTCTCGCCAGTTTCTGGGGTGAGCCCTCCGCCGTAGAGCTGTGCTGCTGGGTATCGGTACTTGGCTCCGCGTCTCGCGATCACCTCTTTCGCGGCGGTGAGCGCGTCCTCAGCGCGGGCCAGCTTCTTCTTGGCGCGGATCACCGGATCCGGTGCGCTCGGATCTGCTTCTCATTTGAGTGTATCCTCGCGGAACGCGACAACGGCGTCGTAGAGCGCCTCCGCTTGGCGCACGCGTTCGCGGTTGATCTAGGTTCGAAAAATTCGGCGTCGCCTGGGAGCCGGTCGTGTGATTGTTGATCAACACGCGAAGATCGGGCCGTCGCTGTAGGACGCGCCGCCCGGCCCAGTTGATCCAGTCCACGGTTTCGAGGTCCGGCGTGACGGTGACCTCGGTGGGTCCGAAGTGGATTCCGAATTCGACGAGGTCCGGGCCCGCGTCCTCCAGACGCTGATCGACGTAGCTTTCGATCTGCTGTTTTGGAGGCACCGGCAAGTTCGGATCCACGACGGCGCTGGCCCCCTGCTGTTGGTTGTGAAGCGTGATGCCTGCGGTCGACGGCATGCCCAGGCGAATCCGCAACGCATCCAGCTCCTGGGCGCGGGCGACCTTTCGGGCCGCTGGCGCGATACCTCGGCCAGCGCCGCGGAAACGGTTACCTCGGTTTTTGACAATCCAGAGGTTGACGTTACGAGCCTCGTCGATTGGGTGCCGCGAATCACTGAAGCTCTCTAGGTGCTCTAGAGGGTGACTGCCGTGAAAGGTGAAGCTGCGTTGAGCGTAGTCGGGTTGGTACTGAGGCTCCGGGGCCCCACGAGAATCCACGCGCGCAAGGACGGTGGGGGTGTTGGCGCGGGCCTGTACCTGCGCCGCGGGCAGTCGCGGGATGAACTCCTCTTCAGGATGAAAAAACCGCACGCCGAGCCGCCTCAGAAGCTCGTAGGCTGCGTAGCGTTTGCCCAAGGGCGTGGGCGCTGCCAGGAGCACCGTCGTGCCACCAATCCGGGCATCCAAGCGGTTTCGATAGCCTCCCGCGTGCTGGGCGGTGAGCACATAGCCATTCCCGGACAGGCCCGATGCACCTTGAACGGCCAGCGCTCGAGATCCAAAGAAGTCCGCATCGAGCACGATCGTCAGACCGGCGCGCTCTGCCTCGCTCAACGCCGCAATCCCATCAGCGCCCCCGCTGGCCTCGAGCTCGTGCAAGCTGGGGGCCGTACCGAGCAGTGAAGCGAGGTAGCTCGAAAGCTCACCAGCAACCTCTGACGTGGTGGGACTGGCGTCGGCTGGCACGATCAACGCGACTGCGCCCTGGTCGACACCAGCGTAGGGCTCGTCCTGACCGCAAGCGCAGAGTAAGAGGCTCAAGATCGTGACGATGACAGCCCAGAGACAGGAGTGTGCTGTCCTCGACGCAAGCACCGAGTTGTGCTCAATTCTCATCCGCAACGAGCTGTTCCCAGGCATTGAGCGAATCGCCCAATTTGCTCTCCACGAGGGTGCGAGTGCTCTGAAGGCTCTCGCCTTCGACCCCCGCGGCCTCTGCTTCGAGCAGCGCGCCCAGAGCAGCCACGAGCCGACCCCGTTGAGCGAAGGCCTCCGCCAAGAGGGGCCAGACCCGATCAGCATCCGCTCCCAGGTTCGCGGCGCGGCGGAGGGGTCCAATCGCCTCACCGTAGCGTTGGTCGAGCATCATGCTGGCCCCCAAGCGCGAGAAAATCTCGGGCGCGCTCGGGCCATCTCCGGCGTACTGCACCGCCAAGCGCAATACCTCCTCTCCCTTTTCCACCTCGCCAAGCTGAATACAGGCGCTACCCAGCGTACCGAGCCCTTTGGCAATCAATGCCTTGGTTTCACCACCCAGCAGTTGCCCTTCAGGCGTGCGTAGGAAAATCGCCAGAGGAGCCGGCCAGGTTCCGAGCAACTCCACGACTTGGACCCAGTCCCGCTGCTGTTCGGCGACCTCGGCCTCGGTCACGCGACCCAAGTCGATGGCACCCTTACCGCCACCGCGAGAAACCCGTTCGAGTTCTTCACGCACGTGGGTGCGGATTCGAAATCGGAACTCGTCGACGTCGTAGGTTTCTTCGATACCGTCGTGGGTTAGCTCCAGGATGGCAGTGCCATCCGAGAGCGTCATGTGATGCAGGCTGTAGCCATACAACGGAGCCAGGAGCAAATAGCGGACGCCAACGAAGAGCTGCAGCGCTTCCGTGTCCGTTGCTCGCGTGGGGGCAAGGCCGGGTGGCTCGTCCGTGACCAGGGCGGCCACCAGCCGGCGACGGAAGTCTGCGAGAGTGAGGCGCTGCGTATCTCCGTCAGTCACCTCCATGTCAGGAGGCCCAACCACGAAGTCGACTAGGGTATGGTCGGGATTGCGTCGATCGACCGTGAGCGCCGTGATCCGAGCGCCAGTGATCATCGCGAAGGCGAAGAAGCGGGTGCCAATGATGTCGCAGAGCGCCTGGAAGCTGCCGATCCCCTCACCGATCCGCTCGAACCATCCGTCGGTCCGAATCGAATCAAGGGGGAATTCTAAGGGCTCGGATGGCACTGGAGTCCGAGCTTATCGCGGATTATCGCCGATAGCGATGCTCAGGAGGCGGCGGGAGTCTCCGAGGCAGGGTCCGGCGGAAAAACGAAGCGCGCTGCGCCCGCCACGCTGACGGAAGGGTCGGCGCAATACGCCCGCAACAGCGCGCGCCGTTCCTCGGTCCAGCCCCGCTCGCCAGCGCTCGCGCAAACCAGCCCCGCCAGCGCCACCCGGCGCACCGCCGGCAGCTCGCTAGATCTCAACCGCTTCTCCAGCGCCCACGGCCGCACACTCCGCGCGACCGCCGCCACTGCTGCCGTAATGACGTCGAAGTGAAGCAAGCCGCGCGCGCCCGCGGCGCAAATGTGGGAGGCGAGCTGCTCTTCATCGTAGACGGAGCCCGCGAGGTCCATGGCGCGCGCCGCAAGGTGGTCATCTGCGCCCAATTGCCGGGTGACGCTCCGCGCCAGCGTCACGACATGCGCGCAACTGTAAGGCCCAATGCTCTGCACGAGCCCCCTCACGATGGGGTCGATTCGACGCGGCTCCTGACACAATCGTTGGGTGACTCGTTCGATGGCTTCCGAGTCTTCTGCCCTCATGCGCAACAGCACGGCTTGAAGGCCGGCCTGGGCTTCGTCGGGGCTCGGAGCGTCCACCCGCCGCAGACACGCACTGAAGAACGAACGCCCCTCGTCGCGAACGGGCAACCCACCGGCGCGCCGCAGGAGGTCCATTCGGGCTTCGAGTTCCGGACGGTCGAGTACTCGTACCAGCAGCCCACACACCCGGGCATCAGCCATTTCGTCCAAGCGCGTCAGGGGAACCGCAGCCAGGCGACTGGCCACCACCCAATCCGGATCCCGAACACCTTCTTCGAAGACCTGCCAGGTTGCGTCTTGCTGAAGATGGTCCCACAGGGCGCGATGCAGCGCGATCTTCACGTCCCGGTGCAGCTCGTCTCGCTGCAAAGCCAGGAGCTGCTCGAACCCCTGGCGGCCCCCCAATTCCCCGAGCAGTCGGACCACCTCTTTCGCGACGGTCACCTGCTTCATGGGTACTTGGCGCAGGTAGCTGACGGTCTGACTCTGCGACATCTCGCGAAAGGATTGGCGCAAGGCGTAGATGGCGTGGCGCGCGCGGTCGTCCCCGAGGCATTCCACCAATACGGGCACGCCGCTGCCATCATCTATGTGGGACAGCGCTCGTACTGCGATCTCACGCACGGGCGGCCTCGGGTCACTGGCGTACTTGATCAGCACGTCCGAGGGCGCAAAGCCGAGTCGAGCCAGCCCAACCAGCCCGAGGCGCAAAGTGGGCACGTCGCGCTTCTTGTCTCTCAAAAGCGAGTGGAGAGCCGCGGCCTGTAATTCGTGTTGGCGCGACGACCACGTACCGAGCCCGCTCGAAAAGTGCACGACCCAACTCGAGCGGCCGGAGGCGAAGCGGCCGCGCATCTTGCGCTTCACCAGAAAAGGGTCCAGCACGTCTTGGCGACGAGTACTCACGTGCTGCGCCACGGAAGGCACCAAGATCGTGCTCGGGTCAGCCTCGAGCAGCTCGACTGCAACCTCTGTGAATCGCTTGGGCGCGTGCCGCCGCAACAACTCGAGGGCAGCCGTCGCCACGTGCACGAATGGCTGCTCTGTGGCCAGACGCTCGAGGGCGGCGAGCAGCGCAGGCACCAACGCGAGACGCTTCCCGAAGGAACGCGCCAACCAGAGCAATGCGCCGGCCCGCTCGCGCTTGGCCCAGGCTGAGCAGAGGGGCTCGATTGCGGGGGCCAAGGCCGCGACTTGTCCGGGAGTGAGCCCGTCTACGAGCCCCAGCATGGAAGGCATGCCGCGTACCGCTAGAAGACGCGTGAGCCAGTCTGCAGCCCAGACCGCGTCGATACGGAACAGCCGAACCACCAGGCGTTCCATCGCGGCTGACGTCTCGTAGGAGAGGTCCTGAGCATCAATTGCATGCTGGAACACTTCCCCGAGCGCGGGCAGCTTGTCTTTGTCGAAACACCGCGTTGGCAATTCAGCCAGCGCGCAGAGCATGGCCATCCGCACTGGGTCCTGCTCGAATCGACGCTTCTGGGCTGCCTCGAGGACGGCCGCCAGCTGGCCACGGTGGTAGGCCGGAGTGGCGAACAGCGCGCGAACGGCCGAGCCGCGCGTCTCGCCTTCCGGATGCCCCAACCGGTCTTCGAGTTCGGACTGAGCGCGCTCGAAGGGCAGGAACTGCGCGTAGGCCATGCGCGCTTCGGGACGCGCGGCGAGAGCCTGCACCTCATCGAGATGCCGCTGTGCTTCCAACACCCGCAGATCTCGAGGCAACGCTTTGAGCTGCTCTGGCATGATGATGCCGTCCGCGTTCTGGGCCGCAGCGGTCCACCGCCGGTAGGCGCGCTCCCGGCGCGAGTCGGTCTCCGGCACGTGGCGAAACAAGAACCCACCCCAAGAGCCGCGGCCGTGGTCGAGCCACGTATCCACCACCAACACTCGCTGGGCTTCGGACAGGCGCAGGAACCAGCGGCGCGCACGCAGACCGTCCGTCAACGTGCCAAAGCCATGGGTGATGAGATAGGCCAGCTGCTCCGAGTCGAGTCGATGCACTCGGGAGTCGAAACGCACGGCGCCAAAGGGCCCCGGGGGAGCAACCGGGCGCATGGACTGGTGCAGTGACTTCAGAACTTCGAAGGTCGGCCCAGGAGCACGGCGCAGCAGTTCCTGCAGGGGCTGCGAGAGCCAGTGCTTTGGGTCGGAGCCCGCACTCAGGAGCCGATGCACCAATTCGAGTGCAACCTCAGGATGCTGTCGACAAAGGGACGGCAAGGCAAGTTGGAGCAGCCAGCGCTGCCGGGGGTCCAGGTCGGCGGAGCCTGGGTCGAGCAGCTCCTTCGCCAATCTCGGATGCCGCAGCGCAAGCCGTGACCAGCCCGCTGGCGACAACCGTCCGGAATCGGCCTTCAAGGCTTCTTCAACGACTTCGCGGGAAGCGAACGCGAGCAGATCGAGGGTGGCGTTGCTGACCTCCGACCCAGCGAGCTCTGACTCGAAGAACCGATCCAAGGCGGCGCAGCGCCCGGCACGATGCAGCAGTGCAACCATCCGCGCGCGGACGAACGTTCCGTCCGTTTGCCGCAGCGCCGTGACGACTTGGTCATCGCTGCAAGCCCCGGCGACGAGCTTCTGCGCGCGCCGACGCACGGTCCGCGACGGATCTCGCAAGGCACGAAGCACAAGCTCACCATCGCCACTGCCAAACACCGTGGCCAGAGCAAGGCAGCGGGCATAACTGTCTTCAGAGCCCCAGGCAGCACCAATCAACTTCCGGGCTTCCGCATCCCCAGCGCGGGCGCGCTTGCCGAGCTGAACCAGACTCTGCATCCGCACGACGTGCCGACTTGCGTCCAGCTCTCGCCACCAGGCGTCACTTTTCGCGCTGTTCATGCGCTGCCGACGATACCCGCAGGGCGTCCTCGCGTCGATTGAGAGCGCTTGCGTGTTTTTTTGTGTACGCTGGCCGTGACAGCGGCGATCTATGCAATGAAAGTCCACCATCTCAACTGCGCCACGATGTGTCCCTATGGCGGCCGATTACTTTCGGGCACAGGAAGCCTGACATCCGCCTCGCAAATGATCTGTCACGTGCTCCTGATCGAGACCGAGCAGGGGCTGGTCCTGGTCGACTCTGGCCTCGGTCTAGACGATCTTCGAGAGCCCAACGCACGTTTGGGGCGACGTTGGACAACACTCGCGCGGCCCGTTCTCGACGAAGACGAAACTGCCGCGCGCCGGGTCGAAGAGCTGGGGTTTTCCCGGGACGATGTCCGGCACATCGTACTCACCCACCTGGACCTGGACCATGCGGGCGGCTTGCCCGACTTCCCCAAGGCCACCGTGCACCTGCACGCCGCCGAGCACGACGCGATGCTAGAGAAACAAACCCCTCTGGAGCGGTCGCGCTATCGCCACGGCCATTGGGCACACGAACCCAGCTTCGAAACCTATCGCCCGGAAGGCGAACCCTGGTTCGGGTTCGAGGCGGTGCGGGACTTGCGTGGACTACCTCCAGAAATCTTGATCATTCCACTGTTCGGACACACCCGTGGCCACAGTGGGGTCGCGGTAAAGACAGATTCGGGGTTCTTGCTGCACGCCGGAGATGCCTACTTTCATCGCAGCGAGATGGACCCAGACGAACGGCGCTGTCCGCCGATACTGGACGTGTTCCAACGCATTACCGAAATCGACAGCACTGCCCGGCGCAAGAACCAGGAGCGCCTGCGCCTCCTGTGTCGTGAAAACCGGGGCAGTGTGCGGGTGTTTTGCGCTCACGACCCGGTGGAACTCGAACGCTGCCAAGAGCGTGCCGGGCGCGACGCATGAACCCCGCCGACCCGGGCGAGTGGCTTGCGGGAGGCTGCCACTGCGGGAGGGTGCGCTTCCGCGCACGGGGGCCCGAGCGCACGGCCCTGAATTGCAATTGCTCCATCTGCCTCAAGAAGGGCTTCTTGCATTGGATCGTGCCACCCAAGGACTTCGAACTCCAGCGGGACAGCGAGGCCTTGACCAGCTATCGCTTCAACACGGGCGTTGCAGACCACACGTTTTGCAGTGTGTGTGGCATCCATGCCTTCTACCGTCCTCGTTCACACCCGAAACACTTCGATGTGAACGTGAATTGCTTGGACGGAGACGCCAAAGCGTCTTTCGCGGTTCGAGACTTCGATGGCGAAAACTGGGAAGACCACGTCGAAGACATCCGCTAACCCGCAGCGGTTGCGCCAGTTGCGTCGTCAACTGCTGGGTTGGTTCGCGCGCGCGTCCCGGGAGCTCCCCTGGCGAAAAGCAACCGACGCCTACGCGATTTGGGTCAGTGAAGCGATGCTGCAGCAGACCCAAGTCGAAACCGTGAAGCCCTATTTCGAGCGCTGGATGCAGCAGTTCCCCAACTTGCGGATCCTGGCTGAGGCGAGCGAAGCGGATGTGCTGCGCGCCTGGCAAGGCCTTGGCTACTACTCCCGAGCACGCAACCTCCGCAAGGCTGCGATCTGCGTGGTTCGCGACCACGGCGGGCAACTCCCGCGCACGCCCGCGGACCTACGTCTTCTTCCGGGCATTGGCCCCTACACCGCGGGTGCAATTGCCAGCATCGCCTTCGGAGAGCGCGCAGCGCTGGTGGACGGGAACGTCAACCGCGTGTTGTCACGGATCTTCGCCGTGGAAGGCTACGTGGGCACACCCCGTCATGACCGGAAGGTCTGGCGCTTGGCCGAGGAGCTGGTTCCTGAAACGAGGCCGGGGGATTTTAATCAAGCTTTGATGGAACTCGGGGCGTTGATCTGCAAACCGGTCTCGCCGAAGTGCCCAGCTTGTCCGCTGCAGGCGGGTTGCCACTCCAACTCTGCGGAGCGTGCTTCGCGTTGGGGGCGCAAGCCGCCACGGAAGAAAGCTACGCTGGTGAACATGGCAGCGGCGATTATCTCGCACCGTGGACGTGTGCTGGTGGTGCAGCAACCGAAGGATGCAGCGCGCTGGGCTGGCATGTGGCAGTTTCCTTGCGTCGAACTCGAGGCAAGCGAAGGCGTCGAATCCGGAGCCCGTCGAGCCGCTCGAGCTTGGGTCGACCTCGAAGTGACGGCCCGCCGTCCCCTGCCACCGGTGGTCCACAGCGTCACCCGCTACCGGATCACCCTGACACCGGTGGAGTGCCGGACGCGACGAGTCAAACTCCGCCCCAAAGGACGGACAGCCGCCTGCTGGCTATCGGCCGAGCAGCTCGAGGACCGGGCCATGCCGGCAGCCCATGCCCGAATCCGTAGTCGCTTGCTCGCGTGCTAGTTTGTTTGGGGTCGAGCGCTGCTGCCCGCGATTGCCCTAATCTCTCGCTTTCTCCCCAGGGGCCACCCCGGCGTCCCCCGCCTGGCTACGCCGCAGTGCGGCTCGCAATCCCGGGACGACGTGGGCCGCAATCGTCACTCCGCAGACGATGACGGCGCCAGCAACCAGGGTACGCAGCGTGGGCAGGTCGTCAAACAAGATGTAGCTGGCCACGGAAGCGATCACGGGCTGCAGGTAGACATAGACGGCCACAAGTGAGCTTTCCACGTTCCTCAATGCATAGGCATTCAGGGTGTACGTGACGAGCGTCGCACCGATGAGAATAAAGGCGAGGGATCCGTAAGCCCAACCCGGCAGCGACAGCCACGCGACCTCTGTCATGGGCCCGAGAGTCAGCGGCAATGCCTCAACCGCTCCGAACACGAACACCCACGCGATCGTGTTGAGGGCGCCCAGCCGGGCGATGACCGGGCGCGCCAGGACTAGAAAGAGCGCGTACACACAGGCGTTGGTCACCAGCATCAGGTTGCCGACGACGCGCCGGCTACCGAGATCGAATTGCTCTACCTCCAAGAAGATGGCCGCACCAAAAAGCGCCAGGCCGACGCCGAGAATGCGCCGGCGGTTGAGCCGTTCGTGCCCCAAGGCGGCAGCTACAACCATACTCACCGCGGGGACCAACAATATGGAGAGCGCCGCGTTGATGGGACCAGCGCGATACAGCCCTTCGGCGAACAAAAGCTGGTTGATGCTGATTCCTAGAGCAGCCAGCGCAGCCAAGCGCAGCAGATCCCCACGCGAAGGCAGTTGCCTAAACAACAGCCCGGCGGCCAGCGCGAGCAAGGGCGCGCCAAGGGTCAGACGGAATCCGATCAGCGCCGGCGGTGGCATGTGCCGGAATACGGCCGCCCCCGCCACCGGCCACAGGCCAAAGAGCAATTGCACCGTGAGCAGCGAGAGATGAACCCGAAGCATGTTGGTTGCGTTTCGACGGGTGGCGACTGTCGCCGGCGAGCGGACCATGGACTATAAGACCGGCGGTGAGCTTGTACACCCACACCGCCGCAGAACTGCTGACGCTCCTGTCGAAACGGCAATGCTCGAGCCGCGAAATCGTCGACGCGCTGATTCGGCGCCGCGAAGAAGTCGATCCAGCGCTGCACGCCTGGGTCGTCCAGCTGGACGACAAGGCACGCGCAGACGCAGACGCAGCCGACAAACGTCGCACCCAAGGAGACGATGCGCCGCTGCTCGGACTTCCCGTCAGCATCAAAGAGAACATCGACGTCGAGGGCACGCCGTCCACCCTCGGGCTCGAATCCCGCAGGGCGCATCGCGCGGAGTCCGACGCCATCCTGGTGCGGTGCTTGCGCGAGACGGGCGCCGTGATCCTTGGCAAAACCAACGTGCCGCAGTCGCTGCTCAGCGTCGAGACCACGAACTTCGTTCACGGCACGACCAACAATCCTTGGGCCCACAGCCGCGCCCCAGGAGGCAGCAGTGGCGGTGAGGCCGCGGCGCTCTCCAGCGGCAGCAGCGTCTGTGGCATCGGCACCGACATCGGCGGCTCCCTCAGGATCCCCGCGGCGTTCTGCGGCGTCGCCGCACTGAAACCGACGGAGCACCGCTGGAGCAACTTGGGCAGTCGCACGGCCATCGCCGGTCAAGAGACCTTTCGATCACAAATCGGCCCCATGGCGCGCAGCGCTCGAGACGTTGCGCGGATCTTCGAATCGATCCCAAGTGTCCGCCTGGCTTCCCTCGACCCCTTCGTGCCGCCAGTCCGATCGCCGCTGGCAGAGTCCGTGTACCTGAAACGGCTGCGCGTCGGGTTCTGGGAGAGCGACGGCCTGCTCACTCCGGCAGCCAGTGTGATGCGAGGCGTGAGAACGGCAGCGCGGCTGCTTAGCGATGCGGGCGCGGAGGTCATCGAGGTTGAGCCGGCGAACGTGGCGCGCATCACCTGGTTGTTCTTTTCGATCCTGAGCGCAGACGGGGGCCGCACGCTGGACGAGCTTGTCGCTGGGGAGCGGATGATCGCGCCCTTGGCTCGGGTGATGCGCATCGCGAAAATGCCCGACCGAGTCCGCCGCGCCCTCGCCTTGGCGCTGCTGGTCCTCGGTGAACAGCGCGCCTCGGATCTCGTGAGCACCCTGGGTGCAAAGACCGTAGGCGAGCTGTGGAAACTGACCGCAGAGCGGGGCCGGTTGCGCGTGCAGGAATTGGAGTTTTTCCAGGAAAAACGCCTGGATCTGGCGCTGTGCCCAGCATTCGCCACCCCGGCTCCGCAGCATGGCGAGTCCACGGACTTCACTGTCGGCGCTTGCTACTCCATGCGCTACAACCTGCTGAACTTTCCCGCGGGCGTGGTACCCGTCACCCGCGTGCGCGCCGACGAAACCGATCGCAGTGAGCTGCGAGATCGAATCGATCGCGCTGCTCAGCGCATCGAGCGCGGGAGCGAGGGACTGCCGATTGGCGTGCAGGTCGTGGGACGCCCACATGCAGAACACCACGTGCTCGCCGCAATGACGGTCATCGAGGAGCACGCGCGCAAAGACTCGGGGTTCCCCGAGACACCCTGTCACCAAGCGTAGGATGGACTGCGACCTGCGATGTCGCATCGGACCTTCAGCGTCGCAGGGATTCGATCGCACTATCGCGAGTTCTATTGGTGTGAGCGTGGCGCGCGACTTGCTGTACAATTTGACAATGCGCAAGTTGGTCCAATCCAGACCGTCCCTCAGCACCCTGGCTTGCTTGAGCGCACTGTGCCTCGCAGCCTGCGTCGGCAGCATCGACGATGAAGGCTCGTCGCGTGGAAGCGGGCCCGGTCCCAAGGGGCCTCAGGTATCGCCAACCGGACGCGACCCCGGTCGCGTGACACTGCATCGGCTCAATCGGGCGGAGTACGACAATACCGTGCGGGATCTATTGGGCACGGCGCTGACGCCAGCCAAGGACTTTCCCGCGGACGACCATGGCTACGGCTACGACAACATCGCCGACGTACTGACCATCTCCCCAACCCAGGTCGTGCTGTACGAACGCGCGGCGGAAGCTTTGATCGAAGACGCGATGAAGCCGCCCCAGGCGACATCTGCGACCCAACTCGTGGAGGCAGAGACTCTCACGGGCTCGACGGGCTCAGCGACCAGCGATGCCTACAACCTGTGGAGCAACGGGGACATCACCGCGACCTTCGCCCTGCCATCGGATGGCACCTATGAGGTGCGAGTTCGCGCCTGGAGCACCGCCGCTGGGACCGAAGACGCGAAGATGAACGTGCTCATTGGCAGCACGGATCTCGGTACCTTCGACGTGCCCAACGACTCGAGCAATCCCCTCATCGTCACGAAGCAGGCCGACGTCACCGGTGGCAGCAAGGTGGTCACGGTCAGCTTCATCAACGATTTTTACGAGCCGCCCAGCGATCGAAACCTCTACGTCGACTACATCGAGGTGGAGGGGCCGATTGGCGCAACGACGGGCAAGAACGCCCTTCGAGATAGGATTCTGATTTGCGACCCTTCGACAGGTGATGCCTGCCAACGACAGATCTTGGAGGCCTTCACCAAACGCGCCTGGCGCCGCCCGGTCACGGCAGCGGAGATCGACAAACTCATGGCCTTCATCGCGCTGGCCAAGGCCGAAGGCGAAGATGAGGAGGTCGGCATCAAGCTCGCACTACGCGCGGTGCTGATAAGCCACAACTTCGTGTTCCGCGTGGAGTTGGACGAAACTCCCAATGGGGGGACCGTGCGACCCCTCAACGCCTGGGAACTTGCCTCCCGGCTGTCGTACTTCCTGTGGAGTTCGATGCCCGACGACGCGCTCTTTGCCAAGGCCGAGTCCGGTGAACTGCTCCACCCCGAAGTCTTAGCGGCTGAAGCTCGACGAATGCTTCAGGATCCCAAATCCTCAGCCTTGGTGGACAACTTCGCGGGGCAGTGGCTCTACACCCGCGCGTTGGTCGAACACGAGCCGGACTACAACTTCTTCCCTGAGTATGAAGACGGACTGCGGGTCGCGATGGAGCAGGAGACGCGGCTGTTCTTCAAGGAGTTCCTGGAAAAAACCCCACCCGATCCAAGACCTCCTGAAAGCCAACTTCGGTTACGTGGATTCGAGGCTCGCGCAGCACTACGGGATCTCCGGCGTGAGCGGTTCATCTCACGTACGCACGACCATGACAGACCCACTGCGGGGCGGCTTGCTCGGACAGGGCAGTATCTTGACCATCACCAGCTACCCGACGCGCACCTCCCCAGTGAAGCGGGGGCGCTGGGTCCTGGCGCAATTGCTTTGCGACAAGCCCCCGGACCCACCACCAGGTGTCGAAAGCAATCTTCCGTCGATGCCTCCTGCCGGAACCACCCAGAAGGATCTTCTGGCCAAGCATCGGGAAGACCCGACTTGCGCAAGCTGCCACGATCGCATGGACCCCGTCGGCATCGCCCTTGAGAACTTCGACGGCATCGGACGCTTCCGCACCGAGGACAACGGCACCGCCGTGGACCCCACGGCAACGCTCATCGACGGAACGCCCATCGACGGCCCCGAGGCTTTGGCGAACGCTGTCGTTTCAGACGAGCGATTCCCCGGCTGCGTCTTGCAGCAGATGTTCATCTACGCCCTGGGGCGCGGCACCGAAGACACGGACCAGCCCTACTTCGACGAGATGCAACAGAGTTTGGGCGCAGGCTTTTCCCTGGAGCAAGCCATCGAACAGATCGTCAAAAGCGAACCATTCCGTATGCGCCGTGCGGAAGGAGGTGGAAAGTGAGCCGCCGCAGTCCCATCTGGCACAAGCGTCATAATCGCCGGTTCTTCTTGGGCGGTGCAGCCACTCTGATCGGCCTACCGGTGCTGGAGAGCATGTTCGGGCGCGGCGCGACCGCCGCAAGCAATGGCATGCCGCAACGTTTGATGGCCTTCTACATCCCATGCGGGATCCACATGGCCAAGTGGACCCCGCAGAACACCGGCGCGGGCTACGACCTGCCCGAGATCTTGGCGCCTCTCGCCAATGTTCAAAGCAAGACGATGGTGCTCACTGGATTGGCCAACGATCCAGCCAAGCCTGACGGCCCGGGGGATCATGCTTCCGGGACGGGCGCTTTCTTGACTTGCGCCCACCCCTACAAGACCGAGGGGTCCGATATCAAGAACGGCATCAGCGTCGACCAAGTCGCAGCCAACGCCATTGGTTCCGAAACGCGGATTGCATCGCTACAGCTCGGCATCGATGGCGGCGCGGGAGTTGGTGGATGCGACAGCGGCTATAGCTGCGCCTATGCTCGAAATATCTCTTGGGCGAGCGACACTCAACCGCTGCCGAAGACCATCAATCCCCAGGTCGTCTTCGACCAGATTTTCGACGGCTTCGATCCGAACCAGAGCAGCGCAGCTCAAGCGCGTACGCGCAAGTACCGCGCCAGCTTGCTGGACTACGTCAACCAGGACGCCAAAGACCTCTCGGCTCGTCTGGGAACGAAAGACAAGGCCAAGCTAGACGAGTATCTCACGGGGATTTTCGACCTGGAGCAGAGCATCGCCAATGCCACCCAGTTCAACTGCGACACCATCCCCCGCCCCGACAAGAATCTCGCGTTTCCGGATCACGTCAAGATGATGCTCGACCTCAGCGTCTTGGCCATGCAGTGCGACGTGACTCGAGTGATCACCTTCATGCTGGGCAACGCCGGCAGTGGGCGCAGCTACGACTTCATTGGCGTCAGCGGCGGGCACCACCAGATCTCCCATCATCAAAGCCAGCAGTCTAACTACGACAAGCTGACGACCATCGACACCTGGGAGGTGTCACAGCTGGCCTACCTGCTGGAAGCCATGGACAAGGTGCAAGAGGGCACCGGCACGCTCTTGGACAACTCCGCTGTCTTCTTCTCGAGTGAGATCGAAGACGGCAACACTCACGCTCATAGGAACCTGCCGGTTGTCCTGGGCGGCGGCCTGGGTGGAACTTTGCCCACGGGTCAGCACATCAAGGTGCCCGACAAGACCCCGCTGGCAAACCTGTTCATCACATTGCTGAACAACATGGGCGTCGCTACGAGCAGCTTCGGCCAGAACAGCACCGGGCCACTCGCTCTTACCTAGCCGCGCCGCTGCTCGAGCTCGAGCCAGCGTTCGGTGAGCTGGTCCACCTCGACGCGTTTTGACTCCAGGTCGCGACCCAACTCCGCGACGTCGCTACCGCTCGTGGAGTAGGTCTCGGGGTCTGCGAGCTTGCCGGTGAGTTCCGCGACCGCAGCTTCGAGCGCCTCGATCCGGGCAGGCAGTTGATCGAGCTCCCTATTCTCGGCCCAAGTAAGCTTCTTGCTCTGCGACTTTGGCGCGGCGACCTCGGGTTTGGCGGCCGCCGCCTTGGTTGAGGCTTTGTCGTCGGCGGCCACTCGCGCCGCCCGGGCCCTAAGCGCGCGGAAGCTCGCGTAGTTGCCCGGATAGCGGACCACTCGCCCGTCGCCCTCGAAAGCGACGATGCCTGTCGCGACGCGATCCAAAAACCATCGATCGTGAGTGACCACCAAGGCCGTCACGCCCATTTCCACCAGCATGCTCTCCAGCGCGGCAAGGGTCGACACATCCAGATCGTTCGTGGGCTCGTCCATGATGATCAAGTTGGCGCTCCGCCGAAGCATGCGCGCCATGGCGACCCGCGCTCGCTCTCCCCCGGACAGCGCTGCCACACGCTTGCGCTGATCCGCACCTCGAAAGCCGAACCGCTCGAGGTAGGAGCGGGGCTCTACGACCTCACCGCTGACTTCGATTCGCGACTGGTCTCCGACTACGTTGTCGAAAACGGACTTTTCTGGATCGAGCCCACTGCGCAATTGGTCGAAGTAGGCGATGCGCGTGTTCTTGCCCAACGTCACGCTCCCCGCCAGAGGCTCGAGCTCTCCCAACAGTGTTCGCAGCAGCGTCGTCTTGCCAGTGCCATTCCGACCCACGATGCCGAGGCGTTCGCCCTGAGTCAGGTACAAGGTCAGTCCGCTGACGAGTGTCTGACCTGCGATCCCAACCGACAGATCTCGGAGCTCCAAGATGGTCTTCCCTGCCCGAGACACCGAGAGGTCAAAGCTCACACTTCGTTCGCGAGCGGGCCCTCGGACGTCTAAAGCGCGCTCAGCACGGTCGACCCGCGCCTTCTGCTTGGTCGTGCGCGCCTTCGGCTGTCGCCGCAACCAGGCTAGCTCTTGGCGCAGGAAGTTCTGTCTGTTTTGCTCGGTTCGCGCGGCGTGGGCCAAGCGCTCGGCCTTGCGCTCCAAAAAGAGTTCGTAGCCCCCGTCGTAGCTGTGCACCACGCCGTCAGCGACTTCCCAAGTCCGCTGCGCCACACGGTCCAGGAGGTAGCGGTCGTGCGTGATCAGCAGCACCGCGCCTCGGTACTCCTGCACCAAGTAGTTCTCCAACCACTCGATGGTGTCCGCGTCCAAGTGGTTCGTGGGTTCGTCGAGAATCGCCAGATCTGGCCTCGCGACCAGGATCCTCGCCAACGCAACCCGCCGCTGCTCGCCCCCACTCATGCTCGCCACGCGCTGCTCGGGGTGGGCGATCCCTAAATGGCTGAGCACCGCACGACTGCGGTGCGCTTGATCAAAGCCGCCCAGTCGCTCCACGTCCTCGGCCGCCTTGGTCTGCTCGTCCAGCCAGTTCTTGGTTTCGTCCCCGTCCCCGCCCTCGGCCAGGGCCCGGCTCGCGCGATCGTGGCGGGCACAGGCCGCAGACCAGGCCGAGAGACCTTCCACCACGGCCTCTTCCGCTGTGGGGTCGCCAGTGAACTGGGGCACCTGTTCGAGGTACAGAACTGAAGCATCTCGGCGCCGGGTGATCTGCCCACTGTCGCTGGGTTCCGTCCCGGCAAGAATGCGCGCAAGAGTGCTCTTACCAGCGCCGTTCTTGCCAACCACACCTACGCGCTCGCCAGAGCGAACCGTCACATCGACACTTTCGAGCACGACGTGGGCGCCGTAGGCTTTGTGCAGCTTCTTGCCAGTTACGACGGGCACTGTCGGCTACTTCACGCAGTTGCCCCGCGCGCGATATGGCCGGCCTGGACAGCTTCCGCTGGTGCGGAATTCCTTGCCATCGCAACCGCAATAGACCCCGCAGATCGCGAGTACACGAGCGGTTCTTTGGGGCGCAGCGCGCTTCGTCAGGGCCGCAGCCTTCACCCTCGCACACGCCGCTTTGGCAGTCCTCGGCAGTGGAACAAGCCTCGCCGTCCTTGCGCTTGTTCGGATCCGGCGGCGTAGGCTCCGCCGTGGGCGCAGCACTCGGTGGAGGCTGCGCGCTCGGCTGCGGCTCCGCGCTCGGCGCTTCTGGCACCGGCGGCTCAGGTGTGGGGGCGGGCGTCGTGGCGACAGGCGCCGAATCGGCCGGTGTTTGGCTGCCGCCACACGCCACAGCGGCGAAGTAGAGCACGGCCCAAAGGTTCTGAGGTCGCATCAAGGACACCGTCTACGCGACGCGTGCGCCGGGTGCAATTGCGTACGGGAGAGCCCGCGATGGAGCGACCGGGGGCCCGATCGGGTCAAAGCGCTTGCGCAAGCCTGCGATTACTCTCACTTACTTTTCCGCCTTGGTGCCTTGATTCCCCGGCGTTGCATTGTCTACACCGTCAGCCATGCCGAACCTCAGCCAACTCAAGTCGACGATTCTTGGTCTCCCGCTCGCGCTTTGCATCGCTTGTGGCGGCACCGGCGAAAGTCCAGCCGGGCAGCGCAGCCAGCCCATCATCGGCGGGACGCCCTCCACTCTGAACCAGCTCTACTCAACGGTCTCACTCTACGACGTCAACACCAACGCTCAAGCCTGCACCGGCACCCTGATTGCCCCGACGGTGATCGTGACGGCGGCCCATTGCGTGGTGACCCAGGACGAACAAACCAATCAGATTACGTATGAATTCCAACCGGCGGACTTGCTGGTCATCGCCGGCGACTTGGACGGCAATACGCCGACCCAACAGAACGCTTGGGACGTTGCCAGCATCACCCGGCACACGATGTACAACGGCGACAACGGCAGCGACCCCGATGGCCTCGCGGCGTGGCACGACATCGCGGTGTTAACGACGACCGAGGCGGTGAATGCCGTCGCGGCCGCACCCGTCCTGCCCCTCGCGAGCTTCGACCAGGCCGTCCAACTCAACCCGAATATTCTGCTCGCTGGCTACGGGAGCCGAGACCAGGCGGGCAATGAGTTCGGAGTTCTGTATCAGGCTCAGACTCCGTACCAGCGTCGCAACGACAACGAGTTCATCGCGGGCGGGTCCGGCAACCCCGACACCTGCCCTGGCGACTCGGGCGGCCCGGCCTACGTGGACATTGGCGGCGCGCTCTGGCTCGCGGGTGCCACATCTCGTGGCGTCTCCAGCTCTACCGCCACCTGCGGCGACGGCGGGATCTACACTTTGGCGGGTGCGTACTCGGATTTCATCGCCAATGCGTCCGGTGGCGCTTGGGTCCCCAACGCGCCACCCAATCTCGGCACCGCTGGCAGCGGCAGCGGAGGCGCGACGGGCAGTGGCGGCGCGACGGGCAGTGGCGGCGCGACGGGCAGTGGCGGCGGAGCCGGGACTGCGGGGACTGCAGGAGCACCGGCAACCTCAGGGGGTAGTGGGGATTCTGGTGGCTGCAGCACGAGCCCCTCTGCGCCCCAGCCAGCTAGCCCGCTTTGGCTCGGCCTGAGCTTGGGTCTGGCCTTGAGCTTGCGACGCCGTCGAAGCTAGTCCCTCGGCGCGCGACATGCTCGGCAAGAAGCATCTGAAGCGGATCGGTCGGGATCTGACCGAGTCCGGCCGATACCAGCAGGCCATCGTCGCGTACCAAGACGCTATTCGACGCGATCCGACAGACCCTCGGCTATGCGATGGTCTCAGTTACGCGCTGTACATGAGCTGCCGCTTCGAGGAGTCCATCGAGTGGAGCAAGAAGGCCCTCTCGCTCGATTCCGAGAACTACTTTGCCGAAAAGAACATCGGTTTGTGTCTGATGCAGATGGGGCAGCCCGAAGTAGCCGTCGAGCATCTCGAGGATTCGATCCGGCTCAACCCCCGCTACTTCGATTCACACCACGATCTCGCCCTGGTTCTGATGGATCTAGGGCGCTGGGCTGACGCCAAGGCCAGCCTAGAGTGCGCTCGCGAAATCGAGCCCAGTCGCGGGCCGACCCTCGACCGCATGCTCGACATCATCGACAAGAACCTGGCGGACTAGACCGTCGTCGGATCGAGTTTCTCCGGGGGAAACCCGAAGTCGTCCAAAGCTTCCTGAACGACGGCTGCGTCGAGCTTGCCGTCCAGGCGCAACGCGTCCATTGCCGCCAAGGCGATACTCTCTGCGTCCACTTCGAAATGGCGCCGCAGCGCTTCGCGTGTGTCACTCATGCCGAACCCATCCGTACCCAGCGGAACCATTCGCCCCGGAATGAAGCGAGCGAGTTGGTCTGCGAGAGACTTCATGTAGTCACTTGCAGCAACACAAGGCCCCTTCGCGGATGAGAGCACCTGGCTGATGTAGGGAACCTTCGCCGGCTCCGTCGGGTGAAGGCGATTGTGGCGCTCGCAAGCCATGGCATCTCGTCGGAGTTCGTTGTAGCTGGTCACACACCACACGTTGGCTGCGACGCCACGCTTGGCCAAGATTTCCTGGGCGCGCAGCACTTCATTCATGATGGAACCCGAGCCGAACAGCTGCACGCTCTGCTTAGCCCTTTTCAAGCTCGAAGCCTTGTAGGGATAGATGCCGCGCAGTATCCCCTCTCGCACGCCTTCAGGCATCGCGGGCATGACGTAGTTCTCGTTCTGGAGCGTGATGTAGTAGAAGACTCTTTCCTCCTCTGCGTACATTCGCCGAATCCCCTCTTGGATGACCACTGCTAGCTCGTAGGCGAAAGTAATGTCGTAGCTCACGCAGGACGGAAGGGTGCTTGCCAGCACCTGGCTATGCCCGTCCTGGTGCTGCAGCCCTTCGCCGTTGAGGGTGGTTCGCCCCGCCGTCGCCCCCAGAACGAAACCACGGGCCATGGCGTCGCCGGCGGCCCAAAGCAGGTCCCCGGTCCGCTGGAAGCCGAACATCGAATACAAGATATAGAAAGGAATCATCGGCTGGGCCTGCATCGCGTAGCTGGTACCCGCCGCGATGAAGCTGGCCGTGGAGCCGGCCTCCGTGATGCCCTCTTCCAACACCTGACCGTCCTTACTCTCCCGATAAAAGAGCAACTTGCCCTTGTCGACGGGTTCGTAGAGCTGGCCCTTGGACGAGTAGATCCCGACTTGAGAGAACAGCGCGTCCATGCCGAAGGTGCGAGCTTCATCGGGAATGATGGGCACGATTCGCTCGCCAACTCGCTTGTCCCGCAGAAGCTTGCTCAGCATTCGGGCGAAGGCCATGGTGGTGCTGGCCTCACCGCTGCCTGTGCCTTCTAGAAACTCGTTGAAGAGTTCTTCCCGGGGCAGCTCAATCCGCACCTGCACCCGATCTCGCCGCTTGGGGATCACACCGCCCAGCGCTTGACGATGCTCGAGCATGTACTCCACTTCCGGACTGTTGAGCCCCGGGTGGTAGAAGGGGGCATCTTCGAGCTCGGCATCGGGCACCGGGAGGTGAAGCACGTCGCGGAACTTCTTGAGTTCCTCGGCCTCCATCTTCTTCTTCTGGTGAGTCACGTTGGAGGCCTCGAAGCTCTCACCGAGGGTCCAGCCTTTGACGGTATGCGCGAGAATGACCGTGGGCTGCCCCTTGTGCTCCGTCGCTCTCTTGAACGCCGCGTACACCTTGCGATAGCTATGACCGCCTCGACGCAGCTTGCGGATCTCCTCGTCGGACAGGTGAGCCACCATGTGAAGAAGCCGCGGGTCAACACCGAAAAAGTTCTTGCGTGTGTAGGCGCCTTCTTCGGCGGCGTACTTCTGCCATTGTCCGTCTACCACCTCGTTCATTCGCCGACGCAATACGCCGTCCGTGTCCTGCTCCAGTAATGCGTCCCACTCAGGCCCCCAGATCACTTTCAGCACGTTCCAGCCAGCTCCACGGAACACGGCCTCGAGCTCCTGAATGATCTTGCCGTTGCCCCGCACCGGCCCATCGAGGCGCTGCAGGTTGCAGTTGATAACGAAAGTCAGGTTATCCAGCGACTCCCGCGCGGCGATGCTCAAGCTGCCGAGGGATTCGGGTTCGTCAGTCTCGCCATCCCCAAGGAAGGCCCACACGCGGCTCGAGCTGGTGTCAGCAATACCGCGCCCTTGCAGGTAGCGTAGAAAGCGCGCGTGGTAGATGGCGTTGAGCGGCCCAAGGCCCATGCTCACCGTTGGGAACTCCCAGAAGTTGGACATCAACCGGGGGTGCGGATAGCTCGATAGCCCACGGCCCCGCTCCGTTTCTTGCCGGAAGCGCTCCATAGCTTCCACGGATAGGCGACCTTCAAGGAACGCGCGAGAGTAAACGCCGGGAGCAGCGTGACCTTGAAAGTAGACTTGATCGCCGATTTGCCCTTCAGCATCGCGGCCCCGAAAAAAGTGGTTGAAGCCCACTTCGTACAAGCTGGCGCTCGAGGCGTATGTCGATAGATGGCCGCCAATCCCATGGTGCTCCACGTTCGCGCGGTGCACCATGGCCACGGCATTCCAACGGATGATGCGCCGGATGCGCTTCTCCATCATCTCGTCCCCAGGGAAAGGCGCTTCCTCTTCTTTGGGAATGGTGTTCACGTAGTCCGTCGTCAGCGGTCCGCTCGGAACCACGCGATGTTGCCGGGCCGTGTCGAGTACGCGCTTCAAGAGGTACTGCGCCCGGGCGCCGCCAGCGGACGCGATAACCGCCTCGATGCTCTCGATCCACTCACGGGTTTCGTCGGGATCTGGATCCACTGCGTCCTTGCGATAGCTAGGGGGTAGATGCTCCGAGCGACGTTGGTCGTATTGGATAGCCATGGTCTTCTTTCCAAGGTGGGCGAGTTCGCGCAATGCTTGCGTTGGTAGTCCAATCAAGCCGCCGAAAGCTTCGAGGTGTCAACGCAATGACGCCTTTTTTGGGGCCGCCGGCGGGGGTAGCCAGCGGCAGCGCGGCGTGTCATTCTGGAAATGTAGTGAAGTCCGGACCTGCCATGGGGGCACACGCTGGCCAGAATATTCGTCTGCGCCTCGGCAACGGCTCCTGGATCCTAGTTAGCGGTGAATATAACATCGGGCGCTCCGCAGACTGCCACATCGTCATCGATAGCCCCCGGGTGTCGCGTCAGCACGCCACCCTGCACGTCGACGGCAGCAACGTCACCCTGCGAGACCGAAACAGCTCAAACGGCGTTTTCGTCAACGGCCAAGCGGTGGGAGGCGCCGCAATCGAACTGCACCCTGACGATCAGTTCGTGATCGGTGACGCCGAGTTCAAGATCGAAACGACCACGGTGTCGGCGATCGAAGCCGCGGCCGACACGCTTCCCCCAGACAGGCGGTCCTCAGCGCCGCCCGAAGTCTATCGCACCACTTCCGGCACTTTCGTGTCGCCGCCGCGCGCACCGAGCGGAATTGTACCGTCCGAAGCGTCAACAACTCCCGAGGTCACCGCCAAGCGGCATGCTTTGGAGTTGCTGGGTACGGTCGCCGAGCGCGCGATCTCCGCCGGGCATCCCCAGCGTGCCGAGCAACTCCTACGGCCCCGGCTGGAGGACCTGATGCGCAAGGTGCGAAGTCGCATTGCCCTCGAACCGGAGACCCGCATTCAAGCCCTGCGTTGGTCACTGCGCCTCTGTATTGCCCTCAAGCGGACGAGTTGGTTGGAGTACGGCTTGGAGCTCCTGACGCTAACTCGCAATCCGTGCGACGCGGGAAACCTGGCGATGCTCGCGGACGCCACGAAAGCCGTGCCTTTCGACACTGCTCCGTTCCGCAGCTACGCTGCGGTCCTGCGCGATTTGCCGGGAACCCTTGACAAGATGGCGACGGAGCGATTCGTCTCCACGCTGCTGGCAAACACCTTGACCCGCTAGCGATGGGCTTCAGAGCGCATCAAAGCCGAATCGAAGAGTGACTGTGGGGACAATCCCGTAGCTCTCGAGTTCACGGTCGACCTCTGCCGCCGCTTCGTCCGTGAGCGCTTGGGAGTTCGATCCAACTGACTTCGGGCTGCCGCTGACTTCAGAGTTGGCGTCCAAGGTTCCCATGACCCCAATGCCCAAGCCGGCGACAACCCGCTCGCTCAGGTGCCCCTGATAGCCAGCCTCCACAAACCACAGGCTCAGCTTGCTGCTCAGTTCGTATTCGCCCACCGCAGACCCGGTGAGGCCCACGGGTTCGGTCACGCTCCCGTTCAGGGACGCGCGGATCAGTCCGCCGTCAAAGTACAAACCCATACTGGGACTTGGGCGCAGTCCAATGCCGAAGCGATATGCGGTGCCGCTCTCATACAGTGACTGCTCCACTTTCTGTCCGTCTTTTTCGCTGGGCGTGACAAGTTCGATGTAGGCGTTGGGAATGAAGCCGTAGCCCGCTAGCAAGCGAAACCCTCCGGGGGTCTCCAAGACAACTTGCGCACCGACATCCACGGGAATGTGGGTAACGCCTTCAAGAGACAGCATCCACTCCGCCGGTGGTCGGCTGGGCGTATTGCCGCCAGCCATGGTTGCTCCGTCCTGCCCCAACGGGGGAGCGTACCCTTGCCTTTGAACGGGCGTGGGTTGCAGTTGCCGGGGCGGCGCCATCAAGGGAGCGACCGGCCGCTGCGGCGGTTGGCTGACGACAGGCGGTGGCGGTGGCTGGCTGGCTGCGGGCCGCACCGAAACCGGAAACGAGGCCGCACCGCTCGCCGGCTCCTCGACCGGTTCGAAGGAGGCCGTTGAGCCGGTCGCTGCAGCGGCGCTACTGAAGCAAATCGTGGCCACGAAAACGGCGACGCGCGTTCGGAAGCCGCGCCGCACTGTTCCAGGGTAAACGGGGCGACTTCCGAGGCGCATCGACGACAGGATGAGTTGCAGCATGAAGTCCGGGCATTCACAGAGCAGGATCCAGGCCAAACTCGACACTTTCGTCCTGCTCCTTGCGCCTGAGGATCCGTGACCGGCCTTCGAGTCTGAGAGCACTCGATATCGTTCAGGAAATGACCACGCGCGGTCTCGCGTTCGGCCGTGGGGCCGCACGCTGGTCCGCAAACAATTACCGTCAACTGCGGCTCACAATGTGCCAACCCTGGGTGCATTTGCTTACGGCTCACGCTTCACCACATCGGCATACCCCCGCCCCGGCTTGAACCCGCTCGGGATTAGGGCATATGGCCCGACCCAGGGTCGCGACCCCAAAACCCTCGAGCCACAAAAAGAACCCGACCCGCCGGGAGAGGTTCGGAAGGGTGGTGCGCTATTGACACGATCCCGTGAGACCGCCGATCCAAGCTTCAAGCAGCGCGACGCCTTTCGCGTCTACCACCTGAGTTGCCACCGGCGGCATTTGAACCTTGGGCTCTCGGGACTTCACGCGGCACAACAGGATACTATTTTGAGGATCCCCCGGAACGATGTCATGCACGAGTCCACAGGTGGCTCCGCCGGCGCTTGTGGGGATCTTGCACACGCCGATGGTGCTCAAGTCCGAGGGCGCTGCGGTTTCCGCCCACGCGAGGAGCAGTCCGCTGGACGCAGCGGCTCGATCCTTGGCGTGACAGTGGGCGCAGTTAGCATCGAGGTAGGCCCGCGCCCGCTCTTCTATGCTCGCGCTGCCACCGGGGTCCACCATGCGCTGTCGCTGTCCCGCAGCTGGCGGGTCGCTGCCGAACCACCCGAGGGAAGCAAAGTGATCGATCTGGTTCTTGCTCCCACCGGGGTAGGAAAACTCTCGATCTAGCTGCCGCGTCACCCCGCCCAAGGTGTCTGGGGCGTCCTGGCCGTGACACTCGTTGCACAAGTTCGTATTCGGCACGCTGTAACTCAAGGACTGGATCGCGCCGGACTCGTCGACGAAGCTAACGTCGATGTTGGTGCCCGCAACCTTGCGCTCCGCCTCGGTCTGCTCTTCGTTCCACACGTAGGTATGTCCGACCCAACCGCTGGCCTCATGCACCAGGAGTCGGGTTTCGAGCAGGCGCTCGCCTATGCTGGGCTGCCGGGCATCGTTCCAATAAGAAAAAGTCTTGATCAACACGGAGCCCACGGGAAAGCGCCAGGCACCCTCGGCGTCGTAGTCGATGGTCTGGCCCTCGGGCAGATGAATGAAGCGTCGTTTGAAGGTCCCGTCAGACCATAGGGGGCTGATGACGTCGTAGGGCTCGACCCGAGCCGCAGTCGTCTGCGCCTTTCCGTCGGCGAATAGCTGCCACTCACCAAGCGTTGGCCACGGCGCGCCATCCGGCGCGGGGTTCACCTGCACTTTTGGTTTCGGTTTTTCAGTTTCGTCGTCGCCGCCGCAGCCAGCGAGCAGCAGTGCAAAAGCCAAGATGAACGGGGGGCGGCACATTGGGGCTCTCCAAGGCTAGCGGGGGATACGGAATCCGTCTTCGGGAACTGGCAGACCGCTCGGGACCTCTTTCGGCCGGTGGGGCTCCCGGGTTCGATCAGTCAGTGCTTTGTCGATGAACGTGGTGATGGCGTCGACCTCGTCGTCTTGCAGTGCGCGGCTCAGCCCAAGGCTTTCTTGAACGCGAACTTCGTATGCGACTGCATCCCGAAGGGATGGCGCACTGCCATCGTGGAAATAGGGTTCGGTATCTCGGGCGTTGCGCAGGGTTGGGACGCGGAACGCGCCACGATCGGACGCCACCTGGGTCACTTCGAACCGCCCCAGGTCGCCATTGTCGATACCCCGGTTTTCGAAGGCGGGTGAGTCGAAACGAGGAGCCGTGTGGCACGAGTGACAGCCGGCTTCTGCGAAGAGCTCCATTCCCCGAAGCGCCTCTGCGGACAGTGCGCCCTCATCACCGGCTACGTACTGGTCGTAGGGGGCGCGATCGCTGACGAAACTGCGCTGAAACGTGGCCAGCGCTCGGGCAATGTTGTCGGGTGTTGCTGGCTCGTTCTGACCCGGAAACGCAGCCGCAAACAGCTTCTGGTATTCGGCAATCGCCCGCAGGTCCAGCGCAGCCTGCTCGGGCTCCTTGTTCAGCTCTCCGGATTCTTGTAGCGGGCGCAGCGCCTGCTGCTCCAGGGACGCATCTCGGCCATCCCAGAACAGCTCATCCACCAAGGCGATGTTCCAAAGGGTCGGGGCATTGCGCTTGGTGATGTTGGGTCCGATTCGCCCGGGGCCAGTGGGCCCCTCCCCGTCCACGCCCACGCTGAGAGCGAGACCATCCGACAGTCCCCAAATCTCGCTGTGGCAAGTGGCGCAGGCCGTCAACCCGTCCGCCGAGAGCACGGGATCGTAAAACAGCATCCGCCCCAGAGCCTGCTTTTCTGGAGTCGCCGGGTTATCAGCCGGGCTCGTCGCTACGGGCAGTGGCGCGTAGGCCCATGGGATCGGCGGACCGTCGTAGGGCACGCTCTGCGCCGCATCCTGCTCGCCGGAACAGGCCACCGTGGCGAGCAAGAAGGTGAAGGGCCAGCGCATGCTCAGAAGCTGACGCCTGGAAGCGCCGTGAGCGTGCAGTCGTGAGGCGTGGAATCCGTCGTGTGGTGCTTGTTGTCGCTGATCCCACCCAGAGGCGCTTGCAGGTTTCGGAAGGTCGGGTGGGGCTTTGGGCCCAGGCACAACTTGTCACCCGCTGCGGCGGGGTTCTCAAAGCCATCCCAAGCTATGTCCTCGAAGGGCTTGATGTTGAACGAACCCACGAGCCCCTGGGGATCCGTGCCGTTGTTGGTGAGGGTGTTCTTGTAGATGTACGTGCCCTCGGGGTCGGGATCCGTGGACGGATCCGGGGTGCCGCCGATGAGAATGCTGAAGGTCTGAAGGCTGATGATCAACACCGCCGCGCTGTTGTTATTTTCGATGGTGTTGTCGCGAACCTCGGTTTGGTCTGCCGCGAGGATCAGCATGCCGGTGCCCGCGGGCACGTAGGAGACGACGGTCTTGTCCTCTGCGAAATTGGCGCGATTGTTGCCGGTGATCTTGTTGTTGCGCACGAGGGCTCGCACGCCATCCTTTTTCTCCAGGTTGGGCAGCACGAACGCCAAGATCCCCGCCGTATTGTCGAAAGCCTCGTTTTCGTAGACTTCGGCGTCCGAAGTATTCTCGATTTCGATTCCTGCAACGTTGCCGTGCACCTTGTTGCGTCGGACGATGGCCTGCTCGCACTGACCCACATAAATACCAGCATCCGACGCACCAATGACTTCTGTGTCTTCGATCAGCACCCTCTTGCTCTTCACGGGGTAGACGGCGTAGGCACCATTGGCCGTGACGGAACCGGCGTCCCAACTGACTTTCATCTTGCGGAAGGTGACGTCTTCGGCGCCGGTGACCACGATGCCGTTTCCGGGCGTATTCTTCACCCATAGGTTTTCAACCGTGAAGCCATCGCTGGTTACGGTGAAACCGTCGTCGCCTTCGGTCTGATCCTTGAAGTCAACGATGGTCTCTTCCGGCTGCGCGCCCAGCCCCTTCACGGTGACGCCTGCTACGTTCAGGCTGACTTCTTTCGTGATCGAAAAGCTCCCCGGGCACAGGCACACCGTGCCTCCGCTCTTCACATCGATGAGTGCGGACTGGAACGCTTCTGTATCGTTGCTGCCCGGCTCCACGACTTGCGTGCACTCTGAGGTATCGGCTCCCCCGCAGGTCGCCCCACCACCCTGCCCACCGGCACCGGCTTTTCCGCCCGCCCCTCCAGTCGCGCCCCCGCTGCCACCGCTACTCGCAACGGTATCGTCATCGCTGCAGCCGGCGCTCAGCGCCGACAGACCGACCAGGCCCGCGAGGCTAACTACGGAAAAGCACTCGGAAATTCTAGATAAGCTCATGGGGCTCCTCGTTCATGCCGGCCAACTGCCCGCGACTTGTCCTGGATCATTTCACCGGCGGCGGCAAGTCCGGGACGCATTCGATGCTCCAACGCTTCCACCGATGCAACCGGATGGACTTCGGGCAGAATACGCGCTTGGGGTCGCGCCCACACCAGTTGCACGTCACCGAGGTACCTCTCTCGAAACGCGCCCTCGCAGTACGCCAGGTAAACCTCCCACGTGCGACAGAATGCTTCGGAATGCCCCAAGGCCTTCACCGCCTCGCGCTGCGCGAGAAAACGCTCTCGCCAGCGCCTGAGCGTCAAGGCGTAATGCTCAGTAATCTCCTCCAGATGAACCAAGCGCAGATCGCTGGACCGTGTTGCGCTGGCAGTGAGCGCGGTCACGCTGGGAATGCAGCTGCCAGGGAAAATGTAGCGCTTGATGAAATCCACGTCGTCCTTGGCGGCTTCATATGCCTGATCTTCGATCGTGATGCTCTGCACTAGCGCGAGGCCCTCCGGCACGAGCAAGCCTGAGAGTTTTGAGAAGTAGCTATCGAAGTAGCGATAGCCGACCGCCTCGATCATCTCGATGCTCACTATCTTGTCGAAGCTGCCCGCCAGCTCGCGGTAGTCCGAGAGTTTCACGGTGATGCGATCTGCCAGGCCCGCGCTGCTCACCCGCTCACGCACGTGCTCGAATTGGCGCCGACTGAGCGTCGTCGTCGTGACGTGCACGCCGTACTCCGTCGCCGCATGCAGTGCCAGCGAGCCCCAACCACTGCCAATCTCGAGGAGGTGCTCACCCGGACTCAAGCGTAGCTTGCGACAGACTCGGTCGTTCTTCGCGCGGCTGGCCTGCTGCAACGACATGTCAGGGCGTTCAAACACGGCGGCGGAGTAGGAAAGGGTCGGATCCAACCACAGAGCGTAGAACTCGTTGCCGAGATCATAGTGCGCCTCGATATTATCGCGGCTGCCCTGAGGCGTGTTTTCGCGCAGCGCGTGCAACAGGCGCATGGCGGGCTGGGAAAGCCGGGCTAGGCGCCCGTCCAAGCTCTGAAGCGCGGCGCGATTGCGAAGGAACAACCGAACCAGGTCCACCAAATTGTTACAAGACACTGCGCCCAAAACGTAGCTTTCTCCGAAGCCCACGCTGCCGCGCAGTGCCAAGTCCGTCCACACCCTGGAGTCGTTGACGCGGGCTTGCACATCCAAATCCTGACGGTCGCCTTTGCCGCCAACCCGCAACACGCCACCCACGTCCGCAATCGTCAGCCGCCCCTCGGTGATCTTGTTCAACGCCGCGCTAACCATGCGCCGCGACAACCGGTCCAAGAACGGTAGGCTCGGCAGGGTGGCGTGGTCCCCAACGCGCAGCAGACTGCTTTCGCTCATGGCGCAACCTCCAGGGACGGATCGGGTTTGTCGCATTCAGTTGAAGGTGACTCCGAATGGCGCGGGTCGCCGCAGGAACTCGCAGCACTTGCGCTGAAACCCGTACGCTTGCGCGGCGCGCTTGCGCTGGCGGTTCCAGCGCTCGGGTGTTCGTAGAAGGGCACGCCTTTGAGCCAAAGCCGCAGGGCATTCCAGTAGATGGCAGCGAAGACCTTCGCGGTCATCCAGGGCACACTCAGTACTCGCCGGGCGAGCGCCCGTCGAGACCACGCAGTGCGCCGCATCGAGAGCGTTGCGTCGAAGACCAACCGATCCGGCTCGAATGTTTGCATATGCACCACCAAACTCTGCCCGGGCTCGCTGAACGTCCAGCGGTAGCGCTGCTTCATGGGCATGAACGGTGAAACGTGGAACTTCTTGTCGAATTCGAAGCACAGTGGCGCGTGCTTCGACTGTCGGTTCAGAACGTACAGATGACGCTCGCCCCAGGGCGTATTGTCGACTTCCGCTACAATGCACTGGACCCGCGTCCCGGGCTCGTCGAATACGTAGAAGAAGCTGACCGGGTTGAACGCAAAGCCGAGCATCCTCAAATGCGCCAGAGCTCGGATGGGGCCTTTCGGGCGCTCACCCAGTTGCGCCTCGATCGCGTCTCGCACTGCGACCTCGAGGCTGGAAGAACTCCCGGCCAGATGGTCCCGTCGCCGGAGCCAAGCCAGAGCAGGCCAGCGCGCGGACGCGATCGGCCAAGGCCGGAGCAGCTCGGTGGCCTCGCCGAGATCCAGATATGGCTGGAAGATCCGGTAGCGTAGGTCGTGGGGCCGAGGTGACCGACGCCGGTGCCGCACCCAACCGTCGTAGATGGCGCTGTCAGTCAATCCAGCCACCTCCCGAAGCGTCGCGCCACCCGCAACGCGCTACGCACGCCATCCTCGTGAAATCCGTTGTACCAGTACGCGCCCGCGTAGTGGGTCCGGTTGAGGCCGCTGATCTCCTCGAAACGAGTCTGTGCTCGAACGGCCTGCTGGGTATACACGGGGTGTTGGTAGTGCATACGCTTCAGCACTTTCTTGGGATCGATGCGGTCCGTCCGATTGAGGGTCACACAAAAAGTCACCGGAGCTGAAAGCCCTTGAAGCAGGTTCATGTTGTAGGTCACGGTCACGGGGCCAGTCCGATCCGAATCCACGTGGTAGTTCCAAGCCGCCCAGGCAGCGTGATGGCGAGGTAGGAGCTGCTCATCGGTGTGCAACACCGCCTCATTCGGCTGGTAGCGCATGGCCGATAGCACTTCTTGCTCTTGCTCCGTCGGGGATTCGAGCAGGTTGAGCGCTTGATCGCTGTGGCACGCGAAGATGACCTCGTCCGCTACGACGCCGCGCCCGTCGTCAAGAGCAACCTCCACCTCCGACCGCCGACGCACCGCGCTTTTGACGGCGCAGCCTGTGAGAATCTTGTCGCGGAAGCCTTCGGTCAAAGGACCCACGTAGGAGCGGGAACCACCGACGATGGTTCGCCAGATAGGTTGGTCCACGACGTTCAGCATCGCGTGATGGTCGAAGAACCGCAGGAAGAACGCGGCTGGGCCTTCGAGCACGTCGCCTTGATCGGCGGACCAGATTGCTGCGGCCATAGGTACGATGAAGCGTTCGCGGAATGCGCGGCCGTAACCCTCGACCCGCAGCAATTCAGCCAGGCTCGTGTCTGCCGGTAGATCTGCTAGTGCGCGGCGCGCGGTCCGGCCGAAACGTACGATTTCTAACACCATTCGATGGTGGGCGGGCGACAGCCACGCTCGACGGTTGGGAAAAAAACCCCGTAGCGTCGTGGCCGCGTATTCGAAACCGGAGCGCTCATCTCGAACGCCAAAGCTCATGTTGCTCGGTCGAGACGCCACACCCAAGCGCTGAAGTAACCTTGTGAACCGCGGATAGGTCCAGGTGTTGAACACGATGAATCCGGTATCCACGGCGTAGCTCGCGCCGCCGACCTCGACATCGAGGGTGTGGGTGTGGCCGCCTATGTGGTCGGCGGCCTCTAACACCGTAACGTCGTGCGCGGGCGCCAGTAGGTGCGCACAAACCAGCCCGGAAATCCCGGAGCCCACGATGATCACGCGCATGCCCTGTCCATAGGTCGTCTAGGACAGAACCGACAGGTCCGACACCCAATTTTTCCTCCTACAGCTTGGCAGCCGAGCGAAGGCTGCGCATAGATCCGAGACCCTTGCCGCGCGCCATGTCGTTTTTTCTGTTTTTCGCTGTCGCTCTCAGCCTGGTCGGCGCGGTGCACTACTACATCTGGGCGCGACTGGTGCGGGACATGGCGCTGCCGGATTGGGCGCATCGGGGTCTGACCCTGGTGGTGGTGGCGCTGTGTCTGAGCATTCCGTTGACCTTCTGGCTGGGCCGCCGGCTGCCCTTGGACAACACGCGACCGCTGATGCTGGTCGCCTTCGGTTGGCTCGGGATGGTGTTCCTGCTCCTGGTGGTGCTCGGGATGAGCGAACTCGTGCGCGCCGGCTTCGGGCTCTGGGCGCGCTTCGCATCCGACTTGCCTCCCGAAGACCCCGAACGCCGGTTGACTCTCTCGCGCATGGTGGGAGGCACCGTGGCGGTGGTGTCGGGCGGCCTTGGCGCCCTGGCGACCCACCAGGGACTGACGCGTCTGGTCGTGAAGAGAATCGAGGTCGCCCTGCCTCGCTTTCCATCCTCTCTGAACGGGTTTTCCATCGTGCAGATCAGCGACGTGCATGTGGGACCGACCATTCGCCGGGAGTTCATCGAGAGCATCGTTGAGCGCGTCAACGCGCTCGAGCCGGACTTGATAGCCATCACCGGTGATCTGGTGGATGGCTCCGTGGCCCAGCTGGCCAAACACATTGCCCCGCTCGCAGATCTGAAGGCGACCCATGGGGTCTTTTTCGTGACTGGCAATCACGAGTACTACTCCGGTGTGGATGCTTGGTGCTCGGAGCTGCGCCGCATCGGGATCCAGGTGCTTCAGAACGAGCGCGTGCAAATTGGGCAAGGCTCCCAGAGCTTCGATTTGGCCGGGGTCGACGACTACAGTGCCGGTCGCTTCGGGCGAGCTCCCAGTCTCGAGCGCGCCCTCGAAGGCCGGAATTCCGAGCGGGAACTCGTGCTGTTGGCGCACCAACCCCGTGCGGTGTTCGAGGCAAGCAAGTCCGGAGTGGGCTTGCAGCTGTCGGGACACACCCACGGCGGCCAAATCTGGCCCTGGAACATCTTCGTCAAGCTGCAGCAGCCCGTCGTCAGCGGCTTGGAGCGTTTCGGCGACACACTCGTCTACGTCAGCAACGGTACGGGTTATTGGGGCCCTCCCATGCGGCTCGGCGCACCCGCAGAGATCACTCGATTGGAACTGTCCGCCAAATCCGCGTGAGCTTCTGCGATTGCGCGAGCGACGCGAATGCCGTCCACGGCGGCGCTGACGATGCCGCCAGCATAGCCGGCGCCCTCCCCAGCGGGATACAGACCGACGCAGTCCGGCGACTGTAGCGACGCCGGATCACGCAAAACGCGAACGGGAGCACTCGTGCGAGACTCCGTCGCTACGAGCACTGCGTCCTCGGTAACGAAGCCTCGCATCTTCTTGCCGAACGCGGTCAAGGCACGGGCGAGTCGCTCGGACAGCGGCAATCCAGACGCAGCGAGCACTTCGCGCACGTCCCCAGCGGCAAGCCCTGGTCGATAGCTACTCTGGGGTGCCGTGCTCGAGCCCCGCCCTTCTACGAAGTCGGTCACTCGCGTCGCAGGCGCGTGCAGTCGGCCACTCCCAGCGGCCAATGCTGCCGCTTCAACTCGACGCTGGAGCTCGACGCCGCCCTGAGGGTCCGTAAGCCCAAGGGCGGCCAGGTCCTCGAGTTCGACGCTGACCACCAAGCCCGAATTCGCGAAGGGGGAGTCGCGCCGAGACAGGCTCATTCCGTTGACCACCAAGCCACTCGAATCCGTAGAGGCGGGCACGATGAACCCTCCCGGACACATGCAAAAGGAGAACACCCCCCTGCCCTCCTGGGTCAACGCCAGGCGGTAGCTCGCCGAAGGTAGCTTCGGATGGCCCGCTGCCTTGCCGTACTGGATGCGGTTGATCAGCGGTTGGGGATGTTCGACGCGCACTCCCAGCGCGAAGGGTTTGGCCTCGAGGCGAACGCCCGAAGCTGCGAGCCACGAAAAAACATCCCGAGCAGAGTGCCCCGTGGCCACCACCACCGCGGCGGCGGCCACTTCGTCGCCATCCGCGAGCCGAACACCCTGCACACGGCCTGCCCGTGTGATCAGCTCGGTGACGCGGGCGCCGAATCGGAACTTCACTCCGACGCCTTCGAGCGCAAGCCGCATCGCGGTGATCACGTTCGGTAGTCGGTTGCTTCCAATGTGCGGTCGGGCGTCAGTGAGTATGTCCCGGGGCGCGCCGTGGATAGCCAGGATCTCGAGCACGTCAGCGACGCTGCCGCGCTTGTGGGAGCGGGTGTAGAGTTTGCCGTCGCTGTAGGTACCGGCGCCACCCTCACCAAAGCAGTAGTTGCTGTCCGGATCGACGTCTCCTCGCGCATACAGCCCCTTGAGGTCCTTGCGACGTGGCTGTACGGGCTTGCCCCGGTCGAGCACCACGCTTGCAATTGTGTGTCTCGCGAGTTCGTACGCACAGAACAGCCCCGCAGGACCGTCTCCAACAATCACCACCCGAGGCGGCTGCTTTACATCTCGGGGCACCGCACCTCCCAGTTGCTGGTCAGCCTGTGACTCCCCAACCGTCAGCAAGAAGCGCACCCTCCCATGCCGCGCGTCCACGGAGCGCTTCTTGACTTCGAGTTGTGGCAACTCGCTCCGGGGCACGCCCAACTTGGCGGCGGCGGCATGCGCCAGGGCCTCGGGATCGTCCGCATCGTCCAGACCCAGCTGCAGCTGAACGTCATCGAAGGGGCGCTGCATGGGCCACGAGCATAAGTCCTGCGCTGCCAAACAGCACAAAACACCTTATGAATCCGATCCGAAGGCCGCTGTCAGTCGTAGAATCTGTCGTGTTCTGTGCCACCCCCGACGCTGACTGGCGGACCCGGCTTCCTGCCAGCGCTCGGGCCTGGTACTTTCCAGTCGTGAACCGCAGCCGCTCAGTCGAAGCCACCCGTGCCGACGACGCTGCGCTGTTGAGCCGACTCGCTCGAGGGGATCGCGATGCCTTGGCGGCTCTGTACGACGCCTACTCTTCCGCTGTGTTCGGCGTGGTTCGGCGCATCGTGCGAACCGCGACGGAAGCAGAGGACATTTGTCACGACGTCTTCGTGGAAGCTTGGCGCCGAGCGGCGGACTATGACCCGGCGCGGGGCTCGGTTCGGACTTGGTTGGTCTTGCGGGCGCGGAGCCGCGCCCTCGATCATGTCAAGAGCGCGGCAGTGAGTCGCACGGACGCGCTCACCGAGCTCGTTCGCTCTGACGACTCGCCAGACTCCGCCATGGCTCGCGCCAGCGACGGCGCTCGAGTCGTGAGTGCATTGTCTGCCTTGCCGGAAGAACAGCGAGCAGTACTACTACTCGGGTACTTTCAGGGGTTATCCTCCACGGAAATCGCGGAGGTGATGGGCACGCCGGTCGGGACCGTCAAATCCCGGGTTGCGTCCGCTTTGGGTCGGCTGCGGAAGCTGCTAGCAGAACCGGTCAAGGAGGGCGCCACATGAGCAGTCCGAAGGCCGACATTCCCGAACTATTCGCGGAAGTGCTGTCTGAGGCGGGCATTTCCGAGGCCGAAGCGCGCGAAATCGCTGGCGCCCTCGCGATGACAGTAGACGCGACGCCACCCCGTTCGCTCCGCGGGCGCCTAGTAGAAACAGTCTCGCAGCCAGACCAGCGCTACGCCCCATTCTGGGAGCGGCTGACGAGCATGTTCGACCTGCCCCTAGAGGCCATGCGCAAGGTGCTGTCCAGCGCGAAAGAGGTCACTAGTTGGGAGGCCGCACCCGTGCCGGGGGTGGATCTGTTGCACTTCGATGGCGGCGCCCAAGTGGCGACGGCAGATTGCGGCCTGGTGCGCCTGGCACCGGGCACCCAATTCCCCGAGCACACCCACCTGGGCAATGAACTGGTTTTCGTCCTCGCTGGCAGCTACGCGGACAGCGGTGGACGGGTCTACTCAGCTGGTGACGTGCAGGAAATGCCTGCAGGAACGTCCCACAGCTTCATGGCATCGCCGGACGACGGTTGTTTATTTGCGCTAGTCCTCGTTGCAGGCATCGAGATCCCGGGGCTCGGCAAGCTGGGCGGCTGATTTACGCAGCGACTTCAGCCAGTTGCGGCGAATCGCCAGCGACCGCCGCTTGAGATGCGATCCAGCAGGCCCACGCGCTCGTAAGTACCCTGAGCTTTCGGAGCCAGTTCCGAGGGCAACTAACCACTTCATTCTGGAGGTTTCATGCGTAACCAATGGTGGCTCGCCCTTGGCGGGCCCATAGCGCTCGGCGTTGGGCTCTTGTTCATCGGTTCGGACAGCAACGCTGCCGATCATATCGATGCTCCCGGGGCGACCAATGATCCCGCAGCCGATATCAACGACCTGTTCGTATTCCGAAGCAAAGATCCCGCAGCGGTCGCGACGGACCGCACGGTGTTCGCCCTGACGGTTACCCCTTTGGCGACCGCAACTAGCCGCTTCAGTGACAAAGTGGACTACGAATTCCGCATCACCGACGCGGACGCTCCCGCGAATACGTTCACCATCAAATGCAACGCGACGGCGGACGCAAGCCAGATGGTGACCTGCGCCATCGGAAGCGACACCAAGACGGTCGCCTTTGATGCAGTTGAAGCAGGTGACGCTGTCGGCGACAACATACGGGTCTTCGCCGGGCTGAGGGATGATCCGTTCTTCGCTGATCTCCCGGAGATCCAGGACACGCTGAAGACTGGCAAGCCCGACAAGATGATCGACGGCAAAGGCGTCGACTTTCTCGCTGGCAAGAACGTGCTTGCCCTGGTTGTTGACGTGAAGAACACCGTGTTCGGCTCGTCGACGAACCTCAAGGTCCACGCTGTCACAGTGCGGAAGTAAAGGAGAGCGGTCATGAAAAAGCTACTACCTCTAGCTGGTTGCATACTCCTCAGCAGCACGATGCTCATCGGCTGCGGCGACGATGACGACGACAAGAAGGCGGCAACGGGCGGCACGGGTGGGTCAACCGGCGGCGCTGGCGGAGCAACGGGCGGCGCTGGTAGCGCGACCGGTGGCGCCGGTGGTGCGACCGGCGGTGCTGGCGGAGCAACAGGCGGCGCGGGTGGCGCACTACCGACGGGGCAGATCGACCGCAACGGTCGCCCCGCGATCTCCACGGCCCTCATCGCGGCGGCCAACAAGGACGCCTACAATCAGGCGGCCCCGGCTGCCTGGGCAAGCTTCGCCACGGAAATCGAAACCGCCCTCGACACGATCGATGGTCTCGACGGCGACAAGACCAACGGGCTTCTCGCCTCCACTCGCTCAGCCCTTGCCGGCGTCATTGCTGACGACCAGCTCCAGATCGATCTCACCATCGCGGACTGCGACGGCGCCTATCTGGCGCTGGAGCTCGCCACGCCAAACAAATGCGGTGGACGCACCCTCGATCAGGACGTGGTTGACACTACGCTCCAGTCCCTGGTGGACGCGACCGCCACCACCAAGGTAAGCGATGATGTCAGTGCAAACGACAAAGCGAACACTGACGCTTTCCCCTACCTGGCCGCGCCTCACTGAACCCATCACCCCGAAAGTCGGAGCGCCTCGGCGAACAGTCCCGCTGAGGCGCTCATTTTCGTGAGAGCTGACATGAAGAAGATCCTTTGCATCGTCATCACTGTAGCTGCCGCTGGTTGCACCGAGCACGACGACACCCCACAGCCCGTCGCCAGCGCCGCGCCACTGACGAGCGCACCAGCCGCCAGTGCCAGCGCGGGCATTCCGTCCCCGCGAGCACCGCTGTCCCGCCCGCGCACGCAGTCCGAGCTGGGTACCACGAACGCCCGCATCTTCATGGGCAACTTGCAGGGGTCGGTAACAGCTGCCAAAGAGCGCTGGCTCAAGGACAAGCCGGCGGCTCATGCGGCACTTCTCTACGCGACCCCGCTGACCGCGACGGCAAAGATCTCCGGGGATTTGAACCAATTCGGAAAAGCGCTGGAGGTCGTCGAAACTGCCCTGACCAAGGAGCCCAAGAACCCGAAACTGCTAGCTCAGCAGGCTGGGCTGCTTTCCAGCCTGCATCGCTTCGACAAGGCAGCCGCGGCCGCGAAGGCCGCACATGAGCTGGCGCCCTCCCATGCCACCCGTGTGCTTCTGGCGGAGGTTGCCTGGAATAGCGGGAACTACGACGTGGCGATCAAAGAAATCCGCGCCATCGCTAGGGATAAGCCGTCCCTCTACAGTCTCGCTCGCCTGGCACAGCTCGAATTTGCTCTCGGCCATGTCAAGGGTGCTGAGGACGCTTTCGCACGAGCCGAGACTCAGTTCAAGAACGTCTCCCCCGTCCCCATAGCGTGGCTGAACGTGCAGCGTGGGCTGTTGGGGTTGCACACCGGGCGCTTCGAGATGGCGCAGATGTTCTACCGGGAAGCGGTAGATCGAATGCCCGACTACCCCATGGCCGTAGAGCACCTGGCTGAGATAGAGGCCCTTCGGGGCCAGCGCGAAGAAGCGGTCACGCGGTACAAGAAGGTCGTCAAAGCGACCGACAACCCCGAGCTAATCGGAGCGCTGGGCGGATTGCTCGCCGAGTACGGACAGACGGAGGAGTCCGAACGCATGGTCAAGCGCGCGAAAGACCGATTCGATGAGCTCTTGAAGCGCTTCCCGGAAGCGATGGCCGGCCACGCCGCGGACTTCTATCTGGGCGAGGGCGGCGACAAGAAACGCGCCCTTGCGCTGCTGGAACGGAACTTCCAGCTGCGACCGAACGCCGAAGCAAGCGCGGCGTTGGCGGCTGCTAAGTTGGAAAACGGCGACCTTCTTGGCGCGGCCAAGCTCGTGGATGAAGCCCTGGCTTCACCCGTGAAGAAAGCCGAAATCTATTGGACAGCCGCTCGGATCCGCCTCGCCCAAGAGCGCGCCGCGGACTCGAAGGCGCTGGCTGCAAAGGCCAAGGCGCTCAACCCCAAGATAGCAGTGCTGGAAGGGCCCCTGGCTGCGGAGCCGGAGCCGAAGTAAAGCAGCCGGCATGCCGAAGGTCCTCGAATTCTACTTCGACTACTCCTGTCCATACGCCTACCTGGCCTCGACTCGAGTGCAGCGCATTGCCGACGCCACGGGCGCAAGACTCGAATACAAGCCGTTCCTACTCGGAGGAGTGTTTCGCGCGCTCGGTAGCGCAACGCCAGACGTGCTGCCCATGTCCCCGGCCAGGGCAAAGCTGAATGGTCTGGATATGCAACGCTTTGCGGAACTCTTCGACGTGCCGCTCAACATGCCCCGAACGCATCCCAACCGCACGGTCACGGCGTTGCGAGCCACCCTGGCAAGCAAGGATTTGGCGTCGGCTTGTCACGCTCTGTTCAAAGCTTATTGGGTCGAGGGACAAGACTTGAGCGACGACGACGTCATTTCGAGGGCGCTCACCACCGCTGGGCTGGACGCTCGAGCTGCTCTTGCGGCTGCAGGCCAAACGGCAATCAAGGACGAGCTGCGCAGCCGCACCCAAGAGGCCATCGACCGCGGTGTCTTCGGCGCGCCCGCCTGTTTCGTCGATGGCGAGCTATTCTGGGGACAGGACAGGCTGGGGTTCGTCGCCGAAGCGCTGGGAGGCGACCCGGGCCTCGTTGGGCTGCGCCCGGACCCGGCCGGAGCCGACAAGCCGGAGCAGGTGGAGTTCTTCTTCGACTTTTCCAGCCCCTTTGCCTACCTGGCCTCCACCCAAATCGAGCGAGTCGCGGCTTCTGCGGCTGCAAGCGTCGCTTTCCGCCCTTTCTTGCTGGGCGCTCTGTTCAAGAACATTGGGACCGCCAATGTGCCGATGCTGGAGTACTCCCCCGCGAAACAAGCTTGGATCGGAAAGGACATCGCGCGGCATGCAGAGCGCTACGGCATCGGTTTTCGCTTCCCATCCACTTTCCCGATCCGAAGCGTACTGCCCCTGCGTGCCGCCATCGCTGCCGGGGATCAACTGCCCGCCGTCATGCACACGCTCTTCAAGGCAGCCTGGGTGGACGATCGCGACATCGCCGAGCCAGGGAGCCTGGCCAAGATCCTCGAGGACGGCGGGCACGACGCTGGACTCGTGGAGCGTGCATCTGACCCCAGCGTCAAAGCCAAACTGCGAGAGCACACGGACCGCGCTCAGGCCATAGAAGCCTGTGGCGCCCCGACCTTCCTGGTCGGACAGCATGTGTTTTGGGGCCAGGACCGGCTGGAGCTGGTTCGGCGCGCACTGCTGGGATGGAAACCCAGCGCCGGCTAGTTCGCAGAGCGGGCGGAGGTCGGACTGGGGCTGGGGCGCTCGGCGGAGACCGCCGGTTTCTGCAGGCGGTGCACACCCAGCTGCGCGGCGCCAAAGGCCTCGCTTGCCGCCCGTACCACGTGCTCGTGATGTGTGAAGAGGAAGACTTGTCCGCGAGCCGCGACCTGCACCAGCGCGCGCAGCGCGGCACGACCGCGGTCATCGTCAAAACTCGCAAGCACGTCGTCGAGCACGAGAGGCAGGCACGCCCCTTCGTTCAGGTGGCGCTCGTAACTGGACAGTCGCAACGCCAAGTACAACTGATCCGCCGTGCCCTCGGAAAGCTCCCCCACGGCCAAGGTCGTCTGGTCCTCGCGAACGGCCCGAAGCGCGAAACGGTCGTCTTCACCGAGCTCGGACCGCACGCCCGCATAGCGCCCCTCCGTGAGTTCGGAGAACAGCTCGGCCGCGCGAGTGAGCAGGGTGCCTTGATTCGCCTCGCGATAACGCTCGATCTCCCGCGACAGCACCACGATGGCTAGCTTCAGCCTCACCCAACGCTCAGCAAGCTCACGAATCTCACTGGCCACTGCGCAGGCAGAGTCCGCTGCAAGCACACCAGCGTCGGTTGCGAGATCCTCCAGGCCCTTCGTGAGCGCAGAAATGTCTACGGCCAGATTTTGGCGTTGTTCGTCTAGCGGTTCGAGTTCGTCGTCGATTTCGGATAGCTGATGGCGGACGCTAGCCAGGTCGAGCCCCGCGGTTTCCGATTCCAGACGATCGAGGGCAACGCCTTCACCAGACTGAGACAGCGCAGACTCCAAACGCTGAAGCTCAGCTACGGCGGCCGCGCGCTCGAGGACCCGCTCCTCGGCTTCAATCAACTCCTCGCGAGTGCTCGCGCCCACCTGTTGCATGAGGCTTTCGAGCTGCCCTTGGGAGTCTCCTTGCCGAACCACCGCCGCATGGAGGGCCGCCCGACTCTCTTCCAGGTCACGGTGAAACGCTTGTCGCTGCTCGTCGCGACTGCGCGCTTCGCGTGCGCTCGCGATGATGAGTTCCGCGAGCTCCACTGGATGCAGTGACTGGGCGTCTTGCCCGACGACGGATGCGAGCCGCGTGACCGTCCCTCGCAACTCTTCACTGTCACGCTGGATCCCGCCTATTCGGCGCTCCAGATTCTCGCGTTCCCGCTCGAGAGCGCCAAGCTCCTGGGCGTCTCGGAGCACGGATATCACCAACTCCGGCGCCGGAGCGTCGCCGAGCCCCAGATCCGCGGTCGCTTGCTTCCACTCCTCGGACCAGGACCGCTCCTTCTTTCGGGCGCGAGCCAGGCGACGCTCTGCGGCGACCTTCTGCGCACGTGCCGCATCGCGTTTGGCCACCGCGTCCGCCAGCGCCGACTGATGCTCGCGAGCTGCTGCCACGCGTTCGAGGGCCCGATCGATCCCCTGAGCGAGCTCCATGCCGGTCAGGTCTTCGCCCAAACACTCGCTCAGCGCCGCCAACTCTGAAACGCGAGCCTCTTGCAAACTGTCGCGGTCAGCGCGCATTGCGTGTAGTTCAGCTGCGTCGTCCCGCGCAGCCTGTGCGCGTGCGAGCCAGTCCCCAGCCAACTTGATGCTGTCGGGAACAAAGCCAACGGATGCAAAGCAGTCCGCCAGCCGCTGGCCAAGCGCGCGGCGCGCTTCCTGCAGCTCTCCAGCCTCGGTCGCAAGCCGGCCCAAGTGACGCTCATGTTTGCGGATCTGGGCTTCGTGTTGCGCGCAGCGCTGCACCCGCTCGGCCTCGCGTCGCAGGCGATCCGAAACGGCGTCCGCCGCCGTCACGCATACTTCATACGCCTCTATGTCGTCCGCGCTTCGCGCCTCGGACCCGAGCAGCGCTGGTCGGAGCGACTCGAAGGCTTCGTCGCGCCGTTTGCGATTCTCCGCTAGCTCAGCCTCGCTGGGCACGCCCTGGCCTTGGACCAGTGCCTGCAGACCTGCCTCAGCCTCGTCGCGCCCCTCACGCTGATCGCGCTCCTTGTCAGTGAGCCGTGCCCGGGCCTCGGCCAGCTTGGCCTCTGATTCTGATAGCTCTTCCAGGCGAGCAGACTTAGGGAGCGTGAGCGCCTGGAGCTCGTCCGCGCTGCCTTGCCACGGCGCCAGCTCCCTCAGCAAACGCCCTAGCCGCCCTTCTTTCGTGCGGATCTCTGCCTCGACCCCGACGACTCGCTCGTCCAGGTCGCCGCGACGGCGGGTGCGATCAAGGCGACGCTCGACATTGCTGCAGTCGGGCGGGTTGCCCAGCGCCGAAAGGGCTTCCTGGGCCTGCGCCGTCCTCTCGGTAGCCTCCTCGAAGTCGAGCTGTATCTCCTCCGCGCTGGGCGGACGCGCCGTCGCAAGTTTGTTCACGAGCTGACTCTGCTGCGGCGAGAGAGAGAGACGCTCGGCCTCGGTCACCGAGCCGAGCCCAAGTCGGCTCAGAGCTGCCTGAACCTCTCGGCTCTTTCCAGCCAGCGCCTCGCGACGCTTGGGCAAATCGAGTAGCGCCTTGCGCTCTCGGCCCACAAGCTGCTCCAGAGAGGCAAGCTCCGTTGGCGCAACCCCCAGCACGACCTCCGCAGGTCCCAGCTCCTCCAACCGCTTCTCGAGGCGCTCGATGGCCTGGCTGCGAGTCCGCACCTCGCTTTCAGCGTCCCTCAGCTCACCCTCCAGCTGCTCCCGGCGCGCGCGCAGATCCGGAGCAACACTTTCGTAGCTCCGCAGCACATCAAGGCGCTGGAGGCACTGGGCTCTCCGCCGCAGATCCGGCAACACCGCCAGCGCACGATTGAGCCGCATCCGCTGGCCCCGAAGCTCGCGGAGACGATCGTCTTGCAGCCGCTTTTCCTGCTTCTTGGCCACGAGCTGCTGCTCTTGCTTGGCATAGGTCGCAGGATCCGTCACCCGCAGCTTGAGAGCCTTCTTCACTTCCCCGTGTTTGGCGAGAGCCGCGTTGAGCGCTGGGTTCTTGGCGCGCCCGGGCTTGAACAACTCGTCCGCTTCTGCTCGCAGCTTGGCGAGTGCGCGCTCGACGGAGGGCCCGCCGCTGCTGGCGTCGAACAGCACCTGGCCTACCTCGCCACTGCCCTCGACCAGGCTCCTTCCACCTTGGCGCAACCGGGGCCCATCCAAGGCAAAGGCGGATTCAAAGCTGGCTTGGCTCACGCCGCCCAGAACCGCCAGCATTCGCGCCTCGGGAAAGACCTCGCCACCTGCGAGAGACAAGGTGTTCTTGCTCCCTTTCCGGCGTTGCAGTTCGAGCACGCCAAAGTCCGTCTCGACGCAAGCGCTCAGCAGTAGCTTTGAGTAACTGTGCAGGTGCGCGTCCGACGTGCGCGTCTCGATGCCGTAGAGCAGTGCCGTAAGCGCGCGCAGGGCAGTGCTCTTGCCCGCCTCGTTGGGGCCGTAGATGATGTGCAGCGCGTTGGGTGAGGCTCGAAAATCCAAGACCGTATCCGTGAACGGTCCGTAGCGGGTCAGGCCAAGCTCCAACACACGCATTAGCCTTGCCTCTCGAGTAAACGTGACAGGAGTAGGTGTTTTGCCTCTGCCAAAGAGTGGCGAAGGGCGTCCGGGTCGTCGAGGCGCAGAGCGTCGGGCCCACGCTTGAGCTCCGCCGGCAGCTTCTGCCTCAGCTCGGCCAACTCGAGCGCAAGCTCGGCAAGAGCGTCCCGGTCCCCGGCGAGCCCATCGATGCTACGTGCCACCTCGCCGATCACGTCGTCTCGATCCGCGGCGGCGTCGATGTCGACGGGCTGCTGGGTATGCACCCGCACTTTCTCGATCCAAAGTTCGTCCAAGCCCTGCCCGATCTGCCGAACCTCAGCGACAAGATGTTCGACGTCCCTCGACAATTCCGCGTGCGCCTCGGAACGCCCGACCAGCGTGACTCGGGCCGCTAACAAGCGTCCCTCTGCATCGCGCCGAGCCAGAGTCAGCGCGCGTTCCACAGCTTCGAGCGCGTCGTCGAGGTTGGCCGCGGTCGCGACGTCTACCTCAACGTTAGCCCAGCGCACCACGTCGAAGGCCAGAGGCTCCGCTTGGACGATGCGGCCATCTCGCACCGTGATCAAGGTGGCCCCCTTCGCTCCTGACTCTTTCGCGTGGCGCCCCTGAAGATTGCCCGGAAAGACAATCAGGGGCTCCTCCCGCACGATTTCCCGTTGGTGCACATGCCCCAGCGCCCAGTAGTCGTAGCCCCGGTCAACCAAGCGCTCGACGCTGCAAGGGGCGTAGGGCTCGTGGCCGGGACGCCCGGTCAAGGAGGTGTGCAGCAATCCAAAGTTGAGCACTCCGGAATCGGCATCAGGGTAGCCTGCTGCAAGGTCGTCGGAAACTGCGGGCCGCGCGAAACCCTGGCCATGCACCGCTACGCCAAGCTCCTCGAAACGTAAGGTCTGGGGCTTCTTGTAGCTGAGCTCCGTGACGTTTTCCGGCGTTCGCAATTCACGGGTGATCTTGCTTTGCGCGTCGTGGTTGCCACGGATGAACACGACCTGACAGCCGACCTCGCGCAGACGAGCTAACTGCCCGGTCAGAAACAACCCCGTCGAGTAGTCCCGCCAGTCACCATCGTAGAGATCTCCAGCGAGCAGAAAGAGCTTCACGTCGAACTCGAGGCAACGTTCCACAAGCGCCTCGAAGGCGCGCCGAGTTGCCAACCGCATGCGCTCCACGGGAGCTCCTTCGTATCTGGAGAGCCCCAGCAGGGGGCTGTCCAGATGCAAGTCCGCGGCGTGCAGGATCAGCATCGCCCCGGTTTTATCATGCAGGGCGCGAAGAGCAGGCCGGTGCTCGGACATTGCCTGACCCGATATCCGTTTTTTGGCCCCTAGCCGCGGGTTGGCAGCGGCATGGTCCGTAATCCTTGAGATCCCGGGCACTTCTCCGCTATCTGGATCGGGTGACTCAACCACACGTGTTAGCAATTGCCGTCGGGGGCGGGCCGGCACCAGGTATCAACAGCGTCATCGGCGCAGCCACGATCCGCGCTCGACTTGCCGGCGTCCAGGTGCTGGGAATTCGAGACGGTTTCCAATGGATCATGCGCGGAGACATTGGCCATGTGACACCCCTCACGATTGAGGGTGTGAGCCGAATTCACTTTCGGGGCGGGTCGATCATTGGCATCTCACGCGCTAACCCGACCAAGGATGAGCAGCATTTGGAGAACACGGTCATCTCCCTGCTACGGCTAAACGTCGACAAGCTGATTACGATCGGTGGCGATGACACTGCATTCACGGCAATGCGATTGAGCCAGCAGGCCAGCGGTCGAATCCGCGTGGTTCACGTTCCCAAGACCATCGACAACGATCTCGACTTGCCAGACGGCATTTCCACTTTCGGATTCCAAACCGCCCGACATGTGGGCGTGAGCATCGTCAAAGACCTTCAGGTGGATGCCTTCACCACGAGCCGCTGGTACTTCATCATCACCATGGGCCGCAAGGCAGGTCACCTCGCCTTGGGCATTGGCAAGGCGGCTGGCGCCACGCTCACGTTGATCCCGGAAGAATTCCGCAACGGCAAACTGACGCTGGACCGCATTGTGGACATTCTCGCGGGGGCGATCATCAAACGCATGTCTTATGGGCGTAGCGACGGAACTGCGGTGTTGGCAGAAGGACTCGTGGAGCACCTTCGCCCCGATGACCTGGCGGACCTCGCCAACACCGAGCGCGACGCCCACAACAACTTGCGCATCGCCGAAATCAACTTTGGGGAAATACTCAAGTCCCGAGTGCAGGCGCGCCTCAGGGAGCTCGGGTTGAAAACCACCATCGTGGCCAAGAACATCGGCTACGAGCTGCGCTGCACGGATCCGATCCCTTTCGACATGGAATACACGCGAGACCTCGGCTATTGCGCGGCCAAATACCTGTTGGAGGGAGGAAACGGTGCGCTGATGACAATTCAGCAGCGCAAGTTCGTCCCAATACAACTCGCCGATATGCTCGACCGCGAAACCGGGCGGACCCGTGTACGCATGGTCAACACGGAAACTGAGCATTACCACATCGCTCGGCGCTTCATGCTGCGCTTGCGTCACGATGACTTTCGGGATCCGCACGAACTGGCAAAGTTCGCAGCCACCGCGGGCCTCAGTTTGGAAGAGTTCCGCCGTCAATTCGAATACCTCGTCGATGACGAGCCAGGCTCTCTCGTGCTGATGCACGAGCCACCGGATTCGATGCTCCGGCAGGAAGCCAGATCCGAAGCGCCAGCGTCGCGTCAGCCGGATGACGCTCCGTCGGATTGAGGGGTGTCGCCCTCACCCTTGATGCCAATTTGACGCACGGGTTGCCTGATACCTATCCCGTTTTCCGACGATTCCGGGTTGGAATGGATGTTGAATCCCTCCTGAATCCGTGCGCGCCCTGGTGCTAGTGACGACTGCGATTGCCGGGATCGGGATTGCCCCCGCCTGGCTGTCCAGCTCGTCTTCGGTCCTGCCAAGCGCGGCATGGCACGGGGCAGCGGAACCCAAGGCCGCTAGCCTATTCGCTGCCGCGCCGGCTCAGCCGAAGGCGGCACCCGCGGACGACACCGCAGCAGCGTCGGACCCGGCGCCGACCCTCGGGCGCACCCTCGACGTGCTGCCCGCCCCGCCGGCGGAATCCGCCTGCCCAAATGGCATGGTGCTGGTGGAAGGCGAGTACTGCCCTGAAGTGAAACACCATTGCAAGCGTTGGATGGATCCAAAGGGTCCCTACCATCACTTTCGTTGTGCTGAATATGAACAGCCGGCTCGCTGCAAGTCAGCGCGAGTGAAAATGCGCTTCTGCATCGATCGCGACGAATACACGGCTGCGGGAAGCTCCTTGCCAGCGAACAACCAGAGCCTCACGGATGCAGCTCGTACCTGCGCAGCCGAGGGCAAGCGAGTATGCCGCGAAAGTGAATGGAACTTTGCCTGCGAAGGCGAAGAGATGCGTCCTTATCCCTACGGCTTCTCGCGGGACGCTTCCGCGTGCAACGCAGATCACACGGATCTCGTGGACAAAGAGGGCAAGTTAAAGGACCGACGCGCGCCTTCCAACGCCTACCCGCGTTGTGAAAGCCCGTTTGGGGTGCGAAACCTCAGCGGCAACTTGGAAGAGATGGTTGCACGAGACGGGCCTGGACCGATGCGCCCTGCCATGAAGGGGGCGTACTGGCAACCCAGTCGTAACCACTGTCGTGCTGCACAGACCGCGCACGACCAGTACTACCACGGGACCGAAACCGGGTTTCGCTGCTGCGCTGATGCGCCCGAGACGCGCGTCGAGTAGATTGGGTGCTCAGCCCGGGCAGCTGACGCCGGTACCACCGAGCCCACAGTAGCCGCGTGGGTTCTTGTGCAAGTACTGCTGATGGTAGTCCTCGGCGTAGTAGAACTGAGGCGCCTCTTGGATTTCGGTCGTGATGTCTCCGTGGCCTGCCACAGTCAGCTCTTGTTGATAGCGCTGCGCTGACCGCTTCGCTTGCTCAAGCTGCGCGTCGTCGTAGCAGTAGACGGCCGAGCGATACTGCGTCCCCCGGTCGTTGCCTTGCCGCATGCCCTGAGTCGGATCGTGGCTCTCCCAAAACACTCGCAGGAGTTGCTCGTAGCTGGTGACCGTCGGATCGAAGACGACTCGCACGATTTCCGTGTGACCGGTCCGCCCCGAGCAGACTTCCTCGTAGGTCGGGTTCTTGGTGTAGCCGCCGGCGTAACCGACCTGGGTGGAAATGACCCCGGATTGCTGCCAGAACTTGCGCTCGGCGCCCCAAAAACAGCCCAGGGCAAACAGCGCTAGAGACATCCCCGGCCAGGGCGGCTGGGTACTCTCGCCGGTCACGGCGTGGCGCTCGCTAACGCGGAGCGGCGTGGAGCGACCGGGTAGTGCGCTTGCGGGGGTCGGCAGTTCCATCGAGTGCAGCATGGTTTCCTTCAGCTCGTTTTTTGTAGCGACCCGGTCCCAGTCCCGCAAGGTCAATCCGTCCAGATCTCCCACGCCAAACGTGCGAGAGTCCGGGAGATGGCGCGCATCTATCTGGACTACAACGCCACGACCCCGGTGCTCCCAGAGGTGCTGGAAGCCATGCTGCCATTTCTGGCCGAGGAGTTTGGCAACCCGTCCAGCTCTCACACCGAAGGGCAGCGCGCGCGCCGTGCCGTCGAAAACGCCCGAGAGCAGGTCGCGGCCCTGGTCGGCATGCACGCCGACGAAGTGACATTCACGTCCGGCGGTACTGAATCCACCCACCTTGCGCTGTGGGGACTGACCAAAGCGGATCCGAAGCGGCGCCACATAGTAACAACCCGCGTCGAGCACCCAGCAACCCTGGGGCCATGTCGCCAACTCGCGGGTGCCGGCTTCCAACTCTCGGAGGTGCAGGTTCAGCCCGATGGTCGCGTTTCTGCCGAAGACATCGGAGCAGCGGTCAGTACCGAGACTCTGGTCGCGAGCGTGATGCACGCCAACAACGAAACCGGCGCAATCATGCCTTTGCGCACGATCGCGGATCACGTCAGGAGCATGGGCTGCCTGTTGCACTGCGACGCAGCGCAATCAGCTGGCAAGATCCCTGTGCGCGATTTGGGCGCAGACTTGATCACCATCGCGGGGCACAAGCTATATGCGCCGAAGGGCGTGGGCGCGCTCATCCTGCGCCGCGGGATCAAACTCGAGCCGGTTTTCGTCGGCGGTGGCCAGGAGCGGGCACTTCGGCCGGGCACGGAAAACGTTGCCGGCATCGTTGGGCTGGGTGCTGCAGCCGAGTTGGCGCTCCAGCGGCTGAACACGCGCATGGAGCGGCTGAAGAAGCTGGCCGACGGTCTACTCTGGCGGCTGCGAGCGGAAATCCCCGGCGTCATCCTCAACGGGCCGGAAGTCGAACGCTTGCCTAACACCCTCAACGTCTCTTTCCCCGGCGTGCGGGGCAGTGCGCTGCTCGAACGCGCGAGTGAGCTCTCCGCGTCGACGGGATCCGCTTGCCACGCGGATGTGGAGTCCCCTTCCTCCGTCCTGAACGCGATGGGGCTGTCACCGGAGCGGGCGCTTTCAGCCGTGCGGCTATCCGTCGGTACCCCCACGAAAGAAGCGGATATTGAAGCCGCGTGCAGCGCGCTCACCGAGGCACATCGTGGACTGACGGCAAACTGACGCCGAAATGTGGTGTTTTGACCACAGGGTGTGCGACGCGCGGATCATGGTTCGGCGTCGCGGATCTCCGCGAGCTAGCGCGCAAACGCTTTGGCCCACGCTTTGCTGTTCTGTGCAGTGCGCAATCGCGCATGCTTTCTTAGACGCTTACTTCTCTTGGAGGTCTGGATGCGGAGCTCAATACCAAGCTCGACGCTAGTGGCTTGCCTCGCGCTCGCCCTGGCGGCGTGTGGCAGCAGCACGGAGTATGACGGAACGGGCGCGCCAGCGGGCGCTGCGGGTAGTAGCGGCACTGCTGGTAGTAGCGGCGCTGCAGGCGCCGCGGGAGCGTCGTCCACAGGAGGCAGCGGCGCAGGCGGCAGCTCGAGCAGTGCCGGCGGCAACACGAGCGGAAGTGCTGGCAGCCCGAGCGGCGTCGGCGGTAGCTCGAGCAGTGCCGGCGGCAGCTCGAGCGGAAGTGCCGGCAGCCCGAGCGGTGCCGGCGGCAGTGGCGGCAGCCCGAGCGGTGCCGGCGGCAGTGGCGGCAGCCTGAGCGGACTGTGCGCTCCCGGCGCCGCGTGTGGCGGCATCAACCACTGCTGGGAAGATTGCTTCAGCAAGGACTGCTGCAAGCTCGTGTGTTGGTGCGAAAAGGACAGCACGCTGGAGTGCAATTTGGACTGCACCAAATAGCGCTCAGTTGCTGCACATTCCCCGAATTATCGGGCAACGCCTCCCCGGATCGTCGAAGGCGCGCTAGGATGAGCGGATGCAACGGAGCCCAATCGCAGCCGTCATTGTGACGCTGGCGGCGTCCTCGGCCTGCGCCACGGGCGAGGAAATCGACGATCTCGGCGGTGCTGGCTTCGCGGGTTACGCCGGATTTGGCGGCACGGCCGGATCCAGTGCCGGAGGCAGCGGCGGGATCAGCAGCGGCGGCTTCGGCGCGCTGCCCACGGGCGGTACGGCCGGAATGGCTGGCGCCGCCACGGGCGGAGTGGGCGGCAGCGGCGGCGGCGTGGGAGGAAGTGGCGCCACTGCCAGTGGCGGCTCTAGCGGGACTAGTGGCACCGGCGGCCTAGGCGGCACGGGCGGCAGCAGCGGCTGCGGCGCGCCGAACACCTGCAGTACGGCTACGCCCAAGGGATCCGTCACGGGGGACGATGGCACCAAGACCGTCACCGTCACCGGCATGGGGTCCCTATTCGTGAAGCTGCGCGTCACGGAAGACAACCACAGCGTGCTCGGAGAAGACCTGGAGCTAGCCGTCGCGCTGACCGTACCGAGCGGGGCCGATCTCGACGTTTACGGCTATGTCAACGAGTCTGCGGACATCTCGCCCTGCGGCATGCAACCCCGCGGCAAGAGCGACTCCGGCGGTACCAGCGCCAACGAGAGCTTCAAGCTCAAGTGGGGGGAAGGCACCATCGCCAACGGCAGCAGCGAAAGCCGGGATGTGGTCGTCGAGGTGCGGCAAAAGTCCGGTACTTGTTCGCAATGGACCCTGAAGCTGACCGGCGATCCCTAATCCGCCACGTCTGCTAGCGGGCGGCCGCAACCTACCGGGCCGAATGCGGCAAAACGCGTGATACATGGTTGGTCGACATGCGTAGCCGCTGGTTCCACAGGCCCGCTCTACACAGCCCCGCCCTGGGGCTGGAAAAGAAAGCCACCTGGCTGGAGCTTTTCTACGATCTGATCTTCGTTGCAGCGTTCATTCAGCTCGGCAACGGCTTGAGCCAGAACGCCACGCCGGCCGGCTATGCCGCATTCTTCGCCATGTTTGCGCCGCTGTGGATCTCTTGGACGGGCTTCACGTTCTACGAAAACCGATACACCGTCGACGATTTCCTCCACCGCGTGGTGGTTTTGCTACAGATGTTCGCGGTGGCTGGCATGGCCATCAGCGCGCCCACGGTGCTCGAAGGCAAGACCGTGGCGTTCAGCGCTGCAGCCGGAGTTTCGCAACTGCTGGTCGTCGTCATGTACGCGCGATCCAGCGCGCAGGCCTCCGAGGCCAAGTCCTATAGCCGCCACTGGGGCGGCGTGTTCGCGCTGGCGGGGGCGCTCTGGATCGGCTCAGCATTCGTGCGGGGGCCATTGGTGTTCGCCATGTGGGCCTTCGCGACCGTGCTGGTCTTGGCCTCACCTCTCAGCCGACAATCCCGGGCCCTCCAAGAGCGCTTTCCCATCGACTTCGAGCATCTGGGCGAACGCTACGCATTGCTCACGCTCATCGTACTCGGCGAAAGCTTCGTCAAAGTGCTCAGTAGCTTGGCGGCCACGGGCGCCGGCCTGTCCTTGTACCTTCAAGCGGGAAGCGTGCTGCTGATCACTTGCGGCTTGTGGTGGGTCTATTTCGACGACGTCGCTGGCTCGCACGTACGGAAGGGTCGCGCCCAGTGGATTATATGGCTCTACTCCCACCTACCCCTGCAGGTCGGCATCACGGCTGTCGGCGTGGCTCTGAAGAAGGCGGTCTATTTCGGCTGGGACGCCCCCGCTCCCACGGCCTACCGCTGGCTGCTGGCGGGCTCTTTGGCCCTGGCCTACGCCAGCGTCGCCGCCATCGACTCGGTGACCGAGCGCCGACAAGCAGAACTTTCGGACCGGTCCCGGGTGAACATGCGGATCTTCTCGGCGGTCGTGCTCCTACTCCTCGCGCCCGCAGGGCGCGGCATGAGCGGCGGAGCATTCTTGAGTCTGATCATGTTGGTCAACGTTGGCCAGGTCGTGTTCGACATGATGATGGCGCCCTTCGAGGAGGCCAAACACGCGGAGCTCGGCGCCAAGTCGAGCAGCGAGATTGCCAGAGACCGCGCAGCAGCCGGTGACACATCACCGCTGAAGATACAACGAAAGCTCTCGGACGCCGTTCGCAAGGGCACTCCCAGTGAACTGCGCCGGGATATCTACTTCTACTTCATCGAAGGCAGCTGGACGCGCGTCTTCGTCGCCCTGACCTTCCTCTTCGTCGTGGCGAACGTTCTATTCGCGGCGCTGTACATGCTCGAACCGGGCTCCGTGCTTGGCGCGGACAACGTCAGCTTCCAGGAAGCATTCTTTTTCAGCGTGCAGACCTTCTCGACCATCGGCTACGGCGTGCTTTCGCCAGGCAACGCATGGGGCAACGCAGTCGTGACCGCCGAGGCCGCGGTCAGCCTTCTCAGCGTAGCGCTTGCCACGGGCCTGGTTTTCGCCAAGGCCAGCCGCGCCAAAGCCAGCGTGCTCTTTTCCAAGCCGCTGCTGCTCACCACCATGCATGGCAAACCGACGCTGACTTTTCGCGTCGGCAATGCTCGAGGCAACGAGGTCGTCGATGCCAGCGTCACGATGACCGTGGTCCTGGACACCATCACCCCCGAGGGACACCACCTTCGCCGGCTGCGCGACCTCAAGCTCACCCGTAGTCGCAGCCCGATCTTCACGCTCACTTGGACGGTCATGCACGAAATCGACGAGGACAGTCCTCTCAACGGCATGAACTTCGATTCCCCGGACTTGCCGGTCGTAAGCGTCATCGTCACCCTTGTGGGCCACGATGGGACCTATGGGCAAACCATCTATGCGCGCCATCAGTACACCGTCGATGACCTCCGCCCCAACCACCGCTTCATGGACGTCATAAGCGAACTCGAAGATGGCCGGATCATGATCGACTACGGCCGCTTTCACGACATCGAGCCGGATGAGCCGGCCAGCACCGCGCGGGATCCAGAGCGCTGACACATCGGGGCAGTGTGGTTCCCGACAGCCGATCGGCGAAGTTGACAGACGCCAACAGACTTCGAGCCAGCTGTCCCTCCGAACCAGATCCCTGCGCCCCCGCGGACAGCTTTCCACCGTATTCCGGGAGGAACACTCGCAATCAACGGATGGGTAGGACGCATGCACACATGGTAGGATACTCACACCGCGCAAGACGCAGTCCGTGCGAAACGCACAGGTGTATTCGACCAGGCCACCACATAGTGCAATTCTCTGGACCTGCGCCCGATGATCGCTGAATTCCACCTACGCATTACGGCGCCCTTGCTTCGCTGGGTTCGCGACACTCATGGGGAAGACGCGCTCGCAGCCATCGCGGATGAAACCAAGTTGGACCCAACCGACCTGACGCGAGGCACGCGCTGGGTCGATCATCCGACCTTCGAGGCCGTGCTCTCAGCGTGCCGAGACCTGACCAACAGCGATGAAGCATTCGTAGCGGCGTGCGCCTATCAAATGGGTGAGCACGACGCACCTCCGCGCCTGCTGAGGGGCGCGATCGGCCCCCACGCCGCGTACGTCCTGGGCGCGCGTCACATGCGGCTCATCGCTCGCGTCTGCTCTTTCAGGGTCACGCGCCTCGCGGGCGGTTCTCTGCGCATCCAGTACCAAAGCGAAAAACCCGAGAGCAAACTGATGTGTCTCTCGCGCCAAGCACAAATGACCCACATGCCCGAGCTGTGGGGGCTGCCCCCCGCACGACTCGAACACCCGAGATGCATTGCCCGTGGCGACGAGTGTTGCGAATACCGACTGCGCGTCTACTCACGCCCACGCTGGCTTGTGCCCATGGGCGGACTCCTACTGGCAGGTGGCCTGGGGACGGCCCTCTGGAACTGGATCGGCATCGATGCCTTTCACGCAATACTGGTCGCACTGCTCGGCGCTGGCGCCGGCCAAGTCTTCGAGCTTCGCAGAGCACTGCGTATCAACCAGAGTGTTGCCCTCGCCGTGAACGACGAATCCATTTCGGTCTTCGCAAAGGAGGTGGAAGCCCGTAGCGAGCTACTCGAGCTCGCAGGCCGTCAACAGCGCTGGGTAGATCTCATGGAGCAGCAGGTGACCGAGCACCGGGAAGCCATGGCTGACATGGCTACTCGCCTGGAAAAACTGGGCGAACGGCGCGTGCGCACGCTACGGGGCTTTTCACATGATCTGCGCAACCCACTCACAGCGTTAAGAAGTACGCTGCCAACCATTGAGACCCCGGACACGGATGCAGTCGCCGACATGATTGAAGCGATCGACCGGATGGAAAAGATGATTGACGAGCTACGCGCGGTGTAACCGTTCAGGGGTTGGGTTGAGGGCCCGGCTCGGGACGTGAGATTCGTGGCGCATGGCGAAGACGACGAGTAACAGCGAGGGATTGTCGGAGCGGATCGAGCAGCTGGTTCGGGAGCACATCGCGGAAAGCCGGCGGAGCGCGCAGGAGGCGGTCGAGCGAGGCTTCGCGGTGGCGGAGACGCGGGCTGCCAGGGCGCGGAAGTCATCGACAGGGTCGAGAGGTCGCACGGGACGTCGCCGTCCACCCGAGGAAGTTACGGCGATTGGGCAGCGGCTCTACGCGGCCATCTGTGCGAGCCCCGGCAAGGGCATGGCGGCGCTGGCAGAGGAAGTCGGCATTTCGGTGCGCGAGCTGCACCGACCGATGACGCGTTTGAGGAGTGCGGGGCAGATCCGGAGCGTCGGTTCCAAGCATCTGACGCGGTACTTCCCGATGGCGGTGGACGCCGCGGCCGATACTGAGTGACTCAAGCTGCTGCGGTCTTGAACAAGGAGGGCCAGTTTGTCCCCTCCATGCGAGCTTGGCAGGACTCGGCGAGGAAAGTCAGCACGTTCTTGTTCTGCTTGCGCGCCGTGTGCGCGATGGTCATCACGCGCTCAGCGAAGACGTTGCCACGCTTGCTCTGGCTTCCGAACGAGCCCTTGCGCCAGAGCACGAAAGCGCGCAGTTCCCTTTCGGCATGGTTGTTTGTCGGCTCCACGTCATCGCGCTCGATGAAGGTCCAAAGCGCCTCCTTGTATTTCAGAATGTTGGCGCACGACCCCGACAAGTCCTTGATGTCGAGGAGGACAGCCTTCTCGAACATGGCCTCCATCTGCTGCCGCAGCGGAGCCATCCACGCCAGAAATCGCTCCCGGGTCATTTTCCCCGCCCGGTAGTCGCGCCAATAATCGAACAAGATGCCGGTGTAGCCGAGCAAGTCTCGGCCAAGCGCGCCGGCGGGACCATCGCGCTCCGAGAACGACACAAACTTACGTAGCAAATGCGCCCAACAGATCTGCCGGCGCTCCGCCGCCCAGAAAGTAAGTGCTGTGGCGCGATCACTTACCAAGATCCCATTCAGGTCGCCGAACAACGGCCGGAGTGTGTCTTTGGCGCCATCGGCGAGGATCCGGAACACCGTCACCGCCGCGGTGGCGATGGTCCAAAGGGACATCGTCGTGCCTGCCTGAAACCAGGTTGTTCCATCGGTGTGTTTCACATCGGCCTGGACCGCATGGTCCCAGGCTTCATTGACCGCGGGCGCGAGCGCGTCGCTGACGCGCTCTTCGACCGCACTGATCGCGCCGAGTGAAACCGAGACGCCCAGCACATCGGCAAGTAGCCCTTGCGCCTTGCGCCGGCTGAGATGATACACGCCCGTAAAGAGAGCCACTAACGCCATCAGGCGAGGTCCAAATGAGGACGTTGGGATCAGAGATTCGTCGTAGCGCGCGCAAGTGACATGGGCGCAGCCTGCGCAGGCTACCGCGTGGCGACGATACTCGGTCGTGTGCGGGCGGATGGGTGGGACCTCGGTCACCTGGTGACGATGGGCGTGCGGGTCGCGGACTTCCGGCAGCGGTTTCCAGCAATTTTCGCACTCGCGTGGGAAGTGGTCGACGAACTTGTCCACCTGATCTTCCGGCACCAAGTTTCGGTGGCTGCCCGGGTGCCCCTTCTGCCCACCTCGCTTGCGCTTCTTCTGCTTGGCCCGCGATCGACGCTCCTTCCGATTGCCCGGGGGATCGCTGGACGGTGGCTTGTGCGAATTCGACGAGTTTTGATTCAGCTTCTCCAGCAAGCTAGCAACCTGCTGCTCAAGCTCCGCGATGCGGGCATCCTGCTCCGCGATGCGCGCATCCTGCTCCGCGATGCGGGCATCTTTGGCTGCAACTTCAGCCTCGAGCTGCCGGGTACGGTCGGCCTGCGGATCGCTCACCAGCGTCCCAATCGCCCATTTTTGCGAAGATGGAAAGCCGATTGAAATAATGGAGCAATCTCGATCGCTTGCGCGAGACCGCGGTGTCCAGGCGCCCTACCCCTGAACGGTTACCGCGCGGTGGCCACTTCGGGAGCCGTGGAACCTCGTATGGACACCAGCGACGTTTCCGTCGCTGAGTTCACGGAACGCCTGAAGCGGCGTCTTCGCGCGCTCACGCATGGTCGGAACCTACACACCAACGTGACCCAAACTCGGGAGGCGCCTGACTCGTTCCGAGTCGATGTGGTTCTGCTTGACCGAGTTCTCGACAACATCCTGACCAATGCCGCCAAGCACACCGAGCGCGGCAGCGTCGCCGTGGAAGTGGGGGGCACGCCAGGTTTCGTTACGATCAAGGTGTCAGATTCCGGCAAGGGCATGACCGACGAACGCATCCAGGCTGTGCTGTCGCCTCGTTCTGCGGGGATCCCCTCATCCACGGGCTGGGGCGTCGGGCTTTCGGTCGTGGTGGATCTGCTTCGTCGCGCCGGCGGTCGATTGGAGGCGGTCAGCAAGCCGGGAACGGGGACGACCATCTGGGCGCACTTTCCGCTGGCACCCCCGCGGCCCAGCAGCAACGACACAGCTCTCGCCACAGATGAGAAGCGCAGGAGCAACGTCGTGAGCATCCGCAGAACGGGCACGAAACGATCGACGTAGGCGTTCCACGCGACCTAGCGTCCGGCCTCGTGCGCTCCGTCGCCATCGAGAACCTCGCGGACACGGCGCGCCAGTGTGACCGGAGTCAGTGGTTTCGGCAGACACGACGCGTTCGGGGCCACTAGCTCGTGGTGCTCTATCGCGTGAGCGGCAAAGCCGGACATGTACAGCACACGCAGGCCGGAGTGCTCAGCCGTCAAACGTTCTGCCAGCTGACGACCTCCCATTTTCGGAAGCACTACGTCCGTCAGCAAAAGATGAATCGACGACCGTTCTTTCTCCCACGCGAGCAACGCTTCCCCGGCGTTTGACGCGGTCAGCACCTTGTATCCAAGCTGCCGAAGTGTCCGTTCCACGGTTGCCCTAACGTGCTCGTCATCCTCAACCACTAAGATGGTCTCAGCACCGCGGCCACAGTCTGCACTGGGAGCGGGGACTAAGGTCGCGGGCGCCCCCGTGCGAATCCGCGGAAAGTAGAACTTGAACGTCGTACCTCTGCCGGGCTCGCTGTGCACCCGGATGTGTCCTTCACTCTGCTTGACGATGCCGAATACCGTTGACAGACCCAGTCCAGTGCCCTCGCCGAGGAGTTTGGTCGTGAAAAACGGCTCGAATACTCGCGCCTGGGTTTCTGCATCCATGCCCGTGCCAGTGTCGCTTACAGCGCACATCACATAGTCGCCAGGCTCCACGCCCAGATGACCACAAGCGTACTGCCCGTCAAGCCGAACGTTGTGCGTTTCAATCGTAAGCTTGCCCCCCTCGGGCATCGCGTCACGTGCGTTGACCACTAGGTTCGCCAGCACCTGCTCGACCTGGCTACGATCTGCTCGAACGCTTCCCAATCCAGGTGACGGGATGAACGTCAACTCTACTTGCTCGCCAATCATTCGACCGAGCATCTTCTCCATCGCCGCGACACATCGATTGAGATCGAGCAATTCGGGCCGGACGACTTGCTGCCGGCTGAACGCGAGCAATTGCCGAGTCAGGTTGCCGGCCCGCCGACCAGCATCCTGTATCTCGACGATGTCGTCCCGCAGAGGGTTGTCTGCTCCCACTTCCGCGAGCATTAGCTCCGTGTGGCAACTCACAACGGTGAGGATGTTGTTCAAATCATGCGCAAGGCCACCCGCCAACTTGCCAACAGCGTCCATCTTCTGCGCGCGTCGCAGCTGCTCTTCACTGGCCTGCAGCGCGGTTTCAGCCTGCTTCTGTTTGGAGGTGTCTAGTGACAGGACGCACACACCCGAAGGTATCGGAAACAACCGGAAGTTGAGCCAACGCCGCGTTCCGTCGCCACACCGCACCTCGCACTCAATTCGTTGCTCGCATCGGTCCACCATGCACGCCTTCAAGGACTCGAGAAGGGCGCTACCTTCCAGTCCGGGAAGACACTCGGCAATTCCTCTTCGCAACAGGCCATTCCTTGGGACTCGCAGCTGTGACAACGCAGAATCGTTCGCATACAGACAGGTACCGTCAAAGCCGATGACTTGGCAGCCTTCGACAAGGCGCCCGAGCGCATGGCTCGCCAATTCGAGCTCTATGGCCCTCTTTGATCCACCCAGTGTGTGCGGCCTGGCTGTCCAGCTATTGGCGGTCTTGCTCAACCAGTCCACTTTACACCGCGCACCCTGCCTTCCGCCTCCCTCCGGCGCACCCAAGCAGCGAGCGTTCCGCGCCATACTTGGAAAATGCCACCATCATCGGGCGATAAGCACGTAGGCGACCCGCCCCGCGCGGCCGTACTCCGGCGACCCTCCACGGCCAATCCGCGTTTTAGAATCGAATCTCCGGTTGCAGGTGATCCGTCCCGCTGGTGCGTGCCGCTTTATGGGCACCGCATGCCGCGCTATGGTGCGCACATGCCCAACGGTTTCGTCACCGTGCTTTGGTTCCTTGACCCCGGTGAGGCACCACCCGATCCGGACGCGCGATACCATCACGTCTTGGGAGACGCGGAGCGACCACGCGCGGCAATCGCGCGGCACCTCGCAGACGGTCCAGTACTCGCCGTCGTCCGCACTGACGAAGACGCCCGCAATGTTCTCGCCTGTGGCGCCGACGAAGTCGTCCTGTACGGCGACGCTCAGAGGCACGGTCTCGATTCCCTCGCCGAGCGGGCACAGCTCCGCGCGCGCGCTCGGCTCAATCGCGACTTGTTCCTCATTGACTTGGTGCGGAAGGACGATACCAACGCACTAGCTCTGTTCGCAGCGGCGCTAGGGCGCGAGTTGGCAGCGCCGCTCTCACGCGCCACGGAGGAAACACGTGAAATCTTGGATCAGATGGCGACTGGCGACGAGTCAACGGCAACGCGCGCGCAGCACGTGCTAAGTTCCTTCGAGAATGTCGTTGGTATTGTCGAGAAGACACAAGCGCTGCTCGATTCCACGAGGACCGACGAGACCGTGGATCTCTACGGGGCAGTTCAGGACGTTGCCAGTGCGCTCACACCTGCTGTTCATACCATCGCGGACCTGGTCCTCGACATCCCGCGCGGTCGATGCATCGTGGGTATTCCCCGTTGGCAGATCGTTCTGGTGGTCGCAAACCTCATCGCTAACTCGTCTCAATCTGTCGCTGCAAAACCCGGACGACGCGGCCAGATAGTGATCCGGGTTGTGGAGGTATCAGAAGCGGCAGTGCTCGAAGTGACCGACGATGGTGTGGGCATGGATGCCAGAGTCCGAGTCCATGCGAACGATTTATTCTACACAACGGAACACGATCAGCATCTCGGGCTTGGACTCACGCTGGTAACGTCTCGTGTCCGGCGTGCCGGTGGCGAAGTCATGATCGACTCAGAGGCCGGTGGTGGAACGACAATCCGAGTGTTCTTGCCGATCGTCTCGTCGGATGCTCTGCCCAAGATCTCAAACTAGGTTCCGCGAGTATCCCAGCTAGAAACGTGTCGGCGGCTGGGTGTTTCCTGCGGAAACACCCCGTCAGAGCGCAGCCGAAAATGCCCCTATTTGTAGCCCCGTTTGCGCTCCCGAAGGACCTTCCGCAACTCAGTCGTACGTTCCTCGAGTTCTCGAAGCGTTTCCAAAGCAACGTCGACGTCCTCGTCACCGAGACGCCTAACTGCGCGCCGATCGGCGAAGACCGACACTGGAAGGCCGGCGACTCGTCGAAGTGCGTCCAGGGTTTTCAAGATTGCTGGCTTTCGGGGGCGGCCACCCGATCCTTTTCTCCTCAGCTGTGCTTGCGCCTGAAGGTGGCTCACGTGCCATCGCTCGTTTTCAGCACGAAGGAGCAACTCTTCTTGATCTGGCTCGGGCAAACCCAAGACAACCCGAACGTGGGTAATCCCGATGTGTTTGCTGCGCCGCACCAGGGAGAATCGCGAAGAAAGCTCATAGATCGCTACCGCTCGCCACAGATTCGTGGCACTCATGGGCAACTCCGGGTGCAGGGCCAGCCGTCGGAACGACATGTCCTTCGGTCCGCGTTCTCGGAGCTTTGCCGGATCGCCGTCGAAGAACGCAAAGAAAACGATTTCCCCAACGTCTAGTGCCAACTGGAGGGATGCTGTTCGGGCAACCAGCCGGATCTGTGCGAGGGCTACCTCTACCGGATCACCACTGAGCGCGAGATCCCTCGCGCGACGCGCAGGGCTGGTTGTCGAAAACCGCTCTCCCACAAGTATCATTGGACCAGGCCTAGGGCGATGGCGCAAGCTCTAAGGTGAGCTAAAATATCACAGAATCCGTCCCCCCTGGCTAGTTAGCGCTCTCCACTGTCAGACCACGGGTGCAAAGCGTGGACAAGCGAAGTCAACTGATCGTCGACGTGGAGCCTGGGTTAGAAAAGCTCGGTGTGAACCAGCGTCTGGCCGACACCCCGGCCGAGGCGCACGTTCGCGGCTTGTTTTTCCGGCTGGCGGAGCAGGCGCTGCATCGAAGGTCCCACTCTCTTGTTCGAGCGTGGACTGCCATTGTGGGCAGGACCTCAAGGTGGCCGTTCAAGTTCTATCCGACCCGCGATTGCATTCGGGAGCAGGCGATCGCTGCGATACTCTTGAACGAAACCGATCCAGCCGAAGCTCTTCGGGACATGTGGGCGCAGACGCCGGAGTTTTCGCCTCTACTCCGAGCCGACAGATTCATGGCGATTCTAACGGGCAGGGAGCCCGTCCGCGCGCTCAAGTGGCTAGAGCGGAATCGTGGAATGATGTGCGACTACGGTGGATGGCGCACCGAGTTCCCAAATGACGGCAGCGCCATCTTTCACTACTCAGACGAATACATTTGGATCGAGTCAGCCCATCGAGGAGGGGTCGAAGGTACCCTCGCTCGCTGCGGAGTTTCCGCGATCGTAACTCCCGAGCTAGACACGGCATATTCCGGCAGACTGCGAATAGCCTGGGGCTGAGCGAACTGGCGGCGCACCCCATTGCCCGTCCGTGCTAGCCGCCAGACCCCGGCGCCAGTCGTCCCCGCCGGGGCAAGGACACCAGATGAACCCGGATACCAATTCCAGCCCCGCATTGCGCGGGTCCGAACGCACTTCGACCTGCGCGGATACACTACTACGGGCTCTAGTTAGTGCGGGAGCAACAACCGCGTTCGGGATCCCCGGCGGGGCAGCCAGTCCCGTCTTTGACGCCCTAAGCCGAGTGCGAGGGCTACGCTACGTCGCGACCCGGCACGAGGCTGGAGCCGCGTTTGCCGCGCTGGGCTACGCCCGCGCCGTGCGCAAGCCTGCACTCGTATTGACAACGTCTGGGCCGGGCGCGACCAACACACTCACCGCCGTAGCATCCGCGCACTATGAAGGACTGCCGTTGATCGTAATCAGCGGAGAAGCCCCACACCGCGCATTTGGAAGGGGTTCTCTCCAAGACGGTACATGCAACGGTTGGCGCGCCGTCGAGGTCATGCGGCCGGTGACACGCTGGGCTGGCAGCGTCGCGTCGGCTGAGACCGCCGCTTCTATCGCAGCGTCCGTCTACGCGGCAGCGACGGACCCGCGGGCGGCGGGTCCTGCATTCCTCAGTGTGCCTCTCGATGTCGGCGGAGCAATCAGCGGGAGCTCACGTCTGCACCCAGGCACGCTTTCCTACGAATGGACATTGAATCCTGCCGTGTGCGAACGAATGGCCCAAGAGTTGGTTGCGGCCACGAGGCCCCTGTTGGTTCTCGGAACCGGTGCACGCGGCGCCACCAGAGAAGTCGCGAGTCTGGCGGAGCGGCTTTCCCTGCCCGTCGTCGTCACTGGTCACGCGAAGGGCGCGTTCCCCGAGCGGCACCCCCAGTACCTCGGTATCATCGGCATCGGCCAACATCCCAGCGTCGACGGCTACCTGGCCCAGCCGCCCGACGTCTCCGTAGTGATCGGCGCTGGCCTCGATGACCTGGCGACCAACGGCTGGTCGTTGCCGCTAATAGGCACCCACGCCAGTTTTCAGATCGATCGCGATCCGCAAGCCCTGGGTCGCAGCATGGCCTTCTCCGATCTGGTCGTGGGCGACGCAGCAGAAGTCGTGAGCCAGGTCATGAGTTTTCTGCCAAACGACGTGGCCCGCCCTCGCCGGCGTGCACCACGCATGTTCAAGACTCGCGCGGAAACCCAGAGCTCGAACGCCGTTCCCTTGAAGCCAGCCCGTGCCCTGTCTGCCCTGGCCGAGGCATTCCCGAACGCAACTTGGTGCTCCGACATCGGCGAACACCTCGCGTATGCTCTGCACTACGTCGAGGTTGGCGGCCCGGACGAATTCCACAATTTTCTCGGATTCGGGTCCATGGGCAGTGGAATCGGCGCTGCAATTGGACTCCAACTCGCGTGGCCGGAGCGCCAAGTGGTCTGTGTATGTGGGGACGGTGGCCTCTCCATGATGCTCGGCGAGCTTCTTACCTGCGTCGAGCAACGGCTAGGCGTGGTGTTTGCCGTGATGAATGATGGGGTGTGGAATATGGTCGAGCACGGCTTCAGGACGGTCTACGGGAAGACGCCCGCCGGTTTCGTGCATTCCTTGGCGGACTTTCACGCCGTCGCCAATGCAGTGGGTGCCATCGGCGTGCCCGTGTCGAATCCTGACGACCTGAACCCGGAGAGGTTACGTTCGCTGACACGAGCGCGGTTACCGATCGTGTTGGACATTCGAATTGACGCGACCGAGGCGCTGAGCCCAGGCACACGCGCAGCGAGCATCAGTCACTTCTGCGCGGAGGCCTCGTGACCTCGCCGGACGAGCAGCGCGAAAAGCACGTGCTCGAGAATGTCAGACTGGCTGCGGGCGACGGCGCTTCTCCGGGCGCACTGCTGGCTGTTGCCCTAGCCTCCGCAAACGTGAGTACGCTCGACGACGGCATTGAGCTATTGATCCGTCTCCGTTCAGAACTTGGCAGAATCGAACACGAGACACCGCGCCCCCACGGGCAACTCGCCCAGCTGGAGCCAGAGCTGCGATTCGACCCAGATGTCGCAGCCATGCGCCTCGAACAAGAGGATCACGAACTCCGGGGCCGCCTCCTGTTCGCCAATCTCGCTGGAAACAAGTCCTTCTTGCAGACGGCGGCACTAGCCATCGCGGGAGTGGAACTCGGCGCGACGGATGCAAGGCTGCTGGACGAAATTGGCGTCGTGACGCAGCTAGCGGATCCGCGCATATGGCCGCTCACGGTTACCCGCCGCATCTCCACCGATGGTGGCAGTCTCGCCGACGCCGTCATCGGAGGCTTCGCGAGCCTCTGCACACCGCTAATGACCGGTCCGCCCGTCGCTGGCTTCATGAACCTGCTGGAGCGCGTCGAAACCCGTCTAGAAGTCGGAGAGTCACTTGCCAACGTTGTAGCTGCGCTGCTCAAATCAGGCGAACGGCTATCGGGTGTCGGGCGCCCGGTGTTGCGCGGTGATGAGCGAGTTGAGCCCATGCTCGAAGCGGCTGCCCGCGCGTCGCGCGACAACGGGACCAACCTGCGCCTTGCGCTAGATATGGACGCCGAGCTCAGCAGCCAAAAGGGCCTCAGCGTTAACTCTGCCGGAATACAAGGCGCGATACTGCGCGACCTCGGCTTCGCGCCCCACGCAGCAGCAGCATTCAGCATGCTCTACTTCATTGTGCCCCTCCTCACGCACGCCGCATATCCAATCGAAGTGGCAGCGCGAGAGACTGTCTGTTGAAAACTGCTCTCCAGTCGTAGTTCTCGGCGCACGCTCATCGGATATGGTTTTCTGCGGGGCTACGGCGAGCGCAGCTCTGAGGTCGTGGTGCGCGGCAGGCGCTTTTTCTGCTCGGATCGCGGTAGGCAGTCCGGTTGTGGCCGGACGTTGTCGGTGAAGCTGTCGACGGTGCTCACTGGCTTCGTCGTGCGTACGCTCACGTTGTGGTGCTTCTTGCAGGCCGTCCTGTCTGGGCTCACGCGGCGGGCAGCGTGGCTCAGCGCGGCGGGTGGTGCGCTGTCGCTTTCGAGCGGCTACCGTCTCTGGCGACGCCTGTGCGGGGCGCAGAGCGCGCTGCGGTCGCGACTGAGCCGCGAGGCGCCTGCGCCGCCGAGCACCGCGCGTGCACCGCTGGCGCAGCTATGGGCGCATCTGCGCATCGTTGTCGGCACCGGTGAGACAGAACTCCTCTCAGCCTTCCAAAGCGGCCTGCAGTGCGGGGTTTTCGAAGGGTGATCAGAGCGTTGCTCGCACTGCCCGTGTCCGGATTCATCTCGTAGGACGGCGGGTGGCATCGACTCACAAGCGGGCAACAACACCAAACGACAATCCAGGTCCGAGCCCGCCTCGCTCTACAGGTCCAAGGCGGGCGCAGCGAGCGCCCAGAAAGGACCCAACATGTGCACGAGTCAGCAGCTATCTGAAGATGCGCGTGCTCGGCGCCATCGAGTCGGCGCCGGGCAACACCAACGTGGCGCGCATCCGCCACGTCAGCGAGCAAGTGTTCTTGGACGAAGACGGCCAGCGCTTCCAATTCACCTGGCGCACCATCCAGACCTGGTATTCGCGCTACAAGAAGGACAGACATCACGACCATGAAGCCCAAGCCTCGGTCGGATAAGGGCAAGACCCGCAAGATGACGCCCGAGGAGGTGCTCGAAGCCATCGAGCAGGTACGCGGTAGCTTCCGTGGCCCGCCTAAAGTGACAGCGGTCTACCGCGCTTGTATCGAGCAGGGGCTGCTGCAGCGTGAGCTCATCGCCCCGAATACTTTCCGCCGCGTCGTCAACGCCCACGAGTTGCTCAAGCCCGACGCCGAGGTGACAGACAAGCGCCGCCTGGCTTTCGCCAAGGCTCATGCCAACGAGCTTTGGCAGGCGGACACCATGGTCGGCCCCTACGTGCAGCATGGCGCCGGCAAGGTGCAGGCAAAGCTCATCGCCTTCATCGACGACGCCAGCCGCGTCTGCTGCCACGGACAATTCTATCCCGCCGACAACACCGAGCTGCTGCTCGAGGCCTTCAAGAGCGCGCTCTACAAGCGCGGGCTGTGCGAATGTCTCTACGTCGACAACGGCAGCAACTACTCCTCCCTGGAGATGAGCCAGGTTTGCGAGCGTATTGGCGCCATCCTGTGTCACACGCCGGTGCGCGATGGCGCCGCCAAGGGCAAGATCGAAAGATTCTTTCGCACCGTACGCGAGGGCTTTCTGACCAGAAACCTCGACCTGTCGAGTCTCGATATCCTCAACCGCGCCTTCACCGCCTGGGTCGAAGACGAATACCACCAGCGACAGCACAGCTCGCTGGGCATGAAGCCCATCGATCGCTTCGGGCTCGATCTCAGCCGCATTCGCTTCCTGCCCCCAGGCGATGTCAGCGGTGAGCTGTTCTTCGTCGAGCACAGCCGCAAGGTGCTGGCGGACAACACTTTCTCGTTGAAGAACACCCGCTTCGAAGCGCCACGTGACGTGCGCAATCGTAAGATCCAAGTCCGCTTCGATCGCTTGAAATTCGACCGAGCGATCGTGTACTTCAAAGGTGAGCGGATGGGCGAGGCACGTCCCGTCGACTTCATCGCCAATGACCGCAAGCCATCGAACAAATCCCTCACGAACCTACCGGGACCCGAGCAAACCGGTGAGGTGCAGTCGTGATCCGCGCTCACTTCGGTCTGGCGAAAGACCCGTTTTCAGCGCAGAAGCTGGACCTGCTGCCCCACCAGCAGGAGGTGCTCGACACCCTGCGCGTCCACTGCCAACAGGGCGGCCTGTGCGTCATCCTTGGCGAGCCTGGCACCGGCAAGAGCGTCGTCAAACACGCCCTGTGCCAGCACGATCCCAAGCGCCTCATGACCCCAGTCGTCAATCGGACGCTGCACACCTACCACAGCACCCTGCGCATCCTGTGCGAAGCGTTTCAGATCGAGCCCGACGGTGCCGACTTCCGCTGCGAAAAGCGGCTCATCGAGGAGGCGCGCCGACTCAACACCGCTGGCAAGATGCTCGCCCCCATCATCGACGACGCGCACTTGATGGAGGTTTGCGCGTTGCGTCGGCTCCGTCTGCTCTTCGAGGACTTCCCCAAGAACCACTGCCTGGTCCTGGTCGCTCAACCCGAGCTCATCAGCCGCCTGGCCCTCACGGTCAACGAAGATCTCAAGAACCGAGTCACCTACTCCGTCTTGATGCAGAAACTCGCCCCCGACAGCGTGGCCGAATTCATCCGCGCCGAGCTCGACAAGTTCGCTCTCGCCCACTCGACCTTCACCGACGACGCACTCAGCCTCATCGTCCGCTCGTCCGAAGGCGTCCTGCGCCGCGCACGCAATCTGTGCCTGAGCGCGCTGCTGGAGGCCGTCCGCGACCGCACCAAGACCGTCGACCTCAAGCAGATCAACCGCGTCCTCATGCAACCCCACTGGCGCAAGGAGCTCGACCTGCCGCAATAACGGGTCACGATCCGGCCAACGCCGTCGTAATGCCGCCCGGCTCTACGACGGCGGCGGTCGGGTCACTCGCCCAGGGATGCGACGCTTTTGGTCGCGAATTACGACGACAGCGTGGACTTTCGCTGGAATCTCTACGACCTCAGTTTTGGATTCTCGTGCAACGTCAATTTGGTCAGCAACAGTTGACGCAGCCGGTCTTCTTTGATGCCGCCATTGCGCAGAAGCTGCACCCATGCTCGGATTTCATCCGGACCCAGTTTCGACGGGCAACGGTCGTAGTACTCGGACAGATTTCGGATCGAGTTGATGTACTGGCGTTTGGTTGATTCCGCCCGCCTCGCAAACTCGAGATCCTGTATCATCCGCTGACGCAATTTGCTCATGGCAACCTCCTTCGTTGACGGTGCTACGAACACCGTGACCAAGGAGGTTGCCGCTTCCATGGCACGACGCCGACTCGCGCCAGTCGAGCTCCCACAACTACGCCATCAGACTCGAAACTCCCCAGTCCAGCACGACCCCCGCCGCGCAGCGGCTTCGTTCAACACGTTTTCCATCCATGCCAGACGTGCGTTTTGTCCGGAAATTCAAAGAAGTGATCAACGCGTAGGTGTCCCACGGCGATACAGAGCTTGTCCCACCCTTGGCGCCGAAGCTTACCCTCGGGCGGGGGTGCCTGGGGCGGGCGGGCTTTGGCCGGAGTGCTCCAGGTCGGACCACTCGCCATACTCGTCCCTTTCCCAGCCCATGTACGCCCACTCTCCGTCTTGCAGGGTTCCACTGAGTCGCCATGTTTGGAAGTCACCGGCACTGCTGGCTATCCGACGCCCGTCAGCGAACCAGAAGACAAGCGCGTTCAGTTGGTCCAGTTCACCTGCCATGTGAACTCGTACTAGAATAGACAGCTTCAGCACAGTCCCAACATGCCCCGTCAAGGAGACGTATCCGTCATCGCCGACGGCGTGAAGGGTGCCCACTATTCGGTTGAGGGTACAGCCGAGTTGCTTCTCCAGGTCGCGCACCCACGTGTCGCTCGTAAGATACTGCGTGGCGGCCATTACCTCACCTTGGTGAACTTGCCTTGGTTGGGTTCTGCTGGCGCCGCCTTTCCCGTGCCCCGTTCGATCGGCTGCCCCCTGTGGTTCTTTGTTGCATTCTTTCCGTACGCGGTAATGACACGAGTGGGATCGCCCTGCTCCGTGATGACGGTGGTTCCCTCTCGGTGGTAAAAATCAACGGGCCGGGAGTTGCTGTTTTTGCCCGTGTAGAGGCTGCTCTTTGGGTCATTCATGATTGACGCCATGTCTTCCCTGCTAACTCCATGTGCGTCGGGGTGGCCAGGGCGACCACCTTCGAAGGGCCTTGCCCCTTTAATGTCCTTGGCTGAAATGCCCTTGCAGTTCTGATTGTGCACCCAGACCGCAAGCGTGCCAACCGCGTACGTGTGGTCTTCATCGACCTCCAAATTGTAGACCCGGCGCCGGTCGCTGCGCAGCCGCACCTTCACAACGGTGAGCCAGCCCCGGTTCAGGCTCCAAACCTGGTTTCCCACTCGCAAATCGCCCGCCTCGACCCAGCCAACGCCTCGTTTCCAGAATGGGTGGTTGGGCGTCACACCCAGATCATTGACCCGCCCGCCCTCAGCCTGGAACCGGATGTCCAGGGTCGCGCTTGGAGGCTTCTGAAACGTTGTCTTGACGGGCTGCCATCGATTGTCACCTTGTCCGTCGTCGCTCTTGCTCAGGACCAGATCTCCGACCTGCACTTCTTCGATCGGAACAAGTCCCCGCGCGGTCACCACGGGCGTGCCAGCTACAAAGCAGACCCCGCCAGGTCCGCCCAAGGCGTCGAGATTCCGCGTCAGCACCTCGTCTAGTTGTTTGGACAGGCTAGGCGGACGCTTCGCGAGTCGCTTGCTCACGCCACGAACCACAGCTTTCGCCAGGCCAGCACCGCCGACTCCGGCCGCAGCAACATCGAGGACAGTTCCTGCCCCTTGACCCGCGCGGTACCCACCACGTCCGGCAGCATCAGTCGGCCCGGGTAGCTTTACCTTGTGCGCCACTCGTTCAAGCGAGCGCGCTGCAGACCCATACTGCTTCCGAAGCTCCGGGTTCTTCATCTCCACGGGGTCCACCGGAGCCGCAGCGAACGAAACCACCTCCTTCACCGATTCAACCAGAGAGTTGAACAGACCTGTTACGCCGCCGCTGTAAGCACGTCGCTCAAGATCGTTTCGCTTGGTGAACTCAAATTCCGGCGCGAGCCCCACAGGATCTGTTGCTTTCAGTGTCTGACCACTGACGTACGCATACACGTTCAGGTCTGCCCCAAGCCCGTGGATCGTGAGCGGATCAGGTGAAATCCACCTGTTCAGATGGGTCGAGAGGAATCGTTTGCCAAAGAAAGTGGTCTCTGACGCAAACGTCGTACGCGCGGCACCGATTTTCCGGGCGCGTATCGCTACTTAGAATCTCAACGACCTGATGCGAGGTCCCGCTCTGCGGCGAAAACCCCGGACGCGTGTTTGAGCCTACACGCGCTTTTTCGTCGACGCGAGACTGCATGCGCACATGCGTTTCGAGGCGTGATTTCAGCGGCTAAGGAGGGGGGAATCTAGAGCTTCGGTCCGTGCTTCCGACGCCCGCCCCAGACGGCCATGAAGATGACCTCGTCGTTGCGGACCACGTAGTAGAGCTTGCGTTGTGTGCGCGGCAGAATCACGTAGCGCACGCCTGGACGAGCAGCATCTTGGTAAACCTTGCCGAGCAGAGGGTGGTTCACGGCGTGCTCGATTGCCGCAATCAGCTCTTCGAGGAAAAGCGATGGCGCCTCCTGACGATTGCCACGCCACCACTTGTCGTGACGTTCGATTTCCAACCGCGCACGGCCGGTAAATCGGTAGTTCACAGTCGTGCTCGGAGCTCGGTCAGGTAGGTGGGACCGTCGACGGTGTCGCCAGCATCCAGTTGCTGGAAGCTCTCGTCGAGCATCGCGTTCAGTTCGGCACGGTCCTCGGCGCTCATTTCCTCACTCACCGGAAACACGAGCAACTCGGCGCCTTCGTCGAGCTCGCTGGGTTCATCGAGGACGATTTGCCCGTTCTTCACATGTGCTTTGAGCGCGTTCACGAGAGTGAGCATAGCACCTAGCCGCCCGTTGTCGGGGCCGGTTGCGTCAAGGCCGCATCACGTGGGGGCGGGCGGGGTCGTGTATGACGCCACGAGGTCAGCGCGGCGGGGCGGGGCCGCCGCGCTGACCGGGACGTCGTCGCGAGTGCCAGCTCGCGCAGTGTGGGGCGCGCAATCGACGCACAGCAGGGAGCGCAGCCCCCCAGCGCGAGGAAACATAATTCCCTTGTTATGTTTAGCGAGCGAGGGGACCCGGCGGCGTGGGGCTTGCCCGCGAGCCGCTCTGTCGAGCTCGGCGCCCGCAAGCCCCGGGACGCCGGGCGGTGCGCATAAGGCAGCCTTATGCGCACCGCCGAGCGAGCGACTCGCGCTGGGGGGCGGAGCGGTTCGCGACGTACATTGCCGACCGCTACTCGCTGTCCTCGCGTCGCTGTTTGACGACTAAGGGTGAGGAGCTTTTCTCTGCCGTTGCCGTCTGTGACGCCCTCGGTGGCCGTGATGGGTCGCGAGGTCCAGTTTTCGCCAGCGGGCGCTCTGGTTGCGCCGTTGGATGCGTTGCCGCGTGGATCGCTTTCAGCTTCCGGATGCTCACTTGCGTGTACACCTGCGTCGATTCTAGCGACGAGTGCCCGAGCATTTCTTGGATGTAACGCACGTCTGCGCCGCCCTCGAGCATGTGCGTTGCCATTGCATGTCGAAACACGTGACACGCTCCCTGCTTGCCGGCTCTGCGCACGTAGCGCCGGATGTTTTGCGACAGGCCCGGCGGCAGGAGCGGCTCGCCCATGTTCGTGAGGAAGAGGGCGCCGGGATCTGGCATCACCACTAGCTCGGGGCGCACGTCGCGGATGTACCGCTTCGCCCAGCCCAATGCGCGCTGTCCCACGGGCAGCATGCGATCGCGCTGTCCTTTGCCCTCACGCACCATCAGTGTGCCGCGCTCCACGTCCAAATCGCTCAGCCGCAACGCGGTGAGTTCGCTGCGGCGGATCCCAGTCGAGTACATCAGCTCCAGAATCGCTCGGTCACGCACGCCTAGCGCCGTGGCGGTGTTGACCTGGGCGAGCACTTCTTCGACTTCCTTTTCGCTCAGCACGTCCCGCGGCAGTCGTTGCGGTAGCCGCGGCAACTCCAGCTCGCTTGCGGGGTTCGAGGGCAACGCGTTTTGCTGCACCATCCAGCGAAAGAAGCGCCGCACCGTCGTCAGCATCATGTGCTGCGTTCGAAACGACATCTGCGGACCGCCGTCCGGGCGCCTGAGCAGGTACAGGTGTCGCTGGTATCGTTCCAACATCGGCTTCGTTAGCTGCGAGGGGCGATACAAGTTGCGAGCCTCGCACCACTGCACGAAGCGCCGCAAACCGACTTCCCGGCTCTCCACCGTGTGCGCCGAGTAGTTCCGCGTCTGCAGCCACTGCAAGAAGCGCTGCGACCAAATCCAAAACCCGTCCGGCTCGTTTGGATCACCAATCGGACGCGGGGGCTGCTTGTTGCCGCGCTTGATCGGCATCGCTCAGCGCCCCCGTGCTTGTACGACGCCACTTGCGTACGACGATTGTGACAGACCGTTCCCGCGACGTGCGTTTTTGCCGCTCGCGCCGTTGCGATCACCATTCGAGCCGTTTTGCTCCTGCGCCGCCCGGTTTTCACCACCCCGACCACCCCCCGACCGGGGGCCGACCAGGGGCCGACCGACCCCCGCGAAGTTGCCCTCTGTGCCCCGCGAAGTGTGCGTCGTATTCGGCTCGTGATTCCCATCGAGCGTGTCGACGTCGAGCAGTCCAAGCAGAAACGGAGCTCCGTCTTGTCCCTGTCCGCCGTAGGTGAGTTCGTAGCAGTACGCTTGGCCGTGCTTGCCTCGGTGCGCGAGCACGTACTCCAGCTCCGCCAGCCGCCCCAGGTGCACCTTCAGCTGCGTGTCGCCCCAGCCGCTGTGCTCCCGCAGCTCTCGGCGGCTAAATCGATAGTCGCACCGGTCCAAGCCGAGTCGCTTCGTCTCCTGGGCGACCAGCGCGTCGACGAGGCCGAGCAAGCGCCGCGTTTGTGGCGGCAGCTCGTCCAGGCTCCGGCCCAGCACCTCGCGGGTCAGGCGGTTCGCGAGTTCGATGTCCTCTCGCGTCACCTCCACATACCTCAGCTTCGCTCCCCGATGCTCCACCTCCTGCACCGGCCGCTGGTACTGGTGCAGCAGCGCGATCGTCTCGATCAGACCCAGGTACTTCGTGTGATCTCGACGCATCCGTGTTCGATGATCTGGAAACGTCAGCTGCTCTGCGTAGGGATTCACCACCGAAAGCGGCCTCAAAAGGCGCTGAGCGTTCTGGTGCAGTTCCAGCAGGCGTGCCCGCTCGTGCCGGGTCTTCACTCCCTCCAGCGTCCGTAGCTGTCGCTGTCGCTCGTGGATCGCTCGCGTTTGCTCCCGCCCCTCGTCCACGGTGAGCACGATGCAGCGGTTGAGCAGCTCTTCGTCTACCTCGATCGCCGTCGTCGTCAAAAAGATCATCACCGGCCCCTGCACCCGGTACTCCTGCGTCACCAGCCGTCCCGTCGCTGGATCTTTGCCCGTGCTTGCGATGGTCAGCTCGCCTTCGCTCTGCAGCAGCTTCAGTGCGTAGCTCGCTCGCTCGGCGCCCTCTTCCTCCACGATGGCCAAGATCTTGTGCGCGAGATCGCTCTCGCCCATGTAAAACAAGCTCTGCCCCGTCATCGCCGAGTACTGCACGCGTTCTTCCTCGGGCATCAGCGCCAGCACCGCGTCCATCAACGAGGACTTGCCCGCCGCACTCGAGCTTTGGATGATCACCGCAAGCGGATCGTCCAGCTTGCGGCTGGTGGCAGCTAAGTAGCCGACGAGTTTGTTCGTGCGTTCACCGACGACTCCGCAGCGTTGGAAGTCCTCCAAGATCCGGTCGACCAGCTTTGGATCTCGCAGCAACTCCAACGCGGCCTTGCGAGCCGCATCGCTCATCTGCGCAGGCTTCGCCTCGGCCTCTGCGGCCTTGCGCTCGGCTTCTTGCCGCTCTTCGAGTTTGAGCAGCACGGCGCCCAGTTCGCGCTTGACCACGCGCTCTTCGAGGCCCAGTTCCACAGCGGCTTCCTTCGTGAAGACCGCACGCTGCCTCGCCGAGTACAGCTCCACCGTGTCCACGTGAAACGCCCCGCCTGCTCGCGAGACGTGGAGGTTCGTGCGCAGTTGTTCCGGGCCACCCTTCAACGCCACGCGCACTCGCCAGCGTCGATCGCCAAATCGAAACACCAGGTCATCACCCACCATTTCCAGCTCCACGCTCGGATTTGCAGCTAAGGAGGGATGGGGTGGGGGCGGACTTGCTGGCGGCTGTTCCGCAACGATCACCGCCTCGGCTTCGTTGGCTTCGGCAGGCTGTGTGGCTTGTCGCTCGATCGACTCAGTCGGCTCGGCTGCAGCCGGCCGTGGTTTGCCCTCGCTGATCCACTCCGCCTGGCGCAACGCCAAGCCCAGGCTCTGTGCCGCTGGGCCCACCTTCAAGGCGTACTCGTTGGCGTCCATGCCCTTGGGAAACAGCACGCGTGCGCTGCCCACTCCCAGCTCGGTCAGCTCTCGCGACAGCTTGTCCGCCGCCCGGTCGCCGGCTTCGTCGCGATCGTAAGCAATCAGCACACGCTCGACGTTCTGCGCGGCCAGAGCGGTGCGGAGTTCGTCGGTGAAGCCCTCGACCCCGTAGGCCGTGGTCACGTTGCGGAAGCCGGCGCACCAGAGGGTCAGCGCATCGATCAGGCTTTCGCACAAGATAACTTCCCGGGCGCCCTCGATCCCCGACGCATTCCAGACTCCGCGATGCGGACCGGGCAAATACAGGTGAAGCGGTGTCCCCGGCCGCAGCCGCGCTGTGATCTTGCGCCCGTACATGCCCACCGCTCGGCCCTCGGCATCGAAGACCGGGATCACCAGCGAGCCGTTCAGGTGCTCGTGGCCCGTCTCGCGGAAGATCCCGATCCGCTCCAGCGCCTTGCGTAGTTCGGCTCCTGTACGCTGGTTGCGAGAGGGCAACCGGTAGGACAGGGTGCGGTTCGCGAAGCCCAGGCGGAAGTGTTCAATGGCCTCCTCGTTCCTCAGCCCACGCTTTTCCAGGTAGGCCAGCGCCTCCGGACTCTCCTGCAGCGTCTGCTGGTAGTAGGCCACCACTTCCGCCATCAGCTCGCCGTCTGAGGCCGTCGTGTCCACGACCGCAGGCAGCTTCGGCAGCAGCGTCTTCTTCGCCGGCCGCCGCTTCGTCGGCTCTGCGACTAAGGAAGGATGATCTTTGCGCAGCACTTCCACCGCATGCCGGAAACTCACCCCCTCCGCCTTCATCACCCAGTCGATCACCGTGCCGCCCGCCTGGCATGCACCCAGGCAGTGCCAAAGGTTCTTGTCCGGCGTGATCACCAAGCTCGGCTCTCGGTCATCGTGAAACGGGCACAGCCCGATCAGATCAGATCCGTGCTTCTGGAGCGCCACGCCCCGTGCCTCCGCGAGCCGCTCCACCGAAATCTCTCGCTTCAGTCGCTCGATCTCACTGCCGGCAATCCGTGCCATCGGCCCTCCACTGCAGAAAAATCACTACCCAACATCAATGTTGTGCGATCTAACATCCATGGTTTGCGTGAAGCAAGCATTTCTGGTAGCTAGTCCAACACCAATGCTGCTGTTTGATCGACCTCGTCCGCCACGGAAGGTAGATGTTGAGGAGCCGCCCATCGCACAGGGTGGATTGGACCCTCCCATGACCGACGATGGATTCTCGAAACGCCTCAAGCAGCTGCGCAAGCAGCGCGGCCTGTCCCAGGCCGAGCTCGCCGAGCTCGTCGACGTCCACTACAACCACATCGGCCGCTACGAGCGGGCAACCTCACGCCCCTCGGCCGACGCTCTCGCAAGGCTGGCCGACGCCCTCGGTGTTTCTGCTGACTACTTGTTCGAGGGCTCCCCCGAAGACGCCGCAAGAGCTGACTTCAAGGATCGAGAGCTGTTGCGCCAGTTCCAAGAGGTTGAGCAGCTGCCTGACGAGGACAAGGACGTCATCAAGAAGCTCCTCGACGCCTTCCTCATGAAGAAAAAGCTGCAGCGTCTGGCAGCCGGCTGACGCCGAGGGCCTCCCCAGTGAGCGACACAACGACCACGCAGAAGATCACGAAAAAGTTTGAGCGGCTTCTCGCTGAGGGCAAGCAGATCCTACAAACTACTGGGTGGGACGGAAGTCACTACAGCACGTACCCCGATGACATCGACTATCGTCGGTTCCGCACGCAGGCTCTCAACCTAGTTCGAATTGTCTGCGGTGCCCAAAGTGATCACTACAAAGAGCTGTCCCGCATTGCTGAGGGAGACGGATCAGAATCCAACTCGTACTTCTTCAAAGATTGCTTTGGCGTGCTCCAAGCGGCGAAATCCGACTTCGACGACGGCCTGTTGTTCGATCTGCGTGCAGTCGTCGCAGCCGAAGTCCTGGGTGACTTCATCGATCAGGCTGAGGTGTTATTCGAAGCTGGATACTATGGTGCCGCTGTTTCCGTTGCTGGCGCCGTTCTCGAGGATGCGCTCCGGAAACTCTGCACTGCTCGCAACTTGCCCGTGCCCGAAAAAACAACCATCGGTGCCCTCAACGCTGATCTCGCGCGCGCAGGTGTCTACGAAAAGCTGGTGTTCAAGCGCATCATTGCCCTGGCCGACCTGCGCAACGACGCTGATCATGGGCACTTCGACAAGGTCTCGAAGGACGACGCTGGCGACATGGTTCGATACGTTCGTCGATTCTGCGCCGACTACCTCGTGTAGCTCCCCGCCATACGCGTCGCTGAAGCACCGTCGACAGTCGAGCAAGCGCCCAACATCCACGTCACTGGCTGGCTAATGCGGCCGTTAGGCCAGACGGCGCCGGGAGAGTCCATGTCCGGATCGAGTTCGGGGTGAGCGGCCAACCGCGTCGATGTTTGGCGCTGCGCCGCAGGCCAACGAAGCATTAGCCAGGCTCAATCTGTCGACGCGAGACTGCGCTTGCGCGCTCCACGGCTCGCCCCGCGCCGGACTCATGAGCGTCCGCCGCGGGGCTTCAATTCTCTGGGATCCCGTGGGGCGTCGCCATTGCGGTGGCTCATCATCTACCACTTCGGTATGCCGAGCCTACCCTTGGGTGGAGGTGCTACGGGTCAGGCTCACACTCTTGCGTTCCGCGCTGTATGCGGACGACATCAAATAGTCGGAAATCGGGGCCGGCATTTGTGGCCCCCAGAAATCCCAGTCCTCTGGCCATACTTCCAGCGCCCACGAGAGATCGTTGCCGACTTCTTGGGCGTCTGAAAGGGATCGCCATATTTGGTCGAAGACCGACTCCGCAACCTGACTGGAACTCGACCAGTGGCCAAGGCACTGGCCGTCCGCACTCATCAATCGGATCCAACTCTTCCCCGCACTCTCGATTACGTGCGCTTCATAAGAATCCCCAAAAGCACGGCGTTCAACTAGTCGTGTCAATCTTCAATCCCTTCTTTCTCACTCGCCTGTGCCAACCTTCATTTCGATAAGCGTTCCAGGACTGATGCCGCCAGCACGAACTCGTCGACCGATTTCGAATATCCTATGATGCCCGGCTTCGACACTGATCGTCGGGCCCGGCGCGAAAAGATCGTCGCCCAACCTATAGCTTCTTCTGGCCGTTATCGGATCGGTACCCTGGGGGCCTCCAAACCGCATTAGGTCAGCATTGGACAAGTTGCGCACCCCACCATGTCCCACAGTTGGACCGCCGAAGAGCTGTTCCTTGTTGATTGGATGCTTCAGGACCAGACGGTCGGTGTTCGCCAATTCGCCAGCGGTGGCATGAAATCTGTCGAACCGAGAAGAGATCTGTGGTCCCGGCGGCCCCCGCGCAGGCGCGGACGTCGTATCGACACGTGGTGGCCGAATGGCCTCTGCGCGCAACCGGTACCCGCCAACCGGCGAGACGGCCGCTCCGCCTATGATTCCAATGTGGTTCGCGACAACCGCCGCCTCGTTGTTGCCTGTCAGCGCCTGAAGCGAAACCACCACGGGCGCCGCAGGCGTGGTCATTGCCATCGTTGCAAGCCCTTCGGCAGCCTTCTGGCGTGCGGCGGCGGCAGCCCGGTGCGGAGTCGCGTCAATCGCCGCCTGCCGCCCCGCCTGCTGGGCGTCAAATACGCTCATCTGCAGATCGCGTGACTCCAGCCCCTTCTTGATTTCCGCCGCGGCCTGCTTCTGAGCCGCAAGATGCTCGTCAGTCCACTGCCTGAACGTGCTGTTCGCAGCTGCTACCTCATCTGGTGACGCACTTCCTTGGCCCTGGGCGCCCTGGTCGGGACCACACGGCTTCGCATTGCTGCAAAGCCCAAGGGGGTCCGTAGCCTTCAACGTTTGCCCGCTGATATACGCGTAGACATTCAAGTCCCCACCCAGCGCATGCACGGTCAACGGATCCGGACTGACCCACCGATTCAGATGCGTGGAGAGGAAGCGCTTGCCAAAATAGTGGAGTCCAACAGTGACGTCCTCTTCCTTGCCGGTGAAACATGAGTCGGACGCAAACGTCGTACGCGCAGCCTCGATTTCTCGGGCGCGTATCGCTACTTAGAAACTCAACGACCTGATGCGAGGTCCCGCTCTGCGGCGAAAATCCCCTGACGCGTGTTTGAGCCTACACGCGCTTTTTGGTCGACGCGAGACTGCATGCGCACATGCGTTTCGAGGCGTGATTTCTGGCGGCTAAAAAGAGAAGGGTCTAGGTTCGAGGCATGCCGTCGTTGATGCACGAGGGGCTGTTGGCGCTGATTCGCGAGCGGCCAGAATTCGCAGCCGAGCTGTTGCGCGAGGTGCTCCACGTTGAGGTCCCCGCGTTCACGGAAGCTCGTGTTGCAGAAGCTGCTCTGAGCGAGCTGGTGCCCACGGAGTACCGCGCGGATTTGGTCGTGCTCTTGGTCGACGACAAGCCCGTCTTCGGCATTGTGCACGAGGCGCAGCTGAAGCCGGACGACCGCAAGCGTTTCACCTGGCCGATGTACGCTGTCGGCCTGCGTGCACGCTTTGAGTGCCCGGTCGTGGTGGTGATCATCACGGTCGACGATGCCACGGCACGCTGGGCTGCAGAGCCCATCGCGCTCGGTGGCGGCTCCAGCTTCGTTCCGTTCGTCATCGGGCCCCGGGGTGTGCCCGTGGTCACCGACATCGAGCTTGCCAAGCGCGAGCCGGAGCTGGCCGTGTTGTCGGTGATGGCCCACGGTCGGGATGAGGAGTCCGTTGCCGTGGCCATCGCCCGGGCAGCCACTGCTGGGATCGCGGGAATCGACGACGACCGTTGGGTGCTATACTCCAGCTTGATAGAGTCGTCGCTCAGCGACGCGGTCAGAAAGGCATTCGAAATGCTCCCGGAAGCTCAGCAGTTTTTCAGCGAATCGCAGCGCCGTTCGTTTTCCGAGGGCCGGGCCCAAGCGTTGCTCGACGTACTGGAGTCGCGAGAGCTGACGATCTCCGAGGAGCAGCGCAAGCGCATTCTGCAGTGCACGGACGCTGAGGTACTCCGAGCCTGGACGCGCAAAGCCGTCACCGTGAAGACCACCGACGAGCTGTTCGCCGAGTAGCGCGCAGCGAGGGGTAATGGACGCACTGAGGCCTGCGTGGGAGGGACCCACGCAGGCCGGACCGCACCGCGAGGGGCGGGTGGGTCCGTTCCACGACGCCATGAGGCGAGCGCGGCGGGGCGGGGCCGCCGCGTTCGCCGAGACGGTGCACGCGATGCGCCGGCGTCGTACATCGTGACTCGCACCACGCCGCCAACTGTGGAGCGCAGCCCCCCGGCGCGAGGAAACATAATTCCCTTGTTATGTTTAGCGAGCGAGGGCACCCGGCGGCGAGGGGCTTGCTAGCGAGCCGCCGCGTCGAGCTCAGCGTTGCAAGCCCCATGACGCCGGGCGGTGCGCATAATGCAGCATTATGCGCACCGCCGAGCGAGCGACTCGCGCCGGGGGGCGGAGCGGCAATTGTGTCCCAGCGCCGACCGCTACTCGCTGTCCTCGCGTCGCAAATCAGCGGCTAAGGGCGAGGAGCGTTTCTCTGCCGTCGCCGTCAGCGGCGCCTTTGGTGACCGTGATGCGCCCGACTCGCCGATGGCCGTCTCCAGCGAGTGCTTCGCGTCTTGCTCACGCTCGCCCGTCGTCTTTGCGAGCCGCTCCAGCTTCGCTCCCGGATGCGTCGCTTCGTGGATCGCTTTGAGTTTGCGGATGCTCACTCGCGTGTACACCTGCGTCGAGTCCAGGTGCACGTGGCCCAGCATTTCCTGGATGTAACGCACGTCGGCGCCCCCCTCGAGCATCAGCGTCGCCATCGTGTGCCGAAAAATGTGACATGCCCCGCTCTTGCCAATGTCCGCGTCCTTCACGTACCGGCGCACGGCCTGCGTCAGCCAGTCCGGGGTGATCTGCTCGCCCAGCGTCGTCAAAAAGAGCGCTCCGGGATCGGGCGGCATCATGAGTTCGGGGCGCACGTCCCGCACGTAACGCGCCGCCCAGGCCAGCGCTCGCTCGCCCACCGGCACCATCCGGTCTTTTCGACCCTTGCCCTCCCGCACCATGATCGTGCCGCGCTCCACGTCGACGTCGCTCAGCCGCAAGCTCACCACTTCGCTGCGACGCACTCCGGTTGAGTACAGGACCTCCAGGATGGCCCGGTCACGCACGCCCACTGCCGTCCGCGTGTCCGGCTGCGCCATGACGCGCTCGACCTCCGAGACGGTCAGCACGTCCCGGGGTAAACGCATCGGCAATCGCGGTAGCTCGAGCTCGCTGGCGGGGTTGGCAGACAGCGCGTTCTGTTTCACCAGCCAGCGGAAGAAGCCCCGCACTGCACTTAGCCGCACATGCTGCGACCGAAACGACAGCTGCGGCCGACCGTCAGGCCGCCGCAGGTGGTACAGATGCCGCTGGTAGCGCTCCAGGATCGGCTTCGTCAGCTCTGACGGCCTGGTCAGGCTCCGTGCGCTGCACCACACCACGAAGAGCGACAGGCTCGATTCCGCGTTCGTCACGGTGCGTGGCGAGTAGTTGCGCACCGCGAGCCACTCCAGGTAACGCCGCACCCACACGCCAAAACCGTCGGGATCATCGAGGTTGCCGATCACTCGCGGCGGCTTCGGTCCCTTGCGCTGCTTGGGCGGCATCAGCTCACGTCCACTCGACGAGCCGCTACGACACCTCTCACGTACGACGGCGAAGAAATTCCGTTCCCGCGACGCGTGTTTTCGTCGCTGCCGTGCTTTCGATCACGATTCGAGGAGCTTTCCTGCTGCGACGCGGCCATTTCATGGCCCCGACCACCCCCCGACTGCCCCCCGACCGAGGGCCGACCACCCCCCGCGAAGTTGGGGTCTGACCCCCGCGAAGTTGCCTCGCACCCCCGCGAAGTTGAAATCGTAGATGATGCATCGAGCTGTTCTGCGTCCGCCAAACCCGCCAGAGATGTGCCTGCACCGTCCTCTCTGCTCCAGCACAGCTCGTACACGTAGCTTTGGCCCTGGCGACCGCGGTGCACCAGCACGTACTCCAGCTCCGCCAGTCGCCCCAGGTGCACCTTCAGCTGCGTGTCGCCCCAGCCGCTGTGCTCCCGCAGCTCTCGGCGGCTAAATCGATAGTCGCACCGATCTAGGCCCAGACGCTTCGTCTCTGCCGTCACCAGCGCGTCCATCAGCCCCAAGAGGCGCCGGGTTTGCGGTGGCAGCTCGTCGAGGCTTCGGCCCAGCACCTCGCGAGTGAGGCGGTTCGCCAAGACGATGTCTTCCTTCGTCACCTCCACGTACCGAAGCTTGTTTCCCCGGTGCTCCACCTCGTGGACCGGACGCTGGTACTGGTGCAGCAGCGCGATTGCGTCGATCAGACCCAGGTACTTCGTGTGATCTCGCCGCATTCGCGTGCGGTGATCGGGAAACGTCAGCTGCTCCGCAAAGGGATTCACCACCGAAAGCGGCCTGAGCAAGCGTTGGGCGTTCTGGTGCAGCGCCGTCAAGCGACGACGCTCCTGACGGCTCACCACGCCGCCCAGAGTCCGGGCCTGGCGCTGTCGCTCGTGGATCGCTCGCGTTTGCTCTCGCCCCTCGTCCACCGTCAGCACGATGCAGCGGTTCAAGAGCTCTTCGTCCACCTCGATCGCCGTCGTCGTCAGGAAGATCATCACCGGCCCCTGCACTCGGTACTCCTGCGTCACCAGCCGTCCCGTCGCTGGATCTTTGCCCGTGCTCGCGATGGTCAGTTCGCCTTCGCTTTGAAGCAGCTTCAGCGCGTAGCTCGCGCGCTCGGCGCCCTCTTCCTCGACGATGGCTAAGATCTTGTGCGAGAGATCGCTCTCGCCCATGTAAAACAGGCTCTGCCCCGTCATCGCGGAATACTGCACCCGCTCTTCCAGAGGCATTAGCGAGAGCACCGCGTCCATCAACGACGACTTGCCTGCCGCGCTCGAGCTTTGGATGATCACCGCCAGCGGCTCGTCCAGCTTGCGGCTCGTTGCCGCCAGGTAGCCGACCAGTTTGTTCGTTTCTTCGCCCACCACGCCCATCCGCCGGAAGTCTTCCAAGATCTGCTCGCACAGCCCCGGCGAGCGCAGCAGCCTCAGCGCCGCACTCCGATCGGCATCGCTGAGCTTCGCGCGCTGTTGCTTCTGCTGCGCGGCGAGCTTCTCCGCCTCCTGCCGCTCTTCGAGCGCCAGCAGCACCTGGCCAAGCTCATGCTTCACCACACGCTCTTCCAGCCTCAGCTCTTCGGCCGCCAGCTTCACGTACACCGCTCGCTGCCGCGCTGCGTACAGCTCCAGGGTGTCCACGTGAAATCCCCCGCCGTCTCGGGCCACGAGGAGATTCACCCGCAGCTGCTCGGGGCCAGCGTTCTTGTCCAGGCCCCGCACCCGCCAGCGGCGATCTCCAAACCGGAAAACCAAGTCATCACCCTCGTTCTCGGCCTCCAACGTCTTCGCTTCGGGTGTGGGCGGCGTGGATGCGTTCGCAGGCGCTGGGTCGGACCGCAGCGCTTCCGTCAGCGGCTCGGCGGCTAAGGAGGGATGAGGTGCGGCATCTGGCTGCGACGTGGCGTGCGGCTCGGGTGTCTCGGTCGCCTGCTCGATGTCGGATTCGGCCTCGCTGTGTGTGTCGATGGCAGCTGCAACACTTCGCTCCTTACCCTTGTGCATCCACTGCGCTTGCCGCAACGCCAAGCCCAAGCTCTGCGACGCCGGCGCCACTTTCAGCGCGTAGGAGTTCGCGTCCATCCCCTTCGGAAACAACACCCGCGCGCTGCCCACTCCAACCTCCGCCAGCTCGCGCGAGACTTTGTCCGCTGCTCGGTCCCCCGCCTCGTCGCGATCGTAAGCAATCAGCACGCGCTCTACGTGCTCTGCCGACAGCGCGCTGCGCAGCTCGTCAGTGAAGCCCTCGACTCCGTAGGCCGTGGTCACGTTGCGGAAGCCCGCGCACCAAAACGTGAGTGCGTCGATCAGGCTCTCGCACAAGATCACTTCTCGGGCCCCTTCGATGCCCGACAAGTTCCAAACGCCGCGATGCGGACCGGGCAAATACAAGTGTCGTGGCGTCCCCTTGCGCAGGCTCGAGCTGATCTTCCGCCCGTACATGCCTACCGCTTGGCCCGATGCGTCGAAGATCGGGATCACCAACGAGCCATTCAAGTGCTCATGGCCGCTCTCGCGGAAGATCCCGATCCGCTCCAGTGCTGCGCGTAGCTCTGCTCCCGTCCGTTGGTTGCGGGACGGCAACCGGTAGGACAGGGTGCGGTTCGCGAAGCCGAGGCGGAAATGCTCGATGGCTTCGTCATTCCGGAGCCCGCGCTTTTCCAGGTAGGCCAGCGCCTCCGGGCTCTCCAAGAGCGTCTGCTGGTAGTACGCCACCACTTCCGCCATCAGCTCGCTGTCCGACACCGTCGTGTCCACGACCGGCGGCAGCTTCGGCAGCAGCGTCTTCTTCGCCGGACGCCGTTTCGTCGGCTCTGCGGCTAAGGATGGAAGGTCTTTGCGCAGGACCTCCACCGCGTGCCGAAAGCTCAGCCCCTCGGCTTTCATCACCCAATCGATCACCGTCCCGCCCGCCTGGCACGCACCCAGGCAGTGCCAGAGGTTCCGCTCGGGCGTAATCACCAAGCTCGGCTCTCGGTCATCGTGAAACGGGCACAGCCCGATCAAGTCCGAGCCGTGCTTTTTCAGCTTGATGCCCTTCGCCTCAGCCAGGCGCTGAAGCGAAATCTGGGCCTTCAATCGCTCGATTTCTTCTTCGGGGATTCGGGCCATCAAACAATCTCCCAAAAATCGCTACACATGAGACGCACGCAAACTTGACAAGAAGTGCATACTTTGTCAAGTTCCTAGACACGTCACGCATGACTTCAACCCCAGATGCCCCGGTTCTGTGGCTACGATGTCCCCACAAGGGGCTCGCTGTGTCACTAGGTAACCGCATCAAAGACCTCCGGAAGGAAAAGTGCTGGTCGCAAGATGAGTTCGCGGCCAATGCCAAGATCGATGGCCGCCAGGTCAGTCGTTACGAAAACGACCGTGTCGTCCCCTCCATCGAGGTGGTCATCAAGATCGCTACCGCCTTCGACGTCTCTCTCGACTATTTGCTGCTCGACGACGCTCCGAGGCGAGCACTTGCCGCACCCACAAGCCGCCTCGTTGATCGCATCCGTGAGCTCGGCGAGCTCTCCGAAGATGACGAAAAGAGCCTCCTGCATCTCCTCGATGCAATCGAAGCCAAGAACAAGTTGAAGCAGCTCGCCGCCAAGGTTGGCTGATGAGCTGTTGAAACTCGCGCACCGGTCGTAGTTCCGGCGGAAGGGTGCTGAAGTTTCTTTCGATGAGGTTGCCAGATGAGCCAAAAAGCTCGCTGAGCACACGCTGCACGTCCAGTGCGCGCCACCATCCACGTCACTGGCTGGCTAATGCGGCCGTTGGGCCAGACGGCGCCGGGAGAGTCCATGCTCGGATCGAGTTCGGGGTGAGCGGCCTACTCCGTCGATGTTTGGCCCTGCGCCGCAGGCCAACGAAGCATTAGCCAGTCTCAATCTGTCGACACCAAAGTGCGCTTGCGCGCTCCACGGCTCGCCCCGCGCCGGACTCATGAGCGTCCGCCGCGGGGCTTGGGAGAAGCTTGCTGCTGCGGCTGTGCGCGCCTCGCCTAACTTGCGGCAAAGGCCGCATCAACCTCGCTGTCAGCCGGCGGTTCTCCCGTGCGCAGTGTCGAGCGAATCAAGGGAATTAGGGCGCCGCACACACCATCCAGTTGGGCCATTACGTTCACAATGTGTCTGGCAGACTGGTTTCCAGGGTACACGTCGCTTACCACGACGAGCCCACTGTCATCGTCGACTGCGAAACGACAGCCCAAATATCGCCCCTGCAGGCCGAGCAGAAACTGATACAGAACAACCAGTCCAGTCGATGACTCAAGCTCTTCAAGCTCGACAACCCCACTGGCTATTTGAATCCACTCATCCGACTGCAGCACCATGAAGGTGCTCGCAGAGTCGTGCAGCGTGACAAAGAGACCATCCTCCGTGCTTTCCACATCACAGTCCAGAGCACGCAGTTCCGCTATGAGTTTCGATTGTTCCGTGGGCTTCACTCCTCTCTCTCCCAATAGTGTCCTTTCCCGCGCCCTCGCTCCGGGTGCGTATGCGGCGGGCCGCCTTGATGTCCATCATCGCGGCGACCACGCATCTTCTTCCTCTGCGTCTTTGACCCCAGAACGCCTCCGTATCGGCCACCTCGAGAAGCTACCTTTGCTGCATCTGACTTCTTGATCGGTTTGTTGCTCACGGCCTTTGGCGGACCAGGCCGGCCAGGTCTGACTCTCGCGACGCGGGCTTTTCCAGCACCTTTGCCAGTACCCGGCACGGTTCGGCCCCTTGGCCCCGAGAACATGGCGTGCTCCGGCACGGTCGCGAGCTGCGCCCGTCCATACTTGGCACCGGGGACTA
>CBDCTZ010000006.1:0-6315 GCA_965222375.1 Polyangiaceae bacterium
GAGCTCGAGGCACCCTAGCAAATCCACTGGGATTCAGTTGCTGCTCAGCACGTCCCGAGCGATGAGCAAGCGCTGAACCTCGCTGGTGCCTTCGTAGATCCGGGTCACCCGCACGTCGCGGTAGAGCCGCTCCACGGTGAACTCGGTTGAGTAGCCGTACCCGCCGTGGAGCTGCAGCATACGGTCAACAATGTTGCTCGCCGCTTCGGAAGCGAAGAGCTTGGCCATGCTCGTTTCCGCTGCAGCGCGCTCGCCAGCATCGACGAGTTTCGCGGCACGAAGCGTGAGCAGCCATGCAGCGTCCAGGTTCATCCGCGAGTCCGCGAACGCGAACTGCGAGTTCTGGAAGTCTGCAAGGCGCTGGCCAAAAGCGCGGCGATCCGTTGCGTAGCTGAGCCCCTCGGCCAGTGCGGTTTCTCCAATTCCGACGCAGACCGCGGCTATGCCGACGCGACCTTCGGTGAGGGACTCGAGGGCGATGGGATAGCCGCCATCCCGGGGCCCGATCAAGTTAGCGGCGGGAATGCGGCAGCCCTCGAAGGAAAGCGCGACGGTGCCGGAGGCCCGCTGTCCCATCTTGTCCTCGTGTTTGCCGACTAGAAAGCCTGGCGCATCTTTCTCGACGGCGAAAACAGCTGATGCCTTTGGGACCGGGGGCCACCGGTACGGGCGAATACCAACGTGACGCCGGCGTGGCCTCCGCTCGTGATCCACATCTTCTCGCCGTCGAGGATCCACTCATCACCTTCGAGGCGTGCCTTCGTCGTGAGGGCCGCCGCGTCGGAGCCGCAGGCGGGTTCGCTGAGAGCGAAGGCCGCAGGCCCGGACTCTCCGCGAAGGAAGGGCCCCAACAGTCGCTCGCGCTGCTCTTCACTCCCGTGGTCGAACAGAATCTTCGCCGTGAGGTTGCTCGAGGCGACGATGGTTGCCGTCGAAACACAGCTCGCGGCGATAGCTTCCATGGCCAGTGCGAAGCCCACGTTGTCCGTGCCCCGCCCCTCCGACTTCTGCAGGCACCTTCATCGCCAGCAGACCAAGATTGGCGGCTTCTTGCACCTCTTCGGCGGGGAATACGCTACTGCGATCTCGCTCCGCTGCGCGTGGTGCCAGGCGGCGCTGTGCGAAGTCTCGCGCGGCAGCGCCGATCATCACTTGCTCCTCGCTCAGCGAAAAGCCCATCCGGTTGATTCGTGTGTCGTGCGGCATAACCCTCTCCCAAACCGTTTCTTGACCCATTGCGAGCCACGGGGAAAGCCCCAGGACCCCCTAGTTGACAAGGACCTTGTCATTTACACTCCGCCCATGGCTCAAATCGCACCGAGGCGACTACGAAGACGGCATCAGCGAGGCGCCATGCGCGCCGTGGTGGATGAAACCGTAGCTTTGAATCACCGGCTGCAGGTCTCGGCGCTGATCCGTTGACCGCGGGCGTGAAACATCGAAAATTGTCCATCATGGCGGTGCGGCACTCGTTCAGGCTTCTGGTCGCCTGCTTGCTGCTGACGAGCGCGAGCCTGTCGGCCGAGCCGCCCAAGGACAAGTCCGAGGCTGCGTCCCCGAAGAAGGGTGCGACGCCACCGCCGGCTGAAAAGGGGGCTCCTCCACCGCAAGGCTATCCCGCACCAGCGTACTATCCGGTCCCCTACTACGTACCGGTAGCAGAACCACCGCCCTGGCAGCCTGGTGAGCCGGCGCCACCCGGCTACTACGTGCAGAAGAAGCCCAATTGGAAGCTCGTACGGCGCGGAGCGGGCATGTTGATCGGCTTCTGGGCCATCTCTGTGCTCGCGGCCGCGGCTCTCAACAAGGCGGAGGAGCCCGCAGCAGAGGATGGCGACGACATCGAGAAGGGAGACTGGTCGACGCTGTACTGGCCCGTCGCCGGACCATTCTTGACGATGAAGAACACCAGCACCGACGAGGCGGGCTGGGCGTTGCTCTTGGTCGACGGCGTTCTGCAATCCGTGGGCGCGGTATTCGTCATCGTTGGGTTCGCGGATCAACGGGAGCAGCTCAAGCGCAGCGAAACCGGTCAGGGGCGGATAACCGTGGCGCCTTTGGTCGGAAGACACCTGCGCGGCATCGGTTTGAGCGCTTCATTCTGAGGGATCGGGCCAGCGCTGGACGTCAGGGTCCTGCATGCCGGCAGCCGAGTCCGGCTGCTCTTTGCGCATGCGCTTGTCTTTGCCGGAGCCTCAGTGGCGCTGTCAGCTCAGCGTTTGAGCGCGGCATGGGCGGTCAGTAGCCCGGCAGCCAGGACGAGGGTCGGCACCACCAACACGGCACTGGCGTACAACCCGAGGTAGAGCAGGCCTAGCAAGACCGATAGTCCGTAGCTGCCGGCGGTGACCGGCACGGTGCCCGAGAGAATACTGATGTTGTCGCGCAAGCCCACGAGGTGGGCGAGGGCGAAAGCGAGTCCGAGACCCAGCGCGACCGCGAGCAGTGCTTTCGGCGAGACACCACGTTGCGAGACGGAGTCGGACTGCGGCGCGGCCTCGCGATGTGAGTCAGCTGGCGGCGGCGCAGTCACTTTGGGCTCCCCGCGTTGATACGGTCCCACGCGGGGCCGAGCAGTGTCGAGTACAGCAGCACCGCATCCCCCACTTGATTGCCGGCGGCGAAGCGCAGAGTGTCCTGACTCTGCACCGGGAAGCCGCCGAGCAAGAGGGCTCGGCTGAGAGACCGAAAGTAGCGCTGATCGTCGAACGCGGCCGCGCCAATGAAGGCCAAGCCACTGGACCCGGCACTGGCGTCCAACACCGGTATCACTGGGCCTGAGTCCACGTCCGCTCCGTTCCGCCAGCTTGCGGGCCACTCGCTGGCGTAGCCAAACCCTACGAACTCCTTGCCAAGCTCGACACGTGCACGGCGATACTGATCGCGAGCGAACTCAACATCGATGATCTGCAGCGCGTGGGCGCTCATCCAGATGCTCGAGCCTTCGGGACCGTCCAGGCTCTTGCCATCCACGGTGTAGCTGGAAACGAGCAAGCCCGTTTTCGGATCGACGAGTTTGGCCTTCGCGGTTGCGACCCAGCGCTGCAGAAACGCGGAATGGTCGGAGCCATCCAAATGGTCCGCAACCCGCATCGCCGCCAGGGCGATGGTGTTGCAGAAGGTCCAGCATTCGTTGGGATAGCTTTCCGCCGACAGCACTGGGCTCTGTTTCATACGCTCGGCCATCAGGCGCACGCGCTGCTCGAGAGGAGCGCGGTACGCGGCCTTTTCCGCGACCATTCGGCGCAAACCCAGCATCAGCGCGATCTCGCCGTCGAGGAACTGGCTCCGCGCAGGCGCAACCAGGAAGCTCCCACGCCGGGCGTAGGGCATCAAGAAATGGTACATGCCTCGCTCGCGTTCCAACCTCAGGGTCTCGTCGATGATGCGAATCCATCACGACCAGATTCTCGGCTTGGGTGCTCGGGTCTCGGAGGCTGAGGTTGGCAAGGGACCAAACGAGAAAGCTTCGCCCCATGAAGTCCCATTCGGCATTCGTGCTGCGCATCCGATCGAGCTGCCCCTGGCGAAGCTGTGGGTCAGCCCAGAGCGCGGTGTGGCGCTTCGCGAGTTGACGGGCGGCACTCGAGACTCCCGTCGTGCGCAGGGGCTCCCCCGGCTCGAAGAAGAAGCGCAAGCCCAGGAGGCATCCGGCTAGGGAAGCCGCGAGAGCAATGACCGTGGCGAGAAAGCTAGCCCGATGTTGAATGGCCGCCCGCACGCGGGCTGCGCCGCCCCCTTGCAGGCGGCGCAGCCGTGGCCCCGGGGATGGCATGCGAGACTTGGGAGGTCACAGCCAATAGTGAAACCCATCGCCGTGCAGTCCATTGGGAGGCCGCGTGGAGAGCGCGTGGAGAATGCCCCGGCGGGGCGTGAAATGAGCGCGACTCCGACCTCGGCCCGGACGCCCTCAGTCTTTGCAGCACACTGCGCCGTGAAGCTCCGAGGGGGGCGCGGGCACGGCCAGAACGCAGTCTGCCGCAGCACAGCCGATGCGATCTAAACCGAACCCGTCGCTTAGCACCCCCCAGGGGCCATCCTTGCGGCTGCCAGTCACAGCCGCACCCGAGCACTTGAACGTCATGGGCACCGATTGGAGGGGCATCGTTCCCGTACAGTTCTTACACGGCTTGTCGGAGGGGCAGGTCGCGGCGGTGTCATTGTCCTCGCGCACACAGGAACTGACCCACGCAGGCGAGGCGGCTGAGCCGTCACCGCCACGTGCGGCGTATTCGGCATACGTGCACAGGTGCCACCCAGCAGCGCATAACGTGGCCGCTTCGCACTGGGTCTTCGTTCCCGGGCAATTGACCATGTCGCCCTTGGGCCAGGTCTTGATCGGGTTGCCACTTGCGCACCCCACCTTGGACGCTCCACCCCCAGAGCCCGATGTACCCGCGGCCGCGCCTGTGCCCGCCGCGCCGCCCGCTGCCGCCCGCGATTCCTCCCGTGGCCGCGCTGCCGCCAGAACCGGAGCTGCCCGCACTACCCCCGGACGCGCTGGCGCCGCCACTCCCTCCGCCCGTAGCCTTGCTCTTGGAGGAACACCCGCAGAGACCGGCAACCATCGCGAGCCCCAGCGGTGCCAGCGTCAGGAGCCTCAAGTGCATAGCGTAGAGGGTACGGGTGCCCGGATTCGCCGTCAAACGCGCGGACTCGTCTCAGCTCAGCCAGTCGTACCCTTGCCCAGGCACTTCATGACTGGTTGATGTCGACACCGACCTCGTGCCCCGGGGACTGAATCGATTGCGAGTCTAGTGCCTCAACTGGCGGCTGAGATGACCTCTTGAGCGGCCTTCTTGCCTTGGCGGAAGGCCTCTTCGTTCATGGGCACCATGGCGCATTTGGCCTTGAGGCTGATGCGCAAGGCCGTGAGGTACGACTCCTCTTCCATGATCTGCGTCGCAGCCTGGAGGGCTCCGAGCGCCACCACGTTCTTCACCACGACAGAGCGAGCTCCTGAGCGATCTTGGCGCAGGGCACAGGCACGACCTTCACATCCGCCGCGACCTTTGGGGCGTTCTTGATCATGCTCGAGTCGTAAATGACAATTCCACCCGGCCGGACGCTGGAAGCGAATTTGTCCAAGCTGGGTGCATTGAACGCCAACAGCACGTGGGGATTGGGCGCAGAGGGCGACAACACTTCGTCACGCGCGACGTGAACGTCCGCATAAGACGTACCTCCCCGCGACTCAGGGCCGTAGCTTGGAATATGCGTGGCATCGAAGCCCTCGTTGATGGCGGCCTTGGTCATGAGCAAGGCCGCGGTCTGGGCGCCGTCGCCTCCGGCCCCGGCGAGTTTGATGGATACATCCGATGGGTCGAGGTGCTCGGGGAACGTCTTGCAGAAGGTCGGCGGTGTTTCGGCGCTCGCGTCGATAACACTCGCCACAGTCTGAGGATCGAAGTTCGGCTTGCCGGGATCGAACCAAGGCTCCCGCACTTCGTCTTTGACCACACCGAGAGGATACGTCTTGGTGAGCACGTTCCTGACGTGCTCTTCCGCCTCGATGGGGCTCATCTTCCAATGGATCGGGCACTCACTCAGGATCTCCACGAAGCCGAATCCCCGCCCTTCCACCTGCATCTTGAGCGCCTTCTTGATCGCCTTCTTGGCCGCCTTGCGATGCTTCTGATCGAAAAGCGCACAGCGCTCGACGTAGGAAGCACCGTCCAACTGGGCAATGACTTCTGAAACATGCATCGGCTGACCCTGCATCGGACCACGGCCATCTGGAGTTGTGGATGATACCTGCCCCATCAGCGTGGTCGGAGCCATTTGACCGCCGGTCATGCCGTAGATGGCGTTGTTGATGAAGACGACGCTGATCGGGATCCCGAGCTGAGCGGCGTGCATGATCTCGGCAAGTCCGATCGACGCGAGATCCCCATCGCCCTGGTAGCTGACCACGATGGAATTCGGGTTCGCAAGCTTGTGTCCGAGCGCGACGGCTGGCGCGCGACCATGCGCCGCCTGGGTATTGCCCGTGTCGAAGTAGTAGAAGAGGAACACGGCGCAGCCTACGGGGGAGATCATCACGGTGCGCTCTTGCACCTCGAGCTCTACCAGGGCTTCCGCCAGATACTTGTGGGCCAGACCGTGGCCGCAGCCCGGGCAATAGTGTGTGGCCGCGCCCTTCAGGCCCTTGCCGTGGGCGTGTCGATCGAAGTGCTCGAGAAAAGCTAGACTAGTCATCACGACACCTCCTGAATCCTGCGCACCTTGTCGTAGACCTCTTGATCGTCGGGCAGGATGCCACCCATGTGGCGTAAGTGGTGGATCTTCACGTCTCGGATGTCAGCGTGGTGAAGC
>CBDCTZ010000007.1:0-37021 GCA_965222375.1 Polyangiaceae bacterium
GTAGGCCGGGGCGGTTGCGATGATCCTGATGATCGCCCCGCCGTCGACCGGCACCTCGGCGCCTGAGCCGTCGGCGGTGAGCGTGGTGACGTACTCGACCCGATAGCCGACGGCGGTGCCGTCGAGGTCGACGACGAGCCGGTCGTGGCAGGGTTGCTGTCCGACGCGAACGCCGGTCGTGTGCGCCGTGGTGGCAGCGGCGGCTGACTTCTGGAGCGAGCCCCAGGTGACGGCCGGACATGTTTCGGCCGAGGCGGGCGAGACGCTCACCAGCGCGGTCAGCGCCAGCACGAGGCTCGCGATGAGTGAGATGCCGCCGAGGCGCCGGCGGCGCGTGCCCGTCGGCGAGTGGGTCATGTCCTGATGACGGTTCGTGGTCGGGTTCATCGGTTGCTGCTTTCCCTCTCTGGCCGGCCACTGATCGACCGGCTTCCACAACCACACGCCTGCGGTGGTGCGGAGCGTTTACCGGTTGGGGGAAACGACCCATCTCGGCGTCGCTGGCGCCGACCTCGATCACGGTTGTAAGAAGGGCGGGTCAGCACCTTCCGAAATTTGTGGGCTTTGCAGCGCTCACCGCTGCAAAGCCCACAAATTTCGGAGGGGTGGAAGCGGGTCGGCGAGGACCCGAATGCGTCGAGGATGGTTGTGATGAGCGATACCGATGCCGTGGCCGAGATCGAGGCGCTGGAGGACCGACGCTGGGCTGCCCTCCTGACCTCCGACGTCGATGCGCTCGGCGAGCTCCTGGCCGACGAGATGCAGTACACCCACTCCAATGGGTTGGTGGACACCAAGGCCTCGTACATCGAGGCGATCAGCAACGGTGGGTTCGACTACCGGAGCGAGGATCGGACCGACACGGCGGTCACGGTCATCGACGACACGGCGATGGTGACCGGCCGGTGCGCCTTCACGGTGGTGGTCGCCGGCGGGAAGCGCACCGTCGATCTCGACTGCCGCTACAGCACGACGTGGGTCCGCCGGGACGGCGCCTGGCAGTTCCTCTGCTACCAGTCGACGCCCATCCCGGCGTAGGTGACCGGGGGTGCTCCGGCGACCCGTCGGCCAGATCCGGCTCAGTCGGGTCGGTCGGAGCTGGTGAAGAGGTCGGCGAGGAGGGTGACGGCCTCCCCCAGCCTCGTCGGGTCGTTGGCCAGGGTCGGAGCGAGCGCGATCTCGTCGACGCCGGTGCGCTCGAATGCCCGCAGCTTCTCGTGGCACTCGTCGGGCGTGCCGAACACCACGAACGATGACACCAGCTCCTCGGTCAGGTGGGGGCGAATGACGTCGTCGGAAGCCCCCAGCAGCGGCTCGACCACCTCCCACCAGCCGCTGCGACGCATCGACGACGACTCGTAACCTGCCCGGATCCGCTCGAGGACGAGGTTGCGGGCCGCCTCCGCCGCCACCTCAGGATCTCGGTGGACGCTCGTGTGGAGGTACAGGACTGTGGGGTACGGACCGTCTCGGGTGAGGATCGGCATGGCCCACTCGAGGTAGGACGGGGTCGAGAACGCCGAGAACACCACCCCACCGGCGTGCTCGCGGGCCAACGCCAGCATCTGAGGGCCCTCGGCGGCCAGCCACGTCGTGGCCTCCACGTCGGCCGGATACTCGAGGCGGGCGCCGCCGACCGAGTCGAGATCGTCGCGCCAGTCGATCTCGTCTCCGGCCAGGAGCCGGGCCAGCATCGTCAGCCGGTCCCGGATGGAGCCGATCGCCCGGTCCGGCATCCGCTCCGAGCCGAGCAGGGCTCGGGAGCTCCCTAGGCCCAGGCCGATCTCGAAGCGGCGCCCGTACATGCGGTGCAGCGTGGCGACCTCCATGGCAAGCGTCGTGGGATGCCGCAGGTACAGCGACGTGACCCCGAGCGCAACCGACAGGGTGGCGGTCGCCCCGAGAACGGCCCCGCACGAGGCGAACCCGGCCTTGCGGTAGTAGTCCTCGGTCAACCAGAGCCGACGGCATCCCACGTCCTCGGCCAGACGGGCCAGGCCGATCGTCTCCTCCGGCGGAACCCGGCTGCTGAGCATGAGCGTGATGGGCGTGCCCACGGTCGATCCCCCTCGGCGATTGTCGGCTGGGCTCGGCGCAACTCGCGGCCCGACGAGCCGGCCCAGCCTAGATGGTCGGTTGGCAGGGCCTGGCGAGGGGTGGGCGCCACCGCCCATTGGTCGCGATTTGCACCGACACCGAGCACAGAATCTGCCAGAGGCGGACGGCCGGCGAGCGCCACCTGCGCATTGGAAGCACCTTGCACCGACAGCGGACACAGAATCTGCCAGAGGCGGACGGCCGGCGAGCGCCACCTGCGCATTGGAAGCACCTTGCACCGACAGCGGACACAGAATCTGCCAGCGACAGACGAGGGTCGGAGCACCTTGAGGGGTCGCTCGGGGCGCACCTAGTCTTCAGCGGGTGAAGCCGGCGCCGTTCAACTACCACCGCCCGGGAACGGTCGACGAGGCGTTGGCGATGCGGGCGGCGGCGGGCGACGGGGCGAGGTTCCTGGCCGGCGGGCAGAGCCTGGTGCCGATGATGTCGCTCCGGCTGGCGGCACCGACCGACCTGGTCGACCTCAACGCGATCAGCCAGCTGTCGGGGATCTCGCACTCGGCGACCCACGTCGAGGTCGGCGCCATGACCCGCCAGGAAGACCTCGTTGCCGACGAGCTGCTACGAGATCAGATCCCCATCCTGCAGACCGTCGTCGACAGCGTCGGGCATCCCGGGACCCGTACCCGGGGCACCCTCGGCGGCAGCTTGTGCCATGCCGACCCGGCAGCGGAGCTGCCGGCCCTCGTGCTGGCCGTCGACGCCGAGCTCGTTCTGAGGGCGGCGGGCGGGAGGGAGCGACGCGTCGCGGCCGAGGACTTCTTCGACGGCTACTATGAGACGACGATCCGTCCCGAGGAGCTACTGACCGAGGTTCGGATTCCTGTGGCCCAGTCTCGACGGATGGGCTTCCACGAGATCGCCATGCGAAGCGCCGACTTCGCCGTCGCCGGCGCCATCGTGAGCGCACGGCTCGACCCGGACGGGGTCGTCGACTCGATTCGGGTCGTCGCCTTCGCCCTCGGGGACCGCCCGCAACGGCTGCGTGACGTCGAGGTCGCAGCGGTGACGGCTGCTGGCGATACCAGCGCCCTCGCTCGGGCCGCCCAGCTGACCGAGCAGCTCGTCGATCCGATCGGGGAGCCCCAGCTGTCGGCGGCCTATCGCCGTCAGCTCGGCGTCGTCGCCGTCCGCCGAGCCCTCGAGGAAGCACTGGGGGCCGGGCCATGACCGGCATCGAGACGCACCGGGTGGCGCTCTCGGTCAACGGCCGCCGAGTCGAAGCGACCGTCGAGCCTCGCAACACCCTCGCTGATGTCCTGCGGGACCGGTGTGGCCTGACCGGAGTCAAGCTCGGCTGCGAGCAGGGCTCGTGCGGCGCCTGCACCGTCGTCCACGACGGGCGTCAGATCCGGTCCTGCCTGCTGTTCGCCGTTCAGGCGGCCGACGCCGACGTGTGGACGATCGAGGGTCTGAGTCGACCGGACGACCAGCGGGCAGCCGACGGACCGCTCCCCGAGCTGCCCGAACTGGCCGGAGCGTTGAAGCAGAATCACGGTTTGCAGTGTGGGTTCTGCACGCCGGGGATGCTGATCGCGGGTACGGCACTGGGCCAGGCGGCCGACGGCGACCTCGGCGAGCGGGAGATCCGGGAGGGGCTGTCCGGCAACATCTGCCGCTGCACGGGCTACCAGGGCATCGTGCAGTCCATTGCCGAGACGGTCGGCCGAGTCGGCGTTGCGGGCGAGCAGCGGGTGGCGGGCAGCCGGCGGGGTGAGACCGACCACGACCATGACCCGGAGCACGAGCACCGGCATCTCGCCTCGGTGCTCCGGGTCGAAGACGACGGGCTGCTCGACGGCTCGCGCCTGTTCATCGACGACCTGGAGCCACGCGGAACACTGCATCTGGCCATGGTGCGCAGCACCGTCGCCCACGGGAGGATCCGCTCGCTCGACACGGCCGGGGCCGGCGCCATGCCCGGGGTGCACGCCGTACTGACCGGCGACGACCTGGCCGCCCACACGACACCCACTCCGATCGGCTGGGAGCACATTCCCGGCCAACGCCAGACCGGCAGCCTGGCGATGGCCACGGACAAGGTCCGCTACGTCGGCCACATCGTCGCCGCAGTGGTCGCCGACTCCCGGGCCCGAGCCGAGGACGCAGCCGAGATGGTCGAGGTCGACTACGACGAGCTGCCGGCCGTGATGGACGTCGACGCCGCACGACACGACGACGCGCCCCTCCTCCACGAGACCTGGCCCGACAACGTCCTCGCGGTCGACGAGCACAGCTCGGGGCAGGGTCGGGCTGCGCTCCAGGCCGCAGCCACCGTCGTCGAGGTCGACCTGGCTATCGGGCGGGCGTTCGGGTGCCCGCTGGAGACCCGAGGCGTGATCGCCGACTGGAGCCTGGCAGCGGCCGACAACGGCGCTCGGTCCGGTTCGGTCGGGCGGCTGGTCGTCGACATCAACTCCCAGTCGCCGAATCGGGTGCGGGAGATGCTGGCCCAGGTGCTGGGGGTGAGCGTTTCCGATGTGCTGATCCGGGTTCCCGCCATCGGTGGCGGGTTCGGTTCGAAGGCCAACTACTACGGCGAGGAGATCATCGCCTGCGTGGCGTCCAAGCTCAGCGGCCACCCGGTCAAGTACATCGAGGACCGCTACGAGAGCTTCGTCGCCACCTCCCATGCCCGGCAGGCCGACATGTCGGTCTCGATCGGGGCCGACGACGATGGGACGATCGTCGCCTACCGCAACGACCTGGTCGGCACGCTCGGCGGTGAGGTCAGCAGTGTGGGGATGGGGCCGGTGTGGGTGTCGACCCGGGCCGGGATCGGCTCCTACGTGGTGCCGAACGCCGACATCACCACCACCGGTGTCATGACCAACCGCACACCGTTCGGGTCGTTCCGGGGTTGGGGCAGCCCGATCGCCAACTTCGGGATCGAGCGGGCCATGGACGCCCTCGCCGACGAGCTCGGGGTCGACCCGGTGGAGCTCCGGTTGCAGAACATGGTGCAGCCCGACCAGATGCCGTTCGCGAACGGGTTGGGATGGCGGCTCGACAGCGGCGATTACCCGGCGGCCCTCCGCCGGGCCCGGGCGTCGATCACGAGCGCCGGTTGGTACGACGAGGCGGCTTCAGCCCGGGCCGAGGGCCGCATCGTGGGGGTCGGGTTGGCGAGCTTCATCGAAGCCACCGGTGTCGGCAACAGCCGCAAGATGGGCGCCCTGCCGATGGAGCAGGGCGGCTTCGACGAGGCCGTCGTCCGCATGGACTCGACCGGCACCGTGCAGGTGTTCACCGGGCAAACCGCGATGGGCCAGGGCATCGAGACCACGCTCGCTCAGATCTGCGCCGACGAGCTCGGCGCTGCGGTGAGCGACGTGCGGGTGCTGTTCGGCGACACCGACAGCTGCCCGTACACCGGCTATGGAACCGGGGGGTGCCGGAGCGCACCGGTCGCCGGTTCGTCGGTGCTGCTGGCGAGCCGCGACCTCAGAGCCCAGGTGCTGGACATGGCCTCCTCGCTGCTCGAGGTACCGGTGGCCGAGCTGACCGTCGGCGAGAGCATCGTGTCGGGGCCTTCCGGTGCGGGGGTCGGGTTCGCGGAGATCGGCCGGGCGGCATACCGCAAGCTGAACCACCTTCCCAACCATCACAGCCCCACGTTGCACGCTCGCGCGGTCTGGGATCCGGTGGATCGAACGATCGGCTACGGCAGTGTGGCGGTGATGGTGGAGGTCGATGCCGACACCGGCATCACCTCGGTCCTGCGCTACCACGCCGTCGACGACTGCGGTCGGGTGATCAACCCCGCCATCGTCGACGGGCAGATCATGGGGGCGTTCGTCCAGGTGCTCGGCTCGAGCCTCATGGAGGAGCTCCGCTACGACGCCGACGGGAACCCGGTCACCACCACGTTCCGCGACTACCTGGTGCCGCTGGCCGGAGACGTTCCGCCGATGACCGTCGAGCACCTGGAAACCCTCCCGCTCGATGTGCCGTCGGGCTCCAAGGGCGTCGGCGAGGCCGGCACGATCGCCGCAATGTCGGCCATCGCCCAGGCGGTCGAGGACGCGGTGGGCGGCGGGTACGGCTGGGTCCGTTCAATCCCCGTCGATCCGGAGGATCTCCTGGGCCGCATCTCCGCTTCCCACTCCCCCGACGAGTCCTGACCCCGAAGGATGGCAGCAGTGCAGCAACCGACGATCACGTCCATGGACCGCGACACCCGCGAGGTCCTTCGCCTCCACCAGCAGTGGTGGAAGGCCAACGTGGGACTCGACATGGAAGCCATGCGGGCCTGCTTTCCCTCCGGCAACGCCTTCTCGATGTTCAACCGCAACGGGTTCACGTACTTCGGGGTCGACGAGCTGACCAAGCTTTGGGAGCACTACGCCCAGGGTCCGCCCCGGCTCATCCAGACGGTGGCCATCCTGCGGTTGGAGGTGAGCAGCGACATCGCGTGGTTGATCTGCGAGCTGCAGTACCGCCGGGTGTCACCCGTGACGTCGGACGACCACTGGGAGCCGGCCAACACCGAGCAGGTCTTCGGCAGCAAGGCCACCGAGATCTACCACCGCGACGACGGCGACGGCCGACCCGAGTGGCGGATGTGGCACTTCCACTCCGGCGCCCTCCACCCGCCGGATGAGAACCGCCCCGCCTTCGACGACGCCGACCAGACGAGCCAGCTCGGCTACAACCCCTACGGCCCGCCGCTCACCTACACCTACACCCTCGAAGGCCGGGCGGGCCAGGCCTCGCTCCACGAGGGCATCCCCTCCCCCGGGCCGGTCTCAGACTCCGAGCCTGGCTCGAGCTCGGGCTCGGGCGACACCGACTGACGCCGCTGGGCTCCTCAGCCGAGCCGAGCACCTACCGGCGGACCCGACGCCCACCCGAGCACCTACTGGCGGACCCAGGTCCCGGGGCCGGTAGCGACCTCCGCCAGTAGCGCGTCGGCGGGCCGCAGGCGATCGCAGAGGTGACGATCCCTGGTCAGCGCTGGCGCCCCCGACATTGCGCCCCCGACAGGATTCGAACCTGCGGCCTAGTCATTAGAAGTCCGATCCCGATCGTCGTGGCCACTCGGTGCAGTGAGCTGAGCTGCGGAAACTGGCTGCGGGCGATCCACTGGGTGCCTGCGGATCACCCTAGGTGACCCTGAAAATGTTGGAACGGATGTTGGATCTACCGGCCGAGCAGGGAGGGGCTTCGGATCCACAAGGGATGACACTGGTTCGCCTTGATCCTGTCGGATCAGCAGATCCCCATCGGGGGCAACGTCACGCCTCGTCGGCCACAGCAGCTCCACCGCCACGGAAGCGGTCTAACAACATTCAGACACGACCAGTGCTCCTGAGTAGATCTTTGGTGATCGAGATCGATCTACTCGTGTGACGAACAGCGCTGTGTCCGTTTCCGGTTCTGCTACTCTCACCGAGAGCGATGAAACAGGAAACGAGACTGACGTCCCATGGCACAAGAACAGCACGTCCCGATCATCCACCAAGGCCTAGCCGCCGAGCGACGCACCCAAGGGCTAGGCGTTCCCGGTACGTGGCTGCTCAACGAAGCGGCGCTCGTGGGTGCGGCCGGTGCCCGGAACACGACTCGCCTGCACCCGAATGGCACTCGCGGGATGCGCATGTGGTCTGACATGGTCGCCCACCTTCGACTACGACTCCTCCAGCATGGTTGGGACATCGACGACATCTACAACATCCCGGTAGCCATCAACCGTGAGCTGGCGCCTCTCGCCATGATCGTTGTCGCACCGGGAGACGAGCACACCGGGACCCTCGAGCCGCCTCAGGGTCCTGGCCTCAGATACGTCAAGCGCGAGTTCTCTTCCAAGTTCTACAACCGCGAACTTGAGGATCTGTGGACGCGCAGCAAAGGTTTGGACGGCTACGAGGTCTGGATGATCGTCCAATCTCTGATGCCGAACTCGATCCGGCTCGAGCTGTCGCGACCGGATAGGTTCGAGAATGGACGCGTCCGAGCGTGGAGCGAGCGAATTCTGCTCCCCGAGCTTGATCTCGGAGCACCCGAACCCGAGAAGGCCAATCGCCCTGATCTGCCCGACATCGATTTCGACGTCGCCCTCCGTGAATAGCGAATTCCAACCAGGACGGCTGACGATCGCCCGCCGCCGGCAGAACTACTCGAAAGTGGCCCTGGGGACGGAGCTTCGGATGAGTTCACGCCAGATCGCCAACTATGAGACTGGGGCGAACGTCCCGCCAACGCCCGTACTTGAGGACATCGCTGCCAAGCTCAAGGTGACCCCTTCGTACTTCTTCCGCCCACTCCACATCTGGCTCTCACCCGACAACGTCTCGTTCAGGTCCTTCAGCAGGCTGTCGGCAAAGGCGCGCGACAGCGCGTTGGCAAACGCTACCACCGCCATTGAAATAGCCGAGTACTTCGACGCGAAACTGAGACTGCCGCCCCTGGACCTCCCTGACCTACGAGGCCTCGACCCGGCCGCAGCTGCGTACGCGCTGCGTTCCGAGTGGGGCCTCGGTCTCGACCCACTGCCCAACCTCATTCGTCTGCTCGAACTCCATGGAGTGCGGGTCTTCTCTCTGGTCCATGAGTTCTCGGCCCTCGACGCCATCTCGACGTGGAACGCCGGTACCCCGTACGTATTTCTAGCCAGACACAAGAGTCCAGAGCGAGCACGGTGGGATGCGGCTCACGAACTCGGCCACCTCATACTTCATCTAGAGACTGCACCCCAGGGCAAAGTTCAGGAAAACCAGGCCGACGAGTTCGCGCGAGAGTTCCTGATGCCAGCAGAAGGCGTCGCCGCCCGAGGACTTGGGCTGCTAGTAACACTAGATGTCATCCGATCTGAGAAACTCTGGTGGAACGTGTCGGCGATGGCCATGATCCGGCAAGTGAAGGACGTACTTCCGCTCACCGACTGGCAGTATCGATCCCTGGTCGTCGAAGCGACCAAGGCGGGTTACCGAAGCCGCGAGGGCGACATCGACCGCGAGACCAGTCTGCTGATTCCCAAGGCGTTGGCGACTCTCGCCCAGAACGGCGTCGGGCTCGATCAGATCGCAACTCATCTTGCGGTCGATCGTGCCGAACTCGACGGACTCTTGTTCTCGCCGGTGGTGGGGGTTGCCTCCGGTGAAGCAAGCAGCCCACCTCGACGTGGGCATCTCCGTGTCGTGGGTGACAACTCGCCACACTGACCACCGGATCGCTCTCCCGCTCGCCATGGCCGCTCGAGTACCCCAGGACCTCTGCGAACGAAGCTGCCTGCTACTTGACAGCGTTGTCGACCGAGCAGGAACATCTCCGATGTCGAGCCGCGAGCTTGCACATTTTGCCGAGGCGGCCTCTCCGACGCAGACAGCGGGCTCATGAGACTACTTACCTTCGGCCCGTGGGGTAGGTTGGCCCTCGTGTGCAAGCGATCTTTTCGGTGGGCCTGAGCGTGTACGTGGAGGAGCGGAATGCAACTGATTGCTGGGTCGACTGGTGGCCGATCTGCCCCCCTAGACCGCCCGATTGGCTCACCGAGGGTGTCGCTATCGAGGTTATCGGACCAGCGGTGTTCGCCTTGTTGGCATTTGGGCTTAGTCTTGGCCCCAGAGCATGGCGACAATGGCGAACGCGCCGCAAGGAGACCAGGGCTGCAGCACGTAGACTTAGTCAAGTAGGCCACATCTGGGATCAGTTAGCTGAGGCTCGCCCAACGGATCTTGGCGTCTGGCCAAGTGGGGTTACGTCTGCTACGGATGAGCGCGATCTTCCTATCTACGTGCCGCGCGATCTCGATACTGCAATTCGTTCGCGGATGCACTATGTCCGTGGGCTGCCTCCCGGGAGTCCTGAACGGGAGATAGTGATAGCCGGTCATCCCAAGGCAGGTAAGACAAGGAGCTTGTTCGAAGCTGCTCGGGTCGTCTTGCCGGGGTGGCGGGTGCTGGACGTGCGACTTCCTGCTGGTGATCGTCCGCTAGATGAGCTTCTGGCAGTGGCCGGCGAGTTGGCGCCGGGTCGCGAGTTGCTGATCTGGATTGATGACGGGCACGAGCACCTAAATAGAGGACTCACGAATCGCACGCTCGCGGAATTACATCAAGAGATTCCACTGGCAGTGGTAGCGATGACTATCCACCTATCGGCGCTCTCGCGCCACGACGCTGCGGTGGGTGACCGCGATACGATCTCCTATCTGGACAAGCTGTCATCGTCGACGCGGCTCGACCGCAGCTTGAGCGAGCGTGAGCTTGGTCGGGCGGAAGCGCTACACCCCGAAATCGCTGGACGTGACGATCTTGCGCATCTTGCTGAACTGTTGGCAGCGGTCCCGCTTCTCCGAAGCCGACTTAATGATGATAACCCTCCTGGTCTCGCTGTGCTTCAGGCCGCCATCGCTTGGCGTCAGATTGGAATGGGTGTGTCAGTTGACCGCGACCAGTTAAGGGTATTGACGCAGGAGTTTATTAACCCCCGTCAGCCCCTAACTGACGCTATGTTTGACGAGGGCTTGGCCTGGGCGGCTCAGCCCGTTGCAATAGCAACAGCGCTTATTAGCATTGACAGAGCCGGCCGATACCGAGCTTTCGACTCTATCGCCGAGGAATACAGGGTCGACGTTAGCGACACCGTTTGGGACATAATGATCGATAGGGCAGCGCCCGCCGACTTGGATTCGGTTGGTGAAGTCGCGTATTCTGACGGAAATTTACAACGAGCGGAACGCGCTTTCCGTCGTGCTGCCGAAGACTACGACTACGACCTGGCGATGTTCAACCTCGGGATAGTACTTGACGAGCGGGGGGAGGTAGAAGAGGCCGAGCAATGGTATCGCCGAGCAATTGAAGACCACGACTCTCACCTAGCTATGGTCGGGCTTGGTGAACTGCTCATAGAACGGGGGGAGGTAGAAGAGGCCGAGCAATGGTATCGCCGAGCAATTGAAGACCACGACTCTCACCTAGCTATGGTCGGGCTTGGTGAACTGCTCATAGAACGGGGGGAGGTAGAAGAGGCCGAGCAATGGTATCGCCAAGCGGCCCAAGACCACGACTATGACCTAGCGATGGTCGACCTTGGTGAACTGCTCATAGAACGGGGGAAGGCAGAAGAGGCCGAGCAATGGTATCGCCGAGCGGCCCAAGACCACGACTACGACCTAGCTATGTTCCGGCTTGGTGGACTGCTCATAGAACGGGGGAAGGCAGAAGAGGCCGAGCAATGGTATCGCCGAGCGGCCCAAGACCACGACTATGACCTAGCGATGGTCGACCTTGGTGAACTGCTCATAGAACGGGGGAAGGCAGAAGAGGCCGAGCAATGGTATCGCCAAGCGGCCCAAGACCACGACTATGACCTAGCGATGTTCCGGCTTGGTGAACTGCATATAGAACGGGGGAAGGCAGAAGAGGCCGAGCAATGGTATCGCCGAGCGGCCCAAGACCACGACTCTCACCTAGCTATGTTCCGGCTTGGTGGACTGCTCATAGAACGGGGGGAGGTAGAAGAGGCCGAGCAATGGTATCGCCGAGCGGCCCAAGACCACGACTCTCACCTAGCGATGGTCGGGCTTGGTGAACTGCATATAGAACGGGGGGAGGTAGAAGAGGCCGAGCAATGGTATCGCCGAGCGGCCCAAGACCACGACTCTCACCTAGCGATGGTCGGGCTTGGTGAACTGCTCATAGAACGGGGGGAGGTAGAAGAGGCCGAGCAATGGTATCGCCGAGCAATTGAAGACCACGACTACGTCCTAGCTATGTTCCGGCTTGGTGAACTGCTCATAGAACGGGGGAACGTAGAAGAGGCCGAGCAATGGTATCGCCGAGCAATTGAAGACCACGACTACGACCTAGCTATGGTCGGGCTTGGTGAACTGCTCATAGAACGGGGGAACGTAGAAGAGGCCGAACAATGGTATCGCCGAGCGGCCCAAGACCACGACTACGACCTAGCTATGTTCCGGCTTGGTGAACTGCTCATAGAACGGGGGAAGGTAGAAGAGGCCGAGCAATGGTATCGCCGAGCAGCTGAGTCCCCCAGATGACCTTCCACTACCCAAGCGCTCGGGATGAGCATCACCTGTCTAGCGCTCGGCAAGGGCGGCCGGTTGCAGGTGGCTCTGCCCGACCGACCGCACCTTCCGGCGCGGAAGTCTGAGTGCGAGTCCTGGCCGACCACGATGCCTTGCTGGTCATAGGGGGCGTTTGGCGCTGCCGCTAGCCGGCCATCAGCGCAGAGTCCAACCTCTGAACGGTCTTGGTGTGAGCCCAGTTGTCCAGCTCTGGTCGTAGGCGGACGATATCGTCATAGCTCGAAGCAGTGTCGGTTTGGAGGGCTACGTCGAGGGACTGGAGAGCGATCTCTGCGGCTTCGTCGATGTTGCCATGCCTGATGTGGGCTTTCGCCAGACTTGTGAGGAGTCGGCTGCGGATCTTCTGCTCTGGTGCAATCTCTGAGAGGACGTGTTCTAGGGCCGTTCTGCCGTCGGCGGCGCGGTTGAAGCGAATGGCGGTTACTCCGCGCTCGCCGAGTAGGCGATTGTGATCGAAGAAGCTGATTCGGGGTGCTCCCCCATTGGCATGGTCGTCTATTTCGAGGACTCGATCGGCGCTGTCGAGGGCAGCGAAGGCGCTGGCTTCGTCGTTGGCTCGGGTTCGGGCTTCGGCCTCGAGCGAGTAGATCCATGCCCGGGTGGTTGGCGAGGCATCGTTCACACGGAAGCCGTGTACCTCGGCCTCGGTGAGGAGGTGGATGCTGTCGGTGGGGCTCGATCTCCAGGCTGGGAGCACGGATGCGCTGCCGATGGCGTATGCGCCGAGTGGACCGTCTTCGGCCTCGGCCGCTGCGGTCAGCGCTGACCGGTAGTAGTTGTGGGCGGCTTCGTTGTCGCTCTGATCGTGGCTCATCCAGCCGAGTAGGATCGACGTCTCGGCGGCCAGTGATGTGATTCGACGGCGCAGGGCTTCGGTCGGTGAACCAGTCTTGAGGAGCTGAATCAGCGTCCGAAGGTGAGCGGCAACAGGAGCCACGAGAAGTCCAGGCGCCATGGTCTGGTACATCTGAGCGAAGCTGGCTGTCATCGAGTCGAGGTGGTCGACGGTGCCTCGATCAACGCGGTTTCGAGAGGACAGGGCGGAGGTCAGTTGCTCCCACGGCTCGGCAGCCGCCGACACCACTGCCAGGCCAGTAATGCCGGCGGTGTGGCGCAGGAACTCTCGTCGTAGCATCCCGTCCTCCGGTGAGTCGGTGTCGGGATCCAGGGTACGGGCGAAGGTCAGCTCGATCAGTCGCCGATACCTCGCTGCGGGCTCTGACTTGCCGTTCTCCCATCGCGACACCATCGGCACCGACACCCCGGGGGTCTCCTCGCCGAGCTGGGCTGCGGTGTTGCGTATCTCCTGGACAAAGCGCTGCTGACCCCACCCACGCACCTCCATGCGCTGGTGCCGGATGTAGACGCCGGTGCCGTGCGGATGTCGAGTGGCCATGCCGAGTTGCCTTCACTTGCCGAGTTGCCGGCAAGTCGTGCTGGGACTTGATTGTCGATCGTACTGCTTGGCTGTGGCCATGACCGATCAGCAATTGCGAGACCTGTTTCGGCGACTAGAGCTGTTGACCGACGAGGTGGCGAGAGCGTCGGCTAGGAGCGCTTCGCTGGCCGCTTCTGCCGTTGAGCCGCCTCAACCTCGTCGAGTCGCTTGTGTACACGCTTCATCTCGTCGGCGAGCTCGTCGAGCCTCTCGGTCAAGGCCGCGTAGAGGTTTGACGGGTTGCTCCCATGCCTGAGCGCCTCGAGGTCGATGTCGTCCACCAAGAAGGTGCCTCGGCCCGGGACTCCGACCGCCAGCTGTTCGGCCTGCAGGAGCTTGAGCGCCGTCTGAACGGTCTGGCTGGATACGTCGAACTGACTCATGAGCTCCCGGGCCGACGGCAAACGGTCTCCCGGGGACAACGTCTCGTCAAGGATTCGCTCGATCACCCAGTCGGCCAGCTGCCGATGCTTGGGCCGTCGATCGTTCGGCTCCAACGTCATGAGGCGAAGCCTAGAGGGCGTAGCGGTGTGTATCGGATCTTTCAACGACGCCCGTTGAAGTTCTGTAGTGTACCGGTTAATATCAATACACTTAACCACGACTCAGGAGTATCCAATGGATTTGCCACTTGATGATGAGAAGGTTCAGGCGAAGCAGTTCGCGGTGACGGGGGTGGAGCGGGCCACGGTGTATGTGCCGGGTCAGGCTCCCGAGGATGCCAAGCAGCGAACGAACGATGATGACGTTCCGTTGTGGGACATTTTCTGCACGGAGCAGGACGGCCGGCGGGTGACGAATTTCAAGGTCCGGATCGCTTCGGCGTCTGTGCCGGTGATCGAGGGGATTGCCCGTATCCGGTTTGGGGGTCTTCGGGCTTCGACCTACCCGGACGGGGTCCGCAACGTGGTGACCTTCACCGCTGACACCTTCGCCTTGGGCGACGCACCCAGCCGCAAGGCACAACCCCAGGCCCCGCACCCGGAGGCGTCGAAGAAGGCCGCCTAGCAGTTCTGGTCTCTGCCCCCACCTGGTCGAGGGGCCACCACAGAAGCGGCTTCAGCGGGCCGCTGGTGGTTCCGGGTTCGACTCCCGGGCAGAGCACGCATCCGGCCCAGTCCAAGCACGGCCAGGCCGACACGAGCAATCCCAGCAAGGCGGAAAGGCACATCATGTCTGCAATACAGCCTCTAGTTCAACGCGCCCACGAACACAGCCCCGGTCACGACGTCGAGGTCGGTCACGTCCAAGTCACCGACCACGACCTGCCCGGCCGACAACTCCTTCGACGCACTGGGAGCGGGTGGGGGTGGTGAGCGTGCCGCAACTTCGAGCGTCCCCCAGCCGGGTGGGAATTCATGATGGCGCTCCGATTGCGTGTCGATCGACCGCCGCCGAGGCGTTGTCAGAACTCCGAGCGGCCGGTCTGGATCAGGTCGGGGCCGACGACCTGGAGCCCTATCGGGTGGTGTTGTCTCCGGCGGAGTTCAAACGCCTCGAGCACCGCCTGGCCGCCGCTGTGGCTGAGCACTGGCGCAACCATCAGGGCGAGCTTCCCTTCGGCACCGACATGGCCGCCGAGTGGACCATCACCGAGGAGTTCAAGCTCCCCGGCCGCCCGCAGCTGGTGCCAGGTCGGGAGTTCTCGGTGTGGGGGTTCCGAGGCCGCCTCGTGTTCCACCGTGCCGTCACCACTGACAGCGGGGCGATGTGGCTTGAGGCGTGGGACGAGGACGACCGGTGCCGGGCCATCACCCCTGACCGCGTCCGCACCATCCACCGCACCACCCGCCCCATTCCCGACGACTCCTTACGGGGCATGGGAGGCCGGTCGTGACCCTGTTCGACCCCAACGACTACTACGTCCGGTCCCTCGACTCGTGGCAACCAGAGAACCTGGAGCCGTTCCTCTCCGAGGACTTGGCCTCGGATGACGACATGCATGACTGGTACCAGACACCAGATGGCCGCCTCGGCTACCCCAACCCGGCCGGCGACACGACCGAGCGGGGAGTGTCATGACTTCGTATTTGGAGTCGCCGTTCACTGGGGGTCAGCAGATCCACCCCGGTCGGGCCGAGTCCCCGTGGCTCGCCTACCGGATCGCCCGCTGGTCGGTGCTGTCGGCCCGGTTGTTGGTGGTGTGGTGGCCTCTGGCCCCGATCTGGATCACCGCCCTGGCCGCCGGCCCCCTCGCCCTCCTCCCTACCGTGGTCACGGTCGTTGGGTTGTGGTCGCCGTGGTGGCGCCGTCAACTCCGCACTTCGGTGGAGCGGTCCTACACGCTGGGGTGGCGGGCCCTGTGGCCCCGAATCTGCGCCCTCGCCGGCCTCGCCGTACCGCTCGCTCGCCGGGCCCGAGTCCCCGAACTCGTGGCGGTGGAGCGGGGGCCGGGGTTGGTGCCGGCGTGGACCACGCTGCAGGTCCGCCCCCTCGGCGCTCACGACCCCGATGTCTGGTATGACCGGATCGCCGATCGGGTACGCCGGGTCACCAAACACGCCGCCGTCCTGTCCTGGCAACACAACGACGGAACCCTCGTCATCCGCCTGTTCCGCCACCCACTCCCCGACCACCTACCTGTCGACCTCGACCAGATCGCCCGCCTCAAGGACCACGTAGTCCTCGGTCGCTCGATCGAAAACGATTCGATCCGGTGGGCCGTCGACCTCCGGCCCCATGCGGTGGTGGTTGGGGTCACCGGGGGCGGCAAAGGCATCCTCCTCCGCCTGATCCTCGCTCACGCGGTGTGCTGTGGGTGGGCGATCTCGATCCTCAACCCCAAACGCTCCGGCGAATACGGGTGGCTCCGCAACCGAGCCTCGATCGCCAAGACGCTGCCCGGGATGGCGGCCATGGTCGCTGACGTGTTCGACGAGATGCAGATGCGCCAAGACCTCATCGAAGCCGCTGGAGTCGACACCTGGCACGAACTCCCCGAACTCACCACCCGGCGGCTCCTCGTCCTCGACGAATCCGCTTCCCTCATTGGCGTCGGGAACAAGGACCAGCACGCCCAAACCCGGCGAGAGATCGCCGGGCAACTCGCCGCCATTGTCGCCATGGGCCGCTCCGCCGGCATTCATGTCGTCTTGTTGACCCAGCACCCCGTCGCGGAATCGTTCGGCCCGTCCGGGTCGACGATGAAGACCAACACCGGGGCCCGGATCGTGGTTGGTTCCTCCCCACCTGAGGGCCTCCGGATGATGTTCGGCCCCGACCTCGGCCCCTCGGTATCGAAGGCACTGTCGGCTGGGCGCCCGGGCCGGTGCCTCTACCAAGGACTCGACCCATCCAAAGGGGCGAGGATCACCGCCGGGCAGATCTACTACGCCCACCAAACCGACCTCCACACCCTCACCGGCCCCAACATCGAAGCGGGCCTGGTGCGGGACTTCGACACTGAAGCCCTCGCTCTCATCGCTGGTGAGGGTGATGGGGAGAGGGGGCGGTCATGAACGGTCACGGGGTGCGACCGAACAAGTTGTGGCACTGGTTCGCTGTCGCGTTCCTCGTCGCCACCTTCCTCGCCGAACCCGTCGCCTTCATCGGCCTCTCCTGGCAACTCTTCCGAGCAGCAGGAGCAGTCGGCGGGGAGTTGCTGACCGGCGAACCCGACCCCGACGTTCTCAACCTCAACCCCGACCCCGAACGCTCGAACACCAGTCGTGGTAGCCCCGAGGACGGCGACAGCGGCGGTGGTGACGGTGAGGCTGGAACCGCCGGCCCCGCTAGCACCACGGTCCTGGTCGAGTCGAACCTCGACCCCGATGCCCCAATCACCTGGCGCAGCCCCTTGCTGCCTTCGTCGGGGATCGGGCAGGCGGGTTGCGAGTCGAACATCTTCGAGTGCTGCCCCCACATCGAACGAGCCAGCACCAACATCGCGGTCTGCCTCACCGAAGCATTCCCACCCGCACGGGCAGTCGACCCCCACCCCGACGGCGAACCACGCAAGGACCCCACCAACAGCGATACCAGCGACGACACGGCCGGAGATGGACCATGAAGCGCTCACCAACGACTCGCCGGCCGCGGCTCGGATTTGCGGCTGTCGTGCTTGGTCCGATCCGTCTAGCGGCATGGCTGATCCAGTTCATCCTCGTCCCCATCCTCCGCTGGTCGTGGCGCACCCTCGCTCGTGCCTGGCGATACCAGCGGCACCGCCGGGTCATCCGGCGGGCATCCCGCCAGTTCCACCTGACCCGCCGACAACAACGCCACCTCACCGCCTCTGATACCGGCGACCTTGAGCTGGTGCACCGGGCCCTGTGGTGGTGCCTCTGGACGATCGCCCACGAAATCCCCGCCATCCGCGTCGCCGAACGCATGCAGGCCACCGACCGGGGCTGGGACGACGTCATCGGCTACCTCGCCCGCCACCCCCAACACATCGACGCCGCTGTGTCTGACTTGATGTCGCTTCTGCCGGAGGAATCAACCCGCATGATCGGGTCCTTGGGATGTGTGGTTGCGATGGTAGGCGATCCGTTGCTCGCGGGCTCGGGCGAGGCCATCGCGCCGAGCGGCACGAACGGCGGCGCCTTGGCCTCGATGTTCTTGGTCGGGGGTGACGTAGCCGATTCCGGCGTGGAGCCGAACAGTGTTGTAGTGCTCTCGCTGGATCTCGAGCTCGACGCGGAGCACGTCGATGTCGGCGATCAGCTCCAGGTGGGGCTGCTCGACCTTGAGATGCCCGAACAACGATTCGATCCAGGCTTGGTCGGTCGGGGTGCCGGGTCGTCCGAAGTGGGTGGCGAGCCAGCACAGCGCCATGAACTCCCTGGTCGATCCCGAGCTCATCTGCGGGCCGTTGTCTGACATCACCAACAACACCGGCACGTCCTCGCCGTCGGGATCCCACGGGACGCTGTCGGGGTTGCGTTCCTCGATGAGCTCGTCGAGGCCCTCAGCCCGCAGCGCTCGGTGAAACACGGCCTGGACCTCGACGGAAGTCTCGTCGGCCGAGGTGATGTCGGCGATCCATTTCTTCGAGATCACATCCGAGATCAGCGTCGTCGCCGCCCCGGCAGCGCTCCAGTGGGTCGTGTCGTAGATCCAGATCCGGTTCGGCTTCTCCTCGACCCAGTCCGGCCACGGCTTGCGCTGCGACCGTCCTTCACGCTTCGGGCCGCGAAAGCGCAGCTCACGGCGCTCCAGGACCCGCCAGACCGTGGAGGGGTCGGCCCAGAACCGGTTCAGCCACGAACCCCGGTGGGCGAGCTTGCGGTGCGAGCGGTCGATGTCGCTCCACTCGTTGAACACCGCGACGATCTCGTTCTCCTCGGCGGGGGTCAGCCCATGCACGGGGTTCCCGCCCGGGGCGGCGTCGTCGAGGGTGGCGCCGTCGGCGACCCGACGGCGCCAGCGTTCGAGCCGTCGCTGGGACAGCTCGAGATAGCGACATGCGCGACGGGTGGTCCACCCGCCGGCCTCCGCCTCGGTGACCAGGTCGAGGAGCGCTGTCTTGGTGGCCGCGGGAACCCGGCGTGGGACCCGGCCACTCAGTCCCAAGGCTCTTTTCCCTCCGCAAGGGTGAGCCGCACCGCCATCTCCGCCAGCGCTGTTCGGAGCCGTTCGACCTCGGCCCGGGCGGCCTCCAGCTCGTGATCCCGCTCCTTGCCGCGCCGGCCCGGCCGGGACTGGGCCAGCGCGTCGAGCGCACCCTGGCGGGCCACCGTCTTGAGCTTCGCGATCGTCGACCGATCGACGCGGGCGCGTTCGGCCGCTTCGCTCACCGTGGTCTCGCCACGCACGAGCTGCATCCAGATCTCGAACTTCTCCTGCGGTGCCAGAAACCGCTTCTTCTTCCTGCCAGGCTGGGTACTCAACGGGCCTCCTCAAGGCTCGGTCGAGAACCCTCCCATGCTGGCTGATTCCAACCGCGATCAGCGACACAAAGTCAGCCCCACCGCCGCCATTGACTGTCGACCCGCCCAGGGCCGCACCTGCCGTTGGTCTTCACCGCCTCTCTTCCGAGCCACGACCGGCCCGTCCTGCCGCTCGATCGGATGTCGTCAGTGGCCTGCGACACGGTGAACGGTCGCCCAGCACTGAGTACCCGCCGTACGCCTTCACGATGCGGGACACACCGCCCCGCTCGACGCCTGTCCTGATCGCCGGTGCTTGGTGGTTCTCGCTGCCCCTGGCGATGATAATCGCCGCCGCCGTCCTAATGGCGACCGACGCTGGCGATCCGACTGCGATGTTGGCGCGGGTGTTCGGGCTGCACGTCATCGCCTCGGTCTGGGTCGGAACGCTTCCCGCTCGCCGCCGGCACCGGAGAGCAGGACAGTGACCGCTATCGCCTCTGCTGATCTCATGGCCGGCGACCGGGCGGCCCGGAGGGCCGACGAGGGAGCCGGCCCACGGGCGGGTACTCGAACCCCCCACTCCCCCGCCTCTCTTCGAATCACCGAGCCAGGGGCAGGCCTTGGTAACGGGGAAACACGACTGCCGCACGAACGAAAGGACACTGCGTGAGCACAGCGCTCATCGGACTTCTTGGTAACGCCGATCCGAAACTTGCCTGCGACGTCGCGGACCGCCTCCGGAGCCGGCGCCACGCGGCGCAAGTGCTTCGCCGCTTCAACCGGCGCCTACTGGCCAGCGACGACGACCTGTGCTCGATCGCCCGCTGCGGGAACGCCCTCGGCGCGGATGTCCTGATGCGTCAGTCCCCATCGGGCACCGTGCGGGCTGGTGGTGTGGCGACGTGCAAGAGCGTGTGGGGCTGCCTCGGCTGTGCCGCCCGACGACGAGCCCTGAAGTCAGCCATGGTCAAGTACTACGTCGACGCCCATCTGGCCGCCGGCAAGGGCGTGTCGTTCGGGTCGTTCACCCTGGCCCACTACGCCACCGACACCCTCCACGACCTGTTGGACGGCCTACGCAAGGCGTTCACCGACATGCGCCACCTCAAGGTCTATCGAGACGCCGAACAGCGCTACGGGGTCGTTGGGTGGATCGCTGCCTTGGAGATCACCGACGGCGCCAACGGCTGGCACCCCCACCTGCATGTGCTGTTCTTCCACGAGGAATTTCTCGAGGTCGAGTACGGGGGCAACGCCGGGCTGAAAGCAGGACTTCATGAGTCGTTCTCCCGGCAGATCGACCGGCACCTTGGCCGCCAGGTCCACCAGATACATGGCGTCGACCTCGTCCCAGTGAAGACCGCCGGGGGCGACGACGCAGCGATGGCCAAGTACTTGGGGAAGATCCAGTTGGAGATGACCCGCCAAGACCTCAAGACCGGCAGGGGCCGGTCGCGCTCCCCGTGGCAGATCGGTCTCGACGCCTCCGAAACCGGCTGTGCTCGGGATGCGGCCCGGTGGTGTGAGTACCTGCGAGCGACCAAGGGCCGCAACGTCGTGACCATGGGCGGCCACCTGAAAGACATCTACGGCGAGCCCACCGATGAGGATCTCGACGAACTGCTCGGATGGCAGGAACAGATGGACGACCAAACCGACGACAACGACGACCAGGACACAGTCGACATCGCCTCGATCGCCGCCGACGTGTGGACCGACCTGATCAACCACCGCGGCCCAGACACAGCTCGATCGGCCTCAGCCCATGCCATGACCGTCCTGGAGAACGACGGGCCCGACGCCATGGCCGCAGCTGTCGCCTGTGACCTCGGCCGGCCCATCGAGGTCGTCGCCCATCCAGTCAGCGGGCTCCCGCACCTCCAGTACGCCGACCCAAACGACCGCCGAGCGAAGAAACGGGAACGCCAGATCGTGGACGACGTCGACCGAGACCACGTCGACCTCGACACTCTCGGCCCCGCAGCACGGGCCTGGGCCGGCGCCCGAGAACGAGCACACGAAAGGAACCAACCATGACCACCACCGAGCTTCATCAGCTCTTCGTTGAACTGAACTGCGGAGAGACCCGATCACTCGCGGAAGGGAGGTGACATGAGCAACCAACGACTGACCGTCACGGTCACCGAGGCCGCCGACCTACTCGGCATCAGCCGGGGCATGGCGTATGAGTGTGTCCGGACCGGTGAGATTCCCTCCGTGCGGCTCCGAGGCCGGATTCTCGTTCCGAGGCATCGGCTCGACGAGCTCTTGGGCGGCGATGGCGAAGCTGCGTAGAGCGCCCGGGATGCGAGAGCGGGCTCCTGGGGCCTGGGAGCTGATCGTCGAAGGGCCCCGGGACCCGGTCACGGGAAAGCGTCGCCAGGTGAGTCGGATGTTCCACGGCTCGGTCCGCGAGGCCAAGGCCGCTCGGGCCGAGCTGGTCGTCGAGGTGAAGCGAGGTCGCCACTCGGGGATTGCTGGGACGGTCGACGAGCTGTTTGGAGAGTGGATCGTCGAGCTTGAGCGCAAGGGTCGAGCACCGAACACGATCCGGAGCTACGAGAACATGTACCGACGGAACATTCAACCGACGTTGGGCGGCAAGGCGCTTCGATCGGTCACGACCAAGATGCTCACGGATCTGTACGGGGCGCACCAGGACCGGGGGATGAAGCCGACCACGGTCCGGAAGATCCACGCCACGGTTTCATCGATGATGACGCAGGCCTGCCGATGGGGCTGGCTGGGCGTCAACCCTGCACAGTGGGCCGACCCGCCGCCGCTGTCCAGGGATGCCCCGGTGGTGCCGACACCTGACGAGCTGGGGCGCCTCGTCGCCGAGGCCGATCGATCACGGCGGCCGGAGTATGCACGTCTGATCTTCGTGGCGGCCACCACCGGCATGCGCCGGGGTGAGCTGCTGGCTCTCCGCAGGACCGACGTCGACGCCGACCGAGGCGTGATCGTGGTCGCTCGAAGCTTGACCGACCTGAGCCATCGGCCGGTCACGGAGGGCCCGACCAAGAACCGTCGGCGTCGGACGGTGGCCATCGACCGTCGCACGCTCGGTGCCCTCGACGCACAGGTGGCGATGATGACCGACCGGGCGTCGGTACTCGATCGAGACCTTGCGCGTGACGCCTTCTACTTCTCCGATGCAGCCGATGGGTTGGAGCCGTGGCGGCCGATGTCGGTCACTCGCTACTTCGGCCGGCTCCGCTCGCGGCTCAGGTTGGAGCACCTGACCTTTCAGTCGCTCCGCCGATTCATGGACACCTACGGGCAAGACCTCGGATTCTCTGCGGCTCAAGTGGCGCTTCGGGCCGGCCACGACCCGGCGGTGGCGAGTTCGTTCTACACGGGGAATGTGGCTGAGGCCGACCGCCGGCTCGCCGACGCTGTCGCTGAGCTGCTCCCGCCCGTCGATTGGACGGGGAATCAGTGATCCAATGTCGGGTCGATGTTGGATTCTCCGCCCTCGAAGCCCCGACTTCGTTCGTCCAAGCGCGTTTCTCCGGCGCCCGCGCGCCTTTCGTGGGTTGGGGGTGAGGCCATCCGCGAGCGCACGCCGCTCTGTTCCTAGGGTTTCCGGCTGTTGAGACTGGACTCCCTGGGGAGAGCGACGTGCGCATGTCGACGGTACTACGGATGCTGCTCGGCTTGTGTCGGGCCACGGTGATCACGGGGTGGACGCTGGACCGCTCGGGGCACCGCCTGACGCTGGTGGTCTGGGTTCGGTGCCGGGCTGATACCCCGGGGCGGTGTGGGCGTTGCGGGCAGCGAGCTTCCGGCTATGACCAGGGCGACGGGGCCCGGCGGTGGCGTCACGTCGATCTTGGCTTCAGCCGCTGTGATATCGAAGGCCCCGCACCTCGAGTGAACTGCACAGCGTGTGGACCGACGGTGGCAGCGGTGCCGTGGGCCCGCCACGACACCGCGTTCAGCCGGGCGTTCGAAGACGTCGTGGTCCATGACGCCATCCGGTCGAACAAGGCCAGCGCCGCCCGCCGGTACGGGTTGACCTGGCGGGCTGTTGACGGCATGTGCACCAGGTTGCTGGCCGAAGCCATGGACCGAGTCGATCTGCTCGAAGGGCTGATCGCGGTGGCCATCGATGAGGTGAAATCGAAGAAGGGGCAGCGCTACCTGACCGTCGTGTCGGACCCGTTCTCCGGGCGGGTGGTGTGGGTCACCGAGGGCCGCTCGAAGGCCACCGTCACCGCCTTCTTCGACGCCCTGGGCCCGGAGCGGGCCGCTCGCCTGGAGATAGTAACCACCGATGGGGCCGAATGGATCCGGACCGTGGTCGCTACCCGGGCCCCGAACGCGGAGATCTGCCTCGACACATTTCACGTGATGCAGTGGGCCACCAAAGCCTTGGACGAGGTCCGCCGAGACCTCTGGCGCCGCCTCAAGGGCAAGGCCGCAGCCAAGCCGGTCAAAGGACTACGGTGGCTCCTGCTGCGGAACTGGGCCAACCTCACCGTCGCCCAGCGGACCACCATCCGCGAGTTGGAGACCACCAACCGACGCCTGTTCCGAGCCTGGCTACTGAAAGAGGAACTGGCTGACATCTTCCGGATGCCGATCCGCCAGGCCCGCCGAGCCCTCGACGACTGGATCTACTACGCCTCGAGGTCCCGCCTCGAACCATTCGTGAAGCTGGCCCGCACCATCCGACACTACCGAGACTCGATCGAGGCCACCATCGAATGGGGCTTCACCAACGGCATCGCCGAAGCCAACAACTCCGTCATCGGCCGCATCCGCCGCAACGCCAACGGCTTCCACAACCCAGCCGCCTTCATCACCATGATCATGCTCGACCGAGGAGGCCTCGGCCCCGTCCTCCCCTGGACCCCATAACCACCCACGGCAGGCGCAGTTGGCCCGTTTCTCCGTTCACCGCTGGCGCCCTGCCGTCATTTCCGAGCGCTCGATCCACCCCAGTTCGATGCCAGTTGTCGCTCGACGGCGGGAGACTGTTGTCCGAGCAGGATGCGGGCCGTCCTGAGCATCGCCGGTGCCAGGACGGTCAGAATGCCGTCGAGCTACTACGGCGAACCGCTAACAGGGTCGAACGGACTCCGAGGGGTGTTTGCTGGTGCATATCCCCCGAATTGCCTCTCTCGCTGAGCTCTCCGTATCCGACGGGGTGACTAGTCGACTAACCAATGAATGTCTACAGAAGATTCCGCAGACGTTAGCTGCTAGCTGAGCTAAAAGTGTACTTACTCGCGGAGTGAGCAATGCCGTGGCGCCGAGCGGGTTTCTCTCACAACCAGCGCCTAGACCCTGTTCTCAGCTGCTGGAGCCTCGGCGCGCTGCTAGATCCATTGTGATCGGAAGGAATCTGGACATGGATGTACGAGATCTGATGGGCGTGGTCGTCGACGAGCTCCATGCCGGACTGACAGGAGGATCGGCTGAACTCCCGCTTCCGCCCAAGACTACTATCAACTGGGTTCTCCCTGGTATTCCACTACACGAGAGCTTCTTCGATTTTGCCATCGCGGGTCCCTACGCCGGTCCTACACCGGCCAACCTCGACGATTTCGAGGAATTGATGCACACCATCGCTCAGCAAGGCGCGGACGGGAACGGAGGAGGAGACGGCGCAAGTGGGGCGGCAATCGATCGAGCCCAGGTGCTGGAGGAGGCGAAGCGTATGTATCAGCAGCATCTCCTCGGCTCGTGGGAGCAATGGTCTCGGCTCGTTGATTTCATTCCGCTAATCAATATGACTGAGGCACAGATGTCATGGTCAGCCACCGACGACCAGGGTTCGCAGGGCCACAAGGGCGTGGTCTACGGCCAGGCGGGCCAGACGCTGAGTCAGGTCTACTCTGACACGCTTGACCGCTGCCTAGTTGCCGACGAGCCACTTACGGCCAAGCAAGAGGAGATCGTCGAGCGGATGAAGAAGCTGCTCCAGATCGAAGTCGAGCGTGAAGACTTCCTAACCGGAGAGACTCGAACCGAGGTGGTCGACAGCCCTGCGATGACGCTCTATAACGACAAGAAGCTCGTCTATGAGAACGCTGTCATCGACTATGCGTCACGCCTGGCCCGGGCCAACTCGGGCGACGCTGCTGACCTGATTGAGTGGAACCGCTCTGGCGGCGTATTCAGGGAACGGGCTCTTCAGGCCCGACGAGATTGGCAGGCTACCGGCAACAAGAACGCAATCGAGGAGGCGCAGTCGACGATCGCCCATATCACCGGCGGAAACATGGTGACCTGGAAGCAGGCGCTCCTAGACGGAGTCAAGGACATCCAGGACAACGTAATGGGAGCCTTCGGCTACCCGTTCTTTCCGGCCACGGTGCTGCCCGGCGCCTTCGCCCGCTCCGAAGGGTGGACCAGATACAGTCAACGCAACCTGAAGCGGAGAGCAGAAAGCTCATCCTCCAGCCAATCGGGTGGAGCCTCGGTCGGCTTCTCTCTCGGCCTGTTCTCCGTCGGTGGCTCCGGTGGTGCCAGTCGTCAGGAGCAGTCGCTCAATATCGAGCAGGATGACTTCAGTATCGAATTCGAGTACACCCAGGTTGAGATTTCCCGCCCAGCCTTCAACCCAAACTTCTTCCTGTCCCGGGGATGGAAGCCGCGGGACAGCTTCATCCGCGACTACGGAGCGATCCACTCTGACGGTGCAGACAAACCTAGCGGCGCCCTCATCGGCTATCCAACCAAGGCGCTCTTCGTCAGGAACCTTCGAATCACATCCCGCGAGCTGGCATCAGAGATGCGGACAAGGGAAAGCAGTATCCGTGGCGGTGGCGTGGTGGGAATCGGCCCCTTCATGATCGGCGGGCGCTACGCCCAACGAAGTCGCCAGAGCGAGAGCAACCTAGAGATCGACACCGCGGGAATCACCATATGGGGCATGCAGCTCGTCGCCTTCCTGAGCGCACTGTTCCCGGCTTCTTCCAATCCTAGTCCAGACGTCGAGAATTGGAAATGAGTAGGAATGCAGCGAGGATTGAACATCGGTCTCGCGTCCTGGATCGATGCCAACAGCGGTAGCACCGATGGGATACCGGCGTTTCCCTTGAATCCGATCCCGTTTCAACTGCGACACTTCGGCAAGATCAATACGCCCGAGGACGTCGTCCGTGCCGCCGAGCTGGCGCTGCTGGTCAATCGCACGGCCAGTCCCGGAGATTGGCGGCACCCCGCCGGCGGTTTGCCCGATTATCTGTGGCATCTACACAGGGACACCATCGCCGACATGATCACGGCCTTGTCGACCCTGACTGAGGCACAGCGGACGGCGCTGGCCCGAGCCGATGCCGTGCTTTTTCAGCCCGACGGTTTCACTATCAGCGACCGGTACGCCCTCTACAACGAGGCCCGACGCAATCACGAGGATCTTGTTCTGGCTGGAGCGCCGACTTCGGAGGTGACGGCTGCCTACCAGACCTGGGTCACAACTGGTCACAAGGCGACGGTGGAAGAGGCCTTGGCCATCAAGATGACCCTCAGCGATTCCACGTCTCGGTTGATAGCGGGTAACGACGTCACACGAATAGAGGTGGCCCTCGACACGGTCGGTAGCGACGTACCGTTCGTGCCAACGCTGTTCACGCCGGTGTCGGCAATGTCCACCGAACACTGGACCGAGGCCGAGGTCGACTTCCAGGCTCTGGAGGACGCAATCCCGACGACCTTGGCTCAGACCGAGTGGCGCCGGTTTCGCGCGAACAAATCGGGCCACGTCCACTTCAGGTACGTTGTCGCCGAGCTGATCCGGGCGTGGTTCTCGCACGAGATCTACAGCGCTGACGATTGGCGTCTGCCCGACGACTCCGAAGAAGCCCAAAAATTAGTGGCCGACGGCTTGGGCACCGCCGGCCGTTTGCCTGCCTTCTACTCGCGACTGTACCTGGCGCAAGTGCTCGATGTCCGACACACGACGGTTAAACCAGGCAACGTCTCGATGGGACCACACCATACTTCCATCCCGCCGGCCTTGGTCCCGTTGCACACAATCTCCCGTCGATCCCCGATTGCCACCGTCGCCACCATCAAGCCGGTCGGTCGGCCGAGTGGCACGCAACCACCGGACCGGCTGTCGACAGTCGGTCGCCCCGCTGTGAGCGTCGCTTCAACCGAACGAGTGAACGGCCGAAGGATCAGCCCGGCATCCCCTACCCCGCAAGGCCGACGAAAAATCGGGGTCGTGGTAATGCCCCGACCGCTGGCAGTGTCTGCGACAGGTCGCTTTAGCTCCACCGACCGCCTCAGCCCAGCCAATGCGCTGGCGGGCCGAACAGACCGCCTCGACTCCGCCAGGCCTAGCGCGAACAATCCTCTGGCGGTTCAGGCTGCCAATCCCGTGGCGACCACCCTTCCGACCTCTCGGCTCAAGCTCTCACCTCACTTCACCGTTGGTTCAGCGGGTCGTCTGGCCCGAGTCGAGATGCTCACCTCCGTCACCGCATCCAATCGGTTGAACTACGTGCAGGCTCAACTGACTGCGGCTGCGTCGGCGTCACCAGCTCCAGCCCCGCCGCCCGAGCGTCAGACCTACGTCGTCGGACTTGGTCGCACCAACCTGCCTCTCTGCCCGAACCCCAACCCAAACCATCTATGGCCCTGAGCCCGACCTTTTAACGGAGATGCTCATGTTCGTTTCAACCCGTTTCACTAATACGGTCACCGCCGCAACCCACTCCCGGCTCGAAAAAGTGCTTGACAACTCAAGGCCAATAACGCGACGCGAGCGGAGTCGGGGCGCGGTAGTTGCCATCCAGGCCGCTTTGTCCGACCTGAATCAGGGATATCTGGTGCCAGCCGAGGTCGATGGTAGGTTTGGGACCAACACGGCGCGGGCGGTGGAGGCGTTCCAGCGTGACTACGGCCTCGTCGCTGACGGCGTAGTCGGGCGCCAAACACTGACCGAACTCGACCACCTCTATTCCGGCGACCTCTTTCGAGAGCCGTTCGGGATGTCAGTACACGTTGGCGTCAACGTCGTCGACGCTGCCCATTACGGCAGCGACTACCCGCTTTCGGCCTGCGTGAATGATGCTAATGACTTTCGCGATCTCGCGAGCAACCTGGGCTATGAGACGGTCCTGCTGGCAGACCAGGAGGCGACTACCGCCAACTTCGTGGCCGCCCTACGCCAAGCTGCGACGAACCTGTTCTCGGGCGATTCCTTGTTCGTCACGTTCTCCGGCCACGGTTCGCAGCTCGTGAACACCTCACCGAACGACGAAGTCGACGATGGTATGGACGAGACGTTGTGCTTCTACGACCGCATGCTGGTAGACGACGAGGTTTATGCATTGTTGGCCGACGTTCGGCCTGGAGTCAATGTCACCATGTTGTACGACAGCTGCCATAGTGCGACCGTCACTCGATTTCTGATCGTTGGCGGCCGCGACCCGATCGAGGCTGATCTTGACGCCACACGGGACCTCCTCGTCCGATCGATGACCCGACGAGTAACATCCTTCGATCCCGACGTAGATGATGTCCGTCAGGACGACGCTGCAGCCGAGCATCGCTTCGTACCCTTCGCATCAGATGATCTTCTAAAGGCACTCGATGGGGATAGAGCGGAGCAGATTGCCCAGGAGCCTCTTTCCGAGGCCAGGTTGGTCGAGATCGCCGACGCCGTCGTCGGCACCATACGTGATCTCGAGACCTCAAGCACCCGATTCATCGCCCTACGAGAGGTGAACGGGATCGGCGGCATCTACGAACGAAACCGTTCGCTGTACGATGCAGTCCGATCGGTGGTTGGTGTGAAAGCCCAGGACGACCTCGACTGCCATGTTGTTGCTCTGTCGGCCTGCCAAGACAACCAGACGACCCTAGACGGCACGGTCAATGGCTTCTACACCGGGAACGTGCTCGGTGTCTGGCACGACGGGGACTTCGATGGTTCGGTTAGGCAACTGCACGAGCGTTTGAAAGCGGAGAGCTCCTCGAATATCACCCCTGCGCTCCACACATACGGAGGACCCCGAGCAGGAGCCCGCCTCGAACAGCGTCCCTTCACATTCTGATGGTTCTACACGTAGGGCAGCCACAGCGCGGACGATCGCCGGGCGGCATCGGCCGCTCACTCCAGAAGCGACTCAGACGAAGGGGATCTCCTTGGTCGCGCAGCTAAGGGCTCGCCGCGGGTTTGATTGTGCGTTTCAGGCTGGGGTGAGGGTGTAGTTCCAGTCGCCGTGCCAGTCGTGATGCTGGAGGGGTAGGGCGTCCATTTGGGCGTTGGTGTGAGCGATCATCCGATTCCGACATCGGGGATCATCGAAAACCGACATGGGGTCGGGTGCTTGACCGGCGGTGGTTGAGGTTAGCGGTCACCTCCTCGGTGGTCAGGGTTGGTGGTGGCGATCTGGAGGCTGTTGTGTTCTCGGAGTCGCCAGCTGGGGCCTTTGATGTTGAACACGACGGCGTTGTGCATGAGTCGGTCCAAGACGGCGGCTGCGACGACGGTGTCGCCGAAGATGGTGCCCCAGTCGGGCAGCCCGCGGTTGGTGGTGACGATGGTGGGGTGGCCCTTCTCGTAGCGGGTGTTCACGACTTGGAAGAACACCGCTGATGCTTCGGTGCCCCCGATGGGGAGCAGTCCGACGTCGTCGATGACCAGCACGGTGGGTGCGGTGTAGGTCTTCAACTTCGAGGTCAGGGTGCCTTCGACCGATGCGCGCACGAGGGTGCGGCACATGGTGTCGGCTTGAGTGAAGTAGCCGCGGTAGCCGGCCTCGACGGCGAGTGTGGCGAGTGCGACAGCGAGGTGGGTCTTGCCGCAGCCGGGCTGGCCGAGGAACAGGATCGGGCGGTTCTCGTCGATGAACCGCAACGTGGCGAGGTCCTCGACGAGTTTGCGGTCGACGGAAGGTTGGAAGTCGTAGTCGAAGTCGTCGATCGTTCGCTGGTAGGGGAATCGGGCGTAACGGAGCCGGGCCGCCAATCGGCGATCCCGGTCGGCGGTGGCCTGTTCCGCGACGAGACGGGCGAGGAACTCGATGTGGGTCCAGTCCTCGGTGCGTGCCTGGTCGGCGAGGGTGGCGAACACGCCGGCGGCGGCGTCGAGTTTGAGGTAGCCGAGGTCGGCCTTGATCTGCTCGTAGAGCCCGGTCGTAGCGGTCATGCCGATGCCTCGCCGTTGTTGCCGTAGCGGTGGTCGAGGTCGGGCTCGTCGATGTCGTAGTCGCCTTCGAGATCGAGCCGCTCAACCGGCGATGCAACGTCGTCGTTGGCGATGACTCGCAGATCCGGACGGTGCCGCTCCCAGCCGAGCGCGAGCTCTTCGGCAGCGGCTCGGTGTTCGGGATCCCACACGTCGATCCGTCGCCCGCGGATGAGTCGGTGGGTGGCGATCAGGCGGCCGGCGAGGCGGATCTCGACGGTTGAGCCGTTCACCTTGCGTCGGATCTCGACCTTGTGCCCCAACGCCTGGGGCGGCACCGAGTAGCGGTTCGCGTCGATCGACACGAACGGCAAGATGTTGTGCACCCGACGGGTCTCGACGTAGTCGGTGTCGAACCGCTGCCGCGGCAGCGCCCCGAGGAACCCTCGCTCGACAGCAACACGATCGAGGGGTGGTTCGCCGGTCGTGCGCGACTCGACAGCGTGCACCCGGTCGGCGAGCCAGACAACGGCTCGCCGGTTCAGCTCATCGAGACTGTCGGGGACGCCGTCGACCTCGACCTCGGGCAGGAACGTCTCCTGCAACGACCGGAACGGCCGCTCGACCTTGCCCTTGCGTTTGGCGTCACCGGCCTGGCACGACGCGATCTTCATGCCGTGATGCGCGGCGAAGCCGACCGTCGGTGGGTGCAGCTCGAAGCGGCGACCCTGGGAACGGCCGAGCGCTCCCATCCTGTCGGTGCGGCACACGTTCGGGACGCCGCCGATCTGGTCGAAGAAGCGGGCCATGCCCTCGAAGGTGTGATGGCGGTCCTCGCTGATGGTGAACCACCACATCCGCCACCGCGACCACGACAAGATCATCCCGAAGCAGACGAGGTTGATGTTCCAGCCCACCCGTCGCGCCCACGAACTGAGGTCGCAGAAGTCGAACTGGGCTTCCTCGCCCGGATCGGTGTGGATCGGCACCGACACCGCCTCCGCAGCCCGGAACCTCGGACCGCGAATGTCGCGGACGGCTCGCACGACCGTCGGGTAGCTCCCCTTGAAGCCGTCAGCGGCGAGACGGTGATGGATGCTCACCGCCTGCAACCTCGGCCACTTGTCGAGCATCGCCTCGATGCGTTCGCGCCAGTCGTCGGTCATCACCGACGGTGCCGTCTCGCGTCGCTCAACCGGAGGGCCGTTCTTCAACCAGTCACTGACAGTCGTGCGGTGCCAGCCGGTCTCTTCGGCGATCTCAACGATCGTCCATCCCTGCGCGTGCAGGTCCTTGATCCTCACGTAGTTCTCCTGGGTCATCATGGAGAGCGGCTCCTCCAGTCGTGTCGTGCTTGGTCGCTTGACACGCTGGAGCAGCCACCCATCTCGAGTGGTGGATGCCGGCCAGAAGACCCCGACACCCATGTCGGTTTTCAATGATCGCAAATGTCAGATCTCAGTGATCGCTCACAGTTGGTGATCTTGACACCTTTGGGGTACCAGTTCGGGTCGTAGCTGGCTTGGACGCTGAGGCCGGTCTGGGTGGTCGTGGCCGAGATCAGGTCGATGATGGTGCGGATGCTGGTGAGGGGGCGTCCTCGCCAGTTCATGGAGATGAACGAGAACAGGCGGTGCTCGATCTTGTTCCACTTCGAGGTGCCGGGCGGGTAGTGCAGCACGGTGATCTCGAGGCTGGTCTCGGCGGCGAGGGTTGCGAGGTGGTACTTCCAGGCCCGGACCCGGTAGCCGTTGGACCCGCCGGCATCAGCGGTGATCGTGAGGGTCTTGGCGTCAGGGAATCGGGCCTTGCCGGTGGTGTTCCACCAGCGGCGGATCGCTTCGACGGCGAACTCGGCGGTGTCGGCAACATCACCCACGCTGACCCAGCCTTCGTCGTTGCCGATGTCATAGATCCCATAGGGGATGGCCTTGGCGTACTCACCCAGAGCGGGGTCGGCGAAGTCGTGCACGTTGACCCGCTCAGGATCCCCGGCGGGTCGCCAGTCCCGCCCGCCGTTGGCGAAGTTGCCGATGAGCTCCTTCTTCTTGGTGTCCACGCTGATGACCGGCTCACCGGCAGCAAGCCGCTCGGCGATTGCTGCGTTGAGGTATTCGAACTGGGCGTTGCGATCTGGGTGCGACGCTCCCTCGACCTGCTTGGCCGGCGCTTGAAGCGAGTAGCCCATCTGGTGCAACAGGCGCCGCACCAGCTCGGCCGACACCTTGAACCCCTGCTCGGTGAGCTGACGGGCGAGCTCATAGGTCGAGGTCAACGTCCACCGCAACGGCGACACCGGATGCCCCCGGGTTTCGGGCCACACCAACTCGTCGAGAGCCTCCAACAGCCCGGGCTGTTTGTCGATCGCCGGCTTGTCCCCCGCCCCCGGCGCCCGAAGACGGGCCGATGGCTCGATCCCCTCGGCTACCTCACCCACACCCTTGGCCACCGTGTTACGGCTCAGCCCTGACGCCTCAGCCACCGCCGTCTTACCGCCATGACCCATCGCAGTGGCCACAGCACCAGCCAGCACCCGCCGCTGCACCTCATTCAGATGCGGCATCACCGCCTCAAACAGGCCCCGCAACTCCTCCCGAGATACTTCCACACCGACAGACTACACCGCGCACTCAATCCTGTGGCGGACCCTAACGTTCGATGAGTCCATCTGGGTCGCAATCATCAACGCATTCAGTACTGCAATCTTTGTCGGGCTCGGCGCAGGATTGCTCGCGTTAAAGTACGAGAAGCGTCTCGACGAACGTCAAAGACAGCGAGATGCCGAGCGCCAAAAGGAGATGGAGAATCTCGCCGCCACGGAGCGAAAGGCACTTCAAAGTCGAGATCTCGAACACCGTCGCCATATGGAGGCTCTCGCCGCCACCGAGCGCGAGGCACTCCAAAACCGAGATCTCGAACACCAAACTCGCACTGTGCTTCGCGAATCGTACACTGACCTGCTGCGCGCACAGCGAGACCTACGTGAGAAGTGTCTGATGCTTGCGGCTCGACCAGACGATGACCTCGCTCGCAGTACGCACGATGCGATGGCCGAGTTCATCATCGCGTACCACAGAATCAACCTCGACGCGCCGGAGGAGCTCTGGAAGGACCTCAGAGTGCTGCGTGGCGTCCTCGAGGAAATGGAGAAGGCCGCGGCTGCGGGAGACGTGCGCCGATGCGACAACCTTTCGGCCGACGCAAGGAGAGCCCGACAGAACGTCGAGCGCCAGTTTCGGCATCGTCTCGGCCACAGACCGTTCCGCGACTGGAAAACCCTTAAGTCCTACGAAAAGAGGCACAAGGTCACAAGGACCGAGCTCTCCTAGGCGCGGACCCAGGGAACACCAGTCCCCTACGAGCCCTGACGGTAGTCCGCACTCTGATCTAAATCATGCGTGGCCTACTTGAACGAGTTGACGAAGAGGTCGAGCAACCTGCCCAGTACCCTTCTTCGAACGCCTGTCGAGGTGCGCTCGACGAAACGACGCAGGTCAGTAACGAGGCGGCGAACCGAAGACGATGGGTCTCACCGAGAGAGCTAAACACGGGGAACGTCCCGGAAGCCGATCGGTGCCTCGCTGAAGCTGTCGCTGTGCTGCTGCCGCCGGTCTATTGGACGGAGAATCCGTACGAATGTTGGATCGATGTTGGATTCTGAGCCTCCACAGGCTCGAACCTTCGTTCGACCAACCACGTTTGCCCTGGTCAGGCGTGGCGCCCCCGACAGGATTCGAACCTGCGGCCTCGTCATTAGAAGTGACTTGCTCTATCCAGCTGAGCTACGGGGGCTCGACGATTCTAGCTGGGCGTCAGGTCTGGCTCAGACCGGTTCTCGGCGCGGGCCTCCTGCTTGCGTTCCTGTTTGGCTTCGAGCATGGCGAGGTCGGCCTCGGCCAGGAGGCTTCGGTAGAGGTCGGAGTTGGTCCCGGCGCGATCGGCGCTGCGCCGGGCCAACCCCACGCTGACACCAAGGTCGAGAGCGGTACCGGCCCACTCGTAGTCGGCCCGGTTGAGAACACGGTCGAGGCGATCGACGAAGGCCTCGACGTCGGTGTCGACGTCGGTGACGACCACCACGAATTCGTCTCCTCCCACCCGGGCCACCCGGTCGACTCCCCGCACGGCGTTTTGAACCCGGCCGGCCACCTCGACCAGCACGGCGTCGCCGGCGTCGTGACCGAACGTGTCGTTCACCGCCTTGAACCCGTCGAGGTCGAGGTACAGGACGGCCCGGATGGCCGAGCCACCGTCGGCGGTTCCCTCGCCTGCCGTGAGGAAATCGGCCAGCGCCGACCGGTTCCACACCCCGGTGAGATGGTCATGGTTGGCGCGGTGGGCCAACTCGGCGGCCGAAGTCGCCAGGTCCGCCACGAGGCCCCGGATTCGCATCGATACCAACACAGCCAACATCGTGACCGACCCGACGAAGAACGCGAGGTCGGCCCCGAAGCCATCGCCGAAGCGGACAGCGGCGACAAGACCTGGAGCCACGAGGGCTATGACCAGACCAGCACTCCGAGCCTTGGCCACCCGATGCGTGGCCCCCTCTGCCGGCGAGCCGCTCCGGCGAATCGCGAGCGCCCCGAGCCAGGTGATGAACGTGGCGACGAGGACGAGTTCACTCACCCGCATCCTCAGCTCGGTTGGCGGGCCCAGGGCGCTGGCGTGGAGCGTATCGACAACGACGTGTAGCCCGATGCCGATCAGGACCACGAGGGCCCGGCGATCACCGGGACGAGTGACGAGCAAGGTGAACGCCAGCCACAAGAGCAGCGCGTCGGCAGCGAGGCAACCCAGGAACCAGACCTGGTCGATGTGCGGACCGGTCGACCGCAGCTGGGGCAGGACGACGGCGAGGGCGAAGACGCTGGCGGTGCTGGCGCCGATCAGGACCCCGTCTACCACCGAACCCCGCCCGACCTTTCCGGCCCGCGCCCGCAACACCACCCCGAGCCAGAGCAGCCATCCCGCGTAGCCAGCGACGGCACCGACGACGCCCACCCAGAATGCCAGCAGCCGGAGCGTGCCATCGTCACCCATCGTCGCCATCCGGTAGTACATGGTCGCGTCGGACAACGCGAGACCGACCACGCCGAGCCAGTACCCATGGGATCGCAACCGCTTCACATCCAGAGGTATCGGTGCGAACAGGACCCGAACCTGAGCAGTAGATCATCAGTCGAGGCGCCCGAGGCTGTCTACGTGCCCCTCGACCCAATCCCGTCGACGATCGGCGACGAGCGCCGCTACGATTGCGGGGCCCACCGGGATCCGAGCGGGTCGACGGCGGGTGCAACATGCGCCTCTAGCTCAATTGGCAGAGCATCGGACTCTTAATCCGCAGGTTCTGGGTTCAAGTCCCAGGGGGCGTACAACAACATTGCCGCTGACCAGGTAAAACAACCCCGGAGCAACGCCTGTTCTCGTAGGGCCGGTACCAGCCCGGGCTGGCCCGCCCTCACCCGGCGTAGATGGCGGAGCCAGCAGAGCGGCTCTTCGATGAACTCGGCCGGCTTCGAGGTGAGTTCTCACTCCCGGATCCCGCAGGTGGCTCGGGTCCTGCGCTGTGCGTCGATACGTGCTGCTCTGAATGCAGTGGTCTGGGACGATGGTCAGACCTCACGCGAGCGCCGGGGTGCCTTCCCGCTCGTCGAACGGCCACACCGAGCCGTAGTCGGCCGCGGGACGGTCATCTGCTTCCGGTGGGGAGCGAGTCGACCCGTAGGTCCCACGCTGAGACTCGCTCGGTGTCTTCGTAGACCTCCCAACATAGGAGGCGTCCCCAGCGGATCTCCTGGAATCCGACGTAGCGGTTGTTGTACTCATCGCCATCGGGCCCGGCGATGTGGTCAGTTGCTCGGATAGCAACGCGCAGATTCCAGGGCATGCCATTGACGAGTATGTCCTCGATGTCGATGTGCAGTCCGGCTTCGATGAACCGGTCAGCGAACGCCGCGCACTCCTCGATGCCGCGATGGGTGACGTGGCGAGCCCGACTTGCCTTGGTCGGGCGAAACATCGTTGACCACGAGTTGTCGCCAGGGAACGACAACTCGACATCGGGATGGGCCAGGCGCATGAGGAACGATGCATCACCATCGTTCAGTCGCTCGATCCCGTGGCGGATGAGTCTGCGGACGGTTGCCTTGATCACGGTTGGCTCCAAGTTCGCCGGCTAGAGCATTTGTTCTAGTAGAGTGAGCGTTCTAGAGTCAAGCCCGTGACCGGGACACGAAGCCGCCTGATAGCTGCGACCAGCGAACTCTTCCGCCGCCGCGGCTACCACGCCACCTCCGTGAAGGACGTGACGACGGCCGCCAAGGCGACGACGGGTTCGCTGTACCACTTCTTTCCCGGCGGCAAGTCGGAGCTCGCCCGGGCGGTCGTGTCCGAGACGGGATTGGTCTACCAGCAGCTGTTCGAAGCCATCGCTGATGCCGCTGATGGGCCGGCCGAGGGTGTCCGTGACTTCTTCGATGGTGCAGCGGTCATGCTGGCTGAAA
>CBDCTZ010000008.1:0-518513 GCA_965222375.1 Polyangiaceae bacterium
CTTCCCGGGAGTAGCCGGGTGTTTCTGGGGTGCGGGTCATCACGATGGCGTCCGTGGGGCAAACCTGGACGCAGAGCTCGCAGTAGATGCATGCGTTCAAGTCGAGCACGAAGTCTTTGGCGTAACCGCGGCGCTTGCCAGAGATCGGGGATTCCTTCTTCTCGGCGATGACCGTGATGACTTGGGAGGGACAGATGCGTTCGCACTGCAGGCATCCGACGCATGCCTCGTCCCCGGTGTCGTCGTGGAGCAAGGCGAAAGTGTTGCGATATCGCTCGGGGCGGACGCGCTTTTCCGCCGGGTAGTGCACGGTCACGGGCGTCCTGAACACGTTCTTGATCGTGGTCGTGAGCGCTCGCACGCTGTCGCCTAGGTAGCCCATCAGTGCGCATGCTCCGCTGGCGAAGGCTGCGTCGGTACCGGCACGTCTGCCACGCCTGGGGGCGGCGCGGGCGTGGGCTTCGCCGTGCCCAGGTTTTGATAGTGCACCCACCCCGCCGCCATCATGACCAGGACCAGGCCGCCGGGGACCAAGTACTTCCAGCACAAGGCCATCAGCTGATCCGAGCGAAAGCGGAGCATCGTCCAGCGGATCCAGAAGATCATGAAGAAGAGCACCAGGGTCTTCAGCACCATCCAGTGCAGCCCGGGCATCCAGCCGAAGGGGCCGTCCCAGCCACCGAAAAACAGCGCGGACGCGATGCCGCTGATGATCAGGGTGTGCAAGTACTCGGCTAGATAGAACAACCCGAACTTCATGCCGGTGTATTCGGTCGTGACGCCGGCAATGAGTTCGCTCTCTGCTTCCGGGATGTCGAAGGGAATGCGATTGGCTTCGGCCAGCGAAGCCAAAAAGAACATCACGAAGGCGAGCAGGCCCGGGCCCGGTGGCCAGAACACGAACCAGCCGTGCTCGACTTGATATCGCACGATGTCCGAAACGCTCATGCTCCCGGCCAGCACCACGGGAACCAGCGCGGCCAGCACCAAGGGGATCTCGTAGCTGATGCCCTGGGCAACCGAACGCATGCCTCCGAGCAGGGCGTACTTGTTGTTGCTCGCCCAGCCGGCGATCCAGATGGGAAAGACCATCAGTCCACCGAGGGCCAGTATGTACAGAACGCCTACGTCCAGGTCCGCGGCGATCTGCTCCGGCCCCCAGGGGATCACTGCCGCCGTCGCCAATGCCAGCAGCACCGTCAGCGGTGGCGCCAAGTTGAACAGCCAGCGGTCAGCGTCCTTGGGGACGATGTCCTCTTTCTGCAGCAGTTTCAGGGCATCGGCCAAGGGCTGCAGCAGACCGAAGGGCCCAACCAGGGTCGGGCCCGTGCGGCTGTGCATCCGGCCGGCGAACTTGCGTTCGAACCAAGTGCTCCAGGCCGTGACGGTCATCAGTGCTGTCACGACGACTACGCCGTAGACCGCGCCGTGCACGAAGGGATTGGCGAGGAGCCCAGCGCTCTCGGCTGCGGCGGCGGGAGGCGCGCCAGCGGCGACGGGCAGTCCGTCCCCGACTAGGGCAGGGGGGGCGAAGTTCATCGGTCCACCTCGCCCATGATGGGATCGACGCTGCCCAAGATGGCGATGGCGTCACTGACCGTATGGCCTGGCAACACGTAGGGCAGGCACGCTGCCGCATGCAGGCTGGGCGGGCGGATCTTCAATCGATGCGGGCTGGCGCCCCTGTTGGCGCCGCCGCCGATGACGTAGGTGCCCAGCTCGCCCCGGGGTGATTCCAGGGAGGCGTAGGCTTGGCCGCCCGCGGCTCGATCTTGGGCGGCGATCTTGATCGGCTTGTGACCGCTGATGGGTCCTTCGGGCACGCCGTCGATCAATGCTCGCACGATGCGAATGCTCTCCCGGATTTCTCGGATCCGAACCAACGTGCGGGCCTGGCAATCCCCAGCAGTTTCCGTGTGCACCTGGACCTCGACCTCGTCGTAGGCGTGGTAGGGCGCGTCGCGGCGCAGGTCGTGGTCCACGCCTGCAGCTTTGGCGATGGGACCCGTGATGCCCAGTTCCAGGCATAGATCCGCGTCCACCACGCCCACGCCCTTGGTCCGCGCAACGTAGATGGCATTGTTGCTCATCATGCTTTCGTACTCGGCGGTGCGAGCTTCGATCTGAGTGATCGTTGCCTTGACTCTATCCGCCCAGCCTTCGGGTATGTCGTGGCGATTCCCCCCGACGCTGTGGGTGTTGTAGTGAAAACGACAGCCTGTAAGTTCCTCGAAGAGATCGAGGATCGATTCGCGTTCCCGAAAACAATACATGAACACACTCGTCCCGCCGCCCAGAGCGCCGCCGAGGTCCAAGGCGAAGGTGCCAAGCCAAAGCAGGTGGCTCGCGACCCGTTGCAGCTCGGCGGTCAGAGTACGGATGTAGCGAGCGCGCCGGGGCACCTCGACGCCGAGCAGGGCCTCGAAGGCCATGTTGATGGCCTGCTCGTTCATCATCGGGGAGACGTAGTCGTTCTTGTCCACGATGGGCGTAATCATCGTGAACATCAGCTTTTCGCAGAGCTTTTCGACGCCGCGGTGCAGGTAGCCGGCGTAGGGCACGGCTTTCACGATGACTTCGCCGTCCAGGTACAGCTTGACCCGGAACACGCCATGGGTGCTCGGGTGCTGCGGCCCGAGGTTGAGCACCATCAGATCGGCTTCGGGATCGTAGTCCTCGATGTCGAGGTAGGGGTTGGTGTGCCCAGGCGTCAGCGCGATGCTCGTACCTTCCACGATCATCTCCAGGGCGGACACGCGGTATCAATCGCGTAGTCCTTGCGAAGGGGGTGCCCTTCCCAATCGTCGGGCATCATGATGCGGCGCAAATCTGGATGCCCCGCGAAGCTCACCCCCACGAGATCGAACTGTTCGCGCTCTTGCCAGTCGGCGCCGGCGAACTCCAGGGCCAAGGAATCGATGCTTTGCCCCGGCTCGAGCACAACGCGCCAGATCGCCAGCTGGCTACCGGGACCGACGCTGCGTAGCGCGGTGACCACTTCGAATCGCTCGGGCAGCTCGGGCAGCTTCTTGGTTGCCTTCTGTGCCAAGAAGTGGGTGGCCACGACGGTCACGTAGATCTTGTAGCCCAGCTCTTTCAGCGCCCGGGCTAGCTCGACGTGGCGGGCAGAGTCCACGATTGGAGGCGCATCGTCGAAGAACTCCGTCACGTCGAAGCGCTCCCGCAAAAGCGCGGTGAGCTGCTCGTTCTCGGCTACGCCTTTGGCCGGCATTAGGTCGCCTTGGCTTTCTGCTTGGCGGCGCTGGTCTCGTCGTCGGGGTCCGACGCGGCTTCGCCGTCCGAGACTGCGCTGGCCGCGGCCAGGGCTTTTCCGGCTTTGCTGGCGCGCACCTTCAACAAGTTCAGCTCACCCGCGCGCCCCAGGGAAGCAGCGGACAGGGTCTGCAATTCCGAGAGCTGTTTCGGCCGGCTGGGATCATCCATGCGCGGAATGCTGGGGGCCCGCAGATGTTCGGGAGTGGGGGGGCGGGGGTCGCGCTCACGCCAACTGCCGTCCCGCACCGCTCGAACCTTCTCCTGGAGTCGCAGCAGCCCGTGCATCAATTCTTCGGGGTTCGGAGGGCAGCCCGGAACGTAGACGTCGACGGGAATGAACGTGTCGATGCCGGGGATGACCGAATAGATGTCCCGGTAGAAGTCCCCACTGATCGCGCAGGAACCCATGGCAATGCACCACTTGGGTTCCGGCATTTGGTCCCACAGCTTCTTCACTCGGGGAGCCATCTTCACCGTGATGGTGCCAGCCACGACCATGACATCGCATTGTCGGGGGGTCCCCCGCACGATGGTGCCCATGCGGTCCAGGTCGACGCGGCTTGCGGCTGCCGCCATGAACTCGATGCCACAACAGCTGGTGGCCATCGGGAAGATCCACAAGGCGTTGTTGGTGCCCCAGGTCAGCAACTTGTCGACGCTGGTGGTGGCGACGTCGAGGCCGGGCACCCGCAGCATGAAATCGTACAGCGGGTGGGAGTAGGCGCGATCCTTTTCGTCTACTGCCACCTCAGGGCTCCCTTTCTGAGGGCGTAGACCCATCCGAGCATCAGGATCCCCACGAAAATCAGCATCTCCCAAATTGCGAGGGCGCCGACGTCGCGCAAGCTCACGGCCCAAGGGAAGAGAAAGACCGCCTCCACATCGAAGAGCACGAACACGAGGGCCACCACGTAGTACCTGGGGTGGAATCGAATCCAGGCCAGCCCTTCGGGCTCTTCGCCACACTCGTAGGTCTGATGCTTGAGGGGCGAATCCTTGCGCGACTTCACTCCCAAGATCCGGGCGCCCAGCAGCATGCTGAAGCCAACGATGGTTGACAGCACCAAGAAGGACAGCGCGCTTTGCCAGGCGTTCATCGTGAGCGTCGGTGGGCGGAGCCCGAGCCACTGGCTATCTAGACCGTGTTTTTGTCATCCACAAGCCGTCTACGGGTAGGAAGTTCAGGCCGGCGAAGGAATCCAGGCGTGTGAGCGGGCAGGCGCGGCGCCCAGAAATGCCCTCGACGGCCCCCCGCTCGCCCATATCATCGGCAGCGCGTGGTGGGAGAGGACGACAAAACACGGGTAGATGGCGCTGCGCCATCGGCGCCTGGAGCGGTAGCGGCATCGGTCCCACCGACAGGTCCCTCTGCGCCGGGCAGCTACGCCAGCAGCCTGCATTCCCAGACCTCGCGCCACATTCTCGGCCAAGAAGAGGCAGCGCGGAGTGTGGCGCTGCTCCGGCTGATTGCGCCGCTTTCATTGCTCGGGCTGGTCTCGGTTTGGGTTCCGCGGGAAACGATGTGGCGAACCGTATGCAGCGTGAGTTTCGCTGCGACCTTTCTTGCCTCGCTGTGGCTGCTGTATCGATTCAAGGACCGCACTCGCTACGACCAGCGTTTGGCCCTTCTGCACGGCATGCTCGCTGTGATCAGCATCTTGACCGCCACCCTCGCAGTCGGCGTGTTTTCCCCGACGGTCATGGCGGCTTGCGTAGGGATCTATTTCTTTGGGCAGAGCGACTCGGTGCGGGCTGGCTGGACGATCTACTTGACCCTCGCTGTCGGCTTTCTCGCCCTACAAGTAGCAGGGATCGCCGGCATCGTTCCCATGGACAGGGCTTTGGTCGCGATCGTCGACCCCGACAACGTCGGGCTGGCCACGCTGGCGTTGATGGTTCAGGCGGTTTTTGCGCTGACGTTTTGGATGGCCCGGCAGAGCCGTCGGGCAACCCTCGACGCTTTCGTGATGGTCGAGCAGGTCAGCTTGGAGGTGCGTCAGCGAGACGCCCTGCTGCATGAAGCCCGGGCGGAACTGGAGCGGGCGGATGCAGCGCAGATGGGTCGCTACACCGGGCGCCAGATGGCGGGCTATCAGGTGGGAGAAATCATTGGCCGGGGCGCCATGGGGGAAGTGTACGCGGGGTTGCAAGCACCCGGGGATCGGCCCGTCGCCCTCAAATTCCTGCACCCGATTGTGCTGGAGGAAAAGAAGTACCTCGATCGTTTCTTCCGGGAGGCGCGCATCGCCTCAGCGCTCAACTCCCAGCACGTCGTCCGACTCGTCGAGTTGGGGGAGGCGGAAGATGGCACGCCGTTCATCGCCATGGAGCGACTGGAAGGGGAAGATCTGTCGCGCAAACTCCGAGGCAAGAAGCAGCTCAAGGTTAGCGAGGTCTTGACCCTGGTGGCCGAGGTTTCCGAGGGGCTGTCGCAGGCCGACGCGAGCGGCATCGTGCATCGAGATCTGAAGCCGCAAAACCTGTTCCTCGCCCGCACGAATGGGCGACAGGTGTGGAAGATCCTCGACTTCGGCGTGTCGAAGATCAACGCGGCCGGCGCCACCGCCACGATGGGCGGGGCGGTCGGCACCCCAAGCTACATGGCGCCCGAGCAAGCTCAGGGCAAGGACGTGGATCATCGCGCGGATGTGTTTGCGTTGGGGGTAATCGCGTACCGCTCGCTGACCGGAAAGCCGGCGTTCACGGGACCGGACAGCTTGGCCACGCTGTACAACGTCGTGCACGTGCAGCCTACGCGGCCGAGCCAGCTGCGCCCATTACCTCGAGACGTGGATCGCGTGCTCTGCCTGGCGCTGGCCAAAGATCCGAAGCGTCGCATTGCGACCAGCCGTGAGTTTTCCGAGGCGCTGCGTGCCGCGGCCAGTGGGCGCTTGGATGACGCCTTACGCCGGCGAGCCGACTCGCTGCTCGGCCTCACCCCTTGGGGTCACGAGGTCTGACCGGGACGGAACCAGCTGGAGACGGGCCTTCGGGCGAGCGGGCGGCCCCGGGGGGGCGAAAAACCAATATTTCACCTTGACAACGTGTTGAACATGTTCAAATTTGAACGTGTTCAACAGCAAGGAGGTGCCCATGACTTCGCCTGATACGACCTATTTGGTCTGGGTGTACGGCGTCTACGCCGTTGCCGCCGTCGCGCTGACCATCTGGCTGGCAAACACCCTGTTCAAGAACGGCGCGGTGTTCCTGCGCGACGTATTCAAGGACAACCCCGACCTGGCCGCGGCGGTGAACCGCTTGCTGGTGGTTGGCTTCTATTTGTTCAATTTCGGCTACGCCTGCTTGCTGCTCGAGAGCTACGAGGCACCGACCATGGTGTCCGCCATCGAGTTGCTCGCGAAGAAGCTGGGCTGGCTGTTGGTCTCGCTGTCCGCGATGCACTTTTTCAACATGTACTTGTTCCACCGCATCCGGCGGCGCGCGACCGCAGCGGACCTGCCGCCTCCGGTGCTGCCCCACGCGCAGCTCGGCGAGCCCTCTCGGGCGTCGGCGTGGCAGACCTTGCAGGACGCCAACGCAGAGGCGCGCTGAGGCCAATGACCTTGACCGTCCTGTACGACGCATCTTGCGCCTTCTGCGTGCGCGCCGCCGAGTGGCTCGCCGCGCAGGAGGCCTACGTGCAGCTGCGCTTGCTCCCAGCTGATTGCGAGGAAGCGCAGCTCCGCTTCGGCATGGTGCCCTGGTTGGGAGAGCAGCTGGTCGTGGTGTCGGCTGATGGGCGAGTGTGGGCAGGCTCTGCGGCATTCCTGATCTGCCTGTGGGCGCTCGTGGACTACCGCGCCTGGGCCAACCGGCTTTCTTCGCCGGGGTTGGCGCCCATGGCGGAGCGTTTTTTTCGCGTCGTCAGTGCGCGGCGGCATCGGCTTGCTGCATTGGTGCAGCACGAGCCTTGCGGTCGAGGAGTGTGCAGCCGCCCGCTTTCCGGGGCATACCGCTGAACTCAGACATGCCGAGCCGCCCGGAGACCGCCGAGAAGATCCTAGCCGCCGCGCTGAGGCTGTTCCGCAAACAGGGCTTTGACAAGACCACGATGCGGCAGATAGCCAAGTCGGCAGGGACGAGCCTCGGTTCGGCGTACTACTACTTCCCGCGCAAAGAAGCATTGGTCCTGGCCTATTTCGAGGACCAGATGGCGCTGCATGAAGCCGGTGCCCGGGCAGCCTACGCAACAACGCAAGATCCGCATGAACGGGTGCTGGCTGCATTCATGGTGCGCTTGGACCTGATGGCGGACGATCAGAACTTCTTTGGCGGGTTGTTGCGGACCTTGGGTGAGCCGGAAAGCAGCGTTGGCGTGTTTTCACCTGAAAACTCCGAGTTGCGAGCGCGCGGGATCGCCATTATCCGCCAAGCTCTGGAAGTTCCTTCAGTACCGGAAGCAGTACGGGATGACGCGGCATTGCTGCTGTGGGCACTGGTGTTGGGCATGGTGTTGTACTTCGTACACGACCGCAGCGCTAGCCAGGAGCGGACGCGAGCCTTGATGACGCGTAGCCTTCGCCTTCTCGTACCCGTGCTACCGCTGCTCGCGACACCCGAGGCGGAGCTTCTGCGATCGGAGGTTCGCAGCATTTTGTGCGAGGCGGGGCTACTGCCCGAGGGGCCGCCCCAGCGCCCGGGGCGGTGAACTGCGCGATGGCTCAGGGAGCGAGGTCGAGGGTCGCACAACCCATGCTGCCCTCGGTGCCGTCGTAGCCGTTGTCAGGGATCGGCACGTTCAAGCCGGATGCTACGTTGCTTTTGGGACCCGCGCTCGTCGTGACATCGATCTGAAACGAGTCGAGGGTGCCCGTCACGCCGGCTTCGCTATCGCCGGCACAGAGTTTCCACGTGCCGGACCAACGCTCGCCGCCAAACGCCGTGGTGAATGCCTGGGGTCCTCCAGCGGCGTCTGGAAAGGGCGCGAATGCGCATGGCAGGCTGCCCTGACACGGAGTAGCACCCCCGTCATGGCCGCCCACGAGCTCGATATTGCTGCCGCTCACGCCGAATTTGATGCGAGCGCCACCGACCATCGCGACGGCGGCGCCGGTCCCGGATTCACTGCCGTCGTCCCGGGTTTCCTGGAAGCCGGGGCGACTCATCAGCGTCATCAGGGTCCCCGTCGGGCTCCAGAGTTTCAGCGTCAGGTGGCCAATCCAGTCGTGGGTGATACCCACGGTCACGGCCAAAGTTACGATGCGTGCCTCGCAGGTCGCGCTGTGCGGATCGCTGTCAGTATCGATGTCCATGGCGGACTTGCAGTTGCACACGTCGTTGACGCACGATTTGTTCGGCCCCTTGCACTTGCCGCTGCAGACCTCCGGGATCCCACCGCCAGTGCCGCCGCCGGTGCCGCCGCCGAGGCCGGCACTGCCTCCGACACCGGAATCGGCGGTTTGACCGGGCTGCACGCCGTCCCCAGTGTCCGACAAGGAGCACGCCCAACAGGCCGCGAACCCGAAAATCCCAAGATAGACAGCGCGAGGGCGCATATGCCTCGAGTTTGGTCCTCCAGGAGCCGAGCGGCAAGGAATGTGCGGTCGTGCTACACGACGCGCTGCGCCCGAGACCCGAGATCCGTCATGCCTCGCTACGCCCTAGTGACATTTGGCTGTCAAATGAACCAGCACGACTCCGAGCGGATGCAGGAGGTGCTGTCCAGTGCTGGCTACACCCAAGTGCCGGAGCCGGAGGGTGCCCAAGTCGTGGTGCTCAATACCTGCAGCGTGCGTGAAAGGGCCGAGCAGAAGCTTTCCAGCGAGGTGGGGCGCTTGGGACTGCTCAAGCGGAGCAACCCGGAGATGTTGATTGCCGTGGCGGGTTGCGTGGCCCAGCAAGATGGAGATCGGCTGCTGCGACGCCTGCCCCAAATCGATCTGGTGTTGGGCCCGGACAACATCGCGGAGCTGCCCGCGCTCCTGTCCGAGTTGGAGCAGGGCGGGCCTCCCAAGGTCCGCACACAATTCGATCTCGACGCGCCGGCCTTTCTGCAAGCGGCCCCGGAGCTCAAGACACCGGGGGTCAGCGCGTACGTCACCGTGATGAAGGGCTGCAACGAACGCTGCACATTCTGCATCGTGCCCCACACCCGCGGGCCGGAACGCTATCGGCCCAGCCGGGAAATCCTGCATGAAATCCGCGCGCTGGTTGAGGCTGGTGTGCGAGAGGTCACGCTGCTGGGCCAGACCGTCAATAGCTATCGAGACCCAAGTGGCGCACTGCCGCCGGCGCCCGGTGAAGGTCAGGCCGAGTGGACGCACACGCACCCGACGTCGGCGCGCGAAGACGAAAGCGAATTCTCGGCGTTGCTCCGAGCCATCGCCCTGGAGGTTCCGCAGCTATTGCGGCTGCGCTACGTGAGCCCTCATCCACGCCACCTGACCTGGTCCCTCATCCTCGCCCATGAGGAGCTGCCGATTCTGACGCGTCACGTGCATCTGCCGGTCCAGTCCGGCAACGACGGTCTGCTGAAGCGGATGTTGCGCCGTTACAGCGTCGCCGAGTATCTCGAACGGGTCCGCGCTCTGCGTCAGCGGGTGCAGGGGGTGACGCTGTCCACGGACATCATTGTCGGGTTCCCGGGGGAAACCCCCGAGCAGTTCCAAGATACCCTGGACCTGGTCGAACAGGTCGGCTTCACCGGCCTTTTTGGCTTCAAGTACTCGCCCCGGCCCTTCACCCCCGCGCAGAAACTCGCGGATGACGTGTCCGAGGTCGAAAAATCCGAGCGCCTCGCGCGACTGTTTGCCCTGAGCGAAGCGCAGCGCTGCCGGCATTTGGAAAGCCTGGTGGGCACGGCGCAAGAAGTGCTCGTGGAAGGCGAAAGCCGAAACGGCGATTACACCGGCCGCACGGAGAAGAACGAGATCGTGCACTTTGGAGCTCGAGACAATCCCACGGGTCAGATGGAGCGCGTCCGGGTGCTTCGCGCCTTCAAGAACTCCCTCGAGGTGGAGCTTGCGGAGCCTGCGCGCCGCGCACCCCTTCGCCCCAAGCGCGAGAAACCTCAACCCAAGACCCTACCGGTGGTGAGCTGATGGCGATTGTTCGCAAATACCGAGACCGAGAGCCTCGAATCGACCCTTCTGCGTTCGTCGCCGAGTCGGCATCAGTCATTGGCGACGTGACGATCGCGAAGGACGCGAGCGTCTGGTACGGCGCAGTGCTGCGGGGGGACTGCGGTTACATACGTATCGGCGCCCGGACCAACGTGCAGGACCTTGCGTGCATCCACATGACCAGCAACGTATCCAACACCGAGGTGGGGGAGGACGTGACCATCGGCCACGGTGCGATCATCCACGGAGCCAGGGTGGCGGACCGCGCTTTGATCGGCATGGGCGCTGTGCTCCTGGACAACGCGGAGATCGGCGAAGAGGCGGTCGTCGCCGCGGGAAGTGTCGTTCCTCCAGGCATGAAGGTTCCGCCGCGCAGCATGGTGCGAGGAACTCCGGCCAAGGTCGTTCGCGAACTGTCCGAACAAGAATGCCGACTGGGCATCGACGGCGCCGCACACTACCTGGAGCTAGCTGCGGCGCACCGAAGCTAGCGTGTCAACCGCCGCCGACGAAGTGGACGATTTCGACCACGTCTCCTGGTGCCAACAATGTGGTCTCGTGCTCGGCCCGGGGTACGACCTCGCGGTTTCGTTCGACTGCGACGGGTCCTTCCGTCAGCCCGAGCTTTTGCACCAGGCCCTGGACGGAGATCCCATCCGCAACGCTGTGTTTCTCTCCGTTGACCGTTAGTTCCACGAGGTCAGGCTAGCCGACATCCTCGCGGGGTCAATCGAGACCCGACACCTCGAAGATTAGCTGCAGAGATTGCCGCAGTTGGTACCGACACAGCTCGACAGGGCGTCCCACTCGGTCTTGCCGCCAGGGTTGGCGCTCACGCAGGCATCGGCACAGCTGCCGCCTCCGCCGGGACATTTCTGAACGCACTCGATGATGGCATTACAGGCGGTCTTGCCCGTACACGCCGAGAACTGCGCACCGCATTTGGAGTTCACGCAGGCCTCGCAGGGTGTGGGCCCACTGCCTGCGCCGCCGCCTTGACCCGCGTTACCGGCACTGCCGGCGGAGCCACCGCTGCTGCCCGCGCTGCCCGCGCTGCCCCCGCCGCTGCCCGCCGTGCCGCCGCTGCTGCTACCTGCGGTTCCTCCACTGCTGCTACCCGCGGAGCCACCACTGCCGCCCCCGGCGCCGCCGCTACTGCTGCCCGCAGTGCCGCCACTACTGCTGCCCGCAGTGCCGCCGCTTCCGCCGCCGCTATCGTCGTCGCTGCCGCAGGCCAAGGCCGCCGCCGCGGTCGAAACTACGAACCCGAGATGCGTGAGCTTCATCTTGTTGCTTCCTCCGCAGATCCCCAAAATCCGCCGTGCAGACCCACATTATCACGCCTTGTAGCGAACAATCTCCGGCATTTGGAAGAGCCCGTCGGGCCTGGGCGTTTGCTAGGAGTCCCGGCACTTTTGCCGGACCCACCCAACACCCGCTACGATTGTCGTGATGCGCGCTCGCACTTGGCTCCCCATCCTGCTTGGCCTCGTCGCCGCCGGCGCGGGTGCGGGCGGGGCGCTGGCGTACATGGAGTTTTTGCCCCGGACGGGACCTTTGCCCGGTGCGACCGTGGATGGCCGCCTCAAGCCGGACAGCGTGGCGCTGGGGGATTGGCTCGAGGCGCGGCGCAAGGCGCTGCTGTCGCGGGAGATCTACCTGGAACTACCAGATGGTGACGGCAACTTCAAAACCAGCTTTGGCGCCATGGGGTTGGAAGTGGACGTTGGCGAAACCATGCGACGGGTCGAGGAGCACGCCGCCCGGGGCTCCCTGGGTGCACGGCTTTATCGCGCAAAAAGCGCCAGAGATGGCCACGAGGACATCCCCTTGGCTTGGTCCTTCGACCGCGTGCGCGCCACCGCCACCCTGAAGAAGTTCACGGAAGATGTTCGCCGGGAGCCAGTGAATGCGCGGTTGGATCTCGTGGGCCACGCACGAATCGAGGACGTGCCGGGCCGAGCCCTCGACGTCGAAGGCACCCTCTCCCTGATTGCGGATGCCGAGCGCACCGAGCATACGGTGGTTGCACTCTGGACCCGTGAAGTCCCCGCGGCAGTTACCAGCAAGATGCTCGCAGCCGTGGACGTGTCCAAGGTGGCCGGCACCTTCGACACGGATTTTTCCAGGAAGTCCAGATCCCGGGACACCAACCTGAAGAAGGCCGCCGAGTTCCTCAACGGCACCGTGATCGGTCCTGGCGAGACGGTGAGCTTCAACAAGCTCGTGGGACCGCGCCGCCTCGATCGCGGATTCACCTGGGCTCCGGTGATTGTTGCGGACGAGCTCGAGCCCGGAGTCGGGGGTGGTACTTGTCAAGTGGCCACGGCGCTTCATGCAGCCGCGGTGCATGCGGTGCTCGACGTTCCGGCCCGGCGCAGTCACAGCCGCCCCAGCGGTTACGCGCCTCTGGGCCTCGATGCCACGGTCGTCTACGGCGAAGTGGACCTCAAGATCCGCAATCCCTACGACACTCCGCTGATCATCCACGCCTTCTTCCCCAAGAAGTACACCCTTCGCGTGGAACTCCTGGGCCGTGATCCGCCAGGCAAGGTCGAACACAAATACGCGGTCATTCGCAGTCACGACTTCTACCGCCGAGTGTGGACCAAGCCCCATCTTGCGCCGGGTAGGAAGCTGAAGCGTCAGCGTGGGATCCGTGGCTACGACGTGGTGAGCGTCGTGACCATCACTCAACCGGACGGTAGCAAGAGACAGAAGCGCTACTTCTCCTGGTACCGGCCCGTGCCCGAGGTGTTCTGGGTTGGCCCGGGCACGGATCCGAGTGAGTTGCCTGAACTGCCCCCGGGGGCAGAACACGTCGAGGTGGACGGCCAGAAGCCCGGAGAAGACGCGACCGCGTCCACGGACCCGGACGCAGAATCCGGGTCCACGGAGTCGGATTCTGCGGACGTGACCCCGGATGATTCCCGGGGTTGACCCCGAGCCAGAAGTCGCTAACGCGTCGCCCGTGGGCAAAACTCGTCAGATCGGTGTGGCAGCGGTCTTGCTGCTCGCGGCCTGTGGCCGCGGCAAGAAGGCCGAAGCCGAGGCGGATCCGGCGCAAAGTGCGTCTGCGGATCCCGCGGTCGCCAGTAGCGTACACACCGCGCCGATTTCGAGCATGGTCGTCGACCACGGCGAGCTCGACACGCGCGCCCCCTCGGACGCGCCCCGAATGGCAGCGACGCGTGTCGCCACGACCGTGTACAAACTCCCGGATACAGACGCCCGACGTCTGGGCTACGTGCGCCTGGGCGGCAGCGTGCAGCGGGACGCCGCGCCCACGGAAGGCAAGGGATGCAAGGGCGCTTGGTACCGCGTCTACCCCATGGGCTACATCTGCACCGACGACGCCACCATCGAACTCGATGATCCGTTGATACGTGCGGCCAGCCGGAGACCCGATCTCGATCGACCGCTTCCGTACAAGTACGGCTTCGTTCGGGCAACTGCACCGCAATACCTGCGCATCCCAAGTGCGAAACAGCAGCGCAAGAGCGAGTTCAAGTTGGACGAGCACCTGGAATGGTTCTCGGAACACCGCAGTGAGGTGCAGACGGTCATCGTTGGCTCCAACGACGTGCCCCTGGATGCCCGGGGCATCCCAAAGGCCGGACTCAAGCGCGCCCCCAGCGTCAAACTTTCGACCGAACTGTCTTTGAACGAGCTCTTCGGGGGCAAGGGCGCCGATGATTCACCGCCGTTCTGGCTATCCGACGGCAAGCGTGCGATCCCCAACGTCTCGGGATTCATCGTGCCAAGTTATGCGGTCTTTGCCGACCGAGTGCGCCGCAAGACTGGCCTGTCTCTGGTGGGCGCCTTCGACACCAAAGACGGCGACATATCCCGGCGTTTCGCGGTGACCGTGGACTTGCGCCTGGTTCCGACGACCAAAGTCAAACCGGACACGGGCTCGCCCTTTCACGGCGTCGAGCTGAGCAAGAAGTTCCCAATACCTTTCGCCTGGGTGATCAAGCGCGATTCTTCCACCTACAAGCTCATTCGGGGCAAGGACGAAGCGCGCAAGGCCGATCCAATTCCGAGGCGCGCAATCGTTCCGCTCTCGGGCAAGGCGCGCATCAAGGCTGGGCGCCGCTTCTACCAAACCAAGCGAGACAAGACGGTCTGGCTTCAAGCCGCTGACATCGGCATCGTGGCGAAACCCCCAGAGTGGCCCGAATTCGCCGAGAAGGGCGACAAGTGGATCGACATCTCACTGCGTCAACAGACTCTCGTGCTCTACGAAGGCAAACGCCCGTGGTACGCGACACTGATTTCGAGCGGTCGGGATCGCCTCGGCGACCCCAAGGACAGCCTCGCGACTCCCCAGGGTAAGTTTCGGTTGCAGAGCAAACACATCGCTGCCGCCATGGACTCCCAGGAAAACTCGACCGTCGCGGGAGGCACACGGGCCAACACCAGCTCCAAGCTCGGCCCTGAGGCCCGAGCCACCCGAGATCGCTTGCTGAAGGCGGAGAAGGACGGCGACAAGCTCTCCCGTTTGGACGAGCGCCGGCTGATCAACATCAAGAAGGGCCGCCATCCAGAATACGGCGTCACGCGACGTCGCGGCGCGGCGGGATTCGAACTCCGGGACGTGCCCTGGATTCAGTATTTTGCGTCGGGATATGCGATTCACGGCGCCTATTGGCATGACGTCTTCGGGATCCCACGCAGCCACGGCTGTGTGAACCTCGCGCCCATCGACGCGCGCATCGTGTTCATGTGGACGGACCCACCCATCCCCTCGGGCTGGCACGGCATCAACATCGGCACCGACATGGGGCAGGGGAGCGCCGTTTGGGTTCACGAATGACAGGCGTTGGCTAAGGGTCCCCGACCTCGCTGGGCAGGGGTGAAATGGCGAAGGCCGCGTTGATCAGACCAACGTGGGAATAGGTCTGGGGGAAGTTGCCCCATTGCTCGCCGGTTTTCGGGTCGATGTCTTCGCTGAACAACCCGACGTGGTTGGCGTGGAGCAGCAGCTCTTCGAAGCCGCGCTCGGCTTCCGCCAAGTGCCCGAGCCGTGCCAGGGCTTCGATGTACCAAAAGCCACATACGGTGAATGCGGAGTGGGTTTCACCGATGCCATCGAAATGCTTGTAGCGGCGCAAGAGAGGCTCACGAACGAAGAGTTCCTTGGCGAGGCCGCGGAGATGCCCCTCGGCTTGGGCGTGGCCTTTGGGCAAGAATCCCAGATTGATCATCATGAGCAGAGCTGCGTCGGCATTCTCGCCATCCACGGCGTCGACGTAGTAGCCGCGCTGCGCGTTGAAGCAGCGGTCTTCCATCAGTTTGCGCGCGCGCTGAGACAGGGAGCTGGCGCGCTTGCTCAGGTTGGTGTCTCGAGATGCTTCGGCGATTCGCGTCGCTACCTCGGCGCCCACCCAATGCATGAGTAGGCTGAAAGTATGCACCCGTGGGTTGGCACGCAGTTCCCACAGGCCGGCATCCGGAGATTCCAGGGTTGCCTCGATTCGCGCCAAAAGACGGGCCACGAGCGGAAGTGAGCGAGCGTGATCCTCGAAGCGAACGTCCAAATACAAAGGAGCGATGGCAGCGATCATCTCGCCGTAGACGTCGTGCTGCTCTTGGGCGTAGGCCGCGTTGCCGATGCGCACCGGTTTCTCACCCCGATATCCCGAAAGGTGATCCAGTTCCGTCTCGGTCAACTCTCGCTCACCGTCGATACCGTAGACGGGCTGTAGGCGGTCCGGATCCGCTTCCGCAGTATTCTTGAGATACGAGACGAAGGCTTCCATCTCTTCGAAGTGGCCGATGCGACGCATCGCTCGCAGTGTGAAGTAGGCGTCCCGGAGCCAGCAGTAGCGGTAGTCCCAGCAACGGCCTGAACCCGGGTGCTCCGGCAAGCTCGTGGTTGCAGCCGCCGTGATCGCGCCCGTGTCCTCGTATTGGTGAAGTTTCAACGCAAGGGCGGAGCGAATCACCTCGCGCTGGAAGCGACCGGGCAAGGCGGTGTGCTTGACCCAGGCTTCCCAGTACCGCTTGGTGTTGTCCAGGAAGACCTCGGCAGTCTGAGCCAGGGGCGCTTCGAGAGGGGTGCCCCAAGTCAACACGACATAGGCGTCCCGCTCCAAGACGAGCTCCCGGGCGCCGCGAATGTAGGACAGCGGCACGTTTGTGGTCAGACGCAGTTGATGTCCGGGTAGGAGCCATTGGATGTGATTGCTGGCTTGATAGGATTCGGGTTGGACCCGCCCGTAGTCGTAAACGGGATTGCAGCGGATGCGGACCACGGGTTCGCCCGTGAGCGGGCGAATGCGGCGCACGAGCATCGATGGCTTGAAGTAGCGCTCGTATTGTTTGAAGCGAGGCGCAAAATCTACGACCTCGAACGCCGTTCCTGAATCCGAGCGGAATTCCGACCGCAGTACGTTGGTGTTTGGCAGGTAGGCCTGAGAAACCTCGTATTTCCCCCGGGCAGGCTCGACGGAAAACTCTCCACCGTTATTGCTGTCCAGTAGGCTTCCGAACACGCAGCTCGAGTCGAATCGAGGCCAGCACATCCACACGACGCGTGCGCGGTCATCGAGCAGTGCTTGGTAGGTACAGTTGCCGATTAGCGCTAGTTTCACGGTGCTCCAGTGCCCCCAAGCCTTACAAAAACCCTACCATATACGCGCAGAAGTTTCGTTGCGTCTCGCTACACGCGCGGCGCCGATCGTGAGATAAACCACAAGATCGAATGGCAAAGTCGAAGCTCATCGTTACATCAGCACGTCTGCCCGTGACGCTGACACACCGTCAGGAAGGGTGGGAAGCGGTGGGGAGCACCGGCGGTCTGGTCACGGCTTTGAATGGGGTCGCCAGGCCGTTTACCTGGATCGGATGGCCCGGTACCGCGGTCAGTGAGTCGGAGCGCGGCGCGGTTGAGGAAGTCCTTGCCCGTCACGAGGCGGCGCCGGTGTTCTTTTCTCGGTCCGATCAGGAGGGGTTCTATCTTGGGTTTTCCAACCGAGTTCTGTGGCCCCTGTTCCACAACCTGACCGACAAGGTGACCTACGAAGCGGGCGCCTATCGGGCCTACCAGCGGGTCAATGAAGCGTTCGCTTCTGCCATCCTCAAGCGTGTCAGCGACGACGATACGGTCTGGGTCCACGACTACCAGCTGGCGCTGGTACCCGAGTTGCTTCGTCGCAAGGGGTTTCGGGGCAAGATCGGGTTCTTCTTGCACATCCCGTTTCCGTCCGCGGAAACCTATCGCAAGTTGCCGCCGCGAGAAGCCGTGCTGCGCGGCATTCTGGGTGCTGATTTCGTCGGCTTTCACACTTACGAGTACGTCAGCCACTTTCGAGCAGCGTGCGTGCGGGTACTCGGGCTCGATACGGAAGCCAGCGCCGTGCAGCTGCCGGCTCGCAAAGTCCAACTCGGCGTTCTGCCCATTGGCATCGACCCCCACGAACTGCGAGAGCTGGCGCACGGCAGGGAGGCTCGAGAAGAGCTCGCTAGCTTGCAGGCTGCCCACGCTGGCAAGCACCTGATCGTCGGCGTTGATCGCTTGGACTACACTAAGGGGATCCCGGAAAAACTCCGAGCGTTCGAAGAGCTGCTGCGCCGTGAGCCCCGCTTTCGCGAGCGCGCGGTGCTGATCCAAGTCGCCGCGCCCTCCCGCACCAGCGTCAAAGAGTACGAAGATTTGAAGCGCGAAGTGGACGAGCTTACCGGCAGCATCAACGGCCGCTTTGGAACGCCTAGCCATACACCGGTGGTGTATGTGAACCAGACCGTTCCGCGCAGCCGGCTCATGGGCATCTATCAGGCGTCCGACATCGCGCTGGTCACACCCCTGCGCGATGGCATGAACCTGGTAGCCTTGGAGTATGTCGTCGCACGCGAGCACGTCGGCGGTACCTTGATTCTGAGTGAGTTCGCTGGCGCCGCGCACAGTTTGCCGGGTGCCCGTTTGGTCAATCCCTTCAACATGGGGGAGATGGCCACGGCCCTGGCCGAGGCCATGGACAGCTCCCCGCCTCACGACGCCTTCGATCACATGGTGCGTTTCGTCGATGAAAACACCAGCACCGCCTGGGCGAAGACCTTCCTGGACCGCCTGGAAGCGCAGGCGGAGTCGAAGCGCGCCGCATCAGTGCTGCTCGACCTGGACGCGCCTTCGGTGCACGCGGCAGTGGACGACGCAAAGTCTCCTTTGGTCGTGCTCGACTACGACGGCACGCTGCGCTCCTACGTCACGGACCCCAGGGACGCCGTGCCCAATCCGCGCATCCTGTCAGTGTTGGCGCGGCTCGCGGAAGTGGCGACGGTTTACGTCATCAGCGGCAGAAGCCGTAACGTGCTCGAAAGCTGGTTGGGGCACTTGCCCATCGGTCTCGTCAGCGAGCACGGGCTCGCCATGCGCGCGCCGGGAGAGGCTTGGGAGCGTCGGGTGCGCGTCAGCGGGGCGCCCCTCAAGCGACTCGTGCAGCCTTTGTTCGAAGATTTCGTGCGTCGAACGCCAGGTAGTCGGATGGAGCTAAAAGACGCGGCCATTGCCTGGCACTACCGGGCGGTCGACCCAGAGTTTGCGGCGTTTCAGGTTTCTGAGCTTCTGGCGCTGCTCGAGGACTTGCTCAAGCGGCGACCCTATTCCGTGCTCAACGGTAACCGCGTGGTGGAAGTTCGCCATCGCAGAGTGACCAAGGGCCAAGCGCTGCAGGCGGTGCTGAAGCGCCATGCAGACGCGGATGCGCTCCTGGTCGCCGGCGACGATCGCACCGACGAAGAGATGATGGCCGCAATCCCATCTCGGATGCGAGACCGGGCACTGACAATTTGGGTGGGTGGCCGGAGCCATCACACCGCCTACTGGGTGGAGAGCAATATCGAGCTTTTGGAGAGCTTGGACGTGCTCGCAGACGTCTGGGATCGGCGCCCGCGCAGGGGCCGGGGCAACCGACGGCCCGCCCAAACCAGCCTTCGACGCTGAGTTGGCCTTCACCGGGCTGCGCGCGCGGCGTACACTTTCCCCTCACTGTCATGCTGCGATTTTCACTCTTCGGCTTTCCCGTGGGGATCCAACCAGGGTTCTGGTTCCTGGTGTTGATCATCGGGATCTCGCCGAATCGGTCGATCCAGGAGAGCTTGGCATGGGTTGGCATCATCTTCGTATCCGTCATGGTTCACGAGCTGGGGCACGCCTTCGCCGCGCGCTCCTACGGCGAGCAGCCCGTCATCACGTTGCACATGATGGGCGGCCTGACGTCTTGGTCGCCCACTCGGGAGATGAGCAAGAAGGCTCGGATCTTGGTGACCCTGGCCGGGCCCATGGCAGGCTTTGCCTTGGCTGCAGCCGCCTTTGGCGGGCTGGCGGCCCTCTCGGGTCACACACCCTCTCGAGCCGATGCCGGCGGCGGGTTCGAAGCCATTCTTGGGCTGCTGTTCGCGGTGAACATGTTCTGGAGCGCAATCAACCTGATGCCCGTGCTGCCTTTCGACGGTGGGCAGATCCTGGCGGCCGCTCTGGGGCCCAAGCGCAAGAGGCTCACCGCTACGGTGTCTTTGGTCTTCGGCGTGGTGACCGCGATCGTGCTGTACCGAATGGGCTCGCTGTTTGGAGCGGCGATCTTTGGCCTTGGCGGTGTCAGCAGCTTCCTCGCAGCCATGCGCAGCGATACGCCTGAGCTGCCGGAGAGTGCGCGCCACGAACTCGCGGTGCGGGCGAAGGAGCGACTGGAAGCGAGGGATTTCGCTCAGGCGACGTCGCTGGCCCGGGTGCTGGCTCAGTCCGCGCGCAGCGCAGAGGAAAGGCAACTGGCTTTGGAGATCCTGGCATGGGCGGCGTTGGAACAAGGCCAATTGCCGGAAGCCCGCGCGGCGGTCCGAGACCTGAAGACCTTCTCCGGCTGTGATCCCTACCTGGAGGCGGCCGTAGCGCTTGCCGACGGGGATCAGGCGTCAGCCCGCAAGCTACTTGGCCTGGCCAGAGAGCAAGGCGACCCGCGCCCAGAGTTGCTCTCTCTGTCCGTGAGGGTGGAACTGGAGACCGAGCACTTCGACCGGGCGGCGGAACTCGCAGCGGGTTTGGTGGGGTTGGTGGAGCCTGTGGAATTGCGTCAGGTGTCGAGCGCGGCGAGTGAGCATGGCGCTCACGGGGCGTCGGCCTCCCTGCTAGAAGCGCTGTTCGACAGCGAAGGGGATCCCGAGGACGCCTACGCTGCCGCCCAGGGCTTTGCCCGCGCGGATCGGGTCGACGAGGCCCTGCGCACCCTTTCCAAGGCGGTGAAGGCGGGCCACCCCGACGCCCCACGCGCGGAGTCCGACGAAGCTATCGGACGACTTGCCGGCGATCCTCGATTTGCGCGAGCTCTGGCGGGGGAAGAGGTGTCGGTGGCGTGAGCCCGCAGCGCGGTCACAGCTCGTTTTGGTGGGGCGTCGCCCTGGCGTGCTGCATCCTCTTGAGCTGCCGAAAGAACGAAGACCAGAGCTCCAAGGCTTCGCCACCTGCGGACCGACCACTTCCACCTGCGTCGGCGGCGGCGCAGCCCGCGACCGAGAGCCCCGCGTTTTCGGAGCGCGTTGCGGAGCGCCGGGCCATGGTGGCCAACACGATCGCTTCCCGGGACATCACGGACCCCCGAGTGCTTGCGGCAATGCGCCGGGTTCCGCGTCACGCCTTCGTGCCGGATGCAGTTGCCGGCCGTGCCTACGCGGATCGTCCCCTTCCAATCGGCAGTGGGCAGACCATCAGCCAGCCCTTCATCGTCGCCTTCATGACCCAAGCCGCGAAAATCAAGCCGGGGGATCGCTGCCTCGAGATCGGAACGGGCAGTGGCTACCAAGCGGCCGTGCTGGCAGAGGTCTGCAAGAGGACCTACAGCATCGAATACTTGCCGAAGGTCGCCCGCCAGGGCGCCAAGAATCTTCGAGCTCTGGGGTATGGCGCTGAGCGGGTCGCGCTACGGACCGGCGACGGCTATCAGGGCTGGCCGGAGGCTGCGCCCTTTGACGCCATTCTGGTAACCGCAGCACCCAAGACGGTTCCCGAACCGCTGTTGGCGCAGCTCAAGGTGGGCGGACACCTCGTCATTCCCGTGGGACCCCGGAGTGCTGCTCAGGAACTGCTGCGTATCACGCGCACCGGGAAGGGCGCCGAGGATCTGCGAGAGGAGCGCCTGATGGGCGTGCGGTTCGTACCCTTCCTGGGCGAGGCCGCGGAGTCGCAGTAGGTGCAACAGCCCCAGGGGCGATGCCTGGCGGCGCTGCCAATCAGCGGGTCGCGAGGCCCCGGTTCGCGGCATGAGCCGTGCATTGCTTCTGTATATGGGTGTGGGGTCGCAGGGAAGTTGTACGGGGCAGGGACGACGCGGGACGATCCCAGCTCGAAGGTCGAGCGGATATATGAGGAAGCTCTCAGGCTTTGGGCTGGTTTTGGCGGGGTTGTTGGCGATCGGCGCCGAGCCCCGGGCTCGCCCGGCTGAGGCTGGGCCCGCCCTTTCCGCTCAGCTGGGCAAGCTTGGAGCACGCGTCACAGCCGCCACAGTGACGCGTCACAGTGCGACGCCTGCGCAGTCCGTGCATGCGCCTGACCCGTCTTTCGGAGCCTCTGCCGCTTCCTGCCCACCCGAGATGGTGCCGGTCGAGGGGAGCTACTGCACCGAGGTCCGCCACGAATGCGACAAATGGCTGGATGACCCGAAGCTGCCCTACGCCCGCTGCGCCAAATACAAGCAGAGTGCCCGCTGCGTCGGCCAGCGCGTCCCGATGCGCTACTGCATCGATCGGACGGAATACACCAAACCTGGTGAAACGCTCCCCCTGAACCATCAGAGCTTCGTGAGCGGGAGCAAGATCTGCAAGAGCCAAGGCAAGCGCCTGTGCACGGAGAGCGAGTGGAATTTCGCTTGCGAGGGCGAAGAAATGCTCCCGTATCCCTACGGCTGGTCCCGGGAGGCCAAGTGCAATCAGGATCGCGAAGACCTATATGAGAAGAACCCGCGGCGGCAGATCCTCAAGGACAACCGCATGAGCGCGGCGGAGCTGTCCGAGTGCGTGAGCCCGTTCGGAGTTCTGAACATGGCTGGCAACTTGGACGAGCCGGTGCTCCGAGAAAACGCCCGCTACAACCCGCCTTATCGCAACGGTCTCAAGGGGGGTTGGTGGATGGCCGCCAGGAACCGCTGCCGCCCGGCGACGACGAAGCACGACGACCACTACAACGACATTCAGGTTGGCGTGCGCTGCTGCGCTGAGGCGCCGGGCGCCACAGCCCCGACAGGTTGAGCGCACACCGGGCCTGTCGCGGCAAGCCAAGCAAAGCCCGCGTTTGCCCGGCCGACCGGCTGAGGTTTGTCACGAGCTCCGGCCAAGAGTTCGGTAGTGAGGTTGAACTCGAGCTTTGGACCGTAAGGGACTGAAATTGCCGAGCTTGCTCCACAGCATGTTTTCGCGGGTCCAGTTCAGTAGGACAGTGTGCGCAGGTTTTTCAGCTTGACTTGAAGGCCGCATGACCGAAAAGTCGCTCGGTCTTGCGGCTCATTCGACAGCTGACGGTGGCTTCGGCGGTAGGGTTTGTCCTGCTCGCCTGCAACCGAAATTCCGCCCCAGGCGGGACCCAAGCGGAGTTCTCTGCGGACCCGGATGACGCCGTCCAGTTGGCCCAGTCCAAGAGTCTGGTCGCGGTCTTGAGCCCGAAGGTGGTCGTGCCCGACGTCAAGAAGGAAGACCCCGTGTGTGGTGAGGGGATGGCGCTCGTCGAAGGCGAGTACTGCCCCGAGGTCCGCCAGCGCTGTCTGCGCTACATGGACCCGCCCGGCCGATACGAGAACTTCCGCTGTGCCGAGTACGCACAGCCCGCCAAGTGCCTGAAGCCCAAAAAGCGGATGCGCTTCTGCATCGATAAGTACGAATTCGTGGAGTCGGGCCAGAACCTGCCGGCGAACTTTCGGAGCTTCAACCACGCCGCGAAGTCCTGCTCAGCCATCGGAAAGCGTGTCTGTCTGGAGAGTGAGTACAACTTCGCCTGCGAGGGCGAAGAAATGCGGCCTTACCCCTACGGCTTCAAACGGGACGCCACCGCCTGCAACGCTGACCACTACGACGTGGTGGGTAAAGATGGAAGGCTCCGGGACATGCGGGCACCCCCCGGCGCCTATCCGCGCTGCGAGAGCCCCTTCGGCGTTTTCGACCTCGCCGGCAACCTTGAAGAGTTCGTGGCCATTGATGGCTCGAACCCGGTCCGTCCGGCCATGAAGGGTGCTTACTGGCAGCCGAGCCGCAATCACTGCCGGGCAGCCCAGACTGCCCACGATCGCTACTACAACGGCACCGAGACCGGTTTCCGCTGCTGTTCTGATCCCAAGCGCTGAGCGGCGGTCCGCGAAGCGAACCGGTTCGCTGGACTAGGGCACGAGCAGCGTGCCCACGGAGCCCGGCGCCTCTGCGGCCCGATCCAGGCCGTCATTGAGCAGGTGCACGCGCTCTACGCCACGCTCTAGCGCCACGAAGGACTCTTCCAGCTTGGGGATCATCCCGCCTGCCACGACACCTTCTGCAATCAGCGCTTTGCCCTCGGCGACGGTCAGCCGCTGCACCCGGGATTCGGGATCGTCTCGATCCCGGAGAACGCCGGGAACATCCATCAACAGAAACAAGTCCCGAGCAGCGAGCTCGGCGGCCATGCGAGTCGCGACGATGTCGGCGTTGATGTTGAAGACACGGCCCGCTTCGTCGCCGCCCAAGCAGGCGATCACGGGCACGTAGGAAAGGGACAGCAGCTCCTCGAGCAGATCCCGGTTGACGCCGACGACGTCGCCCACGTGGCCAAAGTCGATGGGCTCATCTCCCGCGCCGGTCACGACCCGCGGCGGTCGCTTCACCGCGCGGACAACTGCGCAGGACCCGCCATGCAGCCCTACCGGGCGCACACCGACTCCCATCAGGGCCGAACACAGATCGACGTTGGCGAGCCCTGCGACGGCCATCTTGATCGCTTCTAGGGCTTCCGCATCGGTGATACGTCGCCCGCCGACGATGTTGGGTGCTTGCCCCAAGGCCTTCTGCAATGCCGAGGTCTGTGGACCGCCGCCGTGGATGACCACCACGCGATCGTCGCCCCCGCCACCGTTGCGCAGCTTCGCAATCTGCCCGGCGACTTCCGGCAGCCGCTTTCCGCGGATGACTTCACCGCCCAGCTTGACGACCCGGGTGCGAGTTGCGGCGGTCACGGGAAGCTTCCGGGATCAACGAGGCCGGCGTCTTCGGGCAGGTCCAGCACCAGGTTCATGTTCTGAATGGCCTGACCCGCACCGCCCTTGACCAGGTTGTCGGCGGCAGAAAACACCGTCACCAGGCGCTGACCCGCAGTGACCTCGCCGCAGACCACCCCGACCTCCGCGTGATTCGAGCCGGCGATGGCCACGACCTCGGGCAAGCGCTTGCGGGGCACGCGCACGAAAGGTTCTTTGGCGTAATCGTCGGTGAACGCCGCCAGGATCTCCTTCTCCGAGACCGACTCGGGCACGCTGACGAAGCTGCTGGCAAAGATGCCTCGCGCGAGGGGCGCGGAGACGGGCACGAAGGCCAAGGACACCTCCTTGGCGCCAGCAAAGGCCAAGGTCTCGAGGATCTCGGGAGTGTGCTGGTGATTCAGAGTCTTGTAGGTCTTGATGTTGTTGTAGCGAACGGGGTGGTGAGTGCCGGCACTCGCAACCACGCCGCTGCCGCTCGACCCCGTCATGGCCACGGTCTCGACCGTACCTTTGAGCCAGCCGCGTTTTGCCAGGGGAAGCAACGCCACTTCAATGGTCGTCGCGAAACAACCTGGGCTGGCTACGCACCGACTCTTCTGGATTGCAGCGCGGTTGAGCTCTGGTAGCCCGTAGACGAACTGCTCCAGGAACTGTGGGCACGGGTGGGTCTTGCCGTAGAACTTTGCATACGCCTGTTTGTCTTTGAGACGAAAGTCGCCGCTCATGTCGACGATCTTTGCGCTCGTCTCGAGCAGCTTGGGCATGACCTCCGCGCTGACCTTGTGCGGCAGCCCCAGCAGCACGACGTCCATACCGTCGGCCGCTTTCTCTGGCGGCAGTTCCTCGAAGACCAGCTCGGACTGGCCTTCCAGATTTGGATGCGCGGCGCCCAGGGGTTCCCCGACGTAGTCCAAGGAGCTGATGCGGCTGAGTTCGACTTCGGGATGATTCAAGAGGCGACGAATCATCTCGCCCCCGCCGTACCCCGAGCCTCCAATGATTGCGGCTTTGTATCGTTTCATGGTGCCCAAACCTAACGCGAAATCTGGGTGAAGATGTAGCCGCCCGGCACGACTTTGCCGTCACGGATATGAGTTCCGTCAAGGGCTGGCGCGGAAGAAATCCCGACTTAGTTTGGGCTCTGCAATGAATTCTGAGGAAAAACTGCAGGCAGAAGCTCGTTCGCTGTGGGAGCAGGGCGTGGAGTGTCAAGAAGCGGAGGACCTGAAGGCCGCGGAGGCCTTGTATCGGCAGTCTCTCTTGCTGCACGCCACTGCCGAAGCCCACACCTTCTTGGGCTACGTGTTGGCTCGCCGCGGCGACGTCAGCGGGGCCATCGCCGAATGCGAGCGCGCTATCGTCGTGGACCCGACTTTCGGCAACCCCTACAACGACATCGGGGCTTACCTGATTCAGCAGCGCAAGTTCGACGAAGCCGTGCCCTGGTTGGAAAGAGCCAAGTCTGCACCGCGCTATGAGCCCCGGCACTTCCCGTACCTCAATCTGGCGCGAGTCTACGAGGAGCAGGGTCAGATTGTCGGGGCGCTGCGAGAGCTAGTGGCGGCTCAGAAGCTGCAACCTGCAGACGCCGGCATCAGCGACAAGATCGGCGAGCTGCGGCGTTTCAGCTGATGCGCGCGTGACAACGCTGGTGGCGGGCGTGTGCCGTGCTGCGGTCACTGCCCGTTTTCGTCCGACAGCGTAATCGGGATCCAGAGCGTGCGCATCTTCGCGGCCTTGCCTCGACGGGTGTAGCCGGCGAGCCCATACAGCACGTTCCACCAATGCCCGTCCGGCGTCTCCCCGTAAGAGAAGCCGGGGAAGATGTGGACCTCCCAGTCCAGGCCGTTCTTCACTTTGCGCTCCCGGTAGTAGACGTTGCCAACGAGCTGAGACACCGAGTCGCGGTCCGCAAAGCGCCAGTAGACTGGGAAGCCAACGGTCGCGCGGGAATCTTGACCCGCGAAATCCCAGAAGAAAGGCGCTACGACAGTGTGGGATTGGTTGCCGTTACGACCCAAATACAAGATGGGATGGATGTTGGTCTGCCAACCCCGCAAGTCGTGAGTGTGTTGGAAGAAAGGCGTGATCCAGGTCGTTTCGCTGACGCCGTAGCGTTCGAAGTGCGCCCAGAAAGGGAAGAAGACTTGATTCGATTCCCGCGGGCTGGTGCGGGAGTACAAGAATGGGAATAGAAGCTTCTGGTCGAGCCCGATGTCCGGATCCCGATACGCCCAGTAGAAGGGCGTGATCATGTCCAGCTCTGTGCGACCGCGGTGACGCGCGTAGCCCCAAGTCACGAACGTGGTTTCGCCCTCGTCGCCCTTTGCCAGCAGGTAGAGCGGGTTGACGAAAAGGGACGAGTTGCCTTTGTAACCGTAGTGGAAGAAGGGCAAGACCGTCGTGTGACGCTCGTTCTTGCCCCAGATGCTCCAATACAAAGGCAGCAGGTGGAACAACTCGCGCTTGGGCGTGTGCTCCCGATAATAGGGTCCCCAGATGTTTAGGTAGCGCTGCTTGTCGTCGTCGTATCGATAGTAGTGTAGCAGCGGCGGGATCACTTCGTACTTGGTCGTGTCGGTCTGTCCGTAGAAGTAGAGCGGGAAGATCCCCATGTCCAAGTCGTGAGCCGTGCGGGGATCACAATGGGAGCCACCGTCCCAGGAACAGAACAGCGGTCCGACCATGTTGAAACCACTGTGGCCGTCGGTCTTGGTGTAGGTGAGCAGCGGCGGGATCACGGTGTAGCCGCCGTTCTTACGCTTGCCGGTGAAGTAGAGAGGAGCCAGCCAATTGTCGCGCTCGTCCTTGGTGACGCGGTTGACGAAGGGGCCGACAACCGTCGTTCGGCTGCCTTTGGCCAGATCCCGCATGTTCCAAAACAGGGGAAACAGGACATCGTCAGCCCGCTCGGCGCTGCGGCGGTTGTAGTACAACCCCCCGAAAAGGCTGGCGCGATCAGTCACTTTCGGGTTGGTGGCCGAAGGTTGGGTGCGCTGAGCCCACACCGGGAACGCGAGTTTGAACTCGTATTTGCCCTGACGTTCCTCGTACCAAGGTCCGTAGAACTTGCGCTCGGGCTTGGCGTCCTGGCCTCGGGGTACATCCTCCAGCAAGGTATCGGTGCCGATCCGAGCGCGAACGCGGCGCGGGATCTTGAGAGGCTTGTCGGGTAGCGACGGCTCCGAACTGGGCGGCAGCAAGCTCTCACCGCCGCCGGCCGCGTGCGGTTCAGGCGCGCCCGGCGGGGCCTTGCCCGATACGGGTGGTCCTTTGCCAGGAGCAGGTGGCGGCGCGGGGCCACCGATGCCCGGTGCCACGCCCGGACCATAGGGGTCTTGGGCGAGGACGGGCCACGCCAGGCAGACCCAGCCGAGGGCGACCAAACAAGACAGGGCGCGGCGGCTCATCTCCTAGTCACGCAGCCTTTCGCCCAAGAGGCCGTGCACCTGATCGACGACGTCAGCGAATGCGACGTCTCGCTGTGTATGTTGCTCGAGGTCCTTCAGCTGAACGACCTCACGCGACAGCTCATCTTCGCCCAGCACGATGCAGGCACGCATACCAAGGGAGTCCGCGCGCCGCAGCTGGCTTTTCAAGCTTTGACCCCGCCCCTCTAGCTCCACCACGATCCCGCGTTCGCGAAGGGCTCGAGCCAGAACCAGCGCTTGTGGCAAGCAGACTTTTGCCAGAGGCGCCAGGAAGCATCCGCTGCGGCCAGCGCTTTCGGCCTCGGGCATGGCGAGCAGGATCCGCTCCAGCCCCATCGCGAAGCCGATCGCGGGGGTTTTCGGCCCACCGAGTTCTTCGACCAGACCGTCGTAGCGCCCGCCCCCGGCTAGGGTGTTCTGGGCGCCCAGCTCTCCTGCGTTCGAGCGGATCTCGAAGGAAGTTCGGGTGTAGTAGTCCAGCCCACGCACCAGACGGGGCTCCACCACGTAGGGGGTCTCCAGGGCGTCCAGCGCCCGCTTCAAGCCGTCGAAATGCTCACGATCTTCGGGGCCGAGCACGTCCAACATGCTGGGGGCACCGGAAGCGACCTCTTGGTCCTTGGGGTCTTTGGAGTCCAAGATCCTCAGGGGATTGGTGCTCAGTCGCGCTTGGGCGTGTGTTGAGAGCTCATCGACGCGAGGCGTGAAGAACGCCACTAGCGCGTCGCGATAGCGCCCGCGGGTTTCCGACCCGCCGAGGGAGTTGATCGCGACTTCGAGCTGCTCAATGCCGAGTTCTCGGAACAGTCCGACCAGCATGTCGATCATCTCTGCATCTGCAACAGGCCCTGGGGCGCCGTACACCTCGCAGCCCGCCTGGTAGAACTGCCGATAGCGCCCCCGCTGCGGGCGCTCCGCGCGGAACATGGGGCCCAGGTAGTACCAACGGGTCACCTGTTCTCGGGCGTAGACCTTGTGCTCGATATACGCGCGGGTCGCGCCAGCCGTGCCCTCCGGACGCAATGTGAGAGCGTCACGATGATGCTGAAAGGAGTACATCTCCTTTTCCACCACATCCGTCGCTTCGCCGATCGAGCGCACGAACAGATCCGTGCGCTCGACGACGGGTGTGCGGACCTCCTGGTAGCCGTGAAGCCCTGCTCGCCGACTGAACGCACTCTCGAGACGTTGCCAACGCGCAGCATCCTTGGCGAGGACGTCGTTCATCCCTTTGACAGCACGGAAAGCCATGAGCAAGAAGCGCAGCCGCCCCCAATGCCGGAACCGCTGTGCCCCGGCTTATGCTCGTAGCGGAACGGCAGGTCAAGCGCCGTGGCGGAGGCTGGGCACCGGCGTCCGGCAGGATGTCTGGCCCGGTTGACAAAACCGGGCTAAACGTCGTGGCCATGCGCGCGGCAGGCATCGACCTGGGACGCGTTCGAGTCGGCCTGGCCGTCTCGGACGATCTCGGGGCCATGGCGCACCCCAGACCCTTCCTCGGTGGCCAGTCCGAGCCCAAATTACTCGACAGCCTCGCAGCACTCGCCGCAGAGGAGGGGATTGACGTATTCGTGATCGGGCTGCCGCTCGAAATGGATGGGCGCGAGGGCCGGGCTGCCAAGCGCGCGCGACGCTTCGGGCAGGCATTGCAGACCCGGCTGGAAGTCGAGGTCGTGTTTGTGGACGAACGCCTCTCCACCGTCCAGGCTCACAGTCAGCTGCGACAAGGGGGCGAGAACGCGCGCACGGCGCGCAGCAAGGTCGACAGTGCGGCGGCGGCCTTGATCCTCCAAACCTGGTTGGACTCGCGGGAATCGCCGTGAACGCATCGACGAAACCCAAGCGCCCGTCCAAGCCGGCGCCTCGAAAGAAGCCCGCACCTGGGAAGCGGCCATCGCCCAAACGGCGCAAGGGCAGGCGGCGGCGCCGGGCGGCGTGGGTACTGATCGGGCTGGTCTCTTTGAGCATCGCTCTGCTGGCGTGCGTCTGGGTTTGGGCATTGCTGCCCGGGCCTGGCGGCGGTCAGGCGATCTACCTGGAGGTGCCAACGCGAGCCTCCGACGCAGACTTGGCCAGGATGCTGGAGCAGCGGGGCCTGGTGCGGAGCCCGCTCATGATGCGCGTCTACTTGAAGCTCGTCCGCCCCAGCGTGCACATCGTTCCTGGCGGGCATTTGTTGAACGACGCTCAGAGCCCCCGCGGCCTGCTGCAGCGCTTGGGGCGGCTTCCGAATCGAACCGCTGTCAAGGTCACGATCCCAGAAGGGTTCCACCACGTGCAGATAGCCGAGCGCCTCGAGCAACGCGAGGTCTGCGCCAAGGCTGCCTTCGTGCGGGTGGTGCGCTCGAAGGCGCTGCTGAGAGAGCTCTCGGTGCAAGGGCCGAGTGCGGAGGGCATGCTGTTCCCAGCTACCTACGATCTGGCGGTGGATACTCCGCCTAGAGTCATCGTCCGAGTCATGGTCAAAGAGTTTCGGAAACGCTTGGCTCGGCTGGCCGCGAAGCATCCCGAGGCCATGAAGCGCTATGAACAGTCCCGGGGGTGGACGGAGCACGAGATCGCGACCCTGGCTTCCATCGTCGAGCGAGAAACCCGTCACGCAGATGAACGCCCCCGGGTTGCGTCCGTATACCTGAACCGCCTGGACGATCTCGACTTCAAACCCAAACAAAGACTCCAAGCTGATCCCACCGCCGCCTACGGCTGTCTGCTGCTAGGCGAGTCACTGTCCTCCTGCGACGCGACGGGCGGAAAGGTCACTCCGAAAATGCTGCGAGACCCTCGCAACCCCTACAACACCTACGCGCACTCGGGACTGCCGCCCGGACCCATCGCCAACCCCGGCGAAGGGGCGTTGAGCGCTGTACTCGCGCCCGAAAAGACGGAGTTCTTGTTCTTCGTGGCCCGGGGCGATGGCCGGCACACCTTCAGCAAGACGCTCGCGGAGCATCAGCACGCGACGTCTCCGCGCCCCAACTGACGCCCGCAGGTTGGCGCAGCCGAAGTCGCTGCGTGGGCGCTGCCTCTTCGAACGTGGCCGCCGACGTGATATGCGCGCCGCATGACGACGGACCTCACGCCTGCCATTCACACCGTGCGTTTTCTCTCGGTCGACGGGGTCGAGGCGGCCAACAGTGGCCACCCCGGTACGCCTATGGCCTTGGCGGGGATTGGGGTCGAGTTGTTCACTCGCTACCTTCGGTACGTGCCAGAAGATCCGACTTGGCCCAATCGGGACCGCTTCGTTCTGTCTTGCGGGCACGCGAGCATGTTGCTCTATTCATTGCTGCATCTCGCGGGCTACGATCTCCCCCTGGACGAGTTGAAGAACTTTCGTCAGTGGGGGTCGAGGACACCTGGTCACCCGGAAGTTGGCCACACGCCGGGAGTTGAAACCACCACTGGACCCTTGGGGCAGGGCGTGGGCAACGGCGTCGGCATGGCACTGGGCATGAAGATGGCAGGTGCACGCGTCAACACGGACCAGGACCCCATCTTCGACAGCCGCGTATTCGTATTGGCATCCGATGGCGATCTAATGGAGGGCGTTGCATCCGAAGCGGCCAGTCTCGCTGGGCTTTGGGGGCTCGATAATCTGGTCGTGATCTGGGATGACAATCGCATCACCATCGACGGTAGCACCGAGCTGAGCTTCACCGAAGATGTTGGGAAGCGGTTCGAGGCCTACGGCTGGTTCGTGCAGAATGTGGACGGGCACGACCAGGCGGCGCTAGGGACCGTGCTCGATGCCGCCCTCGCCGAAGAAGGTCGGCCGAGCCTGATCGTGGCGCGCACCCACATCGCCATCGGCGCACCGACGAAGCAGGACACTCCAGGCGCCCACGGCGCACCCTTGGGGGCTGAAGAGATCGCAGGCACGAAGAGCGAGGTGGGCTGGCCCGTGGAACCGACCTTCGCCATCCCGGACGCTGCCCGCACGCCTTTCGCTGCACAGGTCGAGAAGAACCGCACCCTGCACTCGGCCTGGAGGGCTCGAGTGGCCAAACTCGACCCGACACGCAAAGCCGCCTACGACAGCTTGGTCTCCCACGAGGCGCCGGCAAAGCTTTACGAAACGCTGTGTGCCAATGCCCCCGACAAACCCAACGCGACGCGTTCCACGGCGTCGGTCGTGCAACAGTCCGCAGCGGAGCAAGTGTCCGCCCTGGTCGGCGGCTCGGCAGATCTGGCCGAGTCCTGCAAGACCACGATCAAAGGGTCCGGCCATGTCGCGCGAGGACAGTTCGAGGGGCGCAATCTGCACTTCGGCATTCGCGAACATGCGATGGGCTCGATCTGCAACGGCTTGGCGCTCTCTGGGCTGTTCGTACCCTATTGCTCCACCTTCTTGATCTTCAGCGACTACATGCGGCCTGCGATCCGACTGGCCGCGTTGATGGAGCAGCAAGTCGTGTACGTGTTCACCCACGATAGTATCTTTCTGGGCGAAGACGGTCCCACCCACCAGCCCGTTGAACAGGTGGCTTCGCTGCGCTTGGTGCCAAACCTGGACGTCTGGCGCCCGGCAAACGCAACCGAATGTGCCGCCGCCTGGGCCCACGCTCTGGAGCGAAAAAATGGGCCCACGGCCTTGGTTCTAACCCGACACAAGATCCCGAGTCCGAGCGGCGACGTGCCCAGGGCGGAAGTGAGCAAGGGCGCTTACGTGCTGGTCGACGCCGCCGACCCGGACGTCGTGCTAGTCGCGACAGGCAGTGAGGTGCACGTTGCAGAGCAGGTCGCGGCGAAGCTGAATGCGTCCGGCAAGAAGGCTCGGGTCGTGAGCGCGCCGTGCATCGACCTGTTCCTGCAACGACCCAAGGGGGAGGTAGAAGCCGTGTTTGGAGCCAATACGAAGCGAGTAGCGATTGAAGCCGGCCGCACCAGAGGCTGGGAAGCAGTGGTTGGTCGCGATGGCTTGTGCGTCGGTGTCGACAAGTTCGGCGCTTCTGCACCTTGGAACACCCTGGCAGACCAATACGGCCTGACCACGGACAAGATCGTGGCACGCGTCCATCGTTGGCTCGAGTCAGGCTCATGACCCTGCCCATCGTTCTCGTGCCTCATCCGCACGTGCGGGTGGATCCCAAGGTCTTGTCGGGAAGCCCTCATGTGGCAGGCTCACGGGTGCCCGTGCGTCGGCTGTTTGCGTTCTACAAATCCGGCTCCCGCGTGGAGACGATCCTGAAGCGCTATCCGCAGCTCGGCCCCGCCAAGGTCTTCGACGCCCTGGCCTTCGCCCTCGACAACCCCGAAGTCATCGAGGCCGATCTCGAGCGTGAGCGAGCGCTCCTTAGGGCCGCGGGCGGCGCGGAAGACAGTGGGCGAACGGCCGCGCAAATTTCGCTGCCCTTCGACAGCGACAACGGGAACCCCGCAAAAAAGAGGCGCTGAACGCGCGCTCACTTGCGCCGAGGCCCCCCACACGGTGTGCCGGCTAACAAAAACCTTTACTTTTCAGTGAAACGGGGACAAACCGCGGGCCGAATCACGCAGCAAATGGGCCGGGGTGGCCCGGAGAATCATAGAGGGAGCACGGACAGGTTGGAGCAGGCCAAAGGGGTCCGTTTTCAGCTTTGCAAGTGAATTGAGCAAGTGTAGCGTGCACCCGGCTTGGACGCCCGAGACGTATCGTCTCGAGAGGAGATTAAGAAAATGGTCGCGAATCGTTGGCGAAATCTTAGTGGAGTAGTTGCAGTGGCGGCAGCGCCGTTGCTGATGAACTGCGGTGGTGGTTTGCCCGGCATGCCCGGCCTTCCCGGCTCCTGCCCAGCGGACATCAGTGATCCCTCGGCAATCATGAGCGCCAACTTCGGCCTCAAAGGTGAGCTGGAGGGCAAGGTGAAGGCGGCGCTCTCTGCTGGCGCAGAGCTGAAGGCCCTCGCGGTCGAGGTCGAGGCTGACGTGGCCGGCGCTTGTGGCCAGCTCGCCAAGGACCTCGGCGCGAGCGACGAGGACATCGCCCCCGCAGAGGAAGGCCCCGGCAAGAAGGCGGAAGCCGCTTGTCAGGCTGCAGTGAAGTTCCTCGGCGAGGTGAAGGCCAAGGCCAATATCTCCGGCGGCCTCAAGGTCGACGTGGTTCCGCCCAAGTGCTCGGCCTCGATGAGCGCGATGGCTGACTGCGCCGCCAGCTGCCAGGGCAACGTCGACCCCGGCTCCGTCAAGGTAGAGTGCGAGGGTGGCGAGATCAGCGGCAAGTGCGAAGGCAAGTGCGAAGGTAGCTGCCAGGTCGAAGCCGGCGCCAAGTGCGAAGGCTCCTGCAGCGGCACCTGCGAAGGCTCTTGCGACGCCAGCTTCTCGGGGACCTGCGGCGGCACCTGTGAAGGCAAGTGTGACGGCAAGGACACCAAGGGTGAGTGCAAGGGCAAGTGCGAAGGCAAGTGCGAAGGCGGCGGCAAGGGCAGCTGCGGCGGCAAGTGCGGCGGTTCCTGCAGCGCTTCCTGTGAGATCACGGGCGGCGGCAGCTGCGAAGGCACCTGCTCCGGCGGCTGCGACGTCGAGATCAAGGAGCCCAAGTGCAGCGGCGAGATGAAGCCCCCAGAGATGAGCGCCGAGTGCAAGGCTAACTGTGACGCCAAGGTCAACGCCAAGGTCGAGTGCACCCCGGCCAAGGTTGCGGTGAAGCTCCAAGGCGCGGCGGACGCGGAAGCGGCTGCCACGCTCAAGGGTGCTCTCGAAGCCAACCTGCCCGCTCTGCTCAAGGTCACCCTCGGCATGAAGGGTCGTCTCGAGAGCGCTGTCGGCAGCGTGAAGGCCTCCATCGAGGGCGTGAAGGCTGCGGTCACCGGTGGTGGCGATGCGGCCCTCAAGGTCGGCGGCTGCCTCGCGGCGTCGCTGAAGGCACAGGTTGACGCGAGCGTTTCGATCAATGTCTCGGTCAGTGCCAGTGCCAGCGCCAGCGGCGAAGCCGGCGCGGGCTGATTCGTTAGCCCAAACAGCAAGGCGGCCTCGCGACGAAAGTTGCGGGGCCGTTTGCTTTTGTTGGTTTGAATGTGGCGGATCAGCGCGTCATCGACGCCATCGCGGGGCGATTCTCTGCCGCCGCGTGGAGTTCCAATTCGACAACGGGCGGAGCTTGCGGGCGTTTGCCGAGGGATGAAGAACAATGGACTGCCCTGCATGCGGAGCGTTCAATTCTGTCCTCGACGAGGAGTGCGACTCCTGCGGGATGGTACTGACCAAGCCGCGCGAACCGACGCGACCTCCCACCGCCTACCGAGCATCCGCGGCGCCCGTCACGCCCGACAGGCCAACGGAACGAAAGCTCCGTCGCTGGGTCCGTCGGGAGTTGAGGGATGGCGAGGACGGTCAGGTGTTGGAACAGGCCATCGCAAAACAGGGCTTCGATCGCGGCTGGGCTCAAGAATTCGTCCAGCGCATAGAACGGCGTCTAGACGTTGCCGACATTGCGGTGGCGGAGCGATCCGGGAACTACGCGGTGGGGTTCTTCTCAGGCGTCCTTTGCCCCATGCTCGGGCTGTTCTTGCTGCTGGGGGCACAACCTCGGACGCGCAGAGGCGCAGTGATGGGCCTGTGCTTTGCTGTTGGGTTTGCGATCTTGGCGCGGTGCGTGGGCTCATCAGAACCGTACTAGGGCGGTGGTTGGTCAGCCTGCGCATTCAGCATCGCAATCTGTCCGAAGCTCACGCTGCCGGTGCTGGATGGCGTTAGAGACACGAGGTGTCGGGCGCGCCTGTGGAGTGCACTTCTCGCGACTTGGAGGGAACTGTCTTAGGCGCGAAACTCCTTGGTCGGAGCGCAGCTGGCCAGCAGCATTGCGCCGCCGCCACTAGAAGCTCCGCTGCCTGATGCCCCACCAGTGCTTCAGCTGCCATCCGAACCTGCATCGGGCCCCGACCCCGAGGTGCCTCCGCTGCTACACGCAAGCAACAACGGGGCCCCAGTCAAATACATTGGTTTCATGAGTCTAGCCCTTGCGACGACCCCAGCTCGCCGTTACCGAGCTTCGAACAGCATGGCGCTCACGCTGTCGCCGTAGACAGAATCGGACATCGCCCCCGCGAATGGGACCCGTGAACCCCGTAGTCTTCCCCATGAAAAACCTGCCGTGCCGTTCCGGTGGGAGCCTGGTGTCGCTTGCGCCTGCAGCGCTGGCTCAGGCCCGTTCCAGATCGGCGTCCGATCCTATTGATTGCCCGAGCTGGCCCGCACCCCAACCTGGTTGGACGCAGTTGTGGCCGCGATGCTGAGATGCTCAGCTGAACGCAGCCCGGACAAGTCTGAGATCTATCGAGCACAGCGACGCGATCCCCACGTTAGGGACCAAACATCATGCGTATCTTGCCGGAGCTAGGGAGGGAACGCGCGATCTTCTGGAGGTCTGATGCCGCTATAGCGCTTTCGAACAGGTCTGCTGTGACCGGAGTAGGGCGGCGCGCTTCGCGGAGGGCCAGGCTACGGGAGACGGCTTGTTGGGCGCGGGCTTTGAAGGCGGGACTCGACTCGCATTCGCGGATTAACGCCGCGTGAGCACGCACTGCAAGCTCTTCGTGCTCGCAAATCAGCAGCGCGTCGCAGCCAGCGAGCACGGCGCCGACAGCGGATTCTTCGATGCTCATGCGCCCCGATAGCGCGCGCATTTCCAAATCGTCGCTGAACAGGACGCCGCTGAACCCCAGGCTGCCACGCAGCAAATCCGTGGCGACGGCTACGCTGAGGGTGGCGGGCAAGTCCGTGTCTAACGCATCGAAAACGACGTGAGCGCTCATCAGGGCCTCGAGCCCATGAGCACAGGCGGCGCGAAACGGCGCCAGCTCGACGCGATCGAGACGCTCGCGATCGTGGCGCACCCGGGGCAAGGCGAAGTGGCTGTCGGTTTCGGTGTCGCCGTGGCCCGGGAAGTGTTTGCCGCAGGGGATGAGCCCGCCATCGCGCATGCCGTCCGCGAAGGCCAGCGCGAGGCGCGCGACGTCCTCGGGAGTGGTGGCGAATGAGCGATCGCCGATCACGGGATTGGCCGGGTTCGTGTCGACGTCCAGCACGGGTGCAAAGTCCAAGTTGAAGCCAACGGCCCGGAGCGCCTTGCCTAGGGCCGCACCCGCGCGACGGCACAGCTGGGGGTCCTCATGGGTGCCAAGGGCTCGCATGGGCGGCAGAGCAGGGAAGGGGGCCGGCAATCGCCGCACGCGGCCGCCCTCCTCATCCACGCCGACGAAGGGCGGGCTCGCAGCGGCGCTGGCGCTCGCGACGTCTCGCAAAAGCGCGTGGGTGGCGTCGAGGCTCGGCAGGTTGCGCCGAAACACGATCACGCCGGCGCGCTCCGACGCAGCCAACTGCTCTCGAAGCGCTAGCGGCAACTCTGGCCCGACAAACCCAACCACTAGGAGCTGCCCGGCTAGCTGTTTCAAACTGAAGTCCACGCCTCCATCAGTACGACCTATTCCAGCTTTGGGCCAAACACGGCGCCCTTCTCGAAGAAGCCGCGTTGGCGGAAACGTCCCATGGACACCTCCCGCCCTTCAGCTCAAGCGTTGCGCTGGCACCTGCACCGCCTGCGCGCTGAGCTTCCCGACGGCACTCGCGGCCCAGGGCGGGAGTAGTGGGCCAGCGTCGTGCCGCGAACCGACCTCAAGAATAGTTGAAGCGGTCGCCGCTAACGCATGACGTCCGCAGCGGTCACGATGTGCATGTCGGGCGGAGTGCGGGGGCGTTTGCCTTGGATCCCAGGGACAAACAACACGCGCACGTGCTGCCGGGTTGCGTAGCTGCTGCCCAACGCGGGCGGAGTGCGTGCGGCGAGCTCCGAAAGAGCCGCGGCGAGCTTTGCCGGGGCCAAGGGCTTGTGACTCCATTTCACGTCCCCGAGCAGAAGTCGACGCTCGTCGAGCGAGTCGCTCACGACATCCCACTCGGGAGCGTTGCCGTGCCACCAACGCGAGGCGGGTCCCCAGGGACCGCCACCACGAACTGCGCCAAGGCTGCTCGGCAGATGCGGGACTGAGGCTCGGCACAGCTGTTCCCAGGATTGCGCCACCAAGGCAGGCCAGCTGCGCAGAAGCAGTTGCCGTCTGGATGTGCGGTCTCCGCTAGCAAGCAGGGCCCGGTTGGGAGCTACCACTCGGAACCAAAAGCGCATGAACGGATCGTTGATTCTATAGAGCGTTCGTTTCGATCGCTTTGGAGACTCGCCAAAAGGTACCTCGCGCTGGGCCAGGTCGAGGCCAAGCAGGCGATCGAGTGGACGCGACAGCGATGTCGCCGGCCGCCCCAAGCGACCCGCGATTTCAGAAACCCGGTGAGCGCCCGCTCCAATTGCATCCAGGACGGGGCGCACCTCCATCGCCGGCGGCAACTCCTCCATGAGCAAGCGGTCTGGTTCGCGATGCAGCGGCCCTGATGGATCGAGCGCAAGTTCTGCAAGCTGAGTCAGCGCCCCGCCTGTGATTTCGCATGCCAGCTCCCAATACCGCGGGACCCCGCCCCACGCCGTGTACAACTCGATCACATCCGTGGGCGCTCGATAGTCGAAGGCTTCGCGAAAACACGACACGGGCAGCGGCCCCAACTCCATGACCTCGCGAGCGCGCCCATACAGGGGCGCTGCGGCGTCCAGGACGAGCCCTTGCATCATCCGCTGACTCGATCCGGCGACTGCCACCGCAAGTCTTGCGTCGGCGGCATCTCGATCGAGCCAGCGCTGGAGCACACTCGGAAGTTCCGGAGCAGCGCTCACCAGGTAGGGAAGTTCGTCGACGATGACCGGTCCGCGCCACCCTTGGTGACGGGCTTCTTGCGCCAAGCGTGCGAGCAGCGCGCGCCAGTCCGGGTACTCCACATCTCCGAATCCGGGGATCTGCTCCCCGATAGCGGTGGCCAAGTAGCGACGCTGGATGCCAGAAGTCGATTGATCGGCTACGGAATACAGGCCGGAGTGACGCCGGGACCATTCCACGAGCAAGCGGGACTTGCCGATACGCCGTCTTCCGTAAATCACTGCGAGGCCGCCGCTCGGGCGCTCAACAAGCTGGCCGAGGCGTGACAACTCCTCTTTTCGGTCTAGAAATCTCATTTATGCAAGATAGCATAATGCTTAGTCGCATAATATCAAGAGTTCGGCTCCAACTCCGAACCAGACCCCAAAAAACTCCCCGTCCTTGCACCTCCTTGTTCAACTCTCAACGCCCTGGCTGGCTTCCACGCCGCTCGCGCACCGTGGTCCTGACCGAGCTTTGTCCGGCACCCGTGGCCTCGAGTGGGAGTGGTGGCCGAACACCGCACTGTGAACCGACCCTAAACCAAGAAAGGTGACGAGGGTTGAAGCACGGCCCCTTCGAGGGCCGGCCTAGAGCTGGATTGGACCGCGCTAGCGGTCGCGGCCGAGAGTCTGAGAGGGATCCGTGTGGGCGGCACGGATGGCGGGGCCAACCGCGCCCAGCAAGGCAAAGAGGGCGGCGAAGCCAACGCCGAGGGCGAAGAGCCAGGGCGGGAACACGAAGAAGGAGTCGGGCTTGAAAGGAAAGTCGGGCAGGTCCACCCGGCCGCGCCAATCCGCAATCAGCGCTGCGCCTCGAGCCACGCCGCAACCCACGGCGCCGGCGAACACTCCGACGACGAGAGCCATCGACAGGAGCCAGCTGCGCATGTCTGCGCGGGTGGCGCCCAGGGCACGGTACAGACCGATTTCGTGGGCACGCTCGGCGACGAGAACCCGAAAGGTGTGGGTGATATTCAGAGCCGCGACCAGCAGGATCACTCCCGCGACCAAGAGCAGCAGGCCCAAGACGCTGCTGATCAGCACGCTGACGTCTCGAGCGCGCGTATCTTTGGGGGTCAGAGCATAGTTCTGGGCGGCGGCGATGATGTAGCTGGTATTCGAAGCGTCGTGGACCCGCACCACCACGCTCGAGTAGGTGTCTGCGGCCTTGTTGCCCGCGTATTCTCGGTTCCAGCGGCGCACGACTTCCACTGGCAAGGTCACGCCCAGATCGATGGCCTTGTTAGAGATCCCCACGACGCGGATCTTCACTTTGCGTTCTTTGCCCTGGCGCGCGACGCCGAGCAGGCTATTGCCGAGGGTCATGTCGAAGGTCACCCCCTGGGCGCGGCTGACCAACGTGGCAGCAACGGGAGGCAAGCCATGAGCGGGAGCGACGGCGTGGTCGAAGAGCTCGACCAGATAGCGACTCACGATGGCCGGCACCGGGGGCGAGCACTTTCCTTCGGTCGCAGCACTGGGCAGCTCGCAGTACTCGCTCTCGGCGCAGTCGGAGTTCTTGCTGCAAGACTTCGCATTCACACGCAGTGGATCCTTGAACGCCCCGGCCTCGATGTCCGCGCTGACCAGCTTGGGGTCGATGCCGTCACCGACCATCTCGTGGGTTCCGATCTCGCGGCCCAGGATCTCCTTTCCGCCGCGGGCCATGCTCGGAAACCGAAATCGCAGTTTGGGATACACCTCGGCCACGCCTTCGAGCTCCCGCAGGGTTTCCACGGTCTGAGCGTCGACGCTCGCCGGCTCATGGGGCCCACCGAGCAGAGACAGCAGCCCCGCTGAGGTCTTCTGGGGCTCGAGTTCGACCTGATGGATCGGAAACACATCGCCGAGCAGCACCCGCCGGGCACCCAGCCCCAGGGATAGAAAGAACACCAGCGCGCCGATGCCCACTGCGATGCCAAAGCCCGCGGTGAAGAGGGGGCCTCGGGTGCGCGAAAACTCGCGCCGGACCATGCTCCACAGAGAGGTGGCCTTCATGCGGCGTCTTCCTCGGCGCCGGACCTGACCTTGCCGTCTTCCATGCTCAGGGTGCGATGGGAGATCCGCTGCAGGCGGTCCTCGTGGGTGACGATCAAGAGAGTGGTGGAAAACTCCTCGTGGATGCGGCGAAACAACTCGATGATCTGCTCACCGGTTTCGCGATCTAGGTTGCCCGTCGGCTCGTCACACAGCAGCAATTCCGGGGATCGGAGGAGGGCTCGCGCAATGGCGACACGCTGGCGTTGGCCTCCGGAGAGTTCGCCGGGGAAGGCCGCAGCCTTGTCCGTCAGCCCCACGCGCTCCAGGAGATCTTTGCCGTGTTGGGTTAGAGCCGAACTCTCGCCAGCAGCGAAGAGGGCCGGAGCGGTGACATTGTCGATGACCGAGAGGTGGGGCAGCAAGTGGAACGCCTGGAAGACGAATCCGACGCGCTCACCCCGCAGGGTCGACAGTTCGCGATCCGACAGCCCACTCACGTTCTTGCCGAACAGCGAGAGTTCTCCCGAGAACTCCCGATCGAGGCCACCCAGCAGCGATAGCAGCGTGCTCTTTCCGCAGCCACTCGGGCCAAATATGAGAACGACCTCTCCACGCCTGACGGACAAGGACACGGACTGTACGGCCCGATGTTCAGCAGCTCCGCTGCCAAAGACGCGACTGAGGCTGTCTGCCTCGATGATGACCTCGGGAGCGTCGCTCACGCCGAAACGCCCAGATCCTCGCAAGCAGCAGCGGACATCTGCTCGACGAAGCTGCGCAGTTCTGCTTCGTCAGGCCCCTCCACCATCAGTCGCAGCTTCGGTTCGGTGCCGCTCCAGCGCACGAGGACTCGACCATTTTCGCCCAAGGAATCTTGCGTGCGCTTGATTTCGCCTTGAAGCTTGGACATCTGGTCGAGGGGGCGACGCTCGGGAAGGCGAATGCTCTCCAGGACTTGGGGCATAGCCTGCATGAGCTGTTTGAGCTCGGAGAGTGGCCTCTGCTCCCGAGCCAGGATTGCCAGCACCTGCAAAGCGGCGACCACGCCGTCCCCGGTGGTGGCATGGTCCAGGAAGATCAGGTGGCCGCTCTGCTCGCCGCCCAAGGAGTAACCCTTGGAGCGCATGCACTCGACCACGTAGCGGTCGCCCACAGAAGTTCGCTCCAGCTTGCCACCCGCCCGCTGCATCGCGTGCTCCAGGCCCATATTGCTCATCACTGTGGCGACCAGGGTGTTCTTGGCGAGCTTGCCCTCGGTGATCATGCGGGAGGCGCACAGCGCCATGACCGCGTCGCCGTCTACGACTTCGCCGGACTCGTCGACCACGATCAAGCGATCCGCGTCGCCATCCAAGGCGATGCCGAGGTGAGCCTTGCGCTTGCCCACCTCGCGGATGACGCCTTCCGGGTGAAGCGCACCGGAAGACTTGTTGATGTTGCGCCCGTTGGGGCTGACGCCAAGGGCGGTCACGTCGGCGCCCAGCTCCGCAAAGACCTGGGGCGCGACCTTGTACGCGGCGCCATGGGCGGCGTCCACGACCACGCGAAGTCCTCCGAGGGTGAGCTCCTTGGGAAAGGTAGACTTGGCGTACACGATGTAGCGCCCGGTAGCGTCATCGATGCGCTCGGCCCGGCCGATTCGGGCACCCGTGTGGCCCACGGACGAAAGTGCTTTTTCGTCGAAGATCAGGCGCTCGATCTCCAGCTCCCGCTCATCTGGCAGCTTGAAGCCGTCGGGCCCGAAGATCTTGATCCCATTGTCGAAGTAGGGATTGTGGCTCGCGCTGATCACGACGCCGGCATCCGCGCGCATGCTCTGGGTCAGGTTGGCAACCGCGGGGGTGGGCATCGGTCCGCACAGCATGACCCGACCACCCATGGCGCAGATCCCAGCGGAAAGCGCCGTCTCGACCATGTAGCCTGACAGTCGCGTGTCCTTGCCGACCACGACTCGGGGCGCATTGCCGGCTTGGCGCCGTGCCACCATCGCGATGGCTCGCCCGAGCCGCACGATCAGCTCGGGGGTCATGGGGGGCACGTTGGCCTCCCCCCGTATGCCGTCGGTGCCGAATAGCTTGCGTTTGTCAGTCACGGAAGTTCACGAACTGCAGTTCGATGTCCAAGTCTTTGCCCTTGAGCATGGCGATCACTTCTTGCAGGTCGTCTCGCTTCTTCCCGCTAACTCGCAGGCTGTCTTCCACGATCGCCGCTTGGACCTTCAGCTTGGACGCCTTGACCATCTTGACCAATTCCCGGGCCTTGTCTTTTTCGATGCCCTCTTTGACGTTGACGACCATCTTGGAGGTGCCGCCGGGCGCCTTCTCCGGGTCCTTGGCATCCAAGTGCTTGAGGCTGACTTTTCGACGAATCAGCTTCTGCTGCAGCACGTCATAGGCGGCCCGGGTGCGATCGTCGGCATTGGCCTTGAGGATGATGACGCTGTCGGCCTGCTCGATGGCCGCGCCGGTGCCTTTGAAGTCGAAGCGCTGCACGAGTTCTCGCTGCGCCTGGTCGATGGCGTTTTTTACTTCGGACCAATCCACTTTCGAAACGACGTCGAAGGAGGGCATGCCAAGGCTCCTATCAAGAATCGACTGGGGGATCCGCTTCCAGACCCAGAAGATGCGTGCGCGCGGCGCCCACCAGGAAGCTCGAGCCTGTCACGACGACCAGACCTCTCGGCCCGACCTTTTCCCGAGCCACCTTGAGGGCCTCTTCCACGCTTTCTGCCACGTCACCGCTGAAAACTTCCGCCATCGCGTTTGGATCGACGGCTTTGCCCTCGATGGGCGGAGCGACGAATATGCGGTGAGCCGCGGCGTGCTCCAATCGCTGCAGCATCGCCTTCCAGTTCTTGCGCTGCAGGGCGCCGAAAACCAACGCAACCTGGCGGCGAGATTCTACCTCGCCGTACATGCTCGGATCGAGCACATGTGACAGCGCGACGGCGCCGTCCGGGTTGTGGGCGCAATCGAGCAGGGTCAGTTCCTGGCCGCCGCGGTGAAGCAGCTCGTTTCGCCCCGGCCAAGTGGCAGCTTCAATCCCCTCGGCGATGACCTTGGGTTCGATGCCCAGTTCCTGGGCGACGGTGACGGCCACCGCCAAGTTTGAACCAAACATCGCGAATCGGGGGTAGGCCAGCGCCGCCCCGGGGATCGGTTCCGGACTTCCGAGGGCGACCAGGTGAGCACCTACCTTGTCGATCTCGCGCTCGATCACGTGGCGCGCGTCCGGGTGCAGCTTGCCCAAGACGACCGTGGAGCCCTTCTTGATGATGCCGGCTTTTTCCTGAGCGATCTTGGCTAGGCTGTCGCCTAGTTCGAGCATGTGATCGAAGGCGATGCGGGTAATGGCCACCACCTTGGGTTCAGGCACCACGTTGGTGGCATCCAGGCGCCCTCCCAGACCGGCCTCTATGATCGCCAGTTCGACCTTTGCCTCCTGGAACGCCAAGAAGGCGGCGATCGTCGCAACCTCGAAGAAGGACAGCTCAGGCCCTTCGTCCAATACGCGCTCCAGCAGTTCGGCTAGCTCGGCGTCTTCGAGCGGCTCTCCGTCGATCCGGATGCGCTCCGAAAACTTCACCAGGTGAGGCGAGGTGTACAGGCCGGTGTGCTTGCCTGCCGCGTTCGCCGCAGCCGCCACAAAAGCGCAAACGCTCCCTTTGCCGTTCGTCCCAGCGATATGGGCGACTTCGAAGGATTTCTCCGGGTTTCCCATCCTGTCGCATACTTCCTGAACGCGGGTCAGGTCCAGCTTGGGCTGGCCAGGCACGCGGTCGTAGAGACGCTTCAGGGTGCTCTTCAAGTCGGTCACGGTTTGCTCAAATGGGATAGGAGGCGGGCCAAAGTTTGCTTCATTTCGACCCGAGGAACGATGAGGTCGACCATGCCATGGGTCAGCAGAAATTCCGAGCGTTGGAAGCCTGGCGGCAGGGTGGTTCGGAGGGTGCTCTCGATGACTCGAGGCCCGGCAAAGCCGATTAGGGCGTTGGGCTCGGCGACGTTCACATCGCCCAAAAGCGCAGTACTTGCGGCAACGCCGCCGGTGGTGGGATGCACCAACACGCTGATGAAGGGGCGGCGGCCGGTGCGAAACCGCCGCAGCGCGCCGACAGTTTTTGCCATTTGCATGAGGCTGAGCAGGCCCTCCTGCATGCGCGCGCCCCCAGAGGCGTGGAGCAGGATGGCCGGGAGATCCTCGTCCAGGGCCCGCTCGAACAGGCGGGTGACCCGCTCGCCGACCACCGAACCCATGCTGCCACCCATGAAGGGGAAGATGTAGGCGCCATAGGCGATGGGGTGGCCTAACAGATCGGCGCGTCCTACCTCCACGGCCTCGGAATGCTGACTGTTGTTGGCCGCACGCTCCAGACGGGAGCGGTAGGGCTTGCCATCATCGAAATGCAGTGGATCTGCAGGTCGGATGTGGTCCTCCCACAGGGTCAACTGCTCGTCGTCGAGGAGCAACCGTCGCCAAGCCTCGGGAGGCATTGGGCGATGCCGGCCGCAGCCCTGGCAGACCCAGCTGGCCTCACGGAACTCCTCGGCCGTGTGCACGGCTCCGCAGCCGTCACATTTCTGGAACATGCCTTCGCCAAGCGAGCGTTTTTCGCCCGGCTGAGGCTGAGCAGGGGTCTTGGCGGGTAGCACCACGGTGGCGTCGAGAGGCTCGAAAGCAAATGCCCGCGGCCTAGTGCCGGATTGGCGAAACGCCCGGGCTGTGCGGAGGCTCCCCCGGGCCGGGCCGCGGTGCAAGCGGGCTGGGCCAGGGGTGGTCAGCGGGCGGTTCAGGGGCGGAAAAACGCAATCTTGTCGCCCCCGCCAAAGGGGGCGAGACTCCGCCCCAGAATGACGGAAAGCCCCGTATCGGCGTTTGGCGTGAGCGACCTGCGCGCGCCCGTCCTTGGACGAGACTCCGAACTCGAATCTCTGAAGGCCGTGGCAACCAAGGCCATCGATGCCTCCGAAGCGCAGGTCGTGACTCTGATAGCGGCGGCTGGCGTCGGCAAGACGCGTCTGGTGCACGAACTCCTGCTCGAGATCAGAGTCTCCGCGGGCCAGGCGCCTCGCATCTTTCGCGGAAGCGCGCGGTCCATTCAGCAATCCTATGGCCTGTTCGCTCGCCTGCTGCGCAGTCGCTTCGGGCTGGTGGAAGGAATGGACCCCGAGGCCGCGAAAGCGCAGTTGCGCTCTCAGGTGGCAGCCGTTCTCGACGACCGTAAGGTCGGCGACGTCTGTTACTTCCTAGGCCAACTGTTGGGTTTGGAGTTTCTCGAGAGCCCGCTCACCCGCGCCGTCGTTGGTGACGCCGTCGAAGCTCGGCTTTTTCGCCGCGCCATCGTGCGGAGCTTCTTCGAAGCTGACGCAGCACACGGGCCCATATGTCTGGTGTTCGAGGATCTACACCTTGCTGACGACGACTCCCTGGTGCTCCTGAAGTACTTGGTCGAACAACTCAGCGGGGCCTTGTTGCTCTTGTGTGTGACTCGCCCGGAGCTGCTTGCCCGAGCCAAAGATTGGACCGGCCTCGCTCAGGCGCGTCACACCCAGGTGGAACTCGCGCCCCTGAGTGAGAAGCACTCTACGGCAGTGGCGTCGTCGCTGCTGGCACCCTGCGAGGGGGGCGCGCCGCCCCAGCTGATCGAAGCTGCGGTGGGTATGGCCGGCGGCAATCCGCGCTTGCTGGAGCAGATGGTGCGCATCTTCCACGACACCGGCGTGCTGGACGAGCGAGACGCCTTGGCCAAGGAACCAGCCTGGAAAGTGGACTTGGATCGCCTTGCCAGTGCGCGCTTGCCTCTAAGTGTTGACGATGCCGTTCAGGCTCGTATTGCGGCATTGAGTGCCGCCGAGCGTCGCGTGCTCGAACACGCGGCGGCGATGGGTAGCGTGTTTTGGCTGGGCGGATTGGTGGCGCTGGCCCGAGCCGAACGTACACCTCCGGAGGTATGGACTGGGGACGACGACACCGCCGAGCTACGCAACACCGTGGAGGCGCTGGTCTCCCGAGACTATCTACTGCCGCTGCCTGACTCGGCGTTTCCAGGCGAAACTGAGTACGTCTTCAAGCACAACCTGGAACGCGAAAAGGTCGCACAACTGACCAGCTCCGCTGCGCTGCGTGGCTACCACCAGGTGATCGCGGATTTCTTGGACGGCAAGGAGGGCGTGCGGAGCCAGGAAGAGTACTGCGCGATGTTGGCCAGCCACCTGTCCGACGCTGGTGCACCGGAGCGCGCTGGGCTCACGTTCCTGAACGCAGGAGATCTGGCCCGAGGTAACTACGCGGCCAAGAAGGCCGCCGAGTACTACCGGCGCGGCCTGGACCTGGTGGGAAACTCGGATGCTCAACGCCGCATCGAAGCGCTACATGACTACGGCGATGTGCTGAACCTGCTCGGGCGGACCGATGAAGCGTTGGCGGCGTTTCGGGACATGTTGGCGCTGGCGTTCCGCCTCGGCGCGCTCTCGAAGGGCGGGGCGGCCCACAATCGGATTGGCCGCCTTTACCGCGACACCGGCTCCCTCGGCCACGCCGCAACGCATCTGGAGGCAGCGACTTCGCTGTTCGAAGCCGCCGATGACGCTCGTGGCGTGAGTGCCTGCCACGACGACGTCGGCAAGCTTTTGTGGTTGCGCGGCGACTACGATGCGGCTCTGGAAAAGATGAAAAGTGCCCTGGAAATGCGCAAGACCTTGGGCGACCGCCGCTCAATCGCGCTCAGCCTGAACAACATTGGATTGGTCTGGCTCGATCACGGGCGCACTCGGCAGGCCGCGGAAGCCTTCGATGCGGCCCTCAAGCTCCGGCGGGACATCAAGGATCCTCTGGGGCTCGTGCAGACCTTGAACAATCTGGGACGCCTGGCCCAGGAGCGCAACGACCATGATGACGCGCTCAAATATTTCAAAGAGGCCCACGATCTGGCTCGCGAGATCGGCGAGCACAACCGCATTGCCGTCGTGCTGACCAACATTGGTGAGACCCATTATCGGAAGGGCAATCCCAAGGAAGCCATCGCGGTCCTCTCGCAAGCCGAATCCCTCTGCGACGAGATGGGAGACCGCCTCCACCTTGCCGAAGCCAAGCGTGCTCTGGCCAAGGCGTTCTTGCTGCAGGGCGAATTGCGCAAAGCTCGGGAGAGCATTCGTAGCGCAGTGGATCTATTTGGCCAGATACGCAGCAAGTCGCACCTCGCCGCCGCGCTGCGCACTCTGGGAGAGATCACCGGGGCGGGCGCTTGGGGCGTCGGCCACGAAAACAAGGCAGTGGACTACTTCATGCGCTCGGTGGCTTTGTTCAAAGAAATTGAAAACGAACTCGAGACTGCCAAGAGCTACCGGGCCTTCGCAAGCTACGTTCAGGGTTCCGACCACTACAAGGGCAACACGGACATTCAGCGAGAAGCCACGAAGCTGAGTGAGATGGCCCAAGAGATCTTCGATCGCCACAAGAACGCGCTAGCTGACGAAAAAACCTGACGAACACGCAAATCATGTCGCCCCCCCTACACAGCCGACTGCGCCAAGTTGCCGAAACCCTGGACAGCCAATTCCTCGGCAAGAGCGAGGTCATTCGGCTGCTCTTGATCGCCATCGTCGCGCGGGAGCATGCGGTGCTGATTGGTCCACCCGGGACCGCGAAGAGCGCGCTGCTCCGGACCTTGGCCCACCTTCTGGACGCACGCTATTTCGAGTACCTGCTCACGCGCTTCACGGAGCCCAACGAGATATTCGGCCCCGTGGACATTCAGGCGTTTCGCGATGGGCGCTATCAGCGGCGCACCTCCGGCATGCTGCCCGAGTCGGAAATCGTGTTCTTGGACGAGGTGTTCAAGTCCAACAGTGCGATCTTGAACGCGCTGCTCACGCTATTGAACGAGCGACTGTACTCCAGCGGGGGTCAGGTCGTGCAGTGTCCGATGATCAGCGCCTTTGGCGCCAGCAACGAAGTGCCCACGGATGAGAGTTTGGGAGCGCTTTTCGACCGCTTCCTGCTGCGGATCCGCAGTGACAATCTGGACGCCTACCACTTCAACGAACTGTTGGATCTGGGCGTGCGCCACGAGGTCAAGAAACTCAAACGGCAGAAAGCCACGCCCCTGGTCAGCGCAGCGGATCTCCACGCCATGACCGACGATCTGGCGAAGCGGCTTTCCTTCAACGAGGCATTCCTGTCGTCCTACAAGGGGTTGATCTTCCAAATCCGCGCCGAGGGCATCAGCGTCAGCGATCGGCGCATCGTCAAGATGCTCAAGCTGTTCGCTGCGAGCGCCTACTTGGATGGGCGGGAACAAGCCGACAACAGCGATCTCTTCGTGCTCAAGCACATTTGGAACGCCGAAGACCAAGCTCCCATTCTGGAGCAGATCGTGCAGCCGGTGCTGGAGGCCTTCTATCGCGAGCATCCGGATCGCCGCCGCGTGGGTGCCCTGGGAATCGGTCTGGAAGCTTTGGCAGCAGAGGTGGACCGTATCCGGCACGTGTTGACCGGTGCTGCGCCCCCGAGCGATCTCCAACTGTTCAGTCAGCTGAAGGCCCTCGGCGAGATCAAAACGGCCCTAGCCCAGATCCCGGAAGACGGGGCTCGAAAGCTCGAGCAACGCGTGGTCCAGCTTTTGGACGCCACTCTGAAGAGCGGTCGATTCGCGGAGCTGTGACGGTGACGCCACGGGTGTTGGTCAAGCGCGTCGGAGCCGTGGAAGTTCCGCTCCCGAACTACCAATCCGAGCTGGCGGCGGGGCTCGACCTATGCGCGGCGCTGGACGCCGCGGTCGAGCTAGAGCCTGGCCAGCGCAAGATGGTGCCCACGGGCCTCGCGCTGAGCATTCCTCCGGGCTTCGAGGGTCAGGTTCGACCGCGTTCGGGCCTAGCGCTGCGCGCGGGGCTGTCCATCGTCAACAGCCCGGGCACTATCGACGCGGATTACCGTGGCGAGATCGGGATCGTGCTGATCAATCACGGCCAAGAGCCGTTCCGGATCGAGCCGCTGGCGCGGATTGCCCAATTGGTCATCGCCCCGGTGGCGCGAGCAGAGCTCGAGCTGGTGACCGAGCTGCCCGGCACACAGCGGGGCGGGGGCGGCTACGGATCTACGGGCGCGTAGTCGCGCGCGTTCAGCTGGGCTGGCTGAGGTCGCCCAAGAACGCGACTAGATCGTCGAACACGAGCCGAGCATCGTAGTCCCGGGTGACGATGTGACCCGAGCGCTGACAGCAGCGGGTGCGCACCCGCGTGCTGCCGAGTCGCGCCGCCACCCGGCGCAGGTTGCGCACCGGGCACACACGGTCTTTCTGCCCATGAGCGAGATAGGCTGGGCAGACGATGGCGCCCAAGCGGTCCCGCAGGCGCCTGCCGTGGGCCCAGACCTCCGAGGCCGAGCGGGCAGGCTGAGCGCTGAGCGTGAGATGATTCTGTCGAGCCTCGGGCTCCTGAATGTCCGCGCTGTGTTTCGGCAGGTGCACATCAGGCAGTGCAAACCGGTGATACGCGGCGAGGGGCCAGGCGGGGAAGGGCCCCCGGAGCCAAAATGCGTTGGCCAGTAGGCCGAGGCCGACGACCCTGGACGGTTGCTGCAGGCAGAGCTCCGCGGCAAGCAGACTGCCCATGGACAGGCCCACCACGACGACCTTGCCGTATTCGGCGGATAGCTCCTGAAACGCGTCTCGCGCGGATCCGAGCCAATCGTCGAAGCGTGTGGTGGCGAGGTCAGCTGCGGTCCATCCGTGACCTCGAAGCAAGGGTGAGTGGGCTGCCAAGCCCAAGGACTGCGCAGCCTTCACGACCAGGTCGACTTCGACGGGTGTGCCGCCATAGCCATGCAACGCAAGAACCGCTGGCGATTTCCCGCCATGCTGTCGCGACTCGGGGCTGCCTTGCCCGATCAGACCACCCGAGGCGGGCACTCAGCTCTCTCCGCGCGCTATCCCGTAGGCGCGGATCTTCTTGTGCAGATTCGTGCGTTCGACGCCTAGAGCAACCGCGGTTTTCGAGATGTTCCAATCGTGGCCGTTGAGGGTCGCCACGATATACGCCCGTTCCGCTGCATCGCGGTATTCGCGCAAGGTCATGCGCTGTCCGGCTTCGTTCACGGCTGGCGGCGGGGTCGAGAGGGATCGGCCGGGCCCCACCGCGGCGTCGTCGTCATCGAAGGGGCTATCGTGAGGATCTTCGGGCAGATCGGCGATCGTGATCACGTCGCTGGAAAGAATCGCAGCGCGCTCGACGACGTTCTTCAGCTCGCGGACGTTGCCGGGCCACTTGCGCTGCCGCAGCGCGCTCATCATGCTCGGGTCGATTTTCTTCTGCCGCAGCCCGTTCTCTTTGCAGAAGCTCTGTACGAAGGCCTCCGCCAGCAGCGGAATGTCGTCCGAGCGATCCCTGAGCGCCGGAACGCGGATTGGGAAGACGTCCAGGCGGAAGAAGAGATCTTCCCGGAAGCCCCCGGCTTGAACTTCTTTGGCCAGATCCTTGTTCGTGGCGGCCAGGACGCGAACGTCGACCTGAATGACGTTCTCCGAGCCGACCCGCACGACCTCGCCGTTTTGCAGCGCTCTCAGCACCTTGGCTTGGGCAGCCAGGTCCATGTCGCCGATCTCGTCCAGGAACAACGTGCCACCGTGGGCTTGTTCGAAGAAGCCGCGCTTGCGAGCCTGGGCGCCAGTGAAGGAACCCTTCTCGTGACCAAAGAGCTCGCTCTCGATCAGCTCACGAGGGATGGCCGCACAGTTGACCTTGATGAAGGGCGCGTCCTGGCGGGGGCTGAGGCGATGGATGGCGCGGCTGACCAACTCTTTGCCAGTGCCGCTCTCACCAGTGATGAGCACGCTGGCTTTGGTTGGCGCAACCTTGTCGATGTCTTGGTAGAGCCTCTGCATCAAGGCGCTCGTGCCGATCATCTCGTAGCGCACCTCGAGCTCTTCGCGCATCTGTTCGACGGTGCGACTGAGGCGAGCAGTGCGAATGCAATTCTGAACGCTGACCAGGACGCGCTCTCGATTCAGAGGCTTCTCGAAGAAGTCACTGGCACCGAGTTTGATGGCGTTTACAGCGTCGTGAACCGTGGCGTGACCGCTGATCACGATCACCGGGATCTCGATTTCGTCGGCCCGAAGTTGCTCCAAGGCTTCCAGCCCGGTCATCTTGGGGAGCTTCAGGTCGAAGATCGCGAGGTCGACCGGCTCGCGGGGGTTCTGAAGCGTTTCCAGCGCCTGTTCCGCACTTTCGGCCTCCAGGACCCGATAGCCTTCGCCGGAAAGCACCATATCCAAGGTGCGGCGGATGTTCTTTTCGTCGTCCACCACCAGAATGGTGGGCATGACCGGGGCCAGGGCTTGGGGGTCTGACACCATCGCTCAGTTTGCCGCCTTCCCAGGGCGAGGGGCTGGTGCCGGGCTGGCGCCCAACATCTTCAAGAACCCCCGTGCTGGGCGGCCGAAAGGACTGGCCGGGTAGGTGGCGAGAAGCTGTTGCAGCACGGCGCGTGCTTTCTTGCGCTTCTTCATCTTCATGTAGGTCTCAGCCAACAGCAGCATGGCTTCGGCTTCCAGGCCTGAGCCCTCGTAGGTCCGCAGCGCGTATTGGCAACGAGCCACCGCGGCCTTGAAGTTGTCCCGAGCGAGGTAGAAGCGCGCCACGTAAATCTCATGGCGAGCCAGCAGTCCCGCGACAGACTCCAGCATGAACTCTAATTCCCGCGTGTGCTTGTAAGACGGATAGTCCTGCAAGATGGCGCGTACGGTGGAGTAGGCCTCGTGAACGCTGGCCAGATCTCGTTCTTCCAGGGGTGGCAGAAGGATGGACTGACCTGACTGCTCGAAAAGCGCTTTCGCGATCTTGTAGCGTGCGTAAGGGACCTCCGGATCGTTGGGGAAATCGTGGACGAATGCCTTGTAGGAGCCGATCGCCTCAGCCCATTTTTCCTGGTGGTACTGGGCGTCCGCAATGCGCAAATCTGCCAGCCGGGCGTAGCGGCTGTAGCCATATTCGCGCTTCACTTCCTGCATCAAGGTAATGGCTAGTTCCCAGTCCCTGTCGAAGTACGCGTCCAGCGCCTCCTCGTAGTCCCGCTTGGCGTTTTCCGTGTATTGCAGCGGGCTGTCCGCGGGTGGCGGCTTGGCGCAGGCAGGCGCGAGCACACCCAGGCAAATGGCGGCCGTCAGGGCATGGGCAATCCGCATCGCGGTGGTGGTAGCGGCTCGATTTGCCGGCCGCAAGGCGAAAAAATGGGCTGTTCCGGGCTCTGGAAACCTTGATCACCGCCCTGCATGGGTTACTTTCGGGCGCCCAATGCCCGAAACGGTTCCCATGACTCCTCGGGGCGCCCAAAAGCTCAAAGAAGAGCTGGCGCGACTGAAGGAAGAGCGCCCCAAGATTTCCCGTGAAATCGGTGTGGCCCGCGAACACGGAGATCTAAAGGAAAATGCGGAATATCACGCGGCCAAAGAGAAGCAGGGTATGGCGGAGGCTCGGATTTCCGACATCGAGGACAAACTGTCGCGAGCGGAGGTGATCGACCCTGCGACCCTGAGCGGCTCTCGGGTTCGTTTTGGAGCGACGGTGACCCTCACGAACCTGGATACCGACGAGGAAGTGACCTACCGAATCGTAGGCGCCGACGAAGCGAATCTGGACGAGGGCACGATCTCGATTTCCGCACCGCTGGCCCGCGCGATGATCGGCCGAGAGGTCGGGGACGAGGTGAGCATCAAGCTGCCCGCGGGCCCCCGCAACTACGAGGTCGTCAGCGTCGACTACCGCTGACCGCTGTCAAGGATGGCCAGCCCTTCGACCCGCGCGTCGATGGCCGAAAAGGCGGTGGTGTCGCAAGCGCTGAACTCGGGCGGCGACAGTGGCAGCCTCAGCGCTTGGCTCCTAGGTGCTCTTGGTGTGGTGGCGCTCGCAGCCATCGAACTCGTGGTCGTGCTGCTCGCCCGCCGAAGTGTAGTGGCGAGTGTGTGGGAGGCACAGAACGGCGCACTGTTTCTGCTCCCTGCCTGGTTGGGGCTCGCTGTGGTCTTTGGCGGTGTCGCCGCAGCGCTGGTGCACGCCAGTCGCCGCTCAAGCGGGCGCGCTGAGCGCGCCTTGATGGCCGCCTGCGCCGCCGCCTCCGCGGGCGCTGCGGCGTGGGGCGTGGGCGGTGGACGGCACTTGTCGACGTTGCCGGCGCGCGGTGGATTCACTCTCGCGCTGGCGGCTGTCGGGGGCGCGGCGCTGTGGTTCGGGCTGCCCATGCTTGGGCGCTTCTCGCGGCGTTTCCAGGGTCGCACCGCCCTGGCCATGGTCGCCGTGTGTGTGTGCGTGTCCCTCGCCAACGCTTGGGTGCTGCCGCGGCTGTACCTCGCATTCCACCTCGGCCTTTGTGGCATCGCGGCGTTGGCCGCCGCCCTAGCGGCTATCTGGGGTTCCGGCGCATTGGCTTTGCCCCGCGGTCGCGGCCCGGTGGCGCTGGCTGTGCTGGTGATCATGGCGCTGGTGGCCAGCTTCGCAATGCGGCCCGCCGCGCTTCGCCTGGCAAGTTTCGACAACTTCCGCCTGCTACTGGTCGAGCATGCGCCCGCGTCAGGACAAGTCGTGCGCGGCCTGGCGCTGTTGGCACCGCCCCCGCCGCTTGAAGACGACTGTGCGGCTGGGGACTGCGGGCCAAACCTGCCGCCTGGAGCGAAGTCACCGTTGCGTTGGCAGGGTCGCGATGTCCTGCTCGTGACCATCGACGCCCTGCGTGCCGACCACGTCGGCAGCTACGGCTACGCCCGCAAGACCACGCAGCACATCGACGCCCTGTCCAAACAAGGCGCCGTGTTCGAGTACGCCTACGCGGCGACGCCCCACACGTCCTATTCCGTGAGCAGCTTGATGACGGGCAAGTACATGCGGCCGCTCTTGCTTCAAGGCATGGGAGAGGATTCGGACACCCTCGCGGGCCTGCTCCGGGCCTACGGCTACCGCACCGGCGGCTTCTATCCGCCCGCGGTATTCTTCATCGATCGCAAGCGTTTCGCGAGCTTCGAAAAGGCTGGTTTCGGCTTCGAATACCGCAAAGTCGAGTTCCTGGAGGGGCAGGGGAGAATCGACCAAGTTCGGAGCTATTTGTCCGGTTTGAAGCAGGATCAGCGTTGCTTCGTCTGGGTACATCTGTTCGGGCCCCACGAACCCTACGTCGCCGACCCCAAATTCGATTTTGGCACTCGCGATGTCGACCGCTACGACTCGGAAATCGCCGCGGCGGATGCCACCCTCGGCCGGATCGTTAAGGCGTTTCGCGCCCGCAGTCCCAAAGGTGTCGTGATCGTGACCGCCGATCATGGAGAGGAATTCGGAGATCATGGCGGGCGCTACCACGGTACGACGGCCTACGAGGAGCAGGTTCGAGTCCCCTTGGTCGTCTCCGCACCGGGCAGCGTCGAGCCCCGTCGGGTCAGCGAGCTAGTTCAGACCATCGACATTCTCCCCACGGTACTGGGCGCCCTGGGGATCCCAATCCCCCCGCGGGTTCGAGGGCGAGACTTGGGCAGCCTCCTGGCCGGCCGCCCCGGTGACCCGGAAGGCCTCGCGATGGCCGAGAGCGAAGCGCAGATCATGCTGGGCCGCGGCCCGCACCGGCTGATCTGCGAACGCAAGATCGGTGCGTGTCGTATGTTCGATGTGGTGAAAGATCCTGGCCAGACCCGCGACATCACCACCAGCGAGGCCGAGATCGCCAGAACTCTGCGAGCCCAGATGCACGAACTGGCATCGTCCCACGGTCGTTTCGAGGTCCAGGGCTTGCGCGCAGATGGGCGGGGCTGGCCCGCAGCGATCGTCCGGGCTGCTGCAGGGGATCCCGATGCTGCTGAGGAACTGGCGTCGCTTCTGGACGATGCGGACGTTAGCGTCCGCCGCCGCGCGGCCGAGCTGTTGTTCCAAATGCGGCGCAAGGAGACTGCACCCGCGCTGCGCCTTGCCCTCGGGCGAGACGAAGACGAAACCGTTCGCCGCTGGACCGCGCTTTCGTTGACCCGTCTGGGGCAGGGGGCACCTTTGGTCGTCGAACTGCTGCGAGGCGACGACCTTCGCTGGAAGCGATTTGCCGCCCTGGCTCTCGCCGAGTCTGGAGATCGCCGGGGAGGGCCGATTCTGGTGGAGTGGTGGAAAGACAAGACCGACCGGGACTTCACGCGCTCCGTCGAACTGCTCGAAGCCTTCGTAGAGATCAAAGAGAAGGACGCGGTGTGGCCTCTGACCCAGAGCCTCGGGGACGTTCGCTTGCGTCCCCACATTGCCGATACCCTGGCCGCGCTGGGTGAAGAAGGTGCGCGGGTGTCACTCGCTCGGGCGTTTCGCCAAGAACGCTATCAGGGCGCCCGGGTCGCCTTGGCCCGGGCTGTGGTGAAGCTCGATGGTGGCCCAGAAATCGCTCCCGCTATGGTGCGCTTCCTCGGGGTGCCGGATCCTATCCCAGGCGGGTTGGGGCTCGCCGCGGACGCAGGGATCTTGATGTCGGTCGGGGGCCCCGCGGGCCGGGAACTGAAGAGATTGCGGCGGAACGCGTCCTTGGGCGCCGAGGTCACTCTGGTGGTGCCCAAAGGTGGCAACGGCACCGGGGTGCGCTTGCTGGTGCGCGCCCGCGCCCGCGGCCAGCCGGGGGCGGTCGTGGTTGCGCCGCCCCTGGCCAACGTCAGGTACAACCGCAAAGGTGAGCCCATAAAGGTGCGAGATCTCCCGCGTTTGAAGCTGAAGAGCGCGACCCGGATCCCGATCCCGCCGAGCGAAGCCTGGCAGGAGATCCCGGTCGTGGCCGGAGACGCCCTGAAGCTCAAACCCGGCAGGGTTGCTCGCTTGGTCGTGTACGCAGAACGCAGCGTGGAGGTCGCTGCTTTGGCCGCGTTGCCCCTGGCGGACGAGCTGCCGCCGCCGGCGCCGAAGCCCTGGAAGCCCTCGAAACCCCTGACAGCCTCGCCGTGAGGCAATTTCGGCGCGACCCTGGGCGAGGGGTGCTATAGAGGCGACGAAAATCTTCGAGGATTCTCAGGGTAAACGACCGTGGCCACCAAGGAACCCAAGCTGTCCCGACGCGCGCGGCGGCGCGCGGCAGCCGAGCAGGCTGGCGCCGGCGATGCGGCGGACGACGCCAAAAACAGCGACTCCACCCCCGACAGTGCCGACGAGGGCGAGGGGGAAGACGAAGCGTCTGCGGGCGCAGAGGAGAGCGGCGGTTCGGATGACCAAGAGGTTGCCGAGACGCAAGCCGACGAAGACGAGGCGCCCGCCACGGCTGCGCCAAGAAAGAAGAAGAAAAAGAAGAAGAAGGCTGCGGACGACGAAACCGACGATCCCAGCAAGATCCGCGATCGCAACAAGCGGCTGCGCGCCGAAGCCGCGCGCCGGCGCCGTGGCAAGCGTGAGCGCGAACGTGAGGACGCGGCCGTTCAGGGGTTGGACGCCTCGGAGCTCGTCGATGACGCCGTCGCGCGGTGGACCTCGGCTGCAACCAAATGGGTCAAGGCGAACTTCAGCGTGCTGCAGTGGGTTCTGCTGCTCGGCGTCGCCGGTGTGATCGGTTGGCAGATCTACGCCTGGCGCTCGGGTCGTGCCTTGGAAAAGAGCTCGGATCAGCTGATCACGGCTGTAGAAGCCGAGACCGGCATTGTGGGCGCCCCGCCCAGCGACGATCCCACCTTCAATCCCAAACGCACTTTCGACAGCCACGAAAAACGACTCAAGGCCGCCGAAGAGCAGTATCGCGAGGCTGCGACCGCCCTGAAAGGCAAGGGCGCGGGGATCCTAGCGGAGCTGGGCCTGGCGGGAGTGCTCTACGATCAGGGCAAGTACGACGCAGCGCTGCAGAGCTACGAGGCGGTCAAGGCTTCGCCCCTAGCCAAGCATGACGCGGACGTGCGCTTCCGCGCTGGGGAAGGGGTCGGGCTGTGCCTGGAAGCCAAGGGCGACGCAGCTGGCGCAGAGAAGGCCTTCAAGGAACTCGAATCCTCCGAGTCGGCGGGCTTCGTGGCCTTGTCCTACTACCACCAAGCGCGACTGGCCTACGCCGCCGGCAAGAAAGACAAGGTCAAGGAGCTCCTCCAGAAGGTCAAAGAGAAGACCGAGAAAGACAAGTCGCCTTTCGCGACAGCAAGCTACCTCGAGCGGGCTAGTCGCGACCTGTTGGCTGCCGTCGACCCCAGCGTGGCCAGGACGCCTTCAGCGAACTACTCGCCGGAGCAGATAGACAAGCTCAAGGAGCAGATCATGAAGGACCCGAGCAAGCTCAAGAAGATGCTCGAGGACATGCAGAAGAACGTCAAAGACATCACGAAGGACCTGCCGAAGGAGGGTGATCTGCCGAAGGAGGGCGCACCCACGCCTTCCACACCCACTCCAACGGCTCCTCAGGCGCCCGCGCCCGCTCCGGCGCCGCAGCCCCAGACTCCGCCGGCTCCAGCACCCGCGCCGGCTCCAGCGCCCGCACCGGCTCCAGCGCCGGCTCCGGCCCCCACGCCATGAAGCGAGGCACCGCATCGCTGCTCTCCGCTGCGGCGCTATGCGCTGGCGTGTTCGGTTGTGAGAGCCTTCAGTACGGCGCGAACCCGGAAGTTCCGTCATGGCGCTATCGGCCCAGCGGTTCCTTGGCGGTCACCTATAAGAAGCGATTCTTCGCCGAGTCACGCAAAGTGGGGGAGCCCTATGAGCGGGGACAGCCGGAAATCGACGTGGCCGGGCGGCGGGTGTTCTTCGGCTCTAGCGACCACGGGCTCTATGCCGTCAGCGCCCTAGATGGCGCCAAACTCTGGCGCTTTGAAACCGTTGGCGCCGTGCAATGCGCGCCGCTCTACGATCCGAACGAAGACGTCGTCTATTTCGGCTCCAACGACGGCGCGCTCTACAAGGTGCAGGCGAAGACCGGCGAACTGATTTGGCGCTTTTCGACCAACGCCGAGGTGGCCCGGCGCCCCGTGCTCGCCGCGGGGCGGCTGTACGCGGTCAACGCGAACGACACCGTGCTGGCCCTGGACGCCAAAACCGGCAAAGCGCTGTGGACTCAGCACCGCACGCCCGCACTGGGCATGGAGGTCGCGGGCTACTCCGGTCCGCTGCTGTGGCGCGGCAAGGTGTACGTCGGCTTTTCGGACGGCAACGTCACGGCCTTCGACGCTAGCAGTGGCGACGAACGCTGGCAGCCCGTGGACCTGAGCGCCGAAGCGGAGCAGGCGCTGGGAGACATTCCGACGTATCTAGACGTCGACACGACACCGGTGGGCGCCATGATCGACACCGGCGCCGTCGTCTTCGTCGGCTCCTATCAGGGTGGCGTTTTCGCGTTGGACGCGGAAACGGGGACCACCGTGTGGTCCAATCCCGCGGTCCTGGGCGTCAGTGAGGTCACGATGTGGACTGAACCGGCTCACGCGCCAACCGACGGCCCCGGGCCGGAGATCCCCGAGAAAAGGCTGCTCTTGGCCAGCACCGGGACCACGGGCCTTTGGGCCTTGGATCCCGAGACCGGCAAGGAGCAGTGGCGCTCGAGTCTGCCCACGGGCGGCGTGTCCGCACCGGTGCCCATCCAGGGCGCGCTCTTGGTTTCCGCGAGCCAGCTCGGCGTATTCCTGGTGTCGCCGGTGGACGGCAGCGTGATCGACGGCATCCACATGGCTGACGGCTCAGCCGCGACTCCAGCGGCCTTCGGGCGGCGCGCGTTCGTGTTGAGCAACAACGGCCATTTGATCAGTATTCACGTGACGCCGCCCAAGGGCTGATAGCGGCGCCCGAGGGAGCGCAGGCGTGAGAACGAGCGCGGGCGTGGGCGCAGTGCGCGAAGCGTGGCGAGTGGCTTGGGATTGTTGGAGTCGGGCTCTGGGGCGGCGCGCGGTCGCTAATCTCGTATTGGCTCGAATCGGGTCGCTTTCCCCTTGGAATGCGCCGATGGGGGTGAATTCAGGCCCATCGCCTATAACGTAACCTGACTCGCCACGCGCCCCGCCGCTCCGGGCTTGTTCAACACCCGCATTCGTCGGCGATCTAGCATCGGCGCCCTCGGTTGAGCGACACGGCGCCGACGAAGTGCTCAGAGTTCGCATAAGATACATTATGTTAACTTTCACCCAGCCCCCGGATGGGGGCTGGGTGAGAAAGTTAGACATAACGTCCGCCGTTTTTGGGGAGGCGCGCCGTGGCGAACTGATTACGCGCGGCACGAGTTGGGTCACATCATGCGGGTGCGTCAGCTCCGCACAGATCAAGTAATCCCGCGCCTCCACACGAGATCACAAAACCAACCCCACGAGACCCATCTCGACCACGTCAACCTAGCTCGACCTAGACCACATCTCGCAATCGCCCCAGGTCCGCCCTGGTCACGTAATTCCACGCCCCCACGCGAGATCACAAAACCAACCCCACGAGCCCCGACTCCGTCCTGCACCAGCTCGTCCACGCCGACCTGGCCCCACCTAGACCACAGCTCGCAAGGGCACCAGCTCGGAACTGATCCCGTACTTCAGCCCCCGCGCGAGAATCACAAGACCAACCCCACGTTGCGCCAACGAGGCCGATCTGGACCACACGCCGCAAGCGCACCAACTCCGCCCTGATCCTGTAGTTCTGCGCCCCCTGCAGTGATCAAACTGTTCGCCGTGGCCGCACGAAATCGCGTACACCTGGCGCCGAGCGCGACGATCACTGCTCGCAGTTGTCGAAAACGAAAAAGCCTTCCCCTTCGCAGAATAGGGTTGGGTGTACGGTTGGCTGCTGCTCGGGGACCAGCCCTGGGCAGGCGAATTTCGCCCAGATCTTTCCGTCCGAGACTTGAAGCGGTGGGTCTTCGACGCTCACCGTGCACGGTGTTGCGTCGGGGTTCTTGACGTATTCGAGCAGTATCGGATTTCGATGGACTATCTGTCCAGTGCCGGTCCCACCCGGTGCCACGTCAGCGGTGATATCAAACGACACTCCCTTGTGAGAGATGTCGCCTTGGATCGAGAAGATACCTCCGTTGTTGCGCATGGTACAGCTGATGCTGGCACCGTCCTCGCCGTCAACGACCCGTGCGCCTGGTTTGATTGCGTCTGGAGGCGGCGAGCCCACAAAGACTGAGTGGCCGCCGACCACGCACTTTGTCCCTGGTGGTGTGAGCGATGGATCAGCCCCGCGGATGTTCACCTTGAGGCCGGCCTGAGGCGGATTCGCTATCCCTCCGCCCTCTCCCGCCGCGCCGCCGCCTCCACCTTTTCCGGGCCCAACGCCGCTGCTGCAGGCTGCCATCGCCAGAACGCAGGCGAGTACTCCCGGGGGGCCTAAGTTCAACTGCAAGATCCCGCTACGTCTCATGCGGTCTAGCTAGCCCGTTGGGCGCACTCCGGCACTAGGGGCCTGACCACTTAAGCGGCAACTCGCAACTGATCGATAACGCTCAGGTTGCTGAGAGCAGCGTGCCGGCGGAGGTCGAAGAGGTTGTTGCGCTGACCACGGTAGCGAGCACGGTCGCCTTGGCGGTTATGCAGGGTCGCGAGGCTGTGTTCGACGGCAGTACGCTTGCGAAGGCGGGCGCGGCCTTCGCGCGTGCGGGCGTTTTCGCGCAGCTGGATGTGGAAGGGCTCATGGGGGTGTAGCGTGACGCTGCGGCCACGCCCCGGGGCGGCGCGCGTGCAGTCGTCGCGGCTGCGACATACATCGCAGCGGGCAGCTGGGAAGCGAGCGACGGAGCCAGCGCTCGCTTTAACCGCAACGCCTTCGGGACAACGGGCGATTCCCGCAGCCAGATCGAGCTTGAAATCGGCCTTGGTGAAGCGCCCGCCGTTGCGCAACGGAAACGGTTTGCAGAAAACCTCTGTTCCTTCGGCGCGACGGGATTCGATCGCATCGTCGCCAAGGTAGCCTCGATCGATGTAGAGTTCTGAAACGGAGCCGCACTGTTCGAGTAATTCTGCCGAAGCGACACGTTCAGGACGATTCGCGGGGGTGATCGCGACGGCGCAGATGATGCCGGGCGTATCGAGCTGTATCGCGATGTGTCGCTTGTAGCCGTCGATGCGTTTCTTCTTGCTCTTGCGGCCATGACGCATGTCGGGGTCACTCACGCTAATGCGTCGGTCCTTCGCCACGCCGCGTGTGATCCGGCTCCCTCCGTCCCCGTCTGGATCGGGCTCGGTGTCCTGCGAGACGAGCTTTTCCACCAGTGCCCACTGCCCGGCCAGCGGCGCTTCTTTCAGCGGTTTCGTCAGCTCTTTTTCGAGAAAGCGGCCGAGTGACTGTACCTGCTTGAGCAGTCGACCGAGCGCCTTGGTGCGCGCCCCAGGGTCGTCCCAGTCGATGTCGAGCCCTGTCTTGATGCTGGTGGCGTTGAGTACTGGGATCCCCGCAGCAGCCGCGACCTTGTCGACGGGTTGACCGAGCCGCCGCGCTGCCGTGCGAACGACGTGTAGCGAGGCGCGCCCGATGAGATTGAAGGTGTCCTCGACGCGACCCGCGCCCCATAGTGGGCTGGCGTCGAATGCAGCACGCAGGTGCGTTGCACTGAATCCGCCCGTCTCGCGTGCGAGTTCGACCGTCTTGTTGAAGAGCAGCTCGTCGAGCCCATGCGCAATGACGCGCTGGCGAAAGTTGTAAAACGTGCCTTGCGAGAAGAGCGGCACTTCGATTCCCGCACAGTTGAGCACCATTTGCCAGCGGCGATCCATCAACGTAAGCTCAACCACCTCGTGGTCGGGCACACGCAGCGCGGCCTGCAGCAACATCGCAAGGCCGAGTTGAGCAGGCGGGACGCGACCACGCCCCCGCTCCACGGGCGAATATGCCTCCGTCAGCTTCGCCTGCATCTCTTCGTCAAAAATCCTATGTCGCAGCTCGCGCAGGAATACGAATACTCTGCGTTTCGCACATCGCTTTGCGATGAACTTCTCACCACGCGACAGCTCGACCGGCGCCTTCCAGATCTCCATGGGGTCCTCCTGACCCCGTTTGATCACTACACGCCCGGCGCGTCGATCCTGGCTTCTAAGCGATCGAACTTGCTTTGTATTTCGACGCCGCCGCTAGAATTTGATCGGGTCTCTAGATAGAATCGGACAACCTCCCATCACCGAGCGAACATCCGGGCACCCCCGTGCGAACAAACCAACTTCCACGAGCCCCACCTCCGCGCTAGTGGCAACCCTCGCCACAGCGCGAGAATAGCGCCCCTGTCGCCGCCCCAGCGCCGCGACCCCAAACCTCAGAAACTCAAAGCACGAACTGATCGCCGAGACCGAGCACGGTCAGGTTCACGCCCTTGAGTCGGGCACACTCCTGTTCCACCTCTGACTGGAAGACAGGTTTGATGTGGTAGAGCAACGTGGGCAGATCCTTCGGAGTGCCGTACTTCCTCAGGTCTTTGGCCAGAGTGCGGGGCGTGTGGTGGCCGCTCACGGTGGCGAGCTTCTGTTCTCGGTTGGGGAAACTGACTTCCATGAGCAGCGCCTTGAGGCGCTCTTCTTCGCGGAGTATCTCCCACAGGCGATCTGTGGGTCCTGTGTCGCCACTGTAGCCGATGGTAGCGTCTTTGCCGCGGATGATGAAACCGGCGCTTTCGATAGTGTGTTCGACCATGACACTGGTCACGTCGTAGTCACCGATCTTGGTCGGTTTTTCGGGCTTGAGCTCGACGAACTTGACTGTGGGATGCGCCTTGGTCGGGATCTCCGAGAAGTCGGGCCAGATGTAGTTATTGAAGAAGTGTTTCTTCAGTGCGCGAATCGTTCCCTTGCTAGCAGCGACGACCAGTGGCTCGCATTCAGCCTGGCAGCGGTTGTCGGCTATGGTCGCGAGATCTCGGATGTGATCCAGGTGAGCGTGGCTGACCAGCACCGCGCCGAGGCGGAACTGCATCCTCAGATCCAGCCCGCTGGTCAGGGAGCCGGCATCCAGCGCAACACGCTCGTCCAGGACGAAGGCGCTGGTGCGGTGCTGGGGTGTTTCACCGCCGTGGCAGCCGACGACGCGCAGTTCCATCAGCTCATGGCCTTTCGGTCCCGGATTCGCTTGCGACCGTGCGCGGCAGATGGCCCGGAGCCTAGGCATCGCCGGGGCGCGGAAGGTCCCGATGGCATCTCCACCCGAGCATATAGCCCCTGGCCTCGTGTGGTCAAAACGGCTTCACCGCTGTCTCACTTGCGGCTCGAAACGGCTTTGGCAAGTGCTTTTCGGCCCAAAAGCCTTGCCCGAGGCGAAAAAAACAGCTAGTTACGCCCGCCCTGGCGGCGAAAAGCTCTCTAGAGCAGGCGGCCAGTACCGCTAGCCCAGGCCACCATGGCCCGCGCTTTCGGCAAAGGAACTTCGGTTCAATTCCCCTTGGGGGATCGTCTAATGGCAGGACACAAGATTCTGGTTCTTGTTATCTAGGTTCGAATCCTAGTCCCCCAGCAAATCTCAGGCCCCATCGTCTAGTGGTTTAGGACATCGGCCTCTCACGCCGGTAACACGAGTTCGAATCTCGTTGGGGTCACCAAAGGCCCGGGCATCAACGCTCGGGCCTTTGTCTTTTCGTGAGCGCAAAGAAGAAAAAGAAGGCGCAGGCAGGCCGAGCATCGAAGCCCCCCAGCCGCCCGCCCAACCGCCCGGTGGATGCGCTGCACCAGGCGGCGCGGGAGGAGCGTTGGGAGGCGAGGCGGCTGCCCCTGATGTTCGGTGGCATTCTCGCCGTCGTGCTGGTGTCTCGCATGGAGGGGATCCGCGACCGTGCGGGCCAAGTTGGGGCCTACGCCATCCCCGTGGCGTTTGCATTCCTCGCGATTCGCCCATTTCGAGAATCGGCACTTTGGACCGCGGCGTTGGGCGTTGCGCTCGGTGCTAGCGCCATTTGCTGCGTGACCGTCGCAGGAGTGATTGGCTCGGAGCATGCAACACGGGATCTCCTCATTGCCCTGCTTGTCGCGGCGCCCGTCGCAGGTGCCGTGTTGCAGGGGTATGGCGCTCGCATCGGCGTGCGGTCCTACTGCGCGGCCTGGCTCGGTATCGCAGCTCAGTTTTCGTACTTCTTGGCGGGGCATCGCAATGCCGGCCACGATTCCTTCGATGCGCTGTTGGGAGCGGGCTTGGTGGCGCTCTTTGTCGGCGGAGGCGTGGGCTTCGCACTCGGCGTCATCGTTACGCAACTGGGAAAACGCGGCTGACCGAGAAGTACCGGCGTTATCAGCGGTAGGCACCCCTCGCCTGTTTGCCCCCCACCAACGCAGCAACGGTGTCTCGGAAGCGCTGCACGACGAGGGCGGCGTCCTGCTCCGTCACCGAGCAGACTGCCCGCAAATGTGTCGGCGTCAACGAGAAGCCCACGGCGATCCGGCACAGGTCGAGCAGATGGCGCCGGACGTTCGGGCTCAATAGTTGGCGGACTTGAAAGGGCTTTCCTCTCACCAGGACAGATTCGTCGAACTCGGGCTCGTCGAACGTCATTTCGGGCTTTGTCCAGAAGTCCACGTAGTCCGAGTCCCGCAATTCTCGCACGAACACCTCGAACCTGAAGGGCTTGGTGAATTCAGCTTCGAAGGTCATTTCTCCGTGATCGACGAGCAATACGACTTGCGCGCGAGGTTCCAGCAACACCAAGCGGTGGTCGTCCGCCTGGCGAAACCCCTGCTGAACCGCCGCCGCTGCCAACACGGATGCGGTCGTCATGGCGCGGAAGAAGTGCGAAACGTCCAGGGTTTGGCGCCGTTCGGATCGCGCTCCGTCGCGAGCCATTCCACGACCCGCTTCGACCACTGCGCTCGCGCGGCGATGGTTGGATGGATCTTGTCCTTCAGTCGGGGCATGTCGGGAAACACTTGGTTGCTATCCATCACCCGGCATGGCGCTGCATTGGCTTGGATCACCGGCAATAGCCCCGTGTCTCCGACTTCCCACAGGGGTGGCAGGATCCAAACGCAGGGTCGATCCCCCAAACGCGCCACGAGCTTCTTGATCAGCTTGATCCGAGACTCCGGCTTTCGGATTTGTACTTCGTTGGTGCCTAAGGTGATCAGCACCAGATCGGGTTTGAATTGAGCCAAGTACACCGGCAGCTCTTTGCTCCAGGCCCAGGTCGGAATGAAGCTCGCGGTCTTGAATCGAAGCACGCTGCGCACGCCGTGCTGCTTGAACTCCTTGTTCAAAGTGATGCCCAAAGCCCCTGCCATGGAGTCGCCGATGTGCAGCACCGTCGTGCCTCTCGGCGGCGGTGCTGGCGCTTCGCGGGGTTTGGAGGTTGGGGCTTGCCCGGGAGGACATTGCACGCCGGGCGCGCACTCGAGTGCGGGAGCTGCGGGCCCCTCTGATCTGGCCTGCCCTCTGTCTTCAGGCCTTTTGCGGCCCACTGGACTATTGCCCTGCCCGCTCGGCACGACGGGCGGCTGCGGCTCCGAGCTCTGCCCACAGGCTTGTCCTTCACAGGGTGGTGGCGACGCGCTCGGCTGTTGCGCCGAACCGGCACAGCCCGCAAACAGTAGGATCAACCCGCTGAGTTTCCCGCGGAGGGCAGATGGGCTCATGGACAGCACGCCGAGTTCCATCCCACGCCCACGTCCCGATTGGAACAACCCGCTACGGCTCCGGCCCGGTTGCGGCCAGCGTGGGTCCCGCCGCTGTAGCGATAGGCATTGGGCTGGCCTGGTTTGTACTTCTGACAGTCAGCGTCGAATTGGGGCGACCGGCTGCGGCGAATGGGCGTTGCCTTCTTCCCGGGATACCTCGGCCCCGTCGCGGGCTCCTCGAGCACACAGCCATGTCCCGCAACCTTGACCCGACCATCGGGACATTCCGGCTCCCCTGCCCGCGCGCAGCGCACGCCATTCCAGCTCTGGTTCTTTTTGCAGGGCGCTGAGTGCACGCCGAAGTTGCAGCGCTTGCCGTCTTCACTGCGACCAAAGGCGCACTTGGCATTCGCAGGCGTCACCACGCAGCGAAATCCGAGGTGCGAGCCCCATTGCTTGGCGCCGTAACGGTTGCGGAGTTTGGGACTCATCCACTTGGCGAAGCGGCGACTCCAGCTACCCCCGCGATAGCCTCTCGATGGAGAGACTTGGGGAGGAAACGGGAACGGCCCGAAGCCATCGTCGACCCACTCCCAGACGTTGCCGATGACGTCGTACAGACCGAATACGTCCGGGGCGAAGGATTTGACCTTGCAAGAGCCGCCGACATGCTTCCAGCAGGTTCGGCCGTCCGGGGGTTCGTTGCCCCAGGAGTACCTCAGCTGGAGCTTTCCACCGCGCGCCGTGAACTCCCACTCGGCCTCGGAGGGCAGTCTTGCGCCTCGTTGCTCGCAGTACGCCTTGGCTTGGAACCAGTTCACGCAATTGATCGGGTGATCCATCCGATCCACGACCCGGGCGTTGCAAAAGCGCCGCTTGCGCTGCGCGGGCGTGCACTTCTGGGTCTTCTCGCACGCCAGATAGTCGGCAACAGTCACCTCGGTTTCGTCCACACATAGATCCGAAACCTCGGTCTCGAATCGTGGCCGGTCCTCCGGGGCTGCGGTCGGCGAGTTGGAACCCATAGACAACTTACCGCCGCCAACAAAGCGCATGCCCTGCGGACAGGGGGTTGGCTTCGCCACGGCTGGCCGCGCACTCGCCTTCGCCGCAGGTGCGGCGCTGGATTGGGCTGACGACGCGCTCGGCGCGGCCGTGACGGGCGGCGTCTTCGCACGCGTCGAAGCGCTCGGCTCCGTGTGCCGCCTCTCCTCATCGCAGGAGGCCAACATGACGAGCAGACACCAGGGAGCCAATCGCACGGCGCTGGCGTATAGCATCATCCAGCCACAGGTGCTTCAGCATCATAGACAACGTGGTCACCGGGATCCCCGTTGCGAGTGCAATCCAAATCGACGGAGCGCAGAACTTCGTCAACAAGAACAACACGGACGGAAACGGTCATGCGCTGACGGTTCAGTGAACGGCCTGCCGCGCGCACTCAGCTTCGGCCGCGCGAAACCGCGGCCCCGCAGGGTTGCGCCACCGGTGGCCTTCCGTGAGAGTAGTGGCCCAGTGCCGCCACATCGTCGCGACCCCCAACAATCATCCGGCGAACGGACTCGGTCCAACTACGACGCCGGCGAGCCCAATAGGCGAGTCCCAGGATGAACGTTGTCGGGCAAGCGCGACTTTTTCTCGAAATTCTCGTATAGCCCGAGGGGCGTGGCTTCTCCCGTCACTCTCCAGGGGCTCACTCGTCGGTTTTCGAAAACCGAGCGCCCTGCCCTCGATCGCCTGAGCCTCGAAGTCGCGGCGGGTGAGGTCGTCAGCCTGGTGGGCCCGAGCGGTTGCGGTAAGAGCACCACGCTGCGGCTCATCGCTGGCCTGGACACCCCGGATCGCGGCAGCATCGCCATCGCCGGGCGCGACATGGTCCAAGTGCCGCCCCAGGATCGGGACGTCGCCATGGTGTTCCAAGGCTTCGCCTTGTACCCGCACATGACGGTCAAGGAGATCATGGATTTTCCGCTGCGCATGCGGCGGGTCGCCAAGGCCGAACGAGACAAGTTGATTGGTGACACCGCCGAGATGCTCAACATCACTCGGCTGCTGGAGCGCCGGCCCGCGCAGCTGTCCGGCGGTGAGCAGCAGCGAGTAGCCATGGGTCGAGCCATCGTGCGGCGGCCGGAAGTCTTTCTATTCGACGAGCCGCTGTCGAATCTGGACGCCGCATTGCGCGCGGAGCTGCGGGTGGAGTTGGGCAAGCTGCTGCGCCGCATGGGGGCGACAGCGCTGTATGTGACACACGACCAGGCGGAAGCCATGACCCTGTCGGATCGCATCGTCTTGCTCAACGCCGGCAAACTGGAGCAGGTTGCCACGCCCCGCGAGATCTACGAGCGACCCCAGAGCATTTTTGCGGCCTCGTTCTTCGGTAGCCCGCCCATGAACCTCATGGATGTAGAGCAGGACGGCGCCGGCGGCACGGCCGGCAGCTTGCGACTCTCCGCGGTGCCGGAGGCCGAAACCCCGGTCCTCGGGATCCGGCCCGAGCACATCCGCCTGGAGCCCGGAGCGGAAAGCGATATCGAGGGCAGTGCGAGGGTGACGGCCGTGGAGCTATTGGGCGGCGAGTCCCACCTGGAATTGGATGCCGGCGGCGAGACATTGCGGGTCAAAACGCCGGGCTTCGACGCCCCGGAGCTCGATGCCGAGGTCACCATCGCCTTCAGCCAGCATCAAGTCCGGTGGTTCGACCGCGCCACGGGCCGGGCCTTGGAGGACGACTGACGATGCTGTCCCGACGCGCATTCTCCCTTGGATGCGCCGCGACGCTCGTGGGTTGTGCCGAGGGCCGCATCCCCCCGGGTCGCAAAGCCGCGACGCTGTGGTTCACCTACGGCGGACGCAACCGCAAGGTCTTGGAAGAACTCGTTGGGCGGTTCAACGAGAGCCAGCAGAAGCACTACATCGTCAGTGTGTTTCAGGGCGACTACTTCGAAGGGCTGGCCAAGTTGCGCACTGCCATGGCGGCGAAAGTCGGTCCAACCATCAGCCACGTCGTCGGGGAAGTGATCCCCTATTTGGCGGAAGCGGGCGTGCTGGAGCCCCTGGGCAAATACCCCGGCGCGAAGCGCATGGGGGTCATCGAATCCTTGGGCCAGGTGGGCTCTTGGATAGGAGGTGGTGATCGCCCTTTGGTCTGCCTGCCTTTCAATCGCTCGACTCCTATCGCGTACCTGAACGGCTCCCTCTTCGACAAGGCGGGGCTCTCAGCGCCGAAGAACTGGGACGAGTTGCGCAAAGTTGCCAATGCCTTGAGCCAGCACGAAGGGGGGCGCACGACACGATTTGGTTTCGGCTGCCCCATCGATTGGTGGTTCTGGACCGCCCTCGTCGGACAGGCTGGCGGCAAAGTGGTCGAAGACGACGGCCGCGTGAGCTTGGGCGGTGACGCCGGCGTCGAAGCCATCGAACTGTGGAAGCGCATGGTCCACGAAGACAGGAGCATGAAGCCGCCACCGGGGCGGGACTTCAACGCCTGGGAGCAGACCAATCAGGACTTCCTGTCGGGACGCACGGCGATGATCTGGACCAGTACGGCTTTCCTCAAATACCTGGAAGACAACGCGCCGTTCAAAGTGGTCGCTGCGCCGCTGCCCGCGGGCCGCAAGCGAGCGGTGCCGACGGGTGGGACCCACTGGATCATGCTCAAGAGCGCCCCCGAGGAGGACAAACAGGTCGCCTGGGAGTTTCTGCGATTCATGCACAAGCCCGCCCAAGCTACTCACTGGGCCACGCGAACGGGCTACATGCCGGTGACTCGCGGCGCCGTCGAATTGCTCAAGCAGCAGGGCTACTACGAAAAGAACCCCAACGACCGAGTCGCGGTTGAACAGCTTTCCGTGGCCCTGCCCTGGCCTTGGAGCACTCAGCTGTTCCGGGTCCAGCGAGAGATCGTGCAGCCACGTCTCGAAAGTGCCGTGCTTGGCGGAAAAAGTGCCCGCGAGGTGATCGAGAGCGCCCGCCAGCTCACGACGAGGGGGGCGCGGTGACATCCGGCTTGTTGCCACGTCGGCGAGCCGACCCGTACTTGCTGCTTCTGCCCACGGTGGCGCTGCTGGCGGTGTTTTTCTTCTATCCGCTGCTCAACGCGGCCTACCTCAGCTTGCACGAGTGGGATCTGTTGACCGCACCGCGCTACGTTGGCTTCGACAACTACCGCGCACTGTCCCAAGGTGGCGACCTGTGGCACGCCCTGGTGACAACCCTGTCGTTTTCCGTCGTCGTGGTCGTGGGCTCGATGGTCCTGGGCCTGGCCCTCGCCCTCGCTCTCAACCGAGATAGCGCCTTCGCGGGCTTCGTGCGGGGGGCCGTCTTCTCTGCATATGTGATCAGCTGGGTGAGCGTGGCGCTGCTCTGGCTGTGGGTCTTGGACGCGGATGCGGGAGTCTTGACTTCCCTGTTGCGAGGAGCCGGCTTGCCAACCAAGAACTGGCTCGGGGATCCCCAGGTGGCGCTGTACTCCCTGGCTGGGGTCACAATCTGGAAGATCGCGGGCTACTCCATGGTCCTTTTCCTCGCCGGACTCCAGGACATCCCGCGCTCCCTGTATGAAGCCGCCGCACTAGACGGCGCCGGGCCGGTGCAGCGCTTTTGGAACGTAACCTGGCCGCTGCTTCGGCCCACCACCGCGTTCGTGGCCACGACGAGCTTGATCGTCAGTTTTCAGGTCTTCGATGTCGTGCGCGTCATGACCCAGGGCGGCCCAGTGAAGAGCACGACGGTTTTCGTCTACGCAATCTACGAACAGGTGTTCCTGAACTTGCGAGTCGGACGCGCCAGCGCACTCGTAGTCGTCTTCTTCGGGCTGCTCATGGTGCTGACAGCGCTGCAGCTCTGGGCGTGGCGCAAGAAGGGGGCAACGTGAGGCGCCCCGCCCTCCCCTCAATCGCGGTGAACGCCGCATTGGTCCTGGTCGCCCTGCTCTGGGTGTTGCCCTACGCTTGGATGGTTTCCACCAGCCTGAAGACGCTACCGGAAATCGTGAAAGCGCCCACGGCGCCCCTACCTGCTGGACTGAATTTCAGCGCCTACCAGGGCGTGCTCGAGGCCATGCCCCTGGCTCGCTACTTCTGGAATACCACGGTCATGGCTATGGGGATCGCCATCGTTCAGATCGCCGTTGCCATGCCCGCCGGCTACGCCCTGGCCAAGTTGAAGTACACCGGTCGCGGCGTGGCCTTCGGTTTAGTGATCGCCACCCTGCTGATCCCCGCACAAGTACGCTTCGTACCGGTGTTCACCATGCTTGCGGATGTCTCCCTGGTGAACACGATGACGGCGCTGATTCTCCCATTTGGCGTCAGCGCCTTTGGAACGTTTTTGATCCGCCAAGCCTTGCTCGCCGTGCCCGACAACATCATCGAGGCAGCGCGCCTCGATGGCGCCAGTGAGCTTCGCATCGTTTATGGCTTGCTGGCGCCGATGCTGAAGCCCACTTTGGTCGCGTTCTTCCTGTTTTCATTCGTGTATCACTGGAACGACTATTTCTGGCCTCTGGTGATGACCACCGACGACGCAGTGCGCACGCTGCCGCTGGGCATTGCGCTGTTGCGCGAACAGGGCACCGGGGTTCGCTGGCACGTCGTGATGGCTGGCAACGTGGCGCTGAGCGCGCCGGCGTTGCTGGTTTTCGCCTTTGCGCAAAAGCACTTGTTGCGAGCGGTTTCTGCAAAAGCGTTCTGAGTCGCGGTTCGCGCTCAAATGAGTTGACGAAACGAGGGTTTGGAACCATCTCTTGGTCCGCGGCCTCGAGGCCCGGAACCCACGCAGGAGAAGCAACAGTGAGCAATGACCCGAGCGAGACTTCCATGAAGCGCATGCGCAAGTTCGTGGAGAAGTACTGCGAAAAGTCCGGAACGACCGTGCACCCCGACAAGGAGGTCACCGAGTCCGTGATTCTCGGCTTGGCCAAGAATCAGGACGACTTGGGGCGCCCGCTGTGCCCTTGCCGCTTTTATCCGGACAAACAGGCCGAGGTGAAACACCGAACCTGGATCTGCGCTTGTGACGACATGCAGGTTTACAAGTATTGCCACTGCTTGCTGTTCGTGAACGAAGAAGGCATGCCCATCACCGAGTACTTGCCCGAAGAACACGAAGGGCGAGCGGCCTACGGGCTGGTGAAGGACCCCACGCCGGACAAGGGGCGTCCGCGGCGCGACAAGGCCGAAGAGCGCGAGCAAGAGCGCAAAGATCGCCCGTCCTGAACCTCAGCGCGCGAAACCGCAGCGCTGGGCGAATCGCAAGAAGCCCTTCCGCCGCGCCCGGGAGACATCCGCCCGCGCCAGATATGCGGCTGCGAGCTCTTTGCCCCGCCTAGTTTCCCCGGCGTAGCAGGCTAGGTTGGCGCGGGTTCTGAGTGCCTCGGCGTGTACGGACGGAAGCGGGATGGGACGCGAAAGTGCTTCGTCCAAGCGCGCGCGGGCTTCTTCATAGCGCCCGTGGTTGGCGAAGTTCTTTCCCAACAGGTAGTCGGCGGTGCCGTCCTCGGGGTGTTGCTCGGACCAACGTCCGAGCCAGGACGTCGCCTCGGCGTAGTCGGTGCCTGCCTGGGGATCCCCCACCAGGAGCGCAACGACAGCGCGAGTTCCCGTCGGATTCGGGCTGTAGGCCTTGACATCCAGGCTGCGGCGGTGGTCCGCGCTAGTGACCTTCGCCAGAAGCTGCTGATAGCTGGTTCGTGCCGCAGCTACGCTTCCTTCGGCCAGGGCGATATCACCCAGGGCCTCCACCGCAGCGAGTTGCTGCATGACATGCAGCGCGCCGTCGCCGCTAATCGCCGACAGGCGCCGGCGTGCTTCTTCCGGCTCTCCACTTTTGAGAGCGCAGCTCGCAAGCCCATGCTTGGCACCGAGATGCCGGGGATCCAAATCGAGCACTCGCTCGAAGTTCTCACGGGCGCCCTGGACGTCACCACCTCGCAGCTTGCCGAAGGCCTTGCCTGCCAAGGAGTCCACTTCGTGGGGACAACGGCGCCCGAATACGCTGGGCCGGTCGAAGCGCGCCGCAGCCGCAAGCTGCGCTTGCTCGTCGAGGGACACCTTCGACAACGAGGCGTGCCAATCCTGCTCCAGCTGACGGAGATCTTTGCCGGTGACCGCAACGAGACGCTCGCCCCGGTACCAACGCCGAAGCCCCTTGGCACCGTAGGTTCGCCGGAACCAGCTGACGAAAGCGCCCGCTACCGTGTACGCCTTGCTGCTGTTTTCACCCAGGAAGCTCAAACGAAAAACGCGCGAAAGAGACGGTAGCAGCCCCAGATCCTGCATCGCTTTCGCCCACTCAGTCAGGGTGAGGTCGTCGTCTTCGTCTGGAACGGCCGCAGTGGCGATCCCTTCGATCCGCCCAGGATCCGGCAACCATCCACCTAGAGGCCCGGCCACCCGAAACGGCCCTGCGCCGAAACTCCCGCTGATGACGTGAGCCAGCTCGTGGCCCAGCACCGGGTGTGGGAAGCGTCGAAACTGGACGTACACTTCGCCGCGCCAAGGCTTGGCGATGTAGGTGCGGGCAGCGCCCATCAGGCGACCCTTCTGGTGTTCATTGGCGAAGAGCAGAACGCGGACTCTGTCCGGGCCCCGAGCCTCGAAGTAGGTCTCGATCTGCTCGACGTGGGCGGAGCACTCCCGGGCCGTCGCCTGGGCATCTCGAACGGCAATGCTGGGGTCGTAATGTACGACGCAGCGACTGCTCTGAGCGGTTCGTTCCAGAACGTCGCGCACTGTCTCAGTCGTGCTGAAGTGACCCAGCCCTGGGCCCGCGGCGATGAGTGACAGCGAGCCCAGAGCTGCCAGACCGCCCAGCGCGACCAGACCGGGCTTTCTACGCCAACGGAAATGCAATCCGACGCTGGATCGGTGCAGGTGGTGCGCTGCGACGAAAGCAGCACAGAGGGTCAGAAAGGAGCCGGCCCGGTATGTGATCAGCCCCGCCACTGGATCGAAGACCGTGTCGTACAGCGGACCCGCGAAGTATCCGAAGAAGGGGTCGTAGGCGAACACCATGGGTGACGTGTAGAAACGCCACAAGCTCACCAATACGCCGCCCAAAGGCCCGGCAAGCGCCAGAGCGACGGGCAGCCCAATCTTGAATCTCGGCTGGCCTTGCGCGAGCAAACCGGCGAGAGCACCCCAGGCGCCGCCCATCACCGCACCGGGCATCGGTGCCAGCAAGAACAGAACGCTGCCGCCGGTCAGATCGCAAAACCCGACTCGAAGCCCGTGGAGTAGCGTCACCGCAAAAGCAACGAGGGCAAGCGCGCAGCCGAGGCTGACGCCTCGAGACAGCGCCACGAAGGGCTGCCAACCAGCGTAACGAACGGAAATGGCCGTAGCGATCGCCGCGAGGGACGGCAGCACAACGCCTGCAGCTAGGGCGGCCTCGTACCCAGGGCCGCCAAAAAGGGGAAGGAAACCCAACCCTCCGAGAACGATCACTGCAAAGCCGACAGCAACGCGCGCTGCACGGCTACGCTGGAGCGGCGACGGTCCCGCTGCGGGCATCAAGCACGGGCTTCGCCGCTCGACGGCGGCACGGAGCGGTTCCGGGTACCCGGATCAGGCTCTTCGAGCACGAGCGGCAAGACTTCTTCGATCCGACTGACCAGGTGGATCTGAACCTCTCCCAGAGTCTCTTCAGGGAGTTCGTCCAAATCCCGCTCGTTGCGCTTCGGCATGACGACCGCGCGGATCCCTGCACGGTGGGCCGCCAGCAGCTTGTCCTTGATCCCGCTGACGGGGAGGATGCTACCCCGCAACGTGATCTCCCCGGTGATGGCGATGTCGGGTCGGACAGGTGCGCCCAGGAGTAGAGACGCAACGGCGGCGAACATGGGCAGGCCGGCGCCCGCCGCGTCCCGAGCTGAGCCCCCTCTGGGTACATGCAGATGCAAATCGATTTTCTTGAGCCACTCCGGGTCCAGGTGCAGCCGCGCCGCGCGGGAGCGGACGTAGGAGACTGCCGTCGCTGCGGACTCCTTCATCACATTGCGCATGCTGCCTGTCACGTGAACATTGCCTTTGCCGGGCATCCGCGTGGCCTCGACGACTAGCAGATCGCCGCCGGCGCCCGTTACGCTGAGTCCCGTCGCAGCCCCGGGTGCGAACTTGCGGTCCGCAATTTCCGGACGATGGGTGTGTACGCCCAACACGCGTTCCACGTGCTCGCGATCAACCCGTTCTCCCTGCACCTCTTCGCCATCGGCGATGCGGACCGTGGCCTCGCGGCAGACGGACGCGATTTCTCGCTCCACGCCGCGCACCCCGGCTTCGTGAGTGTAGTAGTCGATGATGGTCTCGATCCCGAGGTCCGTGAATTTGAGTCGGCTCTCGTCCAGAGCGTGCTCCTTGAGTTGCTTGGGCACGAGGAACAGCTGGGCGATGTTGCGCTTTTCCATGCGCGTGTAGCCCGGCACTTCGATCATTTCCATGCGATCCTTGAGAGCCTCCGGGATCTGATACTTGTAGTTTGCCGTAGCCAGGAAGGTGATCTGCGACAGATCGAAAGGCACACCGAGGTAGTGGTCGACAAAGGAGTCGTTCTGGGCCGGATCCAGCACTTCCAGAAGCGCCGCCGCAGGGTCGCCCCGCATGTCCACCCCGAGTTTGTCGACCTCATCCAGCACCAACACTGGGTTCTTGGTGCCGGCCTTCTTCAGTGCCTGAATGATCCGCCCAGGCAGAGCGCCAACGTAGGTGCGGCGGTGACCGCGGATCTCCGCTTCATCCCGCACGCCGCCGAGGGCGATTCGGCCGTAGCGACGCCCCATGGCCCGCGCAATGCTCCGCCCCAGGCTGGTCTTGCCAACCCCGGGGGGCCCGGCGAAGAGCAGAATCGGCCCGCGCTTGTCCTTGCGCAGCTGGCGAATCGCGGCGTACTCCACGATGCGACGCTTGACCCGGTCGAGACCAAAGTGGTCTTCCTCCAAGCAGCGCTTGACGACTTTGATGTCGAAGCGATCCGGCGTCGTGCGGTTCCAAGGCAAGTCTGCCAGCCACTCCACGTAATTGCGGGTGGTTTGGAACTCTGCCGAGGATGACTGCATGCCAGATAGGCGGCCTAGTTGTTTGCGAGCAGCCTCGGCAGCCTCCGGGGGCAGCTCCGCCCGGGCGATCCGCTCTCGCAGGTCCTCAATCTCGTCGTCATCGCCTCCCTCCCCGAGTTCCTCGCGGATGCCTCGCATTTGCTGGCGCAACACGAAGTCTCGCTGAGAGCGGCTCATCTCGTCCTTGACCAGCGCGGTGATCTCGTCCTTGACCCTCAGAACCTCCAATTGGCGGTCGACCAGGCCGAGCACGGCACGCAGCCGTTCCACCGGGTCCAGCGCCTCCAGGATCGATTGGCGCACCGCAATGCTCGCCTGCTCTTCGGGGAAGTTGGACGCTATCAAGTCCGCTAGGGCGCCGGGCTCCCGCACGTTGTCGAGGATCCCCGTCGTCTCCCGCGGTAGGTTCGGCATCAGCTCCAGGGCTCGCCGAGTGCGATCCCGCAAGCGTTGGCCCAGCTCCTCGAGCAATTTGGGATCACCCACCGGCTCGGCCAGGCGAGTGATCTCGGCCTGCATGTAGGGCTCTAGGCCCAGGCTCTTTTCCACTCGGAAGCGGCTGAGCCCGTTGAGCACCACGCTGTAGTTCGCCGGGCCGAGGCGAATCACCTTGACCGGCTTGGCCAGAGTGCCCACTGCATACACGTCGTCAAAGGTGGGCTCGACCGTGTCGGCGTCCTTTTGCGCCACCACACCGACAAGCGCGTCATCGCGCCCCAGTAGTTCCTCCACCAGGCGAACGCTGCGCGGGCGGCCCACGTTGATGGGCACCACGGACATCGGGAAGAGCACAGAGTTGCGCAACGGCAAAATCGCCACTTTTTCCGCGGCGGGGGCGGCCGATTCGGAGCGCTTCTGCATGCCGACACATTAGTACGGCTTTCCCCTAGGTGAAAGTAGGCCCGTCCGGCCCGGCAGGTTCGCAGCACGCCCTGGCCTGTGGTAATTCCGGGCCGTGCGTGGGATTTCTCCATATTGCCGAGGGGCGCTTCTGGCGGCCCTGCTGCTTGGCGCCACGGCCTGTTCTCGGCCCGAACCCGCTCGCGGCCCCAAGGACACCCTCGACGCTTACGCAAAGGCGGTCAGCGAAGGTCGCATCGATGCGGCCTACGACATGCTCAGCGACGAAGCCAAAAAGAGTATTCCACGCGAAGCCTTCGGTCGCATGATTCGCGAAAACCCTGAAGAGGTGCGGGAGATCGCCCAATCCCTCTTGCGCCCGGCCGGGCCACCCCTCGTCACCGCTACGGTGACCGCGCCCGGGGGCCAGTCCCTGCTCATGGTCTACGAGAAGGGCAGCTGGCGCATCGACGGCTCCGCCATCGACTTGTACAGCCAGGCCAGTCCCGAGATCGCAATACGCTCGTTCATTCGCGCCTATGACAATCGCCGCTATGACGTTCTGATGCGCTTTGTTCCGGAGCCGAAGCGGGAAGGTTTGGACAACAAGAAATTGAAGAAAGCCTGGGAAGGCGAACAGAAGGCCGAGATGGATCGCCTGACTCAAGCTCTGAGTGCAGCGCTGCCCACAGCACGCTTCGAGCGTACCGGCGACCGGGCCACGATGGCCTACGGTGCCGGCGGCACCGTGGAGCTGATTCGGGAGCAAGGTGCTTGGAAGATCGAGGAACTGAAGTGAACCCCAAGGGCCGACGCAGCAGCGTCGAACGCCAAACTCGCGAAACCAAGATCAGCGCCAGCATCCATCTCGATGGTACTGGCAAGTCGTCGATCGACACTCCCCTGCCCTTCTTGTCTCACATGCTAGAGCAGATAGCCCGGCATGGGGCTTTCGATCTCGAGGTTCGCGCGCAGGGCGATACGGAGATCGACGGTCACCACACGACTGAAGACGTGGGAATCGTTCTGGGTAGCGCATTTCGGGAAGCTCTCGGAGATGCTGCTGGCATTCGTCGGTACGGCAGTTTCACCCTGCCCATGGACGAGACTCTGACCACCGCAGCCTTGGACCTTTCCGGGCGTGCCTTCTTTGTTTGGCGTGTGCCCTTGCCGAAGGCAAAGGTAGGAGAATTCGACACCGAACTGGCCCCAGTCTTCTTCGAGGCGTTCGCGCGCAGCGCGGGCGTGAACCTGCACCTGCGGCTGCACGAAGGAGACAACCTGCATCACATCATCGAGAGCTGCTTCAAGGCATTCGCGCGGGCACTGCGGGCTGCCGTGGAAGTCGATTCGAGAGCTTCGGGTGTGCCCTCCACCAAGGGGGTTCTGGTTTGATCCCCACCCGGTCCGAGCCTTGAGCCAAGGCGACGATGACACGGACCGTGGCACTGCTCGATCTGGGCGTAGGCAATCTTCATTCCGTGGAGCGTGCGCTGGCGTTCGCCGCCCGGAGTTGCGGCTCGAGCATCGAAATTCGGCGCGGACTTGCCCCGGATGAGCTGGCAGCCGCAGACGCCATCGTTGCGCCCGGTCAAGGCGGCTTCTCCGTGGGCGCCGCGGCCCTCGCGGGCGGGCTTGGCGAGGTGCTCGTGCAGGAACTGCGCCAAGGAACGCCGTACTTTGGGATTTGTCTAGGGCTACAGCTGCTCTTTGAAACCAGCGAAGAAGCGCCAGGGGCCAAGGGGCTTGGCTGGTTTCGAGGTAGTGTGAAGGCGCTGGATCCAACGGGCGTGAAGATCCCCCACATGGGCTGGAATCAGGTCGAAGCAGTAGGCGCCCCGCACCGCTACTTGCAGGCCCTGGGTGGCGATGGGTCCTGGGCATACTTCATCCACTCCTTTCACGCCCAGGCAAAGGAGGATGTCGTGGTCGCAACCTGCAGCCATGGCAATAATCTGGTTACGGCGGCAGTGCACCGCGACAATGTCTTCGCCACTCAGTTCCACCCCGAAAAGAGCCAGGCTGGCGGTCTGAGGATGCTGACCGCGTTCTTGGAGGACTGCCCATGAAGATCATCCCGGCCATTGACTTGATTGCCGGCCGAGTGGTGCGGCTGAAGAAGGGCCGTTTCGACGAGGTCACTCACTACCCGCAGGATCCCGCCGACCTCGCACGCCAGTTTCGCAAACATGTCGATCGTTTGCACGTCGTGGATCTGGATGGTGCCCGGGCGGGCACACCCGCTCAAACATCACTGCTTAGGAGCATTGCAGGAGCCTTTGGACCGGGGATGCAGATCGGCGGGGGCCTACGCAGTGAAGCTGCCGTAGGAGCTGCGCTGGAAATAGCCCAACGTGCCGTGGTGGGCACTGCGGCAATCCGCCAGCCGGAGATGGTGCGAGCCCTCAGTGAGCGCTATCCGGGTCGTATCATCGTGGCCGTGGATGCCCAAGACGGCCAGGTCAAGGTCGCCGGTTGGGAAGAGGACGGTGAAAAGAGCGTGGAAGAGTTGGTTACCTCCCTGGCTGCCTGGCCCATCGCCGGCATCTTGTACACAGACATCGCTCGCGACGGCACCGAGGTCGGCCCCAACGTCGAACGCACGAGCCAGCTCGCGCAGCGCTGTGAATTCGAGGTCACGGCCAGCGGGGGCGTGGGCAGCCTGGACCACCTGCGCGGGCTGGCCCAGGCACCTGGCCCGATCGGCTCGGCGATCGTGGGTCGGGCCCTGCACGAAGGCAGATTCCAGCTGGCGGATGCCGTCGCGGCGGCACAAGTCCTCGCTGTGGGCTGATCAGCCCGGAAATCTGTTCTACGCTGGGCGCAAATGGCCGACACCGAACCGCCTCCGTCGATTCGCTCGTTGGTCAACCATTCCGACGCCATCGCCGACGCTGAAGAGCGCGCGCCCGCGTCGGACGCTCCCTCTGGGGCGAGCTTCGACGGTGAGGACTTCCTGTATCATCTCTACCGAGGGAGCGAGCTGCTTCAGGACAACCTCGTTGGCGAAGCAAAGGAGGAACTCGAGCAGGCCCTCGCTTTGCAGCCCCGAGACGTCGAGGGCCAAGGCTTGCTCGGCGTCGTCTACTTCCGGCTCGGCATGTATCCCCGCGCCATCGAAATCTACGAGAGTCTGACCAAGAAGGTCCCCAACGAAGTTACACCATGGCTCAACTTGGGTCTGTGCTACCTCAAGACGGGGCAGAACGCGCGCGCTCGCGAAGCGCTCGAGGACGTGACTCAGAAGAATCCCGGACACCGACGTGCCTGGGGTTACCTTGGCCTCACCTACGAACGCATGGGTGACACCGGGCGAGCGCTCGACGCGTTTCACCGCGCAGATCAAGGCCACATGGTTCGGCGCCTGAAGCAGACCCAGGCGCCGCCACCGAACGAATCCCGGGAGAGCGAGCGGCCAGAGCGGGCGGCGATCCGTCAGGCTGCCGCTGATGCCATCATGGAGTTGGAAGGCGACGTTCGACCATTTTCCCGGGTTCCGGCGGCCAACGACGACGATGACGCACTGCGTGCGGGGCGTTGGCACGCCCTCGAGCCGGGCGAGGCGCGGCTGCCCGCGGCAGCTCGGACCGGCTCGGCACCCGCTCGAGCCCGGACGACGGCCCCCAGTCCGAGCGAACTAGCCGCGACGTTGACAGCGTCGGCGCCCGTCGAGCCGCACGCGATGACCGAACTGTTCAGCCTGCGCGTCTCCCGTGCTGCTGCTGCGCGAGCCGATCTGGTTCGCGCGCTTCGCCCGGACGAAGGCGTCTTTCAACGAAGTCCGCTCCATCGCCGCCGCTTGGGCAAAGAGTCCAGCGAGGCGCTAGGTGGTCCACGTCACCCGCTGGTGCGTTTGAGCGGCCAGGGCCAGATCGTCCTGGCGCCGCCCAAAGGCCTCTCCCTGCATACCTCGACCCTGACCGACGAGTTCTTCTATGTGCGCGAAGAGCGCCTGGTGGGCTTCGACGATGCCCTTCGCTACGAATGCGGACGCCTACCCCTGACGCCCGGCGATCACGCGCCAATGGTCCAAATCTCGGGCTCGGGTGGCTTGGTATTCGCGGCTACGTCTAGATTGACCACCTTGACCGTGACCAAAGACGCGAGCGCCTGGACTCGGGCGGAGGACGTGGTGGGCTGGACCGGACGGCTGATGCCCCACCCGGTCGCTCAGGATGTGGTTCCCGTGGCCACCGGGCGCTGGCTGCGTTTCACCGGCGAGGGGATCTTGTGGTTGGACGCCGGATGAGGCTGTTCCACGGAGCTCCGGTGAAGAAGTTGAAAAGGATGGGCGCAACCCTCCTGGCGCGGTTAGCATCTCGCCGTGCCGCCCAGTAAGCGCTCACGCGGCGCCAGCCGTTTTCGTCGACGTCGCAAGAAGCAACGCATCGATCCGGAGTTGCGTGCCGCCCGCCGCAAGACCTTGCGCCAGGACGTCTGGAACCTGCCCAACATCCTGACCATGGGTCGGGTAGTGATGATCCCTCTGGTCCTCTGGCTACTGTCCCGGGGGACCCCCAAAGACTGTGTCTGGGCGGCCATCGTCTACGGCCTGGCGGCGATCACCGATCTGCTCGACGGCTACCTTGCGCGCAAGATGAATGTGGTCAGCGTGCTCGGCAAGTTCCTGGACCCGCTGGCGGACAAATTGATCGTCATGGCCACGCTGATCTGGATGGTGCCGATGGGGCGTATTCCCCAATGGGCGGTGACGCTGCTCTTGGCTCGCGAGATCACCGTGACGGCGCTGCGCTCCATAGCGAGCAGCGAAGGGGTGGTGATCGCTGCAGGCGGCGGAGGCAAGAGCAAGACGGCACTTCAGATGATCGGAATCGTTTGCCTCATCCTGGGCTACCCCTACCATCTGTACTTCTTCAGCCACGACCTGGGGGTGGTGGACTTGGTGGTGGTCGGCCGGTGGCTGGTCTACGTCTCCCTGGTTTTCAGCGTCATCAGCGCCGTGGGGTATTTCGGGCTCTTCGCCCAAGCCGTGGAGGCCAAAGAACAACGCCAGAGCGCGGAACCCAGCTAGCTGCTAGCTGCCCGCTTGCCCCGGGCAGGGCGTTGTTTTAATAGCCGAGGGGCATGCGCTCCCTCATCTTTACCCGCATCGTCGGCGCTTCTTTTCTCATCCTTTTCACGGCCTGCTCGGACCAGAGCGAAGGCGAGCGCTGTGATTTCAACAACAGCGAGAGCGCTGACTGCGAATCCGGTCTTGTCTGCGTGCAGGCGCGAGAACTGTTGGACAACTCTACGGACCGCTGTTGCCCGCCAGAGGGGCAGTCCATCAGCGACAACCGTTGTATCCGCAGTACCGGGATCGGTACCGGCGGCGCCGCGGGCGCGGCGGGGTCAGCGGGCAGCGCCGGGTCAGCGGGCAGCGCCGGGTCAGCGGGCAGTGCCGGCTCGGCGGGCAGCGGCGGCTCGGCGGGCAGCGGCGGCGGAGATGGCGGCACGACTTGCCAGTACAGCAGTCAGTGTCCAGGAACCGAGATCTGCGGGCCCGGAGGCGTTTGCCAGCCGGAGTGCCAAGGGGACAAGGACTGCCCCGACGGCGAAACGTGCAACCAGGCGACGAATATCTGCGAAGCCTCCGCGAAAGACGCAGGGGCCGACTAATGCGTCGAGCGGTCTCGACCACGCTGTCGCTGCTCGTGCTAGCCACGGTATTGGGCGCTGGTTGTGGACGGGCGGACGAAGGCGAGAGCTGCGACGCGGCCAAGGGCAATGACGACTGTGCCGAGGGGCTGATTTGTCGTTCAGCGTTCGAAGTCCAGGCCAAGGAGAGCGTGTGCTGCCCACCGCCCCCAGCACGGCCGTCCACGTCGGAGTGCCAGCCGGCGATCGACGAGTTCATGCCTGACCCCGGCGTTGATGCGTCCTTCGGCGGCGGCGGGGGTAGCGGAGGCTCCTCCGGTAGCGGCGGCAGCGGAGGTAGCTCGGGTAGCTCGGGTAGCTCGGGTAGCGGAGGCGGCGCCGGTGCAGATGGCAGCGCAACAGGCGGATCAGCGGGTGCCGACGCTGGAGACGCAAGCACGGATTCTGCAGCCGACGTTGCCTCGGACAGCAGTTCTGACTGAGCCGCGCTCATGCCGACCGTCACCCATCTGGCTGCAACCGCTCAGGAGGCGCTGCTGCTCTCCATCGCGGTCTCGCTACCCGTCGTTGGTGTCGCTGCCATTGCCGGCCTTCTAGTCGCCGTCTTTCAAGCGGCCACCCAAGTGCAGGACATCACTCTGGCGCACCTACCCCGGTTGGTGGTCGTGGCGATTGCTCTGGCCGTCGCCGGGCCGTGGATGGGCTCCCAGATCGCATCCTTCGCTACGCGCGTATTCTCTGGTGGCTGACGCTTCCGTCTTGTCCCCGGCAGAGCTCGCGGAATGCGACCGCGAGCGTCCCCACGTCGGTGGCCGCATCCTGGCTCTGGAGAGCGGGCAAGCGGTCCTTGCCGATGCTTTCGGTCAGGTGAATGTACGCTTCCGCAGCACCCCTGAACTACAGATCGGTGATTTCGTGGTGGTCGCGGGCGGCATCGAAGAGCCCGGACACCTGTCCGACGCGGAACTCATCGAACGCCACCCCGCGCGGCCGCCACGCGGCGATAGTGACTTCGCGCGTTTCAGCCTGGCGGGCGTGGGCAAACGATTGCGCATGCGCAGCCGTGGCTTCGAAGTGATTCGCGAAACCCTCACGGGTCTTGGTTTCATCGAGGTGGACGCTCCCATGTTGGTGCGGGCGCCAGGCTTGGACAGTTTCGTTGAGGCTGTGCCTTGCGGTGACGAGTACCTGTCCACGTCCCCGGAATTCCAACTCAAGCGCTTGCTCGCGGGGGGCGTGCCCAGGCTCTATTGCCTTGGGCACGTGGCTCGTGCGGACGAGACCGGCCATCGGCACGAGCGGGAATTCTGCATGCTCGAGTGGTATCGAGCATTCGCCGGTGCCGACGCGATGCGCCGCGACACCGAGCAAGTGGTGTCGAGGGTGGCGCTGAGCTTGACGGGTGCCGAGTGGATCACTTTGCCTGCGGGCAGCAGGATCGACTTGCGTCCGCCTTTCGAGCGGATGACCGTGCGTGAAGCGTTTCGATCCTGGGTCGGCGTGGCCGACGCTGCTGCCCTAGCGGAAGCAGATCCCGCGCGATACTTTCGGCTCTTCGTGGACGTGATAGAACCCGCCCTCGCACGCTTGGATCGACCTGTATTCCTGGAGCAGTACCCAGCCTCCCAAGCGGCTTTGGCGCGCTTGTCGCCCAGCGACCCCAGCGTGGCCGAACGCTTCGAGCTGTTCGTGGCGGGCGTCGAGCTGTGCAACGCCTTCGTCGAACTCACTGACGAGCGCGAGCAGCGAAAACGCTTCGAACTCGAGCTTCAGCGGAGGCGAGCCCGGGGCCATGCAGACGTGCCCCTGGATGAGCGTTTCTTGGATGCGCTCAGCCAGGGGTTGCCCCCTTGCACTGGCAACGCCCTTGGAGTGGACCGCCTGCTCGCATTATGCATGGGTCAGAGCGAAATTCGCGACGTGATGCCGTTCCCCCAGGATTGGCTCTAGTGATAGCCTTCGCCGCCGGGTCGTCCCGCCCGCCGCGAAGTGCAGCCCGGGCCCGGAGGGAGAGTTCATGGAGTCCACGTTCCTGACCAAAGTCGTCTTACCGCTCGCGCTCTTCGTGATCATGCTGGGCATGGGGCTGTCCCTCGTTCCAGATGATTTCCGGCGCGTCCTGCGGCACCCAAAGGCGGTAGCGGTCGGGGCGTCCTTCCAAATGCTGGCGCTGCCCATTCTCGGCTTTGCCTTTGCCAAGATATTCGGACTACAGGGCGCGATGGCTGTCGGATTGATCGCGCTCTCGGTGTGCCCAGGTGGAACCACCTCGAACATGTTCTCGTTCCTCTCCCGCGGGGACGTGGCGCTTTCGATTTCTCTGACCGCCGTGGTCAGCCTGATTACTCCGTTCACCATTCCCCTGCTGCTCGGGCCTGCCATGAACCACTTCATGGGCGAGGCCGCGACGGTTCAGCTGCCCCTGGGCAAGACCATCATTCAGCTATTGGCCATCACGGTGGTTCCAGTGGGGATTGGTATGTTGATCCGCCACAAGGCGCCAAGCGCTTCTCGCCGCGCTGAGGGCGCCGTGAAGGTGCTCTCCATCGTGTTTCTGTTCGCGGTGATCGGTGGGATCATGCGGCAGAACTGGGAGCGCTTGCCGGAGTTCTTCGCCCAGGCGGGGCTATCGTCTCTGGCGCTGAACCTGACTGCTATCGCCCTGGGCTACTTCGGAGCCAAGAGTTTCGCCCTCCCGGAACGCCAGTCGATTACCGTGGGGATCGAAGTTGGGATCCAAAACGGCACGACCGCGCTACTCGTCACTAGCACGATTCTGGCGAACCCCACGATGAGCATTCCACCGGCGATTTACAGCTTGATCATGTTCGGAACGGGAGCCGTATTCGGAATCGTGGTGGCGCGACGCGTGCCGAAGCGGCAAGCCGACGGCAAGGCACCCGCCACGGTCCCATCCGCCGGGCAGGGATGACCTGAGCATCCTCGGCGCGGCGACTCCCTCAAAAAAGACGGCCCAGCCGCGAAGCGGCTACTGACCGATTTGCGGAACCTCCGCCGATGCGGCCATCCCGAGGAAACGCGCCACGTCCTTACGCGCTGCCGGCACGTCAAACGCCACGAAATGGCCGTCCGCGCCCGAGGCCGGGCCGTATTGGCGCACACCCAACGTGATGAAGGTCCCCGGACTGACCTCGAAGTTTCCGGCAAACGGCGTCGCTTGTTCCGTTAGATTGCCTATGGCTTCGGGCGTGGCCACGCTGGCGTCATGAGCCACGACCTCCAGGCGCCCCGCGAGGGCGAAGGCCGCCAACGTCGTCGCGGGGCTGTAGTGATCGGCCAGGCCGTAGGTCATGAACACATGCTTCGCTTGCTTGCCGGCTAACGGGCTGCGTCCGATTGCCACTGCCGTGTTCAGTGGATCGGCCGGATCGATCCACTGCTGCAGCAGCGACAAGACCGGGTGCATGTCGCCGCCATTCAGGTCTCCAGAGGAATCGAAGTCGCCCAAGACATACGGCACCGCAGACTTGATGTTCACAGGCTGAGTCTTGTTGAGCAACGCATGCATCAGACTTGCGCCGCTGCCGCTGAGCACGGTTGCGGAAAACTGATCCGCAAATGGAAGCGCGAGGCTCCCATGGGTCGCACCCTGGGAATGTCCGTAGAATACGATTTTCGTCGGATCTGCCTTGATATCCGCTCCGCCGGTCTCCGCAGCGGTCAGATCGAGACTGGCGGCCAGGCGGCCGAGCCCGACCTGATCGGCCGCGCCTTGCAATGGATTTCCGCGAGCCGCGGCGGGGTTCGTGAAGTTGAAGAACAGATCGTTCGGGGATGCCGTCGAGCCCCCGCGGCGAGGGCCATGCTGGACCTGATCAATGCCAAGCACGACAAAACCGACGCTCCCGCTCGGTGTGGTGGCCTTGGATAGTTCACCTGCGATTTCCGCGCGCACGTGGCTGCGGAACGAGCCGCCGGTGCCGTGGGCGAAGACAACCACCGGCCAGCCCGTGGGCGGCATCGCGGTTTTGGGCACGGTCAGCGCCATGCACACATCCTCACTGCGTTCCGGCTTGTCCAAGGCAAGGTCGCCGCCGCTGTCTTGGTAAGGAGCGGTGCCCTTCTGGAAAACCGGCAGGCTCACGAGCGCGTGGTACTCGTCGTAATCTGCGGAAGCCGCGCCGCAGGCGCGCTCACCTTCCGCATCGGGACATGGGCTCTTGGCACCCCCGCCACACTTGACCCAGGACTTTGCGCTGGGGATGGCCTGGCCTTCTACGGCGGTCGCGAGCTTCTGCATGGGCTGTCGCACCTCTCCCGCCGTTACGACCGTTGCGTTCAAGATCGTCGCGGGGTCGATGCCCTTGTCGGAGAGATAGCCTCTAAAGGGCGCGTAGGACGCGTAGGCCTTCGCCAAGACGGGATCCGAGGGTGCAGCCGGCGCGAGCAGCCCCGCCAACTGGCTGCTGCGCTCGATGGGTTCGTTCTTTTCGCTCTTGCCCGCAGTGGTGACCCAGATGGCGTAGGTATGGCCCGGCCGCAGGGGCGCGCCATGGGGCCGGCGGACACCGAGCCAGTTGTCGCAGATGTACTTGGTGCGCGGGCCCGAAGCGAACCAGTACAGGCCCGCCGCGGTGCCATATTCGGCGGCGCCCTGAGTCACGTCGACCCAACTAACTGGCGCCCCGCCGCCCTGGGGCTTGAAGGTCTCGAAATTGATGGGCCCGCTGAAGCGGAAGATCACCGTGGGGTATGTGCCCCAAGCCTTGTCGCTTTTGACCACTGCGTCCACGTAGCGCTGCACCGGATCGAATCCGAGCAGCTCAGCGCCCGGCGTCGGGAAGCCGTTCAGGTTCAGCTTGCCGCCTTCAATGCGCACGTCGTTGGGGAACGGAAGCCGAAAGAAGTCTCCCTCCTGCGCGGCGGGACTGGTCGCCCCAGGCACTTCGAAGAACGCCCGCACCTTGCCTGCACTCGGCGCCTCACAACTGACCCCCTGCCAGTTGGTCACACCGAATGAGGGTGCGCCAGGCGGCGTGAGCCCACACTTGCCCGAGGAGCACGTCAGCCCGGCAAAGCAATCAGCGGCGGTGGTGCAGTCTGCGCCAACGTCGCCACCTCCCTCGGGTTTGCACTGGGCCGAGAAGCCCACGAGGGTGCAGCGCAGGCCTGACTCACAGTCCAGGTCACTCGCGCAGGATGTGCCATCAGTGCCCCCGCCGTTCTTCTGGCAGCTGCCACCCGAACACTGCAGCCCCATTTCGCACTCGCCGCTCAGTACGCAGGTTTGCCCCTCGGTGCGCGTGTGCCCGAGCTCGCATGTGGCGCCACTTCCGCAGACCAACCCCACCCGGCACGGCTTGGCCGGGGCACAGGAGTCGCCGACACCGCCGCCTCCCGGTACACCTGGCGTGCCCCCGGTGCCCCCAGTGGGGCGCTCCACGGAGCCCTCGTCACAACCAAAAGCGACCGCTGCCAAGCAAAGCGCGCAAAGTCCAAGCTTAGATCCTCGCATGCTCGTCATTTTCGCCTGCTTTGGGGGTTTGCGCAAAGGCCGTGCATCGCTACGACCCCCGCATGACCCGGCCCTTGATCTTGCTTTCCAATGACGACGGATACCGATCCCAGGGGCTCGCGGCTCTGGCGCGAGCATTAGGCGATTTGGGCGACGTGGTGGTGTGCGCTCCAGAAACGGAACAGAGTGCGTCCAGCCACGCCCTGAGCCTCCACCGACCCCTGCGCCTGTTTCGCCACGGCGATTCGACGTTTTCCGTCGACGGCACGCCTGCCGACTGCGTTTACGTCGCGCTGCACGCCACCGACCGCGTGGTGCCGCGTCGACCGGACCTGGTCGTCAGCGGCCTCAACCACGGCGTGAACCTCGGCGACGACGTGTTTTACAGCGGCACCGTCGCCGCCGCGCGCGAAGCCGCGCTCAAAGGGCTACCTGCCCTCGCTGTCTCCGCGGCAGTGGGAGCCGAGCAAGACGCGGCGGCGAAGGTCTCAGCCTCCATCGCCCAGGCGATGCTCGAACAGCGCTTCGACCAACCAATATTGCTCAACGTCAATTTCCCCAGCGGTCGAGAGTGGGACGTGCGGGCAACGCGCCTGGGGCGACGAGTGTACGACGATGGCGTCGAATTCCGAAAGGACCCGCGCGGGCGCGAGTACCTCTGGATCGGCGGCCCAGGCGTGCAGCATCGTGAGGCCCCTGGCTCGGACACGGAGGCCTTCGACCAGAGCATCGTGGGCGTCACCCCCCTAGTCCTCGATCTGTGGGGGCGCGTGCATCAGGCCGAGGCCGAAGCGGTGGTGGCGTCGCTATCGGCGTCATGACGGATCCGGGCCGCCAACGCCATCGATTCAACACGTTTAGCCTCCCGCGTGATAAACGGACTCTCAATGGCTGCCCGCAAGACCAACAAGAAGACTCCCCGGCGCTCGACCGCGAAGCGCGCAAAATCGCCAGCCAAAGGCAAACGCAAAGCACCCGCCCGAGCGAGGTCAAAGGCGTCTGCGAAAAAGGAAAAGCCAAGGCCGAAGCCAAAGGCAAAGCCCCGACGCAATGCTAAGCGGCGCGGTGCTCTGTCAGCCCTGGCCCTGGAGCTCGACGGCATGAAGCACGTGCGGAGTTTGATCCGCGACATACCCAACTTCCCTCAGCCCGGGATCGTGTTCAAAGACATCACTCCGCTGCTGGCCGACCCCCGAGGCTTTCACATCGTGCTCGATGCCATTGCACACCGTTTCGTAGGCGAACACATCGACGCCGTCGTAGGCATCGAATCCCGCGGCTTCATCTTCGGTGGCGCCTTGGCCGCCCGCCTCAACGCGAGCTTCGTTCCGGTCCGCAAACCCGGCAAGCTGCCGTATCGGACCGAGAAGGTGAGCTACTCTTTGGAGTATGGGGAAAGCGAACTGGAGATGCATCGGGACTCCCTGCCCGAAGGCGCGCGCGTGCTGATCGTGGATGACTTGCTTGCCACCGGCGGTACCGCGGCTGCAGCAGCGGAGTTGGTCGATCGGCAGGGCGCGAGCGTGGCAGCTTTTGCCTTCGTCGTGGAATTGGGCGACCTGGACGGCCGCAGCCGCTTAGAGCACGCTCCAATCATCTCGGTCCTGAACTACTGACAGGCTTGCGGGGGAGGGCGGCTTGCAGGCTGACTCGGAGTTGCTCAGGGAGATCGAAACCTTCGTCGCGGAAGAAGTGGCGCGGTTCGGTGTTGCAGGACAGGTCCGCATCGCAGGCAATTACATCTTGCTCGAGGGCCATGGCCCCGCGACCAGCGCAGATCTGGGCGCCCTGGTCGAACAATGGGATGGGCTTCCCCACGACGTTCGCGCACGGCGCGCCACGGGTCTGGCTCGGCGCCTGGTGGAAAGCCGTCGGGCCTCCCTGGCGCCTCAGGGCCGGCCCAAGCGAAGCTTTTCGCTACCGCGGTTCATCGCGCCTGCGATCATTCTCTGCGCAGGCGCCGTCGGGATTTGGCTGGCCTACGACTATTTGACCCCTTCGGGGCCCAAGACGCCGGGAACCAGAGCCGGAACGACTTCAACAGGTGCTGCGCCGAGCGACAGTGCAGTGGGCGCCGACGAGTACGAGAAACAGCGCGCCGAGCGAGCGGCCCGGGTGTGCCACGCGACGCGTGCTCGGGTGCAACGAGGCTCGACAGTGGGCCCCACGGACGTGGAAGGCTGGGTGGTCGAGCTCACCTTGTTGCGCTCCGGAGGCAACACCGCCCTCACTTTCGATCCCACACTGACCAGTTTCTTGCAGCGACGCGCAGGAAGTCTTCAGGGCAAGTTCATCTGGGCCGGAGCGGAATCCCTTCGCGGTCGAGAAGGCCCCTCCACCCGAGTGGAGGTCGAAGACGCCAGTGTTCCAAATCCCGAAAAGCCCGAGTTGTATGGCGTCACCCTGCGTTTCACAGGCCGCTACGTGATCAGCTATTTCACCGAGGCCGAACGGGTCGATTACCACAAGACCGCTCACACCCTCGCCAAACGCCTGGGCGCGGACAGCGCGGCGCTATTCGCGCGCTGCGCTGACAGCAGCACCCACCAGATCGGCTCCTGGTTTTGGGGCAAGGGCCCCGGCGGCGCGGCGGCTTCGCTGATCTACTTCATGGGCGCGCATGCAGATCCGCCCCAGATCGAGGCGAAAACCCTTTTCCCCAAGGGAGAAAGCGACGTTGCGCAGAGCGGCGCGCTGCTGCGCATAGGCACCGAGGCCGCAGAGCTGAAGCGCACTCGCGTGCTCCGACTGCTCGGCAACAGCGGTGGCATGATTGCCGGGCGCAAGGATGCACCCAACGTGATCACCTTCCCCTTCAAAGACTCGAATCGCGCGTCCCGAGCCAGCCTCGACTTGGCTCGGGAAGTCGATCTGGCCGTTACGAACTGAGGATCTGCTCCAGCTCGCCGCTCTCGTACAGGTCGCTGACGATGTCGCAGCCACCCACGAACTTTCCGTTGGCGTAGAGCTGAGGGATGGTCGGCCAATTGGCGTAGGCCTTGATGCCCTGCCGAATATCCGGGTCCGTGAGCACGTTCACGTCTTTGAACTCGACGTTCATCTGCTTGAGGATCCCAACGACCTGAGCGGAAAACCCGCACTGTGGGAACAACTTGCTGCCCTTCATGAAGAGCACGACTCGGTTGTCCTTCACGGTGTTTTCGATTTGCTGCTTGACTGCTTCGTCCATCATCCGCCTCCGCTGCGTCGTTGCCACGACTCTGGGGTATAGGTTTTCAGCGCCAATGCGTGGATGGGGCCAGACATGGCGTCGCCCAGGGCGCCGTAGACCATCTGGTGCTGCTCCACCGGCGTCTTGCCCGCGAAGGCCGTTGAAACGACTCGTGCTTGGTAATGATCCTGGGTGCCTGTCAGGTCCTTCACCTCGACGTCAGCGTCGGGAAAGGCCTCCAGCAACAGACGTTTCACTTCTTCCGGGGCCAGCATGGCGCTGGAAATTTGCCGTTACGTCAGGTTTTGTCAACTCCCCCATCCAAGCCTGACGTTCCTTGGGGGCCACGACGGGCCCAGCGCACCCCCATTTGCGGGGCGCGCCGGGGCGGCTGCGTCAATCTTTGACGGGCGGCGCAGACTTGAGCTTGATGCCTCGAACCGCATCCCGGAAGCGCACTTCCTGTTCGTCGATGGTCATTTTGGTCTCGATCAGGGTCTTGGTGATCTGATTCAGGCGAGTCGAGAAGCTGGCCAGCCGTTTGGTGAGTTTCGCGCGCAAATCCGCAGCCTGATTGTTCTTCTCGATCGCGCGCAAGGAGAGCCGAGTTTCTCGCGTCGCCTTCTCTATCTCGGCTTGCTCATTGACGAGCTTTTTGCGGGCGTCCACGGCCTTGCGCCAGGTCTGTCGGAGCTTCCACACATCGCGAAGTTTCTGCTGGATGCCTTTGTCGCCCCGGGGATCGGCCAAGTAGGCCTTCACCGCATCGTCCGCCAAGTTGCTGAGCCAGCTTGCGCCTTGTTTGGCAGCGCGGCGTTCGTCCACGGTCAGCTCTGCCTTGCCGTAGGGTTTGACCGTGATGGGCACCAGGGCGTTGCCGCGCCCGGTGTTGTCTTCGGTGCCTGCGGGTGGACGGTACAGGCGGGTGCCGGCACTGCGGGGATGCTTGACCAGGAGCTTCGCGGGCTGGTCGCCACCGTTTTTGATCGTGTAGATCGTGCGCTGCACGCTGTCGCGCTCGATGGTGAGCTGGCCCGCCTCGATGCGGTACAGGCGGGACCCTTGTTGGTCGTACTTGCGATTCGTCTTGACCGCCAAAGAGCGTTCCAGGGCGAAGGGGACGGTGGCGGTTCCGTTCGCCGGCAGGGGCTCCACCAAGCCTTGCCCCAGAAACGAGCCCTTTTCGAACACGGCGATGGGCCCCCGCTCCAACAGGCCCTTGGTGGCGTTCTTGAATCGCGCCACGCGGAAGGGATGGGTGCTCGAACCCGGTACGCCGCCATCGGGCGAAAACAGGAATACGGCCTCGCCCGGAACGCGTTTCGACAGCAGGAGCACCATCGTGGCACTTTCGTCAGGCACGGTCACGGGTGTCGGAATGGCGTAGCGCGTTGCCCCAGACTCCACAGCCACCGCAGCGAGCGCGCTGACGTTGCGGGGCCCGGAAAGACCCTCGCGCTTTGCTTGCTCGAGGGCCCGACGCACGCGCTCACGGTTGGACATCGGGCGATTGTCAGCCGTCGGCTCCGCGGCCGAAGGCGGTGGCGCACCCGGGCCCCGTCCATAGCCGCCCCCACCAGCTGTTTTGGTTGCGACTTTGTAGCGCTTCTTCAGGTCGGCCTTGTCCTTCGACTTGCCACCTTTGCGGCGCGGCCTTCGCGTCGTGCCGTCCGCGGGCATGTCGGCGTCCTCGTCCCCTGCCTCGGATTCAGCGGCCTTCTCCTCGTCGGGGCCCACGCGGTCGACCTCGCCCTCGGGACGGCTCGCCAAGGAGGTCACGCCCTCCGGCATGGCTGCGATCACTTCGCCAGTGTCCGTGACGATGGGTCGGTCTGGGATGACAGGCTCTCCAAGGGTCGACTGAAACGCCAGGGGTGCGCCCGCCACCAGCACTAGAGAAATCCCGTTCCAGTCTTCTCCGGACAGGTTCTGCACAATCCCCCAAGCCTGCAGATCCGCTTTGCCATCCGCCTGGACCACCAGGCGATAGGAAGGCCTCCAAACGGGCGTCTCGGAAATGTAGCCGATGGCCAGGTCGTGCTCTTTGCCATCGAGATCCAACCGCACCTCTCGGAGTCGATTGGGGTCGTCTTCCTCGGGTTTGGGCGCCGGCCAGGGCTTGAGCATGCTGGCAAAGCGTGGGTCCATCTCCGGCGTGGGATCGTCTTTCTCGATCTCCAACGGAAACGACGCGCTGCGGACCGAGCTGCCACCGCGTTCAACGATGGCCAAAGTCGCCAAGAAGTCGCCCACCATGCGCTGTCGCATCTTGAAGGTCACCACATCAGCGTCCACGTGGCCGGATCGCTCGAAGTAGCCGACACCATTGCGGTAGACGACGACGCGCTTCAGCGGCAGTTGATCCGTCGATACGTTGGGGCCACGCGCACAACCGACGGCCAAAAGTCCAAAAGCGACCATCCCGGGCAGTTTCATGACGCACTCCTTGTCTGCATGAACCGGTAAGCTTTTTTCACGCCGGCGGGAGCATGGCAGCTTTGGGAGTCTAGGAACAGCCCGGGCGGCGGCGAAATATGCTGGATTTCATAGGCGCAATTGCGAGAGGCTAGCCAAAGACGTGACTGCCCAAGCCCCACCTCCCAAGCCTCCGCCTCCGCCGCCCCGCAGGCCACCGCCGAAACCAGCGATCAGCGATCAGGACAAAGAGGCCATCGCCTTCAAGGCCCTCGGCTTGCTCAACGAACAAGTCCAAGCGCGAATCGTGCACTACAAGGGTGATCTCGAGACCAGCCCGGAGCTCGACGCGATCACGGCCCAGGTGGTGTCGCAGATCAAAGCCATGCAGACGGCGATGGGCACCGAGGACGCGGGCCAGGAGCCGCCCGAAAAGATCGAAGAGAAGCAGACAGCGCTGCTCGCCAAATTGCTCACTCGAGTCTTCGACGAAGAGGGCCAGAGCGCCTTCGCGTCTCAGAACCTAAAGACCATCGGACGCCGCATCGCGAAGCTGTTCTTCGAGAGCGAGCTGCACGAGAAGACCAAGGGCGACAAGGACAAGGTCATTCATCACGCCGAGCAAGGCGTGTACTACGTGCTGACGCGCTACAAAAACCGGCTGCGCGCCGAACTCGAGGGCTTCGAATACGTGGACGCGGGCGTCAAAGCCCAATCCTCGGAGATGCTCTCGAAAATCGAGCGCGACCTGCAGGTGGGGTTCCTTTCCAAGCGCTCGCCGGAGCTGAACCACGTCATGACGCTGTACTCGGCGGTCTTGGTCGATTTGCTTCACAAGCACCTGCCGCCGCGAGTCGCCCAAATGGCCAAAGTGACGATTCGCGCGGCAGCGACCGCTCATCAACCGGGCGCCGTCTCGTACAAGGTCCTGGCAGACCACTTTCCTGCTTTTCGGCGCGAGTGGGAGCGGCTCTTGATGCAGCAAATGGTCCACTACTGCGGGGACCAATTGATGGCCAAGCTCAACCAGAGCGATCAAACCTTTCACGAGGAAACCGTGCGTTTCTTCACGGATCCGCACATCTTCAGCGAGACATGTGAAGTTCTGTGCGACGCCCTCTACGACTTCCTCTGCCTAGAAGGCTTCCTGGACCTGCCCGTCAACTGGCGCGTCAAGTTGGCGAAGAGCTGAGGAGAGAATTCTGGAGCTCGCTGGTCTGCTGAACCGTCGAACCTTTGGCGTCCTCGGCATTGCGCTGGGGCTCGGCCTGGTTGGCTATGCGGTGTTCGGTGGCCCTTCCGACGAAGAACTGATCCGGGAGCAACTGCATCGCTTTGCCCATGTGGTCGGCGTTGAAGGCGATGAAAACGCCGTCTTTCGATTGGGGCGATTGAAGAAGGAATTCCAGACTCTGGTGACGACCAACGTCCGGGTTCGCGTTCGGGAGCTGACCAGCCTGCGCAGCGGCAGAAAACCCTTGGCCGCCATCGCCGCCCGGGCCGGGACCTACTTCGCTTCCGCGGAAATCAGCCTGTCGGATCTCGAGCTCGAGATGAACGAAGATAAGACCTCTGCCGAAGTGCGGTGCCTCGCCACGCTCACTGCACAGCAAGGGGGTCGCCCGCGGCGGGACGAACGGCACGTAGATTTCACGCTGGCGAAAGTCGATGGCGATTGGCTCATCGACTCGATCATCGTCAGCGACGTCGGCGAAGACCCATAGCCCAAGACCTGGCGTGTTTGTTTGGGGGTCGAGTCCCAGGCGCACGACGGTGCCCTAATCTCGAACTTCCGCCTGCGGGCGCACCCGAATTCATGGATGAATGGTGTGTACCAAGTCGAGGGCTTGCCGCATGCGCCAGATCAAATCACTTTCGCCTTGCGTGACCCGGGCAGCGCCAGGGAAAGGACCTCCGGATGCAGCGGCGACGCTGCGGGCGAACTTGACTAGGAGTTCGCAGAAATACGTCGCTTCACCCTCGCCCACGCGTTGACGGAGCAGCTCGCGCACTTCAAATAGGTGCTCGCAGAGCGCATCCTCGCTCATGTTGGTGGCCCCGTGGGCCTGGGCCGCCGTGGGCCGATTAGCGTCTTCAAAAACGTGCCGCATCCACGAGCCCTCGGCGCACTTCTCAGCACTCTGCTCGAGTTCCTTACCGAACGCGACCTCTTCCTCGTCGAAGGAATCGACGGTGCAGTCCACGCTCAGCATCGCGAGGTAAATCTCCAGGGGCAGCTCGGTCAGCAGGTTCCACTCTTCGTTGTTGAAACCGAAGCGTACGCTCACGCCACTATGATTGGTCGCGCCCGCGTCTGCGTCGATGGAAAACTTTGCGCGAAACTCGGACTCGGAGCGCCCTCAGGCACCGGTCCGGTGCCTGCAGCCAGGGCTACCACTCGTCGTCGTCGTCACCCAGCTCGGCGCTGTATGAGACGATTGCGGTGCCGCCGCCCACGATACCCAGCGGGTTCCAGGGCGGCTTGACCACGCCGATCGGGGAATTGTCCAGCACTACGATGTACTGGCCTCGCGGCAGCTTGGTGATCCGCTTCAGCTCCACGCCTGGGCTGAGGGGAAAGCCCGCGACGGGCGGTTGGGGCGGTGGCCCGAGGGACATGCCTTTCTGGAGCCCTTCCCGCCAAAGATCCGCGGTGCCTCGACGGAAGATCATCACGTCGACGGCCGGGCCGGTCAGACGCATACGCAGGAACAGCGCCTGGTCATCATCCGCCACCTCGAAAGGTCCTAGGAAATCCAGCTGGTTATTGCGGACCTCGGCTGTTTCATTCGCAAAGACGAAGCGATCTTCGTCGGTATCGAAGGGTCGAGGCGGCCGCGCCGGCGGCTGCAACAGCCCCAACGTAAATTCGTCCCCGGAGTCCGAGTGCACCACCGTGAAGCCTTGGAACAAGTGGTAACTCACAATTTGATTGCCGAAGGTGTTCGCAACGAAGCCCGCCGGAGTCTTGGTTGCCAGATCGACGACCTTGTTCTCGACAGATCCGATCTTGAAGTCGGGGCCAAAAATCACGTTCGGTCGCTTGGCCCAGACGTAAACTGCGTCTTCAGCCATGAAGAAATCGAAGCCATACTCAACGCTGGCATCCATGGAAAACCCGACCCGGCCAGCAACGGGAGTCCAGGCGTAGCCCGTGCCGCCGAAGTGGATGGTTACCGTGCGCTTGTCATCGTTGACGTCATGGCGACAGCGAGTCGGAAAGAAGCGTCCGATCGTGTTTCCCTGAGGCGAGAGCTTGAGAGGTGCGCCTTTCTTGAGCATTTCCGGGCACATCCTTTGGGCTCCGAAATTCGAAAACAGCCACCAACGCAATCCAGGGCTGGCATTGATCGGCCCCTTGATGCAGGGGCAACCGACGAACACGAAGGCGACGGACAGGACCAGGCATAGTCGCAGCCAGACAGAGCTGCCGCGCGGAGTTCGGCCTTTCCGATCGAGCATGCATTACGTTCTACTCCACGCCGCCCGAGATCGATCCCGGCTGACCTTAAACGTCTTTAATTTCAATCATTTACACTTTTGCTTCAGACGATGCGACGCGGCCGGCGAAAGCGTCGGACGCGATTCGAGCCAGGCCCCGGATCAGCCCCGGATCGTCGTCCAGAGCTGGCACCCGGCGGAAATCCAGACCGAGTTCCCGAGCCTGCGCGGCGGCTTCCACGTCCAAGTCGAACAGTGTTTCTACGTGCTCGGCCACGAACCCCAAGGGTGCCACCACCACTCCGCTGCGCCCTCGGGCTTTCGAGGTCGTCATCACTTCCCGCAACGATGGCCCTAGCCACTCGCCCGCGTCCGCCCCTTGGCTCTGGTAGGCGAGGGCAGCGTCGCGCCCGAGGCGCGCTGCGACGGCCCGCACGGCGGTCTCGAACTGAACAACGTAGGGGTCGCCGGCCTGAATCACCCTCGTGGGCAGACTGTGTGCTGTCAGGACAAGTTCGTAGTTCGCTGCGTCAGCTAGCTGCTTCTCGATGCGCACCGCGTAGGCTTCGACAAACTCAGGACACAAACCCCAGGGCTCCGTTTGGAGCAACTCAGGACAGCGACTCCCAAAGGTGGGCGTCAGGCGTGCATGTTCACCCCGGGCGTGTTCGCAGTAGATGTGCACCGAAAAAGGCGCCATGGGCAGAATGCAGAGCCGACGGATCCCAAGCTCCGCAGCACCGCCGAGAGCTTCCCCGACTTCCGGGTGCCAGAGGCGCATGCCAACCAGTACCGGTAGCTCCAGCTCCCGAGAAAGCGCCGCCGCTTGCTGGCGAGTGGTGGCGAGCAGAGGGGAGCCGCCAATCGCCTCGTAGCGCGTGCGCAGCTCCTTCACCAATTCCGGCGGCGCCGGCCGTCCTCGGCGAATGCGCTTCACGAAGGCCGCGAGATCATCCAGATCTTCCACGGTTCCGTGGGCCACGAGCAGGACGCCGTCACTCATGGGCAACGTATAGAGGCCGCGCGGCGCAAGGAAAACCCCTGTACACCGAAGCAGACATCGCACGCGCAGAAAATTCCCTGGGCGGGTAGGCGATTTGGTCGGCACGTTGGGGACTCAGTTGCGCACAATCTGTACGGAGGCCCACCCTCGGGCGGTGACCGCGTGTCGGGTGGTGGGGGTGGTTGGTTGCTAGGAAATCTGGTCAAGGCCGACGCCGGAGCTGACGGGTTTCTCAGCCTGGGGGTGGCGTGTACAGTGGCCCCAAATGGTACAGTCACGCATCAACCTGGACAGCAAGGTCGCCATCATCAGCGGTGCTAGCCGAGGGATCGGCGCCGCCATTGCCAACTGCTTCGCCGAGTCCGGTGCAAAGGTCGTGGTGGCCTCACGCAAGCTCGACGCCGTAACCCCCGTGGCTGCTGCCATCGAAAAAGCGGGGGGGCAGGCGCACGCGGTCGCGGCGCACGTGGGCCACATCGACCAATGCCATGCACTCGTCACCTCCGCTGTGGAGCAATTCGACAAGGTCGACATCCTGATCAACTGCGCTGGAACCAATCCCTACTTCGGGCCCGTCATCGGCATCGACCCCGGCGCGTATCAGAAGACCTTCGACGTGAATCTGCGAGGCGCCGTGGAGACTTCTCGTGCCTTTGCGGATCATGTCATCGGCCGCAAAGGCACGGGTTCGATCGTGAGCATCGCCAGCGTCGCCGGGATGCGCGCTGCGCCCATGCAGGGTGTGTATGGCATGACCAAAGCTGCCATGATCAGCATGACCCAGTCGCTGGCCTTTGAACTCGGATCCAGCGGAATTCGAGTCAACGCCGTTTCCCCGGGTTTGGTCGAAACCCGCCTGGCGGCCGCGATCACGTCCAGCGACTCTCTGGTGCAGATGGTCAATCAACGCACCGCTTTGGGCCGCGTGGGCGCGCCTGAAGAAATCGCCAACGCGGTGCTGTTCTTGGCATCCGACGCCGCGAGCTTCGTCACCGGTCAGACTCTGGCCGTGGATGGTGGCTTCACGGCCTACTAGTCAGTCCGCGGCTGCATCCGCCGCGGCGTCCGACGTCGTCGCATCGGAACCGCCGTCAGTGCCGCCGTCAGCGCCGTCACAAATGCCAGCATTACAGGCATTGCCGGGGCCGCATTTGTTCCCGCAGCTGCCGCAATTCGCCGGGCTCTTTTGGGTGTTCACGCATTCGGCGGGCGTGCCGCACTCGGATTCCGAGCTGCCGCAAACGCATGCTCCTGCCACACAGCCGCGCCCGCCGGTGCAGATAACCCCGCAGGCACCGCAGTTGGCGCTGTCCGTCTGGGTGTCAACGCAGGCGTTGTTGCAGTCCGTCTCCGAGGACTGACACGCACTCGCGCAAGAGCTCTGAGAACAAACTTGGCTAGTCGTGCATGCCGTTCCACACGCGGAGCAGTTCGCGGGGTCCGTGGATGTATCCACACAAACGCCGTTGCAGAGAGTCAAGCCACCTGGGCAAACGCAGGCCCCGGACTTGCACTCTTGTCCCCCTGTGCACTGGGTGCCGCAGGCGCCACAGTTCAGCGGGTCATTGCTCAGCCTCGTACAGCTGCCCCCGCACTGGACCTGCTGGGTCGGGCAGCCCTGATCGGAACAGGCGCCGTTGAGACAGGCTTCGCCTGCCTTGCAGGCCGTTCCGCATGCCCCGCAGTGCTGAAAGGCAATTTGCGTATCGACGCATTGGGTGCCGCAGAGGGTGCGGCCGGCACCGCAGTCGCAAACGCCCTGGTTACATACCAACCCATTGCCGCACTTCGTTCCACAAGCCCCGCAATTGTTCGCGTCGCTGTTCGTGTCGACGCAACTGCCAGCACAAAGCGTCAAAGGTGCCGTGCAACCCGCGGCACAGGCGCCGGCGTTGCAGACCTGATTGGCTCCGCACGCGTTGCCACAAGCGCCGCAGTTTGCCGAGTCAGTAGCGGTATTGACGCAGGTGCCGCCGCAGTCCATCTGGCCGGCGGTGCAGACACAACTGCCGCCCGAACACACTTTGCCGCCGGTGCAAGCGCTGCCACAAGCGCCGCAGTGCTGCGAGTCGCTCTGCAAGTCAACGCAGCTCGTCCCGCACTTCGTGAGGCTCCCGCAATCCGTCGAACACACTCCCAAGGCACACACTTCACCGGAGCCACAAGCGACCCCACATGCACCGCAGTTGTTCGGATCCGTGTCCGGGTTCGAGCAGACTCCGGAACAATCGATTTCGCCCGGGCCGCATGTGGGCGGACCGCCATCCCCCGCGTCCGAAGCGCCACCACTCCCGCTAGCGCCGCCGGTGGCGCCGGTGCCAGATGCCCCGCCGCTCCCAGAACCCCCACCGGTCCCAGCACCTCCCGAACTGCTGTCGCTTCCGGCATCAACACCGCCGCTTCCTCCCGTCGCGGCCCCGTCGTCATCGTCCCCGCATTGAACCTGAAGTAGTGCAATGCCCAGGATTAGAGCGGAGGAACCCAGGAGTCGAAGTCTGCGCGCAATTTGAGCCATGACATCGTGGGTGGACGCACCGCCTCCATTTTATTAACGCTGACGGACATTTTTCGCTCAGGAGCCAAGCCATGTTTCGCGTTCCCCAGCCCCAAAACGAACCCGTACTGAGCTTTCGCCCTGGGAGCCCCGAACGCACTGCCCTCGAGGCGCAGGTCGCGGACCTGAGCCGCGCACCCAGCGAGGCCCCACTTTGGATCGGTGGACGCGCCATCTCGACCAAGCAAACGCGCAAGGCGACCTGCCCGCATCGCCACGCGCAGACCCTCGTGAGCCACTCCGAAGCCGGCCAAGCCGAGGTCAGCGCGGCCATCGACGCCGCGCGCAAGGCTCGACACGGCTGGGCGGAGATGTCCTTCCATGCTCGCGCTGCGGTTTTCTTACGCGCGGCGGAGCTCCTCGCTGGACCTTGGCGCCAGCGAGTCAACGCGGCAACGGTGCTCAACCAGAGCAAGACGCCCCATCAGGCCGAGATCGACGCTGCTTGTGAGTTGATCGACTTCTTTCGCTTCAACGCCCACTTCGCCGAGCAGCTCGCGGACGCCCAGCCCCGCTCAGATCGCGGGATCTGGAATCAGAGCGAACTGCGCCCGCTGGACGGCTTCGTCTACGCCGTCTCGCCCTTCAACTTCACTAGCATCGCGGCAAATCTGCCTGCAGCTCCCGCGATCATGGGCAACACCGTGATTTGGAAACCGTCCCCCCACGCGGTACTGGCCGCCCACGTTTTGATGGAGCTCTTCATCGAGGCCGGCGTGCCTGCCGGAGTGATCAACCTCGTGTACGGAGACGCAGCCGCGATCACCGACCAGCTCCTGACTCAGGAGGACTTTGCGGGCCTCCACTTCACGGGGTCCACGGCAGTGCTCAAGCAGTTGTTCTCGAAGGTGGGGGACAACATCGAGCGCTATCGCGGGTATCCGCGCATCGTTGGAGAGAGCGGCGGCAAGGACTTCATCGTCGCGCACCCCAGCGCCGATCCGGAAGCCCTGTGCGTGGCGGCGCTTCGGGGCGCGTATGAATTCCAAGGCCAGAAGTGCTCTGCCGCTTCGCGCATGTACGTTCCGAAGAGCCTCTGGAAGGGCCTCGAGGCGCGTCTGACGGCCGAAATGAAACAGCTGCGGATGGGAGATCCGATGGAGACGGGCGTTTTTCTGGGAGCGGTCATCGGCAAGCATGCCTTCGACCGACTCCAGAGCTACCAGCAGCTGGCCAAGACCGATGCGAAGTGTCGCGTCGTCGCTGGCGGCGGCGCCGACGAGTCCGTCGGCTACTTCGTAGACCCCACACTGGTGGTCACGGAAGATCCGAAGCACCGCCTGATGCAGGAAGAGATTTTTGGCCCTCTGCTCACCGTGTTCGTCTACGAAGACTCCAAATTCGAGGAAACCCTCGCGACCTGCGACAGCACCAGCCCCTATGCTCTCACTGGTGCGATCTTCGCCCGGGACCGCGCCGCCGTGGAGCTAGCCAGCGCACGTTTGCGCTTCGCCGCCGGCAACTTCTACATCAACGACAAGCCCACGGGCGCCGTCGTCGGCCAGCAGCCCTTTGGCGGCGGTCGCGCCTCAGGCACCAACGACAAAGCCGGCGCCGCCTGGAACCTGATGCGCTGGGCCTCCCCCCGCTCGATCAAAGAAAATCTCGCCCCACCCACGGACTGGCGCTACCCCTTCCTCGGCTGAAGGCTACTTCTCAAAGCAATACAAGTGCGCAACGCCTGTGCAAGCTTTTGGTGTGCTGGCTGTCCATAGGCTGGTGGACCCGGGCACGCCGACAGTTCCTTTCGCAGCGGTGGACTTCCAGCTGTTGCAATGCGGCGCAAGGAGTTTTCCGAAGCCATCCGTGGCCGTCCACGCGTTTCCAGCCGGGACGACCACACCGGTTTCGTCCACGTCGATTGGACTTTGCGGGAAGTTGCCATTGGCGATGTCGCTTGCGGACTTGAAGACGACTTTGCCGTCGAGCTCCTTCCACGGCCCCTTCACCCCGAGAAGCCCGTCTATCGCGTTGGACGCGCCTGTGGAGATCCAGGCATGCCACTTCCTTCCGGCGGTCAGCCCAGAGGCGTCGGCTGCGGTCTTGCACAGGGCGTTTGCCGCTGCCTCGGCGTCAGCGCCTGACGCGAAATTGCCAGGGTAGTTCTTGGCCGTCACAATCAGGTACGCAAGATGAACTGGATCTCGGTTTCGAGCACCGGCGTTCCCAGGTCCAACTCGAGCATGCGCTGGCGGACCTCGTCGCCGCGATAGCCGAAGGCGCTGCCGCGCACGTCCCTGACCCGCTCGACCTGACCATCGGCGCGGGTCAACTCGAACCAGCGCCCGTCGGCCTCCTCGAGCACCCGCGCAGCCGAATACTGCGAGTAGCTGTAGCCGCCTCCGTGGGGCAACAGATTGACCCGGCGGAGGCGATCCAGCAGCCCTAGACGCTGCGCGCGCTCCCCGAAGCCGGTGGCCTCGAGGGCCGCGTCGGACATGCTGGGCGTGGGTTCGACCAGATAAGCGGGCAGCTCCGGACCTAGGGTGAGCGGAAAGAGCTGCCCACGCTGCAGGTCGTCGTCATCGAAGCAGTAGCAGCCCAAGATGGCGTCGTTCATCACCGAGAGCCCCTGATGGGTTCGGTTGCAGATCACCGTCAGCGGCCCCAGCAGCGCGCGAGCCAGCGCCTCGCGCCGCTTCAAGCTGAACTCCTGGCACCAGCTGTAGGCGGCGAACCACTCTTTGGCCGTGTCGCCGCGGAGGATGTGCAGAGGACCCCAAGGCGTCTCTCGAGTCTCCATCATGGCCTGCAAGCGTTCGCTTTGGTCCCAGTAGATGCCGGGACCCTTGGGAGATGTCTCGCGAAACTCGTGTCCGCTCGAGTGAATGATTGACAGCATTTCCGAGCCGACGTCCACGGATGGATCTTTCGAACGCACGGCACACAAGTCCAAAAAGTGGTTTCCCTCCCCAAGATCGAAATCGATCTCCACGCCCTCCAGCTCCATGGGCGTTTCCATCAGCGCCTTGGAGCGGGCTTCGATCTCGGCAACAGGCGGAGGGTCGTGCAGTGCCACGGCGATCATGCCGCAATGGTTGCTCTTGATGTCCAACACCGCGAAGTCACCAGTCCACTGGACTCGTCCGCCGTAGCCGAAGCCCTGGTTCCAGCGGTTCTTGTTGCGGGTCACCGTGGCGTCCGGCGCGCCGACGAAGCTGGCATCCTGGGGTAGGCCCAGCTGACCCTGAACGTGCTGAATCTTCGCGATTCCATAGGGCATGTTCAGGGCGCACAGGGCTTCGCCCACGTCGCCCACGCCCGAAAGAAAGCAATGATCCCGGGCCCGCTGCAGGGCTGGGTCGGAACTGGTCATGAGGTGACGCAACGTAACAAACGCAACCAGCCCCCGCCAGTCCGGGGCGATCCGGACCAGCGGGGGCCACTTGCCGGAGGACGGACAACACGAGTCATCCATCACACCCGGAGGGGGAGCTGGGCTCAGCCAGGCTCCCCGAATACACAGGCGCTGGGCTCGCCCTCTGGGATCTCCCAAGTCACGTTGTGGCTGTAGCCGATGTAGACGGACTGGAATTTGTTGTCCCAGCACTCGGTGGCTTTGATGGTTCCAATCTCCACCGGCACATCGCCGTCCGTGATTGTGATGTCGGAGCGCCCCGCGCCGGTCGTCTTCCAGCGACTACGAACGCTGATGTTCTCTGGCGCCGTGTTGTTTTCGTCCTCGACGTCCGCGAAGGCCGTGACGTTCAGCGTGCCCGAGCCGTCCTCTTCGGTCGTGGAGGCAGCAGACCAGTTCTCCGCGGTATGCGAGGGCTTCACGGTGGCCTTGACCACGCGGCGACCCTTGAACAGATCTTGCGTGATGGTGGGTGGCAGATCGTGCTCGATGGTCACTACGCCCGTGTCGTCCGGGTCGTGACCGAAGGGATCGAGCCCCTGAGCCGCATCCAGGTCGATCGAGAACTGCCCGTCCCCGTGTTTTTCGTGGCCACGGCCCCAACCCTTACCAGACAGAATCGCGATGTACTGCCCACTGTCACCGGCAGACTTGGGCTTGCCTTCCAAGACGTAGTCATACTCCCGGGGGCCCACTTCCGTCACTCGGAAGCGATAGATGACCGGCTCCAGGGCGTCCGACCACGGTCCCCACACGGCTTCGTCTTCGGAGACACTGGTGGGTCGCGTGTTGACGATGATCCAGACGCTGCCCAGAACGCTGGCCGAGACCTTGTTCACGCCGTGACGAACGTGGCGCGTGAAACCGTACCAGTACGCCCAGGGTCCGTTGGCCCAAGGTTCATCATTGGACTGCGCGCTCGAAAGCCCGTCGTAGGACTGAGTGCCCGAAGCTTGGCTCTGCTGCACACTCTCCGGCCCGCTCACCACGATCGCTTCTGACTGCGGGATGGCCTCCCTGAACCTAGACGCATCGCTTTCTGGTCCAAGCACGCAGCCCGTCGCCGCCGTCGTCATCACTGCTCCCAAAACCAACATCGCGCCCGCTCTCATGACTTCATCTCCCGTTTGGTGGGTGTGCTGCGGGCTCATTCAAGAGTCGCGCCAAACCGAAGGAGCGCGGATTTCAGGGTTTTCGCCCGAGGCGTGGACTGGCGGCTCCAGGGCAAGGCGTGAACCGGTGTTGGCATGGCCTTTCGCGCTTCTCTCGGGGATTTGGCGGCGACTGGGCTAGTCTTGGGCCCTTATGCGAACCCGGCATCTCGCCGCCGACGCCCTCCTCAGCCTGACGCGCCTGCCGGACGCGATGGACCGGAGCGCGAGCTTCCGACAGGCGGTGGCGGGATTGGGTCAAACCGTCCGCGTGGACGGGCCGCCTGCGTTGGATGGCGTGGATGTCGAGCAGCTTCGGCGCGCGGTGGCGATCGCCCTCGGCGCCGGGCTGGCCGATGAGCTGGACTGGATCGCCCCAAGCTCGTCGGCAGTGGCACTGTACGAGATGACGATATCCCTACCTGTCTGCAGTGAGCGCCGGGAACTCGGACGACGGGTGTTTTCGGCCATCTACGAAGGCAACGCGGCTACCTTCGCAGCGGTCGCATCGCGCATGGCCCTCGGCAGCGGCAAGCCCCTGGAGGCCGCCACTATGCGCGCGCGGATCGGGCTCGTGCTGGACTTGCCCGTCGGTTCCGCGGTCGACACCGGCGCACTGGCCTACAGTCTGGTCGCCCGGCGCGAGCTGGCTGAAAAGTGGGTCATTCGTCCCTCCGCGGGCGCCCTACCCCAACGTCGACTTGCGGCAAAACTGCTGGAGCACGCAGCTCGCGAAGCCGTGTACCGCGTCCAACAAGGCGACACGCTGCCACGGGACATTCTGGCGGGAGAGTTCGTGCGACCCGTGCGTCGGGCACTACTCGCGGATCGTGAGCCTCTAGTCTGGCGCCATGCCGCCATCTCCCGCGGCTTGCTCGCCAGCGTGGACGACGCCCTCAAGAACCAAATCGAAGAGCGCCTCGACCCCAAGCTCACGCCGACGGAGTGGCGGCGCGCGGCAGTCTCCCTGGTGGCGAGCCTGGTCGGGGACCCGACGGGCGCCATGAAGTCGCTGACCAAGCTGCTCAAAAGCGACATCGTCAAACAAGATCCCGGCATGTTAGCGGCCATGGTCTGGGGCCTCCCTCCCGTGGTCGAAGCGGAGCCAGACGCCGCGGAGGAGCTGCTCGATCGTCTGAGCGCAAGCCGGCGGGCCGACGTGGCCGAGGCCGTGGCGCTGCTTTTCTCGGACGCTGCAGTGCGTATCGTCGGCGAGCGGGCGGCCGCCGTGCTCCGAGACGTGCTGGCCAAGTCCATGTCCGAACAGAGCCCCGCTTTGCTCGGCCTGACCCGCCGCTCGCTCTCGATCCTGGACCGAGAGGCCAACGCGACGCCCAGGCTGTCGGATGCAGTCAAAGCCGCGATGGTGTCCTACGAGTCCAAGGGTGCACGGCCTGCATTCGCGTTGGCGGAAGCCGCCTTGAGCCAATCGCTGAGCGTGGTGGAGCGCATCACGAAGCTCGATCCGCACTCGCCAGACTCCATCGCGGAACTGACCGAAGGCCTGTCTGACGTCGATGCGGCGGTTTTCGAGCGAGCACGGCTGTACGACTTGCTGCTGCTCGGACGTCGCCCGGGAGAGACTGGGGCGACCGTAGAAGAGATAGAGACTCTCCACGATGACCTGTCCGGCTACCTGCTCGATGCCGAGCAGTCTGCTGTCAGCGCACCGTGGTCGCGTTCCGGCGCCGTTGCGACCTCCCGACGCCTTCGGGCTTTACTGCACTTGGTCGACGTTGATTCCTCCCGAAGCGACACCGAGGAAGGCGCCACGCGTGTCCGCTCGCGCTTGGTGCGCACGGTGGAAGTCCTCCTGGACCGCATCGTTTCCGGGCCCGACGTGTCGGTCCGCAGGATCCTATGCGCCACTTTGGCTCGCAGCCTCGACGCGGCCGTTCGCGAAGGGGTCTTCGAACCCGCGGATGTGTTGCTCATCGTGGCGGACAACCTGGTGGAACGCCAAAGCGTGGAGACCCTGGCGGAAGCTTCGACGCACCCCGACGTTCGAAGTGCCACGGACACCTACGCGCGCTTTCTAGACAAAGATGCGCAGCCAGGGCCCGAGTCTCTGCGGCACAACCTCGACTCCACGGCGCCGCCCTTGCGCCCGGAAGATGCATCCACGGTTGCCCGGAGGGTAGCGCGCTTGGGCCGGATCTCCGCTGGGGGAACGCACCGAGCCGAGGCGCTGCGGCAGGCCCTGTTGCGCCTGGGCCGGGCCCTAGAAATGGTTGCAGCGGCGCGAGGCATGTCCGATCTGATCGACGCTTCGAGCGAGAGCGCCCCATTGGCTGAAATCGAGCGGGCCGCTGACGCACTACGCCAGCTGCTGGAAGCCACCCGTCGGCGTGCCCTGGGTCGGGAAACCGCGGGTAGCATCACGATCGTGACGGATGTAGCGCCGCTATCGAGCTTGGTGGAGCGGGCGTCCTCGAGCGGCGTGCCGCCGAATCCGCAGCAGCTCACCATGGCGATCGCAGAGTTGATCGCCGACCTGCCGGATCCCGTCGCCTTGGCGACCAAGCTGGTGCTGCTTCGATTGGGCGAACTGCCAAGCCAAGCACCAGAGGATGCAGGGCCCATCTTGTTGGGGCGGCGCCGAGCCGCGCTGCCCGATTGGCTGCTGCCTCGCCGCACCATTGGAGCCTTCTTCGTGACCCGCGCCTTGGGAACCGGCGGAGGCAGCAGTGTCTTCGTTGCCCGGCGCTTGGAGGATCGCCACGAGCCCAACGCGGAGTCTTTCGCGCTCAAGGTGCCACAGTACGATCCCACGACTGCCCGAAGCTTGTCGGAGCAAGAGTTCATGCAGTTGTTTCGTGAAGAGGCCACGGCCCTGTTGGCTTTGCCATCCCACGACAATCTCGCGCGTTTCGTGACCTTCGACTTGGCCGCACGCCCCAAGCCGATCTTGGTCATGGAGCTGATTCGCGGTGCGTCCATGGAGCGTCTGATTCGCAGCCGTAGCCTCACCGTGGAGCGCTCCTTCCAGTATTTGGACGGCATCCTGGCAGGGCTCGCCATCATGCACGCGGAGGGCGTGGGCCACTTGGACGTCAAGCCGTCCAACGTCATTCTGCGAGACGGGGCTACGCCGGTGCTGGTGGACTTCGGATTGAGCGGTCGCCAGCTTCGACCCGGCTGCGGCACCCTGGAGTACTGCGCCCCGGAGGTGCTTGGCTTGGTGCCGGACGGCCACATCCCGTCACCCAGCGCGGCTGACGTGTATGCCTTTGGCGCCTTCGCCTTCGAGCTGCTGACCGGGCGGCACCTCTTCGACGCCGAAGATGAAACCCACCTTGCCGCGCAGCATGTGGCCCACGACGGCTGGCCCCCGCCCTTGGCTGCCCTCAGCCACAGCCGACCGGAACTGTCGGACCTCGCGGTGCTGATGGCAGCGTGTCTGCGACGGGATCCACGAGAGCGAGCCAGCGTAGGTGCCTTGCGCACGCAGTTGGCAAAGATTGCGGGCCCGCTGACGGAGCGAGCATGGCCTGTGGACGCTACTGACGGCACCACCTCTAGCCGAGGTTGACGCCGTGGATCGCACCTACCGTCTATGCCGAGGATCCTTCGCCGCCATCGTGGCCGCATTGCTGACAATCCCCGTGGGCTGTAGCTGCGAGGAGGAATCTAGCGCCGCCATCATCATCAGCTCTGGCACGGGCACCACGACGCCACGTTCGTTTTCTCCGCGCACGGCACTGGTGGAGTACGTCGAGGTTCCCGGCGTCAAGAATGAGCTCATCATCACCCTGGCCAGCGATTCGGTGCCCTGCGGGGAGTTCCGCCCCGCCGCCCGCGACGCGGTTCGCGTCAGCGTGACCTTGGTACTGCCCCCAGACGCAGTGCCTGAAGCCTCGAGCTACTCGGCGGCCGCAGCCGGCGGCGATTCGAGCAGCCGGCCTTCACGCGTGATCACCACGCTACGCACCGGCGCCAAGAGCCGCGTTTTGCCGCCGGGCGGCTATGTCGAGCTCCGCCAGGTGGATCTGAGCCTCGGAGGCCAGGTGAGCGGGATCCTCGCGCTCGAGTTCGCGGGTACCGCCGAGCTGCCGCCTGCCGCGGTGCGTGGTCGGTTCACGGGCAAGATCTGCCGTCTGGATCGCCGGAGCGCTCCTTGAGTTGGTTTTCGCTGCATCGGCGTGACCTGCCCATGGTGAGGCGCCTCGGTGGTGTCATCGCGTGCGCCAATCTGGCCGAGGTCGTCGCGGAGGGGGCGGTCACTGCCGCCTTCCTCGCCCGGGTGGGTGCCCAGGGGCTGCCGATGGCGATTGCGCTTCGCGCCGTTGTCGAAATCACCACGGCGCTGAGCTACGATCGGATGACCCGCAATGTCACGCCGCTGCGGACCCTGCAGATCACCCAGCTCCTGTCCGCGGCAGTCCTCGCAAGCTCAGCCTTCGCCCTAGGCGAGGCTTGGAGCGCCTACGCGGTATTCGTCGTGGTCAGTTCCCTGGCTCGTTTGCGCGTGATTCACTTTGGCGTGCTGGCCTTGGGGCACCTCGGCAGCGCTGCTCCGCGTGCGTTGCCCGTCGTATACGCCTGCGGCCGAGGCGGCGCGATTCTAGCCGGCCCGCTGCTGGCGGGATCCGCGGGCATTGGCTTGGCTCCGCTGATGGCCGTGGCCGCCCTGAGCCAATTCGTGGGCTTGTTGTGGCTGAAGCGAGGTGCCGCGCAGGGCGCTCCTCCAAGTACCTCGCGGGCGGCGCTGCAAGACGAAGACGCTCCGCCGTCAGCACTGCCCCAGACCACCGCTCGCTTGGCCGGGGATCACTTGGTCTATGCCATCTTGGCCGGAACCGTAGCCCTCGCCTTGGGGCGGGTTTCGCTGACGACCCAGAGCGGGGCAATCCTGGAAGCCAACTTCGACGAGCAAGCGTTAACCCGAGTTTTCGGGATCTACTTCGCCGTCGCCAATGTAGTTGCCCTGGCCTTGCAGTTGGGCTGGGTGGGACGCGTGCTGAGTCGGGGCGCTCTGCCTCTTCTGAATTCGGGTTGGGCGTTTTTCTACGTGGTGGCTCAGGCGGGTCTGGTCTGGCTGCCTCCGACGGTGCCCCTCGCCTTGGGGGCGCGCAGCGTCGAAGGCGAGTTGCGCAACGCCGTCAGAACGCCCGTGGCCAACCTGCTCTACGATGTCCTGCCAGTGAGCCAGCAACCCAGGAGCCGCACCCTCGTGATCGGCGTGGCACTTCCCGCTGCCACGTTTTTGGGAGGCCTGTCGCTGACGCTGCTTGGCCCCACTTCTGAGCGCCTTGGGATCCTGGGAGTGAGCGCCGCGCTGATCTTGCTGGCCACGACTCTGGTGCAAAACCGACTCTGGAGCCGCGCGAACGTTGACATGGCGACTAAATAGTTAATAATTTTCAATATTTATATATACGCATCAAGCCGCGCAAGGGCTGCCGCGGCGACGGCCGCTCTGGTTGAAACAGGGGTGCATTCAGCCTAACGTCGCGACCCGACGATGCGACGAGTGCGGCTGAGTGTTCGCGGGAAGATCATGGGCACGATCATCGCCGTCGCCATGCTGGTGCTGGCGATGGGCGCCTGGGCTGCCTACGACGCCGTGACCAGCACGGGCGGGCGCGGCGGCGCGGTGCTCGAGAAGCACTTCCTGCGCTACAAGGCTGGCCTGGCGAACTCTGGAACCCATGAATACGCCGTCACGCGCTTGGTGGCATCGGATCCGAGCTTGGCAGCAGCCCTGGAAGCGGGTGAACCCCCTCAGGTCATCGAAGTCGCGAAGCGCGTCGTCGAGTCTCTCCAGGGCACGGTCGCTCCAGACATTCTCACCGTCTCGAATGCCACCGGGTCGACCTACGTGGGCGGGGGCCTACGCCCCATCGCTGGCCCTGAATACCGCGCCTCGCGCCTGTTTTCGGACTTGCGCGAAGGCAAAGGCATTCGCGGCAAGATCGCGATGATCAAGGGCAAACCCTTCCGCGTCAGTGGCGCGCCCGTGAAGTCCGGTGGCCGCATCGTGGGCACGGTCATGTTGGGGCAGCGACTGGATACCTGGTTTCGAGATGTCGCGGCCAATAGCGGCTCCGACAAGCCCGAAAAGCAGCACCGCTTCTCTTTGGTCGCTGGGGACAAGGTGCTCGCCAGCGCATTGCCCAAGGACCAATGGGACGCCCTGGCCAAAGCCGCGGCCAGCCCCAAGGTTGCCAAGGAAGGCAAAACCAAGGTCCCGGTCTTGGAGTTCAACGGCAAGACCTGGGACCAGTGGCGAGAGCCCGTGTATGGCTACTACCGGGGTTCGGATCCCGACGTGACCCAAATCGGCACCTTGATCATGATCCGAACCCGTTCCCACCAAACCGCCAAGATCCGTGGTGCAGTTGGGGGCATGGCGTTGGTCTTCGGGGTGGCGCTCTTGCTCGCCCTGATCGTGGGTTACGCCCTGGCAGTGCAGATCACCCGGCCGTTGCGCAAGTACATCGTGGCGACGGAGGATCTGACCCGAGGCGAGGCCGATCTCACCAAACGGCTCGAGGTCGAAACCAACGACGAATTGGGACAGCTCGCCGGCAACCTCAACCGTGTATTCGCCAAGACCCACAGCCTGGCCTCAGGTGTACAGAGAACCGCATTCCAGGTCGGCACATCCAGCGGCGAAGTCAGCAGCATCAGCAAGCAGATGCTCGACGGCTCCAAAGAGCAGGCGGGTCGGATCACCAGTTCCACCGCCGCCGTGACGGAACTCTCATCGTCGATCCAGCAGGTCGCCGAAAACGCAGCTGAAGCGACGCGCACCGCCAAGCAGAGCGGCGAGGCCGTGACCCGTGCCATCGCCCGGCTGTCGCAGATCCGCAAGACCGTCGAGGATGCCGCGTCCCGCATCGCCACCCTGGGCGAGAGTGGCAAACGCATCGGCAACATCGTGGAGGTGATTCGCCAGATCAGCGAACAGACCACCATGTTGGCGCTCAACGCCGCCATCGAGGCGGCCCACGCCGGGGAGCATGGCCGCGGATTCGCCGTCGTGGCCGATGAAGTGAGTTCACTGGCCAAGCGAACCGGCCAGAGTGCCCGGGACATCGAAGATCTCATCGCCACCATCCGCGACCAAACCGGTGAAGCCGTGCGGGTCATGCAGGACGGCACCCGAGAGGTGGAAGAAGGTACTGGGCTGGTCGAGACCACACTCGCGGATCTGAAGATCTTGGTCAGCGTGATCGACGACACTGCGGCCGCCGTTCAAGAGCAGGCCATTGCCAGCGACGAAATCGCTCGCAACATGGACGCCGTGCAGCGCATCGCCACGTCTGTGCTCGCTTCGAGCGAGACCGCCGTCTCCCAGGGCGACAAACTGCAGGGCTTGGCCGAGGCGCTCGACCAGAGCGTGCGGGGCTTTCACATCGACCCAGAACAGGCCGCCATCGACGAGGCCGAACTCAAAGCGCTCCCGGCGCCCAAAGGAAAACCCGCATGACCCCAGACTTTTGCCGCACGCGGCTTGCTCTAGTAGCGCTGGCGGTGTGCGGGGCCACGGCGGTCAGTTGTGGAAGCGACGACGACTCAAACCCGCCGGCACCTCCGACGCCCCCGACGATGAAAATTACCTCGCTCACGTCTGGTGGCGGCCCGCAGTGGAAACCCGGCGACGCCGACAACTGCGTCGAACGCGGCAGAGACGACAAGGGCACCGTCGTGCTCACCGTTGCCCTGACTGACTTCATCCTGCGCCCACCGAATACCTGCGCCGTGAGCGCCTGCGGCCAGCTGCGCCTGCGAATCGATCCCAGCGGCGAGACCGAAACGGCGCGCATCGACGCCGCCCAAACCGCCGTCGACGTGCCCATGGCCGACCTGCCAGATGGCAGCCATGTCTTGCGCGCCGAGCTGTACTTCAACAGTGACAAAGCCGCGCTGGATGCCGACAAGAACCCAGTCGTCGACGAAGTCAGCATCGATCTGAAGCCCGTCGGCGGCTGCGGCGGAGCGACGGACGCGGGCACCGATGCCGCAAGCGATGCCGGCGCAGAGGGCGGAACCGATGCCGCTGTGGACGCCGCGACCGAATCCGGCACGGATGCCGCCGCGGACGCCACCGCAGACACGGGCACCGACGCACTCCAAGAGGTCGGCACCGACGCCGCCAGCGACGCCAGCAGCGACTGAACTGCGCGCGCGTTTCTGAGATTGGGTTGGGGGTCGAGCCCTGGGGCGGCGCTGGGGCCCTAATCTCGCGCTAGGGCGAGCCTGGGCGCAGGCGCAAGGGTGAGCGCGTGAGTCGGCGTGGGCGGTTGCACCAGCTGGGTCGCGACGCGTCAGCTCTTTAGCAGCCACCCATGCGAGCGGAAGGCGACCGGAAGGCGCGTGCGCGAGGGCGTGAGCGGGTGAGCCCGTGAAGCGCGAGCACGGTTGGGCCTCGCAGCATAGGATCGTCCACGTTGACAAGCGAGCAGACCCTCAGTGAAGACCGCGGATTGACTGCGAGGCGCAGGGCTCGGATCATCTTCGGGTGCAGGTGCGTCGGGCCCGGCCGTCGGATGCGGCGAGCGTTGTGCAGCTCTTGGTCGAACTCGGCTACGAAGCTGACGAGCCCGCGTTGGGCGAACGTCTACGTCGCGACGAGTCACTAGTGTGGTTGGCCGTACAGGATGCGGAGGTCATCGGACTGCTGGCGGCCTACGTTGCCCCGTACTTCCCGCGCGGTGTCGAGCTGATGCGAATCACGGCACTGGTGGTGACCGCTCAGCGGCGCAGGAGCGGTGTTGGCAAAACCTTGGTCGATGCGGCGCGCGGGCATGCACGTCGATGCGGCGTGAGCGCACTGGAGGTCACGACGGACGAGCGCCGTTGCGCTGCGCACGGATTCTACGAAGCGCTGGGCTTCACGCACACCTCGCGGCGCTACTGGCAAGACCTATGACAGCTGCACCACGAGACGGCATCTCCGCCGTCGTCAGCGCAGTCGGCTTCAAGCGGGTGGCAAAGCTCGTTTGGCAGGGCAGAGCAAAGCGAGCGCTTCGCGCAGCAGGACTTCGAGTTCCGGTTCAGTTCGGCGCTTTCGCAGTGTTTCCAGGGCATCTTTGACCTGCTTGCGCTTGAAGCCAGATCCGATCAGCGCCTTGGTAGCTTTCGTGTGGGTCTGGGCTTCGCGCCGCTTGCGCTCGATGTGCTCTTCGCCGAACTCACGCCGAGCGGCGTCGAGGTTGTGGGGCTTACACAGCAAGCAGAGGTTCTCTGCGGTGGGCGGACCGCCGCGGGCATGCGGATCGACGTGTTCTAGAGTCACGTAACGCCGCTCGCTGCAGCGCCGACCGTGCGCGTCGACAAAGGTGCATTGTGACTCGTCGCGCTCCCACACCTCTCTAGCCACGGAAACCGGCACGTGTCGTGAGCCTTCTTTGAGTGGCCGGAGCTTGCGGGGCTTGTCGCTCACAGCGCCCTGTCGCCACTTGTCGCTTACAACGCCCAGTCGGCGCTTGGTCTCCTTCGCGATCAGCTCGTCCAACGCGCGCTCGAAGAGCTCCCCCAGATTCCCCGGCGCGACAGCGTGGCTGAGCAAGTTCTGCACGTGCTCGAGCTTCGCGTGAAGCTCCGCGCTGGCCGTGAATTCCACGCGGTAGCTCTGTGCGGAGAGCGGCTGCACTCGGCTCCGCGCGCCGTCCGCTCGTTCGGGGGCAGCGCCATCCGCGGACTGAACGCCATCTACTCGCTGGCTCGTCGTAGGAGGTGGACCCGACTCAGAACCGCTTACGCCGGTCCCAGGACCGGTAGAATCCGCTCCTAGCGGAGTGATGCTCGGCAGCACATCCGACTTGGGAAACCATCGGGCGATCACTAGCTCGATTTCGCGGCGCGTCTTGCCTCGGGCTTCGGCGAGCAGCGGACCGGCGTTGTCTTCGGTTAGGTGCCCAGAGAGCAGAAACAGCCCGGTCAGGTGGATGGACCCGCTCGTCAATTCGTCGAGGATCTGCGGCAGCTCCCGATACAGACGCGCCACGCGCATTCGCTTCCGGGCCGCGTCCTCCGAGTAGCCGAGCCGCTGGATGCAGAAAGTGTAGAGTGAGGAGCAAGCCTCACGCAGGAACAGCCTTCGGCGGTCGACTTCCGCCAGGTAGGCAATGACTTCCGCGATCGCCCGACGCTCCTTCGAGCAGAGCACCGGGAGCCCCACGAGGAGTTGTTCGTTGCTGAGAGAGGCGAGAGTGTCCATGTTTCTTTCGTAACATGGGGTTATTTACCTTCACTGCAGGCCCACAGTGGGCGTTTCGGCAATGCACCTGGCGACGAAGTCGTTTCGAAGCCGAAGCGACCTTGGGCTTCAATCTCGCGCGCGCACGGCACGCTTGAGTCGCTTGTGTCGAAGTTGAGAACGGCGCGGCCCAGAAACCCGTCAAGCACAAAGTGGGTCACAGGGGCAGAAATTCTTCGTCACTCGTGCGCGCACTTCGCGATTGTCCTCTGACAACTTCGGCGTCGGCGCCCCGGCGGAGCTGCGGATGCGGCGGGCCCACCCAAGGCCCGCCCGCAGCGGAGCCCCTTACAGTTGGATCCACGCCAGTCGCCGGCGCGAATCCCCGCAACTCAGCATCTGGGTCGGCCGACAAGATGTCCCGCCCGGGCTCATGATTGATCAGATCTCAACAGGGCTTGTGCGAACTGGAAGCCGATCTCGTAGTCGAGGAGTTTGAAGTATCCGCGACCGAGAGTCTGCCAACCCGGCAGTCCGTTGTTTCTGAGGTGGCCACCCACCCGGGCGACTGCGTAGAGCGCTTCTTGCACTGTCTGTGGGAGTGAGGGCAGCTTCAGTTTCAGTTGCAGTAGCTGCAGCTGTATCGGGGTCAGGACTGCTCGCGCCGGGAGTTCTGGCGCTTCGCGCACGAGCGAGCGCATCAGAAGCAAGCGCCAAGCGACGGGAAGGAACACCGCCAGGGCGTTGCTCAGCGCGTGGTAGGACTCGAGTTGCCGTTTCTCGAGGGAGCAACCCTGCTTGAGGGTCTTGAAGAATTCCTCGATGACCCATCGGCTGCGATAGGTGTCGACCACTCGTTCGATGTCCTCGTCGGTGTCGATCGCTTCCGTGGTCAGAAGCACCCACTCGACGGGGGGCTCGTTCTCTGCTGGGCTCGGCTCCCAGACGCGCACCACGTTCAGCTCGATGGCGGCAGGACCCGTGCGGCATCCCTGAGGCCGTAGGACAGTGACCGTTCTTGCCGCCATCGCGACTTCTACCTCTCGAGCATTGCGTGGAGGATGCGTCTTGGCGGAGCGAGTCATGCAGGTTTCCGGCCGCTTTGAGATGAAGATCTTCCGAAAAACACGGGGCTCGAGCTGTTCCACCGCGGCTCGCAGACGGACGATGTCGTCGTCGTCATCCGTGGCTCGGTCCTGTGAGGACCGGATCACGAATCGAGCACCGAGTTCTTGCGCCTTCGCAATCACTTCGTAGATGTCCGCTTCACGGTCCATCACGTGCACGACCTCGGCGCCTGCACAGCGGACATGGACTGTCTCGAGCATCGCGGGCCAGCGCAAAGACTCCCTCTCCGAGTCCTCGCGCTTGTCCCGTGAGTGACGTCCCCGCCCGCCCTTGTGCTCGGTTCTGGCCCAGTGGCGCAGGTCGAGCACGCCAAGGGGAACACGCGATTCGCTGGGCAGTACCGCCAGGGCAGTGTGAGCGAAGAACCCCTGCGCCTTGCTCGATGTCGGCCCCAACCCGGCCCGTTTGCTCTTGCCTCCTACGGTCACCTCAGTGGTGTCATGCACTACCAGGCACGGACCCGCCGCCTTTACCCGCTCCACCGTCGCACGAATGTGCGGCGCCAACACCTGCTTGGGCTTCACCTGCTCGTTGCGCAGGAATCGATACACACCCTCCAACTCAGATGCTGTGCTGGTGGCTCTCGGAAACCCGGCGTCCGGTGCCGCCATCACGGTTTCCGCCAACCACAAAAGCCGCTTCGAACGACGCCGATCCCCCAGCTTTGCCCCGCAAAACTCCACAGATATCGGCTGCCTCATCCACTCGGTTGTTCCCATTCCCACGGTAGATCACACCTGCCAGATCTTGGCAACGAGATGTGTATGATCATGAGCCGCCCGGGGTGGGCCTCCGTACAAAATCCGCGCAACTGAATCCGCAGTGTGCCGACCAGATTGGTCCCGGTAGGGACGGCCCTTTCGGACCGCCCCCCGGACAGAGCCCGGCGTGCGGATTTCCCGCACCGGGCTCCCACCTTTGGTCTACGGGCAACGAAAGCGCTGCGCTGGCCAAGGATGGACGATCTGTGGTTTCGGAAGAGGAAAGCGACGTTCGATGCGCTTTCTGTCCGGCACGGAAAGTTCGCCACGTTGGCTTCGCCGGCTGAGCTGGCGATACCAGGCATGACGCACGTGTGCGCGGACAGTTTTCAGGCCTCGTTCGTTGCCGGGCACTCCGTAGTAGTTGAAGTGCCCACCCAGGACATCCACCAGCCAGCTATATGTTTCGGCCAGTGGAGCGTGCCGGCGCCATCGCAATTCCTTGCGGATTTCGATGAGCTTCGCTTGTCGTTTCTTCCGGGAGGTGCGCCTGAGCAACTGAAACCAGCCGCGTTCATCACGGGTGCAGGCGTGCGTGAAACCAAGAAAGTCAAACGTCTCGAGCTTGTTCAGCCCTTGTCGTTCGTTCCTGTTCCACGCTTGCCTGCCAAACGCAATGACCCGCGTCTTGTCCGGATGCAGCTCGAGACCAAACCGCGCCAAGCGCTCGGCCAAGGCCTTGCGCATCACGCGGACATCCCGCTCGGCCTGGAAGCACATGACCACGTCGTCGGCATAACGCACGATGTACATGTCACCGCGCGCTTGCTTCTTTCGCCAGTCATGTGCCCAAAGGTCGAGCACGTAGTGCAGATAGATGTTCGCTAGAAGCGCGCTGATTAGGCCCCCTTGTGGCGTTCCCATCTCCACTGCGTGCAGTTCGCCATCCTTCATCACGCCTGCGCGCAACCACTTCATCAGCAGCCGCACCAGACGTCGATCCCCGATCCGGTGCTCGATAAACCGTTGCATCCAAGTGTGATCGACACTGTCGAAAAACGCTCGGATGTCGGCATCCAGCACCCAGTTCACTTTCTTGCCGACTGCCACGGCGAGAGCATCCAGGGCTCGGTGCTGCGACCGGCCAGGCCGGTAGCCATACGAAAACCCCATGAAGCATGCCTCGTAGATGGGCTCCACCACCATCCGCACCGCACGCTGCAGGATCTTGTCCTCCAACGCTGGTATGCCAAGCGGTCGCGTGCGCCCATCTCCCTTTGGGATGTGGACTCGTCGCACCGGCTGCGGGTGGTAGTTTCCTCGGTGGACTCGGTTTTCTAGGTCGAGCAGGCGTTCGTCGAGACGTTCGCCATACTCCTCCCAGGTTACCCCATCCACTCCCGATGCCGCGCGCTTTCGAAGTCCTTCATAGGCCTCCTTCAGCAACGGCACCTTCACGTGACACAGCAGGTTGGTGAACTTCATCCTCCTTTTCTGCTTTGCTTTGTTTCCGATCCGCTCCAGGTACGTGGGCGTGCTTGTCCGGCGCTGAGTCCGGCGCACGTTTCGCTGGGCGGACTTCCCATTGGCCGCACTCCTTCCCTCCGCCGAGTCCCTGGGCGTTACCCGCAGGTTCCCCGGCTTCTTCGGTACTATGAGTGCGTCCGACTTCTCGGAAGCTTTCGCCAACGGATTGCGGCCTGGGCCTTCCCGCGGCTGCCTGCCTCTACTTCGGCGAGGCACTTCTGAGATCTCCCGGTTCCCGTACAGAGGACATGTGCAAGCGTGCCCAAGTCTTCGACCCCGAGAGGACGACGGTGCCCGCGCCCACTGCATTGGGCACCATCGCTTGGCCTTCCGCCGGTGGGATGGCGTCGGCTCCTCTGTTTCCCAAATTTTCGAGGCTCAATCCCCCGGCCCGCTTGCTCGACCCCCTACGCTTCGCCCACGGGATCACTCCCGCAAACGCAAGGGATGGTCTTCTCAGGGGTGGGCTCCTCCTGAGACAGGACTTGTGAAACTCGATCTTGGCTTTCATCTCCTTTCCTTCACCTGTTTTCCTCTGCCGGTCTCCCGGCGCTCCCCACCCGCCCTGGGGCTATCTTGTCCCAGAGACGCCACGCCACGCTTTCCACAATCAGCCCTTGGCAAGGCGAGCGCCACGGCGATGGCGCCGCGCCCTTCGTCACCCCTTGCGCGGCAGGCTCTCGGTCCTCGTCGGATAGCAAGGTCCGGGGCCCGACGGTCGTCGCTCGCTGGCGGGGCTGGACTCGCGCTCTCTAACCCGACGACCCTGATCGCTCGCCTTGGCGCCGCGCGACGGCGGATGGACTCGGTCCACGGGCGCCTCCGTCTCTGCGACACCGTCGCCGCGTTCCGGAGCGCCACGTACGACGACCTCTAGCAGCTCACCGAGGACGTTGTGCTGGCGTAGGCAGCTGCTCAAAAACCAACGACGTCAGGGGTGTACGAACATAATCGTGCCCCGGAGGGGCAGGAGGACACCGTGCCAGCCGATGGGCACTTGGGGGGTGGTCCAGTGGAAGATGCGGCGGGCATCTTCGGGGGTCAGGTTGATGCAGCCGTGGCTCTTGGGGGTGCCGAAGCGGTCGTGCCAGTAGGCGCCGTGTAGGGCGTAGCCTTCTTTGTCGAAGTACTGGACGTAGGGCACATCACGGAGTTCGAACTCCTCGCCGATTTCCGCGGAGCTCATGGTCGCGGTGACGTGTTTGGTGTGGATCCGGAAGATCCCGCGCTTGGTGGCGGTGGTGTGTTTGGGGTCCTCGAGGCCTGCCTCGCCGCTGCTGATCAGCGTGGCGTAGACCGGTTTGGTGCCTTCGTAGAGCACGACGGTCTGCTTGGTGAGGTTGACATCCATCCACTTCTCGCCGTTCTTGCCCCATTTGGGCATGCGCTTGGCGGGGTCGAGGCGGGAGCCGTCGCGATCGCTGATCCACTTGCCGTCGACGGTTTCGTAGTGGAGGCGTTTGCGGAAGAACTGCTGCTTGCCGGTCAGCTTGTGCACGGACCAGTACGGTGCAATGCCGGCGTCGATCCGCTTGTTGGCGCTCTTTTGATACAGCCAGAACTTCGCGTTCTTGCGGCGCACGATCACGAACGGCATTTCGATGTCTTTGCCGATCTGGACGCCGTGGTGCTTCGAGCCCTGGATGGGGCGAAATCGATCCGTGGGCATCACCCGCAAGTCCGTGGTCACGCCGTAGCGGCGCCCCTCGTGCAGGAAAGTCTGCAGGAAGGAGTAGCCCACTCGATGGCCCATGCGATCGATGACCAGATCGCCGGCCCGAGCTTTACGATAGATATTCGGAGTCGACCCACCATCCTTCAGGTAGTTGGGCAACGGCTCGCTGATCTTCTCCTCCCAGGCTTTGGCAGGGTCAGCCAGCGTACCAGGCCCACCGAGCCAAACGTCCTGAGCGTAGCTGGCGCCGATTTCACCTTCGGCCTCGAGCCACTTGGGCATGCGCTCATTGATGTCTGGCTCGGCTTTTTCCAGTTCGTCTCGGCTGGGGAGCCGGGCGTACACGGGTCCTGCACGACGCACGGTGCCGTAGATGTACGGCAGCTTGCGACTTGGATCAGGTTGGTGCTCTTGGCTGGCGACCACCACCGGATCCTTGCGATCTAGCGTCGCGCCGCGCCCCAGGCATACGTAGCCGTCGGGCTCGACCGAGTGCCAGCCCTGCTTGCAGCCCTCGAAGCCCGCAGGCTTGTCCGTGGTTGGAGTCGAAGCGCCAGCTCGCAGGTAGCCCAAGCGGCGTGAGCTCTTGGTCGGGCGGGCGTGGATCCAGGTACGCATGCTGCGGCTGAAGACGCGCGGCTTGCTGGGGTCGACCACCGCGTTGGTCCAGGGGCGGTACTCGCCGGCCAGGGTTACGACGTTGGGCACCTTCGGGCGGGGCGGTGGCTTGACCTCCGCGGGCGGACTCGACGCAGACGCGGCTGCGCTAGACGCCGCCGGGTCCGACGCTGCTGTCATCGTCTGGGCAGACGGGGCTGCGCTCATCGGCTCGCTCTGGCTACAGCCGAAAAGGGCAAGACTGCTCAACAAAGCAGCTCCGCGTGCCACGCTCCGCATGGCACCGAGGTCTAACCGACACTGGGGTCGGCCGGCCAAGATTTGCCCTGATTTCCCAAGCCAGCGACGCAGTGTCTCGACCTGACGCGCTGGCAAAACGAGCGTTATTCTCAGGACTTGGGCGCCGGCAGTTCAAGTCGTTTCTGTCCTGCTGCACGAGCCCGATCAATCTAGTTCCAAGCGGGGCCACCGCTGCTAACGTCCGCCCGCGCGCCATGCTGGTACTTCGTGCAGACGAGGTCGTTATTGAAGGGGCCCGACATAGTCGGCGCCGCGCGACCTGGCTGACGGCGATCGGCTTCGTAGTCATGGCGTCGATCCCGCTGATGGGCTCGGGTCCGATGACTGGCCTGCGCTGGGCCACGAGCCTCACCCTCCTGGCCATGGCCGCCGGTCTTTTCGCCTTCGCGCGGCCGCGCCGAACCCAGGTGCGCCTTCGCAAGCAGGGAGCGAACTTGTCGATCAACGGGCAGAATGTGCGTCGAGACCAAGTCGAATTGGTGATGGGAGCCGGACAGCTGACGGATGGCACGCCGAGCTCCGACTACATGGTGCACCTCCGGGTGGCAGAACATCCGGACATGCTGCTGCTTGAGGGGCGCCACCCAGATCGCGTTCTGATGGATCTGCGCCAACTCGCCGAGCATCTGGAGTTACCCGTTCGCAGCGGCTGGGGTTTGCCGGATGCCGCGTCGCCTTGGAAAGCGGCCGACCCGACCCGAACGCTGCCCCAGCAAGTGCTCGAGCTGCATCCGTTTCAACGCCAGCGACGCGTCGCCTTCACGGTGGCCGCAGGGACCGTCGGCATGGCCGTCGCGATCTGGTTGATGGTCTCGGCGCGGCTCGACCTGGGGCGGTCCATCGTGTGGGGCAGCTACGCTCTGGCTGGTCTCACCCTGGTGGCCGCGGGACTGGTGGCGTTTGGCGCCTGGACGGATCGTTGCATTGTCAGCATCAGCCAGACTGGAATCGAGGTTGAGCACCGCATGTTTGGCATGCGCGTAGGCACCACACACACACCCGCCAAGCGTTGGGTTGGCGCCTACCGCGTGCACTCGACGGAGGGCGAGCTGGTGCACGTCCTGCTCGACCTCGGAGACAAGCTTGTGGCCGTGGCCTGCGCGGGCGATGAAGCCACCCCGGTCGAACAGCAGCTGCGGCAGTTGGCTGCCAAAGAGCCCTGAATCGTGTTCAGTCCTCGGTCAAGCGAATCGCCCGCGGGGCGCATTCGCGTAGGAACTGACGCTTTGTCCCGTCCTTCGGCACCAGTTCGATACGAATGGTCTTGCCGGCCTTGCAGCTAACCTCGCCGACGTAGGGAGAATGCCCGACCTCCGTGTCGTTGATGCGAACTACAGAGCGATCGTCGCCTATGGAGATGACGATGGGGATTCGCAAGGGCTTGCCTTTCTTCACTATCGGGCCGCGCGGCTTCGGCGCGGGGGGCTCCGCAGTCACGACGGGCCGATCCTTGATCGCACTGGGCACCATGTCTGGCGCCGTATCGCGGACGGTGTCTGTGATGGCTGTGACCGTGAAGCGTGCACTAGCCGCGAACACGAGTACCGCGGCAGAAAACTGCGCGACTGTAGACGCCCGAGCGATGGCGGCCCGAATCATCCCGCCACCCGTAACACCTCGGCCAAGGATGTATCGCCCTTGCGCGCCAGGCGCAGGCCGTCCCGGAGCAAGGACGTCATGCCCTCCGCCTGGGCAACCGCTTCGATCTCCGTCGTGGGAAGTCGGTCATGTACCGCCTTGCGCAGCGCTTCGTTCATGGCCAGTAGCTCCGCGATGGGCGCCCGACCCACGAAGCCCTGCCCATCGCAAAAGTCGCAGCCAACGGATTCGTAGTAGGTCCCGGGCGGTACCACTACGGCAGCCTGGCTGAAGCGATCGACGATCATCGGTTCAGGTTCCGTTTCCTTGTGGCATGCGGTGCACAGGGTGCGCAACAAGCGCTGCGAGAGGCAGCCTGCCGTCGCGCTTGCGAGTACGAAGGGCTCGACGCCGATGTCGATGAGTCGAGCGAACACGCCAGCAGCGCTATTGCCATGCACCGTCGTCAGGATCAGATGACCGGTCAAACCCGCCTGCATGGCGATCTCCGCCGTCTCGTGATCCCGGATCTCTCCGACCATGAGCACGTTGGGGTCCTGTCTCAGCACGCTGCGCAGAACGCTGGCGAAGTTCATGCCTGCCTTCGGATTCATCTGGGTCTGAGTAGCGAAGGGCAACTCGAGTTCGATGGGATCCTCAAGAGTCACCAAGGCCGTGGTCTTGCTCCGTGTCTTGGCGATGTGCTTGAGGCATGCATACAGCGTCGTCGTCTTGCCGCTGCCGACAGGCCCGGTCACGAAGATCAATCCCTGGGGCCGCGCCAACACGGACTCGAGGCGTTTTTCGAGATCGGGAGCGAAGGTCAGGCTCGGCAAGTCGAAGACTTCTCGGCTGCCCCGAACGATGCGCAAGACGACCCGCTCCCCGTTTTCCGTAGGCAACGTCGAAACTCGGGCTTCGATCGCGCCACCATCCAGGTAGGTCACGAGGCGACCGTCTTGAGGGGTTTTGGCGACCGTATCCAGGCGAGCCATCACTTTCACTCGCGTGGCCAGGACCGGAGCGAGCTCCACTGGGATCTCGGCGACTTCGTGGAGGGTCCCTTCCACACGGAGGGTGAGCCGAAGGCTGCCGTGGGTGGGCGAGATGTGGATGTCGCTCGATTGCGTACGCACAGCCCCACGCAGCAACTCGTCAAACATCGCCACCACGTTGCCCTCGCCTTCGGTGCACTTGAGGACTCGATCGCGGGTTTGCCCCAGAGCCTCCTCTAGCGTGGAGCCACTCATCGCGGAGAACGCGGGCGCTCGAGGGGAGCGGCGCACGCTGAGCGCCGTGTCCACGATGGTCAGCATGATTGCGAGGCAGAGGCTCACCACCGCCAGGCTCAAGACCCAGCGCCATGCTGCTCCAGAGAAAACCACGCGGGCGTGGGCCTCTGTTGTTTCCGTCAGAGCCGCAACACTGAAGCTATCGAGCTGGGATGCCAGCGTACCCAGGCCCAGAACGATCAGCGCAGCAGAGACCGCAGCTAGAAGCTTCGTCCACCCGCTCAAACTGCCGCCTTCCGCCGCATCGGATGAATTGTCCCCTATTGGGCTCGGGTTGGGCCAAGCTCCGGCCAGCTTCGCCAGCCGGCCCGCTGGCCAAATCTGCGCATTTTCCGATGTTTTTGAAACTGGTTTTGTTTCTGAGCAAGATCCGCCCAAGCTGCTCCGTCTGAGGAAGAGGAGGTTCTTTCGAACATGCGGAAAACGATTCGACGAATTGTAATGCTTTCGGCCGTGGGAGCCGCGTTGATCGCGTCCCCTGCGGCGGCGGAGGAACCCGCCAAGGGCAAGGTTGCGGCCGCCAAAGAGAAGCGCGCTGAGGCGCGGGCCAAAACCAATGAGGCGCGCGACAAGGTCAAGGACGCCATCAAGAAGACCGTCAAGGGTGAAAAGGGCGCGAAGGCTGCCCGGGAGGAGGCAAAGAAAGCCCGGGAAGAAGCAAAGGAGGCCCGCGGCGAGGCGCGCGAGGCAACCGGTGAAGCGCACAAGGCGCTCAGGGCGCGGTGGAAGAAGCTACGCGAAACTCGCAAAGAACGGCGCAAGGAACGCCGCGCCAAGATCAAGGAGAAGTGGGGAGAAGATGCTTTGAAGCGACCGGCCGTACGCGCGGCACTGCGTGTCCACGCTCGGCGCAAGGCGCGACTTCACCGCATCCGCGCGCTGGCCAAAGCTGCGGACAAAACCGCCATCGTCGAGCGGGTCGACAAGCTCATCGCCAAAGAAGACAAGCGCCACAACAAGCATATGGAAGTCCTCAAAGCCCAACCGGCAGGTGCGAAATGAAACGCCTCGTGTTGATGGGACTCGCCCTGAGCCTCGCTGGGCTCGGCTGCGCCAAGAAGGAAGAGCCCACGCCGGCTCCCACCGCGGCCCCGGCTGCCTCGGCCACCGCAGCGACGGCTACGGATGAAAGCCCCGCTACGGACGACTCCGAAGACATCCCAACGGAGCAGGATTTCGAGGATGAGGCGGAGCAACAGATCACCGCGTCCAATCTGGAAACCGAGCTCGACGCCCTTGAAAAGGAGATCGGCGAGTAGCAGCCAGCGGGCTGTTCAGGTCTGGCGCAATCAGCCGGCCTAGGTTAAGGGAGCCACGAAGGCGACTATGCTCCGAAGACTCTCGTGGTTCCCTGTGTTGCTGGCGTTTGTCGCCTGCGACGACAAGAAGAAGGTAGACCCGGCCGGCCCGGCCAACAGTGTGTCGGCCTCGACGACGAAAGCGCCGCCCTCGGCCTCGGCCAGCGCGGCGCCAGTCAAGCCCAAGGGCCCAGACCGCCCGCTCAATGTGCTGATGGTGACCATAGACAGCATGCGAGCTGACATGCCGTGGCACGGCTACGAGCGTAAGATCGCTCCGAACCTGACCAAGCTGGCAGAGAGAAGTGTCGTCTACAATCGAGCCTACTCCCCTGCCCCCTACACGGCCCAAACCGTAGCGGCGTGGCTCAGCGGCAGATACGCAAGCACGGTGTATCGCGCTGGATGGTTCTTCGCTGCCTATGCCAAAAGCAACGTGTTCTTCACGGAGGTGCTCCAGCAAAAAGGGATCCGCACCATAGGCTGGCATGGGCACATGTATTTCGGTCGCGGCAAGGGACTCGACCAGGGTTTTGACGAGTGGGAGCTGGCACCTGGGATTCGATTCGACCCCCAGACAGACAACGAGATCACGAGCGAGAAGCTCACCAAGCTCGGCAAAGAACTGCTGGGGAAGCCCGAAAACACCGGCAAGCAGTTCTTCGCGTGGGTGCATTACATGGATCCCCACGACCAATACATCAAGCACGCCGACAGCCCGGATTTTGGAAGGACGAACCGCGACCGCTACGACAACGAGATGCACCACACCGACAAGTGGATAGCCGAGCTATTTTCTTGGGGTGAAAAGCAGCCCTGGTGGAAGGACACCGCCATCATCATCACCGGGGACCATGGAGAAGCCTTTGGCGAGCACGGGATGTGGAAACATGCCTTCGAGGTTTGGGAGGTTCTGGTGCGCGTTCCCCTCATTTTGTACGCGCCGGGCATCGAACCCAAGCGAATCGACGAGCGTCGCTCGAGCATCGATCTGGCCCCGACCATCATGGAACTCATGGGCCAGAAGCCCCTGGAGCAATTCCAGGGCAAGAGCCTGGTCAAAGAGGCCTATGGCGCAGAGCCGCCGGACAACCGGGAACCCATCGTCGTCGAATTGACCGAGGACAGCCACAACCCACCCCGCCGCGCGGTCATCCAAGGCGACTACAAACTCACGGTGCATGGGCAGGGTTGGAAGCACCTGTTGTTCAACCTGAAGGACGACCCCGGTGAGGAGAAGGATCTGGCCAAGACGGAGCCGGAAAAGCTCGAGGAAATGAAGAAGGTTTTCGCGAAGAGGTACGAGACGCTTCCCTTCGTTCGGCCCTACGGGGGCATGAAGTTGCGCGGCGGAGGCACGGCCCGGGGGCCCATGGGTCCACCCAAGCCCAAAGACGAGGCCACGGAGGATAAGGGGGCCAAGCCGTGAGGGCCTGGCTCTGGCCCCTCGTGCTCGCCGGATGCGCGGGCAGCCCCGGAGCCGCTCCACCGCCGCCTCCGCCTCAGCCGAACCCCCAGGCGCCGACGGCCAACGCGGCTCCGACGGCGGCGACGTCGAGCCCTGAAGCGAGCCAAGCCAAAAAGCCGGAAGCTCCACCGCAACCGAAGGGGCCCTTCAATGTGCTGTTGATCCTGGTCGACAGCATGCGTGCGGACATGCCGTGGGCCGGCTACCCGAAGCCCATCGCTCCTAACCTGACCGCGCTCGAAAAACAGAGTGTCAGCTACACCCGGGCGTACTCCACGTCGAGCTACACGGCGAAGAGCGTTGCTGCGCTGCTTTCTGGCCAGTATCCGTCGAGCCTGAAGCGCAGTGGTTTCTTCTTCACCAAGTACCCCGCGAGCAATCTGTTCATCGCCGAACTGATGCAAAAAGCCGGCGTATTCACCACCAGCGCCCATGGCCACATGTACATGAAGCGTGGCAATGGGATGGATCAGGGGTTCGATCTCTGGGACGTCGTCGAGGGGATCTCCTTCAACAACACCACGGACAAGCACGTCACCAGCGACAAGTTGACGCCCTTGGCGATCAGCATGTTGAAGAAGAAGCCCAAGGACAAGCCGTTCTTCTCCTACCTCCACTACATGGATCCCCACGATCAATACGTTCGGCACAAGGAGAGCCCCGACTTCGGCAAGTCGACTCGTGGCCGCTACGACTCGGAAATCTTCTATACGGATCTGTGGATCGGTAAGCTCCTGGATTGGTGCAAGAAGCAGCCGTGGTGGGACAAGACCGTGGTCATGGTCAGCGCGGATCATGGCGAAGCCTTTGGCGAGCACAAGATGTACCGGCATGCCTTCGAGCTTTGGGATATTCTGACCCACGTCCCCATGTTCGTGAAGATGCCCGGCGCTCCACCGCGACGCATCGACACACCTCGGGGCAACATCGACCTCGCGAAGACCACCTTGGAGCTCACCGGCGTCGCCGCCGACGGTCCCTTTGTCGGCGAAAGCCTAGTGGCGGAACTGAGGGGAGCGGAGCCCAAGCCCCGGCCGGTGCTGCTGGACCTCCCTCCGGACAGCAACAATCCCGAACGGCGGGCCTTGATCAGCGGCGACTACAAGTTGCTGGTCTACGGCCGAGACTGGAAGCTGGCGCTCTACGACCTGAAGAACGATCCCGGTGAGCTCAAGAACCTTGCCAAGAAAATGCCGGAAAAGTTCCAGGAAATGAAAAAGCTGTACCAAGAGGTCTGGGGCGGCGTGGTCAAAGTCAAACCCTATGGAGGAAACAAGCTCATGGGCGGTGGCGTTGCCAACGGGCCCAGGCAGTAGCTGGCTCCGCTACGGAACGCTTGGGGCGGCGCTCATTCTGGCCGCTTGCGGACCGCCGGCGGCGACGCCGGCAGCTGCCGCACCGTCCGCGGTGGAGATCCCGACCGCCGAGACCAGCGCCCCCGACGACGAGACACCGCTTCCCGAGGCCGTTCGCCGCCCGACTCCCACGCCCGAGGAGGATCCTTTCGACTACTTCGTCGGTGTCTGGGATGGCGACGTGAACAACACCTTGCGCACCCAGCTTCTGGTTCAACCCAATGGCCAGTTCACGGTGCGCTCCAAGGCCCACCCGCGACAAAAGGCATGCGAACTCAACGGCCGATTTCGCGCGGAGGCGTCGAAGATCTTCCTGGAAGTCGCGGAGAGCACGTGCTCCGTGCAGAGCATCGGAAAGACTCTGGAACGTGATGTCGTCGACAAGCAAGACTCCGGTTTCGTGGCGATGAGTCCCTCGGGGGATCTGCGTATCGTCTACCGTCGTGTTCCAACGCCATGACGCCCATGGCAAAGAGGTAGACGCCCTCAAGCATAGGGCGTTGGGCTACGGGGTGGCCGGCCTGTGTCGTGGCGAGGAACCCAAAGCAGGAACTGGTCCTTGCCCAGTTCCTTGGCGCGATACATCGCCGTATCTGCCCGACGAACCATCTCTTTCGCGTCCATTCCGGGCTCGGAACAGGCCACGCCAACGCTGACCGTCAGATTCAACACGAGATCCCCCACCGCCAGCCCCTGGCGCAAGGACTGGATGACCCGCTCCGCCACCTGAAGCGCCGCATCTGTCGACTCGACGGTTTCCAAGAGCAGTGTGAACTCGTCGCCGCCAAGCCGGGCGGCGGTATCCCCAGCGCGACAAAGCGAATCCACACGCTGAGCCACTGCCACCAGGGCGGCGTCGCCGACGTCGTGACCATAGGTATCGTTGATAGTCTTGAAGCCATCCAAATCGATGAAAAGCAACGCCGACGACCCGGCCTTGCGGTCTTGCTGTGCTAGCGCGTGTTCCGCGCGATCCATGAATAGCGCCCGGTTCGGCAGTCCGGTCAGGCCGTCGAAAAACGCTTGGTGCATCAGCATCTGCTCCAAGTCGTGGCGATCCGTGATGTCTCGGGCGTTGACCACGATTCCGCTCACGCTTGGATAGCCGACCAAGCTGTCGGCAACGGCTTCCAGGTAGCGCCACTGACCTTGCTTGTGCCGTACACGAAACTCGACCCGTACGTTGACGCCCGGCACGTTGCTCTCCACTAACGCGGAGCGCGCTGAAGCCACGTCCTCGGGGTGCACGATGTCTTCGAGGCGGGCACCACGCACTTCGTGAGATTCGTAGCCGAGAACCCTGGATAGCGCGGGGCTCGCGTAACGGATCACCCCGGCGCGGTCGAGCACCGCGATGATGTCGAGAGCGTTTTGCACCAGCGCCCGGTAGCGCCCTCGAGACAGCCGCAAAGCCCGGCACTGAGCTGTCGCTCGCTGCAGGCTTTTGACGCTCCGCGCGCACTGGCTGACCCGAAAGTCGAGGTCCTTCTGGTCCCCTCGCCACACGTCGAACACGCCGCTATCGAGCCAAGCGAGCTGGTCGGCCTCGTCCGGGTCCTGCGCCCAGATCACCACAAACAGATTGTCTCGAGACAGCTCCTCGAGAGGCAGTTGGGAAAACACCTCTTGGCCCACGATGACCAGAGTCGGGCCGGACGCACGGGCATCTTGAATCAGTCGCTGCTGCGAACTCAGCTGTCGCGCCACGAGTCCGGCGGCCCGGAGCGCGGCATTGAGCCGCTCGTGCTCGAAGTCACACGCGAGCAAGAAACATCGCATACTTGAAGCGTCCGTTGCCGGACTTCAGGCTACTTGAGAACGGACGGAAGGTCTTGGTGGATTTGCTCCGCCGCGCTCGACAGGACCTCCGCGTGCCAGCGCGTATGCGCTGTCTGAGCGGTAAACCGGCTCTTTCCGTCTGGCGTCGCTGACTTGTGTAGCGACAGCTTGCCCAAGCGGCGGCCACCCTTGGCGAAGAACTCGACGTTCACGAACGCTTCGGGTGCCGCAATTTCAGGAGGCTCGTAGCTCATGATGCGCAGCTTCGTGAGCTTGTTCATCCAGTTACCGGCTGTCTCATCCTGAGTTTTCGGCGATTCGGAATCCGCCCACGCGCCTTTCTTATCGGCAACCCGCACCAGCTCCCGCGAGCGGTCCGTCGCCTTGATCACGACCTTGGCGATTTCGTCATTCTCGAATCCGAATAGGTCGCGCTCGACCAGTCGAGATTCCGCGAACATCAAGTTCTGTGCGACGGACCCTTCAATGGCGTAGGCCTCGCCGCTTTCCAATCGGACGTAGCGGTCACCCCCGCCAGGCGTGGTGCCCCCGATGACCAGACTATGCGTGGTGCTGCCAAGGGTGACTTTCAACGTCCCCGCGGGCTTGTCGAAGCCGAATTCCTCGTCCCGAGCGGCTTCCACGAGCCCCAACGCCCGGAGGGCCATCAACGGAGCCAGACTCTCTGCGAGCTTGGTCGCTTGCTCTACGCCGACGAAACGTACCGTCTCCTTCTTTGGCGGCGGCGCTTTGGGCGGAGGGGGAACCGCCGCATCCGGGCCAGCGTCTACCCGTGGCCGTGGTGGCGGACGCATCCGAACGGTCTTTTCGACTTTGCCCTCGAAATAGGCCCCGACGGAGTCTTTGCGCGCCGAGAGGTGCACCGAGCGGTCCTCTGCCTCGAACTGGATGCTCTTCAGATCCTTGACGCGACCCGCCCAGACTTGCACCTGCGCCTTCTTGGCTTTCCTGGGCGCGTCTTCTTTGGTCCAGACCGAAAACGCCACTGCACAGGCCACGCCCAGCAGCAGCAGGTGCACCAAGAGTCCTCGGCTCGAGATCATTTCCGTGCTCCTTTGCGGCGACGGCGCGATACCCAGAAGCCCAGGCCGAGCACGAGGGCCGGTGCACCAAAGATCGTGGCGTAAAACCAGAGGGCGTCCTTTTCCTTGGTGTGCTCGATCCGCACGTCTTCTTCGGTATTCACCGCCCCGGAAAAGCTCTCTTCGCCGCCGAGCCAACGCAGAGCGTCCAGGAAAAGTACCTGGTTACCCAGGACGTTGCCCATGACCATGTCACTGAATGCGTCCGAGTCGGCCAACACGAAAGCGCGCATTTCGTCCGGCGGCGGCGCACCCTTCTTCTTCTTCTTCTTTTCGTCCGGCTCAGGCGGCTTCTTGACGGGTGGCTTGGTGGCTTTGCGAGTCACCGCAGCGGCAATGTTGAAAGTGGCGCCCTTCTCGCCTGGGTCTTCGCGGTAGTTCTTGTTTCGGTCTTGGAACGTGCCCGCCATGGCGCGGACGGCAAAGTCGACCTTCTCCGTAGCGCCCGCCGAGCGCTCGAAGCTGCCCGCGCCGAAAGTAACGACGACCGCGCGCGACGAGTTGCGACTCAGGGTGGAGACGGCTGCGTGGGACGAGAAACGGTTGGTCACCAGCAGCGCGCGATCCGAGTCGTTGTACCGGCGCCGCACGTGTTGCCGAGCGTTGGCCAGTATAAAAGGCGAGTATTCGAGGCCCACGACTCGCGCCAGCTCGGCAAAGCTCTGTGCTGCGCCCGTGAGCACAGGAGGCGGCGGGCTTGGCGCCGCACTGCCGCTCGGAGCGGCACTTCCCGACGCAGCTGGGGGCGGAGCGGTCGGCGCGCTCGTGGTCGGCTGCGGAGCTGCATCGTTGCCCGGACCGGTAGCTTCCTGTCCTCCTGGCTTGGCGGCACTCTCTCCTTCCCGGAGCGCATCAGGATCGATAGCGATCAACAATTTGCCGCCGCCCTCCGAGTAGCGCTTGAGGGTCGCAATTTCTTCGGGCGCGAAGGGCTCGGTGGGTCCGAGCACCATGACCACATCGGCATCCTCCGGCACTTGATTGCCAAGGCCTTGAGCCAACCCGAGATCTTTCACCAGATAGTTTTGCTTCTGGAGCAACGTTCGCACCACGCGCATGTTCTTGCGGTTGGATTTGCCCGCAGATTGGTCGTTGAGCTCCCCGTGGCCGACGCTGAGGTAGACGGTCCGACGCGAGCGAACAAGCTTCAACAGCTTCTCTTGGAAATCGCGATCCAGAGTTTTGAGCTTGGGTCTCGCATTGCGCTCGTCGGTGCCGATGCTCAGGGATTCCGTCACCCCCTCCCGCGACAGCACCACCACGCCATCTTGGGTTGCGCGCAGCTCTCGGGCTCGCTTCGGGATCATCAGGCGGTCCTGGACCTCTACCTGCAGGTTGTCGGCGCCCGCGGCCACGCCCCGCAAGTATCGCTCCACCTCCGGGCGGATCTTGTTCACATCCGGGTAAAAGGCGATCACGCTGACAGGCTCGCTGAGCGAGGCCGCAATCTTCTTCGTGGATTCGCTTGGCTCGCTGGTCTTGAAGTAGGAATAGTCAGCCTTGATATCCAGCCCCTCTGCCGAGTAGACAAAGAGGGCGCCGTAGATCCCCGCAAGCACCAGGGAAAACCCACTGACGACGGCTGCGCGCACACGCCGGCTCTCGGGATTGGCAGCCCGGCGCATCGGAAGCAGCGCGGCTTCGGCAAACAACATCGGCAGGACCGCCACGGCAATCAGCGAAATCCAGGCAATGCTCAACACGCCGAGCCAGCGCTCTTTTGCGTCCGGCTCCAGAGCAGCCAGGCCCACTTTGTCCATGCCGGTTTCGGTCGTCACCGCGTAGATGGCCAGGGCCACGATACCAACCACCGAGAGCACCGCGAGCAGCGTCTCGATGTCTCGGCGCTGCCCGCCCATACGGTATTGCGGAACGAAACGGATGACCGTCGCTGCCAGCACGCAGACCACTCCGAGCGCCGTCACTACCGTGGTGGCCGTGTCAAAAGTGGCAAGCACTCGCTGGCCGACGAAGACCATGATCATACCGACGATGTAGAACGGCAAGACCCAAATCGGCGCCGACGCGCCAGCCCTCGGCGCCGCGCCGGGCGCCGGTGTCTCGTCCGCGGCCTCGGCGGAGCGGTCTTTGGTCGGCTGGTCCGTCTTGGAGTCAGCGCCCTCGGCGCTGTCGGCCTTCGTCGGCTTCCCGTCGTCGTCTAGCGCCATCGGCGTGCCTCCAGCGTCTTCGTCGCGGCGAGCAAGAAGAAGTACGTGACCGCCAAATAGTAGGTGGCGGCACCCAATTCCAAGATCCCGACCATGAAGGGTCGAAAATTCTCGTGGTGCAGTGCGAGAGCGGACAAGAACGTGTTGAGCGGCGGGTCCACCGCTCGGGCCAGGGCCCACAGCAGAACCATCGGCACGAGGATCAACGCTCCAACCAGCGCCGCAACCACCTGGGACTTCGCCAGCGCCGAGGCAAATAACCCAATCGCGATTGACGCTGCTCCGAGCAGCAAGAGCCCGAGATAGCCCACGGCGATGTGCGCTCCGCTCACTTTACCGTTCACCAGAATCAGAAGCGGCATGTAGATCGTCAGGGCGGTCATCAGCGAAAGCACGCCAAAGGCCGATACGAACTTGCCCATCACGATCTCACCGTCACGAATGGGTGAGGTATTGAGCAGCGTCAGAGTGCCCAGCTGGCGCTCCTCCGCCAGCAACCGCATCGAGAGCACGATGGCGGCCACCATGGTGGTGCCACTGGCGCCGTAGAAGAACTCCTGAAGCACCTGAGCGGACAGCAGCTTCTCGGTCAGCCCCTTCCAGTAGAAGTAGATCCCATCGATCAAGAGCACGCCGGCGATCACGACCGCACCCAGGGGTGAGCGGAAGTACGCAAACAGTTCCCGGCGGGCGATGAGTAGCGCTTGGCTCATGAGGCGCCCTCCTTGGCGTCGGACTTGTCGGTTGCTTCCGGAGCCTTGGCGCCCTCCTTCGACTTGGCGCGTCGCTTCCGGCGCCGGGACCGAGAGGGTGTTTCACCGCCACGGGAGAGCTCGAGGAAGACCGTCTCCAGCTCATGTTGACCACGGGAAAGCTCGAGCAGATCACAGCCGCTCTCGATCAGAGCGCGGCTCACCTCTGCGCGCACGTCCCGCTCGGCCACGACGAGAAGCTGCATGTCTGGTGCTCGTCCTTCAGCTTCCACTGTGTCTGCCGAAGTCACGCCAGGCAGCTGTCGAAGGACATCCAGTCCTGCGTTCACGGCGTCGCCAGAGCGAACGCTGACCTCCAGGCGCATCCCCTTCAGCAGCTTGGCAGAAAGTTCGGCTTCGGTGCCGCTTGCCACGATTTGACCATCTCGAATGACGAAGATCCTGTCGCAGGTTTCGCTGATCTCCGACAGAATGTGGCTGGACACCACGACGGTGTGCTCTCCTCCTAGGCTGCGCACCAAGTCGCGCATTTCTACGATTTGGACTGGGTCGAGACCGGATATGGGTTCATCCAGCACAACGAACTCAGGCCGGTGCACGATGGCTTGGGCGATCCCGACGCGCTGTCGGAACCCATGGGATAGAGCGAAGATGGGTGTGTCTGCCTCAGCCCCGGTTTCGGTGAGGTCCATCGCTTCGCCCACCTGCTTCGTCACCTCGGCTGAAGCAACGCCACGCAACCGCGCCGCAAAGCGGAGGTACTCTGCGACGGTCATCTCCGGGTACAGCGGCGGCGCATCAGGCAGGTAGCCCACCCGCTTGCGCACTTCGTGAGGCGCTTCCACCACGTCGATGCCTCCCACCGTGACGCTACCGCTGGTTGGAAGCAGATCGCAGGACAACACCCGGAGCGTCGTGGTTTTGCCGGCTCCGTTCAGGCCGAGCAGCCCCACGATTTGCCCCTTTTCGATTTCGGCGCTCAACGGGCCGACAGCGCGTCGATCGCCGTAGAACTTAGAGAGCTCTCGAATCTCAATCACGGGGCGCCCGATACCACGAATCGCCCGCAGATTGAGCAAGTTGTGGGCAATTGTGGCCCCAAGCTCGCCTCCAATTTAGGCCCGCGGGCCGAACCGAGTCGGGCTGCCCTGCGTCGGCTTCGGGGATACTGCGTGTCGGTGCATCCCGACGCCATGAAAGTCCACCTCCCCTCGCGCCCGGAGCGACGCTGCACCGACGCAGAGCCACGCCGAGAATCTGTGCTTGCGGAAGCTCGCCGGTTGGGGTTTTCCGCGGTCGGCGTCGGCGGCGTCGAGGCCTGGCCTTGCGCCGCGGAGCAGCTCGCGGCTTGGCTGGACGCGGGCTTCGCCGGCGATATGGAGTACATGGGCGACGGAGCGCGCGCGGATCCTCGCTCCCTGCACCCCGGCGCGAAGAGCTTCGTCGCCGTGGCACTCAGTTATCCCCGCGCAGCCGATCTCGCAGTCCCGCGCCGCAGCGCCACGGACCATTCGGCGACGCTTGCGGGTCACGTGGCGCGGTACGCCCGCGGACAGGACTACCACGTCGCCATCAAGGGGAAACTGATGCAACTGGCCGACCACGTCGCAGATTGTTTCGGCGCCGCGGTGCGGGTGAGGATCTGTGTCGATACCGCACCGCTCCTCGAGCGTGAGGCCGCGCGGCGCGCTGGCCTCGGATTCATCGGCAAGTCCACGATGCTGATCATTCCGGGGCTGGGCACGAACTTTCTGATTGGCGTGATGTTGATGGACGTGCACCTCGAGCCCAGTGAGCCCGCGGACGGTAGCTGCGGGGCCTGCACGGCCTGCCTCGACGCCTGTCCCACCAACGCATTCCCGGCCCCCTATTGTATCGACGGGCGCCGATGCGTTTCCTATCTCACCATCGAGAACTCCGGGGAGATCCCCCCGGATCTTCGCGGGGGAATCGGCAATCGAGTGTTCGGTTGTGACGTGTGTCAGGACATATGTCCCTACAATGCGTCCGCGGAGCCCCAGCCCTTCGCCCCGGAGCTTGCTCCAGAGCCCGCTCGGGCAGACACGGATCTGGTGGCCCTTCTTGAACAAACCTCCGGCGACCACCGTAGGCGAGTGAAGCGCAGCGCCATGCGACGAGCTGGGCGGCATCAACTCAAACGCAATGCAGCGGTTGCCCTGGGCAATTCTGGGCAGCTCCGCGCCGTGCCGGCACTGAGTCGGTCCCTCGCGTCCGACGGCAGTCCGCTGGTACGTGGGCATGCCGCGTGGGCGTTGGGCCGACTCGGTGGTCCAGTGGCCGAGCAATGTTTGCTCGAAGCGGAGCGGAGCGACGCGGATCCCGGGGTTCGGGCAGAGGCTCGCAGCGCGCTCTTGACGCTGCGAGAGAGCCGGCGTTGATTGGTTTCGTGTTGCGTAAGAACCATTTTGGAGCGCTGGCCGGGGCGATGCTCGCTTTTGGCGTCAGTAGCGCATTCGCGGATACCCCGGCGGAAGCTCCTCCAGCTGCCGGCGCCACAGCCCCACCGACGGACGCGCCGAGCGAGGGGGTCAGCCACGCGAAGCGCCCCATCGTCATCGGCATGATTGCCGCCGCGTTCTTGCTGATCGCTGGATTGGCCGGCGCCAACGATCGCCCGGATGGCGATCCCAAAAGCACCTAGCGGATGGCCGCGAAGAAGAAGTCACCAGGCCCCGCCGCCCGGAAGAAGACGGCTCCCCACCGGCAGCCCGCACGACCAAAGAAGCCGGCACCGGCGCGCGCCAGAAAGAAGAAAAAGAGGGCCCCAGCCAAAGCGCGCGCAGCACGCCCAAAGGCCCCGCCAGCCTCGGATCGCGCCAGACGCGAATGGCTCCGGCGTGTGGAAGCCGAGTATCGATCCGCGGCCATCACCCACGAGCTGACGCTGTGGCTGATCCGCATCGCTGCGAGCCCAGATCTGATCCTGGATGGGCTGCGCATCGTCAAGGACGAGCTCAAGCACGCGGAGCTGAGCCACATGGTGTACGCCGCGGGCGGAGGCAGCGCGCCGCCGCAGATCCCACGTGAATCTCTTGGTATTGCCCGCCGCGGCAAGAGTCCTCTCGAACACGATGTGCTGCGCGCCTCGGTGGAGGTGTTTTGCCTCGGCGAAACCGTTGCGGTGCGGCTATTCCGTGAGCTTCGCAGTCGCTGCAGCGTGCCCGCTGCTCGACGCGCCCTCGATCGCATTCTGCGCGACGAGGTTCGGCATCGAGACTTCGGCTGGGCCATGCTCGAGTGGTTGAGCGAGCTGCCCAACGGCCCCGAACTGGTCGACTTGGCGGGGCGCGAGCTGCCGGGGATGTTCAAGCGCCTGCGCGCCTCCTACGCCCCCAGGGGCGCCGATAAGAAAACCCAGATCCCCGATTCCGAACGCGCCTGGGGCCTCATGCCTAGCGCCGCATACGGGCGAATCCTCGAGCAAGTCCTGGAGCGAGACTACACACCACGCTTCGCGCGGTTCGGCATCGATGCTCCGGCCGCGTGGGCCGCCAGTTGAGTGCCACGCAGCCAAGGATCATGCGCTATGCTTGCTGCATGATACGCACGCCTGCTTGCTTTTTCCTTGCCGCGGCACTCGCCAGCTTCGGCTGCTCTTCGGATGACGACAGCCCCGGCGGATCCGGTGGCACCGCCAGCGGTGGCCAGGCCGGCAGTGGTGGTCAAGCTGGCAGCAGCGGCCAAGCCGGCAGCGCGGGAACTGGCGGAGCGGGCGGAAGCGCGGGCCAGGGCGGCACCGCCGGTCAAGCCGGCGCGGCGGGTGCGCCCGACATGCTCAGTCAAACCGGACTGTACTCCGACATTCAGAAGGGCACCTTGGCCACCGGCGTGCGCCAGTACGAGCCCCAATTCGTGCTTTGGACCGACAGCGCCGCCAAGAAGCGTTGGGTCTACCTCCCCGCTGGCCAGAAGATCGACACCAGCGACATGGACTACTGGGTCTACCCCGTCGGCACGAAGTTGTGGAAGGAGTTCAACCGCGACGGCAAGCGGATCGAAACACGGCTCATAGTCAAGACCGGCTCCCCGGATGTATGGGACATGGTGGCGTACCACTGGAAGGACGACCAAACTGACGCCGTCAAACTTCCCAACGGCTTGGAAAATGCGTCGGGCACGCCTCATGACATCCCGGACACAATCGCTTGCGACACCTGCCACGGCAAGATGAAGGATCGCGCGCTGTCCTTCAGCGCGATTCAGCTATCGCACGCCGGCGCGATGGTCTCCCTGGACGACCTAGCCAAAGAGGGGCGGCTGACGAACCCTCCTTCGGCGCCTTTGGTCCTGCCGGGGAACGCGACGGATCGCGCGGCCCTCGGCTACATGCACTCGAATTGCGGCGTCTGCCACAACGACCAATCCTTCGTCTTCTCCGTGGTCGATATGCGACTGTGGCTGTCCACGAAATCCCTGGGCAGCGTGACGGGCACGCCCAGCTACAAGACCACTGCCAACAAGGCTCTCACCTCCGCCAACCCGAGCACCGGAAAGGCGCGAATCGTGCCGGGTAAGTCGGCAGAGAGCGACGTTTGGATCCGTATGGGGCTTCGCGGAGATCTGAACCAGATGCCGCCGCTTGGTACCGAAGACGTCGACACGGTGGGGCACGCCGCGGTCAAGGCGTGGATCGATAGCCTTTAGTCCCGTCACTTCGACTTTGGTGCGATCGCCGCTCTGGCCTGGGCACGAACATCCAAGTCCGCCTTTGAACGCGGGAACACGGGGGAGCGGACCAGCTGCCCCAGCAGCTCCAAGGTCTTTTCGGGATGGTCGTCGGAAACACTGACCCAATCTGGATCTGGCTCGGTAGCATCGTAGAGTTCCGGCGCACCACTTTCGAGGGGCAATACGAGCTTGTGGGGTGAGTTCAAGTCGCGGATTCCCACGCGCAAGAGCGTTTCGTGACTGGCGCTGGCCATGACAATGGGCAGCCGCCGCGGCGGTCGATTCGGGATCATCGTGAGGAGCAAGTCTTCGCCGTGATACGCCGTCGGCGGCTCGTCGGTCATGTAGCTTGCTAGAGTTGGCGCTACGTCCACCAAGCTGACCGGGTCGTAAACGACCTTGGGCTCCAAGCCGGGCGCTCGGAGCACCAGGGGCACGCGCACCAGGGACTCCCAAAGAAATATGGAGTGCACCCAGAAACCATCTCGCCCGAGTGCTTCGCCGTGGTCGCTGACGAAAAGCACGACAACGTCATCGCGCAGGCCCAAAGAGTCGATTCCAGCCAGCAGACGGCCGAATTCTGCATCGACAGCCCGGGCGATCACTCGATAGCGCCAATTCATCGGAGCTTCGTCGGGCACGTTATATTTCTCCGCGGCCGCATAGACCCACTTCTTGTCGATCTCGCGCCAGTTGTGCTGGTCGAAATTGAATAGCCACAACAGGTAGCGGTCGTCCTTGTGCAGTCGGAGCCACTCCAAGGCTCGGTCCACCATGGGTGCAGCAGTGGCGCGATCCGCACCGTAGCCCCAGACCTTTCGCCCAGGTTCGTAGTCTTCGACGGTCAGGGTCTCTTGAAAGCTGAAACTCGGCCGCAACTTCCTCAAGAACTGATGCGCTGACAGCGCAATGGTCACGGCGGTTTTGCGGCCAGCCTTTTCGGCGACACGTAGCACGTCTTCATCGCGCACCACGCCCACCTCATAGCTACCCCCGGTAAGCGCCGGCAGCGAACGAAGTGTGTCGGAGCCCGCAGCGTAGGCGTTGATGAACGTCGCGCTCTGAGACGAGAAGCGCGCCAAGTTCGGCATGATGGTCGGATCCGTCGCCGCGTCGTAACGGAGCGTGTCGACGTAGTAGACGATCACGGACAAGTCCCTTTTGGGACGCAGGGCGTCGAGCTTTGCGCGCACCGCGGGTGGCGTAGTGTGGGGTTCATCCCAGTGCGGATGCAGCGCTGTGGTCGCCAGGTCGAACCGCTCTTTCAGCTGATCCATCCGAGAAAGCTTGGCTCCCCGCCACCCGCGCGGGTTCGCAAGGAACGCCCGAACGCTTTGGGTTCGACCCAGTACTCGGCCGACATAAGCCGGCTCCATCCAGACATGACGCAGGGCGTGCTCGAGCTTCGCTCGTACTGGCGTGGCCGCGGCGAAGATCAGTAACCAGGCACCAGCCACCGTCGTGAGGGCCACGAGGCCTCGCCGCCCCTTGGGCCAAGGCGAAACCCATGCGCTCAAAAGGATCGTGAAGGCCATCAACCAACACGCCGTCGCGAACACCTCGAGCAGCACGTGCAATCGTGCATACAATGCCACGTAGACCGTTAGGTCGACGTACGCGAGCCCAGCGCCTGCCCCGAGACCGGCGATCGCAATCCCCAGGGCGAGACGCAACTTGCTCTCTTCCACGCGTTTGACCGCCCAGCGCCCGACGGCGAGAAGCACGGCAAGGCTCAGCCCGATGACCACGCACATGGTGGGCACCGCCCAGCCCGCAATTTGCTCGGCCTTCGCACCCGAGAACGTACTGCGCGCAGCTGGGATCGCCAGTACGCCACTGACGATGGCGATCGCCGTCGGAGCCGTCCAGGGTCGCAGTCGTTTACCTAGGCGGCGGCTCAATGCGTCGACGGCTTCCCAGCCGAGCCACAGCAGCGCTCCGACGACGGCAGCGGTCACCAAGTAGAGCAGAATCGAATAGGTGAAGTGACGCCCCGCTGGCAACCATCGACCTCCGGCGCGACGAAACGCGTCTGCGGCGACAAACAGCAGGCCAGTCAGAAACGCCGCGGCTACGCTGCGCGCGGCACGGTCCAATGCGCGAGAATTGCCCAAAACGAGACGAGCCGGAGCATAGGCCATAATTCGCCGAATGTGGGCAGCGCCGGGGCGGCGGGCAGAGCGCGGACTAAAAGCAACCGGGTCGGAACGCGAGGGGATCGGGCTGCCCGAGCGGGAGGATCTCCTGCAGGTACTGATACTCCTCATCGCAGAAGACCGCAGGACCTTGACCTTCGAGTTCCGCACGCTCCGCGAAGGTCCGCGCCCCGCCGCTGTCCATGAGTCGGTTCGGCTCGTCTGAGGGGTTGTGATAGGACGTAAGGCTGCCCTTGGGATCCGCGAGCCCCAATGAGTGCGCGACTTCGTGAGACGTGGTTGTTCCAATCAGGGAACCCAGCACCCAGACCGCACAGCCGATGCGGTCCGCCCGGTTCTTCGCGGGGCAGCGGGAACTCTCTGCCAAGACCGGGATGTTCTGCGTCGCGAGGTCTTCCGCCAACACGGGTGTGCCCGCGCGATCTGGTCTGAAGGGGTCGAAAGTCTTGTCAAACAGTGGATCCGCAACCTCGAGTTTCTCCGCCAAATTGCCGGGGTGTTCACTAAACCCGAATAGGGACTCCACGAACACGCCGCCGTAACCGGGCTGGTTATCTTCCTGGGTCACCGCATTGACCCCGCCGATCCGATCGTGGAGGCGCTTGTTCCCCTTGTCCTTGCCGGGAGTGTTGTCATAGCCGAGCAGTCCTAGACCGTTGGGATCCGGCCCTGCGATATCGACGCGCGCATACAGCGCAAAATCGAGGGGCTCTTCGTCCCGAAACTCGACGTTGACACCCGCGAAGTCTCGACGCAGCACTTCGAGCACCCGGTCACGGATGCGCTTTTCAACAGCACGTAAACCAAGATGCCTGAGGGCGTCCACGAAGGTAGGCATGAACCGCACCCAGACGACCTGCTTGATGGGCGCGATCCCCAACTGAAACGGCGCCGAGGTGCCGGATAGGTTGACACCGCCGTAGCGAATCAGCGGCGTCGCCGTGCCAGTGAACGTACCCGTCACCGTGCGCAAATCCGCGAGTTTGCCGAGGGCGTCTTCTTCATTCAGCACGTAGCGGATCAGCTTGCCCTCGAAGAACTGCGGCACGACATCGAACGAGACGGGCACAGAGCTGGTGGCCCCCGTCGCGGTGAAGGTGCCTTCCAGGTGCACAGTGGTGATTGCAGTTGTCGGATCTTCAATGTCCGGCTGCGGGCCGACGAAGCCACCACCCTGGATGTCCACGTACTGACCCAGGCTGGCCTTGGGCGGCGAGAAGCTGAAAATCGTCGGCTTCAGAATGTTGAAGTCCACCGGGATCTGCTGGGTCTCGATGCTCTGCCCGCCGTCCGCCGCATCGTTGCGGATACGCACCGTGCCCTTGAACTTACCTTCTTCCACTCCGAGGATCTTTGGGACGAAGGGGAACTCGGCCTTGTCTCGAGAAAACTCGCTTCGCGGACGCATTGGGATCTCTACGTCGGCAATGGGTTGGCAGCTGCTGTCACCGAGCTTTGTGAAGCAACCTTCGACGATAGCAATGCTCTTGCCCTCATCGCCACCGAGCAGCAGGTTTCCGCCGTCGATACCGATGTAGTCGTTGACGAAGATGCTGCCCTCGAAGACGCCGAAGAACTGCGGTTCCATCGACGGCTGAATCTTCAACGTCAAGGGCTTCGAAAGCGAGGTGTGGCTGCGACCGTCGATGGGGCCCGTCGCAATCACGCGGACAACTCCGTCGAAAGTACCGGAATCCGCGGGCAGGCCCGCTTGGGTTCCACCCATCCAAGCGAGCTCAAGGCGACTATTGGAGATGATGCTGGCAGGCAGCGTCAGCTTGACGTCGTCCCCCGCGAATGTGCCAGTCAACTCCAACAGGGGCAGCGTGACGTCACCGAAGGACCCCTCGACTACGACCGTTGACCCAGGGACCACCGTCTCGGGAAAGACGCCGGCGATACTCAGGTCTTGTAGTGTCGTTGGACTCTCGGTGCTCTCGTCGCCACCTCCGCACGCCGCAAAGGCGAGCGTGAGCAAGACGCCAACCCCACGACGAAGGCCGAGGTTCATAGCTTGGGGCACCCGTTGGTCGTCTTGCTACTGCTCGTGTAGTCCACGCATAGCTCGTAGCTGTTCTCAGCCCCTTCCCAGCCGCGAACGCCAATGTAGTACTGGCCCGTCGCCGGCACCTTGTAGTCCATGTTCTCGTTGGATGTGCTGCTCTGCCCATTGAGGGGGTCACAGCTGAAGAGATCGAACTCATCGCATCCCACCAGCGACTTGGCGTCCTTGTCCTGGAAGTAGAGATCCAGGTCCTCGCTCGTCTTGCCCTGGTTGAACTTCAGCGTCACGTGAACGGTTTCGTCCTTGAGCAGGAAGACCCTGAACATGTCGTCATCCATGCTGCAGATCTGGAGGTTGGTGTTCTTGTAAGGATTCGACGCGATACTCGCCAAGGTCGCGTCGGCAATCTTGTCGTTATCCTCCAGGCTATCCTCAGTGCAGACCGAGCAAGAGCCCTCTTTCGACCAAGTCAGGGTGTAGGGGGCATTGGCCTGCAATTGCTCCCAAACGGCAATGTAGTACCGCCCCGGATCCGTGAGGCACACCTCGAAGCTCTCGTTGGAGGTACTTCCCTCGGAAGCAGCCGTTTCCTTGCCATCCTTATCGAAGAGCAAGACGTCCAAATTGCTTCCGCTCGCGCTCGACGCCAGCGACACCTTGATCTTGGTGGCACTGGTGATTTCGATCGGGAAGTAGTCGTCGTCCCAATACGGATCCGAGCAGCTCTGGAGTTGGTAGGTCCCAGCAGCCAAGGGAGTTGCCGTCGCCACGGCGCTGCGCGAGTCGTTCTCCTCGTACTTGTCGTCAGTACATGTGCCACCGGAACCGCCTGTGCAGCTCTGGGACTTGGGAACGCACTGCTTGCTCTTCACGTTGTCCACGCTCGTGACTTCGCTGCAATCGTAATCCGTCGGGCAACCGCTCGGCCCGGTGCAGGACTTGCCGCAGTAGGATTTCGTCCCGACGATGAAGCAGGTGTCCGCCGCCGCACCGCACTGCAGGTCCTTCGTGCAAGACTTGCACACGCCGAGTCCACCAGCCCCACCGGGGTTGGTCACTGTGATCTTGTGAAAACCGGGGTCCGGCGAGTTGGTGACGTGATCGCAGCTGCCCTCGGCATCGTCGTTGTCCGTGGCTACGATGCGGTAAAAGAGATCCGTCTTGGAACCCGCGGGCTTTGACGCCACCGGATTCGGAATGTCCCCGGCCCAGGTTCCGTTCTTCGGGTCACCGTCGATCTGAATCATCGCCACCTGGGTCAGCTTGGTGACGTCTGGGTTCGGGCCGGGATCTGTGGTCGAGTACTGAACTTGGGGAGGGAACTTCAGCCCCTGGTCGTCGCTGACGACGGCATCCAAGGTCAGGTCCACGACGGAGTTGTGGTCCGCCGGGGTGTGGTTGATGACGGGCGCATCCCCCGGGCAGTCGGGTTTCGTCGGCTTCTGAAGGATGATCAGGAAGTCTTTCTTGACACGGGGGTTCTCGTTGTCGTCCGCGTAGAGCACCAACTGATAGATGTCTTTTGCATCCTTCTGCTCCTGAGTGGGGCACCACTCCCAAACCCCCTCCAGGCCGCCGGTCTGCTGAACGTTGGAGCCTTCGATGATCTGGCCTTCTTGGCCCAGATCCACGGTTGGTGTGTCCGAATCATCCACCTGGATTGCGAGCTGGACGCATTCAGGAACGGTGGGATTGTCCGTAACTGGGAAGGTCGTGCCCGTACCGAGGGGTTGACGAAACACCGGTGCAGTGGGGGACCCGACTGCTGAACGCACAGTCACGACAATGGTGCGCTTGGATGGCCCGGCCTTGTTGTCGTTTGCGATGAAGTCGATGCTGTGGTCGCCGACGTCAGCAGCGATCGGCGTCCAGCTGAAAATCGCGTTGCCCGCCCCGGGTACCAAGCTGGCGTCGATGTCGCGCTCGGTCTTGTAGCTATAGGTGACCGGGTCTCCATCCGGGTCCCTCGCGATAACTGCGATCTTCAGCTCTTGGCCCACGGCAACGGTCTGGTCGGAGATCTGTTCGATCACTGGCTTGGCGTTGTCGTCGGAGGAGCAGGCCGCTGAAGTGGCAAGACCTGCGGCCAATAGCAAGTAAGACAAAAGGCGTTTCACGTTCACCGTCCTTATTACGAGAACAAGTCTAAAGTCTTTCCATCCTCGCGGCAGCGATCCCGCCATCGGCCTCAATCGCTCGCTGCCGTGAGCGGAAAATTCCGACTGCGCCGGAGTTCCCCTTGGTCCCGTTCCCACTAGCAGTGGGTTGGGTCCTAATCTGTGTTGATCGCGGTAGGATAGTGTAGGACACTGTAGTCAAAGGTTACCCCATGCGCCACACCCTGATTGCACTGTCCCTTTCTCTGGCCGTTTTCGGCTGCTCGAGCGAAGACGCGGGTCCTTCGTCGCCCCCCATCGTCGACAACGACGCTCCACTTTCGGATGTGGACGCGTTGTTCAAAGACGCCCCAGACAACACGAAGCTCGAAGAGCTCGGCAAAGCTGATGCGGTCTACCCGAAACAGTTTTTCGACCTCGTCGCCGAGCAATCCCCGGTACGCAGCCAGGCTAGCCGCGGGGTGTGCTCGATCTTCGCGACGGTGGGACTGATGGAGCACCTGTACATCAAGGAAGGGTCGACACCGGATCCCGACTTCTCGGAGCAGTACCTGCAGTGGTCTGTGAAGTCCCAGGTCGGCGCCTTCACCTACACGGAGGGCTCCAACTCCCGAAGCAACCTGGAGGCCATCAATCGATTCGGCATTCCCAGGGAAGCGGCCTGGCCGTACCAAACGACGCGATGGAACACCAGCAACGATCCGGCATGCGACGGTGGCGACAATCAGCCTGTGCAGTGTTTCACAAACGGTGAACCTCCGGATTCGGCGAAAACTGCGAAGCAGTTCTTTCTGCCCAAGGGACGCTGGATCAACTCCAGAATCGACAGCATCAAGGCCCACATGACGTCGAAGCGTCAGGCGGCGATCGTCGGCCTGACATTTTACTACCAGTCCTGGAACCACCGAGGCTCGAAGCTGCCCACGAGCAATGCCTTGTGGCGCAAAGGCTACGTCCCCTACCCCAACGCGAAGGACAAGACTGAGAGTTTGAAGAAGCGAGCCGGACACGCGATCTTACTCGTCGGCTGGGATGACGAGGCTGAGGTGCAACCCTTGGATGCCGAGGGGAATCCCGCCGTGGACGCCAACGGCGAGCCCATTAAGGAGAAGGGCTTCTTCGTGTTCAAGAACTCCTGGGGCACGGCGAAGTTCGGCGTCGATAACCCCCATGGCAAGGGCTACGGCTACCTCAGCTACAAGTACGTCGAGGAAGAAGGCACGGTCTACGCGAGCAACCTGCCCAAGCTCGAGCCTCTGGTCGAAGTCTGCAACGACGGCAAGGACAACGACCATGATGGCGACGAGGACTGTGCCGATTCGGACTGCAGCGCTGATGCAGCCTGTACCGGCACCAGCAAGACTTACTCGGCCACCCCCGGCTCCAGCATCCCCGATAACGACACCGCCGGGATCTCGAGCGACATCACCGTCGCCGATAGTGGCACCATCTCCGCACTAAGCGTCACTGTTGACATAACGCACAGCTATCAGGGTGACCTGGTGGTCAAACTCGTGCGCCAAGGGGGCGGTGAAGTCGTGTTGCAGGAGCGCGACGGTGGCAGCGCCGACGACTTGAAGAAGACCTTCAGTGTTACGGCGTTCGACGGGCAAGACTCCGCGGGGACTTGGACTCTCGTCGTCGCGGACCGTGCTGGCGCGGACACAGGTACCCTCAACAGCTGGAAAATGGATATCAGTACCTGTAGCGGCGCGGCCTGCGGCGGGGGAGCCCAGACCTACACGAACAGCTCGAGCCAGGGCATTCCAGACAATGATAATATGGGAGTTTCGAGCGACATCGACGTGTCGGATCCCGGCGCAATCAAGTCCCTCAACGTCAGCGTCGACATCGATCACCCGGCAAAGGGAGATCTGACCGTCAAACTTCAGAAGTTAGGTCTCACAGAGGTCACCTTGGTGGAAGCCGACGCGTCGAGCGGCGCCTTCGGAAGCCGCACCTACAGCGTCCCAACCTTCATAGGTGAGGAATCTGCGGGTACCTGGCGCCTGGTCGTCAGCGACGTCACCGGCGGCGACAGCGGAACCCTCACGAGCTGGAGCGTGGAGATCAAACGCTGACGCCTCCCGCGGCTCGGCTGAGTCGGCTGTGGCTGGCTCTCGCATGGGCGGGAGCGGTGTTTGGCTGCAATGACCCGCCCGACTCGGGGGCGGCCTCGGCAAGCGCGGCCTCGGCAAGCCCAGCCTCAGCGACCACCGCACCGAGGCCGGCCCCGGAGCCGGTCGTGAAAATGCCGCGCACCCCACCGAGCTTAGAGGCGTCCGACGACGTTTGGTGCGCCCCTCGGAGCGAAGCAATTCGGCACCAGGTGCCCAACGCACCCCGAGTCAACGAATGCCCCAGTGCCGTCTCTGGCGGGCCGGGCGCACCGGCTCCTCTGCTGGGCAAGCGTGGAAACGTCGATCCGTTTCGGTCGATGACGGCGCGGGCCGAAGGCAAGACTGGCACGTGCTGCGTTCAGCTCGCTAGAGTAGCGCCCAAGTGACTGCTACTCCCCAAACCCATCGCTTGCCCGTCGGCAGCGGCCTCGAACTGAACGTCCTGGAATGGAGCGCTCCGACTCCCGGTGCACCCACTCTGCTATTGCTTCACGGATTCCTGGATACCGCATGGACCTGGGAGGCGGTTGTGGATGCCGGGCTATCGCAGCACTTTCACATCGTCGCGCCCGACCTGCGCGGCCATGGCGATAGCGACCGAGTCGGCCCTGGCGGCTACTACCACTTCTTCGACTATCTGCCCGACATTGCGGGATTGGTGGACCGACTGTCCTCCGCTCGACTCAATCTCGTTGGCCACTCCATGGGCGGCACCATCGCGAGCTACTTCGCGGGTACGTTTCCGGATCGGGTGCAGCGGCTGGCGCTACTGGAAGGCATCGGTCCCCCGGTGGACGATACGGAGGTGCCGGATCGCGTGCGGGCCTGGATCGGCACCTGGACGCGTCGCCGGCAAGACTCGCCACGGCGCCACCCCAGCATACTGGTCGCAGCCGAACGGCTGATAGCGTCGGATGAGCTGCTTTCCGAGGCTCGCGCTCTGCGCCTGGCCGAAGTCGGCACTCGAGATCCGGGGGACGGTAGTCGACAATTCAAGCACGATCTTGTGCACCTGACCCGTGGCCCCTACCCGTTTCGCGTGGATGTCGCGGAGTCCTTCTGGCGCCGGGTCAGCTGTCCAGTGCTATTCGTGGATGGCGCGCGTTCGAGCTATCGCGCCCTTGGCCCCGAGATCGATCGCCGACTAGCCTGCTTCAAGAACGTGGAGCGCGTGACCCTCCCCCGCGCTGGTCACATGCTCCAGAGGCACGAACCGGAGCGACTCGCTGCAGTGCTCGACAAGTTCCTCCGCGCGCTCGAGTGAGCGCTTTCAAAAAAGGCAGCGAGTTAGCCTTCAACGCTGAAGCTTTGGCGCGCGAGTACCTCGCCGTCACCGGTGCGTACGACTGCATTCCACTCCCCCGCTGCCGTAACGTGACTAGTGCGCGCCCAGGTCCGCCAGCGTGAGCTGTTTTGCGGGATCTCGAGCTTCACGAATCCAACCTTTTTGCCGGAGGCATGCTCGAAGGTCACGACGATCTTCTGGACATCAGCCATGGAATTCTGAGCTTCGATGAAGGCCACCACTGGACCCGCGCCAGTTTGAAAGCCGGACACTTGAGCGGGTTCCCGATTCTCGATTGCGTTGGTCAAGACCAGTCGCTTGACGATCAGCCCGTCCTTCGCCGCGGCCGGGGATGTCTTGGCTCGAGCCACGCCGGCGGGTTTCGCAGCCGAAGGCGGGGCCTGGGTGCTGTTGTCGGTGATCTTCTGAACCGTCGGAACCGTCGCCGGAGCGGCGCCCTTCGCGAGTGGCGAGCTGGGCATGCGCGCGCCTTCCTTATTGTCGTTGGTCGCGCCCTTTGCGGCTCGCGACTGCTCCGCGGTAACGTCGCTCTTGCGCTCGCAGCCCAGGTTGACCAGGCCCACGCCCAGGGCCATGGCGGCCAACACGAGGGCGCTGAGTGCGGTCACGCGGGTGGTTCGTTCGATGCTCATCTTGGGTCCTCCTGCCGGGGCTATCCGGTCCCGACATTCACGTTAAGGAGCAAGGCCCAGGCCAGCCAACTTTCCCGCAGAATGCAGCACTTACATAAACCCGAACGTGTGTGTCTCCCCACAACCGGGTGTCCTATCTGCCGCAGATGTCGGGCTCGATTTGCACTCGCTGCGGTCTCGTGGGAGGTTTCTCAGCGTTATGCGGCCGCCGCACGGAACCACCCCAGCCTCTCGCGCATTCGCCGTGTGCGTGGCGGCGCTTTTGGGGGTCGGCCAGCTGTTCGCGTTGGGCCACTTAGTGCTCGTCCAGCACACGGCGTGTGCGGAGCACGGCGACGTGCACCATGGCGAAGGTACGGACGCGGAGTCAGAGCCCGCGGTCGAGGGCCATGTCGCCGCGGTCTCCGACAGCGAAGCGAGCATTGACGACCATGACCACTGCGACGGGTGGGTACGCGTTGACGAGAAGTGCCTGAGCTTCTCGGCGGCCTTCGAGCTCGCGACGCTGTCTCGTCAGCTGGCTACAAGCGGCGTCCTGGGGGCGGATGCCGCCCCGCCGATCGCGCTACTCGCCGTAGCCCCCAAGCTTCCGCCGCCGTCAGTCTGACCGAGGTCTGTCTCGAGCTTCCGCGCGGCTGCTATCCAGCACCCGCGTTGTGGAGCCATTACGAGAGCCATCCCTTGGTCCTGGTCCGCCTATTGGAGCAACCGCTCGCGCGTACCCCTTCACGCGTGAGCCTCTGGAGCGAGCCCGCGTGACTGATCCATGCGACTTCCACTCATTGCAGTGCCACTTCTTGTACTAGCGGCCAGCACCCAACCGGTGCTTGCGGCGGATGACGACGTATTCGACGAACTCGTCCGCGATCTCGAAGACGAGGAGTCGAGCCCGAGCCAGCCACCGTCCGCAGAGCCCGAACCTCAACCCGCCGCAACTGCGGCTGCGAGCACTCCTTCGGCACTCAATCCCGAGATCAGTGTCGTGACAGATTTTGCACTCGCATGGTTTTCCGAAGATGAGAATCTGCAGACGGGCGCTCACGACCCAACCGAGAGCGGCTTCAACTTCCAGCAGCTCGAGTTGTCCATTCGCGCGCCGGTCGACCCCTATCTCCGATTCGACGCATTCATCGTATTCGGCTTGTTCGGTGTCGAGGTGGAGGAGGCCTACGGCACCACTCTCGACCTTCCTGGGGGCTTCCAGGCACGATTCGGCCAGTTCTTGACTCGATTCGGTCGGATCAACGCCACTCATCCCCATAGCTGGGATTTCGCCGATCAACCCTTCGCCCTTGGGCGCGTATTCGGCGCCGAAGCCAATCGCGGCTTGGGTGTGGAACTCTCGGCTCTGCTGCCAACGCCGTGGTTCGTCGAAGCCGTAGCGTCCTTGACCACTGCGACCGGCGAAGCATCCAATCGAAGCTTCCTGGCCGCAGCCCCCCGAAGGGTTGAGGGGCCGCAAGACCTGCTAGCGGTTACGGCGCTCAAGCAGTTCTTCAACGTCACGGACGCGTGGTCACTGCTTTGGGGAGTGTCTGCTGCGTTTGGCCCCAATGCCACCGGGCGCAACAATCGAACCGAGGTCTACGGCTCGGACCTGTTTCTCAAGTTCCGCCCACTCACGCGTGGAAGCTTCACGCAAGTGCGCGCGCAAACGGAGGTCTTCTACCGCCGCCGTCAAGTGCCGGAGGACGTACTGTGGGACGTCAGCGGGTATTCTCAAGTCGCGGTCCGCTTTGCTCGGCGTTGGGAGAGCGCGGCGCGCTACGAATACGGTTCTACGCCCTTCAGCATGGAGGGACGGCCCACCATGGATGCCCTCGATCCCGAGTGGACGGATGCCCGCCACCGGCTGTCGGCTTCCCTGTCGCACTATCCCACCGAGTTCTCGCGGTTTCGGCTGCAGTCTGCGGCGGACCTGCCTGGATACCGCCCCGAACCCATCTACAGCGCTTTTCTGACGGCAGAACTCGTCGTTGGCGCGCACGGATCCCACGCCTTTTGAGGAACCAATCATGAAACGACTTCTCACCTTGTTCGCTTTCGTCGGCCTGCTGCTCTTCACATCCAAAGCGGCAGCCAAGCTCGCGATTGTCGCCACCACGGCCGACTTGGCGGCATTGGCCGCTCAGATCGGGGGCAAGCACGTCGAGGTCACGGCGCTCGCTCTCCACACCCAGGATCCCCACTTCGTCGACGCCAGACCTCACTTGGCCCTCAAGCTGGCGAATGCGGATCTGCTGTTGGCCGTGGGGCGCGACTTGGAAGTCGGCTGGCTGCCTACGCTGCAGGTCGGCTCTCGCAACGGCAAGATTCAGAATGGCTCTGCGGGGTACCTCGATTGCTCTCAATTCGTGAAGATCCGAGGGCGACCCAAGGGCAAGGTTGATCGCTCCAAGGGCGACGTTCACCCAGGTGGCAATCCTCACTATCTTTTCGATCCGCGCCAGGCTGCCCGGGTTGCGAAGGGAATCGCCCAAAGGCTTGCTAGGCTCGATCCCGCTCACGCCGCCCACTACAAGAAGAACGCCATTGCTCTGATCAAGTCTCTGGGGCGTGCCACAAGAGCAGCGGAGAAACGCCTATCCAGACTTCGCGGCTCAAAAGTCATCGCGTATCACAAGTCATTCCCATACCTTGCGAATTGGCTCGGGTTTTCCATCGTCGAGCATGTCGAGCCCAAGCCCGGCATCCCCCCTAATCCTCACCACGTCGCTCGCGTGATGAAGCTCGCGAAGCGCGCAGGGGTGAAGCTGATCCTGCAGGAGTCGTTCTACCCCGCGAAGATCACCAAAATGATCGCGAAAAAGACGGGAACACGATTGGTGCGCATCGAGGCAGCGCCACACTTCAAGGCGGGGGAAACCTACGAGGCGCACATGAACAACATCGTCCGCGCGCTCGTCAAGGCTTCCAAGAAATGAAGTTGCGTCGAGCCGCGTGCGCAGTTCTCACTCTGGTCAGTGCGGGCTGCACCGTCGAGCCAGGAGGCGGCTACGCAAGCGTTGAGGCCGCGCGGCTCGACATCCACTTCGAACCTGGTGCCGCCAGAGATCTGGGAACCAACGTGTTCCTGACCGACCAGGGGTTTGCCGTGGATTTGAAACGCTTCGAGTTCACCGCAGACACCCTGGGCTTGGAGGAGCTGGTCACAAGTGGAGGCTCCACCAGCTCGAGCACCTTTGACCCGGCAGAGCCGCCTCCAGGCTACTCCTTCTGCCACGGAGGGCACTGCCACGCCGACGATGGCAGGCTGGTTTCCTACGCCGAAGTCGAAGCCGAGCTGGCTGGAGGCAGCGCACAACTCGTTCCCGTCGTCAGCTTTGCCCTACCCGGTAGCATCGATGCACTTTCGGCGAGCGCCATTGACTTGCCAAGACCAGACCCGAGCCCGGAGCTGCCGCGCAGCCACCTGAGGCAGGGCGCATTGCGTCTCACGGCTTTCGAGCTCGAAGCGCTAGTGACTCGCCCGGGGACCACCGGCGCGCGCACCCTGAAGATAATGCTGAACTCCATCCCGCTCTGGACCCACGGGCTGGATCTCGTCATCGATCGCGATGGCCCTGAGTCTCTGCGCGTCGAGGCTCGACTCGCCCTCGATGGCACTTTGCTCGATGATCTTGACCTGTCCGGCCCAACGTCAACGACCGATCCAGACGCAATCACATCCCCCAGCGATCCTCGTGCGACCCAGGTGATCGAAAACCTGGCCGCCATGACGTTTTCCTTATCGCTCTGAACCCCAGAAAGGACCTGAACAGTGCAAGCACACACCGTGGCTATCCTCTCGATTCTACTAGTGACTGCATGCAGCAGCGATGACACCACTGAGCCCACTGCTGGCTCGGATCCTGCCGCTCTGGCCTGCAGCAAGGTCGCGGAGCCCGGGGCAGCCGTCACGCCAGGGGCGGACCGCGCCAGTGCGCCGGTGATCAGTCCCGGAGACGCGCCGGTCACCGTCACGCTGAGCCCGTCAGCAGAGGGTTACCTGCGCATCGATGGCCCGGAGGACCTCTTGCTCTTCTCCGAGCTTAGTGGCGTCGTGACGGGCCTGTTTCAAGATCAGGAGACGTCGGACATGCTGCCTCAGAAGAGCCCGAACAGCGATTGTCCAACAGACATTCTCGAGCACTACGACCTCGAGCTCGAAAGCGCGGGCCCGTGGTACGTTCGCGTGGGGCCCTCGACCGTCGACAAGGCTTGGTTGATGCTCACCGAAGCGTCAGGGCACGGACACTGAGCCGCATCCAGAGGAGCAGTCGTATTGAGCTCAGAGCGTCCCCTGTTGAAGTGCACTGCCCTCGAAGTCGGCTTCGAGGGCCAAGCAATCCTGCCCCCTATCGATCTGCAAATTGACTCTGGGCAGCTCTGGGCCGTGGTCGGCCGCAACGGTTCCGGGAAAACGACTTGGCTACGGACTCTACTGGGACTCCTCCCACCCGTGGCTGGCAGCGTTGATGCCCTGAGTGCCGATCTCAGGCTCTCCTACCTGCCACAACGGAAAGTCATCGACGAGCTCTACCCGCTGCTGGCGCGAGATGTCGTTCGTATGGGTTTGGAGCGCCGGTGGTCATTTCTCCGACCCTACTTCATGAGAGAAACGCCGGAGGTCAGCCGGGCGCTCAAGGAGATGGGAGTGGAGGACCTCGGCAGCGTCCCGTATCGCCGACTCTCCGAGGGTCAGAAACAGCGCGTGCTATTCGCGCGCCTGAGCGTTAGTAGGGCAGACATAGCCGTCCTCGACGAACCAACCAGTGCTATGGACCAAGTTGCGGAAGGCGAGGCGTTCGAGTTGCTAGATGGTCTGCGGCGACGACGTGGCCTGTCCATCATCGTGGTCAGCCACTATCTCGGAATGGTCAAGCGTTATGCGGACCACGCGGTGCTCTTGGACCGCGACTCGCAGAACGTGGTTACAGGAGAGCCGGACGTCGTTTTCCAACACAAGGCGTTTCAGGCTCGTTTTTCCGAGCGCCCCCCACCTGTCGGGGAGGCGATCTAATGCCCGACGCAGGAGCAGCGCCGTCGAGCTTGTTCGAAGAGGGCGAGATCGAGGATGCGTTCGGCTCGGACCTAGGTGACGGGCCTGGTTCAGAGGGTGCTCGAAACCCGGCAGCGCCATCAGCCAGTTCGGTATCTCCACGTCTGTCGCCGGGCACCACGCAACCGGACAAAGCCCCCACGTTCGCCGAATTTCGAGAGGGGTTCAGCATGGGTCTCTACCGAGATCCCGTTGTCGTGGGAGTGTTTGCTGGGGCCGTACTCGGCATTCTCGGCGTCTATGTCGTTCTGCGCCGCGCGATCTTTGTGACTGCGGCGGTCACACAGGCGGCAGGCCTGGGCGTGGCCATCGCCTTCCTCCTCGAAATTCACGCAGGGGTCCACACACCGCCTGTCGTCGGCGCCATCGTCTTGAGCCTGATCGCAACCGGCGTGCTGAGTGTGCGCACCGAGCGGATTCGTCTTCCTCGTGAAACGCTGGTCGGGCTCACATACCTCGCGGCAAGTGCCGCGGCGGTCTTGGTTGGCGACCGAATCACCCAAGACGCACACGACATCACGGCGATTCTCTTCGGGACCGCCGTACTCGTTCGAACCGAAGATCTTACCCTGGTGCTAACCGTCGGCATCGCCGTGCTGGGCTTGACGTTCCTGTTCCACCGCGCGTTTCTGTTCGCCGGCTTTGATCCCGACGGCGCCCGAGTGCATCGATTGCCGGTGCGGCTGGTCGAGCTGTTGCTCTGGATTCTCGTTGCACTTCAAGCCGCCGTCGCGACCAGGGCCATCGGCGCCCTGCCCGTGTTCGCTTTCGCTGTGCTCCCAGCCATGGCCGCCTTGGCCTTGGTGGAGCGGGTACGTGGGGCGGTCGTGGCGGCCGCCCTGATTGGAGCGGCGTCGGGGGGCCTGGGCTACCTATTTGCGTTCTTCTACGAATTCCCAGTGGGCGCGTCTCAGGCACTCACCGCAACGGCCATTCTGCTTGTGTGCCTACTGGCGGCCCGCTTCAAACAGGGCGTCGACACCTCGGCCGGCCGCACGGCCTCGGCAAATAAGCATTGAAAAATGCGGGCTTCGTGTACACTGCGCGGCGCTATGTGCATGAACCGCTGGCTCTCCCTTCCGCTACTGCTCGCCGTCGCTGCCCTCCCCGCTTGCAAGAAAAAGGACCCGGCGAAGTGCGATAACGCAAAGTCGGTCATCAAGCAGGCAATTGGCAGCGAAGAGTTCGCCCTAGCCCGACAGTGGCGCGATTACGCCTACAAACACTGCTCGGATCCCGCTGATCTGAGCGCTGTGGACAAGGGAATCACGGACAAGGAGGCAGAGGCTGCTCGCCGCAAGGCCGATGCCGAAGCCAAGCAGCGCGAAGCTCAGCAGCTGGTCAAGCTGTTCTCCGAGTGGGTCGGACAGCATCGCACCGATCCTACCCGTGCTGCCGTAAACGTGACTTGCAGCGGACCGGAGGATTCCACCGAGCGCTGGTGCATCCGGGAACGCTCGGTGGGCGGCAAGTACGCGGTCAAGGTCCGCTACTGGGAGGAGACTCCCGCAGCCCACAAATTCTTCAGCATCGCTCCCGACGAGGTGAAATGCGACGCTTTCGGCGCATCCGCCGTGATCGCCACGAAACACGGCGGCGCCCAAGTCTACTGCGACCTAACCGGGGGCACCTTGTCCGGGATGAAATTGCTGATTCAGCGAGCCAAGGACGGCACGCATATGAACCTCGTGTCCAACGAATACGTGGAAAAGGACGCGGGGTTCAAACAGCTGGCCGAGCCCTAATCGACCGCCAGAAAAGCAGCCTGGTTTGAGCGCAGAGACGAAGCCGTCCGACAAGCTCGGTCTGTGGGGTGCCACGGGGGTTGGCGTTGGAGCCATCGTAGGTGGCGGCATCCTGGTGCTGGCCGGCGTTGCCTTCCGGGCCACAGGCCCCAGTGCGGTCCTGGCCTTCGCCATCAACGGCGTGGTCGCAGTGCTGACGGCCCTCTCGTTTGCAGAGATGTCGACGGCGTTCCCAGAATCCGGCGGCGCCTACGTCTTCGCCAAGAAGGTCTTGGGCGTTCGTGCGGCGTTCGCTGTCGGCTGGATTCTTTGGTTCGCCTACATCGTCGCTGGGGTGCTCTATGCCCTGGGTTTTGCGGAATACGGCGTCGCCGCTGTAGCCGAGATCTGGCGCCTGTCCGGGGACGAGGCACCCGAGTGGCTGGCCTCCCGGCGCACCGTGCTCGCTATTGCGTTGACTGCGGCGGCTGCCTACGCGCTGTCCTTGATCCGCAAGAGCACTGGAGGCGGCCAATTCGCCACGATCGGGAAGGTCGTAGTATTTGCGATTCTTATCATCGCCGGCATGTGGGCGTTGCGCGACGAGACCGCAAGCAGTGTGGAACGCGACCTGACGCCGTTCTTTCCAAAGGGCAGCTCAGGCCTGATCGCCGCGATGGGGTTCACCTTTATCGCACTACAGGGCTTCGAGGTCATCGCAGCTGTCGCCGGGGAGGTGCGGGACCCGGCCCGAACCCTGCCTCGCGCAATGCTGATGTCCCTGGGGCTCGGTCTAATCATCTATTTGCCACTTCTGCTCTTGGTCTCCACCGTGGGGACTCCAGCGGGCACCGACATCGGTGTCATGGGAACCGATAACCCCGAGACGGTCATGGCCGAGAGCGCCAAGAACTTCATGGGACCCGTGGGCTACTGGCTGGTACTAGTCGCCGCAATCCTGTCCACCTTGTCCGCGCTGCATGCAAACATCCTAGCGGCCTCCAGGGTCGCTCTGACCATGGCGAGCGATCGCACGCTCCCGCGAGTGTTGGCTCGCCAGCACGACCGTTTCCGCACGCCGGTGATGGCAATCTACACCACCGCCTTGGCGTTGGCGGCGATTCTGATGATGGTTCCCGACTTGGCCTCGGCGGGTGCCGCGGCCAGCCTCATCTTCCTGATCTGTTTTGCCCTCGCCCACGGCACGGCGCTGTTGGCACGGCTACGCACCAAGAGTCAGGTATTCAAGGTCCCCTTCTTCCCGGTCCCGCACATCGTCGGGGGCCTTGCGTGTTCCGCGTTGGCCATCTTCCAAGCGGTGACGGTCCCGGCAGCCGGTGCCATCACCGGGGTGTGGCTTGGCCTGGGAGTGCTGCTCTATTTCGCGCTCTTCGCCAGTCGCGCTGAAGCCGTCGACGCATCGGTTCAGGCCCGAGATCCCGAGCTAGCGCGGCTACGCGGCTTCCGACCCTTTGTTCTGGTACCGGTCGCGAACCCAGACAACGCCCCCGCCCTGGTCGAGTTGGCGAGCGCCTTGGCACCGCCGCAAATCGGGCGCGTACTGCTGTTGAGCGTGATCCGCACCTCAGATGACGGCATCGAAGACGAGTCCCTCCAGAAGTCCCAGCACGTGCTGTCCGAAGCGCTCACCCGCGCCCATCATCATGGACACCGACCGGAAGCGCTGATGACCCACGCCGCCCACCACTGGCCGGAGATTGCGCGCGTGGCACGCACCTACCGATCTGAAAGCCTGTTGCTGGGCTTGCCGGATCTGTTGGGAGAAGAGGTCAGCAAGAGCCTCGTGACTCTGCTCAACCAGGTCGATTGCGACGTCGCGGTGCTGAAAGCGCATCCAGAGTTCACCCTCGAGAAAGTTCATCGCGTCCTGGTACCGGTGGGCGGCCGTGGCGCTCAGCACGAGCTTCGTGCGCGCTTGATTGGCAGCATCGGACGGGAGGGTGGGTCGACGATTCGATTCCTGCGGGTCATGCCCGCGGACACTTCCGAGGCGAGTCGTGCCGAGGCAGAACGTGGGCTCAGGCGGCTCGGGGAGGACGAAGCACCGGGCCGCTACGAGTGCGAAATCGTGTGTGACGACGATGTCGCCGGCGCCGTCACCACACAGGCTGAAGGCACCGATCTGGTCATCCTCGGTGCGCAGCGCGTTGGGGGGAAAACCGCTCTCGGTAGTATTACGCGAAAGATCGCTGCTCGCGCTCAGGTGCCGACTGTGCTCATCAGCAAGCGCGGCTGAGTCGAAGAAGCCCGCTACAGCTCGATACGTCCCTCGACGACGCAGCCATCAGCGGCGATCGCGATGACTCGGCCCACGTCGGCAAACAAGCTGACGATCGGTGCGACCAGACTGGGCTCCTCCCACACCGGAACGAACTCCGCGTCTCCGATGAATGGCCGCATCCAGATCCGCCGCGCCGCCGCAACCCATGCCCGCCCCGCCACGTCGATGGCGGCGGCTGATAGATCCGGCGCCCCCTTCAAGGTTTCGGCATGGCATCGCCCATTGATGATTCGCGCGACGAGTCCGTCACTACCCACAGCCAAACCGTAGTTTCTGTCTACTCTGGCGCCACAAGCAACCACAGCCCGAACCCGGGGAATGCTCAATTCGACCGCATCCCACTGCAGCGGACTGACTTCAGCCACAAAGCCACGATTGTTGTGACGTCGGCCTGTCACCAACCAGCGGTCATCCGCGATCCGCGCCAAGCCGGAGATGGCAGCAGCCTTCGCCAAGGGTAGAGGTTTGAGCCAGCGGCGCGATGTCAGCGTGTAGAGCACCGGCGGCCCGTCAGGGCGAACGCCGACTACGACGGCCAAGTCGTCGAAGTCCCCGTCCGCTGCGACGAAGGTCTCACTTCCTGACGGGCCCCGCACCACATCCTGAACTCCGCGCGACGTATAGGTCGCGAGGGTTGCTTGATCGCCACCTACCACCCACCGGCCAGCTGCTCGGCGGTGTACGAATCGGATCCCCTGAGGAGCCGGCAGATCCCGGGTGGGGGCAGAACGCCATTCGGCGCCATCCCAAAACGAAAGTCCTTCGTTGGTTGCGGCCAGACAGCGGCCATCGCCATCCCAAGCCACGCTTCTGAGAACACGATCTCCTTCGTCGCGGTGACGAAGAGTCCAGTGGAAGCCCGCTCGCGCCTGTTGCCCGGTTGGCGTGACGCTCTCGAGCCGCCGATCAACGACCGCGGAGCGCTTTCCTGGGCGGCGCAGCCACGGCATGATCGTGCTCGCGAACAATGCGGCCGTCTGCGGTCTCTCTTCTGGCCGCAGCGCCGTCGCACGGGCGATGGCCAGATCCAGGGCCGCGCAAGATTCCTCGTCGGCGGCGAGTTCCGGTGAGAGCAACGGCGACTCGCGAATGGATTTTCGCTCCGCGCTCTTTGCGGCCAGAAGCACTTCGGATGGAGTCGACGCCGTGAAGTAGCTTCGACCCGTAAGCAAGAAGAAGAAGTCGACCGCGAAGGTGAAAACATCGCTCCAAGAGCCGATTCGCCGGTCGTCCAGGGCCGCCTGCTCGGGAGGCGCATAGCCGATCGTGCCAACGACGATGCCTCCAAAGGTGGCCGCTACGCCGATGGGACGGGCAAGTCCGAAATCCGTGATCTTGAAGATCTCGTCATCCCCAAAACCGCAGCATAAAACGTTGTTGGGGGTCAGATCACGGTGGAGCACGCCCACTTCGTGGATGGCGTCGATGCCTTGAGCCATGCACTCGACTGCGTGGGCAGCTCGCTCACGATCGAAGGCGTAGTCCGTATGCTCCACACTGTAGACGACGCGCTCCGCAAGAGTCGTACCCTCTGCGCCGCCGTGAACATACTCCAGCGCCAGCCACGGCAGGTCGAAACGCCGTCCACCCATTTCTAGGGCGACGGTACCGGCGTCGATCAACTGCACGACGAAGGGCGTCGGGGGCACGCGGGAGTTCAAGCGGGTGAGCGCCTCGACTTCCTTCTGAACGATCAGCGCGCCGGTACGGCCGCTCTGCAACACGTACTCCGGGCGTAGCAGTTTCATGACGATGGGCGTCTTGCCCTGCGGTGTGGCGCGCATTCCGAAATACGCGAACCCCATGGATCCGGCGCCCAGCAGACGACCCAGTCGGTAGTGGGTGTCAGGCCGTTCCGAAGGGATCGGATGCTGGGCCAGCGTCGAGAAGTTGTCGTCTTCGTTGGGGATGACAATGGCCACGGCGTCGCCAAGTCTATCCGAGTCCCTTCCAGACCCCTAGCGCCGAAGCACTACTTCGGCGGGTCTGGCGGCGCGAGATCTGGCGTGCAAGATCCCAAGGCGTTGCAGCGGAGAACCTGGGTCTGGCCCAAGCGGTCGCCAACCACGACGACGTCACCGTCGGGCCCAGTTTCCAGGGCAATCGCACGGAAGTCGCCAACGACTACGTCAACATCCGGCGTATCAGTCAATGGAAGCGCGTATCGCCTCAGCACTGCGCGGAGCTTCTCCGGCGACTCGACGTGAACCGCAGCGGCGACGTACAGTCCGCCGGGCACGGCGAGCACGGCGTTGATCTCGTCCTGTCCAGACGACAAATCGAGGTCGAGACTCCCCTTCAAATCCCCTCCCTGGCCGACTGTGAACACGACTCCACGGCGTTTTCCGGCGGTACCCACTGAACCAGTGACATAGACGTCCGCGTCCGTCGTCGACACGCTGGTGATGCTTAGCTCTTCCAACTCCGCCGGGAGCGATATCTGTGCAACTTCTTCTGCGATGCATGCGCAGGTACTTGTACTGCAAGCGCCGTCACTCGCCTTGTGCAGCCGCAAGCTAGATTTGTCGGTCGAGGCAAACCAAACCAAACCGTTGTCCGCAGTTGCGCGGACACTGCTGATGTTCGACCCCGAGAGCGTCAAGGCGCAGCTGCCGGCCGGGTTGATCTTGGCAGCCCAGACGGAGCCCGTGGCTGTTCCTGCTAGCCAAACCCCGCTGGTACTCGAAGCTATGGACTGCACTTCGGGCTCTGAGGTCGGTAGCGTCAACGTCTCTTCGTTGATCACCAGGAGATCCAACTTGGAAAGCCGACTCAGGAAGACTGCTTGAGGTTCCTTCACGTTGCCCACGACGTAGAGTACGTCCTGAAACAGCCTGGCGCCGACTGCGACGGCCTGGCTGCTCGCCCAAGGATGCGCTGAATCCACAACCTGCCCTTGGCAGACGTCCAAAGCGAATGCCCAGGTGTCTGCGACGCGCCCGGATTTCATCGGATTGGTCCCCACCGCGATCACGCGGTCGTCAGCGAACACCGCGGAAGCCGGACCACCTCCACTTACACTGGCGCCCCATGGACCACATTGGCTCACACATTGGCCGGCGATCTTTTGGGTGCCAACGGGACACTCAACGGCGCAGCCATCACCGCAATCCTGGGAATTTGCGCCGGATCCTTGGTAGTCGAACTCGCTAGCCGTGCAGGCGGAAGTCACAACAGCCAGCCCGATCACACTCGACACCCATTGCCCCATGCTGACTAAACATGAACCTGAATTCAGTTTACGCAAGGCGCCTCTCCTCCGAAACCCAAGAAACCTGAACAACGCACGCAGAAGCGGGATTCTTGGCCTTGGAGACCAAATTAGCTGGCCCGGCTCACGGGTGTTAGCCTGCAACTCGAGCGTTCAATGTCATGAAGCCGGGCACAGTCATCGCCGGCAAGTACCGGCTCGTTCGTCGCCTCGGCGACGGCGCAATGGGCGCGGTGTGGGAAGCCGTTAACGAGCTCACCCAGCGGGCGTTTGCGATAAAGCTCATCCATGCCTCGGCAGTGGGGGGCGACGAGCTTCGAACCCGCATGATGCGCGAGGCACGCGCTGCAGGCCGTCTGCATCACCGGAACGTGATCGAGGTCTACGATGTCGGCGAAACTGACGACGGGGATCCGTTCTTGGTAATGGAACTCCTGCGCGGCGAGACCTTGGACGAGCTTCTGCAGCGCAAGCAACAGCTGCCTGTCAACCTGACGTGCGCCGTCGGAATCGAAGTCGCCCGCGCACTAGCAGCGGCACACGACGCCGGCATCATTCACCGGGACCTCAAGCCGGCAAACATCTTTCTGCACCGTGAACCCGATCTCGGCGTCGTGGTGAAGGTACTGGACTTCGGGGTCAGCAAAGTCACTTCAGACCAGAACGCCTCTGCTACGACCACTGGCACCGCTATTGGTTCGCCAGCTTACATGAGCCCCGAGCAGGCTGTCGGCGCACCAGATATCGACGCGCGGAGCGACCTCTGGTCCGTTGGTGTGCTCCTACTGGAGGCGGCCTCGGGCACTCCCGCGTTCAAAGGCGACACTATCTACGCAATTGTTGGCAACATCCTCCACGGAGAGATCCCGCGGCTCGGTGCGCGGGCGCCCAATGTGGACTCGAGGCTGTCGGAGATCGTGAGTCGCTGCTTGGTCAGAGACCGTAGCGCGCGAATCCCGTCCGCCCGCGAACTAGCAGCACAACTCGAACTACTGCTGCCTTCCAGCGCCGAGGCGGTGCTCGAAGACCTCGAAGAGGAACCGACTTTGGCCAGGGAATCCCCAGCGGAAAAGCGCCAGGGACAGGATTCCGTCATCGCGACAAAACCCTATGTGCGCCATGTGGACCCTGCAGCGCCGGAGGAAGCACCAGGCGAATCTGCCGCCGCAGCGGGCTACCCATCGCCGCAACCTTCACTAGTGGAGATGCCACCGGGGAGTGTGACGGCCAGCGCATCCATTGGTCGCTCGAAGATCCCAGTGCCCCTGATCATCGGCGTGGCAGCCATGTTTGGCGCAGCCATTCTCGGTGTCGTCCTGATGGTGTCTCTGGCGAAGACGACCAAGCCGACAGCGCCTGCGACCACCGTGGCTCCGGTTGTCGCCCCCCCCGCAACCATCGACCCTACTTCGACGTCAGCGCTCCTCGAACCCAGTGGGACCGCGGCGACGCCAGACGCTGCCACGGCCCCGGCAGAGAAGACTGCGCCAAAGGTAGAGCCCACAGCGCCGGCCGCGCCATCTACGAAAGCTGCTCCCAAACCGCAGAAACCGGTGCGTTGGACGCCCAAGCCCAAGACGTGTCCCAAGAATATGGTCTACTTCGACCCCGCGACAGGCAAGATGAAATGCCGGGGACGGTAGCGCTCATCTAGAAGCGCAAGCGCGCGCTCCCTGCAGCGCCGCCAGGCAACGGCATCGCGCTGACCTGAACCTTCTCCTCGCTCGGTAACGTCAACCACAAGGTGGCCCCGGAGATCACCGCAGCTGCGCCGACCCCGAACAAGACGTTGCGCACCACCAGAGCCGTGTCAGCGGCATCTCGCGCGTCTCGGTGTTTCGGATCTGTCTGGGTTTCGGCGGGGCAGGTCCAACCGTCACCGGTTCGCGTGCACTTCGACGCCGCTTGTTCGAGCTTGTTGTTACGGTAGACGTGAAAGACCAGGCCTCCGGTCAATGCAGCGGCCCCGACTCCACCCAAGATCACGGACAGGGTCGGCGGGCGACTCGCGCTAGCGGGTGGCGCGCTTTCTCGCCTCACGTCGGGCTGATTCTGCGTTCCTGCCTTGAAGTGAACAGCAACCCCTGTCGATTGCCCCGCATGCACACGGACGATGCGGACGAATGTCGGCTCCCTAGGCGCCGAAACGAGTAGACGATGTTCGCCGGGCTTCACCTCAATTTCACCGCCTTTGGGCGTAACGGGGCGGCCATCGACCGAAACACTGACGTTCTTGCCAGGGGGAAGGACCAGCGCGATGCGCCCCACCTTGTCTTGAAGTTCCCCGAGGGCCTGTTCGGATAGCAGGACAATGTCTTCTGCTCCCTCCTTCTTGGCCAACTCCTTGGCACGCGTAAATTGCGCGCGGGCAACGCTGGCATTGCCCGCGTTGCGCTCTGCTTGAGCCCAGTTGAAAATTGTGACTGCCGTGGGCCGGAGGGCAGCGGCTTCCGCGAACTTCTTCGCAGCTTGGTCCCACTTTCCCTCGGAAGCCAGGGCGTTTGCCGCTTCATACGCGGCATCGAAGGGCTTGGCTTCGATTTGCGCTAGGGCAGAGTTAGAGATGCTGACCGCGAACAAAAGCCCAATAACGAGTCTCGCCCTCATGATAAATAACCAGTGTAACACGCGGATCCTCATTGACTAGGGGCGCGCCCATTCAGGTTTCCCAAGTTCTGCGGTCTTTCCGTCTTTGCGTTCGAGATGGCCTTTCGTTTAGGTTTTCTTGAAGCGATGCGCATCAACTCGCCGTTGACTCTGGTCGCCGCGTTCGCGCTGGCAGCGTTCGCATGCACACCAGCTGGCCCCGTTGCGAACACCGCCCAGGCAGCGAAAAGTGCCAATCCCCCGGGCCCGCCCTCGCCCATCCCAGCGAACGCTGCGTCAACTGAAGGCCTTGATGTTCAGGCCGACGCAGCCTACGCACTGGGCGAGACCGAGGACGAAATAGAAGACGGCGCCGAGCCGCACACGGTGATTCAAGGTCGAGTAGCCAAGCACCCCTTGGATGGACGCTCGGACGCTGACGTGGCCAAGAGCATCGCTGAGGATCCTACTTCCCTTGGATCTCTTTCGCTGGGGCAGCCCGGAGCGGGCAGATTGATCGCCGGCGTCACTATGCCCGAAACCCCAGGCCTCGAGATAGTGGACCCGGCCCACTGTTGGGGCACTCAAGAAACCATCGAGTACTTGCGTAGAGCCGTGAGCGTGGTTCGGGAGCAATTCCCCGCAGCGCACCCGCTCTATCTCGGCCACATCAGTGCAAAGCATGGCGGCCCGCTGCGCCCGCACAAGAGCCACCAGTCCGGCCGGGATGTGGACATCAGCTACTACTACTTGGGCAATGCCGCGCGCTGGTACGCCCGAGCCAACCAACGGAACTTGGACGTCGAAAAGACTTGGGCGTTCGTACGCGCACTGATCGAGCACACCGACGTGAACCTGATCTTGATCGACTACGGATTGCAGCGGCTGTTGCGAAAGCACGCCGAACACATCGGCGAGGACCCGGGATGGCTGGACAGCGTTTTTCGTGGAGTCCCGGGCAAGCTGCGCCCACTGATCGTGCACGCCAAAGGCCACGCAACGCATATGCACATACGATTCTTCAACCCCATCGCTCAAGAAAGCGCTCGTCGCGCGTATGCGACGCTGATCCAGCTAGGTCTCGCGGAGCCTCCCGTCAAGTTCACCTTTCATCGCGTGAAACGTGGCGAAACCCTCGGCATGCTGGCGCGCAAGTACCGTACGACGGTGACCGAAATCCGAAAGGCGAACGGGCTTCGTTCGACGAAGATCATCGCGAAGAAGCGCTATCGGATCCCGAAGCGCGTAGCGCTTCGCAACGTCCCCCGAGTCGCCATACCGGAGCGGCGTAAGCCACCGAGAGCGGCGGCAAAAACCCCTGCCAAAGCGCTTTCCGGAAGCTGACTTTACGCCCCTGAGATTCGGAGCTACTCGACCCGGGCCTTGGCGCGACCGCTACAGTTCAAATCCCGGGTACGGCTGCCACCGGACAACCTGGACACGGAACCCCGCTCGAGCCGGCGGCTCTCGGTTTCAATCTTGGGCGCCCTTTCCTACACGGCCTTGGCAGGCGGCGCTTGGGCGCTGGGTACGGATCAAGTTCCCGTGGAAGCGTGGCTGGATCGCGCGCTCGCCGAACCCGTTCGGAGCGATAGACTCACCAAGGGCGAGCTAACTCCGATTCACAGCAAGCCTGCGCGGCTCGAAGCGACGTTTCCGCCAGCCGTCCCCGCCGAGATCCAGGTGCCGGCAGCGCTCGGTGCGGAGCTGCTATCGGCCCCTCTGCCCCTAGACCCAGAGGTCGGGGCTTCGAAGCCGACTCCAGATCCGGATTTCGAACCCGCGCCGCCAGCGCCCTCGGCCCCGGCCGTCGAACGGAGCGGGCCAGTAGCCCGTTCCGTCGAGCAACCGGCCACGGTCAGTCCTCCGCTCACCACCCCACAGGCGCCGCCTGCACCACCTCCGCCAGTGCCAGCGCCGCCACCGGCCAAACCAGCGCCAGCCGTTCGAATCAGCAGTGGCCCGAGTTGTGAAGCGGCGCAGGCGGCGTACCGCGAAGAGATCGTGATCGGGGCGCCACGCGCCCCTGACTTGCCGCGAGAAGCTCTGGCCGCGGTATTGAACAGCGGCAGCGTGCTTGCTGGCTGCAGCGTCCCCGACTCGATGAAGCTCGAAATCTGCGCGGCGATACAGCGCGGTCGCGCGGTGGGCGTAACGGTTACGACGCGCCCCGGCAGCCGACGTGTCTCGGCGTGCGTCGCCTCCAAGGTGCGTGGCCTCCGCTTTCCGAGTAGTCCGCACCTAGACGTTGCCCGGACCCGGTTCTAGCTGGCCTCGTCGCCCCGAAGCGGAGGAAAAGACGGGTTGGTTTGGCGCACATCGCCGAGCGGTGCGCTCTCTCCCCCGTAGGCATGTCCGGGGTAGAGCACGATGTCGTCATCCAGAGTTGCCAGACGCTGGGTCAAGGTCCGGCGCATCTCTTCTGGATCCCCGCCCGGCAGGTCCACTCGACCGCAGCCTTGCAAGAACAGCGTGTCCCCAGCGAGTAGCGAGCCTTTGACACGGAAACAGGACGATCCTGGCGTGTGCCCTGGGGTGTGCAGGAGTTCGACTTGGACTTCACCAACCTGGATCTTGTCCCCAGAATCATGGGGCGATACGTCGGAGCGCGACAACCCCGCGACCTTGGCAATACCTTCCGCTTCGAGGCGATGCGCGTGCACCGGGCACGGAGCCAGCTCCATCAAGCTGGACAGGCCGTCCACGCTGAAGCCAAACATCGACCCGCCAATATGGTCAGGGTGATAGTGGGTGGCTAGGGCTCCGACGATTCGGTAGCCTTCGGCCTTCGCCACATCCACGATCCCGGCAACATCCCAAGCTGGGTCGATGACCAGGCAGTCGCGACTGTCCGAGTCTCCAACCAAGTAGATGAAGTTCTGCATCCCGGCACCGATCTGATCCTCTTTCGCCACATCCCGACCGACCAGTAACTGCTTCAAATAGAACGAGCCCATGACCGAGGCAGCATTGCACAAGCTTCGCGAGTCGGTAAGACCGCCGTTGTCTCGGCGAGCTTTTGTGGTGGGTAGCAGCGCCTGCCTGCTGGGGTGTCGGAGAGACGATGCAGAGCTACTCGTTTTCGCCGCCGCCAGCCTAGCGCCCTTTCTCGAAGCGAGTTCGGGGAGCTTCCGAATCTCTTCGGCAGCGCCAACGCTACGTTTCAACTTCGGAGGTTCGGCTCGCCTTGCGCGTCAGCTCTTGGCCGCCCCCCGGGGCGATCTGTTCATTTCCGCGGGCCGACACGACCTCGCAGAACTGATCCAGGCGAAGCTCGTGGCAGTCTCGGACATTCAGATCCTGTTTGGAAACCGACTGGCCCTGGTGGCGCCAAAGGGCTCCAAGCAATCCTCCGCGGATCCAAGAGCGCTGTTGCTTTCGACGGATTCGGTGATCAGCATTGCCGACCCCGAAGCCGCCCCGCTGGGACGCTACACGAAAGCCTGGCTCTCTGCACTCAGTCCAACGCTATGGCAGCAGCTATCGCCACGACTGTCACCGATGCCCGACGCCCGCGCGGCTTTGGCGCAAGTGGAACGGCGCCCAAATGCCCTGGGCATCGTCTATCGCAGCGATGCACTCGGTTCCCCACGGCTCAGAGTTCTGCACGAAGTGGGAGACGAGCCCCGCATCGAGTATGTCGCGGCGGTTATCAACGGGCGACCACACGCTGCAGCAGCGCGCGAGTTCATGGCCCATCTCTCGGGGCAACAAGCTCGACGCCTGTATCGCAAACTCGGCTTCGTCGAGGCGTCGGCAGGGTAGGCATGCTGGGCAGCGTAGATGCCGTGCTCCTCGTGAGCCTGAAGGTTGCGTTCATCGCGACCTTGGTGGTGATGCTGCCGGGCACCCTATTCGGCTACGTGCTGAGTCGCTTCCAATTCTTCGGCAAGCGCTTGTTCTCCGCGGCAGTGCTCACTCCTCTGGTCCTGCCTCCTACGGCAGTGGGCTTCCTGCTGCTCGAGCTGTTGTCAGATCAGGGCGCGCTGGGCGTGGGTCGCCTCGGCTTCGATCTGGGGCTCCTCCTCACTTGGAGGGGAGCGGTGATTGCTTCAGCCCTGATGGCTTTGCCCTTGGTCGTGCGCACGGCCCGAGTCACCTTCGATGGGCTCGACCCACGCTACGAAGCCGTCGCTCAAACCCTGGGCTACAGTCGCACTGCCGCCGTCGTGCGCTTCGTGCTGCCGGCCGCGTCCCGGGGGCTCACCGCCGCTGCGCTTTTGGCCTTTGCTCGCTCATTGGGGGAATTCGGGGCCACGGTCATGGTCGCTGGCAACATCCCGGGCAAGACGCAGACCTTGGCGTCGGCCATGTGGACGGCGGAGCAAGCCGGGCGCACTGCAGACGCCCGCGTGCTGCTCGGAGTGGCCCTCGGCATCGGTCTTTTGGCTACGCTTCTTGCTGACCGCTTTTCGTCGAGGGATGCATGATGCTCGAGATCGACGTCCACACCGCCTTCCACGACTTTTCTTTGTCGGTCCAGGCAGAGCTTGAGCATCGAGCCACGGGGGTATTCGGCCCTTCCGGTGCGGGAAAATCGACACTGCTCGAAGCCGTCGCGGGCATACGCACGGCGCGCGGGCGGGTCAGCTTGGACGACACGGTTTTCTTCGATTCGGACGCCGGAACCGTGCTTCCGCCGGGCAAGCGCGACGTCGGCTGGGTCCCCCAGGACGCGCTGCTGTTTCCGGGAAACGTCGCCAAGAATCTCTCCGCCGGCACGATGCGCGCGCGGCGACGAGGCATCGACGACAAGAGCCTCACCCAAGAAGTCATCGATACTCTGTCTCTCGCCCCGCTGCTTGGGCGCGATGTGCGAACCCTCTCTGGAGGCGAGCGCCGCCGCGTCGCCTTGGCCCGCGCGCTCTGCTCCGCACCCCGGCTACTGCTCCTCGACGAACCCTTCAGCGGACTCGACCGCGCGTTGAGTCGGCGCTTGGTCTTGTTCATGCGCTCGGCGACCCAACGTTTCGAGCAGCCACTTCTGCTGGTCACCCACGATCCCGTGGAAGCACTGCTACTTTGCGACTGGTTGCTGGTGCTGGGGAAAGGTCGCGTCGTCGAACAAGGGGCGCCGCGCACTCTCCTGTCGCAGCAGAAGGTCGCCGCCAGCCTGCCCGAAAGCGGCTATGAAAACGCTTGGTCCGCCAAAGTCACTGCTTGCGATGGTATCGAGTGTCGCCTGGCGGTGGCGCCGGACGTAGAACTTGCGGGCACCACGAGCCGCGACTTTGGAGCACAGGTGGGGCAGTCCGCAGTGGTCGAAGTGAGCGCCCGAGACGTGATTCTGGCGCGAGCGCGCCCCGACGGCATTTCCGCGCGCAATTGTCTACTCGGCAGCGTCACCTCTCTCGCAGACCACACGGGACACGTCCTCGTAGGAGTACGGCTCGGGGCGGCTACCACCATCTTCAGCGAGGTCAGTCACGCTGCCGTGCGCGAGTTGGAGCTCGCGGCTGATTCGCCCGTGACGGTCGTGATCAAGGCCAGCTCCTGCCGCGCCCACGCTTGATTCTCAGTTCGCTGGTATGGCAGCGGTCCCTCACGGGGTCGCAGCAAGATTTGCGAGCGTCATATAGTCTCGACACTGCTGTGCACGCAGAGATGGACATGGTGGAAGCGGCGAAGACACTGTCACACCGCTAACCACCGGAAGCGCGATGCTGGATGGGCGACTCATGTCGTGGCCGACGTCGTAGTTTGCGGCACCGGGGAACTTCTTCAGCTCGAATCGCCATTCGGCACGGCTGTCTCCCGGGGTATCAATGGAGATACGGATTCTGGATCCATTGCGGAAGATGTGACTGAAGGCCGGTATTCCGACTCGCACCTCCTCCCAAGTTCCCGGCTTGAGCGGAGCACTGTCAGATAGCGCGTAGCTGTGTTCCGGCCAGAGCTCCGCCGAACCCGCCGCCAGCTTTCGATGGCTGGCTCGCAGCCAGCCACTTTGAATGTACATCTCCTTGCCGTCGGGCCGAACTTCGCTGAGGTTCACCTCGATGTCGGCGTCGTCGACGTTCGACCGGATGAAGAGGTCAACGCTCGCGGTACCGATCATCACCTGATCTTCAGTGAGTGCGGCAGACTCGAAGGCAACGGCCTTGCCTGAGGACAGAGTGGGCCAGGCGTATTGGGGAAGCGGGTCCCAAAGCGCTGTGCCGGATTCCAGGATCCCACGATCCCCAGCCGCAGGGTCGAGGGCGAAGCTACTCGCGGCGAATGCGTCTGCCGGGGCAGCGGGCACCAATGCTCCGCTCTTGTCGAAATAGAGCCGCAATGGCGTTGCTGGGGGAGGCCACGAGTTGAAAGTCTGCTCGAAGGTCCCGGTCGGAGCACCCACGGGAGTGCCACCCCCGTTCTCGAAGATCACGCGGACCTCGGGTTCCGCCTCATATGCGGCCAGCGCTTCTGCGTGGGTTGCATAGCCACCAAAACGGTCGGGAGGCATCGACAGTTCCGCCTTGAAGATCTCTTTGAACAACTGCGGGCTGAGGGTCCGCACAGCGGTGTCAATCGTGGGCACCGCCTTCTTCACGTAGAGATCCAGGAACGCGGCCCATTCGACCAGGACTTGTGGAGCGTAGCCATCGGGGTGCACTCCATTGTAGGCCGTGAATCTACGGGGCTTCGCGTTCTTGAACTTGTCCAGCAGCGTGAAAAAGTAGGGGCCTGTTTGCTCGTCTTGAAAGCTGTTCGCCATGAAAACAGGCACGTCGATCTCACCGACGAAAGCCGTCGGGTTGATCGGGTCGACGACCTCAGGAGTGTAGAATGGGTTGTCCCGAGCCTTCTGAATGATGTCCACACGCTGGTCGTGGAGCAGTTGGTTTTCTTCGCAAATCGTGTCGCCCGCATCGACCTGCTTCTGCTCCCAGCCTTGGGCGTAGGGAGCAGCGCGGTCCAGCACGTTCTGCGCCCAATTCAGCGCGAACCCATTGTTCAGAATTCCGCCAGGAGCCAAAGTTGTCAGCGTATTGCCAACGACGGACAAGGGTGTGATTGCCGCCAAACTGGGGGGACGCTCCCGCGCAACGAACATTTGAGAGATCCCGGGATAGGAAAGTCCGGTCATGCCAACATGGTTGTGCAGCACCCAGCCTTGCGCCGCGACGGTCTCGATCACGTCGTAGCCGTCGAGTTTCTGCAGGGGCTCGAAGAAGTCGTATGCGCCGCCCGAGCAGCCCGTGCCGCGCATATTCACACCAACCGTGGCGTACCCGAGCAAAGCTGCAATCAACGCACTGGAATCGTTGGGCGCATCGCACAGAACCGGCAGGATGCCGCACAAGCTGCCGTAGTTGCCGATGGGCTCGCCGGGTTTTGCCGGGGAGTATCCAGAGTAATTGACGACCGTCGGGTACGGTCCGTCCTCGATCTTGCCCGGGAGAGTGATGTAGGCGGCGAGCTTGGTGCCATCTCGCACCGTGATGTAGTTGACGCCTGCAACCAGGGTCTGGCTTTGATAGAAGCTGGGTGGGGGCTTGCTTCCCTCGATGCTCATGACTTCGAGACCATCGACGCTTCGCAACGGGCTAGCTTTCTCACGAACGCTGTAACCCTTGCCAGGTGTGACCTCGCGGAAGATCAGGCTTCCAAACTGGTCCGTCGTATCTTCGGCCACGACCTTGTCCGACGCGTCAACGAGCTCCAGCGTCACGTCGGGCTCGGCGTGGGTGATGTGCAGCTGCTCCACGCTCTCTCGCACTGAAAAGGGTCCGGCCGTTGCTCCGCCGGAGCCTGCGCTGCCCGCCGCGCCGGCACCGCCAGCTGTTCCTCCTGTGCCCAAGCCGAAGCTGGCGCCATAGGGTTCGTCTTGTCCGCAGCCGATGGCTGCTACGCATGAAACAAAGCAAATGAGTCGGCGCATCGTTCGGCCCACACTGTGCCGGCTGGCGGCCACCTGCGCAACGCCCGACTGCATGCCACAGCCACCTACACCCCGCGGGCCGCAAGGCAAACGTTGACCGGCGCCTGAAAGGACTGTCGAGCGAAGGGCCGCGCCTAGAAGCGTCCGACCACCGCCGCCGCCGCACCCCCGGGGATGGGTGTCACCATGCCCGTGGTGCTGGGAAGCGTGGGCTTGTCGCCATCAGCCGTGAGAAGGAAGTACGTCGCCGCGCCCAATCCCGCGACGCCAACGACCAGCGAAATATCGCCAAAAAGGAAGGTTTGTTTGACGTCCGAGACCGCGTCGTCCGAGCAATTGGGTTTGCACTCGTCCAGATCCTTCTCGTCACCCAGGCCCTTCAGACTGAAGTAGGTGAACCCAGCTAGCCCCGCAACGCCCACGCCGCCGAAGATCCATGTCGCCACCGGGATGCCTGACCCGGCGCCACTATCGGCTTCCGGGGGCGCCTCAGTGCCGCCCCCGGGCGGAGACAAGCTCGGCTCCACCGGAGCCGTGTTCTCTAGCTCGATCGTGATCGCGCGATTCTTCTCACCCACGATGATCACCAGTTGTCGCTCGACGGGTTGGGAGCCCTCGAGCTCGAATCGGAATTGATGGGGACCTGGATCGACCCGCAGGGCGCGACCGTCCAACTTGTCGGTCAGCTTCTCACCATCCATCAGGACCCGGACGTCAACGGCGTCATTGCCGTCCGCGCGCTTCGCCCGAAACACGACGCTGGGAAGCTCCTTGTCTACCTCCCCCAACCAACTCGTACAGTCCTTGCGAGCGATACCGGGGCAGCCGGGCTGAGCACAGACCAGCAGCTGCTCGCGCGCTGCGCGCAGCTTGCCCTCACCGCGCAGTTTCTGGGCGGCGGTGTGCGCGTCCACACACTTGCCGCTGTCGACCTTCTGGGCGAGCGCAGGGCTCGTCACGCCGAGCGCTAGGCCCGCTGCCAGTAGGCCCCCCCCGGAGCGCGCCCTTAGAAGCACTCCTTTTTGAGGTGCTTCACGCCATTCTTGTCGAAGTAGTAGGGCGGATTGCACTGAGCTGCTTTTTGCGCTTTTTCGGGCCAAGGCGCAAGCTTTCCGTGGACCTTGGGCTTTGAGGCCGGTTTCTTCGCGGCCGGCGTGGGCTTGGCTGTCGCCGCCGCATCGGGAGTGCCCTCGGCGGATGCCGTGGGTTTGGTGGGCTCGGCCGTCTCTTCCTTGATTGGTGGCGGCGCCGCCGCGCTGGGGTTGGACGGCGTCTCGGAGCCGACGCCAGCGAGGCCGGATGCCGTAGCTGCGGGCTCGACTTCCTCGGGATCCCCTCCCCGTCCCACCACCGCACCCACGATCCCGAACAGCAACAGCACGCCCACGACCCCACCTACGACCAACATATTGCGACGCCGCCGAGCGTTTCGGCTGGGATCCGTGCTGCGTGCCATGCTGATGACCGATGGGTCCGTCGCTTGAGTGACGGTTTCGTCTTCTGGGCGAGACGCTTGGAAGCTGGATTCGGGCAGCGACAGGGAGTCCGGCGTCTGCGGAAAGGAGGGCTCACTGCCGTCGTTCACGCTCAGCCGCGCAGTCACGGGCAAGTCCGCGCTCATGCCTTCGATGGCTTTGAGCTTCTCGGCCCGGGCACCCAGCGGCCCCTTCGCGATCTCCTGCACCCACTTGCTCACCTGCCGCGCTGTCGCTGGCGAAACCGCCTCCTCTAGTGCCGCGGCCATGTCGAAGGCTGTCTCGAAGCGCTCTGTCGCATCTACGGACAGGGCCTTCATGACGATCGCGTCCAACTCCTGGGGCACCTGGTCGTTGTGCGCAGAGGCCGGCTCGGTAACGCCTTCCATGATCGACGTGGCGATCTGCCACTCGTTCTCCCCCTCGAACAAGCGCTTGCCTGCCAAGGATTCCCATAGCACCACGCCTGCGGCGTAGATGTCGGCTCGGTGATCGACCGATCCCCGTTTCAGTTGCTCTGGGGCCATGTAGCGGATCTTGCCCTTGAGTTGCCCTTCCCGCGTTTCTTGCAAGCGACCAGCCGCTTTGGCCACGCCGAAGTCCACGACGCGAGTGACTCCGTCGCTGCCGACCACGACGTTTTGCGGGGAGACATCTCGGTGCACGATGTTGAGAGGTTCGCCACGCTCGTCGGTCGCTTCATGCGCAGCGTGCAAGCCATACAGAGCTTGAGACAGCACCGCCGCCGCGATTCCTGGCGGGATCCGGGTGCGCTGGCGGCTCGCCGCTCGCAGCAGCCGTGACAGGGACTCCCCGTGTACATACTCCATCACCACGAGCAGCTCGCCCTCGAGGGCGACCACATCGAGGGTCACTACGACGTTGGGATGCCGAACCCGCGCAGCCAAGCGCGCCTCGTCGATGAGCATCGAAACGAACTCGGGATCTTGGGCCAAGTAGGGGTGCAGCCGCTTGATGGCGACGGTCCGCGAGAAACCCGCTTGGCCCAGCAGGCGGCCCAAGTGCACGGTGGCCATGCCGCCACGGGCGATTTGAGCGTAGAGCGCGTAGCGCCCAATGACCTTCACCTCAGGGGAGGCTTCGGCTGCGTCGCCCATCCCACGAGCCTAGCAAACACGCGGGCAAACGCGCGAATGAGCGGCAAGTTCCCAGGCGAATCGCAGCCTCGGAGTCCAATTCGCGCGGGTTTTGCCGGTTCACGGCCTGACGGCGCGCGCTCGCAGGCTGGTCCGTTCTGCCTGGCGCAGCGCCTCGATCAAGGCCGCTTCCGTGGCCTCGTCGATCCCGAGGGCCTCAAAGCGCTGCCGCTGCGGCGCCGTAAGGGCGTCGACTACGACGTCCGCGACCATCACCATTCGCACATGAGGAGAATCCTGCACGGGTCCGTCGTGATGGGCAGCACAGGCGTCCACGATCTCGGCGGGCAGCCGCCAAGCCATCGCAATCTCGGCCCCCGCGCGGCAGTGATACTTGTGGACCAGTCGCTTCACCTCCGCCTTGTCGGTCGGCGCCGGCGTCATGGCATCGAAGATGCGGTACAGGCGCGACTCACCGATGTCGTGCAACAGCCCACACATGTAGTCCATTTCCTGCGGCAGGCCGAGGGTGACCGCGACGGCTCGGGCCGCGACTGCGCAGCGTACGCTCCGATCGAAGGAGGCGCGCACTCGACTTTGAAAGCGACGCAGTCCGCGGGCGCTGTTGGCGTAGACGACCTGGAACAACAGGTCTCGAGTCCGCGCAAGCCCGAGTCGCACGATGGCGGCTTGGGTATTGGATGTATTGAACCCCCGCCAGTACGCGGCACTGTTCGCGACCGAGAGAAAACGCGCCGCAATCGGCGGATCCGTATCCACGAGTTTGGCGAGTTCGTCCACGTTGGCCGCCGGGTCACCGGCCAGCTTCACTGCCAGAGTCGCAACCTGGGGCAGAACTGGCAGAGCCGTCCGACCCGTCTCCATACGCCGCAGCAACTCCGTCTCCAGCGCAGACTGGGGCGCGTCCCGGACGGATTGGGGCGGCTGCCCAGCGGGGATCGCCAACTCGGTCATCCCAGCCCCCCGGATGCTTGGTCGCTGACCGGGGCCACCACCCGCGGCCGTCGTGAAGACGCTGACGGTGACGCCTCTTGGTCCGGCGAATACATCTCGACCCGGTTGCGGCCCGCGGCCTTGGCCGCATAGAGTGCAACGTCGGCCCGCCGCATCACGGCTTGAGCGGTGTCGCCCGCATCCCTCGGGTCGAAAACCGCTGTCCCTACGCTCACGGTCACACGCTCCGGTCCCCGAGGCGGCTCGATGCACTCCACTGCGTAGCGCAGGCGTTCTGCAACCAGCCGCGCGGCCTCCGGGCCCGCGCCCGCGACCAGCACGACGAACTCTTCGCCGCCGTAGCGGCCGACCGCATCTCCCGGCCGGAGGCCGGCTTTGAGCACGTCGGAAATCGCGACCAACACCCGGTCTCCCACCTGGTGCCCAAAGCGATCGTTCACGGATTTGAAGTGATCCGCATCGATGAAAAGCACCCCAAAACGTTCACGACCTTCCACGCGATCTTGCGCCCCTTGCTCCAGGGCACGTCGGTTGGCCAGCCCCGTCAGGGGATCGACCTGGGCGTCACGACGCAGCAGGTCCCGTTCCGAGCGCACGCGTTGCAGGGCGTCCAAGTGTCGCTTGTGTCGCAACTGCACCCGAACCCGCGCACAGAATTCCCGGCGACGACCAACGTCGACGATGAAATCGTCGGCACCCGCCAGCAGCCCGTGGACAACCAAGGACTCGTCAGCAACTCCAAAGTTTATCAACACTACCGGTACGGTCTCCCGTCCCTCTTGGGCCTTGAGGTCGCCGCATACTTCCATTCCGCTGACTTCACGTTGCTCGACGTCGAGAAGCACCAGGTCAGGTTCGTACTCCGCGGACAGGCGCATCACTTCGTCGGCCTCGGTGACGACCAGGACGTCCCATCCCTCGTCCGCCAGGCACGCCTCCAGCAGTGCCCGCCGCTCCTCGCATGGAACGATGGCCAGCACGCGTGGCTCGCGCTCCGATATGGGCGGAGCGCTGGAGAGCCTGGGTAGATCGTGAAATACCGGGACCGCCATGATTCGGCTTCTGCTGCCCAGGAACGGCCCCAGGGCAAAAACCCTTAGCCATCCGCCGGCAGGAACACCCCTAACTCCCCACAAATTCCCCTGGTTTGTCAGATGTTAACGCTGATAACATTCGACAAAGCCCGCCAGGTGAGCAACGAGCGTCACTGAAGCGAGTCGCCCCACTGCGAGGTGTCACTGAGCTGGCGTTTCATCTACCCGGACTTGCACCGGCAGGATCCCGAACACCCGCTCGACCAAGCTGTGGCCTGCGTAGATCAGCGGCGTCAGGCCAATCGCGACGACCAACTTGAGCACATAGCTGGAAACCACGACCGTGATGATCTGCCCCATGCTGAGCAGTCCGACCCACGCCACCAGATTGATGGCAACTGTGTCCACCAGTTGAGAAACGGCCGTCGACCCCGTCGCTCGCAGCCACAACCAACGCCCACCCGTGCGCATGCGCAACGCATGGAACACCCAGATATCCACCAACTGCGCAACCAAGTAGGCGAAGAGCGAAGCGATGATCATGCGCTGGGAGCTCAGGAACACGCGATTGAACGACTCGTCGGTCACGCCGGCCCAGCCCGCTTCCCGCGTCAGCGCCGCAATTGGTATGGCGCCCGCGACGAAGATGAACACGTAAGCCAACACGGCCATGGCGAAGCCGATCCAGGTGACCATGCGCGCCGCGCGCTTGCCGTAGAACTCATTGAGCAGATCCGTGAGCAAGAACGTGACCGGAAACGGGATCATGCCTACGGTCACCGTGAAGGGTTGTCCCAGGATCGTGGTCTGCACCAACTTCCCGCCGATGATGTCACCTACCACGAGGCAGGTGATGAACACCGCGGCCAACACGAGGAAGAGCCGCGTGCGTGGATCAAAGGTCACGCTGGCAGTCTCCGCCATCGGATTCGGTTGCCGCTACTTGGCTGCGAGCAAGTTCATCAGCTCGGTCAGTGCGAGGTCCATGCTCTGAGGCTTGGTTCCACCGTAGCTACCAAAGCCCTTCCACACGATCTTCATGGTTTTGAGATCGACGATGTAGCTCCACTCTCGGCTCACCAACTCCGTCAACGTCGGATCGCCCGGCTTGGGCTTGACGACGCTCACCTTGAGATCCTCGCTCTTGATCCAAGCGACCATGTCACCCGTGTACAAGACTTCGACGACCAAACCACCCGCCTGAATCGCTGCTGCTCCCTTCGCACCCAAAACTTGGGCTGCCTGTTTGCAACCCGGTCAGGTGAACGCCGAGATGTGTATCAGCCCGTAGCGCTTGCCACTCTTGCGCATCGCGTCGGTGCCGTAGTCGATATACGGCTTGCTGTCGCTGCGCACGTCCCCGGTTTCGTTAACGTAGCCCTCCCACTTGAGGTCCGCGATGGTGTCGCCCTTGTTGTTCCCGTAAGGCCCGGCCGGATAGTTTGCCGCAATGCCGCCCGCACCGGCCGCGGCGCCGTTTCCAGCGGAACCAGCAACGCCAGCGGTCCCACCCGTCAACGTGCCGCCACTTCCGCCGGTCACCGCGCCACCACTTCCGCCCGTGACAGTGCCGCCGCCACCACCCGTGGCCATCCCGCCCGTGCCACTCGGCCCGCCGCCCCCATCGTCCGAACTCGAACAGGCTAGCGCCGCCGCGCTCAGGCTTGCGCCCAGCAAGACCAGCGTGGATAGCGACGCAGTGATTCGACGACGGGTCATAGCTTTTTCCTCAATCCCACCCACGTAAGGTACTCGATTCCCTCCCCTGGATCCATTTCCACTCGGGTTCCATCTGCGCTGACTTTGCCCAGCGCAACAGTCTCGAACCGGGCGGGCGCAACCCAATCCGGATACAGATAGCTCCCCAGCGCAACCACCTCCACGGCATCGTTCGGGGCAAGCCCAGCCGGCGTCGGGAATGACAAACGCGCTTTGGCAGACTTGCCTTGGTCATCACGGAAGCTGACCTCGAAGGGCGTCAGAGCATACAGGGCGAGCAGTCCTTCGCTCGGATCCGCAAACGATGGCTGATGTTTTGCGTCGATGACGAGCGCGCGAAACAGTTTTCCAGTCGCGCCCAGAGCAATGTCCTCGACGTCGAGCTTGACGACCACTCCTGCAGCCACATCCAACGTGACTCCGCCGTGGGTGACATTCTGCGCCGGCGCACCGTTGCCATCGCTCTTGACCACCAGCGCCTCTCCGCCGCTCGGCAGCGGCAGGGTCAGCAGATCCCCCACGGAAAAGTCCCCCGCGGCTTCACCTGCGAGTTGAAAGTAGAAACTAGTGCGATCGGGACGACCGTGCGGCAAGGTCGAATATTCGGCCGGGTTCAGGTTGGAGTTCACTTGCACCGTGAAATCTCCGTTGGCCTCGGACTCGCCAAAGTAGCAAATCGTGCCGCACACACTCATGAGCAGCTTCGGCAGACCGTTGCCTTGTTCGTCGACGGCGCGCCCACTGATGGTCTTGATGCAGCGTGCGCCCGCCGAGGCATCGTTGCTGCACCCTCCGCCAGCGTCAGCGACGCCTCCGCTTCCGCCACTGCCAGCGCTACCACCAGCGCCACCCGATCCGGAGCCGCCTCCGGTATTCGGCTGAGAGTCACTGGAATCTGTGCCGCATCCGACGGCCGCCAAGGCGAAAACCAACGCAAGATATTTCACGTCGCCAAGTGTAGTGCGATTCGCCGCGATCGACAGACTCGACGCGCGAGATCGCCCATTTTTCATAGCGGAAACCCAAAGTTTCCGCGGCAGTACCCGCAGTCGTCTGAGTACGGCGGAGTCGCCCGCTTGGCCATGCGTGGCCAATCCCCAGAGGATCGGCAGCAGAACCGCCTTGGCGCTTAGCGTTACGGCTCGCGACACATCTTCGGCTGGTGTTTTTTTTGTCGCATCCCTGGCTCGGGCGGGGGCACTACTCCCGCGCGTTGCCCCGATGCTGCGCCGGCACGCATTCGCCGCCGGGCCCCACACCGTCGCATCGGGGCCGCGGCCTACGCGACCCCCTGAGAGATTAGGGCAGCTGCGCCGGGCCATGTCCGCGACCCCAACCAACCCACGAAGGAAAGCGCGCCGAGTCATGCAAAGCACTTGGCCACGCGCGCTCGCCTCCCCGCTCGGCTTCGCGCTTTCGGTCATGTCCCTGGACCGGGTGGCTTGCTATAGGTTCGTCCCAGGATGCGCCCGCACGACACCGCCCTTGCGACAGTCGTTTTGGCTCTATTCACTGCGCTCGAACGGGTCACGCCCCTGGCTCAGGTCGTCCTCCAGTAGCTTGAGGACTTCGTCCTGAACCCGCCTTGCCGCCTGCTGCCGGGACTTGCCCCGCGCCGCCACGTCCAGGGAGATGCAGTGCGCAGTCCAGCCGTTCGATGCCTTGTCCGGCATCAGGAGCACCCACAGGTTCTGTTCGTGCAAGCGAACTACCCTCCCACCTACAGGGTTTCACCTAGTCCTCACCTTCGACCGTCGCAACCCCGTCGCGCCCATGAAAGCTAGTGCGCGGTAACCGCTACTTTTCCAGTCAGTTCGCGGGACCCGCCTGACAATGGAGGCGCGTTTCCTGCCATCAGCCTGCACCGACGCCACAGCGACGCCCAGCTAGGTTGGGCGACGACTCCGGCGGTTGCTGGTGCTGCCGAGACACCGGAGCCGGCGGCGAACACATCCGCTCAGTTACGAAACCAGCGATCTAGGTCGCCTACCCTCCGCCACGGCAGGCCTGAATCCCGATCCCAAGTCCGCGCCGCGGTCCGGCCGCGACGCGAACTTGGGATCCTTGGCGTCCCCAACGGGATTCGAACCCGTGTTACAGCCTTGAAAGGGCCGTGTCCTGGGCCTGGCTAGACGATGGGGACTGAAACGGGGCGGGAAGATAGCCAAAACGCCGCCGCCTAGCAATGCCGCGGTTTCTCCGGGGTTCAGGGCTGGATTCGGGACTGAGTCGGGGGCGCCACGCGCCCCCGGCCTCGGATGCCATGGAGCGGGTCACCACGTAGGAAGGGCAAAGCCGCCGCCGCGATCGTCTTCGCCGTCGCCGCAACGTCTCGAGGATTGAACCACGCGAAGGGATCGACGCAATGGGCCAAACGCTTCAGGCCCGGCAGCACGCCCCCCCGAGAGCATTCGATCAAAAGCGAGACCGCGTTGAAGCGATCGTAGAACCAATCGAGCTCCATGCCACTCGCCGTGAACCCTGGCACCCACCGCGCGGATTGCACCGCTCGGTAGGGGCGTCCTGGGTCGGCGGCCATTGCGACGCGGCGTGCCCAAGCTGCGAGATCCGCGTGATCGACCGCGAGCTCGCGCATCGCGCCGTAGGGAAACAGCACCACGCCGCCAAAGCTGTGCAGCGACAGCGCGCGGTCCACTTCTTCCGACGCCAGCCGACTAGTGATCGCCCTCACTTCGGGTTCGCTGCTCGGCCCGCTCCCGGGCGCGAAGGTCCTGCGCAGCAATCGACTCGCCAGTTTCGAACCGTCCCAGAAGCTCGGGAAGTTTCGATTCAAATCGACGCCGCGAGCATTGTGACGAACAAAGCGCCGTTTGCCGCCGAGCAAGTCCGCTTCCACCTTCGACACCCCATCCGGATTCGCAATCGGGAAAGCGATCAACTGTCGCTCCGTAGGCGGTTCCTGCGCCGCCGCTTCCAGCAGCGTCAGGGTGGTTTCGATGCCGATCCACTCCATTGGGTGCAAGCCCGCAACCAGGGCGGACACCGGGGCGGCAGGTGGCCCCATCGCCACGCACAGCAACGGCTGACCGCGCACACTCGACCCGACCAACTCGAGGCGAGCGCCCGCCTCGCGCAAGGCCCGAACTCGGCGCAGGGTGCCAGCATAGCCCGCGTAGTCCCCTAATTCGCGGCGGCGTAGCGCACGAGCCAGCCCTGAGCCTGGATGCGTCTCTACGGCGCGGTTCAAGGCGCGGATGGCATCATCTTCGGCGGCCTCCATGCTCCGGAGACTGCCCGATGCAGCCCCGTTCGCCAATCCTGACGCGGCGCGTCAAAAGGCATCCATTGCCCGCTATCCCTGTCCGCCCCCCCGCGGGTAAGGTGCGCGCGCGAAGCATGACGACCCAGAGCGTTTCCTTGGTCGCCGGGGCGTCCCCCCGCACCGACCGTCGATTCGCGGCGCTGTCCGTTCTATTCGTTCTCAGCGGCGCCGCGGGGCTGATCGATCAGTTGTGCTTCTCCAAGTACCTGGCGCACATCGTGGGCTCGACTGCCTATGCGGTCAGCGCCGTACTCGCGTCCTTCATGGCGGGCCTGGCTCTTGGTGCCCACCTGGGCGGGCGCTACTTCAAGGTTTCCCGTCCGCTGTTCGCATACGGGGTGCTCGAGTTCATCGTCGCGGGCTGCGTCGCCTTGAGCCCTTGGGCATTTCATGCGCTGACACCACTCTACGTGGACATCGCGCGCCGGGTTCCGGACTCTCTGGCCGCACTGTCTGCTGCACGCTGGCTGTTGGCGATGATGGTCGTGATCGTGCCCACGACAGCCATGGGCGCCACACTGCCGTTGTTGTCGAGGCTGCTCGGCAACGCGGAGTCCCAAAACGCCATCGAACGCCATCGGCGCGAGAAGAAGCTGACTCGTCTGTATACGGCGAACACCATCGGCGGAGCGCTCGGAGCGCTCGGAGCGGCGTACGTCATCTTGCCGTGGCTGGGGCTCTCGGGAACCCTGCTTGGCGCCGCGGGCCTCAGCGCCGTGGTGGGCGTCGTGGCCCTGGTTTTGGACCGCGGCTCTGCCCCCGCGCCCGCCGAGGCCCCAGCTGCGCCGGAAGCGCCCGCCCAAGCCTCCGACGTCCGCGCCGAGCCCTTGTCGGATCGGGAGCTGGTCCTGCTCTGGGCCCTCGCGGCGGCATCGGGCTGGATCGTCTTCGCCTGCGAGGTCGTGTTCACACACCTGCTCGCCCTGGTGATTGGCAACAGCGCGTACGCCTTCGGGCTGATTCTTGCAGTTTTCTTGGCGTGTCTCGCTCTGGGCGCTGCCGGCGCGGCACGCGCGAGCGAACGCCTGGGCCGCGGCGCGCTGCCGCTATCCCTCGCTCTGACCGCCCTCGCCCTGGCTCTAACGCTTCCCCTCTGGGATCGGCTGCCCGTGGTCTTCGCAGGCGCCGGAAAAGTCATCACCACCTTCGCGGGTCGCGAAGCCGCACGCGCCGTTGTGGCACTGTTGATCTTGTTCGTTCCCGTCACCTTGATGGGCCTAACCTTCCCACTGATTCTGGCGAGGGTCGCCGGTGGTAGCGATGTCGGGCGCTGGGTCGGGCGTCTCACGAGCGTCAATACCGTCGGCGCGGTGTTTGGCTCTCTGGCAACGGGCTACTGGGTGCTGCCGGCGTTGGGCGCTCAGAGAACCCTAGCCGCGGCCGCGGCTGTGTTCGCCGCGCTTGCATTGTGGGCGACCAGCGTGGTCGCATTGCAACGTCGCCCAGCACTGATCGCCGCAGGCGCGGCAACCGTGGCCCTGGTGTTGATGCCGCGCTGGGATTTAGCGCGCCTGACGGCGGGCACCAACGTGTACTTTGATGGGCCAAACCCGGCAGATGCAGTTCTGATGCTGCGCGAGGATGTTCACGGCGGAGTGACGACGGTAACGCATTCTCGCGGCGTGCATACCCTGTACACCAACGGAAAATTCCAAGGCAACGACGGCTGGGAGATGCAGGCTCAGCGCTTCTTTGCCCACTACCCGAGCCTATTCGTACCCCGCTTCGATCGTGCACTGGTGATCGGTTTGGGCACAGGCACCACCTTGGGCACGCTCACGGCCTATCCATGGAAGGAACTCAAAGTCGTCGAGATCAGCCCGGCGATCGTCGAGGCCGCCGATGCATATTTCAAAGTGCCCAATCGACGCGCACTGGAAGACCCTCGGGTTCAGGTCGTGCTCGCGGACGGTCGCAACCATCTGCTCGTCAGCACGACCAAGTTCGACCTCGTGAGCATGGAGCTGTCGAGCATCTGGTTCGCTGGAGCCTCGAGCTTGTACAGCCGCGAGTTCTACAAGCTAGTCGGCGAGCGGCTCGCTCCAGGCGGCGTCTTCCAGCAATGGGTACAGCTACACCACATCTACCCGGAAGACTTTGGCGTCATATTGCGCACGCTGCGCGCGGAGTTCCGCCACGTCGCGCTCTTTTTCGGCGGCGGCCAAGGGATCCTCGTTGCGTCCCAAGAGCCGCTTCGCACTTCGCGGGCGAAGCTCGCCGCGCTGAGTCAGCGTGCAGGTTTTTCCAGCGTTCTGCCCCAAGGACGCAGCCTGGATTCCCTGGTGGGCGACATTCTAGTCATGGGCGAAGGGCTCGATCGCTATTTGGATCATGTGGCGCGCATGCACCCGCTTCCAGCCAGCCGCCTGATCTCCACCGACGACAACCTGTACCTCGAGTATCGAACGCCGCGCGGCAACGTGCTGCCCTGGAGCACTCGTGAGGCGCTGGTCGCGGATCTGAAGCGCTATCGCGATGGCATTCAGATTGCCAGGCTGCTCAATGAGTGACGCCCTAATTGCGGCGTGATACTAACTGCCCAGGCTGATGCGCGTCGCGCTCCTTCTAACACTTACGATCCTCGCTGGCTGCGCGAACACGGTCAGTCGCCTCCCCGGGCCCGTCGAAACTCCTGGCGGCGCGGCAAGCGGCGAGTGCGAGTCCGCCCAGTTTCTGACCCTGGGCAAAACCCGCTACCAAACGCCCATGTCTTCCGAGGGCCGCAGCCTGGCCCGAAAAGACGACGGGACGGGTGTGTACGGCGTGGGTGAGACCCAACCCAAGAGCGTTTCCGAACTGGAAGAGCAGGTCGGCTCTTCACCCATGTTCGATCGCCATCGCGAGGGCTACCGAACCCACGACCGCGACCGCTGGATTGCAGCCGGACTTGGCGTGGGCGCAGCGGCAGCCCTGACCGTCGGCACCATCCTCTTGGTCGGTGCCTTCGGTACCGAAACAAAGACCAACCCGAACGGTAGTCGAGAAGAGGAGCAGGTCGTATCCGGCGGACAGTTGGCCGCCGGAGGCATCGTGCTCGGCGCGGGCTTCGGTCTCGGCATCGGTGGCGTAGCCGTCGCGCCGAGCGCGGCCGAGCGTGCCAACGCTGACGCGGCTCGCTACGTCTATCGCGCTCCGCAGGATGACCTCGGCGAACTTCGAAGCCGGGTGGGCAGGAACAACGACAAGGCCCGAGAGCGTTGCGCCGCTCCCAAGCGCTGAGCCTCAGACGGCCACGGCGAGATCGGCATCCGCAGACGATGGCGCGCTGACGGCCTCGACCTGCGTCGTGGCATTGGGTCGGGCAACGTGAAGCCGCGCTGACGCCAGGATAGCTTCGCAAAGATCTTGAAATCCGTAGCCCGCCGCCTCGGCGATCTTCGGCAGCAAGCTCGTGGGCGTCATACCCGGCAGAGTGTTGACCTCCAACACGTATTCGTTCTGACCTTCAGTCACGAGCAGGTCCACACGTACGGCGCCGGTCGCGTCCACGGCGCGAGCTGCCTGCTCGGCGAGGTTGAGCACGCCGCGGTAGCGCACCGGAGCCAGTCGCGCTGGCAGGTGATACTCCGTCATGCCGGGGGTGTACTTCGCCTCGAAATCGTAGATGTCCTTCTTGGGGGCGATCTCGACCGCGCCCAGCACCCGGCCATCGAGAATCCCGACGGCAATCTCCTTGCCATTGATGAAGCGCTCCACCAGAACGGATTCGTCGTGGGCAAGGGCCAGTTGCACGCCCCGGGCAAGGTCCATCAGGCAGTCTGCCCGGGTCACGCCCACGCTGGATCCCTCTCGGCGCGGCTTTGCGATCGCCGGAAACCCAAAGCTGCCGTGGGTTTCCTCCACGTCCAGGTGGCCATCTTCGCCCCGGATTTCGTAGTACGGAGGCGTGGGCACGTTGTGCAGGCGGAATAGCTCCTTGCTCTTGAGCTTGTCCATGGACAGCGCGCTCGAAAGAACGCTCGAGCCGGTGTAGGGGATCTGCAGTAATTCCAGTAGGCCTTGCACGCACCCGTCTTCACCGAGTCGTCCGTGCAGGGCCAGAAACGCCACATCCAACTCGGCATCCAGTATCAGCTTGGTCACGTCGACTCCGGGCGCCAGATCCAGGCTGATGACCTCGCGACCATCACAGACCAGAGCGTCGGCGACAGCCGCTCCAGTGCCGAGGGATACCTCCCGTTCGGCGCTAGTTCCGCCCATCAACACTCCCACGCGCGCGTATGTCATCTGCTGCTCCTAGCTTGCCTAGAGCAGCTATCCGAAGTTGGCGCTGTCGGCCAAATAACTAGCTGTCAGCAGACTTCGACCAAGATGGCGGTGATGTTGTCGCGTCCACCACGGCTATTGGCAAGATCGATGAACCGCTGCACTCCAGCATTGCCACCCTCGGCCGCTACGTGGGGGATCTCCTCGACCTTCACGTAGCCGTGAAGCCCATCGCTGCAAAGCAAGAACACATCACCCACTTGGAGCTCCACAACCAGCGTGTCGACCTGCACGTAGTCCCGATTGCCGACTGCACGGGTGATGACGTTCTTATGCTTGGCATGCCGGGCTTCTTCGGCGGTCAAAAGGCCCTGTTTAATCTGCCATGCGATCAGCGTGTGATCCTCGGTCAGTTGTTCGACTTCACCGCCACGCACGCGGTAGATCCTGCTGTCTCCAACCTGCGCTAGCGCAACGTGGTTCGAGAAATGCATCATGGCGCTGATGGTCGTGCCCATCCCAGCCTTGTTGGAATCCAATTCCGCAATCGCAAAGACCATGTACGTGGCCGCCTGGACCGCGCCCTCGAGCAGCCGGCAGGCTGCCCGCGCTTTGTCCTCTTGGAACGCCCCGTCCAGCTCCAGGCTCCGACGACCCCGCTTGACCATGCCATAGATGGTGTCGATGGCCTCTTGGCTGGCGACCTCGCCCGCAGCATGCCCGCCCATGCCATCCGCGACGACCCACAGACCGAGTTCGTCGTCGGTCATGAAGGCGTCCTCGTTCACCTTGCGGCGCCGACCGAGATCCGTGCCGCCATAGGAGCGCACCTGGAGTTGGCCGGTTACCGTGCTGGTCATGTGGGAGCTAGTAGCATCGCCGAAATAGCACGTACTTTGCACGCCAAATCGCCGCCGTCGCTGCCGCTTGCGAGTCCGGGCCAGAAAAAATATCTTCGCTGTCATGGCGGCGTCAGCCCATTCCTTCCTCGTGTCCGGAAACGCCCGGGCGCGGCTTGTCCGCGAGCTGGCCAATGTGGTGCGCGGCATCAGCGATCCCGGCGGCGCGGTCGTGTTCTTGAGCGGCGACTTCGCTGACCAGCTCGAAAGCCTTGCCGAAGAGATCGCCCCTAGCGTCGATGGCACTCCCACGCTACTTGCAACCGCCGCCGGCGTGCTCAGTGAGGCTGGTCAGCTGGAGGCGCAGACCGGAGCCAGCGGCGTGGTCTGGCGCGGTAAGACGTGCCGGGTCTTCTGCGCAGGCCAGGACGATCCCGAGGCCTGCCTCTCCGCCGTGACGGGTCAGCTCTACGACCACGCCTCTCGCCAAGATCTTTCGAGCTTGGTCTTCGTCGACCCGACGCTTTCAGACGCGATTCCAAACCTGCGCCGAGATGGCCGCGGGCGACGTATCTTCGGTGCCGGCGTACCCAATGCCGAAGGGGTGGCAACCATCGACACCGAAGGCCGGGTCGTGGTCGGCTCCGCAGCCGCAATGGTCCTGAGCGGCGCCTACCCACCCAAAGTTCGGGCGGCCCCGGCGTGCCGCTTGCTGGACAAGCCCGAGGCCGTCACGCTGGCCCGGGGCCCCCTCATACTGGAATTGGGCGGACAGCCAGCGCTGGACTACCTCGGCCGCGTCGCCGAGAGCATCGAAGACTCCTCCCTGGTACTCGCCGCCGTGTTCGAGTCTGAGCACGCAGAAGCTGACGAGTTCAGCGTCCAACCCATTCGCGGGGTCGATCCGTCCCGGGGGGCAGTGGTGCTACCGGAGGCACTTCCGGAGGGCGCCGCCCTTTCGTTCGCCGTCCGGGATGCGGTGACCGCACGAGAGGAGCTGACCCGCAGCGCCTATACCGTCAAACGCGAACTTGCAGGCGCCCTTCCTCGATTCGGGCTGCTGCTCAGTTGCGCGGGTCGCGGCGCCGGGCTGTACGGGACCGACGACGCAGAGATCGCCATTTTGCGGCGAGCCTTCCCCCAACTACCCATCGCCGGAATGATGTCGGCGTTTGAGCTTTCCCCCGGCCCGGAGGGGCCTACACTGGCGCTCTACACGGCCGTGATGGCGCTATTCGCCACCCCCAGCTGACCGCGCTCCCGCCTGCCCCGAAATGCCTGCACCCTCTGCTCTGACCTTGGGCCGACGCAAGAAGCGCGTCGGCACCGCGGACGCCGCCCTGGCAGGGCTCGTCATCGCTGTCGTTGGCTTGATGATCGTGCCGCTGCCCACTTGGCTGCTCGATCTGCTGATCGCGTCCAACCTCGCGGTTTCGGTCACGGTGCTTCTGGTCACCCTCTACGTCAGCGATGCGCTACGCATCGCCGCGTTCCCCACACTGCTACTGCTCACGACCCTGGTGCGGCTTGCCCTCAACGTGTCCAGCACGCGCCTGATCTTGCTCCAGGCCGACGCCGGGGAAGTGATCAAGGCCTTCGGGCAGTTCGTAGTGCGGGGCAACTACGTCGTTGGCGGCGTCATCTTCCTGATCTTGACGATCATTCAATTCGTTGTGATCGCCAAAGGCAGTGAAAGGGTCGCGGAAGTGGGTGCGCGCTTCACCTTGGACGCCATGCCGGGCAAACAGATGGCCATCGACGCGGAGCTGCGCAGCGGCAGCATCGACGGCGCCGAGGCGAAGCGCCGCCGCCGAGCACTCTCGCGGGAGAGTCAGTTCTACGGGGCGATGGATGGCGCCATGAAATTCGTGAAGGGTGACGTGATCGCGTCGTTCCTGATCACGTTGATCAACATCGTCGGCGGCCTCGCCATCGGCATGGGGCAAAAGGACATGGAGCTGGTTGCGGCCCTGAAGCGCTACGGACTGCTGACCATCGGTGACGGGCTAGTGAGCCAAATCCCCGCCCTAGTCGTCGCCACGGCCGCAGGCGTCCTGGTCACCCGGGTCGCGAGCGAAGAGCCTGATACACCTCTGGGCCAAGAGCTTTCGGCCCAGATCTTTGGCGCGCCCCGTGCGCTCCGAGTAGCTAGCCTATTCGTAGTCATCCTCGCGCTGGTCCCGGGGCTGCCCGCCATGCCTTTCCTGGTGATCGGCGCTCTGCTCTTCATCGCTTCCCGCGCCCCGGCTCGGCCAATGCCCACTCGCCGGCCGGCGACGGGCCCCGAGCCGGTCCAATCTGGCGACGACGAGTCTGCGGAGGCTCGCTTCGTCCCGGTGGTCACCCCCTGGGATCTGTCGGTTAGCGAAGACCTGGCCCGCCTGATTGACGACGACGTGCGCGGAGGAGATCTGCGCCGGGCCGGGATCCGCGCAGCCGGCGCGGCGATCCAAGAGCTGCTGTTTCGCGAACTCGGCGTGCCTTTGCCCGCCTGCAAAGTTCGCGTGGACCCGGAGCTGCCCGAGCGCTCGGTCGTGCTCTCGGTGCATGAGGTTCCAGCTCGGGTCATCGAGGTGCCCGCAGACGTGGCGGACGGCGATATCCCAAGTGTGATTGTCGAGGGCGCATTGGCGGTGTTGCGGCCACGTGCCAGCGATTTCATCGGCATCGCTGAAACCCAGAACCTCCTAGATCAATTGGAGCTGGTCGCACCCGCCACCGTGCGGCAAGTCGTACCAAAACCCGTGGGCGTGCCCTTGCTCTCGGATGTACTGCGCCGCTTGGTTGAAGAACAAATCTGCGTGCGGGACATGAAAGGCATCTTGGAAGCACTGTCCCAAGTTGCCCAAGCCGACAAGGATCCCCTCAACTTGGCGGAGTTCGTGCGCTCCCAGATGCGCCGCACCCTCACCCACAACCTGACCTACGGCGAGGCCGAGCTCGACGTCGTCTTGCTGGAACCCGCGATCGAGGACGCCGTACGTGGATCCATCTCCCGCACCGCAGCGGGCAGCTTCTTGACGCTGGCCCCCGCGGCGGGCCGAGACATCGTGCGCTCGGTCCAACGCGCCTTGGCCGAGTCCGGCGCCCAGCCCATCATCTTGACCCAACCCGACGTCCGCCGCTTCATCCGCAAGCTGGTCGAGCTGGACCTGCCCGACGCCAAGGTCATCTCCTACGCAGAGCTACTGCCTGAGGTCCGAATCCAACCCGTCGCCAAGGCCACTCTCCGAGATCTCTAGGCCGGTCTTGGCTTGATTTGTTTGGGGTCGACCGATTCCTCCGCAACGACGACTTTCAACCGGAGGCATCTCCGCCGGGACGCCGGCGCCGCACTCATCAGTCGTGGAGTGAATGATGGTCCTGGTGGTGCCGCGTTCCGGGAGCGGCAGGCTGCCGCGACAGACGCGAACACGCGCACGCAAACTTTCTGCTCATGCTTGCGCTTTGTGCTTGACGGATTTCGGGACGTGCTGGTTGGTTTGCGACAACACGCCGTTCGAGTGCTTGCTGTGGCTGCCACGGCGGCACCTGATGTTGCTTTGGTTTCGGAACGACTTCGCTGCTGAACGCCTTGCCGAAACGACCACGGCGTGCCGCCGGTGAGGCCAATATCCGTTTTACCAAAGAAACATGGATACTCTCGCTTTGCTCAGCAACCAACGACTCCTCGCGCAGCTGCCAGTGCTCTGCTCGAAAGAACGACGGGCGACGGCCGAAGCCATCGTCTACTTGGCGGAGGTCGAACGTAGAAAACTCTATCTGCGCGAGGCTTGCTCCTCGCTGTTTTCGTTCTGTGTCGAGCGGCTCGGCTACTCAGAGCAAGCTGCCCTGAAGCGCATGCGTGTGGCGCGCCTGTACTTGGCCCTGCCACAGGTCCTCGAAGAACTGAAGAGCGGGACCGTTCATTTAACCGGGCTCTTTCTGCTTTCGGGCTATCTGTCGGACGAAAACGTTGAGCCGCTATTCGTAGAGGCTCGCGGCAAGACCCGGCGCGAGCTCGAGCTGCTGATCGCGCGATGGTTTCCTAAAGCCGATGTCCTGCCGAGTGTCACCCCGCTCGGAGTGGACGCAACTCGTCCTGGGACTGAGGGATCCCCGCATTTCTATGCTGCCTCAGAGGCGCTGCGAATCGTTGCCTGGAGGTCTGCCACGCCGCTTCTGATCTGGTCCGGTTTCAACCACGAGGCACGTCGGTCTCAGCCATGCGGTGGCGCCGGGGGATCTAGGAGAGCTATTCGAGCGCGCGTTGGACGAACTCATCGCTAGGGAAACCAAGCGACGCCAAGGCGTGGTGAGTGGCAAGCCTCGCAAGCGCCGCGCTCTCAATGAAGGATCTCGACACGTGCCGGTCGCGGTCGCTCGAGAGGTTTGGGATCGCGACGACTACCAACGCACCTTCATTGACGCACACGGGCGGCGCTGCAGCGAAAAGCGCTATTCGACGCTGGAACATCGCGACCCCCATGCCCGCGGGGGTCCGCCCACGGGCGGGAACAACGTGTCGGGCGACCGAGGACGTGAGTTGCGCGTTCTTTGACGGGTCGCCTACCCTCGGGCAGGACTAGCACGTCCGCTGCTATGTTTGGCACGTGTGGCCGTTCCAGTTCCCAGGGCCTTGGCGCGCGCTGACGCGCCTCAAGCGACACACGTGGGTCGCCCAGCGGTGGTGTTGTCACCCCGCCGCCATGTTCGCGCTATCCATGGTGTTCGGCCTCGCGGCCTGCGGTCGCACCAAGCCCCATTCAGCAGCCTCGGCTGGGCTACCATTGACCACCCTCGAGCAATTGGATGCGACGCCTGAACGCTACACGGGGAAGAAAGTGCGGGTGCGCGGAAGAGCTTATGCCTCGATGCAGGAGTGCATCTTTTCGGGTACGGCGCGCTGCTGGCCACAGGCGGCAATGCTGGCATGGTTTCCAGATCCGAATTCGATGATGCCGGACGACACACTCGGCTACGTCGTTGAGCTCCGCGGCCGCGGCGACGAGCGCTTCGAGTGTTCCGGCAGCCGAAAGTGCAGTCCCCTGCAGTGGGACGGTTGCTACGAGGTCATCGGGCTCTTCAGGCAAACCAGTCGTCCACGCATGGGCACCCGGCTGGAACTCGAAGTCGAATCCTACTCGGAGAGGCCCGATGGAACAGACGACTGCGGCTGGGACCACGCGACGTGGAACCCGCACCGTGCGTCGCGCTGAGTCACTGAGGGTCGAGCAAGTTGCTGCGCGACCGCCCGTTGCCGCGCGCCCCGTTGAACGCCCTGAGCAAGTTACGGCGCCGCCCCACCGTGGCCACGCTTGAGAGTAGTGGCCCAACGCCGCCCCATCGCCGCAACCCCAATCCAAACCCAAGACCCTAGTGGCGCTGGACGACCATTTTGCGGGGCATCTGGCCGCTCTGCTCGAGTAGCTTCTTGGCTTCTTTCTTGAGCAGGGGGTGGCCGCGCTTGCCGAGGAAACCGCCGAGCAGACGCGCGTCCTGCTCCAGCAACTTGCGAAGGGCCCGACGCATGCCTTTCGTATTGCTGGCGTAGGCGTAGGCGAAGGCATAAGCGCGCCAGAGCTGAGGCTTGAGGGAGACGTATTCGGCGTCCTCGGGATCGAAGACTTCGATGGTTTCTAGACCGCGCTTGGCTTGCCCGGTTCGCGCCCAAGCTTCGGCGATTACTGCAGCCATCATGGCGCGTGCCTTCGGCTCGTTATGACGTTTGAGATCGATACCGTCTGCCAGTCGCCGGGCCGGATCCACCTCGCCCAGCATTAGGTGGATCATGCCACGCTGGGCCCGCGCTTCGTCGGCAACCGGCGCCATGACTTTGCCCAGATCGATTTGCTCCAGGGTTTCCAGGGCCTTCTTGGGCTCGTCCTGCAATTCCAACTGCGCTTTGGCAAAGATCGCGGCTGGGTCCTTTTTCTTGTAGTTCTTGCCCAGCGCTTCCAGGGCCGCTTTGCGATCCTCGGCAGACTCCACTCCGCTGAGTAGGTCGGCAACGCCTCGGGCCTTCTTGGCCTGGCGCATCGCCCAGATCACGATCCCCGCGAGCACGACCGTCACCACTGCGGGCACGACAAGAGCAACTGTCTTGGCGGTGCTGCCCTGGCTCACGCCGGCAATGAGTCCACCGAGGAGCCAAGCGCCAACGAGGGGAATGGCCAGTCGAGTCAGCAACTTCTTCAGGGCGTCCCGACCCAGGGGATCCGGAACGTCCTTCGGCTTGACGACCAAGGGCGCAGCGAGCTGCTTCTTCTTCGCTTTGCCGCTGGTCTCTCGGCTCTGCGCCGAACGTTTGAGTTTTCGGGCTTCTTTCGCCACGGCGGGGCTATATCACATCCCGCGGAGCATCCCCATGCGCCTCGGGGTCAGGCCTTGCTCTTCGCCTGCACAGGCGGCGGCGGCAGACTGTCGGGGCCGGACTCGGGCATCAGCTCGAAGCGAAAGTGCTGGAACAGGCTCTGGGACAGGGACAGAACGGGAACCGCGAGCAATGCGCCCCACAGCCCGAAGAAGTGCTCTCCGATGATCAGGGCAAAGACCACCAATACCGGGTGGATCTTGGCCGCGACACCGATGATCTTCGGGTTGAGCAAGTTCGCCTCCACCTGGTGAATCCCGATGATCCAAAGCAGCACCCACAATGCGGTCCAGAAGTCCTGGGTCAAGCCGATCATCACAGCGGGAATGGTGGAGAGAATCGACCCGAAGATCGGAATGATGCTCATCACTCCGGCCACGATGGCCAGGATGGGCCAGTACTTGAGCCCAAACATCCAGAAGCCGACGGCCGACAACCCGCCGTTGACCAAACAGATCAACAGCTGCCCGCGCACAACGCCGGCCAAGCCGCGATCGATGCGAAACATCAGCCGGTCGAAGCTGGATTGGGATTCTTTCGGCGGAAGCGAGCGGAAGAACTCGAAGATGCTCTCGCGGGTGTGCATCAAGTAGGCCGCCACCATGAGCGTGAGAAAGAACAAAAAGACGCCGCGCGCGACTCGACTGACGATCGCCTGCCCGACCTTGATCAACTCCAAGGCGTTGCGCTTCACATAGCTGACGAAGCCAGCCATGCTCTCGTCCGCCAGCTCCGCAACGCTGAATTTGGGGCTTTCTTCAGGCTTTGGAACGATGCGCCAGCGCTTCGGGCCATCTTGGACCACATCGACACCGGAGCGAAGCTCGATGGAGTACGTGTCGTTGTCCTTCTTGATGACTTCGAAGGCGGGAGCCTTTTCCGCTGCGGGTTTTTCCTCCGGATCTGCCCGGTTGATCAATCCTCGGATCCAAGTCTCGACCCGCGGCGCCCACTTCTTGTTCAAGCCCGTGGCAAGGGCCGGCGCGTCCCGGGCAAGCTTGGCGGTTTCGTCGTACAGCCGCGGCGCAATCGCAGCGCCGGATAGATAGATGGTGCCCAGGGTCGCCACGTAGACGATCACGATCGAGAGGGAGCGTGGAATACGTGCGCGCTCGCACCGCGCCACCAAGGGTGTCAGCACGTAGGCGATGATCAGGGCGAGTACGAAGGGCAGCAGGATCTCACGCACTGCCGCCAGCAGCACCACGACCAGGGCGCCGGAAACCAACAGAAACCAAAGGCGCCGACGGTTCCAACCGCCGCTGGGATGCTCGTCGATAATGACCGGCTCCGCCAAGGTACTCCTCCGCTGACCCGCCCCTGGTCGGGCGCTGGCCGCGGCGCCGAAGCTACACCCAAATGGCGCGCCTTGACACCGGCGTCGCAAACGAAAACGGCCCGGCGAGTCTGTCGCCGGGCCGAGATCGGGCCGCCAGGCTGGCGAACCCTAGGCCTACCTCACTCCTCCGTGGGCTGCTCGGCTTCCGCCGACTCCTCAGCCCCGTCGGATTCGGCCTGCGCCTCTGCGGCTGCCCCTTCTTCGCCTTCCGCTTCGTCGCCGGCCATGGTCGAGAGCTTGTCGCCGAGCTTCTCCTTGAGCAGGTCGCCCAGGGTAGCGCCCTTGCCTTTTTCCCGAGCCAGGACCTGCAGCTGCTCCGCGGCGGGGCTGGCTCCGGGGTTGCGCATCGACAGCGTGATGCGTCGATCCATGGTGTCGACGTTGCTGACCTCCGCCTTGACCTTTTCGCCCGGAGTCAGGGTGACGCCTGCATCCATTTCACCACTCGGGATGATGGCTTCGATACCTTCGCGCAACCGCACGAAAGCGCCGTACTCCGCCACACTGAGGACCTCGACGTTTTCTACAACGGTGCCGGGCTTGAACTCGTCCAAGAGGGTCCCCCAGGGATCGTCCCAGAGCTGCTTCACGCCAAGGCTGACCTTCTTCTCATCATGGTTGATGCTGAGGATGATGGCTTGGACGTCATCGCCCTTCTTGTAGACATCAGCGGGGTTGTTGATCTTCACGGTCCAAGACAGGTCTGTCTTGTGGACCATGCCGTCCACGCCCTCTTCGATGCCGACGAACACGCCGTAGTCGGTGATGGAGCGAACCTTGCCGCCGACGTTGTCGCCAGGCTTGTACTTGTCTGTGAACAGAGACCAGGGATCGGGCTCGAGCTGCTTCATGCCCAAGCTGATGCGCTTGCTCTTGGCATCCACTTCGAGCACTTGGCACTCCACCTCGGTGCCCACATCCAGCATCTTGGAGGGGTGCTTGATCTTCTTGGTCCAGCTCATCTCGCTGACGTGGATCAGCCCCTCGACCCCCGGCTCGAGTTCCACGAACGCACCGTAGTCGGTCAGGCTCATCACCTTGCCGCCCACTCGCTTGCCGATGACGTACACCTCTTCCGCGTGGCTCCAGGGATCTTCCTGGGTCTGCTTGAGGCCCAAGCTGACACGCTCGGTTTCGGGGTTGTACTTGAGCACCTTGACGGTGACTTCGTCACCGACGTTGAAGACCTCGCTGGGGTGGTTCACCCGGCCCCAGGACATGTCCGTGATGTGCAATAGGCCGTCGATTCCACCCAGATCCACGAAGGCACCGTACTCGGTGAGGTTCTTGATCGTGCCCGTGAGCACTTGCCCTTCTTCCAAGCTCTGCAGGGTCTCGGCCTTCATGGCGTCGCGCTCCTTTTCGAGGAGCACACGGCGAGACAGCACGATGTTTCCGCGCTTCTTGTTGAACTTGATGACCTTGAACTCGTAGGTTTGACCGATCAGCTTTTCGAGATTCCGAATCGGCCGCAGGTCGACCTGGGAACCGGGCAGAAACGCCTTGACGCCGCCGCGGATGGTCACCGCGAGCCCGCCCTTCACGCGCTGGCTGATGGTGCCTTCGATGATTTCGTCGCGCTCACAAGCGGCGGAAATCTCGTCCCACACCTTCATCTTGTCGGCCTTCTCCTTGGACAAGGAGATCAGACCGTCGTCGCTCTCGCGACTCTCGATGAAAACATCCACGCGATCTGCGGGATTCACGTTCACTTGACCCGTGGCGTCGATGAATTCGTCCGCCTTGATGACACCCTCGCTCTTGCCACCGATATCGATGACGACGAAGTCCTTGTTCACCGCCACGACAATGCCTGTGACGATCTGCCCTTCCCCTCCGATTTCGATGCCGCCGGAGCTAGCCTCGCTAGCCTCGAAGAGGGATGCAAAGGAGCCTGTCGAGTTGGATTCAGTGGTTGATTGAGTTTCAGTCATTGAGAAAGCGATGCCTCCGTGCCCGTCGTGGCGTCATGGGGGGTGAAAGGACCTGGGGCCGCAACACGCCAGGACCGGTCCCGAGCCAGGACAGGGGCGCGTGAGGTAGCGCACAGCCTGAGGTGAGTCAAATGCGAAAATCCAGGTGTCCCACGCCTACTTACGGCCCTTTGGCTCGGCTTGGGTCCACGCTGGCCACCCCGAGGCGGAGTTTCAGCCAGCCTGCAAGATGTGCGGCGGCTCGGTCCAACCCATCACGGTCGAAATTGGCCTTCAGAACTCCTGCCTTCTGCTCAATCTTGCCGGCTCCCAGGTGTTCCAAATCGGCGCTCAAGGCCGTCATCGCAGCGGAGTCTGCTGCCATGGCCGGGGCTAGAGCAATTTTCGCGTCGACTCCAGTGCCCACGGCAGTAGCGGAAGCCTGGGCGAAATCCGTTGCCGGCGAGAACACCAGACCGCTTTGTTTCAGCAGCTTCACGCCACCGGGCGAGAGCCTGATCTCCAAGTCACCCCGTGAGGGCGGCGCCAGCCCGACGGGCAGGGCGCGCTCTAGGCGCCCTCGGGAACTGGCCAGCACCACGCAGCCGTCTTCTGCCTGACTCAGGAAGAAGCCGGCAGGATCCGACCAGACCCCGGCGTCGAGGCGCCCGCGGCGTCCCTCCTGCTGCAGTAGTTTCGCCACGCTGCCGACCCAATCGGCGCGAGGAAACATGCCGCCGAACACGACGACCCAATCCTTGGGGCCAGGGCCGAGAGCCACTACGACTTCGCGCAGGTCCACGTTGAATTTGAGCTTGGTTTGCTTTTCGAGGCGTTGTCGTCGCAAGGCCATTCCATCAGGCGCGGCGACGCTATCCACGAGCGGCATCAGGTGCGTGCGAGCGGGAGCAAATAGACCGACACGCTCTACGCTCAGGCGTGCCGTCACGCTGGCATCCGAAGGGGCATGGCGGGCAGCCTTTGGCACGTACTGCAACTTGCCAAAGTAGAGTAAGCCGCCGGCCGCCAGGGCGGCCAAGACCAGGCCGAAAAAGACGACGAAAACCGATTTGTGGGACACCGCGCGACGAGTCATCGGTCTTGCTTCACTCTCGTTTCCATCAACTCGGATAGTTTTTCAACCGGCATGCGCAGGTCCACTACGACTTGTTTTCCGACCGCCTTGATATTCAGTCCAGGACCAGCCGGCACGTATCCGGGAGCCAGCTGCCGCATCGCCTCGACCAAGTCCCTCAGCGCGTCGGCCAGCAGCGTGGCGCGTTCCGAGTCCGACAATTTCAAGTTCACCTGCGCTGTGAAAGTCGACGCGTCCAAATCCGCGTGACCTTGGATCTCACGGGTAGCCAGGAGCAAACCGGATAGCCTGGTACTGCGATCTTCGACCCAGCTGGCCAGGGCCGGCCCCCGAGCGGCAACCGACAAGAGCCCCTTCGCTGGGGGCTCTAGATGCTCGTCGAAGTTGCCCTCTTCGAGGCGTCGCTCAACGCTATCCAGGGCGGCCTCGCTGACCAGAACTACAGTGTCTGTGCCTGCGACGTACACCCGAGCGGGTTGGCCACGCTCCGGCGACTGGCGATCGAAGCGCCTCAGATCCCGACCCAGGTCTCGGCCGCCGCCGAACTTCGGCGACAGCGCATAGCTCCGCGGGTCAAAGCTCTTCATGCGCCCGCGAAACACGAACACGTGATCGAGCAGACGCGCCTCCCGCGCCGGGCGCAGCGCGATCAACACGACATCGCTCTGCAGGAGAAGGTCACCGACCATGCGCTCTTGCTCGGGCTGGCGGCCGACGCGTTCGGCCGCCCGCTGCCGCAGTCGGAGCAGCGCGCTCTTGCCGAGGGAGCGCCGAACTTTGGACAAGTCCAATCGGAATGCCACGTCCAACTCGGACGGCAAGGCCATCTCGGGCCGCGTCAGCGCCGGCGGTCCTGGCGGCGGTGGTGGGACTTTCGGAGCGCTGCAGCCCAAGGCTGCAACCGCGGCTCCCATGAAGGTCCGTCGCTGCACTTGGTCCTACTGCCGGCTGGCCCCAAGACCCGCTTCGACGGCACGCACGCGCTCGACGATGAAGTCCACGACCTCATCGACGCTACGCGCGGAGCTGTCGACCAACACGGCGTCTTCAGCCTGTTTCAACGGGGCGACTGGGCGATTTGTGTCCCGAGTGTCTCGCTCGATGACCTGTGCTCGCACTTCTTCCAAACTCATCGACTGGCCCTTGGCCACGAGTTCCTGGTGACGGCGCTGCGCGCGGATTTCTACGCTCGCGGTCAGATAGAATTTCGCTTCCGCGTCCGGGAAAACCACGGTTCCGATGTCCCGGCCCTCCAAGACCACGCCTCCAGCCCGCCCCAGCCCTCGCTGCATGTTCAAAAGCGCATCTCGAACCTCGGGGATGGCGCTGACCTTGCTGGCCCCCTCCGCGATGCTCTGAGTGCGGATCCCTTGAGAGATGTCTTCGTCACCCAGGCGCAGGGCGGCGCTGTCCGCGTCGAAGCGAATGGCGTCCGTGTCCGCGAGCCGCTGCGCCACCTTGGCCACGGCGGGTGCGTCATCCCAGCTGGCGCCGTCACGCTCAGCTGCCAACGCGACGGCTCGGTACAGGGCGCCCGTGTCCACCAAGGTGAATCCCAAGGCCTCGGCAACTCGACGAGTCACCGTCGTCTTCCCGGCTCCGGCGGGGCCATCGATGGCAACCACAGGTCGGGTTCGGGTCACGCGCGCACCTCCACATCTGCGCCCAGGGCACGCAAGGTCCCCGCAAAGCGGGGGAAGCTGGTCTTCACACAGTCCACGTCATCCACGATGCACTCATCCTGCGCCACCAACCCCAAGACGACCGCGGTCATCGCGATGCGATGGTCTCCCTGACTGTGGACACGCGCGGCGCGCAGCGGTCTGTCGGTAACGCCCTCGATACCGAGACCATCCGGTCGCTCCTCCACCGGCACACCGAACTCACGAAGCAACTGTGCCATGGCCGACACGCGGTCGCTCTCCTTCACGCGCAGCTCCGCCAAGTCCGATAGCTGGGTCTCACCGGTCGACCTCGCCGCCACCGCACACAGAATGGGGATCTCGTCGATGGCCCGCAACACTAGTTCGCCACCGATATTGGCGCCCGTGCATCGGCCACCAAGCATCGTCACGTCCCCAACCGGTTCACCCAAGGCGTCCCCCCGGGGCGTCAATCCGAGTTCGAGGCCAAAGCCCCGCAGCGCATCGATGACACCTGTGCGCGTGGGGTTGAGCCCGGTGCCCCGCACGGTCACCTGGCTGTCGTCCACAATGGCGGCGGCACTGAGCAAGAATGCCGCGGCCGAAAGGTCACCAGGCAGTTCGAGGTCGAACCCGCGCATGGCCATCGGGTCACGAGGTGGATGCAATTCAACTAGAGGGCCCGCGGTGTGGATCGGGATCCCCAGGGCGCTCAACATTCGCTCGGTGTGATCGCGGCTGACGAGGGGTTCACGAAATAGTGTCGGCCCCGACGCATACAACCCCGACAAGAGCACCGCGCTCTTGACCTGCGCGCTGGCCACGCGGGATTCGTACTCGAGGGACGCGAGGGTAGCGGCCTCGAGGGGGCCCACGACCAAGGGCGCCGTCACCTCCGCCCCCTGCCCCTGTCCGGCAATGCGCGCTCCACGCATCTGTAGGGGCTCGACAATTCGCTGCATGGGCCGGCGGGACAGGCTTGCGTCTCCGGTCAGGGTTGTCTCGAACGGCTGCCCCGCGAGGATCCCGGCAAGCAGACGCAACGTGGTGCCGCTATTTCCGCAATCCAAGGGCTCGGCGGGCGCGGAAAGGCCCCGCAGCCCCACGCCAGCGATTTGCAGGCCGCCCGCGTCGTCGGCTTCTGCGGCCACCCCCATCGCGCTGAGAGCTCTCAGGGTCGCCAGGTTGTCCGCAGCTCGGGAAAAGCCGCGGATGGTCGACTCGCCGCCCGCCAAAGCGGCGAGCATGAGGGCGCGATGCCCAATGCTCTTGTCACTCACCACAGGCACGCTGCCGCGCAGGGGCTGCGTCGCAGGGCGAACGATGAAGCGGGTCATTTCGACGTTTCGCCGGAGACCCCAGGGGTGACCGTGGCGGGGATCACTTTGGGCTGAACCGGTAGGCCAATCATGCGCGCGCCACGGTCGAGCAACTCTGCCACGCCGTTGCCATCGAGAGCCGCCACGAACTTACTCTCGCGCTCTTTGGTTTCGGCTTCGAGCTTCGTGATCGGCTGAGGGATCCCCATGATGTTGATCAGCCAACCCCACGCCTGGGCGTTGCTGGCCAGGGATTGGAGCGTGGCGGTGCCCTTCTCGGCTTGCGCGTTGTCCGGGTAGGTCAAGGTGCCGGCGATGTTGAGCCCCGGGTCTTCGAAGTTCGCCAGCATGCGGGCCGTCTCCAAGCCGTTGACGAAGGGGAGATGACTGCGCACGGCATCCGAGAGTACCTGAGCACGCAGATCGAATACTGCAACGACGGGCGCATTCGGGGTCTTCAGGAGTTCTTCCAAACCATCGGGCAGAGAACGCTTGACGCGCCCCTCTTTGATGCGGTCGAGGGCGCGTCGAATGCCGGTTTCATTCCCGAGCAGGACCGTGCGCTCCGTGAGCACGACGAATCCCACATTCTTGGAGGTATACACGGGTCGATCCGCGTAGCTGGATTTCACCAAAGGCGCGCCAAGGGGCGTGGTCTGAGTACCGTCCGCCGCGGCTTCGATCGCCGCCTTGTTGAATCGGCCCGTCGCCACCACAGCAAAGTCAGCGCCCTGCATCGAGTACAGGCCGACGGCAAGCTTGTCCAAATCGCGAGTTGGCTCGAAACCCGCCGCGGGCGGAATTGGCGCGCTGGCCATGATTGCCAGGCGCTGACCGAATCGCGACGCGAACAATGCCCGTGCGTCGCCAGCGATGACACCCACCGCACCACCGGGAAGCAGCGCGAGGGGATCTTGGTCAATGGCTTCATTCGAAAGCGACTTGCCTGCGCCGGATTCGACGACAACGTCTTCTTTCTTCGGGCACCCAGAGAGCACAGTGGGGACCAGGAGCAGCGACAGCAAGCGTCGCAATTTCACGACAGCACCCCAGACAGTGCCGGGATGAGCCGGTCGTTTTCGGCCTTGGTTCCGACGGTGATGCGCAGGAAGTTCGAGGCGCCCAGAGGGCGCACGATGACTCCCTTGCGCAGCATGGCCTCGTACACTTCCCGGCCCGGCCGCCCGACGTCGACGAACACGAAGTTTGCCTGACTTGGTACGACCTTCACGCCCAGGGCGCCGATTTCTCGCTCCAGCCGCGCGCGCTGTGCCTGATTTTCGCTGCGGCTGCGCTCGACGTGCTCGGAATCGTCGATGGCCGCCGAGGCCGCGACCTGTCCCAACGCGCCCACGTTGAAGGGCGCCCGCACGCGATTCATGTAGTTGACGATCGGTTCCGGACCCACAGCGTATCCGACCCGAAAGGCCGCCAATCCGTAGATCTTCGAGAAGGTGCGCAACACGACGAGACGCTCTCGGATCGAGCGCAGGCTGAGGGAGTCCGGGTAGTCCGGCGCATCGGCATACTGCAGGTACGCCTCGTCCATCACCACGATCACGTGGTCGGGCACGGACTTCAAGAAATCGGCAACCGCATCGCGGCTCACATGGGTGCCGGTCGGATTGTTCGGGTTCGCGACGAAGAGCAAACGCGTGTTGTCCCGCACCGCGTTTCGCATCGCTTCGAGGTCGTGGGTGTAGTCCGTGAGCGGTACGGGGGTAAAGTTCACGCCGTGCGCCAAGCACGCCAGTTTGTAGACGACGAAGGAAGGCTCGGCGAAGACGATGTGATCAATCGGCGTTGCAAAGGTCCGGATCAACAGCTCGATCAACTCGTTAGAACCATTGCCCTGGATGATCTGATCCATGGGAGTGTCGTGAAGCTCGGACAGGCGCTTGCGCAGGGAGTAGGCCGCAGCATCGGGATAGCGATGAGCCTCGCTCACCGCGCGTTTCACGGCTTCCACTGCCTTGGGACTCGGCCCAAGCGGGTTTTCGTTGGACGCGAGCTTCACCGCGTCGGTTACCCCGAGTTCCCGGGCCACCTCCTCGATGGGCTTGCCCGCTTCGTAAGGCACCAGGGATTCGATGGAAGGAGTGACGAGAGAGGCCATCGCCCGGGAGCCTACGGTCTCGAGTCCAGATTGTCGACGCTGCGCTGCCCTATCGGGTTCAGCTCGGGAAGGAGCCCAGCACGCGCAAATACTTGGTCTGGCGTTTGACGGATTCCAGAGCGGTCACTACTGCCCGATCCGTGACATGACCGCTAACTTCGACGTAGAAAAGGAAGTCCAATCCGCCGTTCGCGACCGGGCGTGATTGGAGCTTCTTCAGGTTGATTCCGCGCTCGGCAAAGTGGCGCAGCACGTCGTACAGCGCGCCGGGACTGTCGTCGGCGTTGAACAACAAACAGGTCGTATCCTGCCCCGAACGGCTTGCGGGACGCGCACCGGCAACCCCGTAGCGAAAGTGCATGTCTGCGCTATCGCCAACGTTGGCCTGCAGGACGGAAAGCCCCGCGGCGCGCCCGGAGGGCTCCGGCACGACTGCCGCACTTTCCTCGTCATCTCGGGACAATGCGGCCGCAGCGACCGGGGAACGCACGTCTACGACGGTCACCCTTGGTAGCTCGGCTTCCAAAAAGCGCTCGCAGGCCGCATGAGCCGCCGCCGTCGCGTACACCTTATCGACGTCCCCCAGCCGCTCCGCGCGGCTCATCAGATCGTAGGTCGCCGGCATGCTGCGCTCCGACACGAGCACCAACTCGGTTTGCTCCAGTGCGTTGATGGACGCCTGCACCAGCCCCTCGATGGATGATTCGAAGGGGAACACCGCGAAGACCGCGCGCCCGCGAACGACTTCGTCTAGAGCGTCGGCGACCGTGGTGCTTTCGATGAAAGAAGCGCCGGGTCCAAATTGGTGTTGGGCGACGGCGTGGGAAAACCCGCCTTCCGGACCCAGGTAGGCAATCCGGACGGGTTGTTCGATACCTCGGCCCACAGCGTGGATTTCGCTGAAGATCGAGCGCACAGCACCATCCGGCAACACGCCGGTCGCAGCTGCCTCAAGGGCTTCGAGGGCCTCACGCTCTCCGCGATCCGCAACCGGCGGTTCTCCTTCGAGGAGTTGACGCGCCTCACGGTTGAGGGCGGCGCGGCTTTCCAAAGCTTTGAGCAGCCCCAGATCGGCTTCTCGGATTTGCTCACGAAGTTCCTGCAGGCGGCGTTTGTTGTCCGGCATACGCTAGACATTTTAGCAGGGCTGTCCGCGCCGGGCGACCCCGGTCGTCACGCCTTGTCGCTACTGCCCCCGCTCGATTTCTTTGGTGAGTCGCGGGCCGTCGCGGACCCGGTCGACTTCGAGTCCGTGCTCTTCTTTTCGGGCGTCTTTTTCGCCGTAGTGTCGGTCGTTTCAGACGCTGGCTTCGCGTCAGGTTTCTTCGCGTCGGGTTTGGCCGAACCGTAGCCATCGGCGTACCAGCCGCCGCCCTTGAGAATGAAGCCCTGGCCGCCGCTAATCATGCGTTTGGCCGTGTTTTTTTTGCAGTTCGGGCACTCGGTCAGCGCCGGGTCGTTGATCGACTGCTCCGCCTCCCAAGCATGGCCGCACGCCTCACACGCGTATTCGTAAGTCATCCTGAATCGGGGGGTAAATGCGCCGGCTTGCCAGCGCCTGTCAACGCTTCGGAAATGGACGTATTATCCGCCTCAAATCGGGTGGATCGCAGGCAGCGCATTTTTCCAGTTGTCACCCCGCGTGGCGCACTGTAGAAGTGTGCAGGTGCCTCGCGTGACCATACATGACGTTCGGTTACGCTAGGTGCGGTGCCCGACGAGGGCCAAATCTGTTCTGGAATTCCCCATACATCGGCCGCGGCCGGTGGAAGCGTCGTCCCGGCGGGACTGCTATAGCCTGAGGGCGGATCGACGAGAGGTTTCGATGCACATCAAGAAGCTGGAAATCGCGGGTTTCAAGTCCTTCGTGGACCGAACCGTGATCCACTTCGACCACGACGTCATTGGCGTCGTCGGACCGAACGGCTGCGGCAAGTCGAACATCGTGGACGCCATTCGTTGGTGCATGGGCGAGCAGAGCGCCAAGCATCTGCGCGGCCGCGCCATGGAAGACGTGATCTTCAACGGTTCGGAGTCACGCGGTCCGCATGGGTTGGCGGAGGTCACGCTGACCTTCGACAACACCGACGCGGCTTACGCTGAGTTGCTCCCGCCGGAGTATCGCGATTACCCGGACATTGCCGTAACACGGCGACTGTATCGGGACGGAACCAGCGAGTACCTGATCAACAAGACCGTGATGCGCTTACGCGACATCACGGAGCTATTCCTCGGCACCGGCGTGGGCACGAAGGCCTACTCCATCGTCGAGCAGGGTCGCATCGGGCAGATCGTGAGCGCACGCCCGGAAGATCGGCGCCTCTTCATCGAGGAAGCCGCGGGCATTACTAAGTACAAGCAGCGCAAGCGCCAAGCCGAACGCAAGATGGACCTGACCCGACAGAACTTGCTGCGCGTCACCGACATCGTCTGCGAGATTGACCGAACTCGCGCTTCGCTGAAGCGCCAGGTCGCCAAGGCCGAGCGCTACATCGCATACCGCGGCGAGCTCGAAGACCTCTTTTTGCACGACTCCTCTCACAAGTATCTCGAGCTCGCCGTGACCGAACGCGTCGAGCGGCAGCAGTGGAACACCGCAACTGCGGACGTCGAGGAAGTGCGCGCCAAGCTCGGCGAAGGCGAAGCCCAGCTCGAATCTGCCCGGAGTGAGGCTCAGCGCATCGAACAGCGCGCGGAAGATGGTTCCAAGACGGCTTTCGAAGCGGACAACGAAGTCACTAGCGCCACCGCCGAAATCGAGCGCTCCCGGGACCGTCTGCAGCACTTGGAACAACGCCTGGTGCAGGCCCGTGCGGAGCTGGACGACGTGCAGGCTCGACACGCGGAGCAGGCAACGGAGAAAGACGAGCTAACCCAGCGCCTCGAGTATTTGGCTCAAGATGAGGGCGCCCGCTTGGCAGACACCGAGGCGGAGGATGCCTCCCTCACTCAGCTCCGCACCGAAGAGGCCCAAGCCCTTACGGAAGTGCAGGAGCTGCGAGATCGTGTGGCGCGCGCGGTCGCCGAAGTCGCTGCAACCCACGAGCGGCTCGAAGCCCAAGTTCAGCGCTTGGCCGACGCGCATGCTCGGCGGGACAGGCTCGCCGGTGAACGTGATCTGTTGCAGGGCGAACTGAGCGCCGCCGAGGCACGCAAGTCCGCCCTGGAACGCAGCGTGGCCGAGTTGGCCGAGGGCAAGCGCCTAACCCACGCCGAGCGCGGCGATCTGGAAGCGGAGATGAACGAGCTGTCCAGCACTCAGCTGGCAAGCGAGCGCGCCGTCGATTCCGCCAAGAACGAACTCGGGTTGAAGCGCAACCGCTTGCGCGCCCTGGAAGATCTGCATCGCAGGCTGGAAGGTGTCGGCGCTGGACCCCGGGCGCTGCTTCAGGCCGGCGACCCGGCGGTACTCGGGCTGGTTGCGGATCGCATCGAGGCACCCGAACACTTGACCCATGCCCTCGCGGGCCTCCTAGCCGGTCGGTTGCAGTACGTCGTCGTCAGTGACGTCGACAAGGGTTTGGACCTGCTCAAAGAAATGGGCCGTGGGGAGCGGGGTCGAGCCAGCATTCTGGCCCATCGCCCCCCCTACATCGCGGGAAGCCGCGCCCTGGCCGCCGCACGAGATCCCCGCGTCCGCGGGAGGCTGGCGGACCAACTGCGCTTCGCCACCGAAGACGAGCAGTTGGTACGTAGCCTGATGGGCGACGCCGTGATCGTGGACTCCGCCGAAGACGCGCTCTCGGTTGCACGCACCTTCCCGGGGGTCACCGCGGTGAGCCTCGACGGAACCGTGGTCGACAAGGACGGCGTCGTCAGTGGAGGCAGCGGCGACGATGTCGCCTCCGCCATGGTCGAGCAGAAGCGCGAAATGCGCACGCTGGCCGAGCAGGTCGCGAGCCTGGACGAGCAGTGCACCACCCTGGTCACTTCCCACAATCAACTCCGGGCACGCATCTCGGAACTGAGCACGTCTCTGGAACGTGCGCGTCAGGGCGCCCATGAGGGCGAGCTGGCCCACATGAATGCCGAAAAGGACCTGGCCCGCGCTTCCGACGAGATCGAGCGGGTCCAGGCACGGCTTCGAGCGGTCGACAACGAGCTGTCCGAGGTCGCCGAGCTGATCGAGACCGCCGCGAAAGCAGAGACCGACTGCCAGGCTCGTCAGAGCGAGCTCGAAGCAGACCTTGAACACATGCGCCACACCCTGGCCAAGGCCGAGGCTCTCGCCACTTCCTGGAACGACCGAGTTGCGACCCAGGCCACCTTGGTCACGGAGCGCAAAGTGCGTTTGGCCCAGGTTCGGGAGCAGATGGATGCGGCCCGTGGTGCCCTGGAGCGCGTCAACGTCGCTCTGACAGATCTCTCCGCCCGCGCCGAGCGCCTCGACGAAGAGATGACGGAAGCCGCGGTCGCCTCGGGCGAAACCGCGGCGCGCTTGCTTGCGCTGCATGCTGAGCGCAAGGACGGCATGCAGCGCGCACGCATTGCCCACGCCGAGCTGGCAGAATCTCGGGCGCTCCTGGAGCAGGTGCGTTTCGCCCTGGGCACTCGAGAAGCCGAGCTCAAGGCCTTGCGAGATCAGCTCACGGCCGCAGACGAGGGCGTACGCCGCGCCGAGATGGCATTGCAGCGCATCGATCTAGAGCGTGAGCATCTGCTCGCAAACGTCCGAGACCGTTTCCGTGGCTTGGACCTGCGACGGGTCATTGGCGATTACCACGCCCGCCCCGTGCCCGACGACGAACAGCGCCGCCGCATCGACGAGCTGATTCAGCTAATTGACCGCATGGGTCCCGTCAATCTCGATGCCCGCGCGGAATTCGAAGACGCAGAGAAGCGATTCCAAGATCTCAGTCAGCAGAAGATCGACATCGAGCAGGCCTTGGCGGACTTGGAGCGTGCCATCAAGCATATGAACCGCGAGTCTCGACGCCGTTTCAAGGAAACCTTCGACACGGTAAACGATCTCTTCAAGAAGACCTTCACCAAGATGTTCCGCGGCGGGCGGGCGGAGTTGGTGCTGACGGATCCGGAGGACTTGCTATCCACGGGCGTGGACATCGCGGCCCAGCCCCCAGGCAAGAAGCTCGGGAACATCGAACTCATGAGCGGTGGCGAGAAAGCCCTCACGGCGGTCTCGCTCATCTTCGCCATCTTCCAGCACCGGCCCAGCCCGTTCTGCGTATTGGACGAGGTCGACGCTCCTTTGGATGAGGCCAACGTCGCTCGCTACAACGAAGCGATCCGTGCCATGACCGCGAACTCGCAGTTCATCCTGATCACCCACGTCAAGAAGACCATGCAGTGCGTGGACGTGCTGTACGGAGTAACCATGGGCGAGCCCGGCGTGTCCCGAATCGTCAGCGTCAAGGTCAACGAGCAGGCCGTGGCACGCAGCAATGCCCGGGCCGCCAACGCCTTGGGCTCCACGCCTCCGCCTGCGGCGGAGGATGGCGCGACTCAGGTCGCCTGAGCCCGGCCGAGCCAACGCCCCCGCAGATCCCCCTCAGTGGAAGTCTCGGGACATCCGCCAGCCGCTCTGTTTTTGCACATCGAGACGCTCGAGTTCATCCACGATCAGATGGATCACAGGAGTTGGCGCCGAATCCTTCGCTGAGTCACCCGCACCAACTTTCCGAGTGGCCACAGCATCGTGCAGCACCTTCGGTGCATCCGGCGGCACGTTGGGCTGCCGTTCGATCCGCCCTCGAGCCAGAAGTAACGTGGCATGCCGCGCTATCAGGCGCAGCCGCTGGTACACACGATTCCAGAGCACCAGGTTGGCGAATCCGGTTTCGTCTTCCAGGGTGATGAACACCACGCCACTGGCAGTGCCAGGCTGCTGACGGCAGATCACCAAACCCGCCGACTCGACGACAGTGCCTTGCGGGACTGCATCGAGCTGTCGGGCTGTGAGGACTCCGCGCCGCTTCAGCGCGGCGCGCAGATGCAGCATCGGGTGGTCGTCTACACTGAGACTCTTTTGACCGTAGTCCAAAACCAGCTGTTCGGCTCGCCGCAAGGGCGGCAAGCTCACTTTGGACTCCGCCGGCTCGATGCCACGAAAGAGTCCCTCCACCCGAGGTGCGCGCAATTGCCACATGGCCTGCCGCCGACCCGGGGTCAAAGACTCCAGGGCTCCTGCTTGCGCCAACTTCTCGAGTTCGTCCCGTCGCAAACGCGTCCGCAGCATCAAATCCCCTAGATCCGCGAAGGGCCGCTCACCTCGCGCAGCCTCGATGCGCCGCGCGCTGGCCTCCCCTAAGCCTTTGATCACTCGGAAGCCAAGCCGAACCGCACGCTTGGCTCCGACGGCAGTGCTCGATATCCGACACTTTGGGCTCGCTGCTTCCAAGCTACAATCCCAACCGCTGTGCTCGATGGACACATCCAATACCTCCACCCCGTGACGTTGGGCGTCCTGGAGCAACGTGCTCTTTGTGTAGAAACCCATCGGCTGCGAATTGATCAGCCCGCACACGAAATGCGCCGGGTAGTGCGCTTTCTGCCAGGCTGAGGAGTACACGATCAGCGCAAAGCTCGCGGCATGGGACTCGGGAAAGCCATAATCCCCGAAGCCCTTGATCTGTTCGAAGAGCGCTTCTCCAAAGCTCTGAGGGATCCCCTTTTTCTCGAAGCCATCCAGCAAACGCTGTCGATGGCGCATGAGCCGGCCGCTCTTCTTCCATGCGGCCATGTCTCGCCGCAGCTGGTCCGCCTCCCCGCCGCTATAGCCCGCGCCCTCGATGGAGATCTGCATCACTTGCTCCTGAAACAACGGAACCCCCAGGGTGCGTTCGAGAATAGGCCACAAGTCTGGATGCGGACAGCGCACGGGTTCTTCGCCATTTCGTCGACGCAGATACGGATGCACCATGCCCCCTTGAATCGGCCCAGGTCTCACGATGGCCACCTCGATCACCAGATCGTAGAAACGTCGTGGCTTGAGCCGAGGCAACATCGCCATTTGCGCTCGGCTTTCGATCTGGAACACGCCGACGGTGTCGCCACGACACGCCAAGTCGTACACAGCCGGGTCCTCAGACGGCAATCGCGTGATGACTTCCAGGGGGTCGAAGTTTTCCTCCCCTGGCTCTCGCAGCCCGCCACCCTCGTGAATCAATTCGAGGCATTTGCGCACCGCAGTGAGCATGCCCAAACCCAAAACGTCGACTTTGAAGAAGCCAAGAGCCTCGATGTCGTCCTTGTCCCAAGGAATGACCGTGCGGCCCTCCATGCGAGCAGGCTCCACCGGCGCCACTTCATGCAAGGGTGCAGCACTGAGCACGAAGCCTCCAACATGGATCGACAAATGCCTCGGAAAACCCGCCAAGGCCTGGGCCATCCGGACCACCTTCGATAGCCGCTCGTCGCGAGCGTCGAAGCCCACTTCTCCGAGGCGAGCGTCGGAGGTTTCAGCCGTATCCCAATGGGTGATGGTCCCAGAAAGGCGATCGATCTGTTCCAAGGAAAGCCCGAAGGCTTTGCCCACTTCCCGCAGCGCGCTCTTGCCTCGATAGCAGATGACTTCACTGACCATGGCAGCGCGCTCTCGACCGTGCCGCGCATAGACTTCCTGAATCACCTCCTCCCGGCGCTCGTGTTCGAAATCGATGTCGATGTCCGGCGGCTCACTGCGCTCCGGGCTCATGAACCGCTCGAAGAGCAAGTTCGAACGTGCCGGATCTACAGCGCTGATACCGAGCACGAAACACACCGCGCTATTGGCCGCGCTGCCTCGACCTTGGCACAAGATCCGCTTTTCTCGAGCAATCTCGACAACCTCCCAAGTGCTCAGAAAGTAGGGCGCCACCTGTAGCCGAGCGATGAGGAAAAGTTCTCGATCGATCTGAACAGAGACCGACTCGGGAGTACCCGCGGGATAACGGCGCAGAGCTCCCTCGTGACACAGGCGGCGCAATTTCTCATCGGCACTCTCCCCGGGCTCCAGACTGCAGGGGAAATGGTAGCGCAGCTCATTCAAAGAAAAACGATGCTCCTGCGCAACCTCTGCGGTGTGTTCGACCCACCCCGGACGATCCCGAAAGAGTCGCAGCATCTCCACCTCAGAGCGTAAGAAAGCCTCGGCATTAGCAGACAGAGCCGTACCCGCCTTGTCCAGAGTCGTCCCCTCTCGGATGCAGTGCAGCACATCCGCCAAGGGCTTTCTCGAGCGGTCGTGAAATAGCGGGCGACCGCTCGCGAGCACGCACATATTGAAGTGCTCGGACCAAGTCTCCACTTCGTCGATCCGCTGCCGGTCGAAACCATCCAAGTGACGGTGAGCGAGCAAGAACGCATGCTCACGAAAAATGTCCCTCACCCTTTGGAGCAGTTCCCCTGGCGGCGCATCCGGACCGGCGGGATTGACCGGCCCTGGCACCAACGCCGTGAGCCCCGCCCTGTGCTCCTCCAACCAGTCGATGGCAAGCCGTCCCTCACCCTTCGGCACATCTGCGTGACAGCGAGTGATGAGCCGACACAAGTTTGCATAGCCATCATGATCCCGAACCAAGACGATCAACGAGCCGTGCTTCAGGTTGAGTTCGGCCCCGATGATCAGAGGCTGCTCGATCTCTCGCGCTCGCACGTGCGCTCGAGGTGCGCCGTACAGCCCCATGTGGTCGGTGATGGCGACGGCACACAACCCAAGCTGCCCGGCGCGCTCCACCATCTCCTCCGGATGGGAAGCGCCCCGGAGAAATGAGAAGCAAGAACGCGCTGCCAGCTCCGCAAACGCCATAACTGAACAAAAGCTCAGCTTTTGTTTTGGTGAAAGTATTATTATCTAACTATATGATTTTATTGTTTTTTATGTAACGGATCAGATCGTCATCGACGCCTTCGCGGATCGCTGCAGTCCGGCTCTCGCACCCCCTCGTGGCACAGCCTGACCCAAAACCCCTGGTCCGGGGCTTGCAGATGATCTGAGTCATGAAGCTTCGAACCAATCTAGGACTGTGGCGGGGGGGCCTGCTGCTCGCCCTCGGCTTGACCGTGGCAGCCGGCTGTAGCTCCACGTCCGACGGCGACGCGGGATCGTTTCCCTGCAACAGCCCGCAGGCTCGCGGGGCCGGCTACGAGAACTGCGACGGCGGCTGGGTGCACCGACCTGAGATCCTGTCCTGCACCTCGTCCGTGCCCAGAACCGGCGAAGTCTGCTCCGCCGGAGGACAGTGCTCCACAGACGCGGAGTGCTCGGCACAGACCAACAGTTTTTGCGCTCCAGGGATCCAGATCGGGTGTCACTGCCGCGCGGGCTGCACCAGCGATAGCGAGTGTGGCACCGGCCAAATCTGCCTGTGTGGCGATCCCGTCGGCACCTGCGTTTCAGCAACTTGCACCAGCGACGCGGATTGCGGCGAGGGCATGATGTGCGCGTCGCACGAAAGCGGGGACTCCTGCGGGTTCGGGATTGTCGGCTTCGCCTGCCAAACCGCCGAGGACGAATGCGTCGATTCGAAGGATTGCGCCCAAGGCCAGAGCTGCGTGTTGAGGGAAAAGCGTCGCATCTGCGCCAAAACCAATCCCTGCGCAGCCGGCCGCCCCTTCTTGGTGCGGGACGAAGTTCGGCTTGCCCAACCCGAAAGCCGTGGGGATTGGCAGCTGCCATTGCCCATGACCGCCGCGGATCTGCCCGAATCCGTTCGCACCCAGCTCAAACGCTGGTGGACCGACGTGGGGCTCATGGAGCACGCCTCCGTTGCCGCCTTCGCTCGCTTCTCTTTGCAACTACTGGCCTTGGGCGCGCCCGCCAGCCTGGTCAGCGAAAGCCAGCAAGCCATGGGTGACGAAATCGAACACGCACGCATCTGCTTCGGTCTTGCCTCCCACTACGGCGCCGCGCCGGTCGGACCCGGAGTACTGCCCAGCCAAGGAGCCCTCGATGGCCAAGACAGCCTCGAAGCGGTGGTGCGCCTCACCTTCCGAGAGGGCTGTATCGGGGAAACCTGCGCCGCCCTCGAAGCCGAAGAGGCCGCGAGCCATTGCCAGGACGCCGCGGTTAGCAAGGTCCTGCGACGCATCGCTCAGGATGAATTGCGTCACGCGGCATTAGCGTGGCGTTTCATCCAATGGGCTCTGGACACTAGTGGCGGCAGCCTCGATCACATCATCGATGAAGAAGTGGCGCGGGCGCGGGCGCAGTCCGTGCCCGTAGCGGAAACGCCAAACCTGCTTGCCTTCGGTGTGCCGAGCCCAGCCCTGAGAGCCGAGCTCCGCGACCGAGCTGTCGAAGAGGTCGTCGGCCCCTGCGCCCGAGCACTGATCATCGAGCGCGCCGCAGCAGCCTGAGCGCACCAGCAAATCCGGGGCCCAGAGGCCATCCAGACTGGGGCGATCCCACGGCACAGCGTTGTTCCGTTCCTGAATAAAAACCGCAGCTTAGCCGGGTTCGCGGGAGAATATCGGGTTGCCGCCACGCCAGCTCACAGCTAATCCTGCGTTCTCGACTTGAACTGGAGACACCCCATGACCCGAATGACGATCCTGGCCGCTTCCGCGGCCTTCCTTGCGACCGCCTGTGGCGGAGCCGCAGCGCCCAACGAGCAGATGACAGCAGCCCGCGCGGCCATCCGCGCAGCCGAGGTCGGCGGCGCGCAAGCCTCGCCCGAGGCAACTCTCCGCTTGAAGAAGGCTAACGAGCAGGTGGCCTTGGCCAAGAGCCTGATCAAAGAGGGCAAGAACGAAGAAGCGGAGTGGGTGCTGCGCAAAGCGGAGGTCGACGCAGAGCTCGCGCTGACTCTCGCTCGCGAGCAGACCGCGCATGCCGAGGCCACTCGGGCCATCGACGAAGTCAAAAAGCTCCGCACCGAGCTGGGTGGATCGGACAAGCCGCAGAGCTGAAAGGAGGATTCGATATGACAACGCCCAAGCCACGCATCCTCGGCAGCACTCTCGCCCTCGCCCTCCTCGTCGGTTGCGGCTCCAACCTGGCGCCCCAAGAACTCCGTGACGCCCGCGACGCCTACAAGAAGGCGGAAGCCAGCCCGGCCAAGCAGCTCACCCCAGCCGCCCTCGACGACGCGCGTCAGGCCCTTGATCGCGCAGAGCAGGCCTTTCAGGGCAGTGAGGACGACGCCAAGATCAGCAACCTGGCCTACATCGCGACCCGGCGTGCCGACATTGCAGCCTCCATCGGCCGCACTCAGGCCGCGATGCAAGCGCAGGCTCAGGCCGAGAAAGATCGGCTATCGCTCCAGGAAGCACTGCAGAAAAGCACCACCGCCAAACTGACCGCCACCGAGCGCAAGCTGGAAAAAGAGCGTCTCGCACGAGAGCGTGCCGCCGAAGACGCCGCTCGCCGCGAGAAGGACCTCAAGATGACCGCTGCTCAGCGGGAAAAGGCCCTCAAAGAGAAAGAAGCCAAGACCAAAGCCGAGCTGGCCAAAGAGCGCGCAGCCCGCAAGAAGCTCGAAACCAAGTACGCCGCAGCCCTAGCCAGCTTGGCCGAAGTCGCCAAGATCAAGGAAGAGAAGCGCGGTGTGGTCATCACCCTGAGCGGCGCGGTGCTGTTCGCGACGGGGAAGTACGCGCTGCTGGCCCTCGCCAAGAACAAGCTGGATGACGTCGCGAAGGCCGTCAAAGACCAAGGCTTCAAGTCCATCACCGTCGAAGGTCACACCGACTCCCGCGGTTCTGGCGACAAAAACCGCGAGCTGAGCATCCGGCGCGCCGAATCCGTACGCACCTACCTGATCTCCCGCGGCATCAAAGCCTCCAAGATCAAGGCCGTCGGCATCGGCGAAGATCGCCCCATCGCGAGCAACAAGACCGCCGAAGGCCGAGCCAACAACCGCCGCGTCGAACTCATCGTCGTCCCGGAGAATTGATTCGCGCGTAGGCGCGTGCGGACCGCTCGTGGAAGTCGGCTGCTGAAGGGCTGACGCGTCGCGACCAAACTGAACCCCGCGCCCGCCCTCACGCTCGCGCCCGGCGCGCCACCGCGCCCCACCGCGAGATTAGGGCGAAAGCGCCGCCCCATCTCTCGACCCCCCGACCAACCGAAAAATTTGCCCAAAGCCGTGGCTGTGGGCGAGTCACAAGCGCGTGGAACTCGACCGATCCCTGCTTTTGACTCTGCCCTTCTTGGCGTTTGGCTGCTCCGATCCGACTCCAGCACCGCCCGCAGAAGCGCGACCCGAGGCGCCATCGACTGCAGGCGATCCGGCACCAGCTGCCAAAGCCGCAACTCCGAAGGCGGCGGCCCCCAAAGCTGCGCCCAAGGCAAAGCGTACCTTTGGCAACAAGCCCCTCAATGTGATCTTGCTGACCGTGGACGCATTGCGAGCGGACATGCCGTGGACTGGCTACAGCAAGCCGATTGCTCCGAACCTGAGCAAGCTCGCCAAGCACTCGGCCGTCTTCGAAAACCATCGGGCCACCACGAGTGTGACTGCACAGAGCGTTCCGACGCTGCTCAGCGGACGCATGGCCTCTAGCTTGTATCGCACAGGCTACTTCTTCGCCGGCTACAGCGAGCACAACGAGTTCTTTCCGGAGCTGCTTCAGCAGAGCGGCATTCGAACCATCGGTGTGCAAGCCCACATGTACTTCAATCGGGGTAAGGGACTCGATCAAGGCTTCGATGTTTGGAACATGGTCGAGGGCATCACCTACAACGAAAAGACCGACGAGCACGTCACTAGCGAGAAGACAACGCAGGCCCTGACGGAGCTACTTTCCAAGCCTGAAAACACGGCGGGTCGGTTCTTCGCCTGGACCCACTACATGGATCCCCACCACGAATACGTGAAGCACAAGGACAGCCCGTCCTTCGGCAAGGGGCTGCGGGCGGCCTACGACGCGGAAGTGCACCACACGGACAAGTACATCGGGAAGTTCTTGGCCTTCGCAGAGCAGCAACCTTGGTGGAAGGAAACGGCCGTGATTGTCACGGCAGATCATGGGGAAGCGTTTGGCGAACATGGCCGCAACCAGCATGCCCACGAGCTCTACGACGAAGTCGTGAAGGTTCCGCTATTGGTCTATGCGCCAGGGCTTCCGCCTCAACGCGTCACGACTGCGCATACCCACGTCGACCTGGCGCCCACCATCATGGAGATCATGGGCAAGCAGCCCACCGAAGGCATGCAGGGCACCAGCTTGATCCCGATCCTGAAGGGCGAGGCAATGCCGAACAAGCCCGTGACTCTCGAGCTAGCGGCGGACAACGTGCAAGCGCCACGCAAGGCCATCGTTTCCGGAGACTACAAGTTGATTCGATTTGGCTCGAAGTCCGGCGCGAGAGAAAAGCTCTTCAACCTGAGCTCTGACCCACAGGAAGCCCGAAACCTGTCTCGACAAGAGCCCGAGAAGGCGGCAGAGCTTTCGCGCTTGCTCGACCAACGCTTTCACTCCGTACCCAAAGTGCAGCCCTACGGCGGCATGCGCCTGAAGGACGGCAGCGTCGCCAACGGCCCCCGCAAGCCCAGTGTCGCCGCGCTCTAGCGTCGCAAGCCCGGCCCTATTCGCGCCCGCCCTCACGCTCGCGCCCGCTCTCACGCTCACTCTCGCGCCCACGCCCGCGCTCAATCTGCCAAGTGCACCCAGCGCCGACTCGCCTCATCAGCCGGAAAATAGCTCTCGATGCGCATTTCCTCAGTGGTGACATCGAGGGGGGTACCCAGGGTCGTCAGGGTCGTGAAAAGCCGCACCTCCACGCCGCCACGGCGCAGGTGAACGGGGATGACGAGTTCCGGCGGTGTCGAAAGCTGCGGACGCCGAAGCGCCTCGGGCACTCCTGGGTAGGTGAGCACGTCGGTCAGTGCGCGGCGGGCGACGCCCCGCTCGCTCTCGGCGGCGGCGTCGCGATGGAGACGGTGCACGATGTGACGCACGACTTCGTCCCAGTTGACCATGCTGCTCTTGAGTCCACGAGGATCGAAAACCACGCGCATCAAGTTCGTGCCCAACTCGGGCAGAAGCGATGGATCCGCACAGAACGTGTTGAGCATGCGCAGGGCGCCCGCATTTGCCTGCAGGACTTGCCACTGACCGCCAAGCAGCACGGCACCGTTGGGCTCGAGAGCACTCAGGATGCAGTCGGCGGCAGCGCGCACGTGCGCCATTTCCGGCGCGTCCAAGGGCGTCTGTCCGTAGACGGGAGCAAAGCCTGCCGCGACCAACAGTGTATTGCGCTCCCGCAGCGGCAGCTCCAGAGCGGCGGAGAGGTTCAGCAACATGTCTCGGCTTGGTCTGGCCTTGCCGTTTTCCAGGCAGCTGATGTGGCGCGTGGACACTTCGGCCACTTGGCTGAGGGACATCTGACTCAGGCCGCGGGCCTGGCGGTAGTGGCGCAACAGACGGGCGGCACCCGGAGCGGGAGAACTCATGGGCCTCAGTCTAGGCCAGGCTGAGCATCAGAACATGACCTGGGAGGTCATGGCGGTAGTGACCCTGGCGTCGCAGGTTGTCGGCCTAGGAGGACATCCATGAACCGAAAAGCTCTCGTGCCTGCAATCGTTCTGACCCTATTCGTGGCCTTCAGTAGCTGGGTGGTCGCCCAGGAGGGCTACTTCGGATTCGTAACCCTCGCCGTGACCGAGCCTTGGGGCGGTCAGATCTTCCTCGATCTATGCATTGCCCTGGTGTTGGTCAGCGGTTGGTTGATCCGCGACGCCCGTAGCCGGGGCATCAATCCCTGGCCCTACGTGCTGACCATCCCGCTACTCGGGTCCATCCCTCCCCTCGCCTACCTGGTGGTGCGCAGCTTGAAGAAGCCGGCCGAATTGAGCGTCGCGTAGAGCGCTTGGCGGGGTGCTGAAGCTGACGGCGCGCAGCGACGGCTCCACACGGCTGCCTCCGAGGGCAAGAGCAAGACCACCCGAGGCCTGGACGCAAAGACGGGAAGCGCTCGCTCACGCTCTGAGGTGTCAGCGACGCCGTCAATCCAAGAGCGCTTGTACGTAGCGCTCTCCGGTGACGCGGTCGACGTAGGCCAGAGCTTCGAGAACCCCATCAGCCCCCGCTAGGGTCAACCACACGTAGTCACGGGCTACGGCGCGCCCGGTCCACCATTCCACGGATTCCAAACGCTCGGCAAAGCGCACCTGGTCGACGGTGTACAAGCGTTGATCGAAACCCACGGTCACTCCCCGACGCAGAGGGGCTGACAAGGGCACTGGCTTGGGTAGCAGACGCGTCGGTTGGACCCCTCGCCCTTCGACGGCCTTCACACTCACCAAAGGGATTTGGTGGTTCTTCTTGCGCCGCTTCGAAGGCCTGGACTGCTTTCTTTTCTGAAACGCGGGCACCAATCGCGCCTTGGCTTCTGGGCGATGCGCATCCACGAGAGCCAGGGTTCCCACTCGGCTGGAGCCGATGTCTTGAGAGAGTTCCGCCACTAGGGCTGGCAATAGCTCTGCCCCAGTCGTTTTGCTGATCACCCGAGCTAGATCGAGCTGCCAGCCCAAAGCTCGAACCACGTTAGGCGCGCTGAGAGTGACACCTAGGCTGGGCGCAGCCAGGATGGTCCGCTCCAGACGAGTGACCAGAACCCTGAAAAGCTCTTCTGCCCGCCATAGAGGCGCCGATAGTTGCAGCTCGATGATGTGATGCGGCAACGCCCCTGCCAAACGCGCCAAGCTCCGATCGTAGTTCAGAGCCAGCTCGAGGCTTTGCGCCGCTTCTCCTCGACCACTCAGCCGTGCACTCAATCTGGATGTCAGGCCCCGGAGCACGAACTTCAGCGGCTCGACGCCACTGACAGGTTCGTCCCATTCCATGCTCTCGGTGGGCACAGCCGCTGGACGATGGGCTTTCAAAGGAGCCGTATCCTGGCCATCCACCAGAGAAAGCACCCATGGGGCGTCCGAGCCTAAACGCGCCGCAACTTGGGAGCGTGACAATTGCTTCAACTGGCCAAAGCTCAATACACCGAGCTGGACGAGCCAGGTGCGGAGTTCGGATCCGACGGGCAGAGCAGCGATGGGCAGCTCTCTGGCACGTTCAGCGGCCACGGCTTGTGTGACGACGTTCACGCCATTTTGCCCTGGTGGCATCCAACGCGCGAAGGCCTGGGCCAGCTTCGGCCCCGGCGCGATGGCCACGCGAGCATGATGCCCCAACTCTTGCATCAGATTCGACAGCTCCAGCGCCAGCTCTTCTTCACTACCCACCAAGTGGGCGGCACCACTGATATCGACCCACACCGTATCCGGCGCTTCGCACGCCACCGTCACTCCAAAAGACAGGGCTGCCTCGGCAAGATGCCCGAGTTCGATCGCTACGTTGGCACGCCCGAGTTCGACCACGCCCATTGCAGCCGACAGTGCGTGAGCTTCAGCGATGGACTGCCCTGCTTGTACACCATGGGAGGCTGCAACGGGATTGACGGCATCGAGTAGGGCCGTGGCTTTCGTTGGCTCTTCGGCCTCTTCTTCGACAAGCACGACACCGAAGGGCTGAGTTCGCAAGGCCTCTTGTCGACGCAGAGCGAGCTCCAACAGCAAGTCCGGTACGACGATGGCCGCGATGCGCCGGCTGCCCACTTCTACACCCCGCCGTGCAGACGCCGGATCTCCATCGACCCCTGGCGCTCTCGCGCCGGACGGATCGGCTGAGCCTGCGTCGATGAGCGAAATGCCACCGTACGGGGCGCACTGATGCGCCCTTGACGATCTTTCACGACCTGAAGGCGCACTAGATCTGGAGCGGGTCGGGAAAGCAACAAGCGTTGCGCAACAGGCAATGCAGATCCACGGCGCGCCTCGTGTTCGGTCAGAAGCATGACGACGGTTGCAGTATCTTCAACCGCAAGGGCCAAACGTCGTACGCTGCGCGCCCATGCGCCAGATCGACTAGACAGCGACGCTCCAGGTACGCCCAAGGTATCGATGGCAAGGACAGCGAAGGCTCGGGATTCCGCCAAGCGTATGGCGATGCGGGTCAGAGCATCCAGATTGGGCCGGACAACGAGTAAACGCCCCAAGTCCACACCCGCTTTGTGAACACCGGGTGCGTGCAAACTTGCAGACGGGTCCAAGAAGGCGCTCCACGGCAGCTCTCCCCCGTGCACCGCAGCCTCTTGCTGCACTGCACGCACGGCTGCGAGGGCAAGACTCGTCCCCATCGCCGCTCCCCCCGTCACCGAGAGCTCCACGACACTGCCCCGCAGCAACCCGCCTCCAGGCAGAGCAGAACTGACCTGACCCAAGTCGAGGGGCAGCACCTCTCCCGACCTGGGAGCTTGGGCCAAACCCACACCGTTGGGCAGGTTTTTCAGTAGTTCTAGCGGCAAGGCCATAGACTGAACATACACTCAGTTATCGTCTAGGCAAGGCCTCCGAGGTGGCCTGCTAGGACGAAAAATGTCCGACTGCGGCCAGATCTTCTGCAGATCTCGACACCTAGATGCTCCAAGCGGCGACTGCCCTGGGCCGGGTTTTCTTCGTACCTGCCCTCGCGCTAGGCTCGCGGCGTGACACGCGCTCCAGTCGTTGCCATCGCCGCCTTGCTCAGTGTCAGCTGCGGCGCACGTTCCTTCGAGAGCCGTGCCACACCGCCGGATCCCGCGCTCCAACCGACGAGCCCCGGGGGCACAGACCCTAGCGGCGGGAAGTGGTCCGACTGCTATTCCAGCTTCACACCGAGCGGCAAAGCCCGGGCGGATTTGAACCGACTGACCCGAGCCTGCGGCCCCACAGGAGGGATGCGAGCGGTCACGCCCGTCACCCACGCCGAACAGAACGACAAGGATCCGGTTGATCGCTACACCTTCTACGTTCCCCGGGCGGGAGCCTGCTATCGGGTGTACGCAGTCGGCAACCGAGGCGTGAGCGATCTGGACCTGCTCGTGCGCGGCCCGAGCGGAGACGACGTCGCTGCGGATCTGACCCACGACGCGTTCCCGGTGCTGCCTCCCCAGGGGCCCCTATGCTTCGAGCAACCGGGCCTCTACCTGCTCGAGGTCAGCGTGCACCGGGGGCAAGGCGGCTACGCCATCCAGGTTTGGGGCAACACGGACGGCGTCGGCAAGTAGCCCACTGGCGGGCCGCCGCTCGCGTGTTATCCCTAACCGGACCCAAAAATGGACGCACCTGCCGAAGTTTCGCAAAAACTCGAACAATTTCGCGGGCTCCTGCGCGAAATGGGTTCGGTGCTGGTTTGCTACTCCGGTGGAATCGACAGCGCTTTCGTGCTGGCTGTGGCTACCGAAGAGCTCGGAAGTCGCGCCGTGGGCATGACCGCGGTGAGTCCGAGCTTGGCTCCGAGCGAGAAGGAGGACGCCGCCCGAATCGCCAAGTCCCTCGGCGCCGAGCATCGCTTCGTAGAGTCCAACGAGATCGAGCGTGCGGGCTACGTGGAGAACGCTCCGGACCGCTGCTTCCATTGCAAGACGGAGCTGTACGAAATCGCCGAGCAGAAACGCGGCGAGTGGGATCTCGCGGCGGTCGTGAACGGAACGAACACCGACGACCTGGGCGACTACCGCCCCGGCTTGGAGGCCGCAAAGAACGCGGCCGCGCGCAGCCCCCTGGTGGAAGTCGAAATGAACAAGGCCGACGTGCGCAGCGCCGCGAAATTGATCGGCATGGAAGTCTGGGACAAGCCGGCCAGTGCGTGTCTGAGCAGTCGCATTCCCTACGGCACCAGTGTGACTCGGGAGCGCTTGGCGCAGATTGCCGGTTTCGAGGCAGAGCTACGGGCGTGCGGCATGAGGCAAGTCCGGGTGCGCTGGCATGACAAGATCGCCCGGATCGAAGTCGCCCTAGACGAGCTCCAAAAGCTGCTGCAGCCCGGAGTGCGCGAGCGCGTGGTGGCTGCAGGCAAAGAGCACGGCTTTCACTACGTGGCTGTCGACCTGGCCGGTTACCGCCAGGGCTCCCACAACGAAGTGCTGGTCGGAAAGAATCTGCGCCTGGTCTGAGCGCACAAAACGAAACGGGGCGCCCGAAGGACGCCCCGTCTTGTTCGCAGTGGGACTCAGCGTGCGCGACGTTCGCGCCCACCACCGCCACGGCCGCCGCGGTCGCGATCACGACCACCACGACCACCACCGCGGTTGGGCGGTCCAGCTTCCCGTGCCTTTTGGATCCGCTCACGAGCACGGTCGCCCTCTTCCCCTTCCGGGAAGGGCAACAACTCGCGGCGGGTCAGGCGGGTTTTGCCATCCCGATCCACGCTGATGACCTTGACCTCGATTTCGTCGCCTTCTTTCAGCACATCTCCGGGGCTCTCCACACGATCGTGGGAAATCTCGGAGACATGCAACAGCGCCTCGTTGTTCGGGAGGATTTCGACGAAGGCGCCGAAATCGACGATGCGCTTGACCGTGCCCTTGTAGGTCGTGCCCACTTCGGGTTCCGCGGTCAGACCCTTGATGATCTCCAGCGCCTTGGCGACGGCTTCGGAGTCCGCACTGGCAACGTTCACCGTGCCGTCATCATTGACGTCGATGGCAACGCCGGTCTGATCGACGATTCCTTTGATCGTCTTGCCGCCAGGTCCGATGATGATGCGGATCTGGTCCGGCTTGACCTTGATGCTGGTGATGCGCGGCGCCCACTTGTTGATCTCGGGTCGCGCAGAAGGCAGCGTGGCCAGCATCTTGTCCAAGATGTGCAGGCGACCCGCCCGAGCCTGCTCCAGAGCGCGGCTCAGGATGGCGCGGTCCAGACCGGCGATCTTGATGTCCATCTGAATCGCCGTGATGCCCTGGTCGGTGCCGCAGACCTTGAAATCCATGTCACCCAAGTGATCCTCGTCACCCAGGATGTCGGACAGGATCGCGACGTCGCTACCCTCTTGGATCAGGCCCATGGCAATACCGGCAACCGGCTTCTTGATGGGCACGCCGCTATCCATCATGGCGAGAGTCCCACCACAAACGCTGGCCATCGAGCTGGAGCCGTTCGACTCCAAAATCTCGCTGACGACGCGAACCGTGTAGGGGAACTCCTCATGGTTCGGCATCATGCGCACCAGAGCCCGCTCTGCCAAAGCACCGTGGCCGACCTCTCGTCGACCGGGCCCGCGCAGGGGCTTGGTCTCGCCGGTGCAGAAGGGCGGGAAGTTGTAGTGCAGCATGAACTTCTTGTAGGTCTCGCTGGTCAACCCATCGATCTTCTGCTCATCACCGCTCGTACCGAGCGTGGCCGTCACGATGGACTGAGTCTCACCGCGCTGGAACAACGCCGAGCCGTGGGTGCGCGGCAGCAGGCCAACCTGGCACATGATCGGTCGAATCTCCGACTCCTCTCGGCCGTCGATGCGCTTCTTCTCTTTAACCACCATGTGGCGGACGACGTGGTACTTGCGATCACCGAATTCGCCCTTGATCAGCTTTTCGTTCTCGCCGAACTTCTCTTCGCCGAGCTCGGCTTTGAGGGTGTTCAAGACCTCCGTCTTGATCTCGGAGTAGGCGTCGTAGCGCGCCTTCTTGTCCTTGATCACGCAGGCTTCTCTGAGCTTGGCGTCGGAAAGCTCGGCCACGCGCTTGGCGATGCCTTCGTCCAGCTTGGTCACCGAGAACTCGCGCTTCGGTTTGCCGACCGCGCCACGCAGCGTTTCGATCAAGCCAATGACCTTCTGACCTTCGGTGTGGGCGTACATCAGCGCTTCGATGATGTCGTTCTCGGAAGCTTCGTTTGCGCCACCCTCGACCATGACGATGGCGTCTTTGCTGATGGCCACCACCAGGTCGATGTCTGCCTTCTCGATTTGCTCGAAGGTCGGATAGACCAGCAGGCGACCGTCGACGCGAGCCACTCGGATCCCCACGACCGGGCCGGCCCACGGGATGTCCGAGATATGCAGCGCCGCGCTCGCGCCCGTGAGGGCGAGCACATCCGTGGGGTTCTCTTTGTCCGTCGAGAGCACCGTCGCGATGATCTGCGTGTCCTTTTTGTAGCCGTCGGGGAAGAGCGGTCGCAGGGGACGATCGATCTGGCGGGAGGACAGGATTTCGTAGTCCCGCTGGCGCGCCTCGCGCTTGAAAAAGCCGCCGGGGATCTTGCCCGCGGCGTAGGTCTTTTCCACGTAGTCACAGGTCATCGGGAAGAAGTCGAGGTGCGGTCGCTCCTCGGTCGACGTCGCGGTGACGAGCACGACGCTTTCCCCATAGCTGACGAGCACTGCGCCGTGGGCTTGCTTCGCCAGGCGACCCGTCTCGATAGTGAGCTGTTTGTCACCTACGGCGACAGATTCCTTTACATACATTTTACATGCGCCCCTTTCGGACGCGACACCGCTACGTGCGGCTCAAACGCCGTTTGCATCGCGCCCGACTTCAACCTCGGTTCCTAGATCTGAGCGCGCACTCAGGTCCACGAAACGAAGATGAAGCCACCGAACGCGCCGCAAGCGGATGGTTCAGTACCCCTTGCTTCGCGGCCTTACTTGCGGAGCTTCAATGCGGAAACGATGTTGCGATAACGCTCGACGTCCTTCTTCTTGAGGTAGTCGAGCAAGCGTCGACGCTGCCCCACCAGCTTCAAGAGACCACGCCGGGAATGGTGATCCTTCTTGTGAGTCCTGAAGTGGTCGGTGAGGTACGTGATGCGCTGGCTGAGCAGAGCGATCTGCACCTCCGGCGAGCCCGTATCCTTCTCGTGCGTGCGATTTCCAGTGATGACGCTCTGCTTGGCGCCCGGTGCTAGGGGCATGATCGATTACATTCCTTCTAAAAAGTCGCGCGAGTATACGCGCGGCCCGGCCTCGGTCAACCGGAACCCAACGGCCGGGATTCCATCACTGCTGGAATTGCCGAGGGTCTCAGCGCCCCGGCCCAGATCAGGTCAGGTTGGAAAGGGCGCCGGTTCCAGCTTTGGTGGTGCCGATGCTGTCCTTCTGGATCCCAAACGCATGCATCAGGGAAACCAGCAGCTTCGAGTGGGCCGTGCCAGAGGGGTACTTCAAGAAGCGGCCCGTTTTGAAGTGACCTCCCAGACCGCCAGCCATCACGAAGGGCACCTTCTTCCGGCTATGGGTGTTGCCGGAGCCGAGCTCGTTGCACCAGAGCACCACTGAATTGTCCAGCAGAGACCCGCTACCCTCGGGCACTTCGCTCATCTTCTGCAACAGATAGGCGAAGCGCTCGGCGTACCAGGTGTTGATCTTGATCAGAGGCGGGATGTCCGGCGCGCCGTTGTCTTCGTGAGACAGGGAGTGGTGATTGCCATCCACGCCGATCCACTTCATCTGAGTGCCCCCGACGCTCTTGCTACACTGAATGCCCACCACCTGGGTCACGTTGCAGGCCAGCGCCATCACCGCCTGGTCCGTCATCAATTCGACCATCTTGGGGAAGTTGTCGTTCTTCTTGTGATCGATCTTGTTACCGGGTGACACGGGAGCGCAGTACCCACCTAGCTGGCCCGCTGGGTCGAGCTTCGTTTCGAGAACGCGCACGGCCTCTAGGTGCGCCTGCAGTTTCGCCTTTTCTGCCACCGGGAGGCGAGCCTCTAGCTTGTTCAAGTCGCCGCGCACGTGGTCGAGCACGCTCTTGCGGAGCACGCGCACCTTCTCTGTTTCGCCCGGGTCCTTGAGCAGCGCGCCGAACAGCTTGTCGAAGACAGTGTAGGGATCTTCGTAGGGGTCCCGAGGTGCGTCAGAGCCGTCATAGGACATTCGGCTCCAATTGGTTTTGCCGCCGGGCTGAATCGCCAAATCTAGGGACTCGACCCCGAGGTGCTTGGCAATGACCTGGTCCACCGAGGGCCCGCTGGCCCAACCCGCCGTGCCGGCATTGCCACCACCCTTAAAGGGGCCGGGGTTGAGCTCGGAGGCCGTGAGCATGTGCACCATGCCGCGCTGATGGCCGTCTCCGATGCCATGATTGCTGCTGACCATGTCCAGGCCATCCAGAATCATCAGCTTGTCCCGGAAGGGCTCGAGAGGCTTGAGAATGGTACCCAGGGTGAAGTTGGTCTCACCACCCGAGGGTACCCATTCGTCGTAGATGGTCCCGTTCGGCGAGAAGAAGATCACGAGCCGTTTCGGGAATGTGGGGTCCGCAGCGCGGGCATCCATCAATCGCATGGGAAGCGCCAACGCAGCCGCGCCCGCTGCGGCACCGCGCAGGAATGTTCTGCGTTTCATTACTGGGCCTCCTGAGCGCGATAGCGGAAACCGTGTGCAGTGGTGAGGGCGATCATCAATTCTCGTATGTCGTAGCCAGAGTCTTTGAACTTAATCTTCGCCTGGGCGATGGTGTACTCGTCTTTGTCTTCACCGCGCTTGAGCGCGAAGCGGAACCAGAGCCGCGCCATGCAATCCTTGGCGATGTCACTACTCGCAAGCTTCTGCGCGAGCTCCACGGCGCCGACGAAGGGCCCATCGATATCCGATTCCACCATCTCGCCCGAATCGTCGATGCTCTTGCCTTCCTCGGTATCGCGGTACTGGCCGATTCCGTCGTAGCGCTCGAATCCAAAGCCGATGGGGTCCATCAGCTTGTGGCAGTTGGAACAGGCCGGGTCCGTGGAGTGCTGAACGCTTGGGCCCAAAAAAACACAGCGAAAACGCCGGAATTTTGCGCCCCTGAGGGCTCCAGACTACGCGACCAGGCAGGTCCAGTGCGACCCGCAGGGTCGCGGTAACTGGGACCTCCTAGCGACCTCAGAATCGCGCCTGCATAGCGACGCCATAGCCCACGAAATCCGGGGAAATGAAGCGCCGAAGCAGAACCGTACCACTGGGGTCGAGCTCGAGCCGGGTAGCGTTGTTGTCACGTCGATACTGCAGCCAAGTGACGGCGCTCATCATGGGAGACAGATCCCACTTCAGACTCATGCGCGCCTGCAAGATCGGGACTCGAGTTTCCCCAACGGGCAAGAAGGCCAGGTTGCCCTGCTCGCGCACGACAATCGTGCGCGACGTGTCCTGGCCAAACAAGTCAACGGACTCGCTGCGGAACGTGGCAGGCATCTGAAGCCCGGCGCCGAAGCCGGGCGTCAGCCGAGCACTTTCGATGTAGTAGTCCGTGGACACCGCGAAGAAGGTCTCGTCTTCGGTTTTCGCCGCTTCTGGGATGGTCTGGAAGGGGATGAAGCTCGGCTGGTTCCGCAGCACGAAAGCCAGATCGCGGTAGATCGCAGATAGGCTGGTGCGAAGCGCCCCATATTGAAGATTCGCCTGCACGGCGGCGGCGCGGGCCAACTGTATGTCTGTCGTGCCCGGGCGATCGAAGTCCTTCAAATTCTGGTGCAGCTGCGACGCCTCAGCGGAAAGCGCCCAGGTGAGTTTGCCAGCTTCGTAAGTCGTCTCTTTGAACAACTCCACGGGCGCGTTGGGATCGTTGCGATACAGCGAAAAGTCCGCACTCTTGGGAACAGGCATGCCATCGTGCACCACGACTCGGCCGGAAAACCCAAAGGTGAAAACCCGCTCGCCCAGCACGTCCGGTTCTTCGAAACGCCCCTGTTGGAAGTAGCCGGCACCCGCATCCACCCGAAGCATTTCGCCCAAGTCGACGCCAGCGCCCCCCAAGAAGCCGTAGTTCGTTTCGGCGACACGCACCGTGTCTGTCGAGGCGCCTTCGCCGCTTCCGCTTTCGACGATGCGCTGCTGCACCTCGACGATGCTGGCGGTCTTGAAACCGACATAACCGTAGAAGCCGTTACCGTCGTACTGGACCTTGGCTCCAGGTGCACTGCCCTGCAGCCGGGGGAAGATCGACTGGTTGATACGCGCGTTCGTGCCGCCCCAAGAGATGTCGTAGAGGTAACCGAGGCGAAAGCGATCCGTGTCGATCGGGTAGAGCACCAGGCCGGTGCCCTCGGGCGACTGGTCCGTGCCGCCCATCTTGTAGAACACCCGCAAGTAGGTGCCAGCATCCTCGAACACTTTGTTCACGTTGTTCGACTGGCTCGCCAAGCTCGACATGTTTACGCGCAGAACCAACGCGGCTTCCGTGTCCAGGTTCTTGACGTAGCCGGGCAACTTTCCGTAGAGCACGAGGTGCGAGACGTTTTCACGCCCCGAGAAGCGCGAATTCAGGTTGTCAAAGAAGAGCCGGTACTGGGAGCGATCGCCCACGCTGGCATTGGGCGAGAGGGGGATCGCTTCACCGGTGTCGTGAAGAAAATCGTCGTCGCCGAACGTCCACGTGAGGCGCGTGTCGACGAAGTCGCTGTGTGCCTTGGGTTTGCTCGGGTCGCTAGCCGCTGCCGTGACCTTGCCGCGTTGTTCCGCCAAGTCGACCTCGGGGCTGCGGGCGGCCGAAGACGTTGGGGCTTCCACGGGCTTGGCCGTGGTTTCCGGCTCTGGCGCAGGAGGCGGTTCTTCCGCCGGCGGAGCGGCCGGCTGTGGAGTCTCTTCGAGCTCGACCTTCTCCGGCGCGGGCTTTTCCTCCGCCGGTGGGTCAGCCGCAGGCGGATCCTGCGCGAGTGAGGGCGCCGCCAGTAGAAATACGCCAAAGAGCGCACCCACACCCGCCCGGCTGGACAGGTGGGTTCGGCAGCCGAGCCGGCCGCTAGTTTGTACCTTCGTTCGGATCATCCTTGTCCCTCGGGAGCACGCACGGGTTATCTGTCAGGGAGCTGAGCGGAGCTGTCGGGCCTTCCACGCATGCCGGCTGGGAAGGCAGGTCGCACACAACATCCGCCGGGCAGCGAGCTTCGATCGTCCAATTGAGCGACCCCCCGCTGAAGTTTCGGAGCGTGCCGGTCACGGCTTTGATGGCCTTGCCACGCATGGCTACGGGGTCGAATCGGGTTCGAGGAATCGTACCGGTGTTGACCTGGATACCGACGCCGTTTTGAAAGATGACGCGGTAGTTGCCCCGGGCAGCGAAGCCCGTCCACTCGACGCATTGGGGCTCGGCCCCGCAAAGGTTGGCGCATTCGGCCTCGGGGCTGCCGGGCGTTTCGAAGTCGATGTCGCCGTTTCCGTCGAAATCACAATTCGAGGCATCTGGCGCGAAACCGTTCGTCGCTGGCTTGTCGCCGAAGAACTGCCCGATGGTCACACCTTCAACCCGCACGAGCGCACTCTCGATGCGTTCCAGCAAGACGTCGTCCCCGGCGAAGGTGTCGTCGATGACGATGGGCTCTGGCACCTGACACGGGCCGTCGTTCGGAGCCCCCGGGTTCTTGGGATCCGGGAAGACCCACTCGCGGTAGTTGAAGGATGGGAAAGACAGCTCAGTGAAACCGAAAAACTCCACGGCAGTTCCCGACAAGGCCGTGATTCGGTCGCAGACTCGCAACCCAGCAGGTGCATTGAACGTGAATGCGAAAACATGGTTGTAACAGAAGCCATCCGTGGCGCCGTTCGGCAGCAGGGGCCCCAGAATGTTCTTGTCGCATTCGGGCCTGCCAGCGACGGGATTGTCGCTGGTGTCCGTCGCGTAGAAACCGTCCGACGCGATTCGCGTGACGATGAGGTTTGCTGGCAGCGCCGTCGCCACATCGACACCTTCGAGCTGATACGGAGTCCGGGATCCCCTACCCTGCACGTCACCAACCCGAGGCTTTGCGAAACGCACCGGCGCCGAAATACCCGTCGCAAACGTTCCGGCCGTCTCCGTGTCGTCGTTGGCGAACGCGCAACCTGGATCCTGGGGGTAGTCGAGCAAACCGTCCTCGTCGTTGTCGAGGCCGTCTGCGCACAGCGGAGGTTTTTCAGGATCTGAGGGTACGTAGCCGATGTCCTCGGCCCAGATCCGCGTCGAGCCGCGAGCGTTGCGCACCACGATGCGGTGCTTTTCAGCGACGCCATCCAGAACCAATACGTTGCGACCACTTGCACGTGGTCCGCTGACGCTCACGATGGACCCGGGTTCCGCACCTATGCGCACGAAGCCCTGAAAGCTGGAATCTAGAGAACCATCCGGATTGCGCGCGCGGATGTCGATTTCGAACTCGACTTCTGCTGGAGGCAGCGGCAAGGGCGACTCGTCCGCGCCAGGCAGCGCGCTGCCATCCGTGGTGCGCACTTCGACCAAGAGCGCTTCGGTACGTTCGAGGATCTCGTTTTGAGTGGTGCAGGACACCAACACGAGCGCAGCGCCGGACAGCAGTCGTTTCATCGGCCCACCATCAGCACCCGTGCGTCGGATGCACTGCCTAGGTCTTTATCGATACATGCCAGGAACTTGCACTGCTCGCCTCCCAGCTGACACGGGCCGATCTTCGAGGTGCAACTCGCGATGGCGATCGCGGACTGGGCGTCAGAACAAGACTGCTTGAAGAAGTCCGCGACGCCCTGGCGACAGGCCGCTAGGACACAGCGCCCTTCGGAGCCGCAGGCACCTTGGGACGTGCAAGTGCCGTCCGCCGCTTCAGCGGCATTCTCCGGGCAGGCGCACACGAAGCTGCCACCGGGCACGCCGTTGCAATCCGCATCCGTGGTGCAGGCGCGCAAGCCATCGTCGGTGGAATGCTCCGGCCGATACCCGCAAGGCTTGCCCCCACGAACCCAATCGATCAACGCGTCACGCTGCTGGATCTTGGTGTCGAGCTGTGTGGTGTTCTTCTTGAGCACGACGAAGCCCGAGCCACCACCAGCGAGATATGTGCTCGTGGCCAACTCATAGGAACCGATGGGGTCGATCTGCACCAGGCAGCGCCCGCGGTTCTGGCTGTCGCGGAGGCCCAAGTCGCAAGAATTGAGCTGTCCGCCGCACTCGGCGTCGTTCGTACAGGGCTTTTCGTTCGAACCGATGAAGATTTGGTCGGCGCAAGCGGTAATCAGGCAACTACCGGGCTTGTCTGGGGTCGAATCCGGCGCTGGGGCGGTCAGATCACACTCGTTGGAGGGGCAGTCTTCACCGCTACCACACGCCGTGAGCACCGGGTTGGCGCAACCTTTGCAGTTGAGCACGATGCGCGCACCCGCGATCTGTACCTGCGTCGCGCAACCTCGCCCCGCAGACCGGCGTGCGACGAAGTCGAACATCGACTGCACTTCAGAACCGGACAGCTGCATCTTGGAAATGGAGTTATCGAAGGGGAAGATGTTGAACATCTGCTCGACTGTCACGGGCCCGGGCACCATATCGGCACGGATCCCTGTCGTATTCGTGAGGGAGAAATCTGTCTCGATGCCGATGCGCCGCCACATGGCCGTCGCAATCAGGTTGCCCAAGGGAGAGTCTCCGCCGCCGGTCCCGAAGCGGCGGGAGCCATCCGGCGCGAAGCCCACGAGAAGGTCGAGATCCACCAGGGCGTCCAGCTCGCCACGATAGGGCTCGAGCAACTCCGTCACGGCCCGGTCTTGCGGCACGTCGCTGGTCACGGGAAAGAGCTTGAAGTTCTGTCCCACAACTTCGAAGCCGTTGATGGGGTCGTAAGGGAAGTCCAGATCTCCCGGCTGATCGCTGACCACCAAGTCCAAGCGCCCCACGAACTTGGCGAAGGCGCCTGAGTGATTCAGCACCACCCTGCGTGGCTGGCAGTAGCGACGCATTCCGGGGTTTCCGTCGGCGTCCCTCAGCTCGATGTAGTTCCGACCCTGCTCGTCCACCATCGCGCAGTCTTCGACGATTTTGGGGGGCTGGAGCACGATGTGGTTGTGCCCACCGAGCACGATATCGATTCCCGTGGTGTGGCGGATCATCGACTCGTCACCATTGAGCCCAAGATGGGTGACGAAGACCACCACGTCCACCAGCGGACGCAGCAGGTCGATGTAGGTCTGGGCCACATCGACGGTCTCGAGGGGTGTGACACCCAGGCGGCTCGGGCGCTCATAGAGAGAGCTGAGGCTGGACAGGTTGCCCATACCCACCACGCCGACTTTCAGACCGCGAACATTGAACGTCTTGAACGGAATGAGGACATTTTCGAGCTGGGGGTTCCCAGGCGCAGTGGTGTCTTCGAATAGGTAGTTGGCGGCGAGGACGGGGTAGCTCCCCCATTTCTGATACTGCTGACGGGCGTTCAGAGCGCCCTTGTCGAATTCGTGATTCGCGATGACCTGAGCATCGACGCCCATCATCCCCAGGGCACGGATCTCGGCTTCGCCATCAAAGAAGTTGAACACCGGCGCGCCCTGAAAGCAGTCACCACCGTCGATGTGCAGCACCCGATCAGCTCGCGCACGCTCGCGACCGATGATGTACGCGATCCGCGCGGCGCCACCGACCGTCGAGACCGTGGCGGCAGGCCCGAGGCCCAGAGACGCATCATTCTGCGTGATCTGCAGAGCATAGGGGAACAGCCGGGAGTGAATGTCGGACGTGTGCAGCAACGTCAGCCGTGTTTGCCCCTGCACCCGATAGGGCGGGAGGTTCTCGGGACAACCCGAAAGCGCGAGTGCGCATGCGCACGCCAGCGCGAGCATCAGGGCCGACGAGCGATTCATCAGCGAAAGCACTTAGCAATTCCCCCGTTCGGAGCCAAGCGCCCATTGGTTTCAGCCGTTTTGGCCCGCCGCTGGCGGGGGCGTGCGTCAATCGTCGTCGATGAGGTCCGCCATCCGAGCACACAAGGCGGCTTCCACGGCGCCCTCGACCTCAGCAGCCGTGCCCAGTTGGAGTGCCCGAAGCGCCAGGTCTTCAGCCTCGGCAACGCTGACCCGGGAGATGGCGGCTTTGACCTTGGGAATAGCGGCGGCCTCTAGGCTCAGGCTGCGCAGGCCAACGCCCAAGAGCACGACCGTGGCCAGGGGATCGCTCGCCATCGCGCCGCAGACAGCGACGGGTCGGTCATGGGTTTGGGCAGCGCCCACAACGCCCTGAATCAAACGCAAGATTGACGGATCGAGGGGCGTGGCGAGGTGGGCCAACTCACGATTGGTGCGATCTACGGCCAGGGCGTACTGGACCAAATCGTTGGTCCCGATGCTCAAGAATTCAGCCTCCCGTGCCATCACGTCTGCCATGACCGCGGCGGATGGCACTTCGATCATGATGCCCAGCGGGGTTTTGCCAGAGCGAGCCTGACCCGCCGCGTCCACCTCCTGTTGTGCTTCCAGGAACAACTCTCGGGCGCGCACCAGTTCGCTGAGAGAGGCAATCATTGGGATCATGATGCGCAAGTCCCCGTGGGCTGACGCGCGAATCATCGCCCGCAGCTGGGTCTTGAAGATTTCCGGACGTGACAGACCCAAGCGAATGGCGCGCAACCCCAGTGCGGGGTTCATGTCCTTGGGCACTTGGAAGGCGCTGACGAACTTGTCGCCGCCGATATCGAAGGTCCGCACCGTGACCGGGCGGCCTTGCGCCGCGGACAGCACCCGAGCGTAGGTTTCGTATTGTTCCGCCTCGCTCGGCGGCTCGCTGCGGTCGACGCAAAGAAACTCCGTACGATACAGGCCGATACCCGCGGCGCCCAGATCCATCGCGATTTCTGCCTCTCCGGGCAGCTCGATGTTGGCCGTCAGTTCGACGGGCTGTCCACAGCTCGTCGTCGTGGGCGCATCTCGAGACTCGAGCAGTCCGCGAGCGTGCAACATGCGCCGCTCCACCCGCCGCTCGGCGCTGGTCATCATCTCCACAGTGGGCGAGACGACGATGCGACCCCGAGTGCCGTCCACGATCAGCATGTCGCCGTTGCCGACTACATCGAGGAGCTGACGAACCCCCACCACGGCGGGGATTTCCAGTGCTCGCGCCAAGATGGAGGTGTGGCTGGTTCGCGTACCGATCTCCGTCGCCATCGCGAGCACGTGGCCGCGATCAAAGGTTGCAGTTTCCGCCGGAGAGAGGTCGTGGGCCACGATGATCCCGGGCGCATCTAGACGCGCCGCCGTAGCTCCGTGCTTCTTGCCGGACAGCGCCATCTGAAGCCGGTCTCCGATGAACTCGAAGTCGTGGCTGCGCTCCGCAAGATAGGGGTCGTCCCCTTCTCGGAGCTGAACAGCCATGTCTTTGATCGCGGTTTCGAGGGCCCATTCCGCGCATTGCTGGTCGATGCGGATCCGGCGCTCGACATCCTCTCGAAGCGTCTCGTCTTCCACCATCAGCACGTACGCCTCCAGAATCGAGGACTCCGCCCGGCCGGTCCCCTTCTTGACGCGTTCGGTGACCTCCCGCAGGGCTCGCGCTGCCGCCTCCACCGCAGCGTCAAAGCGCCCGAGTTCCCCCTCCGCAGCGCCACGACTCACGTGACGACGTACGACCCCCTTGCGACGGGTGTCGATCACGACAGCGCGACCGATCGATAGCCCCGACGACCCCGCGATGCCGTCGAGTGTCACCGGAGGGCGATCCGCCACCGCGGGCAGCCTCCCGGACGAGCCACTCGATCTCATAGGCATACCGCGACGCTACGAGGCTTCATTCGCTCTCCCCAAACCGATCGTTGATCAGCTGACCAATCTGCCGCACAGCTTCCTCCGCACCATCCCCTCGCGCTTCCACGCCAATCACGGAGCCTTGAGATCCACAAAGCAATAGCACGCCCATCACGCTCTTGGCATTAGCCGCTTGCCCCTCGCGGCTCACCTCGATTTCACAGGGAAAGCGACACGCCAGTTGGACCAACTTGGTCGCTGCACGTGCATGCAGCCCAAGTCGGTTCTTGATTTCGAACTCGCCCCTCGCAGGCTCCACTTAGGCGCCGCTCCCACCGGGTTCACTCTTCCGGTCCAGATTGACGCGATCCACGTCCCGGTGCACCAAATCGACTTCGCCACCCGTTTCCTCGTGTAGGTGCACTGCGATGCGCTCGGCCAAGGCGACGGAGCGGTGGCGCCCACCCGTGCAACCAATGGCGACGGTGAGGTAGCTCTTGCCTTCTCTCTCGTACCTAGGCAGGCAGAATTCCAGGAGCGAAAGCACGTGGCTGAGTAGCTCCTGGGTGTCCGGCTCTCCAAGCACGTAGTCACGTACCGCAACCGACTGCCCGGTGAGATCTCGTAGTTCCGGCTCGAAGTAGGGGTTCTTCAGGAAGCGCACATCGAAGACGAGATCCGCGTCCACGGGCGCCCCATATTTGAAACCAAAAGAAACGACGCGAATCCGCATCCGTGGCGCGACCCCAGCGGCGGGACCAAATTGCAGCAGCACTTGGCGGCGCAACTCATGCACCGACAGGTTGGTCGTGTCGATGACATGGGTTGCGCGAGCCCGGAGAGGGGCAAGTTTTTCCCGCTCGATGCTGATGCCGTCCAGAACCGCCGGAGCCTCCGTGGAGGCCCCAGGGGCCCGCACGGTCGATAGCGGGTGGGGTCGCCGGGTGCTGGAAAACCTACGGATCAGGCTGGCGTCGGAGGCGTCCAAGAACAAGACGTTCACCACCTTTGCCAGCTCCCCGACGGAATCGACGAGTTCGCCGACCGCATCCACGAAGCTTCGCACGCGCACATCGATCCCGAAGGCGACCCGGGACACACCGGCTTCCCCCAGCGCGATCAGCGTAGAGCGTGCGACCGGTGGCGGCATGTTGTCCACGCAGAAAAACCCCAGATCCTCCAACGCGTGTAGCGCTGTCGACTTCCCCGCCCCTGACATCCCGGTGACGACGGCGAGGTGCTGGCACCCGCTCAACGCCCCCTCCTCGGCCCCACAGGTGGCGGAGCAGTGCTCTCTGGAACTTTGACCCGAGGCAGGGTGCTGCTCGGCGGACGCTGCGCGCGCATCTCGCCACTACCGCTACCGGTGACGGTCTCGAGGCGCTCCACGAACTCCCGAGCGGGGTGATGCCCGGCTTGTCGCAACAGCTCATCCCGTGCCGCAATTTCGATGATTGAGCTCATGTTGCGGCCGGGTTGAATCGGAAGAATCACTTCGCGTATCGGCACACCGAGCACTTCCTTGTGGTGCTCGTCCAGTCCGATGCGGTCGTAGTGCCCCTCCTTTTTGAACAGCTCGAGCTGAATGATCAGATCGACCCTTTTTCGCTCACGGATAGCGGTGACTCCGTAGAGATCTTTGATGTTCAGAATGCCGAGGCCGCGCACCTCGATGTGGTGACGCAGCAGCTCTGCCGGCTGTCCAAAGATCATCCCGGGCGGCTTGAAGTCACATTCGATGACATCGTCTGCCACTAGGCGGTGTCCACGCATGACGAGTTCGAGCGCACACTCACTCTTGCCAATGCCACTCGTGCCCAAAAGCAGAACGCCAACTTCGAAAACATCGACCAGCACGCCATGAATCCGGGCGCGGGGTGCGAGGCGCTCATCCAGCAGCGTGTGTATAGCCGTAATCGCCGAAGATGACCGCTCGGCACATACGACCAGGGGCGTGCCGGTGCGTTCTGCCTCTTTGATGAAAGGCTCGGGTGGGTCCACTCCACGGGTGACGAACACGCAGGAAAGGCCCAGAGAAAACAAGCCGCGGGCAGCCGCAATCTGCTCCTCCGCAGACAGCGCGCCCGCATAAGAGAGCTCGGTTTCGCCGAGGACCTGCACCCGCTCTGGGATGATCCCGTGCATATGGCCCACTAGGGCCAGTCCAGACTTCTGGATGCGGGGGTGACCAATCAAACGGTCCAGGCCGCCGCCGCCGGCAAGCAGCCGCACATTGAGATCCAGGGCGGCGTCTTCCAGCAGGTCGCGAACGGCAACGGTTAGCTGAGTATCCGGCGGATCGTAGACGGTCATGTTGCCCCCAATGTGTCATCGCGCTGGCGAAGAAGCTGGTACGCCGCCTCGGCGTCGGCGGACTCCACGAGCCGCTTGCGAGTCCCCACATCCCGCAGCATCCGAGAAATTCGCGCCAAAAGACGCAGGTGCTCCCCGGTCGCCCTGCGCGGACCAATCACGCCAAAAACGATGGTGCAACGAGCACCATCGATGGCCTCGAAGGGCACGCCCCGGGGACAGACCAATAGGGCACCAGCCTGGCTTTTGGCGGTCTCGACGGATGCATGCGGAATGGCGACGCCGTCACCGATCCCCGTACTCTGCAACTCTTCGCGATCCGTGAGGAGCTTTTCGATGTCTTGCTCGGGCGCGCCAACTACGGGTGCCAGCATGCCGGCGAGCAAGCGTAGCGCATCCGGTTTCTCCTGCACGAATCCGCCGTCGAGGTCGACGAGGATGCGTCCCACCGTGAGAACATCGGTCAGCCGCATCAGAATGCTCGACCCAGCTGGCTTAGCGTGCCTTCGCCCGCGAAGCGGCCTTTTTCTTCCCAGCCTTCTTCTTCTTGGCGGTCTTTTTGGCGGCCTTCGCGAGCGTGCCGCTGCGAAGCGAGTCACCGGAGCGACGCTTCTTGGATTGCGCCGCACCCTTGATACCGCGGATCTGCCGTTCCAACTTTCCGATCACCTTGTCGATCGAGACGTACATGTCTTCGGAGGCTTCTTTGGCCTCCAGGTGTGAACCACCACTGGATACGCGGGTCTCAGCGACGTGCTTTAGCTTGTCCAGGGAGAGCGTGACCTTTGCGGACATCGGCTGCCTGAGAAACTTCTGTAGCTTCGCTACTTTTTCACGAGCGTAGGATTTGACAGATTCACTGGCGTCCATGTGACGGAACGTGATGCTGATGTTCACGAGCTTCTCCTGAGATTGATATCCATTGCCCTGACGTCAGAGGCCCGACCTTTTCACGCGGCACCGGATCAAAACAACCGTTTGCGTTTCGAGGATGCGAGAATCCCTAGCATTTCGCGGTATTTCGCCACGGTTCGCCGGGCTATCTTGATGCCTTCGTTCTTCTCCAGAATCTCCACGATGGCCTGATCCGAAAGAGGACTCTGCTTGTCCTCCTCCTCGATGATCTTCTTGATGGCCTGTTTCACGCTCTCACTGGCGATGTCCTCTTCGCCAACGCGGCGGATGCTCGAATTGAAGAAGTACTTCAGCTCGAAGAGGCCTTGGGGCGTGTGCATGTACTTGTTCGTCGTCACACGACTGATGGTGGACTCGTGCATGCCGACGGCTTCAGCGATGTCCCGCAAGATCATCGGCTTGAGATGAGCAACTCCCCGCTCGAAAAAATCCCGCTGCTTTTCGACGATACACTCGGAGACCTTGATGATGGTCTTGCGACGCTGCTCGATGGCACGAATCAGCCATTGAGCATTTCTCAGTTTCTCGCCGATGAACTCCTTGGCGTTCGGATCTTTCATCAACTTCTTGGTTAGATTCTCGTTGATGTAGAGCCGTTGGACTCCGCGGTCGTTGTCCATCACGACGAACTCGTCGCCGTCCTTGATCACGTACACGTCGGGAGTGATCCCGATGCTGCGGTCGTCGGTCTCGGTGAAGTTCCGGGCCGGGCGGCTTTCGAGCTTCTGTATCTCTTTTGCCGCCTCGTACACCTCTTCGATGGGGAGCTTCATTTCCCGAGCTATCGCCTGGTAGTTGTGCTTTTCCAGGTGATGCATGTGGTGCTCGATGATCTCGATTTCCGAGTCTTCGTAGCCATAGGTCTTGGCCTGAATCAGCAGACACTCCTGCAGGTCCCGGGCGGCAACTCCCAGAGGATCGAAGTTCTGGATCATTTCGAGCACCAGGGGCGTGTCGTCCGGATGCAGGCCCGCCTCGGCCCCCAGATCTTCGATGGTGAGATCCGGCGTTCTCGAGCCATCGTCCCGCTCAACGCCCTTCAGGTCCAGGTAGCCGTTTTCGTCTAGATTTCCGATGACCAACTCCGCAAAGCGGCGCTCCACATCCGTGAAATCGCTGAGCTGAAGTTGCCACAGCAAGTGATCTCGCAGCCCTCGGGGTTTGGTGAGGTTCTGTTCGATGGGGGGCAAGTCGTCGAAACCACCGCGATTCGATGGCATCGGCTGCTGCAGGGTCCGGTTTTCGAGAAACTTCTCCCAGTCGACCTCCCGCGCGGCCTTCTCGGACTCCCGAGCGTCATCCGCTCGATCGCCTTGAGGAAAATCCCGTTCCTCCGCCGTGGCTGCCCGCGCGTTGGCCTCCCGATCTCGCGGCCGGGAGTCCACCTCGTCTTCGCTGAGCACCGGGTTGTTGTCGAGCTCCTTGCGGACTTCGTCGATGAGCTCTAGGCGCGAAAGCTGCAGCAGTCGGATCGCCTGCTGCAGCTGTGGGGTCATCACGAGCTGCTGTGAGAGGCGTAGTTGCTGCTTGATTTCCATTGTGATTCCGCTGCTTCGTCGAATCGTCTGAGCCGACCCTGGTGAGTCTATCACCCCAAGAGCAAGAAGTGAGCCCAAGTCGTAGCGCGAAGAAAGTGCACGGGTTTTAGGCAGGTTCGAACGTCAGCCCAGGTAGCGATTCCGGACCTCGGGGTGGTCCTCGAAGGCTTCCGGGCTTTCCCAGACGCGGATACTTCCATCCAAGAGCAGCCCGGCGCGGTCCGAGAAGGCGAGAGCCTCCCGAACCCGATGATCTGCCACCAACACCCCGGCCCCATCCTCGGCGGCTTTGCGTACGACCTGACCAATCTTGGCGGCTCCCCCCGGGTCCACCCCTGCCAGCGGCTCGTCCAAAAGCAGCAGCCGGGGCTTCGGGATCAACACCCGGAGCAGCTCGAGCCGGCGGCGCTCTCCCCCCGAGAGATCCCGCGCTCGCCGCGGCGCGTAGCTGTCGTCCAAGCCGACCGCTTCGAGTCGCTCCGCCAAGCCCTGCTTCGCCGCGCCGCTGATGCGCTCGAAGGTGGCCACGTTGTCCGCCACGCTCAGATCGAACAACACACTGGGCGTCTGCGGCACGTAGCCAAGGCCCGCCCGCGCGCGGCGCCACAGCGGCTCCTTGGAAATGTCCTGCCCCTGCAGCGTGACCACGCCAGATTGGGCGGACAATTCCCCCGAGAGCACGCGAAACAGCGTCGACTTACCCGCACCACTTGGTCCCAGCAGCGCCACGACCTCACCCGCAGCCACCTCGACGTCCACGCCATCCAACACGCGCACGTCTCCGTAACTCAGACACACGCCTTGGGCGGATAGGACGGCCACGCGGCCACCGTATCAGAAAGCGCAGGACTCAGCGCTTGGGCGGCTGGACCGGAATCGAGCCTTTGACTTGGTGCAAGGTCACCTTGCGTGTGGCCAGGTCGATGTGTGCCTTGGCGGCTTTGACCCAACCCTTGCCGCGAGACAGTCGCACCGCACCGCGCAGGGTGACGCGCCGCTTGGCGACGTCCAACTCGACGCTCTGGGCCGTTGCTTCGATCCCCTTCAGCTTGGCCCGCACGCCTCCGCTACCGCGCGCCCACTTGACCCGGGGTGCTTCGTCGTAGCGGATCTCGACTTTGGGGCTGAGCACCTCCAGCTCACCCATCACCGCACGAACGTTGCCCTCGAGAGCGGCGGTGCCTGCGGACACGTCGACCTCGAGTCGATCCGCGGAGATATCTAGAGATTCTCCCTCGACCACGGCGAGGGGTTGGGCCTGGGCGCTGCGCGGCGCGCTCACCCCCGAGGACGCCAAGGCCACGAAACTGGCGAAAACCAGGGTCAGAAGCGATCGACGGGAGGAAGAAAACACCATGACAAGCCTAGCACTTGGACGGAAAAGGACACGTTTTCATTCACTTGCGCCCGGGGTTTTGGCGACCCCCATGACAGCTGTCAAGGCCTGCAGTCGCAGCACCCACTCGGGTCGCTGAAGGTCGGGCGCGTCTCGCCCTCTTCCCAATTCTCCCACGACGTCGACGCATACGGTCGCCAGCCGACTTGCAGTGCGCGCTCCGTCGTCACCCGCGAGTTCTGGACCGAGGGCACGCAAGGCCGCTCCGACGCCCGCACGCAGCTCCGCCCGGGGCCCGTCAGCGATGTCCGCGGCCTGTGCAAGCGACAGCAGCTCCTCCACGATGACGTCGCACAGCAGTCGCCGCGCTCGGCTGCCCAGAAAGCGATCCGCTGCCGCATCCACGGGCGCGCCTTGCACCGGTCGAGCAATCTCCTTCAGCTCGACAAGTCGCTCCTCCACACGGCGAGTCAAGGCCATGACCCACGGTCGGGGTGCCAAGGCGGCCTGCTGCGCCATGGCCTGCAGCGCGTTGTCCTGGGCACGTCGCAGCTGCATCGCTTCGAGGATGTCTCTCTGACGTCTCTCGGCAACCGCCACCAGGGCAGCGACGGCGCGGCGGTAACGGACCCTCAGCACGCGATCCTTGAGCTCGCGGCCCCGCAGGCCCAGCAACTCCTCGAGCCGAGCGCTGACCTGCTCGAAGCCCGACCGAGCGTAGGCATCCGAATCTTCGCTGTCCGGGCTCGCGAGCAGTGCCGAAAGCGCCAGAGCCGCCCCCTCGGTGGGGAGCTTCGCATCCCGCAGCCCCGCATCCACGTGGGCCAACGCTTCTTCCAACTCGGCTTGGGACAGCCGATCGGCCTTGTTGAGCAGCACGACGATGGGCACGCCAGACGCCGCGATGTCCTCCAGCCGCTCGCGCTCACTGGCCTTGAGAGCCTGAGAGGCATCGAGCAGCCACAACGCCACGTGCGCTTCATCCAGCGCCTTTCGCGCGGCGCGGGCGTGATGCCCATCCGGGGCGTTGAAGCCCGGGGTATCCACCAGCTCGACGCGCTTGAGCAGCTCCAAGGGGGCGCGCAGCAGGACCTCGCCCACAGCGTCGGCGGGGATCTGACCAAGCGTTGCTTTCAAGTCCGAAAACGCCACCACCCGCGCGGGCTCACCGTCCAGCCGCTCGATCCGAGCGATTCGATCCGGAGACCAAACCAATCGATGCAAGGTTGCCGTGGTCGGCAATACACCAGTTGCAGCCACGGACTCGCCCAGCAGCGCATTGACGAAACTGGACTTCCCCGCGTTGAACTCGCCGACCACGGCGACCCTCAGGGGCCCTTCGAGTTCCCGGCCGATAGCCGCCAGAGCGCGGGTGACTTCGAGGGCGGCGAGATCTTCGGCCAGATCTGCGCAACAGGGCAATGCCTCACCCCAGACTGCGCGGCCTTCTCGAGCAAACCATTCAGCGACCACGGCTTGGCGCAGCTCCGCGGCCCAGGCGGTATCGAGTCCCGCCAAGCTATCCAGGCGAGCGGCGCCATCTCGCGACAGTGCGTCTGCGAGGACGGTGGTTTCTGAATCCAATTCGACGCCGAGGCGCTCACTCGCGGAGGCAACCGCCCGCAGGCCCCGAGGATCCCGCGCCGCGACAGCCGCCGCAGCCAGGCCACTCAAGGTCTGTGGGTCGGAGGTGCTCTCGGCCAGCTGCAGCAGTTGTTCGCTAGCGTCGTCGTCGTCAGCGGATAGAGCGAAAGCGAGCTGCCACCCGGGCTTGGTGTCCCGGTCCAGATCTCGCGCCAGCTCACGCCACTTTCCTTGGCTCGCAGCGTTCTGATGAGGCAGGCGCCGCTGCGCCAACTCATCCGCCCCGGGCGCATCCAGCAGCACCGCGCGGCGCAGCGCCTGGTCCGCCTCGGGATCATCCGGGTCGAGGAGCTGGGCACGCAGCAGCCAACCCGGACCGTCCCCGGTGGCAGGCAAGCCGAGGTCTTTGGCGAGATTGCGAGCCGTGGACCGGTCGCCCACAGCCAGCCGCGCGCGGACCCGACGCAACGTGACTTCCGGCCCGACGGCACGCGCAACCGAAAGCTGATCCAGCCAACGCTCGGCACGCTCGCCGTCTCCGGTCGCCAGATCCATGTCGGAGAGTTGAAGCCTCGCCGCGTCCGCCGCGGCCGCCGGGTCACCGCACTCGACGGCTTGCACCAAGCTCTGTCGAGGGTCGAGCCCGGACTGTGTCTCCAGGTTGGCGCGGCTGAGCCAAATGTCGCCCCGATAAGGCAGCACCTCGGATAGCTCGCGGGCGGCGTCGAGAGCCTCGTCCCTCAAGTGCATTTCCGTGGCAGCGTCCGCGTGAAGGGCGAGCACCAGGGGTGAATGCGGCAGCACATTGCGCAGTGCCCGCGCCAGATGCAGCGCTTCTGGTGCGTTGCCCTCCGCCAGCGCTCGCTTGGCCGACCGAAACCGCCCTTCCTGACCCCGCGCGACGAGTTCCGCACGAGAGAGCCAGTCGCTCAGGGCCTCGACCAACGCAGGCATGAGCGGGACGCTAGTCTCACTTTGGCTCGGCGTCTCGGCGCAACACGACGTAGGACTGGCTCGTGCCGCCCAGGGGCACGAGCCCCACGCTTCGAAAGCCCAACTCCGCGAGCTGGCTGAGCAGCCGCGCCTCCACAGCGCGACTGGCCATTTCGACGGCTGGGCGTTCGCCCACGGCTGGCCTTCGGCCGGGCGGCGCCAACACGACGGCGGCGTCCACCCCTCGGCGCCGAGCAAAGTCTTTCGGGATCCGCTTCGAGGTGTGGCCTCCAGCCAAGTAGGCCACCTCCGGGTCCGTCACCCCAGCCAGGTCGACAACGGGCGCCTGCGTCGCCAGTCCGACCCAGCCGACGTCCAAACTGACGATCGTGCCCGCACCGTCGAGGAGCGGGGCGGCGCCATCCACCAACTCGAGCCGGCGGCTCTCGACGGCGCGCGCATCTTGGAAATGCACCACCGCCGGCAGTGACAGACAAGCGACCCCGACTGCCACCGCACCCAGCCCTCGCCGGCGTCCGCAGTGCTCCAAACTCTCCGCAGCGAGCAGCAGCGCGACGGGAAGCACGGGGCACCACAGTCGATACAAGGGCATCCAGTCGCCGCCTGCGAGACTGAGCGCCGCCAGATGTGCGCTCAGCGCAACGACGCGCGTTCGCCCCAACGCAGAAAGACGACTGTAGCGCAGCGAGCCCATGACCAAAGGGAGCGCTCCGGTAAAGACGCCGCCTCCGATGGCGTAGCGCAGTCCGTGCTCCAGATCCGAGGGCTTGGCCACGAACGCCAGGGGCGTGCTGACACCAAAGTGCTGCAGGCGCAGCGCGATCATGCCGACCGTCGGCAATAGGCAGACGCCCGCTCGTATCAGCGCGCCGCGGACCCCGCTGCCGCTCGCCCAGCCCGCACCCACCGCGCCCACGAGAGCAAAGGGCAATAGCTCGGGTCGCCACGCCGCCGCGCAGCCGAGCAGCGCGGCCTGCCCTACGCGCGCGCCGCAGCCCGCCACGACCGCCAACATGATCAGCGCGGTCTCCATTCCGGACACGGCCCACGCCGGGATCCCAATGCTCGCGCAGAGCCAAACCAACACCCAAAACCGAGCCCTCGACTTGCCCGCGTAGCCGATTCGGATCCCCAACAGCACGCCCACGCCGATCAACGCAGCCGCCCCCAAGAGCCTCGCAACCCGAAACGCACCCAGGGGCCCCGCGCCGCCAAGGGCCGCGACCAGATGCGCGAATCCCAGCGGCGTCACGGCATCCACGACGGGACCGTCGGGATTGAAGCGGTGCCCGCGGCCCTCAGCCAGATTGTCGGCCACTCGAGCGATGATCCAGGCGTCATCGACACAGAACCCCCACAGGCTCAGCACACCGATCACAGCGACAGCGCCCCCAAGCAGTCCCCCGACGCTGGCGGCGCGGCGCCTAGCCACCTTTTCGCTGGCTGTCCACTCCTCGGCAATCCAGCCTGAAAAGTTCTGCATGTGAGCTCGGGCTTTCTACGATGCGTATCGTCGAATGTCAGCGATTCACGTCGTCGTACGCCCCCGTGACCCCAGCCCCAGCGCCCCGAGCGATTCTCTGCTCGGGTGGCTCGATCTAGTCGTAGACGGGGTCAACTTGACCGCCCGTCTCGGCGAGGCCCAGACCCTGCCGCTCATTGCCGATCTGTCCCAGGCCGTCACTGCCCTGGATAGCGGCAAGAAGCAGCGGACCTGCCTGCAGGTGTACGGCGACGACGCAGTCTGGGAGATCGGGCTGGAAAACGATGGCGACGCCATCTTGCTCACCTTGTTCCGGAGCAGCCCCTCGCCGGAGGTGGCCGTCTTCGAACGCCGCTTGGAGCGCGCTCCCCTACGTGCGGCACTGACCAATACGGTCACCGAAGCTCTGGAGCGGCGACCGTCCGGCGACAGCGCTGGCGGGAGTTTGACTTTGGCGCGTCGCGCCTTGGCGGAACTTCCGTCCATGCCTGCGGAGGCTGCGCCGAGGGCCTCCTCGACCGTCGCACCTCGCTCGGTGGGTGGACTGCGACTGCGCGCCACCGCCGCGCTGCGCACAGCGACGGAAGAGCCCGGCAGCGATCCCGCCGTCGAACGCGCCGACCTGCATGCCTTGCTGGCCAAGGGAGACGTGGAGCTATCGATCCGCTCTCGTCGAGTGCAACTCGGCGAGACCCACGTCTTCCTCCTCGCCGAACGCCTGCTCGCCCTGGCCGATGATGTGTTGGAAGCCACCCAGGGTGGCCGAGCCTGCTTTCGCCGCGTCGAACTGGGAAGCCTGAGGATCGGCGTGCAGCGTGGACCGGGCAACACGTCCCTGTCCCTCGTGGTCGGACCGCCCGGGAAGGACCGAGTGACTTTTCCCGAGGTCGACCCGCTGGCGTTCGCCAAGAGCGTTGCGCGTTTCACGCGATCTTTGTGCGACGCGATGACGGCGCGGGACAGTGCGGCACGCAACAACCTGCGCCTGACCTCGTGTCGCCACAGCGCTGTGCTGCTGGAGCGGGTCGCCGAGGAGCATGCCGACGGGGACGAGCCCGTCGAAAACCAGGAGCCCGAGAGCTACCGCAGCTTCGCCACGCCGCGACGCAGCGAATCCACGGGTCGCTGGTCGCACGGAGGCAAGATGCGCTTCGTGCCGCGCTGGGTGGCCACGGTGCCGAGCATCGATCTGCGTGCGACCTACTTGTGCGGTGACCGCTTGATCGTCGGCTCGGAACGCGAGACCGCGTGCATCCACCGGACCACCGGCGCGCTGCTCTGGCGCATCCCCTCACCCCGGGCTGCCAGCGTCGCCACCCCCGCGGGCCTCGCCCGTCTGTATGCCGACGGCCGCGTTGCTCTGCACGACTTGGCCACGGGTGCGGTGCGCTTCGAGAGTCGCGTGGCGCCCCGCGCGGGCGGCGGAGCCACCGGCGCAGTCGTGCACAGCGCGGGGCTGCCCAAGCTGCTCGTGCTGACCGAAGGCGATCGCCGCATCACCGCATTGGATCTGGTCGGCGGGGACATTCGATGGCGCTACACCGCACGCCGGGCCGGCGCCTACCGCGTGCGCCGGGCGGGTCGGTTGCTCCTAGTCAGCGGCGGCGACCGCAGCCTGACGGCGCTCGAAGTCGGCAGCGGTGAGGTCGTGTGGCGCTTGCGCTCCGAGGCGCCTCTGTCCGCGGAACTCACCGTGGACCATGACTGCGCTTTCGCGCTGTCCGGAGACGGCGAGGGCGCCATGTTGCTCAGCGTCGATCCCTGGACGGGCGCCATTCGCTGGCGTGCCGAAATCGAGGAGTGCCTGGCTCCTGGACAACGAGTCATCGTGACCCGAGACGCCATTGTCGTTCCCCTGCGCGATCGGCGCGGGAGCGGGCTCGCGGGCTACTGCCGACAGACCGGCGCGAAGCTTTGGCAGCACGAGCCCGGACTCGCGGCCCCCACGGTGGCCTGGCTCGGGGTGGATTCGGTCGTGATCGGCAACAGCGCAGCCGGCACCCTGCTCTGCATCGGCGGCAGCGACGGCCGGGTTCGCTTCAGCCATGCCTTCCCTCGCCACGTCGATGCGGACCAACCGCGACGGCTCGAGCCGGTGTTGCGCAGCGGCGCGCTGTTCGTGCCCCAACAACAGGTGCATGTGGTTCGGCCCCGGGATGGTGAAACCCTGGGCGTCCTGCCAACGGATCTGATTCCAGATCTTCTCCGCGTCGACGAGCGCTGCGACGTCTACGTGGCCGAAGAGAGCGGCCACGTGGCCGCTTTCGGTGCCGCCGCCCGCCTGACCCTGGTCAAGGGCTAGCTTATATGCACTATGCATATAAGCTCCCAGGGTGCAGCGGACCTCTTCAACGGCTCGGATTCAGAGTTGCGCGCGCAACACTGAATTCGAGTGAGAGACCCCTCCGCACGAGGGTACGCTGGCCGGCGGCAGTCTGCCCAGGTTCGCCGCAGCCGCGTCGCGCGCCCCGCGGGCGAGAGCTCCTGCGCCGCCACCGCCTGACGCAAACACAGCTCTGTTGCCATCCAAAAAAACAAAGGTCCGTTCAGGGGTTTGGGTCTGCAACAGAGCTGCCCTGTCCCCCGCAGCCGACGCCGCAGCAACCCTCCCCCGCGTTCGCGCAGAGTTCGCCGGACCCGCTAGCCACGCGGGCAGCCGGTCCCAATCTCGTCGGTCGAAACGTCAGCCGCTGTGGGCTTCGCCGCCGTCGATGCAGAGCACGTTGCCGTTGAGCCAGTAGGTGCAGGGCTGGGCCAATGCCACCAGGGCGCGCGCAACGTCGAAGGGCTCGGTCAGGCGGTGGGATGGGTTCTTGCGCACGGCCACTTGAACCATGGTCTCGTTGTCCGGGATCTTCTTTAGGGCGGGCGTATCCGTGACGCCAGCGCAGACGGCGTTGGCGGTAATGCCTCTCGGGCCCAACTCCAATGCGAGCTGACGGATGTGTGACTCCAGTGCACTCTTGGCGGCGCTGACGGCGCCGTAGCCACGCCAGACCGAAGTCGAACCGGTGCTCGTCATGGCGAAGATGCGACCGTCTTCACTGAGCAACCCGCGCTGGAGCACGTCTTGAGTCCAGTAGACGAGGCTGTGGGCCATCACGTCCAGGGTCATATCCATCTGCTTGGCCGTGACCTGGTCCTTGTCGGACTCCGCGACGAAAGGCCTCAAGGTTCCGAACGCGAGCGAGTGAAGCAGCACGCGAACCTGCTCTGACTTGCCACGCTCGTCGAAGCGCCTTTTGACGTCCGACAAGACCTCGGCCCGCTTCGCGGGGTCCGCTGCGTTGATGTTGTAAAACCACGCTTCTCGGCCCACGTCCTTGATCGCGGCGGTGATGCGCTCGACGTTCGGCATCGTGGATCGGCGATCGAGGTGGATGCCAATGACGTTCAACCCCGCACGTGCGAAGGTGACGCTGCACGCCTCACCAAAGCCGCTTGAGGCGCCAAGAATCACTACCCAGCCGTCGAGGGCCGGCAAGCTCACGTCTCGCTCTCGAGTCATGTTCGTGCTGCCTGTGTACTACACGTCCGGGGCTGGGGAAGAGGCGTTCTTCGGGCTTTCCAGTGTGGACCCACGGCTGGAACGGGGCGCCGGCAACGAATAGCCCACCTCCGCCGCCTTGGAGCGGACGAATCGGGTGATCGCCGCGATGGGAACGTTGGTCGGGCAGAGCGCCTCTTTTTCCGCGAGAATTTCCTCGGGCACGTGGGTCAGGCTCGCCGCGGCGGCTCGAAAATCCGGCATGCTTCTCGACCCAGCGAGCACGATGGCCATGACGCCCCGATAAGCGCCGTCGGACTGCTCGATCCGCTCCCCTTCGCCGCGATCACACAACTCGCATGCGATGCAGCGGCCAAAACCCGACATGACCTCGCGCTCGTCCGGCGTGACCGGCGGCAGACGATCGGCGTCGTAGTTCTCTCGGAAAGCGGCGATCCCCTTCCGACCGCCACCGAACAGCCGGATGAAGAAGGTGCGCACCAGGGCCCAGGTCAGGAACAAGAATGCTTTCAGGCGGCCCGGCACGACCCGGGCACCCTAGCGGCTTTGTCTTGTCGCGTCAGGGTGGGAACAAGCGAGCGCTTGGTGACGTAAGACGAAGCAGGGGGTCCGTCACACTGTTACGCTCGACTGTTACGCTGTGACGCTGGGTTACGCCGCCTAAGTTATTGAAATTATTAGCTAGAAAGCTGGCACGCCGCATGCTCATAGACTCAGCATGCAGACCGCAACCACCCAAGCGCCCCTCTCCACCACCTGGGACGAGCAGACCCTGCTCGCCGGCCTCATCGCCGACGAGGAGCGGGCCTGGCGGGCCTTCTCGGATCAGTACGCACGTCTGATCTACCGCTGCATTACCCGGGTGACCGCTCGCTTCGCCGCAGTGGTTGGACCGGAAGATGTCCGGGAGATCTACGCCATGCTCTGCGTTGCTCTGCTCGCCAACGACAAGAAGAAGCTCCGGACCTTCGAGCCCGGCCGTGGAAACAAGCTGGGCAGCTGGATCGGAATGCTGGCGATTCACGCCGCCTACGACTACCTGCGCACCGTCAAGCGCGAGCCGAAGCGGACCGGCCTGACCGAAGCCGAGTCCCTCAGCTCGGAGCTGCCCAACCCCTACGACCACTGCGTTCGCCGCGAACAGGCCGAAATCGTTGAAGGTCTGTTCCAGCGCTTCACGGACAAGGACCAAGAGTTCATCCGCCTCTACTTCGGCGACGGATTGGAGCCCGAAGAGGTGGCGGAGCGCATGGGGATCAGCATCAAGACCGTCTATTCCAAGAAGCACAAGATCCGCACTCGCCTCGAAAACCTGCTCTCCGAGCAGCGCCTGGCAGCCTGAGCCGCACCAAGTTGCGAGCCGCCGGCGTCTGGTCTAAACACCAGATGCGTGGCGGCTTTACGGCTATTGGTAGTGGGAATTGCGCTTGCCGTCGCTACCGGGTGTAGCGACGGAGAGCCGGGCGATGTCGCCCTCGCCCCCAAGCCCAAGGGCGATGTTCGAGGTTCTGGCTCCCGGCTGTCGGAGCTGAACGACCCGGCCAATCCGCGCCCGCCAGATGGTTCGGAGGTCGACGTCACGGGCATCACCGTACTGACCGTCGATACCTTCGACGAGACCAACAACGGCGCCAGCGTCGGGAACCTCTACGCCCAGGATCTTCCGGTCGATGGAACCGTGCCGCCCTTCGGCGGCATCACCTTGTTCAACACCAGTTTCAATCCCCCCACCCTCCGCGTCGCGCCCGGAGACGTGGTGGATGTGCGGGGCGCCTACGAGGAGTTCCTGGGCCCGCCGAGCAGCCCCTTCGACCCGGGTGAGAGCTTGCCGGAGATCGTTGGCGGCACGGTGAAGCTTCGCTTCGAACACGTGGTGCCCGAGCCGATCACGATCCCGCTCCAAGATTTGGCGAGCTACGACACCGGCCGCAAATGGATCGGCATGTTGGTGCGCGTGGAGAACGTGAAAGCCCAGTCCGACGGCTTCAAGGCCGGCTCAGGGCGCTTCTCGGTTCGCTTGGACGTACCGGGGGTCGCGGAGTCGGATCTACCGACCATCAACAACGCCTTGTACGATGTCGAGTCCGCGCCCGTGTCGTGGGCCACCGGGACGCAGTACACGTCCGTGGTCGGCATCGTTCAGTTCTTCTTCACCTTCGCCATCGGCCCGCGTTCCGAGGCGGATATCACCCCGTAATGTCGCTTGGATTGCGGCTGTCGCGGGCCGCGGCTGCCGCGACCCTCCTTGTCGCATGCGCCGGCAGCCCTGGTCGCAGCAGGCCGCCCCAACACGGCCCCGGCATTGCACCCCCAGCCCAACACCCGCGGCTCGAGCTCCTGGAGAGCACCGATCGACCTGCCATCGCCAGGGTCAATCGCGGTGGGGATCCCTTGGCCGGCGTAGCCGTGGCCGTGGCCCACGATGGCGGTTCGGTCGCGTCGGTCGCGTTGGCGGGGCTGGTCGAAGCTCGACTGCGTCCGAGCTTTCCGGACGCCATCACCCGTCCTCACGATCTTGGGTTGGTCGTCAGCCACTTGGTTGCCGACCCTCAAAGCGCGGTGCGCTTCACCCAGAGCACGCTCTCGGCGTTGTCGACTCCGGTCGCCGCCGGCGACCCCGCCGTCGAAGAGGCACGCAAGAAGCTCGCTGCGTTGGTCCAAATTCGCGGGGGCCAAGCCGGCGACGATCCGATCCGTCGCTGCAGCGGCGAGCTGGCCGCCGGCGGACCTTTGCCCAAGCTGGATGGCGCCAGCCTGGAAAGCATGCGTGATCGCAGTGCCCGGACGCAGGGCGTCTCCGTGGGCGTGCTCGGCGCTCGGGGGATCTTGGACGCCGTGACCCACGCTGTGCAGAGCGGAGCAGCCTGGCCTGAAGGTGGCCCCGAAGACCCCTGGCCCACCGCGGGCCGCGTATATGGCACCGCCACGGCCAGCGGTGGCCCATCGCTGTCCGTCGCGCTGCGCCTCGACGATGGCGCCCGTGCCATCGCGGCCGCCCGGGCCCTGGGGCGCGGGGGCAGCGAGCGGCTGCGAGCGCGTCTGTCGGCGCTGAGCCCAGAGTTTCGAGTGGAACGCATCGCTGCCACCACGCGGCCACGGGGTGCCTGCTTGCGGATCGATTTGACGACTTCGGACTCGAAAGTCAGCGCCGAGGCTGCGGCGTGGGCCGCCCTGATCACCGAACGCGAGGCCCTGAGCGTGGCGCCAAAGGGAAGCGGCGCATGGTGGGACATCGAGGACGGCGTGCTGCGTGCCTCCGACCCTCGGGAAGCTGCAGCCGTTGCCGCCTGGCGCGCCTTGAGCGGAAAGCTCGTCGCCAAGGAGCCCCTTCGCTTCGTGCGTTTCTCTGGTCCACGGGGCGCTCAACTACAGGCACAGCTGTCGAAAATCGAAGCGCGAAAGCCCGCTGAAATCGAAACCCGCACGCGGGTGGAGTCCGGCCAGGGAGAGCTGTGGCTCTTGGCTGCGTCGGACTGCGGTGTAGCACAAGAGTCCGAATCCGATAGCGGTATCACCGCCCTGATGCTCACCGCTCTGGCGCAAGCCGCTGCCGAGCGTCACCACGACATCGTGTTCGAACCTTGGATTTCTCCCGACCACGTGGGGCTCATGGCCCACGGCCCTCGCCAAGGTCCGGGCGAGACGGAGCAAGCGCATGCCCAGCGCATCGGCGATGCCCTGGGCTGGGCGCTCGCCGGCACGCGCCTGAAGGGCCCGCATGTGGCCGAAGCGCGCACGAGTATGACGACGACGCTCTCCGACGTCAGTGGCTCCCTGCGGCCAACCCTGCTCTCGGCGCTCAGCCCGATGCACCCTTCGTGGCTCGAGCCGCGGGGAACCTTCACCGCCTTGAGCGGGCACACGGGTCATGCGGCGGAGGCCCGGCGTCGCACCTGGCTGAGCGAGCCGTTGCGCTTGGCGATCTTGTCGAGCGGCGATCCCGCGCAGACCCGTGTCGTGCAAGAAGCCTTCGCGAGTTGGGTGCTACCCGGGCGTGGCGCTCTCCGAAGCTGTCCCAGCACTTCCGGCGCTCCAGCCAAAACCGGACAGCTGGAAGTCGACGGTCCCGACAAGGGCCAGGCCGTCGTGGCTGTGCCTCTCACCGCGGGTGCTCAGCGCGAGGCCCACTGGCTCGCCTTCCTGATGAACCGCCCCGGCGGACTGCTGGACCACGCTCTGGGTGGCACGCGCCTAGGGCGCGGACGGGCCCAGGTGATCGGCGGAACGAAGCGCGGCGCGCTTCTGGTGGAAGTGCACGGTTTCCCGGAGACCTTCAAGGACGCCATCGCCCAGGTCCGCGCACTGCTCTCGCGGTTGGCCTCCGGCGCCCTGGTTGCCACGGATTTCGAGCGCGCTCGGGAGCACTTCGCGCGGGTCGAGCTGCGCCGCTCCCTCGACCCCCGGGAGCGCCTGGCTCGAACCTGGGGCGCCCAGGCGGCGCCCGCCCCGAGCCTCAATTCGCTGCGACGTTTCTGTCAGCTCAATCTGGCTGCCTCGCGCCATCTCGTGGTGCGTTCCAGCGCACCCTGAGCCATGCGTTCCAGCGCACCCTGAGCCATGCGTTCCAGCGCACCCTGAGCCATGCGTTCCAGCGCACCCTGAGCCGCGCGTTCCAGCGCACCCTGAGCCGCGCGTTCCAGCGCACCCTGAGCCGTGCCGCGAGCCCCGAGCGCGTGCTTCCGCGCCCCGGCAGCCGAGCCTCCCCTCGGACCGAAGGTCGTGGTACGAGACCAGCGCTATGAATCGCGACTTGGTTCTCGTTCTCGACTATGGCTCGCAATACACCCAGCTCATCGCAAGGCGAGTCCGCGAGTGTCACGTCTACTGCGAGATCCACCCCGGCACCATCGACCTGGAAGCCATTCGCCGCATCGGGGCCAAGGCGATCATCTTGTCAGGCGGTCCGGATTCGGTTTACTCCGACACCGCGCCCAAGAGCGATCCAGGGCTCTTCGACTTGGGCCTGCCCGTGCTGGGGATCTGCTACGGCGAGCAGCTGATGGCGCAACAATTGGGCGGCAACGTCGAACCGTCTCAGGAGCGGGAGTACGGTCCCGCCAAACTGAAGGTGGTCGACCCGGTCGGGATCTTGGCGCCGTTTTCCGCAGGCGAAGAGCTGTCCGTATGGATGAGTCACGGCGACAAACTCACCAAGCCTCCGCCCGGCTTCCGCGCCATCGGCGAAAGCGGCTCGGCTCCCCTGGCGGCGATCGCCAACCCAGAGCGGAACCTGTTCGGGATCCAGTTCCATCCCGAAGTCGCACACACGCCGCGAGGCCTCGAAGTCCTGCGAGCGTTCTTATTCGACGTCGCTGGCCTCGAGCCCACCTGGACGCCGGGCTCCTTCGTGGACGAGGCCATCGAGAGGATTCAGTCCCAGGTTACCGCGGATGAGCGGGCCATCTTGGGCCTCAGCGGCGGAGTGGATTCCTCGGTGGCCGCGGTGCTGTGCCACAAGGCGCTCGGGGACCGCTTGGTCTGCATCTTCGTCGACAACGGCGTACTCCGGGAGGGCGAGCGGGAAAGCGTGGAGCACACCATGCGCCAGAGCTTTCACCTCAACCTCATCGTCGTCGACGCCCGCAAACGGTTCTTGGACGCGCTTGCTGGCGTCACGGATCCGGAGAAGAAGCGGAAGATCATCGGGCACGAGTTCATCGAAGTTTTCGACGAACATGCCGCACGAGTGGAAAACGCCAAGTACCTGGTGCAGGGCACCCTGTATCCGGACGTGATCGAAAGCGTCAGCGTGCGGGGCCCCAGTGCGGTCATCAAGAGCCACCACAACGTGGGCGGACTGCCCGAACGCATGAAGCTGAAACTGATCGAACCGCTTCGCGAGTTGTTCAAGGACGAAGTGCGGCAGGTGGGCGAAGCCTTGGGCATGCCCCACGACGTGTTGTGGCGGCAGCCCTTCCCGGGCCCGGGCCTGGCCGTGCGCTGCCTGGGCGACTTGCAGGAGCAGCGCCTCGACACCCTTCGAGCTGCGGATGCGATCGTGGATGAGGAAGTCCGCGCAGCGGGCCTGTACGGATCCCTGTGGCAGTCCTTTGCGGTGCTACTTCCGGTGCGCAGCGTGGGCGTCATGGGAGACGATCGCACCTACGAAGAGACCTGCATCATTCGCGCCGTGCAATCCAGCGACGGGATGACCGCAGACTGGGCTCGCCTGCCCCACGACCTCTTGGCAACCATGTCCGCACGCATCATCAACGAGGTCGCGGGCATCAACCGCGTTGCCTACGACATCAGCAGCAAGCCCCCATCGACCATCGAATGGGAATGAACCGGCGCCTCTGGATCGCGAGCGCGGCTTGCATGGCGCTGGGGTGCGGCGGTTTGGTCGGGCGGCCCGCCGTCTCCCTCAAGTTTCAATCCAAGCCCGGCACGCCCGCGGATGCCTCCGTCTACATCGACGAGGAGTACATCGGCCCCTTGGGCTATGTGGCCGCCCACGGCGTGCGCCTGCCCCTGGGACAGCACCGCATCACCGTCCAGCGCACCGGCTATTTTCCGTGGGATCGCCTGGTGGAAGCGGACCGCAAGCCCATCCTGCTGCAGGTCCAGCTAGTGCCCGTTCCCGACTGACGTTTTGGCGCATAGAGGCCAAAGCGTGTTGTGATGGCAGAAATGGCGGGCGGATCGCGACGCGGATTCTTGGGAGCCAGCCTGAGCTTCGGCCTGGGGCTCCTCGTGGGCGGACGCCTGGGGGCGCCTCGAGCCTTCGCGCCGGGATTGCCCATGCCCCTCAACGAGGACGAAACCGAGTACGTCACCGAAGCACTGGCGGCCCTGGACCGCACCAAGATCTGGGATACTCACGTACACATCGTCGGCTTGGGTCGAGGCGACAGCGGCTGCTGGGTCAATCCCAAGAGCATGAGCCACCTGCATCCGCTGAGGCGGCTGCGCTTCGAGATCTACCTACACGCCGCAGGAGTCACGGATCTGGCCCGAGCCGACGAGCTCTACGTCGCCCGCTTGTTGGAGCTGTTTCGGTTGGCCAACCCGACCGGCAAGATGCTCGGCCTGGCCTTCGACTACGCCGTCGACGAAAACGGACAAGAGACGCCCAAGTACTCGGAGTTCTACACGCCCACCGAATACGTCCTTCGTCTCGCCAAGCAGTACTCGGAGATCCTGCCTTGCGCCAGCGTGCACCCGTACCGCAAAGATGCCTCCGATCGCTTGCGTCGCTTCGTTCAAGAGGGCGCCATCGCGGTCAAGTGGTTGCCCAACGCCATGGGCATCGACCCTCTGTCGTCGAAGTGCGACGCCTTCTACAGGACGCTGCAGGAGCTCTCCATTCCCCTGATCTCCCACGCGGGTGAGGAGCAAGCCGTCGAGGTCAGCGGCTGGCAGGAGTTCGGCAACCCACTGCGCCTACGGCGCGCGTTGGACGCAGGAGTGCGGGTCGTGGTGGCCCACTGCGCCAGCCTGGGCGACGTGGAGGACCTCGACGCGGGGCCGGGCCAGGAGATCTCGGCCTTCACGGCCTTCATGCGCCTGTTCACGGACAAGCGTTACAAAGATCTACTCTACGCTGACATCTCCGCGATGACGCAGTTTTCTCGATGCGGCCGCCCTCTGCGCGAGATCTTGCTTTCCACGGATTTGCACCCGCGACTGCTCTACGCCTCGGACTACCCCCTACCCGCCATCGACCCCTTGGTCTCGACGCGGATCTTGGAGCGCGAGGGCTATCTCACACCCGAAGATCGCGAGAAGTGCAACCGCCTATATCGGAAGAACCCACTGCTCTTCGACCTGGTGCTCAAGCGCAAGCTGCGCCTCGAACACAAGAACAACACCCACGTCTTTTCTCCGGCCGTGTTTCAAACCGCCAACTTCTTCTCCCCCCCGCCCGCGGCGGCTGCGCCAACCCCGCCCGTAGCCCCCGCGGCCCAACCCTAGAGGTCCCATGGAGCTGAGCCCCTTCACGATGCTCACGCTGTTCATTCGCGGTCAGATGGTGTTCATGCTGCCCGCGCTCGTGGTGCTCGTGATCGTACGCCGCAAGTTTGGCGGCTGGGACATCAAGGACTGGGTCGTCGCGGGTGCCGTTGCCATCACCATCGTGGTGGACTTCATGGCCACCGCGGACCTGGAAGCGCACTATCTGGAACAGATCGGCACCAAGACCACTGGCACCATCACCCGCAAGTGGTACGTCGACGGCGAAAACTCCACGACCTTCAAAGTGAACGTGCAGTTCAAAGGCTACGAGGACGACTACGAGGTCAACGAAGGCTACTGGGACACGCTCAAGCCGCCCGTTGCCACACCGGTGTTCTACGATCCCGAGTACCCCACGGATTTCGTGCCCGAGTTCCGCCGCGCCGCCGCCCATCCAGCAGAGGTCGTGGGCGGCCTTCTGGTCGTGGCGGTCATCCTGGAACTCGCCATTTTTGGCTGGGTCCTGCTGCGTATCGTCGAGCGTTTCCGGCGCAAGGCGCCCGAGTAGCCAGCCGCGGCGGCCCCGGACTGCGGCCCAGCGCGCCGCGCAAACGCTGCGCAGGCCAGCCGGCGCGACCCACCCTTTGTCCTGGCCAAGATCGGGCTTTCGCACTAAACCCCTTCCCCCTCGGGGTGTACCTCAACCTGGTAGAGGGCCGGCTTTGGGTGCCGGACGTTGAGAGTTCAAATCTCTCCACCCCGACTGGTTTTTCCACTTCGCCTTGCCCCGTTTGGACACAGCTCCTGTCCGAACGCCAACGCGGAGCTTTGGCAACGCCGCCTCAGGGAGGGCCCGAATCCTGCCACCGCTCTGGAGATAGCGCTGGTGCGCCTCCAGTGAGGCGTGCCCTGCCAGAGCTGTGGCTTGCTGGACATTGACGTCTGCGTCAGCCAGGGCCTGCGAGTAGGCCCGGCGCCAGCTGTGAAAGTCCACGGGCAAAGTGAAGTCGGTTTCGACGAACAGCTCCCGTTCCCGCGGCGTCATTTCGCGCTTCTGCTTCCAAGCCATCCGAACCAACTTGCGGCGGTTAGACCTGATGGTTTCGCGCTTCTCTAGCCCGTCGACCCCGAAGGCGCGCCGCAGGTCACGACGGAACGCCAGGGCGTGGCTCGTCTTGCCCTTGGGCTCCCCGGCCCGCTGTCCACGCCTCGACGGGAACAAGTGGCCCGTCGTTGGACGCCCTGCCCGCTCCCACCAGTCCCGCAGGATCGGCCGAAGCATCTCCGGCACCTCCAAGAGTTGGGGGCGCCGGGTCTTGCGCCTCGGTGCCCAACCCCACGTAAAGCCCGCGGCGGTGCCACCAGGGCCGGGCTCAAGGTCAAAGGCCTCCCAACACAGCGTGTGCAGGTCGCCGGTGCGCAGCCCGCCGAACATCCGTGCGATGCAGGCCATGGTTTGACGCTCCAGCACTCCATTGCGCCATTCCTTCTCAGGATGCTCCCAGGCCAGGTAGACCGCGAGTTCTTGGTCCGTCAGAACGGCTCGCTCTTTCCTAACCGCCTCGGGAAACTTCGGCATGGTGACCCCATCCGCGGGGTTCGCATCGACGGCACCCTCGCGGACCAGCGCTGCGAAAACGTTGCGGAGGTCTTGCTTCAGGTGTGTGACGGTCTGCCTCGACTTGCCAGCGGCCTTGCAGTCGTCCAGCACGGTGTTGAGGTCGGTCGTTGGGATCTTGGTGACCTCGGCGTCCCAGATCGCCGTCGCGTAGGCCTTCAGCCTCGCGATCTCGTCTTTGGCTCCGACCACGCCATCCGAGACCCGCGCCTCGTGCACGCGCTCCGCAACATAACCGAACGGCTCGGCCCGCGCCGCGGTCTCAGCGGTGGGAACAATGCCTCTCTCAGCGTCGGCCACGAGCTTCGCTAGCTTTCGCCGTGCAAGTGTCTTGTTCGCTGTTCCGAGTGGGAACCAGCGTTTCTCTTTGACAGGTTTCCCGTCGACGTAGCCGACAACGACGGGGATGCGTGCGGCCCAGCCTGCCTTGGTCCAGATCAGTGTGCCTGTTGGTTTTCGGGGCATGTCAGGTCCTCTAGCTAGATGCGGTAGGGCGCCTGTGAAGGCCGAACCAGATCCGGCGAATACCCATGTGTTTTGAGCAAAGACCGAGCCCCGTGTGGTCCAGTTTCGGGATTCTGTAGCGGACCAAGTATCACGCTCTCCAGCTCAAATTGCCGTCCCCTCGCCGCCGGGATCTTCACGAAAGGGACAACTCCGGTCGCCCGCGCGCGATGGCACACCAAGTTGGTCTTGAGTGACCCCGCAGCCAAGAGCCTCCACTCGCGTTCCTCTGCGAACGCGGAGTGCTTCGCTCTCGGCACAAGGAGGGCAGCCTGACGGAGCATTATCACCACCGCACGCTTCGCAACCGGGACCACGTCGGACACGTTGCGGTCCGAGACGAACTTGGCGAAGGACTCGGCTAGACGGCGAAACTGATGTCGCATCCGCGCCTGGAGCTTCTGCTCATCGTATTCAACCTTCGCAAGCATCAGCGCCAACGAGTCTGGCGTGAGTTCCACGCCTTCTTTCGGCATGGGGAGTTGCGCGAAGCCAACCGAGAAGCCCGCACCACCACTTGCATAGCCACGCCACTGGCTCAAGAGGTCGCCATCCTCAGAGAACGACGCGAGGAACAGATCCGCGACCTCACTCAACGGGACCTTCTTATGGGCCTCGCAGAACTTGCGCAACAGTTCGTCCGCAAGGTGGTTGCCGGTGGTGACCGTCTCCGCTGCAGCGTCCACCAGACGCTGACCGAGTTTCAGTTCCTCACGATCGTTCAGGTGCAGCGCGTGTGTCGCCCAAATCTCGCCTTTCTCGATCATTCCAACGAACCCCGTCGCGTCGGTGTAGTGGTAGAGCGGCACGTTCTGGGTGTCGTCGAGTTCTTCCAGCGAGAGCGCCTCTTCGAGCTCGACGAGTAGTGATTCCTCCTTTGAGTTCGACTCGGAAACTGTCACGGCCGCGCCTCTGTGAGGGCATGCGCTTCCGTGGCTGCTTTCTCCGTCATGGCACTTCTCCTGGCCTCAGCGCTTCCGCTTCGTCTTGGGGCGGGCAGCGGCCCTGATCGGCACACCGAGCTGTACGGCGTAGGCCCTAACGGCCCGCCGCACGATGTCCGAGCGCTTCAATCGCTCGACCTGTGCGCAAGCCTCCAGCAGCTCCAGGTCATCCGGAGGGAACTTCACACACACCGTGGTCAGATCGGCCATGGAAGACACGGTAATACTGTGTCTTCCATGAATCAAGCACGAGATGCCAAAAAACGGCCTTCAAGCAAGCGCATGTGTCGTTCCCGTTGAACGCGGTAGGATGTCCACGAGATGACCGACCGGAGCGACCCGCTCAACCAAGGAATCGAGAAGGCAGTCCCACCTCGCAAGCAACCACACTGGTTCTGGCAGGGCCTGAGTACTGGTGTCGTCGGGGGACTCCTCGGCGCGGGAGTCGGCATAGTGGGTGGCGTCTATCACCTAGGAAAACTCGAAGAACGGCTCGACACAATCAGGGCAGATGTCACCGGCAAGCTGGAGGCGGTGCGAGCAGAGGTGCGCGGGAACAGAACACTCATCGAAAACCACAAGGCCTGGCACGATGGGCGCGCGGGCAGTCCAGTGCACGCAGCGCCAATGCCATCGGCCAACCCGCCTGGGAAGCGCGACATGCCTTGGACACCGGAGTTCCGTAAAGCGCGAGAAGCGTATTGCACCAAGCGCTGTGGTCAGAAGTACCCTGAGACCACGTGCCACGGAGAATGTCGTCAGCAGTTCCACGATTGCGGCATGGGCTGCAGAGCAGACCCAAAGGACCCGTGCTTCAAATCTTGCGTGAAAGCGCTGAATCGCTAGGACAACCGACGGACGTGCCTGATGAGGGACTACGAGCTTGACGAACTGAAGGAGTTGTCCAAGCGGCTCGATGCCAAGTCGACCCTCCGGGAAGATGAAGTCAAGGTAAAATCGCGCACGGGTTGGAGCGTGACCGTGGAGGCACCTTCCATTGAACACTTGAACGTAAGAAGCACAGACCGACGGCGGGCTCGACTCACTCTCAAATCCGCACTGATCGAGCAGCTAGGCGAGCGCGGTCTCCTTCGGCCGAGCGAGCTGGATGACGTTCAATACGGCTACGGGGATGCGGCAACCCACAACCAAGAGGTGTTCGAGGACCTCTCCGGCATTCTTGAGCAAGGCCGGGCGGAAGAAGAGCTTCAGAAGTGCCTTGGGCGACATCCCGACATCTGGCGCTTTCTCGTCGGAACGAGGCCGCAAGTTGTCGACAAGATGCCACTTGGGCAGGCGTTTGTAACGGACTTCGTTGTGTTTGGCGCCGTCCTATGGGGTCAGTCGGAGACACCGACGGCAACGTTTGTGGAGATAGAGCGCGCTGACGCGAAGCTGTTCACCGCGAAAGGCGATCCTACGCGCGAACTGACGCACGGATTGCGCCAACTGCGAAACTGGAGGCAGTGGATCGCGGACCACAAGCAACAGGTGCGCGAACACCTGCTGGAGAAGACGCACCTTTCGTGGGAGCGACACGGCTACGAGGGACGGAGCGCTGGTGTTCCTGCGTACGGCTTCGCTGACGAATACCTTCTGGTCATCGGTCGCAGGGGAAGCATGACTCCCGCCCAACGTTGGCAGTTGCAGCAGCTGTCTGCGGAACTGCCGAAAACGAATATCGTGACGTACGATCTACTGCTGGACGTAGTTTGCCCAGAAGCTCCCTGGCCTCGTTGGATGGTCGAGGACTGACGGCCCCAACAGCCGCCGAACCTCGATTGTCGCTGCCCGCAATAGTCCGCAGGCACCTGCTTCGCACTCGGCGCATTGACGCGGACATGGCCTGCCGTTCCAATGACTGCCGTTCGACACGAAAGGCCGAACCATGGGCGATGACGAGCTAGAAGAACTGGAGCACTTGGCGAAACGTCTGGATCCCGACGCGAGCATCGTAGAACACGAGACGGACACGCCGCCCGCTCCCAAGTGGGTCGTGACTGTCGATGCGCGAACGTTGGAACCGGTGGAAATTCGATGTGCGAGCCGATCGCATGCCAGGCGTACTCTCAAGTCGTCCCTCCTTGAGCTACTGGGCGAACGCGGGATGCTTCGCGCGCCCGAGGTCAACCGAGAAAACTGGGACCAGTCTGTTCCAGGAATGCAAAACGAGAAGGCGCACGCCGAGCTCCTAGACGTGCTCGCGAGCGGACGAGTCGAAGAGGACCTTCAAAAGTGTCTTGAGCGACACCCCGATATCTGGCGCTTTCTCGTCGCAACTAAGCCGCAGGTGGTGAACAAGATGCCTCTGGGGCATGACATGGTGACCGACTTTGTCGTTTTCGGCGCCGCGCCCTGGTCTCAATCTCAAATGCCGACGGCGACGTTTGTCGAGATTGAGCGCGCTGACGCAAAAATGTTCACTGCGAAGGGTGATGCGGCGCGGGAATTGACTCATGGCTTGGGCCAACTTCGAGATTGGAAACGGTGGATTGGCGACCACAAGCAGGAGGTTCGGGAGTACCTCCTGGAGCACACCGCACTCAGCTGGGAGCGACATGGTTTCGAGGGCGAGTACGGCATGCCCCCATTTGGATTCGAAGACCGCTACCTACTTGTCATCGGCCGCAGGGCGAGCATGACGTCGGCCCAACGCTTTCAGCTGCACAAGTTGTGCGAAGACACTCCCAAAACCACAATCGTCACGTTCGACATGCTCCTTGACGTGGTGTGTCCCGAAGCGCCGTACTTTCCGCCCTGGATGTGGGACGACTGACACGGACTACCCCTCTCGCCAGCAGGCCTTGCTTCGCGAGAGGGTCTCGGGCTGGGTGGTCCGCAAGCCACACCTCACCGGTCAGGGAAGCGCGAACGTTGAGAGGTCGATAGGCTCACCAGTTGCCAGGTGAAGAAACGGCTTCTGGAGGCGACCAGCAGCTGCGGCGTACGCCTTCGGGCTTGGCATTAGCTCAGGCTCGCGCAAGCCCAACACACGCGCAAGCCCGGCAGCGGAGCAAGGAGCCAAGCCACACTTGAACAACTTCCTAGCACACGGTTCGAAACCGTCATGGACAGTTCCCCAGGGGAAAGCGTCAACGAACCCTGTGCCAGGTTCAGGCCGCAGCTTGCTAGCCTCAACGAGGCCGGCACGGACGGATGCCACGACCTGGGCCGTACACACGTCCGAGTTCTCATCGGTGGGAAAGTCGGCGATGAGCATCTTCATTTTCGTGGGAAATGCTGTCCAACATTTCGCTCGTTCTTGCCCGGTGCGCTTGCCGCCGGCAGCTTGGTAGCAAAGGCCGTGGCACGTCTGATCGTTGCAACGCCTCTGGCAGCGTTCGTAACTCTCCGTGTACTGGAGAGATCCGTCGCGGCGTTCGTAGATGACGCCGCGGGCACAAGTATTGGCCTCGTTGTACTTGACCTCGGCGCGCCGCAGGATGGGGTAGCTGCTCCGCAGCGCGCGCGCCATTGCCGTGGCCTGCAGAAGCGTGCGTGGTTGCACTTCCGGAGTCTCCGCCGCCTGCGTGGCTTCCGGCTGTGCGCCACGCCGCGCGAGCAAGTAGACCGCAAGCCCCAGGACGACAACAACTCCAATGAGCCAAGCACCTCGTGCTGAGTATCTCCTGCCGCTTTGTGGTCGTCCCGTTGGTCGCAGCCCTGACGGATGGTCCACGGCACGGTGCTGCGCGAGACCACTACCACAGTGCTTGCACTTGATCGCTTCCGTCCGGATCTCCTCGGCGCAGTATGGACATTTGCTCGTCATCTTCGCTCCGCTAGGTCGCCCAGCTAGACACGGTACTCGAATACCGTGGCCGCGACAACGCGACGGGGCCTACGTGGTCGCAAATGCCGAAGCGCACGCGTTCTCCGGACACGACGCTGCTGCGCCAGGTGGGCGCTCGCGTTCGGCATGCGCGACTGGCCGCAGGATTGACACAAGAGGACGCGGCCGGACAAGCAGGAATGGACTGGCGTCGGTGGCAACGTCTCGAGGCTGGCGAGGTTAACGCGACCATTGGCACGCTCGGACGCGTGGCGAATGCGCTTGGCTCGGATCTTTGGTGCCTTCTCGGGTCGACTGATCCGCGAAAACCTCGACGCCCAAGGTAGGCTCCTTGATCGGAGAGCGTCGGGAAGAAAGCGCCCAACTCGGCATCGCAGCAAGTCGTTACGCACGCAGCACACGTCAGCCCCATCAGTAGGGACCTCGCCGCCAAGACTCACTGCTTTCTCGATCCGGGAGACGCGTACGTGTCCCGCAAACGATGACGCTACGACCCGCCCAACATTCGGGGTCATCCACGTACCCGAATGCCCCCCCCTGCGTGTGCATCGAACCGGGATCTCCTCCGGATTGCGCCCCGACCGTCGAGCTACTTCGCGAGGCGTGCCACAGCGCCAGCACGAAGGCCGACACGAGGTCACCGTGGGCTCCGCCGCGGCGGGGCGAGGTTATCTTGAGCCCGCCGCCAGTCGTTGGCTGGCTTACGACCTCGCCAAGCTGCACCGCAAGGCGCGTCAAAGTGCTCGGAATTCGGATGCGCCCAGCATGCAGCAGCTCACGCGCGACGCCGTACGATCGCGCCTTGCCCATCTGGCCACCCGGAGCCTGATACAGCTGTAGGTCGTGGGAGGTCGCCGCCTCGCGGACAGCTTCCAAGTAGAAAGCGTCGCTGCTGAATCCCGAGCCGCCATAGTCCCTCACCATCTGGCAGAAGCCGCCAGTGACCACACTCGGCACCAGAGGTTTGCCCTTGGCCGGCCTGCGCTCGAAGGCGGAACAGACGACGTACGAGGGCCGATTCTCAGAGCTCGCGGCGACCACAACACCCGCTGCCGCATCCTGACGGGCTGCGAAGTCGTAGCCGGCTCCGACCACCCAATGACCAAGGTTCGAGAGCGAGTCGAGGGCGACCGGACACGGCAAATTGTCATCGAGCGCGTCCGAAATCGCGCCCCTGTCGAAGTACGCACCTGCACCACCGGTGAACGGCACACAGTCGAACTCGCGCGCAGCGTTCAGCGGATCTCGGACTCGCTCGGCCTCAACAACAGCCCGAATCTTTGGACTATCGGGACGCATCAGCTCGGTCGGAGCAACGCACGCCAGTGCTGAACTTGGCGAGCCGAGGTTTTGGCGGACGAGGTCATGCAGCAAACCCGACTCCAACCATGCAGTGCTGATAACGCACAGAACTCCGTCGGCGACGATTCGCACGGCGAGCGCACGGAACAGCTCTGAATCGTTGATCTCCCCGCTGTCGCCGTCGCGGAAGAAAGCCGACTCGTCCATCAGTCCAGCCAAGAGCGTGCGACCTCGTAGCGCCGACCCGCCGCGCGTTGCCGGCAGGGCAGTCACAACCACGCTGTAGCCGTCAGGTCGCCTGATCGTGAGCGAGTCAGAGCTGCGCCCGGCAACGAACCGCGCAAGGTCAGGCGACGCCATGGCCGCCCCCGCCGCGTAGCGCAGGCCCTGACGCGCCAATCGCATGTCCGGAGCTACAATCGGGCAGAACCCAAGTTCGCCCGCAGCAAGGCCCGCACAACTTGCGGTGAAAGCTCGATACAACAGGAACAAAGAGCAGAGCCAGGTACCACCCGCACGTGCACCCTTTGTCACTGCGAATACTCCACGCGCCTCCAACGGCACCGTGTAGACATCGCCAAACAGCTGCCGGGCGTGGTCGCGCGCCGCCCCAGTCAGGTCGCATGGCTCGACGGCGTCAAATCCCACGCGAGCGAGAACCCGTTGCGCGGGCGTAAGATCGACACGCAGAACGCAGTCCGCGAACTCTTCGAAGCGCATGGCGTCTGTACTCCTTTCGACAAGTGCGCTTCTGGCAACCGCTCAGACGGCCAATGTCCCTGGCTGTCCGAGCGGCAGGGCCGCGACTTCGACCCTTCGCGGTGGAGCCTCCGCTGCCAAAAAACTCATCTCCAACGCAGACCGAGCCACTCCTCGCATTGATAGCCAGCGAGTCCTGCGTCGTGAACCGCTCTGCGGAACGTCGCGGCAAACTCGCGGTACCGGGGTTGGACTCGGCCGGGGCTGCAATCGCGTAGGCCGTGCTGCTTGCAGAACTGCTCCAAGCGCGCCGCCGCGCTTGACCGCCGGGCAACGCAGCTCAGCTCTTCACGCACTGCATCAAGTAGCGCCATTGCCCGCGTTCCGAAACTCTCCAGGCTCAGCTCTGGCTCCCCCCAGGCCACCGCCGCATCCTCGTCGGCTGCGTCTAGTTGGGCGCGAAAGCCCACGTCTTCCCATCGACGCTCGGAACGCGCGAGTGCCTCACTCGCCAACCGATGTTGCGTACGTGCAACGTCAATCTGCGCCTTCGCGGCTGCCACGCCGCTTGCATCCAACCGACCGAGAGCCGCCTCGGTTGTTGCGTGTTCGGCTGCGGCCACCGCCTGGGTAGTCTCCGCTGCCAACTCGTCAACGCGCTCGCGCTCGCTCTCGATGCGCTCACGGAAGGCGCGGCTTGCGCGCCCAAGCTCTTCGTCGGCCGCGTCCGCCGAGGACGAAGTTGCCGCACTCACAGTCTGCCTCCATCGATTACTCGGCGCTGCGAACGAAGCCGGCGCGCGTGCCTAATTTGCGCGTCCAGCGGCATGCTTGCGAAACTCGCGTCTCGAGCGCACATGAAGTTGATCAGCTTCTCCGTAACGTTTCGCCCGGCCGTCGTCGAAAGGTCCACCGGTTCGTTGGTGTCCCGTTCATTCTCTTCCAAACGGGTGACAAATATTGCGAGCGCTCGCGCCACCGGCAGGCTTCGATCCTGGGCGCTGAGCGTCTGGTAGACGTCCGCCAGAGAGTGGTTGTGAAGCTGTTCGGCGAGCGCCCCAAGGTCTATCCTGTTTAGAGTTCGTCGCATGATTTGGTTCTTCCCTTGTGATTCGGGGCGCCTCCCGAGGTTGTTTCTGTATCGTTGTCGCTAGAGGCCGCTGATGGACGCGCTGAGAGCGTTTGGGCACCGTCGGTGCTCGGGTGCGCCGTCAGGGCGGAAGGCTCGCCAGCGGGCCCATCAGAGCCCCCGATGGACCACCAAGCCGGAGCCGGAGCGCTCTTCACACGTGCCTCGGCCTCGCGTGCGCAGAGTTCGTGAGCCGCAAGCAGGTTCTGGCGGCTGTCATTCGCAAGCCTGCTGCCAAGCTGCACTTCGCCCAGAACCTCAAAGGCAAATCGGCTCGCAGCCAGCTGAAGTGCGGCAGACGCGATGATGCTCGATGGTGCCGGTCCACACTCGCCGCCCCCGACGCACTGAGCCAACCGCCGGACATGCAAGCGCCGGAAGGCCTTCGCAGCACCCGCGTATCGCTCAAACCGCGGATCCGCGAAGGTGTCTCCCAGCGCAACCCGCCGAGCCAGGCGCGACTTCCCCGCTCTCGCCTTCCCACCCAGGGCCGACAGCGCCCGGTGGCTTTCCGCATCCGCGGGGCGCCCATTGGCATCGCGGCGAATCTCCGGTTCGCGTGGCCGGTTCAGCGCCGCCACGCCGGCCGGCAGTTCATCCGCCGACAGCACCTCCACTCGGGGCACACCGGCGCCGTTTCCATGGCCACTGCGCAGGCTCACTGGGAGCCTCCGCAAGTGCGCGAAACCATTGGGGCCACATCGCTTTGTCCAAACACTCGTGTCCGAACGCAGCCGGAAACGCCTGCAAAGGAGCTACACGGAGCTCCTGAACGCCGGCTGAGCGAGCCGACGTGCGAAGGCTCATGGGGCAACAACTTCGCGCCCAGCGCCACGGCATGCGCGGCGCCGTGATCCGCTACGCTGCCGCAGCCGCCGAACTTCCGGGTTCGCGCCTGCGTATGTCGCCGGGGGGGGCAAGGTCGACTCCCGACTTTCGGCTCAGTGCTGACGCCACTGACAGACCTGACACGCTCTCCAAAGTCACGGGGAGCGCGCGCGCGCGCGAATGCTTCTTTGTGAAGACCGTCAACCGCGTCAGGCTCGTCAATCTTCATGGTCGATCCCCGTTGAAAGCTCGACGGCGTACCGCCGGGCGCGGCCATCAGATCTCGATGGCAGCCCAAGCAGCCGCATGCGTTCACCAAAAGTGTTACTGGCGACGGGTCGGTGGCCATTCTCGCCCGCCCACGTGCGATACGCCCGGTAGAGCTTGTCGGCAGCCATGCCCTCGATTACCGGTGCATTGAGGGCAAGCTTCCTCGTCGACGCCTCCACGAACGCGCGAACCTGATCGGCGCGAGCTCTCCAGCGATCCTTTGCTCGGACCGAGCTATCAGGCACCGTGAACATGCCGTTTGCCAGGACGCGCTGCGCGCCACGGAGCATCCAGCTGACCACTGCGGCCCCGTCACGACGCAGGATCTCGTCAGCCAAGTTCACATTCTGTTCGGTCTCATCGAAGATGCGGTTGAACTGCAAGACCATGAGCCGACGCCAGAAGCCGTGCGTCTGGTCCGTGGTCCCGGGCAATCGGTTCGCGCTGTAGATGTGACCTGCGACCGGCTTGAAGCCGAAAGGGCTCTGACGAATTGCACGCGCCGTCGTCGTGTCGCCTGCCACTACCGACTTCCAGGACTCGGAATCCAAGATGTCTGCTTCAGGAAGTTCGGAAACCACATTCAGCAGCTTCCCGGCGAGAGCCGCCCGCCGATACTCTTGGCCGATGTCCTGTGGCGCGATGCTACAGACACTGTTCGGCGGCATGCTTCGTTCGGCAACAGCAGCCAGCACACCCTTCCCGTTCGCGCCGTCGCCCACGAGCACGAGTGCACGCTGAAAGCGAGTAGCCAGGCCGAGCAGAGAAATGCCGAGGTACTCCTGCACCAGCTGTACTTTCTGTTGGAGATCGGAGTCGCCTCGAAATACAGAACGAAAGAACTGCAGCAGCGCCACCGGCTCCGAATCGAAGGTGTAGCCAAACCTGTACGCGAACCGTGCCCGGTGCTCAGGACAGTGCTCATGCTGAATGATCCGGTCGCCCGTCACCTCAACGAATGAAGACGCGAACGCAACGCCTCGCCGAGCCTCGTCGAAGAAACGCGGATCCGCGAGCTGGTCGGCCGCTAGTTTGAGCGTACCGCCTACGTCGGAGGCCTTTAGGCGCAGAGGCTTCTTTTCCCCGGTAACCTTGGTGCCAGCAAAGCCCTGCACGATTCGGCTGAGTCTGGTGGGCTCCACCCGGTCGAAGACGCCGCGACTCGCAACGTACTGGTAGACGAACCCCTCAGCGAACGTTGTGCACGCTTCAGCCGTGAGCTTCCCAACGAGACGGTCCGCACACTCAACGTGGTCTCCGCGCGCAAACGGTGTACGGTCGAGCGGGGTCACCTTTGGGGCCAGCACGGTCACTTCGCTCTCCGGAGCTGTTCCACGGCGCTCGCAGCGTCGATGGCTCCAACGCGGAGCGCAGCCGCCACCGACTGGCTCAGATTGATCAGTCGCCTCCGACTCGCGAGCTCCTGCAGGCTAGCGACCAGCTCCTCCAGACCACGGCGCGACCTGATTGCCGGTGCCACGTCCAATTCATCCTGGACACGTCGCGCGCACCACGCGCGATCAAGCCGAACGCAGACAGCGGCAACTCGGTCCGAGCCAGCAGGACTGTCGCAGTCCTGAACCCCGAGCAACACTTCCCGCGCGAGAGGATCCAGCAGCCACGCAAGCTCCACCTGGTCTGGGGCAAGCGCACCCGCGAAGATTGCATCCAGAGCAGACCATTCACCAATGCGATCACAAGGCAGCGGCGGCGGTCCAAGCGTATCCGTCAGTCGCAGATCTCGGCGCATGCGCCGCAGCTGCTGCTCTATCGCCGCAAGGGAGTCGACCGAGCCGGGTGCCGCACGCATGCTCATCTTTCGGCACCCTCAACGACGCGCAGCCCACCGCGTTTCTGCTGCCGGCGTATCCAATCGATTACTGCTTCGAGCTCGAACCTGGCGGAGTCCCCAAGCCTCAGCTCAGGAAAGCTTGCCCGCTTGCGCAGACGGTCGAGCGAGCCCAGGCTGACCCCGAGGGCGCGCGCGAGTGCGGCCCGGTCCAACAGTGCTGGCACCTGCTCCTCCTCCGGGACAAGTAGCACGCGTAGCCGGGCCGCCAACTCGGGGTCCGATTCCAGCACCGCGACAGCCTCAGCAAGAACCAACGATGCCACCGAAACTCGGCGAGGCGTGTTCACCGACGCCCCACAACCCGCGCCATCAGTTGCGGCGGGCGGTGAATTCCGAGTCTCGCGGCGGCGGAATCCACGACAGCGTACGTCGCCAACGCGACAATGCGTACTTGTCCTGCGTAGCAACGCCGGATCGTCGCAATCCCGTGACCGGTCTCAATAACGAGGTGTGCTACCTGGAGATCCGTGAGTTTCGGAACGGTAACGTCGGTGTCCTGCATCGCCCGGAAATGAGTTCCAGGTTTCGGTCCGCCTGTGAACGGCCGCACTGACCGGCCCCCTTGGCTACCGTGATTTTTTGATGTTTCTAGCGATGCGATCGCGAGCCTCGGCCTCGCTTTCCAGCGGCTGCTGAGACTCAATGCCAGCCGCGAGCAAGAGGTCCGCCGCCACGGTCGCGGGTGCCCACTCTTTCAGCGCCGCAACTGCGCGCTCAATCGGCACGTTCTCGAAGCGCTCGTCATGGGTCGCCAGAGCCACTGCCCTCAGCGTTGCTTTGGCAGCGGCTGACGCATCGCCGGAGTCCTCCGCTAAGGGGAATCGCGCTATGATGCCCAGCATCTTTCGATTCCGCGACTGTTTGCCGGGTCCCCGATCCGTACCGCACGCCGCGACTCCAAGTCTTTTCAATCGCTCCCAGTGCTCAGCTCCGACGTCCGGAGAGAGCGCCCGGGCAACGAACGTGATCACTTCCAGTGCTGCGCGGTCGTGTGCGCGCAGATCCCCAAGCTCCGACGGAAGCAGGTCGAGTCCTGCCTGGATGAATCGCGCCTGAAGTTCAGGGACCGGCGCCACCGTCTTTTCAGCGCGTCTGGCCCCCAGGGCTCGCGCAAAGGCGACGATGGCCGCTGCGCCTTCGTCGCTCAACGCCAGCGCTGCAAGCACCTTCCGCTCGATGGTGCGTACGCGCTCTCTATGCAGATCGGCCTCGGCTTGCAGCTCGCCTATCCTCTCGCCGACGCTAACCGGTGTTTCGGGCACGCGTCGCTTCGACAGGCTAGCCGCATGCGTTGAATCTGACGCCCGCGAACTTCGCCTCCGCGACTTTCTCGTGCCGTGTGCTTTTCCTTTCGACATTGAACCCACTTCGTCACCCTCGGCCCTGCTGGCGGCGAGGCCTCTCTCTATGGTTGTATCACCCTGCCTTGGACTGCCCGCCTTTGCCCGCGCTCTCAAGCAGACGCTCAAGCTTCAACGCTAGCTCACGCGCTCGGCGCGGGTCATCTGGCAGTGCAGCTCGGATTTGGCGAACCCAGCTCAAGATCAAGTCCGTTTGCAGCGAGGCCAGCGTTTGGACACTCGCTTCGGACACTACTGACACATCCTCGGGAGATCCTGAGCGATCAGGCTCGACCCCATGTGCTGCATTCGACGTATTTTCCGCTAGTTCCGTAGCTTTGGGTGCCGGACGTTGAGAGTTCAAATCTCTCCACCCCGACTGGTTTTTGCGATTCCGCGCGGCAGCACGATCTGCCAAAAAGCACCCTTGCACGGAGCTGGCGCACTTCCGTTGGTTTGTGCGATTCCGCGCGGCAGCACGATCTGCACCCCTGCACGGAGCTGGCGCACTTCCGCTTTCGGAGCCGCTCAACTCGTCGGGCGTTTCACGTAGACGGTGGCGACGTGCTCGGGGCCAAATTCGAGTTGCGTCGTACCGGCCGGCAAGTGGGTTTCCTCTAGCGGTGTTTCGACGTCCGCAACGTAGCGAGGGCCATCGGGGGATTCGATGCGCTGGCAAATGCGCACCTTGAAGCTGGCGTTCTTACCCTCGTCCTTCGGGCCGTATACGTAGAGATTGACCGCCTGTCCCTCGCTGAGGCTTTCGCGTTCGCTCCGCTCGGGGATCTGAAACCGCGGATAGTAGTGGTCCGCCAGATGTTCGGCGTTCTGGATCCGCATGCCGGGCCGAGCGATGTCGCCGGGCGCAATCCCCTCGAAAGTCTCCGGGCTCCACTCTCGAGGCGTCACGCCGTAGTGATTCGCGCCATCAGGATTGGCCCCAGCTGCCAGCAGCGCCTGGATGATCGCTTCGTTCCGCTCCTGCGCGGCCATGTACAGCGGCGTCTCGCCGGTGCGGTGGTAGCGCAGCTCGGTATTCGCCCCCGCCTCGAGCAATCGCTGAACACCTTCCAGCCACCCCGACATGACCGCGAGACTCAGCGCCGTCATGCCCCACTCGTCCTGCATGTCGAGCAAGCCCGACGCCAGCCCCCGCTCGAGAACCTCCAAGTCCAACGCCGGCGAAAAGCCCCCAGCGTTGGAAAACCACTCACGATGCTCCATCAACTCGCCCCCATACATGCCTCCCCCACTCGAAGGCTTCAAGTCGTCGTCGGTTCCGCCGCTACCAGGTCTCAGGGAGCGTTCTTTTTTGGGGGGATGTGCCGGACATCGGCGTCATCGACGGTTCGTCGCGGTGCGCGCGGGTGCGCCGGTCGCGGTTCGGACCATGCTCCGCAGGATCTGTCCCCGAGTCCGGCACCGGGGGCGGCGGTTCGAATTGCCCGCGACGCTCATGCTCGGCGGGCAATCCTGGAACGTTCAGGTGCTACGGGCATTCGAGAGCTACAATCCGGACAGCCCGATTGCCTTCAGTTGGTACGCCGAGTCGATCGAATAGACCGCGAGGCTCGAGCGCGGTCGATCTAATGCGGCAGCCGCGCGCCTCGCGGGTCGCCGCGCGCCGAGGATGTCATTGCGCGGCTCTGATCTGCTCCATCACGACACCGAGCGGCGCGACGACGATGGCGTCCTTGAGTTCATATTCGGCCTCGCCTGGATAGATGACCCACTTGCGGTCCGGTTGAAGATCTTCGCATGCGTTGTGAAAACCCCTCGACACCGAGGGGGCGGAGTTTCGTTTAATCTCGATCGCCCAGCGCTCGCTGCCGACTTGCAGAAGCAGGTCTATCTCTGCGCCGGCCTGAGTGCGATAGAAGTGTGCGTCAACGCCCGGCTGCGATGCGGCTATCAGGTTCTCGATGACGAACCCTTCCCAGCTAGCGCCAGCCACCGGGTGGCCTAGTACGTCGTCGAGACGGCGGAGGTTGAGCAGCGCGTGGAGGATGCCCGCATCCCGAACATAAGTCTTCGGACTCTTCACCAGGCGCTTTCCCACGTTGGTGTGCCACGGCCGAAGGCGGCGAACGAGCATCAGATCGCTCATGAGATCCAGGTAGCGACTTGCCGTCTGTCCTTTGACGCCGAGACTGGCGCCAATCCGCGAAGCGTTGAAGAGCTGGCCTTGGTGGTGCGCGAGCATGGTCCAAAAACGTCTCAGGGTCTCCGCCGGGATGCGAAGCCCAAGAGCTGGAACGTCACGCTCCAAATACGTTCGGATGAAGTCCAAGCGCCAGTCGAGGCTGCCGTCCGGTTCGAGCCAGGCGTCCGGAAAGCCGCCGCGCAGCCAGAGGCTCGATGCATTCTCCGACCCAACTTCCAATACGTCGAACGGGAACAGCTCTTGGTACGACACGCGCCCGGCGAGCGACTCCGAGGACTGACGCAACAGATCATTCGATGCCGACCCCAGCAGGAGAAACTGTCCGTGGCGGCGCCCCGCGCGCCGATTCTGATCGATCTGGCTGCGAATCACCTGAAAGAGATCCGGCCGGCGCTGCACCTCGTCGATGACGATGAGTTTGTCCTGGTAGTTATGGAAGTAGAATTCCGGGTCTTCGATCTTGCGTGCATCCGATGGCGCTTCGAGGTCGAGATAGACCGCGCTGAATTCGCTCGCCACCGCCTGCGCCAGGGTCGTCTTTCCGACCTGTCGTGGCCCAATCAGGACGACCGCGGCTCGCTGCTGGAGCGCCGAAAGCAGGCGAACGCGAAGCCGACGAGTAATCATCCTTGTAAATTTACCAGCAACCAGTAAATTTGCAATGAAACCTGAAGGTAGCCATCACCCAGAGCCACCGCGTGCCGGGATTGGTTTTGGGGATGTGCCGGAAAGACGGGTTGCAGCGAGGAATCGCAGCGAACGGGCCTCAATTCAGCTGCCGGGTTGCGAGCACCAACGAAAGCCTTCGAGCGTGTTCCACTGGATCTGCTCCGGATTCTTCAAGTACTCCTCGAAGTAGCCACAGGCGGTGCACACAAAGGCCTCGACCTGCCCCGTAGTCCCGTCTCGATTCCTCGCGATTTCTCTCGCGCGCGCCTTGTGAGTCACCGCGCCCTTGTCCATCACCTTCTCGAAATAGCCCACCGCTTTCGCTTGGCACTTCGGACACTGCCATGTTCGCTTCATCTTGATGGCCGTAGCGCAACCAAGCAGAAGCTGAAAGCCTCGGCGGCGACCGCCCGTCAACGCGGCACGGGCACCGAGCACGAGTCTTGGGGCCCCAGCCAGCTCATCAGGTTGACCCAGAGTTTCTCGATCTCCGGCAGCGTCGTCCATTCCGAATCGAATTCGATCCACTCGTCACCCCAGACCACCGCACGCCCTTTGCCGCGCTCGTGGGCAAACACCACGGGGCCCGCGGCAATTGTGCCGATGGGCGTGCTCGTGCCGCCGGCGCCGCCACTGTCAGCGATGACGTAGCCGCCGAGGAAGGTGACCGACGTGAGCCCGGCCGTGACCGGGTGCGTCGCGAAGTTGGTGATGGGCCCGTTTTGCAGCCCGGGCTGATACGAAAGCCCGAAAGGAGCCAGCAATGAATTGGTGTGGAAGTCGGGATCCGGGTTGCCGGTGTAGCCGGTCATGGACATGAATCCGCCACCGGCTTCTACCCAGGTCTTGAGGGTGTCGGCTTCGGGCGCCGTGTAGGCGCGGGACAGTCGGTCGAAGATGATGACGTCGTATTTGGCGAGCAGGGTTGCGTCGAAGGTCTCCGTTGCCGAGGTGTGGGTGCGCTCCACGGACGTGCCGCGCGCGGTGAGCCACCCCTGGAAGTTCGCGGATGGGTTCACGCCGGGGCTGCCGATGATGCCGATACTCAGGCAATCGCAAATACCGTCCTTGCCCACGTCCACGTCGTCGATCTTGCCGTTGCAGTCGTCGTCCATACCGTCGCACTTGGTCTCGGTGCTGCCCGTCGGCGTGCAACTCCCCGAGTCGGTGACGATACCGCCTCCGGTACCACCCGTGCCGGAGGAAGCGCCGCTACCGGAACTGCCCGAACTGCCTCCGCTGCCCGCTGCGCCTCCGACCGCACCGCCGCCGCCGAGCCCACTCGGTCCGGCCGTCTTTCCCTCGTCTGAGGAGCATTGGAGCAAGAGCCCACCGACGATCACGAGTCCGAGGTGCTGCAGCATGTCCTGAGCATACGCCATTCGGCCCTCGGTCACATCACGTCGGGGGCTCATGGTGGTCACCACGCCGCGCATGGCTGCGTCGGCCGCACCCCGGGGGCCAACGCGGGAGTCGTGCCCCAACGACGCCCCAGGGATGCGACCCCCAAAACCACGATTGCCGAAAAGATCGTGGCACGCGACACGAAGCTGGCGGACAGTAGGCCCGTGGCTAGTTCGTTCCGCTTGGACATCGAGAAGTTCGTCGCGCTGACCGCGGCCATCGCGGCCGCCGGTTGCTCCCCCGCGCAGGCGGGGTCGGGTGCGAAGTCGGCAGAGCAGCCACCGGACTACGACACGACTCAAGGCGCTGACGCAGTGACGGTTCCGGAGCCGGAGGCCATCGAGCCCGAAGCGACGGAGCCCGTGTCGGAGGTGACGGATCCGCCGCCGACTCCCGGCTGCGATAACTCCGTCGGGGACGTGGACTGCAGCTTTGTCGATCCCCAGCGCTTCGCCGGGCCCATGTGCGAAGGCTTTCGCGGCTCCTGCGAATTGCTCAAAGACGGTCGTGCCTACAAGCCGCGGGCCGCGGCGGCCATCGCTCGCTGTTACGCCCGCCGGGGGCCGGCAGTCTGCAACATGCGGGTGCGCACGCAGTGTATTCGGGCGGGTCTCGAGGAGACCTGCGCGGATCCCAAGTTCACGGAGTTTTGCGAAGACATCGTGCGCTCGTGCAAGAAGCGTCGGCGACGCATCGACTTCAACGTGGAGCAGTGCGTGAAGACCCTGTCAGGGATTGGGCCCGACGAGCTCAACTGGGCGAAGGGCGCCATGGGCAGCCCCTCCCGAGAGGGTTGTAAGTTGATGTTCCCGGTCTACTGACGCTTCGCGCGCTTGCGAGCTGGCTCCGCCTCATCGGATTCGTGCAAGTCGTCGGCGAGGTCGTCCTCTTCGTCTTCGTCGGTCGCGACTCGCTCCCTGCGGCCAGGCAGCTGATTCGCGCCGAAGGCAAAGGCGTCATCCTCGTGCAGCGCTTCGACGCGAGCATGCCCCTTCAAAGCGCGGCCTGCTCGTGGCGCCTCGGAGATGACCTGAGCGATCGCGTCCACGGCGGCCTGAAGCTGCTTTCCACGCTTCTGAGACAGGGCTGCAAAGTAGCTCCGAACCACTGCGTAGACCAGAAGCACCCAGGCGACCGCAACCGCCGGCAACATCCCGGTGCCCACGAAGCGCACGGCAAACGGCAGAACGAAGCCCAAGCCACCGCCGCCAACGCCTCCGACAACGCCGCCGAACAGGCCACCAGCCAGGTTGCCGAGAGGCTCCGAGGCGACGATCTTCGTCTCGCCGAAGCGCGACGTGACGCTGAACTCGACCACTCGCTGCGTCGACGGCGGCCCCGTCGAGAATGTGAGCGTGCTTCCAATCCGAGACACCTGCCCCAGAGACGCAAAACGTGCGCGCAACAACTGCACGATGTCCTCTGCCAAGAGATCGTCGACCTCGCCAGCCACGCGCGCTTCGACGCGATGGTGAATGGCGCCGCCCAACACAAGGGGCCAAAAGCCGCCGGGTTTTGCCTGAGTTATCTGCAGCTGGCGGATCTGCGCCTCGGCGTCTTCGAGCTGTCCCTCCAAGGAACGCACTCGGGCTCTCAGTTGCTCAGCTTCGTCGCGATAGCCCACGTCAGCGCACTGTAACATTCGTGTTGCTAAGCAGAGTAGCGGTGGACAGGTGCATGTGCGCTCGGGCATTTTTGCTGACCCATGCCGGATTCTCGCGACAAAGTCTTGGGCGTCGTTTTGGCAGGTGGCGAAGGTCGCCGTTTGGCCCCGCTCACGGATGATCGAGCCAAACCCGCCGTTCCTTTCGGTGGTGTGTATCGCTTGATCGATTTCGCACTGTCCAATCTGGTCAACGCTGGTTACCTGCGCATCGCGGTGCTCACGCAATACAAGAGCCACAGCCTCGACAAACACCTGGCGCAAACGTGGCGAATGTCACCCCTCTTCGGCAACTACGTGATGAGTGTGCCCGCACAGATGCGTCTGGGCCGGCGCTGGTTCGAAGGTTCTGCCGACGCCGTTTACCAAAACCTGAATCTGATAACCGATGAAGATCCCGACTACATTTGTGTGTTTGGCGCCGACCACATCTATCGGTGCGACCCTTCTCAAATGGTCGAAGCCCACAAGCAGACTGGCGCTGGCGTCACCGTGGCGGGCATTCGCGTGCCCTTAGAGGAATCGTCGCGCTTCGGGATCATCGAGCCCGATGAGCGCGGCCGCATCAAGAGCTTTCGAGAAAAACCAAGCGACGCGGTGGGCTTGAGCGAAGCGCCGGATTCGGTTCTAGCGTCCATGGGCAACTACGTGTTCGACCGAGAGGTCCTCGTCAATGCGGTTCGAGAAGACGCTGAGCGGGAAGGCAGCCGCCACGACATGGGCGGCGACATCATCACGGGGCTAGTGGCAAGCGGCGATGCTGCGGTCTACGACTTCACCCACAACGAGATCCCCGGCTCCACGGAGCGCGACAAGGGGTACTGGCGCGACGTGGGGACCTTGGACAGCTACTACGACGCCCAGATGGATCTCATCAGCGTGCACCCGATCTTCAATCTGTATAACCAGGAGTGGCCTATCCACACCTGGTACGGCTCCCTGCCGCCGGCGAAGTTCGTTTTCGACGAAGACGGACGGCGAGGCCAGGCGTTGGATTCCATCGTGGCCTCGGGGGTCATCATCGCGGGCGGTTCCGTTCGACACAGCGTGATTTCGCCCGGTGTGCGGGTCGACCCTGGCGCCAAGATCGACGATTCGGTTCTGATGAACGACGTTCACATCGGGGAGGGAGCTGTGGTCCGGCGGGCCATCTTGGACAAGGGCGTCGTCGTCGAACCTGGGGCGGAGATCGGCGTCGATGCCGAAAAGGACCGCGCTCGTGGACTCACGCTCAGTGAGCGCGGCGTCGCGGTCGTGAAAAAGAGCAGCGTCATCTCACCATGAGCGCGGAGCCACAGATTGCCCTTGTCTCCCGGGAGTACCCACCGGACGTCTACGGCGGCGCCGGCGTGCACGTGGAGTACCTGGCGCGAGAGCTCTCCAAGCTGACCGACATTGCCGTTCACTGCTTTGGCGACGCGCGGGAGGAGCCTTTCGTCTCGGCTCACCCGAGCTGGACCAGGCTCGATGGCGCAGCGCCGCACCTGGCCGCGCTGCGGACTCTGGCCACGGATCTGTCCGTGGCCAAGGAACTCGACGGCGCCGCGTTGGTGCACACCCATACCTGGTACGCCAACTTCGCCGGCCACCTGGCGAAGTTGCTCTACGGTATTCCCCACGTGATGACGACCCACAGCCTCGAGCCCCTGCGCCCATGGAAGGCGGAACAACTCAAAGGCGGCTACGAGGTCTCGTCTTTCTGCGAGCGCGTCGCGATCGAAAACGCAGACCGCGTCATCGCCGTTTCCGCGGGAATGAAACGCGACATCCTGGCCGCCTATCCCAGAGTGGACCCCAGCCGCGTGGAAGTCATCTTCAACGGCATCGATCTGGACGAGTACCGCCCCAGCCCGGACGCGGCCGTCTTGAAGGAACACGGTATCGACAGCAGTGCTCCCTACGCCGTGTTCGTCGGACGCATCACGCGTCAGAAGGGCATCGTACATCTGCTGCGAGCCGCCGAGGCGTTGTCCAAGGAGATCGGTCTGGTGCTCTGCGCCGGGCAGCCCGACACCCCGGAGCTGGCCCAGGAGTTTCGCCAGCGCTTCGAGGCGCTGACCCGAGAGCGCAGCAATGTCGTCTGGATCGAGCAAATGCTCCCGCGAAAGCAGCTCATCGCCATTTTGAGCCAAGCGCGCGTCTTCGTGTGCCCGTCGGTCTACGAACCCTTTGGGATCGTGAATCTCGAGGCCATGGCCTGCGGGATCCCAGTCCTGGCTTCGGCAGTGGGCGGGATCCCAGAGATCGTCATCCCGGAGCAGACCGGACAGCTCGTTCAATTCGCCCCTCAGGACGGATCCACGGAGCCCCGAGACGCCCGCCAATTCGCGGCCGATCTAGCCGCTGGGATCGAGCGTGTGGCAACTGACGCCGACCTCGCCGCGCGCTGGGGCCGGGCGGGCCGCGCCCGCGTCGAAGCCGAGTTTTCCTGGACGGAGATCGCGAAAAGGACCCTCCGCACATACCGCCGGCTGCTTCATTAAGCTGCATGATTTCAACAACTTAACGGCTCGGAGGGACAAGTCGGTGAATCCGTACGCAGCGACCCGGGCTTTTGCGGCATGATGATGACGACAACGCATGGCGTCCAACGACGGCAGTAACGACTTTCCCGACGAGGAAGAATTCGAAGGGGATCGCACCGCAATCGTTAACCTGCGCGAGCTGCGCCGCTCCAGCATGCCGGCGGGCCCCGACCGACATGTGATCGTGCGCATGGATGCGGCCAGCGTCGGGAAAGTGATGACCCTCGACGGCAACGAGTACCGCCTGGGAAGGCACCCGAGCTGCCAAGTCGTACTGAACGATGACGGGGTCAGTCGACGCCATGCCCGCATCGCCAAAGATGGCGGCAGCTACGTGCTAGAAGACATGGGCAGCGCCAACGGCACGTTCATCGCAGGCAAACGCATCGACAGGCAGCCGCTCCGCGACGGCGACGTATTCCAACTCGGCCCGAACGTGATGTATCGCTACACATTCACGGACGCGAGTCAGGAGCGCATGCTGCAGCAGCTCTACGACGCCAGCGTCAAAGATGCCCTCACGGGCGCCTACAATCGCGAACACTTCGAGGAGCGCCTCAAAGTGGAAGTGGCCTACGCCAATCGCCACAGTACGACGGTTTCGCTGGTGATGTTCGACCTGGACCACTTCAAGAAGGTCAACGACACCTACGGCCATCAAGCCGGCGACGCGGTGCTCGTGGCGGTGTCGAAAATCGTTTCCCACGGCCTACGCACCGAAGACGTGTTTGCTCGTTATGGCGGGGAAGAGTTCGCCATCGTGCTGCGGGGCATCGATCTCAAGGGCGCAGCCGCCGTCAGTGAACGGATTCGACAGCGCCTGGCCGCGAACCCGGTGCCCTTCGAACAGCACCGAATCGAAGTGAGCATGAGCGTGGGCTGCGCCGCCCTCACCTGCTGCCCGGAAGTGTCCACGACCACTCTGGTCGCGATCGCGGATCGGCGCTTGTACGCTGCCAAGCGGGGCGGTCGCAATCGAGTCGTCTTCGAAGGCTAGGGCTTGGGCTCGGCTTCGGACTCGGGCTCGGCTTCGGACTCGGGCTCGGCTTCGGACTCGGGCTCGCTCGGTTCGGGGCGCGCCCACACGTCCATCCGACGCAGGTCTTCCCACACCTGGCCTGCGGACGTGTAGCGGTACTGCTCCGTGCGCCGCAGCATCACGCTGGCGATGTGGCCCAAGGGTGTGCCCAGGGCTTCCGCCTTGGCGCGGGGTGACCCCAGGCGGATCTGCTCGACGATGCCGTCGTAGCCGACCGAAAAGTCCAGCGCCTGCTCCCCGGTGTGCATTTGATACAGCAGCAGGCCCAACTGATACAGATCGCTCTGCTTGGTGGTGTATCCACCTGCCAGGACCTCCGGCGCCATGATGCGATGATGCACGACGTCCGGGCGCACGGCGTACTGCCCGTACATCTCCTGGGCGATGCCCAAATCGCTCAGCTTGCAGGTCAACTTGTGCCCCTGCACCATGAGCACATTGCCCGCGTGGAGGTCGTTGTGCACGATCTCGTTGTCCGCCAGGTACTGGATGGCGAACAACAGTTGGCGCATCACCTCGACCACCAGGCGATCCGTAAAGGGCTGGGTCAACATGGTCTCGAGGGCGTGGTCGCAGCGTTCCAGTACCAGCGCGAAGTGGCCGGATTGCTCGAAGTAGTCGAACACGTGCACGATGTTGGGGTGGCGCAAGCGGTAGAGCCGATCCGCTTCCCGCAGCCACTCGGTTCGCACTTCTTGGTAGGGCCGGTCTTGAGGCTGGAAGATCTTGAGAGCAAAAGATTGGTCGAAGGGGCCGACGCAATCGAACACCGCTCCATAGGCGCCATCCCCCAAGAGGTTGCCGAGGAGGTAGGTCCAGCCCCGGGGCGAGCGCAAAACGCCGCCGCTCATGGGGAAAGCCTTGGATCCGCTGATTACCTCGGTCACGGCACGAAAACTCCAGGGGGCGGGCGAGTTGCCGGGCAGCTGGACTTGCGCGCCGGCCTAACATTGGCTAATAGCTCGCGACTCATGTCGAATCGAGCGATTTGGAACGTCCGGCGCCGCCACGAGTGGCTCGCGCAGGAACCCAAGAAAAAGCGGATGAAACTGCGCAAGCGATTGCGCTGCGGGTTGGAGCAGGCCCTCCAGCGCAAGAAAGCCAAAGCCGAGCCCGAAGCGGCCGCCGGCGGCTGATTCAGTATTTCAGTGACCGCTTGCAGGTGGCTCTCCTTCCCAGGCAGCCGCCCAGGTCATGCTGCGCGTTGAACGCGCAAGGCCCAGGCGTCCATCCGCAGCTGCGAGGATGATGCCGCCAGTGGAGCCGACGCGCTCCTCGAGCTCGCGCACCGCACCGGCTGCAGCCGACAGCGGCTCCGCACCCGCCACCAATCGCTGCACTGCGGCGTAGGCCATGCTCACCCGTATGATGCCTTCGCCATGACCCGTCGCGGACGCCGCACCGCCGGTGATGTCAGCGTAGGTGCCCGCACCTATCAGCGGCGTATCTCCCACTCGCCCGGCGCGCTTGGCCGCCGTGCCTCCGGTACTCGTCGCCGAGGCCACATTGCCCGAGCCATCTACGGCCACGGCGCCCACCGTGCCTCCGGCCCAACTTTGGGCCTCGCCCTGGGCGAGGGCGTCCTTCAACTTGGTGCGTGCTCGGTCGGTGATCATGTCGGCCGGGTCCGCTGGACGAAACCCATTGTCCGTTGCAAACGCCGCCGCGCCTTCGCCGGCGTAGAGCACGTGCGCACCGTCCTCCAAGACTGCGCGCGCGATCTGAACGGGATTCTCGAAGGGAGGCAGCGCGCAAATCCCACCGGCACGGAGCTGTCGCCCCTCCATCACGCTGGCATCGAGCTGCAAATGCCCATCCCGCGTCAGGCTGCCCCCCGTGGCAGCGTTGAAGCAGGGATCGTCTTCCAACACGCAGACGGCGCCCACCACGGCATCGAGGGCGGAGCCCCCCTGGGCCAGAACCTCCTGGCCTGCTCGCGCCGCCCGTACGCAGCCCGCCTCGTGCACGGCAATTCGATCCTGGGGCACGTCGCCCGCGCCGCCGTGTACGAGCAGACCTGGCCCGCGGCCACCCGTCCAGGACGCCGTCACGCTCATCTCTGATCCCTCGACGCGTAGAGCCCGAGGGGCAAGCCACAACAGACGAGCCAGTAGGGAGCGACCCGCCCGGCAGCCACCGCGTGAAACAGGAAGATCGCGACGGCAATCGTCGCCATTGCCGAATAGGCCGCGCCCCGCAGCTTCGTGATGCGCGCGCCCCATAGGGGCGCCGAGATCCCCAGGGACGCCACGGCGAGCAGGGCACCCCAGCGCGGTGGCGGCGGAAGATCTGGCCGGGCCTCTTTATCCAGAAACTGCAATGCGCCGTCCGAGCTCACGGCAACGCCCTGGGTTGCTTCCACGAGCTGTCCGCCTTGCACGCGAAACTCGGCGCCCCGCGCGGGAGTCGGAAACAGTGCGGCGGGTGCGGACCAGGAACCGCCAATCATGACGACCGCGACCAGCGCCATGAGCCAACCACCCGCAACCGCGCCCACAGTGGCCCGTGCGCGCCGAGCACCGAGTGCCGCCAGCGCCGCGAGTTCGCCTCGCCGCTCGAGCTGGGCGACGGCAAGGAACGCCGCGATGGCGGCAGCAGCGGGGATGAGTACACTCAAACGCGCGAGTCGCTGCCCCACGCCACTCCCGATTTCATCCGTGAGCAGCATGACGACCAGGGTCACGACGGCGACGGCCACGCCCAGGACGAAGGTCCGGATCGCGAGCAGTCGGTCCTGCGGTGTCATCGTGGGTGGATCCTACACGCCACACGGGGGGTGGCGCTGTAACACCGTAGATTTGCCCAAAGCGATACAAATTCGCTAGCGCTTCCCCATGCCCGGATACAAATCCCTCGTCGCATTCCTGCTCGTCCTGTCCAGCTGCGCCGAATTCGGCCAGAAGGACGACGCCAAGATCCCCGGCGATGAGCTCGGCACCTTTCACGTCGTCGGCCGCATGGACGTGTCCAGCTGCGGCCCCGGAGCCCTCGGTTCCAAACCGGTCTGGGAGTTCGATGTGAAGCTGTCCCGGGATGGCAACGATCTATATTGGCTCAACGGTCAGGAACCGATCTACGGCCGAATTTCCGCCGACGGCGTCACCTTCTCTTTCGACACCCAATCGGCCGTCACCACACGGCCCGCCAAGGGTGCCCTGCCCGGGTGCACGGTGATCCGCCGGGATTTGGCCAGTGGCGTACTCCAGGGCAGCGGCGAGGTCTCTGGTTTCGCGGCTGACATGCGCTTCGGCTACGCACCGACAGAAGTCAGCGATTGCACGGACCTGGTTGGGGTCGACGGCGGGTTCGCCCAGCTGCCGTGCGAGATAGGCTACGACCTCGACGCCGCTAAAGTCGCGAAACCTTGAGGTTAATTGCCGTATTTCGCTGCTTTCCTTGGCACCACCCGCGGCAACGTGATTAACTCTGAACCAACGTGCAGGCAGGACACCAGTCCCGGAAACAGCCGGCGGGGATCCCCCGCACCTGCGCACGGCCAAAGGTCGCAATAGCGGCCTTTTCTACATGGAAACGTCCCAGACGGTGATTGCCGCGGGCGAAAGTCGCTTACGGCGGCTCTCCCGAGGGGCGTCCGGCAGCTTGCCGGAGGAGGAGAAAAATCGCATGAGCCGATATTTGACCCCGAACCCGGGACGGGTCCCCTTCACCGGAGGGCCGACGCCCTAACGACCGTCTAGCCTGCCTCGAAGCAGGCACTCCCGGCGGTCAGGGTACGCGCAGCGATGCGTCGTAACCGGGACATCAGGGAGAATCGGGACGAGCCGCGTGCATAAAGCAGCACGCGGCTCGTTTTTTTGTCTTCAGCGCACGGAAAGCCCTCATAAAACTGGCGTCTCAGGGGCTCCGCAAACGCGGCTGACAGTGCTAGCCTTCGCGCCGCTCATGCTGGACTTTGCATCCTTTGTTGCGGCGCAAATCACCGCTCCGCTCTTGGCCGCTGACTTTTTCTGGCAGAACCCGCTGTTCGCCAACGAGTCGTGGAGCCGGTTGATGAACGGGCTGCGCATTGGCCTGACCTTGGGCGGCGCACTGCTCCTGATCTACGAGGTCCGCGCTTGGCGCCTCAAAGAGCCAGTGCCCGAGCGAACGCGGAAGCGGGTCGCCATCGTGATGAGCGCCATGGCGTTCGGCGCCTACTTCGACTTCTTCAATCCGAACATCCGCTACCCCGAGTACTACCACCGGCACGAGTTCTTCCACTACTACCTCGGCTCCAAGTACACCCAAGAGCTGGGCTACAAGCGCATCTACGAGTGCGCGGCCGCCGCGGAGATCGACATGGGCAAAGGTGCCGAGGTCCGGCGCCGCGAGCTACGTGACTTGCGCGTGAACTTGATCAAGCCCAACACCGCCCCCGACGTCGCAGCCCACATCGACGAGTGCAAACCGCGCTTTTCGCCGAAGAAATGGGAAGCCTTCAAGAAGGACGTGGCCTGGTTCGCCCAGGTGTCCCGGGGAGGCTACTGGGACAACATGCAGAAGGACCATGGCTATAACCCGCCACCGGTCTGGACGATGGCGGGTAAGTTCTTCTCGTCATTTGGCAGCGCGGGGGATCGCTTTTTCAAGGTGCTCGCGTCCATGGACATCCTGTTCCATCTCGGATGCGTCGTGATGCTATTTTGGGCCTTCGGGTGGCGCGTGGGGGCCATTGCGACGGTATTTTGGGGGTGTAATGCGCCCGCAAACTTCTATTGGACCGGCGGCGCCTTCATGCGCCAAGACTGGATCTTCCTACTCACGGCATCAATTTGCCTTGTGCGTAAGCGCTATTTCTTTTTGGGCGGAGCTGCGCTCACTTGGTCGGCGCTGTTACGCGTATTCCCCCTGCTATTTTTTGCCGGCTGGGGGATCATCATCGGTCTCTACGTCATACGAAGATTTAGAGACTGGAGATCCGGGAAGTTGGCTGCCCAGGCCGCGCTAGTGAGCGGCACGGGCAAGAAGGCCAAGAAAGGCAGGGCCAAACCTGGCGACTCGCCCGGACCCCTACCCGGTGGAATCCTCGGGCTGTTGCACCCGGACCATAGACGCTTACTCGCAGGCTGCATCGTCGCGTGTGGTGTGCTCATCCCCGCCAGCATCGTGGTGACGGGGCCGAACTCCTACGTGGATTTCGTCAAGCACACGCTCACGGTTCACAACAACACCCCGCTGACCAATCACATGGGGCTGCAGACCATCCTGGTTCACGACTGGGATGGACGCATGCGTTTCACCCGCGATGACAACCTGGACGACCCATTCCAAGGCTGGAAGCAGGGTCGGCTAGATCGCCATAAGAAGTTGCGCTGGGCCCACCTGCTTCTGATCGGGGGCCTGTTCGGCTGGACGATCTGGGCGCTCAGACGCACCAAACTGCTGTGGATTGGTCAGGCGTTGGCTGCGCCCATCGTCATGGCGATGACCAATCTGACTTGTTACTACTATTCCATGTACCTACTGTGCGCAGCGCTGGCCATGGCGAGATGGCAGCTCGGCCCGGTCGTGCTGCTCGCCAGCGGCGCCAGTCAGATCTTGCTGCTCAACTACTACTGGGTGGACGACAAGTTCACGGCCCAGGCGTGGCTGTTCTGGATCTTCGGGCTGGTACTGCTCTACGGCTACAGTCGCCCCTTCAGCATGGAGCGCCTCAGAGCGTGGTGGGCCGGCAAACCCGAGCCGAAGCCTCGGGCAGCGCTTCGCTCGCCTGCGCCCGCGGAGTAAGCTCCAGAGCCCGTCACAGCCCGTCAGCTCTGCCGGCGGCGCGTGCTCGGGGATGGCCCTTCTTCCTCGAGCCAAAGAACGGCTTCGACGCGAGAATCGAAGGCCTTCATGCGCTGTCCGCTGGCCAGGGCCATGGCGGAAACAACCACGTGCCATAGCTTCTTTTCGGTAACAACCGCCACGCATTTGACCTTGGACTTGTAGCGGGAGTTCCACTCCACGAAGAGCTGGCGCGCCGCGGAGTCGTAGCCGGTCATCTCGCGACAATCGACCAATAGGTTTGCCTGCGACGAGGCCTGCACCAGCGCGGCGGATGCTCCGGCGAGAGCCGAACGCAGCACCCCCTCGCTCAAATGGCCATCCAGCTGGATGACAACAGGATCCCCATCGGCCATCGGGCTATCACATCACGCCGCGAACCGACTCCATGGCTCCATCCACGCCGTGGGGGAGGAGCTTGAGCAGCAGGTCCAGGTGATCCGTATCCGTCTCGATCCCACGCAGGGTCATCAATGCGGTGACGACGGATAGCATGCGGTCTGCCTTGCGATTTCCCGCGAGCTTCGGGTGCTTGCGGAGGTCGAGCACGATGCGATCGTCCTTGGCGTCCACCAGCATCGCCGGCCGCTTCGGCATGAATGCTGCCAAGTTTCCGGGCTTGGACAGGTCCAGAGCACCGGACTTGAGCAACGTCGCGACCGGCGAATCCGAGCTGTCATCCACTAGCTTCATCTCCACGTCGGCGAGGCGGAGCTCGAACAAGATCTCGCTCGCGTCCAAACTCACCTTCTCCACGAAGACGGTCGCGGCGGCGCGCACGTCGGTCCCGGCCAAGTGGACCACGGCGCTGGCGCGAACCCCCGGCGGTACCGCCACCAGACGCAGATCTTTGGGGGCCTTTTTGCCGCGCAGCTGACCGGCAAACCAACGTAGGGCATCCAAGGGCAGCCCCACACGTAGCCCAAACGCGTTTTTGATGACGCGAGCTATTTCCTCAGGATGATTGGCGAGATAGCTTGTCGCCGCTAGCGCCATGGCCTTCTTGTCTGGCATTGCCCGGCAGTATAGAGGCTAGCCACCACAGTTCACCAGCGCTTCGTCCACAGAATTGGGCGAAGCAAGGATGCCCCTTCACGGCAGAGGTTTTGTCCATGTTCGTCCGCTCCGAGGTCCCCGCCGACCAAGTCCACGCCACTCTCCGCAAGCACATGCTGGTCGACGGCTACCCCATCGTGGTCGACATGGAGAACAGCAAGCGCTCCTGGGTCCGGGACTTGGTGAGCGGCAAAGAGTACCTGGACTTTTTCAGCTTCTTTGCCTCCAACCCCATCGGCTTCAATCACCCCAGCATGTTGGACCAGGATTGCCTCGATCGCCTTGCTCGGGTGGGTGTGACCAAGGTCTCCAACGCGGACTACTACACCACCTACATGGCCGAGTTCGTCGATACCTTGTCGCGAACCGCCGGCCACGAAGAGCTGCCCCACTACTTTTTCGTGGACGGAGGCGCCCTCGCCGTCGAAAACGCCATGAAGGTCGCTTTCGATTGGAAGGTGCGTAAGAACCTGGCGGCCGGGCGCGAGCCGATCGGCAACCAGGTGTTGCACCTGGAGCACGCCTTCCACGGCCGCAGTGGCTACACCCTCAGCGTCACCAACACGGATCCGGTCAAGACGATGCACTTCCCGCAGTTCGACTGGCCACGCATCCCCGCGCCGGGAATCGTCTTCCCCCAAACCAAGGAAAACGAGAGCGATCTGATCGAGCGCGAGCGCGAAGCGCTGTCTCTCGCAGCTCGTGCCTTCGAAGAGCGCCCCCACGAGATCGCCGCCATCCTGGTCGAGCCCATTCAGGGTGAAGGTGGCGATACTCACTTTCGGCCGGAGTTCCTGCGGGGCCTCAGAAAACTGGCGGACGAAAACGACGCAATGTTGATCTACGACGAAGTCCAGACCGGATTGGGCCTGACGGGCAAGTGGTGGGCCTTCGAGCATTGGGACGTCGTGCCGGACATCCTCTGCTTCGCCAAGAAGATGCAGGTCGGAGGTATCTTCGTCTCCAAACGTGTCGACGAGGTCCCGGGCAACGTCTTCGTGACGCCAAGTCGCATCAACAGCACCTGGGGCTCTTCCCTCACGGACATGGTGCGCTGCACCCACATCCTCGAGATCATCGAAAACGAGAACTTGCTCGATAACGCCCGAGTTCGCGGTGACGAACTCGCGAAAGGCCTCCGCGCCATCGAAGCGCGATTCTCCGGCGTCGTCACCAATGCCCGAGGCCGCGGCCTGATGTGCGCCCTCGACATGCCGACTCCGGAGCTGCGCGCCAAAGTCATTCGACAGTGTTTCGAAGACCAGATGATCGTGTTGCCCTGCGGCGAGCGCTCCGTCCGCTTCCGCCCCACCCTGACTGTCACCCAGGACGCCATCGCCGAGGGCATCAAGCGGCTCGAGGCAGCAATCGAAAAAGCCAGCTAGGCGCGTCTTTGGTTTGGTTTGGGGTCGTGGCGCTGGGGCGGCCTTGGGGCGCTAATCTCGTGCGGGGGCACACGGGGGCGCTGGTGAAAGGTGGCTGCTGAAGAGCGGACGCGTCGTGGACTCGGGGGGCCCGTGAGATGTTTATGCGTGGGCTCGCGGGGCCTCGCAGCGCCGGACCCGCTGGGCCGCGCGTGCGATCTGTGTGCCGCGTGCCTCGCGCGGTGCTTCGCTAGGTACACATCGCGGGGGAAGGGTCCCCCGCCGACCCCCCTCGCTCCGGGGCCGCGGCCCCGGTCGCCTTCCCCTGGTCTAGGTGACTGCTGAAGAACAGACGCGTCGTGGACTCTGTGGGGCCCGTGAGATGTTTGTGCGTGGGCTCGTGAGGCCCAATAGCGCCGAACCCGCTGGGCCTTGCGTGCGATCTGTGTACTGCGTGCCTCGTGCGGTCCATCGCTAGGTACACATCGCAGGGGAAGGGTCCCCCGCCGCGCCCCCTCGCTCCGGGGCCCCGGCCTCGGTCGCCTTCCGCTGGTCTAGGTGACTGCTGAAGAGCAGACGCGTCGCGGACCAATTGGTGCAGCCGCCCGCCCTCGCGCTCACCCCCGCGCACGCGCTCACCCCCGCGCACGCGCTCACCCCCGCGCACGCGCTCACCCCCGCTCGACCAGATCAGTCGCCCTTCTTGGCCTCGACGGTCTCTGTGCTCTCTTCGAGCTCACCGGCAACGCCACGGTGTTTGAGCTCATGGGAAACGCGATCCCCAAAGGTGTGTGCAAGCTTAGTGACCAGATCCGGCACTTCTTGAAGCAAGGCGCTCCAGGTGCTGCCGGAGTCCCCCTCGACGGTCAAGACGTGCGCGTGGCCATCCTTGCCCACGGCGATCGCCGCGACAGGTTCCAGTTCGATCGCGCCACCTGCGCCTTGGCCTCCGGTATCGCCGCCCACCTTGCCCTTGTGGGCGCCCGCGGTCGCGCTGCCAGCGCCGAAGGCGATCTTGACGCGGTGCACGGGAATGACCGTCGCCTCACCCGCAGCCCGGGGCTCACCCACGATGGTCTCACTCTTGGAGACACCGTGGATGCCATCCAAGAGATTGCCGACCAGCTTGGTGATCTTGTCCGTCATCGCGTCATCCTTCCTGCGAGGCTACCGCTGTCCGCGGCGAGACTCGAAACTTTCGTACCACGAACCATAGGCCGTCGACGAGTAGGCGGACCGGCCAAATGTAGATTGTGCCCGCCAAAGTGCCGTTTAGCTTGTCTTCCCACTCCCAGGAGGGGCTGTGCCGAATGGCCACGGGCGGGGGCGCCAGCCCCGAAAGCACGCTCAGCGCTGCAAGGAACTTGCCAGTCAGAATCACGTCCCGGAACGAATAGGCCAAGTCCACGTCGAAGCGATGCACGCGGATGCGCTTGCGCTCCCCCAGCAGGAACTCGGCGACTTCGGACAGCCCCCAACGTCGGTCGACCACCCCGAGCACGCCCTTGCCTCGGCGCAGCGCTCGCTTGGCTCGCTCCAGGGCGGGATCATCGGCTTCGTCTTCCTCTTCGTCGTCGCCTTCCTTCGGCAGCTTGTGCACGCAGCGACCAAAGGCGAATAGCTCCGCCCGAGGCGACACCCCTCGAGCTGCAACGGCGCTGGCAGTGAACGGCCCGACTTGAAGTCCGCCCGCGGCGGCCCAGGCTTCGGCTTGACCCCTCGCCTGCGCGCTGAATGCCAGCTCCAATCGCCAAGTGAACAGTGCCATCAGCAGGTCCACTACGACCAAGCCGACGAGCAACAGCACCATGACTGCCCCGACCTTCTACGCCGAAGCGCGACCTCAGGTGGACTTCTTCTTGCCAGCAAGCGCGGGCGGCTTGGCGCCCGGCAGCTCGGCAGCGCCGTTTTCAGACGGAACAAGCTCAACACCGCGCCGAAGCACAGCCTGGCGGCCCTTCTTGAGGGCCAAGAGATGCGGCACGCCGTCCTCACCGACGACGACGAAGGCCTTGGGCTCCACGACGACAGCTCCCCCGACGCCTCCGCCTTCAACGCCGGCGTCGGCCTCCTTACCGTCTTTTTCGGTCTTGCCGCCGAAGCCCGCCACACCGCTGCCGAAGGCAACGCTAATCTTGCTCAGTGGCAACATCTTGGCCCTGCCTGCATCGCGCACGTCGCCAACCACGGCGTCGCTCTTACTGACTTTGCCGATCTCGCTGAGCAGCCCCTTGACCAAATCGTCGAGGTCCATCGCGCCGATCAGAACACGAGCCGAGCGCCCCCGTCAAACCCGGAAAAATGCGACCGCTATTCGCCCAAAGCCGACACCGCCGCGGGCAAAACCGACGCGACGTCATCATCGATGCACAAGTCGGCCAGCTTGTCGTGGGGTGTGTCCCCTCGGTTGACGATGACGTAGCGCGCGCCGCTTTCCTTGGCCCGCAGCGGTATGTCTGCAGCGGGCGTGACCACCAGCGAAGAACCGAGCGCCAGCATGAGATCACACTCGCCGGCATCGCTAGAGGCCCTCCGCAGCACCGCCATGTCCAAGGCCTGGCCGAACATCACGACCCCGGGTTTGAGCAGCGCATCGCAGTCGCTACACCGGGGCGGCTGGCGGGTCCGCTCGAACTCTTCCAGGGCCAAAGCCGCATCTCGACGCCGGTCGCAACCCATGCACACCGTCGAGGCATTCGTGCCGTGGAGTTCGACGAGCTTGTCCGCGGACGTTCCGGCAGCTTGGTGCAGACCGTCGATGTTCTGTGTCACCACCGAAACGAGCCGGCTCTGCTTTTCCAGATCGACCAGAGCCATATGGGCCGGATTGGGACGCGCATCCCGAAAGGCTCTATAGCCCTCGAGCTTGTATTCCCAGTACTCCACCCGGGCTTCCTCGCTCGCAACGAAGTCCTGGAAGTACACCGGCGTACGCTTGGTCCAGACCCCAGAAGGTCCGCGGAAGTCCGGGATCCCGCTGCCCGTGGACAGCCCCGCACCGGTAAAAGCGACAACGCGTTTCGCGCCGGATAGCACGCCGGTCAACTCTTGTATCGCTTTCTGTCCGGCCAATCCCATGGCGCTACCTCCCATGCCGCCGCACCTGACCTCCTGAGTTATTGGTCAAAGCCTGGATTGTCTCTGGCCAGGGCGCCTCGCCTCACCTATGTAGCCCGACACCGATGGTCGCGAAAGACCGACGAGCGCGCATCCTAGCTATCGCGCTGCCGATCATCGGCGGCATGGTCAGCCAAAACGTACTGAACCTGGTCGATACCCTGATGGTCAGCCAACTAGGGGACACGGCCCTAGCTGCGGTTGGCCTGGGCAGTTTCGCCAACTTCATGTGCACGGCGTTCATCACCGGGCTGTCCGCCGGGGTCCAAGCCATGAGCGCACGGCGGCTCGGTGAAGGCCGGCTTGACGAGCAGGCCGTACCGCTCAACGGCGGTCTGTTGCTCGCGGGCGGATTGGGGCTGGTCCTGACATTGCTTTTCTTCTCGACCGCCACAACGTGGTTCCCGCTGCTGTCGAGCGACAGCGAACTGACCGCCACAGGTGTGCCGTACCTTCAAGCCCGGCTGACCGCCATGGTTGCCATCGGCATGAATTTCAGTTTCCGCGGCTACTTCAACGGCGTCGGCCAGAGCAGGCTGTACATGCGGACGCTGATCGTCATGCACGTCACCAACGTGATCGTGAGTTATACGCTCATCTTCGGTGCGTTCGGTGCGCCAGAGATGGGTGCGCTGGGTGCGGGTGTGGGCAGCGCCATCGCCACCTGGGTGGGCACGCTAACCTACATCGCCTTGGGCCTGCGCCACGCTCGCGCTGGCGGCTTCCTCCGGGGTCTGCCGGATCTCGCAACCATGCGCAGCATGACCAAGCTTTCCGTGCCCGCCGGCCTGCAGCAGCTGTTCTTTGCCGTGGGAATGACGGCATTCTTCGCAATCATCGCCCGGGTCGGGACCCGCGAACTCGCCGCCTCCAACGTACTTCTGAACTTGCTCTTGGTCGCGCTCCTGCCAGCCATGGGTTTTGGCTTGGCATCCGCCTCCCTGGTCGGGCAGGCCCTGGGCCACAAAAACGAAGCCGATGCGCGCCGTTGGGTCGCCGACGTGAGCAAGATCGCCATCGTCGCCATCACCGTCATCGCGTTGCCGGCGATGATCGCACCGGAGCTGCTCTTGGCCCCCTTTCTAGAGGATCCGAGAACTCTGGAACTGGCGCGTTGGCCGCTGCGCCTCATTGCCTTCGGCATGCCCATCGACACTCTGGGGCTGATCTTGATGCTCAGCATGCAGGGGGCGGGGGACACCCGCACCGTGCTGATCGTCTCCGTCGGCCTGCAGTGGGTCCTGCTCCTGCCGGCGGTCTACGTTGTAGGCAAGGTCCTCGCCGTGGGCTTGCTTGGGATTTGGCTGACCCAGTTGGTTTACCGGACGCTCCAGTCCGGGGTCTTCGCCGTGTTTTGGCGGCGAGGGCGCTGGGCGAAGGTCAAAGTCTAGAGCGGCTCACTCCGCCTCGATCTTGTAGATCTCACCATTGTTGAGCCCAATCACGTAGAGCTCGCCCGTGCCATCCTGCCCAAAGCCCGAGATATTCTTCAGGCTCGTGCCGGGGTTGATGTCGCTGGTGATCTCCTGAGCATCCTTGGCGCTGGTTCCGTCCCAAGTGAACTTCCAGAAGTTGCCGGAGCAATAGTCGTTGTACAGGTAGGTCCCCCGCAGCCCCGGGATGGCCGAGCCCCGATAGACGTAGCCACCGTTCACCGAGCAGCCCTTGCTGTGGGTGTACTCGGCGGCGGGCAGGGCCTTTCCACTCTTGTCACAGCCGCTGGATGGATTGAAGCACTCGGTGCCTTCCATCACCCGCCAACCCCAATTGGTCCCCGACTTGGCGTTCGCGGCTTCGACGTCGATTTCTTCGATCTTGTTCTGACCCACATCGCCTATGTACATGTCGCCGGTGCAGGCGTCGAAGGTCCACTTCCATGGATTACGCAGGCCGTAGCTCCAGATTTCTTTGGCGGTGTTTCCTCCGCTCATATTCCCAGATGGGATCGCGTACTTCTTGCCCGAGTCCGGCGGTGCGTCCACGTCGATGCGTAGGATCTTGCCCAGCATGGTGTCCAGCGCCTGGCCATTGCCGGGGTTGCCGTGTTTGTCTCCGGCTCCGCCGCCGTCTCCAAGACCAATGTAGAGGCGCCCGGGTTCTCCCGGCCGGAATTCAATCGCACCGCCATTGTGGTTGCCCTCGGGCTGCTTCACGACCAGCAGGACTGTCTCGCTGCCCTTGTCCGCCGTGTCGCCCGTGGCCTTGAACTCACTGATGATCGTATCGCCCGTGGGTCCCGTGGTGCCGTCGCCGGTGTAGTGCACGAAGAAGCGGCCGTTCTTGTCAAAGTCCGGGTGGAACGCAAGGCCCAGCAGCCCCCGCTCGCCACCCGCAGTGACGCGATCGGCAATGTCCAAAAAGGGCTGGCTCGAGGTCGCCCCGCCTTTGACGATCTTGATTCTGCCGCTGCGCTCGCCAACGAACAGACGCGTCGCGTCGCCCAGCGGTGCGGTCGCGATGGTCGGACTGCTGAAGCCCGACGCATAAGGCGTCAGCTTCAGCTTGGGGAATCCTCCGCTTGGTGGGCTGCAGTCGAAGAGCCCAGTCTGGCCCGCGCCGCCGCCGGTGCCCGCGCCGCCGCCGCCGGCGGTGCCGCCACTCCCCGAAGCGCCGCCAGTGCCTGCCGTGCCCCCAGAACCGCCTGAGCCCGCAGCAGCGCCGGTGCCGCCTCCTCCGCTACTGTCATCACTTCCGCAGCCGAGGAACATGCCTCCGGCCATCAGCACTCTGACCAATCCAACAGACCAACGCACAACCATACTTTCCTCCAAGAACTGCCGAGCCTACGACGGGGTCGCGGTGCTCGCCAGGGGGGCGCTCCGGGCTACCCGCGCTTTTGAAGGGTTTGTCCGATGATCTTGTAACAGAAGAAGCGCCGCAACTGGTTGTGGCCGATGCTATTCGGATGGGTGCAATCCGAGGCGTACCAGCTGGGCATGTGATTGAACCCATGCGGGGAAAACAGCGCGTGAATGCCGCTGTACCATTGGCCCTTCGCCGTGACCTGCTTGGCGATCTCAGCGTTCCAAGCGTTGAAATAGCTGTCCATAGGTAGCGCAGGAAAGCCTTTTCCGAAGTTGCAGCTATGGGCGGCGAAGTTCCCCTGGCCATCGCTGGCGTCCCAAATGTCCGCCTCGAAAACATGAACTGCAATGCCGGGGCCGAATCGACCAGGCGCCAAAAGCGCGTCGAGGGCGCTCGCGATGTTGCTTCTGTCGCCTTGGCCCATCCACGCCAAACTTCTCCCTGTCATTTCAAGCTACTATTGGCCGGTCAGCCGGCCAATGCGATTTTCCGCTTTGGTGCTGGCAGTTCGTGCGTCAGGCTGCGGTCAATGCGAACTGAGACCTTCGGCAAGCTCCAAGTGCGTCTCGCCGGCGGCTCGGACCGCGAGGGCGGCGGGCCCGGACCCCTGCTGGTGTTGATGCACGGCTTCGGTGCACCGGGCGATGACCTGGTGGCGTTGTGGCGCCAGCTCGCGACTCGCAGTGGGCTACGTTTCGCGTTTCCCGCGGCGCCGCTGTCCCTCGGAGAGATCTCGCCAATGAGCGACGCACGTGCGTGGTGGCACATAGACGTTCTCGCGCTCGAACGCGCGCTCGCCGCAGGTACCTACCGAGACATGTCGCTCACGGAGCCTGCAGGCCTGCCTGAAGCCCGCGAGCTCGTGCTCGGCGCCCTCGACGAAATAGAACGTAAGCTCGCGCCGAGCCGCATCATTCTCGGTGGTTTTTCGCAGGGGGCCATGCTCGCAATGGAGATCGCTCTGAAAGCGCCTCGTGACTTCGCCGGCTTCGTCACGCTCAGCCCCACTTTGCTCGCCGAGCCACGTTGGCGAACTCTCGCAGAGGCACGCGCCCCGGCACGTTTCTTCATGAGCCACGGCCGGCAGGACCCACTGCTGCCCTTCGCGTTGTCGGAGCAGCTATGCGAGCTGCTGCGAGCAGCGGGGCACGAAGTCCGATTCGTGCCCTTCAACGGCGGCCACGAAATCCCGCAAGGTGTGCTCGACGGTTTGGCGCAGTTCCTTGAGGACTGCCTCGTCGACTAGCTCATCTCCAACACGGCAGCTCCTCGGAATTGTCCAGAGCGCAGATCCTCCAAGGCACGATCGGCCTGCTCCAGGGGGTACACCGTCACCTCGGTCTTCACACCGGCTTGAGGTGCCAAAAGCATGAATTCCTCGCCGTCAGCACGGGTGAGGTTGGCTACGGATACCAGCCGGCGCTCGCCCCACAGCAGCTCGTAGGGGAACGCGGGCACCTCGGACATGTGGATCCCCGCACACATCACGCAGCCTCCCTTTCGGATCACCGAGAGCGCCCGCGGAACCAGCGCACCCGCAGGTGCGAATATGATGGCCGCGTCCAGACTCTCGGGCGGCGCTTCGTCAGATCCGCCCGCCCATTCGACCCCCAATGAGCGTGCGAACTCCTGAGTGGCGCCATCCCCGGGTCGGGTGGAGGCGAATACACGGCGACCCTGGAACAATGCGACCTGAACCACGATGTGCGCCGAAGCGCCAAAACCGTATAGCCCGATGTTCGAGGCGCCTGCGGTCATGCGCAGGGCTCGGTATCCAATCAGCCCGGCACATAGCGGTGGCGCGACTTCCGAGTCCGAGTAGGACGCCGGCAGCGGCAACGCGAAGCGCGCGTCTACGATCGCCTGCTCCGCATAGCCTCCATCCAGCTGGTAGCCCGTGAAGCGCGCTCGGTCGCAGAGGTTTTCCCGATCGCTCCGGCAGTAGTTGCCGTCTCCGCAGGTCCAACCCAACCAGGGGATCCCCACTCGCTGCCCCTGGGCATATCCGTCCACGCCCTCGCCGACTTCCTCGACCGTGCCGACGATTTGGTGGCCCAACACCAGTGGCAGCGTCGGGTCCGTGAGTTCACCGTCCAAGATATGCAGGTCCGTTCGGCACACGCCGCAGGAGCGCACTCTGAGCAAGAGCTGTCCTGCGCTCGCGCGCTGGTCGCCTTTCAACGAGTTTCAGCGGCTCTCCTGCCGCGCTCAGGACCATCGCACGCATGAGAGCTCCTCGGGCCTGTGCCCCGGCGCCCGCCGGCCGCCCCCTGGAACGCATGATAGCTGTGAATGCCTTGCCAACGTGACGCTTTCCGGGGGGCCACGCCCCTCCCCAAGGCCGCAAAAAGATGCTAGTCCCGTCCGTTCACCGGACGTCGCGGCCAAATTTCGGGCCCCGCCATCCAGGTGCCCGGTGAGGCCACCCACCCACCGACCAGCCAACATGACGATGAGCCAAGACCGCCAATTGACCCCAGACCCGAGCGCGCCTGAATCAGACGCCGAGGGAGTCGTCCGAGAAGAGCAATCCTGTCTCGATCGAGTTCTCACCCACGTGGCGGAGCGTCGCAGCCGCGTGTCCGAGCGACCAGATTCCAACTACGACGAGCAGATGCTCGCCTTGCGAGATGAAATCGCCTCCGCCCGACTGGAGGACCTGCCGCCCTTGTACGAACAAATGGATCGACTGCAGAGCCTCGCCGCACATCGGCGCCAAGCCAACGAGGGCTGGGTCGATGCACGGTCACCCTATTTCGGTCGGCTGGTGCTTCAGGAAGGTTCGCGCTCTCGAGAGGTTCTGATCGGGCGATCGACTTACCTGGATACGCAGTCGGGGATCCGAATAGTGGACTGGCGCGACGCTCCTGTCAGCCGTCTGTATTACCGCTACGACGAGGGCGACGACTACGACGAGGAGTTCGGCGGCCGAGAAGTGAGCGGCGAAGTCGTCACGCGTCGCAGCGTCAACATCGTAGAGTCGGAACTCAAGCGTATCGGGACCCCCGCGGGAACCTTCGTCCGCGGGCGCCAAGGAGAATGGAAGCGCTTGGGAGACGATGCCATGCGTCTGTCGGGGGGTGCGGGCAGCGCCATCCGGCCAGAGGGCCACCATGCACCCAAGACCTTGGGCGTAGGCATCGACGGCGGCGAAGACCGACACTTGCGCGAAATCACCGCTCTGATCGATCCACGCCAGTTCGACCTCATCACCCAACCCGACTCGGGGTTGGTCGTGATCCAGGGCGGCGCGGGCAGTGGCAAGACGACCATCGGCCTGCACCGCCTGGCTTACTTGGCGTATCAGGACACCCGGCGATTCCGGCCTGACAAGATGCTGGTGATCGCCTTCAACGAGGCGCTGGTTCGCTACATATCTCAGGTCCTACCAGCACTGGGCGTGTCGGGGATCCCGATCCGCACCTACGAGAACTGGGCGGAGCGAACGCGAAGCGCTCAGCTTCCGCGCTTGCCTCGCCGTTACTCCGACGCAACCCCGGGCGTCGTGTCGCGCCTCAAGAAACACCCCGCCATGCTTCACATCATCGATGACATCGTCGATGACATGGCAAAGGAACTCGAAACGGAGCTCAGCGACAGGTTGCGGGATGCCTCAGAGCCGCTGATCGCGTCCTGGCGCAGTTCGAAAAGCCGCGCCCTCGCCCATCGCTTCCACTCCCTACGCGGCTTTTTGGAGCGAGGCGCCGGCCGGCGTCTCGATTCCGCCGGGCGCACCAAGGTGCAGAACGTGGTGGACCGCCACCTCGGCCGCACTCGCGACGTGCTGAGTGTTTGGGCGGAATTCTTCAGCGACCGCCCACGACTGGCAGCTGCCCTGGAGCGCCACGCCCCAGGGGAGTTCAGCCCGCGTCAACTGAACGAGGCCCATACCTGGTGCGCCGCCCGCGCCAGCGAGTTGGTCGAGGAGCGGATGGACGCCGAGGACGAAGCCCACGACCGCCACGACACGCGGCGGCGCCGGCCAAGTCGTCCGCCACGAGGCGACCACGACGACGACCGCAGTCGGGGCATTGATGGCGCCAGCGTAGAAGAGCGCGCCGCCTTCGATCGAGAAGACGACACCCTGCTTCTGCGTCTATGCCAGCGTTTGAGGGGACCGTTGCGACGGGGCGCCCGCGGCAAAGAGGCCTTGGTCTACGAACACGTTCTAGTGGACGAGGCGCAAGATCTGTCCCCGGTAGAACTCGCGGTCGTGCTCGACACCGTGAGCCGATCCGAAAGCGTCACCTTGGCCGGCGACGTTGCTCAGCGTCTGCTGATGGACAACGGCTTTTCGGATTGGAAGACCGTCTTGGCAGAACTGGGCAAGTCCCATGTGGAGGTCGAACCGCTCAAGCTGAGCTACCGCTCGACACGAGAAATTCTCGACGTGTCCCAAGCTGTACTGGGAAAGCTCGCGCCCGAGGACCCACCCGAGGCCACTCGCTCCGGCGCACCGGTGGAGCTGTTTTCCTTCGGTCACGTGGGCGATGCGGTCGGCTTCTTGGGCGAAAAGCTGCGGGAACTGATGGGGCTCGAACCCCGTGCCAGCGTTGCGGTCATCGCGCGCTACCCGGAGCAAGCAGACTTGTTCTACGACGGCCTGAAAAAGGGCGAGGTTCCGTACCTTCGCCGCATCTCCGAGCAGGACTTTCCCTTTCGTCCAGGTGTCGACGTTACGGATGTGCGCCAAGTGAAAGGCCTGGAGTTCGACTACGTGATCATCGTCGAAGCTTCCAAGCAGAGCTACCCGGAGGATGACGAGGCCCGGCACCTGCTGCACATCGCAGCAACTCGGGCCGCTCACCAGCTGTGGTTCATTTCGTCGGGCTCGCCCAGCATGCTTCTTCCCGAAGTCCTCCGCGAGCAGAGCTACTGAGCCATGGCGCCTCTCGGCCGGCTCGCCGCCCTGCTGCCGCTCTTGGCACTCCCCCTGTCTTGCGTCCGGAGCACGCCACCATCGAGTGTCGGGGCGGCTTCTCGCGCTGGAATGGATGACCCCGAACCGGAAGCGAAAGCGGCCCAGCGGCCGCGCCTGCCGCATGATGTGGTCGCGCGAGCAGCCATGCCCTTCTACGGGCTTCGCTACGACGACGGAATGCATCTATCCCCTCGGGGGCTGGCCGAAGAACTCGCCGATGCCAACGTGATCTGCATTGGGGAATCCCACGACAACCCACATCACCACTGGGCGCAGTTTGCACTGCTCGATCGACTGCTTCGCCTGGCTCGGCACGAGGGTCGGGAAGTCGCCGTCGGTTTCGAGATGTTCCAGACGCCTTTCCAACGCGCTCTGGATGATTGGAGCGAAGGCGAGACCGACGACGAAGAGCTCCTGGAGCAGAGCGAGTGGGACAAGCGTTGGGGCTTCGACTTCAACCTCTACCGGCCCTTGCTCGAGCGCAGCCGGCGGGAAGGCACACAGCTGCTCGCCCTCAATGCACCCCGAGAGCTCACCCAGAGGATCGCCCGCGAGGGATTGCGCGGCCTATCCAAAGAAGAGCGGAAGAAGCTCCCGGATTTGGATCTGCATGATCAAGGGCATCGCGAGTGGTTTCAGGCAGCAACCCGAGAGCATCCCGTGCCCCACTCCGGCTTCCGCCGGATGTACGCGGCGCAGGTTACCTGGGACGAAACCATGGCCCAGGTCGGTTCCCGCTGGCTGGAAAAGCGCCTCCCTGCGCGACAGCTAGTCGTAATTGCCGGCGTCGGGCATTGCCAACGTAGCGCCATTCCGAATCGCATCGCCCGGCGCACTCGCGCACGGGTCGTGGCGGTCAAACCCGTGCTGCAGAAGGGATCCGAAGATCCCTGCCCGGCCCTGGTCGGATTCGACTACGGCGTCATCTTGCAGGCCAATCCGTGACGGCGGTTCTCGCCGCTTTCGCCACCAGCACCACCGGGCTGGCCGATCGACTTCTATCCTTCGGTGGCCTGTTCGTGATGGTGCTCATCGCCTGGCTGCTGAGCGTCGATCGCAAGAATGTGCGCTGGCGCCCGGTGCTGTGGGGGATCGGGCTGCAACTCTTGCTCGGTCTATTGATTCTCAATCCGGCCTTGCAGGAAGTCTTTTTCAAGGTCGTCGACCGTGGAGTGCATCGCCTGCTGTCCTTCGCGGAAGCTGGCGCCGGCTTTGTTTTTCAGAGCGTGGAGGCTCACAAGATCCTGGATACAGACGGGAATCCAAAAACCGTGGTGGGGCGCATCTCGCCACCGGTGAAAACCTTCGCGTTCTGGATCCTGCCGTCGATCGTGTTTTTTTCGAGCTTGATGGCGATTCTGTACCACCTGGGGATCATGCAACGTGTGGTTTGGGCCATCGCCTGGGTCATGCAGCGCACCTTGGGCACTAGCGGCGCCGAGTCTCTGGCGGCGGCTGCAAACATCTTCGTCGGGCAAACCGAAGCGCCACTCATGGTGCGGCCTTACGTGGACAAGATGACCCGCTCGGAGCTGTCGGCGCTGATGACCGGTGGTTTCGCAACAGTAGCCGGCGGGGTGATGGCGGCGTACGTCAGTTTTCTCAAGGACATCCCGGGGATCGCCGGGCACTTGGTTACCGCCTCCCTGCTCAGCGCACCGGCTTCCCTGGCGATTAGCAAGCTGATGTTCCCGGAAACCGAACAATCCGCGACCGCGGGCGGAGTCGAGCTGTCCACGGCGCGTGACACGCGCAACATGTTGGAGGCGGCAACCAACGGCGCAACCGAGGGAGCCAAGCTTGCGATCAATGTCGCCGCAATGCTGATCGCCTTCGTAGGCCTGATCGCCGCGGTGGACTTCGTCCTCAGCTTCATTCCCGTTGCCGGCACTCCCCTGAGCCTGTCACGACTATTGGGCTGGGGGTTATCGCCGCTGGCGTTCGCGATGGGGGTTCCTTGGGCAGAAGCGCCCATCGTCGGTCAGTTGCTCGGCGAAAAGATCGTGCTGACCGAGTTCATCGCCTACATCCACCTGGGCGACATCATCAAAGGGGACGCAGCCGTCCTGAGCGAGCGTTCCACGATCATCGCGAGCTACGCACTGTGCGGTTTCGCCAACTTCGCGTCCATAGGCATACAACTTGGAGGCATCGGCGGTATCGCACCGAAGCGCTTGCCGGATCTTGCCAGCATCTCGCTGCGCGCGATGATCGGCGGCTCTCTCGCCGCATTCATGACCGCAACCATCGCCGGCATCCTATTGAGCTAGGCGCCAAGCCCACTTGCGGCCCCGGGTCCGAATCGCGGCGGGCGGTGGGTTACTCGACGCGACGAGCTGTTCGTGCTGCAATGAGCCTTCCCAGGAGGGACCATGCGCACCTATTTGCCTGCTTTCGTAGCGATTTTCTTGGCGACCGCGAGCTGCTCTTCGGATGAATTCGAATCCGGGTCCAGTGGCGGCAGCAGCGGTGCTGCCGGCGCCAGCGGCAGCGCTGGGGCAGGAGGCGGCACGGGTGGACTACCGGCAAGCTGCACCGACAGCTCCGAGTGCGACGACAAGCTGGCCTGCAACGGCAAAGAAACCTGCGAAAAGGGCAAGTGCGTGGCCGGCACTGCGGTCAGCTGTCCCAACCCGGATCCGGCACACTGCGTGGGCGAGTGCACGGAGGCCGGGGGCGGCAACACGACCTGCGTCGTCAAGGGTCTCGACGCCGACAAGGACACCTACCTCGATGCCGCCTGCACTGCGTCTAGCGTGACCGCAGATGATTGCGACGACAGCAACAAGGACGTGCACCCCGGAGCGAAAGAAGAGTGCGACGGCGTGGACAACGACTGCAACGGCAAAGACGAGCTCGACGAGGGCGTCACACCCAAGGGCACCACCGGCGATTTCATCGACAGTGGCAACGGCGACAACTACCCCGCCATCGCTTGGTCTCCGGTGAGCAAACACTACGGCGTGGTGTGGGTCGATTCGGCGATCCGCTACGTGCGCATGAGCCCGGAGGGCAAGCTCGTCGGAAGCCCGGTGGAGGTCGCGCCCACTTTCGCCCGCCCACGCATCGCGTGGAGCGGCGCCCACTTCGGCGTGGTCTGGACGCTCGCCAACAAGGTCTACTTCCGCCGCGTAGCACCCGAGGGCACCTTCCCGGAGGCAGCCCAGGTCATCAGCGGCAGCGGGGCCAAGCCCGGCGACCCCGACATTGCGGCGGCCAAGAGCGGATGGGTAGCCGTGTGGTCCGACTTGCGAGACAGTACATTTGGCACGCTGTACGCCCGCGCCGTTGGCACCAATGGCACAACCCTAGGCGGGACGGACACTCAGGTTGGTGCGCTCGCTGGTAGCAACAAGTGGCCCGCGATCGCGGCCAACGGCAACGGCTTCTTCGTGGCCCAGGAACGGGGCGCCAGCTCCGAACCGAATCTGATCCAGGTGTTCGATCTGAGCGCGGCGCTCGCCGTGTCTGGCGAGAAGGCCGTCTCGGCCAACCCGCCCCCCGCCGGGCCCCTCCCCAACCGCCCCGTCGTTGCGGCCACCGACACGGGTTGGGCCGTGGCCTGGGCGGAGGAGCAGAGCCCTGCGGACAAGATCCGCTACTACGAGCAGAAGGCGAACGGTGCACCAGGCTGCGCTCCCGTCGCTGTTGCCGCTCCCCCCACTGCCATCGCCGGCGCTATCGCGGTACGCGGCCGCTCACGAGTGGTCGTCTATGGTCAAGACTCGGCCACCACAGCCCTCGTGCAACTCACGCGCTTCAAAGAGGGCTGCGCCTCACCGAGCACCCACAAGGTCTCCGACGTGGACCTACCGGATTGGATCGGCTTCGGCACACCCGCTGCCGCCTGGAGCGACAGGAGTCTCGTCATCCTCTGGCCCGACCAATCCACCGGCGTAGCCAAGGTGCGGCGCTGGGTCAGCGGCCCGAATCTATGCGATGCGCCTGTGCCCTGACCCACTGACATCGGCAGGGACATCCTTCGGCCCGATGCGGCCGGTTTCGCCGCGGCCTTCAGCGTTGCAGGCGGGACTCTGAAGACGACTTGGCGCCGGAGCGCAGATGACTGCGGCAAGCGCTCCACGTGCCAGCGCACGAGAGTAGTGTTCAACGGCCGCCCCATCGCCACGACCCCCAAACCCCCACCGAATCTCCGAACCACCGGCGGTTGGCGCACCGAACGATTCGCGCTACGCCGCGGTGCATGAAGCGATTCGAAAAGCACTACATCGGCGGAGCCTGGTCGCCGTCGTCTGGCGCGGGACACTTCGACGTCATCGACGCCTCCACGGAAGAAGTCATGGGACAGGTGCCCGCGGGAAGTGCCGCAGACGCCGAGCGCGCGGTGGAGAGTGCCGCGGCAGCGTTCGAGAGTTGGAGCGAAACAGCACTGGAAGCCCGCGTCGACTACATCGAGAAGATAGCCGCGGGCTTGGAGGCTCGCGCGCAGGAGATCGCCGAAACCGTCGCTAGTGAAGTCGGCATGCCGATCAAGCTGGCCATGCCGATTCAAGCGATGTTGCCGGTCATGGTGCTGCGCAGCTTTGGCGAACTCGCCAAGTCCACGCCTAGGGAAGAAAGCGTGGGCACATCCCTCGTTGTGCGCGAACCCGTTGGCGTGGTGGGCGCGATCACGCCCTGGAACTACCCTTTGCATCAGGTCATCGGCAAGCTGGCGCCAGCCCTGGCTACGGGCTGCACCTTCGTGCTCAAACCGAGCGAGGTCGCGCCCCTGTCCGCCTTCATGCTGGCCGAAGTGGTCCACGCCGCGGAGCTGCCCGCGGGCGTGTTCAACTTGGTTTCCGGTGATGGACCGACGGTTGGCGAAGTCTTGGCCTCGCATCCCAAGGTGGACATGGTGAGCTTCACGGGCAGCACGCGAGCAGGGCGTCGCGTGGCCGAACTCGCCGCCGGGACCATCAAGCGCGTCGCCCTCGAGCTCGGGGGCAAGAGCGCCAACGTCATCTTGGACGACGCGGACTTCGAGCGGGCGGTGAAGACCGGCGTCAACAACTGCACCTTGAACTCGGGGCAAACCTGCTCGGCCTGGACCCGCATGCTGGTTCCGAGAGCGCGTTTGGAAGAAGCGGAGGCCGTTGCCAAAGCCGCCGCAGAAAAACTGAGCCTCGGGCCAGCGCTATCTGGAAGTGGACGCCTGGGTCCACTGGTCAGCGCCACGCAACGGGACCGCGTGCGCGAATACATCAAGAAGGGCATTGCCGAGGGCGCCAAGCTGGTGGCCGGTGGCGCCGAGCCCCCTGACGGCCTCGACAAGGGCTTCTTCGTGCGACCGACCGTGCTCTCGGATGTGAGCAACAGCATGACGGTCGCCCAGGACGAGATCTTCGGACCTGTGCTGTGCATCATCCCCTATGACGACGAGGACGACGCGGTACGCATCGCCAATGACAGCCCCTATGGCTTGGCCGGCGGCGTTTGGTCGAAGGACGAAGAGCGCGCCAAGCGGGTTGCGCGCAGACTGCGCACGGGGCAGGTCGACATCAACGGCGGCGGCTTCAACCCCCTGGCCCCCTTCGGCGGCTACAAGCAGTCCGGCCTGGGCCGGGAGTTCGGCAAGTTCGGCCTCGACGAGTTCCTGGAGATCAAGTCGCTGCAGCTCTGACTACTTCCCAGGTCACCCTTCCGGAAAGCTCGAGTCAGATGCGCCTGTTTCGCGAGCACCGGGTCCGCGAGGTGCCGAGGCGGCGCAGGTCACCGGACCGGAGCGTACTTGGATACGTGAGGACCGAAAGCGGAGCGACAACCATGCAGATGGCCGAGATCTCCGGGAGACGCCACCGGACGGCTCTACCTCAAAGCGAGAAGCGGGGGGCGGAGATGCGCTCGCTCTTGCACTTGGGGCAGCGGCTGGGCCGAGAGGTGCGGCTGCGCTTCTCGAAGGAAAAGTCGCAGCCATGGCAGCGAGCTGGATCGACTCTGAGCTTGTCCCGACCTCGGGCCAAGTGCTCGAGATGGGCGACGACTTCGCGTTCCGGGATCCCAACCAGGCCAGAGATTTCCCGGGCGTCCAAGCTGGTACCGGAAATCACGTCCCGAATCGATTCACGCACGGTCTGGGAGCGCTCGGGAGGCTGGGTCACGCGCTCTCTTCCACGATGTGCAGCTTCTTCTTGTGGGTGCTGCCCGTCAGCACTTGCATGCGCCAGTCCACGCCGATGATGTCGCCCTCTTCCAGCGGCAGCCAGATGTTCTCCCCCTGCAGGGGCTCGCTCGACAGGATCAGGTGGTTCACGAAGCCCGTCTTGCTCGGCGCCTCGCACTCCGGTGACAGGCTTGGGCAGGCGTCCCGGTCGGCGCAGCGGGTCTTGTAGCTCGACCAAAACAGCTCTTTGCCGCCCTGCACCGCCGCCAGGGTGTCGCCATCGGTGGCAATCATGGTGAGCAGACTGCGCTTTTCGTCGCCGTCCGTGTCACAGACTCCCCGCACCTTTTTGACCGTCGTGGAAAGCGCCGTTTCAACATCTTCGATGTTGTGCCGGCGAGACAAAGAACCAAAGCCCGAAAGCTGACTCAAGAAGATGAAAAAGATGACTTCGCTATCTGTGTCGCCCAGAACGAATCGCCGCAGACGCGGCGCAACCTCGGCAATCAGCGCTTCGCGCTTGGCCTCGAACTCCGGGACGTCGCCGTTGTGAGCGAAGATCCAACGACCGTATTGAAATGGGTGGCAGTTCAGTACGGTCTTGTTCCCCTGGGTCGCCTTGCGCACGTGGGCCAGCACGGTCTCCGAGCTGACCACGCCGCTGAGACGGTGGAATAGTTGATCCCCGAGGGCAAACTCCGGACTGCGGGTGATGTGAGGAGCGCCGTCGACGTAAAAGGCGACGCCCCAACCATCTGGGTGCTCGTTGCTTTGCACACCGAGGGCGTTGTCCGCAGCCAACAGGGAGCGGTGCACCTGGCTGGGAATGACGCTTCGAAAACCGAACAGGCGGCACATTGCGCTCTCAGCATGCCACAACCCAAACTCGCACGCGAAAATTGGCCGCTTGCGGCGGCTGATGGCGGGCACCATCCTGAGCCGAAGGGATGCAGGCAGAGCTCGAAGGCAAAACGACTCTAGTCACCGGGGCCAATACGGGTATCGGAAAGGAGATCGCTCGGGGGCTCGCAACCTCGGGAGCCAAGGTGATCCTCGCCTGTCGCAGCCGACAGCGAGGCCAGGCCGCCTTGGACGAACTGCGCCAAGACACGGGAAGCGACGAACTCGAGCTTCAGCTCGTGGACCTCGATAGCCAGGCATCGATCCGAGCCATGGCCTCGCGCGTACTGGATCGAGATGAGGCCTTGCACGTCTTGGTCAACAACGCGGGGATCTATCCAGAAGCCCGCGCGCTGTCCCCAGACGGAATCGAGCGTACCTGGGCGACCAACGTGATCGCGTACCACCTACTCTGTCAGCTCCTCCTGCCGAGGCTCATCTCGTCAGCGCCATCCCGCATCGTCAATGTCGCATCCACCGCCGCAGGCGGTCTGGACATGAACGATCTCCAATTCGAAACTCGCCGCTTCGGTGGCATCGCCGCCTACAAACAAAGCAAGCAGGCCAACCGCATGTTGTCCTGGGCGCTGCACCGCCGGGTGGTCAGCCAAGGCGTCAGCGTCAACGTCGCTCACCCTGGCCCCGTCGCGACGGAACTGGCGCGCACTCAGCAAGGACTCTGGGGCGTGCTCAATCGCGTCGCCTTCCGCGTGTTCGGCCGCTCGCCCACCGCGGGCGCCGACACGGCGTTGTGGCTCGCCACGAGCCCGGAGCTGGAGGGCAAGAGCGGGCTGTTCTGGGCCAAGCGCCGACAGCGCCGCTGTGAGTTCGCCAACGAAGAGCAGGAAGAAGCCCTCTGGGACATCGTGGAAAGCCAGATCCTCCCCACGGCGTAACCAGCCTCAGACAACCTCCGTAAGCCGTCGTGAAGCATGGATAAGCACCCGGAATTGATCAAAATGCTGGAACGTCGCCGCTTCATCCAACTGGCGTCGGCGGGCACCTTCATCACTGCCTTCGGCGGAATCGGCCTCATCTCCGACGAGCTGACCCGCGTGGCTCAGGCAGCGCGCCGCAAAGATGGGCGACCGCGCCTGCCGCCGGGCCAGAAGGTGATCCAGCGGATCAAACCCATGGGTGGCGACCAGGGCAATCCGAGCCCCGGTGCCTTTCGTCTGAAAGTGCACGGCCACGTCGAAGAGCCCTTCACCATCAACTTCGCCCAGCTGCTCAAGATGAAGAACGTGACCATGGAGCTGGACGTGCATTGCGTCACGGCCTGGTCTCTGTTGGGTGCGAAGTTCACCGGGGTGCGGATCCGCGACATGCTTGCACGAGCCAAACCGAGGCGCGGCGCACGCTACGTGATCTTCGAGGCTGCACACGGCTACACGGCCAACGTGCCACTGCGCGCAGCGAAGAAGGGCAATACCCTGATCGCACATCGCCTCGATGGTCGCCCTTTGCGTCGGCCTCACGGCGCTCCAGTTCGGGCCGTGATTCCAGATCTCTACTTCTGGAAGAGCGCCAAGTGGCTCACGGGCATCAAAGTGGTTACCCGCGACGAGCCCGGCTATTGGGAGACCCGTGGCTATCACAACCGCGCAGACCCCTGGAAAGAGCAACGGCACAGCTGAGGCCATGAGCGAAAGTTCCGAGCCGTCCTCCCCTGCCCCCGACGTCGCCGACGAACCCACCAAGTCTCGCGCCTCGCGACGCAAGTGGCGGCCTTGGCTCAGAGCCATGCATCGAGACGCCGGCTACTTCGTGGTCGGGCTGACGATCATCTACGCCGTATCGGGTTTGGCCGTGAATCACATCGCTAGCTGGGACCCGAGCTTCGAAAACTACGAGCGCACGCATCAGATGTCTGTGCCCCTCGAGGGCGAAGACGACGCCATCGCCAAGCAGGTTACCGCCCATCTGAAGATCGACGAAAAGCCCACAGAAGTGTATCGCGTCGATGACGCCGAGCTCGAAATCCTATTCGACAAGCGCACCCTGCACGTCAACACGCAGACGGGGAAGATCCTCGACGACGGCCAGGAGCCACGCTTCTTCTTGCGGCTCGCCAATTGGCTCCACCTCAACCGCGGCAAGAAGGCGTGGACGATCGTGGCCGACGGCTACGCGATCTTGCTCTTGGGGCTCGCCCTATCCGGCCTATTCATGATTCCTGGACGCAAGGGTCTGCGCGGCCGCGGGGCCATCATCGCGGGCATTGGTGCCGCGATCCCCGTGCTCTACGTCGTGCTCAGCGGCGGCCCCTGAGTGGATCCCCAGCCCCGCCCTCAGGCGGTTAGTGCGCGGGCGATTTGTGAGATCTGGATCTCGTCCGTCCCGCCGTAGATCTGCAGCACCTTGGCGTCCCGGGCGAGCTGCTCCACCCGATACTCGGCCATGTAGCCGTTGCCCCCGAATAGCTGCACTGCTTCCAGCGCCACCTCCATGGCCGCTTGAGCACAATACAACTTGCCAGCGCTGGCCTCGGCCAAGCTCATCGCCTTGCCCGCCGAGGCCAATTCGATGATCCGAAACGCCAGGTTCTGAATGTTCATCCGCGCCACTTCCATCTTCGCGAGCTTGAGCTGAATCAGCTGAAACTCTCCGATGGGACGCCCGAACTGCACCCGCGTTTTGGCGTATTCGACCGAAACCCTGAGGCATTCTTCCACGATGCCCAGCGCCATCCCGACGACGCCGGTTCGCTCGGCCTTGAAGGTGTCTTTGGCGCCGGTGCGGTAGCTGCGCTCTTCGCTTTCTCCCAATAGTCGATCCCGCCCCACCTTCACGTCACTCAGAAACAGCTCACCCGTCGGCGAGGCGTGCATGCCCATCTTGCGCAGTGGCTTGCTCTGCTCGAAGCCCGGCATGCCACGCTCGAGCACGAATGACAGCACCTTTCGATCTTTGGGGTCGTTGCCTTCGTCGAGTTTGCAGATGAAGACGGTCGTGTCCGCGTAGGGGCCATTGGTGATGAAAGTCTTGTTGCCATTGAGCACGTAGCCGTCCCCGTCCCGCCGCGCACTCGCCTTCATGCTTCCGAACGCATCCGAGCCAGAGCCAGGTTCCGTGATGGCCCAAGCGCCGATCTTGTCGAGGGTCAGAAGATCCTTGGCCCAGCGCTCTTTCTGAGCGCGGGTGCCCTTGCTCATGATGGTGCCGGCGGTCAGCCCCGCGCTCACGCCCAGGGCGGTGACCATGCCTGGGCTCACTCGGGAGAGCTCGATGATGGGGATCATTTGCATGGCCAGCATGTCGCCGGAGCTCTTGGGGGCCTGTTTGTCCTTCTCGGGCGAGTCGGATTTCTCGGCACGCTCCAGATCCTTCGCGAACCGCATCTCGGCCATGTCGCGCAAGCCAAAGGTGGCAAACATCTTCCGCAGCACGTCGTAGGGAGGCAGATCTCCGTGCTCGAGATCGTCTCGCTTGGGGAGTAACTCCTGTTCGATGAAGCGCCGGAACGCCGTTCGGATTGCCTGATGCTGCTCGCCCCACTCGATCATTTTGGTCTCCTCGGCCCTTCGGCGCGCCTGTCAGCCCGCGATGATTTTCTTTACCGCGAATACCACACCAGCCAAGCTCTCGCCGGCGATGAGCCCAGAAGCAACGACGATCACGAAGCGCTTCGCCCAATTCTTCCACTTCTTGGTGACCAGCCAGGCGATGGCGCCCCCCATGAAGATCGCCATGGAGTAGTAGGCCGGGATGATCAGGGCGAGCCCCATGCTCGATGCGCTGGGTATCCAGAAACGTACGAGAGGCGGGGAAAATCGCTCCGCGGCAGCCAGTACGATCCCCAGTGCTCCGGCGATGTAGATCGCCGTCAGGGCGCCCTGGGGCATGCTGTCGAGGCCTTTCTGAAACACCTCCGCGACGGCCTTCCACTGCGCGACGGAAGGAGCGGGCCAGTCTTCGGTGAGCAACATCTTGCCGGGGTTGGGAACCAGCACGAGATACGCCGCGGCTCCAGCGAGGGCACCGGCCATGACGCCCAGGAATTGGGAGATGGCCTGCGCCCGAGGCCACACACCCAAGCGCCGCCCCGCTTGAAGATCGTGCAACATGTCGGCGCACTGGCTGGCGGCACCGCCGGTGACGTTGGCGGCCATGAGGTTGCTGGTCGGGTCGCCCGGCGCGATGACGCCCAAGCTAAGCTGGGTCACTTTGCCCATCGCGCCAACCGGCGTGATGCCCGTTTCGCCCGCAACCCGCCCGGCAACGATGGCGAGCAAGAATGTGAAGAATACGCCGAACAGTGCCACCCACCAGCTGATACCGAAGAGCGCGATCTGCAGTACGACTGAGGCCGCCGCGACCGCGGCTCCAATCCGGAGATAGTTGCGCCGCGAAATCTCGTAGCGCGCGGGTTCGTTCGACTTGGCGTCATCCTTGGTGGCACTCTTCGCGCCTCGGAAGGCCACGATGATGGACTTGGCGCCAAGGAAGAAAGACGTCAGAGACGCCGTGACCATCATGGCTACGCCCGGCCACAACATCCACTTGACCATCGGACCGAACCACATCGCACCCGGCTTGCCGGACTGCATATAACCGGCCTCCAGCATCGCCGGCGCCACGAATCCCCAAGACACGACCGCTCCCAAGAGCAGCGACCAGCAAGCACGCATGCCAATCAGCGCGCCCAGGCCCAACATCAGCAAGCTGGGATCGAATGCGAAGCCCAAGTTCTTGAGCGACAGGGAGCCGATCCCCTTCGCGCCCATGGCGCCACCCGCGGAAAGGGACCCCGGCAGTCCGACTTTGGGGATCTTGAACAACTCCACGGCGACTTTCAGTCCCGCAGCCGCAAAGCCACCGACGAGCAGGGCTTTGACCCGCGCCATGGCCTCGCTGCCTCGAGCGTACATCTCACGCAATGTCTCCGACGTTGCGATCCCGAAGGGAAAGGGCAACTTGTCCCGCTCGAGCATCTGGCGCCTCAACCCGAGACCCACGATGATGCCAACGCAAGCCACGCTGAAGACCCACGTGGCTAACCACTGCCAGGCCAAGGTCTGACCCGTGAGCATCGTCAGCGCCGGAATGGGAGCCACCAGACCCGCGCTGGAAATCGAGGCGCCAGCCGACGCTCCGGTCTGGGCCACCGTGTTTTCCGCAATGCCGAAGGGTCGCCGCTTTGCAACGCGACTGGCGACTTGCCAGAACGCGAATCCGAGCAACGCAGCGGTGATGCTCATGTTGGTGCCCCAACCAATCTTGAGCCCGCTGTAGATGTTACATAGTGACAGGATCGCACCAAACCCCATGCCCGTCAGCACGGCGCGAAGGGTGAGCTGGGTGACGTTGGGATCAACGGGGGGCGTCACATCTTGGATGTCGTTCACGGCGGCGGAGCATACGGACAAACCCCGCTGGCCCGCAGCACTTTGTCGCGAGCCTCGCGACAAAGCCGGAGTTATGCTGACGGCGTGGCAGGGCCGGATTTCCGAGATTTTCGCCTGGTGACTCGGGCCCCCGCGACCGCGCTGGACCGCCTATTGCGCGAGCATTTCTCAGGGGCGAGCTGGACGCAAGTCCGCAAGCTGATCACCACGGGCAAGGTCTTCGTCGATGGCGTCGTGGTGAGGGACCCTCGCGCGTGCTTGGTGGCGGGGCAGTGCCTCGAACTCAGGTTGCGCGCGCGCCGAGTCAGGTCACAGGGGCTGCCCGAACGCAGCGTTTTGCACGTGGACAGCGCCATTGTCGTGGTGAACAAGACCGCGGGCATAGCCACGGTGCCCTTCGAAGACCAGGAGCCCCATGCGTTGAGCGAGCAGGTCCGCAGCCTGCTGTCGCGCAAGAGCAAAGGGCGCTGTCCGCCGCTCGGCGTCGTTCAGCGCCTGGACAAGTGGACCAGCGGTTGTCTGGTATTCGCGCGCACCGCCGTCGCCAAACGCGAACTTCAGCAGCAGTTTCGCGACCACTCAGTGCATCGTCGCTACTGGGCCGTCGTGCACGGCAAGATGGCAAGCCAGACCCTGCGCTCCCACCTGATTCGAGATCGCGGTGACGGCAAGCGGGGCTCCACACGCGAAGCCCATCTAGGCCGCGAGGCGGTTACGCATGTGACTGTCTTGGAGAGCTTCGAGTCCGCTACTTGGGTCGAGTGCCGCCTCGAGACGGGCCGCACCCACCAAATCCGAATTCACTGCGCGGAGGCCGGGCACCCGCTATTCGGCGAGCGGGTCTACGCCGACTCATCCCTGATGGACGCCGCCCCGCGCCAGCAACTGCATGCCCATGAGCTTGGCTTTTTGCATCCTCTTTCCGGCAAGCGGCTGACGTTCCGGGTCCCGTTGCCAGAGGACATGCAATCCCAACTCGAGCAGCTCAGGGATCCAACTTGACCCGCGTGATCGCGCGGCACTTTACATCTACGGTTTGGCCCTTGGTGAGCCAACTCGGCGGATCTCCCTTACCCAAGCGCACGAACTTGAGGCCACAGGCAGACTGGTTTTTCTCGTTGGTCGTTCCGACCTTGAACCCCGTGGCATAGACATCGGCGGCCGTGTCCGACTCCACGATCAGATAGCCCTGCCCCCAGTTCAGCTCACTTCCGTCATCGCCGTCGTCTTGGGGAGCGGCAGCAACACTAGCGCTCGGCGCCGCGCTCTCGAGCGGCACTGCGCTTTCGCTACCCGGGGGGGGAGCCGCTTGCGCCGAGGACGACGGCTGAGGGCTGGACAAGACCCCAGTCGCCGAGGCCGTCGCCGCGGAAAGCTCAGGAGCACCCAGACCCGTGGCGTCATCCCGAGCTCTCCACCACTCGTAGGCAAAGAAGGAGACCGCGAGCACGACCCCAACCAGCGCGCCGCCTCCAACCAACGCACCGAGACCGGAACGCGGCGGTGCCGTCGCCTGCTCCGGGGCGAACTGCTTTGCCTCCGGAGGCAGGGCGGGACTCTTCGGGATATCGATCGCCGCCTGGGGTGCCCGCGGAGGTGCTGGCGGTGGCAATGCTGGGTCAACGCTAGCGGCGGGGGCCGGAAAGGGCTCCGCACGCGGCGGCGCCGAGACCGGGGCGGGCTCCGGCTCGGGAGATGACGCGGGCGCCGGCTCGGGCTCGGGGGACGACGCGGGCGGCTCGGGCTCGGGAGACGACGCGGGCGGCTCGGGGGGCGGTGGTTCAGGCCGCGGGGGCGCAGCGGGCCGGGGAGGCGCGGCAGGCCGCGGCGGGCCGGCCTCAGCTTGCTTTTGGACCGGCGCTTCGGGCACCTGAGAGTCCCGAACCGCGACACCGATGGGCGCCGACAGTGCTACGAGCTCGGGCAGATTCTTTGGAACGTGGATTGCCGGTGCACTGGCGCGCGGCGTTTCGATCAAGGTGTGGAAGCCGTCAATGAACAACCGAAGATCTTCACCCAACCCATCTCGGATCTCGACACCGAAACCGGGCGGCGCCGCCGCCATGCTCGCCAGATCGAAACCGCGACGCCAAGCAACACGACCCACGAGGCGCACCCGTCGCTTTTGTCGCGGCGGCCTCAACTCCAACCAGATCTGCTCTTCCGGAGGTGGCAGCAGTGTGCGAACGAACAGCCCGCCCGAGCTGATGTTGTAGGACAAGCCGAGTTCATCGTCGTCGTCTCCCGCTCCCCGAAACCACACGCAGGTCCCGTACAGCAAGCGTGGGCTCGCTCGGGCGGCCTTGCTCGTGCCGCTGAGCATCTCGTTGGAGGCGAACAACACGCTTTCTGGCGGCAAGTACGAACCCATGACGGAAACGTTCTCGAGGCCGTCCAGCCGGTTTCGCACTTCGACAATTTCCTTGCGCTGAGCCGTGATGACCCAGACTGGTTTCGAGCCTTTCTTGCGGGACTGCTCGATGATGCCCCGGGTGACGCCCAGCTCTGCTCCCGCAACCATCAGGCGCACATCGGCTTGCTGGGAAAAGTACTTAACCGCTACGTCATCCAGCGCAAGCTTCACGTCGTAGCCGGCGTTGCTGAGCACGCGACCGAACACGGCGCCCCGCGCCTTGTCGGGGTCACAGACTACGGCGCGGCCCCGCTCGTTCATCGATTCCGGTGGTTCTCCAAGGGGGAGCACCTTGAGTCGTGAGAGCAACGCGGCGTTCTGTTCCGCCGGGATCACGTCATCCGCGCCCATGGAGTAGAGCTTCTCCACGAAGACGTCGCCGATCTCCGAGGCCAATGCGATGAGCGGAACGCCCGCCAGCGCCGTGCGGGCGCGCACCTTTTCGCACACTTTGTCGGCCCGGGCGACCCGAGTATCAAAGGCCACCAACGCGGGTTCGTTGTGTTCTAGCCAGGAGAGCGCCGCGGGGGTCGACTCTACGTTGGCGAGTTCCAGCTTGGACGCCTGCGCGATCGCACTCAAGCTTCGACGGCGGTCCGGATCGAGCTTGCCTAGGAAAAGCAGATGGGCGAATCGCGCCACGTGTGCATGCTAGTCCGTCGTGGCGCGCACCGGTACCCCGATATAACTCTGAGCGGGACACGGGATTCGAACCCGTGACCCCAAGCTTGGGAAGCTTGTGCTCTACCAGCTGAGCTAGTCCCGCAGATCGTCCCGGAGCATACTTCCGCCCTAGGGCCCGTCAACCGCCTCAGCAGTCTCCTTGACCGGAAACCTGGGACGAGGCTAAAACCTCAAGCCTTGAAAACCGCGAGTATTCATTCCTCCTGCGAGTGCCAAGCCAGGCTCTATGCCGAGCTCGACGAGCAGCGACACGTCCGCAAAGGCTGGGCAAAAGACCGCCGGCGGCGACTGGAAAAGCCTGCCCCAGCCCACAGCATCGGCGCCGCCAAAGACCGCTTCGACGTGGCGTGGTTCTGCCCTTTCTGTGTGCGGAACACCCTGCGCTCGTTCGACGCATCTGGCCTTGCCTGGCGTACCACCGTTTGAGCGGGGTATCGGCTCTCAGGCGGCGGCCAGGCGGAAGCTGTGTTCGCCCTGTTCGACGAGTTCCAACATGGCCCGGGTCACACGCACCCGAGCCGCATCGCGACTGCGCTGCCGAAGGAACACCGCCTGCTTGAGCGCCTTGGTGGCCTCGTCACGACGGCCCGCCCGAACGCACTGCACGGCGTATAGAGTCCACAGGCGCGCGCTGTCCTTGTCGCGAAGACACGCTTCCTTCAGGGTCAGCATGGCGCGACGATGTTCACCTCGGCGTCGGTGCCTCCAGGCACGCCCGAGCAGACCGCTATCCGCTTGGCGGGTGCTAACTTGTGATCTTCGTCGGCGACGCATGTTGGTTACTCCCCTTTGACGTGCGAACCCTCGTTTCGATTTTCCTATCCGCGTTGTCACAGTTCCTACGGAATGGAAAAGTTTGTGAGGATGCTTGGTCTCCGGGCACCTGCAGGTCTGCAGTCTGCGTGCCAAGGTGCCTCCAGAGCCGGAAACCTGCATGAATTCATGCGGATCGGCACGGGGCGAGGGCTCTAAGGAGCGGCGCGTTGCGTCAAAGGCGTGACAGTTGGATCCGACCTTTGTCGCGCAGTGGCGATAACTGCGCGCACATTCACGCACATGCTCGGTACAGCGCGATCATGTCCTTCTTGCTCATCTCTCGAGGGTTGTCGCGGTGACACGCATCCTCCATAGCTAGCGTGGCAAGTCGCTCGAAATCTGGAGAGTCTACGCCCGCTTCGCGGAGCGAACCGGGAAGCCCCCAGGATTGCCGGAGAGAACGCAACCGCGTCGTGGCTGCACTCGCCTCGGCATCACCACCAAGCAGCAGCGAAATATGCAACACACGCTCGAGCGCGGCGCTTTCGTTGTGCGCAACGACCGCGGGCAAGCACAGTGCGTTGGCGAGGCCGTGGTGCAGCCCGTACTCGCTCGACAGCGGGTGGGCCATGCTGTGGCAGGCGCCGAGGCCCTTCTGAAATGCGACGGCCCCCATCATCGCGGCCTTCATCATCCCGCCCCGCGCTTGCAAGCTGCTACCATCATCAATCGCTGCGGACAGGTGATTGGCGACCAGGTCCACGCCCGCCACGGCAATCGCGTCGGCCATGGGGTGATCGCCCTTCGCCAAGTAGGCTTCGATGCAGTGGGTCAGTGCGTCGAAGCCCGTCGCTGCCGTGACTTTTGCCGGCAAGCTCGTGGTGAGCTCCGGGTCGAGCACCGCCATCTTGGGCAGCAGCGCAGGGTGAAACACGACGGTCTTGCGACCACTAGACTTCACAGTAAGCACGGCGGCGCGGCCGACCTCGCTGCCCGTTCCCGAGGTAGTCGGGACTGCCAGGATCGGAGGCAGCTCTTCCGGCACGTGCTCGCCACCTCCGATGGCGTCATCCAACTCTTCCCACGTGCGCGAACAGCGGGCACGGACTGCAATGAGCTTTGCTGCGTCGATAGGCGACCCGCCACCGACCGCAACTATGCTATCCGCCTCATGCTCACCGAAGGCCTTCGCTCCCGCCTCGACCTCGGCTTCCGTTGGGTTCGAGGAGACCCCCGAATAGGTGAGAGCGACTGCGCCGGCCTCGGACAATGCCTTTTGAACCGGTTTCAAGACACCGGCGGTCTCCACTCCGGGGTCCGTGACGATCAAGACGCGTCGCATGGCGAGGCGCCGCGCAGCTGCATCGAGTTCGCGAGTTGCGCCGGCGCCAAAGACGATCTTGGTAGGAAAATTCCAAGTAGTGAGTGCCATACTGTGGGCTCCTTGAAGGTCGCTGCACGCTTTCTGTTAGATCGATTCGAAATACCGTTGTAGTTCCCAGTCCGTCACGGCGCGCTCAAAACAGCGCACCTCCCAGTTTCGGGTGACACAATAGTGATCGACGAACTCCGCCCCAAACAGGGCGCGGGCCGCTTGGCTCTTTTGGAGCAGCCGGGTTGCCTCGGCCAGAGAGGTGGGCAAGCGGCCAGGCCCGTCGATTCGAGCTTCGCCCTGGGTCTCCGCGGGTGGGTCGAGCTTCTTCTCGATGCCCCAAAGACCCGCACCCAGGCAGGCCGCCATGGCAACATAGGGATTCATATCCGCGGCAGTTTGCCGGTACTCGATGCGCTGTCCGGATTCGTTGCCCAGATCGATCAGACGGATCGCGCAGGTTCGGTTGTCCACACCCCAAGATGCCGACAAGGGCGCCCACACGCCGGGCACGTAGCGCTTGTAGCTATTGATGGTGGGCGAATACATCGCAGTCAGTTCCGCCATGAGGGCCATTTGGCCCCCCACGTAGTGGCGCATGGCTTTTGACATACTGCGCCGCGCACCGGAGTCGACGAACGCGTTCTTTCCGCCGCTCCAAAGGGATTGATGCAGGTGTCCACTGGCTCCGGGCAAGTCTGGATTCCACTTCGCCATGAAAGTGACCGACAGCCCATGCCGATGGGCGATTTCTTTGACCGCGGTTTTGAACAGCGCCGCCTTGTCAGCGGCGGCCAGAGCTTCGTCGTGGGTGATGGCAGCTTCGTAGACCCCAGGCCCCGTCTCGGTGTGGAGCCCCTCGAGTTGGATCCCAAAGGCATCCAACTCGGTCAGCAGGTCCCGCATCAATTCGCTGTCCTGCCCGGCTCTCAGCCAGCTATAACCAAACATCCCAGGGTCCAGGGGCTGCAGACCGCGGAAGCCCTTTTCGTGCAGAGTCTCGCGAGTTTCCCGGAAAAAGAAGAACTCGTACTCGGCAGAAAAACGGGCGGAAAACCCTAATCGCTCCGCACGCGCTAGCACGTGCTTCAACAGCGAACGCGGGCACGCTGGGTGCGGCTGACCATCTCGGGTCCGGAAGTCCACGAGGCACGCGGCCACGCCAGGCTCCCAGGGGATCTTACGAAGAGTCGCCCGGTCCAGGACGGCGCGAGCATCGGGATAGCCGCTATCCCAACCGGTGACGGAAGCGCTGTCGTAGAGCACGTCCGCCACGTCCCAACCGAAGATGACGTCGCAGAAACCGAAGCCCTTCTTCAGCGCTGATTCGAGCTTTTCGAGGCTGATGTACTTACCGCGCAGAACACCGTCGATGTCGAAGCCCCCGACCTTGGCGCGGGTGACGCCTGCACGCGATAGCTCGTCGATGAGCAAACGTGAAGCGCGCTCGCTTCGAGGGCTTTTCGCAGGGCTCTTTTTCTGCTTCTGCTTCTTCTTGCCGGCCGCCATCCAGCAGGCATAGCGAACACATCGCGCGGCAGCAATCGTCCGAGTTGCTATCGTGTAACCCGATCCCGAAAGCCCGAAAGCTGTGGAACTCAGCCGCCGAGCAATATCTCGTGCAAACGCTCGGCGACGGAGTCCACGGAATACGGTTTGGGGACGTACCCTGCGACCACTGGGTGTTGGAGCAACGCTTCGGGAACGTCATCTTCTGCCAGACCACTGGTCAGAAGCACACATGCACCTCGATCCGCCTCTGCCAGCAAGTCGAGCAACTCGGAACTGGACTCGCCCGGCAGGTTGACGTCCAAAACGACGGCGCGAACGGAAACGGAATTGAGCAACTCCCTCGCCGACGCAATGTCCGTCGCGGCATGAGTGTCGAACCCATGGGACTCCAGCAGCTGTGCAGTGAGGGACGCCAGGCGTGCTTCATCGTCGCAAATCAAGACATGCGGCGCACGCCCACTGGAAGCTGGGCCATGGCGGTGCTGCAGATGCGGACGCGTCTCGGTCGACAAAACCCCTCTCCTGAGTCATAGCGTAGCGAAGTTTGAGGCTTCGGACCAGCGCCGACGCTCCCTCGAAATTACTGGCGAAAATGGCGCGTCAACGCCAGTCCAAGCGCCGTGACGCCCGCGAGCATGAGCAGAGCCGCGAGCCAAGTTGCGCGGAGAGGGCCAACCGTGAGCACCTCCCCGGATGAGCCTGCGTAGGTCTGGTCGACGACCGTCAGAATGATGCTAGCGCAGAGCAAGACAATGCCCGGCGCTAGCCGGCGCGTGAGCGGTGCATCTGCCCGTTGCTCGGCCGCGGCGGGCGTTGCCCATCGGGGCGGCTCGGAGGCGCCTCCACCTGGTGGCGCGGACCAGTGCGGTCCGCTTGGTGGTTCCGGGGGAGGAGACCAATGAGGCGAGCTCGGTTGGTCCTCGAGCCCCACAGCGCGATGAGCCGTCCCACTGGCGCTGCGTCCAGGCAGATCGACAGCCGCGGTGTGAGTCCCACTCGATGTGCGAGCTCTGGGTACGCCGTGAAGAGCATCCCCCAGCGGCACCTCCAGACCCGACCCCGACGGCGCGGTTGGGCGAGCCGCCGGGACGTGGCCGGTCCCGCTGGCCGTCCGAGAACGACTCGGCGGTCCGGAGCTGGACGAGCCAGCCGATTGGGTTGGTATGGGCCAGTTCGGAGCGCTGGCTGAGCCGCGCTGAGCAGGGCGCTCGCCCGGGGGCAAGTCGAGGGCAAAGTCCACGGCAGCACCCTCACTGTCATCCAGATCGAGTTCCCCCACAACGGGTGGCAGGGCGGTTCCAGACGTGGTCCGGCGCCGGCTGACCGCCGGCGCGTCTCCGAGCACTAATTCCGGGACCATTTCGGGGGCCAACGCTGTGGCGGACAACGTCTCGGCCTCGCGCCCTGGCGCCGACGGGGCGCTATGGCTCGGAGGATGCGAAGACATGCGAAGCGCCGCTTCCACTCGTTCCTCTTTTGGAACGTGCCCACCTTCCGCTCGCGCGTCCCGAGCCCTTGGACTGAAACTCGCGGCAGCTTCTCCACGCACCCCCGCCGCAGTACAGAGTGCATTCCAGAACTTGCCGGCATCGGGATAGCGGTCTCGGGGATCGACGGCCATCGCCCGGCGGAACACCTCCTCGACATCATCGCTGACCTCCACGCCCTCATGACGCGGCGTCGGCCGGCGGTTCTGATCCAAGGCAGTACCCATCATGCCGGCATGGTCACCGTCAATGACGGTTCGCCCCGCCATCAGCTCCACCATGGTGAGGGCCAGCCCCCAAACATCGGTCCATGGCCCTGTCTGCCCATACCTTTTCGGCACCCACTGCTCGGGTGCGCCATAGGCCGGGGTGAAGGAGGACAGGGCACTGTGGGTTTGGCTGGCACGCCCAGCGACCTGGCTCGCCACACTCTTGGCTTTCCCGATGCCGAAATCGAGGATCTTGACGACCTCCTCACCCGCAACCTTCGCGACGAAGATGTTCTCGGGCTTCAAGTCTCGATGAACGACGGAGATCGGCCCATCGGGCCCCATGAAGTTGTGAGCGCGCTCGAGCGCCCGGGCGACCGGCGTCAGCAGCCGGATCAGCTTCTTCAGACTGAGAGGAGAAAGGCCACCCTCCTTGCGGTGCTCCATGATGGCCTCGAGGGTTTCCCCTTCGAGCCACTCCAACGCCATGAAGGGCACAAACGTCCCGGTGTCCAAAGTCACAGCATCAATGTGCAGCGGACGAACCACCGTTGGGATGCTCGCAGACAACCTGAACAACAACTCTGCTTCAGCCCGAAATTGTTCCAGAAATTCCGCTTGATGCTCAGCGCTCAGCTGCTGGGGCGTCTTCAGACACTTGAGGGCGACAGGAGCTCGAAATCCTCCGTGATGCGCGCGATACACGACGCCGAAGCCCCCCTCGGCGACGACCCGCTCCACCTCGTAGGTCCCGGCGATGACCTTGCCGACGATTCCGAAGACATCTTCGGTCATCTTCCCCGCCTCAACCTCTTACTCGCACTTCCATGAGCCTATCAGATTGAATGTCAGTGGTCCTTAGGCAGCAGGTGAAACACCAGCAGCCCCAGGCCAATCGCGAGCAGGATCCCCGCAATGAGCGTAGCGCTGATCGGCCCTGCAGCCAGCGCCTCCCCCGCCATTCCTTGGTACACGCGTCCACCCAGTCCGATCACGATAGCCGCTCCGACCATTCCCAGGCCAATCTTGAGTAGGGGAATTGGGGCCTTCTGTTTCGCTCCGGCCGCTGCCATCTGCACTTGAAACGCGTGCCGCGCCTCTGCTCGGGTGGGCAGATCAGGGCCGCGGTCATCCAGGGCGATATCCGACGTGGACGCGCGTGGCGCCGACGGCAACGGTGCTTCGCCCCCGAAGGAGATCGGCGCTGGAGCTGGGGATGGCACTTCGGGCTGTGAAAGACCGGTCCGCTCAAGTAGGTCAGCGTCCTCGGCCGGCGCCTGTTGCGGCGGCGCCTTTGCAGCTCGCTTCGAACTGGGCGGCGGCGGCGGTGGTTCGAGTTCGAAGTCAAAACTCGCCGGGGGCGCCGACTCCTGCTCTGGCGGCACGCTCGGAATCGCCGCCTCGGATCCGAATCCGCCTCCACTCGCTTCCGGAGGGAGCTTGCTGATGGTCGCCTCTGGCGAAACACTCGGGATGGGCGCTTCCCCGCCGAAGCCCCCGCCGATGGAAATCGGCACGTTCGGAACACTTGGTATCGGAGCCTCCAAGTCGGCTCCCGTGAGTGCCTCCTCTCCACCCCCCAGGTCATCATCGCCGAAGGGGTCGTCGATGCCCAAGGTCGCTCGAGTCTGTCCACCAGGCCGTGGAGGCGGCGGCCGCTTGGCCGCGGGTCGAGGCGGCGGCATTCGCGCGTTCGCTGGAATTGCCGCTTCAATCACCTCTTCTCTGGGCACGCTGCCGGCTTCCCGCCGTGCGTCCCGCGAGCGGGTGTCTCGCATTCCGAGGGCGCCTGTGAGTTCCTCCCAGAACAACCCTACGTCCCGCTGCCTCTCCCGTGGGTCGACGGATAGCGCACGTACAAACACCCGCTCCACGCTGGGGTCGAGCTGCACTCCCAGCGACTTGGGAGTCGGGCGAACGGTCTTGTCCAGGGCCGCCGCCATCATTTGATTAGCATCGCCGTCCAACGCCGGTTTGCCCGAGAGGGCCTCGGTCATCGTCAGCGCCAAGCCCCAGACGTCAGTCCACGGACCAACCGCTCCGAACTGTTCGGGCCGCCATTGCTCCGGAGCGGCAAATGCCGGCGTAAACCAAGCGCCTCCCTTCCTACCCGTGGCGCGGCCAGCAACCTGGCTCGCAACGGACTGGGCCTTGGCGACACCGAAGTCCAAGACCTTAACCACCTCGTCGCCGCTGACCTTGGCGATGAAGATGTTTTCCGGCTTGATGTCACAGTGGACAACGGAAACCGAACCGGCCCGACCGTGGAAGTTGTGCGCGCGCGCCAGGGCGTCCGCAGCTGGCGCCAGCAGGCGCACCAGCTTTCGGACCGGAAAAGACGCGCGACCGTGACTGCCACGGCGTTCGAGCAATTCACTCAAAGTCTCGCCCTGAAGCCACTCGAGGACCATGTAGGGCACAAACGTGCCGTCAGACGTGGTCAGAGCGTCGATGTGCAGCGGCCGCACCACCGTGGAGATGCTTGCCGACAGTTCGAACAGTAGCTCCCCCTCAGCGCGGAACTGCCCGAGGAACGCCGTCTGCCGCTCTGCGGAAAGCTTCTCAGGCAGCTTCAGGCATTTGAGGGCAACCGGCGCCTTGAAGCCTTGGTGCTCCGCTCGGTACACCACCGAGAAGCCACCTTCCGCAACGACCGCCTCGACTCGATAGGCACCCGCGATGATGTTACCGACGATGCCGAAGACGTCCGCGACCATGGGGGGCATTGCTACCATACCCGTGTTCGACGACGGACGCGCGCCCGAAAACACGCCCTTGGCCACAAATCGGCCTGCGGCGCGTGGTCGTGGCTTTCCTACTGAACCTGGGAGATCCCGATTTGACGGCGCAATCGTTGGTAGCGCTCACCGCAGGCGAATACGATCAGGTCCTTGAACATGGGCCCGGATTCACCCTCTTCGGCCCGCAGGATGTCTCGGGCGGTGCATAGATCGTTGGAGAGCAACAGGCCAGCACGGCAAGCGGTTTTGTCCACGGATTCGCTCCACCGCAGCAGATTGGTCCGGCCCCCGTCTTCAACGAAGCGTAGGAAGTACCCGCGCAACGCGTCGGTCTGTTGGGGCTCGAGCACCGGCTCGATGGCCTTCGCGATGGGAGCCACGCGTCGCTTCATGTCCTCGGCGATCGGCAGGCTCGGGCTTCCGACGGTCAGGGCAGCCAGAAACAGATCCTCCAGGTCCGGCACCGCAGAGAACAGCGTTTTGACGAAATGCTCGGCTCGGTAGAGGGTCAGGTGGCGCCCCACGAGGAATGCGTGCTCGAGCTGGCTACGACCGCTGAGCACCTGATTGCCGATCACTGTGACCGGTGGCACCGCCGGGATGTGCTCGTAGCCAACAGCGCGGTCCTTCTCCAAGTAAATGGGCGGCACCGGTAGGCCGAGAAACGCCGCACCCCAGGGCACTGCGCGCACAGCTGTTACTGTCGCCGACGCGGCGTCTTGCTTTGAGTCGGGTGAAGCTCGGTGCAGTTTCCCGTCTCGGCGCAAGGCGGTGACCCGGCCTAGCAAGACGGCAGGGACGATGACCGCGAAGATCTGGCCCGTCACGAGTTCCTGCTGTGGGTGGGCGAGTAACTCGAACCACGCGGACTGAGTCACGCTGGTTTTTGGTGCGATCAACGTGTGGCTCCGGCTCGCTTCGAAGAATTTGGTCTCTTCGGCAGTGGCCTGACCTACGGCGACCAGCGCTTGAGCGACGCACCAGGCTGCATCCGAATCACCTCGAGCGGTGTGAATCTTGTACAGATCGCGCAGCGCTTCCGGGTGCGTCGGGTCCCGACGGATCCTGCGCCACGCCTGCTCGGGATCCTCTTTCGCAACCTCGACTTCTGTCTCCATCTCGGTCAGATCGACTTCGACATTGACGTGCGCTTGAGCACGGCGAAGCTCCTCCTCCAGCTCCACGACGCGTGCTTCGAGATGCTCGATCCGCTTCAGCAGCAGCGTGCGCCCTGGATCTCCCGACGCCTCTACCTGCAACGGCGCGAGGGACTGGGCGGGTTCTTCGAACCGCTCGACGATGCGAACGCGGTGCCGCGTTTCGTAAGCCGCGACCATGGCCTGTTCGAGGCCCAAGAGCCGGCTCCGGTCCAGACCGAGGTTGTCCGCGGCTCGCTCGAGGCGTGCGCGCTCATCGGATGTTATGACACCGTCTTCCAGCGCCTCGGCGAAGAGTTCTTCGTATTGCTGCTCGAGAGGCCCCAACCCCAAGCCACCGCTAACCTCACCAGCAACAAAGCCGGTACCATGCTGAAACTCGCTCTGATTGGGATCCGTCATCCTACATTGTCCTCCCTCGTGCGACCTTTCTTGGACTTTCCCTCAGAACCACCCTTGCGTTCAAGACAGGTGAAAGCCCGGCCGACGTGGTACGCTCTCAGCCAGCTTTGAGAAGGAGTCAGCTCATGCTTCGTCGATGGACTGCGCTGTTCGCCAGCGTGGGTCTCATGCTGGGATTTTCCGCCTGTAGCAGTGATGATAGCGGTGGTGGCGGTGGCGGCATTGGCGCCACCGGAGCGGCGGCGGGTAGCGCTGGCGCCGGCGCCGGCGGCGGCGGGGCCGGCAAAGGCGGTCAAGGAACCGGAGGGGGCATCGTCTTCGATTCCGGGACCGGTGGCGGCAATGTCGATGGGGGTTGCACGTCCTCCACGGCGGTGGGCGAATTGAAACCGGCCAATCTCCTGTTCGTCATCGACCGGAGCGGCAGCATGAACTGCAACCTTCCGAGCGATGGGCAGACCTCTGCCGAATGCGAGGCGTCGCCAGTCCCGAAGTTCGCGGGCAAGCCAACCAAATGGGAACTAACCCGCGATGCGCTAAAGCTGGCGATCGACGACTTGGAGCTAACGGGCAACGTCAGCGCGGGCATGGTGGCCTTCCCCAAGGACACGACGGACTGCGACGTCGAAACCACACCGAATGTCTTGGTGCAAAGCCTCGACGCAACCCAGAATACCGCCCTCGACGGGTTTCTGGATTTCATCAAGCCGAAGGGCTCGACCCCCATGGCTGGTGCGACGATTCTCTCCTACGGCTACTTGTTGGCGCAACTGAAGGCCGGGAAGCTACCCGGCAATACCTTCATCGTGTTGCTCACCGACGGCTTCGAGACTTGCAAGGCGACCGAAATCACCAAGCTGCTCAGTACGGACGTTCCGACCGCGTTCAACGCTCTGGGGATCCGCACGTTCGTCATCGGCGCTCCAGGCAGCGAAAACGCCCGGGCGTTGCTCTCCCACGTGGCCACCGCAGGTGGAACCGCGAAAACTGGCTGCACGCTGCCGACCGCGCCAGCCGACTGGAGTCAGTGCAATTCCACCACCCCCCCTGCATCCTGCCCGCAGGGAGACTGTCATTTCGACATGACCACGAGCACGAACTTCAGCCAGGATCTCAAGGCTGCCCTCGACACGATTAGCGGCAACGTTCTGAGTTGCGAGCTCGACGTGCCCGCGCCACCCGTAGGCAAGAAGATCGACTTCGATCAGGTCGGTGTTCGGCTCAACGGTAGTGACGTCAAGCGAGACGACTCGGCCCCCTGCGGCTCTGGCGCCAATGGCTGGCAGCTGACCCCCGACAACAAGAAGATCTTGCTGTGTGGCACCGCCTGCGACGACGCCAAGAAACCCAATTCGAAACTCGAGGTCGTCCTCGGCTGCCTCGTCGACGTGCGCTGAAACCCGCCGCGCTCCTGATTTGCGTTGGCTGCGCCGTGGCGGCAATGCGCTGTGCGGCGGCGCCCGCGGGGCCGTCCGCGGACACCGCCAAGCCAGCCGCGCCCACGCCCACGCCACCAACGCGCGTCCTAGTACCGGTATCTACCGTGGACGCCGCCCCCCCCAGGGACGCCACCCTCGACGCGACTCCCCCGGATGCAGCGACGGAAGCGTCGAGCGCTCCGCCTCCCATCGATCGCATCGTTGTCGAGGCGCCGCACCGATTGTATGAACGCCCACGTCCGCGAGGTCAGGTGGCTGCGGCGGGTGCTGACGAGACCCTGGCCCGCTGGAACGTCGGAGGGACGGGCGACCCCGACTTCAAATCCAATCGACGGGGCTACCACCCTGGCGCTCGAGTACGCGTCGACACGCAGCTGCTCCGCGGCCGTATGCCCAAGCGCCTACGGCGCAACCGGCGGACGGGTCGGTACCCGAAAGTCCTGAGCCACCGGAGCCTACTTGCGCGATCGCGCAAGTACGGCTACTGGCCGTTCCGGCTGTGTTTCGAAGACGGGCTTCGAGAAAACCAGCGACTCAAAGGCAAGACGGTGCTGCGTCTGGTCATCAACGGCCGCGGTCGAGTGTCGTCTGCGCGACTGTCTTCCAGCAAACTCAAGGACACCGTCGTCGTGGAGTGCCTCCGAGACCGCGCCCGCGCCCTCACCTATCCGCCACCACCACGCGGGCGCAGTGTCGTGGTGCGACTCACAGTGGCGTTGTGGCCCGGGGACGCGCCGGTTCTGCGGGTTGGTCCTCCCCGGGGGGAGTCCTTCGACAACCCGGGCAAGATCGACGAGACCGCGCTCGAGAAGTCTTTGGCGACCCTCGTGCCACAAGTCGCTGACTGCTACGCGCAAGGTCTTGCTCGCGACTCCGGTCTGTGGGGTCGCATCGCGCTGCGGCTAGATGTGTCGGAGCGGGGCAAGCTGGGTCGTGTCAAAGAGTACGAGAGCCGCTTCCCGGACCGCAGCGTCTCGCGCTGCGTACGGAAACTCGCCGGGACAATGCGACTACCCGCCCCGGAAGGAGGCGCGGTGTCCGTAGTTGCCGCATTCCGACTCGGCCAGCCCCCAGAGCCCAAACCGGTGGAGGCGGACGCCGGTGGCACGAATGCAGACAAGGACGCCCGCGCGGACTGAGCTGCGCCTGCCTCACTCCTCGGACTCGATGGCATGACGACGCTCCGCCGCACTGGTGCGGACGTCTCCCGAGAGGATCAGCATGACTCCGTGTGCGGTGTAGTCCACCGTCGTGACCCCCGCGGTTGGACCAAAAATGTCTTCTGTTGCCCGCCGCCCACTACCGTAGCGGTAAGCGACTCCGTAGGAGGTTTCCACGGCACCGGATTTCAGCCCGAAACCGAAGGTGAACGTCCACCAATCGATCAATGAATTCGGGATACCGTCCGTGCTCGACGTGGACACATCGCGATCCGACAGGAATCCAGCTCGAAGCGCTAGGTCTTCGGTCGCGAAATACTCCGCGCCCAGGGAGACGTTGACCACACCCCGGGTTCCAAACTCGTAGTTGAACCGGTCTCGAAGCTCGGCAACTGGAAAGCCGGTTTCCGTATCGATGTCGACGGTCTCCAATTGCCCCTTTTCGAAGCGGCTCCAGGCGGGCGAAAAATGCGCATCCAGGGCGACGGCCAGGCTCCGCGGGCGGTCGTAGGCAACGCCCAGTGACACCCTGGGTGGACGCGAGATATCAAACTCCTTGAACTCCCCCCGCGCGCTGGTGCGAGCCGCAATCTGCGCGCCCGTGCTTTGATCGAAGAACGTGCGATCCGTCGTTTCGACCAACGTCCCGCCGCCGAAGATGGGAAGCCCCGGAGATTCCAGCGCAACGCCTAGCCACAACTCGTCGAGCATGCGCAGCTGCGCCCCGGCCACCGCCGCCAGCCCCACGGAATAGGCATCGACTTGTACACGAGAGTTGAACGTCTGCGGGAACTCGTTCCCACCCTGGATATCGCTGATCAAAGACAGCTCGTGGGAATCCTCGGTCAACACCGAATAGGAGCCCAGCGCACTGATCCCAACACGGAACCTCTCACCAAACTGGGCCGCATAGGAAGGGCCCGCCAAATACTGCTTGAGGGACTCGGTCACTATTGAATCCGCCGCAAGCCGGGCTTGGCTACCGCGTGCGCGAAAGGTTCCTACGGATGTCGACGCGTTGTGAGTCACCGTGGACAGGCCGATCCCGACCGCATGCGAGACCTTCGCGCTCTCGCCCCCCAACTGCTTCACGTAGACTAGCGTGGACGGCGTGATGACCAGCTGATCGAGGTCGAAGCGTTCCTCTTCAACGCGGACATCATTTCCAAAGCTCGGGTCGAGACCATTGGGTCGGTAGAACTTGTCTACTTTGGCGCGGGAAAGGCTGTAGATGCTCGCGGAGATGGACAGAATGTCCGTCGGGATCCCCACGATTCCCGCGGGGTTCAAATAGGGCATCGCGCTGTCCGAGCCGGCAGCCACACCCGCGCCTCCCATCGTTGCGGTCCGACCGCCTAAAGGCACGTCGCGGAGGTTCTGTGCCTGCACCGGAGCCGTACAAACCAGCACCACCAATGCGCCCACAATCCTATGCCAATGAACTGTCACGGAGCCTCGCTTGTCTCGAGCGGGGCCCCCAGTCCGAAGGATCGGTTCTTGCTCGATGGTCGTAAAACGACCCTCGTGTCCTTCCTGAGCATCCCTCCGCCCAGTCCCAGGGATACCACGCTTTGGGCTGCCCGAGCTTTGCGCGCTGATGCGACTTCCCTAATCTGGAACTGTTCCAGCCAGTGTCGGCCTCGCACCTTGGTGTCCATGGCGGTGCATGGTTTGATGGATGAACACCTCGTGCGGTACATCCTGGTCGCTTTTGTCGTCATCCCGCTGGTGGAGCTCTACCTGCTGCTCTGGCTCGGCTCGCTGATCGGTTTTTGGCCAACGGTGGCGATCACCGTGGTCACGGGCGTGCTGGGCGGCAGCCTGGCGAAACGGGAGGGATTGCGGGTGTATCGGCAGTGGCGGGACGCCCTGGATGAAATGCGCGCTCCAGAAACTGGAATCGTCGAAGGAGTTCTGGTGCTGCTCGGCGGCGCGCTGCTGATCACACCAGGCGTGCTCACGGACATCACCGGCGTGTTGCTGCTCCTGCCGCCGACCCGACGCCCGATCGCCGCTCGGGTGCGCCGTGCCGTAGACGCGCGTCTGGCTACCGGCCAGCTCGTGGACCCAGGCCCGATCGACTTCCACGTGCCAGACCAGGACCCGCGCCAAACAGGCGCCACCCCAATCGAAACGGAAGGCCGCGAAGTGGACTGAGGCGGCGGGGCCATGGCGGCCTCACCCGCCCGTGCCGCCTCGGATAAGAAAAGGCCGTTCACAAAACGACGACGCCCGCGCGCGAATGCGAGCGGGCGTCGACGAGTTCGGCGACAGGACTCAGTCGGAGCCGCTATCCGCCGGGGCGCCACCACTGGCTGCGCCGCCCGTACCCGAGTCGGTGCCACCAGCGCCGCCACCTCCGGTGCCTGCGTCGGTACCGCCCGAGCCACCGGTGCCGCCATCCGTGCAATTCGGAATGCCGGCGCTAGCATCGGCGCCCGTTGCGGGGGAACAGCTTCCCGCGCGCAGTGCGTTGGTGGAGACGTTCGAATCCGGTTCGCAGATGTAGCCCGAAGGGCACTCCGCGTTGCAGTCGCACAAAGTCACGCACGCTCCGACGTCTCCGGTGGTCGCTGCGGAATCAAAGACCAGACCGCAGAGTGCGTCGCCCTTGTTACCTGGTCCAGCCCAGCCGCAGGAATTGGGCGCGTTGAGGATACAGAACTGACTGCAAAAGCGCTCCGTAGTACCGGTCACCCCTACGCAGAAGCCCTTGCACTCGTCGGGCGTAGCGGTCTGGCAGCTCTGACCGAGGTCCTTGCCCGTGGCAGCAGTCGTCGTGCAGAGCCCTGTGCCCGGGTTGCAGGTGTGGCCAGCTGGGCAGTCGCTGTCGACTGCGCAGAGCGCGGAGCACGCGTTGAACGTCTCGTGACACATATTGTCGGTGGCACAAGCTTGGCCCGCCGGACAGGGCGTGTTCGCATCGCATGGCCCCAACCCAGCGCCACGGAGGAACCGGTTGCAGCCGACGTCGGTGCGACCTTGGCACTTGCCTGGACCAAAGGGCGCGCCAACGGTGCAGCCAGCCAAACAGAAGTTATCCGGGCCACACTCGCCATTGGGATCGAACGCCTTGCAGTCCGCCGCGGCAGTACAGGGCGCGCTGCAGTAGCCATGGGCCGGACCTTCGCCGTCCCAAGCCCCCGAGTCGGGTAGGATGCAGGTCAGGCCAGTCCCGCACTCGGCGTCGCCCACGCAGCCGCGCGCCAGAGCCGTAGTGGTGCCGCCGGTACCGCCGCCGCCGGTGTTGCCTACGCCGCCGCCACCAACGTTGCCGGTCGCGCCGAAGCCAGCGCTTCCGTCGACCTTGACGCCGCCGCTTCCGGAGCTGCCTCCCCCGCTGTCATCGCTGCTACAAGCAAAAGAGGTCCCGCCAAACGACGCTGCGAGCAGACCCAAACCCAACCACGGCAAAACTCTTTTCATGATTCCCAAGCCTCCTACCAAACCAAGCTCAGCGGCGGGGCACTTAGCACGGCCCGCCGACCTCACCAAGCCTTACTTCCAGAAAGCCATCGCGCAACTCAGCTGTTGTGCGCAGCAAGACCCGTCTGTGGATAGACGCGAGGCAGCAGCGCAGGTTTCACATTATTTGCACCTGCGAGGTCCACCGATACGTAAATACCTGGAATCGTTATAGACTTCCCTACTGTGACGCGCACCGACACGGTTCCCATCACAGCGCTGCTCGCTCCGGACAAACTGAAAGGCTGCTTGCGTGCGGTCGCTGCAGCGGAGTTCATGGCGCTCGGCGCGGACGCCGCCGGTCTCGTGAGCGTCAGCTGCCCTCTCGCCGACGGCGGGGACGGCACTTTGGAGGTGCTGTGCGACGCCGGGGGCGGGCATGTCGAGTGGGTCGAGACCACGGATGCCTTGGGGAGAATCATCGATGCACCGATGGGAATTCTACCCGACGGAACTTCTATCTTGGAGGCCGCCAGCTGTCTTGGTCTGGCTCGACTCGGCACTGAACGGGATCCGCTGTCCGCCAGCAGCCACGGCCTCGGAAGCTTGCTGCTGCATGCGCTCAGGCGTGACCCGCCGGGCATTCTCGTGGCCCTCGGCGGCACGGCAACCATGGATGGTGGCGCCGGCATGCTCCGAGCGCTGGGCGCGAGGCTGACTGGGGCGCCGGACCGACCTCGGGGGCGCGATCTTGGATCCATTACGCATGCGGATCTGCGCGAGGTCATTGCGCGGCTGGCGCCTAGGCGACTCAGCGTTGCATGTGACGTGACCACGCCGTTGGGATCCGCAGCGTTGACCTACGCCCCTCAGAAGGGTGCAACGACAGAACAGGCCCAGAGACTTCAACGAGACCTCAACGGATTCGGGCAACTCTTGGGTGACGGAATCATGACACTGCCTGGAGGTGGCGCCGCAGGGGGGCTCGGCGCCGCGCTGCACGCCCTCGGAGGCCACTTGCACCGCGGTATCGATCTGGTGATGGATAGCGTGGGCTTCGAAGCCAAGCTCGAACAGGCCGACCTGGTGATCACGGCGGAAGGCTGCCTCGATGCCACTTCCCTGGAAGGAAAGGTGCTCTCCGGGATCGCAGAACGAGCCCAACGCATCGGCACGCCCGTGGTGTCCCTGGCGGGGCGCGTCGAAGTGTCGCAAGCCGTCCTGAAACGCAGGGGTGTGACGGCCGCCATTGCGATCCAGCCCGGGCCCGTTACCGAGGCGCAAAGCCGTGAGCACGCCGCCGATTGGCTGCGGAGTCACACCGCCGCAGTGTGCCGCTTGTTCGCCGCAGGCGCCGCAGGGCGCTAGACGGATTGGCCCTCAGCGCTCGGGCTCCGCCGCCGTCGGCAAAGCCACGTAAGGCGCCCCCTCGGGTGCAGGCTCCGTGTGCACCAGCACGTCCTGCACCTCGGGCAGTTCTTCGTGAATCGCGTCGATTACCCAATGGGTAACCTGATGCGCCGTTACAACATCTAGATGGGGCGCAATTTGTACGTGGAGATCGACGTAGACTGCGCCGGGAGTTCCTCGAGTTCGGACTTTGTGCACACTGGCAACGCCCGGCACGACTCGAGCCGCCGCGGCGATCCGCTCTGGGTCGACCCGCGCCGCATCTGCCAAGTAGCCCAAGTTCTTTCGCAACACGCCCCAGCCAGCCCAAGCGATGAAGCCGGCAACGACGACTGCGGCTGCTGCATCCAACCAGTACCAGCCGCGCCACACACCCAAGATCGCAGCCATGACTGCCAGCGTTACCAGCGCGTCCGACCTCGTGTGGGCAGCATCGCTCTCGAGCAGAGGACTGGCCAGGCGCCCGGCCGCTCGCTGCTCGTAGGTTGCCACCACGATGTTCACGACCAGTGTGAGCGAGAGCACCAGGAACGCCCCACCGTCCACAGTGGGTAGTGTCCCTCCGTCGCCAAAGAAGCGCTGGAAAGCACCGCGCACCACGTCCGCGGCCAAGATGAGCAGCGTTAGCCCAACCAGCCCAGCTGCGATGGGTTCGATCTTCTCGTGACCGTATGGGTGACCATGATCGGCGGGTTGACTCGCCAACGCGATGCCAATGAAACCGATCAGATTGTTGGTCGAGTCGGTCAGAGAGTGGAATCCGTCCGCGCGGATCCCAAGACTGGATGCCCAAAGACCGTAGGCGATCTTCATACTAGCAACCGCCAAATTCAGCACGAAAGTGATCGCCAAAACGCGCCGGATCCTGCGAGCACGCTCCTGGGCGTACTCGTGCTTTCGGGAGCGGCGCGAAGCAGCCATGGGCGCGGGTCAGTGCTGCGCGATCGGCGAGCGCCAGTTGAAGATCCCTCGCCGATCGTCTTGGGTCATCACTTCATGCGAGTGAGCATCGGCATGCTTTCTCGGGCCGATACGTTGCGATGTACATAGTGGTAGGTGTGGGGACGCGCGTGGTGCTCCGAGTGGCGCTGACACCAGAGCTTTTCGCCCTTGGATTCCGCACGAGCTTTCAGACATTGCGGACAGGGCGGCTCGATGGACGGCATCAGCGCTTCCTCGACCTGCGGTCGCACCACGAGCACGGGGCTCGGCGCAAGTCGAACCACACCCTCCGCGACGGATCCAAGCAGGAGCCTGCGCATGCCTCGGCGGCCGTGGGTGCCGACGATCACCAGGTCAGCTTCGAGATCCGACGCCAGCTGGGCGATCTCCTCGGCCGGTGCATCGAGACGAAGATGTGTAACCGCCCGTGCAAACACAGGCAGCTTTGCTTTCTCGCGCTCGCGTACGAACGTCTCCAGTCGCGATTCGACGAAGTCCTTCAACTTGCGTGACGCCTCCTCCATGCTGAGCGTCTCGATCTCGCCACCGATCTCGAGGTGCACCATCGGCCCGTATGCACGGGCAACGTTCACGACGTGTAGCTCGCCATCCTTTTCATCGCTCGCGCGCTCGAACGCACGGGTCAGCGCCACGTCACCTGTTTCCGAAAAGTCGACGCCGACGACGACGACGAAGGGCTTTTCATTGGCCATGGTTCCTCAACTCCTTTTCTTTCGGATCGCGCCCCTCGAACTGGGCCCGCGCAGTAATTGCAGGTGGCGTGCCAGCCGTAGCGATCGGGTATTTGCCGAGCTTATCCCAGGCGCTCGGTCGCGATTGCGCAAATATTGCAGAGTCGCCGTTGCAACGGCAAAAGCTGCCGCCGACCTGGACCCGGAGCATGGGAAGCTCTGACTCATGAGCGCCCTGCACCCCGCCGATGTGATCGTAGCCGAACACCGAATCATTGCCCGCATGCTCGACGTGCTCCGAGCATTGGCCGAACGCGTCGAACGGGGTCAAGAAGTCGCCCAAGAAGACCTGCGGGCCACAGTCGTCTTCTTTCGCGACTTCGTAGACCTCGGTCACCACGAAAAGGAAGAGAGCGTCCTGATCCCGGAACTGGCTCGGGCTGGCGTGGATTGGAACGCCGAGCCGTTGGCGAAGATCCGAGCGGAGCACAACCAGGAACGCTATCTGGTTCGATCTCTGCGGCACTCATCACTACAGGACACAGAATGGAGCCAGGACGATGAACGGCACTTCGTCAGCATTGCCAATCAGCTCGTTGAACTCCAGCGAGCCCATTTGGCGCGAGAAGGTGCCGATCTGATCCCACTGATTCGCGATCGACTCCCCGCAGACCGCCTCGAGTACGTTCAGCGAGAATTGGCCACGATCGACGCTGGGCGCGCAGGCGGCGTAAGCGAACCCGACATCCAGTCTTTGGTCGATCGCGTTCTGTCAGCGTGACGCCGTGCCGGCGCCACGAACGAGCTTGACCACCTCGGACAGCAGCCATGTGCTCGCGGATAGGAGCATGACCGACGCCGCTAGCGCGAGAGGCAGCGCGGTTGTGCTGAACATGCCGTGCAAGGGGCCAACGTAGACCGCCAGAGCTTGCAGCCCAAGGGCTGCGCCGAACGCGCCCCAAAGCCTCAGATTCGCGAAAGGCCCTAGGCGAAAGACGGACAGTTCGTGGCTGCGGCTGCCGTGAGCGTGAAACAGGGGCGCCAGAGCCAGCACGCAGAACGCCGCGGTGCGCGCGGTGGTGAGCGCGACGCCGCTTGCGGTTGGCCCTCCCTGCCAGATGAACACGCCCATCCCCAAAACCCCGATCCAGGTCCCGTAGAAAGCAAGATGCAGCAGCTCGCGCCGTCCAATGATGCCTTCGTCGGCGCGGCGTGGTGGGCGCCGCATGGGGTCAGCCCGGGCGGGCTCCATCCCCAGCGCGAGCGCGGGCAGTCCGTTGGTGATCAGGTTTATCCAGAGGATCTGGGTCGGTGTCAGCAGCGCGGGCCACCCGAGCAACGCTGCGACCAACACTGCCAGGACCAAGCCCCAGTTGACGGCAAACAAGAACACGATGAAGCGCTTGATGTTCGCGTAGACTACGCGCCCTTCTTCAATGGCGGCCACGATGGTCGCGTAGTTGTCATCCAACAGGACCATATCCGCGGCCTCGCGCGTGACATCGGTGCCCCCTTGCCCCATCGCAACGCCAATATCCGCCGCCTTGATCGCCGGCGCGTCGTTCACTCCGTCACCGGTCATTGCAACGACGCGTCCGTCCCGCTGCATCGCCTCGACTAGGCTCAGCTTGTTCTGTGCGGTGGCGCGAGCCACCACTCGCACATCTCGACTGACGAGAACCAAGTCTTTTTCTGGCATTTCATCGATTTCAGGCCCAGTGAGGACGACCCGGTCCGCAGAGCTGTCACCGACCAATCCGATCTCTTTGGCGATCGCCCGAGCCGTTCGGGGATGGTCGCCGGTGATCATCACGCTGCGAACCCCGGCCTGACTCGCTCGCGCGACGGCGCGAGGCACCGCCTCCCGCGGTGGGTCGGAAAGACCAATCAGCCCCAGCAGCTCCGTTCCGTGTTCGAAGCGTTGCAGCAGCTCACCTCTTCGCTGGGAGCCGGGCGGGATCGAATCGCGGGTCTTGTCTTCGAACAGCGCCGAGACAGCGAGCACCCGTAGCCCCTTGCGGGCAAAGTCTTCGAGCAGAGCCGTGATTCGCTCGCGGGCCTCGGTGCCCAGCGGCACGACCTCCTGGTCCGGGCCCCGGAACACGGCTACGTCCGAAAGTATGGCCTCGGGCGCACCGTGGGTGTAGCTGACGATTCGATCGGCGTTCTCCGCAACCACGGTCGCGCGCTTGCGTTCGCCGTCGAAGGGCAGCACCCGGGCGGACCGAAACAAGCTATCCGAGCGCTGATCCGGTAGCAGCTGCCTTCGATGGAACTCCAGCAGCGCGACGTCCGTTGGATCCCCTCGGACCCGTTCCTCCTCCCCTTCTTCGCCAGCTTCCAAGCGCGCTGCGGGCGTAAACCCCATCGCCCGCAGGAGTTGCTCCATGGCTGGGTCAGCCTTCAGCTCCGCATCCAAGGTGTCCGCTTCAATGCCCTCGGACCGACTCGGTACCCATAAGTAGCGGACCCGCATCTTGTTCTGCGTCAGTGTGCCCGTCTTGTCCGTGCAGATGACGTCAGCGCTTCCCAAGGTCTCGACTGCCGCGAGTCGCCGAACGAGGGCACTGCGCTTGGCCATGCGCTGAACCCCCAGGGCCAGCACGATGCTGGTGACTGCTGGCAACCCCTCGGGAATGGCGGCAACCGCGAGGGACACTGCAGTGAGCAACCAGAAGCCCAAGCCCGCGCTGTCGCGCCACAACCCGATGCCAAGGATCAACACGGCCAGGACGGCGCAACCCGCCACGACGTAGGTCCCAAACCTCCGCAAGGAGCGTTGCAGCGGCGTGTCCGGAGACTCCACACACTGTAGCATTGCCGCGATTTTTCCGATCTCCGTCCCCATCGCCGTGGCAACGACGGCCCCCGTCGCGCGACCCCGGACAACATGGCAGCCGGCGTACGCCATGTTGACGCGCTCCGCCAAGGGAGTCTCTTCGGGCAGGGGCCCGCGTTCCTTTTCGACGGGCTGACTCTCGCCGGTGAGGGCGGCCTCGACACACAGCAGATCCTCCGGCTCCAGCAAGCGCAAGTCTGCAGCAACCCGATCGCCCTCTTCCAACAGAACCACATCGCCGCAGACGAGTTCCTCGGCCACCAGGCGGAGCGTTTGCCCTTCCCGGACCACCGTGGCCTCTGGCGACCCCAGCGCACGCAGGGCACGCAGGGCATGTTCCGCCTTGCGCTCTTGCGCGAAACCGATCGCTGCGTTCAGTACCACGATGATGCTGATCGCGATGGCATCCCCAAAACGCTCCAATATGGAGCGATCCGCGGCTTCCACATGGGCCAGAACGACCGCGAGCACGGCAGCCACCAAGAGCGCAATCACAGTAACGTCCGTGAACTGACCCAGCAGAACCTTCCACGCCGGGGTCGGAGCCGCCTCTTCCAAGCGATTCGCGCCGTCCCGGGACAGTCTCTGGGCGGCCTCGGCTCGGGACAATCCAGAGGTCGGCTCCACATCGAGCAGCTCGCAGATCCGCGCATCGCTCAGCGCGTGCACCAGAGTTCCTCGCAGACGTTGCGCCGCAGATCCGCCAGCACGCAGCTCCTGCGCTGGCGCTTCAGCCTGGGTGTGCGGGGCGGTCATCGGGTTCCTGCTGGGTAAATGCCGGATTCACCCCAAAAATGTGACCTGATGAAGATCAGCTGAGAGGGCCTGCGTGCTGACTCGGACGCCTGGAACAAGGCGCAGAGCTTTCCCTCGCGGGCATGTTTCTTGCCAAGTCGCGGCCCGTGACTAGCCAAATGGAAAAGTTTCGCTACGACGACGCAGTCGTTCGCAAATTCGCGTTTGCGACGATCGTCTGGGGCTTGGTGGCTACCTTGGCCGGACTCTGGGTTGCGCTGCTGATGGTGGTGCCAGCACTGTCCTTCGACCTGCCCTATCTGACCTTCGGTCGGCTGCGACCGCTGCATACCAATGCCGCCATCTTCGCCTTCGCGGGCAATGCGGTGTTTGCAGCGGTGTACTACTCGAGCCAGCGCTTGCTCAAAGCCAGGATGTTCAGTGACAAGCTGAGCGCGGCTCACTTCTGGGGGTGGCAGGGCATCATTGTTGCCGCCGCCTTGACGCTGCCGCTCGGCTTCACCCAGGGCAAGGAATACGCAGAGCTCGAGTGGCCCATCGACATCGCAATCGCGGTGGTCTGGGTGATCTTTGCGATCAACTTCTTCGGCACCATCGCCAAGCGACGCGAACGTCACCTGTACGTGGCGATTTGGTTCTACATCGCAACCATCATCGCGGTCGCCGTGCTGCACATCTTCAACAGCCTCGCCGTTCCGGCGGGCCCGTTGAAGAGCTACTCGCTGTATGCGGGCGTTCAGGATGCCTTCATGCAGTGGTGGTATGGGCACAACGCTGTCGCTTTCTTCCTTACGACGCCGTTCCTGGGCCTGATGTACTACTTCTTGCCCAAGGCCGCGAACCGTCCCGTTTTTTCCTACCGCCTGAGCATCCTCCACTTCTGGGCCATCGTCTTCATCTACATCTGGGCTGGCCCTCACCATCTGCACTACACCGCATTGCCTGAGTGGGCCTCCACCCTCGGCATGGTGTTTTCGGTCATGTTGTGGATGCCCTCTTGGGGCGGCATGATCAACGGCCTGCTGACGTTGCGCGGCGCCTGGAACAAGGTTGCTCGCGATCCGGTGCTGAAGTTCTTCGTGGTTGGGGTGACCTTCTACGGCATGAGCACCTTCGAAGGTCCGATGCTCAGCATCAAGAGCGTCAATGCCCTCTCGCATTATACGGACTGGACCATTGCCCACGTGCATAGCGGAGCGCTGGGGTGGAACGGCTTCATGGCCTTCGGGCTGTTGTACTGGCTCACGCCAAAGCTCTTCCAAACCAAACTGTGGTCCCGAAAGCTCGCAGAAGTGCACTTCTGGGTCGGGACCCTTGGCATCCTCTTCTACATCGTCGCGATTTACGCCGCGGGTGTGACCCAGGGCCTCATGTGGCGAGCATTCGACGAGACGGGCCGCCTGGCTTACCCCGACTTCGTCGAGACGGTCGTGCGGATCATCCCGATGTACTGGGTCCGTGTCCTAGGCGGAACGATGTTCGTCGCCGGCACGGCGCTCTGCCTCGTCAACATGCTCATGACCTGGAAGTCGCGTCCCAAGACCTACGAAGAGCCGGTGCACGAGGCCCCCGCGCTGGGACCTGACCCCGAGCGTGCCCCACACCCGGACGTCCCCGCCGAGGCCACTTCGACCGGCATGGCCTATAAGCTGAAGTACTTCACCTCGATGAGCTGGCACCGGCTTTGGGAGCGTCGTCCACTGACCTTCACGGTTTGGGTGGTAATCGCCGTAGTCGCGGCTTCGCTGTTCGAGATCGTTCCAACCTTCTTGATCAAGTCGAACGTGCCGACCATCGCGAGCGTGAAGCCCTACACGCCCCTCGAACTCGCCGGCCGGGACATCTATCTGGCCGAGGGTTGCTACAACTGCCACTCGCAGATGATTCGTCCGATCCGCTCCGAAACGGAGCGCTACGGTGAGTACAGCAAGCCAGGTGAGTTCGTCTACGACCACCCCTTCCAATGGGGCTCGCGGCGGATTGGCCCTGACTTGCAACGCGTAGGCGGCAAGTACCCGCACCTCTGGCACGTGCGACACATGGAGGAGCCGTCGAGCACGACGAAGGGCTCGCTGATGCCTCGCTATCCATGGATGCTGTCGGACAGCATCGACTTCTCGGGAATCCAGTCGCGGGTGGACGCCATGGCGATGCTCGGCGTGCCCTATCCGGAAGCGGTACAGGGCAAGGCGGAACCCATGGCCCGAGCCCAAGCCAAGGTAATCGCCACGGAAATTGTCACTCAAGGCGGCCCCGCTGGTCTCGAAGACAAGCAGATCGTCGCGCTGGTCGCCTATTTGCAGCGCCTCGGAACCGACATCAAGGGAGGCGCGTCGGCCTCTGGCAGCTCCGATGCGACTAACACCTTCGCGGCGCGAAAGGCAGGTGCGCCGTGAGGCTGTCGGACATCATGAGCGCCATGGGCCTCGAAGGCTGGGCCGAGCTAGCGCTGCTGATTTTCCTGGTTGTCTTCGCGGTCGTAGTCGCCCGCCTGTTCAACCCAAAGCGACGCGACGAATACGAACGCGCTGGCCAAATCCCTCTTGAAGGAGACTTGGACGACGCCGACCTATCGGAAGGGAACTCCTGAGATGACGAACCCCGACCAGAACACGGAACCGAAAGAGGCCCCGATCGATGAAGACCTGCTCATGGGCGACCATGAGTACGACGGCATTCAGGAATACGACAATCCACTGCCCCGCTGGTGGACCTTGATCTTCTGGGGCACTTTCATCTTCTCGATCGGCTACATCTTGTACTATCATACCTCCGACGACCGAGGCGTCCTCGCCGCGTACGCTGCCGAAGCCAGCGCAGCCCAGGCGAACGCGCCCCCGATCGCCGAAGTCACGGAAGAGGCTCTCGCCGCCGTCGTGGCAGACTCCGCCGCCGTCGCTGCCGGCAAAGAGGTCTACACCGCGCGATGCGCCGCCTGTCACGGGGACAAGGCCGAAGGGAAGATTGGCCCCAATCTCACTGACCACCACTGGATCCATGGCAAGGGCACCCTGAAGGACCTGTACCAGTCCGTCGCGGTTGGTGTCCCAGCCAAGGGCATGCCCGCCTGGGCGAAACAGCTCAGCCCGAAGGAAATGCAGGACGTGGTGGGCTACGTGGGCTCAGTGAAAGGAACGATGGTCTCGGGTAGAGCTGCGGAGGGTACCGAGCACGCGCCGAAGTAAGTCATGGCCGGACCTCTGCCCGCTCAGGAACGTGTTCTCCCAACGCTCAACGCCGACGGGACACGCCGCCGCATCCGGCCGAAGCTCTACCAGGGCAGGTACTATTACGCTCGCCTGGCGACGGCATGGGGGTTGATTGCTCTCTTCGTCGCGCTGCCCTTGATTCGCATCGGCGGCAAGCCCGCAATCTTGCTCGACGTGGCCGCCCGCCAATTCACGTTCTTTGGGCGTACCTTTCTGGCAACCGACGGCATGTTCCTCATGCTGCTCATGATCACGATCTTCCTGAGCGTGATCTGGATCAGCGCACTGCTGGGCCGCGCCTGGTGTGGCTGGGGCTGCCCGCAGACCGTGTACATGGAGTTCGTGTTCCGGCCGATCGAGCGATTGTTCGAGGGTGACAGGGCCGCGCAGATGAGGCTCGACCGCAAGGGCGGGCTGAGCCTCAGGCGCGTCCTGAAGTATCCGGTTTTCGCCGTGCTCTCCGTGTTCGTAGCCAATGTCTTCCTGGCCTACTTCGTTGGCGTGGACCGCCTGTGGCAATGGGTTCAGCTGTCTCCCAAGGAGCACCCTGCGGGCTTTCTGGTGATGGGAGTCACCGCTGGGCTGGTGATGTTCGACTTTGCCTACTTCCGGGAGCAGATGTGCACGGTGATCTGCCCCTACGCACGGTTGCAGTCCGTGCTTCTGGACGATCGCTCCATGATCGTCGGCTACGACAGGAATCGAGGCGAGCCTCGTTCCAAAGGCAAACCCAAGCCAGGGTCTGGAGACTGCATAGACTGCAACGCCTGCGTCGTTACGTGCCCGACTGGCATCGACATCCGCGAAGGGCTGCAACTGGAGTGCATCACCTGCACTCAATGCATCGACGCTTGCGACTCGATCATGGACAAGATCGGGAAACCTCCTGGGCTGATCCGTTATGGCTCCCAGTCTTCCCTCGAGTCGGGGAAGCGCACCCGAGTGCTCCGACCCAGGATCTTCATTTACCCAGTGCTGATGGCTGTCTTCGGCACGGCGCTGGTCGTATTCCTCGGCCGTGGAGACAGCGCGGATGTCACGGTCTTGCGCGGCATTGGCGCTCCCTTCGTAGTGCAAGCCGACGGCATCCGGAATCAACTCCGCATCAAGGTGGAAAACCGCACCTCCGAGTCTCAGCGCTACCAGCTCGAGCTCGTGGATGCGGGAGACATCCAGCTGATTGCACCCGAAAACCCACTCCAAGTGCAGGCCGGGAGCCACAGCACTACGACCATCTTCGTGGTCGTACCGCGCAGTAGTTTTTCCGGCGGCAAGCGAAACATCAAGCTTCGCGTCAGTGACGAGTCCGAATTCCGAACCGAGATCGACTACCAGCTGCTTGGACCTCTGAAGGGATGATAAACATGTCGGATACGAAGCCCGCAGCCTCAAGCTCGCCCGAGAATACACGAGAGAGCTCCGGCATTTGGCCTTTCGTCCCCGCGGTGTTGCTGGGCGGCATGGTAGCCGGCCTGTTCTTGATGATGCGAATCGCGACGGACGATCCGAACTTCGCGGTCGAAAAGGACTACTACCAAAAGGCTCTGGACTGGGACGCGACGCAGGCCCAGTCGCGAAGAAACCGCACCCTGGGCTGGAACATCACTCTACAGCCTCGCGAGTCAGGAAAGCGTACCGAACTGCGTGCTCGCGTTCTGGACAAGGACGGAAAGCCGGTCGCGCTGTCGCGACTGACCGTAGAAGCGTTCCCCAATGCCGCGGCAAACCAGCGCACGACCCTGACCCTGACGCCGACGGCCGCGGGCGACTACCAGGCGTTTCTCTCGCCATCCCATCGCGGCTTGTGGGAGTTTCGTTTCGTGGTTGATGCGCCCGGTGGCCGATTCACCCAGATCTTGCGAGAAGATCTGAAGATGGGTGGCGAGACATGACCGCAGCCATCCTGGTTGGTGTGTTCGTTGCTAGCGTGCTCGGTAGCGTGCACTGCGTCGGAATGTGCGGTGGGTTCGTCGCGGTCTACTCCAACGAGTCCCGTACACCCTGGCGTATGCACCTCAGCTACCACCTGGCTAGGCTCGTCAGCTACGCCAGCGTTGGCGCTATCTCAGGCGCCATTGGTAGCGTGTTCAACGCGGCAGGCAAGAGCTGGGGTGTGAGTCAAGCCGCTGGGACCCTCGCAGCTTTGATCATGGTGCTTTGGGGGCTATCTATCGTTAGCGCGGAGTTGGGCCTGAAGCTGCCGCTGCCCCGTTTCACCCGCAGTCTAGGGCAACTCGCACGGCGCGTGCTGTCCCCCCGAGGGCGACCACCACTGCACGCGGCCGCGCTCCTGGGCCTCAGCTCGACTCTGCTGCCTTGCGGCTTCCTATATGCTTTCTACGTCGCAGCCGCAGCGACAGGAGCCGCGACGACCGGCGCCCTAGTCATGACCGCGTTTTGGCTAGGGACCGTACCCCTGTTGCTCGGTTTCGGAACCATGCTGCGGCATCTGTCCTTCGCGGTTCGCAAGCGGGTTCCTCTGGTTGGCGCGCTCGTATTGCTGACCCTTGGCTTCGTGCAGCTCTTTGGTCGCGTGAACGTACCTGCACACGCGCTGGCTGCGGCGGATCCCGACCATCCCCCGGGCTGCCCACTGCACGGCGGAGGCAAGTGACCGATAGCGCGCTCCCCTACCTATCACCAGCTGCAACCAGCGTGGCCTGCGCGCACTGCGGCCTGCCTGCCCCCAAGGACAGGGATGAGCCCGAGGGTCCCGCCTTTTGCTGCGAAGGCTGCCGCACCGTGTACGCGGTGATCATGGATGCAGGGCTGGAGCGCTACTACGAGCACCGCGCGGAGTTCGATGCCGACGCTGGCCCCGCCGACGCCACGGCGAACACCTACGCGGCCTTGGATGATGGCAGCGCTCTGGAACAATTCACGCGCCCCGGACCCGGCGGCGCCCTGAACGCCGAATTCGCCTTGGAAAACCTGCACTGCGCCGCCTGCGTCTGGCTCGTCGAGCGCCTGGACCAAGTCGTGCCCGGAGTGCTGTCGGCGGAAGTGCGCTTCGCAGAGCGAAGCGTGCGTGTGAACTTCGACGCCCAGCGCGCCAAACTCGGTGATGTCGCCCGAGGCCTCGCCGCTCTAGGTTATCCCCCGCATCTCGCGGTCCAGACAGACGCGCAACGACTGCGCACTCTGGAGGATCGCGCACTATTGACCCGAATCGGGGTCGCGGGCGCGTGTGCCGGCAACGTCATGCTCATCGCCTTCGCGCTCTACAGCGGCGCCGACGCGCATTTCGCGGAGTATTTTCGCTATGCCGCGCTCGGCCTGAGCGTCCCCGCGGTGTTTTGGTCCGGCAGCTCGTTCTTCCGGGGCGCTTGGTCCGCCCTTCGGGTTCGGTCGCCACACATGGACCTGCCTGTGAGCCTGGGGCTATTGGCGGGTTTTCTATCCGGCGCCATCAACACCGTCCGCGGGCAAGGCGAAATCTACTTCGACTCGGTCACCGCCATCGTCTTTCTGCTCTTGGTCGGTCGCTACATCGAGCGGCGGCAGCACCACGCGGCGGAGGGCGCTCGGGAACACGTCTCCGCGCTATTCCCTCACGTCGCGCGAGTCGTCGAAGACAGCGGCGATCGAGAGTTGCCGATTCAAGCCGTTCGCCCAGGCATGCGACTTTCCGTGCTGCCCGGGGAGAGTTTTCCAGCAGATGGTGAGGTCTCGCGAGGACACTCCAGTGTGGACATGTCTCCACTCACTGGTGAATCCTTGCCAGTTAACGTTGGCCCCGGAAGTGCGGTGTTTGCTGGCACGGTCAACACGGCCTCGGCCCTCACGCTTGTAGCCTCCGCCAGCGGGACCGAGACGCGATTGGGACGCCTGCTGGACGAGATGCGGCACGCGGAGTCTCGGCGCGCCCCGATTCAACGACTGGCAGACCGCTTTGCAGGTCGGTTCGTGATTGGGGTTCTCGCCCTTTCGGTCGTCACGCTGTTGGTTTGGGCCCCGTTCGACTTGTCTCGCGGGTTGCAGAGCGCCATCGCGCTGCTCATCGTGACGTGCCCCTGCGCACTTGGTTTGGCCACACCCTTGGCCGTTTCGGCTGCGCTCGGGAAAGCAGCGCGCCGCGGCCTGTTGATTCGCCATGGCGAAGCCCTGGAGCGACTGGCGAGGCCATCCCTGCTGATCTTCGACAAGACCGGGACCTTGACGACCGGCCGGCTCCGTCGCGAACTCGTGCTGGGCGACACGACCGCCCTACCCCTGGGCGCGGCCGTCGCCAGTGAGTCTCCCCACCCGATCGCGCGGGCACTGTGTCTTGATGTTCCGCTGCCAACAGGTGTCTTGGTTTCGGAGCGGCGCGCGTTCCCAGGCCAGGGCTTGGTCGCCGACTGCGGCGGCGAGGAAGTCTGTGTCGGGCAGCTCGCCTTCCTCGAGGGCCGGGGCAAGTCGATCTCCGAAGAGTTGGCCGCGTTGGCCCGACGCCACCAGGACGCGGGCATGTCCTGTTCCTTCATCTCCAGAGGACGGCGCGTCGTTGCCGTGGCGATTTTCGCGGACTCGATCCGCCCTGAAGCGCGCGATGTGCTGCGAGAGCTCCGCGAAAAAGGCCATAGCCTCGCCATCGCCTCGGGTGACCACGAGGCGACGGTTCAGAGACTCGCGGAGCGCCTGGACCAACCCTTCCGATTCGTTCGCGGCGGTCTGGGGCCGCAGAACAAGGCTCAGCTCGTCGAGGAGTACTCCCGGTCCGAACAAGGCGTCGTCATGGTAGGTGACGGTATCAACGACTCGGCAGCACTGCTGACGGCCGGCGTAGGAGTGGCCGTTCATGGCGGGGCGGAGGCGAGTTTGGCCGCGGCGGACGTGTACTCGGCGCGACCCGGACTCGCCATGCTGCCGCCACTCTTCGCCGGAGCCCGGCGCACTCTGCACGTCGTGAAGCGGAACCTGCGCCTTTCACTCGCCTACAACGGTGTCTGCGCCGGGCTGGCAATCACCGGCTACATTTCGCCACTACTGGCCGCCGTGCTGATGCCACTCTCGTCCCTGACCGTCGTGATCAGCTCCTACCGCGCGCGGACCTTCCAGCCATGAGCGTGCTGTTCATCGTGTTCCCACTGGCGCTACTTATCGCCGCCGCCTTCGTCCTGGCCTTCGCCTGGGCGAGCCGTCGAGGCCAATTCGACGACTTGGACACCCCCGCGATGCGGGTTCTCCACGACGACGAACCGGCCCGTCCCAGCGCAACCGATGCCGATACCGCCGCGCCCGACGCATGATATGCGCGCGATCCGAGAAAAAGTTGTCGAAATGCAACAAATTCCAGTCAGGCACGCCGAGTGCAGAGGCCGTTCGGCGCGCATAGACTGCGCTCGCAGCAAGGAAGAGGTGCTACGTGGCCAGCAAAGGAAGCATTCTCGTCGTTGACGACGAGCCGAACGCACGGACCGCTCTCGCGGAAATCCTGAAGGAAGAGGGCTACAGCGTCGAAACCGCCGCTGACGGCTTCAAAGCGCTCTCGCGCTTCGAAGACTTCGGTCCGGACCTGGTGCTGACGGATCTGAAGATGCCCGGCATGGATGGTGTCGAGCTCTTGAAGAAGCTCCGCGTCCAGGTGCCCGACTTGCCGGTGGTGCTCATGACGGCATTCGGCGCAGTGGAGACCGCTGTCTCCGCGATGCGCGAAGGCGCTGACGACTACCTCACCAAGCCGCTCAACACCGACGAGCTGGTGTTGGTCATCGAGCGCTGCCTCGAGCGCTTGCGCCTGCGCCGTGAAACTCAGGAACTCCGCACTCAGTTGGCGGAGCGATACCGCTTCGACACCATTGTCGGCTCTTCTCCGGAGATGCAGGAAGTCTTCAAGTCCGTCGCCCAGGTTGCGCCGAGCCGCGCCACCGTGCTGCTGACCGGAGAGTCGGGCACTGGCAAGGAGCTGGTTGCAGCAGCAATACATCACCGCTCGCCGCGCCAAGAGGGTCCCTTCGTCAAGTTACACTGCGCGGCACTCGCAGAAACACTTCTGGAAAGCGAGCTCTTCGGCCACGAGCGCGGCGCCTATACGGGCGCCGATCGGCGTCGAGAAGGCCGCTTCGAACAGGCCGACGGCGGCACTCTGTTTCTTGATGAGATCGGGGAAATCACTCCTTCCACGCAGGTGAAACTGCTGCGCGTCCTGCAGGAGCGCGAGTTCGAGCGAGTCGGTGGAAACCAGACCTTGGCGGTGGACGTTCGTGTTATCGCGGCGACCAATCGCGACCTGCGCCAGCTCGTCACAGAAGGCAAGTTCCGCGAAGATCTGTACTACCGGCTGAACGTCATCAACATCCAGATGCCACCCTTGCGTCGGCGTCCCTCGGACACGCCCGCGCTCGCCATGCATTTCCTCGAGCGCTTCGCCAAGGAAAACGAGAAGGGCAATATGACGCTGAGCGATGGCTGCCTAGCCGTGCTCGCCGCCTATGACTGGCCGGGCAACGTGCGCGAACTCGAAAACGTCATCGAACGCGCCGTCGTACTGACCGAAGACACCATCGTGGAGGCGCGCCACCTACCCTCGGAGCTTTCCCGGCAGAATGCCGAGGATGCGGCACCACGCATCCCGGGCTCGGCAATGGCGGACATCGAGCGGTACGCGATTCTCAAGACCCTGGAAGCACACGGTGGCTCGACCAGCAAGGCTGCAGAGGTTCTGGGCATCAGCGTACGCAAGATCCAGTACAAGCTGCACGAATACGGTGCCGCACCCAAGAGCCAAGTACCGGCGGTGCGCAGAGAGGCACCCGCGGCAAAAGCTGAGGCCTGAGCGCTCGCGGTCAGCGGAGACAGTCGCGATGCCCCTGTTCCAACGTGTCCTCGTGCCCGTGGACTTCTCCGATTGTTCGAGGGAGGCGCTGACGCTAGCGCTTCAATTCGCCGAGGCATTCCAGTCAAAGGTACGTGTCCTGCACATCTGGCAACCACCGGATTTCGCGGGAGCAGACCTGATGGTGATGGCCCACTCCGAGGGAGTCAGCCTCGGTCAATACGGAAAACGCAAAGCCGCAGAGGCCATGGCGGAGTTGCTCCACAGTTGTGGTGCGACAGACAAAGTAGAGTCCGAGATCGCCATCGGCGATCCCCGCCACTCCATCGTCGAGTTCGCGAAGAGCTCGGACGCAGACTTGATCATCATGGGCACCCACGGCCGGACGGGGCGAGCAAGGCTCTTTGCCGGAAGCGTGGCCGAGGCGGTGGTGCGCTGCGCGCACATCCCCGTGCTCACCGTGCACGAGCGCCGCTGAGGTCAGTCCGCGCGAACGGTCAGCACCGGGCACACCGCGCGCCGCAGCACCTGATTGGTTACGCTTCCGATCAACGCACGTTCGACCCAGCCCATTCCGTGTGCGCCGAGAGCCAAGAGGATGGTCCCGGGCTGCTCGCTTTGAGCGGTCAGCACATCAGGCGCGTGACCCGCGACGAGCTCCGTGGACAGCGGGACAGCCGTCGGCCCCAACTGCTCAAGCAGCTCCTCGAAGCGCTCATCGGCTGCCTTCTCGGCGTGATCCATCAGAGAGGTGCCTTGCACCCCATCAGTCCACACCATGACGTCCGTGTGAAACATCTGTGGTGGCTGCCAGACGTTCACGAAGTGCACGTCTGCATGCATTCGCACCGCCACCTCCAGCGCCGCCTTGGCAGCCTTGATCGCAGCATCCGAAAAATCCATCCCCACAACGATCCGTCGCGTGGGCGCGTTGGCCTCAGTCATTGGTCGAGTTCCGCGATGAAAACATTGATCCAGGTGAGTCGACGGGGATTCGAGCCGGCGGCGAATGGATCCGGAAATCCAGTCAACCTCGATCTAGGGACGGATCGCATTCCCCATGAGGCCTGAATCCCCCTCACAGGTCCGACACTGTTGGAACTCGCGATGGGCATCGTTGATCCAGGTGGGTCGACGGGGATTCGAACCCCGGACCGACGGATTAAAAATCCGCAGCTCTAACCAGGCTGAGCTATCGACCCGCCGGCATAGCTAGGCTGACTTGCCGCCGGTGTCCAGACCCCGCGCGCATCCGGCGGTTTGAGGGCCTCGCGCGCTCCTCTAGACAAACCGTTGCTGTGTGTAGTTCGCCGTGGGTCGCGGGCAAATCTATACTGCGCGTGTGCAGCGAACAGCGCCCGAGCGCGGCACCACTCGGCAGTCTTGGCCTCTCGCGACGATGACACTCGCGAGCACCCTCGGCTGCGCGTCCTCGCCGCCGCCGTCGACGGCTCCCCCTCCGGTGGCAGCAACCGCTTCAAACTCCATGCCCTGGAGCGAGAACTTCCAAGGCGCGCTGGATTGGGGCTCGCCCTCACGCCACTCCCGAGACCTCCTGGCACGTGTCTACGCCATCGCCACTGAGCCCGCTGGCAGCTTCCTGCGTGCACGCCACGACGCTACCGGAGACAACCCACCTCCGGCCATGCACTACGGCCACGGCTTCGAACGCGACCCACCCCGCCTCGACAAATACCCGCTGCTGCGATTCCGCTGGCGCGTCCGCCAGCACCCGAACGTGGCCGCCGACCCCTGGCTCGACCTCGGTGCCAGCGTCTACGTCGTGATGAAGCAACCCGGCCTGCTCAGCGGCGGGCGAGGCTTCAAATTGGGCTGGGTCGCAAAACCCGCTCCCGTAGGCACGCGACAGCGCGGACTGCTCCAGGTCCCGATCCGAAGCGACGCCGCGTCGGACAAGTGGCGACCGGAAGAAGTGGATCTCTGCGCGCTGTATCGCCGCAGCTACGGCCCATGTGAAGGCGAACGCATCGTGTATGTGGGCGTCGTGACCGACGCGGATGGTACGAATTCCGTCGCAGCCGGCGACTACGCCGATTTCACCCTCGACCCCCGCTTCCCCTGATTTGGTTTGGTTTGTAGGGTCGCAGCGCTGGGTCGACGCTGGGCCACTACTCCCGCGCCAGGCCGCGCGGTCCGAGGCTGAAACAGATGATCCAAGCCGTATCCGGCGCCTCCGCTCGAGAATAGCGCTCCGGTTCCGACCCAACGCCGCGACCCAAACCCAAACCTCACTTCTTGATCGTCGGCGGCGGTAGGGGGTCCGGCGGTGGCGGTGGCGGTGGCGGTGGTGGTGGCGGTTTGATTGTCGGCGGAGGCGGCGGATCCGGGGGCGGCAGCGCAATGACTCCTCCGTCGGGCTCAGGATCCGGTGGCGGCTCAGCAAAGCCCGACCCCCCGCTGCCGTTGTCTTCGACCTGGAGCGGCTGCCCCGCGTCGTCCTCCTGCAGATTGGGCGCCGGCAGCGGGTCTGGGGGCGGCGGCATCAGGGGATCGCAAGCCAAAGGTGACAACGCGATGGCAGCAGCCGCAGCGGCCGTCCAACGGGGCACGGGGCGTAGGCGCACCGTGCCTCGGGCGGCGTCGAGCATCGCGCGACTCGCCTCCGCCACCTGAGCTTCGAGGGACGCATTGGCGCGGGTCACATCTTCGGTCAGAAGCTCGGTGAATTCCTCGAGGGCGCCTGGGTTCTCCGAACGCTCCGTGGCCGCAAACTCGACGACCTCGCGCATGCGTGCGACGGAGTCGCGATTGACTCGTCGACACACGGAGGTTGCGAGGTCTCGCAAGCTCGGCGTCAGAGCCCGGGGATAGAACTGCTTGAGGAGGTACAGGTAGTAACCCAGGGACAAATTGGAATTCATCAAGCCATCGCAGCGGAAGTTCCGATCCAGGAAGGCTTTGGAAAAGACTCGAAATGCCCGCTCCGCTGCGGGCTCGCTGATCGAGTAGTCCCACCCGAAGACATCGCCGCGCAGGCGCTCTTCGCGGTCGAGTTTCTTGAACAAAGGCGTACCCGGATAGATCTCCGTGCGGCAGAAGTTCATGGGAACGTCGGCATTGCGGTCCAAGAAATCCAGGCTCTGCCGCAAGGAATGCAGCCGGGTCTCTGGGTCGAAGATCAACATGTTGAAACAGGCGTAGACGTCGCGCTGACGCAAGAACTCCAAGGCGCGCCGGTTTGCCTGGATGTCCACGCCGCGACCCAGGGTCTTGAGCCCTTGGCTGCTGCCCGCTTCGATACCGATGTAGACGCGCAGCAGTCCGATTTGCTTGAGGACCCGAAAAACATCCGGATCCAAGTCATCGGGCCGAGCCTTGAGCACCAGGGATACGTCCGTCACCCCACGCTCTTCAAAGGCGTCCCGAAGCGCAGTGACCCGCGCCAGATCTCGCGCTGGATCTCGGGTGAAGAAGTCATCGTCGTGGAAGACGAGCATGCGCGCACCGCGGGTGCGGCGAAGCTCCGCCACCTCATCAGCGATGTTGCCGGCACTACGCTCGCGGTACAGGTTGCCGCCGGCGTCTTTGATGTACGCGTGGATGCAACAAAACGTGCAGTGCCCATAGCAACCGCGGCTGCCCACCAAGAACGCAGCCGGGATCCCCATATGCAATTGAGGCGGACCAACCCGCTTCGGAAAAGCTATCGCATCCACGTCAGAAATCAGCGGCCGGGTGGGCGCCACCGCGAGACTGCCATCGGCGCGACGCGAGACCACGCCGGGGATCCCTTCCAAGGACTCGTGCGCCGAAAGCGCAGCGCACAATTCGACCAGGGTTTGCTCGCCCTCGTGACGCACCACACTATCGATGGCGGGGTAGCGCTCGAGGACCTCTCGGAATGCAAAGGTCGGAAAGTGCCCACCAACCGTGATGTGCCCGCGATGCCCCGCCCGCCGGATCGCCGTGGACAGCCTTCCGAACTCGTCCGCCCGGCGCTGGAAGGTCATGGATAGACCGACGAGCTCCGGCGCACTCCGGGCAACCTCCGCGAGCACGTTTCGTGTGTCATCTTCGCCAGAAAAAGGCGCCAAGGTCACCTCGTGCCCTGTGGCCTCCAGAGCCGCTGCCAGGTAGCGGATCGCAAGATTCTCCTCGAGCTCTGAACCGATCAAAACGGCACGCATAGCGCATCCCTCCTAGTGCGCCCCGACTGTGCACGACTTGGGCCGACTTGGAATGCAGGCATAACGGTGGGGCCTTTGCGCAGCCGTTGCGGCGTGAGGTTTTGGCGCGGCACCCTCTGCGCGGCGCGTCATCCCTGGGGACGCAACTTCGCGAGCATGGGGCCGACTTCCTTCTTGATCTCGGCGTCCTTCTCCGAGCCCAGAGCGGTGCCAGCCGAGAACAGAGCGAAGCTGACGTATTCGTGGAGCATCTGCTTCAGGATGTTTTCCGGATCCGCTCCCGAGGCGACGATCGTCGAGTTTTCCGCTACGCCCTGAGGGTCGAGCACGCCGTGTTCATCAGGCCCAGCGCCGCGGAAGAGAATGTCGTACACACCTGCGCCGACCGCGAAGGACGCCAGGCTCTGCCGCAACGCGTCCCCTTTGTCGGCCTTGTCGGCGTAGTCGTGGATCACCCGCAGTGCGCCGTTGGCGAAGGTGACCAGCCCGGTTGGCCCTCCCGAGATACGAGGGGGATGTACTGCGATATGTTTGGATTGAACCAGGGCGTACAGCTCTTTGGTGATACCGAAGTCGCCTTTGCCGGTGACGCGACCGATCTCCTCCACGGAGGCTTTGCCGTCGATGGCATCCCAGGTCGGCAGGTACTCGTCGCCCGGCGGCGACTTCTCTTCGTTGCGCACTGGCACGTAGTCCAAGCCGGGAACTTTCTGGTTGAAGTAACGCATTTCGTCCATGCGCGTCACTCCGTCCATCAGGAGCGTATTGGTGCTCACCGTGTGTCGCGACACAAGGCGCTCTTCATCGAAATCGTCCAAGAAGAAGAAGGCGCCGTCCGCAACTGTAAGGGTGGCGCAAAAGACTTCCTCTACTTGCTTGCCGATGTACTCGTAGAGCTTTTCATGACTGAGGGCTCCAACTTCCGCGGCGGCTTCTCCGAAGCGCATTCCCCATTCCATCTTCTCGACGATTTCCTCGAGCTGCGCCTTGGTCAGAGCTCCAAAACGATACAGCACCATGCCAAGCCGCTCGTCTTCGGCGTTGGTCTGAACGCCGACAACATTGCCTTGCTCGAAGAAGATTGATCGGGTGACCTCTGCCTCGGAGACCACCAGCTCACCTCGCCAGCCTGCTTGAGCTACTAACGCAACGACGTCGCAAGTCGCCCCGGGAGTCGTGATTTCTCCTGCGATGCGAACAACCGCGCCATCCCCTTCGTCACGCTGACCGTCCTCGCCGGTGTAGCGCATGAACACGACATGTTTCGGGGCGGGGAGCAGCCGGAACGCGCCAGAGCGCTGTCGCATCCACTGGCTGGCCGCGGTGCCGATCGGGTGGGCGACACCAGTGCCGTCGATTCGAACCAGTTCGTCGCGGAAGCTTCTCATGGACGTTCGACCATTATCGCAGAGGGCTGTGGGAATTGCCGCATGGGAAATGACGCTGGGGTTAGTCAGGAAATCATCAGCTGAAGCGCCCCCAAAGGGCAAGGTCTGCGAGATTTGCCGAGGTGGCGTCGGGTAGCGGTCCCTCAGCGCAGTTCAGCGACAGAATCCCCAAACACCCGCTCGAGGCCAGAGAGTACCTGATCCGTGGGCGTCACCCGGGTCTCGTCGAGAGCCAGCACCGCCTCAGCGCCGTCAGGGAGAGCCAGCACCAGCTCTACGGGACATGGCCCAGGGGAAGCCTGGAGCACACCGCGCAGCCTCTCCAGCTGGTCCGGTTGGGTTTGGGAGGCATCCAGGTGAATGGATAGGGATCGCGTCGCCTTGAGAACCGCGTCGCTCAAAGGCTCGACCGCGTCGACGAATAGCGTGGGTTCCCGATCATCGTCCGGTTCATCGGTGACCGGGAAGCTCACTTTTCCGGTCACCAGAACGGGCTCGCCGTCCGCGAGCAACTGCCCATAGAGCTCGATGCGATCTCCGCGCAGCTTTGCCGAGACCCGACCCGAAGTGTCCTCGAGTTCGAAGAACGCCACCTTGCCGCCGGAACCGCCCTTGAAGATCCGCTCCCGATAGCCCTCGACCATGCCCGCAACGCTCACGGTACTCCAGGGCTGCTCACCGGCCACCTCGTTGGCTTTGGTCGCGCCGACCCGCCCAAGCTTGTTGCCGTAGCGAAACAGCGGGTGGCCGGTAACGTAGCAGCCCAAGGCTTGCTTCTCACGCCGCAAGAGTTCCATCTTGTCCCACTCTTCAGCAGTCGGATACTCGGCCTCACCCGGAGTGGACGACGCGTCACCGTCGGCAGCTTGAAACAAGCCGAAGAGGGTCGTCTGCCCGCGTTCCCGATCGCGGCTGGTGCTGCGGGATCGCTCCAAAGCGCGTTCCACCGCCGAAAAGGCACGTGCGCGACTAATCCCGACCGAAATCAACGCGGCATCGAAGGCGCCACAGATGACCAGCGCCTCCAACACGCCGCGATTGAGTCGCTTGGCATCCACCCGAGAGGCGAAGTCGAACAGATCCCGAAACTCGCCCCCCGCTTCCCGCGCCTCGAACACCGTTTCCAGAGCGCTCTGACCCAACCCACGCACCGCACCCAAACCAAATCGGATCTGCGGCCCAAGGCGGTCCCGGAGCTTGCCGGGGCCCCGGGGCGAGCCCTTGCCATCTGGGTGCGCGTACACGACCGTGAAATCCAGGTCGCTGGCGTTTACATCCGGCGGCAAGACTGCAACACCCCATGCGCGTGCCTCAGCGATCATGCGAACTACCTTGTCTATCTTCTCCTTGTCGGCGGTCATCAGCGCCGCAAAGAACTCGGTGGGATAGTGCGCTTTCAAGTAGGCGGTCTGATACGTGATCAGGGCATAGGCAGCCGAGTGGCTCTTGTTGAAGCCGTAAGAGGCGAAGCCTTCGACCTCGCCAAAGATCGCTCGAGCCTGCTCCTCGCTCACGCCGCGTTCCTTGGCGCCGTCGATGAATATCTGCTGTTGCCGCGCCATTTCCGCGGCCTTCTTCTTGCCCATGGCTCGGCGCAGGAGATCGGCACCACCTAGGGTGTAGCCAGACAGATTCTGGGCGATCTGCATGACCTGCTCTTGGTAGACGGGCACGCCGTAGGTGGGAGCGAGCACCTCATCGACGAGGGGGTGCAGCTTGCGGATGGCCTTGCGTCCGTGCTTGCCACCGATGAACTCATCGATCATTCCGGTGCCCAAGGGACCGGGACGGTAGAGGGCAACGGCGGCAACGATGTCCTCAAAGCAGTCTGGCTTGAGCTGGCGCAGCAGCTGCTGCATCCCACTCGACTCCAGCTGGAACACGCCGGTCGTGTCTCCAGACGACACCAGAGCGTAGGTTGCACGATCGTCCAAGGGCACGTCTCCGAGCTTCAGAGGGTTGTCGCGACGATCCGGACGGGCGTTGACCAACCGCTCGGCGATATCGATCACGGTGAGAGTCTTCAGCCCGAGAAAGTCGAACTTCACCAGCCCCGCGGCTTCGACGTCGTCTTTGTCGTACTGAGTCACGGGAACATCGTCGCTGACGAAGATCGGCACGTGATCCTCGAGAGCACCATCACTGATCACGACTCCCGCCGCGTGCATTCCTACGTGGCGGGTCAGCCCTTCCAGCTTCTTGGCTTGTCCCAAGAGCTCGGCGACCTGGGGGTCGGCGTCGACCATGGCTTTGAGCTTGGGCTCCATCTTCAGTGCCTGTTCGAGGGTCGCCGTCTTGCCCTGGCCCAGATCCGGCACCAGGCTCGCCATGCGCTGGGCGTCGGTTGCGGGGATCCCCATCGTGCGCGCGACGTCTTTGATGACGCTGCGCGCCTTGAGGTTCTGGAACGTCGCGATCTGCCCAACCGAGTCCTTGCCGTATTTTTCTCCAACGTACGCAATGATCTCATCCCGCCTTGCCATACAGAAATCGATGTCGAAGTCCGGCATGCTGACGCGTTCAGGATTGAGGAATCGCTCGAACAGCAGGTTGTAGGGGATCGGGTCGATCTCCGTAATACCTAGGGCATAAGCGACGATGGAACCGGCGCCAGAGCCTCGGCCGGGGCCCACGGGGATCCCCCGGGCCTTGGCCTCACGAATGAAGTCCCAGACGATGAGAAAGTAGCCGGGATACTTCATGTTCACGATCACATCGAGCTCAGTCTCGAGGCGCTCGCGGTAGCGGGCGTTGTCGACGCTTTTGCCAGCTCGAGTGAAGTCGGCGAAGCGCTTCGCGAGGCCCTCTCGGGAAACGTGACGGAAGTAGCCTGGGGTGTCGTAGCCCTCGGGCACCGGAAAGCGCGGCAGCATGGGCTTGTCGAGCTCGAGCTTCAGCTCGGAACACATTTCGGCAATGGTCAGGGTGTTCTTCAGGGCCTCGGGAAGGTCCCGGAACGCCGCCGCCATCTCCTCGGGGCTTTTCATGTACATCTCGAAAGAGCCGTGGTGGTGAGCTCTCTCCTGTGCGACGACGCGCCCGGTCCGAACACACTCCAGGTGCAGTTGCGCGTCCCCGTCCTCGCGAGTAGTGAAATGCACGTCGTTGGTCGCGACTAGGGGCACACCCTGATCTCGCGCTGCTCGGGTCAGAATGTCGTTCAGCACGGCTTGTTCGGGCAGCCCGTGATCCTGCAGCTCTACGAATAACCGACCCGGCGCGGCGCAGGACACGAGCCGTTCCAGGGTGGTCCCCGCGTGGGCTTCGCCATGCTCGAGTACGGACTGGGCCAGAACGCCTCCTAGGCACCCTGTCAACACGACGATGCCTTCTTGGTGGTGCTTGAGCGCGTCGAGGTCGATACAGGCACCCACGTCGCTTGCTGGCGCGCGATAACCGCGGCTCACCAGGTGCACGAGGTTGGCGTAGCCGGCCGCGTTTTCCGCCAACAGCACGAGGTGATCCACCACGCCACGCCCATCTTCGCGGACGACGTTTACCTCCGCCCCCAGGATTGGCTGCACTCCCGTGTCACGGCAACCCTTGTAGTGGCGGATAGCACCGAACATGTTGGCTCGGTCCGTCAGCGCCACTGCGTGCATGCCAAGGGCATCGGCGCGCGCCGGCAGGTCCGCCAACTTCACTGAGCTCACCAGGAACGAGTACTGGGAGTGCACGTGCAGGTGAACGAACTCCGCGGCCATGGCTCCCGTCCTCTACCATTCCAGCGACCGGAGCGAAGCCCTGCCTACACCTGCCCACACTGGACGCGGTCGGCTGGGTCCCTGCTCCGCGGTTGCTTTGGCGAAAAATCCGGCTAGGATGCCCGTGCTCGGGCTCAGGGAGGCCCGGCCTGGGCCGCCCAAGGAGGAACCATGTTTCGTCGTAATCTTGCTTTCATCAGTGTGATCTTTGGCTTCGGCCTAATCGGAGCCGCGTGCAGTAGCGACGACGGAGGTGGATCGAGCAACACCGGCGGCCAAGCCGGGACAACAGGCAAGCCCGACCCCACGGGTCCCGGCGTGCAGCCCCCGGCAAAGGCCGGCGGAAGCACCGGCACGGGCAGCACGCCGACAGTAGTAGCGGTTAGGAAACTCTTCCTCGGCGAGAGCGACAAAGGCGGTTCCCCGGATCCCAATGGCTGGGAGAACTTTGGCTACAACCTCGACAATCTCATGTCGAGCAAGACGGGCACCAATCACTGCAAGCTGCCAGCAAACACTCCTCCCTCCAACAAGGTGGACGGCAAGGACGGCATCGACAACAGCTTTGGCAAGAACATCCTCGCCATCCTGAAGACTTTCGTGCCGGCACCCAGTGACGAGGTCAACCAGGCCATTCTCGATGGTGACTTCACCATCATGATCAAGATGGACAACCTGGATTCCGAGGCCAATCAGACGGATATCGCCTCCGCCCTCTACGGTGGCGCCTCCCTTGGCGACGCCCCCAAGTGGGACGGCACGGATATGTGGCCGGTGTTCCCCGAGCTGCTCAACGGCGGCGACATCGATGACCCGAAGGTCAAGTTCCCCAACGCCTACGTCGCGGGCAACACCTGGGTCAGCGGTAGCAAGGGTATCGTCGATCTGACCGTCGGCATCGGAGGCCAGAACATCGCATTGGTCATCTCGGAAGCGGTGATCACCATGGATCTGTCCGGCACCGGAACCTCTGCGAGTGCAACCAACGGTATCATCGCAGGTGTGATCAAGACCAGTCAATTGGTGAGCGAAATCGAGAAGGTCGCCGGTCAACTCACGGATGGCCAGCTCTGCCCAGGCAACCCCACGTTGGAGGGTGCGCTCGTGAGCATTCGCCAGGCGAGCGACATCATGGCTGACGGCACCAACGGTGATCCCAACACCGAGTGTGACGCCATCAGCGTCGGCATCGGCTTCGAAGCTTCCGCGGTCCAACTGGGCGCGGTCGCCCCGCCGGCCACCGGGGGCAGCGATCCCTGCGTCGACGGCGGCACGGGCACCGGTGGTGCCGGAGGTACGGGTGGCAGCGGCGGAGCTGGCGGGGCCAGCGGCGGTGCCGGTGGGGCCAGTGGCGGTGCCGGTGGGGCCAGTGGCGGCTCCGGTGGCGCGGCCGACGCCGGCACCGACTGAGCCAAGAAACCGCGGCTTTTCGCAGGATGTTTGCGAGCCAGAGGCGCCCGGCGCCCTGGCTCGCGGCATTTTGTCTTTGGTTACCAAGGCTTGCGGACTAGGCTGCGCCGGGAAGTTCGGCCGGGCTTTGGGCGTAGGTTGACAAGTCGGTCAGCTTTCTTGAACACATCGAGGCGCTAGGCCGTCTATCGCCACGCGGGCACCCGGCATTCGGCGGGGCCCTTGCTTTTGAATGTCGAATTGGTCTACGGCTTGCGGGCCGGGCAGTAGTGCAAGAAGCGCGAAAACCCGCCGAGGAGGAACGGTAATGGTCAGGAAATCAGCTTGGGTCGTGATTCTGGGTGCCGCAGTGTCGGTGTCAGCTCTTGGTGGGTGCACCTTTCAAGCAGGAGGCGCCGCGAAATCCGGCAACGAACCCCCTCCCCCGCCGGCTCCGGTCGAGCCCGCTCCGGCACCCACGACACCCGCAGAGCCTGCGCCGCCGCCGGCTCAGACCAGCACGGCCACGGTCAAGGGCGACAGTGTCAGCATCCCGGGTAACATCGTGTTCGACACGGGCAAGGCGACGCTCAAGACCGGCGCTGGCAGCGAGGAAGTTCTAACCCAGCTCAAGAAGTTCTTGGATGAGAACCCCCAAGTCACCAAGCTCCGGATCGAAGGCCACACGGACAACGTGGGCAAGCCCGAGGACAACATGAAGCTCAGTGGGGAGCGCGCCCTGACCATCAAGAAGTGGCTGCTCGACAAGGGCACCAAAGCCGAGCGTCTCATCGCGGTCGGCTTCGGTGAGACCCGTCCCGTCGCGGACAACGCCACGGCCGACGGCAAGGCGCAGAACCGTCGAACGGAATTCAAGATTGCCGAGCTCGGTGGCAAGAAGTACTTGAACCAGCCCGTCGACGGTGGCGGTCAAGAGTTCAAGTAAGCTCGCCTAGCGCCCTACTGAAGGCCGACCCGCGCAGCGTTGCGAGGGTCGGCTTTCTACATTTTGTCGGCTCCGTGCTAAGGGGCGATGCATGGACTATCGTCAGGCGTGTCTCCTGGTGGCACTTGGCTGTGCTGCCTGCAGCAAGGAACCGCCCGACATGCGCGAATGGCGCAGGAGCGACCATGATCACACCCAGTCACCCTCCGCCGGACAGGTGCCGACAGACGAAAAGGGGAAAGCCAAGTCGCCCGCCGCCATGCTGGGTATCGACGAGGTCGTGCTGACCACCTGGAAGCAGAAGTGCACCAGCTGCCACGGCCTGATTGGCCAGGGAGACGGCCCCCGAGGTCGTGAGACCGGCGCGCGCAACTTGGGCGACGCCAAGTGGCAGAGCTCCGTATCTGACGAGCAACTCGCCGCGAGCATTCGAGACGGAAAGGGCAATATGCCCGCCAACCCGTTGCCCAACACCACAATCGCGGGACTAGTCAAGCTGGTTCGCAAGATGGCACCCAAAGCTGCCCCGCCCAGCTCCGCAGCGCCGTCGGCCTCCGGAGCGCCGAGCGCGGCATCCCCACCGGCAACGCCGCCCGCAACGCCGAGGGGAGTTCCGACAACGCCGTGAAGCCCGCGCACCGAAAGCTGGTCGGCCGCCTACTCCTATTCAGCGGCCTGGCTTTCGCCTTCACCCAGATGCTTCCCGAGGTGCCCCGGACGCAGCCACTGGTATTCGATCTGTCCGGTCCCGACCGCCTCGACAGCGTGGCCGTCGAGTTGACGCGGCAGGGCCAAGACCAGCCCAGCCGGGGATTTTCTCTGCCTGTGCAAGGTTCCCGTCGCAAGATGAGGCATAGCGTCGATTTGCCCCATGGTCAGTACACTCTCGACGCACGCTTGACCGACAAGAAAGGTCGCGAGACGCAGGTTTCCCGACGCGTTACTCTCGACGGCAACGAGATTCGAGTGAAGATCGCCCTGTCCCCATGAGCTCCACGACCAAAGCGGAACTTGCAACCCGAGCCGCCCTCTCCCCTGAAGGCGATCCGGACCAACTCGTCCTCTTGGTGTTGACGGGAAAAGCACGAGGCCAGCGAGTTTCCGTCGGTGACAAGCTGCGGATCGGAAAAGCCCCCGACAACGACCTCGTTCTCTCGGACGACACGGTCTCGCGGCATCATTGCGAGCTGGAGCGCGGAGACGGCGGCCTGGTGGTTCGAGACCTGGACTCGACCAACTATACACGGGTAGGCCGCACCAAAGTGCGGGAAGCCACCTTGGGCCCCGGTGCCACGCTGACCGTGGGCGACGTGGACCTCGTGCTCCGAACCGAGCCCAACCGCACCCACATTCTGCCCTCGGAGAGTGATCAGTTCGGTGATGCGCTTGGGCCTAGTCTAGCGATGCGAACACTGTTCGGGCTTTTGGAACACATCGCTCCGACCGACGCGCCCGTGCTGCTCGAGGGCGAAACTGGAACCGGCAAGGACGTGCTGGCTCGCTCCATCCACCAGACCAGCCCGCGCACTAAGGAGCCCTTCATCGTCGTCGACTGCGGTGCCCTCAGCTACAACCTGCTCGAGAGCGAACTTTTCGGGCACGAGCGGGGAGCGTTCACCGGGGCCGTTGCCCAGCGCCAAGGCGCCTTCGAGAGCGCCGGCATGGGTACCGTGTTCTTGGACGAGGTGGGCGAACTGCCTCTGGATGTTCAGCCCAAGCTGCTCAGAGTTCTCGAGACTGGGGAGTTCCGCCGGGTCGGAGGCAACAAGCTGATGCGCGCCCATGCGCGAGTCGTGGCCGCCACCAAGCGTAACCTCAAGGAAGAGGTGGAGCGCGGCAAGTTCCGCGAGGACCTCTACTTTCGCCTCGCAGTCGTGCCAATCACGGTGCCGCCCCTGCGCCAGCGCCGAGAAGAGATCCCAGCGCTGATCGAGTACTTCCTGCAGCTCGCCAAGGAGCGTGATCCCGCTGCGGCGGACGTGATCATCTCTCCAGACACCATCGCGGGGCTGTCAGCGCACGATTGGCCGGGCAACGTCCGGGAACTCAGAAACGTCTTGGACCGCGCGCTGTACATTGCGACCGCGAGTGGCGCCCGAGAACTACGATTGGTGGATCTTCCCGTTGGTGCCTCCTTGACCCGAACGGGCGTGACCGGGCCTTTTGAACCCACCAAGACCTACCGGGAGGTGAAGGCTGACTTCGAAGCCGAGTTCGAGCGGGCCTACGTGCATTGGCTGCTGTCCCGGCACTCCGGCAACGTGAGCGCCGCCGCCCGTGAAGCCAAAATGGATCGCAAGTACCTCTCAGACCTGGCCAAGCGCCACGGCCTCCGGGACTGACGCTCAGAAACCGCCGCTGAATTGCAGTCCAAACACCAACGCGAAGGTGTCGTCGGGTTTTTCGCCAGCCAGAGTGAAGTCGTCGAGTTCGGTTTGAATCAAGTTGACGTTTGCACCAGCTGATGCGTTGAGCATCATGCCCAGAAGGCGATTGCCGGGCGCGCCTCGCCACTCCCCGAGCACGCGACCGCCAATTAAAAAGCTTTTCATGGGGCTAACCTCGCGGTCACCGCTCCAGTACTGCCCCCGGGGACCGAACAGCGGCTCACCACCGGTATAGTCATCGCTCCAGAACAAGGCGCCGGTCTGCTGATAGTAGCGCCCACGGATCAATAATCGCAGCCAGGGCGTCATGAAGCGCTCCGCGTCGACCTGGTAGGTCTGCCCCAAGATGTCCCAGGTGTCCTTGTAGCCGCGGACGCCAAGGCCGAAGGCCGTGTCGATCTCCCGAACGAAGTACTTCGCGCGAACCGCCACGGCGGTTCGCGCTCGGTTCTCTGGGTGGTTTTCCTGGGCGATTTGCCCCGAAGGCCCAACCACGACGCCACGATAGGGATTGCCCAGGAACCCATTCTGGATCTGAAACGTGCTGACAACCTGAGTGGTCAACACCGGGGTCCACGCTTGTGTCCAACCCGCCTGGAAGTTGTTGATGTCGATGTCTTGCTCTTGGCGATCGTCAGCGCCTTTGAAGCAGCCATCAGAGCTATCTAGGGGCAATCGCAAACTCGGATCCCGGCTCTCCGGGAATGCCGCGTTGCAGACCCGATCGAAGCCGCGCGCGTAGGAAAGTTCTATTTCAGTGTTCTTCTGGAGGAAGTCCGTAGCCGTGGAAACCGAGAAGCTGTGCGAACGGTAGTCGAGTTCCTGCGCATAGGCGTAACCGGCACTCAAGCGCGTGTTGCGCTTCCGCAGCGTGACGCCCCCGGTAGCGACGTGCCGCAGGTCCTCCACGGACGCTTGAGAGATCACATCCGGCGACGACAAGCGTCCGGCTTTTACCGGCTCGCTGGCACCGGAAACGATGTCCGCCTCGTAGCCAGCATTCACCGTGATCCACTCCCAAGGCGTCACCGCCAAGGATGCGTTGGGGTTGATGACCGTCATTTGGCTGCCCACCGAGGACGGTTCGTGAAAGATGGTCGTTCCCAGAGACAGCTCCGCCACCTGCGCGCGTCCGGGCAGCGACACGAACAGGACTGCAAGCAACGTAGCAAGCGCGCTTGTCCAGCGACAGAATGTGCGGAGCGCGTTCATCAGTTGCAGCCGCAGCCTCCGCCTTCCACCGACCCACCGCCGTAGGATCCTTCGCGGTTCTCCAGCACGTGTTCCAGTGCGGTCTCGTCCCGTTGTTCGCTTTTCATCTGCATGGTGGGGTCAGCCAGGATGCTGCGCTGCTCGGGACGAACCGTGACACAGCCGACTGCCGTGGACATCACCAGCGCGCTGAGACCGAGCAGAACGGCGATTCGCGCAGCTGGCGTCGACGCGCCGCAGAGGGCAAGCGCCCCTTCGGTCACGTTGCGTGTGCGGTGTGCGTTCATCATCCGTTCCTCTCGTTCATCGGGACTCAGAAGTAGGTCCCCAGCCCGCCGTAGTAGACTTGCACGTTCCTGTAGGTGTCCTCGGTGAAGATCACCGTGTTGTTCGCCTCCAAGCGGAGCAGGATGCGCAAACGCAGCGACACCAGCAGCCCACCGCCGGCGCGGGCGTGAAAGAAGTCCTGGCTATCCCGCAAGAACTCGTCATTGGGGATTTCTCGCAGCCCCCCGCCTCCGATGTGCATGAACGGCGCGATTGCCCAATCCGGCGCGAAGTTCAGGGTGCCTCCGGCCCCGTAGACGAAGCGTCGCCCAATCCGCTGCAGCGCCAAGCCCGCATAGGGTTCGAAGGCAATGGCGGGCGCAATGACCCAAGCAGGTCGGATCTCCACGTAGCCGTCGCCGTCGATGACGCCACCCATCAGCGCGAACCCCGCATTGGCTTCCTGCAGCGCGGGTGGAGCGAAGAAGCCCGGCTTGACCGCGCCCTCCGGGGCGTCTGGTCCGGCGCCAATGGGCTCGATGGTGTCGCCCAGCACCCACCCCTGGCGGCCGTCGGGGAGCACGACTTTGAGCCAGAAACCCGTACCTTCGCGGCCCTCGATCAAGAAGGTCTCTCCGCGGGTAGCGCGGTAGATCACCCGGTGTGTGACGCCGGGACCGGAGCGAAGGGCCGTCTCTGACACAACGACACGAGCGAAGGCATCGATGTCCTCGTCGTCGTCCGCCGCGCGGATCTGGGGCGCCACACTCAGTAGGCCGACCACTAGGAGCAGAGTCGCAATCGATCTCATTGCGTCGAAAACTTCGTCGCCCACTCCCGGATGATGTCCGCCTCTGGGCTCTGTTCACTGAACATCGCGCGCGGATGTGCTTGGGTTCCGGTAGGTCGATTCAATAGAGCGGCCAGGCTGGGGTCGATCTGCATACGCGACTGGGAGGTCTGGTAGTTCTCGCGCGCTGCTGGGGGTGGCGCCGCGGCGGGCACCAAGGAACCGCCGCAGCTCTCACCAACCAGGGGCGGGCCATAATCCTTGAGACGATAGGCGGTGACATTGAAGTGACACGCGCTCGCCGCGTCGCCCTTGCTCGGGTCTCCGGGCCCACAGCGCTGGGCAAACAACATCGGTTCCACGCGACAGTAGTAGTAGTTCTCGTCGTAGACGGCCTCTGCGATGTTGAAATCTGCGCCGGGTTCCACCGTCGTACACCCCAGCAACAGCACTCCAACCAGTAGCGAGAATCTCGATTTGAGCGTTTTGGCGGGAACGCAACTCATGGAACGTTGGCGGCTGTATTGGGAGCCCAATCAGTGGAATAAGATCGTGTCCAGAGACAGGTAGCACGCTAACAAACCGAGATGGAAAGGGTAAGCCTCGTCAGAGTGGGACCCGCTCGCCCACTGTCCTACATAAATAACTGTGAGGGGCGGTTTGGGATTGAACGCCACGGCCAAGGCGGCTAACTCTTGGCCCGTCAGCTCGGGATGTCGTATCTTTCCCTACATTGGCGCTGACCGCTTCAGATTCTCGTCCTAAGACGAGGCTTGGACTAGGGGGAATTCCGACAACGCTCTGCCCGCTCTGGAGATCTCGATGAAGCTGAGCCCCTGGTACCTGGCCGCACTCCTGCCTCTACCCCTGTTGTTCGCGAGCGGTGCGCTAGGTGCGCAAGTCGCAGTCTTGGGGCTGACCCTCGGCATCTTCTTTGGCACCTTGTCGCTCCGGAATCCCACCAGTTCCAATGCCACCACCAGTCACTCGGGTAGCTGACACGCGGCCCTGATTTCCCGCGACGGGCCCCGCTGGCACGCGGCTTTTGGACCTGCGAGATGCAACGACGCGCGTGGTACCCTCGCGCGCGGGATGACCATTCAGAGCGCGGATTCCGACCCGCCCCGTTCCGGGGAGCGCATCAGCCTGATCCCGGCGTCGGCGCAGCTGAAAACCATAGAGGAGCTGGCCCTCCACGACACGGAAGCCCTCGGTCTAATCTTGCGTGGCGGTTCCGTCATTGATTGGCACCGACTGAACTTCGAAAGCGAAGAACAAGCCGTCGCGTTCATCCGCAATCACGAGCTGGATCCCGAGCGCGACGCCGAATACATCGAGCACGTAAAGACCGAAGCAATCAACTTCCTGCGACGCACTTTCGCGTTTGCAATTCCGAAGCCCGTAGAACGCTCATCCATCGTGGAGTTGCTGATGATGGCGTCGGGCAAGGGCCATCGACAGCTCTGTGCCTGCACGATCCTCAAGACGGTGCACATCATCAATCACATGGCGGGGCGCGAGCTTCTGTTCCGACTACCCATGAGCGACCGTGACCTGTTCCACTTCGTAGAAGAGAAGGTCTATCGGGTCGTCGGCACCATGCTCTCCGAAGGCTTCCCTATCACGGAATTCGTAGGTGGCCGCAAGAACCTCGATAGCACCTACACGAAACTGCTCAGCAAGCCGGAAGCGACCGCCGCTGCGCTGTACGACAAGCTACGCTTCCGCATCGTGACCCGCACTCGTCACCACCTGTTGCCGGTGTTGGAGTACCTGACCTCGCAGATCTTCCCCTTCAACTACGTGGTGCCCGGCGAGAGCACGAACACGATCTTCCACTTTCGCAGCTACTGCGACGCGCACCCTCACCTCAAGCAGTGGAGCAGCCGACTGCAGGGCGGGCTGAGCGACACCCTGACTCCCGGAGACAATCGCTTCAGCGCGGCGGAGTACCGCGTGATTCATTTCGTGACGGACGTGCCGTTGCGCGTGCCTCCCCACATCATGGAGACCTCCCCGGAGGGCTCGGAGACGCTCGGACCGATCGTCTACATGCTATGCGAGTTCCAGCTCCTGGACGCCGAAAGCGAAGCAGAAAACGAAGCCTCGGACGCGAGCCATGCCGCGTACAAAGCCCGACAGCGCGAGGCGGTGGCCCGACGGCTCCGCCTCGGCTCCCGCGGCCCCGACAGCCGCAAGCACCGCTGACCCCGAGAAAACTACGCCCTGGGAGCGCACGGCCATTGCGGCAGGTCCGCCAAGACGCTACTTAAGGCCGCCATGTGGCTGCACGCCTCCAAGCTGAAGCAGGTCTCGAATCAAATCCTCGAGCTCATCACGACGGACAACGCCGTGGAGTGCGAGGACAAGAACGAGGTCCGCGCCGACATCGAGTCCGTACTCGCTCAGTACCTTCGCGACGAGCAAGAGGTCACGGAAAAGGCGCGGGACCTGATCGCCGCTCGCGGGCTGTCCCACTCGGAGCTCTTTAAAATGAAGAAGCTGGTCGCCGACCAGCGCAAGCTCAAAATCGGCGACGAGGCCATCGACTACATCCTCGACCAACTGTTGGAGATGCTGATGCACTCCCATAACGTGGCGGAGGTCTTCGCTGAAGACTGGGAGCTTCGACGTCGCATGCGCGAGCCGATGCGCGCGCAAATGGCACAGGAAGAGAACCTTCACGAGGAAGTGCGTGGGCGCCTGAAGCACGTGGAAGAGGGGACCCAGCTTTGGGAAGTCGAATACCGGCGAATGATGGAGGACATCAAACGCCGAAAGGGCCTCTAGCTGGGCCATGCCCCGCTACCTCGTCACGGGCGGCGCCGGGTTCATCGGTTCCAATCTGACCATCGCGCTGGCCAAGCAGGGCGAGCGCGTACGCGTGGTGGACGACCTCTCCACGGGCTTTTGGGAAAACCTCTCCAGCGTGAGCGACGGCCAGGTTGAGACCATCGCTGCGGACATCCGAGATGGCGAGGCCATGTCCAAGGCCATGCAGGGCGTCGAAGTCGTGTTTCACCACGCAGCTCTCGGTTCAGTTCCGCTGAGCATCGAAGACCCGGTGCGCGCAGACTCGGTGAATGTCGGCGGCACCGTCCAGGTGCTCGAGGCTGCGCGCCACGCAGGCGTGCGCCGAGTGATCTTCGCCGCCTCGAGTGCCGCCTATGGCGACGAGCCCAGCCTGCCCAAACACGAGGGTTCGCCCATCGCACCGCTGTCTCCCTATGCGGTCAGCAAGCTGGCCGCGGAACGCTACGCGGCGGTCTTTTCCGCGCTGTATGGCTTGGAAACGTTGAGCTTTCGCTACTTCAACATCTTCGGGCCTCACCAACGCCCGGAGGGAGCCTACGCCGCGGCGATCCCACGTTTCTTGTGGGCAGCGCTCACCGGCGCACCTTTGACCATCTACGGCGACGGCCAAACCACTCGGGACTTCTGCTTCGTGGACAACGTTGTCGCGGCGAATCTGCTGGCAGCAAACACCCCCAAGAAGCTCTCGGGCGAGCGCGTCAACATCGCGACCGGCACTAGCGTGACTCTATCCGAAGTCGTTCAGACGATCGGAGCACAACTCGGCAAGGAGCTAGAGGTTCGTCACGAGGCAGTACGCGTCGGCGACGTGCGGCATTCCTCCGCGAGCATCGAAAAAGCCAAAGAACTTCTCGGATACGAGGGCAACTGTGACCTGCGCCGAGGTTTGCCCCGCACAATCGACTTCCTTCGAGACCTTGCCGAAAAGCGTGCGGACGAGTGAAGAGCATGACGGGATACGGCCGGGGCGTTGCCCCCCTGGGCGACGGGAGCGTCGTGGTCGAGATCCGATCATTGAATCACCGATACCTGGATGTACGCGCACGGGCGTCGCAAGAGATCGCGGAACATGCCACCTGGCTCGAACAATTGGTTCGACAGAAACTGTCTCGGGGCCGCTACGACGTGAGCGCGCGCGCCGAGGGCTCCGTAACCCCAGAACCTCAGCTTTCGACCGGCCGCGCCAGGTCGCTATTCCGACAGCTGCGCGAGCTCGCCACGGAGTTGGGCGTACCTGAGCCGAACAGCGTCGAGTGGTTGACTGCCCTACCCGAGGTGCTCGAACGCCCGACCTTGAGCCAGGTCGCGCCCGCTAGGCAAGCCCTGGAGCAAGCGATGACTCGCGCGCTGGCGGACTTGGACGCAATGCGGCTAGCCGAAGGCAAGGCCCTCGACGTGGACTTCCGAGAGCGGCTCGGACGCATTCGCACTCTGCTTGATCAGCTTGCCGCGCGCACCCCGCAGCTGGTCGAGGAGTACCGCGACCGGCTAAAAAACCGCCTGGAGCGCCTGCTCGCATCCCAGCCCGCGGCCCTGGACCCGTCACGCTTGGAGCTGGAGGTTGCGTTGCTCGCCGACAAGAGTGACGTGAACGAGGAGCTGGTGCGCTTGAGCAGCCACCTCGAGCAGTTCGAGGGGTTTCTGGCGCAAGAAGAGGCCGTGGGGCGTCGCCTCGACTTCTTGCTGCAGGAAATCGGCAGAGAAGTGAACACCGCCGGCAGTAAATGCCAAGACGCGACGGTCGCGCATACGGTGGTAGATCTGAAGGCAGAAGTGGAGCGGCTCAGGGAGCAAGTGCAGAATGTCGAATGAAGCGCCGTTGCTGATCATCATCTCTTCCCCCAGCGGTGCCGGGAAGACCACCCTGACCACTCGGCTGCGGGAGCGGGTGGCCAACTTGCGCTTCAGCATCAGCCACACCACTCGGGCGCCCCGTAGCGGCGAGGTGGATGGGCGCGAGTATCACTTCGTCAGCCGCGAGACATTCAGTCGCCTGCTGCAGCTGGACGAGTTCTTGGAATGGGCGGAAGTGCACGGCAACTTCTACGGGACGAGTCGCAAAGAAGTACAAAGCGCCCAGGGCGCCCTGGGCCTCATCTTCGATGTCGACCATCAGGGCGCGCGTCAAATCAAGAGCGTGCACCCCGAGGCCATCAGCGTGTTCATACTGCCCCCCAGCATGGAGGTGCTGGAGCAACGCCTTCGAGGCCGCGCTAGCGAAGATGAAACCACCGTGCAGCGCCGCTTCGCCGTGGCCAAGCAAGAGATCGCGCACTACGGGCAGTTCGACTACCTGCTACTGAATGAAGACCTGGAGGATGCCACTCAGCGCTTGTTGGGGATTTTCCGGGCGGAGGAGTGTCGTCGGCCGCGCATGGCGCGCCGCGCCGAAAAGCTGCTTAGACAGGGGCGCGACAGCGGCCACTGACAGCCGGCCGTCTTGATTTTGCGTTGTTTTCGGTGTTACGGGCCCCGGTGCACCACTGAGGGACCGGCCTCCGTGCGGCCCCGAGATGGCAAGGAGACGTAGAAACCCATGAGGAACGTGTTGGGCGTCATTGGCGGCAGCGGCATCTACGATGTGCCGGGCCTGGAGTTGATCGAAAAGACGGCCGTGTCGACGCCCTTCGGCGAGCCGAGCGACGAGTTGGTGCGCGGGCGCCTAGGTGAAACCGAGCTGCTATTCCTGCCCCGGCACGGTCGAGGGCATCGGGTGGCGCCCCACGGCATCAACTACCGCGCCAACGTTGCAGCCATGAAGCTATCGGGTGCGACCCATTTGTTGAGTCTCTCTGCCGTAGGCAGCCTGAAGGAAGAAATCGCACCAGGAGATGTGGCCATTGTCGACCAATACATCGACCTGACCAAGCGTCGGATCAGCACCTTCTTCGACGACGACGTGATCGCGCACGTGGCTTTCGGCGACCCAGTGTGCAGCGTCATGGCCGCAGCCGTGAGCCACGCCGCCAAGGCCGCAGGTGCCAAGGCTCACGACGGGGGAACCTACGTCTGCATGGAGGGACCGCAGTTTTCCACCCGAGCCGAAAGCCACCTCTACCGTAGTTGGGGAGCTAGCGTGATTGGCATGACGGCGATGCCCGAAGCCAAGTTGGCTCGGGAAGCAGAACTCCCCTACGCCACCGTCGCCTTGGTCACCGACTACGATTGTTGGCACGAGAGCGAAGAGGCTGTCAGTGTCGACGCGGTCCTTGCCGTCTTGAAAAAGAACGCCGCTATGGCACAGACCATCGTGGCGAAGCTGGCTGCGGCTCTGCCCGACCCAACCAAGAGTGCCGCCAAGGACGCGCTTGCAGGCGCCCTGATCACAGACAAGTCCACCATCAGCGCCGCTGCCAAGGAACGGCTCGGCTTCTTGATTCAGCGTTACCTCTGAGCAGCTTCTGCTCGGAACCGAGACCCCCCCGCGAAAGCCAAAAAGCATGAATCCCAAACCCGCACCCAAACCCGTCCTAATCATTGGCTCGATGGCTTTCGATGACCTGGAACTGCCCACGGGCAAGTTTGACGACGTCGTGGGCGGCTCCGCGACCTATGCCGCCATGGCCACGAGCCTCTTCGCGCCCGCCCGCGTCGTTGCCGTCGTCGGCACGGATTTCCCGGACGAGCGCCTGGCTCATTTGTCGAAGTGTGGCGTGGGCGTGGACGTTCAGGGCGTGGAACGCGCCGAGGGCAAGACTTTTCGCTGGGCAGGGCGTTACGCCAAGAACCTCGCGTCTCGCACGACGCTGGACACCCAGCTCAACGTGTTCGCGGACTTCCGTCCCAAGCTGCCCCCGGGCCACGCGGACTCGGAGTTCTTGCTTCTGGGCAACATCCACCCGGCCCTTCAACTCGAGGTGCTGGACAAGGCAAAGAACGCGAAGTTCGTTGCGGCGGACACCATGAACTTTTGGATCGAGGGCGAGCGGCCCTTGCTGACCAAGTTGCTGGCACGCATCGACACCCTGGTCATCAACGACGAAGAGCTGCGGCAATTGGGTGAAGAGCACAACATCCGCAGAGCCGCCAAGATCGTGCAAGCGATGGGACCGAAACGCCTCGTGGTCAAGCGTGGCGAGTATGGCGCAATGCTCTTCGACGAGCACGGGATCTTCTTTGCACCGGCCTACCCCCTGGAAGACGAAGTGGACCCCACCGGCGCTGGCGACACCTTCGCGGGCGCGCTGTTGGGCTACCTCGCCAAGGAGTGCAACCTGGACGAGCACACGCTGCGCCGGGCTCTGATGATGGCCGCCACCGTGGCATCCTTCTGCGTCGAGGGCGTCGGCACCGCGCGCATCGCGGAGATCGGCCGCGACGATGTCGCGCATCGCCTGGACTCGCTTCGCACTTTGGTGCACTTTGGATCCTGAGGGGAAACGACGATGAAACAGTTGCGCTTGCTTGGGGTCATGGCATTCGTGGCGGTGGCTGTCGCCGCCTGCTCGAGTGATTCGGACCCCAAGAAGGGTGGTACCGGCGGGGCTGGGGGCAGTGGGGGTGGCTCAGCCTGCAAGCCGACGGCGGATGCGTGCTACGTGGCGGGCCCGAGCGGCCCGGGCAACGAGTGCATGGCCCGGGCGGACTACTCCGCAGCGACCAAAACGCAGCTCCGAGCGACGTCCCACCAAGTCAAGAGCCCGACCACCTTGGCTGCACCCTTCATGCAGGATGCCATCATCACGCTGAAGAGCGCGCTGTTCGAGCCCGACTGCAACCAGCTCGGAACCGGTCAATTCAACTTGCTCATGGAGCTGGACGAGACCGCATCCACCCTCACCATGTCCGGCGGCGTCCCGCAGAAACTCGTGGGGTCCGCGCCCGACGGCGCGTGCCACGTCAAGGTAACGGACCCCGGGTCAGGCTTGAAGGTTGAACCTGTGACGGCAAAAGCAACCTTAGGCGGAGACGGTAGCTTCGAAGCAACGCTGCCCCTCTTCGTGATGCCCATCTACCTGGAGGACAAGGCGGATCTCGACAGTGTCGTGCTGATGCCGCTACACGAAATGCGCGTCAGCGGGAAGCTCTCCGCCGACAAGAATTGCGTCGGCCGCTACGCGCATGAGCGCGTCAATGCTGGGCTGCAGTGTCAGGCCAACGAGAGCGAATTCGCCTGGGACCCGGCGGGCACGTACGAGGGCTACATCACGGTGGAAGAAGCGGACGAGGTCTTCGTGCACTCCCTGGGACAGACCCTCTGCGTGGTGCTGACGGGAGACCCCAAGAAGTGGGAAGGCCCCAAGCCCGATTCCAACTGCGCAACCAGCCCAGGCTTCCAGAACAGCGGCGCCCTGCCCAAGGGCGACTGGTGTTCGACGACGAACAGCGCCGGTGGCTGCCAGGACAGCTGGCGCTTGGTCATCGATTTCGCCGCGCAGGCGGTGAGCATCGGTGGTGAGTACGGCAACGGCTGCCCTTGAGCTTCGTCCAAGGGCAGCAACGACGCAGTGCGGGGCGCACCTTAGCGCACATTCGCCTACCTGAAGATCTGCATGCAGATCCGAACGGGCGGCCAAAGCTGAGCTAAGATCAGGTGCGTTCGCCTAGGGGCGCCATGCGCGGCCGGGAGCCGCAACGGGAGAGTCTTATGCCGCGTTGGCTGAAGCATATCTTTTGCGTCGTTTGCTTGGTTGTGTTCGCGGGCTGCGCGGGCAGTTGTTCGAGCTGTAGCGGATGCGGAATGACGCCTCTCGACGGAGGCTTTCCAAACGAAAAGCGGATCGAGAACGCAGCGAGCGTACGTCTCACCGAGAGTGGATTGAAGTTCATCGGCGACAACCTCGGTGCCATTGCGCCCAACCTCTTGGGCGACGTCGCCCAAGGCAATGCGGGCGTCGTCACCTTCAACGTCCCGCCGGTCAATCAACCAATCAAGGATCCGATCCTGGGCATTGAGATCGGCAAAGCAAAGGTCTGCACCGGTGGGTCCAAGCCCAACGCCAATCCTCCCGAATGCGTGGTTGAAGCCGATCTCGGCAAAGCCAAGTTGACCCTAGCGACTAAGGTTCCGCACAATCTGACCATCAAAGGCACCCTGGCGGTGCGGCTGCAGAAAGCGCCCTTTACGGCCCTCGGCCTTAGCAGCGAAATCGTGCTGACCAAGGGCGCGAGTTGCAGCCAACGCGACTACGCCGAAATCCCGCTCGACGTCGACATCTCCATCGAGGTCGACGACGACCCCAACCATGGCGGCCGCCAGGGGTACTCGCGCCTGAAAATCGCCAAACTCGACATCAGCCAAACGGCCATCGAGAACTCCGTCGGATTCTGTGGCGGTGGCATTGCCACCTGGATCTTCAACCTGGTCAAGGGCCCAATCGTGGGCGGCGTGGTTGGCGGCCTCACCGACACCGTCAAAGACGCGGTCGAGGAGCAGCTGTGCACCAGTCGAGATCCCGCGGCCGGAATCACTTGTCCGAAAGGCTCCGTCCCCGACAAGGACGACGTCTGCCGCTACTGCAATCCAGACGCCAACGGGATCTGCCAAGACACCAAAACCGAGTGCGTTTCCTTGGCCCTCGGCATCGACGGCAACTTCAACCTGTCTCAAGCCCTATCCAGCCTGTCGCCGGGCACCAAGGGCGGCTTCGACTTCATGATGGCCGTCGGCGGCGAGGGCCTGCGCGATGACAGCTCAGGCTTCAGCTGGGGCGATCTCAACCCGACGCCCTCTGCGCCAGGCGCCACCATGGGCCTCATGGGAGGCACTGAACCCAAGCCTGTCACGCAATGCGTGCCCATCGCCGCTCTGACTCAACCCACCGGCATTCCCATCCCAGACGAGCTCACCGCGAACACCCTCGCCGGCTGGACCGGAGAAGGGCCCCACCTCGGTTTGGCGCTGAGCGAGCGCTACATGAACTACGCCCTGGGTGCCGTCTACAACAGCGGCGCACTGTGCCTGGGCATCGGCTCGAGCACGCTGGGCTCGCTATTGAGCTCGGACACCGTGGGGCTGCTGATCCCAAGCCTCAAGGACCTCGCGCGCCAGCGCAAGGCCGCTCCTTTGGCGCTCGTCCTCCGCCCCCAGCAGCCGCCCGTAGCGACGGTCGGCAACGGAACCGACATCAAGACGGATCCGCTGCTCGGCATCGCCCTGGACAAGCTGAGCATCGATTTCTACGTCTGGAGCAACGACCGCTTCATCCGCGGGTTCACGGCCACCTTCGACGTGGTGGCACCCGTCAACCTGGACGTGACCAGCGAGGGCCTCGCGCCGGTCATTGACGAGGTTCAGATCAACAACCCGGAGATCACCAACGGACCGCTGCTGCGGGAGGACACCGCGTCGGCCGCGAAGGCCCTGGCGGGCATCGTCGGCAGCCAGATCGGCGGGGCTTTGGGCGGCGCCATCGACCCCATCAATCTAAACGACCAGCTCAGCAGTGTGGGGCTGACCTTGGACATCCCGCCGACGGTCCAAGGACAGGGCAGCCCGGGCTTGCGCAAACTGGAAAAAGGCACCGATCGCTTCCTCGGCATCTTCGCGGCCCTAGGCGTGGCGCCCCCCGCAACCAACAGCGTGGCCGAGTTCCAGCTCGAGACGCTGGCAGAGGTCCGCGAGAAGAGGGTCACCAAAGACGGCCTGACGTTGCCGACGTTGACGGAGGAAAACCACCCGGTCGTGGTCGTGCGGGCCTCCAGCCCCCAGGACAACGGCGCCCAGCGCGTCGAGTACCAGTACCGAGTCAACGGCGGGATCTGGCATCCCTGGACCTTCAAGAAGGACTTGGAGATCCGCACGCCGGATTTGCTGCTGCAGGCCAACCATTACGTCGAGGTGCGCTCGCGGGTGGAGGGCAAACCCCACAGTATGGATAGCTCCCCGGTTCGGCTCGATTTCCGCATCGACAAGACCGCGCCCTTCGTCGACCTAGGTCGGCGCCCCAAGGCCGGGAAGGTCGACGTGTTCGTGCGCGACACTGTGTCCTCGCGCGATAAGGTGCGGGTGCGCTACGCCCTTGACGAGGACGCTTTCAATGAGTGGGGCCCCGCCGATCAGCTTTCGAACATCGAGGTCGGCGCCGCCGCCCAGGTGCGTATCGAGGCCGTAGACGAAGAGGGCAACGTGGCCAGCGTCAGCCAAGGGCTGATCCGCGGTAAGGAAGATGCATCCCTGGGCAACGATAGCGGCTGCAACTGCGCCCTGGTCGGAACCAATGCAGGTGGCTCGTCGCCCCTTCGCTACGGCTTCCCTGCCCTTCTCGCCCTGGGCTTGGGCCTGTTTGCACGCCGCTGTGCCCGCAACCGCCCTCGACCCGAGCGCAAGAACCCGGCAACCCTGCGCCGAGCACGCACCTTGAGCGGTGTAGCTATGATGGCCGTGGCGATGAGCTACTCGGGCTGCTCTTGTGGCGACGACGGTGACTCCAAGGGCAACGGTGGCAGCGGCGGCAAGCCGGCTGGCTCCTGCCCCGACGCCGAGGATTGCGAGCTGCTCGAGCCGGGCCTGATCGGCGCCTACGCTTCCGCAACCGTGGCTGCCGACGGCACCGTGTGGGTGAGCGCCTACAACGATTTCGGCTACGGCGTCGCCGATAGCTACGAAGAGACCTACGAATACGGCGATCTCGTGGTCGGAAAGTTGGAGGGCGACAAGGTCACCTGGGCCAGTGTGGACGGACTGCCGGCCGTAGACGAGTCCCTCGAGCCCGGTGCCGTGGGCGGCCCGCCCGACCCGTTTTTGTTCGACATCACGGGCTTCCGCAATGGTCTGACGGAGCCCGGAGACGATGTCGGCCTGTGGACAAGCATCGCCGTTATCGAGGACCAACCAGCCGTGGCGTACTACGACGCTACGAATCGCGCGCTGCGCTACGCACGCTTCGACGGCAAGGCGTGGAGCAGCCACGAGGTCCAGGCCGTCGACAAGGCCGACATCGGGCGCTACGCCAAACTGCTCAACGTCGACGGCAAACCGGTGATCGCGTTTTTGGCGATCGAAGCCGGCGGTACTGACGGCATGGCCAAAAGCACAGTTCGCGTGGCGACTGCAAGCAGTGGCTCTCCCGGCGCAGCCGCCGACTGGACCTTCGAAGACGCCGCTGTCGATGCGCTGACGCCGTGCAACGCAGCGCTGTGCGGCGGAGACAGCTGCGTGACCAAGACGGGCAAATGCTCGACCAAGATCGGCGGCTGCGATCCCAAATGCGGAACCGGAGAAGCCTGCGTGGACATCGGCGCGGGCGCGACCTGTGAGGCGATCGATGATCCTGCGGCTCCGTCCACCTATCCCGAGGCAGCTGGGCTCTATATCGCCCTTTCCAAGACGGGTTCCGGGCTGGGCGTCGCTTATTACGACCGCATTCACGGCAACATGATGGCGGTACGCAAGGACGGCGGCACCTGGCAGCCCCCGGTGCTCGTGGATGGCCAAACCACCGGCCCGAACGGGCCCGTGGACAGCGGCGACGTTGGCCTGGGTGCGGGGCTGTTTGTGGACAGCGCCGGAGACTGGCATCTGTCCTACGTCAACGGCTTCGACGAAACTCTGATCTACATGAAACTCGCCGGGGGCACGACTCCCGGAGCCCCAGAGGTCGTGGACGACGGCTCCACGGCGGATGGCCAGGCCGTGGTTGGCGATGACTCGTCGATCTTCGTCACCTCCTCGGGCGAAGTGCGCATCGCCTACCAAGACGCGACCAACGGTACCTTGCGTTGGGCGATCGGTACGCCCAACGGAGCCACGCACACCTGGACGAAGAAGAACCTGACCGTACCGGGCTTCTCCGGCGGCTTCAATCAGATCTTGGACGTCGGAGGCGCTAGCAAGATCGTGTCGTTCTGGCGGGAAGCCAAACCGAAGACCCGTGGCGACGTCGCCGTCGTTTCCCCCTGAACCAAGCTACGCGTCGGGGCTCAGGCTGCCACGGTGGCTGCGTCGGGCTCCGACGTGAACATCGCCGTCGCCGGTCCGTCCGCTACGCGGCGCTCTTCTGCCACGAGGGACAGCAATTCGTTCTTGTCGGCGATGCCGGCTTCCAGCATGAGCCGCATGTAGCCATCTACGTAGCCGTGGGCGCGAGCCAGGCGTGCGTACGCCACGCCGTCCGTGCGTAGGCGAAACACGTCGCGCAACATCAGGCGAAGGTTGTCGAACATCTCATTTTTGGTCTGGGTCGAAGACATGCTCCCGAAACTCCTTGGCCGCTCGAACTGCCTCGCTGGCCTTGACGATCTGGGTATCGGGTCAGCGCGTTCCGGGCCAAGTTTTGACGAACGAGCGCGCCGCTGACGCAGCGCAGCACCTACATGCACTCCAACCAGGCGCCCCAATCGACAGCAAATATTGGTCGACGCGACAATGTGTAGCGGAACGCGTGGCGTTCGGATATCGGAAGGACCCGATGACCGCTCCGAGCCCCGCCTCGCTCGTCCCCGAGCTCGAAAGCCACGAGACCCTCCCGGCAATCGTGGCTGCGCTGCGTGAGCATCTACTAGGCGTGCCCACGCAGCGTCGCAGCGAGATCCTGAGCGTCGGCGCCGGGGAGATCGATCTCGACGTGGACGCCATGCAGACGCCGTGGGGCAACGTGCGGGAGATCCTCAGCGCGGGACCGAGTTCGGCAACGGCGCGCGCGCTGCTTGCGGCTGGCGTCGCACTCGCTGTGCGCGAAGACTTTCCCAGTGCACCCGAAACCGAGAAGCAGCGCGTCAAGGAGCTCATCGCTCTCGCTGCGCATCATCACATGGACGCCTTGTCCGCCATCGACCTGGCCCTGGGCGAGGGTGCCGCCTCGTTCTGGTCCGGCGCTGCGAGCAGCTTGGGCGAGCTCAGTCCCGCGGAGGCCGTGGTCGCCGTGTTGGCGCTCAAGCAAAGCCCAAGCGAGGTCGCTCAGAGTGCCGTGCTGAAGTTGTCCGAGTCGGAAACGGACAACACACTTCTCAAAGCGCTCCTGGTGGCTCCGTCTAGCGAGGTCAAGCGCCTCAGCGGAGAGTTGAGTCCGTCGCCACGGCATCCTGCGTTAACGGTACTGTTGGCCATCACAGGACTCCTGTTCGTGATCGCTGTCGTGCGCCTGCTGGGCCGCTTGGCCCTGGCCTATCGCCGCCCCGCGGAGCTGACCATCACCGAGCGCGGGGTCGAAGTGCTGTACCGCACCGAGTTGCTCGGTCGCGTGCTGCGGGACCGCTCCACCCTGGTGCCCCTTTCCAACATCGCCAAGCTCACCCGGGAAGTGCGTTTCACCCGCACTGGCTTGTACCTAGGACTGATTGCGCTCTGCCTGGGCACCTACCTGGGCATGGGCCTACTCGTCGATGGTGCCCGTGTGCCCGGCACTTCCCCGCCCCTGCTCGGCTTAGGCCTGTTGATCATCGGGATCGGCGTGGCGTTGGACTTTGGCCTCTCGCTGCTGAGCGACGAGGCCCGGGGGCGCTGCCGCCTCGTGGTGGTCCCCCGCAAGGGCCCCAGCTTGTGCGTCGGTGCCCTCGATCCCGCTCGGGCGGACGCACTGCTGCAGACCGTCGCAAAGCGGGCCGCCCAAGGCTGACTCCCCGGCCGATTGGTTTTTTGGGTCGCGGACTTGAAGCGGCGCTGGGGCCTGCCTCTCGCGCTAGGTCGAGAGGCGCTCCGAGTGCGCCAGGGCGAGACGCGCGCAGCCACTCGCGGCAGGGCTCGACCAAACAAACAACCCTGCCTGCCAGTGATCAGTCCCTGGCCGCATCCGGGGGCTCGGGGGCCGCTGCCGCTTCCCGCGCTGTCGGTGCCGCAGCTGCCCCCGCATCGAGACCTGCGTCCGCGGCAGCAGCTGCCTTCTTCTTCTTGGCTTCTTTGGCCAGCTGTTCGGCGTAGCCGCTGATGGCCTCGAGCAGACTTCCTAGCTGCTTGGGAGTCGCAACCACCTTGCCGTGGATCTGCTTGCCCTTCGAAGTGAAGGCCACGGGTTCCACCAGCTTCACTTCGTCCCCGAGGAGAAAGCGCGCCGCCTTTCCGAAAACGCCGCCCTTTTTCGTGAGGTCGATCCGGGTGACCGTGTTCAAGCGCGTCGTTAGCAGCTGGGCGTTTTGTTTCGCTGCCGCTTCGGACTCGTCCTCCGCCACGAGCTCTGCGTAGGCACCGCCGTTGTCCGTCGGTACGATTTTCATGCGCACCCATTTGATCGACTTCGGGACCTGAAACGGGATCCCCCGGAATGCCCGCCAGGGCGTTATCACGTAGGTGGTCAGCGCCTCCTTGCCCTTCGGACGGGGGAATCTCAGGCTCTTGCCGACTTTCAACGCGTGATCAGCGGCACTCGGCGGCGTCACGACGACGATGCCCGGACGAGGCAGCACGAACACTCGCTCGGCACGATCCGCTTTAGCTCGGGCTGCTGACACCCCCGCGTCGAGCCAGCCACCAGCTGGATCTCTATTGACCAACGCATCAACGGCAGCCTTCACCCGGGTCGGATCCGCGCTGACTTTGAGGACCGCAACCACGCTGGACGAATCTTTCAACTGCGGCCCCGCAATCAGGACACGGTCGACGTCATTGACGGGATCCAGCCCACCTGGACCAAAGAAGTCTTTCCATTGCTCCGCCGCACCCAACAGGGTGCCAATACGTTTTCCGAGTGGGTGAGAGCGGATGCGATCGTTGAAGATCAGCAGACGCACATTGGCGTTGGCGTCCGTGACCTTGCCGGCGCTGCCCGCCATCGCCACGGGGTCGCCAACGGAAGTTCCATTCTTGGGAGGCTTTGGCTTGTCGTCCGCACCTTCGTCGTCGCTGCCTTCCTCTTCGGGTTTATCCGGCACACTCAATGCCGTGTCATCGTCGTCGTCGTCCTCTAGTTCGTCGAAAGGATCCGTGTCGTCTTCCGCGCTCTCTTCACCCGGCTTGGCGCCGACTGCCTTGTCGCCTTCGCCGTCTTCCACGCCCACGGGGCCGAAGGCGTCGTCGGTGAGTAGGTCGACGGGAATAGCCGTGATGGGCGGCGCGGCCGGACCCGGGTCCTCCGTGGGGGCCTCGGCCAGCATACTGATCAATCCGAGCACCGCTGCGGCAGGAGTTAGCGGTACGTGCGCAAACAGGCTGAAGGCCAGCATGCGCCAAAACCGGCTGCTGCTTGTGTCTCGCTGGCCACGCCAGCTTGGACGACTGTCCACGCCTCTCACGATAGCTCTGTCCAGTTTGACGGGCGAGACGGCGTGTTGGGTGCATGGCACGGAACTTCCAGTCAAGATCACCGTATTTGTACGTTTTCCGGCCCGCGGGCCGAATCTAGAGAGCAACAAAGTGGTTCGACGACAGCTGTTCTGGGTAGTAAGCCGGCTGGGCTTCATGTCCCGCGTGTATCGAGTCAGTCGCGTCGTTGTGCTCGCCGCCCTGGTCCCGTTGGCCTGCGAGCGCAAAGCGCCTCCCGGGGGAGAACCCGACCCCAGCGCATCGGCTCGCCCGTCCGGGGCCAGCGGGGTCCCAGGAGATCCGACCCTGCCTGACGAGCTGACGCCCAAGCCCAGCGCGAGCAATGCGGAGGTGCCGGACGCCGCCCCTGTCGAGCACAAGGGCCCATGGTTCGTCGTGACGTCAGCCGCGGCGGGGGTGTATCGCAAACCCCACTTCGATCGCTCAGACAAGATCGGCTACGTGCGCAACGGCGGCAAAGTCGGGGTACAGGAAAAGCCGGTCTCCACAGACAAGTGCAAGAAGGGATGGCTCGAAGTCGTGGGCGGTGGCTATTTGTGCGCCAACCTGGGCACCACGGATCTGAAGCACCCCCAGGTCAAATTCGCCCTCAAGCGCCCGGACAAAGACGAGGTGCTGCCCTACACCTACGCGCGGAATGCGAAGAATGGCACTCCCCTCTACAAGAGCGTTCCGTCTCGCGAGCAGATGTATCACTACGAGCCGTACCTCGCCGCGGCGAAGAAGGCGAAGCAAGACAAGGCGAAGCGAGAGAAAGAAGAGAAGGCCAAGGCGGCCGCGCAGGACACCGGCTCCGAGCGGGTGACCCCGGCATCCACGTCGCCAGACGCTGGTCTAATGCTTCGGTCCTCGCCCGACGCAGGCGTTGCCGTGGTGGGGGACGCCGCAGCTGAAGTTCCCAAAGTACCTTGGTGGCAGCGGGAGAACGCAAAGGACTCCCTGCACGAAGTCACGCTGGAAGAGCTGGCGGCAGAGAGCGACGACATCCTGGCCAAGCGCATGGTTTCCGGCTTCTACGTGGCCGTGGACAAGACATTCCGCTGGAACAAGCGCACTTGGTACAAGACGACCCGAGGCTTGGTCGCCCCGGCGGATCGCTTCTGGCAGACCGCCGGCTCCAAGTTCCAAGGCGTGGAGCTGGAGGGCGGCGACTGGAAATTGCCGATCGCTTGGGTGTACGGCGGCCGAAAGAAGGCGCCCACCTACGAGATGGAGTCGGAGGATGGCCCCCCGAAGCCGGCTAAGTCCGTCAAGTCGTTCACGGCAATTCAGCTCACGGGTCGCGAGCGAAAAGTCGGAAAGACCCACTACCTGGAAACCAAAGACAACACCTGGATCAAACGCTTGCACGTGCGGGTGACCCGACCCGGGCCTCCACCGAAGGATCTGGCTCCGAATGAAAAGTGGGTGGACGTCAACCTGAAGAGCCAGACCCTGGTTGCCTACCGCGGCACCACGCCGGTGTTCGCCACCCTGATCTCATCTGGGAAGCGGTCGAGCAGGAAAGAAAAAGACCATCGCACGCCCACGGGCGAGTGGCGGGTTCGCGAGAAGCACATCACCACCACGATGGACGGCAACGGCACGGCGGCGGGGGATCTGCCCTACAGCATCGAAGACGTGCCCTACGTGATGTACTATTACAATTCCTACGCGATCCACGGGGCGTTCTGGCATCGCAATTACGGAATTCGAATGAGCCACGGTTGCGTCAATCTCTCCCCCTTGGATGCCAAACGAGTCTTCTTCCTGACGGATCCTCCCGTGGCAGAAGGCTTCCACGGGGCGTGGTCGAGCAAAGACAGACCCGGCAGTCGCATCATCGTGCACGAATGATGCGCGCGCTTGTCGTTGCCGCTTCGACGAACATCTACCCCTTGACGTCCGCTTGAGTCGGCTACACTAGCCCGGAATGGATCAGTTCTCGGCACACCTCGATCGGGGGTGGGATCTCGTGCAGCGGGGCGATTCCGTCGGCGCAGAAATCAGCGCCCGTCGCGCGCTCGAAATCGACAACCAATCTCCCGAGGCCTACAACCTGCTCGGCTACGTGGCTGCACTGCAGGGCGAGTTCGAGGACGCCGCTGAACACTACAGAACTGCCATCAGCCTCGACGACACCTACTTCGAAGCGATGCTCAACGCCGCGGAGATCTTCATCCATCCGCTCGGTGACATTCCCGAGGCACTGGACCTCTGCGACCAAGCTCTCGACCTCGCTGAGAACGACGGGGAGCGCGTCGACGCCTTACTGCTGAAGTTCGACGCCATGCTGGCATCGGGCGACGCGGCAGAGGCGAAACGAATCTGCCTATCGTTTCCACCAGGCCCCTACGAAAACCCCATGCATTCGTTTTTGCTGGCGCGGGCCTACTACGAAGCGGGTGATATCGAACGTGCTCAGCCGCTGATTGAGGCCGCAGTCAAGTCGGGGCCGGGCAATCCGGAGGCCTGGTACTACCTGGGTTTGATCCGCGACGATCGCGGCCACACCACCCTTGCGACTCAGGCTTTCCTGAGTTCGCGCCTTCTCGATTTGGAAATCCCGCCTCCACCTTGGACGCTGACTCGCGAGACGTTCGAAGACACGGTTCGGAAGGGCGTGGCGTCTCTGCCGCCGGAGCTGTCTCAGTTTCTTCGCGCTGAGGAGGTCTTTGTCGCTGAGGTACCTGGAGTCGAGGTCGTGGCCGACGGTGTCGACCCCCGAGCCTTGCTGCTTTTGGATGGGCTAATCTCCAAGCCGGGGCAGAAACCATCTGCACGAGTGATCGTGTATCAGCGGAACGTGGAACGACTCGCTGGTTCGGTGGATGCGGTTGCCGGAGAAATCACCGCCGCGCTGACGCGCGAAGTCACGGCGTCATTCATAGAAACTCGACCACCCCTCAGCGACTGAGTTCGACGCGGGCAAGCTGCTCCGCATCGACCTTGGCCGTGGACAGCAGCGCCTTGAGCAACTGTCGACCCATTCTGGCCAACGCCAACAGCGCCTCGATGCGCTGTTTCTGAAGTCGCGCGCGGCGCTTGGTCTCCTCCGAATCCGAGGCGAGCGCGTCCGAGAGGGAGGCGAGCGCCTGCTCGCAGGCGTCCACCGCCGCGTCGATTTCCGTCAGTTCGCGCTCCGAAAGCACACGGGAGATCATCTTCCAAAGCTGGACCTCAGCCGCGAAGTGGTCACGACGGTCGCCAGGTACCCACTTCTTCTGCACGACCCCCCAACGCAACAACTCGTTCAACGTCATGCTCACGGCGCCGCTGGAGAGCTTGAGGCGCCGCTGAAGATCCTTGGCCGTCAAGGCGTCCGGGGAGAGATACAGCACAGCCCAGATGCGACCCATGTTCCGCTTGAAACCCCAAAACTCCATCAGGCGACCAACGACGTCACTGACGATGACCTCGCTCTGCCAGAGTTCTGGTTCGCGGGGACTCATCGGCCTACACCGCTCGTTCGACGAGACCTGTCGCCACGCCTTCGAGCAGCAGTCGCGCGGGCGTCTTGGCAACGCCTCGCAGAGCGGCCAGCGCTTCTGCGGTGAAGTTCTCCGCGCGGCGCCGAACTTCGTCACAGGCACCCGAACTGCGGACAGCGCTGCTGACGGCTTGCACGGGCTCCAGATCGCCAGCGTGGATCCGTTTAAGGGAAGCCAGCAATTCCGGCTTGTCGGCGCAGGTGAGGACCAGGGGCAGGGTCAGCTTGCCTTCGCTCAGGTCGGCCAGAGGGGTCTTTCCGGTGCCTTGTTCCGAGTAGTCCAGGAGATCGTCCACGAGTTGGAAGGCCACACCAAGGCGTTCGCCGAACTCCCCCATTCGCTCCACGCTTTCAGCGTCCGCGCCCGCCAGGCTTGCGCCGGCGCGAGTCGCCCAGCCAAATAGGGACGCTGTCTTGTCCTGGAGAATGCGCTCGTAAGTGGCTTCAGAAGGATCAAGAGCGACGCGGCCTCGCAGCTGCACCACCTCGCCCTCGACCAAGCGACGCAACGTCGCCAGTAGGCCGGGAAGTAACGCCGGCGCATGCTGCTCGGTGAGTTCCAGGGCGCGCACCAGCAGGAGGTCGCCGGCCAAGACACTGACCGCGTTTCCCCAAACCCGGCGCGCGGTCGGTTGTCCGCGGCGTTCGTCCCCGTCGTCGATCACGTCGTCGTGCATCAGTGTTGCCGAATGCACCAGCTCGACGACCACCGCAATTTGATGAGCCTGGGGCTCCGGCGGAGCGAAGCAAGCGTGCGCCAGCAGCAGTGCCAGTGGGCGGATCCGCTTGCCCCCTCCGCCGACCAAATGGCGAGCCGCGCTGCGCGCCGGCTCGGGCCCCGACTCTGTCGATTGTCGCAGCACTTCGCGCACCGACTCCATGTCGTCCGCGACAAGGGTCTGGATGTCCCCCACACGACTGAGCACTTCAGGGGGCGCGCGCCCGGTTCCGCTGCTTTCGAGCAGGGATAGGGAGCGGGCGAACTCGCCGTTCGAATTCCCGTTCGACTTCTTCAAAGCTTATTGAAACTAGCGCCGGCGGTGACGTGGGTCAATTATGGCCAGAATTGACGCCGCGCCCCGGAGAAGGCTACGCAAGGCCGTGATGCCGCCTGCTTCCAGCCGCGCCGAACGCATTGGGCGCCGGGCGATCCTAGGGATTTTCGTCCTCGCGGTCGGGGGGTTCACCCTGCACAACACGGTGCGCATCATCCGACAGGTCTTTTTCTCGCCGGCGCCGGCAGCGACGGCGGATTGCCGCGGCGGCGTGGTGAGGCTGGTGGAAGCGGTGCGGGAGGCCCGGCGGGCGGCGGCCCTAGAGGACCGAGGCGAACGGGCGTCTCTGGCTCAGTTCCGAGGCACCTTGGCGCGCTCCTGGGCAGCTCGCGAGGGCCTCGACCAGGCCTGCAAGGGCGACCCAATGGCCCTCAGGGCGCTGCGCGACGTCGACCGGCTCCGCTACGCCGAGGAGCACGCCGTGCGCTCGGATGCTGTGGATTTGGCCCGTCTGAGGCGGCGCATCAACCAGATCGAAAAAGAGTTCACTCAGCCGGCCCGCCCCTGAACGGGTGGACGAGGCCCCAGGAACGTGGTGAAAAGCCCCGCGGCCAGCCCGGACGCGGAGCGGACAGAGAGGTATTGATGATTGCCCCAGCGGCTGAATCCACGACGGACGAAGCGCTTCCCACTTTTGACACCCTGCCCCTGAGCCAAGACGTGCGCCAGGCAGTCGACGATCTTGGCTACGTGCACCCCACGCCGGTGCAGCGGGCCGTATTCGAACCGGCCGCCCGTGGTCGCGATCTCGTCGTGCAAGCCCGCACCGGAACCGGAAAGACCGCGGCATTCGGACTCCCCATCATCAATTCGTTGATTCGCACGGAGGACAGTCGGGTGCAGTCCCTGATCCTGTGCCCGACACGCGAGTTAGCGCTCCAGGTGACTCGGGAGCTCTCCCAGATCGCGAAACACTCCTCGATTCGGGTAACCGCAGTGTACGGCGGGGCCCCGATGGGTCGTCAAGTGCAAGACTTGGAAGAGGGCGCGCAAATCGTCGTCGGCACCCCTGGTCGAGTGCTGGATCATCTCGGACGCGGGACGCTGGACCCGTCGGATATCCGCAGCTTCGTTTTGGACGAATCCGATGAGATGCTCAGTATGGGGTTCTTGCCCCAGATCACGGACATCCTGAGCTACCTGCCCGAGAGTCGCCAAACCTTGCTCTTCAGCGCGACCCTGCCACCCGTCATTCAGCGCATGGCAGAGACTCGGCTGAAGAATCCCGAGTTCGTGACGCTCAGTGGCGACCACATTGGCGCCCTCGAGATCGACCACTTCGTGTACATGATTTTCAGCGATAAAGTGGGGGATTTTCTGCGCATCGTGGAAGTCGAAAACCCCGAGAGCGCAGTCGTTTTCTGCAATACTCGGGACGAAACCAAGCGCGTGGCTAGTGCACTCTCAGACGCGGGCTACTCGGCGGATTGGCTGAACGCCGACTTGCCACAGTCGGATCGCGAAAAAGTGATGGCGAGGACTCGCGAGGGCAAACTCCGGTTTCTGGTTGCCACCGACGTCGCAGCGCGCGGTATCGACATTTCGCATCTCACCCACGTGATCAACTACGACATGCCTGCGTCCGCCGAGGCCTACGTGCATCGTACCGGGCGCACCGGCCGCGCGGGACGCACGGGCACCGCGATCTCCTTGATTGCACCCGCGGATGTAGGCCACCTGTACTACCTTCGCCTAACCTACAAGGTCCGACCCATCGAAAAGATGCTGCCATCCAACCGGCAGCTGAAGTCCCAGCAGGAACTCGACATGCTGGCGGCGTTTGCGGAAATGCCCTTGGAGCCCGAGGACCTCGCGTTGGCGCGCAGGCTGCTGACCCATGACGACGCGGAACGCATCGTCGGCGGTTTGTTGCGTTCCCACCTCGGGTTGCGACCCGAAGTCGCTGAGGAAGCAACGGCAGCGCGACGGGCCAAGCTCCCTGCTCCTGTTCCGCCTCCGGAACCACGAGCCGAAGCCAAAGAGGTGCCGCGGCGTAACGTCGAGCAGCGAGCAGACCGTGCTTCTTCCAGTCGAGACTCGGGCGCGGCGCGCCCGCAGCGGGACGAGCGGGACCCAGAGGCCCGAACCGAGCCTCGCAGGCGGCGACGGCGGGAGCGAGACAACGATCGCAGCTCCAGACAGCAACCCTCGTACTCGACCGCGGACGCCAGCGCCCTTGAGGCTAGACCGAGCGCTGACGCCCGCAAAGCCTGGCAGATCCACCGCTCGGACCCGTCGCTCGCCGAAGTGTTCGTCAACGTCGGATCCCGAGACGGAGCAAGTCAAGATCTAATCTTGGATACGCTGCAATCGAACGGCGGACTATCCGCAGACACCGCTGACTACATCAACGTGCGCCACCGTCATTCTTTTGTCGGTGTGCAACGAAAAGATCTTGAAAAAGTCATCGCGGCCCTCAATGGGGTCGTCATCGCCGGAAAACAGGTCTTGGCCGAAGAGGCGCGACCTCGCACCTGAAAACCTCGCGAGATCGCAGAGGCGCGTGCTACGCTCAGGTGTCTTCGTGCCTGACGAGCGCCACTCCCCGCACAGTTTGAACGCACCAGTTGAACGACTGCTGCATAACGTGGAGTACGGCCTCGATCACGGCTTTGCACCCCGGGAAATGATCCCGATGCTCGAGCGGCTACTAGTCAGCGTCAGCACCGGTAGCGCTTCGTGGCAGTTCGCGATTCAGCAACTGGCTGAGCAACACTTGCAGGAATCTCCATGGAAGGCGGCGCTGTATGCACGCACATCGCTAGCCCACAGCGAGACGGATCCTGCCTGGGCGCTGCTGGGTCTCGCTCACGCCAAGTTGGGTCACGCCCGCGCTGCGGCCCGGGCATTTCGCCGGGCGCTGTCTCTGGCGCCCTCCTGTCCGTCCTATGCCCACAATCTCGGCCATATGCTCGATGTGGCGCTGGATCGCCCCCACCAAGCACTTCCCCACCTGGCCCGGGCAGCAGCGGCGATGAAGGACGATGCGGAGGTGGTCGCATCCTATGCCCACGCTCTGCTCAGGACCGGTCAAGAAGAGCGAGCGGAGTTGCTGTTGCGCCGAGCCCTCCCGGACGGCGCCATGGGCGCACGCTGTCTGCTGGAGCGGTGGCGACAGCAAATGCGCTCCGTCTGAGCCAAGATCCCAAGCTTCGGACTCTCAGGCCTTTGCACGAGGCAAGATCGGCACTATCTCGCGCAGATGCGAGGCACCTCTCTGTTCTGTCTGAGTCTGCTGCTGACCACTTCGGCCCACGCCCAACCCGGCGCTGCTCCCGACAAGCGCGTCGATGCTCCAGCGGAAGCCACTCCCCAACCTTCAGCACCGGCGACCGCTGCGGCAAAACCACTTCCAGAGATCAACGACCCCATGCTGGCGCCGCTACCCGCGGCGCCGCGGGTGGTCAAATCCTGGCAACAGGCACTGCGACAAGTCCGGGCCCAGTCGACGACTCTGGCGCGCAGCGTCGCCCAGGCCGAACTAGCGAGCGGCCAGGCACGCCAGGCCCTTGCACGAGCACTCCCTACCCTGACCGGCACAGCGCAAATCCAGCGCCACTTGTTGACCGGCGAAGGCGTCATCTTCGGCTCATCGGGGATCTCGCAGGGCACCATCCCCGACCCATTGACCACATGGGGTGCGGGACTGTCGCTTCGGGTGCCGGTCATTGCGCCTCGCGCGTGGCATGACCACGGGACAGCTAAGCGGGGCCGCCGTGTGGCTGCCCTGTCCCAGGAGGATGCCGAGCGCCGGGTCATCGCTGCTGTCGCCGACGCCATCGTTAGCGTCGTGACCGCCGAACGGGTGGCCGAAATCAGCCGCGTCTCGCTGAAGTCCACGCTTTCCACACTGGACCTCAACCGTCGCCGCGCCCGCCTCGGCGCCGCCAGCGCCGTGGACGTGCTCCGAGCTGAACAAGAGGTGTCACTCACTCGCGCACAGGTCGTGGGCGCCAACGAAGGCGTCCGCAGAGCTCGTGAAGCGCTCGGTGTCACGCTAGGACACTCCGTGCCGTGGAGCGTCACACCGAGCATCCGCCTCGATCAGCTTGCGGCAGACGCCAGCGCGGTCTGCAAACCCGTCGGCAACCCCGACGACCGCGCTGACGTGAGGGCGGCGCGAGCGCGCCTCGAAATTGCTCAGCGCAACGTGAAGGCCGTGGATTGGGACTACGTTCCCACCGTGGATTTCGTATCCAATCTAAACTACGCCTCGGAGGAACGCTTCAGCGCAAATGGCAAGCACGTGACTTGGACCATCGGCGGCGTCTTGACCTGGCCTTTGTACGACGGCGGACTGCGCTACGGAACGCGGGCTGCCAACAAGGCGCAGCAGCGCTTGGTGCAGGAAGATGTAACGGACGCGAAGCGCGCCGCCCGGGTCGAGGCTCAACAGGCCCAGCGCGCGGTCAACGTCGCCAAGAAGAACCTGGTGGTGAGCCAGCGCACTCGGGAAATCGCCCGCCAAAGTTCGCGCCTATCGCAGATTGCCTTCACCGCGGGGCAGGGCTCCAGCTTCGAGCTCGTCGACGCTTCGCGTCGACTTCGGGAAGCAGAAATCGACTCCGCGATCAAGGAGTTCGAGCTGGTACGCGCACAAATTGCTGCGCTTCTGGCGCTCTCCAGCTGCAACGTCTGAGCGCCATGACGGCTCGGAAAATCCGCGCTAGCGTGCTTGCCATGTCGCGGCCGAAACCTGGCTTTGCTGTGCTCGCCGGCGCAACCCTTGTCGCGCTATTCGTCCTATTCTACATGACGTTCTTTCGCGCGCCTATCGCGCAGGCCGAAGCCGGCGGCTTCGCCCAGAAGATCTTCTACTTCCACGTTCCGTCCGCGTACGCGATGTATCTTTCGGGCGTCATCTGCTGCATCGCGAGCGGTGTATTCCTGCTGAAGTTGACCAATCGCAGCAACGCCTGGGCTCAGGCTGGCGCGGAATGCGCCACACTTTTCGGCCTCTTGATGATCACCAGCGGACCGCTCTGGGCCAAGAAGGCCTGGGGCGTGTACTGGACTTGGGACCCTCGGCTCACCACTACATTGCTGAGCCTTTTGATCTACGCAGCCATCGTCCTACTGCGGCGTTTCGGCGGCAGCGGAGAGGCGGAGCGGAAGTTCGCAGCCGCGTTGGGCGTGCTCGGTACGGTCAACCTACCGATCATCCACTACTCCGTGAAGAAGTGGGGTGGGAATCACCCCGTCGTGATCAACAAGGGGGGCGGAGGGCTTTCCCACCCGGACATGAAGCTCACGCTGACCATCGGCTTCTTGGCGTTCACCTTGCTGGCCGTAATGCTGCTCTGGCAGCGCGCGCGAACTTTGGAACTCACGGCTCGCCTTCGCGACACCGAAGAGCGGGCAATCGACGAAGGTCTCGTAAGGGAGGCATGACGTGTCCGGTACTGAGCTAGCCCCGGCCAAGGGCACGACCATGGAAACCTGGCTTGGCCTTGGGCCCCGGCTAGAGCTTGCCCAAGCCGAGCCCGCGAGCTCATCCAACCCCGACGAACGAGCAACGGAGTTCGTACCCGTCGAGGGCGGCCGCGACGCAACCAGTGCCGAAACCCTGCTGGTCATCGCCTACTGTGTGCTTTGGGTGGTCATGTTCTGGTTCGTGTTTTCCACGTGGAAACGCCAAGGGACGATGGAAGCCCGGCTCGCGGATTTGGATCGCCGGCTGGAGAGCGCCCGAGGTGATTCACCGGAATCATGACCCTCGAACACATGATCTACATCCCCGGGATCCTCTTGGTTGGGCTCACCGTGGGCTACATGCTCGGGGCGCGAGCTGTTCGCGCCGAGTACGACCGCATGAAGAAGCGAGCAAAGGAGTGAAAGCATGTTGAACTTCGGTCTTTCTGAAGAACAGAACGCCCTCGTAGACATGGCACGGCGTTTCTCCAAGGAACGCATCGTGCCGATCGCCGCCGAATGCGATCAAGAAAGCAAGTTCCCAAAGGAGGTCTTCGAGGCAGCCCACGAACTGGGCTTCGTCAACACGACCGTGCCTTCTGACTACGGCGGCCCAGGCATGGGCGAGTTGGAAAACGCCATCATCACCGAACAGCTCGCCTACGGCTGCACTGGCATCACGACGAGTATGCTGGCCAACACCCTGGCGCTGACACCGGTCAAGCTCGGCGGTACCGAAGAGCAGAAGAAGAAGTACCTCGGCATGTTGACCACCGAACCAAACTTCGCCAGCTACTGCACGACGGAGCCTGGCGGCGGCAGTGACGTGGCCGGCATGAAAACTCGATTCGAGGCTCATGGCGATGAATACGTGATCAACGGCGAAAAGTGCTGGATCACGAACGCCAGCTTCGCCAGCTTCTACGTGGTCTTTGCGACCAGCGACAGAGCCAAGCGTCACAAAGGCATCGCAGCGTTCATCGTAGATCGCGATACGCCGGGGCTGAAGGTCGGCAAACACGAAGACAAACTAGGCCAACGCGGCAGCGATACGGCTGCGGTGCACTTCGAGGACGTGAAGGTTCCGAAGGTCAATCTCCTGGCGCCCGAGGGCGCGGGCTTCAAGTTGGCCATGGAGACCTTCAACCAGACCCGCCCCGACATCGCCGCGTTGGCCACGGGCCTAATGCAGCGTTGCATCGATGAATGCGTCGCGTACGCTAAGGAGCGCAAGGCCTTTGGTGTGGCCATCGCCGAGCACCAGTTGGTTCAAGCCATGCTGGCGGAGATGGCTATCGGCACCGAGGCTACGCGGCTGCTCTACCAAAAGGCGGCATGGAACCTGGACAACGGCGTTCGCGATCCTATCGTGTCTGCCTACGCCAAGGCGTTCGGAGCAGACCGTGCCATGCAAACCGCGGTGGATGCCGTGCAGGTTTTCGGCGGCAACGGCTACGTCAAGGACTACCCGGTGGAGAAGCTGATGCGAGACGCGAAGGTCCTGCAAATCTACGAAGGCACGAGCCAGATCCAGCGCATCGTCATCGCTCGAAACATGATCCGATGAGTGACCGATACGAGGGGGTGCCCGCCACTGCGGGCGCACCTCTCTGGCTGGTTAGCGCTTGCCTATGAAGACCCCGCGCCCGTTGAGTGCATGAAGCTCGGCGCGGACCTTGTTGATTCGTGGCGTGGCGCCGGAATCCCCGCGGCGCTCGCGGTGTTTCAAGAATGCCAAATCTGCCAGCAGTAGCTGCTTCTTGCGAGCTGCCATGTAGCCACCCTCACTGCCCGACAGCGCAATTAGGCCATACAGCGGTAGCAGCATGGCGCCGCTGGTGGTCAGCTTGAATTCCTTCGGGTGGCAGACCACGCCCACTTCGTCAGCCAGTCCGCGCATCACGATCGCGCGGTCTCGGAACGCAAGGATGTAGAGCAGGACGAAGAAGAGAACCGCGAACGTCAGGAAGACGGCGAACTTCAGCAGCACACCCCCGCAGCCAAAGAAGCTGACCAGGAAGTTGTGCAAGAAGTGCAGACCCACGGCCGCCGACCAACCGCCCACCGGTGCCAGGATCTTCACTGGCATACTCCGGGTTTCGGACGCGATTCCCACCCCCAGGCCGGTCATGGCCGTGAAAGTGGCGTGGCCTAGCCCGCCAAAGATGGTCCGGAGCACGAATGTCGCGCCAAAACCCACCACGCCCGCTTTCGAAGCAGCGGTCATGATGTAGAGCACGTCTTCAGTGAGAGTGAATCCCAAGCCGATGACGCCGCCGTAGATGGCTCCGTCCAGAGGGCCATCGAGCTCTCTCAACCAAAAGGCACTCGCAGCCCAGATCACCAGCAGGAAAACGCCTTTGAATGACTCTTCGACCAGGGGAGCAACGAAGGAAGCGGTCAGGCCCTGGGCGACCGCGGCTTCGTTCATTGTGGATGGGTCAACGGCACTGGTGATGACGTAGCCGCCGATGGTGTTGAAGATCAGCGAGAAAAACGTGGCACCCAAGGCTCCCCAAAAGAAGCAGATGATCAAGAGCCACCAGGGTTCGGGCTCGTAGCGATCGACACCCTTGATCAGCAGCCCGTAGATGAAGACGCAGATCCCCACCAGGAAAATGGCAAATATGAGCAGGAACAGCACGGGGAGAGCTTAACCTGCCGGGGGACCAAACGAGCAATTGAATTGAGGGCCAAACGGGGCGAGCAAGCCATTCCTTGCTGGAGCGATTGGCATTTCGACCCCATGGCTGAGTACAGTCAGCTCAGTGCGGACAGCTCCTACTCTTCGCAGATTGTGGCTTCTGGCCCCCCTCCTGGGGGCTACGACGGGGCCCGCGCGAAGTGCCGACCAACCCCGGGTCGTCGTGGTCGACAAGAAGCTACTCGGCGACCGGCTGCGAGTAGGTGGCAAACCGGGAGATCTGGCACTCGTGGGCAGCGGGGTCGTTGCCGTAGTGCGCAAGAGCGACGGCTACCTAGTCGACTTCTGGAGGCAGAAGCCCGTTGCCGCTACGGCTCCGCAACTGAAGCTCACACCCAACATCGATGGTCTCTGGATGCTGCATCCTGTCGTCATCGATGGGCACATGCCCCACAACCTGACCGCGCACACGGTGCGAGCTGCCGGCGACGCCATCGAGGCGATCGGCGAAATGGCACTCGGCGCAGGACGCCTATCCGTCACGACCCGCTATTCGCTGAATCAAAAGAAGCCTAAAGTACTCATTGAAAGCACCCTGCAGCATACGAGTGGAGGCAAGCTCACCCACGTCGCCCTGGGTGACTTGGTCAAGTGGGGCAACGTTGACTATTTCGTCGACGGCCACGGGAAAACCCGGACCACGTTCTCGGGAATTGGACGATGGGTCGGGCGACACGGGGCGGGCGGAGACCTGCTACTGCGAACGCTGGAAGCGAAGCGGATGACGATCTCCTATCGTGCTCGCCACGTGGGGCTGGCACCGGAGATCAAGGCTCAATATGGCTCGGGAAATCTGATTCCCGCGCAGACGTTGAAAGTCCGGCGCGAACTGAGTTTCGAAGAACTGGACACCACCAAGGCGGCGCACAAGCCAGGCGCAACCCTGATCGTGGAGCTCAAGGACGAAGCTGGCCGTCCCTTGGCGGCAAAGCTCAGTTTTCGCGGCACCGGCGGTACCCGCGATCCCAACTTTGGCAACGACGGTGACGAAACCGGCGCCGGGCGCTTCGCCTGGAGCGGCACCGGACGCTTCGTGCGGACGCTGCCGGTGGGCAAATACAAGATTCTCGCGACCGCGGGAGTCGAGCGCGATGCCAAGAGATGGCAGATCGAAATACGTCGCCACGAAAACGTCTTCCTCAGTGGAAAATTGCCGCGAGTAGTCACTACCCCTGGGCAGATCTCGGCGGATCTTCACCTGCATCAGGCCCCAAGCATTGATGCTGACATCGGTCTCGCGACCCGGATCGTCAGCATCGCCGCGGAGGGCGTGGAACTCGCGGTGGCGAGTGATCACTACGCCGTCACAGACTTCGGGCCGATGGTTGCTGCGTTGGTCCAACACGGCGCCCTCGCAGCACCCTTGCTCACCGTAGTTGGCAGCGAAATCAGCACCGTGGGCAACCGATTTGGGCACTTCAACCTGATGCCCATGAACCCCACGGATCGAGTGGTGTTCGAAAACACTTCACCCAAGCGCATGTTCGCGGAAATGCGCAAAACCAGCCCGGGGGGATTGATCCAGGTGAACCACCCGCGATGGGACGATATCGGCTACTTCCACCGCTTCAAGCTGGATCCCAAGACATCCCGCCTGCCCTACACCATGAAGGACAAGTTCGTTTGGGACTTCGATGCGATCGAGGTCATGAACGGCGTGGACGCAACCAGCGAGGCGAAGGTCAGAAAAGTCCTATTCGACTGGATCCGGTTGATGGGACAAGGCCATCGATACGTTGGAACCGGCAGTAGCGATTCCCACAAGCTGTTCTTCGTGGACCCGGGTGTACCGCGAACCATGATTCGCCACGCGGATGGCGGAGACGACAAAACCGATCTGAACGTGACCTCCAAGGCCGCCCTAGCCGCGTTGAAGCGTGGTCAGGCTAGCGTGACCACGGGGCCCTTCATCAGCGTCACTTTGGCTGGCAAGAAGCCCGGGCAGACCGTCCGAGGCGGCGGTGAGAAGGAATTAGCAATTCGCGTGCGTGCGGCTCCTTGGATTAGCGTGGACGAAGTGGAAGTCCTACTCGGCCCGAAGGGCAATCGGATCCGTTGGATCAGCCTGCCCAAGGGCAAGAAGGATGTGGTACGCCTGGATACCCGTCTGAAGCTGCGTATCCCTCCGAAGAGTTTTGTCGTGGTCGTGGCCAAAGGGCACACCCCCCTGCCCAACGTCTTTCAAAGCGGCATCAAGCCCTTCGCTTTCACCAACCCGATTTGGGTGGAGCCCTGAGCCCCGCCTGCCAATCCCCGCCGGCCTCAGGTTTCGCTTTGCGAGGGAGGGAAACGTAGACTACCGTTCAGTCCGTGTTCGGGATCTCGCTCTCTGAGATCGCGCTGATCGCCGTCGTCGCGTTGGTCGTTGTCGGCCCTCAGAAGCTTCCCGGCATGCTGCGCACCCTCGGCCAATGGATGGGCAAACTCCGGCGTTTGACGACGGAGGTGCGGGCGCAGACCGGCATCGACGACATCCTGCGCGAGGAGGGAATCGACGGGGGCCTGACTGAGCTACGCGGGATCCTGAGGGGCGATCTGCGAGCGGCCGGCCGCCTGGCCTACTCGGAATCCCGCGCAGACCCCTACCCCGAGTCGGTCGAGGAAGATCTGTTCCGCGAGTACCCGCCGGAAGGCGCGGACGCCTATGGCGCGCTGCCGGATGATCTCGTTGACGATGACGACGACGATTACGACGACGCAGAGGATAGCGAGGGCTCAGAAGAGGCGGACAATGGAAGCGCTGAGGGCACCGATGAGCAGCCCGCCGCTGCTCCGACAGCGGGTGCCTACGCCGTGCCCGCCCTCGAGAGCAGCGCAGCCGCGGACTCGCAGCAGGAAACGCCCGCACCTTCCCCAGTTAAGCGCACGGAACCCGATCCTTCATGAGTGACGAGCCCGATCCCCCCGAAGCCGAAGAGGCCGCGATGACCTTCTGGGAGCATCTGGCCGAGCTTCGCTCGCGCATCCTTCGAATGCTCCTGGCCTTCGCCATCGGCACCGGCGTGGCTTGGTTCTTCCGCGAGAGCCTGCTGCATTTGCTCACCACTCCCTTTATCAAGGCTTGGAACGAGCAACAGCTTCCGGGCCAGGCGGCGTTGCACTTCCCAGCGCCTGCCTCCCTCTTCGTGGCCTACCTCAAGCTCGCCCTACTCGGCGGCCTGATTCTGGCTCTGCCGGTCATGCTCTATCAGCTGTGGTCGTTTGTGGCGCCGGGGCTTTACTCCGGGGAGAAGAAACTCGCCCTGCCCTTCGTCATCTCGTCTTGTGGGCTATTTGCTCTGGGAGGCTACTTCGGCTGGCGGATCGCTTTTCCGATCGCCTTTCAATATCTCCTCGGATTCAGCGGGCCAGTGGGGGTGGAAGGCTTTGAAGTCAAACCCACCGTCATGATCGGGGACTACATCGAGTTCGTGACACGCATGTTGGTCGCCTTTGGCGCGGTGTTCGAACTGCCCGTACTGATCTTCTTTCTAAGCATTGCGGGCATCGTGACCCACAAGCATTTGATCGGTTTCGCCCGCTACTTCGTCGTCATTTCCTTCGTGCTCTCCGCGATCATCACGCCCCCGGATGTGACCAGTCAGTTCCTTCTGGCCCTCCCCCTGTGCGTCCTCTACGTTCTGTCGATTGGGATCGCGTGGTTGGTGGACTTTCGACGCCGAAAGCGCAGCACGGCCTGAGGGCTCAACCTTCGCGCGCGTACGGCTCCCCGCGCAGAATGCTCAGGGCGCGGTAGATCTGTTCCAACAGCAGGACTCGAGCCAACTGGTGCGGGAGAGTCAGAGCCGACAGTGAGAGTCGCACGTCCGAGCTGGCACTCAAGGGAGCCGGCAGCCCCTCGGCGCCCCCGATCAAGAATCCGATCACGCCCTTGCCCCGCCGGCTCCAAAGCGCCATCCTCCGGGAAAGCTCCGTGCTGCTCACGACATCACCGCCGACTTCGAGGGCAACTCGCGTGGACAGCCCGGCGACATGACGCTCCATCTCGCCTGCGCGTCGCACTTCAACCTCATCACAGCGCGTGTAGTGGCGAATCCTAGCCAGATAGTCGTCAGCAAGGCTACGGAAGGCGGGGTGCTTCAGCTTGCCCTCGGCGATGACGAGGATCTTCACGTCCGTTGCTCGGCACTATCCGGCACGGGTATTCGGCGAGCATCCATCCACAACCCGTCCAGGTCGTACAGGCTGCGTGACTGCTCCTCGAAGACGTGAACAACGACATCGACGAAATCGATCAGGACCCAATTGGCCTGGGGCAACCCTTCTAGACTGATGGCGCGCACACCGCTTTCGGCGAGCAACTCTTCCACGGCTTGAGCGATCGCCCCGACATGTCGGTCGCTGTGACCGGTCATGAGCACGAGGAAGTCCGCGTAGTCGACCTTACCAGTGACATCGACGATCTCGACGCCCACTGCCTTCTTGTCCAGCCCAGCTTGCGCTGATAGCAGCGCTACGCGCCGGGCTTCTTCGGAGGGCTCGGGCCGGACGATTTCGGTAGCCGCCATCGCGCTGGCCGTCGCGCTTTCCGGGCTGCCGGATGCACCCTTCTTGATTCCCTTCTTCTTCTTCTTGGCTTTGGCTGTCACGATTCCCTGATCTGGCCGTCACCCAAGACGAGCCACTTCTCACTAGTCAGGCTGGTTAGTCCCATGGGGCCATAGGCGTGCAATTTCGTGGTGGAGATTCCGATTTCGGCGCCCAAGCCCAAGGCGCCCCCGTCGTTGAAGCGCGTGGAGGCGTTGACCATGACGGCGCTGGCGTCAACCTCGTGAGCGAACCTCTCGGCGCTTTCGTAGCTGTCCGTACAGATCGCCTCCGTGTGACCAGAGCCGTAGCGCTCGATGTGGGCCAGGGCTCCGTCCAGGTCGTCCACCACCCGGACTGCCAGAACTTTCGCGAGGAATTCCGCACCGAAATCGCCCTCAGTGGCCAACACGGATCCCGGCATGTGAGCCTGGGCTCGCTCGCAACCGCGTAGTTCTACCCCCTCAGCCGTGAGTGCGGCCGCTAGTTTGGGCAGCTGTCGGACCGCTTCGGCCTGGTGCACGAGCAGACACTCCAGCGCGTTGCATACCCCCGGGCGCTGCACTTTGCCGTTGACGGTCAGGGCCAGGGCGCGTTCAGCATCCGCACCGGCATCGATGAACAGATGGCACACGCCTTTGTAGTGTTTGATCACCGGCACCCGCGCATGTTCTGCGACGAACCGAATCAGCCCCTCCCCACCCCTTGGGATGACCAAGTCGAGGACATCGGCCAGCCCTATCAGCTCCGTGATCTCTTCTCTCGAGCCCGGTTCGATGATCTGAACGGCTTCTTCCGGCAGCGAAACGGAGCGGAGCGCGTCGCGCATGGCGTTGCCTAAGGCGCGATTGCTGTGGCGCGCTTCCTTGCCTCCTCGCAGCACGACGGCGTTCCCGCTCTTCAGACACAACACGGCAGCATCGACGGTCACATTCGGGCGCGACTCGTAGATCATGCCAATCACACCGAGGGGAATGCGGGCGCGTGAAATTCGCAAGCCATTTTCCAATTGCCGCGTCTCGCTGCGTTGCCCCACTGGGTCTGGCAGAGCACGCACGTCCTCCACAGCCGCCGCCAAACTCGAGATCCGGGCAGCATCGAGGCGGAGGCGATCAACCATCGCTTCGGCAAGTCCCGCCTTTTCGGCGGCGTCGAGGTCCTGGCGATTAGCAGCCTCGATCTCGCCACTGAGGCGCCGCAGGCGCTCGGCGATGGCATCGAGACCGGCGTTCTTGTCGCGAGTGCTTGCCCTAGCGAAGTGGCGTGACGCGCGCCGGGCGTTTTCGCATTGCGCCCGTACCGTCAAAGCTCTGGACCTTGCACCGTTATCTCGATTCCCAAGGTGTTGCAGCGTAGCAGGGCCGACGGGTCGGGGAAACGGCCAATCACCCGCCGTCCTGAGCTGCGTCGGTGCCCCCAGCGTCCCCGGATCCCGCGTCCTGCGTCGCCGCATCCGGGGTGGTCTCGGGTGCGGGCGGCTCAGGGTCGTCGGTCACGGCCTCCCCCTCCAGGTCGTCCAGGGGGTCGACGGGGGCCGCCGCGTCCCAGGGCATTACCCTCGGTACTTCATACTCCGGAGGGGGCCCCGTGGGCCGCTGCCTGGTCGGACAACCCAGGAGCACGCAGAACGGGACGACGACGACCCAAAACAGTCGGCTCATAGATTGACCCCTGCGTCTCCCGGATCTGCCGGCGCCGGCGCCAAGCCCGGAGGGGGGATCAACGGCTGCTCGCCGTCGTCGTCGAAGGGTTCATCCTCGTCGGGTCCGGGGCTCGTCGTGCGCCCAGCCGCGAGTGCGCCGGTTGCCCCGGGAGCCGCCGAGGGCAAATCCACGCTGGCAGCGGGGGGCGGCGGATCCGTCGCTGGTTTGCTGCAAGCAACGAGACCCACCGCAAGTGTCACGCACGCCAGACTGCCCCGGCTCAGAGCCATCTTTCCTCGTCCACTGCGTGCAAAGTCTCGTTCAAGTCAAAGCTCGGATCGTGGCCCAAGACCTCTCGAGCCCGACGATCATCTATCATACAAACGTAGCGAATGAAGTCGAGTTCCGGGGCGGGGAAAGAGGTCATTCGCATTCTCCATAGTCGGTCGACGCCAAAGCGTGCCAACTGGTGGGGGATCTTGATGGTAGGTCGCCCCAAAGCGCGCAGGGCCCGGGACAGCGCAACCGGCGCAGGACCCGCGACATTGAAAATCCCCCGAACACCTGGGCGCAACGCCAATGCGAGGGCTTGAACCACATCGTCTTGATGCACCACCTGCACCATCGGATCGAAGCCCATCAGCGTAGGTACCTTGGCCAGGCGCAAATAGTTGCTGGCGGCGTTGCGCACCGTCCCGAGAATATTGGTTGGCCGCAAGATCACGGTTTCCGTTCCGGGATGCTTCCAGAAGAAGGACTGCGCCAGCATATCCAGCTCTACGAGGTCCCGCATGTCGCTGAAACGATCCGCGCCGAGCAGCGGGGCCTCTTCCGTCAAGAACTGCGGATTGTCGGGGCGCGGGCCGTAGACATTGGCGCTGGAAAGCAGCACGAGCTTCGGGATCTGGTAGGCCTGAACCCAATCCAGGAGCTTCTGGAACGCCACCACGTTCCACGCGTGGTGCACCTGGCTGCCGCCCCGAGGATCGTGCATCACCCCCAAGTGCACGATGGCGCCGATATCCTTGCGCCGGAATAGCTCGCGAGCTTTCTTACGCCGAATATCGATTTCGTGGTGCTCGATGTCCTTGGGGCGGTCATCGAACGGCCGCCGGTCGAGCCCGATGACCGGACGCTGGCGGTGCAGCACTCGTGCTAGGCGTCGGCCTAGCCGCCCGCAGATCCCCGTGATGACGACGGCTTGCTCGCCCTTGGGGGCTTTCGCAACCTGCTTGCGCCGATGCGCGGCCGCGCGGGGACCCCGGCGCCCCCCTCCGGGCTTCTTCGTGACTTTGGCTCCGGCCATGAGATTCAGAAGAACAGGCTACGCCGCTCCTTCAAGCCACGGTTGATCATGCTCTGAACGGTCTGCCGAACGAGCCAGACCTTCTCGTCAATTACGGCGTCGTCGTCATCAGGATCTCCGTCGAATCGCATGGGCTCACCAAAGTAGAGCCGATATTTCGTCGGCAAGGGCAGCTGCCCGCCCGGCACGAAAAGCTGAGGAATCATCGGAAATACAGGCATATTCAGAGCCTTGGCCATGAACTCCAGATTGCCCAGATTCACGTATTGCTCTTCGGCGCCGATCACGGCGACGGGAACGATCGGCGTGTCGGTTTCCATCGCGAGACGCATGAAGCCATTGCCGAACGCCTGCAGCTGGTAGCGACGCGAAAAAGGCTTGCTGATCCCGCGAGTCCCTTCGGGGAAGACTAGAAGGGGTTCGTCCATCTCGAGTAGGCGCTTTGCATTCTCGGGCACACCCACCACCTGACCGACGCGTTGGAAGAAGGTGGAGACGAAGGGCAGAGTTTGCGACCACTTCTCGACCATCGCCCGCACTACCCGTGGCTCCGACGCATCCAAGAACATCGCGGAACCAATGATCGCGCCGTCAATGGGCATTTGCCCCGAGTGATTGGCGATCAGCAACACGCGCCCGCCGGGCACGTTCTTGATGCCGTGGACATGGGTACGGAAATAGAGGCGGTGGAAGAAGGCGCACACCATCACGGCGTTCTTCGCCGCTTCCGGGTCCATTCCGAAGGGATCTCCCCCAGCCGCGTCGTAGCGCTCGCTCAACACGCGAGTCCGGGCCTCGAAGTCATCACCCAATGCGCGCTCCGCCACCTGCTGAAATGACCGACGCGCACGAGACCAGACCGAAAGTAGGCCGTCGGCCTTCGCTCTATCGAGCCGGAGCGAGGAGGTGGGCGAGCCGGGGGGCATCGATGGGAGTGTACACGCCTGCCCTGCCACGGGGACACGCGGCCGGGGCTGCCCAAGCCGAGCTTGACGCCAACGGCATGAAGCCGGAACTCTCCTTGGGTGCTGCTGCCTCCGGCCCTGACCCCGGGCGCCCGGCTACGCCTGGTCGCCCCCTCGAGTCCCTTCGACCGCACCCTGGTGTACCGCGGGCTCGCCTTCCTCAAGAGTCGCTACCGAGTTGACCACCCCGCGGAGGCCTTTGCCCGACACGGCTTTCTGGCCGGCAGCGACGAGTCGCGGAGACAGCAGCTTCAGGCGGCGATCGACGATCCGTTCGTTGCCGCCATCGTTGCGGCGCGGGGAGGCTACGGCCTCACTCGCATCCTAGCCGGCTTGGACCTCTCGTCGCTGACCACCCGGCCCAAGTGGATCGTCGGATTCTCCGACTTGACCGCCCTGCACGTCGAGGCGGCGCGCCTGGGTGTCGCCACGATGCACGCCCACAACGTGGCTGGACTGGGCCGTGGCGATGCCACCGCGCGGCAAGACTGGGTCGAAGCGTTGGAAGAGCCAAGTCAGCCACGCAAATTGGGTGGACTGGAGGTCTGGAACGGCGGCGACGCCTCGGGGCCACTATTCGGTGGCAATTTGACCCTGCTGTTCACCTGCGCCGCCGCTGGGCGTCTGCGCCCTCCCCCTGGCGCCATTTGGTTCCTCGAAGACGTGACCGAGTCCAGCTATCGAATCGACCGCATGCTCACCGCGCTGCTGGCATCGGGTGCCTTCGACCAGGCAGCCGCAATCGTGCTGGGCGACTTCACGGACTGCAGCGCCGGACTGCACGCCGTACCCACTTCGTCCGTCTTGCGGGAGCGCCTGTTGGGGCTTGGAATACCCGTACGCGCGGGGCTTCGCGCTGGCCATGGACGCTTCAACACACCGCTCTGCCTCGGCGGGAATACGACACTTCGCGGTGACGTACTAGTCTGCGGCCCAACTTGAACCGGGCGCCTTCAGGTCGTAGTCTTCGCGCGTTGCGACGTCGCAGGGTGCGCCAGGAAGAGCGAAATGTCACTGGCTTTCCGCCTATTCAGTGTTGGGGCGTCGGGCGCGCTAGCCGTCGCCGCCTGTTCGGCGAGTGACAGTGGCGGCGGCTCTGGCGGCGGGCCTGCCACGAGCGGGACCGCCGGCTCAAGCGGGGCTTCAAGCAGTGGCGCCATCAGCACCGGAGGCAGCGGTGGAGGCATCGTCATCGACGGCGGTGGGGGCAACGCCGGGCTCTCGGAAGACGCCGCCTGCAGCCAAATCACGCAGAAAGCGGAAAACAAACTCCAACCGGCCGACATCATCTTCGCCCTGGATAATTTCGGAAGCATGGACGAAGAGGCGAACTTCGTTCAGGCGACCATGAGCATGTTCTCCAACGGAATCGTGACGTCGAACATTGACGCCCACGTCGTGATCTTGTCTGCCGGTTCGAACCAGAGCAATGGCAGAATTTCCTTCCGGTTTTCCAGGCCGTGACCCAGTCCGTCGTACAAGCTTCCAAACTCGCCTGTGAATGGGATATCCCGGAACCCGACGGAGGCAAGGTCGATCCGAATCTGGTGAACGTAGAGTTCTCGACCGGGGGCAACACTCAGAAGATCGGCTATGCCGGCTCCCTCGCGAACTGCGCCAACGTGCAAGGCGGGTGGTACTTCGATGACGCTCTGACGCCCAAGAAGGTCTTTGTCTGCCCGGATACCTGCAACGTAGTTCAAGGCGTGTCGGACGCGGAGATCCGAGTGCTGCTGGGCTGCAAGCGAGAGACTGCAGTCCCCAAGTGGACGGCGCCGCTGGTGCTCCCATCGGGTTTCACCCGCCTACGCTTGGGTGGGGCGACGACTAGGGTTCGTCTTCGAACAGTTCGTCGTCATCTACGATGAGCTCTTCATCGTCGACGACCTCCCCCTCAGCAGAAGCTTCTTGCCCGGCAACCTCGTCGGCCATGCCCGGCTTGACGATGGTCCGGTCGTACTCTTCGTCCGCTGAGAAGTCCGGCACGGCCTGAACGACTGCGTCAGGCATCGGCGGAAGCGGCGCCCCCACTGGAGGAGGGTTGGAAGAGATCGGGACGGGCGGTCGGCTGGACAGAGATCGCGGCGGTGGCAGCACGCTGGAAGTCGGCGACTCGTCCAGCTCGGTGATCGATGCGCTTAGCGTCACTTCGTCGGCTTTCGGGAATTCGATGTCAGGCCGCTCCGGCTTCAAGCCCGCGAGGGCGTCCTCTGCGTGCGCCTGCGCGACGGGATCGCCGGCGGAGGGCGGCAGCGTGGGACCGTCGTCGTCGTCATCCGCACCAGGCGCGACCAGTCCTTCGGCTTCGGGAGGTACGGCCAAGGGCGCCGGGGATGCATCCATATCCGTGTGCAGAGTTTCGCCTTCGGCAGGAGGCGGCGGCGCGCCAGCGTCTGCCGGCGGCGACTGCGATGGCGCTTTCGGTTCCGGTGGCTCCGACTTGGGCTTGGGCTCCTTGGCGCGCCCGATCATCCCGGCTTTGGAGCGCTCCAAGCCTTCGGTCGCTTCAGGATCCCCACTCTTCATGCGCAAGACCCGGCGCCAGGCATCCGCTGCCTCCCGGGGGTCGTCCAGCCGCTCTTCCCACAGCCGCGCGACCTTGCGTGCAAGCTCCGCGCGCGAACTTGGGTCCTTGCCACGGAGGATTTGATCTTCGTAGAGCTGGACCATCCCCCGCCAATCTTCCAGCTCTTGATACAGCGCTCCCAGGTCGTCACTGATGCCAGCGTCCGACGGCGACAAGTCGTGCAATCGCTTCAGGTCTTGAGCTGCGCCGGGCTTGTCGTCCAGCCGGTCGCGGCGCAGCTGGGCGCGGCGTGCCAGAAGCTTTCGCACGAGCGGGCCATCGAACACCTCTTCCAACGCGCGCCCCAGCACCGTCTCGCCCCGCTTGAGGTCCCCGACCTCGTCTGCCAGCGCCTCCAGCGCCTCCAAACTATCGTCATCCACATGGGTGACCAGCGCGTCCCCAATCCACTGGAACGCGCGCTCGATGTCGTCCAGATCGCGATGTGCCAATTGGGCGGCGCGGCGCAACAGCGCGCTTCGCGTGCGGCCTCCATCCCTGGACCCCTGCCCTCCTGCCGCCAGCGCTTCGCACAGCACGCTGAGTAGTTTCGGTTCATCCAGGTCTTGATCTGTGGCCCGGGAGATGTCCTCCAGAGTCGAGATGGTAGCATCCTGCACACCGCCGCTGAGGGCCAAGTCGAAGAAGCTACGCGCGCGGTCGAGACCATCATGCCGTGCCGCCACCTGCGCCGCCCGGGCCAGAGCGTTGAGGCGGTCTTCGGGCGCCTTGCAGCGCACGATCTGGCGCTCGTATAGATCGATCACGTGGCCCGGCGCCGGAGCGAGCTTGCTCAAGCGCTCGAGCAGCGGGTCCACGTCATCCGGAGGAACGCTCGTCAGAGCCTGCTCCCCATGGTTGATCGCCTCCAGCGAGTCGACCCCAGCGCTGAGCAGGGTCTCGGCTTGCCGTACCATCTCTTCGGCCCGGCTGGGGCCGGACAGATCCTGTACCAAGAAGTCGTGGGCAACGCCGAGCGCGTCCGTGTCTTTCAGTTTAACCGCGATCTCCTCGAGGCGCTTTGCGAGTTCCGTGTCCGCGCCGCGGGTGCGGACTACCTCTTGTGCAACTTGAGCGGCGTCGGCGTCCCGCCCAACGTTTGCGAAGCGCTCGAAGGCTCCGCGCAGCGCTTCATGTCGCTCAGGCCCAACTGGAGACTCGAGGTGCCATTCCACGAGCTTGGTCGCAACGATGCCGGCCCATCCGAGTTCATCGCCGAGCTTGACGTATGCTTCTCGACACTCCTTGTCGCCTTGGTCCGCAACCTCCATCAGTGTCGCCAGGGCTTCGTCGCCCTTCTCGAGGTTTTCGGACTGGATCGTGGCGAGCTTGCGAGTCATGCGACTCAGCTCTTCTTCGTCGCCCTCCACTTCGGCGAGCGCGGCGAGGTGCTCAGCAACCCGGGCCCAATCTTCGAGCCGCTCCGAAAGGTCACAAGCGCGCTGCAAAGCGTCGAAGTCCTCCGGATCGAGTTCTCGCACGATGTCCAACACGCGGAGCGCAGCGCGAGGATCGTCCAGAGGTCCTTCGTAGAGCACAGCGAGGCGTTGTGCGACGTCCATGCGCTCTTCAGCCGGCTCGGTGAGTTTCAACCGCCGCTCCAGAGCGTCCGCTTGGCCTTTCGGCTCGTCCCGCTGCTCATGCAAACCGGCGATGGCATCCAGAGCCGGCAAGTTCTTTTCGTCGATGGTCTTGAGGATGTGCTCGTAGCGCTCGACCGCCCCCTCGGGGTCATTGAGCCCCTCGGCCACGATGCCGGCTTCGCGCAGCAGGATCTGCAGCTTGCGCTCCCCGGGTAGGCCCGCGCTCTTGGCCAATCGGTGCAGGTATTCCGAGGCGTCGGCGAATTCGGCACGCTCCTCCGCGTCCTCCGCCAGCAATTCCAGGGTCTCGACGTCGTCACCGTCGGAGAGCACGAGCACGAGCGTCTCCCGAGCACCCTCGAGATCGGCTAGCACCTCCCGCTGGGTAGCCGCGGCACGCTTGCGAAGCGCAACTCGTTCGGGCTTATTGGTCAGTTTCTCCGACCGGCGTAGGAGGAACTGCACCAAGTCGCTGGTCCGCTCCGCCAACGCGTAGCGCTCCTCCAGCGCCTTGGCGTGGGCGTCGCTCATGGGGTCCAAGTCCGCGGCCTGTTCCAAGCGCAGGACGGCACTCGCGTCGTCTCCGGCGCGACCCAAATAGTCCGCCTCCAAAGCGAAGAGACCTGCCTTCGTCTTTGGCTTGTCTTCTAGCTGCGCGCGCTGCCCAACGGCGTTTGCCGCTTGCTCCCAAACCTGAGCATTCACGAGACAGCGCTCGGCGGCCTGCCACAGGGCGGCATCGTCCGCAGCAGCCGCGGCTTCTGCGAAGGCATCGCCGGCGGCCACCAAGTCCCTGGCCGCCTCGCGCAGCTCGCCGAGCTTCTTCTGAAGCTGCACCCGCGCCGCACTGTCCTCGACCTCCGCGATGTTGTCCCCAATGCACTGCGCGGCCAAGTCTGGGCGCTCGCCGCGCTCGAAGAGTTTGACCGCAGTGGAAAGGGCCGAATCGTCGCCCGGCGCCAAACCTGCGATCCGCGCCCAAGCTTCCCCGGCAGCGACGGGGTCCTTGCGTTTCTGCTCGTGCAGCTTGGCGAGCTGCTTCTCCATGCTCAGTCGCGCCTCGAGATCCGTGGTCTGCTCCGCGTCCTGCTCCAGCAGGGTGGCCAAGTCATCCCAACGATGGGCCTTTTCGAGGAGTCTTCGCAGTTGCGTTCGTGGCCCTTCTTCGGAGCGATCCAACGCGGCAAGCTGCTTCCAGGCATAGATGGCGTTGTCCATGTCCCGCAATTGGGTCTCGCACAGCCCCGCGATCTCGCGCAGCCAGCCTCGCCTCGCCTCACCGTCCACGCCGGGCGTGCGTGCAGCCGCCAGTAGCATGTCGCGCAAGTCAGCGTACTTGCGCTTCTGCCGCAGGTGCCCTTCCAAGAAGCCAAGAGCGTCCGGGTTGGACGGGTCCAGTTCCACGATTTCCTGGTAGCGCGCTGCCGCCTCCTGCTTCTTGCCTTTGCGTGCCAGGGCGTCGGCGACTTCCAACAAGCCGCGAACACGATCTGGGTTGGGCGCGTCCGCCGGGGGCGCCAGCGCCTCGACGAGTTCGCTGTCGCTCCCGGACTCGCTGGTCACCGCTTCCGTCACGAGACGGCGCGCGTCCTCCACGATGGCGCCTTGCGGATTCGCACGGAGATAGGCCGCCGCTTTGGGTGCAACTTCGTGCTGTCGGCCGAGTTGTTCGGCGTAATACAGCGCCAGCTGGATGGCGCGGTCGTTGGCCGGCTCCAGCTCCAATGCGCAAGTCGAGTACGAGTAAGCGTGCTCGCCGGGGTACTCCTCGGCCAGGTCCAGGAACATCTGCGCTCCCTCCTGAGCCTCTTGAGGGTGCAGGCTTTCACCTTGTTGCACGCGCTCGAGGAGCATCGACGCGAGCTCCTGCTTCAGGCTGGGATCCTGCCCTTGATCGATGGAGCAAGCGTTTCGGAGTGCATCCGCGGCGCCGTAGGGGTCCCCAGCGTTCTTTCGAACCTCCGCTTCATCACGGTACAGCTGAACCTGGCGGTCCGTATCATCCACGAGCGCCAGCTCCATTCCGAAGTACGGAACCGCCTCCGCCCAGCTACCCTGGGACTTCAACGCCTCGCGCACGGAGTAGATCGCGAACTGACTGCCAGGATCGTACTCCAGCGCTCGCCTGAAGTTGTCGACGGCCTTCTTCGGTTGCGTCAAGGGCGCCTCGGACCACAGCCGGCCCAGCTCCTCGTGGATGCCGGCAACGTGCGCGCGCATTTCCGAGTCCTGCTGCGCCAGAGGCGCAAGCGCCTTTGCACGCCGTTCGAGGAGGGCGACCAGCGCTTTGGAATCGCCTTTTTCACGATACAGCTCGCTGAGGCGATCCGCCGCCGCAGACTGGGTCGGATCTCGGTCGATCGCAATCATCAACGCACGCGCAGCGCGGTGCGCGTCGCCCAGGGTGTCCGCCCAAACCTTCGCCGACTCGGTCAGCCAGTGCGAGGCCAGAGCGGCGTCTGCGGTGGCGGTCCCGACTTTTTCCAGCAACATTGCATAAGAACGAGGGTCGGCCTGCCCTGCCTGATGCGCGTAGCTCAACGCGTCGCTGTCGTGCGGGTTTTGGACCAAGCGCTGCACGAGCGCATCCATCTCACGGGGGTCCATCGCGGCTCGGACGCTATCACGCCGTATCTCCCAGCCGCAACGCGGACTTAGCCTCTCTGGACTGCTTTGGACCCGACCCCGAGATTTGCTCCAAATCTCACTCGAAGCGGCCGTACCGCCCCGAGCTCGCCGCCGGCTTCGGCGCCGCTGTTTTTGGGGATGCCGGCTTGGGCTTGGCTGGACGCCGAATCCAGCGCCTAGGTTTGGCCTTGCGGGGCTTGGCCGGAGCCGCGGCGTCCGATTCATCCAGATCGATGGCCTCGTCGACTGCATCCGAGGATGGCTCTGGCTGCGAGCTGCTCGCCGCGAGGGTCTGCGTCGGGACGGCACCCGTCGCCGCAGCTGCCGTCGGTGCGGCCATCCGGCGCACAGCCCAGAACCCAAGCACGCCAACCAGCAGCGTCGCCAACACAGCCGCGCCCAACCACACTCCAATCTTCGTCGGCGCTGCCGGAGCTTGGGAGGCGCTGGTGGGTGGGCCAGCCCAACTGGTCGCGTGCCGTCCGGTCACGTTGGGCAGCATCTCGACAGACGCAGCCTCGAGCTCTGCGGCGAACTGTTCCGCGGACTGGGGTCGGTGCTCAGGTCGTTTGGCGAGAGCCCGCCGAACGACAGCTTCCAGGGCGGGCGGCACCATCGCTTCCGGCGCCACGCTCGACAGCGCCGGAGGCTCGTCCTTGATGTGCCTCGCCATGACGACCACCGCGTCATCGTCCACGAAGGGGGCTTGCCCCGCCAGCATTTGGAACAGCATCACGCCCAGGGAGTAGAGATCGCTGCGAGCGTCCAAGGGCACGCCCTGGGCCTGTTCCGGAGACATATAGCGGGGCGTGCCGAACACCGTGCCCGCCTGAGTTTCCAGCTGATCTACGTGTTCTGGGTCTGCATGCATCAGCTTCGCGATGCCGAAATCCAAAACTTTGCAGATCTCCTTTTCGCCGGACTCCGACGGTACGCGCATCAAGAACAAGTTGTCGGGCTTGAGATCCCGATGGATGATCCCTTTGCCGTGCGCTTCTCCCAAGGAGAGCAATGCCTCGCGCGTGAAGCGCACTGCTTCCTCGCCACTCAGGCGTCCCACGCGCTTCAGGCGGGCGCCGAGGGTTTCGCCCTCGAGAAGCTCCATCGCCATGAACCACGAGCCGTCTTCGGCAACACCGAAATCGAATACCGTGACCGTGTGTGGACTGACGAGCGCACTCGTCGCGCGCGCTTCTCGTTCGAAGCGCACGCGGGTCTCGGCATCGTAAGCGCGATCCCCCCGAACGATCTTGAGCGCAACGTCCCGTCCCACGGCCTCCTGGCGTGCCCGGTACACCGCGCCCATGGACCCAGCACCCAACCGCCCCATGATCACGAAACGACCGGAGACCGTAGTGCCCAACATGGTGTCGCCCTGCGCGCGATCCAGTTCCCGAATCGGAACGAACGCCAGGCTGTGCTCCGGGCAGCGCGGCACCTTGCCGGGGCCTTGCAGCGTCCGGGTAGCGCTGGCGTCGAGCAGGCGTCGACAGCTCGGGCACACCTTTGGTGCGCGAGCGCTAGGACGCGCTGCTTGGAAGGAGCCTTGGCCCATGGTTGGCTCTTCTAATTTACAGAGCTTTTGCTGGGAACGCAGAGCAAGACGGTCTTTTGTTCGACTCCGACGGGCAAACACGCCAATTCATCGGGGTTTCCGCAGTCTTTGTCGATGCAGCAGGAGTCCGTGCACAATTTTCCGAGCAGGTTGAAATTCTCGCACTGAGCGGTCTGGCAATCCGCGTCAACCTGGCAGGACTCCCCGATGGAAGCGCTGCCGCTGGGGCCATTCGTGAACTTGCACCCGCGAACACCCAGATCCAGGTCGTAGATGCACTCCATGGTGCCGACGTTGCCACACTCGCTGCGTTTGCAGCAGGGGCCCGAGCAATAGGTTGGGTTGGCCGTGGCGACGCACGCTTGGCTGCGACAGCTGTCCCCGCTGACGCAATCGGGAGTGCCGATGTCGCCAACGCCCCCGGGCGGTCCGCAGAAGAAGCCCACTCGCGGCGCCAGATCCGGGATCCCCCGAAGCACGCACGCCTCGTTGCTGCTGCAATCGGAGTTGCGGCAGCACATGTCGATGCAGAACCCATTTTCGCACAGACCAGAAGAACAGTCAGAGGGTTGAACACAATTCGAACCGAGCGGCTTGCTGCCCTTGATTCGATTCACGATTGCAGCGGGGACGCAGACGTTCGCTCCCCCGGTCGACGGCACACAAACCCCCGCGCCACACTCTTCAGAGGTGCAGCAGCCTTTGGAGCAGAAAAACCCTGGCGCCAAACCAAGGGCAGAACCCTCGGTGCAAAAAAGCCCTGTGTCACACCCTCCATCCGGGCGACACGCTTGCACCAGCGTGCCGTCGGTCCCAGCGTCCACGCTACAGCCCGCGGGCCCGCAACTACGACACTTGCCCGCCACGCACTGCTGCGCAGCCGGACACGCCGGCGGGCCCACGGCTCCCTCGTTGCTGCATCGGACAGGATCGAGTTCGCTGGGAACGATCAGGCTGCAGGACGCGACTGCCGCGACGATCACGCACAGTGCCAACCGCACTCTCTTCAAAAGGGCACCCCCACGGAAAGCGTCGCGCCGTGCTTGGTGAGCGCAGCGTTGGCCTTCGCCTTCAGGGGCTCGGTGTCGCGACCGAAGTAGAGCCACGCTGTCGCGCCGAGGGAGACCGCGCTGATCAAGAACGCGACGTCCGCCACGACAGCGTGTTGGTGTGCTTTCTCCGCGCGGTCCTGTAGCTGCGCAGCGGAAGTCGAGGCGCTCGTGCGCTCGTCGCTGCTCGGGCGTTCCGCCAACGCCCGCACTCCGAAAACGACGCCGACCAGAGCCGCGGCACCGGCGATGCCAGCCGCCGCGTAGGTCCACTCATCGAGCCGTCCGGGGCGCGGCGCTTCTTTGACCACTATGGTGGGGCGATACACGATGGGGGATGGGGCAGACCCTGACGGCACGGTAGTCGTTTCGTCGATCTCGTCCCGAGCGCCACGCAGGCGCTCGATGGTTCGATCGATGCGGACGATCTCCTGTGGGTCCGTCTCCATCTTTCGGAAACGCCGAAAATGCACCAGCGCTTGGTCCATGTCTCCAAGCTTTTCGTAGACCAATCCAAGGTTGTATTCGAGGTCCTTGCTCGTGGGGTCCAGCTTCCGTGCCGCGATCAACTCGTCCACGGCCTCGCGATACACGCCCCGACGGTAGGCGTCCTTGGCGCGGTCGAAATGCTCCTTGGCACTCTGAATCGCCTCTTCCGTGGGCGCGTCGCTGCCCTGGGCGCGGACTGAAGGAGAAATCCCCGCAAAGGCCAAACAAAGGAGCAAACAACGAAGCAGGCGCATGAGGATGGGCCCACGATAGCGTAAGTTTGGACGTTTTCGCGCGTTCTCCCTCTCGAATCCCCAAAGGAGGACGCCCATGCTTCGCCAAATTTCGGCCCTTATGCTCACCCTCTGCCTGCCCGGGGTGGCGATGGCCCAGCCTTTTGCAGAACCTGCCGAAGGTTCCGGGACCATCGCGACCGACGAACACGGCCACACCCACGATCACGGCTATTACGAGCACTACGAGCACTCGGAGGATCCCCCGCTGTCGACCAGCGCAGTGCGAGTGCACACCGGCCCCACCCTCAGGGTCAGCGAGGCCTCGCCAGCCGGTGGCTTGTTCGCCGCCATCGACATCGGCGAAAAGGCCGCGGGCGTGCGCTTGAGCGGAAGCTGGGTCAGGGTCGGCTCCGACCAAGGGCTCTCCCAGTATGCGGGCGAACTCTGGATCGACTTCGGCTACGACAAGCGTATTCATCCCATCTTGGGTGCGGGTGCCGGAGCCGCACGTCTGGATAGCGAAGATCCCCAAACTGGCAATGTCAGCTCCGAAACAGTGGGGATCGGCATCTTGAGAGGCGCGGTCGAGTACGTGCTGCCGGTTCGCGGGACAGATGCTCGGGCCGGGCTGGAGGTGCTGGGCGCCGTGCCGGCGATTGGGTCAGAAACGGCAGGCAACCCCAAGCCTTGGATGCTCGTGACCGCGACGGTGGGAATAGGGTTCTGAGCTGTTGGTTTGATGGTAGTGGCGCCCAGGGATGCGGCGGTTGGACGCCGCGCCTGGATCCCTGTCAGAGACTTTGCCAAGATATGTGGGTCTCGGCGCCTTGCGAGCCACATGCCTGACGACCCAATTCCCGATCCCTACGCCAACCAATCCGGTGGCGCGGGCGCATCCCACAAGAAGACCAGCAGCCTCGCCATCCTATCCCTGACCTCGTCGATCAGCGGGTTCCTGTGTTTCCCGGCGCTCGGCGGCCTGCTCGGCGTAGTGTTGGGCGTTGCCGCCAAGAGCGAAATCTCAAGGGACAACCGCAGCGGAGGCGGAATGGCGCTCTCTGGCATCGTGCTCGGAGGTCTGAACCTGGTGCTGAGCGCCGCCGCCCTGGCGGCTTTGCTGCTCTGGTTGCCACGGGGCGTGTCTAGCTCGTCCTCGTCACCACGGGCGCCTGCGACGGTGATTCCCGCACCGCCTCCGGTGGCGCCACCCACGATACCCTTCTCACCTCCCAGTGCCACGCCCCCGACGCCTTCGCCGAAAGCCGCGTCCTCCCGAGACCGCAGCGTCACCGTCACAACCGTCGGCAAAGTAGACTTGGTCGATCTCAGCCGTGATGCGGGAGCCCTGACCAAACTACTCGACGCGCAGCACAAGGCGGCCGCACGCAAGCGTCAGAAACTCGTACTCTGGCTGGTCGTTCCCGACTGCAAACCCTGCAATGGCGTGGCTGCATCCTTGCCCGATGCGCGCATGCAGACCGCCCTAGCCGGCACCCGGCTGGTGCGAGTCGACGTACGAGAGTTCGTTGGGGAGCTCGCCTATCTCGGCCTGCCATCGGACAAGATCCCCGGATTCGCCATACTCAGTAGCGGCAACCGGCCCGTGGACTACGTACATGGTGGCGAATGGGACGAGGACGTCGCCGCCAATATCGCCCCGGTGCTCAGCAAATTCGTCCGGGGCTCCTTGTCCAAGCGCCGGCATCCGTGGCGAGGCACCCGGCGCGACGACGAGACCACCCTCTGAACCGCATCTTCAACGCTCTGAAATCACAGCGAATTCTCAAAGAGACTGCGCTATCTGGTTTTGCTAGACTCTGCCGTCCGAATGTCGAGCGCCCAGCGTATTGGGACCCCCTTGCCTGTGGGGGCCAGCATCCACCCAGGAACCCTCCGCGCAGAGCTCGAGGAGTCACGTGCCCAGAACCGCACGAAGACGCTGCGCGAAGCCGTAGCCGTCATCGTACCGCTCGCCGTAGAAATCGCTGAGCTACACGACGACGGAAAACTCGTCTACGTGCATCCCTCGAGCGTCGTTCGACGCGAAGACGGCGCTTACCACGTGTCACCCGAGCTCGCGATGACGCCCCCTGTCCTGCCACGGGACAAGGCATGCATGGCGCCAGAGGAGCGGGCTGGTCGGCCAGGTAACGCACGGGCCAGCGTCTACGCGCTGGGTTGCATGCTCTACGAACTGGTGACCAATCAGCACGTTGGGCCTGGCATGCAACGCCCCACAGAAATCGTGCCGGGCTTGCCCCACGACTTCGAGGTGGTGCTGAGCAAGGCACTCGTGGGGGATCCGGAGCACCGCCCCGACGATCTGCGAGCGCTGGCCCAGGCGATCCACCATTTGGCACCCGGCGACACGCTCGCACCGCCACCCGCGGATGAATCCCACTTAGATCATCAGGGCGATTTTGCCGTGGACGTCAGCATGTCCATGTTGCCGCCAGAACCATCCAACCCCTTAGCTGCAGCGGCGCTCTCCTCGCCTTACGGGACCGCTGTTTCCGATGCGCAACCCAGTTCCCAACGCTCGGATTCGACATCGGAGCTGGCCGCCCTGAAAGCGCGGCTGGAGCGGGACAAGCGGCCGCGTTACGTCGTGATCAAGGAGGGCATGGATCACGGCCCCTTCAGCGCCGTCGAGCTACTGCAACAGATCGCGAGTCACACCTTCGAGGATGATGATGTCCTGCGCGACGCTTTTAGCAAAGACGAGCGCGCGATCAAGGACTGGGAAGAATTCGCTCCTTTCGCAGAGCATGCTCGACTCCATCGCGACATCAAAGCCGAAAAGGAAGCCATCGAACGAGTGGTCGTCGAGGAGCGCAAGAGCACGACCAGCAAGGCACTGATCGGAACCGCGATCGTCGGCGCCCTTGTCGCCGCTGCCGCTGTTTGGTTTTTGACCCAGCGCGGGTCCAAAGACGACAGCATCGCGGTCCACGGTGAGACCGTAACGAACATCGAGACGGAAGCAGGGCTGAAGGTCAAGAAGAAGAAGCGTCGCGGAGGTAGGGGCGGGGTCGTTGGATCCAGCAACGGGATCCCAATCCTGGCCGGCGGCACCAGTTGCGAAGGCGCCGTCGCGGCGTACAACGAGGAAATCAGCATTGGCGGCGCACGGGGGCCTGCAGACCTCACCGCCGGACAGTACGGCTCCGTGCTCAACACGGGGTCCTACTTCGGCCACTGCGGTGTACCCGGCGACATGGAGGTCTACATCTGCGCCGCTGTTCAGAATGGTCGGGCGGTCGGGGTGTCTGTGCGCACGAAACCAAAGAATGCGGGAATCGCTTCCTGCGTGGCTGGAGGTGTGCGGGGGTTGTCCTTTCCCAGCCACCCGAAGCTGGACGTCACGCGTACCGCTTTCAAGTGAGCTGAAGCAATGTCGAAACAGTGGGCGTGGCTGATTGCGTTGGCCTGCGCAGGGTGTGCGGTGCCGATCAGCAACGGCATGGAGGAGAGTGACGCCAACCGCGTGGTCGTAGCTCTCGAGAAGAGCGGAATCGGGTCGGACAAGGAAGCGGACCCCGCAGCCGAAGGCAGGTTCCGGGTGTTGGTCGCTCGAGACGACGCTTCCGCGGCCGTGAGCGTGCTGACGCAGGAGGGGCTCCCGCCACCCGAATCCCCCGGTGTCCTCGACAGCCTCGGCGAAGGTTCGCTGGTCCCGAGCAGAACCGCGGAGCACGCCAAGTTGGTTCAAGGGACGGCGGGCGAGCTCGAACGATCTCTACGCGCGGTCGACGGTGTAATCTCCGCCCGGGTTCACCTGGCGGTCCCGGCCAAAGGACCGTTGGGAGACCAAGAACCGACGGCCCCCACGGCGAGTGTGCTGGTGCGCCACCGCGGCGCGACTCCACCGATTGCACCCGGAGACGTGCAGCGCCTGGTGGCCGGCGCCGTCGCCGGCCTTGAACCAAAACAGGTCAGCATCGTGCTGACCCCATCCCCTGCCCCGGGTCGCCCAGCAGAGCGAGAGCTAGCCCGATTCGGTCCCGTCACGGTGACTCGCTCGAGCCTGTTTTCGCTGCGTCTCATCGTGGGCGCGGTGGCTTTGATCAACGTGATCCTGCTCGGAGTCATCCTGAGCTTCTGGGCACGAATGCGGCGAGCCCACGGTGACATCGAAGCACTGCGTCTTGCATCCGAGGGTAGCGGCCGAGACGCGACGTGATCGAGCTGAAAAGCATCGAAAAGAGCTTTCAGCGGCCGGTGCTGCGTGATGTCACTCTGCGCGTGCCGCCAGGAACCCTTTGCGGACTGATCGGCCCCGGCGCCTCCGGCAAAAGCGTTCTGCTGAAGATAATCACCGGTCTGATCCGTCCGGAAGCGGGCAGCGTGCACATCGACGGACGCAACGTGCTGTCTATGACCGACCTGGAACTCCAGGAGTTTAGAAAACGCATCGGAATGCTGTTCCAGAACAACGCGCTCTTCGACTTCATGACTGTGGCAGAGAACATCGCGTTTCCACTCCGGCGCCTGTTCGATCTTCCGGAAGACGAAATCCGGGACCGAGTGGCCGAGCGTCTGGCCTGTGTTTCCCTGCCCGGTTTCGAAGACCGCATGCCGGCGGGCCTCTCGGGTGGGCAGAAAAAGCGGGTGGGCGTCGCGCGCGCCACTGTAATCCAAGCGCCCATCGTGCTCTACGACGAACCTGCCGCGGGCTTGGACCCCGTTACGAGTCAGAAAATTTTCGATCTGCTGCGCGCCGAGCAGCAATCCACGGGCGCGACGGTATTGATGGTCTCCAGTGACCTGGCTCGCATGCTCACGGTCACCGACCGAGTTGGCATGATGTACAAGGGCCGCCTGATCTTCGACGGCACGACGGAAGAGGCCTACGCCAGTGACGACCCCTACGTGCACCAGTTCGTTCATGGCAATCCCGATGGGCCGCTATGATCGTCGTACTTGCCGGCAGCGGCAGGTGAGTACATGCTCGCCCCGCTGAATTGAGCACTTCGTCCACCTCCTCCTCGATGACGCCCTTCGCCGCGCTCGGCGGCTTCTTCCTGTCCATGGCGGAAATCGTCGGAGGCATGGGCGTGATGCTCGGCCGCATCACCACTCGACTGGTGCGGCTGAACTTCGATGCATCCGAACTGCTCCGCAACCTCTACAAAATGGGTGTAAAGTCTCTGCCCATCGTCGTGGTAACGGCACTGTTTACTGGCGGAATCATGGTGATTCAGGCGGCGCCCATCGTTCAGCGCTACGGCGCCCAGGGCCTGTTGGGCTGGGGCGCTGGATTCGGGACCCTGCGAGAGATCGGTCCGCTCCTCACTGCTCTCATGATTTCTGGCCGCGTAGGAGCCAACAACACCGCCGAACTCGGCACCATGGTCGTCACCGAGCAGATTGATGCGCTCCGGGCGCTGGCCATCGATCCGATCAGCTTTCTGATCGTGCCCCGCTTCATCGGCATCGTGACCACGTTGTTTCTGTCCACCGTGTTCGCGGACGTGCTGGCACTATTTGGCGCCGCCTATGCCGGCTACGGGATCCTCGGCGTCGAGCCAGGTGTGTTCTACAATGGGCTCACCAGCGGTCTGCTGGGGCTGGGGGATGTCTTTCATGGGTTGATCAAGAGCGTCATTTTCGGCGCCATCATCGCCTTGGCCAGCTGCCAATTCGGAGTCGCCACGACTGGCGGCGCACCGGGTGTTGGCCGAGCCGTAAACGCCACCGTGGTCGTGAGCGCCGCTGGCATCTTCGTGCTCGACTACTTGGTCAGCTTTGCCCTCGGATGAGTTCATGACGACGCCGGCAAACGCACCCAACACCAGCGTCGGAACCATCGACGAGGACGCCATCGTTCGCGAGGCGACGGGGGTCGCTGCCCTCGGCGCCGGAGCACTGGAGTTCGTCGTTGCCGGCAGGATGCTGTATTCCGTGCTCGTAAAAACGCTCTACTACTCGGTGCGCGGCGTACGCCGGCCAGGCGCCATAGCGCAGCAGATGTACGAGGTCGGCAATCGTTCGCTGGTCTTTCTGTGCGTGGTGATGGGGTTCATCGGCATGATTCTGGTGTACCAGGGCGGAATCCAAACCAAACGCGTCGTTCCGGATCTGTCTCTGCTAGGCGCCACGTTCCTCGAGGTCCTGGTGCGGGACCTGGCGGCCAGCATCGGCGCCCTGATGCTGGCAACCCGAGTCGGCGCCGGCATCGCTGCTGAGATCGGCTCCATGGTCGTCACCGAACAAGTGGATGCCCTGCGCATGTGCGCGGCAGATCCCGTGGACTATCTGATCAAGCCCCGCTTCATGGCGAGCATCATCATGACGACCGTGCTGATCGTGCTCGCTGGTGGCGTGGCCTTCAGCACCGGCATGTGGACCGGCTGGGCCTTCTTCGACATCAATCCGCGTACGTTCATGAACATGAGCATGGTTGACGCCGGAGATTTGACCGTCGGGTTGACGAAGTGCCTAGCCTACGGTGCCGCGATCCCAGTCGTCAGTGGCTACTGCGGCCTCACGACCTTCGGTGGCAGCGAGGGTGTGGGCTGGGCAACGACCCGAGCTGTGGTTAACTCCTCACTCGCGGTCATCATCCTGAACTTCTTCATCAGCGGCGCGGGTTTCCTCGTCTTCGGCGGATAGCCCGTAGCTTGGGTGCGCTTGGCGTCGGCCGTCGCCAAGCGCAGAGCGTGTCCGCGGCTCAGCGCCAGATGAATCCCGGCTTCCGCTTCTTCTTCTTGTCCTTGACCGGCTTGGGTGGTGGCTTGGAGCACCAAGAGTAGCAGCACTCACCAAAACCCCTGGCGCGCCTGTTTTGGGTGACGGCAGGATCGAAGAGGGAGGCCTTCGGGACCTGAAAGGCCATTGCCTCGGCTGGCTGGACCGCGCGCGGGCAACGGTCGAAAGGGCGCCCGCTTGGCTGGGACGTGCCCGCCTCGGGCACATCGAAGCAGTAAGTTTCGCGCATGTTCACATCGGTGCCGCAGCCGCCGTTGGGCAGAGCGTCGGCGGGATCGGCGATCTTGAGGGCGCTACACCAAGAGTAGCAGCAGCTGTGCCCCGGAGGCATCCGGCGGCGGGTGTGTGCCGTGAAATCCGCATCAAACAAAGCGATGCGAGGCACTGGCCCGTGGGCGCCAGCATGGGAGTCGATGCTCGAAGGGCACGCCGCGAAAGGGGCCGGCGCGGGCAAGGTGTTTTCCCGGGGTAGCAGTTCCTCGCAGTGGTACTCCCGCACCTGATCCACAGCACACACCGACGGGCTATTCGACAGGGAGCCGGACTGGCCTGGGGATTGGGCCGGTACTTCTTGGCTCGCGCAGTCGGCGAGAGCCAGCAGGCTGAAGAGAAACAAGCGGCGCATAGGTCGTGGGGTTGGGTTGCGTAGCCTCGGGCCCGCGCGCCCGCAAGCAGCAACGTGCGTGCCACAGCGAGCAGACCGGGGCCATTCACGTCGCGTTGGCTCGCAAAGCATGACCCATCGCGCTTCCGAACGGCACAGGTTGGGCCAATTCTCAGGGTTGGGCGCCAAACGTTGACATTGGCGCCGTCAGCCCACCAAGCTCAAATCGTGGTGCCCGGTTCCCGGGAGCGACCCGGCGATGATTTCGTTTCGCAACGTCAAAAAATCCTTCGGCCCAAAGAACGTCCTGAACGGGGTGAGCTTCGACGTTCAAGACGGAGAGGTGTTCTTCATCATCGGTGCTTCGGGCGTCGGAAAGAGCGTGCTGATCAAGCACTTGATCGGGTTGCTCTACCCGGATGACGGCGAGATTTGGCTCGATGGCCAAGAGGTCAGCCGGTTCGACGAGCGTCGGATGTACGCGGTTCGGAAGAAGTGCGCGATGGTCTTTCAGCACTCGACCTTGTTCGACTCGATGACCTGCGCGGAGAACGTCGCCCTGCCCTTGAAGAAACACAAAGGCATGAAACCAAAAGAGGCTCTTTCGGAAGCGCGACGGCTGCTCACGCACGTACACATGGCTGAGTTTGGCGATCGCTTTCCAGCCGAACTCGGCGATGGCATGCGCAAGCGCGTTGCCATCGCCCGGGCCTTGACCTTGGATCCAGAGTACGTGTTGTTCGACGAACCCACGACTAGCTTGGATCCGGTCAGCGCTCGGCGCGTCGACAAGTTGATTCGAGAGCTATCCGACACCCTCGGAGTGACGAGTATCGTGGTGTCACACGATCTAGTGAGCATCTTCGCAATCGCAGATCGCATCGTCATGTTGTACAAAGGAAAGGTGAAACTCCTGGGTACGCGCGAAGATTTCCAACAATCCGAGGATGGTGTGATCCAGCAGTTCATCAACGGGCGCGCCGAAGGACCCATGGACGCGTGACCTAACGACCCAAGCAGAGAAAGGAAAGCGACCAGCCATGAGCCAGCGATCCATCGAGGTTAAAGTCGGCGTCCTCATCATCGTCGCACTCGTCCTATTGGGCGGTTTTGTAGTGGTAATGGGAGGGCTATCCTTCGAACCCACCTATACCGTGAAGGTCGATTTCGAAAACCCCGGTGGCCTCCAGACCGGAGCGCCGGTGCGAATCGCCGGCATGAAGGTCGGGACTATCGACGAAGTCCAGTTTCGCGGTGGTGAACTCGACCCACAGACCAAGGAGCCGGTTCCGCCCATTCGCGTGATAGCGAAGATCGAAAAGCGCTATCAGCACGCGATCTTCGAAAACGCGCGTTGGTACGTCACGACCCAAGGCGTGCTCGGCGAGATGTTCTTGGCGGTCGAGCCGGGAACAGCGGACCGCCCGAAGGTCGAAGATGGCGCAGTGGTTCGCGGCATCAGTCCGCCGCGACTGGATCTACTTCTCAGTGAGAGCTACGAACTGTTGCATCGCGCATACGTAGGCATCACTAAGAACGAAAAACAGATCGGCGAGACCTTCGATGGGCTCCATGCCACGCTGAAGGGCACGGGTGACTTCTTCCAGACCAACCAAAAGAAGCTCGACAATGTCGTCACGAATGTCGAAACCCTCACGGTGGAAGCCAACGACACGATGAAGGCTGCCCGCAGCCGCTACGTGGAAAACAAGCAGATTGACCGAATTTTCAACAACGTCGAGCGGACTACCGTCACGCTGAATCGGAATCTCGACCCGATGCTCACCGACGGGCGGAAGGTCTTGGCCGACACCAAGAAGCTCTCCGGTACGCTTGCCGCTGATGGTCAAATCCGGAAGTACAAGAAGATCACGAACGACGTCAGCGATGCGACCGGCCGCGCTCGGCTCATGACCAAAGACGCGCAATCCGTCATGGCCCACGTCAAGCGCGGCAAAGGTACAGTGGGTGCACTCGTGATGGACGAAGCCCTGTACGATGATCTCCAGGAGATGCTTCGAGATCTGAAGCACAACCCCTGGAAGTTCTTCTGGCGCGAGTGATCTCTTGTCGCGCCCGCGCCTCAGGCGCGGCTCCCAGGCCAGCCTGTCGAGCGGGTGCGCCGCCTCGAAGCCAAGTCGAGCTAGTCGGAGCCGGCGTCGCTGGGGCCGCCGCCCGTCCCGCTAGTGCCGCCCGTCGCAACACCACCTGTGCCGCCCGTCGCGACGCCACCAGTACCGCCCGTCGCGACCCCGCCAGTGCCACCGGTCGCAACCCCACCGGTGCCGCCCGTTGCGACCCCGCCGCTGCCGCCGGTCGCAACCCCACCGGTGCCACCAGTGACCGCGCCGCCAGTTCCGCCGGTCGCGCCACCTGCCCCGCCCGTTGCGCCACCTGCCCCGCCCGTCGCGACCCCGCCGGCGCCCGAGGCCCCGGCCGCACCGTCCACGGCCGAACCATCCGGAGGCGGACCTGCGGGGCCATCTATCGTGGAAACGACGCCGCTTACGTCATTCGTACAGACTCCCTGCACGCAAACCAGGCCAGCTGAGCAGTCATCGGCTCGGAAGCACTCATCGCCGGGTCCCCCCTGCTCCTGGGGTCCCCCACAAGAAACCCCGGTGATCACCCAGATTCCGAGGGACGCGAAAGCGCCCACCCATAGTTTCGTCCGTTGGCCGCTGCGCATGCCTAAAGGGAAACGCTACGCCATCACACGGTGAGGTCAAGTCCGGAGCCACCGCCCTAGGCGCCCGGTGACGGCGGTTTTTGCCGTCGCGCACGCCTGAAGGGGCCCCGCGCCCGCGACCAGATCCCCCGCTTCGACCCAAGCTCGGGGACAGGTTGGTGTCGGAAAGATATGCTGTCTGGGCCAATCAGACGACATGGGGTACATTTCCTGGCCGCAAGCCCTTGTTGACCCTCAGGGGTCGAAATTGGTAAGCGCCTCAGCCAAGCTCTGTCATTTCTGGAGATCACCAACACGATGGCCGAACAGAAGGAAAGCTCAGTTCTCTTCTCCCTCAAAGAGTTGATGAACCTTGAAGAAGACCGCATCAAGGAAGAAGAAGCGGAGCGAGACGCACAGGCTCGAGCGGAAGCAGAGGCAAAGCTCGCTGCCGAGCGCGCTCAGCGCGAGGCGGAGGAAGCGCGACTGCGCGCAGAAGACGAGGCGCGCAGGTTGGAAGAGCAGCGGCGCCGCGAAGAGGAAGCGCGGGTAGCGGCCATCCAACACGGCGAGATGGAAAAGGCGCGCATGGACGCCGAGCACCGTGCGCGCATGGAGGCCATGGCGGCTCAGCAGTCCCATGAAGCGCAGCTCACCGCGATGCGGCAAGACAAGGGCAAGAAGCGCCTGCAGTTGATCGTCGGCATCGTCACGGCGGTATTGGTCATCGGCGGCGTGACGGGCGGCATTCTGTGGAAACGCTCGGCGGACGCCGCAGACCGGCGCGCGGCGGCTTTGGAAGCCGAACGCAAGCGCACCGAAACCGAGCTAGCCGGTCTGAAGCGGCAGTTCGAGGATGCTGCAAAGAAGGAAGAAGAGCTCCGCAAGAACCTGGCAAGCGCCAAGGATGAAGCGGAGCGTGCGAAGATCGAGGCGCAGCTCGCTGCCGCCAAGAAAGCCAAGGACAAGGCTGCCGGCGCCATCCGTCGTGGTGGTGGAGGTGCTGCGAAGCCCCGTGGTGGCGGCGGAGCGAAAAAGCCGTGCAACTGCCCACCGGGCGATCCGCTCTGCTCCTGCCTGTAGGCCCGTGACCGGCCACGCTCTTCGTCCGCGAGAGCGCCTCGCTTTCGCTCTGGACTACCCAACGCTCGACGACGCCGAGCGGGGCGCTGCGCTGGTCGTCGAGCACGCCGGAGTGCTCAAGGTCGGACTCGAGCTATTCGTCCGCTCCGGACCACCCGCCGTTCAGTTGGGTCGGCAGCTCGGTGCGCGCGTGTTCCTCGATCTCAAGTTGCACGACATTCCGAAGACGGTTGCGCGCGCGGTCGATTCGGCCCTAGAGCTGGGCGCGAGCTATCTCACTGTCCATGCCCAAGGTGGGCCCCACATGCTCCGAGAGGCGACCCGCGCGACTGAGGGGAGCGACTTGACCCTGTTGGCCGTCACGGTGCTGACCTCGTTGGACGACGCCGACTTGAACGCCATCGGTGTCAGCGCCCAGACCGGAGAACAGGCTCGGCGGCTCGCCCGGCTCGCTTTCGACTACGGCGTACGCGGCTTCGTGTGTTCCGCGGCAGAGGTCGGAGGCCTGCGTACCGAACTCGGCGAGGACGCGCTCCTGGTCACACCAGGGATCCGACCCGCAGCCGCGGACCTGGGAGACCAGAAGCGGGTTGGCACGCCCGCCGAAGCGATCGCTTCCGGATCGGACATCTTGGTCGTCGGGCGGCCCATTCGGGACGCGGCGGATCCAGCGGCTGCAGCTGCTCGCCTCGTGAGCGAAATCGCCGAGGCGGCGGGGTGACCGACCCCGGCGGCCGGCTGGTGCTGGGGCTTCAGCCGGTTCGCGAAGCGCTGAAGGTCCACGGCGGCGAGGTCCAGCGGGTCTGGCTGGACGCTCGGGACGAGCCGCGGTTGATCGCCCTGGCCCGTTTCGCCTCGGACCAAGGCGCCCGGGTCGTGGAGCGGGTGCCCCGCGCCAAACTCGACAAGATCAGCCGTGGCACGCATCATCAGGGCGTCGCGGCCTGGGTGCCGCCCCTACATCTCCGCGGTGCCGAAGAGCTGTTCCAGTGCCAGGACTTGTTGGCATTGGCCCTCGACGGGATCCAGGACCCCCAGAACTTCGGTGCCATCATCCGCAGCGCCGTCGCCGTCGCTGGCGCCGCTGTGGTGTGGGCGGAACACGGCGCAGCGCCCCTCACCCCCGCCACCTTCCGCGCCTCCGCGGGCGCCATCGAGCACGCGGCGTTGTATCGCGTCCCAGCCCTACACGGCTTCGTGCGAGATGCGGTCGCCCGGGGAGTGACAGTCATTGGGCTTGACGGCGCAGCCGATGCTAACCTGGCCGACGTGGAGTTGCCTCGGCCTCTCGTTCTGGTCGTTGGCAGCGAACACGCGGGGCTGGCTCGCAACGTCCGCCGCTCCGTAACCCAGTTGGCCCGCATCGTCCGCCCCCACCATGTCGACTCCCTCAATGCCAGCGTCGCCGCCGCCATCGCGCTCTACGTCGCTGCGCATAAATCATGAATCTCAACTAGTTACGTCACGACTCTCAAGTAGCGCCTGCAACATCTGAGCTAGGCTGAACACCCGTCACGCGTCCCGCCCTCGTCGTTCCATTCAATGGAACGCACCCGTCCCCATCCGGCGTGCAGACAAAGGTGATCAATTTCAATGGCTTAGGTCCACGGCTCTCAGGTCGCGAAGGAAGGTCCGCCCAGAAGTTGAGGCGGTGCTTCAGCTACTCGAACTATGGCGCGCAAGGGCGCGATGAAACGCGTCTATTGCGATTTCGATCTGCCGCCGTGTGGTCGTCTCGCCCAAGCTCACACGAACCGCACTCTTCGCCCGTTCGTCACCCGCCATTGCCATGATGACCGGGGACGCCTCCTGGCTGCCGGCGCTGCAGGCGCTTCCGCTCGATACCTCGACGCCCATCAGGTCGAGAGCGACCACCAATTCGTCTCCGCGGGTGCCGTTGAAGGACAGGTTGCTGACGTGGGGCAGCCGCGGCGCTCCTAGACCATTGATGCATCCGTAGCGCACGAGGGCAGACTCCAAACCGTCCCGAAGATTGCCCAGCGCCGCGTAGCGTTCCGGCCCGGACGCCAATCGCCGCAGGGCCGCCAAGAGGCCCGCCGCCGCCACAGGATCGAGCGTTCCAGCGCGAAGACCCCGTTCCTGGGCCCCGCCGACGAGGATCGGTCGCAGTTCGGCCGGACTTGTCCGCCAAATCAAAGCCCCGAGCCCCTTCGGCCCACGGACCTTGTGGGATGAAACGGCCAAGCTGTGGGCGTGGCGGAGGGCCGTCAGAGGTGCTCTGCCAACCAGCTGGACCGCATCCACGTGCAGGCGCGCCTCGTGGGCGTCGGCGATCCGGCGCGCCTCGGCCAGAGGCTGAATCACGCCGGTCTCATGGTTGGCCGCCATCACCACCAGCGTGGCCGGCCCGGGCAATGAGTCGAGGGCCCGCACCATGGAGTCTAGATCGACCACGCCTGCGGCATCGACGTCGAACCAGGCCACGCGCCCTCCCCGTGCCTCGAGGGTGTCCGCAACGCGGGTGACGGACGGGTGCTCGATTCGGCTCAGCGCCAATCCCATCGCCCCCGACAAGGCAAGGTTGTTCGCCTCGGTCCCTCCCGAAGTGAAGATCACATCTCGCGGGTGAGCGCCGAGCAACTGCGCCAGCTGGTCTCGCAGGTTATCCACCACCTGGCGTGCTTCCCGCCCCCGCCGGTGCACGCTGGAGGGATTGCCCCAGGTGTCAGCCAGGGCGGCAGCCATCGCCGCGAGCACATCGGCGTGGGGCGGTGCGGTGGCATTCCAATCCAGATACACCCGCTCGATCATTCGGAAGAACTCGGAGCCTTCGTCGCGGCCCGCTCCGGAACCCGCATGTAGAAAGCGCAGCCAGATAGCTTGCGCCCGGAGAAGCGCTCCGCCGACGGTGACTGCACATGCACGTCTCCTCCGTGGCCGCGAGCGACGCCGCGTACGATCGCGAGCCCGATCCCCGCTCCACCGAACTCGCGGGTGGGTGAGCCGTCCACCTGGTAAAACGGCTCGAACAGCCGCCCCGCCTTTTCCGCGGACACTCCAGGCCCGGTGTCCGCCACGCAGATTTCGTACTGACGAGCTGCCGCGCTGCGCACCCGCACGCCAATGGCGCCACCCTCCGGCGTGAATTTCACGGCGTTGTCCAACAGCGCGAGGGCGGCCTGCTCCAACCGTGCTCGGTCGCCATAACCCGGCATGGCGTCCGCAGGCACGTCGGCGTACAGGTCGAGGCCAGCGGATTCCGCTCGCTTGCGATATTGCTCGATCGCCGACGTCACGACCGCGACCAGATCGTATTCGCTGGGCGAAAACCGCATCTTGCCGCTCTCGATGCCGGTAACGTCTAGCAGCCCGTCGATCAGTCCACGCAGGCGCTGCACACATTCGTCGACGGACCTGAGAGCCTTCTTCTGCCCGGCGTTCATGGGGCCCAACTCATCATCCAAGAGCAAGCGCACGTATCCGACGATGGGGGTCATTGGCGTCGACAGCTCATGGGAGATGTTGCGGTAGAACTCCTTCCGCGCTTGGTCCAACTCCACCAGCCGCTCGTTCGCCGAGGAAAGCTCCGCTAGTTTCTCCTCCAGGTGGGCAGCAATTTTCTGACTCTGAAGCCGCAGATGCTTACCGGTGCGATCCGGGGGCGCCTGCTCCTTCCGGCCGTGCAGGTACGTCCGAACCGTCGCGACAAAAGAGCGAGCATCAATGGGTTTTTGCAGGAAGCCATCACACCCAACGGCCAGGCTGGTGTCTCGGTTGCCCTCGGCGGTGATGGCCACGATGGGAACTCCGTCCAAGGACGCCTCGGAGCGAAGCCGCAGGGTCACTTCGTACCCGTCCAGGCCTGGGATGGCGATGTCGACCAGGACCAGATCCGGCGGATCCGCGCAGGCCTTGCGGATCCCCTCCAGGCCATCCGGCGCGTCAATGACCTCGAATCCTGCCGGCGTGAGCAGTTTTCGCACGAGCAGCCGGTTGGCGGGGTCATCTTCGATGTGTAGAACCTTGGGCACGCATCAAGTGTTTTCCCTCCTCCAACCGGGGATGGCAAGGCCGCGTTGCCCTTGCCAGGCCGGTAGGATCTCCCCTAGGTAGCAGCCAATGACCCGCCGAACTTCGAACATCACTCTCGCAACCGCCGTGTTGGGGCTCAGCTGTGGCTGCGCGGACCTGACCGCACCGGGCCTGAGCGCGGGCCAGTCGACGCCGGCGCCGACCCAGGTCGCGGTGTCGGCCGCTGCGGCACCCCCTGCTGCACCGCCCGCGGCGCCCCAAGAACGGATCAAGGCATCCCACGTGCTGATCGCGTACAAGGCCGCGAGGAGATCGAGAGCAAGCCGAACCAAGGCAGAAGCCAAGAAGCTGGCCGACGCTGTATTCAAGCGCGCCAAAGCGGGTGAAGACTTCGCCGAACTCGCGCGCAAGCACTCCGATGACGCCAGCGCCAAAGCCAAGGGCGGCGACCTGGGCAGCTTTCATCGAGGCAAGATGGTCAAGCCATTTGCAGACGCTGCATTCGCACTCAAACCCGGTGAGGTGAGCAACGTCGTCGAAACGGAGTTCGGCTTCCACGTCATTCGGCGGACCGAATGAGCAATCGAGACAAGCGCGTGCTGATTGCGGACGACGACGCAGGCATCCGCAACCTGGTCGCTCGAGCTTTGCACACCAACTACCAGGTCATTCTCGCGGAAGACGGACGCGGTGCCCTCGCCGAGCTCAGCAAAGATCCCCCTGTGGATCTCGCGATTTTGGACGTCATGATGCCCGGCATGGATGGCTTCGAGGTCGCCGAACAGCTCAAGCTGCTAGAGGGGCGGCACATCCCGATCATCTTCATGACTGCGCGTGACACGCCGAAGGACCACATCCTCGGGATCCAAGCCGGCGCACGCCACTACGTGACCAAACCCTTCGTGCTCAAAGATCTGATGGACAAGATCTCGAAGATCCTGCGCTAGCCATGAGCGAATCTGCTGCGCCGCCGGAGCCCACCCCTGGCCCCAAGCCCATCGCGAAGTGGCCCGCAACCGGTCTCGCGTTGCTCTCGGGCTTTCTCTACTTTCTAGCGTTTCCGGGGATCGACATCTGGCCTTTGGCGTTCTTCGCTCTGGTGCCTTTGATCGTCGCCCTACGCGGCCAGACGGCGCGGCGTGCAACCTGGCTCGGCTGGGTCGCCGGCTTCACCATGACCATGTGCGGCTTCTACTGGCTGCTCGAAATGCTCAAGACCTTCAGCGGGTTCTCGACCCCGCTGTGCCTTCTCTTCATGAGCGTCTTGTGCGCGTACCAAGCAGGTCGCATCGCGATGCTCGGCTGGCTGACGGCCCGCGCTGAAGCCCGTGGCTACCCGTTTTTCGTCGTCTTCGCAGTGGCCATGGTCGCCAGTGAGCTGACGTTTCCCCTGCTTTTCCCCTGGACCTACGCGGCCACGGTGCATCAGCTCCCGGTCTTGTTGCAGCTGGCGGAGCTGGGCGGCCCCTTCTTACCGACCCTCACGCTCGTCTGCGTGAACCTCGCAGTGGCGGAGTTCGTTTTCGCCCGCATGCAGAAGCGCCCTCCGCGGATTCGATTGGCGCTCGGCCTGGCCTCTGCCTTGGTCGTGTCTGGGGTGTACGGATTGATTCGGATCCCGATGGTGGACGCGCGGGTGAGCGACGCAGACAAGGCGGAGGTCGGTCTCGTGCAAGCCAACATGAGCTTGATGGGCAAGCGCCGAAACAAAGCCGAGGGGCTGCGTCGCCACACGACCCTGACCCGACAGCTGCTCCGCGAAGGGCCTCTCGACCTCGTTGTGTGGAGCGAGACCAGTGTGATGTCGCCACAGCAGGAAGAGTTCGCCCCCCTCACCTACAAGAGGCAATTCGCTGGAAGGTTAGGGGTCCCAGCGATCTTCGGGGCGGTGCTGGTTCGGAAGGTCGATGACGAACGTCGCTACGTATTGTTCAACTCGGCGTTGCTCAGCGATCAGCGTGGCGAGGTGGTCGGACGCTACGACAAGCAGTACCTGCTTGCGTTTGGCGAGTACCTGCCTTTCGGTAAGACGTTCCCCAAGCTATACGAAATCAGTCGCAACTCCGGACGCTTCACGCAGGGCACGACGCTGGAACCACTTCAGCTCGGCAACCGCGGGATCGCGACTTTCATCTGCTACGAAGACATCGATCCTGGATTCGTTCGTTCCATCGTCAACAGCGGGCCTACAGATCTGCTTGTCAACATCACGAACGACGCCTGGTTCGGAGACACGACGGAACCTTGGATTCACTTGGCGTTGGCCAAGCTGCGAGCCATCGAACAACGGCGCTTCCTGGTTCGCTCCACGAACAGCGGCATCAGTGCGTTCGTCGATCCCGTGGGCCGGGTCTTGAAACACACGGGCGCGTTCCGCCAAGAAGCCGCACGAGAAACCGTGGCCTGGCTACGAGGTGCAACCGTGTACGGCATTGTAGGCAACGCACCCTGGTGGCTGCTTTCCATCCTGAGCGGTGCCATGGCCTTCGTGGTTCGGCCCGGCGGCCGAAAGCCCCAAACCAAGCCCAAATCCACCAAGAAAAAGCCCAAATCCAGAGCGAAGGACAATTCGAAAACAAAGTCGCAAGCCGACGAATAGAGCATCGCCGCGTTCCGTCCAACCGTTTTGGGCAATGTCAATTGTGGTTCGAACAGGAATTTGGACGACGAAGCAGCGTATGCTCTTGTAACGGCTGGGCCTTGCGCTCACCTCAGGCTTGCGTCGACAATGCACACTTGGCGAGTCATGCTCGCGGCTTTGACTGAGGAAACATAGGGAGAGACTGAACATGAAAACGGCTTGGTGGACTTGGCTAGCAGTTGGAACTTCTACGGCAGCCCTTGTGGCCTTGGGCGGCTGCGTAGTGACCAGTGATGATGATGGCACGGGTGGTTCCGCGGGTTCCGCGGGTTCCGCGGGTTCCGGTGGCTCGAGCGGCAGCGGTGGCGCCACCGGCGGCAGCGGCGGCGCGACTGGCGGTACGGGTGGTACGACGGATGCTGGAACCGGTGGTTCCGCGGGATCCGACGCAGGCAAGATCACTTGCACTCCGGATGATCCGAACGACAACTGCCAGGTCTGCACCGAGCAGAAGTGTTGCCAGGAGTTCGAAGCTTGTTATGTGAGCGGGGAGAACTGCGGCTTCGGCGGTCCAAAGGGCGAAGGCGAAATCAACTGCATGTTCGTCTACCTCACCGCCAATCCGGGCGAAAAGGTGGCCGCGGCCAACAACTGCGTCACCCCTGGGCAGAGCATCATCTCGACAACCACCAACAACCTGTTCAACTGCCTAGACACACAGTGTCTAACCGAGTGCATTCCCTGATCGAATCTCAGGGTTGAATCGCAAACTGCCTGCACGCTGGGTCGTGCAGGCGGTTTCGTTTTGTCTGAGCTCTTGTTCCTTGCTGCGTGTCTGTTGGGTAGGGTCGAGCACTGCCCGCACGTTGGGCCACGACTCCTGCGTTGGGCCACGGTTGCGTTTGTGAGCGCCAGCGTGGGCGCGAGGGCGAGGGCGAGCGCGGGCGTGAGGGTGAGGGGCTCCGAGCTGGGCGGCGGAGGCTCGCCTACGAAATCGCCCTGGGCGAAGCGCGGGAAGCGCTGGCGAGTCTCGAATTCGCGGAAGCCATGAGCTACAGGCCGCCCGTGACTCCCGAGTCAAGAGCCCGCTTCGACCACATCATCGGAACGCTGGTCAACATCGTGCACCGCCCATAGACGCAAGCGAGCACCACCTCGTTCGAGACGCGTACAGCCCTTCAGCAGCCAGCTTCCACCAGCGGAAGGCGACCGGGGCCGGGGGCCCGGAGCGAGGGCTACGCCGTGCCGGTCTTCAGGGCTTTCCGCAGGCGCTTGCCATCGGCAAACATGTCGACGTTGGTGAAGACGTAGATGGCCGCTTGGTCTGGACGGGTGTTCCCCAGGGCGGCTAGCTCCTCGATCGCGGGGTCCTCGTATCGAGACTTGTGTCCGGCGGGGCCCGGCAGGCGGTAGTACGCCACGTCTCGCTTGGAAAGGCCCTGGGTCAGCGGGTCACGGGAGGCCAGGGTGTCGGTCTCTGCGGCGATGGCGTCGGCATCGTCTGGGTCCCAGGCCGGACCCGGCTCGAACACGATCCTATCGAACTGGGGGCGGACCAGGGTCAGGAACTCCTTGACGGCTGCACGGTTGGCCCGATTTGCCGGGAAGTCCTGGGGCGCCACGAACACAGCCGTGGTGGCCTCGAGCACGTTGCCCACCTTGTGGAGGGTCTCCAGGGCGGTTTCAATGACCTTGCCAGAGCGAAAGCCCTCCTGGCCTATCTCGCGGGGGGCCAGCATGGCGAACTCGAACCCCTTGGGGGCTTCGCGCTTCCAGCGGCGTAGGGTGCCAGGGCCAGGAACGGCGATGTGGGTCTCCTGGACCTCTACAAAAAGGTACTCCTTGAAGTAGCGCGTCGCAGGGACGGCGAATCCGGCGCACCCAACGGTAATCATCGGCGCGGCGAAGGTATCACAGGCGGGGCCAAACGCCACGCATCCCCTTCCCCAGGCACTAGTGGAGCGCCTGATCCCGCGGCTCGGCTTCACCCAGGGCCCGGCGGGCCAAAGCGCGCCCCAGCGCCCGGGCGGCCGCACGAGCGGCTTCACGGAACCCCACGGCATCCGGAACCCCCGTGCCGGCGCCAAAGCGCTCCACGCGACGAACGTCGCCGCTGTCCCAAATCCGTTTTCCCCCGGGGCTCCGCTCCACCCAGGCCCGCCCCACGACCCCGACTGCCGAGCCTCGGGCCAGAGGCTGCTCGCCGCCCGGTTCGCCCAGAGCCGGCACCACGGATATCCCCGTGGCGGCCTCATCCAATCTCACCACGCGAACCACCAGCCGGGGGTAGCCCGCGGTCGAAAGGGCTCCGTCGGCAGCCAGCTCCTCGCGAGCAGCCGTCACGGCGGCCACGTTGAGCTCCTGACCCGGAGCGCGGCTGGGCGCAGCCACCACAGCGAGCCCGTCAGCGCCGTTCGCGCGGCCCCCATGGACGGCGTGGTAGCCACACGCCAGGGACAGAACCGCTAGCACAGGCACCCAGGTATGTTTCACATGAAACATCAAGTTTATCCTCTAAGCTCTTGAAATCAATCGGACAAACGAAGGTTCAGATCTGCTGACTTGTTCAGGTATTCGGACTAGGAGACGATCAAGTTCAGGATCCGCCCCGGGACATAGACTGCCTTGCGCAACGCCTTGCCGTCAGTGAACTTTGCCACGTTTGGATCGGCCAGGGCTGCGGCCGTGACGTCCTGCTCGGACGCGTCCTTGGCTATTTTCAGCTTGCCGCGGACCTTGCCGTTCACCTGAACCGGCATCTCGATCACGTCGTCGACGCACAGAGCAGGGTCAAACGACGGCCAGGCTGCATCCAGGACGCTGGGGCTGTTGCCAACGCGCTGCCACAGCTCTTCACCCAGGTGCGGCGCAAACGGCGCAAGACAAAGCACAAGTTTTTCCATAGCAATTTTAGGCACTTGACCCAGGCCATTCAAGTGATTTGCGAGGATCATCATGGCGCTGATCGCCGTGTTGAAGCGCAGCGCTTCGATATCCTCGGTCAGCTTCTTCACCGTGCGGTGAACCAGCTTGCGGGTCTCCAACTCCCCTTCCCCGTCGGCCAGGGTGCGCTGACTCAGAGCGTCGGCGCGGTCGAGGAATCGACGCACGCCCTGGATGCCGCTGGTCTGCCAGGGCTTCACCTGCTCCAGGGGGCCCATGAACATCTCGTAGACCCGCAGGCTGTCCGCTCCGAAGTCCCGAACCACATCGTCGGGATTGACCACGTTGCCCCGACTCTTGCTCATCTTCTCCGCGACCGGGACCAATCGAACCCGGTGCTCTGGATGAACTGGGCGACCGTCCTTCGTGGCGATCTGCGCCTCCGTGAGGAAGCGCTCCTGCACACGCTCCCCGCTCGGCAGCACGTGGCCTCCTTCAGGGTGCTCCTCCAATCCGTCCGTGTCGCCGTCGAGGGCCCGCAGGACCCCGCCCTTGGCATCGACCACCGCATACCAGCGAAACGCCATGCCCAGAATCAGCCCCTGGTGGACGAGTTTGGTGAAGGGCTCCGCGTGCTTCACGACTCCAGCGTCGAACAGCACCTTGTGCCAGAAGCGCGCGTACAGCAGATGCAGGACGGCGTGCTCGCTCCCGCCCATATATAAGTCGATTGGCATCCACGCGTCGTAGGCCGCCTCGGAGAAGATTTCCTTGTCATTTCGAGGATCTAGGTACCTGAGGTAATACCAACAACTGCCCGCCCACTGAGGCATGGTGTTGGTCTCCCGCGCGAACCAAGCGCCATCCTTCTGGAAGAAACGCCAGCTCAGCGCACGCGCGAGGGGCCCATGCGGATCGTCGCCCGGCTTGTAGTCATCGAGCTCGGGAAGCAGCAGCGGCAGTTCGTTTTCGTCCACCGGCATAGGCCTGGAGTAGTCGATGACGTAGTCGTCTCCGGTGGTTGGATCGCCTTGGGTCGAAACCGGGAAGTAGATCGGAATGGGTTCGCCCCAGTAGCGCTGGCGCGAGAACACCCAGTCACGGAGCTTGTAGTTGACCTTGCGCTGACCGACCTTCTCCTTCTCCAAGAAGTCGATGATGTTCTTCTTCATGGTCGCCGTCGGCTGACCGTCGAACTGCCCGGAGTTCACCGCGATCCCCTCCCCCACGAAGGCGGCTTCTAGAGGGGGACCCGCTTTGCCGTTGGGGCTGACCACCTCGACGATGTCGAGCTCGAAACGCTTCGCGAACTCGAAATCGCGCTCGTCGTGTGCGGGTACCGCCATGATCGCGCCCGTCCCATACGCCCCCAAAACATAGTCGGCGGTGTACACGGGGATGCGTGCTCGATTCAGAGGATTGATCGCATAAACTCCCGTAAATACACCGGTTTTTTCCTTGTTCAACGCCGTGCGTTCCATGTCGCTCTTGCGCGCGGCCGCTTCCGAATAGCGCCGGACCTCGTCGCGTTTGTCGTCGGATGCGATCGCGACGGTGAGCGGATGATCCGGCGCGATGACCATGTACGTTGCGCCGAACAGCGTGTCGGGGCGGGTCGTGTAAACGGTGAGGTGATCCTCTCGGTCGGCCAACGGGAAGTCGACCTCCGCACCCTCGCTTCGACCAATCCAGTCCCGCTGCTTCTGCTTCGTCTCGGGCCAGTCGACGTCGTCGAGCTCACTCGCCAAGCGGTCGGCGTACGCCGTGATCCGCAGCTGCCACTGGCGCAGCGGCTGGCGAACAACCGGGTGATCGCCGCGCTCGCTCTTGCCGTCAATGACCTCTTCATTAGCCAATACGGTACCCAGCGCCGGGCACCAGTTGACTGGGATTTCCGCCTGAAATGCCAAGCCCTTATGGAAGAGCTTCAGGAAGATCCACTGGGTCCACTTCACGTAGCCAGGGTCAGTGGTGTCCACCTCGCGTGACCAATCGTAGAAGAATCCCAGTGCCTTCAGTTGCCGCCGAAAGACGTTGATGTTCTCAGCGGTCGTGACCTTCGGGTGAGTCCCAGTGTTGATCGCGTGCTGCTCCGCCGGCAGCCCAAAGGCGTCCCAGCCCATTGGGTGAAGCACGTCGAAACCGTTCATACGCTTGAAGCGCGCCACAATGTCCGTCGCCGTGTATCCCTCAGGATGCCCCACATGCAGCCCCGATCCCGAGGGATAGGGAAACATGTCGAGAGCGTAGAACTTGGGGCGCCCTGGCCGCCGCGTCGCTGCAAAGGTGTCGTTGTCGTCCCAATACTTCTGCCAACGCGTCTCGACAGCCCGATGGTCATAAGCCATGGCGCCGGTCTACAACAGCCCCACCGCGGCGCGAAGTCCAGGCGCTCGCGGGACCGTCCGGCGGGCGTGAGCGCGAGGGCGGGCGCGAGCGAAGGAGGCATTTCGCTCACGACGCGTCCAGCCCTTCAGCAGCCACCTCCAACAACCTGCGCGACCAGGACCGGGCCCCGGAGCGGGGGCACGGCGAGGGAACCCTCCCCCGCGAGCTGTTGCTCCGCAGGAGGCACGCAGAATACGGACCACGAGCGCGCACCAACGACTTCGGCGCTGTTGGGCCGCGCAGGCCCACACAAAAACATCCCACGCGACCCATCGAGCTCACGACGCGTCAGCCCTTCAACAGCCACCTCCAACAACCTGCGCGCCCGGGGCCGGCGCCCCGGAGCGAGAGGGCACAGCGGGAGAATCCCCCCGCGAGCTGTGCCCAGCGGTGCTCCGCGCGAGGCACGCAGAATACAGATCGCAAGCGCGTACCAACGACATCGGCGCTCCGAGCCCACGCGGGCTCACGCACCAAGCATCCCAGGTGCACCAGCTTGTTCGCTGACCAAGCCTGCCCACGCGGCTCCAAATCCAACGAGCCCCCACTGCGCTCGGCAGTAGGGGCCCCAAGGAACCGGCTCGCATGGCCAACTGAATCCCATCCAAGCAAGCGTCAGTTCCGAACCAGCACCGAGCCGTAGCTCTGCCTGATGTTCCCCTGGAACTTGGTCGATTTGGCGTACACCGTGGATCCGCCGGACATGTCCAGCGCGTGTTTCTTGCCACGGATCGTGGAGTCGAAGATCCTCACCGTGCCGCCACCGCGCACCCGGAGACCCGTGTTTCCAGCGTTCAGCACGCTGTCGCGGATGACGAGCGTGCAGCCGCCTCGGACGTCCACAGCAGTGCGTGAGGTATCGATGCTAACTCGGCTCAGTGTTCGGACCTGGCCGTTGGCGCAGGTCAGCGGGCTCCGGGGCTTGAGCTTGCCAGTTGGCGGTTTGGCGGGCTTTGCAGGCTTGGAGGGCTTTGCGGGCTTCATGGGCTTGGCGCCTGGTTTTCCACCTTGATAGTGATTGCCGCCCTCGTCGCTCAGATCTCCGTTGCCATGCTTGCGGATGCGACCTTCGACACGGGTGTTTTTCAGATGCACATCCGTGCTGCCGTGCACATGAAGAGCGATCCCACGACTGCGTACGACCGAGTTGACGATTCGAACGTTGGAACTTCCGTGGGCGTCGACCGCTTTTAGGCTACCTTCGATGTGGCTATTGCGGATGACGATGTCGCAGCTGCCATGCGCGTGTACGGCAACCTTCGACACAATCTTCACGTTGTTCAAGACCACGTCCTGATTGCCCCGACATTTCACGGGGCCTCGCGTTTTCATTTTGCCGGCGGCTTCAGCACCAGCGCTGGCAGTGAGGCCGCCCAAAACGAGGGAAGCAAGAATGATGGTGAACTTGGGCATCGGAAATCCTCCTGAACGACAAAGGGTTTCCTGCGCCTTCGCACGAGCTGTGCCGCGCATAACTATCTGATATTATGAGACTAAATACTCCAACCTGGCGGGCGAACCCCGACCAGATGGCAGGTTCCAACCTGCCACGGCCAGGGCGGAGGTAGGCTCGGCAAACGTGGCGTCACGCGGAGTTCGTCTCGCTGGCGCGCTTTCGTTTGCGGGCGCTCTTGCGGGGTGCGTTCGCACGTTCCAGTTTGCGCTGAAGGCGGGCGCGGCGCTTGAGTTCCGCTTCGTTCCCTTCCCCGGTTCCAGCATCCAACATGCTCAGGGCCGCGGCCGGTGACTTGGCGTGGTGCTCGTACAGCTTGGCCAGCTCGAGCCGTAGGCTGGGATCATCGACTTCGGAGAGCAGAGATTCAAAGTCCGCCAGCGCGCTCGTGCGATCTCCCCGGGCCTTGGCGATCTTGCCCCGCATCCGCACTCCCGCCGCACCCACGCCCCGGCGTACGGCAAGCTCCGCCACCTGGCCGGCACGCTCGACGGCCTTCGCGCGGCGCAGGGTCTCGGCCATGTCCACTAGATCTTCAGGGCACAAGCGTTCGGTCGCCTCCCCGTACAAACCGACCAGCGCAACCATGCTGATCACGTCCCATGCGTTGTGCTCTACGACCTGAAAGAGAGCTTCTTCGTCACCGCTGCGCAAGAAGTGTGCGTAGCGCGCCGCAACGTCGCCACCGTCGATATCGCCGTCCCGCTCGAAGCCCAACACCTGACTTTCTAGCTGTTTCAACTTGCAGCCACCTAGGCGGCGCTTGTGCAGCCGCCGACCCACATGAAGCAAATCTAGATGAGGCCGCGACGGCAACTTGGGTCGTCGGTTCATGACCGCGCGGGTCCCGAGCAGGGGCAGGTCGAAGGCCTTGCCGTTGTAGCTGACCACGAACTGCGAGCGCTCCAGCCGCTCCTCCAACAGCGCCAGCATGCCGGCTTCCTCCCCGGGTTTGCGAATCAGCAGTTGCTCCAGCATCAACTGTCCCTCGTCGTACCAGGCAAGGCCAACTAGGAACGCGAGCACCCCTGCCCCGGTGCCGAGCCCGGTCGTCTCCGTGTCCAGGTACAGCGCCCGCGTCGGGTCCAGATCCGACAGACTGGGATCGAGAGCCAGCAGTGCGAGAGTTTCGCTGTCAGCCCGCTCCGCGGGAGCGATCGGCATGCACCCGACTCGGTAGGATCGCGGCACGCTGTCGAGGCGTTGATGCAGCACACCTTCCTCGCGATCCCACTGTCGAAACGGCAGGGTCGTGCGACTCGGATTCGCCGGCGGCCTCGGCGCCTCGACGGGACGCTCCATAATCTCGGCCATGCGCTCGCGCAGCGCATTGAGGGTTGCGTCCCGCTCACCCTCGGTCTCGGCGCGCATCGGCGGCGGCGACATCCGAGAAAGACGACCCTTTAGATCCACGGAACAGTTGTACAGGTGCCCCGCTCCGCCCGCAAGCGAGCGCCCTGCAGCTGCCCCGCTGACCCGAAGCTGGCGCCGCGCTCTCCTGCTAGCCTGCCCCGGAAGTGACACACGTTTTTGGGCTCACGGGGGGTATCGGCAGCGGCAAGAGCACTGTCGCGGCCCACTTCCGCGAGCGCGGGCTCAGCGTCATCGACGCCGACGATCTCGCGCGAGAGGTCGTCGCCAAAGGCACGCCCGGATTGGCAGAAATCGTCGCCGCATTTGGCGACGACATGCTCGACGAGCAAGGACAGCTCGACCGCGCGCGGTTGGCAGAAGTCGTCTTCGGCGACGACGCCAAACGCGCCCAGCTGAATCAGATCACGCATCCGCGAGTGCGGCAGCTGTCGGTCGAGCGATTCCAACAATGCGACGAGCGCGGCGAAGCCGTCTGCTGTTACGAAGTGCCACTCCTCGTCGAAACGGGACTTGCCGAAGCATTGCGGCCACTGGTGGTCGTGACGGTCCCCGTGGAAGTGCAGATCGCTCGCAGCTGCGCCCGGGACGGCATGACTGAAGCACAAGCCCACGCGCGGGTCGCAGCTCAAATGCCGCTGGCGGAAAAGGCCGCGCTGGCCGATTACGTGATCGACAACTCTGGCACCCGCGAGCAAACGCGCACGCGCGCCAACGAGGTGTTAGACGCCATCCTGACGTCCCTGCACATCCCAAAGGAGCTCTACGCGCTGCGCTGACGCGCGGCGCGTAGGGTGTTTTCGAGCAACATCGCAATGGTCATGGGGCCCACACCGCCAGGTACCGGGGTGATCGCCCGAGCGACATCCTTCACGGCGTGAAAGTCCACATCGCCGCAGAGCTTGCCGTTTTCGTCACGGTTCATGCCGACATCGAGCACGACGGCGCCGGGCTTGACCCACTCGGCCGTCACCATCTTGGCTCGGCCAACGGCCGCAATCAGCACGTCCGCCTCCCGAGCGCGGGCCGCCAAGTCCTCGGTGCGCGAATGGGCGAGCGTCACCGTGGCGTGCTCGGCAAGCAGCAGGGCCGCAACAGGTTTGCCAACGATGTTGCTGCGCCCAATCACCAGGGCGCGGGCGCCCTTGAGTTTCGCGTCCGCCTCGACGAGCAATCGCATGCAGCCCCGAGGCGTGCACGGCACGAGGCCCGGGCGACCGGTCCAGAGTGCTCCGACGTTGACGGGGTGAAAGCCATCCACGTCCTTGGTTGGATCGATAGCGTCCAGGATGGCGCCTGATGGCATCCCGCCCGGCAAGGGCAGCTGCACTAGGATCCCATCCACGGCATCCGTCTGGTTCAGCTCCAGGACAAGGCCGAGCACCTGAGCCTCCGTCACGGCGGCGGGCAGGCGGTGCACTTGCCCGGCGATGCCAACCTCGGCGGCGGCCTTCTCCTTGTTACGTACGTAGACCTGGGACGCGCCGTCTTCCCCGGCCAACACGACATGCAGGCCCGGCACGCGCCCGCTCTGCTGTTTGAACTCGCCAACGCCCTGTCGAACCTCTTCGCGAACCCGAGCCGCAATGGCCTTGCCATCGAGAATAGTTGCCACGGCCCGCGACTATCACTTTCAGGCCCCGGCGAGAAGCCGATGGGCCGCCGCACCCGTGAAGCGTAAGCGGCGGACGCAACGCGGCGAGATTCCGCCTAGGCGGCAGATCAAGGCGTGAGAGCGACGTCGGCGATGGTCAGGGCGCCGGCTCGCATTGCCAAGTCCACAGAGCCTTGCACCGTGCCGACGGAGAAGCTCACCTTCTGTTTGCTGGTGAAGGTCTGCGTCTGGGCGTTGACGATGATGGCGTAACCAGCATTGCCGGTTTGACCGGTCAGGTCACTCCAAGACCCGCTCGCGTCGTAGGCAATGGTCTCACCCTGGTGGGTGACGACGACTCCGCTCAAGGGCGTCAGTGTGCTGGCATCGAGGAAGCGCACGACGACGTGGGCGTGGCTGTCCGAGCGAGCCTCTGGCAAGGTCAGCAGGCCATAGACTTCGTCGACCACGCTCGCCGCAACCACGATCAAGTTCGCGCTGACGACCACCTCGGTGTTGATGGGTTGCAACGTAGGCAGAAACGCAGACCCTGTGTCCGGGCTGGCACTCACCCAGACCTCCGGGCCCGCCGCCAGATCCTTCAACGTGTAGCTGTTTCCGTCGTACTTGGCAGTCACCGAACCACTGCCCGGAGCGTCGGCTTCCAGAGTCGCCGTCTCGATGAACGCGGCGCCGGTCACGAAGTCGTCGCTCGTAACACCAATGATGGAGCCCGTCAGGTTGGTCACATCACCAGCGGATCCGCCGCCGGCGCCGGCGGCGTTGCCGCCACCGCCTCCGATAGGCGTGATCGCGCAGTTCGGATCGTTCGGGGGGCAGTTGCCCAGGGGCGCCGCGCGGTCTTTTTCCTCCTGACAACCAAGCAGGGCCAGGCAAATCCCCAGGGTCAAGTTCGGACGTCCGCGCATCGAGTGGATCCTACGCTTGGTGGCGGGCTCGGGCCAGTTCCAGACCGCCACCCCGCGGCGGGGCGTTTTTTGGGCCCTATTCGAGAGTAGCGGCCCCGGCGGGCCCAGCGCTCACCCCTTCGGGTGTTGCCCCTCCGGGCATCACGAAGCGCGTCACAAGCGCGTCGACCCCAAGAAACCAGCTGACGCCTTAGGCGACTGCCGCAGCAGCAACACGCGCCACGCGCCAGCGATGGAAACCGATCACGGCGACAACGAGCACCACTCCGATCAGCTGGGAGGTGCTCAGGCCGAACAAGCCACCGCGGTCGTCGCTGCGCCAGAACTCGAGCAGAAAGCGAACGATGGCGTATAGGGCCACGAAGGCCAGAAAGACCTGCCCGTCGTAGCGCTTGCGAGAGCCCACCCACAGGATCAGGACGGCTGCGATCGCAAAGGATCCCAGGGATTCGTAGATCTGCGTCGGGTGCACGGGCAGAGAGGGTTCGAAAGGCGATTCCAACAATCCCGACTTGAATTGGGATTCACTTGCCGGGCTGTGGGAAGGGAAAGACAGCGCCCAACCGACCGACGACGGTGTTCCAAAACAACACCCCGCCAACAGACAACCCATCCGACCAAAACCGAGTCCGATGGGAATGACCATGCCGGCCATGTCCGCGGCTTTCCAAAACGGGAATCGATCCCGCTTCAGAAGAAACCATGCGGCCGCTGAAGCGCCGATGAAGCCGCCATAGTAGGTCAGACCCCCGGCCCAGAACTTCGCCCATGCGAAACAGTCGGCTTCGGTCGGGTGGCACACGCCCTTGGCGGCATCCCAGACGCCTTGGTAGCGCTCACTGGTGCACTCGGAAATGGTGATTTTCCAGTCGACTTTGGACGGGTCCGTGCACAGATGCACGTAGTCCCAGAAGTAGCCATCGGCGATGACGTGAAGCACGCGAGCCCCGACCACGCCGGCCAAGAGCATGGCCAGACCGAGGTCGACAACGACGTCCGGATCCTGGCCGACGCGCTTCGCCCAGATCGCCCCTGCTGCCGTGGCGAAGATGAAGCCCGTGAGCAGCAGCACGAAGTAGCTGGGAAACGGGATCTCGAAGACCGTGAACAGGCGACCTTGCATCGTCACTCATCCGGCGTGGACACGCGCTGCAAGTTCATGCCGGTGCTTCGGATTCATTCGCTTCATCGCCCGCGGCACCCTCTGGGGACGGTTCGCTTTCTGCGGAGGCTTGCCCCGCTTCCGTTGCAGGCTCATTGGAGGCGGTTTCGAGACCAGCGTCGGAACTTGCCGGTGGCACGTCAGCGCCAGGCTGCTCGAGGGCGCCCGAAGGCGGCGCTGCTTCCGGCAGCGATTCCGGTCCAGTGACACCTGGAGCCAACACCGCAGCACCCCCGGCGTCCGGAATGACCTCAGCGCCCGAAGCGAGCTCACCGGCCCTCTTCGGAGGGGGCTCGGGCTTGCGGCGTGAGGTGATCATGTCGATGGCCATCAAGCCCACGCCAATGCAAATGAAGATGTCAGCGACGTTGAAGGTTGGCCAGTGATCCGTGATCGTCCAACCCTTCGAAAGCTTGGCAATGCCGCGATTCATGCCTTCGATCCAGTCGGCGCGAAAGTCGATGAAATCCACGACGCTGGAGCGAATGATGCGGTCGGATAGGTTGCCCAAGGCGCCACCCAGAACCAAAGGTAGACCCCACTTGAGGGCGCGCTGGCCGGGCGCCAGCCGGCTGTAGAGCGAAACGATGAACGCGATCGCCAGCACGCTCACGGCGAGGAAGAACGGCTTGCGGATATTCTCGCTCGCGTCGTGCAAGAGTCCCCACGCGCCGCCGCGGTTGTACGCGAGGGTGAACATCAGATGATCTGGAATCAGCGCGATGGAGGGGTCGTCCAAGGTGCGCCTGGACAGCTCGACTTCCGCCCACGCTTTCGAACCGATGTCCAGGGCAAGGGACACCGCGGCCAGTACGCCGAAAAAGAGATAGGTGGGTCGTCCGCGCATAGCTGCGACGCTCTCAGCGGTCAGCTCGGGTTCCTCCGCCTTCGACGGAGTTGGGGCGGCAGGCGTTGCGGCCATGTCTGCAGCGCCGGGCGAACCGACGACATCCGCAGCGCCGGGCGAACGGACGGAACTCGTCGCACCCGAAACGGACATCGCTGGACCGGCGGTATCGCTATCGAGGGCGACCGCAGCAAGACTGTCGGCGGGCATGTCCCCCAAGATCGGCGCTGCCTCTTCCGCCGGCTTTGGACCCGGGTCACCAGCGGCGGAGGCATCGCCCGCGGCAGCGCCGTCCGGAGCGTCTGTCCCCTTCGTTTCGGGCTCGGTGGGATCCGTCATGATCGGCCGGGGTAGTTACGACAGGACGCTCGGATCCGCCAGTGATCTGCCACCCGAGCCAGCCAAACCCGCATCGTTTTGTGGAATATGAGGGCCGGTCGGCCATTGCCGCACCCCCGAACATCTGTTTAGGTGTTCAGGTGAATCGCGCACCTTGGCATCAAGACCGCGGCGCGGGGGCCGTGGTGGAAAAATGGCTGGCTTCGGGCGGTGTCCGCCACTGCCTCTCAGCGGACGTGTCGACCCCGAGCCACGACGCAACAACGCGTCGAATGCCAAAGCATCTCGCGCCTCAACTGCGGCGTGCCTTGGACGATCGCGGCATCACCCAGCTGTACAGCCACCAGGCGGAGGCCATCAGCGCGGCGCGCCGTGGACGCCACGTCGTCATCGCCACGCCAACCGCCAGCGGCAAGAGCCTGTGCTTTCACCTTCCAGTACTCCAGGCACTCAGCGAAGACCCAACAGCCAGCGCCCTATTCCTCTACCCAACGAAAGCCCTGTCTCGGGACCAAGAACACGCCCTTCGCGAGCTCATCACGGATGCGAAGCTCGGTGTGGCCGCGACGGTGTACGACGGTGACACACCTGGCGACGCACGACGCCTGGCGCGGGAACGTTGTCGCATCGTCCTGACCAATCCCGACATGCTGCACGCCGGTATCTTGCCCAACCACACCAAGTGGGTCTCCACGTTCCAGGGCTTGCGCTACGTCGTGCTCGACGAACTGCATACCTACCGCGGCGTCTTCGGGTCACACATGGCACACGTCATCGCAAGACTGAAACGCATCGCGCGCTTCCACGGGGCAGATCCGGTGTTCATCACCGCCACGGCGACCATCGGCAACCCGAAGGCCCATGCCGCACGCCTGATCGGCGCGGATGAAAGCCAAATAGAACTGGTAGATCGCTCGGGGGCGCCCCGAGCCAGTCGTCGGCTCTTCGTCTACAACCCGCCCATCGTCAACGAGGAGCTCGGGATCCGAGCTAGCGCCCTCAAGCAAAGCGTGAACCTGGCGTCGGATCTGGTGCGCGCCAAAGTACCCACCATTGTCTTCGGTCCGTCCCGCAACAGCGTCGAAGTGATGCTGAAGTACTTGCGAGCTCGAGTGGGCGACGTGGCCGGCGCTGACGCCATCATGGCTTATCGTGGCGGCTATCTGCCGGACAAGCGTCGGCAGATCGAAGCCGGCCTGCGGGAAGGGCGCATCTTGTGTGTGGTTGCGACCAACGCCCTCGAACTCGGCATCGACATCGGCGACTTGGACGCGGTGATCTGTGCGGGCTACCCGGGTAGCGTCGCAGCCACGTGGCAGCGCTTTGGTCGTGCCGGGCGCCGGGGTGAAAACAGCATCGGCGTGTTGGTCTGCACGAGCTCGCCCTTGGACCAGTACCTGGCGCGGGACCCGAGCTATCTGATTGGCGCACCCGCGGAGGAAGCCCGCATCGATCCGGACAACGTGGAAGTCCTCGTGCAGCACCTCAAATGCGCCACCTTCGAAGCCCCCTTCGAGATCGCCGGAGCTGGGCCGCGGCCCGCGCACCCGGAAGTCGCCGAGGGGGATGGCTACGGCGCACTGTCTCCAAACTCGACCCGAGACGCCTTGGACTATCTGTCCCAGCACGGCCTGGTTCACGACAATGGGGGCGTGTTTCACTGGTCTGGAGAGGCGTTTCCCGCCAACCATGTCTCCCTTCGCAACATCGGCTGGGACAACTTCGTGATCATCGATGTCGCGACGGATCGCAGCATTGCGGAGCTCGACTGGCGCGCCGCTCACACCATGCTCCACGAGCAGGCAATCTATCAACACGACGCCGAACAGTTCCAAGTGGAGCGCTTGGACTTCGAGAACCACAAGGCCTTCGTGCGCAAGGTCGCACCCGACTACTTCACGACCGCGCTGACTTATCGCACTGTGCAAGTCATCGACGAAGCCAAGACGTCCACAGCCGGCTTGGCACGCACCGGCCTGGGTGACGTAAAAGTCGAAGAAAAGGTCACGGGCTACAAGAAGATCAAGTTCTTCACTCACGAAAACGCCGGCTATGGAGACGTGCATCTTCCGGAAATGCAAATGCACACGACAGCCTTTTGGCTGACCGTTCCCGAGGACGTGCTGGAGCAGATGAACGCGCCGCGGGCCGTCGTCATCGACGGCTTGCGAGGGCTGGGGCGCGCGCTCGAAACCGTCAGCACGCTGGCGTTGATGTGCGACCCAAGGGACGTCGGCCAGACCCTCGGCGACGGCGGTGCGCCGGGAGGAAGAACCCTCTCGCCGGGGCGCGATCCTTTCGGCGGCCGTATGGGAGGTTTTGATCCAACGATCTTCCTCTTCGACGCCCTGCCCGGCGGCGTCGGCCTCGCCCCCCGGATCTTCGACCGCACGGTGGAGCTGCTTTCGCGGGCGCGGGCGTTGATGGAAGGCTGCCGCTGCGAGCACGGCTGTCCGGCCTGCGTCGGACCGACCGAAGAGTCCGATAGCCGTCGCCGGACCGCGCTGCGCCTACTATCGGCCCTCGATCTGCGTGACCCCAGTCCCCACGCGCCGCAGGTCGAAGCCGGATGAGGCCGGCCTGCCCCGGAGCGTGGTTGCGCCAGGTGCACGTGCGCCCTAGCCTTTTGCCTTGGTGAGTTCGAAGCGCACGGCTTGGGTCCTTCGCGGCGGCGCCATCCTGGCGGCCGCAAGCGTCGCCTACGCTTGCCTCGCTCGAGACGACGGAGCCTTCGAGAAGCAGTACTCGGACGACGCCGGGCCACCCGGAGCCATTGAGGCCGGTCCAAGCGTCGACGACGCCAAGGGAGAACTGCCCAACATCGATCCCCACGGCGTGCAAGGCGTCGATCCGCCGCATGGCTCCTGGGCAGGCGGGCAGCTCGCCTTGGTGCGAGGCAACGGCTTTTCTAGCGAAGTGCGAGTTTGGTTCGGTAGTGTCGAGGTACCTGCATCGGACCTAGTGCCCATCGACGCGAAGCGCATACAGGTGACGGTGCCTGGTGGCGCTGCGGGCGCGGTGGATGTGCGGGTCCAGAACGGCAGCGACGAGTCCACGAGCCGAACCGTGGTGGGTGGCTACACCTACGACGACTTCTTCGTAGAGCCCGCGTCGGGTCCGACCTCCGGTGGGACTCACGTCACGCTCCAGGGCAGCGGAACGAACTGGACCGCTGGCACGGAGGTGCTGATCGATCTGGTCCCCTGCGCAGACGTCGTCGTGGTGAGCAAGACGGAGCTGCGCTGCACCACGCCCGCTGCAGCGCCGGGGGCCAAGCTGGTCCGCGTGACCACGCCGGACAAGGTGAACGTCGATGTGCTGGACGCGTTCTTGTACGGCAATAGCAACAATGGCTTTCGCGGCGGCCTCAGCGGGCAGCCGTTGAACGGGAAGCTTCGCGTGCTGGCTCTGGACGCCTTCACTGGCGATCCCATCCCCGCGGCTCATGTCGTGGCGGGCGATACCCTGGAAAACGCGCTCGTAGCGAAGACCGACGGCGCCGGCGTAGTCGACTTTCAGGACGCAGGCCTCTCCAAGAAGCGCTCCGTCACCGTCGCCAAGAAGTGCTATCAGCCGATCACTTTCGTCGATGTGCCCGTCGACACGGTCACGGCCTACCTCGACCCAATCCTGTCGCCGACCTGCGTGGAGGACGGAGACCCGCCGCCCACGGGCGGCAGCGGTTCCCTTTCCGGCAGCGTGAGTGGTGAGTTGCTGTGGCCCAAGGCCAAGGAATTCGAACGCGCGGGTTGGACGAACGTGCCGCTGCCCAAGGGGCCCAATGAAGCCCACGTCGCCTACGTGTTCCCTCTAGCGTCGACGGTATCCTCTGAATTCCAGCTTCCGGGAAAATTCGCGGCGATCACGCCAGACTCCCCAGGCACCATCGGTTTTGCTTACGGGATGAGCACGTCGACGGGCAACAAGACCTTCTATGCGCTGGCTGGAATCGAAGATCGGTCCGTGACTCCGCCCAAGTTCATCGCCTACGCCATGGGGATCGTGAAGGGCGTGCCCAGCGTTCCTGGTGTGGGTACCAACAACATCTACATCGAAATGGACATTCCGCTGGACCACGCCCTGACCGTGTCCGCGGGCGGCCCGACCCCGACGGCCAAAGGCCCTGATCGCCTGGTCGTCGCTAGCGCTGTGTCTGTGGGCGAGCTGGGCTACGTCATCCTCCCGAATGCAAAAAAGACCGCGTTTTTGCCTGGAAGCTCGAACTTCTCCTTCGTGGGGCTACCACCCCTGGTGGGCGCGCTGGGCGGGACGCACTACGTCGTCGCCGCCCGCGCTGTCACGGGCAAGGGAGAGGCAACTCCTGAGTCCGTAGCCACGCGCCTGCAGACCAACACCACCTCCGCGCCCGTCGTCGTCGCTGGTTTCGTGGAGATCCCCAGCCTAGCCACCCCGAAGAACAACACCCTCTGGAACGGCCGCGATTTGAGCGTGACCTTCAAGCCCGGTGGCGTCAGCGTGGACCTGACCGTGATTACGATGTCGAGCCTCGGGGGGCTCTCGAATTGGACCATCGCCGCGCCCGAGGGGGTCAACGACATTCAGCTCCCAGCTCTCGAAGTATTGGATCCCAAAGCCGCCCTGCCCTCAGGGCCGCTGACGATTGCCGTATCTCTGGCGAGCATCGCGAGCTTCGACTACGGCTCACTTCGCTATCGCCAGCTCGCAGAACGTGGCTGGAGCGCCCACGCCACGGACATCTTCTTCTCGCACTGGTGAGATGGCATTCGGCACTCGATCCCGCGTCCCAAGGCTGCGGCGCATCCGCCGCGGCCTGTCGTTCCCGGCGCTAGCCGGGGCCGCTCTGCTGCTCGCCAGTTCCTGTTTCGATCGCACCGACCGCTGGATCCTGCCCGACGAACTGCCCCCACCGAACTGCGTCGTTGGCGATCAGCGCTGCGGCGCCCTCGGCGTCGAAACCTGTGTGGTCACGGACGGCTTCGCGAACTTCACCGTCACGGAAAACTGCAAGTCTGCGGGGTTGGTGTGCGCACCCAGCCTGTTGACCTGCAAGCGCTGCGTTCCCGGCGCCAACGTATGCAGTGGGGTGCAAACCGCGGTCTGCGATCAGAGCGGTGACTCACTGACCGTCACGGGTCAGTGCGATCCGGCCGACAAGGAAGCCTGTCGCAACGGCGGCTGCGTCAACCTCTGCGACGAGGCTCAGACCTTGCGCAGCAATGTGGGTTGTGAGTACTGGGCTGTGGACCTGGACAACGCCAACGTCGGACTATCCCTGAACGCAGCGAGCCAGCAGTTTGCCGTGGTCGTTTCCAATCCCCAACCTGATGTGCCCGCAGAGGTCGTGATTGCCAGGGATGATTCCAAGCCGGGCGAAAACCCGAAGGTGGTCGATGTGGCGAGTGCGACCATTCCGCCACTGAGCCTGCGGGTGTTCAAGCTCGGCCCCCGGGAAGTCGACGGCTCGCCTCCCGGGGAGTTCGATACGGGCAGCCACACGGCACTGACCCGCGGGGCTTACCGGCTGACAAGTGATTTTCCGGTGGTGGCCTATCAGTTCAACCCGCTGGAGAACGTGAATGTGTTTTCCAACGACGCCTCGCTGCTCAAGCCCGTCGAGGCGCTGGGCGCCGCCGGAACGAGCCTCGCTCCAGCCTACGTCGTTCTAGGCTGGCCCCAGACCATCGCCACCACTGAAGACCCGAAAACGAACTTCAGCGCGAGTTCCCCAATAGACTTGCGCTCCTTTCTGACCATTGTTGGTACCCGGCCCAACACGAAAGTCCGCGTCGAGACCACGGCGGGAATCATCGGCGGCGGACCGATCAAGACCACGCCCTCGGGTGGTGTGGTGGAAGCAGAGCTGGGTCCCTTCGAGGTGCTGAATCTGGAGACCGACGACTTCAACTCGGATTTCTCCGGGTCTCTGATCCACTCGGATGCCCCGGTCGTAGTGTTCAGCGGGGGCGAGGCTAGCGACGCACCGTTCTTTTCCGATCTTGCGGAACGCCGCTGTTGCGCGGATCACCTCGAAGAACAGCTCGACCCGATCCGTACCGCTGGCAAGAAGTTTGCGGCTACGGTTTCCGAAAACCGAACGCGGGCTGTCAATTTGGCGGGGGCGACTCTTGGAGTGGTGGAGCAACCCGAGTACTTCCGAATCGTCGCAGTTACTACCGCGGGCGCGAAGGTGACGACCAGCCTAGCGGGTCAGTACAAGCAGTTCGAGCTGGCGACCCGCGGCTCCTTCGTCACGATCCCGAGCTCTCGAGACTTCGTCGTGGAATCCGACGAAGCCGTGATGCTGAGCCAGGTCTCCGCCAGCCAAGACGCCTCGGGCATCCCCCGCGGCTTGCCAGGAGGCGATCCCAGCATGTTGATCGTGCCGCCCCTCGAGCAGTTCCGGTTTTCCTATGTATTCTTGACCCCGGACAAATACAGCTTCGATTTCATTCGCATCATCGCACCGCCGGACGCCACCGTCGTGCTGGACGGAGAGAGTGTGGACAGCCTGGAAAACTGCCGCGTCAGTCCCGCGGATGGCCTGACGACTGAAGAGCGTGGCAGCGCTATCCCCTCCCTGGTCGTCCACCGCTGTCAGCTGTCTTTTCCGGTGATCGATCCGACCAAGCCCACGGACCGCCTGACCCCCGGCCTGCAGAACGACGGCGTGCATCGAGTCGATTCGGATCGCAAGGTCGGCGTCTTGGTAGAGGGCTTCGACAGCTTCGTCAGCTATGCCTACGCGGGCGGCACTGAGCTCACGTCCATCGTGCCGGAGTAGCGAAGCGGCTCAACGCCGGGTCAGCGGCCAGGACCGCAACAGCGGCATGGGCGCGCCAGCGCCGCTTTGGCGCTGCGCCCGCTCGCATTCCGCCACGGACAGGCGCCGAGGCCCAAAGATGGTCGGATCGGCGGCGTCCGCGTCCATCAAATCGCTCGGGCGATCGACGCCGTAGTCGTCGGGGTGGCCAGGTACGTCCAACAAAATGTGACCTAGTTCGTGAGCCAGCGTGTAGGAACGCGCTCCTGCGACGATGGCGGCCCGGTCGATGACCACCACGTTCCGAACGCTACCGCCATCCGCGAAAATGAAGCTCTCACCGATTCGTCCCGTCCTCGCAAAGCTGGGGATCACGATCACTTCGATGCTCGAGGGATCATCGTCCGATAGGGCCTTGATCAAGGCGCGCTCTTCGACCGTGCCCGCGGCCGCGTCGAAGTCGGAGAAGTGGGTCAAGCCGTCCGTGAGCTCTACCTGGCCAATACAGACGTTCATGGTCGGATCCGACGAAACCGGTCCCGATGCCGACAACACCGCGCGGGTGCCATCGCGCCGACGGACCAGCAGGTCGAAGGTTGGCATCGCCCCCGGAGCGATGCGCGGATTGGGGCTCACCGTCGGCGACAGGCCCGCAGCTATCAGAGCGCGTTTGAGCAAGTGGGTCACGCGACGTGGCGACGCACCGGGGGGTGTTGCCACTTGCACGGTCTTGCCGTCCACCAGCACGCGAACGTTCCCTCCGCTGGCGGGTAAACCGCGATCACAGCCCACGGCCAGCAGAAACGGCTCGGGAGGGTCCACAACCTGGATGAATTGCTCCTTGGCGGGCCCAAAGCTCACGCCGCACTGACCCCAAACGCCGGATGCGGCAAGCAAGTCCGCTTGGGCCAGCCGTTTGGCCACGGCATCGTTCCCGCCGATAGGCGGCGCGCCCCCCTTCGCTTGGCGCACCAGGTGCACTCGCAACTTGGCGCGGTACCGCCCCAAGGGTCCGACAGCCGTTACCCGTGGGCCGCCGACCCGCAGCGAGGTGACGGCCCGCTCGTCGACACTGGTGAGGATCTTGCCGCCGACCTCGGCGCGCAGAGAAACCGCCGCCGAGTCCGGGTGGCTACGATCGATGTCATCGCTGGTGGCGCGCAAGAACGGCGTTGCCCGGCAGGCCTTGCCAGGGCCGCTCACGGTCTTGGGGCACTTCACAACGGCGAGGGGCACGTCGCCCAGCCGGTCCAAGGGCGCCAACGCCGCATCCACGGAAACCACATGCACGCTCTTGGGTAGTGTTCCAGCAGGCCCGACGACGAGCCAACGCAGTGAATCGTCGTCCGGCAACGCAGACTTGCTGCGCAGGGAAGCTGGCAGACTGCGACTGATCGACGCGTGGGACAGCGCCGGATCCACGCGACGGCCGGCGCGATCCAAGAGCGCGAAGCCGAGCACTTGCACCCTGAGCGTGCGCGCGCCGACGCTGACGGCCGCGGGACCAGGTGTCGTCCCCTGCAGGAACACGCGTTTGGCCCCGCTACCGCGAGGAGCGAGTTTTTCGCGGGCAATCAGCCGGACTCCACCGTGGGATACCCGGACCCGCTGCCCCTTTGGGTTGTCTATGACGTAGAGCGCCTCGGTCACGGCGGAACCGAAGGTCGTTCCGCGGCCGTCGGCGATACCGTTGTCGTCGGAATCGTCCAGATCCGCGAAGATGACCACGGAGCCAGCCGCCGGCTCAGCTGCGGACGCATCTGCTCCGGCCTCAGCCGTAGCGGTGGCGACAGCTAGGCAGCACAGTCCGAAGCCAAGCCGCGCTCGGTTCACTCGGGCCACCCGAGTTGAACTCGGCGGTATCGGGGCTCGGTGACTAGGCAGGCGTCGTCGGCTGCCTGCATCACCAACGCAGCCCAAGCGGCAGTGGGTAGATGTTTGCTCCCGAGCACCGCGGAGCCGAGTTCTCGAGCCCGTTCACGCCGTCCGGAATCGTGCAGCGCTGCCGCTGCCAAACCGCGTAGCGGTTCGCGCCGGGTGTTCGCGGCGAGTTTTTCCAATGCTCCCGCCAAGTCTTCCCGGTCGTGATCTCGAGCCAAATACAACGCGGCGCGAACCGCGCCTTCGTTGGACAGCGACCCTTTCGCAACACCCTCTAACATGGCTCGCGCGGCGGGCGCCTTGGCGGCAGCCAGACGGTACAAGAACGTCAAGTCCCGATCCGAACTGGGACGGTCGCTCAGCCGCGCGACGAGCTCCACCGTCGGGCGCACATCCGGCGGAGATTCCGCCTCGTCGGTGAGGGCCCAGGCAACCATGGCCCATGCCGCCCGGGCGCTGCTCGGGCCGTCCTCCGCCCGCTCGCGTGCCTCCTTGAGCGGTTTCGGATCTCCCGCGCGAGTGGCTAGCGCGCCCAGCACGAGCCACCGACCCAGATGGCGCTCCGCATCCCGCAACACGGCCAGCGCCGGAGCAATGCCCGATGGCAAAGCGCGTCCCCACAACAGCGGCACCAAGATCTCAGCGCACAAGGCAAGCCGATGGCTCTCTTTGATTTTGGGCGCGACAGAAGCGATGTGCTGCCCCGTCGACTCGCCTCGTGCCACGCGCGCAACTTCTGCAGCGAAGACGAGGTGCGGATGGCGGTTCATGACCGCGCGCGCAAGGGGTTCGGCCAGCGCCTCGTCCTTGGCAAAGCCGACCGCACTCAAGGTCGGCAGGCCACCGGAATCTTCCGCAGTCAGCGCGTCGCGAAAAGACCGCGTCGCGGCAGGTGCATCCGTTTCGGCCAGACCTCGCGCCAGGGCCGCGTAGAGAGGTCGCCCGAAGGAGCCGCGGCGCACCAGCACCGAGAGCGCTTCGCTACCTGCGTCGATCAGCCGGGCGGAAAATGGCAGTAAGCAGCGCACCGCACCGCCGAGGCGCCCCTCCTGGGACGGCTTGCGCCGCAGCGCCGCCTTGAGATCCGCCGCAAGGCGCTCGGCCTGTGCGGTCTCCAACTGTTCCCCCCAAGCCGCCCTCGTTGCCATTTGGCTATCCGGGGACGGTAGCACTGATTTGGGCTGATCTCCCGTTCAATATCCGGGGTTTTTTCAGAGAAAACGCCGTAAGGTGAAAAGACTGGCGAGCGTTTGATGAGTTGACCGGGCCTGCCCGTCCAAGTACTAAACACACGTTTTCGGCGTACAAGCCATAGGAATCGAGGAGTCACCCCATGCGCAAAGCGCTCTTGTCTTCAATTGTCGTCGTGGTCGTCCCGGCCCTAGTCGCCACAGCCTGCAAGAAAAAGGAAGAGGAGCCACCGCCCGAGAGTGGCTACCAGCCGGGCTATGGTCAGCAACCCGGTGGGTACGGCCAGCAGCCTGGTGGGTACGGCCAGCAGCCCGGTGGCTACGGCCAGCAGCCCCAGCCGGGTGGGTATGGCGGAGGCACCACGCCGCCGGCCGCCACCGGAACGGGGCAGATGTCGACTCCCGCGCCGATGGCGTTCCCTTGCCAGAGTGACGCCCAGTGCCTGACTCACCGCTGCAACACGGCACACAGCAAGTGCGCCTGGCCTTGCCAGACGAACGCTGACTGCGCGCCGGGCAACCAGTGTGTGGCGCCGGCTTGCGTCCCCGCCTTGGGCACGCCGACCCAGTAGCTGTTGGCCACGCAACAACAGTACGAGGAGCGTGCGGAGCCAGAGCTGCGCGCGCTCCTGGATGCGTTGGACGGCCTCGAGTTCGACGAGGTCGAGGCCGAGCTGGCCAGCGATATTCTGACCCTCGAATTCACGGACGGCACTCAGTACGTCGTGAACTCGCATCGGGCCGCGCGACAGATCTGGATGGCCGCTGAGCGCAACGCATGGCACTTCGATTGGGTCCCCGAAAAAGGCGCCTGGATCGACGACAAGCGTGGCCAGGAGTTGTGGCAGACCGTCGCCGCCGCCCTGAGCACCAAGCTCGGCCAAGCCGTGGAACTAGCCCGCACGCTCTGAGCGCCGACGCCAGAGCAGGAGCAGACCCAGCGCCGCCAGGCTCCACGGGGCGCCGCCGCTGCGCTGGCTGCCCGCAACGCGACAGCCACAGCCGCCGTCGTCGCCTTCTCCTCCCGCCGATCCGCCGGCGGATGCGCCACCGCTACCAGCGGCTGCGCCGGAACCTGCACTAGCGCCACTTCCCCCGACCCCGCTGCCGGCCGCACCCCCGCTACTGCTGCCCCCGCTACCTCCGGAGGCGCCGCCGGTGCCGGGTGCGCCCGCCGCAGCCGTGCCGGACTTGAAGTCGTCGGCAGGGCTCCAGCCCGGGTTGGTGCCCTCCCCTTGGTACGCGCCGCGATAGCTGAAATCCTTCTTGGTAGAGTTGAAATCGAGATCGTACTCCGTGTCTCCCGCGACCATGGTCAGGTCCATCGCCGCGGCTTTGAGCGCACTGCCCGACTTGGGATAGAAGTCCATCTCGCCCAACACCTTGCTGGGTTTGTTCACGTAGTTGCCTGCATTGGCCACGCTGTCGGTGACATTGTCCTTTTGGCCGGCCACGCTTCCGGAGAACGCCTTCCCGGAGAAGATCGCGTTGCCTACGACGAAGCCGCTCCCGCTTGGCGCGGAGCCGAAGGAGATCCCCGTCGCTGTGTCGAAGATCGTGTTGTTGTAGATCCACGCGTCGATCACGGTCTTGCCGGCATGGTTCGTGACGCGGATCGCGGGTTGCTTGGAATCGACGAAGACGTTGTCGTGGATGTGCAAGCGGCCGTTGCCCTGGAACAGCGCATCGTCGTCGTTATGGAAGAAGAAGTTTCCGTAGATTTCGACCCAGTCCTTGCTTCCGGGACCACTGGCCGGCGGCCCGTCCACCAGCAGATTCGGGCGCGCTCCGCTCGGGCTAGGATTGTTGGATTTGATGAACACATTGTGCCGAACCACCGTGACGCGGTCGTCCTTCGGTACCTGCGGCACGTCGCCCTGCCCTCGATCGGTCTGGTGCTTGATCTGCATGTTGTAGCCGAGGGTGTCGCGAAACAGATTGCCCTCCACCACCCCGCCGATGAACGCGCGCGAGCCGTCGCTGTTACCGAAGTACATGCCCGTACCCGCGCCATCGATCAGGTTGTTCCGGACGATCCAGTCCCAGGTGACGATCTTGGTACTGACGCCCACGGTCTGCTGACTGCTGCCACCCCCGCTGTGCTTGATGATGGTGCAGCCCTCGATGGTGATGTGGTGCGCGTAGTCGCTAGCCTGGCCGCCAGCTTTGATCGCGTCGATTCCGCTGATGTCCTGGCCATCCAGTAGCAAGTTTCGGATCGTGATGTACTCGGCGTTGCGGATGTCGATGGTGTTCTTTCCGCTCTTGCCAACGAAGCGCGCTAGCGCGCCGGATGCGGGCCCTTCGATGACGATGGGCATGGCAGCCGTACCTGCCATGTTCACGATGTTCATGCCGCTGAGGTAGTCCCCCGCCGCCAGCTTGAGGGTGTCGCCGGGCCCCAGGCTCCCGAGCTTCTGCTGATAGTCGCTGGGCGTCGCGGAAACATCCGCGGCCGATGCGATCTGAGAAAAGGAGAGACAGCCCAACAAGATCCCGAGCGCGCTACGCATGACCTCCATGGGACCCAATAGCGCGGCCCAGCGCAACGGCCGCACCCGACCAGGCCATTTCAGCGCTGGGCGCGCCGATTACGGATCCGCTGACCCCAAACGAATCCCCCGACCATCACCAGCACGCCCACGACGATCCCGAGCACCAGGGTGCGGCTGCGTCGTTTGGCCCTCTCCTCCCGCGCCGCAAGCATGGCGGGGGGAGCGTCCCCGGGCCGAGGCGGCACCGAGGCCACGGGCGCCACCTCGCCAGCCTGCGCTCGGGCAGTCCCGGGCAGCGAGCAAGCGATGAGCAGCGCCAGGATCCACGACCTCAGGGGCAAGGGATCCCGCTCGGCGCCGAAGCCGCGGTGCAGTAGCCCTTCTTCATGAAGATCTGCTCTGACTGCGGATCCCCAAAGCCCTCGCATTGCTGCGCCGGCAAGCAGTCGTCATCGCAATTGCAAAGCTTGCCGCACAGACCCGCATCGCCGATGCCCACGTTGGCGAAGCTACCCGCGACGAATAGGCAAAAAGCTTCCGCGGGGGTGCCCGGACCGCTCCAGCCGCAGGACGGAATCGCCCCGATGGTGCAGGGCTCGACGCAGCTCGGCTGGCCCAGCCCCCCGAGACACGTCCCGCGGCATTGTTGATCGTTGTTGCAGGACGCTCCGACAGGCTTTCCGCTCGCGGCGGCCTTGGTGCACAGACCCAACTTTGGATTGCAGCTGTAGCCCGAGGGGCAATCCGAATTTCCATTGCAGGTCGGCTGGCAGAGGCGACCGCCAGCAGCTTGCTCCGTGCACGCGACCTCCTGTCGCCCATGGCATTTGTTCGGATCGAAGCTTTGCGCGCCCGGGGGTCCGGGCTGGCAGCCCTCCAAGCAATAGAACTCCTGAGCTTGCGGTGGCCCCAGCGCCGCGCAGCGCGCACCGGGTGCGACTGCCTCGCAACCCACACCCGTCGCGGGACATTGGGTGGTGCAAAGCCCCCGGGCCGGTGCCCAGTTCTGGTTGTTGTTGGGGCTTAGGCAGAACAGATTCGGCCCACACTCGGCATCCGAGACACAGGCGCGACCCAGCGCGGCAGAGCCTCCCCCAACGCCGCCGCCCCCGACCGCGCCTACACCCCCCACGCCGCCTCCGACCCCACCGCCGCCGACGTTGCCCGTACCGCCTCCGCCAATGCCGCCACCGCCAACGTTTCCAAAGCCGCCGCTGCCGCCTGCTGAAAACCCGCCACTACTCGTATTGCCGGAACCACCGCTGCTCTGCCCACCGCTGCCAACTTGGTCCAGCAAGTCCACGGGGCTGCGGCTGCCGCAGGCGACGACGAGAGCCAGTGAGGACAAGAGTGCGGTGATCCTGCGCATGGAGGCGGACCCTAAACGAATCCACCTGGCCTGCCCAGGGAGCCTGCTTCGATCGTTGGGCCGACGCGCTCGTAGCGCGCTTTGCGATGCCCGACGGGGGGATGCCCGAAGGGGCAATACCCGACGGCGGCACCGGACCAAGGCAGGTGCCCCCCGTCTCGCTCTGCCGCTCGATCAGCGACCATGGCCCTCTATGCCCGATCAGGGAGCGAGAAATACGGGCAGTCCCCATCAAACCTTTTCGACGGCAACGCGCAGCGACTCGTCGCCGATGACGTGTTCTTTCTCGGCGCCAAGCTCCGTCGAAACCGCAAGCTCAGAAACGAGGCACTCTTTCGCCAGGTGCGCCTCGCCGTCTCGAGCGATGCGCAGGATGCGCTCGCTGCCGGCAACGGCCAGCCGAATGCGATCCACGAAGTCGAGACCTTGCTCTTTGCGCTCAGCCTGCACCCGGCTGACGAGCTCCCGCAGTAGCCCTTCGTCAACCAAATCGTCCGTCAGCGTGGTGTGCAACACGACGACGCCCACGTCCCCGGTTTCGGCCGCAAAGCCCTCGGCGGCGCTCACGCTGACGGCGATCTCTTCGGGAGAAAAGTCCATGTCTGCACCATCCACGGACAGCGTGATCTTGCCCTGCTTGCCCAGCTGGCCGAAGAGCTCCCCGCCATCAGCAGCCTCCAAAGCCTTTTTCACCGCCTGCACGTTCTTGCCCAGGCGCGGGCCCAGGGCCCGAAAGTTCGGCTTGAGCTTGAAGCTGACCGCGCCTTGCTCGTGACCCGGATGCATGAAGACCACATCGTGCACGTTGAGCTCTTCGGCGATCAGCGCCTTGTGGGCTTCGAGACGTTTCATCAAAGCGCCAGCGTTGAAGACGACATCCACCCGCGACAAGGGCTGGCGCACCTTCAGTCGACTACTGGTTCGCACCGCCAGTCCCAGGCTGACGACTTCCCGCACCGCCGCCATTTCGGTCGCCAAAGTTTCATCCACATGGGCCGCCTGGGCCTGCGGATAGTCGGCAAGATGCACGCTCTCCTGGGCCCCCTCCTGCCCGGAGCCCACGACGAGGTTTTGGTACACCTCCTCGGCGAAGAAGGGCACGAAGGGTGCGATCAACCGAGACAGGGTAGTGAGGGTTTCGAACAAGGTTGCAAAGGCGTCCTTCTTGTCTTGCTCGAAGCCCGGCGCCCAGAAGCGCGAGCGGCTGCGGCGGACGTACCAATTCGAGATCCCCTCCGCCAACTCCACGAGGCGCTGCGCGGCGTCGTAAACTCGATACTCGGAAAGCGCAGAGCGGACCTCACGCACGGTCAGCGCCAGTTCCGAGAGCATCCAGCGATCCAAGAGCGCGCGCTTGGCAACAGGCTGCGCCGCATGCTCCGCGAGGCCTGGCGCATAGCCATCGATGTTCGCGTAGATGACGAAGAAGGAGTAGACGTTGCGCAGCTTGACCAGGAAGTCCTTCTGCAGCAGCCGCACGTTCTGCAAGCTGTGACGGGTATTCGACCAGGGCGGACTCGCAGCGTAGAAGAACCAGCGAAAAGCATCGGAACCCGGCGCGGGAGTGGTCTCGTCTTCCAAGGTCACTCGCTGGTCTTCGGCTGCGCGAGGCACCTCGACGGGCATTGTTTTCTCACCACTGGCGATGGGCGTCGCTCCCAACGCCGCGCGATCCTCCTCGGACAGCACGACCACCCGACGCGGGAGCTTCTTCTGAGCACGAACCGTCACCGTGCGCTTCTTGTCGGGCGCACTCGCACGATACAGCGCCAAGCTGGCGCCTTCCTTGAGATCCATGCCCTCGAGGTCTTCCCGTGCGATCAATGCCTGGCCCGGGGAGGCCTTGGCGCCCGCGCCCTCGGTCAGCACGCCGAACTCCATCCGCACCCGGTCCAGGATGATTTCCGGAGGCGTGTAGTTGCCGCGACTCTTGCTCTCCTTCTTGCCTTCCTTGTCACACACATGCCCCAGCACGATGCAGTTCTTGTAGGGATGCGGGAACTCTCGCTTGCTCGTCAGCCCCATCTCCTTCTGAGTCTCTTCGTCGAAGACCAGGGAGGAGATCATCAGCAAGGAGTAGAACCAGCCCCGGGTTTGGTCGATGGCCTCGCTGATGAAGTCAGCCGGAAATGCGTCGTCCAACTGCCGGACCGACCCCTCGGCGTGGGGAAAGCCCCATTGTGCGAAGGGCATGCAGCCTGAATCGAACCAACAGTCGATGACCTCGGGAACACGGCGCATGGTCCCGTCGCACTCTTCGCAACCAAAGCTGACTTCATCCACCCAGGGTTTGTGCACCACCAAGTGGTCGCTCAGCTTCGGATCCTTGGCCTTGGCGCGCTGAAAGTGGGCGAACGCCTCGGGATTTTTGGCCTCGATCTCCGCGACGCTGCTCGGTGCAGCCTTGTGTTCCGAGTCCTTGTCGCACACCCAGACGTTGAGCGGCGTACCCCAAAACCGTTCCCGAGAAAGCGCCCAATCCACGTTGTTGCGCAGGAAGTCGCCGAAGCGCCCCTCCTTGATGTGCTCCGGGATCCACCCCACGGACGCGTTGTTCTTCATGGCCTGTTCCAGCCGCGCCGTGGTGCGAATGAACCAGGCGGGCCGCGCCATCTGAATCAAGGGGTCGTCGTCCGCACGCCAGCAGAACGGATAGTCGTGGCGATACAGTTCCTCGAAGACCAACTGCTCACGCTCCGCCAGCTCGCGCAGGATTTCCCGATCGCAGTCCTTGACCCAGCGCCCCGCGTACTTGCCCGCTTCGGACTTGAAGCTGCCATCGGGCTTCACCGCGCAGATCAGCTCCACGGACAGTGGGTCGGCATAGCGCGCTAGCTGTCGCCGGTGTGCGTTGTGGTCGTCTTCACCAAAGGCGGGAGCAATGTGCACGATGCCCGTACCCGTCCCGAGGGTGACGAAGTCTTCCGCCAACACGCGCCAGTACAATGCGTCATCGCCGCCAGCGCGCAGCGCCACTCGCTCGTCGGCCAAGCGCTCGTAGTAGGTATCGAAGGGTGGCCGGTAGCGCAGCCCCACGAGTTCCTCGGCCCGGACGGTCTTTTCGACCTTCAGCTTGCGGCCCAGCTTCTTCTCGATGCCCTCCCGCAAGGCAGCGGCGACAACCAGGGTTTTCGCCGCAACTTTGACCTCTTTTGGCTTCTTCGGGTTCAGGGGCTCGCCGACGCTAACGTAGACGTATTCCGTGTTCGGGCGCACCGCCGCATAGCCATTGCTCGGCAGGGTCCAAGGCGTGGTGGTCCAAACGACCAGTGCGGCGCTCGGATCATCGACCAGGGGAAAGGTCACGAACACGCTGGGGTCGTCGACGGTCTTGTAGCCGAGCCCCACCTCCGCGCTCGATAGCGCCGTGCCGCCTTGAGCCCACCACCAGACCACCTTGTGGCCCTGGTAGAGCAGGCCCTTCTTGAACAGCACCGACAGGGCCCACCACACGCTCTCGACGTAGCTGCGGTGGTAGGTCACGTAGGCATCGGGCAGGCTGACCCAAAAGCCGAGCCGCTCGGTCAGCCGCTCCCAGTCGTTCGTGTAGCGAAACACACTCTCGATGCAGCGGGCCACGAAGGGCTCCACGCCATATTCCTCGATCGCCGCCTTGCCGTGGATACGGAGTTCCTTTTCGACTTCGACTTCCACCGGCAGGCCGTGGGTGTCCCAACCACCTTTGCGCAGAACGCGCTTCCCCATCATGGAGTGAAATCGCGGGAACAGGTCTTTCATCACGCGAGTCAGCACGTGGCCGTTGTGGGGCACTCCGTTCGCCGTCGGCGGGCCTTCGTAGAACACGAAGTGAGGAGCATCGGGGCCGCGATGGGACAGAGACTTTTCGAAAATTCGCCGCTCTTTCCAGAGCTCGAGGACCTCCCGCTCGTAGCGCGGGAAATCCAATGCCTGGGGCACGGGCTTGAATACAGGCGAATTCGTCATGACTAGCCCGCTCGTATAGCCCGCTTTTTCCAGGGCTTCCATCTTTGCGGGGGCGCGGCTTTCTGCGCTGGACTCAGGGCGAGTCGAGGGCGATGCCGACCTTTGTCCGCTGCCGCTTCGGCACGTGGGAGGTGATCAGGCTCGACCATTCAACCTCCACCTCGCGGGGCGGCCCGTCGAGTATCAGCTCGACCTCGTAGCGCGCGCTGCAACCATGGCAGACGTTGGTGAAGCGATCCGTCAGAGTGCCCTGAGGGATGGTGCCCGGCGCGGCATCGCGGTCGGCGAAGATGCGACGCTCCATGGTGGGCAATGCCGGGTCATCGGGCACCAAGCGCACGATCACGGGCGTGGGCGGACCGGCGCCCCGCCAGCGTCCAGTCGCTGCAACGGATAGATCGATGACTTTGGGCGAGTGAGCGGTGAATCGGAAGTCCAAGGACGGAGTCGACTTGCTGAGCGTCACCGTGTGCTCGAAGCCGGCTTTGACTTCGATCCGCGGCTCGCTGGTGGCCAAACTCGCCAGCGCCGCAAGCGCGGTTACCGCAGGGGCTGCCCGCCTCGGCAGGCGCCACCACCCCTGCGTCGAAACTGCCGCCCGCCGACTCATGCGACGATTCCCAAGGCGGCGGCGAGCGCAAGGGGCTGCTGCGCATGCCAGACCGCACCCTGCGCGGCGACGCCGTCTGCCCCCGCACGAAGGCAGGCGTGAGCGTTGTCTGACGTAACCCCTCCTAGGGCGTACAGCCGCGGCGCTTCGCTCCGTTGCGACAGCTGTGCACGCAGCCGCTCGAGTGCCGTCAGGCCCAAAGCGGGCGCACCCTTGCGGGATGCAGCTACGGGAGCCAACACGACAGCGTCGGCCTGACTCTCCAACACCCCGGCTTCAGTGTGGGCAGCCGCATACAGCTGCCGCTGCCAGATGCGACGCGCATCCTCGGTTCGCACCGACGACTCCGCCAGGTGCAGCGCGTCGGCATCGAGCAGCAGCGCTAGATCCGCGCGATCGTTGACCGCAAGCCCCTGCCCCGTCTCAGAGCAAATCTTCCGCAAGGCAGTTCCGGCACTCAGCAGCCTGCGCACGGGTAGCTCCCGATCCCGGAGCTGCACCAGGACGCTCCCGGGCACGCATCCCGAGCACAGCGTGTCGGCGCGCTCCAAGCTGGCCTCCACACCCACAGATTGGACATCGGTAACCGCGATCAGTCGTGGAGCCTTCACACCGTCGGGCATGAAGCGGCTCACTTGGCCTTGGCTTTTTCCAGGTCGTCGCGGGCCATCTTCGCGAAACGACTGTTCGGGTAACGGGCGATCAGGTGCTCGAGGGTTGCTCGATGCGCATCGGCGTCACCCTTCGCCTTGAACTCTTGCGCTAGGCCGTAGAGCGCTTCCCCCGGGGTCTCATGGCCTCGCATTTTCGGATCCGGATCTCCGGAGCATTGCATGGGCGCCCAAGCACCCAAGGCAGCTGCGAGAAAGAGCGCCGCTAGTCGCACGTTGGCAACGGTGCTCCAAGCCGGAGACCGTGGCAAGAGGCATCACGCGTCACGCTGCAGGCTGCGTGCGCTGCGGCCGGTTCGCTCGCCAAATCAATGCAGCAGCGGCTGCAGCCCCCACGGCGTCTGCCAAGAAATCGAGCCACTCCGCCGAGCGGTGCGGCAGCGCCATTTGGTACAGCTCGAGCAGGCCGCCGAGGGTGGCCGACGTCACCGCGGAGAGCACGACGATTCGCCCCTCGGGCCAGTCCGGGGATAGCCAGCGCAGCGCGCGCCGGACCACGAACACCATGCCCGCGAAGGCCGCCGCATGCAGGATCTTGTCGCTGTGACGCAAATCCGGACCGTGGGCGGCGTTGTTCAACCCACCACCGTAGAAGACCGCCAACACGTACAAGACAGCCGGGACGACGTTCAAGAAGAACCCACCTCGAGGCTCGTCGTCGGGTGCCGGCTCAGACGGAGAGCTCATAGCGCAGCCGTGTCTTCCAGTTCTCGATTGCGGGTCTCGGGCAGCAGCAAGAAGATCAGCCCCACGGCGATCAGGGGGAAAACGGCCGTGACACGAACCGCATTCCCCCAGCCCACATCTCGGGCGAACCACCCCACCACGGCGGGTGACAGCACATAGCCCACGCGCCCGATGATGTTGTTTGACCAAGCGAACCCGTCTCCCCGGAGCTTGGTCGGGAAAAGCTCCGTGGTGTAGGCGTTGAGCACTGGCAGCACCGCGCTCACTCCAAAGATACTGAGCACCAGGGCGAGCGTGAGCGGGATGAAGCCATGCAAGGTGTAGCTGAGGAACACGCCGCTGGAGGCGAGCCCGAAGATGATCAACGCTCCGAACTGACGACCCACGACATCCAGCAGCTTTCCGGAGTAGAAAACCAGAGGCATGCTGGCGACCGCCGCAATTGCGATCGCCAGGCCAACTTGACCGTCCGTCATGGAGCGTTCGGCGACCGCAAACTCCTTGAAGAAGGTCACACCGTTTTGGGTGCAGATGTAGGTCAAAAACCAGATCAGCCCGAGCTGCAAGATGCGCTTCTTGTGGGGCGTTTTCCAAATCGCCAGGATCGGTCGAGGCTGTTCGGGTTTGTCTTGCTGCGCGAAGCGTTCGGTCTCCTTCAGGTTGCGCCGGGCATAGGCGATATAGATCAGCGGCAGCACGCCAACGAAGTAGACCGTGCGCCAGCCCCAGGGCGTATGGTTCACCAGCAGCGGCACCACGCCTGCGCAAAAAACGGATCCCAAAGAGGCGCAGGCGTTGATCACCCCGAGCACCATGCCGCGTCGAGCTGCGGGGAACTCCTCAGCGGCAATCACCATGCTGGTCGCCCACTCACCGATCAAGAAGATGCGAGCGATCATCTGGAAGATCGCAAACACCCAAACGTTGGGCGACAGCCCGGTTAGAAATGTGAACGTCGTGTAGCCGAAAATAGTCGCAGTGAGGACTCGGCGCCGGCCCCAGCGATCAGCCTTGCGCACCAGCAAATAGGCAGCGACCGTCCCCACGTTGATGAAGGCCACCAGCAGGCCTGCGGCAGCCTCGTCGATGCCCATTTCTGCACGCAGATTGGGCAAGATCTGAGTGAGCGCGAGAAAATCGTAACCTTCGAAGAAGGTCGCAACGCTCAAGAATACGAACAGCCGCCGCTGGTACGGCGTCAGCGGCACGACCTGGGTCATTCGATGTTGCCAACCGTTGGGCTCGACGCATTGGCGTGGAGCCGCCGCGGCATGCGCCCTGCCAAGTGGGCTTTGCGGCCGGCGACCAGCGCTTCACGCATGGCTTCGGCCATCAGGATCGGCTTTTTCGCCTCTGCAATGGCGGTATTCATCAGCACGCCGTCGCAGCCCAGCTCCATCGCCACCGCAGCATCGCTCGCCGTCCCCACTCCGGCGTCCACGATCACCGGCACCTTGGCTTGTTCGATGATGATTTGGAGGTTGTGGGGATTGCGGATCCCCATCCCAGAACCGATCGGCGCAGCTAGGGGCATTACAGCCGCGCAGCCGATGTCCTCGAGCTTGCGGCACACGATGGGGTCGTCGATACAGTACGGCAGAACCGTGAAACCCTCCTTGACCAGGATTCTCGCGGCCTCGAGGGTTTGCTCGTTGTCTGGGTAGAGGGTCTGCTTGTCGCCGATCACCTCCAGCTTGACCAGATCTGCTATGCCGAGCTCCCGGGCCAAACGCAGAGTCCGCACGGCATCGTCTGCCGTGAAGCACCCAGCGGTATTCGGCAAAATGGTCCAGCGCCCTTCGGTGAGCAGACCCATCATCGAGCCCGCGCCGCGATCTTTCAGGTCCACCCGGCGCAGAGCGACGGTCACGACCTCGGCCCCGGAGGCGTCCAGGGCCGCGCGGGTTTCAGCGACGTCGTTGTACTTCCCCGTGCCCACGAACAAGCGGGAGGAAAAGACGTGGGCTCCAATCTTCAGCGGGTCCTGACCTGGCATGGCACCCGCGATTAGCCTCGCGGGCGGCCGCGGGCAAGGCCCGGTGCATCAACCCGCACGGAACACCGTTACCCCTGGCGCCAGCTCTTCCGCGCGGTGACCCAGGGCCCGAACGCGCGCAACTTCGCTGCGCGCCACCAGCAGCACGCCCTGCTCGCTCAGCGCGCGCAGCAGCGACGAAACCACCCGCTCGGCAGCGTCGTCACTCATGTAGATGAGCACGTTCTTGCAAATCGCGAGTTCCCAAAGTCCCGGCGGTGGACCGCTCAGCGCGTCTCGCACGCTGAAGTTCACGATAGCCCTGAGGTGCGGCGCGACGCTCAACCCTTCAGCGGAGTCGGAGAAGTAGCCGGCGCGCAGACTCTTGGGCAATGGTTCGAGGGCCTCGCTGGGATAGACCCCCTCTCGGGCCGTAGCGATGGCCGTCTCGCTCTTGTCCATGCCCGTGACCCGCAACGCCACCTCGGGTCGGTCTGCCTCCTGACGGACGCGGTCGAGAACCATCGCCAGAGTCAGCGCTTCCTGACCCGACGAACAGCCCACTGACAGCCCGCGCACGCGGTCCCGACCGAGCCACGCACTCTTGGCGAGACGGCTCAGCGCCGCCCACTGGTTCGGATCCCGATAGAACCGCGTCTCACCCACGCGGAGTCGCTCTGCCAACTCAGCGAGCCTGCTGCGATCCGTCCGCACCAAATCGAGCGCTGCTTCGGTGCTCCCGGTCTCGGCGGCCAGTTCGTCCAGCGCGTGCTCGAGGCGCGACGAGACCCAACCGCTGGCACGGTCCCCGATGCCGTGCTGCTGCCCCAACAACGCGAGCAAGCTCGCGAGAGCTCGTTCACGTATGGCGTCTTGGCTCACGAATCCGCTTCCTCGCCCGCGAAAGCGCCAAGCACTGGGCCATCGAAGACGGCGGAAACACTCAACACCGAGCAGGGCGGTGCGGTCGGGATTACGCCGACCACGAGTTCTCGTACCGCTTCCGACGCGGTGGCAGGAACCTCGGCAAGACCCGCCCCGGGTAGTTCCCGCAAGCCCCCTAGGGCATCGATCAGAAGCCCTGCGCGCCGATGTCGCCCTTTGGGTTCGCGAACCACGACGATGCGTGCGTTCGAGCTGGTACTCTCCGCTGGGGCAGCTCCCAAAAGCACACCCACGTCGATGATGGGCAATACATCGCCACGCAAAGACGTGACGCCGAAGATCGCGTCCGGTGAATGAAACACCTTGGTCACCGGCCTGAGCGCAATGACCTCTTGCACTTCCTCCACCATCAAGCCGTACAGCCCGTCACGCACACGAACGGCGATGCAGCGGTTTTCACGCGAGCGGTCGACTGGGGCTTCGGCCTCCACGGCGGACCGAAGCTAGCACGGCGATGCGCTGGGCCGGGTCAAAAGCGTGCCACCTTCGGGAACGTCCTTCCAGCGTCGATGCATCCAGAGCCACTGCTCGGGCTTATTTCGGACTTCGGCCTCCAGGGCGGCGGTGGCCTGCCGCATCACTGATTCGGCCCAGGCGCGCCGAGGCCGCTCTGGTGGCGCAAAGCGTGCCGCCAACACCAAGCCGTGAGCGCCATCCTCGCCGCGGGTCGGAAAGACCACCAGCAGCGGAACCTTCGCTCGCATAGCCAAGAGCGCGGGTGAAAGGTCCACTCGTGCAGGCGCACCCAAGAATTGCGTCAGGACCGTCGCCCGCGTTCTCTCTGGTGCTTGGTCAATCAGCATGGCCACGCTGCGACCTTTCCGCAGCGCGGCCGACACCCCAGCAGCGGCACTTCCCACCGAGAGCAGCTGCAGACCGAAGCGGCCGCGAACCCACTGCCACAACCGATCCGCCCAGCGCAGCTTCAGATGCTTGGTCACCACCGCCAGCGGCACTTGCCGAGCGACGGCGCAGGCGCAGAGATCCCAATTCCCAGTGTGGGCGGTGGCAACCACACTCGCTTCGCTCGGCAGCTTGGCAGCGAAATTGTCGAGCCGCAGGCGTACGAAGATCGTCGCCAAGAGTTCCACCAGGCCCGCGCCCAGGGCCGCGTACATGGCGTTCGCTGCCTTGGCTGGCTCGAAAATACCAGCACGCCCCATTGCAGCAAGCACATGACGCCGGCGCACCGCAAGCAGGCTGCCCACGACGAAACCAAGGACGCACCCGAGCCAGCGTGCAAGCCAGCGCACGGGTCGGGGCATGCGTCCGAGGACAACCCCAGCTGCGTCGAAGCTCAAACGAAGCCGGCTTTGCGGGTGGAGCTCTGAGGCGACTCCGCCGCGCCCGCAAACAACAGATCGAGCGCGAGCACGAAGGTCTCACCTTTGGCAGTCCGAGCTTGCAGCAAGTCACCGTCACGCTTGACGGCAGCAATCCGACTGACCGTCAGACTCACGCCGTTGCAAGCGCCGTACAGGGTCATGTGCCGACCCGTGGGCAACGCCTGCCAGCCTTCCTTGTCCTTTTTGCCGGCCTCAGCCGTGGCCATCAGCGACGCAAGATGATCTTCGGTCATGGGCGGCAGAACATGCCCCGCCCGCGGCGCATGTCAAGCCATCCACCAACCCGGGGCCGACATGGCGCCCATCCGGGCGGCCACAAATGGTGGCATGGCAGCAGGTGGCGGGTATGGTCGGGCCTCTCATGTCGACGTCTGGGCCCACCCCCTACGACACGCCGGCACCACACCTGCTGGTGGAAGGGGTCTCTCGGCAGTTCGGGGATTTCTTCGCCCTGCGCAATATCGACATGCGCATCCAACGCGGCAACATCGTCGTCATCATCGGCGGCTCGGGTGCGGGCAAAACCACGCTCCTCAAGATCCTGATTGGCTTGGACAAACCCACTGAGGGCCGGGTGATCATCGACGACGTCGACATCGTCCCCCTCGGCGAGAGAGCCATGAACCAAGCCCGACGCAAGATGGGAATGGTGTTCCAGTACTCGGCGCTCCTCGACTCCATGAACGTGATGGACAACGTCGCGTTCCCCCTCCGGGAGCACACCGGCCTGCGCGAAAAGGAGATCCGCAAACGCGTGCTCGAGAAGCTGTCGATCCTCGGGCTGGAGAACATCGACGAGCGGTTCCCCAGCCAACTCTCTGGCGGGATGAGAAAGCGCGTAGGCTTGGCGCGAGCCCTGATGTTGGAGCCCGAAGTGCTGATGTATGACGAGCCGACCAGCGGCCTCGATCCGATCACCTGTCGCATGGTGGATGATCTGATCGTCGATACGCGCAATCGGTTTGGCGTCACCAGCGTCGTCATCAGCCACGACATGGCGGGCGCGCTGCGCATCGCCGACTACATCTATCTGCTCGAGCAAGGCCAGATCGCCGCTCACGGCGGCCCCGCGGATTTGGTGGAGGGCACGCACCCCACGGTGCGCAAGTTCTTCGATTCAAGCGGAATTTCCGCCAAAGACTTGCTCCACGAACGCGAGCGCTAGGGCGCTGCCACGCGCAGCACGCGCCCGGCTTCGAGCCGGTAGGCATCGCCATTGATGGGGCAGCACGCACGACCCGCAGCATCGAAAGCTAGCGACTCGCCTCGCTCACTGACCCAACCCATGTGCCGCGCAGGATTGCCGCCAACCTGTTCGTTCGCGAGCACGTCGTGGGTCACGACGGCGCCCGCCGCGACGAAGGCGAAAGCACCAATGCTCACCCCGGGCAGCACGGTGGCATTCGCACCGATGGTGGCCCCCTGACGGATCAACGTCTTGCGGAAACCCTCCTTCTGAGAAAAGAACGCCCGGGGTCGCAGCACATTGGTGAACACGACGCTTGGACCCACGAAGACATCGGCCTCGAGTTCGACGCCGTCGAAGACACTCACGTGGTTCTGGATTCGCGTGCGCGCACCTACACGTACACTGGGGCCAACGTAGCAGCCCATGCCCAGGCTGACGCCATCCTCCAAAACGGCCCCAGCGCGCACGTGGCAGAAGCACCAGATCCGACAGCCTGCGCCGATCTCCGCGCCCGGCTCCACGATCGCCGTCGGGTGAATCATCACGCGCCAGTATAAACCCGTGCGTCCGGGACGCTTTTGTCGAAGCGGAGGTTGACTCCTGCGAGGCTAGGCGACCATGCTCGGGCCCTGTCCCTTTGCGCGGCTGGCCATTGTCCAGAGGAGCCAATCTCATGCGAAAAATCGCCACTTTGATCCCCTTATTCGCCCTTTGTCTGACTTCCGTAGCGAGCGCCCAAGACGATGACGTGATGGACGCTGACGCCGAGGCCGAAGGCGAAGGCAGCGCCTCCGTCGGCGTCGGAGCCGGCGCCGGCGCTGGCGCCTCCGTGGGCATGCTGACCGGATTCGGCAGATCCGGGACCTTCGTGATCGGCGCCGAGCGGCTGATGGGGTTTTCGCAGACGACGACCAAGATCAAAGTTGACGATCCGGCTGTCGCCCGCGAGGTGGATTCTAGCCAGACCTCGTTCTATTTTCTCGGCAGCAATCCGGGCGCGAGTGACTTGGGCGGCACTCCGCCATCTCAGGGATCGCCGTTTGTCGCACCACGCATCGGATTCGACTACTTCGTGGTGGACAATGTCAGCGTTGGCGGCTCGGTCACGTACATCAGCGATTCCAGCTCTGGTGACCAGACTCAGGGCAATCAGCAGACGGATCTGGCGGACATCAAGAGCAACGTCTTCTCGGTGTCACCGCGAGCGGGCTATGCGTTGATGTTTAGCGAGACCTTCGGCCTGTGGCCTCGCGGCGGAATCACGTACGTGTCCCACAAGCTAGAAGTGAATGACACTGAGATCTCCGGGACGTTGCTCGCGTTGAGCCTAGAGGGCAATCTGGTGATCACTCCGGTGCCTCACGCGGGGTTCCTGATCGGCCCGACCTTGGATTTTCCGTTCTTGGGCAGCGGCGAAGCGAAGGCTGGCCAAAACACCACGGATCTGGACACTTTCAAGGTCACGACCTTCGGGCTCCAGGCCGGCTTGTTCATCTGGCTGTAGCGCTCAGAAGCACTTCGCGATTTCGAGGCAGTTGCTCTTGCTGTTGATGCAGTGAGCGGCAGACCGCGTGATACCCACACACGCGCCCACGGGACAGGTGACTCCGCAGCCCTTCAACTTGGCGCAGGCCGCGTCACACACGGAGGAGTTGCTAGCGGGCTTCGGCGCCGGCGCCGCCGTCTTGGTGGCCGTCGCTGTGGGCGTGGCGGCAGGCGCAGGACCCGGGGCCGGGCCCGGCTTGGGTCTGGGGGGCTGCGCAACGCCCGTGGGCTCGGGGCTACCGGCTGCCTTGGGACTCGGCGCAGCCACTGCCGAGCCTGCTTCGGGCGTGGCGGCCACAGTGGGCGCGCTCGCGCTCGGGCTTGCGCTCGCCGCGGTCTGAACAAAATCGGCGGCGAACACCGTCACGCCCACCGCCACCGCGATCACAGCGAACAGCGCCGCGCCGATCACGCCGAGAATCACGAATACGGCGCGCCCCCCGGACTTCGCCGGCGCGGGGGCCGCAGGCATCGACGCGGAGTGGGCTGCTGAATGAGGCGGATGCAGACTCGGGGAGCTGGCATAGGCACCTGCTGCCGGAGCTAGCGGCGCTTGGCTAGCCGGCGCCGCGGCGTAACCCTGGGGGCTGGGCAGGCTGGCGCCCCCGGGCACGCCCGAGGCATGAGGTGAACGGGTCGTAGGCTGGCCCACAACCTGAGCGAAGGTGTCGGCAAGCTCGAGGGCCGTGGCAAAGCGCTGCTCGGGCTCGCGAGCCAATGCGCGGGCCATGAAGGCATCCAGGGCAGACGGCAGGCCACCCGCCGTCGAAGGCGGCGGCGCTGGTTCGGTGCAGATCTGCAACAACAGATCCCCCAGGGCGTGACTGTCGTAGGGGCGCCGCCCGGTCGTGCACTCGTAGGCGATCACACCGAGGGCCCAGAGATCCGTCCGGTGGTCCACCTCCTTGCGACCGCGGGCCTGCTCGGGACTCATGTAGTGAGGCGTTCCCATCACGGAGCCGGTACCCGTGAGCTGCTCGACTTCCATTTGTTCGACCAGCTTGGCGATCCCGAAATCGAGCACCTTCACCAGTTCGCGATCGACATCACGGACTAGGAAGATGTTGTCGGGCTTCAGATCCCGGTGAACGATCCCGGCTTCGTGGGCCTTGTGCAAGGCCCGCGCGCTTTGGGTGATGATCGCCGCTGTGGCCGCGAGTTCCAACCGACCGACTCGTCGCAGTCGTTGAGCCAAGCTCTCGCCTTCGAGCAGCTCCATCACGATGAAGGGCGCGCTGCCCTCGACGCCGACATCGAAGATCTGCACGACGTGGGGGCTGCGCAGCGCCGCCGCTGCCTGCGCCTCCCGAAGGAATCGAGCGTGACCGTGCGCGCTGTCCTGGGCGCGCTCATTGAGCACCTTCACCGCCACCGGGCTCGAGAGCACCAGGTGATCCGCTCGCCAGACCGTTCCCATGCCGCCGGATCCCAGCGGCTCCACGAGGCGATACTTGCCAGCCAGAATGGCACCGGGTTGAAGGGATTGGCTCACGCGAGAAACCAGCAAAGCTCAGCTCGGGGGCCTCAGCAAGAAAAGCGAACTGTCGAGCGACAAACCCCTCTCCGACACGACCAACCTCCGCCTCCAGACCTGGCCTTCGTGCGCCTGGGGCGCTAGATCCGTAGTCGCCTCGGCTTGGTGAAGCCCGCCCCCGCAGCCCCCCGCGACGGACAGCTGGTGAGTGAGCTAACAGTCGCCGATACGACGCGCTGAGTCGATCTCGAGCGCGTCGGGGCCGGGTCGGTCACCCTCGTCGTGCATAGTCGCGACCTACCCGACCTGGAGACTCTGCGCAGCTGGGTCACCCGGGCGCTGGACCTGCTGGGCGACGCGCCGAAGGGGGCGCCTCGAGGGTTCTAACCACGGCGGGGACTTATATGCACTGTGCATATAAGTTCCCGCGACCCTTTGAGCGTGAGATCTAGGTCGAGAGATCATAAAGCACGTCGTCGGCTAGGCGGCGGGAAGGTCGGCGGCGTCTTCGCTTGGAAGCCGGCTTGGAGGTCGCAGGTGGGGGACGCGGAGGCGCATACGCGCTGGCGCCGACAGGCGCGTGGCAATGCGTGCATTCCTTTGGGTAGCGCCCGATGGCGATGATCCAGTACGCGGGTTGAGCAGGCCCCCGGGCGATGGGTCGCCAGCAGAATGGGCACTTCGCGTTCAAAACGAAGGTGAGCGCTATGAGCAGCGGGAACTGCGCTGCCAGTAGATACATGAAGAGACTAAAACCGCCGGCGTAAAGGTACGCCGCCACTATTGCTAAATAGATGGACCGACGAGCCAGCGTGTGCACGAAGCACGCCGCCCTGTAGCGGTCCCAATTTCGGTTCTCAGGGGTCTGGGTGGCAGCGGGAATGGCTGGGGTTCGATAGGGGTGGCTCATGCTGGATTACCTCGTGTAGTGAGCCCGGGGCACGCGGACTTGCCAGAGTTCGGCAGCGGACTGGGTTTGACCCTGCTGGCGCTGGTCAACGCCGGGCGCTGGTGACTGCGCGCCGCTCGTGCCGGGCGAGCGCTGCGCGGCCGCTGCGCTCGCGCCCTGCTGGATGACGGATCCGTACGCGCTGATGCGGTCCATCCGCTGCCGATCTGCGTGGCCGAGCCTCTGACCGACACCAAGCTCAACCGCGAGCGCGTAACCCGCGATGCCGACGGCGCCGAGCAGTCCGCCGCTCTTCAGTGAGTCGATGGAACGGTTGTAGGCGGCGAACTTCTCTTCGAAGCTCTTGAAGCCCTTGACGGCGCCCGAGTTCTTTCCCGGACCCGCTGCGCTTTGGCAGGTGCGACCGACGATGCGCTCGAGTTCGTGCTTGGCGGCGCCATATTTCTCGCCCAGCTCCCGGCGCGCATCGCGCAGCCCTTTTTCGTCACGCTCTGCGGCCCACACGGCGTCGGCGATCCCTTCCCGGAACACGCCGTTAACTTCGTCATCAGCGCGCTGCGTCCGCGCAGCTGCGACACGCTCCCGCGCGTCGCCGATCGCGGCGTCGACCGCCCGCACGAGGCGTTCGTGGTGGTCGGCCAGCGTCTCCAAGCGCTTGTATGCCTCGAACTGCATTTCTACGGGCGGCTGGGGACTGGCGTCAGCCCGGAGCAGTGGGTACGTCTTGGGAAACTGCGGCGTGGGCTTGCTGGGACGAGTTGGTAGCGGTGGCACTGGCGGTCGCGACTGCTTAGCCACGACGCTGCGCACTGCGGCGGCGTCGGGGTGACTGGAGCGCACTGGAGTCGGAAGCGCCTCCGTCTTCTGCCGCGACTGGTCCTGCAGCGCCCCGAGAGCCTTCTCAGCGTCGCTGTGCCGCGCCTTGGGCGGCACCGACGCTGGCTTGGACCAGAACGGCTTCTGGCCCGCAGCGTTCTTGGCAACGAGCAGCTTGCTGCTCGGAGTCAGCCGCGGACCAAAGTCTGCGATGCTCAGTTTGGCTGGGGCCGGCTTTGCTTCCGGCTCGTTTTCGTCGGGCTGTTTCGGCTCACGGGCAATCGGGCCAGGGCGCTTGGGTTCTGTACGCATTGTCAGTCCACTTCGGTCGGTGCGGAGCTGAGTTGCCTGGTTTCTTCCGATTTTGTCGCATCGCGCTGCGGCGTCCGTATCGCGCTGGCGAGAGGCACAACGACGGGGCGCGAGTTCGCCCTGCTTTTCGTGACGCGCCCGCTGGCCCCAAGACGAGAGGCAGGCGACAGCGACGCAATGCGAACCGACCCCAAACCAACCACCCAAGATGCGCTCAGGCGTCTGCTTTGCCGGCGGCAAAACTTTGCGCGCAACTGCGTGACGGCGCGGCCGAGCAGGTGCCATGAGCGAGGCAATGCGTGTTTCGGGCGCTCCACCCCGGCCCCAGGTCGACTACCTGGAGACTCAGTTCGAGCGCAGCATCCGAGCCCGCGCGCCGCGGGCCCGCGTGGCGCCGCGCGTCGACGTCCGAGCTGTCGCGAGCGTCAGAAAGGGCGCTCAACTGGAGGCGATAGGAAAGCGCCTCGACGCACTGCTGAGGGAGGCACAGGGCCCGTACACCGTGGGCGGCCAAAGCGTTCGCGTCACGCCGGCGTTTCGCACACGGTACGGAGAGTCGGCAGCCCAGACCGCCGCTTACGTGCGAGACATCAAGCGAGCGGTGGGGCCGAAAGCGTGGAGAGACATCGCGATGGCAGCGGCGCATGCAACCGGCTCCCGCGGATCCCTGGCGAACATCAAGCGCGTGACTCAAGCACTGCTGAAGTCGCCACGGGGTGAAGCGATCGTCGCGAAGTTCAAGGACGACTCGGCCAAGGCAGTCCGGAACGTCATGGTGGAGTTCGGCATCGGCCTCGACTGCCGCGGCTACGCGGTTCACGGGTTCTTGGCTGCGCGGTCGGTTAACGGCGTCGCTGTACCCAAGGCGAAATACGGATTCGACGCTGGAATGACGCCGCCGCATGCCAGCAGGCACCTCAAGGGCGTCGACATCGCGCAGGCGCGCACCGGCGATCTGCTTCGGCTCTTGCCCGACACGCAAAACGGCAACCGGGACCACAACGTGGTGGTGCGCTCGAACGAAGCGCAGACTGCGGCTGCAGGAAACGCATTGCGGGTCGCGGGGAGGAGTGTCGACCCGGGTCCTCTCAGGACTCCGGGCGGCGCACCGACTCGTCTGAGGGTGCTCAGCGTCGACTCTTCCTGGGGCAACGCTCGACGCTTGCCCGACGGTGGCTACGCGCCCGAACCGACGTGGGGCGGCGTCGAGCGCCGGGTTTGGGTCCACAACCCCACCACGGGGCAGTGGGGTCGAGTCAGCGGTGGGCGCGTCGTCGAAACCCCTCTTGGCCCCGGCAACCACCAACAAGCGCGCGCCTATCGCGCCATCGGAGAATCATGAACAACCTACGCTCCCTCATTCTGCTCCCCTTCGTCGTCGTCCAAGTCGTTGCAGCCGGCTGCAAGGTCAACCTGCAGGCCGAAGATCGCCAGCTCCGGACACGGGCGGGCGGCCACAGGGTGTACCCGGCCGAGAGTTCAAAAGCTGCGCATGCCTTGCAAGGACGCCGGACCGGAAAGGAGGCGCCCAAGCCGTCCGCTCGCCAGGCAACGCCAGTCGCAGTGAGTCGCTGACCGGGGCGGCCATTTCGCCCGTCGGCTCGGGGGCGGCACGTACTATCATCGCCCGCGTGAGACGAGTTCCGACTTCGGCTGGCCTCCTCGCGGTCCTCGTCTTGGTTGCGTGTCGCAAGGCACGGTCAGATCCAGCGTCGAAGACGCCAGACTCACCCGTCGCGACGGCGACAGTCCCAGAGGCAGCCGCGACGGCGCCGGAGGACAGCCCACCACCACCCGCGACAAAGCCTACTCCACAAGAAGAACCCGACCATCGACAGCCGCCCGAAACGTCGACCAACGCCTTTGGCGATCGGGTTCCCGTGCACTTCGACATCGAGGGCATGTTGGAAGCTGCGCTGCCGAGCCGATGGCGGGCGGGCGCAGAGGCCAGGATCTTGTCCTGGCTGATCCAAATCGACGAACGGCCGCTGCTGGTCGAGCAAGTGCTGCTCTGGATCATGGTCGCGCCGAAGAACGCTGCGCCGAGCTACCGGCTGGTCAACCTCTTTCGCCACCCCGTGGGTGGCTGGAGTGGAAACAAGCGCTGGCGCTTGTGGATGCGCTCCCGTTCACCCCCTGGGCTGCAGAGCTTCGCAGCGCCCCCAACGCTGGCCGAGCTCGACAAATTCACCTCGCGCACCGACTGGGACTACGACGCGAGCAGCGGTTTCGATCTGGTGGACGGCCAGGTCTGCGCCGGCGCCTGGAAGAGGAGCTTTGGCACCCCGCCAAAGCACAGCTTCCCGTGATGGGCGTTGCGGCTGCGGCGCGGGCACCTACTTCATGCCACTTCGCACTGCATCGATTACTTGGGACACCTGGTCAGCGCTGAGTGCCGGGTGAACGGGGAGCGCAAGCAGTTCCCTAGAGAGACGCTCTGCCACGGGGAAGCTGCCCGGCGCGTAGCCAAGATCGGCGTTGGCCGCCTGCAGATGCAGCGGTTTCGAGTAGTAGACAGCAGTCTCGATGCCGCGCGCGGCCAGGTGCTTGCGCAGTCGGTTCCGCATCGGTGCGGGCACAGCAAGGGAGTAGGCCGCGTAGACGTGGTTCGCGCCTGAGCCCACCGTCGGCACCCGAGCTCCCGGCAGCTGGCAAAATGCGGCGTCGAAGCGTTCGGCAACGGCTCGGCGGCGGGCGATGGCATCGTGAACGTCTGGCAGCAGGATGCGCAACAGGGCGGCCTGAAGCGCATCGAGGCGGAAGTTGCCCGCGGTCGCACGCGCCTCGCCGTCTTCGACTGCGTGTTGGCGCAAGGAGCGGGCATAACTTGCGATGACTGGATCGTTCGTGGTCGCAAGGCCAGCGTCGCCGAAGGCGCCCAGCACCTTGGCGGGGAAGAAGCTGAAACACGCCGCGTGACCCGCGCAGCCGATTCGCAGGCCGCCATCGCCCCGCTGCATCTCCCCGCCGAACGCCTGCGCCGCATCCTCGATGAACACTAGCCCTCGAGAGTCACACAGCGCTCGCAAGCCTGCGGCGTCGCAGGGTTGACCGAAGAGATGCACGCCGATCACTGCACGCGTCTTTTCGGTGATGGCGTGCCGCACCGAGCTAACTTCCAGAACGTAAGTATCGGCCCGGACATCCACGAAAACGGGACAGGCACCGATGCGCCGCACCGCCTCTGACGTCGCGATGAAACTGTAGGCCGGCGTGACCACTTCGTCCCCCGCCCCAACCCCCAGCGCGCGAAGCGCTACTACGAGGGCGTCACTGCCACTCGAGACGCCGACCGCATGATCTACGCCAAGGAACTCGGCCGCTTCCGCTTCGAAACATTCGACTTCGGGCCCGAGGATGTAGCGGCCCGATTCGATCACGCGACGAGCTGCTCTGCTCAGGGCGTCTAGACGCGACGCGTACTGTCGCACGGGGTCGAAGAGGGTGATGGGAGCCACGGCGGGCCCAGAGCATACCGCGACAGGTGCGCTGCCTCTCGGCGGCTCTTGATCACGGGCAAACGATTGAAATCCGTGACCCTCCAAGCGCCGCCGCACATTCCACCGCCAGTGAAATGGTCGCCGGCACGGCCGCGGAGTGCGTCGCGGATGATCCGATTGCCTTTTGCCTAAACCGCCTGCTCGGCCTAGCGTCGCCACATGCTGTCGCTGACCGTCGCCGCCGCGGCGTTCGTCACGAGTCTCATCTTGACGCCCATCGCTCGAGCGCTCGCGGTGCGCCATGGCCTCTTGGACCTGCCAAACGAGCGCAGCTCCCACGAGCGACCCACGCCGCGAAGCGGTGGCTACGCGATCGTGGTCGCGATGGTGCTAGGCGTGGCCGTCTCCGGTAGCCTTCGGGCTGGGTGGATGATGCTAGTCGGCGCAGCCGTCGGAGTTGCGCTGACGATAGCCGCCGTGGACGAACGCCGTCCGCTTCCCCGCTGGAGCAGGCTGGTGGTGCAAATCGGGATCGCCATTGCGCTAGTGGCGAGCGCGCCGCTGGTACTTCCCGGTATCCCGAGTGCGCTCGGATGGGGGATTGGAACCGTATGGATTGTGTATTCAATCAACGCCTACAACTTCATGGACGGTCTGAATGGCATCGCTTCCGTCACGGCCGTCGTGTGTGGCACCACCTTCGGATTGATGGCGCTAGCCAAGGGAGACGCTCCCGCCGCCGCCCTGGCCTTCGCAAGCGCCGGTGCCTGCGCCGGGTTCTTGCCGTTCAATCTGCCCAGCGGCTCCATCTTCATGGGCGACACCGGCAGCGCCACACTCGGTCTGATCTTCGGTGCTCTGGTACTGCGATTGATCTCGGATGGCGTCTCACCAGTCGCGAGCGTGCTACCGCTGGCGCCCTTCTTCTTGGACGCCGGGCTGACCATTCTGCGGCGGATGCTGCGCGGGGAGCGGTTCTTTTCCACGCCTCACCGCGCCCATTTCTATCAGCGAATGCAGCAGCAGGGGTTCACGCACGCCGCTGTGGCCGGCGTGTATGGATTGCTGGCGCTTGGCGGCGCAGTCCTGGCGCTCTTCTTCGACAGCCTGTCCGCCGGGGCTGCCGCCGCGACGACTGTCGCGTTCGGCGCTTTGCACATCGTCATCTTCTTCTGCATCGAGACCGGCTGGCGCCGGTCGCAGCCGGCCGCCAACCCCTGACCTTCACTTGCGTTATTCTCCATGCTAGCGTCCGCGGCGATGGACCTCAGCTACAAGGAACAAACCACGAAGCTGCAAAATCGAATTCGCGCGCACAAAGAGTTCGCGAACTTCGATATCGAGTCTTGGATCGACACGTACTTGGGACGCAAGCCCCGACGCAACATCCTGGATGTAGGATGTGGCAGCGGGAATCATTTCGGCGTCTACCTGAAGCATGTCGGCTCCGATGGCCGCGTCGTCGGCGTAGACCGAGAAGCGGCCCTCGTCGAAACCGCTCGCAAGGAGCACGCCAGTGCAGACAATGTGGAGTTTATCGTCGGCTCCATGGACGACCCGCTCCCATTTCCAGATGCGTCTTTCGACATCTGTCTATCGAACTTCGCCATCTACAACGCCTCGGACGTTCCGAGCACGCTTCGTGAGATCCGTCGGGTGCTCCAGCCGGGCGGTGAGGTCGTCCTGATTGGTCCCACGGCCAACAATGCTCGCGAAATCTACGAGTACAACCAACGACTGACGGGCGTCGCGATCGACGAAATCACCCGTATCCGCACCGACCGGTTGCGGCGAGAGATCCTGCCAATCGCCAGCGAAGTCTTCGGGAAGATGTCGGAAGAGGTCCTGAACTCCTTCCTCCAGTTCCCAAATGCAAACGAGTTCCTCACCTACTTCAAGTCCACCATGGCCTATGAAGAAACGGCCGAAAAGCGGGGCGTCACCAACGAGCAAATGAAGGCGGCCCTCGACGGAAACCCCCTAATCATCTCCAAGGAGATGCTTGCGATCTTCGGCACCAAGGCGTAGCCACACCCGGCCGGCCCCCATGAAGAAGCTCCTAGTAATCGCACCACACCCTGACGACGAGGTTCTTGGTTGCGGAGGCACCATCGCCCGTTTCTCCAAGGCGGGCGGCGAGGTTCACGTGCTGACGGTCGCCGCGCACATGCCGCCGATCTTCCCGGAAAGTGTGCACCTGCAAACCTTGGCGGAGGCACGCCGCGCCCACGCACTTCTCGGTGTGACGCGTTCGCACTTCATGGACAAGCCAGCCGTGCTGCTGGATCAGACGCCGGTGCACGAACTCAATGCCGCGGTAAAGGCAATCGTCGACGAAGCATCACCCGACGTTCTTCTCCTGCCCTACTGCGATCGGCACATCGACCACCGTCAGATCTTCGATGCAGCGTTGGTTGCGGCACGGCCGGTCGGCACCGGCCGCGCAATCCGAATGGTCGCTGCCTATGAGACGCTTTCCGAAACCCACTGGAATGCCCCGCACGTCGAGCCGAACTTCACCCCCAATTGGTGCGTGGATATCGGGGACACCTTGGAACTCAAGTTGCAGGCGATGCAGTGTTACGAAAGCCAGGTCCATCCATTTCCAGCGCCCAGATCCTTGGACGCCCTGCGCGCACTGGCCCTTTTTCGAGGAAGTCAGGCCGGAATGGGTTACGCCGAAGGCTTCCACGTGCTGCGGCTCTCCGCTCCTGCGGAACTACTTTGACGTGCACCAGTTCGCCTCAGCGCCCTAGCAGTCCAGGCGCGACCCATTCTTGGCGATGCCCTTTTTGCGCAGCAGAGTCGAGTAGGCCGCGTCCACCCGTTCAACGACGCGCTGAATGTCGTACTCCTGGCGCGCAGCATGACGATTGTGATCTCCAATTCGCGATCGAAGCGTCGCATCGCTCGCCAGGTTCAGCATTGCTTCTGCCAGGGCTTGGGGATCACGCAGGGGGGTAAGCAAGCCCCAACCCGGCCGAACGACGTTGCGGCAACCCCGTGCGTCACTCGCGATCAGAGGCTTGCCCATCGCTGCACCTTCGATGAGCACGCGAGGGATGCCTTCGCGCCAAGATGGCAGGACCACGACGTCGCACGCCGCAAACAGATCAGGCATGTCTTGGCGCTCGCCCAACAGCACAACGCCCGCGCGCCGCGCGCGGTCGAGAGTGCCGCGGTCGATCCCGAGACCGCGCTCGGTGTCTTCTGGACCTGCAATGGCCACGCGCACCGCCGGGTTCTTCCGCCTCGCCAGTACGTGCGCCTCGAATAGTTCGACAAATCCTTTCTCACACACGAGCCGACCCGCCGAAAAAAAGAGCACTTCGCCGGGCTTGACGCCCATTTCTCTTCGAAGCTCCGAGCGCCGCTGGCCCGTAGTGTGATCCGGGTCGAAATGGCTCAGATCCGCACCGTTCCCGATCAAGTCGAGCCTGCGCGGTGAGGTTCCCCGTGTCTTGACCAGAGTGTTGTAGTCATCTTGTGATTGGACAAACACGTGGTCGGCCACTTCGCTGGCGATGCGTTCGAGGGCAGCCACGCCAACGCGAACCGGCAGCCGGCTGTCCAGCGAGTAAATCAAGCCATTGTGAGTGTGAACCACAATCGGAGCCCGCGCAGCGACGGCGATGACGCGCCCTAGCAGTCCGATCTTGGCGTTGTGGGTGTGGACGATGTCGAATCGATGCCCGCGCAGCGTGCGGTATAGATTCCGGATCGCGGCCGCGTCGTGCTTGCTCAAGATCTTGCGCTCGATCTCGTGTGGCAACCAATGGACGCCCGCGCGCTCGACCTCAGCCACCCGCGGGCCGGGCGGACAGATGCCGAACACCTCCCAGCCACGCTCGATTAGCGGTCGGAGGTGCGGCAGGGAGAGTGCTAGCCCCAAGTCTGCAGACCAGACATGTGCCAAACGGATCACGGTTGCGAAGCTAGCGGACCAACCAGTTCGCCGCAAACATCCGAATCGAGAACACAGGCCTCCATTGACTGTGCAGGCGGTGCGCCGCCACATGCTTGGCGATACCTGGGCGCCCCAGACCGCCACGCTGGGTTCCTCACAAAGCAAAGGGGCCGCGCGCGATGCGCGACCCCTTTTGCTCACTCTGTTTCGCCGAATTCAGCGACGACGACGACGGCGAGTCACGCCTAGTGCGGCCAGTGCAGCCAGCATCCAAGCATGTGGCGCCGCCGGAGCCTGCGCTGGGACGTGACAGCTGCAGCCGCCATCATCCTCGGAGCTGCCGCCCGTGCTGCCACCTGGACCGCCATCGGCGCCGGCATCGGTATTGCCCGTGCCGCCAAAGCCGCCAGTCGTGCCAGCTGTACCGCCAGTGGCTACACCCGCGCTGCCACCAGTGGCGGCTCCCGCACTGCCACCAGTGGCTGCACCCGCGCTGCCGCCAGTGGCTGCACCCGCGCTGCCGCCAGTGGCTGCGCCCGCGCTGCCTCCGGTCGCTGCACCCGCGCTACCACCAGATCCCGCGGACCCTCCGCTGGCGCCGGCTGAGCCGCCAGACGCGCCGGCTGAACCACCGCTACCGGCTGCGCCACCGCTCGCTCCTGCCGAGCCGCCCGCACCGGCCGAGCCGCCACTGCCACCAGCACCGCCTGTCCCACAGTTCGGGATGGGCGTGTTCACGCAGTTGCCACTGGGCTCTGCACAGCTATCGGTCGTGCAGGGATCGTTGTCGTTGCAATCCTTGGGCGTGTTGACACAGCCCGCTCCTGCCGAGTCGCAGCTGTCCGCGGTGCAGGCCTTCTTGTCGTCACAGTCCAACTTCGTGTTGACGCACTTGCCGTCTGCGGGGTTGCAGCTGTCTGCGGTGCAAGCGTCTTTGTCATTGCAGTCGACCGGGGTGTTTGCGCAGCCGGTGACCGGATCGCAACTCTCTGCCGTACACAGGTTCTTGTCGTCGCAGTCCTTCGCACCGCCAGCTTTGCAGGAACCACCTGAGCACACATCGCCTTCGGTGCAGGCGTTGCCGTCGGAGCAGGGGGCGGTGTTGAAGGTCTGCGTGCAGGCGCCGTTGACCGGATTGCAGCTGTCATCCGTGCAGACGTTGCCGTCGTTGCACTTGGTGGCCGGCCCGGAGATGCAACCTGAACCACCAGAGCACTTGTCCCCGATAGTGCACTGGTTGCCGTCGTCGCAAGTTGTGCCCGAAAGCGCGAACGAATCGCGACACACCGAAGCATCAGTTGGGTCGCACGACTTGTACACGCAGTTGTCCGCGCCAAACTTGCAGGGGCTCGCGACGACGGTGCAAGTGCCCGCTCCATCGCATGCGCCCTCGCAGGAATTGGAGGTGGCGCCAGGACGACAGGCCGCTCCCTTGGCCGCGGCTGCATTAGCGATGCACGCACCATTGAAGCAACTATTGGCGCAATCTCCAGCGCCCGGCCCGGATGCGCACGCGGATCCATTGATGACGGCGGGGTTGCCCAGTGCGAGACAAATGGGGCCCGCAGGATTGCCCCCGTACCAGCAATGTCCCTGGCATTCCAGCTTCGGTCCAAGGGGTCCATCTGGATCGCAGGGCAATCCGAAGGTGTTCAGTGTGCATGAGCCGATGATCGCCTCCTGCGTCTGCGCGACGTTCTCTTCGTTCGTAGGCTCGTCGCTGTCACCTGCGCCGCATGAAACGACAAAGGCGGCCCCTAATCCCGTCAGTAGCAATCCCAGCTTTCTCATCTTTTCCTCCGTTGGGCGCCCCCGGCAGCGCCTCTTGATAAGCAAACAAGTAATTCTTACACCAAACCCTAGAGCGCCGCCTGTTCGCATCCGTTGTCAAAAAATAACCCTTAAGATTCCAATACTTATGCACGGCCCCTCAGCGCTTCGCGCAAGCACCCAATCCTGCAGCCGCGGGCAAGACCTCCCGCGCCGCGAGCACGCACGCCAACCCTCGCGTGAAACTCGCCGTGTCCCGATAGTCGAGGTGCGCCTGGTCTGGCACTTCGAAGTCGCCCAGCGCTGGGTAGTCACCAGCACGAATGAACGGGCTCCGGGCTCGGGAGGCGATCGGATCCCAATACAGCTTCCGCGGATAACGCTCGTCTAACGAACGACGCATGAGACGACCCATCGGCATGCGCAGGAACACCACCTTGCCACCCCGATCCCAGATCTTCTGAGCCATCGCCTCCACTTCCGCAGTCGCTTGCAACCACTGCTGTGGCGTCGTGTCGGGGTATTTAGCGGCAGCCACTCGCTTCGCTTGCTGTGCTTGGAACGCTTTCAGGTCGTCGATCTTCTGGAAGTCCGCGTGCTGGGAGCGGTCAGGAAAGGTGATCACATGGTACGGCGCTCGGAATCGTCGCCTCGTCAACGCGACCGCTCCGATCTTCGCTAGGTTCAAGAACGGTCCGGCCATCGCCAAGTGGGTCTGCACAAACAGCGACGCGCGCAAGTTCCAGGCCGAATCCAACGGTCCGCCGGCGCGATACTGCCGGACCAGGTATTCCTGAGAATCCCAAAACTTCCGTTCCAGACTCCACTCCGTCGCGTCGCAAATCACAATCCCACGGAATGAATCGTCTGACGCCAGGTCCCGAAGTGCCGCCACGGGCTGGGTACCGTTTACCGCCAGTTGCACCGGCGTGTGATCCGGATACAGCCGCCGAAACTCCTGCATCGAAAAACCGAGCTCGATGCGCGAACCGCCCAGGAGCACCACCGTCTTGTCACCCGCGCTGGTGGCCTGGGCACGCCAATGGGTCCACAGCGCAGCGTCATCGGCGACCGACGGCGCGTGCCCCTGGGAGCGAGCAAGAGCCTCTAGGCCGACTAGCAAACCCACAGCAAGCACGAGCCCGAGGACCCACGCCTTCACCCCAGAGTCGCCGGGCGCAACCGTATTAGAACTGGAAGTAGATGAAGGCACGGTCGTCTCCCGACATGTTTACGATCCCAACCAGCATTGCGGCCACGGCGACCGCTCTGACCGGCCACCGAGTGCGACCGGCCAATTCCGACAGTACGCGGCCGCGCATCCACCATTGGTAGGCAAGGATCGCCCCGGTCAAGCCCACCGTAATCACGACGTCTTCGCCGCGCACCATCGATCTGCCAAAGCCAGCCAGCCCCAGCATGGCCCGAGTCACCGTGAAGGCTTCCCCGAACGTGTCAGCGCGAAAGAAGACCCATGTGACACAGACCAACCCGAAAGTGAGCAATGCACCGACAAGCTTCGCAAGTCGACCCGTTGCCCATTCCGAATTCCCGATCAATCGCTTCACCCCCTTCTCCGCAACCAAATAGCTTCCGTGTAGTCCGCCCCAAACAACGAAGGTCCACGAGGCACCGTGCCACAAGCCACCCAGTAGCATCGTGAGCATCAGGTTGATGTTCGTCCGAGTTGCACCGCGGCGGTTGCCACCCAAAGAAATGTACAGGTAGTCCCGCAGCCAGGTGGACAGACTGATATGCCAGCGGCGCCAGAAGTCCGAGAAACCAATCGCGGCGTAGGGGTACCGAAAGTTTTCAGGCAACTCGAAACCCAAGCATAGAGCCGTGCCGATGGCACACGTGGAGTAACCGGCAAAGTCGTTGTAGATTTGACCTGCGAAAGCCAGCGTTCCAACCCACGCATCGATGAAGCCCGGAGTCCCCTGTGCGGCGTAGACTCGCTCCACGATCGGCGCGAAGAAGCCATCCGCCAGCACGGACTTCTGCGTCACGCCGACGAGAACGAGGGTGGCGCCCCAGGTAAGCCGTTGCCAGTTCAAGACTTTGGGCTTTTCACACTGCGGCAAGAAGTCTACGGCGCGAACGATCGGTCCAGCAACGAGCTGTGGGAAGAACGTGACGTAGAGAGCGTAGTCGAGGAAACTCCGTCCCGGTCGCATGTTCCCGCGATAGGTATCCAGTGTGTACGATAGCGTCTGGAACGTATAGAACGAGATCCCGACGGGCAACACGAACCCGAGCTGGACGGGTTCGAATTGGACCCCCGCCGCACTGGCGAGGTACTGGAACGATTCCATAGCGAAATCCGCGTACTTGAACAGCGCGAGGATCCCGAGGTTGCTCATCAGGCTCACCGTGACCCAGAGCTTTCGCCTTCCGTCCGTGGGCGCCGCAGCTATGTTCCGGGCGGCAGTCCAATCCACTAGTGTCGAGAAGACCAGCAACAGGACGAAAGGTGGGTTCCACACGCCATAGAACACGTAGCTCGCAACAAGCAGCAACGCCTTGCGGGCACGCCAACTCCGCAGCCCGTAGTACAGGGCGACCAGCGTGCTGATGAACAGAAGGAAGGTATAGGAATTAAAGACCACGATCGCTTCGCTCTGCGATTGGGCGGCGGCGCGCGGACGCTACCATAGCGCTCCGCAGCCTGCTATTGAGCCGACGCGGGGCGCTCGGTCGACCCGTGGCAAGCGCGGGAGGTGCGAATGTCATCACTCCTGCGCGCAACCAACCTCTCCTCGCTCATCGAATCCCATGCCACCGCCAAGCGGCTTTGACCCGAATGTCCAACAGCGCCCACCCGGGATGCGTCGGTTGCTTGGCGCGGGCACCTACGCCCGTCGGGCATTCGCTTTGGTGTGGGCGACCAACCGGCGGTTGTGCTGGCTCTTGGTGCTATTCAGCGTGGTTGCTGGGGCGCTGCCGGCAGCAGTGGCCTACGTCGGGAAACTGATCGTCGACAGCGTCCTCCTAGCCCGCTCAGGAGCGAACCCGGACCAGGGGCAGACCGCACTTCAACTCATCGGCCTGGAATTTGGTCTCGTGGTCGTGCTTCTCGGCGCCTATCGCGGACTGGCCCTGGCAGAAGCGTTGTTGCGCGTTCAGCTGGGGCAGCGAGTGACCGAGCTCTTGATGGGAAAAGCGCTCGAGCTCGAGATCGCGGACTTCGAGGACCCGCTGGTTCATGACCAACTCACGCGCGTGCGGGAGCAGGCGGCCACGCGCCCTCTTAGCTTGGTTCGAGGCGTGCTGTCTGCACTGCAGGATTTCGTCGCTCTGGCGGGCTACGTGCTGCTGCTGACTCAATTCTCCTGGGCTTTGGTCCTTGCGGTTCTGCTCGCAGGCGTGCCCGCGTTGTTTGCCGAACTGCGTCTCAACGCGGACGCCTTTCGCTTGTTCAAGGCACATACGCCCGAAACACGCCGGCAACACTACCTGGAGCAACTCGTCACCACAGACGTCGACGCCAAGGAAGTGCGCCTGCATGGCGCGGGCGCGCTGCTGCGGCGAGAACACCGACGCCTTTTCGAGCGCATGTATGACGAAGATCGACGCTTGGCCATTCGCCGCGGGGGTTGGGGCTTTGGCGTCACGGTCCTGGGGGCGCTTGCGCTTGCGTTGGCATACGCTTGGGTTGCGAGTTCCACGATCAACGGTCCCATTACCATCGGCGCGATGGTGATGTTGTTCGCGGTCTTGCGTCAGTCCCAGGGGACGCTCGCAACACTGGTGGTTTCGACAGCTGGACTATACGAGGACAACCTATACCTCTCCACTCTGTATGACTTGCTCGAGCGCCCCGTCGGCCCCTGGGCGGGTTGCGCGACCAGCGGACCGCGAAGTGGAGACGGCATCCGCTTCGAGACAGTGAGCTTCACGTACCCAGGGGCCGATCGCCCCGCGCTCGACGGCGTATCGTTTCACCTTCCGCCTGGGCGAAAACTGGCGGTGGTTGGGAAGAATGGTGCCGGAAAGAGCACTCTGCTGAAACTCGCCACCGCCCTGTATCCCGCCTCCGAGGGACGCGTCCTGCTCGACGGACTCGACATGCGGGATTGGGATCGGGCGGCCCTAAGAGGTCGTCTATCTGTCATGGTCCAGGACTTCTCTCAATACCAATTCAGCGCGGGACGGAACATCGGGCTTTCAGTGCCGGAGGATCCCGACGACGAGCGTCGCTGGCGGCGTGCGGCGGAGAAGGCGCAAATCCACGACGATCTGATCGCACTCCCAAGCGGATACAAGACCCAGCTCGGGAAGTGGTTCACATCGGGTCAGGAACTGTCTCTCGGCCAATGGCAAAGAGTTGCCATCGCGCGCGCCTTCTACAAGAAGGATGCAGAGTACCTGATATTCGACGAGGCCACCGCAAGGCTCGACCCAGTAGCCGAGACTGCACTCGCCGAGCGAATACGGAGGCTATCCGCCGACATGGGGGCACTACTGATTTCGCACCGCCCATGGGCGGCGGAGGTCGCCGACGAAGTGCTTGTCATGGACGCTGGCAGGATTGTCGAGCGGGGCCATCACGACCAATTGCAGCAGACGGGATCCCACTATCGCGCACTTCACGGCGCTGCGCGGGCCCAGCAGAGCGATCGATGACTGGCTCGAGTCCACCACAGCCCGAGCCCGCCCGCGCTCCGCTGGCAGCCCGACTGAAGAACCTGCTGCCACGCGGCGGCTTCGCCCGCGCCGTGGCGATCGTCAGCGGCGGCACGGCCATCGGCCAGATCCTCACCATCGTCGCCTCGCCGTTGTTGTCACGCCTCTACGTGCCGGCAGACTTTGGCACGCTGGCGCTCTATGCAGCTCCAGCTGGCATCATCGCCATGGTCGGTGGCCTTGCCTATCAGCTAGCAGTCCCGGTGCCGGAGGATGACGAAGGTGCCGTCAATGTCCTGGCCCTGTCACTGGCCGCGTTCATAGCCACGGCCGGGCTAGGTGCGCTCGCGCTACTCGTTTTCTACGACCGACTAGTAGCGTGGCATCGCTTGGCTCCTCTGTCGTGGCTGCTTTGGCTGATCCCACTTGGTGGCCTGGGCATCGGATCCTTTGAAGCACTTTCCCAGTGGGCGGTTCGCAGGAGGTCGTTCGGAACTCTTGCAAAAACGAGCGTGGCGCGGGCGTCCGGGCAACTCGTCATACAGAGCGGATGGGGGCTATGGGCGCCGAGCGCGACGGGGCTGGTCGTCGGGCAACTGGCCGGGCAGTGGCTGGGAACCATCACTCTATTGCGTTTGGCTTGGCGGCACTTCAAACACGTTAGCTTGCGGCGTGTTGTCGCGGTCGCCAAACGCTACCGTCGTTTTCCCCTGTTGACGCTTCCCGAAGTCACGATCAACGCGGTCAGCTACTTCGCGCCGCCTCTGCTGCTTGCATTTTTTTTTGGCTCGTCCGTCTTGGGCTTCTATGCGTTGCAGGACCGAGTTACCCAGGTACCGATTCGACTCGTCGGCTCGTCGGCTCAGCGAGTCTTTTTCTCTTCAGCCGCCGAAGCAAGTCGCGAAAATCGTCTCGCCGAACTCACGCGCACAGTGTTCGGTCAAATGCTCGACCTTGGCGTGCCTTTTGTCGCACTGCTGGCCGCGGCAGCACCAAGCGCGTTTTCGATAATCTTCGGCGACCCATGGCGTGAAGCAGGGGTGTACGCTCAGTGGCTCTGCATCCGCACGGCGCTGACGATGGTCGTCTTCCCCCTGACTCCGCTGGTGTACGTGCTGGAAAAGCAGTGGGCGGGCACTGCCTTCCAAGGCGTGCTTCTGGTGTGTCGCGTCGGCCCCATCATCGCGGGAGGCCTCATGGGATCTCCTCGGACGGCCATCGCGCTCAGCGGCGTATGCATAGGCGTGGCCTGGGTGCTGTACCTGGTGTTCCTCACGCGCCTCAGCGGGAACCGCGTGTTGACCATGCTCGCCCCTGCCGCCAGAAGTCTGCTCTACGCAGCTGCCTTGACGAGCCCACTATTGGTCGTCCGCCTATTCGCGTGGGGCGACCTGGCTATTACGGCAACAGCGGCACTTCTCGGCACAGTCGCCTTGATTGTACTGGTGCGCAAACGCAAGAGGCCTCAGCCAAATCCAGCGTGATTCCATCTACCTCGAAACGCAATGCGTACGCTAGACTGCGCCGTCCCCGCCATATAGGACTTCGACAGGATGCTGACAGACAGAAAGTTCTTAGCGGCCCGCTACTGGTCGAACCGAGAGATCGCCAAGCTGGCGCCCCTGTTTAGGGGCAGTGTGGTCAACGTCTCTGGCTGGGACGACCGCGACAAGGAAGGCCGCCGGTATCGGGACTACTTTGGCGGTGCCAACGAGTATCACCGGACCAATTATACGGGCCACCGGGGGTTTTCCGGAGACGCGGATGAAGTAGAACTCGACCTCACAGAGGATCTGCGCAGCGAACTCAGACAGCGCTATGACGTGGTGTTCAACCACACAACGCTGGAGCACATCTTCGAAACCCGCAAGGCGTTCGCCAACATGTGCGCCATGTCCCGGGACGTGGTTTTCGTCGTTGTTCCGTTCAGCCAAGTGCAACACGAGAGCGATTCCTACGGTGACTACTGGCGCTTCACCCCGTCCTGCATGCGCAAAATGATGAAGGAAAACGGACTAGAAGTGATCTACGAGTCCGAGAGCCCAGTTCGAGATGCCGCGATCTACCTGATCTGCGTTGGCGCGAAAGACCCAGAGAAACACAGGCGTCGCATGCCGAAGCACAAGCCCATTCGCGCCGCGGGCAATTGGATCGGAGCGAGCCTCTTGATCTCGACGGTACAGTTCGTGTCTCACCGCACCAGGCGCCTACTCGGCGTGGCTGAAAAGCCGTGATCCATGGTGGACGAGATCAACATCCAGTCGTTCTTGCGGCTCGGATACTTCATCGACTTCGACGAAGTATGGCAACCCATCGATTTTTCGAGAATTGATACTCAGGCCTACGCAGACGCGGATACAGAAGACCTCATCCGCCTTGGCATCGAGAAGTTTCGGGATTCCATTGACGCACTCTTTGACGCCAATGGCGACCACGTCGTTCCGATCAGTGGTGGATTCGACAGCCGGTTGATCCTGGGCGCCCTGCTCGAGCGCACCGCAGCCAAGAACGTCCAGACGTACACCTTTGGCGTGCCTGGGTGCTATGACTTCGAACTTGGCAGTCAAATAGCGCAGGTGGTGGGAACGCGCCATCACGCGTTTTCTTTCCCACATCTGAACTACCATCGAGATGAACTGCTCGACGTCGCCAACCGAACTGGAAGGCAGGCTGTACTATTTCACCACCCCCCGGTCTGGACGCTTGATCGGCTGCTAGCGGGCGCTGACATCTGGTCAGGCTACGTTGGTGATGCAGTGGTGGGCAGCCACCTCCACGACCCACCCTCCGCAACCCTCGATGAGGCAAAGCGCGTGCACCTTCGAGGCCGCACTTTCGTCCGCTCGACAAAGCTCTATCGCGCGGAGGAGAACGAATTCGTCCCGCGAATGGGGGGTGGGCGACAGGATCCACGTCAGCTCAGCTGGGATGAGCAAGTGCTGTTCGATGAGGCTGTCGCGAAGTTCACGGCGCCGTTGGTGTTGTTCAAGGGGTTCAGGTACCTCACGCCGTTGATCAACTCCCCGTGGATGGACTTCATGTTCAGCGTACCGGCCAAGCACCGCCTCGGCGAGCGCCTGATGCTACAGATCGCGCGCCGTGCCTACACAACGCTATTCGATTTACCCTCCAAGAACCGGCTGGGCCACGGCTTTGCTGCTTCGGACAGGCGTGTTCGGCTGAAGTTCTGGACGAACCGTGCGCGCAAGCTGGCGCACCAGTTCTTCCCTGCTGTCAACTACCCAAACCATCAATACAACGACTTCAACGAGGCCCTTCGCTCGAGCCCCACCGCGCGGTCGCTGGTCCAAGGCTGCATCTCGGATCTACGCAGGCGCGGTGTCATCGACTGGATTGACGTCGACAGCCTGTGGCAGCGCCACGATGCCCGGGTGGCCAATCACGCGGACGCGCTTATCGTATTGGCATCTCTGGAACTCGTGCTCTGCGCCCGAGAATCTCGGGAGCAGCCAAATAGAGCAACCGGCCCTTGACGGGCTGCCGACCTGCTAGCGCATATGCCCCTCGGTACCCAACATGATAAGGTCCACGCCATGCCTAGGCCGCGTGGGGTGGAAGCACTGATGCTCGGGGTGGTGGTGGCGTCCTGCTCGTTGGACGAGTTCGGCGATGCCAACCCAGTCGGTCCGGATGCGTCATCCACGGGTGGCGTATTCACCGGCGGCAACTCGGGCTTCGGCGGATTCCCAGAGGCGTCGACGGGGGGCACCGGCGGAAGCTCTGACGCGAATACGGGTGGGGTGAGCGCGACAGGCGGTATCGCGGGATCCGACAGCGGCACCGATGGCGGCGGCGTGGATGGAGGAGGGGGCACCGGCGGCGCGCCAGTGTGGACGCCTAAGAAAATCGCCAACTGCGTGATTTGGCTCGACGCGGATGATGCAAGCACCCTGAATGTGAGCGGGACGAGCGTCACTGAGTGGACGAGCAAGTGCGGCGCAACGTCAGTCACTGCAGCGGTACCTAAGGCGCCGCAACACGTGATCGTTGGCGGCAAGCCCGTCGTGCAATGCAATGGCACCAGCGATGAGCTCCTCTTCAAGGGCACGCCGGTTCAAGCAACCAGCTACACGGCCTTCTTCGTCATCGACAAGAACGTCGTGGACGAGGAGATGCCCCTTTGGAGTAACCGCAACCTAGCCCCGCCTCCAAGCGGCTCCGTCACGTACCTCGGGCACAACATGCACAACAACTTGTACCTGTACCAAGACAAGGCGAGCACCAAAGTGTTGCGGACCGTCGGACTTGCCGTCCCCACCTCGACGCCCATGCTTTTCGAGCTGGCGGTCACCCCAAGCAAGCGTGAGCTCGCGCACAACGGGACCGTGGAGGGGTCCGATACTGCGACATCGACCGCAACAACGCTGGCAGGAACGCTGTGTTTCGATCTCCCCAAAAACGAATATGGAAGCTACAATCTGCGAGAAATCATTGCGTACGACCGTGCCCTTGTTGAAGCAGAACGCGATAAAGTTCGAACGGAGCTCAAGCTCAAGTGGGGGTTCTAAGCGGACAGGCCAACCTGATCCGTGAAGCTCGCCGAGCTTCCGCCCGCCGGTTTCATGACGCAACGCCCACCGCGGCGCGTGCAGCCTAGGGCCCAGCACGCTCGTTGAGCTGACGCCGCCGCCGAAGCCCGAGGGGGAGCAGCACTACCAGTATGAGCGCGGACGGCACGCGCTGGGAACGGCCCAGGTTGCACCCGCAGCCGCCGTCCTCAGGCGAATCTGAAGCAGGAGCCCCACCGGCGGCAGCGTCCACACCGGCGTCGCCCGAGTTCTTGTCGTCGTCGCTCACTGCGACTTGCACCTCAACGCTATCGCCCGCCCCATCACCGACGGTCACGGTGGCAGTGTCATCAACGCTATCCGAATCCTCTGCAGCGCCAATCTTCACCGATTGCGGTTTGTCCCAGTTGGATGCGTTCAGTACGAACTGCGCCCCGGACTCGACAGCCACGTCCCCATCTCCGCCAGTGCGCTGCGTCGTTACGGTTACCGCATGCAGCGGCTCCCCAGTCAGAGACACCAGCAGCGTGCCGCTTTCGCCCTCGACTAGCGAAAGAGCTGGAGGCGTGACCCGCAGACGTGGAGCATCGGGATCAGTGATTCGAACGACGACGTCCTGAGCCGTGAGTCCCTGCGCCGACACCCGAACCACAGCCGAGTCATCGACGGCATCCGCATCCTGCGCGCCCAGGACCGCTACGGACTTGGGTTTCATCCAGTTGCCGGAATCGAACGACAGCGAAGAACTCTGAGTCAATTGAACGTCGGGGTCGCCGCTGGCACGCGCAACCTGCACGGTTACCGGTGCAGTTGGAGCCAACGCGAGCCGCACGTGCACAAATCCGGGAACGGTTTCCGGCGTGCGCAAGTGCAGCGGCGAAACCACCAACGTCTGGCTCTTGAACACGTAGCTGGCCTTTGCGATGGGGCCTCCGTCCGCGGCGCTGCCGTAGCTGGCGTAGTAGAGGTCACCGTCCGGTCCTACAGCCATATCCGTTGGCAGCTTGTAGCTACCCCACAGATCGACCGAGACTGGCGTACCCGCCGCTCCGAGCTTGGCCCGCACCAGGTTGCCTGAAACAAAATCTCCGAAGAAGAAGTCGCCGCGATACTCCACCGGCACGGCGCTGGAGTCCCAGAAGGCGCCGCCTGTGATGGCCCGTCCGATATCCAAGGTCGTCGCGCTTCCCCCGCTGCTCGCCGCATTGGGGCCCGCCTGCTCGATGCTGAACTCAGTCGTGCTGGGCACATCGCTCACGTAGCCTGAAGTGTTGAAGGACGGGTCGCTGACACCGGAAACGCTGACCTTGGTCCCCAGCCGAAATCCGTGAGGCACGTTGGTCGAGAATACAGCCGCGCCTGCACTGCGGTTGGAATTGGCCAGTGCTCGCACCTCCGCTTGCCCGGTTCGGTAAGCGATGGTGGGTGCCAGGAACCCGACGGGTTGGTTGTTCTCGTAGTCGTCCCAGCCCGCGTTCGAGCCCGCTGTCGGTCGGAATACTTGTTCGTACTTCGTCCCGGCAACATTCACCCAAAGGCGTTCGCTGGATGGTTCAAAGGTCAGGCTGAAAGGACTCCGAAGTCCGCTCGCCCAGATATGGTCGTTGTTGGGGCCCACGCCGTCGAAGTATGGGTTGTCCGGAGGTGCACTGCCGTCCACGTTGGCTCGGCCAATTTTCGCGCCGAGAGACGCCAAGTCGTCGTCCACTCCGAGATAGATACCGAGGTCCCCCGTAGACCAATACAGCTTTCCGTCGCCCCCGAAGCCGAGGCCACCACCGCAATGATAGGTATCTTTTGCAGGCAGGCCTGAAATGATCACGGTCTTTTCTGTGGCCGTGTTGCCGACAGCTCGGTACCGAATGATCTGCTGCTCCACCGCGGTAACGGTCGCGAACACATAGACATATCCGTTCTGGTTGAACCCTGGGTCGAAAGCCAGCCCCAACAGGCCACACTCTGCAATCGCGTGAACCGGCGACAACGTCGCGAACGGCGTGGCCAGCACCGTCCCGTTCTCGACAATCTCGACTACGCCGTTCTGGCGCGTGACAAACAAACGGCCAGATGCATCCGGCGCCCAGGCCATGCTCGTGATCGTCGTCTTCAGCTTCGCGAAGGGTGACTCGACGAAGCCGGGATCGGTGATGTCTGCGTTGGCGCTGCGGGCCATCAGCAGCAGGCAAAGCGCCATCGAGCCGGCGAGCTTCCTCACTGGGGTAGTAAGCCCCGGATTCGACGCATCGACAAGGTTCAGGACCGACTAGGTCTACCCGGAAGCGCCCGGCGGTTGGGCCCCTTTGCGACCTCGATGCCTTGTGTTAACCAGCCTGAATCAGGGATGCCGCCGCGCAACCAACCGGCCCGTGCTCTCGCCGAGTTACCCGAGGCGCCCGCCTCTTTCGAACCACTGCTGAATCCAAAATCATGCTTCTCAAGGCCAAGACCTTCCTAAAGTCGAGGTTGCCTCGTCCCGTCTACGAGGGGCTCCGGCTCGCGAAAAACCCTCAGGATCTAAAGAGTGCGCTTCGCTTCGCGACGAGCGCCGATCTCCAGGTTCCGATGGCTACGCGGCTCAATGTGCTGCGCCGAATGTTTCGCACGACCTTTTCTATCGAGTGTCCTCACACTCAAGAGGAGGTCCTACGTTTCATGGAAGACATTCTGCAGCTCCCGCCCGAAGTGCCGGGCTGTGTGATTGAAGCCGGATGCTACAAAGGCGGAAGTACCGCCAAGTTCAGCCTCGCCGCGAAGTTGGCAGACCGAAAGCTGATGGTTTTCGACTCCTTTGAAGGCATTCCCGAGCATTCCGAAGACCACGGCAAGAACATCTTCGGTGACGAAGCTGCATTTCCGCCGGGCTCCTACAAGGGCGCGCTCGAAGAAGTACAATCCAACGTGGAGCGTTTCGGCGAGCCCAGCGTGTGCACCTATGTGAAGGGCTGGTTCGACGACACGCTCCCGGGCTTTGACGAGCCCGTCGCGGCAGTTTACCTGGACGTCGATTTAGCTTCGTCTACCAAGACTTGCCTCAAGTACCTCTACCCCCTCCTGCAGCCCGGTGGCGTGCTCTTCTCTCAAGACGGGCACCTGCCGCTCGTTTTGAAAGTATTTCGAGACAAGGCGTTTTGGAACGACGAACTCGGATGTGATCCGCCAGAACTCGAGGGTCTGGGTGATTCCAAACTCATTCGCCTGCGGCGATCCTGACACGCGCCAATGTCGCTGAAAGAGGAGGTCTATGCTCGTTGTCCGCATTGGGCGCGAGACGTGTTGGTCTCCGCGATGGGCTACCAGTTCACGCGCCAGCGGTATCGCGGCGCATATCCGACGCTTCGGCAGTTCTACGACGGCCTGCAGTTCCAGACGCTAGAGGAACAGCGCATTCTCCAAGATAGCCAAGTCAAGGCACTAGTCCACCTCGCTCGCAGCCGTTCGCCACTGTATCGAGAGCTGTACGCGGACCAGCCCCAGGTCCGCCGCGTTGAAGATCTCGCGGGCCTTCCCGTGCTGCACAAGGACCTGTTGCGAAAGAACCTCGAAAGGCTGCGCACTGCCCCCCACGAATCGTCGCTGATTTCGATTCACACCAGCGGGACCACGGGCACTCCCATGGAGTTTTGGTTCCATCGAACTGACTTCCAAGCCCGGATGGCGATCTTGGACAGTTGGCGGTCGTGGTTCGGCGTGGAGCACGGAATGCGCCGCGCAACGTTCTCGGGGCGGGTTGTCAAGCCGGCAGGTGATGGGTCACGTCAGTTCTGGCAGACCAACTATCCGATTCGGCAGCGACTCTACTCGAGCTACCACCTGTCCAGCGACAATCTGAACCGTTACATCGCCGATCTGAATCGCTATCGTCCCGAGTTTCTGGACGGCTATCCTTCAGCGCTGCACATTGTCGCCCGGCACATGCTCGCGAGCAGACAACGCTTTGCCTTTCGACCAAGGGCCGTGTTCGCCACTGCGGAAACTCTGACGCCGCAAGCGCGCGAGGAAATTGGCGAAGCGTTCGGCGCGCCGGTTCGAGACCAGTATGCCTCTTCCGAAGGCGCTCCATTCATCGTGGAGTGTGAGGCAGGCGCCTATCACTTTCTGACCTACTCCGGCGTTTTGGAAATAGTCGACGAAGCCGGACGACCGAGCCAATCCGGGCGGGCGCTGTTCACGGCATTTCACACGCGCTACATGCCGCTGATTCGCTACGATATTGGCGACGAGGTTCAGCTACCCGAGCCGGGCGGCAGTTGTGAGTGCGGTCGTAGCTACCCGCTGGTACGGCGGCTCGTCGGTCGCGAGGAGGACTATCTCGTGAGCTCGACTCGAGGAAAGATCGGGCGGCTCGACCCGATCTTCAAGAAGATCCCTGCGTCCATCGTTCGGTCGCAGATTGTGCAGTCCGTCGTCGACCAGGTTGAGGTTTTGTACCAGCCGGACCCCACGCAGTTTCAGCCAGAGCACCTGGATCAAGTCCGGCTGGAATTGACCGCGCGACTTGGCTCGCAGATGCAGATCAGATTCCGCCCTGTTGAAGAATTCACCCTGGGTGCACGGGGGAAATTCAAGGCCGTCGTGTCAAAACTGGAGTGACGCAACACTGCTACACAGCAAAATCGCCGCGGTGCCGGGCGCTGAGCCTCCGGTAGTCAACCGGATTCCGGCTGCTGGCTCCGGGGGGCTAACCTTCGATTCGCCTCGGTTCTGGCGCGTTTTTTTGGGGAAATTTGGATGCACCTGCTCGGGCGCGATGCTAGGACGCGGGTCCGCTTGGGGGCGGATCGCGTGGGCTCGAATCCTGAACCCCCTCGGTGCAACGAAGACCTTGTGATGGGTTGACAAGATGTCGGAATCAATGACCCGAACGCTGGCGCAAGTCTTGCGCAGTCTGACCGATGTGCTGGTGCTCTCCCTCGCGTATTGGGCAGCGTTTTTCGTGCGATTCGACGGTGTGCCGCCATTCAACATGGTCAAGCTGCTGATGTTCACGTGGGGCTACGTGATCGGCCTAGAACTGTTCACCCTGTATGCTTTTTCGGTTCCGAGTATCGCCTGGCGCTACATCGGCCTGCGGGACATGAAGCGTATCGGGGCGGCAGTGGCCGCAAGCAGCGCGGTGCTTCTAACGCTTCGTCTCGTCGCTCCCGCAGCTGTCCAGGCGTTTCCTCACGCCACCTACGCTCTGGTACCCATCGGCGTCATGGCGGTCAACGCCGTGCTGAGTTTCCTTGGCATCACAGGTGTACGGGTGCTGCGGCGGTTACTGCATGAGCGAGCCAAAAGCCGTAATATAGGCACGGTCCAAAGTAAGATCCCGACGCTTCTCGTCGGCTCGGGTCAAGCGGGGGTGATGGTAGCGAAGGAAATCGCTGGCCGTCCCGACGTGCCGTTCTTCCCGGTCGGGTTTCTCGACGACGACCCAACCAAACTCGGCACCATCGTGCATGGAATTCGAGTTCTGGGCAGTGTCGATCAAGTCGCAGAGCTGAGTGAACGGACTGGAGCGCGCCAGGCAATCATCACCATGGCAAGCGCCACGGGATCCCAGATCCGACGCATTCGGGACCTGTGTAGCCAGTCGGGGATCCCGACGAAGATCATCCCGGGAGTGTACGAAATCCTGCACGGGCACGTGAATCTCTCGCGTATCCGGGAGGTCTCCATCGAAGACCTGTTGGGGCGGGACGCGGTCACTCTGGACGTGGAACGAATCAGCGAGTTCCTGCACGGCAAGCGCGTCTTGATAACCGGAGCAGGCGGGTCCATCGGCTCGGAGCTATGCCGGCAGGTTGCACGCTTCGAGCCCAAAACGCTGTGCCTGGTCGAGCAAGCCGAATTTAACTTGTTCACCATTCACCAGGAACTACGAGCTTCGTTCCCTGAGCAGGACCTACGACCGCTGATTTGTGACATATGCGATACGGCGCGTGTCAACGGAGTCTTCGACGCCGAGATGCCCGAGGTCGTCTTTCATGCCGCCGCGCACAAGCACGTGCCGATGATGGAATGGAACCCGGGAGAGGCGATCAAGAACAACGTTTTTGGCACGAAGAAGGTCGCCGACGCGGCCGCCCGAATTGGCAGCGACGCGTTCGTGATGATCAGCACTGACAAGGCGGTCAACCCGACATCGATCATGGGCGCTTCGAAGCGTGCCGCCGAAATCTACATCCAGGCACTCTCGCAGCACGCTTCAACGAACTTCGTGGCCGTTCGTTTCGGTAACGTGCTGGGCTCTGCTGGCTCAGTAATACCTATCTTCAAGGCGCAGATTGAAGCAGGCGGGCCCGTCATGGTCACGCACCCGGAAATGATACGTCATTTCATGACCATCCCTGAGGCAAGCCAGCTGGTGATGCAAGCTGCAACCATGGGAAACAGTGGGGAAATTCTACTCCTCGACATGGGCGAGCCGGTGCGCATCGTCGACCTCGCCGAGGAACTCATTCGATTGAGCGGGCTCACTCCCGGAGTCGACATCGAGATCGAGTTCTCGGGCATTCGACCCGGAGAAAAGCTGTTCGAGGAGCTGTCCTTCGATGCCGAGAAGATGACCAAGACGAGCCACGAGAAGATTTTCGTGGGCAAGCTGAGCGCTGGCGAATTCGCTCGGGTCGACACGCATGTGGATTCGCTTGCGGACGTCACCGGCAGCACATCCAGCGAAGAGGTACGCGCGGCTCTGCGATGCATGGTGCCGGAACTTCAGGAGCCCAGCCAGGACCCTCTTCCTTCCGGCGCGCCTTCTGCGGCGAGTGACAGACAGGGCAATGCTTCGCCCATTCCGGCCCAGATCGCCCACGCGCACTAGGACGCCCCAGGAGTGTGCGGCCTCGGCGACCCGTCTCTGTGCTATGAGGCGGCCGGATGCTGTCCACCTCCGCTCCTGAGGGTCGGCCAGGCGCAACCGTAGCGGCTGTGCTCCGCGTCGCCGTAGTCGGCGCGGGTCGGTGGGGCACGAACGTAATTCGCGCCTTTCAGGCCACACCCTCGGCCGCCCTCTCGATTGTTTGTGACAGGAGCCCCGAGCGCCTTCACGCCGTCGACGGGCAGTTTGATAGGCTTACGGACTTCCAGGAAGTCCTAGACAGCCCGACCGTTGAAGCCATCGCGATTGCGACGCCGCCATCGTCGCACTCGGCGCTGGCGGTTGCGGCCCTGGATGCGGGGAAACACGTCTTCGTCGAGAAGCCAATGGCGGTCAGCCTGGAAGGCGCGCTGGCCGTCCGCGCGGCTGCCGCCCGAAATCGCCGCCGCGTCATGGTGGGCTATGTACTGCAACACCATCCCGCGGTCAGCGCTCTAGTCTCGACGATCGGAACCGCCGCGTTGGGCGCACCATTAGCGGTCCTGTCCCACCGCGGGGGTGGACGCCAGCCGGGTGCAGCACACCCTGCATGGTGGTCACTCGCACCCCACGACGTAAGCCTGGCTGAGTCGCTTTTCGGGCGTGCGGCCCAAAGCATCAGCGCCGTAGAAGACCCCGCCACCGGCGAGCAGCACGCCACGCTGGCGTACGCTTCTGGGCAGCACACCAGACTATGCATCGAGCCCCATGCCCGCCGGCGTCACCGTCGGTTCATCCTGCTGGGGACGCGCGGCGCAGCCGTGTTCGACGATCTGGAGCCTCTCAACAAGCTCAAGCTTTACTCACTCCGTCTCGATCCTGCCATCCCGCTCGAAGAGGTTGCCCACGCGCTGAAAGCGCGTCGCTTCGTGGCGCCGAAGCTTGCTACCGATGAGCCGCTAAAACTCGAAATCGCGCACTTCGTCCAAAGCGTCCGTGCCCAAGCCCCGTTCCGCACGGACGTCGACCACGCGGTAGACGTGGTCAACGCGCTGGCCGCTGGCGAATGGTCCCAACATCGGAACGGGCTGCCGGTCCCGATAGCGGACTGGCATCGTCCCTACGACCAGCGCCGTCAGGCCTTGGGCGGCGCGTCAGCCTCCTCGTCGTGACGGCCGTAGTATCCGTATTGATAGTAGTTGCTGTACCGCCCGTAGCCCAAACGCACCAAATCCAGTGCGTTGAGCACACAGCCCACGACCGGCACTCCCACATCCGTCATGGAGCGCAACGCCTTCTTGGCAACATCTCGTTGGGTCTTCGAGGACCGCACGACGAACACGACTCCGTCGACTCGGGTTCCCAAGATTGTCGCATCCGATACGATCGATGCGGGAGGGCTATCGATCACGACGCGGTCGAACTGCTCGCCGAGCTGGTCGAGCAGGGACGTGAGTGCGTCGCTTTGGAGGAACTCTGCTGGATTGGGCACACGCGGACCGGAGGGCAACACACTTAGGTTGTCGATTTCGGTCTTCATCAGCTCGAGATCCAGTCTCGCAGGATCTATCGTGACGCTCGTCACCCCGACATCATTGGTCAGCCCAAATACCCGGTGCACCCGTGGGCGCCGCAAGTCGCAGTCTAGTAGCAGCACGCGCTGACCCGCCTGCGCCATTGCGATCGCAATCGTGCTCGCGACCGTCGTTTTTCCCTCGCCAGGACTGGGGCTGGTCACGAGCAAGCGCGAATAGGGCTTGTCTGGTGACATGAACAGAAGATTCGTCCGAATGCCTCGGGCCGCTTCAGCCAAAGCGCTGGTCGGGTGCTCATGGGCCTGAATTTCAGGCCGCTCGCTGTGGTCACGCTTCGATGTACCGGCGCCACCGGACAGTGGCAGCGACCCCAAGAATGGGAGGGCCAGCTCCCGTTCCACGTCATCCGAAGTCTTGACGCTTCTGTCCAATTGGTCGCGACCAAAAGCAGCCAGGAGGCCCAAGAACACCCCCACCATCACACCGATGCCGATGTTCAGAGGAACCCTGGGCTTGACCGGTTGGGCGGTAGCCCGAGCTTCCTCCACCACGCGAATGTTGTTGAAGCGCATCATACTCGCGAGTTGCGATTCCTTGGTGCGCTCGAGCACGACGCCAAAAAGCTTCTCGTTGTTGGCCTTGGTTCGCTCCAGCCGCCGGTACTTGATCTCCAGAATGTTGATATCCAGCGCGCGCTGCTTCGCTGCATCGTTCAGGCGCTTGAGCCCGCCCGCTTCGCGGGTCAGCGCTCGGAGGTCGCCCTTCACCGAGCCACGGACGTTCTGCATTTCCTTCAGCAAGGCTTCGCGAGTGGTCGCCACCTTCGCCGCCGACGCTTTGACCTCCGGGTGGTTGTCGCCCTTTCCGGAGTTTCGAATGCTTGCTAGATCGCTCTTCGCTCGGATGTAGTTTTCGCGAAGCGCGGTGAGCAGGCCGTTGGAGAGCAATTCCTTGGCCGGTAGCGCAACAGGGTCATCCGAGTCGACTTTCGCCAGCTCCTGAGCCCGACTTTGGACGTGCTCACGCCGGGTACGAACTTGTGTGAGCGCTGAGTTGAGTTGCTTGATTTCCTCACCGAGCATGTTGTTCTGGTCGTCCAAAGAGACGGACAGAATGCGTTTTTCTTTCTTGTATTCATGCAGGGCCAGTTCGCTCTTCTCGAGATCCTTCTTGAGCTTGACCAACTGCTCCTGAAGCCACTTGCTTGCCGTTGTGTTCGACTGCGCCACATCGTCGACGTTTCGCTCCAGGTAGGAGTTGATCACGGCGCTGAGCACGCGGCGGGCGCGTTCGGGGTCGGCGTCGTCGAAGGATACGGTAACGAGACGGCTTTCCTTGATGGGATCTACCGAGAGCCGACTGAGCAACGCGTCCGCGGCCACGGCCACTGGGACCTCAGTGCCAGCAGAAGTTGCCTCGTTTCTCACGAAAGACGCGTCACGGTGTAGGCCCAAATCCTTCACCGCGTCTGTCGCGGTGCGACGACTCTTGAGGACGCGATACTGCGTCGCGTAGTACTCCTGGTTTGTAAAGAAGTTGTCCGCACCCATGGTCACCACCGCCTGGACGTCGCCGCCGAGGGGGCTGACGGGGGTTGGGTCGATTTGCAGCACGGCGACTGCCCGGTACACCTTCGTTTGGCCGAGGGTGTAGAAAGCGGCGGCCGCGCTCACCACCGTTGCCACGGCGAGAATCAACCACTTTCCCTTGTGCACCGCACGCCACAAGTGCTCTAGGGACCGGCTATCCGGGGAGTCTGCTTGAGTGGGTTCGTCCGTCACGATATTCGCTCACAGAGTACGCACCTGACTCAGGTGCACAGGGCCTCGTTGGATTCAAAGCGGCGGCCTCAAGACTCAGCCGCACGGCCCCGTCTCCCCGAACCCGCCAGCCGCTACTAGCTGACGTTCTACCTCCGGGCAAGTCGTGATAGCCTCAAAAACACCAAGTTGTCCGACGTTCTCGGCCTCAATCCTCCCAGGTACGCCCATTCCGACCCGTTGAGGTGGGCCCTGCTCCGCGCATTCGCTCCGCCTGTGACGCGTTGCGTTATTTCCGACGAAGGAGTCCGCGGGGCCGAGCTGGCCTGCCGGCTGGGATTGGCGGACCGCATCTGGTCCCGGGTACCGGAGGAGCAGATCCGGCGAGAACTCGGGCCGGGCGCTCAGAAGCTCGCCTTTTCGTTCCTGGCAACGCGAGCGGCCCACGGACAGATGTTGGGTGCATTGCAGCGAGTGGTCCGCGCCGCAAGGGCGCTCGAGATCCCGGTAGTGCTCCTCAAGTACGGCGCACTCGCGTCGGGCGGCTACACCCAACCAGGAAGCCGCGATGCGCGTGACCTCGACGTCTTGGTGCCTTCCGAGCGAGCTGCGTCTTTGCAGGAACGCCTACAAGACGATGGCATGACGCCCATCGGGCAAAGGGCGCCTCGTCACCACTTGCCAGGTCTCCGCAACGAACGAGGCGAAGCCGTCGAAGTGCATCGCTTCATTCCGGGACTCCTACACAACGGCCGCGAGCTCGAGGCGGCCGACATCCTGCGCGAAGGCTGGGCGCAGCGAACTGAGATAGATGGCGGGATTGTCTTCATTCCAGCGCGACACTTGCTCATCGCGCATGCGACAGTGCACGGCGTGGTGCAGCACTTAGAGAGCCCACTCAACTACACTCTGACTCGAATGCTCTGCGACCTCAGCGACCTTGGAGCCGGGCGTCCTGAGTTTCGAGCTTCGTCAGTGGCGCACTGGCTAGAAGAGGGCACTAGTAGCGTCGAACTCGACGCGGTGTGCTCACTGGTTCGCCTGCTAGAGGCAGGTCTGCAGCCCAAGCCAGGAAGCGTCGAATGTATCTTGCTCAGCCACATTGTCGCTTCCGCTTGCGACCCCGCATATCAAGATCAACTCAGAGTCCGACGCCTGATCACCTTGTTTCGCACTGGGCAGCTCGCTCAATCTCTGCGGGCGGTGTCATGGCCCGATCGCGGTGCAGCCCAGCGGCTGGTACGCGCGATCCTGAACCGGCCTCACCCTGTGGCGACTTGGCGGCGCTTGACGAATGTGGTGCGAGGAGCCGCTACGGAAGTTCGAGCTGCTCTGCCACCACGCTTGCCGCGCGATCAAGATCTGTGAATCCGCGCGGAACAGTGAGCTTTCGGACCCGCAGCATCGCGCTGACCCGGGCCCAACCCTCCAAGAGTGCGGCGGCGCTCGTGTCGGCAACGTACTCAGTGAGGTAGGAGTTCTTCACCAGCTCCATCAGTGCTGAACCCGGCGAGGGCGTTTCCACCTTGAGTTGACCGCCACTACTCACAATCACTACCGTAGCCAACGTCGCCGCGTCCGGGACAACTTCGGCATCCAGGCGGACCATCCTCTTGTCGAATGCAGGCGTGACCCGGACGGCCGCCTGCGCATCGAATCCAAGATGCGCCAGGGAGTCGGGCCACAGCTTTGCCGTCGGGGGCCCGCGCAAGCTCCGCAACCCCGTGCCTAAACCGTTTGGGGACAGGACTGTCATGCCATCCGAAAGTAGATGATGGCCCGTTGACGCGAGTGCCATCGCAAGCGTCGACTTCCCCGCCCCCGAGTGGCCTGCGATGCACACTGCCCGGCCATTCTTGGCAACGCAAGAGCCATGAAGGACGAGCCAGCCGCGCTGATGGCAAACCATTGCCAGCCCCGCCCCGGACGCACACACACCCAAGGTCGCATCATCAGCAGCGTCTTCAGCGCCGACTTCGATCATGCGGCCAGCGCGGACACGCACCGTCGCCGCCCCCTCAATGTGGGTCGCCGTGTCGTCCAGCATGAGGGAAAACTCGCGCGGCCCGGCGCGCAGTCCGGCCCTCAGCCGGATCTCCACATCCGGTGGGCGTTCGCTCGAACACCACCGGTGGTCAGGCCACAGGGGCAGCTCCGAAGCGATACTTAGGCCAAATGCCCCGTAGCGTCTCGATGGCCTGGCCATCATCAGAAGGAGACCTGGACGCTAGGTACCCGCGGATACTGATAGCGCACGGCTACCGTCTGCCCTGGCGAAACGTCCCGGGCAGCGGGCAAGAACAGCGTCGGGTTAAGCCAATGGCTTGCACCCTCGGGTGCAAGAGGATCGGTGGTCACCACTACGCCGGGCAGCAACTCTGCGTCGAAGTGCGTGACTAGCCCGTGACAGCGCCCGCGCTCCTGGATGGACAGCGTGCACACTTCGTCGAGCGCCTCCGACACGTCTCGGTCGAGCTCGAGCCTCACAAGGAGTTCTGATTCAGACAGCGAACGAAACCCTGCGGCCCGGCCCCGGCGCACACCCGCAACGAACCCGCCTGGGGCAGATGTGGCGAGTGTAGTCAGGTCTATGCCGTACCGCACACTCCACTGCTCGAGACACGCCGCCGTCCAGGTATGGGACCGCAGCGTTTCGTTATCTATTTCGACGAGGGTCCCGTGCAACGTGAGCTGACGCGGGAGCGCCGTCGCTTCTGGCTTCAGGTGCCGACGCCAGGCATCGGCAGTGGCTTCCAGCACACCTTCGCCAAAGGGATCGTCATCGAGGATTTCGGAAACCAACACGTCAGCCCGTTCAGGCAACTCGATTGCCGTGGACCAGCCCCGTATCAGTGTCACGTGGTCGCTCGCGCCGTTCGCGTGAATCACTCTTTGCGCTGCCATCAAACTGCTCGAGGCTTCCAGAGCGTAGACGTGACGAGCACCGGCCTGCACAGCGGCTACCGCGAGGATGCCCGTCCCTGTCCCAATGTCGACCACGACGTCCCCAGGTCGCACGAGCTCTTTGACGGCGCGGACCCACTGGGCCGTGCGAACAGAATCGCCCAGCATCGCTACGTGGATAGGCACAGCGCCAAAGCCTTCCTGCTCAGCGTCCGTTTCAAATCCGGCGCTTTCGTCGTCGGAGGTGATCGCACCGACACGGCGAAGCTCGGAAAGAGTTGCCAGCAACCCGATTGCGTCGCGTCTTCCAGCCAGTTCAGCCGACAGAATGCCCACCGCCTCCTGGAGTGGCCTCGGAACGGCTAGGACGCTGAGAATTGGAAGGACGTGCGGCCCCAGGCGCAGCGAGCCGCGTGCCCCGGTCACGTCACACAAACCGTCAGACCGGATCTGGACGGTAGTGCCCGCAGCACAGCGGAAGGGCGCGTCTTCCACCGACCTCGAGTCTCAGTCAGTGACCGTTCGTTCAGGAAGGTGCGCGGGTGTTGATGCCGTCGCGGCGACGCACACCCCCCGCCTGAGTCAGATCGGCAACCGTCCCATGAACCACCAAACGCGGCCTCACGTAGGGCTTTCGCTGTTTAGTCTCCACGTGCTTTTCCGCTGATAGCTTCTGCCGGTCCATTACTCTACCTTCCAAGAGTGCTCAGTTGCCCGGGGCGCCGCTGACATTCATCACGCCAATGACAGCCCGTACTGCCTAAGCCACGCGGACACTACCACGCAGCGCCACAGGAGATCCACCGGCAGCAGCGGGGGCCTTGAGTCGAGCAAACCGCGCAACATCCTATCGTCCAGAATTGGCTCTAAGTTTCTAAAATCCAATGACTTTTCGTCGATTTTCGCCACGCTACGGCGGGCCCAGCCCTCAAAGGGCGCGTCGAAGTACGCCTTGGCGGTCCGCATGCGCACTCGGTCTGGCACAAGCCCGGACGCCGCCTCTCGGAGGATGGCGCGTGAATTGCCGCCACGTAGCTTCTGGTCGCTCGGCAGGGCAAGGCAGAACTCGATGACCCGACGGTCATAGAATGGATGGCGCGCAGCAACGCCATGCAGTGATTCAAGTGGAGCCATGACTTCCAGGTCGGCTGCGCGATCCCCGCGTTCCAGCCCAGCCAAGTGGTTTTCCCGCGCGGTCCAGGGGCGCTCATGCTGCTTTGCGAAGCGCGTGCGGGCGTCAAGTGTCCGCAACACGTCGGGGCGTAGCAATCGGGCAGCCGAACTCAGGTCGAACTCACGAGTTGCACGAGCGCGATCCACTGCTCGCACGACTTGCCGCGGCAGCTGACTCAGCACGAGCTTGGTCAGGGCTGCGCGCGTTCCCCTCCGGAAACCATCCGTGGCTGACGCCTCGCGCCAGAGTTTGGACATCTCCCGGTTTTCGGCCAGTTCCTGCAAGCGTCCGCGACCGTTGGAAACGACCCGATCTCCGTCGATCCCCGTGAAAATCATGTTGATTCCGCGTCGATTCGCTTCCGCCATGAGCGGCCAAGCCATCCAATGCCCGCCGATGGGTCCAGGCTGGCCATACAGCGCGAGGGCGGCGTCGATATCCAACCCGCCTCGCACGCTCTCCATCGGAACCCTGCAGTACTCCGCACCGAGGTGACCCACGACCGCCTCTTGATAAGCCCGTTCGTCCCAAGGAACGCCATGGGGGAATCCTCCTGAGAACGCCACCGGCGGCGATGGCGCAACTTCCGCGACCAAGCTTGCGATCAGCGATGAATCCAAGCCGCCGCTGAGCATCACCCCCGAGGGGCCGGCCGCGACACGGCATGCCACGGCCTTTCGCAGCACCTCCAAGAAACCGTCAACCTGGTCGGCGTCGCGGGGCGGACTACGAACTTCGCGCGGAAAGTAATGACGCTCCACGCGCGCTCGCCCGTCTTGCCACACGAGGCAATAGCCGGGCGGAAGCCTGCGCACCCCAACGAAAGCAGTCTCGAATTCGTTGGTCGGAAGCTCTGCAATGTAGTCTACCAACGCGGTGGTGTTCGACTGGAGACGAAGTGCCGGCGCACGTAGGAGCACTCGCAGGTCCGATGCCACCAGCAAGTGTCGGCCGATCTCGCAATAGTACGCTGGCACGCTGCCGCAGGGATCGCGCACGACTAGGAGCTTCGCCCGTACCTCGTCCCACAGGGCGAACGTGAAATCACCGAGCAAGTGGGCTGCAAAGCCGGGACCCCAGCGCGCATAGGCCAAGGCAATCAGTGCGGGCTCCCCGAGAGAGCGATCCGCGCCCATCTCCAGCGCGGAGAGTAGCGCTTCGCGCTCATCGAGCCGTCCGCAGCCGACAACCAAGCACCGTTGGCTCCCACCGCCGATCCAGTCCGCGTGCCGCGCCAGCGCGAGGCGACCGTGCACCTCCCAGCCGGCGGGGTTCGGGACGAGCGCGCTAATGCTGGCGGCCGACTGAAGTGGTTCGGCCGAGACGGCAAGCGCCAGCTCGCTCATTCCGATCCCGGGAACACGACGTGCTGCCCCGCCTTCTCTGCCCCGAGCACAATCTGCCCTCCGGACTCCAGCCAGGCGTGAGCACCTATCGCACCATCGGCTCGACGAACGCCCAGCGCGACACGCGCCGACTGACGCCGGCGCGTAAGCATGACCCAGCCGGTCAACGCCTGCGCAAGGCACGTGGCATGTGGCAGATGACGCGCCACCCGCTCCACCGCGCGGCCAACCTGAGCGGCGCTTGGAGCCGCCTGGGCGCTATTTTCCTCGGCGTTTGCACGCCGCAGCGCCCGCCCGGTCCAGCGACTTGGAGCGACTCGGAGCCCGGCGGAGGTCGCTCCCAAGATGACTGCGGCCTCCCCGACCACCACCTTTTCGTCCAGCGGCAAACGTACAAATCGGCGCATCACCTGGAGCGCCCGGATCACTGCCCCTCCGAGCGTGGGGCCTCCACGAGCCCCCTGGCGCCAAGCTCATCCAAGAGCACCCGCACGTCGTCGGCGCAGGCTTCCGGGGTCACGTCAAACTCATCCACAACCGCTGCGACGAGATCCTGGAAGCCGCGCGGCTCCTGCAGCAACTCCCAGATCCGAGTGCCAACTTCGTTGAGCCCGTAGTAGGCACCGTCGTCCAGGTGAAGAATCACAACCTCTCCCGACACGGTACAGCTCACTTGCCTCCGGGTTGCAACGAAGGGACCCTCGTCCGCTGGGATGTCTTCCGGAGTGCTCATGGTGCGTCGACGCGCCAGTGATAACACGGCCACCGGACCCGATCATCTGCCACCAAGTCTGCGCTTGGCCCGCCCTTCCGTCCGCAGGGCGTTCCCGGCGACTCCTGGGCGAAATGAGAACGCACAGGTGAAGTTGGCAAGGGACCGCCAAACCACTCCGAGCGGCGCTTGGGGCCGGTACACGAAATAGCCAACCCAGCGTCCGTTTCGCGCGCCGCCCGCGCAGGGTGCCCACCTGCGTGTGTGTGCATGTGGGCCTGCCTGAAGGGTGGCGCGAAGTGCCCACAGCAACGGGGTTCCCGGGCCAAACCCGGCGCAAAATGAACGCCGAGGCCCTAACCTGCAACCAAGAGCCGCAGCGAGGACGGACACGCAACAAGTACGAAATGAGCGCGACTCCGCTTGGCTTTCAAGCATCGACATCGTGAGCCGTTCAAGCTAGCATCAGGTTTTTGTTAGCAAGGTCAGTACTAACATCAGGACAGTACTAAGGGAGGCAGGGCGAATGACGTCACCCACATATGGGCGATTGGTATGGTTGTGGGTCTTACTGTTCGGAGCGTTGGCAGCCGGCTGCAGCGCGACGGCGGACTCCGAGGATGTCGACAGCCTCTCGCTGGCCATCTGCAACGGGTCCACGGTGTCGGCTTCCCCCTCGGGTCCAGTGAATCCAGGGACAGCGGTCACCCTGACCGCAACAGCCGCCACTTGCGGCGCCGGTGAGACTGCCGAGTACCGGTTTCTTTACAAGAAGATTGGCGCCCCTGGTGGCTACACCGAAATCCAAGCCTACGGCCCGTCCCTGACCGCAAACTGGGATACCACTGGCGTGGCGGCGGGACAGTACGACCTGCTACTTCTGACTCGCGCCGTTGGCAGCGGGGTGGGCGCCGAGGGCGCAGCGCATCGCAACTTCTTCATCAACGATGTCTGCACGTCAGCAACGCTCAGCGCGCTTCCAGCGTCGCCTCAGCCCCCGGGCACCATGGTCGCGCTAACCGCCGGTGCTTCGTGTAATGGCGCTGCCACTCCTGAATTCCGATTCGTCTACCGGCTCACCACCAGCCCAACTTGGACGGAAATCCAGAGCTGGGGCGGCAGCACGCCGACCTGGAACACGACTGGTCTGGCGTCCGGCACCTATAACCTGCTCGTGTATGCGCGCGCGGCTGGCAATACCTCCAGTTGGGAAGCGGTGCGCTACCTCTCCTACCAGCTCGGTGGCAGTTGCTCTGCGCCAACGATCGCTACCAGCCCGCCAAGCCCCCAATTCCCTGGCACGGTTGTAACGATTACAGCTGGGTCAACCTGTGATGCTGGGCTCACCCCGGAGTATCGCTATTACTACATGCGCCCAGACCTCCCTAACTGGTTCTTGATTCAAGACTGGACGGCATCGACAACCGCGCCCTGGGACACCACTGGCTTGCCTGTCGGAGTGCAAACGGTGCGCCTGGACGTGCGTGCGGCGCAGAACGGTAGCGGCGCCGAGGGAGTCGCGTACCAGCAGTACACACTGTCGTCCGCAGGTGGGCTGTGGGACGCGATCAACGTCGGCATGAACTACACCACGTGTGGGGTGGTCAACGACGGGACCGCGCGCTGCTGGGGCTGGAACAGCGATGGTCAGATCGGTGACGGGTCCAAGGTAGACAAATCCTCACCGGTTACCGTGTCGGGCCTCTCTTCGGTGAGCGCCGTCGCTCCTGGCGGTTGGCATACTTGCGGGCTCCGCACGGACGGCACAGCCCGTTGTTGGGGTCTCAACTCCGACGGTCAGCTTGGTACCGGTACTCAGACGGATAGCACGATCCCCGTGACCGTCTCCGGCGTCGCCAACGCCACGGCGATCGCGAGCGGGACCTACCACAGCTGCGCTCTCATCTCCGGTGGCACAGTGATGTGCTGGGGTGACAATCAATTCGGTCAAATCGGCAACGGCACGTTCACCGGCAACGTGCTGACGCCGATCACGGTTACGGGCGTCACGGGAGCCACCGCGATCGCCGCGGGCGGCTGGCACACGTGTGCACTCGTCGCGGGTGGCGCCATCAAGTGCTGGGGGCTCAACGACGTGGGCCAAATGGGCAACGGAACGACCACCACCGTCGAGCCGTCGCCGGTCAACGTCAACATTTCCGGCGCGACGTATATCAGCGCAGGCGACTCCCACAACTGCGCCCTGAAATCCGGTCAGCCGCAATGCTGGGGCCTGAACACGTATGGGCAGCTCGGAAACGGCACCACCACAGACAGCAATGTACCGGTCAAGGTCTCGCTGACCCAGATGACCACGGTGTCTGCGGGCTTCGCCCACACTTGCTCGCGTCGCTACCCCGACGGCACGCTCCGCTGCTGGGGCGACAACAGCTTCGGTGAGCTGGGCGTCGTCGGCATTGGATCGAGCACGACGCCCGTAACGGTAACTGGCATCACGTCGGCAACCTCCGCGGTCGCTGCGGGCGGCGTGTACAGCTGTTCGCTTCAGAGCAACGGCTCCGCTAATTGCTGGGGCTACAACGGCTTCGGGCAATTGGGTAACGGGTCGACCACGGACGCCCCCCTCCCCATGCCCGTCAACAGCCCCTGAGCCCGCATCCGTCCCAGCGGCGCAGCGGGAGATCCGCTGCGGCTCAGCGAACAACGCGCGCGGCCAGTTTTGGCCGTGCGCGTTTCGCTGTTGAGCGCTGCGCGCGCCGCCAGGGCACCGACAACGCCGCCCCAATGAGGAGCGGGAGCATCTTGTTACGGTGTCGCAGAGCGGTACCGTAGTTCGAAACGCCAATGGCGAAGGTGACCGCCATGGAAGCGAACACCGCCAGCACCAACACGGATTCGCGTCGCGTCGTAATTAGCCCGCGCTGCCGCCACAGGCGGAACACCAGGTAGAATATGAAGATCGAGTCGATCACGCCCAAAACATCCGCGCCCGACCGGAGCATCCATGGGAATGGGGCAAACAAGAAGTACGTGAGACGCAGGGGCGTCTGTAGCACGACCTCAGCAGACGACTCCGGGTGCAAATCCTCCAGGTAGGCAGTCCGACCCTTGGCGAAGGCTGTTTGGCTCTCGGCGAGGTTCTCGACGTCCCCCTCTTGGACACGCTTGAACTTGGTCATGCCGAAACCGGATGAAAAGACGAATGCGAGTGCAGCTGCTCCAGCGATCAAAGCCAGGCTGTTGCGGCCCAGGTTGCGGAAGCCCTGGGAGAACAACGAGCGCACCCAAGAGCCAAGAAACCAGACGCCCATCGCCAGCATCACGGCGACGGCCCCGGAGTGGAACGCCATGCTCAACATCAACGAGGCCACAGCCACGACCATCTGCCACCAGCGCCGCTCCCGATACCAGTAGGCCAGAAAGAGCACTCCGATGGACAGCGGGTACGCCACAGCGACTTCCCGAAGCAGAACCGCTGAGAAGTAGATGAGGCTGGGGAAGAACGCCGTGAGCCAGGCGGCTTGCCGCGCCAGCTTTGAGTCACGTCCAAGGAACGTCGCGAGGAGGCCTACGTTCAGAATGATGAGTGTGCCAAACAGCACGTTTATGCCCTGCATCATCAATGAGCTGCGCTCGAACAGAGCGTAGAAAACGCTAACGACCCAGGTGTAGAGTTCGGCTCCGGTCCTGATGTACTCGAGCGTGCCAGCCACGCCCGCACGTGACTGGTAGAACCCGCGATAGTCGAACTGCATGCTGTCTGGATGGCCAGGAAGCACGAATATCGTTGCGTCGACGACCGCCATCAGCGCCCGGATCGCGAACCCCACGAGAAGAGGTCCCGCGAACCTCCGATAGCGCACAGAGACAACCAGAACCACAGCAGCCGCAAGCAGGAGCGACATCAGACCCAGGGTCGTGCTCACGGGCGCACCCCCGGATGCTCCGGCTCAGTGCGAGCCATCGTTGCGTTCCCGTTCCGGTCCATGGTGCCTGGGCATACCCGATGCGTCGCGATCGGTCCAAGAGCTTTGGGTGCCCGCGCCCCCGCGGGCGTTCAGACGCACGAATGTAGCGGGGCGAATCAGGGCGAAGCGGAGCGGGTCCGTGCTTCCGCTTTGGCGCGTGCTCGCGCGGCGCTCGTTTCCAGACCCGCTTTTCCAGCTGCATGGGCCACTTTGGCCCACGCGGCCGGCAGGTTGGTTTCATTGGCGGCCCGCTCGAACATTTCGGTCGCCGCCACGTACTCCCGACGGCGCATGTGGACCGCCCCGAGCCAGTTTGCAGCGGTTGCGCAGCCGCGGCTCGTGACGCAGGCGGCTTGCATGTATGCCTCAACGCCGTCGCTGGGAAGCTTCTCGGCCTGCGCGCGATCGGCGGCAATGATTTGCCATCGCCAGCACTCCAACGCCCCGCCAAGGCGGGCGCAGCTATCCGCCAAGTACCGCTCCGCCTCGGTAGGACGGTCTGTTGCGATCAACAGACGCGCCCTCGTCACCAAGACGCGACTGGCGCCGGGCTCGATGGCCTCGAGTTGCGCCAGCAGGGACTTCCCCCGCTTGATGCAGCTCTTACGCCGGCCATCGCATCCCGTGCTCTTTCCTTCTAGCCCGCGCAACACGTCTTCCATCCTTCGGTAGCGGACTGCGGCGAAATCTGGGTCGCGGCCGATGCCGTCATCCAACAACCTTGCTCGCGTGTCACGATCCTCGACGCGACGAGCGAGCGCGAGGAGCATGGGTGCGCCAGCTTTGCCTTTGGGCACGGACTGCAGCAGGTCCCTTCTCTCTTGGGTAATCGCTACAGCCAATTGTGCGCCACGGTCCGTGAGGCCGTACTCGCGTTCTACCGCCATTCGGATCCCCAGTAACGCTTGCGCACGGGCCCCACGGCGCGCAAGCACGCGTGCGAGAAGCAAGTGAGGGCGCCCACCGATGGGTTCCAACTCGATCGCGCGCGCAATCCAGGGCAGCGGATTCTTGCCGGCCTTGTCCGCAGCGATCGCGCCGACCAACATGAGGTAGGGGTCTGCGGGTCTTCGCTGCAATGCCATGGCGACCGCTCGCCCCAGCTCGGACACCCGCGTGGTATCTCCGGCCTCTACAGCGCCCAGCACTTGCGTCACGGCCTCTCGGTCTGAAACGGCAGTATGAGCGCCGCCAGCCACGGTCACGACGACTGGAATGCCTCCGATGGCAGCAAGCGAGGCCAGCGATGCGATCTTGATCCCTTTGCGGCGACTGGCCTCGCTGAACGCCTGCTCGCCGGCGCGCGCGCCCCACACCGCTCCGAGCACGGCAAAAGCTGCCACGCAAACGGACGTAATCTCGAGGGCGAGATCGAACATGTTGTGAATGACAAGGACGACCACGCCGAGCACGGCGCAAGCCGCGGGCAGGCTTGCGCGAGAGCGCTTGGCCACCGGCCAAAGCGAGGCAAGCAACGCAAGGCAGCCCATTATTGCTATCGGCAGCCCCCACTCCACAGCCCACTGCGCGCCAACGTTCTCCGCATACTGATAGGCGTGGTATCCCGTATCTTGACGGTAACGTGGAAAGACCGACTCAAATGCCCCACGCCCGACCCCCCACCAGGGGTGGTCCAATATCATAGGCTTCGTCCAGCTGATCAGGTCGAGCTTCTTCATGCTCTCCCCGCGGGCGGCCTGGAACACGCGATCGCTGACGGCGGAGTAGAAGAGGACTACCCCGGCCGCGATCGCCACCAGCGGCACGAACATGACCCACTGAAACGACCGGCCCCGCCGCGCGAAACCTAACAGGATCGCGGCCAGGCACACGACGCCGATGGCCAGCGAGGCCCAACCACCGCGTGATGCACCGAGAGCACTCACTGCCACGACCAAGCTGACGCCCACCGCACTCAACCAGCGCATCCGCTCCACGGCTCGGGCCATGAAGAGCCCGACGCCAACAAACGCACCCAGGTTGAGGTACCCCGCTAGATTGTTGGTGTTCAACAGCGGCGCAAGTGCGAAATTGGGGTGCGCCCACTTGGGTGTGTACAGGCCGTACAGCTTGGTGGCCCCCACGATCTTGTGTCCGAGCGTCAGTAGAGCAACCGCCATCGCGGCAGCAAACACGATCCCGAGCACCACCGTCGCGCCCTGGCGCCTACCGACAAAAGCGGCAATGCTGAAGACACCCGCGTACAGCGCCCACTTAGCCGCTTCCACCCAGCTCGCACCTGGATCTAGGGATAACGAGGGCACGACGCTCGTGCCCAAGACGTCCGAAGCGCGCTGCCAGACGTCGGCGTTCTGCGGAGCAAAGAAGCCCACCAAGCCCATGGGCAGAGGCAGCGCCTGAACAATCGTGTAAGCGGCAAGGGCCAGAAGCACCCACGCCGGGGCCGGCAGAGAGCCACGCTTCCACGCCACGAAACTGGACAACCCGAGACCTATGGCCGCTGCGGGTAGTACCGCCCAAAGGTGCACACTGCCTATGGCGAGAACAGTGCCCAACACCAGAACCGCAAGACCGACCGCCACAGCGGCAGACACTCGGGTCCATGCGCCCGACTGCCTCCTCGGCGCGTCCCTGCGTCTCCGACGACGGGCACGGCTGCGTGCAGGCGGTCCAAGTTCGGAACGCGCGCCGGAGTCTGCATCCGCCATCCACCGACGATAGTCGGTCACTGCGACCGCTGGCAACCGGCCTTGTTGCCATCATGCAATCGTGCGAATAGTGCGGTGCTTCTCACAATCGCGACGCCATGCCGACTGCCGCGCCCCAACGACCCAGACTTGCATACATCATCAGCACCCTCGACATGGGCGGTGCCGAAGTCCAGTTGGTCAATACGCTCAATGCGTTACCGGATGGCGTCGACGCTGTCGTCTACGTGCTCCGAGACCAACTGGCACTGCTTGACAAGCTCACCGCAAGCCGCGTGCGGATCGAGGTAATTGGGCTGAGCGCTCGCTGGGATCTGAGAGGCTGGCTGCGTTTGGCTCGCGAACTCAGGGACTTCCGACCTGAGGTAATCCACTCGCATATGCTCCTATCCAACTGGGCGGCACGAGCGCTCGCTCCTCTCTGCGGTCGCCCACGCGTCGTCAACCAAGAGCATGGGCTCTCCAAGTGGAAGGGATTCGTGGTGAATCGGGTCGATCGATTCACGCAACAACTCGCCGACAGGATTATCGTGGTCAGCCGCGCTAGCCGTGCGACGCGCATCGCGGACGCGGGTCTCGATCCAAAACGCGTCACCGTGCTTCCAAACGCAATCGAGTGGGGGCGCTTCAGCCGAGTCCGGCGCGTGCCCGATGACCACGCAGGCCCGACATGGGGCATTGCGGCACGCTTGACCTGGGTCAAGCGAATCGACATGGCAATGGAGCTGCTTGCACTGAGTCGAAAGAACGGCCAAAACCCGAGGCTGCTGATCGCAGGGGATGGTCCGGACCGAAGGAAACTCGAGGCCGCTGCAGAGCGCCTCGGTGTTGCGGATGCTGTGACGTTCCTGGGCCGGGTGAGCGACATGCCGTCGTTCTACGAGAAGGTGGACATGGTAGTGCTCACCTCCTCGTCTGAGGACTGCCCCATGACGGTCTTGGAGGCGCTGGCCGCAGGACGCTTCGTTGCCAGCACGCCCGTGGGCGGCGTCCCCGAACTCATCGAGGGCCTGACCGACGTGGAATTGATCGACGAAGATGACTTGGCAACCAGTGCGGAGAAGCTGGGGAAGGTGCCTGCTGGATTTGATTCGCCAGAAAATCGGGCCGCCGCCGAACGCTTCGACGTGAAGAAACATCTTCAGGAACTCTACGAAATCTATGGGTTTGCCCCCTAGAGTCCGTCCAAAACAGCGTCCGCGCGCCGGCGCCAGGTATGCTGCGCTTCGAGCTTGGCGCGAGCCGCTCGACCCAAGCGCGCGCGCAAAGCTGGATCGCGAAGGGAGTCGATTGCAGCTGCCCAGGAACTGCGGTCTGTGGCGGCGGCAAGTAGCGCATCCTCTCCTTCAGTCAAGATCTCGCGCATTACGGGAAAATCCGAACATACGATAGCCTTGCCGTAAGCCATGTACTCGAAAAGCTTCATGGGCGAGATCCAACGAATGTGCGGCGTGTCAGGTTGGTAGGGCGCTAGCATCACGTCGAGCTTTTCATAGTCATCCGCAAGCTGCGCTGGTCTGACAAAGCCATGGAAGGTCAGGTTGGCCAGGGGCCCGGCCTTACTCCGTGCATCACGCACGTCTGATTCGGTGCCGCCGATGACGTGGAAATCGACGTCGGGCAGGTGCTTCGCCAGATCCGACACCACATGCACGCCATAGCCGGAGAAGAACGAGCCGACGTACCCGACCTGCAACCGACCGCTGGCCGCGCTCGGCGGATGCTGCCGTGCGGGCACCGGATCCGCCGCGTCGTGCGCGACGACTACTTTCTCGAGAGAGAGCGACGGGAACATTTCACGGTAGGCTTCACGGAGAGCGTCCGAAATCACGACCAGACGACGAAAGCCCGGTTGTCGAAAAAGCCACCGCTCGAGAATCTCCTGGCCACGATGGCGAGGTCGCCAGTGGGATTCGAACGCGAATGGAACGCCGGTTTTGGCGATGGCGGCCAGACAGTAGTACTCCCGCGCATAGACGAGGTCAGGTGCTGGCCGCAGCCGAAACCTGAGCCCCACGAGCGACGCGTGGGTGAGCGCTCCGACCACGCGAACCTTGGGTCTCGGATGCTTCAGGATGCGAAAGCTTCGTGCAACTCCGTAGAACTCATGATCGCAGGGCGCAGACAGGTCCCCAGGATGCACGTAGAGCGTAACCGCGTGGCCACCCTCCGCCATGGCTTGGCACATGCGCATGACGTGGACGCTATTGGCCCCGCGCGACGGGACCGGGGCACCGGAGAGATAAGCAATCTTCACTGTTGCGGAGGCACCCTAGCACCAAGGCGACGAGGGCCGATGCGCCGAGACGGCACAAAAAGTCTCAGTTGAATGAACCACACTCGCCGCTCGCGCACCCCAGGACCTAGCATCTGTTCACCCCCCCCGGGCAGCGGTGCGCATCTTTTTGCCGTGCGCTCCCCCTCGCCCGCGATTACCGTCCCTCCACCTCAATGTCGAATCTCCGGAAACGCATAGACTCTGCCGACGCCCACGTCGTGGTCATGGGAATCGGCTACGTCGGCTTGCCGCTCGTCGCCGAGTTCGCGCGAGCTGGATTTCGCGTAACGGGCCTGGACAAGGACCCAGAGAAGGTCAGGCTGCTAAACGTCGGGGAGTCCTATATTTCTGACGTACCAGCATCGGATCTGGCTCCTCACGTGGCGTCGAAGCGCCTCACCGCGACTGTCGAAGCAAGCGTGCTTGCTGAGGCCGACGCCGTTGTGGTGTGCGTACCCACACCGCTGAACAAAACCAAAGATCCAGACATGCGCTTCATCGTCGACGCAACTGACGAGATCGCGCGCTTTCAGCACGACGGGATGGTTGTGGTGTTGGAGTCCACGACATACCCCGGAACGACGAGTGAGGTTCTGGTGCCAAAGCTGACGGAAAACGGCTTTGAGCTGGGCAAGCGCATCTTTGTCGCGTTCTCGCCCGAGCGCGTGGACCCCGGCAACGAAGTCTACAAGACGAAGAACACGCCCAAAGTCCTTGGGGGCGCTACGCCCGCTTGTCTCGAGATGGCGACGCTGCTGTACGCAAAGATCATCGACACGCTGGTACCGGTGTCCTCCCCCGAAGCTGCCGAGATGGTCAAGCTACTCGAAAACACGTTTCGTGCGGTCAACATCGGATTGGTCAACGAGGTGGCGATGATGAGCCGCCGCCTCGGCCTGGACCCCTTCGAAGTCATCCGCGCGGCCGCCACCAAGCCGTTCGGGTTCATGCCCTTCTACCCGGGGCCCGGGCTGGGCGGGCACTGCATCCCCATTGACCCCCTCTACCTCTCTTGGAAGCTGCGCACCCTGAAGTACCAGGCGCGCTTCATCGAGCTCGCGGACACCATCAACAGCGCAATGCCCTCCTATGTGGTCGAGCGGATCACGCAAGCGTTGAACTCTCATGCAAAGGCAGTCCGCGGGTCGAAGATCCTCGTCTACGGAGTCGCTTACAAGCGGGATGTCAATGACATCCGCGAAAGCCCCGCCTTGACGATCATTCACGAATTGACCACGCGTGGCGCGGACGTCGAGTACCACGACCCCTACGTCCCCATTTTCGAAGAGGACGGAGTGTCCCTTTCGAGCGTCGACGTCGACGACAGCTTGGCTAAATACGATGCTGTCGTCGTGGTCACGGACCATTCCGATATGGACAAGGCTCGGCTGATGCGGGAGGCCCGCCTGATCGTGGACACTCGCGACGCCCTGCGCGGAGTCGATGGGGACCGCAGCAAAGTGCACGGGCTCTGAGCTTGCACTAGGAGCGAACACTTCATGCGATATCTGGTAACAGGCGGAGCTGGGTTCATCGGCTCGCATCTAGTAGACGCGTTGATCGCGGATGGCGCCGACGTCGTAGTGCTCGACAACTTGTCGACTGGGCGCCGCGAGAATCTCAGCCATCTGGACGGAAAGATCCGCTTCATCGAAGGCGACATCCGCTCCCTCGATGTGGTGGAGGGGGCCGTGAACGGCTGCGACGGGGTTTGGCATCAGGCGGCCCTGCCATCCGTACCGCGCTCCATGAAGGATCCGCTATCGACCCATGACGTCAATGCCACTGGCACGGTCAACGTACTCTGGGCTGCGCACCGAGCGGGAGCCCGTCGTGTGGTCCTGGCGTCATCATCGTCGGTTTATGGGGACACACCGACCCTACCTAAGATTGAAGGCATGGAGCTCCTGCCCAAGTCCCCCTATGCGGCGAGCAAGCTAACCGACGAAGTGTACGCCGCCGCTTTCACTCGCGGCCACGGGCTGGAAACCGTCGCGCTGCGTTACTTCAATGTCTTCGGCCCCCGGCAGGATCCGATGTCGCCCTACGCTGCGGTGATACCGATTTGGCTTCGCCGAATGCGAGAAGGTTCCTCCCCAGTGATCTTCGGTGACGGCAAACAGTCCCGGGACTTCACATTCATTGACAATGTCGTCGCCGCGAACCGACTCGCCATGGCGGCACCGGCGGCGAGCGGGCGAGCATTCAATGTTGCGGCCGGCGAGCGCGTCGTCTTGCTCGACATGGCCAAGGAACTGATGGCCGATTTCGGTTTCGACGGCGGCGTGGAGCACACTGAGCCGCGACAGGGTGACATCGAACATTCTTGGGCCGACATCTCCCAGGCTCGGGAACTACTTGGCTATGATCCGAAGGTGAACTGGCGCGAGGGATTGCGCCGAACCGTGGCCTGGTTTCGGGACAGCGTCTGACGCGTCGCGTCATCTTCGGCGGGCCGCTGATTGGTCGAGACCGGGGCCATCGCGTACGGGCTCGGAGCGCTGTGCGCCTGCGGTGATACACTTTCGCCGCAATGAAGCTTCGTTCTCGTTCCTGGGCCCTTCCTTTCGTTCTGCTTGCCAGCCACGCCTTCCTGCCCGCTTGCGGGGATGACGAGGGGGGCGGAGGAGGTGGCGGCGGCCAGGCGGGTGCCGGCGCTTGCCCTCTGCCCAACGAGGAATTCGAAGCGGGCGACCCAACGGGCCACACGGATGTGTTCGGCGCGAAAGCCGCAAGCCAGGCGCGGGCGGGCAAGGTCACCGACGCCGCGCAAATCGCTCAAGCCGCACATGGTCGTCAGAAGATCCGCGTCGGCGACTACCTGCTCGCAAACGACAAGATCGCCGTCTACATCGAAGACGCGGGGCTCAGTGACGGCTATGCCCGTGGCGGCGGCGAAATCCTCGCGGTGGATCGCGTCGGCGATGACGGAAAGCCGATGGGATCGTCCTATTACGTCGAGACGCTCATGGCCCTCGGCATCGAGATGATCAACGCCAAGAGCGTCACCGTGATCAACGACGGCTCGGACGGGGAGGCAGCGGTCGTGCGCGTGGTGGGTCCCCTCGAACCCATTCCCTTCCTCGACGGCTCTCTCGGGGTGTTGTTCTCACGCCGCTTCGGCGTGCAAGCTGCCTACGACTACGTACTCGAGCCCGGCGCCGAATCGTTCACCGTTCGTCTCGGGATGAAGAACCCGAGCGAAGACCCGATTCAGGTCGCCTTCGACACCGTCACCGACGAAATGCACGGCTTCTTCCAGCTGAACATGAATAAGTTCGCAACTGACGAAGCCGGCTTCGGCCAAGCCAAAGGAACCATCGCCTGGGCTGGATTCGTCAATGACGGCACCTCCTTCGCGTGGCGCGCTGCCGGCAAGGAGCCCCTGTCCTTTGGCGTCGAAATCAGCGGTTTCGTGTACACCCTCGGGCCCGGATTCGTGGTGGAAGGGTGCGAGACCTACTGGCGCGATCACGCTCAGATCATCGCCGGCGGGCCCAGCTACGACAGTCTGCGGGAGGCGATTCGACGTGTGGACGGCGAAGCCGCCTGGTCGAAAATCACCGGCGTGGTCAAGGACTCGCAGGACAGCCCCGTGGCCAAAGCCTGGGTTCACCTGACCGACCCGGGCGGCAAGTACCTGTCGCGCACTCGAGCCGACGAAAAAGGCGCGTACGCCATCCACGTGCCGCCGTCGGGCACTTCCAAGCTCGTGGCTCAGTCCAAGGGCTACCCCCTCGCCGACGGCGTGGACGTGACGGCCACGGACGGAACCAAAGATCTGACCTTCGGACCCACAGGAGAAATCAAAGTCAGCGTCACCGACTTGCAGTCGAGCATCAAACTGCCGGCGCGAGTGCAGATCGTGCCGAAAGACAAGCCGAAGGCCACGCCAGACAGCTACGGAATTCTGGACGAACAGCGTGGACGCATCCACCAAGCCTTCGTCACGACCGGCGACATCACCCTACCCGTCCCCGTAGGCGAACATCAGGTCATCGTTTCCCGGGGCTACGAATACGAACTGGTCGAACAGACCGTGACCGTCGCCGCGGGGCAGAGCGTCGACGTGCCGGTCGTCCTCGAGCGCAGCGTCGACAGCACTGGGGTGATGTGTGCCGACTTCCACATCCACTCTCAGTTTTCGGCGGACAGCGACGACCCCGTGGAGGCCAAAGTCGCTAGCGCCGTCGCGGACGGCCTGGACATTCCGGTTTCCAGCGAACACGAATGGGTGATCGACTTTCAACCCATCGTCGAGAAGCTCGGGCTGACCGACTTTGCTTTCGGTATGCCCAGCGAAGAGCTGACTACTTTCAACTGGGGACACTTCGGCGTGGTACCGCTGCAGCCCAAGCCGGACGAACTGAACAACGGGGCAATAGAGTGGATTGGACGCCTTGCCCCGGCGGCTTTCGACGACGTGCAAAGCCGACCCGAAGATCCGATTCTGATCGTCAATCACCCAAGCGGAGGAGACTTTTCCGCCTACTTCAGTCAGTCCCTCTTCGATCGCGACACGGCTGCGGGCAAGAACAAGGAGCTCTGGAGCACGAACTTCGACGCGGTCGAGGTCTTCAACAGTGACGACTTGGAGGACGTCCGAGACCAAGTGTTCGCGGATTGGATGGCGCTTCTGAACGCCGGCTGTCAAAGTCACGGCGGTCGGCTCATCCGACAGCCACCACATTCGAACCAAGCCTGTCGGCTATCCGCGCACCTGCATGAGCTTCGGCCACGACGACCCCAAGAAGCTCACGGCGAATACCGTGCGCGACGCTCTGGCCACCGGCAACACGACCATTAGCGGCGGCCTGTTGATGAAGGTGGAAGGCCCCGCGGGTGAGAAGCCCGGTGACACGGTGACCGGCGCCGGTGGCAGCATCATGCTCACGGTGACGGTCCTAGCGCCGAGTTGGGTAGACGCCACGGAGCTCGAAGTATTCGTCAATGGCAAGACGCAACTGACCGAGCCCCTGGCGCCCCTAGGCGCCGGCACGGGGAAGATGTTCGTCAACCAGGTGAACGTCGCTCTCGACACGACGCGAGAGAACTTCGTGATCCTGCACGCCAAGGGCGCCAAGGACTTGGCTCCCCTGCACCCGGGCCGGCAGCCCTTCGCGGTCTCGAACCCGATTCTACTTCGCCAAGCCCTAGAGCAAAAAGGCGGCCCCGGAACTGGCTATTGTCGGGAGTTTTGGGGCGCTCTGCGCGAGAACGCCGATTTATTGATGGCAGCCCGCCCGTCCCCCCACTCACCCCAACTAGCAGAACCATGGAGGCGAAGCCGCAGCACACTCTGGAGAGCATCTACGGGGCTCACTTCCAGTTTGTGTGGCGCGTGCTGCGCCGGCTCGGCGTTCGACAGCAGGACACCGGCGACGCGGTGCAGGACGTGTTCATCGTCGTGCATCGCAAGCTGGCAGACTTCCGCGGCGAGTCGAAGGTCACGACCTGGCTGTTTTCGATCTGCATGCGTGTCGCTTCGGAACGCCGCCGGGTCGCCCACGTGCGGCGAGAGGTCCCCTTCGAGTCACCGCTGGATGTAGCAGACCGAGCAGGCAACCTGGCTGAAGAAATTGAACAGCGCGAGCTGCGCGTGCAACTGGAGCGCGTACTGGATCAGATGTCGCTCGAGCAACGCGCCGTGTTCACGCTTTTCGAGCTCGAAGGTCAGAGCTGCGAGGAGATCGCCGAACTCATGGGGATCCCTCTCGGAACCGTGTATTCCCGCCTGCGGCTGGCGCGAGGGATCTTCAAGAAGGGGG
>CBDCTZ010000009.1:0-414661 GCA_965222375.1 Polyangiaceae bacterium
TCACCGGACCCTGCACTCGGTACTCCTGGGTGATCAGCCGCCCCGTCGTTGGATCTTTGCCCGTGCTCGCGATGGTCAGCTCGCCCTCGCTCTGCAGGAGCTTCAGCGCGTAGCTCGCTCGCTCCGCGCCCTCCTCCTCGACGATGGCTAAGATCTTGTGCGCCAGATCACTCTCGCCCATGTAAAACAAGCTCTGCCCCGTCATCGCCGAGTACTGCACGCGCTCTTCGTCGGGCATCAGCGCCAGCACCGCGTCCATCAGCGAGCTCTTGCCCGCGGCGCTCGAGCTTTGGATGATCACGGCCAGGGGGTCGTCCAGCTTGCGGCTCGTGGCAGCTAAGTAGCCGACGAGTTTGTTCGTTTCTTCGCCCACCACGCCGCAGTGGGCGAAGTCTCTCAGGATCCGGTCGAAGAGTTCTGGGTCTCGAAGCAGCTCCAGCGCCTCGCGGCGCTCTTGCTCTGGGATCTGCTTTGGTTGTTTTGCGTCGGCCTCGGCTTGTTTTGCACGCTCTTGGTGCTCTTCGAGCTGCATCAACACGATCCCGAGCTCGCGTTTGACGACGCGTTCTTCCAGCCCAAGCTCCAGCGACGCCTGCTTCGTGAAAACCGCTCGTTGACGCGCGGAATACAGTTCCAACGCGTCCACGTGGAAGACGCCGCTGTCGCGGCCCACGAAGAAGGTTTACGCGGAGCTGCTCGCCGGGGGTGTTCTTGCCAAGGCCGCGGGCTCGCCAGCGCCGATCTCCAAATCGAAACACCAAGTCCTCGCCCACGAGCTCGGGCTCCACTTTCGGATCAGCAGCTAAGGAGGAAAGTGGTCTGGCCTCCGCTGCCGGTGTTGGCTTCGAGACTTCAACGACTTCCTCCGCGGCGGCGGGCGTGACCGGCTCCGGCTCGACGCTACCTGCCATGCGCTTGCTCCCGCTCATCCACACCGCCTGGCGCACCGCCAGGCCCAGGCTCTGCGACGCTGGCCCCACCTTCAGCGCGTACTCATTGGCGTCCATGCCTTTCGGAAACACCACCCGGGCGCTGCCCACTCCCAGCTCGGAGAGCTCGCCTGAGAGTTTGTCCGCGGCCCGATCGCCGGCGTCGTCGCGATCGTAGGCAATCAGCACGCGCTGCACGCCTTCGGTCACCAACGTTTCCCGCAGCTCGTCCGTGAAGCCCTCCACACCGTACGCCGTGGTCACGTTCCGGAAGCCTGCGCACCAGAAGGTCAGCGCATCGATCAGGCTCTCGCACAGGATGACCTCTCGAGCGCCTGCAATGCCGGAGAGGTTCCAAACGCCGCGATGCGGCCCGGGCAAATACAGGTGCTGCGGCGTCCCAGGACGCAGCCGCGCGGTGATCTTGCGACCGTACATCTCCACCACGCGGCCCTCGGCGTCGAAGACTGGGATCACCAGGGAGCCGTTCAGGTGCTCGTGCCCGCTCTCGCGGAAGATCCCGAGCCGCTCCAGCGCTTGGCGTAGCTCCGCACCGCTGCGTTGATTGCGAGATGGCAAGCGGTAGGACAGAGTGCGGTTCGCGAAGCCGAGACGGAAGTGTTCGATGGCTTCGTCGTTTCGAAGGCCTCGCTTCTCCAGATACGCAAGTGCTTCTGGGCTCTCCTGCAGCGTCTGCTGGTAGTACGCCACCACTTCCGCCATCAGCTCGCCGTCCGACGCAGCCGTATCCACGACCGCAGGCAGCTTCGGCAGCAGCGTCTTCTTCGCCGGCCGCCGCTTCGTCGGCTGTGCGACTAAGGAAGGATGATCTTTGCGCAGCACCTCAACCGCGTGTCGAAAGCTCACGCCCTCGGCCTTCATCACCCAGTCGATCACCGTGCCGCCCGCCTGGCATGCACCCAGGCAGTGCCAAAGGTTCTTCTCGGGCGTCACCACCAGGCTCGGCTCTCGGTCATCGTGAAACGGGCACAGCCCGATCAGATCAGATCCGTGCTTCTTCAGCGCCACGCCCCGTGCCTCTGCGAGCCGCTCCACCGAAATCTCTCGCTTCAACGCCCGGATTTCTTCCTCGCTTACTCTCGCCATCTCACGCTCCCGCATGAAAATTGCTGTCAAGCACGGAATCGACCGCCTTGTCGTTTTTCATGCTGTACTCGGAATATCGTGTGATACGTTATTCGTCAACTCGCAAAGGAGGGTGCAACCAGAAGTGCCGCTTACGATCCCCGCGCACATGCCGCGGAAGTCCACTCTCAAACTCCCTCCCATCAAGCTGGGCAAAGACTCCCTTGGTCAGCGCATCGCACGACTGCGCAAACAGAAGGGGTTCACGCAGGTCGAGCTCGCTTCAAAGATGGGCATCATCCAGAGCCTCGTCTCCGACTACGAGCGCGACAGGCTCCGCCCCCACCCAGAGATGATCGTGCGCTTCGCCCTCGCCCTGGGCGTTTCCTCCGACGAGATCTTGGGTCTCACGAAAACCAAGGCGCCCAACGGCACCACCAAGAATCGCCGGCTACTCCGCCGCCTGCAGCAAATCGATAAGTTGCCCAGGCGCGATCAGGACGCCCTCCTGCGCACCATCGACGCATTCCTCGACCGAGGCGCCACACGATAAACCATGGGCAGGAAACCTCGTTCACCGAAACGAGAATCTCGCCAGCTCCGGACCAACCCGATCCGAGTCACACTTCGAGGTGATCCGAGTTCGCGGCAGAATGGGTGCTACGCACGGGACCTCGGTTGCTGCTCGAGCTCGCTTTCGGGGGAACACCTATTTTCAGCCGCGTTGCTTCGCAAGCTGTGTCAGGACGAGCGCGGAATCTTTCTGCGAGGCTTTCCCTGGACGCCAGACGGGAAATGGGTCCGCCCAGAAACTGTTGTGAGCCGCATGCTCTGCACCAACCACAACAATATCCTTGGCCCGTTCGATGCATTTGCCAACGTGTTCGACGACCAACTTCGGCGCATCGCGGGAGCAGGCACCGTCTCGACACACATTCAGTTCAATGGAAACAACCTCGAGCGCTGGATGTTGAAAACCCTTTGTGGGCTTCTCGCCTCCGGTAGCGCACGGAAGCACAACGCAAAAAAGCTGGCTTCCGACATCCCGGAGTTCTGGGTCAACGTCCTTTTCGGACGTTGCGATCTCGCTCCACCACTCGGTCTCTACATCAGCGGCACCATCGGAGAGCAGTGGGACATTCCCGACCGTAGCATCGCCATGGCGCCGCTCAGTTTCGGCGACCAAGTCGTCGGCTTGACACTTCAAATGCAGTGGCTGAGGTGCGCACTGATGATGAGTACATGGAAAGGGCAACCTGCTGGCGCGATCAACGCGCAGAGCATTCGCCGGCCCGCTCACCTGCGCGTCTTGAGTGGTCCCGCCGAGCACATGATTCAGTTCGTCTGGGACTCCGGTGCCGGGCCTGGCGTCGAGGTCACGTACACGGCCGGGGAAGCCACGTAGAGGTACGCCGACGGTCGATGTGACCGCTTGCACCATTCAACTCACTGGCTGGCTAATGCGGCCGTTGGGCCAGACGGCGCCGGGCGAGTCCAGTTCGGATCGAGTTCAGGGTGAGTGGCCGACCCCGACGCTGTTTGGCGCTGCGCCGCAGGCCAACGAAGCATTAGCCAGTCTCACCCTGTAGACCCGCGGCCCGCTCGCGCGATCCACGGCTCGCCCCGCGCCGGACTCATGAGCGTCCGCCGCGGGGCCTGGCAGCAAGGACTCCGAGATTGCGGTGATCAGTCCCGGGACTCCTCGTGCCTGTAGTTCGGCGTTGCACTAACTCCGCACATTGACCCGGTGTAGCGCTCGTCCGAAGCGTATTGAAACCAGACCTGACTGCTGTCCGCCTCCTTGATGTCACGGCGATGTGCGACGCGCCTGAGTACCGCGTCCAAGGAGTCTCGGTGCGTACCGCAGTCGCGGTTTGCAACCTCACTCCCATCCAACGAGACAGCCAGGTTTATCCACAGCCACGCCAACGTGCCGTTGGCCAGCAGAGAGAGCCCGAGCAACACCCCAAGGACAATCGTTAGGATCTTCATATGGCTCTTCACTGCTTTTCCGTTGCCTTCTCGGGTGTTTTGCTGGTCGGCGCTTTTCCGGAAGGCGTTTGCACAATTGGGGCCTTCGCTCGCTTGCCAGCACCAGGGTGACTCACACGGAGATCGTACTTTTTCCGGAAACGGTCAAGCACCTCTCGCGGAGACATGGCCTTGTCCGATTCGTGGCCCCACAGTGCACCGACCCAGCCCATCGCCAGGCCCCCCAGCAACTTCCCAGCTAGGCCAGGGCTACGGTCGATTCCTTTTTCACCACCTGACTTGACGACATCGTCGCAGAAGCTTGCGCAATTGTGTGTTTGAAGGTCATACGGTTTTCGCTTCGCGTCGCGGTTCTGTGCCTTACGCTTCTCCGCGTACTTGATCATTTCCGCTGACTTGTCGTTCTTGATGTACACACCCTCCACTCGTCCTCGATCGCCAGAGATCGCGGACACTTGCCGCAACAGCCGATCCATTGAGGCCTGGGTTGGGAGACGGGTCTTCCTGTCCATCTTCAGGTCGTGGACCTTCTTGCGACGCACCACGCCTCTGTCGTCTCCGTACCGCCCGTACTCGTAGTACCGGGTCTTGCCAGTCTTGTTGTCGATGATCAGGACACCCGCGTGGCCCAGGCTCATGCGCACGTCCTTGCCGCTAGACTTAGCGCCTGTCCTCACACGGTAGTCCGGAAAGCTAAGCACCATCGCGTCGAGCCCAAGTGGATCCGTCGCTTTGAGTGTCATTCCTCTCGCATACGCATAAACGTTCAGATCCGCTTCGCCCGGCGAATGGATCGCCAACGGATCCGGCGACACCCACCGATTCAGGTGCGTACTGAGAAATCGCTTCCCAAAATAGTGCAACCCAACCGTTACATCCTCTTCCTTCCCCGTAAACTTGTAGTCCTCCCGAAACGCACTCCACCGTTCAGGTCGGTAGTCACTCTCAGTCGTTCCGTAAGCCTCGTACGTAGTCCGCTCCACGAGCTCGCCCGTCGCTTGGTCGAGCACCACGCTGCTTGACCCCAGGTTGTCCCCCAGCTCGAAGAACACATGCAGCCGGTCCCCCGCGCCAAACCTCGGCACATTGTGCTGCGGCGGCTCGTACACGAGGCGAGCCAGGCGCACGCCATTGGCAAACAGGTAGCCGACTTCGGTGGTCTCGCTCAGCTCGTAGTCACCGCCTTGGAAGCGAGCGCGGCGCAGTTCCAACGACGCAAAGATGTAGACGGTGTGGCGCTCGGCATTGGGGCCGCCGCCGGGGCCGCTCTTGGCGGACTTGATGACGCGTTGGTCGCCCGCGTCGTAGGCGTTGGTTAGATCGACATCCTCATTTGCTGAGGGCAGGGGGTTGTCGATGCCGGTGACGGCAGACGACGACATGTCCCAGCGCCGCGCTCGCGTCAGTCTCCCAACTTCGTCCCACTCGTACGCAAACAACTGATTGCAGCTCGAGTCCTCGGGCAAACAGATCCCATTTCGGTCCACCGCCAGTCGCGTCAGGTTGCCGCAATCGTCGTAGCGAGCTGCCAGGCGTCCGGTGCGCGTGCCTGGTGAAGACAAATTGTCCGCGGACGCGAGTTGATATGGCTTCGGGTCAGCGCCTGCTAGCGCTCCGTTGCCGATCGTGCCCAGAGAGCGATCGTAGAACCCGTGTGCATCGTCGTCGGTCTGCGAGGTGTTTCCGAGCCAGTCGTAGGAATACGTCTGCGAGAGCACCCGCTTGTCGAAAGCAACATGCGGCGACGGTTTGGCGCGTCGCGAGTCCTGGAGATTGCCGTCGCCGGAGTTCTCGGCGGCGAACGGCGACTTCCAAACGTCGTCACCAGCCGCGTATTGGTAGTCGACGCGCTTGACGCGATACAGATCATCGTATTGCGCCTTCTTCGTAACTGGCCTTGCCCCTTCGGGCCACTCGTCGGGGATGCGCCAGTCATGCACTTCGACCGGATTGGAGACGACATCGTAGGTGATCTCGTCGTCCTGGAGCAGCAGCTGGAAGCTGGGTTGGTGGTCCGGCCCAAACATGGGCGGCGGCGTGTACGCGGGTGGAATGTCGCTCCACTCGTTTGGAGGGCCGCGATACGTCTGCACCGTGCTGACGCGGCGGCGCGTGTCGTAGACGTAGTCGGTGCGCGTGTCGGCCAGGTCTCCGTACTGCACGGAGTCGAGCAATCCATCGGCAGCGCGCACCACCTTCTTGACGAGCGTGTTGTAGCTGCCTTGCACGCTCTGCACGGTGCCGCGGCGGGAGTAGGTCGTGGTGACGGCGGTGTTCTTGCCGGAGAGGGGGTCCAAGACGCCAGCGAGCTCCGTGGTCGTCGTGCCTGTGGTCATAGCGACTTCGCGGTCGGCGGAGTCGAAGAGCATCTCTTGCTGGTACCAGCGTGGTGCATAGCGTTGTGCCAATGCGTCGTCGGGCACGCCGGGTTTGGCGACGCGCACCGCGCTGTCCGTGCTGCGGCCACGGCCATCGAAAGTCGTCACCGAGAGCGATGCGCGATCGTAGACCGCCACCAAGCGACCAACAACGAAGGGAGCCACCTGTCCATATCCGGGAGGCGGATCCGGCGATAGGGAATCGTAGTGATAGAGCACCTCGAGCCCGGTTCGCGCCGCGACGTTGGGCGTCGAGTAGGCTTGATGTTGCGCCTCGCAAGGTGAGTAGTCTTCACTGAGCAAGCGTCCTAGGCCGTCGTAGTCGAAGTTGATGCCGCAGCCGCGGGCGTCGCTTGTGCCTACTAGGTCGCCGGCGTCGTTGTAGGCGTAACGCCAGGCTTTGAGCGTCGTCGGGTTCTGTGTGGGGTCTGCGGTGTAGCCCTTAGTCGTGTTGGGCTCGACGTTGAGCACCATCCGCGCTTGGGAGTCGTAGCGCATCCAGCGGGTCACGCTTTCGCTCGAGCCCGCCAGCTCTCGCTTGATCACTTGCGGCTCGTTGGTGGGCAAGTAGGTGGTGCGGGTGATGCGCTCCCGCAGCGTGCTGCCTTCGTGGAATCGCTCCGTCGTGAATGCCGTGCGCCCGTGGCCGTCCTTGGTCTCGCTGGCGAAAGTCCCGGCGTGGGGGCCGGCTTCCAGGTCCGCGGCGTCCCACATGTCCGTCGAAAGGGCGTGGTAGGCCGAGTACAGCGTGATGGTCCCGTCCAAGTCTGTCGTGAACTTCTGCCGCCCGAATGCATCATACCTCTGAGACCCATACGGAGCGCTGGGCACCGCCCCAAACGGAAACACCTTCGGTGTTCCGCTGTAGAAGCTCTCCAAGTGCTTGCGCTCCACGGTGCCCTTGTTGTCGAACGCGACTTGCCCACTGGCGATCCAGGGTGCACCGTCTTCCGTGTTGTCGGCTTCTTGCAAGGTCACCAATGTGCGGCCGAAGCCGTCGACGTAGCTCCAACTCTCCAGATACTCCGAGCCGTCGGCGATCGTCTCCGCGTCTTGCGTTTGCGTGTGGATGATCGAGTGGAACACCTGGCCCGGTGCTCCGAGGTCGGGCGGGAGGAAGTACTCGATGATCACGCTTGGTACGGGCGAGGCGATCCCCGGAGCATCGGGATGGGGCCTCGTCAGCGTCACGAGTCGCCCGAACCCGTCATAGGTCACCTCCGTGGGCTGCGCCTGCATGTCGCGCACGTCGGTCGCGAGCGCGAGCCCGCGATCATATTCCTCGACCTTTGTGGTGAGCGCCGCTGACGAGCAGCCATCGGTGCGCATGCGCTCCTCGATCGGAAGCTGCTTGAACGAGGTGTCGTAATCCACCTCCCGACACCGCCCATTCGGCCCGAACTCCTTGATTACGTTGCCAAATCCGTCGTACTCGGTCTGCCAAACGATGTCCGCTCCCGTCGACGCGTCCGCCGGCGGCGGCGCGACGGTGCCCCCGGTTGCATGGAAGCGATCGAGCACTTCGAAGCCACTGAGTTTCTGCGTGCTCGTCAGCGGCACGCCTTCGGGCGAGTACGCCGTGAGCGTCTCCTTCAAGATCCCATTGAAGTAGACGTTGCCGTCAACATAGGTCCGCACCGTCCGCCACAGCCAGCCGGTCGGATCGCCTGCGGGTCGACCGGGCTCGGTCACCGTCGTGATGACTTCGTCAATGCCGCCGGGGCAACCCTGGGTGCACCCAAACGCCAAGGCCTCTCGGCGATTGCCGTACACGTCCACTTGGCTGGTGCTCTCAATTCGTGCTCGTCCCGCCGTCGACTTGAGCGTCACTGAGCCGTTTTCGATGGTCCAATCCGCGTTGCTCGCCGCGGGCACAGCGGCGCTGCCATCGTCAACGGGCGCTCGCTCCACTTGCACCCGCGGCAGCGTCACCGTTTCGGTTGCAGGGACGAAGTTGTCCGTATCGTACAGATACGACGTTTTCGACGTCTCGAAGGCATGCCGCACCTCGCGCCCATCGAGGCCGGTGTACAGCTTGCGAAGGCGATACGCCATCGTTTCCGTGGACAGCACGCGCCCGCTCTCGTCACGCTTCTCCGTCACGAACGGCAGCCCCTTGAGCGCTTCCCGCGGATTATCCCGCCAGCGCTCCGGGACGCTGCAATCAGCGATGCCATTGTCGATCCCGGCGCCAAATGCGGTTTCATCGACGCACTCTCCGAGCAGAAACTGCGTTTCCGTGATGTCCGTCGGACTGTTGTCGTCGCCGATGCGCTTGGCGCTCGCGCGAGCGAAACCTCGGAATTCTCGTTGCCGCCCCTCGAAGACGGGGTCGCGATAGGTGTACTCCGTCACGTAGGTCCCCGCAGGTTTGCCCGCCACCGCGTGATTGTCCGTTTCAGTGACGCGCTTCACGACGTGCGCCACCGTAGGCATCTTAGAAGACCACGCATCGCCCGCGGCTTCCGCCGCCAGCATCTCCGCCGTCGACGTCGAGTACTCCAGGTGCGTGCTCTTGCCGAGCCCGTTGTCGACTCGAGTCAACACGTGCGGCCGCTCGCCACCCTGCAAGTCGAGGTACTGATACTTCCCGCCATTGCCCCACAGAATGTCCCGGGTCCCGCTGCCGTTGATGTCGACCAGCCGGACCCGATTCGCATAGCTGGGACTCGCGGGCGTCCCTGCAATTACGTGCCGCGCGGTCCAGCCCTCGCCGTCGATGTTGAGCCACACGTCTACGTCCGTGAAGCGCACCTGCACCAAGTCCGACAGGCCGTCGCCATTGACGTCGTCCAGCCGTAGCGACTCGCCTTGAATGTCCGAGTACTGGGGACTCGTGCCCATGATGATGTGCCGCCCCGAGCCGAACGTCCCACCAGGACAATCATCTCGCTTACCCATGCCCCAGAAGCCATTGCCGCGCCCGGGCCAGTAGCGAATGTCCCCTTTCCTTATTCTGACGATGTCCTGGATCCCATCGCCATTCATGTCGGCGAGCTTGATGTCCGGATCACTGAAGCGCACCGGCGTGGCACTCCACGGAACACACGTCCGAACAGGCTCGTTCGATATGGTGGCCGTCGTTGGCCCGGTGCGCACCGCGCTCCCGAATTGCCCATCCCCACCCGGATAGCGCCCCAGTGCGAAGAATGTCTGCACCTCCGTCCCCGTCGTCACCACGACGTCCACTAGGCCGTCGAAGTTGACGTCCATGACTTGGGTATCCAGAACATCCTTACCGAAGTCGATCTTCGGACTCTGCCCATCGGCGGTCGTGACTTCGCGCCCCCGCCAGGTCCAACCCGCCGGCGTCAGGGCGGGTTCGTAGACGGCGTAGGTTTTCACCTTGGGCATGTGCAGCAGGTTGATGGCCGCGTCGCCATCCACATCCAGCGCGGCGACGTTCAGGTTCTTCAGGGTGATGACGCTGGGGCCGCCGCCGATCACCCCCGTCACGCTCATCGGCACCACGCCGCCGAAGCGGTTGGCGTTGCCGGAGTCGCCGTTGAAGAACACCCCGTGGCCCGAGCCGTACAGACCCGCTGCGGTGACCAGGACATCGGGCAGCGCGTCGCTGTTCACGTCGAAGAGATCGATCAGTTGCTCGTCCACCGAGTGATTCGGGCTCTGCGCGACTTGAATCAAGCGCGCGTCGAAGCCTTCGTAGCCGGGCAGGGTGCTGCTCGAAGGCGCTCCGCTCGTGGTGAAGGCCTCTACGTGGCTGTAGCCGAAGGTCATCGCGGGCAAGTGCGGACAGTTCGTGGTTTCCGGCAGCGCCTCGCCACCTTCTTGGGGCGCGGCGGTTTCGGCGACGGCTCCGTGCGTCCCATTGCCGCCGCAGCGTCCCTCCACTTGCACGCTCGCCAGCAGCGAAAGATGCGTCGCCGGGTCGTAGCTCAGGTGAGTGCGCCGCACCATGCGCCGCTGCCCGCCGCCAGCAAAGGTGTGGCTCGCTACATCCACCCGCGTCAGCCGCAAGCGCTGCTCGATCAGCCAACCACTGCGATACGAGCGCGTCGGATCCGGACGCTGCTCGTACGCCAGTCGCGTGTGATGCGCATAGCTGCTGAGCGACGCCCCCGCGCTGGGCGGGGTGTCGTAGATGTCCGACAAGTACGCCATCCCGCCGTCCTGCACGTAGCGAAACACCACTGCATTGGCCGGCGCCGGATTGCCCGTCGCAGGATTCGCGCTGCCGAAGGTGTCGTACTGCCTCACCAGGTGCCAGCGATACACTTCGCTCACCTTGTCGGGATTGCGCTCGAGCCCCAGCGCGTAGCCGCTTCCATCCAGCGGCACCCCGAGCTCCATCGTCACGCCGCTCTTGTCTTGCACCCGCCAGGTCTGGTGATCCGGCGACCAGAAGAAGCGCAAGAACGACCCTTCCACCCGCGGCCGAAAGTACTGCCACCCCGTGGCCCAAGCCGGCATCACCTCTAACGCCAGTGCTCCCGCGCACGAAAGCCCCGCGCCCACCACGCAGATGGGCACCAGCTCCTGCCCCCCATTGAACACGAAGCGATCTTGATCCGGATCGAACCCCGCCGAATCGCCGTAGCGCGGAATGCCCCGATCCGTTTGCCGCGCGATGAACGGAACTCCAATGCTCCACCCCGTCCCCGCAACGCCCACACCGCCACTCGAGCTGTAGGACAGTCCCAAACTCGGCTGCGCTCCCCCTCTCGCCGCCGGCAGCGCGAACGGAACACTGAACGTCGCAATCCCCGTCGACAGCTGAGCCGAAAAGCTCTCCTCCATCCCCTTGATCGTGCCCGCCCCCTTCGGAACACTGATCGCCTTACTCGTCACCCCGCTCTTATCCGCCCCACTTGGCAACGCGATCGTATTGGTCGGCCCCCCCGCCTTGGCTGGCCCCCCTGCTGCGTTGTTTTTTATTTGGGCTTTCGTCCCTTTGTCGCTCCCAAGTACCGCCGTGTTGTTGCTTGCCGCTCCCGCTTTCGCGTCGTCGGCCACCCCGTCACTCGGTGCGACGTCCCAGTCGGGTGAGTGCTCGCTCACCTCCGGCGCGTCGACCGGAGCGGCGGCTTGCCCCGCAGTGGCCGCGTTCGCAACGCCATCCCCCGCGGAGTTCGCAACTCCCTGCGCGCCCGAGTTCGCGGCCGCCGCCCCCGGCGCACTACCCGCGGACTCACTCGCGCCTCCGCCAGGCTCCGCCCCTTCAGCATGCGTCCGCCCCACGCCAACAATGAGCACCGCCAGCGCCACCACGGTACGAAGCCGCGTGGACCCACCACGCAGTCGTGCGCTCATGCGTCACCTCGCAGCTGCGGCATGTCGTTGGCTGGCATGGCGCGGACTAGCGCCGAGCGCGCTAACTGCGACTGAAGCGCCTGGAACATGGCTTCAAAGCCAACGACGCAATGACGCAAGAGCGAATCGCCTGCCGCTTCAACGCCAGCGCATTGCACCGGAGCGGGACAGTTGGGTCGACGAGCAGGCCTCGCTTTCATCACGACCCCCCGTCGAACTGCGTGCCACCGCCGCGCACGATGGGAACCGGAATCAACTCCGCCACCACATCGGGCGTCCCCTCGATGCTCCCAAAAACTCGCCCGTAGTCATCCCACGCCGTAGCTAGCGCGCCACCTGGCCATAGCGGCGTCGCCGCCAGCGCGACTCGCCGTTGGTCATCCGCGCGATGCGCGCTCTGGCGCGGCAGCGGGACCTCCGGCTTCGAGAGATCCAGCGTGATCCCAGTGCCCATGGTCCAAGTGATCTCCTTGAGCCACAGCTCTTCGGCATTCGGGTTGGCCGTCACCGCTTCCGAGCGCCAAGCGAGGAACACCCGCGCGCCAACCCGCGCCAATGCGGGCTCACTCTGCCCCAGGGTCGGATCTGTGGAGTACGGCGCAATCAGCGGATCGATCGCAAACGAAGTCGCCGTTCCCGGCGTCGCCGTATCCAGCACCGCGCCCCTGAGCGCCGGCGTCCCAAAGGCGCCGCCGCCTTCTGTGAACACCAGCAACAAGCGCGACCCATCAATCGCCACCAGCGCCGGCTTGTCCAAACTCGGGCCAGGGGAGGCGACCGTCACCGTGAAGCTCCCGCTCCCCGCCTTCGCCTCGATGGTCTCCGTTGTCCCCGTCCGCGCACGCCAAGCTGCCGCAAAGCTCCCACCAAACGCCGCCAGCGCCACCTGCGACTCATGCGCCTTCGTCCCCGCAAGCACCTGCTCGCTCCCCTGCGGCGTGCCACCCGAAGACAGCGCCCGCAACTTGATGTCGAGCCCCGCCGTCGCAATCTTCGACTCATCCACCCAAGCCGCCACCAGCCCACTGCCCGTCCAAATCAGATCCACATCCCGCTGATTGAAGCTCGTGGTGGCGTTGAGTCGCTGTTTCGGCCCAAGCGCCCCGGCCGTGCCTACCGTGCGCAGCGCAATCCCCCGCCCATCCCCATCGGCGCCATTGTCACTCCAAGCCACCACAAACCCAGCGCTCCCAATCCCCGCCACCACCGGATGCGCATTCTCCGTCGTGCTCGCATCGTTCGCGACCGTCGCGATGGTGCCCGGAACTCCGTCCTCGTCGAACACCCGCACGCCCACCAACGGCCCTGCATGGGTCTCCACAAACGCGACACCGAAGCCCGCAGCCCCCGCCCCCACCGGATGCCGCCCCTCCCCAAGCCGCCTCGTCACCTTAGGAACAACGCCACCATCCGACCCCGGCCCCGGCGCGACGAGCACGTCTTGCACCACACACTGCGCATTGCACGAGTCCGGCGGCGTCACGTCCGTGCCGTCATCACACTCCTCCGTCACCGGATCGCGAACACCGTCGCCGCAGAATTGCGATACGGGTCCATCCAGCGGGCCATCGGTTGCCGAGTCACCCGCCGCGCCGTCGCTAACCGCTCCATCACCACCTGAACCTGCGCCCCCATCCGGCGCCGCGTCGCCGCCATCACTTCCGCTGCCGCCCTGCCCACTATCGGTCGGCGAACCCGCTGCCCCCCCAGCTCCGCCCAGCCCAGCGCCACCGTCGGCCCCAGCTGCACCGCCGGCGCCCGCCGCCGCGACTGTCGTCGTTTCGTCGCTGTTGTCACCACAGGCAGCAGCCGTAGCGAGCGATGCGAGGGCGGCGCCGACCGCCAGGAGACCGCGCCCCGGCCTCCTCTTCAGCCGACCCGCTAGCATCGACGCCAGGACACCGACTCGTTCGCACGAAGCCCGCGAGCTCTCTCGATTGTGAATGCGTGAGCGCATCACGAATCTCCCGAGCTCACTGGCCAGCTTGCGGTTGGATGGGCGACCAATACCGGTAACGCAGCACCAGCTGGATGTCCTCGAGTCGGTTCCAGCGAAGCTGCGGTGAATCCCACACCCGGAACCGGTAGCTCCCATCCAACGGGCGCCCTCGATACTCTGGCTTTTCCACGCCTGCCTGCGACAGTAGCGCCTGGTCCGCCGAGCCCACCGGCAGCGTGATGTACCGTTCGGCAGCAAGTGCTTTGCCGTGGTTGATCGCGGCCGAGCCGAAGTTGAAGATCTGCTTGTCCTTCGGCCCCGTCCAGCTCAGCACGCCAACCTGGAAGGCGTCGTGGTTCAAGGTGTAGTCCACGTAGGCCTTGCTGAAACACGATTGGGTCGGATTGTTGCTGCAGTCATAGACCCCGGTTCCGACCAGGTTCACCGCAACCGTGATGTGGCGGAAGTTGAAGTTGTCCGCGGCCAGCAATCCGGTGAGCCGCGAGTCCCCGACTCCCAGGTTGCCCGTATCGAATACCAATGGCGACACCAGCTCGTAGAAGCACTGGTTGTTCGTGTCGCAGGCGTAGCGGAAGGCTCCTTGCACATCTTCTTTGGTCAGCCCGCCACAGTTGGAAGATGCGATCAGCCGAGTGGACTTGACGTCGAAGTACGGCCCGGGCAGCGACGCCGGAGGTGCCTCTTCCAGCTGCACGCTGGCGATGAGCACGCTGCCTAGCTCGTTCGGAAACGCCGCTGCGGCAAAGACGACTTTGTAGTCCCCGCTTTGGCTCGCGGTCAGGCCGACTGCGCGCCGCTCACTCCAAGCCGACGGAGCTGGTCCTGCATCCGGCGGATTCGGATCCGGCACGAAGGGCGCTCCGGTGAAGGAGCCCGCCACACTGCCATCCGGCGCCAGAACCGTGACGGAGTATTGAACGCCCGTGCTCGCCGCCGGCAGCAGCGTGCCGTCCGGAGCTCGGGCTTGGTCCCACCACGACAGTACGTAGCTCGCGCCAGCCGTCAGCGTCACCGTCTGCGCAACGGTGCGCGGCAGGTCGATGGTTGGGATGCCACCTTCCGGTCCGCTACCGCCATCAGCGCCGGCATCTACTCCGCCTGGCGCAGCGAAGTCGTGGAGCCAGCTGAAGTCGTTGCCCGCCGTCTCTGGTGGCGTGCCTGCGGCCGGCAGGGTCTGCGGAACTGCCAGGGCGCTGCTGCGGTCGACTCGCAGGCAGGTCGTTCCGGTCGCATCGCATGGAGTCAGCTCCCAGCCGCGCGTGGTCGGGGTTCCGCCCACGTCGATGAAGTCGTATCCTGCCAGATCGCTGGAGTAGTAGAGCATGTTTGGCGCCTCCACTGTGCATGCTTGCGGCGGGCCGAGCAGATCGTCGCGCAGTGAAAGCACCGTCGTGTCATCGCCATCGTGCGACGGGTACTCGATGTTGTAGTACTCGACGAAGCCCTCGAGCTTCGTCACGTAGTCGCCGATGTATTGGTCGGCGAATTCAGCGATGATGGCCTGCTCGCCCGCGTCCGTGGGTGTTCCCCCGTCCGGGCCCACGAAGGTCGACAGCTTCGTGTAGTCGACTCCAGTCAGGCTGCACACATCGTCTGCCCACTCGGCGGGTGCGTCGATGGGACCGATCGGTTGCGTCAAACCCGCCAAGCGCACGCCCAGACGTTGCTCGATCGCAAGCCGCGCCACGTAGGACAGATACTTGGCTTCCTTCAGCGCCTGCTGGTACCGGAGGTTCGTGGCGTCGTAGAGGCGCCGCTGAACCGTGTTCACCGGGAACGGCACCTTCTGTCCGTCGATCTCCACGTAGTCCGCGCCCGAGCCTTTCGCGGCCTCGTACTTCGCTTTGCGCTCGTTCTGACGGATCTGCTCCACGATCGCAAGCACCGTTGACGCCGAAGCACGAATGTCTCCGAGCGCGTTCTGAAGATCGGTGTACAGCGGCCCAGAGACGAGCTGAAGTTGGTTGAGCGCAGCGGACACGGCGTTGCCCTCAGAGGCTGCCGCCAGCTTCTCGCCCTCCTTCACCTTTTCGAGCTGCGCCGCCCCTGTGGCGACTCCGATCCCGGCGTTGGTGAGCCCGGCGATGGTGCCGCCACCCAAGCTCCCCACGCTGAACCCACCGATGGCGCCGGAGGCGCTCTGCAGCATCGACGCATGGATGCTTAGCCGCTGCATCGCGAAGGCCACCATTGCTTGTTTCTGGCTGATCTTGGCGCCTTGAATGCTGATCTGAGCGCTCTTGATGGCCTCATGCAGCTGCGCGAGGTTGCCGGACACCCGATTCCACCCGCCCGCAAGCCCTTCCAGGGAGCCTCGAAGCTCAAGCAGCTTGACGCCGTGGTCGCCCTTGAACGCCTCGCCGCCAACCTTCTTCTGGTTGAATGCTTCCACCACTCGTCGCGGCAGCCCCTCGAGGTAGATATTGCTGGCTTGCCGCGACGCATCCTTCGACAATTGGTCGACCCAACGCGTGAACCCTTCCAGATCCGACAGCTTCGTGAGCTCCGGTCGACCGCTCACCGCGCCCAGCACACTGCCCGTTCCAATGTTGCACGCCAGCGCCATGGTCTGTGCGAGTTGGGAGGCAGCACCACAGGGGAAAGGCGGCGGGTACGAATTGACGAACAGCTCGACTCGGTTTTCCTTCGGGCAGCTGCGCGGCATCAGGCTCAATGTCGTGCGCTGGTAGGCCAGCGTGCGACATTCGTTGGGGTCGTTGCAGGGCGTTGCCTGCTGGCTGGGAGGCTTGCCCAGAATGTAGGGCACGTCCAGCACTTGTCCGTTGCTGACCGCGCAGCTTTGGGTCACCTCATGAATGCCAGGACTGCCGGCCGCGGATGGAATGCCGAACTTGCCGTACTTCTGATGCCGGCAGGCTAGCTGAGGGTAGGTATACCCAAGAAAACCGCTATCGGTCGTGTCCGCCGGGAACGTGACCTGACCAGGCAAACCGATTACTATCTGGTAGTCGATCTGCCCTGCCCCTGTCCCCTCGATCTGGGGGAATGGCGGCAGAACGCTCCAGTTCGCTGGCGTCGTGCCAACAGAGGCATCGGTCCTCTGGTTGACGACCAGATCTCGAAATACCGAATCGTACACGTCTTCGGAAACCCACCGCAGGGCCAAAATGTCGTGTCCTACCGTGGGAGACTTGCAGATTTCTCCCCAGTCTTTCCCAGCACGCAATGCCGTCAACGCACCAACGGCGTCAAAGTGTGCTGCCGTCGCGGTACCCGGCGCTGCACCGAACTGGCGTGTGCCCCCGGCCGGATCGCCGCAGGAGATGCCGTGGAGGTTCCCCAGCGCGCCGGACAGCCAGGTCGCGATGTCCGGCACACCAAACCCGGTTCGGCTCCGGTTTTCTGCGGGGATGCGCAGGTAGGGCCCGGTGCCATACTTCGCTGACAACTCGACCAACCAGGTTGGGATCCCAGCATTCTGTGGCCATGTCATCCCCGGTGGGATGAACGCAGCCGTTCCAACTGCCTCCCGCTCCTCTTCCGGCACGCCGGTGGGCAACTCGAAATTCACGAAAAATCCCGGGCCGTACACCGTGAACAAAGACGCGCGCTGGCCCGACGGACCGAAGTTCGATGCGGGGAGTTGAACATCAAACAATCCCTGTTCAATGCTTCCAGACAGGGCGCCCAGGTTCCACACCGCGCCTTGAACGCGCCAGAGGATCGCGTTCAGCTCGTCATCCACGTTTCCGTCCGGCCCACCTCCTAGCTGCGTCCCCGGCGGCGTTCTGCGGAAAAGCCGGTCATAGAGCTTCGCATCGTCCTCGACCGGGCAGGTCTGCCCGGGCCGTCGACAGCCGGGCCAGGCTCCGGTGTCGGTCGAATTCATGATCGTCGTGAGGCTCAGCTCCAGCGCCCAGTACGGGGTGAGGCTGGTGTCCACGTCCACCCGCACTTTGAGCCGCTTGGTAAGCTCAGTAAGAGCGGTCTTCGATATCCAAGGCTGAGCCGCGAAAGTCTGAAGGTTGTGGCCGGCAAAGCTCGTCGACAAGGAAGCGACGGCGTTGTTCACCTCGTCGCATTCCGATGCCCCAGTTGGCGCACCAGCCGGAACATATTCCGCGAGGTTCAAGCCCACGACGTCATCCGGGCCCAACGTGCTCAACGAGTTGCAAAGCTCACTCGCGTAGCTCGTCCCGCATCCAAGTTTGGAATGCAGGAACGCCTCTTTGTCTGACTCGAAATCGAGCGGGTTTTGAGTAATGAAGACCAGTGGGACCTTGTCCTCGCCCAAACACGCCTCGAGCGCTTGGTCCTTGTTGGGCTTTTTCGCAGAAACCTGCCCCTTTTCGACCTTCACGTTGTCCAGGGCCGCGTAATCACCGCAGATTTGTGCTAGGTTCTCTCCTGCAGCTTCCCGGCGGAAGTCCTTCTGCAAGCCAAGCTCAATCAGCTCCTTTCCAAGACTGTCCGCACGTTCAGCGGCCTGGCGGGCAAGGCTGAGGTAATGGCGCCAGGAATTTTCGTACTCGTCGGAATCGCTCGTCAGCTCGTTCTCCAGTGGCACGAACAGGTTCTTCAGCACGCCCCCGATACAATAGGCTGGGCTCGCGCTCAGGGATTCGGGCCCCAAGTGGGTGTTGCCGATTTTGTTGAACCCGAAGATGTCGTTGAGGTGGCGCCGCTGCTTGTCGCTGACCACGATGTTCGTGCCGCCCGTTGGGTCGTCATTGATCAAGTCGGGTTGCCGCAGCGCGATCGAGCCGAGCACCTTGCCCTTGCCCGCCGGGCTGTCCGGGTCGTTCTTCAGGATCACGTAGACGAACTTCGTCGGTAGCGTCGTCGGTGACTCGCCCGGAAAATACGTCGGCGTGAATTGCCCACTCGTCGGGAAGCGCCATAGCCCAACCGTGCCGTCGTGGCCCGTATACAATCGCTCCGCGTCCGTGAGATCTGCGTTCAACGTGAAGCTGGGCGTCGTCAGCAGGTAGTCGTTGAGGTTGGCGGGGCAATTGTTACGCAGGCGCGCGGCACAATCAGCCACCCAGGGCTCGCCGTATGCCAAGATCAACTGGCCAGCCATGTCCGTGACGTTCGACACCGCAAAGTCCTTGGGCTGAAACCCGAGGGTGTAGAAAACGACCTCTTCGATCCCTCCGACCGACATCGAGGGATCGCTCGTGGCCACGATTCGCCCTTCCCCGCTCCACAGCTGCGCCTCTGCGGCGGCCTTTTCGCTGGTGTCCAGCAGCTCGTCCATGACTTCGCCGGCTAGCCCAGTCGAAGCCCGCACGGATTCACGAAGAACCACCAGTCGCCGCGCCAGCGCCTGACCCAATGAGTAGGAATCCTGAAACGACGTGCGCACCGCCCAGTCGGCATTCAGCAGACCATTGGCCCCGAAGTATTCGTCGCACTGAATCGCATTCTGAATGCCAGCGACCCGCGACATCACGTCGATCTCCATGTCTTGTCGCGGAATCCCGTCCTTCAGCGCAACGCCATTGACCGAGCCGAGCTCTGGCGCGACGAAGGTATCTGGTACCAAGCCGCCGCCGGGCGCGACGACGCTGGTGACGGCGGGCGCGGTGTTCAACACCCGGTACTGCGTGAACGTGCGCGTCAGCGCGAAGTTCAGGTCTGCTTCGCTCAAATCGTCGAGCACAAACTGAACCGATCGATCCAGACCGATTTCGGCCACTTGCGGATCCGCTGGCAGCAGGCCGCTTGCCGCCGCCTCCTTGCCGACGAGCTGCGCTTTCACCGCGGCCCGCACGCTGGCGGTGTTCGCTAGTTGGCTCGTGGGAATCACGATGCCCGCCTTTTCCACGATCTGCGTGGCGAGTTCCTGCCCCTTGGTTCGGATCGCGATGTCTTCGATCCGAGCATCTCGATCGGCGCCGAATGCCTGCTCGAGCAGGTCTTCCGTCGCGACCGTGCCGCACTTCGGATCCGTCGTGTACCACTCCACCGATGCGACGGCCGGCGACAGCTCCCAGCGCCCCATCACGACCCGCAGCGCATGCGCCAGCGTGTTGTACGGCCCGTTGTCGTTATTGCGGTCACCCCACGCGATTTGCGCACCCCGCAATGGATCCGTAGCCTTGGCCCGCCGCATCGCGGCCCCGGCCAAGTCGGCCTCGACGGACGTGTCGATCAGCTCGTCGAGCAGGCGGCTGGCGCTGCGCAGGATCTGGGTCTGGAACTTGAGCCGGTTGGTGGCCAGGTTGGGGACGGTGGTTGAGTCGATTTGCCTCTCGGGTGGGTCCTTGGGCGGGAAATACGGAGCCTCTTCCCCCGCGGGCTCGCCGAAGATCCACTCCGAGTTTGGTTCCGCAAAGCCGATGTAATCGTCTATCGCCTTCACGAACACCTTTGAGCAGGAGCCGTCTCCCGTCTCGGTGAACCTCGCTATCGGCCAGGTGTCGTTGACCGCCAGGGTCGCCAACATGTAGATGGCTAGATCTCTAAATATGAATCTGTCGCGATTCGCCTGGGGTTTCAGCGTCCACGGGCCCGGCGGAACGCCCGGCAGCGGCGCGGCATCCGCCACTTTCTCCCAGCGCACCGGCGCAATCGCTTGAGAAAGGGCGTTCAACTCAGCGGCGATGCAGAGCAGCGCCTCGTTTTGTTGCAGCTGCTCCGAGCAGGACTCGGGTCGGCGCTGGAAGATGCTCCACGCCGTGCCGCCTCCTGACAACGCGCTCCAAGGTGGCACCACTGCCTCGTTGAGCAAGAACGTGTCCGGAATACCACCCATCTCAGGCACCATCCCGCACTCGGCGGCTGCGCCGTACACCAGCGCCCAGCCGCTGGGCATGCTCAGGTCTTGCTCGACGTTGACGCCTCCATCGTCGCCCTCGATCAAGGCCTTTTGCTTGGAGCTCGGCGCCTTCGACTTCGACACCTTCTGGTCGCCCTTCGACACGCTCTTGCCTGGCTTGGCGGTTGGCAGGCCCATCCGTTTCGCGGGCGACGCTTTGCCGTCCGCTGACGCCCCGGCTTGCAGCACTGCGTCGGTAGCACTTCCGAAACTGATCTCTTTCACCGGTGGGAACTTGACCAGCTTTCGATTCGCGCCATCGCCGACGTAGACCTGGATCGCCCACTGGCTCAGCTCGTCCGGCGGCTCGCTCGCGCCGCCAGACTTCTTCGCCGTGTCGCCGTCACCACACGAGGCGACGGCGGCCATGAGCAGCAGAAGTGCAATTCGGATCCCGTTAGTCCAATTGACCAATTGCCTTCTCATCTTCCCTCTCCTTACGAACAGCACCGGAATCCCGACCAGAGTTTCGGATCGCCCGACCCCGGGGAGCAGTACTCGCCCTTCACCACTGCGCAGCTCGAATGGTCAGACGAACAAGCGTTCAGCCACTCGCTCTGATTTCCCACCAGGTCGAAGACCTTGTCGAACGGCGCGGTCGTACCCCGACACCATGGATCGCTCATCACAGGCTTGATTGTCGTGGTGCCCGCAATGCAGATCAGCGTGTTGAGCAGATCACCGTACGGGAACTTCGTCGTGCCCCCCTGCGTGCACGCATGCATGTGTTGACTGATCTTTGGATCGTACGTGGGCGTGAGCGGGGGTATCGCAATCGACCCGCCCCCGATCTTTCCGCACAACCGCTTGCCCGCCCAGGCGCAGAATGCCGTGGCGTCGCACCAATCGACCGCCACGGGGATGTTCCCCGTTCCACTGAACTTCTTGTCGAAGCTGGGGTTGTCCGCGGCGCACCAGCCGGTTTGCGTCGGCGGGTTCGTTTTCGCTTCGGCGGCGAACACGTCGTACTGCGCGTGGGTCACCTCGGTGCTGTCGATGCAGAACGTGCCCACGTCGACCATCGTTGGCCCTTTGCCTTGCGGACACCCCGCAACACCGCCGCTGCCACCGGATCCCGAAGCGCCACCAGCGCCCGCGCTTCCCGATGCACCGCTGCTACCCGAGCTGCCGCCGCTGCCCGACGAGCCACTCGCACCCCCACTGCCCGCACCCGCGCCAACTCCGCCGCTCGCGCCAACTCCGCCGCTGCCGCTAGCGCCCCCGGTCGCGCCACCACCGTCGTTGTTTGTTCCACCTGTGCCGCCGGAGCATGAACAAATGCCCCACGCCTTCCCATCGGGGTTACAGATCTGGACTGCCTCCGTTGCGCAGCCTGGGCTCAGGCATGCCTGGGTCGCGCCGGGGTCGCACACTCGGTCGCCCCCACCTTCCGAGTCATCTCCACCACAGTTTGTGAGCAGCGCCGTGCCCAGTAGGCACACCGCCCAGGTGATACGCCTCAGTGGTGATCGTGTTTTCTGGTTCATCCCTGCGCCCTCAGTCTCCGTCCCCTTTGGCTTCCGACATTCACCCACGTGCAATACGTGGGTGCAGCACGTGTCGTGCCATCAACAAAAAGATGTGACCTTGTTGGTTCATCTGGATCCCGCTCTGTTATCGCCCGCTGACTGCCCCCCCAGTTCGCGCAGCCGCGGCAGAGGTACGATACGCGAACTGGTGCTTCGCTATCCACCGCAATCTGCCACACCACAGTTCTAAGGTGCGTGTGGGTGTAGGAATCGGAGCAATCAGAGTTATCTGACGCGCGCATTATGCGCCATCACGTATCGCCGCTGGCACAAGTGGCACAAAGACCTGGCGTCGCGGATGTGTCGTTGACACATCTTGGCACCGCGGGTGTGTCCTTTCAAGAGTTGTGCAAGTCTTGCTCAACTCTTGAAAAATATGTTTTGAGTCAAGCACCTACGCGATGGGGTCTGGGCGCGCTTGCCTACTGCACGCCAAGGAGCGACGCGAAGAAACCAGCACCCGAACGACAATGAAAGGCCCCACCCATGGCCGCAATTGTGACTGCTTGCCGTGGTTCTGCGCAATGTGCGTGCGTGTCGCACCCCGGCGTTCGCGCCCTCGAGCAAGCGAGGTTTTCCGGGTTCCGGACTTGACGGGAATCAATTGGATCGCATCGCAGACCGGGCCGTATTGACACTCAACCACCCTTTGCAGCTTGGTCAGCTTCACCGCTCCGTTGCTCGCCGCGGGGCGAGGCGGGAGTCGCGCCCCTGGACAACGCAGCGAAGCGACTCCCGTGAAGCCAGCTCGAGCGAGTCTTCTCCGCTCGATCGCGGCGTTGGAGCGCGTCACTTCCGCTGACGAGCTCGCCGCTTGGTCTCGGTCCGCTCCGCTCGTAGCTCGCAGACACGTTTGGCGTGGGCGAGCTCGCCGGTGTCGGGATCGAAGTTCACCCGGGCTCGGTCCCCTCGAGCCTTGATCGCGGCTCGATCATAGGCCTCCGCCGCTTCCTCTTCGACGTCGAAGCTTCCAAGCCCCACGGTCCGATTGTTGATGCCGATCTGGGCAAACCACCTGCCACCCGACCGGTGCATCGATACCCCGCGATATTGGCTCGACATGGTGCGTTTCCGTTCGCACAGAGCCTCAGACTGAAGGGTTGCCGCATCTGCCGGCTTTAGCTTTCCTTTCCGGTACTTGAAGTTCAGCTCAGCGTCTTCGCCGAAGTAGAAGCAGGCTGCGCGATCGTAAGCGCGGGCAGCGGCTTTTTCGGTTTGCCACGAGCCCAGCGACAAGAACTCTCCTGAGAGCTGCATGAATGCCTTCCAGGGCCGCGAGCCTCCTCCGGACAGCAGCTTGCGGCGCCCGCCCTTGCCCCTGCTCTCGTGCCGAAACCCCTTGCGGCTGCCATGGCGATTGCTCCACGAAACACCGAAATATTCGCTGGTGTTGTGGCGCGTCTTGAATTGCTTGCGAGCCAGACGCTGCAGCTTCTGTGGAGATGCTGGCCCGAGCTTCGCGCTCACGCGCGGGAAGTTGAGTTCGGCAGGAAGGCCAAGATGCAGAGCGCCACGGTCCCGCGCGATTGCTGCATCTCGCCCGCTTTTCCAACGCCCCAAGAACACGTTGCGGCCGTTGCAGTTGATCGACGCCGCGAAGCGGTCGGTTCGCGGCTCGTAGAGGACGCCCACCCAGCGCATGGCCATCTCATCAAGGCGGCGGCGGCGCGCTTGCCGCGCCTTACGACTCGACACGCCACACCGCAGTCTGCCCAGTAGTTCCTCGCCTGTCTCTGGGTCGAAGTTCAAGCGCGCAGCGCGGCCCTGGATCTGAAGCGTCCGTCGGTCGAACTCACGGGCGGCTTCTTCCTCTGTTTCGAACGGTCCAATGTTCTGCCGTATGCCATCGATCGAGACCGAGCACGACCAGCTACTACCGGTGAAGACAACACCGCGGTATTTGCTTCGGGGATTTTCCAGACCCGCTTTTCGACACGCGAGTCGAGCTTCCGTCTTGAGGTCGTCCGGTGTCGCCGGTCCCCTTTTCTTGGCAGCCGCAGGCAGGTTCAGTGCCGCCTCTGGGTATCCTAACCACAGTGCTGCGCGGTCATGGGCGAGGGCTGCCGCTTCCTCACTTGGCCAGAGCCCGAGGCCTACCGAGCGCGGGGGGCTTGTCGAAGTGGCAATCATTGCTTGCCAGCGCGGGCCGTTTCGCAACACGCCGGCGTAAGAGCTGCCCCGCTGACCCCTCCTTGCGCGCTCGCGTTGCTCCAGCACAAAACGTTCGAGCTCATCGCTTGTTGTCGGCTCTGAGGTGCCCTTGGCCTCATGCCGGAGGGCGTGCTTCCGTTTCGCCCCAGGCTTCTTTCGCGTGGACCGCGCCGCTCGGAGTTCGCACACTCGCTTGGCGTTGGTGAAATCGCCTGTGTCCGGATCGAAATTTACCCGTGCACGGTCTCCAAACGCCTTGATCGCGGCTCGGTCGTACGCCCTCGCGGCGTCCTCTTCGACATCAAAACCTCCCAGAATCTGCGTTTGACCATCAACGGAGATGCCCGCCATCCAGCCGCCGCCGCTCGCTTTGAGCGAAACACCTCGATAACGACTCGTGGTCGCGCGTTTCACCGCGCCTAGGGCCTCGGATTGCAAGGTAGCTGCGTCCGCGGGACGCAACTCTCCTTCCTCGTAGTCAAAGTTGAGCTCGGCGCTTTCACCATTGTAGTACCTCGAAGCGCGGTCATAGGCGCGAGCTGCTGCTTCCTCCGTTTCCCATGAGCCAAGCTGCAAACGCTTGCCAGCACTCCGTAGCGCCGCATTCCAACGTCCCCGGCTGCTGCTTTTTCTTCCACTGGACTCTTGGGACCCGCGTTCAACCAGCCAAACACCGCGATAGCTGCTCGTTGTGCCATTTCTCGTCCTGAGCTTTTCGCGTGCAAGCTTCTTCAACACTTGCGGTGATGCCGGCCCGAGCTTCTTGCTCACCCGCGGATGGTTGAGCTTCAAGGCCAGAGCGAAATGCAGCGCCGCGCGGTCGCGAGCGATCGCCGCGTCACGCGCCTCCGTCCAACGTCCCAGGTAGACGCTACGGCCATTCACATGAACAGTCGCAGCGAATCGACCGGTCTGCCGATCGTACCCGACACCGGTGTTACTGCTGTGACCATGGCTGCCGCGCGCTTTGCCCACGAGATCCTCCACAAACACCGGCTCACTTCGCGTCGGATGTTCGAACCGTCAGAACCATCGATTCGTAGGATAGCGCAGCGCCAGCCGCGCGGGCCAGTGCGCCTCCCGCAGCGACCCGTCTCCTCAAGTGGCCCCACTGGAAGCGTGCGCTGCGCAGCAATGAAGAGGGGGGCCAGGCGTTACGCAGCCGTCAGAATGACTACGCTTTGCGAGGCCGCGCCTTGCGGCGTCGTGTCTTGCTCCGCCGAGCGGGCTCACGAGTGGCCGGTACATCACTGGCGCGCTTGCCGCAGAGCTCTTCCCCGGTAGTGGGATGAAAGTTGAGGTAAGCGCGCTTGCCCAAGTGCCGCGAGGCTTGGGCATCGTACCAGCGAGCGGCGGACTCCTCGTCGTCGTGGACGGAGCTGTATCGCTGGCCTTGACGGTTGAAAGCCGCTTTCCAGGTTGAGCTGCCTGCATTGAAACGAACCCCGCGAAAGCGGCTGGAGGTTCGCGCTTTGGACGGCGCGTTTGCCTCGGCCACCAAAGTCGCCGCGTCGGCGGGGACCAGCGCGGATGCCTGCTTCGGAAAATTCAGGCGAAGACGCTCCGGCGGAGCGTCGTAGTAGAACAGCACCGCCCGATCGCGAGCCTGTGCCGCGGCACGCTGAGAGGGCCAGCTCCCCAGGTGTTTCGTGGTCGAGCGTCCACGTTCGGTCAGTACTAGCTGCGCCACCCACGGCCGCGTCCTCTCGGAAGCAAGCAGACAGACGCCCTCATAGCGACTGCTAGTGCCTTGCTTGAAGGGCTTGCGCGCAATCCGTCGCGCCTCTGGCAACGAAAGCGCCGAGCCGGCCTCCTTCGGGAAGTTCAAGCGCGCATTTTTGCCGTTGCGCCACTTTTCTACGCGGTCGCGGATCAGCGCCGCTTGTTTCTCGTCGGCAAAGTGCCCGACGTGCCTGAACGTACCGTCTATACGCACCCTGACTGCCCAAAGCTCCTGGGCCGAGTCCCAGTAAACCCCCCAGAATGGGCTGCTGCCTCCTGTCAGCTCTTGGTGTCGAGCGTGGGCCAGCCGCCGGAGCTCGGCTACCGACGCGCCGCCCAGCTTCTTGGCTGCTCGTGGCAAGTTGAGCTGTACATCGTCGGCGCCGAAACCAAGCAGGGCTCGATCACGGGCAAGCGCCGCCTCACGCTCGGTCGGCCAGATCCCCAGTGCAAAGGTCTTTCCCTCGAGCGTCACCCGCGCACTGAACGCTCCCTCCCGGAAGCCCTCGGTTTGGCGGGTTACGCCTTCGTATCGGACTCTGCCGCTGGCACGCCGGTACTCGAGCCGCGCTAGCTTTCGCAGCTCGGCCTGCGAGGCGGGGCCCAACTTCTTCGCACGTTTCGGGAAGTTCAGCTCCCGTGAGGCCCCGAGGAACAGCACCATTCGGTCGTGGGCCAGCGCGGCGCCTTTCTCTGTGAGCCAAACGCCAGCATGGACTATCCGCTCGCCGACCCTGAACTTCGCCTGAAAGCTACCGCTGCGGCCACCGGAACGAACGCGCTGAACGCCGTTGTAGCGCGAGGTTTTGCGTCTGGCTGCCACGAGCAGGCACTCTACCGTTGGCAGGTAGGAGACGCCAAGGCAGATGGAACCTGTTGCCGTAGCCTAGCCGGCGTGCGCGGCACTCTCTACTGCAAGGGCACGTGGCAGATACGACCGGCGCCGCTGCCGAAGGTGGGCGCTTCGTAGGCGTCAATTCCCGAGACGCGCGCCCAGTGGCTCCGCTGTCCGAAGATCGGCAAAGTTCCGCGGCCCGTTGCACCCCATCGCCCCCCGCGCGAAGCTCCGCCCGTGGCACCGCGACGCAAGAGTACGCCGCACCGCTCCTGGACCCTCGCTGATCTGCGCAAAGCGGCCCAGGCGCATAAGGGCCGCTGCCTGAGCCGAGCATATGCGGGCCTAAACGAAGCCCACAAGTGGCGCTGCGCTAAGGGCCACGTGTTCGAGATGCGCGCCATCGCCGTCGTGAAATCGCGGGCGCAGAGCCCGCAGCAGGGCCGGCGGAAACGCGCTCGGCGCACCAGGCCAGCTCGCGCGGCGCCATCCGCCGACGCGGACCCAGCGCCAGGGCCAAGACCCGAGCTACCACCCGAAGCGGTTCCGCAGCCCGCGGTCCCCGCGACAGCGCGCACTGCAGACCCGCCCACACGCGGCCTGCTGACCACGCGTGAGGCCACCGCCTACTGCGGCTTCAAGAGCGATTCCGCTCTGCGAAAAGCGAAGCACGAGGGCCGAATTGTGGCCGCGGGCCGCCGTGGCGCCCGGGGCACGCTCATGTGGGAGACCCAGGAGCTCGACCGATTCCTGCGCGGCGATTCACCTGGTACGATCCCCTCGGATCGTCCGGGCGCGCCGCCATTTGGAGGCGTACATGGACAACTGGAAGAAGCGTTGGAAGAGCTGGATCAAGCCGACGAGGCTACCCGGCGTTTGGAAAAGAAAGGAAGGAGGTCATCTAGTGCGCGCCCGAGTCACCAACCCGACGACGGGGCGCATGGAGGAAATCCGGAAGGTGCTGCCCGAAGCCGATCAGGCAGCGGCGTTCAAGTGGCTGTCGGACGAGCGGGCACGCGTGCGGGCCGGCCTCGGCTCAGCTCAGCTAGTGAGGACGCGCTTCGGCGACTTCGCGATTTCCGTGTTGGAGCACAAGGTCCAGCAGGGACATCTGCGAAGCCAAAAAAGCGCTGAACGGTGGAAGTACACTCTGGAGCACTTGATCGGCGGGACCGTTACCGCTGACGGGGCTCGCCATGTGCCCGGGTTCGGCGACTTCTTTGTCGATCAGATCCGACCCGAGCACGTGGAGCAGTGGCGTGCTGGGGTCCTGGAGTTGATCGCGTCGGGCCAGTATTCGCCCAACACGACCAACAGCTGGCTTTCGATCTTGCGTGTGATCGCGCGGGAGGCGAAGCGCCGGCACAAGCTCCGGGATCTGTTCACCGAGGGCGTGCCGGACTTCGACACGTCCGAGCACGTTACGTACACCGAGGAGGCGCCGAACTCGCTGACCAGCGAGCAAGTGCCGTTGTTCTTGACGAAGCTGCTGGAGCTGCATCCCCGGCACTACGCCATGAGCTATCTCGGGCTGGCCACCGGGCTTCGGCCGTCGTCGCTGCGTCCATTGCGCCGCTGTGGGGAGACTCCAGACGTCCAGTGGGAGAGCTGCCGCTTGTTCGTACGTCGCTCGCAGACGTCGGGCCAGCGGGTCTTGAACACCACCAAGCAGAAGAAGCGCTACTGCATCGAACTGCCAAAGGAGGTCATGGAGGTGCTGCGCTGGCACACGGAAACTCAGCTCGTAACGCCTGAGCAGCAGGGATCTGAGCTGCTTTTTCCGTCCGTTACGGGCGGTTATCGCTCACCAACGGTGCTCAACAAGCCCTTCGCGGAAGTGTCCGAGGCGATTGGCCTGGGATACTCCTTCACCCAAATCGGCATGCGGCGCACGTTCAATGACTTGGCCCGGACTGCCCAGGTCGAAGCCATCGTAACGCGCAGCATCTCGGGGCATCTGACCGAACGGATGCAGGACCACTACTCGACAGTGCAACCCGAGGAGCAGCGCGAGAGCATCGCGCGCGTCATCGACTTGATGACGGCTCGCCGGGCGAGGGAAGCGGCTGACTCGCAGTCCGAAAGTGGCGGGGCGACCGACGACCCGCCGCAACAGAACGGCGCGTCAGGTGGTACTCCAAGTGGTACTCCAGATGGCGCTATCGACAGCGAAAACGGTACCCGTTCGGGGCCACCTGGAGTCCAAAGTGGTACTCCCGGTGGTACTCCACTGTCTTCAAGTGGTACTCCGAAGGGTCGCGTGGGGTAGTGCGCTTGTCTAACTACCGAACTTCACTTTGCTTATTAGAGCGGGAGAAGGGATTCGAACCCTCGACGTCAACCTTGGCAAGGTTGCACTCTACCGCTGAGTTACTCCCGCGGAGAGCTGGGAGGAGTAGCTGCCCGTCGGAGGTCTGTCAAGCAAGCTGAAAAGCGCAACGAAGTTCGACGCTTCGGAGCGGTGGGGGGAGCCCGAACCGGCGAAAAGTGGGCTATTTGCGAGCGAAAAAGTGCACGTTTTGGGAGGAACCTTCGCTGACGGTGAAGTAGCCCTGGCTGTCGGCGGCGAAGCCCACGGACTCGCCTTGCTGTTCGGTCAGGGAGGGGGCAGCGCAGGGCGCGGATTGGAAGGCTTGGGCGAAAGCCTGGCCGGGCGAGCGCCGCCACAGGAACACACCGACATAGGTGCGAACCGCGAGCATGTCGCCGCCGGGTGAGATGTCGCCGCCGGTTACCAGTGGGCTGCCGGCCAGAGCGCCTTGGCCAAACATGAGTCGGGTGGCTTCGGTCATCGTCACGTTGCCGCCGCCGGCGGGCAGGGGCCCGGGGCTTTGAAACAGCTGCGAGACCCCAGTGTCTGTCTTGGTCAGGATGTAGAGCTTTCCGTCCTTGGGATCCACGAACAGGGCCTCGGCGTTGTGGGGACCATCGGCGTAGGTCAGCGTGAAGGTTTCCACATTCCGCAGGGTTCGGGCCACTGCAGGGCCGGCGGGATTGATGACGGGTTCCGCCACCCGATACACGTTGACGAACGCGCGGGTGGACTTGTTGTCTCCGATGTCGCCCAAGTACAAGTAGTGCTCGTTCGGGGTAGGACCTGGACCGGTGGCGAGATCTTCCCAGTCCTTGGCCTTGGCGTTCGAGAGTGTGAGCTCAGCCAAGTGGGTTCCGTCCAAGCCCATGGCGAAGACTCTGGGACCGTCACCGGAGTCGTTGTGCACGAACAGCACGCCCTGGTTCTTTCGGCTCGCGATGATTCCGGAAGCTTCGGTGACCTCCGCTGACGCGATCTTGCCCAGGGCCTTGCCGGCCTCGAACTGTGGGCAGGCTGAGCCGCTGGCGGTCTCGGCGTCGGAACTGCCTCCGGCGCTTCCCCTCACTGCCTCCATTTTCGCATGCGCGGAGGCATCCACGGGACTGCCTGCCAGGCCCCGGGTGTCGGGCGAGCGGTTGTTCAGTTCCGCGCCGCACGCGAGCAGCAGCAGCCCGCAGGAGACCATGCGCATCCGCTACTTCTAGCGACCTTTGGGCCACGCTGCCAGGTGCTTGCGGCCCCCTGCAAACTGCGTGCAGAAAGCCAATATGCCTCGCCCGCCTCAGGTTTCCCGCTTCGTCGCCTCGCTTTCGGATCAGGTTTATAGCCGCTTGGTTCAACGCGCGAAGGAAATGTCCGGCCCCGTCTACGCGCTTCACGTGGGCGATACATATCTGGAGCCCATGCCCGAGGCGCGAGCCGAAGCCCAGCGCGCGGCGGACCACCCGCGGCTTCACAACTATGCGGCGGTGCAGGGTGAGGCGGAGCTGCTCGATGCCATCATCGAGCGGGCGGCGAAGGAAAAGGACGCGGTGCTCAAGCGCACCCGGTTGCAGGTGACGCTGGGTGCGACGGGCGGGCTGAGTACTGTGGCCGCCGCGTTGCTGGAGCCCGGCGATGAAGTTCTGGTCTTGTCGCCGTATTGGCCATTGATTCGCGGCATCATCGTCGGACGCGGCGCCAAGGCCGTGGAGGTGCCATTCTACGATCGCTGTACGGCTCCGGACTTTGACGCCGAGCAAGCGCTCGAGCAAGCCTTGAGCGACAAGACCGTGGCGCTCTACATGTGCAGTCCCAACAACCCCACGGGTCGAGTGCACACGCCCGAGCTGCAGGCTGCGTTGTGTCGCTTTGCGGAGCGTCACGACCTGTGGATCTTCTCCGATGAGGCCTACGAGGATCTCGCCTTCGCGGCGGCGCCCACCCCGGCCTGGATCAGTCACCCAGAGCGCACGCTTTCCTGTCACACCGCGTCCAAGAGTTTCGGCCTGGCCGGAGTCCGCGTCGGCTGGGTCTACGGGCCCGAAACGGCCATGGCCGCAGTCCGCGGCACGCAGACCTTTTTGACCTATTGCGCGCCGAAGCCGCTGCAATACGGCGTGGCTCGGGCGCTTCGCGCCGGAAGGCCGTGGCTAGAGCAGGCCCGCACGGCGTATCAAGAGGCGGGAAACGCGGCGGCCCGCAGCCTGGGATTGCCCGAGCCGGAAGGGGGCACGTTCCTGTTTTTCGACGTGGCGCCCTGGTTGAAAGCTGGGGAGTCGGTGACGGACTTTTTGGAGCGGGCGCTTGCGGCAGGGGTACTGCTCACCCCTGGTGGCGCGTCCGGGGCGGACTACGCGAGCTGGGTGCGGCTGTGTTTTTCGGCCGTGCCGCCGACGGAACTGGCCCAGGCCACAGAGCGACTGCGGGACCTAATGCCGCGCTAGCGGTCACTTGTTGCGCTTGCCCTTGCGTGGGCGCGGAATGCCGAAGGCGTCGAGGCGCGCAACCAGAGTGCGCCGAGGCATGCCCAGCATCTTGGCCGCCTTGGTTTGGTTGCCCCCACAGTCCTCGAGGGCCTGGATGATCCGTGCACGCAAGACCTCATCCAGCTCGGCCCTGAGGGGCGCGCGGCGGCGACGCTTGTTGGAGAGCGTCGAGCGCAACTTGCGTGGCAGATCCTTGACCGCGAGCGTTGCTTTGTCCGAGGCGAGCAACACCGTGCGAAGCATCTGAATCAGTTCCCTGAAGTTCCCCGGAAAGTCGTAGCCGGCGAACAGTGTCAGCACGTCGGGCTGTAGCTCTGGCACGGGCTGTTTGAGTTCCGACGCCGCAGTCTCGAGGGCTTCTTGGACCAGGCTTGGTAGCTCTGCGCTGCGCTCGCGCAATGCCGGCACTTCCACGATCACGCCTACGATCCGAAGATAGAGTGCGGGGCGCATGGTGCCTCGGGATACCGCGGTCTCGAGTCGCTCGTTGCTGCTGGCAATGACTCGCGCGTCGATGCCGATGCTCTGACTCGAGCCCAGAGGCTGAAACTCGCGAAGCTCCAGGCAGCGGGCCAAGCGATCTTGGATTCGGGGTGCTAGGTCAGTCACCTTGTCCAGATACAACGTGCCGTTCCCGGCGCGTTGGAACGCGCCTTCGTAGGCAGCATCACCGCTTCGCACGAAGCCCGCCACGCAGCCGAAAAGCTCGCGCTCGATGGCCTTCTCTGACCAATCTGCACAACCCAGGCGCACGAAGGGGTGTTCGGAGTTCGGCGAATTCGTGTGCAAAGCATCAGCAAAGCGCCGTTTTCCAGAGCCCGCCTCCCCAACGATGTTCACGGCGATGTGGCTTCGGCCTAAGCGTTCGGCGAGCCCGAGCAGCTCGTGTTGCGATGGAATACTGCGGTCGACCCTCAAAGCAGGCGGGGTCGTGGACTTGAGCCCAACCGGCGCGCGGACGACCATGACTGCGTCGCCAAGCTCCACCAGCATCCCAAAGCGCAGGGGCCGTGGTTGGTCGGGGATCATGGGGATACCGTCTACATGCGTGCCGTTGGCACTACCGAGATCGGTGATCGAAAGGGGCGGGCCTGTTTCGAGTCGTGCGTGAGCTCGGGAAACAGAGGGGTCATCAACCACCACGTCGCAGTCGTTGCCTCGGCCGAAAACCAAACTTGTTTCTGCGGCCAGGGGGACTTCGGTGAAGCCGCCGTCCCAGTACACGTGTGCGCACAACGCGTCCCGATGAAGCTTCAGCCTCTCAGTGGACTGGTCTTCACCGGCTTCTGCGCACATGCACCGCCAGTCTACCCTGCCCGCCCCCAGGGTGAGAAACTCGCAGTGGAGCGAAGCTGTCCCGTAACAAAAGATGTATCAGTAATCATCGCCGCTGGGAATGTGCGTGTGTTGCCCACACAAGTTGTGCAAGTTTTGCTCAACGCCAAGAAAAACGCTTTGCGTACGCGGGGTTTGAGTTCATCGATGCTAGCCAGGACTCTTCTTGGCGAGGGCGTGGAGGCACGCATACGCAGCGTATTTGTAGCTTTCAGCGAGCGAAGGATAACTGAAGACGCTGTCGACTTTGGCACCCAAGTGCGCCGCGGTCCGCCATTCCAGCGTTGCTCGGGGATGAAGGTGATCCCGCTCCGACCCTTCGCCTCCGTGAGCGTAGCTCACGCCGGATCGTTCGGGCCGAGTTCGGCGTTGGGTGGCACGCTCAAGTCACGGCAAGCAGTCGAACTGCCAGCTTGACGAAATCCGCTTCGGTGATGATGCCGGCGAGCACGCCGCTATCGTCGGTCACGGGCAAGCAACCCAGCTTGCCTTCGATCATCAGACGTCCGGCTTCCGAGAGGGACATGTCCTCTTTAGCGGTGCGCACGTTCTGCTGCATGATGTCCCGGACGAACACGCTTTCGCTCAGCAGCTTGGTTTTCTGAGCGCCGCCACGTTCCAGGGTGCTGGCTTGTGCCCGCAGCACGTCTCGATGCGTGACCAGGCCGACGAGTCGGCCTTCGTCCACTACGGGCAGATGCCGAAACCGATAACGCTGCATGCCCTCTTCGATGCGCTCGAGGTTGTCCTCTTCATAGAGGGTGATGACCTCGCGGGTCATGATGTCGCCTACGGTGCGCGGAAGTACTGTGCTCATGGCTGCGCAAGCTTTGCACGTGTCGTGCCGCCAAAACAAGATGCAGAAGTCGGGATCTGGTCGAATGAACGCGCAGTTTCTACGGATCTTGCGCAGAACTTGCCGAGTCTCCGCCTAGGACTCGGGCGAGCAGCTTCTCCGCGGCGCGGCGGCTGGGTGCCGCCTCCGCTGCTGGCGAATGGCAGGCCACGCCCCGCACGCAGGCAGCGCAGCCGTCGTGGGCGGCGCAACCGTCGGCATGCTGAGCGTGCAGCAGGATCTGTTGGGCCCAGAACAGCGCGTGGTGCAGCACCGAGCTGTTTAAGGCACGGGCGAATCCAGCCTCACCGGGATGCCGATCGACGAAATAGAGCTGGCTGTGCTCGTCGCTCCAGCTGACATCCAGATCCTCTTCGCGGTGTTGAAGGAACGCGCGCAGGGTTGCCCGGACCAAATGAGCCACGCCATGTACAGCTCCAGGATCGGCACTCGGGAGTTGGACCACAGCAACGCGAGTCTTCTGCTCGACCGCGATGGGCTGCGCGTAGAGCAGCTCGTCTAGGGTGCCTCGAGCCGCGTGGTCGCTGCGAACGCCAAACACCGTCTCGCGCAGAGAGATGACCGGGTGGTGCAGCTGCACTTTGTCGGGACCGCCAAAGCTCAATTCGTTGCCAATCCCCTCGACGGCAAAGTCCAAACGGCGGATCGGTGCCGTCCGCGTTCGGCGCCGCTCCGGAACTGCGTACAGCACGCCATCCTCTTCGGGCGGTTGCTCTTCGGGCAGCAATACACGGTAGCGCCGCCCCTCAGCCATCAGGACTCGACCTGGATAGGCTGCCGAGCGCAGCCGCCGCTTGTCCGTTTCCCACACCACGGAGCCGTCGCCGCGATCGATCAGCTGGCCGACATCTCCGCTGGCGGTGAGGGCCGTCGTCGTGTCTTCAGTTTGGATGTTGCGGCTGAACAGTACCTCGGTCTCCAGGCTACCGTTGGCAGCCAGACGATCGACGCTACGCCTCGACAGCCCGGCGGCACCCGGCTCTGCGATCCCCGCCGCCGCTGCGGCAAAGTTCTTCCTCAGCTCGCTGAGGGACAAGGGCGACTCCGCAGCAGCTAGCACCGCGTGCCGCGTGGCCATGCTGGGCAGATCCAGGGCTGCGACGGGCGCAGAGCCCAGGGCGAGCATGGGGTGGGGGCGTCTGGCGTCGAGCCACCTGGGGTTTTGAGACAAGAGCAGCGAAAAGGGATCGGATTCCGACAGCCAAATGCTCACGACCCGGTCAGCCTTGATCTCAACTGCTGGCTTTTCGTCCTGCCCCTCGGCGGTCTCGGACTCGCCCTCCTCTTCCGGTGTCTCGTCTTCTTCTGCTTCTTCGGGTGGCTCCGCGGCGGGCGCAGGTTCTTCCACGTCGAAGCCGCCGAACCGGCTTTGGTCGCCGTCGGTGAGCCTTCTCTCGCGGACCTCGCGAGCCGACAGGGTTGCCATGTCGATGGCTTTGCGGCCTGCGTGGCGTGTGAAAAAACCAAGCAGCGCGGCTGTCTCTGGACGAAGCCGGGTTATGACCGCGTCCGCCTTGTCCAGTTTCAGGTGGCCGCCGTCTCCGGTCTGGATGACCGCGTGGCCAAAGTCGAGCAATACGCGGTTGACCTGTTGTTCCTGTTCGAAGGAGGTCAGAGAGTCGTCGAATCCTGACAGCTCGGCTCGGTAGCCGCAGGCGATGGCGACGCCGCGCGCGCCCACGGCGGGATGTAGCTCGCCGGCGCGGCGCGGCGTGCCCACCACGATTTGTTGGGGCGGCGCGCCTCGGCTGTCGCTTTCGGGGCCGACGACCTCGAAGGGCACGCCCATCAGCCGCTCTGCCAGGCCCAGCACATCCGGGCCGAAGGGCGCGATCGTCGAGAGCACGGCTGGGCGGGCGCCGGTGTTTTGGGCCAGGCGCATCAGGCGCCGCATCGTAAAAGCCAGGGCGCCGCCCCGCACGCCGCCGTAGCGATCGAGGTCGACGGCCACGACGAGGGCGAGCCGCGAGAGGAAGCCCGTCCATTCGGCGTGGCGCGGGCAGATGTCCTCGTGGACTTCTTTGGGGGTGGCGAACACGATCGCGGGAGGCCGTTTGCGCGGGTGGACGCCCCGGCGACCCTGACTCGATAGGTCATGGCTGTGCAGCGCCCACGCCCAATTGCATTGTGCCGACAGATCTCGAAACGCGCTGGCGCGCCGCGCGGACTCGGCTTCGTCCGGCGACAGATACAGTACGGAGCCACCCTGCAGCAGTACGGCTCGCATCGCAAGCAGATCGCCCAAGGTGCGCCGACCACTCAGCGGCGGCGTCTCCATCAGCACGTTCTTGTCGTCCAAGATGGCTTCCGCCGTTGCTTCTTGGTGCACGTAGAAGCCGGAGATCTCCAGAGCCTCCAGAGCGGAACTCATCAAGGTGCTTTCGCCTGCCAAGTGGGTGCGCTCGGCGACATGTTCGGATTGACCGCTGACATAGCCGCCATCGCCGACGTCGAGCTCCGGGCCCCGCGGGTCGATGGACAGGGCGCGCACGAGTTGGTCGGGGTCTTTATATTGAGTCTCTGGTGGGCCCGTCGGCTCTTTCTTACGCCGCTCTTCCTCGGGGCTCTTGGGTGGGTCGACGAGATTCAGGGCGAGGCCTTCGACCACGATGGCGCCCAGCACCCACAGAGGAGGGGAGAGCGAGCCGGTGATGGCACCCGCTAGCGCAGCCCATTGCACCCAGCGCAGCGCGCGGACCAAGGGTCGGTTCCAGTCCGAGTAACGCGTCTCCTGCACGCCGGGCTCCTTGAACCCCGCCAGCTTGTAGAAGCGCTCCGCCCAAGACGTTCCCAACTCCGCTTCCAACTCCCGCGCTGCGCCGCCATCGCCCTTGAGCAGGCCCAGGAACCAGGCCAGCAACATCGCGAGGGCGACAAAGACGCCGTACACGGCGGCGTAGGTGAGCCCCAGGACGAAAGCGTGGCGCAGGGGGCCGAGTTGCTCGATGGGGGCGCCTTGCACTCCGGTGAGCCATTGAATCGCGGCGCTCTCGAAGCTGCGACCGGTGGAGGCGATGTAACCGAGAGTGGCGGCGAAGGCGGTCGCGACCACCAAGGCAGAAAGCAGCAGTACCGGTCCGGCAGCGAGGCGTTTGGAGCTGTTGCGCAATACGCTGAGCATACCGCGTCCCACCAGAGTCGTGACCAGCAAGACGAGCCCGGTCTCGACGAAGATCGCCAGCAGCGGATAGGACCGGTACAGCGAAAGGAGCGCGTCGATCACGGCGCACCCCCGAGCACGGAGATGGCTTGTCGAGGCAGCGCGGTGCGCATCACGAGCACGTGCACCCGCTCCGGATCTCCGCTCACGATGGGCTCCGGCGCTTTCAATCCCTGGGCTCGCGCTTCCGTCATGACGGGCAGCGCCCACTCCGGACAGAAGATGTAGCTTCGCTCGGCGCTGCGCTCGTCGAACTCCTGGATCTCGAGGGGCACGCCCAGCGTCTCGAACATCTCGGTGACGAATTCGACCACGGGCCCTGCCAGGTGCTTGGCGATCACCAGGGACGAAAGTTCCGTTTCCGCTTCCAGGGCGGCCTGCAACTTGGCCGAGTCGAACAAGCTCGGCGCTTCATCTCGGGAGGCGCCCTCGGGGCGACCCAAGTCCGCGAGCACCCGCTCGAATACGTCGCTGGTCGGCCGCACTTGCGCATACAAATCGCCGAGCACTTCGGACCGCGCGCGGCGCCGAAACAGCAGGTCCCCTTCTTCCACGGCCCCGGGTGCGGTCAGGGCTTGCAGCTCCGCATCGTAGCGACGCTCCAGGCGCTCGAGCCCGTTGGCTAGCGCCGTGAGGCGGTGGTGCTCCAAGTCCAGAGTGCGCTCCACCTGTTTGAGGGCGCGCAGCGCCCAGGCGCGCAGCGAGAGCTTGAGCCGGTCTTCGTAGAAGCCCAGTACACTCGGCGTCAGCGCATCCGACAAGAAGCGATCGACCGAGGCATCCAGGCCGTCGCGCTCTGCAGCCAGCGCGTCGTGGCGCTCTTGGCGGTAACGAGAGAGCAGCCACAGGATCAGCGCAAGCGCTGGCACCAGCACGACAAAGAAGCTCCAAGGCGACTCCAAGATGGGCGCCAAGCTGCCGCTGACGGGGAGCTCGCCACTCGACGGGCTCAGAGATCCCAGTGGCACTCGGCGCTGGATCAGCGCGACGTAGATCCACTTGGGCACATGTTGCAGCAGCAGGGCGGCGAGCAGAGCAGCCAACACGCCGAAGATGGTCAGGCGAAAGGGGCGGGGTCGCCGCGTGCTCTCTTCTCGCAAGCCCCTCAGGCTACTTTCGACGCTACTGGGCTCCGGAAACGGTGAGAGTTGGCTGGCGTTGAGGGAGCGCTCCAGATTCTTGCGCTGGCGCTGGGCCACGGCCCGGGCTCGCTCGACCAGGCGCAAGGCTCGAGACCAGCCGTGGGCGTCTTTGGACTCGCTGGCGTCCACCGCGGCTAGGCTGTCTTTGGAAATATCCGTGGCGAGCTTGTGCCCGCGTTCATCGGCGACTCGCGAAAGCTCGTCCATTTCGAGGTCGTCGAGGCGCCGGACTAGCGCGCTGACGGTGTTCTGGAGTGCGTCAAACCAGCCCCAGCCGAACTTGACGTCTCGGATCGTCTCCGGGCGATCCGAGTAGGCGATGCTGGGCACGTCGATCTTGGGCTTCTGGGTGCGCAACAGATCGATCAAGTCCGCTGCGTCCTGTCCTTGGGGCGCTCGGATCTGCGCTTCGATTTCCGCGGCGGTGGGGATCAAGCGGTCGGCGGTGGCCTGCGCTTGCTGAGCTGCGTCGCTGGGCACGCTGCGTAGCCAGGCGATCGTGTCGCGACACAGCCGTGCCATCACGTACTGCTTCGCGGAGAGCTCCAAGGTAGCGCAACCGAAAGACGCGAACACTCGTGCGTCTCGTTGCTGGTCCGGTAGCTTCTGGAAAAAGCTACGCACGGGTTCCTGCCGGCGCAGGTTGGTCGTCAGTAGCAAGAACAAGAACGAGACGACGGTGCTGACCAATTCCGATGCCGCGAGTTCGTAGCGCCGGGCTTGGGGTTCGAGCACGAGAACTCGCGCCACGGTGGAGCCCGCTTTGGCGGAGCCGCTGCCGAGGGCGAGTTGCTCGAACTGCTTGAGCGCCGTGGCTGCCGCCTCGCTGGGCTCGCCCCGTCGCGCTTCCGAAAGCACGACTACGGGAGCGAGGGTGAGTCGGCTTGCGGGGCCCCGGCCCAAGATGTGGCTGAAGCGGGCTGCCAAGGCGTTGCCGAGAGTCTGGGTCAGTTTGGGTGCGGCGGCGGCCACGCCTTCTTCGTCCAGATCCGCGACCACGGTCAGGAACAGCGTTCGGTCTTCGGCGCCGAGGGCGCCTCGCAGTCCGAACAGGCGCGTGGCGTGGGCGATGGCTTTCGCTTCGACGCCGTCGGTGTCGTCCGCCGCGGCCGACAGCACGACGAGGCCATCCGACGCCAGGGGCTCCAGGCGAGCAGTCACCTTGGCGCCAAATGCACCAAGGCCGACCACGAGTGTGGGACTGTCGCCGGAGGTCAAGGTCTCACATCTTCGCGAGCAAGGCCTCTAGGGCTTGGGTTGCGGCCGCAAGCTCCTGTTCCACGAAGGCGTGCTCCTTGCCTTCGAGTTGCAGTCGGAGCTTTTTCAGATGTTCAGAGTGGGCAGTCACGACAGCCGTGGCGCCGTCGCGGTCCCGGTTGTCGATGAACTCCGTGTTCTTGCGGTTGATCTCTTCGATGAACCACTCGCGGATCGCCAACTTGGCTTCGCGAAAGCCTTCGAAAGCTACATCACGAAACTTACCCAACACGCGGTCGCGCTCCGGAATGTCTTCGTTGGAGTAGACGATCTCGCCGCTGTCTTTCTGCACCACGAGGCCGTGCACTTGAGCCCAGACGTAGTGAACTAGCTCCTCTGCGGAGCGTGCCGTGTGCACCCGGGTGCGCTTGTCGAGCCAAGCCTTTCGGCCGTCCCCGGCGACGACGGCCTTGGGCGCTACGTCGGCGAGGCATTCATGCTCGTCGGGCGCCGCTTCCCAGCGCTTGTCGATGTGCAAGGGGATGTCCGGCACCCGCCGGCCCTCGCAGTGTTCCGCGTGAGCGGCGGCATGCTTCGGCTGCAGCGGCAAGTCCGCCCAACGGTACACCTTGCCCCGGGATAGCTCGTCCCGCTTCACGTGGTGGTGGCGATCGTAATAATCGTCCATGGACTCGATGCGATACAGAGGCATGCCGAGTTCGCTCCAATAGAAGGTCACTCGCTTGGCGTCGTCACTGCGCAAGACGTCGCCGCCCTTGACTGGAAAGCGCTCGTTTTCGAGCAGCCAATGTTTGAGCTTCGGATCGTCCAGATAGGTCGGGTTCAGGGAGACGTAGCGCTTGGGCTCGATGGCCGTGGCGTGTTCTTCGCGCCGCAAGCGCAAGAAGGGCGCGCACTTCTTCGCCGCGTAGTGGATCTTGTGCTGGATGTAGTCGTCGATCTGATCCGGTTTGATGTTCTCTATGGCCAGATCCCACTCCTGCTGATGCTCGCGAAAGTGCAGCGTTAGAGGATCAGCGTGATGCTTGCGCAGCTTGGCCCAGCCCAAGGCGAGCTGAGCTTCCTCGGTCAGGGCGGAGCGCACCTCCAGACCCATTTCGTCCAGCCCCCGGGGCTCGTCGTGGCCCACGATGCGCTGCCGCCAGAGCTGGTGTCCCATCTCGACCAGAGACTCGCTGACCGCCGCGCTCATATGCCGGGCATGCTCCACGGAAGCGTAGGCGCTTTGCACCGCGGGGAAGATCTTCGCCGGATCGTAGTCCGTCGACGTGTTTTCTCGGCGCTCGAAGACCCAGTTCCACATGCGCAGACCCTTGGGGTCTTCGAAGTTCTGGTACAGCTCGACGTCCAAGACGTGATCGTTGGACAGGCCGCCTTCGTCGCGACGGACGCCATAGCGGATCAGTTCGTCGCAGGTGGCGTTGAGCTTGTCGCGGATGGTGAACAGCTCAGAAAACAGCGTGCCCAGGCGGGTCTTTCGGTCTTCGATGGCCCGAAGCAGGTCCTCGCACAAGTCGACCATGCCAGCGCTGCTCAGCTTCTCGACCTGGGGCGCCTCCATGTTGGTGCGGTACCAGCCCATGAATTCGGGCACGACTTCTTGGCCGTAGTCGTTGCCGCGGACATATTCGATGACGGTCTTCGGCGCTGCGTCCGATAGCCGCTCAGCCCAGGTCATGTAGGTGTTTTTCAGGGGCTTGAGCAAATCGCTGGCGGTGGTCTCCCGTGCCCGGGCCGCCGCCTGGTATTGGCGCAAGGCCGCGGAGACTCGGATCAGGAAGAGCCGCTCGAAGATGGGTCCGCGATCGCCGAGCACCTTGGCGAAGCTGTGCTCGTGGTCCGAGCCGTTCACCTCCTTGGAGATGAAGGCGGCTTCCTGGTCGATCTTGACGCGAGCGCCTTCCGCCGCCTTGGTCCACTGCTCCAAGCGTTTCGGCAGTTCGATGCGAACGCTTTCGGGATCCTCGTCGAACTCGAGCAGCTTCTCTTCGTTCCAACGGGGCAAGTGAACATGGCCCTGAATGCGGGGCGCGAACTCCGTCTCGAAATAGCGTAGAAAGCGATCCACGGCGCCTTGCTCTTCGGAGCCGCCGTCGCAACCCTCCACGATGCGCCCGTAGAAGGCGCCCGTGTCACCCGGCAGGTTCGCCTGCTCCAACACGTGTCGCACGAAGTCCTGCTCGCGGCGTTCGCGATCCGCGTGGCTTTCCGATTCCGGCGGTGGCTCCGCAGGGAGCGCAAAGGTGCGCGTCAGGGCCTCGACGGCGTAGCGGTTGGCGCAATAGCCCAAGATGTCGTCGTCGGGCACGGTGAGCACGCTCAGACCGAAGCTGCCGTAACGCTTGGTGTACATCTGGTGGTCCGTGACGCCCATTTCCCGTTCATCGTTGTCGGCGGTGGACGACTGACGGCCCAAGATGTCGCTGAAGATTTGGGAGTACGCGCTGTCGGCAATGGCCTGATACACCTTGCGGGTATCGGTGATCACCTCTCGGCCCGCGCCGATGTCATCGACCAGGTAGACCTGGTCGAAGGCGCGCCGACTGACTTCTTGCCGGTCTTTTGCCCGGGGATCGTACTGGAATTCGACCTTGTCGGAGTCGGAGGCGGACTGCATGTGCTCCAGCTCCATCAGCGCCGCGTAGCCATTGGCCATGATCTTGTCGAGCTGCTGGTTGGGCAGACCCGCGCGCCGAAACACCGCTGGCAGCACGTAGGTGCCCACGGTGATGGGACGCGCGTGCTCGCGAAAGAGGTCGTGGATGATGTAGGCGAGGGGCAGGAAGGCGCCGCTGCCGGTACCACCCGCCAGGCTGGCGTAGATGTGCACCATGGGAGCTTTGTCGCCATCTCGAAAGCGCGTGTCGATGGCGAAGCTCCGTCCGACGGCGTGCTCCAATGCGGTAAACACTTCGGGCTTGAACTTCAGAGTGAAGTGCAGGCTCAGCCGCGACTCGATTCGGATCTGGCCGGCGCCGGCACCGGCGACGTCCCGGGGCAGGTAGTACTCGGGCCACCAGGCCGTGAGGAGCGGATCCTCGGGTGCACCGCGCTGACCGAAGGCGTGGGCGACGTAGGCTCGTTTGTCGAAACTCGAGATGGGCACGCGCACGTCGACGCTTTCTGCCTGCTTGAGCTCGTGTTGGTCCGTGTCGAAGGCAAAGAAGTGCACGAGGTCGCGGTAGCGCGTGTACTCGTCCGTCCGTCGCTTGAGCTTGCGCGCAATTTCGTTGACGATCTTGCTGCCACAGCCGCCGAGGCCCACGAAGACGTGGGGCGGGATCTTCATCCGCTGAATCATCGGTTCCCCTTGGAATCTGAAGTGTCGCGGCGAGCATATCCCGCGTCGCCGCTGCGCAACACGCACCCTCGACCTGGGCGATGAATTTCGGAAAAACTTGCCGATCTTTCGGGGAAAAACCGAGTCTAGCTCCGGGTGAGCCACACCTCGTAGCGATCGCCCAGGCGATAGCGCTCATCCCATACGCCCTTTTGGGGGCGGCGGGACGCGGGCGAATCCGGTTGGGAAACCCGCGCCACCTCGGTACCGCCCTCGGGGACAACCTCGAAGCTTCGCCCCTGAGCGACGAAGGTGACCAGCTTCTTTGCCTTTTTGCCGAGGGGAAACGAGAAGCGCGCGCTGCGGTACGCACCGCTCTTGGCGTGACGCTTGATCAGGGAGTCGTTGTCGAAGGGCGAGTCCAGTTCCACATAGCGGATCCGAGCCTTGGGCGGAAACTTGGATGCCACGGCTCGACCGACCAGCCAAAGCACGAGCCAGAGAATGAATAGCCCGATGGCGAGCTTGCCCCAATGCTCTTCCAACCATCGCTTCAAGGTCCACGAGCGCAATGTGGCGTCGACAGGTCCCGCGAAGGATGGGTCGCCGGACAGCAGGGGTCGGGTCGCTTCATCGGCCGTTGCGACCAACTGCCCGCCGTAGCGCTTGTCTTCCCAGCGCAGCGCCTCGGGGTCGGCGAAGCTGACTTTGAGCTCGGTCTCCCGCTTGTCGGGACCAAAGGTCACCTGCGCTGGTTCGAAGCGTAGGTCCGAGCGCGTGAGGGGGTCGGTGGCTGAAAGCTGTAGCGTGATGGGCACGGGCAAGCGCGCGGGTGACTTCACCTTCAGCTTGACCGCCGTGAGCTGCCCGGGTTCGGCCATGCTGTCGAAGCTGACCTTGTCGACCTCGACCTCTAGAGGAATGCGGTGAACGACTCGAAACTCGTGTTTGACTGGGTCGACCGCCAGAAAGCCCTCGTCGTGTTTCGCGGAGGCTTGCAGGGTGTAGGGTGCGTCCCGCGGGGGCAATGCGGGAAAGTCGAAGCCCTGGTCGCCTGCCGCATCCGCCCGGAGGCTCTTCTTCTTCCCCTCCACCGACACCGTGAAAGTGACCTTGTTCAGGTAGCTGGCCGGCCAGACAATGGGTTTGCCGTGTCGGCTTCTGAGCGCCACGCGGCCACGCACGGGGGCTCCGTCGGCAATGCTCTTGGCCAGCTTCTCGATGCGCAGGGCGGTCCCCACATCGTAGAGCGCCCAAACCCGAAGTGGCGCCGCGCCAGTGGTCCTCGAGAAGGAGTAGCGCCCGGGCTTGGGCTTGTCGACTTGATAGACCGCGTAGCCGCGACGCTTGCGTCCCCTCTCCACGCGGAACTCGGGACCACGCACTGCTGGCGCGGCCTTGCCAAACGGAAACGCAGCGCCGCCACTATCCGTGAACTTCACGGGCAGCTCGCCGCTGTCCGTGCGCACGATCAGATGCAGGTGTTTCGTGTCCGGAGGCACCTGGAAGTTGACGGCTTTGGCGGCCGGCGGCTTTTGCACCGGCGAGCCAACCAGTGCGGCGAACACGTCCGTGAACAATTCGGGTACGCGATCGGCGCTGCCCGCGACGAGAAGGCGCCCCCCAGTGCTCTGCGCCACGCTGGCCAGTAGTCGCCGGGAGCGCTCGGCCTTTTGAAACCCACGGCCCAGACCCACCACGAACACCTTGGCGCCGCGGCGTGACAGGTCGCCTGCCGCGCGAGTCACTCGTTCGGAGTAGCCCTGACGGTCCGCATCGCTCATACGCTTGTTCTCGAAGCGTGAGTCCGGCGTGCAGCGGTCTTCGCCCGCGGGCGCCGGGTGGTATTCCCCGTCGGTCAGAAACACGACCAGGCGCCGTTCCCCCGCGGGCCGTTTGCCCTGAAACGCCTTGGCGGCTGCGGTCAGACCACGGGCGTAGTCGGTGCAGGACTCCGTGGGCGCCAAGGCGTCGAGGGCCGTCATGAACTTCGCCCGCTCTTTGCCCGAGGCGGTCACGAGTTTTCGTCCCGTGGTCCCGAAGGACACCAGGGTCACTTCGTCGCGTTCGTCCGCCAGATCCGTGACCAGCCGGGCCGCGAGCCGCGCCAGCAGATCCGGGTCGTTTTGTTTCATGCTGGCGGACGCATCCAGCACCACGGCGACCCGCAGGCGAACCGGTGCCGCGACGGAAGGAAGCGCCCACAGCGTCGCCGCGAGCACTGCCGCGAAGATGTAGATGCTGCCGCGCGTCACGGCTCCGCAGCTTAGCGGATTTCCTAGGAGCGCTCGGACAAAGTCCGGCGGCGCCGCCGCAGCAGGAGCAGAGCGCCCAAGGAGAGCCACAGCGCGGAAGGTCGCTGTTTGCCACCCGGCACTTCGCAGCCACAGCCGCCGTGGGCGGATAGGCCGCTCGCGCCGCTGGAGCCGCCGGTCACGGCGACATTTGCCTCCAAGCTGTTGTTCGTCGTATCGGCCTCGCAAGGTTTGGCGTCCTCCGCCACGGCCTTGAGCGTGACGCTGGAGGCCGAGCCACTGGCTTCGATGCCGACGTGCACCTCCGCGCCAGCGCCGGCCAATAGCGTTCCCAGCTCGCAGCCGACGGAGCTGCCGCTGATGCTGCAGCTACCCTGGCTCGAGGACTGGGAGACGATCTTGGCACTCTTCGCACTGCCGGTCACCATGACGTTGTCCACGTCGGCGTTGCCCTCGTTGAAGACTTGGAACTTCCACAGGGTGGGCTCCCCGGCTGCGACGGACTCCAAGGGGGTTTCCTTGACGACCAAGTCGCCGGTGCCCGACAGCGAATCGCTCAGTTTCACGACCTCGAAACGCTCCCCCGCCACGTTCTGGTGGTGCAGCAGCAGCAAGTCCGGTACCGAGCCGCTGCTCCGTGCCGCGTCGCTGACCTGGACCTGCACTTCGTCGGCCGAGAAAATGGGGCGGCCTTCATCGCCGAAGCGCGCCGTGTCCAGCTCGGGCTCTTCGGGATTGAAGGTGATCCACTCGGTCTGATCCGCCTGAGTGGAAAAGTCGAAGGCTTCGGTGACCACTGCGTAGGCGAAACTGGCAGCCCCCGGCGACAGGTCGATGTCGGGCAAGTCCACAGGCAAGATCAGTACACTGTTGTGATAGGGATCCGTCGCCGCGGTCTCTACGCTGACCATATTCAAGAAGCGCTTGCCCACGGGCTGTGAAGTACTGGCGCGGTAGGTGCTGGCCGCCAGCACGTCGGCGTAGGGCCCCTGGGCGGTCAGAGGCTCGGTTCGCACCACGAAGTCGGCCTTGTTGTCGAAGTTCGTGTCGATGGCCACGTTGATCAACGACAGCGCGCCCCGGGCGGCGGTGGTCCACTCGCCGGCTACGGCGACGGCAATGAACGCGGACGTGTCCTCGAAGTCGTCGGCCGTGCTGACATCGCTGCCGTGGCCAACGGCCAGGATGTCGATCATGGCCTGTTCGGGATCCGTGTCGCTGGTGGGCATCTTGGGGCTCGTCGCGCCGAGCTGGAATGCCGTCACCAGGGGCTTCGGATGAGAACTCGTGCCTTCGATGGGGATCGTCACCACGCCCGGGCTGGTCTCGGCACATTCGGCAAGTGCCCCGGCCTTGCGACGCGCGGCCGCACGCACGACGCCGTGGAATGGCACCACGGCCGTTTCCGTAGCGGTTGCGAGCTTCACCCAGCCATCCGCTTCCGTCAGGTAGTGGCGCGGTTGTTCGAACTGCTGCGCGGGAGTGGCGGGGCCCGCGGCGGGGGCGCCGAGGGCGTCGGGATCCAGGCTCAGGCTGAGGGTGGCCTTCTCGCTCTGGCCGGCAGCAATCGTCAGCTCGGCCGGGGCAATCGCCAGCGTGACGCCGGGCAGGGAACGCAGACTGTCGACGGAGAGTTTCACCGTGATCGGTTGTGCGCCGTGATTGGTGACCGATAGCGAGCGGTCCCGGGAAACCTTTTCGTCGCTGATCAACGCGCCGAAGGAAAGGGCGACACTGGCCGAGTCTTCATCCGACAGCGCCGTGAAGCTGGCGTCCACCGCTCGCTCCAACGCGACCCGCCCCGCTCCAGCGATGCTGGGTGGGTAGGGGTTGAGGGTGCCGTCCAAGACGGGCTCCGTGGAGTTCATCAGCGCGGCTTTCACTGCCGACGGCGCCCAAGCGGGTTGGGCTTGGCGCAGCACCGCGGCTGCGCCCGCGACCACCGGCGAGGCCATGCTCGTGCCCTGAGAGCGCCGCGCGAGAGTTCCCGAACCCACTCGGGCCGAATCGATGGCGAAGCCCGGCGCTGAGATTTCCGGTTTCAGAATGCCGTCGATGGCGCTCGGCCCGCGGGAGGAGAAGGACGCGATGATCTCGCTGCCGGCTCCGCCGAATTTCACTGCTGGGTCCAGCGTGACGCTGACACCGGCACTGAGCTGAGCCTTGATCTTGGTACCGTCCACTTTCCGGATCATCACGCCAGGTATCGAGACGCTGCCGGGATCCCCGCCGCCCATGGCGAAGGGCAACGTGTCGTCTTCGTTGTCAACGATGATGGCCGCCACGGCGCCAGCCTTGATCGCGTTGCCGAACTTTTGCACGAAGGTGCATTGGCCTCGATCGACGATGGCGACTTTGCCGTTGACCGCGCTTGCGTTGCTCCAGTTTTGGCATCCGTTGGCGGGCACGCTGGCGACGACGCTGCCGCTGATCGCGCCCGAGTCGTTCAGGGGAGTGGTGAAGCCACCCTCGGCGGCGGCGTACTCTCCAGCGATTGTACTCGGCGAGGTGACCTGCAAGGCCACGAGATCGGCATCTACGCTGGCAGCGACGCTCAGGGCGTCGGGATAGGCACTCGGCGTGCCGGCGGCCCAAAAGGTCTGTCCGTCGTTGCCTGCCGCAACCACCAACAAGCTGCCAGCTTTGGTCAGATTGCGAACTAGCCCTCCACCAATGGTCGCCCCGACGGCGTAGGCCGTGCCCAAAGATGCGTTGACCACGTCCAAGCGGTCAGAGAGGTTACCGTCTTGATTGGGGTCGACGGCCCGCTCGAGCGCGGCCGCCAGCTGGGTCGTTCCGCCCTGGCAGCCGAAGATCTTCAGGGCATACAGCTTCGCCTCGGGCGCAACACCTGGTGCCACCCGGAAGATGCTCGGATCGAAGGTCTGAGAATAGGGACCCGTGAAGGTCGCGCCGCCCTTGAGCACGCCCGCGCCGGCCGCGATGCCGGCCACGTGGGTGCCGTGCCCGCCGGCCACCTGGATGCTCTGCGGCTTGAAGCAATCGATGGGATCCGGATCTGGCTTCGGCGTGCCATTTCCTTGCCCCTGGCCACTTGGGTTGTAGTCGTCGCCAACGAAATCGAAGCCGCCGATCACCTTTGCGGTCGGGAACGTCCCGGCCTCGATCACGTCCGGATCATTGGAGTTGAACGTCTGGGCGGTTCCTGGACCCCCGAAGTCCGCGTGCAAGTAGTCCACGCCCGAGTCGATGATGCCGATGGTCATGCCGCTTCCGGTCAGCGGCGTGGTTCGCGCCCAAACCTCCGGTGCTCCCACCACCGGCAGTGCCGATGCGAGGGTGCGCTTCATGATTGGCACTTCCTCCAGGCCGACCACTCCCGGCAAGCCCTTCAGGCGCGCGGCGTTCCTTTTCGGAAGTCTCACTTGCACCAGGTTGGCTAGACGCCGAATGTCGGCGACGACGATGCCGCCCAGGCCGGCGACCCCCGGGGCGAGCGTCCGCCGCTGATCATCCATGGCACTGATTCGTCGCTGCACGACCAGCGCGGCGGCAGGCGCCGTTGGATCCATCTTCGGCGGCAGCGCGTCGATGCCGCCGGGGCCTTGTAGAACGACGTAGTACTCCGACCAGGTGTCGCCTTGAGAGAGGGGCGACACGCTGGCGGCGCTTTGAGAGGTGGGCGGCTCGGGCGTCGTCGAGCACGCGGCCAAGACGACCGCTGGGGCGAGGTATCGGCGCATGATCACGGTGTGGTCGCATAGCCCGGCTCGGGCAGCGCCGCACGTCCTGGGGCGAGGTTTGGGGTCATTTTTTTCGGAGCGACACCGAGGCAACGAGGGGCAAATGGTCTGAGGCTCGGCGGCTGAGAGCTGTACGCACGGGACCGGCACGAAGTGTCCGGATATCGCCACGAAGGAACAATCCGTCCAGGGGCCTCACGGGTAACCAGGCGGGAAACGTTGGCGAGAGTGGACCGACCCGATGGAAACCGGCGGGAGTGAGGTGTTCGGGCCCGAGGGTGCCCCAGAGGTCGTTCAGGTCGCCTCCCAGGACAATCGGTGTACGGCGGTGCAGCCCTCGGTAGGGGCGCGACGACAGGAAGCGCTCCAGCTGCTGGCCCCGTTCGGAACCCGCCAGCCCCAAATGCAGATTGGTGATCACGATGCTGCGGGACCGACTCCCGAAGCGGATTCGAGCTCGGGCTTGCAGCGCTCCCCGTTTCTTTCGAGTGCCCACAGTCAAATCCAGGTGCACGACGTTGGATAGGGGCCAGCGACTCAGTATGGCGTTGCCGTAGCCGCCAACGCTGAAGCGATGCTCAGGGCCGTAGGCCACGTGGGGCATGGCGAGGGCATGGGAAAGCAGATCCGCTTGAGTGTCGAACTCCGAGCGGGGCATGTCCTCGGCAACCTCTTGCAGCAAAGCGATGTCGGGCTCGCAGCCCGCCAGGACGTCAATCACGCGCTGCAAGCGGTAGCGGCGGTCGAAGCCGCCGATGCCTTTGTGAATGTTCCACGTCGCGATGGTCAAGCGCATGTCGCCACGAACGAGGTAGCGCGCCCCGCGGCGCCGCGTCAAAGGCCCTTCTGCCCGGGCTCGGGCAGTGCTCTCGCCGTGGGGGCGACGACGCTCGCGATTCGAGATAGGATCAGCCGCCGAGCCACCGCGCTGAGTCTTGATTCCGAAAATGAGTGATGCACCCCCGCCGGATCTGGCCGGCCGACTCGTACTGGAGCGTTACCGCGTCGAGCGCCTCATCGGTCGCGGTGGTATGGGCACGGTGTGGGCGGGTCGTCACGTCACCCTGGGCCAGCTGGTCGCGATCAAGTTCATTCACGAGAAGCTGACCAGTAGCGCTGAGGCCCTGCGCCGCTTCGACCTGGAGGCCAAGGCCGCAGCGCGCATCAAGAGCCGCCACGCGGTCCAAGTCTATGACCACGGAGTCACCGATGACGGACGCCCCTTCATCGCCATGGAGTACCTGGAGGGTGAGTCTTTGGAGCAGCGCCTCAAGGCGCGGGGCGCGCTGCCTCTGGACGAGGTCAAGCGGCTCGTGGCCCAGGCGGCCCTCGCCCTGGACGCCGCGCATTCCGCCAACGTGGTGCATCGAGATCTCAAGCCAGACAACATCTTCCTCGCCAACGATCCCGAGGCTCCGGACTGGGGCTACACGGTCAAGCTCGTGGATTTCGGCATCGCCAAGATCGTTCAGGAAGATGCCGCCGAAGGTGCGCCAGCGACCCAAGCCGGCACGGTTCTGGGTACGCCGCACTACATGAGCCCAGAGGCTTTGACGGCGTCGGCCCCGGTGAGCACCGCGAGTGACGTCTGGTCTTTGGGTGCTTGTGCTTTCGCAGCGCTGACCGCGCGCCCGCCCTTCGAAGGGGACGCGATCGGAGACGTGGTGCTCAAGGTCTGCGCCGCCCCCATGCCAGTGCCATCTCGAGTGCATTCCGGGCTGTCTCGCGCCTTCGACGACTGGTTTGCCCGCTCTTGCTCCCGGGACCCGACCAAGCGCTTTGCAGCCATTCGGGAGCAAGCGGACGCGCTGCAGGCCTTGGAAGCTTGGGCGGACGCACGCAAGGCGACCGAGGCCTACGAGCTCAAACGGGCGGACGTTGACTTGGACAAGGAAATCGCCCGGGCCACGGGCTCCGGCGCCAAGGGTTTGGCCATCGGTCTGGCCATTGCGGCCCTGGCAATTTTCGGCATTGGCCTGTACGCGGCGAAGCTCGCGCGGGAGGCCAATCAGGCGGTGCAGAAGACGGCGCACAGTGCCGCCCAGGTCGTGGAGACGGAGAACGAGCGCAAGTTGCGGGAAGCGGACGAGGCGTACTGGAACTCCTTGGACGGCGGCCGGGACGCTGGCGCCGCAAAGACCTACAAGCCCTGAGGGGTTCAGGGCTTGTAGGTCGTGATGGCCACGGCTTGCTGGGCGCTTGCCACCACCGTGACCGCTGGCTTCCAACCCGATGCATTTAGAGAACTCGCCAAAAGCGTCCCTCCGCTGACCCAAGCCACTTCGGCTCGGCCGTCGAGGCCTCGGGCAACCGCTGGCGCGGCGGCCAGGGCGCTTGCCGGGAAGGGTGACTGGGGAGCGCTCCAGGTACTTCCGCTGAGGATGGTCGTGCGCAGGCGGTCATCCGAGCCGCGGAACGCGAGCAAGACATCGCCGCCGCTGAGCGCCGCCAGCGCGGGTGTGCCGACGCTCGCGATGCTGCCGGTGACCAGCGCTGGCGCGGACCAGCTCGTGCCGCTGCCTTGAGTCCAATACAGTTGCTTGGTGGTGGCGTGGGTGTAGACGGCGACGAATTGCTGCCCGGCGCCCTGTCGCGCCGTGATTGCCGGCGAGACGGTCTTGTCCGCCGCGGCCCCACTCGAGTGCCCGAACGCCGCTTGGAAGCTGCTGCCCTGGGAAAGCTGAGTGTACAGATTGCCGTCATCACCGATGTACGCGACGCTTTCCTGGTTGGGCAAAGCCGCCACGCTCGGCGCACTGGGACCGAAGCTATGCACTCCGCCGCCCAGCACCGGAGCGAACCCCTGCCAACTGCCGCCATATCGATTGACGTAGTATTTGAAGTCGGAACCCAGGAACGCCAGGGTCGTGCTCGATGCGGTCGCCAGGGCAGGGGGAGCCCAGGGTCAAACCCGCCGTGCCGACCGGCGATAGTGCGCTCAGCGCGCCGGTGGATGCGTTCCACGTGGCGAAGCGCAGCTCATTCTGAACGCTGTCCCGTACCACCAACACGGCGCCCGCCGCGGTTTCGGCCAATGCCGGCCGGTCCAGTATCGACGTTGCAACGGTCTTCGTGGAAAACGGGCCCGCCACGCCGCGAGTCGACAGCACGATGCCCGTGCTGCTCCGGCTCACGATCACCACCTGACCGGTGGTGCCGCTGTCCCCAGCGGCGTCGGCATCGCCGCTGGCATCCGCAGGCCCATCCGCGCTCACATCCCTGCTCGCGTCCCCGGAGCTGTCGCTGGCGGCATCGAGCTGGCCACCATTGCCGCCGGTGCCGCTACTTCCGCTGCTTCCCCCGGCAGCATCAGCGAAGCCCCCGGGGGGCCTACGCTGCGGGTCTTCCTCGCTGGTCGCACACGCGGCGGCTAACAACCCCAGAGAGAGGAGGGCTCGAGTCGTCCTAGAAGCGCTCATCGCCTCGATAGCCTAGCGCGAACGCGGGGCGGCGTGCGCGGAGGGGGTTCAGCGGTAGAAGTTGTGCACGATCCAGCTGCGCCCGTCCTGAGTCACGTGAATGCCGCAAGCCACACTTCGGTAGCCCGGGTCCATCATGTTGCGGTAGTGGCCGTGGGCGGGCCCCCTCGCCGGGCCCCTCGTCGAACATGGCTTTGGCGCAGCTGTCCACGACCTGGTCCAGACTGCCTTGCCAGCCCGGGCATTCGTTCTGGGCGGATTCTTGGCACTGGCCGAAGGCGCCGTGGGGCTTGTTGCTGGCGGCGTCGCTGGCCGCGGCGCTATTCGCGCAGCTCACGCGGTCGGTTCGCGGGCTGAGGGCAGCTGCGCCACGCGTGGCTCGGTATTGGTTGATGCGATCGACGCAGCGCTTCCGCGCCGCGGCATGGGGATCACCAGCTGGGGGTGGAGGGGTGGTCGCAGGTGGAGGTGCGGTGGTTGGGGGTGGCGCGGTGGCCGGCGGAGGTGTGGGCGGCGCCGTGGCTTGGCCCCGCGGCATACAAGACGGGCCCATGGGCGTGGTGAAGCAGCCGGCCCCGGCTTTACAGTCGGCGTCTGTCCGGCAACCACCGCAGCGGCCCCCGAGGCAGCGCCCGAAGGGACACTGCAGGTCGTTGTCGGTCGCACAGGGCAAGCCGCCAATGGGCGGGGGAGGTTGAGCGGCTGTCGGAGCCGGTGGCGACGCTGTGGGTGGGGGTTGGCCCGTGGTGGGCCCTGGGGCCTGTGGGACCGGTGCCGGAGCCGGTGGGGGAGGCGAAGCCCCAGGCATGGTCCCGGTGGGTGGCGGGCCGGGGTAGAGGGGCTCTCCGGATTCCTCACGTTTACAGGCCACCGCCAGCAGTATGGCGATGGCAGCTACCCAGCACACCCGTCGGAAACCCATTTTCTTACCGATCCTTCGGATATCGCTCCAGAGCCACGTTGTCGAGGCATTCTTGCCCTCCGCGACCCGAGATCACTCTCCGCGGCCGCAGTGTTATATGGTCCCCCACCACGGAGGTAGCAGATGATCGACGAGGTGCTCAGTGACCTCGCTTCGGCGGCGGAAAAAGCGAAAGAAGCTCTGAAGCGAGAACTCAGCAAGCTGCGGACGGGTAGAGCGCACGCGGGCATGCTGGATTCGATTCGCGTCGATTACTACGGCCAGGTGACGCCGATTTCTCAGATGGCCTCGGTCGGCGTGCCCGAACCCCGCATGTTGACCGTGAAGCCTTGGGACAAGTCTCAGGTCACCCTAATCGAGAAGGCTCTGCGTGAGAGCGATCTTGGAATCAACCCACAGGTCGATGGGGAGCTCATCCGAGTGCCCGTACCGCCTTTGAGTGAAGAGCGGCGCAAAGACTTGGTGAAAGTCGCGAAGAAGCAGGGGGAAGAATGCAAGATCGCGATCCGTAAGGCGAGGCACGATTGCCTCGATATGCTCAATGAAATGAAACAGGGCGGCGACGCGAGCGAGGACGAAGTCGACCGCGCCAAGAAGAAGGCCGAGGAGACCGTCTCCAAGGCGGGGCAGGATGTGGACCAGATCATCTCCGCCAAAGAAAAGGACATCTTGGCGGTTTGATGCTGGCACGGACGCTTGAAGTGCCCGCCGAATTTGCCTTTGGTTTTGAATGCTTGACAGCGCAGGGGAAGTGCGGAGACATTTTCTTGAGGCAGTCTGCCTAGGAGCGGCTCGATAACACATGGCTAAATTGCGTGCAGCGGCGGCCGGCATCAGTGACGTCGGCCTTCAGCGCGATCACAACGAGGATAGTTTTGCGATCCTCAAGGATCACGAGCTGTACATCGTTGCTGACGGCATGGGCGGACACCGTGCTGGCGACGTGGCCAGCCGGCTAGCCACGGACGCGATGGTCGACTTCTTCCGCGCTACCGCCGCCGACGACGTGACCTGGCCTTTTCACTTCGACGCTCGGCTCTCGGAGGAAGAAAACCGCCTGCTGACCGCCATTCGTATCGCCAATCGGCAGATCATCGAGCGCAGTCTGCGCTCTCGTGAATGCCACGGCATGGGTACGACCATCGTCGGTGCGCTGTTTGCTCCAGAGAAGCGCACGATGTTCATTGGTCACGTGGGCGACAGCCGCGCGTATCGCATCCGGGAGGGCGCCATCAATCAGCTCACCCGAGACCATTCCTTGGTGAACGACTACCTGTTGGCGATGCCGGAGCTATCGGAAGAGCAGCGTAGCGAGCTGCCCAAGAACGTCATCACTCGCGCATTGGGCATGCAGGACCACGTGACAGTGGACCTACAGAGCGATACGGCAGAAGAAGGCGATCTCTACGTGCTCTGCTCGGATGGTCTGTCCGGGATGATCGATGACGAAGAGCTGCTGGACGTCGTTGGTGGCGCCGACGACCTAGCCGACGCCTGCACGCGACTCGTGGCCATGGCCAACGAACATGGCGGTGAGGACAACATCACCGCGGTGGTGGTGCGCATTGACGAGAGCCCTCTGACCGCGGGCACGGACCTGCGCGACGCCGCGACCGAGCCCGCCGAAGCCTTCAAGCCCGTTGCCCCGAAGAAGTCGGAAAAGTAGCGGGCTTACTCTTCGCAGTTCTCGAAGACGAAGAACCCCTCGCCTTCACAGAAGAGCGTGGGCTGCTGGGAAGCCGTCAGCGCTGGGCAAACGAACTTTGCCCAGATGCGGCCCGATGCGACCTGCAAGGGCGCATCTTCCACGCTGATCGTGCAGGGCGTGGCTTGGTCGCTCTTGACGGTCTCGAGCACCGTCGGGTTGCGATGCAAGATGGTTGCGGTGCCGGTGCCAGCGGGCATCACGCTTCCGTTGACGCTGAAGGAGACACCTTTGTGGTTCGCGTTGCCATTGATGGAAAACCCATCGGCCGATTTGCGAACGTTGCAGCTCACGCTGGCGCCGCCTTCGCCGTCGACGACGCGGCTGCCCGGCTTGCTTGCGTCCGGAGGCGGGGAGCCGATGAACGCTTGGTGACCGCCGACCGTGCACTTTTTGCCGGCGGGTGTCACCGATGATGGTGCCGAGTGAACACTCATGTTCACTCCGCCCTGGGGCGGTGGCGGAACCGGATCGCTACAACCAAGTGTTCCCAGCAGGCCCGCGCCCGCCGCTACAGTAAGAATGCCCTTAAGCGTCATGCTCCACCGACCTCTCAGCAAACGACTGGGTCTTTCTTAGCTGCAAACGCCGAAAAGCGCCACGCCATCCGAAAAAGGCGTAGCTTTTTCCAGTGCATTTCCGGGGGTCTGTAGTCCCCGCGCGTTCGGCTCGCCTGGCGCTGGGCCGCGCTAGCGGCCGGTCCTACGAGTGAAAATGGGGTGAGTGACGGGAATTCACCCGATCCTGAATGGCTACGAAGACTTAGCTCAGCAAATTGTCCAGAGAATGGCTACGAGGCCCTCGCAGCGAGGCTGCTCGAAGCAACAACGGAGGGTGATCCACGAGCGGAAGCCTTGGCCGAGGCTCTCGCAGACGTCGTTCTCAGCGCTGAGCCTCTGCGACTAGCCCGAGCCGTGCTGGCGGGTGGGCCCCACATGCTCGATCGAGCCCTGGAGCTTGCGGCGCTGGTTCTGCCGTCAGCGCAGACCGCGACGATCCGTGCTCGGAAGCAACCAAAGGGGGCCAAGTGACTCTCTCCGGCCATCCGAGACACCCCCGCCCCCACGCTGTCGGGTTGGGCTGGTCGAGGCCTGAGCGCCTTGTCGTCCTTCGCCAGACGCGCGCCCGGGTCGAAACAACCAGTATTCCCGCGTTTTGCACCCAGCTTGGTGTGAGCGTGGTGCTGGGTTGGTCACGAGTTTTGCGTCGTTTGGTGCACCAAACCCGGCACCAAAGCGCGCACCAAACCCTCACCAAGAACACGGCCCGGACCGCACCAAGGCTCCGAAAGAAAGGCGGAACGCCATGAACCCAGACACGATTCGAAAGCTCCTGACTGCCGTCCTCTCGTTCCGAGAGCCCTGCACCTCCGAGCAACTCGCGCTCGAGGTGTACGCGCATTCCAAGGCCTGGAAACGGTCCCGGAAGATCGTTGCGTCCGCCGCTGGCGTTGCGGGCCGCCTGCGGGCACGGGGGCTGCTGCGCCGCACGGGTGATGGGCGCTGGTACGTCTCTGAGGCCGGGCAAGCCTATCTAGCGCAGGTTCCGGACCCGTCCTCAGAAGGCGCCGTTACTCGCTCGCGTGCGCCGGTGTCTGCCCTGGCGCGGCGCCAGGACCGTGCGTCTGCACCGCAGCTTGCGTCGCCGATGTGGGTTCCGTGGACCGCCGCGCCGGGCGGATTTCTCTGGTTCGACGGGCAGACCTGGTGGTGGCCGGACGGCTACGGCGGCTGGTGGCCTTGGGCGACTTCGGCGTCATGAGCGGCGCGCGCAAGTGGTTTTCGAGGGGGGAGAAATCAAGGAGATACTGAAATGGAACGACTGAACACGACTTTCGACGATCTACTCAACCACCGTGTTGGCGCGGGCCTCGCGTGCGCTCCGGAGTGGGGGCCGGATGAGGAGGACGACATCGAAGATGAAGACTGCGACGAAGAGAGCGACGAACTCGGAGACGAGGACGAAGAAGACCTCGAGGAACGGATCGGCGACGATCTAGAAGACGATTCCGAAGGCGACGAACAGAGCGATGACGAGGACGAGGACGACGAATACGACGAATACGACGAAGAGATCGACGACGAGAACGAGGACGACGAATACGACGAAGTGATCGACGAAGACGCACTGGCCACCGACGATGACGACGACCTGGACAGCGATGACCCAGAAGGTGATCGGGGCCGCGAAGAAAGTAACGGAGAGGAGGTCGAACGCTGCTGATGGCGAGCTGAGCGCCTCTGTCGGCGTTCGCTTCGCTCCAACGGCGTCCACCGGGTCTTGACGGTGGGCGCCCGAGCGAGCGATACCGCGCCGGGGGAGCGCGGCACCCAGGTGGCGGCGACTCTTCTCCCTGATCGAAACTGCGAAGCTCCTGGTCGTCGACCTCTCCGCCTACTCGCACGATGCCGCGCGCGCCCGCGAGCGCGGCGAAGTGCTGCTCCCGCCCGAGTTCGCGCGGGCTCGAGCGGCGGAATAGGCCCAATCCCCCGCAACCGAAAGCGCCCCGGCCGTCAACACGGGGCAGGGAGAGCACTCACGCTCGATGACTGGCGAGGGCTTGTCTCTCTGGCAACGTGATCAAAGCGCGATGTGAATGTCTTTGGGTTTGGGGTCGGTTCGATGTGGCGTACCTGGGGCGCTACTCTCGCCCTTCCCCGCGCGGTGCGTCAGCGCAGCGGGCGGTGCGGCCGCTCGCTGCAATGTCGCTGTTCGCCAGTCCCGCGGCGACGACGCTGCATCGCCGCAGGAGTGCACCATCCAGCAACCGCGGAAGCTCTTGCACGCTGGGGCGAGCACGAGGGTCGATTGCCAACATGCGACCGAGCAGCACCGCGAGCGAGCCCGCTGCTGCCAGGTCCAACGTCCGCGTACCGTCGTAGAAGTGTCCATACACCTCATAGTTCGGGAAGAGCGGGCTGCCCGTGACCAGTTCGTAGAGGATGGCCCCGAGGCCAAACACGACAGCCTTGGAACCCACGGGGTCCTGCGATCCGATTTCTGGTGCATGATAACGTGGGCGCGCTATCCAAGCCCCGGTCACATACCCCGCTCCAAGGCAGTCTCCCTTGAAGTCCTCCAACTTGGTCGCGCCGTCTGCGCCGATGAAAACATCGTCGGGTGAGATCCCCCTTGGTGCCAGGCCGTGTTGCTCCAGCACGTCCGTGGCTCTGGCGACGGCTGTGATGTGGGCGACGGCACGCGGAACGGGCATTGAGCGCCCCTGCGCAAGCCAGTCGCCCAGCCGTGCCAGCCCGCACCTTCCTCGAGCGACCCAAATCGAGCGCGGTATTCGCAGCGCACCCGCTGCATGCACTTGCACTAGATTCGGGTGCAGCACGGCTCGTCGCGCGCCAGCGAAGCCTCGGACCCGTTCGTCCGAGGACGAACCGAGGCTCAGACCCATGTACGTGAGTATCAACTCGACGAGACGTGTCGAGTCCTTCCGCCGCGCGAGATAGACTTCACTGACGTACACGTCGTCGAAGCCCACGAACTGCCGGATGATGTACGGTCCCACTTCGGCACCCGGCCCAAAGTGGGGCTCCCGAACGTCCCACCGCAAGCGGGCGAGCGCCTCGTCCATGATCTCATCCATCGAGCTCGGTAGATCGGGATCTTTCACTTGCTGCCTGGCCTTCCCAGCCGGCTTGTCCATCGCGATTTGGCCGCGATGGACAACGCCAGTCTCTCGTCCCGCGCGCGAGTGTACCTCACTTCACCTCCACCACGTCCTGCGCCACGCCATCGATGCCGTCGTTGCTCCCCGCTTTGCCGCCCGCGCCCTTGGCGCCCAGAGCGCCGAGGGTGACCGCCGTTCCAGTGTCGACCACCGGCGCCATGGCAGCCGCGCCCTTCCACAACACCGCGACGCTCACCCCGCCCGCGGCGCCTCCGCCTGCTCCGCCGTCGGCCCCGGGGGCGCCAGCCCCACCCGGGCAAGCCGCACCGCCTCCATCAGTCCCCTTGAATCCGAATATCGGCTGCCCCGCTTGCCCCACCACGCCATCGCCCCCTTTGCCTGCGTCGCTGGTGGTGAGCGTCACGCTGGCGTCCAGCGTCAGCGGTGTGTCGAGCAAGAGCAACGCGATGCTCGCGCCTCCGCCTTGGCCTCCGGGGCCACCCGCTCCGCCACAGCCCCCCGCGCCGCCGCCTCCTCCGCCGAAGCTCGCGTCGCTGGCTCCTCCGCCGCCGCCCTGACCCGGCGAACCCATGGCGCCATCCGCGCCGCTCGCTGGCGCCCAGCCGGTGGAGGACAGCGTGCCTAGCGTGGTCGCGCCTGCGGCGGCGGGCGTGGCGGGGGGGGAGGCGCCGTCTTCTCCTGTCCCCGTACCAAGACACGAGCCGGGAGTTCCGCCTTTTCCCGCGCTGTGATCGGGTCCACCCACAGTCCCAGCCTGACCGCTTGGCATGATGCCATCCCCACCCTTGCCCCCAATCGTCGTCATCCCGCCGGGACAGTTCCACGTCTTCAGCTTCCCCCCGTCGCCCCACTGGCATCATTGCCATTGAGGTCGGCCTGCTTCGGATAGGTAAACGGCGCCAGCGTGCCCTTGGCGCCATCCGCGCCCTTGCCGGCCTTCAAGTCCACCCGCTTCAGCGTCACCCCCCCCCGAACCCTTCGCAAACAGCGCGATGCTCGAAGCCCCCGCCGTGGTCGCGTCCCGCGCTTCGATGATGACGTCCTCGGCGTGAAAGCCGATAGCCCCATCCAACGACAGCGCTACGCCCTCCGCACTCGGAGCCAGCCTCGTCTTAGTTCGTCCGTCGGGCTCGAGCGCTCAAGGGAAACGGGCTCTCGCTGCATCAGCCTGCTCCAAGAGCAAGGCCTGGACCGTGGTCAAGCCAATCGAGATTGCGCGACGTGCGACTAGCCTTGCTCAACAGGGGCGTGGGGTTGCCTGACGATCCAAGCCAGCAGTCGTGATCAGCCCTGGGGTCAACGCCGTCCCAAGGCCTCCAGTCAAGCGGGAAGCGTGATCGTCGACCTGCGCACCCAGGACTGCCTGGTCGGCGTCCCACCGCCCTCCGAGGTCAGTTCAGAACCGTCGGCCGAAACACATCCACCGGCACGGGCTCCATCTGGCCGTGGGCCCAGTCCGTCGCCTGCCAGTTGTCGATCATCGCTTCGTCGCCACGGCACACGGGGCAGTGGGCGTGGATCCGATCGTCAGCCGTCTTGATCACCCACACGAGGCCCAAGCAAGGTCTTCGCTTCGGCCGCTTCGAGCACGGCAGCGTCGTCTCCCTCGCGTGCAGCCTGGGCAACGTCCCACCTGCCTCGATGAACTGCACGACCCGAAGGATCTGCTTCCGCAGCCGCCGATCTTCGGTTGGGAGCGAACCGTCCTCGTTGAGCCAATGCCACGGATCCACCACGAGCATGGCGGCGGAGTGTAGCCGAAGACGAGGCGATGATCTCCGCTCGCTGAACGGGTACCTTATCGCCCATGTCCGACCGCGAAATCCCCCGCGAGTACCGGGGCTGGTGGCGAATCATCGAGACCTCGACTTGGGACGATCGCGGCCTCGACATCATCGGCCCGGCACTGCTCTCGATCACCGGCTACGACGACCGCCTTCGCATGCACTGCCTCCTCGCCTACGTGAACTGCCGTGCCACGAAGACTGGGGTATCGTTCAGCTGGGAGGGTGCCTGGGAGTACGACCAGGTGACCGGGAGTGGCAGTGTGCGACTCCGCAAGGACGGCACCCTGAGCGGCAAGCTCCGCATCAAGAACGGCGACAGCAGCAACTTCATCGCCGAGCGGGCCGAGGAGCCCGACGACCCGATCCCGAGTCCTCCGAGCTACCGTGAGAAGTGGGGTGGCCGGCGACGATGGTGACCGTTGCGAGAGCTGCGAGCCCTACCTGAGCAGCTTGGACAGCGCCGAGCGGCGCATGGTGATGAAGGGGACCCCACCCGGCTTGGCGGTCGGCATCAGGAAGGTCCCTCGGTCGAGCTTCTTCATGAGCGTCCGATCGCCATCCTCGTCCACGAGGTAGAGAAGGAGCGTGTCCTGCTTCTTGTTCGTGAACAAGAACGCCGTGTCGGTTTTCGGCTCCGAGCCGAGCATGTCGGTGCAGAACGACCGGAGCTTCGTTGCCCCCCACCGCATGTTGACCGGCTTCGGGTAGACGAGCACCTTGTTGATTTGCGGGGGGATGAAAAGGTCGAGCATGGTCACTTCGCGGGGCGAGACCAGCGCCGATTCGATCTCGCTTGCCGCTCCGCTCTCGCACGACGAGACACCTGGCTCAACGCCGAAGTTCACCGCCCACCATGAACCGTCGCTAAATCGTCGGGGACCACCGCTGGATCGACGATCACCAACAGGATCTCGACGGCATCAGGCCCAGAGGCGCCGGAACCTATTTGAATCAGGTGCACCGAGCCTGAACGGGCCTCAACGAGCGTGAAACAGGGTATCGGCGACGGCGGTGGGACTCGATGGGCTTCGGTCGGGTTAGTTCCGACGATTCTCCGACGATTCCACGTTCAGCCCGGCAGCTTCTTCTTAGCGGCTTCCGCTAGGTCATCGAGTTCCTCGTAAAGTGCGGTCAAGTCGGCATCGACTCGGGCAACTTCTGCGGCCCGCGAGTTGTTCGCCTTGTTGTACTGCAAGAGCTTCCGCATGAAGTTCCAGCCGTCGCCAGTCCGCCTGGCGTTCTCAATGTCGGCCCGGTGCTGCCCATCGGCCTCAAGCTGCACACCCAGCAGCTTCTCCCGCTCCTTCATCTTCGCAGCCAAGTCGTCGATTACTTGCTCCCGTGTCCTCGCCATCACCGAACCCTATCAGGGGTTGCACCACGGTGCGATGCGACGTCGCTGCTCGCGGACGAGGTGCGACTGCGGGCGGCGAGGCCGAGCACCAGAGCCGCATCACCGCGGTGTCCTTGGTCATGCGTTTCCCGCCACTTGATCTGGTGCCGGCTTTCACCCGTGTCCGAAGGCGACTTCAAGGCCCATCGTGCCCTCGGTGATCAGCACGGCCACCTCGTCCAGATCTGGGCTGGGCACCGCATTCGGATAGTTCTCGAACGTTTTTTCGAGCATCGCCAGGGTGAGGGAAAAGACGGCGCGGAAGTCGTCGTCGCGGCCGGCGCACAGCGGGTGATCGCTCTTGCTCTCGTGCGAATCGCCCTCCACATTGAGCAACGCCTGGACGGACTCGCTCGCCGTGCCGGCGAAGGGGTGGTTTGCCGCGGGCACAACGATATTGACCCACAGATCCGTCAGCGCTTCCAAGATCAGAGTGCCGTGACCGGGCGGCGTCAAATCCCGCGCGACCGCATTCATCATCGCGGCCTCCACGTGGTCGCCCTGGTTGCGATGCCACCGCGCCATCTGCGGCAGGCGGCGATGAGCCTTGCGCGACCGATGTCCTCCAGCAGGCGACGCTGCAGATCCGACCGCCAGTCCATCGTATCTAGTGCCGACTGGATCATGTTCGCCAGATCCCGAGGACGGTACCAAGCGCGATAAGCGTTGCTCTCGAGCAACGCCGCGAGCTTCGACGGCGAGCAAACCGCGCCGTCGGGGCGTACCAGCTCCACGCTTCCATTCTCGTCCTGCGCGGGGTGCGCGCACAGCATTTGCACAGCAGCATTCTCGATGTACAGCGCTGCATCGAATGCGGCGCCGGGCCCACTGCGCGGGTTCAGTGAGTCAGGCGGGTGCTTCTCAGCCCAGGTGGCGAAGCCGGCGCGGATCAGCGTCAACGCCAGCTGGGCATCGATGCTGGCAAGCGGACGGTCCATGAGTTCGTCTGGCACTGCGCATTCCGGAACGCTCCGTTCGCACCGGCCAGCGACCACCCCGTCCACACCGAGCAAGACGTATGCATGGGTTCCGCCGGGCCGCGGCGTCGCCATCCAGGCAGCGAGCACGTAGTCGCCCCAGGTGTCTGCCGGGCTGAACCAGAACTCTGCTGATTGGAACCACTCTTCTCGCACCGTCTCCGCGCTTGGCCCGTCGAAACAGGCGCGCGCGGCTTCGTCGATGAGCTTGGCCACCTCGGCCGTAACCATCTCTTCGGGGCGCAGTGCCCGCTGCCTTGCGTCACAGTGCGCGAGACGCAGCAGGTACTCCGTGGTTCTGCAGCCGGTGGCAGAGAGACGCCTCAGAATCTCGCCATGCCAGGGGGCGGAGTCGAGGCTGGCGTGACAGTGCGCGAACGCGTAGGGCATCCCGGCCCGCTGGCGGATCCGCTCGACGAACGCGTAGCGTGATTCCCCGTCGTCGGGATCCCACATCAGCGAAGCGAGGTAGCTCGAGACGTTCTCGACACTGCCGTGCTTCGAGAATCCGCAGTCTCCGAAAAAGTCTATTTCGATCGCGCGCATCTCCTCGTCCGCCAAAGCCGGAGCTTCGACGTTGCCCCACCAACTCTGCATGACCTGATATGCGAGCGCTCGCGCCCCAGTCGAGTATTCGCGGGAGGCGAAGATCTCCCAGACCCGAGGACGAGCCTTCTCGCGATTTTCCTCGGGCACTTGCAGGAACACGTCCTCCACCGCGTCACGAAACGAGCCCCGATCTGCGAGATCCCCCCACAGCAGGAACACCTCCTCGATGATCGCGTCGGGAGTGAGCTCGGGAAACACTTCGAACACGAGCGACCGGTTGTCGTCGTCTTCCGTCATCAACCAGGTCAACGCGCGGATGGCGACGTTCTCAATCGTCCTGAGCGGCGACGGCGATTCAGTCGTGCTCTTGTCTTTTTGAACCAACAGGAACTTGCGCATGGTTGGCTTTCCTCCTCCCCGTCTGCCCGTGCGACAGCAGCCACAGCGGCGACTCTAGCAGCAATTCACTCGCGGCATTTGCCACACTCGCCACGTGCGGCCATCGCCGCACATCGCGCGGCGCGCGTGCGTGCGCGGCCGGACTATTGCGCGACTGTAGGCAGCCATCCCCGGCACATCGGTCAGTTCAAGCGCCGGAAATGGTCCGGCAGCGCGGCGTTGCCGGCCAGACACGGAAGCGAGACGCAACTGAGGGCCGCAGCGGCCGAGGATCTGCTCATGCCCCAGGCCGCACGCCCAGATGACGCGCCCTCGAAGGTGGCCGCATGAGGAGGATCTTGCTGGTCGACGACAGCACGGAGCTGCTTCGCGGCCTGCAACGCAGTCTCCGTCGCCTCGGTCACCAAGTCGTCGCGGCCTCCAGCGCCGCACAAGCGCTCTCATTGAGCGAGGTCGTCGACGTCGGCGTGTTCGACTACCACTTGGAAGGGGGACAAACCGGGGATCGCGTCGCGCGCGTCCTTCACGCCAAGAAACTGGTGCGTCACGTCGTGTTCTTCTCCAGCGAACACGCCCCGTCGGATCTCGGCCCAACCATCCTCAAACCCAACGTCCCAGAGCTACTCCGCACCGTCACTGCGCTGCTCGCGGCAGCGGGGCCGACCGGCCAGTGACCTCCGACCAATTCTTCGTCGACCTCACATGCTTCCAGATCTTCCTCTCACATCGGATCTGGAACGAAGACGTATTGTTCCTCACCGATGCCCATCTGTTCCGGGGTGGCGCGCTTGATAGTCCCAGTTAGGCGTATGGACGTTCGGGCGGGGAACGAGCACTTGCGAAAGCAGGCTTCCTCGCAGGTCGATGCGTTACAAAGAAACTTGTTGAGCGTGCCCAGGTCCATGATGATGAGTGACGTGCCGTTTCGGTTGCACGACGCCATCTTCTCGGTCCCGGGTGGGACGAGTGTTGCGCGACTTGTGCACATGATACAGCGCCGACACGGAATCGTGCAGCTGATCCCCACGTCGCACGACACGACCCAACCAGCAGTGGTGACTCGCTGGCCAAAGTAGCTTGCTGGCTCCGCGATCAAGCGCTCGATCGGAACTTCCTCGGGAACTTGCTCGCTCCGCGCGTCCTCGGTGCCATGAGTCGTCGCGAGGGCGCCAGCGTCGGGCGCTGTGGGCTCCGCAGGGTCGACCCGCGGCGGCGTGGCAGCTACTGGCTCGGGTGACGGCCGGCACGTCGCAACCAGCACAGCGGCGAGCGCTGCCAGGCCACCGCTGCGTATGGCGATCCAGCAACTGGTCTGGACGCGCATGGCTGTCATAGACCGGCAAACGGTTGACCCGGTGGATTGCCGGTGGTCTTTTTTGGGGTCGAAGCCGGCGCGAACGGTGTGAGAGTCCGGAAGAAAGTCACGTCGGCGGCGTTGAGGGCTTGAAGCAGCGCGAGAATGTCGGCTGCCTCGGCCATCTGTGTCGGGGTCCAGGTGCAGGCGAGCTGACCGCTGAGCAATGCCTCCGCGGCTGCAATGACCTCGGCCACGGAGATATCCCGCGTGTACACGAACGCGTTGGCCAGGTCTTCGCCAGCCTCCGTGCGGGCAAGGACGTTGAGCTTGGCTGCCAGCAGTTCGGCGTGCAGCTCGGCCATCACGCGTGCCGGGTCGATGCTGTCGCCGTGGGACAAGTGCGCTGGCACTGCGGAAGCCCCGACCACGAGCAGCTTGACCTTGCTTCCTTTCTTCCCGGGGGGCTTGTGGCATACCGCCGCATGAGAGCCGCTGGCCCCGCCTAGCTCCGGAGCGGCATGAGTGAGAATCGCCAGCGCTTGCGACGCAGAGGTTACCGGAGTCCCGGCAACACTGATGGGTAGAAACGAGCTCAGGTCAGTGGAGATCCAGGTCGCAACTGGAACCGCGCCACTTGGGCTCAGTCTTCGCGTGGGCTGACCAAACACCTCATAGGTGACGGGTGATCCGACAGGCGCCCAGATGCGGACGTTGTTTTGAACGCGAACGTTCTGCCATCTCCATTCCCAAGCACCCGGCGTGCCTTGCACCGAGACCGTCAAACGCTCCTCATCCGTGACCGTTACGCCGTCGTTGTTTCCGGAAGGGTTTGTGTTGCTGAGCTTGACAGCTCCGGAGGGGTCAAGGACGGTATATCGGATGTCCGCGCTGGCGCCAGTAGCAACACCGTTTGCCTTCACATCGAGAGGGCCACGCTGTCCCACGACGGCCGGATCATCGTCAACCAAGATGTCCGCGTCCGCATCCCGAAGCGTCATCGAGACAGAAGCCGCTCCGACGTCCACGAAGAACCGAAACGTGCCATCATAGTTCGTGTCCAGCATCGCGGTGTCGGCGAGCGGTCCCACCGCAAATGGGCCCGCCAGGTCTCGTGCGATGAAGGCGAAGTCGTTGGCGATCGTGCTCACCTGACCCGTGGCCCGCACCTTGAAGCTGTTGGTGAGCCCGGCTGTGACCGGAACCATGGGTTGACCACAGGCTCCTTGCGTCAAGTACACGTCCAGAATGTAGAAGTGCGCCCCACTTCCGCTAGCTGTCCCAAAGGTCGCCCCACCATAAATGGTGCCCCAGTCAGCATCCGCAAGCGCTGCCGCCGAATCCTCCACCGTGACCTGGGGAAGTGGTGTCTCGGGGTTCGCTTTGTCCACCGAGCTGGAGAGCTCGTAGCAGGTTCGAGCACCGGCGTTGTTGCCCGTGTCGTACAGACTGCCCAACGTCTGGTCGCCATCGAAGACTTGAACCGTGACGGTGGTTTGGCCCGCTGGAACGCCGATGAGAAAACGGGTGCGCTGGTTTGGAACCGTGGCGAAAGGCTGTCCGGTCACCGTGACGAAGCGGCCATCATGTCCATCCGCTGACGGGAACCCAGACACCGGTACGCCCTTGTTGGTGGGCCCGTTCGCGCCACCGAAGTACAGGTCTCGGGTGCCATCTTCTCTGATCAGCTCCAAATCCACGAAACCGTCGTCATTCGCGTCGCCCGTCGAGTACTCCACGTACGTTCCCACCAGCAGCGGAAAAGTAGAAAAGCCCAGGGTTGCGTCGACGAAGATGGCCTGCGCGCCGGCGACAACGACAAAGTCTTCGACGCCATCGTTATCGAAGTCGCCCAACGGAACGAAAGAGAATTTGTCGGCCTCTTGCTGAGAGACGGGCAGCAGCGTGTCAAAGGCTGCAAAGAAAGCCCCATCGATGTAGATGTTGATCCACAGCGTGCCCTGGTGCTCGTAGTACGCGAGATAGTCGTCACGGTTGCCGTCGAGGTCGTAATCGTAGGCGACTGGTAGCAACTTGCGTGGCAGCTGCTGCAGATCGAGTGCTATCGAACGCTGGTTCGCGTTTGGACAAGTGGGCGCCCCCTGTCCAGTTGGAAAGCAGTCCTTCACACATCCCCCTGGGCCAAGGACTACCTCCGGCCCGGAAATCACCATGCCGAGCACTGCGCCCGATGGAGTCAGGACGGGAGCGCCGCTGGAGCCTGGTAGCAGGTCCGCTTCCACCGTGAACGTTCCGGGGCCACCGTTGGTCGGAAACTGCTGCCCGATTGTCGCAATGGAAACTTGGGCGTCGAGCTTCAGCGGAAGCCCGAAATTGTGCGTCCAGATCAGGTTGTTCTGGGAAACTGCGAGTGACGCATCGCTCGGAAAGAGGGGTTCGCGATCTGTCGTCAGCGGGCCGCCGGTTCCCGTGCCGCCGGTGACCGGTCGGTCCACTCGGAATATCACCCAGTCGTCTGGCAGTCCATCCGTAGACGGCAGGGCGCTGGGACCGTGGTCGAGAACCGTGTCGCAGAAGTAGATGTGGCGCGACAGTATGTTTGGGTTTCCGTTGGGGAAGTTTGGGCTGCTTGTGCGCCAGCGCATCACCACAGCACGCTTCGCGCATTCTTGGTCCCAGCCGGTCCATGGCGCGATCGTATCGGTCATGCAATGGGCGGCCGTTGCGAACCGATCCTGTCCGACCATGAACACCGTGCACGCCGCGGATGTCTTGCGCTCAGAGCCAAAAAGCTCACCGGGGCAAAATGTGGATTGTTGGGTGGACAGGATCCAGGTGCAGTCCGTTGCGGTCGGTGGCACGGGGCAGTTGAAGGCACTCGAATTGAGGTCAGAAGTGTTGACCATCAGCCCAACGGCGGTGCCGTATTCCTGGTGGGCCTGGTTCGACACGTTTTGGAAGTTCTTCAGGTTCGCGTTGCCCCAGATGACTTCGGAGCCCCGAGACGCCGAGTCTTCGTATGGCTCAGATGTGCAACCTGCGAAAGCGACGCCGACCGCAGCGGCTATTGAAACCCCAAGAACGCGCATCCCGCCCATCTTCCACCTCCCTAGCTGCCCAACTTCCGCGAGCATCTCATGCTAGCTGGAGAGCATGGCCTGTCAACAGCCGCTCCGGGCAGTAGCTTCGCCGCCTTGAATTGGCGGACCTGCTCCCGCATCTCGGCGCGGAACGCCGCACCCACGTCGTGCTCCTGGCGGGACGGCGTGAGGCACCTCACGAAGTTGATGTCGGTTTGGGTGCCGTCGGAGTCTCGTGAGCCAGCAGCGCCTTCTCCCCGATCCGGATCGACTTTCGCTTGGCCATGTTGCCAGCGGACGGCGGCTGTCTTGGGCATGCCTGGGGTGGCGCAAGCTTCCAACGTCGCGCCGGCATCCAGATGCGCCTGCGAAGTGGGCACGGCGTGGGCTTGTCGTCGCCCGGCCGCTTGCGTAACGTCGAGCCTCTTCACGGCGCGAGCTGATACCTGGGGGAACGATGAGCGTCTTCACCACCTTCGACAGCACCAAGGAGCAGCTCTCGGACATACTCGCCAGCATCAAGGCGGGGAAGACGAAGCTGCCCGATTTCCAACGTGGCTGGGTCTGGGATGACGACCATATCAAGAGCCTCCTGGCGAGCATCTCTCGATCGTTCCCCGTCGGGGCGGTGATGATGCTCCAGACAGGAAACCCCACGGTTCGCTTCCTGCCGAGAGAGGTCGAGGGCGCACCGAAGCAGGACGGTCAGCAGCCGGAGCGTCTCATCCTCGACGGGCAGCAGCGGCTGACCTCGCTGTATCAGGCGTTGTTTTCCGGCTCGGTCGTCTCGACGAAGGACAGTCGAAATCGGCCGCTCAAGCGCTGGTACTACATCAAGATCCCCGCGGCGCTCGATAGCAACGTCGATCGAGAGGATGCGATCGTCGGTCTTCCAGAGGATCGCATCACCAAGAACTTCCGCGGCGACATCATCGAGGACCACTCGACGACCGAGAAGGAGTGCGCCGCCGAGCTGTTCCCGTTGCCGCTCGTGTTCAACCAGGCGGCGTTCACGGACTGGCAGCTCAAGTACATCCAGGTGGACCCCTCGAAGACGGCGGAGCGCCTCTCCCGCTGGAACGACTTCGTGCAGGCCGTCGTCCAGCCCTTCCAGCAGTACCAAGTGCCGCTAATCCTGCTGCGCAAGGAAACCCCAAAGGAGGCCGTCTGCCAGGTCTTCGAGAAGGTCAACACCGGGGGCGTAGCGCTCACCGTGTTCGAGCTGCTCACCGCCACGTTCGCCGCCGACAACTTCAACCTGCGGGACGACTGGGTCACGCGGGAAACGCGCCTCAGGAAGCAGCACGTGCTGCGCTCGGTCGAGAACACGGACCTGCTCCAGGCCGTGACCCTCCTCGCCACCTACGACCGGCGGATGCAGGCCATCAAGTTGGGCACGCCGCCCGAGAGCGCCCCGGGCGCGAGCTGCAAGCGCCGGGACGTCCTCCAACTCGACCTCGGCGGCTACGAGAAGTGGGCGGACCCGGTCACGAAGGGGTTTGCGCTGGCGGCCAAGTTCCTCTACGCCCAGCGGCTCTTCGCCGCTCGGGATCTGCCCTACCGCACCCAGCTCGTCCCGTTGGCCTCAGCGCTCGCGGTCCTCGGGGACGTGGCCGAGACAGATGGCGCCCGGGCGAAGCTCGCCCGGTGGTACTGGTGCGGCGTCTTCGGTGAGCTGTACGGCGGCGCCATCGAGTCGAGGTTCGCAAGGGACCTTCCCGAGCTCGTCACCTGGATCCGTGATGACGGCCCGGAGCCCGCCACCGTCGTCGATGCCAACTTTGCAGCGGCCCGTCTGCTGACCCTTCGGACCAGGAACAGCGCGGCCTACAAGGGCATCTACGCCTTGCTGCTCAAGGAGGGCGGCCTCGACTTCCGCACCGGCGATACGATCGACATCCAGTCGTACTTCGATGAGAAGATCGACATCCATCACGTCTTCCCCCAGAAGTGGTGCAAGGGCCAGCAGCTCGACCGGGGACGCTACGACTCCATCGTCAACAAGACGCCGATCTCGGCCAAGACGAACCGCAGCATCGGTGGCAACGCTCCGAGCGTCTACCTGGCAAGGCTGGAGAAGCAGGCCTCGATCTCGACCGACCGCATGAACGAGATCCTGGAGTCCCATGTGATCGGCGCCGACCTCCTGCGAGGCGACGACTTCGAGGGCTTCTTCGAGGCTCGGTTACGGACGCTGCTTGCTCGCATCGAGAAGGCCATGGGTAAGCCCCCGCGTCGAGAGCTGCCTGTCGAGGACTCGCTCGAGGGAGCCGAGTCCGTCGACGACGAGGACGACAGTGGTGACTAGGGTGGCGCCAGCCCGGCAGACCGTGTGCGTCGCTTCCTGACAGCGCCTACCATTCTCGAAGGTGGTCTTGGGTAGCTCCTGTGGTCGACGCGCGTCGCGCTGGTCCTGCACGCTCGCGTCTGTCGGGCTGGGGTGCGGCACCGCAGTTCGTGGCAAACGCAGTCGGCCGGCGGGGGCGCCGGCACGCGGTGTGGAACAGTGCCCGCGGTGGCAAAGGTCACCGTCGTCGCAGTCTTCGTTCTTCCTGCACAGCACCCATCCGCGTTGGTTCTGGCACTGTGGCCGAGACGAGCACTCCACTCCTTGTGCACCGGGGGAAGAGCAGGCGGTAGAGTTCTGAATCGCCGAGGGGACTAGCCGGCGTTGTCCAAGTTCAGCGAAACTCAGACCGGACGTTGTGTTCGGCAAGTGAGTGCAGTGACGATCCGCTCCCGATTCCTCAAAGCCGTAGGGCGTGCTTTGGCGCTAGCTGAGCGATTCTTGGAGCGTGGTCTCCGCGGTGTTCAGTCAGACCGTGGCTGGCTCGGCTACGACTCGCGGCAGCAACGCCATCAGCGCTGAGTTAGTTGCTGGCATGGGGGCTTCGCGTCTTGCTCGCTCCATTTCGACAACGTTCACTTCGCGTCGCCACCCTTGATGGTGCCGCCGGTGATTACCAAATCGCCGCCCTTGCCGTGAGGGCCGCCGTCCCCGGCACGAACAGTGACGTCGCCTCCCTTCATGGGTCCGTCACCTCCCGTGATGTTGACGCCCGTAGCGTGGACGTTGCCCCCGCCATCGCTGCCGGCCGAGAGGCCCGCGCGGCCCCCGTGCCCTTTCAGCAACGGTTGGATCGCGGCGTGGATTTGCTCGGGCGTTGCGCCTTGCCCGAGCGCTTGCAACGCCTGAACCAGTTCTGCCGGGGGGCTGTCTCCGAAGCGTTTCTGGAGCATTCGTCCGAATTGGGCGAGCGCACTTGCGCCGCCAAGTAGCGTTGAGATTGCCAGTACCCAGCTCATTTCGTTCTCCTCTTCTGCGAGCGAGGCCCGCATTGCAGCATCCGCCTCGGGCATGCTGTCGCGGAGTCCAGCTGGGGGCAACTCGAGGTTATCGTCGCAACGACGAAGGGCGACGGTGCTAGCTGATTTCCCAGCCGGCAACCCTCATCAAACTTGGCGCGTCGCACGGGTGAGAACTGCGGCCCGAGCTGTGCGAATCCCACGCAAGATGAGATCGATCATGTTCGGAAATTGCGACGCGCACGCCCTTCACAGAGCCCAACCGGGCGGAACCCTTCTGCAATGTGGGACGTTGAGCAAGAACTGCACAATCGCGAGTTCCCTCGGGCGCACTCGTACCGTTGCGGATTGGCGGATCGTGGCCAATCTGTACATTACGCACTGTTGCGCTAGCTCTGTGAGGTGAACCATGTCAGTCAAGCAGCCAAGCAGCCGGCGAGCGACGGCGGGTGCCGGGCTCGCTTCGTTTGTGCTCGTGATGGCGTGCGGCGAAGTCACGCTTGAACCAGCAGCACAGATGCGAATTGAGCTTGGTACTTGTGGTGCCACTCCGCTCACCTCGGACGAGTACCGGTTCCCCAGCATTGGGAAGTCCGTCCGCCTCCGCGCCTGCCAGAACGGCAACGGCCTGGTGGTCGAGGCCACGGATGCCAGCCTCGGCAAGGCACTTGACTTCGAGCAGTTGCGCCAGGCGGATGCGGTTGCGTTCAAGGCGTACTCGGGCGCGACGGTCGATGATCGGGTGAACAAGGACGCCACCACCGTCGAAGCCGACGTCTGGTTGCGGGTAGACCTGTCAGACGCGCCCCGGAAGGAGGTGCTCGCCGCCTCGGTTCCAGACCGAAACACCTGGGAAGCAACGATGCGGGCAAGGGTGGCGGCTGCGAAGGCCAACATTCGCCAGCACAGCCTGCTGTCCGATGCATCGGTGGCGCGGGGCTCACCGGCGAGCGATTGGTTGCCAGTGATCAGGGTCAAGGGCTCGATGACTGAGATAGAGGCGTTGGGCAAGCTACCGGAGGTTTGGCAGGTTCGTATTGCGGACCGTGCCGAGTACGGAGCCACGGCCACGGCCGAGGAGTACTTCACGACAACGCAGCAGAGCGTCCTGGACGCGTTTGCTATTGACGGCACGGGTCGGACTGTCGCGATCCTTGAGGCTCCGTTGCCGGACTCAACCTACAACCTGTCCGGATTGCCAGCGGGTTCGTGTGTGCCTGGCTATGGGCCCTACAACTACAAGTGTCACTGCAACGACAACAAGCGGACCCCGCATCCGCGTCAAACCGGAAGCGTCGTACGCAACTCCGCGGTTTCGTTCGGAGGTATGGCTGACGAGGCCTCCCGGATATTCGCGAATCACTCGACGTATTGTACGACCCATGGACCAGATCCGGTCGCTAGCGCCATCGGTTGGGCCACTGCCTCCGGGGCAAGTGTAATCAACCAAAGTGAGTGGATGGGAGCGGATGGAACGCCGCAGAACGCACGGGACCTCTTGTTTGACTGGACTGCCGCCACCATTCCCTGGCCGACTATGGTCACCACGGTGGGCAACTACATTCCGACAGATCCGAACCAGAACGACTACCGTGCCAGTGGAAACCTCCGAAATGGCCTGTCAATCGGCGGTGCAGTCGAGGATCCGGTCGATCCAACCAATCGAGATCTCGTGACCTGGGATCCGACCGCAGCGAGGATCAACTACCTTGGCTCTGGCGGCATGGAGATGCCCCACCTCTCGGCAATCAGCCAAAACGTGCGGGTGTCCGGTTTCTTGCCGGCATCCACAGAACTATTTGGAGGCACAAGCGCGGCTGCCCCGGAGGTCGCTGCTGTCGTTGCTGCCCTCCAAGAGAACAACTCCGCGCTGGTCAATTGGCCAGAGGCGACAATTGCCGGCCTCATGGCGAGCGCTGACGACGATACCGACGGCACGTGGCTGAATCTGCACGACATGGTCGACGACAGTGATGGCGCGGGGCTGGTCAATGCCTACCTGGCGGGTGTGGCCTTGACGCCGTGGGCCAAGTTCGACGGCGGCAACACGCCAGCTGCCACTGGCCATGACTATGGGACGATCGACTCTACGACGACGCCTGTGCAGTCGTATTACGGTGAAACCTGGAATGCCACGGTCGCGCCGGGTGAGGTTCTGCGAGTGGCGTTGGTCATGTTTTCGCAACCTGCCTGCCCATCAACTCCCGGGTGGTCGGTGTCGCCGTGCTCTGGGAATGATGCTCCCTTTCCGAAGGTTGCGCTCGTCGTTTGGGACGGATCGACGATCGTGAGGATGTCATTCAGCGTGTCCAACAACTACCAATACGCCACTTGGCAAAACACCACCCAGTCCACGAAAACGTATTCCATCAACTACATGGTGTACAATTGGAGTGGGCTGGGGAGCACAACTTGGGGAATCGCATGGGCATCCGGAACTTACAACTGAGACTGTTCTTGTGCGCCGCAGCCGGCTTTGCGCTGGGCTGCGGGTCTGAAGATGATCCATCCGGGACGACCGGTTCAGACGGGTCTCTGAGCATCGAGAAGGCGGCTTGCTACCCGGAACTGAAGACGTTTATCACGGAACTCCACAAAGCTAAGGCGTGCGTCGATGCGTCGGAATGCATGCACGCCGCGGCCAAGGCCCCGCTCTGGGAAGATGACCTGCTGGGATTCTACCTCAGCAGCAACGGGGACCTGGGGAAGGTCCAGGCAACAGGTGAAGTCTACGGGAAGTGTGTGAACGAAATGCTCCACGGTTCTTCGCGATTGCCTACTCAGGGCGTGTGTTGGCGAAACAAGTGTTGGGCGCCGCCCAGCGGCCCCGACCAGGGCAGCTGTTTCGCGGATGCACCGACGCAAGACGAGTGCGCGGAGTGCTACTGCGGTTCACCTTCAGCCAACGCAAAGGAGTGCTGGAACGACCCGTTGTGCGTCGAGTACTACGAGTGTGCGCGCCAGGAGAGTTGCCTCGGCAGCCTGCAATGTGCGGACCCCAGCTCCCCTTGTGCGAAGATCCTCGCCAAGGCGACGGGGAACCGACGGCTGCTCCTGCAGGGCATTGATCGAGATATCAAGCAGCTCGGCTGCGGACCACTTTGCGTTGCGTCCAAGTGAGGCACCTCCACACAAGGCGGCTGGCCGACCGAGTGGCGCGCTGCCGCTCGCCGCAGCTCACGAACCGGACGCGCTGGCAGTGCCTTCAAGCGCAGCCCGCAGCGTTCAAGCTCGTTGGTAGACTGCCTCCGACTCGTAGTACAGTTTCTCACCCGTGGCCAGAGGGGCGGAACCAATCCTCTGACAACGGGTTGAGCAGTTGGGTCGGGCAGGAGCGCAGTCGCCAGGGCTCGAAACGGCCGGCTCAACGGTCAACTTTGCTGGGAATCCCTCCGTATTTCCCATGGCTGCCCGTGACCGCCAGGGTGGGGCTTGCATACTTGCCGGCCTCGGTTTCGACGAACTACCCGTCACGTGCAAGGCCAAACAGTGTTGCGCCGTCCTTGAGGTGGCGCTTCCCCGGCGCCCCGCCATGACCTACCAAGCCGCCTCGCAGTTTCTTCCGCTCGACCCGGGACTCGCAGGTCGGTTTGTGGCTCGCGCGCTCGCGGGTCTCAAGCCCCGAGCCCTAGAGTTGCTGCCCAGCGTGCCGCCGGACGAAATCAGGGGTGTGCTCGGTGACATTGGCGGCGCAAAGCTGCTCTCTCGCGAGGAGTTTCTCAAGGAATGGGAAGAGTCCTGCGAACGGGGCGAACAGCTCTCTGAGGCCGAGTGGGACACATTCTTCGACGAACTAGAATCCATTGCTGAGGGCCTAGTTGCCGAAGCCGTCTCCGCGCTTGAGGCGGTGCCCGCCCTGACCGACCAGCACAGCGAGGATCGCCCCGCCGCAAAGACGCCCCGGCGGCGCGAGCGACGGGCGAGCGCGTCAGTCGCCGCCCATGGCGAGGGCGATTCGGACCCTCCATCTGGAGCCGAACCTCGGGCACTGGTCCTCGGTCGACTGGGTCAGGTGATTCAGGAGGCGGACGCCTTAGTCGCCAGTCTTCTTGACGCGCCGGCCGACGCGCCGTCGCAGGGGCCACGCGTGCGTCAAGTGCGATTACCCACGCCACCCAACGACCTCCACATGGCGAAAGCTCGCAAGATCCTGCGACTTAAGGGGCTGATATGAGCAAGAAGAGGCGGGCGCCAGGAACGGGCGGGGTCAGCAAGACGGCGAGTGGAAGATACCTCGCGCGTCTGCCAGACAAGACGAGCCTTGGCGTTTTTGATACGACCGAAGAAGCCAACGCGATCCTGGACGCGGCGGTCCTCGCTCTCGCGGAGCACAACGTGCCGCTCGTCGGCGGCATCACGTTTCGAGGTTGGTTTGGCACGTTCCTGGATGAGTTGGAGAAATCGCGCGGCTATCACGGCTTATCCACTGCACGATCGATTGCCCGCGTTTGGCTGCCGCAAGCGCCGTTCATCGACTTTCCTCTTCGCAGCATTACGCAGAGGCATATCGAGAAATGGGTCACAGATTTGGTCAAACTGCCCATCGATGAAGTGAGTGACAGCTACATCGAGCAAATCCTCGGGCTTCTTCGCAAGGCGTTCAAAGCGGCAATGGCGGCCGGACTCCTGGAGAAGAACCCGGTGCGGTATCGCAGTGAAATGGACCTTCAGAAACGCCCAGCGCCAACGGAAGATCCATGGACCCACCTCGATCCCGATGAGCAGCAGCGCATGATCCACGCCCCACCGGAGGTGGCCCACCAGTGCATGGTGGAGTTTGCATTGCTAACGGGTGTGCGTTCCGGCGAGCAGTTTCTACTCCACGATCGGGACGTTCATCTCGACGTGGACAATCCGCACATCATCATCAGGTTCGGCGCTGTCGACCGCGGCGTGTGGCGCGCTCCGAAGGGCCGTCAGATTCGGAAGGTCCACCTCCTCCCCGGTGCCATCAAACTGCTCCGCCGGTGGTTCGAGATCCGCGACGAGTGGTGCGCACCAAACGTCAATGTTCGGGGGCTAGCAAACTTCGGTCGGTCGCTGGTCTTTCCCGGACGTCGGGGTGGCAGGCTGAGTTCGGACACTTTCTCTTCACCGCCCAAAAAGGGCGTCCCCAGCCCGTGGCAGCGTTGGCTAGCCACTGCTCGGATTGGGCGTGATGTCCGGTGGCATGATCTGCGCCACACTCACGCCGCCAGTCTCATAAGCGGGTGGTTTGGGAGACGCTGGTCCCTGGAAGAAATCCGAGAGGTACTTGGCCACAGCCGTCTGGAGGAGACGCAGCGCTATGCGCACCTGGATCCCAGCGCCCTGCAGCGGACCGCTGCGGAGACGCCGTTGTCTACGGCACAGACAATTTCCCGCCGGCGGATCCTAAAGATCCCAGAAGATCCAAATAGTTATGCTTCGTATGGGGTGAGTGACGGGAATTGAACCCGCGACAACTGAAGCCACAATCCAGTGCTCTACCACTGAGCTACACCCACCATGGGTCCCAACGGGGGGCTGTTTGTATTCCACACTCGGCGCTGGCCGCAAGGGGAGCCTGGCGCCCGCCGGCGCCGCACCCATTTTTGTGGGCATCACAGCTTGAAGTGCTGGCGCTGAACGCTTCGGCAACCCTCCAGATCTCGCTCGTGCACGGGCGAGAGCTCCCCACTGCTGGGTTCGAACATGCCCGGCTCGACCAGGCCCGCCACGGCGGACTGCAGCGAGTCCGTCAGTGCGGTTAGGTCGTATCCCCCTTCCAGTAGGAGCCCAATCCGGTCCTGAGCTTGCTCCGGCAGAGCGGTTCGGAGGGCGGATAGCATGAAGCGATACGTCGACGCGGTCAGGCGCATCGACGCCAGCGGATCTCGCTCGTGGGCATCGAACCCAGCGCTCACCAAGAGCAGCTCTGGTGCGTATTGTTCGAGGACCGGCAATACCACCCGTTCGAAGGCTGCCCGATACGCGCTTTCTCCAGCGCCCTGGTTCAAGGGCAGATTCACCGTGTAGCCCGTCCCATCGCCGCGGCCGCATTCCCGGGCCGCGCCGCTGCCGGGATAAAACGGGAATTGGTGCAATGAAACGAAGAGCACACTCGGATCCTCGTAGAACATCTCCTGGGTGCCATTGCCGTGGTGCACGTCGAAATCCACGACGGCGACTCGCGCGGTGCCGCGCTGCCTGGCGTGTGCGGCGGCCACGGCGACGTTGTTCAACAGGCAAAACCCCATTGCGCCGTCCGGCCGAGCGTGGTGACCGGGCGGGCGCACCAAGGCCAAGCCGGCCTGAGCCTGGCCGTCCATCAACGCATCCACGATCGCGATCCCAGCGCCAGCCGCGCGTCGCGCCGCCGCCACAGAGTCGGCGGAGTAATACGTGTCTGGGTCCAGGTGACCTTGCTTTCCGGCCCGTTGGCCGAGGTCCTCCAGGTAGCGTTCCGTGTGCACCCTGGCCAGCTCCGTCTCCGTGGCGTCCTGGGGCTCCAAATCGAGCCTGGAAACTTGCTCGGCCATGGCTCGGGCCAGGCCGTCTCTGGCAGCCTCCAAGCGCTCTGGGCGCTCGGGATGAGGGCTTTCGCTGCGGTGGAGGGAAAACAGGGGATCGTCCGCGACGGCGAGGGTGCGCATGGGCATGGAAAAAGTGTACCCTCGCGCCGCCTGCCCGGGGATGGGTAGTGTTCGCTGGCTCCAAATTCGGGGTCTGTTTTTCAGTCGAAGGGGTCTGACTCATGCGCTGGAAGATCATCGTCTTCAACGCCCTCATCGTGGTGATTATGGGAGTGCTCACCTACGCGCTCCTGGCAACGTCCCTCAGCGACGTCGTTCAAAACCCCAGCCAGCGAAAAACCGAGGTCGCGCAGTCCTTGCGTGCGGCCAGCGCCCAGCTGGCGCTGGACGGCCTACGCCTCGAGCGCTGGATGGACGCCAAGACGAACACCGCGCCGGTCAAAGAAGTCTATTCGGCTGGAACGCCAGCGGCCCGGAGCGAGGCCGCCACGGTCCAGGCCAACAAGATCCGTGACGCTGCCGTTGCGGAACCTTCCTTCGCGAAAATGGCGCCGGCTCTGGTGCTGTTCGTGGACCGCACGGGGATTGCGATGGGTCGCAACGGCTCGGCGCTGATGCGCGGGGACAAGATGGCCGAAGCCTATCCGTCGCTGACCAAGTCCCTCGAGTCCGGCAACACCATGAGTGACATCTGGCTCAATCGCGAGCGCCAGGAGCAACTCTTGGCCAGCTACGCGCCGATTCGCGGCGAAAACGGCGAGGTGGTGGGTGCACTGGTCGTGGGAACACCCCTCAACGACGACCGCCTGTCTCGCACCAGCGAAATGACCAGCGGCCACTTCTTGGCCCTTTCCGTGGCGGGCGAGAAGCTCGAAACCGTCGCGTCCAGCGGCCGCGCGTCAGCCGGGGTCGTCGACGCGGCGTCCTCGGAGACCGTGACCGCGGCCTCCAAGGCAGCTCTGAGCACCGCCAACGTGGCCGCCGCTGACGGCGTCCACGCGGCGCACGTCTTCGCGGCAGCGCCCCTGTCCGGGTATGGCGACGGCAAGCGCGCGGTGATCATCGCCGCGGTTCCGGCCTCTCTCGTAGGCAGCCTGGGCGGCTTGCTGTGGCCCGTCTTTGGCGTGTCTGCTCTCGGCATCTTGCTTGTGCTGGTCACCGGCTACCTGCTCGGCAACTACTTCTCTCGCCCCGTCAGTGAGCTGGAGGACGGCCTGCTGGCTGTCATCAACGGTCGTACGGATCTGCGCTTCCAAATCGAGCACCCGGACTTGGGTGGTCTGGTGTTCCGAATCAACTCGCTGCTCAACCAGCTGATGGGTGTGCCGGAGGACACCACCGACGAGGAAGGCCGACCCTCCATTCCGACTCAGGGTGGTCCGGCTTTCGAAGACTTGTCGGTGCAGGATGGCGGGACCAGCGCGGAGGCGGCTCAAGCCCTGCATGCCGAGGATGCCAACGCCTACTATCAGCGGTTGTTCAACGAGTACATCAACGCCAAGCGTGAGCTCGGCGAACCCGTGGATCACATCACTCAGTCTGCCTTCGTCTCGCATATTCGTCAAAACGAGCAGCAAGGCATGGCCCAGTCGGGTCGACCCGTGCGCTATCGGGTCGAGGTTCGCGGCAACGCCATCACCCTCGTCGCAGTTCCGTTGCCGGGCTAAATCCAGGCAAAACCCCAGGTCGCGCCTGGCGCTCTGCCGCCGCTATGTTCGGGGTCATCTCCGCATGACGCTGCGGTCGCGCTCGGTGAGGGTTCGAGCTATAAGCCCCACGGCCCGAGCCATGAGGACCTGACCGATGGGACTATTTGACATCTTCAAAGGGAAGGGCGACGCCAAGCCCAAAGTGCGAGACAAGGACATCGCTCGCATGACCAAGCTCGTCTCCACCAAGATGAGCCAGAACTACGATCGGCAAGAGGCCCTCGACGAGCTCGGCCGAATCGAGACTGCCCAGAGCGCCGCCGCTCTTCTCAAGCGCTTCGACTGGACGATGGAGCCCTCCATCACCGATCAAGACGAAAAGGAAACTGCGATGCGAGGCGTCATCGCTGCAGGTGAAGCGGCCCTCGAACCGATTCGAGAGCACTGCAAAAAGGCGGAAAGCCTGACCTGGCCGCTCCGAACCCTCAAGGGCATCGTCTCCTCGGACCGCTACGTGGAGGAGCTGCTTGGCATCCTGGATCTCTTCGACACGGAGTACGTGCGAAATCCCGAGCCAAAGATCCAGCTGATCACCCTGCTCGAGGAGCACCCATCGGCGGACGTACGCATCGCGGTGGAGCCCTTCCTCCAGGATGCCAGCGAACCCGTGCGCTTCGCGGCGGTCACCACGGTGTTCAAGATGGATGACGACGAGAGCGCTCCCTCGTTGATAGCGGCCATCGTCGAAGAAGAGAGCTTGCGGGTCCGCAACCGAATCGCCCAAGGCTTCGTCGACCGGGACTGGGAAGTCTCCGAATCCCTCGCCGAGAGCTTCGACGAAGCGCTGCCCCCGGACTACTCTCTCGCCGGCGACAAGGTCCAGCGCACGGGCTGAGTTCGCGCCGGCCCCGCGCATCTAGGCCTTTGGTTTTTGGGGTCGGTTCGCGGGGTCAAGCTGGGCTACTACTCTCGACCTGGGCCATGCGTTGCCTGGGGGCATGCTTGGGCGCAAGTGTGAGCGCGCGCGAGCGTGAGCGTGAGGGCGGGCGCGGGCGTGAGCGGGAGGGCGGGCGCGAGCGGGAGGGCGGGCGTTGCGTTCGGCTTTCCGTTTGGTGAATTTGATTCTGCCAGTGGGCTCGGTCGGTTCAAGGCCGGTGCCGGCTTCGCCGGTGGCTGCTGGCGCAGCCAGCCTTGAGCCGACCTCGACCCACTGGCGGGTGAGGTGGGTTTGTTTGAAACGCGCGCGGAAGCGCGCAGGAAAGGAACACCCAATGCTCCGTATCTATCCAGTCAGTATTCAGGTGGCGCGGGAAGTTCGGCCCATGGCGGACCGAATTGCTCGCTTCGATCGGGCGGCGTCGTTGCAGTTGCGCAAATCGCTCGGCTCGGTCGTCAACAACCTTGCGGAAGGCTCGGGGCTCCGAGCTCGGCGGCGGAGGCTGGCCTACGAAATCGCGCTGGGTGAAGCGCGGGAAGCGCTGGCGACTCTCGAGTTCGCTGAAGCCATGCGCTATGCGCCACCCGTGTCTCCCGAGCTTCGCGCACGCTTCAACCACATTATCGGAACTCTCGTCAAAATCGTTCACCGCCCGTAGACGCAAGCCTGCACCAACTCGTTCACGACGCGTCAGCCCTTCAGCACGCGGGCGTGAGCGTGAGGGCGCGCGTGAGCGTGGGCGTGAGGGCGAGGGCGGGCGGTTGCGGCAATTCGTTCACGACGCGTCAGCCCTTCAGCACGCGGGCGTGAGCGCGAGGGCGCGCGTGAGCGTGAGCGTGAGTGGGCGTGGGCGCGGGCGCGAGGGCGGGCGGTTGCGGCAATTCGTTCGCGATGCGTCAGCCCGTCAGCAGCCACGCCCGCTCACACGCCCACTCACACGCCCACGCCCGCTCACACGCTCACGCCCACGCCCACTCACGCCCTCAGGCCCGCGCACAGGCCCACTCACACGCTCGCGCCCACTCCAGGCGCTGCGGAACTTACTCGCTGACTCGGTAGTCTTGCGGGAAGTAGAAGTTGTAGCTGATAGTCAGCATCTGGTTGAACCGAAACTGCTGGTCCTCTGCGGTGATCTTGTTGTCGGGGAACTCGGCGTCTTTGCCGCCGCCCTTGGTATCGAAGCCACCGGTGTTCCATGCGAAGGGTAGGCCGCGCCACTCGAAGCCGATGGCGTTCCACTTGTTCACGTAGAAGGTGAAGCCGAGGCCAAAGGTGGGGGCGATGGCCACGCGGCTTTCCTTCTTGAAGGAGTCCGGCGTGTCGCAGTCCGTGCCCTTGGCGGGATCGCACTCTTTGCGCTCACTGACGCCGATGAAGGCGGGGCCAGCGAAGAAGTACAAATCCGTGTCGACGTAGATGCTTTGGAACAGGGCCAGCTTGCCGCGGAAGGGGACCGCGGTGATCTGCGGGGAGACCATCCAGTCCATGCCGCCGATCTGCTCTTTGAAGTCGGGCCCCTGGTTGACGGCGGTCAGCTTGCAGTCCGTGGAGGTGCCCACGACGTTGCCGTTGCCGTCGCGGCAGCCGCGACCCTCGTTTACCTTCTGGATTTCGTCCGACAGGCCTGTGGGGATCTTGATGGCGCCAAAAGCGCCGAAGGCTCCCAGGCCCAGCCAGTCCGTGATGTTGTAGTTGAGGCGTGCGCCGAACAGGATCGTGCGCTGGTACTCGTCCAGCAGCGTGAAGCTGACTGCGGGGGCTACCTCGATGCGGCCTTCACGATACAGGCGCAGTTTCCGCACCGCGGGCGCGCCCGCGAGGGGACCCGTCAGCAGGATTTCCTGCGCCTCCGCGTTTCGCTCCGTCGCAACCAAGCAAAATGCGCCCGCCGTCAGCGCTAGAGCCAGGCGTCGGGTGCCTCGAGTCTTCGTCATGGTGGTCGTTCCCATTGCTCCCTGACCTATCTGCTGTCCCATCACTTCGGCAACCTGTACTCGAAGGAGAACGGTAGGAAGATTGAGATACCGACCTGCGCTTGGACGTGGTTGGTGATCTTGCTGTCACCGAACCAAGTTCCTTCGTCCAGCTGCTCCACAAGGGTCCCCGCGATCTCGGTGCTCTCGAGCTTCTCGTTGTAGATGTAGTCGCGAACTTCGAGCATTGCCGCGAACCAGCGGTTGAAGAAGATGCGCAGACCGAGGCCCGCGTTGAACGCTAGCTTCGGCTCGAACTCGAAGTTCCGGTTGTCGGGGTCGATGACGGGAATCGGACGAGTGCTGATGGCACCGACGCCGCCCACCACGTAGGCGTCGTAGTGGAAGATGAAGTCTTGGAAACCCGCGAACTTTCCGTATGCGGGTACGTACGTGAAGTTGAGGGCAGCGCTCCAGTCGTACTCCGTCAGCGGCACGCCCACGCGAGCCGCGCGACGAACCTGCGCGTTGAAGTCGCTGTCGACGTTGAACGGGCGGTAGTAGTTGAAGTTGGCGCCAATCGCGAGGACGTTGGTGATGTAGTAGTTCAGCGCCAGACCAGGCCCGGGGTGGCTCACGAACTGGTCATTCAAGGTGAACGACCAATACGGATTGACCTCGAAGCGCCGGACGCGCAGCGCGAACTGCTGCTGGACCGCGTAGATCTGCTCGTTGAGCGGCTTCGCGGCCTCCTTATCCATGTCCAGCTTGGGGCAGGCGGCGGGGTCGATCTCGCAGATGTCACCTAAACCCTCTCCGCCAGGCAGATCGCCGGGGAGTTCTTCCCCTGGCAACTCGCCCTCGGGGATATCCCCTTCGCCTTCGCCGGCTTCTCCGCCAGCTTCCCCACCGGCTTCACCGGCTTCGCCGGCTTCGCCTGCCTCGCCGCCAGCTTCTGCTGCGGCTTCGTCTTCTCCTGCGGGTGCTCCCTGGGCCCAGGCGGATGCCGGGACCGCGCTGAGCGCCGCCGCAACGAAGAGCGCAATGCGCGTGTTCTTCATCGATGCCTCGTGACCGTTTCCTCTACAACGACTGCTCAACGAACCGCTACGACAGCCCCGCAACTACTTAGAATTATTAGCTAAATCCGCAATAGGCAAACGCGGCGTGACTATATCACGCGGGGTTTTTCGCAATCAACCACGAAAAACCCTTTCGCGGCTGAGCGAGCCCCTCAGGTCGCGCTTCTGAAGGCCGAAACCCCTCATGCAGCGTCAACTTCGGCCTCTTTTCCGAGCAAAGCCTCAACGAAGGCGTCCGGTGAGAAATCATGAAGATCGTCAGGTCGCTCGCCCAATCCGATGAAACGGACCGGCAGCTTCAGGGTGTCGCAGATCCCGAGGACTACGCCGCCCTTGGCCGTCCCGTCCAATTTGGTGAGCACCAAACCCGTCATGGTCAGGGTTTCTGCGAACTCCTTGGCCTGAGCCAGGGCGTTTTGGCCGGTTGTGGCGTCGATCACGAGCAATATCTCGTGAGGGGCCCCATCCAAGGCCTTGCCGGCTGTTTTTGCGATCTTCGTCATCTCCGACATCAGGTTGGTCTTGGTGTGAAGACGACCCGCGGTGTCGGCCAGCACGACGTCGGCGCCGACTTCTTCGGCTTTCTTGATGGCATCGAAAACGACGCTGCCGGGATCCGCGCCGTCCTTACCTTTGACGACTTCGCAGCCGACTCGCTGACCCCACACGATGAGCTGTTGCACCGCGGCCGCTCGGAAGGTGTCGCCGGCCGCAAGCACACAGCTGCGGCCTTCGCCAACGAGCTTGGTCGCAAGCTTGCCGATGGTGGTCGTCTTGCCCGCACCGTTCACGCCCACCATCAAGACGACAGTTGGTTTGCCGCGAAGTGGGAAGGCACCTGCTTGGCCATCAACATTGAGCATGTCGCTGGCTTCGGCACGCAGGGCGTCCCACACCTTCGCGGTGTCCGACAGCTCGCCCTTGGCGAGCCGCTCTTTGAGCCGCTCCAGGATTGCCTCGGTAGTCTGCACGCCAACGTCGGACGCGAGCAGCACTTCTTCGATATCTTCGGCGATGCTCGCGTCGATCTCTCGGGTGCCGGTCAGCAGCGCCTTGAGCTTGCCGAATAGTCCCTCTTCCCCGCGCGCCTTGGCTAGACCTTTGCGCAGGCTGCCGAGGTCCGCCGTGGAAGTGAGCGACGGCCGCGCCGGCGCCTCGGCTTCTTCCACTGCAACGTCGACGTCTTCCTCTTCTTCTTTTTCGGCTACTTCGACTTCGGTGGGAGTTGCCGCTGGCTCCGGCTTGGCCGGCACTGCCCCCTTCTTCTCGGCGGCCGGCGGGGCCTCCTTCTTGGCGGGCAGCTTGTCTTGGCGGGCAGGCGGTAGCGCTTCGGGTTCACTTTTGCGCAGGAATAGGAAGTAGACGGCCGCCAGAACGGCGACTCCCACGACCACGTAAATCAGAATATCCATGTAATTGTCTTCCGGCTCGCGACGCGGGGCGGACTATACCGAACTTGGCCGCCGCCTCAACGCTCCCGACCGCCGGCAGATGCTCCCGGCTCTGCCTCGCGGATCCGCGCTTCTTCGGCGGCATCCGGTGGAGTAGGACCAAAGGCCGCCCGCTCGACGTTTTGCGCCCAGTTGCGGGTGGCGCCGTCCCTTCGCTCCCGCGCCATCTGTGCGACCTGCGCCGGAGTCGGATCCTCTTTGGGCTTCCAGGGAGGGCCCCGGCGCTCAGCCCAGGCCACCAGCCGCGCGAGCACCGCTCGGCGCCTCGAGATCATCCGGATCACGACCCTCCCAGGGGCAGGCACCGGACGCCGCAGGGTCGTGTGATGAATGGCGTGAGCTTCTAGCTCAGCGCCTTCACCGACGGGGCAATCTGGCAACACGAACGCGCCTTCCGCGTTGCACTGCGTCTCGGTGCTCTCCGACTTCGCTTCGAAGCTCGGTAGGCGGATGCGCACCCATGCGTTCGCGATCGGCGTGCCTTCGTGGGCGTCGACGACCACGCCGTTCCAACCGGATCGGGGTTTGCCGGCGGCGACGACTTCTACGGATTCACGACCCGTTGCCAGAGGTTCGGACGTCTTCGCACGCTTCGCGCGCAGCGGGCGCCGCCAGCCCCGCAGGACCCAAGCGCCAATCGCCACCGCCACCAGCAGCCAAGGCAGGCTCCGCCAGGGGCTGGGTGGTCGCACCACAATGGGGACGCTGATGGGCTCTGCTGCGAGCCACCACGGTGCGCTCGGCAAGTAGCGGACCGAGAGCAGCAGTGTGCCTTCGTTGGCGAGGATGGGTCCACGCCAAACCGCGGCTCCACTTTGCACTGTCGCCGTGCCCAAGGAACGACCACCACTGAGCACTTCGATGGCGCCCGTTTCCACAGCGCCGAGCGCAGAGCTCGCGGCAACCCGGATCACGGCATCTTCTCCGGAGCGAACTGGCGCCACGTCCTGAGCCAAGGTCACGGTCACCCGAGCCGTCTTGTGCACGTGGGTCGTCGATTCCGCGCTGGAGAGCCCGCGGTTGCCCGCGAAGCGAATCCGCAGCTTGGCCGGCCCAGGCTCTCCGAGCTTTTTCGCCAAGGGGTTGAAGGAGCCGCGATCTCCCGGCGCTAGATTGATCTCCGCGAGGGGTGTGACGATGGGTCCCTGCAGCAACTCCAGGCTGACCGCGATCGGGTCGGCAGCATCCCCGCGCTCAAAGGGTGGGTCGACCCGGGTCTCCACGTGGATCACGTGCTCCTTGCGATCCAGGGACAGCACCCGGGGTTCAGGCGCGAAAGACAGACCAAGGCTGCGCCGGGTCTGGCCGACCTGCACGCGGCGCTCGAGGCGGTCGAAGAACTTGTCGCCTTCGAATCGGACTCGGAAGGCCCCCGTGAGCGCGGTGTTCGGAAACAGGAAGCAGAACGCACCGGCGCCGTCCGTGTCCACGACCACGACGTTGCTGGTGTGGTGTAGTTGATTGCCCGTGGTCGAGCGGCAGGCCCTGGGCGGGGGCAGCTGGGTGCCGGCGGCGGCGTCGAGAGATACGCGGATCTGCGCCGCGCCAATCGGTCGCCCCGTGTCGTCACTCAGTACGCCGCGAAGCTCGGTGCCCGCATTGCGCTGCACCGCGCGCGCATCGAGCTCCGCGCTGCCTCGAACGCGAAGCTTGGCGGCGTCCGCACTCCGAGCCCATAGCAGCGACAAAGCCGCGAACATCGCACCAGCGCGCAGAAAAGCGCAGAATGTGGGATACGAATTCGCGAGCACGACGTCCTCAGGGTACCGAATCGTGAAAACCGGGTGTGGCGGGGCGATGGATTGAAGGAGCAGACACGCTCAGCCGTCCATCCCTTATAGTAGTAGTGCGGCCGCGCGCGGGCATGATGAACCCACGAGATCTTCCGGAAGCCAGGCGACAGGAAAGCGACTTAGGTCGACGCGGAGGACCCTCGTGGTGGTAGGGTGGCCGCAAATGCAGCGGGGACGGGTATGGCGCAGGGCCTTGTCGATCCTGGTCTGCGTGGTGCTTCTGGCGGGCAACGTCTTCGCCAAAGACTCCGTGCGCACCCTGTCCAAGCGTCTCAAGAACGCCGGAGACTTTCGGGTGCGTACCCAAGCCGCCCTCGCCCTGGGTGCCTCCAAGACCTCGAAGGCGGTCAAGCCATTGTGTCGTGGCCTCAAGGATTCCAACACCACGGTGCGTGCTGCGTGCGCCGCGGCCTTGGGCCGGTTGAAAAAGGGCGGCAGGTCTTGCCTGCAGAAGCGGCTGAAGGCCGAGCGGTCCAAGGCGGTCAAGAGCTCGATCAAGAGAGCCATCAAGAAGCTGTCCAAAGGTGCCACGCCAACGCTGACCAAGAGCACCGAGATCTACGTCTCGATTGGCAAGACCAAGGACAAGACGGGGCGGAAGAGCGGAGAGGTCGATCGGGCCATCCGCAAGGCCATGAGCAAGGCCGCCAGGTCCTTGAGCGGTTACGCCGTCGCGCCCAAGTCCGAGACATCGAAGCAGGCCGAGAAGCTCTTATCTAAGTACCCCCGGGTGAAGGCCTACTACCTGTCGCCGAAGGTCCAAAAACCGAAGTACACCGGCGGGAACCTCACCGTGCGGTTCGAAGTGGCGATCTTCACCTACCCTGGCAAAGCGCTCAAAGGCACTCTGCCCGTGAAGCTGACCCAGCAAGGCGTTGGCTCCAAAGACAAGTCCGCGGAGACGGAGTTGATCAAGATGGCAGCGGAGCGAGCAATGCAGAAGTTCTCCAAAAACGTCGGGCGGATCGATTGAGGGGCGGCAGCTTCTTGCCGGTGCCGGGTGTGGGGTCGTACCCTTTACGATAGGGTCGGTTTTTGGCCGGGGCCGAACCGGGCAGGGTGCCATCTCAGGCGCTGAAATCAGGAGAGGAATGTCATGGCAGAAGCAGGAGCAGCACCCGCCGCGAGGACGCCGCACAAGAGGCATCTGAGGAACTACCTGCTCGATGCCCACTTCCAGCTCAAGTACACGAGCTACCTCGTTCTGATCGCCGTCGTCCTGAGCGCAGCTCTGGGCATCGTCTTGTGGCGCACCAGCCGCGCCGTCATTGCTCAGAGTCACGAGGCCGTGCACCAAGGGGAGCAGGTCGTGGACCTGGGCCGAGAGGTCGTCGGCGAAAGCCAGAAGGTCAGCGCCGTCGTCCAGATGAACATCGTCAAAGACCCGGTCTACAGCGATAACCCTGGCCTGCTCGATGCCTTCAAGACCGACGCCGCCAAACAGGACGAGCGTCTCAAGAAACAGCAGAAGCAGCTAGAGGAACAAGCCGCATCCCTGAAAGCCCAGTCCGCGTCCTTGGCACAGCGCCAACGCACGATGTTTACGAGTCTGCTCGTGGTGCTGAGCCTGCTCGTGATTGGGATCGGACTGGCGGGAATCGTCGTCACCCACAAAGTTGCTGGCCCCATTTTCAAGATGAAACGGCAGATGCGTGAGCTAGGCGACGGCAGCTTCAAGGTCCCCTTCGGTCTGCGCAAAGGCGACGAGCTGGTCGATTTCTTCGAAACCTATGCGGACACCGTGCGCAAACTGCGATCTCGTGAAGAACAGAATCTCGAGTTGGTTAAAGATGCCATCGCCAAGCTCGATGACGGTGAGGCCGCCACCAAGCTCGGCGAGGTGCGAGATGAGATGGAGCGCGCGCTTCAGAAGAGCTGATCAGAACGCGGCACGCACGTAGTCGATTTGAGCTCGCCCTTCCTCGTCGAAACGCACTCCCGCCGCGTCGAAGCGCATTCGCACGACGCTTTCGTCGTGGCGGTAGCGATCTCGCCACAGCCGCCGCGCCGCTTGTCGCAGGCGCCTGCGCTTCTGGGTATCGATGCTGGCCAAGGCCTTCCGCCAGGCCCGTTTCCCGCGCAGGCGCACCTCGACCACCACCACGGTGTCGCCGTCCCGGGCCACGAGATCGATCTCCAGATGACCCAAGCGCAGGTTGACCGCGACGATGCTCAGCCCTCGCGCGTGCAAGAACTCCGCTACGGACCGTTCCGCGCGTCGCCCGCGAGCCCAAGGGCTGCTTTCACTCGGACGGTGGGTTGCGGCCGGGATTGCCACCGCCGCAGTAGTTGTTCTTGTTGTCCGGCGTCGTGCCGAAGACGCACTCGTCACCGATCTTGGTCTTGTCGTAGGTCGTGCCGTCTTTGACACAATAGAAGCCGGCGAGCTGGGAGCTACCGAGGCCGAGGTCGTCGAGGAGTTTTTCACAGCTAAATCCGCTCGGGCACTCGCAGTAGCGAGCACCGTCGTCCGTGTTGCCTGCTGCGTTCTTGCAGCGACAGGAGCAGTACACAGACGATTCGGCTCGACGATTGGTGAATTGCGGATTTACTTTCGCGGTGATGCCGTCGGCTTGGTCCGCGCCGCTGGTGCCGGGGATCCGGCAGGCTGAAGGCTCCGTCGCCGGAATGGATCCATCGGCGATGCCGGCAGCGGTCGCCTCAATCTGACCGTAAGGACAGCTGACCCGGCCCTGGAAGTGGTTCACTAGGCAAACGCGAGTCTCGCATTGGAACGACTTGCTCTCGACGTTCACCTCGTCCGCGGAGTACCCGGGGAAATTCGTCTGGTACTCGTCTTCGGGGATGCAGGGGTCGCCCACACCGCCAGTTTCACAACCAAGCGCTAGCGCCCCCGCGGCGATAGCGAGAAAATACCAGGGGCTCGAAAACCGAGGCGTCATTCTTGGGCTTTCCGACTCGAGGTTGAGATCAGTTACGCTCACAGCGGACCTCTGCCAGCTGCAGCGCAACCGAACCGTAGTCGAGCGCGCCAAGAGGCGTCAACGCCAATCCGACCCACGGATTTGGGCGGTTACGGGTCTCATCAGAGCCGGGCATCTTGGGCGGCCCGGTTCAAGCCGCACTAGATTTGCGTGGAGGCGAAATCTGGATGATCGACCGAACGGACGGGTACGCGAACGAAAGCCAGGGGGTGGCGCTTGACATTGATCGGCGGCGGTATCTAACATCGCGCCGACCGCGCTGGTATCTATCGATTCTCATTGGTATTTTTCCGCCCGTAGGGGGCGGTATGGGGAGAAGCGGAGCTGCTGCCGCGTCAACCCCCAGCGCCTGAACGTATTTAGAGAGGTTTGCATGTTGCGAAAGCGCCTAGTCGCCGTCTGCTTCTTGGCCGCCGCAGTGAGCGGTGTTGTCGTTCCCCATGACGCGGTCGCCCAAGAGGTCATCGACCTCGACGAGGAAGCGGCAAAAGCAAAACCGAAGCCGAAGCCAAAGCCCAAGGGCGGTGGAGCCAAGTGGAAGCCCAAGCCCAAAGCAAAGCCAAAGGCGAAGCCCAAGGGTGGTGACGCCAAGGGTGGTGATGCCAAGACGGGTGGTGCCACCAAGAAGGGCGGCTCCGGTGTCGACATCGATTTGGATGAAGAAGCGCCCAAGGAGCAAGGGCCCGTTGTCGCTGGGCAGATGACCGAAGAGGCGGCAGCCGCGAAGAAGCTATTCGATCGCGAGCGTTGGAGTGAGGCCGCGCAGGCTTTGTTCCGAGTCGTCAACGGCGAGACCGGTGATGACGCGGGCAACAAGCAGCTCGCGCAGTATTACCTCGCGATCTCGCTGTACCGCTTGAAGTTCTATCAGGCGAGCTACGCCATCTTCAGCGTGGTCGCTGACAACAAGCACCACCTGAAGTTCAAAGAAACCCTGCTTTGGCTGGCGAAATTGGCCACGCAGCTGCCGGAACCCGCGGACATCATCGAGCGGGTGGGCAAGTACAGCGACGAAGAGGTCGGGCGCTTCAACAACCAGCAACAGCGCGATCTGTACTGGCAATTGAACTACATGCTTGGGCGCTACAAGTACCGCAACCGGCAGTATGCCGAAGCTGTTCGCCTGTTTCAGAAGGTGAACCGCAAGAGTGACTCCTACGTGAAGTCACAGTTCTTCACTGGCATTAGCTACGTGCAGCTGAGGAAGAGCGTTCCAGCCGTGCAGGCCTTCCAGCGCGTCGAGAAGGCCATCGACGAAGGCGTCAGCGGCGTCGACGACGAAGCGCGCATGGCGGACCTGGCCTACTTGTCGATGGCACGCACGTTCTACTCCGCCTCCATTCGCTTGGATGCGGAAACCAACGCGCCAAGTGTCGACGAGAAGAAGCTGAGCGCAGCGGTGAAGTACTGGAACCTCATCGACGTCGCGAGCGAGTACTGGCTCGACGCTTTGTTCGAACAGTCCTGGGCCTACTTCATGGCCGGCGACTACCCGCGCGCACTCGGGAACATTCACACCATTCAGTCGCCCTACTTCCCGAACTCCTTCTACCCAGAAGCAGACGTGCTGAAGGCGGTCATCTACTTCGCCAACTGCAACTACCAAGGGGCCACCACGGTGGTGGCGCGTTTCAACAAGAAATACGTGCCGTTGAAGGACTCCCTGGAGAAAATCTTGAAGCGTTTCAAAGGCGCGAACCAAGAAGAGCCCTTCTTCAAGTTTCTACTCGAGGTGCGTGAAGGTAAAGCCAGCCTGGATCCGAAGATTCGGCCCATCGTCGAAAACGCCCTCAGCGATCGCCAGCTGCTGCGCAATATCGAGTATGTGAAGCTGCTCGACGACGAAACCAGCCGTTTCAAGCGGTCGCCAGCACCCTTCCGCAGCTCGGCCCTGGGCCAGCAGGTGGAAGACTCTCTGCGCCTGGCTCGCGAACTTGCGGTGCGCCAGGCCGGGGAGCTGGCTCTGTCGCGTTATCAGCGCAACGTGGATGAGCTGAACGAGCACTTGCGCAACGGTGAGAAAATTCTCATCGACATCACTGCCGCTCAGCGAAACCTTCTCGATGAAAAACTCGCGAAGGGGCAGGTCAGCAAGGCGGAATCCAAGATTTATGGTGTCGTCAAGCCCGATGAGGAACACGTGTTGTGGCCCTTCGACGGTGAGTATTGGCGCGACGAACTCGGTTTCTACCGTCAGGTAGTCGAGTCGGCGTGTGGGAGGTAATCAGGATGAACGCACGCAGCGCGTACTCAATCCTCGCGGTTGTTCTTGGTCTTACTCTTTGTGTAACCAGCGCCCAGGCGGCGAAAAAGGCTCAAACCAGCCTTCCGAGTGCCTGCGTTGGAGCTCAAGCCAACAAGAACTTCAAGGAGTGCCCCGGCGGTCCTAGCAAGTTCGTCATCAAACAGAAGCGCGGAGCCGCATTCAAGAGTGCTCCTCCGCCGCGTAAGAAAAAGAGCGCTCGAGACTTCAAGCCGAAGAACCCGGGCGAGTCGATGGCAGCGGGCCAGCGTGACACGCGCAAGACCCGCCTCAAGGCGCGTCAGCGCGCCCTGCTGATCACGGAGATTCAGGGGTTGGAGCGCTTGTTCAAGCGCACTCCCAAGAAGTCCCCGGATCGTCCGCAGCTGATTCGCCGTTTGGCGGAGGGCTATGTGGAGCTGGAATCCGCCGCGTTGCGTGATCAGACCCGCGCGGAGATCCGAGCTTCGGACAACAAGAAGAAAAAGCCAAAGTACGCCGCGAAAATGCGCCGGTCTGCAGCCCAAGCCAAGAAGATCGTCAAGGCTGCGCGCCGCAAGGCCATCGCCTACTACCGGCTGATGAAGAACGCCTACCCGAACTACTCGAAGCTGGACGAGGTCCTGTACTACCTCGCCTACGAGTACGAGCAGGCGAAGGACCTGAAAAATGCTCGAAAGGTCTACTATGAGCTGATCCAGAAGGCGCCCAAGTCGCCGTACATCCCCAACGCCTACCTGGCCTTCGGCGAGCTCTTCTTCCAGGAAGCACAGGGTGACCCAAGCAAGTGGGACCTGGCCGCAGCCGCCTACAAAGAGGTGGTGAAGTATCCCCCGCCGAAGAACAAGGTGTTCGGTTACGCCCGCTACAAGCTGGCCTACGTGCACTGGAACAAGGGCGAGTACGCCCAGGCGATGAACGAGTACAAGAAGGTCATCGAGTTCGGTGAGCGCTACACGCAGATCTCCGGGGCCAAGCAGTTAGCCAAGAGCGCGCGTCGGGACATGATTCCCGTGTACGCAGCGAGCGGTGCGCCGGAGCGGGCCTACAACTTCTTCAAGCCCCTCTCCGGTGACAAGGGTGGCAGCAACAAGAAGACCCTCGACATCCTGAACGAGTTGGGCTTCGCCTACCTCGATACTGGGCACTACAAGGAGGGCATCACCCTATACCGAGACCTGATGGGTCGGGACAAAGGTGGGCGGTACTGCCACTACCAGTCGCAGATCACGGTCGCGACCCAGGCTACTCAGGCGTCGAACAAGGACGCTATCAAGAAGGAGCTCGACAAGCAGATCAAAGTCCGCAACGACTTCAAGAAGGGGTCGCATTCGTCGAAGCAGAAGCTGAAGTGCAACAACAAGACGGCCGAGCTGCTCTCCGAGACAGCCATGGCCTGGCACTTGGAGGCGGTCGGCTCCGGCGGCGTCCGCGGCACCGGCGACAAGAAGACCATGGATCTCGCCGCCTACCTCTACAAGAAGGTGGGTGAGAACTTCACCGCCCAGGACTTCGCCAAGTTCAAGTTTCCGCGCATCGTGAAGGCCGACTGGCCCACGATCTACAAGATCAAATACGCCATGGCGGACCTCTTGTACTTCCAAGAGCGCTGGGAAGAGTGCGGTCCCGCATTCGACAGCGTGGTCGCGGAAGACCCGAAGGGCGACAGCGCTGCGGAGGCGGCCTTCGCGTCGGTGCTCTGCTACCAGAAAATGTACGACGCCATGTACAAGGGCAAGTCCGACCGCAAGGGCAGAGACTTGGGCCCGAAGGGCGCTGGCAAAAAGAAGGACAAGAAGGCAAAGAAGAGCGAGTGGGAGAAGTTCAAGCCCAAGCCCTTCACGGATACCCAAAAGGGCATGGTCACGGCCTTCAACCGCTACGTCTGCTACATCCAGCCGCCCAAGGGCGACAAGCAGGCCGAGGAACAGTACGTCGAGGTCAAGTTCGCTCGAGCACGTACCTACTACGAGGCCCAGCATTGGGAGGAGGCTGCCCTCGGTTTCCGAGATGTTGCTCTCAACCACAGCGACCACGATGCTGGCGTGTACGCCGCCAACCTCTATCTAGAGGCTCTCAACGTGCTTGGCTCGAAGGCGGAGCCGCCCCGGCCCTCGTGCTTCGACGGCATGGCCAAGGACGTTCCGCAGTTCCTGAAGCTGTATTGCGAAGGCAAGAAGGCGGAGGACAACAAGGAAAGCTGCGAGCTGCTGTCGCGGATTCAGTTCGACATCTTGCGCTTGCGCGCCCAGAAGTTGGTCGAGCTCGCCGATACCCAGGCCGAGAAGAACAACTTCAAGGACGCGCTGGACAACTACCGCAAGGGTGGCGACGAATACCTCGACTTGTGGCGCACCTACTGCGAAGGCCCGCTGGGCAACGGCGAGAAGCCTAAGCAGTGCGAGAACGCCGCTGAGATCGTCTACAACATGGCGCGCGCCTATCAGGCAGGGCGGCTACTCGCGAAGTCGATCCAAGCACGTTTGATTCTGCTCAATCCCAAGTACGGATTGGAGAAGACGGACTTGGCCCAGAAGGCCACGTATGAAATTGGCGGTAACTATCAGGCCATTGCCGTATACGACCGCGCAGCGCAGTTCTTCGAGCGCTACGTGGAGCAGACGTGCAAGAAACTACGCAAGTGTGGTGAGTTTGCCGACCAGGCCCTCTCCGACGCTGTGGTGCTTCGCTTAGGTCTTGGTCAAGACGAACAGGCCATCGCTGATGCGAACGACTTCAACCGCTACTTCGGGCGGAGAAAGCCGGCCCAGGTGGCCCAGATCTCCTTCGCCGTCGCCGCTCACTACGGTGAAAAGAAGGACTGGGACAACGTACGCAAACGCCTCGGCGCGACGATGCGCCAAATCGATGCGAAGGCGTCCCTGGATGTGCGGGTGCAGGCCCATACCCTGCTCGGACGTGCCTACGCGAATATGAATAGTCGTCAGGCCGGGACCCAATACGGCAAGGTCGTTGCCCTTTGGAAGAACCCGAGTGCAGCAGTGGCAGAGATTAACAAGGACGAGGGTGATGCCGGCGCGAAACAGCGTCGAGTTGGTCGCGCTCTCGAGGCGGTCGGTGAAGCCATCTTCTACTTCGCCGAGCAGAAGAAGAAGAAGGTCGATGCAGTCCGCTTCCCTGCCTACAAGGGGCCCGGGAGCAAAGACGCGGTGCTCAAGCACATCCAGGGCAAGGTCAAGGATTGGATTGGCAAGAAGCGCCCGCTGATTGGCGACGCCTCGAAGGAGTACAAGAAGATCGTCGACCTGCAGCCGGTGCCGCCACCGCGCTGGGTCATCGCAGCCGGCTCTCGCGTCGGCGAGATGTGGGGCACCTTCGTGGACGAGTTCCGCGCCGCACCCATCCCGGATTCGATCAAGAAGGACTACGAGCTCCGCACCGCCTACTACGGTGCTTTGGACGATGCGTCCGAGCCCCAGAAGCAGCAAGCCAAGAGCGCCTTCCAAATCTGTCTCGGCTACTCGGTGAAGTATCAGTACTGGGATCAGTACAGTCGTGCTTGCGAGGAGTGGCTCGCCAAGAACTACAAGGCCGACTACCACCTCATCGACGAGTTCCGCGGGGCCCCGAACCGCGTCAACGATCCTCTGCGCGAGCAGGGGTACCCCTTGCGTCTGGGTGGCGAACCACTGCCAACCATCGCGCCTCCAAGGGAGCCGGACAAGGCACCCAAGGCCGCCGGCGACAAGAAGAAGTGAGCCAGGGCCGCGGCGCTGGTTGCGGCCCGCCCTCACGCAACAAGGACTTATTCGAGGAGGATGACCAGATGTTGAACATGAAGAGCGCAATCGTGACCATCGTCGCGCTAGGCCTGATCGGCTGCGGTGGCGGCAAGGAAGGTCCGAAGTCGCCTGTCAACGCGAGCGGCAAAAAGGACGCCACCGGGATGGCGGTCAGCAAGGCCGCGGCCGAGGGCTTCGAGCGCGCCCTGACGGATTTCGCGGCGCACGACAGAAAACAGGATTGGAACGACTCGAGCTGCGGCTCGGTTGCAGAGCAATTCCTGGCGGCCTCGAAAGAGCAGCAGTCTGCGACGAATCGCAAGCTGCCCGAGGCGCACTACAACGCCGGGCTCGCGTACCAGCGCTGCGGCAAGGACGCTCAGGCCCGCAAGCAGTACGAGACCGCGGTGGGCATCGACCCCAAGTTCCACCGGGCGCGCGCACAGATTGCTCTGTACGATTTCGCGAAGTCTAAGGACATCGACGGGACCATCGCCAAGCTGGAGCAGATCATTCGCGACGCGAAGTTCCAGAACTCGGAGGCTCTCGTGGGTGTGGCGGCGCTGCAGATGGAGCGCAACAACGACCAGGCCAGCGACGACGGAAAGAACGACCTGGCTCGAGCTCAGCGCAACCTGCAGCGTGCGCTAGCCATCGACGACTCCTTCATGCCCGCCTTCAACCAGCTCGCCATCTACTATCTGGAGCAAGCCAAGGCGAACGCCGCCAAGGCGAAGGGCAAGCGCAAGCGCCGCAAGCGTCGAGGCCTCGTGGCAGCGAGCGCCAAGCGCGTGGACGTCAACCAGCAGCAGCTCGATCTCGCCGCGCTGGTTGCCTCCCAGGCGATTCGGAAGAACCCGAACTACGCTCCCATTCACAACACCGCCGGGCTGATCCAAGTGCAGCTCAAGAACTTCAACGGCGCGGTGAAGAGCTTCGCCAAGGCGCGCCGCCTCGATCCGAAGTTCTTCGAGGCGCATATGAACTACGCGGCGGTGAACCTCTCCTTCCGAGGCTTCAAGGAGGCCGAGAAGGCGTATCGAGCGGCGCTCAAGCTGCGGCCCAAAGAGTTCGAAGGTCGCCTGGGCTTGGCCCTGGCCATTCGTGGCCAGATCCGCCCCGGGGATCCCGGCAAGCTGACCGGCAAGGCGCAGGCCGAGCTGGATGCGGCCCGCAAGCTGCAGCCCAACCGGCCCGAGACCTATTACAACGAGGCCATCCTCACCCAGGAGTTCCGGGCCAAGGGCGACCAGAAGTCGGCCATCCCGATGCTCAAGAAGGCGTCCGCGATGTACCAGAAGTTCATTTCGAAGGCGGGTTCGGACGACGCCTTCGCGGAGGCCGTCAAACGCGCCAAGGAGCGCTCGCAGGATATCGATGACACAGTGAAGTTCATCGAAGAAGGTGAGGCAGCCAAGAAGGCTGGACCACCCCCACCACCTCCCAAGAAGTGAGTCGGGGACTTAGCTTGAAAAACGTCGGAGAAACGAACACTTGAGGAAAAGTTCTCAGAAAGTCCGCCCCCTGGCGGAACCTGCAAATGGAGTGGCTGTCATAAGCTCCGTGACCGCATTGGGGCGGACACACACTCCTAATCCAGGGGTCGTTTCGGTTGACGCGATAGCTTGAGCAAACGTACAATACCACTGTAATAGTGCTCAAATTTTCCAAGGAGATTGAAATGGCTCGCTCGTTCACTATCGGCTTCGCAGCACTCGCGTTGGGTGCGGCGGCTTTCGTTGTGACACCCAGCGCCCTGGCCCAAGGAGCGAAGAAGGCACCTGCGAAGGCAGAGACCAAGGGCGATGAAGGGTACGGTTATACGTTCGAGGACGATCCGCTCAATGCGGGCGGTTTCGGGCCCAATGACGCGACGATTCGCGTTCGACCAAAAGCTGCACGAACTACCCTCATTCGCCCGCGCACTTCATTCGTGCCGGAAATGTTGAAGTCCGTCGAGAATATCTGAGATTGTCCTCAGGGGCGTTTCGACGAACTGTCGAGATCGGGAAAATAAGCAAATGGCAAAAGCTGTCCTCACGTTCGCGCTCTACCAGGGAGACGCACTGCAACGCCGCGAAACGGTGACGCAAGACGTCGTCAAGGTAGGCAAGGATCCCAAGAGCCACTTGCAGGTCGACGACGAGCAAGCATCTCGTATGCACGCCGTCATCGAGGTTGCAGCACCGGATGACATCACACTCATCGACCTGGGCAACGAGCCCGGAACGATGGTGAACGGTGCGCGGGTCAACAAATGCAAGTTGCACGTCGGCGACCAGATTCAGGTCGGCGGCGCACGCATCGTGCTCGAGAGCGCAGAGGCAGCTCAAGCGGAAGCGGCGGCGGCAGTGCCCGCGCCCGTCGCAGCGCCCCCCGGCGTAGCTCCGCAGGCGGCTCCCCCCGGAGTGGCTCCGCCCGGCGTAGCTCCGCAAGCGGCTCCGCCCGGCGTAGCTCCACAAGCAGCTCCGCCCGGCGTGCCTCCGCAAGCGCCGCCCCAGGCACCACAAGCTCATCCGTCGGCGCCCCCGCCGGCCCAGGCGCAAGCGGCTCCGCCCCAAGCAGCGCAGGCCGGAGCGCCGGGAGCCAACCCCTTCGGCGGATCGAATCCCTTCGCGGCAGCGGCAGCCTCGAGTCCCTTCGGTGGGGCGGCCAATCCCTTCGAAATGGCGTCGGTCAATCCTTTTGCCCAGGGCGCGGCGGAACAGGCCCAGCTCGAGGCGCTTCGGGTTCCCGACGATGCTCCGCCGGGCACTTACACCTACACGCTGATCAAGAGCGGACCCGACGTCAGCCCCGACGAGGTCGAGCTACCCCACGTTGCGAGCGTGGAAGTCATGGTGCTGTGGGGCACGAATGTGCTGCACGTTTCGCACCTCACGCCGCCTCGCAACTTCTACGTGGGTGAGGAGCAGGGCAAGAACTTCGCGTGTGACTTCTTCGTACCCGCGGAGAAGCTGGGCACCTCGCGTATGCCCGTCGTGGTCGGGGACCGCGCGTCTCTCGCGGTGGTGATTCCACCGGGTGCTACGGGTATGATCGAGGTGCAGGGCCAGCCCAAAATGACGCTGGACGAGGCGCGAGCTAAGAGTCAGCCGAGCGCCGAGGTCAGCGGAGGGCATCAGTTCCCATTGCCGGCTGGTGGTCGCGCTCGCGTCGAAATCGGCGGCTTCGTTTTCCAGATTGCGGCGGTCAACGCAGGCAAGCCGGCCAAGCACGGCATGGCTGCGGGCGTGGACTGGGCCGTGTTCATGTACTTCGCACTGTCCTTCTTGGTGCACGGTGGCTTGATTGCCGCGATGGCGTTCTTCGTGCCGCCGCTCGGTCTGACCGACGATGAAGATCTCGATCAAGATCGCATGTACCTGATTCAGCAGTACCTGAAGAGTGCTGCGGAGCGGGAGCAGGAGGAGAAAGAGACCGAGGAGGTCGCGGAGGAAAACGCCGACAACAAGGAAGGCGGTACTGGCACTAGAGCCAAGGGCGAAGAAGGATCGATGGGTAATCCCACGTCCAAGGCCACGAACAAGCGCTACGCGGTTCAGGGGCCGAAGGACAATCCGGATCCCCACATCGCTCGCCAGGCAGCCCTTCGTGAGGCCCAAGAGTTCGGCATGATCGGCCTCTTGAACACCGGCGCGGCGGGCGATCCCAACGCTCCGACGGCTCCCTGGGGTCGTGACACCTCCCTCGGTATGGATGACATGAGCGCCCGCGGTAATATGTGGGGCGACGAAATCGGCGACGCCTTCGGCGCCGGCGGCTTGGGTCTCTCGGGCATCGGCGAGGGCGGCGGTGGTCGCGGTGAGGGTATCGGCCTCGGTTCCATCGGAACCTTGGGTCATGGTGCCGGCACCGGTACCGGCCAGGGCTTCGGTTCTGGACACGGTCGTCTCGGCGGCGCTCACAAGACCCGGGCACCGAAGGTGCGCATGGGTGCAACCAGCGTCAGCGGTCGCCTGCCCCCGGAGGTCATTCAGCGCATCGTGCGACAGAACTACGGTCGTTTCCGTATGTGTTACGAACAAGGTCTGTCGCGGAACCCGAACCTGGAAGGGCGCGTGGCGGTTCGCTTCGTCATCGGTCGCGATGGGTCGGTTTCCAACGTGTCCAACGGTGGGTCGGACTTGCCGGATAGCGGAGTCGTCGGTTGCGTCATCTCGGCGTACTACGGGCTCTCGTTCCCGCAGCCCGAGGGCGGCATCGTGACGGTCGTCTACCCGATCTCCTTCTCGCCGGGCTGACCGCAGCCAATCGAAAAGACGCGAGGGCCTCCACTGGGGGCCCTTGCTGCATTTGGGACTCGGGACCTTGGGGCTCGGGGCGCAGCCGCTCCGCCCTGAGCGGGGCCGGCGTGGGCCGCTTCAGTCCCGAAGTACTTCGATATCTGTGTGTTTGGGTTGGGGTTGCGGCATTGTGGCGGCAGTAGGCCGCTATTCTCGCCCCGGTGCCACTCCGGTGCCAGTGCGAGATTAGGGCACCCGCTCGCACCAGATCCGCGACCCAACCCCCAATCCCCGCTCCATTGACCCGAGCGGCGTTGCGTCGAGTGGATTCGACCCAGGGCCCCGGGCGGTTCCCTCGCGGGTCCTGGCGGGGTGCGGGACTCGAGGGCGTCCCCGGGGCTGGGGACCAGTGCTCAAGGGCCCGAAAATCCCCAGGGAATTCGCGCCGAAATGGGCAACGAAGCGCCTTTACTTCGCGCCACCCGTCCGCCTATGCTCCGGATAGCTTTGGAACCGGCGGATTCCCGAACAAATGCGGGGCCGTACCGCGTTCTGGGGCAACCAAATCGGCTGTGACGGACAGGCTAGCGCTGCCGCGTGGGGTGCGCCCCAAAGGGCTCGAATCTGAGGAAGGGTGAGCGTTTCATGAAACTTCGGGTGGTTCACATCGCCGCGCTGTCGGCAGCAATCGCGGGCTCGGCCTGTGGACGGGATCACATTGAGGCCATCAACCTCGCAAACGAGGGCGACCGAGCCGTCAAGGTGAACGTCGAAGGTGCGATTCAGAAGTACGAGCAGGCTGTCCAGCTCGATCCGACGAACCACCGCATCGTTTGGAAGCTGGCCAAGGCCTACGAGAAGAAAGAGGACTGGGACAAGATGGCGTCGTCGCTATCCCGCGCCGTCCAAATTGCTCCGGACTTCGCCAACTACTGGTTCAAGCGTGGCTACGCGCTGGTCAAGCAGGCGGAAGGTGGCAACCCGGATGCCTACGAGGAAGCGAAGGAGCCCCTCAAGAAGTGCATCGAAAAGGACCCGAACTACTCGGAGTGTTACCACTTCCTGGGTGAAGCGTCCCTTTGGACCAACGACGAGCAGTCGGCCCTGGACAACTACACCAAGGCCATCGAGCACAACCCGACCCAGGCCTACTACTACCCGCCGCTCGGGGAGTTGTTGATCACCTTCAAGTTCTACAAAGAGGCTGGTCAGGTGCTCAAAGAAGGCACCCGCATCATTCCTCCCGGTGAAAAGACCAACAATCACCTCTACGCCATGTACGTCCTGCGCTTTCAGGTGGCGCAAGCTGGCGACGACAAAGCCGAGATGGTTGCTTCCATGGAGAAGGCCCAAGAGGTCGCCGGGGATTCTCACCCGGAAATCAGCTTCAACCTGGGCAGCACCTATGCGGTGATGGACCCGCCCCAGAAGGAAAAGGCGGCACGGCTGCTCAAGTCCTTCGTCAAGCGCGCTTGCCGTTCGGCCAAAGCTTCGAAGTTCAAGGAACAGTGCGAGACAGCGAACTCGCTCATTCAGAAGCTCGGCGCAAGTGTCAACTAAGCCCCATCCACGCATCAGGCGCGTCGCTGCCGTCCTGGCTGGCGCCAGCGACGCGTGCGCGTGGGCAGACTGTGAGAACGTAGATTTCAACTGCTTGCTGCCCAGAGCGCAGCGAGGCAGCGGCGCTTTCGAGCGCCAATAGCTCGAGGAAGCATGGATCTAGAGCAGCGTATGAATCAGCTGGAGCGCCACCACGATTGGGCTGGGCTCGTCGAGGTGCTGGAGCAGGCCATCGTTGGTACCGACGATGCCAGTGAGAAAGCGGACCTGCACCTGCGACTCGGTCGCTTGTTGCACTCCCAGTTCCTGCACGGCGTAAAGGCGCTCAAACACTTCCAGGACGCCTACAAGCTCAATCCCGCGCGGGTAGAAGCGCTGGCGGAAGCACGGCTCATCTACTGGGAGCTCGGTAAGCTGAACATGGTGCAGAAGCTGCTCGAGCTGCAGCTCAAGAATGTGGACGATCCGAGCCTCGTTGCTCAGCTGTACCGCGAGCTAGGCGACGTGCACTGCGACCAAGAGGACTACGAGCGCGCGGCCGACGCCTACGCCCACGCCATGCAGTCTGCGGACGGTGAGGCCGACGTGGTCGGGCAGCTGCTCGAAGACGTGATGGCTGGGACCGAAGACTGGCAGGAGCGGGTCGGCGAACTGCTGCGCGGCGCTCACCAGATCGACGACGTTGCTGTGAAGGCGCAGACCTTTGTGCGCGCGGCACGCATCGCGCGTCGATACGCGCCGAGCGAAATGGAAGGCATTCTCGCTCAGGCCTACACGGCAGATCCGGGCAGTCTGGCCGCCGCAACCCTGTACGAAGGCATGCTGGTCGAAACGGATCGCACCGATGCGATCCTCGAGCTGCAGAACTCCGTGCTCGAGAGCGTGGCGGATGCTGGTGCCCGCGCCGACGTAGCGTTTCGCTTTGGTGTGCGCTGGGCGCTGCGTCACCAGAATGCCGATGTCAGCGCGAGCATGTTCGAAGCTGCTCTGCGCTTGAATCCCGGACACGAACCCGCTTTCAACTGCCTCAAAGAGGTCTGGGGCGCGCGGGACGGCAATTGGGCGCGGGTCGTGGAGTTCGCTCAGAACTTGTCGGCGTCGAGCGACGGCGCGTCAAAGGCGTTCCTGTTGGCTCAAGCCGGGCTTCTGACCTGGCGCGAGATGGGAGATCTGATTCGCGCGCGCGTGCACTTCGAAGCCCTGTCATCGGTCGATCCGGAACACCCGGCGTTGCTGGCCTATGAAGCGCAGATCGGGGAATCTCTCAGCGGCGCCGCGCCAGCGCCCGAGGCCCAACCCGAAGCCGAGATCGCTGCAGCTGCGCCGGCGCCCGAGGCCGCGCCTGAACCTGCGGCCGAGCCCGCGCCGGAGCCCGAAGCCACGCCTGAACCTGCGGCCGAGCCCGCACCGGAGCCTGAAGCGGCCGCTGCCCCGCCGGAGGAGGAGCCCGCCGCGGAGCTCAGTGCGCCGCCGCCGCCCGTCGACGAGGGCAAGATCGCGGAACTGCGTCAGCATCTCGCCGAGCAGGAGGGCGCCAAGCGTTTCCACGAATACGTCAAGACTCTGGTCGAGCTGGCGCACGAAGTGCCGGACCCGGCAGAGAAGGTCGAGCTGTATCTCAAAGCCGCAGATCTCTACGTCAACAAGTTCGTCAACCAAGCCGAAGCCGTTCGTACCTACGAGGCGGTGCTGGCAGTCGATCCGGAAAACACTCAGGCCATCGACTACCTGCGTCAGATGTACGAAAAGCGCAGGGATTGGGAGAAGCTCATCGCGCTCAACACTCGGGAGGCCGAGCGCCTCGAGGCCGGCCCGACTCGGGTGCAGGCCTACAAAGAGATCGCGATGCTGGCCACGGAGCGCATCAAGAAGCCGGATGTATGCATTGGGCTCTGGGACGTCGTGCTGCGCAACGATCCGGATGATCTCGATGCCCTCGCTGCCCTGGCCCAGATGTATGAACGCGCTCGGGACTACGAGAAGCTCGCGGACGTTCTGGAAAAGCAGGCGGACATCACCCTGGAGACCCCCGCCAAGGTGCAGATCCTGACCAAGCTCGGTCAGGTCACCGGGGACAGGCTGAAGGACGATGCCCGGGCGGCGGAAGCCTACCGCTTGCTGCTCACCCTGCAGCCGGACGATCGTCGCGCCCAAGAACAGCTGAAGAAGCGCTACGTGGCGCTCGGTCGCTGGGACGACTTGGAGGTGTTTTACGCCGAGAATGGCAAGTGGGACGAGTTCATCCGCGTGCTCGAGAGCAATGAGTCCCGGGCTGGTTCCGACGAGCAGCGCATCGCGATGCTGATGAAGATCGCCGAGCTGTGGATGACCCAGAAGGGCAAGCCCGATCGCAGCGCGAGGGCCTACGAGAAGATCCTTGGGATCGACAATGGCAACTTGGCTGCCGCGGAGCATTTGATTCCGATCTACCAAGACGCCAACAACCCCAAGGGCCTTTCGGGCGCTATCGAGGTCAAGCTCGGTCACGTTCAGGATCATGTCGAGCGTTTGGAGCTCTTGCGCGAGGTCGCTGCCCTGTACGAGGGGCGCATCAACGACAAAGCCAAGGCCTTCGAACGGTACCTGGGTGCTTTCGAGATCGCGCCTACGGACGAGCAGAGCCAAACGGATCTGGAGCGCGCCGCTCAGCTGACGGGCGGTTGGGATCAAGTGGTTGAGGCCTACCGCGCCGCTTGTGCCAGCGCAGAGTCCGAAGGCGACAGCATGACCAGTAACGGCCTGCGCCTGCGCTTGGGTCGTGTATTGGTCGAGGAGGTTTCACGGGTGGACGAGGCCCTCACCGAGTACCGCGCCGTCTATGAAGCCGAACCCGACAACGTGGTCGCCCTGGAAGCGTTGGAGCGGCTGTATCGGGAGACGGAGCGTTGGCGCGATCTGCTCGAGGTCTATTCGAAGAAGCGCGACTTGACGGGTGACTTCGAGGAGCGCAAGCAGATCCTGTACGAAATTGCCCGGCTCTATGAACAACAGCTCGAGGCGCCCGCAGATGCCATCGAGACCTACCAGGCGGTGCTGGAAGACGACCCAGTCGACGGCGTGGCTCTGGAAGCTCTCGATCGCCTGTACGCGGAAACCCAGTCCTGGGAACAGTTCGTGGACGTGTTGCGGCGCCGGATCGAATTGGACGTTCCCGGCGAGCAGCTAATCGACCTGAAGTTCCGCTTGGCCGAATCCCTGCGGCTGCACTTGAACGATCACGCTGCAGCGCTGAACAACTACCGAGAGATCCTGTTCATCGATCAGGAGCACGAGGGATCGCGGCAGGCGCTGGAGGGAATGCTCCAGCATCCGGAGCTGTCGGCGGAAGCTGCCAGCATTCTGGAGACTATCTACGAGCTGCGCGAAGACTGGGAGAAACTAGTCGGCGCCCTCGAGATCCTCGCCGCGTCCAGCGACGAGCGCGAGCGCAAGGTCGAGCTGCTTCGCAAGATCAGCTACGTCTCCGCCAATCAGCTCGGAAGCTTGGAGCGCGCCATCGACGCTCAAGCCCGCGCCATCAAGGAGGACCCGTCTCTGGCTGACTCCCGGCTCGAGCTGGAGCAGTTGGCGGAGCAGGCCGGAGCTTGGGATCAGTTGATCGCCATCTACGCAGACGTGGCGGGCGGCTTGGACGATCCGAGTCTGTCCCGGGAGTACTGGATGCGCCTAGCCAGCATTCAGGAGCGCCTGGAAAAGGTCGAAGACGCAGCCACGAGCTACGACAAGGTTCTCGAACTCGACCCCTCGGATGGCGAAGCGTTGCTCGCCATGGACTCCCTGTACCGCCGCACGGAGCACTGGGAAGATCTCGTCGGCGTGTATCGACGTCGCATCGAGTTGACCATCGACGGCCAGGAGCGCGAGGCCCAGTACGCCCAAATGGCGCAGGTCTTCGAGGAAAAGCTGGGTCGCCCGGATGACGCCATCGCGGCCTACCGCGAAGTCTTGGCTCTCGACCCTGCGAGCCAGCTGGCCCTGGGAGCTTTGGACGGGCTGTTCACCCGTCAGAGCCAATGGTCCGAGCTCGCCGAGAACTTGGAAGTGCAGCTCACCCTGGCTGAGAGCGAGGGCGAGCAGCTTCAGCTGATGCTGCGCTTGGCGTCGCTTCGTGAAACCCAGATGGGTCAACTGGAAGCAGCCATCGAGGGCTATCGGCAGGTGCTCGATCGGGATCCGACCAACGACGCTGCTTTGGGCGCCCTGGAGCGCCTGGGACAAGACCCCACCAACGAATTGGTGATCGCCGAGATCTTGGAGCCCCTGTATCGCAACCAGGGGGACTTCCAGAAACTCATTGGCGTGCACGAAGTGCAGGTGCGCCGCGCGGAAGACCAGCACCGCAAAGTCGAGCTGCTGCACCAGGTCGCGGAGCTGCACGAGGATGCCGGCGGAGATGTGAACGCGGGCTTCGACACGCTCGCTCGGGCCCTAGCCGTGGATCCCGCGAACGAAGGGACCCAGAGCGGTCTCGACCGCCTGGCTCGGGCGACGGGGCGGTTCCAGGATCTGGCCACGGTCTACACGGATCTGGCGTCGCAGCAGGAAGACGCCGAGTTGGGCAGCTCCCTCTACACCTTCGCCGCACGCGTGTACGAGCACGACGTCGGCGAAGTGGACAAGGCGATCGAACTGTATCGTCAGGTCCTGACCATCGACCCCATGAACCTCGGCGCGGCCGAGGCGCTGCAGGCCTTGTTCCAATCCACGGAACGCTATGCCGATATGTCTCTGATATTGCAGCGGAAAGCGACGATTCTCGACGACATCGACGAGCAAAAGGCGGCGCTGTTCCAGGCAGCCGCCCTCGAAGAAGAGGTGTTGGAGCGGCGCGAGAACTCCATCGGCGTGTACATGAAGGTGCTCGAGCTCGATCCCGAGGACCTGCGAGCCATCGATGCACTGATCAACCTGTACCTAAGCCTGTCACGTTGGGAAGAACTCCTGGGCGTGTACAGCAAGAAGGCCGATCTGGTTTTCGACACCGAAGAGAAGAAACTGATCTTCTATCAGGTGGGGGCCGTTCACGAGCGTGAGCTTCAGGATGTAGCCCGCGCCATCGACACCTACCAGCGTGTGCTTGAACTCGATCCCGACGACCTCACCGCCTTGGGTCGCCTCGACGTGCTGTATCAGACGGCCGAAAACTGGCAGGAGCTGCTGAGCATTCTGACCCACGAAGCCGAGCTGACCCCGGATCCCGCGGAGGCCGTGAGCTTCCAGTATCGGATCGCGGAACTCTACGAAAAGCATCTGGGTGATGTGGAACGCGCCGTGGAGCTGTATCGAGACATCCTCGGCATCTTGCCGGATCACCAGCCGACCCTGGCAGCCTTGGAGGGGATCAAGAACGGCGAGCTGGCCCCCTTGGCTGCGGCCAACGTGCTCGAGCCCGTCTACGACGCCATGGGCGAGTGGGCCCGGCTCATCAGCGTGCTCGAAGTGATGGTGCGCTTTGCCGACGATCCCTTCACCCAGGTCGACCTGCTGCATCGCATCGCGCGGCTGTACGAGGAAAACCTCCAAGACCACGCCAATGCCTTCGAGACCTTCGCCCGGGCTGTCTCCTTTGACAGTCAGAACGAAGAATCCCTGGGCTCCCTCGAGCGCTTGGCCATGATGATCGAGCGCTGGCCCAACGTCGCGGCCCTCTACGACCAAGAGTTGGGCAAGCTGGACGAAGAGCCAGACCGGCTCGTGGAATTGGGCCTGCGAGTGGCACAGGTCTACGAGGTGCAGCTCGAAGACGTCGACAACGCCGTGCAGCGTTACCGCCGTGTCTTGGAAGCGGACCCCGAGAACCAGAACGCGGTGCAGGCTCTGGATCGGCTGTTCGTGCAGACCGAGCGCTGGGCGGAGCTGGCCGAGGTCCTACGCCGAGAAGCCGAGATCGGTGAGAGCCCCGAGGAGATCTTGGAGTTCAAATACCGCTTGGGTCAGGTCAACCAGCTGCAGCTCGGAGACTTGCCTCAGGCCATCGAGGCCTACCGGGAAGTCTTGTCGGCGGCGCCGGAGCACTTCGAGACCCTGCAAGCTCTCGAAGGCTTGTTCGAGGCTGGGACGAACCAGGCCGAGATAGCCGAGATCTTGGAGCCTCTGTACCAGTCCTCCGCGGAGTGGGAGAAGTTGATTCGCGTGCGTGAAGCACAACTAGCTCACGCGACCGAGCCGGAAGAGCGAATCCAGATGTATCACCGGATCGCCGAAGATGCGGAAGAGCGGCTGCTCGATCCCGTCATGGCCTTTGGTGTCTACGGTCGAGCCATCCGTGAGCAGCCCCTGGAGGAGCACACCGGGGATCAAATCGAGCGCCTCGCGTCCATGATCGACGGTGGCTGGGAGCAGCTCGCCAATGCCTATGCCGACGTGCTGAGCATCGAGGGTCTGGAGGTCAACGTTCAGGCCGTGATCGGCAAGCGCTTGGCACGGGTCTTCGAGGAAGAGCTCGCCGACGTTGCCAAGTCCGAGGAAACCTATCGCTATGTGCTGACGGTTTCCCCACAGGAGCCCGAGGCGTTGGCGCAGCTCGATCGCATCTACAGCTCGCTGGAGCAGTACCCGGAGCTGGCGGGCGTGTTGGAGCAACGCGCTGTCGTCGCCGAAGACGAGTTCGATAAGGTCGAGCTGTACACGCGCTTGGGTCGCGTCTACGAGGAGCACCTGGAGCAGGTGCAGGACGCGATTCGGGCGTATCGGGCGATCTTCGACGAACTGGACCCGGCTAACGAAGATGCCATCTTCGCCTTGGGTCGCGTCTACGAGCAGACCGAGCAGTGGGCCGAGCTGGACACGGTGTATCGGCGTGAGCTGGACAACGCTGTCGGTGACGTGGCGGAAGCTGAGATCCGCGCCAAGATGGCGCGGCTGGCCGCGGATCGCCTGGAGAAGACCGACGAAGCCGTTGAAGGTTGGAAGCGCGTGCTCGACTTGCGCGGCGAGGATCCCGAGGCCCTGTGGGCTCTGGCGGGGCTCTACGAGTCTCAGGGCCAGTGGGCGGAGCTCACCGACGTGCTCGAGCGGCACTTCGACATCGCAGATTCTGACGAGGAGCGGGTCAACATCCTGACTCGCCGCGCTCGCCTGTTCAAGGAGCAGCTGGGCCGCGACGACGAGGCTCTCGAAACTTGGCAACGAGTGCTGGATATCGACTTTTCCAACGTGTCAGCGCTGCGGGCCGTCGCCGCGATCTGGCGCGAGCGCAACGATCCGCAGGAACTGGTGGGCGCTCTGCACGCGACCATCGATCGTGCAGCCGCTCTCTTGGATCCCGAAGAGGTCGTCGCCATCTACCGCGAACTCGGTCGCACCTACGGGCAGGTGTTGGAGCAGCCCTACGACGCTTCGGAAGCGTGGCGACATCTACTCGACGTGGACCCCGGCGACTTCGAAGCGATGGAGGAGCTGGAGAACAATTATCGCAGCGAAGACCGCTGGCCCGACGTCGTGGGCGTGAAGATGCAGCGCGCAGAGGCTCTCGAAGAGCCCGCCGAGAAGATCCGCGAGCTGCTCGAAGTCACGGAAATCTGGAAGAAGGAAGTCAGCGACTACGACCAGGCCACGCCCGCCCTCGAGCGTGTTCTGGTCATCGAGCCGACCCACCAGGAGGCTTTCGAAGCCCTGGAACGCCTGCACACGGCGGGCGAGCGCTGGGAGCCGTTGATCGAGCTGTACTTGAACCGCCTGGATACCCGGGAAGAGGTCGAAGAAAAGAGCGAGCTGCTGCGGCGCATTGCCAAGGTCTTCGAAGAGCAGCTGGACGATCCCAACCAAGCCTTCGACGCTCTGGTCAACGCTTTCAGCGAGGACTTCAGCGACGACGAAACCGTTCGCTACCTCGAGCGCATGGCTCAAGCGACGGGCCGTTGGGGCGAGTTGATCAATACCGCCAACGCATGGCTTCAAGAGCAAACCGAGTCACGCCAGAAGATCCAGCTGTGTCTGCGGTTGGGCAAGTGGTACGGCGAAGACCTGGGCCATCCGGAATACGCGCAGCCCTACTACGCACAGATCATGCAGCTGGACCCGAACAACGTTCAGGTCATGCGGCAGATGGCCGCGATTCATCGGCTGAGCGGGCAGTGGCAGAAGATGGGCGAGACCCTGACTCGCGCCTTGGATGTGGCGGTCGCCAACGAGGACCGCAAGGACATCTACGTGGACTTGGGCGAGCTGCTCGAGAAGCACATGGACATGCTCGATTCGGGCATCAATCACTACAAGCAGGCGCTGGGCATCGACCCGCTGCACTTGCCAGCCCTGGAAGCGCTGGAGCGGATTTACGATCAGCAGTCCAACCACGCCGAGCTGGTGGAGATCTTGAGCAGCAAGGTCAAGGCCCTGGAGGACCCCGACGACATTGCGCAACACAAGCTGCGTATGGGTGGTCTGTACGAGACCGCTTTGGGCGACTTCGAGCGCGGGGGCAAGGTGTATCGAGAGGTTCTCGAGCTGGATGGCTCCAATCTCTTCGCCCTCCGCGGTCTGGAGCGCATCTACAACGCCATCCAGGACTGGCCCGACTTGGTCGACGTGTTCGAGCGCCAGCTTGATGTCGTCGAGACCGAGCGTGAGCGCGTGGACGTTCTGCTCAAGCTGGCGGACATCCAGGAGGAGCAGTTCCTCAAGGCGGACATTGCGGCTCAGCGCCTCGAGCAAGCCTTGGAAATCGACCCGACCTGCGAGCCGGCCTATGTGGCGCTGGAGCGTTGCTACCGGCGACTGAAGCAGTGGCTAGATCTGATCAATACCTACGAGCGGCACATCAGCGACGCTGCAGATCAGCCCACGAAGGTGGAACTCTACGGGCACATTGCGTTGGTCTACGCCGACGAAGTTGGTGATGTGGACCGAGCCATCGACGCCTACCAGAACATCGTCGACCTGGATGAAAACAACATTCCGGCGCTCGAAGCTCTCAGCAAGCTTTACGAGAAGCAGGACGATCCTGCACGTGCCATCGACTCCATGACTCGGGTCGCGGACTTGACCACGGACGGTGCTCAGCGCGTCGAGATGTACTACCGAATCGGCAAGTCGCTGGAAGAAAAGCTGGGCGACCGGGGCCAGGCGCAAGAGCGCTTCGAAATGGCCCTCGATCTGGATCCCACGCACCTTCCAGCCTTGGCCGCACTACGCACGATCGCCATCGACGAAGGGGACTGGGACCGCGCGGCCCGCTACCTCGAACAAGAGCAAACGAACACCCAGGCGCCCCGCGCCAGAGCGAAGCTGCTGGTCGAGTTGGGGCGAGTCCGCGACGAGATGCTCATGGAGCACGAGCAGGCTGTGCTGGCCTACGAGTTGGCCATGCAGTGCGACGAAGACTGCGAGGAAGCAGCTCTGCCGTTGGTGGAGGAGTACAGCCGCACCGATCGCTGGCCGGAAGCAGAGCCCCTCGCGGAGATGCTCGTTCGCAAGAGCAAGAACAAGGATCGCCACGAACAGCATGTGCTCAACAAGCTGCTGGGCAAGGTGCACGCAGCCTTGGGCAACGACGACAAGGCGCTCAAGGCCTACCAGGTTGCCAACCAGCTGGACCTAACCGACCAGGAGACGATCCGCGGGATTGCCGACGTCGCGTTCAAGCTACAGGACTGGCCCAGCGCGCTGACGAACTATCAGAAAGTTCTCACTTCCCTCGGTGAAGAGGACGTTGATGAGCGTACGGACGTTTACTACCGCTTGGGCTGCATCAAGCGCGAGCAGGGGCAGGCCAAGCAGGCCATCAACAACTTCGAGAAGGCCCTGGCCCTCAACACGGAGCACCGCCCCACTCTGGAAGCGCTGATCGGCATCTACGAGCAGAGCAACGATTGGAAACAAGTCGCTGCCTACAAGCGTCAGATCCTCGACGCGGTGCTCGACGGCGACGAGCGCTACGCGCTGCTCAACGAGATCGGCGACCTGTGGTCCGAAAAGGAAAAGAACCCCCAGAAGGCCATCGAGGCACTGGAAGAAGCTCAGGACCTGAAACCCCAGGACCATGTTCTGCTGCACAAGCTGCTGCAGCTGTATCAGGCTGCTCAAGAATGGCACAAACTCGTCGACACCCTGCAAGCGATCGCGGATATCGAGGAGAAGCCGACGAATCGGGCGCGGTACTTCAACACCATGGGTCAGATCTACCGCGACGCGTTGGAAGACGTAGATCGCGCGGTCGAGCTATTCAACGAGGCCCTGGATCTCGATCCCAACTTCTTGCAGGCCTTCGAGCGCATCAACAAGGTCCTGACCAAGCAGAAGAATTGGAAGCAGCTCGAGCGTTCCTACCGCAAGATGCTTCACCGCATCGCGGGTAAGGGCAACAACGACTTGGAACACACCCTGTGGCACCAGCTCGGTCTGATCTATCGCGATCGCTTGGAACAAACTGACGAGGCTATCGAGGCCTTCAAGATGGCGGCGTCGGTCAAACCCGGGGAGATGATCGAGCATCAGATCCTGGGCGAACTCTACGAGTCCCTGGAGCGTTTCGACGAGGCCGTCGCGACCCAGCGCATCTTGCTGGAAAACGATCCGATGCGCCTGGAGCCATACCGATCCCTATACCGGCTGCACTTGCAGAAGCACGCCTACGACGAGGCTTGGTGCTTTGCGGCGGCGATGGCCTTTCTAAAGAAGGCGGATGCTGACGAGCAGCAGTTCTTCGAGGACTATCGACCCCAGGGCATGTTGCAGGTGAAGGGTCGCCTCACCAACGACATGTGGGTGAAGCAGCTCTTTCACGCGAATGAAGATCTTTATGTGTCGAAGATCATGGAGTTTATTGCCCCGGCGGCGCTGAAGGCCAAGATCGCGCAGCTCAAGAGCCAGAACAAGCTTCCCGTGCTCGACGCTCGCTTCAAGCAAGATCCCGCGACTTCTACCGTGACCTTCGCCAAGACCTTCGGCTGGGCCGCGCAGGTGTTGGGGATTCCGTCACCGGCATTGTATGTGCGCAACGACGTTCCTGGTTCCATCCTGCCGGTCCCTGCGCTGCCGCCGGCATCCGTCGCGGGTCAGACTGTACTCACCGGCTTCCAACCCCAGGAGCTGACCTTCATCTGCGGCAAGCACCTGTCGCACTACCGTGGCGAGCACTACATCCGCACGTTGTTCCCAACCCAGGCGGAATTGACCATCATGCTCTTCGCGGGCGTGATGCTGGCGTCGCCCAACACGCCGCTGCCCGCTGACATTCAGAACCAGGTTCGAGCGACAGCGCAGGAGCTGGCCAAGCACATGGAGCCTGTCCAGTTGGCGGGATTGCGCCAGGTCGTGAAGCGGTTCATCGACGAAGGCGCGAAGGCCAACATCAAGCGCTGGAACCAAGCCGTCGAGGTGACGAACTGCCGAGCTGGCCTCCTGGTCTGCGGAGATTTGGAGATTGCCAAGAAAGTCATCGGCAGCGAGGCCCAGCTTCCGGGAGATCTGAGCCCGGCGGAAAAGATGAAGGAGCTGCTGGTGTTCAGCGTGAGCGAGCACTACGCGCAGCTGCGCAAGACCCTCGGCATCGCCGTCGGTTGAGCCGAGTGCGGGGGCCGAGGCGGCTCGGCTCAGCCCTCACTTTCCAGGCAGGTCAAAGACGACCCGGGCGCCGACGGAGAATTGCCAGTGGTTGGCGGATTCGTCCAGAGCCCCGGGGCTTTTGGAGGTGTAGCGGCCCAGGTCCAGCTCGACGAAAGGGCCAAAGCCGAGCTTGTCAAAGGCGTACCAATCGCCACCAACTTGCAGCCGCAGCCACTCGATGCCGGCGTAGTCGGTTTTGCCGGCGTTGGGGGTGTCCACGGTCGTGAGTCGGTAACCGAGCCCCGCGGACATCCACGGATCGAAGCGCAGCCCTTGGGCCAGGTGATAGCGGATGAAGCCGCCGAAAGCGTAGCTCGTGGTTTTGCAGTGGCGGCATTTGTCGCCTTCGCCCAGAAACGCGGCTTGGCCCCAGACCCCGAGGGCCACGGCGCGGCTGATACCGTAGCCGGCGTCGAAGGAAAGCCCGGGGCCGCTGCCCATGACGTCGCCTTGGGGCAGGCCATCTTCCACGTTGGCGAAGGGGATCACCCACGTTGCGCCCGCGCCGAGGGTGAGGTGGCCGCCGACGGCGTCGAGAGCGGGTGGGATGAGCGGGGGTTCCGGCTCTTCATCGTCGTCATCAGGCACGGGCCCGGGACCTGCGGTCGAGGGATCCGGTGGACCAGGCGGGGCGGGATCCCCGCCCGCGGCGGCAGCGGCGCCGGCACCCGCGCTAGCAGGCGCAGGCCCCGGTGGGCCTGCCGGGGCGGCGCCGGGAGGCGTGTCGTCCCCCGCGGCAAACAGGGGCGCGGGACTCGTCACCCATAGGCCGACGGTCAGAGAGCCTATCCAGCGAAGCCAAGCCATCCGCGCCTGCTTACCACGTGGTGGGCGCGCCAGGGCACTCTTTCAACCCGCAAGCAACCGGAGCCCGGCTTGGCCGAAGGGTGGGGGAGATGCAGAATTCCCCGGATAGCCAACTGCCCCATTGGGACCCTGAAGAGACTGAAGAACTAGCCCTACCCCTGTGTGACGGGCCCTTTCGGGTCGAGGCGGGGGGCGGTCGGGAGACCGTGTCCTGCGAGCTCTCTGGCCGGACTGCGATCGCTCTCGGTAGCGGCCCCGACGCAGACCTTCGGATCCGGGAGCGCGGCGTCAGCGCTCGCCATTGCCTGCTCCAGGTGGCAGATGGCGCGTTGCAGCTGAAAGATCTCGGGTCCAAGAACGGTGTGTTCGTTGGCGGCGCGCGGGTCAGTGGCGCCGTGTTCCCAGGCGTGGGTGGCAGCTTCGTCGTCGGCGGCGCGAGCGTTTCCGTGTACCCGGCCGGAGTCGAGATCGAAGCTGAAGCGGCTCCCGTTGCTGGCCTGGTGGGGCGCTCGGCTTCGATGCGCCAGGTAGCCCAGCTGGTGCACCGCTACGCGCGCTTGAAGATGCCCGTGTTGATCCAGGGCGAGTCGGGTACGGGCAAGGATGTCGTGGCGCGCGCGATGCACGATCTGTCCAAACGGCGCGGTGAGTATGTGGCGGTCAACGTGGGGGCCATTGCGGAGTCGCTTGCAGACGCGGAGCTGTTTGGTCACCGGCGGGGCGCTTTCACTGGCGCCGTGGAAAGCCGCGAGGGTGCCTTCGAGCAAGCTCACCGCGGCACGCTCTTTCTCGACGAGGTTGCGGAGCTGTCCCCGAGCATGCAGGTCAAGTTGCTCCGAGTCGTGGAAGATGGCGTGGTGCGTCCAGTGGGCGGCAAACCCGTCGTCGTCCAAGCCCGCATCATGAGCGCCTCTTGGGCCAAACTGCGCGAAAGAGTTGCGGGTGGAAACTTCCGCGCAGATCTTTTTCACCGTCTGTCCACTCTGATCATCGAGCTACCGCCGCTCCGGCGTCGCAAATCCGACATTCCGGAGCTGGCGCGCACCTTGCTCCGCAGGTTCGAATCGGAACTTGGCGATAGACGGCTGAGCAGCGCCGCTCTCGGTCGACTCGTGGCCCACGACTGGCCCGGCAATGTCCGTGAGCTATCCAGCGTCCTGTATCGCGCTGCCGTTGCGGTTCCCGGCGCCGTGATCGACGAACTCGCCCTAGAAGAATCCCTGCCCAGCCTGGCAGTGGCGGCACCGCGCCCGCTTCGAGGACAACAGGCCGCGCTCTTGCTCAAACGCTGTGGCGGCAACGTTTCCCAGGCCGCCCGAGTCGCGCGGGTGCCCCGCTCGACTTTCCGCTCTTGGCTGTCTCAGGCGAATTCGGAGCCCGGCGCGGGACCCGATTCGGCGGGAGATTCCGACGACGGCGCGACTACAGCTGACCCATGACGCCGAGGCCGCCGAAGCTGGGCGCTACCATGGGCACTACGGCAATGCTCCGCTTGGGCGCGGCCTTGCCGGTCGCCGCCTTGGGCTTCTTCTTGGAATCCAAGAAGTAGTAGGCGACGGTTCCGCCCGCAGCCAGGCCAGCCACAACGAAGCTCACCGTCGACAGGGTCTTCTGGCTGTCTCCGCTGTCGACGCGGTCTTGGAACTTCTGGCAGGCGTCGCCGTACCTCAACGCGTTTTGCGGATTGCAGGGGCCAGACACGTTGTTGGCTTGCGCGTCGGTAACGATCTGATTTCGCAAGCTATCTGCGGAGTCGTAGTTCGAGCTGGAGGACACTGCGAAGGCGATGCCGCCCACGAGGCCGAGACCCGTGACGCCCGCGCCCACCCAGGCCACGGGCGTTTCCCCGAACCACGAGAAGAAGGCCTGTCGCTCGTCGCCGCTATCGAAACCGATCGAGCCCGACGCGCCGCTGCCGCCTCCGGGTGGACCACCCGGCCCCGATCCTGGCCCCGGTCCGGCTCCAGGGTCGGGGCCAGGATCGGGGCCGGCAGGCCCGACTGGGACAGCGCCAGCGCCGCTCGGGGACGAGAATGTCAGGCTGGCCTTGCCGTTTTGGCCGGCGGTTGCCGTTACACTCAGGGTCGCCGTCTTGCCGTCCTTGCGCGCTTCGAGGCTGTGGTTGCCGGGAGCCAGGTAGATCGGGCCAGGCAGTGGGGAACGGCCTTCGAACTTGCCGTCCACATGAACTTCTGCGCCCGCGACCTCGACGGTGACCGCGAACTCGGCGACCTTCACCTTGGCCGCTCTCAGTCCCTTCTCGGCTTCGGCGCGCTCGGTGGCAGAGCCGCTGGCTTCACGAAGATAGCGGGCAAAGTGGGTTGCAGCATCTGCCTCGTGTCCGGAGCGGAGTTCGCTCTGCGCCAAGTTCAACAACACGGCCGGGTGCTTCTTGAGGGCGTAGGCCTGCAGAAACGCGGCCCGAGCTTTCTCGTACTGCTTCTGATCGTAGTACTTCACGCCCTCTTGGAAGCGCTCCCGCGCCATTTGCGTCGCCACGTCGTCCTGAGCGATCGCCTTGGAGGTGATGGTGTTCGCGCCCGCCACCGCTGCGGCGATGACCAACGCACGAGCCAGAAGGCGGGTCGTTTTCTTCATGTCTTTCCCAAAAAAGAAGAGCTTCAAAAAGGAGTCTCGCGAACGATGCTGCCGGACTTCGGCTTGGGTGCTGGCCGTGGAGTGGGCTTCCGGACGGGCTTGGGCGCAGGCGGCTTTGCCACCGGCTTGGGTGCTGCTGCCACCGGCTTGGGTTTGGCCACCGGAGCGGGTTCCGGTGGCTCCTCGGCGGTGGCTTCGGGTTCGGAGGTGGTTTCGGGTTCCGGTTTGGGCGCTTCCGTGGCTTCGGGCTTCGGGGCGGGAGCAGGATCGGCCGGTGGAGTTGCGGTCACGGACTCGGTGCGGGATGCCGGCTCTTTCGGCGTGTCGTCCCCGCCCGACAAGGCCTTGATCCCACCGACGACAATCAGGAGGAGCAGCACACCTGCGATGGCGAAGTAGATCACCGGGTTGGTTTTCCGGACCGGTGGCTCGTAGGGCTCGTCCATCGCGGCTGGTGACGTCGATGGCGCCACTGCTGCTGCGGCTGCCACGGGCGCTTTCAGTTCCGGCTCGGGCGCGGGCGCGGGGGCTGGGGTGGGTGCTTCAGCTGCGGGCTGCGGTGGCGCGGGCTCGCCTGCTTCAGCCGCTGCCTCTGGCGCCGCAGCGACGGGCGCCGCCGGAAGGGGCTCTGCTGCCGCGGCCTTCTTGGCCGCAGCGTCGTCGTCGGCGGGCGCCGCGGGCGCGTCCTCTTCATCCGGTGGCGGGGGGGGGGCGAGGCCCACCATCGTCTTCTTGGCATCCGGCTTGATGCTTTTGGCGGAGACGACGGGCTGAGCCTTGATCTTCTTGCGTTTGGGTTCGTCCGCTTCGCCCTCACCCGGGGGCGGCGCACTGCTGGGAAATGCGGTTGCTGGATCTGCAGGTGGCACAGAGCCTTTCCCCTTTGCTTCGGGCTGAAGGGCGGTGTCTTCGTCGTCGCCTGCCTCCCAAAAAGGGGTCATCCCCTCGGCCAAACGATCGGCTTCTTCTTCGCTGAGCTTTGGATCGTCCGTCATGCAGTTTTCCCGAACGAAAGGCTAGCACCGGGCCCAGCGCCTAGGCAACGTCGCGGGCCTGGGAGATTTCCAGATTTCTGCCGAAGAATCGGGGATTTGGCGGTCTCCGGAGCTTCGGCCTGCCCGAAATTCGCGAGCAATCCGACGAGCTGCTAGCACCCAGTACGTAGTGCCTGACGGCTCGAGAATTGCGGCGCGCTGGCGAGCTTGGCTGCGGCTGGCGCTTTGGGTCCCGGTCTTGTCCCTGACCGCGTGCCGAAGCACGCCGGCAAAGCCCGCCGCCGCCGCCAGCGCGGACGCCGCAAGCGACACCGCAGTCCTTCCGAGTCGCGCAGAGGTTGTGGCCGAAGCGGACCGCTTGGCCGTCGCCGGCGAACGAGCGAAGGGTGCTGAGCGCGCTCGCTTGTCTCTGGACGCCGCGCGCCTTCGCACTCGGATATGGCGACTGGAGCGTCGCGAAACAGACGCCCTAGAGGCACTGGAGCTGTACGGCACTGCCGCCAAGCACGCCGACCGTGCCTGCGACGCCGCCTTGGAAGCCGCGCTTCTCCAGGGTGAGATGCGGCGGGATCCGAATGAGACCTATCGCGCGGTGTACACGCTGAGCGTCGGCAAGAAGAGTAAGGCGTGCAAGGAGCGCTGTAAGACGGTTCTCGAGACCCTTGCAGCCTTTCGACCCTTACCGACGGTCTTGTCCGACCTGAAACGGAAGGCCAGCGGTTTGGATGCGGCTGGTGCCGATGCTCAAGCCGTCGCCACCACAACCCACGATCGCTCGGGCCCCGTGGTTACGCCGATCTTGCCGAAGTCCGCTCCGAGCGGGCCTGTGCGCATCACGGGGATCGAGCGTTACGGCTCCGAAGACGCCGCCCGCATCGTGGTGTCAATCACGCGGCCTGCGCTCTTTCAAGTCGGGTTCATCGGGCGCGATGGCGCGAAGGACCCGCGGCTGTACGTGGACGTGAAGGCGGCGCGCTACAAAGGCAAGCTAGCCTTCGACGTTGGCGGGTTGGTCCGGCGAGTGCGGGTTGGCAAACACAAGACCGGCGCCCGCATCGTTTTGGATCTACGCCAAGCGGTCTACCGCAAAGTCTTCTACTTGCCCGAGCCATTCCGACTCGTCATCGACGTTTCGAAGGAGCCTCCGCAGGCCGCGGAACAACCCGGCAGTAGCCGAACCGTACGCAGGGTGGTGCTCGACCCGGGCCATGGCGGACACGATCCCGGGGCGGTGGGCCCCGGTGGCTTGCGAGAAAAGGACGTAACTCTAGATGTCGCGCACCGCGCGGCTCCCCTGATCGCTCGGGAGCTCGGGATCTCCACCATGTTGACCCGTGATGCCGACGATTTTGTGCCCTTGGATGAGCGCGCGGCCCGCGCCAACGCCTTCCAAGCCGATTTATTCCTGTCCGTTCATTGCAACGCCAGCGAAGACGGCGAGGGACGTGGGGTGATGACTTTCGTACTGGATCAGTCTCGGGACAATCACGCCTTGCGCATTGCCGCACGAGAGAATGCGGCATCGCCCGCAGCCGCGGCGGAACTCGCGAACGCGCTGTCCCAGGTAGTGGACCAGGGTGTGCGGACCCGCTCCCTCCACTTCGCGGAGCTGTTGCAGCGCTCCACCATGGCCTCCCTGGCGCAGGGCTATGGGGACGTCTCGGACCAGGGCGTCAAGCGGGCGGGCTTCTACGTCTTGGCGGGCGCGCGCATGCCCGCTGCCCTGTACGAGACGTCGTTCATTTCGCATCCCACTGAGGAGATGCGTCTCAACACAGGCGACTACCGCCAGAAGCTAGCGGACGCGATCGTCAACGCCGTCCGCGCGTACCGCGACGGCAAGTGATCCGGCTGCCCTTCAGGCGCGCTTGGGCAAAAACCGCGTTCCGCTCAGAACGAAGCGGGTTGGGGCCGCGGGATCTTCCGGCGCCGGGGCGTCTTCCGGGTAGAGGGGGTCGCCGGGCAAGGCGAGCACCATTTGTTCCCCATCCATGCAGAAATGAGGGCAGATCGGGTCGAGGGAGCCGGCTGCAGCCTGCTCGACGGCTTCGCTCACGCTATTGACTCGTGCCAGCTGCGCCAGGGTCTGTGACGTGGGCGGAGCGAGAAAGATTTCGCCCTCAGACCATCGTTCGAGCACATCTGCGGGCGTGGCCCAGAAGCTGGACGTAGTCTCATGGTCATCGTGGAGCCCCAGTTGGGATTCGCCAAAGGGTAGGACGTAGAAGCGTGTGTCGTAGCGGCGCTGCTCGGCTTTGGGTGTGATCCAACGACTCAGCGCGATCAGTCGCGCGGTGTCTAGATCCAGCTTGCGCTCCTCGAGCAGGGCGTGGAAGGCTCGAGCTTCGCCGCTCGGACTGAGCGTGGCGAGGCGCGCCCGTAGTTCTTTGGTCTCCTCGTCTCGTAGGTCCCTTCCGGCAACCGCGAGCAGTGTGGCCTCCTCGAAGAGCTCTCGCAGCGCGGCCACGGCGAAGGGCAAGGGTTGTTCAGCCACCGCAGCCGCTCGGGTGGAAAGCCCGTTGGTGACGTTGCTCCAATCCAGCTCGCGATCCTCTCCAGCGACTTTGCCGCCCGGAAACACCACGGCTCCGCCCAGGAACCCGGACTTGCTGTGGCGCTTGACGCAAAACACCTCGACGCCCTGCTCGCCTTTCCTGAGCACCACGACGGTGGCAGCATCTTTGGGGGTGACTGGGGCCCGTGCCGAATCCAAGTCCAACATGGGGCGGAGCATAGCCGACGCGCTGGAGCGGGCCACCCGGGGCCGGCCTTGGCAAAATCCTCTGCAATTCTACCGGATTGCAGCCGCGGGCCGCCGCGTCGATCAGGCGTTGACGACGGCAGGATTCGACCCTAGCTTACCCCGCTCCGCGCGGCAGGCGCGGGGAGTCAGTCGAGCAATGACGAAGACACAGTTGAAGAAGTTCAAGGAGCTCCTCGAATCCAAGCGTCGGGAGATTGTGCGTCGTGCGCAACAGACCCTCGATGAGGACATGACCCTGGATGCGAACGATCTCCCCGACGAGATGGACCTAGCTTCTAGCGAGTACTTGCAATCGTTTACTTTTCGGCTGCGAGGTCGCGAAAAGGTTTTCTTGGACAAGATCCAGAAAGCCCTGGAGAAGATCGAGGATGGAAGTTTTGGCGTCTGCGATGACTGCGAAGACAAGATCTCGATCAAGCGTCTAGAAGCCCGTCCTGAGACGACTCTTTGTATTCGCTGCAAAGAGGATCAGGAACGCGTCGAAAAAGACTTCAGCTAGCGAGCGCTGCCGCGCTTGCGACCGCGCTTCGCGGGCGTGACGAGCGCTTCCGCCGCGTCCAAGACTCGTTTCAGGTGCTCGCCGGTGTGGCTTTGCTCTGCCGTCGCCACTCGCTCTGGCGTTCCCGTCGCCACGATCTCGCCACCACCCTGACCGCCTTCGGGACCGAGATCGACCATCCAATCCGCGCAGGCCACCAGGTCGAGGTTGTGTTCGATGAGCACGATGGTGTTTCCAGCATCCCGCAAACCGTATAGCGCCAGGGTCAGTAACTCGATGTCCTGAAAGTGCAGACCCGTCGTGGGCTCATCCAGTACGTAGAGCGTGCTTCCAGTCGCTTTTCGCGCCAATTCGGTGGCGAGCTTGACCCGCTGGGCTTCGCCGCCGCTCAAGGTGGTTGCCGGCTGCCCCAGTTGGACATAGCCCAGGCCGACCTGGCGCAGGGCGTCCAGTCGCTGGGCGATTTTGGGGATGGCGTCGAAGATCTCGGCGGCTTCGTCCACGGTGAGGGTCAGCGCGTCAGCCACGGACATGCCCCGGTATCGGATCTCCAGGGTCTCACGGTTGTAGCGGCGGCCGGAACACGCGTCGCAGCCGACATAGACGTCAGGCAAGAAGTGCATCTCGACGCGAAGTACTCCATCGCCCTGACACGCTTCGCAGCGGCCGCCTTTGACGTTGAAAGAGAAACGCCCCGCGCGATATCCCCGGGCTCGAGCTTCCGGCAGGGTCGCGTACAGCTCCCGCAGATAGGTGAATATGCCGGTATAGGTCGCGGGGTTCGAGCGGGGCGTACGCCCGATGGGTGCCTGGTCGATACTGATGACCTTATCGATGTGCTCCAAGCCGTCGATCCGTTCACAGGGCCCAACCCAGCCCGTCGAGCCGTACAGGGCCGCGCGGGCCGCGCTCAGCAACGTGTCTACTACCAAGCTGCTCTTGCCGGAGCCGCTCACGCCCGTCACGGCGGTGATCAGACCCAACGGCAACTCCAGGGTCACGTTCTTCAGGTTGTGGGCGCTGGCTCCCACGACGCGCAGCTTCTTCTTGCTGGGTTTAGTGCGCTTGCTCGGCACTGGCAGGCGCCGCTGCCCAGAGAGATAGGGCCCGGTCACGCTCTGCTTGTCCTTGATCAGGGCGTCGGGTTTGCCCTGAGCGACTATTTCGCCACCATGCCGACCCGCGGCGGGTCCCATGTCCACGACCCAATCTGCGGCCATGATCGCGTCTCGATCGTGCTCGACGACGATCACGCTGTTGCCCTTGTCGACCAGGCTGCGAACCGCGCCCAACAGGCGCGCATTGTCTCGGGCATGCAGCCCGACGCTCGGCTCATCCAGTACGTAGAGCACCCCGACGAGGGACGCGCCGATCTGCGTAGCTAGACGAATGCGTTGCCCCTCGCCCCCCGAGAGGGTTTGGGCAGGGCGATCGATGGACAGGTAATCCAAACCGACGTCCACCAGGAATCGCAGGCGGTCCGTGACAGCACGGATGAGAGGTTCTGCGATCGCCTTGTGCTTTGCTGACAGTACGTCTTTGCCCTCAAGGCCCAGCAGCGTCGCGCGCAATTCCGATAGCGGCAGAGCGCCGAGGGAGGCGATGTGGTGCTGTCCCACGCGGACGAATAGGACCTCCGGTCGGACCCGAGTACCGTTGCAGCTGTCGCAAGTTTGCGACGCCACGAAGCGGCCTAGATCTTCCGGGCCAATACCACCATCCTCCGGCTCTTCGTCGCTCGTCTCGAGGGGTTGACCCGTTTCGAGCATCGCGGCGAGGCGCGGCACGATGCCAACGTAGGGCTCGGACTTCTTGCGCCGCTTCGTCGGCGTCTCCCCAAACAAGATGGTCTGGCGGGTCGTGTTGGGAAGTTCCGCGAAGGGTACGTCTGGGTCGGCGCCCAAGGCCTTGACGACTCGGGCAACCTCCGTGGCAGTCGCCACTGAGCCGCGTCGCCCAAATGCGGCCACCGCGCCTTCACGCAGTGTGCGAGAGTCGTCCGGGACTGCACGCTTGGGATCAATGGTATCCCGTCGCCCCAACCCGTCGCAGGCCGGACAGGCCCCGTGTGGGCTGTTGAAGGAGAAAAGCCGGGGCTCCAGCGGGGGCAATTGGACGCCGTGCTCCCAGCAGACCAAGCGCTCACTCATCACTTCGGGGGGGCTCCCGTCCGCGGCGTCTATCAAGATGGTGCCGTCGCCCAAGGCCAGAGCAAGCTCGATGGAATCCGTGAGCCGGCCCTTGACGCCTTCCTTGACCACGATGCGATCCACAACGACCTCGAGGTCGTGTCGCTTCGTGGTGTCAGCATGCACGTCGTCTCCGAGATCGATGGCCAAGCCGTCGAGCCGCGCTCGAACGTAGCCCTCGCGGCGCAGGCGGTCGATCTCGTCGCCCACATCCCCTTTGTGTCGCCGCAGGACCGGTGAGAGCAGGATGGCTCGTGCGCCTTCCCCACGCTCCATGACGCTGTCGACCATTTCTTGAACGGTGAAGGCGCGCAGGGCTTCGCCATCCACGGGGCAATGCGGCGTGCCTATGCGGGCAAAGAGCAGCCGCAAGTAGTCAGCAATTTCCGTCACGGTCCCCACCGTGGAGCGCGGGCTCTTTCCCAGAGCCTTCTGCTCGATGGCAATCGCGGGGCTCAAGCCTTCGATGCTCTCCACGCGAGGCTTCGGTAGTTGGTCGAGGAACTGCCGAGCGTAGGCGGAAAGGCTCTCCACGTAGCGACGCTGGCCCTCTGCGTAGATGGTATCGAAGGCGAGGGACGATTTTCCGGATCCGCTCGGCCCGGTGATCACAACCAGGTGCTGCCGCGGCAAATCGCAGCTCACGTTTTTCAGGTTGTGCTGCGTCGCACCGCGCACGGAAAGCTGGTCCATGACCGCCGCAGAAACTATCGGCGGGCGAGGTCCACGTCGAGCCCCAAAATTTGCCCAAACCCATGAGCATGAGGCTACTCAGCAGGGCGTGATTCCTCCTGATTGGCTCGTTCTGCTTCCCTTGCTGGTAGCGCTGTCCCCGGGCCCCGTCCCGGCCTCGGCCCAGCTGGCGGCTGCCAGTCTGGTCAGTACGGAAATCGTGGCGTCGCTTCCAGACCCATGCCCCGAGGAGATGGTGCTGGTGGACGGGAACTTCTGCCCGGCCCTGGAATACCAGTGCGATCGCTTTGTGGACCCAGCGGCCCCCAGTTGCGCGGAGTATGCCCGTAAGCCGGAGTGCCGGTACAACGAGGTGAGCAAGCGGGTCTGCATCGATCGCCATGAGTGGCCGAACAAGGTTGGAGAGAAGCCCGCCGTCTTCGTGAACTGGTACGAAGCCAAACGCACTTGCGAAAGCGCAGGTAAGCGGCTGTGTACCCGCGCCGAGTGGACCCTGGCTTGTGAGGGGCCCAAGCGAGCTCCTTATCCCTATGGCTGGGAGCGTCTCCCAAGTCCCTGCAATGTGGGTCGCCCCGTCGAAGAAGCGAACTTGAAGAAGCTGATCGATCCACGCAGTCGCGAGTCGGAAATCGCGCGCTTGTGGCAGGCGGACCTGATTGGTTCTCACCCAAACTGCAAGAGTGCATTTGGCGCATTCGACATGGTGGGAAACGTAGACGAGTGGACGGACAACTCCGAGGAAGGGGATGTGGTCTCGACCCTCAATGGCGGATATTGGGGACCCGTTCGCAACACCTGTCGGCTCACGACGAAGACCCACGGCCCCGAGTTTCAGTTCTACCAGATTGGATTTCGTTGCTGCGCCGAGCCTCGAGATGGCATCGCACTCCCATTGCCCCCTGCGCGCGCCCCGCGCCACGAATTGGAAACGCGGGCGGGACCAGATGGCTGGCCCGTTGCGGTAAGCGAGGATCGCGCGCCTGCATCTACACCCCGGGGCTAGGGCGTGCGCTGGGCCGTGTGGGTGCTGGTGCTCGCGACGAGCTGCCGACAAGCTCCGTCGGAGCCCACGGCCGATGCGGCTCCAGTCGCCGCCTCGGCTCAGATGCCTGGGGGTGCACGCTCGGACGCGGCCAGCGATGCGGCAGCTGACGCGTTTCCCAGCGGACCGTGTCCCGAGGGAATGCTGCTCGTCGCGGGGAAGTTTTGCCCTTACGTTGGACACCGCTGCGTCGAATGGATCCAGAAGGGACGGGATCGCTGCCAGCGCTACTCCCGACCACCCATTTGCGAGGGCAAGATCCAGGAGCGAAGGTTTTGTATGGATCGCTACGAGTACCCCAATCAGAAGGGCGTGCTACCGGCGGTGATGGTCAACTATGTCGAGGCGCTGACGACCTGTCGGGCCGAGGGTAAGCGCTTGTGCACAGAGGACGAGTGGACCTTCGCCTGTGAGGGTGAGGAGCGTGTGCCCTACCCCTACGGCTATGATCGGGATCCGACGGCCTGCAACATCGATCGACCCCATCTCTTGCCCGATTTCGAAGCATTTGGCCGACCGACTTTGGTGAGCGGCGAGGTCCAGCGACTGGACAAGCGGGTTCGCAGCGGTGAGATGGCGCGTTGCGTCAGCCCCTTCGGGGTGCACGACCTCACCGGGAACGTCGATGAGTGGACCGTGAATCCGCTGCCCAAGCGCGACGCGGGCCAGGACGTGTCCAGCCTCAAGGGCGGGTATTTCGGCCCGATTCGTGCGCGCTGTCGCCCAGTGACCCGTTCCCACAATCGCTGGTTTCGTTTCTACCAGGTCGGATTTCGCTGTTGCGCGGATCCGGACGCCGCGCCACCATCGAACTAGGGCGGGCGAATGGCGAAAGGGCGGAAAAGCCTTGCAGCCAGCGTTCGTTGGAGCGGCTGTTGCTCCTGTCCCGTGATTCGACTAGGTTTGCGGGCGTGGAGATTGCATGGTCCAGCGGAGGGGCATTGAGTCACCGCTGGCAGAGCCCTGCTTTCATTCGGCGACTCAGCTGTGGAGCGCCGCACCTTGGGGCCCATAGCTCAATCGGTCAGAGCCCCCGGCTCATAACCGGGCTGTTCCTGGTTCGAACCCAGGTGGGCCCACCTTTGTCTGGTCTTGATCGGGTGCGGTGGCACTCAAGGAGCTTAAGGACATCGTGACACTTCAAGGGCAGATTGACACGCTTGAAAGCCTCGCAGCCCTGGACGCGGAACTCGCGTCTCTGGGTGGCCAGCTTGCCAGCGAGCGCGAATCCTTTGACGGAAAGAAATCTCAACTGGCTGAGTTCGAGGCGACACTCACCGCGACGGCCCAAAGCGTCCAGGAAATGGAGCGAGTGCGGGGGGACCTAATCCAAGAAGTCCGGCAAATGAGCCTGCAGATCGACCGGTCTCGGGAGAAGATGTCCCGAGTTCGAACCGAGCGCGAGGCCAACGCGGCGCAGCGCGAGCTCGAAGAGCTGCGCAAACTGTTTCGGGATCGGGAAATCGAGATCGAGAAGCTCGCTGGCCTGATTGAACAGGCCAAAGCAGACGGCGATTCCACCACAGAAAAGCGGGATGCCTTGCTCGCCGAGGTGGGCGCTAGCGAAAGCGATGTCACATCCCATCTCGGCCAGGTGCAGCAGGAAATGACCGCGAAGGAGGAGACGCGCAAGGGGTTGGTGGAAAACCTGCCTCCTGTGCTCTACCGGCGCTATGAAATGATCCGAAAGCGGCGTGGGGTTGCAATCTCCGCCACGACCGATGGGACCTGCAGTGCGTGCCACATGCTGCTGCCGCCCATGATGTACCAGACGCTCATGCGCGGGCAGGAGCTTGGCCAGTGCCCGAGCTGCAATCGAATACTGTACTACCGACCCGAATCGCCGGCGGAGCCTGTGGAGGCTCAGGACACGACGAGCGGGCCGTGACCCGGGCCTGCGGCTGAAGGCAAGAGGGGATCATGAAGGCTTGCTCTGTTTGCGGGCGCTTGTATCCGGACGATGCGGGCTTCTGCCCCGTCGACGGGCAAGGGCTCGTGAGCGCCACGCAAGCGCCCGTAGCCGGCAGTGATGACGACGCTCGCATCGGGCAGATCATGTGCGAGCGCTATCAGGTCCGGCGCGTCGTTGCCGATGGTGGAATGGGACGCGTGTATGAAGCCCTCGACGTGGTCGATCGAGGCAACGTTGCCCTGAAGATCCTGCACCCGGACGTTGCTCAAGATGAAGTTAGTGTGGAGCGCTTTCGACGGGAGTTCGAAGTCAGCAAGCTACTTCCCCACGATCACATCGTGGATGTGCGCGACTTCCAGCCCACCAAAGACGGAAGCTACGCCCTGGCGATGGAGTTTCTCTATGGCGAAGAGCTGAGAAACACCCTGAAGCGGGAGGGCGTGATTCCGCCGGCCCGAGTTGTGCGCATGGTGAGCCAAATCGCTTTGGCTTTGGACGAAGCTCACAGCCGCAAGCTGGTGCACCGGGACTTGAAGCCTGACAACATCTTTTTGTGCCAGACCCGCGAAGGCGACAACGTCAAGATCCTCGATTTCGGGTCGGTAAAAGACAAGGGCGAGAGCGCGAAGAAGCTGACGGTCATGGGCACGACCATCGGTTCGCCCTACTACATGGCGCCGGAGCAGGCGCAGGGGCTGGATACTCTGGACCATCGTGCCGACGTGTGGTCCCTCGCCGCCATTAGCTACGAGTGCGTATCCGGAAAGGTTCCCTTCCAGGGCTCGAACGGGCCGGCGATTCTGCTGGAGATCCTGACCAAGGAGCCGCCCTTGGTGAGCAAGGTCGGGCAGGGCCAGAAGTACCCCATTCCGCCAACCTTGGATCGTGTGATGCTTCACGCCTTCAAGAAGAACGCTTCCACGCGGATAGAGTCCGTGGGCAAGCTCGCCGACGCGCTCGGCACCGCCTTTGGACTCAGCGGTGACCACCATGCGTGGGCGACGATCACCGAGGCCGAGCTGTCCGCGGCGATCGAGGCTCAGATGCCGGTGCTGATGCAGGCTGAGGGGCGACCCACGAACGCAGATGTCGTGACCGACGGCTTCTTTGGAGAATCAGCGGCGCTGGATGCGCCGGATCCCTTTGCAAGCACGCAGCCACCACCCGGCATGGGTGGAGCTCAGCCCATGCCTCCGGGCGCTCCGCCCATGCAGTACGGCGCCCAGGACGATCTCGTACCCATGGGAATGCCGAAGAACAACAACTTGTTGTTGTTCGTCGGCATTGCAGCGGGTGGGTTCTTCCTCCTGATCGTCGTCGTCGTGCTGGTTGTCATCTTCTGATCGGGTGGGGCGACCCCCGCAGTCGTGCTAGGACCAAAACGCATGCAAAACATCTCCAAACCTTGGATGGCGGGCCTACTCCTTGGTTGGGTCGGCTTGGCCTGCAATAAAGAGCAACCCCCTGCCGCCGAGCAGCCGAAGTCGCCGAGTGCGCCTCAGGCGGCCAGTGGCACTGCCGGTGAAGCCAAGGCTCGCCACGACGAAGCGAACTTCACGCTCGAAGTGGTGCCCCAAGGCGAGTACCAGGCGGGCAAGGCCGCTGAGGTTGCGGTGGTCTTGTCGGCCAAGGCGCCCTTCAAGTGCAATGACAAGTACCCCTACAAGTTGAAGCTCGAGGAGTCCGAAGGCGTGACCCTGACCAGCAAGGTCGTGAAGAAAGATGCGGTCAAGTTGCAGACGCACAAGGCGACAATGACCGTGCCCTTCACGCCGGACGCGGCTGGTACGCGCCGACTTGCCGGAGAGTTCAGCTTCTCGGTCTGCACCGAAGACAAGTGCCTGATCGAAAAGCGCAAACTTGCCCTCGACGTGACGGTGAAATAGCCGACGCCGCGCCTGCCAGGCGCGCGCGCCCGGATTTTCCACAATACCCGCGATGCAATCGGCGGCGTGGTAGTCTAGCGACATGGGTTCCAGCAAGATCCTGGACGACCTCGCCGCAATCGCCGAACGGGTGCAGCGCGAGTTCGAAGAAGAGCGGAGGCTGCTGTCGTTTTCCGAATACTTGGAGCTCTTTGCTGCGGATCCGGTGCGGCATAGCCGGGATGCTGCGCGGTACATCCGCGACATGTTCGAGCACTATGGATCGACGGAAGTCGAGCGCCCCTGGGGCAGCGAAAAGCGCTTCCGGCTGTTTGATCTGCCGTTCTTGCCCGATGAGGACGCCCAGAGCGACGCACTGGTCGCGCACGAGAGCATCCAAATCGAGCTATTTCGCATCCTCTCCAACTTCGTCCGGGAAGGACGCCCCAATCGCGTCATCTTGCTGCACGGGCCAAATGGCTCAGCCAAGAGCACAGCCGCGGCGTGCATGATGCGGGCGCTTGAGCACTACTCGGCCCAAGAGGAAGGCGCGCTGTATCGCTTCCACTGGGTGTTTCCCAATCAGTCCAAGCTCAAAGGTTCCATCGGTTTCACCGGTCGGCGGGGCGCGCACAAAGATGACGATGGCTACGCGCACCTTTCCGAGAGCCAAATCGATGCTCGCCTTTTCATGGAAGTGAGGGACCATCCGCTGTTTCTCCTGCCTCAGCAGGAGCGTGCCGCCCTGCTCGAGAAGCTCTACGCGGACGCCGGCGTCTCCGAGCCGCCGCCAGCGTGGATCATGCGGGGCGCGTTGTCTCACAAGAGTCGCCAAGTTTTCGACGCCCTCCTCACCAGTTACGAAGGTTCGCTGGAGGAGGCACTGCGTCACGTCCAGGTGGAACGGTATTTCATCTCCCGCCGCTATCGGGTGGGCGCGGTCACGCTGGGGCCGCAGCTGTCCGTGGACGCCGGGGAGCGCCAGCTGACCGCAGATCGGTCTCTGTCAGCGCTGCCGTCGTCCCTGCAGGCGATCACCTTGTTCGAGGCCTTCGGTGAGCTCCTGGATGCCGCGGGCGGTTTGATCGAGTTTTCAGATCTGTTGAAGCGTCCCTTGGACGCATTCAAGTACCTCCAGATCACGGCGGAAACGGGCGAAGTGAGCCTGCGCTCCCAGTCCGTCCAGGTCAACTGTGTGATGCTCGCCAGCGGCAACGAAGTGCACTTGGCTGCGTTTCGTGAGCACCCAGAGTTCGAGAGCTTCCGCGGCCGCTTTGAACTTGTGAAGATGCCCTATCTTCGGAACTATCAAGACGAGAAGCAGATCTACGATGCACAGATTGCGCCTCAGATACGCAAGCACGTGGCGCCTCATGCCACGGAAGTCGCAGCTCAGTTCGCAGTCTTGACTCGAATGCGCAGGCCCGACCCGGATCGCTACGAAAAGCCTTTGAGGGACGTAGTGAGTGAAATCACTGCGATGGAGAAGATCGACCTGTACGCGACCGGCGTGCCGCCCAGCCGCTTGGACGATGAGGCCGCGAAACTGCTGAAGGGAAGCGTGGCCCAGCTCTACAACGAGAGCGATGCGTACCCAATCTACGAAGGTAGCATTGGGGCCAGTCCGCGGGAGATGCGCACATTGCTCTTGGATGCCGCTCAGAACCCTCGCTACGAATGCCTGTCGCCCTTCGCAGTATTGGAAGCGCTAGATCGCCTATGCGAACGCACCAGCGAATACACCTGGCTGCAGGAGGACAAGGCGCCGGGCGGTTACCACGATCACAAGCAGGTTCGAGTTCAGCTTCGGGAGCGGTTGCTTGATGCCCTGGAAGACGAGTTTCGAGCCGCCAGCGGCCTGGTCGAAGAAGAGCAGTACACGGAGCTATTCGATCGCTACATCACTCACGTTAGTTACTGGGTGAAGTCCGAGAAGGTGCGGAACCCGTTGACCGGGCAGTATGAGGACCCGGATGAGCGCATGATGAAGGAAGTGGAAGCGCTCCTCGGTGTACCCGACGAACCCGAGGCGCTTCGTCACGCGCTGATCAACCGCGTGGCGGCTTGGGCCATCGACAATCCGGGGGGCTCCGTCGACAACTCTCGGGTATTCCACAGCGAGATCAAGCGCCTCAAAGACTCTGTCTTCAACGAACGCAAGACCGCGGTCGCAAAGCTGGCGCGGGACATGCTTGCGGTACTGCGACAAGAATCCGGGCTCGACGCCGCGCGGACGCTCGCTGCAGAGAAAGCCGTGTCGGATCTGAAGTCGCGCTATGGTTACGAGGACACATCCGTGGTCGATGCCGCGGTGGCTCTGACCCAAGAGCGTTTTACCGATCTCTTGAGCTGACTCTTCATGGCGCGTGAAACGTCCGCGGCGACGCTAACGTTTTGGCCGTTGCTTGCTCTGGGCGTCAATGGCATCGTCGGTGTCGGCATCTTCTTTGCGCCTCGGGAGGTCGCAGCGCTGGTTCCCGGCGCTGCCGGGCTGTGGGTCTACATCCTAACGGGGCTGGTGCTGTTGCCGATAGCTGGCGTGTATGCTGTGCTCGGGAGCCGCTTCGCCGAGGATGGCGGCCCCTACGTGTGGGCGCGGGCCGCCTTTGGCGAGGGTGCGGGCTTCTTCGTGGGTTGGATAGCTGCGCTGAGTGCGGTGCTCAGTACCTCCGCCGTGGTCTCGGGTTTGGCGACCCACGCGGGCCCCTTGTTGGGCCTGACCACACCTCTGCACCAGGCGCTCTTCGGCGTGGCCTTGGCCCTAGTGCTATCCGGGATCGTCTTCAGCGGGCTCAAACCGAGCGCCGTGGTGTGGTCAGGGCTCACCGTGCTCAAGCTCGCACCCTTGGCGGCGCTGGCGTTCTTCTTTCTGACCCGCTCGGGGCTGAGTGTTGCCGTCGAGAGCGCGCAGCCCAGCCGCGCCCTACTTCGGGCCATGCTCGTCGTGCTGTTCGCCTTGCAGGGATTCGAAATCGTGGTGGTGCCCGCGGGAAACGCCCCAAAGCGGGGGCGTAGCGTGGCGGCCGCGACGTTGCTATCCCTGTGTTGCGTCGCGGCGTTGTACGTCGTCTTGCATGCGGCTTGCCTGGCGGTCCCGCAGCTCGCGCAAAAGGGTGCGCCCTTGGTGGAGGCGGCTTCCGTGCATGGGGGCAGCAGTTTGAGCGGTGTGGTCGGCGTGGGTACCAACGTCTCGGCGCTCGGCATTGCCTTCGGCATGTTTGCGATGACCCCACGGTACTTGGCCGCACTGGGAAAGCCTCACGCTCTTGGCACGTGGTTGGGACGCGAAAGCGAGCGACGGGTACCTACGACGGCGCTCGGGATCACCATGATCGTCGTCATGATCTTGGTGTTTGGCCCCAAGTTGGAGCAGCTCTTCGTGCTCTCCAGCGTGTCGGTGGTGCTGCAGTACACCGTGAGCACGATTGCGTTGATGTGGCTGGCCCTGAAGCGGGTCCGCGGCCTGTCTCTGAAACACCTGTGGTTCGGCCCCTTCGCGATCCTGCCCGTGGGGCTCGCCGCGACTGCAGCCAGTGGCCGCGAGCTGCTGGTTACCGGTGCCGCTCTCGTTCTGGGTGCCTCGATCTACTGGATTCGCCGGATTTACGCCCGGAACTCACGACCTTAGAGCAGATCTCAGAACCTCGAGAGAGCTGATTTCGAGCCGCGGCGGTGCCAGCTGCAAGGCGGCGCGACGAAGGAATACTCGGAGTATTTCGAGGAGCGTCAACGCCGCAGATGGCCCTGCCCGGCAGAAAGCAGCCGCGAGCAGGTTTTGAGATCTGCTCTTGGCTGGCCCGGGCGCTCGGGCGCGTTATTCTGTGAGGGTATGCGCGCCCGCCCCATCGTCGACCCCGGAGCGTTGGTCACGTCCGTGGCGCTACATGCCGTGTTGTTGGGGCTCGGTGCAGTACTGTTCGCGCGCAGTATGCGCACTCCGGCGAGCGGCCCACCGGAGCGCGTCGTCGCCGTCGACACTGTAGCCATGTCCAATGGCATCGAGCTCCCACGGATGCGCACCGGTAATGCCAGGGGCACCGACCGTGCGGATCCGCCGAAGCAAACACCCGTCCCTGCCGGTGGCGGTGAGCGCGTCCCGCGCCCAGACGGGACCCAGCCGGGACGCGGCGGGACGGATACTTCGAGGGCCGCCGCCCTCAACCTGGCGGATCAGAACGACGGCTTGACCCTGGACCGGGACCCCTTCAACAGTCCGACTCGCAGTCAGGTGCAACGGCTCAAGACGTCCACGCAGCGACGCAGCCTCGACGACCGCCGCGCGACGCCAACGCCGATGCAGCTCGATTTTCTGGCGACCGGTAGCGGCCAGTTGGCTGAACGGCGCCAGCCATCCCGACACAACCCTGGCGCCGGGGTACAGGGCGGCACGCGCCCCAGCCAAGTGGGAGGCCCTTTGGGCGCGAGTAATCTGCCTGCGGGAGGCCCGGAGCCGGAGCCTGGTGCCAGCCAAAGCGGGGAGGCGAGAGCGCGCACAACAGCCGGGCTGACCGGGGCTGCGCGTGGCTCGGGCGTGTCGCGACGTGCGGCGGTGGCCTTGGCGCGACCTTGGGTACCCCGAGCACGAGCGGCGGTGCCCGCGCCGGGTCGCGGGCGTCCTCAGGATACGGTGAACAGCCGCCAAGAAGTCGCGAGCGCGGTGCGTTCCTTGGTGCACGCCTCCTCGGCCGGGGCTCGAAAGCGAGCCACAGGTCCCGGCGGGACTTCGGGGCCTGGCGCGCCAGGGAGCGGCGCGAAGACGGGCGCCGGTTCGACGTCCCGAGCTGCCGGCTACGGCCCGGGGCGGGCGCGAGATGGTAGTGCTGACCCTCGCTTGATCGGCTACTTCCGCAACATCGAGCGCAGGGTCGGGCCCCATTGGCGGGACGCGTTTCCAGACTGGGCCGTCGAGCAGGGGCGCAGCGGGTTGGCAGTGCTCAGCATCACGCTTTCCCCAGCGGGCAATGTGCTCGCCGTTCGCGTGCAGCGGCCTAGCGGCGTCCCGGAGTTCGATCGCAACGTCATCGTCGCGGTCAAGCGCGCGGGGCCGTTCGGCCCGCTACCCCGGGTCTACGCCGCGCGTCCGCTGACCTTGCGCATGTCCTTCGATGCTGTGAATCCCGCGATTGGTCGCGAAAGTGGCGGGCCCGGGGGCCGCCGGGCTCGGCGATCCCCTTGACCTGGGCGGCCTCGGCGTACATATTCGCGGCCCCAAAAAGCCGAGGTAGCTCAGCTGGTTAGAGCACGCGCTTCATAAGTGCGGGGTCGTCGGTTCAAGTCCGACCCTCGGTACCAATCAAACCCAGCGGGGAACGAGAAGCGACCCGTAGATGTGCACCGCCCCACTGCCTCCGCCGTCGGCGGCGGAGGGCCAGGCCGAAGGCGAGGAGGGGCAAGGCCAGCCAGGCACGGGAGCTCGGCCCGCTCCGTACAGTCCGACAACCGCACCCACCTGAGGGGGCCAGGGGTGTTTGTTTTGGATCTTCAGTGACGCCCGGGACGACGCATAGGCCCTCGGCGTCGATTTCCAAAGGCTTGTCCGCGCCCAGGTACTTGCCTTGATCGAGCTTGGTTGCGAGGTTGCCCGTGTTGCGGTTGTCGTGGTGGAAGCTCTCCCAGGCGATCACACCATCGGGGCTGCCTTCAGTACGCCAGGCGTAGAGCCAGCCGTTGCGGGTATTGACCACGACATCCAGGGCGCTGTCGCCATCCACGTCACCTACTGCAGCGGTAGCCACGATCCATTGTCCCGTGAACTTGGGCCAACCCGTGGGTTCCCGGCCGCAGGCGTCGGCCGCATGCAGCATGTAGCCGCCGCTGCCGACGATGGCTTCCGGGTATCCGTCGCCGGTCAGGTCCGCGATCGAGGTGTTGTTGAAGAAGGTGTAGTCCTCCAGCGGAACCGGGCTCGCTGGCATCATCAGTCCATCCTTGCCGCTCCACATGCCGATCAAGTGTTGCGCGCGTCGGTCCAAAGGCTGAGTGGACAGAAGCGCTCCTGCGGCGGTTTGAGACGAACCCGTGGTGACCATGTCCGGCAGGCCGTCCTGGTCCATGTCCCCCAGAGACGGTTGGGAAAAGAGCGGGAACATCACGTCAGGTCGTTCCGCTGTCGTGCCTGCGCCGAAGTTGCCCGTCGACAAGCCCCGCTCGATTTCGCCTTCCACCATGCGCGTTGGTAGTGCGTTCGCGGGCAGAGCGGCAAAGCCTGACTGTTCGGGCTCTCTGGGCGTGATGAGTGGCGCGCTTCCGTTGCCGTGCATCACGGCCTCGGGCACGCCATCGCCGTCGATGTCGCCGGCGACCGGCGAATTGGGCACGCCTTCGGCAACCAGCGGAAACAACTCGAAGCTCGTCCAAGTGATGGGCCAGCCCGGCAAGTAGAGCGACGCCGCGCCGCTACCCTTACCATCCACGATGTAGAAGGCGCCGGTGCCTCCTCCTTTGCCAATGCGCTCGTTCGAACCGACCAGCAGATCCGGCACGCCATCTCCATTGAAGTCGGCCACCGCGGGGGTGGTCATGATGCGCCCATACTCCTGATCGGCCCCGCCGGCTTCGTAGTGCACACGCACCGGGAAGCCGGCGAGATCGGTGCCGTCGCTCTCGAAAACGTAGATCTTGCCGTCGAAGGCGGCTTGCACGATGTCGAGCTTGCCGTCGTTGTCCATGTCCTCGATAACGGGGCTGGCGAACGCGCCCCGGGCGATTCGGAACTGGGTATTCATGCAGTCTTTGTCGGGGGTCTTATCCTGGTCCAAGGGGCAGCTGGGGACGTCGGGCAGCCGCTTGGGCCAGCCGCTCTTCACGGCGCCGTCGCTATCGATGATGTAGATGGTTCCCTCGTAGGTCGTGACGACGATTTCGGGCTTGCCGTCGTCATCCAGGTCAGCGATTGCGGGCGCGGCACTGATCGACTCCCGAGCCAGGTCCATGTCGACCTCGCCTGACTTGTATGCCGGCGCGTCGCGGTAGAGCGGCATGTCATCGTCCAAGCCATCGATCATCTTCACCTTGAAGGGGAAGCCCGCCACGGGTTCGGGGCTGCCGCTGGCCATGGAGTAGACGTGTAGCTTGCCGTCGGAGGTGCCCACCACGATGTCGCGCTTGCCGTCTCCGTCGATGTCGGCCAGCTTGGGGCTCGACTCGCCGCTGGACACGAGCTGCACCGGGAAGCCTGGAAGCAAGTCGGGATCCGAGTGCACGTAGTAGGCCCGACGGAGCTCGCCCGGTACGTCCCCGATGCTCCCGCCATAATGTGCGATGGAGCGCACGCGAACCGTGATGGTGTACTGGTTTTCGCCGAAGGGACTGTCTGTGTCCCACTCGTGGGTGGGGTCTATCTCCCGCACGTCCAGCTCTGCCAAGGGGCTGCCGTCGGCACCCAACACCGTGCTGCCGGGAATGTTCTCCATTTTCTTCAGCATCTGGAATGCCGAATCCGGGGGTTGCACGCCGGGTGCCCATTCCACGATCACGTCGTAGCTGGTCGCCCGCCGCGCACTGACCGTGCCGACGATGGGCACGGGCTGGGTCAGCTGGTCCTTGTACAAAACCTGAAACCAAAGCGGACTCGTCACATCAACGTCCGGCGGAATGCGCCCCTCAGCAATCCACTCCACCGCGGTGTTGGCATTCACGCGACCGTAGCCGAACCGCTGATCGAAGCCGGGCTGGGACCAGACGTGTTTGCTGCCCACCTGGCGCGACTCAGGCACGTCAACGTCGTCTGCGGTCATCAAGAAGAGCTGCATCACCTCGCCGGCGGAAAGCGGCGGGTCTAGATTCGCTTGCAAGCCCATTGAGTATGCCAAGCCAGCGATGCCCGAGAGGCGCCCGACGGCTTCACTGGAGCAGGCCGTTCCCGACGCCGAAAGGAAGTTCTGCGCTCCGTAATTGGTGCAGGTATTGAATGCGAGGAAACTCTCGGCCCAGGTCGACTCCTCTACGCCCAACATGGTGATGGCGTGCACCGGCATGGTGTGATTGTTGGGCGCGGGCTGGTTCTGATGCTTCGAGTTCTCGTCGGCCATGCTAGCCACGATCACCGTGCCTTTGGCCCAGGCGTAGTCCATCGCCGCTTGGGCAAAGGGCGTCATGTTGATCGTGCCCAGGGCCTCTTGAACCACTTGGGCGCCGTTGTCCGCGGCGTAGATGACGGCCTTGGCATAGTCTTGCACGTTGGCGATGAAGCTGTCGCCGACGCGCATGGGAACGAAGCGGCAGTTGGGGCAACCGCCTGCTTCCCCGATGCCGTTGTTCGCTTGGGCGGTGGAGTCCTTGGCTTCTCCGGTGCCGTGCCCGTAGCGCGTGTCATCGTAGGGATCGTTGTCGTTCTTCATGAAGTCCCAGCCGGATATGTCGTCGACGTAGCCATTGGCGTCGTCGTCGGTTCCGTCTGAGAAATTCAAGATAAGATCGCCTGCGTCGAGCACTCCATTGCGGTTCTTGTCCCCCTTGGGGCGCCCGGCCACGGCCTCCGGCGTGAGGCCTGGGTGGTCGGCGTAGTCTGCGACGCTCAAGACGCCGTCGCTGTTGCAGTCGAATCGGTCTGCGGTTGGCTGGTTCGGGTCCAGCGGATCGCAGGGGCTCGAGTCCCCATGCAACGGCAGGTGGTTCTGCAGCTCCGCCTTGTTCAGGAATGCCTTCTCGATCAAGTCGCGCTCATCCCAACGAATGCCGGAGTCGAGCACCGCGATGACCACGCGCGGATCACCAATCGTGTGCCGCCACGCCAGGTCCACGCTCATGCCTGACGCGGTTTCCCCGCTCCGGAGCGCTGGTGCGTTGGGCGAGCGATCCGGAATGAAGGAGTAGAACTGCCACTGCCCAGACTTGCTCGCCTTGGTGGTGCTGGCAGCGACAAATCCGTAGTCGGGATCGTTGGGCCAGTTGTCTGGCTTCTTCATGTCCTCCGGGGTGGCGTCCTTGGGCGGCGGCCAGGCTGCCATCGTCTCGGAGCGAGCGAGCGCGATGGTGCAAAGGGCTCCCAGCACCGCCCAGGCAGCGCGAAGCCGAGTCTTGGTGCGCGTAAGGTTCATTGAAGGGCTCCTCCTGGAGCGAACTCAAGCCGAAGTGTAGGACGTGTGGCGGCGCGCGCCACGTCAGTTGTCGCCGAAAAGGTCCTGAATCTTGGTCTCTAGGGCTACGGCAATCTTGTACAAGCTGGAGATGGAGGGGCTCGACTCAGCGCGTTCGATTTGGGAAAGTAGCGAGATACTCAGGCTGGTGCGTCGGCTCATTTGTTTCAAGGTTAGCTCCTTACTCTTGCGCATCCCCCGAATCGTGTCGCCGATGATCTTGTGCAGCTGCTCCTCAGGCGTGCGTGCCAGCCCTTTCTTCTTCATCACTCGTGCGATGACGTCGCGGAATTCGTCCACGTTGAAGGGCTTCTTGATGTAGTCGACCGCATCCAGCTTCATAGACGCGACGGCGGTGTCCAAGTTCGGATGAGCGGTGAAGATGATCACGGCAAGATCGTTGTCGAAGGTGCGTATGCGTTTCAGAACCTCGATTCCATCGAGCTTCGGCATCATCAGGTCAAGGATGACCACGTGAAAACTGCCGCGCTTGACTTCGTCTTCGACAACGGTTGGGTCGCTCTGCGTCGTGACGTCGAAGCCGTCTTTCTCGAGCAGAGTCTGCATGTACTCGCAAATGGCCTTATCGTCGTCGACGATTAGAATCCTTACGGCGGGTACTTCTATAGCCACGCTGACTCCTTGTGCAGGGGTTTGTCGCTCCCCGATTTTAGTGACACTACAATAGCGCAGCGTGGCGCTCCAACGCGACCCCGTTCCGACATCATTGGAACGAAGACACGCACACTGTCCTACCTTGGATCTATCGCCAACATGCCTGGATTTCCGCGGGGCCGTGCGGCCGGGCGCGTGCAGCCCTCGGCGCACGCCAGCCGAGGCTCGCCGTTACTCGCCTCACGCGGCCGGCCGGAGGCGCGATGCTAGCCTCAATAATCATGGCGGCCTGCTACTCGGAACGAGTCGATGACGCTCTCAGCCTGGCGTGTGACGCATTCCGAGGCATTCGCCGCAAAGGGTCTGGAGTGCCGTATCTGTCGCATTTGCTCGCCGTGGCCGCCTTGGTCGCCGAGCACGGTGGCGACGAAGATCAGATCATTGCCGCCCTGCTCCACGACACCCTAGAGGACATTCGCGACATTCGAGCTTCAGATCTCGAAGCCCGCTTCGGACTACGGGTCAGCGGGTTCGTAGTCGCGCTCAGTGACACCACGGTCTACCCCAAGCCACCTTGGTTGCAGCGCAAGCAGGACTACTTGGCCAAACTCCGCAGTGAGTCTCCGGAACTGAAACTGATCAGCAGCGCCGACAAGCTACACAACGCGAGCAGTATCTTGCGGGACTTCGGTCTGGTCGGCGAGGACATCTGGGATCGCTTCACCGCGACCCGCGAACAGACGCTCTGGTACTACCGCGAAGTTCTAGCTGCCTTGAGCGACGGTTACTCGCACCCAATCGTGGGTGAACTCCGCCATGTGGTGCTGCAACTCCACCAGGCTGCCGGCGAGCCGATGGACCCGTGAGGTCTCGCTACAGTTCCGCTGGTTATTTTGGGGATGTGCCGGCCCTTGCCGTCATCGACAGTTCATCGCGGTGCGGGAAGGGGCGTCCCGAGGCAATCGGCCGGACCCGTCTTGGCGTCTTGGCGCAGGTCGATGGGGGCTTGGCGTTGGCCGGAAACTGGATTTCCTCGCAGCAAACGCACCGCGCCCCCGCAGGACGGGAAGCTGAGAGAGAACTGCGGAGCTTGCAACAAAATGCAGACACAAACGTCCCAGGGTTGGGGGGCAACTTGGTCGACCCACTGCAGATTCAGTTGCTCGGTTTTTGTACGGAGGCCCACCCCGGGTGGGACAACTTGTCGGGCGAGCGCGATGCTGAGTTGCGAAAAAACGCGCCGTCGACTGGTGAGGGCTCTGGTGCGGGCGGGCCTTGGAGGGCCCGCCACATCCGCACCTCCGCCGGGACGCCGGCGCCGTGCGTATCAGTGAAAAAGCGCGGAGCGCGAGCGGCGCGAGCGCTGGTTGGGCGCAGTCATCAGTGCACCCTAAGGCGCGGCGTGAGCCAACGCCTTCAAAAACGCTGCTTAGCCGCTGCTCCCGTCGCTACGGCGCGACAGCTTCTTGCGCAAGAGCGCCGCGAGATTGTGCATGAGCCCCCAACTCAGTTGGCGTTTCGTCGGCGGCAGAGCGCGGTGCGATCTGCTTGACTGGGTGGAGCAAGACGACGGCCTGTCGCAGCAATGCCTCGACTTCCGGCTCAGTTCCGCGCTGTCGAAGCTTGTCCAGCGCGGAGTTGACCTGCTTGCGTTTGAATCCGAGGCCAACCAACACTTCTCCCGTTTTCGAATAAGCTTCGCGCTCTCGTTGCTTGCGCCGGATGTGCTCCTCGCCGAACTCGCGCCTCGCCGCGTCTTGGTTGTGTGGCCCGCAAAGTAGACAGAGATTGTGGACACTGGGCGGGCCACCGCGAGCATGTGGGTCTACGTGTTCCAACGTCACATAGCGCTTCTCACTGCAGCGCCGTCCGTGCGCGTCGACAAAGGTGCATTGGGACTCGTCACGCTCCCACACCTCTCGAGCCACCGAGACCGGCACGTGTCGTGAGCCTTCCTTGAGCGGCCGGAGCTTGCGTGGTTTGTCGCTCACAGCGCCCTGTCGGCGCTTGGTCTCCTTCGCGATGAGCTCGTCCAACGCACGCTCGAAAAGCTCTCCCAGGTTCCCCGGCGCCACGGCGTGGCTGAGCAAGTTCTGGGCGTGTTCGAGTTTCGCCTTGAGGTCCGCGCTAGCCGTGAACTCCACGCGGTAGCTCTGCGCGGAAAGCGGCTGCACTCGGCCGCGCGCCGCTTGGCGACCTCGGCCGTTTCCGTGAGATTCACTCGTCCCGGGATAGATAGCGCCGCTCGCGATTCCGGTGAGGTCGAGGCAATCACTCGTCCCAGGAGGATAGGTAGCGTCGCTTGCGGTTCCGGCGCCGTCGAGGCAATCGCTTGTCCCAGGATAGGTGATGCCATCCGTTTCGGCGGGACCTTCGCTCTTCGCGGGATCAGCAGCGATTGCACCTGTCCCAAGACGAGTTGATTCCGCCTCGAGCGGCGTGATGCTGGCCAGGACATTGGTCTTGGGGAACCATCGCGCGATCACGACTTCGAGCTCACGCCGGGTCTTGCCGCGAGCCTCGGCCAGCAGTGGCTCCACATTGCCTTCGGTTAGATGACCCGAGAGCAGGAAGAGCCCGGTCAGGTGAATCGCCCCGCTCTTCAGCTCATCGAGGATCTGCGGCAGCGCCAGGTACAGGCGAGCTACGCGCATTCGCTTCAAGGCAGCTTGTTCCGAGTAGCCAAGCCGCTCGACGCAGAACGCAAACAGCGAGGCACAGGCCTCCTGGAGGTAGAGTTTTCGACGCTCAACCTCCGCCAGATACACGATGACCTCCGCGGTCGCTCGCCGCTCTTCCGAGCAGAGCACCGGCAGCCGCGCGAGTAGTTGTTCGTTGCTGAGAGAGAGGAGAGTGACCATGCTTCCTTCGTAGCACGGGGATATTTGCCTTCACTGCTGGCCCCCAGTGGGCGTTTCGGCGATGCGGCCATCGGCGAAGTCGTTTCAAAGTCAAAACGCCCTTGGGCCTCAATCTCGCGTGCGCACGGCACGCTTGAGTTGCTCGTCTCGAATTTGAAAACGATGTCACCCAGAAACCCGTCAAGTACAAAGTGCGTCACAGGGTCAGATAGTTCTTCGCCATTCTGTCCGCACTTCGCGCTCCCGCACCGATAGCGGCGCCGGTTTCCAGCTCGCTCAAGCCCTGGCGAATTGTGATCAATCATGAGCCGCCCTGGGACCCTTGTAGTCACTGCGCGCAAACAACCAGCCTCCTAACAGCCCACCGTCACGCGCCGCACCCGGCCCGCTGTCACTCGTACACCCCGCGTCACGCCTCCAACTCCGAAGCTGACTCCAGGTGCCTTCATCAATGCTTCTGTCAGCCCCTTGACCCGCTCCGTGCGTCGGAGGTTGCCGAGTTCCGCACCCTCGAATTGTCCGGATATCCGACCGTCAAACCACTCCGTTGCCTTCATCCGAAAGGGTAGGTCACACCCTGTCTGCCCGCAGCTACGCGGACAATTCGATCTTGCCGGCCTGATCGGTGATTTCGGCCACGACTGCGGCGGGTGGTCCAAGAGCGGCGAGCAGAGCGTCTGCGCCAGGCGCGTCAACGACGAGCAGTAGGCCGCCACTGGTCTGTGCGTCCGCGAGCACCGTGAGCAGCGCCGCGTCGGTTCGCTCTTTGCCAGACAGGCGCGCATCCACGTAGCTCCGGTTGCGCTTGGTTCCGCCAGGCACCAGGTCAGCAGCGGCGGCCTCGAGGGCACCTGGCAGCACCGGCACCCGGGACGCAAAGACTTGTGCGCCCAGGGCGTTTTCTTCGAGGACGTGTGAGAGGTGTCCGAGCAGTCCAAAGCCGGTCACGTCCGTGGCCGTTCGGATCCCGGCAGCTTGCCCGGCTTGGCACGCGGCCTTGTTACTCGTGAGCATGGACTGGGTGGCTTGCCTCAGGGCGCCCGGCGCTGCCTTGCCGGCCTTGGTGGCGTGAGCGATGAGGCCCGTGCCCAGGGCCTTGGTCAAAATGACTACTTGCCCCAGCTTGGCGCCTCGGTGGGTCCAGGCCTTGCCGGGTTTGACGCTGCCGATCACGGTCAGGCCCACTTTGGGCTCGGCATCCCGGACGCTATGGCCACCGACGATGGCGCAACCTGCCTCGGCGCACGCTTCGTGGGCACCCGCCAGCACTCGGGCCACCGTGTCGAGCCCAATGGCGTCGGGCATACCGACGAAGGACAGGGCGAGTTCTGGGCGGCCTCCCATGGCGTAGACGTCCGACAGCGCGTTGAGGGCGGCGATCTTTCCGAAGTCCGCCGGGTCGTCGACGATGGGTGTGATCACGTCCACGGTCAGCAGCAGCTCGCGCTCTGCGCCCTCCGGACGCACCACGGCCGCATCATCCATTTGGCCCGCTGCGCTGAGCCATGGATGTGAGGGGGCAGGCAGGTGTTTCAGGACCTGGACCAGGTCCTCAGCGGGGAGCTTGCGCGCTCAACCACCTCCAACGACGAGCTGGGTCAGTTTGACTTCGGCCATGTCTGGGTCACCTCCTTTCCGCCCGGAGCTTTCTCCGAGCAGACTGCCGGCGTCAAATCCGTCGCCGCAAGCCACGGTGCAGCGCGAGATTAGAGCACCAAAGCCGGGCCAGCTCCGCGACCCCCAAACCACCCCAACGTCCCAAACTGTGCCCGCCCGCACGATGGGGTGGGCATTGTGAGCGCCCATCGGTCACCCGGCCGCCCGGTTGCGCGCAATACCTCGACTCATCCCCGTTCGAGCGCTGCGTTCCAAACTGTGCCCGCCCACACGATGGGGTGGGCATTGTGAGCGCTCCTCGGTCAGCCGGCTGCCCAGTTGCGCTGGTCGAGGGCGAGCTTCAGCTTACGGGTTCGAGTTTGGCGCTGAAGTGGCGCAGAGCCTTCGGGGCTTCGACGATGCGCAAACCCCGGATCTCCTTGGCGCGGGCCGCGACGCGTTCGGCCGTCTCGATGACCCAATCCACGTGGGACGCGGTGTAGACGCGGCGGGGGAGGGCGAGGCGGACGAGATCGCCCAGGGCGGCGTCTCCGAACATGAGGCCGCCGATTTCAACGGTACGCACGCCACCTTCGCGGAACAGTTCCACCGCGAGGGCTTGGGCGGGGAATTGCTCCAGAGGCAAGTGGGGCAGGGACTTGCGGGCGTCGATGAATACGGCATGCCCGCCAAGGGGCTCGACGATGGGCAGACCCGCCTGTCCGATCCCCTTGCCCATGTAGGCGATGGTGGCCTGACGGTAGCGTAGGTACTGAGAGTCGAGGGCCTCTTCCAGGCCGATGGCCATGGCTTCGAGGTCGCGACCGGCCAGTCCGCCATAGGTGGGGAAGCCCTCGGTCAGAATCAGCAGCTCCTCGAAGCGCTGCGCCCAATCCCGCTTGTTGGTCGCGAGGATCCCACCAATGTTGACGATCCCGTCCTTCTTGGCGCTGATGGTGCAGCCGTCAGCAATCTGGAACATCTGCTGTGCCACTTGTTTTGGCGTATCTGCGCCGCCGAGCTCCCGTTGACTGATGAGCCAGGCGTTTTCCGCGAAGCGAGCGGCGTCGAGGAATAGCGGAATGCCTGCACGGTCGCAGCGCTGGCGCACGGCCCTCAAGTTCTCGAGACTCACGGGCAGGCCGCCGGCGGCGTTGTTGGTCAGGGTGACCATCACCAGGGGGACGCGCGCGGAGCCAGCCAAGACCCGATCGAGGGCGTCGAGATCCATGTTGCCGCCAAAGGTTCCGCCGGGGCTCGGAATATCCAGCGCGACGCCTCCTTGGTGTTCGAGGTTGGCTCGGGTCGTGTCGAAATGGGTGTTGTTTGGAACGACGTCCCCAGGTTGCAGGATGGACTCGAACAGAATGCGCTCCGCGGCGCGGCCTTGGTGGGTGGGGAAAATGTAGCTGTACCCCGTGAGCTCCGAGACCGTGTTGCGGAAGTGCTCGAAGGAGCGGCTGCCGGCGTAGGACTCGTCGCCGGAGAGCATGCCGGCCCATTGTTGATCGCTCATTGCCCCCGTGCCCGAGTCGGTCAGCAGATCGACGGTGACCTTCGTGGCGGGGATCTTGAACAGATTGTAGTGGGCTTGCTCGAGCAGCTCCGAGCGCTCTGCTTTGGTGGTCAGTGGAATACGCTCCACCGCCTTGATGCGGAAAGGCTCGATGATGGTGCGAAAGGGGGGCTCTAGGGATGCCATTCGAATTTACCGGCTTCGTCAAAGAGCACGATCACGTCGTGCCCGGGCTTGGCCTCGATGCTCTTCTTGGTCGAGAAACCGTACTCGTCGGGATCAGGGCTATCACCGACTTCGACGAGCAATTCGTGGGGGCCGGCTTCGACGGGGAGGCGCACCACCGCCAAGCTAGAAAGATCCTTCCAGATCCCATGGGGCGGGAAAGCTTCTGTGTGAACGACTCTGCCATCCATGCTCACGCGCAATCGGACGTCCGAGCGCTTGCGCTCGCACTTCTTCTGGGGCCGCATGTGCTTCGGAAGCTTCTCGATTTCCTCCGCCGTGGGTTCGACACACGCTTCGGCGAGTTGGCCGGCGTGCTTGAAGGAGATCACCAAGTTGGATTTGCCCCCGTCGGGCAGAGGATGGCTGACTAGATTTCCCGCCCAGGTGATCACCAACACGAAGGCGGTAGCCGCGAGGCCAAAGGCGGTGCGGGCCCAAAGTGGTGCCATGGGACGCTGGGGCGCGGCTTTCTTCTCCCGTAGGCGTTTGGCGGCGGCCTTGAGCCCGCTCAGGTCTCGGGAGAACAGCTCCAGGTATTCGATGGTCTCCGTGTCGACCTTTTCCGTGCGTAAGATGGGCTCACGCTTGCCGGCAAAACGCTGCATGGTCCATTCGGCGCCCTCGCGGTAGCGACACGTGCCGGAGCCGCAAGCCGCAATCAGGGCGCCGGTTGCGCCCCGGCGTACGGCGCGCTCGACCACGAGCGGGTGTACCCAACCCGCGCAGGGCACCCGCACCACGATGAAGCCGTCGAGATCCGGGCTGGTTGCGTCATCCTGGACTTTCACATGGGCGCCAATGCCGTCGGCGCACAGGAAGGCGATGGGGACGCCCGGACGCTCTTTGACCGCAACGTCTACTTCTTTGCGGATGTCGAAGGAGGAATACCACTGCATGCCCACGCCCGCGGAGTCGCAAGAGCCGGCGCAGATCCCGCAGCCGATGCAAAGGTCCGTGTCGACGAAGGCGCGCGCGTCGAACTCCTGGTCGTCGGTGCGAGGCTGCATCGAAATGGCGTTGTAGGGGCAGTCCGTGTAGCACTTCTGGCAGGCGTTGCAGCGCGCTTCGACGACGTGGGCAGGTTGAGCCCGCTTGCGTGCGAGGACGAAGGGTACGGAAAACAGGACCACGCCGCCGAGCAAGAAGAGAGCCCAGAGCGCGCCGGCTCCGAGGCGCTCCGTCAAAACCAGTGGCAGCAAGTAGAATGCGTCGAAGCTCTGGCTTTCGCTGGTTTGGGCCATGGCTGCGGGCGGCGCCAGGTCCGCAGGCACGACGACGCTGAGAATGGACAGGCCGAGGGTGGTCCACAGGGTGAGCACGGTCTTGGTCCAGAATTGGGGTCGATTCAGGCGCTTGATGTGGATCCAGAGAATCACCGCCAGGGCCAAGGGCACCAGCATGTGTACGAAAAAAACTACGAAAAAGAGCACGGAGTTGACGCGCTCGTCCACCAAGAAGGAGCGCGACAGGGGATCGGCAAAGATTGGCAGTACGTCCAGCATGCGAGCCGTGCCACGGGCGACGAGCTCTCCCCGCTCGTCCCAAACCAGCCAATAGCCAAGCCAGCCAATCACCCAGAGCAGCAGCATCAAGATGGAGCCCGTGATCCAGGCCAGCCAGCGCGCGCCCCCGAAACGCCGGGCCGCGAACAGCCGCACGGCGTGGATCACCACAAACAGCATGCAGGCGTCGGAGCTGTAGCGGTGAAGGGTGCGCACGAAGCCCGATGTGTAAGGCGCTTCGGTCATCTGCTGCACCGACTCGAAGGCGCCGTGGACGCTGGTCTTGTACCAAATCAGTAAGACGATCCCCGTGACCACGGCGATCAAGAAGGTGGTGGTGGCGATGGCCCCGGACTGCACCAACGGGTTCTGCTGCGGCGGCACCACTCGACCCACCAGGGCGTCGAGGCGCTGCAACAGGGAATCCAGAGCGCGCAGTGCGGGCTCAGCATGGACCGGAGGCTCCGCGCTTTCGGGGATCACCGGCAGCTTGGTCCGCGGCGCGAGCGTCACATCCACCGCGGGCGGTTTTTCTGTTCCCTCCCCCCCAGTCGCTTCCGCGGGCTGGGCCGAGGTCATCCGCTAGGTTTCCTTCGCGAGCAGGCGCAAGGCATCCGTGAGCCACTGCTCTTGCTGGCCGCCGAGAGAGAGCCTGTAGGCGAGCTTGCCGCGTTTGTCGACCACGATGAACAGATTAGCGTGATCGATCTGTTTCGTGTCGTGATTCATTTTGCGGGCAATTTCGTAGGCATCCAGGATCTTGTTTACCTTGGCGCTGTCGCCACCCAAAAAATGGTAGGTCGGCACCGGGGCTTGGTAGCGCTTGGAGGCTTGCTTGAGGATGGGCGTCTTGTCGTGGTCTGGGTTGAGGGTGATGGCCAACACACGGACCTGCTCGCGGGCTTCCGGCTTGAGCTTGCCCACAGCGCGCCGGAGCTGAGCCATGATCAGCGGGCAGGTGTGGGCGCAAGTCGCGTACACGCCGGTGACGACGACCACCTTCCCCTTCAGATCTTCGAGCGCAACCGGATTGCCTTCTTGGTTGGTCAAAGCAATCGGGTACGGCGTTTTGGCCATGCGTAGGGTAGCTGCCGGGAACGCGAGCTTGGCTTCCCCCTCCGCCCCAAGACTGACGAGGGAGACTAGCGACGTCGTGACCATGAAGGCAGCGACGGCCAGATAGGGAATTGTCTTCTTTGGTGTGCTCCGAAATACGTCCAGTAGCTGGCGCTTCCAGATCACTCCAAGCACCAGCGCCATTGCCGCGGGCTGTCCTAAGAACATCCCGACGTACCCCCATTCCAACTTGCCAGTTTCTTCGTTGAGACCGTAACACCAGGTCCGAAACTCCTCGGCGAACGCCCCGAGACCTGTGTCGGCTGCAGGCAAGACGAGCATTGTCAGCTGGAACACCTCGACGCTGACCATGATGGCCAGCATCAGGACCGGGAAACGCCACGACGAGAAGAACTCGTACATCTCCCGGAGGCCCCGAGGCAGGCCCGTGGGGTTGTCGTTCGCCCCCCGGCCGCAGCTGCGGTCGTTGCCGTCGTCCGAATCGTCCTCAGGCGCGCCATCCGGGCGCGCCTGAAGCGCTAGCTGAGTTGGAGCGGTCGATTCGGTTGACGACGGCACGGTAGGGTCGATTCCCAGGCCTCAGCGTACGTGCCAGACGTCCGCAAGAGCCTTCCAGTTCGCGAAGTAGTAGACGGCGAACGATAGCAGAAGAATCAGAGTGAGCACGAAGGTGCCGGGTGCGGCGTGCAGGTCGTCACCTTTGTGCTCCGACTCGTTTTCGATGATGTCCGCGGCCTTTTTTTCGATTGCCATGGCTAGCTCCTCACCACGCGGGCATTTTGCCTTCGATCTTCTTGCCGAAGAACACTGCGATGACGGTTGGAATGACGAACATGAGCAGCCCCACGAAGGCGATGATGCCTCCGATGCCAACCATGCCCAAGAAGATGTGTACGCTCGGGTCGATGGAGACTGCGTGGCTGGCGCCGGTGAACTCCACGTCCCAATGCCGGCGTGACACGCCGTAGGAACCGGCGAAGGACATGCCGACGGCGAGCAAGACGACACCCAGAGTGAATACGTAGGGCTGCGCGCGACAGATCGCCTTCATCGGGTAGTCCCGACGGAAGATCAGCGGCACGACGTAGTACGCCAGCGCCATGAACGCGGTGGTGGTTCCGGCTACGACCGTTCCGTGGAAGTGGCCAGGGATGCGCAGCGTGTTGTGGGCAATGATGTTGATCTGCTCCGTGCCCAGGGTCACACCGGTGATGCCCCCGAGGAAGCCGAATGCGACCAGGCTCAAGAAGAAGCCGGAGAACCCGGGATTGCGCCAAGGTGCTGCCGCCAGCCAGCCGAACAAGCCTTTGTTGTGCCCTTGCTTGCGCAGGGCAACTTCGACCGCTGCCGGCACGGTGTAGCCGTGAATCATGGATGCGAGCACCGCGAGGTACATGGCGTAGGACGTATTCCAGATCTTCCAACCGGCGCTCACTCCTGGATCCACCAGCAAGTGATGAGCGGAGGCCAGGTTGATGAACAGGATGTAGAGCAGGAATGCGACGCGGGAGACGCCCTGATTGAGCACCTTGGCGCCGACGGTTATCGCGCCGAGCAAGTACCAAACGCTGACCATGGCGGCGACGTTCACCTGCTGGGATGGGTGACCGAGGCCCCACCACACCAGGCGATACCAGGCAGCGTCCATGCTGGGCAGCACGTCAATCGACCACAAGAAGGTCGGGATCATGATGGCGGCGCCGTGAAGCAGCGTGCCGACGGCGATGATTGCAGCCGTGATTGCGCCGAACACGACCAGGGGCACGGAGCCCTTATAGGTGTTGTCCCGTTTGGCTATGTAGACGGTCGCAAAGAAGTTGATCACGCCTATCAGCGTGCCTACCGCGAATAATATGATCGCCAGGTAGAACAATGGGTGGGCTTTGAGGGGCGCGTAGGACGTGAACATCACGTCGCTGGTGCCCATCAAGATCATGGTGTCGAGTAGGATCGCGCCGACCGCCATCAGCAGGAAGCTGGCCCAGGCTGCGCCAGCGGAGGCGAGGCGACTCTTGAGCAAGATGGTGCCTGCAAAGTAGAGAATCGCGATCTCCATGAACAAGATCCACAGGATCAACATGTTGAGCCCGTGGAACGTGGTCAGGCGGTAGTACCAGTCCGCTGGCAAGAGGTGCACGGCGCTCCACCGCGTCATGGCGATGAGCAGCGCGGCGATGCCGCCGAGCAGCAGGAATACCACGGCGAAGACGGCGTTGAGCTTGATGAACTTTTCCGCCGTCAGGTCGACGGTGAGGCCAGTGGTGTCGCAGACCCGCGACATGCCCTTGGCGTGATTGCCTTTCGGCTCGGCTTCCGCCTCGGGAATTGCTCCCTCGACGGTCGGATCCATAGTGGTCATGGCTTACTCCGTGACGATGATCTTGCCGGTCATCTGGTGGTGACCGATGCCGCAGAATTCGTTGCAGATGACCGGAAAGTCTCCGGCCTCTGTGGGGGTGATGGTGAGCACGTGGTCGTAACCCGGCAGCACTTGGAAGTTCATGTTGATGGGCAACACCGACCAACCATGTTGGATGTCCAGGCTGGACAGGTGGAGTCGATAGGTCTGCCCCTTTTTCAGCTGCAAGATGGGATAGAAGGTCCACATCTGCGCCTGCATGTAGGCATCCCCGCCGGGGGCCGGCTCGACAATGGGCACGCCGTTCTGCTCGCCCACTTTGTTGGACTCCACGAACTGCTGTACCCGAGCCGCAAACTTCGCGGGCTCGACGGTGTAGGCCTCGCCGGTGCTGTTCTGCTTACCTTTGAAGTGCCAATACGGCATGGCCAGGGTCAGCACGATGCACCACAAGAGTGCCAGGCCAATCCAGGCGCGTTCTGTCCCAGTTGGCGACTTCAGCCAATTGGGCGCGACTGATGCTAGCGGGCTTTCCATTGACGTGTTCCTCCCTTCACGGCAACAAAGCTGGTTTTACGCTGCTGAGCTCGACGATGCCCCAGAGGGTGTACGAGATCGCCGGTAGCAAGATGCCGATCGCCAACAACAGCCAAGTGTTATCGAGCAGTCGCTCCAGCCAATGTACGGACTGTTGATCGGATTCAGCCATGAGACCCTCCAAGCTCGGATGACAGCGGTGCATCCGCATGAGAAACGCGATGCGAGAGAAGCGCTCGAACAGCGAGCGCGATAAAGATGAGGCCGCCGACGATGGCGATGAGCCCACCAATGCTCATGACCCCCAAACCCAACCAAGCGCCCAAGCGCTGGGAGGTCTGCTCGGCACCGTAGAGCTTGCGGCCCATGCCGTAAGCCCCACTCCAACCGAAGCCGATGGCAAAGACGCCTTGGCCGATGGCGAAGATCGCGGGCTGAAGCTTTGCAAGCCGTGCGCGGCGCCGGGTTGTCGTGGCAGGCGAGCCCAACGCGTCGAGCAGCGGATAGGTCACGGCCATGAACGCGACAGTCACGCCGCCAATGGCCGCGTGATAGTGAGCCGGGATTAGCGTGGTGGAGTCCCGGATCATCGCGCCGAGGATCCAGCCCAAGACGGTCAGGGAAATGCTGGCGACGAAGCCGACTCGTGCCAGGGACGCGGCAGTACCCGCCGCGGGGCGCGTCTTGAAAAACGTCACCAGGCAGGCGATGCCCATCAGCGCCATGGGCGGGAAGATCCCCCAGCGCATCAGGGTGGTGAAACCTTCCCGGGCGGAGGTGTCTTGCACGCCACTAGCAGCGAGCACGGGTGCCCACAGCCAGGGCAGCACCAACAGACCAAAACACAGCGACGCCAGGGGCCGCGGCACCACCGGGTGGCGCTCTTTGCCTGAGAGCAGGATCAGCCACACGCTGGCCATGGCCGCGCTCGAGGCGGCGGAAAGCACATGCCCGCCACCCCAGTTCGCCAACTCGTAGCGTATGTCTGCGGGTAGCCCTGCGGGCGTGCTGGACCAAGACGCGGCGAAGGTGAGCGCGGCGACGATGAGCAACACGCCGGTTGCGCGCAGACCCGGGATGGCCGCGTCCGGTATGTGCAGCAAGGTGCTTGGCGCTGGCTCCGACGGAAGCAAGCGCTTGTCGACCACGCCGAGCAAAACGCCCACGGCGAACAGGATCAAGCCCGCGCCAAAGGACCAGTGGTCCACCATGGGCACGTAGTTGGACAGCACTGGTGCTGCGCCCGGTGCCATCGCGGACAGCACCATCAATCCAACGCCGCCGGTGGCCACGAAGACTCCCGCCCTGCTTGCGAGCGAGCTTTCACCCGATCGCGGTAAGAGGAAGAGGAGCGCAGTCGCAAAGGCATAGGCCCACACGACAAGCGAGAGATCCACGTGGACCACCAGGCAGCGCCGGAAAAACAGAGGGTCAGTGATGAGTGACGACGTGCCGGGCGCGCGACCAATCACCAACATCAAAGAGAGCAATCCGGCGAGCACGAGGCTGCCGACGGAAAGTCCGATCCATCGCCGAATCGCGCGACGCTCTGGAGCCGAAGTTTGTCGAGGGGAGGGCATGGCGACAAAGGGGATTGATCTCTATGGATAAAGTTGTCTATTGATAGAACGCGAAAACGCCGTTGGATATGACGTCTATCAAGTCCAGAAAAAGAAAATTGCCCCTATCCTCGAGCCGAAGACGCGGGGGAAGTGGGCGCAGCCGGGCGGCTCCGTTGAGCCAGACGGCGGAGTACGCGTTGCGTGCGTTGTCCCAGCTGGCCGCCTATGGCCAAGAGCGAGCGCTGACTGCAAAAGAGCTTGCGCGGCTGACTCTCGTCCCAAGTCCTTACCTGTCCAAGATCTTGCGAAGGCTGGTGGCGGCCGAGCTGTTGGCGTCCCAGAAGGGTCACGGCGGTGGCTTCGTGCTGGCGCGGCCAGCCGCGAGCATTCGCATCAGCGACATATTGGACGCAGTGGACGAACTGCCCAACGAAGAGCGCTGTGCTTTCGGTTGGGGAGATTGCGACGCGGCGCATCCGTGCCCACTGCACCCGGCGTGGTCTCGCCTCAACGACGCGTTGCGGGATTGGGCTACATCGACGACGTTGCAGAACGTGTCGGGCAAGATCGCGCGTCGCTGAGATGGCCCCCCAAGGGGATCGCTACATGCGCCAGCCGCGGATCAGCTTGACCAGCGCTTTAACCTCGACGTCCTTGCCCTTCAAGTCCGGGTTCGGGGGCATTGCAGTACTCTTGCCGACGGCTGCGCCACCTTCGACGATGATCTTGGCGATCTCATCATCCGTGATCCCGTCTTGCCACTTGGCATCCCCGAAAGCAGCAGGCTTCGGATCGAGGGCGGCTGAGCCGGGGCCATCTCCGGCACCTTTCGCGCCGTGACACACGACACACTTCGTCTTGAAGTAGGTCTTGGCCGCTTCCGACGGTGGAACGGCCGCCGTGCTCGGCAGGCCCGCAGACGCGGTCCCTTTGGTGCCGGCTTTTTCCTTCTTGCTGCACGCTGAAAGAGAAATGGAGAGAGCCAAAATCGTCAGAACGGAAACGGGCTTGATCACGTGAACCTCCTGCAGGCGGCTCGGGCCTAGTGCATGGGATGTGCCGTCGCCAGCGGTGGGTGTGAGAGCTGTCACGTTTCGCGCCAGGTTGCAGCCAAAACCCGGTTCTTCGATGTAGGCCTTCGCCGCCCCCGGTTCATCGGGCCTGCGCAGATATTTCGGTAGCCGTTGCCCGTCGCGCAAGAAACGCGAAATGCCCTATTTTCGGCGCGCGAAATGCCCGGCTTATCAGCCGTTCACGCTGGCTTGCACGGGCACGCGGGTTGCGTACATTCCCGGCGACGTGACGTCTACTCGCTATAAAGAGAAGCCGTTCATCGCAATTTGGGAGACTACTCAGGCGTGCGACTTGGCGTGCCTTCACTGCCGCGCTTGCACCCAATCGGAACGGGATGCGGAAGAGCTGAGTACCGACGAAGGATTTGCGCTTTTGGACAGCTTCGCGAAGGCACGCGTGCCCTTGGTCGTGCTGACCGGCGGCGACCCGGCGAAACGCCCGGACCTGGTCGAACTGGTTGCGCACGGGCGCCAGGCTGGGTTGGGGGTGGGCTTGACTCCTTCGACGACGCCGTTGGTCACGCCGGAGCTGATTGAAGCTCTGGCGCGCGCCGGACTGTCTCGGCTGGCCGTGAGCATCGACGGGCCGGACGCCGAGTGTCACGACACTTTCCGAGGCGTGGAGGGCAGCTTCGAGCAGTCCCTACGCATCCTGGACGACGCGAGCAATCACTCGATTCCGACTCAGATCAACACGAGCATCCATGCCGGCAACATCGAGCAGCTCGAAGAGATGTCGCGCATCGTGGCCCGCGCCGACTCCGTCTTGTGGAGCGTGTTTTTTCTGGTTCCCACCGGGCGAGCCGAGGCGGACATGCTGCCCACGCCTGAGGCGACTGAACGGGCGCTGGAGAAACTGAGCGTGTTTGCCGAGGGCGCCAGTTTCGCGATCAAGACGACCGCGGCACCCCACTACCGCCGTGTGCTGATGGAGCGCAAACTCGGTGAGGGCGCTGCGGCGCAGCATGGGGTCCACGGCTCGCGTGCGGTTCGTATCAACGATGGCCGTGGTTTCATGTTCGTGTCTCACAAGGGCGAGATCTTCCCGAGCGGATTCTTGCCAATCCACTGCGGCAACGTTCGCCAAGACGATGTGATGGATGTCTATCGCGAGCATCCCTTGTTCGTCAGCCTGCGGGATGCCGATCAACTGGTTGGAAAATGCGGGGACTGCGAGTACCGCACCCTATGTGGTGGATCTCGTGCCCGTGCCTACGCATTGCTCGGGGATCCCATGGAATCCGACCCGCTCTGCGCCTATGAGCCGCCGGAACCCGATGACGTCCCGAGCCGGCGCACGCTGAGCCGGCGGCGCCTCGCCATGGCAAATGCCTAGGGCGGCCAAGCCGCTGCGCTTGCCGCGAGAGCATGGGTTTTGGGTCATGCTCGCGGCGGTCTTGCTGGCCGCGCTGATCCGTACGGGCTTTGGCGTGACGGCGCTCTTGACCGCGGTCGTGGTGCTCGGGCTCAGCGTGCTGGGTGCGGCGGCGCTCGGTCGGCGCATTCGAGGGAGCGGTAACGCACAGGTGGGGAGCGCTCTAGCCCTGGCCTGGTTGGGGGCTCCGGTGGAGCTCGCGGCGGGCGGCAGCGCGACGGATGCGGCCGTCGTGGCCGCTACGTGGATGGGCGTGTTCGTTTCGAGCGCAACCTGCGTCCGCGCCGCGTTCAGCCGTGCGAAAGGCGAACTCGCGCGTTGCCGCGTGTTGGTCGCCATCTCTGTCGCGACGCCCGCGGCCCTCGGCGTCGGCTTCCTCGTCTCGGGCGAGCGCAGCGCAGCTCTGGCATCCTTGGTCGCAGCCTTGGGCGCCCTCGTGCTCGGCGTGTGGGCACCCGGAGTGAAACAGCTCAAACGCGTTGGCCTCAGCCTCGCCCTGGTCGCGCTGCTGGCGATGCTCGCGCTAACGCTCTAGCGCCGACGGGTGCACGATCCCAAGGCTTCCCGTGGCCTCCTGTGTCGCCTCGGGAGCGTGAATAGGAAGCCGGGAAGGCCGAGAGGGTATGAGGGTTTGGGTCTGTTCGGATTTCGCGCTCTCCGTAACGTCGGCCAGATCACGTTCTGTTCGACCCCGGTGCGGGAGTGGTGGGAAACCGTGGTGCGGGCCCCCGGGGCGACCGTCTGGTGCGCGGCCGCCGCGGACGGGTAGCTCGCGACCGAGTGGAAACACGCGCGTGGCCACGAGGGACGCGCGCGTATCAGTCCGCGACTTCTTCACTGCGGCCAGCGGCGCGGCGCAGTTTTTCTAGGTCGTCGATCCGGAAGCCGTCTGACAAAGTCGCGACGAGGCCCTCGCGCTCCCAGCGACTCATGGTCCGGATGGTGGTTTCCAAGGTGGTCGCGACCAAGTCCGCCAGCTCCCGACGCGACAGCGCTAGCGGCACGTGACTCGTTCCGTCGTCGAAGTCGTCGCCCAGTTTTTCGTACAGCTCCAAGATGAGCGTTGCCAAGCGCGCTTCCACCGTGCCTGCACTGAGCACATCAATCTTGCCGTGTAGCGCGGCGAGCTTGTCGGCCATGCCGCACGCCAAGCTCATGCCCAATTCGGGCTGACGTTCGAGACAGCGCCGAACCTGGTCCCCGGGCGCTTCAATCACCGACACCGTGTCCGTTGCTGCGATGGCGTCCGCGGGGTAGGGGATGTTGCGGACGAAGGCCACGTCACCGATGCTCTCGCCGGGCCCGAAGATCCCGCAGATGGTCGAGCGCCCCTTTGGCGCCGGGCGCACGACCTTCACCAGACCATGCGCCACCACCACCAGGCCTTTGGGCGCATCCCCTGCGTGCCAGATGGCATCTCCCCGGTTGAAGGCCCGCGTTGCGACGGTCCGCGTCAGCTGCGCCAAGGCGACAGGGTCGATGCCCGAGAGGGCCTTGGTGCGCGCAAGGATGTGGGTTTCGCTCATCGGGCCGCACCCAGATTAGCAAGCCGCGTTCCCGCCGGGTGATGTTCGTCAAATGCGCGAAATCATCTTAACTTGGGGAGGGCTATGGCGCATATTCTGCGCGGACGGGCATGGGGGTGCACAGGTTGCGGCCTTGCGGGGGCCGCGTCGGAGGCCGACTACCGAAATTGGCGGGGCGCAGCGGGCAGGGTGCGCCGCTTGGCGCACGGGTGCGCTGCTCTCGCATGGGGAATGGCCGATTGCTGGTAGTGACGCCTCCGTGTCAGGTGATCGCCCCGATCCCAAGTGCTTGCGCTTTCGAAACGTGCACGCCGATGCCAATATCTCTCTTCACGCGTCCAGACTTCTGCCCCGCGCCAACTCCTGCGCATCTACTTCGGTCGCGATCCAGGGTTGGCAGGGCGCCCGCGTCACAAACAGCCGAATATCGTCTCGAGCTTTGCTGCGGGATCGGCTTTGGCGGTATCGCAGGCGGCGGCGCAGAGCTTGACCTTGCCGGCCTCGACGTAGATCTGCTTGCCGGTGCATGCGGCGGCGCTGGCAACTTGAGGCCAGATCTCGGGAGCGCCGCCTCCGCTCGGCGTGATCAGGAATTGAATCGATCCGGGGTCGATGTTCGAGCCCGCCGGTGGAGGCGGCAGATCGAGCTGACAAAAGACAGTAGCGTGGTTCTCGATCCGTTTCGCCATATGACCGAAAACAGCGGCGTAGCCTGCGGTGTCGCAGATCGGATAGCGCCATCCACCGGTAATCTTGCTCAGCCGCTGGTAGCCGGTGCCGGCATTCACGGCGCTCCCACACTTGCCGCTGGCCATGGGCTCCGTTGGGCTCCAGTGGTCTGTCGTCAACGCGGGGTTCGCGGGTACGCCAATCAGAGAGTACCAGGCGTAGTTTCGAGCGGCGCCGGTGCCAAACTGTGATGGGTCTCTGGCCAAGAGGTCCTTGTCGAACTTGTCCCCGGCAACCAATCCGCCGGCCTCGGTGTTGAGATCGTCGTAGCTCCAGCTGCCGGTAGTGCAGGTCACCCGATCATCGGTAACTTCGACGAAGGTCTTGAACGAACCCTTGCGCAGCCACTGACTCCACCCGTTGGGCGCCAAGTTGTAGCGATCGGGCTTATCGTACGAGTCGAGCAACTTGCACCAGGAATCCACGCTGCCGATTTCTCCGTTGTCGTAGTGGTAGAAGATCGGCGGGTTGCTGGTCGGCGCGGTGTTGGCTAGGGCCGGGCAGGCGCCACCTCCGACCGGGGGCGGCACGCAGATGCTCCTGTCCTGTATGGGTCCGTGTTCGGAGATCATCACGAGGCGATAGTCGACGTTGGCAGCCGCCAAGTCCTGCGTGAAGCCCAAAATACTGCTCTCGATCGACAAGATTTCCTTGTCCATGCTGCAGGAGTTGTCGACGATGAACACCACGTCCACGGGTGTTCGTTCCCAAGCGGCGGGCCGCACCTGCTGCCCGCAGGTATTGCCGCCCCCCGTGCCACCACCATCCTGACCTCCACTTGCGCCTCCGCTACCAGCGCTGCCATCCGCCCCGCCGCTCCCGCCGGTGGCCGCGCCCCCCGCGCCACCGGTGCCACCTGTGGCACCCGTGCAGTCGCACGCGCCCCACGTTCCGTCAGCGCCGCAGGCTTGGCCGCCGTTGCACGCTCCGGGGCCGACGCAGGTGCGCGTGTCGTTGGGCGCGCAGTCCTTCTTGTCGCCACCGCTCGAGTCGTCGCCACCGCAATTGGCGATGAACGCTGCACTGACCAAAAGGAGAGACCACGTGACCCACCGCACAAGTCGACTTGCCGAACTCATCACTGCATCCTCCGCTGCTGCCCTGCCAGAAAACCCCGCGATCATAGCCGGAATGAGTGCGTGGGTGCCGACCAATGTCGACCATCAGCAAATCAGGTGGGTGGCTTGCGCACATGACGTTGCGTGCGATCTGGCGCCTCCGGTTGCGGCGGGTCACTGGAGACGTCATATGCGACACGAATGCGACAACGCGCCGCAATCACTGGAGTGGACAACGGGACGGGTGGTTACGAGGAGCCACAAATTCGGCAAGTCCCAACCAACAAATGCGAGTGAACGGGTTGCCGGTGGCGGGACTGCGACCGGGCTGGGGTAGACTGCGCGGCATGGCCGCAGGCTCAAAACTCCGCGTTGGGGTGCTCGGTGCGGGCGCGGTGGGTTGCTACGTGGGTGGCAAGCTCGTCGGGGCGCGGGGGGTGGAGGTCGTGTTCATCGGGCGGCCACGGCTGCAGGCGGAGGTCAGGGAGTTCGGACTGACGCTGACGGATCTGGCGGGCGAGGAGGTTCGCGTACCGGTCTCGGAGATCGTTTTCGAGACGTCGCCGGAAGCGCTTTCGGGCTGCGACGTGGTCTTGTGTTGCGTCAAGAGTGGCCACACGGCGGAAGTCGCCGAATCGGTTCGATCCATTCTGGCACCGGGCGCCCTGGTGGCGAGTCTGCAAAACGGGGTGAGCAATGCGCGCGTGCTCCGGGAGCACCTCGGCGAGCAGACGGTGCTCGCTGGCATCGTGGCGTTCAATGTGGTGCCGCATGGGCGGGGGCGCTTCGAGCAGACCACCAAGGGGGGGCTATTGCTGCAGGCGTCGGAGCGTGCCCAACTGCAAGGGCTGGTGACAGCGTGCAAACAAAGTGGGGTTGGGGTTTCCGTGCACTCGGACATCGAGCGGCATCAGTGGAGCAAGCTGCTGGTCAATCTGAACAATGCGGTAAGCGCGCTCTCGGATGTGCCGACGCAGCAAATGGTGTTGTCAGAGCGGTATCGGCGGGTCATTGCCTCACTGATGGAGGAGGGCCTCCGGGTGTTGAAAGGGGCGGGCGTCAGTCCGGCGCCGCTCCGGGGCTTGCCGCTGGAGCTGCTGCCGCGGTTGCTACGCATGCCGACGCCGGTGGTGCGGGTGGTGGCGCGGGCGCAGCTCGGGGCGAATCCGGAGGCCCGCTCCAGCATGTGGGAAGATCTGAATCGCGGGCGAAAGACGGAAGTGGAGTTCCTCAATGGTGAGATCGTACGGGTCGCGCGCAAGCACGGGACGCAAGCGCCGCTGAATCAACGCATGGTCGAGTTGGTGCAACAGGCCGAGGGCGCGGGGAAGGGTTCACCCAAGTTGGCGGCGGAGGTGTTGCTTCGGGTGGGGTAGCGCCAGCGGGAACAACACGCTGCCGCCTCGAATCCGTCAACACACCGCCTTGCACCCGGCATCGCTGCCGCAGCTGACGCAAGGGAACCAGTCGCAGCTGATCTTGGAGCAGAATTGCCAACTGTCGGGGCCGCAGCATTGGTAGTTGGCGCCCTGCTGCCAAGAACACTTGGCGCCGGTTTTCAATTGGCATGGCGACCAAGTGCAAAAGAGGGTGCAGCGCACCTCTTCGCAGGGATCGCTGCAGGAAGCGCCGACGGCGCCGGGCTCGCAGACGCCTTGGTTCTCGCAGCTGATGGCGCCCCATTGCCCGTTGATGTCGCAGGTTTGCACTCGCGTGCCGCATTTGGCGCAGCTGCCCAGGACTTGCTTCTGACCGAAGGTGCATACGCCGCCGCCCCCCACGCCGCCGCTGGCCCCCGCTCCGACGCCGCCGGTCGCACCGACGCCGCCGCTACCGCCAGCGCCGCTACCTGATGCGCCAGACGCACCGGCGAAGGCGCCGGCTCCTCCCGCGCCGCCGCCACTCGATCCTGCCGCGAGTCCCACTCCCGCAGAGCCCGACGATCCCGCATCCTGTCCGGTGGCCCCCTGGCCCGCGCTCGCTCCAGTGGCGCTGCCCGCATCGCGGCCCTGTTCCTCCAGCGGCGCCAGCTCGAAGGTGCAAGCCACCACGCTCAGGGATGGGAGTAGCCATCTGACGTGCATGCAAGGTCTCCGGCGCAAGTCGCCGCCCGGGGAAAATCTAGCACGGACCTCAGCTGGAGACAGAATGCCGAGAGAACTGGCCCCGTGAGAGCGCTGGATCGCGTGGCGCGCTCGATGTGGTCATCGTCAACCCTAGCCAGTGCCGGCGCGTGGGCGACAAGTGCCGATCGCTAGCCTGGGCTTTTGTCGGGGCGGGCAGATTCGAACTGCCTCCGCGAAAACCGCGGTCGATCACGCGCAACATGAATGATCTCGCGGTGGTGGCGGTCTGCTCGTCACGACGGAACCCGACGTAGGCGGACATGAAAGGGCGGGGTGGGTGGTAATATGTTGGTAATGGGAGCAAACGGAGGTGGCGGCATGCGGCGTGAAACACTCGAATAGCAAACCGCCTTCTCGCCTTGTTGAAAACCCTAGCCGGAGTTCCTGCTGGAGAGCTTGCCGGTGTCTGCAGCACTGCACTCGCCGCTACTCATCCCATTCCAGTTTGGCACGTAGTTTGGTGGCGATAGTTTCCGCGAACGCTCTGACCACCGCATGTTGTCCGTCCGCTGCCCATATATCTAGTTCCCCGCTGTCCTCAAAGTCCTCGGTGGGCTTTATCACCCCGATACCACTGGGTTTCCCGCCGATCACTATCTTCACTTCGCCTGCAACGGGCTCGTAAACGCCAAGTTCACCTCCTCGGAACACGTTCTCAAACGTTATCGTGGGTGCCGGGGCAAGCTCATCTGTCTCGGACACCAGCCTCAGCCATTCATCGAGGGTGATGATTGGTTCTCTGCTGATGATGCCAACCAAAGCCATACCGTTATCCTACCACCTTGCTCCAACGACAATCGGCCCTCACAGTCCCGCGTCATTGCGCGGCTCCCTTCTTCCTCGGCGCCGGCTTCGGCGGTTCGCGGGGTTGGTGTGCGTCCACCACCCTCGCCAGAAGGTAGCTCACTTCTTCTGCTGCTGCCTCGGCTGCGGATGTGCCTTGGTGCAGGCCTCGAGCTTTTCGAGCTGCGTGCACGTGTCGTACGCCGCCGACAGCCTGCCTGCTGGGACGCCGTTTATGAACTTGGTGACATCATCTGGCGATGGCTTGTCAGCGAAGGCTCGGTACCATTCGAAGCCGGCGCCCTGCCCATACGCTCGGGGTGCGCCCCAGTGGCGACCATTGACACCCGACACCACCATTAGGAGATACTTATCCCGGCCGGTACGGCTGATGCGGACCCAAAGCCCCGCGTCCTGAAGTTCCGATTGTACGCTTGGCCAGAAGAAGGCGCCGTACGAGTGCACGCGCGCCCCAGCAAACTCGGTCTCATCTACGACCGCGCGAACCTGCGCATCCTCGACGCAAAGCGGCGGCTTCGAACACTCAGACCGCACGAAATGAGCGACACAGAGCGCGATGGTCAGTCCCGCGATCGAAGCTCCAACAGCCACGAGAATTGCGAGTCGACGATTCACTTTGCGCGCGGCGCTTTCCAGTCGCCCGTTGTCTTCACGACGAGTTCACTGAAGCTTGGCACACGAGTCTGACCAAACAAGTCTTCGTTGGTTTCCTGTTGCAGTACCGTCGGCAGTCGGTCCAGCGCGATCGCGTCCTGTGCCTTGCTGCGAGGGGAACTGGTTGTGTAGCCCACCGGAGCAACCTGCGCGTGACGGATGGCAGCGTCATACCTGGCCTTTGTCGATTGGTAGTTCGTGACAGCCATCCCTGGCGATCGCTTGTGCAGATGTCCGGAACGATAATGGTAGAGTACATCACGCTGCGCCTGGAAGTATGCGGAGGACACCCGGCCTGCGTAGCCCGCAATCATCTCGTGAGCCAGCGTCGCCTGTTGGTGATACGTCTTTGCCTTGCCTCCCGTGGACAACCTCACGGACGCGACCGCCTTCCTCGCGTCGGCCCACCATTGGGTCGACTTGGTCTGGGTTAGGTACATGTGAAAGTTCTCGTGCATGAACAACCCAAATACAGCAGCGTCGCCGCGGCGAAGTCGTTTTGAAGCGTCCGTGCTCATGGTTGCCATTTGATTTATTGCTCGCTGATTGAACCCAAGCTTGAATCGCGACTGCGCGCCCCATCCTCCATAAGGTACGGTCTGACCCCGGTTCTTAGTTCCGGGAAGAACAAATGTCTCTCGAATAGCTGCTCGTGTCTTCTGTGTTCGCGCAGTGGAGTGTCCGAGCTTTATGAGCGCGATCTCAAACGTGTCCCAGGCGTCCGACTGCGTGTACGGGGTGTCCTGCAGTCCAACTGGGTCCACGTTCTTCAGTGCCCTCCCGCGAACATATGCGTAACCGTTTGCGTCGGCTTGCCCGGGCGCGTGAACTTCCAACGGATCCGCACTCACCCACCGCTGCAAATTGGTGCTCAAGAACCGCTTCCCAAAGAAAGTGGTCTCTGACGCAAACGTCGTACGCGCAGCTCCGATTTGTCGGGCGCGTTCGGCAGCTTAGAAACTCAACGACCTGATGCGAGGTCCCGCTCTGCGGCGAAAATCCCCTGACGCGTGTTTGAGCTTACACGCGCTTCTTCGTCGACGCGAGACTGGGTGCGCAGACGCGTTTTGAGACGTGATTCTGGCGGCTAAGTGGAGAAGTCGGGTTGCTTCTCGCCGATGGCATTCCAAAGCGTGATGACGCCGACCACGCTGCGGGCCTCGTCAACATGGAAGTACACAAAGTTCCGCGTCTTCGGCATCAACACGCGCCAGACTAGCTGTCCTCGCACTTGCACGTAGCGCTGCGCCCCGACCGTGGGAGAGGTGCGCAACCTCGCCACGACAGCACGCAGTTCCTCACGGAAGAGGTCGGGCGCCTTGTCCCGGTGCGCCTCCCACCACTGTCGTTTGTCTTTTGCGGCCTCCCGCGCTTCACGGGAGAAGTGGACGATCACGTTCAGCGCTCGAGTTCCGCGAGCACTTCGTCGGCGTCGACGACTTCGCCGCGCTCCAATTGCCCGAGACCGCGTTCAATTGAGCGATGCAACTCGGCGCGCTCCTTGTCGCTCAGCGAATCGCCCTCGGAGTTGCACAGATACACGGTCACGGGCATGCCATTGGTGAGTTCCGCCGGTTCGTCGAGGACAATCTGCCCGTTCTTCACATGTGCTTTGAGCGCGTTCACGAGAGGGAGCATAGCACCTAGCCGCCCGTTGTCGGGGCCGCTTGCAACAAGGTCGCATCGCGTGGGGGCGGGCGGGCGCACCACGACGCCACGAGGTCAGCGCGGCGGGGCGGGGCCGCCGCGCTGACCGGGACGTCATCGCAGGCACCAGCGCGTGCAGTGGGGCGTGCACGCGACGCACACCGGGGAGCGCAGCCCCCCAGCGCGAGGAAACATAATTCTCTTGTTATGTTTAGCGAGCGAGGGCACCCGGCGGCGTGGGGCTTGCCAGACGTCAGCTACAACCTTTCGGGGTAGCGACCATCGGGGGCGTAGGGGCGTAGCCCCTGACCCGCCCACCGCAGGTGTGCAAGCCCCATGACGCCGGGCGGTGCGCATAAGGCTGCCTTATGCGCACCGCCGAGCGAGCGACTCGCGCTGGGGGGCGGAGCGGCAATTGCGTGCACGCGGCGACCGCTACTCGTCGTCCTCGCGGCGCTGCGTGGCGGCTAAGGGCGAGGAGCATTTCTCTGCCGTAGCCGTCTGCGACGCCCTCGGTGGCCGTGATGGCTCGCGACGTCCCGCCGTCTTGGCCAGCGGGCGCTCTGGCTGCGCCGTCGGGTGCGTCGCCGCGTGGATCGCTTTGAGCTTGCGGATGCTCACTCGCGTGTACACCTGCGTCGATTCCAGCGACGTGTGCCCCAGCATTTCCTGCACGTAGCGCACGTCGGCGCCTCCCTCGAGCATGTGCGTGGCCATCGCATGCCGAAACACGTGACACGCTCCACGCTTGCCAGCTTTGCGCACGTAACGCCGGATGTTCTGCGACAGCCCGGGGGGCAACAGCGCCTCGCCCATGTTCGTTAGGAAGAGGGCGCCGGGATCGGGCATCACCATCAGCTCGGGGCGCACGTCGCGGATGTAACGCTTCGCCCAGGCCAGCGCTCGCTCTCCCACCGGCAACATCCGATCTCGCTGCCCCTTGCCCTCACGCACCATCAGCGTCCCACGCTCCACATCCAAATCGCTCAGCCTGAGGGCGGTCACTTCGCTGCGACGGATCCCCGTCGAGTACATCAGCTCCAAAATCGCCCGGTCTCGCACTCCGAGCGCTGTGGCGGTGTTCACCTGGGACAGCACTTCCTCGACTTCTTCTGCGCTCAGCACATCCCGGGGCAATCGCTGCGGCAGCCGTGGAAGCTCCAGCTCGCTCGCAGGATTCGAGGGCAGGGCGTTTTGCTTCACCATCCACCGAAAGAAGCGCCGCACCGCCGTCAGCATCACGTGCTGCGTCCGAAACGACATCTGCGGGCCTCCGTCCGGCCGCCTGAGCAGGTACAAATGCCTCTGGTAGCGCTCCAGCATCGGCTTCGTGAGCTGCGACGGCCGATACAGGTTGCGGGCCTCGCACCACTGCACGAAGCGCCTCAGCCCGATCTGACGGCTCTCCACCGTGTGCGCCGAGTAGTTCCGCGTCTGCAGCCACTGCAAGAAGCGCTGCGACCAAATCCAAAACCCGTCCGGCTCGTTTGGATCACCAATCGGACGCGGGGGCTGCTTGTTGCCGCGCTTGATCGGCATCGCTCAGCGCCCCCGTGCTTGTACGACGCCACTTGCGTACGACGATTGTGACAGACCGTTCCCGCGACGTGCGTTTTTGCCGCTCGCGGCGTTGCGATCACCATTCGAGCTGTTTTGCTCCTGCGCCGCCCGGTTTTCACCACCCCGACCACCCCCCGACCGGGGGCCGACCAGGGGCCGACCGACCCCCGCGAAGTTGGGGTCCGACCCCCGCGAAGTTGCCCCGGACCCCCGCGAAGTGTGCGTCGTAGACGACGCGTCGAGTCCTTCCGCATCGACGAGACCCGCAAGCGACGTGCCTGCGCCCTCCTCGCTGCTCCAACACAGCTCGTACACGTAGCTTTGACCCTGACGCCCACGATGCACCAGCACGTACTCCAGCTCCGCCAGCCGCCCCAGGTGCACCTTCAGCTGCGTGTCGCCCCAGCCGCTGTGCTCTCGCAGCTCTCGGCGGCTAAATCGATAGTCGCACCGGTCCAAGCCGAGCCGCTTCGTCTCCTGGGCGACCAGCGCGTCGACGAGGCCGAGCAAGCGCCGCGTTTGCGGCGGCAGCTCGTCCAGGCTCCGGCCCAGCACCTCGCGGGTCAGGCGGTTCGCTAGCTCGATGTCCTCGCGCGTCACCTCCACATACCTCAGCTTCGCTCCCCGATGCTCCACCTCCTGCACCGGCCGCTGGTACTGGTGCAGCAGCGCGATCGTCTCGATCAGACCCAGGTACTTCGTGTGATCTCGACGCATCCGTGTTCGATGATCTGGAAACGTCAGCTGCTCTGCGTAGGGATTCACCACCGAAAGCGGCCTCAAAAGGCGTTGAGCGTTCTGGTGCAGTTCCAGCAGGCGTGCCCGCTCGTGCCGGGTCTTCACTCCCTCCAGCGTCCGTAGTTGTCGCTGACGCTCGTGGATCGCTCGCGTTTGCTCCCGCCCCTCGTCCACCGTCAGCACGATGCAGCGGTTGAGCAGCTCTTCGTCTACCTCGATCGCCGTCGTCGTCAAGAAGATCATCACCGGCCCCTGCACCCGGTACTCCTGCGTCACCAGCCGTCCCGTCGCGGGATCTTTGCCCGTGCTTGCGATGGTGAGTTCGCCTTCGCTCTGCAGCAGCTTCAGCGCGTAGCTCGCTCGCTCGGCGCCCTCTTCCTCCACGATGGCCAAGATCTTGTGCGCCAGATCGCTCTCGCCCATGTAAAACAAGCTCTGCCCCGTCATCGCCGAGTACTGCACCCGCTCTTCCTCGGGCATCAGACACAGCACCGCATCCATCAACGAGCTCTTGCCCGCCGCGCTCGAGCTTTGGATGATCACCGCCAGTGGCTCATCCAGTTTCCGGCTGGTGGCAGCTAAGTAGCCGACGAGTTTGTTCGTTTGCTCGCCCACCACTCCGCAGCGCTGGAAGTCCTCCAAGATCCGCTCGACCAATTTCGGATCTCGCAGCAGCTCCAGTGCTGCCTTCCGAGCCACATCGCCCATCTGCGCGGGCTTCGCCTCGGCCTCGGCGGCTTTGCGCTCGGCTTCTTGCCGCTCCTCGAGCTTCAAGAGCACCGCGCCCAGCTCCCGCTTCACCACCCGCTCCTCCAGGCCCAGCTCTGTCGCCGCTTCCTTCGTGAAGACGCCGCGCTGCCTCGCCGAGTACAGCTCCACCGTGTCCACGTGAAACGCCCCGCCCGCTCGCGAGACGTGGAGGTTCGTGCGTAGCTGTTCCGGGCCTCCCTTCGACGCCAACCGTACTCGCCAACGTCGATCGCCAAATCGAAACACCAGGTCATCACCCACCACCTCCAGCTCCACGCTCGGATTTGCAGCTAAGGAGGGATGGGGTGGGGGCGGACTTGCTGGCGGCTGCTTCGCAATGATCACCACCTCGGCTTCGTTGACTTCGGCAGGCTGTGTGACTTGTCGCTCTGTCAACTCAGTCGGCTCGGCTGCAGCCGGCCGTGGTTTGCCTTCGCTGATCCACTCCGCCTGACGCAGCGAAAGGCCCAAGCTCTGCGACGCCGGCGCCACCTTCAACGCGTACTCGTTGGCGTCCATGCCCTTCGGAAACAGCACGCGTGCGCTGCCCACTGACAGCTCCGCCAGCTCTCGCGACAGCTTGTCTGCTGCGCGATCGCCGGCGTCGTCCCGATCGTAGGCGATGAGCACGCGCTCGACACCGCGCGTCGTCAGCGCCGTGCGCAGCTCATCGGTGAAGCCCTCCACGCCGTAGGCCGTCGTCACGTTCCGATAGCCTGCGCACCAGAAGGTCAGCGCGTCGATCAGGCTTTCGCAAAGAATCACTTCCCGGGCGTCTGCAATGCCGGAGAGGTTCCAGACGCCGCGATGGGGGCCGGGCAAGTACAGGTGCATTGGTGTCCCCGGACGCAGTCGAGGCGTGATCTTACGCCCGTACATCTCCACCACCTGACCCTCGGCGTCGAAGACCGGAATGACCAGCGAGCCATTTAGGTGCTCGTGACCGCTCTGTCGGTACACACCGACCTCCGCCAGCCGCCTCCGTAGCTCTCCGCCCCGGTGGCGGTTCTTCGCTGGCAAACGGTAGCCTAGCGTGCGGTTCGAGAAGCCAAGCTGGAAGCGCTCGATGGCTTCGTCGTTTCTCAGACCGCGCTTTTCCAAGTACGCCAGCGCCTCCGGGCTCTCCAACAGCGCTTGGTGGTAGTAGGCGACAACCTCGCGCAGCAGCTCGTCGTTGTCCGCGCTCTGTGCTCCCACCACCGGCAGCTTCCTTGCCGTGCCGTACTTCGGCGGCCGTCGCTTCGGCGACTCTGCAGCTAAGGAGGGTAGGTCCTTACGCAGCACTTCCACCGCGTGCCGAAAGCTCACCCCCTCGGCCTTCATCACCCAATCGATCACTGTCCCGCCCGCCTGACACGCTCCCAGGCAGTGCCAGAGGTTCTTCTCGGGCGTCACCACCAGGCTTGGCTCTCGGTCGTCGTGAAACGGGCACAGCCCGATCAGATCCGAGCCGTGCTTCTTCAGCGCCACGCCCCGCGCCTCCGCGAGCCGCTCCACCGAAATCTCTCGCTTCAAAGCCCGGATTTCTTCCTCGCTTACTCTCGCCATCTCACGCTCCCGCAGAAAAAGGCTGTCAAGTGCAAAGAGCAACTCGACGGTACTTGTTGACGGGATCATGGATTACATAATATTTTGTAAACGTGCAAGCGCGTAGTCCTCCCCGACCAGGGCTTTGTGAAACCCACCCTTACACTCAGGGCATGGGTCGAAAGCTCTCTACCCGCCGTCCAAGGCAGGGCGCCAAGCTTGCCTCGCTTCGCCGCGACGCCGGTCTCACCCAAACCGAGCTCGCCCGCCTCGTCGGCGAAAAGCAGCAAACTATCGCCTACTGGGAGAAGAGCAGCAGGCCCCCTCGCTCGGATGTCCTACCCAAGCTCGCCAAGGTTCTCGGCGTCCGCATCGACGATCTGATCAACGAAAAGCCCTCGCCGCCCAACCAGCGTCCGCGACCGAGCGGTGGAAGAGTGCAGAAGCTCTTCGACGAGGTTTCCAGGCTCCCCAGGCGCCAACAAGACAAGGTCGTCGAGTTCGTTTCCGCCTTCATCGAGCAATACAAGCGTCAGGCGAGCTAACCGGCAGTGCAAATCTGCACGCCACCATCCACGTCACTGGCTGGCTAATGCGGCCGTTAGGCCAGACGGCGCCGGGGGAGTCCATGCTCGGATCGAGTTCAGCGTGAGCGGCCGACTGCGTCGATGTTTGGCGCTGCGCCGCAGGCCAACGAAGCATTAGCCAGACTCAATCTGTCGACTCGAGACCGCGCTTGCGCGCTCCACGGCTCGCCCCGCGCCGGACTCATGAGCGTCCGCCGCGGGGCTGGGAGGCGAGCACACACGGCTTGAGCGAAGGAGGGAACCAAGCTCATCAATGTTCGTCTTCGAGGCGCTGCCTCCAATTCGCCAGTTCGCGTGCTGCGTCCACATTGTCGTCGCGCGGACTAACAACATTCTCCGCGTCAAGGGCGTTGACGCAAGTGGTGGGTGTATCGAGAAGCTCGTCTACCCCCTCAGGAACAAACCGGATCTCGTGGTTCCGGTGGCGGATCAGAAACCCCTCAACCACACGTCCGAAAAATTCATCTCGCGTCCTCCAGCGCTTCTGCTGCGAATCGTACACACCATCCATGGTTGTCTCAGGCAGCTCCGATCCGTCGCTAGAGACGCGATACACCTTCCCAAACGACAGGTAGCTTCGACAGTCAAAACAGAGAAGATGGTAGGTGCTAGCCATAGTTCCTCAAAACGTTGCGTCGAGTCCGTGCTTTGTAATTATCCGGACTGTTTGGCCTCGTTGGACGAATCCCTTTCTTGCTGCCTCACGATACCCCATCAGCGCCTGGACGTTTGTAAGAGGGCTCTTGCGCAGATCGATGATTGCGTTGGGTCCCTGACGTAGCGCTTCGTTTATCCTCGTCGCAACCTTCGAAGGATTTGCTGTTGTCAGTTGTTTCAGTTCGTAGCGCTGCCCAGTCTCCAAAACCCTTATGTCTGCTCCAGCCTTGCCTTTTCCTGCCAGTTCGACGTTGTAGCCTTTGCTGGAGAAGTATTCGTGAGCAAATGCCCGCTCCCCTGGCGACGCTCTCGTCAGTTCTCTCACACTGCCCGCGGTTCGAGTAATTGCTCCCGAGCCCGATTGCACCGCATCCGTGCTCGCTTTCCCACCTCGAAGTCCGGCAACCCACTGGTTCGCTTTCTTCCCCAGGTCGTTGATTTGCTGACCAAGTGACTTCACAAACTTCGGTGCCGCTTTGACGATCTTTGGCGCCGCTCTGATCAGCCCCACGCCGCTTGTCACCATTATCGACGCGTTGGGATCGGCCACGGTCTTGCATCCCGCATCTCCGCAAAGCGACATTCCGGCAGCCGGCCCGCTCGACAACACCTGCGCCGTACCGACCACATCACGTATGGCTTTTCCGTCGGTAGCTCGCGGCACCTGCGCCGTCGAACTCGGCGCCCCGCGCGCGCCTGAGCTCGGATCTGGCGCAACTGGATCGTCTGTAGTGCCGGGACACCCGCCCGACCCCTCGTTCGGGCACAGTCCCACCGGGTCAATCGCCTTCAGCGTCTGTCCGCTCACATAGGCATACACGTTCAAGTCCGCCCCAAGCCCGTGCACCGTGAGCGGATCCGCACTCACCCACCGATTCAAGTGCGTGCTCAAGAAGCGCTTTCCAAAGAAAGTGGTCTCTAACGCAAACGTCGTACGCGCAGCACCGATTTGTCGGGCGCGTATCGCTACTTAGAAACTCAACGACCAGACGCGAGGTCCCGCTCTGCGGCGAAAATCCCCTGACGCGTGTTTGAGCTTACACGCGGTTTTGCTCTGGCACGAGACTGCTTGCGCCCGCGCACGAGGAGGTGCCTTTTTTTGCAGCTAGATGGGGAAATCTTCTGGTGGCGGGCCAACGGCGTTCCACACATACAGCACGTCGGTTCGCTGGGCTGCCGCATCGACCCGGTAGTAGATGTGATTCTTGGTCTTCGGCATCAGGATGCGCCACACAAGGTGACCACGGATCACGCAGTAGCGCTGCCGCTCATCATCGGCGCCGGTTCGGAGCTTCATCAGCACGGTGCGCAGCTCTTCGAGGAAGAGGCCGGGTGCCTTGTCACGATGCGCCTGCCACCAAGCACGCTTGTCTCGGATCGCCTCCTTGGCGTCCGGCGTGAGGCAGACTCTCACGAGCCTTGCGCGAGCTGTTCGCTTTCGAGCTCTGCAAGCACTTCGTCAGCGTCAATGAGCTCGCCGGCGTCTGCTTGCGCGACGCTGCGGTCCAGGGCTCGATGCAAAGCGGCACGTTCCTCGTCGCTGAGGGAATCACCCTCCGAGTTGCACAGGTACACGGTGACCGACATGCCATTGGTGAGTTCCGCCGGTTCGTCGAGGACAATCTGCCCGTTCTTCACATGTGCTTTGAGCGCGTTCACGAGAGAGAGCATAGCACCTAGCCGCCCGTTGTCGGGGCCGCTTGCAACAAGGTCGCATCGCGTGGGGGCGGGCGGGCGCACCACGACGCCACGAGGTCAGCGCGGCGGGGCGGGGCCGCCGCGCTGACCGGGACGTCATCGCAGGCACGAGCGCGTGCAGTGGGGCGTGCACGCGACGCACACCGGGGAGCGCAGCCCCCCAGCGCGAGGAAACATAATTCCCTTGTTATGTTTAGCGAGCGAGGGCACCCGGCGGCGTGGGGCTTGCCAGACGTCAGCTACGACCTTTCGGGGTAGCGACCATCGGGAGCGTAGGGGCGTAGCCCCTGACCCGCCCACCGCAGGTGTGCAAGCCCCATGACGCCGGGCGGTGCGCATAAGGCAGCCTTATGCGCACCGCCGAGCGAGCGACTCGCGCTGGGGGGCGGAGCGGTTCGCGACGTAAAGTGCGCCACGGCTACTCGCCGTCCTGGCGGCGCTGCCCCACGGCTAAGGGTGAGGAGCTTTTCTTTGCCGTAGCCGTCTGTGACGCCCTGTCTGCCCGTGATGGCTCGCGACGTCCCGTCGTCTTGGCCAGCGGGGGTTCGGGTTGCGCCGTCGGGTGCGTCGCTGCGTGGATCGCTTTGAGCTTCCGGATGCTCACTCGCGTGTACACTTGCGTCGATTCCAGCGACGTGTGCCCCAGCATTTCCTGCACGTAACGCACGTCGGCGCCGCCCTCGAGCATATGGGTGGCCATCGCGTGCCGAAACACGTGACACGCTCCACGCTTGCCAGCCTTGCGCACGTAGCGTCGGATGTTCTGCGACAGCCCGGGGGGCAACAGTGCCTCGCCCATGTTCGTTAAGAAGAGGGCGCCGGGATCGGGCATCACCATCAGCTCGGGGCGCACGTCGCGGATGTAACGCTTCGCCCAGGCCAGCGCTCGCTCTCCCACCGGCAACATCCGATCTCGCTGCCCCTTGCCCTCACGCACCATCAGCGTCCCACGCTCCACGTCCAAATCGCTCAGGCTGAGCCCAGTCACCTCGCTGCGACGGATCCCCGTCGAGTACATCAGCTCCAAAATCGCCCGGTCTCGCACCCCGAGCGCCGTGGAGGTGTTCACCTGGGACAGCACTTCCTCGACTTCTTCTGCGCTCAGCACGTCCCGGGGCAATCGATGCGGCAGCCGTGGAAGCTCCAGCTCGCTCGCAGGATTCGAGGGCAGGGCGTTTTGCTTGACCATCCACCGAAAGAAGCGCCGCACCGCCGTCAGCATCACGTGCTGCGTCCGAAACGACATCTGCGGGCCTCCGTCCGGCCGCCTGAGCAGGTACAAATGCCTCTGGTAGCGCTCCAGCATCGGCTTCGTGAGCTGCGACGGCCGATACAGGTTGCGGGCCTCGCACCACTGCACGAAGCGCCTCAGGCCGATCTGACGGCTCTCCACCGTGTGCGCCGAGTAGTTCCGCGTCTGCAGCCACTGCAAGAAGCGCTGCGACCAAATCCAAAACCCGTCCGGCTCGTTTGGATCACCAATCGGACGCGGGGGCTGCTTGTTGCCGCGCTTGATCGGCATCGCTCAGCGCCCCCGTGCTTGTACGACGCCACTTGCGTACGACGATTGTGACAGACCGTTCCCGCGACGTGCGTTTTTGCCGCTCGCGGCGTTGCGATCACCATTCGAGCCGTTTTGCTCCTGCGCCGCCCGGTTTTCACCACCCCGACCACCCCCCGACCGGGGGCCGACCAGGGGCCGACCGACCCCCGCGAAGTTGGGGTCTGACCCCCGCGAAGTTGCCTCCGTGCCCCGCGAAGTATGCGTCGTACTCGACGCATCGAGTCCTTCCGCGTCGACGAGACCCGCAAGCGATGTGCCTGCGCCCTCCTCGCTGCTCCAACACAGCTCGTACACGTAGCTTTGACCCTGACGCCCACGATGCACCAGCACGTACTCCAGCTCCGCCAGCCGCCCCAGGTGCACCTTCAGCTGCGTGTCGCCCCAGCCGCTGTGCTCCCGCAGCTCTCGGCGGCTAAATCGATAGTCGCACCGGTTCAAGCCGAGCCGCTTCGTCTCCTGGGCGACCAGCGCGTCGACGAGGCCGAGCAAGCGCCGCGTTTGCGGCGGCAGCTCGTCCAGGCTCCGGCCCAGCACCTCGCGGGTCAGGCGGTTCGCTAGCTCGATGTCCTCGCGCGTCACCTCCACATACCTCAGCTTCGCTCCCCGATGCTCCACCTCCTGCACCGGCCGCTGGTACTGGTGCAGCAGCGCGATCGTCTCGATCAGACCCAGGTACTTCGTGTGATCTCGACGCATCCGTGTTCGATGATCTGGAAACGTCAGCTGCTCTGCGTAGGGATTCACCACCGAAAGCGGCCTCAAAAGGCGTTGAGCGTTCTGGTGCAGTTCCAGCAGGCGTGCCCGCTCGTGCCGGGTCTTCACTCCCTCCAGCGTCCGTAGTTGTCGCTGACGCTCGTGGATCGCTCGCGTTTGCTCCCGCCCCTCGTCCACCGTCAGCACGATGCAGCGGTTGAGCAGCTCTTCGTCTACCTCGATCGCCGTCGTCGTCAAGAAGATCATCACCGGCCCCTGCACCCGGTACTCCTGCGTCACCAGCCGTCCCGTCGCGGGATCTTTGCCCGTGCTTGCGATGGTGAGTTCGCCTTCGCTCTGCAGCAGCTTCAGCGCGTAGCTCGCTCGCTCGGCGCCCTCTTCCTCCACGATGGCCAAGATCTTGTGCGCCAGATCGCTCTCGCCCATGTAAAACAAGCTCTGCCCCGTCATCGCCGAGTACTGCACCCGCTCTTCCTCGGGCATCAGACACAGCACCGCATCCATCAACGAGCTCTTGCCCGCCGCGCTCGAGCTTTGGATGATCACCGCCAGTGGCTCATCCAGTTTCCGGCTGGTGGCAGCTAAGTAGCCGACGAGTTTGTTCGTTTGCTCGCCCACCACTCCGCAGCGCTGGAAGTCCTCCAAGATCCGCTCGACCAATTTCGGATCTCGCAGCAGCTCCAGTGCTGCCTTCCGAGCCACATCGCCCATCTGCGCGGGCTTCGCCTCGGCCTCGGCGGCTTTGCGCTCGGCTTCTTGCCGCTCCTCGAGCTTCAAGAGCACCGCGCCCAGCTCCCGCTTCACCACCCGCTCCTCCAGGCCCAGCTCTGTCGCCGCTTCCTTCGTGAAGACGCCGCGCTGCCTCGCCGAGTACAGCTCCACCGTGTCCACGTGAAACGCCCCGCCCGCTCGCGAGACGTGGAGGTTCGTGCGTAGCTGTTCCGGGCCTCCCTTCGACGCCAACCGTACTCGCCAACGTCGATCGCCAAATCGAAACACCAGGTCATCACCCACCACCTCCAGCTCCACGCTCGGATTTGCAGCTAAGGAGGGATGGGGTGGGGGCGGACTTGCTGGCGGCTGCTTCGCAATGATCACCACCTCGGCTTCGTTGACTTCGGCAGGCTGTGTGACTTGTCGCTCTGTCAACTCAGTCGGCTCGGCTGCAGCCGGCCGTGGTTTGCCTTCGCTGATCCACTCCGCCTGACGCAGCGAAAGGCCCAAGCTCTGCGACGCCGGCGCCACCTTCAACGCGTACTCGTTGGCGTCCATGCCCTTCGGAAACAGCACGCGTGCGCTGCCCACTGACAGCTCCGCCAGCTCTCGCGACAGCTTGTCTGCTGCGCGATCGCCGGCGTCGTCCCGATCGTAGGCGATGAGCACGCGCTCGACACCGCGCGTCGTCAGCGCCGTGCGCAGCTCATCGGTGAAGCCCTCCACGCCGTAGGCCGTCGTCACGTTCCGATAGCCTGCGCACCAGAAGGTCAGCGCGTCGATCAGGCTTTCGCAAAGAATCACTTCCCGGGCGTCTGCAATGCCGGAGAGGTTCCAGACGCCGCGATGGGGGCCGGGCAAGTACAGGTGCATTGGTGTCCCCGGACGCAGTCGAGGCGTGATCTTACGCCCGTACATCTCCACCACCTGACCCTCGGCGTCGAAGACCGGAATGACCAGCGAGCCATTTAGGTGCTCGTGACCGCTCTGTCGGTACACACCGACCTCCGCCAGCCGCCTCCGTAGCTCTCCGCCCCGGTGGCGGTTCTTCGCTGGCAAACGGTAGCCTAGCGTGCGGTTCGAGAAGCCAAGCTGGAAGCGCTCGATGGCTTCGTCGTTTCTCAGACCGCGCTTTTCCAAGTACGCCAGCGCCTCCGGGCTCTCCAACAGCGCTTGGTGGTAGTAGGCGACAACCTCGCGCAGCAGCTCGTCGTTGTCCGCGCTCTGTGCTCCCACCACCGGCAGCTTCCTTGCCGTGCCGTACTTCGGCGGCCGTCGCTTCGGCGACTCTGCAGCTAAGGAGGGTAGGTCCTTACGCAGCACTTCCACCGCGTGCCGAAAGCTCACCCCCTCGGCCTTCATCACCCAATCGATCACTGTCCCGCCCGCCTGACACGCTCCCAGGCAGTGCCAGAGGTTCTTCTCGGGCGTCACCACCAGGCTTGGCTCTCGGTCGTCGTGAAACGGGCACAGCCCGATCAGATCCGAGCCGTGCTTCTTCAGCGCCACGCCCCGCGCCTCCGCGAGCCGCTCCACCGAAATCTCTCGCTTCAAAGCCCGGATTTCTTCCTCGCTTACTCTCGCCATCTCACGCTCCCGCAGAAAAAGGCTGTCAAGTGCAAAGAGCAACTCGACGGTACTTGTTGACGGGATCATGGATTACATAATATTTTGTAAACGTGCAAGCGCGTAGTCCTCCCCGACCAGGGCTTTGTGAAACCCACCCTTACACTCAGGGCATGGGTCGAAAGCTCTCTACCCGCCGTCCAAGGCAGGGCGCCAAGCTTGCCTCGCTTCGCCGCGACGCCGGTCTCACCCAAACCGAGCTCGCCCGCCTCGTCGGCGAAAAGCAGCAAACTATCGCCTACTGGGAGAAGAGCAGCAGGCCCCCTCGCTCGGATGTCCTACCCAAGCTCGCCAAGGTTCTCGGCGTCCGCATCGACGATCTGATCAACGAAAAGCCCTCGCCGCCCAACCAGCGTCCGCGACCGAGCGGTGGAAGAGTGCAGAAGCTCTTCGACGAGGTTTCCAGGCTCCCCAGGCGCCAACAAGACAAGGTCGTCGAGTTCGTTTCCGCCTTCATCGAGCAATACAAGCGTCAGGCGAGCTAACCGGCAGTGCAAATCTGCACGCCACCATCCACGTCACTGGCTGGCTAATGCGGCCGTTAGGCCAGACGGCGCCGGGGGAGTCCATGCTCGGATCGAGTTCAGCGTGAGCGGCCGACTGCGTCGATGTTTGGCGCTGCGCCGCAGGCCAACGAAGCATTAGCCAGACTCAATCTGTCGACTCGAGACCGCGCTTGCGCGCTCCACGGCTCGCCCCGCGCCGGACTCATGAGCGTCCGCCGCGGGGCTGGGAGGCGAGCACACACGGCTTGAGCGAAGGAGGGAACCAAGCTCATCAATGTTCGTCTTCGAGGCGCTGCCTCCAATTCGCCAGTTCGCGTGCTGCGTCCACATTGTCGTCGCGCGGACTAACAACATTCTCCGCGTCAAGGGCGTTGACGCAAGTGGTGGGTGTATCGAGAAGCTCGTCTACCCCCTCAGGAACAAACCGGATCTCGTGGTTCCGGTGGCGGATCAGAAACCCCTCAACCACACGTCCGAAAAATTCATCTCGCGTCCTCCAGCGCTTCTGCTGCGAATCGTACACACCATCCATGGTTGTCTCAGGCAGCTCCGATCCGTCGCTAGAGACGCGATACACCTTCCCAAACGACAGGTAGCTTCGACAGTCAAAACAGAGAAGATGGTAGGTGCTAGCCATAGTTCCTCAAAACGTTGCGTCGAGTCCGTGCTTTGTAATTATCCGGACTGTTTGGCCTCGTTGGACGAATCCCTTTCTTGCTGCCTCACGATACCCCATCAGCGCCTGGACGTTTGTAAGAGGGCTCTTGCGCAGATCGATGATTGCGTTGGGTCCCTGACGTAGCGCTTCGTTTATCCTCGTCGCAACCTTCGAAGGATTTGCTGTTGTCAGTTGTTTCAGTTCGTAGCGCTGCCCAGTCTCCAAAACCCTTATGTCTGCTCCAGCCTTGCCTTTTCCTGCCAGTTCGACGTTGTAGCCTTTGCTGGAGAAGTATTCGTGAGCAAATGCCCGCTCCCCTGGCGACGCTCTCGTCAGTTCTCTCACACTGCCCGCGGTTCGAGTAATTGCTCCCGAGCCCGATTGCACCGCATCCGTGCTCGCTTTCCCACCTCGAAGTCCGGCAACCCACTGGTTCGCTTTCTTCCCCAGGTCGTTGATTTGCTGACCAAGTGACTTCACAAACTTCGGTGCCGCTTTGACGATCTTTGGCGCCGCTCTGATCAGCCCCACGCCGCTTGTCACCATTATCGACGCGTTGGGATCGGCCACGGTCTTGCATCCCGCATCTCCGCAAAGCGACATTCCGGCAGCCGGCCCGCTCGACAACACCTGCGCCGTACCGACCACATCACGTATGGCTTTTCCGTCGGTAGCTCGCGGCACCTGCGCCGTCGAACTCGGCGCCCCGCGCGCGCCTGAGCTCGGATCTGGCGCAACTGGATCGTCTGTAGTGCCGGGACACCCGCCCGACCCCTCGTTCGGGCACAGTCCCACCGGGTCAATCGCCTTCAGCGTCTGTCCGCTCACATAGGCATACACGTTCAAGTCCGCCCCAAGCCCGTGCACCGTGAGCGGATCCGCACTCACCCACCGATTCAAGTGCGTGCTGTCAACGGGCATCCGAAACGGCGTCTAAGTGGGCGGCATGGCGGAGGTGCCCATATTTGCGCGTGAGTGATGCCCGGATTTACGCCGTCGGATAGAGCGCGTGAAATTGGGCCCGGTCGGGTGGGCGCTTGGATGATCTCGATGCCCAGATAGATGAAAGGCCCGGGGCGCAACCCGAGCCTTTCCAACCGCGATCAGTTGTGGCGCAAGCATCGCTGATAGCGGCGTACGGATCCAGAAAACTGCTGGGCGGAGTCCGCGATCAGCGATTCGTTCCGGCTTTTCAACTGTCAGCGGTGCCACGGCCAGGTGAAGCTTTGCCAACGTTGCGACCGAGGGCAGCTGTATTGCAGCAGTGACTGCGCTTCAATAAGTCGCAGCCAAAGCGTGCGAGAGGCGGGGGCTCGGTACCAGCGCACGCGCCGTGGAGCGCGGCTTCACGCAGAGCGACAAGCCCGTCACCGGGCGCGGCGGCGAGAAAAAGTGACGCATCACCCCTCGTCATTAGACGCCAGCAGGCGCAGCAGTGGACCCGAGAGTGAGGCGGCACGGCACGCCGTCCTCGAGGCTAACCCCAATGATGCGTCTGACAGCCCAGCTTCAGGTTTCGAAAACGGAGATGCAGCTTCTGGTGACGTCTCCGGAACAAGGGGATGTGCTGAAAGCGAGGCTGTCGCTGCGACCGTCTCACCCTCGCGCTCTTCTGACATTGCTCGAAGGGCTCGCGCTGTGGAGCGGGGCGAAGCTCTGCGTTGCGATTACTGCGGAGCAGAACTGCCCAAGTTGGCTCGACTCGGGGCTGTTTGGCGACGAGCTATGGCCCGGGGAAAGCCAACTCGTGCAGTACGAGGTCGCCGGCCGCGCCCGCCCAAAGCGCCTACGAGGCGTGGGTGACTTTCGTCGCATGCGTGGACGAGGTGCGCGGTGATCAGCAAGGAGCGCAGAGCCGAAATCCTCCGGCTGTACCACGCGGAGAAGTGGAAGATCGGGACGATTGCCCAGCAGCTTGGCATCCACCACGGCACGGTGCGGCGTGTCCTGCGAGACGCCGGGGTCGACACGGTGTCCCGGAGTCTGCGTCCGTCAATTACAGATCCCTACGTCCCACTGATCATCGAGACGCTGGCGCAGTACCCGAAGCTGCCGGCGATCCGCGTTTACGCGATGGCGAAAGAGCGGGGCTACCAGGGCGGCTCAGATCATTTTCGCCGCATCGTCGCTCGACACAGACCGCGACCAACAGCGGAAGCGTACATGCGTTTGCGCACGCTGCCTGGCGAACAGGGCCAAGTGGATTGGGCGCATTTCGGGACTCTTTCAGTTGGGCGAGCGAGCCGGCAGCTGATGGCATTTGTGATGGTGCTCAGCTGGTCGCGGATGGTGTTTCTACGCTTCTACCTGAACGCCAACATGTCGAGTTTTCTTCACGGGCATGTGTCTGCGTTTGATTTCTGGGCAGGCGTTCCACGGGTCCTGCTGTACGACAATCTCAAGAGTGCGGTGCTGGAGCGCAAGGGCGATGCGATCCGTTTTCACCCCACGCTGCTGGAGTTAGCTGGCCACTATCGCTACGAGCCACGCCCAGTCGCGGTGGCACGCGGCAATGAGAAGGGCCGCGTCGAGCGCGCGATCCGCTACATCAGATCCAGCTTCTTCGCCGCACGCGAGTATCGCGATCTCGACGATCTGAATGAGCAAGCACTCGACTGGTGCCTGGGCACTGCGGCGGAGCGTCGTTGTCCCGAGGATGAGACCCTGAACGTCTCGGAGGCCTTCGCCGAAGAGAAGCCGCGTCTGTTGGAGCTACCGAGCAATCCATTTTTGACCGACGAGCGCATCGAGGTTGCCGTGGGCAAGACGCCCTACGTGCGTTTCGACCTGAACGACTACTCCATTCCGGCAACGCACACGCGCAGGAGCCTCACCGTGGTGGCAAGCATGACGACCGTGCGTGTCCTCGACGGTGAAGACACCATCGCGGAGCACGCCCGGTGCTGGGATCGCCGTCAGGCGATCGAGGAGCCGGCACACATTGCGGCGCTTGCAGAGTGGAAACGGCAAGCCCACGCGCATCGCGGCCTTGATCGCTTGCATCACGCGGCGCCATCTTCCCGAAAGCTTTTCAAAGTGCTGGCCGAGCAGGGCAAGAACCTGGGCGGCGCGACGATTGCGATGCTCAAGCAGCTGGACCGAGTTGGGGCAGCGGAGCTGGAAGCTGCGCTCGCCGAGGTTGTGCAACTCGGCACGCCACACCTTGCCGCTGTGCACCACGTCCTGGAGCGACGCCGCTACGAGCGCGGCACCCCTCCACCCGTGGGGCGACATCTTCCCGACGACGACCGTGTGCAAGGCCCGGTCGTCACCCCGCATTCACTCAGCGACTACGACGGTATTGGGAGAGACGATGATGACAACGACGACGAGCGATCAGGCTGACAAGGATCTGCGAGAGCGTGCGCACCGCCTGGGGTTGCACGGTCTTCTGGCCAACTGGGACGACGTGGTGAGCGCAGATTGGCTTGGTCCGTTGCTCGCCTACGAGGAAGCCGAACGCACCCGGCGCAGTCTGGAGCGTCGCATCAAAAATGCCCGGCTGGGTCGATTCAAGCCGCTCACCGACTTCGATTGGAAGTGGCCGAAGAAGATCGACAAGAGCTCCGTCGACGAGCTCTTTCGCCTCAACCTATTCGCCGAAGGCGCCAATGCCGTGTTGCTTGGGCCCAACGGCGTCGGCAAGACGATGTTGCTCAAAAATCTCGCACATCACTGCGTGATGCGCGGCTATACGGTGCGTTTCACCACAGCCAGCGCCATGCTCAACGAACTTGCGGGTCAAGACAGCAGCGCCGCCCTCAGCCGTCGCCTGCGCCAATACACCCACCCGCAGCTCCTGTGCGTCGACGAGGTCGGTTACCTTTCCTACGACAGCCGCTATGCCGATCTGCTCTTCGAGGTCGTCACCAGACGCTACGAGGCGCTCAAGCCCGTCGTCCTGACCACGAACAAGCCCTTCAGCGAGTGGCCCGACGTCTTTCCCCACGCCGCCTGCGTCGTCACCTTGGTCGATCGCCTCATCCACCGCTGCGAAGTCATCCACATCCAGGGCCAGAGTTACCGCGCAAAGGAAGCCAAAGAACGCGCCGCCTCCAAAAAGGCGAACAAGCCCACTTAGACGCGCCCATCTATGCGCCCTTTTTCATGACCGCTAACACGTGCTCAAGAAGCGCTTTCCAAAGTACGTCAGCCCGACCTCTACATCGCTCTCCTTGCCGGTGAACTTGTAGTCCTCCCGAAACGCACTCCACCGCGCGGGTCGGTAATCGCTCTCCGTCGATCCGTACGCCTCGTACGTCGTCCTCTCTACGAGTTCGCCGGTCGCTTGGTCGAGGACCACGCTCGCCGACCCGAGGTGGTCCCCCAGCTCGAAGAACACATGCAGCCGCGAGCCCCCAATTGGCGTTGGCACATCGTGCTCGGTGGGCTCGTAGACCAAACGCGCTAGGCGTACCCCGTTCGCGAACAAATACCCGACTTCAGTCGTCGCGCTGACGTCGTACTCCCCACCAACAAACTCCGCCCGCCTCAGTTCCAGCGACGCGAAGATGTAAACGCTGTGCCGCTCCACACTCATGGAGTCCTTCGCGGTCTTGATGACGCGCTGGTCTCCCGCGTCGTAAGCATTCGTCAGTTCGGTAACTGCGCCCCCGCCGAGCGGGTTGTCGATCACCGACACAGCAGAAGACGACGAGTCCCACCGCCTCGCTCGCGTCAGGCGCCCCACCTCGTCCCACTCGTAAGCGAACAGCTGGTTGCAATTCGACCCAGTTGGCAGACAGTTGCCTCCGCGGTCTACCGCGAGGCGCGTTAGGTTGCCGCAATCATCATACCGAGCAGCAAGTCGCCCTGTGCGCGGCCCCGGTGATGCCAAGTTTTCCGCGGAAGCCAGCTGGTACGGCTTCGGCGAAGCGCCGCTGACTGGCCCGTTGCTAATCGTGCCCAGAGAGCGATCGTAGAATCCGTGCGCATCGTCGTCGCTCTGCGATGTGTTCCCGAGCCAATCATACGAATAGGTCTGCGAGAGGACCCGCTTGTCGAATTCAACGTGAGGCGACGGCTTGGCTCGACGCGGGTCCTGCAACGCCGCAGTCCCCGAGTTCTCCGCCGCGAACGGAGAATCCCAATCGTCGTGTCCGTTCTCGTATTGGTAGTCGACGCGCTTGACTCGATACAGGTCATCGTATTGCGCCTTCTTGGTGACGGGCTTGGCGCCGTCCGGCCACTCGTCGGCGATCCGCCAGTCGTGCACCTCGACCGGATTGGAGACGACGTCATAAGTGATCTCGTCGTCTTGCAGCAGCAGCTGGAAGCTAGGCTGATGGTCCGGCCCGAACATTGGTGGCGGCAGGTACGCCGGTGGGACGTCGGTCCACTCATTCGGCGGCCCGCGGTAAGTTTGCACCGTACTAACGCGCCGACGCGTGTCATAAACGTAGTCGGTGCGCGTGTCCGCCAGATCGCCGTACTGAACCGAGTCGAGCAACCCATCAGCGGCACGCACCACCTTCTTGACAAGCGTGTTGTAGCTCCCTTGCACGCTCTGCACCGTGCCGCGGCGGGAATAGGTCGTCGTGACGGCGCGCGTGGAACCTCCCGCGGGCACGCCTGCCAGCTCGGCCGTCGTGGTCCCATTCGTCGCCAAGATCTCGCGGTCCGCCGAGTCGAAGTCCATGTTCCGCTGGTACCACCGCGGGGCGTACCGCTGAGCGAACGAATTGGCCGGTGTCCCGGGCTTGGCGATGCGAACTGAACTGTCCGTGTTTCGGCCACGCCCGTCGAAGGTCGTCACGGTGAGCGATGCTCGGTCGTAGACAGCGACGAGCCGGCCGACGACGAAGGGTGCGACCGGCGGGTTGTTCGGCGGAAGATCCAGCGGGACCGTGTCGTAGTGATACAGCACTTCGATGCCGACGTTGGGCGGAGAGTAAGCCTGATGCTGGGTCTCACAGGGTGAGTAATCTTCCGTAAGAAGTCGCCCCAGACCGTCATAGGTGAAGTTGATGCCGCACCCGCGCGCGTCGCTCGTGCCAACCAAATCGCCGGCGTCGTTGTATGCGTATCGCCACGCCTTGAGCGAAGCGTCGTTCGATGTCACGTCCGTGGTGAACCCGGCAGACGTGTTCGGCTCCACGTTGAGCACCATCCGCGCCTGGGAGTCGTAGCGCATCCAGCGGGTCACGCTTTCGGTGCTACCGCCGAGCTGGCGCACGATCTTCTGGGGCTCGTTCGTGGGCAAGTACGTGGTCCGCGTCACTCTCTCCCGAAGCGCTGTCCCCTCGTGGAATCGCTCGGTGGTCAACGCAGTGCGCCCGTGCCCGTCCTTCGTCTCCGACGCGAACGTCCCGGCGTGCGGCCCCGCTTCCAAGTCCGCCGCGTCCCACATGTCCGTGGAGAGCGCGTGGTGTGCCGAGTACAGCGTGATCGTCCCGTCCAGATCGGTCGTGAACTTCTGTCGCCCGAAGGCGTCATACCGCTGCGAGCCGTACGGCGCACTCGGCACCGCTCCAAACGGGAAAGCGTTCCCCGCTCCGTTGTAGAAGCTCTCGAGATGTTTGCGTTCGACCGTGCCCTTATTGTCGAAGGCGACCTGGCCGCTGGCGATCCACTTCGCGCCGTCCTCATCGAGATCGGCCTCGTTCAGGGTGACTAGCGTGCGCCCAAAGCCATCGATGTAGCTCCAGCTCTCCAGATACTCGGCATCAGTCAGCGCAACGCCGTCTTGCGTCCTGGTGTGAATGATCGAATGAAACACCTGGCCAGGCGTGCCGAGGTCGGGTGGCAGGAAGTATTCGATGATGACGCTCGGCAAGGGAGACAGCACGCCGGGTGCGTCGGGATGCGGTCGTGTCAGTGAGGCTAGCCGCCCGAACCCGTCATAGCTGACCGCAGTCGGCTGGGACTGCATGTCCACGACCTTCGTCGCCAGTGCGAACCCTCGGTCATACTCGTCGACGGTCGTTACCAGCTCGAAGGACCCACAGCCGTTGGTGCTCGAGCGCTCGGTGGTGGGCAGCTGCGCGTATTGCGCATCATAGTCTACGCTGCGACAGCGCCCGTTCGGCCCGAACTCTTTGATTACGTTCCCGAAGCCATCGTAGTCGGTCTTCCAGACGATGTCCGCGCCCGTCGATGCATCCGCCGGCGGCAACGCGACAGCCCCACCTCCGACTCGGAAGCGGTCCAGAGCGATCGACCCGCTCAGCTTTTGCGTGCTCGTTTCTGGAACGCCCTCCGGCGTGTACGCCGTGAGCGTCTCCTTGAGGATTCCATTGAAATACACGTTGCCGTCGACGTACGTCCGCACCGTGCGCCACAGCCATCCGGTGGGATCGCCTGTGGGTCGGCCAGGCTCGGTCACCGTCGTGATGACTTCATCGGTGCCACCAGGGCAGCCCTGCGTGCAGCCCAGCGCCACAGCCTTGCGACGATTGCCAAACACGCCGACCTGGCTCGAGCTCTGAGTGCGCGCCCGTCCCTGCATCGACTTCAGTGTTACCGTGGCGTTTTCAATCGTCCAATCGGCGTTGCTCGCTGTCGGCGGAATCGCATCGCCCTCAGTCGGTGGCGCGCGCTCCACCTGCACCCGCGGCAGCGTCACATTCTCGGTCGCGGGAACGAAGTTGTCCGTGTCGTACAAATACGAAGTCTTCGACGTCTCGAAGGCGTGCCGCACTTCGCGCCCATCGAGGCCCGTGTACAACTTGCGCAATCGGTACGCCATCGTCGCGGTCGAGAGAACACGCCCGCTCTCATCACTCTTCTCGCTGACGACAGGCAACCCCTTCAGCGCCTCGCGCGGGTTGTCGCGCCAGCGCTCTGCCAGGCTGCAGTCTTCCGTCAGGTTCCCCGGGGTCTCGTCAACGCACTCGCCCAGCAAGAACTCCGTCTCGGTGATGTCCGTCGGGCTGTTGTCGTCCCCAATTCGCTTCGCCGTTGCATGCCGAAATCCCCGGAACTCCCGCTGCCGGCCCTCGTACACTGGGTCCCGATACGTGTAGTCCGTCACATACGTGCCGGCAGGTTTGCCCGCGACCGCGTGGTTGTCCGTCTCCGTGACGCGCTTCACGACGTGCGCCACGGTGGGCATCTTCGAGGTCCAGGGCTGCGAACTTCCCTCGGCCGCCACCATCTCCGCCGTGGACGTCGAGTATTCGAGGTGCGTGGACTTTCCGAGGCCGTTCTCCACCTTCGTCAGCATCCAAGGACGCTTGCCGCCCTGCAGATCGATGTACTTGTAGTCGTAGCCATTTCCCCAGAGCAGGTCCCGAGTGCCAGACCCATCCACGTCGACGAGGCGCACCCGGTTGGCGGTGCCTGGATTCACTGGTGTGTTGAAGATGATGTGCCGCTCGGTCCAGCCAGTGCCATCCACGTTGATGTAGATGTCTGCGGCGTTGAAGCGCACCTCAACCAGATCCGCCAAGCCATCACCGTTGACGTCGTCGACCAAGAGCGAGTCGCCTTGAACCACCTGGTAGTTGGGACTCTTCGCCATTGCGATATGGCGGCTGTCGCCGAAGCTGCCCGACGGGCAGTCCGAGCGCTTGCCCGTACCCCAGAAGCCATTGCCGCGCCCCGGCCAGTATCGGATGTCGCCCGAGCGCACCCGCACTATGTCCGTGATTCCGTCACCATTCATGTCGGCAAGCTTGATGTCCGGATCGCTGAACTGAATCGGCGTGGCACTCCAGGGCAGACACGAGGTGACCGGGTCGTTGGAGATCGCCGCTGTCGAGGGCCCTGTGCGCACCGCGCTCCCGAACTGTCCGTCGCCGCCGGGATAGCGCCCGAGCGAGAAGAAGGTCTGCATCTCGGTGCCGGTGCTAACGACCACGTCGACCAGCCCGTCGAAGTTCACGTCGAAGACTCGGATCTTCTCGTTTTCGTTGGTGAAATCGATCTTCACGTCCTGCCCGGACGCTGTCTCGATGTTCCGCCCCTGCCACTGCCAACCGCTCGGTGCGAGTGCAGGTGAGAACACCTCGTACCTCTTGAAGATGGGCATATGCACGAGGTTCGCGCGGCCATCTCCGTCGAGGTCGAAGGGCGAAACGTTGCTATTCGTTAGCTTGATGACGTTCTCGTCCGTGCCCGGCGGAACGTTGAGCGGACTCACCGATATTGTCGTTGCGGTGAAACCGAGCCCCAACGGGTTTCCTCCCCCGCCACTCGGCGCCACGCCATTCAAGAACAAGCCATGCTTGCCGCCGAACAGCGCCGGTGCCGTCACAATGACATCCGGCAGCGCGTCCCCGTTTACGTCGAAAAGATCAGTCAGCCCTTCGTCAATGGAGTAGGCGGGTCCGCTCCCCAACTGGTGCTGTGTCTCGTCGATGGCTTCATACCCGAGCGCACTCGGCGTTGGTTTCACATGGGAGTAGTCGAAGCGCATCGCCGGTAGTGTGGGGCACGTTGTCGGGTCGCCCTCATCGGGAGCGCTTTCTTCATCGCCCGAGCACCGTCCTTCGACCTGCACGCTTGCCAGCAGCGAAACGTGGAAGGCGTCGTCGTACTCCAGCAAATAGCGTCGCACCCGCTTGAAGCCTGCCGAACTCGCTGCGAACGTCTTGCTCGCAACTTCCACGGTAGCCAAGCGCAGGTTCTGCTCAATCGCCCACCCGCTCCGGTAAGACCGCGTCGGGTCGGGCCGAGGTGCGTAGTTCAGCCGGGTATGGTGCGCATAGGCGCTGAGCGCAGAATTCGCCTGCGGCGGCGTGTCGTAGATATCGGACAGGTAGACCATGCCCCCGTCTTGGAAGTAGCGAAAGACGACCAGGTTGGCCGGTGCAGGATTGCCGCTGGCTGGGTTCGCAGTGCCGAACGTGTCGTACTGCCGCACGAGGTGCCAGCGGTACACCTCGCTGAAGTCGTTGGGATTCCGCTCGAGTGCCGCCGTGTAGTTGCTCCCATCTAGCGGCTCACCCAGCTCCATCGTGACGCCGCTCTTGTCCTGCACGCGCCAGGTTTGGTGATTCGGCGACCAGAAGAATCGCAGGAAGGAACCCTCCACCCGCGGGCGGAAGTACTGCCAACCCGCCGCCCAGACCGGCATCGCTTCGGTCAGCAGCGCCCCCGCACACGAGAGCATGCCGTCCACGACGCAGATCGGCACCAGCTCCTGTCCACCGTTGAACACGAAGCGATCCTGATCCGGATCAAAACCAGCCGAGTCGCCATACCGCGGGATCCCGCGATCCGTCTGCCGCGCGATGAACGGCACTCCGATGTTCCAGCCCATGCCCGCAACGCCCAATCCGCCGCTCGAGCTGTAGGAGAGCGAAAGACTCGGCTGCGCACTCCCGCGGGCCGCAGGAAGCGCCAGCGGAACGCTGAACGTGGCAACGCCCGTGGAGAGCTGCGCCGAAAAGCTCTCCTCCATCCCCTTGATCGTGCCCGAGCCCTTGGGAATGCTGATGGCCTTGCTGGTCACTCCGCTCTTATCAGCCCCAGTGGGCAGCGCAATCGTGTTGGTCGGAGTTCCAGCCTTCGCTGGCTCGCTGAGGTCAGGTTTTTTTGTTTGGGCTTTCGAACCTTTGTCGCTCCCAAGTACTGCAGTGTCCGTGCTTGCCGCCCCCGCAGCGTCGCTCTCCACCGCATCCATCGGCATCTGTGCCAAGTCCGGCGCGTGCTCACTCACATCCCCGGCGGTGCTGCCCGCCTGAGCTGCGCCCTGTCCGGCGCTCGTCGCGCTCACGACGTCGTCATTACTGGAGTGCGTCGCCGCCGGTGCTTGCGGTCCGCCGCTTGACTCACTCGCGCCTCCGCCCGGCTCGGCTCCCTGCGCGTGCGTACGCCCAACGCCCACAATGAGCGCCGCTAGCCCCACCACCGTTCGAAGCCGCGTCGACCCAGTGCGCCGTTGCGCATGACGACTTCCAGTGCGCCGCGCGGTCATCAAGACCCCCCGTCGATCTGCAGCCCGCCGCCGCGCACAATCGGAACCGGGATCAGCTCTGCCACCACATCGGGCGTCCCCTCAATGCTCCCAAACACGCGCCCGTAGTCATCCCACGCGGTTGCCAGCGCTCCACCTGGCCACAGTGGCGTCGCCGCCAGCGCGACTCGTCGTTGGTCATCCGCGCGATGTGCGTTCTGGCGCGGCAGGGCGATCTCCGGCTTCGAAAGATCCAGCGTGATCCCGCCGCCCGTGGTCCAAGTGATCTCCTTGAGCCACAGCTCTTCTGCTTTCGAGTCCGCCAGCACTGCCTCCGAGCGCCACGCGAGGAACACCCGGGCTCCAACCCGCGCGAGCGCCGGCTCACTCTGCCCAAGCGTCGTGTCCGTCGAGTACGGCGCAATGAGCGGGAGGATCGCAAACGAAGTCGCTGTCCCGGGCGCGGCCGTATCGAGCACCGCGCCCCGCAGCGTCGGCGTTCCAAATGCGCTCCCGCCCTCCGTGAACACTAGCAGCAAGCGCGAGCCATCAATCGCCACGAGCGCAGGCTTGTCCAAACTCGGGCCGGGGGAGGCGACACTCACTGAAAAGCTCACGCCCCCCGCTTTTGCCGCGATGGTTTCCGTGGTCCCCGTCCGCGCACGCCACGCCGCCGCCCAGCTTCCGCCCAACGCCGCCAGCGCGACCTGTGACTCGTGCGCCGTCGTGTTCGCGAGCACTTGCTCGTTTCCTTGCGGACTGCCGTTTGCGGAAAGATTGCGCAGCTTGATGTCCAGCCCGGTTGTCGCAATCTTCGACTCGTCGACCCAGGCCGCCACCAGCTCGTTGCCGGTCCAAATCAGGTCCACATCACGCTGGTTGAAACTCGTGGTCTCGCTGACCCGCTGCTTCGCCCCGAGCGCTCCGCCCGCGCTCACCGTCCGCAGCGCAATCCCACGCCCATCGCCGTCCGCCCCGTTGTCGCTCCATGCAACTGCAAACCCATCCGCCGGCAACGCGGCGACGACAGGATGCGCCTTCTCGGTCGTGCTCGCGTCCTGCGCAACCATCGCGATTGTGCCGGGTACACCGTCCTCGTCAAAGATCCGCACGCCCACCTTCGGGCCTGCGTGGGTTTCGACGAAGGCGACCGCGAACCCCGACCCGTCGCCGCCCACCGGATGTCGCCCTTCACCAAGCCTCCGCGTCACCTTCGGTGGCACCCCGCCCTCCGACCCGGGTCCTGGCGATACGAGTACGTCTTGAACCACGCACTGCGCACTACACGAATCCGGTGGCGACGAACCCGTCCCGTCGTCGCACTCCTCCGTGATGGGATCACGCACGCCATCCCCGCAGAATTGCGACACGGGTCCGTCGAGCGGGCCATCGCTTGCACCGTCGTCCGTGCTGCCATCGGCCGGGGTGCCGCCTGTGCCTGCGCTCCCATCCACGGAAGCGTCGCCGCCGCCGACGCCGCCCGCGTCTTCGCCTCCGTCAATCGCGAAGCCGCCTGACCCAGCGTTGCCGCCTGCGCCGGCAGTTCCGGCAGCAGCAGCAGCGCCCCCGTTGCCGGCTGCCGCCGCAATGACCCCGCCGCCACCGGCTCCATCTGGGCCACACGCCGCCGGCGTCGCTCCCGCGCACGCTACCGCCAGCGCTAAGGATGCGCGACCGATGGGTTGGAAGCTTGCCGCGTGGCGCATTGGGCTCTCAGGTGGCTACTGCTGTTTGACCCAGTAGGATGAACCCGCCAGGATCTGGACCCTCTCCATCCGATCCAGTCTGGTCTCAGGTCTCACCTCGAATTCAAGCGCGTAGGCGCCTCCAAAGGACCTGTTCGCGAACTCGAACCGCGAAACGGCGCTAATGTACTGGGTTTGCCAGCCGTCTTTCAGCGGATCAAGCCACAGCTCCGCGGCGAGCCCCTTCGCTCCTTCGATCGTCCCGGTCGGGAGCGCCAGGGTCTGCCACACGCCTTCGTAGTTCGTGACCCACGGTGGCCCGACGTGCCGCAGGTCATAACGGATGAAGGCTTCTGAGTAGCACCCCAGAGGATCTACCGCTTTGGTGCAGTCCATCAGTCCCGTGCCGACGAAGTTCACAGCAAGCTGGGTCCAGCGCGCATTGAAGCGCTTCTCGTACGGCGGTACAGCGTAGCCGTGGTCCCGGCGACCCCAGGGATCCAAGTTGAAGAACAAGCGTGCGCGCTGCGGTCTCTTGTAGAAGCTACACTCGTCCAGGCACACCTGGGAGCAGGGAGGCTGAACCGTGTCACAGCCACAAGCAACGCAGTCCTTCCCGCAGGTTTGCTCGACAGGAATGGTGGAGCTGACAGGCGTCCATTGCTCGGCCAAGAAGCCGAGCTCCCCGAGTTCCCCAGGCTCGGCCACACAGAGCAATTCCCAAGGTGCCATTGACGCTCCGCCACCCGGTACATCCACCGGAAAGCTAACCGGCGTTGTCTGCAGACCCGGAAGTGTGATTACGTCGATGTCCTCGTCAGCGACCGCTGCCGGGCGAGAAACGGCGTAGCCATCGACGAAAGCTTGGAGGTTCGCCACGTAATCGCTGACTTTGTTTGTGTAGATCCCACCAGGCGTCGGTGAACCGACTTCGAGTCCAACAGCAGCCGGCAACGTCAGATCGTACGTGTACACCTCGTCGGCCCACACCGCCGGACTGTGCACAAAAGCTTCCGGCGTTGTGAGCTCGGACATCTTGACCACGTATCTGGCTTCGATTGCACGTCGAGCCGCCAGTGCGTACCGCCGAGAATTTTCGAGCAGCGCCTTGGCTCGCCATAGGTCATAGCTCCGATAACGGCGGTGGAGTCCAAACGAGGTGACCTGGCTTGCCTTCGTCAGCTCCACCTCGAGTTCGTGGCGCTCGGATGCCAGGCGACTCTGGTTGGTGGCCCGAAGGATTTCTGCGCCGCTTTTTGCGATTCGCGCGCCGGCATCCGCCAGTCCTCGCGCGGCCGAGTTGATGCCCGCCCAAGCGTCGAGTACCGCCTCGATGTGTTGGCTCTGTGCTGGCGCCACCGAGGTGCACACGTCTCGACACTTCTGCATTTGTTGGATTAGCGGTCCTGGAGAGAAGGAGGCCGTGACTGTCGTGCTCACGGAAGATGGGAAACCGACCGAGGCTCCCACGGAGACGCTTGTAGAAGTTCCGGCAGCCAACGCTGCTGCCATCGCTCTTACGGAACAATTGTCCTTGCAGAGCTGGTCTGCGGCGTTGAGCTGTGCCTCGGCGGTGGCTATTCTCGCCTTCGTGGCAGCGACAGCTGTCGTCAGCGCAGCAATGTGCTCGTGGGGCTCACGAAGCGCGGCCCACTGCTCGATGAAGAGCGGTTGCAGGGTTCCACCTGAATACTCCAGGAACGTTGGCGCGGCCGGTTCATTCAGCTTCTCAAACACTGGCACCGCGACCGCAAGCTCTTGCGCGTTCATTGCGTCGACTCGGCCTTGGACGAAGCAGTCAAGAATCAGGTTGATGTTGGTGTTGGCAGGAGGCGGGTCGCACGTTGGCACGGGCGACACCCCTGGATAGTTTGGCTGCGTAAAACCGACGCGTGTATCGCACGACGTGTTTCCCGACCCGCACAGCGCCTCGGCCTCCTCCTTCAATCCTGCAGCAGCGCGCGCTGTGGCAGCCGAAAGCTCCGCCTCGCTGGATTGCTCAACGAGTAAATTGTCCAAACTGGACTCAACGGCCTTCGTCGCTTCCTTCGCCTTCAGTTCAGCCGCGTTGAGGTAGAAGTCGACCGAGCTGGCGCCATCGGCCCCGCCTAGCAGCTTTGCATTCAGCGGCGGAACCCAGTCCGAGGCAATGCCGTAGCCATCGTATGCCGGCTCGATTGGATTGCGCGCTAGTCCCATCGACTGCTCACGAGCCCAGTCACCAAACTCGCCGCCCGCCGCGAACTGCTGGGCGTGGTGCGGCACGTCTTCGAGGCGAACATCCCCACCGAGCAGTGCCCAGCGCGGCTGTGTACCCACATAGCGGTTCCACACAAATGTGGCCCTGCCGTCGGGCACCGAAACCCGCTCGAACACGATTCTCCATGGCGCGCTCTCTGCGCCGGCAATCTGCTGGTTGTGGCTGGTGGCGCCGTTGTAGCTCCTGGCTACGTTGGGGAATGCGGAGGAAATAGCGCTGAGTATGGTTGCGCCACGAATCTGACTCCCGGGATGCTCCGCAAGGTTTCCAGCGAGGCCTTGGGTATCTAACGGGCCGTCTAATCGCACCGCCCGCACCTGGGCATTTGCCTCGGCAAATTCCCCTCCCTTCTCGAAGAAGACGCTGACGTTGTAGAGCGGGTTGCCAAGGCCGTCCTGCGGGATCGTGAGTCGTGGTGGATTTTCCGAATTGCGCTGGAGGAACGGTCGAACCGTCACGCTGCCCGGACCGATGGCTCCCTCGATCAGTTCCAGAATGTCGTTGCCTCGGGCAAAGTACTTGTCCTGCACGTTTGCGATCGTGCCTGGGTTCTCTTGGATATACGCGAGCGAGGAAAACACCATTTCTCGCACGGCTGTCAGCGCCGATGCCGTGCCCATGGTGCGTTTCAAGTCCGAGACGGTGCTATCCTGACTGCCGGCAAAGGCTTGCTCACGGCCTCTCGCGCCGAGATCCAGGACGTCCGCCGTCGGCAAATATAGCCCACTGAAGCCCTGGTACGCAGGTGCCAGCTGCGCCAATGACTTGGGGGCGAACAGCGTTGGATTTCCGAGCGAGTCGTTTTCCAGGCGCACGTAGTTGATCGCAGGAGTCTTGGTTTGATCCAACCAAAAGTCGAGAGTGCCAACGATGTTCTGCCCGCTGCACGCGGAGTAGCCCTTCTTCTGCGTTGGATTGGTGATCTGGACGTCCCCGATCATGTCAGCCAAAAAGCTCGAGAGAGTGTGGGCATGGTCTCGGGTGACGCGATACTTCTGCCACAGCACGTGCTCTGCCGTGTCCTGCGGGATCGTGATTTGCGCGGGATGAACCGGGCAGGTGTCCGTCGCCTTGTCGTAGTCCGCGCAATCGGCCAACCGCAGTTGAACTTCAATATCGTCGTAGAGCAGCTGAGCGCTCGCCTCGATGTCGTATTTGTTGCAGCCCCCACCAACGGCCCTCGGCTTGATTGCGACGCGGTTGAATTGGCGCGCTAATGCAAGCAGGGTTTCCACCTGGGGTTCCGAGATGTCGGTCTGCGAGTAGCCGAGCCGCTCCCGGGAAGGCCAGTCGCGAGGCGCGGATGCTCCTCCGAAGACGTTTGGCAATTCGTAGCCGAGCGGGTGGATCCACGGACCGTTGCGGCGGACCGCCAACGCGTCGCCCCCGAACAAGATCGCCATCCCGCGTTGATACCAGGACGCCGGGCCCCAGAGGTCATCTGGCCGGGCTTCACCCACGCCACCGGTTGCTGCCCGGGAGCTGCGGCTTCGCGCTGCGAGGCTGACCATTTCACGCGTGACTTCCACATTGAGCTGTACCGCGGTGGCGAAATCCCGCCCCATGCTTTCCACAACAGTTAGCGTCGAACTCGGATCCGGATCCAAATCGGTCTGTCCACACACGCTCTCGGCGGGGCAGGCGAAACCGCTCCCGGATGCTCCCCAAAAGCCAATCCCTGGAATGTGCTTCCCAGGCAGTATCGGGAGTAGGTTGACCAGGTGTTCCAGCCCCGGGCGCGAAAGCGCTACTCCCAGCAGTGCGTACTGCACCATCGCGATCTGGGAGCGCTGCCGAATCGTCTCGACCAGGTGTCGCTGCTCCGCCTCCGAGAGCAGCAAGGCTTCACCGCCCGACGCTCCAGGAGAAGAGCTTCGAAGCCGTTGCGCGATACAGAGATTCAGCCCCGCAGTCCGTAAATCCGAGTTGATGTTCTCATACCATAGCTCGAGGTTTGGGGACGCGTTTGGCGGCGCAACAAAACGCTCTTGTACTGGAGATGGCTCCAACCCCGGAGGTTCCGTAGGCTGACCGGTCACCGGATCGCAGTTTCCGCTGGGGTGCTTGTCGCGCAGCACTGCCCACGCGGAATAGACGGCCTCTGTCGAGAAACCTCCGCCGAGAGCCTGCCCCATCTTGTCCGTGACCAAGGTGAGATGCTTGTCCCTCAAGTTCGTATATATGACGCTGCCCGCGTCATCCAAGGAGCAGGCGGTCAGCGCGTCCGCGACCAGCAGCTCGGTCGTGGACAGGTCCCAATCGTTGGACCCGCTGAGGCAAGGCACCGGCGTCAGGCCGGGCACGCTGAGATCAGCCGAACGCCGCCCAGTCGACTCCACATCGCTGCCGCACGCCAGCGCGACCAGGCACAAGCTGGCCAGCGCGCAGATTCTTCGATAGTTCAGCATCGCTTACGCCCCCTCTACAACGCAGCGAAAGCTCGCCACTGGAATGTCCGGAGCATTCAGTCGTCGGGGCAAAGCGTTCTTCTCGACCTGCTCACGCAGCGCGGCGTGTGGCTTGCCCAGGGGCAAGAAGCTGTCGACCGCTCCGGGTTCGATTCCCTTGGCGATGCATCCGCCCTCGCCGCAGGCGCCCTTCGGATCGCTGGGCCCTATCAGCTCGCCGGCCGTCATGAGCACATCCTCGACGCCCGATGCTGCGGCGCCGCTACCGTGCGCGCCCACCACGGCAGTTTCGGCAGACGTGCACGGCTTGCCGCAGCAAGCCGCGGGCGAATCCCCCCAGCCGGTTCGCCAGTGCTTGTCGCAGTCAGCAGCGTCGTCGCCCCATGCGTGCCGTTGAACCTCCTTCCCGCGGATCGCGAGCTGCCACTGAGCCGCCGTGGGTAGCGCGCCCCCGATCCAGCGACAATACGTGCTCGCCTGGGGCTGCGTCACGCAGGTGACCGGTACACCCTCTACGCCTGCCGAATACGTGGGACCGTCCACGCCTTTGCCTATCGCGCAGCCTCGGGAATGAAGCTCCGGAGTGCGGCAGACGCCGGCGTCGACGCACCTCCGATAGTCCTTCACCGTAATCGGATGCTTGGTGATCGAAAACGAGTCGACCTTCATCTGCTTGCGTAGCTTGCCAACCGCGAATCCCGACGTCAGCTTGGCCGCGCCCACGTGGACGGACGCGGGGATGGCGTCCGCGGGTGCGCGTGGAAACGGCTCGTCGCTCGCCTCGTCGCAGGCGAGGACTGGTAGTGCGCTCATCAGCAGCGCTGTCGTGGTGGCCCAGCTTCGTTTCAACCGTCTCATCGTTCCTTTTCCTTTATCGTGCGCACCGGAATCCTACCGTTCGCGTCACGCTGGTCGGGTAGTTGCTGTCGCGTCGAATGCTCTTTTGGAACAATGGTCCATCCCACGTTCCACCGCCGCGAAGTCCGCGTCGGATGCTGTTGCCAGGGTCGGTTACTGCACAGTCGATGCAGGCTGCGAACGCCCAAGTCACATGCCAGTCCAAGATCCACTCCCACAGATTGCCGGATAGATCCGCCTGCCCCCAGCGGCCGTCGCCCTTGGGCTTGGAGCCGACGCTCAAGATGTCGCTGAACGCGCAATCGCCAGCGCCGGAGCCGTCGCCCGTGCAATGGTAGGAGGCAAAGGAGCTGTCGATGCCCGAGCCCCAGGGGTATTCTCGCTGCTCGTCGCCGGCAGCGGCGGCATAGTTCCACTCGGCCTCCGTTGGCAGCCGCCCGCCGTCCCAAGCGCAGAAGGCGAACGCCATGTACCAGTCTACGCAATTGACCGGTTTGTTCTCGTTTGCGCCAGGCAGATCGGTCCAGGTTCTCCAAGGCTCCGGCGGGGCGCCGCCCAGCCGCACGCAGGTTAGAAAATCACGGAGCTTCGCCTGGGTTGGCGGCAGCTCCTTATCCCAGGCGCTATCCCAGCCAGAACCCGGGATGAGCGGATGCGGCCCGTCGCCTGCCTTCGGTTTGTTCGACGGGTAAGCAGCCACGAATGCGCGCATTCGTCCAACCGTCACTTCAAAGCGATCCAGCGAGAACGAACTCACCGTCGCGGGGTAGTTGGCGTTGTTGATCCGGTTGAACGAGCCTCCCGCCACAGGAAGGCTCTCGCAGCAGTCGGCTTTGGCCGTGCCGCAATTCATGCCGGCTCCCGCCTGTTGGCTGGCGCAGCTCGGCGGCCCTTTCCACCCGCTATCGGCTCCACTCGTGCCGGCGGAACCGTCGTTGTTGATGCCGCCGCTGCCAGAACTTCCCGCTGTCGCTCCGGCGCCTGCCATTGCGCCGCCGCCGTCGGTGGCCGCCCCACCGGTACCACCTGAGCCAGTTGCACCTCCGCCGTCGGCTTGTGTCCCCCCGGCGCCGTTGTCACTGGTGTCGTCGCCGCCACAGTTGGCGACCGTTGCCAGCACCACTGCGGTCAGAAGCCAGCGTGTGCAGACGCTGCGAATACGCGCGCACATCGGTCGCCCTCCTGTCTTCATCTCGCCCCTTGAGCGCCCGTGACGGCGCCTCACACAGCGTAAACGCACGCACATGATCCGAATTGGATTTCTTTGGGAATTCTTCAGGACTTTGGAACCATGTCCCCTACATGTATGCGCGTGTGAGGCAGGCGTGCCTGCGTGCGTTTCGCTGGGGCGACGGCGGAGTTCTTTGCAGGCTGGCGCGGATCACTTCTTCGAACGATAGCGGATGATGAATCCTTCGCTTCTTACGGTCTCGATTACCGCGTCGTGCTCTTCCGCTTCTGCCTTCTCGAGCTTCTTGCGCGCCAGGTTCACCGTTTTGCGGGCCGCCTGGTCCGAGGCCGAGCCAACGTGTTTGCGGATCTGCGTGGGGCTCACGACCTGGTCGCAGTGATCGAGCAGCAGGCCTAGAGCGCGGCGCTCACGCCGCTCCAAGCCCAGAGGCTTGCCCCAGTAACTTGCCGTGCACTTGTCGTCGTCAATCTGCAGCGGAAACGGCGGAGGTGGACGAGCTGATCCCTCGGTTCGCAGACGATGGTGGGTCTGTAGGCAAGCCTCCAGGTAATCCACCGTCACGGGCTTTAGTAGATGTGCGACGGCACCGGCGCGCAGTGATTGCTCGTACACCTCTTCCGGCGGCTTTCCGCTGAGAATCACGACGAAAGGAGCATCGGGGAGGCTGCTAATATGGCGGCAGAGCCCGTACCCCGCCGGCTCCCCGTCTGGTCCCTCTTCGTCGCCCAGAACCAGATCGACGACAGCGGCGTCAAGCTTCAGTGTCTCGAGCAGGGCCCGCGCGTCGGCGGCGCTGTGCGCGCCGTACACACGATGGCCCTGCTTCTCGAGGCCACGGCTGAGCGCCCGCACCACTGGCTCATCGTCGTCGACGATGAGAATCGTCAGTGGTCGGTCCGATCTGGGAGCGCTCATGGCAAGAAAATCCGTCCAATTGTACGCGGTGCCCTCCCAACTCGGCCATGAGCGATGCCGGTTGCGTACGAATTGTCAGGCCGTCTCGCGGCAGCTGGATTCCCGATGGTTGCGCGATTCGTGCGCAGCTTATGGAAAAGCGCTTGTAGGCCGCATAGATAGCCGCCTGGACCGGCGCTACCCCGCCCGGTGGCACTCGCTCAGCCTTGGCGTTGCTGCCGTTACTTATGCGTCATCGTGGCCGGCAGCCACCGTAGTGCCGCGCCGGGTCGGGGACCGCGGTCCCACATTGCCAGTCATCTTCTCCCTTCGTCGCAGTGCGCGTACCCTTGTCGCGGCAGGCGCGTCAACGCACGGCCTGTGGGCCCCGATACCACCAAGCGCGGCCGGGAGAAAACGCAGATGCGGAAGTTCTTGTTCGTTCAAGGAGAGAAAACCGACGGAAAGTCCGGTTTAGCAGACGCGGCTACCGATGACCTCGCGCTGGATGCACTGAACTGGCTGATGGCGGAGAGCGAGGATGCGAACAGGCCGAATGTGTTCGAGAAGTTTCCTGAGCTGTCGCGCAACCAGATGATGAAGAAGGTGCTTTCGTGCTGGCCGGTGCTTTCCGACCGTGGGGCATTTCGTGACGCAGTGGACGCGATCTTCTTCGACGTCCAGGATGACGATCGAGCAAAGGCGCTTCCTCGCATTCGGGAGATCTTCCTGTCCAATCACTACTCCACCGGTGCTCGGGCCTTCGCGTTCCACATCCTGGAGAACTGGGGGGGCGAGTCGCCGGTGTTGCAGGTGCCGCCCGAGGAAATGGACGCCATCAATATCGACTTCCTTGGGGACTGGGACTTTTCGCCCCACGGCAGCGTCGAGAACACGTCGGGGTTCCTTGCTTCGTTGATGTGGGACCCTCGCGAGAAGGAAGACCCCTACACATTCGTGGAACGCATCCGACAGCGCGCCGGGATCCCCTACGCGTTTGCCCACTACCAGGCAAGCCTGGACTCGGCGCCTTGGCAAAAGGAAATCTTGAGGCGCCTGTCCTCGACGGGCTGCCTCACCGCGCGCTACCTGCTGGGCCTCGCGTTCTGCAATGCATGCGCGCGAACGCGGGATGCAGATCACCCCCTTTCAGCGGAGATACCTCCACGAATCGAGGCGGCGCTCGGGGCGTGCACGCTTGGCCCTGGTCCGGATACCGCGCGCGACGAATGGTTTCAGTACGCAAAGTTCTGGTTCAGCCCTTGCGACACCCACGGAAACTACATTGTTGCCAGCTGGGTTCCCACGCCCCGCCCCGGCGGCAACTTCGCGTTTGTCATCCTTGGCCCCGACGGCGCCCTGGACGGCTGGTGCGATCGGAGCGTTCCCGAAGACGAGCTGCCGTCTCATGTGCTGGGGCGAATGCTCTCGCCGATCGATGCAGTGCTCGCTTTGGCGCTGGTGCGACGCGGATTCACGATTTGGGCCGAGGACAACCCACCCAAGTCAATCAACCCGCGTCGTGGTCCTGGCGCCGAGTTCGATGCGCTCTTGTACATCGAGGATGCTGCTGTCCAGATGATCTGTGCCCACCCACAATCGCGGCAGGAGGGTGAACTCGAGATTCTTCATCCGAACGTCGCCGCTTCCCCTGCGAAGTTGGCGGGTCTTCTCGCCAGTGATGCGTACAAGTCATGGGGGCGTCCCCAGGGCTTGATGAACATGATCGCGCTGTCGCTGAATGCGATGGACTGGCGCGCCGATTTGCAGCAGCGCATCGTTTCCGAAATCGGGCGGGACCGCCTCGTTGCGGCCTGCCTTCACATGGCTGAGTGGCATCGAACACGCGAAGAGCACGTTGAAGCGGCGACCATGAAGGCGGCCGCTCGTGATCTGACGCCACCGGGCCCTGGCACGGTGCTTTTGGAGGCGCTCACTGATCTATGGGCGAACATCCTCGTGCCGATGTCGGACCACCCATTCGCGCGCACTGCCGGTGAATCCCTCGCGAAGCTCGTTCACCTACAGCTGGATACCGAAACTGAGGCTGCGGAACAGCCCCTCTGCGTCGGACGTGGCGACGACTACCGATCGGTGTTTTCCCTCGTGCTCGCCATGCTCCGGACAACCTTCGAGAACTACCCGAAGGCGTCACCGAGCGCCGCTCTGGGTGAAGTCGCCTCTCTTCTGACGGAGGGGACCCGAAAGTCGACAACCCGCGAGCACTCCGGGGAAATCAATTCCCGGTGCTCCGCGCTGCTCCGTGAGCAGGGTCTCGACGCTGGGCAAGTCAAACTGGTCCTGCGTGACGTTCAGCTCGCCCTGATTCAGCGCCGCGTGCGCTTGGGTGAGGAGTCCGAGTGATGTCGGTATCGGCCGGGCTGTTTCGGTCTTCTTGAGCACCTTGCTTGCGTGTCTGCCCCATCGCCAAACGCCTGCGTTGAGAGTGCCAGATGGTCGGGCAGAGCGAAGAAGGGCCGCGGGGCAACTTCCTACGTATTGCCATGTCACGAGGGGTGATCTTCGCGATGCTGTCGCCAAGCTCGGTACCCCGACTGGTAATATGTTGGTAACGGAGTAAGCGTCGCCACCAAGTCCGCCGTGTTCTTCAACTCTTGCGTTGGGTTTTGTCGGGGCGGGCAGATTCGAACTGCCGACCTCACGGACCCGAACCGTGCGCGCTACCAAACTGCGCTACGCCCCGATATTTCAGTCTTTATCGGCGCGGGACGATGAATGCTTTGGCTCCCCCTGTCAAGGAAGCGCTCAATTGGCGGGGGTTGTAGAGGGGCGGCTGGGATCAGTGGCGTTTGGGGCGCTCTGGGCCGCGGCGCGGGCGACGGTTGGCGCGGGTGCAACGAGGTTGGTTGGTGGCTTGGCGTCGCCGAATTGCGCGCGGGGCGGCGGGCAGCAACGCCCTTCGCGGGGGGTGCAATGCGTGCGCAATCAGTGGCGTTCGGCGCGGGCTAGGCGCTCCCAGTTGCGGATCACGGTGCGCTCTTGGGCGGGCCAGCGCTCGGCCCAGTCCGTTGCGGTGTCGTCTTCCAATACGCGGAATCCGTGGTCTGAGAGCAGGTGCTCCATCTCCGGCTTTTCGTACTGGGCGCGGACGGATTCGCCGATCACGCGTGCGCCCACCCGACTGATCCCGAGAGCCCAAGCGGCTCGGAATTCCTTCGGCAAGTAAGTCACCGCCAATCGACTGCCCTTGGTTGAGGAGGATGCGATCGCGGCGAGCGTGGCGTCGACTGCCTCGGGCGCGAGATACATGGTGACGCCCTCCCAGATCCAAACGCTGCGCTCCCCCGGGGAGAAGTCGTGGCTTTTGAGCACGTCGTCCAAGGTCTGCTTTTCGAAGTCGATGGCGGCGTGGATCAGCTCTTGGCAGCGCTGCTCGTGTTCGGACACGCGCTCTCGCTTGTAGGACTGAGTCGCGGGATGATCGAGCTCGAAGACGCGCACGTCCTCCAGCTCCGCGATTCGATATGCGCGGGCATCCAGGCCAGCTCCGACGATGACCAGTTGGCGGACCCCGTCCGCGATGGCATCCCGCAGGAAGGCGTCTATTTCGAGGGTGCGCAGCGGCACGCCGTAGCTGAGGCCCAGGGAGACGCGCCCGAGCGCCCGATGCATGAGCCGAGTTGCCGCCGGGTGCACGTGCGCGGCGCGCACGGTCCATGCCAAAGAACGCGGTAAGAGGCCTAGGGCCGCAGTGTCCTGCACGGACTCAAGGTTTCGCGGCCCGGGTGTGTAGAGCGCGCGCAAAGCCGCGACCCAATCGCTGGTGGAACTTCGCCGGTTGCGTCTCACGAGGCCAGGGTAAGTCTCGAGTGGGGGAGTGCAAGCTCGGACGCTGGGGCCGCGCGGCGACGGCGGCGGATCGGTGTATGGCGGGGGCTGATAGGGGGAGAAGGTGCTTTCGTTCGTTGCGGCGCGCGGGCTGCGCGCAGATCTCCCAGGGCGGGTGGGGAGCGCCGGGAGACCGGCAGAGGAAAACAGGTGAAGGAAAGGAGATGAAAGCCAAGATCGAGTTTCACAAGTCCTGTCTCAGGAGGAGCCCACCCCTGAGAAGACCATCCCTTGCGTTTGCGGGAGTGATCCCGTGGGCGAAGCGTAGGGGGTCGAGCAAGCGGGCCGGGGGATTGAGCCTCGAAAATTTGGGAAACAGAGGAGCCGACGCCATCCCACCGGCGGAAGGCCAAGCGATGGTGCCCAATGCAGTGGGCGCGGGCACCGTCGTCCTCTCGGGGTCGAAGACTTGGGCACGCTTGCACATGTCCTCTGTACGGGAACCGGGAGATCTCAGAAGTGCCTCGCCGAAGTAGAGGCAGGCAGCCGCGGGAAGGCCCAGGCCGCAATCCGTTGGCGAAAGCTTCCGAGAAGTCGGACGCACTCATAGTACCGAAGAAGCCGGGGAACCTGCGGGTAACGCCCAGGGACTCGGCGGAGGGAAGGAGTGCGGCCAATGGGAAGTCCGCCCAGCGAAACGTGCGCCGGACTCAGCGCCGGACAAGCACGCCCACGTACCTGGAGCGGATCGGAAACAAAGCAAAGCAGAAAAGGAGGATGAAGTTCACCAACCTGCTGTGTCACGTGAAGGTGCCGTTGCTGAAGAAGGCCTATGAAGGACACGTGCTGGAACCACACATTGAAGCAACAATAGGACGTGTGCGTACGGCCGGCACGTGCCTGGTGGTGCACGACACGACCGATGTGACCGTTGGTGGCTCGAGTGAGCGCGAAGGAATGGGGGTGACTTCCCCCGCGGGTCAGGGCTTCTTCGCGCACATTGCTCTGGCGGTCCTGCCCGGAGAAGAACGGCTCCCCCTTGGTGTCCTGGGTTTGCGTCGTCATGTACGCCCGAAAGGCAGGGCTAGGAAAACGAAGCGCGCTCTCGCGAAAGATCCGCAGCGGGAGTCTCTGCGCTGGGTTGAGATGCTGGAGCAAGTGCACTCGGAGGTGGGTAGCGACGTAATCAATGTCATGGACCGTGAGGCCGACATCTTCGGTGTGCTTGCGAAGGCGCAGGAACTACTTGCCCGTTACATCATCCGTGCGGCACAAAACCGGTCGACTGATGAGGTGGGCGTCTACTTGCGTGATGCGATATCCGAACTCGAACCGCAGCTGCATCGTGGGACTCCAGCGTGCTGCGCAGGCCCCGGGTGGGGGCGGTGGGTAGTTGTGCGAAATCGCGCCGGCGACGGGCGTCTTGCCGACTGGTGAGGGCTGCGGTGCGGGCGGGCCTTTGGGGGCCCGCCACGTCCGCACCTCCGCCGGGGCGCCGGCGTCGAGCGTGTCAGCAGTACGTGCGCCGGGGGACCAGCACCGCAAGCGCTTGGCGCAGAAGTGTCTTGAAGCGCGCTACGTTTTCGTCTGCCGAGGGCAGCAGCGTGAGGGTGGCTAGGGCTTTCTTGGACTCTCCGCGCCGAAACCCCATCGTGGTGAGTGCGCATAGCAACCTGGCTTCCATCTCGTCTGGTCTCAGCGTTCGAGTTCCGCGGAGGGAAGCCGCGTCGGCGTCGTCTCTGCGTGAGTCAAGGTGCCGCGCATGCGTCCTGCTCGAAGCTTGTCCAGGCACTGCGCGAATGGCAGACGCCTCGCAGATATCTATGTGATGTTCCGCGACTGATGCATCGCTCGACTCGTTATCCAACCTTCGCTGGTGACGCGGGTGGAGGTGAATGCCGTTTTCCATGGACTCTCCCTGCTCGTCTCGCGCGCTCGTGTCCGTGACGTTGCTCTGCTGCGGTGCGGAGCTGGACTCACCGTCGAACCTTTGCTGGCGGAGGTGGATCGCACTCTCTACGGACTCTTGCCCGCATTCGTTGTGCGCGCTCGCGTCCGTGATGTCGCTCTGCTGTGGTGCGGGGCTCGACTCCCTGTCCAACCTTCGCTGGCGAATACGAATTCTACTCTCCATGAATTCTCTGCCGAATACATTCTCGGCTTCGAGTGCATTGTGGGCGGCGCACAGCACGCGGCCGTTGCGGCTGGTGCCGCGGCCGCCCCGAGCGCGAGCCGTTCGGTGATCCATTTCCAGAAACGCTTGCGCTTGGCAGCGCTGCCCGCTCGGTGAAACGTAGGCGCACTGCTCGCCGTCACGCTCGTAGATTTCCCGGCGAGCCTCCCGGGAGAAGTTTCCATTCTTCGTGCCCTTGGAGGGGCGCGGCTTGTTGGTTTTTCCAAGCTTCTTCTTTTCGATGTCTGCCAAGAGCAGGTCGAGGCTCTTCTCGATGAGGGTCGCGAGAGCTCGTTTCGGGTTCTGATGACTGGTTAGATTGAGTGCGCGCTCTAGCTTCGCTTTCAGCTCCGAGCCCGCGGTAAACTGGACGTGGAAGCGGCCCGCGGACAGCGGCGACACGCGAGGCTGTGGCTCGCGCGGGCGTTCGGTTGCGGCCGCCACGTCGATCCTTTGCCCCGCCGAGATCCCGCGGCCAGACTCGCCGCTGACGGCTGTCTGAGCTGGTAGGGCTCGAATGGTGTCCAGCACATCCGGCCTGGGATGCCGAGAGCGGATCAGCCGCTCGATCTCGGCCTTGCTCTTGTCGCAAACCTCTGAGAGCAGCTCAGCGTGGTTTTCCTCATCTAGGTACGTTTGCAGCATGCTGAGGGCAGTGACATGGAGCCGACCTTCACGCAGCAGTGTCAGGGCCATCGGGTAGCTCCGCGCAACGCGAGAAGCTGCGATGTGCCGATGAGCGCTGCCCTCGCTGAGCTTCAGCTTGCGGCAGCAGAAGTCGTACATGGAGGAATACGCTTCCTTGCGCTCCAATCGCCGCACCTCCACCTCGCCGAGGTAGGCGACGAGCGCTGCAGTGACGCGGCGCCGTGAGCCAATCACGCCGTCGAGTTTCGTCAGGACTTCGGCGTCCGAGAGATGATCGAGCTTCATGCATGCTGGCATAACATGCGCTTTTTTACCCTCGCAGCTGACTCGCTACGTGGCGAACGCGGCGCCGATCGGCGCGAGAATCATTTCGGGAGCGAAAGTACGCGTACCGGTCACGCACGCTGCGCACGGGTACACGCAGCATCGAGCTGGCAAGTAGCGCGTGGGTGCACCAGAAATCCTGTCAACAAGATTCTCAAAAAATGTATCGTTGTTCCGGAGCGTGTCACTGACACTCTTGGCGCCGGCGCCCCGGCGGAGGTGCGGACGTGGCGGGCCCACCCAAGGCCCGCCCGCACCGCAGCCCCTACCCGTCGGCAAGACGCCGGTCGCCGGCGCGAATCTCCGCAACTCAGCATCGCGGTTGCCCGACCAATTTGTACCCGCCCGATGGGAGGGCTCCGTACAGAATTCGCGCAACTGATCTGTCCAATGTGCCGAACAAGATGCCCTCCCGCCCTGGCACGTCACCGCACCTGCCTATCCGCCCCGTATTCCGGCGGATTGATCCGTTGCAGCCGTCCGCGTTTCCCAGTGGCGCCTTCAGGCCGCTCAAGCCGCGCATCGCGCTCATTCGCACACGCCGCGGCCTCGGAGTTGTGCCGAAACTCCGCCACTCGAGGCACTACCACCTCCGTTCCGCGCAGCCGCTCGCTCGACTGGTACGGCGCGCCGGGGCTGGTGACGCGTGGGTCCCGTGCGGGGGAGCTGCTCAGTTTTGCGCAGGTTGCGCGAACGCGTGCTGGGGGCCCGAGCGAGCGGGCTGGGGCGCGGAGCGCCCCAACGGGTGCAAGCGCGGGATTCGGGCAGCTGGGCCGCACATGTGGCGACCCAACCAAGGACGCTTACTTCGACGCCTGGTGCTTTTTGATCTCTTCCACCATCGCGGGGACGGCTTGGAAGAGATCCGCCACCAGACCGTAGTCGGAGATGGTGAAGATCGGGGCCTCGGGGTCCTTGTTGACCGCGACGATGGTCTTGGAGCCCTTCATGCCGGCGATGTGTTGAATGGCGCCCGAGATCCCGACGGCGATGTACAGGGAGGGGGCGACGATCTTGCCGGTTTGGCCGACCTGATAGTCACCCGGGCAGTAGCCCGCGTCGCAGGCGGCGCGGCTGGCGCCGATGGCGGCTCCGAGGGTGTCGGCGAGAGGCTCCATGATGTCGAAGAACTTCTCTTTGATCGCTCGGCCGCCGGAGACGACGACGGAGGCCTCGGTCAGTTCGGGACGCTCGCTCTTTACCGTGGCAACACCGAGGTGCTGCAAGCGTGCGGCGCCAGCGCCGGGTCCGACCACGGCCACGTCTTCCACGGGCGAAGCTCCGCCGCTGGGTTCAGCGGGATCCACTTCACTCTGTCGGCAGGTCGCGACCTGTTTGTCGGTGGACAGCTGGCAATAGCCGAAGGCGTTGCCTGCGTACAAGGGGCGCTTGTAGGTCAACTTGCCGCCCTCGTCGGCGACGCCGGCGCAATCACCCGCGTAGGCAGCGCCGAGGCGTCCGGCGACCCGAGGCATCAGGTCTTTTCCGAAGCTGGACGCCGTGGCGACCAACACGTCAAAGCCCTTGCCAACCTCCGCGACCGTGGGCGCGTAGGTCTCGGCCAGGTAGTTCGCGAGGCTTGCGTCTTCACATGCCAGCACCTTCGCGGCGCCGAAACCAGTCAGCTCGGCGGCTCCCGCCTTGGCCTTGGCTCCCAGGCATAGAATGGAGAAGCTGCCGCCGCCGCTCGCGCTCTTGGCGAAGGCGATGGCGCTATGGGTGGTCTTGCGGACGCTGCCGTCCTCAGTGAGCTCTGCAACTACGAGTACATTTGCCATGACGAGTCTCCTTGATCAGATGACCTTCGCCTCGTTGGCGAGCTTGCCGACGAGTTCTGGCACGTCCTTGACGATGATGCCGGCCTTGCGCGCGGGGGGCGCTTCGAATTTCGTGTAGGTCGTGGAGCTCTTCATGTCGCCCACGAGGTCTGCCAGGTTCTTGACGGCGAGGGGCTTGCGCTTGGCCTGCATGATGGCGGGCAGCGGCGCAAAGCGAACCTCTTCGTAGCTGTATTTGAAGTCCGGGGCGCTGTGCTTGGAGTGCACGCTACCTGGGGACACGATGCGCAAGTCCACCGTGATGACACCCGGCGCTGCGATCTTGACTTTGGCGACGCCGCCGTCCACTTCGCGCTCCACGAGCAGGCCGTCGGCCTCTTCTTGGATCGTGGCGGCGAAGGTTGCCATCGGCCAATCGAGCATCTCCGCGAGGACCTGCCCCACCATGTTGCTTTCGCCGTCGACGACCTGCTTGCCGAGAATCACGAAGTCGGGCTTCTCTTCTTCGACGACCTTCTTCAGAGCGGCGGCGACCACGGTGCCGTCCAGGGCGTCGTCGTTGGCGTCCACTCGGATCGCGCGATCCGCACCCGTCGCCAGCGCCGAGCGCAAATTCGTCTCGGTCTCTTTGGGGCCGAGGGTCACGGCGACCACTTCGCCCTGACGCTTCTTGGGCGCTTTGCCATCTTCCGTCAGGCGCAGGGCTGTCTCCAACGCGTACAGGTCGAAGGGGTTGATCTGCCATTCCAGGCCGCTGGTATCGATGCTGTCGCCCGAGGCTGGAATTTTGATCTTGTTGTGGTTGGCCGGGTCGGCCACCCGCTTGAGCGCAACGAGGATCTTCACGGGACCTCCTTCAATTGTCGGGGCGGCGGGACGGGGGCAGGGCGCCCTCGCGGCCGCGCAGGAAAAGCGCACCGGCCCCGCGGCCGAGGCCGTTTTACCGGTGCAAACTGGGGATTAGTGCCTTTGAAGCGGCGCGTCAATGACGCTTGCGGGTGGCGGAAGGGCGCCGCGGACCCAGGGCAGGGCACGCGCGGGTCTGCGGCCATCGTGTAACGTCGGCGCCGTGGAGACGACGGACGTTCTAGTTCTCGGAAGTGGGATCGCCGGGCTCACGGTCGCACTGAAGAGTGCCGAGCACGGCGACGTCACCGTGGTCACCAAGCGCAAGAGTGACGACTCCGCGACGGCCTGGGCTCAGGGAGGCATCGCGGCGGTGCTGTCCGAAGAGGATTCCTACGCTGCGCACATCGCCGACACCCTGACCGCAGGCGCCGGGCTGTGCCACGACGTAGTGGTCGAACTCTGCGTGCGGGAGGGACCCGCGGCGGTGCGCTGGCTGATCGAGTTGGGCGTGGAGTTCTCGCGAGGCGAGGGGGGCGAGCTGGATCTCGGACGCGAAGGTGGCCACACCCAGCGCCGCGTCGCCCACGCCGGGGACATCACGGGTCGCGAAATCGAGCGCGCCCTGTTGGAGCGCGTGATCGAGCACCCACGGATCCGCTTATTGGAGTGGCACATGGGGATCGACTTGATCACTCTGAGCAACTTCGGCGGACCCGATCGCTGCGCGGGCGCGTATGTGCTCGACGAAGATAGCGGCAAAGTCGAAACGATTCTGGCGCGAGCGACCATCATTGCGACGGGTGGTGCGGGCAAGGTGTACCTGTATACGTCGAACCCGGACGTGGCTACCGGGGATGGCGTGGCGGTGGCGTATCGGGCCGGCGCCGAAATCTCAAACATGGAGTTTTATCAATTCCACCCAACGTGCCTATACAACCCGCTATCCAAGAACTTCCTGATCAGTGAAGCGCTGCGGGGCGAAGGCGCGGTACTTCGGCTGCCCGAAAGCGGCGAAGCTTTCATGAAGAAGCACCACGCGATGGCGGACTTGGCGCCCCGCGACATCGTGGCCCGGGCCATCGACTTCGAGATGAAGCGCACCGGTAGCGACTACGTGCACCTGGATATCAGCCACAAGCCCGCGGATTTCGTGCGGGATCGCTTCCCGAACATCTGCGCGGAGGTGGAGCGCTTCGGCTCGGATATGACCAAGGAGCCCATTCCCGTCGTGCCCGCGGCTCACTACATGTGTGGCGGCGCCACCTCCGACATGCGCGGGCGCACTACGTTGCCAGGGCTGTGGGTCATCGGTGAAGCTTCCTGCACGGGGTTGCATGGTGCCAACCGCCTGGCTTCGAACTCCTTGCTCGAAGGTCTGGTGATGGGCATGCGGGCGGCGGAGAAGCTCGGACAGCTCTTGCCGGAGCTGCGTGAAGGTCCCGTCGCGAGCGTGCCGGATTGGCAGATCGGTTCGGCGGTGGCCAGTGACGAGGAAGTCGTCGTGGCGCACAACTGGGACGAACTGCGCCGCACGATGTGGAACTACGTCGGCATCGTGCGCACGAATGCACGGCTGCGGCGCGCGGCGCGGCGCATCGCCTTGCTGGAAGAAGAGATCCGCGAGTACTACTGGAAGCACTTGGTGAATCGAGATCTTCTGGAGCTGCGCAACATCGCGACCGTCGCCGGCTTGATCGTCTCCCACGCCGCCGCGCGCCATGAGAGCCGCGGTTTGCACACCAATCTGGACTACCCAGATCTGCGTGAAGAACTCGCGACGGATACGGTCGACAAGCGGGGCGTGCCGCCCCATTTGCGAGGCCGCTGAGTGGCGAAAAACCCGAAAATTGCCCTGTGCTTGCCTGGCGGCGGGGCGACCGGGGCGATGTACCAGATTGGCGCCCTGGCCGCCTTCGAGCACTGCGTGGAGGGCTTCGAAGAGCGCGGCTTCGACCTGTACGTCGGCACGAGTAGCGGCGCGACGGTGGCGGCGGTGCTCGCCGCGGGCCGAGATCCAGAGCGGATCTACCGCGCCTTTCTCGATCCGGCGGACAACTACTTCCCCCTCGAGCGCAAGCATCTGCTGCACATGGACTTCACCGAATGGCGCCGCACGGTGGTGGCGATCTGGCAGACCTTGCGTCACGGCAGCACCAGCCTGCTGTCGCGGGCGCCCACGCCGTCGCCTGCGGTGCTGTGGGAAGAGATGGATCGCCTCTACGACACCATGCCCGCGGGTTTCTTCTCCTTGGATCGCTACGAGCGATTTCTGGAAGAGTTCTTCGTTCGCCGCGGCATTGCCAACAGCTTTCCGCTGATGCCGCGGCCCTTGCGCATCATGGCCCACGATCTGGACTCCGGCGAACAGGTGCTCTTCGGCGGAGATGGCTTCGATCACGTGCCGATCACCCGAGCCTGCATCGCGTCCATGGCGGTGCCACCGTTCTTTTCGCCCGTGCGCATTGGTGGGCGTCACTACATCGACGCCGGCGCGGCCCAGCTCAGCCACCTGGATGTCGCCGTCGATGAAGGCGCGGACGTGATCCTCGTGGTCAACCCCATGGTGCCGGTGTTTGCGGAAGGCGTTCCCACGGGCCACGGCCCCAAGGCGAGCGTGCGCAACAAAGGGCTGATGTGGGTGATGAACCAGTCGATTCGCATCGGCATGCACCGCTTGATGCAGGAGTCTCTGGCGCGCATTGCCGCCACGGGAAAGACCGACGTGCTTCTGCTCGAGCCCGACCCAACCGACGCCATGCTGTTTATGCACAATCCGGCGAGCTTCGCCGAGCGGCGCAAGATACTGGAGCACGCCTACCGCACCACGACGAAGGTGGTGACCGGCTGGTTCGAGGCCGGCATGCCGGCGCTGCGTCGGGCGGGCTTTGAGGCGCAGGCGCCGGGCAACTAGCGGCGTGAGTTTTTCAGCCAGGTTACTGCGGCGGCGCGGTCCCCTGGCGTCATCGGGGAATTCTCGGATACTTTACCGGACATGGGCGTGCTGAGAGTCCTGCTGTTGATTGCCCTGCTCCCGCTGGTGGTCGCGTGCCAGGAGCCGTATCGAGTGGGTGAACATGTCTGGGTCGAATGGGAAGGCCGAGAGTACCCGGCCTACCTCTTGGAGAAGCGCGGACGTTCGCGCTTTCGCGTGCACTACGACGGCTATGACTCGCGCTGGGACGAAGACGTCACCCTCGATCGCATCAAGCGCCGCGTGAAGGGCCCGGTCACCCCTCCGCCCCCGCCCGACAAGGTGGCGCGCGCTTCGGGCGTGACGCCCAAAGCCGCCGGCTCCGCGGGAGCCCCCAGCCCCTACAAGCCCATGGACAAGCTCCGCGTGCGCTGGCGTGGCTCGGTCTACAGCGCGACCGTCATTGCCGTGGTCTCTTCGGACAAGCTACTCGTCCACTACGATGGCCACGAGAGCGCTTGGGACGAGACCATCGGCGTCGACCGCATCGTCACCCCCTGAGCCCCGTTGTTTTTTGGGGTCGGGGGCCATTTCTCGCTCCCCGAAAACGCCCAACACCCGCAGCCAGGCCGCATCAGCCTGCTGAGTTCGTCGGCCAGAACGATGCGCATGAGGTCGTTGGGAGCCGGACGCGCTCGCCGAGCTTGTGTCTCTCAGAGACGTTAACGCTTCCCGATCGGTTAGAGTTGACCAATGGCAATTCGCAAGTTGCAGCCCGTGGTTCATCGCGCGACGGAGCGCCTTCTCGAACTGCTTCGCCAGCGCGGACTCGAGCCGGAGACGGTCTACAGCTACGGTGCCATCGACATCGATCCCAAGTACCTAACGATGCACGTGATGCTGCGCACCAACGAGGAATGCGAGGCGGCTCGCGACCGGCCGGAGTTGATCGATGCGTGCTTCGCGGTGCTTGCCGAGTGTGGCTATCCGAAAACGCGGCGGCAAGGCGTGCACATCGGCTTTGAATCGTTGGAGCGAATCGACGAAGAAGCCGGGGGAAACTGGTACCACTACTTCAAGTGAGCGCCGGAGCCACCCTTGTTCCAAGCCAACCAGTAGGTCCCACCCAACAGATCAACCGCGCCGAGAGCCGGGATCGCGGCCGGGTATTGTGGGGTTACAGGGAGTGACAAAGTGCTCCCGACCCCAAAAGAATAGAACCGAACTCAGACTACGACCGAAATTTGTCCATTTGGTGCTCGCGCTGATAGGCCTCGGAGCAGACGACATTCCCGAGACCACTTCGGCTCGGTGCTCGCGAAAGGCATGGCTATGGATGGGCGCACCAGTGTGTCGCGACGTCGACTCGTCGCATTGCTCGGCGTGATCGCGTGCGGCTGGGCCGGCGCGGCGCAAGCTGGCGCGCGGGCGGAGGTGGCTCTGGGCGAAGTGAACGCTCGGGGCGCGTCTGGTAATGCGTCTTTGGAACGACTCTTCGAGAGCAGTGTGGAGCGCGAGCTTTCGCGTCTGGATTTGTCGCGCGCTCGCAGCCGAGATCGCTTCGTGCTGAGCGCCACGCTGCTCAAAGTGGGTAGCCGCAAGGATTCCGAGGGCGCTCAGGCTCGTGCCGTGGTGTCGGCGACCCTGCGCAAAGCCCGCGGCGGACAGCTCTGCGCCATCGTGCGGGGGAGTGCCCGGGCGACGGATGCGTCGACGGCGAGCAAAGACGCGGAACGCGCGGCGGTGCGCGCAGCGGTGCGCAGCGCGCTCGAACGCGTACCCGACGCACTGCGCTAGGCCGATTCTGGGCGCTGGTGCGCAATGTTAACGCTGTTAACATTGCGCGGGACGTGCTCGTCGCAATGTGGGACCGAGCTGAAAGCGGGTCGTCGCGCTGGGATCAGCCGAAGAGCGGCAGATCCTCGCCGGGGAGTGGGAAGGCGTTGGCGACTTCGGAATCCGAGATGGTTGCGACTTTGCGAAGTGCGCGGTGAATGGTCTCGGTCTTGATGCGCACGCCATCTTTGGCGTTGCCCAAGGTGGCGAGAGAGCCGGGATCGACATTCAAGGGCTTCTGATCGGCATCGTTGGTCGCGCCGATGACGCGGTTGCCGGCGATGCCGGGGCCCATGGCCATCATGCTGGTGATCGACCAGTGATCCTTGCCACCATTGTTTCCGGTGGAGTTGTAGCGGGGCGAACGGCCGAAGTCCGAGGCCATGACCACGTAGACCTTGCCGCCCAGGCCCTGGGCCTGGATCTCGTCCATGATGTAGTTCACGCCCGAGAGCAGCTTCTGGATCTGCCGACGCTGATTGGTGTCGTGGTTGGCGTGAGTATCGAAGCCGCCGATGCTCACGTTCGCGGCGGCAGCCAGCCCGGACTTGAAGGCCGCGATGGCGATCTGCGATTGCTGCATCAGGCGCTCCAGATCGCCCAAGTTGCCGGGAAGGTCCACGGGGGTGTTGGGCAGCTGCAGATTGGCCAGCTCGTTTTCGCTGAGCCTCGCCAGGTGCAGCTGGTCCATGCCGAGGCGGACCCGGGGCAGACGCATGTTGCCGGTGAGCTTCTGTAGCCGTGCCGACTGGGCCTGCGCGATGCGATTGAAGGTCTCGTCGGTGTGGTACTTGTCACCCTGAATGTCGTTGGCGTCGATGGCGTTGGGGAACGCCACCTTGCGCAGGGTGCTAGTGCTGTTCACGCGGGTGAGGGCCACCACGTTCTGGGTTGAGTCGTAGCCACCGCTGGACAGGAAGGCCATGGGCTTTTCCGGTGCCCGGGCACCTGCGATGAGAGCACCCAGGGCAGGGTAGCCCTCGGGGATGCGACCGCACCACATGGCACGGTTGCCCGCGTCGTGGTTGTTGGTGGTGGTGTCGACGCCATTGATCACGCAGAGCTGGTTCCCGAACTTGTTCAGGAAGGTCTCCGTGCTCATCAAGTGGGACTCTTCGGTGGCGCCCAGGTTGATGGCAGCCACATCCACGGGGATCGGCGCGTAGGAGATGTTGCCCACCTTCTGGATGGCAGTCGTGATCCGGTTTTGCTCCGCGTTCGACGTGGGGTCGAAGAGGAAGCGCGGATCCCAACCACCGCCAGCGTTGACCATGATCCAGTAGGGGCCACCGAAGGGCGCCGCTGCATCCGCGTCACGAGTGAAGACGGGGGCCGTCAGGGCCATCCCGCTGATTGCTGCTGCTTTGAGGAAATTACGTCGCTGCATGATCTTCCTCCTCCTCACTCGTAGAGAAAACCGTGGTCACTGAGTAGGTAGGTGATGACCGCCATCCACGCGCGCACCGTGTAGTCGGGGTCCTTCTCGAGCTTCTGCTCGTCAGGCAGATCCGCATCGGTGTACGGGTCCTTCCGAGCACGGCAACGGTAGTTGATGCTCTCGGTCAGCGTGTCCGAAGCGATCTTCGCTTGGCCCTCCTTGAGGGTCTCGTTGAACAGGTTGTAGGTCGCTGAGATTTCCGGGTCGCTCAGCTGCAGAGTCTCCCCAGTGATGTGAGCGTGCAGGTACTGGATGTTCTTCTTGATCGCGTCGGCGTTGGTGTCCGGTGTGTCCTCCACATTGACGTAGGGGAACAAGAAGCGGTCCGCGGGCTTGTCTATCGACAGGTCCCAGGCCGTGGTCTGACAAGACACCTCGTTGGCCATGCGCCAGGCCACGTTGGCCATGACGCCGTTGGGCGCCGTCAGGCGAACGGTGACGTCGTCGGAGTCGATGCCGCCGTACAACACTCGGTAGTCCGAGTTCAGGTAGTCGGTCTTGTAGTAGCCGCTACCCTTGCCCCAGGGCAGCCCGGTGACCGCTCGGATCTTCCTGCTCAGGGATTCCGGAGTCGAAAGCCGGCCCGTGCCGATGATCGACAGCTCCACCGCTCGCGCTGCGCTCGGCTCGCCGACCGTGTTCTTGGCCCGGAAGTAGGGCGAGAGGATGACGCCCTTGATGACCGTCTTCAGGTTGAAGTTGCTGTCGACGAAGGCGTCGCCAATCTTGCGGAAGAGCGCATCTTGCGCCTCCCATGCGATGAGCTTTGCGTCAAAGTCCGGATCTTCGCTGGTCGGGTAGATGAGAGGCTCCTGCCCCGTCATCGTGGTGTAGACGGTGTAGACCATCGACAAGGAGAACCGCGGATCTTGTACGATCCGCTGGGCCAGCCACTGCAGGGACTGGCTGTACTCCGTTGTCGGCATGGTCTCTTTGCCAAAGCCGGGCGGGAACATTTCCTGGTGCCAGGAGTTGTCGGGCTCGTACTTCTCCTGGTCGTTGTCGTCGAACTTCTGGAACGCGCCTGCGATGGGGTCCATCATCCGGTGGCAGACGTTGCAGCCCGGATCTTCCCGCGGGGGGTTGTTGTAGGCCGTGGCGGCCAGCGGATCGATGGGGCGCTCGGCGATGCGCAAGATGTCCGTTGCGAGGAAGAACTTCAGCACCTTGCGGGCGCGGTGACGATTGACGTTGGTGGGCGTAGTGGGAAAGCGATTGAGCCATATGGGGCTCGAAAGTACGCCGGCGTGGGGAAGCTCTTGGGGTGAGCCGTCCACGATGGGGCGGATCTTGCCGGGCTTCCACTCGCCCGGGTCGTTCGGATCATCGAACTTGATGTTGGCGTTGAAGATCCGAGCGCTGTCCGGATTCATCAGCGTGTAGTCCGCCGTCAGCACCTCCGTGAAGGGACGATCGTTCTTCACGATGTAGGCGATGAGCTCCAAGGGCTCCCGACCAACGGCTTTGTTGATGGGCGACTTTTGAGTGGAATCCAGGTTCTCGAACCAGACGTCCCCGGACTGGGGGTACTGATCGTCATTCAGCAAGCTGACCGCGTAGCTGCTGTAACCGAGGTAGCGATCCGTCAGCAGGACGTCGTTGAAGGTCTCTTTGATCCACTCGAAGAAGGCGTCCTCCTTCATCAGCTCGTCCAGCAAAGGCTGCAAGGAGGCTTCGCCTTCGGTGATGATGCGATCGATTTCCACCGCGTTGGGCAGCCGACCGGCGAGCTGCAAGGTCGAGCGCCGGAACGTGGTGAGGGTGTCGTGAAGTACGACGTCGTCGAAGCCTTTGACCGTGCTGCCGCCTTCGCAGAAGTCGTCGGACTTCACCAGTGAGATGAACTCCTTCAAACTGGCGTACTCGGGGCTGCTCGGGTCGATGGCCTTGCCGCCGCCATGCTCGAGCTCTCCGACGGGCTTGCGCACGAGAACGCTCTTGCCGTCGAATTCGGTCTTGGCGAATTGCTTGGCCGCCGCCAAGTTCGCGTCGATGAAGCCGGGATAGGAGGGGGGCAGAAGCGTGAACTCTGCACCCTCTTCATCCGCCTGTCCGCCCGGCGCATGGCACTTCTGACACGTGTTGCCAAACACGCCTGCTTGCACCTTCTTGGCGAAGTAGTCGCGCTCGCTGAGACACTGACCGGTCGTGCCGGTCGTTCCGCTCTTTTCGTCGCTTTCGCTCGAACAACCCGCACCAACTGCAGCGCTGGCTAGTACTGCACAAAGCAGCCCGGGTACCGTGTTCCACTTTCGCATCCTGCGCGCGTCTCGTGACATTCGCCCGCTCCTTGCGCTCAGCGGGATGACAGGTGGCCGCCGAGCCCTTAAGAAGATACGATTCGCCTATGACTTCCGTCAATTGGGACTCAGATCGTCACATGCGACGTGTCGTGTCACGGAGTGTCGCACCGACACGAGAACACAATGTAGGTCTTGCCAGGTCCTGCAGGTTGTCGCCCTGAGATTGTTGCGGACTCAGTCGATGAGGACAGGGTCGCCGGGCATCAGTCCCAAGCTGCGCCACGCACTTTCCAAGCGACTCTTGTCGAGCGCGGACAGTCGGTCCGGATCTTGTCCAAGCTCATGACGCGTGCGGCCGAGCCAACGACTCGCCAGCTTTGCGTTGCCAAGCGCCAGGTGCGTGAGTCCGCGGTACAGGCAGTAGCGAGTGCGCGCGTCGGGCTCGAAGTGCTGCGCGTCCGCCTCCATGCGCTCGAGGGCCTCGAGGGACTCCGGGTAGTTCGTGCTCTCGAAATGGTCGATGGAGCGACCCATGGATCCGCCGCACGCCGTGGTCAGCAGCAGCGCCGCCAACAGGAAAGTCCAATGCCCTTTGCTCTGCATGATGAGCGCTGTTTCGGGCGCTGGCCGGGCCAGTTGCGTGTTTTTTTCCGTGGGGAGGCTGGCCTCGGACTATACGGCGGACATGGTCGATAGCGCGCCCGCGGGCTTGGCCCACAACCTGAAACACCTGCGAGAGTTGCGCGGGCTCAGCCAGCAGGGTCTTGCTGACGTATCCGGCGTGCCCCGGCCGACCGTGGCGCACCTCGAGAGCGGCACCGCGAACCCGACCCTGAGCGTGTTGCTCAAGGTGGCGGCAGCGTTGCAAGTCGGGCTCGGTGAGATCGTCGGCGAAGCGAAAGACAGCGTGCGCCACTACCCGGCGCGTGCGCTGCGACGCCGGACCCGGGGCAAGGCGCGGATCTGCGACGTGCTTCCCGACGCGCCGAGCGGGCTTTCCCTGGAGCGGCTGGAGCTGCCCGCGGGCGGCCAGGTCGCGAGCCGTAGCGGTGGGCCCGGCACGCGGCGCTACGTGACCTGTGAGAGTGGTGAAGTCGAGCTGGCCGTGGGCGATGGCGTGTGGCGACTCAAGGTCGGTGAAGTGCTGCGCTTCGACGGCTGTCAGGGCGCTAGCTACGTGAATCGTACGCGGCGCAAGGCGGTGTGCTACAGCGTCACCGCGCCAGCCGCCTTGGGCTGAGCTTTCTTATCCATGAGCCAAAAAAATCTCAGAAACGTGGCCATCATTGCCCACGTCGATCACGGCAAGACCACCCTCGTCGACGCCATGCTGCGCCAGACCGGCGCCCTCAAGAACGTCGAGGTCCAGACGGACCGGGTGCTCGATTCCGGGGATCTGGAACGCGAACGCGGGATCACGATTTTCGCCAAGCACGCCAGCGTCGTCTACGACTCCACGGTCATCAACATCATCGACACTCCTGGCCACGCCGACTTTGGCGCCGAGGTCGAGCGCACCCTGAAGATGGCCGACGGGGCACTGCTCTTGGTCGACGCCGCTGAAGGCCCCTTGCCGCAGACTCGATTCGTGCTCAAGAAAGCCATCGAGCTCGGCCTGAGGGTCGTGGTGGTGATCAACAAGATCGACCGGGGAGACGCCCGCGCCGAAGAGGTCTTGGACGAGGTCTTCGCCCTGTTCTGCGACTTGGACGCGACCGATGAGCAGGCAGCGTTCCCGGTGTTGTATGCCATCGGCAAGCACGGCATCGCGCGCAAGGCACTGTCCGACACGGGCGAAGATCTGGTGCCGCTGTTTCGCACCCTCATCGACGAAGTGCCCGAGCCCCGACTGCTGCCCGGCGACGAATTGTGCCTGTTGGTGCACAACGTGGAGCACGACGACTACGTTGGGCGCCTGGCCATCGCTCGGGTGTGGTCCGGTGCTCTGAAGGTCGGCAGCGAAGTCGAGTTGATCGGAGAGAGCAAACGCCAGCGCGCGCGGCTGTCGAGCGTCTTCAAGTGGGAGGGCACGCGCCGAGTCAAGGTGGATGAAGCCTCGGCAGGGGACATCATCGCCATCGCGGGCATGGAGGGCGTGCAGATCGGAGACACGGTTGCGGCGCCGGGGCGATCCGAAGCCCTGCCGAGGATCTCGGTGGAAGAGCCGACCCTGAAGATCAGTTTTGGCGTCAACACCTCGCCCATGGCCGGCAAGAGCGGGCGCTGGGTGACGAGCCGTCACCTGCGCGAGCGTTTGGAGCGAGAAGCCAAAAAAAACTTGTCGCTGCGCGTCGAGGCCACGGACGAGCCGGACAACTTCGTCGTCTACGGCCGCGGCGAGCTGATGTTGGCCGTGCTGGCCGAAACCATGCGCCGAGAGGGCTACGAGCTCGCCCTCGGCATGCCCGAGGTCGTGGTCCGCGTGATAGATGGCGCGCGCATGGAGCCCGTGGAGCGGGTCGTGGTCGACGTGCCCGAGGAGCACATCGGCGTGGTCACCAAGCGCCTTGGCGAACGCCGCGGGCAGATGTTGAAGATGCAACCCGTGGGAGCCGAGCGCGTCCGCCTCGAGTTTCGGGTGCCCTCGCGCGGTCTGATCGGATTTCGATCCGACTTGCTGACGGAAACCCGGGGCACGGCACTGCTCAATACCTTCTTGGACGGCTGGGAGCCCTACGCCGGACCCATGCTGCGCCGAAAAACCGGCGCCATGGTCGCCGATCGCCCTGGCACCACTACGCCCTACGCTTTGTTCAACCTGCAGCCCCGGGGAGTTCTCTTCGTCGGTCCGAACACCGGCGTCTACGAGGGCATGATCGTGGGCGAGCACAATCGCGCCAATGACCTGGACGTGAACGTGACCAAGGAAAAGAAGCTGACCAATATCCGCGCAGCCGGTCGCGACGAAAATGTGGCCCTGACGCCGCCCCGCAATCTGTCCATCGATACCGCGCTGGAGTTCATCGATCGCGACGAACTGGTCGAAGTCACTCCCGACGCCGTACGCGTTCGTAAGCGCGTCCTGGGTCAAGCCCGCCGCCCACGTCGAGACAGCGAACTGCCTCCCGCGCCCTGACGTCGGATCTATTCCAACTTGCCCGCTCGAATCGCTTCTAGGGCCTCCGCATCAGCGAGATCCTCCGTTCGACCCGAGGCGCGCTTGTTCGCGATTTGCGCCGCTATGCCGATGAACCGCACGCTTTCGCCGCCGAAGCGGCCCACCGTTGCGTCTGAGATCGCTTCTTCAAAGCTCAGCCCATCGATAGACGTCATGATGTCGATCCTCAAAGGCGGCAATCCGATCTGATAGACACATCCCGCCTTCTCGAAGTCACGCGGCGAGACTCCGTGTGCCTGAACTGGGGCACCAAAGTCGACCAAGGCTCGGTACACGCGCGCGGAGTTCTCTGGCTCGGGCTTGACGAGGATGTCAATGTCCTGAGTTGCACGAGGGTGCCCGTTGGCCGCCAATGCGTAGGCACCAACGATGATGAACTCGCAGCCCGCAGCCCGCAGCACTCAACGCGCGGATCATGTCCGTGTAGTCTTCAGGAGGTTGGCTCTCGGCTTGCGAATGATGCGCCCCGGAATGTCCTCACGACCATAGCGGGGCATTGGGTTGCCGGTGATGGCCCACATCTCCTGGGATAGTCGCAGCGCGACGCCTATGCGTTCGGCAACGGAAAGCCCACTGTAGCTGTTCGCCCCGGGTTCCTCCCCCAGGCGGTAGCGCCGAATCGTCCAGTTCGCTCGAGCTCTTCGGCGCTCCATCGCGTCGGTCATGCTCGATTCTACCACGCGAACGACTTCCTCGCTGAACGCACGCGGGACCAACGCGGAGTCGGCCGCCCCAGCGGGGCGTGCAAGGCGTGCGGGAAGCGCGAGATCGGGCCGCGCGCCGTACTAGGGAGCAAGAGATCCGAACAGACCACAAATAACCTCTGGCTTCCCAACCTTTCCGCCTTCCTGCTTACCGCTGCATCGAAGTTGCGCGAGGGCGCGGGTAGACAGGTTGGTCGCCTAGTTCCTCAGGGCGTCGTCGGTCGCGGTCCAGGTTGGAGCCGTAGTGGCGTCGCTGAGCTCAGGGTTTTCTTTTGTGTGGGTGGGGTCGGGGGCACTTTGTAGCTCCTTGCTGACGGCGCCGGAGGCTTGGAGCATGCACAAGATCCGATCGAGCAACGGCCGCGTGGAGTCCCGGGTCAGGGCACAGAGGGCGACGTCGTCCATGCGCGCCTGCAAGGTGGTTTGCTGCTCCTGATCCAGAAGGTCGGTCTTGTTCCACACGACCAAGCGCGGAATGTCGTCCAAGCCCAGCTCTTTGAGCAGCTTGCGCGTGGTCTTTTCGTGTTCGTCGTGTTCCGGATCCGAAGCGTCCAAGATTTCCAACAGCAGGTCGGCGTCGCGGGCCTCTTCGAAGGTCGCGCGGAAAGCTGCGAACAGGTCTCGGGGCATTTCCCGAATGAAGCCTACGGTGTCGCTGAGCACGGCGTAGACGCCATCGGCCAGGCGAAGCTGCCGCGCGCGGGTGTCCAGGGTGGCGAATAGGCGGTTTTCGGCGAGCACGCCGGCATTGGTCAGGGTGTTGAGCAGGGTGCTCTTGCCGGCGTTGGTGTAGCCGACGATGGCGACCACGGGCGCTTCGGAGCGCTCGCGACGCCGCCGGCGCTGGGCGCGCTGCTTGGCCAGGTGCGTCATTTCCTTTTCCAAGCGCGTCAATCGCTCTCGAGCGCGGCGGCGTCCGATCTCCAGCGTCGTTTCACCGGGTCCGCGCCCCCCGATGCCGCCCGTCAGCCGGCTGAGGGCGTCGTCTTTCTGAGAAAGCCGAGGCAGGGAGTACTTGAGCTGGGCGAGCTCGACCTGCACCTTGCCATCTCGGGTCTCCGCGCGTTGGGCAAAGATGTCCAAGATGATCTGCGTGCGGTCGAGAACTTTGAGATCTGTCTGCTGTGCGATGCCGCTGGCTTGGGCGGGGGACAGTTCCAAATCGAAGATCAGCGTCTCGGCGTCCAGCTCGATGGCGCGCATGACCACTTCTTCGAGCTTGCCTTTGCCCAGGACGAACTTGGGATCGATCCGGTCTCGTAGCTGCACCACTTGATGCACGATTTCGACGCCCGCGGTTTCCGCCAGGCTCAGCAGTTCCCGCAGTCGTGCTCGAGCGCGCCGCTGTCCGCCACGACGGCGCTTTTCGCCAACGTGGACCAAGATCGCCCGGCCATCCTTGGCTCGGACCTCGCGGGTGCGCGCTTGCTCGGCAAACTCTCGCTCCAGGGCCGTGATGAGCTCGCCGAAGTGCGGTCCGGGCTTGCCCCAGGGCACAGGCCCAGTGACTTCGAAGGGATCGCCTTGTCCGGCGCGGGTTGGGACGTTGTAGGCCCAGGTCCAGGACTTGGGATCGCCCTCGGGGGACAGCAGGATCGCCGCGACGAGATCCAGACGCAGTCGGGTGAGATCGACCAGATCGTCGCGGGTTAGCCCTTCGTTGAAGAGGTGGGTGTGCACCAGGCGCAGGGCGCGAAAACGACCCGCGGCGGCGCGCAAGCGACCGATGTCCGGCAACATCAAACCCGTGGGGCTGCCCACGATCACGCTGTCCACGTCTCCGGAGCGATGCACCAGTGCGCCGACCTGCCGGCCTGACTGGCGCGAGGCGTCCGACAGCGAGCGGGCTAGCTCGAGGGTCAGGATGCGATCGAGGGGGACTCGGCGGCGATAGATGCGCTCGAGGGCCTTGAGGGCGCTGGGCGCGAGGCCTGCTGTGTTGCCGTGGATCTTGGGCATACGTGGCTGGGCTGATCCCAGGGCTGCCAAGCCTAGCAGTCTTGGGTCGAAGCACACCTGTACAATCCGCGCGGGGTGCAGGTTTGGTGGATTTCTCGGGATGGGCTAACCAAGGCGTCTGTTCATGGCGCTGCTGACCCCAATGAGTGAAGAGGAAGGCAGGCGGCTGCTTGCGCCCTTGGGCATCACGCAGCCCAGCCTGCAACCCCTCGAGGCCGGCAGCGTGAATTCGAATTTTGCCGTCGACGTGGGGGGCAAGCGCAAGTTCTTCCTTCGTGTGTACGAAGAGCAGGGCGCGGCAGGTGCCCGGACGGAGCTTCGCATACTCGAGCAGCTGGCCGCCGCCGGTGTACCCGTCGCGCCCGCCTTCGCCGTCGACGGAGCGGCCTGGCTGGGTAGCCACCGGGCCAAACCCGTGGCGCTCTTCCCCTGGGTGGCCGGCGAGATCGCCTGTCAGCGCATGGTGGATGCGGCTCGCTGCCAGCAGGTTGGGCGCGCCCTGGCGACGATCCACCGCGCAGGAGTAACCGACGTTCCGGCTGGGAGGTTCGGTCCGGACGACATTCGCGCGCGGCTGTCACGGGTGGAGGCCGAGTCCGCAACCCTGGCACCCGTCGCGCGTGAGACTCGCAGGCGCCTCGACTCACTGTGCCATCGTCGCGATGACGGCTTGCCCGCGGGACTGATCCACGGCGACCTATTCCGCGACAACGTGTTGTGGAATGGAGACCGCATCAACGCGCTCTTGGATTTCGAGAGCGCGAGCCATGGTTCTTTCGTGTACGACTTGGCGGTATGCGTGCACGCCTGGTGTTTCGGACAGCAATTCGATCCAAAGTTGGTTCACGCGCTTGGCGCTGGCTATGCGGCCGTGCGGCGCTTGTCACCTCGAGAGCTCGACGCATTCTCCGGCGAAGCGGCCATCGCGGCGCTGCGCTTCGTGGCCACGCGGATGACCGACTACTCGCTGCGCGCCGCGCCGGGGCAGCCCCCCCTGCGGGACTACAATCGCTTTCTCGAGCGTTATTCCGTGGCGGCGTCGGGCCAGCTCGCGCAGATGCTCGGGGATTAGGCGGGAGTTTTGGGCTCTCGCGTTGCGCGGATCCGGACGCAGACTTAGGTTGAAGGGGAAGCTTTTCACGGAAGGTTGTAAGCACGCGTGGCAAGAGTAGCTGAGTTGGATTTTGACGCCTTTGTTGCAGAGCGTCGGGCAAGGCGGCCGGGGGCACAGAGCGAAGGCGAGGACCACGCCTATGCATACTCGTGGGATAAGACGACCCGAGCCGCGTTCGAGAAGGTCAAGCCCGTGGAACTCGCCGTCGCCGCCGGCGTGCGCATGTTCAAACACATTGGCAAGGCGCAGTTGTTGGGCCAGGCGGTCAAGGTCGGTCCTCGGCAGTTTCCTCGCGTGCACGCGCTAGCCGAGAGTTGCGCGGACACCTTGGGCATTCCCACCCCCACGCTCTACGTCGTGAACAATCCGCACCTCAATGCGGCCACCTACGGTACCAACGAGGACTCGTTCATCATGGTGCATTCGGCCCTCGTCGACCATCTGACCGACGACGAGTTGCTGAGCGTGATCGGTCACGAGTGCGGGCACATTCACAACAGCCACGTCGTGTACCTGACCGCCATGCACTATCTGTCCCACATGGCTGGCTTGGTGGTGCGCTCCATCGGCTTGCCGGCGCTGTTGGCGCTGCGCGCTTGGTCGCGGCGCGCGGAGGTCACTTGCGACCGGGCAGCGGCGCTGTGCACCAAAGACTTGGACGTTGCGCTGCGGGCGCTGACCAAGTTGGCGCTCGGTTCTCAAAAGCTCTACGAGCAGCTGGATGTCGACGCTTTCTTGGAGCAACACGAAGAGGCCAAGGAGTCCGTGGGGCGCTTCAGCGAGGTCCTGGCCACGCATCCCTGGCTGCCCAAACGGGTCTTGGCCTTGAAGACCTTCGGCGAAAGCGAGCTATTCCAAGTGCACGTTGGCGCTCAAGAGGGTGGGCTCAGCATGGAAGAGGTGGACGCCCGGGTCCACGAAGTGGTCAAAGTCGTCGGCTGAGCGGACGACCCAACTGTCGGTCCGAGCTTCGTGACGCACACCGTCCTAGGAGAGGTGAGGCGATGTTCAACGATTTCCAAGAACAGAAAAAAGCACTGCTGACTCAACTCGACACGCTTGCGGATTTGGCCAGCTCGATTGGTGCGCGCAGCCTCACGGATCGGGTGCGCAGCGAGATCATCGACAAACTCGCGGGGGGGCGCTTTCACCTCGTCGTGGTCGGTGAATTCAACCACGGCAAGACGACGTTCGTTAACGCACTTTTGGGTGAAGCCGTGCTGCCCGTGGGTGTTACGCCCACGACCGCGATCATTCATCACATCGTTTGGGGCGAGACCCGCAGCGCACGCCGGGTTGCCGCCGACGGCACTGCCCGGGATGTCGAGTTCGCAGCGGTCCAGGATTATGCGGTTGGCGCCGAGCACGCCGGCGACGAACTGGGCCACCTGGAGGTCGCCTATCCGGCGCCGCTGTTGAAGGACAACATCGTCTTGGTCGACACTCCCGGGGTCAACGATCTGTCCCTGACCCGCGCGGAGATCACCTATGGCTACATTCCGCAGTCCGACGCGGTGCTTTTCGTATTGGACGCGGGGCAGCCCCTCAAAGAAAGCGAACGCCAATTTCTGCAGCACCAGCTGCTCGAAAAGAGCCGCGACAAGATCGTATTCGTGGTGGCCAAGACGGACATCTGGTCCGAAGCGGAAAAAGAAGAGGCGCTGACTTACGTGCGGCGGCGTCTGGGCGAGCTGGTGGATGATCCGCCGGTGTTCGCCATCAGCGCGCAAGCAGATTTGGCCAAGCCGACCGAAGACAGCGGGCTGTCGGAGCTGGTGGAACACTTGCAGCGTTTTCTGGCCGAGGAGCGCGGCAGCTTGATGCTGCGCAATGCCGCGCAGGAAGGGCTGTCCGCCGCCGGCGTCCTGTCTCGGGGCATCGATGCCCGCAGCCGGGCAGCGGCATTTTCCGCTGAGCAGTTGTCTCGCCGAATCGAATTGCTTGAGCAAGATCTCGCTGGGCACGCGGAAACCATCGAGTCTCGCCGATTGGCCATTCGGGAAGAAGTGGGCGCCATCAAGGCCTGGGCGCGCCGGGATCTCGATCGCTTCTGTGACGACATCATGGCCCAGCTGCCGGGTCTGCTGGAGCGTTCCAGCGGTGAAGATCTCAAGCAGCACTTGGGCCCGTTTCTGGAGCACGCGTTTCGGGGCTGGGCGGAAGCCGAGACCCAAGAGATCGCCGCGGCTTTGGAAAAGCTAGCCGAACGCATGGTCGCTCTAGCGCGGGAAGACGCCGACGACGTGGGTCGTCGGGTCGGGGAGGCCATGGGTGCGGAGCTCAAGGCGCCGGCCATCGAAGTGGATCGCTTCGCCTACGACGTGGGGATCTTCGCGGTGCTGTCCGTGGGCATGGGCGTGCTGTTTGCCAATGCGCTGCTGGGAGGGATCTTGCTGGCCGCCGCGCCGGCGCTGGCGCTATGGAATCGGGGGCGTACGGAAGCCGAGATCAAGAAGCGGGCACTGGAACTCGCGCCTGTGGTCCTGCGGGAAACCGCCGCGAAGGTTGGGCCGCAGATCGACCAGATGGTTACGGAAAGCGCAGACCACCTGGACCAGTGGGTACGCACCGCTGGCGAGGAGCTGCACCGCGAAGTGATCGAGGTCCTGCTCTCGGTCAAAGAGACCCGAGACATCGGCGAGCGGGATGCCGAAGCTGAGCGCGAGCGCTGCGCTGAGCTGTCCAAACAGCTCGAACAACTCACTGCCGCCCTGGGGGACTTCAAGGCCAGCGTGACGCCGGCCGCCAGCAAGGCCGCGCCATGAGCATCGCTCGGGGTGGCCGCCTGCCGGAGGGTGTTGCCGACGCGATGGAGGCGTTGAACACCAGCGTCTTCACCGACAACCGGCTGTGGCGCGAGGACGTGCGAGGTTCCATCGTGCACGCCCGGGGCCTGGCGCGGGCCGGCGTACTTTCCCAAGACGAGGTTGCCGAGCTCGAGCGCGGATTGAATCAGGTCGCCAAGGAGATCGAATCCGGTAAGTTCGAGTGGGATCCCGCCAAAGAAGACGTGCACATGAACATCGAGGCACGTCTGATCGAGATCCTGGGAGACGTCGGCGGCAAGTTGCACACGGCCCGCTCTCGAAACGATCAGGTGGCCACGGACTTGCGGCTTTGGCTACGAGGTCGCTGCGACGTCATCGTGACCGCCTTGACCGAGCTGGGTTCGACCCTGACCGAGATCGCTTCCCGCGAAATCGACGTCTTGATGCCGACCTATACCCACATGCAGCGGGCGCAGCCCAGTCGCCTGAGCCACCACATTCTCGCGTGGCAGGAGTTGATCGCTCGGGACGAAGCTCGACTGCGCGACGCCACCCGGCGCATGAACGAATGCCCGCTGGGTGCTGGGGCCGTCGCTGGCAGCGGCTTCGCGCTCGATCGCCAAGAGACCGCCCACGCTCTGGGCTTCGATCGCGCCATGCACAACAGCATTGACGCTACAGCTAGCCGCGACTTCTTGATGGAGGTGTCCGGAGCCTTGGCCATCCTTGGAGTGCACCTGTCGCGGATCGGCGAGGAGATCGTGCTGTGGTCGATGCACGAACTGGGCTTCCTCAGCTTGTCGGACGCCTTCGCGACGAGTTCGAGCATGATGCCGCAGAAGAAGAACCCGGACGTCGCTGAGCTGATCCGGGGCAAGGCGGCGGTGCTGGTCGGCTGCCACACCACTCTGTTGGTGTTGGAAAAGAGCCTCTCCTTCGGCTATGGCCGGGACTTGCAAGAAGACAAGCGGCCCATCTTCGACGCTTGCGACGCAGCGCTGGACAGCGTTCGTGCTCTGACTGGTGCCCTGGCTACGGCGACCTTCCACCAGGACCGCATGGAAGCCGCCTTGGACGCGGGCCACGTGTGTGCCACGGATCTCTCGGACTTTCTCGTGAACGAGGGCGTTCCCTTTCGCAAGGCGCACCACATCGTGGGAGGATTGGTGCGAGAAGCTGAAGAGCAGGGCGTGCAGCTCGGCGAGCTTTCTTCGAAGCAGCTCGCGGCCGCGCACCCAGCGCTTGGAAAGCCGGATGCACGCTCCGCCCTCGATCCCCGCCTAGCCGTAGAGCGGCGCACCGCCGTGGGCGGGCCGGCAAAGGAAACCGTGGAGGCGGCCATCGAGCGTGCGCGTAAGCACTGGGCCGTGCGCAAGAATCAGTAGCGCAAACCCTGGGTCTCGCTCGGGCCCGTGAACACGAAGCGGGTCTTGCCCCGCTCCCGCTCCTCGAACACTCCGGTGTTCCACAGCACGATGGTCGTGACGATGGCGGCGCCCACGACGGTGCCCACGGCGACCCATGTCGGGAAGGGTGTTGGTTCTCGGCTCTGGGGTGAGCGCTCCAGCACCGCGCCGTTGCCCTGGCGCCACGGCAACAGTGGCCCACAAGAGCTTGCGTTGCAGCGGGCAACGTCAATGCCGCGGGCGGTGGAGCGCACCAGGATCCATCGCGGACAGCTGGCGCCCTTGGGCGGCAGCGCGCGGTCGCCGCTCACGCGCGCGCCCGTGAGATCCTCGCTGCTACAGGGCGTCGCGGAAGGGATCGTGATTGCGGGCGACTTGGGGCTGACGGATACCCATCGGGCGACAGCCACGCGGCCGCGCCGGACGACGCGCAGGTGGTGCTCACCCGCCGGGACCTTTGGCGGCGCTGCCTGTCGCTCTCCATTCCAGAACACTCGATCCCCTTTGCGTAGCCCCGGCAACTTGACCTGGGTGTCCGCGACGGGCGCCGGCACTGCGGGCGGGGTCTGACCCAGGGCGGGTGCTCGCCGACCCTCGAGCACTGCGCGGGCATGGGCGAGTCGTGCCAGCTCTTGCGTCGGACCTCCGATACGACTGAGCAACGCGATCTTCAATGCGTGGTGCTCTGCCATCAGCCACGCCGCCTGTGGCAACGCAGGTTGGTCCCGGAGCAAGCGCTCGACGGCTGCGAGCTTTCGCTTCACGCCGTCGTCGTCCAAGGCCCCGAGGGCAACCCGTGCTTGCTCCAGAAGCTTCTCGGCACGCCTGACGTCCTTGTCGGAGCTGTGGGCCAGCGGCGCCGCGCTCGATGCGGGCTCCAGCAGCCGAACCTGGCGCGCCGTAGCCCAGGACTCCAAATGCGGCTCTGCGGACAGCTGCGCTGAGGCCCCACCCACCACGACCACGAACACGCCGGGTGTCACGCGCCCCCGCTCCGGGCCGGCCAGGCGGACAAGGGGAGTGATCTCACGGTGGGTCTTGCGCTACGCTGCTGACGACCCTGGGGCTTTTCCCGGGACGCCCCCGCTCCCACCCCCGGGAAAGGACACGCCGTGCAGCTTGATTTCAGCGCCCGCGAGCTCACGATAAAACTCGTCTACTACGGTCCGGCGCTCAGCGGGAAGACGACGAACCTGCAGTCTTTGCACAAGGCCGCGGATCCCTCGACCGCGGGCCGGCTGATGACCCTGGAAACCCGGGACGATCGCACGCTCTTTTTCGACCTGCTGCCGCTCACCTTCAAGGACCGTAGCGGGCTCAGCGTCCGGCTCAAAGTATTCACGGTTCCGGGACAGGTGATTCACGCCTCCACGCGTCGGCTGGTGGTTCAAGGTGCGGACGGCGTGGCCTTCATCGCGGACTCTCAGATCGCCGAAACTCAGCACAACGCCGATTCCTTCATGGATCTGAAAGAGAACCTGAAGGCCAATGGCCTCAACCTCAAGCAGATGCCCCTGATCATCCAGTTCAACAAGCGGGACCTGACCGACATCCGCAGCGATGCGGAGATCGCCGAGCTGGCAGCGCAGGGGCGGGAGCCGGTGTATCTGGCCGTCGCGACCCAGGGCGATGGCGTGGTCGAGAGCTTCGTGGGTATGCTGCATCTGACCTGGAGCGCTCTGAATGCGGAGCACGATCTCAACCGAAAGTTCGGATTCGATTCGGATGCGTTCATCAAGCGCGTGGCGACCCAACTAGGTGACAGCCGTCCGGTGCCAGAGATACTAGGGAGCTGCGTGGGTGGCGCGCTGGACGTCCTGACGCCGGAGGCTGCGGGTTGATGTCGTCCGTACCGGTCAACGAACTCGGTTTCGAGGAACTCACCGTCGGCAAGGGAGCCAGCTTGGAAGAGCTGGTGGACCGCTCGGCATTGGGGGAGCTGACGGTCTCGTTCTTCGAGCTGTTTCGAGTGCCGATCCGTGTCTTCAGTGAGTCGGGGCAAATCCTGGCGGATGCCAGCGAACAGCCGCCGCTATACGCCTACTTGAACACGACCAAGGGCGGGCGTAGGGCGCTGCAGGAGGTCGTCGCGGCCGTCAAGCGAGTCGATCCAGGCAGCAGCGGAGAGGTGGTCGAGCATTGCGTCACCGGCGCTCTGTACCAAGTGGTCGCGATTCGATACGACGAGCGCCCTCTGGGCCGCATCATCATCGGCCCCTTCATGCCGCCGGATTCTTTGGAGCCAGCAGACGAACTGCTGAAGCTGGACTCGGCCATCGACAGCGCCCGGGCTCGGGAGCTGCTATTGGAAATGCCCCGCGCGCGCCCGGAAACGGTCCTGCAAATTGCGCGGCATCTTCGCAAGTCTCTGGATCTGATCCTGTTCTCGGGTCACAAGGCGTTGCTCACCAGCAGTATGCATCTCGCCAGCGTGCGCGAGAGTTTTCGGGAGCTGCAGGACAAGAACACCAAGCTGCAGGGTGCCTACGACCGGCTGAAGGAGCTGGACCGGCTGAAGAGTAACTTCTTGGCCACGGTTTCCCATGAGCTGCGCACGCCCCTGACGTCGATCATCGGCTACAGCGAGATGCTGTCCGAAGGCATCGCCGGCGATCTCAGCCCGGAGCAAGCCGAGTTCGTCACCACGATTCACGAAAAAGGGGAGCAGCTACTGGAGCTGATCAAGGGGCTGTTGGATCTCTCCAAGCTGGAGAGCGGCACCATGAGCCTGCGCAAGAGCGAGCTCGAAATAACTCCGGTGATCCAAGACGTCGCGGCGACGTTGGCGCCGACGGCACGCAAGAAGAAGGTCAAGATCCAGGTCGACGCCGAAGGCGTCCTACCCACCATCTGGGCGGATGGCGAGCGTCTGCGCCAGGTATTCCTAAACCTCACGGAAAATGCCATCAAGTTCACACCCGAAGACGGCACAGTGTCTCTCTCGGTTCTGCCCGCTTTCCTCGAGCACAAGGCTGATGCCGAGGACGGCGGTTTGGTCTTGTTCAGCGCGCGTCGCGCGGCCATCGAGGTGCGAGTGGCGGACACCGGCGAGGGCATTCCGGAAAACGAGCGAGCTCGCGTGTTCGACGCCTTCTACCAAGTGGACTCGAGCTCCACGCGGGAGCACGGTGGCACGGGCTTGGGGCTGTCCATCGTTCGCAGGCTAGTCGATTCCCACGATGGCTCGGTCCACATCGAGGGCAACACGCCCCAAGGCGCGGTCTTCGTGGTTCGGTTGCCATGCCGACGAACGACCATCGCGTGACGACGCGGGCGAGCGCGGCGCATGGATGAGCAGAGCGCGGTTGCGTTGCTGACGCGCCTGTTGGGAACTTCCACGCGGGCCCTGCTGGGTAACGGCGACGACGCGGTCGTATTGCGCAAGCTCAAGCACCCCCTCGTGCTATCCGTAGACGCTAGCGTAGAAGGCGTGCATTTCGACCGCAGTTTCGTCAGCCTGGTGGATGTCGGCTATCGCTCCCACGCTGCGGCAGTGAGCGACTTGGCGGCCATGGGCGCCTCGCCGGTATGCAGTCTTTCAGCGTTGGTCGTGCCCAAAGCCACGAGCAAGGCGCAGCTGTCAGCCTTGGCGCGAGGACAGCGCAGCAGCGCCAAGGCTCATGACTGTCCGGTGTTGGGGGGCAACCTGGCCCGAGGGCGGCAGCTGTCCATCACGACCACGGTGGTGGGGCAGGTGGAAGGGCCGCTGGGGCGGGGTGGTGCGCGCCCCGGAGATCAGATCTGGCTGTTGGGGCCCGTCGGCCTTTCCCGCGCAGGCTTGGAAATCCTTCGCACGCGCCGTCGCGCGGGTATCGCGCGGCAGGCGCGCAGCGCGGCCCTCCGTGCATTCAGACGCCCTCAGGCCCGGCTGGCAGAGGGGCGCCGCCTGGCGAAGCACGCCACGAGCGGGATCGACATTTCCGACGGCCTGCTCCAGGACGCTGGGCAGATCGCTCGCGCCAGCGGCGCATGCGTGAGTTTCGAATGGGAGCTGTTGGAGGCCGCGGTGACGCCGGAGTTGCGCGCGGTCGCCAGCGCTTTCGACACTCATCCCTTGGCGTGGGCCCTTGCCGGCGGTGAGGACTACGCGCTGCTGGCCACGGGTCCCGCGATCCGGAGACCTCGGGGTGCGCTCGAGCTCGGAAGCGTGTCCCGGGGCAGAGGCGTGCGGATCCAAGGTGGCCCCGGGTGGGCGAAGCGCCTCAGAGGCTTCGACCACCTACGCTGACCGACCTGTGCCGACTCGGCGCTCAGCGGCACGCCGAGGGCATGCCGGCGCCCTTGAGCGCGCCACGCACGACGGCCAGGACGCTACCTGAACTCTTACCCTGGGCCACGGCTGCGTTGCAGGCGGCTGCGGCTTGTAGCATGTACGCGTTGGTGGGCGGCGGGGCGCTGGCGGCGTTCTGCGCTAGAGCGTTGCAGCAGGCTTTCAGACTGGACCTGGGCTTGTACGGCCCGCGTTTCTTTTTCGCATCGGCGTCGGCGTCCGCTTCGGGGCCAGCATCCTCGATCGTCAGCTCCAGCGGTGCACTCGGTGCTGCAACCGGTTCACTGGATGGCAGAGGCGGCGGCGGCTCGTCCTTCTTGCAACCCGGGGCCAACAGGCCACCCGCCGGGATGAGCAGGCCCAGCCCGACGGGGGCAATCAGCGACTTGAGGAAGGGTGAGCGGTTCTTCATGTTCGATTCCTTGTGCCTGGGCTCGTCTCTTTTTTCACGTCAGACGTCGTGAGTAAAACTGTTGTTCAGCAGGCCGACCTTACACTTCAGCAGCCGCCTGGGACCTTTAGACCTAGAATTTGCGATCGGATCAACGTTTTTGCCGCACTTTCCTTGGCTTGGCCGGACTTTACCCGCTCGGAGATTTGGTGGCAGATGGCAGCCGCAATCTCGTAGCGTTTGGCCTTTGGCCCGCCCTTTTTCGTTTCCTTGGTCAGGGCGGTGCAGCAAGTCTTGATACGCTCTAGAGCGGCCGCTCGGTCTTTTTTTGCCGTCTTGGCGCCGCTGTCAGGCGTCGATTGGGCGAGGTTTCCTTGGTTTTTGGGGGGTCTGGGCGGATTTGCAGGCTCCACGGAACCCGAGGTTGCCGCTGTGGCGGTTGTACTCGGCGCCACTGTGGCGGGGATTACTGCCGATTCTGACCCAGACGCCGCGACCGATGCAGCGGCGAGTCCAGGCGCGTTGGTACCCTCTTGACAGCCGACTAGCAGCAGCCAGGCCCAGGCGGCAAACCAGAGCGCGCGGCGACCCATGGCCGGCTGTTGTACTCGACCCAGAGCCCTCGGGCCTAGACCGGTCTGTGGATGACCGATCTAGGTGCGCGTCGAGACCTCAGCTACAGCCCATGGAGTTGCCGCAATTGAGGCACTTGTAACATGCGCCGTTGCGGACCGTGATGTGCCCGCAGCCGTCGCAGATGGGCGCATCTCCCATCATGTCTTCGAGCTGGGCGTCGAGGGCGCCTTGGGCGCTTGCCGTCTCCTTGGGCTTTTCCGCTAGGGCCGGAGGTCCTGGTGCCACACTGGTGGGGGGGGCTTCGATGGGAGTGGTGGTCGGATCCTCGATGTGGGCCGGCGCATCCTCGGATGGTTTGACCTGAGCGAAGTCGTATCGCCTCAAGTACTCCACACCGAGCACTCGGAAGATGTAGTCCACGATGCTGGTCGAGAACTTGATGTTTGGATGGCCGGTCACCACGCCGTGGGGCTCGAAGCGAGTGAACGTGAATTGCTCGACGTAGGTCTCCAAGGGCACGCCGTATTGCAGCCCGACGCTCACCGCCATGGCGAAGCAGTTCATCAGGGAGCGGAAGGCCGCACCCTCCTTGTGCATGTCTATGAAGATCTCACCTAGAGTGTTGTCTTCGTATTCACCGGTGCGGAGGAAGACCTTGTGGCCGCCCACTAGGGCCTCTTGGGTGAAGCCCGATCGCTTCTTGGGCAGGCGGACCCGGACGCCAGTGGGGCGCGACACGGGTGCGGGCTCGATGGCGGCCACGGCTTCGGGCTCTGGCTCACTTTCCTTTTCCTTGGACGACGTTGACAGGGGCTGACTGGCCTTACAGCCGTCCCGGTACAAGGCAATGGCCTTGAGCCCTAGCCTCCAACCCTCTTCGTAGATCTCCCGAACGTCGGCGACGGTGGCTTCGTTGGGCAGGTTCACTGTCTTGCTGATGGCGCCCGACAAGAAAGGCTGGGCCGCCGCCATCATGCGAACATGGGCCATCGGGGCCAAGTAGCGCTGCCCGGTGCGGCCACAGCGATTGGCGCAGTCGAAGACCTGATAATGCTCTTCCTCGAGGTAGGGCGCACCTTCGATGGTCATCTTGCCGACGATGACGTCGTTGGCCTCCAAGATCTCCTCGGCGGTGAAGCCCAGGTGGCGGAGCAAGTTGAAGCCGGGGCGGCTCATCTTCTCGGCGCTGATGCCGAGGCGCTCGTAGGCCTCTTTGCCGACGACCCAGGGTGCAAAGGCGAGCATCAAGTCGAAGACGCCCGGGATGGCTTGTTCCACCTTGTCGAGATCCGCATCCGTCAGCCCCTTGTCTTTGAGGGAGTTGCGGTTGATGTGGGGCGCCCCGAGCAGCGTGTTGGTACCCGACACGTAGGCCACGATCTCTCGGACCTGCGCTTCGGAGTAGCCGAGGCGCTTGAGCGCCGCCGGTACGGACTGGTTGACGATCTTGAAGTAACCGCCGCCAGCCAGCTTCTTGAACTTGACCAGGGCGAAGTCGGGCTCGATGCCGGTGGTGTCGCAGTCCATCAGCAGACCGATGGTGCCCGTGGGCGCAAGGACGGTGGCCTGAGCGTTGCGGTAGCCGTGCTGCTCGCCAAGCTCCACAGCCGTGTCCCAGTCTTCTGCTGCCGCCCGCCAGAGCGCCTCGGGGCATTCATCGCGGTGAATCGCGTAGGCCGCTTCTTGGTGCATGCGCATGACCTTCAGCATGGGCTCACGATTCTTGGTAAAGCCTGCGAAGGGGCCCTTGGAGGCTGCGATCTTCGCGCTCTGGGCGTAGGCCTTGCCGCATAGGATAGCGGTGAGCGCACCGGCGATGGCTCGACCCTTTTCCGAGTCGTAGGGCACGCCGAGCAGCATCAACACGGTGCCGAGATTGGCGTAGCCCAAGCCCAGGGGACGGAATTCGTGAGAATTCCGCGCGATGCCAGCGGTGGGGTAGCTCGAGAAATCAACGAGGATTTCTTGGGCTGTGAAGAAGATCTCGACGGCGTGGCGGTAGCCCTCGATGTCGAAGCTGTCGTCCTCCGACAAGAACTTCGTCAGGTTGAGAGACGCCAGGTTGCAGGCCGTGTCGTCGAGGAACATGTACTCGGAACACGGATTGGACGCGTTGATTCGCCCGGAGTTCGGGCTGGTATGCCAGTTGTTGATGGTGGTGTCGTATTGCACACCCGGGTCCGCGCAGCCCCACGCGCTTTCGGCGACCATGGTCCACAGCTCTCCCGCATCCAGGGTGTCCACGACCTCTCCCGTGGTCCGGGCAGTGGTGTGCCAGTTGCCGCCCGACAGGGCTGCCTTCATGAAGTCGTCGGAGACACGAACGGAGTTGTTCGAGTTCTGTCCACTGACCGTGCGGTAGGCTTCACCGTTGAAGTCGTGCTCGTAGCCGGCCGCGATCAGCGCCTTGGCCTTCTTCTCTTCGCGCACCTTCCATTGGACGAAGTCCACGATCTCGGGATGGTCCATGTCCAGGCAGACCATCTTGGCCGCCCGCCGCGTGGTGCCACCGCTCTTCGTTGCGCCTGCGGCCCGATCGAAGACCTCCAAGAAACTCATCAGGCCGCTCGACGTGCCGCCCCCGGAGAGTTTTTCCTGCTTGCCGCGAATACGACTGAAGTTGCTGCCGGTGCCGGACCCGTATTTGAACAGCCGGGCCTCGGACTTCACCAGCTCGTAGATCCCCATCAGATCGTCGTCGACGTTCTGGATGAAACAAGCCGAGCACTGGGGGCGCGAGTAAGCGTTGGGGGTCTCGGTGACGTCCCCCTGGGCTTCATCCCAGGCCCAATTGCCACCCGAGCCCTCGATTCCGTACTCGTGGAACAGCCCGCAATTGAACCAGACCGGCGAGTTGAATGCGCCGTATTGGTTGACCATCAAGAAGGACAGCTCGGCTTCGAAGTTGTCGGCGTGCTGCTTGCTGGCGAAGTAGCCGCCCATCCGCTCGCCCGCGACGCGGATGGTGTGGGCAATGCGGTGCACGACCTCCCGCACGCTGGTTTCTCCCCGCGTGCTGTCGCCGTGAATCCCTGCCTTGCGGAAGTACTTGCTGACGACGATATCCGTCGCGAGTTGAGACCATTCTGCTGGGATTTCAGCGCCTTCCATCTTGAAGACGACCGAACCGTCAGGGTTCGTGATGACGCTCTTGCGCAGCTCCCAATTGATACCTTCGAAGCCGGTTTCGCCTGGTTGGGTGAAGCGTCGTTCGAAGCGAACCCCCCCCGTGAGGCGCGCCGAGCTGCTTTCCGGCTGCTCTGCCGGGCTGGTCTTCACTGAACTCTCTTGACTCACGATCGTCGACTGCGCCATCCCTCTCTCCTTCAACTTCTGTTCGTGCTGCGGCATCGCTCACTCATTTGCGTGAGGCATAGCTGCGCCTCACCAGGCAAAAACAACCCACTACTCTTTCGGGACCTCCCCGAAGAGCGCCTCACCTTGGTGTGAGGTACCCCCTAAGCCATCAAGTCGTTTGCGCGGTTTCAGTTGCCGCGCGCGCCCTCCAGAGGAGCGCTTCAGAAGGACTGACTATTCGTTCAGAAACACGCTCACTATAGGCAACTCACTGCTCCCACGGGCAGGCGTGGGTGTTCAGTGAGGGGTACGGTTAATACCCCAAGGCCTTGGGGAGGGGCAACAAAAAACCACTACAAATTGGGAGACCTTATCTAACTGTCGGTAGCTACTGAACTTTCGCGACGCTGAACACATATTACCCACCGCAAGCCAACGCTTTGTTCACAAGCTTTCCACTCCGCTGATGCCGACGGAGTGCGGGCGCCAGTCGAGAAACCTCGGAGCGTTCAGTGCGCGCCTGCTGCCTGGGTGCGAGGCAGCTGCTTTTGGATGGAAAAGTCCGACGCCGGGTCATGCACGCTGACCGGGGCGAAGCGCTGCAGCGAGGGCGCTAGAGACTTGGCGTCCCCGGCCACGCTGAGCACCCATGTCTTGCGTGCGAGGTGCGTCGCCAGGGCGGCGTCCAATGCGGCTACCGGGGCTCGCCGCGCTCGGCCGCGATCCGCGTCGAAGCTCAGTGGGTCGAGTCCTGCTCCGAGCAGCTCGCCGTGGCTTCGAGCAACGCCAACGGCGCTATCCAATTCGAGAAGCGGTGCGTCGGCCGCGCGCACTCGCGCAGCTAGCCATTTTGGCGATCTCCCTGGCCGCTTGGAGAGCACGGCGTTGGCCCAGGCCGTCAGCTCCGGCGGCGCTGCGCTGACGGACCACGCGAGCAATTCGGGTCCGTTGCGAAAGCGTTGGCCGGCCCAAGTCGCTCGACGGTTGCCCCAGTCCTCAATCGCAAACCAGGCCGCCCGGGCCAAGGCGGCGCGGGGATCGTCGGTGGCCGGGCCAAGGGTTCCCAAGATCCCGACCGCCCGAGCGGCGCCGGGGTGGTCGACCAAGACGATGCGCAGCGCGGTGGGTTGGAGCGGACTCGGCACTCGCGCGGGCTTGGGCACTGAACGCGGCGCCGCTGTTGTCGAGCCAAGGGCGGCAGCCTGGACCGCGCCGGCTATCACCACGCGGGCTTGCTTGGGATCCAGGCCCCGGCTCGCGAGGGCGGCCACTTTCTGCGCCGACGCACCATCCAGGGTTCGCGTTGGCGCGAGCAGGTTGGCGTAGGGGTGGCGCTCAGTCGGCAGTTCGAACAACTCTCGTAGCAGCGCGGCTCGTGCGGTCAGATCCGCAGATGCCAGTTGGGCGCGCATGCGCCGCTGAGCGAACCGGCGCGACTGACTCAATTCGGCCGCTGAGGGCGCGCGGACGAATCGCTCCAGCAGTTCGACGACGACCTTGGCATGCTGCGCGGGAGCGTGAACGCGCACGATCAGATGCTCCACATCGCTGTGGGCGCGGACCTCCGCGCCCACAGCACCGAACTCTTTCCCCAAGGGTTGCTTGGCTCGCAGTCGTCGCGTCAGGGTTGCGGCGACCCACTGACTTGCACCACGCACCGGACCGTCTTGGACTGAGCCGAGCGCGGCGCGCCACTCGATGGCCACCAGGGTGGAGGTCGCCAACTCCACCACGCTGGCCGCCGCTCCAGACTGGAGCAGGACTGGCGAGCCCAGTGGCAACCCTTCGTCTGGCGCGATGCCCGGGGCCGGAGCGTCCGTGCTCACGCTGTCGGTTCTTTGCGTCGGCGTCGGCGCGGGCATGGTGCTCGGCGCTTCTGGGGGAAGATTCGGCGCGGCGGGTTGCGTAGCGCCGCATGCCACCACGAGCCACGCGGCCACGCACGCTCTGCCTTTCACGACGCACCGCCGCTCAGCCACGTGCTGCCTTCGAGCGCCAGGGCGCCGGTCGCGATCCGACTCAGGGAACTCGCCTCGACGGTGGACACGAGCTGCAGGTGTTGCAGGACTCGACGGGGCCTTTTTTCGCCTTCGATGCCGTCCAGCAGGGCGCTGGCGAGACCAACGTGATGGTCAAGCTGCTGACGGATCCGACGCTCGCTGTTGGCCGCCGCGCGCCGGACCTCCGCAGGCACTAGCCGCGCCAGCGTCGCGAGCTCGCGCTTCAGCGCCAGGCGCAGCGCCTTGGGTTCTGAGCCTCGAATGCGCAAGAACACCGAGCGGCTCTCGCTGCCCGGCCGCGCCTGCACGCCGGGCAGTTTGGATAGCGCTTCCGCCAGCCAGGTGGTGGCGAGTTCGAGGGCCGCCCGCTCGGGCGATCCACGGCGTGGAGCTTTCCAGCCGACCACGTGCCCGCCCCAAGCTGGACGGTACGCTGGACCAGGTGGCGCTCGCTGCGCAGTCGGCTCCGCGCTTGCGATACTGCGGAGGCTTTTGGCGACCTCGTCGACATCCATGTCGCCGACGACGGCGATGGCGTAGGGCGCATGAGTTTTCGATGCGGGCGCCGCAGCCCGGTACATGCGGGCATGAAGTTCGGAGGCGACCGAAGGCGCTACGGGGATCTCAGCGCGAGGAGATTTGGAAGTGAACAGCCAAGCGACGGTCAACGATTCGTGGGCGGGCGCGCGCACGCACAGTTGAATGAAGGCGCCGTGGTGGCGGAGTTCGAAATCGCCACCGCGGGATCGCACGACCTCTTTGGCGCCGATGGGTAGCCTGGGTGAGTGTCGGTAGCGAGCGCAAAGCCCGAGGGTTGGCGCTCGACCCCGGCGTAGCAGGACCAACGCCGCGCTGCTGTCCGCGGTGGTCGTGGACAGCCCCACCCACTTGGGCCTGGCGTTTGGGCTCGCGTGGACCGTGGAGGCGATCGCGGTGACGATGACCAGCCCCAGCACAGCAGCAGCGAGCCGAAGGGAGCCGTTCACGTTTTCTGCCATACCACGTTGGCTCCGCGTTTCAGTGAAGAAGGTGTATCTTGCCAGCCGTGAGCGCATCACCCACCCGGGGAGTCATCGCCAGCGGCGACGTGCAATCGGCGGAGGCCGGCGCGAGCATCTTGGACGCCGGGGGCAACGCGGTGGACGCGGTGGTCGCCGCCGCGTTGGCGGCATTCGTATGTGAGCTTCCGCTGTGCGGGCCGCTTGGCGGCGCAGTGGCGACGGTGTGGCCGGCGCAAGGTGAGCCCATGTGCATGGATGCCTTCGCGCGTGCACCCGGCTTGGGCGGCACACCACCCGAGGCGTTGGATTTCGAAGACGTCGAAGTGGACTTCGGCGCAGCGACCCAAGTCTTCCATATCGGACGCGGTAGCGCTGCGGTGCCCCTGGCGATTTCCGGGTTGCTTCGGCTGCACGAAGAGTTCGGGCGGATGCCCTTGCCGGCGATCGCAGAGCCCGCGGTTGCTTTGGGGCGGACGGGTTACGTTCTGAGTGCCGGGATCGCCTTTGCGAACGAACTGCTCGAGCCGATCTTTTCACACACACCGGCGTGTCGCGAGTTGGTGTGTCGCGGACAGCAGTTGGCCAAGGCGGGTGAGCGCCTCGACAATGTGCGCCTTGCCGACACCCTCGAGGCGGTGTGTCGCGATCCCGCAATCGTTGCCGACTTGTATCGCGGCTTGGTCAAAGAGTTTGGCGTCGCCGCGGGCGGACGCATCGACGAGACCGACATTGCTCAGGCCGAGGTGGGGCTCCACACCCCGGTGCGCGTACCCTTCGGTCCCTTCCAAATCGCATCACCGCCGGCACCGTCCATGGGCGGAGTGCTTATCGCGCTGGGCGCGCGCTTGCTCGAGGGTGCCGCTGAAAATACGCGGGCACTCAGTGCCGCAGATGTGCTGCAGCTGGCGACGACGCAAGACAAGCTGCTGGCGCAGCGCAGCATTGACTTCGACTTGCGCATTCGGGAGCCCGAGTTCGTGCGTGCGCTACTGTCCGATGAAAACGTCGCTGCCCTTCGCAACCTCGCCGCGACTGACCTCGTGCCCGACAATCCGCTGGGCTCGACGACACAGTTGAGTGTGATCGACCGGGACGGGCTAGCGGTGGCGCTGACGCTCACGAACGGTGAAGGCTGCGGCTACGTGCTGTCGGACACGGGCATCATCGTGAACAACCTGTTGGGCGAAGAGGACATCCATCCCCGCGGCTTCCACCACGACCCACCGGGCAGCAGCCTGTCCACGATGATGGCACCGACCGTGATTCGGCGTGCCGGGCAGTGCGTCGCAATGGGTAGCGGTGGCTCGAACCGGCTTCGCAATGCCATCTTGCAGGTGATCCACCTGCTCCTCGGCCACGGCCTGCAGCCCCAAGTGGCCGTGGAGGCGCCGCGCATCCACATCGATCGGCATGCGGACGGTGGCGCGCGTGTCGCTTACGAGCGAGTGGGCATGAGCGAGGCCGCCGAGGCCGCGCTGATCGGCGCATTCCCCAAGGATCCCGTCGCCTTCGACGCTCGCAACATGTACTTCGGGGGGGTGCATGTGGCTCTGGTGAGAGATGGGCAATTGGAAGGGGGAGGGGATCCTCGTCGCGGCGGGTGCGTACGGGTGGTGTGAGGCACCTCTGGCGTCCTCGTGCTATGCTCCTGTTCACCTACATTGTGGGATAAAGGAGAACCGCTTGAACGCGGAGCCGGGCTCTGTCACGCTCCGCCACCGTAAAAGGATCGATGAGAACGCTCGGGGAGATCCAGCCCGGCCAGACGGTAGGGCGCTACGAGTTCCTCGTGCCCATCGCACAGGGGGGCATGGCGGCCGTGTGGGCTGCACGTTTGAAGGGGTCTAGAGGCTTCTCCAAAACGGTGGCCGTCAAGACGATGCTGCCCACCATCAGCGACGATCCGCACTTTGAACAGATGTTCCTGGACGAAGCGCAACTGTGCGCGCGCATTCGTCATCCAAATGTCGTCGAGATCCTCGACCTGGGTGAGCAAGACGACCTGCTCTACCTGGTCATGGAGTGGGTGGACGGCGAACCACTGAGCTCCCTTCGGCGCGTCGCGGCCAAGGCGGAGGGCATTCCTCGGCCCGTGGCGGTGAAGATCGTTTCCGAAGCAGCGGCTGGGCTCCATGCGGCGCACGAATTGAAGGACGACTCCGGCGAAGCCGTCGGCCTGGTGCATCGCGACGTATCGCCGCAGAACCTGCTCATTACCTACGATGGCGTAGTCAAGATCGTGGATTTCGGCGTGGCCAAAGCCTCGGGGCGCACCGCTGAGAACACCAACGCCGGTCAGATCAAGGGCAAGCCGCCGTATATGTCGCCCGAGCAGGCCCTGGGCCGGGACATCGATCGGCGCAGCGACATTTTCGCCTTGGGCATCATCTTGTACCAGTTGACCACTGGCAAGCACCCGTTTCGAGGTGAAACCGACGTCATCACGCTTCAGAACATCGTCTCGGATCGTCCGATCATTCCGCCGCGGGCTTACGACAAAGACTACCCCAAGCCACTGGAAGCCGTGGTCATGCGGGCGCTCGAGCGCGACCCGGATGAGCGCTACCAAACTGCTGGGGAACTCGAGGGCGCTCTAGATCGCGTATTCCCGCCGAGCGTCGGACGGGTGCGTGCGGAGGATGTTGGCAAATTTGCTTCGTCACTGCTTGGCACCCGTGGAGAAGAACGCCGCGCCGCCCTGAAGGAGGCGATTCGCCAAGCGGACGAGCGTGCCCGCGCGAAAGATTCCCAGCCTGCCATGGGCGGAGAACTGGGCACCACGGTGGCGCCGATGCCGAGCTCGCCCTTCATGGCGTCGGCACCGACGCATACGCCCCTCAGTGGGCCGGACCGCCTCTCACAACCCAGCCTCTCTGACATCACCGGCGCGCCGCTGAGTTCTCCGGAAACGCCCTTCGGAACCCAAACGCCGTCTGCCCCGCCTCTGCAGAAGAAGAGCAGTGGCGTGATTTGGATCGTCGCCGGCCTGATGGTGTTCGCAGGGCTGGTCGGTGGCGCACTGTTCTTCACTCGATCCCTGCTGGCCGACAGCGCGGCTGCGACGGCCCCGGAGTCCGCACCGGAGTTGCCTCCGGCGGAAGCGACCACGGAAGAGCCCCCGGCCGAGGCGACGACTGCGCCAACCGAAGAAGGGCCCGGGCAAGAGACCGTGGATCTGGCGGATCTGGCGGTCGAGAAAGCCAAGCCCACCGCGAGCCGGCCGGCCAGCAAAGCCAAGCCCAGCGTCAAGTCCAAGCCCGCCGCAAAGCCGACGGGCAAAGCCAAGCCGAGCGCAAAGCCAAATCCCAAGACCTCCGATCCCAAGAAGCCGCCAGAGACCAAGCCGAAGCCAAAACCCACGCCCAAGCCCGGCACGGACTTCGTGCCGCCGCCAGTTACGGATCCGGGCTTCTGATCAATTCCAGCGCTCCCATTCGTCCAGGTAGTAGGAAACCAAAGCTTGGGTTTCCAAGCGGTTGTGACGCACGCTGACCGCTTCCATGTCAGGCGGGAAGGCGAACAGGGCCCGCATGGCCTCGTCGTTTAGGAAGCGCAAGCTGAGTTTCGGTCCGCTCTTCGGTGGTTCGAAGCTGGAGTGCTTGGCGAGCACGAACCCCCAGTCTCCAAAGGATGGCACGAAGGCATGGTAGGGCGCAGTGCTGAGCCCTGCTCGACTCAGGGTCGCAGCGATGCACCAGAACGACTTGCGAGCGAAGAAGGGAGACGTGGACTGCACCACCAGCGCGCCCCCAGGCGAAAGAAGCCGCTTCGTCTTCCTGTACATCTCTACGCTGTACAGCTTGCCTAGGGAGTAGTTACTCGGATCGGGAAAGTCCAAGATGATGACGTCGTAGTGTTGCTTCAGCGCGCCGAAGCGGATAAAGGCATCGCTGTTGTCGATCTGCACGCGTGGATCAGCGAGAGCGCCGCGGTTCGCGCGGCTCAGACGGTGACTCTCTTTGCCCAGCCGGGTCATCGCGGGGTCGAGATCGACGACCCGCACATGCTCGACCCCCGGCCACTTCAGGACCTCTCGCACGGCGAGCCCGTCGCCGCCGCCGCCCACCAGGACTCGTCCACGCCTTTCGGCGCTCTGCATAGCAGGGTGGACCAGCGCTTCGTGGTAGCGGTGCTCGTCGTCTGACGAAAACTGAAGGTTGCCATTGAGGTAGAGTTGGAAGTTCTCGCCCCGCTCGGTCACGACAATGCGCTGATAGCGGGACTGCTCCGCGCGGACGACTTTGCCCGCGTACAGCTCTGCTTCCGTGAGCTCGACAAAGCGATTGGACTGCAGGAAGGCGAGGCCGAGCAGGGTGCAGACCACGATGGCTCTCACCCGAGCTCCGACCATGACACGTCCGCCTGCTTGGGGAGCCAATACCCAAGTGGACGCTAGGCCCACCAGGCCGTTGATCAGCCCGCAGATCAAAGACGCGCGGGTCAACCCGAGCTGTGGCAACAGCACGAGAGAAAACCCGACGGAGCCGAGCAAGGCCCCGGCGTAGTCGAAGGTCAGTGCCCGGGCCACGAGCTGCTTGAACTCCAGCTTGTCCCGGAGAATCCGCATCAGCAGGGGAAGCTCGAGGCCAACCAGAACCCCCACCAACAGCACCGTGCCGTAGAGGACGAGATTGAAGGACGCAGTGAAGCCGTGGGCGACGTAGAGCAGCGGCGCCGAAAGCCCTCCGACCAGCGCCGTGGCGAGCTCTACGTCGACAAAGCGTAACTCGAGGTGCCGATCGATGAAGCTCGATAGGTAGGCGCCCAGCCCCAAGGCCGACAGGTACACCCCGATGATCAGCGAGAACTGTCGAACCGAGTCGCCGAGCAGATAGCTCGCGACGGCGGCCATGCACAGCTCGTAGACGAGGCCTGCGGTCGCGATGATGAGCACCATCGCCAACAGGACGCCCGGCCGAGCGCCCTTTTGTCGTGGACGCCACGCAGGAGGCAATGCCTGCGAAGACGCTGGTGTTTGCCCATCAGCCGCCGATGGCGGCGGCGATGATGATGCTGAGGCCAAGGATCACGGAACCAATCATGATCGCGAGGGCGGTGTTCTGGTCCTCCTCAATCTCTTTCCTCAGGGAGAACGGTGTGATCATTTTGATCACCAAGAAGCTCAACGCAAACATCACGATGCCGATCAGCGAATAGACGATCGACGCGACGAGAGCCTTTGCGAACGGTGCCCAATTGATATCCATTGCGCCTCTTTCCAGACAGCGGTGGGCACATCTACAGCACCACCCAGCCGCGTTTTTACACGAAACCGCCCAGAAGTGCGACCGCTCGCGGGGTTGGGGAGGGGCGTTGGGGGCGTACCGCCGTTTTTTCGGCCAATTGCGCCACTCCGGCCTACGCTGCCCGACGCAGCATGATTGTGATGGTCGGGCCGCCTTGGGCGGGCAGCGACGAAGACTACGCAAAGCTCGCGGGGGCGACGGGTTTGCTGGCCTACGAGCTGCGCACGAGGCTCAAGCCCGATTTCTGGGGCGTGGTGAAACCTCTGGCCGATCAGGCGCAAGCCGAAGCGATGGCGGCGAAGCTCACTGCGCTGGGCTTCCGGGCCTGCGCGGTCGACCCCGCCATCGCCTCGGATCCGCTGAGGCCGATCGTGCCCCTGACCGGAGTGGAGCTCGGGCCGGACAAACTGACGCTGCACCTGACTGAGCGCAGCATGAGCGTACCGGCCAAGGCGCTGCTGCTCATCGTCCGCGGCGAGGTGCAGTTGGGGCAGCGGAATGCCGCGCCCGTTCGCACTTCCTCGAGCACGTTCCGCGCTGTTTCGCCCAGCAGCGTAGACTTGCGTACCGTGAGCGAAAGCCGAGAATTCGATGCCTTCGTGGCCGCAGACTTGCACTTCGCTACCGTCTCCTGGGTGGCACGCGTGGATGCGCGCTCCTTCGATTTCTCGTTCTTGCCTGGCGCGACCGGCATCGTGGCCCAGGACCTGGACTTGCTGGTGGAGTACCTGGCCGAGCGCACCGGCGCCCGTGTGGACCGGGGCGGTCGCGCATCCAGCGTGTTGAGCTACACCAAGAGCGCTACGCGCAGCGCCACGCCCGCGCCGGGCCAACCAGCCGTCTCCCGCCCGCCTCCGGGGTCCACGGACGAGCGATTTGACGGTTATTCTCGCCTCGTGGCCGAGGCCGAGCGCGCCACCCGAGGATTCGGGCCGCCCTGAGCGCGCCGCCCGGCCCCCAGAAAAGCTGGGATTCGAGCATTGAGGCGCGGATGGGGTAGACTCCCCGGGTCGCCGTGAAGCTATCCCGTTTGGTCGTGCTGGGTTTGTTGGCCGCGCTTGGCGCGACGCCACTTCTGTCCCCGCGTCCTGCTGTTGCGCAGAGCAAGAAAGAACTCGCCGAGGCCCGCGCCATCTACAAGCAGGGACTCAGTCTCGAGGCTGCTGGGGACTGGGCGGGTGCGCTTGCCAAATTCCAGCAAGTCTCCAAGGTCAAGATGACGGCGCAGGTGCGGTTTCACATCGCGCGCTGCAAAGAGAACCTCGGCCGCTTGAACGAAGCGCTCGGTGACTACCGCGTCGCCGAGTACGAAGCTGAGAAAGCGGAAGCCAAGGAGTTGGCCGCCATCGCTGAAGCACGCCAAGCGTTAGAGGCGCGCATTCCGAAGCTCGTGATCGTTCGCGGCGAGGGAACCGAGTCGGCGCGCATCGAGTTGGACGGAGTCGAACTGGGCGAGTCCAAGGTTGGCCGTGAAGTTAGTGTTGACCCCGGCAACCATCGGATTGTTGCGCGACTTCCCAAAGGACAGTTCGAAGAAAACGTCACAGTCGCCGAGGGGGAGGTGAAAGAAATCACTCTCGTGCGGCCCGAGAGCCTGTCGCCGGTCGACACATCCGAGCCCACGGGCCCTGTCGAAGAAACGCCAGAGCCGATCGAGGTCAAGCCAACGCGGTCGGCCTTGCCCTGGATTATTGGCGGCGTGGGAGTGGCGAGCCTGGCCGCTTCGGGTTTCTTCTTCCTGCAGAAGAACTCAGCGGAATCGGACTTGAACGATGTCTGCCGCAACGACGTTTGTCCCAGGTCGAAGCAGAGTCTTCAAGACGACGGCGAGCGGGCGGCGCTGCTTACGAACGTCACCCTTGGCATCGGGGTAGTCGGTATTGGCGTTGCGACCGTGATGTTGGTCAGCCAGGGTGGGGCGAAGAAGGACTCGTCTGCCGAGTCTGCTCGCAAGTTGAAGGTAAACGTTGGCGCAAGTCGCGCATTTTCGGGAGTAACTCTCGGTGGCCGTTTCTGATCGAACCCGCAGCCTCGCCGCTGTCAGCTGTGGCGTGACCCTGTTCGGGTTCGCCGCCTGCGCGTTTCCAGACCACAGCTTCATCGACGACGACCAGTTCTACGGTACGGATTCCGGAACCAGCGGTGGTTTCGGAGGAGCTAGCGGTGGCGTCAGCGGAATGGGTACTGGCGGCACGGGAGCTACGGGTGCGACCGGAGGAGCCAGCGGCGGGGCCGGTGGCACCAGCGGAACCGGCGGCGCATCCGGCGGGACGACTGGCGGCAGCGGAGGCGCGACCGGCGGCACGGGCGGGGCGACGGGCGGAGCTGGCGGCGCCGCCGGCGGCAGCGGAGGCGCGACCGGCGGCACGGGCGGGGCGACCGGCGGAACTGGTGGCGTCGCCGGTGGCAGCGGAGGCGCGGCCGGCAACGAGAACTGCACCAATGGCGTTGACGACAATAACGACACCTTGGTCGACTGCCAAGATCCGAAATGTCAGAGCGGCTTCACTTGCGTGCCGGTATTGCCCGCGGGGTGGAGCGGGCCCGTGGCGCTCTACTCTGGAGCGGGCGCGGCACCGGATTGTCTCACCTCCGGTGGCTACCCGACCGTGAAGCAGAACGCCAATAGCGGCCTCAACCCTGGCAGCGCGAGCTGCCCAGCATGTACTTGCGATGGCACGACGGGCGTGGGCTGTGAGGCCAGTATCGTCCTGCTGACCGACGGAACTTGCTCCGGCGGTCCTTGCTGGGGCGGCGAGGCGGGCTTGTTGCAGTGCGGCAGTGCGCCCTTCAACAACATCACCGTTCCCAATGGCCCGGCGTGCAGCTTGTTGCCAACGTTGATCTCTACGACCGGTGCAGGCGCCAAGGGCGCCTGGATGGGGCCGCTGACGTCCACCGGTGGTGTGTGCGCTCCCAAGTCGACGGGGTCGAAGACAATCCCGACACCCACCTGGAATCAGAACGTACGCGCCTGCGGCGACGGCCCCACTACCGGCAAGGGCTGTGGCACCGGTAAGTGTATGCCGCGGCCAGCCGGCGGCTTCGGCAACAGCGTTTGCATTCACCGCGCAGGTGACCAGGCGTGCCCGGCCCCGTTCGGCAAGAAAACGCTGGCGCATCAGAACTACTCAGATGGACGGGATTGCAGCGCATGTGCCTGCGATCCACCCAACCCGAACTGTACCGGGACCTTGACGCTGTATACGGACGACGTGTGCTCGGCAAACCAGACCACTATTGTTACGCCGGACACTTGCAACTCGATTCCGGTGGACCCGGATCCGCTCCTGGTCTTCCCGCCAGGCACCGGCGGTATGCCCCCGGCGGATACCCGGTCGGGTCGGCTCGTCGCCACGGGCACCTGCCCGCCGAAGGGCGGTCAAGTGACTGGGGCGGCGACGCCCACGGGGCCCGTGACCTTCTGCTGCCTGTAGCGCCTGCCTCGGCTCGACTAGCTGACACGACATGCCGCTATCGCGTCGCGCAATACTGGCTTGGCTAGCTGGCGCGCCGCTGGCAGCCAGTGGCTGCCGCGACACGCCTGTGGCTGGGAAGATCCGTGGCGGTGCCATGCCCGTGGGGCACCGCTTGCGAGAGGCGATTCGGGCTCCGGCGACCGGTAGACCTCGAAAGGTGCAGGTCGCGATCGTCGGCGCCGGCCCGAGCGGGCTGTCTGCCGCCTGGCGCTTGGAACGCCTCGGCTACTCGAACTTCGAGGTCTTCGATCTGGAAGCGCAGCCCGGGGGCACCAGCGCGTTCGGAACCGACGGCATCGTTCCGTACCCTTGGGGCGCACACTACGTGCCACTGCCCAGCTCTGAAAACCGCGGGCTCGTGAACCTGTTGCAGGAAATGGGCGCGCTGGTGCAGTCCGAGCCGAAAGCCGTCGCGAAGGAGGCGCTGCGAGTTCGCGCCCCAGAAGAGCGCGTATTCGCCGACGGCGTGTGGCAAGACGGGCTGCTGCCCAAATCCCAGGTGGGTGCAACGGAGCAGGCGGAGCTCGAGCGCTTCCAACGCGAGGTCGACAAGTGGGTTCGCTTCCGGGACAAAAAGGGCCAGCGTGCTTTCGCATTGCCTGCTCGGCGTTGCTCCGACGCCGAGGAGCTAAAGGCGCTCGATCGCATCAGCGCCGGTGACCTGCTGCAGCAGTTGAATATCCGATCCAAGGTTGTGCGCTGGTACGTCGAATACGCGTGTCGGGACGACTATGGCCTATCTCTGGACAGTACCAGCGCCTGGGCGCTGATGTTCTACTTCGCCTCCAGGTTGGACAAGCCCGGGCAGGACAGCGCGCCGTTCATTACCTGGCCCGAGGGCAACGGTCGCATCGTGCGCCACCTGTCCAACGTCGTCGGCAAGCGCTTGCGTACCGGTCAGCTCGTGACCGATGTTGCACCGGTCCGGAGTGGCGTCGAGCTGAGCGTTTTCGATGTAGCGCGCGGCGTCATGCAGCGCGTAGTCGCCGAGCGCGTGATCTTGGCGGTGCCCAAGTTCGTGGCCGCCCGGATCCTGCGTCCCTATCGAGACAGCCCTCCCGCCTTTCTAAAAGAGTTCAGCTATGGCGTGTGGCTAGTCGCGAATCTGCACCTCTCTGGCCGGCCGCCGTCCAAGGGTTTCGAGCCAGCCTGGGACAACGTGCTCTTCGACAGCGCCTCGCTTGGTTACGTGGTGGCGACTCATCAGCGGCTCAAGGACCTGGGACGCACCGTGTGGACCTACTATCTTCCCTTGGTGGATGCGGACCCCAAGGTGGCCCGGCGCCGCATCGCGGAAACCAGCCACGCCGAATTCTGTCGCACGATCCTCGACGATCTGAAGCCGGCCCATCCAGACTTGCGCAAGTACGTGGAGCGAATCGACATCTGGCGTTGGGGCCACGCGATGATTCGCCCCACTCCGGGCTTCATTTGGAGTGGCGCCCGTCAGCGCGCGGCAGCGCCCCTCGGTCGCGTGCACTTCGCCCACTCGGACCTATCCGGGGTTGCGCTGTTCGAAGAAGCGCAGGACCAGGGCTTGCGCGCCGCCGAAGAAGTCGCGACGGCGCTCGGGTCTCAGGTTGGCTGAGCGCGCACTTTCCCGCGCCGCCAAGTCGTGCCATAGCCTCGACCCATGGCGAGTGCTGCCCCGGCAATGCAGCGGCTCAGCTTTGGGCCGTGGCTATTCGGTGCGCGAATGGACCTGGCCCTATTCGCCGGCAGCGCAGCGTTCGCTTTCGGGCTGGTCCTCGTCGGCCGCCTACTAGGAATATCCCCGGGCGGGCTACCCGAATGGGCTTGGCTGCTTTGCGTACTCGGCGTCGACGTCGCGCACGTGTGGTCCACCTTGTTTCGAACCTATCTCGATGGGGAGGAGCTGCGACAGCACCCGTACCGCTACACGCTGATCCCTCTGGGCGTGTATGCCGCCGGTGTCGCTGCCTACCTACACAGTCCCATGACCTTCTGGCGGATCTTGGCCTACGTGGCGGTGTTTCACTTCGTGCGCCAGCAAGTCGGCTGGGTCGCGGTCTACCGCGCTCGCGCGGGTACCTTCAATCCCCTGGATCGCTGGTTGGACGATGCAGCCGTGTACGCGGCGACGCTGTATCCGGTGCTGTATTGGCACGCCAATCTCGATCACTCCCGTATTGCCTGGTTCATGCCTGGAGACTTCGTGGATGTTTCTGCGGCGCTGCATCCATGGGTCATGCCTGCGGGGGTCGCCTGGGCCGTGTTGCTGGGTGCGTTCTTCATCCGGCAAGTGCACAAGGCCGTGACCACCCGAGTCTTGGCGGCCGGCAAGATGATCGTGGTCGCGACGACCGCCGCCATTTGGTACGTCGGCATCATCGCGACGAACAACGACTTCGACTTCACCGTCACCAATGTGATCGTGCATGGCGTGCCCTACGTTGGGCTGCTCTGGGCCTACGCGCGGGAAAGGCGAAAGCAGGCGCCGGAGCGCCTGGGTTCACAAGTGGCGGCCGGGGGGATTGGTGCCTTCGTGCTCCTGCTTTTGCTGATCGCCTTCGCCGAGGAGTTCGTTTGGGACCGGCTTGTGTGGCGACAGCGAGATTGGCTCTTTGGTGACAGCGGCGCAGCTCTATCCCAGGTGGTTCTGGCTTGGGTCGTGCCGCTGTTGGCGCTGCCGCAGGCTACCCACTACGCGCTTGATGGCATCCTGTGGCGCCGCGGAGACTCGCGGAAACGTCCGGCCCAGCGGGCGGCTCTTGGCATGCCCTGAGCTCCTGGCGGCCCTGGGCCGGCGGGAGCAAAGCTGTCCCGTGCCTAGGTCGCTCGGTGCTTTCGTCGTGCCGGCGTAGGTGGTAGCTCAGCCCTATGGACAAGGTGGTCAAGACAGCGGCCGAGGCCCGTGCAGGACATTCCCGATGGCGCCACGGTTCTCGCTGGTGGCTTTGGGCTGTGTGGGATCCCAGAGCTTTGCATCCGCGCGCTGCGAGACAAGGGCGCAAAGCAGCTGACCTTCGTGAGCAACAACTGCGGCGTTGACGAATTCGGCCTGGGTCTGCTCCTCGACACGAAGCAGATCAAGAAGATGGTGTCGAGCTACGTCGGCGAAAACAAAGAGTTCGAGCGCCAGTTCCTTTCCGGAGAGCTGGGAGGTCGAACTGGTGCCCCAGGGCACCTTGGCTGAGCGTTTGCGCGCTGGAGGCGCAGGGATCCCGGCGTTTTACACACCCGCGGGCTTTGGTACCCAGATGGCAGAGGGCAAAGAGGCTCGGGAGTTCAACGGTCGACCCTACGTCATGGAGCGGGGCATTGTCGGTGACTACGCCATCGTCAAAGCGTGGAAAGCCGACCGCTATGGTAATCTAACGTATCGACTCACGGCTCGGAACTTCAACCCGCTTTGCGCCATGGCTGGCAAAACAACCATCGCCGAAGTGGAAGAGATCGTGGATGTCGGTGAGCTGGAGCCCAACCAGATCCACACCCCTGGCGTGTTCGTGCAGCGCGTCGTTGTGGGCAAGCACGAAAAGCGTATCGAACGCCGCACCGTGCAACCGAATCGCTGAGGAGAGAGCAATGTTGACTCGAGAGCAGATTGCACAGCGCGCCGCCCAAGAGCTGAGGGACGGCTTCTACGTGAACCTGGGTATCGGCATGCCCACCTTGGTTGCCAACTACATCCCCGATGGCGTCGAAGTCATGCTGCAGAGCGAGAACGGTCTTCTCGGTATTGGGCCGTTCCCGGTCGAGGGCGCCGAGGACGCCGATCTGATCAATGCTGGGAAAGAAACCGTGACCATGGTCGAAGGTTCGTCGATCTTCGACAGTGCCACCAGCTTCGCGATGATCCGCGGCGGGCACATCGACTTGGCGATTCTGGGCGCCATGGAAGTCGCTCAGAACGGGGATCTCGCCAACTGGATGATCCCTGGCAAGATGGTCAAGGGCATGGGTGGTGCGATGGACCTGGTGCATGGCGCCAAGCGTGTCGTCGTGATCATGGAGCACACCAACAAGAGGGGTAAGCCGAAGATCTTGGAGGAGTGCACGTTGCCCCTGACGGGCAAGAACGTCGTGCATCGCATCATCACCGATCTGGCCGTGCTGGATGTCGAAGGCGACGAGTTGGTCTTGACGGAGCTTGCGCCCGGCATCAGCGCAGACGAAGTGAAGAACAAGACGGCAGCAAGCCTTCGCGTGAGCGATTCAGTCGCCAACATGAAGATTTAGTGCCACCCCTGAGGGTGATACGTGTTTGTGCGCACATGTGCGATTGCGGACGCCTACGTGCGACCCATCGCAGCGACGCGCACGTGATGCTCTCGCCTGGTTTTCCAGGTGGTTATACAAGTGGCGGCGAGACGCGATCCGGATTCATAGCGTCTAGTCCGTGAGTGCCCACTTATTGATATACCTAAATCGGCCGTCAGCGCGCCTCCCGCTCGTTTGACCGGCAGCCCGGCTCCCTCAAAAAAGAACGTTGCGCAGGCTGCGCGATTTCACAGGGACGTGGAGGTCGGGATGAAACGGGTGCGACTGAGGGGTTTCTTGGGTGCGGTTGCCATCGTGGCAATTGCCGGGCTTGCGCAGAGCAGCTCTCACACGACCCAGGTCGTCGTTGTCGGCTTCGACCAGCCAACCAACATCGTTTCCGGGGTGAATCACCACGGAATGGGCTATTTCAAGCGGAGCAACCTAACCGCCTACCGACTCGCCAAGCTCAAGCCCACGGCGCCGCCCAATCCCTGCAACATCGTCACGCGGGTCTGGAACAAGGTTCTGCCCAAGGTGCCGCCTCATCGAGTGGAGCGGGTGACCGCGAGGTTTTTGCGCTTCTTTGCCAAGCACAACTGCCAAGCCATCATCATCGGCGAGGAGCAAACCTTCCCCATCGACATGGAGAGCTACCAGCCCGAGCAAAGACCCTAGCCCGAGCGAAGAGCAATCGAGACGCGAAGGCGGGACTTCTTTTGTCGGTCCCGCCTTTGCTGCATTTGGAGCAGTGCGAGACGGCTACACAAACCAACGCCCCAAATTCCCCGAGCTTCCGGGCGCTCCGCCACACTGCGTCACGCACATTTCCCTAGCTCGACGTCACAGTAGGAGACTCTCCTACCTACTTGAAATCATTAGGGATCATTTGACTGTGGGGTGGCGTACCCCTTAGTATCTTAAATTAGCGTGCCGTCTTTTTTGCGCGCGGTCACATGGATGTGGAGGTAGGGATGCGACGTATACGGCTTAAAGGTGTTCTGGGGGCGTTGGCAGTAGTGGCTTTCGCGGGTTTGGCGCAAAGCAGTTCCCACTCCACTCATGTGATGCTCGTTGGATTTGATGAACCTTCCAACATCGTAACGGGTGTCAATGGAAACGGCATCGGCTACTTCCAGCGTAATCCGGCGACGCGCTACATTCCGGGCCAGCTGCGACCGACGGCGCCACCTAACCCCTGCAACAACTTCATCCGCCAGTGGAACAAGCGGATCATCAAGACCAAGCCGGACAAGCTCGAGAGTGTGACAGCGCGGTTCCTGACGAAGTTCGCTCGACACAACTGCGAAGCCATTATCGTCGGTGAAGACCAGACCTTCCCGATCAATATGGAGAGCTTCGAGCCCGTGGAAATGCCCTGACCTAGCGTGTGGCAAGGTGGAAATGGACAGGCACTCAGGTGCCTGTCCATTTCGTCTTTTGTGCCCCCCGGCCCAATGCTAGCCTCGATGCCCCAAGGCGCACATGTCCCGACCCAAAACCCGAGAGATTGCCGTCGAGGCGTTCCGGCGCGGGCTGCTCTCCGCTGAGGAGATGTGGGAGATCGCGAACAAGTCTCGGGGACGCTCGGTGGAAGATGTGCTGCGCGAGGTGTTGCCAGAGGAGCGCGTCGTGCGGATCACCGCCAGCGACGAAGCGCGAGCTGGCGTCACGCTGCCGGCGTTTCCGACGGCGAAGCCCGCCACTCCCGCCATACAGTCCGCAACACCCGTCGCGGAAGCCGGGACGCCGGCCCCGGATACCGCCACTCCGGTACCACAGCGCCATCGCGTCGCCGAAGAGCTGCCCGCTTCGGAGCGGTCGACTCGGCGAGCGAAGTCTCTGAAACAAGTTGGGGTCGACTTGATCGAACCGCCGCAGGCAGACATCCGCCATGCGCCGAGTTCGCCGACGCCGCGTCCTCTCAGCGCGCCGCTGACCATGCCGGGCCGTGCGGTGTCGGTATTCGTGGATGAAGCCTCGCCGGAAAGCCGAAATTTGGCCAAGGTGCCGGGTCGGCTCGAGGGGCCTCGCTACTCATTGGTGGAGGCCTTGGGTCGAGGAGGCATGGGCAAGGTCGTGGCCTGTCGGGATCGTGAAATCGGCCGCACCGTCGCGCTCAAGACATTGCAGGAGCAGAGCCTTGCCCAGGACGGTGTGGTGCTGAGCTTTTTGCAGGAAGCGCGGATCACGGCTCAGTTGGAACACCCGAACATCGTGCCCGTCTACGACCTAGGTGCGCTGCCGGATGGGCAACCGTACTACACGATGCGAGTCGTCAAACGCCAGTCCCTCGGCGACGTGATCGACAAGCAAGAGCTTCGCAAGCAATGGCCCCTAGTGCGGTTGCTTGGTGCGTTTGTTCAACTATGCCGCGCCCTGTCCTATGCCCACTCACGCGGGGTGCTGCACGGAGACATCAAGCCCGACAACATCCTGTTGGGAGACTTCGGTGAGGTCTATCTGGCGGACTGGGGCCTGGCGAAGGTGGCTTTGGATAGCGAGGTGCGTTCGGATCTATCCGATAGCTCTCCGCCGCCGGGCTATACGTCGCCTTCGGGTGGAACCCCAGGGTACCTGGCGCCGGAAGTCGCGCTAGGACGTTGGGAGGATGTCGATCAGCGCAGCGATCTGTTTGCCCTGGGTGTGATCCTGTACGAGATTTTGACCGGCAGGCACCCCTTTGGCTTTCCAGAAGACTACCGGGCGCTGATCGCGTCCTATGAGCGCGAGCCGACGCCACCGCGACAGTTGGTAGCGTCTACGCCCCTGTTGTTAGAAGACTTGTGCCTGCAATTGCTGACCAAAGAGCCAGAAGAGCGCATTCAGTCAGCGGACGAAGTCGCCACGCGCGTGGAAGAATTCCTGGAGGGCGCCAAAGAGCGCGAGCGGCGCCGGGAAGAGGCCGCGCGCATGTGCCGTGAGGCGGAAGCTCCGGTGGCTCGCTACGGGCAGTTGTTGGAGGAGCAGGAAGCGCTGGCTCGCCGATCCCGCGGGGCCGCGGAAGAGGTGCCAGCTTGGGCTTCCGTGGAGCAGAAGCGCATCGTTTGGCAGCTCGAGGACGAGCATGCCGCTGCGGAGCGGGATAGTGCGCTGGCCTTGGCCGAGGCCATCGAGCTGTACACGAAGGCCTTGGGCTACGATGCGGATTTCCCGGAGGCCCACAACGGCTTGGCCAGCCTGTACTGGTCCCGCGCCCGGGAAGCGGACGCTCAGGGTCGTGATGCCACTCGGATCTACTACGAGGCCCGGGTGCTGGAGCACGACAACGGCACCTACGCCGCGTTGCTGCGCGCCGAGGGCAGCCTGAGCATGGAGTCGGATCCACCGGGTGCGCGAGTCTTCGTGCAGCGCTGCGAAGAGACGGATCGCGCCCTGGTGCCTGGTGCGGAGCGCAACCTGGGGCGAACGCCGTTCTCCGAACTAGGCCTGGAGCCCGGGCGCTATCTCGTGTCGGTTAAAGCGCCCGGCTTCCGCTTGGCGCACTACCCGGTTCTTCTCGGGCGCAAAGATCGGCATGAAGGTAGCGTGCGCCTGTACCAGGATGAAGAGATCGGAGACGACTTCATCTACGTACCCGGTGGACAGTTCATACTGGGCGGAGATGATCTAGCCTACGGCGCGATTCCGCGGGAAGTTGTGCACGTGCCGGATTTCGCCATCGCCAGGCTACCCGTGACCATGGCGGAGTATTGCGAGTTTTTGGATGAGCTGAGTCAGCACGATGCCGCTGCCGCCCAGCGCCGGGCTCCTCACGACTTCAAGGGGTCCGAAGGTTATTGGGTCGAGCGCCGGGAAGGAAAATGGCAGCCCCTCGATCACATTATCGAAGGCGAAGCGCGAACGCTCTTCCCGCCCGACGAAGGGCACTTGTGGCAGGTCCCCGTATGCCTCGTGGATTGGTTCGACGCGCGCGCCTACTGTCGTTGGCTCTCCCAAAAGACCGGAGACACGATTCGCCTGCCTAGCGAGGTGGAGTGGGAAAAGGCCGCCCGCGGCGTCGACGGCCGCGCCTACCCCTGGGGGGATCATTTCGATCCAACCTTCTGCCTGATGCGACAATCCCGCTCCTTCCCCCAGCAGCCCGAGCCGGTGGGCACCTTTCCCGTGGACTGCTCGCCCTATGGTGTGCGGGACATGGCGGGGGGAATGCGCGAGTGGGTCGGAGATCTGTACGGGGAGAGGACCTGCGCGGAGTTGGACGAGCAACCCGAACCCGGGGCTGACGTGGATCGCGGTGAGTCGGGGTGGCGCATGGTGCGCAGTGGGTCTTGGGTCACCGACGGCAACTGGTGCCGCTCGGCTTCCCGGGGTGGGCTGTACGCGGCGACACGCGGAACCGGGCTGACGTTCCGAGTCGTGAAGGAACTCCGCAGCCGTCGAAAAAGCGAGCCTCGAGCCCGCTAGCCCACCCCGAGCCCGACAAGAGCGCACTCTTTTGGCGTCTCGGCACCTGCGTCAAGCCCTGTTGTTCAGTGGCGGATTGCGAGACCTGCAGGGCATTCAATACTGCGCTCGTTGGAACCCTGGGCTTCTGTAAAGCAGGCTCGGCGCAGGAACAATCAGGGCCTCGAAGCCGGTTTTGCTTTGGGGCCCTGGCTTTTTCGTACCTGACGCTGTAGCCGTTTTGCGGCGATCTTCTGCGCCGTGGGGCTCTGGTCGATGCCGGTCCAGACACGGCCCAGGTTCTGTGCAGCAACCAGAGTCGTTCCGGAACCGCACATCGGATCGAGCACCTCGCTCTCGGGCATGGTACTCGCTCGGATGATGCGCTCGAGCAGGCGCTCGGGTTTTTGGGTCGGGTAGCCCGTGGTTTCTGGATTCAAGGGCGTGTTGGCGCGCATCCCAGGGCAGTCGCTCCATACGCTCCCAATGCGTCGTCCCACGTCCGCATAGTAGCGATACGTCTTCTTTCCGATGGTTCGCTCGCGGTAGCGTCGCCCGTCGTCATCAACTTGGGTGAAGTGCATGCTCAGACTGGTGTCCGCGTAGGGTTCGCGCAGCGCCTGGTCTTCGCTATTCCAGATCAGTCGCTTCGGTGCGTAGACCAGTATGGTCTGGTGGGTCACGCTCGGTCCTTTGCGAGAGCGCGCGCCATTGCCGGGCACCCACACGATTTCCCCGCGAAACGCCCGCCGACCCAACACCCGGTCCAGCAGCACTTTTGTGTCGTGCACGGCGCGGTAGTCCAGGTGTACCCACAGGCTGCCCTGGGGCGAAAGCACTCGGGCCATGGCCTCGAGCCGCGGCGAGAGCATGCTCAAGAAACCATCCAGTCCGCCCCAGGCATCCCGATAGGCAAGGCGACCCTCGGAGCGCGCGCCCACCTTCTCACGTGCGCCTCGGCTGCCCCCGGCGTTGAAGGGTGGGTCGACGTAGATCAGATCGAAACGCCAACCGCCTTGCTCCAGTTCCGGAAGTCGCTCGAGGCAGTCCCCAGAAAGAAGCTGCCCGGCGCCGATGGCAGTCGTTCTAGGAAGGTTTCGGGCCATGGCTGAGCTCGATGAAGGGGTCGTCCTTGCCGAGTTCGCGAACTTCTGCGGCGTTGAGCCAAAAGGGCATCTGCACCAGCGGCAGCCACGGCCAGTAGGGGCCGCCCCCTTCGCAGCCCTGCAACATCTCGGCGGGCAGGCAGGCGATACGCAGATGGAAGTGGTCGTCGTGGGGCGAGCTGTCGCCGGGCTGCAGCAGCACGGTTTCTGCATGCCAAACCAGCTCCAGGTCTTCCCCCCGCGCGAGGGCGTAGTCGATCAAAAGGGCTTCGACTCCGCGGCTGACGAACAACCACTGCACTCCGATGTGTTTACTCAGCAGCAAGTTCTTAACCAGCAGCCAAGTCCGCTCCACGTCGAGGCGTATGAAACGCTCATCCTCTCCGATCTTGACCCGACCGAGGCCGTCGGTTCCCAGGCGCACGAAGCCTGGACTGCGAATGGGCGCGCCTTCCGGGGTGGTCACGTAGAAGAGCAGATCCGCATCGCGACCCGTGCGGTGCGAGCGGTGGCCGGGGATCTTTCCGCCATAGCGCGCGGAAATGTCGCCCACGAGCAAGGGAGCGCCACCGGGGCGCTGGCGATCTACTTGTGCGGCCACGCTGGTCAGCGCGCGAATCAGGCGCGGGTTGCCCCAGTAGTTTGGGCTCCGGGGACGATAGCGCCGAAACCCCGTGCCGCGCCGGGGTAGCTCCTCGCCATTGGTCAGCACGCCTGCGTGGGGTACACCGATGGACCCGCTGAGGGAAGGCGCCAACGGCGAGGGCGTGCCGATGCAGCCAACACACGACGCCAGCGCCAGCAGGCTCGCCGCAATGAGTCCTTTCATGATGGATCTCCCAGGTAGCCCGCGACTCGCCCCTCGATGGCGCGGACCGCACCCTGGCTCTGAAACGACTCCGCGAGGTGCAGCTTGCCATCTTCCCGGGCTAAGTACCCCTGCTCCAAGAAAGACAGAATCGCGTTTTCGAGGATGGGACGGGACACGGCTTCTCGCCGAGACAGCTCGCCTGCGAAAAACATTCGGTTGCCCATGCTGAGTGCCTTCTTCGTGAGGTCCTTTTGCGACAGGCGCCCTTTGAGCAGGAGCGTGAGAGCGCGCGCCGCGACCCGATAGCCTTCCAGGAAGTTCACGATGATCGACGCGTACAGCTCCAGCCATTCGGCGGCGGGGATGCCGTCGTGGCCCGGGCCCGTATCGATACGCCCGTCATCGCTGCGCCGCAGCACGCCCGCGTCCATCAAAGCTCCCAGGGTGGTGTCGAAAATGACGTCGAAGGATGCATCGGCGTGAAAGCGAAACTCCAGCTTGAATAGACGCGATAGGCGTTGCACACGCTCCCGCAGTACGGATTCTTCCACCGGTGGCCCAGGATCGACGGAGAGCGCGGTCGCCACCAGGGCGCGCTCCACGAAGAAGTGGATCACGGAATTCTTGGAAGCATCCAATACCAAGCGCTTGTTTTCCACTGGCGTGACGATGCTGTCCCGCTCGACGGGTATGCGGCTTCGGGAGCGCTTCTTCTCGCCCTCGGCGAGTTGTGCCGCGTGCACTTCGACAAGTTCAGCATCCCGAAACATCTCCACGGCTTCGCGAATGGCATCCGGGCGCAGGCTGCCCGAAGACGTGGCGGCAGATGGTGTGACCCGGGCTCCCAAACGCTGCAGCACTCCCAAGAGCTGGCCGCAGCGAGCGACGAGTTCTTCCATGCTCAGTCCGCGCCGCTCGCTGGAAAGCAACGCCAGTGCCGTCAGGGAGCCAGGAGTAATTGCTGTCACCTTGTTGATTTCGTCCATCACCCGATTGCCCAGACGGGTGATCACCGCCCGGCGCCGGGCAGGACGCAGTTTTTCCCCAGCGTCGAGCCCGAGCTCTTGTCGGATCTGCGGCAACGTCAAGATCTCTCCGAACTGCAAGTTGATACGGCCATAGCGGTGGCGCAGGACTTCGGGCGTCTTCAGCAGCCCGGCGGCGTCCTCTTTTTCTTTTTCTCCACCCGTGAGCTCTCGCTGGTAGCTGGCGGCCTCGATCACGCGCTCGTAGCCGATGCTGACGGGCACGAAGTAGGTCGTGCGTTGGGGCACCGCCACGGCTGCATCGACGATCATGGTGAGCAGCCCGTATTTTGGCGCCAGTAGCTTGCCCGTGCGGCTGCGGCCGCCTTCCAGAAACAACTCGATCGGATACCCGTCACGGATCAGACGCCGGATGTAGCTGTCGACGATGGCCGCATACAGCTTGTCCCCTTTGAAGGAACGGCGAATGAAGAACGCTCCACCGCGGCGAAAGATCGCACCCACGGGAAAGAAGTTCAGGTTGTCCCCGGCCGCGATCAGCGGCAGCTGCAAGTTCTCGTTGTTGAAGACGTAGCTGAGGATCAGATAGTCGATATGACTCTTATGGCTGGGCAGTAGCACCAGCGAGCCCTCTTTGGCTGCTTCGCGCACGCGTTCGATGTCAGCCTTGTTGTATTCGAGCCCCGCATAGATGCGGTGAAAGACCCGATGGAAGATCACCTCCATGCCCTTGATCGTCGCCATGTCCGGCGTGGCTTGGAGCTCCCGCAGCATTCCAAGAGCGCGGCCGGTGAGTACCGTGCGGTCCACGGGGCGTTCACCGGCCAGGTCTTTGATGGTCTTTTGCAGCTTGGGGGTGCGCACGATTTCCAGTCGCACACGGTCCGGAGCCTTTTCGGCGGGGCCCACGATGCTACGCCGCACACGCTCCAGCCGACGCAGCAGCGAGTAGGTGACGCGCCGCGCCTGCACGTCCGCCGACACCTCGGCATTCTCCCTGCAGAACTCCGCCAAGTTGAGCGCTTCACCCGCTTTCAGGGCGACGTGGTTGTAGTTGTAGAAGTATTGCCCGACGGTTCGCAGCGGCGTGGGCCACTCCCGAGGTCCGAGCACGAAGTCGAGGGGCCGGTTGCCTCGGGTGTCCGGCTCCTTGGTCCACACGAACAGCTGCGGCACGAGTAGGATCGGGCGATCACTCGCACGCTGCATGGAGAGCAGCGTCTTGAGCAGATCATCGCCCTCTCGCATGCCGCGTCCGCCGCTCGCGCCCGTTGCCAGATCCAACGCGCCCGGGGGCCGCTTGAGAAAGAGCGCCGCTGACCCGCCGCGGGTCAGCGCATCCTTGAGCTCGTCGCCCGGCGTGACATCACGTCGTGGGAATAGTGCATTGAGCCACCCCTTTCCCATGGGCGATAGCACCCACAGTCCAAGATCGTTGGCGAAGCGCACTTCCGGAAGTGCGAAGCGCTTGGTGAGATGGTCCAACGCAAAGAAGTCGACGAAGTTGAGGCTGCGCAGCACGTAGACGACGCTGCCTTGAGCGGAGAGCGCTCGGACGTTTTCGACCCAGGCGTCATCGACCTGAATGCGATCAAAGACCCGCCGATACAGCGCGCGGAGCGCGATGTTGGGTTCGTAGGGCCGCGTCAGGTTCCGCTGAGGCATGCCTGGCCATCATACTCGGTTGTCGCCGCTGTCATTTGCCATGCAACAGCCGCCCCGGCTCGACCCCGAGCCTAGGCGCTGGCTGCCGGACGAAAGCCCTGATATGCCGCCACGGATGCGGACTTTCCGCTGTGCAATCCTCACTGTGGTGGCCGCCGCAGCGCTGTCCTTCGGCTGCAAGAAGCGCTCGCCCGACGCTGCCCCCAGCGCCAAGAAACGTGAGCCCGAGGCCCCGAAGAAGGCCCCGCCCCGCTGTCAGGAACTGATCCCCGGGTCCATGCTCACCGTAGGCGACGTCGGGCGCCCCAAGAGTTCCGGGGAGCCCGACGCCTCCGCCGACGACCCGGACCTGCCCTTCGCGGTCGAAATGGGACAGGCCGTTTCCCACGCACACAGCTTCGTGGTCAGTGCGTTGCGCGCCAAGGGCGAGGGTACGATGGCGGTCATTGCCGTGGTGCCCCAAACTGGGCGGGGAGGTCGGGTGCTCGAACTCGGTGCCACCCACGGCGATGTAGAGCCACCGCGTCTAGCCAGCCGCGGTGCTCACTTGGTCGCGGCGGTGCCGGATAGCGACGCCGGCGGTGGTGTGCTGCGTATGGCCAGTCTGACTCTGGGTGGCTCCTTGGGAGTGACCTGGGGTGGCGAAATCAGCGAGGGGCGCGACGCTTCGAAGGTCTTCGACGTCGAGCTGTCCAAGCAGCGCGGTGTCGTGGTCTGGGATGAGCTGGACAAGAAGAACGACCGCAGTGTCATCTCCCTGGCTAGTTTCGCTCCCAAAGATCTGGGCGCCATTTCGCCTTCGCGACGCGTTTCCAGTCCTGACGAAGACGCCGAGGCCCCCCAGCTCGCTTCCCGCCCCGGCGGCTTCTGGCTCTCATGGCTCAGCCGGGCGCCGATCGAGAAGGACGCGAAGAAGGAAAAGGCCGTGCCGACCAGCGGAGATGATCCATTGATCGCGTTCGGCGCGCGGCGGCTGATGCTGGCGCGGCTGGACGCCAATGGCTCTCTGACCGGAGCACCCATCGCCGTCAGTGCGGGCCCTTCCCACGTGCTGGTCTACGATCTGGCCAGCAACGCCGATGGCAGTGCGCTCCTGGCGTGGCGGGACGACCCCACATCCCCTGGAGTGGAAGGACGCGCCGTGCACTTCGCGCGCGTCGACGGCGCGGGCAGCGTCTCGCGCAGCGCTGTTCAGGACGAGTCCATCGGTGCCGGAGTCCCAAGCTTGGTCGTTGACAGCGCTGCGCCGAAGGCCGGGTCCGCGACTTGGCTGTCCCTGGCGAGCGTGACCGACGAGACCCAAGTGGCGGCCCTGACTACTTCGGGCAAGATCCGAGATCGCCTCGAAGCGGAACCAAGCATTCGCAGCGCCGAGCCCCTCGCCGCACGGGCTGGGCGCATCCTGATTGGGCGACCACGGGGGCTCGCCGTGGAGCTCTCGGTGCTGCGTTGCAGCCCGGGTGCTTCGCTGCCGACGCTGCCGAAGGACCCCTTTGCAGAGAAGTGAGGGAGGAAGACGATGGGGAAAGTTGCAGTACTCTTGGCCGATGGCTTCGAAGAAATCGAGGCGGTCACAATCATCGACGTGCTGAGGCGCGCCGAACTGGAGGTCTCCGTGGCCGCCGTGGGCTCAGCGCTCGCCGTGGGCGCCCACGAGATCGCCATCAAAACCGACACGGATTTGGGGCAGCTGGACCCAGCCGTTCTAGATGCAGTGGTCTTGCCCGGTGGGCTTCCAGGGGCCACTTCCCTGAGAGATGAGCCTCGGGTGCTCGAATTGGTGCGTCGCATGCACGAGTCGCAAAAGGTCGTGGGCGCTATCTGCGCCGCTCCGATCGCCTTGGAAGCTGCCGGGATCCTCAACGGCAAGAAGGCGACGTCGTATCCCGGCTTCGAGCTGCCGAGCGCCGACTACCAGCAAGCTCGCGTCGTTCAGGATGACAACGTATTCACCAGCCGCGGCCCCGGCACCGCCCTCGAGTTTGCTCTGACCCTGGTGAGTCGCCTGGTCAGTCCCGAGCGTGCCGCCGACTTGAAGCAGCGCATGTTGGTCTAGGTTGACTTCGGATTGAGGGTTTGGGTTTGGGGTCGAGCCCTGGGGCGGCCCTGGAGCCCTAATCCCGCGCTGCGCCAATACCTATCGCCTACACGTTCGTGTGGACAGGTAGACCCGGATTTGGTGCCCGCCGGGTGCTGACGCTGCGGCCCGGCTCGAGAGTAGTTACCCACCCGGCTTCGCCGGACCCACATCGAAGGAAACAGGCAATACTGCTGGGTGGTGGCAGAGAGGTCGAAGCCGCGATGGCGCCAGCGAGCCCTTCTGTTTCTGCCTAGTGGCTCTGACTGACCCAGGGCATGCGACCCCAAACCAAAATCGCCAAGCAGATCAGACGTGGGGGCGGAAGCAGGCGACGCGGTGACGGCTTCCCTTTTCGAGTTCCTGCAGGGGTGGCGTTTCGGTGTCGCACTTGCCCTCTTCGGCGCGGGGGCAGCGGGGGTGGAAGGCGCAACCCGGAGGTGGGTCCATGGGGCTCGGGACGTCACCTTCCAACAGGACCCGAAGGCGGCGCTTGCTGGGATCAGGTACGGGGATCGCGGACAGCAAAGCACGGGTGTAGGGGTGCAGGCGCTTTTCGTATAGCGACGCGGCGGGGGCGACCTCCACGAGCTTGCCTAGATACATGACCGCAACGCGGTGGCTCATGTACTCGACGACCTTGAGATCGTGAGAGATGAACAAGAAAGAGAGCTTGTACTCTTCCTGCAAATCCAGGAGCAGATTCACGATTTGGGCCTGAATCGAGACGTCCAGGGCGCTGATGGGCTCGTCGCAGACGATGAACTCCGGGTCCACGGCCAAAGCGCGGGCAATCCCGATGCGCTGGCGCTGGCCGCCACTGAACTCGTGGGGATAGCGCTTCATGGCTTCGGGGCGGAGGCCGACGCGTTTGAGCAGCGCCTCGACCTTGGCGTCCTCTTCGGAACGGCTCTTGGCCAGCTTGTGGACCTGTAATGCTTCGCCAACGATGCGGCGTACCGTCATGCGGGGATTCAGAGACGAATAGGGATCCTGAAAGATGATCTGCATCCGACGGCGCAAGGGGCGCAGCTGCCGGTGGCTCATCGGGGTGATGTCTTGGCCGTCAAAAACGATGCGCCCGTAGGTGGGCTCGAGCAGTTTGAGCAAGGTGCGGCCGAGGGTGCTCTTGCCGCAGCCGCTCTCCCCCACGAGGCCCAGGGTTTCGCCGTGGCGGACATAGAGGGACACGCCGTCGACCGCGCGCACCAACTTGGTGCGGCCGAATAGGCCTTTCTTGACGGGGAAGAGCTTGCTCAGGCGCTCGACCTGAACGAGGGGGCGGCGTCGGCCATCCGGTGCGGCTCGTTCTTCCGCCGGCTTGGACTCTCGTTCCTCGGTCTTGGCGTCGCCTTCTTTCGGCGCTGCGGGAGGATCCCAATACACCTCGCTGCCGAGCGCTGCATCGGCCTTCTTGGCGCCGCTGGGCTCTTCTTCGCTATTGCTCATGGCTGGGAATAGTGGCAACGGGAGGTTCGGCCCGGGCCGAACTCCAATAATAGAGGTTCGTCGCTGTCGCAGGCTTCGAATCCTTCGGGTTCGGACTTGCGATGGGCGCAACGCGCCACGAAGCGACAGCCTTTGGGCAGGTCCAGCAGATCCGGCACGACCCCTTCGATCGTCTGCAGCCGATTGCCTTGCGTCCGGTCCCGGGAAGCGTCCATGGGCGGCACGCTGGCCAAGAGCCCTTTCGTATAAGGGTGCTCTGGCGACGCGAACACGTCTTCGACTTTGCCGCTTTCCACGACTCGTCCTGCGTACATGACGACGACTTGGTTGGAGAACTCCGCGACCACCCCCAGGTCATGGGTGATGAATAGAATACTCATGGAGAGCTCCGACTGCAGTCGGCGGAGTAGGTCGAGGATTTGCGCCTGGATGGTTACGTCCAGGGCCGTCGTGGGCTCATCGGCGATCAAGACGTCAGGATCGCAGGACAGGGCCATGGCGATCATGACCCGCTGGCGCATGCCTCCCGAGAGCTGGTGCGGATAGGCGTCGACCCGTTCCTCAGGCGACGGAATTCCGACGAGCTTCAGTAACTCCACGGCTCGCTTGCGTGCGGCAGAGCGCGAGAGGGGTTTGTGCAGCCGGATGGCCTCGACGATCTGAGATCCGACCGTGTAGACCGGGTTCAGGGATGTCATGGGCTCCTGGAAGATCATGGCGATCTTGGCGCCGCGGGTTTTCCGCATTTCGTGATCAGGCAGATCCAGGAGGTTCTTGCCGTCGTAGAGGATCTTGCCCTGCTCGATGACTGCAGGCGGCACGGGCAGTAGCCGCAAGATGCTTAGCGCGGTCACACTCTTGCCGCAGCCGCTTTCGCCGACCAACGCCAAGGTCTCCCCCTTGGGTACCTCGAAGGAAACGTCTTCTACCGCTCGCAAGCGGCCGCGATCTGTGTCGAAGGCGGTCGTGAGGCCGACCACGCTGAGCACCGCTTCGGACATGCGCCGCCGACGTTAGCACGCCGCCATAGCCACTTTCACCCTCAGCGCGAGTAGATTTCCAGGCGTGGCCCCCGGCCGCTCGCCACCCCAGTGGCAAAGCTGACGCCCGCGTCGCTGCCGGCACCCGCGACGACGGCGAGGGCTGGGTAGGCCTCTGGATGGGCCGCCAAGTAGGCAACAATGCGCGTCACATCGATTCGTAGCTCCGTCGGCGGACGAGGCCGGGCAATTCCCGAGGCGTGGGGGCGCACGAGCTTTGGACCGCGCACCCAGCTCAGTGCCGACTCGTCCCAAGGGTCAGCCATTCTCCAGGCATCGACCTCGATGTCGCCGATGCCTCGAGCGACGCCCTGTGCCGGCTCCAGAAGTAGAAAGGCAGCTTCCACGTTGTCCGCACTGATGCGCGGTCCGAACTCGAGCATGAGTCGAGTCGCGCCGCGGGCGTGGCTGCCGAAGGTGATCACCGTTGGCAGTGGACCGGGTTCTATCTCTGAGCTGACGACCGCCATGCGCGTGGGCTCGAGCACCGTGCGCGTGGACTTGGGCGAGACGGGCTCTCCGCCGGTGGGTACGCATCGGTTGGCCAGGCACTCCATGCCCTCGCCGCAGACCCCGGCGGACATGCAGGGCGACGGTGTGGCTCGGCAAGCACCGACACCGAGCGCGATCATGAGGGCGGGTAGGCACCTACGCATGTCGTCACGCTACATAACACGCGCGCCAGCCCGACGTTGTAGGTTCAACTGCCTCGCCGGCCGCGCCGCCGGGCCAGTAATATTTCCGCTGCGGTCAGGGTCGGCCCGGAGCTTGGGCCGGAGCTGGCTGGGGACGTTCCAGACGTATTCGAGTGCGTGGGTGATCGGGCGAAGTGCGGCACACTAGGCGGAGGCGTATCTGTTTGGACTACGGGGCGCGGCGCTGCAGCCACGGGTGGCGGTCGCCCGGGTTGCGGTGCGGCGCGGCTCTTGACGTCCTTCAACGCATCCAGCGTCTGAGTGCTCTGTTGAGCAACGGCCGCAGTCCGGGCGGCGGCGCGGGCCTTGCGCTCCGCCTTGGCGTCGGCGCGAGCGCGCAGGCGGGCCTGAACGCGGGGAAATGCGTCCGGCAACGCCAAGCGCCGTGCCGCGACGCCGAATAGCAAGGTGAGGGCAGCCGCAAGCAGCAGGGGGAAGGTGAGCGAGAAGTAGGAGAAGCGCTTGACGTCGCGGTCGTTGAAGATCCCAGCCAGAGTATCCCGCGTCTTGCCGCCCGTGACTTCTGCCACGCGGGAGAGCAGTGCGCGATCCGAGCCCGTTGGACGCAGTTCTTCTCCAGCGGTCAGGACGGCTCCAGTGGTGGCGAGGGACTTGCCGTCGAGATCGTCTAGAGCTGTCGCCACATAGGCGCCTGGGCGGGAGAGGGGGATGGTGGCGGAGTAGGCTCCCGCGCCGGTCGCTTCGAGGGGGACGTCGCGTTTGAAGCCGTCCGGGCCGCCCACTCGGACGGAGAGTCGCCGGAAGGTCTCGGCTCGCCCGTCGTCGTCAACCACCGTTGCTCTAACGTGCAGTTCGCCTCCAGATGCGTCTGCCTGGAGGCGCACACGTGGGTCGTCGGCGCGTCGACTCACGTCTCGTGCCAGCTGCGCGAACATGCGGCCGGCGTTGGGCCACTTCGTCCACTCGACGCCCCAGCGATCTTTGAAGTCACTCGTGAACGCCGCGCTCCGGCCGATGCCGACGGACCACGACGCAAGAACCGGATCCCCCTCGGGACCCGAAAGATGTACCTGGGCACGCCCCTTCGGAATGGTGACCACATAGCCGAGCAGCGGCGGCGCCCCCTTGACGCTGATGCCTCGGAGTGCGGCTCCGGGTGTTCGCGGCGCGACTTTGAAGGGCTTTTCGTGGATGGCGCTGCGTGCCGCGAGGATGGTTTCCTGAGCGAATACGGCAGGCAGCCGTGACGCGTCCTCCACCAGATAGAACCGACCGTCGCCCAGCTGGCTCATCTTTTCCAGCGCCGGCACGTCCGAGCCGCGGCCGAGAGCCACCACGCTGGTGGTGATGCCGCGGCGTTTGGCGCTGGAGACCAAGGCGAAGGCGTTCGGGCGCTCTTCGGCGTCGGCGCCATCCGAGAACACCAGCAAGTGCTTGAGGTTGACCTTTTCTTTCTCCAGCGCGGCGTATGCCGTCTGCAGAGTGAGGTCGATGTAGATCCCGCCGCCACCTGGGCCCACGCTGCGGATCTGTTTGGCGATCTTCTTCTTGTCGGTTACGGGCCCGAGGGGCACGGTCCAAGTGACTGCAGTGTCCACGTGCATCACGCCGAGTCGATCGCCGGCGCCCAGTAGGTCCGCGGAGCGCGCGGCAGCTTCGTTCGCGAGCTCGAGCTTGGTCTGCTTGCCGGCGCGCATCCCCATGGAGCCCGAGTAGTCGATGGCGATGACCTCGGCGAGGCTAGCTCGTCGCCGCTCTTGCTTCAGATCGAAGGAGACCGGGCTCACTTCTTCTACGGGAGTCTTGCCGTAGCCGCCGGGCCCCATGGACTTGTCTCCGCCCATCAAGATCATGCCACCGCCGAGATCCCGTACGTAGGTGGCGAGGGCGGCGAGTTGTGTGGGAGCCAAGTCCGCTGCGGGAATGTCGGATAGGACCACCAGATCGTAGGCGGCGAAGGCAGCCACGTCTTCGGGCGCGCCCGCGGCGCTCTTGACGTTGACCTGAAACGCCGCGTTTTGAAGGGCTTGGGCCAGAGCTGTCGCGACCTCTGGTTTGCCCTCCAGGATCAAAGCGGAGGCTTGGCCGCGCACCCGCAAAAAGGTGGAGCCGCGGTTGTCCTCGGGTGCCTCGTCGTGTTTCGGGTCGATGGCACTGATCTCCACGTCGTAGCGGTGTAGGCCCGGCCCCGGCGCGGTTTCACGCATGCGCAGCACGTCCTCGCCGGCGGCGACTTTGGCGTTTCCACGCTTGAGCAGCTTGCCGTCGCGGTAGATGCGAACCTCGATGGGCGCTTCGACCGTCGACGACGTGACGATGCGCAGCTCCATGGTTTCGCCCTCGCTGGCGCGGGAGGGCATGCGCACGGCCACGACCCGCACGTCCGTTAGCTTGGCCTGGTCGAGAGGCACGACGTCCACGGGGACGCCCGCGGCCACCGCCGCCGCCGCGGCCTGGAGTGCGTCTCCTCGGGTCGCGACCCCGTCCGACAGGAGAACGATTCGCGCAGCGGCGTCGGCAGGCACGTCCGCCAGGGCTCGGCGCAGGGCGGCGCCCACGTCTGTGCCGTCGCGCCCCAATTCGACCTTCTGGGGTGCCGGCAATCGGGTCTTGGGCCGTAGAGGATCTTCGATTGCAGCTTCCGCAGCGAAGGCGATGGTCCCGATGCGGTCGTCCTTGCGCATGGCGACTTCGGCCACTTGCAGCTCAGCGGCGATTCGCGCCTCGGCATCGGGGACCAAGTCGATGCTGCGACTGCGGTCGATGGCGATGAGCACCGCCAAGCGGTCCAGTGGTTTGCCGATTTCCACGCCCACAGCGGCCAGGGCGGCTGCCAGGGCGCTGGTCGCAATGAGCAGTTCCGTCAAAAACCGCCTGAAGCGGCCCACCCGGTGGGACAAGCTCAGCAGGCGCCAGGCGACGTAGCAGACCGCGACCGCGCAGGGGATGGCCAGCAGCGGTCGCTCCAAGCGCACGTAGCGCTCTGGGATGAGCCCAGTCCAGGTCGCACCCACGTAGACCACCAGGGTGGTGGCCAGCAAGCTGGTGACCAACAGCACCGGCCGCTTGGCCATTCCACGGCGGATGGCCGAGACGTGGCACGCGACAGCCAATGCCAATCCGGCGGCCGAGGCTACCCAAGGCAGGTATTTGGCGACCTCAGGCGTCACGCGCCGGCTCCTTTGACCTGACGCTCAGGTCGTTTGGGCGCCGCGGCACCCTTCGGAGCCCGCACCCAGGGCTTGCGGGTCAGCCAAATCGCATCGAGGACGACGAAGCCGAGGGCGAGCAGGGCCAACAGCCAAGCCCAGTCCGTGAAGGCGTCCGCCACCTCTGTCGCCGAAGCCACGCTCACCTTCGAGCTACCCTGCTCGATGGGACGGTCGCGAATGTCGCTCTCGGCGTCGCTCGCCAAGTTGGCTGCGACCAGGACAGAACCGGGCCGCGTGCCTTCCCAGCTGACGAAGTAGAAGCCGGCGCGACGAGCCTCGGGCACCACTGCTAGGCCCAAGCGAGCGAGGACTTCCGATTCGCTGCCGTCTGGGTGAGCTACTTTGACCTTGTCGATGTCGGGGGGCACGCGCACCCGTAATGGCTGTCCGGTGCGGGCTGGCCCAGTGATGCCTCGGGCGCGATGGGTGCGCGCGAGTTCGACGATGTTGCGCACAAACAGCACAAAAGACGCCTTCAGGGGCCAGTTGGACTCGCCTACATCGAAGGCCAGGAGGGTTCCGGTTCGGCCAGGCAGGGAGATGTCGCTCACGATTGCGCCGTCGCGGGTGCGGACCAGTGCGTCGTTGGGCCCCTCGATCTCTATCTTGTGCGCCGTCGATACTTCGACCCCATCCAGGGTCAGAAATCTGAGGCGCGGGTCCGATTGGGCCCAGGAAGTGATCGGAGGGGCCTTGAGAGGCTTCGTGATCGTCGCGGTGCGGCAGCGACCCGGCTTTGGGTTCAAGATCAACAGATCGCCGCCGGGCAGGGCGGGCGGGCAGGCGCCGTCCACGACAACCAGCGCGTCCGGAGGTACATCAGCTGCAGGAAGCTTGGCGATATCGGTGCCTGACAGTTCCACGTCCGGATCGGCCAGTAGCGCCCGGCGCAGCCAGGGGTTGCCGCTGCTCGGGGCCAGCACCACCGGCAGACGTCGACCGGCGGGCACCCGGGAATAGGCCACGTCGTCGGCCGGGAGGGCGTCACGGGGGGAGATCTCGACGACGAGGCCCGCGTCTCTATCTTGAGGCGCGGGCTCGAAAGCCAGCACCACCGGCGCCCGCTTGCCCGGCGTCAGGGTCAGCTTTCTGGATGCCAGAGGCGTCTCCACGTTGCGGAGCCGCAGCGTGACGAAGACCTCCCGCGGCGATGCCCCATAGTGTGCGATGGAGGCAAAGGCCTGGACTTCGTCCTTGCGGGTGGTGGGGTTCTTGCCGTCGCGAACGTCCACCCGGACGATCCCGCTGTTGTCCCGTGGCTGCCCAACACGCACCAAATCCAGGGGCAAACTGACATTGGCCATGGCCGTTGGGTCCGCCAACGCGCCGTCCGTGATCACCACGAGGCGCTTGTCCCCAGGCAGCTGCCTGAGTCGATCCGTAGCGAGGGCGATCGCTCGTCCCAAGCGGCCCTCCACATCCCGCGCATCGATTTGATCCACCGCCGCCTTCAGCCGCCGCTTGTCGCGGTCCAGCGGTGACGCAATCCGTGCGTCGGCGCCCGACTCGATGATGAGGGCATCGGCGCCTGGCGACAGGGCCGCGATGACGTCGTGAGCCGCCTGCTTGGCGAAATCGATTCGTCGCTCCTTGCCTCCGGGAGCGCCCATCGAAGCACTCGCATCCACGACGATGGCGACATGGTCACCCACGATGGCCCCGCCACGGCTGGCGGGCTGAGCGAAAGCCAGAGCCAAGAGAATCAGAGCCAGTGCCTGGAGGAAGAGCGGGACCTGGGGGATCAGCCGCTTGAAGGGGCTCTTCGCCATCAGATCTCGTTGGGCCTGGACCCACAGCCAGGTGGAGGAGACGAGTTTGCGCTCTCGGCGCACCTTGAGGATGTACAGAACGACGAGCGGCGCCAGCAGTCCGAGCAGGGCCAATCCCCAGGGTGACCTCAGCTCCACCGGCATGGCCGTGGACTCTAGCCCGGATCAAGCCTGAGCGCAGGACCGCCTCGGCTGGGCCTCATTCCCCTTCCCAGGCGGGAGCCGTCGGCCGGCCTGCAAGCCAAAGTCGCTCGGGAAAGCCCCGCAAATTCAGGCAGATCCGGCGCAGCAGCGCTATCGCTGGCGTGTCGATCGGGCGCCCGCGTCGGGGCCATGGGGTTGTCGCAGACGTCGTTGAAGGACGCGCAGCGATCGATCCCGACACGGCGACCATCAACGGGACGTGTTTCGCTGACAACGACTCGCCCGCGACAGTGACCTGATGTGGACGATGGTGGCAGTTGTCGAGCAAGAGCTCATCGGAGCCTAACAATTGACAACGTCGAAGGGTGACGCGCGTAGATCGAAACAGAGCGTTGACCCGATGTAGGCAAACGCAGTCCCGCGATTTGGATCACATGCTCGAGCGCCAAGCACGACGTCGTCGATGCGAGTCTGCGGACGCGTTTGCCATCGGCGCTCGAGTGCTGGACACGCGTCGATGCGAAAACTCTTCCTTGACGAACGGGTAGACTTTGAAAGAAAATTCCTAAGCTAGCGGTTCAGTTGCCGCGACGAAGGGAAACACACATGGCAGTACGTAAGCGTAAGGCAAAGAAGAAGTCCTCAGCGGCGAAGGCCAAATCAGCGCAAAAGAAGGCGCGTCGTAAGAAGGCGAGTAAAAAGAAGGTAGCCAAAAAGAGGGCTGCACCGAGGAAGGCCAGCAAGAAGAGGGCGGGCAAGAAGAAAGCAGCCAAACGAGCTCCGGCACGCAAGGCGAGCAAGAAAGCACCCGCGCGGAAGGCAAGTCGCAAGAAGGCGAGTCGAAAAAAAGCGAGTCGCAAGTAGGCGGCCACTAGGCCGTCGCGCTCGCGAAGATTGCCGTCACGAGGGGTCGTCCTTTGCCGATACGCGAGCGCAACGTTTTGCATGGGGCGCGCCAGCCAGGCGCGCCCGGTGCAAACGCGTTTCGGAGCCCGGCTCTAGGGTAAGCATCTGAAACTATTATAGATTAGTCCTGAGTCCGCGCTACGAAGCGCCGAACCACGCCCTCGAGGGGAGCGTCGGTCGTAGTGCGCACATAGGTCGCGCCATGTCGTTTCGAGAAGGCGCGCAGCTCTTCGATCAGCCCTGTCACGCGCAGCACATAGGCATCGATCGCAGCAGCGTCGATCGTCACATCTACGGCCTGGCCCGTCTCCGAGTCGACCAATGCGAAATCTCCATCCAGCTCCGGCTCGAGTTCGCCGCGCATCAGTATCTGAATCAAGAAGAGATCGTGGCCAGCGGCTCGCGCCCGGCTCAGCGCGCTGAGCACGGGGCCCGCATCGAAGAAGTCGCTCAGAACCACGAGCATGCCTGGGCGAGGAGAGCGTTGGACGGCTTGGTCGACCGCCCGGGCTAGATCCACGGCCCCGGAAGCGTCTGCACTGGCCAGGTCTCGGAGCAACCCCGGCAGCCCCGCTCGACCGCGGCGTGGCGATGAAGTGCGTCGCAGTCCACTGCCGGCAGCCTCCGCCGCGCCCTGCGCTAGCAGCACCTGCGCGCGCTGTGAGCCCGCCAAAGCCATGTAGCCGACCGCTGCGGCGACTCGACGGGCGACGTCGATCTTCTTCGGATCGCCAAAGTCCAAGGACGCGGAGGCATCGAGTAGCAGTCGCAGGACGACGTCTTCTTCCGAGCGGAACAGCTTCAGAACCGGTTCGCCGGTGCGAGCGTAGGCGAGCCAATCCACGCGCCTCAGATCGTCTCCGGGCACGTAGGCTCGATGCTCCTGGAATTCCGCCGAACCGCCACGACGCCGAGCCGTGTGCTCGCCGGCACCTCCAGAACGGGCCCGGATCTCCAGCCTTCGTCTCAAAGCCTCCAATTCGCGGGCGAAAGCCGGATCGAGCAGGGCTGGGTCGCTCACCCGGAACCGTCCTCCTCAGGCGTCTGACCCGGCGCCGGCGACAGGGCAGGCGGGGCGGGCTCCGCGCCCGGCGCTTCCGGCGCTGGCGCGGGTTCCGGAGCAGGCTCAACTTCCGCCGGCGGATCGTCTTCTGCCGCCAAGGTGTCGTCTAGCTTTGCGGCGCGAGCCTCGTGCTCCCGAACGATCCGCCGAGCTCGACTGGTGGCAGCCGTCAACATCCCGGCTCCCAAGAATCCCCAGCCCGCGGCCGCAATAGCTCCCGCGATCAAGGACAGTTCCTGATCTGCGCCACCGATCTTCTCGAGCATCACGAACACATAGAGGGGGGATGGCGACGCCACGAGCAGCGCTTCGTCGCTCCCGTCGCTCAAAATCCCTGCGATTGCCATGGCAAGCCATGGCCCCGCTAGGGCCAAGAACAGCATACCAACCAACAGTACCCGTGGTACGGCACTCGAAAGCGACCGCGCCCGGGCCCAGGCTGCGAAGCCGAACACGAACAGGAGGAATCCGCAGGAGTAGGTGGCGAAAGAGATCAACCGCGTCATGTCGTCGGTCGTCCCGCCGCGCAGAGCGCCCAGCAGGACTCCGGCTCCCGCGGTGAGCGCCAGGCCGCCGAGGGTGAGCACGATCCCGGTGACGGTTGCTTTCGCCAGCCCAGGCCCAAGGAAGCGCCGAAAACGGCCGACGCCCATGCGATCCCAATGCACCTGCACCCGGCGGGATGGGCCTAGGGGCTCACCGGCGAAGACAAAAGCCGCAAAAGTGCCGAACACCACCAATACGCAGAGCCCGACGATGGGGGCCTCCACACCTGGCACGGCGACCGCGCTGATGATGCAGCCCACGACCAGCAGCAACGTACTGACCAGGAACCAACGCCGCAGGCCGCTGGAGCGGTCGTCGCTGACGCCGGCCATATTGGCCAGTGTGACCTCGTAGAAGAACCAACCCGGCACCGCCACGCATAGCAGCGGTCCCGCCACGAGGAAGGTGAAGTACTCGACCCCGAAGTCCGCACGAGCATAGGCGGCAGGGAGCCAGACGGGAGGGCCTCGGGGAATGGTCGGCCACAGATCGTGAGCCGCGAAGGAGAGCCCCACACCGCCGAGCAGGTACACAGCGGTGCTCAGGGGAAACGCGATGAGCAGCGTGACGACGATGGCCACGGCGGCGCTGGCGAATTTGCTGCTGATGGACAGCCCGAAGGCGACGGACAGTACAGCGATCAAGAACAGCAGCACGAAGGCGGCAAACACGTCCACCGCTGTGACTCCGCCGAAAAGGAAGGGTAGGGCGCCCACCGGTGACAACATCACGATGTAGAGGGAGATGTAGGTGAGGGACGCCAGGAATTTCCCTCGTGCGATGGTCGGCGTGCCCAGTCCGGTGAGCAGCAGGGCCTCCCAGGTGCGGCCGGACCGCTCGCTGGAAATGGTGCTGGCAGCCACGGCCGGCGCGACCCAGGTCACCACCGCGAAGGCCAGCGAGAAAAACACGTGGTAGAGCGAAGCGCCGACTTTGGCAGGCTCCGTAGCCACGCTGGCGACCCCACCGACGGAGCACATCAGCAGCGCCATCACGCCGGTGATGACGGCGAGAATTACGGGTGTCCGGGTCAGGCGGGCGGCCTGGCGCAGCTCTCGCATCCACACCGGGTTGGGGTCGTTGCGCAGATGGCTGACTCGGGCCCGGGCCCGATCGATGCCTCGCGACGAGGGCGGCGGCGGCACCACCATGGGGCGACCGGTTTGCACGCTCATTGCAGATCCCCCCGGGTGACTTCGAGGAAGATGCGCTCCAGCTCGTTGCGCTCGGCCTCCACGCCGACCACGCCGACGCCACTGGCGACCAGGTGCCGCACCACATCGGCGACAAAGCGATCGTCGCCGAAGTAGTAGATCATCAGCTGGCCGCCGGGGCCGGGCTCCACGCTGGTGATGCCCGTGCCGCCGGCGATCAAATGCACCACGGGTCGAGAGTCCCCCAAGACCCGCAGTTTCAAGCGCTTCCGTGCGGCTCCCGGAATGGCGGCGCCACCAGCGGTGATCTCGGGCACGGTGGTGGGTGGTGGCATCCCCGCCGCAGGCAGTACCGGTTGCATCGGCGCTTGCGGGACAGCTGGTTGCGCTGCCGTCGCTGCCCCGGCGGTGATGGGGGCGGCGGCCACTGCAGCCGCCGGTAGAGCGCCAGCGTCGGCCCCGGCCTCAGGCAGCCGCTCGGTGCTCGGTCCGAAATCTCCCGGCTGCGGCGCGCGCGCGGAAGGTGGTGGCGCGAAGTCTTGCTTCGGAGGTTCCGGCGCCACCTCTACATCCATGCCCACGGCGCTGGCGGCGCGCTGGGCTTCCAGGCGCTGGGCGATTTCCCCAATTGGGCCCGCCACGACCAAGCGGCCACGCTCCAGGATCCCCACTGACGTGCAGACGTCGGATAGTTCCGTGAGGATGTGACTGGACAGGAAAATGGTCTTGCCCAGCTCGCGCAGTTCAAGCAGCAAGTCTCGGATCTCGATCCGCGCCCGGGGGTCAAGATCGCTGGCCGGCTCGTCGAGGATCAGGACCTTGGGATCGTGCAGCAGAATCCGCGCCAGCCCCAGGCGCTGTTTCATGCCCTTGCTCAGCGCGGCCACGAGGCGATCTTGAAGATTGCCCAGGTCAGTGAGCTCGATCACCGCGTCGACGACGTCGATGTTGGGCACCACGTAGGCGTCCGCGAAGAACTCCAGGTACTCGCGTACGGTGATGCGCTCGTATACGCCGGCGTGATCCGGCATGTAGCCGACCACCCGTCGCACCCGGTCCGGGTCGATGGCCACGTCGACGCCGTCGACCTCGACCCGGCCGGCCATTGGGTCGAGCAGGGTGGCCATGATTCGAATGGTGGTCGTCTTGCCGGCACCGTTCGGGCCGATGAAGCCGAAGATCTCGCCGTGGCCCACGTCGAAGCTGACGTCCCGCAATACGTCCATGTTGCCGTAGCGGTGCCAGAGGTGGCGTACCCGGATCGCGGGGGTCGGGGCGACGTTCATGGCACCCCGCCGTATCCGACGACGCGCAGTAGCAGTCTGTCAGTATCCAACCTCAGACCCGAGTCCACGACGCGGCCTTCGCCACCCTCGACTTGGGCGATCAGGGCCGGCACATCATCAGGCCACCAATCTACCTTGTTGCTCGCGGCCGCCTCGAGGGCTCCCCAGGCGGTGCCGCCACCCTGCACGGAGTCCTCGACCATCTTCAGAAACACATGGGCATCCAGTTCGTGACTGGACGGTGCGGTTCCGCCATAGCGACGACTGCCGATCGGCCCGGGCAGCTTCTTTCCGTCGCCGGCTTTGACGCTTTGCCCATCCTTGATTCGGTCGAAGAAGAATGCGTCGCCTCCGGGCAGCTTCACGATCGCCGCACGCAAGTCGTGGGCGGCTCGGTTGACCACGATCAGGTCTTTGCCCTTTTCGACCAAGCTGACCCCGCCGCCGAGCTTCACGAAGCTGTCTTCCCGCACAATCACGGTCTGCCACGGCTTCGCACGCAGCTTCTCCAGACGCGCGCCGTCGCGATCGATCACCAAAATGCGGCTGTTGGCCTCCACTTCACCGTACAGATCCAGCACGCTGTCGTGGGACGAACCGCGCACGACCAGCTCCGCGGAACTGGATGCGAAAAAGCCACGATATCGAGTGATGGATGCCCGGGACATTCCGGCGCCGGCTTCGATCAGCGACAGATGCCGCGCGCGCCCCACCACGCCTTTGGCGACAGCCCCCAGAGCTACGATGAGCAGCATGGTGCCAAGGGCCCAGATCGGAAGATGCCACAGGGCGCTCAGGGGTTTGCCGCGCTTGGTGGCCAGGTAGAAGTTCACGGGGCCGGCCAACACGGCGTAGAGCAGTAGGATCAGCAGCGCGACCGCAATGGCCCAGCGCGCGCCTTCGTTGGGATCCAACACTCGGCGGATGTCTCCGCTTCGCGAAGAGTCCAACGGCGTCAGGCCGTGCTGAAAGGCGATGGAGTGTTGACGCGCCCAGGCATGCCGCACCAAGTCGACCAACTTGAGTTGAACCCAGCGATCTGTGACGTGGCTTTCCTTGGTCGCGTTGAAGGGCAACAGGTGCACCTCGCCGAGGCCGTAACTCGCGCTCACGCCCCAGGGGCTGGGACGTAGGTTGCCACCGGCGTAGGAAACCAGCTCCCCGGCGACGGTTTCACCGGGAGCCACCTCGGCGCGCATCGATGCACCGAAGCCATGGCCGCCGTAGGGCATGGAGCCCGTGTTGGGGCGGGGAATGATGAACTCCGCCTTGCTCTTCAGGGCTGGAGCCGGGCTTGCGTTCTTGATGGCGCCGCCGACCAAGGTCTTCAGCACCGGGCTGCGCAAGTCCTCCGGGCGACTGATGTGAATCGCCAGCGCGCCTCCGCCGAGGACCCAGGACCCCAGGGCGCTGAGGGCAGGTCCGGTCAATCGGGCGACGGACTCACTCTTGGCCACGACGACGGTGACCATGGAGTAGCCGGCGGCTCGGGTGGGCAAGGCCGGGTCGCCCGTGGCGCGTTCGATCTGCGGGGAGCCCAATGCGAGCATGGGCGGGCCGTAGCTTCCCCTGAGCCGAGCACCTTTGACGGCGACGCGTCGCCCTCTCAGGCCCGATGTCAGCTTGCTCGGGGTCGTGAAGTCGAACAGCATCGGCTCCGGCATGCGCGGTTCCGGAAGCGTGTGACTGGCCAGGGTTTCGCCGTTCGAGTCCTTGGCGACGACCTGAAGCGCCGGAGTCGTACTCTGAAAACCGTGAGTTGGAAGCTTGAGGCTGACTCGGCCTTTGCCTGCCACAGCAAAGGGTGCCTGGGTGACGATGCGCTGGTCGTCGGAGGACCACGGAACCTCGGCCACGAGTTCCACGACCCCCTCGATCTGAGAGTCCGTGGTGTTCTCCAGCTGCACGACGCAGGCGAACCAGCCGCCGCCAGCGGGCGCGTCGCTACCCAACAGGGGCGCAGCGCCAAGCAGCAGTCCGGACTTGCCCTGCGCCCGAGAGTGAGACGACATAGACAGCACGATCAGCGCGGCGCTGCACGTGAGTCCGCGGACAATGACGAGCAAGCGCTTGCGGAGTGCGACAGCGGGAAAGCTGGATGTCATCAGCCCCCGTGGACGGCGTTTTCGACGGCCTCTGGGCGAGTCGGGACGGTCCTGACCAACTCCTCGATCACTTGGTCGGTCGTGACTCCGTCGGCTTCACCCTCGAAACTGCGAATCATGCGGTGCCGAAGCACTGGCAGCGCAACGCGCTGAATGTCGCTGAATGCCACCTGAGCTCGACCTTCGAGCAGGGCCAGGGCTTTGGCACACAGCACCAAGCTCTGTCCGCCGCGAACCCCCGCTGCGTACCGAATCGACCGCCCGACGAGCTCCGGCGCGGTTTTCGACTCTGGATCGCTCGCCGTGACCAGACGCGCCGCATAGCGCACAACGGGTTCGGCGATGGCGATATCGCGGCAGAGCGCGCGCAGAGCCAGAACTTCGTCTTGGTGCAACACTGCGGTTGGCGGGGCGACTGCGTGGCCCGTGGTGCGGGTCAGAATTTGCGTCAGTACGTCTTCCGCCGGGGAGGGCACCATCACCTTCAGTAGGAAGCGATCCAGCTGGGCTTCGGGAAGAGGGTAGGTGCCCTCCATCTCGATGGGGTTTTCCGTCGCAAGCACGAAGAAGGGCTCGTCCAACGCATGACGGGTGCCGGCGATGGTGACGGCATGCTCCTGCATCGCTTCGAGCAGGGCACTCTGCGTCTTGGGGGTCGCGCGGTTGATCTCGTCTGCCAGTACGACCTGGCCGAAGATGGGACCTCGGTGTAGTTCGAAGCGGCCAGCGCTGGCGCCCTGGGCGTCCATGACCAGCACGTTGGTGCCGGTCACGTCGCTGGGCATGAGATCCGGCGTGAACTGGATACGCGAGAATTGCAGATCTAGGGCGGAGGCGAGAGTGCGGACGAGCAGCGTCTTGCCCAAACCCGGGGCGCCCTCGAGCAGCACGTGTCCACCCGAGACCAGGGCCCAGAGGACCTGCTCCACGACGGCTTCCTGCCCTACGATCACCGTGGCGATGGCGGTCCGCAAACGATTGCTGGCATCTCGCGCTTGCTCGAGCCGTGCGCCAAAGGCGTCTTGAGGAGGTTGGGTCATGAGCGGCCGGGCGAGCCTAGCGCGGTTTTCGCGCTTTTTCAGCCACGGACCTCAGCCGGGCTCAGGGCTGGAAATACCGCCCAACCTGCTCCCGGTATTCCTCCGGCACTTCGGAACGTTCCACGCCGCTCATTTCGCCGGGGGCCACCCGGCCCAGAGCACCCTTGCCCGCTCGGTTGGCGGTCTCACCTGGGCGCGCGGCAGAGCGGCCCAGGGTCGTGCCGTGTAGCGGCGCACCTGGGTTCACCTTGGCTTGCGCCTTGGAGCGAAGCTCCTTGCCCGAGAGCTTTGGAGTCTTGCCCTTGTGGTCGCCCTTGCCTTTGTCCTTCTTGCTGCCTGGTCCGCCAGCCTGATTGCCCGCCTTGTTCTGTCCTTTGCCTTGGCCCGGCTTGGTGCCTTTGCCTTTGCCTTGCTGACCTGGCTGTTGACCGGGGGCTGGCCCACCTTGCTGCGGGATCGGCATTCCGAGCCCACGCTCGGCCTGTGCGCCGCCGCGATCCGCGTCGCCGAGGCCTTTTTCTCGTTCCGCGCTCTTGCTGGGATCCTCTTTCGCCATCTCGCGCAGCTGCTCTTGCAACTGCTTTTGCCCTTCCGGGGTCGCGAGGCGCTTCTGCAACTCCTCTAGTTGCTGTTTGGTCATCGGGTCCATGGTCCCGTTCCGACCGTTCTTCTCGAGCTGCTTTTTGAGCTTCTCAGCCAAGCGTTTGCGCTCTTCCTCAGTCAGACCCTCGAGGGCCTTGTTGAGAGACTCCGCCAGGCGCTTCTGCGCTTCCGGGCTGCCGGAGCTGCCAAACTCTTCCAGATCCTCCAACTGCTCCGGGGTGAGCTTGCCAGCGTCGCCCAAGGCTTTGCCCAGCTCGCGAAGTGCTTCGGCTTTGCTCTCACGCTCTTCGAACTTCTTCTGCTGCTCTTCCAAGGCCTGGGCGAGCCCCTTGGCTCCCTTGTCCTTGGCGGCCTTCTTGGCTTCCTCTAGCGCTTTCTTGGCCTCTTTCCGGGCGTCTTCTTCGGCCAGGTTCGCCAATCGGCGCATCTCTCGATCGAAAGCGACCAGGTCCCCATCGCCCAGGGCCTTGGCTGCGTCCTTGAGATGCGGGCTCTTGTTGAGCTTGGCTACCGCGGCTTCGAGGCCTGGGCGGTTCTTTTCGTCGGTGAGTTGGAGTCGCTCGGAAGCGATGTCGTCTCGGAGCTTGGCGATGCGGGACTGGGCTTCCCGCTTCTCCATTCCTTTCGCCAAATCGCTACGGAGTTTCTTTGCCTCCTCGGCGATCTTTTTCAGGCGCTCCTCCTGCGCAGCGTCCCTCGGGTCGAGCTTCTCCAGGGCCTCGATCTTCTCCAAGCCCATGAGCTCCGCGAGCTTGACCATCTCGGCACCGGGTGGCGCGTCGGGCGGTGGAGGAGCGGGCCTGAGCGGAATCAGGCATAGGTAGATCGCAGCGGCGGCACCCAAGGGACCGATCAGCTGCAGCCTGGACAGGATCTTCGGCCGAGCACGTTTCGCCTCGGGGCTTGCCAAGGCTTCTGCGGCATCTCGAATCACTACGTGGTTGGCGCCTTCGTCGGAGTCGAGTTCGACAGCAGTGCTGATGGCTTCCCTCGAGTCGAGCTTCGCATCCAGATACAAGGCGACGTGGGAATCACTCCAGCGCTTTCGGGTAGCTATCCACAGGCCGAACAGACCACCCACGAACGACAGGCCCAGAGCCCACGGTCGATACGCGCCGAGGCGCTGCCACCACAGAGCGAGGGCGGCCAGAGCTGCCAGAGCGAGACCAATACACAGTCCGTTCAGTACTCTCCGGGCCAGCAGGCGTGTCCGCACACGGCGCGAGACGCGAGAAAACCGCCCTGAAAATTCGGGAGCGCCGGGCTCGGGAGAGGCCATGTCACCCAAATTAACGCCGCTTTGGCCCCGGCGCCACTGCCAGAAGTGCAGCAGCTGCAGTCTGCGGGGTTTTGCGGCAGATGGAAAACCAGATAAGGAGGCCCCGAGAGCTCCATGACCGACAAAGTGACCGTTCCGGCGGTTCGCGCCCGCAAACGCAAGGGGCCGAAGATCGCCATGCTGACCGCCTACGACGCGACGATGGCGCGGCTGCTCGATCAGGGTGGCGCTGACATTCTGCTCGTCGGGGATTCTCTGGGCATGGTGGTGCAAGGTCTCAACAACACATTGCCCGTGACGGTTGAGGAGATCTGCTACCACGGTCGCGCCGTCGCCCGTGCGGCGCGTCGCGCGCAGATTGTCGGGGACATGCCATTCATGTCGTTCCAGGTCTCATCCGAAAAGGCGTTGGAGGCCGCCGGAGACATGCTCAAGACCGGCGCCTTCGAAGCTGTCAAGCTCGAAGGTGGCCAGACAGTTGCGGAACACGTGCACCGAATCGTGAGCGCAGGGATTCCTGTCATGGGTCATGTGGGGCTGACTCCCCAATCCGTGCACGCCATGGGTGGATTTCGCGTTCAGGGGCAGCAAGAAGAGGCCGCCGCGCGAGTCGTGGCGGATGCCAAAGCGCTCGAAGAGGCAGGCGCGTACAGCATCGTGCTCGAAGGCCTCCCCGCAGATCTAGGGCGTCGCATCACGGAGAGTGTGGACATCCCGACCATTGGCATCGGTGCCGGGCCCCACTGTGATGGGCAAGTCCTGGTCTGCTATGACTTCCTGGGTTTGTACCGAGACATCAAACCCAAATTCGTCAAACGCTTTGCTGAACTAGGCGATGCTGTCGTGGCCGCGACCGAGGACTATGTGCGAGAGGTCCAGAGCGGGAACTTCCCGGATGCCGCCCACAGCTTTGGCATGAAGAAAGAGAAGAGGCCGGGGGATCCCACCGGAACCAAATCCGTGGTCCGGAGTACCCCACCGGGCTACGGGCCAGCGAGCGACGAGGGCTAGTGCAAGTCGAGCGCTCTGCGCAAGCGTACCAACAGGCATGCGAATCCCTGCGCCGCTCCGGGCAGCGGATCGCACTGGTGCCGACCATGGGCGCATTGCACGCGGGCCACCTGGCCCTGGTGAACGAGGCGAAGCGACGTGCGGACGCTGCCATCGTCACGTTGTTCGTCAACCCCACACAGTTCGGCCCCAAGGAAGACTTTGGCGCCTACCCGCGTTCTCTGGAAGCAGATTTGGAGAAGTGTGGGGATCACGGAGTCGCCGTGGCCTTCGCCCCGCCGGTGGAGGCCATGTACCCCGAAGGAGAATCGACACGTGTCTCCGTGTCCGGGCTGACAGACCATCTGTGCGGCAGTAGTCGCCCGGGCCATTTCGAAGGCGTGGCAACCATCGTTACCAAGCTGTTTGCTCTGACCGGTGCATGCGTCGCCGTGTTTGGACGCAAGGACTACCAGCAGCTCAAGGTGGTCGAACGACTGGCCTGGGATCTGTGTTTGCCTGTCGAGGTGGTTGGACACCCCACCGTGCGGGAAGGGGACGGTCTGGCGCTGTCGTCGCGGAACGCATACTTGAGCCAGACCGAACGCCAGCAGGCGCTGGCGATCCCCGAGGCACTCTCCCAAGCCGTGCGCCGGTTCGCAGCAGGGGAACGGAGCGCTGGGGTGATCCTCCAGGCGGTGCGGGAGCGGCTCAGTCAGGCTGAACTTCGGCCGGACTATGCCGTTTTGGCGGATCCGGACGTGGTCACGCCCCTCGCGCTTGATGCGCGACTGCCCGATCGCAGCCTGCTGGCGGTTGCCGCGTTTGCTGGCTCCACGCGGCTCATCGATAATGCAGTGCTCGGAGAGGATCAGGCGCCGATACCATGACCCAGTCTCAGCGGCCGTTTCCCGGTGTGTTCATCGTGCTCGAAGGCATCGATGGTGCCGGCACGACCACCCACGCGAAGCGGCTCAGCAAGTCTCTAGCCAAGGACGGTAGGGACGTGCGGCTGACCTGCGAACCGACAACGGGCCCGGTGGGCGCATTGATCCGCCAAGTGCTTCAAAAGCGACTCTTCGTTCCCGGTACAAGTGGCCCTCGGGCCTTCGCCTGGTCGACCATGGCGCTGCTATTCTCGGCCGATCGCCTCGACCACCTGGACTCCTACGTGGTTCCAGGATTGCGGGACGGTGCCATCGTCATATCCGATCGTTACGATCTCTCGAGTTTGGCCTACCAATCGGTGACGGCGCCCGAGGAAGATTCCGCCATTGCTTGGATCCGTGAGCTCAACGCCCGGGCGCTACGCCCTGATCTAACACTGGTCTTGGATATTCCTGCGGAGCGCGCAGCCGAACGTAGGCGCTCCCGAGGCTCCACGGAAGAGCTTTTCGAAGACCCGATCATTCAGCGCCGCCTTGTGGACGTCTACAAGCGAGCCGAGAGCCTCGTGCCCGATGACCACGTCGTGCATCTCTCCAGCGACGGTGAGGTCGAAGAGGTCGCGGCCCGAATTCTGGAAGTCGCGCTTTCCGTGGCCAACGCCTGAAAAAACGCCGGCACTTTTTGGGACAGCGTCGACAATTTTGCCCGCGGTGCGAAGGTTGCTCATATTCCCCGGTCATGAGGACAGCAGCGCCCACTTTCCTATTGCTCGGATGCCTCGCGGCTTGCGCTTGCAGCAGCGGGAACCAGGCCGCGGCCCATGACCCCAGCATGGACGGTGAGCCTGCGCCACTTCCCGAGCCCGTGGCCAAGGACAAACTGAAGCGCAGTGAAGTGGTTGCCGCAGTGGATCAAGGTCTCGGGCGCTTCCTGCAGCACGTGGAGGTCGAGCCGAGCTTGGCGGGCGGTCGCTTCGTCGGGTTTCGCATCGTGGGTCTGCGACCCGCGGAATACTGGGCAGGTGTCGACCTCATGCCTGGCGACGTAGTCACGCGCGTCAACGGTCGCAGCATCGAGCGCGACACTGACGCCTACAAGACGTTTCAGTCGCTCAAGTCCGCGACGGAACTGCGCGTGACGTTCATGCGGGGCGGGCAAGAGCGGGAGCTGGTGTTGCCCATCGTTGACGATGTGGCGCCGCCCAAGGCGAAGAAGAAGAACCAGATAGACGCAGGCTGAGAAGCCGCGGCGGTCAACGCTCTAGCTGAAAATCAGCGACGGCGTCCATGAGGGACCCAAAGCGCTTGCGGGTGAAGTGCGCGCCGCTGGTGACCCAGTCCACATGCTCCCGAGGCTGCTCGTCGTCCTGGAAATGCCCCAGCACGTCCAAGTGATCGGCCTCACCGCACCAGAGCAGCTTGCCCCAGAGCATGCTGAGCGTCGGCACGATGCCGTCGTTGGAACGAGCGTTGAGCTCGCCGCTCATCTCACTACGCAACCTGCGGGCGTCCTCGGAGTCGGGCACCGCGTAGGGGTACATCTTGTGCTCCTGACTGGTGAAGCCATACAGCGTCGAGAACATCGCAGCAGTGAGAGCGGCGTAGGGAGAGCGGACGCGCTTGGCGAAACGCAAGGCTTCCGGAGCTGGCGCCGAGGTGACCACGCAGCCGTAGCGCACCGTGGGGTCGTCCTCGGCGGCCGCGTTGAACAGATCCATCGCCTCCGGCATGGTTTGAACCACTGCACCTTGGTCGATTCGGACCTTGGATAGGAATTCCATGACCTCTTCACGGCCCTCGCGGTCGACGAAGCGCAGAATCAAGCTCGTACCGCGGGATACCAGTTTGAGATCCCCGCCAACCAGTTGTTCGACCCCGCCCAGAGTCGCCAGCAACTTGGAGAAGACCGCCAACGAGGGTTCGCCCAGGGTCAGGGACACCACTGTGAGTAGGCTCAGCGCATAGAGCACTCGCGTGCCGCTGACGGTGGCGAAGTACGACGCGAGGGGTGTGCCGAAATGCGGTGTGTTGAGCGTGACCGCGGTAGCCACGCGGGGCCGCCAGCTGAGGCGGTCGGGATCGTCGGTCCTCAGATCCGTAGTGGGCGAAAGCAGCAGGCGAATGTCGAGCCCACCGGTGGAATGCCCGACCAGGTGTATTGGGCCGTCGTCTCCGCCGTGAGACTGCTGAATGGCCTTGGCGAGCATCTTGGCTCGAAAGCGCAACGAAGAGGTGGGCGGTGTGGGCACGACCTCGCACTCGACCTGGCATCCCGCGTCGGCGTAGCGCGCTTCCAGCGCTTCACGAACGTGATGGAAGTAGTCGTAGCCCGCGAGCTTGCCGAAACCGAACATGCCCGGGACGAAATAGACGCGGTGCAACTTTGCCATGGTTCACTTCCCGCCGGTAAGCCAGCTCTTCGGCAGGATTTCGACCGAGAAGAGCCACACTGCAAGCACTGCCAAGGGCACTACGAAACGCAGGGTGAAGAGCCACACCCCGTAGAAGCGCCCAAGCTTGGAGCCCAACTCGAACTCTTCGCGCCTCATCTTTTCCGGCATGGCCCAGCCAACGAAGAGCGCAATGAACAGCCCGCCCAGCGGCAACAGCCAGTTGGACGCCAGGTAGTCCATGGAGTCGAAGAAGTTCTTGCCGAATAGCGCTGGCCACTTGCCGAATAGCGAGCCGGAGCCACTCAGGGCCGACGGAATGCCAAATAGGAAAATCGCGGCGCCGCAGGTCATGACCGCGCGGCGCCGGGGCCAGCCCAATTGGTCGATGACCGTGCTGGCGACGACTTCCAGCAAAGATATTGCGCTGGTGAGGGCGGCGAAAAAGAGCAACGCGAAGAAGACGATGGTCAGCACCATGCCGCCCCCCATTTGGGATAGCGCGATGGGCATGCTCTTGAAAACCAACCCGGGCCCGGCCTCGGGCTCCATCCCGAAGCTGAAGATGATCGGGAACAGCACGACGCAGGCCATCAGCGCCACGATCGTGTCCAGCACGCTCACGAGCATCGAAGATGCAACTAGATCCCGGTCCTTCGGCAGATAGGAGCCGTAGGTCAGCATGGCGCCCATGCCGAGACTCAGGGTGAAGAAGGAATGGCCCAGAGCTTCCAGAATGCCGGCGGGGCTGAGCTTCTCGGAGTGGGGCGCGAACAAGAAACCCATGGCGCGGCCGAAGCCCGGCTGAAAAGCGGCGTCGATCACGAAAGCCAGCATCATGATCAACAGCGCGGGCATCAGCACTCGGGCCCATGCTTCGATTCCGCGCTGGACTCCACCAATGACGATGCCAATGGTGGTGAGCATGAAGATAAAGTGCCAGAAGATGTTGATGTCACCGGCGCCGTAGAGCACGCCGAAGGCTTGACCGATCTGCTCCGCGTTCTTGTCAGCGAAGAAGCGGTTGATGCTCATGAAGGTGTAGTTGAGCGTCCAGCCAGCAACGACGCTGTAATACGAGAGGATGACGAATCCGGCGACCACGCCCATCCAACCCACGAGGCGCCACGCGGTCTGCTCGCCGAGGATCCGGCCGAAGGCGCCCGCCGGGGAGCGCTGGGCTCTGCGACCAATGAGCACTTCGGCAATCATCACCGGTAGGCCCACCACGGCGATGCACGCCAGGTAGATCAACACGAATAGGCCACCACCGTTTTCGCCGGCGATGTAGGGAAACTTCCAAACATTGCCCAAACCGACCGCGGAGCCCGCGGCAGCGAGAACGAACCCCAACCTGCTGCTCCACTGGCCGCGGGACGTGGTGGCTTTTGATGGCTTCGGGCTATCGGTCATGGGCGGCGCGGGAGCATACCCGAAAGCGCTTTCAGACCAGAATGCTTGTCAGAGCTGCGACAGATCCAACAGATCCCGCGTGGCGTCGTGGTGCTCGGGTGCGCGGGGAAAGTGCAGGATCAGCTGACCGCCGCATCGGCCCAGGTGCTGGCGATTAACGGCGCCATGAGCGCCGCCAGCGCGATGCAAAGCCTCCAGGGCACGGGCCAAGTCGGCGCGATCTTCGGCGCTCAACGGGCCCGTGGGTTCTGCCGTATCAACGTCCTCGATCCACAGCACCTGGTCTTCGGCTTTGTACGAAAGCACTGAGGCCAGGCACGGATCGTCGGCCCGGGCGAACGCCAGTACACGCTCGAGCACACCGGCTTCTGCCCGCAGCATCAGGACGCTGCGCTCGAGAGTGATATCTCGATAGCGACCCCCCCCAACTTCTTGCAGCCTCAAGCCGGGTGTGGGTGGTCGTGGCGCTGTCAGTGCGGTGTCGGGGCGCGGCGGGGGCACGTCCGTCGGCCAGCTCACTGAGCGGAGCAGCTCGATGGCTTCCTGAGTGTCTTGGGGGCGCTGGGCCTCCGGCCCCGTCAACCGTTCGACGATGGCCACGTGGTCCGCCGTGAACTCCCGGGAAAGCAGAGGCAAGTCGGCGTCTGGGGGAGCACCCGTGAGCGTGTGCACGAGTACAGCGCCCGCGCCATAGACGTCGCTCTTCACGTTTGCGGGCGCGCCGCCTCGCTGCTCCGGCGCCATGTAGCCCAAGGTGCCGATTACGCCAGCAGTCACGGTGACCGCTGCGTCACTGACGTGGGCCGTGCCAAAGTCCGCGAGTCGTGCACCGCCAGCTTCATCGAAGAGCACGTTGGCAGGTTTGACGTCACGATGCAGGATGCCCCGGCGATGGGCCTCTCCAAGGGCACTGAGCACGGCGATGGTGATCTCTGCCGCTCGCGCAGGTGCCATGGGGCCGCGAGAGAGCACGTCCGACAGCGAGCCGCCGCTCATCCAGGGCAGCACGACGGCGGGGCCATCTGGCAGGTAGGCCAATAGTTCCAACACCGCTGGGTGGCGCAGACTGGAAAGCACCTCAGCTTCGCGTTCAAAACGCCGCAAGGCGTCCCGGCCGCTGTCACGTAGCGTGGAAATCGAGAAGATCTTCAGCGCCACGCGAGCGTTGGTGATTCGGTCCGTTGCTTCCAGCACGCGCGCCGTGGGCGTCCGCGCGACCTCCCGCACCACGCGATAGCGACCGAAGAGCACGGTTTCGAGCTCTGGCACGGTTTCTCTAGAGAGTGCCTCGGCAGCTGCAGCGATGCCCAATGTTTCTAGCTTGTGCTCCGCGCCGCGAATGGCTTCGCGCATCCCGAGCGCCTCGAAACAATGCGCCAACACACCAAGCGCTGGTCCGTACTCTGGCGCGGTGTCGGGAATGCTCTGCAAGTTGCGAACAGCCGCCCGAGCGCGACCGTGATCTGCGAGTAGCTTGCCCAAAGAGAGCCGTGCGGAATGCCGATCGGGACTCGCGCGCAGGAGCGCCTCGAGGCAGCGCGCTGCGTTGCGAGGATCTTCCGCGCTGGCATAAGCGTTTGCGGCGCTGGCCAGCTCTGCGGCGCTCTCGAAACAGCGTGCCGCGCTCTTGGGTTCGTCCAGGCCGAGCCACAAGCGCGCGGCGCTGGCGTGCTGGCCACGGGCCTCGACATTGGCCGCCACGCGCTTGGCGCTTGCGGCGTCTTGGAGCAGGAGGGTCAAGGCTTGCGCTTCCAACTCCAAGCTTTGGCTCATCGCACTCAACTCGAAAGCCCGCGCGTAGTCCTCCGCCGCGAGGGACGACCGAGCTGCGTCTTCGAAAGCGCATGCGCGCTCGAATAGACCGCTAGCTCGCGCATGCAAGCCCAGCTGTTGGGCCAGGCGCGCGGCTTCCTCCAGCTGGTCCTCGCTCTCGAGGCGCTGAATTTCAGCTTCGGTCACGGGTTGATCGTGACGGACGCGGACTGCTCGAAATCGAAGCGTAACTCGCCCAAGGCGAGGCCCGGGGCGGAAAACTCGGAGATGCGCATGCGGTGCAGAGCAACCCGAGCCGGCCCGGGAGGCAGGCTGCCCGCGGCAATGCTGGCGGCGCCCAGGTCATCCCGGAAGGTGCAGTGCGACGAGCTGCCGTCTTCGGTCACGACCTCGACCCACACGACGTCCCCGGGGGCGCCGACGCTCCAGGTCAGGTCCAAGGGTTCGGACGCCCTGAACTCGACGCTGTCACTCAAGGGCAAACCATTGACGGTGATGGCCGTGAGCTCACTCGGAGCACCTCGGGTCACCGAGATGCTTCCCAACTCCCCATCCACCTTCAACGTATAGTCACTGGCGGCGGGGAAGGGATCCGCATCTTGGTCGCGGGTGGTATAAACGATCCCCGACACGACGTCGGTGACCGTGGGGAAGGCATGGGGCGCGAGGGCTGTCGTGCCACCCGCCGCACTGACCCGGACGTCACCAGCTTGAATCAATTCGACGTGACCCCGATAGCTCGCAGGCGCCTCGGCACTCAACACGCATTGGCCGGCTGCTGGCACGGCGGTCTTCAGTCCGACGGACTCCAGCACGGCTCGGGCGTCGGCTTCGGCGGGAAGCTGAACGAAGGTTGCGAGTGCACCGGCACGCTCGCTGCCGTCCGCCGCGGTACTGCGCTCGATGGTCACGAGCGCATGGGTCGAACCACTTTCCGCGTCCGCAGTGTAGGACTCGGTTTCGGCCGAACAGCCCAAGGCGGCAAGCACGCCCAGCAGGGCCGGGGCGCGGCTTTTCAAGCAAGAGGGGATGCGCACCGAGTAATGTTAAGTCGCGGGCGGCCAGTGGGCAAGCGTGCCCCAAATTTCCCCAATTAAAACCGGGTGATGAGCGCGCCGGCGGGCGACACGATGGGAGCGGTCCACTCGGCGTTGGCAGCGCGGGAGGCCGCCTGGGGCTGGCCCGCGGCCGCGGGCGCGCCGGGGATCTTGACGGACCCTTCGCCATGAAACAGTCCGACGCTCGCTTCCAACGCGACCCAGATCGGCGCGACGCCGATCATCATGCCCACCAGCCCACTGCCACCGAAACGCGTTGCGGACAGTTCGCCGATCCGCACCTCACTCGGGTCGGCAAATATCTGCAGCGGGACATCGCCGGAGCCCTGCTCGAAGTGCCCGCGGAGACCCCCGTAGACTGAGATCAACCCGCCGGGGCTCCGGTAGCCGACGATAACAGGTAGGTCGACGCCAACGCCTGTTACCTCGCTAGTGTCGACGCCAGGCACGCTTCCTGACCCTTCTTCGCCCTCCTGGCTGGTTCGAAAAAAACGCCGGCTCAGCCCCAGCCCGACGCTGAGCGCCAGAGGCCCATCAACGAACGCGTGGCGTGCATCCACGCGAGCGCTGCGTCCGGTGTAAGTGAGCCCCGCGTCACTGTCGTAGCCGAGGCCCGCGCGGGCTCCGACCCATGGTGCCAGTCCAGGGGAGGTCATGGATTCGGCGAGGGCGCCGGTCAAGATTTGATCTTCTCGTTCCTCAACAGCGGTGACGCCGCCAGCCGCCTCCACGTTTTTCGCGTCTTCGATCTGAGATTCCGCTTCTCCGAAGACGACGTTGTGACTGACGCCAGCGCCGAAACTGATCTGGTCCGGGGGCAGCGGATGCGCCGGGTGCAGCAGCGGCGTGCCTCCGCCGCATCCCAGCGACAGGCCGCTCGCCCAAATTCCGGCCAGGACCGTCCACGCCCTCACTCCCGCCGATTTAGCAGTCCACAGCGCTTCCAGGGTGACATTTTCCCGCGGACGGCTAAAGTCCGCGACGCTTTGACTTGGTGGAAGGACCAGCGCTTCGCTTTGCTGCTCGCCCTCGCGGCCGTGGTGGGCGGATGCAAAGCGGAGATCGGCGACGAATGCTCCGTCAGCACGGACTGCTCCAACGCCGGCGATCGCCTCTGCGACACCACCCAGCCCGGCGGCTACTGCACTGTCTTCAACTGCGAGCCGGGTACCTGTCCCGAAGAGGCCATCTGCGTCTCTTTCAAGAACAGCCCCAGCTTGGTCTGTCCGGATCCGCAGAGCGGGGACCGCCTGCGCCGGACATTTTGCATGCGCAGCTGCGAGGGCAACGACGATTGTCGTTCGGGCTATAAGTGCATCGACCTGGGCAAAGACAACCCCTGGAAAGCCACGGTTGCCGAGTACGGCGGCGTGAGTGGCAAGGTCTGCATCGTGCCCTTCAAAGGCGCGACCGCCAGCGGTGGTCCCGCCGATATTTGTTCGCCAGCCAAGGGTTGCACGGCAGAGAGCTGCGCCGGCTGTTGCGACGCCCTTGGCTTTTGTCGCTCCGGGACCGAGGTCGATGCGTGTGGCAACGCGGGTGCTGCATGTAAGAACTGCTCCGGCGGCTCTTGTGTTGCTTTACCGACGCCACCCGGGGGCGCTTGCGTGGGCGGTACTGACGCCGGAAGCGACGCTACGGTCCCTGACGCCGGAGCGGACGTGGCAAGCGACGCGAACTCGGACGCCGGAGATGCCGCTGCGGATGGCGGCGACGCGTCGACGGATGCGGCAGCGGACGCCGACGCGACCGTATCGGACGCTGCTACGGACTCATGACCGAGCCCAAGCGGCGGGACGCGACACGCGCCAGCCGCGTCGTGCCGGTCTTGCTGAGTGTGCTGGAACGCACCCTCGGTGCCGTTTTGGTGCTGCTCGTCCTGGGCAGCCTGGTCTTTCTCGCACTCCGCCTGTTGCCGGGAGATCCCGCGGCGCTCATCTTAGGAGATCAAGCGCCTGAAGCTGAACGCGCAGTGCTGCGCGCCCGACTGGGCCTCGACCGGCCCCTGCTGCATCAGTACGCCTCCTATCTGCGGGGTCTCGTCACGCTGGACTTGGGCGACTCTCTGGCCCGCCCGGGCACCACGGCCTTCGGGGAGGTTGGACGCGCCTTGGGGCCCACGGCGGCCCTTTCCGGACTCGCGGTGGGCCTCGGCGCAGTTGGGGGCATCGCCGCCGCCTTGCTCTCTGTTGGTCCCTGGCTGGGCGTGCGGCGCGAGTGGGCCCACCGCACCATCTTGGCTTTCGCCGCGACGCCCTTGATCGCCTTCGCCCCACTCTTCACCTACCTGTTCGCGGTGGAGCGAGCCTGGGTGCCCCTGCCAGGCGATCCCGACGCTGGCTTCGCGGGGCTGCTGTTCGCGTCGGGTTTGCTTTCGCTGCCCTTGGCAGCCCAGGTTGGGCGCATCGGTCGGGCAGCTCTGTTGGACCAAGCCCGCGCGAAGTTTCTAGATGTCGCTCGCGCCAAGGGTGCAACATCGGTTCGAATCTGGTTGGTGCATGCACTGCCCGCGGCGTTTGCTCCTATCGCAGTCGTGATCGCCACGCAACTCGGTGCGCTTCTCGGTGGTGCGGTCGTGCTGGAGCGCCTATTCGAACGCCACGGCCTCGGCACCCTGATGCTCAACGCCTACGCCGCCCGGGATATCCCGGTGCTCGAGGCTAGCGTCGTCGCTGCAGGCTTGCTGTTCGTGGTGGCACAAGCCGCCGCAGCGTTGGCGAGTGCCGCCCTCGATCCGAGGACCGCCGCGTGAGCGAGCGTAATGGCAAGCTGTCCGCCGCGTTCCGCGTGATTCCGGCTCTGCTCGTGGCCCTGACGGCATTGTGCTTCGTGATCGTATCGGCCCGTTCACCAACTCGGCTCAGCCTCGAGCTGGCATGGGCCTCGCCGGATGCGGCACGTCCTTTCGGTTCAGGAGACGCTGGCGTGGACTTGATGGCGTTGGTGTTCCACGCCACTTTCCGCGCTCTCGGCCTCGCCGCTGTCGTCGCTGCGTTCGGCTTTGTGGTCGGGACGCCCCTGGGGACCGCCGCGGGCCTTGCTGGAGGCAAGGGGCAGCGTTGGCTGCTTCGAGCCTGCGACTTGACCCAGTCCTTCCCCACGTTCCTGCTCGCGCTAGCGGTCCTCAGTGCCGTGTCCGTGCCGTCCCGCCTGCATATCGGCGCGGTATTCTGCCTCACCGTGTGGGCGCCCTTCGCCCGCATTGCCAGCGTGCAAGCGCGCGTGCTGGCCCAATCCCAGTTCGTCGAAGCCGCGCTAGCGCTTGGGGTGTCGCACTTCGTCATCATCCTCAAGCACGTCATGCCCAACCTGCTTGGCCCGGTCTCGATTCAGCTAGGCACGGCCGCCGCCGGGATCGTGATCGGAGAAACCGCGCTCGGCTTCGTGGGACTAGGCCCCCCGGACGGCGTCAGTCTTGGATCCATCATGGAACAAGGCGCACTATCCATGTTGCGCGCACCTCACGTTCTCACGGTCGGCGCCATTGCGGTCATGCTGGTGAGTGGCAGCCTCCAGCTCGCCAGTGAAGGCGTGCGCCGCCTCATGGGCGCCGCGTCCTGAGCCGCCTGGCGCGCCGCTGTGTTTGGTCTCACGCCCTGACCGCAGCCTATTTGCCGGCGACGCGCTTCAGAGAACTGCTGGAGCCCCCCGGGGGCGGTTGGGTCGCCCGCGAGCTGCGGCCCGAGCGGACGAGCAAGCATGCATTGCGCACGGCACCTGCGAGCTCGGTGCGATCCCAAGGTTTGAGGATTCGAAAATCAGCATGAGGCGTGTCCAAATCGACGCGTCCGGACACCACGATGCGACCCACCTGGGGATACTCCTCCGCAAGCAGCTCCATCAGCTCCGCGCCGCTCCCGTCGGAAAGGCTCAGATCCGTGACCACCGTCGACAGCGGCGATTCTAACTCCGCCGAGACGGCTGCCAGGGAGCCTACTCCGCTGACGTCGAAGCGTTCGCGCCGCAAATCCGCGACCAACGCCCTGCGCACTGCTGGATCGTCCTCGACCACCAGGATGCGATGTCGCTCGGGGCGAAAGGCGGGCAGCCACAAGAGGGCTCGCATGCCGCCTTCCCCCGTTTCCCGGGGGGTCAGGGTGACTTGGCCGGCGTGGTCCGCCACGATCTGTCGGGTGATGGCGAGGCCCAACCCCGTGCCCTGGCCCGGTGGCTTGGTGGTTGCGAAGGGTTCGAACATGCGCTCGAGGAGGTCATCTGGAACGCCGAGACCGTCGTCCTCCACAACGATGCTCACGCCATCGTCACAACTCTCCACTCGAAGCCAGACGCGCTTGCCGCCCTCTGAAGCTGCGTCGACGGCATTGGACAGTAGGTTCAGCACCGCTTGAGAGACACGAGTCGCATCGTGGGGCACGGCTACGCTCGAAACGCTGCCAGGAAAAAGGGTGACATCTCGATCCCGAGCGCGAGGTCGCACCATGCGGAGCGCCACATCGACGGCTTCACCAACGGAGTGGTCGCGCAGCTCCGGGCGTTCTCTGCGTGCGTAGCCGCAGATGTGTTGCACGAAGCCGCGAATGCGCGATGCAGCGAGCTGCATGTCATCGCCGCACTCCGCCAGTTCCGGATCTCGGTGCCGGGACGCGGCCTCGGCGACGAGCTCTACCGCCGCGCAAATCACGCTCAAAGGGTTGTTGATTTCGTGGGCCATGCTTGCGGACAGGCGACCGATGGCTACGAGGCGCTCGGAGTGCTCGAGTTGTCGCTGAAGCTTGACGCGGCGCTCTTCGGTGCGTGCGATCTCTCGCTCTCGACCGAGAAGGAGCGCTATTTCGCTGGCGTCGAAGGGCTTCGGGATGGTCGGAACCCCGGCGGGGGCCGAAGAGTCGGTCATCACGTGGACCCGGGTCCAGGGACGCTCCCGCAACACCTCGTCCTGCAACAACTCGTGATCGGTCACCTCCGTGTCCGTGACCAAGACCAACGGCGCTCCAGCGGAGACCCGGCTCCGCGCCGCGCCGACGGATGTCTCCCAGCTGACGGATTCGCCCGTGCGCTCCAATGCGAAACACAAGGCGCGTGCTGCCGCGTCGTCGGTGGTTACGACCAGAACACTCACTCTTCGCCGATCTCGTCGAGCTGTGCGCGCATCCTGTTGGCCCAGGGCTTGCGGTCACCATTGGGGAACCAGGACTCGACCCGTGAAATGACTGCGAGCACGCGCGTGCGTTGGGATCCGGTCAGCGGTTCGGATTGCTCGCGATGACGCTTCAGCAGGCTCGCGAGAGAGTGCTCGATGGCGGTGGCTGTTGGGTCGGTGGGAAAAGACCCTGCGGCATTGCTGAGACCTTCGATGAACTCGAGCAAGTCGACGTTGGTGCGAGTCGTGCCATCTTCGAAGGTGTCGAGCCGGCCTGTCTGAGCGCGACTCGTTTGCGTGGACGCTTTGCGGGACTGCACGTCCGAGTCCAGAACCTCCAACAAGTCCGTGCCCACCTTGATCAAATCCCCAGGGTGGAGCCCCCGAGAGCCATTGACACGCTCGCCGTTCACAAACGTGCCATTTCGGCTGCCTAGGTCATTGATGACCAAGCCCTCATTGTCCGCCTTCAACGCGCAATGCTGGCGGGAGGCGAGTTCGTTGCTCAGGACGATCGTGCAGTAGGCACTACGGCCGATGACCGTTTCTTCCCGGCGTACCGGGAAGTGCGTCCCTTTGAAACGAATCCAGTGCGCAGCCACTTTCCCAATAAAGATGTTAACGGTACTGGCCGCGAAACGTGAAGTGCTGATTTTACGCGGCTGCCCGACACCGTCGGACACGGCCTCACGTTTACCTACCCCCGAGAGCAATGTGTCAGTTTCATGACGCTCACGTCCACAGGGTGCGTAACGCGACATCACCGTACGCTATTGCCACGTAGTACACGTAGAAGCGTGGAATTCGGAGCAAAGTCATTGGACCAAAAGCCCCGAACGGCACTCCGAAGATTCCAGCGAACCAGCAGGTGATGCTGAAAGGGATGGGGGTGATCGCCCCGAGGGCGACCGCCCATTTGCCATGGCGGGCCACCAGCGCTTTTGCGCGACGTCCCCTTCGGGAGAGCAACCGCGTCGCGAAAGCAGTGCTTCCCGCGTGTTTGCCGAAATAGAAGCCGGCGCAGCCCGCCGCTGCCGAACAACAACCCACCAGAAGAATCACCCAGGGCCAACGCTCGTGCAGCTCGCTCTTGGCGATGACCACCAGTAGTGCATCGGGTGGGATGGGAGTAATCACCGAGTCGCTCAGAACCAAGATCCCAATCAAGCCTGATAGGCCCAACGTGTCATGGACCCAGTGGGTGACCGCAAGCATCTGCGCCTCGTAGCGCAGGCTGCAGTACGCCACGATGCCGACCAAGAGTACCAGGGCGAGCACTCCCGTGAACAGACTCCGACGCACGTACGCCTGAAGCTCGGCATCAGAGTGCCTCTGATGCTCGGCCCCGTCCCGAGCAGGCGAGCTGTCCGAACTCACGCGTGCAGACTGGTCTCTCGGCTCTCCCTCCGCAACTTGCCGGCTCCCACCGCCGGCTCCGCGCCGGATTCTCGCCCGCTGGCGCAAGGGCTGCGCGGGTTGTGGCTGAAGACCGGGCCAAACGCGATAGGCTGGCCATCCCGTGTTCAGCCCTCGACTACTCCCGCGCACCTTGGCCGCGTGCCTGCGTGACGTGAAGCACAAGAAGCTGGAAGTCCGACTGGCGGCGGTCCGGGATCTGGCGCGCCACGCCTCATCGGCAGACAGCAAGCCGGCGCGCAGCGCCCTATGCGATGCCCTAGCGAATGACTCCGCCGTGGCCGTTCGGGCGGAAGCTGCGGTTGGGCTGGCGGACGCGGGGGCCCGCGAGCATCTCGACGAACTATGCGACGCCTTGGAGGACGAAGCATTGCGAGTTCGACAGATGGCCCTCGTCGCCGTCGGCGAGCTGTCGACCACCGAGGACAAGCGAGCTCTGTGCGCCGTGAAGGCCTTGCTGAGAGACGCCGCGCCGGAGCTTCGTTTTCAAGCCTTGATTGGCGCCCGCAAGCTACTGCCTGCGCCCGAGTTTCTGGCGGAGGTCGCAACGGCCCAAAAGGACGAAGACGACGAGGTGCGATACATCGCGCTGCGGCTGGCGGAAGAAGTCCACGCTGACGACGAGACGGTGCCGCGAGCGCTCCTGAACGCTGCACTCATCGGTGCTCGAGACGACAGCCCCCGAGTGCGCCTGATCGCGGCTCTGGTCTTGGTGCGAGCGGAGCACAGCTCTGGCACGGAACTATTGGCGGACCTGCTCAACAGGATCCGACTGGATCTCTCCCTCGACGATGAAGCCGCTGCTATCGCGCTCGCCGGGCAGCATGGAATCGAGGCGGCGCTGCCTGGCCTGCAGCGGCGGGCCTTCGGCGGACTGCTCTCCTCCAGCCCGCTCCAGTGGCAAGCGCGGATCGCCTTGGCCCAGCTCGGCGACCCCCGGGCCCGCAAGACCATCTTGGGCGGGCTGTCGGCCTGGACCCGCGACGGCCGCACCCTCGCGGTGGTCGCCGCCGGAAAAGCAGGTCTGGCGGAGGCGCGGAAAAAAATCGAGGCTCTGGGGGCGTCGCCTCGAGGCGCGGATCCCGAAGCGGTGGCTCAAGCACTGCAATTGTTGAAGGAAGTCGACGAGCCCTGAGGGCAGATCTCGAGACCTGCTCGCGGCTGGTTTCGGGCGGGGCAACGCCATCTGCTGCGTTGGCGCTCCTCGAAATACTGTGAGTATTCCTTCGTCGCGCCGCCTTGCATCTGGCATCGCCGCGCCTCAAAACCAGCTCCCTCGAGGGTCTGAGATCTGCCCTAAACACCCTGCCCGACTCGTGGTACTCGACCGCAGACTCATGGAAAGCCCCGATTCGGATCTCGGTCTGTTCCAACTCGTCGACGAAGCGGGCGTGTTCGTCGGAAGCGGCGAGCTACCCGTCGGCGACGACGTCCTCATCGACATGTACCGCCAGATGCGCCGGCTGCGCATCCTGGAAGCCCGCATGGTCGGTCTGCAGCGGCAGGGACGCGTCGGTTTCTACGGCACCTGCACGGGCCAAGAGGCACCTCCGGTGGCGACGGCCCTCGCCACGGACCCCGGGGATTGGATTTTCCCCGCGCTGCGCGAGAGCGCGATCATGTTGGCTCGCGGGTTTCCTCTGAGCACGTACCTGGCACAGGTGTTTGGCAACAGCTTGGACGTCCTGCGCGGCCGTCAGATGCCGAGCCATATGAGCGCGCGAAGCGTCAACCAAGTCTCTTGGTCCAGCTGCATTGGCCCTCAGATCCCCCAGGCCGTGGGCGCGGCGTGGGCGGCACGTTTGGCTGGAGATTCCATGGTGAGCATCGGCTTCATGGGTGACGGCGCAACCAGCCAGCCGGATTTCCATAACGCCATGAATTTCGCGGGCGTGTATCGCGTGCCGTGCGTCATGATCTGCCAGAACAACGGTTGGAGCATCAGTGTGCCAACGTCTCGCCAGACCGCGTCGCAAACCATCGCGGTGAAGGGGCGCGCTTACGGGGTACCCGCGGTCCGTGTCGACGGCAATGACGTTGTGGCCTGCTACGACGTCATTCACTCGGCAGTCGAGCGAGCTCGCGCCGGACAAGGGGCTACCTTTATCGAGTGCGTGACCTATCGCATCGGCGCACACTCTACGAGCGACGATCCGAGCCGGTATCGCAGCGAAGAGGAAGTTCAGGCCTGGGCCGCAAAAGACCCCGTAGAGCGTTTGCTGAAGCTGCTGCGCTCCCGCAACGCACTATCGGAAAAGCAAGAGGCGGACATTGACGCGGAGCTCACGCAGCAAGTCTCAGAGGCGATCAAGACCGCGGAGGCCGGCGCACCGCCAGCACGGGAATCGTTGTTCGAGGACGTGTACCGGGACCGTCCGTGGCACCTGGACGAACAACTGGAAGAACTGAAGCGCTCTCCCAAGCCACCTGCGCACTGACGCGCCGCTGCCCGGCGCCGGGGCGTTTCGTGATATAGCCGCCAAGCCATGAGTGACACCAGCTTCGATGCGATTGTGCTGGGCGGTGGGCCCGGCGGATACGTGTGCGCCATTCGCCTCGCTCAGCTCGGTTTGAGCGTGGCCTGCGTGGAAGAAGAAGAGTACGGCGGCGTGTGTCTCAATTGGGGATGCATTCCTTCCAAGGCGTTGATCAGCACGGCGCATCTATTTCACAAGGCAGAGCGGGCATCGGTGCAGGGTCTGTCCTTTCCCTCCGCGAGCCTCGATACGCCGAAGATGCAGCGCTGGAAGGACGGCATCGTCGAGAAGCTCACCGGCGGCGTTCGCCAGCTACTCAAGGCCAATGGCGCCACGGTGGTCGAGGGGCGCGGCCGACTGACCGGCGCGCGCACGATTGAGGTCAGCACCAAGGGCGGCGGAACCAAGACCCTTACCGCGGGCAAGGGCATCGTGCTGGCAACCGGGAGCGCGACGATCCAGGTTCCCGGTCTCGAATTCGACGGAAAACAGGTTGTTGGCGCGCGGGAAGCGGTGAGCCTGCAAGAGGTGCCCAAGCGCTTGGTCGTCGTCGGCGGGGGAGTGATCGGGCTGGAACTCGGCATGGTCTACCAGGCCTTCGGTGCGGAACTCTCGGTGGTGGAGCTCACCCCGTCTTTGCTACCCGGCGTGGACCCAGAGTGCGTCCGCGTGGTCGAGCGCACCCTCAAGAAGCGCGGTGCCAAGGTCCACAAGTCGACCAAAGCCACGGGCTACGAGCGCAACTCCGATGGCTCCTTGTCCGTGAAGCTCGATGGCTCCGGCGCACCAGCTCAGTTGGATTGCGACGTGCTCTTGGTGGCCGTGGGCATGAAGCCGCGCTCCCGCGGCATTGGGCTGGAAGAGCTCGGCGTGGCCATCGACGAGCGCGGCTTCGTCCCGACGGATGAGCGCTGTCAAACCAACGTGCCCGGGGTCTATGCGATCGGTGATGTGTCGGGTCCACCCATGCTGGCCCACAAGGCGAGCAAAGAGGGCGAGGTTTGCGCGGAAGTGTTGGCAGGAAAGGCTGCGGCCAAGGATTGGGCCACCATTCCGGGCATCATCTTCACAGATCCCGAGATCGCCACCGCGGGTCTCACCGAGGCTGAGGCCAAGGAGCAGGGCTACGACGTTCGAGTCGGCAAGTTCCCCTTTGCCGCCTTGGGTCGGGCCATGAGCATCGGTGAGACCGACGGCTTCGTGAAGATGGTGATAGATACGTCTACCAAGCGCATTCTCGGCATTCACATTGTCGGACCGGCCGCGAGCGATCTGATCAGCGAAGCGGTGTTGGCCCTGGAAATGGTGGCGACGGCGGAGGACCTATCGCTTTCTGTGCATCCTCATCCCACCCTTGGCGAGTCATTGATGGAAGCGGCGGCCGCCTCCTTGGGCCACGCCATTCACGTGATCAACCGTTAGGTGCCCGGCGGGCTGTCGCGTAGCCGCTCCAAACTCCCAATCGCCTCTTCCACATGGCGTCGCGCATCCAGGGCGCTGGAGAAGGCGTGCAGGATCTTGGCGTCACGGTTGATCACGAAGGTGACTCGACCGTCGAAGAAACCCAGAGTCTTTTTCACGCCGAAGGATGCGCGCACCTTGCCATCGGTATCGCTGAGCAAGGTGTAGGGCAGGTCGTGCTTCCCGGCGAAGGACTCGTGGCTACGGACGGAGTCTCGGCTGACTCCCACCACCTGCGCGCCGCGACTGAGGAACACCTCATGGCGATCCCGAAACGCGCACGCCTCGGCGATGCACACGGGTGTGTCGTCCTTGGGGTAGAAGAAGAGGACGACGGGACCTCGTTTCAGGGCCTCTACAAGCGTGAAGCTACTGCCGTCTTGCGCGGTGAGGGTGAAGTCCGGCGCGGAGTCACCGACGCCAAGTTGGGCTTCCATTGGGCCCGAGCATAGCGGAGGGGCGTCGGCCTGGGCGGGGGTCTGGCTGCCGCGCGCACGAGGGCGTCGAAAATTGCCCTGGAAAACTCAGGAAACGCCAGCTCGACCCTGGTTTTTGGGAGCATCGGCTAGCGGGCCTCTCGGCCCCCATGGCAGAGTCAGCGCCATGGGGATTTTCGACCGTATGGGCAGAGTGATTTCGTCGAACTTCAACTCTTTGTTGGACAAGGCAGACGACCCCAAAAAGAGCATCGACCTGACGCTCAGAGAAATGCGCGAGCAGCTCAAAGCCGCGCGCCAAGAGGTCGTGCGCAGTGTCGCTGCGGAGAAACAACTACGCGGCAAGGTCGACGAACTCGACAAGGAGGTCGAGAAGTGGTCCAAGCGCGCCGAACTCGCCGTCAAGCATTCCGACGACGACCTGGCGCGGGAAGCACTGGTGCAGAAGAAGCGCCTCACCCAGGAACGAGACCGGGCAGAGGCGCTTCGCGCCGAGCAACGCACCAACGCCTTGGAGATGAAGGCCGAACTAGAGCGAATGGAAGCCAAGCATCAGGAGCTGGATGCGAAGAAAGGCACCTTGGCCGCCAAAGCGCAACAGGCGAAAGCCGGCGGCGGCGTGGAGGGTCTGGGCGCACCTGTTGGTGGCAGTGCCTTCGGCGAGTTCCGACGCATGGAGGATCAGATCGAAGGCGTCGAGGCCGCAGTTCAGGCGCAACGCGAAGTCGAGGAGGCCTTGGGGCCGGGGGTGGGCCCGGGCGGTTTGAGTCGCGACGAAGTCGAAGCCAAGTTCCGCCAACTCGAGTACGGCGAGAAGTCGGCCGGCAGCGGCAGCGCAGCGAGCAGCGAGATTGATGACGAACTGTCGGCGCTGAAGAAAAAAGTCCGCGTCGATAGCTGAGTCCAGGAACGTGACGAATCCCCCCGCAAACGGGGCGCCGGAGCGCCTGGTGCTGTGCCTCCGCAAGCATGGGCGCGATGGCGCTGACGACGAACTCGTCGACTTGCTTGGTCGCGCGGAGGCCCAGGGCGCTCGCGTCGTGGCTTGGCAGAGCGGCGTGGTGGCTTTCGACTTCGAGCCCGACGCCATCGAGGACGCCGTGGAACTCGTATTGACTCTTCCACCGCAGTTCTCCGCGGGCGTGGCCCAGGGCGCTCTCGCGGTTCTGGTCGAGGCAGGCTCCAAGGTCGCGCTGTCATCCGGTGAAGCATTGCGTAAGGCCAACCAGCTGGCGCGAGTGGCGCGTGCGGGCGAAGTGCTGCTCTCACCCGCTTTGCCCCAAGCTCAAAGTGGCGAGGTCCTCACTCGAGGTTCCCGCTTGGGCCTTTTGGGTAAAGAGCGCGTTCGAGGGTTGCGCTTGGATCTCACGCTACCGCTGAGGCCGGGTACTCAGCAGCGCGCGCCGGCGGCCCTCGCCTGGCTCGAGCGCGAGTTGCCCGAACTGCCAGTGCCCGGGCAGTGCATCGAGCTGTGTGGACCGCGGGGTGCAGGCGGCACGCGTGCCATCTTCGAACTCACGAAGCGCGCCGGAAAACGCCGCACCATGGAGCTCGTGCCTCGCCTAGGCGAGCCTTTGGGAGCGCTTCGGGTCGCGTGCGGCGTGCTCTACCAAGATGATCTTTCGCCGGAGCTCTCGGCCTCTCGCGAAAGTCTGTGCGCTGGGGAGGGGCTGGAGATCGATGTTTGCGCGGAGCTACTCGAAGCGGCGCTTGGCGACGAAGGTGTGGTGTTCGTCGACGATGCGGAGCGAGTCGATGGCGACAGTCTGGATGCTGTCATGGCGGCGTGCAATCGGGGCAAGCTAGGCGTGCTGCTGCGGCGCACGGCGCCCGGCTCCCGCGCAACCGAGTCGGTGAACCTCGGAGATTTAGCAGACGACGCGGCGCAACAGCTGGTGCACGCCTTGGTGCCCGACTTGGCGTCCAAGGATGCGGTTCGCCTAGCTCGCCGGGGCAGCCAGAACGTACTGAGCGTTCGTGAGTCGACGTTGGAGGCGGCGGAGAGCGGCCTGCTGGTCGAAAAGGATGGCGCGACGGTGCTCCGAGTCAGTGTCGCGGGTCGAAACCGGCCCTTCGCGGCGCAGCATTGGATCGAGCGGCGGCTGCGTTGGTTCTCGGAGGCGGACCAGCTCGTGTTGGGGGCACTGGCCGTGTGGGGTGGCGAAGCCACGATTCGCGACCTGGAGCAGCTGGTCGAGCGTGAAGAGCAAACGCAGGTGAGCGCCGCGGTTGCCGCACTGCGCCTGCGCGGGTGGCTTCGTGCTCACACCGAAATCGTCACCTTCGCTTTTTCATCCGTTCGGGACGTGGCGCTTGCGTCCCTGCCCGAAGCGCGTCGCGCCCGCTTGCACCGGCGCGCCTCCGCATGGCTCGCGAAGCAGGACACGCCGCTGTGGTCCGTATCCGCTGGGGTTCATGCCCTGCTCGGTGGGGACGTGGACGGAGCCCTGCCTTTGCTGCGCCGGGGCGGATCGGCCGCACGCGCCGCGGGGCTGGTGCGCACCGCGGAAGCGTTGGACCGGTTCACCGAAACCGGCGAGCCCGACGTACTGGAATCTCGGGGTCTGCTCGGCGGCGCCATCGCCGACCGCGCGGGACTCCAGCGCGAGAGCGTGCCCCCGGTTTCCCTGACCCACCCGACCGGCGGCCCTGAGTTCCTCGCCGAGTCGCCCACGGCGACCCGCTTCGTTCAAGCGCTCCGTGATGGCGACCACACTGCCGCGCTGGAATTGGCGTCGGAGCTTCAGGCTGGTGGCGTGGAGCCCCACATCGCGCTTCGGCTCGAGGGGATGGCCTGTTTGGCTCGAGACGACGTGGCCAAGGCGCTCAGCTGCCTGCGCCAGGCGAAGGACCTCGCGGAAGAGCTTTCCGCAGTCGACCGCAGTCGGGCTTCCTTGGCCCTGGCGGTTGGGCTCGCTCGGGGCGGTCGCTTTCGGGAAGCGCTCCTCGAAGGGCTGAACGGTTTGGCTCGGGCGCGGGAAGCCGAAGACCGCCAGGGGCAACACGTCACCGCTCGTTTCTTGGCTCAGCTTTCGGAGACTGCCGGCGATGCCGATGCCCAGCGCGGTTGGCGCGCCTTGGGCGAGAGGATCCCATCCCGGCCGCCACGCTGAAAGACCTCACTCGCCGGCTTGTTCGCTTTCTGCCCAAGCCTCGCGCAGGATCTCCGCAACCGCCTCGTACAGGTCTTCGGGAATTTCCTCGCCGACCTCCAGCTCCGACAGTGCGCGCGCGACGGGTACGTCGCGGATTACTGGAACGGAATAGGCGCGAGCGGCATCCATCATGCGCCGGGCCAGCTCTCCACGCCCCTGCGCGAGGATCTTCGGCGCGCTCTCGTCCTCCTCCTCCAAGTAGTGGAGCGCCACGGCCAAATGCGTGGGGTTGACCACCACAACGGTCGCGTCCTTCACGGCGTGCAGCGCCGCCCCCTCTGCCACTTCTTGGTGAGCCCGCTTGCGCGCCGCGCGTAGTTCGGGATCTCCTTCGCTCTCTTTGAATTCGCGTTTGACCTCGTCCTTGCTCATCCGGTGTCGTCGCTGCCAAGACCAGTGGACGATGAGCAAATCGAAAGCTGCCAACCCCAGCCCGACCAGAGCCGCGATCCAAAGCAAACGCTTGGAGAGCACTCCGGCCACCACCACGGCCGACGCGCCGCTGCCGGTGGAAAACGATAGATCCGGCGTGTGATCGACCAGCAAGCGAACTGCCAAGTAGGCCACGACCAGCGCAGCCGCGAGGGAACGGGCCACCCCGATCAGCCGCTGGGAGCTGAAGATGTTCTTCATGCCCGAGACCGGATTGGCCCGGCTGAGATCCGGAGTGATCTTTTTGAACGCAACGACCCCGCCGCTCTGAACCAAGCCGACGGCAAGCGCCGCGATGGACGCGGCGCCGATGAGGGGCAAGGTGAGGGTGGTCACATCCCGAGCTATTTCCACTGCCGATACACTCCGCATCGGCGACTCGATGCCGCGGACGATCAGTGCGCCGGCACGCGTGGCCGTCGCATGAAGCGCCGCTGGCGCGACGGCAACCGCAACCAAGAAGCCAAAGCCCTGGACCAAGGCCCCAGAAACCGGGCTGTCCCCATCCTCCCGCGCCTTGCGCAGTTTTTTCGGGGTGGGCTGTTCGGATTTCTCGCTCATGAATACGTCGCGCTGGCTGAGCCTGCGCTTTTCGACCCAGTTCGGTCAAGCGCACGCTCAGTTGCGTGACAAAGCCGAGAGGCCTACAGCCCGAGGCCGGGGATCGGAAATGGGAAGGGGCTGGCGTTGCCGCCCGACGACCGATAGTTCGCCGCCGTCTGTTGGATGACCGGCACACGCACGAAGGGCGGCGGGTGCGAGCGCTCAAAGCCGAACACGATGTCAATGGGGGAGAAGCGATCAAGCCCGGAGAAGAACTGCATCGTCAGCAGGCCACCCTTTTCCGTCCAGTGGTAGCCAGAGCGCCGCTTGCCTGCGCCCAGGACGTTGTTCGTGCCGGCGATGTCTGCTGCCAGCTCGTTGGGCTGATTGAAAATCGGAATCACGCCCGAGAGGATGTGGCTGGCCTCAGCAGCGGTGACCGCGCCGGTCCCGGAAGCCGTGCAGGGCAGGTGGCCCAGGTAGTGGTGGCCGAGTTCGTGCCCCAGGACGAAGGCGATTTGCTCGTCCAGTAGCTCATGTTGCCGCTTGACCTTGCGACCATCGGTCTGCTGCGCGGGCGTGATCAAGCCCGCGGGAGGTTTTACGATCGGATGCCCAGGCTTCTGATACTTCGCCAAGTGCCGGATGTAGGCGTCCGTCTTGTTGGTGCGGAAGACCTCGTCCGTGGCTTTGGTTTGCGCCAGATAGGCTTCGATTTCCAACAGTCCGTCGCTGATGGCCATCACGCTCTTGCCGCTTTTGGTGCAAGCAGCGAAAGCGTTGACGCTCCCGACCTTGTTGTCGACGACGAGGGGGATGCCCTTGACCCGAGATTGATTCTGCGAGCTCAGCGCGGCGGTGAGTTCTTGAATGATCGTCTGGGCTCGGCCTCGGAGGTAGGCGATGTTGACCAGATTGATCGGATCTGAACCCACCGGTGGCAGCGCGGCGGGTGGGGGCTGCGCCGGCGGCTGGCCCGTGGGCGCTTGACCGGGTGGCTGTCCCGGTGGCGGAGCTTGTCCGTAACCGGGCGGCGGGGCCTGTCCATAACCCGGCGGCGGCGCCTGGCCATAGCCGGGCGGTGGAGCCCCGTAGCCCGGCGGCGGTCCGCCTCCTGGGTGCCGCGGTCTGCGGGAGCTGGAGGATGTCTCACATCCGATGGCTGCGATGGTCGTCAGCGCCAGCGCCAAGCCTGCGTATCTCGTCCACATGCGTGTCGGGAGCATAGCGCGCCCCTCGCGCTTGGGTCCCCCGGTTTTGGTCTTTTTGTGCATCGGCAGTGTGGGGAGATCGTCCCATACGCTGATACGCTTGGCTTTCCGCTCAGCTTCCCGAGCTCAATTCACGGCAAGGAATGTCAAGAATCCGCAGTAAGTGGCGGCGAGAATTCCGCCTTCCACGCGCGTGACTCTGCGCTCGCGTCGCATCACGAAGATGGAAAACGCCGTCAAGCCGAGCATCACCGTCAGGTCGAAAGCCCCCGCGGAAAGCGAGCCAGCAATCGGCGCAATCGAGCTGGTCACGCCAAGGATCAGCAGCACGTTGAAGATGTTCGAGCCGACGACGTTACCCACCGCAATCTCGGAGTGGCCGCGTAGAGCAGCGACCACGGAAGCTGCCAGCTCCGGCAACGAGGTTCCAATCGCAACGACCGTGAGTCCCACGGTTTTTTCACTCATTCCGAAGTGGGTTGCCAGCCCCACGGCGCCGCGTACGAACACGTTGCCGCCAACCAGCAGCACCCCGAGCCCGACGAGGGAAAGTCCAAACAACCCGGCCCGCCGCCCCAGCGAAACCGTTTCGGGCTCTTGCTGCTTGACCGCGCTGGTTCCAACTCGTGCCCAGCGAAAGGTCATGTAGCTGAAGGCCAATGCGGCCAAAACCAACAAGCCGCCCTCGACTCGGGAGATGGACCCGCCAATCAGGACGGCCGGTACTGCGGCGGCGGTGAGCATCAAGACTGGAAGCTCGCGTCGAATCAGCCGCCCTTCGACCCTTGGCGGCGCGATCAGCGCCGTCACGCCCAAGATGAGCGCGATGTTGGCAATGTTGGAGCCGATGACATTGCCGAGGGCGATATCCGGATTGCCGCCGCGAGCGGCGACAATGCTGACGGCGAGTTCCGGCGCACTCGTGCCGTAGCTGACGATGGTGAGGCCTACCACCAGGGGGCTGACGCCGAAGGCGCGGGCCAGCCCCGCCGCGCCACGCACGAGCCATTCGGCGCCAAAATAGAGCGCGACCACGCCAAGCGCCAGAAAGCCAAAGTCGACAGCCACAGCCTTTCATATCCTGTATGGCGCGCGGGTGGGGAAGCCAAGTCCAGCGCGGTGTTTTGCCCCGGTGCTCTCCTCGCGCGGTTTCAGATACGCTCTGCCCCCGTGCCGAAGTTGAAGCTCCACTGGCAGATCCTGGTCGCCCTCGTCCTTGCGGTCGTTTCGGGGCTGCTCCTGCCCGCAGATTTGAGTTTGTTCGGCGCTAGCCTGGTGGCGATCTGTGACTTCTTCGGCACGCTGTTCTTGCGCGCTCTCAAGATGCTGGTCGTGCCCCTGATCGTGTCGTCGATCATTGCGGCCGTGGCCGGGATGGGCGGCGGCGCGAAGCTGGGGCGCATGGGCCTCAAGACCGTGGGCTACTACGCGCTGACTTCGCTACTGGCCATCATTGCTGGGCTGATGCTCGTCGCAGCTATCGAGCCTGGCATCGTCGATGGGCAGCCGGCGAAAGATCGTATTGGTCTCTCCGCGGACACAGCCGAAGTTTCGAAGAAGGTCGCGGGTCGTTCTCAGAAGGATGTGGTCGGCGTGTTCCTGCGCCTGGTACCTGAGAACGTTTTCAAGGATGCCGCGGAGGGCCAGATGCTCGGTCTGATCTTCTTCGCGCTCCTATTCGGCTTCATGCTCACCAAGATCCCGGAGCGACATGGCAGCGTGCTGATGTCTTTCTGGAACGCGGTCTATGAAGTCATGCTGCTGATGACGGACTGGGTGATGCGATTCGCGCCCGCCGGCGTGTTCTTCTTGGTGGCCAAGGTCGTGCTCACGACCGGCTTTGGCGCACTGCGCCCGCTGTTGACCTTTGCCCTGGTGGTGCTGGCTGCTCTCGCGGTTCACACATTCATTTCACTGCCGCTGCTGCTGCGCGTGCTTGGCCGCGTGAACCCCATCGCCCACATGAAGGCCGTCGCTCCCGCCATGCTGATGGCGTTTTCAACGGCGTCGTCGTCGGCGACCCTGCCTCTGACCTTGGATTGCGTGGAGCGTCGAGCCGGCGTGTCGAAGCGGGTGTCCTCCTTTACGCTGCCTCTGGGAGCGACCGTGAACATGGACGGCACGGCGCTCTACGAATGCGTCGCCGCGATGTTCATCGCCCAGGCCTACGGCCTGACTCTGAGCTTCGGGCAGATGCTCACCATCGTCGTCGTAGCGCTGCTGACCTCGATCGGCGTCGCGGGGATCCCGGCGGCGAGCCTGGTTGCCATCACGCTCATCCTCACGACCATCGGTTTGCCTCTCGAGGCCGTGGGCTTGATCTTGGCAGTGGACCGCATTCTCGACATGTGCCGCACTGCTGTGAACGTACTCGGCGATACCACCGCGGCAGTCGTGATCGGGCGGAGTGAGGGTGAGACAGACATCCTCGCGACGAGTGGGTGAGCAAGTGTCACTGGCGCGCTGGTCCCAGGCTGTATTCCGTCGCAGGCGAGAGCAATTCGTCGCTGGTCATCGGCTCACTCTGCTGCGCGATGGCAGCGAAACGTTTCCCGCGATGCTCTCTGCCATCGCGAAGGCCAAGCGCCAAGTGCTCTTGGAAATGTACTGGTTCGGATCGGATCGCATTGGGCGACGCTTTGCAGCGGCCCTCAGCGGCGCGCGTCGCCGAGGGGTGGAAGTCCTCGTGATCTACGACGCGATTGGCTCGCTGGAGACGGATCGAGACCAATTCGAGCGGCTGATGGACGTCGGCGTTCGCGTTCACGAATTCAATCCGGTCATGCCCTGGCGCACGCGGTTTCGCGTAGACGCCCTGTCTCAACGTGACCATCGCAAGATCCTCGTCGTCGATGCTGAAGTCGGTTTCACCGGCGGTATCAACCTGGCGGACCCCTGGCTCCCGGTCTCCGAAGGAGGTAGCGGGTTCCGGGACGACATGGTGCGGGTGCAAGGTCCTGCGGTTCGAGGCCTGATAGACTGTTTTCGACGCACGTGGACCGCTGTGAGCGAGCGGCCCTTGGCAGAAATTGCCCCGCATGCCCCTCAGAAGAGCCTGGGCAACCAACGCGTACGCGTGTTGGGCGAGGCCTACCATCGCAATCGTCGCGAAATCGTGAGGGCGTACGTGCGCCACATGCACCGCGCGAAGCGAAGCGTGTGGCTGGCGAATAGCTACTTCGTACCGGATCGGGTTATTCAGCGAGCTCTTATCCGCGCCTCGCGAAGGGGGGTGGATGTGCGCGTGCTCGTGCCCGGGTTGAGCGACGTGCCAATCGTGCGAATGGCCAGCCGGGCGATGTACCCCAAGCTGATGAGGGCGGGGGTGCGCATATTCGAGCTTCAACAGAACGTCCTTCACTCCAAGACGGCTGTGGTCGACGGTAGCTGGAGCACGATTGGCACTTTCAACATGGACTACCGTTCCCTCAAGTCCAACCTGGAAGTCAATCTGGCCGTGGACGACCATCGCTTTGGCGCGATCATGGAGCAGTCGTTTCTCGCGGACCTGGAAGACAGTACCGAAATGACCATGGAGGAGTTCGAGCGTCGGTCCTTCTCGGAAAAGGCATTGGAAAACTTCGCCTACCGACTGCGAAAACTATGGTGATCGATTCCCTATCCCTGCCCCTTGCTGATCGGGGCCCAAGACATGGGGCTCTCGTGCCATGATCGAGTTGCGCACCCACACGGCTATCGATGAGATCGGTCTCGAAGTGTGGAATGGCTTGCTGGGCGCTGATGACGCACCTTTCTTGCGCTACGAGTTCCTCCACGCCCTGGAGGAAACGGGCGCGGTTCGACCGGAACGCGGCTGGGCGCCCATGCACTTGGGCTTCTACTCCGAAGATTGCCTGGTAGGCGGCGCCCCGGCCTACGTGAAAGGCAACAGCCAAGGCGAGTTTGTTTTCGATCACGGCATTGCGGAGTTCTCCGAACACCGCCTTGGCGTTCCCTACTACCCGAAGCTCATTGTTGCCGCGCCATTCACGCCAGCAACGGGGGAGCGGTTGCTGTGCGCCGATGAGGCGCGGCGGCCCGAGTTGACCCAGGCGCTTGCCGTCGGGGTGGCCAAGCTCGTCGAAAGCTTTGAACTCTCCGGCGCTCACGTTCTGTTCTCGCCTCGACAAGAGGCGCAGGCCCTGGCGGAGGCTGGGTTGCAGCAGCGGACGGGCGTGCAGTACCACTGGCAGAATCATGGCTACGCCTGTTTCGACGACTACCTGGGCCGCTTCACGGCCAAGCGTCGCCATCAACTCAAGCGAGAGCGCCGAGCCCTCGCGGTTCAAGGGACGCTGCTCGAAACGCGAACCGGGCGGGACTTGGACGCGCCGCTGATCGATCACGTTTTCGAGTGCTATCGAAGCACCGTCGAACGCTACTATTGGGGGCGCCAATACCTCAGCCGAGACTTCTTTCACGCAGTCACCGCCGCCATGCCGGACCATGTGCTCGCGGTCATCGCGCGCGACGAGGGCTCCAAGAAACCCGTCGCCGCCGCCTTCAATCTACTCGGCGCCCGGGCGCTCTTCGGCCGATATTGGGGCGCCTTGGACGAGCGGGACTGCCTTCACTTCAACGTTTGCTACTACCAGGGCATCGAAGAGGCCATTACGCGGGGCCTCGAGCGCTTCGAGCCTGGGGCCGGAGGCGAACACAAACGAGCGCGCGGCTTCGAGCCCGTGCGCACCTACAGCACGCATCTCTTCTCAGATGGACGCCTCGAGGCGGTCGCGCTGGACTTCTTCAAGCGCGAGGCGGAGGCCATCGGCGAGAGCTTGGAGGGTCACGCGCCTGTCGTGCGCCGCTAGCAGTTCAGGGAGTAGAAAGCGGAGAAGCCCAAATCAAATGCCAGGCGAGTTGAATTGCGATGGTCGTCTCGGAGTCGGCGCCGGGTTCCGAGCCCAGGCGCCGCTCCACGCGCATCCGGATCCAGGGACCTGCGGCCGAACGAAACAGCGGAACGCCCAAGCTGCCGGATAGCTCCAGGCCGCGCTTGCTGGCATCGACTTGGCGAGCCTTGGCAAAGTAGGCCCCGAGTCCGAAGGACAAGGAATCCAGGCTGAGGTCGACCCACGCGGGGCCACGTTGCATGTCGAGGGCGAGGCGCGGCAGAAACAGGGGGCGCAGATCGACGCCGACGCCGAAGCTGCGATCATGCAGGCGGTCTTCGCCGCCCACTCCCTCCCGTAGACTCACGTACACGCCGGCAGTCCAGAAGTAGTGCAGGCTGAGATCCGCGGCCGCGTAGCTCACTTGATCAAACAGCGCCACGCCCGCGTGCAGCGCGAACGTCATGTCGCCATCGAACCGTCCATAGACGCCGTCACTCAGGGGGCCTTCGTCGCGGCGCTCGAGCTGCGCGCCCAGCTTGGATGTCGTGCGAGAACCCGGAGACCAGCCGGGCTCGCCTGACTCGCCTTGCTGCGTGGCCTCGTCGGATGCCGGCTGAGCGGCTGCCCCCCGTGGCGCGCACAGGATGCTCAAGCCGAGGACCGCCGCGGCGAGTTTCATGCGACGTCTTTCAGGGCTCGCTCAATCTCATCACGCAGCTCTGGCGCAAATATCAAGCGCACCCGCTCCACGCGCTGTGCCTGCAGGCGGCCGAGCAGATAGGACACATCCGCCGGTTTCTTCTCGACGCCACCCGGAAAGATCACGCTGAGGGATGCGCCTTGATCGTCGAAGGGCAAATCCGAGGCGCAATCGAGGCCGACGTAGGTTTCGGGATCGAGCCCGGCCCCGTTGGCGATCTCTCTGGCCCGGGAGAGCACTTCGTAGCGGGTCTCGGGTTTCTGCGAGTCCCCGTACAGCTCGTAGGTCTTGAACAGCTTGCGGGCGACCAATCGCGACGACAGATCGGCCAGCACGGAATCCTTTGTCCGCCGAAAACCCGATAGGGCCGTCCACAGCACCGTGTCGTCCAGGGCCAGGTAATCGCCCAGGCCGGTGTCGGCGGTCGTGGCCAGGGAGAGCACCGCGGGAGGAACTCCGGGTACGCGACTGCCATCCAGTGCTAGCTCCCGCACACGCCCCAAGATGCGTGCGAGCATCCACTCACTCGCGCGGCTTGCCTTGTGGAAATACACCTGCTGAAACATGAACAGGCGCGCCAGGATGAAAGACTCGATGGCGGGCAGCCCCTTGGCTCCGTCAACTGCCAACGGCGGCGCCTGCCCTTCGGCTTTGGGCACGCCCAATCGAAAGCTGCGCAAGAGCCAGTCCAGATCAAAACTGCCGTAGCCCACGCCGGTGAAGTAAGCATCTCGCAGCAGGTAGTCGCAGCGATCCACGTCGAAGGTGCCGCTGACCGCGCGGGCCAAGAAGGTCAGCTCATGATGCCCGTGCACCAGCTCTGCCACGCGTTGGGGTAACGAGGAGTCGTAGCGCGCGAGCACACGATGCACCTCTGTGGACTCGTCGAGAAGCACTCGGCTCGTCCAGGCTTCGTGGCGAGGGCACTCGGGAAGCGCCTCTTCGAACAGATGCGAAAATGGTCCATGTCCCACGTCGTGCAGTAGGGAAGCGGCGAGCGCGTCCCGGGCCCGCTCCGTGGTCAGACGCTGCCAGAAGGGGAGGTCTTGATGCAGTTCGCGCATGCGCGCGATGAAACGGGTCATCACGAAGGCGGCGCCAACGGCGTGGGAGAAGCGCGTGTGGTCCGCGCCCGGGTAGGCCAGGCTCGTCAATCCGAGTTGGCGAATGTGCCTAAGGCGCTGCACCTCCCGCGCCTCGAGCAACTCCACCAAGATGGATTGTTCGTCCGTCTCGAAGGAGACCAGGCCGTGCACGGGGTCGCGAAGAATCACCGCCAGGGGGACTTACCGCCCCCGGCTCTCGGACTAAAGCTCCGTGAGCGACCCCTGTAGGAAAAAGTAGGACAATCGCTGCGAGGCGGCAAAACCAGGCCCGCGGGCTGGGCTCGGCAGGTGCCACTGGACAGATGACAAAAAGGGCTGTTTCCTGAAAACGTACGGCCACTGTGCGTGCTGGGGGATTCCGACACACCATGAGCAGCAAGAAACAAAAGAAGCGAAAGAGCCCCAAGCTCAAGGCAATCCCTCTTGGCGACGTTCTGCGCGCCCTTCCGCCTCGCGAGCTAACCAAGCTCATTCAGCGCGTCGGGATCCAGGTCGACAAGCAGAAACGAATCGACGTACCGGCGCAGGTTGCCCGTGCGTTAGTGAATCTCCCAGAAGCCCGGGACCCCTCACGCTTGCCGGGACCTGCCGCTGAGCTTTTCTATCGAATCGCGGAAGCCAAGGGCGTGCTGGTGGTGGACAGTCTCCCGCCGGCGGTCGCACCCCTCGTAGGCAGCGGGATCGTATTCGCACGTGGCAGCGACGATGGTCGCGTGGAACTCATCCTGCCGATCGCGTACATGGTGCAGGTTCGGAGTTGGGAAGGGGAGGATCCGCGCGGCATGCGCGCCCTCGTGGCTCAAGCGAACCCGGAAGTGGCCGCGGCCATCGGAGCCCACTACTTGGGTCGCCCCGCAACGCCTCCCTACTCCCTCGCTTTCGAGGCCGCGTGGCAAGTTCTGAATGACCCTGACCGCCTGCGCGCGGAAATCGACGAGCTAGCACCCCTGGAGCGCAAGCTGCTGCGTGCCATCGAGAAGGTCGGCGGCGAAGTCGAGACCGAAGAACTCCTGGATTTGGAACGCGAACCCATGCGCCTGCGCGGAGCCACGGGCGCGACCCCCACGCGACGGGGTGTCGGTTTCGCGCTGGAGCGCCGCGGTTTCCTGATCCCGGTGCATCCGAATCGACACATCGTGCCTGCGGAAGTTGCACGCATCGTTGGCGCCCAGCGCCGGGCCGAGCGCGAAGCCCAGCGTCGCGAGATCCGCAGCTTCGTGCTGGAAGAAGATCACGCGCCTCGGCGCGCCACCTTCGCGGCCGACCCCATGCCGCTGACGCTGGCCATGGCGCTAGCCGCCCGAGAGTCCTCCGTCGATGTGAAGCCAGGGATCGGCACGCCGCGATCCTTGATCGGAAAGCTCTCCACGCGCTTCGGGGCCGACGCCGACGCCGTGGCCCTGCTTGCGGCACTGTCGCGCGCCGTCGGGCTCTGGGATGCGTCTGCGGTCAACACGGCGTCGCCCCCAGGCAATGCGGAGGCGGGAGCCCTGACTCGACTTCTCTTCGATGCCTGGCGCCGAGGCGGGGCATGGGATGACGCTCGCCCGGATGGGGAAGTGCTGCGGGTGGCCACCGAGGTGCGCGAGGCTAGTGCCGTCGGAGTGCTGCGCGAAATGGTGCTGGACGCGCTTCGCGAACTCTCCGATGGGCGTTGGGCTCCCTGGGAAGCCGTGGCTGCCTATGTTCGGGCGGATAGCCGTACTCCGGGAGTTGGGCGACTGCTGAAACGCTGGGGGCAGCGCGCCGGTGTCGAACCCGCAGAGCCCGCGGACATCGCGCGGCGCATCTCGTTGGAAACCCTGCACCACCTGGGCATCGTGGACTTGGGCGAGCCCGAGGAAGACGGCGAGACCACGGGACCCACCTTGCGCATCACTCCACGAGGGCGCGCGCTGCTGAGTAGCGAGAGCAAACCACCGGCCGCCGTTCCAAGCACCTACGTGGACGGGCAGGTGCTGAGGGTTGGTTCGACAGCCGCCGTGGGCAACGTGCTATCGCTGGCGCCCTTCGTCGAGATTGGCGGGATCTCCGCGGGGCTCGACCTGGGCATTACCCCTCAGGCCGTCAGCCTCGCGCTGGCGGCCGGTATCGAACCGGAGTTCATCCGCGCTCGTTTGGAAGCCGTGGCGGAATTGCCAGATCCCATTTCCCGGATGCTGGCCCAAGCCGCTGCGGTCCTTGGCCGTGCCGAGTTCGTGCCGACCCAGGGCTTCCTGTGGGTGGAAGATGTCGAGCTGCGGGAGATGCTTCGAACGCGGCGCCAAACGGCGGATCTCTTCGTCGAGCCGTCGCCACCATCCGGCCTGCTGATCAACCCGGGCGTGGATGTCGAAAAGCTCGCTCGCCGCTGCCGATCCCTGGGCGTGGAGGTCGTGGTCGACGGCGAAGTGTACCGGACGCAGAGCATGACTCCGCCACCTCGTGGCAGCGGCATGCGGCGAGTCGGCAGCTCTTCTTCGACTCGCGCAGCGTCCAAGTCCTCGGGCTCCAGGCGCAAGCGCTCTTCCGTCAAGATGCCAGCCCTCAAGCGCGGCGGCGGCAGTTCCTGAGCGTCGGGAGAAGGCCAGGTGGCGCGGCGGTGCGGCCGAGCGCGGGGGTAGCGATCCGGGCTGACGCCAAGGTCGCGACCCGATACCCAACAAAACCGGGTGCCGAGCGCGAAAAAGGGCGGCCGCCCGCGCCGGGCGCGCGTAACTGCCCTGCGGCCCGGAGCTGTGGCATCCTGGGGCGGATGCCCGAAAGGCGCGCAAAAGTCGTATGCACCGTGGGGCCCGCGGTTGCCGCTCCCGAGCGGATCGTCGAGCTGGTTCAGGCGGGCATGGACGTTGCGCGGCTGAACTTCTCCCACGGCACGCCGGAGAGCCACGCGCAGATGGCGCAATGGGTCCGACGCGCCAGCGCGGAGACGGGGCGCACCGTGTCCGTCTTGGCGGATCTATGCGGCCCCAAGATCCGCACCGGCCTCGGCGGTCCCACGTCGGTGGAAGCTGGCGAGATGTTGACGCTTTTCAGCGGGAGCGAGTCCACGGAGACGGAGCTCGCGGTGGGCTACGACCACCTGGCGGAAGACCTGGCCGCGGGGGATCGGGTGTTGCTGGGGGACGGACACGTCGAACTCAGTGTTCAGCGAGTGGAGGGCGATCGGGTCGTCTGCAACGTCGAGCACGGCGGGTCGTTGCGTGCTCGCATGGGCGTCAATTTGCCCGCGGCTCGACTGCGGCTCGGTGCCATCACCGAGAAAGACAAGACGGATCTCGGCCATGCCTTGGAGATCGGCGTGGACTATCTGGCGCTGTCCTTCGTGCGCTCCGAGGACGACGTGAAGGAGCTGCGCAAGCTGGCGCAAGGCTTGGGGCGGCCGACGCCGATCGTCAGCAAGATCGAGACTCCCTCGGCGGTTCAGCGCATCGAGGCCATCGTCGAAGAGAGCGACGCCGTGATGGTGGCGCGAGGTGACTTGGGAGTGGAGCTGCCACCGGAGACAGTGCCCATCGTACAGCGGGAAATCGTCGGCGCCTGTCGCCTGCTGCGCAAGCCCGCGATCATCGCCACCGAGATGCTGCAATCCATGACCGATGCACCGCGCCCGACTCGCGCGGAGGCGAGCGACGTGGCTGGTGCCATCTATGGCGGCGTGGATGCGGTGATGCTTTCCGCGGAAACCGCCACCGGGAAGCACCCCGTGCGTTCCTGTCAGATGATGGACCGCATCATTCGCCGGGCCGAGGCTAGTCGTTTCTACGATCCGAAGGCCTCGCCACCGGGTGAGTCGACGCCCGAGGCCATCGCAAACTCGGCATGCCGGATCGCCGACGAGATCGGCGCTCGCTTGATCGTGGCCTTGACCGAAAGCGGCGCGACGGCGCGCTTGGTCTCCAAGGCTCGGCCGAGTGTGCCGGTCATCGCACTGTCGCCAGATGCCAAGACTTTGCGCCGACTGGCCATGCTCTGGGGAGTCGTGCCCAAGACCCTCGAGGTTGCGTCGGACTTGGAAGTCTTGATTCGAAACGTGAAGCGATTGCTCCGGGACGACAACCGGATTGACCGGGGCGAGCGTTTCGTCTTGGTCTGCGGCGCACCCGTGGGTGGTCGCGGATCCACGAACACCGTTCGCGTGGAGATGCTTGCGTGAGGGCCTCGTCGTGATTGCTCCCGCGCCCACGGTGCCGAGCCTCGACAAATACGAGGTCATGGAGGAAATCGGCCACGGCGGTATGGCCACGGTGTACCGAGCGCGTGATCGTCGACTAGGGCGGGACGTTGCCGTCAAGGTGATCCACAAGCATCTGCGGGAGAACGTCGAGGTGGCGGCGCGCTTCGTGAGCGAAGCCCGGGCGGTCGCCAAGCTCAAGCACCAGAACATCGTCGAGGTCTATGACGTCTCCGACGAAGAGGATCCAGAGCGCTATCTGGTCGTCGAACTCGTCGAAGGCACCACCCTGCGGCAGCTGCTGGCGGATCGGAAGTTCATTCCGGCGGAAATCGCCGCGGCGATCGCCCTGGAAATCGGCGCAGCCTTGGAGCACGCCCACGAGCACGGCGTGATTCACCGCGACATCAAGCCCGAGAACGTGCTTGTCAACATGCGTCCGCCGACCAGCAACCGGGAAGGCACCGGCAAGGGCGAGAATGCGGCGCGGATCAAGATCGCAGACTTCGGTATCGCTAAGCTGCTCGACGCTCAGGGTGTGACCAGCACCGGTCAGGTACTGGGCTCGCCAGCGCATATGGCGCCGGAGCAGATCGAGGGCGGCGACGTGACCGCGCGGTCCGACGTGTTCGGCCTGGGTGTGCTGCTATACGAGTGCATGGTGGGTCGCTTGCCTTTCGACGGCAAGAACCCAGCGCAGGTGCTGCGCAAGGTGCTCGACGGGATCTTCAGTCCCGCCGAGCGCGCCCGGCCCAGCGTGGGCGTGTTTTTGAGCCGCGCGGTCCAAAAGGCACTGGCCCGCGAGCAGGACGACCGCTTCGAGAGCGTGACGGATTTCTGCGACCTGCTTCGGACGGAGCTCGACCGAGTGGGTTTTTCCGAGCCCCGCAAGGAGCTGGCGGCGTTCCTCGAAAACCCCGCCGTCTACGAAAGCGAATACGAGCGCCGCCTGGTGCCAAGGCTCGTTGCTCTGGGCAAGAAGGCGCGCAAGTCACGAGATGTGCCGGCGGCCGCGGCTTGGTTCAATCGGGCGCTGGCGTTTCGCCCCAACGACAAAGAGCTCCTCGAGCAAGTCGCGGGCATGGAGAAGCGGGAGCGGCTGCGGCGCATCGCGATCCGGGGCGGAGCCATTGCGCTGGCCAGTGCTGGCCTCGGGCTCGTGGCGTTCGGCGTGGTCCGGGCGACGCGGGTGCCGAAGCTGATGGCGACTCCGGAAGCGCCCGCGGAGGCACCGTCGCGGGAGTTTACAGCGCGGCCGCCATTGCCGAGCGGGGTGCCAATCAAGGGCGAGCCGGCGCCCACGGCGCCTTCGGAGTTGAAGGGCAAGGTGCCGAAGCTGCCGGTCAGTGTTGCGTCGGCGACCGGGGAGACACGAGATGTCAAGATCCTGTTGCAGGGAGCGAAAGGGGGCACGGTGCGAATAGATGGTGTGGAAGTCCCCTGGGTGAATAAGACACACAAGTTGCCGCTGGGACGCCACACCTTCGAGTTCGTTCCACCGGACGAGACGTGCTGCAAGAAGAAGCCTCCACTCGCACTTGACATACGCGAAGGCGAGAGGCCGCGTGTGATCACAGGGTACATTGCGTACAAGGATGCCTTCGTCCGCGTGATTGGAATCCGAGGTGTCGCCGCGGAATGCCCATCTTGGGGCACGGGTCGGATCCCCGCAAACACGACAAAGCCAGTTCGCATTCCCGGACCGGAGGCCACTATCAGGGCAATGTGCAGCATCTATGGGCCTGAGGAAGGAATGCCGAAGAGCGAGCAGGTTGAGCTGCGGCCCAACACGACCTGGACTCTCAGCTGGCCCTGACGCCCGTCCCTTGGGGGGCCAACTGAGCACTTGCAGGAGGTTTCTGCGACGAAGCGCGGGTTACGGTTGACGTGAGCGCGGTCGGCAGACGAACCTCGGGCTCCGGAACCTCCGGAATCCCTGGATGCGAACGGCGCTCTCCTCTGTGCGGGCCATGTCGGCCGCCGCAATTACGGCACTAACGGTGCCGGTGCTCGCGCAGCCCGACCGACCCGGACCGGCCCGCGTGCAGCTTTCCGATGAAGCACAACTGGCTCGGGTCTCATCTCTGTATGACTCGGGCAAGTACGTGGAGTGCGTCGGTGTGCTCGACGTGTTGCTGTCGGCGAAGGATCCGAAGCTGGAAGAAATCGATGTGATCGAACGGGCCAGGGTCTATTACGCAGCTTGCCTGCTGGCGTCGGGGCGTGGCCGGGATGCGGACTCGCAGTTGCGCATGGCTATCCGCGAGAACCCACAGATGCGTCCGCCAGATCGCTTGATGTTCCCCCAAGAGGTCGTCGACCGCTTCATCACCGTGCGTGACGGCATGCTCGACGAAATCAAAAAGGCGGAAGAGGAGCGCTTTCGCAAAGCGCGGGCAGCAGCGGAAGCGGCGGCGAAGCGCCGGGCCAAAGAGAAAGAGCGCGTCAAGAAGCTCGAGGAATTCGCGGCCCGGGAAACGGAAGTGACGAAAAACCGGCGCTGGCTCGCGGCGGTGCCCTTCGGGGTCGGTCAGTTCCAGAATGACGATACGGCGCTGGGCTACTTGTTTCTAGGCACGGAGCTGGCGCTGGCGGGCACGGCGCTGGGGGCGCTGATCGTGGAGCTGAACCTAAACGCTCGTATCGATGACAGCGATCCGCCCAATCGCGAAGAGCTCAATGCGAACCTGGTCTCGGCGCACAACGTTCTGATCTTCTCGAGCTGGGGTTTCTTGGCCGTGGCCCTGGGTGGGATCGCCGAGGCGCAGCTGTCCTTCGAGCCCGAATTTCGGAAGAGCAAGAAACGCCGACTGCCCCGGGAGCTGCAGAGCCCGAGTTCGCGGAGCAAAGATGCCTTCGTGCGCCCCACGATCGTCCCGTTTCGAAACGGCGCCGGCCTGGGCGCCGTCGGTCGGTTCTGATCGCACCCGCTTTCGCGCCCCGCGCTGTTCACCACGCGGGCGACTAGAGCGCGGAAACTTGAACGTGGCTGCGATCCGCGGCGCGGGCTGCGGCGTCGGCCCCGGTGGGGCTTTCCGCGCGCTGCACGTCGCCCTGTCGGACGCCGAGCAGCCACAGCATCAGCTGTGGCGGTGGCAGACCCAGATCCGGCGATGCACTGAAGACTCGAGCCAGCTCCCGGCCGTAGCCCCGGGAGAGCTTCAATACGGACAGGCCGTCGAAGGCGCCCGCCTTGGGCCGACTCGCCAGTGGAAGCGCCAGCAGGCTCGCGAAGAGTAGGCGGTAGATCAGGAAAAGCCGCCAGCGCTGCCACTTGGATTTGTCGGCCAGGACGCGGCGGAGGAAGTGCACGTTCAGAGGAACGTGGAAGGCCTCGTCTCGGGTCAAGATGGTCAGCATGCGCCGCGCCTGCTCGTCTTCCACGTTGCGCAGCGCCATGCGGTAGGTCGTGGAGCCGATCGTCTCGAACATCAAGTTCGTGAGCACGATGGTTTCCATGCGCCGCGCCCGGGCGTACACGCTGTACAGGGTTTTGGTGACGCGACCCATGGGGCGCACCTCGCCGCCCAGACGCTTCAAGAAGTCCAGCAGCAACTCTCGGTGCCAGCCTTCCTCGTCGCCGTAGAGCTGCAGCACTTCAGCAAGCTCGGGGTCTTCGGCCCGGGTGCTTCTGGCCAGGGCGTGGGCCTGGGATTGGCCCGACTCTTCCGCCCGCAGCGCCGCGTTGAAGAAGCGCACCGCGGCGTCTTGGACCAGCGCCGAGTCGAAGCGGATTGGTGCGGTGCCGAGGCCCGCCTCGGTCCGCGTGCGACGGCGCTTCAGAGTCTGGAGCCACCAAGAAGTGGGACGGTCGTTGACGGGGTGTGCCACTGAATGCCTCGGGTCAGGTGTCCGATTATCAACCCTGGCGCTGCAGCGCAACGACGAAGAAACCACCGAAGAATCTCAAAGGGGAATCACATAGCGCTCGCTCGGCGGTGCGAAGCACGGTCCGTGCTACGGGCAGCCGCATCAGACGGGCGGCTGGGGTCGCGACGCGGATCCCCCGGGAGCCGACGATGTCGAGGCCTTCAGGCACGTGCCGGCGAATGCCCAGCGGCGTGTCGAAGCGGGTGTAGACCTTGTCTTCGTGGGTGCCTTCGGCAACCCGCCCTGCGGGCGCCAAACGTTTGGCCAGGCCGCGCCAGCTGTAGGGGTTGTAGAATTCGGCCACGACCGTGCCGCCGGGTCGGGTGACCCGGGCCATTTCCGACAGGGCGCGCCGAATGTCTGGGATGTGAGCCAGCACTTTGAAAGAGCACGTTACATCGAAGCTCTCGCTTTGGAACGGAAGCTCCGTGGCGGAGCCCTCTACGACCTCGAGGCCGCGGGCACGGGCCTTTTCCAGCATGCCCGGGGAGAGATCCACACCCTGGGCGCGACGGGCAAAGCGCTCGATGCGGGTCAGCACCAGACCCGTGCCACAGCCCACTTCCAGCACTTCACCACCTCGGCCAAAGCGCTCGACGTAGCCGGCTTCGAGCTCGTCCAACAGTTCGTGATAGCCACCGGGATCGTTGTCGCCGCGGTGGGATTCATACCCATCGCTGAAGGCGTCGTAATACGCGCGGTTGGCGTCGTGGCTGCCTGAGGCGTCCATTTGGAGCCAAGGTGTAGCAGAATCGGGCCTCGCGCAAGCCCGGGCGCAAATTCCGCGCGGAGCCCCTTCGCCCGCGCTTTGAGGGACTTGGCCGGGTTGTCGGATGGCAGAGCGGCTGTGAGGGAAGTTGCTAGGCTACTTGCGAGCGATTCGGGCGTTCATGCGCTCGTAGGCGAGTTCTGTCGGCGTGATCTTGCGCTCTCGAGCTGCGGCCAAGAGCTCGGTCGTTTTTGCACCGCAGATTTGGGACAGGGAGGCATGTACTCGCTCGACGCTGGCCAGATCTGCGTAGGTGCGTTCCTCGTGGCCGGCGATGACCCCACCGACCGTGATGGTCCAGTCGGGCTGTGTCAAAATGTCCCGTTTGGCCAGTGCTCTAGCCAATTCAATTTCGCCATCGATGCTATCGGCATCCAGAGTGTTGTTCGCCGCGCCGTAGATCAACTTGCAGCTCAGCTCCGGGATCTGCGCGTTGCCGATGACGCCGCCCAGGGCGCATGGCGCGAGCAGGTCGCAGGGCGTGGCAAGCAGTCCTTCCGGCTTCAGCAGCTCGAGGTTCGGGATGGCGGACTGCGCCATCTCGACCCGTCGCGGCTCGGGATCGAAGGCCGCAACCTGCATGCCTGCCAGTGCGAGCCGCTCCGCCAGCGCCAGCCCCACACTGCCGAGTCCCTGGACCACAGCCTTCTTGCCGTCCAACTTGGAGCTGTGCCACAGGAACGCTGCCGCCGCGCGGATGGCGATGAAGATCCCCTCGGCGGTCGGCGCACCGGTGGGGCCGAGCGGCGTCGAGGTGCCACACAGGATGTTCGGAGTGAAGCGCTGACTCAAGGCGTCGATCAGATCTCCGGATAGGCCTACGTCGGGCCCGGTCATCAGGTGGCCGCGGTCGATGCAGAAGCCCAAGAACCCCAGCCGTGCTTCGTCGCTGCCGGCAATGGGATCCGCGAACAGTGTCGTCTTGCTACCGCCATAGGGCAGTTCCGCGTGAGCGCATTTGTAGCTCATGGCCCGGGACAGGTTGAGACCTGCGGCCAGTGCGTGTCGTTCGTTCGCATTGCGGGGGTAGCGGCGGATGCCGCCTGCGCGCAAGGCGTGCTGCGGTCGGCGCAAGCCCAGCGTGCTCGAGTGAATGTAATGTGCGACTCGGACCTGCAATTCCGGATGAACACAGAGCCACACCATTTCGTGATGACCGCGGCGCATCCCGTCGAGCAATGCGTCCATCGCCGCCCCGGCGCCTTGCTGGGTCAACAGTTCGCGGGTCTCCGTGTCGCCCAAAGCTCGAGCATCGCGACACGCGACCTGGTCCAGTGCATAGCGGCGTCCATAGCCGCGAAAGTCCCAGCTTGCATCGAAGTCCCGACTTGCGTTGAGAGAGAAGCCACCGCTGTCGTCCGTGAGGACGCGAAGGGTGGTCAGGTTGCCATCGACCAATGCGTCAAAGAGCCCCATGCGCCTGAGGGTACTCCTATTGTCGCAGTCCCGCGCGGCCGCGACCCACCGAGGTGCCGAGCGCATGCGCCTTGTTTGCAGCGGGTTGGTTCTGCCGCATCCCGTGTGGCGTGTCTTGGGGACCGCGAGATTGACGGTCGTCACGTGCCTGGCTCTTGCCGCGGCCCAGCGAGCACCCCCACCCAGGACCACTGTTTATGGATCTGCCTCTGGTCACGTTTTGTCGACTGGGAGCCACATGCTGGCAGAACTCGCCCACGGCTCCAGACGGAGTCTATTTGTAAATGTCGGAATTTGTTGGAGAAATCGGGAAGCGACTCAGCAATCAGGTAGGCTCCGTCTTGGCCGGAGCACATCTTCGGCCATCGCACGTAGAAGGTGAGGCGATGGAGCGAATCGGTGAGTACCTCGTCCGCGGGCTGGTCGGTGAGGGCGGGATGGGCAAGGTCTACGAGGCCGAGGAGCGCCTGAGCAAGCGTCGCGTCGCGCTGAAGGTGTTGCGCCCAGAGTTTTCCCGTTCGGAGGAGGGGCGCCAGATGTTCCTGAACGAGATGACGATTCTGGCGCACCTGGACCACGCGAACATCGTGCGCTGCCTGGCCTGCACCGAAAGCGACGACCAGCTCGTGATGGCCCTCGAGTTCCTGGAGGGGCGAACCTTGCGTCAGGTGCTTGCCGACAACGGCGCCTTGAGCTGGGAAGACGCGGTCGGGATCGCCGTGCAGATCGCTTCGGCCTTGGCTGCTGCTCACCGCCAGCAGCCGCCGATTGTGCACCGGGATCTGAAGCCCGAAAACGTGATGGTCCTCGACGACGGCACGGTCAAGGTCATGGACTTCGGAATCGCCAAGGTGCTGCAGGCACTCAGCGGAACCACGACCCATAGCGTGGGAACCCTGCAGTACATGAGCCCGGAGCAGATCGACGCGACGGGCATCGACAATCGAAGCGACCTCTACTGTCTTGGGCTGGTGATGTACGAGATGCTTTCCGGCAAGCCGCCGTTCGAAAGTGCCTCACCCCGAGAGTTGCTCAACGCGCAGTGCACGGAAAAGCCACCGGACCTACCAGAAGACGTGCGATCCGGATTGCCTCGGGGCGTCGAGCGGCTGGTATTCGAATTGTTGGAGAAATCCCCGGACGACCGGCCCGCCTCCGCGCGAGACGTGCTGCACGACCTCGACCCATTTGCCCCATCCCTGACCCGCGCCCCGCGCTCCCGGGCCTCGGGGCACACCGAGCGCATGCCGGCGCAGCCCAAGCCGAGCGAACGCGAGCCCCAGGCCGCTGCCGATGACGAACAACCGGCAGCGCCGCCCGCCGCCAAGCCCTCGACATCCCAGCCGTCCAAGAAACCAACCCCTCGCGCTGATACGCTGGCACTGGTCGAAACCGCGACGGCGCCTCGGGACGTCAGCCGCAACACGGGCTTGATCGTGATCCTCGCGCTGTCCGTGCTTGCCGGCGTGGTGACCTACTTTGTGCGAGCCAGTGGAGCCGACGAGACGCCTCGGGAGGCGCCGTCGGCCTCCGCCGTGAGCGGCGAAGAATTCAGGTGAGCGAACCGCCCGATATTCCGGGGCTCACGCCAGCTGAGGCCCTACCGGATTTCGGGCGTGCACGGCGCTTTCGCCTTCCCGAAGACGAAGAGCTGTGGCTGCTGCACGAGGCCGATCGCGCTGTGCAGCAGCGGTTGCTCGAATTGGGCGCTGTAGGGCTTGGGCGCTTCTCGCGGGGTGGGGAGACAGTAGATGAACTGTGGTTGGTGCGGGGTTCGGCCACGCCCACCTTGGCTGGCTTTCTCGAAACCTCCAAACAGGTGCCCGTCGCCGATGCTCTCGAGATCCTGAGCAGCCTGTTGCGCGTGCTGGTCTTCGCCGAAGACGAGGCGCTGTTCCCGGGGCCCCTGGTGCTGGCTCAGATCCCACTTCACGAACGCCGAGTGGAGGTCTCGGCGGATGAACTCGTCGCGAGCCTCCTCGGCCACGCGGAGGCGTCGCCCGCTGCGGCTTCCAGTCGCGCGTCGCCGCGTTGGACGCCTCCGGAGCAGTCCGAGGGCGCGCCTTGGAACAACGCTGCCAACCGCTACGTGATCGGGCTTTTGATGTACCGCCTCCTGTCCGGGGAGCATCCCTTCGGCGGTCGCGGACTCAGGTTGGCGCTGGAGGCTCGGGCCGATCGACCACCGCCGCCCTTCACGCCCGAGGTTGCGGAGCAGCTTTCCCCAGGGCTGCAGTCGTTGTGCCTGCGCTGCCTCGAGCCGGATCCATCCCGACGCCCACGCTCCGCCCAGGAAATCCTCGACACCCTCGAAGACATTCTGAGCAGCTCCCAGAACCAAACGCCACCTCCCGCTACGTCGCAAAGCAGGCCGGGCGGCGAATCACCCGAGCCGACCTCACGGCAGGAGCCCCGAGCCCCGGCCTCGGCGCCGCCGCGAGCGGCTGTTGCGCCGGGGCAAGTCCAGGCGAGTCGACGTTGGGGCGGCTGGTGGATGCTGCTGGGCCTGTGCACCGCCTTGGCTGCTTGGTGGGGGCTGTCGCGTGGGCGATCCACCGAGCCTCCGCCAGTTCGCGCTCGCGCCCCGTTGAGCGCTAGCGGTTTGATTTCTGCGGACTGCGCGAGCTGCCATCCACGTCAAGCTGGGGAGTGGCGTCGCTCCGTCATGGCGCACTCCGTGAAGAGCCCGTTGTTCTTGTCGCTCGAGATGTTGATCCAGGAGCAAGCCGGCAAAGACTTCGATTGTCCCAACGGCGCTGGGATCTTGCGAAAGGCCGACGCACGCACCGCATGTCGGGATCGAAACAGTGGTCAATTGGTCACGGGCGCCGGCGGAGAACACTGGTGCGTCAATTGCCACGCCCCGGCGGACAATTTGGCTACCACCGTGCCCGCCTGGAATGGCCGAGAGCGCACCGACAATCCGACGCTCCGAGAAGCGCTCTCGGAGCGGGCCTTGGAAGGGATCTCGTGTGCGTTTTGCCACCAAGTGCATCCGCCCACGGCGGGCCGCGTCCCGGCGACGGAGCTGGGCAATCCGTTTTGGGTTTCCCCGGTCACAGGTCGACGCTTCTCGGCTCGCCCTGAAGACGCCACGGGTCGAGTCGGGATTTCCAACAGCGGCTACGCGCTCGATCTGCAAGCGCTGTTTGCTGGCGACAAGGTGCCCGGCGGCGCCCATGCGCGCCCGGATCCAGCCACCCGTGAGTATTTGCGCTCCAGCGACTTCTGCGGTGCCTGTCACGATGTGAGGCTCTTCGGCACCGACGTGATCGGCGTGAAAGAACGGGGTGAGCACTTCAAGCGCTTGAGAAACGCCTACAGTGAATGGTCGGCCTGGGCGGCGACGGAAGAGCGCGCCGGGCGAACCCCCGCCAGTTGCCAGGACTGTCACATGACGCAGTACCCGGGGGTCTGCACGGAAGAGGCGGGGGACCAAACCGCGGTGGCGTCGGGGCTGAGAGACTCCTGCCCGCCGGGAACCCACTTCCAGTCTCGGCCCCCCGGCAGCTACCCCAAGGGGCTTGCGGCAACCGGAGCCGTGAAGCCGCGCCGGCTGAGCCTGCACTACTTTAGTGGCGTGGACACGCCGCTGGATCCGGGCTTCGACCCGCGTTTGGCCGAGGGCGACTGGACGGACGTGTTTTCCATCCCCCAGTCCCTGAGTCGTCGCGCCAAGATGCTGCTGGCGGCATCCGTGGAGCTTTCGCTGGGCACGCCTCGTCTCCGCGGCAGGCGTCTCGAGCTGCCGGTCAGCATCGAGAACACCGGCGCTGGGCATCGCGTACCCGCAGGATTCAGTCAGGAGCGTGAGCTCTGGGTTCATCTGACGGTTCGCGACGAGCAGGGGCGCGCCTTGTACGAAGTCGGTCGCGTCGACCGCTCGGACCAAGACTTGCGCGACAAGGTGTTCCTGCGCGTCAACACCGACGACCGATTCACGGATGGCCAAGGTCGCCCCCAGGGGCTCTTCGGCGCGGACGTGGCAGATGGCCCGGATGTTCCGCGCTGGCAGCCCAATCCACAGCTGGGTGGGACCCAGTTCCGAGGGCTCGGCCTGATCAACTTCCAGAACGGCTTCTTACGATGCGTCGTGTGTATCGGGCGGGTGGATTTCGATGGCAGTTGTAGGGCGCTGCCCGGCCAGGATCGCGCGCGGGCAGACCGTTTTGCCGATGGCAGCTACGACATCGACACGGGGGAGTGCCGGAGCAATCTATCCGGCGAAAACGCGCTCTTCGAAACCTACTTCCCGGTGGGTGCCCTCGACGCGTCTCGAGGCGTGTTCAAAGCGGCTGACGCCATCATCGATCGGCGCTCACTAGCTCCAAACCAGCCGGTCACCTACACCTACGATCTGTCCTTGTCCGGCAGGCCCCACAGCGTCGAAGCGCGACTCTTGTTCCGGGCGTTTCCCCCGTTTCTGATCCGCGCATTCATCGAATACGAAGCCAAGAAGCGCCCCGGGCGCTCCCTGATTGGCCAGGCCGCCATGGACCGCCTGGAGATCGTCGAGCTCGCCAAGACGCGGGTGGTGCTTCCGTGAGCGAGGCTGCTCTCGCCAAAGCATTTCGGTCGCCGTTCTTTCGCGGGCTGGATGATCGCGGGCGTCAAGACCTGTCGCTGTCCAGTCGAGTCATCGAAATGAAAGCGGGCGAGGCCTTCTATCAAGAGGGCCAAGCCGCGGATAACTTGTTCGTCGTCGTCTCCGGGGAAGTGGCCCTCGAAGCCGTGCGTCGGGGGGACGACAACCTGAGCACCCTGCGCCTGGCGCGCCGAGGTGATCTGTTCGGCGAAGAAGCAACGGTGGTGGGCGCTACGCGCCTGTCCAGCGCTCGGGCCAAGAGTGTTGCCTGCGCGGTCGAAGTGCCCTTCGCCGTCGTTTCGCGAGTCCGGGTGCGCAGCGGCGTTGCCGAGGACGTTTTGTCTCGGGAGCAGCGCGCCCTTCGCCGCGCGCTATCGAGGGATGCCCTGCTCGCGTCGGCGTTGGGGAGGGACTTGCCCGAAAGCGATCTCTCGCTGCTGCTCGACGCGGCGCAGTGGCGCCAGGTCGCCCGTGGCGACTTCGTGTTTCAGGCGGGGCAAGCGCCCGACCGGGCGAGCGTTCTGGTCGCGGGCCTGGTTCAGCTCCAGACCGAGGAAGGCGGTCGAACCAGGGTCAGCGCCTACCTGAGCCGCGGCGACATCTTGGGTGACGACGCGGTGCTCGGTGGTCGGTCTCACGAACTAACTGCCGTGGCCCTGGGGGATCTGCATCTGTTGTCGGTGCCGCGAGCAGCCCTGCGCAGCGCCGTGGACCGCAACTCAGAGCTGCTGCGTGGCTTGCGCCGAGTCGCAGAAAGCCGAGGCGAGGCGCAGCGAGGACTGGTGGAAGGGCGAAACGAAAACGCCACCGGCCATGTGCTCGGCGACTTGTATCGAATGCACATTGCACGCTCGCTCTTGGTGATCGACCAAGACAGCTGCGTGCGCTGTGGCCAGTGCTCCCACGCCTGTGGAGATGTCTATGGCGCCACGCGGCTGGTACGCCGGGGCGACAAGATCGTGACGTCCCTGAAGATGGCGGAAGCGCCGAGCAGTCTCTTGGTGCCCAACAGCTGCCAGCATTGCGAAAATCCATCTTGCATGATCGACTGCCCGACCGGAGCCATCGGGCGTGACCCCCGCGGCGAGGTCTTCATTCGAGAGGCGCTCTGCACCGGGTGCGGAGCCTGCGCCAAAGCTTGCCCTTGGGAGAACATCCGCATGGCGCCGCGCCCGGGCGGTGGCGAGGCGACGGATTCCGCGGTGGGCACCAGCGCTCTGGTTGCCACCAAATGCGATCTATGTCGTGAGCGCGATGGGCCGGCCTGCGTGGCCGCTTGCCCGACCGGAAGTATTCTGCGCGTCGATCCATCCCGAGACTTTACGGAGGTGCTTGCCCTGTTTCCCGGCCGCGCACCGGCGCCCACCCAGGACACCGCGTTGCCCGGGGCGCGGCGCTCGCTTCGCTTCGTGCCCCTCTTCGCCGGCTTGGCCTTGATGGGCATGGGAGGGGGCTTGCATGCCGGAGGATACCTACGCGCTGGCAGCGGGCTGGGACTGGTTTTTGGGTGGGTGTCGTTGCTTGTTTTGCTCTCCCTGTTTGCGTACGGGTTTCAAAAGCGCGGCTACCGTCGCATTGCACGAACCCGACACAAGGGGGCCCGCGCCGAAGCTCTGGACTTGACCCAGGTGCCGACCCGACGTGCCTTCGACTGGCACACGTGGTTGGGCTTTTCCGCCCTGGGCGCCGTTGCGCTTCACGCGGGCCTGAAGCTGTCGGGCTCAGCGCATACCTTCGTGGGGACCATCTTTTGGTGCTCCAGCGCGTTGGGCGTGCTCGGTTTGGTGGCCTACCGGGCGTTGCCCCGGGCGCTGACCCGCATCGAACGTCGCGGGCTGCTGCCGGAAGACTTTCGTCGCGAGCGTCAGCGTTTGCTCGACCGCCTCTACCACGCGACTAGCGGCAAGAGCGAAGCCGTCAAACTGCTCGTGAGCCGCGTGCTCATGCCCTACGCTCGCGCGCCCTGGGGGGGCCTGGTGTTGGTCGCATCGCGCCGGTCCCTGCGAGAAGAACAGCAGCGGCTCAAGGGAAAGCTCGAGGGCATTCTGGGGGACAAGGCGGTGGCCCTCGAGCGCGATCTGGACGAACTGATCAAGACCGTCGTGGAGATCCGCGCGCTGCCCGCGCGGCGAGTTCTGACCGCGCTGCTCCGGGGCGTCGTTCCCGCTCACGGGCTGACCCTGGGTCTGCTCGCCGTCTTCCTCGTGATCCACCTGATTGCCGTGTCGGGGTTGTTTTGACCGAGCCTGCCTCGACCCCCAGGCCAACGCCGGCGTCGACTGCGGCGGACGAGCCGAGCGACGTGCGGCGCCTGAGCGGGCTGTATGCGGGTGCCATCGTGGCCGCGGTTGTGACCGTGCTGTCCGTGTTCATCAGCGAGGGGAGGGCGGCCCTCACGTCTCCCGGAGCCCTGTCGGCGCCCCACGTCCGCGCGGAGGTGGGGTGCGCGGACTGTCACTCCGCCTCGAAACCCGCCGCGGCTTGCGGCGAGTGTCACGGCCCACATCCCTCGACCCGCGCTGGCCATCAGGAGATGCGGCGCCAGGGCAAGATGTCCTGCATCACCTGTCATGACAGCCATCGCTCCGACCAAGGCGTAGCACTGCTCAAGAGCGGGATAGCCGAGCGTTACGGCAACGGTTGGGCGGTGCGGTCCAGCGAAGCAACGGGTTTTAGAGCCACCAAGCCGGTGTTCGTCGCCACCGTCGCTGCAAGCAAGTGTGGCGGCTGCCATCGCCTTTCGGATCCACGCGACGCGATCTTCACCTGCCTCGATTCCGCCACGCCCGGGCCAGCTGCGTCGCGGCCAACGCTGTGTTTCGACGAGCACCAAACCGCGGCCAATGCCCGGAAGAAAAAGGTCGCTCGAGACGGCGCATGGGAGGCTGCGCGCGTCGTGCTCAGCAATACGCCTGCCGCGCCGGCGTCGGGTCGCTTGGGCTGGCTGCTCTTGGGCCTCGGGGCGGGCGGCCTGGTCTGGACAGGACGCCAGCTCCAGTTGCGCTATCGCAAGCGGAGCGTAGGCGGGCGCCCCACCGGAGGCATGGTTCCCGCGCAAGTGGTGCGGCTGCCGCAGATCAACGCCGCCACCTGTCTGGGTTGCAACGCCTGCGTCGACGCGTGCCCCTACAACGTGATCGAAATGCGTTCCTACATCGCCGAGGTCGCGCGCCCGGACGATTGCTGCGGCCTGACCTTGTGTGAGCAGAAATGTCCCAACGGCTCTCTGGTCGTGCGCGAAGGCGAGCCCATCGTCGATCGCCCCCGGGTGGATGAGGAGCTTCAGAGCGCGGAAGTGCCGGGACTGTTCTTGGCCGGGGATCTCACCGGGCTGCCACTGATCAAGAACGCCATCAATCAGGGCGCGTATGCCGTGCGGGCGATTGCGAAACAGCTTCCGAAGCGCAAGCGAGGCCGCTCGGAGTTGGACGCAGACGTCATCGTCGTCGGGGCGGGGCCCGCGGGGCTTTCGGCGGCACTCGAGGCCAAGAGTCAGGGCTTGAGCGTGGTCGTCGTCGAGCAAGGCAGCGTAGCATCGAGCATTCAAAGCTTTCCCCGGGGCAAGCTCGTTTTCGACCAGCCCTTGGACGTGCCCCTGGTGGGTGAACTCTGGTTGGAGGAATCCACCAAAGAAGAGTTGCTCTCCCAGTGGCTGCGCATCGTGCGTCGGCACAACCTGGACATCCGCGAAGGCACGCGGGTGATTCAGATCGCACCCTTTGAAGACGCGTCCGGGTTTCGAGTCCAAACCCGCACCGAAGATGGCAGCGAGAAAGAACTGCGCGGTCAGCGCGTCGTGCTCGCGATCGGGCGCCGGGGCACTCCCCGTCGCTTGGACGCACCCATCGAGGATGCTGCGCTTTCGCAGGTGTTCTACGGGATCTCGGACGCGTCGAGTTTCGCTGGCTCGAAGGTGTTGGTGGTCGGGTTGGGGGATTCCGCCTTGGAGGCGGCCGTTGCGCTCTGTCATCAACCCGATACCCATGTGACCGTCGTCCACCGAGGGCAGGATTTTCGTCGGGGCACCCCACGCAACATCGCGGCGCTCAAGACTGCAGCAGAGCGCGGCAAAGTGGACTTGAGGTTCGAAACCGTGGTGACGAAGGTTTCCAAAGACCGCGTCACCCTGAGTACTCGTGGCGTGGAGAGCTCACTTTCGGTGGACGCGACCGTCGTCTTGATCGGTGCCCTGGCGCCCTGGCCCTTTCTAGAGCGGATCGGCATTCGTCGCCCCACCGAAGGGCGCAACTCGAACGGCGCAACGTAGCTCCTGCAGTTCGAGTCGCTCTCCACATTCGTGGTGCGTGCAGGGGCGGAGGTCACGAATCGCCCCGTCATCGCCACTAGATCTCGGAGGCACGCAGCAAAGCGCGGCCACCGAATCGCGTAAGTGTATGAAAATAAAGGACTAGGTCGCTCAGATCCGCGCGCGCCGTCATGCGTAGAAGTGAGCTGGGTGTAAGGCGGGCGGCGAACGCCCCGTTTTCGGTCGAAAGGGACAAACGCAGCATGAAGGTCAAAACAGTTGGGCTCCTTTCCCTATGCGGCATGCTGCTTTCGAGCGTGACGGTTTGGTCCCTGACCAAAGATCGCGCGCTCGCGGAGCCCGAGCTGGGCTCGGCGCCCCTCGAGATCACTGCGCCGACGCCCCAGAGCGTCGGTGCGACCTTCACCGCCGGGCGCACCATCATGCTCGAAGGCCGGTTGGGCCACGACACGCTGCAGTCCGAAAAGGTCGGGGAGACCTTGTTGCTGCTCACCGCCACCGCGGACAAAGGCGCGGCGACCAAGGCGGCGTCGCCTCTGAACCTCTCGATCGTGATCGATCGCTCCGGCTCCATGAAGGGCCGCCGCCTCGCCAACGCTCTGGATGCCGCACGCGGCATGGTGGGACGGTTGCGAGACGGGGATGCGGTCAGCGTGGTGACCTACAACACCACCACGGAGGCCATCGTCCCTTCGACGACCATCGACTCCTTCTCTCGAAGTCGCGTGTTGAGGTCCCTGTCCAATATTCGGGCCAGCGGAGATACATGTATCTCCTGCGGCATCGACGCGGGCATGGAGCAACTGCGGCGCCGCGGCGGCATGGTGGATCGCGTGCTGCTGCTCAGCGACGGTGAGGCCACCGCCGGCGTGCGCAACGTAGAAGGCTTCCGCCGCATCGGCTCTCGGGTGCGCAACATGGGCGCCAGCATCTCCGCCATTGGTGTGGACGTGGAATACAACGAGCGCGTCATGAGCGCCTTGGCTCTCGAGTCGAACGGGCGTCACCACTTCGTCGAAAACGCAGCGAAGTTGCCGGAGGTCTTCGACGCGGAGCTCAAGACTCTGGTGAACACCGTCGCAAAGGACACGGAAGTGGCCGTGCAGCTGGCGCCCGGGGTGACTGTGGCCCGGGTATTCGACCGAACCTTCCGCCAGGAGGGTGATCGTTTGATCGTGCCCTTCGGGACTTTCTCGGCGGGGGAAGAGAAGACCTTGTTGGTCAAGCTCGCCGTGGCGAAAGGTGCCGCTGGCAAGCGTCCCATCGCGGATGTGAAAATGACCTACGCTGATTTCGCTCAGGGCGGCAAAGGCACTTGCGTCGGCAAACTCGCCCTTGCTCTGACCGACGACCCCAGCCTGCTCGGCGGCCTCGATCCGGTCGTGCAAACCCGTCTGGTTCGCAGCGAGACAGCCCATGCCCTCAAGGAAGCGAACCGACTGTTCACTTCGGGCCGTACCGCGGAGGCGCGCAACAAGCTGCGCAACTCCCTCGATCAGGTCAATCGACAAAGAGAAGCCGCCCTTGCCCGCGCACCGAAGCCAAAGCGCGCTCGGCTGAAGGCAGATTTCGCGGATCAATCCGTGGCCCTTGGTGAAGCTTCGGAAGGATTCGCAGAAGCGCCCGCAGCGCAACCTGGCGCTGGTGCGCCTGCCGCAGCTCCCAGTCCGGCCGCACAGGTTCGGCGCAACGCATCGACCGCTGACGACTTCGCTTTCTAGCTTGGACTAACGCGGCATGCTGCCGCTTGCGAACGCGCCTGGCGCGTGAGACCGTTCAAAATCACCGACCCTGAGGGAGCTACCCCCTTCCGCCCAAGCCTGGGCGCGACGGCGGGCGCATGCCGAGCTGTTCGGTACCTAGGAAATCGAAACCGGAGCAAGTCGTGAACGAAGCCAAGAAGACGCTCGATCTCAAGAAGCTCGTGACGCGGGGGGTGCTGGCGCTCATGGCACTCGGCGTGGTTGTTGCCGTGATTGCCTACGTTGCAACCCGGAAACCACCGCCGGTCAAAGCATTGGCCATCCAAGCGCGCCTGGAACTCGCTGCGGGTGAAGTCAGCGTGGACATGGGGGAGGGCCCTGCCCGTGCCGTGAGCGGCACGCCGCTCATGGACAATGCGCGGATTGCCACCGCCGACGGAGCCCGCGCACTCGTACGGCTGCCAGATGGTTCGGCGTTGTTTATCCGAGCCGGGAGTGCCCTGAGCTTGGGCGCGGATTCCGTGAGCTTGGACAAAGGCGAGTACTTCGTGGATGCGCCCCCGACGGAACGAAAGCCAACGAGTCACGCCGTTGGGGAAGCGGTGGTCACCGCAGCGGAGGCCGGTTTCGATGTGCGTCGGGATGGCGACAGCGTAGTCGTCTACGTTGCGCGAGGCACGGCGACGGTCACGGGCAGGGGCGGACGCGCAGAAGTGAAGGCGGGTGAGCAAGCCACGATCAAGGGCGCCGACAAACCCGCTGTGTCGCCAGTGGCGTTCTGGGACGACTGGACCGGCGGCATGGCGGACTTTGGCTCGGGTGCGCTGCTTGCCGGTACCGGTGCCGGCTCGATCTATGGAGTCGACGTCGGGGCTTCGCCGGGTTCTCCGGCGCGCCGCCTGGAGATCAGCAAACAGTCGGTTCGCGCCGTGTTGCGGGAAGGGCTCTCGGAAACGGAAGTCGACCAGACCTTTTTCAACCCCGGCGAGCGCGCCGTCGAGGGTTGGTACTGGTTTTCCGTGCCCGAGGGCGCCAGCGTCACTGGCTTTGCTCTGGAAACCAACGGAATCCTGGTCGAGGGGGAGTTCAACGAACGTCGGGAGGCTGCGGCGCAGTACACCACCGCGAAGTCGAGCGGTCACGCCCCGGCAATTCTGGAGTGGATCGATAGTCGAACCTATCGAGCGCGGATCTATCCGGTGCCTGCCGGTGGCAATCGTCGCGTCGTTCTGCGCTACATCGAAATGCGTCCGCCGGTGGGGTCGAAGCTGTCCTACGAATACCCCATGGGCGCCGGCAAGCCCGTGCGCATCGGCGAGTTTTCGCTGTCCGTGGACTTGGGGGACGCGGGCACCAAGATGAAGATTGCCACCCTCGCGGACGCGCGGGTGGAAAACGGCGGACGCCGAGTCACCATGCGCCGCTCTGGGTATACGCCCCGAGCCGACTTCCAGCTCGAGGCGGACCTGCCGAAGAAGCGCCCGCCCATGACCGTGGCGCGGTTTTCGGCTGGGGGCGAGAGCGCCGACTACGTGCTGGCTCGATATGTTCCTGACGTCGATTGGAAGAGCGCCAAGCAGCAGCGCGGTGACGTGGTGGTCGTAGTCGATACCTCTGCGGCGGGCGATGAGGCCGCGCATCAATTGAAGACGGCCGCAGCAGAGTCGATCCTTCGTGCCCTATCCGGCGAAGATCGTTTCGCACTGGTTGCCTTGGATGTGCGGCCCACCGTGCTCTATCCCAAAGATGGCCTCGCCAAGGCTGGCGACAAGGAGATAGCGAAGGCGCTGGAATCTTTGGCAGATCACGCCGTCGGGGGCGCCACGGATCTCGCCGCTCTCTTCGATGTGGCCCTCGGCCGTTTGCACGGCGCGGAGCAGCCCGCGGTGGTCTACGTCGGGGATGGCATCGCGACCAGCGGCGAAATGAGCGGGGAGCAGCTGGTAGAGCGCCTGCGCCGAGCCATTGGTACCTCCCGGGCCCGCTTGTTCACGGTCGGGGTTGGCACTGATGCCCACTATTCGCTTCTGGGCGAGTTGGCCCGTGCGGGCGGCGGCACGAGTTTGCGCGTCGACGAAGCCGAGCAGACGACGGCCCGCGCCCTGGAACTGGCCGCTGCGGTCAAGACCCCCACGATCACGGATCTCGAGATCGATCTCGGGGCTGGCTTGGACGAGCCGTTCTCCTCGGCCGCGGGCAAGGTCAGTCGCGGTTCCGAAGTGGTGGTGCTCGCCCGCACCCACCACGACATTCCCCGCATGGTCAAGGTGCGGGGGCGCCTCGGTGGCGAGAAGTTCGAAAAGGAGTACGAGGTCAAACGCGACAGCAGCATCTTGAGCAGCTTTGTACCGAGGCTGTGGGCGGCTGAGTACGTGAAGCGCTTGCTGGGTTCCGCATCAGGACCCGAGGCCGAGCGCGGACGCATCGTGTCCCTAGGCGTGGACTACGGGTTGATGACGCCCTTCACGAGCATCTTGGCGCTCGAGAGCGAGTCCGCGTACATGCGCATGGGGATCCCGCGCAAGCGCACCAAACTGCGCGGCGTGCGCCTCGGCGCGCTCACCAAGGACGCAGAGATGCGTTTGGCCTCCCGGCACGCGGGGATCCCCGCTGCCAGCTTGCCGTTGGGTTGCAGCACGCTCGAGCGCATGGCCGGGGATTCAGAGCCAGCTCCTGCGGAGAATGTCAAGGGCAAGGCCTACGGGGTACAGGCAGCTCCGGCGAGCCCTGCGCCGGTGACTGCTTCGCCAGGCTTTGCGGGTAAGGACGACGAGTCTCGAGAGGAGGCCATGCCCGCCACTCAGGAGCCTCAAGCCGCGGCGGCTCCAGCGGAGGATTCCGTCGCCGAAGCCGAAGCGGATCAAGCTCCGATGAAGGCTCAGGTGGCCAAGAAGCCAGCGACGGGCCGCACCTATGCGAGACCCAAGTATAGGCCGCGACCCAAGCCTTCTCTGGGCCCTGGGGCCTCGGGCGGCAAGGGGACCTTCGATGCGCCCAAGCGTCTCAACCGGCCCGCAGAGAAGAAAGAAGGCAAGCGCGGAGGGTTGGATCTTGCGAAACTCTCGGAGGGATTCAAACACTCGGGTCAGGTGGCTGTGCTGCGCACCTGCAGCGACACCTCTGCTCGCCCCTTGGCTCAGCGCGTACTGCTCTGGCAGAAGCGCGTGAAGGCCGCCAAGGGCGCGGGCGAGCTGATCCGGCGCTATGACGCGGCACGGTCTGCCTGCGAGCTGAACGACTGGCGAGCGGAGCGGACCTTCCTGGAGCTGTTGCAGCGTCGCGTAGATAACGAGGGCTCCGCCACTGTCCTGCTGAGTCACTTCGCAGGTCGCCCGGACGTGCAAAAGCATCTCGCGAAACTGATCCTTCGCCGCGCCGTCGATGCGCGCTTGGTCGCGGCGGTGGAGCGAACGCTCTTTGGCAGCGCGGTGGATTGGGCTGCCGTGGATCGAGACTTGTCGGCAATCGAAGACGTTGACAAGCGGATCGAGAAGCTGCGAGAAGCCATGGCCAAGGCTCCGGAAGATCCCAACGGCGGCATGCGACTGGTGAAGCTGCTGGTCGAAGCCAATCGCAAAGACGAAGCCGTCGCCTTGGGGCGCCGGCTTCGTGACCAGGGGCTGCTGACCCCGGGGATCGCTCGGGGGCTCGGAGACGTTCTTGCGCGGTCCGGGCATGCCCAAGAAGCCGTGCGCACCTACTCTGAGATCGTGGAGTTCGATCCCGAAGGCGTAGCGTCCCGCCGGCTACTGGGCGACATATATCTCGGTCACGAGTGGTACGAACCTGCCTATCGGCAGTATCGCACCATCACCGAACTCGATGACAAGGACCCCTTGGGTTGGCTCCGACTGGCCGCCGCCGCTGCAGGCACTGGGCGCATCGACGAAGCGTTGCGCCTGGAGCGTAAGGTGGCCAGCGCCCAAGGCACGCCGGGTCCCAACGACCCCCGGCGCTGGGCCCGGCTTTGGAGCGCTTCGCGAATTGCACGACTGATGGCGCAGCCACCCAAGCCCGCCAAGGGGCAGCCCCCGGTGGACGCTGCACGGCGTAAAGCCAGCCTGAAACGCAAGCTGAAAGAACTCGGCCTGTTCAGTGGCCCGGGCCGCTTGGTCGTGCTCACCTGGGAGGAGCTATCTCATCAGTTCGCGCTCAGTGCGACGGTCGAGGACAGCGCGCAGGGCCTTGGGGAATCGACGGATGCGGCCAAGGCCGGGCTCTACGCCACGATGCTCACTCTCGCGGACGCCCAACGCGCGAGCTTCCGCGCAAACTTGCGCACGGAACCCGTGGACCACGATGTGTCGGTGATCCGCCACGAGATCACTTGGAACGCCAAGGACTTCCAGGTCAAGGTGAAGAAGCTCAACTTGCCTGCGAAGACAAGGACCCTCGCGCTCTAGGCCAAGGGGGGTTGCATCAGTTGGGCTGACAGGTGGAATAGCCCGGTGGCAGCTTGCTGTCGGGCTTGCAGCTATGGTTGTCGGGGCACTTGTCTCCGGGGTGGCAGACCTCGGCGGCGCTGAAAGTGATGCCGCTGCAGGTGTCGCGGCAAACGACCCGGTCATAGCTCGGGCCGACGATGCTGCGAATCGCGCAGCACTTCTTGCTGCCCTCGCAGTCCTCGGCGCCATCACAGGCGATCTTCAGCGTGTTGCAGCCAAACCCGCTGCAAGAGCAGGGATTACTCAGCTTATCGTTGGAGCAATACAAACCCTTGCTGGAGGAAAAACAGCACTGGGCGCCGCCCGAGAAGCTGCACAGCTGCGAGCCGCAAGGCCCAATGCCGACCTGATTCGGTCCACCGCCCGTGCCCGCGTCGGAGGGCGAGCCGCCGCTCCCTCCCGCGGCTCCACCACCGCTACCGGCCGCGCCACCCGTGATCTGCCCACCGGCGCCGCCGCTAGCGCCCCCTGCTGCGCCCCCGACGCCGCTGCCTGCTGAGCCCGCTGCACCAGTGTTGCCCGCCCTGCCACCGCTTGCCGGCGTGCCACCTGTCGAGCCGGTACCGAACAGCCCGTCCTCCGCGGAGCCACCACAGGCGGCGAGGGCCAGTCCGAAAAGCAATAGCTGAGCGCGCATCCGACCACTCAATGGTGCTGCTATTGCAGCAGCCGTGCAAGCGTAGAGGGCGTTCGGCTGACTCGATGTCGGCTCGATGTTAGCTTGCGCCGGTGGTCCTAGGAGCAGCTAGTGCATGAAACCAGGTGATCATCCCGAGTTCTTCCGCTTTCCGGCACCAGCGGGTCGCTCTCGGGAAAGCAGCATCGTGCTCGACGCCCTGGGTCGCTTCTGGCACGAGGGCGAGAAGATCGAGCACCGTGGGATGGCGCGCGCCTTCGCTTCCTGGATCCGTCTGCACCCTGACGACGGACGTTTCATCCTTAGCAACGGCTACGACTGGACCTACATCACGGTCGAAGATGTGCCCTATTTCGTGGACGCGGTTTCACATCGACCCAACGGCGAGGTGATGCTCCAGCTCTCGGACGGAAGCGAGGAAGCCATGGATCCCGCTTCTCTCAGTGTGGGCGCTGACAACGCGGCTTATGCTCGGGTCAAGGCGGGAACCTACGAAGCGCGATTCCGCCAGGAGGCCCAGAACGCCCTGATGCCGCTACTGGAGCCTGGCCCGGACGGCGCTCCGGTCATCCAGCTTGGAGGCAAGCAGTTCCCAATCAGGGATCGCGCTGCGACCGCCTAGGAGCCGCCCCAAGCGGCGCCCTTGGCCGAGATCCCCGGGAGTCTTGCTGGCGCCATCGGCGCCGCTCGTGTTTTGTCACTCAGGCGTGATACAAGGCCGCCTCGATGAAGGTGCTGGTTGCGGATAGGTTGGCGGAGGCCAGCCTCAACGAGATGAGGACCCTGGGCGTGAACGTCGAGTACCGCCCGGACCTCGAAGCAGAAGCGTTGCCCGCAGCGCTCGCTGACGTGAACGTGTTGATCGTTCGAGGCACGCCTGTCGACGCAAAAGCGATGAGAGCGGGCAAGGCCCTCAACTTGATCATCCGCGCTGGCGCCGGCACCGGTACCATCGACGTCAAGACCGCGAGTGAGCGCGGCGTCTATGTCGCCAACTGCCCGGGTAAGAACGCGCTAGCTGTTGCCGAGTTGACGATGACGTTGATCGGTTGCCTCGATCGGCGAGTGCCGGATGCCGTGACGAGCTTGCGCAGTGGCAAGTGGGAAAAAGAAGAGTTTGCCCAGGCTCAAGGACTACAAGGCCGAACCCTGGGCGTCGCCGGATTCGGCCACGTCGGCAAGGCGGTGGCGCGCATGGGTCTCGCCTACGACATGCGCGTCGCAGCTTGGAGTCGCTCCCTGACTCCGCATCGTGCGGCCGAGCACAATGTCGTGTGCGTGGGCAGCCTTCTGGATTTGGCTCGCAGAAGTGATGTGTTTTCCGTTCACTTGGAACTCACCGAGCGGACCAAGGGCATGATCTCTAGAAAGATCATCGAAGCGCTTCCCGACGGTGCGTTCTTCGTCAACACGGCGAGGTCCGAGTTGGTGGACTGGGAAGCCCTCGAAGAGTTGGCGCCCAAGAAGAAGCTGCGAATCGGATTGGACGTGCTGCCCAAAGAGCCTGGCACCCGAATCGGTGTGTATGCCAACTCTCTCTTGGACAATGCGTTCGTCTACGCGACTCCGCACATCGGTGCCTCGACGGACGAAGGTCAGATCGCCATCGCGAACGAAACCGTCCGCATCCTGCGCGGTTTCATCGTGAAGGGAGACGTGCCGAACGTCATCAACATCAGCATGGCCACCAGTGCCCGCTACCAGCTGGTGGTGCGGCACCTCGATCGCGTCGGAGCTCTCGCCAACGTCCTGAATGTGCTGAAGCGCCACGGGATCAACCTGCAAGAGTTGGAAAACACCGTGTTCGAGGGCGGTCGGGCCGGGTGTGCGAAGATTCGCACTGATACCCGGCCCAGCGAGGCGTGCCTCACCGAAATCATGGCGTTTTCCGACGAGATCCTGCACGTCGACCTGGTGACCCTGCCCAACCTGGCCTGAGGGGGCGCGTTGGGAGCGAAAGATCCGCCCCAAACCCCACCCGAGCCAAGGTCATAAATATCTGAATTTATTACAGAAATTGCAACAACAGCTGCCGGCTGCACACACTCTCGTACCTAGCCTTGCGAAGGCCAGATCCTTTGGCTAAGCTCCGCGCCGACAACTTGGGTGGATCCCTTACGGACCCCCGCTTACGGGTCCGTTTTTTTTTGCCTTCGGGCTTCCGTCCAAGCTGTAGCGCGCCCTAGGTGCGCTCGTCCCTCCGGGTAGGAGCGACACGGCACTCATGCACGTTGCACACGAAAAACTCAAAGGCTTGGATCGAGATCGCGTCGCCGCGATCGTGGGTCCGGTACTGCGTGCGCACCACGTCGAGGGTGTCGAACTGATCTGGCGTACGGATCAAGGTGGCTGGGTGCTCGAACTTACCGTTGAGCGTCCGGATTGTCGCGTCCCCGGCGAGGGGATCTCGATCGACCTATGCACGGACATCAGCAGAGATCTCTCCGCTGCCTTCGATGCGGAGGACGTGATTCCGGCTCGCTATCGGCTGGAAGTTGGATCTCCGGGCCTCGATCGCGCGCTTTATTCCGCTCGGGACTACGAGCGTTTCGCTGGGCAGCTGGCGAAGCTCAAATTGCGACAGCCCCTCGGCAGTTACGGGCGAGTGGTCCGGGGCACGCTGCACGGATTGGACGAAGGCGGGAACGTCCAACTGGAAACGGACACCGGGCTTTTAAGCGTTTCGCTGGAAGCCATTGAGAGCGGGCGGCTGGAATTTACGTTCAGCAAAGGCATGCCCAAAACGCACAAACCGAAGGGCGGTAAAGCCCGGAGGAAAACAGCCGGCCGGGGCAAGTGAGTCCGGCCGTTACACGGAGCTAGAGCATGGCAGCGCAAGCAGGCTACGACGTCGAATTGGGAGGAATTGTCGAGCAAGTTGCTCAGGAAAAGGGCATCGACAAGCAGATCCTCGTGGAGACGATGGAGGCCGCCATCCTCAAGGCAGCCCAGGCGGCTTTTGGGCCGAATCGGGAGCTAGAGGCACGGTTCAATGACGAGAGCGGTCAGATCGATCTCTTCCAGTATATGACCGTGGTCGAAGAGGTGGAGGATCCGGAGCGCGAAATCACTCTCGACATTGCACAGAAGCACGGTTTGGAAGCGGACATCGGCGAGGAGCTGGGGTTCCAGGTCTTCTGGCACCCGAAAGACGCGGACAAGGCTCGTCAGCAGGACAAGGAGTTCGGCGCGGTGCTCGATATGAAACAAGCTCGCAACGCCTTCGGCCGCATCGCCGCGCAGACCGCCAAGCAGGTGCTCTTGCAGCGTGTTCGCGATGCTGAGCGAGACATCATCTTCAACGAATACCGGGATCGCCAAGGTCAGCTGATCCGCGGCATCGTGAGGCGCTTCGAGCGCGGCCACAACATCATTGTGGACTTGGGTCGCACAGAGGGCGTGCTGCCGCACCGTGAGCAGACTCCCCGGGAAACCTACCGACCCGGCGATCGTATCGTTGCCTACGTGAAGAACATCGACCGCGAAGCCCGCGGCCCGATGATCATCCTCAGTCGCAGTGCACCGGATCTGGTGGTCAAGCTGTTCGAAGCCGAGGTTCCGGAAATCTACGAAGGTATCGTGAAGATCGTCAGCGTGGCCCGAGAAGCCGGTTCTCGCAGCAAGATCGCCGTGACCACTCGGGACTCGGATGTGGATCCGGTGGGAGCCTGCGTCGGCATCAAGGGCTCCCGAGTTCAAGCTGTGGTGCAGGAGCTCCGTGGCGAGAAGATCGACATAGTGCCCTTCGACAAGGACCCTGCGCGTTACATCATCAACGCGATCCAGCCTGCAGAGGTCAACAAGGTCATCGTGGACGAAGCGGACCACCGCATGGAGCTGGTGGTGCCGGACGAGAAGCTCAGCCTGGCGATCGGCCGCAAGGGTCAGAACGTCCGCCTGGCGTCCCACCTCACGGGTTGGAAGTTGGACATCATCAGCGAGAGCAAATTCCGCCAGATGGAAGAGGAATCCCTCACCGCCCTCAAGAACATCGATGGCGTGGACGAAGACCTGGCGCGGGCGATGTACCGCCTGGGCTTCCGGGCTCTCGAGGAGATCGCGGAAGCAACTGTCGAGGAGCTCGTACCGATCCAGGGAGTGGGCACGCCTGAGGCCGCTCTCGACCTGAAGAGCCGCGCTGAATCCACCATGGAGCGGCTGCGCAAGGAGCGCATCGACGAGGCTTCTCAGCGGACGGAACCCCTGACCGAGCGGGAGAAGCTGCGCTTTGTTCGTGGCGTGGGCCTTCGGACACTGCAACTGCTCGAAGAGGCCGGCTACAAGACGGTGCTCGAACTCGTGAAAGAAGATCCAGATCGCCTCGCGATTCGCACCGGGCTGGGCATCAAGAAGGCTCGCCAGGTTCAGCAGGGTGCTGGACATTTTCTGGAGAGCGAAGCTCGAGAGATCGAAGTCGCCCGGGCAGAGTGGGCGGCTCGCATGGCCGAGGAGCAGGCAAGCGCGCCCGTCGCCGAGGCCCCAAGCGAGGTAAGCGCTGAGGAGTAGTCGATGTTGGCCCGAGAATTCGAAAACCAGACAGCCCGCTCGCCGGAGCGGACGTGCGTCGGATGCCGAGAAGTGGCTGATCCGTCCGCGATGCTGCGTCTGGTGCTCGGGCCCGATGGCAGCGTGGTTCCGGATTTGGCCCGCGGTGCATTTGGCCGTGGCGCCTGGGTGCACCCCCGCAGGGAATGCCTGGCGGGGGCCGCTAAACGTGGGCTTTCCAAGGCGTTTCGGACCGGCCTGCGCACCACCGAGGAGGAGTTGCATGCGAGCCTGATGGCGCAAGCCGAGCGGCGCGCCGGGTCCCTTCTGCTGTCGGCGAAGGGAGCGGGCAAGCTCTGTGTCGGAAAGACCGATGTGGACGAGGCGCTGGAGCAAGGGCGTGCACTGCTACTGGTGGTTGCGAGCGACGCGCGTGCCGCGACGGATTCGCGACTGGTTCAGAAGGCCATCGCTGACGGAAGCGCTCGGGTCTTCCTGAACAAAGAGGGTTTGGGGAAGTTGTTGGGAAAGAGTGAAGTCGGAGTCTTGGCGGTAGTCGACCAAGGGCTCAGTCGCGCTCTTTCCGAGACGTTGGAAGTAATGATGATTCCGAAGCCCGGGGCGCAGCAGGAGGCGCCCCGCGTCAAGGAGGACGGATGAGTAAAGTGCGTGTGTACGAGGTCGCCCGAGATTTGGGCATGGAGAACAAGGCGTTGGTCGCGTTGTTCCAGTCCGTTGGCGTGACCGAGGTGCGCAACCACATGAGCGCAGTGGCACCGGAGCAGGTGGAGCGCGTCAAGCGTCACCTGGAGAAGCAGACTGCGCAGAAGGTGGTGGAAGAACGCATTCGACCCACGGTGGTCAAGCGTCGCGCAGTCAAGAAGCCGAAACCCGCGCCTGCCCCGGAGGCAGCGGCATCGGCGCCACCACTGGCGGAGGCGCGTCCTGCTGCGCCCGCGCGCGTCGTGGCGCCGAAACCCGCCGCAGCGGAACCACCGCCGCCACCGCCGCCTGCTCCGGAACCTGCTCCGGCAAAAGCTGCGGCTCCCGCCGTGGTGCCGAAGGCGCCCGCCAAGACGGAGGCTCCAGCACCGGCGCCGAAAGAGCCGGAGAAGCCCGCTGCGCACGCTGCACCGGCTCCGGTTCCGCCGCCTGCGGCCGAGCCTGCGGCCAAACAGCCTGAAGCTGCTGCCGCTGCGCCTGCCGAAGCCGAGCCGGACGCACCGGCACCGCGTCCTTCCAGCCCACCCAAGACTGGCGTGGAGGTTTGGGAGGGGCGTCCGGGCGTACCCATGCCCCAGGCGCCTCGAGGTGCACCGACACCGCGACGTGTGCAGTACGACGCCAAGGCGGGCGGCAATTTAGGAGGGCGTGGCCGAGGCCCGATGATGGGGGGTCGCATGGGCGGCCGTGGCATGCGCCATCGAGGCTTGGGATCCCTGGGCCGGGCCAAAGGCTCGGGTCAGCCGGTTACCCAAGAGCGTTCTGCCCACAAGAAGGTGGTCAAGATCGAGGAAACCATCGCGTTGCAGACCTTGGCGCAGCGCATGAGCCTCAAGGCCACGGATGTGTTGATGAAACTGATCCGCCTCGGCATGACCGGGGTCAACATCAACAGCACTTTGGATGCCGAGACCTCCAAGATCGTTGCGAACGAGTTTGGCTGGGAGGTCGAGGACGTTGCCGTCAGTGAAGAGGACGCGCTGCTTTCCGCCCAAGGAATCGAGACGGAGGAAGAGAAGGGAAGCGAGTCCCGGCCTTCAGTCGTCACGGTGATGGGGCATGTTGACCACGGCAAGACGAGCTTGCTCGATCGGGTCCGCAAGGCCAACGTCGTCGCCGGCGAAGCGGGCGGTATCACTCAGCACATCGGCGCCTACTCCGTCGACACCAAGAACGGCAAATTGACCTTCCTGGATACCCCCGGCCACGAGGCCTTCACGGCCATGCGGGCCCGCGGAGCACAGACCACGGACGTTGTCATTCTCGTCGTGGCCGCCGACGACGGCGTGATGCCTCAGACCATTGAGGCCATCAATCACTCGAAGGCAGCCAAGGTCCCAATCGTGGTTGCCATCAACAAGTGCGACAAACCCGAAGCTCAGCCCGAGCGGGTTCGGCGCGAGCTCTCCGAGCATCAGCTGGTGCCGGAAGAGTGGGGCGGCGACACGCTTTTCTGCGAGGTGAGCGCCATGTCCGGGGAGGGCGTCGACGCCCTGCTCGAGCAGGTGGCATTGCAGGCGGAGGTTCTCGAGCTTCGGGCCAGTCCCGAAAAGCCCGCGGTGGGCGTGGTGGTCGAGGCCGAGCTCGACCGGGGCAAGGGACCCGTTGCGACCATCCTCGTACAAGATGGCACGCTGCGCCGCGGCGACGTCATTCTTGCCGGCAGTGCCTACGGCAAGGTCCGTGCGATGCACGATGACCGGGGCCGAAATGTGGGCAGTGCTGGGCCGTCGATGCCCGTCAGTGTAATTGGTCTTTCAGAGGTGCCGGCTGCAGGCGAGCCCATGCACGCGGTTACAGATCTGAAGAAGGCACAAGAGATTGCCGGCCAGCGCAAGAACAAGGAGCGCCGGAGTGTGCTTCCGAGCAAGTCCAAGATCAGTTTGGAAGAGCTCGCCCGCGCCATGAGCGAAAACGAGCAGCTCGAGCTCAAGGCGATCGTCAAAGCGGATGTGCAGGGCTCCTTGGAGGCGCTTTCCGAGGCCCTTACCAAGCTGAGCACCGAAAAGGTGAAGGTCAGCGTGGTAAGTGGCGGGGTCGGTGCCATCACTGAAGGTGACGTCAACCTCGCTGTTGCGGCGAAGGGCATCATCATCGGCTTCAACGTGCGCCCGGCGGGTAAGGCCACGTCCCTCGCACAAAAGGAGGGCGTGGAGATTCGACAGTACTCGGTGATCTACAACGTCGTGGATGACGTGAAAGCCGCCATGGAAGGCCTGCTGGCTCCCCAGCTAGTCGAAAAAGAGCTGGGCAAAGCTCAGGTGCGGCAGACGTTCCGCATCTCCAAGGCTGGAACCATTGCCGGCTGTCTGGTGATTAGCGGGGTTGCGCGACGCGGCGCAACGGCCCGCCTCGTGCGGGACAGCACCGTGGTCTGGACCGGCAAGGTCAGTGGCCTGAAGCGCTTCAAAGAAGATGCCCGCGAGGTCAAAGATGGCCTCGAGTGCGGCATTGGGCTCGAGGGCTACAACGACATCAAAGATGGCGACTTGATCGAGTTCTTCGAGATCGAGGAAGTGAAGCAAACCTTGTGAGAGCCGACGTGCTGCTCGCCGCAGAGCGTCGTCAAACCGACAACCAGCAATGTTCGTGGGCGTATTGCGCGTAGTGCTTCAGATCCCGGGGGCACGATCCCTCAAGGATCGCCGCCAGGTCGTGAAGAGTTTCAAGGACCGCGTCCGCGCGAGGCACTCGGTGTCGATCGCCGAGGTGGGCGACGTGGAGCTGATGCAAGTGGCGACTTTGGGTGCTTGCGTGGTCAGTCGAGAAAGCCACCGCTGCCGAGAGGCACTGGAAAAGGTCCGCAGCACCGCTGCGGGGCTGGGTGACGCGGTTGTCGCCGACGCGGCAAGCGAGGTGCTGGGTTTTGGCGACGGCGGCGGACAATTGCGTGGCGGTATCGAGCAGGCGCTCCAGAGCAACATCGGAGAGTTCACAGCCGGCGCGGAAGACCTGAGCCCGGAGACCTTCGAGAAACCCTCGGAGGGTCGGACAGGTCGTCGCGGCTCGCGAGGTAGGCGGCGATGAGTGAAGGTCGTCGCGCAAGCCGAGTCGCGGACCTGGTTCGCAGTCACTTGGTGGAGCTGCTCAACCGAGAAATCGACGACCCGAGCCTGGCGTCCATCGTGGTCACGGAAGTGCAGGTCCCCGACGATTTGGCAACGGCCTGGATCCAAGTTCGCCTCATGGTCGGTGACGAGGATGAGCGCGTCCGCAAGAGCGCCATGCGGGCGCTGCGCCGGTCAGCGTCGCGGCTTCGCAAACGCATTGCGCCCCGATTGGGCCTGAAGCGCGTGCCCGAACTACGCTTCAACTATGACGACGGCCACGACAAGAAGCGCCGCGTCGAGGAACTGCTCCAGGAAATCGAATCCGAGCGCAAGGCTCCCTAACCCCACCACCCTAGGGCCCACGGCGAGCGTGCGGCTCTGCGCCGCGCCGCTGGTCGCACGCTGTCAACGTTCGGGTTGCCGACCTGCACCGTGCCCGCCGGTTGTCCGCCGTGAGCTAGTTTCCGCAGGACGTCTTGTAGTGGATGCGTGCGCGCACTTCGTCCACGCGCACGATGATGCCGGCGGCGCAGCGCGATGCGCTGAAGCACTCGGGCCTGACCCAAACCTCGAAGTCCGCGGCATTGACAAAGGCATGGCTCAAGTTGGGCACGCTCCAGGTCTGGGTAGCGCTGCCATATACGGTCGCCTTGTCGTTGAGTTCCCACTCGGCGAATCCGAGGTTCGTTCCGACCTTCTGCTCGGCCTTGGCGAGGGTGATTGTTTCATCTCGTGCCGAGTCCCACATGGACGCACCGCGCTCGACGGACACTTCGACGCCGAGGATGGTGGCGTTCGTGGGGACGAGAAAACCGAAGTTGCCCGCCTGGAGCACCGGCGCCACGCCCATCTGTTTGAAGTTGAAGGTTGCATATTTGTTGTCGCTGGAACTGGCGGCGCTTGGCTCGACCCACCCGCCGGTTCCCAGTGAAGCTGTCGTGACGGTCTTCGCCTTTTCCCAGCCGCTGTTCGTTGTGACGGGAGTGCAGATTCCGGTGCCGCCCGTCCCGGTTCCACCCGTGCCGGTGCCTCCAGTGGCGCTGCCACCCGTCCCAGCCCCTGCGGCGCCACCAACACTCCCGGTTCCGTGTCCGCCCGTGCCCGTGCCGCCGGTTCCAGCTCCCGCGCTACCACTGCTGCCACCACTTGCCCCGCCGGCCGCCGCGCCGCCGCTGCCGATGGCGCCTCCGCTCGCCCCACCGGCGGCGGCGCCGCCGATGCCCGTACCCGCGCTGCCGGCAGAGCCACCCGCTTGGCCTGCGTTGCCAGCGGCACCGCCGCCACCGGCGTTGAATTCACTCAAGTCTTTGGATGAGCAGGCCAAGGCCATGCACGTGCCCAGTCCCAAGCAGAATCCAACCACTGGGCGCAACCTCGCCATGCTGCACAGCATAGTATGTTGTGCTCGAAAGCGGCTGAGCGCCGCTGAGCTCCCGGAGTTGGGGCGGCTCGACGGTGTCGGTCGGCCGCCCCGCTGAGGTGGGGAGGCCTACTTCTTGCGGATCATCAGCTGGACGCGGCGATTGCGCGCCCGATTGCCAGCTGAAACGTTGGGAACCAGCGGTTTCTCTTGGCCGTAGCCCTTAGCGCTCAAGCGGTTGGAATCGACTCCCAACTTGATCAAAGCCTCACGCACAGCGTTGGCGCGCTGCTGGCTCAAGCGTTGATTGTACACCGGGGACCCGGTGTTGTCGGTGTGGCCTTGGATTTCGAGGGACTTGATGTCCTTGCGCTTACGCATGACATCCGCAATCTCCTCGATCAAGCTCTGGGAGTCGGGCTCGATGTTGGCGGAGTCGTGGGCGAAATGCACCTTCTTACGCAGCTTCAGCTCGCGGGCCGCAACGACGACGTTGGCCTTCTTGGGTCGCTTGTTGAGGGAGATACTGGCTTTGACTTCCTCCCGGGGCTTGATTTCCAGCTCCGTCACGCTGGGAAGGTAGCCCTCGGCATCCACGGTGATCCGTGCGGCGCCCGGCGGGACGTTTTCGAAGCGGAACGCGCCAGAGGCGTCTGCCGCGAGTTCCAGTTCGCGACCGAGCTTGTCGGTGATCTTGACTTTTGCCGTGCTGACCGGCTTACCGTTGGCGGCGTCCATCAGCGAGCCCTGGACGTTGCCGACCTTGGGCAGCGCCTCGAGCTCACACTGCACGGTCACGATGGTCGGACCGGTGCCGCCAGCGGGCCCCGCTCCGCCTGGAGGCGTGTAGGGACCGGGCGCAGCGGGTTGCGTGTACGGGCCGGCAGGCTGACCCGGTTGTCCGTAGGGACCAGGAGGTGCTCCGTAGGGACCGGGCGGTGCTCCGGCTGGGGCGCCGTAGGGCGACCCGCCCGCTGCCGGGATGTTCGCAGTGCACTGACCCTCGCGGTAGCCGTCGGCCGTCACTTTGAAAGTGTAGGTGCCCGGATCGAGATTGATGCTGCGGAACGAGCCGGCGTCATCGGCGACCATGCCGGTGATGTTACGACCCTCGAAGCGGATGATTGCGCCGCCGACAGGAGTGTTGGCGCCCTTCTCGATGACCGTGCCTTGCACGTATCGCTCAGGCTTGCCCGCATCGACGATGCGCTCGACCTCGACCTCCTTGGTGATCGGCTCCGGAGGCACCGTATCGAAGGCGAAGCCCGCACCGATGTAGAGGTTCCAGGGCTTCTCCGGAGCAACCTCTTCGATGAAGCTGCTGGTCGCGCCGGTGCCGATGTCGAAGGCGAGCATGAGGGACAGGCCCTCGAGGCCAGGGTTGGCACGTGCGCCGATGGTCAGGCGCGACGGGGAAGTCGAAAAACCCGAGTCGTTACCGAGGCAGCCGTCGCCCGGGAAGACTCGGCTCTCGTTGCAGACGTAGTCGCGGGTATTGATCGGCACGTCGATGTTCCACTCCGCGAAGGGGCGGATGTACTCGAAAGTGCCTTCGACACCGAGGCCTGCCTGGAAGAAGTCCACGCGGTTGATGCCAAGTCCGAATCGTTCGATGCGGGTGATGGGGTTATCGCCACGGCGGGTCTCCACGTCTTCGACCAAGGCGCCGGATTTGTCCAACTTGTAGCCGAGGTTCACGTGAGCGCGGAATGGAACGCGGTCGGCCTCGTTCACCCGGTTGTCCAAGTCGACCGTGGCCAGGCCGCGAATGGCGAAGCTGGTTCCGCTACCGTCCAGACCGACGCCGCCGGTGCCATTGAGCAACCAGAGCTGGGCTTCGGCGCCCGCGGTGAAGATCTGATCCGGCTGGTGGGGCATGAAACCCTTGAGGCCAATGCTGGTATCGCCCAAGACCTGGAGCAGCTGAGGGCGGCCCTGATCGTTGTCCGTGGCAGATGCGTGGAATGCCACGTAGGTCTCCAGGAACGGCAGTACGGTGGCGTTGATGCCCACGTGCGCACCGATGCGGGTCACGTCGTCTTCGGCCTGGGCTGTTTCGCCGGGAGGCGCCGGGCAATCCTCGCCGTCGCAGAGGAACCCCGAGCCCGTGAAGTATTCGCTGATGAGCGAGATCCGGAACGTGCCCGGCGCGCCGGAGCCTGCCTCCGCCAAGTGCACCAAGCCGGTGGACCCACTGAGGTTGTTTTGGAGCTTGAGTGACATGCGACGCCAAGCACGGTCCATCTCAGGGTCGCTCATTCCGTCGCCGTCGCCTTGAGCGCTTGCACTGCCATCGGCTCCTCCACCAAGGGAAAAGCCTGCGTTGGCATCAAAGCCGCCGCCGGCGCCCTGTTGCCCAGCCGGTTGCATGCCAGGCCCGGCGGGCTGCATCCCAGGCTGTCCGGGTTGCCCGGGCTGCGGTGGTGCACCGGGTTGCGCGCCCGGTTGCGCGGGTGTACCGGGCTGCCCAACGGGGGCGCCAGGTGCAGCACCAGGCTGCGCCGCAGGGTCCCCGGCGGGTGGCGGCGGCAGCGGCTGTTGAGCCAGTGCCGTGGCAGTTGCGAATAAGGTACCGAGCAAGGAGAGTGAAGCGAGACCGGAGCTTTTCATGTTCCCTCTTTAGACGTCGCAGCCAGATCCCCCGACCGACAGCGGGCGAGGCGACGCGCGGGTTTTAACACCCTTTCGCAGGTCGCCGAAGTCCGACAGCGAGCTCCGTCAGATCCGCTCGGCCACTCGCGCGACGTCAATGAAAATACCTCAATAGTTTCAGTGGTTTATTGTCAACGACGGGTGCCCGGCGTTATGCTGCGGCTCGTGGCTGAGGTGCTGATTGACGTCAACAAGTTGAGCAAGACCTTCCGAATTGGGCTCTCGCGCAAGCGCGTGGACGCGGTTCGCGAGGTCAGCTTCGACGTCCGCGCTGGGGACATTTTTGGTTTCTTGGGGCCAAACGGCGCCGGCAAGACCACCACGATCAAGATGCTGACGGGACTGATCGCGCCGAGCGGGGGCAGCGCCAAGTTGTTCGACCACGCGATTCCCTCACCCCAGGCGATGGCACGCATCGGGTTCCTGCCCGAGAACCCGTACGTCTACCCCTTTCTGACTCCGACGGAGTTCGTCGAGATGTGCGGGCGACTCTCAGGCGTCAGTGGCAAGGCAGTTCGCGACCGAACGCGAAGCGTGCTTTCCCTCGTGGGGATCCTGTACGCCGCGGATCGGCCCGTGCGTAGGTTGAGCAAGGGCATGCTGCAGCGCACCGGATTGGCGGCCGCGTTGGTGGCAGATCCGGAACTGCTCATCTTGGATGAACCCATGAGTGGCCTCGACCCCGTCGGCCGAAAGGAAGTTCGGGACCTGATCTTGGACGAGCGCAAGAACGGGCGCACCATCTTCTTTTCGACGCATATCCTCGGAGACGTCGAAATGCTCTGCGATCGCGTAACGATCCTTCGTCAGGGGGTCGTGGTCGTGAGCGGGCACCTGGGCGACCTGCTCAAACACGATGTCAAACGAACCGATGTCACGTTGGAACACGTGGAGCCGGAGTTCGAAGCCGACTGCAAAGCGCAGGGTTTCGGCCTCCGTCGGGCGGGAAAGCACGTGATCGTGGAAATCGAGGGCAAGGCGGAGGTTGGGCACTTGCTCGCGGGTGCGGTGAAACACGGCGCGGAAGTGGTCGAAGTCACGCCTCGCCACGAAACTCTCGAGGACCTTTTCGTTCGGGAGGCCATCGAGGCGCCGAAGCCAGAGGCGCCCGCCGCCGAAGACAAGGACGCCGAGCGCGCAACGTGATTGCACGTGGCTATGGCCCAAGTTGACCCGCGCGGGAGGCAGGCACCCACTTCGCCCCTGGGCTCACCCCTTCGGGTGTCGCCCCTTCGGGCATCGCGAAGTGCGTCACAAGCGCGTCGACCCCAAAACAACACCACGTCCACCATGAACGCGGCCGCCTAGGACTCACTTGGCTCTGCGACGACGCACGACGGCCATCACCATTTCGAGATCCGCTTTGCCTAGTTCCCTACTCGCGAGCAGCACCGCCACGTAGACCAGCGCAACCGCGGCGGAGAGCACGAGGGTCATCAGCTTTCCGGCATCTGGGAACTGCCGCCCAACCAGAACGGCTACGGCCAGCGCGACGCCGACGCGTAGCAGGGAGACGGGCGAGACCAGAGCGCCCGCGGTCTTTCGTACCAAGAGCGCGGCGATCAGGGTCGCTAGCACCAGGCCCGCAGTGGTCGCCATGGCCGTGTTGAGCAGCATCTCGGATCCGAAGGCTCCGCCCCGTACTCGGAGGAAACAAAGGACGACGACGAGGGCGAAGGCGACACCGGTGATGGTCGCGCTGGCGCGCTCACGCTCCAGGCTGTTGAGCACGGTGACCAAGATCCCGAAAATCGCGAAGGCGCCGAAACCAAGGGTCAAGATCTGCATCGACTGGGTGCCGAGCTCCGCGGCTTCTGCCGGGAAGATGAGTCGAATCAGCGGTCCCGACAGGCCACTGGTGACACTGACCATGAGCCCTGCGAGCACCAAGGCCAAGCGAAGCCCGGTGCGCACGTAGCGGGCGACGGCCTCCTTGTCCGCATCGTGGTGGGCCTTGGCCAGCAGGGGAAAGAGAATGAACGTGACGCTGATCAGCATCTGATAGGGCAGGAAGCAGAACAGCTGGGTTGCGCGGTAGGCGCCCACCAAGGGATCCGCGGCCTCCAACGGCATGCCAGCGGCAGCCGCGCTCTCCGAGGCGAAGGTGCGGAGCAGGGTCAGATCTGCCTGCAGTAACAAGTTGAGCAGCACCTGTCCCAAGAGCAGTGGGCCGATGAACACCAGATGTGACGAAATGCTGGTGCCGCCCTTGCCCGCGCGGCCGAGGCCGACCCACAGCACCGCCGCGAGGAAGACGGCCCCCGCCGCGAATACGAAGCCCGACGCCGAGCCTTCGACGCCTCGGCCCGCTGACGCCAGGGCGTAGCCACCGCCGATCAAACCGACGGTGCGCAGGGTGGCGGCCAAGATGTCCAGGGAAGCTTGGCGCAGGAATAACTTCTGTCCGTTCAACACGCCGATGAGGGGTGAGTACACGGAGTAAAACAGCATCACGCCGGCGAGGATTCGCAGCGCCGGTATGATGTGCGGCGCGCCGGTTGCCTGACCGATCGGGGCCGAGAGCAAGAAGAAGCCCAGGCCCACCACCAATGCCACCAGCCCGTGCACACCCATCAAGCGACGCACCACTGCAGGGCGCTCGTCGTCGCTGCTCGCAGATATTGCGCGACTCATCCCCTGGATGCTGCTGGTGACGACGGGATTGTAGGCAATGCTCGCGATGCTCAATGCGCTGGACAGCGCGCCGTAGCCGGCGAGCCCCAACACGCGGGGTAGAGCGATCTGCTGAATCAACCCCAGCAGGATGAAGTAGATCTTCGCAAACGTAATCGCGAGCCCGCCTCGGCCGGCTTTGCGCGCAACGTCTGCGTCGCCCGCGCCGCTTGCGCTCGCGTCTGCGGGCTCTACGTTACGGGAGTCGGCTTCGGCACTCACGACGGCGCGCTATCGCACCTCTTGAGACGCGGCGTCAACCGCACCCGCCAGCCACGCAGCGCATTTCAGGATTTCAACCACGAGGTAAGCCATGAAAGAAGGACGCTACGGATACGAGACCAAGGTGGCAAAGGGCTTCGACGAAGCGGTCGCCTGGGTCACCGAGGAACTACAAAAGGAGGGCTTCGGGGTGCTGACGACCATCGACGTGAAGGCCACCTTGAAGAAGAAGCTCGACGCCGACTTCCGGCCCTACACCATTCTCGGGGCCTGCAATCCGAAACTGGCGCACCAGGCGCTGAGCAAGGACGCCCAGATGGGCCTGATGCTGCCCTGCAACGTCGTCGTGCAAGAAGCCGAGGGCGGAGGAGTCGAAGTCAGCGTGATCAACCCCAACGCCATGTTCGGGGTCATGGGCGATGACAGCCTCAAAGACGTGGCCAAAGAGGCCGACGAGCGGTTGCGGCGGGTCGTAAACGCTCTGTCCTGACGATTGTCCCTAAAGGGTTTCGTGGATCGGCCGATCTAGATCCACGTGTCGGCGGGCCTCACGTCTGGGGAGCCGAGCAGAAAGGAAGCCGCCAGCTGTGGCTTTCGAAGTGCTCGTGTGTCCCTGGAGGTGCAAAATGCTGCCGTCTCGTTGTTTGGTTCCGATGTTCTTGCTCGCCTTCGGCGCCGGTTGTGCTGCGGCCCCACCTCAGGCCCACAGCCTCGCTTCCAAGCCGGCGTCATCCGCGAAGGCGGCCCCGGCTTCGAGCGTTGTTGCCAAGGCCGTCGAGCAAAGAGCGGTCGCTGAATCCGAAGCCTCGGCGGATGCGCCTGAGCCTTCACAGAAGATCGCTCTGGATCTGCCGAGACAATGCGCCGCAGGGCCGGCCCGCTGCGTTCCGCCGGCCAAGTTCGTGCGCGCGCTCTGCCAGCGCACGGCGCCCGAGGTCGCCTTGGCCATGTTCAAGAAGGGCACGCCGTGGACGCGCGCCTACATGCGCCTAGATCGCGAGTTGTGGTTTGCCGGCAAGAAGCTCTCCAGCCCAGTGCTGGCGCCGCGAGGCGAGGAGTTGCTCATCCTGCGGGAGCATGGTGGCTCCGGGGTGGTGGTTGGCGGCGGTAGCTACGATGCGCTGCGCTGGAACGGCACCTGCGTCTCCGTGGTGGCTGACGAGGTGACGCTTCAGTCCCCAAGCGCCGTCGAAGTGGCAACGATCAAGTGGAAGTATTTGCCCGACGCCACCCAGGACTCACTGCTGGAAAACACCGTGATCATGAGCTCGTACCGGGCGCGGATGAAGAAGTGTCGAGCCAGCGGTGGCGACGCCTGCGATCGTGCAGAACGTGATCTGAGCCAGCACATCGCCGCTCACGTGCGCGACGGTGGCCCCGTCGCGGAGCCGAGCTTGCTCGACTGGTAGATCGCGGCGTCGAACTCAAGCTCGCGGGCCGGTTGCCGTTTGTTCGAGCATGAGCTCCGCGCCCATTGGTGAGAGGTTGTTTGAGGCTGGGCTGATCGCGAAGGCCGATCTGTTGGCGGCGTTGGCGCTTCAACGTCAGCTCCGCCGTCGAAAACTCGGCGCAGTCCTGGTGGAGTGCGGTCTTGTCAGTGAGGAGGCAGTCGAAGAGGCTGCGCAGCGGAAGGGCGGATCATCCTTGGGCGACTGGCTGGTGGAACAGGGGCAGCTCGAGCCCGGGTCGCTCGAGCAGGCGTTGGATCTGCAGCGCCGCCAGCGGGCGCAGCGGCTCGGGGATCTGCTCGTCGCCATGGGCGCGATATCCCGCGCGCGGCTGGAAGCCTTCCTCGGTGCAGAGGGGGAGCGGACAGCGGTCGTGTAGAATGGGCCGCGACTAGCGGTCTTTCAATATGTGTGAACTCTTCGCCATGTCGGCTCGGTTGCCGGCGACAGTGCGGCTGTCGCTGAGCGAGCTTGCCCGCCACGGCGGCGAGACCGGGCCCCATGCGGACGGTTGGGGCGTGGCGTTTCAAGAAGAGACTGACGTGCGGTTGCTCCGGGAACCCGATGCCGCAAGCTCGAGCGTGTGCGCCGAAGTCCTTCAGCAGCACGCGATCAAGAGCCCGATGGTCTTGGCGCACATCCGCTTGGCGACTCAAGGGCCGCCGGCTCTCAAGAACACCCAGCCCTTTGTGCGAGAGCTCGCCGGGCGCACCCACACCTTCGCGCACAACGGTCGCCTCGATACGATTGAAGACAGCATCGCGCCCGGCGGTACTCGCTTTCGACGCGTCGGAGATACGGATTCGGAGTACGCCTTCTGCGTACTGTTGCATCGGCTGGAAGAGCTGTGGACCTCCGGCGCGACCCCGGCGCTGCAGGAGCGCTACGTCGTAGTTAGCGCCTTCGCGCGAGAGATTACTCGACTTGGGCCCGCCAACTTCATGTATGCGGACGGTGACGCACTGTTCGTTCACGCCGACCAGCGCAAGCAGCAGAGCGGACACTTCGAGCCGCCCGGGCTGCATCTTCTGTATCGAAATTGCGACTACGGGCACCGCCCTTTCGATACCAAAGCCGTGAAAGTCCACGACGGGCAGAACGAGCAGGCCGTCGCGTTGATCGCCAGCGTGCCCCTGTCGGAGGAACCGTGGTTGCCGCTGGCGCAGGGGACGGTGCTGGCGTTTCGCGCCGGCGGCCTGGTCGCCGGCAACGTCGCGGCAAACCCGTGATGCGCGCTAGCTCGCCCACTTGGTCTTGCTGCCACACTGAAGCATCTTCTTGCCCATGTAGGGGTTGGCCATGGCCTCTTTGGTCTGCACCCACTTCTTGTAGCCCTTGGCCATGGGGCATTCGAAGACGTGATGGTCGCGCTGTAGCTCGCGTTCTTTGGCGATCAGGGCAACCACGTGCTTGCTGAGTTCGCCGAAAGCGAGGCGTGCTTCTTCGATGTCCTTCTTGTCCTTGAGTTCCGATGCGGCGTTGGCCATGCCCTCCAGGGACTGCTTGGCGCCGCCCTTCGCCTTACCCGCTGCGACTTTGGCAACGTTGGCCAGAGAGTCGGCCTGCTTCGCGACGGGCCCCATATTGTCAGCGGCCAGCGCCGTTCGGATCCCCTCGTAGTAGTTGAGGGCGGCGCGGGTTCTGAGCAACACCTCGGCGGACATCGTCGCTCCAGCTTGCGGCTTGTTCTTCTCGGCAGCCTTCGCCACCGGGCTGTTCTTGTCCGTTTTCGGCTCCTTGGCGCAGCCGACGCCAAGGCTGGCTACGGTGGCGGCTGTGATGGTCGCAATGGCTCGGTAGTGACTCATGGCCGGTCTTCCTTTGTTCGTCGGCGCAGTGGTAGCGCGACCGGGCACGTGGGCCCAGCTTCAGTCGTCCGTCAAACGGTTCGTGCCAGCTAAAAGAAAGCGGCGTTCCGCCGAAAATCCAGGGGCCGGCTCACATTATTCGTCGGTGCTGGCTAATATTGTGAGCGCCACAGGGCCCGGCCTTGACTCTTTTCAGGCCGTGAGTAGGCTCCCGGGCCCCAACATTCCGGGATAGCTCAGTTGGTAGAGCGGTCGGCTGTTAACCGATTGGTCCCTGGTTCGAGTCCAGGTCCCGGAGCCAGTTTCAAGTCGCGTCCCCTGACGCGACCGGTTGGTTCACGCACATCGCATCGCCAGAGACGCCTCGCCGCGTCGCTTCTTCCCGCGAAAATACCGCGGTGACGGCGATGCGCCGCTTCCGGTGCTGCTTGGCGACTCCGAGATGGAGAATCCATTAGCGCGCGATTTCGACCCACCGTTCCCAAAGGGGGCCCGGTTTCTGCGATGGAGCGCGCTGAGAGTCTCGGGGTTGCGGAGCGAAAAGCGGGGGCCCGGTTTCCGTGATGGCCATGCGTAGAATCTCGATACCCGCGGAATCGGACAGCGCCGGGCCCGGTTTCCGAAATGGAGCGTGCTGAGAATCTCCAGCGCTCACAGAAAGGAAAACAGGAGGGCGCTTCATCCAGAGCCGATCCTCGTGTATCGGCACGCGGTCCCGCGAGCCTCGAGTCCTGAAGCCAGCTCACCGTTTGGGAGGACGCCCCGAACGACGCGTCTTGGACTTCGAGCTGTCGGACTTTGGCCGAACAATGCTGTGGACTTCGACGCCCAGACAGTGGGCGACGGCCTGCAAGGTGAGTAGAGTAGCGTTCGACTCGCCGGCTTCGAGCTTCTGCCAGCCCGTGAGGTGAAGTCCCGCTTGCTCGGCGGCGGCTTGTTGGGTCAAGCCCGCCCTGCCACCAGGTACGCGATTCGCCGACCGACGCCGTTCAGAAAGGCCGCAAACTCAGGACTGTTTCGCTCTTTGCGGCGGGCTTGAGTGGCTTCGCGCACTCCACCGAGTCTGGGAAATACAGACCATGTTATGTGTTTTGCGCCGACCAAGCCGTTTCGCGGAGGCACCGCGAGCTTTGCTGCGCAGCTGCAGGATGCGATGAAGACGGCCCCGGGCTCTTGTGAGAATGCACCGAGGATTCTCGTCGTCGATGACGACGCGCTGTTGTTGTCGTCTCTCCTCGACGACTTCCTTGTGGAGCGCGCCAGTTAATGAGCAGCTGATCGGGTCGGGAATTGCCTAGCAGTGTCTCCCAATCGTCGCTGGACACAGCAACGAAGGAGAGACGACATGGCACAGAGGAAAAAGCGACAGGTCCGGCGGGTGGCCAGCAGCAGGCGCGCCACAACGGGGAACTCTCGGTTAATGAACCGGACGTGCTCGTCAGTTGGCTTTGCCCGACGGATCTCATCAATAACCGCGACACCTGGCAGTTCTCGGTCGTAGGCAAGAAACTCGTACTTCACATCGAAAACAGCACAACGACGTTCTCCCGCCGATGACCACCATCCGGCCATGATCGCCTCCCCCACTTCCAACATTGGCGGGTGCCCTTTCCGCCTCCGCTAACCCGAAAACTCGGCATGGGTGCCGAGTTGATCGACGACGGTGGTCCCGGTTCGTGCTGACCTCACCACGCCGAAGCGCGCGGGTTTCGCGCACGTCGATCGCAAGCTCTCAAGCTCTCGCGCTCTCCCGCTGCCCCGTCCTGACGTGAGAGCCGTGGTCCGGTCGGCTGGCTCCACGGAGGTTGGCGAATGCTTAGCGAAGCGGAGATCCTGCGGGAGGAGTTCGCGCGAGCGGAGCGCGGTCCAGGTTGGCGCTACAGCGCGGAGCTTCGTCGCTTCGTCGGCGCGCGGTGGCGTGTGCCCACGATCTGGTGCTCGTAGCGCCTGATGTGCGCCTCCACTCAGCGGCCGGCCGTGGCCGCAGACCAGGTGTTCAAAACGCAGCGCGGCGGGGCGGTCGAAGTCGTCCTTGAGCTTTGCACCGTGCGTGGCCATTACCCGGCGCCAAACCGGCGAGATTTGGGCAGGGCGCCGGCGGAGCCCTATCACCCGAGTCACAACTCGGGCAAGTGGGATCGTCCGCGATTTCCTCGATCGGGCCATGGGGCATGCTCGCCGGATACGCCATCACTGTCGACCTCCGCTCAGGATGAGATCCATGTCTTCACTTCGGCTCGGGTCGCGACGTAGGCGGTGCGGAATGTTCGCTGGTCCTTCCGGACCTCTTCCCGCGATTCCACTTCAACGCTCCGTATTCACGCCCGACCGCCTCGATCCCTACGCTGCGACGGAAGAGATCGTCTCGCTGATCCAGAGCCTGGCTGGCCCGCCTCGTCATAGCCAGCCCCCCAGCACGCTTCGTTTCCGGCACCCTCTCAGCTTTTTGCAACCTCCAGATTCGCGGAAGAAACGCCGTTTTCGGGTCGTGCACGATGACGAGCTCCCTCAGGGCGCACTCCGCAGGGGCCCGAATCGGCAGGTGGGCGGCTAAATCAGAGACCCGGCACGCCGGTGCCCGCTTCGAATGCCGGTGCGAACACGTTGACCGGAAAGGGGTGAAGACATGGTGGTTTCGGTGGCAACGGGTCGCAAAGTCACGACCGCGCAGGTTTCCGAACTGGGGCGTCCATCTTCCCGGATGCACAGCGGTTGCGAGCACTGGCGCAATTACTACGACGAGGAAACTCTCTCGCGCGGCGACGCGCTGCGGGAGGTGCACGCGATCCGCTCGGCCGGGGAGACGATTCACATCGACGCCTATCCGCGCCCCGAGGGGCGACTATTCGATCGCGGAAGCGACGCAGAACATCGTCGACGTAGCGAGATGGGCCAAGTTCACTTCGGAGGAACCACCTTCCTTGCCGGTGGCAGTGTTGGAGGCGGACTCAGCTATTACGCCGCCGCCGCCGGCGCGCCGGCACGAGCGATCGCGTGCCTGAACCTCGTCGACTTTTCGACGACCGACTCCTGGCAGTTCTCGAAGCTCGCGCCTTGGGCAAAGGTTGCGGGCATGGCGACGGTCTCGGAGCGCTTCATGCGGGTGATCACGCCCATGCATCGGGTGCGCTTTCCTTTCTCGTGGATCGGACGTTCCGTAGAGGGAGTAGTCGACGCTGGCGAGCTTGTGGTTGCGGGGCGGGTTCTTCGCTTGGCTACCGGCGCGGCCTCTGCCTAGCAGGCCATCGAGAGCAGCATCGCGGTGACACAGGTGTCGGTCCAGCCGACGCTCCACAGATTGACGCCGCCGGTTTCGGTCACGCCTTCGTCGAGCAAGAGCTCGCAGCTCGACCGCGCAGCGCGATGGCCTGGCGGCAGGCCGAGCTGGGTCAAGAGGCGCAGGGTGTAGAACGTCGAGGTCCACTTCGGTTGGTACAGTCCGCCACCCCAGGTGCCATCTCTGCTTCGATGCGATAGCAGGCGCGCGCCCCAGCCTTCGCGCGCCACTCGCCCGCGCGTTTTGATCCACGTCGCCTCGGCGCGGCCCAGCAGGTCTCGCTGAACCTGCCACACCACGGCGGGATCGCCCTCGAGGAGCCAAGGGACTACCTCGTCGGAAGCATGCTCAATGCCACTCCGCCGCTTCATGCTCTTCCGTGCCATGGACGTTCTCGTTAGGTAGCCCAGCTAGCTGTGAGCGGATACGCCCTTCATTTCTGCTACTGTTCTGGCCGGAAGTCGATCAGTTCCACCCAATCATCTCTTCGCGGTGCCGAAAAGGGGCCGGGCGCTCGACGGCATCCAGCATCCATTGCGCCACGTCGCTTCTCGGCATTTGTGAAGACAGCCCAAAGCGCTCGACGATGCCCGTCCGGTTGCTGGTCTTGTCTGCGTTGGTCAAACCGACAGGGCGCACCATCAGAGTGTCGAGATCGCTCCTGCGATACAGCTGTTCCATCTGATCCATATCGCGATAAGACACGGCAATGTTGCTCCGACGAACCAAGAACTTCATCACGGCACTCATCTGATCCCAGCTGTCACCGACACCGGCGGCGCTGATGGCAACGATGCGCTGAACTCCGCGCTTTTGCATGGCACGCACGATGTTCCGAGCACTGCCGCTCGTGAGGTTCGCTGGTGATGCCAACGCTGACCAGGGGTTCGCTGGGTTCTTCCGCCTGATACCCAGACAGGAAACGACAGCGTCCTGACCGCCCATCACGTGGTCGACCGCATCCGCATCGAGCACGCTGCCCTCGACAACCTGAACGCCTTCGGGTGCGGTGAACCCGGCTGTCGAGCGGACGAATGCGGTCACGTGATGGCCACGAGCTTTCGCCAGGTCGACCACCCATCCACCACAGGCGCCTGACGCACCGAATACCAGGAGTTTTGCGTACTTCATCGGGTCTCCTTTCGCGGGGGCGACTCGCCCCGCCGCACCCACGAGTATGTACATGCAAAATAGTTCTGAAAAGTGCCTATAACCGCAGCTATACTATGCAAATCTGCATGGATAGGCGCCGAGTCAACTTCGATTGGAACCGAGCCCGCGCGTTCCTGGTGACCGCGGAGGAGGGCTCGTTCTCGGCGGCTTCACGAGCGCTTGGCATCGCGCAGACCAGCATCGGCCGCCAGGTCGCGGCGCTGGAATCCGAGCTCGATGTGCGGTTGTTCGAGCGCATCGGACGTGGATTGGTGCTCACGCCAACCGGGCTCGAGCTCGTCGAGCAGGTTCGCTCGATGGCCGAGTCCGCCACACGCGTTTCGCGGATTGCTGCCGGTCAATCCGTTAGCCTGGACGGGCCGGTCTGTGTCAGCGCGACCGACATGGTTGCCGCGTTTCTCTTGCCGCCGATCCTGGCGGAGATCCGCAGCCAGCATCCGGGGATCGAAATAGAGGTCGTGGCAACCAGCAGCATCACCGATCTGAGTCGCAGGGAGGCAGATGTCGCCATACGCAATGTGCGGCCGAGTCACGCCGACCTCGTAGTGACGAAGGTCCGGGACGCAGAGGTGTACCTCTATGCCACGCCCGGCTACCTTGCTTCTCTGGGCAACCCGAGCACCCTGGACGAGCTCTCGCGCGCGGAGTTCATCGACTTCGATCACAGCGCGAGGTTGATGACCGGACTGGCTTCTCTTGGCTTGCATCTCAGTCGCAGAAGCTTTCCCTGGGTCTGCGACAACCAGCATGTGCAGTGGGCACTCGTGACGCAGGGCTCCGGCGTGGGTATCATGCATGCTGAGGTCGGGGACTCTGATCCTCGCGTTCAGCGCGTACTTCCAGACCTGCCGCCACTGCCCTTTCCCCTCTTCCTGACTGCCCACCGCGAGGTCCGTACCAGTCGGCGGGTGCGGGTCGTGTTCGATCTGCTGGCGAAGCGCCTGCGGGAGGGGGCTTGAACGCTGCCCGGCTTATTGTGTAGCCGACTTCGGGTTTTCTGGTCACGTACCTGCGCTAACCTCCTCACCCTTGCCGTCGAACCACAGGCAGGTTCGAACTTTTGGTTTGTCGCTCACGTCGGTCCTCCTTGGGGTTGTAGAGTCAGACGTGCGCTGGCTCTGGCGTCAACGGGTTTGGCGGGCACGACGAGGCGGCGGGAGCGGTACGCCAACGACCCGCGGGCTCGGAACGTCCCGCTCGTGCCGGGTGCGAGAGGCGGCACGCCGTTGGATGGAGAAACAGTTCAGCTCTGTTGCCTCCCCCAAAAATGAAATGGTGGTTTGGGCTGGCAACAGAGCTGAACTGCCGCTTCCCTGGCCAGCGCCGGGGCGTCGCCCGCGCGCGAGGGCGCTTGGCACGAGCCCCTGGTTGGACGGCATCGGTGAAAGCGTAGACTCACGCGCCCGTGTACGCCGGGTCCCCGGGCGATCGATATCGGTCCAAGGGACTGCGCAAGGCGTCGCTGCCGTAGTAGCGGCCGTTGCCCTCCAGCTCGCCGAAGAGCAAGTGCATCGTGGAGTGCGTGCCTTCCGAGGGAGGCTTCATGCCGAGCTGCGCCGGGGACTTATTCTGCGAATCCGAAAAGTGTCGGTTCATATCCGTGGCAATGAAGCCCGGCGTGCACGCGTTGATGTGCAGGTCTGGGTTTTTGCGCGCCAAGATCAACGTGTAGGTATTGGCGCAGGCCTTAGACAGCCCGTAGGCGGACAGGGAGCCGAGACCAGCGGCGCGGATGGCGTCGTCGTTGCCCTCCATCGCGACACATGCGTCGATGAAGCCGCGTAGCTCCGAAAGCTCGAGGCTTTTGTTGACGAAGAACGCCTGGCGCTCGGCGGTGCAGGCGCTGACGAAGTTGGGCCCGGACGCCGAAGTGACGTTCACCACGCGGCCGCCCTTGGCTGCAAGCAAGGGTAGGAAGGCCTCGCATACTCGCTGCACGCCAAAGGTATTCACCTGCAGGACCTGCTCGAGACTCGCATTGGTCGCGCCGACCCCGGCGTTGTTCACCACGCCCCACAGCGGATCGGTCGAGTGCAGCGCTTTCACTTGCTCCAAGGCTGCAGCCACTGACGCGTTGCTGGCAACGTCGATTTCGAGCACGGTAATCCGTTCAGCCCAGTCGGCGTGTGTCTCCAAGAGCCCCGCCCGGGCGGCGTCGCCTCGCTGTCGGTTGCGGGAGCCCAGCAGGACGTGAGTGCCTGGGTGCTTGGAAAGGATGGCCTCCACGATGGCCAACCCAATGCCCTTGTTGGCGCCGGTTACCAAAATGCGTCGTGTCACGATATGCTCCTTGGGTTTGGGGTGGGCCCCGGGCTTTTCAGCGGCGCTACCTCGCTGCCAGCGCACAGATATCGGCGTTCTCCAGCGTTTGCTTGGGAGCGCCCTCGCGCGCTGCTCGGAGCATTGCGCGGCCGACCTCGGGCGTACTGGTCACGTACTTGGGCATCTTCTTGAGCAGGGGATACAGCGGCCGCATCAAGGCGTAGATTACCCGATAGCTCGTGACGGTCGACGTCGCGCCGCGCATAGGCTGAATCATCGCGGGGCGAAAGTTGTACTGCGCCCTGAAGGAAAACTCTCGCAGTCGATCTTCGGCCTCGGCTTTGACTCGCGCCCACATCTGCCCACTTTCGCGATCCGTGGATGCACCGCTGATGAAACAGAACGTCAGCTGGGGGCTCTGTCGCGCAAGCACCTCCGCTGCCGCGAGGGTGAAGTCGACAGTGATCTTGCGGTATTTTTCCTCGGACATTCCGGTCGCCGACACCCCCAAACACCACAGGCAGGCGTCGAAGCCCGTCAGCTGATCGGCGATTGCGGAAAGATCCGTGAAGTCGTCGTGGATGATCTGCTCGAGCTTGGCGTGCTCGACGTCGACGCTGCGCCGCCCGACCGTCGTAACCCCTTCGACGGTCGGGTCATCCAGACACTCCAGCAGCGCGCCGTAGCCAATCATCCCCGACGCACCAAAGATCACCACCTTCATCAGAGAACTCCGTTTCTCGTGCGGTCTACTAGATGTTTGGCTACGGCGTTCACTAGTTGCGGTCCGCGTCCCCACCGGGGAGGCGGTGTGGAAGAACCTAGGGAAATCACGCGGTGACCGCCAGGGCCCTCTGGCTAGCCATTTGCGGAGGGCGCGTGCCTGCCCGGGAGAATCCTGGAGGCGCGGACCCCAGATTGGGGCAGTTACGGCGGAGCTTTCGTTTCGCAATGGCTGCGAGCCGGCGCTTGGACCTGTATGCTCCCGCCGTCGATGCGGTCAGACGAGGCGGAGCAAGCTGGAGGCCCTAGATGAGCGAGCCCTGGCGGACCCTGAAGCAGCTCGTACAGGATGCTTTGGCGCACGTGCTACCCGAGAACGACGGCGCAGCCATGCCCGCCTTCGTGCCGCGCTACGACCAGGTTTTCGAGTCGCTCACCCGCCAGCAGCTCTACGGGGACTCGTCCGAGTTGCTTGCGGAAGACTTGTTGGCGGACCTCTTCGATCCGAGCCACCGCAGTGATCACTTTCTGAACTACTACTCGGAAGAGGGGGCGAAACTCGCCTTTGAGCGATACGGCTTCTATCAACTGCTGCGTGACAAGGGGTTCGACCCGCAGCTCACCGGAGATCTGTCCGATCCGGATGAGCACAAGTTGCGCATCTACGATGGCAGCGAGAGTGCGGACAATCTGTTGATCGAACTGGCGGTGGGCTTTCGGGATCTGGACCTCCCGGACGGCGCACCCTGCCACCTACTGTTCATCAACTGGCTACTGATGCAAAACCCCCGCGAGTCCTTTCCCCCAAATCGGTCACCGCTGCCGGATCAATCCCACCCCGGATTGGGCCTCTTCCCCCACTTTGGCTACTTGCTCCGCCTGATGGCGCTGCGGCTCGAGTGTGACGGTCTGTTGAACAACCCGGCTCATTTCTACAATGGCGTCCTGTATGGGCGCTTCTTTCACTTCATCGACCCGAAAGTCGAAGGCCGATTCCGTGCCTTCGAGCGCGACTTGGAGGAGCTGTCCTTGGCGGAGGCAACGGCTGCACTGGCCGATGGCAGGGTGACGGATGCGGAGGGCACGCCGGTTCATTGGGAGCCAGCGGGCCAAGTGGCGCCGATCACGAACAAGGCCCGACGCTGGTTCGCGAGCGAAGCATATCGAGCCGAAGTCGCGCGGGTGCTGGAGACCTCCCACTTTCAGGTGGCGTCAGCCTAGGGCGGTGTGCGTGATGGAGTCTTCCCGACGCAAACGCATCGAGTGGGTCCTGAGGATCGCGGTGGCGGCCGAATTCCTTGGACACGGTGCCTTTGCGCTGATGCACAAGCCTGATTGGATTCAGTTCGTCACGCTGTTTGGGTTCTCGGCGGAGGTCGCTCCAACGCTGATGACTGCGGTGGGCGCGCTGGATGTTGGCCTCGCGATTCTGGTCTTGGTGCGGCCGCTTCGCGGCGCGCTGCTTTGGATGAGCTTCTGGGGACTGTTCACGGCTAGCCTCAGACCCCTCGCTGGGATGTCCTTTCTGGATTTCGTCGAGCGTGGGCCGAATTGGGGCGCGCCCTTGGCACTTTTGCTCCTACTCGGCTGGCCCAAGAGCTGGCGAGACCTGCTCAACTCGGGCGATTCCGACAGCGCTTGACGCAGCTCAGCGCCAACGGCACCGGCCCGAGCACCATCGAAACGGGTCGCGCGCCGTGCCAGCAACCAAGCGCCGCGCTGGGAAGCGCCCACGAAAGTGGATCACATGCCCTGCAATATGGGAATGCTGCGCAGCGGGTTTTCGGCAGCCACGATGACCCAGATCGGTCCGACCTCGGGCGCTGCCGTGCCCCGCGCGACCCAAGTCGATTGAAAGCGGGTGCCGTCGGCTTGGAAGCTGTAGTCCACGTAGTAGTTGGTCGTTCTGTTCTGCACGACGGGCTCGACCTTATCCACTCGGCCGAGCCTAGCTTCACCATTGCGAAACAGTAGACGCTCTTTCAGCGCCACGACCCAACCAATCAGCATGAACAGCACGCCGAGGGCAGCAAGGCCGACGCCCATCCAGTACGTCCCCGAACCGATGGATGACAGTCGCGTGCCCGGCCAGCGCGCGCGGGAAGGCTTCTGCGGATCGTATTCGATCTCCAGCGGCTTTCCGGCCTTGGCGGCTTCGAGCTGGCTGGTGTGGGTCTCCGTTATCGTGGTCTTGTGCCGTTTGCCATCGGCTGCAACGAACTCCAGATCGATGTCGTGGATTTCGATCTGCCCACCACTGGTCGTGGCGACGAAGCGAGAGGAGACGGGGGTTGCGTTGGTTCGTGTGCCCCGAGCGTTCAGCGCCTCGTCGTCGTCGGCGGCGCTCGACATGACCCACAGCACACCGGCGCCCACGACGCCGATGAGCCCGAATACCAGGCCTAGGGCCAGGAGCATTCTTGCCGTGGAACTCCGCACCCAGGCTGGAACGTCCCGGGGTGGGGCAGGGGGCTTCCCCACAAGGCCGTCTACCTCGTCGTCGCGCTCTCGAGGCTGGTTCGAGTCACTGCCTGCCATGCCCACGGTGTTCAAATAGAGGTGTGCGCTCCAGTGGGCAAGACAGTTCGCGCCGACTCTCCGTCTGAGCCGCGTCCCGGCGGATCTTGCCATGGGAATCGCGACGGCTTGACCCTTGCGTTTCGTCGCCAGCTGATCGGAAACTCCGCGCCAAACGAGGAGAGCCCGTGAAGACGAAAATCACTGAACTGTTTGGCATCGAGCACCCGATCATCCAAGGCGGCATGCACTACGTTGGCTTTGCGGAACTCGCAGCCGCCGTGTCGAACGCGGGAGGCCTTGGGATCATCACCGGTTTGACCCAGGACACTCCGGACAAGCTCTCAGCAGAGATCGCCCGTTGCCGCGAAATGACGGACAAGCCCTTTGGCGTCAACCTGACCTTCCTACCGGCCTTCGCAGCTCCGGACTACCCCGGCTACATCGACGCGATCATCGGCGGGGGCGTCAAGATCGTCGAGACGGCCGGGCGCAATCCTCAAGAGTACCTGCCCAAGATGAAGGAGGCGGGCATCAAAATCATCCACAAGTGCACGTCGGTTCGCCATTCCCTCAAGGCAGAGAAGATCGGCTGCGACGCAGTTTCTGTCGATGGTTTCGAGTGCGGCGGTCATCCCGGCGAAGACGACATCCCCAACATGATCCTGCTGCCCCGCGCCGCGGACGAGCTGTCGATACCCTTCGTTGCATCCGGCGGCATGGCCGACGCCCGCTCCTTGGTCGCATCTTTGGCCATGGGCGCCGAGGGCATGAACATGGGCACGCGCTTCATCGCAACCAAAGAAGCCCCAGTGCACGACAACGTGAAGCAGGCCATCCTCGCTGCTTCCGAGCTGGACACACGCCTGGTGATGCGGCCGCTGCGCAACACCGAGCGGGTCATGAACAACGCCGCGGTCGAGCGTATTCTCGAAAAGGAGCGCGAACTGGGCAAAGACCTGCAGATCACCGACATCATCCAGGAGGTTGCCGGCGTCTATCCCCAGATCATGCTCGAAGGCACCATGGACGCGGGGGCGTGGTCTTGCGGCATGGTGGCAGGGCTGATCAATGACGTTCCCAGCTGCAAAGAGCTAATCGACCGCATCATGCGAGACGCTGAAAGCATGATTAAGCAGCGCCTCACGGGGTTGCTGAACTAGCTCCCCGGCCCCATGGACCAGGCCGAAAGGCCTCGTATCAGTGATGTTGAAGACTCCGATTGGCCGCCTGCGCCTCGTGGCGTTCGTGGAAGGTTGTTCCTACCTAGCGCTGCTTGGTGTGGCCATGCCGCTCAAGTACCTGGCGGGCATGCCCCAGGCGGTGCGCATCGTCGGCTCGATCCACGGTGGCCTGTTCCTGGTGTTCTGCGTCGCCTTGCTCCAAGCCATGCTTGCGGCGCGCTGGTCGTTGCTTCGCAGCGCAGTCATTTTCGCGTCGTCCCTCGTGCCTTTCGGGACGTTCTTCGTAGATGGCTCGCTGAAGCGAGATGACGATTCCCTTCGGCTGGCTGCCGCGACGGAGTCCACACTGGCGTAGGCGGGGCCACCGACGAGATCCGGTGTGCGGGAGATCTTCGCGGTCAACGCAACGAGGCGAGTAGACGGAATTCTGGCCTGGCACGAGCCCCACAACATCTACGGTCATGTACCACTGAGGTCTGCGCTCAGGCGTGCACGGCCCCGCGTGAAAGGCGAGGGTCAGCGGGCGGAATCGCCGCAGCGACCTCCGTGACGACCGCATGTCGGATCGCCTCGCAGATCCGGTGGCAGCAGCGGCTCAGGCCGCGACTCTGGGACAGATTCATGAGCATCACGATGCCGACCGCGTCCTCGAGGTAGATCCTGGTTTCACTGCAGAAGCCTTCGCCGCCACCCTCGTGGTTCCAGAACTTGGTGTCGCCAACCGACCCCCGCTTCCAGCCCAGTCCGACTCCGTCTTGCGACACGATGCCCGCGGCGCCACGGCTCTGCAGGGTCAAGATCTGTTTCTTGGACTGCTGTCGCAGCAGGCCATCTCGCTGCGACAGCATCTCCCGTACGAAGGGTAGGAACTGCGTTGCGTTCCCGACGAGGCCTCCAATCGCTGCGCTGTCGAGACCATAGTGGTGCAAAGCTGTCAGCCCGCCGATGCGCCGAGCGTAAATCCGGCGCGCGACTTCCGGGAACCCAACGCGCAGCGCGACGCCCATTGCCGACACCCGCGGGGCGTGGCCGAACGCCAGCGGGCCGGCACCTGTGAGTCCTGTCCCGAATTGTAGGTCGGCGCCCAGAGGTGCGAGCAGATTGCGTTCGACGAAATCTTCGTAGCTCTCTCCGGCGACGCGTTCCACCAGCGCTCCCAGGATAGCGTAGTTCACGTTGCGGTATTGCGCCTCGCCTCCAGGCGGCTTTCCGCGGGCGACGCGATAGGCTTCCAGGGCGTCGGTGGCAGAAGGCGGTTCCTCGCCCGGCAGGTGTACGGCGAGGAAGCCGTTCAAGCTGTCCGAGAGTCCCGACGCGTGACTTGCGAGGTGCCGCACCGTGAGCAACGGGCTCACGGGCAGGTCGGGCAGGTGTTCGACGATCGGCGCGTCCAGGTCGAGCTGGCCTCGCTCTACCAAAAGCATCACTGCTGCCGCCGTGTATAGCTTCGTTCCTGAAAACAGGTGGAAACGCGTTTCGGCTTTGACCCGATGTTTCCCCTCCAGGTCAGCCATGCCAAAGCTGAAGACTCTGCGCGGAGCCGCGGGACTGGTTACCGCAATCGAGCAGCCCACGACGCCGCCAAGTAGCAGTTGCTCCTCGATGTAGCGTTGCACGTCCGCCGAGATGAAGGGCGCCGCTGGCGTCGGTGCCAGCTGGCGGAAGAGCACGTCGCTGTAGGGCGTCAGGGTTGGTCCAGAATCGAAGGTCGAGTCGAACTCCGCTGCGAGTTTCGTCCACTCGTCGTGGGCGTGCAAAGCGTGGCCCAACTTGAACTCCGCTGCTTTGCCACGGAGCCTGGCGCGCATCGCTGCGAGCAGTGCGGGCTCGGGCAAAACATCGAACATGCGGTGCATCGCCGGCGTGATCGACACCCCGCTGTGTCGAAGCATGGCGTAGCCCTCCCGGATGGAGCGCAGCATCAGGCGCAGCTCGCCGTCGCTACCGGCAAGGCGATCCGGATCTCCGGCCGCTCGATACAGGGCGGCCACCGTGGGGAGGATCTCCGCGGCGTGGGTCTTGAGCCACGCGTCCATGTCGTCACTGATGGCGCTTGGGAAGCCAGCGGCTTCCAGGGCAGAGGCAATTCGCATGGTGCGGGCCGTCGTGCTGCCGTCGAGCTCGCCAATGGTCGTGGGTTGCTCGCGCTTCGAAGTAATGACGTAGCGCACGACCCGCCCAGCGGACACGGCGCCCGCACCGGGAAAGCCAAGCAACACTCGAGCGGGCCCCAGGGCGTCCACCAGCTCTTTCGACCCCGTGACGTTGTTGCCAAAGAACATCACGTTGGGCGACCGGCGATTTTTCGCGAGCACCGGGAGCACTTGCGAGACCTTGTCGCGGGGCAGCACCACCAGCACGAGGTCGTAAGCGTCGTCAGCCGCCAGCTGCCCCACGGCCTCCACAGCCACCGCGCTGCGCAGTCCGCTGACGCCGTCCTGCAGCTCGATGCCGTGCTCGCGGATTTCGCTCGACCTATCCCCCCTCGCGAGGATGGATACGTCGCAGCCGCTGGCGGCGAGTTTTCCCGCATACAGACGCCCTATGTTGCCCGCACCGTAGACCAGGATCTTCATGCCAGAGCGATCCAGTGCAAAGTCCGAGCCTTTCGTCTCGTCCAAGCCAATTGCCACAGGAACAGGCTCGGCCGGCAACTGTCGCGCGCCCAGGCCCGAGCCGCGCACTCCCTGCGCGGAAAAGGAGTGGCAAAAGAACCTACACTGGGACTCCACCCTGCTGCTTTTGAGCTGGATGCTCGCATCGTTTCGCGTCGCTGATCGATCGCATGTTCACCTTCCGGCGCGGAGAACGTGAAGCAGAGCGCGGCCCTCATTCGAGCGGCGGCGATCTCGAAGCTCACGCGGGGCTTGCCTGAACCTTGCGGAAATGGGACCGTGAGTGGAGCAAAGAAAGCGCTACGCGCACCGTCGGCGTTGGAGCAGGCGGACGCGAACGTCGCCAACATCCATGAAAAACACCAGTACTGGTTCGAGGCGTCGCGCGCTTCTCGAGCGTGCAGCCGGCCAGGCCGCAGACGAGTGGGTCGATCAATTGAAGCGCGAGCTGCTCGCGGAGCAGCGCACTCCGTCCGGAGGCTGGCCTGGCACCGTGGGCGAAGCGCGCAATTGGTCCAGAGCCTACGCGCTGCGTCTCGCCGAGCTGGCTCAATCTCCGCCCACCGCGGAGGAACTCGAATTCTACGCCCGTCGAACCTACGCCCATGCTCGGGGCAAGTGGCTGGAACGCCCGAACGGCGGCCCATCCCGCAAGTGACCCGCGCCCCGCGCGCTCAGGGATAGGTCCGGGTGCCTCGGTCCTGGGGCGCTGTGAAATCCAGTTCCGGCCCCAGGGGCACGATGCCCCGCGGGTTGATGCCTGGGCTGCGTCCGTAATAGCCCTGCTTGTACAGATCCACGCGCACTGTCTCGCCGATACCCGGGGTCTGAAACAGATCCCGCAGGTAGGGCCACATATTCGGGTAGTCGACGATGCGGCGCAGGTTGCATTTGAAGTGCCCGAAATACACTGCATCGAACCGCGCCAGGGTGGGGAACAGCCGCACGTCTGCAAGCGTGAGTTGGTCGCCAACCAAGTAGCGATGTTGACACAGGCGCTGCTCGACTTCGTCCAGCGCCGCAAACAAGGGGACAAATGCCGCTTCATAGGCTTGCTGGGTGCGTGCGAAGCCGCATTTGTAGACGCCGTTGTTGATCTTCGAATAGACCCACTCGTTCACTTCATCGATTTCGGCGCGCAGCGATTCCGGATAGAGATCGATGTCCCGCGCTGCCATACCTTCGAACTCAGCGTTGAGCATTTGGATGATCTCGGCGGATTCGTTGCTGACGATGGTCTTTCGCTCCCGGTCCCAGAGCACGGGCACTGTGGCACTGCCCGAGTACTCGCCGTTGGCGCGGGCGTAGAGCACATGCAGGGGCAGGCGGCCCTCCACAGGCTCTAGGTCGTCGAGCCCCTCGGGAAACCACCAGCCGTCTTCATTGCGTCGGTGATGCGCGATCGACATGCCGATCACGTCGACCAGGCCCTTCAGGTTGCGCGTCAACATGGTTCGGTGCGCCCAAGGGCAGTTGTAGGCGACGAAGAGATGGTACCGCCCCACCTGCGGCGAGTAAGGGCTAGTGCCGTCGGCGCGGATCCAGTCGCGGAACTTCGTCACGCCGCGAATGAACTCGCCACTGTCGCCGATGCGGGTCTGCTCCTCGGAGCTCACCCACCTGCCATTGACCAGCTTTCCCATGTTCTCGTTTGCTAGGTGTAGGGCGGGCGCTGCGAAAACGGCACCCCCGCTCAGACGCCTAGGGCAAGCTCAAGCTTCGCTCCACACGGCGAGTTCGTTGCCGCTCGGATCCGCGAAGTGAAAGCGGCGTCCGCCCGGGAACTCGAAGGGCGGCTTGGTTATCTTGCCGCCCGCAGCCTCGACCTGCTTGACGGTTGTCGCCAAATCCCGGGAGTACAGCACCACGAGCGGCCCGCCCTTGGCGACGGAGTCTGCAACACACAGACCTCCGGACTCCCCGCCACCCTCCTTCTGGATCGCCGCATAGCCCGGGCTGTAGTCGTTGAACTTCCAGCCGAAAGCGCTGTGATAGAAACGCTGCGACGCCGCCATTTCGGCGACGTAGATCTCGATGTAGTCGATGCCATGGTGCGGGTGATGGACCGGTGTTTCACTCATGCTGGTGGTTGCAGCCTAGCCCAAGAGCCAAGCCAAAGGAGCCGCGTTTGTTTTTGGGGGGGGGCGCACCCCTTCGGGTATTGCGCCGTCGGGCATCGCGAAGCGCGTCACAAGCGCGTCATCCCTGGGGCAGGGAGGGGCACTACTCTCGCCCTGGCCTACGCAACACGGGTGGCTGCGGCGCGAGGGCATGGTGCGCTAGGCTACGCAGCATGTTGCGTCGGTGCATTGCTGCCTTGGGACATGCGCCAGCGTTGTGGTTGCTGTATCGCGAGAAGCTACCGCCGCCACTGATTCGGCAGAACGTGCTCGCGGTCGGTGCGACGCTTCTCGTGGTCCTGCTCGCGGCCAGCCTGGCCCCGCCGGGTCGCCGGGTCGCCGCAGCCGTGGCGGCGTGGCTGTGTGGGCATCTCGCTTGGGGTGTACTGCTCTTCTTTCGCCTCCCGACCAGAGCCGACGAATGACGGCGTCCCACCCTTGGAGGTGCCGCTGCGCTCCGAACCCGCATCAACGCCTAGCGGTCGTCGTGGCTTCGGGCGCCGGATTGCGTGCGCGCTTCCGGTTGCGCTCCCGGGTAGTGGTCGAACTCGATCACATTGCGGTCCGGATCGCGAACGAACACCGCACGCAAGTCCTTGAACGCCATCGTCTCCGTGATCTCGATGCCGCGCTCCTCCAGGAAGGCCTTAGTCTCCTCAAGGGAGGCCGCGCGCAGCGCGATATGCGTGTAGCCAGCGTGCTTGTCCTCGACATCCATCAACACGTTGGAGCCCGCACCGGCATTGGCTGGGCCCAACAAGTTGATCACCACGCCGCTGGGGTGCTCCATGATGATGGGCTGCCCTTTTTCGAACACACCTTCGGCCATGACCTTGAACCCGAGCTGTTCGTAGAACGCGACAGCGCGCTGCTTTTCGTGAACGCGAATTCCCACATGGTCGATCTTTTTAATGTCCAGCATCTGGCCTCTGCTCGTGGGAAACCGGGCAAACTCTCTATGAGGAGATAAGGCTGCCCGGGTCGTCTGCAAGTGAAAATGTGACGGCGTTGCCGACTGCGATACTGACCGACGACAACACGGGTTTCGCGAACACCACCTTCGACAAGTCTTCTGAAGTCGTCAACGTGGGCGGACAGCAGGTCAGGGTGGTGGGCGCTTGGAAGAAGATCGTCCAGGGAGGCACTGATCCGAACGGTCCGGCAAAGGCCGACGGCACGGGCGCGGAGTTTGCCGTGCACTTCAACGTGGCGACGCAAGCCGACAACCGGGGGCTGCTTCGACACGAAATGATTCACGGCCGGGGCGCTGTGGGGACCGGGCCATGGTTTTCTATGAGCAAGTCCAACGTGCTGTCTGGTCCCATGCCGGGGGATAGGAAGAAGCGGGACTTGTATGATCTGCAACTGGTCGATCTGAGCGGCAAGCTGCTTCATGCTGAATACGACGCCACGGATCAGACCTTCAAGGTACAGAACTACTCCATCGAAAAGAAGTACACGGACTGGACCGACGGCGACGCCGGATTGTTTTTTCGGGGCAAAGCCGCTGACGGCAAGACCAAGGACATGAGCCTGGGGACGTTTCCTGGCCCCAGCGGTGGCGCCCAGCTGCGCATGAACGAAGTCACGGAAGTCATGTCCGCGAGCAGTCATCCCACTTGGAATACCATTCAGGAACCGGATCGGCTGTTCTTCTGCGCCATGGGCTACAACCTGGCCAAGTAGGAGTCGCTACCGACAGTCGGCATCGGGCCGCGTCTCGCGTTCATCCGCCGAAGGGCCTCAGGCGGATAGGATTTCGCCTGTCGCGTTACCCTCCACCGCTGCAACGTAGAGCTTCGCGACCTCCATGGCGGGCATTCCCCCAGGGCCCCAACCGAACTTTTCCGCGGTCTCGCGGACGAGCGGCGGACTCACAGCGTTGATGCGCTGCCCATCGCGAAGCTGAAGAGCAGCCGAGCCGACGAAGCCATGTAGGCCAGCATTCACCGCTGAGATGATCGTGCTGCCGGGGTGGGGTCGGCTGGCGAGGATCCCGCTGGTGAGGGTGAAGGAACCGCCTCCGCTCACTGTCCTGCGTCCGAAGCGTACCAGGTTGATCTGACCTTGCAGCTTGCTGCCGAGGCTGAGCGCGTAGTCAGCGTCGCTGAGTTCATCCAGAGTGCCGAAGGCCGCTTCGCCGGCGGCACTGACTACGGCATCGATGCTGCCCACCTCGACAAAGAGCTTCTTGATGGACTCGGGATCTCCCAGATCCACCGTGTAGTCCCCTCGACTCTTGCCGACTCCAATCACCTGGTGGTTGGAAGCCAAGGCCTTTCCCACCGCACTGCCGATGGTTCCTCCTGCGCCAATCAATAGGATCTTCCTCATCGTGGTCTCCTGCTTGGGTTCGGTTTCAATCTAGGTAGCGAAATGCATCAAGAAAACCCCGAATAAATTACTATTTATCATCAAAATAGTTGATATGTTGAGCCGTGGCAGACGAAGGATTCGGCGAAGCGTTGACCGTGGATCAACTGCGGGTGCTGGTGGCGGTTGTTGACACAGGCACCTTCTCCGCGGCGGCCCGACAGCTGGGGCGAGCCCAAGGCGCCATCAGCTACAACATCGCGCAGCTCGAAGCCCAGCTCGAGCTCGACTTGTTCGAGCGATCCGGGCGGCGGCGCAAACTGACTGCGGCGGGGTCGGCGGTCGTGGACCACGCGCGGGCCGTGCTGGCGGAGGTGGACCGACTTCGTGCCAACGCTCGTGGAATGGGCGAGGGGCTCGAGGCGCAGTTGACCGTCGCTGTCGATGCTCTGTTCCCCATGTCCGTCGTCATTGACCTCGTTCGCGGTTTTCGCGATGTCTACCCCGCGGTTCCTCTGTCGTTGCGCACGGGAGTACTCGGAGAGGTGCTCGACGAGTTGGAATCCGGGGCCGCCAGCGTCGGGATATCCGGCCTTTCGACGATTCCGCGACAGTTCGCTCAGCGACCGATTGGAGAGATCGAACTCGTTCCGGTTGTGGGTCCGCGACATCCCTTGGCACAACGACCTGGGGTCATCAGCGATGCGGAACTCGCCCGGCACGTGCACATCGTGATCCGGGATCGCTCCACGCGGCCCGTCGGCGAGGCGACTGGCGGGCTCGACTCCAGCCGGAACTGGAGTGTGGACGATTCTCATGCTCGCCACGCCCTCGTCCAAGCCGGTCTGGGTTGGTCACGGCTGCCGCTACACCAGATCCGCGCCGAGCTTTCGACCGGCGAACTCGTCGAAATCCGGCCTCGGCGCTGGGCGGGTCGCACCTTCGCGGCCGGGATGACTGCTCTGTACCGCAAGGGCGAGCCGCCCGGGCCCGCAGGCCGATGGTGGCTCGAGCAACTGGCAGCGACGGATCATGAAGATCTGTGCCTACGGACGCCAAAACGCTCCCGCCGCAAACCCCGCTGATGTTGGGCGGGGGTCCGTTCACCAGTTTGGGTCATCGGGCGGGCTCGTAGCGCATGAACACGTGCCGACCGAACACAGCCGGGATCCAACGCTCCACGGGCTGGCGGAAGACGAGCCAAAGCTTGTAGATCAGCAAGCTGAGCGGCAAGCGCCAGCGGGTCATCTTCCGGAAACCGAAGCGCGCGAAGTACTTGGGTTTCGCCGTACCAAGCCAAAGCAGCTCCACACCGTCCGCTGCGGCGACGTCCACCAGATCCTCGAGCAGCGCGCTGCCGATGCCCTTTCCCTGTTGGTCCGGCGCGACGGCTACGCCGAGGATCTCGGCCCTGCCCCGGGCGCGCCGAATGAGCGCTGCGCTGCCAATCACTCTGTGTTGCGCGCAGACGACACGAAACGAGCCGATGTCGGCCCGGATTTGGGCCCTGGACTGCTGGAACAGGGACGGGTCGCCGCGATTGGCGCGCAGCAGGCGACGAATGGCTTCAACATCGGCCTCAGTGGCGGTTCGGATTGTCCAATTCATGAGACCTAGAATGCGTCCCTTGCGCATCCAGATCGACTCGCGGCACGCTTGCTTCCATGGCGTCGAGGCGACGGACAGAACCCCGGAAAATCCCTCGACAATCTCGTTCGAAGGCGATGGTCGCGGCGATCGTCGAGGCGGCGACTCGCATTTTGGCGAGCTCCGGCTTCGAGGAGACCAACGTGAACCGCGTGGCGGAGCTGGCTGGTGTGAGTGTCGGCTCCCTCTACCAGTACTTTCCTTCGAAGGAAGCGCTCGTCGGCGCTGTCGCTCAGAAGCTCGGTGACGACACCGCGGCCCTGGTCGCCGAGCGAATGCAGGCGTTGCAGGGTCTGCCACCCCGGGAAGCGATTCGCGGTGCGATTCGCTGCGTGCTCGAGGCCTATCGTATCAACCCGGCGCTGAGGCGTGTCATTCGCGAGCAAGTCCCCGAGGCCGTGCCGCACTTTGCAACTGCAGAGACGGATGACTTCCTGCGAAGTAGCATTCTGGACTACCTGGAGACGCACCGTGCCTGCCTCCGCCCAGACAACCTCGAATTAGCGATGAGGATCGCCTTCACCAGCGTGGAGGCAGTCTCAGAGCAAACCACCGATGACGATGCGGAGGCGGTGCTCGTCGAATTGGCCGACATGCTCGAGCGCTACCTGTTGCAGGACTGACTCGAACTCGGGGAACCGCGTCTACCAGTCGATCGGCTCGCCATCTCGGAAAAAACCTCCCGAAGCGCTGCCTGCGGCGGTCGCGGCCCAGAGGATGCTCTTGGCTCCTTCGGAGACGCTGCGATCGGCTCCTGCGCCGCCCATGTCCGTCTGCACCCAACCCGGGCATACGGCGTTGACGGAAACGGACCTCTGCGCCAACTCCTTCGACAAGATGCGCGTGAACGCGTTCATACCGACTTTGGAGACGCGATAGGCCGAGCTGGGCCAACCCTTGGACGCGTGCTCACCGCTTTGGACGTCCGAGATGAACTCTGTCATCAGTTGTTCCAAACGATCTCGAGACAGCCCAGGGTCTTCGAAGGCTCGCCGCCTTTGTGTAGACAAACAAGACAGCTGCCCCATGCCGCTGGAAACCATCACCACGGTAGCGTCGGGCGCAAGCAGGGGCCCCAGGGCATCGCTGACCGCGACGGTACCGAAGAAGTTGATGTCGAGCGTATCTTTCGCGACGCCTGCGTCGAAACCGTTCAGTGCGACGCCAGCGTTGTTGACCAAGAGGTCGAGACGGCCATAGCGCTGGCGTATCGTGTCCACGGCCTGCGCTAGACTCGCCTTGGCCGTGACGTCGAGCTGCAGGTGCTCGACGCCGAGTTCGTTTGCCCCCCGGTCTGCAGCAGCCTCGTCTCGAGCGGTCAACACCACTCGATAGCCGCGGGCGGCTAGTTGACTGCAGGTCTCGAAGCCCAACCCGCGATTGGCGCCAGTCACCAATCCGATGCGATCTTCCACCATCTTCGGCCAATATCGAGGTTTGCGGGGTGCAAGGGTGAAATTGCTCGTCGCCCGAACGGTTCCTCTCGACGGCTACGCCACGTACTTTTTGTTGAATCGGCACGCAAGCATGGCGGGTCGCCGCGGGATGTGCACCCGGGCGCGACAGGGCTTCCAGACGAGCCCGCGGCGCCGCCCGACGAACTACCCGACGCGCCCGACGCGCCCGACGCGCCCGACGCGCCCGACGTGCCTGACGTGCTCGCGTCGGTGCTGGAGCCACTCCCCCCGGTGCCGCCCGAGACCGCACCTCCGCTGGCGCTGAGGGATCCCCGCATTTATATGGCCATTCGACTGAGAGTCTGAAGGCCGGCAACGATGTCTCCTAACGCTGCCTTCAGGACGGTGGTCGAGAGCTTCGGGTGGAGACGCTGCTTCATCGCAAGCTTGCCCAGGAAGAAGGTTGAGAAAACGCTCCGGCGCCACCCCATTTGTGTGTCCTGAGCTCGATGCAGTGGTTCATCCATGAAAATTCAGGGATTTTGAACGATGGTTGACATGTTCCAAAGTTAGACTTAGTCTAAATTTGGTGACGGACGAGGCCAGCTTGCTTTCGGATCATGGGATCCAACCTTCGGCTCAGCGGGTCGCCGTGGCGCAATACGTGTTGCATACCAAGGACCATCCGTCGGCGGACGAAGTGTGGAAGCGGGTCAAGAAGCGCTTCCCGATGGTGTCGCGCGCGACGGTGTACAACACCCTCAACTTATTCGTCGAAAAGGGCCTGCTTCGCCAATTCGTTCTGACTGAGGGGCGCGTGGTGTTTGATCCCCACGTGGCTGATCATCACCACTTTGTCGACGAGGACAGCGAAGAGATCTTCGATATTCCCTGGGACGCTCTGGACGTGTCCCGAATAGAGAAACTCAAAGGCTTCGACGTGCGCGAGTACCAAGTCGTGCTGCGAGGCAAGAAGAAGGTTCGTGGCTCCGCCTAGGCGGTGCCTTTTTTATTTGGCCGTAAGTTAGACAAAGTCTAAAAATAGACATTGTATAAAAAGAGAGAAGAAAATGAGCAAGCGACCCAATCTGACCACTGCCAACGGCGCTCCGATTGCTGACAACCAGAACAGCCTGACGGCCGGGCCCCGGGGGCCGCTCTTGGCGCAGGACTGGCAGCTATTCGAGAAACACGCCCACTTCAATCGAGAACGCATCGCCGAACGGGTCGTGCATGCCAAGGGCTCCGCTGCCTATGGCAGCTTGACCGTGACGAAGGACATCACGAAGTACACCAGCGCCAAGCTCTTTTCCGAAGTGGGAAAGAAGACGCGGTGCCTGCTGCGCTTCTCCACTGTTGCTGGAGAGCGCGGTGCGGCGGATGCCGAGCGCGACGTGCGCGGCTTTGCCTTGAAGTTCTACACGGAAGAGGGCAACTGGGACTTGGTGGGCAACAACACGCCAGTGTTCTTCATTCGGGACCCCTACAAGTTCCCGGATTTCGTCCACACCCAGAAGCGCGATCCTAGGACGAATCTTCGCAACCCCACGGCGATGTGGGACTTTTGGTCCCAGTCGCCGGAGAGCCTGCACCAGATCACGATTCTGTTTTCGGATCGCGGTCTGCCGCGGAGCTACCGCCACATCAACGGCTATGGTTCCCACACCTTCAGCTTCATCAGTTCGGAGGGCGAGCGATTCTGGGTGAAGTTCCACTTCAAGACCCAGCAAGGCATCGAGTGTCTGACCGAAAAGCAGGTGGCCGAGCTGATAGGCGCGGATCGGGAGAGCCACCAACGCGATCTGTATGAAGCCCTGGAACGTGGGGAGTTCCCGAAATGGACGATGTGCGTGCAGATCATGCCGGAGAAAGACGCTGACCGTACGCGCTACAACCCCTTCGATCTGACGAAGGTGTGGCCCCACGCGGACTATCCATTGATCGAAGTGGGCGTTCTCGAGCTCAACGAAAACCCCGAGAACTACCACGCTGAAGTCGAGCAGGCGGCGTTTTCACCCGGGAACGTGGTGCCCGGGATCTCCCACAGCCCCGACAAGATGCTCCAGTTTCGAATTGTCTCCTACGCAGACGCGCAACGTTATCGCCTCGGCGTTAATCACGAATCCCTGCCTGTGAACAGGCCGCGCTGCCCGATGCACAACTACTATCGAGACGGTGCGATGCGTTTTGACGGAAATGGCGGTAGCAGTGTCAACTATGAGCCCAATACTCAGGGCGGTCCCGAGCAAGTGCCCGAGGCGAAGGAGCCAGCCTTGCGGATCCAGGGACCTGTGGTCGATCGCTTCGACCATCGCGAGGGCAATGACGACTATGGTCAAGCCGGCGCGCTGTATCGGCTCATGAGTGCTGGGGAGCGGGAGCGGCTGACGAAGAACATCGCCGATGCGATGAGATCTGTGCCCCGCGAGATCCAGCAGCGGCAGTTGTGTCACTTTTTCCAGGCGGACGCCGAATACGGCCGAGCGGTGGCACGGAATCTGGGGCTGCCTATCGATCCGCCAAAACGATAGACAGGACTCGGCCTGAGCCACATTGCGTGGCTCAGGCTACTCAGCTCTAGAATGCCGACTTCGCGGAGGAAGTCGGCCCGTTGAGCGGCAGCCGAGGGTTGTCGCGGGTTGAGTTCGCCCGTGGAGAAGACATGCACAACGAACATTGGCTGATCATTGGTGCTCTAGCGACCATGACGGCGCTGGGCTGCAGCTCCAGCGACGACGGTAGCTCTCCGGGGGGCGGTGGAGGCACCGCCGTTGGTGGGACGAGTGGCGGCGGCGGCACCGGAGCAACTGGCGGCACCGCATCCGGCGGCTCAGGAGCGAGCGGCGGCGCGTCGAGCGGCGGTGCTTCGTCAGGTGGTTCGGGAAACTCGGGAAGCATGGCCGACGAGATGCTCGCGGCGCACAACGAGGCTCGCGCCAATGTCAGCCCTCCCGCTACCCCACCCATGCCGCCGCTCACTTGGTCCCAGCAGGTGGCGGACACGGCGCAGGCCCACTCCAACAAGTGCAAGTTCCAGCACTCGAGCAACAACCCCTACGGCGAGAACATCTTTGCCACCAGCGGCACGGCAACGCCAACTAGCGTAGTCGAGTCCTGGGTCAGCGAAGTGAAGGACTACAACTACGGAAGCAACTCCTGCAGCAAGGTTTGCGGCCACTACACTCAGGTGGTGTGGGCCAAGACCACGCAGCTCGGTTGCGCCGTTGCGAAGTGCACCAAGAACTCGCCGCTGGGAGGCGGCGCCTGGGAGTTCTGGGTCTGCAACTACGACCCGCCGGGCAACTACAGCGGCCAGAAGCCGTACTGAACGCCTTCGCCCCGAGGCCTCGAACTCAGCGTCCTGGCGCCTCCGTCCTAGAAGTCTCCGAGGTCGTTACGGGATCGCAGTCGCCGGGCATTGCCATTTCGGGCCCTCGACTTATAAGCCAGGGATGCGGGCGGAGGTTCGAGATGGCGGCTGACGACAAGAATCGCTTCAAATACGATGGCAAGAAGGAAGACGTGTATTGGGATCGCCGGCTGTGCATTCACATCGGAGAATGCGGCCGGGCGGAGGGAGAGTTGTTCGTTGGCGGCCGCAAGCCCTGGTGCCAACCGGATCTCGTGGATACCAAAGACGTCGCCGAAGTCTGTGAGCGTTGCCCGACGGGCGCGCTGACCTACGACACCCGTGGTGCCGCGCCGAGTGAACAGCCTGCACCGGAAAACACGCTGACGGTGGCCAACCACGGACCGCTTTACGTTCGAGGGGATTTGGAGATCGATGGCGCGCCGGACGACATGGATGGTGTACGTTTTCGGGCGGCGCTGTGTCGCTGCGGGGCGTCGAAGAACAAACCTTTTTGCGACAATAGCCATGAGAAGTCCGGCTTCAAAGACTACGGAGCGGTCGGGTCGAAGGGCGAGGCTCTGGAAGCGACGGGCGGTCCGCTAAGCATCAAGCGTGTTCCCAACGGCCCACTGTTGGTCAATGGCAACCTGGCGATCTGGTCTGCGAGCGGTCGCAGGGCCTGGACCGGAACCAAGGCTGCGCTTTGCCGCTGCGGACAATCCAAGAACAAACCCTTCTGCGATGGTGCTCACAAGGCGGCGGGCTTCACCGCGGACTGACGAGCGCCTCGTCCGAGCTCAGCCGGCTTTGTGTTCAATCTCCGGCGGCGCTAGAAAAAAGCCGTTCTTGTCCGGCGCGTTGTAGCGGTCGTAGTCGATGGCGAGGGGCGTGATCTTGGACTTGCCGTCCTTGAAGTTCACGGTCATGGCCATGGGCTTGACGTCGCGGTAGCTGCTGTCTGCGGGCAGGTCGTCGTTGGTGGCGCCACCGGCGGAAAACAGCGTGATCAGTAGCTGATGCTCGTCGTCGTAAATGCGCCGAAAGCCCTCTTCGACTTTTTCGTGACCACGGACCAGCGTGTGGCAGCCGATGCGTTGTAGGAAGGCTTGGCATTGAAGGCGCCCGAAGGGGAAACGAGCAGATTGCTTTTGTAGCGAGGCTGGGATCACGTCGGCGCTTGAAGGGTCGCTCCACATCATTTCGAAGCGAATGTCCCAGTCGTTTAGGCTGGAGAGATCCTGGTACTTTTCTTTCATGGTGAGATCTCGCGGGATCCCGCCATGCACGAACATGAAGCGCTCGAAGAACAGCATGTTCGGCATGGAGTCGAACAGCTTCATGTAGTGGGCGAAGACATCGTGGGAGAGATGAGGCTTGAGGGTGTTCATGGCCTCGCTCGGCCGCACCGCGCCATAGACTTTGCCCTCATGCTCCACGTAGTACTCGTGGTTGCCGCGTAACAGGTAGACGTGATCCGGTGCCGTGACGAAGAGCTGCATGACAGAGCGAAGAACGCCCTGATAGCTGAACATGCCGCGATCGATGTAGTCCCCCAGCAGCACTAGCTTGGGGTTTGGATTGGCCGCTGGGTTCTCGTGGTACTTGCGGACCTTTTCGAAGAAGTCCGTTTGCATCAGCACGGCCTTGAGGCAGCTGTAGCAACCATGCAGATCTCCCAGCACGATGAGCTCGTACTCTTCGCCGGGCCGGGTGGGGCAGACATAGACGTGTCCGTCGAGAAAGGGCTCTCGGCCGGCGAAATCGAGGACGCTCTGCGCTCCCGCTAGCTTCTGCTGGGCCTGCGCCCGCTGGGCATCCAGGGTGGCCATCACCTTGTCCATCAGATCGGCGTCGGCTTTGACCTGTTTCATCAGGAGTTTGGGGTTGGCGGTGTAGTTATGTTCGAACTGGTTGAAGAAGGGGTGGTTTTCCGTAGCCGGCACGGGAGCCGCGTGCTCTTGGATCGACACGGGCGGCTTCTGGCCATCGTCGTCGATGAGCTGAACCCCCAAGTCCTCCTCCAAGAGATCTGCGAGCTCTCCGCGCAGCTTGGCTTCAGCGGGGTGTACCTGGCCATCGGCGTGAATCAGCTCGTCGATGGTATCCATCAACTGCTCTTGGTCTTTCGTGCCGAAGCTGTTGAAGATCTCGAAGCAGCGCAGCTTGAGCTTGGCGTGTACGAAGTCGTCCTGGTTTTCTCCCTCGGCAACGGCTTCGTCGAAGAGTTCCTGAACTTGGTGTTTGATGCTTTCGAAGACTTCGTGGAAGTGCGTAACGAACTTCACCGTCAACTCCTGGCGAAGCTGGGTCTCGCTCAGGTCGATGGCGCCGTCGACTCGGTGTTTCACCAAATTGGCAACATAGGTTTTGACGAAGGCTTGTTCGCTTGCGTCGAAGTCACCGTCGATGTGCCCGAAAGTGGTCAGATAGAAGATGATCGCCTGCATTTGGCGATCCGCGGTCGGGCCGTCGTCGCTGAAGGTGAGCATGGGCGGCGAGGGTAAACGGGCGCGCGGCTGTCGCCAAGGGGTGGGCAGTCGGCACGCGATGTGGATGGTGGCGTGGCAGAAAGACGCTCAGTTGTCGGGCTCAGTTCCAGCGAACGGGGCGATAGCTGAGCTGCACCATGCCTTCGGGCAGACGCTTGGTGTCCTGGAGCTCTAGCTGGGTGTGGTGCGCCACACCGGCGAAGAGTGGGATGCCCTTGCCCAAGATGGTGGGAACGATGGTCACGATGACTTCGTCGACGAGTTCCGCGTCGATGGCCTGCCGGATCAGATCGCCGCCGTCGAGATAGACGTCGCGATCCCCAGCGGCCTCGATGGCTTGCTCGACCAGCTGCTGAATGGTTCCAGACACCGCGCGAACGGTTGGGCGCGAGGATTCGAGCGGCCGCCTCGTCGCGACGAGCACCGGACGATCTGCGTATATCCAGGCGTCGCCCATGCCTTGGACGACGTCGAAGGTGCGACGCCCCATTAGCAGGGCGCCGACATCGGCGAAGAAGGTCTCGAAGCTGTCATCCCCTGTGGAGGCTTCGGAGGGTTGGGGCAACCAGGATAGATCGTCATCCGGCCCCGCGATGAAACCATCCAAGGAGCAAGCAATGAAAACTCGGACCAGGCTGGGCATTGAGGCGCGCATTGAAAGCGCAGGCTGGCGGCCAAGGCAAGCAACTCGCGCCCGCGCCCGGCCGATAAATGTGCCCACCCCGGCGGGTGGGAATAAATTGGCGTTGACGGAGGAGCGCGGGACCAGGGATCAGTCCAGGGACACCAGATTGATGCTCTGGAGGCTGCCGCCTGCGGGGTAAGCGTAGGATGAACACCAATCCGTGCCCCACACGGTGATGCCGAAGGGGCCGTCGGACCAGGCCTCGTGCCGGCTGGTGATGCAATTGCCCAGGGCCTTGCTGCCGCGAACGAGATCCACGTGGGCGACTTCGTACTCGCCGCCGTTGCCGACTGGGGTGAACCCGCCAACTTTGCCCAAGCAGGCGACGTTGACGTCGTGAAACCCCCCGGCGTTTTTCTTTCGAGTGATGACGAGGTTGGTCGTGGCGTAGGTTGGATCCGTGAAAAACACGTAGCGCTTCAGAAACTGGTCCGGGGGCAGGACGTAGATCCACTCCTCGTCGCCGATGCCGCAGCTCAGGGGCACGCCAATGGGCAAAGGCATCGTGCCGTCCTTGCGCATCACCGCCGCAAACACGCTACCGGTCATGTATTGCGTCAGATAGAACGCGTGGCTCTGCCCCTGAGAGCGAACGGAAAAGTATTGCTTCGTGGTGAACTCCGCGACCTGGCCCGCGGAGAGCGAAGTGGGAGCACCCAGGGGTGGAGCCGGATCCCAACTCAGAGTCGTGCCGTTTTTCACGCCCATGATCCGGTACATGATCGTTTCCGGCGAGAGATTGAACATGCGCGTGACATTGCCGCCGCCAACGTACTCGGTGCCGATGGCGTCAATGGGTGGAAGCTGCTGATGCGCAGGCTCTTTGCCGCCGTCGATGGACTCCCCTGCGGTCACCCAGAGCTGGGTATTGCCAGTGAATACCCCGATGGGCTGGGTGGACTTGATCACGGTGCCGGTGGGGTCGCCGAGGAGCCATTGGACTGTCTCACCGGCGCCCAGGCTCACGGTCGTGGGCTTTCCCGGCAGTGCCGCTGGCACGTTGAGCCCAGCCGGCAATTGGGACTTGGCCGTGATGGTCACGCTGGTGCCGCTGGCGCTGCCCACCAGGGTCAGCCACAGGTTGCCACCGACGATGGGATTGGGATCGATGTCGTGGGGTGCGACGGCCATGTGGCTCGTACCCCAAGCGCTCACCGGAAGCAGCAAGCTGGCGCTGGGAGAAAAGGTGCGCGCGCCGCCATAGGGCACGATGTCGTAGGCGGTGATGGGTGTATCGCTGCTCAGGCGGAATGCAGTCCCGCGACCGCTAGCGAAGACCGCCGTGTCCATGAGCAGCGCAGGTTTGACGGGACACTGCAAAGGGATCCCGGCGTTGTTGGCTTGGGGATCGTGGGACAGGAACAAGATGGCAACTTCACCCGGGGGCAGGCCCTGGGCGGGGAGCGGCTGATAGGTAGGGTAGGGGATGCTGCCTTTGGGGATCCGCGCAAAGCTCGTGACGTCGAGCTTCTGCGAGCCGTAGTCCATGTTGAGCTTGGCGTGACGGTTCCAGGCATTGGCCACGAAGATGGCGTGGCACGGTCCGAGCAGTTCCTTGCCTTGCGAGCCCGGCCAGCCTGCGCCCGTGAAGGGTGGCGTGGGTGCGATGAATTCGCAGCCCACGTTGCCTTTGTTCTTCGTCGCGGCATCACAGGCGGCGATGCAGTTGCCGTCGAAGCAACCTTTGTCGGGCGCGCAGGTTTCGATCACGTTCCCCGCGTTGTCGACGACGCTTTGCAAGTCCGGTGCGCACTGCCGACCACCGGAGCCACCGCCGGATCCTCCGCTGCTGGTGCCGCCACTGCCGCCGCTGACGCCGCCACTGCCGCCGCTGACGCCGGCGCCGCTGCCACCGACGCCCGCGGTGCCGCCGGGGAACCCCCCACCGCCGACGTTGCCGCTGGCTCCGGAGCCCGCGCCGCTACCGCCCGCGCCGCTCCCCGCATCTTCCGAACCCGCGCAGCCCAACGCAATTGCCGCGACGGACGCGAGCAAGGCGGTGGCGCGAGGAAGGCCCATCCTTGGAGTATATGCTACCGGCATGCGTCTCGTCATCGAGTCGAAGTGGGACGGCACGCCCGCGCCGGCGCAGGAACACGTCGAACTCGAACTACAGCGCCAGCATGACGGTCTGCTGATACGACTCGACGCACCGTTTTTCGACGATCCGCCTCCGCCCCAGGCGGCGGGGTCGACACCGCGGCTGTGGAACTTCGAAGTCGTCGAGTTGATGCTGTTGGGCGCCGCGGAACGCTATTTGGAGCTGGAGTTCGGGCCGCACGGTCACTACCTCGTGCTCGAACTCTCGGGTCGTCGTGCGGTGGCTAGCTCGAATCGCCGCCTCGACTACAGACCCAGGATCGAAAAGAAGCGTTTCCGCGCTCACGCTCGACTTCCCCTCGAGTGGCTGCCGCCGCAGTGCGAGCGTGTCAACGCCTTCGCGATTCACGGAGAGGGGGATGAGCGAAGCTACCTGGCATGGCGTGGGGCTCCCGGACCCCAGCCCGACTTTCACCGCCTCGAGCTATTCGGCCCGCTGCTACTCTGAGCCGCGCGCCTACTCGCGGCCCAAACCCGTGATTCGGTGGGGATTCGCGGGCGGCGCGGGGGTGTAAGCGCCCAGGCGCCGAGGCCGTTGTACTCAAAACCCTGGGGATCTCTGATCCCCCATCTTGGAGGCATCATGAATGCTCGCTTGGCTGTCGCTCTATTTGCCGTCATCGCCCTAGGTGCTGCCTGCGGTGGCAAAGACAAACCCGCGGATTCCCCGCCGCCGGCTTCGTGCCCCCCGGGCATGTGGTTCGACGGAATGAAGTGCGTCTCCCAGGCGGGCCCGGGACCAACCGGGACCACGACGGCAACTGCGCCGCCCCCGACGGCGACAACAACCGCCACCGCGCCATCCCCCATCCCCACGGTACAACCTGGCGCTGCCGCCACCCCCATTGATCCCAGCCTTGCGGCGGCAGCAGGGCCGGCCATCGACGCAATGGCCGCGCAACATGCGCAGGGTATGACACCGGTGCCTGGCGCGACCGTGGCGGGCAACTTCGGTCCGGGTCAAACCATGACCGTCGACTTTCAGGCGCAACCCGGCAAGTGCTACGTGGCGTTTGCTTCTGGCTTGCCGGCGGTGGCGGAGATCGACCTGCAACTCTCCGCCGCCGTCTCCGCACCGGGGATTCCATCGCCCGTCTTGGCCCAAGACTCTTCGACGGGACCCACGGCCGTCCTGGGTGCGAAGCCGAACTGCTACAAGTGGGCGGCACCCGTCGCTGGGCCACTTCGACTCACCGTACGCGTGAGTCAAGGCCAGGGCGTGGCTGCGGTGCGCATCTACGCCAAGTAGGCGCAGCCCGGATGCGACCCATACCTACATCCACCCCGGGAGTGGTCTCAGTCGCGCGTTGATTGCGCGCCAGGCCTGCTCGACGACAACCCGCGCGCAATTGCTGCGAGCCGCGCGCACTCGCACTGTCAGAGTTGCGGCGTCGGCCGGCGCTTCGTGGTACCAATGGCCCCATGAGGTGGGTACGACTTGTTTTCGTGGGCGCTGCGTTGGCAGCATTGGGACTCTCCTGTAGCTCGAGCGATTCCGGCGGCGGTGGCGGCAATTGCCCGGACGTGTCGGGTACTTGGACCTTGTCGGGTACTTGCCGGGACACGTCCTGCACCATTAGCCAAAACGGCTGCAATGTGACGCTGAATTGCTCTCCGACGGGGACGACCTACACCGGTTCCGTCAGCGGTAGCTCCATCAGCTTCGGTGACGGATCCGGGACATGTAACGGAAACCTAGCGACCAAGACCGCGAGTGGGTCCTGCAACGAGCCGGGCGTGGGTACGTGTGACTGGAGCGCTTCATGTCAAACCGGCGGCTGCCTGGCGATTGGCAGCACGGGTGGTTCGACTGGCTCCGGGGGCGGAGTTGGTTCGGGTGGAACTCCTGGTTCCGGCGGGGGCACCGGTGTCGATTGCAACGCGAGCTGCGCCACAATCACGGGGTGCTGCCCGGGCCTTTCGATGAGCGACTGCTTGACGGGTTGCGCTACCCAACCCAACACGTCGCCTGCATGCCTAGCGTGTTTCAACAACACCGCTTGCGGAAGCCTCGGGCCCTGTGTCGTCGCCAACTGCGGTGTGCCTAGCGAATTCTGCGGGGACGCGTAAGTCGATCGCGTGCGCGCTCGCCACGTCGTTACCGGGCAGCTATCGGAACCTGCGCCGATCTGAGCACCGGGGGGGCAGCGCCGTGGTCCGTGCGGGTTTACGGTTTCGGGTTGAAGACGGCGATTTCGTCTAAGGCCTTGCGCTTCAGATCTGGGACCCGCGCGTCCTTCGCGGGATACCCTATCGGGAACAGGATGAAGGGTTTCTCGTTTTCTGGGCGACCAAGCAACGTACGCAGGAAGCCCATGGGGCTGGGCGTATGGGTAAGGGTTGCCAGGCCCATCTGGTGCAATGCCGTGATGAACAGCCCGCAGGCGATGCCCGCGCTTTCTTTCACGTAATAGTTCTTTCGAGGCCGGCCGTCGGGATGTTGGCCCACGGTTTCTTCGAACACCACGACGAGCCACGGCACCGTCTCCAGAAAGGGCTTTTCCCAGGTGGTGCCGATGGGTGCGAGGGCCTCGAGCCAATCGTCGGGCATGCGCCCCTCGTAGGACTTCTTCTCCTCAGCTTCGGCGGCGATGCGGATTTGCCGCTTCAGATTTGGGTCACTGACCGCAACGAAGCGCCAAGGTTGGCGATGGGCGCCACTGGGGGCGGTTGACGCTGCCCGAATTGCCAGCTCGATCACCTCCCGAGGTACTGCTTCGGCGGAGAAATCGCGGCAACTGCGGCGTTGATCCAGGTGCCGGTAGAAGCTTTCCCCCCGGCGCAGGAGTTCGGCGCTTTCGACGTGAGGTAGACGGTAGGGGATGAAGGGATACTCGACGCGGTCGCTCATCGACGACCCTGAACCGCCGCCCGCCGCCCGCTTTTGGTCGCGGGCTTCTTCTTGAGTCGGGCTTTGGTCGCGCGTGTGGCAGCTGACTTCTTGCGCGCTGTCGCGGAAGCCTTGGCTTTCTTGGTCTGCGTCTCGGCTTTCTTCTTTGAATTCCGCTTCGGCGTGGCTTTCTTGCTGGCGGTCTTCTTGCGCGTCTTGTTGGGAGGTCCGCAGGCAGCGCCGACCAGTCCACGCTCGATCCAGCCCTTCAAGCCCGCCGGGGTCTTGAACCCCGGCGGGGCGACGTAGACGTATCCCTTGAGGGGCTTGCCGGTGAAGTCCATTGGCCGAACATGTGGGCGCTCGAGGGCGGCGTCGTAGTGTTCAGCGCCGACCTTGACCATCAGGTCCTTGCCCTGAACGCCCAGGGCCATCTTGCCATTGTGCATGAATGCCACGCCGCCAAACATGCGCTTTTCGACAATCCCCTTCTTCTTCTTCAGCGCCGCTTCCAAGCGCGCCCGCAGCTTTTCGTCGAAGGCCATAATGGTCTTTGTACACCATCGAGGCAGGCGGCACCTTAGAATCCCCGCGTGGAAGAGCGCCAAGCCCGAAGTCGCGCGGAGCCGCCGCCCTCGCGCCGCTTCGCCATCGTGCTCGGCGCGGCCTTCGTCCTCGCCGTGGCTGCGTGGGGTGTCGTGACCCTCCTGCGCGACCGCCCGGCGCCGATCCCGAATGGACTCGTCGGCCTGCGTTTTGGAATGACGGAAACCGACATCAGGGAGCAATTCCCCGCCGTGAAGAACGTTGACGGCAAAATGGTTCACGAGACGGTCGCCTTCGACCAAAGGGCCAGCTGCGTGCTCGAGCTGAGCGCCGTGCAGACCCTGCAGCGCGTCGAGTGTCACACTCGCACCCCTGACGAAGACTCGATGCGGGCCGCCTTGGGCAAGGCGCTGGCACTCGCCCGGAGTCTCTATGGCAAGGAGTCCCAGGCCCGCGCTTCGGCTTGGGTGTGGAACGGCTCCCGGAGTGTGTTGGAAATCCGTGCAGAAGCGCCGCGGAACCGCTTGGTGATCGAGGCGCGCTCTACGCAGGTGCCGTAACGAAATCTGCGCAGCGGTGTTCTCCGAGGGGCGTCAGCTGCCGTTCGCGGCGGCGCGCGCGCGAAACCGATCGACGAGAGTGATGAACTGTCTCAAGAACGCACCATCGTTGGTGCCCTTGCGAATCGCGCCAAGCATGCCTGTGCGCCGGACAAGGCTATCGAGCTCGGCTTGCGGGCGACTCGAATAGAAGATCACTCCGATCTTGTTGTGCAACTGACGGCGCCGCAGCAAGATCGCCAACTCATCTCCGGATAGCGCTGGCATCATCACGTCTAGCAGGACGAAGTCTGGTTCATTGTCGGAGATCCAGCGCAGAGTGCCGAGCGCTTTGTCCCGCACTTCCACATCGTAGCCCATGCGCTCGAGGCGAGCCTTTGCGACCTCGAGCGTGAGCTCGTCGTCGTCCACCACCAAGACTTTTCCGCGCGCCATATCTGAGCCTACTCAGGGACCATTTATAGGTGCCAAACCACGCCAGCGCCAGACCCAGAGTTTCTGCGACATGCCGGGCAATGCGGGCGTGCGTCCTCGAAATCGACGCGAAGCGTGCTCCCGTCGCATCCTGCGACCGTGGCTGCAGCTAGGGAAGACTGGGTCCTCGTGATAGCGTAGATGGCCAAAATGGCGGACGGCGACGGCTCAAGCGGCAGCCCCCTTTCACCCATACCGGTGGGAGCGCAGCAGCTGCTGTCCGGGCGCCGGCTACAGGTCAGATTGGCAGGCTTCTTGATGCTGCTATTGCTGGCCTTGTCGGCCGTCTCCTACGTGATGGTGACGCAGATCTTCGATTCGCTGACCCCAGCGATTCACTCGGATCTGGCTTGGAAGGCGCGTCGTGGCGCGGCTGAGTTGGCGCAGAGCAGCGAGTTCGGGATTGTCGCTGCGGACCGCAAAGACATCGAAAGCGCGATGACGGACTACCTCGGCGACGCGGATGTCGAGGCCATCGCGGTGAGCGACGCGAAAGGTAAGGTGCTCTACACCCACGGCTCGGTGCCGGGCGCTGTCGAAGCCTTCGCTGGGCCGCCAAATCATGTGTCGGAAACGGACGAGCATATGCGCGCCTGGTCCAACGCTGCCATCGAAGGCGAGAAGATTGGCCGCGTTGCCGTGATCGTATCGAAGCGGCGCTTGAGCGCCGGTGCCACCCTGCGGAGCAATATGCTGACCCTGGCCGCGGGTGGCTGCGGAGCTGGGCTGCTGCTCAGCCTTCTCTTCGTCAGCCTCTACGTCGGCCCATTGATTGGCGTGACGCGGCGGGCGTTCACGGATCTGGAAGAAACTGCGGAGCAGGCTCTGGCCGCGACGCGTCTTAAGAGCGAGTTCTTGGCAAACATGAGTCACGAGCTTCGCACCCCCATGAACGGCGTCATCGGGATGACCGAGTTGCTGCTGGCAACCGAGCTGAACGGAAAGCAGCGACGCTATGCTGAGACCATCAATACTTCGGCAAACACGCTGCTGAACTTGCTGAACGACATTTTGGACTTGTCCAAGATCGAAGCGGGGCGGCTGGAGCTCCAAGAAAACGTCTCCAACGTCCGGCGCCTCGTCGAGGAGATCGCCGAACTGCTAGCCGCCCAAGCTCACGCCAAAGGCGTGGAGCTGATGACCGACTATGACCCGGAGGTGCCGCGCTATGCCCACGTGGATCGTGACCGACTGCGCCAGGTGCTGCTCAACATCGCGGCCAACGCCGTGAAGTTCACGGATGAGGGCGAGATCCTCATCTCCGTCCGCAAGCTCGGAGAGAAGGACGGGGTCGTCGATGTGGTATTCGAAGTGCGCGACACCGGGATTGGGATCCCAGAAGCCCAACGAGCGAATCTGTTCGAGGCTTTCTGGCAGGCGGACGGCTCGCTGACGCGTCGGCACGGCGGTAGCGGTCTGGGACTGGCGATTTCCAAGCGGATCACCGAGCAGATGGGCGGTGAAATCGAGGTCGAAAGCGGTGAAGGAAAGGGCAGCAACTTCCGAGTCCGGCTCTCCATGCGCCGGGAAGATGAAGGCTCGTTTCCCGACATGGAATCGTTGCCCAAGGGCATGCGCGTGCTCGTCGTGGACGACAACGAAACCAATCGCGCGATCCTCGAGGCTCAACTCTCAGGTTGGGGCATGGAGGCAGTCAGCTGCGAAGACGCTGAAGCCGGGTTGGAGCAACTGGAGCAGGCCCAGGAGCAGCAGCGACCCTTCCGCATGGCGCTTCTCGACGTACAGATGCCGGGCATGCACGGGGTCGATTTGGTTCGAAAGATCCGGGCCGACGAGCGCTTCAAGGATCTCGTTCTGATCATTCTGACTTCTTTGGGGGACACGACCTCCACTGCGCTCACGGCGCAAGTGAGCGCAGTCATCACGAAGCCCGTGCGGGAGGCGGACCTAGCGGACAGTATTCGGATGGCGCTGGGGGGCGCAGCGTCTGTGACGGTCCCGGCCGCTGCGCCGCCAGTTGGGGGCGTGCAGTTGGCGCGGGGGCGCCTCTTGGTGGCCGAGGACAACGAGATCAACCGCGAGGTCCTGCTCGAAATCCTGACCCAGCTCGGCTTCGAGGCGGACAGCGTCAGTGATGGCCAGGAGGCGGTGGAGGCGGTCAAACGCGGGATCTACGTTGCGGTCTTGATGGATTGCCAAATGCCCGTCATGGATGGTTACGAGGCCACGAAGATGATCCGGAACCTGCCGGAGCGTGCACGGATCCCGATTATCGCCGTAACAGCGCATGCCATGCCGGGCGAACGCGAGCGATCCCTCGCAGCTGGTATGAACGAGCACGTGACCAAGCCAGTGCGGGCTCGAGAACTGGAAGAGGTGTTGTTGAGATACGTGCGCCAGAGCGCACGACCGGGCAACGCCGACGATAGCGTGGTGCTCGAGCCTGGAATCGCTCGGAGCGCCAAGGTGGTTGAGCTGTTCCTGCGCTTGGTGCCCGGCCAGGTTGAGGCCGTCTCTGCGGCCCTGAAAAACTCGGACAAGGACGCCTTGAAACAGGCCGCCCACAAGTTGAAGGGCGGTTGTTTGAACGTGGGCGTTCGGAAGATGGCGGATATCTGCAAGCAGCTCGAAGACTTCCCTGATAACTCCGAACAGTTGGCCAAGGAATTGTCCGAGGCCTTCGAAGAAGCGAAACAAGAGCTGTCTGCGGAACAAGAATCCGCGGATACGAAGCAGAAAGCGTCAGCGGGGTAGCGTGAGGAAACGGAGCTTCGTGGCATGGGTGGTTGCGGCAAGCTTGTCGGCAACGCTGGCGCGCGCCCAGCCCGCGGGCGCTCCAGCACCCGAAGCCGAGCCGAAGTTCAACCTGGAGCAGCGGGTCGAGCGCCAGGAGGAAGAGCTGAAGAAGCAACGCGCAGAGCTCGAGAAACAGAAGGCGGAGCTGGCAGCGCAGCTAGAGCAGCTGAAGGGAACGCGGCAACGAAGTAGTAGCGATCCGGGCGTCGGCGAGGCTGCAGCCGGAGCGGACGAGCCCGAGGCAGACGCGGACGCGTTGGTGGCCGAGCTAGCTCAGGACGTGGACGCGACCGCCTACGAGAAGCCTCGGCTCCTGAACATCTACGGCTACCTCGATGTGGGCTTCGAGAAGTTCTTCATCCCCAAGTCTTCTTTCTTGCACGGGGTCGTGCCGACTCGGGCGTCCACTTTCGTGCTCGGCAACGCGAACGTGTTCTTCGATGCTCAGGTGCGTGGCGCCTGGCGCGGCATGTTGGAGCTGCGATTCACCAATGTCCCACACGGCAACGATCGCAGCCTGGGGACAGGAACTGGAGGCGGGTATGCGCGAGTGGATCGGCGCGTGCTCGACACGACCAGCCCCAATGGTCGCAACAGCGTCCTACTAGGTGCTGTGATCATCGAGCGCGCCTGGATCAACTACTCGGCGGCCGACGAGTTCAACGTCAAGGCGGGCTACTTCTTCACGCCCTGGGGGATCTGGAATATCGATCACGGCACGCCGACGCTGATCTCACTGGTGCTGCCGGATGCGCAAGTTGCAGAGATGTATCCGTTGCGCCAAACCGGTGTGCAGGCGCACGGCACCTTCCTGATGCCGCCAGCGGAGCTCGGCTACCATCTGTTCGTGTCCAATGGTCGTACCGTCGGCCAGACCGATGTGACTGAGAACAAGGCAGTTGGTGGGCGCATCTTCTATGGCACGAACAACCCGGGCTTCGAGTGGAAAGTCGGCGCGTCCGGCTACTATGGGACGTACGAAGATTTCGTGAAGCGCTTGGTGAGCGTGGACCCGTTCACGGTCGAGGTAGACAAGACCGTGGAGGCGGAAGAATGGGCGGCTGGGCTAGATCTTTCGGTAACGGCCGACGCTTTTCGTTTTCGGAGCGAGGCCGTCGTTCACCGCACCACCTTCGAAGAAGGCAAGCGGCCGCCACCGGCATTTGGCAACCCAACGACTCTGTCGCCAGATTTCTACGAGTGGGATGCCTACATGCTGGGCGCCTACCGCTTGCCGTGGCTTGGGCTCGAGCCATATTTGTGGCTTGAATTCATCCACCGACCCGCCTTCGTCGGCGATACGGTGATTCTGCCTTCTGCGGGCCTGAACGTGTATTTTGAGCCAGAAGTTCAACTAAAAATTCAATATGCGCGGACCTATTTCGTCGATCTAGACGTCGACGAGGATCGCACGCCTAGCGATAACAATTTCTCCGTCCTCGCCGCACGTCTGGTCTTGGCTTTCTGATGCAACGGCGCGCACTTTTTGCAGCATTTCTCGCGGTGACGGCCTTGGTGGTCGACGTGCCGGCGGCTGCGGCCGACGATGACGAGGCGATCGCGGTCATCGTGCATCCGAAAGGACCGGCGAAGAAGCTGGACCGTGCCGAGCTGGCGGCGATTTTCAAGACGAAGCGCCGCAAGTGGAAGGGCGGTGGGCGCATCATCGCACTCAATCTGCCGGCAAAGAGCGGCTCGCGAGTGGCCTTCGACAAGGCCGTGCTCGGCATGAGCCCAAAGCAGGTGGCCCGCTTTTGGATCGACCGCCGCGTGCGGGGTGGAGCTCGGCCCCCCAAGCCAGTGCCCAGCCCCGACGTGATGGTCAAGGTCGTGGCAAAGCTCGAGCGCGGGATCGGTTTCGTGCCTCTGAGCAAAGTGAAGAAGGGGGTGCGGGTGGTTGGCGTCGTTCGCAAAGGCAAGCTGGTGAAGAAGTGATTGGGAACGCAGATGAAGCGTGAGTTCCTGGGGCTATGCGTGGCGCTCGCGGTGGCGGCGTCGGCGCCGGGCTGTGCGTCAGACGCAGAATGCGATCCAGGTCAGGAGTTGAAGGGTGGCGAGTGCGTGGTTGCCGCTGCAGGGGGTGCCGATGCTGGCAGCGCTGGTGCGGCGGGGTCTTCCGGCGGCGCTGCGGGCGGCGGCGCAGCTGGAACTGACGCGGGGGGCGCAGGGGGTACGGACAGCGGCGCGTGCAAGCCCGACGCAGGTGCGGTCAGCATCGGGACCGCCTGCACCGATTCGACGAACCACTCGGACTGCGGTTGCCCCGCGCACTTCTGCGCGATTCAGCCTGGCCAGACGACGGGGATCTGCACGTTCACCGGATGCAAGGATGCCCCGTCGATTTGCCCGTCTGGTTACACTTGCTTGGACCTGTCCGTGTTCGACCCAACGCAGCCCTCGGTTTGCGTTGCGAACTAGAGCACCAGCGCGAGATTAGGGCAAGCGGGTGAATCTCTGCGCTGCCAGTTGCACCAAGGTCCAAGCCGACCCCAAGGCCAAGCTAGATCTTCTCCTAGGTTGCCTGGGCGCCTAGCAGCCCGCGATCTGCGAGGGGCGGATCGCTCCTGCTGCTTGGCTAGCAACGGCGATGTCAGCTTCGGAACTAGTCCGCCGGCTTTTCCTCCTCCGTCGCCTCGGTCACCAGTGGATGGGCACGGCGTAGGAGCTCCCCGCCCGCCCGCGTGACGTGCACTCGGTATGTCATGCGCGGCCCAAAGGCCGGTGCCCGGTCGAGCAGGCCAAGGGTCTCAAGCCTGCGCGCGATTCTCGACGTCGTTGACGGATCTAGGCGCGCAGCCTTCGCGATCTCCCACTGACCCATGGCATCGCTGTACTCATCTTCGAGCCATTGAGCATTCTGAAGTGCCCAGTATTGAGAGTGCGTCAACCTGAGCACTGCAAGAGCGCGGTCGACGGTGCGGTGCCAAGCCAGCGCGTCTGCCGAGGCGTTGAATCTTGCGACAATTGCCACGTTGCCGGGCCGCTTGTGTGCGCTTGGGGCGCGGGTGCGCCGCAGCACGTCCTGCGCTTCGAGTTCTTCCCAGTCCACTGTCGCTCGTCTCCGCTCGGATCGCCCCTTCGGCCCGTTGCCCCCTCCCGGAGGGCTGGACGACCAAGTCAGGGCAAGGCTTGTGGGTCTCCTCGGCCCGTGGCGCGCTGAGTTTCCAAGTTTCTTTGGCAGAACTCGGGCTGCGAGCTCGTCGTCTTGCACGGGCGGTTCCAGAGTTGCGTCGACAACACTGAATCGCGGTTGAGGAGGCCCTTCGCGAGGCCGTTTTCAGAGTTGCGTCGACAACACTGAATCGCGGTTGAGGAGGCCCTTCGCGAGGCCGTTTTCAGAGTTGCGTCGACAACACTGAATCGCGGTTGAGGAGGCCCTGCGCGAGGCCGTTTTCAGAGTTGCGCAACAAACACTGAACCAGGGTTGAGGCGTGGGATGGCGTTGGCGATTTGGGGGAACAAGCGGAGCCTATGTCCCTGCGATTTCTGACAAGTGCTCGCTGAAGTGCATCGCGTGGGCACGTTCGAGTTGATCGCGGCTGAGTGCGCCGTATGCGAAATGAGGCTTCAGTTTGCCGTCGTGTCGGCGAAACTGGTCAATGGCTTCGCGTAGGCGCGCGATGCTCCGGGGAAGGGGGGCATCGATGTCTGCGCGTTTTGTGCCTGGGATGAGATCCGACAGACCGTGTCGGGTGCCGCTTAGGGACGAGAAGACCCAGTAGGCGGTTGGGCCGACGGATTTGCGAAAGATTGGTGGCTTCAGGCTGGGGAAGCCGCTCAGGGTCAGTTCGATGCTTTGGGCGCAATGACAGAGAATCGTGGATATGGGCCAAGGGCCGCTGGTAGCCGGATCCTTGGCGGCCGTGTCGTCCAACCACTGAGTCACCTGATCGAAGTTTGTGTAGAAGGGGTGACTCCGGGAGCGCACGGCGCCCACTGCCGCTCCGGTCACCATGCCCGCGAAGGAGAGTCCGCCAACGGCAGCCAGCTTGACGAAACCTCTGCGCCGCATTCAGTTCAGCCGATCTGGTGGGACTATACCCCACGAACCACTACCGGCGTCGGTCGGCGAATTCGTGGGTTTGGGGGTCGCGGGTCTGTAGCGGAATTGGAGCTCTACTCCAGCGTGGCGGCGATCGAGGGCGCTGCTTGAGCGGGATGTCGCAACGTCATTGACCCATGTTCGCTTGTGCATCGCCTGAGGCGGCCTCTGAGAAACGCCGTCCCAGCGGCCGCTTCCAGCGAGACCCGTGCCATGTCCGACATATAGGTGTTTTGGGCACAGAGTGTGCCGTGGGGCGTGTGAACATCATGGAGGTCGGGCTGATGAAACAGGGTTCTCTTTGGAGCTATTGCGATTCTGGCGGCGGTTGCTCTGCCCCTGGGCTGCTCAATGACTGCGGACGGTCAGGACCCAGCCGGTGGCACGTCCGCTCGTCGCAGCCGTGGGTCAGCCCTATCTAGTTGCCGTCCCCCGGCCCTGCCCACAGATCCGAACGACCACGGCGAGCTGTCCGCCGTCAACGGCGACAATCCCTTCGCGGTCAGCTGCCAGAGCTCCTGCGGAGGTTCCTCTCCAGATGGCACGTGCTGGTGCGATGACCAGTGCGTCACGAACGGCGACGGCTGCAACGACGTAGCGGCGAGCTGTCAGTGAGTGACCGCGCGGCGCCACCAGTTCGGGCGAGCTGGTGGCGCCGCGGTGCCGACTTGACGTTGCGGACTTCGCGATGTCCTCTCGCTTCATGAGTGAGCATCCCCTGGCCATGCCGCATGGGCCCATTGACGAGTTTGCGGACGACGTGTTTTGGGTGCGTGGTACGGTGCGCATGGGACCAGGTCTGCGCGTCCCGCGCGTTATGACTATCGTGCGCTCCGGTGATGACCTTACGCTGATCTCCGCGGTGCGCTTGTCGACCAAGGCGGAGGCCGAACTCGAGCGCTTGGGCAAGGTCCGTAACGTGGTGAAGATCGGCTTCTTCCACGGCATGGACGACGCGTATTGCCTCGAACGATTCGGCGCGGAGTACTGGGCGCTGCCCGGTGGCTCTAGATCCGCCGAGCCAAACCCCACGCGAGAGCTCACCCCCGACTCCCTGCCGATTCCGGATGCCGAGCTTTTCACTTTCGAAAAGACCTTCAAGAAGGAAGCAGCCCTGCTCGTCAAACGCGCCGGCGGGATCCTGATCACGTGTGACGCGGTCCAGAATTGGCCCAGCACGGAGGGTTGCAGCCTCCTGGGGAAAGCGGTCACGGCGATGATGGGTTTCACCAAACGGCCTGCGAACATCGGCGGACCTTGGCGAAAAGCCATGACTCCCAGAGGCGGCAGCTTGCGAGAGGACTTCGAGCGTTTGGCGGCCCTCGATTTCAAGCATCTGATTGCTGCGCATAGCGCTCCCTTGAGGGACACCGCCAAGTCCGATCTCGAAGCGACCATCCAGGCAAACTTCGCGTAGGTTCGCGCTCTAGCGTCGCGTACCTGGGACGGGCAGCCTCGCGTCCGGTGTTCGCGTCCCGCCCTGACCCGCTGGCATCAAGCTGACGCGCAACCCGATCGTGATTTCCTCACCGGCAGGGGCTCGATCCGCAGATCGCTCGTTGGCTCGCATTCGAGGGAACAGTGCGGGGCGAGATGCTCGGCACGCTCGTGAGTCTTCCCGCCGGAGGCGCTGCCGCTAGGCGTCTGCGCGCGCGCTCGGGGCGGGCTGCTTGCCGCTAGCCGGCGTCAAGAGCTGCGCGCGGGACGGCTCTATCACCTGCCGGATCGCTTCAGCCACGACTGACTCGCTAGCCTCTGCACCCAATCGCCCAAACGCTGATGCCTCGGAGCTTGCAGGAGCATGCGTGGCGCGGTGGAGACGTGCGATCCCCCGCTCGAAGGCGGCGTCGAGGGCAGCGTGCAGTCCGGGCTCATCTTGCGTGAGTGCCCAGGCAACGAAGCTCCAGCCGAGCTCTGCGTGGCGGGCCTCGTCCTCGGCGATGCTCGATAGCGCCGCCCGGACACTCGGATCCTCGGTGATCTGCAGTTGGCGTGCTGCAAGCAAGGCACCAGCGGTCTCGGCGCAGCAAGCTTCTTCGACCACGGCGGCGGCGATCTCCGCGAGCCCCCGACGTGGCGTCACGTCCGAAAGATCGAGGGCGGCGGGTCCCTGTTCCTTTGCATCGAAGGCGTTGGCCAGCCCGAAGCACAGCCGCCCGTGGCGGACTTCGTCATCTGCGGCAGAGAGGGTCTTGGATAGAAACTCGGCCGGTGCGCCCAGGGACATCAGCTCCAGGGCGAAGTTCGCGAATGCTGCGATCGAGGCGTGCTCGAGTCTGCCGTCTTGTCGCCAGGCCTGGCCCAGCTCGTCGCGAAGCGCCCTAGGCAAGACCCGCGCGCGATCAGCCAACGCGGAAAGGTCGGCGTCGGGCTCCGTCCAATCTTGGCCCGGTGCCAAGGCGGCCACGCGCGCTTGGCCCGCGATGATCAGGGGGCGCCCACAGGGAGCGACGGGCCCGGTGCAGCCCACGTAGCAGCATTGCCTTCCGTCAAACACGGGGCCCTTGCTGGCATAGAAGCCCTCGCATGCGCCGCTGACGCGATTGCCGGACAGGCAGCCATTGGTGTCCCACTCGTTGGGCGTTGGGCGCACTTGTCCGCCACCGGTGTGGGGCGCCATGCAGCGGCGGGACGGATGTGCGCAGGTCTTGCTGGGTGTCGGTGGTGGATGCACGGCGACGGCACTTGGGCTAGGTGCGGCTGTTGGCGTGGGTGTTGGTGCGGGCTGCGGCTCGACCCCAACGAGCTCGGAAGTCGGAGTGGGCGCGGGTGGTTGCGCGAAGGCGGACTGTCCCGTGGGTGGTGGCGCGGGGCGAGCGGGTTCCGGCGCTGCGGTGCGGTCTGTGGTTTGGCACCCGGCAAGGGCTGCGCCGGCGGCGCCGCTCGCTACCGCAGCCAGCAGCCGCGACCGCAATACTAGGGCGAGATTCATGGCCCAAGTGTGAGGGGATCCGTCCTCGGCTTCAATCGCGTTCGTGCTCGCGCGCTATCAGGGCCATTGCGCGGTCACCGGGGCGGTGGATGGGTAGTCGAAATCGACATCCACGCATTCTTGCGGACCCGAGGCTTGGCACTGCTTCAGCTGCGAAGGCGGTGCATCGACCAAGTCCCCGGGCGTGGCGCACATCCGGGCGGTGTACTTCCCGGGAGGCGCGAAGACCCGCCGAAAGCAGCTAACCGAACCGTTACAAGTACCCTGTTCGAAATGGTGACCGTCCCACTTCAACTCTCCGCCAGTGATGGCGACGCCGTGCGCCTCTTGGCAGGCGGCGCCGGGGCAGGGCAGCATTTCGCAGGTGTCGCAGGGCGTGTAGCAGTCGCCGGCGCTCAGGCGCAGGGCTTTGCCGCTCGCGTCCTTGATGCCGGGGCCACCTATCGAGCCGCAGTTGGAAGTCGTGCAGTAGCTTTTCCCGTTGCCGATTTGGAACACCACGTGGGCGTTGCCCGCTGAAGTGCCGCCGCCGCTACCCGGACTATCGCTGGAGCCACTGCCCCCGCAACCCGCAAAGAGCCCCAAGCAGGCTGCGGTCAAGATGGCCAAGAGGGCATTGGGTCTAGCTACGGGCATGGGAAACTCCGATGACGCGCTTGGGGTCATGGTCAGGGGAGCGAGCCGGTGATGGGGCTGCTTGACGGAAAGTCGAAGCCGACTTCGACACACTCCTGCGGCCCGCTCGTTTGACATTGCTTGTCTTGCTTGGGTGGCTCATCCACCAAGGTGCCTGGGGTTGCGCACATCACAGCGACGTATTTACCCGGGGTGGCGAATAGCTTCTGCTTGCACTGAGTCGTGCCTTGGCAAGTGCCATTCTCGAAGTATGAACCATCCCAAGTGAGTTGCTCACCGGTGAAGTCGATACCGTGCAGTTCACTGCAGGCCAACCCGGGGCAGGGTAGGGCCTCGCAAGTAGCGCAGTCGGTGTAGCAATAGCCGGGGATCCGACCGAGCACATTCCCCGAGGAGTCTTTGATGGATATCGATGAAAACAATGAGCAATCGTCCGTAGACCTGCAGTAGCTCTTGCCATTGTCAATTTTGAATTCGAGCTGTGCAGTGCCCGGGGAGCCCGCCGCTCCAGCACTTCCGCCAACGGCGCCGCCGCCACCGGTTCCGCCGCCCGCGCCACTCCCGGCGCTTGCCCCGGCCCCCGCGGCTCCCCCGGAACCGCCTCCCGCGCCACTACTACTGCACCCAACGGACGCCGCGATGATCAGCAGGACTAGGTTCGCCACGAGGGTCAGATTGGAGGTGCGCATGGGTCTCCCAGAAAGGGCAATGTCAGGCTGGATTTCCAAGGAAGTTGCAATCCCCATGCCCAGTTCAGTTCATGGATTGTGGCGGATTTCCAGGCGGGCGGTTGCGCTGTGCCAGAGCCCCGGGTGGCACAGACCGGGCGAGGTTGTCGCGGCGACCGGGCGAGGCTGTCGCGGCGATATCGTATTTCGTTGCTGCCCGCGGTCCCCAGGCGGCAAACTGCTAGCATGGGAAAATTGGAGTGGGCGACCGCCGCACTTCGGATGTCGCGCTTGGTCTTGCCGGTGCTGGCGTGCATGGGCTTGGTCGGGGCGTGTTCTGGCGAGAAGGCACCGCGGCGGGGACAGTTGGTCGTCGCGTTCCAGACGGATCTCTCCATTCCCAAGGACGTCCAGACCCTGGTGGTGAGCATCTATTCGGGCGGAACCAAGGTCTACCATCAGCGCTTCGGGCTGGCTCCCAGCGGGCAGTTCTTTTTGCCGGGCACGCTGGCAATCGTAGAAGGCGATAAGAAGAACCAGCCGATCACGGTGAGGGTTGCGGGATTGGACGCACAAGACAAGCCGCAGGTCGTGCGTCAAGCGGTGTCCACAGTGCCGACGGATCGGATCTCTCTATTGCACTTGCCGCTTCAGTTCCTGTGCATCCAGCCGGTGACCGCTGGCGTCGACATCGATGGAACCGAGTCCTACGACGACGCTTGCACCCAAAAGGACCAGAGCTGCATTGCCGGCGGTTGCGTGCCCGACGAGATCGACGAACGGACCTTGCCCACCTTTGCTGGTAGCCTGGTATTTGGCGGCGCCGATGCTCCGGGGCTCGCCGGGGCGAAGTGCCTGGATGTGACACCGTGTTTCGCAGCAGCACAGGCGGTGACGCCGGACCCCACGGATTGCAGCATTCCTTTGCCAGCACTCGGAGAGGTGCCTGAGGGGCCGGGAGGGCCCGCGGGTGGTGCCGGAAGTCCGGGCCCAGGAAGCGATACAGCCGCGGCGGGTTCGGCCCGGGCCGAGTCGAACTTCAACATCGGGCTGACGCTGCCACCGGGCAGCCCCGGGATTTGTGATTCCGCGCGGTGCGTGGTGGCGGTGGACTACGACGGTTTGATCGGGTGGCGGGAGGAAAACGGCCGCGCCATTCTGCCGCGAGCCATTTGCGATAGGCTGAGCAACGGACAGATTGACGCCGTGGTCACGACTGAAAGCTGCGTCACGAAGACCACAGCGGTACCGACCTGCGGCCCCTGGTCCAACGTTACTAGCGGCGGCCAGGTCGGGAATGACAGCGGAACGTCACAAGAAACTAGCTTCGACGACCCCTGTCGCGGCTTCGAACCGGGCACCTACTGCGAGAAAGATCTGGTATCGGACGGCGCGGAAGCGGTCATCGAGTGTGGCAACGAGGTCGCGATTTCCAAGACGCCTTGCAACAGCGGGGAGTTCTGCAATCCGTCCGGGCCGGGTGGTTTGCCCAGATGCGAGCCTAGTGGAGGCGGACAAGAGGGAGGAGCGCTGGTCGACACCGGAGGCGCCGGCGCAGACACCGGAAACCCGGCCCCCCCGGATGGTGGCCCCTAGCGACACCTGAACCGAGCCACGCCGCAGGCTTTGCCTCTACGCTCGCGACTTGATCCAAGAGCAGCCGCAGTGGCGTAGGGGGTCAACCCCGCTCGAAGTCCGCGAAAGAGGTGTGCCTGGCCTCGGCGCCCTCCGGCTCCACGCTGGCGACTGAACGACAGCTGAACGCCGCTGCAGTGGGGAGCAAACGATCTCCTGTCGAGTGCGCGAAGTTGACCTATGCTCGCCGCCCCTTTTTCGAACCAAGGAGAACAGGAATGAGTGTTGCACGAGTTACCGAAATCACGTCCGCCTCCAACAAGTCCTTCGACGACGCCGTTCAGGTTGGCATCGCCCGCGCGAACAAGACCTTGAAGAACGTCAAGGGTGCCTGGATTCAGGATCAGAAACTCACCGTCGAAAACGGCAACATCGCCGAGTACCGGGTCACTATGAAGGTGACTTTCGTGCTGCAAGACTAGAATTGGTTGCGCGCCTCCGGGCGCAAGCTCAGGCACCCCTCCCGAAGCGGCGCGGCAGCATTTTGAGGACGTCGCGCCGCTTTCGCTTCATGATGGATCTGCGGAACCTGTACGGATAGCGCCGTTGCGCGGTCGGTGCTGGTTCACATCGCACAGCCCCCGAGTCCCCCATCGCGCAGTCCGAGTTTCAAGGCCGAAACTCGATTTCCGTAGACCGCGAGCTCCGCGGGGCAAGACTCCCGATCGGTGTTTCCCGCGGCAACACCGCGACCAAACGCTGCTGTTCCCCTCTGAGGCACGTGCGCAGCCCCGACGACCTGGACCGCGCGCCGGGGCGTCTCCTACATTGTCGCAAGGGTCGGCTCTGGTGTCCACGGATGTTTCGCTGCGTGAAAATTCACGCAACCGAGGACCGGCACGGTCAATACGACAACAATGCAAGCCTTGCTCGTCAACCACCGAACTGATTTATCGATGGCAGACGAGCGCGCCTGCCACAAACGAGCGCCGGTTGACTATCGTCCAGCATTGGAGCTGGGCATCCCTGGAGGGAGGTTCACATGAGCTTCGTCATGTTTGCTAGAGATTCGTGTCGAGTTGGAGTTTGCGACCGCCGGCGCAGCAGCGACGGTGAACCCGTGAGGTCAATCTGTGCCAAGGGTCCACCCCATGGTGTCGCTACCGCGACACACTTCGGCGCACCCAGCCTACGCCTGCCTGCCAACTTCGGTGCCTCCTCTTCGCGATTCCCGCGCTATTGGTTTCCTGGACGACGCGGCTCGGGTCTTGCACGCGCCACTCACGAAAAGCGGGGGTTTTTCATCGGGCTGGGAGATTCATGAACATGTCGGCTACATCGTCGCCTTCGGGCATCCGGGTCCTCGTCGTCGACGACGAGCGCGCTCTTCGCGGCATTCGCCGCGTGCTGGAGGCCCGCGGCCACGAAGTGGTCACGGCCACCAACCTCGCCGAGGCCATGAAGGAGGCCGAGAGGCAGCAGATTGACGTGGCGGTCGTGGACTGGCACCTGGAACACGAGACCGGAGGGGATGTGTGCAAGGCATTGAGCGAAATCCTGCCGTCTCCCATTGTCATCGTCATCACCGGAGATGACGGCGAACACGTACAAAAGCGCTCGTACCGAGCCGGTGCGTGCGCGCACCTCCCAAAGCCCCTCGACTTCGAGGAGTTGGACTTGCTGATCCGCACACTCCACCGGGCCCGCAATGGCGGGTCGATTCCGCCGCCCGGCCGCTCGCCCTTCGAGATAGATGATGATTTGGATCAAGTCAGCGTCGACGGCGTCGTTCTCCCGCTTACTCCGACTCAGCGAAAGCTGATCCGTCTCCTGTGCCGGAATCTGGACTGCATCGTCTGTTTCGAAGAAGTACGCGCGCACTTGAACGGAGCGTCGAAACACGCCCTCGAGCAAATGTTGAGCGATCTCCGCAGGAGACTTGGCAAGAGGAAGAACCTCATCAAGACCAGGTCTAACGGGCTGCTTGTGTGCTCTAAGTCTCACAAAAGCGACGAACAACACGACGAGGATTGAGCCACCGCCGTTTCCGAGCAGCGGCGCATGCTTCCCACGAATTCCGCGCACTGCCCCAGTCGCACCTGAACGGGCCAACACAGTTGTCGGTTTCGTTTGTGCTCGAACACCGTTCTCGCGAAGTCATGTAGGAGGGGGTGCGCAAAAAACTGAGGAAAAACTGAGGACTCGATCTCGACGAACGCGTGTATGTTCCTCAACCGCGGGAGGTGAGAGTGGGGAACAGCAATGGGGCGAGCGCGAAACATTCTACGAAGAATGCGCTGCAGCTCTGCCCCCCGCCCAGCGCGGCGGAAAGACTCCCCACCCGCACCCCAACCGAGGCACCGCCATGAACCACACCAGCCCCTCCCGGTCCCTCCGTCCCGCAACCTGGCTCGTCGCGGCCCTCCTCACCGCGCTAGCCCCCAGCTGCGGCAGCGACGATTCGCCCGCGAATGACGGAACGAAGACGTGCAGCGTCGGGGACACTCGCCAATGTGTCGGCCCCGGCGCTTGCCAAGGCGGCCAAGCCTGCGCCGCCGACGGATGGACCGCCTGCGACTGCACCGGCGGCACGGGGGGGAGCAGCGGCAGCGGCGGCGCCGGCGTGGACGCCAGTGCGGGGACGAGCGGAGGAGGCGCAAGCGGTGGATCAGGTGACTCCGGTACGGGTGGAAGCACGAGCAAGTGCCCACAGGGTCGCGGTCCGGTCATGGTCGACCTGGGCACCTTCTGCATCGACAGCACCGAGGTAACGCAGAAGCAGTACCAAGAGTTCGTGGACGACGTGAAGGGCGTCGTTCCGTCGCAGTCTGCGGACTGTTCGTGGAATACGGAGCTCGTGCCCCCAGCACCCTGCACCACCGGGGACAATCATCCTGTCGTGTGCCGTGACTGGTGTGACGCGCAGACGTACTGCAAATGGGCCGGAAAGCACCTATGCGGAAAAATTGGTGGCGGTCCAGTAGCTTCGGACAAGTTCGGCACAGCTTCCGAGAGCGAGTGGGTGTATGCCTGCACGCAGGGGGGAACGACCAAGTACTCATGGGGTGACAACGCGGCCCCCGGCATGTGTCTTTGCTCCGGCTGCAACAAGGACGTTGCGTCGAAACCAACCTGCCGAGGCAACGCGCCTCCCTACGACGGCGTCTACGATCTGATCGGAGGCGCCGCGGAGTGGGTTGACTCTTGCTATCAGGGCGTCTGTTGGATCGCTGGTGGCGCGAGCGCCTCGAAGCTGAATGCGTGTGCTGTGCCAACAGTGTACGCCGACCCCAAGAATTCGAACACGGGCACCGGATTCCGGTGCTGCGCAGATTATGTCGCAATTGGAGGTGACCTGTGAAGGACTTCAGAACGGAGTTCGTTTTGCGCTGGGCGTTGATGCTCGGCGTGCTGTGCGGTTTGGCGACTGGTTGCGGCAGCGATGACGCAGAACGCAAGGCAGGCAAAAAAGAGACTCCGGAAACGCCTTTTCGGAACTACGCACTAACCGTGTTCGCTGGCACGGGTGCGCAACGCGCGAAGGTCCAGCTGCCACCTGCGCACTCGCTCAATCTGTCCACGCCCCTCGGTGCTCAGTCCCAGGGCCTCACCAAAACGAAGATCGTCGTGGAGGGCTCGGCTGGCGGTGTGCAGGATCCCATCAACGTCCCTGGGATTTCCGAGCCGGGTTGGCTGCTCCTCATGCGCGCCGTTGCTGAGTGTGGCGCCAACGACGTCACTGAACCCTGGTTTCCGGACCTTGCGTGGTTCGTGTTCAAAGACAAAGCTCAGGCCGACGGCAGCGCCAACTTCGATTCGTGCAATGACGTATTGGCGCACGAAGAAGTCTTAATTTGTGCCGCAGACAAGCTCAAAGGCATTGCGGACGCTGTTCACGAGGTGACGTGGCCAGGTTTCGATCCTCCGCCCGCCCCTCAGCCCTTCTTCGACATGACGTATCCCAGCTGGACGCGGGCCCAGTGGACTTTCCCCGTCCAAAGCAGTCGAACGAAATTCATCGCGCGCGATCTAGCGCTGATCACGCTCGCACACTTGGTGCGTCTCGACATGGAGCAGCCGTTAGCAATATCACCCGGGCTGCCGCCGGAGCAGACCTGTGCAGAAACCTACGCCCGGTCTACGGATCTCACTGTCTTCAATACCTACAAGAACGTCCTGTATGGCAACCCCAACCCACCGCCAGACCCCAACCTGCGCAAGGATGCTGCGGAATACGCGTTGCGGCTTAATACGCAGATTCTCCGTGCCGCGGGCAGGATGCTGCGTGAGCTGATCGACGAGTCAGTTTACGCTGACCTCGCTGGAGCAGAGCAACAACGGGCGCTCGCGGCGGACACCAAGCGCGGGCCGGAGCTGTTGTGGGGATCACGGACTGACGCGGAGGCGCCATACAACTCGCTCACCCACGCCTTCCGAGTGCTGTTCGGCCGCTGGGAGACGGCGCGTCCGACAGGGTGGGGACCGGCGCTGGGCCCACCGAGCTATGCTGTTCAACCGAGCGGCGACCCCAAGTGTGGTAGCTACGCGCCCATCGAGCTGTTGACTCAGGCCCTTGGCCCGGAGATCAGTGCGCGTTGGCAGGACAAGCGGGTGCTCAATGTGGGGCAAGAGCGCGCGACCCAGCTGCTAGATGGTGCCGGCATCTTGCTTTCCAAAACCCAGATTGATGCGGCCCCCAGCTTCGATTCAGTGCGGACAGCAATTGAAAAGCAGCTCCTCAGCAACTCGCTGAATGCGCCAGGTTCGTCGCCAACAACCGCCGTGGCAGCCGAACGGGAAACGATCATCAAGCAATTGGTAGATGAAGTCTCCTCGGAGGACCTGCGTTTCGCGCTCGATCGAGGCTTCAATGCGTACCGATCCATCAGCCTGCTGGGCGAAGGTGCGGGCGCGATTGTTCCAGACGCCACGACACGTCGCGATGCCGCTGGCGTGCTATTCGCGCCGGCAGACGTAGTAACGACAGAGCTGACGCAGCTTGGGGGTGATGTCGCGTCCGGCGGGATCCCGCGCGCAGACGCCGGAACGGACATCATGGCGCGGTTGGCAGGCGCGTTAGGCGCGTCTCAATGTCCCGAGTTTCAGCCAACCGCTCTGGTGGAGGGCTCTGCGAACATCGGCAAGGTTGCGGCCTTCCAGAATCTCTTCGTGCTTGGCGAGACCATTCGGAGCCGACTTTCGTTCGTTCGTGAGGTCACGGCGGACACCCAATCCTACTACCCTCCCGCCGAAACGCAGTTCCCGAAGTTGGCTGATGCCGCCTCGGCGGAAATGCGGGCCTGGACGGGTCCAGGGCATGTTTGGTTGAAGGTCGATGAGACGATATACCTGACCCTGGGGGGAATGACGCCGGAGGACTTTGGCGTCGAGTCGGACGCTCAGGCCGCGGCAAATATGAAGACCAAGGTCGTGCTGGTCTGGGGCCCGCCGTGGGTGGCCGATTGCGCGGCCGGCCTACGCCAATCGTGTCCGGACAACTTCTCGACTGACTATGTAGTGAATCCCTCGAGCGTACAGGTGGACCAAGAGATCACCAACCTGTCGGACTACACGGGAAACGACGGGCGCGTGATGACGTTCAATTTCCCGTGGACGGGTCCGACGAATTTCAATCCGCAGCTCTCAACTCTGGGGACCGCGGTTGACAAGCATCTGCACGTGGTGAGCCTTGCCGATCCCGCCAACCCCGGCACCGGCAAGGTGCTTGCGTCCTTCGCACTTCGCACGGGGAATGAATGGTACGTCGAATCCACCAGCGACTATCGTCGAAAGCTCGCGAACGATCTGTTCGGATTCTCCAAGGGTTGGCACGGGCGTAGTCGTGGCATCGGCAAGGATTCCTCGACGAGTCCGCCGGCGTACTGCATTCCCGGAGTGCCGCGGGACTTCTTTGTGCCGTTGGAGAACGAACTCACGAGCGATTCGGACGAATTCGAATCTTCGTGGAAACACTATTTGGCGCTTGCCAAAGCGAGTTCCCAAACCACGGACCAGATCGGGCGCGAGATAGTAGAGACTGGGCTACAGCAGGATTTTCGTCGAGAGGCAGCCAGCGAGGAGGTCGCCAAAACGTGTGGAGAGTTCGGTGCCTTGGAGGATACCATAGTCGAGGACGGTATCGTCAAGGCCCCCGCGGATGATTCGGGGCTTGCGGTCTGCTTCAACGAACCCGTGCACGACGTGGTGATGTTGACGTCGCTACCTCCGCCCGGAACGAGCGTGGACGTACTGAATGACGTCGTGGGGTGTAGCGATCCCGACGAGGCCGAAGCGAACCCGCTCTGCACTCGGACTGCACCGAGCATCAAGGGACTGGGGTTGGCAGACTACCTCGACCCAGACGTGACCGGGCCGGAGCCGAGCAGTTGTAGCGATGCCTTGTCGTTGGTTGGCTCGGCCAATTCCGCGTTTGACGGCAACGGCGTAAAGACCGTTTCGCAGGACCGCGAGCTCTCGCCGGATCATATGGCAGCTGTGCTCGGGGCACTTCGAGTTGGCATTCTAGACAATGGTGACTGGGTGGCGACCTTCGACGACACGCCAATCATGAGCACGAGCGACGCGAACCTGTGGCCGTGGTGCACGGGCATTGATTGCGCGCAGTCGGACCTCGACGAACAGTTGGAAGCAATGTTCGGTCCTTCGCCCGCGGCTGGTGCCGCAGCGAACGAAGAGCTGCTGCAGCGGCTGACAGGAACGATTTGGATGATGGGGGCACTGAGTGGGCACCTCCCGGCCCAGGCCTTCACCCTGCCGATCCCCGTGCGTACTGGCTTTCCAAACGAAGCGGACGGCACGACAGCACCGGCGCCAACGCTATTTGGCCTTGGCAACTTCGAGGCCAACGGGCAGCTGAGTACGGCGACCTCCTCCGGTGGGAAGATCTCGATTGACGACCGAGACCGACTGCCGAACGCCACACAGATCGACGCGGGCTATGCCCAGGCGATCGCAGCTTCCGCTAGTCGTCCGCAGTGGGTGCGCGACATCTACCAGTCGACATCGAAGTACTTGCACGTCCGCACGTCCAACTCCGCGGTCGCGTTTCCCGAACAACCAACCGTGTTGGACTTCTTTTCAAAGCGCGCTGATCAGCTGAATGGGGTCCATTTCTCGGGGAGCGCCTGCGTGGGAACGAGTGCTGCGGCGGACGCGGCGGCGACCGAGGCCGAGAAACTGAAGTACCCAAACCTTGCCGGCGAGCTATGCACCTTTGGCTCAAACAACAAGGTGCTTCGCTACTATCGCACGTCGGCGCATCTTGCGGACGGATGGCTCTGGAAGGGAACGGGCAGCGGAACCCGGAATAGCGACAGGTTCCCGAATCAGGATGGTAAGCATTGGGGCATTCTGTACCTGAATGACCAAATGCCCGGTATCGCCGCACCGTTCACTGTGCCTTGCGTTCATCCACGACCAGTCGTGGACGGTGTGCCGACCCTGGAGGTCAAGAAAGAGTGCCTGGCAGATAGCGGGCACAATTTCTACTCGCTGATGACCCGGTCGGCGTTGCTGCCCACTGCCTGCCCTGCGGAGGGCCGCTCACGCCTGTACGTGAACTCGGCTTCCCGCTACGCAACGCCTTGTCATGCGGCCAAGGAGCTGACCCGCACGCTGGCGCTGACCTGCGTGCTGGGAGCGTCGTATCGAGCGCTCGGCAAAGGTGAACCACTGCCGGAAATCAAGGACGCCAGCGACATCGCCAAGTTCGAGAACTGGCTACAGGACCAGCAGCTCAACGCACGCAAAGCCATGAGCCGGCTCTACCTTCCTGATGTGCCCAAGCGCGTGCTGGCGGACTTCAAGGCGGGCGAGGTCGGCTCGGGTGCGTTGAAGGGCGACCACGGGCAACTGGTGCTCCAGTACCGTCAGCATCTGTCGGCCTTGGGCAATGGTTGGGTCGATATCGAGAAGCACTTCAAGGGCCTGCACCTGGCTGTGGCCAATGCCCGGATCGGTTTGGTTGCAGCCGACCTGAACAAGAACGAGAAGCTGAAGCAACTGGCCATGCAGGAAATGCAGGTGCAGGCGCAGATGGCGGTCGCCGCCGCGCAAGCAGCGGGGGGCGTGTTCGGTGCTTTCGGTGGGGACAACGTGAATCCGTTCGAGGCTGCCGCTGGCGTGGTCGCTGCAGGCATCCAAGTCGGTTTTGGCTTGAAGCAACTGAGCATTCTGGAAGATCTCGAGAAGCTGGCGGACAAGTCCGCCGCGAACCAAGTGCTGGGGGTGCTGAACCAACTGAACGACACCAGCAACGAGCGCTACTCAGAGCTGGAGAAGACCCTCGAGGCCATGCGGATCGCAGTGACTGGCGCACATCAGACCGCTATTGCGCTGCGCCAGTCGCAGAACGAAGCAAAGTACCAAGCTGCGAAGGGCACCGGCGCTGACTACGTGATTCTGGGACCGGGCCAACCGGTTGTACCGATTCCCGTCAACACGGTGCTAAGACGCCAGTACGACATTGCATCACGCCGGTACAAGGCGGCACTGGAGGAAAGCAAGCGCTTTGCCTACTTCGCGCGCCTTGGTATCGAGCAGCGCATCGGGCAACGGCTTGCCGACATGCATCAACCGATCGGGTCGCTCCCACCGCCATCCACCTGGGCGGACGATGTGTGCAACTTCCAGGGCGTGGACTACAAGGCTCTACGGACGGCAAATTTGCCGGATCCCGATGGCGGGCTGTCGGAGCAACCCGACTACGGCGAGCTGGCAGATCCCTACATCGGCGACTACGTGCAGAAACTCGAGTCTCTTGTCCAGTTCTACAACATCGAGTTCCCTTCTCATGAGGGAGACGACACGGCGGTGCTTTCGATCCGGGACGATCTGCTTGGCCCGAGCGGTCGCTGCCAACGGCCGGCGAACAACCTTCTGCACTTTTCGCACGAGCTTCACCAGAGCCAGTCGCAAGGCGAGTTGAGTGAGGAAGCGATTGGCTGGAACATCCTTCCTTGCGCCGCGAGCGACGGGAAATGCCTTGCCGTACAGGCGGGCTCCGTGCTGCGCGATGCCGGCAGCAGCGTGCCCGGTCCCGGCGTGGCTGCAACGGAGGGCTTCACCTGGTTGCATGACGTGGATGTTGCGGAGGTGAACACCATAGAGGGGGACACGCCGTCGGATGCACCGGTAGTGACTGCACCCCCCGGCACCGTGTTTCAGCGCGTGACGCTGGAGGCAGGTGCACACAGCCTGTCCTGGTTTGACCGCGGGTGGGGTGGCACCGCTCAAGATCCCGTTGTCGGCACGCCTTCACCGTACCCAGCGGCCGTGTACGACGAGGACTGGAACGCGATCGCCACGGTCACGCACACGCCTCACGTGCCGAATGGCACGGAAGCCTGGAGCGACCGACGCATCATGTCGTTCACGCCCAAGGCGCCTGGGGTGCACTATGTGGTGTTCGCCGCCTCCCTGTCCGGGCCCCAACTTGGCAGTGTGTTGCTCGCGAACGTCCAGTTGGAGCGATTTGCTGCAACGGGCGTGGCGGTTCCGTACGAGGCAACCAGCAGCAGTCGGCTGATCGTGTCGGGCGACTGTGCCAAGGGAAGCCCTGAAAACTTCCGCAATGCGTTTGAGTACCGCTGTGATGCCGAGGCATGCTTCTACGAACTACGTGAGCCCTTCGTGGTCGACACCCGACTCGTCGACAGTGCGGAGTCAAAGCTGATCGGCAAGATCGCTGAGGGTAACTACAATTTTCGTCACATCCAGATTGCACTCAATGTGGTTGGCACGGGGGTGCAGGACTGCTCCAAGGATCCGACGCCGTCTTGTTACGGGTCGGGCTATCTAGAGTACACTCTCCGCCACAATGCGCTTGCAACTCCCGTTATCAACTACCTTGCCGAGGCGCCGGAGTTCAACTTTGGTTCGGCGTTCATTAATCGAGGCAAAGCCCTTGCTGCTGAGCGCTTCATCACACTCCCAGTCGGGTCTGCCGACCAGGCGTTGCTTGATCAGCCTCAGACAAACAAGAAGGAGTACCGCGGAAGGCCGCTGAGTGGCAGCTACGATCTGCGCATTTATGAGTCGCCGAGTCTGGTGTGGAGCCAGGTCGAAGACGTGCAGCTCGTGCTCACCTACCGCTACTGGTCGCGCGTGGATCGGGCGTCACAGCAGCGGTAGTCGGGGAGCGAGACGATGTCGACTCGACGCGTGCATTCCACACTGAGTTCTAGATGGAGCCGCTCTTGTGCAACAGTGCCCAAGCAGGCTACGCCGCCGGAAGCGACGGTGTAGCCCATGAACCTGACCGCCCGCGACATGGCAACACGCGCGCTGTGGGCCGTTGCGCTGGGCGCGGCCTGCGGCGGCGCGCTGGTGGCCTGTGGGTCCAGCGACAGCGACCCCTCGGGCGCTGGCGGCTCGGCAGGCGCAGGTGGAACCGCGGGGGCGTCTGGTAGCGGAGCGCAAGCTGGCAATGCCGGCGCGCTCACTGGTGGCACCGCAGGTAGCGGAGGCATCGCCGGCAGCGATGCCTCCGCGGGAGGGAGTGACGCTGGCGGCGACGGCGCATCGGGAGCGCCAGGTGATGCTGGGGTGGACGTGGCAACAGATGGTTCCAGCGCGGACGGGGCCGAGGGAGGTGACGGCGCAAGCGACGCGGGAACCGACGCACCCGTCTCGACCTTCTGTGGCGACGGCATTCGCGATCCAGTCAAGGAAGAGTGCGACGATGGAAGCGCTGCCGGTGTTGCCGACTCGTGCTCCGTAGATTGCCGCGTACGGGATCTGCTCTTTGCCGCGGGCCCGGGCTCGAGCCAGGCGGACAAGCGCACGCCTGGGACAGGGCGGCATACCGTGGCCGCGGGCAGCAGCGGCTTCGCGATGGTGTTCGTGGAGGAAAGCGTCAGCCCCATGGCGCTGCGGCTCCGCGCTTTCGATTCGAAAGGGACGCCTGGAAACCTGGTAACCGTAGCCCAGGATGCAACGATCACATCCAGCGCCGATCCGGTGATTGCAGCGTTGCCGGGTGGAAAATACGCAGTGGCGTATACGGATCTCCATGCTGATGGCTACGCGCGCGGCGTGGCGCTTCGCATCGTGGACGCCGCCACCAAGAGCATTGGCCCAGTCGTACGGGTGAATGCCGTCACGCACCTCAACCAGGAAGCGCCCGACATGATCTGGACCGGAAGCGAACTCGTGGTGGCGTATGTTGACTACTCGAACATCTTCAACAAGGGCGATGTGCGGCTGCGGACCTTCGACGCCAAAGGCAACGCAAGTAGCGCCGACGGAGCTTTGGCAGCGACGAAGAACGGCGAAGGATTGGTCGCGCTCACACCGTTTGCTGGAGGCTATGCGGCAGCATGGTGGGAGCTTGGGTCGCCAACCCAAGAGCTCGTCGTGCAGGTCGGCACGAACCAGTGGAACTTGTCGCTGCCCAAGGCTGGTGTTGGGCAGAGCGCGCCGTCCTTGGTGGAGTTGGACGGGACGCATCTGCTTGTCGTCTATGCTCTCGGTGGCTCGGGCGGCATCGTGCCGCGCCTGCAGGGTGCGGTCGTCGACACGGCCCAGTCGAGCTCGCCCGCGCCGTTCGACATTGCGCCCCTAGTTGAACCCTACGCCAGCGACAGCAGCCTGGGCCAAGAGCAACCGGCGACCACGCGAGTGGGCAATAGCATCTTCATTGCGTGGCAGGCCGACTCGATTCCAGCGAGCAGCATTGGCAAGGAGCTGTGGCTCAAGGAGGTGCCATTGACGAGCACTGGTGGCATGCTCAGCTTGAACCTGTCCTCGCCGGAGATGGCGCTGCCTCGCAGCAGCGCTCACACCCCCGGACACCAAGCACTGCCCGCCCTGGCGCCGATGCCGCTCGGGTCTAGTGGCGCGGTGGTGGCGGGCTGGGAAGACCGCGGCCACGGCTTCGGCGCCGCCCAAGGCACTCCGGATGTGGTGGCGCAGCTGATGCCGGTGCCGATCGTGCGACTGCCTTTCGAAGGAGGACTGCAATGAGGTTGAGGACGCGGTGGTTCGTGGCTTTCGGGTTCGCGCTATTAGGCCCGACGCTGTCCGCGTCAGCTGACCCGTCGAATCGGACGGCGGAGCCCGACTACGCGGATTTGCAGTCTGCAACCTCCGTCGAGCCAACTGAATCACTGCCGGAGGAAGACTCCATGTCTTCCGCGGCCCCGTCCATCGACCAGCCCGCGCAGCCCGCGCACCGCGCACAGCCCACCCAGCCTGAGGTGCCCATCCCCACGCCACCGGAAACTCTGGCGCTGCCAACCGGCGGCGACAAAAGTGGGGTCACAAGCAAGAGCATCAGCGTTCCCAAGGGCTCCGGAACCATCAAGGGCATGGAGGAGAGCTTCAGCGCCCAGCTGTCCACGGGTATCGCTACCTTCTCGGTGCCTTTCGCACTTCCGGCAGCCCGTGGCGGGGCGCAACCCAGCCTCGGGCTGTCCTACAGCTCTAGCGGCGGAGTCGGCGTTGCAGGCGTGGGTTGGTCGGTGGGCGTCCCCTTCATCGCTCGGCAAACGGATCGCGGCGTGCCCAGCTATGCGGACCAAGCAGCCTGGCACCCCAATCAAGATCGCTTCGTCTTCAACGGCGGTCAGGAATTGGTTCCCATTTGCCTGGTAGGCTCGGGCGGCACGTGCACCGGCGCGCAGACCGGCGAGGTGATGCCGGTGTGGGCGTCGGGCTGGCAGTACTTCCGCCCGCGGGTGGAGGGGTCGTTCTTGCGCTTCTTCTGGTCGCCGGATCACTTGACCTGGCGGGTTCAAGACAAGAGCGGCGTGACGATGGAGCTGGGCGTGCCGCTCGACGAGCCCAGCTACACCGAGGCCCTCGAACGAAATCCGGACCAGGCGAGCGAGGTGTTCCGCTGGTGCTTGGTCCGTCAGTACGACACGTACGGTGACGCCAACCCGGCAAGCGGCGCGCCAGCGCCAAACAACGTAGTGGTTTTCCGCTACTTCCAGGATGGCGGCACCGCGTATCTGTCGGACATCTACGACACGCCGCCGGCTGTGGGAACGGCTACAGCACCGCTCTCGGACTACGCGCACCATACGCGACTCGTGTATGCCGCGCGCCCCGACCCCACTCACTCATATCGCTCCGGCTATCGCATCGCGCAGAACCTCCGCCTGACGCGAGTGGACGTGGCCAGCAAGATCTTTAGCGCAGCCACATCGGCTCCGCGAGCCATGCTGCGGCGCTACCACTTGGACTACGACGCCACGTCGCACCTGTCGCTGCTGAGCAGCGTGCAGGTCGAAGGGCGCTGTGAGGCCAAGGAGCAAGACGCTCCGACGGAAGCCAGTGAGCTTCTCCCGCAGGAAACGAACTGTCCTCGCTTGCCGGCAATGCGCTTCGACTACAGTCACGTCGAGCCCTTCACCACCAGCGGGGCGCCAGGAGTCGCGGATCTGATTGGCTACGAGGGCTTCGACGAGCGTTTGCGCAGCATCACGTCGAGCCCGCCCCACTCCGTTGACGAGCAGCTGACAGATCTGTTCGACATCAACGCTGACAGCTTGCCCGACGTGTTGGTGACGGCGGTGGGCATATATGGCTCCGGCCACGGCGTCTTTTTCAACGGCAGCGGCGGCCAGCTGGACAGGTTCGCGGCGGTGACGCCGATGTCTGTGAGCGGCGTGCTGGGAGCGGGCGCGAGCACGATCACTCTGAAGAACCTCAACGTCGCGCCGCTGGATCTGGACGGCGACGGCATCAGCGACTTGCTGCACATGCCCAAGGTCGCCACGTATTCGGTTTACGGACCGGAGCAGATTGCTGGCAGCTGGACCTGGAAGGGCCGCGTGGTCACGACCAGCGACGGCCTGTCGCCTCAGGATCGAGCTCGGCAAAGACGGCCTAGACACCCAAATGATGGACGTGAACTTCGACGGTTTGGTCGATGTCGTCATCAGCGCGGGCACGCAGATGCAGACGTACTTTGCCCTGGGTCGGTACCCCGATGGCGACGGGCGCTTTGGTCGTGCTACCTGGACTGGAGCCACGACGGCCGCGCAGTACACGGATCCGGTGCGCACCTGCGTGCCCTGGAGCGCCACGCCGATCCGCTTCAGTGACTCGGACATCAAGACGGCCGACATGAACGGCGACGGCATCACGGACATCGTGCGGGTGCGCAAGGGCGACATCCGGTACTGGCCGGGCCGAGGCAACGGCTTCTGGGGCACGGGCCGGCGCGACGACTGCGCTG
>CBDCTZ010000010.1:0-20145 GCA_965222375.1 Polyangiaceae bacterium
CGGACGACGAGGCGGGTAGCGACAAAACGCCCCACGCTCCGCTGCGGTTGACGACGGAGGCTACCTTGGTCCCAACGACCACGCGAGTCGACCCGGCGGACGCGCGCTCGCCTGCGATACTCGAGGAACGCGACGCCATGCTCAAGGACGGGCTGGGTACATGGAACGACGGGCCCGCAGAGACCTATCAAACTCGCACGCCGCCGGGGGTGAGCGCACCGGCCGTCGGCGCTTCGCCCAAACGCTTGGTGCGTTTCGTTCACATGCCGGATCTGCAGCTTGCCGACGACGAGTCGCCGACGCGGCTGTGTGGCTTCGATGCCCCAGGGCTGTTCTCGCCGGCCTTCCGCCCGCAGGACAGCAATATGTGTCACATGCTGAATGCTGCGGTGAAGAGCGTGAACGAGCTCAGCAGCATGGATCCCATCGACTTCTTGATGCTCGGGGGTGACAACGCCGATAGCGCTCAGGAAAACGAGGTCAACTGGGTGCTGTCGATCCTGAGTGGCGCCGACACCGTCGAGTGCGACTCCGGCGACAACGACGACCCGCGAAAGGGAGCTAACAACGACGGCAAGGACCCCTTCAAGGCGCCCGGACTGGATGTGCCTTGGAAGTGGGTTACCTTCTTGGAGACCACAGCCGGGGCTGGGGCATTGGGAAGTGATGACCAGCGCTCTAGCGGACTACCCGCATCAGATCCGCATCGTCGAGATCTGGGATCAGGATAACGGCTTTCTGATGATGCGAACGACCAACGTGGACTTTGCGACCTACGATGACGAAGTGGCCAAGGAGGCGCGTACTCTGGGGATCTTGGATTTCGCGTCTGGCTGGGGAGACGGCGAAGGCAGCGGCGCTCTGGAGGATCGCAACGTCGAGATCTGGATCGAAAAGCCCAAGCCCTGAACGCTGGGTCGTCGAATCCGCCATCGACCCCCGCAGGTTCACTTCTTCGCGGCGAGTTCGGCGATGAGCTCCCGCAAGGTCTCTTCGGCTATGGGCTTGGTCAACCGGCGGTTACCGACGGTTTCCAGAAACTGCTCGGCGCGCGGGGTGAACGCGCCGCCCGTGATGAAGACCACCTTTTCGACCAACTCAGGACGGTATTGAGTCAGGGCGACGTGGAAGTCCACACCGCTCATTCCGGGCATCATCACGTCGCAGAGGATCAGGTCGAAGGACAGGCCTTGCAATAACAGAATCAGGGCTTCGCGTGCATCCCGGGCAACAGTCACGTCGTGCTGGCCGCGCAAACTGCGCTTGAGCGCTCGACCGATGAGCGGCTCATCGTCGATCACCAAGATCCCGGCTTTGGGCACGTCGGGTACCGAACTTCTAGGTGCCGTGCGAGGCCGTAGAGACACGGCTTCGCCGACAGGCAGGAGTACCCGGAAGGTCGTGCCTTTGCCCACCTGGCTCTCGACGGTGATTCTCCCGCCCGCGCGGGTGACGATGCCATGACAGACGGACAGACCCAAGCCCGTACCCGTCTCCATGGGTCGGGCCGTGAAGAAAGGCTCGAAGACCCGATTGATGGCATCAGCCGGGATCCCCGCGCCGGTGTCTGACACGACGATTTCTACGTTGTCGCCGTCGCCGGGGCCCAAACCAACGACGATTCGGTTCTTGTCCGTGTCGCCTTCGGAGATGGATTGGGAGGCGTTGAGGAACAGATTGACCAGGACTTGCACCAGGCGTTGAGAGCCGATGGCCACGTTGCGTGTGGGTTGAAACTCACGTCCGAGTCGAGCGCGATGGCGGATTTCGTTCTGGACGATGGCAACGGCGGCTTCGATGGCGGCGCGGGGGTCGGCGGTTGCGGAACCCGGCAGGTCCGGGCGAGAGAACGTCTTCAAGTCGCCGACGACTTGGGCCACGCGATTGATGCCGGAGAGGGTCTCTTCCAGTGCCACACAGGCTTCTTGCGCCTGCTCCATTACCTCGGGTGCGGATTGGCCCAGCGCATGTTGGGTGCTGGTTAGCACTCGCCGTGCAAACTCAACGTTTGTCGTGAGGTAGGACAGAGGGTTGTTGATCTCGTGGGCCACGCCGGCGGCGAGGAAACCAACGCTCGCCATGCGCTCGGATTGCACCAAGGAGGTCTGCATGCGTTTCTGCTCAGTCAGATTGCGCACGAGCAACAGCGCGTCTTCGGAACCGCAGGGCAGAATTCGAGCCTCGAATACCCGAGGCTCGACGCCCTCTTTGACGCGGGAATACTCTACGGTGCTGTGGTCTCGTCGCTCCAGAGCACGCTCGATGGCATCTTCGATGGCTGCGGCTTGGGCATCTGGAAACAACTCCGTGACCGATAGCCCTGCAGGGTTATCGGTTTCCAGTCCAGCTTGTTCGGGGTTGGAAATGTCGGCGTCCAAGCAACGACCATCCCGCCCGAAACGCAGCATGCAGTCGGGCATGGCACTGAGCAGAGCGCTTGCCCGTTGCTCGGCGACACGCTGGTCTGTCACGTCGACGACGGCCCCTTCGAAGTACTTGACGTTTCCCTGACCGTCTTTGACAGCGCGGGCACTGTCTCGTAGCCAACGGATGCTGCCGTCCTTGCGGCGTTTCTGCACCTCGAAGTCGGTGACCTTGCCGTCTTTGGCCATGGCCTCCTTCCAGCGCAGGCGGTCTCTCGGGTCCACGTAGAGATTCACGCTCTGCACGTGGCGCAGCTCTTCCCAGCTGTCGTAGCCCAGGATTTTCACCAGGGTTGGATTGGCGTCCAAGAAGGCCCCCGCGGGCGTGGTTTGGTAGACCCCCACCGGCAAATGCTCGAATAGCTCGCGATAACGGTCCGCGCGCGAGACTTTGACGCGCATTTTGCTCTTGGGGCGGCTGGACACGGGGCTTTGAACGAATGGACGGCCGCCTCGGGGAAAGCTTGAGGCAGCAACGCCCACAGCCTTCAGGCTGGAGAAATACGAAGGCGCTTCCAGTGTGCGCGCTCGGCTTTGGGGCGTGTTGTCGCAGGACGACCCGCAGGCGACGTCAGGGTTTGGGTTGTCGGCCGGTCGCGCCGTGGCGGGTCGTGACGCCTTGGTCGCGATTCAGCTAGCGCTCTCGGCGGAATCCGCCGGCGGTTTGCTCTCCATGATCTTGCGGCTGATCCAAACGTAGGCGCCAAAGCCTAGAATCACTCCGGGAATCACGAACTTGGCGTTGGCTTTCACGATGTCCTTGCCCTGGTGCACGATTTCGGCGTAGCTCATGGCCGCGGTGTGGGTCCCGATGGTGTAACCAATGATCGTGAGGGTCACGACCCAGATCCCCGCGCCGAGCCCAGTCCAGAGGCTGAAGCTGCCGAGCGGCATTCGCGAGATTCCTGCGGGAATGGAGATCAGCTGGCGGATGGCCGGCAACAGGCGGCAGAAGAACGTCGCGCCGGCGCCGTATTGGCGGAAGACTTCTTCAGCCCGCTTCAGCTTGGGTGGCGGCAGCAGAAAGTACTTGCCGTACTTCTCGAGGAATGGTGTGCCCAGCCAACTGAACAAATAGTAGTTGATATAGGCGCCAGCCAACGAACCTGCGGTGCCGGCCACGATGCACAGAACAGCGTCCATCATGGGGCTTCCCGTACTCAGCTGCCCGCGCGCCGCCAGGAAGCCCGCGGGGATCATCACGACTTCACTGGGGAAGGGGATGAAGGAGCTTTCCAGCGTCATGAACAGGAAGACGAGAATGATGCCCCAGGTGGCAGCGTTCGCTGCGGCGGCCTCGATGTATTGAATAAGGATGTCGGTCACGGAAAACCTCGCAGTCGGCGGTTAGCGCAAGTTTTGCCGTGCGTCGAATTTCCCGCGCGCTGGGGTCCGGGCGTGGGACAAAAGGCGTCTGACGTCTAGTTTGGCCGGGCAAAGACGAAGGGGAACGTGACCGAGGTCGAACGCTCCGCCGCCGGGAATCGCCAGCGGCGCGCCTGCCGCGCCACGCAAGCCCCCAGGCCCGGATAGCCCGTGGGGTCAGCGGCCCTAGCGCGGGTCACGGTGCCCGACGGAGCGACGACAAGCGACAGACTCACCCGCGCGGTACGCGGCGCGTCGGCTGCATCCTTGCGGATGGCCCAACAGGCTCGCGCAACGCTGGCGCGATTCTGAGAGATCACTCGCCGGATTTCCGAAAAAGACAGCTTTGATCTGGCCCTCTTGGGCGGCTTGGACCAGGGATCGAGCACCGACGACTTCGGCGGCGAAGGCTTACGCGTCGTAGCAACTGAAAGGTCGCTGCTCGATACCGGTGGTGTACCCCATGGGTTCAGCACCTTCGAGCCCCTCCTGGGCGGTGCCGGCGATTTTTTGAAGGGATTAACCAGCGTTGAATCGCCCGAGCTACTGAAGACGAAGGGCACGTTCACTGTGCCGCCCCCCTTGGAGACCGGGAACCGCCACGTCCGAGCTTGCCGAGAGACGCAGCGCGCTAGCCCCGGATAGCCTCGGTCGCTCCCAGTCGTGATTGCGGAAATGACCCGACCGTCCGCGCCGACTTTCAAGCGAGTGGATAGCCGCACCGAGTCCGGTGCACCCGGGCTCCGCTTGGCCAGCGCTGGGGCGAAGCAGCGCCGGCGTAGGGCGCGCTTTTGCACTGCCACGACCCGTTGAGTGGCACGAGGGCTCAGTTTGCGCGAGGAATCGCCCCAGGGGTCGAGCACCTTTGCGTCCGCTACCTTATTGCCCCCTGCCCGTGGAGTCGGCAGCCGCTTGAAGGGTTTGACCAAGCTTCGAGAGGGCTTCGCGCTGCCCGCCGGCGCAGCGGCGATCGTCTCCCCTGGGACCGTGGGCTCTGGGGAAATCCGGTGCATCGTGCTGCGAGTGCCCGCCCAGACTGCCACTGCCGCGGCAAGCGCCACCGCCCCAATAGCCATCGCGCGCCACGGCATTCGCACCGGCAACTTCAGAGACTGCGCCCCCGGCTGATAGCGAAGGCTCGACAAGGTCTCTTCCAAACCCCGCACCTCTTCGTCCACGGCGCCGGCGCCGTCCCACACGTAGTCACTCGTCATTGGTCAGTCAGTCTTTCTCGCAACAAGCGCATGCCACGGTGCAGATTAACCCGAACGGAACCCGGTGATAGCCCTGTGCGCTCAGCGATTTCAGGCCCCGTCATGCCCTCCACCAGGCGCAGCACCAAGGGCTCTCGGTACGCTTCGGGCAACTCGCGGATCACCACCAGCACTTGCTCTGCTTCAGCGCGCCGAGGATCCGCCGAGGGAATGTCTTGGGAGAGCTCGAAGTGCTGTCGGCGGCGGCGCAGGAAGTCCCTGGCTCGGTTCCGAGCCACACTGCAGAGCCAAGCCCCAAAGGCTCCTGGCTCCTTCAGGCCGCCGAGTCTCGCGTGGGCGGTCAGGAACACCTCTTGAGTGAGGTCGTCCGCGTCCGCTTTTGGCAAGGACGCCAACAAGACCCCGTGAACGAGGGGCGCGTAGCGTTCGAACAAGCGCCCGAAAGCGACGTCGTCGCCGCGTTGAGCTGCTCGCACCAGCGCGGCGTCTCCAGCGCTGCCCGTCGAAGCGTGCGTCAGTGCGCCCTCTGTGCCGCTCTTGGAAGCTCTCACCGGCGCGGACCATTGTGCACTCTTGGCTGCTTCTGGGTGGCCGAAGTGCAAAGGCCCCAAGCTGGCCGCTCCAAGACAAACGTGTCGGTTGATGGAGTTGAGACGCGGGGTCGGGCCGATGTGTTAACCAGAGCGAGGTCGATTCTCCGCAACCTCATGAATTGCTTGGTCAATTCCCGCTCGCTTCAGCGAAACATCGGCTCCAGGGTACGAGCGAGCTTGTCCTCGGATCGGGCGCGCCGCTCCGCCGAGCTGTTCTCGATATTTCGCACCAGAGTGCGGATGTGTTTGCGATCCAGCTCAGGGTGGATCTCCAGGAGTGCGTTGAGGGCCTCGTTGCCCTGTCCGAGCAGCTTGACGATCCACTCCCGCGCTAGGGCATCGCTGGCGGCACGCGGGCCGAGCGGGGCGACCTGTCCGTGTTTCTGCAGTTGGTTGAGGCGCGCTACGATTGACGGCCAGTTGTTGTCGCGTAGTTGACCGCGGACAACTCGAAGTTGGCGGTTGCGCGCGCCGTGCGAGCGCATGGCTTTGGCGGACAAGACCGAATCGAGCACGTCTTCGGGCAGCTCGAGTTTGGAGAGCTTTGCTTCGGACAGCTCCGAGAGGCTCTTGGCCAATCGTGCTAAGGCATCTTCCCGGGTTTTCCGTGCCCGTTTGATGTCGCTCCGCGACGTCAGGTCTTCCTCGTCCGCGTCGTTTCGCTCCTCCGGCATGTCGCGACTGTGGCATACCCCCGAAGATTGCGCACGACTGGTGCTCGGTTTCCGTTGACCTCCGCTCGGCTTCGGCGCGAGATCCGCGCATGCGGCCCTGGTCGAAGCCCCTCGTCAGCCAGATCGAAGAGCGCGTCATCGAAAGCACAGTGTTGCGCGGCAACCCTCTGGGGGACCCCCACGAGCGCCCGATTTGGGTGCAGCTCCCGCCAGCCTACGCCGCCGACGCCAACCAGCGTTTCCCTGTCGTTTACCAGCTCATGGGCCTGACTGGACAAATCGACATGTGGAAGAACCGGGCTGCGTTTCGTCTGAATGTTCCCGAACTCTTTGACGAAGTGCTGCAAAAACAGGACGTGCCGCCCGCCATTGTCGTCTACGTGGATTGTTGGACCTCCCTGGGCGGCAGCCAGTACGTAGATTCTCCCGGGACCGGTCGCTACCAGACCTATCTATGCGATGAAGTCGTGCCTTGGGTGGACGTCCAGTATCGAACCCTCGCTGCACGAGAGCATCGAGGCGTGCAGGGCAAGTCCAGCGGTGGTTATGGCGCCATGATCGTGCCCATGTGCCGGCCCGACGTTTTCTCCGGCTTGGCCACCCACGCTGGCGATGCCCTATTCGAGAACTGCTTCCTGCCGGGTTTTCCTCAATGTGTCCGCGCGCTCCGAGACGAGTATCACGGCTCTTTCGACGAATTCTGGAAGAGCTTCCGCAGCAGGCCGCCCTTCAGTCGCGAAAGCGACATGCATATGCTCAACACTTGGTGCATGGCCGCCTGCTTCTCCGCGGATGAAGACGGCAGCGTGCGGCTACCCTTCGATCCGCGCACCGGCGCGCTGATCCGCGAGACCTGGGAGCGGTGGCTGGCGCTGGATCCGGTGCGAATGGTCGAAAAACATGCCGATGCGCTACGCGGAATGAAAGCCATCTACGTGGATGCGGGCAATCGAGATCAGTGGTTCCTGGATCTCGGCGCAACGGCTTTCGTTCGGCAGCTGGAGAGAAACGGGGTATCCAACTTCTTCTTCGAGCTGTTCAACGCGACTCACACCGCCATCGAGTATCGCTACCCAATTGCCTTGGAATACTTGGCCAAACGCCTGGTCTGAGCGCGTTCGGCCCGCCATGGCGCCGCTCGCAATACCCATCGTACCGGCACTGCCTAGTCCTGCGACGGGAATGCTCCGCCCGTTTCAGAACGTAGACCCCGTACTGACACCCGTCATGCGTCCCTCGCGACGAGGATGTACGTCGAGGTGCGCACGCTCGTGCTCTTCAGTGGTCAGAGCGCGTGGCAGCGGGTTCGCGGCCTTCCTCCAGATATTGCCGCCCACTTTTGCCACTGCATGGCTATAGTCGTCGGATCTGAAAATCCCACACACCCCAAAGGGGAGAGGTCGTGATGGTTCGGTGGATTCAATGCAGTTTGTTGTGCGCGCTTGCGCCCGTAGCCATTGGCTGCGGGCCGAGTACTAATCGCCCACATGATGGGCACGACGTAGCCGGTGAGCTCGGGGGCATGTCCTCAGAGGTCGTGGACACCTACGCAGAGCCGTTGGTCGTGGATTGGAATCCCAATCACCGGACGGATCTGGAAGTGATGATGCGGGAGCGCATCGCGTTGGTTCGCTATCAGAAGAACGCGATCAAGATGCTCAAGGATTGCTCGATCCCCGGCGGCTACGGCTACGTCGGTGTCAGCAAGAAGGAGCAGATGATTCAGTACGAGACGGCCGACGAGGTCAAAGCGAATCTGCCGGGCATCATGCAGGCGATGGGCGCCAGCATAGGTGGGGAACTCTCCAAGGACTCAGCGCTCAATATAGGTCTCGTCATCGTAGGCAAACGTACGGCTGTGCGAACCCGCGCGGAGCGTAGAGATGCGGAAGGGGATTGCGATGGCGCGACCCACTTCGTGCGAGGCGCAACGGTTGGCGCCTTCGCAATTCAGTCCGGCAACAAGAGCAAAGCCGCCACGGTTGCGGGTCTGTTCGGCGCCAGCGTCGAAGCCCAGACTTCCAGCAGCAAGGTCGTGGGGACGAAGGATGGCAGCATCGAGAAGTGTGCCAATGCTTCCACGGAAGCGGAAAAGCCGCCGGATGGCTGCACGTCGTTGCTGCGCCTCGAACTACGTCCCCTTGGCACGGAGAAGGTCACTATCGCCAAGGACGCAGAAGGCAAGCAGGTCGTAGTCGCTGGAGTGCCGGTATGCGAAGGTAATCTGGTGTGGGACGGGGCGAAGTGTACTCCCAAGGCCGCCGCCAAGAAGGGCTATGCCTGCAGCGGCAGAGATGCCGGGCCGTGTCGAGCCCAGTGCGACAAGTCCAACCCCAAGAGTTGTGAACAGCTGGGCCGGATGTACCGCAGCGCGACGGGTGGCGTTGCCAAGGACATGATCCAGGCTGTGGCGTTCTTCAAGAAGGCCTGCGACCTAGGCAGCGAGTCCGCGTGCTCGGAGCTGGGCTCCCATGCACTGCTCGGGGCTGGCCTTCAGAAGGACGAGTACAAGGCCTTCAAGACCTTCGACAAAGCGTGCCGGCAGGGTGACGGCATGGGCTGCACCTTCCTGGGCCGGATGCATCGCGACGGCATGACCTCCAACGCCAAGACGGACCGGGCGTTGCCGCTTTTCAGCCGCGCCTGCTCCAGCGGTCACGCCCACGGTTGTACCGAGCTGGGAGAGCTCTACGAGCGCGGCGTGGGCACGGCTCGCAACTACAAGAAAGCGCTGTCCTATTACAAGAAGGCTTGCGTCGGCGACGATGCGGACGGCTGCGCCTACCTCGGCATGATGCACGCCACGGGTCGTGGCACGACCCTGGACCGCCTCAAGTCGGTCGAGTTGTTCAAGAAATCATGCAAGGCGCGTAGCGCGAAGGGTTGCGTGCAGCTCGGCATTGCGCATCAGGTGGGTCGCGGCCTGCAACGGGATTACAAGGAAGCGGCCAAGCACTACAAGATGGCGTGTGAGCTTTGGGGCGGCGCGGAAGGTTGCGCCCGGCTCGGTCGCGCCATGATGTACGGCCGGGGCGTCAAGCGCGACAACTACAAGGCCTACAAGCTGATCAAGCAGGGCTGCGACAACAACAGCGGTTACGCTTGCAGTCAGCTCGGCGAGATCTACGAGTTCGGGCGGGTTCGCAAGTCACGGGACAAGCTTCGAGCCCTCGAGCACTACCAGCGCGCCTGCGAGCTCTTCGACGGAGAAGGCTGCCGCGTCATCGGCATGCTGTATCAAGCTGGAAACGGGGTTCGCAAGGACGATAAGCGCGCCCACGAGTTCTTCGAGCGCGGCTGCCGGACTGGGCACCCCCGTAGCTGCTTTCACTTGGCCGCCAACTACTACCAGGGCCGGGGCACGGGCATGGACTACAAGCTGGCGCTCCAACACTTCGAGCACGCCTGCTCCGGCGAGTACGCGCCCGCGTGCTCGGATCTTGGCGCGGCGTATCACTTCGGTCGCGGCGTCCCCAAGGACACCAAGAAGGCAGCGGAGCTGTTCGAGCATGCTTGCGAATTGGGCAACACCACGGCTTGCAACAACCTCGGCTACTATCACGAGAAAGGCATCGTCACGGATGCCGCCAAGGGGCGCTCTCTGGCTCTGTACGCGAAATCCTGCGAGCGGCGAGATGCCCGAGCATGCGAACGCCTAGCGCGCAAGTACAACTACGGTACCGGCGGTATCAGGAAGGACCCCTTGAAGGCGGTCAAGTACTACCGTGCAGCCTGCGATTTGCGTTCCTACAAGTCCTGCAACTCACTGGCTTACGCCATGCGTCGCGGCCGCATGGGGATGAAGCCGAATCCGAAGCAGGCCCTGAAGCTCTACCAGCGGGCGTGCTACGGGCGCTACACTTCCGCCTGCGAGTCCATGGCCGACATGTACATTCACGGCAAGGGTGTGCGCAAGGACGTGAAAAAGGGCATCAGCATTCGCGAACGCTCTTGCCGCCAAGGCAAGTCCATGAGCTGCCGCAACTTGGCGCGCATGTACAAGGACGGCCAGGGCGTGGAAAAAGACATGAAGAAGGCCGCCACCTTCTATGAAAAGGGCTGCGGCCTGCGCAGTAGCAACGACTGTCGCGAGCTTTCGCTGCTGCTCGAATCCGGCAAGGGCGTGAAAAAGGACGCCAAGAAGGCGGCCAACTTGATGCGGCGAGCGTGTTCCTACGGCGACCGCCGCGCTTGTGGCGAGATGGGCTACTTCTTCGCCCGTGGCATCGGCGTCAAACGAGACCGCGAGAAGGGCCTGAAACTCTTGCGCCGCGGCTGCGCGCGCTACGGCCGTTGGTACAAGACCAAGAAGAAGAAGGTCGAGAGGGTTTGGGCCTGCAAGGCACTCCAGCGCCTCAACGTGCCTTTCGAGACCAAGGTCAAGGCGCCCAAGGGCGGGCTGGTCTCAGGCTAGTCTGACCGCGTGTTTGGCAAGTTCCTCAAGCGCGCCAGCGAGGTGGTGCCTCTCGCTGGCGCGGAGCAGCTTCTGGCCGTCGTGCGTCGCGAGCTGCCTGCCGCCGACGACGAGACGGTGCAGGTCGTTGCGGCGATTGCCGGGCTAGTTGGCGTGGTGGCCTACGCGGATCGCGACTATTCCGACGCGGAAGAATCCAGAGTACGAGAGGAGCTCGGGCGCGTCCACGGAATGACTGCGTCTGGAGTGTCGGCCATTTGCGCCGTGCTGCGCGAGCACGTCGTGGAGGTCGCGACGGTGCAGGCGCCGCGCTACTCGAGGACTCTGCGGGAACTGGCCGATCTCGAGCTCAAGAAAGACGTGCTCCAGCTCTTGGTCGACGTTGCGGCAGCGGACGGCGAAATCTCCCATGCAGAAGTGACCGTACTGCGCCAAACGACCCAAGCATTGGGGCTCGATCAGGCCGACTACAACGCGGCCCAGGCGGCGCATCGAGACAAGGTCTCGTTCTTGCGTTGACCTGCCGCGCCATGGGCGCCGAGCTCGCCGCCCGGTTCGGGTTCGACGAAGTCTACCTCCGTCCCATCGAGCCGTGAGCGCGCTGCTTCACCAATCTGGCAGCGAAAGCCTGATCATTGTTGTTTTTGACTTGAGCCAGCCGAACGTGAAGACGTTGCCGCTGAGGTCGGTCGTGACGCCGCAGGCGAACTCGATGTCGCTCGTCTTGTGTACCGCCTCCGTCCAGAGCGCCGCGCCGGTGGTCCCATCAACCTTCACTCGGCGGGCTCACCCCTTGATCACACCTAGCGGAACCAATCGCGCGACTTTGCGGGACACACCGGCGCCGTGGATCACGTCCACGACGTCGGCGACATCCTTGTAGGCCTCGCTCATCTCTTCGACCAGAGTGCGCAGACCGCGACTCATGACGTGAATGCCCCGCTCGCGCAGCTCTCGATCGATACGCCGCCCCCGAGCTTGCTTCAACGCCGCCTTGCGTGACAGCACGCGCCCCGCTCCGTGGCAAGATGATCCAAAGGTCTCCTCCATGGCGTGAGCGTTGCCCGCCAGAATGTACGAATAGCGCCCCATGTCCCCGGGGATCAACACGGGCTGCCCCACGCCCCGGTAGCGCTCCGGCACGCGTGCGTCCTCGGCGGCGAAAGCGCGCGTGGCACCCTTGCGATGCACCAGCACGCGCGTGGCCTCTCCATCCACCAAGTGCTCCTCGAGCTTCGCGATGTTGTGACACACGTCGTAGAGCAGATGCGCGTTCAGCTGCTCGACCGAGACGCTCAAAGCACCAGCCACCGCCCGCACCGCTAGCCCTGTCATCACCTGACGATTGGCCCAGGCAAAGTTGGCCGCCGCCTGCATCGCGCCCAGGTACTGCCGCCCAATGTCCGAACGGATCGGCGCGCAGGCCAATTGGCGATCTGGTAGTGCCGCGTAGTCGGCGCCGTACTTCTCGTAGCTCCGCGATAGCTTGTGCAAGGTCTCGTCGCACACCTGATGACCCAGCCCGCGCGAGCCGGAGTGAACCATCAATGTCACGCCGCCTGCGCGGAGTCCGAACACTTCCGCAGCCTCAGCGTCGTAGATCTCGTCGATGCGCTGCACTTCCAAGAAATGATTGCCGCTGCCCAGCGTGCCTAGTTGGTTCTGCCCACGCTCCAGCGCGCGCTCGCTGACGGCCTTGGGTTCCGCGCCGGCAAGGCAGCCGCCCTCTTCAGCGAATGCGGCATCGTCTTCCGAGGCGCAGTAGCCGTGCTCCACGGCCCAAGTCGCACCCTTGGCCATCACGCTGCGCAATTCGGATTTGGAAAGCGCCTTGATGGCGCCACCTTCCCCCACACCGGTAGGAATCGCCTTGAATAGCTTGTTCACGACGTCAGCTACGCGCGGTGCAATCGCATCGGCTTCCAGCCCCGTCGTGATCACTCGCACGCCGCAATTGATGTCGTAGCCGACGCCCCCCGGGCTGACTGCTCCGTCTGCGGCATCCACCGCAGCCACACCGCCAATCGGGAAACCATAGCCCCAATGGATGTCCGGCATCGCCAAGCTGGCGCCGACGATCCCCGGCAAGTAGGCGACGTTGCGCACCTGCTCCAGAGCCTTGTCCTTGCGCACCTTCTCTAGCTGCTGTTCCGCGAGGTACACCCGGCCCGGCACCTTCATGCCGCCCTCTTTGGGGATCTCCCAAGCAAAGGGACCGCGACGCTGTAGCTGCACCGTCATCGGGTCATGGTAGCGCCAAGCACCGAGCTAATGGGCTCCAGATGCTCGGCTCCGCTTGTGCTTGTCCTGGCGCTACTCATCAGCGCGTGGTCGATTTTTGGTTGGTTGGTTGGTTTGGGGGTGGCCCGCCCAGTTCGTCATCGACAGTTCTTCGAGGTCCGGCGCGTTCCCGTCACTACATGCTGCGCCTTGGCAAGTTAGTCGATCGACTAACTTGCCAACTTGGCCGCGTGTTACCCTCAGCTCCATGGCGACGGTAACACCCATGCTCCGGGTCCCCAATCTACGTGAAGCGATTGCTTGGTACGAGGCGCTGGGTTTTCGGGTCACATCCACCGACGCGGACATCCAAGACAGCGATGAGATCGGGTGGTGCGAGCTGTGCCTCGAGGGCGCCGCCCTGATGCTGCGGGTGGGAGCCCAAGAAGACCAACACGAGCATGGTGACATCACGCTGTCTTTCGACGTCGACAACGTAGAGGACCTGTTTGCGAAGCTCGCTCACAGTAGCGAAGTCGTCTACCCGCCCCGCAAACAGCCCTACGGTCGCCTCGACTTCGAAGTTCGGGATCTGAACGGCTTTCGCCTTCTTTTTGGCCGCGACCTCGAATGAGCATCCTCCGTCGGAGCTTCGCGAACGGGAGTGGGTCCAAGCACGGCTTGCCCGCTGCGGTGTTGGTGGTTTCGTGCTCGCTGATCAACTGCGGCGGCGACACGGATGACGACAAGGGCGCGGCGGGGGGCAGCGGCGGCGCCTCCAGTGGCGGAAGTGCCGGGTCGGCGACTGGCGGTTTTGGTGGCACGACGACGGGCGGCAACGGCGGAGCGACGAGCGGTGGTAGTGGCGGCGTCGCGACGGGTGGCAATTCGGGCACGGCGGGAAGCGCTGGCAGCGGCGCAGTAGGCAGCGTGAATTGCGGTGGCATTTCTTCGCCCCCGACCGAGTGCGGGCCCCAGGAGTACTGCTGCAGTGGGAAGTGCGTTCCAGACAGCGCGCCGTGCTCTGGCTACGCCTTCCAATGTGATGACGATGCTGACTGCCCAGGGCAGTTCTGTTGCGTCACCAAACTCGGCAAGCTGGATGGCGGACCTCAGGTTGCCCAATGCCAGGCGAGCTGTGATGCCGATACCCAGCTCATCGTGTGCAAGGCGCCCCTGAGTCCCGGTGGTTGCCCCCCCGGCATGTCCTGCGAGATCACCGCGACGCTCCCACCCAGCTACGGCTATTGTTGCCCGACCGGGCAGCCGTGTAGCGCGACTTAGCGAGCGCGAGCCTCCGAGTTGCTCGAGAGCTTCCCGTAGCTAGCGAGAGCAAGAAACGCTCTGGACGATTGGGATCGGCCACCTCGGCTCCCGCCGGCGTGAGGTGCTGCGCGTCGGTACGCCGTGACGGTACGCGGCGCCGGGATCGCCTCGCCGCTTGTCCCGGACGCATCAAATGTCCGATTGTATCGAGTGCGGCAGTTCACGGTCCGCCGTAGTTTCTGGACATCCACCCCTTGCCGGAGACGACCATGCGAACTTTCACCACCCTGAAGACCCTGTCAGCCGGTTGCGGTTTGGCTCTAGCGTTTCTGGCTGGTTGCGGCGGGGGAGAATCAACGGGAAGCGGCCCTGGGGCTGGCGGTGGCGGCGCTGTCGCCTCCGGCGGCTCTGCCGGCGCAGGCACGGGCGGAGCAGGCGGGGCCAACACTGGAGGCGCAGGTGGCTCGGGGACCGGGGGGAGCGCTGGCGCGGGAGGGTCGGGCGGGGTCATTTGCGCAGCAGGATCGATCTGCCTCGAAGTAGCGATGATTCCTGGTCAGACCGCACCCACGGCTGCGGGTCGCCTCGGTGTGGTGTGGGTGGACGGCAGCGACCTCGGGAATTCCGCCAAGTGGCAGGTTGCCTACGACACGTCCTTTGGCCCAAGCGTCACCCAGTACGCGATTCCTCTGAGCGGGATTTCCGCTCCCTCCCCAGGCCTGGCCTACTGTGGCTCGAGTGGCTGCTCGGGTTCGGCGCCGCAAGTGTTTCTGGGCACCATCGTAGCGGTTCGCGACGCCAACAAGAACGGCGCCATCGACATCGACAGCGAGGTCGCCATCGCGGAGAAGATCGGCATCGCTCACGGGATCGTGGTCAACTCCCCGACCGACCACGGCAGTCCACCAACGCCCCTCGACCCGCTTTTCGGAGGAGCGATCAAGGGCGGCACGCATGTGTACGCGCTCGGCACCACAAGCCCCGTCAAGCTCGTGCCGAGCGACGCCTCGCAGCCAATCGTGCTCAACGCCTGCGGTGCGACGGACACGGCCTGCGGCGCTAGCCCCGAGATCCCCAACCCCTTCGCGAACCTATCCCTCTAAGTCATCGCCGCGTGACCACTCTGATCAGGAAGACCCCATGACACCCTCGACTTCATCGCACAAAGAAACGAGCTTCGCCCGGCGCGCTCTGGCAGCCGGTTGGCTATTGGTTTTCTTCGCGTTGGCATGCAGCTCGGAGTCACCACCAGCTTCGACCGAGCCCGCTGTCGCAGACGAGTACCTGAGCAACTTGCCGTCCTGGGCCGAGTTTTCACCCAAGCTGCCGTCCCTGAGGCCAGCACCAGCTGGTGCGACTGAAATCCTTCCGCCGGAGAAGACCGACGTGCGCACAATCGGTGATGACGGCGTGGTTCAGGTCGTGCCCGACGTCGACTACCATTGCACGCAGACGCCCTACTCGGTGCAAGACACTCCCGACAAGCTGGTGATGTACAGCCCCGATGTGGAGATCCTCTGGCCGGGCGCGTTGCTGCAAGGAAAGACCCATCGGGACGGCTTGGGCAGTCTGCTGGGACTGCCCATTGCCCAGCGTTCACCCGTTCGCATTTCCATTCCCGCGCTGCCTACCGGCGACAACTTCAGAGAGCTGAATAGCCCCAATCAAGCCACTGCTGCCGCCGCGATTGGCGAGATGATCGCAGCGGCAACGATTACAGCGCTTCCGACTCCAAGCGACATCACTTTCGAGATGCGTACGTCTTCCGAGGAGAAAGAGTTCGCGCTCTCCCTCGGCATTTCGGGCAACTATCTGAAGTTTTCCGGATCGGCCAGCGGAGACTTCAGCAAGAACGCCTCGGAGACCACGGTGACCGCCCATTTCTTGCAGAAGATGTTCGAAGTTGTGGTCGAACCGCCGCAGACCCCAGGAGCTTTCTTCAGCCCGGAGTTCACTCAGGACAAGCTCGACGAACAGATCGCACTGGGGAAGATCGGGCCCAACAACCTGCCCGTCTATGTATCGAACATCGTCTACGGCCGCATGATGACGTTCTCGTTCACCTCCACCGCGAGCGAACAAGAGATCCGGGGCACCTTGGAAGCCGCCTACAAGGTCGTCGTCGCCGGAGTGAGCGTCAACTTGACCGTCAAGCAGAAGAAGATCCTGAGCGAGGCCAAGATCGCGGTCACCTCCTTGGGCGGGGACGGCCAAGCGACGCTGGACCTGATTCGCTCTGGCGATTGGCGCGAGTACTTCTCGAAGGACGCACCGCTGTCCAGTGCGGCTCCGCTCTCCTACACCTTCCGCAACTTGGCTGATGGCAGCATCGCGGCGGTCACCGAGACGGCGAAGTACAACGTCAAGCAATGCAAAGCCGTTGCCGGCACCAGCTGCGCACAAATCGCCTGTGGGCCTGGCCAGACCTGTGAAAACAACCAATGCAAGTCGGAGCCTTCTGGAAGTGGCGTGGGGTGCGTACACGATGGGGTCTGCACCACGAAGGACGACTGCGTGTGCTCCGACTGCGAAACGAACAGTGTCTGCTCGAAGAACCACTGCGACAACGACGGTGTCTGCGACGCATTCATCGAGAACTGCCTATGCGGCGACTGCCTGGCACACCCCGAGTGTCAATGAGCGGTAGCTGCTCTGCCCGGAGTTTGGGCAATCCACGCTCGCATGCGCTAGTTTGTCCAGACCGTGAGTCGCCCCCAATCAATTCACGCTAGCCCCGGTCCCCTCGTCATGCTGCTGATAGGGCAAGCGCTCCTTGTTGGCCTGGCGGCTCGCCACGCGTACACGTTGAGTCAGAGTGCCGAGTTGATCCAGGCCGAACCATCAGCGCAGACGGTGGCGCGCCTCACCGGGATAGTTGCCCAACACCAAGCGCTATCACCCTTCGTCTATGCCGCCTGGTTGGTGTCCTTGGTAGGTGGCGGACTGGCGATTGCGCTCACTGTGCGTCGCCAGTTGCGCTGGCCCATGTCGGGTGCGATCTTGCTGGTAGTGGGGCACTTGACCCTGCTGGCGGGGCTCTACGTGTTGCCAATCGCTCTGTCTGCGCCGCCTTTTCCCGCTGAAGCCGCGACTGAATTCTCCACTTTGGGTTTCGGGCGTTGGTTTGCTCAGCTGGCTCACAACCAGGCTATCAGTGCGGTCGTGGCTCTGGTGGGTTGGCTCTTCAACGGGGTTGCCTGCGGTTTGGCGTGGCACTTGACCCATGGCACCTCTGGGGTGATCGAGCCGAAACCCAGCGGCTGAATCAGAGAGGGCTCCGTCGGGCCGCGCCTCGGGCCATCGCCCCAAAATTGCGGTAACCTTGGCGCATGAAGACTTGGTTGCTTGGGCTTGGGGTTTTGGTGATGGGTGTCGCGTGCGGCGAGTCGTCCAGTAACGACGGCAGTGGAGGCGGTGGCGGCAGCGCCGCGGCGTCAGGCAGCGGTGGCAGTAGCGGCAGCGCCGGCAGCGGCGGAAGTGCTGGCAGCAGCGGCGGAAGTGCTGGCAGCGGTGGCGCTGCCGGTAGTAGCGGTGGCGCCGGCGGATCCAGCGGCGGCGCGGGCGGAGCATCCGGCGGCGCAGCGGGCAGCGGTGGCGCTGGGGGCGTCGATTGCAACCCGAGCACGGTGACGTGCAAGAAGGCGATTCCGGTCTGCCCCCCGGGGCAGGTGCCGGCGGTTGAAAACGGTTGCTGGGGCAAGTGCATCGGGATCCTCGAGTGCGCCACGGAGAAAGATTGCTCCAACTGCACCACCGGGTTCTGCGCGAAGTACGAGTCCTTCGTGACCAACTATCGCTGCGTGATGCCCTCCTTGCAGTGCTCCGCCTTGGCCTGCTCGTGTCTGGCCCCCTACTTCTGCGCTTCTCCTTGGGACGCGTGCAACGATTCGACGTCGGGTCCGGAGAAAGTCAGCTGCTCTTGCCCGTCGTGCTGAGCGACACGGCGCGCGGCGCGTCGGGCGTCAACTGCGGATCTGCTCTGCCAGGTAGTTCTGCAGGCCCACTTGATCCATCAGCGTGAGCTCTGCCTCGAGCCAATCGAGGTGAGACTCTTCGTCCACGAGCATCTCTTCGAAAAGCTGACGAGTGCCGCCGTCCGCCTGTTTGATGCAGTAGTCCACTGCTTCTCGCAGGCGTGCGATGGCGTGGCGGACTAACTCTTGATCTTTCTTGATTTGCGCCTCTACGGAGTCGATGGGCGCGACGGCTCGGGCGTCGGAAACTTTGGGCAAGCCTTCCAAGAAGAAGATACGCTGCGCAATACGGGCGGCGTGGGTCGTTTCTTCACGTGAGTACTCTTCCTGCTTGTCCTGTAAGCGCCGGTAGCCCCAGTTGGCACACATAGCCGCGGCCAGCATGTACTGCTTGTGGCCGGTCAGCTCGATCTGTAGGTACTCGTTGAGGTAGTCGATGACCTTCGCGTCGCCCTTCATGAGCACGACTTGTACTGCGGCGACAGGGCTTTCGACTTGCCCGACGTCAGGTCGCCAAGCTCGATTCGTCCGGTATTTTGGTTATTTGCACTTGGGCGAGACGTCGGCCAGCGGCCGGCGGTCGACGCCGGAGCGATCGATGAGGGCCTGGGGGCACTCCACCTCCGTGTACCGAAGGTTCGGGTTGTCCGCCACCTCGAACCAGTCCGCAAACCAGTTGCAGCCAGCGAGAAGATCCGCATCCGAGAAGCTGGCGCTCTTGAACACCGCCTGGCAGCGGCCCTTCAGACACGCCTTCACCTTGGCGTGGGTATTGTTGCTGCCATCTTGTTTGCATGCGGTGAGGAATCCGCCGTACTGGGCGCCCAACTGCTTCGGATCGGAGATCTTCCACTGCTGGGTGCAAGCATCGAAAGCACCCACGCCGCCACCAGGAATCAAGATGTCGAACTGGCCACCGCTGACGTCGTAGCCGATGTTCGTAGCTTGTACGACCATGGTCTTGCCCTTGAGTTTGGCCGAGCCCGCATCGTTGGCGTCGTAGTGCCCGGTGCCATCGAACTCCAACTGGTAGCAACGGCCGCAGATATCGCCGCTCGCCGGCACCGCAGCGAATCCGTAGGAAAGGGTGCCGCTCACCTGCCAGGGCCGCATGCTGAAGCAGGTGTGTGAGCTATTCGCGCCGGGCGTGTCACACGCGCTCTTGGCATTGTACTGACCGGTTTGTGGGCTACCCGCCTGACTGCAGCTGGTCACTGGCTTCACCCCGGAAGGAACGTTGCCGGACCAACCGCAATGCGCTTTGCAGCAATCCCAATAACGAGTGGAGTATCCTTTGCAAGCGTTCGGACCGAGGGGGCCACCGCCGCTGCCCCCGGTGCTGGCATTGCCGCCCGCGCCGCCCACGTTACCCGTTCCGCCGCTGCCGCCTGCGCCAGGTGAGCCACCCGAGCTCGTGCCGGCGGTGCCGCTGCTGCCCCCGGTGTTGGCTGCGCCGCTGCCTCCCGTCGATGCGCCGCCCGTCGAGGCGTTGCCAGAGCCGCCGGTGGAGGCGTTTCCGGATCCACCGGTTGCAGAGCCAGCGTCGGTCGAGGACGCGGGGTCCGAGTCGCTTCCGCAAGCTACGATAGCCGACGCCGTGCTCATGACAGCAAGCAGGGCAATGGAAGTGAGCGTTGTACGAACCACAGGGCCTCCGTGGGGATCTCAAGCCACTCGACTCTAGCCTCAACCGCCTCGCAAGGGTGCTCGCGGGTCGCTCCGGATTTTTCTCAATGCTTCCGCCACGCTAGCGGCAGCGTGTGACAAGGGCTCGCGGGCATGCGGCCCCGCCCCCAAAAAACCAAACCCTGACAGATCCGCTAGAATGCGCGGTATGCACCGACGGATCTGGGCTGGCTGTCTAGCGCTGCTTTTGGCGTTTAGCTGCGGGGATGACGAGAGCGGTTCAAAGCCGTCCAACGCTGCCGACGCTGGCGCGGATGTCGACCCGGACGCCGCCGAGCCATGTCCGACGGTTCCGGACATCGACGAGACACCGGCG
>CBDCTZ010000011.1:0-660318 GCA_965222375.1 Polyangiaceae bacterium
TCCGCCACATTGCCGGCCAACTCGAAGTGCCCAAAGCGGCCTGCACCAGCCGGCTTGGACCCGACGAATACCAAGTCACTCAGCGTGCAACCCGGCGTGCCATCGCCCATGCACGTGCTCGTGGCGTCGACCCAATAGCTGGCATTGCTCGGGCTCAAGGTCGTACTCGTTGGCGGTGTGGACCACGGATAGACTCGCTGCTCCGAGCCACCGCTAGCAGTGAGGTTCCACTCAGCCTCTGTCGGGAGGCGCCCTCCATCCCATGCGCAAAATGCGAAAGCCTCGTACCAGGAAACGCAGTTGATCGGCCGCGTTTCGTTGGTTCCTGGGGTTGCGGTCCATGTTGAAAGGGCGTTACACGCGAGGCTCGATTGCAGCGCTCCCGTGTTCGCCGCTAGCTCTCCATTCCAGCTCGCTTGCCATCCACTCCCGGAAAGCTTTGGGTGCGCGCCCTCCCGGGTGCGGGGGGCGACGCGCTGGTGCCACGCCCCGCCTGAACGAACTTGCGGAAGCGCCCCACAGTCACTTCGTAGCTGTCGACCCAAAGCGCGCTCACCTGCGCATCGAAGGACGGATCCGTGTAAAGCACTGCATCGTAGCTTCGCTTGAATGACTGCGCTGGCACCTGTCGAGTGGAACAACAATTCGATGTCGCGGAGGCGCCGCAGGTTGCTGCCAGTCCAGCGCAGCTGGGCGGCTGCGGCTGGCAGTATCCCTCCTGGCACGCGGGGGTGCTTCCGGCGCACACCTCACTGGTCTGCCAACTACCCCCGGTGCTGCAAACCTGAGCCGTAGCCCCCGAGCAGCCCCTGCTGCCGGGAACGCACACGCCGACGCAGCTGCCGGACGAGCAGACGAATGGGCAAACTTGGTCGGTCTGCCAGCTGCCAGTCGCGCTGCACACCTCTCGAGTCGAACCCGCACAACGGCTACTGCCAGGCAGGCAGACTCCGCACCCGCCGGCGCCATTGCATACGCCTGTGCTGCACGCCGTTCCGGCACTCAGGGGAGTCGCTCCGCAAATGCCCGAGGCGCATGTTGCCTGAAGGCACTCGGGAGGCGAGGGGCACTGGCTCGGATTCGAGCATTCCAGACAAACGCCAGCTGCGGCATGGCACAGGCCAGGGTTGCAGGTTTTGACCAGTATGTACTCACTACCGTCACTGGCGCATTGCTCCAACGCGTCGCCGCTGCAGCGCCAGGCACTCGGTGGGCACCCGGCTCCGTCAGGGGACGCCTCTCCTGAGGCGTCAGGTGCGCCATCGCCAGGTGCATCTTCGATTGATGCTTCGGCGGCGGCATCTGTCGGCGAGTCTGTCGACGCGTCAACCGCTGCGCCTCCGGACGCGTCATCAGCTACATCGACCAAGGCGTCTGCTGAGGCATCTGCGCCGGACGTGCCGCCTGCGTCCATGGCCGAGCCGCCAAAACCTGCTGTCGCTCCGCCAGTGCCACCCTGGCCGCTGCCTCCGGAATTCGCGCCATCCGGCAACAGGAAGTTTGCGTCCGTCGTCACCCCGCCGGTGCCGCCTCCCTCGTCGTCGCCGGAGCACGCCGGCGCAACGTGAAGGAGGCCGAGCAAGGACAGCGCGATGGTGAACTGATACCGCATATCGGAATCCAACAGCGTAACTCAACGTCGGACCACAGGTTAGGCTTCTTTTCGAAAGTGGACGTTGCCTGCGTCGCCGAACTGAGATGCCAGCTGCGGGGCCGGATCTCGGCAGCGCATCGTTCGATCCCGCGTGCCGTATCCCGTGCCGAAAGCGTGCTGCTCGAGTCGAGCAACCCCCATCGACGCGACCCAGGTGACGCGCACCGCAAAGAGCGGTACGAATCCGCATGCTTCGTCGCACTGCTTCGGTCTTCTGTTTGGCACTATTGAGCTGCGGACCTGCGTCGCCCCCGCCGGCTGCGCCAGGGGCGACGACGGCTGACGCCAAGAAGCCCAAGCCACCCGTGACGGCGCGCGAGCGGTTGGCTCGAGCCCTGTTGACCCTCGAGCCTGCCTCCGCAGCAGATGTGGCGCGAGCTGTGGGGCCGGAGCTGTTTCAACACGCAAGCAAGTTGGTTGGAACCCTGAACCCCCAGCAGCGCAAGGCGCTGACGGGCGACGAAGGCGCCCAAGCTCGACCGTTGCTCCACTTGGTCGCTGGCGGCTCATCCAAGTTTGCGTTGGCGGCCCTGGGCACGACCAGAGCTGCAGCGGATGAGGTCTTGGCGCTGCGCCCCTCCCGCAATCCCGAGCCCGAGCTGATCGCGGCAGTGGCCGAGCTGAGCCGTCGTGCCGCGCGCTCTTTCCTACGTGCGCGTGCCGTAGAGTTGGGCTCGTCGGCACCCGTGGATCGTGACCTCATCCTCGCGATCGATCGCGCCGCCCGCACCCTGGGGCGTGTCGACTTGCGGCGCCTTGCACGGCAGCTGCTCACGGACATCGACAACAAGCCGGAACACTGGCTCTACTTGGCAACGGCTGCGGCTTGGGAGCTGGACGTGGAGGCGGCCAAGGCGGCCTTGGCTCGGGCGGGAACCGGTTCGTCGGTGGAGCGCCGCGCCTTGGTCGTGCACAAGACCATCGACAATGCCAAGCTCGCGAAGCAGGCCAGCGGCGCGCTAGCGCCCGAGGCGTTGGCGGAGGTGGCGCGTGCGCTTTCGTTCCTAGGTCGCCACGATGACGCCAAGAAGCTGCTTCTGCCGCACCGGGTTCGGGCGGAAAAGGACCTAGACTTCGCCGCGGCGCTGGCCACCGCTGAAGTGGAAGCGACTGTATGCCCCGGTTTGCCCGAAGGCGTTGGCAACGAGATCATGTGCGCCGCGGCTTGGTCCCAGGATCCGCGGCCCAAGAAGGCCATTGCGCTTCTTCAGGCGGCTTGGAAGAGCGGGGGCGGTCGAACGGAATGGGGCGTCGAGACCTACTTGGGCCTTGCGCACGTCATCCCTTGGACTTTCGCGACGCTGACCCAAGACCCATCGGACCCGGAAAAGGCAGCCGCAGATTTTCGCAGTCGCTTGGCTACCCTGAGCCAGGGCAGCAAAGACGCTGCGAAAGTGTCGTCGCGTTTTCGCGGTGTCGTGCTGTTCGTGGATGTGCTTTCGGCGGCCTTTGAGGCATCCGTCAACAAGAAGAAAGGTACTCGGACGCGCATCGGTACGAAGCTGCAGCGAGAACTGATCAAGCGCGCGGAAACGCTGATCAGCGAGCAACCCAAAGAGCGTTTGGCCCAGGCCGGATTGCTGGCAGTGGCTGCTTCCTTGGCACAGGAACGGGATGTGTTGGGCCTCGTTGAGAAGCTGCCCGATGACATCGACCCGCGCAATCGCATCGCCCGTGAAGTGCTTCGCATTTGGTACGCTGTTGGGCGCAAGCAGTCGGATCTCGCCAAGGATGCCATCAACAACATGGCAGCATTGATGCCTGAGGCGGACACCCAAGCTCTGCAGCGCGCGCGACTGGTGCTGTTGGTTGCCGAGGCCTCCGCCGCGATGTCCGGGGAGGAAAGCGATCACAAGGTTCTGGAGCAGGTGACCCGCAACCTGGTGGAGCCCGGCGTACCGCACGAGCTGCGTTTGCGGGCCGCTTTGGATCGAGCGGGGGCCCTTTCGCGGCTGGGCAAGGGCGCGGAAGCCGCCGAGATGCTGTCCCAGGTGGTGAGCAGCACGCCAGAGTTGCCGCCGGGGAGTACCGAGGCGGATCTTGCGCTTCTAGCCAAGACCTACCTGTTTGCCCTGCGTGCCCGAGCAACCACCGGCAGCGAGCGCAAGGATTACGCCGAGCGTCTCAACACGCTTCTCGACAAGGTCAAGGGAGCTGGAGTCGCTGCAAGTGTGCGCCTCTTCCACTTGATGTGGACGCGTGAGATTGCTGCACTTCAGGACACGGAGAAGTGTGGTGCTGGCGTGGTGTGCAAGCGCCGCGCGGATGCCAAGCGCAAGGTCACTCGCAAGGAGACTGACGACCTGATCGGCGTGCAATCTGGCAATCTGCTGCGCGCCGGCATTCTTCCAGCTGGGACCCTGAGCTTGTCGTTCAACTACTCCGGGGGCGAGGGGTTGGAGCCCGTGGTGCGCCTCGACCCACGCCTGATCAATGCAGAGATCCCGCCGGGTCTGGCGCGCTAAACGACTGTTCGCGGATCCCACGGTTGAACGATCTCCAAGTCGCTGCTACCTTCACGCGCCCAACCAATAGGAGATTCCGTCATGCGTTCTGTGCCTTTCGTTTTTGCCGCATCCCTCATGGTTTTGGCCTGCAGTAGTGACGACGATGGCGGTGGCACGGGCACCGGCGGCAGTGGGGCTGGTGGCTCAGGAACTGGCGGGGTCGGGGCGTTTGGCGCGAGTGGCGGTCAGGCAGGGTCAGCGGGGGCTGCAACCGGTGGCGTTGGCGCGAGCGGCGGTGCAGGTGGTACCGCAGCTGCTGGCGGAACGGGCGCGACGGGTGGCGGCGCCGGCGCGGCTTGCACCCAGTGCATTCAGGGCGCTCTTACCGGCGCTTGCTCATCGCAGCTAGCGGCTTGCCAGGGCAGCGCCGATTGCCAGGCCATCTTCACCTGCGGCCAGGGCTGCCCGGCGAACGACAGCGCCTGCATTCAGGGTTGCATCAACAGCAACCCGAATGGCAAAGCCGCTTTCGACGCGATCACCGCTTGCATCAATACGACCTGCAAGACCGAGTGCGGCTTCTGAGCTGAACTCACCCCCATCGGCGCGTCCCACCACCTCGGTAGGGCGCGCCGAGACGCGTCGGGGCTTCAGACGGGGGCTAGGGGTCATTCACGCACCCAGGTTTTCAGTTGCCTGCGAGGGGAGGCGCTCCCAGCGCGGGGCGTAGTGGCGGGGATGCATAGGAACTTCTTTGCGCCCGTATTGCTATCAGTGTTGTTCGGCCTTGGCTGCAGCGGCAGCGGTGTGGGTGGAGGAGGAGCCGTCTCTTGTGTCGACGGAGGCACCTGCCCCACGGGTTTCGTCTGCAATGCCAGCGGCGCCTGCGAGCAGGTTTCGGGTTCCGGTGGCGCGGGCGCCGTTGGTGGTGCCGCTTCAGGCGGCGTTGGGAACAACGGCGGGTTTGGTGCCTTCGGTGGCCAAGCCGGCACGGCCGGGAGCGGTGGAGTTGGCGCTACGGGCGGCGTTGGAGCCACAGGCGGCGTTGGCGCGACTGGTGGCGTTGGCGCGACTGGCGGCGTCGGCGCGACTGGCGGCATTGGCGCAACTGGCGGCGTTGGCGCAACTGGCGGCATCGGAGCGACAGGTGGCAGTGGTGCAATTGGCGGTGTTGGCGCAACCGGGGGCTTTGGTGCAACTGGGGGCTCAGGAGGTACCGGGGGCTCGGGCTGCCTCAGCTGTCTCCAGGGTGCGCTGACCGGGGCGTGCGCCTCACTGGTTGCGGCGTGCCAGGCAAACTCTTCTTGCATTGCGATCTTGAGCTGCGCCCAAAGCTGCCCGACTGGTGATTCGGTGTGCGTCCAGAATTGCATCACCGCGAATCCCGCTGGCAAGCCAGCCTTCGACGCCGTCAACCAGTGCCTCTTCGCCGCCTGTCCCGGGTGTTGAGGCGAGCGCCTCCGACGCCTACCTATTTTCCCCATGTGCGCGACGGCGTTCAGCCCAAATGCGTCGATGCCGCGCCAAGCTGTGGAAAACATTGGGGCAAGGTCTCGGGGGTGCGGCAACCTCCCGTAAAGACGCACGAATCTAACCGCACTTTTCCCCCAAGCTATCCACAGCCGGGGTCCTGATGTGGGGTTCGAGAACGGTCCGATCAGGCTATGAGCAGGGGGGCCAAGGCTGAAAATGCGGGCAGTCGGGATTTGCCTCGCCAGATCCCCTGCCGGAACCGCGGCGGCACGGGGGGCAGCCGTCTCGAGAACGCTTTGAGGAGCTTGCGCGTGAAGTGATCTGCGTAGCTCAGCTCTAGCCCCAGCTCCCTGCGGGTTTCCCCCGGTCGGCGGCCGTGCACGATACGGGCAACCACAGCCTCCGCGTCGATGTAGTCCAGCAGACCCGGCGGCTGGAACGAGATGATGACCTCGTCGCCGGTCAGCACCGGGTCCGCCGGCCCCACCAGCATTCCGTGCTCCGAAATATCGAGGATTTGGTCCGCCACCAGGCGAAAGTCCCGCAGGCGAACCACCTGGCAACTGATTCGGGCGGTTCTGCGCACTTCACGGACCGGGGGCATATCGAGCATGGCGTTCATGGTTGTTTCCTTGTTCGAAATCGTAGCGACCGGGCGCCGCTTCGGGCCAAGTACATGGCCATCTGTGGAGAAATGTTAGTCGTAAGACTAACTCTGAGTAGGCGAAATATGGTGATAATCTGCCATATTCACAAAAATATTTGACACGTATCACGCTGTGACACATGTATCACGACGTGACACGCGACGAAGACAACGAGAAGGCCCCTGATTCCGCACCCGAGTCCGCCCGGGATTCCGGCGACTCGGCGAAGGAGGACACCCCGAAGAAGGAGCGAGTGCTGCATACCCGCATTCCCGCGGTGCTCGAAGCCGAGCTCAAGAGCGCGGCGCGCGCTCTGCGGGTGCCCGTTTCGAACCTGGTGCGCACCATTCTCGAAGACGCCGTCACCATCGCGGACCGTGCTTCGGAGAAGGTCGAAGACCGCCTGTCTCGTGCGGCCAAGACCGTGCACGACGAGCGGGATCGTATCCGCACCAAGGTGAAGCCCGCGCCCCTGGCAGACGCGATTGCTTACCAGCCGGTGGTGATGGCAGCGCGTAGCAAGTGTGCGCAATGCGATACCGCTCTCGCCAAGGGCGACGACGCCGGTCTCGTCGTGACTGCCGAACCCGGCCGTCCGCGTTTCGTTTGCGAAGAATGCATGCCGGGCGGCGCAAGCAGCCCCAACACGAAAGGTCGCTGATGCGACCCCAACATCGGAGAAAACCAATGAGCACTCAAACTGAAACCCATGACCGCAACGACTACGAACAAATCGCCGACGCGCTCACTCGTGTAGGCGCGGCCTGGGCGCGCTACGGCCTGCATGTGGCTCGTGCGTCCGTCGAGACCAGCGCTCGCACGCTGGAGCTGACAGCGACGGCACTGGGCACCCTGGCCGAGCGAGTCTCGAAGATCGACGAAGACTCGGACCAACGGCCGGAGTCTTCCGACGCCGTCGTGGATACCACCGCCGAGCGACGTAGCTGACGCCGATGCCAGCTCCAAGCACCGCGGCAGGAGCGAGCTCACTTCTTGCGCATTCGGCGCTTGTCCTTGCGGTCTAAGTCCTCCCACGCGCAGTCGCCCTGCGCGTCGGAGGCAGCCGTGCCCTTCAGGTCCATTACGTCCTCTTTGATCTTGAACTCGAACTTCTTCGTACCGCTCGTCATCTTCATTTCGAGGGCTACCCAGCTGTCTTCGGTGAGCGGCATGTTCAAGTCCTCTTTCTCACCATCAAGCGCATAGGATCCGCGATAGGAGTACTTGGCTCCCACGATGCGGTCCTCCTTTACCTTGATGACCAGCTTTTCCGTACTCTTCGAGTTCATGCCGTCGTAGCTGGACTCGAAGAAGCTGCACACCCCGGTGCGGGGCTCCCGAGCGGGTGGTGGCGCATCCGCGTCTGGGTAGGCAGTGACGCCTGGGGGCAAGGCCACCTGGGTCGGCTGCTCCTCGACTACCGCGGATGCCTTGGGCTTTGCCGAGGCGGTCTTTTCCGGAGCGCTCGGGAGCGGCTTCTTCTTCTCGTCGCAGCCCGCGCTGATGAACAGCGCACAAGCCAACAGTGCAAGTGCAGTCCGCATCGGCCCCACAAACTACCAGACCCTCTGGGCCAATGGGCGCCGAAAATTGGAGCTATGCGACGGTCAGCGCGGTACCGGCGGCGCGCTGGTCGTGCTGCCGGCGCCCCAGAACTTCAACCCGGCGGGCGCGTTCGGGATGGCGATGGGCGTCGTTTGGTTACTCGTGCCCTGGAAGGTGATCGCGAAGAGCTCGCCCGCGGTCGTGAAGCCGTAGGCCTTGCCGGCCCAAAAGCCCAGTCCAAATACGTTGTTGTGCGCAACGCTACCGAGGTTGGTCAGCACCGTACCGGTCTTGGGATCGATCTCGACGATACAGTCCAGCTTGTCGCACTGCCCACCCTTCACCGTCAGGTACGTGCCCCCGCCAATCACCGAAACCACATCGCCGCTGGAGATCAGGCCGCCAATCAGTGCTCCTGCCTTGACCACGGTGATCGCGCCGCTCACCGTGTCAATCCGAACGTAGTCGGCGTTTTCATAGCCCACTAGCGCCTCCGCGCTGGGGTCCAAGGTGCCCTGGGGCACGAAGGAAAGGCTGTTGGGGAACGGTCCTCCGGAGGCGACTAGCTGGCAGTTCGCGGTCTTGGTGTCGATGCGATACAGACCTTTCTCGGTCGTCGCGAACATGTTGGAGTCTTTGTCCAGGGCGATGTCCCACACGCTCGAACAGCCTTGAAACGGCCCCACGGTGGTCACCGCATTGGTGTCGGGGTCGAGGCGGTACAAGTCGTCTGGACCGTGACCAAAGACCTCCGACGGGCCAGTGGGCGGAGTTCCGCCGGTGCCGGCCTCGAGGACAACGCCGCCAGTGCCGCCCGTTCCACTCGTCGCGCCGCTTCCGCCTGTCCCGCTGGTCGCGCCAGTGCCAGCATCGAAGCCGGCGCTGCCTCCGACTGCGCCACCACCGCCGCTAGTACCGGAACAGCCAGCCAACGAAAGCGTCGCTGCGGCGAGCGCTGCACCAAGTACTCGTGAAGAAACCATCGGGCCCAAGCCTGAAACAGAACGCTAGCCGCGTCACGCGAAACCGCCGAATTGGCAGGGATCGTCGGGTTCTGCGCGGTCAGCCGGTGAAGGCGGCGCCGCATCGCCGACCTATCTACGTGCTATCTTGAGCGCCATGAAGGCGTCTCGAGTTCTTGCCATTGCGACCCTCTTCTTCAGCGCCAGCCTGGTGTCCTGCGGTTCCGACGACGACAGCGGTGGCGGTGGCGGTAGTGGCGGCGGTGGCGGTCTCGGGGGTAGTGGCAATCCAGGTGATACGGAGCCCGCGAACATGAACGGCATGACCGCAGCCCACAACGCCGCCCGCGCTGCGGTGAACCCTCCTGCGGCCTCGCCAATCCCGCCCCTGGCATGGTCTGGTGCCCTGGCCAAGGTTGCCCAGGACTACGCCAACAAGTGCATCTGGGGACATTCGTCGAGCAAGTATGGGGAGAATCTCTACGCCAGCACCAATTCCTCGACGCCGAAGCAAGTGGTCGATTCCTGGGTGAGCGAGGTCGCCGACTACAACTACGGCAGCAACAGCTGCAGCAAAGTCTGTGGTCACTACACTCAAGTCGTGTGGGCATCGAGTGCGCGCCTGGGCTGCGCCAAGAAGACCTGCACTACAGGTTCGCCCTTCGGCGGTGGTTCCTGGGAGCTCTGGGTTTGTAACTACGATCCCCCCGGCAACTTCAGCGGCAAGAAGCCATACTGACACATCGGCGTTGCAGATTGGATTTTGGGGGTCGAGCCCTGGCGCGAACTAGGCCGCTACTCCCGCGCTAGGCCCAGTCCAAACTTGTTGTGATGTTCACCCTGTGCTTGCCTTCGGTGATAGTGCGACCGCTTTGCTTGGCGACTCTGTCGATGCTGCTCGTCAGTTGTGGGGACCTGTTCGGCATCGAAGAGATCGAATACCAGGCGCCTGCTACCGATGGCGGATTCGCGGATTCGTCCGCGGATGCTTTGGCTGAGGCCAAGTCCGACGCTCCTGCGGCAGTGGTGATCCAAGCACCCGGCTGTACGGCCGCGATGACTTGCGGTAACGACGGTGCGAACTGCTGTGAGAGCCGCCTGCTTCCCGGTGGGACCTACCTGCAGGGTTGCGATTGGTCCCCAATCACACCTTGCGTGAAACCCTGGGGGCCGGAGCACCCTAGCACGGTGGGAGCGTTTTACCTCGACACCTTCGAGGTCACCGTAGCGCGATTTCGGATCTTCATGGAGGAGTACAACCTGTGGCGCAGCAACGGAAATCCGAAACCCGCCGCAGGAAAACACCCGCGCATCGCGGATAGTGGTTGGCGAGCCGAGTGGGATCAGTATCTGCCAAAAGATAGTGCTGGCATTACCTTGCAGGTCTTCTGCACCGACTCGAACGACGACTTCCCGACCTACAACACGTCGGCACAAAGCGATCGCTACCCCATCAACTGCATCAAGTGGCCCGTCGCATTTGCGTTTTGTGTTTGGAACGATGGGCGTTTGCCGACCGAAGCGGAGTGGGAATTCGCCGCCGCTGGCGGGACGGAGAACCGAAACTACCCCTGGGGCAATGCCGAGCCGACGCCAGAGTTGGCCAACTACAATCACGACGGGCCTTTTCCCGCTCCCAGCCTGACGGTGACTCACGTTGGCACGCACCCCAAAGGGATGGGGCGCTGGGGGCATCAGGACCTCGCGGGCAGCGTCGCAGAGTGGCTACTCGATCAGGACAGTGACACCTGGTACGGCACCCCAGCTGGCAATCCCTGTAACGACTGCGCCAACCTCGGGACGCCCAAAGACCAGATGGGGCAACGTGGCGGCAATTGGTCCTTCTCCGACTCGGACCTTCTGAGCGCAGCCCGCGGCGGCAATGCGGGTCTGCACATCGGTGGTCACTACAGTGGGATCCGCTGCGCCCGGGACCCCAAGGGATCAGACTAGCGGCACCAATGCCCAACGGACACCGTGCCGATGAACAGCTCGGTGCAATCCAGGCCGCCGCTGCAGCTGCCACCGGGAGAGCATTTTTCCGTACAGAATTTGTCGCCGAACTCCACGCAGGTCAGACCCGGGACGCAGGGGTCGGTGCAGGTCACGTAGTCCCCTTCGGCGGGACACTCGCAGGTGTCTCCTAGCTTCAGATTGCCGCCTCCGGAGCCACCGCTCCCGGGTTGTCCCGCGCTTCCGCCACCACCCGTACCTCCGCCGCTGAGACATGCTTCCGCCGTAACTGGATCGCAGTTGGCGCCCTCGAGACAAAGCAACTGAGCCTCGCTCAAAGTCGCGCAGAGTTGGGCGCATTGAGAACTCGGCTGGCCGCAGGCTTGGGCAGCTGCACCGCAACGGTTTTCACAATCCGCCGCGCTCGCGCCACCTGTCCCTGTCGCCGCCCCGGTTCCGGTGCTGGCGCCCGTTCCCGTGCCCGCACCGTTGCCGCCGGTGCCAGGGCCGGCGCCACTGCCGCCGGTTCCAGGTCCCGGGTTGCCACTTCCGGACGAGCAGGCAAGTGCTACGCTGCCGACAAACCAAAGAAAGTACCGTTGATATTTCACTTCCATCCTCCTCGGGCGACACGCTGGAACGCGGCCCTTTCCTAGGAACCTGCCTGGCACCAGAAATTGCGCGACTCGGTTGAAAAAAAGGCGCCCCTCGAAGAGCCGAACGGCCGCAGAGCTGCACCGAACGGCTCCGAAGCACGCCCAGCGCAGCGCAAGAGCGCGTCCGTGGGTTCCGTCGATGAGGAACTACTGCTGGCCTACCTGCAGGGACGCCTGGCCGACGACGAGCGCTCGCAGGTGGAGCGAATCATTGACGAACACCCGGACTATCGACGCTTGGCGGCCGCACTCGTGGAGCTATCCGTGGCCGAGTCCGGCAGTCGCCGTGCTTTGCCCGAGTCGGGGGAAGCATCCGGCACGCGACCAGGGGCCGGGGCCTTCGAGGCCATGGACTTCGCGCCCGGTACGCTCTTCGCGGGCAAGTACCGCGTTGGAGCAGAGATCGGCATGGGAGCCATGGGCTTGGTGCTGGAGGCGGAGCATCTCCACCTGGGAGAGACGCGCGCCATCAAGGTGCTCCGCAGCAAAGAGCGAGGTGCCGAATCCGTCGCGCGTTTCGTGCGAGAAGCACGGGCCGCGATGTCCCTCGACAGCGAGCATGTTGCCCGCGTCTTCGATATGGGCGCCCTCGAAGACGGTCGCCTCTACCTGGTCATGGAGCGATTGCACGGCGAAAACTTGCGGAGCTTCGCCAAGCGGGAAGGGCCCTTGGATGCCCAACGCGCCGCAAGACTGACGTTGCAGGCGGCTCGCGGGGTGGCCGCTGCCCATCGACGTGGCGTGATTCACCGGGATCTCAAGCCCGCCAACCTTTTCGTGGTCGATGGCGGAAGCGCCGAGGCGGAGTTCGTGCGAGTGAAGATCCTGGACTTTGGGCTCGCCAAGACCCAACCGAAACCAGACGCAGACTCTCGAGAGCACAGCCTGACGACCGAAAGCTCGATCTTGGGCTCACCGATGTACATGTCTCCGGAGCAGATCCGCGACGCCCGGAAAGTCGATGCGCGCACGGACCTCTGGTCGGTGGGTGTGATCCTCCATGAGCTCCTGGCTGGCGCGCCACCCTTTCGCGCCAAGACCGTTGGCGGGCTCTTGGCCAGCATCGTGGCTGACGACCCCACGCCGTTGCCGGCCGGCGTGCCTCGACCTTTGGCAGCGATTGTCGAGGCTTGCCTACAAAAAGACCCAGCGAAACGGCTTTCCAGCGCCGGCGAGTTGGCGAGTCGCCTAGAGGCGTTCCTGAGTGGCGAAGAGCCAGTCGCGGCGTCAGCGCGCAGCCCGAGGCGTGGCCCGGCCGTCGCGATTGCGCTCGTGGCTGCTGCGGTAGTTCTCGGGGTCTGGTGGAGCACGCGACCCGTGCCCGTTGCACCGCTTCGCGCGGTGGCGGGCAGCGTCGACACGAGGACCCCCCTCGCGAACGCCGCCGCCAAGGTGCAGCCGACGGTCCCCGCTCGCGAGGAAGAGGCTGCGCCGCCACCGGAGACAGCCCCAGAGCGGAACTCACGACCGAAATCGACCGTGCCGCCAAAGCGGCTGGTCCCGACGCCCGGCCCCAGCTGCTGAGCCATCGACCGGGCCAGCTGATCCGCTGCTCGGTCCGGAAACGGAAACGCGCAAATGAGAGCGACGCTTCTTGCGGCCTGGCTATGCATGGGCTTGCTTCCGGCCTCGGCTTTCGCTCAGGCGGACGAAGCCCCGAGTGAACCCGCCCCAACAGAGGGCCGGAACCAAGTTGCCGCCGAAGCATTGTTCCAAGAAGCAAAGGCGCTGATCCGCGCAGGTGACCACGCAGCGGCTTGCCCGAAGCTCGCGGATAGTCACCGCCTCGATCCCGCCGGTGGTACGGTGCTGGCGCTCGCTCTGTGCCAGCAAGAGATACGCAAGTTCGCGAGTGCTTGGGCTGCGTTTCGGGAAGCCCTCGCGTGGGCGCGACAGGATGACCGTGCCGACCGCGCTAGGATCGCCGAGGCTCGCTCCAAGGAGCTGGAGTCGCGATTGTCGCGCATTACGGTGACCCTGAGCCCAGCGGTTGCCGAGATCCCTGACGTGGCCGCGTTCCACAACGGAACCGAGTTGAGCGAGAGCACCCTTGGCGTTCCTTTGCCCGTGGATGGCGGGCGTCACGAAGTTCGTGTGACCGCGCCGGGGTTTCGACAATTCCGACGCGGCATGACCATGGTCGACGAAAAGGGGAGGGCGACCGTTCATGTGGAGCGCCTCGAGCCGCTGAAGACTCCTGCGCCGGCCACGAAGACTGTGAAAGAACAACCTCCTGTGAGGCCCTTCGCCCCGCCTGAACGCTCGTCGGGCGTGCCCCTCGCGTTGGGTTACGTTGCCTTGGGTTTGGGCGCCGCAGGTCTGGCGTCTGCGACCTACTTCGGGCTGGCTGCTCGCGGAAACGCTGACGAAGCGGATCAACTCTGCCCCGCCAGTCCGTGTTCGAGCCAAGACGGCGTAGACAAGAACGAGACGGCGCGTAGCCAGGCAACAGTTGCAGCAGTGAGTGGCGTCGTGGGTCTAGTGGGGATTGGCGCCGGACTCTGGATCTTGCTCAGCCCTTCCAGGGAAGTGGCCAGGCGACCAGCGGCGGTGAGCCTCACCGTCGGGCAGACGGGTGTGCGTGGGCACTACCGCGTGAGGTTTTGACGCGTGGATTCGTTCTTCCAGGCACTAGTCGCGCACTGCGATGTGCTCGGTCTCGATGCGGACCTAGAAGCGGACTATGTAGCCCGTTGGCAAGAAGCGCGCGCTGCATGGCCCGCCCTGAGCGTGGGACCGGACGAGTTCGCAAGGTTCGTTGCGGCTAGACTCATCGCGGTGGATGTCCAGCAGCGCAGCAAGTTGCGCTTCGCCGAGCTGCTCTTGGCTTGCGCATGTCAGCGAGGTGATTCCCACGCCCTCGTCGAGTTCGAGAGTCGGATTCGGCCTCGCCTGGAGCGGATTGCAGGGCGCTACTTGAGCGGCGAATCCGACGAGTTGATGCAGACTCTGCAAGAGACTCTGTTCCTCGGTCGTGGCGGGCGTCCGCCCAAAATCGAGCGCTACACAGGTCGCGGTGACTTGGCCAAGTGGGCGGAGGTGGTCGCGGCGCGCCTCGCCCTCAAGATGCAGAAGTCCGAGCGCGCAGCGGCGACCCACGATGAGCGCGCTCTCGAAGTTGCGGTGCACGAGGACGAGCGAGACCCGGAGCTGCGCTATCTCAAGGAAGCGTATCGCCCGGCCTTCCGCGAAGCGTTTCAGAGTGCCCTCGCGTCCATGACGCCGAAGGACAGAAACCTGTTGCGCTACCGCTATGTGGATGGGCTGCAGGGCAATCGCATCGCAGTGCTGCTCGAGGTGCATCCCTCCACGGTAGGGCGCAAATTGGTGGAAGTGGGCCATCGCTTGCGGCAGCGCACCCTCGAAGAACTCGAACGGCACATGGAGCTATCGCCCAGCGAATCCGAGAGCATCCTGCGCCTTTTGTCGAGTCACCTCGAAGCCAGCGTTGCCCGGCATCTGGGAGTGTCGGGCGGCTAGCCAGCGGGCTTCAGCAGCTGGGGCAGCCGTTGCAAGGGCCGGCGGTGCAGTCCGGCGTGATCGAGTAGCCGGCGCACGAGGTTGCGCAAGCGTTGCTGCCGCAGGTCAGGTGTGTGCCCAGACAAGACTTGTTCCCGCTCTTGCAACCGAGACCGCAGGGGCCCGCGCCGCATTGTATCGTCGCGTTCAAGCAGGACTCCTCGCCCTCGCACGCTACCTTGCAGGTGTGGTTCGCTGCCGGGCATGTGATGGTCAAGCCGGTGCAGCTGTCTTCAGCCGCGCAAATGACGGCGCAGGCAAAACCAGGCGGGCACGTCACTGCGGCGTTGGTCTGACAGGTGCCTTTGCCGCACAGGATGGTGCATAGGTTGCCGTCCGTGCAACCGCCGGTGCACACGCTCGGGCATACGCCACCCGGTGGCTTGGTGGTGCTGCCGCAGGTGCCTCCGGTCCCGGGTGTCCCACCCGTCGCGACACTGCCTCCGGTCCCGGGTGTCCCGCCCGTGGCGACACCGCCTCCGGTAGCTGGAGTCCCGCCCGTTGCGGGTGTACCCCCCGAAGCTGGTGTGCCGCCCGTTGCGGACGTGCCCCCGCTGCCGGCGGTGCCGCCGGTTGCTGGGGTTCCTCCGGATGCAGCGCCTGCGGTGTTCCCACTTCCGGAGCTTCCGCTCACACCCCCAGTCGCAGAAGTGCCTCCCGAGCCAGAGCCCGCAAAGCCTCCGGCACTTCCAGCCGCTGCGCCCGCGGCTCCGCCCACCGAAGCGTCGGACTCATCTAGGGTGGGCTCTTCGATGCCAAGAACCGACTGGCAGGCCAGTGCCACGATGGCTGCAGCGGTAGCGACTAAGCGAGGAACGGGCGTGGAGTGAGGCAACCTACCAAGAGTGTAACCGGTGATGCGTACGAGTGCTACGGCCAAGTCCAAGTGCTCCTGGAGCGGACTCGTTGTTTCTTCGCCTCGGGTAGGAGCGCTCTGTACCAAGGACTCGCTTTCAGCGGCGGCTCTTGGGGCTGCAACTACAAGCCCACCGGCATCTTGCCCCTTTCAGAGGCGGCCCACCTCGCTAGTCACAGCCCCCGCTAGGGGCACTGCCAACGGGCCTTCGTCCCGTTTTGATTGCACGTGCACTGTGAAGCGCCGTAGATGCACACCACGTCACCAGCTGCATTGCAGTCGCTGCCACTCGAAGGCTTCGAGTCCGGGCAGCTCAGGCAGTTCCAACCGCCGTAGTAGGAATTGCACGCGCATGTTCGTGCGCCGTAGCGACACAGGCTCTTGGGCGAAGAGCAATGGCTCGCGAAACTGGGCTGGGAGGCTGGGCAAACGTTGCACTTCCAGTGGTTGCTGAAACAGGTGCACTGGGCGCTGCCGTACTCGCAGTTCAGACCCCAAGCGGAGCAGCCGCTCCCATTGGCCGGATGGGTTGATGGGCACTCGTTGGTTGAACCGCCACTCCCTCCGGTCGCCGCGCCTCCAGTGCCGCCCGTTGCCGGCGCGCCTCCGGTTGCGCCGCTGCCCCCGGTGGCTAGCGTCCCACCCGTCGCGACGCTGCCACCCGTCGCCGGTGCACCACCCGACGCGAACCCCGCGGTGTTCCCACTTCCGCCATTGCCGGCCATCCCGGCCGACGCCGATGTGCCCCCAGCACCCGCGCCCCCTCCGGCTGCCGTACCTGCCGCTCCCCCTCCCGCAGAACCGTCAGATTCGTCCAGGATCGGCTCTTCGATGCCCAGAACCGATTGGCAGGACAGTGCAACGATGGCAGCGGTGGCAGTGCCCAGACGACGAAGGAGCGCAGAGTGAGCCAAGTTACCATAGAGTGTAACTGGCAAAGCGCGCGAGTGCTACGGCCAAGTCCACGTGCTCCCGGATAGGACTCGTTGTTTCTTGGCTCCGGGTAGGAGCGTCAACCTACGTCATGCGCGTCGAGCTCACGTTGCGCCAAGCCGGCGAGTCGGCGCCCTAGCAGGTCGGGCAGCCATTGCAGGGCGCCTTGGTGCAGTCGATGGTCACATTGTTGTCACCGCAAGCGACCGAACAGCTCTCGCTCCCACAAGTCAGCTGCGCGCCCGTACAAGCGCTGTTTCCGCTGGCGCAACCGAGCGCGCACGGGCCTGAGCCGCACAGCATCGTGGTGCCCCCGCAGGAGCCCGTTCCGCTGCACGCCAGCTTGCAGCCGTAGGTTGCGGGGCAGCTGACAGTGGCATCCTTGCAACTGTCCTCGCCAGAGCAAACGATGTTGCACGCGAATCCAGCCGGGCATGTGACTAGTGCGCTGTTCTTACAGGACTCCTTTCCCGCACACAGGATGCTGCAGATATTGCTCGCGCAGCCACCAGTACACACGCTCGGGCAGCTGCCGCCAGGTGCGATGGGCGCTGGCGTGCAAGTTGTGCCACCGGTGCCACCCGTCGCGCCACCCGTGCCACCCGTCGCACCACCGGTGCCGCCCGTCGCGCCGCCAGCGCCTCCCGTCGCGCCACCCGTGCCGCCTGTCGCCGCGGCACCGGCTGTCCCACCCGTTGCGCCCGCGGTGCCTCCTGTCGCTCCGGCGGAACCGCCCGTGGCTGCTCCGCCCGCGCTGCCGCCGCTTGCGCTGCTTCCCCCTGTACCGCTCGCGCCAGAAGCGCCACCTCCAGCCGTGGCTCCGCTGCCGGCTGAGCCCGCCGATGCACCGCCAGCCGAGGCGTCACCCTCGTCCAGCTTGGGGTCCTCGATCCCCAGCACGGATTGGCAAGCAAGCAGGCCCACTCCGCTCAGGAGTGCCCAGCAGCGTCGGTTCAAGAAGTGCAAAGGCAACTTGGAAACTCTACCCGCAATTGGCGCCGGTTGCATTGCTTGGACACCGTCGGCGGCGAACCCGTTGTTCTGAGGGGCTGTCCGGAGCCGGCGCCGCAGTGTGGCATGGCTCGAGAGTAGCGGCCCCCGCTGCGGCAGGATCGCGACCCCAACCAATCCCAGGTCACGGGCTGTCCGAGGGGCAGTCCTGAAGCGCCTTGCCAGACCTAGCGCCCCCAGAGCGACTAGCACCTGCTCAAGTTGCCTCGGGGTCGCACCTGGCGGCAGGAGGCGTGTCTTTGCCCGAATGTTTGGCGTGGGACTTGGCGCTGGGTGCACAGGCTGCGCACAGGATGAGCAGCGCGGCTGAGCCGAGACAGATCGTCGTGGTCGCCCTCAGCATGAGGTTCTGTCGTCGGGCAGTCGTTGTCGGCATTGCGGCTGTCGTTGATTAGCATCGCCTTGCGGTGTGAGGACGTGGGGACTGCGCATTTGACGGGCATCAAAAGCTCGGGCGGAACCGACGTGGTCGCCCGGGTGTGCCAGCGGTTGGGCCTGGCACACCGGAGCGATCCTGAAGAACTCGGGAATTTTTCCGGCCCCAGCTCGCCTTGCGGCTGGCCTACGGCTTGCTTACTCCCATGGGGTGACTATCAAGAATTGGCTTAGGGCCGCGGGATTCTTGGCAGGGTTCGGCGCTGTCGTGGCGGTCAGCGGTTGCGGAAGTCGCATCGACCCGGGGGCTGGATTTGGCGGGGGCGACGGCGGTGCCGCGTGCGGCAATGGCGTCTGTGATCCTGACGAGGATCCCACGAGCTGTCCCTCTGATTGCCCCGACGACTGCGGAAACGGCAAGTGCGATCCGGGTGAGGAAAGTTCTTGCCCCAAGGATTGCGCTGGGACCTGCGGCAACGGCAACTGCGATCCCGCGGAGACCAAGGAGTCTTGCCCGCAAGATTGCGCCAACGGCTATTGCGGAGACAAAGTTTGCGATCCCGAGACAGAAACTGCCGAGAGCTGCCCAACGGATTGTGGAGCGGGCTACTGCGGCGACACCGTTTGTGGACCGGGCGAGGATCCGTGGACGTGTCAGGAAGATTGCGGCTTCTGCGGCGACGGCCAATGCGGTGTGGGAGAGAACGAAGACAACTGCCCTACGGACTGCGAACCGCCGAGCTACTGTGGCGACGGGAAGTGCGGCCCGGGTGAAAACGAAAAGAACTGTCCCCAAGACTGCTTCAAGCCTGGATACTGCGGCAACCTAGTGTGCGAGCCGGGCGAGAATCAGAAGAACTGTCCCATCGATTGCGGCAAGCCCGGCTACTGCGGCGATAGCTACTGCGATCCCACCTCCGAAAACCCTTACAACTGCCCGCAGGATTGCGGATTCCCGAACTACTGCGGTGATCAGATCTGTGGTCCGGGGGAGACTCCGGACAATTGCCCCATCGACTGTTGGAAGCCGAGCTACTGCGGCGACAACTACTGCGATCCGACTACGGAGAACCCGAAGAACTGCCCGCAGGACTGTGGCTTCGGATATTGCGGCGACTACGTCTGCGGTCCGGGTGAGAGTCCCTACAACTGCCCGATTGATTGCGGCTACGGCGGCTACTGCGGCGACAACTACTGCAATCCGAACACCGAGAACCCCTACAACTGTCCTCAAGATTGCGGCTATGGCGGCTACTGTGGTGACAGCTTCTGCGGCCCTGGCGAAAACCAAAAGAACTGCCCCGTGGATTGCTACGCCGGCGGCTACTGCGGTGACACGATCTGCGGCGCAGGAGAGAACTCCTACAACTGTCCTCAAGACTGCGGCTACGGCGGCTACTGTGGTGACTACGTGTGTGGTCCCGGTGAGAGTCCCTACAACTGCCCGATTGACTGCGGCTACGGCGGCTACTGTGGCGACCACTTCTGCGGACCCTACGAGGACCCCTTCAGCTGTCCCATCGACTGCGGACCACCACCACCGCCTCCCCCTCCGTCCTATTGCGGCGACAACATCTGTGATCCTGGCGAGTGGGGTTGGTGTGTCCCAGGACTGTGGTGGCGTGGGCGGTACCGGCGGAGGTGCCGCCGGCGCTGGGGGCGGCTTTCCCGCAGGCGCTGGCGGCTTCGGCGGATTTCAACCCTGAGCTGGGGTTGGCTCTCCCGATGGCGCTGTGCGGGCGGAATGGGGCCGTCTGATACAATGCGGGGATGCGCCACACACTCTTCGGGGCTTTTGGACTAGCGGCACTGCTCAGCTTGGGCGCTTCAGCGAATGCGCAGATCCACGAACGAGTTTGGTACGCCGGCAACGCGAGCAACCAGTTGCTTCTCGATTTCGCGACTGCCCCTCCCACGGTGACCTGTAAGGGCGTGGTCGGCGCGCGCACCGGCTTCGAAGGCGGTGCCGTCTGGACCACTCCGGCGGGTGCCCTCAAGCTCTACACGGACGGATTGAAGCTCTACAACGGCAGCACGAACGCACTCATCTCAGGGACGCTAGCGGCCAACGCGACCACCCACCGAGCCGGCGCTGATGGTGCCTAAACCCGGCGGCACACCTGACGAGTTCTACGTCTTCACGAACAACGCAGTGATCACCTCGAATGGGACGATTGCCTACCATCTGGTCGATCTTGCTGGTGGTGGACCGGGCACCATCACTCCATCCACGACCGTAGGCACCTGGAATAGCGGCGAGGCCCTCGGGTTCTTTCCCCACGCTAACGGTTCGGACTTCTGGGTTCTCACCTTCGACACTCGGGCAACCATTCGTGCCTACCAAGTTACGGCGACGGGTGTGTCGGCGACGCCGGTGACCTCCAGCACTGGATTGGTTGGAAGCGCGGCTCGCGGGAGTATCGTTCACTCGCCCGAAGGTCACGCGCCTGGCCCTGGGTCTGTCCGGGTACAGCGGTGGCGTGCAGGGCTTGATCGCAACCGCGCGACTTCAATCCGAGTACAGGTGTCGTAAGCAACGTCGCCACTCACGTCACTGGCGCAGTGGGCTACTCCGTGACCTGGTCGCCAGATTCCTCCAAGCTGTACTACACCGACGGCAGCGAAGGCTGGAATGGCACGCCCAAACGCGTGCGGCTCTCCGACAACACATATCGTGACCGTCAAAAGCGAGACGGGGTGGGGCGGCGCCAAACTCGGCGTTGACGGCAAGATCTATTACACCGGCAACTCCAAGACGTCGTTTCTCGTTGTGGACAACCCCGACGCCACGACTCCGACGACCTCCGTGCTCTCTGCGGGTGGCTGCACCCTGGGCTTCAACCTGCCGAACCAGACGGGCTCCAGCAACCTGCCGCCCGAGATCACCAGTGATGGCGGCGAAGACGATGCCTTCATCAGCATCCCGGAAAACACCACGCCGGTCACGACGGTTACGGCCACGGATCCAAACACGGGCCAGACCTTGACCTTTTCCATCTCCGGTGGCGTGGACGCGGCGCACTTCGACATCAACCCGGCGACGGGCGCGTTGGTCTTCAAGACGCCGCCGGACTTCGAAGCCCCCACGGATACAGGTAAGGACAACGTCTACGAAGTCACTGTTCAGGTCTGCGATCCCCTGAACGCGTGTGATACCCAAAACATCAACGTCGCCGTGACGGACGTGCCGGAGAACGGAACGGGCGGTGCAGGTGGACAAGCGGGTTCGGCTGGGGCCGGAGCGAGCGGGGGTAGCGCTGGCAGCGCGGGGGGTGGCGGAACCGCAGCGTCGGGTGGCGCAGGCGGAAGTGCGGCTTCCAGTGGCGCCGGAGGAAGTGCGGCCTCCAGTGGCGCGGGAGGAAGCGCGGCTTCCAGTGGCGTGGGAGGAAGTGCGGCTTCTAGTGGCAGCGGCGGCGGAAGTGCGGCAGCCGGAGGCAGCCAGGGGGGCGGGAGTGATAGCTCCGGGGACGACGGCGGCTGCGGTTGTCGGACGCCCGGAGAGCCACTGAGTCCCGCATCCGGCTGGTGGATGGCGCTTGGCGGGTTGCTGTTACTGGCGCGCCGTCGCCGGGCTCTGCGCTGCTGAGTCGGTGCTTCCTGCGGCGCGGTGACGCCGGCGAAGTCAGAAGGCGGCGCCGAAGTGCCCGAAGGCGCCTCCTGGAACTAGGGCTACGTTCGCCTGCCACTTCTGGCGGCGTGCTGCCTCCGCAGCCACTTCAGGGCGTGTGAGGTAAACCACCGCTGACGCACCGAGCAGCACCGCGCCCAATGCGATGCCGCCATATCCCAGTGCGAACTTGCGGTTGACGTCGTCCACTTGGTCCTGGGTGCAGTTTGGTTTGCAGGTCTTGTTGAGATCGCTGTTGTCGCCAGCTGCTTGAAACACCAGAAAGCCACCGATACCCGCGGATACGATGCCCGCACCGCCCAAGGCGTAGACAGGCCAGGGCGTGGGACGGGTGGTGGCGACGGGTCTTGTCGGTTGGTCTGGCTGTGGGCTTTTGCTCTGGGGCTCGGCGAGATTGAAGACCAGCGCGCGGCTCTTCTCGCCCTGACGTACCACGACAGTCTGTTTGTGCGAGCGCGCACCCAGGCTGATCTGCACCGAGTGGCGCCCGGGATCGAGTTCGATGGCTTTGCCGTCGAGGGAGTCAGCCACTTTCGTACCGTCGATGGCGAGCTCTGCGTCGACGATGTCGTTGCCTTGCTCGTCAACTGCGCTGACTACCAGGGAGGGAACGGCCTCGGAAACCTCCGAAAGCCATCGTGCGCAATCTCCCGCGAAAGGTGCCTTGCACGCACCGCTGACACACTGTTCGAGCAGGCGACGCGCTTCCAGCAACTTGGCATCCTTGCGTGCACGCTGGGCGCCTTCGTAGGTGCTGATGCACGCTTCCTGCTTGCCCGAGTCGCCTTGGGCAGGCGGGGAAATGAGTAGCAGTGTCGCGCCGACCCACAGGCGCGGATAACGAAGAAGCGATGGCATACGCGCTATAGACAGTGACGCTTGATCACCCTGATTCCGTCCTTGACGGTATAGGGCGGATCGCAAGACTTTGCTACTGGCTGCTTTGGCTTCGTGGTCGTGGCAGCCGCCGGGGCTTTGGGGGCTGGGCGTGGGCTCGGCCTGGCCTTGGGTGCCGTGTCCTCGGGAGCGTCCTCGTCGGGTGGGGGGTCGGCGGGTTTCGCAGGCGCGCTAGGTTCTTCCTGGGGGGCTCGAACCTGACCGGCGCTGGCCTGGCCTCGCTGTACTCGCTCTTCTCGGGACAACGTCGGGCCGCCACCGAGCGCCAGAACGGCGACCGCGGTGACGACCGCGACGGCGACAGCTCCTGCGACGACACGGAGAGTCGTTTTCCGTCTATTTGCCTCGATGGCGCCGCTTGCGACGGAGCCAGTGAGATCCGTTTTGAGTTGAGGGGCCTCACTCATCTCATCCGAGGACTGCTCGCTAATGGGCACCTCACGGCGGGGTGGCAGCCGAATCGTCGCTCCGGCGGCGACGCTCTGTGCGATGAGGGTCTTCTCGGTTTGAGCCGCTACGTCAGCGCGGGCCATCGCGGCGCGCACGCGCTGGCGTCGCTGTTCCAGAGCTTCGCCGGCGTGGGACTGCACCCAGTCACCCAAGTCGTCCGAGGGCACAGGCGCTGCGATGCTAGCCAGTGCCGTGGCCATCTCTCGTGCAGTCTGAAAGCGTTTGTCGGGATTGGCCTCGAGAGCTTTCTTCACGCAAGCGTCAAGTTCCGCGGGGATGTCGGAGCGATGCTCACTGGGCGCTGCGATGGACGAGGTCATGATCTTCGCGATCACTTCGCCGGGATTCTGTCCGCGAAACAGCCGCTTGAGGGTCAAGAGTTCCCAAAGCACGACACCTGCAGCGAAGACGTCGGTGCGTCGATCGATCTCGCCGCCGCTCAATTGTTCCGGCGCCATGTAGGAGACCTTGCCCTTGATCTTGCCGACGGAGGTCTGTTGGATCCGCTGGGCTGCCTTCGCCACCCCGAAATCCACGACTCGCGCAACGCCATCCCGCCCCACCATGACGTTCTGGGGTGAGACGTCTCGATGCACCACACCTAGCGGTTTCCCCTCGCGGTCGGTGGCCTCATGCGCGGCATGCAGCCCCGACAGCACGCCAACCAAGATGGCTGACACCACGGGCAGCGGTATGCCTTCACCACCTCGCGCGCTGCGCATCAGCTTGTTCAGCGGTTCACCCTCGATGTACTCCATCACCAGGCACAGCTCGCCCTCTTCCGCAACGACGTCGTGAGTCTCCGCCACGTTGGGGTGCCGGATGGCGGCGGCAATGTGCGCTTCGTCGATGAGCATCGATACGAAGCCTTGATCTCCCACGTGGTGTGGATGCAGGCGCTTGATGGCAACTTGTCGAGAGAAGCCCGCGGCGCCTTGCGCGACGCCCAGATACACGGTGGCCATACCGCCGCTGGCGATCTCTTCCAAGACCAGATATCGCCCGACTCGCTCCATCGGAGGCGGCGAGTATAGCAGACGCGCCCCTGCCCCCTTAGGGCACTACGTAAAACACCTTGTCGCCATCGACGTAATAAACACGGGTTGGGTTCGAGCCGTGGACGACGATGGGGTGAATCGTTCCCGGATTGGCGAATTGCGCGACGGTCTCTTCGGGGCGGCTCAGATCTCGTTTGCGTCGCCGGATCTCTTTCGAACTCTGTCCGCCACCGTAGTAGACGAAGCCAGCCGGGTCGCTATCCACGGCGACGAAGGGCGCAAACTCGCAATCGAGTTGAGCAACAGTTTCCACCTTGTCGCTCCCGGTCAGCGACTGACTCACTCGATACACACCGCCCGGTGTTGGACAGCTGCCTCCTTGTTTTGCGTAGAACGCCGCCCAGAATACGTCCGAGGCGTCCAGGGCGATGGTTGTGGGATCTCGCCCTGGATCCAAGACGTAGCAGTCCGTTCCTGCGATCGAGGCGCGGCATAGGGCGGGTTGCCCGAGGTAGTCGGCTCGGACAATTGCCTTGTTCGCACCGAACCCGGCGATGACGGCCGGGTTGTTCAGTTTCCCAAGTTCGGACCCGTTGCTGTTGGCCTGGGCAAGAGCGACCCGAATGAAGCTCGAGTTGCTGTCGGTGTGGCCCAGCCAGAAGAATTGAGCAGCATGGGAAGACACTCCCTGCGCACACACCGCGATGCCATCACTGCCGCTCTCCACGCAGCCAGGCGAATCTTGATAAAACGGTTGTGAGAGCGTTCCGTCGTCCGCGGTCCACACCAGTCCAGGTGCGAACTGCCCGGGGACGCTGCTCGCCTGCAGGAATCCGACGTAACCACTGGTGAGCGCCACTGCCGGCGACGCGACGGGAGGGCTCAAGCTGACGACTGCCGGAGCCGAGCCGCCGACGAGCTGCAGGCTTGCGCTAGTTCGAACGTAGGCGCCGTGCGCGCCCACTGCCATGCCAATGGGGTAGTCGTTGGTGACGAGGGTGAAAGAGCCCAACTCCACGGGCTGGCACTTGCCTGCGGCGCATTTGCCACCATCGCAGTCGTGCCCACAGGCGCCGCAGTTTTTCGGGTCCGTGGCCCAGGGCGAAGGGTCCACGCATTTGCCGTTGCAGCCTTGCTGCCCCGCTGGGCATTGCTCACAATTGCCGTTTTGGCACGTCCAGCCCACGCTGCAGTTAGCACCGCAGCTTCCACAGTGCGCTTCGCTGGTTTTGACGTTGACGCAGGCGCCATCGCAGAGCGTCGCGTCTCCCGTGCAGATGCATTCCGTTCCGGAGCAGCTCGTTCCGCCCTCGCAGGCGTTGCCGCAGGAGCCGCAATGGGCGTTGTTGCCTTCGAAGAAGGGATCGTCTGGTGCGCGACACGCTCCCGCACAATCCGCCTGTCCGGGCTCGCAGGTTGCGCACTCGGTCAACGTCCGGCAGTCCCCCGTCTTCTGACACAGACTACGCCCTGGCGCACAGTCCTGCTGACAGCGTTCGGTCACGGGAATACAGGCGGAGCCGCACTTCCACTGTTCCGACTTGCATCCGGCGGTCAGGTCGTCCGAGGCACAGCCAAGGATCAGTAGGGAAAGCAGAGCGATGGTTCCAAGCGGACGCATAAGGATTCTTCATGATAGCGCATCGTCGGGGCATGAGGAGGGCGGGGAGCAAACCACGGCGTGGCGCCACAGCCTTTTCTCCATTGACAGCGACGTTTTCAGCGAACTGCTCGATAGAGCTTCGCCTGGTCGACGTAGTAGAGGTACCTGCCGTCGTGGCTGAAGGCGAAAGGAGTCGCCTCGAAGCCCTTTGGCTGCACTACGACCTCCGGCGTTGCGCCCGTTTCGGAGACCAGGATCCTCTGAATGGGACCTTGGGGAGTTTTGTCGTCCTTGCCCCGGGGCTGAACACCGGCAAAGTAGGCATACGCACCATCCCGAGTGCCGGAAAGGTCCGCCTTGGGAACCTTGCCGTTGTCTACCTCCAGGAAGATGGCGCCTTGGCAATCCGTCTTGACGATGTGCTCGAGCTTCCCTTTCCAGTCCGTGGAGGTGCGGAATACGCCATGCGGGCCTCCCGCTGGACATGGAGTCGACTTCCACGATGCAAGATAGACGAAATCCGTGTTCGAGGCGTCCTTGTGAATCACCACCCGTTCCGGATCGATGTCGGTGCCCAAGAGCTTGCAGGATGCGTTCGAGCTGCAGAGGCTGACCAACTCGGATTGCAGGTTGCGTGCTGCGAAGAAGTACTCCTGGCCGAGCGCTGCGACGGGTCGGATGTTCTGCCCCGGCGCCGCGTCAAAGGAGGCCTGGTGGTTGACGAGGGGAATGACGCTGTGGACTCGCGAGCCCTCCGACCAGTAGAAGATGTTCCCTGCTGCTGCCAAGGAGACCGCGCAGGTGCTCGGACTACTTTCATTGTCGCATCTCTGTGTGTGTAGCTTTTCCGTAAGCAGCGGCGACTCCCGCATCCAGTGGATCCCGACGTTGGACAGGAAAGCCACATGGCCCTGGGAAGCGACGATCGGTGACACGCGTCCGGTTGACAGCTGCGCGTCTCCCTCTGTTGGATGCACCTCTCGCGTGGTGCTCGAATTCTTGGGTAGGAATTCGATGCCGTTGACGTGTCGCAGGTACACGCCCTCGGAGCCCACGGCGATGCCCATGGTGCCTCCAGAGCCCTTTTTCAGCTCGGCAACGACCTTACCCTGGCACATGCCGGCTTCGCAGGCGCCCCCTTCGCAGTCATGCCCGCAGTAGCCGCAGTTCTTGGGGGAGCCCAGAGCAGACTTGGGTAGGCAGCCGCCAACATCGCAAGCGACTTCATCGGGCCCGCACAGCATGCAGGTTCCGCCTGCGCAAGCCGAGTTTACGCAAGGGTTGTCACAGGCTCCGCAGTGGTCCTTCGAAGCGTTCAGATTGACGCACTCGTCGCCGCATCGCGTCAGGCCTGCTGCACATTCACACTTGCCGGTGACGCACTGTTCGGAATTGCGACAGCGATTGTCGCAAGCCCCGCAGTGAGCATCGTTGTTCAGAAAGAAGTTCGAGTCTGTACTTCGGCACTCGCCGTCGCAGAGTGCCTCGCCAGCCCCGCAGCGCGGGCACTCCGCCGTCTTGCGGCAGTCGCCGGTGGTTTCACACAGCTCCAGCTCTGCGCTGCATTCGCCTTCGCAGCGAGTGGTCAGGGGGATGCACTTGGAGCCGCAGCGCCATTGCTCAGCGTCGCATCCCTTGGTCAGATCTTCGGAAGCGCAGCCGGACAACGCGGCAACTAGGAGTAGGAGTAATAAGGAGGCGAGTTTCATCGCTAGCGTTCCAGCTAGGCGGTTGGGGTTGAAAGTCGGCGATGCAGCCCGCGACGCCGGGGATGGGAGTGACTTGGAATGGGTTTGGGGTTGAGTCGCATCGCTGTCGCGCGGGTGGCCGCTACTCTCGACCTAGGCCATGGGGTTCGTCCGACACGGGAGGTCGACCTGGGGAGGCGGGCCTCGCGCCAGCGCTGCTCGGTGTGCGCTGGCGCGAAGCCCTCGGGGTGGCTCAGGGAGTGACGGTGCGTCCCAGGGCGTAGTCGTCCTTCTTGTCTCCGTCCCAATCGATGCCAAAGGCCATCTCTGGGGCGTAGTCGTTGCCCTTGTATTGAAGCGGAACTGGGTCCTTGAAGCAGTTCTTCGCGGTGTCCCACACGTAGAGCTTGCTCTTCTCGATCACCGCCGCGGGGCGATGGGTCCCGTCAGATAGTTCGAACATGTACTCCGGCGCCTTCAGAGGCGTTCCGTTGCAGGGAGTGACTGCGAAGACCTCGACGAACTGCGTCTTTGGCAAGTCGTAGAGCCAGATCTTGTCCGAGTTCTTGCGCAGCGCGAGGGGTAGAGCGGTGCCCGTCAAGTTGACCGTGGCCAGCGCCACGACCTCGAAGGGCATCTTCTTGTCGTCGACGAGCGGAGCGGCGGCGCTGAACTTCTTCTTGTCCCAGTCGTCCACCAGCCGCATGTTGGTGCCACCAAAGAGCCCCACGACGGTCTCGGTCTTCCCGCCGAGGGAGGCCGTTGAGATCAGCTCGGGCTTCAGTGGGGCCGAACCGTCTGTCCAAGAGCCGACCTCCTTGAAACGCAACGGCGTCTTCACGTCGAGGCGGTACAGTTTGCTGCCCACGCTGCCGTAGATGAGTTCCTTTCCCGCAGATGTCGCGTCGGCGTAGGCGAAGGCCGTGTCGAAAAGGAGCGGCTTGTCGTTTTCATCGACGCTGTCGACGATGATCTGATTCGTCCCATTCTGAACCAGGAACTGTGTGTACGGCGCGCCGCCAGCGCTACCGCCGCTGCCCGCGCTGCCTGCGCTTCCCGCAGAGCCTGCGCTGCCCGCGCTGCCGGCTGTCCCTCCGCTGCCCGCACTGCCGCCGCTACCCGAGCTGCCGCCGCTGCCTGCGCTGGCGCCGCTGCCCGCTGCCCCGGCGCTGCCAGCGCTACCGCCGCTGCCGCCGCCGGAAGAGTCGTCCTCGCTGCCACAGGCGCCTAGCGCCAGGGTCAAGCATGCCGTGCAAACAAGAGTAAGTCGTTGAGCCATGGTTGGTGTCCTCCGTGTTGGGTTCGTCCAATCCCAGCTAGAGCAAGCCGCGGGCCAGGCGAAGCCCGGCGCCATTGCGGGGTTTTTGAGGATTTCGGTTCCGGGGGTGGTGGATCGTTGATCCACCCCCCGGAGGCGTCCCATGGACATTCTGAGTGGCTCTCTAGCCCAAACGCGCAGTGCCGACGCTTGGCACGTACCTTGAAGAAGGGCAGGGAATGCGACGGCTTCTCCTTCTTGCACTGTTGCCCTGCTCATGGTTCGGCGCTGCGGGTTGCCTGGGCGACATCGAGGCTCAGGAGCCTAGTGGCGGCGGTGGCCAAGCGGGAAGCGGTGGCGGGACCTCCAAAGTTCCCGCCTGCGTTTCTCATGGCCGAGACGTGGCATCTTCCCCCATGCGACGTCTGACTCGAGTTGAATACAACAACACCGTGCGAACGCTGCTGGGGACCCCGCTATCACCAGCTTCGAAGTGGCTGCCAGATGAAAAGCAGGGCGGCTTTGATACCAATGTTTCTTTGGGCGTGACGTCAGTTCACGCCGCTCAATTCGTGGACGCGGCGGAAGCCGTAGCTGCGGAAGTGTCCACGCGCCTCATCGATGTCTTGCCCTGCGACCTGTCAAACTACGGCACGGACGAGTGCGCGGATCTATTCCTCGCCGACTTCCTGCCCCGCGCGTTTCGACGTCCAGTGGATGCCGCAGAGACGAAGCGCTTTCGCGGACTGTACGAGTGGGCGCAGCTGCAGCAGGAGGTCAAGACTGAGGATCGCTTTGCCGATGGCATTCGGCTGGTGATCGAAGCCGCGCTGCAGGCGCCGTCGTTTCTGTACCGGGTGGAGCAGGACGCGACGCCGTCCGATGAGGTCCCGGGTCTCCTGCGGGTTGGGGATTTCGAGATGGCTTCCCGCCTGAGCTACTTTTTGTGGAAAGACGCACCGGATCCGGAGCTGAATGCCGAGGCTGCGGCAGGTCGCTTGCACACCTTGGAGCAGATCGAGGCGCAGGCTCGACGCATGCTGAAGAGCCCAAAGGCCCGGGCGGGGCTGGACGAGTTTCATCGCCAGTGGCTCGACCTCGATCTCGTCCTCGCCGCCGAGCGTGACGAGAAGCTCTACCCAGGTTTCACGTCGGAGGTGGGCCAGGCTCTGGTGGACGGTACCCTCGAGTGGACGGCGGGGCTGGTTCAAGAGGGTAGCAGCGGGACGCTGGGCGCCCTGTTCACCCGGCCTACCGCCTACGTGAACAAGCACAGCGCGCCACTGTTCAACTTGAAGTCGTCGTCAACGGAACTCGAGAGAGTTGACTTGGACCCGAGTCAGCGTGCCGGCATCTTGACTCAGCCCGCGCTGATGACGGCCTTGGCCAAGTACAATCAGAGCCACCCCATCCTGCGCGGAATCTTCACGCGCACGAAAGTCATGTGCCTCACGTTGCCGAGCGCGCCGGACAACGTCGAGATAAAGACCCCCGAGCTCGACCCCAACCTGACGACTCGCGAACGATTCGAGCAACATAGGCTCGACCCGAGCTGCGCCGGGTGTCACCGGCTCATCGATGGCACCGGGATGACCTTTGAGAACTACGACGCCATCGGGCGCTATCGCGACAAGGAAAACGGGCTGCCCATCGACCCCAGTGGCGAACTCGTCGAAACCGAAGAGTTGGATGGCCCCCTCACGGACGCCTTGGACTTGTCGAAGCAGCTAGCCAGCAGCGAATTGGCTGCCAACTGCTTCACCACTCAGTGGGTTCGCTACGCCATCGGGCGGGAGCGAGAAGATGAGGACGCCTGCGGCATTGAACGAACTCTGGAACGCTTCGAAAACAATGGGCTGTCCCTCACCGAGCTCATCGTCGCAGTCGCGGTCTCGGATGCCATGCGTTTTCGCCGTCCCCAGCCTCAAGCCTCGAGTCAGGAGTGCAGCCAATGAAAGCCATCAGTCGTCGTCAGCTTCTCGGTGCGTTGGGGGCGAGCACCCTCGCACTCCCATGGCTCGAGTACTTTCAGCCCCGAGTGGCACGCGCCGCTGGCGGTTCTACGCCACCCAAACGATTGATTGTCTTCTACTCGCCCAATGGTCACCCCATGGAGCACTGGAAGTGCCAGGTGAACGGTGCCCCTTCCAACTTCACCCTCTCCAAGATCCTCCAACCCCTCGCGCCTCACAAGCAGGACTGCCTGTTCATCGAGGGGGTGCCAATGAGTTCCTCCTTCGACCCGAAGCAGAACGCCACGGCTCACGAAGGCGGCAACGCGTCAGTGCTCACCGGCTCCTGGGCTGGGCCAGGCAATATGTTTGGAGGCGGTCAGCTGACCGCGGGCTTCTCCCAAGGTGAGTCCGTAGAACACGCCATTGGCCGTACCTATGGCAAGGCTACGCGTTTCGGCTCCTACTACTTCGGCGTCCTGCCGAGCATTCCCGTGATCAGTTCGCGCATGTTCTATGCCGGAGCGGACGAACCCATCTCTCCAAATCCGGATCCCTGGGGCGTTTTCGAGCAGCTCTTCGGAGAGCTCGCGCTGGGGCCTGAGATGCTGAAGAAGCGATCCGTGGAGCGGGCGCGCGTCTTGGGCGTCGTCAACGGAGAGCTCTCTGGCCTACGCTGCAAGCTCGGAAAGGAAGACAAGGTCAGGCTCGATGGCCACTTGGCTGAACTTCAGAAGCTCGCCAAGTCACTGGAAAAGCCCATCGATTCCGAATGCAAAGCACCGGGAATTGGCAACCCGTACTCCATCAACAAGGGGTCCAACTTCCCGAAACTCGGAAAAGCGCAAATGGACCTCTTGGTTCAGGCGCTGAAGTGCGATCTCACGCGGACAGCAGCGCTGCAGTGGTTCGCGCCGGGTAGCGGCTTGACTTATAGCTGGCTGGGCCACACCGAGGAGCACCACGAGCTGAGCCACAAGACCACGACGGATGCGAAGCAGCGTCTGGCTGAGGTAGGCGCTTGGTACTCCGAGCAGCTCGCCTATCTCGTTGATCAGCTCAAGAACACGCCAGAGGGAAACGGAACTCTCTTCGATAGCACCACGATCCTATGGGTCTCGGAGATTGGGAATCCTTGGGTGCACGACCGCCATGACGTCGGCTTCACCCTCGTTGGGGGCTGCCAGGGCTACTTCAAGACTGGCCGCTACCTGAAGTACTCCGGGACTGAAAAGGACAACCATAACCGCCTGCTGTTGTCCTTGTTGGATTGCTTCGGCCAAGGCGGCTTGCCCTTCGGCGCTCCGCAGTACTCGTCGGCGGGTCCCCTGACTGGGTTGACGGCGTAACTCAGCGGTTTGCTGAAAGGGGCGCCCCGCGCTCAGCGTTTGGCCAGGCCGTAGCGTCGCAAGTAGCGTCGAACGTGCGCGCGTTCCAAGCCAGAGAGTCGCGCCATTTCGGACACATTTCCGTCCGTGAGGGTAGACAGCTCGGCGAAGTAGTCCTTCTCGAAGCGCGCCAGGATTTCGCTCTTGGCGTCTCGGAAGCGAGGCTGCTCCGCATTGGGGCGAACACTTGCTCGCACGGAGCTCCCCAAATGACCGACATACATGGAGGGATCGATAGGGCCGCTGTCTTCAGCCATGGCAAGGGCCACTGTGACGGCGCTGCGCAACTCTCGGACGTTGCCGGGCCAGTCATGGCGCATCAGTTTCTCCAAACCCAGTGCGGGAACCCGCCGAAAAGCACGGGCCTGCTCCGCCTCCCGGAACATGTGCTTCACCAGACCTGGGATGTCCCCAAGGCGCTCTCGTAGCGGGCAGATCTCCACGGTCAGCTGAGCGATTCGGAAAAAGAGATCGCTACGGAAGGAGCCGTCGTTGACGCTGCGGCGCAAGTCTCGTCGAGTAGCGGCCAGGACCCGAACGTCGATGTCGCGGTATTGATTGCCGCCAACGGTCTTCACACGCCGCTCCGCGAGCACCCGCAGCAGCTTGGGTTGTACGTCGATGGGCAGTTCTCCCAACTCGTCCAGGAACAGGGTGCCGCCGTTGGCTTCGACGAAGGGCGACGTGCGGCTCTGAACGGCGCCCGTGAACGCTCCCCGCTCGTGACCGAACAGTGTGGATTCCGCGAGGGTTGGCGGAATGGCGCCGCAATCCACGACGACAAAGGGAGCCTTCGCTCGTGGGCTGGCCTTGTGCAAGGCCTGAGCCACCAACTCCTTGCCAGTGCCTGTCTCGCCTAGGACCAAGACGCTTACGTCGGTCTTGGCGATGCGACGCAGCTGTCCGAAGAGCTTTCGCATTGCCGGTGACGAGCCATGCAGGTCACCGAAGCTCTCATCGGCTGGTAGCTCCAGCCGCGACGGCTTGCGCGGCTCGAAGTGCAGCTCCACGCCGCCCAACCACAGGCTGCAGGGTTGTGTCAGGAATCCCTCGACGAGTCGCGTGTCGTCGACCCAGGTGCCGTTGCGGCTCCCGAGATCCCGCACTCGCACGCCCTGCTCAGTCGCCGTCAATTCTGCATGCAGCGAGCTGACCTCCTTGTCGCTCAGCACCATGGATGCGCGTTCGTCTCGTCCGACGAGTACGGGAGCCTCACGGATCTCCACAGCGTCGCCTTCCCCGTCTGCCTTTCGCAGGGTGCCGCCCACCACGAGGGCCCGCTTCGGGATGGCCACAGTGCGATCCACCATCGCGTGGAGCTTAGTGCACAATCGAGGGCTTGCGGGGCCTCAGCATTGCAGGGCGCGGGCTATGACTTGATGCGACGCCGCGGAGCCAGCGGAACCGTCAATTCTGCTTCCGACGTGGAGTCTTCGGCCGGAAAAGCAGAGTCTACGGGTGGAAGCTCCGGTGCTGCCGCCACGAGTGCGCTGAGTTCCGACCAGGCCGCGCGGGCCTCAACGGCCAAAGGTCGCTGGGTTGGCTGTCGCGAGAGCAGCCGGGCAATCAGGTCTTCTACGGGCTGCGGCCAGGTACGGCCGGTTACCTCGCTCAGGGTGGGTGGGTCCACCTGCAGCTTGAGTTGCACGAGCTGCATCGCGTTGGTTGTTTCATAGGTTCGCCGGCCTGTGAGAGCGAAGAAGGCAGTTGCGCCGAAGGCATAGAGGTCGGCGCGCTCCGTTGCCGAACGTGAGTCCGCCATCTGCTCCGGCGGCATGAACGCCAGGGAACCAACAACCATGTTCTGACTCGTCAGCGAGTCGCCCCCGTCTTCGTCAGGGCTGGTCAACTTGGACGCACCGAAATCCAGAATCTTCGCCTCTTCCCGCGCGGGACCTGGCGTCAGGACGATGTTCGACGGCTTCAAGTCGCGGTGGACAATCCCCAACGCATGGGCGTCCTCGAGACCGCAAAGAACGTCAGCCAGCAGGGGCAGGGATTCGGCAAAGCTCAAGTGCCCCAAGCGTTTGAGTCGATGCGCAAGGGTCTCACCCGGGAAGTAGTCGAAAACCAAATAGGGTCGACCGCTCTCTTCGCCGAATGCGTGCAATCTGCAGACGTGAGGGCTGTCCATTCGCTGCAGCAGGCTCGACTCCCTTGCGAAGCGCGCGCGGGCTTTGGGCTGTTTCACCAGCTCTGGGACGAGGGCTTTTATGGCGAATTGCGTATTGTCCGCAGACTGGCCTAGCCAGACCTCGCCGTAAGAACCTTTGCCGAGCAACTTCAACAGTGTCAGCTCGGCGAATTGGTCGCCCGATTGCATCGGCTACACGATACCACCCCGCGTTGGCCTCATCACTGATTGTGGGAAAGGCGGGCGAGTGCTGACTTCATTCCCAATCCAACTTGGCCGCTGTGACTTCGTCGAATTCAGAGAGTAGTAGCGCCATGAGGTCCCTGAGTACCTGCGGGCCGGCCCCGCCGTACACGCAGACGTACACACCGCTCTCTTCAATTCGCACGTCCGCGTCGGGCATCTTGCCCGGGTTGGCCTTTGAGCGATAGCTGTACGCACCGAACTGCGATTCGATGCCATCAAATCCGGCGATGCTGCGTAGAAGTGAGTCGAGCCTAGTGTCCGAATCTCGCTCGAACTTGATGGTGTATTCGAAGGACACTAGTCGGTCGGTTCGACGTCCAGCTCGAGAGAGAGGAATGGACCGCTCTTGCCCTGACGCTGATAGGCACGAACGGCATAGATCCCCTCGTCTCCGCTGATGTCGCCGGTCCACACGGGTGTGTTTTCCGCGATCCTACCCTTTGCTGGGTTCAGAGCTCCCTTGAAGGCTTCGGGCGGATAGGCGTTGCTGCCCCGTTCCCTTGGCGGCGCCAGGGAAAGCACCAGCAGCTTGTCCCGCTTCCACGCCGAGATGGTGTACGGCTTGCCTGCGATGCGGCCCTCGCCCTCCATGTCAGGTTGGCTGGGTTTGCGCTTGTTCTTGTTGTCGAAGAGCTGCCCCCGATGGCGATCCTTGGACATGGGCGGAGTCAAGCACGAGTGGCAGGCGTTCGCCTATGCCAGAAATCGTGAATGTCGCAGCGTTGGCTAGAACATCCAGCCGACGGTCCAATCGAAGCGAATCACCGCGCGGGTCCAAGGTGCCAGACGGCCCTTGGGGTCGAAGTCCGTACGGGAACCGAGGCCGAAGCTGGGCGTGAGCTCAACCCGGCCGATGGCAAACCGCCAGCCAAGGCCGCCCACCACGGACAGACCGATATTGCCGCCGACCCAGCGATCCCGACGAGTGTCCGTCATGGACATCCAGCTCATGTCAAACCGCAGCGACGTGTAGGGGCCAATCATGGCGTCGCGGCCCAGGGACTCTGAGCGATTCGTGCCCCAGAGCCAGTATCGGGGCTCGATGCCCACGGAAGTCACCCAGGACCGGTAGTCACCCCGGCTCGAGGAGCGCGCTCCCAGTCCGAGAGCGAGACTCCAGTGTCGCGGCACCAGATAGCGCTCGTATTGGATGGCGAGGCCGTGGGACGTCACGGAAAAGGGATGAACGCTCAGCGCGTTTCGAGGGCCCGGTTCGAGAGGCTTTTCCTCAGAGGCGGCTGCCGCCGCCGCCGGTGTTGCAAGCGCGGAAACCGCAAGGAACGGCAACAGCGAAAGCCCGCGCATCACGGCCATCCCAAGGTGCGGTCGAGAAAGTCGCTCGTTGCCGCCCATGCTTCGGGGGTCATATCGGCAACCTCCAGATCGATGGCGCCGACATTCTCGTCGGGATTGAGCAAGTGACCGCCGCCGTTGATGAGCAGCAGTTGGGCGTCGTTTCCGTTCTTGGCCATGCTGTCCCGCATGCGGTCCAAGTCGTCGAAGTCGGCCAGCCAGTCCGCGCCGCCGGTTATCATGAGCAGAGGTGGCTTGTTCGGCGCCACGTGGTGGATCGGAGAAGCCGTGTCGTAGCGCTCGGGTACTTGGCTCTCGCTGCCACCCAGAAAGTCCCGTACCCAGGCGTGGCTCTTGCCGTGCAAGTCCTGCGCGCCGGCGGAGCTGATCACGGCGTTCGGAAGTGTCGTGCCGCCCGCATCGCAGTCTGGCACATGCTCGGGCGCGTCCGCGGCCAGGCCAACCAATGATGCCAGGTGACCGCCGGCGGAGTAGCCGGTGACAGCGATTCGATTAGGGTCGATGCCGTATTCATCGGCGTTGGCGCGCAAGAAGGCGATTGCGCACACGCAATCCTGAACCGCGCGCGGATACACGCCGGCGGAGCCAAGGCGATAGTTGATGGATACGGCGACCCAGCCAGAGCGAGCCATGCGGATGGCCGCTCCTCGGTACGCATTCTTGCTTCCGAAGCGCCATGCCCCTCCGTGAATCATCACGATGGCGGGGCTTCCTGCCGGTTCGCCGGCAGGAAGGTAGATGTCCATCTTGGTTTGGTTGCCGAAGCGATCGTCGTAGGAAACGTCGAGGATCTCTGCCGGTGCAGAACAGCCGACCAGACACGACCCGACTGCGAGAGCACAGAGAAGAGAGCGCATCGAGCGCTCACGTTGCGAGCGGCGTGCCAGCCCGCAAACGCCTCACCCATGGCTTTTCAACCGGAGCTGTCAGCGACAAGCGTTGCGCTATTGCAACAGCGGTTCGCGCTGCGCCATGAATCCCAGTTCACGATCGCTTCAGGATTCTGTCCGCTTTTCCACCACGGCAATGGTCGCCGTCGTCTTGGAAACCAGCTTCCACTCGCCGTCATTTTCGCACTCGATCTCGGACTCGACGACGCTGAAACGTGAACCCGGCTTGAGCACCTTGGACTTGCACTTCAGGCGCTGTCCCTTGGCGGCCCGCAGCAAGTTGATCTTGAACTCCGCCGTCAGCACGATTTGCCCTGGGCCAATCATAGTGGCAGCCGCGCCGCCGGCGGTGTGGTCCGCCATGGTTGCCTGCAGACCCGCGTGCACGAAGCCGTCCTGCTGCAAGTGCCGGGGCTCCAACTCGAGAGTCGTTTCGCACTCGCCAGAGCTCACACTTGCCAAGCGCATGCCCAAGCTCGCAATGAACGGTGCCGCATTGAAGATCCGCTCGATCTCCTCCCTTGGCAGTTCATGGAATTTCGGCACGGTTGTCTCTTTTCGCTGGGCGGGGTGTCTCTCGCCACACCTAAGCGAAATTGTCTCCCGAGGCTAGCCGCGGGTCAGCTTCTTGTTCAGTGCGGTACCGCCGAGGACCTGCGTTTCGTTTCTGCGTGCGTTGCTGTAGCCTCGCCGCCCGATGGGCAACTCGACGAGCGAAGGGTCAATCTTCACCATCTACGGCGCGACTGGGGATCTGTCGCGGCGCAAGCTGCTGCCGGCACTATACCGAAACCACGCGGCCGGACAGATCGACCCTCGGGTCCGCATTCTCGGCGTGTCGAGAGCTGAGCTGGACGACGATGCCTTTCGCAAGCTGGCGGCGGAGGCGCTGAAGGCTGCGAACATCAGCGGCGACGCAGTTGCGCCGTTTCTCGCTCGTTTGCACTTCCTCTCTTCACCCGCTGGGGACGCCTCCGACTTTCGCAACCTGGCAGACAAGCTGGCGGAGCTCCGGCGAGAGCACCACATACCGGAGAACTACTGCTTCTACCTGTCTCTGCCCCCGCGAGTCTTCGCCGCCACCATCGCAGGGCTCGGCGCGGTAGGGCTCAATCTGACCAACGATGCGGGCTGGACCCGCATCGTGATTGAAAAGCCCTTCGGCACGGATCTGAAGACTGCTCGAGAACTCAACCAAACGATCCACGAGTATTTCACCGAAGAGCAGATCTATCGCATCGACCACTACCTCGGGAAAGAGACGGTTCAGAACCTGTTGGTGTTTCGCCTCGCTAACGCGTTCATCGAGTCGTCCTGGAACCGCGAACGGGTGGAACAGGTCCAGATTATCGTCGGTGAAAGCCTGGGTGTGGGCTCTCGGGCTGGCTACTACGACCACTCGGGAGCGCTACGCGACATGGTGCAGAACCACATCACGCAGCTCATCTCCCTCGTGGCCATGGAGGTGCCGACGTCCTTCTCGGCAAGCGCCATTCGCTACGAAAAGCTCAAAGTGCTCAAGTCGATTCAGCCGATCCAACCCCAAAACGTGGTTCGGGGTCGCTATACCGCGGGCATGATCGAAGGGCGGGAGGTCCCGGGCTACCTCGAGGAGGAGGGCGTGCCCGCAGACTCGCAAACCGAGACCTTCATTGCTCTGAAGATGGGCGTGGACTCCTGGCGCTGGCAAGGCGTGCCGTTCTTCATCCGAACCGGCAAACGCATGCCCGTCAAGACCTCGCAGATAGCGGTCCGGTTTCGAGGTGCGCCGGTTCGCTTCTTCGAGCGACTCGGGTGTTCTCAGGACACTGCGGATGTATTGACGATTACCTTGCAACCCAACGAAGGCTTTGCGTTCCACTTCGACATCAAGGTGCCCGGTGATCCACTCTGCCTCGAGCGGGTTCCCTTGAAATTCGCCTACGGCGATCACTTCCACGGCGCCATGCCCGAGGCCTACCAAACCCTGCTGCTCGACGTGCTCAACGGCGACCAGACGCTTTTCGTTCACGGCGACGAGGTCGAGGAATCATGGCGCGTGTACGAAGGCCTGCTTCAAGAGCCCCCGCCGGTGCACGACTACGTTGCGGGGACTTGGGGACCGCCCGAAGCGGACGCCCTGGCCATTCCCGAGAGCGACTTGTGGCAGCTGCGGCATGACTGACGTTCTGCTTCCGCAGTTGCTGGTGCTGCCCGCTGATGACTTTGTCGCAGGGGCTGCCGAGCGCATCGCCGCAGAGCTCACGCGAGCGATTCGGACACGTGGCGAGTGTCGACTCGGGCTCGCCGGCGGTGGCACTCCACGCCCGATCTACGAAGCGCTCGCGGCGCGCGAAGATGTGGATTGGGGCAAAGTCTGCTTCTTTTTCAGTGACGAGCGCGCCGTGGGCCCCGAGGACGAGCAGAGTAACTTCCGTATGGTCCGCGACGTATTGTTCGAGCCCGTGGCTGTTGTCCAGAATCGAGTCTTCCGCATCGAAGGCGAACGCCCGCCACCCGAAGCTCGGGAAGCCTACGAAGTCGCTTTCGGCGAGCAGCCTCTCGATGTGCTGCTACTCGGCATGGGCGGGGATGGACACACGGCGTCGGTTTTCCCCGGAGCCGAGCTCAATCCTGCGTCGACTCAGCGAGTCATCGTGACTGAAAGCCCGATTCCGCCTACAGCGCGGCTCTCGCTGTCCCTCCGCGCCATCAACGAAGCCGCTCAGGTCATTCTGCTCGTATCCGGTGGGGCGAAAGCCACGCGCCTTGCAGAAGTGCACCGGCAGATGAGCGCCGGAGCGCCGGAACTCCCCGCTGCCCACGTTATCCCGCATAGCCGTCGCCTGCTCTGGATCGTCGACAGCGATGCGGCTGCGGCACTTCCCTGAGATAGAGAGATGAAATGAACGACAAGAAACAGTTCGGAATGATCGGAATGGCGGTCATGGGTCGCAACCTGGCGTTCAACCTGCTCGATCACGGCACTAGCGTGGCGGCCTACAACCGCGACCCTGCGCTGACGGAAACCGCGGTTACCGAAAGTGGCGGCAAGCTGTTGGCCACCAAGAGTCTCGAAGAGCTCGTCGCTGCAGTGGAGCGGCCCCGCAAGATCATGATGATGATCAAAGCCGGCAAGCCCGTGGATAGCGTGCTCGGCCAGCTGCAACCACTTCTCGAACCCGGCGACATCGTGATCGACGGCGGAAACTCGTTTTTCGAAGACACACGCCGGCGTGAGAAGCTGTACGCGGATGCAGGGCTGAAGTTCTTCGGATCCGGCGTCTCTGGCGGGGAAGACGGCGCGCGTCACGGCCCGTCCTTGATGCCGGGGGGCGATCCGAAGGCATACGCGGAGTTGGAACCGATCTTCCAGGGCATCGCTGCCAAGACGGACTCGGGGCCTTGCGTGGCGCACTGTGGTCCGGACGGTGCGGGGCACTTCGTGAAGATGGTGCACAACGGCATCGAATACGCCGACATGCAGTTCATCGCGGAGGCCTACGACATCTTGTCTCGCGTCGGCGGACTCAGCCCGGGCGCGCTGGCGGAGGTGTTCGGCAAATGGAACGAAGGCCCCCTGGAGTCGTTCCTGATCGAGATCACCGCCCAGATCTTCGCCGTCAACGGTGCAGACGGCGCCCCTCTCGTCGACCAGGTGCTCGACAAGGCGGGCCAGAAGGGAACCGGTCGTTGGACCGCACAAGTGGCTCTGGAGCACGGGGTGCCCATTCCGAGCATCGCGGCGGCCATCGACGCACGAGTTCAGTCCAGCCGTAAGTCGGAGCGGGTGGCCGCGTCCAAGACGCTCGAGGGTCCCGCCCCGACTCGATACGACGGCGACGTCGACGGCCTGGTGCAGCAAGTGCACGACGCTCTCTACGCTGCGAAGATCGCCGCCTATGCCCAAGGTATGGATCTGATTGCCCGAGTTGGGCGCGAGTACGACTGGGGCGTGAACCTGGCCGAGATGGCCCGGATCTGGAAGGGCGGCTGCATCATTCGCGCGCGTTTCCTCGACACCATCATGACGGCCTTCAAACAGGATCCCAATCTGCCGAACTTGATGCTCGACGCGACCCTGCGGGATGGCCTGCAGAGTCGGCAGGTCACCTGGCGCAACGTGGTCGGCCTCGCGCAGCAGCATGGCATCCCCGTGGGCGGCCTGGCTTCAGGGCTGACCTATTGGGACAGCTACCGCACTGCTGTACTGCCCCAGAACCTCACCCAAGCGCAACGCGACGCCTTTGGCGCCCACACCTATCAGCGCCGCGACGATCCCGAAGGCCCCTTCGTGCACACAGACTGGCTCGACTGAGCGCAAGCATCGAGGTCCTGCTATCGAGCGCTAACCCTCTGCGCTCGTCAAGCCGTGGTTCCTCGCGATGGAACCGATCTTGCTCACCAGCACCGGTACCTGACTGAAGGGCAGGTTGAACACGCGTGCGCACGAGTAGCGTTCGAGGAGGTAGGGCCCGTCGACGACTTCCGGGCCCAGAGCCGCAGCGATGGCAGCCTCGAATTCGGTGAAATCGAACTCGGCCATTGCCGGGTGAGATCCCTCGTCTGCGAAGGCTGCAGTGATGTCACCGTACTTCACGCCCGCTTTGCGTCGCTTCGCGGTGGTGTCGTAGTCAGCGCTCCACTTCCAAACCACCAGGTTGTAGCTCACCGCTCGTTCTCTAGCATGCTCCCCTTGCTTGGGCCGGCGGCGTAGTGGGGCCCAGAGTGGGAGTAGTGGCCCGGCTGGGCCTGGTGCTCGACCCCAACCCAAACACACACCAGCCAACTAGATGTCTGCCCGCGGATCTCGAACCTCGCGCTCGATTCGTTGGCGTGCTTGGCTCAGTCTTCGTCTTCGTCGTCGTATTCGCCGGCTTCTTCGGCCTCGAATTCGGCGGCGGCCTCGGCCTTGCCGGCCATGTAGGCGTCTTCCAGGGACTTGCCGCGGCGAATTTCGAGTAGGCCGGCGTCCATGTGAAAGAGGTAGGGCACGATGGTGGCGTTCAAGCTCGAGGCGGACCAGCTGCCGGAGCCGCGAGCAACCAACGTCTTGCCCTCCCAGGTCATTTCGAGTTCCGGGTGGTTCGCTTCGAGTTGCGCCACGTCCACGGCCTTTTCGACGCTGAAGCGCATGACGAGCCCCTGCTCCGTGACGTCGGCCATGGAGCCGCTCTGGATGCAGCGGCCGCGCTCGATGAAGACCACGTGATCGCAGAGCGCTTCGAGCTCGAGCAGATTGTGGGAGCTGACCATGAGGGTGCGCTTGCCGCGATGCGAAGCGAATACGTCGCGCATGCGCACGACTAGTTCCGGGTCGAGACCGCTAGTGGGCTCGTCGAGCAACACGAGCTTGGGTGAGCCCAACAGCGCTTGTGCAATGGCGACGCGTCGCCGCATGCCGTGGGACAGCGTCTTGATTCGAGCGTCTGCGCGATCCTTGAGGGCGACTTCGTCCAGGCGCGCATCCACGTCTTTGATCGCGTCAGCCTTGGACAGACCCTGCAACCTTGCGTAGTGGGTCAGCAGCTGGCGCAGCGAGACGTGGGGGCTGAGCTCGCAGTCCTGCGGCAGTACAGTCAGAAGACCTGGGTGCTTTTGCGGCGCGAGGGGGCCGCGACCCAAGATGCTCACGTCTCCGGCGTTGGCGCGAATCATCCCGCCTACGATTCCGAAGGTCGTGGTCTTGCCAGCGCCGTTGGGACCGATGAAACCGCAGATGACGCCCTCGGGCACCTCTAGGTCCAGCCCGTCGAGCGCCACGGTTCGCCCGTAGTTCTTGAACAGGCCGTCGATTTTTAGGGCTGCGGCGCTCATGCGTCCCTCGTCGAAAAGCGCCAGAAGCCCAGAAAGAAGAAGGTCAGGCCGATCGAGATCAGGCCGACCATTGCCGTCGTGCTCTCCAGTACGCCTGGGTGCCACAGATAAAGGTGGTGCCCGCTTGGGAATAGCTTGGCCAAGGCGCCGAAGACGGGCGGCGAGATGTCCACGATGGGTTCGAATTGGATCACGCTGCCGCCCAGAGACGCCATGAACATCAGCGCCAAGGCCAGGCCACCTGCACGGAAGCGCGTGCGCGTCAACTGAGACGCACACATCGCCATGCCCAGATAGGAAAAGCTGTAGACGATGGTGCGGCCCGAGATGCGCAATAGCCAAAGCGCGGTTTGGCCCACGCGCATGTCGTCGAGGAAGACGAGCCCCATCAACCAGCAACCAATGGCGCCTACGAGCACGCCCACCGCCATCAGGCAGGTTTGGCCAATCAGTTTGCCCAGCGCCCAGCTGATGCGATCCGTGCGGAACAACGAGTAGCGAACCGCGCCGCTGCTGAGATCTCCACTGATCGCGTCAGCGGAAGTGAACAGCACCAGCAGGGGCACGAAGTTCATCGCCAACCAGCCGTAGAAGAGTGCCATGGGTGGAATGGCGACGATGGCCTCCGCGACTTGTTCGTCCCCCGCCAAAGCTCCGACCAAGCGCCCCATGCCCGGGCTCTCCATCAGCTGCTTCACGTCGACCGATTGACCGACTTGCTCTTCGAGGCGCTCTTGAATCGCGGTGAGCACGCGAATGAAGATCCCCGAAGCTCCCAGCGCACCCGCGAAGTAGAGGGCGAACAGCACGATGGCTCTGCGCGACTTGAGCGACTCCACCAGGTCGAAGGCGGCCACGAGGCGGATACTCTGGGCGTGGGTCATGGGGAGGGGCGCGGGGTTGCGGGTCGGAGCGGCAGCTCTAGACTTGTTGGTACAAGGAGTGAAGGCGCAGTGTTTCGGCTAGTTATGGCGCAGTGTTAAGAAGTGTTTGGGGGGCGTGCGCTCTGGTGAAACCGCCTTAGACTGAAATACATGAAGAGCCAAGCAAAGGAACGAACAAGCCTGCATCGTCGCGTCGCATTTGCCGCCGCCGGCGCCCTTGCCCTCTCCGGGGCGGTCGCCTGCGCCGCCAATGTGGACGAGAAACCGAAAGAGCAGGAGGTCGCTGCCAAAGACCTCTCCGCTGACCAGTCCGCGAGAGCCCATCGCCACTACCGCAGCCCCGTCAACATCATCATCGACGCGGCCCGGGCCAAGGCTGACCTGACTCCCGCCCAGGCGAGCAGCCTGACGACCATCGAGGCGGAGCTGAGGCTCGACCACGAGAGCAAGCGTGAGCTCGGTAAGCGACTCAAGAAGTCGGCTATCGCGGTTGTGCGTTCGGGTGACACCAACTCGAAGGATTTCGAGCAGAGCGTCAGCGAAGCGCTCAGCGCCATGGAAGAGCGCATGCAGCAGAAGGTCGACGCCGCTGAAGAAATCCACGGCACCCTCGACGAAAGTCAGCGAGCAGCGGTCGCCACGGTGCTGCGCGCCGAGATCGACAAGAAGTTCGGCCCGCGCCCAGAAGCTGACAAGCGCCGCAAGGACGGAATCAAGAAGTTCACGGCGCAGCTGATGCTTTCGACTTTTCAGGTCGACAAGCTCAAGGCGATCAAGAAAGAGATGATGGGCGAGAAGGAGCGACTGCGTCCGACTCGTGCCGAGTTGAACCAGCTCGTCGACGCCTTCGAGGGCGAAGACTTCCGCACCGCCCTCAACGCCTATCACGCCAAGAAGGTCAAGGTGCTCCGACAGCACTTCGCCGACGCCGGTCAGCGCACTGACACGATTCTGTCCGTGTTCACACCGGAGCAGCGCGCTCTGATGGCTGACATGATCCAAGAAGGCCCGAAGAAGGTCATGCTTGGCGAAAAGGTGCAGCCCGCCATCGAAAAGTAACCGCGAGCTCCACCCGCCGCTGCCCGGCTCCTCCGTAGGAGTCGGGCAGTTTGCTTTTGTGCTTCGAGCGCTGCGTTTTTAGCCGGCTCGGCTAGCATGGGGCGCATGGCCAAGCGGCAAAAGGCGCGGGACGTTGCGCAAGATCGCGGATCCGGCGAGTTCTGGATCGACCACGCCAAGATCGTGGATGGCGACTTGGAGTGGCTTCGCAGCGCCGAGCGATTGACGCTGTGGAACGTGCAAGCCCCCGAGGGCTTCCTCTCGAAGCTCGACAAGCTCTGGTGGCTGGACCTGCGTGGAGGCACCGGTGAAGATCTGGCCGTTGCAGAGGGTTGCAAGAAGCTCCGCTACTTCCGTGTCAACCAAGTGCGGGGCATGAAGGATCTCAGCCTGGTGACCAGCTTCAAGACGCTTCAGCTCCTCGACCTCTACGGTCTTGCCAAAGTCGAGTCCGCGCCGTCTCTGCGTGGGCTCAAGAAGCTGTTGCGGTTGGAAATCGGTCAGATGCGCGGCCTCGAAACACTAGGCGGACTGTTGGACGCGCCGAAGCTCGAGGAGCTTTTCGTCTCGAAGTCCGTCGGCATCACGGAAAAGGACGTCAAGCGCATCAACGCGCACCGCTGCCTGAAACAATTCGAGTGGTACGCCGTAGACGTGCCCTCGAAGCTGTCCCGCCCAGTTGTCGAGGCCGTCAAGCTACCCCGAGCGCAGTCGATGCATGCCATCGAATGGTTCGAGTCTCGGGGGTTGTAGGGGTCGGTTCAGTAGGCCCAGTCGGGCCACTACTCTCGTGCGAGGCCAAGGTAGGCCAGTCAATTCGGTGCTGGCGTCGGCTTCGGCACCAGGGGCGCGTCATCGGCCGGTGGATGACTCGTTGGTGGCGGGGGTTCTGGGCCGGGCTCGGTCACGAGGGGCGCGCCGCCTAGCTGCTCTTCGTCTTCTTGCGCGCGCTCATACTCTTGTGGGTCCACCGCAGGCTCGTGGCGGCGCCTTGGCTCGGCGGACCAAATGTTGATCGGGAATTTCAGGAGCAACCCGACCTCACCATAGACTTCGGTTTCATCGCCGCTGAGGATCCATCCGTGGCCGCCGTAGAGGTGGATGGCCGCCATTGAGAGCAGGAATCGCCCGCGTACTCCGCTCCAATCCGTGTCGCCGTAGCTGCGCACGTAGCCGAGGTCCAGTCCGAAAATGGTCACGCCGAACTCGGCGCCGGCGCTCCAGCGTGTCGTGTCCGAGCCGAAGTCACGAAGCAGGTCCGTGTACACGCCAGCCCATTTGGCGCTCCGGTCCAGGTAGACGAGACTGGCTTCCGCACCGATTAGAAATCCGTTCGACACATGCGCCGGATTGATCGCGTAGCCCGTGTTGATGCCAATTGGAAGCCACAGCGAGTTCTCGATCTTGGGGCCGGCGTCCGCCAAGGCTGTGCTTGGTGCACAGGCAGCGACCAGGGCTAGGGATGCTAGGAAGCGTTTGGTCATAGAAACTCTAGCCTAATACCTTCCAAGGGTTCCACGTCTCGTAGTCTGACTGCCGTGCGCTTGCGCCCGCGAACGAGCATGCGCCTGCCCTCGACCGAAAGCGCCGCGACTCGCGCATGGGGGTCCTCCAAAACGACGATGAGGCTCCGGATGGGCCCACGCCAATAGGCGCCACTCTTGAGAACGTAACCGAAGTCGCCAGTTCCGGGCTGAGTGTAGCGCACGGAGAGCCAACCGCCGTGACGCTCGAGGGCTTTTCCGTCCAGCCAGATGTCCCAGTGGGCAACGGCGCTTCCCATGGGTAGTTGGCCAGCGTCGCCGGGAGCCACGGCGAGCGGGCAGGGGCCTCGCCCTGGCAGTGTCGCACGGAAACCACGGGTGGTCTTTCGTGGGCCGCCGATGGGGAATGTTGCAATGCGGTTGCGCGGTGCAGATTCGGAGACGAAGCGAAATAGGGCGTGCACGCGGACGCTCCCGCTTCGTTCCACCCGCAGTGTGAGCACTTCGCGCTCGAGGGTTAGCCCGCGGTCCTCCACGTAGGGGTAGCGAGGCACCATGCCGAGCCCGCTGCTAGCGCAGCCTGTCGAAAGGGCAACGCTCGCAATTAGGAGCGCACTTTTGAGAATTCTATCGGCGATCACGCCACTCTAGCCCATGGTCAGTCCTGGCGGACAGTGTGATTGACTTGGCATGAAACTCGGCTGCACCAAAAAGGAAATGCCGCGTGACGCCAAACGACGATCATGCTTTCAACAGGGGCCCAGTGGTCGGGAGGGAATCATGCGAACAACAGTTATCGGGTCTCTGGTCGTCTTGGTCGCCGCGCTTGTCGCCTGCAAGCAAGGCGGCGATTCGTCGCCGGCACCGAGTGCGATGGCGGCACCGGCAGAGCAGAACGACCCGCGCTACACGCTGCGTTTCGGAGTGCCGAAGTCGGAAACGGATCCCGAAATCGATCGCTTCCCGGAGAAGCTCTCGACCGGGCACATTGGCTACAAGCTCACGACCTCGGAAGACCAATTTCCCGCCGACAAGATCCGCAACACCATGTACATGATCAACGGTGGCGAGCGACAGCAACTCACCCGTAGCGAAAGTGACATCAGCGGCGACCTCAACGTCTTCTACAAGACTTGGAAGCTGCCCACGGCGGGTACCTACGAGGTGCTGATCGAGGACGTTGCCACCGGCAAGACCATCGCGGTCGGACGCTTTCGCGTTGAAGAGTAGGCCGCCTCAGCCCGACGCTCCGGCCGCTTCACGGTTTCGCGAACTCTACGAGCGTGTGGTCTTCGCCTCGGAGTTCTTCGCTGATGATCTTTGAGATGACGTCCCAGTCACCACCACCTAGTCCGGCTCCGATTCGTGGATAGCCGATGCGCTTGCCCGCGAACTGTGTCTTGATGGCTCGCACCGCGGAGCGAATGGCGTCGTAGTCCACGCGGACACCCGCGCCGCGGTAGTGGAGCTGGGTGTACGCGTTCACGACCGTCAAGGTGCGACCCTCGCGTTCGACTTCGGCGAGGGAAATCGTGCCGAGCTTCTGCGGGTCGCCCTTCTTGGTCTGCGCGTCCGCGGCGAAGGCTTTCGGAAAGATCTGTTTGATGATCTTTGCGATACCTGCGCCCATGGTGCACTGACAATTAGCGCCGTGCACGATCACGTCGAAGTGTCCGTCGAGCGCCAGTTGGATGAGATCGCCTTTTATCACGCGCATGTTGGACGAACTGTCGCATCGCTTTTCGAGAAAGGGTCCTCGCCGTACTTGAAGGCGCGCAGCCACACGTCGGCGAAGGCAGGAGGGTACACCTTCAGTTTCAGCAGCAGCTTATGCGTGAAGTCCACAGCGCCCAGGCCGCTGGCCGTGATCAGGTTGCCGCCGTCAACCGCCAGATCTTCTTTGTAGCGCGACTGACCTTGGTAATTCGGTGCCCGCTGCTTCAGAAAGGCGCCGGCATTGCTTGTGTGATCTACGTCGTCGAGCAGGCCGAGGCCAGCCAGGTAGCCGGTTGCCGCGCAGATCGCGCCGATGACCCGATTGGCCTTGGAGACTTTCGCAACCAGGGCATCCAGCTCGGCGCTGTCGAAACCGTTCCAGAATGTTCCCCCTGGCAAGATCAGAGCCTCGAGACTATCGAGATCTACATCGGCGAGAGCCACCTCCGGCGTCACCTGCAGTCCGCCCATGGAGACGACGCTCTTGGTGGTGAGCCCGAAGCTCGTGACCCGCTTCAGCGTTTTCTCGATGGCGGGCGCCGGCGGAGGAGTCCTGAGCTCGGGCAGGATGTAACCCAGTTCCCAGTCCGAGTAACCTTCGTGCAGGAATGCGTAGACGGTCATGTCGTTCCTCCATGTGCCACGAAACACGCGCGGTGGCGTCGACGCGCTCGGGCAAGCCGGCCGCCCGAGCGGCGATCCTAGAGCTTGCGCCAGGCCAGCGCGAAGGAAATCGGCCATCCGAGGTGGCGCTGCCAACTCGACTTGTTGGCCAGGAATGCTTCATCGACGAGCCGCTCGTGCATGTCGACGAGGGTCCAGCCCGCCGCGATGCCCGCGCGGACGTGATCGCTCGTCAAATGCAGGTGCGTCTCGATAGCGACCGGTTCGCCGCTCTTGCGGTCGAAGTGGGTCGGGATCCCACGTAGCATGAAGCAGGGGTGATAGCCCGCGATGACGAGCCAGCCCTGTGTCCGGCAAATCCGCGCTGCTTCCGCATACAACGGGCCTAGTTCTCGCAGGTGCTCACATGCCAAAGACTGAATGACGAGATCGTAGCTTGCATCCTCGAGGGGGGTGGCGCGCAGATCACCCTCCATCAACTTGCGGTAGCAGCCCTTGGACTCTGCTTGTTCCAGCATCGCCGGTGTCAAGTCGATGCCATCGATGCCTTGGGCCCCGCGTGCAGCCAGCCAAGTGCCGATGCGGCCCGTGCCACACGCCAAGTCGGCTACGGCGCGCAGCCCGGACCAGTCGAGCTTCAGCCGCTCCAGTAGACGGCAGTCCATTTCGTCGAGCAGCGCGCTTTCGTACCGTTCGGCCCACTCGCCGTAACCGTCCTGCACGCCCAGCATTGGGTAGTGACGCGTGTCGTACTTCGAGAACTCCATGGCTCGCGCAGGTTCTCCTCTAGCCTTGCGGAAAGCAACACCCCCGAGTTTCATAGCGCTTGGGGCTGGGGGCGTGCGACAATGGTCCTCATGAAACCCCTGGTCCTCTCCGCGGCGGCGGCTTGCGTTTTCACGTTGTCGCTATCGGCGTCTGCCACTCACCCGTGTCAAGTGGACGCTAGCCCCTGTGATTGCTGTCACGACGTGACCGATTGCCCGCCGCAGTGTTTCGACGCGGGAGCGGCCGGATCTGGAACCGGAGGCACTGCGACCGGCGGAGCCGGCGGTGCCGCTGGGTCTGGGGCGAGCGGCGCTAGCGGTGGAGCGTCCGGCGGCGCCCCGGGATCAGGTTCCAGCGACGATGGAGGTTGCAGTTGCAGCGTCCCCAACGGTAGTGGAGGTAGCGGCGGTCCATGGCTGGCTGCAGTTGCAGCCGTCGTAGTCGCCGCCCGTCGCCGCCGCTTTGTCGCGTAGGCCGTCGCCACGGCAGTGAGAGCCGCGAGAAAAGGAAGCGTCGACGCGGTTTTTACAGCACACGTCGGGCGCGCGGCATTCTAGTGTGCGCGGGCGATGTTGATCCGACCATGTAATGCCGACCGCGACCGGGTTGCCTGCCGTCAGCTGTGGGTGCAACTGACCGAGCATCATCGACAGTTGTACAGCGATCCCAAGATCGGCGGCGAAGAGCCTGGTCTCCAGTTCGATGACTATTTGAAGCACGACAACCTGGCAGCGATGTGGGTCGCCGAGGATGCCGATCGCGTGGTTGGCCTGTGTGGTCTGCTCGTTGATGGAACGGACGGCGAGCTGGAGCCGATTGTCGTCGATCCGGCATTTCGCTCCCGCGGCGTGGGCCGAGCCCTAGTGCAGTACGTTGTCGACGAAGCACGGCAACGTGGCCTCCGCTACCTCAACGTGCGCCCCGTAGCTCGCAACGCCGCGGCCATCAGCTTTTTCGCCGAAGCCGGCTTCTGGCTACTATCACGAGTGGAGCTGTCGCGAGCCTTGGGAAAAGACAATCGCGACAAGTTCGACCAGTCCGTCGACCTTCACGGTCACTGCTTCCGTAGCTAACCCTCCAGGCGGAGCGTGCTCGCTAGAACGCGTTCTCAAGTCGCTCGATGTCCTCCTTGAGATCGTAGGCTTTGCGTCGGAAGCGAGGTGCCGGCATGCCCGCAGGGGGCGCTGGGGCGTTCGCCTCGGAGGCTTTGCGACGCTTCATTTCCAGCACCAGGGTCGGTGGGTATTCGAGCTGGTACTGGATCCCGAACTTGCGTTTCTCCTTGGGGCGCAGCGTCAGAGGCCAACGCAAGATCCCCTTGGAGTCGGGCTTGATGTTGGGGGTCACCTTGACCCGGCTGACTACGATGTCCTTGTCTTCGCTCACCGGAATGCGATCGGCGAGCTTGAGCGACATGGTCTTGGAGGAGAGGTTCTCGACGGTGACGATGAAGGCCAGCTGCATTCGAGTTCGCGTCTTCCGCACCAGGGCGCTGCGCTTCTTGTCGAGCACGCGCGAGATCTTGAGTTGGTCCGCTACGCTCAAAAAAACCGCGAACTTCTCGCTCTCCGCCACGAAGTCCAGGTTGGTCATTCCAAGGAACGCGCCTGCTTGATACAGCGCCACCTTTCCAGGCAAGAGCGACTGGCCGCTGGTGTTGACCATCTCCAGGGTGTCGGCGGCGTTTAGGGATTGCTCGGGAGCCGCGACGATGGCCTTCTTGGCTTTCAGGACCGCGCGGCCGAGGGGCACACGCACCGAGCGGCCATCTGCCCGCACCTTGGTCGTGCTCATCGCTTTGAACTGCGACGTCGTGCCACGCTGTTGCAGGCTTTGGAAAAGCTGAACGGTTTTGCTCTGTATGACCTGCAGATACTCGAAGTTCGTTTTGTAGGTCTTTTCGAAGCTCTTGCTGCCAACGGAGCGGCGGACTCGTTTGTTCCACAAACGGTTCTGCCCTTGGAACGCCGCCTCGGCACGCCTGAAGGATGCCGAGCGCCGCTCGATGCTCTGGGTCGTTGCCGCGCTGTTGCCCAAGGTCAGCGCTTCGAGCTCTGGAATGCGAACTGTGGCCGTGGACGACTGTGTCGAGAACGTGAGCTCGGCATTGTTCCAGTCCTCACCGCTTGCCTGCGTGACGACTGCGAAGGATGTGATTTCGACGGACTTTGCATCCGTGCCTGAAGCGCGGAGCTCGTGCGCGGCCTCCCAGGTCGCTCCAGGAAGCAGGTAGCTGAGCTGCAGCTGGCCCTCAGTTGGAGCTTTGCCCTGCACGGTGACGAAGACCTTCGTCTCCTCGAGCTGGGTCAAACCGCGCAGATCGTCGAGACGCCGCTTGCTGGCCTTGACTTTCGGGGCGAGCTTCTTGCGCTCGGCTTGTACGGCGCGACGCCCCTTGGCGATTTCGCGCATCTTCTGGGCGATGAAGTCCACCACCGCAGCGTAGGTGTTCACGCCGACGCTGCCCGCGACCGGTGGGTTGCCCGGGCCCTTGGGATTGCCGATCGCCACGTCCTTGTTGAGTTTGTCCATGGAGAACGCCTTGATGTCCTCGACCTGCTTGGTCTGCGCATCCAGCACCTTGAGCTCATCGTCGAGGGCGAGCAGTCGGTCGGCCAGCGCTCGGGCGTGCGCTTCCGCTTTGCGATAGCTCTTCTCCGTCGCCTGAGCGAGATAGCTCCGGCCTACCCGCACGTCCAAGATGCGCCCCGCAGTAGTCGCTGCGCGTACTGAGCCATCGTCGACCCAACCCGGCAGATGCCGAAACGCGAACACCGTTGGCTGAGTCGTGATCTTGACCGCCGCCTCTCTTCTGACGAGCGCTCGGTCGGAATACACGGTCACTTTGCGAATCGTGGACGAGACTTCGACCGCATTGGGATCGTCCTCGAGGGAGACTAGGCTCGCCCGTGGCACGGACGGGTCGATCTCTTCGGCAGCGGTGTTGGTGCCCTTTGCAGAAGAAGGTTGCTTCGCTGTGCTGTGTGCCTGCGCACAGCCCGTCGCCCAGAGCAGCCATGCCCCGAGACAAACCCAAACCACTCGACCGATGCTTTGCGTCGTCGACATGATGATTCCCTAGTTTTGGGGCCCAAGCCCTGTCGCCCCCGCCGCAGGGGCATTCTTGGGCTCGAACGTCGATTCAGCGTGCGTATACGTTTGGGTTTGCGCTGGGGTCTGAGAAAAAGCCCCGCCGGTTGACGCGAAAGAACTCCGCTACACACCCCGAGGGCTGTGAGAGGGCTGTGAAGGGCCTTTCTGCGGCGGGGCTCCGGGAAAGCGGGCCATGAAGCGGCGGTCGATTTGGTCCTTGAGCCACATGACTGGGCGCCCCGTCGCGGCAAGGCTCCACTTGCCCCCCAGGGCGCGGCCGTCCCCCAGGTTGAGCAGTCGCAGGAAGTCCGATTGTGGCTGGTAGCTTTCGAGAGGCTGCTCCGCGAGCCAGTGACGTAGGTTCCGAAGCAAGACGGGGCCTTGGCGCACGGCGTACACGCCCGCTTTCGCTGTTTCTGGATGCGCTCGCAGGGTTGCACAGTCACCGGCTGCAAACAGGGACCCGTGACCATCCACGCGCAGGGTATCGTCCACATAGACGAAGCCTCGGGAATCGAGGGGAAGCGAGGAGCCTCGAAAGACCTGGGGGCCCACCGCACCGGTGGACCACACCACGAGGTCGTGAGCGAGTTCGCTGCCGTCATCTAGATACACTGCGGCTCCGTCGACCTTGTTTGCTCGCACACCTGTGCGTACGCGAATTCCCCGGCGCGCTGCTTCGGACGAGATTCGAGTCGTGAATGCGTCGCCGAATCCGGGCAGCAACTGCGGGCTATCCGTTACCAAGGTGGTGCTTGCCTCCGCGTGGGTGCCCACCCGAGCGTCGAGGCAGAAGGCCAGCTCGACCCCCCCAGCGCCGCCACCAACCACCACGTTGCGGAAGGGGCGCTGTAGCTCACGCGCTCGATCGGTGGCGTTGTCAACGCCGTCGAGCAACTTGGCTATGGGGCGTGTTGGCAGCGTGTGCTTGCGGACCCCCTCGAGCTCCACTCCTGCGACGGCGGAACCAATGTCCAGGGATGCGATGTCGTAGGACAGTGCCCTGTTCTCAGGCAGTGCAACTTGTTGCGCCTTGGGGTCGATTCCGACCATCGGTTCGAGATGCAGTGTGACCCCGGCTCGCTGCGCGAGGCCGGCTACGTCCAGCTCGGCTTCGTGCCGTCGGTACTGGCCAGCGACCACCCCAGGGACCATTCCCGAGTACACCGCAACCGCGCGGTCTACGATCAGGTGCACCTCGACGCCGACAAGAGGCTCCTTGATCAGTGCCTCGAGCACGATTGCGTGGCTATGACCTCCACCCACCAGTACCAGGCGCCGTGACTGCATCTTGCTCATCCCGCCGCCCACTCCACGGGGGATTCTACGTCCAGCATGTTCCGCAGACATTGCCCAAATGAACGAGCTGTTCGGGACCAAGGGACAGGTAGTGATCCCAATCCCTCCAAGGGCCGCCCTCCGTCGTCCTGAACTTCAGCCTGGAGCGGCGCTGCGTGCTTTTGCACTTCTGCACTTCGGGCAGCTTCATGGAGCGGGGCGCGTTAGGGCGCCTCTCACTCTGCCCACCAACTTGAGGCTATCGGCCAGCAGTGCGACACGGCGTGCGTTCAAGTGCGGTCGGCCCCCTCGCTGCAGAGGCGTCAGATCCCCAAATACGGGATCACTTTCATCGCGTACGGCGGACTTGCCATGGCAATCGCGACAGCTCAGGCCATTTTCTCGCCTCGCCAAGAAGTGGCTCACCGGCAAGTTCTCGACGGAACGCAGTGGTTCGAGGCGGCCGGACGAGCAGTCCAAGCGGGTGACGTCCAGATGCGCCACGCAGGCGCTGGCGTCCTCGGCGTGGCCCCGGCGCAGCTCGACTCGACCCACCAGGGAAGTGATGTGGGGCTTCCAGGCGGTGTCGATGGCAACCAGCTGCGAGAAGATGGCGCGCGACTTGTCGGTGGAGATGGGGCGGAACGCTCGGGTGGCGCCTTCGACGCGCTCGTGGAATAGCGGCACGTTTCGAGCGCGTCGCTGCTGCCAGGCAGAAGCTGGCCCGACGAAGGCTTCTAGGTCGGCAAAGGGCCTTGCACCCAGCGCTTGCAACTCCTGAGGCGTGACGCGCGCGATCGACACGACTCGAGCCGCGGCCGACTTCAAGCCCGCGTCGGGGCAGACCGCTGCGTTCGCAAACACCCGCAGTGCTGCGTTCTGGGCGACGACTCTCCCAGCTACGGACAGCTTGGGTGCGGCACTTGCATTGGCCAGAGCGCCCCGAGCCCGATCGCAAACTTCCTTTTTCGGTCGCCGGTGGCGAGGCTCCATCAGTCGATTCCCAACGCGGTGTAGCGCCACCAGCCAATCCGGCGACTTGCCACACTTGGCCTCCTGGCTCTGCCCAAGCCCGGAGCAATCCAGGGCGACCCCGGGAGGATGCCCGGCTGGTCGAGGTGGCGCGGTGTCGGCCGCCGCTGCTGCATCCGGAGCGTCGGGCGCTGCTGGGGTTGGTGCGTTCGCACTCGGCGCCGTGATTTCGGGTGGCGGTGGCATCCCGCCGGGGCCGCCGGGCCCCGTGCTCGCTTGATTGGCTTGGCAGCTTGCCGTCATCAAGCCACCCAACAGGGCAGCCAGCAGAGCTTGCCGGCTTTCGCGCGCTTGGTTCACGAGAGCTCTCCGTTCTTCCAGGCGTAGTAGCAACCCTGAGAATACAGGTGGGTCAGGTTTTCGTTGCTGACCCAAGGGAAACGCGCATGTACCGCGGCGCGGAACAGCTTCAGCCCGTCGTTTCGTTTCACGCCAGCCTTTCGCCAGCAATCCGGTGCCTGCTGCTGACCCAACTCCATCACCTCGCGACACTGCGCGTCGTACTGGTCCAGTTCCTTGCGCGAGAGATCTGGGTACCGATTCGAGAGGCGCGGCTGCACGGGTTTGAGCCAGTCTTCACCGAAGGTCATCGCCAGCTCCAGCGCGACGTTCAAGATCGCCGGCTCCATTACACGAAGTACCTGCGGACGAGGAGCCAGAAGATGGGAAACGCGGCGACTGCCGTCACCAGCATAGTGCTGCGGCGGAGTCTTTCGTGTCGGTACTCGCAGACAGCTTCGTACGCGCCCACAGCGCTTACCATCAGGGCAACGCAGAAGGGCAGCACGAACAACGGCGCCGTGGCCCAAGCGCCCCACCCGTCGAAGCCACGCGCATACACCTCGACGCCCAACAACGAAGCCAGCGGTAGCCAGAAGCCCACACGAATCACACTCCAGCCGGCCGGCCTTTCACACAGATTGGAAATTGCCAAGGGAGCCCCAGGCTACGCGCTGGACCGGGAGGCGTCGAGGCAACTAGGTCCAAGCAGCGTCGCGGCTGACTCGGGTGATGCATTCAATCGGCGGCGAAACAGTAGAAGTACCCGGCACCGGCGGCGGAATCCAAACCGGCTGCGCAGCCATGACGGAGGTCAGAGGCGCGGCGGGTCAGCGCCGCTACTCTGAGTCCGGGAGGCGAGTCATGTCACGAGTCAAAGTCGCTCTGGTTGGAAGGCGCCTGGCGCACAACGAGAACCTGGGGCTCTGCTATTTGCGCGGCGCACTGCGCCACGCTGACATCGAGGTCGAGGTTCACTACGTAAACGATGGCGAAGAGCTGTTGGCGGCGCATCGCGCCATCACCGAGCAGCAACCCGACGTGGTGGGACTGTCGCTTTCGGATGGGGGCTCAGCCCTGTGGCCTCTCGCGCTTGGCGAGCTCTTGGCCAAAGAGGGGTTTGCCGGGCACATCACGTCCGGCGGGCAATTTGCGACCTTGGCGCGCCGGTGGCTTCTGGAGCGCTACCCCTGGCTCGATACTGTCGTGCGCTTCGCCGGTGAAGCGGCGCTGGTGGAGCTGTGTCAGAACATCGAGCGGGGGAGCCCCGTCGGCGAGGTCGCCGGAGTCACGACGCGGGACGGAGATGGCCTCCCCGCACAGGTGCTCGAAGTGAACCCGAAGCAGGTTTGGCCGGAGCGCGATGAGCTCTCGGAGCTTTTGGGCCACACCGCTGTGCATATGAGTGGCTCGCGCGGGTGTTGGGGGCGCTGCCAGTACTGCGGTCCCGCCGCTCTTCACACCCTGGAGCGAAAAGACGGGCGCCAGCTGGGTACGACGGTCAGCGAGCTGAACCGTGCGGGCGTGGGAGGGCTTCGCCGTCGGGATCTGGGTGACGTTTGCCACGAGATGGCGCAGTTGTGGCACGAGAGAGGGGCCCGCTACTTCTACTTCGTCGACGAACACTTATTGCCCTACGACGAAGAGGAAGCCCTGGTTTTCCTGGATCGATTTGGCAGCGAGCTCGCTCGCCGGAAAGTTGGCGCTCTCGGAATCGGTGCCATGCTGCGCGCTGACCGGGTGACGCCCAAAGTGCTCGAGGAGTTCTCTCGAGTGGGACTGGTGCGATGCTACGTTGGCTTGGAGCTCGCCACGCGGGAAGAAGGGCGTCGCTTCTGTCGGCCCGCGCCCACGGAACGTGAGCTCGAATTGCTGGCTGTCTTTGCCGACTTGGGCGTCGCCACCGTCTCCAATCTGATGCTGGTGCACCCGTACTCGACCCTAGAGAGCATCGGACAAGGCATCGACTTGCTCGAACGTATCCCCGCAGGCGTATTCGAGACGACGCGCATGATGGTGTACCAGGGGACGCGCCTTCAAGAACGCATGGCCGCCGAGAATCGCCTGATCGGTAACCCCCTGCGCTATGGCTACACCTTCGACGACGAGCGCGTCGAGGGCTTTGCGGAGATCTTCAGTCGCCTGCGCGGTGAAGCCTTCTGGAACTACAGCGTTGCCTATCGCGCACACGATGTGTACCTAGCACTAGCGCTGGCGCGTCGCCTGTACCCGGACCGATTGCGGCAAGAGGGCGCTCTCGAACCCACGCGACAAGGGATCAACCGCCTCTACGTCGAGGCCTACCGACGCGGGTTGGAACTCGCGGAACAAGGAGGCCGATTCGCTGATGCCAGCTCGCTGGTGTCGGAGATCCGCGAACGGGCAGGCGGTCTCGAGCGCCGCCTGGACGAAGTGGAGCGCCGGGTCTTGACAGACATCCGCGCCCCAGAGCGCCGCTTTGCACCGATTCGCTCCGCGGCTGCAGCCGCCTTCACGTTCGTGCTGGCGACCGGCTGCGGCGGGTCGACGGATCAAGACTCAGGCTCTGGGCCCAAGGATGCCTCCGCTGACGGCTCCGGCGGCACGAGTGGCACCGGCGGCGGCGGCGGAACCGGCGGCGGCACGGGAGGCGCCAGCTGCACCGACACGGACATCGAGGCCGCCAAGGCCACCGTCAAGGCGCTTGTGAAGAACACGGACCCTTGCTTCTCGGGTGGTGTCACATTCAGCACGCCAGGCGGCAGTCCTCAAGTTCGTTACGATCTGATGGGATTCACTGGCGGACTGATGGTTCGAGTGTGTGACACTCCGGCGTCGAAGCAGGTCACTGCGAAGCACGAGCAAAACGTGTCCCAGGCGCTAGCTGGCAACGTCCCGCAATGCATCTACGCGGCGGGACAGTTCGACAAGTACGTGCCCATCGAGGGCAACGCCACCGATGAGGCCAAGGGCCTCGGGCAAGCGATCGACAAGGCCTGCGGCGGGCAAATCGGATTTCCGGTGCAACTCAAGATCGTCCTCGACGTAGGTGGCAAGGTCGTCGACGTGGTGACGACTCCGAACACGCCCGCCATCAATCAGTGCGTCACCGCCGCGCTTGCCGGTCTCAGCTTCCCCTGCCTCGCCAGCCTAGAAGTGTGCCCCGAGTACGCCATCGCGGAATAACGGGCTCGAACCCCGCCCAGGTTTGGCCCGGGGCGAGAGTAGTGGCCCGAATTGACCCAGAGCACGCGACCCCAAACCCCCAGCCCTGATCCGCCCCTCGGTTTCGCAGCTCAACTGCAGCCGCCGTCATAGTTCCACTGGCCGTTCGGTTCGCAGGTGGCGACGGTCCAAGCTGCCGAGTCGGGGCATTCGTAGCCGCACTTCGCGGAGTCAGTGCTGGTGCAGGCAGCGCCTTGGGCTGGCGGCTTGCTCGGACATGGCTGAGGCGCTGTCGCAGGGTTTGGCGGAGGCATCCACTTGCCGACTTCGGAGCAGTGCACCTGACCGGTACATTCGTCGTGGCGGCGGCAATCGGGGTTGTCGAACTTCCAAACGAGCGGAGGATTCACACCGCTGCCTCCTCCAATGCCGTCCTTGCAGGTGAATGAGAAATCTACGGAGCCACTTTGGCAAGCCACCGAGTAGCTGCAGCGCGTGCCGTCGCTGTCGCACTTGACGTCGCCGCCCAGAGAAGGCGCTTGAGCGGGGCATCCAACTGGATTGGCGCCTCCCGCGCCTCCCGTACCGCCTCCCGCCGCACCAGCGCTTCCCGGACTGTCCTCTGCCGTCGAACCGCAGGCTAGGATCGGCGTGGCCGCCACCAAGAACGAAGCAAACGCCAAGCCAAGTTTGTGTTTGTGTCTGCGCACGCCTGACCTCCTGTGTCTGGAGTTCAAGCTAGCTGCGAAGATCCAGTCTCGGTACTCGCCGAGCCAGTGCCCTCAAGTGTGGAAACTTCAAAGCAAATCTCTGACATTCGCGGCGGCCACTCGCAGACACCGCCTTGTCTCACCCTTGGGTGCTGTGTCAGCGTGTGCCAGAGAGTGCGGCACGAGCATTGCTTGGGCTCGATGTCTGAACTGGGAGGTCGAATGTCCGGGCTTGCAACGTCGAAGAGGATCAAAGGTCGCAAGAAGCCGAAGACCCAGGCGGGCGAAGGTATCGCCACGGCACTCGTCACAGCAGCCGAACTCATCCTCGCCGAAGATGGTTTAGAGGGTTACACCACCAACCGTGTCGCAATGCGTGCCGGCGTCAGTGTCGGCTCGCTGTACCAGTACTTTCCGAACAAAGAGGCATTGCTCGCGGAACTGGCGCGGCGCATGGAGCAGCGCACCGCGCGATTGATGCTCGCAACCCTCGAAGCGTGCCGAGAGCGATCCCTCAACGAAACTATCCAAGAGGTCGTCGACCTTCTGCTGAGTGACAGACTCAGCACGGGGCGAGTACGACACATCGTGCGTCGAGAGGTGCCGGCCGCGTGGACGGCTCAGACCAGCCAGGCCGTAGACGAAGAAGTCCGCGCGGCCGTGGCCCAGGAACTGACGCGTCGTCCGGATGTACGCAAGGACGTTTCACCAGAGCTACTGACTTGGATCAGCAGCCATGCCGCAGAGTTGCTCGTGGAGCAGGCGGTGCTCATGCAGCCGGAGCTTCTCGAAAGCGAAGCTTTCCGCGGCCAGTTGGTCGACATCTTGGAGCGCTACTTGTTCGATCCGGCCAGGGATCGGTGAAGGAAGCGCGGCTGGCCCGTCAGGCGTCGGTCGTGAACAAGACGCAGCGATTGCCTTCCGCCGCGCGCGCGAAGAACTCGCGCATGCCCTGAAAGTTCTCCCAGGTGTACTCGAAGTCTTCCTCGCCCATGTGGCCGGAGTACTCGGTATCCGACAAGGTTTCGTACTGCTCTCGCATCCAGTCGCGAGTCACGTCGCTGAGCGCTGGAACGGCCTCTTTCACCTGCTGAGGAGACACGTAGCAGGCGGTGTAGTCGTCGCCGGCGTCGAGAGCCTTGCCTCCGAGTACACCGTAGGCGAGGGGAAAAGGCCCGGATTCGTACAGCAGTTGTCCGTCCGTGAGGCATCGATGGATGGCGTCCCATGCCTTGTCCGACTGATAGGACCAAGCCTCGTCCTCGAGATACCGTTCTTCCAGATCCTCCGTGATGAACTCCACGAGTTCGCCGGGGTTGTCGATAGCCAGAGTGCGTTCTTCGTCTCGGGCGGAAAGTGCTAGGTGTACGCCAAGGGACATGCGGGACTCCTAGGCCAGATCGCTCGCGAAATCCACGACGCAAGAAGTCCCCCGAGGGAGCGTTGCCCTGGTAACCGCCAGTCAGCGCTAGCTGCGGCGGCGAACGCTGCTGCCAGAAGCGAACTGCCCTGCGCTGGGCGTTTAGGGCATGCAGCAAAAGGTCAGCGCGCCGGTAGCCTCGACGCCACCGGATAGGGTGCTGGAGCTGGGGCTGCAGGTGATGTTGGGCTTCGCTTCCGAGTACTTCAACGAACAAACACTCGTCTTCTTGCAGGAACCCACTTTGTTGGAGCTGGTTACGCTACCAGTGCAGCCACTGCTTCCGGCATACACGTCGACCTTGCTCGCGCTGCAGTCGCCCTGCGGCGCGCCACAGCTACAGGCCGAGCAGCTCCGCGTGTCGCTGAACCCCTCGTGAAACACTTGCTTCTGGACATACCCTGTGGCCGGGCAGGCGGCATCACCCGGTGCGTAGATGCAGACCTTCGCACCGGCGGGAGCTGGTGGCAGGCAAGTTTCCGTTTCGCCACACACGCCGGCAGTCGATCCGGCGCAAGCACGGATTTCGGTGCCCCAGGTTGGCGTCGGCAGCGTGTGATCTTCCTGCACGGTACAGTCTGCGTTCTGCAGACTCGCTTGGACCTTGAGGTTGGTAGTGAGACAAATGGATCCCGGGATCGTAAAACACCCACTGCCAGATAGAGACCAATTCTGTTGGCCGAGTGGGGACGTGTTGCAGCTCGCATCGATATGCCCGGAGACCTTTGCCGCACTGCAGCTAGCGTTGGTCGGCGGCTGACAATCACACGCGCAGCTCGAGGTGCCAGGCTCCAAGTCCGCGAAGACAACATCCGTGCTGAGCACCGACGTTGGAAAGTCGCCGCCGCACGGCGAGGCTGCGCCCTTTGAATCATCTACCACTACCGGACCCTGCCACCCTGCCGGCGCGCTACCCATGCACTGCTTGCCCAAGCTGGCGCACGTTTCTGTGGTGCTCGCCTCCGGGCCGGAATCGACATTCACGTCGGCAACCCCGGCGTCGTTGGCCGGGATGGGGCTATCGACGCCTGCGTCCTGTTCCACGCTGCCGCCCTGGGTACTGTCCAAGTCTGAAAGTAGTGAACAGCCTGCAGTGACGAGGGGCAGCAGCGTGAACAGATGGATGAGCTTGCGGTCCATCCAGTAGTGCTAGCGTGCGCTCGCACGCCGCCGTACTCGCAGCATGGACGGCTGCAAGCCCCCGTCGCAGCAGGGTTTTTCGGCTTGCGACGGGGTGAAGCTCGCGCGGCTACTTCTTGTTTTCTGCGTAGATCGCGAAATGCGCGCCCTGGGGATCCGCGCACTGCGCGATCTTATCGCCCCCGGGTACTTCCATCGGCCCGTTCATGATCTTGCCGCCGCTGTTCTTGATCCGCTCCACGGTGGCATCGATGTCCTCGACGGTGACGTAGTAGAGCCAGTGCGGAGGCGCGTTCAGTTTCTTGGCCACGTTCGACATCCCGCCGCGGGTGGTTTCGCTCGCGTCGTGCCACATGAAGTAGGTGCCATCTTCCGGGCCCATGTCGAAGGAGCTCTTGTGCTTCCAGCCGAACAGCTCGCCGTAGAACTTCCAAGCGGACTCGTAGTCGGTCGTGTTGAGTTCACTCCAACCGATCTCACCCACGGCGTCGTTGCTCACCTTCATCTCGCCGGTCGGCTTGAAGATGGCGAACACCGCGCCCTGCGGGTCGGCAACGATCGCCACGCGCCCGACGTTTGGAATGTCCCAGGGCTCCTTGTAGATCTTGCCGCCCAGCTCGGTGATCTTCTTGGCCGCCGCATCGGCGTCTTCCACGGTGGTGTAGGCGAGCCAGTGCGGCGGTGCGCCCATCTTGGCCGCCTCCTCCGGCAGCGTCATGACGCCACCAATGGGCTGCTCGCCCACGAGCCACATCGTATACGGCTGATCCGCCGGCGCATCCGCATAAGGTTGCGTCTTCCACCCGATCACCTCGCCATAGAACGCCTTCGCGCCCTCCACGTCCGGGGTCATCAAGTCGAACCAAACGTTGCGTCCTTTGTCTGCCATGGGGCCCTCCTGAAAATTTGGGATCAGGACGGTATGGACGCTTGGGACGCAGGTCAACCTGTCGCACATTCATGCCGAGCACCCGCGTCACGGCCGGGTTTTGCGCCGCATCGGAGCTCAGTTGTCGAGCTTTTCCAGGCGGAGCCCCGCGCGGGCGTAGGAAAGATACAAGTTAGGGCTGATGCGGTGCTGCTCGTCGCAGGATGCGAAGCTGTCTCGCGACGGAACCAGAGCCTAGAGCTGTCCAGATGTCGTTCGTCTGCGTTGGGCGGGCTGTGGACTGGATCAGGGTGCTCGAACGGTGTGCTCCACAGGTCTCGCCTCAGGTCATCGGAAGAGCGTGCGTGAAAGTACGACGGGTGTAGGCGAAGCGCCGACGGACGAATTGCTTCGAGGCGCGCTCGCGGTGCTGGTCCCAGGACGGCGTGCGCGACGGACGGTAGGTGCGGTGGCTAGCGCGTGCTGGCTTGCTTCGAGGGGTGACAATGCTAAGAGCTACTCGATGTCCAAGATGCGCTGTGCTGGTCTTGTCGCGTGTCTGGTACTAGCGGCTTGCTCGGATGAGAACGGCGCACTCGCCACGGACACAGCACGCAGCTCGATCTACTACGGAGCACCGGAGAGTGGAGAGGCCTGGGCCGTGGCGGTGTACTACACGCGACCTGGCACTACGAAACTTCGCCTTTGCACCGGCGCGTTGATCGCCCCGCGCGCCGTGCTGACAGCGAAGCACTGCGTATTCGACGAGGCTTCCCCAGATGTGTGGCAGGGCCTTCAGCCCTCGCAACTGTCCGCGGCCGTGGGGACAGACATGACCGCCCCAATGCAGCAGGAAGCGGGCGTGGTAGATGTGAAGACGACGCCAGGCACTTACACTGCGGCCGACGCACTGGGCGGTGCAGACATCGCCGTTCTCGTCCTCGACGCTGCGCTCAATGCCCCGCTGAAGTCGGTCTCGTCGGCGCCGCCTCAAGATGGCGACCCCCTGAAGATTATCGGCTTTGGGTTCACCGAAAGCGATGTGCTCGGCAAGAAGTACTCGGGGACGACGTCTGTCACCAGCATTGATAGCGGCGTCTTCAAATCAGCTGGGCCTGCATGGACCTGCAGTGGAGACAGCGGCGGCCCGGCTTTGCACACGACCCGCGACGAGATCCTCGGAGTGTCGAGCTATGGTCCGAGTGGCTGCAACGTACCTGACAGCTACTACACGCGCGTCGACGCACATGCAGCCTTGATCGCCAGCGCCATCGCGACGAGCGGCGGTGGCGCGGGTGGCGCGAGCGGCGCTGGTGGCGCTAGCGGCTGCACCCCGAGCCCAGAAGTGTGTGACGGCGTCGACAATGACTGCGATGGCGTGATTGATCCCGGCTGCGGAGCGGGCTGTGACGCCCAAAACCCGTGTTCGATGGGACTTCAGTGCGTCGCGGGGAAGTGCGTTTCACCAACCGGCCCACCCCAAAACGCAGCCGCGAAGTCTTCCGGCAGCGGTGGTTGCAGCGTGCGCACCGGTGCGCCTGGCTCGAGTGGCCTCATGTTTGCTCTCGGCTTCATGCTGGCGCTGCGCCGGCGGCGAGTTCGCGACGGATCTGTGCGTTGAGGCACACGCGCGGAGCTGTAGTGGGCGAGTGCGCTGTCGCTGGACAGTTTGGAGCCCCGGCGCGTGGCTCACTGTCGCGTGCATTCAAGTCCAGACCCCACCACGTGGTCAGCTTACTTGGTACCCAGTGCGGCCATTGCAGAGTAGTGGCGCTTGGAGGGGCCGCCTGTCGAATGTAGCGTCCAGTCGTTGCCATTGAATGTCCACGTTTCAGTTACATCCGCATCCGTGAAACCAGTTAGAACGACGTTGCTACTCGTGGTCACCATGCCCATGGGGATCAGGTCAGGCGTAGGTGCTTGGATTCTGGTCCATTGTTGGCTGTCCGTTGTCCACGTTTCGGCTGGCGCGTTGTTGATGGGATGGCCGTAGAGCACGCCCAACCCATTCAATGTGGCGGCCTGTGATCGAATGGACGTAGCCGGCACAGGCGGGATGAAGATCTGTGTCCAACTTGAGGCGAACGTCCAAGTGTCGTGCACGACCAGCCCGCCCTCGCCGGCAATCCCGTGCCACCCACCGTACAGCATTAGCTTGTCTTGTACCGGGGTCATCCACGTGAGAGTTCGGGAGTCCGGGGCTGGCCCGTCGATGCGTGTCCACGTGACACCGTCGAACTGCCAAGTGTCCTGGTGCTGAGCGTTCTTCTCCGCACGCATCCCGCCGAACAAGATGACCTTGTCGCCCAGCGTGGCCATGGCGTGCCCGCCACGTGCACGCGGCCCTGCGGCGTTTACACGTGCCCAGTCCTTGCCGTCAAAGATCCAGGTGTCGTCGAAGGCGACGTCGTTGTCCGCGAAGCCGCCGAACAGCACTACCTTGTCGCCAAGGGATGCCATGGCGTGCAGCATTCGACCCTCCGGCCCCTTGGCGTCCAGCCTGGTCCAGGCCTGCCCATCGAAGACCCAGGTGTCCTGATCGTAGCCGTTTGGACCATCGCCTCCGAACAACACTGCCCGCCGTTGCGGGCATGTGGATACCGCGCAGCCAGGCACCCCCGGTGGCCGAGAATCTGCACCTGCATCCTCGGTGGGGCCGCCAGCTTCAGAACTGCTCGACCCGCAACCGCAGGTCATCCCGCCTACCACGACCGCCAAGCCGAGAACTCTTCGCATCTCCATGGTGTGTTGTACGGGGGGGGCGGGTTCGGCTCCCTTCGGGTTTGGGAACTCGGGCTTTTGGCTGAAGTACCGTGCATTTCGTTAGGTGGTTTCCGAACACGGCTCGTCCGCCTCGGGTTTCGTCTGAACCGGATTGTGCATTCTCACCTTGGCCAACCAGGGTCGCAGCACGCGCCATGGTGCAGAATCTCAAGGAGTCCTGATTCCTCGACCAGGCGCAGCTCTTCGAGCCCGGTGGGGCAGTGCAAGACCGAGCTCGACGCCGCCGTCTCGTGCCTCACGTGACCCGAGAAGCCCCCACTCGTCCCCCCAGCGCCGCCCGCTCAAAGCAGCTGCAGCTTCCCTTGCGAAGATGCGTCCTGGGCACACGGCAGCACGAACCGGGTTCCGGACTTGGAAGTGGCTCGGCTTCGAATGAACCGGTTCAGGCGCGATGACACTCGGCTCACGGCTTTCCAATCCCAGGCGTCGACGGGGCCTAGCCGGTCCAGGTAGGTTGGCTCCCACTTGAGTGCGCGCTTCTGCGAATTGTGGTTCGTGTGGGAGGCTCGAAGCTTCCCGTCACGCGGGGCTTCTAGGTACAGCTGAATCAAACCCCAGCCACCCGAGTCGACGCGAAACGTGGCGTCGGGTACCGCGCCAGGATTGAACGTGATGCGTTGGGGGATCACTGACCCGCCCATTTCCGGCGCATGCAGATTGAAGAGCGCGCTTTCTGACGAGACGTCATAGACTTGAAGCAGCTCGGCTTCCGTCGAGAATTGCCGTAGCTCGCAATCTGGCCGCGACGCGAGCTCCCAAAGCGACCACCCGGGCTGAGACAAGACGAACCGGACGACCTCCACGGCGTCGCCTCCGCAGGCGTAGAAGTCACAATTCGGCATTGGCCCAAGCTTTGCGGAGCGTGCGGAGAAGTCCAGGAAAACCGTGATGGCGTTTGCGACAAGATCTTGGTGGCGACATGCGCGAACGACAGCACGAAAGAGGTCTGCGTCAATCAATGCGAAGAACTGAACATCTCGACGAAATGCGTGCGCGGCGTGCGTGAACACAAACGGTGCGGCTAGCTGTGCGCAGCCCAACGCCATGCTGACCAAGCCCGCAAACGGTGAACTGCGCATGAGCGTGGAACGAAAACGCCGTGCCGGGGCTTCCCTCGAGCACGCGGTTTCGTCTGCGGTCAGTTCAGAGCTGAGTCGAAACTGTGCGCCCGCGCATCTGCAGCTCTAGGTCGACATCGTCGAATAGCCACTTGAAGCTGTCGAACACCTCGAAGGACTGCGCGGTGGTGCAGCAGCCGGTGATGGGCGGCCGAGAATCCACTTGGATCGTGAAGCTGCAGCGGAAGTTGGGGCGCCCGGCGCAGGCCGCGTACCCCGGGCGACGTGCCCGAGTCGAAGCGCGAATACCTCGATTCAAGTCGGCCCGAACCGCTCGCCACCAGCTCGTCGGGTAGATCAAGCTAGGTCGGCCGCTGGCGTGGAGCAGCACTCGGTCGTCGAGAACGTCGAGTTGCTTCGTCCGAGAATCGACGCCCCAACAGCTCCCAGTGCTGCGCGTGATTTCGATCCGTCGCGCAGCGTCCGGAACTGGCGGCGCGGCGCTCAACCACAAGTCCGGTTTCGGCTCCGGCCGACCACGAGACCCGCCGCACGACAGCGCCAAGCAAGCGATCGCCAGGGCAGCTACGCGCACCATGGGTTCGAACATCTCGCCTATGTGTTGCCCCCGGGGCCTTCCGCATTCGCGCCGCAGCACGACGCACCACCGCATTCGCGCTGTCGCGGCCCAGCTCTAGATTAGTGGTCCAGCGTGCTCGAGGGCACGCGACCCCCAAACCCCAACAAAGTCAGTCGCGGCCTACTGCCGAACCATGGCGGCGTTGGTGCCCATCTCTTCGGCATCGACGTTGCCGGACTTGAGATCGAGCGACGAACCCTCGGGGGGATCGAAGGGTGCGCGGCCGACTTGCACGGTGCCGAGGCTCGGGATGATCCAGGCCAGGGCGTATTGGCGGAACCAGTACCACCACACGCTGCTTTCGATGAGGCGCGAGTCGATCTCGGGCGCCATCTTTTCGTGCAGCTCCTTGAGCTTGGTCCAGTGCACTCCGGGGTACTCGTGATGAGCAGCGTGGTAGCCGTTGTTGAACAGCAGGAAGTTCAAAGTGGGGCTGCTGAAGCTGCGGGAGTGATTGTGCTCGGACCACGGGTCCGTGTTCACGTGCTGCTCGTAGTTGAAGAGCATGATCGTCCACAACGCGAACAGCGCGGGAATGAGGCAGCAAAGCGCCCAGGTCTGGAAACCCAGCTTGAAGCCGTTGAGGGCGATTGAGGTGCCGAGCAGTGCAGCGTGCGCGCCGATCCAGCCGAAGTACTGGGTCATGATGCGGCGATAGAGCTTGCGATTCTTCTCGCGCGCCTTGTCGATGAACTCCTTGGTCGGACCCGACTGATAGTAGCCGCTGACGAAGGGATAGATGAGAGCGACCCAGAAGGTGTGCTTCTTGGAGTAGCGCCAGGTGATGGTCGCGTCGCCGGCCTTGTTCACGTACTTGTGGTGGTTCAAGTTGTGAGTGGGGATCCAGGCGAAGGTCGGGTAGCCGTAGAAGACGGAGAGGATGATGCCGAAGGTCTCGTTGGCCGACTTGCCCTTGAAGGTGGGGCAGTGGTTGTGGTTGTGGGCCATGACGCCGCAGGCCAGCGCGAAGTAGCAGGACAGCCAGAACAGATAAGGCGCCAGCTCCGGGCGGGCGATCTGCAGCCCGACGAGCGCAGCCGCGATGGCGACCCAAAGTAATGAGCGAAAGTCAGCAGCAAAACGCAAGCCCATGGCTCCTCCGGGCACGAGAGCTGCCATGAAATCGGGTCCGGGTCACGTTGCTTGTCGAAAAATGACAGCGAATTCGCGGGCCTAGGCGCGAAACTTCTTTTGCACCGGGCGGCGCGGCACCAACGCGCGATCTGAATACGTGAAGTATTTCCGGCGCTTATACTCGCCGCGCTGCAGCCCGCACTCTCGGCGGACCAACGCGCAACCTGACGCAATGTCGAGGGGATCGCGCAACGGTTGAGCAGGACATGGACCGCTTCGCTGTCCTCCGCGGCGAGTTGCGCGTCCCGGCAACGCGCTGGCGAGCTATGGTTCGAGCATGCTGAGAAGCTTCATGACTAGTGTCGTAGTCGCAGCGGCCGCGGTCGCCTGTGGCAGCAGCAGCGACGGCGATGGCGATACACGCGGTGGCGAAGGAGCGACTTGTGTGGATGGCACCAACTGCCGCTCTGGGCTCGCGTGCTTCGTGCAGGCAGCCGATTCTGTCGAGGGCGAGTGCAGGTCGTTGCCTGGTGCATGTGGCGGAAAGGCTGACTGCGGCTGTCTGAAAGACTTCGAAGCAAACTGCACGACTTCTGGGTCGAGATGTCGCGGAATACTGGGTGATTACACGATTGCCTGTGGTCAAGATGGCAATTTCGCTGGGAAGGGCGAGGCCTGCTCCGGCGTCCGACTCTGTGATCCGGGCCTCTTCTGCATGGTCGCTTCTTCCGGCACCGCGGGGACCTGCATGGACCTCCCCGCCAGCTGCGGGACCAAGGTGTCTTGCAGTTGTTTCGACGAGGTCCGTGCAAAATGCTCGAGCAGCTCGGGGTGCACGGTGCTCTTGGATCAAGCCGTCATCACCTGCGACTGACGCGGCGACGGACGTCAGCGTTCGCCTTCGAGCAATACGCCCTGATTGTCATATACGCCGCCAGCGACGACCTCGCCGCGCGCACCGTTGATGGGCTTTTCGTGCCACCACTGAAACTGCTGTCGACCGTGGTGAAAGGAGGCAACTCGGAGACGCGTGTCGGTGACGCGCACGACGGCAAAGCTATGGCGGCGATGCTTGGCGGCGCCAACGTTGTAGACGTCGTAGCCGTTGTGCCGATAGCGCCCGGAGGCGTGATAGTGACCGTGGAAGAAGGCGATCACGTTGTAGTCCTTGATGGCGTCGAACAAACGCTCCTTGTGATTGTCGCGAGCGAACCAGTTGTCGCTGTAGGGCCCTCGAAAGGGAAAGTGCATGTAGATGACGATGGGACGTTCTTTGCCGACCTTGCTCAGGTCTTTGTTCAAGAAGGCAATGGCGCGCTTGTCCGGTGCCTCTCCGAGGCAGACGAGGTGCAGGTCGTCCCAGTCGAAGGAGTAGTAGGTGTCGCCGTGGCGCTCGCGAATGCGTTCGAGCACGTGCCAACCCTCGGCCTTGTCGTGATTGCCGTGGCCCTCGAACACGGGGTAGTTCAACAGGCCGTCGCCACCGTTGAGACCGTAGAAGAGGACGAAGTGCCGCCACTGCCACGGGTTGCCGCGCTCGGTGAGATCACCGGAAACGAGTACGCCGCGGGGGCGAGCAATGCGGCCGCCGAAGACCGAGGGCCATGGACGTCCGGGCATGGCATTCATGGCCTTGATCGACTGGTGGTTGATCACTTCGACGCCGCGAGGGTCGTTGACGGGGTCGTGTAGCTTGCCGCGCAGAGTGTGTTCGTCGGATTCGAAGCCGAGGTGAGTGTCGGAAGCGGCAATGAAGGTGACGTCGAGCCCGCCGAGCCGCTTGGCGCGGCGCGGTTCGGGCAGCAGCTGCGCAGAGCTTTTGCCCAGCATCGGCGGCGGTGGACTCGGCACGGCGTGCCGGTTGCGCCAAAACCACAGCGCGGCGCCGAGGCCAAGAGCCGCGAGAGCGACCAGACTCCACTTCCGACGGGTCATGGCAAATTGCCACGGCACGACTTCCAGAAAACCATGAGGATCGAACTATCGCCAATCGAAAGGATGGAGTCGACTTGGGGTCGTCGAGGCGCAAGCCGCTAGCGGAAGGGGTCGGGCTGGAATTGCTCTAGGTCGAGGTAGCCAGTCGTTGTTTTGTTGGGGTCGGTGCGCCAGGCAAAGCCTGGATGAGGAGGAGGTCAACTAGAGGAAAGTGAAAGAAACCTCATGCTGGGACCTTGCGGGTGACAAATCCCGCCCGGCCAAGGTGGACCACCAGCCGGAAGCGAGTCTTGCGTGGCCGTACGACCGCGAAAGCGGGAAGGAAAGCTGCGAAGCGTAGACAGCCAGCGTGTGGGCCGTGTGATTGAGCCCCGAAAGAAAATGCCTGTGGGTGCCGACGCCGTCGACCCAGAGCGGAAGGCAACATCGCTGCAGAAGAGAGTAGGGCGGTCAGCCCGAATGGTCCGATTGAATGCAGCGGACCCACCGGGGTCGATGAGCAAGGCACGCGCGCCAAGGTCCCCCAGGAACCTGGGAAATCCCGTCGTCTCCTTTCGCAAGGAAGGTACTGCCGATCGAAGGAATACGAAGTGACGCAGGACGGGCGGCGAGAAGGCCGAGCACTCCATAGTAGCCGTTGAAGCAGGGGAAGCGTCCAAGCGACCCTGTGGAGGGAAGGGAGTGCCGCACAACGGAACTGTTGGAGAGAAAGATGCCGGAGAAACCAAGCTCTATAAGTGTCTCAACGAAACTCAAACGGATAGCAGAGCTGGCGAAGCAAATGCCCGGGGTAGCGTTAACGTCGCTGTCCCATCACATCGATATCGAATGGTTGCGCGAAGCGCATAAACGCACGCGCAAGGGTGGCGCCCAGGGCGTCGACGGACAGACCGCGGCAGAGTATGCGGAAAACCTGGAGGAAAACCTCCAGTCGCTGCTCGACCGAGCGAAGTCCGGGACGTACCGAGCACCACCTGTGCGGCGAGTCCAAATTCCGAAGGCGGACGGAAAGCAGATGCGAGCCATCGGCATTCCGACGTTTGAGGACAAGGTCTTGCAGCGGGCCATCGCAATGGTCTTGGAAGCGGTCTACGAGCAAGAATTCCTCGATTGCTCGTACGGCTTCCGGCCGGGACGGTCAGCACATGATGCGCTGGCCGTTGTGCAGCACGAGACGGTGAAGATGGGTGGTGGCTGGGTTTTGGAGGTCGACATTCGCAAGTTTTTCGACAGCCTGGACCGCGCCAAACTTCGGGAGGTGCTCCACCAGCGGGTGCGTGACGGAGTCGTGCTCCGATTGATAGGGAAGTGGCTGAAGGCAGGTGTGCAGGAGGATGGGTCGCTCAGCTATCCAGAAACCGGCACGCCACAAGGTGGTGTGATCTCACCAATGCTAGCGAACATCTTCTTACACGAGGTGCTCGACACCTGGTTTGAGCGTGACGTGAAACCACGACTGAAAGGTCGTGCGATTCTCGTCCGCTACGCCGACGACGTCGCCATGATGTTTTCGTGCGAAGAAGATGCGCGCCGCGTCATGGCAGTACTGCCGAAGCGATTCGAAAAGTACGGTTTGACGTTGCATCCAGACAAGACGAGACTGGTTGAATTCCGCCGCCCGGACCGACGCCCACCTGATGAAGGTGACGGACGTCCAGGCAGTTTCGAACTACTCGGCTTCACGCACTTCTGGGCAAAATCCCGGAAGGGCAACTGGGTGGTGAAGCAGAAGACCGCCAAGGACCGCTTGAGCCGTGCGTTAGCGCGCATCAACAAATGGTGCCAACGCTGCCGACACGACCCAATTCAAGAGCAGCGCGAGATGCTGAACAAGAAGTTGAAAGGTCACTTCGATTACTACGGAATCACCGGAAACTCGAAAGCGATTGGACACTTCCGGCATTGGACCGTCCGTCTGTGGCGCAAATGGCTCGACCGCCGCTCCTGGCGATCGCGCATGAACTGGTCGAAGATGAAATGCTTGCTGCAGCGATACCCGCTCCGGTCAGCGCGGATTCGACGACCAGTGCGCAGACTAAGCGTAGCGAATCCGTAGTGTGAGGAGCCGGATGCGGTAGTCCCGCACGTCCGGATCCGTGGGAGGCCTGGAAGGGAAACCGACCAGGCCCACCCGAGCGGGGTTGGGGCAGCCAGGGGCCCTAATCTCGCGCTTCCGCGCGCGAGGGCGCCGTTCCGTGCTGCTGGCGCTGAGCACCTTGTTCACGCTCGCACCTCCGCGCGCGAGGGCGCCGTCGTGCTACGGGCCCACTGAGGCGTGCCTAGATCCAGTCAAATGCGTTGGTGACCGCAAGCTTGGCGCCAGAGTCGACGACGCTGCCGTGGGCCATGATGGCGCGATCGAATTGCCAATCAAGCATGATGTCGACAGAAGTCTTGAGCTTGCCGCGATCCCTCATGAGCAGGTACTTGAAACTGCGAGGCGCGGCGAGCTGGTCGTAAGCGCCGTCGAGCTTGAGCATCCAGCGTGTGGGCGCGTGGTCTTCGACGCGGCCCATGTTGAAGAAGAGGTCCGTCGCGATGAGCGTTTGACTTCCGCGATGGCAGAACAGGAGCTCGTTCATTATGGGTGCTCCACCAACCAGGGTGCAATCGAACTCGGACGCCCACTCGCTTATCCCCGTCGACAGCTCGCTGGTGAACGAAACGTCGGGTCGCTTGGTTTGCAGACCCGGGCAGCAGAATGTTTCGGCTTGCGGGTACGCGGCGACGAAGCTCAAGACGTACAGGTGATGGAATCGATTGGGTGCGACGATCCAGCGCACGTTGCCCAAGGCGTCGAGCTCTTGCTTCAGGGTATCGTCGAGCTCCACGGGTGAATGCACCCACAAGGCGTCATCGATGCGAACGACCGTCATGCGCGTTCCCATCTCGAAGCCGAAGAATCGCAGCGGGCGTTCCGTGCGCCAGATGTTGTCTGCCACCTTGGATAGCTGGGACACAGGCGGATGGTAGATCGCATACTTGATCTACATCAAGCTTGCCGGGGGCGGATGAGTTCGACATGATGAAGCTCGCACCTGAGCTTGGCGTTCGTGCGCGCCGGCCCCAGGTCGATATGATGAAGCTCGCATCCGAGTTTGGCGTTCGTGCGCACTGGCCCTGATCGATCTAGCGTAGGGGGAAGGCGAGGTGAGGCATGAGCGACCAACCTGAAAGCGATCCACACCCACACGTGAAATTGAAGCAGCTACGCTGCCGTCGCACCGGCCAGATGTACACGGTGGAAAAGCACGTCGAGTGCCCGTATTGCTCTGGTGACGCTGAGACTATCAAGCGTGACGGTGACTACAAGAACTTCTGCGAGTTCAAAGCCGGCGAGGACGCGATCCACTTCGGCTTTCCGGAGGGTAGTTCTCGCAATCAAAAGGGCTGACGCGCCGCTAGCCTGAGCGCTCAACCGTCATCCATCATCTTCGTTTAGCGCGAGGTGGATCGGGGTTGCCGTCTGTGTGCGGCTGCCGGATGGTCGGCCCTGTGACGACTGCGGAGCTGCTCTTGGGAACCCAGCGCGAGACGCGCGCGCCGGTGTCGCTTCCGGCGACCACGCTGTTGCGCCACCTCATGGCCCTTGGCTCCAGTGGGTCGGGCAAGACAGTGTTTTGCAAGGTTGTCGTGGAGGAGTTGGTGCGCGCCGGCATTCCGACCATCTGCGTCGACCCCCAAGGTGACTTGTGTAGCCTGGTATCCGGCGCCCTGAGCGACGACGAGCTGCGTGAACGCGGCTTGGAGCCAGCCCTTGCGGCGGAGTTTCGACAGAAGGCTGACGTGGTCATCTACACGCCCGCGTCGGCGAAAGGCGTCCCGCTTTGCGCCGACCCTGTGGATCCAGGTCTGGAGGGTCTGCCCCCGTCCGAGCGCCTGGCGGCGGTGACTCGCACGGCCAGCATGGTCACGGCGCTGCTTGGATTCGACGTGGATGGCGACGACGGTGCTGGCCTGACAGCGGTGTTGGATGCAGTGCTGCAGCGGTTGCTCGATAGTGGGCAGCAGCTGAACCTGGCCAGCTTGACCGAAGCGCTGACGAAGGCAGATCACAGCGAGCTCGAGCGCTATCTGGATGCTCGCAAGATCCGCACGGCTTGCCAGCGCCTTGCGCGACTCGATGTCGGTGCTCGGCGGCTTTTGTTCCACCAGGGCGTACCCATCGACATCGATCAACTCGTGGGCACAGAAGGAGGCGAGCCGTGCAAGACGCGCGTCAGTGTGATCTACTTGAACACCTTGCACAGTCAGGAGGACAAAGACTTCCTGGTCGCCGCGCTCGTAGATCGGCTTTACGCTTGGATGCTGGCGCATCCCAGCCCGACACCACAGCTGTTGTTCTACATTGACGAGGTGAGCCCGTTCATTCCCCCGGTGAGGAAGCCGGCGTGTAAGGACGGGCTTGCCCTGCTCTTCAAACAAGCGCGCAAGTACGGAGTATGCTGTTTGATGGCGACGCAGAACCCGGGTGACGTCGACTACCGAGCCATGGCGCAGTTTGGAACCTGGGCCCTGGGCAGGCTGACCACGCGCCAAGACTTGAAGAAACTGGAGCCGACCATCAAGTCCGTGGATCCGGTTTCGTCGGAAGCTGTGATGGCTTGCTTGCCAAGCTTGGCTCCGGGCGAGTTGACGTTGCTGTCGCCCGACAACTTCTCGCAGGCCGTTCCCCTGAAGACTCGCTGGCTCTTTACGGATCACTCCACCTTTGACGAAGAGCGGATCGAGGAAGTAGCGGATGAGCGCTGGCGCGAACGATTCGCCTTCCCGGCGGCTGATGCTGCTCGCAAGCCGTCGATCAAGCAGGCTTCCGTCGCCGGGGAGGGGACTGGTTCGGCCAGAAGCGCTGGCCCGAAGTCAGCCGCGGTCGTGGCCGCCGAGGCAGAGTTGCGATCGAAGCCATCTGTGAAGGAAGCGCCCGCCGCGACAACCGCTGAAGCTCGGGGGGGCGCGAAAACGGTGGCCATGACCGCTCCCGTGGCGGCCGCGTCGAATCCGAAACAGCCAGAAGCGTCACGGAAACCTGCGGTGGGCTCCGCCCGACCAAGCTCTGCAAGCAGTGGAGCGCGAGCTGTCGGTTCGCGAATCTGCATCAGTCAAAGAACTGGCCGTGCCCCTGAGCATGTCGGAGAAGAAGGTCCGTGGGTTGCTCAAGCAACTGGTCGCGCGTGGTGTAGCGTCCGAGTTCAAACAAGGCCGTGGGATGCGCTACCACCTGGTGGCCCTTGGCGGCCGACCTGATCTCGGCCTGCCGAGTCGCGTGCTCGCCGTGACCGCACGCATCGATCAAGCAACCGCGGCCAGCCTGGCTCGTGACCACGCGCGAAGCCGCTTGTTGGGATTGATCGGGGCGGACGAGACCCTGGTCCACCTGCGCCTCGTGCATCGGTTGCTGTATAAACTCGACTTCCGCGAACACGTAGAGCGCGGGCTGCTCGGCCGAATCGTCGGTGGGCGCGAGGACGAGCGTCTAGGGAGCGTGTACGTGCACCCGCAGACCCTGGAGCTGCTGGTTCTCGATCTCAGGGCCGGTATTCGATTCGCCAGTGCGCCGGACCAGGAGCATGCCGGGGACGTTCCGGATCTCGATGGCGTCGCGGCCTTCACCCATGCCCCGCCGTCACAGCTCGTGTTCGATGAGCAAGAGTGGGCTGGCCGCAGGGGACCCAAAGAGGTCGCCGAGAGCTTTCACCACCGTTACTCCGCCCGCTGTGAAGCAGTCACTCCGCTGTTCTTGCCGCTCTGGGAGTTGACGTTCCAACAGGATAGCGGGGCTCGCTACCGTGTCATCAACCTCGATGCCCTGCTTGGTCAGCCGGTATCCTGGCCGCGCTTGGATGGTTCGAACTAGCTCGCTCCGAGCGCAAACCACCCCAACCGCGGCGTCCAAATCGAAGATTTCCCGCGGGTCTCTACATCGCAGCGGCCGGCGCGCTGCCCGTTGCGTCAGGCAGATTGCACCAGGGCCGGAGCTGATACCTGGGGCAGCAAACTCAGGCCCTTGGCCGCCTCTGGCTCGTCGCTATACGCGAGAAAGACGGCAGCAAACGCGATGAAGAGTGCGACGACCAAACCCACCAAGATCGCGACCAGTTTCACGTTTCGCCGGACTTTCAGCGTGTGCAGAGAGTGGCGAATGTCGTCGTCTAGCGAGTTGTGTTCAGCAGTATGAGCCATGCCTTAGACTCCTTTCGGCTCATACAAGCTGGGTCCGCAGCCGAACCACGGCAACACGAAGAGTTTGCGCGATTTCCGGTTCAGCGAGGGCGGAACGCGGTCAGTGAACGCCAACCCTGACGAAATTCAGAGCATCAGCCCGCAGCCTTTTCGAGCGCGGTGAGAGCGCGCTCGATACCGGCTCGGCGGTGGGGGACGTAGCTCAGCATGAAGTAGACAACCCAGATGCCAACCACCGTTGAAGCTGTGACCAGAAGAGCCCAGCGCCAAGCGCGGTTCTTCTTGCGGCGTGCCCTGCGGAGCCGCCGAGTTCCCCACAGCCCAACGCCGAAGCAGACCGCCAAGGAGGCGTAGCTCGCGTAGCGCTGTCGGCGAGTGCGGCGAAGGTTGTTGCGCAACACCTGCTCCGCCTGCCCCCGAAGCATGGCATCGAAGGGACCTGGCGTGACCGCAGTGGGTGCGTCGTTGGACTTCTTGGTGACGGCAATGCGCATGAACACGGCGCGATGGTCACTGAGCCGGCGCTTGCTGCCGTCGCTCAAAGCTACTGGGACATGCAACACGCGTTTCATCTCCAAGCCCTTGACGGCAAGTTGCTCGCCGTCGCGCAGCAGTACTTGGTCCACGCGCCAACGGCCTTCCGGCAACCGCACGCCGGCTTGCTGGCGTAGTACCCGGCAACTGACTGAATGCGGGCGGGCGTTGAAGTCGCCCCCAAGAATCAGGGGCAAAGTAGTATCCCTGAGCCAGCTGGCCATCTCGAGGGATTGAGCAATGCGCACAGACTCGTAGCTGCCGGTTTGGTAGCTAGCCTGAAAGTGCGTGTTGACGAAGCGTACCAGGCCTATGGGCGTCTCGAGCTGCACGTCCAGGGCGCCCTTTCTACCGATCCAGTCCAAGTGGTAGGGGGTGTGCGGGCGTCGGCCTAGGGAGAAGCTGTGGCGCCTGGATGCCCTGATCGGGAATCGGGACGCGATGATCATGCCCGAGCTGTCGTAGGCGATGGGATTGGAGGTGGCCGCACGGAAGACGTGAGCCAGTCCCTGCTTGCGCAGCGAGTCTTCCAGACTAGCCGAGTCTCGCTCTGCCCAGACTTCTTGGAGCATGACGACGTCGGGTTTCAGCTCGCCGATCTTCTCGGGCAAGCGTTCGAGACGCTCGGAGCGGGCAGGTGCAGTGAGGGGCACCATGTAGACGTTGTAGCTGACGACGCGGATCTCGAGGGTCTCGGCGTGCGCAGGCCTCGTGGACAGCAGTGCGGCCAACGACAGCAGGCTGGCCGAGACGACTAGGAATAGGTGCCGCACTCTCGTCGAAGCTCAGAAGCGGCGGGGATCGTGATGCGCGTAAGCGCATCGCCTAGATCAGGGCAAGGGGTTCTCAAATGAGTCCTGCTCCACCCCTTGCTGATTGAACATGCGGCCCTTGAGCGAGGTCGGGCCAAACTCGAGCAGCGTGAAGTTGTAGTACTCACCCTTCGTTATTCTCATGGCGCAGGTGGGCCGATCGATATTTTCGTCCAGATCATGTAGCGCCGCTCCACCGCCACCAGCGGTGATGTAGGTCAGCGTTTTGCCCGGATCCGCTGCGTGGGGCACTTCGAAGCGCTCGTAGCCGTGCACATGCCCTTGCACCACGAGGGTCACTCCGTGCTTTTCGAACAGGGGCTGATACAGCGCGCGCGACCCGCTCTTTTGACTGGTGGGGCCACAGGTCAGGAACGGACGGTGGAAGAAGACCACCGACGCCCGGTAGCCAGGCTGGGACGCCGCGTCCGCCAGTTGCTTTTCGAACCAAGTGAACTGGGCCGAGCCAGCGTCCATGTCGTCTTCGGTGTTGAGTGCGAAGAACCAAATGCCTCCACTGTTGATTCGATAGTAGTCGTCGGTGCCGTCGAAGCCCGCCTTGCCAAAGAAGCGCACGTAGTATTGTTCATACTCGTCGGGCTTTTCGAACTCGTGATTGCCCAAAGACGGGAAGAACGCTCCCTGTTGGAACATCGGCATCATCAACGGAAACCACGAGTTCCAGGTCTCGAGTATCGAGAGGTAGTACTGGATGTCGCCACCGTGGATGGTGAAGTCGTAGTCGTGCTTGGCGGCTTCGAGCACCAGGTCGTTGGTTCCGCCCAGCGCCGCGTTGGTGTCGGCAATCACCAAGACTTTGAAACTGTCTCCGGATTTGCGTGCCGTACAAAAGCGACCCTTCAGGGTCGAGTCTTCTGCGAGCTCGTAGGTGTAGCAGGTCGCTGGCGCTAGAGAGTTGAGGGCCAGTTCGTGCATGTAGTAGGTGCCCGCCTGGTCCGGCGGCGCGTTCACATTGAGACTGACGTAGGTGTTGTCGACCACGAAGGGCGTCGCCGTCGCATCGTGTTGCGTGGGCGAGCCCCCAGCCTCAGGGGTCACGGTCACGCCTGTCTTGCCGTCCTCGCGGCATGCTTCCCAACGCAAGATCGCGGAGCCGTCGTCCACGCCCATGACCCAGGGGCCCTTGCTCACAGCAGTCGAGCCGTTGCACAGCCCACCTCCGTCGCCATCGGCTTGCCCTTCTGCACCAGCATCAGAAGGTGGTGGTGATTTCTCCCCTTCTTCGCTGTCAGAACAGGTGAGAAGTAGCAATCCGCCCGCTAATAGGCTCCACGCCAAACGCCGCATTGGGCTCAGCGTACCACGGGGTCAGAGCGTGGGTTGCAGTGTCGCGCTCAGTCGCAGCAAGGTCCCGACGGCTCTGCCCTCATCGCCGGAGGTCGGGTTGCGAAAGTCTGACCAGGCTCCGCTCGAGCGTTCACGGACGAAACCGACCAAGTCGACGCCCCAAACCGCATCTCGCGAGCCCATTACGGTGACGCCGCCACCCAAACGCAGGCCGTAGTAGAACGGCGTCTCTGCCACATCGTCCTTCTTCGTCCAGGCCCAGGCCATGCCGGCGCCCGCGAGCATGTGTCCGTGGAACTCACCACCCCGGTAGAAGAAGTAGAGGAAGTCGAGGGCTAGTGGGATTTCGGTGCGCTTGGCCCCCAGGGCGTCTTTTCCGTAGAGGATGTCCACGCTGCTTTCGAAAGCGATGTGCCGAGCGGTATAGCGACGGACCGCGAAACCCACGCCCCCCATGATCGGAGCGAGGTAGGTGGCCCGGGCCGTGTATCCCCAGGTGTACAGGTCGTCCCAGGGGTTCCAGTCGTCGCCGGTCTTCAGCGGATAGGGACAATCGTAGTTGCTCTGTGTACGCGGGGCGCCGTAGTAGCAATCAGGCCCGTAAGAGAAATCGTATTCACCGTCTTCGATGGCCACGGCTCGCCGACGGGCTTGTCGAGCTCGCTCTTCTTGGCGTTTCGCTTCTTCGCTCTTCTCGCCAGGGAGGAAGCTCGATGGCGGCTCGTTGGCCGGCGGCATGAGGGATTCATCCTCGAGGTCCAGGTAGGGTCGCGCTGATGCCTCCCTGGCTGCGCCGAGCAGGGTGAGGCCGAGACAGGCCGCTGTTGTGATGCCACGCACGTGGAAGATGGCAGCAACCAACGTGCCAATACTCGGCGGTGTTGTACGCAAGACGATCTTCGACCCCTCGACGTAGCTGAGCTTGGGCCTGCGGCGCGGTGCCCCCACCTTTGGGGCTTCGCCGCCACGCACAGCTCAGGACTGGGGCTTGCACACCATCATGCAGTCGTCGCAGCCCGGGCAGCTGGAGCCGCAACCGCAAATGGTGCCCACCGGGCATCCGGCCGCTGGATCGCACGGTGGCGCGCACGCGGGCGCCTCGCTGAAGTAGACGCAGGACATGCCTGGGTGGCAGGTGGTCGCGGTGCACGGGTCGTTGATGCTCGCAGCGGCACAGGACTTTACGCACTGCTCGATGCTTTCGAAGTTGTTGGCGTTGCCGCCGCAACCACCGTAGGTGAATTGTTCGCACTTGCCGGACTGGGTGTTGAACCACCAGCGCGGGATCGCTGCCAGACAGTTGCCGGGCTCCTTGGGCAACTGGCAATCTTGGGAACCGCCACCGCCGGTCCCGGAGCTGCCACCTGTGCCGGAGCTTGCACCCGTGCCGGAGCTTGCACCCGTGCCTGGGTTGCCGCCGGTTCCGGCACTCGCACCCGTTCCCGCGCCGCCGCCACTTCCGTCCGAGGTGCTCTGCCCGGAGCAGCCAGTGGCGATAGCAGCGCCAAAGACGATCAACGCGCTCAGTCGGCCCAATTGCATGCGCCAATCATGACAGCGGTTCGCGGCTCAGGCGAGGGGCTCCAGGGCGAGGGCGGGTTCAGCTAGCCACGTTCCAAGGATTCTCGGCGGAAGCTGTGCGAAACGGCGGGTCCGCGCTACGCTGTGGCGTGCTGTCGACACGGGTCTGGTGGGTCATATTCTGTGGCGGGCTAGCTGCCTGCGCTCTCGACTCTCGAGGGGAGGGCGTCGGGCCAGGCGGCTTCGCTGACTCGGGGATCGGGTCCGGTGGCGTCTCAGGGGGTGGTGGGTTCGGCGTGGGTGGCGCGACCGGAGGGGCGCCGGCCACGGGTGGCACTTCTGGAACCGGCGGCACGCCAAGCACAGGCGGTGTCTCAGGTACAGGTGGCGCTCCCGCCACGGGCGGCACACCAGGTACGGGGGGAGCTCCGAGTAGCGGCGGCACGCCCGCAACCGGAGGCACGCCGGCGACGGGTGGAATTCCGAATACTGGCGGCACCCCCGCGACGGGTGGAATTCCGAATACTGGCGGCACCCCCGCGACGGGTGGCACCCCCGCGACGGGTGGCACCCCTGCGACGGGCGGCACTCCTGCGACGGGCGGCACTCCTGCTACGGGTGGCACCCCGGGCAGCGGTGGCGGCTCAAACTGCAAGCAACAGGGGCAAGGTTGCAGCATCACCGGGCAGAATTGCTGCGCTCAACTCTATTGTGACGCTTTTGCCGGCCCTGGATGCAAGGCATGCAAGCCCAAGGGCGCCGGCTGCGCCTTCGACATCGAGTGCTGCAACAAGTGCACGTTCTTTACGTGTTCCTGAGAGGTGTGACAGTGAGTCGATTCAAAGTGGGTTCGCTCGCGTTGGTCGTAGCCGGCGTGGTCGGCGCGGCGGGGTGCGGAAGTGATGACGATTCGGGAGGTGGCTCCGGCGGCGCAAGTGGAACCGGTGCGACTGGCGCAGGAGGTGGCAGTGCGGGCACGAGCACGGGTGGCGCGAGTGGCGCGGCCGGTTCGAGTAGCGGGGGCGGCGCGGGCGCGAGCAGCGGTGGTGCGAGTGGCAGCGGTGGAAGCTCGTCCGATGCCGGCTCCGACAGTGGCGCGGACTCGGGCACCTGCCTGACGGGGACCAAGCTGCTCGCCACGGTTCCCCCCGGTGGCGGCAGCAAATGCAGCTTCACGTTTAGCGGCAGCTACACGCCGGGGGCGGTCAATCTCTTGCTGACCCCCGGATGGGGAACGGTGTGTTTCGCTGGCAGTAGCAGTGGCTGCGGCAGCGGTGCATCTGCGGATGGCTGGTGGTTTGTGGGCCCAAACGAGATCGCGTTGTGTGACGCCACCTGCAACCGGTTCTACAAGCAGCCCGCCGGCAAGCTGACACTCCGCTTCGGCTGTGCCAGCGAAAGCTGCAATCACTAGCCAAGCCCTGACGCTGGTCCGAGCCATCGGCGTGCGTTTCGGGGTCGAGTTTGACGGTGCGAACACCCCGAGCAGACCGTCGCAAAAACTGGGAACAATGCCCACGGAACCTGGTCCAAGGCGTGTCGGAAGCTGCAGGAGGTTCGAATGCCACGCCACATGGTCCTGGTTCTGTGCGCGCTGACGGGTTGCTATGCGCCCGTGGAGCAAGGGTCAGCAACCAGGTCTGCGCCCATCAGCTATGGGGGCTACGCTGAAAGCGATATCTTCTGTACCTCCGGGCAGTTCTACATGCTGGTCGATGACGTGATGGGCGAGGACTGGAAGTTGACCGGCTACTATGAATCCGAACCCGTGGGTGGCCGCCGTTACCGTGCGACATCCCGTATCGAAGGCAAGGTCAAAGGTGGCCTGTTGGTGCTCGATAGCCGCGAGCTTCTGGAGAGCGACCCCCTGCCGCCCGGTCTCAAGTGGTGCATGGGCCAAACTCGCTTGCAGCCCGAGGCTGGCGATCTGCAAAAGCTGACCGGGCAGTTTCACTCCAAAGGCTGTGGCTGCAGGATGCAGGTGAGCTTGACGGGGCAGTAGCCTGCGGTTCCGGCCCCATAGAAATCCGGGAGCGCAGGTGGCAGGTCACGCATACGGCTTGCCATCGGCGGTGTGATCCCCACAAATTGCTCCGTGCCCGCCGACCTCGAAGCGGAGCTGGAGTTTTCGGTTCCGGACATGACCGCACCCCTAGACGTGGCGGCGCATCGCGCGTTGGCGGCACCACCCTGCAGCGTCAAGGGCATGTTCTTCCAAGCGCTGTTCGAGGCGTTGCCCACGGGAATGCCCGAAGGCAAACGCTACGTGTCGTTTCGTGCCTACCCCATGCTCGAATATATGGACCTGCTGCTCGATGCGGCCAAGACGCTGCATCCCCGACGTCCAATCCGCGAAGGTCTGCGTCGCGTGGGGCATTTGGGGTACCCCACCTTCGCCAACAGCTTGATTGGTCGCGTGATCATGGGTGTACTCGGCAACGACCTGGATGCCATCGTTGGGCGCGCGCCCCGTGCCTACGCAGTCAGCATCGAGCCAGGGCGAGTCACGAGCCAGCGCGTTGCCGAGCAGCACTGGCGCATGGCGTTTACCAAGGTTCCCAACTTCATCGATTGCTACCAGCTAGGCGTCGTGGAGGGAGCGATCTTGCATTGCGGGGCAAGGCCACGGATCGAGGTCTGTACTCAGGCCATCGACTCGGCGGTCCTCGACGTGCGTTGGACTTAGGTAGACATGCTCACGGCAGCTCCGTGCGCCGCGTATCCACAGCCAGGAACAGGCGCAGGCTACCTTGGTGCACGAAGCTGAAATCCTCCAGTCCGTCGCCGTTGACGTCGCCGGTTGCCGCCGACAAGTAGGCCCCAAAACCCGAGCCGATTCCGCCTACTGCTAGAGGTTCGTCCCCCCCTGGCCCAGGGTCGGGCGCGTTTCCGGGCAAGGGCTGCGGAGCTCCGAAGAAACCCGTCTCGAACACTCGTCGTAGCACGACGAGGGTTCGACCTCCCAGATCGATCTCAGCCAGCTCGACGCCCTGGCTAGTGAGCAGCAAGAGCTCTGTGGCCGGGTCTCGATCCGCTTGAATCGGTAGCAGGCCAAGCAAGGTCAGTTTTTCGGGGGTTTTCAGGACGATGGGGTCTTGGGTGTCTAGCCCGCCGTCGCGCTGTAGCAAGACCATGGCGGACAACTTGCCCTCACCATCGTCGAATCCGAGGGCAACTAGGTCTTGGCCAGGTTGTTCGTCGACATCTGCCGCAAACAACTGGCCAGTGCTCGCTTCGTCGATGTTGAAGTTGCCTCCGGCGGAGGAGGTGGCGCTCACGCCAGCGCGCACGACCTCGCAGGGAAAACGCTCGAGCACCGGCGCACTGAAAAGCAGCGGAAGCTCCACGGGTGGATCTGGACTAACCCAGCTGCCGGAGCCGTCGACCCGCCAGGTCGTTACGGCACCGGCGCCCTTCTTGTCGCTCTCTTTCTTCCGGCCGAGAAAGACGAGTTCGCTCCGGCCATCGCTACCCAGATCCAAGGGGACTCCGAGTGCGGCGCAGTAGTCGAAGTCCTTCGAAGTATCGGGACCGGGTTTGGCGGACTGCTCATTGAGCTCGGCTTCGCCGGTTGAGGGGAGGTGCCAGTTGCGCAGTACAAAGTCGGCATTGGACAGGCGGTTGACGTCGATAGCCAGCGCGCTGATGTCGTCGTGGCTATCTCCATCGAAGTCGCCGAGCCAGGTTCGGAGCGCTACATCCGGGTCTGTGCTTGCTCCGCCGTCCGTCAACTGGAATGGCGCGCTGAGCAAACGATTCGTAGAGCCCAGGAACACAGCCACGCTTCGGCTTTCCCCGGTTTTCTCGTCGAAATAGCTGGAGAGTACGCCCAAGTCGTCCAGGTCGTCGAAGTCGTCAGAAGCTCCAATGCGACCAGAGACCACCGACTGGACGGCCCCGAGTTGACCCACTGCGGCGGGAGGCTCCGGCGCGCCGAAGGCTCGGCCGAAGAGCACTGACACGGTGTCTCTCTGGTCAGGATCTCCGCCGAAGCCGATCGACGGACCGAAGCTGGCGTAGGTTTGATACTTGGACTCGACGATGGCGACGTCTTGCAGCAGGTCCCCATCGAAGTCACCCACGGTCAACCGACTCGGGAAGTTCTTGGTCGGGATCGAGAAACGATGAAAGCCGCCAGAGCCCGTATTGTTCCAAAACTCCAGGCGGCGCGAAGCGGAAGACGCCGCGATGATGTCGAGGCCGACGGTGCCGTTGAATTGGCCAATACGGGCGTCGTTCCAGTCGTCCTCGGACTTGATGCACGAGTAGCCGGGCACGACTTGAAAGCAGTCGCTTGGTCCTGGGCCGCTGATGAGCACGGCGCCGGGTAGGACCAGGTCCAGCTTTGTGTCGGCATTCAAGAACCCGATGGCCAAAGGCACGGCTGGCAGGCTCGTAGGAACTTGTAGGAATGTCTGGTCTGCTGGTTGCCCCGTCGTTGGCAGGTTGTCTTTGTCCGAATGGAAGCTGCCGTCGCCACGACCAAAGGCAACATATAGGTCGAGGCCGCCCAGGGGGCCGCCGTCGTCGCTTGCCCCGGCCACCACCAGGTCCAAATGTGCATCGCCGTTCAGGTCGAGAATGAAAGGGCTCGACTGCACTCGGCCTTTGGCGGGCATTTTCACTGGCGGGTACACTCCTGGGTCGTCGTTCCAGGCAGAGTTCTTCGTGGCAAAGCTCTTCCACTTGGCAGGCGAGAAAACGTACACGGCGGTGCCATTCGACTCTGCTAGCAGGAACTCTTCCCATGGCGAGAGAGGCTCCTGGGTAGGCGCAAGACGTGTGTCGAGCTGGCCGTGCGCGATCGAGCCCGCCAAGTTCTGCACATCGAAGGGCAGGCTGAACAGCGGGACCGAGTCTGTCGTGCTGCGCACATTCGTCCCTGCGAAACTGAGGATCTCGTCGCCGAAGTAGTCATCTCCGTCAGGTGGTCGTGCGTCCAACACAACGTAGGCAACGGTATCCAGGACGGGAATGGACGAGTAGCTCGTTGGCGCCAAGGTCCGGTCTGCGCGCCCGCGTAGTACGTTGATTGCACCGCTGCCCACGTCGACCAGGTCAAAACGGGCCGGTTGCTGCGCCAGCTGTTCTGAGTCCGTTAGTTGACCCACAGAGGGTCGAGCGAAGCCGGTCGGCACTTGCGTGGTCGTGACGACCGCCGCTCGCGCGTCCAGGTAGGAAACTCGAATTCCCAGGGACGGATCCATGCTGACCAAGTCCCGAATGCCATCGCCGTCCATGTCGGCGAGCTGAGAGAACACGTCTTGCTCGGACTGGAGCTCATTTGCGAGTTCAAACCGGCCTGTCGCGAAACGACACACTCCGTCGCTGCCGCACTGGAAGCTGTCCGGACACGCGAGTTCGGAACCGCACAAGAAGCGACACGCGCTCGCGGTCTCCGGCGTGCCGCAGCCACTCCCGGGACCGTCACAATCTTCCCCGGACTCGATCACCCCGTTCCCGCAAACACCCGCATCTAGATCTCGCAGGTCCGCGCAACCCGAAACCGCGAAGAGCGCAGCCAGCCCAATCCCGAGCCTTTTTCCCATGCCGCGTAGACTAGCCGCATGGCGCACACGTTGCATCAGGGGGGCTTCGCTCTGCACTTCCTGCGTTTGGCTCGAGTCACGGGAGCGCAGCAACTCCAGGGTGCTTCGGGCTGCGTTGTTTGGACCAGGCACGCTTCACCACGACGAAAAGCAGCGGCGCAGGGATTTCACCCAGCGCAGCGCACCCCTCGGGCACGACCATTGCTAGGGTGCCGGGCACACGGAGGGTGATCATGAGAGGTTTCGTAATCCGCGCACTGCCCATTCCAGTGCTCATCTTGGCAGGCTGTGGCAGCCCGAGCTCCCAACCCGCGGCGGCACCGACGCCGACGGATACACCGGAGCCGGCGGCCACGGCTGCACCTGAGGAGCCGCCCCCCACGGATGAGCCCGCGGCTGCGGCGGAAGAGGAGGAAGCACCGGACCTCAAACCCGTTGCGGAAGAACCACCTCCAGGGTCACCCCGAGAGATGCTCATGCGAGCACACTTCAAGGAGACGGAGTTGATCCGTATCGCTGTGATCAACGGCAATCTGTCCAAGGCAGTGGGTCCCGCAAAGAAGCTCGCCGCCAGCGACGAAGGCAAGAAGCTCGTGAAAGGTCGCCCTGCGCTGGCAGCGATGAAGAAAGCCGCCTCGCGCATCGGAACGAGTGTCGACATCCCCGCGGCGGCCGCGGCGGCCGCCGACATTGGCAAGGCCTGTGGCGCGTGCCATCGCGCCGGTGCCGGACCCAAGGTCGAGGTGGGTGCCGCGCCGACCGCCGGCAAGAGTCTCAAGAGCCGCATGCGACGGCACGTGTGGGCGACGGATCGACTTTGGGAGGGCCTCTACGGGCCGTCCGAAGCCGCGTGGAAGGCGGGCGCGGAGGCTCTCAGCGGTGAGCCCTTCCCCAAGGCCGTCTACAAGAAGGGTGGCGTGCACGCGAGGAGCGCCGCTGATCGCTTGAAGCGGCTCGTTGGCGATACGGCAGCTCAGAAGACACCCGACGCTCGCGCCAAGATGTACGCGTCACTGCTCGAGACGTGTTCGTCTTGCCACTTCGTTTCGAAGGGCAACTGACCAACCCAAAACACCAAACCGCAGGTGGCGGGCACATGTGCTCGCGTCTAGGGCGCGAGCACGTATCGGCTGGCGTTGTTACCACCACCCACGCGCAACACGCTGCCGTCCGCAAAAAGAGAGAACGGTGAGGTCAGCGAGCTCAGCTCGGCCGGGATTTCGCTGAGCTCGCCAGATGAAGTGACTGCAAAGAGCTTCGCAGTGTTGCCGGCTCCGAGGACCGCGTAGGTCTTGCCATTGCTGCTCGAAGCGAAGGCGCCCGTTGCGGCTTGCCCAGCGCCAATCGCCAAGCCGACGCTAGCGTAGTCGAGACGAGCGAAGCTGCGATCCCTTGTGTCGATGCGACTCACCCACGCTTGGGCCCCCGCGGCGATCGGTTGGGAGAATAGGAATGGGCCGCCGCCATGGTGGACCATGGGCTGCAAGAACGTCGTGCCGCTGGCCAGCGTGGTTGTTTCGTTGAAGACCGTTCCGTCGGTGGTTCGGCAAAAGTAGTCGCCGCCCGAATTCGAGGTCGAGCAGAAGGTGCCTTCTTCATCGGCCATACCTTGGACGGCCGTGAAGCCCGCGGGCACCGGGACGACCTTGCCGCCGGTCTGCAGTACGGTGCCATCGCCCATCACGGCGCCACCCGAAGGCAGGGCCGCCGTCACCGTGCTTGCGGTCGCTTCCATCACCAGGCTCGTCCCGTCGATTCCGGAGAACCCCTGGAAGGAGCAGAGGCCTGGGCCGGCGCAGGTGCGGACCTGCCCCCCGCAGCCTGTGGTGCAGTCGTACCAATAGCCACCGCTCGCATCCCGCACCATGTGAACGCTCGTCGCCGAAGCATAGACCGCGCGAAACGTACCCCAGGGCGCCCCGGTGACGTCCGCTTCGAAAGTTCCCAAGGCGCCGTTGCTGACGGTGACCTGAGTCGGCTCGTTCGGGATCTGGAGCAGCATCGAACCCGCGCCCGGGACCGGGCCCTGCACCACGATCGTGGGCCCCGGCTGCCATGCGCTCGCGACCGTGGGTTGAATCACCGCGCAACGCCCCTGGTTGATGAGGAAGGCCTCAGCTTCCGTGTCATCTAGGTGCCAGCCAGCTCGACTCACTTCGGTGGCGGGCGTGGACCAACACACCCGCGCGCCGCCAGAAACCGTGGTTGCCCACACCGTAGATGCGACAGGTGGCGGCACGGCTTCGTTGGGTGGGGTCGGGATGCTGGCTTTCCAGAGGTAGATGTCGCCCACCGGGCGAAAGGTCTTTCTCGACACCCCCCAAGGGCTGTCGGCGCTAGTGACGACGGTTTCGGCTATCCACTCGCGCCCATGCGACGTCACGACGATGAAGTCATCGCCGCTCAGGCGCGCCGCCCCGACTCCCCGGTGGCCGGCTGGAAGGAGCAAGCCAGCGAGCTCCCGCTCCAAAAGCTCGCCATCCCGGATGCTCCACTGGGTCAGATGTCCACTGACCCCGACGGAGGTGAGCTCCTCACCTTCGCCGGGCACCACGCGAAAAGCTGGCCGACCGTGCATGATTCCGAAACGCACACCACGACTGCCACGAGCATCAACGCGTGCGAGGGCGTAGCGATTGAGCCCGCCTTCGGTTGGCTCCCAACGAAGCAGCGACACCGCGCCGTCATTTTCCGGAAACGCCTGCACCGCGGCATAGGGGCCTTCACCGTTCAGGCCTCCTCCGTCGTCGAAGAGCCTCAACCATGGGTCGAGGTAGCCATTGCCGCGCTCGTAGACCTCGGCTGCGCTGTTGATACGCTTGCTGCTGCCGACAGGCCCCAGATCCCAGACACCCCATCCCGTGCTGGCGTAGCCGACGGAGAGCACATTGCCATTTCGCGCTGCTCCGTCGAACGCGCCGACCCAGTGGTTTCCCTCGTCGTTGGGATCCCTTGCGACGCCCAAGCGTCCCGGCTTGTCCGCTCCGAACTGAAGGGCGCTGCCGGACCCGACGTCGAACAACGCGTAGCCAGGGGGACATCCGTTCGTGTCCGGGATCGTGAAGCTTCCGTCGAGGCCGACCTGCGTGCAGCGAAAGGAGGGCTCGCGAACCAACGCTCCATCGTTGCGCGTGACTTCCGTGGCCAGCTCCAAGCGAAGATCGAAGGTGCCTCCCACCTGCGGTTGGGTGAGTGTGACACCGACGACCGTCGTGCGCTCCAGCACGGGCTTTCCGCCGAAGAGAGGAGACAAGGACGCGGTCTGGACTTCAGGCTTCACTTGCGCAGCCGCGTCGAGGGCTACGGTTCGATGCTCGTGCTTCGTGCCCATGAAGTCGACGAAGGCGCCAGCGGCGTCGTAGTGCAGCAGCGGGTAGGGAGCCCCACCGAGCGGGCCGCGTCCCTCCATGAATTCCATGCTTCCGCCGACGGGGTCCACCTCGGACGCAGCAAATCGCCGACTATCGTGGACGTCTCGTGGCCCTTTCCATTCGATGGTCCACACCGGCGCTGTGCCGAGATCCGTGGTCCGCTCCTCCACCCCGGTGACCTCGAACTTCAGCGGGCCCTTGGGAAAGGACGTGGCACCGTCTGCGGGAAAGTGGGGAGCGATTTGTAGCGGGACGGTCCACCTCATGCCCACGCGCACGGTGGCTGGGATGAAGAGTACCGGGGTCGGGAGTCTGCCGGCTTTGGCCCACTCAGGTGCATCCACGAGGTAGATGCCGTCGGTATTCTGCAGAAGTTCGAAGCTGCGGTCGCTGAACTGCCCGGTGTAGTGGGTTTCATTTGCTTCGTCCTGTGCGTCCGAGATGACAATGCGACCGCTGTCGCCGAAAGCCGAGTAGCCCCGCGCCAGAGGCCATAGAGCAGCTGCGTTTGGTGGTCCGCTGCCAGGGCTGTCTATGGTTGTTGCGGCCCCCGGGGCATCATCGTCGGAGCCGCCACAGCCCGCAGGCGGGACTGCGAGTGCGAAAGCAAGCCAGCGCATGACCCACAAGCTTACAATTTTTTGCAGAGCAGGGAAAAGTCGGGGCGGGATGCGGCCGGGCAAAGCGTTAGGTGCGGCTGAGGCTCTTGCCACGCTCGACCTGCCCTCGCTCTGACAGTATGGACCAATCCCATGGAGCCGCATCGATTGCAGCGACGGGATGCTCGGGAGCCATCCTTTGCGATGAGCAATGCTCAGCTGTTGCTCTATGTGCTGCTCGCGTCTCTCACCATGTTGTTCGCATCATCGATCGTTGCGTTCGTTTACACGAGGCTCGCCAACCCTGTGTGGCGCACACCGGAGATGCCCAGGTTGCCGACAGGCTTGGCGGCGTGCACGCTGTTCTTGCTTATGGTCAGCGGCGGCATGGAATGGGCGCGATCTGCCATGAAGCGCAATCAGTTTTCAGCGGTGAAGCGGGCAATAACGCTGACCGCCGCAGCATCCCTCGCATTCTTGGTTTCCCAAGCGGCGAACTTCAACCAGATCGCAGCGGCGTCCGATGTGTCAGGACCGAGGACGCTGTACGCATTCACTTTCTACATGCTCACGGGTCTGCACGCAGTGCACGTCGTCGGAGGTCTGATTCCGCTGTCGATCGTGATGGTGCGAACGCATCGCGGGGCGTATTCGAGCTCTCGCTACGAGGGGTTGCATCTATGCGCCCAGTACTGGCACTTCCTGGGTGTGGTGTGGGTCGTGCTGCTGGGGACGCTGCTGCTGATAACGTGAGGAGCTGGTGCCCGTCGCAATTTGGTCGGAGTGCTGGGTGCGGCGAGTTGTCGCAGCATGACGGAAATCGTTGCCCCCTAACGCACTGTCGCCCCAGGCTGCCGAGCGATGAATCCCGTCAAGACGATGCTCCTTGCGTCCCTCGCAGCTGCCCTGACCGTGGGCAGTGCTGCCGCGGCTCCTGCAGCTCTGTGCGGAGGCGGCAAGTGCGACTGCGCTCACTGCGCTGGCAAGAAGAAGAAGTCCAAGAAGACGCCTCCCAAGGCCGGCAAGAAGAAGCCGAAGAAGCCCAGCAGTTCCTGACGCGTGCGTTCCCGTTGCCGCGTGGCCCCTGCGCGGCTGCAGCGCGCCGTCGCGAAGCACCGCAGGGCCGTGGGACGCAGAAGCGACTGCAGTCGACGCGCTTCGCGATACCCGACGGGGTGCGGCAGTCGCGCCAAGTTACAATTCGGCTCCCCAAATCAAGGCCGCAGAACCTACGTCGGCTGCCAATGCACGCGGTCGAGCTTGGGGCTCGCGACTACGACGTGGATGGCGCTGATGCGTCCGCTGCCGTCCACGACCAGCTGAAACACTGCGCGTGGAGCGAGGCTACCGGTAGCACCGGGGTATTGGGCGATGATTGCCGGCAGGCCGTTGACCATCGCGGTGCGGAAGCTGGCACGGGTGTCATCGACGCGGGCGCTTTGGATCTTCACGTAGAACTTGGCGATCTTGGCGGCGCCCACTATCGGGCTACCCGCAGCCAGGAACTCGCCGTTGGCGTCGTTGAGAGACACGGCGTCGTCGCAAAGCAGGCCAGTCAATGCGCTCACGTCTCCGGCTGCGAGTACGGCGCCGAGTTGTTGTAAGGCTGCAGTGTTTCGCTGTAGCAGCGCGTCGTCGACGATACAGCGCTCCGAGTCGTAGGGCTCCATCGCCTTGCGCGCACGATGATGCACGACACGCACATTCGCTTCCGTGAGCCCCGTTGCGGCGGCGACTTCTCGCACGCTCAGCTCCAGTACGTCACGCAGCACCAGGACGGCGCGCTGCTCGGCGCTGAGCACTTCCAGGGCGAGCAAGAACGCGAGGGTGGCGCTTTCGCGCTCGCCGTAGCGGGATTCTGCGGAGGGCTCCAACGCCGTCAGGTCCAAGTCCTCGATGGGCATGGGCAGCCACGGACCGCGGTAGGCTTTGGATTTGCGATGTCTCAGGGCGTCGATGCCCAGGCGTGTCGCGACCTGCACCAGCCACGGACCCAAGGGCCGAGCGGTATCTTGGGGAGGTGACTCCAGAGCGCGGCGGAACGTGTCCTGGACCAGGTCTTCGGATTCGGACCCGTCACCGGTGAGGCGATAGCACACGGCCCACAACATCCGTCGATGTTGATGGAACGCGGTCTCCAAAGCCGCTGCATCCATACTGGCGCTGGAGCCTAACAGGGCTGCCTCTGACCTGCAGCTAGATGGTCGGAGCCGATGCTCAAGGGGACGGCCATGGCATTGAAGTAGGATTCGAAGCCTCCGAGCCACACGATTTCGATCACCTCGCGCTCGTCGAAGCCGTCGCGCAGGCGATCGAATACGTCCTCGGGCACATTCCGATCCTGAGCCAGGGCCTTTGCGTAGGCGATGACCGCACGCTCCTGTTCGTCGAAAGCGCTGTGGGTCTCGAATTCGTTCAGGTGTTGAAAGCGTTCAACTCCGACCTTGGCTCTCATGGCCTCAGCCAAGGTCAGGTCCGCGCAAAACGTACAGCCGTGCTCGCTCGCGATGGCGAATTGAAGGAGGGCTCGAATGCGAGCGGGCACGCGTAGTAATCGTTCTGCTACCGTGATCAGAGCGAGAGTGGCGAGCAACAATGCGGGCGCCCGCGAGTACACGACGCGGAAGGCGGTGGGGACCTTGCCGTATCGCCGCTTGGCCTGCCAGAACACCAGGCGCAGCAGTAGGCTCTTGGGCCGATCGATGGGTGACAGACGAGGGGCCGAATGCTCCTGGGCCTCGTGAGAGCTGGCGCGCGGGCTGGTGGGCAGGTCGGCGGGTATTGCTTGGGAGGACATTTCGTCGTCCACACGAGCGTGGCTGGCCCGACGTTACAGAACAGGTCACACTTTTCGCCGTCGGTGGCCGGATTGAGGTGAAAATCCAAGGATCTTGGGGCGTTCGGCGGCGGACCTCGGAAATCGAATCTCGAGCTGAACCGTCACGTCGGGTTGCGGCCATGACACGGTGATGAATTTGAAACCTTACCTTGGCTTGTGTTTTTTGGGGCTCACCGCGGCTTGCGGCAGCACGACTTTGGATCCGGTTCAGAACGGTACCGGAGGTGCGAGCACCGGCGGCAATTCGAGCGGCGGCAGTGCTGGCAGCGGTGGTAGTGCGACCGGTGGAAGCTCGAGCGGTGGCACCGGAGGCGGCAGTGCCTGCAAGAGTCCCAATCCGGCAGGCTGCGTTCAGACTGGGTGCAGTGCTGGGCAGATCTGCAATACGGACGTGCAGATCTGCCTGCCTTCGAGTTGCAGCTGTGACGAAAAGACCGGGGAATGGGCGTGCACCGACGACTGCGGTGGCGGCGCGTGTACGCCGGATCCCACGGCAGGCAAGTACTTCGTTCGCATCGGGTTCGTGGACGGGCAAGTGCAGATCCCGGACTTCTGCGTGTCCTATCAAAACGACGGACTCACCTACACCTGGGACCAGCAACTCTTGCTAGCTTTGCATGGCGAAAGCTCCTCCTCGCTGAATGGCTTGAAACGCCTCACAAAGTACCTGCCCCTGAAGGCCGCGCCCTTAGCCTTTGCAATTGCGTCGCCGAAGAGTGGGTGTGCGGCGCCGAGCTACATTGCGGAAATGCCCAATGTTGACACTTTGGGCCTGCCTCCAACGCACTTCACCTTGCTTTCCGCTCCGTATTCGAACGAACCGCCCGAGGTTTGGGTGCTGCCCGACTCGGGGCCCGTTGCCGGAGGGGTCAACTCGAAGCTGCGGGTGATCAATGCCACGACGACGTCCTACGATCTGATCAACGTCGCGGCGGATGGCGACAAACTCGGCAAGGCCGCGTTCGGAAAAATGAACTCATACCAGTACCAGTCGGTGAGCAAGGGCCATCTCCAATTGCTCACCTTCGAGGACTTCCAAGGCAAGTATTCGGCGGACTTCAGTGGCAGCGACCTGCTCGCGTTGCACAACTCCACGGTCATCATCGCGGGCTGGCAGGGCAAGTACCACGCTTTCGGTTGTATAGATGGCAAGGGCTCAGACTTCTTCTGCCTGCCAGCCGCCGTGAAGAAGCTGCCCTGAGCTGGCCGCGGACTTCGCTTCAATCAGTCGACCAAGCCCAACTCTTCAGCGCAGCTGGTCAGCACCGTGCGCCAGTTCTCGTCCGAAAGGCCCGCGTCGGGACCGGCGGGCTGTCCTTGACGGCAGAGTTCGGCCTTACCCAGCGCGCAATCGATGAGCTGTGAAGCGTGGGCGCCGAAAGGGTTTGACCCATTGTAGGAACCGTCGTTAGTGGTGTCAGAGCCGGCGTCCGACGGGGAGCTCAGATAGCTACCGGCGAGCCAGCAGATGGAATCGCAGGGGATGTCCTCTGAGGGGCATTGGCGATCCGATGGCTGCGAGTTCGCGTCCGCATTGCCGGCGTCTGCGACCGAAGCGTCCGCCAGAGTGGATTCGACGGCCCGACATAAATCGAGGCACAGCCTGACGTCTGGATACGCGCACTCGATCAGGGCGTCTCGCGGAGCTTGGCAGGTCGACTCTTTTGGAAGCGCTTGGGCGCGAAATCCGGAGCCCGAGCAAACGAAGTCGTCGGGCGATGCGGCGCGGTAGCAATCGAGGAGCGTTCGCTGAAGGCTCGAGCACGGCTCCTCGGCCAGACTGCGCTCGCAGTTGCGAACGCAGTTTTCGGGTTCTTGCTCGCAGTCCTTGCGCAAGAAGGCCTGGCACCAGTCGTCGCAGAAGGTCGGTGAGCCCGAGTACTCCTCGGGATCGCATTGGGTGCTGAGCGCGGCCAGCGTGGCGACCGTCGCCAATGGCCAGCTGCGGCGCTTGGCACTCGGACCCTGTGTTCGAAAGCTCATGGCTCGGCGTGTGGGCCCTTAACCTAGGGCGCGGATGGAGCCGTGGCCAGCTCGAGGCCGTGAAAAGGACCCTGGCCTCCGGACGAGTGGCAATTATAAGACTGGGGTTGGTTTCACACTCGCGCGCCCCTAGCCAGGCACGATGGCGGACACTGTGCTTGCTGGCACTAGTCACGGCCACGCCGTCTGCGCGGGCGCAACCGGACCCACCAAAGCCGGCGGAAGAGACCGAAACTCCGCCGCCAGCGGTCATCACGCCCCCCAAAGCGTTGGGCAATATCGCCGTTGACTACCCGGCAGAGGCGGCGGGCGATGCACTCGTGTTGCTCGAACTCGTTGTCGCAAAAGAGGGGAGGGTTACGTCTGTGTCTGTCGTGACGGGCAACCAGCCCTTCTCCGACGCAGCCGTAGAAGCCGCGAAGACCTGGCGGTTCACTCCGGCCACGCGGGGTGGTGTCGCGGTCGCGGCTCGGATCCGCATGGAAGTGCGCTTCAGCGAACCGCCTCGGGACGGCCCCGAGGCCGAGCAAGATGAGACCGTCGCCGGCGCGCCGCCGCCTAGAGAGCCAGAGGGACAGCCAGAGGGAAAGCCCCTGGAAGTAGTCGTGACTGGGGAGCGCCGCGCGGGTGGAGAAAAACGCATCTCTCGCGCCGAAGTGCGACAGCTTCCTGGCGCATTCGGAGATCCTTTTCGCGCAGTCGAGGTCATGCCCGGGGTCACGCCCGTGGCATCGGGGCTGCCCTATTTTTTCGTTCGCGGGGCACCGCCGGGCAACGTCGGCTACTTCTTCGACGACATCCCGGTGCCAGGCCTGTATCACGTCGCTGCTGGCCCTGCCGTAATCCACCCCGCTTTCATCGACGAGGTACGGCTGTACTCCGGCGCCTACCCGGCTAGCTACGGGCGCGTCTCCGGCGGCATCGTCACGGGCAGTGCCGCGCAACCCGAAGGTCGGTTTCGCGGTGAGGCCAATGTGCGACTCGTTGACAGCGGCGCGTTCGTGGAGACACCGTTTGCAGAGGGGCGCGGCAACGCGATGTTGGCGGGTCGCTACTCCTACACCGGCGCAGTGGTGTCACTGCTCGTGCCCGAAGTCGAGATTGGCTACTGGGACTACCAGGGGCGCATTCAGTACAGGCTGACGGAGCGAGACACGGTCGGAGTGTTCGGCTTCGGCGCCTACGACTTTCTCAGTGCAGAAGACGACGATGGTGAGACCCAGGACATCTATGATGTCACCTTTCACCGTTACGACATCCGCTACGATCGCGCTCTAGGTCCGGATAGCGCCCTGCGGCTGGCAACGACACTGGGTTTCGACCGCTCCGCCGCGGGCGACGGCGAATTGGAACTTCAGGCTCAGAGCGCGCGCAACCGCTTCCGCTACGTGGACCGCTGGAGCAAGGATGTTCTGTTTCGCTCCGGGGCGGACGTCAGTGTCGCGCGCTACGACATCCTGCTCGACCAAGACGACGCCGGTGGTGCAGGGGGCGGCGACGGCATACCCGCGGAACTCAACCCGAACCCCCTGCCGGGCTTGCCTCCACGCTTTTCCCCGCGCCTGCCCGACGAGGATGTGACGGACGCTCGCTTTGCTTCACGCAGCGAAGTCATCACCGGCGCCTGGCTCGATTGGGTGCTGGACCTGGGATCCGGCGTGACCCTGACGCCTGGGTTTCGCATGGACCTCTACACTGCTGACGGCGTGACCCGATTAGCGCCCGAGCCCCGGGTGGCCGCTCGCTTTCAGGTGAGCGAACGCGTCGCGCTACTGCACGATTTGGGCATCGCGCATCAACCGCCGAGCTTCGCGATCCCGGTGCCGGGGCTACAAGGCGCAGCCAAAGAAGGTCTTCAGACCGGCGTGCAGAGCAGCGCCGGCGCGGAAGTGGATTTGGGAGATGAAGTCACCGGATCCCTCACGCTGTTTCAAAACGTCCTGTTCGGTTTGACGGACCCTTTGGGGCTCTTCCAGTTGCAGCGCGCTGACGCCACCGTGGACAACGAGGATCGCGCGACGTCCCATAGCTACGGGCTGGAAGTCCTACTTCGCCGCTCGCTGACCAAGCGCCTCGGTGGTTTCATGTCCTACACGCTCTCGCGCAGCACGCGTGCGTCGGGGCGGCTAGAAGGCCCGTCTAGCTTCGATCGCAGGCACGTCTTCAACATCGCCATGGCCTACGACTTGGGGCGCGCTTGGCGCGTGGGTTGGCGCGGTGTGGTCTACAGCGGCATTCCTGCCGAGGTGGCTTACGCTCGGGCTGCTCGCAATCCGCCTCGCTCAGCTCCGTTCTATCGCTTGGATTGGCGGCTGGAAAAGCGCTGGCGGTTGGGCAAGACCGGCTTCTGGGCCTTGGTGTTCGAAGTTCTCAACACGACACTGAATAGGGAAACCCTCGAGATCAGTTGCTACGCCTACGGCTGTGAAACCGAGACCATTGGCCCCGTGACGATCCCCAGCATCGGGCTGGAGGCGAGCTTCTAGGGTGGACGCGGCGCTACGGGTGGCGCCGGGTGCTAGTACGCCTCCTGCCACTTCGCGCGGCGGGATGCGACGGCCTACAGTCGTTGCCAAGACTGGGTGTTCAAGCAGAACAAGGGGCTGACCAATCTTGGTGGCGTGGGGCTGGTGATGAACTACTGGCCGGAGAACACCAAAAGCGCCAACGCCATGTGCAACTAGCTAGCTAGAACGTGCCGCCTAGTCGGAGGACCGTGCTCGTCGAGCTGGCGGTGCCCGTGGGTTGGAATCGCTCCAGGGCGTCCGTGTAGTCACGAGCGTTGCTGGCGGCGATCAGATCGCCCGTCAAGATCAGAGCGCTCTGGAGCGCAACCCCCGCGCCGATGCCTTGCGCGCGCTCACTGTCGTCGATGAAGCCGTAGGTCGAAACGCCTATGCCCGCGGCGATGCCGACTATCCAGACGATGGTCAGGATGTCGAATTGGTCGTTCACTGCCTTCATGCGCTTCAATTCGTCTTTACGGAAGGCCGCCGGATCTCGCTTCAAATTCGACTTCAAGTCACTGAGTTGACCGGGGGTCCTGAAGAAGATCACGCCACCCGCGGCCAGCTCGAGCAGCCCAAAGCCGGCCAGGGGATACATCGCGCCCTCGAGCCGCTCGTCGTCCCGCTGGGTGTAGAGCACGGCGGCGCCACCCAAAGAGGCCACGCCCGCGATCATGCCAGCGAGCCCCAGGGTCTTTTCTTGGGAGAAGTAATCGTCGGTTGCGCGCTCCATACCGGCTTGGTCGATGGGCTGCGCGGCTGCCGGTCGCGCCAGGGAAAATGCCAGAGCGAGGCTGACCAGCGCAGCCAGCGTGCGCCGACGCCCGGGGGCCCGCCTGCGCGGCGAAACATCTTTTTTCGTAGAAAAGGCGGCGGATTGCGACTTCGGCATGGCATGAATGAATATTCATTCATTTTCTGATGTCAAGCCTACGGACGGGATTTTGGGGTTCTGGGTCGCCCGGCTCCGGCCACAACGGGGGTGATAGGTTCGGCGGCGGGGTGCTGGTCAAACTCGTCGCGGTCGTCGCATATCTGCTGATCCTCGTTGGGATCGGCGCCGCAGCGTCGCGCCGGATGAAGGACGTCAAAGACTACTTCGCCGCGGGCAAGGGACTCGGCTTCTGGGCTGTGGCCTTCAGCGCCCGCGCAACCGGCGAGAGTGCCTGGCTACTGCTCGGCCTGACCGGGATGGGCGCAGCTGTTGGTGCCAAGGCGCTGTGGGTCGTGCTTGGCGAAGTCATCGGAGTAGCCACGGCGTGGCTGTTGATGTGTCGCCGCTTCAAGTCCCTGACAGATCGCTACGACTCGATTACGGTACCGGACTACTTCGCCGATCGCTTCCGCGACCGTTCCCATCGTTTGAGAATCGTAGCCGCAGGGGCGCTCGTGGTGTTCGTGACGATTTACGTTAGCGCGCAGATCGATGCCACGGGCAAGGCCTTCGAGAGTTTTTTGGGGTGGAACTACTACACGGGAATCGCCGTCGGGTTCGCGGTCGTTTTGGTCTACATCGTGGCAGGTGGCTTCCTCGCGGTTGCGTGGTCCGATGTATTCCAAGGCTCGTTGATGTTTTTGGGACTCGTGACGTTACCCGTCGTCGGACTCATCGTTCTGGGTGGCCCGGCGGAAATGAGCAGTCGACTCACTGCCATCGATCCAGGCCTGCTCACCCTCGCTGGCCCGGGGGATGGCTGGACGCTGCCCACAGTTCTCAGTGTGATTTCCTTGCTGCTGATCGGCCTGGGCTTCATGGGCTCGCCGCAGATCTTCGTTCGCTTCATCGCCCTCAAGGACAAGCGGGAAATCAGCAAGGGCGCTGGTGTCGCGATAAGCTTTACGGTGTTGGCTGACCTCGGCGCCGTGCTGATCGGCATGGTCGGCCGCGCCCTGCTCAGCGGGCCCGAGGACAAGCTAGAGAAGGTGCTGGGTCAGGGCGGGGAAGACGTGCTTCCGCTACTGGTCGGCCGTGTGCTGCCCTTGATCTTGGTGGGGTTGTTCGTGGCCATCGTGCTTTCCGCAATCATGAGCACCGTCGACTCGCTGCTCGTCCTCGCCGGGAGCGCCTTGGTGCGGGACGTGTACCAAAAGGTGTTGCACCCAGCGATGCCGGACGATCAGCTCGTACCCAAGAGTCGGGCCGCAACCTTTGCCTTGGCCGCGATCGCTCTCATCGTCGCGGTTTCTGTTGCGCTCGTCACACCGGACAGGACTGTCTTCTGGTTCGTGATCTTCGGTTGGTCGGGCATCAGCGCCACCTTCTGCCCTACCATGATCCTTTCGCTGTTCTGGCCGCGCCTCACCGCAAACGGTGCCTTGGCCGCAATGCTAGTCGGCTTCGCGTGCGTACCGTTGTTCAAGTTCGCGGTGCCAATGCTTCCCATGGTCGGTTCATCCTTCAAGACTCTCGGGGAGCTGCCTCCCGCGTTTGTCCTGTCCGGGGTTGCGGCAGTCGTCGTCAGTCTGATGGACCGCAAAGGGCAGACTCGGGTCGAGGGGGTCGACACAGAGCTGCGCGACAGCGCCAAGGCGCCATGAAACGTCGGATCTCGCGCTATCGACGCACTGCTGAAGATTGGTTTTGGGGGTCGGTTCAATGCTGCAGGCAGGGCCGCTTCTCTCGACCTAGGCCATCCTGCAGCGAACTTGCGTTACCCTGTCTCGCCCGGAGCAGAGCGAACTAGTGCAGAACGACGTCTACTACGCAGATCCGGTGCCCGAAGGGCCACCCCAAGTTTGGATTTGGTACCTCGTGTATGCCGTCTGCCTGGGTCTGGTCTACGTGGTGATGGTAGTCGGCGGCGTCTGGTTCATGCTTGCCGCGCCAGGTGGGCCGGGCGCGGACCCGCCGTGGATCGGTGGCATCATGGCCGTGATCTCGTTCCCGCTGGCGTTGCTCTTTCTGGCCGCGCCGTTTCTGCCGAAGAAGAGTTGGGCCTGGTACTACCACATGGCGCTGATCGCTCTCGGGCTCACGAGCGCCTGCTGCTTGCCGGCCTGCGGCGCCCTGCTCTACTTCTGGATCAAGCCGGAGACCAAGGCGTTCTTCGGAGTCAAATAGCTCGTCCGGGTCATCACTTCTGGCAGGTCATGCCCGAAGACGCAGCCTTGCAGAACAAGCCTTTGCAGCATTCGGTGTCGCCACTGCAGGGTTGGTCAGTGCTCTTGCAGCAGTAGTACTTGAAGTCGGATGGATCGAAGGCGCACTCCAGAGGCTTACAGCACTCCAGGAGGTCGGAGGGTTTGGTGCCACAAAACGCCTTGACGGGTTCGCAGCTACCACCATCCGCGCCGGCGCTTCCTGCTGCTCCGGAGGCACCGCTCGAGCCAGCGCTCCCGCCGCTGGACGCGCCACCACTGGCCGCTCCGGCCCCAGCAGTGCCACCACTCGAGCTGCCACCACTGGCCGTGCCGCCCCCGCTGCCATCGCCATCGTCTCCGGCTGCACAGCCCCAGACTGCCCAGCTGCAGAGGCAAACCCCCGACAAAAGCCCAACGGAAACCCAACTTCTACCCGCGCGTCGTGTCATCTTGTCGAGCTACCGCACGGCGGTGGGTCCTGTAAAGGGCCCGCCATAGACCGTTTCGCATCGGGCGGAAGCGTTCTACGCTTGGTGTATGGCCAAGCTTGACGACAACGAGCGCGACATCGAGTTATGCGTCATCGTGATCGGGGGGGCGAGCGACCGATTTCACGAAGCCCTGCCGTTGAAGGACGATGTGCTGTCCCTGGGAGAGGCGGCCAAGTGGCGCCCGAGCCTGCGCTTGCACTGTTTTGGGCTCGAGCCCTTTGCGGATGACAAAGAAGCGGCGCACCTCAGGGAGCTCCTGGCCGACGCGGACGCCTTGGTGCTGACGGACGCCCCAGATGCGGGGCATCACTATTCCTCCAGCACCCTGGAGATGCTCGACCGAGCTCTGCACCTCGGCAAGCCCGGTCTCCCCGCGGCGGTGTTTGGCAGTCAGGCCATGGCGGACGAGTGGACGACTCTGAGCAACTACAAGCCTCTCTACATTGGCGAGCCGGTGGCAGACAACGCCATGCCCGCCATCAAAGCCCTGGTGCGAGCTGTGCTCCGACCGACTTCGCGACCACCACCGGTCGCCTAGGGCATGGCGCCTGCAGCTGGGCGGAGTGGGCGAAATGAGCCGCGCCGCTGGTGGCTCGTCTTCGGGTGCAGGCTCGGTTAGGGATGACGCATGCGAATCGTTCTCGTGCTCGACCCGCCGGCACAATCCGAAGCGGCAGCGGACTATCTGCGCCAAGCCCTGAGTCGAGGTTCGCCCTCGGTCGTCACGTTGCCGGCAATTGACCCCATGGCTCGCGCTCTGGCCAACGGCTTCGAAGAGCACGAGCCGGGTGAGGACGGATTCATCGTCCTGGCTCGGGCGGGCACCGGGCGACTGAGCCAAAAGGACTGGGACGATCTGGGGCTCGCGGAGAAAGCCAGGCGGCTGCAACCCGTGGAAGACCCCGCAGTAGAAGCCGCCATCGCTGAGGGGGCGCAGCACCTCGAAAGTGGGGACCTCGAACAGGCCCATCGGTCCTACGCCTTCGCAGACTCCTTGCTCTCTTGGGAGCATGGACCGCGACGCGCTGAGGTGCTGGTTTGCCTCGCGAGCATCGAGGCAGAGCGAGACAACCCGGAGCAAGCGGCGAGTTTGCTCGATCGCGCTCTGGCGATCTTCCCGGATCACCAGACAGCGTTGAAGCGCCGCATCGAGCTTGCACGAGGGTCTGCCGATGGAGCGACGGCCGCCGCGCTTCGCCGTCGATTGCTGCGACGAGCCGATACGGACGAAGAGCGCGCGTCGCTGCTGTCGTCCATTGCCGACGAATCCCTCCACGCGACAACCGAGTCCCTCGAGCGCGCCTTGGAGCTTCGGCCCAAGGATCCACGTCTGCTCGAGCGCTTGCAGGCGAGCTTGGAAGCGGCAGGGCGTTGGCGAGAGGCAGTGGACACCAAGGTCGCGCTCACGGAGACCATCGAGAGCCCGAGGGACCGAGCGAGGTCTTTCACTGCCGCCGCGGGCATGTGCGCGCGGCGCACCCAGGACGTCGCGCGCGCTGTGGCGCTGTACGAGGCTGCGATAGCCGACGACCCGTCCGCTCCTGGCGCCTTCGAAGCCATCGAGGCCGTGCTGATCAAGAATGCGGACTACAGCGGCGTGGCGCTCGCCTATGAGCGCCAGCTGGAGCGACTCGCGGGGTGCGGGCAAACTGAGGCCGAGTGTGGTCTGCTCGACCGGCTTGCCAACGTGCACGTGGAGCACCTGGGCGATGTGCACACGGCCATTCTGACCCTGGATCGACTCGTCAAACTCGACCCCGAAAATGTCGAGTCCCGGGCGCGATTGGCTGCGCTTCTCGAGCAAACCAACGAGCCCGAGTTGGCGGCGCGCTGTCTGGCGAACTCCGCGACCTGGGGTCCAACCCGCGCGGCCACTTTTCGAGAGCTTCATCGCATCACAGCTGGGCTCGGTGACCTGGATCGTAGCTACGCGGCCTGCGCGGTCTTGGTGCACCTGGGGGAAGCCGACCAATCCGAGCAGGAAGTCTATCGGCGCTTCGCTCCAGAGACGACTCCGCGCCCCCAAGCCGCCATGGAGCCCAGTGGTTGGGCTGAGCTTCACGTGTCGGAGCACGACGAGGCGGTGTCTCACCTCGTGCATGCGATTGCGCCTGCTGCCATCGACTTCCGAATGGAGCAATTGCACACTGCCAAATTGCTGCCGGACCTGAGCCACGCTGAGCGGCATGACGTCGAGAAGACCACGCTGACCGCCGTGCGCACGGTCGCTTGGGCGTGCGCGGTGCTCGGCCTGGACGTGCCAGCCGTCTACGCGCAGAAGGAGGACCTCCCGGGCGGCATCGTTGCGCTGCCGCTGCCGCAGCCAACGATCTTGCTCGGCAAGTCCTTGCTCAGCGGGCGCTCGGTCCCGGAGCTGGCCTTCACCATCGCGCGGGCTCTGTCCGCTCAACATCTGACGCAGCGCCTGTTGACGTTCTATCCGAGCCCGCAAGATTTCAAGTTGCTACTGCTTGCGGCGATCGCTCAGGTCCTACCTTCCAGCTTGCCTTCGAACGCCATCGCATTGCGCGACTTGCTTGCCGCCAAGCTCGGGGCGGAACAGCGCAAGGAGGTGGAGCAGGCGGTGGAAGCGCTGCAAGCTCGTGATGGCCGCTTCGATCTCACCGCCTGGACCCGCGCCATCGAGATGGCGGCGTGTCGCGCGGGGCTGCTGGCGTGTGGCGACATTACGGCGGCGGCCCGAATGCTCGCCGTGGATGGCCGTGTCATCGGCGGCTTGTCCGCTGCTGGGCGCATCCGCGATCTGATCCCCTTTTCCGTCTCGGAGAAGTACGCTGGCCTGCGTCGCGGGATCGGGATCGGGGTGACGGAGTGACGCGGCGCGTGCGCTGCCTCGGACTCATTGGTGACGTTCATTGCGAGCACGCGCGACTCGCCGCCAGCCTCGCGTTCTTCCGCCAGCGTGGGGTCGATGGGATTTGCGCCGTGGGCGACATCGTGGACGGTTACGGCGATCCCGACCGCTGTGTCGAGTTGCTTGCCGAGCACGACGTGACGGCCGTTGCTGGCAATCACGAGCGCTGGCTTCTGACTGGCGTGATGCGGGAGCTCGACGACGCCACCTCCCAGAACGATTTATCGCTCGAGAGTCGCCAGTGGCTGTCCTCCCTCCCGCGCACACGCCACCTTTCAACGGTCCTCGGCTCTGTCTTGCTGTGCCACGGTCTAGGCGAGGACGACATGAAGGGGGTGCGGCCAGAAGACTATGGATACGCGTTGGAGACGAATGATGCGCTCAGCCTGCTCATTCAGCGAGGTGAACGTCTCGTGATCAACGGCCACACCCACCGCCGCATGGTGCGCACCATCAGTGGCCTGACGATCATCAACGCTGGTACCCTGGCCCGAGGTTGGGGGCCTTGCATTGGAGTTCTCGACCTGAACGAGCCCTCGGTTTCTTTCTACGATGTCGACGAAGGAGGCGAGATCAAGGTCGAGTCGAATCACTCGCTGCCCCGACTCCAGACGGCCTAGACGGGAGGGGTTCTGCGCTGCTCGCAAGTCACCTGCGCCTCGCGCCGTGCTGGCACGACCCTCGCAGGGGTCCCCTCCTGCGCGATGTCGCGCTCTGCCTTTTCCGTCCATTGTCGATGCGAATTCAAAAACTGTGGTCCGCTGCAGCGGACCGGTGGTCTGGTGTGGCGTACCGCGTCGCCCTGATGGTCGGCCTTGCAAGCCTTGGCGCCTGCTCGCTGTTGGCGCCCTCGGACTCGGAGTTGCTCGGCGGGGAGGGCGGGGATGACGCAGGCTACGGCGGGTTGAGTGGCGCTGGCGGGAGTGCAGGCGCACCGGGTGGCACGGGCAGCACGACCACAGGTGGCGTCGGTGGCACCGCTACCGGAGGGGTTGGCGGTGCGGCGGCGGGCGGAGCGGGCGGCGCGGCAACCGGCGGCTCGGCTGGTGCTTCCAGCGGCGGAGCTGCAGGTGTCGCGGGCGGAAGCGGGGGCTCGGCTGGAGGCGAGAACTGCACGGATAGTGTGGACAACGACAACGACAATCTCGTCGACTGCTCAGATCCCGACTGTCAGGCAGCCGGCTACAAATGCATTCCTGAGCTGCCGAGTGGCTGGTCCACGCTTTCGGTTTACGCGACTGGCAGCAAGCCTGCGCCGTGTGGCGGAGACTACTCCAGCACCCAGTTCGATGGTGGGCAAAGCGTGAGCGCGGCACCCGCTAGCTGTAGCTCTTGCAGCTGCGCACCTGCCAAGGGTCAGGTGTGCAACAAGAGCAACATCCAGATCAAATACTACTCGTCAGCCACCTCGTGCTCCACGGCCACGAGCTGGTTCTTTCAGGTTTCGCCAGGCTGCAATGAGTTGACGCTGCCGCACAGTGGCGGGGCCAAACCGCGGAGCGCGCGGTTGACGTTCCTCAGCGCAGCGTCTGGCGGGGGCTGCGCGCCGCAGGGTGGCACCCCAACCCGCCCGGCCGTCACGTGGTCTGGCGCAGAGCGAGTTTGCCAGGCACCGAAGCTTGGCGCGGGCTGCGGCACCGGCACCGTGTGCGCGCCTCCGCCACCGTCGTCATTCCAAGCCAAATATTGCACTGCCAAGCTCGGTTCTCACGCTTGTCCCTCGAGCTACTCCAACAAGCACACCCTCTACACGAGCGTGAATGACACCCGTGGCTGCACGACGTGTTCTTGTGGCAGTCCCTCCCCGGGGACCTGTACGGGCGTATTCGAAGACCACCTCGGATCTGGCTGTGGTGGGAAGGCGACCAAGTTCACTACAACCTGTACGCCAGTTCCGGAGTCGTCCGCATCCGGAAGTGAAGTGCGTTCGGTCAGCGTGAGCGGGATTGTCGGCGGCGGCGGAACATGCCCGCCCTCTTCGACTTCTCCGTCCGGCTCGGTCACGAAGAGCGGACTGGCCACCGTTTGCTGTCAGTGACCCCGCGCTCTGCGCGCTGCCGCAAGCCTAGACTGGAAAGCACTCCTCGAAGCGCTTGAGTTGTCGGCAATGCGGATGGTTGCTTCGAGGCGAACCCCGCGTCGCTCCTAGGCCGCAACGATGCGCCCGGCTCGCTTGGTGACCGGCTGCGATACCGCGCTAACGCGCGATGGTTGTCGGCGACTTTGGTCCGACGGGAGAGTCTGGAGCGCGTTTCGGCAACGTGTCAGCGGGCATCAGCGAGTGATAGATCGCGTCCGGACCGTCGTTGCGTACGAAGACGGAAGTCCAGCGGCCGTCTTCCTTGCGGAAGAACAAGACCCAGACGTTGTAGCTCTCGACCGCTTTCTCATCGACCTTCACCCAGAGTTCCACTGCCACTGCGTCGCTACGCCGATAGCTGGATACGGCTCGCAACTCCGGCAAGAGTTCGCCACGGGTGAGCTCAGAGGCTGCGAGGGGGGTCATGACCTTGGCGTTTCGGGCTGCAAGCCGACCGAGGCGCAACAGCGTTCCATCTAGAGTGACGACCAGGTGTGTGTTGCCACTCGACACTATTGGGCGCTTTCCGAGGCTTTCATTCGTCATCCGGTGGGCATCGATATCGTCCAAGCGGTCGGCCAGGGCATCGACAACGGCGCGCGCTCCAGCGCCACTGAGGGTTGGCGCCGGTACGATCACCGGCCAGAGCTCGTTGACGCCTCGCCGTTTGCCAAAGGCTATTTGGCACGTCGTTTTCCCGTCGCGCCACTTGCGGCAGCGGTGAAGAGCGAAGTGCTCGCCGTCGTCGGAGTACGCCACTGCCTTCGGGCTGCGCAGCATGCCTCGCGCAAGCGTCTCGGAGTCGTGGAGATCGTGGCCCGAAGAATCGATGACCGGATCCTCGTAGGCGCGCCAAGGGTCGAAACATCCGACCTGAGTCGCGGCGAAGACGGTGAAAAGCGCCGCTGCAGCAGCTGGTGCCCCGAGTCTGCTCATTACCGAGTTTCCAACACCCACCTGATGATGGACCTTACACTCGTTGGCTGAACCGCGACCAAGTTCGTCGAGCGGGGCGGTCTGCCCCGCAAATGGCCTCCGAGCTCGACGGACGCCCGGGCAGGGTGCGAAGAAGTCCTCTGTTCGCATCCGTCGGATTGTGACTCAGGTGACGATTGCCTTCCGTTTACCTTCCTGGGGCCGGATGTGAATTTTTGCTTCTGAGCTCTGTCGTTGCAGGCCCGCACGCCAAACAGCAGGTGCTCTTCTTTTCTTGGAGGGCGTGGCGCCCGCGAATCCACTATGCTTGATGGGTGCGGAAGGGCTTTTGGGCTGCTGCCAGCGTCATAGCGCTTGGGGGATGCAACGCATTCAACGGCGCCGAGGACCTGCTCGTAGATGCAGCTGACGGTTCCGTCGACGGCGGTGGCACCGGTAGTTTTGGCCTAGCTGATGGGAGTTTCGCTACCGGTGCACAGGGTGGCGCGGGTACAGGAGGTGGTAGCGACGCCGCCGCTGGCGCTGGCGGCGGTACTGGCGCGACTTCGGGTACGGGCGCAGGCACGGCAACGGGTGCTTCCACGGGCAGTGGAGGAACGCCGAGTACGGGTGGAAGCCCAGGTATTGGTGGGACGCCGAGCACGGGTGGAAGCCCAGGTACTGGTGGGACGCCGCCTCAGTGTTTCGGCAACGGTGACTGCAACGACAACAACGTGTGCACCACGAATACGTGCACCGGTGGCACGTGCGTCAAGTCGAACGTGCCGAATGGGACCTCGTGCAGCGATGGTGACTTCTGCAACGGTGACGAAACCTGCCAGAGCGGCAACTGCAAGTCGAGTGGAACCCCCGGCTCGTTTACGCAGTGCGGTGCCAACTGTCCAACCAACTACTACGCTTCTTCGATCAGCTGCAGCAGTATCTGCGGAGGCAGCGCCCGAGCGCAGTGCATCGCGGCGTGCTCGAACTCGATGAGCGCGTGCAACTCGTGTCCCAGCGGGTACTACCCGTCTTCGAGTTCTTGCACTTCGCTGTGCGCCAATTGCCCAAGCAGCACCGGGACCCGCAATTCGTGCATCAAGATCGGCGGAAACTCGTTTTCGTCGTGCATCTCGTGTCCCAGCGGCTACTACGCTTCCTCGAGCTCCTGCACGTCGCTGTGTGGTCAATGCGGTAGCAACACGGGCCCACGCAAGTCCTGTATCGCGATCAGCGGAAACTCGTTTTCCGCCTGCGGCAGTTGCCCGAGTGGGTACTATGCTTCATCGAGTTCGTGCACGTCGCTGTGTGCTACGTGCCCCAGCAACACTGGGACTCGCAAGTCGTGCATCAAGATCAGCGGGAGCTCGTTTTCCGCCTGCGGTTCGAGTTGCCCTCCCGGGTACCACTCCACATCGCAGAGCTCTACTTCGCTGTGCGCTACCTGCGGAAGCAACACGGGTACGCGGCTGACCTGCGTGAAGAACTGACGGTTCAAACCAGGCGCGATACAGGTTGGCAAGCGCGTCTAGCCAGGCGGCAGAGCTTGCTGTTCGGCCTGCCAAGCGCTGAAGTCGTACGTTCTCAAGATCTGCACCTTGCATGTTGACGCAGCTCCCTCCACGGCGTCGTGAAGGGTGCGGCTTGGGATGCCTGCCTGGTTCGCCTTCAGGATCACATCGAGCACGTCGCCCTTGCCTGGGATGACGCCAAACCCGGCGCCCTCGAGTCGGCGGGTAATGCAGTCTCGTGACTGCGGGTTGGGTGCAGCGACGCGAAACGCGTGACCACTGTGCTCCCCAGGCCCATCGCTCTCGACGGGCTTGGTGGCATCGTGTTTGTACACGGCGTAAGCCACGCCACCAGCGAGCAAGATAGAGACCACGATGTATATCCCTTTGAACCGACGTCCCTCGCCGGGGGTGCTGGGAGGCTCGCCGATGGGCAACCGCATCAGCCAACGATAGCCTAGAATGACCAGCCACACTTGCCGTGCGCTTCGGCGTGATGGCGCGCGTGGCGCGACACGTAGACGTTCCGGTGGGTCAAGCGTCACGATGTCGGCTTCGAAAGCGCCGAGCTGACCCCTCGAGTTGGGCCAGTCGACCGCAAAACGTGCGCGCGATCGGTCAACACGCTCATGCTACGGTTGGCTCGCGGGAGGGACAGGTCGTCACCCCACTCTGTCGACTCCCCTCTGCTGAGGACCAGGTCCGATGAGCGAACTTGATAACATCTTGGTTGGCATCGATTTCTCAGATGGTTGCCGTGCAGCTCTCAAGCAAGGTGTTCGGTTAGCAAGTGCTAATCAGGCGAAGCTGCACCTCTTTCACGTCATCGACGACCACGTCGTTCAACAGCTGCTGGCGTTGCTGCCAGGGAAGTCGAGCTCCGTGCGAGAGCAAGTTCTGGACGATGCGCGCAACCACCTGGCGGAGTGGGCTGGAAAGGTCGCACCCACGGCCGAGTTTGCGAGTATGTCCGTCGATGCAGGACGACCCGAGCGGTTGACCGTTCAAAAAGTGGAAGAGGTGTCTGCGGATCTCTTGATTGTCGGCATCAAGAGCTCGACCATCGGGTTCGGGGCCGGATCCGTTGCCCGGAAAGCGATTCAGAGGGCCCCCACGCGAGTGCTCTTGGTGCACCCCGACAAGGATGACGCGTTCGGATGCGTACTGGTCGGCGTGGATTTCTCGGAAACTTCCAAGCTTGCCGCGGAGCAAGCTGCGCCGATCGCCTCGAAGGATGGTGCATCGCTACATCTAGTTCATGTTTTCCGTCCTCCGTGGAAGGTGTTGCACTATCGCGCACCCTCGGTCGGGACGTCCCCAGATTTTCAGCGCCAGTACAGGGACGCTCTGACCTACCGGCTGAAGGGTTTCACAAGTGGGGTGAGCGGCGAACCCGCGTGCCATTTGCACGAGGGGATGAACTACGGCAGCGGCATCCTCGAATGCGCGCAAGAACTAGGGGCTGACCTGGTCGTCGTAGGCACCCAAGGCCATACCAATCTGCGCCAGGTGATTCTGGGGAGCACAGCAGACCAGGTCCTTCGTGAGACCGACCTCAGCGTGCTCGCGATCAAACCCTCCGACGCGGAGTAGCTTCGTGTCCGGGGCCCGCCCTCGGTGGCGCCCTCCGACGCAGTCGTTGCGGAAAGGAAGGCTAGCTGGTGCAAGGCGTGCGCGCCTGGGCGTTCCAGAGTGAGCCAATCAAGCGGTCCAGTGTTTGCTAGCCAAAGCAACGATGGCTGTACATCGCATTCGGCGCGGCCTCGACCTTCCGCTATCCGGAGCACCCCGCCCGGGAGCTCCAGAGGCGAAGCCCGTCGTCCGTGTCGGTGTAATGGCCGAGGACGTGCGCGGCGGAAAGCTGCGCGCTGTCGTGCAGCCGGATGACCGTGTTCAGCGCGGCATGCCGCTGCTGGAAGACCGACAGCGCAAGGGCTTGTACGTCACTGCGCCCGCGGGGGGCCGAGTCAGCGCTGTCTATCGGGGCGACAAACGCCGCTTGCGCAGCGTGTGCGTGGAGATCGAGGATGACGACGCGCGCGGTTTCACGATCAATCGGGCCGCAGAGGACGGTGACGCATTGCGCACTCTCCTCCTCGAGACGGGACTGTGGACCGCGCTGCGAGAGCGCCCCTTTGAGGGCACGCCAGATCCGGCGGGGGAGCCGCACGCGCTGTTCGTTACGGCGATCGACACCCAGCCCCACGCGCCGGGCCTGGACTCCACACTGTCGGGGCGCGAGGAAGACTTCGAGCGTGGACTTGCGGCCGTAACGCGGTTGACGCGAGGCACGACGTTCGTTTGCGTTCGCGCCGGACAGCGCCCGCCCGTGGGCAATGCTGCCGTCTCCCTCGAAGAGTTCGAAGGGCCGCACCCCGCCGGGAACGTGGGGCTTCACATTCAGCTTCTCGCTCCGGTGCATCGTGGCAGAAGCGTGTGGCACATCGGCGCGCAAGACGTGGCGGCGATTGGATACTTGCTTGCCCACGGCACACTCGACCCAACCCGGGTCGTCTCCTTGGCCGGTCCAAGTGTCGTCGAGCCGCGTCTGCTCCGGTTGCGACTGGGCGCTAGCGTAGATGATGCGGTTGCGGGCGAGCTGAGACCCGGCGAGCAACGGGTTGTGTCCGGATCGGTGCTCCACGGGCGGGTTGCTCGAGGCGATGTTGGAGGCTGGTTGGGCCGCCACCATCAGCAGATTGCCGCGTTGAGCGAAGACCGCGAACGTCACGCGTTGCAGTGGCTGCGTCCCGGGTTTGATCGCTACTCCTTCACTCCGGTTTTTGCCCAGTCGCTGCTCGCGCTACTGAGCCGATGGATGGGGAGACCGCCGACGGCGCGGAGTTTCACCACGTCACTGGCTGGTGGCCCGCGCGCGATTGTGCCCATCGGTGCCTATGAACGCGTGATGCCTTATGACGTGCTTCCCACTCACCTGCTGCGTGCCCTGAGCGTGGGGGACTTGGAGTGGGCGGAGCAGTTGGGCGCGCTCGAATTGAGTGAAGAGGACCTTGCGCTGTGCAGCTTCGTCTGCCCCGGGAAGGCCGACTACGGCGAACAGCTCCGTGCGGTGCTGGACGAATTGGAGGCGGGAGCCTGATGTCCCGACTCAGCCGGGCCCTGGAGCGGGCACGTCGACCTTTCGAGCGTGGCAGACGTCTCGAGCGTTTCGCGCCCGTGTTCGAGATGGTGGACACACTGCTGTGCTCGCCGAGCACCGTGACCCGCGGCAGCGTGCACGTCCGCGACGCCATCGACCTCAAGCGCGTAATGATCGTGGTGGTCGTCGCCATCGTCCCATGCCTGCTGATGGCCCTGTACAACACAGGGTACCAAGCACACCTGGTTCTGGCTCAGGGCGGAACGGAGATCCCCGATTGGCGCAGTGCCGTGTTCGCAGCAACGGGTCTGTCTGCCTCCCCGAACTCCGTGCTCGGCTGTGTCGTGCGTGGAGCGCTCTACTTCATCCCCGTCCTTGCGGTCTGCTTCGCAGCGGGGGGAGCTATCGAAGTGCTGTTCGCGGTGGTGCGCCGACACGCCGTGAACGAGGGCTTCTTCGTTACTGGTTTTCTGATTCCTCTCACTCTGCCCCCGAGCATCCCCCTTTGGCAGGTGGCGGTCGGAACGGCCTTCGGCGTACTCATTTCCAAGGAGGTGTTCGGCGGCACCGGCATGAACTTCTTGAATCCCGCACTGGTCGTGCGCGCGATTCTGTTCTTTGCCTACCCAGCCCAGATGTCAGGGGATGTGTGGGTCGCTGCCAAGATGCCCGATGGCATCACCGGCGCCACCTCGCTGGCGCGCCTAGCCGAGGGCGACACCAGCGCTCCGGATCTGTGGAACGCGTTCTTGGGTCTAACCCAGGGGTCGATGGGTGAAACATCGACCCTAGCCTGCCTGCTCGGCGCGGCGGTGTTGCTGCTGACGCGGGTCGCCTCTGCACGCACGCTGATCGGTGTGGTTTTGGGCACGCTGGTAACGGCCGAGCTACTGCGCGCCATCGGGTCCGCGTCGAATCCGATGTTCGACGTTCCGTTCCACTGGCACATGGTGCTCGGGGGTTGGGCCTTCGGCGCGGTCTTCATGGCTACGGACCCTGTCTCGTCTCCCTTCACGCTGCGCGGTCAATTCGCCTATGGCGTGGCGATTGGATTCCTGGCCGTGCTGATTCGTGCGGTGAACCCGGCGTACCCCGAAGGGATGATGCTCGCCATCTTGTTCATGAACCTGTTCGCTCCCGTCATCGACCACGTCGTGGTCAAAGCGAACGTCAAACGGAGGCTGGCACGTGACCGCAGCTGAGCGAGGGAAGTGGCACACGCTGCGATTCGCAGCCGTCGTGTGTGCGTTCTGCTCTGTGGCAGTGGCCGGCTCCGCGGTGCTGTTACGCCCGCGTCAGATAGAGAATCGGGAGCTCGACCGTCAGACTCGAGTCCTGGAGGTGGCTGGTCTGATCAAACCTGGCCAGCCGCCTGAACGCGCTGAAATCCGGCGACTGTTTCAAGACAACGTACGGGTCGTTGCAATCGAACTCGCCACTGGCGCTGATGCGCCTGAAATCGATTTGGCGACCTACGATCCTCGCCGCGCGGCCCGAGACCCGACGACAAGTCGCCAAGCCCCCGAGAACGAGGCACGCGTCGCGCGTGTCCCGCACCACGTCCTGGTGTACTTGATCGAGCGCGCGGGTAGCGTCGACCGGCTGATACTGCCCATGGAGGGTTTGGGCCTGTGGTCTACGCTGCGCGGCTACCTGGCGCTTTCAGCGGATGGCACGACGGTTCGTGGCATCACCTTCTACGAGCACGCTGAAACGCCTGGCCTGGGAGACGGAATCGATGACCCAAGCTGGCAGGCGGGCTGGGACGGACGCAAGATCTTCGATCAAACAGGCAAGGTGCGCCTGCGTGTGATCAAAGGCCGGGCGGGTCCGCCCGACTCGGATCCCTTCCGAGTGGACGGTTTGTCCGGTGCGACTCTGACTGCAAACGGCGTCTCCAACATGCTCGAGTTCTGGTTGGGGCCCGAGGGCTACGGCCCATACCTGGATCGACTGCGACGGGAGGCCCGGCCATGACCGTGAGTAGTCATCGCAAAACGTTGGTCGACCCACTGTTCAACGACAACCCGATCACCATCCAGGTGCTAGGCATCTGTTCGGCGCTAGCGGTAACCGCCAAACTCGAAACCGCACTGGTGATGTCTGCCGCCCTGACCGCCGTCCTCACCCTGGCAAACGTCTCGGTGAGCGTGCTGCGCCGGTCCATTCCGCGAGACGTTCGCATCATCATCCAGCTCACGATCATCGCGTCGCTCGTTATCGTGACCGATCAAGTGCTCAAGGCGTACGTCTACGGGATCAGTAAGCAGCTCAGCGTGTTTGTCGGGCTGATCATCACGAACTGCATCGTCATGGGGCGAGCTGAGGCCTTTGCCATGAAGAATGCGCCGCTCCCCAGTCTGCTCGACGGCCTCGGCAACTCCGTTGGCTACAGTCTCGTGCTGATCATCGTCGGCGGCGTGCGTGAGCTTCTCGGTGCCGGCACTTTGCTCGACGTTCCGATCCTGCCCCTGGTCCAGGACGGAGGCTGGTACGTGCCGAACGGCCTCGCTGTGTTGGCGCCCGCGGCGTTCTTCATCATCGGGCTGTTGATCTGGGGTTTGCGCACTTGGAAACCGGAGCAGGTCGAGGACGAAGCGACGGTCGTCATCCAGGAGCCCGAGGAACTCGCCGAGGCCCCAGGAGAGTGAGATGGAGCACTATCTGAGCATCGCCCTGCGCGCCGCATTCGTCGACAACATGGCGCTCGCGTTCTTCCTAGGGCTGTGCTCCTTCCTCGCGGTTTCGCGCCGGCTCGAGACCGCTTTCGGTCTGGGCATGGCGGTCCTCTTTGTACTGACTCTCACCTGTCCACTGAACCAGCTCTTCCTCACCTACGTGCTGCGAGAAGGGGCCCTCGGGTGGTTGCACCCGGCGCTGGGTTCCGTGGATCTGTCCTTCTTGGTGTACTTGGTCTTTATCGGAACTATCGCTGCGACGGTGCAGGTCGTCGAGATTTTCATGGATCGAAAGTTGCCGCGCCTGTCGGCCTCTCTCGGCGTATTCCTGCCCTTGATCGCGGTGAACTGCGCAATCTTGGGCGCGTCGCTGTTCATGGCAGAGCGCGACTACACATTCTCGGAGAGCCTGTCCTTCAGCGTTGGCTCCGGCGTCGGTTGGGCCCTTGCGGTGATCGCCCTGGGTGCTGTGCGGGAGCGCCTCCGCTACAGCAATGTACCAGCAGGTCTGCGCGGGCTCGGCATCACCTTCATCGCCACGGGGTTGATGGCGATGTGCTTCATGGCCTTCGCGGGGGTGCGGCTATGAGGAGGAGAAGATGCTGACGGTCCTGGTTGGAGCGCTGGCGTTCACGGCAATCGTGCTCGCGTTGGTAGCCACGCTGCTAGCAGCGAAGGCTCGCCTGGCTCCAAGTGGCTCGGCGCGGCTGAGCATCAACGATGACCCGACCCGCGAGCTGACGGCGCCGATCGGGGAAACCCTGCTCTCGACGCTGGCGGCTCGAGATGTGTTCCTTCCCTCGGCATGCGGCGGCAAGGGGACTTGCGGGGTGTGCAAGGTCGTTGTCGCGGAGGGTGGTGGTCGGCTCCTGCCGACCGAGCGCTCCCTCGTGAGCCGAGGCGAGGAGCGACGCGGCATTCGCCTGTCTTGCCAAGTCAAGGTTCGCGAAGACATGCGCATTGAACTACCCGAAGCGGTTCTGGGCACGCGGCGGTGGCAGTGTCGAGTACGCAGTAACGAAAGCGTGGCGACCTTCATCAAAGAGTTGGTGTTGGAGTTGCCCGAGGGAGAGTCGGTTCCTTACCGGGCAGGCGGCTACATTCAGATACAGGTCCCCCCTCACCGCATGTCCTATCGCGACATAGTCGTGGGAGATCAGTTCCAAGCGACCTGGAGTGAGCAAGAGCTGTGGTCATTGACCTCAGAGGTTGCCGAGACCGAAACGGTCTATCGAGCGTACTCGATCGCTAGCGCTCCCACTGAAACGGGCGTGGTGATGCTCAACGTGAGAATCGCCGTTCCGCCAGCCGACGAGCCCGGCGTGCCACCTGGGAAGGCCTCGTCGTGGCTGTTCGGACTGAAACCGGGGGATGACGTCGAGATTTCTGGTCCCTATGGCGACTTCTTCGTGAAGGAGACGGATGCGGAAATGGTCTTTGTCGGTGGCGGCGCAGGCATGGCACCGCTGCGTTCGATGATCTTCGACCAGATTCACCGGGTTGGAACGGACCGCAAACTGTCCTTTTGGTACGGCGCGCGCAGCCTGCGAGAGGCTTTCTACGTTTCTGACTTCGAGAAGCTGGCTCGGGAGCATGCGAACTTCCAGTGGCACTTGGCGCTCTCGGAGCCACTAGCGGAAGACGACTGGAGCGGGCCAACGGGTTTCATTCATCAGGTGCTGTTCGAGGAGTATCTGGCTACTCACCCAGCCCCGGAGGACGTGGAGTTCTACTTGTGTGGGCCCCCGCAAATGATCCAGGCCTGCAAGGCTATGCTGACTGACATCGGCGTCGAGGCGGAGAACATTGCCTATGACGAGTTCTAGAGCTCGAAGTCAGGTCGGCAAGCGGATCCCTCGGCGCGGCCCCAAGCTCCCTGCGCGAGCGCGCGTGGCATGGGTCGCCGTGCTGGTTGTGCTGTCCCTCGCAAGCCTTGCGGTGTACGGGAAGGCGCCGTCCAAACAAGAATCAAGGTTCTCCGGCTCCACCATGGGGACCAGCTATCGCGTCAAACTGGCGGAAGCGCTGTCGCCGAAGGAGCGCACGCGCGTCGCCGGGGCGATCAGCGCCGTGCTCACCCGCGCGCGCACGCGCTTCTCAACCTATGAGCCGACCTCGGAGCTCTCACGCTTCAATAGCCATTCCGAGCCAGGCGGCGTCCCCGTTTCGAAGGCCACCTTGTCTCTAGTTGACCTGGCGCTGGGGGTGAGTCGAGCCAGCCATGGGGCACTCGACCCAAGCGTCGGTCCCCTGGTCGAGCTATGGGGTTTCGGACCGAGAGAGCCCACTTCCTCCCCGCCGACCCAGCAAGAGATTGCCGTTGCACGGGAGAAAGTTGGGTACGCCTTCTTGTCGACGGACCACACGGCACAGCGCTTGGTCAAGCATCGCGCACACGTGCGTTGTGACCTGTCCGCCATCGCGAAGGGCCAAGCCATCGATGACTTGGGTGATGCTCTTCAGGCTCTTGGTCACCGCAACTTCTTGATCGAGATCGGCGGCGAGCTCCTGGCGCGCGGCAGGAACGGAAGCGGGCGCTTCTGGCGCGTGGGTATCGAGAGTCCCGAGCCGCATTCGAGGACGGTCGCGTCCGTCGTTGAGCTCAGTGACCTTGCGATTGCGACCTCTGGAAGCTATCGCAACTTCCGCACGCTGCCCCAGCGTCGCGTTTCACATCTGATCGACCCGCGCACCGGCCATCCTGTTGAGCACACCGTCGTTTCAGTGAGCGTGGTGCATGCGAGTGCCGCATTGGCGGACGCTTGGGCCACGGCCCTGCACGTCCTCGGACAGCGTCAAGGTTACGAGCTCGCCGTCCAGCGTGGGCTCGCCGCGCGTTTCGTCTCCAAGCGCGGCGACTCGCTCGTCGTGCGCGCTACCCACGGGTTCCCTGCAGAACTTGCGCGTTCTGTACCGAGGCGAGGTGACTGAAATGATGTTGACCGTATTGTTGGTGATGGCGCTCGTTGCGCTAACGATGGTCGCCCTCGCAGTCGGGCTGCTTCTCAACGGAACAGAATTGCGAGGTTCCTGCGGTGGCGCGGCGGGCGACTGCAGCTGCATAGGTCATCGCGATTGCCCGAAGCGAAATAGGGGATAGTTGCGCGCTTGTGGTACGCGGCTTGCTACAGGATCTGCGGGAGGTTCCGCCATGGATGTGATTACCGGCGTTCGCGAGCTACTCGAAAAAAAAGGCCGCACCGTCCATACGATAGAGCCAGACAAGCCGCTCACCGAGTGTGCCCGCATCATGCTCGAGAAGGAGGTGAACTCCCTCGTGATTCCGAACCACGGCGGCGTGGCGGGAATCATCACGTGGCGTGAGGTGATGCAGGTGGCTGGCACGGAACCGGGCGGGCTCGCGGCCAAGACCGTCGGCGACGTGATGATAAAGGAGCCACCGACGGCGAATGAAGATGCCAGTCTCAAAGAGGTGGAACGGATGATGATCGAGACGCGTCTGCGCCATCTTCCCGTGCTCAAGGATGGCGAGCTTTGCGGAATCATCACGCGCATCGACGTGCTGCAGCTTCACCTCGACCACGCGATCCGGCTCAGCAGCGAGCTCGAGTCGTTCATCAGCGGCGTCTACAGGCGCTGAGGAGGTCTGTCACTGCTTCGAACAGAGTAGGTTTCCCGCCTTCTGTGCACCTGGACACGGGGAGTCTGCGCTCATGGTGCCAGCAAACGAGAAAAAGAGCGTAGACTCGACGACGGCGAGGGAGCCGCCGGTGAGGGCCAGCCGCCCCGGAGTTTGCGACGGTGTACCTCCTGGGCCGATCAGAACTGCGCAGGGTGCCGTCAAGTGCTGGTTCTCGTCGGGTACCGCCGTCGTGGCCGTCGTCACCCTCCACCGCGAGGTTCCTGTGAGATGCGAGTCACCGCTGTACAGCGCGGTTATCCCTTCACCGCTTTGCGCCAACACTAGCCCGCCGCCGTCGCCTCCGGTCGAAACGTACTGGTTGAAACCATCGCCCTTCTGGAACGTCCCAATCTGCGAGCTGCAAGCGTAGTTGCCAATGGGCAACTGGTGGTCGACGGCCGATGGCACTGGTGCGTCGCCAGGTTCCTGTGAGGGGCCGTTCTGGCACAACAGCCACGAGCTGGAGGGCGAAGCCTGCGAGCCGCATGTTCCAAGATCGCTTCTGATGGTCCCCTGCAGAGCGATGAAGACCGCGCCCGAATCGTAAGTCAGCGTGCCGGCCTTGGTGCTGAATTCCGCCGCGTACACCTCTTGGTTCCCTACGCCCACTCCGAGAACGCAAAGACCCGACGAGCCAGGGGCCAGTTGCCCCGCTGGACCAAGAGTCGCCGTGGTGGCCGTGCGGACAACGAAATCCAACAAGCTGGTCTGGCCGCTATTTTCGACGTAGTTGGCAGTGACCGTTTGCCCGGACTGCGTCAGCGTCAGGAGCGCACCGGACTCGAAGCCGCTCACGTTCAGGAAGACGTTGCTATCCAGGTTCTTTACTCCTCGGGCGCAGTTGGTGTACGTCCCGACGGGGAAGATGGGCGTGGCGATCTCCCTCGCGCCTACATCGTCCGCCACCGTGCGAGCGCCGCATGCGGTGAGCAAGAGCGAGAGGAGTAGCGATCCGCGGGCCCAGAGGACGCCGCAACCGTAGTGGATAGCGCATGGGTTCATGGATTCACGTAGAGTACCTCCCCCGCCTCAATCCCATGATGCGAATGAGTGTAACGGTAGTCTCAAGGGCGTGCACGACAAGCGGAGTTCGATGGCGCGACCAAGGCTCTCGCGAAAGACCCCGAGCTCAAGGGTAGGGTGGTGGTGCGGTTCGTCATCGGCCGCGGCGGACTGGTCACGGAAGCGACCAACCACGGCCCTGCGATCCAGGAGCAAGGCTCTGGATCAGGCTGGTCACCTGTGGGGCCTGCCGCCGCGTGATGGGTGTGAGCTTCGTGGGCAGCCTGTCCAAGCTCAGCGATGAGCAACTGCGCGTGGTGCAGGAGCGCATTGGGTTTGGCGCGGAAACGTTGCTCGCCACGCCCGCTCAGTGGCGGGCGGCCTATCGCGGACGACCGCTTCCACCTCTGCCTGAGGGTGCTATTGCGCTCGACGCGGCTGTGCCCTAGGTCCCGCGTGAACGGCCGCTAATTCCGCAGTGGCTTGTTCTTCATCAACATGTGCTGCATGCGGTCCAGCGTCTTCTGCTCACCGCATAGGCTCAAGAAGACTTCGCGCTCCAGATCGAACATGTCCTGCTCGGTCACGGGGCGTGATGCACCGCCGGCGCCACCGCAGAGGATGCGGGCGAGCTTCCGGGCGATGAAGCCGTCGTATTCTGTAGCGAAGCCAGCGGCGATCATGGAGTCGACCAACATGCCAAGGGTGGCAATGCCGCTCTCGCCAGGGAGCTTATGGGAGCGCGGCGCTCGCGGGTGGTAGCCGCTCTCCGCCATGCCAATTGCCCGAGCCTTGGCTTCGGTGACTAGTCGCGCCTTGTCGAAGCTGATGCCGTCGCTGCGGCGGAAGTAGCCGAGCTCTTGGGCCATGCCGGCGCTGGTCGCCACGTTCGCGGTCGCGATGTTCTGAAACACTCGACCCACCAGGGACTGCACGATGACGTCAGCACCTTCGGGGATGCCTTCCAGGGCCCGCCACACCAATGCGGTGCAACCGCCACCCGCTGGTATCAAGCCGACGCCGACCTCGACCAAACCAGCGTAGGTTTCGGCTGCCGCTTGGACTGCGTCAGCCGCCATGCAGACTTCGAGACCACCGCCCACCGCCATGCCGTAGGGCGCCGCCACGACCGGGATCTTCGAGTACTTCATGCGCTGACCAGCGTTCTGCAGCGCACTGACCATCTTGCCGATCTCGTCCCACTGCTTCTGTTGCGCAGCCACGACGACGCCGAACAAGTTCGCGCCCACGGAGAAGTGGTCGCCTTCGTTGGCAATGACTACGGCACGGAAGTCCTTTTCCGCACGATCGACAGCATCATTCAGCATCTGGATCACTTCGGGATCGATACTGTTCATCTTGCTCTTGTAGGTTATGCCCAGAACGCCGTCGCCGAAGTCCCAGGCTTCCGCGCTGCCGTTTTCGAGGACCGGTTTGCTCCCGCTTCGCACGGTGCGCACGGTCTTGTTTCGAGGATCCGTCTTCTGAGTGACGTACTCACCCTTGGCCAGCTCGAAGACCTTGCCGTCCTTGTAGAAGGCGGTTGCTCCAGCTGCTTTCATCTTCTTGACGTTCTCGGGGATCTCGAGGCCGTCTTTCTCCATGCGCTCGAGTACGGCGGCAAAGCCCATGGCGTCCCAGCTTTGGAAGGGGCCGAGCTCCCAGTTGTAGCCCCAGCACATGGCATCATCGATGGCCGTGATGCTGTCGGTGATCTCGCCGATCATTTTTGCTGAGTAGAGCAGCGCACGCGCCGTGAGCTTCCACGCGAAGGTGCCCGCGGGGCCCGTATCCTCGAAGAGCTTCTTGACGCGTTCGGTGGGATCCTCGATCGCGCCGATCTCTTTGCACTTGCTCTTGATCTCCGCATTGCCCGCCTTGTCGCGGTACTCCTTCTTATAGGGGTCGAAGGTCTCGATGCCCGCCTTGCTCTTCTTGTAAAACCCCTGCTTGGTCTTGTTGCCCAGCAGGCCACCCTTGACCATTTCGCGGATGTACTCGGGGAGCTTGAATACGTCGCGCTCGGGATCTTCCGTGAGCGCGGCGTAGCAGTTGTCCGCGACGTGTACGACCGTATCCAGCCCGACCATGTCTGCCGTGCGGAAACTGGCGCTCTTGGGGTGAGCCATGGGCAGCCCCGTGATGGCATCCAAGTCCTCGGGCGCGAGCTCGTCGGCGATCATTTGCTGAATACCGTAGAGCATGGCGTGGGTGCCGATGCGGTTACCAACGAAGTTCGGTGTGTCCTTGGCGTAGACGATGCCCTTGCCGAGCACTTCTCGGCCGAAGTCCTCGATGCTCTGAAGCACGGCCTTGTCGGTTTCCGGGCCGGCGACGAGCTCGAGAAGCTTCATGTAGCGAACCGGGTTGAAGAAGTGCATCACCAGGAAGTTCTTCTTGAAGCCCGCACTGCGACCCTCGAGCATGTCTTTGATGCGCAGTCCCGACGTATTCGACGCAACCACCGTGTGAGCCGGCAGTACCTTCTCCAAGCGAGCGAACAAGCTCTGCTTGATATCCAATCGCTCTACGATGGCTTCAATCACCAGGTCGCAGCCCTCGAGCAAGTCGAAGTGGTCGTCGAGGTTCCCCGTGGTCACCAGCTCCGCGCGGCTCTTGTGGAAGAAGGCGGCGGGTTTGGCCTTGAGGGCCTTCTTCAGGCCGCCGTCGGCGAAGCCGTTGCGTGCCTTCGGATCCTTCTTTTCTGCGTCGCTGAGCTTCGGCGGCACGATGTCTAGCAGCACCACCTCGATGCTGGCGTTGGCCATGTGTGCGGCAATGCCGCTGCCCATCACACCGGCGCCAATCACGCCTACTCGTCGAATCGTCATGAGATATCCTCGTGGGGCTTTCCGGCTGCCCTCGGCAACCGCGCAATGGTCGCGGGTGCGACCGGGAATCGATGCGCGGAACCCTTTTACAGAACGGCTCCGGAGGCAAGAGGCGTTCGTCAGGCGGCGGCCTCGCAGTGCACAGGCCTGCGCGAATCACGCAGGGCTCAGGCGTCGCCCTGGGCGAGTGGCGCGTAGCTAGCGTCGATCGAAGATCGGGCTGAAGCCCGGGTTGAGCCCGGTGTTCGGACGGGTCTGTTTCCTGAGTGAGGCGGGAAGTGGTCTGCGACGCGAGGCGCGTTGGGAATTTGGTGGTCGGGTGCGTGAGCCAGTGAACGTCAAACTGGGCCTGCGGCTATGAAAACCCTTCATCTGGTACGACAGCCACCGACCGCCGATCTCCACGTCCAATACGCGACCCCGGGTCTTCAGATCGAAGTGATTCGCGGGCATCGCCTTCTTTTCGACAATACGCCCATCGGCTTGTCGCACCACTCGAAGGAAAGCTCGCTCCCCTGTGAACCCATAGCCTACGACAATGTGCTTGCCAACTACACGAATGACGCCGTTGCTCGTCAACGATGGCGTGCGCCACAGCACCGTTCTTGTGAAGGGATCCACCGCGACCAGGGATGAGCATCGCCCCCCGGCCTGGCGCGAATAGCTTTGGCAAGCTTCGTTGAAGTACAGCTTGCCGGCGGCATAGCGGATGTCCTGCACTTCTAGATGGTGAGAGCGTGAGAGCAGGGGATTGAGAGGCAACGCAGCCTGGAGACTTCCGGTGCAGGAAAACAAGCGAGCCTCGAAACGGCCATTGGCGCTGCCGCTCGCGGGTGCACTGCGGTAGAGCGCCAAGTAGCCGCCAGGCACCGGATCGAGGACCTCGAGCTCCATGTTCCTGATCGTGAGGGGAACGAACAGAGGCACTTCGGGCCCTTCCCAAAGCCTCGCCCCAATTGAGCGATGGAGCCGGCTCTGGTGCGTTCGAAGACGTAGCCAGCGTTCCACTCTAGGGCGCGGCGGCGATTCAACGACGAGCGTGCCCGACTTGCGAAGGGTTGGCAGGCCGGTTGGTTTGGCGCATTTGGTGGCTGCCCCAACCCTGGTCGTGGTTGGGATTCGTTTGACAGCAGGCAAACGTCTGGCGGAAGGCAACTCTAACTTCGGCTTTGCCCGAGCACTCCCGGACCCCACTGCTCAAGACCATTAGTGCCGCTGCGCCTACAACCCACGCTCCAGGAAGAATCTTCATGTTGCTGTGGTGTCGCAACTTCCGTTCCGTGCCAGCTTCGCCGCTGGTCTCGGCGAGTTTGTTTGCGTGTGAAGCCGTGTTCATGGGGCTTTGCTGTGGCAAAGGATTCACGCAGACCCACGGCGGAAGGTTTTCCGTGGACGTTCCGTACAACGCTTGCATCCTCCCTGTTGCAGCGTGCACCCCGGAAGTGGCAGTGGGTCAACGCGGAGGTTGAAAGGCGCCGCATGGAAGCACCGTGCCAGCGACGACCATGCCGAAGGGGCCGTGCAACTCTGAGGGCTCCCGGGAAGCGACGACGGTACCTGTCTTGTTGAACACATATAGATCCGCCGGAGCAACGCCTGCGCCATCTTCGAAGTCGCCGGTGTAGATCAATCCTGCTTGATCCACCGTGAGTGGGACAGGCCAGAGCAGTCCGGGATTGGAGATGGTGTTCAGCACTGAGCTTGGGGAACTCGGCGTGACCCGCGCAATCCCCACGCCCGCGGCGAGGGCGACGAGCAGGTTGCCGTCGGCTGCGAATTGCAGGCCCTCGGCGTTCCCAGGAACGTCGAAGGAGTCGAGCACGCTCAAGTTGTTCTTGTCGACCTTGTAGACGGTACTCTTGCTAGCGGAGGTTTGACTCGCCACATATAGGTTTCCGCTCGGCTCGCAGGTGATGCCCGTGAGTTGTCCTGTGGGCAGGCTGAAGGTCGTCAAGTACTTGTAGGTGGCATCGTACTTGTGGATCTCGTCCGTGCCGCCCGTCGATGTCGTCGTGTAGAGGTTGCCTTCGATGTCGAAGATCACGTTCTCAGTTCGCTGCGCTTTGGTCTTCGGGTGACACACAGACACGGTGCCGGGCTTCGAGAACACACAGAATTGATCGAATGCGGCAACGACCAAATGACCGTTGTTGTCGAAGACCATGCCCGACGGCCCCTCGGTCACGGAAAAGCTTGGATGCGTCCAGCTCGACACCGACTTCAGGGAAGCGTCGTACTCGAACACCATCTTGTCGTTCCACCCGGCGACGAACACATGTCCCACGGGGAACGGCGGCGGTCCGCTGTCCAGAGTCACACTTCCGCCGGTGCCGCCGCTGCCCCCACTGCCTGACGCACCACCTGCTGCGCTGTCGACGGCGGCATCGGTCGCTCCTCCTCCGCTGCCCCCGCTGCCGCCGTTCCCAGCAACGCCGCTCGAGTCGTCGGCGCTGCAGGCGGTCAAGAGCAATAGAGCCAAGCACAACGTCGACTTCATGAGTCGAGAGTACGACCGATGAGCTGGTCGAGCCGCCCTTTTGTTTGGGGTCGGTGCGCCAGGCAAAGCCTGGATGAGGAGGAGGTCGACTAGAGGAAAGTAGAAAGAAACCTCATGATGGGACCTCGCGGGTGCAAATCCCGTCCGGCCAAGGTGGACCACCAGCCGGAAGCGAGTCTTGCGTGGCCGTACGACCGCAGAAGCGGGAAGGAAAGCTGCGAAGCGTAGACAGCAAGCGCGCGGGCCGCGTGATTGAGCCTCGTAAGAAACGAGTCGTGGATGCCGACGCTGTCGACCCGATGCGGAAGGCAACATCGCTTGCAGGAAAGAGTAGGGCGGCCAGCCCGAATGGTCCGACTGAATGCGAGCGGATCCACCGGGGTCTTTAGAGCGGGGCACGTGTGCACAGGTCCCCCAGGAACCTGGGAAATCTCGTCGTCTCCTATCGAGAGAGAGGTACTGCCGAACGAAGGCAACGAAGTGACGCAGGATGGGCGGCGAGAAGGCCGAGCGCTCCATAGTAGCCGTTGAAGCAGGGGAAGTGTCCAAGCGACCCTGTGGAGGGAAGGGAGTGCCGCACTATCGGAACTGTTGGAGAGAAAGATGGCGGAGAAACAGAGCTCCACGAATGTCTCAACGAAACTTCAGCGGATAGCAAAGCTGGCGAAGCAAATGCCCGGGGTGGCGATGACGTCGCTGTCTCATCACATCGATGTCGAATGGCTGCGCGAGGCGTACAGACGCACGCGCAAAGGAGGCGCTCGGGGTGTCGACGGACGGAGCGCGGAGGAGTACGCGGCAAATCTGGAGGACAACCTCCGGTCGCTGCTCGACCGAGCAAAGTCCGGGAGGTACCGAGCGCCGCCCGTGCGGCGAGTCCAAATTCCAAAGGCAGACGGAAAGCAGATGCGACCCATCGGCATACCGACGTTTGAGGATAAGGTCTTGCAGCGCGCCATCGCAATGGCCTTGGAAGCGGTATACGAGCAGGATTTCCTCGATTGCTCGTACGGCTTTCGGCCTGGGCGGTCGGCGCATGATGCGCTGGCCGTTGTGCAACATGAGACGGTGAAGATGGGTGGCGGTTGGGTTTTGGAGGTCGACATTCGAAAGTTTTTCGACAGCTTGGACCGCGCCAAACTTCGGGAAGTGCTCCACCAGCGGGTGCGCGACGGAGTCGTGCTCCGATTGATTGGTAAGTGGCTGAAGGCAGGGGTGTTGGAGAACGGGTCGCTCAGCTACCCAGAAACTGGCACGCCTCAAGGCGGTGTGATCTCACCAATGCTAGCGAACATCTTCTTGCACGAGGTGCTGGACACCTGGTTTGAGCGCGACGTGAAACCACGGCTGCAGGGTCGTGGGATCCTCGTCCGCTATGCCGATGACGCCGTGATGGTGTTTTCGCGCGAAGAAGATGCGCGCCGCGTCATGGCCGTACTACCGAAGCGATTCGAAAAGTACGGTCTGACGTTGCATCCAGACAAGACGAGATTGGTTGAATTTTGCCGGCCAGACCGACGTCCACCCGACGAGGGTGATGGCGGACGACCCAGCAGCTTTGACTTGCTCGGCTTCACGCACTTCTGGGCGAAATCCCGGAAGGGCAACTGGGTGGTGAAGCAGAAGACTGCCAAAGACCGCTTGAGCAGTGCGCTCATGCGCATCAACAAGTGGTGCCGCAGCCGCCGTCACTGCTCGGTCCAAGAGCAATGGCGGGTCCTGTCGCAGAAGCTACGAGGTCACTATGGGTACTTCGGGATAACCGGAAACTCGGCCGCGATCAGCAGCTTCCGCTATTGGACAACTCGTCTGTGGCGCAAATGGCTCGACCGTCGCTCTTGGCGGTCGCGCATGAACTGGTTGAAAATGAAACGCTTGCTGGCGCGCTATCCGCTCCCGCCTGCGCGGATTCGACAACCCGTCCGTGCCCCATGCGCAGCGAACCCGTAGTGTGAGGAGCCGGATGCGGTAGTCCCGCACGTCCGGATCTGTGGGAGGCCTGGGCGGGTAACCGCCCAGGCCCACCCGAGAGGGACGCGCTTGTGACGCGCTTCGTGATGCCCGAAGGGGCAATACCCGACGGGGTGCTGGGGCGTCGCTGTGGCTATAATCTCGCCCTGGCGCTCGCGAGGTCAGTCGCCTTGGATCTTCTTTTGGAGCGCGGCGAGTCGCGCTTCGGCGGCCTCGCGCGCAGATCGTTCATCAGCGGCGCGGGCCTCAGCGGCCTCGCGTGCGGCACGCTCATCGTCCGCGTGGGCTTCGGCGGCCTCGCGCGCAGAACGCTCGTCGGCAGCGCGGGCCTCGGCGGCCTCGCGTGCGGCACGCTCATCGTCCGCGTGGGCTTCGGCGAGCTCGGCGCGACTGAGCCATTCTCCGCTTCCGTCAGCACGTTCGCAGATGCGCAGGGGCTCCGGGAATATCCACGCACTCAGGGTGCTGGAATGCACCGGGCCGTCTCCGGCGTAAGTGCGCTCGAGATCCTGCTCGCGCAGCAGCCATTGCTGAACCGGGTAGGGACCCCCAAAGCGCTTCGGGCCGAAGCGTTCGGGATCGAGCACGATCAGCTCTTGGATCCGACAGAAGGCATATCGCTCTTGGATCCGTTCGTAGTCCTTGTTGGGGTGCCAGCGACTCACCACCTCGATGGCGATGGACGGCGGTGGACGATTCGGCTCCCACAGCTTCCAACTGGACAACTCGCGATCGCTTTCGGGTTTGGGAGCGATCAGGCAGATGTCCGGGTCGATGCCGACCCTAGGCCGTTCCTTCGAGAAACGCAGCGCGAGGTTGCGCGCCACCGCCGCATCTCTGCCCGTGCGCTCGACCCAAGCTTCGAGCAGCTCCACCATTCTGCGCGCCGTGAGATCGTGCACTCGGGCCTCAGGCACTGTGCCCTCGGGCATGATCCAGTCGTCCCAACGGGGTTCGACGGGATACCGCAGCGACACGCTGACGGGTGTTTGTGACATCGCCATTCAATTCTACCTCACACCGGCATGAGGCGCTGTGCACGCTATGTGCCGGCGAAGTTTCCAACGAAAGGCGGGTCGGAGGCATGGCGATGCCGTGGCGAAATGCCGGCCAACTGCCACCTGACTCGGAGGTCAGTGATGCCCTGGGGCCGCAAACACTCGAGAGGAGCTACTTGACCCGTCGGCGCGCGCGGTTTCGCTTGGTCCGTCGGCGCGCGCGGTTCGTGGGGCCACGGTGCTGATCTGAGAGTTTGTATACAAACTCTCGGAACGAGTTGGTGAGGGGGGCCACGGTGCTGATCTGAGAGTTTGTATACAAACTCTCGGAACGAGTTGGTGAGGGGCCACGGTGCTGATCTGAGAGTTTGTATACAAACTCTCGCGGTGGGTTGCTGTAGGGCATCCTTGGCACGCGGCGGCCCGGTACGGGAGTAGCGGCCCGGTTCGCGAAAGGGATGCGACCCCTAAACCCCCAACCAGATCACACTGGCGTCGACAACTCGGATGTCGTCCTTTTCGAGATGCACGTCGATGGCTTCGAGCTCGGCGCCCTTGCGCTGAAGCGCCTCGTACATGCTGGTGACTTCGCTCGTCAGCTCGTTTTCGAGCTCGGCCACCTCTGCGTGCTTTTCTTGGGCACGCTGCTGAGCCTTGGCGGCTCGGGCGCTCGAAGCGCTGGCTTTGGAACGGCGGGACGCCATGCGCGACAGGCCCGCGGTGGTCTTGCGTCCGCTGGAAAACAGGCCCACGAAGTCCCCGACGCCGGACAGGAGTTCGTGACGACCCTGAGTCTCCGCAGACAGTCGGGCATCCTGCGCTTTCTGCTGCAGAGCGCGCACCTGGCTTTGCACCTTCTCGATGCGGCTGGCGTACTTGGCGTGGAGCTTCTGGGCTTGTTCGTTGGCTTGGCGTTCGACCTCTGCTTGGCAACGAGCGCTGAAGGCGGCGTGGTCTTCGCCGACGCGCGAGACCAGTCCAAGGGCGGCGTTTTTGAAGGCCGTGCGGAGTTGTGAGCGGAGCAAGTACTCGATGAGCTGTCGCTTCAGTTTCGTCAGCAGCGCCTTGTCGCTGAGAGCGGATGACGCCAGGAAGCTTGCGCCCTCCAAGGGCGTGTCGCGAAAGTCCCTGGGGTCGTGATCGACGACGTGCAGGGCGCTGTCGCTGAAGCTCTCATCCAATGGGTAAACGATCGCTTCGAACACCTCTGTGTGCTTGAGCTTGACCCGACGCTCGTCGAACAGCATCTCGACCTGAACGGCCACCGCCGGCGCGAAACGACGACTGGTCGGCACGCCGCCGACCTGAGGGAGCCAGTTCGCGGCCGGATCCACGTGGCGAACCGACGCGCTGGCTGCAGCTGTTGGCGGTGCGGTTGCTGCGTTTGGGCTCGCGGCTGTAGCTGCCGCTGTCGAAGCTTCCCCTTTTGGATTCTCCGTAGCAGCAGCTTGCGTTGTGGTTGCCGGTTTCGGGCTGCCTGGGGTGGGAGCCGCTTTCGCTTGGGCTTGGGAGCCAGCAGCGGGGGCTGTGAGTTGCTCGGCCGACGCGGGCTTGCTGAGGCGCCCCACCTCGTCTCGGGTCAGCGGGCCGCGCAGGTAGCTCATCGCCCAGCGCGATGTGAACACGCAGGGCGCGGCGCCCGTGCGGTACAGCAGGTAGCGACGCTTTTCGAGTGCGCCCACGAGGCGGGATAGCTCGGCGGGGTCCGCGGCGCCGGAGGCAGAGCGAAGACCTTCGATGATGCGGTCCTTGTCGCGTTCGGTTTGCAGCCGCCCGATCATCCAAGTGCCGGCGTTGCTCATGGCCTTGTAGTCCAGGTCCACAGGGTTCTGGGTTGCTAGCACCATTCCCACGCCGTGCGCGCGTGCTTGCTTCAGCAAGGTGAGGATTGGCTTCTTGCTCGGCGGCATCGCTGTGGGCGGCGCCAGGCCGAACATTTCGTCGATGTACACCAGCGCCCGCAAACCCGAGGTGCCCGACTGGCGGCGCATCCAACTGACCAGCTTGCCGAGCACCAGAGTGACGACCATCTGTCGTTCGGCGTCCGACAAGTGTGCCAGGTACAGAATGGACGCCTTGGGTTTGCCGGCTTCCGTGTAGAGCAGGCGCTGAACGTCCAGGGGCTCACCTTCGAGCCAGGCGGCGAAGGATGGCGAGGCGAACAGCGTGTTGAGCCGCTTCGCGAGCTTTTCGCGATCCTTCTTGGGGAAGAACTGATCCACATCGAAGACGCCCACTTTGCGCAGCGGAGGGTCCATCAGTTGCAGAATCAGGTTTCCGATGTCCACGCTGTCGCCGCGTTGCCTCGCCTGTTCCAAGAGCGTGGCCAGAAACACGTGTTCTGGAGACGACAGGGGATCAGCTTCGATGCCAGCGAGGGAAAGCAAGCTGGAGACGAAGCCTTCAATCTCGTCTCGCATCGCCTCGAGATCTTCGGTGTTCGCCGAAACCGCCGAGCCCAAGACATTCAGCGGGGTTCCCATGATGGAGCCTGGGGTCAGCAGTTGCATTTGTGCGCTGTTCTTCAGGGCGCGCAGGCGGCCGGGTTTGATCTCCCAAGACTCGAGACCCTCTCGCCAGGTCGTCGCGGTCTTCTCGGCCAGAGCTTCGGGCTCGATGCCTTGGCGTCGGGCAGCATCTTCCTCGATCCAGGGAGCGAAGCTCTCGGCATTCAGATCCGGAAAGTTGAGCAGCAGATTGCCCATGTCGCCCTTGGGGTCGAGGATCAGGGTCGGCACGTCGGCCAACAGCGCCTCCTCCAGCAGCACCACGCCAAGCCCCGTCTTACCCGAGCCCGTCATGCCCACGATCACGCCATGGGTCGTCAGCCGTCGCGCCTCGAGGAAGAGGGACTCTTGCCGCTTGCCCGTATCGACATCGATCAATCCCCCCAAGTACAAGCTTCCCCGCGGTACCTCGAGCATGTCCGTCGAATACCACGAGCCTGCGGATTGTCCGCGCTCGGCCGGTGAAGCGCTGAAATATTGCCGTGACCGTCGCGGTCCGCCGCGAACGGGCTAAGCTGGTAGGCATGCGGCGGATTGGAATTGCGGGGCTTGCGACAATGCTGTTGCTCTTGGTGGCGTGCAGCTCATCGGATGACGAGGCGGGTAGCCAGAAAACGCCCCATGCTCCGCTGCGATTGACGACGGAGGCCACCTTGGTCCCCGAGATGATGCGAGTCGACCCGCCCGACGATCGCTCGCCGGCGGTTCCGGAAGAGCGTGACGCTCTGATGAAGGAGGGATTTGGACTGTGGAACGACGGCCCAGCCGAGGCACACCAGACTCGCACGCCGCCAGGCGTGAGTGCACCGGCCGTCGGCGCTTCGCCCAAGCGCTTGGTGCGTTTTGTTCACATGCCGGATCTGCAGCTTGCCGACGACGAGTCGCCGACGCGGCTGTGTGGCTTCGACGCCCCGGGGCTGTTCTCGCCGGCCTTCCGGCCGCAGGACAGCAACATGTGCCACGTGTTGAATGCTGCGGTGAAGAGCGTGAACGAACTCAGCAGTGTGGATCCCATCGACTTCTTGATGCTCGGGGGCGACAACGCCGACAGCGCTCAGGAAAACGAGATCAATTGGGTGCTGTCGATCTTGAGTGGCGCCGACACTGTCGAGTGCGATTCCGGCGACGACGACGACCCCCGAAAGGGAGCCAACAACGACGGCAAGGATCCCTTCAAGGCGCCCGGGCTGGAGGTGCCCTGGAAGTGGGTCACCGGGAACCACGACATCCTGGTTCAGGGCAACTTGCCCGTTTCGGATCTCAAGAACCTCGAGGCGGTTGGCACGACCGCAGTCGCGGGCACCCGAGATTGGTCACAGCCGGGCGGTCCGGTGATCAAGGGGGATGTCATCGCTGACCCGATGCGCCGCCTGCTGACACGTGCCGAAGTCATGCAGAAGATTGCCGCGGATGGCGACGGGCATGGCGTGGGCAGCGCGCAAGTTCAATCCGGCAAAGCGATCTACACCTTTGACGTGGAGGGCACGCAGCTGCGCTTTTTGGTCCTCGATACAGCCTCTGAGACCGGGGGCTCCGATGGGTTGATTCGGCAGGGAGACGTCGACACGGTGATCAAGCCCGCCCTGGACCAGGCGATGGCGGACGGCAAGGTCGTCATTCTCTCGTCGCACCACGCGATCAGTTCCTTGGGCGATGGCACTGGCTTGGGGGGAACCGCCCAGCCCGATGCGGTGCTGGAGCCGGCCTGGTTGAACGTGCTTTCGGCCTACCCCAATGTGTTGTTCAGCATGGTGGGTCACAGTCACACCAACCGTGTTCGCTTCTTGGAGACCACAGCCGGGCTGGGGCATTGGGAAGTGATGACCAGCGCTCTAGCGGACTATCCCCATCAGATCCGCATTGTCGAAATCTGGGATCAAGACAACGGCTTTTTGATGATGCGCACGACCAACGTGGACTTCGCGACCTACGATGATGAAGTGGCCAAGGAGGGGCGCAGGCTGGGGATCTTGGATTTCGCGTCTGGCTGGGGTGACGGCGAAGGCAGCGGCGCCCCGGAGGATCGCAACGTCGAGGTTTGGATCGAAAAGCCGAAGCCGTGAACGATAGGCTGCCGAGTCTGCCATCGGCATTCCCTAGGTTCACTTTTTGGTGGCGAGCTCTGCGATGAGTTCCCGTAGCGTTTCTTCCGCTATGGGTTTGGTCAACCGACGGTTGCCCACAGTTTCCAGGAACTGCTCGGCGCGGGGGGTGAACGCGCCGCCCGTGATGAAGACGACCCTTTCGACCAACTCAGGGCGGTATTGGGTCAGGGCGACGTGAAAGTCCACGCCGCTCATTCCGGGCATCATCACGTCGCAGAGGATCAGGTCGAAGGATAGGCCCTGCAAGAGAAGCGTCAACGCCTCACGAGCATCACGGGCCGCAGTGACGTCATGCTGGCCGCGCAAACTGCGCTTGAGCGCCCGACCGATGAGCGGCTCATCGTCGATCACCAAGATCCCGGTTTTGGGAACGTCGGGTGCCGAACTTCTAGGTGCCGTTCGCGGACGCAGAGACACGGTTTCGCCAACGGGTAGCAGTACCCGAAAGGTCGTGCCCTTGCCCACCTGGCTCTCGACGGTGATTCTGCCGCCCGCGCGGGTCACGATCCCATGGCAGACGGACAGACCCAAGCCAGTCCCCGTTTCCATGGGTCGGGCGGTGAAGAAGGGTTCGAAGACCCGGTTGATGGCATCTGCCGGGATCCCCGCGCCGGTATCTGACACGACGATTTCTACGTTGTCGCCTTCGCCAAGGCCCAAACCAACGACGATGCGGTTCTTGTCCGTATCGCCTTCAGAGATGGATTGAGAAGCGTTGAGCAGCAGATTGACCAGGACTTGCACCAGGCGCTGAGAGCCGATGGCCACGCTGGGTGTGGGTTGAAACTCACGTCCGAGTCGAGCGCGATGGCGGATTTCGTTCTGGACGATGGCCACGGCAGCTTCGATGGCAGCGCGTGGGTCGGCGGTTGCGGAACCCGGCAGGTCCGGGCGCGAGAACGTCTTCAAGTCGCCGACGACTTGGGCCACGCGATTGATGCCGGAGAGGGTCTCTTCCAGCGCCACGCAGGCTTCCTGGGCTTGCTCCATCACCTCGGGCGCGGATTGGCCTAGCGCATCTTGGGCACTGGTCAGCACCCGTCTTGCAAACTCCACGTTCGTCGTCAGGTAGGATAGAGGGTTGTTGATCTCGTGGGCCACCCCGGCTGCCAGAAAACCAACGCTCGCCATGCGCTCGGATTGCACCAATGAGGTCTGCATGCGTTTCTGCTCAGTCAGATTGCGCACGAGCAACAGCGCGTCTTCGGAGCCGCACGGCAGAATTCGAGCTTCGAAAATCCGTGGCTCGACGCCCTCCTCGACGCGGGAATACTCCACGGTGCTGTGATCGCGTCGCTCCAGAGCACGCTCGATGGCGTCTTCGATGGCTGCGGCCTGGGCATCTGGAAACAACTCCGCAACCGATAGCCCTGCCGGGCTATCGGTTTCCAATCCGGCTTGTTCGGGGTTGGAAATGTCCGCGTCCAAGCAACGACCATCCCGCCCGAAGCGCAGCATGCAATCGGGCATGGCACTGAGCAGGGCGCTGGCCCGTTGCTCGGCGACCCGCTGGTCCGTTACGTCGACAACGGCCCCTTCGAAGTACTTGACGTCTCCCTGACCGTCTTTGACCGCGCGGGCGCTGTCTCGTAGCCAGCGGATGCTGCCGTCCTTACGGCGTTTCTGCACTTCGAAGTCGGTGACCTTGCCGTCCTTGGCCATGGCCTCCTTCCAGCGCAGGCGATCTCTCGGATCCACGTAGAGATTCACGCTCTGCACGTGGCGCAGCTCCTCCCAGCTGTCGTAGCCGAGGATGTGTACCAGCGTCGGGTTGGCGTCCAAGAATGCCCCCGCGGGCGTCGTTTGATACACCCCCACCGGCAAATGCTCGAATAGCTCGCGATAGCGGTCCGCGCGCGAGACTTTGACGCGCATTTTGCTCTTGGGGCGGTTGGACACGGGGCTTTGAACGTATGGACGGCTGCCCCGGGGCAACCTTGAGGCAGCGAGGTACGAGGCGGTCAGAAGAGAAGGAAACCGTGCCCTTGCGGGCCCGCTGGGCGTCGTCAGACAACGCCGCTAGCGGCGGAATGAGCGCAACTTCAGCAGGGCGTGCAATTGCAGGATGAACCGCAGGTCGTAGTGGGCTTGGGGGGGCCACTGCAAGTGGCTGTGCACGAGTTGGCGCCACAGTTCAGCTTGGCGCCACTGCAGGGGTTCACGTTCGCCCCGCATTCGAGAGAGCAAGGTCCGTCCTTGCAGTTGAGCTTGGCGCCTCCGCAAGCCTGCTTGGCCAGGCAACCGAGGTAGCATGCGTGCCCGGCGGGGCAGTCGAAGGTGCCGCCACCGCACGCTCCTTGGACGGTGCACTCGATGCGGCAGTGAAACCCCGTTGGGCAAACCACAGGGGCGCCGCTGCATTCGTTGCTCGTGTCGCACCGGATCAAGCAGGTGCCGTTGGCGCACCCACCGTCGCAGATCCCCGGACATCCGGTACCCGTAGGTGGCGCGGCGGTACCACAACTCCCGCCGGTTCCTCCGGTTGGCGTGCCTCCGGTTCCACCACTCGGCGCTGCGCCCAACCCGCCACTTCCCGGGCCCCCAGCCGCGCCGGACGCCCCGCCCGCGCCCGCGCCGTGACCTCCTGCACCGGCGGTGCTCCCGCCGACTCCCGACGTGCCCGCGCTACCGCTCGCCCCCACGCCGGCCGAACCCGCCGCCGGCCCCCCATCTACGCGTGGGGCCTCGTCTGGGAACACACGGCACGCAGCCAAAAGTAGAACCGGAACCAGGGGTGCCAGACGCACACGTCAGTCTACCACGCTCTCCATGCGCGGGCAGGTCTGTGGTCTGAGCAATCGCTAGCTGGTGCTCTCCGCCGAGTCCACCGGCTGCTTGCTCTCCATGATCTTGCGGCTGATCCAAACGTAGGCCCCAAAGCCGAGAATCACTCCCGGAATCACGAACTTGGCGTTCGCCTTCACGACGTCTTTGCCTTGATGCACGATTTCCGCATAGCTCATCGCCGCGGTATGCGCGCCAATGGTGTAGCCAATGATCGTGAGAGTGATCATCCAGATCCCAGCACCGAGCCCCGTCCACAGGCTGAAGCTGCGCAGTGGCATCCGGGAGATCCCCGCAGGAATGGAAATGAGCTGACGGATCGCCGGCAACAGACGACAGAAGAACGTCGCGCCGGCGCCATACTGGCGGAATACCTCTTCTGCGCGCTTCAGCTTGGGAGGGGGTAGCAGGAAGTACTTGCCGTATTTCTCCAGGAAGGGCGTGCCCAGCCAACTGAATAGGTAGTAGTTGATGTAGGCGCCAGCGAGCGAACCAGCGGTGCCGGCAATCACGCACAGCACCGCATCCGTCATCGGGCTTCCGGTGCTCAGCTGTCCCCGCGCCGCCAAGAAGCCCGCTGGGATCATCACGACTTCGCTGGGAAAGGGGATGAAAGAGCTTTCCAGCGTCATGAACAAGAAGATGAGGATGAAGCCCCAGGTTGCAGCGTTGGCGGCGGCCGCCTCGATGTATTGAATAAGGATGTCGGTCACGGAAAACCTCGCAGCCGGCGGTTAGCGCAAGTTTTGCCGTGCGTCGAATTTCCCGCGCGCTGGGGTCCGGGGGTGGGACAAAAGGCGTCTGACGCCTAGTTCGGCCGGGCGAAGACGAAGGGGAACGTGACCGAAGTCGAGCTCCCCGCCGCCGGAAAACGCCAGCGGCGCGCCAGGTTGGCCACGCAGCTGCCGAGGCCCGGGTAGCCGGGTGGGTCGGCGGCGACGGAACGGCTGACAGCGCCGGATGGAGCGATGGTCAACTTCAATGTCACCCGCGCCGTCGGCGGTGCGTTCGGACCGTCCTTGCGCACCGCCCAACAGCCCCGCATGACGCTCCCCCGATTCTGCGAGATCACCTTTCGGACTTGAGCAGGCGACAGCTTCGAACCGGAGGCCTTGGAGGGTCGGGACCACGGGTCGACTACCGACGGCTTGGACGCCGAGGGCTTCTGAGCCTTCCTCATCGCGTCCTCGAGGTCGCTACTCGACGCGGGCGGCGTACTACCCCATGGGTCGAGCACTCTCGAACCTCCCGACGGCGGTGTCCGGGGGGTCTTGAAAGGATTGATCAAGCTCGAGTCGTCCGTGCTCTTGAAGACGAACGGTACCTGCACGGTGCCGCCGCTCTTCGAGGCCGGGAACCGCCAGCTTCGGGCTTGCCGAGACACGCAGCGCGCCAGCCCCGGATACCCCTGGTCGCTACCCGTTGTGACTGCGGAAGCAACCTGGCCATCCGCGCCGACCTTCAAGCGCGTGGACAGTCGTACGGAGTCCGGTGCGCTCGGACTTCGCTTGGCCAGCGCCGGCGCGAAGCAGCGTCGATGTAGCGTCTGCTTCTGCGCCGCGACGACTCGTTGAACGGCACTAGGATCGAGCTTGCGGGAGGGATCGCCCCACGGGTCGAGTACCTTTGCGCTTGCGGCTTTGCCGCGTGGTGCCCGCGGAGTCGGCGCCCGCTTGAAGGGGTTGACCAAGCTTTGCGAAGGCTTCGCGCTGCCGGCTGGTGCCGCAGCGACGGTGCCGCCAGGTCCCGGACGCTCCGGGGAAATCCCCTCGATCGTGCTACGGGTGCCCGCCCAGATTGCCACGGCTGCGGCTAGCGCCACCGCCCCAATCGCCACTGCGCGCCAGGGCATTCGCCCAGGCAGTTTCAGGGACTGCGCGCTCGGCTGATAGCGCAGGCTCGACAAGGTCTCTTCCAGGGCCCGCACTTCTTCGTCCACGGCGCCGGAGCCGTCCCACAAGTAGTCAGTCGTCATCGCTCGCCCAGCCTCTCTCGCAACAAGCGCATGCCGCGGTGCAGATTGACTCGAACCGAGCCCGGGGAGAGCCCGGTGCGCTCGGCGATTTCCGGTCCCGTCATGCCTTCGACCAAACGCAGCACCAAGGGCTCTCGATACGCTTCCGGCAGCTCGCGGATCACTTCGAGCACCTGCTCTGCTTCAGCGCGTCGAGGATCTGCTGAGGGAATGTCCGGGGACAGTTCGGAGTGGTGCCGGCGGCGACGCAGAAAGTCTTTGGCTCGGTTTCGGGCCACACTGCAGAGCCAACCCCCGAACGCTTCCGGCTCCTTCACGCTGCCCAGCTTCGCGTGCGCGGTCAGGAACACTTCTTGGGTCAGGTCGTCCGCATCGGCCTTCGGCAAGCGTGCCAGCAAGACGCCGTGAACCAGCGGCGCGTAGCGCTCGAACAAACGGCCAAACGCGACATCGTCTCCGCTTTGAGCGGCTCGCACCAGCGCGGCGTCTCCAGTGCTGCTCGTAGAAGCTTGCACCAGCGCTGGGTCCCCTGTGGCGCGAGTAGAAGCTTTCACCGGCGGCGACCATTGTGCACGCTTGGCTTGCTCCGGGGGGCCGAAGTGCAGAGGCCCCAAGCTGGCCGCGGCAACAGATACGCGTCGGTTGATGGAGTTGAGACGCGCCCTCGGGCTGAAGTGTTAACCGGCCAAGGCGTATTCGTGCGCAACCTTCTGAATTATTTGGTCTATTTCTTTCGGCCTAACGAAACATCGGCTCCAGGGTACGCGCTAGCTTGTCCTCGGCCCGGGCGCGGCGTTCCGCTGAGCTGTTTTGGATATTCCGCACCAGAGTCCGGATGTGTTTGCGATCCAGCTCAGGGTGGACTTCCAGAAGTGCGTTGAGCGCCTCGTTGCCCTGTCCGAGCAGTTTGACGATCCATTCGCGCGCCTGGGCATCGCTGGCCGCACGAGGGCCAAGGGGGTTGACCCGGCCATGCTTTTGCAGTTGGTCCAGGCGCGCCACGATCGCTGGCCAGTTGTTGCTGCGGAGTTGACCGCGGACAATCCGGAGCTGGCGATTGCGAGCGCCGTGGGAGCGCATGGCCTTGGCGGATAGGATGGCGTCGAGAACCTCCTCGGGAAGCTCCAGTTTCTCGAGCTTGGCTTCGGAAAGCTCCGACAGGCTCTTGGCCAGGCGAGCCAGAGCGTCTTCTCGGGTCTTACGCGCCCGTTTGATGTCGCTCCTGGACGTCAGATCTTCGTCGTCTGCGTCGCTTGGGTCGTCCGGCATGCGGCGACTTTGGCATGCCCTCGGAGATTGCGCACGGTCTGCGCGTAGTTTCCGTTGACCTTTGGCCGACAACGACGCGAGATCTCTCCATGCGGCCCTGGTCCAAGCCTCTGGCTAGCAAGATCGAAAAGCGTGTCATCGATAGCGAGGCGCTCCGCGACAATCATCTGGGCGATCCTCATGAACGGCCAGTTTGGGTGCAGCTGCCTCCAGCCTATGCAGCGGATACCACGCGGCGTTTCCCTGTCGTTTACCAACTCATGGGTCTGACGGGGCAAGTCGATATGTGGGAAAACCGCGCGCCGTTCCGCATGAACGTGCTGGAACTCTTCGATGATGTGCTGCAGCGGGAAGATGTGCCTCCCTGCATCGTCGTCTACGTGGACTGCTGGACTCGACTCGGTGGCAGCCAGTATGTCGACTCACCTGGAACCGGGCGCTACCAGACGTACCTTTGCGATGAGGTGGTTCCTTTCGTGGACGCCGAGTACCGCACTCTCGCCTCGAACGCCCACCGTGGTGTGCAAGGCAAGTCCAGCGGTGGCTATGGCGCGATGATCGTGCCCATGTGCCGCCCCGATGTTTTTTCCGGGCTGGCCACCCATGCCGGAGATGCGCTGTTCGAGAACTGCTTCCTGCCGGGCTTTGCGCAGTGCGCACGCGCGTTGCGCGATGACTACCATGGCTCTTTCGACGAGTTTTGGAAGAGCTTCTACGGCCGACCGCCCTTCAGCCGGGAGAGCGACATGCCGATGCTCAACACCTGGTGTATGGCGGCCTGTTTTTCGGCGGACGCCGACGGCAGCGTACAGCTACCATTCGATCCTCGTACCGGCGCGTTGATCCCAGAAATCTGGGAGCGCTGGCTGGCCTGGGATCCGGTACGCATGGTCGAAAAGCACGTCGACGCGCTCCGGGCCATGAAGGCCATCTATGTGGACGCGGGCAATCGAGACCAGTGGTTCCTGGATCTCGGCGCGACGGCCTTCGTTCGGCAGCTCGAGCGCAACGGAATATCCAGCTTCTACTTCGAGTTGTTCAACGCGACCCATACAGCCATCGAGTATCGGTACCCCCTCGCCCTCGAATATTTGGCCAAACGCCTCGCCTGAGAGCTCCGTGGCTATCGGCCACCTCGTCATCAGCTGCAGAGTGAAGCGAGCGTCACGTTCGCCGCCCTGCGTTTCTGCGCGGCCGCTCGCCTCCATGCTGACACTCGTCATGCGCTGGCGGGACGATGTACGTCGAGGTGCGCAGCTTCACGGCTCAGAAAACGTCGACCCGCAGCGTCGCAGGGCCGGCGGCGGGCTCGGGATTTCCGTGCAGATTGTGCGGACATTTTTGGCGCCGCATGGCTATAGTCATGGGATCTGAAAAACCCACACACCCAAAAGGGGCGAGGTCGTGATGGTTCGGTGGATTCGTTACAGTTTGTTGTGCGCACTTGCGCCGGTAGCCATTGGCTGCGGGCCCAATACTAACCGCCCACATGATGGGCACGACGTAGCTGGAGAGCTCGGGGGCATGTCTTCAGACGTCGTAGACACCTACGCGGAGCCCTTGGTCGTGGATTGGAACCCCAATCACAGGACCGATCTGGAAGTCATGATGCGCGATCGCATCGCGTTGGTTCGCTATCAGAAGAATGCGATCAAAATGCTCAAGGATTGCTCGATACCTGGTGGCTACGGCTACGTCGGGGTCAGCAAGAAGGAGCAGATGATTCAGTATGAAACGGCTGACGAGGTCAAAGCGAATCTGCCGGGCATCATGCAGGCCATGGGCGCCAGCCTGGGCGGGGAGCTGTCCAAGGGCTCGGCCCTGAATATCGGGCTCGTCATCGTGGGCAAGCGCACCGCGGTTCGTACCCGGGCGGAGCGTGGCGATGCGGAAGGGGATTGCGATGGTGCGACTCATTTCGTGCGAGGCGCGACCGTTGGTGCCTTCGCGATTCAGTCGGGCAGCAAGAGTAAGGCTGCCACGGTGGCGGGTCTGTTCGGCGCCAGCGTCGAAGCCCAGACCTCGAGCAGCAAAGTGGTTGGCACCAAAGATGGCAGCATCGAAAAGTGCGCCAACGCGTCGACGGAAGCGGAAAAGCCGCCGGATGGCTGCACATCGTTGTTGCGCCTCGAGCTGCGTCCCCTTGGCAAAGAGAAGGTCACCGTCGCCAAGGACGCAGAAGGCAAGCAGGTCGTGGTCGCCGGAGTACCCGAGTGTGAGGGCAATCTGGTCTGGGACGGCGCAAAGTGTACCCCCAAGACTGCGGCCAAGAAGGGTTATGCCTGCAGTGGTAGGGACGCGGGGCCGTGTCGAACCCAGTGCGACAAGTCCAACGCCAAGAGTTGTGAGCAGCTGGGCCGGATGTATCGCAGTGCGACCGGTGGCGTTGCCAAGGACATGATCCAGGCCGTGGCCTTCTTCAAGAAGGCCTGCGACCTAGGCAGCGAGTCGGCGTGCTCGGAGCTGGGCTCCCATGCGCTGCTCGGAGCTGGTCTCCAAAAGGACGAGTACAAGGCCTTCAAGACCTTCGACAAGGCGTGCCGCCAGGGTGACGGCATGGGCTGCACCTTCCTGGGTCGGATGCATCGCGACGGCATGACATCCAATGCCAAGACGGATCGGGCGCTGCCGCTCTTCAGCCGCGCTTGCTCCAGTGGTCACGCCCACGGTTGTACCGAGCTGGGTGAGCTCTACGAACGTGGCGTCGGCACGGCCCGCAACTACAAGAAGGCGCTCTCTTACTACAAGAAGGCCTGCGTGGGTGACGATGCGGACGGCTGCGCCTACTTGGGCATGATGCACGCCACTGGGCGGGGCACCACCTTGGACCGGCTCAAGTCCGTCGAGTTGTTCAAGAAGTCTTGCGAGGCCCGTAGCGCCAAGGGCTGCGTGCAGCTCGGCATTGCACACCAGGTCGGGCGCGGCGTGCAACGCGACGACAAAGAAGCCGCAAAGCACTACAAGATGGCGTGTGAGCTCTGGGGCGGTGCGGAAGGCTGCGCCCGGCTCGGGCGCGCGATGATGTACGGCCGGGGCATCAAGCGCGACAACTACAAAGCCTACCAGTTGATCAAGCAAGGCTGCGACAACAACAGCGGTTATGCCTGCAGCCAGCTCGGCGAGATCTACGAGTTCGGGCGGGTTCGCAAGTCCCGAGACAAGCTGCGAGCTCTAGAGCATTACCAGCGCGCCTGCGAGCTATTCGATGGCGAAGGCTGCCGCGTCATCGGCATGCTGTACCAAGCTGGGAACGGCGTCCGCAAGGACGACAAGCGTGCCCACGAGTTCTTCGAGCGCGGTTGCCGAACCGGGCACCCTCGCAGCTGCTTCCACCTGGCCGCCAACTACTACCAGGGCCGGGGCACAGGCATGGACTACAAGCTGGCCCTCCAGCACTTCGAGCATGCTTGCTCCGGCGAGTACGCGCCGGCGTGCTCGGATCTGGGCACGGCGTACCACTTTGGCCGGGGCGTTGCGAAGGACACCAAGAAGGCGGCGGAGCTGTTCGAGCATGCGTGCGAGCTCGGCAACACCACCGCCTGCAACAACCTGGGCTACTACCACGAGAAAGGCATCGTCACCGATGCGGCCAAGGGGCGCTCCCTCGCGCTCTACGCGAAGTCCTGTGAGCGGCGCGACGCGCGAGCCTGTGAGCGACTAGCGCGCAAGTACAACTATGGTACCGGCGGAACGAAGAAGGACCCCCTGAAGGCCGTCAAGTACTACCGCGCTGCTTGCGACCTGCGGTCCTACAAGTCCTGTAACTCACTGGCCTACGCCATGCGTCGCGGGCGTATGGGCATGAAGCCGAACCCGCGGCAGGCCCTGAAGCTCTACCAGCGGGCCTGCTACGGGCGCTACACCTCTGCCTGCGAGTCGATGGCCGACATGTACATTCGTGGCAACGGTGTGCCCAAGGACGTGAAGAAGGGCATCAGCATTCGCGAACGCTCCTGCCGCCAAGGCAAGAGCATGAGCTGCCGCAACCTTGCGCGCATGTACAAGGACGGCAAGGGGGTAGAAAAGGACATGAAGAAAGCAGCCACGTTCTATGAAAAGGGCTGCAGCCTGCGCAGTAGCAACGACTGCCGCGAGCTGTCGATGCTGCTCGAATCCGGCAAGGGCGTGAAGAAGGACGCCAAGAAGGCCGCCAACTTGATGCGGCGAGCTTGTTCCTATGGCAACCGACGCGCCTGTGGCGAGATGGGCTACTTCTACGCTCGTGGCATCGGTGTCAAAAGGGACCGTGAGAAAGGTCTGAAGCTCTTGCGTCGAGGCTGCGCGCGCTATGGTCGCTGGTACAAGGACAAGAAGCAGAAGATCGAGAAGGTCTGGGCTTGCAAGGCGCTCCGGCGTCTGAACGTTCCGCTAGAGACCAAGGTGAAGGCGCCCAAAGGCGGCTTGGTATCCGGCTGACGGCGCTTCGTGTTCGGCAAGTTCCTCAAGCGCGCCAGCGAGGTACAGCCCCTCGCTGGCGCGGAGCAGCTTCTGGCCGTCGTGCGTCGCGAACTGCCCGAGGCCGACGACGAAACGGTGCAGGTGGTCGCAGCGATCGCCGGGCTGGTCGGCGTCATTGCGTATGCAGATCGCGACTACTCCGAGGCCGAAGAAGCGAGAGTGCGCGAGGAGTTGGGGCGTGTTCACGGAATGACGGCCTCCGGCGCAGAGGCCATTTGTGCCGTGCTCCGCGAGCACGTGGTCGAAGTCGCAACGGTGCAAGCCCCGCGCTACTCGAGAACCCTGCGGGAACTGGCAGATCTCGAGCTCAAGAAGGACGTGCTGCAGCTACTCGTCGAAGTGGCCGCTGCAGACGGCGAGATCTCCCATTCCGAGGTGACTGTATTACGTCAGACCACCCAGGCCCTCGGGCTCGATCAGGCGGACTACAACGAGGCCCAGGCGGCGCATCGCGACAAGATTTCGTTCTTGCGCTGACGCGCTACGGCCACCGGCGACTGGCTCCGCACCGCCCCGCGGGGGTCGACGCAGCCACTTCGCGCTCGCAGCCCGGCCGGACCCGCGGGTTCGATGTACCACTTCGCGTTTTCAGCCCGGACTGCGAGCAGGTTACTTCTGCAGTCTCGCCACGAAGGCTTGATCGTTGTTGAGGGTCTTGATCCAGCCGGAGGTGAACACGTTGCCACTCAGATCCGTAGTGACCCCGTAGGTGAACTCGATTTTGCTGGTCTGGTGGACCGTCTGCGTCCAGAGCGCCGCGCCGGTGGTCCCATCAATTTTGTGCACAATGGCTTCGGTGCTGGTCGAGCCTGGCACGATTCCGCCGCCCGCCACGTAGATCACCGGGCCGCTTGCGATGGCGATGTTGAGCGGATTGGTCGATCCCGGGTACTGCTCTGTCCATTTGACGTTGCCGCTCGAGTCGTACATGCGCACGTACGGATCGGACTTGGCATATTGCTGGCAACCGAGTTTGGTCGGTGTCGTGCTGGCGACGTAGATATCACCCGTCGTGAAGTTGGTGACGACGCGCCCACCGGCGGTCTGCTTTTCCCAGACCAGGTTGCCTCCACCCGTGTACACCCGCACAAACGGATGTGTCGACGTAAATCCCGACACGATCACGCGCCCAAGGGCATCCGTTGCGACTCCGAGGGCCTGGTCTTGTCCGGAGGTGCCGAATTGGCGGGTCCAGACGTGGTTGCCGGCGGAATCGAGCTTGCGCAGGAAGGCGTCGCTGTTTCCCAGCGCTCCGGCATCTGCGCCCGCGTCGGCGCCGCCTTCCAACGGACCCCGCGTCCAGCCAGCAACGTAGATGTTGTTGCTGAGATCGGTGGCTACATCGAGGACATAGTCGTCCTCGGTGGTTCCAAACTGATGGGTCCAGGTTTCGGTTGGCGCAGTGGCGCCATCGCTCAGCTTGAGCACGTAGGAGTCGAACTTGCCCGCGAAGGGGCCGCTGCCGATCTTTGCGGCAGCCACGCCTGCCACGATCAGGGCACCCGTCCCGTCCACGGTGAGGGTATAGCCCGTGTCCGTGCTGGCGGAGCCGAATTGATGCGTCCAGATCACATTGCCGCCGCTGCTGTACTTCCGCAGGTACGCGTCCCCGAATGGCAGGTCGTTGGGTCCGAGTTTGCCGCTCGTGCTGCCGCTCACGAAGACGTTGCCTGCCGCGTCCGTGGCGACATCTCGCGCGTCATCGTTGACACTAGTGCCGTAAATCTTGTTCCAAGTGACGGTGGTGCCGCCAACTCCGCCCTGACAACCCGCGTCGGTCAGAGCGCCCCCAGTGCCACCGCCGCCGCCGGTGCCGCCGCCACCCGTGCCGCCGCCACCCGAGGCCGCGTCCGTTCCAGCGTCGGTGATCGTCCCGCCCGTTGCGGCCGTGCCCCCGGTTCCGCCCGTCGCAGCGGTGCCCCCGGTGCCTCCCGTCGTGGTCCCACCCGTGCCCGTGGAGGCATCCATTCCCGCGCCGCCACCCGTGGTGCTGCCACCCGTAGCGCCGGTTCCAGCGCCGCCGCCAGTTGCTCCACCACTGCCGCCACTGCCGCCGTTGTCGTCGTCGCTGCCGCAAGCGGCGAGGAAGGCCAGGATCACCCCGAGTGCTCGATACTTCATACTTGACCCATATCATCTGGCTCGAGTCCTTGAAAGCCGACGCGACGTGGCCAGCAACCTGTGCCGCAACTCGAGATGTCAACCGCGTGTTCTGACGCGGCCTATTGCCCGAGCACGCGCCACGCTGTTCAGGACTGCACTATCAGCCACGCGTGGACGCGAAGCTTCCGCCGAGCGCATCCCTGCGCGAGCTTCGTCGCCTTCCTCAGTTCGAAAGCCCCGCCACGGGGAACGGCTCGCCACCTGGCCCGGCCCTGAGCGGGAACGTGTCTTTAACGTTGGGGCAGCCGCTCAACTGGACGTGGAGATCGAGATGCCACACGATCTTGGCGTGGCCGTCGCCGACGTTGGGCGGCAGATTGCTGAGGGCCGCGAGGGGCAACTTGCCGACGAGCTTGCGCTCGGCGGGTTCAGCAACCAGTTCGATCCGGTGCCGGGCCAGCTCGTGCGAGCGCTCACGATGCTTTGCCGACGACGCGCCATAGTGCCCGACAGATGCCCCGTAGGAGAGCAGCGTCGACGTTCGCTCATCGACGCGGACGACGGCGCTGGCGCCCACGACGCTCTTGAAGCGCTCGACTGGCTGGTCAGCAATGTGACCGCCGCAAGCCGTGTCTCGAGGGAAAATAGATGTCCCTGGTACCGGCTCACGCAGCGCGGCGCCGTCAGCTGAAAGGGAAACGTGTTGGTCGCACCCGGATGGAAGGGCCCGGCGTAGACCGATTGGGATGCCAATTGCGCCCAGCCCGGGTGACCGTCGCTACCCATAGTGAAGGCGTGGACCTCGATCAACAACTCTCCGTTGTCGGGCTGGGCACCAGTGACGGTGAGGTGTCCGGCTATCGGCTGCCCAGGTGTGAAGGTCGTGTTCGGGGTATCCAGCTGAATCTGCACCGGGTGCGGACTGGCGACGGCCTTCGGGATCAGCATGTCGCCAGCTTAGTCGACGCGGGCGGCATCGAGTCACCGCCGTTTTGGGTGTGCGTAGGTCAGCGGCTTGCTGCTGCGGGCTATTCCGCGTGGATCTGTTGGTCGATAGGGGCTGCGGGCAGCTCCGGGTAGCGCTCACGCATCAGACGGTCGAAGTAGTCGCCGAGGGCGGGCATCTGGCCGACGACGGATCGAAAGTCGTTTCGGCTTAGCACCATCACATCGACCGGAGTCTTGGCTCGAACCGAGGCGGTGCGCTTAGCGTCCTCCAATAACGCACGCTCCCCGAAGACCTCTTTGGGGCCGAGGGTCGCGATGACCTCGTTTTCGGCGCCGTTCCCGCCGCCCAGCACCTCCACCTCGCCAGCCACCATCACGTAGACTTCTCGCCCCATATCGCCGGCCCGCACGACGAACTCACCGGGTTCGAAGTGATACACGCTCAACCGGTCCAGCTGCGCGACCTGCAGCTGGGTGATGTCCCGCGGGAAGAACAAGTCCAACGTCCAGTCCAATGCGACCCGCAGCTTGCGCACGAAACCCGGTAGTTTCATCAGGTAGACCGTGCGCCAGGCGAACCAGGCTACGAAGCCTGAGAAGCGAATCCCCATCATGTCTGCGACGGCACTGCGGTTGCCCAGGGAGGCCAGCATGCCCAGGGCTTTGAAGGAAAACGGCGTCAGGGGCTTGTCGTCGATGGTCGCAACGATGTTCCGGGCGCATGTCTCCGCTTGCCGGATCGCGAATTGCGCCGTGGGTGGGCACAGCCCTTCGCCACTCGGACTGGGGACTCCGGCGCAGTCCCCAACCGCGAAAAAGCGCGACTTGTCCACGCAACGCAGCGTGGCTTCGCAAGCGAAAGCGCCTATTGGCCGCCCGCGGTGCTGCGCCACCTGGAAGTCACCAGCGTCTAGCGCGTAGGTGACGATGGGATTGGGCGCGTTGCCCACGGTGCACACGAAGGTTCGGCAGGGCAAAGTGCGGCCACCCTTGAGATGCACTGCGTCCGGCGAGGCGGCGCGAACCCGCTCGCCGAGCACCAGCTCGATTCCCCGCCGCTCGAGCTCACGTCCCGCAGCGTTGCCCAGTTTTTCGGGCATCTCTGGAAGAACTCGAGCCGTAGAATGCACGATCTGAAACGTCAGCTCCTCCGGGCGAATGTCTGGGAAGCACCGGCGCGAGCGCTCCACCAACTCCCAGAGTTCACCAATGGTTTCCACGCCGGAGAAACCTCCACCGGCGACCACGAAAGAGAGCAGCGCACGACGTCGCTGCTCGTTTTCCTCAATCGCGGCTAGCTCCAGGCAGCGTAGTACGTGATTTTTCAACCGAAACGCGTCGCCTAGGGTCTTCAGCGGCAAGGCGTGCTCTTGCACGCCAGGCATGGTGGAGAAATCGCTCACCTTGCCCAAGGCAAAGACCAAGTAGTCATAGGCAACCCGGCTCAGTTCCGTCGCTTCACCTTGGCTCACCACCACACTGCGGGTCGCGAAGTCGATGCTGCGCACCCTGCACAGGCGAAACTTGGTGCTGGGCAGCAACTCCCGAATCGGGTTGACGACATGGGTCGGCGCGATGCCACCCGCGGCTACCTCCGGCAACAGCGGTTGAAACGTGAAGTAGTTGTTTTCGCTGAGCAGCTCGACTTCCACATCGTTGCGGCGCTTGAGCAGCTTCGCCAATGCGCGGGCCGTGAACACGCCGCCAAACCCGCCGCCAAGCACTACAATCCGCAGCGTGCCGGGAGTGGCTTTCGCCAGTCGATCCGCGAGCGCCAGCGCGTTCTGTGGCGACAGCGTTGGCCCCGAGACTGATTTCTTCCCCTGGGGTGCCGCCATGCAGTCCCTACGCTTCGCAAACCCACTGGGTTACAGCTTCCCCCGCCATGCCGCCAGAAGAGGTCTCCGCCAAAGCGCCGGGTCACGCCAAGGATCCGCTGCTGAGCGTCACCCCTTGATCACACCCAGCGGCACCAGCCGCGCCACCTTGCGGGATACGCCGGCGCCATCGATGACGTCCACGACGTCGGCGACATCCTTGTAGGCTTCACTCATCTCTTCGGCCAGAGTGCGCAGGCCGCGACTCATGACCTGAATGCCCCGCTCGCGCAGCTCTCGGTCGATGCGCCGCCCCCGAGCCTGCTTCAGCGCTGCCTTGCGCGACAGCACCCGCCCCGCTCCGTGACAGGACGAACCAAAGGTCTCCTCCATGGCGTGAGCATTGCCCGCGAGGATGTAGGAGTAGCGCCCCATGTCCCCGGGGATCAACACGGGCTGCCCCACGCCCCGGTAGCGCTCCGGTACGCGCGGATCCTCCGCCGCGAAAGCGCGAGTAGCCCCTTTGCGATGCACCAGCACGCGCGTCGCCTCGCCGTCGACCAAGTGCTCCTCGAACTTCGCGATGTTGTGACACACGTCGTAGAGCAGATGCGCGTCCAGCTGCTCGACCGAGACGCCCAGCGCACCAGCCACCGCCTGCACTGCCAGGCCCGTCATGACCTGACGATTGGCCCAGGCAAAGTTGGCCGCCGCCTGCATGGCGCCCAGGTACTGCCGGCCAATGTCCGAACGGATCGGCGCGCAGGCCAGTTGGCGGTCCGGCAACGCGGCGTAATCGGCGCCGTACTTTTCATAGCTGCGCGATAGCTGGTGCAAGGTCTCGTCACAAACCTGGTGCCCCAGCCCGCGCGAGCCGGAGTGAATCATCAGGGTGACGCTGCCTTCGCGGAGTCCAAACACTTCCGCCGCTGCGGCGTCGTAGATCTCGTCGATGCGCTGCACTTCCAGGAAGTGATTGCCGCTGCCCAAAGTGCCTAGTTGATTCTGTCCACGCTCCAGAGCGCGCTCGCTGACGGCCTTGGGCTCGGCCCCGGCGAGACATCCCCCTTCCTCTGCAAAGGCCGCGTCGTCCTCCGAAGCAAAGTAGCCCTGCTCCACGGCCCAGATCGCACCCTTGGCCATGACCTTCCGCAGCTCGGGCTTACTCAACGCCTTGATCGCACCGCCTTCTCCAACACCTGTTGGAATCGCCTTGAACAGCTTCTTCACGACGTCCTGGACGCGGGGTGCAACCGCGTCGGCTTCGAGCCCGGTCGTGATCACTCGCACGCCGCAATTGATGTCGTAGCCGACACCCCCAGGGCTGACTGCTCCCTCCGCGGCATCCACCGCAGCCACACCGCCGATCGGAAAACCATAGCCCCAATGGATGTCCGGCATCGCCAAGCTAGCGCCAACGATCCCCGGCAAGTAGGCAACGTTACGCACCTGCTCCAGAGCTTTGTCTTTGCGCACCTTCTCCAGCTGCTCTTCGGCGAGGTACACCCGCCCCGGCACCTTCATGCCGCCTTCCTTGGGGATCTCCCACGCAAAGGGCCCGCGACGCTGCAGCTTCACCGCCATCGGGGTCATGGTAGCGCCAAGCACCGAGCAACGGGCTCGAGATGCTCGGCTTCGACTGTGCTCGCCCTGGCGTTACTCACCAGCGCGCCGTACATTCGCTCGTCCTGGCGCTACTCATCAGCGCGTCGTCGATTTTTGGTTGGTTGGTTTGGGGATGGCGCGCTCGGTTCGTCATCGACAGTTCTTCGAGGTCCGGCGCGTTCCCATCACAAGCTGTCCCCAGTGTAGAGTTAGTCGATCGACTAACTCTCAAACACCCCGCGTGTTACCCTCCGCACCATGGCGACTGTGACACCTATGCTGCGTGTTCCCGATATGCGTGAAGCGATTGCCTGGTACGAGGCGCTCGGTTTTCGGCTCACGTCCACGGACGCGGACATTCAAGATTGCGGCGAGATCGGATGGTGCGAGCTGTGCCTCGATGGCGCGGCACTCATGTTGAGGGTGGGCGCCCACAAAGACCAACACGAGCATGGTGACATCACGCTGTCTTTCGACGTCGACGACGTGGAGTCCCTGTTTGCGAAGGCCGCGCCCAGCAGCGAAGTCGTGTACCCGCCCCGCAAACAACCCTACGGTCGCCTCGACTTCGAAGTTCGGGATCTGAACGGCTTTCGCCTTCTTTTTGGCCGCGACCTCGAATGAGCATCCCCCGTCGGAGCTTCGCGAACGGGAGTGGGTCCAAGCACGGCTTGCTCGCTGCGGTGTTGGTGGTTTCGTGCTCGCTGATCAACTGCGGCGGCGACACGGATGACGGCAAGGGCGCGGCGGGGGGCAGCGGCGGCGCGTCGAGTGGCGGCGCGTCGAGCGGCGGCGGTGGCACGACCAGTGGCGGTTCTGGCGGTGCAATCACCGGGGGCAGTGGCGGTGCGTCGACGGGCGGCAGCGGTGGCGCGGCTGCGGGTGGTAGCTCGGGTGCGGCCGGCAGCGGTGGCAGCGGTGCCGTGGGCAGTGTGAATTGCGGTGGCATTTCTTCGCCCCCGACCCAGTGCGCGCCTCAGGAGTACTGCTGCAGCGGCAAGTGCGTTCCCGATAGCGCAGCGTGCTCCGGTTACGCCTTCCAATGTGATGACGATGCTGATTGCCCGGGGCAGTTCTGTTGCGTCACCAAACTCGGCAAGCTGGATGGCGGGCCTCAGGTTGCCCAGTGTCAAACGAGCTGTGATGTCGATAGCCAGCTCATCGTGTGCAATGCGCCTTTGAGTCCGGGGGGCTGCCCACCCGGCATGTCCTGCGAAATCACCGCGACCTTGCCGCCCAGCTACGGCTATTGTTGCCCGACTGGGCAGCCGTGTAGCGCGACCTAGTGCGCCCATCGTCCGGACTCGGACTAGTCGGAAGACAAACTTGAAGAAGAAGCAAGATGTCGCGCCCGATGAAGAGCGACTCAAGACCATTCTGAATTCGATGGTGGAGTCGGTATTCGTCACGGATGCCAAGGGCAAGGTGGTGTTGACCAACGCCGCCCTCGATGCTCTCAGCGCCGAGGACGTGCTCGGGCGACGTGCGAAGCACGTGATCGACAACAAGGAGCTTCGAACGGCAATTCGCCGAGCGCGCAAGCGAGACCAAGCCGCCGAAGTCGAGATCGAGGCGAACCTGGGCGGACGGGACCGCATCATGCAAGCACAGGTTTCGCCCCTGCCCGGAGGCAAAGGCGTGGTCACCGTGCTGCACGACGTCACGCGGCTGCGAGAGGCGGACCGAATTCGCCGCGACTTCGTTGCGAACGCCAGCCACGAGCTGCGCACTCCGCTCACGGCCATCCGGGCGTTTGCTGAGACTCTTCAAGACGGCGCGCTGGGCGATCCCGAAGTTGCGCGACGTTTCGTGGACAGAATAGTGCTCCAGACACTTCGTCTGCAATCTTTGGTCGAGGACTTGACCCGGCTATCCTCCGCAGAGTCTCCATCGCCTGACGATGACTTCGAGACGACTGACCTTCGACTGCTCGTTTCGCAGAACGTTGCGCCGCTGGAGGCGGCCGCGGTGGAGAAGTCCATTCCGCTCCAAATCGAGCTCCCCGAGGTCCCGGTAGTCGCCGACGTGAGCCCTTCGGCCATCGAGCACATCCTGAGCAACCTGGTGGAGAATGCGATCAAGTACTCGCCGCCGCGGACGCCCGTGTTCGTGTCGCTTCAGACGGAGTCAGGCTACGCCGTGATGGAAGTTCGTGACCAGGGGCGGGGTATTTCGCCCAAGTACCACGAGCGGATATTCGAACGCTTTTATCGTGTGGACAAGGGGCGCTCTCGTGACGAAGGCGGTACCGGTCTCGGCCTGTCCATCGTGAAGAACCTGGTCGAGCGCATCCAGGGTCGTATCGAGCTGCAGAGCGCGCCAGGGGAAGGCTCGCGATTCCGCATTTTTATCCCGATAGCTTCGGCGGACGACGACAGTCCGGCGTAGCTTTCTGCTCGAAAGACTGCGGCGCTGAGGTCGGCCCGCCGAGTGCCACGGACCGTGACGGCGCTCCGATGTCCGATTCTATCGAATGCGAAACTCCGCAGCCGGACGTAGCTTTAGGAGCGTCCCATCCCTGCGAGAGAGACAGTCATGCGTACAACAGCCTTGAATATTTCACTACTCGGTTGCGGCTTGGCCGCAGCTCTCTTGATGAGCTGCGGCGGGGGAGAATCAACGGGAAGCGGCCCTGGGGCTGGCGGTGGCGGCGCTGTCGCCTCCGGCGGCTCTGCCGGCGCAGGCACGGGCGGAGCAGGCGGGGCCAACACTGGGGGCGCAGGTGGCTCGGGGACCGGGGGGAGCGCTGGCGCGGGAGGGTCGGGCGGGGTCATTTGCGCAGCAGGATCGATCTGCCTCGAAGTAGCGATGATTCCTGGTCAGACCGCACCCACGGCTGCGGGTCGCCTCGGTGTGGTGTGGGTGGACGGCAGCGACCTCGGGAATTCCGCCAAGTGGCAGGTTGCCTACGACACGTCCTTTGGCCCAAGCGTCACCCAGTACGCGATTCCTCTGAGCGGGATTTCCGCTCCCTCTGCAGGCTTGGCCTATTGTGGCTCGAGTGGCTGCTCGGGGTCGGCGCCGCAAGTGTTTCTGGGCACCATCGTAGCGGTTCGCGACGCCAACAAGAACGGCGCCATCGACATCGACAGCGAGGTCGCCATCGCGGAGAAGATCGGCATCGCTCACGCGATCGTGGTCAACTCCCCGACCGACCACGGCAGTCCACCAACGCCCCTCGACCCGCTTTTCGGAGGAGCGATCAAGAGCGGCACGCATGTGTACGCGCTCGGCACGACAAGCCCCGTCAAGCTCGTGCCGAACGACGCCTCGCAGCCAATCGTCCTCAACGCCTGCGGTGCGACGGACACGGCCTGCGGCGCTAGCCCCGAGATCCCCAACCCCTTCGCGAACCTATCCCTCTAAGTGATCGCCGCGTGACCACTCTGACCAGGAAGACCCCATGACCCCCTCGACTTCACCACTCAAAGAAACGAGCTTCGCCCGGCGCTCTCTGGCAGCCGGTTGGCTATTGGCTTTCTTCGCGCTGGCATGCAGCTCGGAGTCGCCACCAGCTTCGACCGAGCCCGCTGTCGCTGACGAGTACCTGAGCGCCTTGCCGTCCTGGACCGAGTTTTCACCCAAACTGCCTTCCCTGAGGCCAGCGCCGGCTGGTGCGACTGAAATCCTGCCACCGGAGAAGATCGACGTGCGCACGATCGGTGATGACGGCGTGGTTCAGGTCGTGCCCGACGTCGACTACCATTGCACTCAGACGCCCTATTCGGTGCAGGACACTCCCGACAAACTGGTGATGTACAGCCCGGATGTGGAGATCCTCTGGCCCGGCGCGCTTTTGCAAGGAAAGACCCATCGGGACGGCTTGGGCAGTCTGTTGGGACTGCCCATTGCCCAGCGTTCACCCGTTCGCATTTCCATTCCCGCGCTGCCTACCGGTGACAACTTCAGGGAGCTGAATAGCCCCAATCAAGCCACCGCCGCCGCCGCGATTGGCGAGATGATCGGGGCGGCCACGATTACAGCGCTTCCGACTCCAAGCGACATCACTTTCGAGATGCGTACGTCTTCCGAGGAGAAAGAGTTCGCGCTCTCCCTCGGCATTTCGGGCAACTACCTGAAGTTTTCGGGATCGGCCAGCGGGGACTTCAGCAAGAACGCTTCGGAGACCACGGTGACAGCCCACTTCTTGCAGAAGATGTTCGAAGTCGTGGTCGAACCGCCGCAGACCCCAGGAGCTTTCTTCAGCCCGGAGTTCACTCAGGACAAGCTCGACGAACAGATTGCGCTGGGGAAGATCGGGCCCAACAACCTGCCCGTCTACGTCTCGAACATCGTCTACGGCCGCATGATGACGTTCTCGTTCACCTCCACCGCGAGCGAACAAGAGATCCGGGGCACCTTGGAAGCCGCCTACAAGGTCGTCGTCGCCGGAGTGAGCGTCAATTTGACCGTCAAGCAGAAGAAGATCCTGAGCGAGGCCAAGATCGCGGTCACCTCCTTGGGCGGGGACGGCCAAGCGACGCTGGACCTGATTCGCTCTGGCGATTGGCGCGAGTACTTCTCGAAGGACGCACCGCTGTCCAGTGCGGCTCCGCTCTCCTACACCTTCCGCAACTTGGCTGATGGCAGCATCGCCGCGGTCACCGAGACGGCGAAGTACAACGTCAAGCAATGCAAAGCCGTTGCCGGCACCAGCTGCGCACAAATCGGCTGTGGGCCTGGCCAGACCTGTGAAAACAACCAATGCAAGTCGGAGCCCTCTGGAAGTGGCGTGGGGTGCGTACATGATGGTGTCTGCACCACGAAGGACGACTGCGTGTGCTCCGACTGCGAAACGAACAGTGTCTGCTCGAAGAACCTCTGCGACAACGACGGTGTCTGCAACGCCTTCATCGAGAGCTGCCTATGCGGCGACTGCCTGGCACACCCCGAGTGTCAATGAGGCAGGTGTTGCTGGCTACGCCGCGGTGCTGCTTGGCAAGCGGCATCCGATCGTCTGAGACTTGACGGATCGCAGGTCTGCACGGGGGGAGCTGAAACCGCGCAGGCGAAACTGAAGAATCTCTTCCTCGCTACCTGAGGCTCGAGGGGATGCGTTTTGGGCAACCCCTCGTTAATTGCGCTACTCTGGGCGCATGAAGACTTGGTTGCTTAGGCTTGGGGTTTTGGTGATGGGTGTCGCGTGCGGCGAGTCGTCCAGTGACGATGGCAGTGGAGGCGGTGGCGGCAGCGCCGCGGCCTCAGGCAGCGCGGGTAGTAGCGGCAGCGCCGGCAGCGGCGGAAGTGCTGGCAGCAGCGGCGGTAGTGCTGGCAGTGGTGGCGCTGCCGGTAGTAGCGGTGGAGCGGGCGGAGCCAGCGGCGGTGCGGGCGGAGCATCCGGTGGCGCGGCTGGCAGCGGTGGAGCCGGGGGCGTGGATTGCAACCCGAGCACGGTAACTTGCAAGGTGGCCATACCGACCTGCCCCGTGGGGCAAGTGCCAACCGTCGAGAACGGTTGTTGGGGGAAGTGCGTGGGGATCCTCGAATGCGCCACCGAGAAAGATTGCTCGAACTGCACCACGGGCTTCTGCGCGAAGTACGAATCCCTCGTCACCGAGTACCGCTGCGTGATGCCCTCCTTGCAGTGCTCCGCTCTGGCCTGCTCGTGCCTGGCCCCCTACTTCTGCGTCTCTCCTTGGGACGTGTGCACCGACGCATCCACGGGTCCGGCAAAGGTCAGCTGCGCCTGCCCGGCATGCTGAGCTTCAGACACGGCCCGCGGCGTGTCGAAGGTCAACTGCGGATCTGCTCTGCCAGGTAGTTCTGCAGGCCCACCTGATCCATTAGCGTGAGCTCTGCCTCGAGCCAATCGAGGTGAGACTCTTCGTCCACGAGCATCTCTTCGAAAAGCTGACGAGTCCCGCCGTCCGCCTGTTCGATGCAGTAGTCCACTGCTTCTCGCAGGCGCGCGATGGCGTGGCTGACCAACTCGTGATCTTTCTTGATTTGCGCCTCTACGGAGTCGATGGGCGTGACGGCTCGGGCGTCGGAAACTTTGGGCACGCCTTCCAGGAAGAAGATACGCTGCGCGATGCGTGCGGTGTGGGTCGTCTCTTCGCGTGAGTACTCTTCCTGCTTGTCGTGCAAGCGCCGGTAGCCCCAGTTGGCACACATAGCCGCGGCCAGCATGTACTGCTTGTGGCCGGTCAGCTCGATCTGTAGGTACTCGTTGAGGTAGTCGATGACCTTCGCGTCGCCCTTCATGAGCACGACTTGTACTCCGGCGACAGGGCTTTCGACTTGCCCGACGTCAGGTCGCCGAGCTCGACACGTCCCGCATTTTCGCTATTTGCACTTGGGCGAGACGTCGGCCAGGGGTCGGCGGTCGACGCCGGAGCGATCGATGATGGCCAGGGGGCACTCCACCTCCGTGTACCGAAGGTTCGGGTTGTCCGCCACCTCGAACCAGTCCACGAACCAGTTACAGCCAGCGAGAAGATCTGCGTCTGAGAAGGTTGCGTTTTTGAAGACGGCTTGGCAGCGGTTCTTCAAGCAAGCTTTCACTTTGGCGTGGGTGTTGTTGCTGCCATCTTGTTTGCACGCGGTGAGGAATCCGCCGTACTGGGCGCCTAGCTGCTTCGGATCGGAGATCTTCCACTGCTGGGTACAAGCATCGAAAGCACCCACGCCGCCACCGGGAATCAAGATGTCGAACTGGCCACCGGCGACGTCGTAGCCGATGTTCGTAGCTTGTACGACCATGGTCTTGCCCTTGAGTTTGGCCGAGCCCGGATCGTTGGCGTCGTAGTGCCCGGTGCCCTCGAATTCCAGCTGATAGCAACGGCCGCAGATATCGCCGCTCGCCGGCACCGCAGCGAATCCGTAGGAAAGGGTGCCGCTCACCTGCCAGGGCCGCATGCTGAAGCAGGTGTGTGAGCTATTCGCGCCGGGCGTATCACACGCGCTCTTGGCGTTGTACTGGCCGGTTTGTGGGTTATCTGCCTGACTGCAGCTGGTCACCGGCTTCACTCCGGAAGGAACGTTGCCAGACCAACCGCAATGCGCCTTGCAGCAATCCCAATAACGAGTGGAGTATCCTTTGCAAGCGTTCGGACCGAGGGGTCCACCTCCGCTGCCCCCGGTGCCGGCACTGCCCCCGGTGCCCGTTCCGCCGCTGCCGCCTGTGCCAGGTGAGCCACCCGAGCTCGTGCCGGCGGTGCCGCTGCTGCCCCCGGTGTTGGCTGCGCCGCTGCCGCCCGTCGACGCGCCGCCTGTCGAGGCGTTGCCAGAGCCGCCAGTGGAGGCGTTTCCGGATCCACCGGTTGCAGAGCCAGCGTCGGTCGAGGACGCGGGGTCCGAGTCGCTTCCGCAAGCGACGATAGCCGACGCCGCGCTCACGACAGCGAGCAGGGCAATGGAACTGAGCGTTGTACGAACCACAGGGCCTCCAGGGGGATCTCGAGCCTGTCGACTCTAGCCTCAACCACCTCGTCAGGGTGCTCGCGGGTCGCTCCGGATTTTTCTCAATGCTTCCGCCGCGCTAGCGGCAGCGCGTGACGAGGGCTCGCGGGCATGCTGCCCCGCCCCCAAAAACCAAACCCTGGCAGATCCGCTAGAATGCGCGGCATGCACCGACGGATCTGGGCTGGCTGTCTAGCGCTGCTTTTGGCGTTTAGCTGCGGGGATGACGAGAGCGGTTCAAAGCCGTCCAACGCTGCCGACGCTGGCGCGGATGTCGACCCGGACGCCGCCGAGCCATGTCCGACGGCTCCGGACATCGACGAAACACCGGCGCCGGATCCAGGTGCGCCGGAAGCGCCGCCGACATTGGACTGCGGTTCACCGACTTTCGAGACAGGCGGCGTATTGCGCCGCTACCCGTACTTGCAGAGCGTGACCCAGACCACGGCCATGGTGGCCTGGACCGCGAAAGCGGGGACCAGTGCTGGCAAGGTCTTCTTTGGGCCGAGCAAGGATGGACCGTGGACCGAGTTTTCGGCGGCCAGCGAGGTTTTCGACATGGCGCGCACCGGGGACACGGAAGACTACGTGGCTTTTGCGGCGGCGGTGACGGGGCTCGAGAAGAACAAGGCCTACTGCTATCGGGTCGAAAACGAGGGGACTGTCGTCGCGAGCGGCCTCAAGGCGGAAACCGCTTGGGACGGCACGAAACGCCCGGTGCGCATTCTGGCCTTTGGCGACAGCGGCAACGCCAGTCCGGAGCAGGCCGCCCTGCGTGATGTGTTCATGAAGCGGGAGTTCGACGTGTTCCTGCACCTGGGCGACATGGCCTACGGCTCGGGCACCTTCCCGGAGTTCGAGGAGAGAGTGTTTCAGGTGTACCGGGACTTCATGCACCGCGTGCCCAGCTTTCCCACGCCGGGCAACCATGAATACAAGACGAAAAGCGCCCAACCCTACTTGGACGTCTACTACCTATTCGAACAAGCACTGCGCGCTCGGGACCAGGAGCGCTACTACAGCTTCGACTACGGCAATGTGCACTTCGTGTCCCTGGACTCGAACAGCGAAATGCTCATTCCCATCGGTCTGGACGTCTCCAACACTGCCGAGGATGACATGGTGGATTGGCTCGAAGCCGATCTAGCGGGGAGCAGTGCGGACTGGAAGGTCGCCTTCTTTCACCATCCGCCCTGGAGTCGTTACGAGGATCGAAACGACAACCACGGCCTGATCAACATCGTGCTGCCGGTGCTCGAGCGGCATGGAGTCGATTTGGTCATGGTGGGGCACGACCACCACTACGTGCGGACCTTCCCGGTGCGCGGCCAATGCCAGGTGCCTGGTGGCACGGGCGCGATCCCCTACATCATCGTGGGTAGCGGTGGCACGGGCCTACATGATTTCGAAGATCCCGACGATTGGTATCAAGCCGCTGGCCAAGACACGAGGCACGCTTTCCTGAGCTTCACTATCCACGGCTGCAAAGGCGTCGGCGAAGGCATCGACATTGACGGCAAGGTTTTCGACAACTTCGAAATCAACGGCTGCGCCAACTGAAGGCGCGGCCGCGCCAGGCTGGCTTGAAGCGCCAGTGCGGCCTGGCTGCGCGTCGGGTCAGATGCACTTGCCGGACGGCAGCTGGCATTTCTTGCCAGGCTTGCAGGGGCAGTAGATATCGACCTTGTTGCTGCCGTTGCATGGCGCGTTGACGATGCAGGTCGTCGCTCCATCGCAGAAACCAACGACGCATGACTCGCAGGTGTGCGTCGTGTTGTTGCAGATTTCTCCAGGGCCGGTGCACTGCTTGGGGCACACGACCGTTCCGCCACAGCCGTTGTCCTTGACGCCGCATTCGCCCGCGCCGCACACGTTGGCCAGGGGCGTGCAACCGCAAACATTGGGCACAATGGCGCCACAACTATCCACGCCGGTGCAGGTTCCGCAGTTCAGCGTGCCACCACAGCCGTCATCCACGTTGCCGCAGTTCTTGCCGAGCGTGAGGCAGGTGTCGGGAGTACACCCGCATACGTTTGGCAAGCCGGCGCCACCACAAGTCTCCGGTGAAGTGCAGGTTCCACAGTTCAGTGTCTTGCCGCAGCCGTCAGAGATGGTGCCGCAGTTCGCACCCTCGCTGGCGCAAGTCTTCGGGACGCAGGGTTTGTCGCCGCACTGGTTGGGGCCGCCACCGCCACAAATCTCGTTGGGCGCGCAGCCGCCGCAATTGCGAAGGCCGCCGCAGCCGTCGGGCGCCTGACCACAGGTTCCCGGGGGGCATTCCGTCACGCGCTGGCAGCCACACTCGTTTGGCTTGCCGCCGCCACCGCAGGTTTCGGGGGCTGAGCAACTGCCGCAGTTGAGTGTCGCGCCGCAGCCATCACTGGCAACGCCGCAGGTAGCGCCCAAGGCGGCGCAGGTGGTCGGGTTGCATGAGTTGGTCCCGCACTTGTCCAAAAACACGCTTCTCAGGCGTCGGCCTGACCGTCCTCCCATTGGTCTGGGTTAGCTCAAGGTGGCTCCAGAGGGCAGTCGAGACACGATTCGGCCGGGCGGGCTAGACGCATTTGCCTGACTGCACGTGGCATTTCTTGCCGCCCGTGCATGGGCAATAGATGGGGATTTCGGTGTTGCCGTCGCACTTGTCTCGAATGATGCATTTCGTGGCGCCGCTGCAGAAATCGACTAGGCACGTTTCGCACTTGTTAGTCGAATTGTTGCAATGGCTGAGAGGATCACCCGAGGCACACGTGACGGGGCATTCCACGGTGCCGCCACAGCCATCGTCCCTGACTCCGCATTCCGTTGCTGCGCACGCCGCGAGCGGTGTGCAGGAGCAAACGCCCGCGCTGTTGCAGGAATTGGGCGAGATGCACGTTCCACAGTTCAAGGTGCCGCCGCAGCCGTCCGGAGCCGAGCCGCAGTTTCGGCCCAAGCCCGCGCAGGTCTTCGGAGTGCAACCGCACACGTTGGCTATGCCACCCCCCTTGCAAGTCTCCGGCAGAGTGCAGCTGCCGCAGTTGAGGATCTTGCCACAGCCGTCGGCTAACGCGCCGCAGTTCTTGCCCTCTCCGGCGCAGGTTTTCGGGACGCAAGGTTCTTTGCCGCACCTGTTGGGAGCGCCACCGCCACAGATCTGACCCGCGGGGCAGGTGCCGCACTCGAGGACGCCTCCGCAGCCGTCTGGGATGTCCCCACAAGAGCCGGTTTGACAGGTGGAGGGCACGCAACCGCACTGGTTGGGCGTGCCCGCGCCACCGCAGGTTTCTGGCAGCGTGCAGTCGCCGCAGTTGAGTGTTGCGCCGCAGCCATCGCTTGCCACGCCACAGGTGGCGCCAAGCGTGCCGCAAGTGTTGGACGTGCACTGCTGGGTGCCACACTTGTTCTGGCCACCGCCGCCGCAGATTTCGCCCGACTCGCACGAACCGCAATCCACGGTTTCGCCGCAGCCATCGGGCGCAATGCCGCACTCAGCGCCCAGCTTCTCGCAGCTTGTGGGTATGCAATTGCCACTACCGGCGCCGCCGTCGGGGGGGCTCGGATTTGCTTTCGAACTTCTCACCGCAGCCGGTGAGCAGCAGCACCCCGAACAGCGTGAGCGCCAGGGGCGGTATCGCGACTAGTTTCGCCGACGCTCCTCCCATTTGCCTCAGGGTACCCTAGGCGCAGGCGAGGGGACAGGGATGTGGCGATCTCACTGCCTGTCACAAAAAGGCGCTGCCCACCCGAATGGGGTGGGCAGTTTGCACGGGGCGGTGCTCGGATGGGCAGCGCGGGAGGGCAGTTAGAGAGTAGGGCTCACGTCTTTGTCGATGCCGAAGCCCTTTCTGCGCTTCATGAACTTTCCGCGCTTGGCTTCGAAGTGAGCTTTCAGTTCATCTTTGCTCAGGGCTTTATCGCCGTTGGTATCGGCCTTTTCCAGCCAGGGGCGCTTGCGTTCGGGAACCTCGGATAGTTCGAGCAGTCCGTTCTTGTTCTCGTCGAGCTTGTCGAACCACTTGCCTGGATCCTTGCGGTGATGCATGCTGCGGAAGCCGCGCTTGCCGTGGCGAGGAAAGAGCTTGCCGTTCTGCCAAGCCGTCTCGATTTCGACCTGGGTCAGCTTGCCGTCGTTATCGGCGTCGGCCACCTTGAGCCTTTCCCAGCGACGTCCAACTTCGTCTTCGGTCAGGAAGCCGTCGCCGTTGGAGTCGCGGCGCTCGAATTTCTTCTTCTTCATCGCGGTCCAGTGGGCCTTGAGCTCGGTCGTCGATAGGGCTCCGTCCTTATCGGTGTCCGCTCTGTCGAAGAACTTGGCTTTGCGCTCGGGTAGCTCGCTGAGCTGCAAGACGCCATCTTCGTTTTCATCGAACTTCTCGATCAGTTTGGAAGGATCGTGAAAGGCGCGACGTTTTTTGGCGGCTTTCTCCGGGGCTACTGCTTCTTGCGCCAGCGGCTCCTCGACTTCGTCGAGATCCTTGGTGTCCACGGGGCCTTGGTTGCAGCCGACGGCCGCGAGCATGCTGGCTGCAGACAGGGCGATGAGGGCGGTGCGGAGCTTCGTGCGTTTCATGTAGGTCAGACGTGGCAGGGGCCAAAAGCCCTACGTTGAGAAATGTTAATTCCAAAATATCCAATAAATTCAGGTATTTATGTGGAAGGAAAAGCCGTCCTCGAAGTCGAAATGACGTGCTCGGCATAGGGGCAGCGCCATCCGAAGCGTCTAGTTAAGGTGACCGCACAAGGTGGAGAGCCGCGTTGGACTCACTCGAACAGGCACGGCTCCGCGTGGAGCGCGGAGAGCACGCTGCCTTCCAGAGCATCGTAGAGGAGACCAGCGACATGCTCGTTCGCCTCAGTGCGCGAATGCTGGGAGACGTTACCGATGCAGAAGATGTCGTTCAGGAGGCTTTCGTGAAGGCGTACAACACGCTGACCGCGGGCACGTTCGACGGGCGCTCATCCCTGAAGACCTGGTTGTACCGAGTCGTCACCAATGGCTCCATCGATGCGCTGCGCAAGCGCAAGCGCAAGGCGGAAGTGCCCGAAGACGTGATGTCGGAGATGGCGGACGGAAGTGCCGCGCCGGCACTGGAAGCTAGACTCGCTCTTCGCGAGCTGGCCGAGTACCTCGACGGGCTTCCTGAGGAACAGCGGGCAGCCATCGTTCTCAAAGTGGTGGAAGGTCTTTCGACGGCGGAGGTCGCCGAGATCATGGGTACGAGCGAGGGTGCTGTTGAACAGCGCCTGGTTCGAGCTCGCGTATACTTGCGGGGCAGAAGGAGTACAGCGTGACAGGTGACGGGGACGAAGTGGACGAGAGGCTGGAGCGGCTCGCCGGACGGACCGCGGGAGTGAGGGCGGGCCCGCAGTTCTCGGCTCGGGTCATGAAGAGCCTGCCCCGGTCGGAGCCTGCTGGCCTGTGGCTCGACCTCAGCGCGTCCGCGAAGTGGCTCATGCCGGTGTTCGCGGTGGCGGCAGCGGTTGCAGTGGCGCTGGCCGTGTCAGCCCAAGACGCCAGCAGCGAGGCCATTGCCAGCACGGAAACGGCGGAGCTCGAATGGTAAAGGGGAAGCGAATTCGCGCCATCGGGCTGCTCCTCGGCGTGTTCTTGCTCGGTGGGATTGCCGGAGCGGCGACGACCCATGTGGTCGCCCATCGAGGCATGCGAGGCATGATGAGTCGCAAAGGCTTCGAGCATAGGCGCGTGCGCGCACTGGCTCGGCGCTTGGACTTGTCGAGGGAGCAGACAGCGAAGGTGCGCGAGATTCTGAATCGGCGGGGCGAGGAACGGCGCAAGCTGATGGACGAGATGCGCGAGGAGTGCGGCGAGCCGATGGTCGAGCACCGCAAGAAGACCGACGACGAGATCCGAGCGCTCTTGACCGACGAGCAGAAGCCCAAGTTCGAGAAGCTACTCGAGCGTCGTGGCCGACGTGGTCCTCACCGCGGCCGGCATCGTGGGCCGCCACGTGACTAGAGATCGAAGATGATCTGGGCGCGGTAGCCACCCCGATTCGCGTCGAAGCACGCTTCGTGAAGCGTGACAGCCTTGAGCTCGAGGCCTTCCGCATGCAGGTCGGAATCGTACTTGCCGACGCCGACCACTATCCGCGCTCCAGAGCCCTCGTCGATTGAGTGAACCTCGCAGCTCTGTGGGATGATGCCGTCTCGATCGAAGCGGAACAGCAGTTCGCGGAGAACGTCGACCGCAATCGACCAGAGTGGGCCGGCTTCGACTTCCACTTCGACGTCGGTCTTGTGAGGGACGCTCGCCCCTCCGGCCAAGAGTTGCCCCAGGGCGAGTACCAGACGCGCGAGAGTTTCCTCCTTGGACTCGCCTTGGACGACCACACCCGCGTCCGCGGTGTGGTCGATCTCCTCGTAGGGCTGCGGGCTCTGCCAGCGCGGGGACATGCGCGCCGCTTCACCAATCTTCGCAAGCGAAGCTCAGGCAGGGGTGGGGATTGGCAGCTGCGGCTTCCTGCTCGAGGCGCTGCCACTCCTTCTTCCCATCCGCGCTACCGTCGGACAGCGCCTTTTCGATCTTGCTGATCAGTTCCGAGTAGCGGGCGCGCACCTGGTTGGTCAGGGCGGAGCGCTTCTTTTCGAACTCCTTCGCCTCGTCGCTGCTGCCGGGGCAAAAATACGAGAAGCGCGTGGACTCGTGGTACTTCAGCACCGAGTCCGCGACGGAGCGGAATTGGGCTTCGCAATCCTTCGCCGCCACGTCGCAGGGGGCTGGGACCTTCTTGGCAGTGGTCGCGATGGTTGCCAGCTGACCACGAACCATTTTGAACAAGCGTTCGTAATTCTGCTGTGCTCGTTCCGACACGCCGTCCGGGATTTCCATGGTTGGCTCGTCGGGCGTGTCTTCGACGCGATCCGGGGCGGGCCCGACCAGATCTTCTTTGGGGCCCTCGGTGGGCTGCTCCGGAACTGCTACCTCGGTGCTGCTGCCGGGGGGAGCTTCCGCCGGCGGTTTGGGACCACAGGAAAGAACCGCGAGCGACGAGCTCAAGAACAGTGCTCGCCGCTCGAGGATTCGGCGCCTGTCGCGATCCGTCATCCCGGACCTAGAGGGGTTCGACCTCGCACTGTTTGTTCTTACAGACGGCTTTGACCGCGAGACACGCCGGCGTGATGAACCCGCACACGGGCACATAGCCGGAGCAGTAGTCCTTGTTGGCCTGAGCCAGAGCGGCTTGATAGGTCTTCTCGCCGCTGGTGGCGATGGCCGTCTGACAGCCGCCGGCGCACTGAGAACCGGCGCCGATCAGCTTGCAGTCGCCCGCGACGCTGCACTTGCCGTTGGCCTTGCGCGCGGCCTCGATGGCGGCGCTCACGGCCTTCAGTGCGTCTGAGCAGCTCAGGCATCCGTCCTTGGTCGGCACGGTCTTGGCGGCGCACCCCGCGTCTGTTCCGCCATCGGTGCCCGCACTGCCGCCGGCGCCAGATGTGCCCGCGCCGCCATCGGTGCCCGCGCCGCCACCTGCGCCGCTGGACCCGGAGCTGCCCGCTGTGCCGCCAGTGTTCGAACCGGAGCTTCCGCCGCTGCCCGCGCTGCCACCCGTGGAGCCGCCGCTGCCACCTGTCGAACCTCCGCTACCGGCGCTGCCACCCGTGGAGCTTCCGCCGCTGCCGCTCGCGTCGTCTTCAGAGCCGCAGCCCGGCACGAGGGCCACGCTGAGTGCTGTTGTCAAAGCAAAACAAGTCCAAGTCGAAAGTCGCATGTAGGTGAGTGTACGCGGCGCGCGGGGGATTTTCAAATCTCGCCTGTTTTCTGGCGAATCTCTCTCAAACCGAGTCGCATCCGCATCGACCGGTCGCCCGCGCCCAAGACTCCGCGCACCCGTTAGGACGCGCAGCCTTGCGTGGGGCAACCTAGTGGTGAACGGCGGATCGCCGCCGCCGCGCGTCACGAAGCAGCAAGACTAGCGCCGCACAAAACGGAGCAGCGATTGCCAAGCAAGTGCCAACCACCACCATCGCTGGGGTGATCACTTCAGCGCACAGCCAAAAAATCGGTGCGCCCACCGCATAGAACCCGACTTCAATCATGACCCAGTGGCCGAATCCGAAACCGTCGCTGGGCTCCAGGTCTTCCTTTCCAGGCGTTGCCGGCTGTTCTTTGCGTAGCCTCACCCGAATAGGTCGGCCTCCTACGAAATCCGTGCTCCGCTCACAACGTCAAGCTGGCCACGAAACCGAGCGGTGCAAGCGGACCGGTTCGCAGGACCTCCAAGCGAGTCCGAGAGCGGGGCCGTTGTGGGCCCGCCACACCTCCCCCGGGGCGCCGGCGCCCAGCGTGTCGGTCAGGTTTTTCTGGACCGGTCATGTCGCCCCGTTGCGCTGGCGTGTACGAAGCTCTGGGACCAGCAGCGCGAGAGCCTGCCGCAAGAGGTCCGCCAAGTGCTCCGCGCCGCGCGTTACCGGTTTCTTGGCGCCCCAGCGCGGCCACGGCTCGCTTCGACTCCCCGCGCCGAAAGCCCATGTTTGTCAGCGCGCTCAACAGCTTGGATTCGAGCTCGGTTGAGTCCATTTGATCACGCGCTTCGCCCCTTGGCCAGAGCTCCGACCCCGGCTCGGCAGCTCCGCCCGCCTCATGCTCGAGACAGCGGAGTGATTCACTCGCGCGGAGTCTATTCGCGTCGTCCGAGGCACAGCTGGGTGCGTGGGAAGTTGCGGTTTCGTCGGTGTCACCTGGGTGGGAGGTCAGAGCGTCGGCTAGCGTGGGCGGGTCAGCGTTGCTTCCGCCACTCGTCTGTCCATGTCCGTGCCGCGATTCGCCATCCAACCTCTGCTGGCGAAGGCGAATTGCACCGCCCACGGAATCCCGTTCGACAACCTCCTGGACGCTGCTCTGTCGAGGTGACTCGGGCCCAGCCCCGCCGCCGGCTGTCAGGACCGCGCTGTCCTCTTCTGCTGCGCGTCGCGATTCGCCGCCCAACCGTTGCTGGCGACGGCGAATTCTACTCTCGATGTACCTCCCTCCGAATACCTTCTCGGCCTCGAACAAGTTGTGTGCGCGGCACAGCAAACGCCCGTTGTCGGTCGTGCCAGCCCCACCAAGCGCTCGTGGGTTTCCGTGGTCGAGCTGCACGAACGCTCTCGCTCGGCAGCGCTCACCGCTCGGCGAAACGTAGGTGCAACGCTCGCCATCGCGCTCGTAGATCTCCCTGCGGGCCTCGCGAGAGAACTCGCCGTGCTTGGTGCCACGGCTCTGTCTCGGGTGATTGGTCTTGCCGTGTTTCTTCTTTTCAAGATCCGCCAACAGCAGGTCAAGCCCCCGTTCGATGACCGTTGCCAAGTCTTGCTTCGGATTCGAGTGGCTCATCAAATCGAGCGCGCGCTCGAGCTTCTCTTTCAGCGCAGGACCGGCAGAAAACTGGATGTGAAAGCGCTGTGCGGCAAGCGGTGACACCCGAGGCCTAGGCTCATGGAGTTCAACGGTCGCCACCCCCGAAGCTCCAGGGGCCGATTGGCCGGCGGCCGCGGGGGCAACGGCTTCCGACCCTGAGTCCGATGCAACTGATTGGCCCGCAGCCGCGCCATCGCCTCCAAGGTGCGCTTGGACGGGCATCGGACGGATCGCGTCTGCCACATCTGGCCGCGGAAACCGCGAGCGAATCAGCAACTCGACCTCGGCTTTGCTCTTGTCGCAGGCCGCCGCGAGCAACTCGGCGTGGTTTTCGACCGAAAGGTACCTCTGCAACATGCTGAGCGCCGTCACGTGGATCCGTCCCTCTCGCAGCGGGCCCAGCACCATTGGGTATTTGCGTGCGATGCGGGCAGCTGCAATGTGCCGATGAGCGCTGCCCTCGCTGAGCTTCAGCTTCCGGCAGCAGAACTCATACATGGAGGAACACGCCTCCCTCAGCTCCAACCGCCGCGCTTCCACCTCACCGAGGTAAGCCACGAGCTGTGCAGTGATCCTGCGCCGCGAGCCAATCACGCTGCCCAGATTGGCCAGGACTTCATCGTCCGAGAGATGAGCCATGCGTTTCGACGTTTCTGGTGCAGTGAGTGTCATGCCTACGTGCCTAACACGCACTTTTTCGGCTCCTGAGGTGACACGCTGCGTGGCGATCGCAACGCTGATCGACGCGCGCGCCGTCTCGCGACTGAAACCGCAAACGCGAGTCACACACGCGCGGCAAGCGTGTACAAATACTCACGCCGGCGTTTTGCGCGCGCGCGCGCGAAAACCTGTCAACAAGATTCTCAACAAAAAGGTGCGAGTCGATGGCGCAACCTGAGCCGAAGAGGCGCGAGGCCCGTGCGCCGCTTGCGCTCAGCGCGCTCGCATTGTTGCTCGACCTCCACTGGCGCTCAGCGATCTAGCGTGCTGCTCGATCTCCGCCTGCGGTGCACGCGCTCACATTGTTGCTCGACCTCCGCTGGCGAAGGCTAGTTGCACTGTCGATGTACTCCTCCAAATACCACTCTATGCGTCGAACGAGCTGACACTCGCGGCGCCGGCGCCTCGGCGGAGGTGCGGAGGTGGCGGGCCTCCCAAGGGCCCGACGCACCGCAGCCCATCAGCCGGCAAGACGCCCATCGCCGGCGCGAATCTCCGCAACTCAGCGTCGCAGTCGCCCCCGACAAGTTGTCCCACCCGGGGTGGGCCCCCGTACAAATTTCGCGCAACCGACATAACCAATGGGCCGAGCAAGTTGCCCACCCGCCCTGGGACTTCTGTGTTGAAGTTCGTTGCTAGTCAGCCTCTCTCCCTATCAGCCTCCCGGCACACGGCGGAGCGGCGCGTTTGCCCCGATGGCCCGTTCGCGGGCCAACGCCGAAGCTCTCGACCTCCGCCAGGAGTGGTCCAGGCATTGCTGCGGAAGACGCCCCACGTTGCACCGCGATGAACCGTCGATGACGGCAGCTTCCGCCACATTCCCAAAAACACCAGCGAAGGACTGGGTGGTCCGCGGCGCATGCTCCTAGAAGAAGCGCACGGTCAACCCGGTCCCGCTAAACATGAGCCCGGGGGTGGGCCTCCGCTAAAAAATGCGCGCAACTGACTCCGCAGGGTGCGGATCTCAATGCTCCCCCGCCCCTGGGGCTTTCAGCGGAACGTGACCTTGGCGCCGTCGGTGACGCGATCGCTGGGGTGCAGCACGATTCGCGTATTCGCGGACAGGCCCTCGAGAACCTCTACGCTCAGGCCACTGTTGTGCCCAAGCTTCAACTCGCGCCTACGAGCCACGCCTCCTTCGACGACAAACACTGCGAAGCCATCTCCAGATTGGAACAGCGCACTCGTCGGGATGCGTAAGACATCCTGCGCCTCCCAAATCACGATCTTCGCTTCCACGCGGAATCCGTCCATCAAGGCCGTCCACTTTTTGTACGGATCGCGTAGGTCGATCACGGCGTTGACTCGTTGCTCCTCCACCCCCAAGGCGGAGAGGCGCGTGAATGCCGAGGGCTCCACCAAGCGCACTTGTGCCTTCAACGGCTCGCCTCCCCAGCGCAGGATCTCGACGCGGGAACCGGGGCGGATGCGTACGGCGTCGCTGGTGAGCACGTCGACCACGACCTCGAGGGCGGCTGGATCTCCGACTTCCACCAAAGGAGCACCCGCCTGCACGACGCCCTCGCTCTCGTGCACCACCCGCAACACGCGGCCTGCTACGGGGCTCGGGACTTCCATGGAGTCCGCCGCGCCCTTCTTCTTGTTCATCGCGCCAAGCGCAGCCCTTGCCATCTGCACTTCATAGGTGGCAACCTTGGAACCAAATTCGGCGCTAGAGACTTCCGCGCTGCGCGCGCGCTCTTCCAAAATGGCTTGCTCCGTATCGGCCTTGGTGTTGATGCCTTCCTTGGAGAGCTGCCTAGCTCGGTCGGCGGTCCGCTTTGCGAAGCTATGCGCGGCCTTGGCACGCTCGATCTGTGCCTTTGCCTGACGTCGTGCGGCTTCCGTCGCGCGCAGGCGCGCTTGGGCCTCGGCCTTGCTGCGGGTGTCCAACAGTGGAGACTGCAGAGGCACCAAGCGGGCAATCACTTGTCCGGGTTTGACCTTGTCGCCCGGGCGCAACTCGATCCGAGCCAAGTTGCCCGACAACGGCGCGGATATCACGTAGCGGTCTTTGACCCGACTTTTTCCGTCTTCGTTGACGGTGACGACCAAGGGGCCACGTTCGGCGACGGTCGTCTCGACGACTGCCGGTTTGGGCAAGAAGGAGATGACGATCATCGCCAAGAGGCCAATGCCAAGCACGCCAAAGAAGACGCGTCGGAGCCACTTGCCAATCCAGCGTCGATTGTTCTTCTTGCCCTCCGTCATCGTTCCGCTACTCCCGGGTCTTTAGTACAGCAATCAGGTCGAGGGTGTGCAGTTTGCGCCGGACCAGGGCGAAACTGACGAAGGTGGACAGCAGTACGACGGACACTGCGTATGCGTAGGTGCGCACAGAGACGAAGGTGGGCAGCCGGAACGTCTCTGGGTCGACGCTCGATGCGAGCGCAAGGACCATCAGGTGCCCGGCGACGAGCCCCAGAGGAATAGCCAATATGACCTGCACGGACAGCTCTCCGAAGAGGATTGCCGCAATCTCGCGGCGCGTGAAGCCGAGCACCCGCAGGCTGGCCAGATCACGGTTGCGTTGTGACAGTGCGATCCGCGCGTTGTTATAAACGACGCCAATGGCGATCACGCTGGCGAAGAGCGCGAGGATGAGCGTGTAGACACGCATGATGGTGCCACTTTGCTCTTCGAACTGTTCACGGAAACTACCGGGATAGGACACTGCCGCTACCCAGGGCACCTCCTTTAGTCTCTTGAAAACGCTGTCGCGCTGATGGGGGTCGATCCGCAGGAGACCCGTGCTGAAGCTCGGTTCATCCCGAGACAGCCGCCCCACCGACGCCAGAGTCATGTGGCCTTGCATCCCGAAGGGCTCGTCAACCAGGGAAACCACTTGCACGGACGGCTTCCGGCGGCGCCCCTCTCGCAATTCGATGGTGATGAAGTCCCCGGGCTGAACGTCCAGGACCTCCGCTAGCTTCTCCGTCAGCATCACGCCGTCGCTGGGCACGGTGACCTGATCACCCTTTTGATTCAAGATCCGGCGCAACTCGATGTCGGGTGGGTAGCCCATGAGCACGGCGTCCCGCTGGCGGTGCTTGTGGATGAAGCGAACGGGCACACTGCGGATGCCCTCAGCGTGCCACACGCCGGGCATGGCGCCGAGCTCCCGGATCGCTCGGGAGGGCACCGGTTTGATGAAAGTGACCGTGGCGCTTTCACGCATTGCGCCGTGGAACTGCACGTTCAGCATGTAGTCGATGGCGTCGTACCAGTAGCCCGCGGTGACCACGATGCCGACGGACAGCGCGATGCCCACGGAGGAGAGCAAGACCCGTAAGGGTCTGCGTTCGACCTCGCGGATCACCATGCGGGGGGCTGGGCCAACGAAACGAAACAAGCCGAGGACTTCGAGCAGGCTGCGGCGGTAGGTCGTCGGCGCAGGGGGGCGCATGGCTTCGGCGGGTGGCAGTGTGGCGACCGCTCGCGCGGAGGCCAGGGCCCCGATGATGGCTGCCGCAAGACTGATCCCGACGCTGATCAAAGCGACCCCCGGCTCCAGGCGATACTCAGGCGTGGGGAATCGGAAGTACTGCCCGGTGTACATCTCCGTCATGGCTTCACCGAGCCAGTGGCCAACGGTGAGCCCCAGGGCTGCGCCAAGCAAGACAATCACGCTGACCAGCTTCACGTAGTGCAGCCCGACGTCCCGGTCGGCGTAGCCCACGGCCTTCAGGGTCGCGATCTGCGATCGCTGCAGATAAACCAGGCGTGAAAGGACGACGTTCAGCAAGAAGGCTGCGACAAACAAGAAGAAGACGGGCACGACCGTCGCCATGCCCTCGAGCTGCACGAGCTCGCCCTGCAGCATGAAGTGGGATGGTTGTTTGGATCGCGGTACGGCGCCGATGCCGCCGTAGGGCTCGAGTATTCGATCCAGCTGCGTCAGCACCTCTGCCTCGCTGGCGCCCGGTTCGAGCTTCAGGATCACGTTGTTGAAGCCCCCTTCCATCTGGAAGGCTGCAGAAACCGCGTGCTCCGCCATCCACAGAATCGCGATGGATTTCGGATCGTAACTCATGCCCCCCGGCGGCATGGTGAAAACAAACTCCGGGCTCATCGCGAGGCCTACGATGCGGAGCTCCCGTAGCGTGCCGTTGATCACCGCTGGCACCGTGTCACCCAAGCTCAGCCCGTGGGCTTCAGCGAAGGCGTTGAGCAGCATCACCTCGTCGTCCCGAGCTGAATCAACCCAACGTCCAGACTTGAGGTGCAAGTCGCCCAACCCTGGGCGTGCACCTGCCGGCACGGAGACGACGGTGCCGGAAGCTGGCCGAGTCATGCCGGGCATCGGCACCATCACGCCCTCGTAGACGCGAGTTTCCACCCGCGCCACGCCGGGCAATGCTTTGATTCGCGCTTTCACGCCTCCCGGAGCGCGCTCGAGGTGCGCAAACACGTCCCCGAATCGATACCGCTCGTAGTAGGCGTCTCTCGAGAAGGTCAGCGAATCGAAGGCGCTGCGCATCGTCACATAGCTCGCGATGCCGCAGGTCACCACCAGGGCAATCGTGATCACTTGCCCAACGAGGCCGCGCAGGTCTCTCAACAGCTTCTTGTCGAGAGCGCTGATCAGCATGGACGTTGCTTACAACGTTTTGTGCGGCGTGTTCAGGCTTGCCTGTTTTCCCGAAGGCGCCCGCCGCCTACTCACGCAAAGATTGCGGAATCCGTCAGGTTGGCTCGGGAGGCTTCGACAGCCGCGATGGCACTGTGCGGGTTTGCGCTGGAGGCCTCAGCGCGAGTGGCGGAAGTTCTTGGCGTCGAGCTTTAGGCGACGCAGGGTTTCGTAGAGCACCGAGCGACTCATGCCGAGGCGCTTGCCGGCTTCCGCGACGTTGCCGCCGGTATCCGTCAAGGCCTGTGCGACACGAGCAGCCAGTTCCGTTTCCGCGTCGGGTTCGCTCAGCCGTGACAGAGACGCGCTCATGACTTTGCCGACGTCCGCCGGTTCGATCTCCACGTGTCCTTGGTGCTTGGCGACTTCACCAGCGGCGTGGACCACATTTCTGAGTTCCCTCACATTGCCTGGGAAAGCGTGCAGCATCAGGCGCTCCAGAGCGTGGGCGGAAATGCCCACCTCGGTTCCCTGCAAGAAATGCAGCGCCAGGGCCGGCACGTCTTCGATGCGATCTCGCAAAGATGGCAAAACGATTCGCAACCCGGAGACACGGTGCAGCAGGTCACCGCGAAAATCTCCGGTTTCTACCAGGTCGTCTACGTCCCGATTCGTCGCAGCCACGATGCGCACATTGACTCTCATGGCCCGATCTTCACCGACTGCGCGGACCTCGTCGGTCTCGAGTACGCGCAACAACTTGGCCTGAACCGCGGCGGGCAACTCGCCGATCTCGTCCAGGAACAGCGTGCCCCCGTCGGCAGTGCGAAATAGCCCCGCCCGGGTACCCACGGCGCCGGAAAACGCTCCGCGGGCGTGGCCGAATAGTTCTGCATCCACCAGTTCGTTCGGCACCGCCGCGCAGTTGAGGGCGACGAAGTTGCCGCTTCGATCGCTGTCATCGTGCAGGGCCTGTGCGACGACCTCTTTGCCCGTGCCCGTGTCTCCAAGAATCAAGACAGGGCTTTTGGTCTTCGCAATCGTATCGATGACGATGCGAGCGTCGTCCAGGGCCGCGCCGCCCACGATGCCAGAGAACTTCTGCGCGACAATGCGTGGTCGCAGGTAGGGCGAGACATCCAGCACGACTAGCAGGGTCTTGCCGACACGGATGATGCTGCCGGGTGGTGCTGTTGCGCCGTGGGTCCCAATCGTTTCGCCGTTGACGGAAGTTCCGTTGCGGCTCCCGAGGTCAGTTACGAATAGAGCGCTGCCTCGGTTGTCCAGGCGAACGTGAACTCGTGAGACACCTGCGTCTTCCACACTGAAGTCCGCGCTGATGTCGCGACCAACGGTGATGCTCGGGGTGACTGCATGAGCCGTCCAGGGGAGCTGACCGCGACAGTACGCTACCAGCACACCGAGAACTGGGTGTGCGTCCTGCCCAGCGCCGGGGTAGTCAAATGCGGCTTCGGTGACGGTTCGGTCGGGCATGGAGCGCAAGGATTGTAAACTGGACCGATTCCGGACGTTTCGGCCAGGGGCGCCCGGAGCGTCCGGACACGGGGCAGTTTACACACAAAAACCACCGAATTTGGGCCTGGCGCGTCCCTTGCTTTTCAAACAGCGGAGAAACCGCCATGCGCCGCCCCCCAACCCCGACCGCACCCGACCAGGACGAGCAAACCCTCACCCGCGAGGTCCCGGAAAGCACTGTGACGGAACTCGATGCGGCCGACCTCGAGATGCTCGCACCCGCACCAGTGTGCTCCGAGGTGACGGCGTCGATATCCGGCTTCCTGGGCGCGCCGGAGGCTCCCGCGGCCAAGCCTACCCCACGGCCGCTGCCGCGACGTTCCGCTCCGCCGCCGGCATCTCACTCCAGACTCCGAGCCGCGCGTGCGTACACTCCGCCTCCTCCCAGCGACGGTCAGGGAACTACCCCGGCGTGCCCACACCCGGTCCCCGCCTCACTGCAACGTGCATCGTGGCCGCGGCCAACCCCGCCCCCAACCAGCGCGCCACTCCCTCCCGTGGTTCCGCCTCCCGCGCCCGGCGCAGCGCTACCCCCATTGACTCCTCCGCCGCCTGCACCCAACGCAGCGCTACCCCCACTGACTCCTCCGCCGCCTGCACCCAGCGCAGCGCTACCCCCACTGACTCCGCCGCCGCCTGCACCGAGCGCGACGCTACCTCCGCTTACCCCGCCACCCGAGCCGCCTCGAACCCAGCGGCCACCGGCGAGCTCGCCCCCGGTGTCGATTCCCCAGCTGTTGCCGCCGCCCGCGTTCCCACCGGCACCGGTTCAAGCTTACACGGTGAAGCCCTCGGAACCACCGCGCCAGGTTCGAAAAGCCTCTCAGCCGCCACCTTCACGGGTCAGCAATGCACCCGAGCCGCCATCCGTGTCGGTCGCCCCCGCGCTTGCCGCGAAGGAAGTGCCGTCGCCCCACGCGTTCTACTCGCCCGGGCCCCCACAGCGCACCGAAGGAACTCGAGTCTTGTCGGCGCCGCCAACGGCTCCGAGCTACCCGCCCGTCGTGTCGCCGACCAAGGTGGCCCGCCGCCCCTCGTTTCGCTCCCCCCCTTCGGTCACTTCGATCCTGGCCCAGGCGCGTCGCTCGTCGCTGCTGCGCAAGCCGCATGTGCCCGTCGCCCTGGGAGGCATCGCAGGGTTTGTTCTCTTTCTGGGAGTTTGGCTGCTGGCTCGGCCCAGTCCGGCGGTTGCGGTCCCGGCTCAATCGACGGAAACCGTTCGAGTCGAGCCCGCGGCGGCGGCTCCCACGGCGCCCGCACAGACCCCCGCACCCTTGCATGCCGCGCCGGTGCTTCCGCCACAACCGACCTACGCGCCCGCGGCTCCTCCACAGCCCGTGTACGCCCCGCGCCCCGCGCAGCAGTTCGCGCATGCGCCCCATGCCGGCTACCGCTGCACGCATCCCTCCTGCCCGGCCCCAGCGTACGTTTTTCCGCAACCGACGGCTGCAGCGCCCGACCACATACCCATCTCGCCTGGTCAGCTTCCGCTTTCGACCTTCGCCCCGGCGCAGGCCGCGGTTCCAGCCGCAAAGCCGGCCGCCGCCCCCAAGTCGGCGCCGCGGCGAGCACGCCAGGCGGTGGGACAAGCAACCGTGAACCTCAACTCAATTCCTGTCTCAAACGCTGTCCTGGACGGGCGACCACTGGGTAGCACACCGATCACGGGCATTCGCGTTCGTCCGGGCAGCCACACCGTCACGTTCATCCATCCAACCCTGGGTCGCCGACAGACCACGATCTTCGTCGGCCCAGGTCAGAAGAAGGCAGCCTTTGCCCGCTTCAGCACGAACGACGAATGATTCGGACGACGAATGATTCGGAGTCGGAACCCTAGGAGCAGCTATGGAACGTCGTGTCAGCCCACGAACTAAGACCAGCGTTGCTCTGACGGTCCGCCGCGGAGACCAGTCCTTCGTGGCTCGTTGTGTCGAGCTGTCTCAAACTGGAATGCTGGTTCGTACTCGCAAAGCGCTTCGCGAAAGTGCATGGCCCTACCTGTCCGCTACCCTCGAGCTGCCTTGCGGTGATGTGACGGTTCTGGCTCGCCGGGTTGGGACACGTGGAGACAAAGTCGCGTATGCATTCGTGGTGGTCGACGAGGTGTCCCAGGCGCGGCTCACGGATCACCTGTTCGAGGTCATGGCCAAACGCCACCGCCGCCGTGCCGCCTAGCGGGCGCAACGACAAAGACAGCCGCATCGCCGCCTGACATGGCCTCGCGCCTGGACTAGAGTCCGATTGTGGTGGCGTTTCTCAGTAGAGGTCCGAGCCGTTGCCCAGCCGCCTCGCGCCGCGCGCTACCTTTAGGTGCGGCATTGGCTGCGGCGTTGGAGGCCTGTTCCGTCGAGCTTGGCCCCTGGCCTCCAAGTCGGATGCTGCTGCTGCCGGGGACGCAACCGGCGATGCGGGGGTGGATGGCTGCGTGGGGTGTTCCCACGCGACGGCGTCGGATGGCTGTCCGGCGGGGCTCACCAGTTGGGCTTCCGGTCGATGCTGCTCGCTTGAGCTGAACCTCGAGTTCAAGGATACGGTCACCTCAGGCGTCGTGCTTCACGGGGAAATAGCCATCGTGTACGGAGCGCGCGCTTCGCGGCCCTGGTTTGCACGCGTCGATCGCTGCAGTGGAGCCATCCTGGCCGAGTCATCGGACTTCGTGTCCGAGGACGGACAGCTTCGGCGTTCTGCTTGGTCTTCCTGCGGGCTTCCATGACACGACGTCCCCCAGTTTCGAAACGACGCTCACCGATGTGAACGAAGTGCGCGGCGTGCGCTTCGAACCCGAGCCCATCCGGACAAAAACGTCGGCAGATCCCCTTCCCGCTGCCCTGAAATCCAGAGCATTCCGGATCGGCGCGCTGTCACGTCCGGACACCTGCAAGGGCGGCAGCGCGATCGGGTCGCCTGAGGTCGGCTCGCGCTGACTCTGGGTCACTGATAGTCTGTGGCAGATGCGCCTCGGACTGCTGCTGCTCTGCGTCGCCTGCTCGACGCCTACGTTCACGGAGGTGGACAAGAGCGATGCCTCCGCGGATTCCAGCGCGGGGAGCGGTGGGCTCGTGGGCAGCGGCGGTGGTTTTCCGAGTGGCGGCGCATCGGGAGCGAGCGGCACAGCGGGGGCGAGCGGCGGCTCCGCGGGAAGCGGCGGCGCGGGAGCGACGGGGGGCAGTGGCGGCGCGACCGGTGGAAGCGGCGGCGTCGGAGCCACGGGTGGGAGTGGCGGCAGTGGGACGGGCGGCGTGTCCACGGGCGGCGCGACGGGCACCGGTGGCGCACCGTGCACGGCGAGTGGTCAGAGTTGTTCTGGAGGGACCAAGTGCTGCGGCACCGTCGCGTGCACGGGCGGAAAGTGCTGTAGCGCCTTCGAGAAGTGGTGCGGCACGGCGGCGGATTGCTGCGACGCGACCATGAAGTGCTCCAATGTGCAAAACCTGGACAACCTGGCGTGTTGTCACGGCTTGGGGACGAGTTGTTCCACTGGGCCCGATTCGTGCTGCTTCGGTGAAAACCTCATCTGCGGGCAGGACAACAAGTGCTGCAAAAAGGCGCTTGCGACATGTTTGCAAGTTGCGGAATGCTGCTTGGGGTCTGTGTGCTCGGTTTCCAACGTGTCACCGACGGTAAAGCGATGCTGTTGGCCCAAGGGCGTTGACTGTCCCAGCACTCATGCCCAGTGCTGCAACGGTTGCGACACCGGCACGGGGAAGTGCAAGTGAGTCTGAGCGGGCGGCCGCGCGCTCAGCGACACGCTTGGCCCAGGGCGGGAGTAGTGGCCTAGGCTGACCCAGTCCCGCGACCCCAACCCCAATCAGGAACCGCAGCCTCCCCCTGGTCACCAACGGATCGTCGACGCGTCGACGCGCTGTTCGTTTACCTGGTCGGAGGCGATGACACCGTCCGCCAAGCTGACGACTCGATCGGCGACCTGCGCGGCTGGCGCGTTGTGCGTGATGATGGCTGTTGCAGTTTTGAGCTCGTCGTTGACCCGGCACAACACTTCCAGCACCTGTACGCCAGTCTTGTAGTCCAAGGCGCCGGTGGGCTCGTCGCACAGCAAGACCTGTGGGTTCTTTGCCACGGCCCGGGCGATGGCCACTCGTTGTTGTTCGCCCCCGGATAGCTGCGATGGAAAGTGCGTGAAGCGTTCGGCCAGGCCCACCATGGCGAGAGCCTCTCGGGGGGTCATTGGGTCTTCTGCGATCTCGGTGACCAGGGCGACATTTTCTTCGGCCGTGAGGCTGGGGATCAAGTTGTAGAACTGGAACACAAAGCCGACGTGTTCGCGCCGGTAGCGCGTAAGAGCGCTTTGTTCCGCTCCGTGCAGGGGAGTTCCCCGGTAGTGCACGGTGCCGGAGGTCGGCACATCCAGCCCGCCCAAGATGTTGAGCAGCGTACTCTTGCCGCTGCCGGATGCTCCGAGGAGCACCAAGAGCTCACCTTCAGACAGGTGGAAGTCCACCCCGCGCAAGGCATGTACGTCCACCTCGCCCATGCGGTAGGTCTTGGTCAGGCCAACCGCTTTCAGGACCTCGCTCACTTGTGGCCTCCGGGCGTGCGGTGCGCCACGGCCAAGGAGTCTCCCTTGGAGCGCCCCCGATTCAACGCGCGCACTTCGATGTCGGAGAAGCCGGCTTCCCGCAGTGCACCAACAACTTCGCCTTCGCTGCGCTTCACGAAACCGTGATCCGTCACGGGACCGAACTCGTCTAACTTATCTTTGCTTCCAAACCCGATAACCAGGCGACCATCCGGCGCCAGCACCCGTCCTAGAGAGCTGAAGGCAGCAGGCAGATCCGGCCAGAAGTAGATGGTGTTGGTGGTGAGTATTTTCGTAAACAAGCCGTCCGCCAAAGGCAGCTCCAAGACGTCGGCGGAAAGTAGAGTCAGGCGTCCACTTCGAATCAGGTTCCGCAGACTGCGCTGGCCTTCCGCCACGACGTCCGGTGAGAAGTCCACGCCAAAAAGCGGCCCGGCCGTCATCGTTGCTGCTCGCCGCAAGGCGCGACCTCCACCAAAGCCCAGGTCCAGCAGTGCATCGTCCTTTTGCAGTTCGAGGGCGTTCAAGCATTCCTCGATCAAGTCGGCATTGCCCCGGTTCAGCGCACGCGTCATGACCCAACGACCGAAGCGGCCCGAAGGACGTCGGAGTTGCGCGGCAAGGAGCTTCGCGAAAGGCACGGTCCCTGGACGCTAGCAGACTGTGTGGGCTTTGCCTGTCTTTGCCCGCGGGGCGGCCCGCGCCGATTCTGGTCACCGGGGCAGGGCTGATCTAGCGTGGCGGCGTGGCTCCCAACACCGCGATTGCGTTGCGCAAGCTCGAGGGTGCGGCGCGCGAGTTCGGCCCCGGCTGCGCGGTCCGAAAGCTCGACCTGCTGCGCCATCTGTCACGCACGCGAATGACGTCAGCTGCGCAACTGTTGCGCTACCACGAGGTGCTCTGCTTCCTTCGTGCCTACCCCGACGACTCGGAGTTGCTCTATCACGTCGTCGACCAGCTCTCGCGCTTTGGCGGACGCCCGGAGCTTCGGCGGTTTCGGGCCGCGTTGGTGGATACGGGGGTTGCCGGCGCGGCGATTCACTTTCCGTTTCATTGGGTGACGGCCCGCTGGCTGTGCCAGCACTTCGCGGACCTGCTGCATGTGGACTGGGACGCCTTTGGTGAGCGGGAAGCCGATCGCTTCGAGCAGGTTCTGCCTCTGCTGCTGCCTTATGCGGAGTGGCCCGACTTCGACTTGAAGATGGGCCCGAAGCAGTGGTTGTATCGACTGAAGGGCGACCACGAAACCGACGCCAGCTTTCTGGTGAGACGCTTTGTCGCGCTGGAGGTCGACCCGAGGGTGCGGGAGAGCCTCTTCCACGACCTAGGCAAGCCCATGCGGCTCGATCCGGGAGAGATCACGCCGTCGAGGACTCACGCTTGGCTTCCAACCCGTGACATTGCCTATCAATCTCGGCCTTTGTCCCGGCAGCGACCCGATCTTCGGCGGCTGCTGAAACCAAGAAGTGTCAGGACGGTTCGACCCAAAGCGGCGACGCAGATCATCGACCTTGCCCGTGCGGCAATGATCTCCCGAGGTCGCGACTTGGACGGCATCATGTACGCGCACCCAAAGGACGTGCGCTTAGTGGACGCGGGAGGTGGACTCAGCTTGGCCTGCTTGGGGTTGCAGCCGGAGCATCGAGCGCTGGTGGAGGCTATCTACGTTTTCTTGCTGCTGAAGAATGGCGTGCCCATCGGCTATTTTCAGTCCGCGCTCCTTTTCGAGTCTGCCGAAGTGAACTTCCACATCTTCCCTAGCTTTCGGGGGGCGGAGGCGGCGGACACATACGCCCGCTGCTTGAGCGTGGTGCGCCACCTGTTCGGAGTGGATACGTTCTCCATTCATCCGTATCAGCTCGGCCACGAAAACAAGGACGCGCTGGAGGCCGGCGCGTTTTGGTTCTACGCCAAGCTTGGCTTTCGCCCTGAAGAACCCAAGACCCTGGCGCTCTTCGAGCGAGAGGTCAGGGCGATGCGTCGACGCCCAGGGCATCGTTCCGCGAAGGCGACTCTGGAGCGCTTGGCACGCAACCAGGTGTACCTGTACCTCGGGAAAAAGCGGGACGATGTCGCGGGCAAGGTGCGGCTTTCAGCGTTCGCGTTGGTTGTGAGCGACTATCTGGCGCACCACTACGGTGCAGAGCGTGAACGGGGGCTTGCCGAGTGCGGTCGCGAAGCAGCCGTCTTGCTGGGAGTCGCTCCCACTCGCTGGCGCGGTCCGGAGCGTTTGGCCTGGGAGCGTTGGGCGCCATTGGTCCTTGCACTTCCGGGGGTAGAGTGCTGGTCAGCGCGCGAGCGCAAGGCGCTGGGTGCCGTGATCCGCGCCAAGGGCGCTGACCACGAGCAGGAGTTCAGTCGGCGCCTGGATCGCTTCCCGAAGTTGCGCTCGGCGCTGATGGAGCTCTGTCGCCAAACACCGCTGTAGCCAACCGCCACGCAATTTGCACTTCAACGTCGACTTTGCGTCGCAAAACTCGATTGTTGGTGCGGCGTCGAGCGAATCCGACTTGGCAGGCCGCCCCCGGGCTGATAACGACGCCGCGTGGCGCGCAGCAACCTTTTCGTTCGATTGATGACCGCTGTCGTCGTCGTGCCACTGATGTTGGCGCTTCTCTTCGTCGCGCCGGCCTGGGCTTGGTACATCCTAGTCTTCGTGGCGTGCGCGGTCGGCGCTTCCGAACTCTTCGGAATGACTCACCCCGGTGACCGCGTGGCGCAGGCGCTTGGCGTTTTGATGACGATTGGTGTGTCCGCTGCGGTGTACTTCGCCACGGACAACTCACGGGTACTCCTGGGTGTGCTCTGCGCCGTGCCCATCATCGGTGTGTTGTTGCCCTTGTGGCGACTCGGGGACATCAGCTCCGCGGGGCTCCGCATCATGGCCAACGTTGCGGGGCCGCTGTACATCGGCGTGTTGCTGACCACGATTGGATTGCTGCGCCGCGATCAGGGAGATTTTGGCGCCCACTACGTCGTGATGACCCTGACCTTCGCCTGGTTTGGCGACACCGGCGGTTACTTTGCTGGTCGGTTCTTGGGCAAGACGAAATTGTACGAAGCCGTCAGTCCCAAGAAAACCCGGGCGGGATTCGTCGGTTCTCTAGCCGGCTCAGCTCTCGGCGCGACCGTCGCCTCTCTCTGGTATCTGCCGAGCATCCCCTTGGCGCACGCCATCCCGCTGGCCGTCGTGGCGGGCGCGCTGGGGCAGCTGGGTGACCTGGTGGAATCTTTGATCAAGCGTTCCACGGGAATCAAAGACTCCGGCTGGATAGTGCCCGGCCACGGAGGCATTCTCGATCGTATCGACGCTTTGCTCATCGTGAGCCCGATCGTGTGGGCATACACGGTCTGGCTTAGCTGACTCTGAATGCCTGCGTAGTGTTCCTCGCTGCCCTCCAGGGCTAACGCTTGTCATGTCCGTTCGCGTCTAACGCGCCGCGTCGTTGCAAAAAGTCGGGCGCAGGCTTTAATCCGGGCGAAATCAATCGGGGTCTCGCGTGTGAGCTAGGACCCGAGGAGCAAGAGAATCTCATGACTCAAGCACCGTCGGAGACGGACCCAGTCACGCCGGACGCCCCTCCTTCCCAAGCCTTCGAGGACGACATCGTTGGTCGTTCTTCGCCGAGCAACTCACCGCCCGGCGAGCGCTACGAGTTCTTTCATGTCGTGCAGAACTACCTGGATCGCGCGGCCAAGTTGATCCAGATGCCAGACTACGTTCGTCGGATTCTGAGTCAGCCCAAGAACGAACTCATCGTGCACTTTCCGGTGCGGATGGACAACGGAAAGTACCGCCTGTTCAAGGGGTATCGAATTCAGCACTCGAACATCCTAGGGCCCTACAAGGGCGGCATGCGCTACCACGAGAGTTCGTCACTGGACGATTTCAAGGCGCTCGGCTCGCTGATGACTTGGAAGTCGTCACTGATGAACCTGCCCTTCGGTGGAGCAAAGGGTGGCATCAAGTTCAATCCTCGCGAAGTTTCCCGGGATGAACTGCAGCGCGTCACTCGACGCTTCTTCCATGCCTTGGGCTCGAACATCGGTCCTGACTACGACATTCCCGCTCCAGACATGGGCACCAATGCCCAGACAATGGCGTGGGCCATGGACACCTACATGAACACCGTGGGCATGGTCAGCAAACAAGCTGCCATGGGTGTGGTGACAGGCAAGTCCATCAGCACCGGCGGCACCTTTGGGCGAGAAAAAGCAACCGGTCAGGGCGTGGTGTTTTGCATCCAGGATTGGGCGCGCCGCAATCACTTCGACCTCGAGGGAAAGAAGCTGATCGTGCAGGGGTTCGGCAACGTCGGATCCCACGCGGCGGTGCTCCTGAGCCATTTGGGCGTGTCCCTGGTGGCCGTGGGCGATCACACCGGCTACCTGTACAACCCGGAGGGGTTCAACGCGCACCGTCTTCAGACCTACGTGGCCGACAAGGGCAGCATCGTCGGCTATCCGAACGGTAAGGCCATCACTCGGGACGACTTCTTCGCAGTGCAGGCGGACATTTTCGTCCCTGCCGCTTTGGAAAACCAAGTTGGCATTGCTGAAGCCGAGTCGCTTCAGGTCAAGTTGATCGCTGAAGGTGCCAACGGGCCCACTACGCCGGAGGGCGAGAAGGTACTGATCCGGCGCGGCATCGACGTGCTGCCAGATGTGATCGCCAACGCTGGCGGCGTGACCGTGAGCTACTACGAGTGGGTGCAGAACCGCCGCAGCGAACAGTGGGCCCTGGACGAGGTCGATCGGCGGCTATTTGAAGCGATGGAGATGGCCTATCGCAACATGGCGCACGCCGCCGACAACTATAAGACCGACTTGCGCACAGCTTGCTACATCGTTGCGTTGGAACGATTGGCGCAAGTTTACGACGAGCGTGAGATCTTCCCGTAGACTGTGACAGTGCGCACAAAGTGCATCGAGTGGCCACCCGGTTGGGCGTCGCTCGATGCGTTTGTGGGGGTGTAGTTACTTGACGTTGTTGACGTGCACGTCCATCTGCGGGAACGGGATGGAGAGGCCTGCCGCGTCTAGGCTCTGCTTGGCAGTCCGTACGGTCGCCTGGCGAACATCCCAGTAGTCGGCGGTGTTGCAGTGAACTCGCACTTGCCAGTTCACCGCGCTGTCCCCGAGGCTGTCTAGGAAAGCCTCCGGCGCCGGGTCCGCGAGCACGCCTGGAGTCTCCTTGGCGGCTGCAACGAGCACTTCCCGGGTCTTGTCCAGGTCGGCCTCGTAGGTCACGCCCACCGGAATATCGATGCGTCGGGTGGGATGGTGGGTGATGTTTTCGATCGTCTTTCCGAAGATCTCGCTATTCGGCACGATCAGGCGGCGATTGTCCGGCGTGCACAGCTCGGTCGTGAACAACTCGACCTCGATCACGGCCCCAAGCTCGCCGGCTACCTTGACGAAGTCGCCCACCTTGAAGGGGCGGAAGACCAGCAGCATGATGCCTGCGGAGAAGTTCGACAGGGTGCCCTGAAAGGCCAGGCCGATCGCGAGGCCCATCGCGGCGATGACTGCCGCGAAGCTTGCCGTTTGAATTCCGAACACGCCGAGGCAGCCCAGAACCGCGCCCGCTAGAATTGCGTACCGTATGACGTTGGCGAAGAAACGACCCAGCATCGGGTCGAAGTCCCGCTTCTCCAGCGCCGAAGCAGTCTTGCGGCGCGCCCAGCCGGCGATGATCCATGCGACAAAGAGGACCGCCACGACGCCGGCGATTCGCATGCCCCAGGTCGTTCCCTGTTCGATCAGTGTTTGAGTGACCTTTTCCATGTGGTTCTTTCCTCAGATTTCGCTTGGTTGTAGGCGGCCGCGGAGCAAACTGCGTGCCGCTGTCGGTGCTTGCGCGCATGCCCTGATTTCGGGGGCAAGCGCAAGCAAAAAAGGCGGGAGAGTTGCGGTTTGGGGGACGACGGCTGTCGTCTCTGGCCCACGGGCTTGGGTGCGAGCAGCGCTCACCGGTAGGCACTGCGGCGCAGGAGGGCAAGCTCGAGGTTCACCAGCCCTTCGAGGGCCGCCAGAGCGGCGCGATGGTCGCGTAGGGGGGCCGAGATAGTAACACTGACCGAGCGCTTTTTGATCGCGTAACCAAGCGCACCCGCGGTTGCGGCCTGGAGCTGTTCTCGGACACCTCGACGCAGGTTCCGAGTCATTTGGGGGTCCTCGGCGTTCCGAATCATGAGGTGGTTTTCTGGGATGGGTTGCAGCGGCTCTATCAGGATCTCAGTGTATTGCGGACCGGGGCCCGACCAGACCGTGCGAACGGACGCACGTCGACCGTCATAGCTTCCGCACACGGCCATGTGGGTCAACTCCAGGCCGCCCGCCAGCTTAGCCGCCAGCTTTCTCCAACTCGCAACGGCAGTCCTGGAAAACTCTTTCGGCGCCGGCACCCGAGCCAGTGCTTTCGGAAAGTTGTGGGCTACCAACCGCATGTTGCGAGCGAAACGAAGCAACTCGGTGTGGGTCTGGCCAGCGCCCTTCTGCTGAATGATAACGCATTCGTCCGAAGCATCCGCTAGCTCGTGAGGGAAGTTACGCGGCAGAAGAGCGCTGGCGAAGGCTCGCACTTGCGCGAGATCCCGACCGATGAAGTAGTGGTGCTTGTCCGGCCACAGCACCCGCTGGGCCAAGGACAGGTAGCGGGAGAACCCGCCGAGGGGACCACCGTCCAGCCCAAGGTGCAGATTGGGAAAACTCAGAGTTCCGAGCAGATAGTTGCCGGCGCTGCCGCGCACGTCTCGCGCAATGCAAAGCTCCGTCGGGCCTATGTTGCCCACGAGGGTGTCGCCTCGCAGCCGCAAGCCTACGTCGGCCGCAACTCGCTTCCAGATGGCTGCGACGCGTGGTGAGCCCACGGTGGGAGGAAGAACCCGCTTTCTCGGGCGCGCTTCGCGTTGCGCGTCTCGGGGTAGCACTGTCACAGGCGCGCGGATTACCGTGTCCCGCGCGAAGCGCCGCTGGGCGCACACTTCGACCGCCCAAGCGAGGGAGTAGTGAGCTCCTCGACAGGTGGGGAAGATATTCGGAATCCGCAAGGCAAAGGGGAGCGGCTGGCCTTCGACGGCCCGGGCGAGAGGGACGGTCAAGGTGTAACCGAAGCACCAGGAGGATCGCTTGGATCCGCGTACCACCGAGGTTTGGCGCCCACGCAGATGCACTTGGACCCCGTAGTAGCGACTAGTGTCGACATTGCTCAGCGCTACGGCGCCCTCGACGACCCCGCCGGGCCGCAACACGGTGTTGGTTAGGCTTGCTTCCACGTGAGGCTCGCCGGCGGTCGGTCCGCTTGGATTGGACGAGAACACGAAAGGGCGCGCCGGCGCGTCTGCCGGTGGCGGCACCACCGGGATAACAAAACTCGCGCGCGCGTCTGGCCACCAAGGAATGGCAGCGTGGATCTTGACCAGATACTGCACCCGCGCTTGGCATCCCGAGTAGCTGGTAGGAACCGTCGGCGGCACGGCGAAGCGCACGCGAAAGCGTTGTTCGCCCACCATGCGCCGCGCCTTGCTCAGGCGCGCGTGCAACGTGACCCAGGTCTTGCGGGCGGTGCGGGAGTGTTTGCCGGACCCGATGGTGACCCGCTCCTCTCCCACGAAGTGCACGTCCAAAGAACTCGTCGGCACCGGCCGCCGAGCACGGACGATGACTTCTGCGACGAAGGTTTCTCCAGGACGCACCTGTGGCGGAGCTAGTAGCCGGAGCTCGGGTCGCTTTTTAATCAGAGCCACGACAGTTGGTCAGAAACCGGATCCGAGCTGGCGGCAAGCTTCGGCAGTCGGGGTCTGTGCGTTAGCGCGGCACTGCGGCTATGCTCTCTGCAATGTTGCGCGCGGCGCCACCGCCAGACTTCCGCTACGTGGGCCTCGAGCCTGGGCCCGACGGCCGTCGCGCGCGCTACCTGGGCGTGGGCGCTGGTTGTGGCGCGTTCGGCGTGGGCGTGGCCATGGCCGGAGCCGAGGCGACCACCCTAGCGGCGGCCGCGGTCGCTGGAGCGCTGTCGGCGCTGCTCGCCGTTCGCGGTCTCGGTCCGTCGGCTCTGGTGGATGGCGCCCAAGCGGCGCGGCTGTCCATTGTGCCTTGGGGGGTTGTTGTGCACACGGAGCCCGCTCCGCGCGTGTTGCGCTGGGCCGCGATACAGTCCATCAAGGTGCGTTACGTTCACGAGATGGACCACGCAACGCCGGCGATCCGATGGAGCGTGGTTCGGGTGAAGACCGAGCGCGAGGTGTTCGCGGGCCGGGCCCATGGGGCCGTGGGGCTCGAGCGCTTGGAAGCGCATCTCCATCAGTATGCCGAAGAGGCGTCTAGACCGATTGCCCTCGACCTGGAGGGTCAGTTGGCGGTGGACGATTTCTTCGATTCCGTATTTGAGCGCATCCTCGCCGAGGCTCGTCATGCACTATCGACCGGCGTGTTGAGCGAGCGGCTCACTTTGCCCCCCGCGAGCTATCGCCGGGTCCGCGCGGCCAGTGCATCCTCCGACGCAGAGGAGCACCTGTGTCGAGTGTTAGCCGCCCCCGCGACACGCTCGGCGGATCCGCGTCCCTTCGCTGCGCTGCTCGCCGCCGAAATGGGCGCAAAACGGGCCTTGGGCTCGGTACTTCGGCTGTGTGGCTCTCCGCACCCGCTCGTGGCTATCGTGGCTCGCGCCGCTGCGCTGCGGCTGGGGGCCGAGTTGAAGGTTACCGGCGCCCTAGCCGAGTTGGCGGAATTCGTCGCGCCGGATGAGCTGGAATTGGCCGAAGCGTACAGCTCAGCCCCTTAGCCGCTATCGTTGACATCGGTCACTTACCTCGATGATGCTGCGGATGCGTCGTGGGCATGGTCGACGCGCAAAAGGGAAATGGCGCGGCGCACACTCGCACTCTTGACAGGCACGCTCGCGGCGGTTTGGGGAGCCACACCAGCCAAGGCCGCCGAGGCCGAGGTGAACGCGACCAGCGCCGCTCAGTTCTACACCTACTCGAGCCCGTTCGGAGAGCCCACGGTGCGGCGGCGCCGCTACACACAGACTCTGTCGCTGCATGTCTACGACATCACGGGCGATCGCGTCGCCTTCGAGCCGGACTTGTCATTCAAGATGCGGCTGAGGTTGGACGCGGACTTTGGGCAGCTCAATGCCGAGCGCGATCCCAACAATGCGCGGCGCTTCGTTCCCGGCTTGGAGCAAGCTCCTCTGGACGTCATGTACGCATATCTAGAGGGCAACCACTATTTCGATGGGCTAGTTGGCTTTCGCCTTGGCAGGCAGTACGTAACAGACGCCCTGGGCTGGTGGTCGTTTGATGGCGGCTTGGTTCGCCTAACCATGCCAGCGTACATACAGGCGGAAGTGTACGGCGGCTTTGAACAGCGAGGTGGGCTGCCTGCCATGCTGGGGACGTCGCGCTATTCCGGGGATGGTGTTTATCGGGGGAACCGCGAGGACCTCGAACTCGGTTTCTATCCGCACTATTTGGAGGAGAGCCAATTGGCTCCTGCCTACGGTTTCGCCCTGGAAAGTACGGGAGTGCACTTCCTCAAGGCGCGGCTGTCGTATCGCAAAGTCATCAACCGGGACACGGTCGTCGTGTCACCCTTCCGCGCTCCGGATGGTTCGTTTCTGAAGGTGGGCGGTGACCGGGTCTCCAGCGAGCGCATCGGCTACTCGATGCGCTTGAGCGAGTCGAACCTCGGTGGGCTGCGTGGCAGTGCGGTGTACGACTTCTACAACCAAGTCGTGAGCGACTATGCCCTGGCGCTGGACTGGTACGCCACGGATCAAGTGACGCTTGGCGCCGACTACGACTACTACTACCCGACTTTCGACGGCGATTCGATTTGGAATTGGTTTTCCCATAGCGGGATGACAACGGTCCTGGGGCGCGCGGAGTACCGTCATTCCCGCATCTGGGATGTCGCTGCGTCCGGGGGAATGCGCTTCTTTCGCACCGAGGGTGACTCGGGGACCTACCGTGCCGAAAGCACGGCTGGTCGGGATCCGGATCGAAGCCAAACCGGCACGTTGGGCGACGTGATGGGCTCCTTGGGTGGGCGCTATCGCTGGGCAGACGGTGGCGTCGAGTTACGTGGCATGGGCGAAAAGGGGAGACGGGGGCATCGTGTGGGTGGCGATGTTACTACTCGCCAGGCCTTCGAGGGGCGCTACGACGCGATGGTCATCTTGTCCCTCTATGACTGGGATGATGCGCTGCGCCCGAGTCGAGATGCCACGAGCTTCTCATACGTATTGGGTGGCGGGTACGCGCCGCTGGAGCGAACGCGTATCGGCTTGGAATGGGAACACGCCATGAACCGACTCGTGGGGCAGCGGTTTCGTGCACTGGCAACCCTGGACTTCACGGTGCTGAATTGAAGCAGCGCGTCCTCTCCACCTGGATTCTCGCACTCCCGTGCGCGGTCGCCATGTTGTGCGCGGCGCTATCGGACGTGTCCAATGCTCGCGCCAGGCCAGCAGGAGAAGCGACGGCCTTGGCCGCCGCGGCCTCGGCCAGTGCGCCCGCGGCGCCGCGACCCGTACATGGCCTTTCGCCCCTTCCCGGCGGCGCTGAGGTCCCCTTGGCGGATCGCCCCCCGGGAGCTTTTGCGGACGATGGTGGCCCAAGCCCAGCGATCTTCCCGCCTCAGAAGATCACGATCCGCTTCAATCACAAAAAGCACGTGCGGGAGCTCAACATCGTATGCACCGCGTGCCACGATCGAGCGAAGACGAGCCGGGTCAGTGTCGATCGGCTGCTTCCCCCGGGCAGTCGCTGTGATGCTTGCCATGGCAGCGACCACCGGGACCTGAACGCTGTGAAGGCTGATGGGGCGGAGCTGATGAGCCAATGCGGCTTCTGCCACATCGGGTACAAACCGAGCGACGGCAACAAAGTGGCCCGTTTTGTCTTGCCGCGGCCGAACCTCAAGATGAACCACGCCGTGCACTTCAGGAAGAACATTGGCTGCGCACAGTGTCACGGCAACGTGGAGAACATCGAGCTTGCGACTAGAGACCAACTGCCGCGAATGCGCGGCTGCTTCTCATGCCATCAGATGCCGGCGCCAGCCCGAGGCAAAGCCAAGGGTGAGTGCGAGAACTGCCACTTGACCGAACGCGGTGGCTTGATGAAGACTCGATTCGCCTCCGGCAAGCTCGTACCACCCCGATGGCTTCACGACGCGGGGCACAGCGCAGACTGGATCGAGCGCCACAAGCAGGTAGCCGGCAACGACAGCAAGATGTGCGGCAGTTGCCACACCGAGCGCTACTGTACAGATTGCCACGACGGCCGCGTTCGTCCTCGAAAGGTGCACCCTAACGATTGGATCAGCATGCACCCCGTTGCAGCTCGGCAAAACAACCCGAGCTGCACCGGCTGCCACAAGCAGCAGTCTTTTTGCGTCGGCTGCCACCAGCGAGCGGGCGTCACTCTCTCTGGACCCTACGAGAACTTCGCTGGTCGCGGGCGTTTCCACCCCCCGAAACGAGACTGGACCGATCCGCCGCGCTCGGGTCGGCATCACGCATGGGAAGCCCAGCGGAATCTGAACGCATGCGTCAGCTGCCACACGGAGCGGGAATGCACCATCTGTCACGCCACCGCGCGGGTCGGTGGCCGCGGCGCGGGTTCCGGCTTTGCGGGACAGGGCAGCAATCCTCACCCCCGGAATTTCCTCGGCCGCTGCAGAGGCGCGCTGCGAAGAAATGCGCGCCCCTGCCTGGTCTGCCACGATCCCGCTGACCCCAAGCTTCAGGAGTGTCGCTGATGCGGGGAAAAGCACCGGAAAAGTCAGAAGAAATCCCCCCGGCTGGAGATATCCGCTTGCGCGACAGCTTCGCCCGCGAGTATAGCGTGGGCCCCCCGGCCGATTCGAGGTCGGACGCTAAGGAGGCCACCTTTGAAGGAGCTAGCGACGTATCTGCTCTCCAACGTTTACTTGGATTTTCAGGGGGAGGTCTCCGTCGAGAAAGTGCGGGAGTTTCTGCGCGAGGACGACAGCAGAGAGGCCCGTCAACTCTTGAACAAGGTCATCGAAGAGAAGGGGGTCGAGGACCTTCTGATCACCCTCGCCGACTGCCTAAAAGAGCACATCCGCAACGGGATCAACGAGACGACGGTCAGCGAACAGCTGCGCATGTACGGCGACGCATAGCGTCTGCACTGCTCTTGCTTGGCCTGAACGGCTGCGATCAGGGTGAGCCAGACGTCGATCCGCCGCGGGGACCTGCACTCCAACTGACCGGGGTGTTCCCCTCTCCGGAACAGGGAGTGGAGTGTTCCGCCACGAGCCCCGACGACTGTGGCGTGCCCCGGGATTCACCGATACTGCTCAGATTCAACCGATACCTACGGCCGTCCACGGCTGTTCGGCAGTCTATTCGTGTCACCACTGGAGAGGCCGACGTGAGCTCAGGCTTTTTTCAGCCCGAATACGACGTCATCGAACGGGTGCTGGTCTTCCGTCGCCAAGAAGGCGCGCTTCTAGAGCCGGGCGCGCTGTACACGATTGAACTCGTAGTCCCGTCCGATATGTCGGTGTTCGGGTTGGAAGCCTTCGACGGCGCGCCCCTCGCAGAGGGGGTGCTCCCCTTGAAGTTCGACTTTCGCGCGGCGCGGGCAGAGCCGCCAATGCGAGAGCCCCCGCCGGCTCGGGAGCCTACTCCAAAGCTGGGCAGCCTCCTGGCTAGCTGTACTTCGGTGGCGTGCCACAACTCCGTAGCTTCGGCCGAACAAGACGTGCCCCGGATGGGCTTGGATCTCGCATCGCCGCAGGGGCTGCGCGAGACGGCGATCGCTCGGGTCGCACACCAAACGGATCTCTCTGGCAAGGCAGGGGTTGTGCTCGAGAGTCCCCCCCGCTTCGGTGTCGGCGTGCCGGTGATCGATCCCAACCGTCCCAGCAACAGCTACTTGCTCTACAAGCTGTTGCGCAAGCCGGAAAACTTCGGCGGGGATTCATGCAACACGCGTTACGTGGACCTTCCGCTGGCCAACGGTGAATGCCTGTACCGGGACGATGAGTCCAAACGCCTACGTGAGTGGTTTGTTCGGGGCGATCCAATGCCTCGAGGCAGTGCCGTCGACATGAAGAGTTTGCGGGAGATCCAGGCTTGGATTCGCGGCGGCGCCAGTCCTTGAGCCCGCGAGGCTGAAGTTTTCGCGTCCGAGCACAATCGGGCTCGGCTGCTGTGCCGGATGCGGGCGTCGGCTACACTGCATCGCTTGATGGGCGCGGCGGCAGCACGACGGTTCGGCTCGGTGTGGAAGGTCGCGCTGACGCTCCTGGTCGTTCTGTCGCTACCTCGCTGTGGCCTTGATACGGAGGGTGGTGCTGCGCCCGGGACCCTCGACGCAAGCGTGGGCGGTCTTGCCGATGTGAGCGTCACGACGGGTGGTACAGGTGGAGCCTTCCTAGACTCCGGTGCGGAGGTTGCCACCGGCGGCGTGGCGGGCGCGGCGGGAGCGGGTGGATCGGCAGGTCTGGCAGGCACTGGCGGTTCCGTGGACGCCGGAGGTGGCGCGGGGACCGGCGCGGCAGCAGGTGCTGGGGGTACCGGCGGTGCCAGTTGCACCGCCGTTGGCGCCACCTGTACCAAGGACGGCGCGTGCTGCACCGGCTGGTGTGGCCCGGGAGTGCCCGTCAACGGACTGAACTGCAACATCTACAGCAAGTGCGCCGAGTGCCGAAACAACGCGGACTGCGCGACAGGCCGCTGCGACAAGTGCAGGTGCGAACCTCTGCTTGCAACAGGGGGAAGCTGCGACGAAGACGACGATTGTCAGAGCGGCGAATGTGGCCCCGGAGTCGGAAATGACCACCTGGACTGCAACACCTACAACAAATGCGCTGAGTGTCGTGACGATGGAGAGTGCAACCCAGGACGCTGCGATAGCTGCAAGTGCGAGCCCCTCCTGGGTACTGGCGCCAGCTGCAACGAGAAGAGTGATTGCGCGAGCGACCTGTGCGGGCCTGAGGTAGGCGATGACCCCTTTGACTGCAACACCTACAACAAGTGCGCGGAATGTGTCAGCGATGGCGACTGTTTCACCGGGCGCTGCGACGCTTGTGGCTGCGTTCCCCAACTTGGGCTCAACGCGTCCTGCAATGAGGACAGCGACTGCCTGACCGACGACTGTAAGGCGGCCAAGTGCACGAAACCGTGAAGTTTTTCAGGTCGAATCGGTGACTGTTCCTTCGCCCCGAGCTCTGCGATGCTCCGGGCTATGGCCGGCACTCCAAGAGCGATGACGCACGGAACTGTGCGCGAGGGGGTCGCGCGACCACTTCAGCCAACTGCTTGGCGGCCACGGCGAACCACTGATGGATGAGGAAAGAGCATGCTTCTTGGACACCCTGGCGTGGGTCTACGACGCCTCCTGAATCGGTACTGGCTGTTTGGAGGGCTCGGAGCTCTCGTTTGCGTCGCTTTGATCAGCACCCTTTCGTTGGCCCGCAAACCGCTTCAGAGAGGCGACGACGGCGGCCCAATATTTCCTCCTGAGGGGTTCGCCGGTGGTGCCGCCTCCGCTCAGGCGGCGTCCGCGGATAGCGGACGCATCGCTATCGACGCTGGGAGCGTGAAAGAACAGATCTCTCGGGTGGATGACAAGCGCAAGGAGCTCGAGCAGGTTACCCAAGAGCTGGACGCTGAGCGCAAGAAACTCGAAGAGCAACTGCAGACCCAGCGTGGGCGAGAATCCTCGGTGCAGCTCCTGGCTGCCATCGGGCTTGTGCTGGCGCTGGGCGCCGGGGTCTGGTTCTGGATGCGACGCAAGCGGGAGTGAGTCGCGAGAGCCGCTGCTGGCGTACCTGCCGCCTACTCCGCGGCTCGCTCGCGCGTCTCGTTAGAGCCGCGCATTGCTTCTATTGCAAAAAACACGGCCTCCGGCGTCGCTGGTGACGCCAGCTTCACCCGGCCTCCGTGACCAAAGGCCGCGACCGCGTCGCGCAATGCCTCCCGCACACTGATCGCTAGCATGAAGGGTGGCTCTCCCACGGCTTTGCTGCCGTAGACGACGCTCGGCTCTTCCGCGCGCTCCAGAAGCTGCACGTGAAACTCTTCCGGGCACTCGCCTAGGCCAGGAAGCTTGTAGGTAGAGAGCCCTCGTGTGGCGAAGCGCCCGTCGTCGTCCCAAACCAATTCCTCGAGTGTGAGCCAACCGACGCCCTGAATGAAGCCGCCTTCAATCTGTCCGCGGTCTACAAGCGGGGAAAGGGAGTTGCCCACGTCGTGCAAGATGTCCACTCGCTCGAGGGAGTAGGCGCCCGTGAAGCCATCAACGACTACCTCGCTCACCGCTGCACCGTAAGCATAGTAATGAAAGGGCTTGCCGCGGCCGCTGGCCTTGTCGAAGTGCACGTCTGGAGTGCGGTAGTAGCCGGATGCGAATAGCGGAACCCGAGCGAAATAGGCGCGTTTGCAGACGTCCGCGAAGGACAGATTCCCCTCGCCGGTGCCGCGTCGAAACACCCGACCATCCTCGAAGGCGACGTCAGCGGGGTCGCAGCCTAGTTCCGTCGCCGCGATACCCGCTAGCGTGTCGCGGATCGTCTCGCACGCCTGTTTGACCGCCGCGCCATTGAGGTCCGAGCCACTCGATGCAGCCGTCGCCGACGTATTGGGTATCTTGTCCGTGCGGGTTGGCATGAGGCGCACGCTGGACCTGGGGACTCCCAGGGCATGCGCAGCTATCTGCATCATCTTTGTATGCAGGCCTTGGCCCATCTCGGTGCCGCCGTGATTGACCTGCACGCTGCCGTCTTTGTAGACCAGAACGAGGGCCCCGGCTTGGTTGTAGAACGTTGCCGTGAATGAAATTCCAAACTTCACCGGCGTGATGGCTATGCCGCGTTTCGTCTCCGAATGAGCGGCATTGAACTCAGTGATCTGTTTTCTTCGCTCGGCGAGCCGTGCCGAGGTTGCCAGGCTCGTCCAAGTCCGGTCCAGGCGCTCGGCGTCCCGAACCGTCTCGCCATAGTGAGTCTGGTCGCCTTCCTTGTAGAGGTTACGCTGCCGCACTTCTTCGGGCGCCAGTTCCAGTTGTCGTGCAATCCGGTCCATGACTTCCTCGATCACGACCATGCCTTGGGGCCCACCGAAGCCGCGGAATGCCGTGTGGCTCGTGTGATTCGTCTTGATGCCGCGCCCCAGCACTTCCACAGCGTCCAAGTGGTATGCGTTGTCGACGTGGAACATCGCCCGATAGACAATGGGTTCCGTCAAATCTAGGCACCAGCCGCCGTCCGCATAGAGCTCGAACTTGGCGCCGATGACTCGACCCTCATCGTCAAAGCCAACCTGGTAGCGACCTAGAAAAGGGTGGCGCTTGCCCGTGAGGGTCATATCCCGCTGACGATCGAGGCGGAGCCGCACGGGCCGTCCGGTCTTTTTCGCAGCCAGGGCCGCGACCGCGGCCCAGGTGTTGGCTTGCACCTCCTTGCCGCCAAACGCACCGCCCATGCGTAGCATCTGCACGGTGACTTCGTTCTTCGGCAGGCCGACGACCCGCGCCACGATCTCCTGAGTCTCCGACGGGTGTTGGGTGGACGAATGCACCAGCAAGTGCCCGGACTCATCGACTAGAGCCAGCGCAGCTTGCCCCTCCAGATACACGTGCTCTTGCCCCCCGATGAACAGCTCGCCCTGCAGCTGGTGGGGCGCTGCGGATATGGCCGAATCCGGGTCGCCACGCTTGATACGCAGCAAGTCGGTCAAGTAGCTTTCTTCGCTCAGGCCCTGCTCGATGCTCAGAATGGCTGGCAGTTCGTCGACGTCCACTTTCACCAGGCCAGCGGCACGTCGGGCGATCGGTTCGGTCTCGGCAACTACCCAGGCGACCGGGTGACCATGGAACATGACTTCGTTTGGGAACAGGGGCTCATCGGGTCGAGAGGGCCCCAACTCGTTCTTCCCGCTGACGTCCGCCGAGGTCAGCACCTCCACCACACCTTCCAGGGCGAGGGCAGCGCGCAGTTCGAGCCCGCGCAGCCGTGCATGGGCCTTTTCGACGCAGACGGGCCAGCAATGCAGCAAGTCGGGGTAACGAGTGGCGAGATCGTCGGTGTACAGCGCGCCACCAGTCACATGGCCTTCGGCGCTCTCGTGAGAAATGGCACTACCCAGCGTTTTCACGGGTCAGAGGTTACCACCGTCGCAGCGGAGGAAAGGCGCGAGTGGCCCGAATCGGGCGCTGCCCGATAACAAAACCTCCGGGATTTCTCGGATCGGGCCCCGGCATCAATGGCCTCGAGCTTGCACACCCCTTCGAAACGCTGTAGGCCGCGCGGCATGAAACTGCGGGGAATGGGCGGATTGACGTTCTGCGGCAGCGTGATGGGTGCGCTTTTCTTCGCCAGCGCGTGCGGCTCGGCTGGCTCCGGTGGTGGCAACGGCGGTAGCGCAGGCATGGCCGGTGGCGATGCAGGCGGAGCCGGTGGCGATGCGGGTGGAACGGGCGGCGCTGGAAGCGGGTGTGAGGATTGTCCCGAGCCGGTCTGCAATGCCGGAACACGCTGGGCAGCGGGCACCTCGGCGTTCGCGGACCGCACCGACGAGTGGGGCCTCACCGGGGTCTTGGGGCAGCGCATCTACGTTGCCGACATCGATGGAGACGGCTTCCCAGATCTCATTGCTCGTAGCGGTGCAGTTGCTTCCGACGACTTCGCCGTAGGCGGCAAGCGCAGCAGCTTTGTCATGCGCAACACCGGCAGCAAAGGATTCACGGACGAAACCCAAAGCTCCGGTTTGCTCGCAATGCGCACTGACACCAGCGGCACCAAGGGGCGGCCGGGTCAAGTCATGGCATTTGCCGACGTGGACAACGACGGTGACCTAGATGCGTTCACGGGTCTGAACACCTCGGACCCGGCCAAGTCCCTGGGCGAATCCAGCGAGCTGATGCTCAACGACGGCAGCGGAAAGTTCAGCTTCGGTCCAGATGCGAGCCAAGCCCGCTCGGCGGGACAAACCGCAAACCCCGCCGGAGTCACCTTCGTAGACTACGATCGCGACGGGCTACTCGACTTGTGGATTCCGCAAAACAGCTACGGGTTCGGTGGCATCGGTTCCTCTCCGCAGCAAGACCGTCTCTACCGTGGCGATGGGCAAGGTGGATTCAGCCTCGTGACGGACCAGGTGGGGCTGACCACCACGCCCTTCGGCGGTTCAATTCCCGACCTGAACGAGGCGCGTTCCCATTCCAACGCCTGGTCGAGTCTCGCCTGTGACTTGAACGGCGATGGCAATCCCGAATTGTTGGCGGCTTCCTACGGCCGTGCGCCGAACCACCTCTGGGTCGGCAACGGAACTGGCTTCGTCAATCACTCGGTGGCATCGGGCTACGCCTTCGACGAAAACCAAGACTGGAAGGACAATCAGTTCGCCCGCTGCTACTGCCAGGCCAACCCCACCGCCGAAGATTGCGCGGGGGTTGCCGCTCCACAGATCACGTGCTCACAACCCAATTGGAATCACAGCACGGGTCGCGAGCCGTTTCGCTTGGGAGGCAACAGCGCCAGCACCTTCTGCGCCGACATCGACAATGATGGCGACATGGACCTGCTGACTGGCGAAATCCGCCATTGGTGGGCGGGCGCTGGCTCCGACGGGGGCGAACTCTTGGTCAACACCGGCGAGGCAGATCTGCGCTTCGAGCGACCCGGCGATGCCACCCTGGGCCTGGAGATCAAGCAAAGCAGCGTCAGTTGGGACGAAGGCCATATGACCAACGCGGTCTTCGACTTCGACAACGACGGCTGGCCGGACGTCTACGTAGGTGCTTCGGACTACCCCGGGAATCACGGGCTGCTCTACCACCAGAGCTCCAAGCTCAACTTCGTGGAAGTGCCCGTGGCGGAAGGCATAGACCACAACCGCAGCCACGGCGTCGTATTCGCGGACTTCGATCGCGACGGCGACCTCGATCTAGTCGTTGGCCACTCCCGCGCCCGGTGTGACGTGACGGCGCCGAACAACTGCTACGCTACCGCCAACGTACGTTTCTTCGAGAACGTCATGGGTGAGCAGAGCAACTTCTTTCAACTCCGCCTGGTCGGCGGCGCGGGCTCCAACCGGTCGGCGGTTGGCGCGCGCGTGACTGTCAAGGCCGGCGACGTCACTCAAACCCAAGAGGTCGGCGGCGGCTTCGGGCATTTCGGTGCACAGAACGACATGGTCCTGCATTTTGGACTGGGCGCAGCCTGCGAAGCGGAAGTCACGGTGCGTTGGCCCAACGCGGAGCTCGCGACCCAAACCGTGAAGCTACCCGCAGGTCATCGCTTTCTGGTGACGCAGGGCGAGGCAACTCGGGTTGACCCGTTGAGCGTGAAGTAAGGTCTTCACGCAACAAACTAGTGTAGTCAAAGGTGTGTCGACGCCAACGCTGAGGCGAGCATCCGGGTTCTACGGTACCCTAATGTTGAGGAGTAGCTTCGCGCATGAGCGCAACTAGGCCAACGTCCACCGCCATCATTTTCATCGCGCTCGCCACCAACTTGGCAGCGTGCAGTCTCGAACAGTCCGGAGCGGGCGAGGGGGGCGCCAAGGACGCAGGCAATGGCGCATCCGCGGGTACTGGCGGCGTAGTCGGAACCGGTGGATTCGTCGGGAGCGGGGGCAACGCAGCGGCAGGCGGCGTCGCCGGAGCTGCTGGCAGTTTCGGAGGCACAGCCGGCCTTTCCGGCGCACCAGGGACGGGGGGAACTCCCTCCACGGGAGGCACGCCCGCAACCGGCGGTACCCCCGCAATCGGCGGTGCCCCGACGACGGGCGGAGCCGCAGGTGCCGGCGGTGTCATCTGTTCGCCGAATCCCCCACCGGCACCGGCCTGCCCATCCAGCAAACCGCCACAATGTACCAGCTGCACGAACGGCGTATGCGTCATCGATTGCATCGGCAAGGACAAATGCAAGGACGACAAGATCGTTTGCCCACCGGGCCTGATCTGCAACATTCGCTGCGACGGTAACGGCGCATGCGAAGGCGGCAGTATCGATTGTGGTTCGTCGCTGTTCTGTAACGTCCTGTGCAAGGAAGATCACGCGTGCAAAGACCGAACGATCACTTGCGGCTCCGGGCCTTGCCAACTGACCTGCGACGCTCACGACAACGCCTGTGGCCAGGCGAAGGGCTTCAAATGCGGGACGGGCTACTGCGGCCTCACCTGCAATGGATACGACGGACCGCCAGGTCCCAATTGCAGTGCCAAGCCTTGCAGCGGCTGCCCCACCTGCTAACGCTACTTCGGGTCGATGGGCGCGTAGTCGGGTAGATCCGGAGGTGGGGCGGCCGTGTCGCTTTCGCCCTTCTTCTCTTTGCCGCTTGCTTTTCCGCCCGACGCCTTCTTTGCTGGCTTGCCCTCGCCTGCTTCATTGGCCGACTTGCTACCGCCCGGCACGCTATAGCCAGGCGAGTTGCACGCGCTCGCAAAGGCGAGGCACAGGGCAGACATCAAGATCGTTGAAGGTTGCATTCTGAGAAAGCTTGGCAGCAATTTCCCGCTTTGCACTGACCTTCGTCAAGGGGGAGCCGCGGGTCGCAGCCAAGAGCCCTTCTGGCCGTCTTGGATGCGAGGTCCCCGACAGCCCTGAACATCCAGAGGCCACGACTTCTTCCCGCCCTTGGGGCACGATGCGTAGTTGCAACGGCGGTCCGGCGTCACTAGGACCACGCGGTGACTCTCGCGCATGCGCTCATCGGCGACCCCCACGCCCCCAGGGGTATCTTGCTGGTGCACGGCTTGCTCGCCTCGGGACGCAACCTACGCAGCTTGGCCCGGGCGTTGACCCAGCGGATGTCGGGCAGTCACGCATTGCTCGTCGACCTGCCTGGTCACGGGGGCTCGCCCGAGTTGGGCCTGAGCGATGACATCACCACGGTCCGCGGCTGCGCGGCGGCCGTCGCCAGCACGGCGAGGGAACTCGAAGTTCGTGTCGACACGGTCATCGGCCACTCTTTTGGGGGCAAGGTATCGTTGCTACTCTCGGAGCACTTGCCCGGAATCGAGAGAGTCTGGACCCTCGATACGAGTTTGGATGCCGACCCCGATTGGCGCAATCGCAGTGACGTGGCCTCGGTGATTGCCGCGCTTCGGTCCGTGCGCGTCCCGACGCCCGAGCGCAAGGACGTTGCCGATCAGTTGACCACGGCCGGGCTGTCGAGACGCATCGCCGACTGGATGACGACCAATTTGCAACGTACTCGAGACGGCTACCGGTGGGTCTTCGACCTCGACCAGATTGAGCTCTTGACCGACGACTACTTTCGGATTGATGCCGTCAATCTGCTGCAGAAACGAAAGGGTACCCCTTTCACTCATCTGCTCCGCGCCGAGAATGGTGAGCGCTGGACGCCCGAGTCTCTTGCGCGCGCGGAGGAGCTGTCCAAGGACCAAGTCGCCTTGCACGAACTCCCGGATGCAGGCCACTGGGTCCATGCGGACAACTTGCCGGGCCTCCTGGAGCTGCTCACCGCGCACCCGTGAGCCCGAGCTGATCGCCTCGGCATCGTCCGAATCGCTGGCTCTAGAGGTGCCTCGCTGTCGCAATCGCCCGTGCCCATCACAATGGGGCTTGCCCGGGGTTTTTGGGGCGCCTCTTCAGTGATAAGAACTGGTCACGTGCGCCCTCGAGTAGGCGCCGGTCAATCTCATGAGCGAGCCTGTCGGCTTCAAGCGAAACGTCGGCCTGTTCATGGCCGTGATGATCGGCATCGGCGCGATGATGGGCCCGGGCATCTTCGCTCTGCCCGGTGAGCTCGCCAAACTGGTTGGTCCCCTTGGCGTGGTTTCTTACCTGGTGCTGGGCTTGGCCGTCATTCCGACCGCCCTGAACTACAGTGAGCTCGGGGCTGCAATCCCGGTTGCTGGCGGGGGTTATTCGTTCGTGAGCCGGACGCTGCCGAAGACCGTCGCCTTTCTCACCGGCTGGTTCTTCTGGATTGGCAACGTTCTGGCGTGTTCGATGTACGCGCTGATCTTCGCACTGACTGTTCAGCAGTACTTCTGGCCCGGCGCAACCGTGCCGATGGTCGCTATCTCGGTCACCGCCCTATTCACCGTGTTGAATGTCCGCGGGATGCAACAGTCTCTGAAGGTGATTGCGGTGATGAACTTCGTCGAACTCGGCGTGCTCATGGCTTTCGCCGCACTCGGAGCCTTCAAGGTGGAGGCGGCGAATCTCGAGCCGCTGGCGCCGATGGGTTTCGGCCCGTTCCTTCCAAGCATCGCTCTGATCTACGTGTCCTACGTTGGCTTCGATCTGATCACGGTCGCCGCCGAGGAGATCGTCGAGCCGGGCAAGACTATTCCCCGGGCGATCATGATCACGCTCTTCGTCGGGATGGCAATCTACCTGACCGTGGTGTTCGTGATGATGGGCGCTGTGCACTACACGGATCTCGGTGCCAGCGAAGTGCCGTTCATCTTTGCCGCGGATACGCTTTTTGGGGGCTGGGGGCGCGCGGCCGGAATCGTTGCCACAGTGATGGCGAGCCTGTCTGCCTTCAGTGTCACCCTCGGCGCTAGCGCCCGCATTCTCTATGCCTTGTCGCGCGACGGGCACCTCCCACGGCCGCTGTCGACGTTGCACAAGAAGTACCAGACGCCTCACATTGCACTCGGGCTGTGTGCGTTGGTCGTCGTGATCTTCAGCAGCTCCGGGATCATCCGTCTGGTCGCATCGATTAGCGCGTTCGGCTACCTGACCGGACAGGGCATCGTCAACTACTCGGTGATCGCGTTGCGCCGCCGCATGCCTGCGCTGCGGCGGCCGTTCAGCGTGGGTTGGTTTCCATGGCTGGCGATCATCGGCATCGTTTCTTGCTGGGCTTTTGTTCCAGCACTCGAGCTCCGGTCCTTTGCTCTGGGTGGCGCACTTACCATCATCGGCGCAGCGATCTACTTGATTCGACCCGCCAACCGCGCTGAGGTGCGCAAAGCGGGCAAGAACGTCTCACGGCTTTTGTGGTTGCTTCTGCAAAGAAGGAAGGCGCGTATGCGGGTACTCATTATTGGTGGCGGCAGGCAAGGCTCGAACATCGCGGACCGGCTGCTCGCCAGTGACGAACATCGGCTCATGTTCCGCTCCCACGAGCACCAGATCACCTTCATTGAGAAGAGCGAAAGCGTCTGCAAGGAGCTGGAGCACCGTTACGGCGTACCGATTTTCCACGGTGACGGCACCAGAAAGGAGATCCTCGAGCAGGTGGGCCTCGAAAATGTCGACGTCACCATCGCCGCATCCGATGACGACGGGAACAACGTGATCGCCGCCCTGCAAGCCAAACGGCTCGGTCTCAAACAGGTGATCGCGATCGTGCGGGAGCCGGACTACGGCACCCTGCTCGAGGAAAACGACATCGTCGCGATCAGTGCCCCTTGGGCCACCGCTGCCCTGGTCGAAAACTATTTGGACCGGCCGGGAGTCGCAGAGCTGTTCGAAATCGGCACGGGCATTGCGAACTTGGTTGGCGTGATCTTGCCCAAGGCAGCGAAGGTGGCGGGAAAGGCGATCAGCGAAATCGACATTCCGGCGGAGTGCGTCGTCGCTGCGGTGATTCGCGGGAAGGAGTTCGTCGTCCCCCGGGGCCACACGCAAGTGCAGGCGGGCGACCATGTCGTCTTCGTCGGTCCTGCGGCCGCGGTCAAAGCCGCTCAGGACCTGTTCATGGTCGAAGGGTAGGGCTAGGGGCTGACGGTTGCAGCCTCCGAAGGCTGGCCGGTTTCATGGAAGAACTTGGCGAACAAGCGCGTGATCATTGCGCTGCGGTATTCGGCGCTGCCACGGTGATCGGACATGGGCGAGAACGCCTTGCTGAGCAAAAGCGTCGCAGCGCTGAGGGCGGCGCTGTCCCACTTTTTTCCCAGTAGGGCGTTCTCCGCCTCGAGGGCGCGCACCGGCGTCGCGGCCACGCCACCGTAGGCCAGGCGGGCGGCTGTGATCCTGCCTCGTGAATCGAGACGCAAGCTGAAACCCGCGGCCACCGTCGAGATGTCGTCCAGCACCCGTTTGCTGACCTTGTAGAAGCGTTGGAGCTGCGGCGCGGGCAACGGGATGTGGACTGTGGCGATGAGCTCGCCCGGTGCCAGCGCGGTCTTCCGATAGCCCTTGAAGAAGTCGGCCAGGGGCACCCGTCGTTCGCCGCTCGCGCTCACCAAGCCGAGCTCTGCATCGAGCGCAAGCAAGGCTGGCGGACTGTCGCCGATGGGTGACGCCGTACCGAGGTTGCCACCCAAAGTGGCGCGGTTTCGAATCAACCGCGACGAAAACAATGGAAAGAGCTGCTCCAACATCGCCAGCTTGCCGACAACTCGTCGTTCGATCTCGGATAGCGGCAACCCCGCGCCGATGCACAACTCGTCCTGGCCGAAGCTCCACACTTGAAGCTCGGACACGTTTTCCAAGGAAATCAGCTTGGTGTGGGTGATGGCACGCTGGTTGATATCAACAACCACGTCGGTGCCACCGCTCAAGATGCTTGCGTCGGAATGCTGTTTCAGCAGATCGAGAGCGTCGGCGAGTCTTGTCGGGCGAAAGAAGGCGTGGCCAGACGCGGCGGACACCGGGGCAGGCTCAGGCGGCGCGAGTTCCAGGCGTCGCCGGTGAGGATCCCCCGCTTTGGGTTCGCTCAGGCCTCGTGCGGCGTCCCGAATTGGGCGGTACCCGGTGCAGCGGCATAGGTTTCCGCTGATGGCCTCGGAATCGTAGTTGTCGCGATCTTTACGATAGTACTCCGCAAACAGGCTCATGATGAAGCCTGGGGTGCAGTAGCCGCATTGAGAGCCGCCGAGCTCCACCATGGATTGCTGGACTGGGTGTAGAGCATCGCCGTGCTTCACGCCCTCGACGGTGATGACCTCCTGCCCCAGGGCAGAACCAAGCAGGAGCAGGCAACTGTTCACCGGCTCGTATCGTGCGGCGCCGGCAGCATCACTGCGCACCAGCACGACGGCACACGCGCCGCACTCGCCTTCCGCGCAACCCTCCTTCGTGCCGGTTAGGCCGCGCTCGCGAAGGAAGTGAAGCAGCGGTTGATGAAGGTCCGCCTCGCTCACGTCGATGCGACTGCTGTTCACGGTCAGCTCGAGAGTCATGAGCTCGCACTGTACCAGGCTTTGCGCGGGAACCGGGGCGCTCTCAGCGACAGGAGAGTGCGCTGCCCCAGAGTTCGACCCTTCCGGCACCGACCCGAAAGTGCGCCGCCAAGACTCGGTTCTGGCGCGCGATCAACGCACCCGGTGCATCCGCGACACCCACCGACGAAAGCTCCAGTACCGGTCCCTGGGGCGACAGATCACGGGCTAGGGTGCGTCCGCGCAGCCGCTGAGCGCCGGGGGCACCGGCCACCCAGCTCAAGACGTATCCCCGATCGAACGCGATCAAGCTCGGGTGTCGCTCGGCCTCGGTGCTTGGGGTCTCATCGACGCGTCGTAGCTTGGCCGGGAGCTTTCCGTGGTCCGCTCTTGCCACATAGATGTGTTTCGGTTCGCCGCGCAGGCCTCCCGCAACGGCCAAGGCGATGGAGTCGTCGTTGCTAGCCAGCACCGGGCGTTCGGCTTCGCGGGGTCCAAGGTCTACGCGCACGAGAGCCGTTGCACGAGAGCCGTTCGGACCCAACCAGCCGAAGACGGCATCCTTCGAGCTGCTCCCTCGGCGAAAAGCCACTGCGGTACCAATCCGGGGAACTGTGACGAACTCGGGTTCGCCCATGTCCGAATAGTTGCCTGTCCAAACCAGGCTGGGCTCCCGCCCCGGATCGACTCGGACAATTCCGGCGCGCGTATAGCCGAGTTTGTAGGGAGGGTTCGCGGGAGCGGTTCGCAACATTCGGATGCGAGGATCCTGTGAGTTGACTACGAAAGTCGCAGGAGAGCGCCCTGGCAAGGGTGTGACCCGAAGTACGGGGCCCGCCAGAGTGTCGGCGAGCCGGACCTCCGTGGAGAGGTCCTGCGTGTTGACGATCAGACCACGCGCTTCGTTCCGGTCTGCGGCGACTCCAACCGCGACCAGACCCATCCCCGGCGCGGTCGCCACTTGGGGGCGGACTTGAGGCAGCGCCTGCGCCGACAGCAGTCGCGGTGGCAGTACCAGGCGGCATCGAGGGGCCGTTGCCGCCATCTCGTTGGTTGTGGCGGCAGCCGCAGCCTTCGGGCGCTTCACCTGAGGTGGGGGCCCGGGCGGTGCGTCTGTGTCCCGCAGGAGCAGAAAGAGCAGGGCAGCGATCAGTCCGCCGAAGGTCAGAGCGCCGAAGACGCCAACCGCGGCCGCGAGAAGGGTGCGGTCTTTGGTGACGTCCAGCGGGGAGGGTGACAGGGATGGGTGCGCGGGTCGCGGCGCTCCCGGGGGCGCGATGCTGCCTTTTGGCACGAAAGAGTGCATCTCCGGGCGACCGACTTCGACTTCAGGTGCTGGCGGGTGACTTGGCTGCGGCCAGGCGGGCGGAGCGGATTGCTTGGGCGCCTCGGGGAAGGACCCAGGCACCGGCGGCATTGGCACCGGTTGCGGCGATACCAAGGTGCTCGCTCGGGGAGGCGCGGAGGCTTCGGTTTCGATCGGCGACAATGCGGCAGAGATCTCGATATCCGCGTCAGCCTCGCTGGAGCGGCTGAGGCGCATGCTGTCTTGCTTGGGTACCAGGTTGAAGGGCCGGCTCATGGGCGGAACTAGCGGAATGGGTTGAGTCGGTAGTGGTGGGCTGGGAGGGCGAGGCAGTGTCCAGGCTTCCGCGGAGTCTACCGGCACGAGGTCTGGTGGCGCTTGGTCTGCAAAGCTAGGAAGGCTGCCGCGACGCTCTAGGGTCTGTGCGTCATCCAGGAGATCCGGCTCGTTGGTTGCCGGACGGCGCTCCAGCGTCTTGGCGGCGTCGAAACCGGGGCTAGGCCTTGGCAATCCGCGCCTGCGAGGCAGAGGGCGAGGGTTGGGCGCCGGTCGACGTTCGAGGGTCCGCGCGTCATCCAGGGATTCCTGTTCGGTCTCGCTGGTTCGTGTCGTGTAGAAATCCGAGTTCGTGATCTCGCTGAAGCTGGGTGCGCGCTGCTCCAGGGTCTTTGCGTCCGCGCTCGGTTCGCCCGCGAAGTCTGCGATGCCCATGATCTGCGCTGGGCCATCGTCGGGCACAAACACGCGTACCGTGGGCCCGTCGTCCACGTCGGCGTCGGAATCGAAGGGCTCCGTGGGCCCATCCCTCTCGCCGAAGGGTTTTTTCACGCCTCACAAGGTATCCCTGCTGACCGAAGCTGTCACGGCTTGGGCCCAGAGCGCCAAAAGCTGACGTGCCTGGCGAACTCGGGGGATGCCTCTCTTGGGGAGTTCAGGCTTTAGTTAGCTTCCTTCGCCGGGGGTCTGCAAAGCGGCTGCGGCGGCTTCGGGGCTGAGCGCGCCCTTCAAAACCCGCGAAAGCTCCGGTGCATCCACGGCGCGCATGTGGGCCGCGGGCTGTCCGTGGCGCAGGGCAATGAGCTCCGCGAGGATGCTGACGGCAATCTCCTCTGGGCTGACGGCTCCTAGATCCAAACCGACGGGTGCGTAAACGCGCTCGAGATTCGGAACGGTTGTACGTTGGGCGATGCGTTGCAGGGTTCGGAACACCTTACGCCGGCTTCCGATCATCCCAATGTAGCGGTGAGGCAGCCTGGCGTAGGTGTCTAGCGCTTCCTCATCGAGCCGGTGGTCGTGAGTGATGATCAAGAGCCAGTCCGAATCGTTCGGTGCCAGGGCCTTGGCGGCTTCCTTTGGCTCTGCGAGCACATGTGCGCAGCCCGGGAATCGCTTTTCGGTATTCAGTTCTTCGCGGTCGTCTATCACCGTCACCGCAAAGCCCAGTGTGCTTGCCAGGGCAGCCGTGGGCTGGGCGACGTGGCCGGCGCCGAACACCAGTAGACGCTGGGTGGCTTCCACGGGTTCGACAAATACCTCCATGGTTCCGCCGCAGCACATCCCGAGATCCCGTGCCAAGTCAAAGCGGTGAAGGCCCGGCCGTCCATCTCGCAAGCAGGTTTCCAACCGCTCCAAGACCGCCTTCTCCACGGCCCCGCCGCCCACGGTGCCGATCCCTTCGCCGTCAGCGTTGAGCAACAGCCGCGCCCCGGGGGTCTGAGGGGTCGAGCCGCTGATCCGCACCACCGTTGCCAGCGCGGCGCGCCGGCCTCGGGACAGCGCTTCGAGCAGTGCTTCGGCGACCTTTCGCATGCCGACAATTGTGCCATCCGGGGCCGGTTTGTGACGACCGCCGCCAAGTCCGAGCCGAACTGGTGGTGCTTATGCGGGTGCCATTCGAGTTGACAGTTGCTGCCTCTTGCCGGTAAATCATTGAATGGAGGCGCGTTCCCAGCTGTCACCTTTGTTGACAGATCCCTCCGCCCTGCACCCCAAGCGGGGGCCAGCGGCTGAGGGCGCGACCTCGATGGTGTTCCGGATCCGCCACGGCGGCGTCAACGTGGCGCTGAAGGTTGCCAAGGGTGCAGAGCACGATAGGCGCCTAATTGCGGAAGCGCGGCGGCTCTTGCTCTCGCGCTGTTCGGCGTTGCCTCGCTTGCTAGATGTCGGACGCATCCCTACAGATCGATCCGGGTTGACGGCGGGTCGCGCGTTCATTGCCCTCGAATGGTGTGATGGCGAACAATCGACTCGCGCCGGGCGGGCGACAGCCAAGCAACGCTTGCGAACTGCGTTGATCGTCGCACGCGACATCGCCAGCGCCCTCGACGACCTACACGCCCTGGGCGTCAGCCACGGGGACGTCAAGCCTGACAATGTCCTCTTCGATGCCAAGAAAGAACAGGCAACCCTGATTGATCTCGGGCTCGCTGGGCCACTTTCCGTCGTGACGCCCACCGGTGGAACGCCACGGTACTTGCCCCCCGAAACCACTTCGGGAACCGGAGACGGGCGCGCCCGGGATCTATACGCGTTGGGCATGACCCTCGCGGAAGTCGTGAACCCGGAGTTGCAGGGGTCTCGCATAGCTGCATCTCACGTGGCGAAGTTGCCGTCAGCGATTCGCGACGTCGTGGCGGCGCTCCTTTCCGTCGCCCCCGCCGCGCGTCCCTCTGCGGACTGGGTAGTGCGGCAGGCGAGTGCGCGGCTGGGGGCCGGCTCGCAGGAAACTCCGGAGCAATGGGTGACCCGCGCGTATCTTTCCACTCGCAAACGCGACGTCTGGCAGGCCGCTCGCTACGAGGTGTCGTCGATCCGGTTCGAGGGAAAGCCCGCAGCATGGCTCAAGGAGGCGATCGAGCTAGGGCAGCGAATTCAGCGTGTTTCTGGAGGAGTGCGGGACGAATCGGGCCCGCTGCTGCAACCCCTTGATGCTTTGGGCAGGCGTCGTTTTTTGGTTCAGCTAGCGGGGCCGCAGGCGGTCGATTGGCCCGCCCCGGACGCGCCCACCGACGAGAGCTTGTGCGAGGACTTGCTGGCTAGCTTGGCTCACACTCAGCCGCGAGCGCTCACCTATGCGGCGCTGCGTCATCGCGGCCAGGGCGACACGTCCAAGTTGCAGGACTCGGCGTACTTGGCGCTTCGCATTGGCGCTGGTGCGGCAGGGCAAGTGGAACTCGATGCAGCGGAGGATGCCTTGCCCGCTCAGCCTACCGATACGCTGGCGCTGGCGTTGTCTCGAGCCCTCCGCTTGCGTGGGGAGCTCGGCCGCTCCATGGCAGTGCTGACACCTCTGAAGTCTCCCCTTGCCGATCTAGAGCGCGCAGAAACCCTGCGTCGAGCCCGCGACTGGGACACTTCCCTATCGGTGTTGGATTCTCTAGGCGCCACCGGCGTCAGCCCGACGGAGCAAATGCGCGGTCGGGCGATTCGAGCTCGCATCGAGTTGGACCGAGGTCGAGTGGATTCGGCGCGAAGCGTGCTCGGCAAAGAGCAAGACTCGAGTGAAGAAGTGCTGGAGGTGCGTGCGTTGCTGGAGGTGCGTGCCGGGAAGTTCGAGCAAGCGCGGTGGCACGCACAAGCCGGCCTTGCTACCGCGCACACGGCGGAGAGCCGCGCGCGGCTCTCTGCCGTGTTGGGGTACGTGACGCACGCGGAGGGGCGGCCGGACCTGGCCATCGACCACTTTGCTCAGTCCGTGAGTCAAGCGTCGCGAGCCGGGGCGGTGTTGGAAGAGGCAACCTATCTGACCGGTCTGGCCGCCGCGGCGGTGGACGCAGGAAACGCGGACCGGGCGCTGTATGCGTCGGAGCGTGGTGCCCTGCTATTCGAGGCCTTGGGGCGCGATTCCGAGGCGGCCCGGGCTCACTTGGCTCGGGGGAGCCTGCTCTCGACCCTCGGCGCGTCCACGGAAGCGACGGAGGCTGCCAACGAAACCCTCTCTCGCGCGCGGGACGCGGGTGATGATCTATGCCGCGCCTACGCGCACCTCTGCCTGGCCGACATCACCCTGGGAACCCCAGACGAAGTCGAACACGCCGAGCGCGCCCATACACTGCTGCCCGAACAGAGCGACGACGATGCACTGCGGATCGCAAGCCGCCGATGGCGCGCGGGAGTGCTGCCCGAAGACGAGCTGGCGACTTGGGACGAGCGGGCCGCGTCCTTGCAGCGAGCACTGGACGCACGCTTGGATTGGTGGGGCGCGCGCGCCGCTGTGGAGAGCACGCGTGCCGAGACAAGGCGCGCGGACGTAATCTTCTCGGAGCTGACTGCCCTCGTGGCTACCCCCGCACCGGTCGCCGCCCTGGGCCGAGCTGCGGCCAACGCTGCGCGCTTGGCCGCACGGCTCTCGGATGGTGAGCGCACTCGCCGTTTCGCGCGCGCCGCGCGCCGCGCCCTGGACATATTGAAGCAACACGCGCCACCGGAATTGGCGCTTCGGGTCGAAGCAGCTCCCTGGTGGCAGGTCGTTCCCCCTGCTCCAGAAGCGGAGCTGGCCCCGGAACAAATCGCTGCGGTGGAGAACCTGGTTCGGGCACTGGCCGGACGCGAGCGCCTGCGCCCGCTGCTGGATCAGGTGCTCGATGCGCTCGTACTCTGGACGGGTGTAGAGCGCGGGCTCTTGTTGCTCAAGGCTCCAGGCGGGCGTCTGGTGCCCCGGGCCGCTCGCAACTTGGCTCGGGGAGATCTGGTTGGAGAACAGCTTGCGCTCAGCACCTCCCTGTCGGAGCGAGCTCTGGAACAAGGCGAGCCCGTCGTGGCCGTGGACGCAGCCGGCGAACTGTCGCAGGTGCATCAGAGCGTGCATGCACTGAAGTTGCGCAGCGTGCTTGCGGTGCCACTGATCGCTCGCGGTGAGGCTCTTGGGGTGGTCTACCTGGACGATCGGGTGCGTCGGGGCGCCTTTGGCGTCCGCGAGTTGGGTTGGGTTCGGCTCGTCGCAAGCCTGGCCGCACTGGCTATCGCCGACGCGCGAGATCAACTGCTGCTACGTCGCACCGCACGGCGAGCTCAGCGCGCCGAGGCCCGACTGGCGTCTCGCTTGGCTCGCAGCGAGGCACAGCTGGAAGTCGTGAGCCGAGAGCTGTCCAGTCACCGTGACAACTCACACCCGAGCATTGTGGGCGAGAGTGTGGCGATCCGAAAGCTGCTCGACTTGATGAAGCGGGTCGCGCGTTCAGACGTGCCCGTTCTCATCAACGGCGAGTCCGGCAGCGGCAAGGAACTGGTCGCGCGGGGCATTCACGACGAGTCGCCGCGACGGGAGCGGCCCTTCGTCAGCGAGAACTGCGGCGCCATTCCAGAGCCCTTACTGGAAGCGACACTTTTCGGTCACGTCAAGGGAGCGTTCACTGGCGCGGTGCGTGGGCGCGCCGGGCTGTTCGAAGTGGCTGATGGGGGCACCCTCTTCTTGGACGAGATCGGAGAGATGAGCCCGCCCATGCAGACCAAATTGCTTCGGGTCTTCGAGGACGGCGAAGTGCGTCCAGTTGGCAGCGAATTTGTTCGCAAAGTGAACGTGCGGATCATCGGTGCCACTCATCGCGATCTGCGCGAACTGGTGCAGGCGGGGCACTTTCGGGAAGATCTGCTGTTCCGATTGGATGTCGTCAGCTTGCGTGTCCCACCGCTTCGGGAGCGACGCGATGACATTCCACGCCTTGCCGCCCACTTCATGGCAAAGCATGGCCAGCAGCGCCAAGTCACCGTATCCGCTCAGGCCGCCGAGGCGCTGGGCGCCTTCGGCTGGCCAGGAAATGTTCGTCAGCTCGAAAACGAAATCCGACGAGCGCTGGTTTTCTGTGACGATGTGGTGGAGCTAGCGCACCTCTCGGAAGAGATCCGCTCCACGGAGACAGGTGGCTCGGCTAGTCACTTCGACTTGAAGGCACGCCTCGACGCTCTGACCCGAGAATTGGTCGTCGAAGCGATGGGAAAAACCGAAGACAATCAGACTAAAGCAGCGGAATTGTTGGGAATTTCTAGGTTCGGGCTTTCCAAGATGCTGCACCGCCTGGAGATCGATTCCCAGCTGCGAACTTTACCTGAACCCGCCGTACGGCTAAGTCGAACGCCCCGAAGGCATGCACGACCTGATGCCTCCAGCCGAACCTCACGCTCCAAACGATCTAGACGGGACCGCTGAACCCGTGTCGCCGAAGAGGGATCCGAACCGGCGCGCGCTCGCACGCCCTGTCTTGAAGTGGGCCGGGGGCAAGACCCAATTGTTGGATCGCGTCATGGCGCGGCTGCCGCAGCGCATCCAGACTTACTACGAACCCTTCATCGGCGGAGGCGCTGTGTTCTTTGCGCTCGCCGCGCAAAGGCGCTTCGAACACGCGGTGCTTTCCGACACGAACGAGGATTTGCTTTGTGTGTACCGCGCAATTCAAACAGACGTGAGCGCGCTGATCCGGGCGCTGGGCCGACTCGCCAAGGCTCACAGCGAAGAGCACTTCTATGCGGTGCGCGCCAAGAAGCCTCGCAGCTTGGTGCAGCGCGCGGCGCGAATGATCTATCTTAACAAGACTGGCTACAACGGTTTGTATCGGGTGAACCGCAGTGGTCAGTTCAACGTGCCTTTTGGACGCTACTCCAAGCCGAGGATCCTCGATGAAACCGGTCTGCGCGCCGCGGCGCACGCCTTGCAGCGAGTTCAGCTGACGACTTCGGATTTCGAGGAGAGTTGCAGCAAGGCTCGGCGCGGAGACGCTGTCTACTTCGACCCGCCGTACATGCCCGTGTCGAAGACCTCGAGCTTCACAGCCTACGACCGTCACCCCTTCGATCTCGGCGAGCACGAACGGCTGGCCCGGGTGTTTGGAGCTCTCGGACGCCGGGGCGTGCCTGCGGTGCTGTCCAACTCCCTGACCGAGGAAACATCCGCTCTGTACAGCTCATTTCGCCATGAAATCGTGCAGGTCACCCGCCCCATCAACTGCAAGGCTGGCGGGCGCGGGCGCATTCCGGAGCTGTTGGTTACGAACCGCGTTTCCCGGCGACACGCCTGACGCGGGCTCTAGGCCGCCCGCCCGGTGTCTTCCTCGAGCTCTCGAAACATCGGCTGCAGCTCCTTCTTCTTGCGGAGGGGGGCACAGAACCGCGTCGCGAGCTCCAGCAGTTCTGCTTCGAGCATGTCTGCTTGGTCGCCCATCTCGCTGACGCTTGCCTGAGTTTCTGTGGTTTCGCGTTCGATGGCTTCCTCGTGCCGAGACAGTGCAGCGCGGAGTTCTTTGATCTGAAACTCAATGTCGTCCACCTCAGCGCGGCACTTGTTTGCTTCGGCTTCGGCGTCCGTGAACACTGTGTACGCCGCTAGCCAAGCGTCGACGCGGTCCGCCACAGTGCGATAGGCCGCCGAAAGCAGGGCGTAGGGTACCGCGAATCCAGAGCGCCCTTCCCACAACATGATGACCTTGTGAGCCTCCAACACGGCCTGTTTGTGCTGGTCCAGATCTCCTTGCACACCGTCCGCGGCACTCTGGGCGTTCTTGGCTTCGTCCCGTGCGCGGCTGGCGTCTACGCCCAGGGCGTGCACGGCATGTCCGAAACGTTGGCGGCCGTCTCTGCCGCGACCTTCAACTGTTTCCAGGTGGCGCTGCTGTGCCATGCTCTTGCTGCGCAGCCGCGTCACTTCGCGTACCAGGTTTTTCACCTGCTCAAGCAAGTTCACGAGTTCTGGCGGGCGTGCAGCATCGAATGCCGTAGCCAGCATTTGCTCGAAAACCTTGGTTCGCCTTACCCATCGATCCAGGGCCACGGGTGGCAGCGTCTTGGCGGGTCCACGTGAGCTTTCGACCTCTTCTCGCGGTTCCTCGGGGACTCGCACGCCGAGGGCTCCGGCGATGGCTGTCAGATCGGCGGCCACACGATGGGCGTCCACCGGTCGCTCCTCAGGAGTCTTGGCCATTAGCTCCAGGGCCAGGGTGTCGAGTTCTCTTGGTACTGACGGGTCGAGCGCACGCATGGAAGGAGCAGGCTCCTTCAGATGTTTCACGAAGTAGGAGGCCACATCCGGGGCCTCGAAGGGTAGGCGGCCGGTGATCATCTCGTACAGCATGATGCCGACGGCGTAGAGATCCGCGGAGGGGCCCGCATCGATGGTCGTGATGCGCTCCGGCGCCATGTATTGGGGAGTACCGAAGACTTCTCCCGAGCCTGTCAACCGTGGGTCCGCCATGGAGCGGGCGATCCCGAAGTCGAGCAGTACCGCGCGTTCTCCCACCACCTCGTCTGCGGCGAGAAAGATATTCTCCGGTTTGAGATCTCGGTGGATGACCTCCAGATCGTGCGCGCGGGCGAGGGCGCGCGCCACTTGAATCAGGATGGGTAGCGTACGTTCCACGGGAACCGCCCCCTCGTCCAGCAGATCTGCCAGGGTCTGCCCCTCGAGCAGCTCCATGACCAGGTAGAGGCAGCCGTCCGTGGTTTCCCCCTGATCGAAGATCTCGATGATATTGGGATGCGCGAGTTTCTGTGCGGCCTTGGCTTCTCGTCGGAAGCGCTCGCGGATGACTTCATTCCCCGCGTAGCTCTGGCTCATGATCTTGACTGCACAAGACCGATCGACCAGGCGATGGGTTGCGCGGTAGACCGTGGCCATCCCCCCTTCGCCCAGCACTGCCTCCACCACGTAGCGCCCGCCCAGAGTGGTGCCGATTCGTGGGTCCTGAATCGCCACGAGCTTGGACCCGTCGACAAAACACGCGGTCTTGTCACTGGGGTACTTCAGGTTGCACTGGGGGCAGGCCTTCATTGCGGCTTGGTTGCATCCTCCGGCAGCCGCCCGGCACTTTCCAGGGAAAGTCCCAGGACCGGGCCAAAAAGTGCTACGGGCCCAGATTTCCGGCGCAAGGCGCCCATCTTTGGCTCCATCTGCTTGGCATTTTTCCATCTGGGCGCGGCCGTGCTAAGCGAAAAACCGAAAATCGTCATGGCACCTCAGCCTGCCAGCTTGAAAGTGGATGTCCCGGCGCCCGGTCAAGACCGGATGCGGCTTGGTCGTGTTGGAATAATCACGGTCGTTGGCTTTGTGCTGGGCGTGCTGTGGCCGCGGCTGGCGGGAGTGAAACTGGTGCCAAGCGCGCCCGTGGAAGGCGTGGCGGCGATCGCCTCGGCGGAACCGGCCCTGTCTGGGGAATCCTCGGACCCACCGGCGGCAGCGGTCGTTCCCGTGGAGGGGGAGCCCAAGCCCGACGAGGCGCTACTGCGGCTGAAGATCGGGAAGTCGCAGGTGACCAGCTGTCGCGATGGTGAGGGCAAGCGTCAAATCCACTGTGACGAGCTCGACCTCACGGCGCCATTGAGCGACAAGCTGAAGATGCTCGCCCTGTGCCCTGGCACGGACAAGGCGCGAGGGACCCTCTCACTTGGTTTGGAGCTGGACCTGCCCAAAAAGAAGGTCCTGGAGATCAAGAAGGGCAAGAGCACCACTATCGCCGACGATGCCACCCAGGCGTTCTTGGAGTGTGCGAAAAAGGACGTGTTGGGCGCTTCCTTGGAGGGCGTGAAGTACACCCGAGCTCGCTATACCGTCTTCTTCCTCTTGGACGTCGTGCCGAAGGGTGAGAACGCGAACAAGCCCGAGCCCAAGCCCGAGGAAGCAAGCGGGCGCGCTACCGTGAGCTGGGAGGTTGCACTGATTCGCGACGCACCCAAGGACGGCGCAATTGTCGCACGTGTACTGATGGGCACGAACGTCGTCGTGACCGGTCGTCAGAGGGACTGGTACAAGGTCAAGTACGACGCCAAGGGTAATGAGGGCTGGGTCTTCAAGACCGCCATTGGTCTGTAGGCGCCAGCCGCGCCGACTCCTGACCGCAGCCGGCGGTTGGGCCGTAGCCCTTGGGATGACTACGCCGACGGCGGCCGAGGACTTGGTGGTGGCGACGGATGCCGCTCAAGACGAAGAGCAGCAAGCCGCCCTGGCGCATGGAGTCGAGCCAGCAGAGGACGGCGACGACGAGAACCGCGATCCTGACATGCTGTTCACGGCGGCCGCGGGCGCTGGCGTTCGGGGCAGCCTGGGACGCGTGTACACGCGCGGCGTCGACCCGGGGTGGTACGGGCGCCTCGAGCTTGCCGCTTACTCCGCCAGCGCGTTCGAAGGGGCAGGAGCGATCGCCGGCGCCTTGATTGGAGGCGAGTTCTGGTCCGCGCCGGGCGCCAGGGGAGGCGGTCTGCCCATGGGGTTTTACCTCGGTGCGCGATCGCCTCATGTCATGAGCACCCTTGGAGGTGGTTTCCAGATGTTCATTGTCGACGACGTTGACGACGACGGTGGCTTCGGCGTCTACGTTCCGTATGCGTCGTTTACCCTGGGCGTCGAGGCCGCCGGCATGCGCGTCCTGGCCGAGGGGCGCGCCCAGTTCCGCTGGCAGTGGGGTGCCGACGACCGCGGGCAGCTACAGTTTGGCCTGAGCATAGCTCACGTTTGGGAATCTTCCGTCAAGTCGCGTCGGCAAGGGCGACCCCGGAGCCGGGGGCCTGCGGTGGCAAAAGATGCTAGATGTCGGGGGCTGCCTTGAACACCGACAAGCCGGACAAGCCCGAGAAGAAGACCGAAGAGTTGAGGGACGCCGCGCCGGCGAAAGAAGACGTGGTCGTGATCGGTCCCCCCACTCCCGACGGAGCTGGGGCCACTGTGCTGCGCCTGCGGGAAGGGCGGATGGAGGCCGGGCAAATCCGCTCTTTGGAACAGGGCAAGCCCATCGTAGGGGAGGTGGTCACGCTTCGCCCGCGCAAGGAGGCGCCGAATGTGTGCGACGTTGAGGTCGAGCACGACGTCAGTCCGCCAAAGCGGGAAACCAACCGCCCAGCCCAGGTGGCGAACGCCAACTACCGCGAAAACTGGGACGTCATCTGGAAACGGCGTGATCCCGAGCAGCTCCCGAACTAGCGCCCGCGCTCAGAACGGAGCGAGCAGATCCGTGACCTTGCTCTTCGCGATCGCGAAGGTCGCCCTCACTCCTTTGACACGCGCATAGTGCACCGCGGTCTCCCGCCAGGTATCAGCGGCGCCGATCCGAAACTCCTGTGGGCCGCCGACTTCCCGCTCGACTTTCACGTGCAGAACGGGCTTTCCGAGCCCTTCTCCCGGTTTAGCCGCGCCCAGGTGCACTGCGCCCTCCGCCCGCAGAGAGGACATGGCCTCGACCAGGCGACGCATGGCCGTGTCCGTCAACTTGGCGGTCTCCGGGTCTTTGGCGACGAAGCTACGCCCGCGCCTCAGCAGCACAATCTCTTTGCCGTCGTGCTTCAGGCTGATCTGGGACGTGTTGGCCGCGTTGAGCATGAAGTTGCCCCGGTCGATGACCCAACGGGAGAGCGCTCTCACCACGCGGCGCGAGACCACGAATACGCCCGGCTCCCCGAGTAGTTTGGCGTACGCGCCCCCACTCACCAATGTACCAACCAGGACTTCATGACTGCGGGGTCCGGCATCGTGAGCGACCTCGATCTTCAGCCGTGCCGCTGGCTTGTCGAAACCAAAGCTGCCGTCGTCCTGGTCCGCCACCCATCTCTCTGCGCTCAATCCGACGATCAGATCAACCAGTTCGACGCAGAGGGCGGCGTCGTGGGAGTAGCCCTTGGGTTCGACGAGCTCGAAGCTTCCAGACGGGTGGCGCAAGAACTTCTGCTTGGTGCCCGTTCCAGAAACGGCCACAGACTGAATCTCCGCGGGCTTCAACTTCAAGACGCTGGGACTGCGGAGCAACACTGCGCTCGGCGCGAAGGCGCGGGCGGCGTCTCGGGACAAAGCCAAAACTGCGCCGTCTTGCTTGCGTCGCACGTGTAGCGTCCCGTCTTTGCCGAGCCGCCCCAACTCTATCTTTTCCTCCGTGGCCGCGGAGTCACTGGCAACCACCTTGAAGCTGAGCTCGCCCGTGGGTGGCGCTAGGCCCAGGGAGGCAAGATCCGCGTCCGGCACCAAAGAGCCGGAGGCATCTACTAGGCTGGAAACGAAGGCGTTACCGGCCTCGAGACCCACCTCGCCGGAGACCGGCTTGACTAGGCGAAAGCCGGCTTCTTTGCGGTTGAGCTCGAGCTTCTTGTCACCCACGCGCAGCGTAACGGACTCGATCTCGTCTTTGCGAGCGCCGCCCACGGTGCTGTCCAGCAGTCGGTCTGCCGGCAGGGCGAGGGGTTCCAGGACGCTCTTGGGCACACAAGCAGCGACGGGATCCGGAGCGCGCCGGATCGCAACCGTGTCGTTCTTGCTCTTTGGGCATTGGCCCCCAACTTCCACGATCCCGGTTGCGTCGCCTTTGGTCTTTGGGAACATGCTGATCTTGATCTTCTCCGAGCCAAGTGCCGCTTCAGCTTCCTTCATGTTCAAGAAATGATCTGCTGTGAGCCGGGCGAACTGCACGAGCAGTGTGTCTAGCAGGGGGCGCGAGACGCGTGTATTGCCATGCATGCCGTCGAAACGCCATCGACCGTGGGGCAGGCTCCTCAGCGCTCGCTTTCCGCCCAGACCTTCCAACACGATGCGCTCCGCTTCCGAGGAAAAGTAGGGGACGATGAGCCGCCCTCGTAGGTCCTCGAGCCCGACATCTAGTTCCTGAAACAAGTCGCGGCCGATGATGAGCACCCCGCTGCCCGGTGCACCCTCGGCGATGATTTCGGCATAGTGTGCGCCCTTGGGCTGCGCCGCCTCCTTTCCGATCGACAGCTGGAAGCGAATCTTCCCCATCTGGATCTTGAAGCGACGAATCGGCGCATCCAGCCCGAAGGCGGCGCGGTCGACTTCTTCACTGCGAATTCTTCGAACGAAGCGGGCAAACTCGAGGGTGCCGAGTAGCTTTTGAATCGCAAAAGGGTCGGCTTCCTCCTTGATCGGCTCCCGCAGCATCCAACTATCGTCCCCACCGTCTTGACCGCGCTCTCGTTCGAGCAGCAGGTTTCCCTTCGCCGAGTGGACCTCGACGCGCGAGATGTCCGCCTCACGAAAGGCGGAAAGCACGTTGGACTCTCGGGCTTCTCTTTCCGAGGTCGTCACGCGGTCGCTAGTGGCGAAGACGGCGATGATGGCGGCCAGGGCCAACCCGATCACCGCGATGTTGGCCCACTGTCGCTTGAGCGTGCTCACGAGTCATCCCCGCTATCGGGTGCCTTGGCTCCGGAGCTCTTCTTGCTCTCGTCTTCCTCGTCGTTCCTGTCGTCCTTGTCGTCTTCGCTCGAGTCGGGGCTGCTATCTGCGCCGTCGTGCTTGTCGTGCTTGTCGTGCTTGTCGTGCTTGTCGTGCTTGTCGTGCTTGTCGTGCTTGTCGTGCTTGTCGTGCTTGTCGTGCTTGTCGTGCTTGTCGTGCTTGTCGTGCTTGTCGTGCTTGTCGTGCTTGTCGTGCTTGTCGTCCTTGGTAGCGCCTTCGGAGTCCGTGCTCGCATCCTCCGGCTCCTCCTCTTTCCGCGAAACGCGTTTCTTCGATCCCGCGCGCTGCTTTTCCTTGTCGCCGCTCTCGGAGCGTGAACGCTTCTCTCCGGCGCGGCGACGCAGCATGACGAACACGCCGAGCAGCCCCGCGGCGCCGGGCATGAACAGCAGAACGTAGCGAAACACGTCGCCCAGGGATTCTTCAGTCAGACTGAGCCCCACATCGTGGCTCGCCTTTTCTGGAACGCTGACGATGGATGGGCGCGCCGCGAGCCAGGACAGGCTGCTCTCGATGAACAGCCGATTGCCGAGCAGCGCTGGCTCGCGGAAGTTGCGCCCCCAGACCGGGTTGGCGCTACCTACGGCGATCATGCGCGGGCCGTGGGGTGCGTCGCCGACTTTGGGCAATTCCGATGCGAAGGCCACCACGAAGGGGCCGGCAGGATCTTGCGCTGACTTTTCGGGTGGTGTGCCCTCGGCGACGAAGGGCCGAATGTCCCGCAGGGAGAAGGCCTGTGGGCTCGTGGAGAGCAGCGCGACCGGGCGATAATCCGCGGCCTTCATGCTCTGGGTCGCACTGAGCAACACGCGAAAGCGAGGCTCTCCGTCTTTGAGCAGGCCCCGTGTCACACCGTGGGGCTTGGGGGCTGCGAAGAAGGACTCACCCAGACCCGAGGGCAGGCGAGACTTCTCGTCGCGCTCGACCACGAAGTCTGCCGCTAGCTCGATGCCAGCGCTGCGCGCAAGAGGTTCGAGGCCGGTCGGGGTGATGCGGTTCTCTTCATCCAGCACCGGGTTCGCCAGCAGGAAGAGATTCCCACCACCCTTGAAGTACGCCTGCAGGCGGTTGACTGCCTCATCCGAGAAACGAACCTCGGGGCCAGCGACGACCACGACTTGGCATTCCTTCAGGGGCCGCTCTAGCTTCGGCGCGGCCAGATCGACGACTGCTACCTCGAAGTTGCTCTTCTCCACCCGGTAGCGCAGCTCCGCCAAGCCCGAAGGCCCGCCATCGTCGATGGAGATCTCCTGGTGGCCCGCGCTGAAACAGATCCGCGCACTTTCCCGTTCCAAGACGTTGCGGATCCCCTCGGTCAGTGCTTGCTCCAGCTTGGGCTTCGCGCGTCCGTCGTTTTCGTCGTACACGATGATGTCATCCGTGGTGACGAACCAATTGCGGGAGCCTCGAGAAACGACCATGGAGGCGTCCGTGACCACACGACCATCCTCGGTCTTGCCCGCTTGGATGCCGTACTTTCGCTGCAGCGCCAAAAACTCCGCCGGGTTACGGTCTGGGTCGACGTAGCGGGGTCGGAGCTTGTCGGTTTCCGCACCGTAGGCCGTCAGCATGTGCCGTACGCTCACGGTGAGGGGATCGCTGGCGCTCAGGAACACCACGATCTCGACGGGGTCCTCCAGGGACGCGAGGGTCTCCAAGGTTGCGTCGCTCAAGGTGTACAGCCCGCGGCTGGTCACATCCCAACGCTCATAGAAACGCGAGACCAGCACGTTCGCGGACACCCCGAGCAGAGTCGCCGCTATGACGCCGGCCGCGGACAGGGCGGCCAGCCCTCGGCCTCGCTTCTCGGGGGCGCTCACTAGCTCCACCTCCAGCTGTCGACCACGCGTACGGTCACGAAAAGCGGCACGACGATCAGAGATGCATCAAAAACCAGGCGGCGCAGATCGATGATGCCCTTGGACATCTCGTCCATCTGAGTGAGCACCGAGACGTGGCTCGAAATCGCGTGCACCACGCCAGGCTCGAAGATGTACTCTCCGATCCCGAGAATGAAGAAGCCGAACTGCGCCATCATGGTGAGCAAGAACGCCAGCAGCTGGCTCTTGGTCATGGCGCTCATCAGGGTACCGATGGCCAGGTAGCTGGCGCCGATGGCGACGACGCCCAGATAGCTGGAACCCACCACCGCCCAATCGATCTGCCCTGTGTCTCGCAGGATCACGATGTACAAGACCGTCGGCGCCCACAAGGCAACGTAGGTGGTGAGCATGGCGAAGAACTTGCCGAGCACGACGCCCGTCGCCGTGACCGGCGCCGTCAGCAGCCCTTCAATGGTGCCGCTGCGCCGTTCTTCCGCGAAGGAGCGCATGGACAGCGCCGGACACACGAGCAGGAGCGAGACCAGCAAGAAGATGGATTGCCCGAAGTAGGCCTGTACGGGCCCGTTATCCATCGACGCCGACGCCACTTTGGAGATGTGCACGACGATTGTGTAGAAGCTCAGCCCTTGAACCAGCAGGAACACGACTAGCAGCACCCAGGCCAGGGGCGTGACCCACATGCTGAGCATTTCGCGACGGTAGACCGCGAATAGGCCGTTCACGCGTCGTCCTCCGAAGCGTCTTCGACCTCTGCATGGGTCAGCTGCGCGAAGACGTCTTCCAGAGTCGCCCGCACCGGCATGGCTTCTCTCACGCCTATCGCTGCTTTGCTGAGCGCGAAGGTTGCGGCCTCGATTACATCTTGGGGTTCGGCACCTTCGGACAGCACCAGTGTGATACGGCGCAACTCACCTTCCAGCCGTTTGCCCTTGGCCCTCTCAATGCCGGGTAGTGCAGCCAGAAGTTTCTTCGCGCTGCTCGACGGGTCTCGCACGATCATTCTGACGGACGTTGCGCGGCGTCGGGAACGCAGTTCGTCGATGCTGCCCTCCGCGATCAGCTTGCCTCGGTCGATGACCAGGGCCCGGTCGCAGGTGGACTCCACCTCCGACAAGATGTGGGTGGAGAGCAAGATGGTGTGGCTCTCGCTCAGGTCCTTGATCACGTTGCGAACTTCGCGGATTTGATTCGGATCCAACCCTGCCGTGGGTTCGTCCAGTATCAAGAGCGGTGGATTGCTCACCAGTGCGTCCGCCAGCGCAACCCGCTGTCGATAGCCCTTGGACAGGTGTGAGATGAGGGTGTCGCGCATCTCGGTGACACTCGCCAGTTCCATGGCCCGCTCGATCGCCTTGGAGCGCTCCGCTCGGGCGACCACCTTCAACCGCGCCCGGAACAGCAGGTACTCACGCACACGCATCTCCGGGTACAGCGGCGCGGCTTCAGGCATGTAGCCCAAGCTGCGGCGAGCCTCGAGGGGTGCATTGACGACGTCGTGCCCCGCTACGGTTAGACGCCCCGAGGTCGCGCCCAAGAAGCCCGCCAGGATGCGCATGGTGGTGCTCTTGCCAGCGCCGTTGGGGCCGAGAAAGCCTACGATCTCGCCCTTCGCGACGAAGAAGCTCACGTCGCTGACGGCCACGACCGTGCCGTAGTCTTTCGTCAGCTTCTCGACCTCAATCATGAGCTATCCCGCGCGTTTACCACGACCGCGGCAGTGATGGGATCCATGCCGTGCCAGTGGCGAGGGCAGAGCGGGCAACCAGCTCACGCCGTGTGGTCACTTCTTGGCGGCTCGGCGGAAGAAGCTCTCTCCCCACCGGGAACGGCCACCCAGCGGCTCGTATACGGCCTTGTTGTGTACGAGCACGCCGCCGGCGAAGTAGGTATGCGGCGGGCTCACGCTGATGTCGTATACGGTCGTCGGCAACGTGAGGCGCACCGGGTGGGCGGCTGCGGTAGACCCGGATCGCAAGAGCAGCTTGGCTCCCGGCGGGACGTCGCGCGCGAGCTGCCAGCTGCCATTTGCGTAAATCGGGTGGCGTTCGGTTACTAGCAGTTCACCGAACGCCAACAACTCGTCCGCGTGGGCGCTATCAGTGCGCTGCACGTGGCTGACGCTTCGAGCATTTGCCTTCGGGTCAAAAGAAATCACTGCGTCGCCCACCTGCAACTCTTGAATGGGCACCGCACCCTTCGGCGTGGCGATTGGGGTCCCGCGCGCCACGCAGGTGAAGTGGCGAAACTGGTCAACGAGCAGCTCCTTGCCACTGGGATCGAGCTGCACTTCGACGAAGCGGGCGTGGTAGCCCGGGTTCGGTTCAGAAATCCGAAAGCGCAACCAGCGGTTGTCTTTCTCATCGTCGATCACTGCGGCGTTCGGTTTTGGAGCTGCGGACAGGCCTAGCTCCTTCTCGACCAACTTCGCTGCTGTTGTTTCGATCTCGGCGAGAGTCTTGAAGGAGTCGCCCCCGGCGACGATCTCGAAGCTGAGTGGTTTCGAACTGAGCGACAGCGTGCGTTTGTTCGTCTTCAGTTCGGCTGAGAAGGCCACGGAATACTTGCCGGGTTTGGCGAGAAGTTCCGGCACCGGAGTCTTCCAGGAAGCGGCTGTTGTGCCGGAACCGTCAAGGTGGTAGGTGGGCTGCCAGCTGGAGAGGTACAACAGAGCTCCTGGCGTGGGCGTGGACTCGAGTTCGACGCTGACCTTCTTCTCGTCGGGCGTCGTGAACTCGAATCGAAGCGTGCTGTCCTTGAACGCCAGCGTCTCGCCGGTCCAGGGATGGGGCTTACCCGGCGTGTCAGGGCGTAGTCGCAGAGCGATCCCAAGCCGGTCCTTTGGCGTGAACTTGCTGATCAACAAGCGCGCGTCCACGATCACTCCATCCTTGGCTGCCGTTGAGGACGAGTTGTCGCGGATCGCGAGGGGAGACTTGGGCCCAGGAGCCGACGGGTTGTGCGGGGACGTCGAGGTGCTCGCCTTGGTGCCTTTCTTCGAGCGGAGCTTGTTGCAGCCGGAGGAGGCTCCGAGGGTGATGCCCAGTCCCAGCGTTGCCGCTACGAACAGCGGCAATTGGCGCCGAATGCAGTGCGTAGCGTCCATGCTTCCCATCGATCACCGCCGCAACAGCGGCTCAAGGGCAGAGCGGACCTGACGTGCATTGGTGGTGCGGAGGGTCTTCAGTCGGCGCCCGGAGGCGTCGAGGATCCAGACCTCGGGGAGCGCGACTCTGCCACCCAGGTGCTCCTTGGCTGCCGGCGAATCGTCGTCGACGATCTCCACCCGCCGTACCGCCAAGTTCCCGTGGTGCCCTGCCATGGAGTGCAGCACCCGGTCGATCTGTTTGCAGGGCTTGCACCAGGTCGCCCAGAAGTCGACCACGGTGATCTTCCCGGAGACTGGCGCGGCCTTCAGGTCGAAGCTTGCGCCGCCCTTGGCCAAGTCCCGCACGTCCGGCGTGACGCGCGCCCCGTGGTCCTCGTGCGCGTCTCCATGGGCTCCGCGGTCGCCGCCGTGCGCACCATGGTCGTGCTCGTCGCCATGGTCATGCTCGTCGCCATGGGCTCCATGGTCATGCTCATCGCCATGGTCATGCTCGTCGCCATGGTCGTGGCCGTCGCCGTGGTCATGGTCGTCTTCCGCGCCGCCGAAGCTGAGACCGAGGCCCGCGGAAAGCGTGAAGGATTCGGAGATTTGGCTGCCCTGCGCGTCCACGCGCAGCGGCCGCCCGCCCCCGAGTTGAAACGAGAGCACGTCACTGACGCGGTAGCTGGTATTGAGCACCGCGCGGGTGACCGTCGAGCCCGAATTGAGCAAGCGCCCTTCCGTTTGCTCCGTGACGTGACCGCGCACCTGGTGCTCGACGCCAGCCGAGATGATGAAGCCCTGAGCCGGGATGACGACCAGGTTCGCTCCGTAGCGAAACACGTTGCCAAACTGCTTGCCCGATTCGGTCTTCTCCAATGGAAAGCGCGCGGAGATGGGCGCCATCAGCGCCACGCTTTTGGAGAGGAACTGGGTCAGGGTCAGTTCGCCGACCGCGCTATAAGACGCTAGGCCAATCGACACGACGCTCGGGGGAGCGCCGGAGTCCGCTTCAACCAGCGTGCTCTCCTTACCCGTGGGGAGGCCGAGCCCCGCGCGCAGCCGCAGGCTGGGGAGATATCCGCCTGCGCCCCAGATCCCGGCAAAGTCATAGGCAGCGCCGACCTCCAAGTCTCCGAAGCCGCTGAGCCGCTGGGAGTTTTCGTTGCCGCCGGGGTGGAGCCAAATGCTGCCGGTCGGCATGGATAGATCTGCGGACCAACCGTCCTCGAAGTGGTGTCGCGCGCTGAGCGTCGTGATCAGGATGTCCAAAGACAATCCGTCGGTATCCGTCCGTGTGCTGCCCCGATACGCCTCGCCGAAGTGAGCATAGGACGTACCCAGGCCCAACTGCGTGAGGTCCTTGGGCAGCGCCTGCTTGGCGCCCATTTGAAGATCGACGGCTGACCCTCCGACCGGAAGGTTCGGGTTCACTCAGGCCGTTCACACGGCATAGGCCGGTGACCACTCCGTGAGCACTGCGACGACACTTGCGAAGAGCAGAAAGCGCTTTTTCATGAGCTGGGCTGAGGGAAGCTAACCTCTATGTAGTCGCCTTTGTTCCAAGTGCCCAGGATTTGCCCCTGTCCCGAAGGCAGCGACCCGCGCCGGCCCCCGCCGAACCGTCGATGACGCGCTAATCGCCACATCCCCCAAAAACCAGAAGCAGCTCCACGTGGCTCGGAGCCCAACAAAGAGGCCGAGTTTTGGCCTTGGGCGGGCGGATACGTTATGCGAAGCGGGCCATGCGAAGTCCGTTCGTGCTTGGGCTCCTGCTCTGTGCCTGCCAAGGCTCGTCGCCGCCGCCACCAGCAGCTGCGTCCACGGAGCAGCCCGCGGCGACGACTGCCGCAAAGCCCGCACCGCCTCCCCCCGCCGCGAGCAGCGTGGCCCAGGTGGACAAACCCGAGGCTCCTGAAGCTCCTCCGCCGCCGCCCATCCCCGATGACATGGCGCTGGTTCCAGCGGGCACCACCACGATGGGTGCGGACGACGAGGGCGAGCAAGACGAGCGCCCCGCGCACAAGGTCATGCTAGCTGCCTTCTTGTTGGACAAGCTCGAAGTCACCAACGGTGACTACAAAGCCTGCGTGAAGGCAGGCGTGTGCCGCCCCTATCGCCGAGATGTCGCCAAGGCCATGAAGTACGGCTCCGAGCGGGAGTTCCGAGGAGCCAAACAGCCCGTGGTCGGGATCTCCTGGCACGACGCGAAGAAGTACTGCGAGCACAAAGGCAAGCGCTTGCCCGGGGAGGCCGAGTGGGAACGCGCGGCGCGGGGTGACGACGGCCGTCGCTATGTGTGGGGCAACGAGAAGCCCGACAAGACCCGCGGCTGCTATTCCGAGTCTTGCGGTGGCAAGACGGCGGACGTGGGTTCCTTTCCGGCCGGTGCCGGCCCCTTTGGCCACTTGGATCTCGCCGGCAACGTGTGGGAGTGGGTCGCGGACGAATACGATCCCTACGCCTACAAACGGGAGACGGCCTCCAAAGGTGTTCCTGGAAGCTGTGAAGAAATCCTTGCCGCCCAGGATGACCTGCGGCGCAAGAAGCTGCAGGGCTACACCGGAACGAATCCGATCCCTCGCGAGTGCGAGCGGGTGCTTCGTGGCGGCGCGTTCAACTACCGCGCGAAGGGGTTGCGCGCATCGAACCGTGTGCACCACCCCGGCGGCTGGCGGATCCTCGTCGCGGGCTTTCGTTGCGCGAAAGACTATCCCGTCGCGAAATAGTCGTTTCGCCGCGGCTGTGAGCGGATTGCGGAAGTTAGTCGATCGACTAACTTCCGCTTCAGTGGTGCGCACCTGGGATGGGAGCCGGCGAGTGGTATCCTTTTCGGCCCGGGCCGATGGCCCAGAAGGAACGTCATGCGCCGTCACCAAAGCCTTGCCCTGCTCGCCTCCTGTCTCGTCGCCTTGGCGCTCGGGTTCACGGTTTCGTGCTCCTCCGACGACGAGGTTGCCAACAACAATCCCGGGGTGGGCGGTGCGGCGAGCGGCGGTAGCGCCGGTGCGGCTGGGTCTGGTGCGGGCGGCAGCGGTGGTGGCACGGGTGGTGCGCCGACGACCTTCTCGGACTTTCCCAAGGACCCGATCGTGGTGGACACAGCGCTGCCTTCGGACTTGCCGACGCAATTCTCGGTGCCCGGGGATCCAACCGGTGGGCCTTGCCTGTTCGAGCCGAGTCTAGGCGCGCTGATTCCACGTAACTGGACGCCGCTGTCCTTCGAATGGACGCCGGCACCGGATCAGAACGTATTCGAGCTCCGCCTCAGCGTGGCCAATCAGAACAACGATCTCGTGGTGTACACGACGGATACGTCCTACGTCGTGGACGCGAGCATCTGGTCCGGCTTGACCAAGAATAGCGCGGGAATGGACATTTTGGTCACCCTGCGCGGCGCGAAGCTCGACGGCACGTCGCTGACCGCGGGGCCGGCCACAGGCGCAGACGGCATGTTGCACCTGGCGCCTGTCGCCGCACCCGGCTCCGTCGTGTACTGGACCACGGGTGCGCCGGGCTCCGGCAATACTGCGCTGAAGGGGTTCACCATCGGCGACACCAAAGTCACGACCGTGCTGACGCCGCAGGCCGTCGGTGGCGATACCAACTGCGTGGCCTGTCACGCCTCGGCGCCGGATGGCAAGTTCACCTTCTACGTGCGGGATGGCAATGGCAGCAAGACCCGCGCGGTGGACATACGCAGTGTGGATGGCAAGGGCTCCGCGCCCCCGGCGTCGGTAGCCACGCCGACGGCACTGGCCTTGCTTGCCCGCCACAAACAGTCCGCTCCCGCGGTCTCCAAAGCTCACTATTCGCCTACGGACGCCGTGGCTTTGTCCGTCCTTTTCAATGCCACGCTGACCGCCAACAAGAGCGAACTGGTTTGGACGGATCTGCATACGACGGACGCCAACAGCGGTTGGGGCATCGTGGCGCGGACCGGGGATTCGGGCCAGGTGGCCTCACCCACTTGGTGGCATGACGGGACGACCATTGCGTACACCTCGGCGCCGGTTGCTTCGGAGGGGGTCATCACCCGCGTGACGGATGCCGACCCGCACATGGACATCTACACGGTGCCCTACAACAACAAGCAGGGCGGCAACGCGACGCCGCTTCCTGGCGCGAGCGAGACCGGATTCTGGGAGTACTATCCGGTGATTTCCCCCGGGGACTCATTCCTTGCCTTCAACCGCTGCGCGCCTCGCAAAGAAGCCAATGGCAATTGGGCTGACTCCTACAACGAGACTACCGGCGAGGTGTACGTCGTGCCTGCGAAGGGTGGCACCGCAACACGCCTCGAAGCCAACGATCCGCCGGCGTGCAGTGGCCACGCGAGCCCAGGGCTCACGAACTCCTGGCCGCGCTGGGCGCCGACGGCGGAAGTTCACGATGGCAAGAGTTACTACTGGGTCGTGTTTTCGTCGATCCGTCGCGCAGACAACAACCCGCAGTTGTTCATCTCTGGTGTGGTTGCGGACGCGACGGGCGCCATCGAGGCGACCTATCCCGCGCTCTACGTTGCCGCACAGGTGGCCGGGGAGAACAACCACACGCCTGCTTGGGATTTCTTCCAGGTCGTGCCCCGCTGACGCGTCGGCGGCGGAGATGCCGCCTGCTACACTTTCGGTGCAGTCGTGGACGACAAAGACGTCGCAGAGGTTCAAGCTCGCTTAACGGCGCACCGCCGCGTGTACGCCCTGGTGTTATTCGGCTGCGCCGCTTACGTACTAGGCGTGCTGCTCGGCCATCCGCGGATCGGTTTCGGCATGCTCGGCTGGCTATTGGTATCCGCCGGAACTGTGGCCATCATGCGCCGCGAGTCCTTGCACCTCGAGAGCTGGGCACTGTCCAAGGACCGTCGCTCGAGCCTGGCCGCGCGGCTGGTGGGACCCGTATCCAAGCAGCGTGTGCTATCGAATGTAGCCACCGGCGTGTGCTTGATCGCGGCCGGTAGTTGGTCGCTGCACGTCGCGATCGTCCAACTGCAGTAGCGCTGCGTGCGGCATTTCTTCGCCGCTGGCGCTGCGTTGTAATGCGCTGCGTAACTGCTAGAATTCCGTTAGAAAGGGCGTGAAGGGTATGCGGGTTGCTTGGTTGTTGGCTTTGGGGGCTGGACTACTTGTCGTCGGCTGTGGCGGTAGTGACGAAGGCGGGCTGTTTGGTTCGAACCCGGATGGAGGTGCCACGGGTGGCAATTCTGGAACGGGCGCGTCCGGGACGGGTGCGTCAGCTGGCTCCGGAGCGGCTGCGGGCGCCGGTGGCGGTGCGGCGACGGGCGGCAGCGCGGGTACAGGCGGCGGCGCCGCGACGGGCGGTACGGCAGGCACGGGTGGCGGTGCGGCGACGGGCGGCGGCGCGGGCACCGGCGGTAGCGCGGGTTCGCCGACGGGCGGCACCGGCGGCGCTCTGGGCAAAGAAGACTGCACCAATGGAGGCGATGACAACGGCGACGGAAAGGTCGACTGCGAGGACCCGCAGTGCACAGCGGACTATGTTTGCGCTCCTGCAGTGCCAGCAGGCTGGGAAGGAGTTGGCTTCGTCGACAAGCAGGCGCAGGTGGCTTGCCCGGTCGGCTTCGACCCCGCGACGCCGTTGTATGAAAAGTCTGGGCTCAAGGTGGATCCGCTGAGCTGTAGCTGCGCCTGCGGCAGTGCCTCCGGCGGACATTGTCAGGCGAGCCTAGCGTGCAATTCGGGTAACAGTGTGTGCACTGCGAGCTCAACGCCGGTCAGTTCTTGCACCACCAAGCCGATACCGAATCCAGGCGGTAACAATTCCTGCGACATCCTCGGGGTGAACGTCGTGGGCGGCTCCTGCAGCCCCCAGGTGAACTCCGTGGCCGCGCCGCCTCAGTGGTCGTCGTCGGCGAGGTTCTGCGCTCCGAAGGCTGGAACGACTTGCGGTGGCGGCTCGCAGAACTGCGTCGAACGACTACCTGGTGCCGGCGCGCTGTGCGTATCCCAGGCGGGGGATCAAGCGTGTCCCGCAGGGTCGCCCTTTAGCAAGAAGACTCTGTATTTCGACGGCAATGTGGTCGACACGCGCAGCTGCGACGCTAGCGGGTGCTCTTGCGGTGCCGCCTCGGGCGGAAGCTGTGGTTGCTTCTCGAGCACCTGTGGCGTCCGGATCTCCAAGTACAACAACTGCTCGAGCCAGGGCACGTTGGCCACGATCCCCCCGAATGGAAACTGCGTTTCCTTCAAGGACGACCAGAGTGGCTCCGTCGACGGACAGTGGGGCGTGCGGACCGTTGGGTTGGCGGTTTTCAACCAGGGCACCTGTCCTTCGGGTGGGTCCGCCAAAGCGACCGGCGAGGTCGCGCCCAGCGGGCCCGTCACCGTGTGTTGCATGCCGTAGCCGCGATCAAGGCGCGGCCTTGGGTTGCACCGCGAAGGCGAATCGCTTCAGACCGGCCAAGCGCATCAAGTCCATCACGTTGACGATTCGGCCATACTGCGCCGCCTTGTCTGCGGCTATCACGACGCGAATGTCCGGCGACTGAGCTGCGCGCTCTTTGGCGTAGTCCGCTAGTTCTTGGTCGTTGCGCAAGACCTTGCCATCCACGGTCAACGTGCCGTCCTTGGCGACTTGAACCGCCAGGACCATTTCGTTCGGCTGGAAGCTCCCGCTTTCGGGCAACTCGTGCTCGATCAGTTCGGGCTCGGGCTTTGGGTCGGCTGCCTCTGCCTCGGGTTCCGCGTGTGGCGTGATGACGGTTGGAACCGGTGCGGCCGCCGCCGGAGGATTGCCGGAGCCACATCCGCAGAGTGCGACGGCTGCGCCGAGGCACAGCAGCTTGATTGGAAAAGTTGAGCCGGACCGCACGTGCCGAGGTCAGCACGTTCCAGGCTCGCGCACAAACGAGATCACGGGCTTGCAAGCGAGTCGGCTTGATGCGGGTTTCGTCGCAACCTGCGTGCAAGGCGTGCGCGCCAGTCGTGTCAATCTTGATAGGAGCTTTGCGCACGCCTTGCGCGTCTCGGAGGACCCATGCAGCGATACGTCAGCCCATTGGACCACAGTGCTATCGAAGACCCCGCCGCCCAGGCGCCAGATTCGCCTGGACCATGCTCACAGGGTAAGATGAGCGGTATGTCAGCTCGCTTCGCAAAATGGTCTTTGTCCCTAGGTGCAGTGGTCGTGGTGGCGTACTTTTCGCCAGGTTGCGGTGGTGACGAGGGTGGCAAGACCGTCGGCAATGGCGGCAGTGCGAACGCAAGTGGCAGCGGAGGCGGTGCTGCAGACGCGAGCATCAACCTCGACGGGAGTGGTGCCGCGGATGGTTCGGCCAGTTGCCCGGGAGGCTGCCCGGAAGGTCAGGTTTGCATCAATGGCTTCTGCGTCACGCAGACGTCCTGCACAGATGACGACGATTGCCAGAACGATACCTATTGCGAACCGAGCGCGGGTTGCGTGCCCTGGGGCCAGCCGCCGACCAAGACCTTCGATCCCCTATGCCAGGTGGGAGGGCCGCCCGGTAACTTCGCTCCAACGGTGAAGTGTGAATTCACGACGCCGCCGGCCGGCGACGCATTTCCCAATCATCGCGATGTGCAAGCGACGCCTATGGTCGTGAACTTCAACACCGGCGCCAGTGGCGTGCCCAGCATCGTGGCGCCGTTCACGGCCACCGTGGTCAGCAGCTACACCGAGGAGCTCGGGGTCATCCGCGTGTTGCGCGGAGACGATTGCACCCTGGAAGCCAACTTGGGTGGCGGCGAAAGCGGGCACCCTGGGTTCGTCGTGTCTTCTTCACCGGTCGCGGTTGGAGACCTAGATGGTGACGGCTCTGCGGAGGTCGTAGCTCGCGCCGCCGAAGGTCAGATGGTCGCCTTCACGAAGAAGGCTGGCAGTTGGTCGCGCCTGTGGCTCTCTCCCACGGCGGTGACCACGCCGTGTAACACGTCCAACCACCGCTGCGCCGCAGGTTGGGCCGGCCCGAGCATTCACGACATCGACGACGATGGCAAAGCCGAGGTCATCCTCGAGGGTGCCGTCATCAGTGGCGCGAATGGGTCCCTGGTCGCTGCCAACCCTGCGGGCTACGCCAGCTACAGCTCTGGGCTGAACCCCGTGCTGGCTAATCTGGATCAGGATCCGGCCATCGAGCTCACCAATGGCGCTAGCATCTGGGAGTGGTCGGGCGGAGCTTGGGTCGCGGAGACCTATTACACGGGCGGAACCGCTGGTTTCGTGGCGGTTGCGGACTTTGGTGCCTACGGCGCGGCACTCCCGGCTGACAACCCGGAAATCGCGACCGTCTCCGGCGGCTCGATCACGATCCGCGCGGCGGATGGCACCGTCATTCACGGGCCCATCGCGGTGCCGGGCGGTGGTGGCGGCGCGCCCACCATCGCCGACTACGACGGTGACGGCCTGCCGGAGCTGGGCGTGGCAGGCCAAGCGTTTCTGACCGTCTACGACATTGACTGCGGCGCGAGCCCGCGCCCCAACGGCACCTGCAACAACACCAATGCCTGTGACGACGCTACCGGGACCCCGGGCGCCTGTCCGGCGGGGATCCTGTGGTCGCGCCGCACCCAAGATAACTCCAGCAACATCACCGGCTCCAGCGTGTTCGATTTCGAGGATGACGGTAAGGCCGAGGTCGTTTACGGCGACGAGTGTTTCGTGCGGGTCTACGACGGCACCGACGGCACGGTTCTGTTCAGTCAGTTTCGCTCGTCGTGCACTTGGTACGAAAACCCCATCGTCGCCGATACGGACGGAAACTTCCGTGCGGATCTAGTGACGCCGTCCAATCTGGCCTGCTCCGACGGAGTGAATGGCATCGGTTGCACCATGCTCACGGCCGATGGCGTGGACCAGCAGTTCCCAGGTGTGCGCTGCAAGGAGAACAAGGACTGTGTGTCCAACGTCTGCGACAACGGGTTGTGCCGCTGCACCGCCACCAGCGAATGTTGCGCGGCGGGCACGGATGCGGCGTGTTCCGATGAAGGCTTCAAGTGCGTGGCCCCGCCCGCCGGCACCCCCGGCAGCGGCAACACCTGTCGTGCGAGCCACCCCAAGGGCATTCAGGGCATTCGGGTTTACTCCGACGCCAACGACCGCTGGGTCCGCTCCCGCACGATCTGGAATCAGCACGCCTATCACGTCACTCACGTGAACGAAGACGGCACCGTGCCTAAGACCAGCGCGTGGACCAAGAACTGGAAAGACCCAGATCTGAACAACTTCCGCCAGAACGTACCGGGCAATGCCAACGGCAAAGACAGCGCCGATGTGACCGCTGGCGTCGCGGGCTTCACCTGCGGTGGTGGCGGGGCCCTGCTCAATGCGCCGGTGTGCAACCGGGGCACGGCACCCCTCGGTTCAGGCGTCCCCGTTGGTTTCTATGACGGCACCACCCTGGTGTGCAGCACCAAGACCTCCAAGGCCCTACAGCCCGGCGAGTGCGAAACCGTGAGCTGCACCTGGGGCACTCCGCCCACCGCCGCCGCGACGGACATCAAGGTCGTGGCCGACGATGGCGACTCGAACAACGAGTGCAAAGAGGGCAACAACCTCGGCACGGTGTTCGGCGTCGTGTGTGAACCGCCGAAGTAGTCTTTGTTGGTTTGGGGTCGGTTCGCGGGGGCAGGGTGGGCCACTACTCTCGTGCGGGGCCATGGCTTACGAGTTTACGAAGCGTGGGCGTGAGCGTGAGGGCGGGAGCGGGCGCGAGGGGGGGCGCGAGCGCGAGGGCGAGCGCGGGCGCGAGGGTGGGAGTGGGCGCGAGGGCGAGCGCGGGCGCGAGGGCGAGCGCGGACGCGAGGGGGGGCGCGAGCGCGAGGGCGAGCGCGGGCGCGAGGGTGGGAGTGGGCGCGAGGGCGAGCGCGGGCGCGAGGGCGAGCGCGGACGCGAGGGGGGGCGCGAGCGCGAGGGCGAGCGCGGGCGCGAGGGTGGGAGTGGGCGCGAGGGCGAGCGCGGGCGCGAGGGCGAGCGCGGACGCGAGGGGGGGCGCGAGCGCGAGGGCGAGCGCGGGCGCGAGGGTGGGAGTGGGCGCGAGGGTGGGAGTGGGCGCGAGGGTGGGAGTGGGCGCGAGGGCGAGCGCGGGCGCGAGGGCGAGCGCGGACGCGAGGGCGAGCGCGGGCGCGAGGGCGAGCGCGGGCGCGAGGGCGGAGCCGAGAGTCAGTTAGCCGGGTGACCGTGGAGCTTTCCGCTGGTGAGTCTGATTCTGCCAGCGGGCTCGGTCGGTTCAAGGCCTTCGCCGGCTTCGCCGGTGGCTGCTGCGCAGCCAGCCTTGAGCCGACCTCGACCCGCTGGCGGTGGGGTGGTTTGTGTTTTGAAAGGAACTCACCATGCTCCGTATCTATCCAGTCAGTATTCAGGTGGCTCGTGAAGTTCGGCCGTTGGCAGACCGAATAGCTCGCTTTGACCGAGCCGCCTCTGTGCAACTCCGCAAGTCTCTCGGCTCCATCGTCAACAATCTCGCGGAAGGCTCAGGTTTGAGGGCAGGGCGGCGTCGGCTCGCCTATGAAATCGCGCTGGGCGAGGCGCGGGAAGCGCTGGCAACTCTCGAATTCGCCGAAGCCATGCGTTACGCGCCACCGGTGTCTCCCGAGTTGCGCGCTCGCTTCAACCACATCATCGGCACCCTCGTCAGAATCGTGCACCGCCCCTAGACGCTCGCGTGCACTAGTTCGCTCACGACGCGTCCGTTCTTAAGCAGCCAGGTTCACCAGCAGCGCGACCGGGGCCGGGGCTGGCCGGGGCCGGGGCTGGCCGGGGCCCCGGAGCGAGGGGGCGCGGCGGGGAAGCTTCCCCCGCGAACTGTACCTAGCGAAGCTCCGCGCGAGGCACGCGGAAAACAGGTCGCACGCGTGCCCCAATGACTCCGGCGCCATGGGATCGAGCGTGCCCACGCATAAACATCACACGTGCACCAACTCGTCCACGACGCGTCAGCTCTTTAGCAGCCACCTTCACCAGCTTGTCACGCTCTAGAATTGGCACTCGGCGACGCAGCTCGTGAAGATGCAGTCGCCGATGGCGTCGTCGAGGGCCTGAGCGGCGGGATGGGAGTTGTAGCAATTGTCCACGCAGGGGTCCTCGTTGCAGGCGTCGATGCATTTGGTCAAGGCGGCGCAGTCGGCGTTGGCGTTGCATGCGGCGATGGGGGCGGCGCACTTCGCGGCGACGCAGTCGTCGCAGGGATCGCCGCTGGTGCCCGGGGCGCCACCGGCTCCGGCGCCGCCGAAGGAGTTTCCGCCCGCACCGGGGCTGCCGCCGCTTGAGGCCCCGCCGAGGTTGGAAGCTCCGCCTGAGGCGGTGGACCCACCACTGGCAGTGCCGCCGGTCGAGCTACCGCCGCTGATGCCGGAGGCTCCGCCGATGGGGGTGCCCGTCGGTGCGGTGCCACCGCTACCTAGCGTGTCGTCGGCTCCGCTTGCGCATCCGGAGATGGCGAACGCGATCGTCAACCATCCGATTCCTTGTCCTGGAAACGTGCGTTTCATGATCCCGGACGACTGCGAACCGCATGCCAACCCACGTCTCCCAGCGCCTGTCTCGATTTGCAGCGTGGGTCGAGCAGTGATGTCCGGACACCCGCAACCCGCGAGGTGTCTTGCGTCCGGACCGGCGGGGCCAAGCCGATGCGATCAGAACGAAATGAGCTGGTTATTGCCGTCGAAGGGCTTGGCCCAGGTTCAGATTCAGGCTGCGGTACGCCGGTTGCAGAGGCATTCCAGCATGAGCAACTCGGATACATGTTGGCTTGCGGCACTCCTGGGGCTTTCGATGCTGACCGCCGCGTGTAGCGGTGAGGCTCCGGGACCGGTCGCAGAGCTTCCGAATTCGCATAGCGGGACTCATGTCGTCGGGGGAGCGCCGGCGAGTTCGAGCGAGCTGCATTCGACCGTCGCCATTTGGTGGCACGAATCCAAGTCTTTCGGCTGCACGGGCACGCTGGTCGCGCCCAAGGTCGTGGTTACTGCGGCCCATTGCGTGGCGGTCGAGGACTACAACTACAAGCTGGTCGGTTGGGAGGCTCCGGAGAGCATCGGAGTTGTCGCGGGAGTCCTCGATGCGACCTCGCCGCCGGCGGAGGCTATCTATCCGGTTGCCAAGGTCGTCGGGCATCCCAAGTACGGTGACTTCGGCCAGATCGATGCAGACGGATTGGGGCGCGACGAGGACATCGCTGTGCTCGTTCTTGCTCAGCCCGTGACGGTGCAAGCGCCGGCTCCCGTGGTCGGGTTGGCGAACGCAGATGACGTGCTCAAGCCAGATACGCCCATCGTCGTGTCGGGCTACGGCGTCAGCAACGAAAGCACCAACGCCGAGGGTGTGCTCAACATTGCGTCGACACCGTATCAGCGCCGAAACGACGCCGAGTTTCTCGCTGGCAGGCCCGGAATGCCGGACTCATGCTACGGCGATTCGGGCGGCCCCGCCTACGTCGGAGTGGGAGGCGTTTTGCACTTGGTCGGCGTCACATCCCGCGGCAGCGGCGGCGCATGCGGCAGTGGCGGCATCTACACCTTCGTGCCGGGCTACGAAGACTTCCTGAAACAGGCCGCAGGCGGGCTCTACCCACCCTCGACACCCCCGAAGCAGCCCGATCCGGCGCCGGACCCCGGCACACACCCGGGCGCAGAGCCAACGCCGGAGACTCCAACGCCCACCCCCGGTGGAGCCGAGCCGCCGGCATCTCGAGCCCCGTCCGAGTCCCAGGGTTCCTGTGCGTTGGCTGCCCGATCGCCCGCAAGCAACGGCTCTCTGGCTTGGCTGGCACTGGCGCTCTTGGCCGCCTCCCGCCGGCGCAAGCCGCGCTCAGTCGAAGATGGCGACTAGCTGCTCCGTGAAACCGACCAGAGCCCCCTCAGCGTTGTGCAAGTGGCCGACACAGGTGTGCATGCCGTCCTTGCCAGCCACGGTTTCGTAGCTAAAGCGAAACCACTGCTCGAAGTCCTTCGGCACCAACAGGATGTGCGCTGTCCAGCTGACGGTGCTGGCCAACGCTGGGGAATTCAGGACGGAGAGGGATGGGCTCGGCCACATGTCGAGGAGCCCGAGCACGCCCTCGGCTCCGCCCGCGGGCACGCGGAAGCGGCAATACCCGTCCAAGCGCGCTTGGTCTGCGCCGGTGAAGGGCGGGCTGCCGGTAGCCCAGCGCAAGGCAATGTGTTGAGTGAACTCTGGTGTGATGCCCGCCAGGTAGGGCATGTCGGGCAGGGTTTCGGGCTGTGGTCCTGTGAACGGAGCCAAGCCGGTGACTGGAGCGCTGCCTTCACGGGGCCGAACGAAGACCAAGTTGGCGAGCGCGGTCTCCTGGCCGTCTTGGGCCAGCGCGGCCTGGACGAAGCTCGTCGACTTGCCTTCCCGGACCACCCGGACCGAGCCGGTGACCCGGCCCGGCGCCGTGGGTCGTAGCAGTTGGGTATTCGCCGTTCGTAGCTTGCGGTCCGGCGACACCACTCGGCGACCCAGTGCCGCTAGGGCCGCCGCGCTCAATCCGCCAAAGACGGAACGCCCCTGCAGCCAACCTGCAGGCATCTCGAATTGCCAAACGTCGCTGGTCTCGCTCCAGAGCTCGCGGAGGCCCGCGTCAAAGTGCATGCGCAGCTGTATAAGGAGTCCGAGTGCGGTGGCAAGAGTGTTGGCCCCACCACACCGCGCGCTGCTCAGTGCACGGCGATGGATGGATGCACCAGCCGAGACTGCCCAGACTGGGAGTAGATCGGCTCACCCACCCAGCCTGAAGCAGACTTCGTCACGTAAATGAGTACGTTCGAGTCCGTCTTGCCCTCTGAGATCACCGCGTGCACCTTGCCTGCTGCGTCTGCAGTGAACGCTGCACCGGAGTGGGGGCCGGGGTGTATCTGACCTTCGTTCTGCCAGGTCGTGGCCGCAGCGGTCTTTCGCACTAGCTCGATCGCGCTGCCGGCGCGGTGACCTACGATGAACTCGCCTTGAGGCGAGAGTCCCGCGGATATGAAGCCCGTGTCGTAGGCGTCGTAGCCTGCGCTGCCATTCGCCTTCACCCAGGCTGACCCGCTCCAGCGAGTGAACCCGAATTTGAAGACGATGTTTGGCCGCTGCGCGGAATCCAAAGCGATTAGCTTGTACTGCGAGGCTTGCTTGGGTGAGAAGGTGAGCAGCTCGTTGCTCCAGCCTGATGCACTGTCGCGAGCATAGTGCAACTGGTAGCCGCCGTGATCGTGGTGAGCAATGTGCGCGTAGCCACTCGAGTCAAAGGTGAGCGCCGGGGCTCCGCCAGGGTTGGCCACGCCAGTGGGCGGTGTCGTGTCCAGGACCAAGGTGCCTTGCCACTTGGACCCATCCCAAGAGTACCGCTTGAGCGTGGACCCCTGACGAAACGCGATTTCTGGTTTCCCGTTGTGCATTGCAATGAAGTGTTTGCCGATTCCTGTGGTGTCCACGCCCGAGTCGATGAGGTCGTACCCGAAAGAGCCGCTCATCTGGACCCACGAGCTTCCATCCCAGCGTGCGAAGCGCAGCGTCTTCGTACGGAAATGCGAATAGGCCACGTTCGGATTTCCGCTGCTGTCGAGCACCATGTCTTGAATGGCGTAGGTTGAGCTCTTGCTGGTATTGAGACCCGAATCGATGATGCTCAGCTTCCAGCTCGTGGTGCCTTTTTGCTTCACGGCATGACGCAGGATTCCGTAGTAGGAGCCCGAGGGAACCGCAGCGTCGAAGAACAGCACATGAAGGTCGGTGTCCGCCGTAGTCGTTCCCGCGTCCCCAAGTCCGCCGTCCGAGCCTCCGCTGCCACCCGAGCCCGAGCTGCCTCCCGAACCCGCTTGCCCGGCGCCGCCGCCGAAAGCGCCGAAGTTGCCGAAGCCGCCCGAGGCCGAGCCGCCACTTCCCGAGCTACCGCCGCTGCCGGTGCTGAGGCAAGCCTCACTGCAGTTGGTCGCACAACAGCCTGAGCGGCAGCGGCGAATGGAGGCCTCGAATTTTGAGCCTGGGCACTTGCACTTGATGCTCGGGCAGCTGCTCGCCTTAGTGCAGCTCTTGCTTGTGCAGGTGGAGACACCTCCGCCGCTGCCGGGCGCGCCACCGACGCCCGAGGAGCTGCACGCCGCGATCAACGCCGCGCCACCCAGCCCCATCCAAATCCGTCGCATGGCAGTCCTCCCTCTTCTCAGTTCGGTAGCTGGACGCAGGCTACGGCCAGGGTCTGGGAACAAGTGTTCGACTTCTGCTCGATCAACCGGCGGAAGTCCCATTCGCCGGATCTCCCGCTACCTGTCGTCAGTGTCCAGTCGGCGCAGGTGAGGCCTGCGCTTACCAAGCCGGCGCTCGTAGAGCCGTGCCAGCCGCGGGCATCGTTCCAATCGGGCGTTGCTTTGCCTTCGTCCACGACCTTACCGTCGAAGGAAAGCAACAGACCTGCGGCCGAGTTCCACGCGGACTGGGTGAAGATTGCGCTCCAAGACGGATACATCACACCGCCATTGAGGTTGACCACCGGATAGGATGCCGCAACGCCAGTGACGAGGTCTTTGACGTTCTGAGATCCCGTCGAGAGAAAGGCCTTCCAGGTACCCGTCTGGCCGGCGGTCGTCGCCTGGGCGGCGCACAGCGCGTCCGCGCCGGGGAGCCCGCCCAGGTTGCCATCGTGAGCTTCGTTGAGCGCCGCGATTTGGATCTTCGAACACTGCCCCACGGGCGTCCACGTTGTCTTCGACGTGGCTGGGTCGCATTGCTCGCAGCCCAATGGGCTGACGGCGCCTTGGGCGTAGCACTTGCCGCCGATGTAGCAACCGTTGCCCTTGATGGTCCAATCCAATGGGTTGGCCGCGCCGTCGCAGGCCAAGAATGAGCACGCGCTGTCAGGGTGCAGCGCACCGTTGGGGTAGCAGGAAGTGCCGATGCTGCAGCTCAGGCCTACCGGGGACCAGTCGGTCTTGTTCTTGGTGGGGTTGCACTCCTCGCAACCTCCCGCGTTCTGGTCTCCGGATTTGCGACAGCTGCTTCCGATCAAACACTCGTTGCCGCTGACGGTCCACTCTGTCGCACTGACACTGCTGTCGCACACGGTCGTGCTGCATGTGGAACTCGGGTGCTTGTCTTGGTTCTTGTAGCACTTGCTTCCGATCTTGCAGTCGTAGTTGGCCGGCGAATACGCCGTGGTGGATTGAGCCGGATCGCAGGCAGTGCAGCCATCGCTGGACGTCTCTCCAGCGGGTTTGCAGGTGGAGCCGATCAGGCACTCCCCGCCCTTCACGGTCCAGGTGGATGTGCTGGTGGTCGCGTCGCAAACCGTGTTGGTGCATGTCGTGCTCGGATGAGGCTCGCCGTTCATGAAGCATGTACTGCCCACCTTGCAGTCGTAGTTCGCGGGTGACCAAGACGTCTTGGATTGCGCTGGGTCGCATGCGTTGCAGCGGTTGAGCTGGCGGTCCCCAGCGGCCGCGCAGGTCGAGCCAATCAAGCACTCATTCGCGTTCACTGTCCAGCTGGAGGTGCTGCTAGTGCCGTCACAGACGACGCCGGTGCAGCTACTGCTTGGGTGAGTTTGACCATTCTTGTAGCAAATGCCGCTGATCTTGCAGTCGAAAAGCACCTCGGTCCACGCCGTGGGCGACTGAGTGGGATCGCATACATTACAGCCACCGGGATCCTTCTCACCGGCTTCGTAGCACTTGCCTCCGATGTTGCAGTCGTTCTTGGCCGGGACCAAGGACGTGACGGATTGGGACGGGTCACAGACGCTGCAGCCGTTGCTGTCCTTTTCGCCGTTGGCGTAGCAGTAGCCCGAGGTCTGACAGCCATTGGCAATGGCTGTCCAGGAGGTTTGCGAAGACTTCGGATCGCACACCTCGCACTTGCTCCCGTTGTGCTGGTCAGCGCTGCGGCAAGACCCATCGATCACGCAGTTGTTGGGGCGCACGATGTTCTTGCAGCTACCGTCCGGTGCGCAGAAGTCGTCGGTGCACGAGAGATTGTCGTCGCAATCGCAGGGCAAGTTCGTGCCTGCGTCACCCGAGCTGCCGCCCGTGCCGCCGCCGTCGGAGCCCCCGGTGCCCCCGCCGCCGTCGTTGCCGCCAAAGCCCTTACAGGGAAACGTGTCCATGCAGTCGGGGTCCGCGCAGTCGGTCAACGAATCGCCGTCGTTGTCGACCTTGTCGACGCAGGCCGTTTCGACTTTGCCCTTTGGGTCAGAGCCCGAGTCGGAAGAACAGCTCCAAATGGACGCCAATACGATAGCTACGACGGGGCCAGCGGCTCGATACATGGCTCACTCCTCTGCCGAAGAACCACCCCGGATCTTGGCGTTTAGATTGTACGCAGGGGCAGAAGCAACCCTGCCTAGATCGGACGAAACACGTAGGAGCGTTCGGTACATGGGCCTACCTGCATGCACGGTCGCCTAGTTGCTGCACGCTCCCGCACCGTTGCACTTCTTCTGGCCCGGGCATTCGCCGCCCGGGTTCTGCCCCGCGGGCACGGGGCTGCAGGTGCCCTGCTTGCCACTCACGTTGCAAGCCATGCAGAGCCCCGTGCACGTTGTATTGCAGCAGTACCCGTCGACACAGAGATTGCCGGCGCAATCGCTGGCCTCATTGCAGCGTTTGCCATTGGCACATTTGGCGCACCCCCCTCCGCCGCCGCAGTCCGTATCCGTTTCGGTGCCGTTCTTGAGCCCGTCGGAGCAGGTCTGGCATTTGCCGCCAGAGCAGACGTAGGAGCCCGAGCACGTCGTCGGAGGCGTCGTCAGACACGAGCCTGTACCGTTGCAGGTATCCGCAGGGTTTTCACTGTTGCCGATGCATGAGGCCGCGCCACAGATGGTGCCGGAAGGATGGAACGCGCACGCGCCGTTGCTGCACATGCCCGTCGTGCCACAGGTGCTTGAGGAAGTCGCGGTGCACTCGGAGTCCGGGTCTGTGTTGCTCTTCACGTTGGCACAGGTGCCCGTGGTCTGCCCCGTCTTGATCGAGGTGCATGCCTCGCATTTGCCGCTGCACGCCTTGTCACAGCAAACGCCGTCCGCGCAGAAGCCCGTGGTGCAATCCGAGCCTGCCAGGCACTTCTTGCCTGAAGTGCACTTTGGACAGACGGTGCCGCCGCAGTCCACATCGGTTTCCCCGCTGCTCTTGAAGCCGTTCTTGCAGCTGCACTTCCCCCCGGAGCAGACGTCCCCGGGCGTGCAGGTGCCGCAATTAAGCGTGGTGCCGCAGCCGTCGCTGTAACTCCCACAGGTCCGACCTGCCGCCGCGCAGGTGGTGGGCGTACAGCAGGTGCCGCTGCTGGTGCAGGTCTTCCCGCTGCCACAGGGCGTCCCCGCTGGGAGCTTGGGGTGCGAGGGCGAGGTGCCGACGCACTTGTCCTCAGTGCACGGGTTGTTGTCGTCGTTGATGTCCGTAGGGTCGGGCTCGTTGGTCGTGCTGCCGCTGCCGTTGCAGACCAGGGTGCGGCAGTCCCCGGCGCTCTGCTTGCTCGCGGGCAAGGGCGTTCCGGCGGCAACGTTGTTCTTCACACACGCGCCAGATTTGCAAGCCGGTGTCCAGCAATCGCTGGTCGCGGTCGCCGAGCAGTCCGCGTCGCTCGAGCAGTCGACGCATTTGCCTGCGCCGTCACAAATTCGCACCGCCTCGCAACTGGTGCCCTTCGACAACGGTTCGTTCACTGGGACACCCTTGTTGCAGACATCGTCGGTGCACTCGTTGCCGTCCTCGGGCACGTCGAAGGGATCCTCGACCTTCTCGTCCTTGCCTTCGACGCAGCGCTGCTCGTGGCAGTCGCCGGTGACCTGGGATGCGCCTGGCGTCGGCATGCCACTCAGACCAGAGTGGCTGCATTCGCCTTTGCCATCACAACCCGGCTTGGCGCACGGCAGGCAGGCGTCGTCGGTGCAGGGGTTGAGGTCGTCACACTGGGTCGCCTCGTTGGACGAAGTGCATAGCACCAAGCAGCTGCCGAAACTGCACGTGCCATTGCCCTTTCCGACCTTGCACTTGGTGCCTGTCAGCAAGGGTTTGTGGATGGGAATCCCGTTCTCACAGGTGTCCAAGGTGCACGGTTCGTCATCGTCGACGACATCGCCATTGTCGACCACCTGACTGGCGACGCCCCTCTTGCAAACCGTGCGGCTGCAGTCGCCTTCAGTCTGCTCTTTGGCGTCGCCATCGGGTGCCGCCTCGAAAACACATCTCGTGTCCTCGCAGGTGGCCGTCGAACACGGATTCCCGTTGTCGCACTCGGCGTTGACGGTGCACTCCCGTCCCGCGTCGGCACCACCGGATCCACCACCGTCGCCAGAACCCCCGCAGCTAGCAAGCTGCAACCCAAAGAACCCCGAAAGCGCAATAAGCGCGAGCACTCGCCGCATGATGCAAGCATATCTTGGCGTTGAGCCAATCGCCAAGCGTGTGCAACGCAGTCATTCAGGGGAGTCCCAGGCGAGACGCATCACTTGCCTACATGTGCTTACAGAACATCCGGTGGTCTTCACAGCGTCGGGAAGATCACGCTCGGGGAACGAGTATCACTTCATGTATGAGCACGGGTGTGGGGCGCGCTAGCGTGCGTTCAGCGGGCGAAGTGAGCGGAAGACGCTACTTGCTCTCGCAGAACATGCGATTGCCGATGCGGAGGGAACATGCGCGTCCTTGGCCGCAGTCGGTGTCGCGGGTGCACGCATTTGTCCCGGCTCCCGATTTGATGCCAGGCAAGAAGGCGGCGTATTGACTGCAGCCGCTAGGGGCAGAGGTGAGATCAGTGCAATCTAGCCAGCCGCAGGCATCACAGGTGGCGGCGAGCCTCACGCATCCGCCACCCTTGGGATCGCACTGCACGCGATCAGTTTCGTGCACCGCGCAGGCACAAACGGTGGCCTCTGCGGCCGGGCAAAGCGTCGACGTGTCACCGGAGTAGCTGGCGAGATCGTAGCTGGCTGGGCATCCGCAGCTTGGCTTGATGGTTAGCGCGGGGGAGCAGCGTTGCCAGCCGCCGCCGGGTTGGCTGAGCCAGTCGGCCCACGTGCCCGAGGGCGAGAGGTAGACCTCTTGCGTCGATAGGTTCTGAACGCAAACCTGATCGAACGTGATGAGCGTTCGCGGGGCGCAGCCGATGACGGTGCCGCCTTGTTCAATACAGGTTGCCGTCACTCGACTCGCGACCACCTCGCTGCATTCCGCGGGGCAGCTGGCGGCCATGGTTGGACAGTCCGGGCCCGAGTCCTGCTCCTCGGAGGGGCTCTGCTTCTGCTCGGTTGGGGACGCCGAGCTGGCACATGCACAGAGGCCAGCAGTGGCGGCGATGAACGCGAGGATGGGGGCAGCCAGCCGTAGATACATGGTCTGCTCATTATGGTGGTGAGCGCAACCGACGTGCCATCGGAACCTCGTGCGCTACGGGTCAGGAACGAGCTGCAATACGGTGGCAAGCGCTACGCGTGGCCTCGCGCGGGAGTAGTGGCCCCGCGCCGCACCCACGCCGCGACCCAAAACTAACAACCATACTCGACACATGCAGTAATTTCGCGTTTTCGTCATTGCTGGTCGTGCTGTGCCACCGGCATGTGCCACTGAAGGGCAGAAGTGTCCGAGTTTCCGCGAAAACGATCGCGTTGTCATCGGTGCACGAACGTTGGCACGGAGTATGCGAGTGCTTCTGGATATGCGCACACACACAATCGCCCTCTGCGGCGCCCTCATCGCGAGCGCTTTCGCTTGCAGCGGCTCGGATTCATCCGACCCCGCGCCTTCCGACGGGATCGAGCAGGCGAAGAGCGCCAAGCAGCGCCTGCCTGCGACTGCCGACTTGGCGTCAATCAAGACGCTCACCGGAAACAATACAGACTTCGCGTTCGACTTGCTGCGGGCCGCGAAACCTGACAGCAACTTGTTCTATTCGCCGCACAGCATTTCGATCGCCCTGGCGATGACCTATGCCGGTGCTGCGGGTGACACGAAAACCGAGATGAAGAAGACGTTGCGCTTCAATCAATCGGACACCGACTTGCACGACGCGTTCAACGCCGTAGACCAGGAGTTGGAGTCTCGCGGACAGAACGCCAAAGGCGCCGATGGGCAGCCGTTCCGACTTCGCATCTCCAACGCAGCGTGGGCCCAGCAAGACTACGAGTTCTTGCCGAGCTATCTGGACGTGCTGGCCCAGAGCTACGGCGCGGGAATCAACCTGTTGGACTTCATCTTGGATCCGGAGGTCTGCCGCACGACTATCAACGCGTGGGTGAGTCGACAGACTGAAGAGAAGATCCCCGAACTCCTTCCGCAGGGATCGATCAATACGGACACGCGACTCGTGCTGACGAACACGGTGTATTTCAATGCGTCCTGGGACACGCCTTTCGAACCCGAGGCCACAAAGGACGCCGAGTTCAGCCGACTGGATGGTTCGAAGGTGACCGTGCCGTTCATGGTCCAAACCGAAGCGCACCGCTACGCGGAGGGCTCCGGTTATAGAGCCGCCGAAATCCAATACGATGGCGCGGAAGTGTCCATGCTGGTCGTGCTGCCGGATGCAGGGACCTTCGAGCAGTTCGAACAGTCTCTGAACGCACAGGGTATCGAGGCGGTCCTGGGTAGTCTGACTTCATCCAAGGAGGTGAACTTACACATGCCCAAGTTCGAGATGCGCACGAAGCTGCCCCTTGGGGGCACCCTGGCTCAAATGGGCATGCCCACCGCGTTTTCTACGGCGGCAGACTTCTCGGCGATGAACGGCAGTGGCGGCCTGATGATTCAGGATGTGATCCACGAAGCCTTCGTGAAGGTGAACGAAGCGGGGACCGAGGCCGCCGCGGCGACGGCAGTCACCGTAGGCACCACGAGTGTGCCGGAGGTCGTCGAGCTGAAGCTGGATAGACCCTTCCTCTTTCTGATTCGCGATAACGAGACCGGGGCGAACGTATTCGTGGGGCGCATCGTCGACCCCAGCGCCAGCAGCTGACACAAGTAAAATCCCCCGAGCGGCGCTAGCTGCAGTTGCGAGAGGGTGCTGCCGCGCGTACGCTTCCGCCGCTCGCGTCGGGTCGCGAGCGCCCGCCTCTGGAGGCCAGAATGCGAACGGTCCGCCTGATTGCTGCCTTTTTGCTCGCTAGTGGTGTTGCTGCCGCCGCAGCGCCGGCTCCCACGAACATCCATCGTGGTCCCTTTCAGCCCGTTGCAGTGAGCAGCCTGCAGGACGCGGCGCTGTCGGTCCTGAAGTCTGCGACGCCGGCCGCGAAGCACGTCGTGCTCAAGCACGCGGACACCAGCCAAGCGGTGGGCAGGCGCCAAGCGGTGCGCTTTCAGCAAATGCATCAAGGCGTCCCCGTCGTCTTCCGTGGCGGCGGCGTGGTGATGAGCGCCAAGGGCAAAGTGGACTTCGCTGTGTCTCGACTGGAAACCAACTTGCCCGGCGTGCAAGCGACTCTGACCGCGAGCGCTGCTGCCGCCAAGGTCGCCAAGTGGTCGGGGCTCAGCGCTGGGCCCGCGGACGCGCGCCTGGCTATCTATCCGCTTTCGTCGGGCCCTCGCCTGTCCTGGATTGTGTACCCGAGCGGGCGCCTGCCCGGGGTGCCCTACGCGCCGGTTTACATCGTGGATGCCAACAGTGGCGAGCGGCTGGCCACCTGGAATGCAGCTCGGTTCGCCAAGGGGCGGGTGTACGAGGAAAACCCCATTAAGAGCAAGACTGTCACCGACGTGGACTTGGCTCTCGCGCCCGGGGCACTGACGCTGGAAAACCCTCGAGTCAAGGCGCTCAACTGCGTCGACAACAAGGCGGTCAAGTCGATCAACATCGGCCTCACCATCAACGTGCACGTCTGCGATCTGGAACAGCTAGCCGTTCCAGACACCAACGGTGATTTCCTCTACGATCCGCCGGCTGCGGACCTGACGCCGGAAGACGAGTTCAGCGAAGTGCAGATCTTCTTCCACACCACGAAGGCCTACGCATACTTCGAAGGTCTCGGCATGACGGACCTGGCCACCAAGCCGCTGCCAGCCGTTGCGAACCTGATGTTGCCAGACGGGTTCCAGACTCAGGATCTGACGAAGATGGCGAATCCAGACCTGCCCTTCGTGCCGTTCTCGAATGCGTTCTTCGCGCCGGCCAATCCAATCTTCTCCGCAGTCTTCGGCCTGCCGGGAGCGGCCATGTGGTTCGGGCAAGGGCCGAAAGCTGATTTCTCCTACGACGGCGACGTCGTGTATCACGAGTTTGGTCACGCCGTGGTCGACCACACGCTGAAACTAGTGGGCACCTATCACGCGGACGAGCAAGGCTTGGTTTCGTCGCCCGGCGCCTTGAACGAGGGCTTGGCGGACTATTTCGCTGCGGCCATCACTGGTGATCCAAAAATGGGTGAGTACGCTTCCACGGATCTCGCGCCGGGGCTCACCTCGATTCGTGACCTCTCGAATACCGAGACCTGTCCCCAGCACCTCTCCGGGGAGGTGCATGCGGATTCCAAGTTTTGGACTGCAGGCCTGTGGAAGGTCCGCGAAACCTTGGCGGCGGCAGATCAGGACAAGATGGACAAGGCGATCTTCGACGTAATGGCCGCAGCACCAGGCGGCGACCTCGGATTTGAAGAACTGACGAATTTGATCATCACTTCCGTGAAGACAGGTGTGAGTAGTCAGGCTGCCGACGCCCTGACCAAGGAGCTGACCGACCGGGGTGCTCTTCCGGCTTGCGAGCGAGTGCTCGAGTACAGCGGCACGCCGATCAACTCGGGTGCCGGCTCATTGGCTGGGACTTTTTGGGCGCCGGGCAAGCAGGACAGTTCCATCCAGGGAGCGCCCTACGCGCCGGGCGTGATGCAGTTCAAGGTTCCGGTTCCCGCGGCCACGGAAATGACGGTTTCCTTCACCCAAGTTCAGACGGGGGGCACGGGTGGCGGCATCTTCGGCGGAGGCAACCCCTTTGCGCCCAGTGTGGTCGTGCGATTCGGAGACGAGCCCATCAAGTTTGCTTATTCGCCAGCTTTCGCAGCGACGGCAGACGTGACCCTGGAGGCTCCCATCGCTGCCGGCTCGGGCAGTGCTACCGTGCCGGTTCCTGCGGGGGCGACCAATGCCTACGTGATGATCGTGAACACTGGCGACGTCAGTGGCGGCTACCGCAGCGTGGACTTCGGCTTCAGCGGTACGCCCGATGCCGGCACCGGCGCGGATGCCGGGGCGGACGCGGGCGCGGATGCTGGACCGACGCCGAAATCCGACGACTCCGGCGATGACGACGGCTGCGGCTGCCGGACCGCGGGTCAAGATAGCGGCGGCCCCTGGTGGCTGGGCGCATCTCTGCTTTCCGCGCTGTTCTTGCGCCGGCGAAACCGGCGCTGATCCCCCGGGGTCCGCAAGTCGAGGCTACTTCCGTGACGTAGATGAGCTAGCCTGCTGGGCCAATGCGCGCGTCCCCCGTTGTCGTCGGAGCGGCGGTGCTCATCGCCGCCATGGGGGAAGCGCATGCGAGAGCGCCCGAGGCTCTCGGTGCCCTGCGCCCCGAGAGCGCGGCGACGGATGACGGCGAGTTTACTGACGCCGAGGCGCCCGCGGGTGCGTTTTTCCCGCAGGCAGATCGCAGCCGTGCCCGCCTGCGCTGGACTTGGCGGCGTTTTTCCACCGCCGAATATGTGGCCACCGGAGCGATTGCCGCGCTAGCCGTCGCGTCCCACGTGGTGAGCCCGTCGCCGGGCCGCTGGCGCGGGGGTGTGCTGTGGGACGAGGACGTTCGGAGTTCGCTTCGGTTGGGAACCCTGCACGAGCGCCGACAAGCACGCGACGTGAGCGACGTGCTGCTCGCGCTGACTGTGAGCTATCCGATCTTGGTGGATGGCGTGCTCGCGGCCAATTGGTATTACGAGAGCCCGGATGTCGCGGAGCAGATCATTCTGATCAGCACCGAGACTTTGGCCATTACGGCTGCGGTTCATGGCGTGGTGGCGACGAGTGTCAGCCGAGAGCGACCCTACGGTCGCGACTGCGGTGGTGAACTCGGCGAGGAGTCCCGGGACTGCACTCGAAGCAGCCGCGACCGCAGCTTCTTCAGCGGGCACTCCAGTTTGGCCTTCGCGGGGGCCAGCCTGGTGTGCATCCATCGTGCGTACTTGCCTCTGCACGGTGGAGGCGCGGCCGATGCCGCCACCTGCGCGACCGCCTATGCTGCAGCGGCCACCACAGCCAGCCTGAGGGTCGTGAGCGACGTGCACTACAGCACGGACGTACTCGCCGGTGCGGCGTGGGGAACGCTCGCGGGCCTCACGCTGCCGTGGTTGCTGCACTATCGCCACGGCGCCGACAAGAAGAAGTCGGACGTGGGGACCTATTTGGTGCCCTATCCTGGTGGGGTTGCTTTTGGAGGGCATTTCTGATGGCGCTGCGCGCGGTCGGCCCTCTGGTCGCACTTAGCGTCTCGGCCGCAGTCGTGCTGTGGTCGGGGGCCGCGGGAGCTATCGACTCACCGGAAGTGCTGCCGTCGCCGACCCCACCCTCCGGCGCCAGCGGTATCGACCGCTCGTCACTTCAGCCCTATTGGTCTCGGGGGGAGCCCGGCTTCTTCGCTGCCGGGACCTTAGAACTCGGCTGGGCCTACGCACGTCCGCGCCTGGCCGTGGGTTGGGGGCGACCGTTCTACCGCCACCTGTCGCTCGAGGCCCAGCCGCTGATTTCACCTAACGGTGCAGGCGGCTACCTCGGCGCGAAGGGAGCGGTGCCTTTCTTGGAATTGCGATCGGGGTTGCGCTACTTCGCGCCTTTCGACCGATCCCTGCTCACTCCTCGGGTGTCCTACCAACGGGTGGACATTGAAGAGAGGGATGGACCTGGTGCGGCACACACTGTTGTTGAAGCGGAGATGGCCGGCGCTGTCCCGCTTCCCGGCGGTGGCCCCTTCTGGGTGCTGTCCGTCTACCACGTTCCAGGTTTGCAGCAGGGGTTCTACCTCTATGAGGAGTCTCTGAAAATGGTGATCAAGCCCCCGTGGGTTTGGCGCGCTCGTTTCGGCTATGGCGTACACTTCGGCAAAGATGACGCGATCGGTGTTGGTGTTGCGGAAGAAGTGATCGTCAACCCCGGGCGGCGGGAGCATGTGCTTCGAGCAGGGGTCGTGGGCAGCGTTCAGATCAGCGATAACGTCGATGTACAGGCCACCTTCTTGCCAGTGATCAGCAGTCCGGATCATATCGGCTTGGCAGGAGCGGACTTTGGACATCTTGGGATCCGCTGGCGCTTCGCGACCCAGGCATCCAAGCGCAACGAGCGCCAGCGCCGCTTCGCTGAATAGGGCGCGGCTCGGGCGCTGGCGGGCTCGCTGAGGCCGGCAGGAAGTGGCGCGTTGACGGGCTAGCCGAGGGCCGCGGAAAGCCGCGCTCCGGCGTCCTGCTCCACGATGTCGCCATGGCCCATGATGATGCGCTGGGCGGGCCAGGCGCAGATGCGCTCCAGGGACTCTGCAAAGGCGGCCTTGTCCTTGACCAGGAAGTTCCACAGCCGGCTCTTGGCAAAGCCGCCCCGGGTGCCGGCCACCCGGAGCATTAGCCCCGTCGCCAGCGTCGGAACGTCCGTGACGTTGAAAACTAGATCGCCAATGATCACGCTGCCCGAGGGTCGGTGCAAAAAGACGGACTCGTTCATCTTGGGCGCGCCGACCACCTGAACTTCCTCGAAGTCAGATAGCTCCGGAGGCAGCCGCCCGCTCAGCTCTGCCGCCACCGATAGGCCTGGCCGCTTCTTGGCGAGCCCGGGAGCAGCCAGTAGCTGTGCGTCGGGAAACCGCTGCAACGTCGGCTTGAGATGCACATGGTGATACAGATTCGGCGCGACCACCCAGCGCACTTTTCCCAACGCGCCAACTGCCTCGGCCCACTCTTGCTTCAGGGACACTGGCGAGTGGAGTAAGACGTTACCACTGCCGGTCCGCACGACGGTCATGCGGATCGGCAGATAGACGCCCGGCGCCATGCGCATGGGCTCAGTGACGTGCCAGATGTTATCAACGACTGGCTCGAGCATGGGGGGTGACCCCTATTGCAGAGTCTGCCCGGTGTTCACCAGGCCGCGGGTATGCGCCGCGGGGGCCGCCCAGGTGAAAGCGGAATACATGCCGCCGGTGCCAGTGAGTTGGAGGGACTCCCCCGCGGGTGTGGAATTCGTTTCGGACACACCGATGTCCACGCTGGTCATACCGTTGGCAGCGCCGTCGGCTGCTGTCAGTGTTCCTTCGTAGCTCAGGAAAAACAACACCGTTGCGTTATTGTCAACGAGCGCAATGCCATCTGGCGATCCGTTCTGGATGCCAGAGACCGGGAACCAGAGCGTGCCGAAGCCGTTTTGTTGTGCGGGGATCGTGCCCGTCAGATTCTCCGTGTCGTAGACCTTCTTGGCAGTGCCACCGGTGGAGGTGCCGTTATAGAAGAGCAGGGTCCAGCCCGTCAGATCGGTGCCGGCCGTGCCAGCGATCTCCACTCCCTCGTCAGCGTCGCCTGTGGGACCATTGTCATAGTGGATCTCATTGATCCAAACGCTGGGCTTTGTGCCAGCGTCTGCGCCGCCAGTGCCCGCCGCGCCACCGGTACCCGCGTCCACGCCGCCGGTACCTGCTGCGCCGCCAGTGCCAGCGTCTACGCCGCCAGTGCCCGCTGCGCCACCGGTACCTGCGTCCACGCCGCCGGAGCCCGCTGCGCCACCGGAGCCCGCTGCGCCACCGGAGCCCGCTGCGCCACCGGAGCCCGCTGCGCCACCGGAGCCCGCTGCGCCACCGGAGCCCGCTGCGCCACCGGAGCCTGCGGCGCCGCCAGAGCCTGCTGCGCCGCCAGAACCCGCCGCGCCGCCAGAACCCGCCGCGCCACCGGTACCTGCTGCACCGCCTGTTGCACCACCGGAACCTGCGGCACCGCCTGTTGCGCCTCCGGTGCCGCCGCCGGTGCCACCCGTGGAGATCGCGCCAGTGCCGCCAGTCGAGCCGCCGAAGTTGCCAAACCCACCGGTTGCCGCGCCACCGTCAAAGGTGGTGCCGCCCGTTGCGCCACCGCCACCACCGTCGTCATCCGACGAACAGGCGGAGGGCGCGAGAACTGCGATTAACCCCATGCTTAGATATGCGAGACGCTTCATGGGGCGCACCCTAGCGCCGTCGGCTGTGGGTGCAAACCCCGTCGGAAAAGCCAGCAAAGACCGGGCTCAAGCCCGAGGTTGCTCTTCCGGGGCGTCGTCGTCTTCCAGGGCTGCGCCGTGGCATTTCTTGAACTTCTTGCCCGAGCCGCAGGGGCATTCGTCGTTGCGGCCGATCTTGGGAGCCGGGGGCGCCGATGCGCGAACGGGAGGCGGCCCCGCCTGGGCGGCGTTCTCCATGAGCTGCGCCAGCTCCGGAGGCGGAGCAGCAGGCTGACCGTCGGCTCCAGGGTGCCGAGCAACGGCCTGGTCGAGCAGCTGCTGGTGCTCCTCTGCCGCGACTGCCTCGAGGGCTTCGATGTCTTCGGTGCGCTGGACCTGTACCTCGAAAAACCGAAGCAGCACGGTGCTGCTGACCTTGGCCATCATGTTCAAGAAGAGGTCGTAGCCTTCCTTCTTGTACTCGTTCTTTGGATCCTTCTGACCGTAGCCGCGCAGGCCGATTCCGTCCCGCAGGTGCTCCATGTTGGAAAGGTGGTCCTGCCAGGCTTGATCGATGCCTTCTAGGTAGAGGTGGCGGAACACGCGCATGGCGTTCTCCAGGCCAAGCTCTTTCTCTCGCTCCGTGTAGAGCTTCTCGGCACGCTCGTACAAATCCCGAACCAGCATCTCGGCGTCACCGTGATCTTCGATTTCCGCCGGGAGGCGCACCTTGAAGTGGTCGTAGTAGCCGTCCCGGATGTTCTGCCAGTCCCAATCCTCCGGCGGCTTATTCTCCGGGCAGCTCTCTTCGACGATGGCGGCGAGCACGCGATCGATCAGGTCGAGCATCCGCTCGCGCTGCTCGGACAGACCGTGAGAAACGAGTTCGAGCAACTCGTCATGTAGCTCGGGCGCTTTGCGCTTCTTGCGATTGTCCAGATCCAGCTTCACACCCCACAGCTGGTACACCTCACGCTGCAGAGAGGGCAGCTCGACCAGCTTGCCTATCTTCGCGATGTCTTTGCGGTTTTTTGCCGCCCGGGGTTCCCCGTTCTTGTCCTTGAGCTCGAGGGGAGGGTCAGCAAAGAAAGACATCAACTGGGGAATGAGCGGCTTGACCAGCTTTTCGACGTCTTCGGCCAATTCGACCTCACGGGTCTCGCCTGTGGCTTTGCCCAGTTCGTCGATCTCCTCAGGGCTGTAGCGCCCCAACAGCAACTGCTGCCGCAGCGAGTACACCGTCTTGCGCTGGGCGTTCATGACGTCGTCGTACTCGAGCAAGTTCTTCCGGATATCGAAGTTGCGTTCCTCGACCTTGCGCTGCGCGTTCTCGACGCTCTTGGTTACCCAGGGGTGCTCGATGGGTTCGTCGTCGGGCAAGCCCATTCGGTCCATCAGGTTCTTGACGCGCTCGCCGCTGAAGATGCGCATCAGGTCGTCTTCCAGTGACAAGTAGAAGCGACTTGACCCGGGATCGCCTTGGCGCCCTGCACGGCCGCGCAGCTGGTTGTCGATGCGCCGCGACTCGTGTCGCTCGGTGCCGACGATGTGCAAACCGCCGTTCTCGATGACCTCGTCGTGCTCTTTCTTACACGCCTTCTCGTGTTGCTTGACCAACGTCGCGTATTCTTCGGGATCCAGGTCTGGGTCTTTCCCTGACTCCTTGAATTCCTTGAGCGCCAACATCTCGGGGTTGCCGCCGAGAAGGATGTCGGTGCCGCGGCCCGCCATGTTCGTGCTGACGGTAATAGAGGTCTTTCGGCCCGCCTGCGCCACGACAAACGCTTCGTTTTCGTGGTGTTTGGCGTTGAGCACATTGTGGGGGATCTTCTTCTTCTGGAGGATCCGGGCGATGGCCGCGCTCTTTTCCACGCTAGTCGTTCCCACGAGTACCGGACGCCCGGCTTCATGCTCCGAAAGGATCTCTTTGATCACCGCCGTGAACTTCTCACGCTCGGTCTTGTAGACGATGTCTTCGTCGTCCTCGCGAACGAGAGGTTTGTTCGTGGGGACCGACACCACATCCAGCTTGTAGGTGGAGTGGAACTCCTGAGCTTCCGTCTCGGCGGTGCCCGTCATTCCGGCGAGCTTGCCGTACATGCGGAAGAGGTTCTGAAAGGTGATGGTCGCGATGGTGCGACTCTCTTCATGGATCTCGACGTTCTCTTTCGCTTCCACCGCCTGGTGCAAGCCATCGCTCCAGCGCCGCCCCGCCAGCACGCGGCCGGTGAATTCATCGACGATCAACACCTGGCCGTCCGGGCTGACCATGTAGTGTTGGTCCCGCCGATAGAGGGCATGGGCCTTGAGAAGCTGGTTGAGAATATGCAGAGTTTGTACGTTGACGGGGTCGTATAGGTTCTTCACGCCGATCATCTTCTGAACGGAGTCGACACCATCGTCCGTCAATGTGGCGGTGAAGCCCTTTTCGTCGACGTTGTAGTGTTCGTCTTTGCGCAGACGGCTCACGATTTCGTTGATCGTGCGGTATTTCTCGCTCGCCGCTTCGGCGGGGCCACTGATGATCAGCGGCGTACGGGCCTCATCGATCAGGATGGAGTCGACCTCGTCGACGATGGCGTAGTTCAAGCGGCGCTGGGAGTTTTCCAGGGCGGAAAACTTCAAGTTGTCGCGCAGGTAGTCGAAGCCAAATTCGTTGTTCTGCCCGTAGCAAATGTCACACTTGTAGGCCTGCCGCTTCTCGTGGTCGGCCTGTTGGTTGACGATGGTACCGATGGACATCCCGAGGAAGTTGTAGAGCTTGCCCATCCACTCGGCGTCGCGCTTGGCGAGGTAGTCGTTCACCGTGACGAGGTGCACGCCTTTGCCTTCCAAGGCATTGAGGTAGATGGCCAGAGTCGCGACGAGGGTCTTGCCCTCACCGGTTTTCATCTCGGCGATCTTGCCCTGGTGCAATACGATGCCACCGACGAGCTGCACGTCGTAGTGGCGCATCTTCAAGGCGCGCTTGCCAGCCTCCCGAGCCACGGCAAATGACTCAGTCAGGATGTCATCCAGAGACGCACCGTTGTCGAGCTTCTCCTTGAACTCCGCTGTCTTTGCCTTCAACTCGGCGTCCGAAAGCTTCTGAATTTTTGGTTCCAGCTCGTTGATGGCGTTCACCCGCGGCTGGAGCCGCCGAATGGCTCGCTCGTTGGAGGTGCCAAACAGCTTTTTTGCTACCCAAGTCAGCATCTGTGTCGTGTCCTCGCGCCGCGGGCAGTGCCTGCCGGGCGCGGCGAAAAAGAGGACGGCACGCTAGTGCCAATGCCCACGGCCTGCCAGCGCTTCGGGTGGCCGCTTTTCGGCCCTCCCCGCCTGGATGAGGGGCGACCCGAGCTTTCAGCTCGAAATGATTGATGAAATCGACCTACGCTCCGCCATCTGGCCGAGATCATGATAGGTCCCTAGCCGCGAGAAGCGATGCTGGAGAGGCTCCAACGGCTATTGTCTCCGCGGCTCCGCGCGGTGCTCATCGCGGTACTGCTGTACCTCGCGGTCAGCGTCTTCTCGTCCGTGGCCAACGGCCACTACCCCATCAGTCAGTGGCTGGTGTGGCGCTACCTCGGCTACTGGGCTGGCGCGCTGACGATCAGCGTTGCATGTCTGTCCGTCGGCCGCCGGGTGGTCGTGTGGCTACTGCCCGAGGCCCGTTTCCTGGAACGCGTGACCCTGAGCTTCGCGGTGGGCCTCCATCTTTTCGAGCTCGGAATGTTCATTCTGGGCCTACTGGGCCTCTACAACACGATCACCTTCGTCGCGTTCCCGATAGTGCTGATCGCGACGGGCGCTCGTCCGCTCTTTCTCGAGCTTCGCCGCTTCGTGCAGCTGGCAAGCAGGTTTGCCAAGCCACGCCCAGCGTGGACTTGGCTGTTGGTCGCCTTTGGCGCTCTGACGTTGGTGTTCATCTACGCCATCATCATGACGCCGGACAACGTGCAATACGATGCACGTTGGCGGCACTTGGCGATCGCGGAGGACTATGCCGCCAGCGGAGGCGTGCGCCGTTTTCCGGAAGGCTGGACGCCGGGAGCCGCTCCACATTTCACGAGCATCCTCTACACCTGGGCATTCTTGCTGCCCGTCGGTCGTTCTTTCGACTTCGTCGTGTTGTCTGCGCATCTGGAACTCGTGATCTTCTTGGTCACCACCTTCTTCGGAATCACTGCCGTGACCCGGCGCCTCGCTCCCAGCGCGGACCCCCGACTCGTCTGGGTGGCGCGCTTCTTGTTCCCTGGGGTGCTGCTCTACGACTCCAGTTTGTCGGCCGGAGCAGACCACGTTGGCGCTTCCTTCGGACCGCCCCTATTCTTGGCCCTACTCTGGTGCTTAGGGGAGCTCACTCCGCGGCGCTTGGCGTTGCTCGCGCTGCTGATGGCGGCCGTGGTGATGACCAAGGAAACTTCCGCGGTCCTGCTTTCATCTGGGCCCATCCTCGCTGTTATCGCCGCGCTTGGCGTCGCCACTTGGCGCGGATTGCGGGGTCGAGGTTCCGCACGCCGGGCGTGGTTGGGCGTGCTGACCGCCGTCATTGTGGGGCTCGCGTTCACCTCGCCCCATTGGCTCAAGAACTGGATTTGGTACGGCGACCCTCTCTACCCGCTGCTAGCGGATGTGATGTCGCCTCGACCTTGGATCGAGGAAGGGGGCTACCTGTATCGACACGCGTTCATCAATCGCCAGCTGTGGCGTCCTCAAACCGATGGATTGGACGCGGTCCTCGAGACACTCCAAGTGCTGTTCACCTTCTCGTTCCGGCCCCATGACTGGCCACCCCTCCACGGGGACGTGCCCGTATTCGGCTCCTTGTTCACTTTGCTCATCGTGACCCTGCCCTTGCTCAAGGGGGTACGGCGCATCTGGCTGCTCACGGCTTGGATCCTACTGGGCGTTGGGTGCTGGTTCTGGATCAACCATCAGGACCGCTATCTGCAAGCCTACGCGCCGTTGATGGCTGCCGTGGTTGCAGCGCTGTGCGTGCGGATCTGGCGCCTCGGGACCGTTCCGGCACGAGTCGGATTGGGGTTTGTCGTCGGTTTCCAGATCCTGTGGGGTGGCGACGTGGTCTTCCTGCAGACCCACCGCATGATCCACATGTCGCCCTTGCGGAAAACCATCGAACTGCTGGAAGCGGGGTATCACAAGAAGTACGACGAGCGCTTCGTATGGGCGGGTTCGGGCTTCGCAGCGCTTGGGAAGGCTGCGCCCAAGAAGTCGCTCATCGTAATGCATGAATTCGAGGAGCGCCTTGGGTTGGGCAGACCGATCATCACTGACGTTCCCGCCTATCAGTTTGCTCTGGACTACTCCGCCCTCGGGACCGCCGATGCGGTTTGGCAGAGGATGAACCAGCTAGGCGCGACCCATGTGGTTTGGCGCCCGGGGCGAAGCATGGGCATCGATTCCCTGACGGGAGATCTGGTGTTCTTCGAGTTCGTCCTGCATCACACGGACCTCGTGCTGGACAACGGCGATTCCCGCCTCGCGGCCCTGCGCGCCGAGCCACCAGGGTCCCCGATTGGAAGCGAGGTCCTGGTCATGTCCTGCAAGCCGCCCCTGGACACGGGGGTGTACACCCTGGAGTCTCTCAGCGTGCCCGTATACGGCCCGCGCAAGAAATATTACCGGCCCCCCGAGCGCTACCTGAACACGCCGGAGCTCTTGGAAGAAGCTGCGAAAAAGGTGACCTACGCCGTCACTCAGGACGGCTGCGGCACGCTGCCCACCTCTCTCAAGTCGCGATTTCAAATCGCGGCTCGGCGCCCCCACGACCCCGACAATCTGGATTGGCAGCGCCTTTCTCTGTGGGTGCTGCGCTAGGGCGGCCTGAGTCCAGAATCCGCGACGAGCTCGGAGGTTGGTTTTTTGGGGGATGTGGCGGCGCAGGCCGTCATCGATGGTTCTTCGAGGTTCGGCGCGGTCCTCTCGATCACTCTTTCAGGACTTGGAAGGTCGCGATCTGCTTGGTCGAACCGGTTGTGACGCGGTGCGGTGTCTTGTAAGTGTACTTCGCCGTCAATACTTTGGTTGCGGTCGGGACGCGGAAGCCGATCCAACCCTTGGCCTTGTCTCCCTTAGCCAGGCGCACGCTCTTGAGCAACGGCTTGCAGTCGGTCTTGTAGGTGGACTTGCGCTGGTAAGTGATGCCTTCGGCGTCGTAGCCTTTCCAGGTCGACTCGTAGGCACGTACCTCTTTTTCGGCGTAGTCGCCTTCGTAGTAGATCAGTATGCCCACCATTTTTTCGCCGTTGTCTTCCATGCTCTTCTGAGAGTTCTCACGCTCATAGGTGCATTCCTTGACTTCGGCGATCTTGACTTTCAGGCCGTCCATTTGGACGTCCTTGCCAATCAAGTACACGCCGGGAAGAACGATTTCGCTGGGTAGCTCACCGTCCGTCGTCGCGGGCTGGGGCGCGCCAGGGCTGGGTTTGGCGGTGGGTTTGACTGTCTCTGGCGTTGCTCCGGCTTTGGGCTTCTTGTCGTCACCTCCGGTGAACTTCTTGCAGGCGAGCAGGCAAACGAAGAGCCCGACGGCTGCCAAAGCCGGTGTACGTGCGGAGAGATTCATCAGAGTCCGATTCCTTTGCAAAAAAGCCGCGCTCGAACCCCGACCCTACAGTCAATTTTCGAGCGCTGTCGAGGGCGACACTCCGATGTTACCCTTGCAGCATGCCGACGAACCCGCTCTGGCTCGAGCACACCGAGAGAGCTGCTTGGGATACGGTGAAGACCCTGCGGGAGGAAATCGTTACCGAGCGCAAGCGCCTCGAGAGGCTCACTTCTCTCCAGCCGAATTTGCCCAAGCTCTCCGCGCGCCTGGAGCAAGCGGCGACGGAGCATTCGCTCACTGCGGAGGACGACGTTGGCCGGATCGATCAGCTTTGCGAAAAACTCGTGGCCGCCGCCGCCGAGAGTGATCGCCCGGGCCGGGAGGCTGCCGAAAAGGAGCCACCTCCCGTCCAAGCACCCCCGGAAGACCGGCGGCGCTGGACGCCGTCCGTCCGCTGGTTCGCGAACTTGATCGAGCGTCGACGGGACGGTCGCAGTGAAGCCGTGGATCCTTCGCGCCGAGCTCGTATCGTCAACGCCCTCGAACTACGAGTGGAGGAACTCGCCACGGCGAGGAAGCGAGAGCTGCTAGAGCTGTGCGTTGAGGTTGGTTGCCTTGCCCTCGATCTCGCACGCATCGCCCGCCGCTCTAGCTCCGAATAGACGGTCCTGACCCCAGTTGGTGCGCTCAAGAGGGTGGATACGAAGGGGAGGAAGGAAAGAGGAAGAGGGATGGGTTCGCGTCAGTTCGCGGCGGCGGGCCGCGTGTCTCGCGTTGGGCCGCGCATGGCGGATTGAGCAGATCTAGTAGCGCTCGATTGAGTCAGGTGCGGCTACAAGGAGCCACAGATCCGAACAGACCCAAAACCCTCTTCCTTCCCACCTTCCTGTTTTCTCTCTGCATCGCACCAGAGCGCCGAATTGCTCTGAACAAAGAGTGGGCGCCTAGCGCTTGCGTTGGCTGAGGCGGTGTTGTTGGCGTTGCTTGGCTTCGGTGTGGCGGCGTCGCTCTTCGTCGGTTTCGAGCAACAAGGGAGGCACTTGCACGGGTTTGCCATCGTCGTCGATGGCGACGTACACGAGGTACGCTGAGTTGGTGTGGGTCGTCGTGCCGGTGATCGGGTTTTCCGCGGTGACCTTGACGCCGACTTCCAAGGAGCTCTTGCCGACGAAGTTCACGCTCGCCACGCAGCACAACACATCGCCAATGCTCACCTTGCTCATGAAGGTCATCGAATCCATGGCCACGGTCACGCAAGGTCGCTGTGCGTGGCGCATGGCGGCGATGCCACCGGCCTCGTCCACCATCTTCATGATCTCGCCACCGTGCACGTTGCCGTGGGCGTTGGCGTGTTCTGGCAGCATCAGTTGGTGAAGCTGCACTCGGCATTGAGATGGCGTTTTCGCTGCGGTCATGTTGCTCTGGAGGCTAACTCGAAACTACGAGTCTAGGCTGCCGCGCAAAACCCGCGCATGCGGCGCGAGGGCCGACGAGGCCTAGGTCGCTTGGTCTTTTCAGCGCCATTCGCCAAAAGTGCCGCGACTGGCGCGGTCATGTACAATCCGCGCAAAGTCAGCCCCAGATGGACCTGCTCTACTTCGTCATCTTGGTGAGCTCCCTCATCTTCGTACATGAGTTGGGCCACTTTGCCGTCGCCAAAGCCTTTGGCGTGAAGGTGATCACCTTCAGTCTCGGGTTTGGACCGAAGGTGCTTCGGCTGCGGGGGAGAGAGACCGAGTACTGCATCAGCCTGTTGCCTCTCGGTGGCTACGTGAAGATGTTGGAGGCTTCGAAAACCGACATCGTCTTGCCGGAAGATCGCCATCGGACTTTCGAGTCTCTGCCAGTGTACAAGCGCATCTTGGTCGTGCTTGCAGGGCCGCTGATGAATCTCGTATTCCCGGTGCTGCTGTACTTTTCCGTGTTCATGACGGATGGACCGTTTCTGCCGCCCACGGTGGGAGTGGTGCTGCCGAACCATCCGGCAGATGGTCAGCTGTTCCCCGGGGACCGGATCATGGCGGTCAACGGCAAGGAAGTCGGTACCTTCGACGAACTCAAGCGCATCGTTGCCAAGAGCCCAGGCAAACCGGTGCGCTTCAAGGTGTTTCGTGACAACAAGCACCTAGAGGTCGAAGTCACTGCCGAAGAAACCGTCGAGCGGCGGGAGCTCGACGTCGTCGAGCGGGTGGGCACCGTCGGCATTCAGCCCAGCGCGCCCGCGGCCGTCATCGGCATTGCGGACACGGATTCTCCGGCCTACCGCGCTGGGCTTCGCACCTTCGATGTGATCACCCATGTCGCGGGCCAGCCTGTCCGTCGATACATGGATTTGGCACAATCCCTGCGGGAAAACCGCGGGGAAACCGTGCCCGTAACCTACCTTCGCCCAGACATCATGTCCGACGCCTTGGGTGGGCTGGCAGACTTTGGTGTGTATCAAACCGGCGTGGTCGCGTTGACCCCGGACCCGCGAGGCACGGACTTCACTTCCCGCACCGGCATAGAGCTGGCGGACCTGTATGCCGCTATCGTGCCCGAGGACAGCTATCTGTACAAAGCGGGTTTGCGCCCGGGCGACAAGTTGTTGCGCTTGGATGACGAAGCCATCCCGGCTTGGTCGACGTTTCGCGAGAAGGTGCTGTCTGCTCCGGATCGCCCACACCGAATCGACTACTTCGCGGCTCGGGACGGACGAGTTCGCTCCGGTACTTTTCAGATGCGGCGTGAGGACATTCGGGACGAACATGGTCAGACTTTCGCCAAGTACGTCTTGCGGGTGCAGCATTGGATCCCGCTCGCACCCGAGGACCGCGTCGAGCACCCGACGCCGTTGCGCTACGCTCTCGCCAAAGCGGTGGAGGAGACCAAGGATGTCACCCGTTTCGTCCTGTTGAGCATGGTGCGACTGGCGCAAGGGCGCATCAGTCTGAAGTCTCTCTCGGGGCCCATCACCATCTACGAGGTGGCTGGTGACGAGGGGCGTAAGGGGCCGGACTACTTCGTCTGGGTGATGGCGCTCATCAGCATCAACCTGGGGCTCTTGAACCTGCTGCCCATTCCCGTGCTGGATGGTGGACACTTGATGTTCTTCCTCTTGGAAGGTGTGATGCGGCGGCCGCTCCCGCTGCGGGTGCGGGAGGTCGCTCACATCGTTGGCATGGCTATTTTGCTCGGCTTGATGGCGCTTGCCTTCAAGAATGACGTCGAGCGGCGCTGGGACGTGATCGTGGGTCAGTTCAAAGAGCTCATTGGGTGAAGCCGCAGCGCAAATCGGGGCGAGCACCCACGGCTCGCAGGGTGGCCGCGACGGTGCTGCTCCGCGTGGAGAAGGATTCCGCGTACGCCGCGGCTGCGTTGGATGCCGAGCTTTTACGGGCAGCACAACTCGGGCCCCGGGATCGCGGGCTGTGCACCGAGATCGTGTACGGCGTGCTGCGGACCCGTGGCGCCCTCGAGGCTGAACTCGAAAAGTTCGTCAGCACCGGGCTGAAGCATACCGATCCTTCGACGCGGATTCATCTGCTGGTCGGCGCTTATCAGATCCTCTTTCTCGACCGTGTGCCGACTCACGCGGCGGTAGACGCCGCGGTCACCGAGGTGCGGGGGCATCGCGGGCCGAAAGTGGCCGGCTTCGTCAACGCCGTGCTCCGCAAACTGGGCTCCGCGGAAACAAAATTGCGTTTGGGGGAAGCAATTGTCGCCGCAGCTCCATCTTGGCTGTGGCAGCGCTTGGTCGATGCCGTCGGCAAGGGCGAAGCGGCGGCTCTACTCGGCGTCGCGGGCAGTCCGCCTACAGCCAGTCTGCGCCTTCTGCGCGGCCGACCCGTGCCGGAGTGGATCGCAGAGCTTGCCGCAAGCCCACTGAGTGGACATGCGCGGCGAGTGCAGGGCGCCGGGGATTTGCGTGCCAAGAGTGGCTACGACGAAGGTGCCTACGTGATCCAAGAGGAGGGCGCGCAGATCGTGGGCCTCAGCCTGGGCGCCCAGCCCGGTGACCGAGTGCTCGATGCCTGTGCGGGGCGGGGGCAAAAGACCAGTCTGCTAGCTGAGCAAGTGGGGCCGGAGGGGGAGCTGTGGGCCGCGGATTTGCACCCTCACAAGCTGCGAGCTTTGTCGGAGGAGTTTTCGCGCCTGGGGCTGACCCAGCCCAAGGCTGTTGCCGTGGACTGGACCCGCGGTAGCGGGCGCGTGCCCGAGGACTACTTCGACCGCGTGCTCGTCGATGCGCCGTGCACGGGCACGGGAACCCTGCGCCGGCGGCCCGAGATCGCATCCCGGCTGAGCCCCGTGGACCCTGCGCGACTTGCGGAGCTGGCGGAGCAGATCCTGCGTCGCGCTGCTACCCGAGCGAAGCCAGGCGGGAGGGTCGTGTTCGCGGTTTGCAGTGTCTTGCCCGAAGAAGGTCAGCAAATGTCGGCGCGCGTGGATGACATTCTGCGGCCAGAGCCCTTCGACTCTGCGGACGCGCAAAGCGTTGCCGGGAGTGACGCGTCGGCCATGCATCTTCTTCCCGAGCGCCACGGCACCGAAGGCTACTTCATAGCTAGCTTTCGCAGGCGTTGAGCCAACGGTTGTGCGACGAGCCGATCCTCGGCGGGGGCGGGCATGTCTTGCGTTTCCTGCAAAAGCAGCAAATAGTCGACGCATGGCACAACTGCAGCTGCGCGGAGCAATGACCGCGGTCGTGACGCCCTTCAAAGACGACGTCACCCAAGTGGATTGGGAGGCATTTGAGAAGCTGATTGCGGCTCAGCTGGACGGCAAGATCAACGGACTGGTGCCCTGCGGCACCACCGGGGAAACACCGACCCTGAGCGATGCAGAACAGCGCGAAGTGATTCAGCGCACCGCCAAGCTCGCGAAGGGCAAGGTGCCGATCGTCGCGGGCACGGGCAGCAACGATACCAAGAAGAGCATCACGGCATCCAAGGCGGCCCTCGAAGCCGGCGCTGACGCTGTGATGATCGTGATGCCGTACTACAACAAGCCTTCTCAGGAGGGCATGTATCAGCATGTCACGCAGATCGCGTCGGCGGTCGGCTGCCCGATCATTCTGTACAACATTCCGGGTCGCAGTGGTGTCGAGCTCTCTGCGGACACGACCCTGCGCATTCTCGATGCAGCTGACAACGTCATCTCCGTGAAGGACGCCACCGGCAACGTCGCCTACTGCCAGGAAGTCCTTCGTCGCGCCGGGGATCGCATTCAGCTCATGAGCGGCGACGACCCGATGACGCTGCCGATGCTATCGGTGGGGGTGAAGGGCATCATCAGCGTCACAGGTAACATCTACCCCCGGCAGGTCACGGAGGTCGTCGAACTCGTCGAGGCAGGGCGTTGGGAAGACGCGCGAAAGAAGCACCTGGCGCTATATCCGGTGCACAAGGTGTTGTTCGTCGAGCCCAACCCGCAGCCGACCAAAGCGGCGCTTGCCGCTCGCGGCGTGATGCGTCCGGGCGTCCGGCTGCCTTTGGTCGAGGCTAGCGCTGCCACCAAAGAGTTGGTGATGAAGGTCATCGCAGAGTACGAGGCTTCGTGAGGTTCGCCCTGCACGGCGCTACGGGGCGCATGGGGCTGGCGGTGACGCGCCTGGTCCATGCGGCCGAGGACATCGAGATTGTCGGAGCCGTCTGCTCCAGTGTGGATCCCAATCAGGGTCAGGACATCGGAGAGCTAGCGGGCATTGGGACGCTCGGCGTGGAAGCCACGGCAGATCTCGGCGCGGGCCTCTTGGGTGCCGATGTCGTGATCGATTTTTCCACCGCGTCAGCGGTGCCTGGACTCATGGCCGTGGCGGCTCGCAACAAGGTCGCGGTCGTCAGCGGCACGACCAATCTGGACGCCGCGGGCAAGCAGGCCTTGGACAAGGCGGCGGAAGCCGTGCCGGTATTGTGGGCACCCAATACGAGTTTGGGCGTTCAAGTTCTGGCTGAGGTGGTGGAGCATGCCCTGAAGCGCCTCGGAGCCGACTACGACGTCGAAATCGTCGAGATCCATCATCGCCGCAAAGTGGACGCGCCCAGTGGCACGGCGAAGCGGCTCGCCGATGCAGCCCGATCCGTCCGCGCACAATTGCAGGATGTTTCCGGTCGGGAAGGTGAGGTTGGCGCGCGTACCCAGGACGAAATGGGCGTGTTTGGCGTTCGTGGGGGCGATGTAGTTGGCGACCATACTGTGTATCTGTTGGGGCCCGCGGAGCGCATCGAGCTGACGCACCGGGCTTCTAGCCGGGAGTTGTTTGCCCACGGAGCCGTACGCGCAGCACGATTCCTTGTCGGTCAAAAACCAAGGCGCTACTCTATTGCTGACGTACTCGGGTGAGGCATCTACCTACATACGCGTTGTTTGGAGCGAGCTTGGTCCTGGCGTTGGGCGCGCAAGCCTGCGGTCCGTCCGCGCCGCCGCCGAGTCACGCTCCGCCAGTGGCTCGAGTGCCCGCAGCTCCCGCTGGGGCCGCCGCCGAGTCCAGCGAGCAGAGCCTCAGCCAAAGCATCGCCCAAGCTGAAGAAGAGGCGAAGCGAGCTGGATGGCTGAAGAAAGAGATCGTCGAGATCCCGGAGCCACCTGCTGCGATCATTCTCTACGAGCCCGTGCCTGAGCAGGCTCCGGCCACGCTCATAGCCCGCTTCGATGCCGTGAGCGCTGCGGGATCCGACGTAGTGAGCGGTGAGAGCGGGATGATCGACGTGCTCAAGACTCGGCAAGGGGCGCTGCTCTGGGATTTGCGGGGGGATGGCTCCCGCCATGTCGTGCTGCACCTCACGCCCTGTGGCGCCAACTGCGGCCAAGCGCAGCCCCGGGTTCTAGAGCTCACGCAGAGTGGATTCGTCAACGCCAAGACAGCACCGGAATGTCCCACTTGCGTCACGGATGTGGATCGTGACCGCGTCCCCGAATTCGCCTATCGGATGTTTGCGCTCAAGGTCGCGCCATGTGCGCGCTCATCCTGTGGACCCAGCTACGCCCTCGAGGTAGCCGTGCAGGGCGTCGAGTCCTGGGAGGGTGGTCGCTACGAGCGCGGCCTTCGGGATTTCATCCCGCTCTACTTCGACCGACTACGAAAAGCGAAGCGCGACGCGAAGCGCGTCCGCCGTGCCAAGAACAAATCGGAGATCTGTCCCCTGAACGCTCTTCGGGTGGCGGCGGAGTCCTACGTGTATGGGCGGTTGATCGGCGAAAAAGAGCCGAACGCGCTCAAGGCGGCGGACAAGATCATGGCCGGCTACACCATGGCGCCCTGCGCTCGCGAATACGACTTGTTGGCGCCGCCCCGGACCTGGGGCGAGATCCGTGAAGAACTCACGAAGGCTTCGCTGCCCAAGCTCGACCGTCGGCGTCAGCCCCAGAAGTAGCAGGCCTGCCGAGGCCGGTGCCGCCGAATAGCTCAGCGCTTGTCGTCGTCTTCGTCGGATGACTCGTTGCTGTCATCGTCGTCGTCGGATGAGTCGTCGCCGCTGTCCTCGGGTGACTTGTCGTCGTCGTCCCCGCCGCTCTTCTTGGCGGACTCGTCCTCGTCCTCGTCGTCGTCCTCGTCCTCGTCGTCAGGAGGCGGGGGAGGCTTCGCCTTGGCGGTCTTGCGCTTCTTCTTGGCCTTGCTCTTCTTCTTCAAGCGCTTCTTGGCCTTCTTGGCCGGTTTCCGCGGCGCCCCGTCCTCGTCCTCGTCGTCGTCGTCGTCCTCGTCCTCGTCGCCGGCTAACGCGGCGTCGACGTCGTCTTCGAGGCGATCGACGGCGTCCAGATCATCATCTTCATCCTCGTCGTCATCCTCGTCCTCGTCGTCGTCGCGATAGCGCGCGCCGGCGGCTTCCCAGCCCACGGGCAGCTTGCGCTGGAAGCTCCACCAAAGACCGTACGCGCCCAACAGCGCCCCAGGAATGCTGAGGTATTGCCCCATGGTCAGGGCGCTCGTCGTTTCCAGGGTCTGGTGCTCTTTGAAGTACTCGACGACAAAGCGACCCGGAAAGTAGAGCATGAAGAACATGCTGATCAGGGCGCCCCGAGGCCGCTTCTCTTTCCCGAGTTTCTTGTCCCAGAGGTACAGCCCCAACAGAACCAACAACCCAAGGGCTGTTTCATACAGCTGACTTGGGTGACGCAGCGGCGCCTCCGGGACGCCGCGGTCGTAGCGAGGGAAACGAACGCCCCAAGACTGGTCCGTGAGCCGTCCCACGATCTCCGAGTTGAAGAAGTTGCCAACTCGCACGAGGGTGGCCCCCAGCGCCGCTGAAAACGCAAAGCGATCCGAGCCCTCCAGGAACGGAATGCCCCGTCGCTTGGTGAACAGGTACATGGCCAGGATGAGCCCAATCACTGCTCCGTGACTTGCGAGCCCACCCTCCCAAATGCGGAAGACCCACAAGGGATCTTTCAGCGCCTTGTCGAGGTCATAGAAGAGCACATGCCCCAGGCGTGAGCCGACCAAGACGCCGAGTACGCCGTAGACGATGAAGTCCCCAGCGTCTTCTTCGTCGCCACCGCCCCGCTTGATCTGCCAGTTGAGTAGCGAGTAGCCACCCAGAAACACCATGACGAACAGCAAGCTGTAGTAGCGAAGCGCAACGGGTCCGATACGAAAGAAGATCGGATCAATGTCCCAAGTAAACGTCGGCACGGGGGTGAGGTCTCCAGGAGGGGGTCGAAAACGAAACGCCTTCTACCGCGATTTCGGATTGCTCGCGAGTCCGATGCGGACTGTCCGGTGGACCACCGTCGTGTCGCCCCACTGTGAGGCTACGGCCCAATCCGGCCTGGCCGCGGGTGGGGTTTTCCCTGCGAAACCGGCCGTGTGGTCGGCCAACTGCATCTCGAACGCCTCGGAGACAACCACCAGGTCGAGCACGACAGGCTGTTCCGGTGGCGAGGCGACCACCAGCTGGCGCCCAGCCGTCGTGCCCCGCAAGCTGGCGCGGACGCCGTTGACGTGGACGCTTTCCACTTGCTGCCCCGCAAAGCCGACCGACAGGGCGTGCGCGCCGCGCCGAGATCGCAGCGCGATGCGCAGCCGGGCGCGGCCCAATGCCAAGGGTGATGCTTCGAGCAGGGACCATTCGGGAGCCGGCAGGGAGAGGGGAGCTGCAGGCGCCGTTCTGCAAGCGCCGGCTCTGCCGAAGAACGCAAGCCCCGACGGGACTTTGTGCGGCGACAGACCAAAGGCCTGGGCCCAATCAGCTCTCGGCTCACCGAAGCTGTTGACGAGCCAACGGGTCTCTTGGGTGTCGGCGTTCACGTCCAAAGCGAGGTTCATGCGCTGTCGTCGTTCGGAGTCGTAGTCATCCGCCAGGGCGAAGCTCGTCGCGCCGACGGCACTTGCGCCCCAGAGGGTCGCCGCGCCAAGAGCGCGCAGGCGTCTCGACTTGCGGCTCTGCGCAAGGTGCAGCGCGGCGGCCAAGGGAGTCAGGGCGATCGCGCACACCATTGTCAGGAGCAGCGGTGACGCGAGGCCGATGGCATCGCCCAGCAAGTAGAGCAGCGGCGCCCAGAGTGCGATCGCCGTAAGCGTGAACGCGCAGGTCGCAGCGCGACGGGCAGACTCGGACTTGCCGAACTGGGTCGCGATGGCCGCCACCACTGCGGGGACCAGGAACAAGAAAGTCGCTTCTGGGACCAAGAACGCCGTCAGGTTCGCGCCCAAGACCCACAGCACCGCCGTGCCGAGCAGCTTGCCCGGACCCGACACGCCGGCGTTGATCAGCGATGCCGTGTGAGTGGCTGCAAAGGCCAAGAGAAACGTGGCGGCGTAGGCCAAGGCTTGCCCGGCCACGAAAGGGCCACTGGCTGCGCCGGCGCGAGCCCACGCAAACTGCATCACCACGCCGCCAATGCCTGCTAGGACCAGCCCGAGCAGGCTGCTGAACGCTCCCTGGCCGACGGTGGCCAGAGTCAGTTGACCACGCCGGCGTCTGTGAAAGAGCGCGATGGCGAGTACCATGGCGCTGACTATCGCGACGACCCGTGCCGCCAGCGTCGAGAAGCGAAAAATGCGAAACCCCAGAACGTCGAAGAAGACGCCGAGTTCAGACGCCGACGGAAGAGGCTCGGTTCGGAGTAGCGCGCGCGTCGCCGCGAGCACGCTCTCTCCCTGATGCTGCACGCTCGCAGCGCTGAGGTTGTCGTGGCTATCCCCGGTGGTGTGGTAGTGGTCGACGCGGCCGATGAAGCCAAAGCCCAGGCCCGGTACGCCGCCCCGGCGCAGAGCTGTGAGATCCGTGTCGTTGGGAAGCTTGCGATACACCAGTGGGAACAAAGAGCTAGTGAAGGGTCGTTCCAGCGCCGGCGCGACCCGCTGGAGCAATGCTGTGTCGGCCTCGGATACGTCGAAGAGCAGGCTCGGTCCGGAGCTGCCGCGAGCTTCCACGTTGATGGCAACCCGGGTGATGTCGTCCTGGGGCAGCTTGCGGGCAAAAAGCTCAGCCCCCAACAGCCCCAACTCCTCACCATCCGTGAACAACAGGGTTGTCGGATGGGTCAGCAGCGCACTCTGCAGCAAGCGTTTCACTTCCAGGAGAATGCCCACGCCGGACCCGTCGTCGCCGGCCCCCGCACCGGCAGCGACGGAGTCGTAGTGCGCTACCAGGAGGATCTCACGACTCGGATCCACCCCGGGTAGCCGCACAATCACGTTTTCGACAAGCGCGCAGCTACCGTGACGACCGCAGGACATGCCGCGCTGGATTTCCGGAGCGGGCTCGCCCAGCTCCTGCACGAGGCGCTTTCGCACGGCCTGATTGGCGGTCGACGCCACCATATGGGGCTCGTGCCCAACTACACGGATGCTGGCGTCCAGCGCTCGCCTGGCTTCAAAGGAGTCACCGCCAGCGGCACTGGGAGAAGGCGGGGTCAGTCGCCAAAACGCAACGGCTACGGCGAGGCAAGCGACGCCGGCCGCGTACACCCAGGTCAGCCAGGGTCGGGGTGGCGCGGGTCGAGCTTCCACGCCGCCTCAGTCCAAGCCGAGGGCTGCGAGCTGCTCTTGGGCTAGACGTGCCCAGCCTTGGTTGGCCTTGGGGCTTGCAGGGCTGGGGTGGAGCACGCTCGCGATCTTCACATCGAATTGTCCGAGGGCAGCGCTGGCGCGCTTCTCCGCGAAAGCGCCGACTCCGATCACCCACTGCGGCGAGAGCTCCTCGACGGTCCGCTGTAGAGCCAAGTCGCAAGCTGCGTACAGAGCAGAGCGCTCTGACGGCGCGAGCTTGTCAGGCGTGCGGTTCTTGCCGCTTGCCTCCATGAATACCAAAGGGCAGTAGTTGGCAATGAAGTGGTGTTCGAAGAAGCGCTCGGGCGTCTTGAAACTGTCCTTCACGAAGCCCCACAGCCGCGCGCCGCTGACTTCCGAACGCGGACACTCGAAGCCCTGAATCGGGCGTTTCGGGTGCTCGACGGTTGGCTTTTGTACTTTGCCGCTGATCATCAAGAAGTCGCGCACCAGGCCGACTTCGCCGAAGGGCACGCCGGTTTGCGCCATGCCAAAGGGACCCGGATTCATCCCCAGGAACACGACTCGTTTTGGAGCTGTGCCCCATTTGGATAGATAGTCGTTGTGGGGCTGGCGCGCGTAGGACAGCGGGTTGTAGACGTGAGTTACCGGTAGCGCGAAGCGCATAGCGTCGACCGATTTGCTCAATTCTGCGCTGATTCGTCGGAGTTTCACGGCCTGGCGGAGCCTACCTCAGCCCCGGTTGTTCTGGCAGGCTGACCGCACTTCGAGTCGTGGAAAAGGGCGTTATGCTTGCTCTGGATGCAGCGCACGGCACGAGCAACGGACGACACACGCGTGACCGAGGCGCAGACCGTCGCGGAGTCCAGGTCCCGGGCGGTTCATGACCGTGCGCTGCCGGCCTACGAAGTGGGAGACATCCTCGCGGATCGCTATCGGGTCGTGGGCCTGCTGGGGCAGGGTGGATTTGGCGAAGTCTACGAGGTCCGAGACTCGACCCAGGGGGACCGCCCCCTGGCGTTGAAGGTCGCGAGGTTGGAAACGGCCGATTCGAGAGCGCTGAACGCGCTGCGCAGTGAGTTCGCTCTGCTCGCGACGCTGACTCACCCAAACCTCGCGGAGGTCTTCGACTTCGGCCACCTGGCAGACGACATCGCGTTCTTCACCCAGCAGCTGGTCTCCGGCAAACCCCTCGGTACCATCGCGCTGCGATCCGACAACTTGGAGCACTTCCCCCTGTGGGCGCAGCTGTGCCACGCCCTCGACTATCTCCACGCCCGAGGCATCCTCCACGGGGACATCAAACCGTCGAACATCATCGTGGACGAAGATGAGGGGCGCCTGACGCTCCTCGATTTCGGGATCTCTCGTGCCTTTGGTGGGCGCAGTGGCCGCGAAATGGTCGGCACCTTTTCTTACATGTCGCCCGAGGCGATCACAGGCGCGCCCGTGGATGCTCGCGGTGACTTGTACTCCCTCGGCATTACCCTGTACCGCTTGGCGACGGGGCGGCTGCCCTTTCGCGGTACTTCCACGCAGGTCCTCACTTCCCACCTGACCCAACCGTTGCCGCCCTTGCCGGCAGGTTCCGTGAGCGAAGAGGTTGCGAAAGTGATCGTCCGCCTCACCAGCAAGGAGCCGGGCGCCCGCTACGCCTCGGCCAACGAGGCGTTGTCGGCCTTGGCACGCGCCACGGGCGCAGAGCTGCCTCCAGAGCCGACGGAGAGTCTGAGCGGATACCTGCTGTCCGGCAAGCTCGTGGGGCAGCAGGCGTGTCAGGAGCAGCTGCGCGCTCACGTTGCTCAGCCGGCCCGTGGTCAGACGGCAATCCTCGTCGGGGATTCCGGTACGGGCAAGTCACGCTTGCTTCGGGAAGCGCGTCAGCATGCGCAGTTGAGCCGTCGAGTCTGGATTGGGGTCAGCGCCAATGCCCGCTGGGCGCAGAAGTCTCTAGTGCCGGATATCGCTCGCGCGGCTTTGAACCAGGATGTGATCGATCGGCTGCCCGAAGATGTTCGAGTGGAGTTGAGCCGCGCGCTGCCCGAGCTGCGTCTTCCACGTCAGCAATTGGGGGTTCCGCTGGATCCCGAGCGGGCGAGGCGGGATCGCGTACGAGCCCTGGCCCGCGGGATCCAACTTCGCTTCGAGGCTGCGCCGGGCGTGATCGCGGTCGAAGACCTTCACCGCGTGGACGCCTCGGTGCTGGAGCTGTTGGAGCTGTTGGTCAGGGAGTGCCAATCCCTGGGCGTCCAGTGCACCTTCGTCTTGACCACGCGCCCTGGCGAGGTGGAAAAGTGGAGTCGGTCTCTCGACGCGATGCGTTTGCAGGTGGGCCGCCTCGACTGGGCCTCCACCCGAAGCTTGCTGGATTCGATGTTCGGCAGCGCAGAGTTGGTAGCCGGCACGCAGCTTGGTGAGTCCTTCGAGCGCGAGCCGCATACGGCTCAGAGTGTGCAGGAGTCTCTGCGCCTTGCCTTGGAAGAGGGCGGTATCGTGCGTTCGGGTGGCAGTTTCGTGGTGCGGGGCCCTCTGCCCGCGCTGGGCCTTTCGGAGGTCCTGTCTCGACGTGCTCGTCGGCGCTCCGCGATGGAGCGTCGGGTGGGTTTGGCTCTGGCGCTGCTAGCGGGGGAGCGCACAGCCGCCGAGCTGCAACAGGTATCCGGTGGCAAGCGAGAAGCGACGGTGGTCGCGTTGCGTGCTTTGGTTCGCGCCGGTCTGGTCGAGGAGCGCTTCGATCCTCGGGTTCGTGCGGCCTACACCATGCACGACCGACATCGAGAAGCATGGGCGGCGGCGTCCTCGGCATCTGCGACGCGCGCCATGCATCGACGCGCTGGACGCATGCTCGCGAAGTCGGCCCGTGAAGACTGGCGCGTGTTGTTCGAGGCCGCCGAGCATTTCGCCGCTGGGGAGCAAGTCCCGCGGGCCCTTGCGGTACTGGAGCGGGCTGCAGACAAGGCCCAGCGAGCTGGTCGACCGGACCAAGCGGTCTTGGCTCTGATGCGGTCTCACGAGTTGCGCGCACCCGAGGCCACGGAGCTGCTGCGCCTCTTCGACCTGTGCCGCACCGCGGGTATGCGCGCCGAAATGGAAAGCGTTCTCGCGCGGCTACGGGCGCTGGGCGACTCGACAACCCGTGCCGCGGCTGTCCTCCGACAGGCACGCCTGTTCGTGGATGCGGGCGCCGCGGATCAGGCACGCGAGGCCCTTGCGAAAGCGAATGCGGCCTGTGTGGGTCAGCGCTCGGCGCTGGAAACGGCCGAGTTTGAGCTCGAGACGGCTCGGGTCGAAGACGAGTTTGGCGAGCTGTCGGCTGGTCGTTGCCACTACGAGGCTGCAGGGGAAGCCGCGCGCCAAGCCAAGTCCCGAGGAACGGAAGCCCAGGCTTGGCTCGGCGCTTCTTTGATAGCCCTCAGGGCGGGGGACACTGCCGCCTGCGGCGAATTTGCTACTCGTGCCCTCGGGGCCGCGCGGGAAGCGAAGCAGCCGGTGCTCGTTTCCGATGCCTTGCGCAACATGGGTAACGCAGCGAGGGAGACCGGCGCCGCTCGGCGCGCCTTGGCGCTGTATCGTCGAGCGGTCGCAGCTGCGCGGGGAGCGGGCAGCCCCGAGGCCGAAGCGAAAGCGCTCAACAACCTCGGAACGGTCTGCCAATGGTTGGGCCTGTTGCCGGAAGCGGTCTCGAGCATGGAGCGCTCGCTCGAACTCAAGGAACGCTTGGGGCTCTCGGCTTCCGCACTGCTGACCCTTAACAACCTCGGCGGCTGTTTCATCGCGATCGGTCGGCTGGATGACGCCGAAGCCCAGCTCACTCGGGTGGCCCAAGCGGCCGGGGCCAAACAGCCCGTCGTGGTGGCTTTGGCCAAGTCAAACCTCGGGGATCTCTTCGTGCTGCGCGGTGAAATCAAGCGCGCTCTCGGCTGCTACCGCGAGGCTCATGACGACAACCGGCAGCGGGGGATCGCGGTGCAGGATTCCCACGCCATCTCCGGCATCATCCGCTGTCTTTTGCTTCGGGATGCGGAGGGGGACCTCGCCGAAGCGCAGCAGCTATTGCAGCGCTTCGGCGCCTTGTCCGGAGTCGACGACCTCGCTGAGGCCCGACGCCGCTATGCAACCACGGAGGCCGCCGTTCTCGATCGCGCCGGTGACCCGAAAGCTGCGCTGGCGTCGGCTCGACGAGCTCGCAAAAACCTGGTCGACGCGCTGCAATGGGCAGACGTGTTCGGCACGCATTTGGAGGCGCTCTGGCTGGAGGCTATCTTGCTGCAGCGACTAGGCAGGTCATCTGCGGCCACCAAGGCGGTATCTCGGGCACAGGCGCTGTTGCGCAAGCTGTCCACTTGCTTGCCGTCGGAGGAACGCCAGCGCTTCGAAACCTTTCACCCGCTGCACGAGGCGATCCGTTCGGCGAGCCTCGATGTCGCCCCCGGGCGCTCTTGGCCCGCGACCTGACTCAAGGGCTCGATTTGGGAGCGGCACACGCTTCCGCCACGCCCAGGCTACACGCACGCTTTCGCGCGCGCTCGGCCGCGCCACTCTCTTTGCGTTCGGCATGCCCCTTCGAAAGATCCCAGCAGGCGCGGCCTGCGCCGGCATCGCAGGCGCGGATCCAGAGCGAGAGGGCACGGTCCGCGTCCTTTGGTCCCCCTAGACCGGCCCAAAGCAGCCGACCAAGTCCCGCGCAGCCAAGGCTGTCGCCCTGATTGCAGCTCTGCTCGAACGCGCTGCGGGCTCGCTTGGCTTTCGCGGCATCTCGAGCTGAGTTTTCGAGCACGGTGCCCAGCATGGTGCACGCTTCTGCGAGGTTCGTGTTGCACGCCCGATCCAATAGCTGCACGGCGCGCTCCACATCTCGCGCGCCGCCGCTGCCTTCGTAGTAGAGCGTCGCCAGGTAGGCGCACGCGGGTGCGTGGTCCGCTTTGCAGCCCCGCTCCAGAAGCTTGCGCGCGTGGGGGAGCCGTTTGCCTTGACTTGCAAGCAGCACGCCCAGACTCGTACACGCGAGCTCCACGCCGCCGTCACAGCCACGTTCATAGAACCGAGCGGCCTGCTCGATGTTCTCGCTCACTCCTTCTCCACTTTGGAGCATGGCGCCGAGTTGCGCGCACGCGGTGGCCTGCCCACCCTCACACGCCTGTAGGTACAGAGCCGCGGCTCGGGTTGGGCCTGCGTTGTCGGTCTTGGTGAAGCGAACTCGATTGCCCAATTCCTCGCAGGCGGCCGCCTGCTGCTGCGCGCAACGTTCTTCGAGCTGGGGGACGGAATGTGACGTCAACTCGCTGTCCGATACCGCGGGTCGCTCAGCATCCGCCGGCTTGCCCGCGGGGCTAACCGACGGAGTGGGGCCGCCGCAAGCCGTGAGTACTAGGCCGGCGAGCAGTCTGTTCAGCTGCAGGTGCGTGTGTGCAGAGTTCACAACGTCTAAATATTGAGTTGTTGCGCCCTCTGCAAGCAAGGCTCGTCCTTGCACAGCCGAGCCAGCCGCGGGAAGATGGATCAGAGGTTCTCAAATGCGCACACTTCTCCTTCGCGGCGCGTCCGCGAGCTTGATTGTTGCTGGCGCCATTGCCAGTGCATGCTCCAGTTCGGATACAGCGGACAGCCCAGGGTCCGGTGGTAGCAGTGGCGCCGACGCTAGCGCGGGTGCCGCAGGCGCGGCGGGTAGCGGTGGCGGGTCAGCGACCGGGGGCACTGCTGGCGCTGGCGGAAGCGGTGGGGCGAGTTCTGGCGGCGCCAGTGGCTCATCCGGCGCCGGCGGTTCTGGCGGCTCCGTTTCGGACGCGTCCGTGGACATCAACCTCGACGTCACCTTCAACTACGACGCACCCACCCAGGACGGGTTCAACTCCGACGCCGCCTGCGCCAAGACCGTCGTCAATGCGGAGCCAACGCCGTTGGACATGGCGATCATGCTCGACAAGTCGGGCTCCATGTTGGACGCCACGCAGGCCGGCCCCACGAAGTGGAACGCGGTCAAACAGGCCCTCACCGGATTCCTCAACAACTCGGGTTCGGCAGGGCTCGGTGTTGGCATCCAGTACTTCCCCCTGACGAAGCCCGGTGTCCCCACGAGCTGCACCAACAACGCGCAGTGCGGCGCCGGCGCTCCCTGCATGCTCAAGACCTGCGCCAACAGCACCTCGGTCAAGCCTTGCGCCGTCAACAAGGACTGCGGCAATGGCGCCCAGGCCCAGTGCGTCGATCTGGGGCAATGTCTGCTCAGTGGACAGCTCTGCGTGCCCGTGGGTGCCCTATGCGGGCTGACAGGTGGGCCCTGCGTCAAGATCACGACGAGCCGATGTTTCAACGCGACCACATGTAGCGCCGCCGACTACGCGAAACCCGCTGTGGGCATCGCGACCTTGCCCGGCAACGCGACGGCGATCATCAACTCGATCAACGCTCAGACCCCGGCTGGCCTCACGCCGACGGGACCGGCCCTGCAAGGTGCCGTGAACTACGCCAAGAGCTACGCGACGGCGAATCCGACTCACACGGTCGTGACCGTGCTGGCCACGGATGGCCTGCCCACCGAGTGCACGCCCCTGGATATCCCTTCGATTGCCGCCATCGCGTCGGCGGGCGCGGCTGGGACCCCCAGCGTAAAGACCTTCGTCATCGGGGTGTTTGCCCAGGGCGACATCGGAGCGAAACAAAACGTCGATGCCATCGCCAAGGCGGGGGGAACGAACGCAGCATTCATCGTCGATCCGGCGCAAAACGTGACCGCCCAGTTCCTCGCAGCCCTGGCGCAGATCCAAGGCAAGAGCGTGGGCTGCGAGTTCAAGATGCCGAAACCCAGTCAGGGCGTGGTCGACCCGACCAAGGTCGAACTGAGCGTCACCCTGGCGAGCGGTACCACGATCATCAACCGCGTCACGAATGCGGCCCAGTGCTCGGGCGCGGGCTGGTACTACGACAATAACGCCGCGCCCACGAAGATCACTCTGTGCCCGGCGAGCTGCACTCAGGTCAAAGCTGACGCCAACCCCAAGATCGACATATCCCTGGGTTGCCTGGGTTCCTGAGCCGCGCGCCGCGCGCCATTCACCAGTCGACGATCGCCGAACCCCAGGTGAAGCCGGAACCGAAGGCGACCATGGCGACCTTCATGCCACGCTTCAAGGTGCCGTTGCGCTCGGCCTCTTCGAGGAGCAGCGGAATCGTCGCGGCGGTGGTGTTGCCGTAGCGCTCGATGTTGCTGGGTACCTTCTCCGGAGGCAGGCCGATCATGTTGGCGATGTACTCGTTGATACGCAGGTTCGCCTGGTGAAAGAAGAACAGATCGATGTCGTCTTTGGTCAGATCGTGCTTGGCGCAGGTCTGCATCAACGTTTGGACCATGCGGGTCACCGCGTGCTTGAAGACGACCTTGCCTTCCATATAGGGCCACAACATGTCGACGGAGATCTGGCCCTTTCCGTCGTCGCCAACGGGGAAGTACGGCGCTTTGCTGATGTCCCACACCTTGAGGCATAGATTGTCGGCGTAGCGCCCGTCGGCGCCGAGATCCCAGCCACGAACGCCGCGGTCCTCGTCGGTGGGGCTCACCACGACTGCTCCCGCGCCGTCGCCGAAGAGCGTGGAGACAGTGCGGCCACGGGTCGTCAGGTCGATGGCATGGGAATGCACTTCCGAGCCGACGACCAGCACGTGTTTGACCTGGCCGCTCTGAACCATGCTGGATGCGGTGGCCAAGCCGTACACGAAGCCACTGCACTGGTTTCGAATGTCCAAGCAGGGTACGAACTTGGCGCCGTCGCCCTCGGGCAACCCGAGCTTGCGCTGCAGGTAGACGCCCGTACCCGGAAAGTGGTGATCCGGGGACAGCGTCGCGAAGATGATCATGTCGACATCGGTCTTGTCGATGCCGGCATTCTTGATTGCTGCTTCACAAGCGGGTACGGCCAGGTCACTGGTGTAGACGCCTTCTTCCACGAAGCGACGCTCCTTGATGCCAGTGCGTTTGACGATCCACTCGTCGCTGGTGTCGATGCCGTACGTGGTTGCCAAGTCTTCGTTGGTCACAACTTTCGGCGGTACATAGGCGCCGGTCCCTGAAATGTAAGCGTTCGCCACTTCGAGCTCCAATCCGCCCCACCCCGCTCCCGTGGGAGCGGGCGAGCATACGGCGCGCTGTCTACGCCTCCACAGCGCGAGGTGTCAACGAACGGACGGGATCGTGACAGACTTGTTCAACCAGTGCTGCAACGGGCTGGAGCTAGCGTGGAGTTGTTCAACCAGTTCGGGTTGTTCGAGTGCGGCTGAGCCGGAGGCACGCATTGCCTGCAAGCACGAACGACGCGGGACCGCGCACGCCGCGCAACCGTGAAGGCAAGCCGCGGTTTGAGATGGTTCGGAGCGCGGCTGCCGGGACGCGCGAGACGCGTAACAAGGGGCGGCTCGGCTCGGGACGCGCAGGACAATCGAAGGCAGCCTCGCGGACTTATGTAACCGGGCGATGGGGTGCCCTGGGCGCCTCCATTGTTGGCCCAAAAGTCCCGCGCGCGTTCCAATTTCGCAGATCCCGTGCGCCTCCGATCCGTCCGCCTCCCGTCCTCTAGCCGTCGCCGCCGATTCTTCGGTTCGTTGCGCCTGTATGTGGTGGATTTCGGCCCTGGAATTGCTGCGTGCGCGGTCACCGCGCTCTTGATTGCCTACGGTTGTAGCACGCAGCGCCAAGCGAAAGCGGCGACCCGAACGACGAAGGCGGAGCTGAAGCAACCCGAGACGGCCCTGCCGCCCTCAATCTTCTCCAACGACATGCGCGTTCCGGAGATGCACCGCCTGCGACGCGCAGTGCGTATTACGTCGAGTGCGGATACTCGACTTGCCGAGCTGGCGAAGAAGGACGAGCAGTCGGCGGAGCCGCCGCGGGAGCCCTGGGTGATCGACCAGCTCCAGCGTGAAGCGGAGCAGAAACGCCAGGCTGAATTGGCGGAGGCGGAACGCAAGCGAATCGAGGCCGAACAGGCCGCAGAGCGAAAACGCCAGGCGGCCGTGAAAGAGGCGAAACGCCAGCGCGATCTCGCCCAGAAGCAAGCCGCCCACATGCGCGCCCTAGAGGAAGAGCATGTGCGTGCTCTTCGAGTCGCTGAAGTAGAGGCTGAGCGCAAACGTAAGCTGGCTGCGGCCGAGGCCGAGCGGGTCCGAAAAGCAGCGCTGGCGCAAGCGACGAAGAGGCCGCCGCCAGCTCAGCCCAAGCAGAGCACCAAAGCTCCGTCGCCCCAGCGCTCTGCTCCCACGAAGGCGCTCGCCCAGCCTGCGCCCGCGAAGCCCGCGGTGAAAAAGGACGTCGCAAAGCCGCGCCCTGAGGTAGCGAAGGTCGTTGCTGCACCGCGCCCGAAGGTTGCACCGCCCCCACCGCGCCCGAAGGTTGCGCCGCCCCCACCGCGCCCGAAGGTTGCACCGCCCCCACCGCGCCCGAAGGTTGCGCCGCCCCCGAAGGTTGCACTGCCTCCACCGCCACCGAAGAAGCGCGAGCCTATCGTCGTCGCAGAAACGACCATCGAGGCCGCACCCCCCAAGCCTGCAGTTCCACCGCCCCCGAAGGTTGCACCTCCATCGCCGTCGAAACCCGTCAAGAAGGTGGAGCGTCCCAAAGCGCCGCCGGTCGCGAAGAAGGCACCACCACCGCCCAAGGTGGTCGCCAAACCCAAGCCTCGTGCGCCCCGACCAGCGAAGCGAGTGGACCGCAAGCGCCGGCCCACACCCATGTCGGCACAGGAGGCGACGAAGACTCTTGCTCTCGCCTTCGAGCGTGTCACCGGCGAAGAAGCCACCAAGGAAGCCGTCAGCGTCCTGTGGGCCCAATGGGCTTTGGAGACAGGTCGGGGGCGCTGGATGGTTGACTACAACTACGCGGGCCTGAAGGGGCGAGCGCCGGACGGCGGCAGCGCACCCTGGTCCACTTGGGAAGAAACGGATGATGGTCCTCGCCGGGTGCGCAGTCGGTTCCGCGCCTACGAAAGCGCCGATCACGGGGCCTATGACTACGTCAAACTGCTCAGTCGACGCTATCCCCGAGCCTTTGCGTCGGCGCGAATCGGTGACGCGCAGACGTTCATCGCGCGACTCGACAAGGGCGGCTTCTTCACCGAGCGCCCCGAACACTACGTTCGATCCGTGATGAGCCTCGCGCGCGAGTTCCTGCGCAAACACGCCAAGCTACTGCTCGCCGCTGAACCCGTCGAAGAGTAGGGGAGCGACCAACCGCGAGCGCCACCCAGGTCAAGGTCGCAGCCTGGACCCTGGCCTAGGCATCGAGTTCTTGTCTCACTTGGGCCAGCACGTCCACGGCCGGAGACGCATACTGGCTGATCCAGCGATCGTAGATCTGCTTGATGGGCACCGCGTCGAGGTAGTTCCAGCGCTTTCGTCCCTCCCGACGAACGATGACCAACCCGGCGCGTTCCAGCACCCCGAGATGCTGCATCACCGTGCAGCGGTCTAGGCTCGGGAAGGCGCTGCACAGATCACCGGTCGTCTTCGGGCCGTTTTTGAGCATGTCGAGGAGCTTTCGCCGCCGACCGTCCGCGAGGGCCTTGAAAACCGCCTCTTCAGCCCCGACGCTTGACATGTTATATTTTTATAACATATGTAGTGAGTCCACAAGGAGAAACGCCATGGAGCTCAAGTTTCAGGTGCAGACCAAAGTCGCCAAACCCGCAGACGAAGTGTTCGACGCCATCATCAATCCCAAGAAGCTGACGAAGTACTTCATCAGTGAATCGAGCGGACCGTTGGTCGAAGGAAGTCAGGCCACCTGGAGATTCGCCGAGCACGACGGCGACGTGCTCGTCAAAGTGACTCGGGTCGTACCCAACGAGCGCATCGTCTTCGAGTGGGAAGCCGCCGACGACAAGCATGAGGACACCCGCGTCGAGATCGAGGTGAAACGACTCGACGACGACGCCACGTTGCTGCAGATCAGCGAATCAGGCTGGCGCGAAACGCCGGAGGGGCTCAAAGCGTCCTATTCCAACTGCTACGGCTGGTCCCACATGTCTCTTTGTCTCAAGGCATTCCTCGAGCACGGCATCAACTTGCGCGCGGGGGGAGTCGTGTGTTGAAGCGAAGTCTTTGGGGGCGCGCTTTCTTTGTGCTGGAGCGTTTAGCTCGGTCCTTGGGTTTGGGGTCGTGCCCTGTGGCGGCATTGGGTCCCTAATCCCGCGCTGCCCGGCGCAGGCGCGCCCCCAGGCAAAAGAGCGAGAGTAGTGCACTCGTTCCGCACCAGTGCTCGACCCAACCAACCAAACCACCAAGGTCGCTCAAGCGGCGGCCAAGGCTTCGATCCGTGCGCTGAGTTCGGCGACCAACGTCTCGACGGTGTCCGAGTGGCCCCACTGCGCCAGGGTCAGCTCGGTGGCCAGAGCGTCGGCTAGATCCCCCAGTTCGTCGAGCGCGCGCTCGTCGCGCTCGAGGGCTTGTTGGACCCGAGTGACGCATTGTTGCCGACGCCCGGAAGTATCCGCGCCGCCAGTACGCAGCCGCGCGAGCTCCGTTTCCAGTGCTTGGATGCGGGCGACGACGCGCTCGACTTGCGATGCGATGGCATGCAGATCTGCGTCGGTGAGCAATCCGTCGAGGGGCGAGCCTGCGACGCGGGATCGTGCTGCGGACAGCGCAGCCTGGACGCGGTCGCTCGCCGGGTGGCGCTGTCGTCGCGGTGGCGCGGTGGGCTGCTTTGCGGTCTGCGCGAAGGGCGCCCACAGCGGCCACAACACGAATGCCAGGGCAGCTGAGCCCGCCGTGCGCCAGGTTCGCGGTGATCTTGTCAGCAACATCGCGGCGAAGGCGAGCCCCACGGCTGCGTAGAGGCCGACCAGAATCGACAGAGTCATCTCTGCTCCGCGCGATCTACGAGGGCGCCCACAAGTCCACCCTCGATGCGGCCATGAGCGAAGAGGGGTACGCTTTCGTCGCGCGGGTCGCCGAGATACGGACGGAACAGCCACGCCGTCTGTGCGCCGAATACGCCGAACACGAGCAGAAAGCTGATCAGCCCCAGGGCACGACCGCGGGCATCGCCCATGGCGCGAATGATGAACGCGAGTGCCGAGAGCCCGGCAAGGCCGTAGCCTGCCAGCGCGCCGAAACGCACCCATTCGTAGGACGCACCGAAGTCCACGGCCAGAGCGAGCAGGGGTGCGACGGCGATCAGCACCAGGCTGGAGCGGGCGCCGGCACAGAGCACGAGGGTCAGGGTCGTACGGAATTGGTGGCGCCGGTCAACGGCGGCGGAGATCGCGAAGAACGCAGGGCCAGCGACCACGAGCGTCACTAGGGTCACGACCGGTAACTTGGTGGCCGCGATCACGAGTTGGGGAAGCCCTCGGAAGGATCCGGCGGCGGCGCCAAATAGCAAGCCGCCAAGGGCGATCACCAAGAGCGATGTCTTTGCCATTTCGCGTTGTGCGATCGGGTCGCTGCAGCGCTCGATCACCTGCGCGGGCGCGCGGAGCAGTTGAGGGATGAAGCTCACGATGCACCTCCAGCCAGGGGCCCACCGAGCATCGGCAGCAGCAACCACCAGGCGCGTGCGGCGATCAGCGCTGCGACCAAGAACAGGCCCAGCAGCATCAGATAGCTGACGACCGCTGCGCCGGCGCTTTCGGATGCGCTGCCAACCAGGTGCCAAAGTCGCCGAGCCCCGAGGACGCAGGCCAGGCCCAGGCCGGCGATGGCCAGGGCGGCGGCACCAAAGGGTGTCTCACAGGTCACTGTCACGAGCACTGCGCCCGGCGCTAGTCCCGCTAGAACGAGTCCGGTCGTTGCCAGCCCCTCGGCGGCGCCGTGGGTCAGTGCTTTCAAGTCGACGGGCAAGTTGAGGTGCGCCAGCCCGATCGCGGCTGCGGGTGCGGAAAGCCCTACCGCCGCGAGCAGTCCGAGGGGAACGCCCACGGCGTGGATGGCCATCGACAGCGCGCCGTAGCGGGCGCCGATGGCAAGCCCGAAGATGGCGGCGAGTCCCAGCCCCCGCGCCGAGGTGCGCAGAGCCGCCTGAAAGTCTAACGGCGTTTCGCACTGGATAGCTCTGGGAGCCACCCGCGGAGCGGGTGCCGCCGTCGAGTCCGGTAATGAAGATGTAGTCATGGTCTGCACGCTAGCTGGCGCCGGTGCAGCTCCCTGGGCGGCCACGCACGAGTTTGGTGGAGTTCTGGTGCAGGCTCGGTGCAGCGGGCCGGTGGGCGTCGCCCCAAACGCCCAGCGCGATTCCTGCTAGCGTCGAGCCATGGCTACCGAAAAGTCCCATGGCTACGCGACGCGCGCGATTCATGCCGGCGTTTCCCCCAACAAACTCACTGGTGCAATCGTCGACCCGATTTCGCAGTGCTCCGTGTACGCGCAGCCGTACCCCGGCGAGTTCAAATACGACTACGGGCGGTCCATGAATCCGAACTTCTACCCCCTCGAGGAAGCGCTGGCTGCTCTCGAAGGTGCGAAGCATGCGGCCGTCGTGTCCTCCGGCGTGGCCGCGATGACAGCGATCATCACTCTCGCCAAGGCCGGCGACACGGTCTTGCTCCCGAAGGACCTCTATGGCGGCACGTACCGACTCTACGTGCAGGTATTCGGCAACTACGGCCTCGAGTTCATTCAAGTCGACATGCACGATCTTGGAGCCGTGGAGGAAGCCCTCGGGCGCGGCGCCAAGATGCTCTATGCGGAATCGCCGACCAATCCCCTGTTGCAGATCTACGACCTAGAGGCACTGGCGAGTCTTGCCAAAAAGCACGGCGCCATCTCCGTATGCGACAACACCTTCGCGACGCCAGTTTTTCAGAATCCTCTGGCCCTCGGCATGGACATCGTTCTGCATTCCGCCTCGAAGTATCTGGGCGGGCATTCCGACATCGTCGGTGGGTCGGTGATGACCAGTGACAAGGCCATCCACGAGCAGCTTTGTTTCGCGCGCAAGTCGATCGGCCTGCATCACGACCCACTCAGCATGTTTCTCTTGCGGCGTGGCCTCAAGACGCTGCCCCTCCGAATGGAGCGGCATCAAGAAAACGCCTTCAAGTTCGCGGAGCACCTCCAGGCACATCCGAAGGTCGAGCGAGTGATTTACCCTGGCCTCGCGAGCCACCCCGACCACGAGATCGCCAAGAAACAAATGAAGGGGTTCTCGGGGATGGTATCCGTCGAATTCGCTCTCGACCTCGAGTCGACGAATCGCGTCGTGAGCTCACTTCAAGTCATCACCCTGGCCGAGAGCCTGGGCGCGGTGGAGTCCCTCGTGCAGATCCCGGCGAGCATGAGTAACCAGAAGATCCCCAAAGAGATTCGCGAAAAGAACGGGCTCAAAGATGGGCTGGTGCGCTTTTCGGTCGGGATCGAGAACATCGAAGACCTCGTCGCCGACGTCGATCAAGCTCTCGCGCGAGCGTAGCCGCAAGCTGCTACACGGACGTGATCGCGATGGCGGCGCCGTAGAGAATGCCGTAGAGAATGAAGATCCCGATGATCATCACGAAGCCAAATACGGTCGCGACGATGCCGCCGATGGCCATGCCTTTGCCGGTCTTCTGGCCCTGCGAGCCGCTGATGCGCGACAAGGCGATGATGCCGCAAACGATGGCGCCGATGCCGACCGGCCAGCCAAGATAGCAACAGAAGTGGAGCGGTATGCTCGCGATGCCTAGCACCAGGGATACGATCGCCACTGGATCCGCGGCCGGGCCGGGTGTGCCCATGCCCGGCGGCATGCCAGCTCCGTAGCCTGGCGGTGGCCCGTAGCCTGGGGCGGCGTAACCGGGGGGTGGGCCTCCGGCAGGCGGACCTCCAGCGGGTGGCGGACCTCCAGCGGGCGGTGGACCGAAACCCCCTGGCGGCTGACCGTATCCTCCGCCTCCCGGAGGTTGACCGTAGCTCATGTGCTCTCACTGATAACACGGAGCCGAGCCGTCGCGCGCTGTTTCGGCCGCGCCTGCAGCGCGCACCCTTCCTGGCAGAGGTGAGCAATTGAAGGCATTCCAAACCCTGCTCAAGGACCCGCGGACCGCTACCGTGGTGCCTTGACGTCAAGCGTCGCCTTCAAAGGGAGTAGCTTCGTGAGGCGGCGAAACGCCGGGACTGCCTCAGTTGGGATGCGCTCTCGGGACTCCCCGTTTCCGAGGGCGAGGTCGTACAGGGCGTTGTTCCAGCCCCCGGGCGCGAAGAACGTTTCAATGGGTTCGGAGACCCGGTCTCGGTAGTCCCACTGAACCGCTTGTATCAAGGGCCACCAATTCAGACCGACGAGCGGAAAGCCCTCGCCGCGTAGGCGACGGGCAGCCTGGCCCAAGGCGCCAGCGTAGGCGGCCCGGGCGGCCGGAGTCAGGCCGGCGCTAGTCTCGCTCAAGTATACGTCGAGCCCAAAATAGTCGTGGGCTCTTCGCAGCCCAGCTTCGACCCGCATAGCTGCCTCGCGCGCCGCTTGCTCCAAGGGCAGGCTGCCATCGCGAGTGAAGTCTGGTCCGTCTGGGAAATCCACGACGTCGGGGTAATGGTTGTAGCCGAGGATGTCCGGTGGCTCTGCCTGCGCGTGGAGCCAGTCAATCTCGGTCGCATCAACTCCCAGGTCTTTCAGCCAAGTGCTGAGGCGGTGGTTGGGTGCAACCTTGCCGTAGGCCAAGCTCGCCGGAAAACTCCCGGCCGCGCCTCGCAAGTCTTCGGCCTGAGGATCGTCAACGGGGAGGCCTGGGACCAATGCATCCGCTAGCAGCCAGTTGATGGGATCCGCGGAGATCAAGACGGCTTCGGGAAGTACGCTGCGCAGGCTCCTCGAGCACAGCACCATGGCCCGCGCGATCCGAACGCCAAGTTGCGCAAACGCACTCGGGCTCGCTTCATACGGGGGCCACGTGCCTGTCGCACCGCAGAGCGTCGCTGCGACCTGAGGCTCGTTGTACGGCGTGAAGTGCGTGACGAGCCCGCCAAGCTGCTCAGCCACCGCCTCCGCGTAGCGCGCGAGCGCGTCCGGGAAGAGAGGATCACCGATGCCGCTGTGCATCCATGCAGGCGTGCCGTAGTGAATCAGGTCGAGAATCGGGGTGATGCCCAAGTGGGCTAGAAACTCGAGACGCTCGCGGAGTGCCCCGAATTCATAGACACGGGGTGCCGACTCGATGCGCGGCCAGGGCAGGCTATAGCGAATGCAATTCACGCCGAGCTGCTCGGCAAGCAATAGGTCGTCCCGCCAGCGGTCGTCGTGCCCCGTTAGGGCGTATTCGTCCAGAGCGCGTCGGTTCCCGTCGCTCGTGGGGGTCGACTGCACCATCCATGTGTTTTCGATACCTACGCCCAGATAAAATTCGCGGCGGGGAGGCGTCGGAATGAGATCTTCGTCTCGTCCACAGCTCTCCAGGCAGAGCGCCGTCGCGGTTGCACCTAGCTGGCCCAGGAACTCGCGTCGTGAATGCACCCCGTCCGAACCTCACTTGGCTTTGGCAGAGCGCCGTGCGGCGTACGTTGAGCCGCTGGGATTCAGAAGCGCAAGTGCGAGCTTGGCAATGTCTGTGCTGATATCGTCCAGAGGGCGTGGTTGAGATCGGTACAGCTCGGCACTGATCACACCCATTGCGCTATCTGAGACCATTCGCATCACGCTCCTCAAGTCGGCCGAGTCTCGCTCCGGCAGTAGCTTGGCTACGCGATCTGCCAGCACGTCTGCGAAGCGATCGCGCTCCTCGATGATGGTTTCGACCAACCCCAGGCGCACGATGCCTGAAATGACAACCCGCGTTCTCGCCGGGTGTGCCAGGTACGCTTGTACGACGGCGTCTGCCGTGCTCTGCGCCAGGGCTTCCAACGACGACTGGTCGGCGGCATCCACTTCAACTACCAGGCTGTCGAAATTCTCCCGTGTGACTCGGCCGATGAGGGCGCCCAGCAGCGCCTCCTTGCTCGAGAAGTATTCGTAGAAAGAGCCGATTCCGACGCCCGCGCGCCGAACCAGAGACTCGATCCGCAGATCCGGTAGGCCTTCGCCGCGACGCAGGTGTTCATCCAAGGCTTCGACCACAGCGCTCACGACAGCGCGGGAGCGCGACTGTTTGGGCGGCCGCCGGAAGAACCGCTGGAACACGGACGGGCCCGGGGGCTGAGCTTTCGCGGTCTCACGCTTGGTACTGCTTGCTACGTCCGTCATCGACCGACTGGCACTCCCCGGAAAACCCAAAACGCTTGGGTACCGTGTTTGCGAAGTCTAGGTGATTTCAACCAGTTGAGCATATCTGGAATCCGAGTGCGGCGATCGGTTCCAGCGTCGGCAGGTCAGGCGGCGCTTTCGCCCGGCGCGGATGGCAACCGAATCCAAAACTCCAAGTCTGATGGACTCCGGGACGAACCAGTCGAGGCCTGCCCGGATGCGAGACGCGACATTCATTTCGCGCCATCAGCTTAGGGCAGTATCGCCAATCCGCGCCGCCTGTCGACGCAGGACTGCACTTTTCGCCGCTAGCCCGCGGCGGCAGCTATCGCGGCCTGAGGCGACAACTCACGCCACCAGGTTGCGACGCGATGGCTACGTGCGGGCTCCACCGCTGCACCCAGCGCCGGTATCAGCAATTGCGCGTCGGTCTCACTGGCGCGGGTGAGGAGGGTTTCGACAGGTTCGTCCCAGGCATGCAGGGCCAGATTGAAGGTACCCCAATGCACGGGCATCAGACGCCGGCCACCTAGCAGGGATAGTGCGGTCAGCGCGTTCTCTGGACCCAGATGAATCTGGCCCCAGGCCTCGTGAAAGGCCCCGACTTCCAACATCACCAAGTCGAAGGGCCCCAGCCGCTCTCGGATGTCCGCATACTCTCGAGTGAGACCGGTGTCCCCACTGAAAAACACGGAGTGCTTCGGGCCGCGAATCGCGAAGCCGGACCAAAGAGTCAGGTTCCGGTCCGAGATGCTACGCCCGGAGAAGTGCTGAGAAGGTGTGGCTGTGATCTCGAGATCCCGATGAGGCAGTTGGGCGGTTTCCCACCAATCCAACTCCGTAATGCGCTCGGGGTGCACCCCCCAGCTCTCGAGGTGCGCGCCGACCCCAAGAGACGTGTAGAAGCGAACGTCGGACCGGGCGAGCTGGCAGATAGTGCCGTAATCGAGGTGGTCGTAGTGGTCGTGAGAGATGACCACAGCGTCCAGCGACGGGAGATCGGTCAGTGCGACGGGAGCGGGTTGAAAGCGTTTCGGTCCAGAGAACGAAAACGGTGACGCGCGCGAGCTCCAAACCGGATCGGTCAGAATGCGCGCGCCATCGATCTCAACCAACACACTTGAATGGCCCAGCCAGGTCACTCGCATCCCGGTTTCGGCTTCCTGGAGCCAGGTTGAGCGTGGGTCCCTCAAGGGCAGGGGTTTTCGTGGCGTGCGACGCTGTCCACCCGCGATGAACTCACTGATGGTCGACCAGGTCGTACCCGGGCGTAGCCCTGGAGAAACCGCCTCGGTGTTGCGAAAGGCCCCTTTGATGTACTGGGCTGACGCGCGCATGCGCTCCAGGCGCAACCCCGACGCGCGGCTTCCGAAAGCAGACCCGTTCACCAACTTCTATTTGGGTCGTTTTAGCTTGGGCGCAAGGGGACGGCAGGGACGTCAGGGATCTGAGCCGCGACTTTGCGCCGAAAAAAACCAGGATCAGTTCCCGCGAAGCCCACCCGCGCCACCTCCCGCCAGCCGGCCTCGCTTTCGGCGTCGTCTGCGATTGGACAGGGAATGAAGCTCAGCCGCGCTGGGGCGTGTAGGATGCCGCCGTGATCACCAGCCCGCTAGCGATCTTGGCCGTGTTGCTCGGCGTACTGGCCGCGCTCTTCGCAGCCGAAAGGCACGCGACCATCGGCAAAGTGTTTCGCTACGTCCCACTGCTGGTGTTCGCCTACTTCGTTCCAACCCTGCTCTCCAACACGGGTGTTATTCCTCTCGAATCGAGCCTCTACACCTTCATCAAGAAGTGGCTGCTGCCAGCCAGCCTCGCGCTGCTGACTCTCAGCGTCGACGTGCCAGCGATTCTCAAGCTCGGCCGCCCGGCTGTCGTTCTATTCCTGACTGCAACCGCCAGCATCGTGATTGGTGGCCCCCTGGCCTACTTGGCGCTGGGTCAATTCGCGCCGGAGGCGCTCGGTGAACAAGCTTGGAAAGGCCTGGCTGCGCTCGCAGGATCCTGGATTGGTGGTGGCGCGAACTTCGTTGCGATCGGAGAGAGCGTCGGGAGCACATCCTCGACCCTGAGCATGATGGTGGTCGTCGATGTCGCCGTGGCCAACGTCTGGATGGCGGTGCTCCTCTTCTTTGCGGGACGCGAGCGTGCGATTGACGAGCGGCTTGGCGCCGACCGGACCCAGCTCGAAAACGTCAAGACCCGCATTGCGGATTACCAAGCCAGCGTCTCGACTCCGACTTCGCTGCCCGCCTTGCTCACGATGCTCGCCATAGCGTTTGGGGCCACCGCGCTGGCGACCTGGGCCTCCACGAAGCTGCCTGCCGTAGGCAGCATTATCAGCGGATTCACATGGGTGGTCATCATCGTCACGGCTGTGGGGCTCGGGCTGTCGTTCACGCGGCTCCGTGCTCTGGAGGGTGCCGGAGCGAGTCGGGTGGGCAGCGTGTTTCTGTATCTGCTCGTCGCGAGCATTGGTGCCCACGCCGAGTTTCGTAAGGTTCTGGACGCGCCGGCCCTGGTCGCTATTGGTGCTCTGTGGATGCTATTTCACGCCACGCTCTTGCTTGCGGTGCAGCGCTGGATGCGGGCGCCGATATTCTTCGCTGCGGTTGGGTCTCAAGCCAATGTGGGTGGAGCCGCCTCCGCACCTATCGTCGCCGCTTCGTTTCACCCCGCCCTCGCACCTGTTGGCATCCTGCTGGCGGTCGGTGGCTATGTGCTCGGGACCTACGCTGCACTGCTCTGCGCTGCGTTGCTGGAGCAGGTGCATCTAGTGCTGCACTGAGTTGCGAGAGACCGCCGTCAGCGCCGGCGATGGAACGGCAAGAAAATCGGAAGGACGTCGGTGCCATTGCTAGCAGCTGGCACGGCCAGCGATCGTCGCTTGGTGATGCCACTCGGGGTGCCGTGAAACACGTCCAAGGTTGCTTTGCCGCCCGCGACGGCGCGCCGCCGAACGACGTCGCCATGGCCGTCGCAATCGATGTCACCGGCGGCGTCCAAGCTGCCGCTCTGGCTGATCAGGAAAAACTCCTTGGCATCCGTGGACAGCGCCAAGCCATACTCGGCCTCGGGGAAGGCGGGAGTTTTTGGTGAATGGAGCAGGAAGTCGACGCCTCCATCGCCATTGACATCCCCGAGCACCTTTGCCCTGGCAGCTCTCCCGTTGCCCAGTGAAAGCGTCCCTGCGGCGACGGGAACGTCGAGCCCGGTGTCAGTGCCAGCGATGAGGGTGAGCCGGATGCTGCTGGCGTACAGCGTGTTCATCCCGATGGCGTCAGGTAACCCATCGCCGGTGACGTCACCCACGCTGACGTAGCGGCGACCACCCTCCTCGACCTCTAGGACGGACCCCAGGATATCTCCGGTGTCGGTGACCAGCTCCAGCGTGACCTCACTGCCCGACCGCTTCCAGCGGAGCATCTCTTCCCGCCCGTCACCGTTCACGTCACCGAAAGTCGTCGAATCGTCGTACCCTGGCGCCGCGACATCCGCGGAAGGGCATTTCAGTCCAGCAGGGATGGTGACTAGCTCCCCGTTTTCGCTTCTGAGTACGGTCGTTGGATCACAGTTTTCCTCCGCGGCACCTTGCTGGTTGGCGTAGAAGGCCACGTCCGTCAGTCCGAGGCCCCGGGGATCTCCAAGGGAGTACGCCACCAGGTTGTGCCCCCACCCGCTTTCCCAACGGAATTCCATGGGTTTGCCGTAGCTCTTGGGGCCGCCCAGATACACGCTCGCGCGCCACGATGGTGCTTCGCCGCCTCCCTTCCACACGGCATCCTCGGGAACGACCAAGTCTGCGAAGCCGTCGCCATTCAGGTCATGGCTCGACTCGCACACCACGTTTTCGATGGTCTCGGCGGGAGCCTCGCTGCTTACCTGGCCGCAGGCGAGGGTCGACAGGGCTGCCAGCATGAGTGTCGGCGTCTTCATTGTGTGCGGCGCTCCAAGCAATTCACATGCCTGCCGTATCCGGCAAAAGCCGGATGCTTTTCGGACCTGCGGATGTGCCAGGTGTGCCAGGTCCGTGCCGCCGATCCCCCGGCTGCCCCAGTGCAGCAGGTAGGTTTCACCGAGATTGCCGTATAAACGCGGCCACTGGAGGAGTGCCGCATGGTCTTGTTCTGCCGCAGTATTGCCAATTCACAGCGCTTTCAGACGTTCGTTACTTGGGTCATCGTGCTTGCGGGCGTGCTCGTCGGCATGGAGACCTACCCAGGACTGGTAGCGCGGCATGGCGACATCCTGCATGCGCTCGATAAGCTCGTGCTGGGCATCTTCGTCTTGGAGATCGCCATCAAGATGATAGGCGAGGGCAAGAGGCCGTGGCGCTTCTTCAACGACAGTTGGAACATCTTCGACTTCGTGATCGTCGCGGCGGCGTTCCTTCCCGTGGGTAGCCAGTACGTGACCGTGCTTCGCCTAGCTCGCTTGCTCCGCGTGTTGCGCCTGGTTCGAGCCCTTCCGCGGCTGCAGGTGCTCGTCAGCGCGTTGCTCAAGAGCATTCCCAGCATGGGCTACGTTTCCCTGCTCCTGTTCTTGCTGTTCTACGTGTACGGCGTAGCGGGCGTGTTCCTGTTTGGCGAGAACGACCCAGTCCATTTCAACTCGCTGCAGCTGGCAATGGTCAGCTTGTTTCGCGCGGTGACCCTCGAGGATTGGACTGACCTGATGTACATTCAAATGTACGGTTGCGAGGCCTACGGGTACGAGGGCAACCCCTTGTGTACCGCTTCCCAAGCCTACCCGGTTGCGGGCGCCGTCTTTTTCATCAGCTTCGTATTGCTGGGCACGATGATCATCTTGAACTTGTTCATCGGCGTGATCATGAACGGCATGGCGGAAGCTCAAAGAGAGTCCGACGAATTCGCGGAAGCTCAGAAGTACCTGAGCGGTGAAGAGACCGACACCGAGCTCCACGACGACCTCGAGGAGCTAGAAAAGCAGATGGCACTGCTCCAGACTCAAATGGCGAAGCTCGGTCGTCGCGCCAAAGCCGAGCACAGCGCGAGGAGCCCTGACCGGACGTTGCGGGACGCCTTGCCCAGCCCGGCGGAGTAGTTTCCGGCGGATGAGTTTGCTGGCTATAACGACGGGAAGATCGCCACCATGAACACGATCAAACCCAGTGCGAGAAACAAGCCGCAACCGCAACCGCAACCCCAGGGCGCGGCTTTGCCGGCACCTGGTTTGTTCTTCAGCGCAAAGCGCCCGAGCAGCGCACCGATGCCCGCGCCCCAGAAGAACCCGACCGGGCCCGCCACGACGTAGGAAGCCATTACGCCCGCTGACTCCGAATCTGCGGCGGCAATGCCGATGATGGCGCCTCCAAACAGCGTACCAAGCACCGCCAGCACGTTGAAGACGATCACTGCCGTTTTGCCCACCGGCGGCTCGGACGCGCTAGCCTCCTGCCCTGGCGGTGGTCCGTAGTGCTGTTGCATCGACTCTGCGTAACACGAGAGGGCCGAGCCGCGAAAGAAAGCAGAGAGTAGAAACCCGTCAGAACGGCGGGGCGAGACCCGGGCGCGAGGCGTACCTCCAGCCTGCGTTTTCGGACCAGACGCAGCGCGTGACCTATTCGTAGCCGCAGACCTTGACGTTCGGTGGAAGGCTTCCGTCGCCGGGCGGCTTGCAGCTCTGCGCAACCAGGCCGAAGTGTTTGGGACAGTCCGCAATGGAAGCGCACAGAATGGGGTCGAAGCGATCACCCGCGAAGCTATGCCCCGCGCAGCTGAAGGACTGCGCAGGGCTGCTGGAAAAGCGGCCGCAGGCATAGCCCGCGCAGTCTGCGTTGTTCGCGCAGGCGAGCCTCGCGATGCCGCCCATGCCCTCGCCCGGACATGAGTCGGCGCACTCTCCCTGCTTGGTCTTGACGTTCCAGCAGCAGTAGGGCGTTTTCCCATCGCAGCGCTTGCCGCCGCAGGTCACGCCGGGGTTGGCCAGCACGCAAGAGCCCTGCTTGCTGCCCTCCGCGGCCAGACACTCGAAGCCGTCTGGGCACGCCCCACCAGGGTTGCAGACCCCACCTGGCTCTGACTCGCAGCGGGGAGACTCGCAGGCGTGCAGCGGCGGGCAACCCCCGGTGCACGTGGCAGTGCTGCAGCACGCGCCCCCAGGGCAGTCTTCGGCGCCGTCGCAGTATTTGGTGAGGGCCTTGTCGCCGCAGGGTGCCTGGCTCGGATCCGACGGGCGCGGCACGCAGCGCTGGCCGTCTTCCACGAAGTCAGCGCAGCACACCTGGGTCGCGAGATCGCAGAGGGCCCCGTCACAGGAGATCTTTCCCGGGGTCGAAGCGCTCGCGCGCTTCGGGCTTTCGGGCGCCGCGGCCGGCGCCGTGGAAGCAATCGGCACGGTCATCGACGCTTGTGGCGGTGAGTCGCCACTCGGCGTGCCGCTCTTGCGACACGTGACTGTCGCCAACGCCGCGGCGATCAACAAGGCGCCTTGCGAGTATCGACTACTGGGCATGCTCAAGCTCCACATGTGAGTCTGCCACAGTACCCGGTATCACCAGTTTACGGACACTCATCGTCGTGACCCGTTCGGAACTCCGTGCGGCGATTCTGCGCGGTCTTCGCGCTCAGCGGGCGTTTCGCGCCGAAGCCGACTGCGCGAAGCCGCGAGGCGTCGACGCCGCGTTTGACCAGGTAGCGTTTGACGCTCTCGGCGCGCCGAGTGCTCAAGGATTTCGCATTTGGCTCACTGCGGTCAGCGTGTCCTTGAACCTCGAGACAGAGGTTTGGGCGCTCGATCAGAATGCTGGCGGTGGCGTCCAAGGTCGCCAAGCTGCCCGGATTGGGGTTGCTGGCGCCCCAGGCGAACTCGACTTTGGGTGGAATGATGATGCTCAAGCAAACCCGCACGACTGCTGGCGCGTAGGCGTCGGGTGCCGCATCGGCGTTCCGCGCGAGGCCGGCGTCCACAGGTCCGGCTTTCACAGCGGCGTCCTCGCGACCCTCCGCCGCCGAAGGTGCTTCTGGATTTGGCTCGACCCGCGCGCTTGAGTCGCGGGGTTGTGGGGGCTGCGGACTATCCGCTCCCGTATGGTTAGGGCCGCAGCCACCGATGGCGGCGAGCGCCGAACTCAGGAAGAGGGCGCGCCGTTCGAGGATTCGGTCGCAATCGCTAGCCACGGCTAATCCCAGCTCACCCTTAGCTTTGCGCGATCTGGCTGGGAACTCAGGACTCGAACATGCGGGTTCTTGCCATTGGACGCTTCGAGGGCGGCGGTGAAGCCACGGCCGATGGAGCGGTGACCGAGGCTCGGGTACAGATGTGGCGGGTGGCGCAGGGTCAACAGTGCGCCCTTCGTTTCGGCTTCCGCCCGCAGGGTGGAGCCCTTGTGAATGAAGCTCCAACTCATGCTCGCGCCTTTGACCAGGACTCCCGGTGACGCCAACTTCGTGAGCGCCCGATACATGCGCGAGTGGGCAAGCTTGTGATTGGCTGAGTAGGTCAGCTGAAGCAGCTCGTCCTCGTCCATGCCGAACATGTCCATCAGTGCGAAATGCGCGGCAACGAAATGGGTTTCCGGGATCCAGACGCTCGGGGGTGGGAGCTCGTCTAGCAAGAGCCGCAATTCGTCAGGTAGCCCACGGGTGCTACCCCCGGTGGGGAACTCGGCGACGACGGCTCTCAGCAACGAGCACTTGGCCAGGCATTTCGGATATGAGTCGGCTCCGTCTGGAAGGCGCGCCAGATAGGCGGCGAGGTTTGGGTAGTCCTCCGAGCGAAAAGCCACGCCCCAAGTGTAGCGGAGATCCGACGAAGCGCGTCAGCAGACTCCCGCTGGGTGCTGAGCCTACTCGAACAGAACGCCCAAGGAGAAGCGCCCGATGATGCTCACCGGGAATAGGTTGCCGTTCAGGTTCACGGGCTCGATGGTCGTGCGATCCGTCGCTATCTGCAGTTCGTCGTCGCAGTCGTCGGTTTGCACTTGGGCGACGGAAGTGGCGTTTTGGGTGAAGCAGCGCTGCTGCTTGTTTAGCTCGACGCCTAGCCCGATGCCCCCGGCGAGGGTGAATGCCCCCCAGTTGGCCTGCGTCCCGAACATGGCGAAGGCTTCCCGTTGGGTCACCTTTACGCTGTCGATCTCGCCTGCATCGTCCGCGGTCGCGTACCGATAGCCGTAGGTCGCAAGCCCCAAACGAATGACGTAGCCGTGGAATGCAGTCCCATCGAGCCACAAGCCTACGTCCAGAGCAGCGCCGCTGATGGGCCCGACTCCGTTGGACTCCTGGCGGAGCACGTCCGGAGCGCCCGAAAGGTTCAGAGTGGGGGGCTTCTCTTGCACGACAAAGGTGGGAACTAGCTCCACGGTCATGAAGTCGAGGAGTCCGAACTCGAGTTCCAAGCCCAAGCGCCCCTCGAGCAACCAGTTGAATGGGTCGATGCGTGCGGACCAGGGTGGGATTTCGAAGCCACCGCCTTCGTCCGATCCTTCAGGCTCCTCGAGGGGAGGTGGCGCCTCCGGCTCCAGCGGCGCGTAGAGCGGATCGCCTTCATAGGGCGCCGTGGCTACCGGGGGCGGTTCCGGCTGAGCGGGCGGCCGCGGTGGAGGTGACTCAGCGGGTGGAGTCGGTGCAGCGGGCTGAGTGGGTTCGGCTGGCGGCGCGCTCGGTTCAGGTGGCGGCTGGGTCGGTTCAGCTGGAGGTGTCGCTGGAGGCGGCGTTGTCGGTGGAGTGTCTCCCGGCTTGGAGTCCGAAGTGGAGGGCGGCGGGGCCGGTTCGGTCGGAGCCGCAGGATCAGCTGGTGGCTCCGGTGCGTCTGGCTGCGCCCAGCCCGGGCTGGTGAACAAGAGTAGCGTGGCAAATGCTGAGAGCCTGAAACCCATGCCACCCTTCTTAGGGCCGACCTCCGGCCGCGTAAATGCTGGGGGCGTCTGGCTCCTTGGAGCTAGCCCTTGGGCTTCGGAAGCCGGACCTGACTCGTGACTTCGAGTTCGGAGTCTTCCGACCAGTCGACGACCACCGGCGCTGGGGCGTCCGTCGCGTCGGCGTCGGGCCACTCATCGGCGCTCACACGCTGCTCGACGGAAAAGGCTTCGGCGCAGGCCTCCACGCAATCGCGACAGATGTGCACGAAGGGCAGGCCGCCGGCGTTGGGTCCGCCGCCTTCCACCAGGTCACCAGGTGCAAACTCCGAACCCCCACAAAAGGAGCACACGTAGGGCGGCTCAGAGCCAGCGATGTCGTTTTGGTCGCTGCGGGTCACGCGGGCAGCGTACTCGCCAGCCGGGCAAGCGCCCAGTTCTGTTCCGGTCGTCACCCGGAGCCAGGGCGTGAGCGGCCCGGGCGCGGGTCAATTGGCCGAAGATGGGCCGATTCGCGCGACGCTGAAGCCTGCCGGGCGGGCAAGACCCTCGGGTGACGGCCGACCGCAGCCGGAACACCCTTCGCAATGCTTGGGTAGCTCGGAGACCGGGGGTGGTCCGCCGTAGCGTGCAAGGCCCATCGCGCGAAGCTGGGCTGCTTCCTCCGCAGGCAATTCCCGCACTTGCCCAAGCTGGCGCGCCGCCAGAAGCACCTTGGCCGTGTGCTCCATCGTTTCGAGTTTGCAGAAGGCATCCAGCAGACTGCTGCCAACGCACACCGCACCGTGCCGGTCCATCATGACCGCGTCGTGGGTTCGAGTTGCGCGGCCCACCAATTCGGCGAGTTCCTCGGTGCCTGTCCGCTCATACTCGAGGGTGGGGACGCCACCGATGGTCAGCACGGCTTCCGGCAGAACACATTGGGCCATGGAAACGCCAGCGACCGTAAAAGCGATGCACGTTGGGGGGTGCGCGTGCACCACAGCTTGGACCTCTCCGCGGGCGCGGTAGCAGGCAAGGTGCATTGCCATCTCGCTCGTCGGTTCTCCTCGTCCTCGCCGCTTGCGTCCTTCCAGGTCGACGATGACTAGGTCCTCGTCCTCCAGCAGCCCCTTGTGGCAACCAGCCCGGGTGCAGAGCAACAGGTCACCGCTCAGGCGCACGGAGAGATTGCCGTCCATGGCCACGAGCAGACTGCGATCGTGGCACATCCGCGCGAAGCGCAGGAGCGCTTGGCGTAGTGCGGTTTCCGGCGGGCGGCGCATTGCAGCCGCGGATGGTATCGGCCTGCCCAGGCAGCCACAAGGATTGGTTCTCGCCCTGGAACCAAAGGGCCTTGTGCCGCGTAGCTTCATCAACCCACGCCCGGACCGCAGGGGCACTCTGTCGAGCCAGGGCTGTTCATGCTGGGAGTCAAGAATGACCGTAGAAGCGCCCGCCGCACAGAATGCCGAGATTGCCGAGCTTCGCCAGAAGTTGGTCGAGCTCCGAAAAACCGTGGCCAATCTCCAGGACGCTCATGAGCGCGCGCTCAAAGTATTCGAGTTCTCAAATGATGCGATCGTGGTCTTTGACGTGGCTAGCGATGAGATCATCGACGTGAACCCACGTGCCTGCGCGATGTTGGGATACACGCGCGAAGAGCTCTTGGAAACGCCGGTCTCCGCGATGCACCCGGGTGAAATGTCGAGGTTTGCGGAATTCGCGCAGGGGGTTGCGGAGCAGGGCCACGGCTGGACCAACGAGCTGACCTGTATGACCAAGGATCAGCGAAAGCTCCCAGCGGAGATTTCAGCTTCGGTGGTTACGCTGACTGGCCGGCACTGCTTGGTGGCGATGGTGCGGGATATCAGTGAGCGCAGACGTGTGGAGCTCGAGCGCGAACAGCTCGTAGCTGAACTCAGCGAAGCCCTTGCGAATGTGAAGACCCTCAGCGGACTGCTACCCATTTGCGCGGGGTGCAAGAAGATGCGCGACGAGGCCGGTCGCTGGCATCCGCTGGAGCAGTACATCAGTGAACGCTCGAGCGCCGAATTCACTCACGGGTTGTGCCAGCCTTGCTCTGAGCAGCTCTATCCGCAGCTAGCCGAAGAAGATTGAGCTTGGGTCGGCGCTCTGGCCTCGCGCCTGCGTCGTTTCAGGTTAGGCTCCGACCATGGCGCGTTCGTCGATGCTCGTCCTCTTGACGCTGCTTGCCGCTGTCGCTTGTGGAAGCGATGGCGGTGGAGCATCGGGCAGTGGCGGGCTGGCGGGCACGAGTGCAACCGGCGGTTTTGGGGGATCGGCAGCTGCCAGTGGCGGGGCTGGGCTCGGCGGCACCGCCGGCGGTGGAGCGGCGACAACCGGAGGCACTGCCGGCTCAGCTGGTAGTGGCGGAGCAGCGGGAAGTAGCGGTGGCGCGGCCGGAACTGCGGGGACGGCGGGCAGCGCAGGAGTAGCGGGCGCTGGTGGCTCGACCAGCGTTCCCCTCCCGGGCTTTGGCGCGTTGTCAGGGGACTGCGGTCCGATAGACATGGTCGAACTCCTGTCTGGGCCGCACTTGTTTCACACCAACCTGGACTTCGCGTCGTTGAGCTTCGATTACAACGCGCTCTCCCTCGGCGGCAAGAAGGTGCACGACGAGGGGAACCTCGGCGGCAAGTCCCTGCATTCGGAGATATTCGCATACGAAGTCTTGTACCGCTGTGAGCTGGCCGCCCTGCTCAAAACCGAGAGCAAGATCTTGTACCAGCCGGGCGCTACCAAGAAGACGGACTTGTTGGTGCAAATCGATGGTTACAAGATTGGGGTCAGCGTGACCCGGGCGTTCGCGTTTCCAGCGGGCAGTACCTACAGCGTTGCTCAGGCGAAGGCGCTGCTGGACGACAAGCTGGGCGACATTCTAGTCAGTACGCAAGGCGTCAAGCCCGCTGACGCGTGGCAGAAACAGATACTGCACGTGTTGGCCTACAACGAGCAGCATCGCGACGCTCTCAAGCAAGCGTACCCAAGCGTGTCAGCACCCACCAAGGCGGACACCATCGTGATGGTCACGGTCACCGACGGCAGTGATGGCTTCATATACCAGTGAGCTCTCCTGGCTGGAGCGTGACGCTGGAACCCCACCGAATACTACCGACTGCACTAGGGCGTAGCAGTCGGCGCGGGGTGCGCTCGCACGATTGCGAGTTTGCCGTCGGTGGCCATGGCCAACACGGCCTCTAGGGGGCGCGCGGGATCATGCACCACCAGGGTTTCGCCTTCGCCCCAAAAGCTCGGCGCTTGGCTGCCCAGCCCGAGCTTGGCGATGCGCTCGGTGCCTGCCGCGTCCGTGAAGTTCACTACGTACGCCGCTGCATCGGCGAAGTACAATCGCCCCCTGCAGGGTGCACCGGTAGCCACGACTTGGCAGATTCGGCGCGCATCACTGTTCAAGGCGTAGTTGACGATCGCCAGCATGATGGCGGCCAAGACCAGAAGACCCACTCCGGTCACAGCCGCGCCGACGTCTGGTCGAAGCACACCCAGGCCGAGATACACGATGCCCACGCCGCCAGGGAACGTGAGCATCAGTAGGGCGCCAATCGCCACCAGCGGTCTTCGCTTGGATCTCAACAATGGGACAAGCGCCTCGGCAGGGCGGGGTGGGGTCGCTTCCATCAATTTCGCTAGATCCGACATGTGCAAAGCGCCTCCAGGTTTCAGCGGGCAATGACCGCAGCGAACTCCGGTCGACATCGCTGGCGGCAATTGACCAGCGTGATCTTGCGGCCACTCCAGTCGCCGGTCCAAACTGTTTCGAGCTCGCTGTCTTTGGTCGGACGCGCGATCTCGAAGTCGCTCCAGCGCACCTTCTTGCGTTTCTCGCCCTTGGGTTGCTCCGTGTAGCTCTGCTGTGCTTCGCGCCGGGCGGTCAGGGCCTGCCTCACGTCAGCGCTGTGGGTCCAGTCATCTAGGTGGTACGGAGTTCTGTCGACCGCGAAGCGCAAGCGGTCGTCCTGTCGCCACAGCAGCAAATCGCCGAAACAAACCGGCTCTGCCTGTGCGCCTTCCGCCGCTGGCGCCAGCTCGCTGCCCTGCAGAACCCAGGATCGCCAACCCTCTATGGGTTGAAACGACCAAACGAAGTTCTCGGTGCCCCAGCTGCGCTCGCGGCTGAAGGGGCACCGCAGGGTCAAGAACACCTCGCCTTCGACGACGCATTCGACCTGGAGTTCCCGCTTCGCCAAATTGGCACCGTTGCGCTGGATCGGGAACTCGTTGAGGATAGGAGCGCGCTTTGCCGTCGCCGGCTGCGCGGCTAACACGATTGCGCCGAACTCATCCTCGTCGTTGGACCAATCAGATGGCAGAGCCAGGGTCTTGATGCGGTGGTAGAACGCGACGAGCTCACCTTGAACTAGGCACGGCGGCGTCACCCGCGCTCCGGGTAAGCAATCCGCGCTCTGCCGTTGGCCTCGCTGACGGCAGTTCCAAGCCAATGCAATCAGGTCATCACGGTCTTTGGCTCGACCCTCGAAGGTCGCGAGAGCTTTGTCTACCGCCCGCGCCATTGCCGGTCCGAAGGAGCGAGTCTCGATCACACGACCCGCAACCACGTTGACCAGGTCTGATGGTGCCGTTTCGAGCACCGCAGCGGCAGTGCCTTCTGAACCTCCGGCGGCAGCGAAACCGATGGCGCGTATTGCCGGATGCGCGGCGCCGTCGGCCATCTTGCTCAGTCTGGCCAGCCACGACTCGCCGCGCGGGTCTGACTCGAGCCTGGGCACGCTGACGAGGCGCTCGGCCAGGGCGTCGCAGAGCTTCTTCCACCTCTCCACCTCCGCGAGCAGCAGCGTGAGCCATCGTGGCTCCCTGCCGCCGACTTCCAAGACGCGCCGGATCAGGTTCGCGCGGTCCCGTGACGGCTTGACGGCACAGTAGCGCACAAGTTCAGCAAAGCCGTCGCGGAGTTCGTTGTCGCTGGGAGCGGAATCCCGCACCGCGCGCAGTGCCACGGCTCCCTCCATGCTCCACAGCTTTCCGCCCTCGAACAACCACGGCACGACACCGCGGTCTCGGGCGGCCGCACGACCCAGCAGTCCGAAGACATCTTGTATCGTGCGACGATGACAGTAGGGAGTGAAGTCGAGGTCGCTGCTTCCCTTGAGGCTCTTGGCGCCGCGCGTCACCGGCGCGCTGGGCAACTTGCCACTGGGGTTGGCATACGCCTTCGTCGCTTTGCGAAACGCCTTTTTGCACCTGCCCGTGGTGAGTAGCTGTTCTACGTACGTGCGGGCAAATTCCAGCGGTGCCGTCTGCCCGTCGTCGAAAGCCAAGAGCAGCGCCATGCTGCCGACGCGCGCTGCCTCACTGGCGCGTTTGTTCAGCGAGATGGTGGGCAAGCGGCCCGCGAGTTCGCGTGCATCCAAGCTGTTGGGCGAAAGGGTCCACGTCGCGGCGTCGAGCAAGCGGCTGCCCTGAAGATCCGATCCGGCTCCGACCAGCAGCTCGAAGATCGTTTCGATCAGCGCACTGCGCGCCTCGGGATCTCGAGCAGCCTGCTGCCAAATCTCTGCAATGGGTCCGGACGCGGGCAACCGAGCCACCGCCTCTTCGATCAGCTCCCGATCGCCCGGCGCCGCACCCAGCGGCGGTGGCCGGCCAACTCGCTCTCGAATGCTGGTGAGAAGCGCCTCCCGAGCGTTCATGAACTAGCCCATACACCCAATCCTTCGGGCAGGCTTCAATTCATGGTTGGCAGGTTCCGATCGACAGCCCTGCGACCGTGATTGGAATGCATTGATTCGAGCCGCAGTCCGAGGGCTTTTGACAGAGTTGCGACACACCGGAAGGACACGCAGCGTTGCCCGTGCACGCCCAGCCTTTGGCCAGGCTGCCGCAGCAGGCGTTGCCATTGCAGTCCTCGGGGCCATCGCACTGCATTTGCGACGTTCCGGTGTCGCAGGTTGCCGAGCACGCGGGCCCCTTGCTGACCTGAATAGGGATGCAGCACGAGTCACCTCCGCTGCAAGTAGTGCCGGTGCCGCAGTTCACGCTGGCGCTGCTGCTGCCACCGCTACCGGCCGCGCCGCCACTCGCACTGCCCGAGCTCCCACCACTCGCACTGCCCGAGCTCCCACCACTCGCACTGCCCGCAGTCCCGCCACTCGCGCTGCCTGCGGCGCCCCCGCTCGAACCTCCACCGGATCCCAAGTCGTCGTCGCTGGAACCACATGCCGTCAAAGAAAGAACCAATGCCGTCAACAAAGCTGTCTTCATCTAATCGCTCCTTGAAGCCGGTCGCCGCCGCTTCGCAAGAGCTGTGCCTGCTACTGCCAACGCGCGTTTAGGTCCAGCTCGTTTGCGATCCCGCGACACAGGAGTCGCACCCGTGCCGTCAGAGCACGGTTCGGTTCCGGGTCGCGACGTACCCATGCATTCACGCGGCCCAAGTCGAGAGTAGTGGCCCAACCCGATCCAGTGATGCGACCCCAAAAACAAAACGCCGATCGATCGTCACCCGGCTCAATCGCACGCTTGCGCGCCGCTCCTGAGCCCGTCGCTTCTGCTGGGACCTCGGAAGCCGTCGTGATGGGCGCGCATCCGATTCAGAACGGGTACGAGATTCTCACTCCAATGTAGTTTTGCGGCGCGCATGGAATTCCGAACATGAAGCGGTTGTCGCTTGTGCCCACCTACTTACACCTACATACTCCGACGTAGGCGCACATCGACCTACAGGAGCAACACGCGGTGAAAGCAAGCGATCATGGGTGGTGGGTCGCCGGGATGCTTGTGCTCGCGTGCGGTGCGGAGCCGGCTCAGCCTCCGGAGGACGAGGCCGGGGACGGGCCCGATGACACTTTCCTTGCTGGCGGCAAGGCGGATGTGTTCGGCGTCGCTGATGGCAGCGCAGAGTCGTGCGCGATCCGTCGGCTCGCGGCTGAAGCCGACTTCGAGACTCTAGACGTTGCCGCTGCGCTGAACCGCACGGCCGTCAAACACATCATGGAGTTTCGTCAGGGTGCCGACGAAAAACTCGGCACCCCCGACGACCGTTGGTTCAAAGACCTCGCGAGCCTCGACGCTGTAAAATACGTGGGCAAGGTCGCCTTCAAGCGCCTCGTCGCATACGCGAAGGACCACGACGAGTGGAGCTGCGGTGCGGTCGACGTGCAGCTGCTCGCGTTCAATGATTTTCACGGTCGACTGCGGCCTCCAGCGGGTTTCGAGGGCACGATCTTCACGGACAGTGGCAGTACCAAAGCGGGCGGTGTCGAATACCTAGCGAGCCACGTCGCAGAGCATCGCGCCGCAAACCCGAATACCGTCGTGGTGGCTGCTGGTGACGTGATCGGGGCGACCCCACTGCTCTCCGCGCTGTTTCACGACGAGCCCACCATCGAAGCCATGAACTTGCTCGGCCTCGACGTGGCGGCGGTCGGTAATCATGAATTCGACGAAGGCCCAGCGGAGCTGCTGCGAATGCAGTCGGGTGGCTGTCACCCCGATGACGGCTGCCAGGACGGCGACGGCTTTGATGGCGCGACCTTCAACTACTTGGCGGCCAATGTCGTGGTCGATTCGAGCCAGGAAACTCACCGACTACCTGAAAGCCAGTGCTCCCCTCGCACCCCCCGAATTGGGACGAATCACCCGCCTCTGAGCCCAGAGTCTCGAGAGAAAGCGAATGCGAACCATGTACCAACGTCGTGCCCCGAAAAACGCCATGGCTTGGGCGCCCATCGCAGCCCTGTTGGTCGCGGCCTGTGGCGGTGCGGAAACCACGGATCCGGACGCGCCCCTGGATCCCGCCGATGAATGCGCCACCTGCGCTGGCAAAGCCGATTCGAGTCTGCCCGAAGAGGGTAGCCGCGAAGCGAGAGGCCTGTTGAAGGTCGCGAACACCGCGAGCTTCGAAGTGTTGGATGACGAAGTGCCGCTCAACCGCCTCGCTGCCAAGAACATCGTGAAGGACCGCACCGCCAATGGCGACTTCTTGACCCTCAAAGCGTTGGACGACGTGCGCTGGGTCGGCAAGTCGGCGTTCAAGGCACTCAACAGTTACGCCATCGCCAATGGGTACATGGACAGCTGTCAGTCGGGTGCCCTCGAGCTTGGAATCATCTCGGATCTCGACGACACGGTGATTCCCCCCGCAACTCCAGAGCTTTCCGTGCCGCCCTACGCGGGCCAGGCGGCGCTGTATCAAGCGCTGGAGCGGCGACATGGCGGTAAGCTGGGTGATCTGACCTACGTGACAGCGCGCAAACCCGAGCGCGTCGTCGACGTTCCGGATTGGTTGAAGCAGCATGGCGTTCCCTTGGGGCCAATTGAGACGGGTATTTCGGGTGTGCCCTGGATTGCAGAAAAGGAGAAGGTCGACGACATCACCGGCGTGCTGGACGCGCATCCCGGGCAGAAGTTCGTCATGTTCGGTGACAACACGCACCGCGACCCCGAGGCCTATGCCAAGATCGTCGCGGACCATCCGGATCGGATCGAGGTCGCCATGATTCATGAGGTGGATCCTCTCGGGGATCCGGCCCGCTACGAAGGACTGGTGCTGTACGACAATGCCGTCGAGGCGGCCGCGGTCTTGCAAGTGCGGGGTCTGCTCACGGAACAGGAGACGGATGAGATCCGCGACCAGGCGAAAGCCGAGGGGCTCGACGTGACCCAGGCGCAGTACGACACCTGGCTCGACGAGCACGCGCCTTGAGAGCAGCCGCTCCATGCCGACCGCGATAGTCACGGGTGCGACGGGCAAGATCGGCGGCGCTATTGCGCGCGGCCTAGCCGCCCGGGGTTACGACTTGGTGTTGCCCGTGCGGGCTCCGTCTCGGGCCAAGGGGCTGCCTGGACGCATCGTGCAAGTGGATCTCTCACGCAAAGCGTCCATACAGAAATTCGCCCGAGGTTTTTCGGAGCCTGTGCATGTGCTCGTCAACAATGCGGCCGAGTGTCCGCGAAAGCGCGAGGAAACCTCCGATGGCATCGAGCGACAGCTCGCCAGCAACGTGCTCGGCTATCTCTGGATGACGCTGGCTTTCGAGAAAGCGTTGGCGGCGTCTGCGCCCAGTCGCGTGGTGTTTGTGGCGAGCTATTGGGCGGGAGGGCTGGACCTCGAGGACCTGGAGTTCCGCCGCCGCGCCTACGACAACGACTCGGCCTACCGCCAATCCAAACAAGCCAACCGTATGCTCGCAGCTGCACTGGCCGAGCGATTGTCGGCCTCCAAGATCTGGATCGGTTCCTGCCACCCCGGCGACGTGAACTCGAAGCTCTCCAACGATCTGGGATTTGGTGGCCACGAGTCCCCAGAGCAAGGCGCGGAAACGCCGCTGTGGCTGGCCACCGGCGACGGTACCGGCCCAGAGGGTACGTACTTCGCGCATCGGCGCGCGGAGCATTGCAAGTTTTGCGACGACGCTGCGGCAGTAGCATCTTTGCACCAGAGGCTTCTCGCCTTCTAGTACCTGCGAGAACGTGGAGCTGACTCCAGCAGATCTTCGGAACGCTCGCGCGGCAACCCGTAGCGCTTCAAGATCGTGCGGCTGCGCTTCTCGGCCAGCGCCCGCTCCACCACGATGCGCTCGCCACTGGCGAGCTCGAACCTGAGGAACTCGTCTTTGGTCGCCTCCACAATCGAAATCAGGTGACGCAGATCGCGAACCCGTTTGCCCTGTGCTCGAACCACGACCTGGCTCTCGAAGCCGTGGTACCCCTGGTTGACTTCGTCGGCGAGCACCTTCTGCAGCACGACTACTTCCAGCCGCCCACGGGTCGGGATCCCATGTTCGTACAGCGCCACCAAATTTCGCGGTGCGCTGGACCACCAATCCTCACCCCAGGTCTGCAGGTAGTCTCGAGATAGCGGCACGAACAGCAACCCGGCGTAGGTGAAATAGGAAGGGCGGACATCGTAGCGATTCTCTTCGACCAGGCGACGTGGTGGTAGCAGCGGAACGGTTACGGCCAAGCGCTCACGCTTTCGCCAAATCACCAGCTCGAGCTCTTCGCCGACGTGGCGTTGCGCCACGATATGCGAGAAGTCGATTCGTTCCCCTTTGCGAAAGCGAACACTGCCGTCGGAACCGATCTTTCGACCATCGACTTCCAACAGTACGTCTTCTTTGCGTAGCAGCTTGTGAGCTGAACCACCAAAGTTCGCCGCCACGACGACGATGCCGCCCGGGATCTCTTTGGGTAGGTCGAGGAAGCGCCGAAACGCCGGGCTCTCGAGACTCTGAGTGACGACGCCAAGATCCGGAAAGCCATCGAAGGTGCCGTCTTCCATGTCACGCAGGAAGTGATCGACCACGGGTGCGCCGATCATGTAGCCGATGTTCTGGCCCTCATCGTTCGCTTGGAACGCGACGCCCACGATTTTGCCCTCCTGATCGACCACGGGTCCGCCGCTGTTTCCCGAGTTGATCGCGGCATCGATCTGCACCGCCAGAAGCCGCCGCTGGCTCTGTGCATAGGCGGAGATCTCGATGCGGGATACGACCCCCTCGGTTAGCGACAATCGATCTCCACCGATGGGATAGCCGAGGACGGTGACACGGTCGCCTAGGATGGGCAGATCACCGATGGAGATCGGCTCTGTACCATCGAAGAAGGACTCGTCTTCAATTGTCAGTACCGCGAGATCGCAGACGTGACCGACCCCCTCCACCTGGGCGACGAACTTGCTGGACTTGCCGAAGCGCCGCACTTCGACGAAGGCTTGGTTTTCGACCACGTGTGCGTTCGTGAGCACTCGGAGCCCATGCTTGGTTGCTACGATACTGCCGGAGCCGAAGGAACTCTCCGGACCCTGGGTCTGCCAGGGCTGGTCGTAGTCCGGTGCATCCGAATGCGTGAAGATCTTGACGACGGATCTCCGGGCTACCGCCAGGTCGGGCATGGTGGCGCGAGTATAGGCTCAAACCCCCTTTTTCGAGCCGCGGTTCGCAGGCGTCGTCGGAGGGCCTTGTTTTTGGTTGGGTTGGGGCGACGACACGCTGCGCGATACCCGAGGGGGTAGTACCCGGAGGGGTGCCACCCTGGGCCGGGTGGGGCCACTATTCTAGAACTCGGCCACCCTGGGCCACCGCCTCGGGGGCCTTCTCGCGGTCGGCAACCAGGTGGACGCGTCGCGAGGGCGTGCACGATTCAACCTTGCACTCTGCGACGTGGGCGCTAGCAGTCGCCGGGGGCCTCTCGATTCCTGCGCACGATGTGAACCTAGTTCGCGAAGATCTCAATTTCGTTCATGAAGATCTGAAAGGGAATCAACACGTAGCCCTGGAGGCCTACGACCCGAACGCGCGTCGTTGCAACGCTGGCGAAGGTAAAGGTCACCGTCGACTTCAGGCTCTTCGAAACTTCCGCTACGGTCTGAAAACTGGAACCCGCCCAAACCTGGATTCGCAAGCTGTTGATTGGCAGCGCGCTCGGCATGGTTACGACCACTCGCCCCACGGATTGGGGTGCGAGCCACTGCAGGTCCACCCATCCCGGCAAAGGCTGAGACGAACTGCTCGCCCAAGCCGAGCTAGGAGCGTACGAGGACGTTGTCTTCACGCCGTCATTGAGCACGGTGACCGAGCGCTTGGTTGCCGTGCTCGAAGCGCTCAATGAGGCGGTCGCCGCCAGGTTCACCGTACCCCCACTTCCACCTGACGCACCGCTTCCACCGGTGGCGCCCACGCCCCCACTGCCACCAGTTCCACCGCCACCTGTCGCGCCCGCGCCGCCCGCTCCTCCCGAGCCCCCGCCCCCGCTGGCGGCTGCGCCTCCCGTTGCCCCGGTCGACCCCCCGCCGGCAGCGCCCCCGATTGCTCCTGTGGCGCCGCCGCTGGCGGTTCCCCCACTTCCTCCTGTGGGTCCGGCATCGCCATCGTGTTGCGCGAAGCATACTCCGCTGAGGCAGGACGCTACGCCGCAACCGTTGTCGCAGCTGCCGCAATGCGCGGGATCTGCCATGAGATCGACGCATTGCGTCCCGCAGCGGGAAAGCGCCCCGTCACAGGACGGAATGCAGCTGCCAGCCTCGCACCTCTCGCCAACGGAGCAAATGAGCCCGCACTGGCCGCAGCTCGCTGGGTCAGTCTTCAGATCGACGCAACTCGAACCGCACTGGGTCAGCCCAGGCGCGCAAGCGGTGGCGCAGGCGCCCTGTGAGCACACGGACTCGCCTTTGCACCGCCGGTAGCACTCGCCGCAGTGGCTCGCACTCGTTTGTAGATTTGCACACGAGCCGTCACAAGCCGTCTCTGAGGCCCAACACGTACTCTTGCACTCTCCGGCTGCGCAGAACTCGCTGGCGCCACAACTTCTGCCGCAGGCACCGCAGTTGTTCACATCAGCGTCGAGATCGACGCACTCGTCGCCGCATCTCGTGCGCTGAGCTTCGCAGCCGTCGGGTGACGGCGTTTTCGCGCCATCTGTGACGTCGCCTCCGGTGGCGCATGCTTGAGCCAGGGCGCATAAACAGAACCAGTGGTAAGGGCGTGGCCAACCCATGGTGGGATGAACGCTGCAATTCGTGTTCCGCTGTCGTTGAACTCGCGGTCTACGGGGCCATCGAGCAGTACTGCGCTGTTGTTGAACTCGCGGTCTACGGGGCCATCGAGCAGTATTGCGCTGTCGTGCCGGCTTTCGCTGGCCGCTCAGTGGGCCGCCCAAGCCGACATTGGACTGTTAGAGCATACCGCTGCGCGAAAGAGCCCAGCGCTACGGTTCCCAGTCCGATCCCTGGGGAGGCTTGGGCGCAGGCGGGTCTTTCGACGTGGCGGGTTTGGCGGGCCGGCGTGCTTTGGTGGGCCGCTTCGGCTTGGTGGCCTTCTTGGGTGGCGTCTTGCTTGGCTTGCCCCCCGAAGCGTCCGTCTTGGTGGCAGAGCCTTCGGTTTCCTCCGACTCTTCGGACTCCCCGGCCTCCTTCGAGTCGTCGCTATTGGGCGGGGGCTCTGGGGCGATCCCCGCCACGACGCCGGACTTTCCGGGCTTGAGAGTCACGATAAAACGCGGCGGTGTCTGAGGATTGCAGCCGCCGATGAACCCCGTCGAATCGAAGGCCGTTTCGAATTTGCCGCGGCGCTCTTTGCCCTTCGCGTCCCACAGCGAAACCTCAACGCGTAGCTCGCGTACGCCACCGCGGGCTGGTGAGCAATATGCCAGCAGGTAGTGCTGACTGTAGGCGCGGTCGACCATCTCTGCAGCATTGACGAAACCCACCCCAGACATTTCTGGCGACGTCGGCCGAATGACGCCGGCGCGCCCGACCTGCTTGAGCTTGAAGCGCGAGTCCTCGGATTCGAAGCCGATGGCGTAGACGCGGTGCTGCGAGCTTTCCAACTTGGCGGCGACAACTTCGTCTGCGACGCGACCCGCCAGATCGCCGCCCCGAGTGAAGACGACCAGGCTGCCAACGCGCACGGGCTTCTTTTCGCCTCCAAGACGCTGGTCCAGCTGCGTCAGCCCTTCGATCACCGCGCCGTTCAGGTTGCGGGAAGCGTCTTGGCTGACGGTCTGTGTCAGCTTCTTGAGGTGCTTTGGCCCATCCGGCTCGATCGCTTGCGGGTATTCCCCGATGAACTTCAGCTTGGGGCCACCGTCGAAGCTGAAGACCGAGACGGTCTGGCGTTTGCGAATGGCCTTGACGAAACCAGCCGCTCCCCGCGCGACTGCGTGAGCGCCTCGCTTGTCGCTGATGTCGACTAGGAGCACCGTGCGGTGAACCGCTGCGACAGTCGGGTCCAGCAGAACCTGGTGGCTCTTGGTCGGATCGAGGCGCTCGCCGTTTTCGAAGATCTCGAAGCCGGCCGACGTGAGGTCTGGGACCGGCGTGTCTCCCTGGGTCACGGCAACGTAAACGGCGACGTTGGCTGGTCGCTGCACGGAAGTTGCCACGGGCGTGACGACCACGCGATTCGGCTGGCAGCCCACCGCCACCGCAAGCGCGGCTGTCATGAAGATGGGTTTCACTGCGCTGCCGGCGTTTCCAAGCGGGTCTAGAGCCATCACGGGTTGGTGGGTAGAACGGTGAGCTACCGCGTCTGTTCTGTCAACGAGCAGGTGCGACTTCGCCGCGAGTTGCAGCGGAGTCGCACCAGGCTGCTACAGTGGCTCATCCGCGCCATGTTTCGTCTCACTGTCTTAGTCATTGCTGCGCTGCTCATCATGTCTTGCGTACGGCGCGGTCCGCCGGCGGAGTTTGGCAAGGGACCTCTCGTTGTTGCGGAGGCCACTCCGCAAATCGCCGCCCTCGAACGCAAGATGGCCGCGCGGCTGAACCGCGACCGCGCGAAGAATGGGCTTCCACCTCTCGCCTACGATGCTGCCCTCGCAGACATCGCGCGAGCACACTCCAAGGACATGCACGACCGAGGGTTCTTCGACCACGACTCTCCCTTCACGGGCTCGCTTCAAGATCGCATCGATCGCGCCGGCTACCTGGCGAAGACCGCGCGAGAGAACCTCGGCGAGGGAGCGAACATCGATGGTGCTCAGGACTTGCTACTGAGCAGCCCCGGCCACCACGCAAACATCATGGCCAAGGACGTCACCCACGTCGGGATCGGAATCCTCGACGTGGGTACGAAGAAGCAACCGAAATTGCTCGTGACTCAGGTGTTCGCTACGCCGGTCAAGAGCCAGGACCCGGGGCAGGCCCGCGCTGTCCTCGTGCGTCGAATCGCCCAAGCCCGCCGCGCAGCCGGGCTGGCGCCGCTGCCGTCGCACCCCCTACTCGAGAAGCTGGCCAAAAAGCACATGAGCGAAGTCCCGGACGGCCAGGAGACCGCTGCCAACAAGCGCATTGGCGACGCCATCGTGGGCCAGCTCGAAGGCAGTGGCATGGGTTCGGTGATCGTGGGCACCACGGTGTTCTTGTCACCGGACATGTACGAACCGACCGGCCTCGTCGTGACCCGCGGCGCACGAGGCTATGGCTTGGCCACGTCCTCGGGTCGGGACGAACAAGGGCGTCCGGCGATCAAGGCGTTGATTCTGGTGGGGCAGTGACTAGTCAAACGGGTGCTGCGGAAGGTTCGGAGTCGCGTTCGCAGCAACGAAGTGTCAGCTGGGCGACGCTGACTCTCGAGCGTTGTCGAACACACTCACGTGTGACACCACCGCCACGGCTGCTCCTGTCCAGATTGCGCCATACCGACAGTTTCTGACGGGCACGGAACCTGCACGGAGAACCTGCATGCGATTGCTCGTTGCGTTGGCATTGGGTTCCTCGGTTGTTTCGGCGTCCCTTCCCGCCTCTGCTAACTGCGCGGCAGGCGCTCGTGGGTGCTATTGTCAACGGGCATCCGAAACGGCGTCTAAGTGGGCGGCATGGCGGAGGTGCCCATATTTGCGCGTGAGTGATGCCCGGATTTACGCCGTCGGATAGAGCGCGTGAAATTGGGCCCGGTCGGGTGGGCGCTTGGATGATCTCGATGCCCAGATAGATGAAAGGCCCGGGGCGCAACCCGAGCCTTTCCAACCGCGATCAGTTGTGGCGCAAGCATCGCTGATAGCGGCGTACGGATCCAGAAAACTGCTGGGCGGAGTCCGCGATCAGCGATTCGTTCCGGCTTTTCAACTGTCAGCGGTGCCACGGCCAGGTGAAGCTTTGCCAACGTTGCGACCGAGGGCAGCTGTATTGCAGCAGTGACTGCGCTTCAATAAGTCGCAGCCAAAGCGTGCGAGAGGCGGGGGCTCGGTACCAGCGCACGCGCCGTGGAGCGCGGCTTCACGCAGAGCGACAAGCCCGTCACCGGGCGCGGCGGCGAGAAAAAGTGACGCATCACCCCTCGTCATTAGACGCCAGCGGGCGCAGCAGTGGACCCGAGAGTGAGGCGGCACGGCACGCCGTCCTCGAGGCTAACCCCAATGATGCGTCTGACAGCCCAGCTTCAGGTTTCGAAAACGGAGATGCAGCTTCTGGTGACGTCTCCGGAACAAGGGGATGTGCTGAAAGCGAGGCTGTCGCTGCGACCGTCTCACCCTCGCGCTCTTCTGACATTGCTCGAAGGGCTCGCGCTGTGGAGCGGGGCGAAGCTCTGCGTTGCGATTACTGCGGAGCAGAACTGCCCAAGTTGGCTCGACTCGGGGCTGTTTGGCGACGAGCTATGGCCCGGGGAAAGCCAACTCGTGCAGTACGAGGTCGCCGGCCGCGCCCGCCCAAAGCGCCTACGAGGCGTGGGTGACTTTCGTCGCATGCGTGGACGAGGTGCGCGGTGATCAGCAAGGAGCGCAGAGCCGAAATCCTCCGGCTGTACCACGCGGAGAAGTGGAAGATCGGGACGATTGCCCAGCAGCTTGGCATCCACCACGGCACGGTGCGGCGTGTCCTGCGAGACGCCGGGGTCGACACGGTGTCCCGGAGTCTGCGTCCGTCAATTACCGATCCCTACGTCCCACTGATCATCGAGACGCTGGCGCAGTACCCGAAGCTGCCGGCGATCCGCGTTTACGCGATGGCGAAAGAGCGGGGCTACCAGGGCGGCTCAGATCATTTTCGCCGCATCGTCGCTCGACACAGACCGCGACCAACAGCGGAAGCGTACATGCGTTTGCGCACGCTGCCTGGCGAACAGGGCCAAGTGGATTGGGCGCATTTCGGGACTCTTTCAGTTGGGCGAGCGAGCCGGCAGCTGATGGCATTTGTGATGGTGCTCAGCTGGTCGCGGATGGTGTTTCTACGCTTCTACCTGAACGCCAACATGTCGAGTTTTCTTCACGGGCATGTGTCTGCGTTTGATTTCTGGGCAGGCGTTCCACGGGTCCTGCTGTACGACAATCTCAAGAGTGCGGTGCTGGAGCGCAAGGGCGATGCGATCCGTTTTCACCCCACGCTGCTGGAGTTAGCTGGCCACTATCGCTACGAGCCACGCCCAGTCGCGGTGGCACGCGGCAATGAGAAGGGCCGCGTCGAGCGCGCGATCCGCTACATCAGATCCAGCTTCTTCGCCGCACGCGAGTATCGCGATCTCGACGATCTGAATGAGCAAGCACTCGACTGGTGCCTGGGCACTGCGGCGGAGCGTCGTTGTCCCGAGGATGAGACCCTGAACGTCTCGGAGGCCTTCGCCGAAGAGAAGCCGCGTCTGTTGGAGCTACCGAGCAATCCATTTTTGACCGACGAGCGCATCGAGGTTGCCGTGGGCAAGACGCCCTACGTGCGTTTCGACCTGAACGACTACTCCATTCCGGCAACGCATACACGCAGGAGCCTCACCGTGGTGGCAAGCATGACGACCGTGCGTGTCCTCGACGGTGAAGACACCATCGCGGAGCACGCCCGGTGCTGGGATCGCCGTCAGGCGATCGAGGAGCCGGCACACATTGCGGCGCTTGCAGAGTGGAAACGGCAAGCCCACGCGCATCGCGGCCTTGATCGCTTGCATCACGCGGCGCCATCTTCCCGAAAGCTTTTCAAAGTGCTGGCCGAGCAGGGCAAGAACTTGGGCGGCGCGACGATTGCGATGCTCAAGCAGCTGGACCGAGTTGGGGCCGCGGAGCTGGAAGCTGCGCTGGCCGAGGTTGTGCAACTCGGCACACCACACCTTGCGGCTGTGCACCACGTCCTGGAGCGACGCCGCTACGAGCGCGGCACCCCTCCACCCGTGGGGCGACATCTTCCCGACGACGACCGCGTGCAAGGCCCGGTCGTCACCCCGCATTCACTCAGCGACTACGACGGTATTGGGAGAGACGATGATGACAACGACGACGAGCGATCAGGCTGACAAGGATCTGCGAGAGCGTGCGCACCGCCTGGGGTTGCACGGTCTTCTGGCCAACTGGGACGACGTGGTGAGCGCAGATTGGCTTGGTCCGTTGCTCGCCTACGAGGAAGCCGAACGCACCCGGCGCAGTCTGGAGCGTCGCATCAAAAATGCCCGGCTGGGTCGATTCAAGCCGCTCACCGACTTCGATTGGAAGTGGCCGAAGAAGATCGACAAGAGCTCCGTCGACGAGCTCTTTCGCCTCAACCTATTCGCCGAAGGCGCCAATGCCGTGTTGCTTGGGCCCAACGGCGTCGGCAAGACGATGTTGCTCAAAAATCTCGCACATCACTGCGTGATGCGCGGCTATACGGTGCGTTTCACCACAGCCAGCGCCATGCTCAACGAACTTGCGGGTCAAGACAGCAGCGCCGCCCTCAGCCGTCGCCTGCGCCAATACACCCACCCGCAGCTCCTGTGCGTCGACGAGGTCGGTTACCTTTCCTACGACAGCCGCTATGCCGATCTGCTCTTCGAGGTCGTCACCAGACGCTACGAGGCGCTCAAGCCCGTGGTGCTGACCACGAACAAGCCCTTCAGCGAGTGGCCCGACGTCTTTCCCCACGCCGCCTGCGTCGTCACCTTGGTCGATCGCCTCATCCACCGCTGCGAAGTCATCCACATCCAGGGCCAGAGTTACCGCGCAAAGGAAGCCAAAGAACGCGCCGCCTCCAAAAAGGCGAACAAGCCCACTTAGACGCGCCCATCTATGCGCCCTTTTTCATGACCGCTAACAGCTATTGCCAGGCAGCCCGCGCAGTCGTTGACGGCCGCGTGGAGTCCATCGCGGGTGACGCAGCTGCGGGCTTCACTCTGACGGTTCGCATCGACGCCATTGCCGCCGGCGATGCAACCAGCCTGGGCATCAAAGTCGGTGAGTCCTTTCTGATTGGCAGCTCGGGTTTCTACCCAGATGGCCCGAAAGTAGGCGACCGCGTTCTTGTTCCGGTGGAGGGACCCGGGCGCTTTGGATGGCGCCAGTTCCGAGTCGACGCCGCAAGTGATACGCGATGCGACGGAACCATGGTGAGCGCCGACGTTGCCAGCGAATTGCTCGTCAAGACCGCACAGGAATGCAGCGACTCGTTGGACGCGCGCGGTCTGGCGCCACCCCCTTGCAACGACACGGTGAATTGCGCCCTGCGTGCTGAGCCCAGCTCGGACGCCGACTCCTCGTTGGCGTTGCTACTGGTGCTGAGTGCGGTGTTCGGCTGGCGCCGCCGGCGGCGGCACTGAGTCGCGGTTACTTCTTCAGCCGCGCTTGAATGTGGTTGATGGCCTCGCGAAAGGCGGCGGCTTGCTTGCCACAAGGCGGAGGGCAAGGGCGTCGCTTCCGGTAGCCGCAGCCTTTGCGTGTGCGGTTGCTGAGCATGACTAGGGTTGCCACCACCCGCTTGTCACCGACGGCCTTGGCGCGCGTCAAAAGCGGTAACCGCGCTTTGCAGCTGGAGGCAGAGCGAACGTCAAAAGCGATTAGCAGCGCCGGGGTCGCTCGCTCACGGGTGCCAGGCTCGAGTAGCAAAGCGCGCGCGCGATCGCGCACCAACGGCGCGGTAACGTAGAGGTCATAGAGCAAGTCAGGCCCGGCCGCGCCCATCTCGTGTGCCATGACTTGAAGCGCGCGTTCGCCCACCCTGTCACTGAATGCGAGCTTGACGAGTAGCGCGCGGACCTTGGCCTTCTTGGCGGTGACACGGTCGAGCTTGAACAATCGGACCAGCGTGTTCAGGGCCAGGGGTTGGTTTGCCTTCTTCTCGCCGTAGGCCAGGGCCAAGGGCTCCAAAACGTGGGGGTCACGTGGGTAGCGTTCCGCCAGGGCGCGCCAACCCTCGAGCCCTCGCTCTTTGGCGGCGTCCAGTTCGGTGATGCTGGCGCGCTTGTTGGAAACGCCGGCGTCAGGGGCGGGCTCTGCACTCGCGACGGCAGCTGCGCTCGCAAGGTCCAGGTCGATCGGCGCCGCGGTTGCTTCCGTCGGTGCTTTGGAGGCCTCGAGCCCCCGTGGGGTTGGCGGCAGCTGGGATTCCGGGCTTGCGCCGGCCGAGTGGAGGAAGCCGATCCGCATCAGCGCAACCACGCCGGCGAGGGTGGCCACGGCGACAACGGGGCCTGCCAGGAAGCGTTTCATTCGCCCGGGGCGCTTGGCCAGCAAGTTGCCTCGCAGTGCCGCTGCCCCACCGACCAACATCGCAACGGAGCACAGCAACACGTCCCAGCCGGCCCAGGCGCCGCTCTCTGGCTTCGCTCCGCGCTGCAGCCAGGTGTCGTGAGCGCGAATGGCGAGGGCAGCGAGCCCGTACGCGACGATGGCCGAGTACACCACCGCTCGAGTGCGCGCGAGCAGCTCTGCTACACGAGCGCTGTTGTGCCAGACTTTGCGGCGCAAATACCGGAGCGATAGGATCGCGGGGGTCGCGACGGTGCCCAGGATCGCGAGGGCCATCAGTGCAAGCTCGGACGCGGTCGGGGCGCGGTGCAAGACGAAAACGGCGAGCCCGCCGCGAATTGCCATTGCCAGCCACAACGAAAGCAGGGCCGCGCCCAGGGCAGCGACGAAGATCAGTCGGGTTCGATCGTGCTCGGTCGCCCGGGCATGCTCTTCACGGCGAATAGATGGCGGAGGCGGCGCCGAGAGTCGCGCTTCGGCTTCGCGTGTGTCGCGTTCGAATTCTTCGAGCTCGGCTTCGAGCTCGGTGGCGCTTGTGAAGCGTTCCGCCGGGTCTCGTGCCATGGCGCGCTGCACGATCGCTTCGAGGCGCTTCGGGATATTTGGTGCATGTGAACGCGGACGCGCAGGCTCGCGCGCCATCACGGCCAAAACTGTCTCCTGCGGCGAGGCCTCCGAGTAGGGCGGTACACCCGTGAGCATCACGTAGAGCAGTGCACCGATCCCGTAGACGTCGCTCCGCTGGTCCGCGGATTCGGCCCGGGCCTGTTCTGGCGACATGTAGGACGGAGTGCCCATGGCAATCCCGCTGCGAGTGATCGAGACGTCTCCGGCCTCCATCATGCGCGCCAAACCAAAGTCGAGCACCTTGGCACGCGGCGCGTCGGGATCACCGCTCAGGAACACGTTTCCGGGTTTGAGATCCCGATGAATCACTCCGCACTCGTGGGCCGCCGCGATCCCTCGGCACACCTGGCGACCGATGCGGGTGGCTAGCAGTGGGTCGAGGCGATTGCCATCGTCGACCATGCTGGCCAAGTCGTTGCCCTCCAGGAACTCCGTGACGATGTACGGGCGGCCGCTCGGGGAGGTGCCTACATCCGTGACGTCGACGATGTTGGGGTGCACTACGCTCGCGATGGCGTGCGCCTCGCGCTCGAATCGCGCGGCGATTTCCGCCTGCTCGGCCATATTCACGCGCAAGACTTTGACGGCAAAGCGTTTGGCCGGGATGCGGGTGTGCTGGGCCTCGTATACGCGCGCCATGCCTCCTTGCCCGAGGTGTTTCGTGAGCGCGTAGGTATCTCTCAACGTGAGCCCGACCAGGTCGTCGCTCTCGAGTTCCTCGATCTCCGCGTCGTGCAGGGTGGGGGCTTCTTCGGGTTTCTCCGCTTCGACCATCGCCAAGACTTCGGTTCGTGTGCGAAATGAGTGTTCCCGCTCCCACGCGCTTGCGGGCGAAGCGTGCCTAACCTAGCATGAGTGTTCGTCACCCTGGGGGGGGTGGCGTGATCCCAGAAAAAGAGGCTGCGCCCGAAGCCCTTGGCGACGGGCCGCTAGCGTTCGCGTGAACCCTGCGCGCTGTCCTCCAGCCGACGCTGGGTGGCGCGCGCGATAGCCCGACCGACTCGCTTTTCGTTGAACCCCGTCAGCACAATTCCGTCGATGTCCAAGGTGGGCACGCCACCGCCCGGGACCAGCCGCCGATGTTCGCGCTTTGCTGCTGGACTCTTTTCGACATCGTGTTCGGTAAATGCGATTGAGTTGTGTTGCAGCCAGCGTCGCGCACGTGTGCAGTGCGGGCACCAGTTCGTGCTGTACAAAGTGACCTTTACGCTCCGAAGCGCGGCGCGTAGGTCGGCTTCACTCGGCTGGTCGTTGGCCGCTGGCTGTTCTATGGCGCCGGCGTCTTCGGCCCCGGCGGGTTCGGCGACGGCGAGCGGCGACCCTGGTGATGGGGCGGGCTCACCCCAACCTTGTGCCTCCGCCGTCGGTCGAGTCGGCGCAGTCACAACTTCCGACTTGGCGGTTCGTGGCGTTTGGAGTGACGCTGATGCGGCAGGTAACTCGGGGCTCGGTCGCTCGACGGCGGAGCTCACGAGCTTGATCGCTATGGCACCGACCAAGCCGGTCGCAACCAACACGAGCGCAACGAGACCAACGCGCCCAGGCAGTGCGCTTGCGGGTTTGTTCTGACCGCGGCGGCACAGGACACACTCGCCGCCAGGTGGCACCACTAGGTTGTGCGCGGGACAGCGCATTACTGGGCGCTGAGCTTAGCAGGCCGCGCGTGACTGGAAAACGGTCAGCTCACACAGCCGCGCGCCGCTGACAGCGGGCCGCTCGGATTTCCATCCGTGGCGATGCGTGTGCAAACAAGTAACCCGCCGAAGCTGCAAGCTACAATGTTCTTGCCGTTTGCCGGGCCCAGACGTGTGCCAACCAGTGCTAGTGCTCGCCACTGAGGTGGAGCGAACGCTACGCGTTCACTAGACGCGCTGAGCCTCCTCACGCAGCGCTGAGATGGCGTCGTCGACGCGATCCTGGTGCGTGCGAAAACACAGGACGCAGATCCGGAGCGTAAGGCGGTCGTGAAGCCGGGTGCTGGATAAGAATACTCGCCCCCGTGCGTTCACGCGGTCGAGCAAGCGCGCGTTGGCATCATCGTCACGATCCTTCAGTCGAAAGGCGACGACGGATAGCTGGGGCTGTTCCAGCAGTTCGAAGCGTGGGTCCGCTCCCAGTCGCTCTGCTGCTTCCCGGGCGAGATCGAGTTTTTCCGCCAGGGCTTGGCGGAACGCGCCCGCGCCATGGAGCATCAGAGGCAACCAGAGACCCAGGCCACGAAATGCTCGAGAGAGTTCGGGTGACAGATCCGTGAAGTTGTCTTGGTCTTCGTCGGGCATGACATCGCGCAAGTAGTCCGCGTCACTGTGGTGGGCTGCGCGCAGCGCTCCCGCGTCGCGCATGAGCAAGCAACCCGTGCCGTACGGAAGGAACAGCCCCTTGTGAGGATCGAGAGCGATCGAGTCTGCTAGCTCCAGGCCCGGAACGAGCGCCGGATCGACCCAGCGAAAGAAGCCACCGTAAGCCGCGTCGGCGTGTACCCAGAGCCGCTCCGCCTCAGCGATTTCCGCAAGTTCGGGAATAGGGTCGACAGCGCCGGTGTTTGTCGTGCCCGCGTTGACGTTGAGCAGGAAAGGAATCTTGCCCGCGTTTCGATCGACTTTGACGGCGTCGCTGAGCGCGCCCGGCACCAAACGAAAGCGCTCGTCCACGGGCAACAGGCGGATCTGGTCTCGTCGGAAACCAGCGATGCGCGCGGCCTTCGGCATGGACGCGTGGGTTTCCTCGGAAGCGTAGATCACCGCGCGACTGAAGTCGTCGCCGAGTCGCGCGACCCGCGCGCTCACGATGGCAGCGAGGTTCGAAAGGGAGCCACCTGTCGTCAGTATGCCTCGGGCTGTGCTCGGGTAGCCCATGCTTGCGGCGAGCCAACGCAGGGTCGTTGCTTCGATCTCCGCCAGTACTGGTGCGGCCTTCGCGACGCCCACATAGCGATTCACGCTGGCAGCGATGTAGGTACCCAACGCAGACGATGGCAAGCCGCCACCAGGAATGAATGCCAGATAGCCTGGGCCCGGGGTCGTAAAAGACTTGGTGACCGCAGGGCCGAGGCGCGCAAGCAAGCCGTCCAAGGCCGTGCCTCGCTCTGGCATGGGCTCTTGGAAGCTGACGGCAAGCTCGCGTGCCCCTTGGGTGTTCGCAGCGGGCAGCCTCTTCAGCGCCTCGAGTTGGTCGAGAACGAAGCGCACCGCGGCGTCCGTCCAGGCGGATAGGGTTTTGTCGTCAGGTTCCAGGGGTGCCGACACGGTTTGCACCCTAGCCTCGAAAGGTGCGCGCTGGCCGCAATTAGTTTTGTCGGCGCACTAGGACGTGTCGAGCCAGGGTGGGTGGCAAGAAGGATCAACGATCGCGGATCTGAGCGAGCGTGCGCGAAAGCTTGGCATCGTCCTTGAAACAACAAGCACCCTTTTTGACCGTGCAGCCGGGGGGGCGGAGCTTTTCGAGCTGACGTGCGGTTCGCTCGTCGCCTACCTTGGCAGCGATACCGAAGCGCTCGAGCTTTCGGGTGCAGTTCATGCGCCGAATGTCGAGGGTGACGCGCAGAGCAGGGGAGGCTCGCTCCACGCTCTCCAGTCGGTACAGAATTATCTTCGCGCGCTCCGCCGCTTTGGTCGAGGGGTCATGTTCGAGCACGCCATACAAGATATCTAGGCCCAGAGTACCAGTGCGGTGAGCGAGCTGGTCGACAACCTTGTTGATGGCCTCGTCCTCGGGATCAGACCGAGAGAGCATGCTGATGGTCTTCTTCTGAACGTCAGCATCCTTCAGTGCTTCCGAGTCACCCTCCATCATGAGCAGCCACGCCTTGGCTGCGTCCGCCTTGTCGGCACGTGTGAGGAACTTGGCTTTGACGCTCTGTTCGAGATCTTGAACCGCTGCATCCGCTTTGGCCTCACGGCCGCTCGCAGCCGGGGTCGGTGTGGGTGTGGCCGGAGGGGCCGAGGCCAGGTTTGCGGCCGAAGTCGAGGGTGCCGTGTCTGGCGCCTTGCCGTTCGAAACCGAAAGCGTGACCACGGTAATCCCGACGCCCAATGTGACGAGCCCACCCACGATTGCAATGGCAGGCCGAGCTTGCATCCAAGCGAGCGCGGTGGCGAAGAGGCTCTTTTCTGCCGCTCGCGGCGCCCGAGCGACTGGTTTGGCATCGTCACTCGGTTCGAGGACGGACGCGGAATTGCGTAGCGCGGGAGCAGCCGGTGGACGATAGGACTCCTGCGTCGTGAAAAAACCTTGAATGCCTCGGGTCGCGCCGGCGATCGCGGCTGCTGCCGCATTGGCGTCCTGCCAGCGCTCTTCCGGGGCTTTGGCGAGTAAGCGCATGATCACCCATTCGAGGTCTTGGGGGGCATTGCAATCCGGATTGCGTTCGCGCAGCGGAGGCGGCGGTGTTTTGCGCTGCTGCTCAAACAGCTGCACCGCCGGCAGAGTGACGTCAAAGGGGTGCTTGCTCGCGAGCATCTCGTAGAAGATCAAACCCAAGGCATAGAGATCCGAGCGCTCGTCCACGTTCTTCATCCCGAGAAACGCGTCCGGCGCCAGGTACGCCATGCTGCCGAATACGACCCCGGCTTTGGAGGTCTCCCAGTCCGGAAGTGCGTCGTCATCAGGCACCTGAGGAAGCGCCTCGATGGGAACACGCGCGAAGCCAAAGTCGATCAACTTGACCAGATCGTCAGTGTTTTCGACGAGCATCACGTTGGTCGGCTTCAGATCCCGATGAACGATTCCATGCACGTGCGCAGCGGCAAGGGCCTCGGCAATCTGCCGAGCGATGAACGCCGCGCGGGTTGCCGGGATTGGCCCGCGGTCCATCAGCTCTCGCAGGGTTTCACCCGGTACGTACTCCTGAACCAGGAAGTAGGAATCGCCATCGAACTTCCCCAGGTCACTCGCGACGGCCACGTTTGGATGCGAGATGTGGGCACCTGCAACCGCCTCTCGCTCGAAGCGCTCTACGAGCTCCGGAAAGTTCTCGATCTCCGGGTGCAGCACCTTGATGGCGACCTGCTTGTGCATGTGCAGATGCGCTCCGCGGTAGACCGCGCCGAAGGCGCCGGCCGCGATCAACTCGTCCACCCGATAGCGATCCGACAGCACGCGCCCAATCAGTTCTGGGCGCGCCGTCATTCCCTTCGGCACTGCGTCCGGCGGTTTCTTGTCGGCAGGGGGCATGGTCGAGCTTCCCAGTAGGAAGACCCTAGAATTGTAGCGGGCGCCCGGCGGGAGGGAAAATACGCGCCGGATCGGTCGGAGTTTCTGGCTGGAGCGCTCAGGGCATCGGGTGGCTCCGGCTTGCTGTTATCTTGCGTTGGCGTTCATGCCTTGCCCGGACATCGACTCTCTCTCACGCGCCAGTGTCGCACCCTATCGGTGGCGCACACTTGGCGTCGCCTTTCTCGCCACCTGTTCGGGCTGTGTTGTGAACCAACGCGCGGTCGAACGTCCGAACACGAGGGAAGCGGTGGTCCTGGTGGGCAGCGCAGCGCTGCCCGAACCGATTGACGGCCTGGCGCGCCATCCTTGGATTTCCTTGCGTGAAGCGGAATCGAGGGCGTGGGAGCGGTGGGAAGTGATGTGTTGTCCGGAGGGAAGAGCCGGCGGCACCGTTCGCCGCTCCAACGTGGGCCCCTTGAGCGATCATGGCGCAGGGGGCGGCGACGTTCGCATTCATGCGATCTATTCCGGGAAGCGAGCAGAGCGCATGATCGCGTGCTTGCGTCGTGAGGCGCCGCGCTATCCCTATCGACATCAGTACCGTGCGTGGCCCGGGCCCAATAGCAACACCTTCGTCGACTACATGTCTCGCGAGTGCGGGATCGCCGTCGATCTCCCCGCAGGCTCGATAGGCAAGGACTACCGCGGGGTGGTTGTCGGGATGTCGACGACCTCCGGCGGCACGGGCGTGCAGTTCGAAACCCCCATCATCGGCACGAAGCTCGGCCTGACGGAGGGAGTCGAGGTCCATCTGTTTGGGATGGCGTGGGGCATCGACTTTTGGCCGCCTGCGTTGATCGTGCCCGTGGGGCCGGGTCGCATCGGCTTTGACGATCGTTGAGGCGGGTGCGAGCTCAATCCCCGATCTGTCCATCGACGGTGTAGCCCAAGACGAGCCCGTAGCCGGTTGCGCCAAGCCACTGCCGCAACTGACCTCCGATGAATAAGCCCCGGCTTGCGTCGAAACCCCAGCGGCGCCGCTCACTTCCGATGCGCAAGCCCGCTCCAGCATCGAATTCATCGGCGAAGCGAACAGCCTCGGAGCCGTGCCGCCGCGCATCCACGCTGAGCCAGGCAGGGCGAAAGAAGGCTGCGAAATGAAAAGGCCCGGGCAACTGTAGCTCCACCCGCGCCTCCGCAATCCAACGCGGCGCAAACGGGACTCGAGCCGTGACGCCAGACAAGTCGCCGCCTCCCATCACTGTCACCCAAGCAATGCCATCGACGAAGGCCGCGATGCCCACGGGCATCAGTCGTGCTTCGTAGGAAAACCCACCCGGAATACTGGCGCCGAAGTGGTAGCCCATGCCTGCGGCGATTCCCATCGGAAAGCTCCCCAGTGCAATGCCGCCGCGAAGATCGAGACCGGCGCTGGCAATGAAATCCGGAGAGGCGTGGTCGCGCTCGCTAAACCCGAGGCCCTGCGCCCCTATCACCACCGACGCCCCGCCGTGGTCGGGTTTGGCCGAAGCCACACGCGGAATTGCACTCAGCAGTGCGATCGACAAAGCGGTGCGCCACAACACGGTTGCCGGTGCACGATAGCCCAAAGCGCGTTGATGGATCGAGCCGCCCAATTTGGCCTCCTGCGAGAGTAGTGGCCCGGGGTCGCCCCAGGGACGCGACCCTCAAAAACCAGACTTCAGTAATGAGTTTAGACGTTGTCCTTCAGGCGAAGCCAGCGCCATTAATGCTACCCTGCCGCGGTGTTACTAAGAGCGGCTTACCTTGCGAGCCCGCTATTCGCCGTCGTCGCGTGTCGCGGTGCGGCGCCTCCCGTCCACTCGGAGCAGAGCCCCAGGCTAGCCGCCCACCAAAGCGCGCCGGATGTGGGCCTAGCCGATGCCGCCACCGTCGCACCGAAACCAACTCCGCCCTCTGCCCCGGCGCAGTTGGAGCCCGACGGAAACGACGAGGGCATAGAAACGCAGGCCGTGCTGCCCGCGCGAGGCAAGTTCGTCAAAGTGGGACGCCACTTCGCATCGCTGCAGCGAACCTGTGACCTGCGCGCCTTCGGCGGCAAGCTCTACGCGGCACACGCCACGCGCCCCCTCATGTTCAGTGGTGCAACCATCACTCGCTACCATCCGGGGGAGCAGCGCTTCGAGTTGATGTTCGATTGGAATCGCCCAGGCCAGCCCGTCAAAGGCGGTGGGGCGGGACAGGGATTCTTGCGGGTGCGCGCGATTGACGGCCGCCTCTACGTTCCCGATGCCGACCCGCCCTACCTGGGCTTGGGCATGACGCGCTTCGGCACCGAGGGTTACATCTTTGTCTCGGGCGCCGAGGGCAAATTCGCACCCGCGCGCCGTCCCGGCTTCCTGCCACCCGCACTGTCCAAGGACGGCAAGGCCGGTAGCTTCGTGCTCCCGGGCGCGCTGCACGTTTTCGACGTGATCCGCTTCCGAGGTCGACTCTACGCGTCCACTGGATCCGTGCTGAAGGACTGGAGCAAGAGCGGCGCGTCACCGGCAGCGCTTCACGTTAGCGCCGATTCGGGACTCTGGAAGGTGGCCGCCACGCACCCGGATCCGCCGGTACGCGGAAGCTGGCGGTTCCGCTATCTGATCCGATTCAAGGACCGGCTGTATGCCGCGGTGACGGACTTTGATGGTCGCGATGGCGTCGACTACGTCGTGTACGCCCCTTCGCGTGAGCAAACTGAGTTGGGAAAAGGTCGAGCGGTGCAGGTCACCCGGCCCGGGGGCGCTTCCACGGTCAGGTGGTTTGCAGATGGCGGGAGGCTCTACTGGATTGTCTACGGTGGCTTGTTGGTCAGCAGCGATGGCCAGAGTTGGACCGCAGTGAAGCTTCCACAAGCCGCGGGACAACCCACGGACCTGGCACGGGTCGGCAACGCGCTGCTGGTTCTGACGGAGCACGCCCTGCTTCGACTCGAAAAAGACGGTGCGCGCGCGGTCGCTTCCATGCCAGGCAAGAAGAGCCCGTTTCGTTTCAAGGACGCTACCTGCGCCGCACCGCTCGCGGTACTGGGCGGGCATGTGTACGCCGGTGGACAGCGTAGGGGCGCGCTATATCGTTTGGAGCCAGACTTAGTGAGCTCGGATTGATCCCGGGTGGACGCGACTTCTCGTGTCGGAGTTGGCGCTGTCCGCCATGCAGCCTTCGGCGTGCTAGTCTCTCGGAAGCTTGCTCCGGAAGACGTTGTTTCTAGTCTGCATCTGCAGCGTAGGGTGCACCTCGCTACTCGGTATCGATGGCGACTACGATGACGGGCCAACACTGCCGAGCCAAGATGCGAGCACCGGCGGCGTCAGCGCTGACGCAGGCAGCGACGCAGGCGATGCTACGGGTGGCGTGGGAGGCAGCGGAGCCGGCTCTGACGGCGGTCCCGGAACCGAAGACTGCAGCAACGGACTCGATGACGACGGCGATGACGCAATCGATTGCGCCGATCCGAAGTGTCAAGCACAAGGCTACACCTGCGTTGCAGCCGCCCCCAGCGGGTGGTCCGGACCCTTCGCGTATTGGGTGGGCACCCCCAGCCACGCGCCGTGTCCGTCCGCCTATCCCGCCTCCGTCTTCAAGGGGTGGTCCGATCTGACGGCGCCGGCTTCGGACTGCAGCTGCAGTTGCGTCAAAGCTGGTGACGACTGCGAAGCCCAGGTCGGCTGGTGGCCCTGGAAGTCTCCGCCGACGTGCGGGAGCACACCGACCGGCAACTGGTATTCCGGAGTCAACTGCAACGTTGCAGACGGCGGCAACTTCAAGCTGTTTGGGTTTCGCAGCACCGCCCAGTGCACGCCCAAGGTGTCCAACAAGATGACTCCACCGGCGACTTGGAAAACCGGCAAGCAGCTATGCGAGGCTTCGAACCTCGGGGCATGCGTGGCGAAGGACCAAGTCTGCGCGCCGCCCATTCCAACGCCCTTCGCCAGCAAGAATTGCGTAGCAAAGCTGGGCGCTCACAGCTGCCCGTCTCCTTATCTCACCGCTCATCAGCTCTATCAAGACGTCGCCGATAGTCGGGACTGCACCTGCAGCTGCAATCTGGCTCACGGCAGCTGCAGCGCCGAGGTCGCATTGCCCGTCAACAGCTGCTTTCAATCGTTTCCCCTCAAACCCAAGGTGGGTGAATGCCACCTCACGGCGAGTTCTTCCGCGAAAGTCAGCATCAAGGTTCAAAAGGACTCGATCACGACCAGCGCCAGCTGCACGCCCGCCAAACAACAGACGGGCAGCGCGACACCGTCGGAGCTCGTGACCGTGTGCTGCCTGTGAGCACGGCCAACCGTCTCAACGCCAGCGCTCAACACGCCTGAGCGCTGGCGCTGCACCCGCTTGGCTTAGTTCGAGAGTAGTGGCCTAGTGCCGCCCCATCGCTCGACCCCAAACCAACCACTCACACCAGGTGATTGGGGGTGTCAGTTGAGCGTTCCTTGAACATTGTCTGAGCTCTTTTTCAACCACCTTTGCGCGGTCAAATCCGTTGCTATCGTCTCGAGAGTCAGGGTCCTTCGACCTCAAGACTTACGGGAGAAAACGATGAAACGGATGGGCAATGCATTGGCGGTGGGTGGAGCCGCTCTTCTCTTGTGTTTCAGCGCGGCGGAGCCCGCGCACTCGGCGTCGAACGGGATCAACGCGCTCATCGCCGCGACCCAGTTGAAGGTCAATCAAGCGAACGAGGAGGCGCTGGATGGCGCGAACAAGCAGCGCGCAGCCCTGAAGGCTCAGAAGAGCGCCCGAAATCGCAAGCAGATCAAGCAATTGCTCAAGCTGAACGAAAAACACGCCAAGAACTACGCGAAGATCTCTCGGCAGCTGCGAGAAGTTCAGGCCCGTCTGAAGAAGACGAACTGCAAGTAGACGAGCAGGAGGGATGACCATGAACCACGCAGCCCACGCACGCTCCCTGTTCGAGCGCGACTATTTCACTGCTTGCATCGACGAAGCGCTGCTTGGGTTGAGCAAAGCACCGAAGGCCGAACAGACCGAGCTTCGCGTCCTGGTGGCTAAAGCTCTCGAGAAGATGCGCCAATACCCTCAGGCGCTGGGGTACTTGAACCGCGTTCTCGAGCGCGCGCCGGACCACGCGCATGGGTTGGCCCATCGTGGCAGCGTGCTCGACCGCTTGTTGCAGCAGGAGCGGGCCAAGGCGGACCTGAGTCGGGCCGTGGAATTGGATCCTGACTACGCACACGGGTGGGAAAACCTGTTCTACGTCTCTTTCGACACCAGGGACGGTGCTGGCTGTGACCGCGCTCTCGAGAACTTGGAGCGACTGGGCAAGGAGAAGGGCTACTTGTATCGGCTGCGTGGGGCTCGGCGGTTGGAAGAAGGCGATCGTGATGGGGCAGAAGACGATCTGCGCCGCGCCTGTGCTCACAAGATTGGTGACCCCATGGCTGCGGATGTGATGTCCCAGGCTGGCATGACGCTGCAGAGCGGGGACGAATTCGCAATGTTCGCCGTCCAGCGAGAGCGCGACGACGCGGAGGCGGCGATCGACAACTTCAACAAGGCGATCGAGTTGGGACTGACCAGCTCTCGTCGGGATATGCGCTGCGTCGAACGGTTGGCAAAGCAGCTGATACCTCAGAATCGCCGGGACGAGGCGGTGGCGGCAGCCCAAGGCCTGACGCAGCGTCACCCGGAGGTTGCTGAGTGTTGGCTGGCTCGCGCGGTCATTGACGGCGACGTTGCCTCGGTGGAAAAGGCCTACGCCCTATCCGAGGAAGAAGCCGCAGTGCCCTACGCCCGGCACTTGCAGAGCGCGGGCCGTGCTCGAGACGCAGCTGGCGTATGCGAAAAGCGCATTGAGGAGGATGCGGACGATGCAGCGGCGCACGCGCTCATGGGCGACGTGCAGATGGCTCTGGGCGAGCGCGACGCGGCGAAAGCAGCCTGGTTGCGCGCCGAGGCGTTGGGCAACTTGGACGCGGGCAAGGCGCGATGTGCCGCCTTTGGTCCAGAGTTCGGGATGGATCACTTCAACTCGGCCCTCGAGCTCTTGGACCGTCGCCGTCACCTGAATGCCGCGGCCGAGTTCGAGACGGCGATCAACTGCTTTCGCGAAGAGATCAAGGTGCCCGGCGATCGGGCCCATCGCTACCTGGCCAAGTCCCTATACAACTCAGGCTTCCTGCGTGAACTCAAAGTCGATGAGTCGATCATCGAACCCAATTTTCGCGAAGCCGTGGAACTCGACCCCTGGTACCCAGACGCCATGAACTCTCTGGGCACGCTGTGCTTGCGGACGGATAGGGTCAATGAGGGCCTGGAGTTGTTCGCCCGGGCAGGCGAAGCGGATCCCTCCGCTGGCCAGCCTTGGTTCTATCGTGCACGCCACTTCAATGAGCTTGGGGACCTCGACCAAGCCATCGAGAGTGCGACCAAGGCCTTCGACGCCTACTCTCGGCGTGGTCAGATACAGTTTGCAGCTGACGCCGTGATGCTGCGAGGCCAAGCCAACGAGGCACGCGGGCAGCTTCAGGCCGCCAAGACGGATTACGATCTCGCCTACGAGTGCGGGCACCCAACGGGCTTCGCCATGGGCGATCACATTCGCCAACGAATTGCCGTCGACGACCCGACAAGCGAGGAAGCCATGGACCTGCTCGACAAGGTCATTGGCCGGCTCAAGAACGGTGAGTGCCCCTGGTCCGAGATGGACTTCTTGGAAGCCCGCGTTGACGCCTCGGAAAAGGCGAGGGGTCTCGTTGTCAAACTGGTGAAGAACGAGAGGCTGGACGACGAAGAGACCCGCTGGCTGATCGAATACCTGGAGTGATCCTTGGGTTTGGGGTCGGTTCCCTGAGCGGCCCAGGGCCACTACTCTCGTAATGGGCCACGGGCTTCGGGTTTCGTCGCACGAACGCCCGCGGACGACCCGCGTGGTACTCGCAACGGCTGCGAGCTCTTCACTCCTTCTTCGAGCTCAACCCAGGGCGCGGAGCACCGCCGCGTCCTTGCCGGCGAGCACGGCGCCCACGGCAGCTCTGAAGTCCAAGGATGCCGACGAGCTGGCAGCACGTGCTAACCTGGCCCTGTCGCCTTCGTTTGCCCTGACCGAGAGTGCGATGGCCGCCGCCAGGCGCACGGCAGGCGGCGTGCTCGCGCTCTCCAAGGCGCGCCAAAGCTCGTCTGCGTCTACGACGCGGGAGCGGTACTCGGCTTCGTGTTTGCCCATCGAGCGAAGGCTCTCGAGCCATTCTGCCGCGGGTTGATTGCCTCGCACGAGCGCCGCGGTTGGCGTCGGAACAGCACGGGCCTGCATGCCTTCTCGAATCGCTTTCGCCACGAAGTCTGGCTCGGCTTCGTCGCCACTGCCGGAAACCTGCCGTGCCTCGACTGTGCGCAGTCGAACCTTGGAGCCATCCCGCAGCACGACGGTCACTCCGCGAGGTGGGTACTCCCTCGAGCGGCGTCGGTGCGGCTTCCACTCCTGCACTTGTTCGACCTGTCGATAGGCGACGAAGCGCCTGAAACCCATGCGGTTGACGGCGAAGCCATCAGCCCCGATTTCGATGCGCTTCGCGCCCAGCAGTTGGAATGCGAAGGGAAACGACAGCCCGAAGGCGAGCAGCAGTATCCCGACGAACATTGGTACCTCGAGGGTCGCGAAAACTATCGCCACGGGCACGAAACCCGCCCCCAACACGGCGGGTATTAGCCAAGCCCACCGCGTGAGCGGGCCCGCTTTCAGCAGCACGCGCGCTGTGCGCTGGTGGGGAGCTAGCTCCAAGGCGCTGAGCAGCTGTCGCCCCTCGGCAGGCGACTTCATGCGGATACGAAGTGCGAACCTGCCGCTTGGGCGAAACAACCAAACGTAGGTTTCGTGGTCAGCCACGCTCGTGATCCCTCCCCCGAGCTCCGGCGCCGGGGCAACCAACGCCTCGCCCATATGAACGCCGGCGCTGTCGGCTCGCAGTCGGCCGCTTCGATAGGAGACCAAACGCGGGAATCCGACGGCCGCCAGCAAGCTCAAGCCCGCGACTCCGATCAGGAAGGGATTGCGGATCAGGCTAGCTATCGCGACCAAGCCGCAAACGACGGCCAGCTTGGTGAGCCCCTGATGTCGATAGGGTAGCTCTAGGTAGCCGTCGACGGATTCGTAGGTCGCGCTCACCGACGCCCCGCTTGTCTTGGATCCCAGGACGACTTGCTCAGCCAAGGTCCGCGCAGTGTTCCTTCGCGTTGGCGTGCAAGCAAGGGCGTGTGCAAAGCGCCGTAGGTGTCCGGACGTTGCTCAACCAACATCCGGACCCACTCTGCAAAGCTCCGGTCATTCCGACCTGACCCAGTTCTGACGGGGCCGCCCGGCCGCCCTCATTTTCTTTCATAAACCCGGGCCGCGCGGCGCACTCAGTACTGTTGGGCATCGATTTGCCCAGTTTTTCTTTCCATTTGGCCGTCCCTGTCCTGAGGGTGAGCCGCTCAATCGGAGGAATGATGCGCTCAATCTGGTTCGCCCTATCGGCCGTTGGCCTGATGGCCCTGAGCGCGTGTTCTTCCGGGTCCGGTGGCGGTTCGGGTGCGGGTGGCTCCGCAGGTGCTGGCGCATTTGGGGGTGTGGCTGCCAGCGCCGGAAGCGGAGGCAGCGCCGGCGCGGCAGGCGGAGGCGCAGGCGGGCAGGGTGCAGGTGGGGGCATCGGAGGGTTTGCGACGGGGGGCAGTGCCGGGCAGAGCGGTGGCAGCGGCGGAGTTGCAGGGAGCGCGGGAGCGGGCGGGAATGCGGGCGCACCTCAGACCCCGGGCTGCGATCTGTTTCAAGGCGACTGCAGCGGTGGCACCGGCTGCGCCACAAAGCTCTACACAGAGGCTGACTGTGGCGCCTGTGGCGTCAGCTGCGGCGCGTTTCAGTCCTGCATCGGTAGCGTGTGTGCCGAGTCCATCAATCCCTACTCGTACTCGTCCAGTCAGCACTTCCACGGCCGAGACGGAGTCATCTTGGTGTTCAAGGACACGACGAGCGTGCGAGTCGTGGCCAAGGTTGGCGCCGACGTCGGGGTGGCCACCAAGTTCGGCACCTTGGAAGGTGATGCATACACCTTCTGCTCGTCGCCGACGGTTGCCGAAGGTCCCGACGGAGCGGTGTACTTCTCCTGTACCGGCAACCGTATCTTCAAGATCCCCGCTAACGGTGGCAAGGCGGCTGACTTGCTGCAGGGGAGCGAGCCGAAGTCCAACAACGTTGAGAATCTGGCGGTCCTGGGGACCAAGTTGTTTTACGTCGGATCCGATGGGATCTATCGCGTCAACGTCGATGGAACCGGTAACGAACTATGGACGAAGAACTATTGCGTCAGTCAGCTCAGTGTCGACGAGGCGCTTTCCGAAGTCGTGTTCGCTTGCCGCTATGACCACAAGATCCGCGTCCGTGGTGCCAACAAAGGCCCCGAGCTGAACTTCGTCTACGATCGGGAGCTGGCTGCGCAAGCCGAATCAGGCTTGTTTATCGATGCGACCCACTACTGGTACACGCGCCTCGACAAGCTAGTCGGCAGCTTTTATCAGGGCGCGCTGCTGCGGATTCCGAAGCAGGGCGGGGCCCAGGAGACGATGCTGGACATCTTTTCGCCACCGGTGCCGCGAGCTCACGTTGGCAAGGCTGGGCCCTACGCCCTGCAGATGATAAGCGAAAAGGATCATCACTTCCGTATCCTGAAGGTGGGACCCAACGGAGCGCACCAGGTCGTGCGCGACTGGGTCCGTGGCTACGGCAAGACCGGCTCCAGCATGTTCTTCGTGGGCAAGTCCAATCTGATCTTCGAGCCCTACGGGAAGATGGTGCGCTTGCCGTTGTAGCCCGAGCCGGTTGGCTGATGGCCCTCACTCGAAAAGAAGAAGACATGTTGAACCAGGAGAACAGGCGCTACTTTGCATTCATCGCCACGCTAGCTGCGTTCGGTTGCAGCTCGGGATCCGGGGGCGGCGGGACCGACGCCGGCGCCGGGGCGGCCTCGGGATCCGGTGGCGTGGGTGGTTTCGGCGCGTTCGGTGGCAGCTCCGGTTCGACGAGTACTGGCGGCACCGCAGGGGCGGCGAGCGGCGGCAGTGACGCTGGTATCGGGGCGACCGGTGGGGTCGGCGCCACTGGCGGTGCAGCGGGGTCGAGCGGCAGCGGCGGAAGCGGTGGCGCGACGGGAGGCAGTGGCGGTACCGGCGGCGGCACAGGAGGCACCGGTGGCGGTTCCGGCGGCACGCTGGGCGTCTCAGAAAACGTGGCGTTGGCTTGCGGCACAACGCAATGCCTTGCCGCGTGGCATCGCTCGGGAGCGCTGTACGGTGTCAAGATAGACTCCGCGGGCAAGCCGGCGTCTGCCGCACTCCTGCAACCGGCGCTCTCAGGCACGATCCTCACCAAGAGCGACTACGTGGCTGCGGAAGGCGGCACGCTCTACGCGCTACACGAGACCCAGAGTGGCTCGTCGCTTTTGGGGCGCCTGGTGACCGTGTCGACTACGACCAGCGTGAAGGCGTTGCCCACCCTCAGCCTCACCAGTGGCACCATGAGCAAGACCCGCCTGGCCTGGGCCCACGGTCGGGGAATGGTGACCCGTCGCTACTTCAACAGCAGTTTCGGCTCGAGCCCGGACGTTTCTTTTCTGTCGCCGGCAGGCGCCTGGCTCGGCGGTCACCAAGACTTCCCGTACCTCACGGGCTTCAACTTCGGGCCCTTCAGTGCAGCCGTGAGCGACGGCTTCGTGATGCGCTGGGATGCCGACGACGGCGTATTCCCTCCGGATTGCGGCTGGGCGAAGTTCACGAAGACCGGCGCCAAGGCCAGCATCAACTGCCCCACGGACCCCCAGAACACCACCGTGTACACCCTTCGATCCTTCGGCGGGACGGCGTATTCACTCCGGACCCTGGCATCGCTTCTGGTTCTGCGCGGCGACAACCTCGATGGCACGCCCGGATTCAGCTTGTCCTCCATCGACAAGCAGTCGCGCTACTTGGCGGTCAACGCCACTCACGCTTGGACGTTCACCTTCGCCGGCAAGGTCGAGCGTTTCGAGCTGGCGACGAAGACCAAGACAGGAAGTTTGACTCTGCCTTCCCCGGGCTCGCCCGTCGGTGGTACGGCCGTGGCGCTGCTACCCGGTCGCGTGGTGGTCGCTCGCATTCCCTCGAGCAACACTAGCTTCTCCGCGATCATCAACTCGTTCCCAATCACGTCCATGGACGAGAAGGATATCGTCACGGATGTGATTCCCTAGTCGGCCTGACTGTTTCGTCTGGGCGCGGAGCGTCGGCTGCGGGAGGACTCGCGCCGACTAGCGCTCAGGGCGCAGGCTTTCGATGCGGAGTTTGAGAAGCGTTTTGAGCTCGCGCAGCAGGCGGTTTCGTTCACGCGTCGGGGAGTAGGAGGCGACGCGAACGGTATTCGCGGCGGTTTGCGCGGCGTAAAAGCAGAGATCCCGGAGACCTCGACGATCGACCTCGCACATCACCGCCTCGAGCCGCGCGGCGAGGTACTCGCTGATCCGTAGCGTGTCTTCGAGATCGTGCTCCCGGAGCTCTGGGTTGGCGAGGGCGGCAGCCCAGATCGTGGGAAACTCCTTCTCTTCTCGAAACACTCGAACCAGCACATCCACCATGCGGTCGATGGCTTGGGGCACGTCATCCGGGGTCTCGACCCTGTCGAGAACTCGCGCCAAGCGTGATTGAAAGAGCTCGAAGTAGCCGATCATGAGCTGTCGCAGGATGGCGGTCTTGTCGGGGAAGTACTGGTAGATGCTGCTCACCGGCACGCCGGCCTCGGCGGCGATGTCACGCATGCTGACCGCGTCGCTGCCCTGCTCGCCAATCAGGCGCCGGGCAGCTTCTTCGACTGCTCGGACCTTGGCGCGGCTGCGTTCTTGCCGTGGGACGCGGCGGTCCGGTGCGGGAGGCGGGGCGGCTTCGACGATCATCTGCTTGACAGCGTAACCTGAACAATGTTCAGATTTCAACATGATTCTTCAAAACAACCGGGATCTGGTCGCCCAGGACGAAGCCCTGAGCATCCGGCGTGGTCGGCTCTTCATCGAGCAGCGGGATGCGGCGGAGCTCGTACGCGAGTTCGGATCACCTCTGTTCGTCACGTCCGAAGCGCAGCTGCGTTCGAATCTGCGGCGCTACAGCCGGGCGTTTGCGAAACACTGGCCGGCGGGTGTGGACATCCTTCCAGCCTTCAAGGCCAATTGGACGCTTGCTACGCGCCGGGTTCTCAACGCCGAGGGGGCCGGCGCCGACGTGTATTCTGAAGGCGAGCTGCATGGCGTGCTCGAATCGGGGACGGACCCCGCGCTCGTGAGCGTCAACGGTGGCGGCAAGAGCGAGGCACTGCTCAGGAAGTGTGTCGACGCAGGGGTACGCATCACTGTCGAAGATCTTGACGAACCGGCACGCATCGACCGCATCGCGGGCGAGCTAGGCAAACTTGCGACCATCCGTCTTCGAGTCAAACCCAGCTTCCCCAACTTGTGGAGACCCACGGAGTTTGCCGTGCAGTACGCGAGCATCGATCTCGGCATCCAGGCGTACAAGTCGGGCATCCCTGCCGAGTACCTCCCGGAGCTCGGTCGCAACGTGCTCGCGTTGCCGAACGTGGACCTCGTTGGACTGCATCTTCACGTCGGCCGTCACCATCCGAGCCTGTGGTACTGGCGCGGCGTCATGCGGCGCTACGGTGAGCTGATCGCCGATCTCTGCGACGCCTGGGGCGGCTGGCGCCCCCGCGAAATCGACGTCGGGGGCGGCTTTGCGACGCCGCGGGACCCCTTCAACAAAGACGGGCTCCGACAGGATGTGCTCTCATCGCTACTGGCCTATCCGGCCGAGCAGTTGCTTCGCCTCTCCGGAGAGAAACGGCGCTACCGCGTGCTCACCACGCTCATCGAACGCCTCTTCGCCCGCGCTCCCTCGACGTTCCGCTCACCAACCATCGAACAGTACGCCGAGGTCGTCTGTGACGAGCTGCTCGGGGTCTTCTCGCGGCGCGGTATTGATGCCGGGCAAGTTCGTCTTCAAGCCGAACCCGGGCGCGGTGTGTACAGCGACGCTGGTGTGCATTTGGCTACGGTCAAGAAGGTCAAGCGCCAACACTCACCCCTCAAGCTCAATTGGGTGCTGACGGACACGACGTTCTTCTTCCTCGCCGGCGGAACGATGGTTGACCACTTCTTGCACGACTTCGTGGTCGCGAACTGCGCAGACGCTCCCTTGGAGGAGACCGCGGACGTTGTGGGTCACTCCTGCGCTTCTGACCGGATCTTGCCCTTCGTACGCGTCCCTCGCTTGAAGACCGGCGACGTCATCGCCTTCCTAGACGCCGGCGCTTACGAAGAGAGTAGCGCCAGTAACTTCAACGCTCTGCCCCGCCCGGGCACGGTACTCGTCAACGGCGACGATGCGACCATCATCCGCCGCGCTGAAACCATCGAGGACGTGTTCGCTCGAGACGTGGTTCCAACGAGGCTTCGCAAGCAGGCGCACCCGCCGCCTCCACTTCGAGGGGATCTCGATGCTGGTCCAGAGTTGCACACGCAACACTGAAACCAGCGGCACACTGCGCCGCCAATAGGCGCTGTAAGGCTCGTCCTGACGCGTCCGATCAAGCTCGAGGTGCAAAGTGCGCTATGGTCCGGCGCCATGAGAACGTCATTCTGCGTCGCGATCCCGTTTGCGCTCTTGGCCGCCTGCGGTCCCAAGCCTGAGCCCGAGCCCCCAACCGTGGCTCCGCCCCCGCCCGCGCCCACGGTCGAAGCGCCGCCGCCGCCGGCTGCGCCAAGTGCGGAAGAGCTGGCCAAGAAGGAAGCCGACGAGGCGGCGCGCAAGAAGCTGGCGGATCTCGAGGTCAAAGCCAAGGCGGAGCGCGAGCGCTGGACTGACGAGCTACGCGAGAGCGTGAAGAAGCTCAGCGGCAAGAAGTACTGGAACGCTACGACCGGACTCCAGGCCGCGCTCAAGAGCCCGCACCGCCAAGCCGGCCATGCAGAGCGCGATGCCGCTCGTCATCCGATCAAGACCATGAACTTCATGGGGCTACGTCCTGATATGACAGTGCTCGAGATCGGTAGCGGTGCTGGCTGGTACACGGAGCTGCTTGCGCCCGTGCTGGCTACGCGGGGCAAGTTGTTGGTGACGGCTCGGGATCCCAACGGCCCAGAGACTGAGTCGGCCACATTTTATGGGCGGCGCTTCAAGCACTACATCGACAAGTCGGAAGAGCTGTCGGGCAAGGTCGAGGTCATCATCGTCGACCCGAAGAACATGCAGTTGGGCCATGCAGGCAAGGTGGATCTCGCGTTTGCTTTCCGCGAGATGCACAACTGGCACCGCCGCGGCAGACGAGTGAAGCCGAATCTCGAGCAGGTTTTCGCCGCCCTCAAGCCTGGTGGCACCTTCGGGGTGGTCCAGCACCGTGCCGCGGAAGGAGCCAACCCCGACGAGAGCGCAGAAAAAGGCTATCTGCCCGAAGCATGGGTGGTCGAACAGGTCGAAGCCGTGGGATTCAAGCTTGCGAAGAAGAGCGAGATCAACGCGAACTCCAAGGACATCAAGGACTACCCCGAGGGCGTGTGGACTTTGCCGCCGACCTTGCGCCTCAAAGACAAGGATCGTGACAAGTACGTTGCCATCGGCGAAAGCGATCGGATGACCTTGAAGTTCACCAAGCCCAAAGCAGCGGCGAAGTAGGCGCTCACTACCCCGGCGTCGTCTCCAGCTTGCGTCGAAATCGAACCGTGAGCTTAGGCTTGCACGGTGTTGCTGCGCAATCCCGTGTGCCGTCGGTGAGTACTTCGAGGACAGCGCGGCTGCCTGAAAACACCAGGCGCATCAAGCCGAGTTCCTCTGCATCCTCGCCCGCCGCGAATAGTCTTCCGGGCTCGGCGGCATCGTCGATGGGGCGAAGCTTGCACCCAGCACCGCTGACCAGCAGCACACCACTGCCATGCGCCTTGCCATCGAACACTTGCAGACCATGTTCGTGTCCCGATGCATACGCCAGTGGGCCCGTTGGAAGACGGCGGAACAACGTGGAAAGCCGCTCCCGGAAGACCGAGTTGCGACCGCCGGAGACATCTTGATTGGTGATGCCTGAGCGGCGAAAAACTGGGTAGATGAAGGGCATCGGCAAGAGCAGGCCCGACCACAGATTCGTTCCGGGAAACCAGGTGTCCTGCGCGCCGAAGTAGCCGCCGTGAGGCCCTCGGGTTTCGAGCGGGTGATGGCCGAGGACGATGGTGGGGCGATCCGTCGGAGCGATTGCCTTTGCCAGCGCTCGTTCCACGTCGCTCTCGCTTCGAAGGCGGCATCCGGGCGCTCGTTCGTCCTCGTCGCGCAGCCACCACTCGGTGTCGATGCCAACGAACACAGCTGCTCGAGTAACGTGCCGCTCCGGCCCCGGGCAGGCGCGTTGAGGCAGCATCTTCACCTTCACCCCGGTGCGAGCAACCCGCGCCAAGTACTCGGACTGACGCCGGACCCGCCGCCAGCCATCGGAGGCGCCGTGCCCCCAGTCGTGGTTGCCCGGGAGAAAGAGCGCCGTCGCTCCTGTGCCCTTCACGAGGTCGATCTGCGCATCCAAGCGCTCGCGATCGCGAGCGTGGCCGCTCGACGAAGGTTCACGCAAACCCGCGGGATAGATGTTGTCTCCCAGGAAGACCACGACGACCTCGGAACGCTTGGAAGCTTCGACGACCTCACGCCGCAGTTGCGGGTACAAGGTGGTGCTCGAGAAGTCGTCTCCTGCGTCTCCGATCAAGTACGCCACGGTTTGCGCAGATGTCGACAGCGTGGGTGGCGTTCCGGCCGGGTAGCTCGGGGTCGATGCGCAGCCCAGCGCCCCGCTGGCCACCGACGCCGCGACACCGAGGGCCGCGCCCCTTGCTTTCGCCCTGCAGATGGAACCCACGAGCGGCGCAGCGTAGCATTGCGCCGTCGAGGTGCGGGCCGAGAGCGCGGGTGCCTAGTAGTGGCCCAGCGCCGCTCCACCGTCGCACCCCTTCGGGTATCACGAAGCGCGTCGACCCCAACCAAACTCATCTCCTCGTGCCTTTCACGTGCCATCGCGCGGAGGTTGCTCCTTTCGGGGGCACGTGTTTCTATGCCCGCTCACCGGAGGTTTGTCACCATGAGCAAGGAATCAGCACGCGCGTTTTACGAGAAGGTCAAGTCAGACAGCAAGTTGGCCGACGAGGTCACCAAGCGTGGCTCCGATTTGACTGACGACGACATGGTGAACATCGCAAAGGGCGCCGGGTTCGACTGCACGGCGGACGAACTCGACGAGGTCGGCGAGGAGCTCGGCAGTGAGCTCAGCGACAGCGATCTGGACGCGGTTGCGGGCGGTAGCGGCGCCACTTACGTCAAAGGCAAAGGCCTAGCCTGGAAGGCCGGTCCTGCTAACAAAGCGCTCAAGATCAAGCCGGGGATCCAGGCCGGTTCGGTCGGAGCCTACAAGGCCTCCGCCATCAAAATGAGTCCGGGAAAGAAGTGACGGCCCGCTACGTTGTAGGTACGGCAGAGAAGTGAGTCCGGCGAGGGGAGCAAGCCGCTGAGTGATCTCCCGCGCGACGGCTACGTCGAACTCGGGGGCACGATACGTGCTCGTGATGCCGCCGAGACGCTGCGCTGGTTGAGGCCCAAGCTCGCTCGGGTCGGCGTGACCCGGATCGCCCGCGTCACCGGCCTCGACCATGTTCGCGTGGCGGTCAGCGTGGCAGTGCGGCCGCTGTCACGGACGCTGTCTGTGTCACAGGGCAAGGGCGTTTCCGCCGAGCTAGCGGACGCGTCCGCTGCAATGGAGTCGATCGAACTCTGGCACTCCGAGGAGGCACGACCGCCCGAGCTTCATGGCAGCTATGCAGAGCTCGCGGCTGCCGGGCATCCGGTTGTCGATCCGGTCACCCTTCGACCGGGGGGACCGTTCCCGCACTCCGCCGACCTCAGATCTGAGGCGTGTGGTTGGCTAGCAGGTCACAATCTGGCGTCGGGAAAACCCTGCTTCGTCCCTCACTATTTTTGTTCGATCCGGTCCGACCAAGCTCAACCGGCGCACCTGACCAGCGTGGTGGACTCGACGGGCCTTGCTGGAGGCAACACCATCGAGGAAGCGACGTGTCACGCGCTCTGCGAAGTGATCGAGCGGGACGCGACCGCCCGCTTCGAAGCCTTGGACAGCGACGCGCAAGACGCTCGCGAGCTCAATCTGGCGACGGTCACCGGCCCGGCCCGGCAGCTCATCGACAAGATTGAAGCGGCGGAGCTCCGCGTGCAGTTGTGGGACCAAAGCTCCCACGTCGGGCTGCCGGCTTTTGGCTGCACGATTCAAGGAGTCGACGAGTTCCGTGGGTTGGGGCTTTTCGATGGCTACGGCGCACATCTGGACCCAGAAGTCGCGGTCTGCCGCGCGACCAGCGAGGCCGTACAATCACGTTTGACGATCATTAGCGGCGCGCGAGACGATCAGCCGCCGACGACCTATCAGGCGATGCAGCTGTCCCAAGGGGTAGCGCGCGCGCCCACCCCTCCTCGTCACTCCTTCGCAAAAGCCCCAAAGTGTCAGACCACGGGCAGCTTCCGGGGCGACCTACGTCTGCTGGTGCGGCTGCTGGTCGCGGCAGATTTTCCCGACGTGATTCGCGTGGACCTCAGTCAGCCGGAAATCGGCATTCCTGTCGTGTTCGTGTTCGTGCCTTCGGCCAAGGTGCTGTTCGAGTGACGGTGTCCGGCGCAACTCGTGACGACTCGCCCGTTGTGGTGTTTCTGGGTCCCACACTCTCAGTGGCCGACGCGCGGGCCGAGCTTCCCGACGCGCTGTACGTGCCACCCGCCCGCTGTGGTGACGTGCTGCAGGCGCTGCGCCTGTCACCTCGCGCGCTCTTGATCATCGACGGCACCTACGAGCGCACCCCCGCGGTGTGGCACAAGGAGATTGCCCTGGGGCTCGAGCGCGGGATCCCGGTGTTCGGCGCGGCGAGCATGGGGGCCCTGCGCGCCGCGGAAATGGAAAGCCTGGGAATGATCGGCATAGGTGGCATCTTCGCCGAGTTTCGGGATGGCAAGCTCGTCGACGACGATGAGGTCGCCGTGATCCACTCCGCCACCGGAGAGCCCCTCTCCGAATCGATGGTGGACATCCGCGCCACGGTTCAGCGCGCGGTCGAACGCGGGCTGCTGCAAACCGACCAGGCAGGGGAGATTGAAAGCGCCGCGAAGCAGCTGTTCTATCCAGAGCGCTCATTCGACGCCGCCCTGGCCCAGGTGAGCGACGGCTCCGCGATGCGCCCCTTCGCCCAGTGGCTGGCGGAGGGCGGGCGGGTCAAGCGGAAGCGAAGTGACGCACTCGAGGCGCTGCGCGTTGTCGCTCGCTACCGCACAAACGGTTTTCCCCAGGTGTCCACTGCCGAGCCGGTGACGGTGCCACGCACGTCGGCGCTGCGGGTCCTGTCACGACATGTGGCTTGCAGCGCGTACCACGGCGAAAACCCCGCACTTCCCGTTTCGGAGCGCGTGCTGCAGGCGGGGCGCTTCCTGGGCGCTCCATACCGCGATGCCAAGCGCCTCGCCGAGCTCATGGGCACGCTCTACGACGTTGCGCGAGCGCAAGCCGCAGTAGGAGAGCTAAACGTTGACGCCACGGACGGGGCGCTAGGTCCGTGGTGGAGCGAGATGGATTCGCTCGAATGGGCGACTGCCAACGACAGCACCCGCGAAGAGCAGCTCGCGCTGCGCGACCGTATCCGGCTTATCGCTCGGCTGGAGCGCGACGTGCTCCGTCCACCGCCCGAGCCACGCGCCCTCTTGACTTGGCGCGTGGCGACCCGCGAGTCGCGCTATTTGCGCTGGTTGGATGCCCTCGACGACTCGACGGGGTCTGTGCCAGCGCCTGCCGCGCGTGTCCGGCGCTTGACCGCCCGAGCCTGGCGGACGCTCGATGCGGTGGCCCGCGACGTAAAGCTGATTCCGCACGCCGAGTTGCTCGCCACTGAGCTCACTGGCATCCGGGCTCAGCTCGGCCTGGTCGAGCCCGAACAGTTCGAGAGGTGGTCGGTCACTCATCGCCTGAACCCCCACGAGCTCGGTGCGTTGCTGATCGCTCACATTCGATGGCACGCGATCGCCAGCGAGGTACAACCGGCTGCGCTCGGGGTGAAGCAAAGCAACGAGACGGTGCACTGGCTGCTCGACGCGATGCGACTCAGCGGGCTCTATCCGATCGCGCGCGAGCTGTTGACTCTCGACCCCGCCGAACGCGAAGCGACCGCAATCTTCCCAAAGAATCTGCTAGAAGCTCTTGACCGCGACCTCGAGACTGACGAGCCTGCAGCTATGAGGCGTAGCTTGTCGCTGTTGGGCGCTGCGCCCGCTTGATAGGCCGCGGGCGACGCAGAGGACTGGAGAAACTATGCGCAAGGTGCTTTTCATCTTCGGGCAGCTCACAGACAGCGATGTGCAGTGGTTGGCGAAGCAAGGTCGGCGCACGCGAGTGCCCAACTCGACGGTGCTGATCGAGCAGGGTGTCGCGTCCGAGACCGTCTACATCGTGTTGGAGGGTGAGCTCGTCGTCGAACAAGGCTCGCCGCGTCGAGAGATCGCGCGGCTGGGCGGCGGTGAGATGGCGGGGGAGATGTCTTTTGTCGACGCGCGGCCCCCAAGCGCCACCGTCACAGCCGTTAGCGATGTCGTCGTGTGCGCAATACCGACAAACACCCTCGCCAAGGAGCTGCAGAAAAACCTGGCCTTCGCCGCTCGCTTCTACAAGGCGGTCGCCACCTTCTTGTCCGATCGTTTGCGAAAGGCGACCGACCCGGATCACGACGACGAACTCGACGACAATGTGTTGGACACGGTCGATCGTGCCGGCGCACGATTTCAGTCCCTGGGCAGACAGCTTCTCGACGGCTGAGGCGAACCCCCGCACGCGACACTCCGATGCCATCTAATAAAGTGTTTCGAAAGGCCGCACTCGACCGACTCGCCTCGCCCGAGCAGCTGCACACGCTCATGCGGGTGACCGACGCCAAGGGTTGGCTCGCCCTGCTCGGCTGCGCGCTGATCATCTTGACGGCCCTGCTGTGGTCCATCTTCGGAACCCTTCAGACGAAGGTCTCTGCCAGCGGGATCCTCCTCAGCGGCGGCGCTCTCGCCGAGGTTACGGCGGTCAGCGAAGGCCAGATTGCGTCCGTCGAAATCGAGGCTGGCGACAATCTCAAGAAGGGCCAGCTGGTTGCGCGCATCGCGCAACCATTCCTAGAGAAAGACATCGAGAGCCTCCGGCGGCGCCTCGCGGAGCTGCCTCAAGCGCAGGACGCGGGGGTTGCAGGAGCTGCGGGTGCGTCCGCCGGCGATGCGCGTCGACGTCTCGAGCTCAAGATTGCAGGCCTCGAACGCCAGCTCAAGGCCAACAGCGCCCTGCTGAGCGCTTTGGACGGTCGCGTGGTGGAGGTGCGTGCGGCGGTGGGTGACCGCGTCGTGCCGGGCACGCCCATCGCTGCCGTCGAACGCTTGGGCCAAGAGCAGAAGCTCGAGGCGCTCCTCTACTTCGATTCCCATCGAGGCAAGGCAATGAAGCCGGGGATGGAAATCGAGCTTTCCCCGTCCGTGGTGCGCAAGGAGCGTCACGGCGTCTTGCTCGGCCGCGTGCGAAGCGTCGAAGACTTCCCGTCGACGCGGCGCGGGATGATGGGGGCGCTGCGCAACGAGCAACTCGTCGAGTCGTTCATCCAGGAGGCGGGCGGCGCGCCGATCGCCGTGCGCGCGGAGCTGATCACCGATTCAACCACGCAAAGTGGCTTTCGCTGGTCGTCGGGCAAGGGCCCCCCGGTCGTGTTGACCAGTGGTACTCGCTTGGCTGGTGCCGTCATTACGCGAACTCAACGTCCGATCGCGCTGGTGTTCCCCGCGCTCGACTACGGCGGTTAGGTGGCGACACCCTCCGCAAAGCCCTCGGCCTCTGAAGCGCTCCGTTCGGTGCGCGTCCGCACCCCAACTCGGCTGCAAATGGAAGCCACGGAGTGCGGCGCTGCCGCCTTGGCGAGCGTGCTCGAATACCACGGCACCTTCGTGCCGCTGTCCAAGCTGCGTGAGCAGTGCGGTGTGTCGCGAGACGGCAGCAAGGCCAGCAATGTGCTGAAAGCCGCGCGCAAGTACGGGTTTACGGCCAAAGGGTTTCGCAAGGAGCCGGCGGAAGTCCGCGCGCTGCCGCTGCCGGTGATCGCGCATTGGAACTTCAACCACTTCTTGGTGGTGGAAGGGTTCAGCGCAAAGCGTGTCTACTTGAACGACCCGGCGTCCGGGCCAACCAGCGTCAGCGTGGAGGAGTTCAATCACGCCTTCACCGGCGTCGTTCTCACCTTCGAGCCGACCGAGGACTACCAGCCGACCGGACGGCGCCCCTCGGTCTTCCGCATGCTGGCGCGCCGCCTTCAAGGGTCGAGCACGTCGGTGTTTTTCGTGGCGCTCGCAGGGCTGTGCTTGGTGCTGCTCGGCTTGGCCCTGCCGGTCTTTTCGATGGTCTTCGTGGACGAGGTGCTGGTCGGGGGACAGGTAGGCTGGCTGCCCTCGCTGCTCTTGGCGATGCTGTTGACGGCGGCAGTGTCCGCTGCGCTCACCGGCCTGCAGCGAAGCTACCTCTTGAAGCTGATGACGCGGCTAGGCGTGAAGATGTCTTCGCGCTTCTTGTGGCACTCGCTCCGGCTGCCCGTGGGCTTCTACCTAGCGCGCTCGCCTGGCGATCTCGCGGAGCGCGTTCGCTCGAACGAGATGGTGGCGCAGACGTTGTCCGGCCGCGTCTCTGGCGTCTTGCTCGATCTGGTGCTCGTCGGCTTCTACGCGGCCTTCATGCTCTACCTGGATCCATGGCTGACGCTGATCGGCTTCGGAACCCTGGCCGCGCACATCTTGCTGCTGCGCGGCGCAGCGCGCATACGAACCGACCTCAGCCGACAAGTGGCTCAGCACGGCGGCAAGCTCGCTGGCGTATCGGCGGGTGGGCTGCAGATGATCGAAACGATCAAGGGCACCGGCTCGGAATCCGAATTTTTCGGCCAATGGGCAGGGTACCAAGCCAAGCTGCTCTCTGCCCAGCAGGCTCTGGCTCGCAAGGACCAGTACCTGCTGATCGCGAGCGACTTACTCTCACGCGGCAACTCGCTGCTAGTTCTGTCCGTTGGAGCGTTGCGGGTCATGGATGGCCACATGAGCCTTGGCATGCTGGTGGCATTCCAGGCCCTGATGGTGAGCTTCATCCAGCCTGTCGAGAGCTTGGCGGAGGTCGGCGCCGGGCTGCAGCAGCTGCGCGGGAACCTCGAGCGGCTCGACGACGTGCTCGGGCACGAACGCGACGAGCAAGTGCCCGAGGAGAGCGTTGACGAAGCCGAGCCGCCAAGGCGACTGACCGGCCAACTGGAGCTCAAAGGTGTGACATTCGGCTACCTGCCGTTCTCCCCGCCCTTGGTGGATGACCTCGATCTGCAGATCGCGCCCGGTCAGCGAATTGCGTTGGTGGGCAGCAGCGGCAGCGGCAAGTCTACCGTCGCCAAGCTGGTCTGCGGGCTGTACCCGCCGTGGCAGGGAGAGATATACTTCGACGGGGCGCCGCGCGACTCCCTGCCGCGTTCTGCGATCGCAGCTTCGGTAGCACTCGTCGACCAGGAGGTGACGCTATTCGAGGGCACGATCCGAGAGAACCTGACCCTCTGGGATGACACGGTGCCCGAGGCCGACGTGGTCCAGGCCGCGAAAGATGCTTGCATTCACGACGACATTGCCAGGCTTCCAGGCGGCTACAACGCGACCATGCTCGAGGGCGGCGCGAACTTCAGCGGCGGTCAGCGTCAGCGCCTGGAGATCGCTCGCGCGCTGGTGCGTCAGCCATCGTTGGTGGTTCTCGACGAGGCGACCAGCGCCCTCGACCCTGAAACCGAGCAGCGAGTGGACGCCAACCTGAGGCGGCGCGGCTGCAGCTGTCTGATCATCGCTCACCGCCTCAGCACCATTCGCGATTCCGACGAAATAATCGTTCTCGAATCCGGTCAGGTCGTTCAGCGTGGCTCCCATGAGGAGCTGTTCGCCGAGGGCGGCCTGTACCGCGAGCTCATCACGACTGGGTAATGGCGATGAGCATGACACCCGAAGACATCGCTTGGCTGAAGCAGCACTTCGGTGAGCTTTGCGAAGAAATCGTGGTGGAGGGCGACGAGCCGCTGCTGCTCGATGACCCGGAGTTTGCCTACGTGACCCAGGCCCCGCAGCATCAGCTGTTTTGCGTGGGGTATCGCGATGGCGCCGCGGCGGGTCGACGCGAGCACATTGCGCTGTGCCGCCCGGGGCAGCTTCTGTTGGGGCTTGGCCCGAGCACGGGGGACCAACCGACGGCGCTGCTTTTGTCGGGTATGGCGGGCAGTCATGTCCTGCGACTTTCTGCCAAGACTCTGTTCGAGGCGATCGCCGATCCTCGCGTGCAGCGCCTATTCGATGGCTGGATCGAGCTTCTGGCGTCGACCGTGCCAGCCGCGCCCGTCCCGACTCGTTGCCGCGCGGTGACGGCCGGCGAGAGCTTGGCCCTTTCGGAAGCCGCGCCGCTCCGCGCAAAGCAAGGCATGGTGTGGGTCGAGCTTCCGCGCACACCGAGCCGTTACGGTGGTGTGGATCTCGACGAGCTGCAGCCGCCATCCGTGCATTGGCCGATCACGGAGACCGTGTGGGCGCTTGCCGAGGGCGGCGAGGTACGCGCGACAGGCAGTCGAGAGCTCCTCGACGCGTCGGCGAGCGGCGCTTTCGCACAGCCGTTCTACGACTTCATCGTCGCTTTGCTCGAGAAGCGTCGGGTTTCGCTCGAACGCGCGCGCCTCGAGCGCGACTTGGTCTCACGCGAGGCCGAAGGCCGATTCGTATCCGATTCCTTGCAGAAGCTTGCGGCAGTTGGACGCGGCGAGCTGCTCCCGCCGGACGTCGGCCGCGGAGATTCATTTCAACAAGCCTGTCGCACGATCGCGATCTGGCTCGGCATCGAGCCACCTCATGTGCCGTCTCCGGCAGGGCCAGCGCTCAGTCACATGCAAACGGCGCTCTCGCGCGTGACCGGCATGAGAATGCGCCCGGTGCTGCTCGAAGGCGCCTGGCACAAACACGATGCGGGGGCCCTGCTCGGCTTTGTCATGGAGGATGAAGACGAGCTCGTGCTGCACCCAGTCGCGCTACTGCCAACGCCAGGCGGCTACCAGCTCGATGACCCCAGCCAGGACGATGGGCGCCCGGTGACCGCTGAGCTGGCCGAGCAGCTTCACCCACAAGCCTATCAGTTCTATTGCCCCCTGCCCGATCGCCCACTGTCCCCCCTCGACGTGCTGCGTTTTTCGAGCCGCCGCGCGCTCCGGGATGTCACATTTGTGCTCGTTGTCGGCGCGGTGCTGGGCGCCCTCGGCATGCTGATCCCGCTGCTCACGGGTCATGTGGTCGACCATCTGATCCCCGGCGCCGAACGTGGCTTGCTGCTGCAGCTCACGCTGGTGCTGGTCTGCGTCTATCTCGGCCAGGCGCTGCTGGACGTCGCCCGGGGCCTGTCGCTGGTTCGCGCGCAAACCCGCATGGACGCAACCCTCGAGGCTGCGATCTGGGATCGCTTGTTGGGGCTTCCGCTACCGTTCTTCCGAAAGTACTCCGCGGGTGACCTGTCCTCCCGGGCGGCCGGCATCGGCGCCATCCGCGAAGTGCTCGCCGGCACGACTCTGTCCGCGCTGCTCGGGGGCCTGTTCTCGATCTGGAACGTCGGCCTCTTGTTCTGGATCGATTCGCGCTTGGCGTTTGCAGCCACGGGGCTTGCCATCGTCGCGGCCATCCCAGCCGGGCTCGCGGCTCACTACGGCCTCAAGCAGGAGCGTCGGGTGGCCGACTACGATGGCAAGATCGGCGGTCTCCTGCTCCAGCTGCTGAGCGGCATCTCCAAGCTGCGCGTCAGCGGTGCCGAGAATCGTGCGTTTGCCGTGTGGGCGCGTCTTTTCGCCGGGCGGCGGGATGCGGACTTGCGCGCAGAGTGGGTCAACGTGCGCGTTGCCGTGTTCCAGAGCGCGTTTCCGATCGTCTCCAGCATGGTTCTGTTCTGGATGCTCGCGGGTGGCGGGCAGCAGACGATCAGCACCGGGCAGTTCTTGGCGTTCAGCGCCGCGTTCGGCACTTTCCTGTTTGCCGTGCTGCACGTGATCGAGTCGGGGCTGGAATCGCTCTCGGTCATCCCGATGTACGAACGGGCCAAGCCGATCTTGACGCAGCCCGCGGAGAGCCACGGGGGCGGGCAGCGTGTCGAGCTCAGCGGAGACATCGAGGTCAACCACGTCTCGTTCCGTTACCACCCTGATGGGCCGCTCGTGCTCGACGATGTGAGCCTGCAGATCGGCGCCGACGAATTCGTTGCCTTGGTCGGTCCGTCTGGCTCGGGCAAGTCCACCTTGCTTCGATTGCTGCTCGGATTCGAAACCTGCACTGAGGGCGGCGTGTTCTACGACGGCCAGGCGCTCTCCAACCTCGACGTGCGGGTCGTCCGCCAACAGGTTGGAGTGGTGATGCAGAACAGTCAGGTGATGGCTGGCGACATCTACAAGAACATCGTGGGCAGCACCGGGCTCACCATCGATGACGCCTGGCGCGCTGCTCGTCAGGCCGCCCTGGCCGAAAGCATCGAAGCCATGCCCATGGGCATGCACACGGTCATCTCGCAAGGCGGCGGCACGCTTTCGGGAGGGCAGCGTCAGCGGCTATTGATCGCTCGTGCGCTGGCGGCGAAGCCGCGCATCCTCTTCTTCGACGAAGCTACCAGCGCGTTGGACAATGTGACTCAGGCGGCTGTGAGTCAGAGTCTCGAGAGCCTGCGAGTGACTCGTGTGGTGATTGCGCATCGCTTGAGCACGATTCGGCAGGCGGATCGGATTGTAGTTTTGGAGGCTGGGCGAGTCGTTCAGACGGGCCGGTTCGACGAGCTGATGGCGGAGGAGGGACCGTTTCGAGTGTTGGCGGAGCGCCAGATGCTGTGATCGTGCGGCGCCTTGGCAACCCGATGCGAGCCATCGAAAGCGCCTGAGCCCTGCGTGCGCTCGGAAGCCACATGCTTGGCTCATCCCAAGCCATGTGTTGTTTGGGGACTGTGGAGCTTTGTGGCTCCCAACTACGCCGCGACATCCGGACCGCGGCACCAGTGATCGATTTGGTGGCGAGCCTGGCACGCTGCGTGCACGGTGTTGACAACAAACGAGTCGTGCTATTTGACTATGCTAGGTAACAGTACCCGGCCGCCCAGGAGGGAGCATTCATGTCAGTACAGACCGTCATCGATTTCATCACCAAGGTCGAGGAAGACCCCAAGCTCGCCGACGCCGTCGGAGAGGCAAAGTCCGAGAACCTGGAGCAGCTGTGCGATGTGGCGCGCAAAGCCGGCTTTGATTTCACAGTCGATGACTGGAAGACTGCTGTCACGCCGCCTGAATCCCGAGAGCTGGACGACGATGAGCTCGCCCAGGTGAGCGGTGGCGTCGACCCCCGCACAAAGCCGAGGAAGCAACTTCCAAGAACGCTCAAACCCTTTGGCAAAACCATTGCCAACCCCAACGACCTCGCCAAAGGTTTGGATTGGTCGATTGGACGACTAACCGTCTAGGTGAAGGCGTTGCACAGCAGTGCCGCAGCTCGGCCGAGAGCGGTGACCGAACAGCGCGGGCTCGAAAACCTGCTCGACCGGTACCTCCTGATGCGACGTGGCGAGTCTCTGTTGGTCGTCACCGACGCGGCCCTGCAGGGCCTGCTCGACGCGCTGAGCCCGATCTGCCACGCGCGCGGCATTGACCTCGCAACGTGGATCATCACTCCAGAAACCGCCTTCGACATCGAGCGAATCCGCGCTGCCGACGCGGTCCTCTTGCTGCAACAGCACAAGAGTTTTTTCGGCTCGGAGCTCAAAGAGCTGCTGGCGCAAGAGCCGGGGCGCTGGCGCTTTCATCGACTCTTCGGTAGTTCGCCCCACACGCTCGCCCAGTCATTCAACGTACCGATGCCAGAACTGGAGGCGCTGAACGGAAGTGTTCTCAGCACGATAACGAGTGCTTCTCGCGTTGTCGTGACCAGTGCTGCGGGAACCGACCTTTCGTTTTGCGTGGCCCCAGGCGCCACCTGGACGTCCAACTTCGGCAGTACCGGTGGCAACTTGCCAGCGACGCTGCCGCCGGGAGAGGTGGCTTCCTACAGCACCACGGTGAGCGGGCGTTTGGTTGCCGACGGTAGCTTGAACGCGAACTTCAACTCGGTGCTGGCATTCGACGCTCGGCTCGGCCGAAACCCGATCACGCTAGAGCTCGAGGATTCACGTGTAACGTCCCATGCGTGTGAGCACGAGTCGATCGAGACCATGCTGCGAGACTTTTTCGCTTACGAGAACGCCGACCGTGTGGGCGAGATCGGTTTCGGGACCAATATCGGCATGGATCGGTTCGCAAAGAGCCCCTGCTTGGCGAACGAGCGTTGGCCAGGATTTCACTTGGGCCTCGGCGAGCACAACCAACCCTACAGCCGGGTCCTCTGGGGCTGCCCGCTCCACCTCGACTTGATCCTGGCCGCTCCGGTGATTCGCGCGGACGACACGGTGATCTTTGAAAACGGAAGCTGGGTGAGGAGTGCCCTGCTCGCTGCACCCGCAGAGGGCAGCGTCGAACTAGGACTGAGCGACATCGTATGAAGGGGCCTGACGAGTATCTGAGTCGAATTCGACCTCAGCGACATCGTATGACGAGGCCAGCCAAGTATCTGATGGGCCCTGGCAGCGATGGTTGACGTTTGCCTCATCTCGATGCCCTTCGCCGCCATCGAGAATCCGTCCCTCGCCCTGGGCATCCTGAAGGCCAGCTTGGACAAGACGAAGCTCGAGGCCATCTGTCTCTATCCTGGCTTTGAGTTGGCCGAGCAGATAGGACCCGAGGTCTACCAGGCCATCGCAGCATCACGCCCAGAGATGCATGCTGGAGATTGGGTCTTCTCAGGCGCTGCTTTCCCTGGACACGACGCCGCGCGAAGTCAGTTCCTCGATCGCCAACGGAGCGGTCTCGATGCCTCGACCCTCGAGCGGGTGGCGGAGCAAGCGAGCGCGTTCGTGGCCCGCGTGGCGAAGAAGGTCGTCGATACTGGGGCACGCATCGTCGGCTGTACGTCCGTTTTCCAGCAACATGTCGCCTCTCTGGCCTTGCTCCGGGCAGTCAAGGAACTCGACCCAAACGTGGTCACCATGATCGGCGGGGGGAACTGCGAAGCGGAGATGGGAGTGACCACTCTGCAGCAATTCGAATGGGTCGACTTCGTCGTTTCCGGTGAATCGGACCTCCTGTTCGCGGAGCTCTGCGAGACCATCATCCAGCACGGCCCGGCAGCTGCGTCGCGTCTCGGGCTTGTGGGCGTGCTTGGGCCAGAGCAGCGGCAAAAAAAGAGCCTCCTGGTGCTGGCAGAGCCCGCCGACGTCCCGCGGGCCGTCGTTGACGATCTCGACCAGGTACCGATGCCCGACTTCGATGACTACTTCGAAGAGCTGTCGCGCTCGCCGATCAACAAGGCCATCACTCCAGGTCTGCTCATGGAAACGTCGCGCGGCTGCTGGTGGGGACAGATCAAGCATTGCACTTTCTGCGGATTCAACGGCGAATCGATGCCCTTCCGCGCGAAGTCCAGCTCGCGAGTCCTCGAGGAACTCGCCACCCTCTCGCAGCGATACGGCGTCGACCGAATTCAGATGGTCGACAACATCCTATCGCGGGATCATCTCAAGACCGTCATTGTCGAACTCGCCGCGGCGCGTGCCCCATACAAGCTATTTTACCACACGAAAGCGAACCTGAGCCGCGACGAAATTAGCGTCCTGTCAGACGCGGGTGTTCGGTTCATCCAGCCGGGGCTCGAGGGTATGCATCGAGGTGCCCTCGACCTGCTCGCCAAGGGCACCAGCCCGGTGGTGAACGTGCAATCCCTCAAGTGGGCCCGCGAGCACGGCGTGCGGATGATGTGGAACATGCTCACCGGCCTTCCAGGAGAAGAGCTCGAATGGTATCGCGAGACGGCAGCCTGGCTACCGCTGATCTCCCACCTGCAACCGCCTGCTGGCGGTATGGCGCGGGTCCGCTTCGACCGATTCAGTCCCTATTATCTCCGATCAGAGGAGCACGGTCTGGAGCTTCGACCGTACCCTGCCATCGGTCTCGTCTATCCTTCCGTACCGGAGACTGCGCTGTCCGATCTCGCGTACTTCTTTTTCGATCGATCGCACGCGGCCAGCACCCTACGTAAAGCCGACACGGCCGAGGTGCAGGCGTTACGTCATGCGCTTGGGAGTTGGATCGACTTGTGGCGCACGGAGCGGCACGGAAAAGAACTGCCAGCTCTCGAGCGGCGTCGCGTCGGTGACGCCGTGCTCGTCACGGATACTCGACCGATTGCGACTGCCCGTGAGCACACGCTGGAGGGCTTGGACGCCGTGGTCTTGGATCTCTGCGACGAAGCCCCATCGTTTAGTGGCTTGCTCCGGCGACTCAAACAAGGCCAGCCCGACGTCGAGCCCACTGCCGTCCGTGCGAGCCTAAGTGCCTTGACGGCGGCCAAGCTCGTCCTCGAGCTCGATGAGCGCCTCGTCGGGCTGCCCGTGCGACCCGGCCGTGACATTCCTGCGCGAAGCGAGTTCCCGGGTGGCGTGTTCCAGGAGTGGAAGCTCGCCCCGACTGCCGCCGAAGTGCCGTGGGAACTTAGCGCCACCTCCGCGTGACGCGGAAAGGCGCTCGAGGTGTGTTGAGACAATGGTGGACCAACCCCAGAGCATGCGTCCTAGGGGTCGGCCGTTGCCGAACTTCTTCTCCAGCGCTTGCCCTACGTTTCCTCCACCTGTGGCCGTGCGGCTGACGTTTTAGAACTTTACGTTCACCGGTGAAAGCTGCGGCGTCTTGCTACCATCCCCCAGTTGGCCATTGTCGTTCTTGCCCCAACACTTCATTCCGCCGGAACTGGTCACGGCGCAGCTGTGCGTGCCGCCAGGTGCTAGATTCGCAATCCCAGCGCCGAGCCCAGAGACGGGGATGGGCTTGAGACGCTGCATCTTGGTGCCGTCCCCCAATTGGCCGTCGCTGTTGTCGCCCCAACACCAAGCGGCGCCCGTCGCATCGACTGCGCAGCTTCGGCTGTGGCCAGCCGCCACCCGAGAAACTCCCGAGCCAAGTCCAGAGACGTCAGTGGGCACGGCGCGATCCATCTTGGTGCCGTCCCCCAATTGGCCGTTTTCGTTGAACCCCCAGCACTTGACCGCACCAGTTGCGGCCAATGAACAGGTATGCGCATCCCCCGCAGATATCGCGGTCACACCGCTACTCAGCCCGGAAACGTCTACCAGAGTCTTGCGCGGGAGCTTCGTGCCATCACCAAGCTGACCTGAACCATTGCTTCCCCAACACTTCACCGCTCCCGCTTTTGTGAGAGCGCAGGTATGATTCGCACCAGCTGAAACCGCAACGGCACCGGAACTCAGACCGAACACACTGACCGGTTTGATGCCCTCCGTCGTTGTTCCGTCACCTAGTTGGCCGGAATCGTTGTTGCCCCAGCACTTGACGCCGCCAGAGGAAGTGACGGCGCAGGCGTGAATGAAACCCGCAGCGATGGCGACGGCGCCAGAGCTCAGTCCAGAAACCGCTACCGGTGTCGGCTGCTTGGTCTTGGTGCCGTCTCCCAACTCGGCGTGGTCGTTCTTGCCCCAACACTTGACCGCCCCTGCGGTGGTGAGCGCGCAGGTGAAGTGGAAACCGGCAGCAATGGCGCTAACCCCGGAACCGAGGCCTGCGACGTCGTCCGGTTGCGTTGGCCATGCCTGGGATGCATTGCCGACCTGCCCGTAGAGGTTGAAACCCCAACACTTGACGCCACCGGAGGAAGTCAGCGCGCAGGTGTGAATTCCCCCAGCTGTTGCGGCGGCCACGACAATGCCCGAGCCACCCGCGCCGCCACTTCCGCTTGAACCGGCGACTCCCCCCCCTCCGCCAGCACCACCGCTACTCGACCCGCCGCTGGCGCCGGAGCTTCCCCCAGTTTCGCCACCGCCTCCGCTGCCGGCGGTGCCGCCACTGCCAGCCCCGCCTGAACTGGTGTTCGCAGGCGCGCTCTCGTCACTGCCGCACGCCACAGTCGCGATCAGAAGGAGCGCAAAGGCTCCATGCTCACACCTCATCACAGATTCTCCTTTGCTCAGTCTACCCGTGAGTAAACCTGGACGGTAGCGCTATGTGCCGCTGCGAAGCCACTCGTCCCAGCGCTACGCAGCTCCCGAGCTGCCCTCAGCGTCCCACTCGTGCCGCCCGAACCGCCGGCTCCCGATGCGCCGCCGGCGCATCATCGCGTCAACGCTCAAAACGAGTAGCCCACTTGAGCGATGAAACGGAGTGGGAAATCCAACCAAGTGTCGCCGTCGCCATCGCGAGACGAGGCGCGAGCCAGCATGATGCCACCGCCAAATCCGAGAACGAAGCCGCTCGATTTGCCAGGCGGGGAGAACACCATCTGTCCACCCAGGTCGACGCCAACCTGAAGCGTGCGTTCGCGGTCGCCAGTGTCCAGATAGTGAATGAAGTCTCCGATGACCGTAGGACCAATGTAGAAACCCGCGGCCTTTTCGTGGCTGGTGTAGTAGCGAAAGCCCAGTTCGGCGCCGTACGCTTCGAAATCCTTGAAGCAAAGAACGCAGTCTCCCGTGCGATTCCGATCCCGCGGCCTTCGATCCGAACGCCAATAGTGGGGTGCGACCAGAAACGCGAAGTGCGCGGAGGGCATGTACTCGACATCAACGCTGTAGCGCTCCAGCAGCAGCCCGAGCGGATTGAACTTGATATACCACTGCGGAAAGGACGGAGCCTTCGGCGCTGCCCTTTCTGGCGGCCAAACGTATGGGGTTGCAGCAGCGTACGCCGGCGCTGGCGGCGGATAGACCGGTGCCGATTGTGAATAACCGGGCGCTGCTGGTGGATGGGCGGCTACTGGCGGATGAGCGGCTGCTGGTGGGGATTGCGCCGACGCTGCAGGGGGATGAGGCGATGTTGAAGAACCGGCTGGTGTGGTCGCTTGGGCGAAAATCAAGGCAACCGAAGGGAGCATTGAAAGTAGTTTGTGCAAGCGCTGTGCCTCGATTCAGCGCAGCGAACACCGGAGGATCCCACAGCGAGACGAGCGCCTGTGCCGGGAGGTAACGGTTGCTGAATGCAAGGCGACCACTTTGTGGCTTCTTCGCTACACCAGTGGTCCGCGCGCCTGTGGCCCACGGCAACGGGGTGCTAGCTCTCACGTGAGGCGAACTCGGCTTCCGTGCGCAGTTCGTGGGCGAGTGGCTATTCGAGCAACGCTGCGGCGCGCACTTGCTCGAAGAGTAACGCGTGGCCTGCGTCGTTGATGTGCACGCCGTCCCCGGAGTCGTAGGCCGCAAGCACGCGGCCGTCGCTGTCGGCGATCGGTGTCCAGAAGTCAATCGTGCGGGGCGCGTAGCGTTGAGTGATCACGTCCCGCATCTGCGCGAGCGCGCTGCGATCCTGGTCGTCTTTGAAATTGCGTGGCTGCGTCGTGGCGATCCAGATGGGCACCTTGGCCTCGGCCGCGGCCGCGACGACGCGGTCGAAGTTTTCGACTTGCTCGGCCTGGGAATAACCTCTGTCCTGATCGTTACTGGGCAGGTTCACGACGATCGCGGTCGGGCGCGTCTCCAGCGCTGCGGTGATGTTCTTGCCGACGGCCGGAATGGTACGGTCGCTGGGTGGTTCGAAGTCGCTTGGCTGAACGGCGTAGGTCGTGAAGCCGGGGAAAGCCAGGTTGACCAGCTCCGCGCCGGGCCGCTCAGCCTCGAGATGGACTCGGTAGCGCTCGACCCAGCTGTTGCTCGCGTCCTTGGGTCCCACCCCAAAGGCAGTGGACGAACCCAACACCGTGATCCGGGGCGGCCCTCGTTCGACCTCTGCATCCTCGCCGCCGCATCCCACGCAGACGACGAACAACAGACGGGCGGGCCGCCCTGCGCGCCAACGCGCTGCGCGGAATACCCCGAACGTGTCCACGCTGCGGAGCCTAGCACGCGCACGCTCACGTTTACGGGCCACGCCTATGTGGGACGTCTACGCCTACGGGAACGGGAGACGGGAACACGTTGACGGGCGTCGGGCAGTCTATGGGGACTTGGGCTTGCAGTCGTGGTCGAAGTGGTGGCTCGAGCCGCCGCCAGGCGCGAGCTCGTAGCCGTCTACGCCATAGCTGATGTCGGCCAGTGCTTTCGCTGACGCTCCCGCCGCGATCGCCTGCTTCCACAGCTCGGCCGCGCTACATTTGGGGGCCAGATTTGGCGCCTTCGCGTAAACGTCCTTGGGTGCCGGGGCCTTGACGTTCACGCCGGAGAGCTTCTCGGTAACGACTTCGAAGATCCGTGCCGTGGCGCCTTTCGCCATCGGCGCTGGGTTACGTCCCATGCCCAGATGCCGCTCTTTGGATTTCCTGTTGCTGGCCCCCCGGGAGGAGAGCACGATCCGTGGCTTCTTGACCTCGACCGTGACGTGGAAGTAATCACCACCTGCGTTGGTCACGAAGGTGTGATCCACCCGGGCTCTGCCGTCGCTGCTGAAGGGGATCTTACCGTTGGCAGGCACCCGCAACGCCGTCATTTTGACCAGCTTCGGCGCCTTCCCGGCGTAGGCCGCCACCTTCGGAACCAAAGCGAAGGGTGTGTACGCTGCCAAATCCCCGGGAGGCTTCGTTGTGTTGGCCATGTCCGTTACGCAACCACATAGGGCCACCGCTGACAGCCCTACCAACCCCAACCTCCACATTAACCGGAGGCTAGCATGGATCAGTCCCCGCCTGACGTGGATGGTGGGCGTCTCCTGAGGCTAGACCAGCGGCGGCGTATCGCCGCCCGAACGCATGACTTGTACATCAACGCGCCCTAGGGCCGACCGGTCACGTGGAACTGCGTCGTGGTGCGCCGTGGCGCTCTGAACTCGGTTCATAGCGGCGCAATTCGAGACGTGTAGATCTTGATTTCGTCGAAGTCGGCATCCGCGGCGGTCGCGGGAGAGGCGCTCGAGCCCAGTTGGATCTTGCTGCCGGAGCCGTTGATGGCAGGTACCATGCCGAGTGTCTTTGCGTCGTCTTTCTTTCCGCTGACGTAAATGTTGATCTTGTCGTTGGGGTCGTTGAAGTCCCAGTTGATCACGATGTGGGTCCAAACCCCCTGGCTCAGCGTGTAGCTGCCCCCATCGATAGCTTTGCCGATCTCTGCCGGCGGCAAGCTCGTATTGAACCGGACCGCCAAGCTTGCGTTGTCCTGCTTGGTGACGCTCATGCCGCCGCCCGGAGTTCCGAGCCCATCGGTCACAATCAATTCTCGCAGCCCGGGGTCGGTGTGATCCCAGTTGGGCCGCAGCCAAAACGCGATGGTTCCCTTCGTGAAATCCAGCACAGCTGCAGGCCAGACCGCGAAAGTCCCCTGCAAGCCAGTCAGGGCCAGGGACTTTCCGCACTTACCACCAGTCTGAAAGCTGGCGTTGCCACTGATGGCGCCAGACGGTCCGATGGCGGATGGGTTCATCTCCGCGTCCGAGTTCAACGTCGAGTACAGGCTCGGCTGCGGTTGATCGGTGGAGGGAACGCCGCAACCCACTAGGTCCACCGCAGTGCTGCCGCTCCCGGACGCGCCCGCGAACCCGCCAGTGGAGCCCGCAGCGCCTGCGGTGCCGCCACTACTTCCAGCGGCTCCACCACTTGCGCCGCCACTCCCACCCGCCGCGCCGCCCGTGCCGCCGGTTGCGTCTTTCGTGACGGATTTTGAGGTGCAGGCAGCAAGTGAAAGCGCGAGCAATGTCGCGGCAACGCGCGCGGTCGTGAGGACTCTGCGAGGCACAAAGGCAGGATACCACGCCGCGCTCGAGCGCACTTGTACATCAACGCGCCCTAGGGCCGACCGGTCACGTGAAACTGCATCGAGGTGGCTTTCCGGAACGGGCTGGGCCGAGTGGAGCGGGTCGGCATCAGGAACACACTCACACTCAGTCCGTCCTTAAAGAACGTTAGCGTCGCGCCGTCAGGCTTTCTTGTCGTCTGGCCCTCGGTGTAGCCGGCCGCGACGAACCCCTGGCGCAGGCTGAACTCCTGCTTGAGCCGCACGTCGTTGCTGCCCCAATAGCCTAGCTCCAGAGCGCATCGACGTGGCCCCACGCAACCCTGATTCGCGGCGCCCTAGTTCTCGGTGGCTCATTGTCACGGTCGCAATCACGCGGCACCCTCTCGGAGCACCGCGCTTTCCATTCACGAGCTTGTCGCGTCATCGAGACGCGAAGCGCATGAGCACCACGAACTCAGAAGCCCATGCCGGGGACGCCCGGCGGTTGGATGAGGGTCTGAAGCCGTCTACACTCGAGAGCGACATGCAGGAACTCGGTCGGACGCTCGGACTGTGCGGGTTGATTCTCTTCGGCTTGGGTGGCATCTGCTATTGCTTCTTGCTCGCTGCTTTCCTCGCCGAGAAGGCAAAAGGCGGCTACTCCGATTACGTCGGCTACGTGTTCAGAAACCCCGGCGCTTTCTTCACATTCGTCTTCAGGGAGCTCAAGCCAGACGATTGGCGCAAGAGGCTCGTGATTCCCTGGATCGTTCTGTGCGCGATCGGCACCGCTCTGATCGTAGCAGGGGCCGTTATCGACCCGACCTCGTGACGTCCCGCGGCGGCGGGCTCGCGGGAGAATCAGTGTTTGAAGGAACTAGAGGAGGCCCGAACCAGGGTGGATGACCCGGAACTTGGAAAGTGCAGGCATTGCGGCGGCGAGCAGCCACTTAACCTCCATGAGCCGCCTGACGGCTGTCCGTTCTGCGGCGGCGCCGAGCCGCTTCCTGTTGCGTTAGCGGAGCGGCTTTCGGATCTCCGCGCCGCAATCAAGCAGCGGGCGCGGCGCGAACACCAAATCGTCGCCTCCCAACTGCGACTGATTGAAGACTTTGGTTTGTGGAATGCCTGCGCCCCACCACTCGTCGCCGTCTGCATGGTCGTTCCGATGTTGTTTGTCGTGTCATCAGACCTGCCGCCCGAGATCTCGTTGTTTCGGTTCTTGTTCCTCGAGTCCGTCACGGACGAGATCGCGCCGGGGAAATTCCTCGTCGGCATGTGGTGGAGCTTTTATGCGATCGTCGCGTACACCACGGCGAGTGCGTGGCTGTGGATGTGCGTCGGGGCGTTCATGAGGCGCGTCTACCGATTCACGGCTCCGCTGGAGCCCGGGGAAGACGGCGCCTTGGGCTGTCGACTGTGCGGGGCGCCACTGCCGCGCAGCGGCGCCATCGTGCGGCGCTGTGACTATTGCGGGGCCGATCACCTCTTGGCTCGGGCGGCATATCGCCGCCGCGCGCGGACGTTCGAGCGGGCACTCACCGACGCGGAGAAAGCGGTTTCCGCCAGCGTCAGCCGGCGCAACCGATTGGGTGAGGGGCTTCGCCAAGGGACGCTAGGAATCTCGATCTTTGGATTGATTACCGCCTTGACGACGGGTGCGTGGCTGGACGAACCGACGCGCCCCTTTTGGATGATCGCGACCACCGGAGGTTTGGTGGCCATCGCTCCCGCACGGTCCCTGCTCAAGCGGATCGTCTCGGCAGGCGCGGCGTAGGCGTCCCCGTCTCCGTCGATCCGCATCCCCTCTGCGACCGCGTACCGAGCCGTCATGCTCAGGAGCAATGCCGCGCGAGCAGTGCCTTACGTGCCAGCCTGGTAGTACAGCGTGTACTTCCCGCGATGGATTGCCAACCGGACCTCTTCGATTTCAAAGTCGACAGGAGCGCCGTCCAGGACGAGCAAGACTTGGTCGTTGAACTGCTTCATGTTCGGATTAGCACACGGCGTGCCGTCATAGGCGAACCCATCAAAGGTCATCTTCGAGCCGTCGACGAAGTACTTCCCGGTTCCCGTTTGACAACCCGTCTCGATGGAAACCGTTCCGCTACTATCGAAGTATGCGGTCACGTTCGGTGAACCCGGACCGCTCGCCAGCTTGCCGTTGCTGAATCCGTCGCTACGCCACTGCGTGCCGACGAGCGGTCGGTTCGGGCTGGCAACCTCCCGGTCGAGCAGGGTCATCTGTGCCGAGGATGTGGTCATCTTCAAGCGGGGCTCCACGAGCTCGAGCTTGGGCTTGGCGCGTAGGAAGCTCACGAGCCAGTCGTCTTGGGCGTGACGGGGTCCACTGCGGTCATGCCGTAGCCGGGTAGCGAGAGTTTGCTGTCGGTGACGCTGAACGTGGCATTGATAGAATTGCAGCCAGCGCTCGCCGAAAGTTCCTGATCGCGAAAGCGCAGGCGCACCTCGGTCCCCGCCACCAACTGCCAGCCCCCAACGCTCTCGGAGACAAAGGTGCGCCCATTCAGAGCCGCCTCCATGCCTCCCACGGGACCGCCGTCGCTAGAGCCGCTGCAACCGCACAGCAGGAGTCCCCCAAGCAGCAGGTGCGATGATCTTGCCGACACATGCCAAGTTTGACCCCAGCTTGCGGTCAGCGCACCAGCGGAATGCACGCGACGCGGTCGACACCAGAGCTTGCATGATCGATCTCACCACTGAGCGTGGCCGCGCACCGGTGTGTGGCCGACAGCGACCAGCGGGATGAACCCGCAATGCGCAATGTACCGAGTGCTGTGCCGCGTCAGATGACCCATCGTCGTCGCCGGCGGGCTATCCCACCCCCAATGAGGCCGGCGACAGCCTCGTGCCGCGAAGGGCGTCCAAGCTGGCATCCGCCGTCCGCGTCTGCGCCGCCGTTCGCTGCACAGGTCGAACCTCAGCCGCTCCGGGCACGCCCACGCCTACGTGGACGCCCACGGGCACGGGTACGGGAGACGGGAACGTTGACGGGCGACGTTCACGATGTGTTGGCATGACGAAACCGTTCCCGTTCCGGTTTTTGCGTCTGCGTTCTTGCGTAGGCGTAGGCGTCCTCGTTCCCGTAGGTGCCCCCGTCTCCGTCAATCTGCCCACCGGAATGGATCAATACATCGCTGACACTTTCGTGACGGTTGGCAGCGGGTGAATAGGGGGGCCTACACCCACGGCCCGCCAGGTGCCCAGCACTTAGCGAATGCCGACCCCGTTGTCGCGGCTGCAAGCGGCTCCTCGACGAAGCGGGCAATCGTGGCCGCGACGTCGCGAAGCGCCCCGGGGCTTGGGGCGCCCGACTTTCGCAGGAACGCGCCCCACTGCGTTATCTTCATGCGGTCGTCTGTGAACTCCAGCGTGAGTGCCACGGGCAGTCCCGTGGGCAGCGGTGTTCCCCTGCGAGCAAACGTTGCTGCGATAGCCCGAACGAGCAGTTCTCCATCGAAGGCGAACATCTGCGAGAGAACAATGAGGTCGTAGAAGTCTTTCATGCGGCTGTTTGCCTGGTCGAGCTTCACCATCGCCTCGAGCTTTTCGGCCACGACGGTCTCGCGCGGGTAGGCGCGCAGTCTCGGAGCGGGGAAGTCGAGCAGTGGCGGGAAGTCCACCTTCACGGCGTCGGGAGTGATCGCGTCGCCAAAGCCGACGTCGACTTGCAGTCGAACCTTGGCGCTGGTCACCTGGGCGATCAGCAGGACGCGGACCCCACCGTAGTCCTGCTCCTCGCGGATGGGGCCCACCTCAATCGTGGTTGCGTCGAAACGAACGCCGTCATCGTCAACCTCCATGGCGACGATTTCGGCGAACGCGGAGCGGATGTACTCTTCGCTCGGATCGCCCAGGCCAAGGAGGTCAACGTCGCGTGTCGCTCGGTGAGGCTCGCCGGTCCAGAGCGTGAAGAGCGTGGCGCCTTTGAGTACGAACCGAGACGCGTGCGCGGAGCTCGCGAGACGATAGAGCAACCGCTCGTTCGCGTAGCGCGTGAGGACGAGCTGGAAGTCTTCTCCCCGCTCGCGCGCGAGTCGCAACAGGCGCGAGCGCACGGATGCGCCGACGTCCTTGGGCGACTTTGTCATGCAAGCGCCTCGAGGTAGGGCCGCATGAAGGTATAGATTCGATCGGCGCGCGCCGCCTCGACGAGGGTATTCATGCCGCCCCGATGCGCGCGGAGGTAGTCGCGCAGTGCAGCGAGGGCGATATCGAGGCCCACGTGCTGCCTGTAGCGGAAGCAGTCGGCGACGGTCTTCGCTGGGCTGGTGACCCGTACCTTCACGCCCTCCACCTCGCGCGTCTCGATGCCGTGCGTGAGGGCGCGGCCGCTTGCGCGAACGACCTTGAGCTTGGGATAGGAGAGCTTGGGCATGCGCGCGTGGCGGTCAATCATCACCCACACAGCATGCGGCACCTCGGCCGTCAGCTCGTGAAGCTGCAGCGCACTGAGTAGGCAGATGGTCGCGTGCGGCACGCGCACGGTGACCTCGGCGAGGGAGTGCAGCTCAGTGATGGGTGCGTCCGCCAGTCGATAGACGCCGCGGTCGACCTGTTCCAGCACCCCCCGATCACAGAGTCGGCGCAGGTAGACCCGCGGGATGCCCGCTTTGGCCAGGTCGCGAGCGCGAACCGGACCTTTGCGGGCGAGCCGAAGGAGTGCGTCCGTTCTTGTGGCATCGGCCGGCATGATGCGAAACGTCGGTCGTTGATAATTTCGACATACGTTTTGTAACATCATGGGGACCGTTTGGCAAGTGAGCCATTCGCCAATACAGAGCTAATCTTGCCTGTTGGGCGTCGCCTCCCGGGGGCGGGGCGGGACGTATCCGCCCACCCCCGGGGTTGGCACTAGCTCGTCCGATTCGCGCATCGTGCTACGGCGCGCATTCGAACTTTGTCGTCGTGGGCACGCTTTTCACGGCTGCGCAGGCGGGCGGATCAGGCGCGACCTTCCCGCACATGTCGGCGCAAGCGTATTGGTCAAAGCCGTCGAGGCAGGCCTGTAGTTGAGGGTCCGTTGCGGTCTCGATTCCTTGGAAAGCAGGAATCTCGGTGCACGCATCTACGAAGGTGCTTTTCATCGCGGAGCAGTAGCTCGCGTCAACGACGCCGGCACCGGGGTCGCTGAAGTTCTGGAAGACTTTGCAGCGAGCGCGGGCACCGCAAAGAGAATCGTGAAGGCGCCTGCACCGATCCAAGCGGCTGTCGCCATCTTCATCGGCGCCGCTACATCCGCTCAATGCAACGGCCAACAGCGCGATGATCGCCTTCCAGGTCGCGAGACGGTATCGAGGGTTCGACACGAGGATATGTGCCATTCCGTTGATACTCTGCCCCATCTAGTCGAAGTTGACCTTCACGCTCGTGTCCCACGGAAAGCTGATGGTTGTCGACGCATTCTTCAGTACCGGCAAGTGGGTGTACGAGTTGCAGAAGCCGCTGGCGTTGGGGAAATCGCAGACGCAGTCGACGCACTCGCCAGCTGCTTCTGCGGCAATCGTGTAGGTGCCTGGCGCAGGCGTCGCTCGTCGTCGGCAGCTCGCGTTTCCGCCGGATGGATCGAGAAAGCACTGGCTGGGCATCTCGACTTGGTCGTACGTCGCGCCAGGCCACTTGTAGTCATAGCTGGAGCCGTTCGCGACGCGTAGCACCTTGGGCGCTTGGCAGGCTGCGCCGCAACCACCAGGACTCGTCTGCAGCTGTTCGCAGGTTACGCCGCAGTCGCTGGGCTCGAGAAGGAGCTCTGTACCTTTCGAGTTCGAGAGCCGAAATAGAACTTCCTCACCGCAATCGAAGACCTTCGGCAGTATGTATATCGCGCCGCCGCTCCCGCTGTGTTGGAATTGGACCGTGATCTCGGCGCCTGGCTTCGCGTCCTTGTAGGCGTCGCAGCCTTGCCCGCCGCCCGCCCCGCTGCCGCCAGTCGCGGCGCTACCCCCGGCCGCCGCGGTTCCAGTTCCGGCAGCGCCACCAGATGTGTCGACGTCGGTAGAACCACCGCAAGCACTTGCGAAAAAGGCCGAGATGACAAAGCTCAACGAGGAGCGCGTGTGCGTCATTGTAGATGCTCGACGCAACTGCCGTGCCATCGGCTTTCTTCGCGGAGAGACGGGAAACTGCTACGGGCGACATGGCACGCCTGTGCCGTCTTGCGCCGCCTCCTCTCCGTGTTGTGGCGCTTGGGCCTGGGCACCTCTGGCTGTTGCTTCGCGCAATCGCTGCGTTCACCACGAAGAACGAACCCCATGCTGCGACACGTCGGTGCGGTTCGTGGCGCGAACCGGCGGTGCTACGCTTTCCAGCATGAAGCTGCGCATCTCGGTGAGGTCGTGGAGCACCGTGTTCGCTGCCGCCCTCGGATTCGGGGGTCAGGCTGCCTGTAGCTCGAACTCGTCGGGCGGCACGCCAAACGTTGACGCGGGGTCGCCGGACGCTACGTTGAACGTCGACAGCGGTCTCGATGCACCCCCTTCGTCGTCCATCTTCGCCTGCGAAAACGGTGTCCCGTGGTCGAGCGACGGCGGCCCGTCAGGCGGGCTTGAGCGTTGCGAGAGCGGAATGCTGCACCGCCCCGCTGCTGGCAACTGCGGAACGGGTCCACCCTGGCCGACCGGGGGAGTACCCGATCCCCTCCCGCCAGGGATGTCGATTGGCCTTGGGGACGGCTGTCGCAAGGACTCGGATTGCACGGCAATGGCGCATGGCTACTGCGCCCTCATTGCGCGGAGCGCGCCTGAGCCGAGCGAATCGAACTGCACCTATGCCTGCTCGTCCGACGCGGACTGCGCTGCGGGGTTCCTGTGCGCCTGCGGAGAGTCGGTGAGCACGTGCGTCCCGGCTGACTGCGCGACCGACGCCGACTGTGGCGACATGCCGTGTATCCTCTTGCCGTCAGTCGTCACCTGCGGCCAACCCGCTCAACCGAAATTCCCGTGTGGCCGAGTCGGGCAAGAGTGTGCGGCCGACTCCCAGTGCCCCGAATTCCAGGCTTGCATCGCGGGCGCCTGCGAGTCGCGGATGAACATATGTGGTCGTCCGTTCCTGGTCGGCGGTATCCAGCGTCAGGCGGCCCCCGTCTCTCGAAACGACTGGGCGCATGCGATGGCGCTAGACCCTGGTGAGCTCGATTCTGGCGTACGAAGTTCGTTGGCCGAGCACTACACGCGCGCTGGCCTCATGGAGCACGCCTCGATCGCTGCCTTCGCGCGCTTTGTCATGGACCTTCTCGCCCTCGGCGCTCCCCCACAGCTCGTGCAAGGCGCACACAGGGCACTCGCGGACGAACTCGCCCACGCGCAGATCTGTTTCGGGCTAGCGTCCAAGTATGCGGGAGCAAGCCGCGGCCCCGGACGTATCGATGTGGAGGGCGCACTGCAAAGTAGTAGCTCCAGCGCGATCCTGGAGACGACCTTCCGCGAGATGTGCATCGGTGAAACCTGCGCCGCGATGGAAGTGGCCGAGAGCGCGCAACGAGCGACCGAACCGACCGTGCGCGCCGCGCTCGAGCGGATTGCCGCCGACGAGACCCGCCATGCAACTCTCGGCTGGAAGTTCGTGAAATGGTTGCTTGACGGCCAGAGCGTCTCAGAGCGCAGGCGTTCGTTGGAGCGGCTGCGGTCTCTGGTTGCGGCGGAGGGCCGTCGTCGTGGTGGCTCTGAGGCCAAGGCTCGACCCGCGTCAGAGATGGACGCGCTTGTGGCGCACGGCTTGCTGCCAGACCTAGTTCGCAGTGCCGTGCACGACGCAGCCATCAACGAGGTCGTTGCGCCGTGCATCGAGACGCTGGCGAGCCAGCAGCAAGGCTTTCCTACCCAAGAATCCGCTTTGAGCTGAAACGGAGCACTTCGAAGGCTGCCCTAATCATTGCTCGTCGTGGGGAATGCTGAGCATCGGCGACTCGCAGTGAAATGCCCGTCACTCCTGGGTGACGGGAGCTAGCGCGGTGATTGCGTCGGCGACCGTCTGGCAGGCAGCAACGACATCGGTCACGAGCCCATCGTCCACTTCCAACGCGCCTTCGTACTCACCGCGATTGCGCAGGTCGTGGCACTTGGCCAGGACGCGCCAGACTTCGGGGCCCAAATTCAGCGTGTGTGGCAAGACTTGGAAAACGATGTAGCGCTTGGTCGCCCGGTAGCCGTGCGAGCGCAGCGCTGCCAAGGCGAGCGCATGGGCGGCGTTGTAGGCGAGATCGAATCGACCCTCCAACGATAGGTTCTCGAGGCGGGCGTCCTTTAGCCGCGCGAGCCCTGAACGTTTCAGGTTGGCGAACTCGTCTGCATCCGGCGGCTCGCGGGTCAGAAGCCCGCCCGGCTTAGAAAGGTTATCCAACTGCGAGGTCACGTTCCTCCCCTAGTACCCACAACTTCGGTTGAGACAAGACTCGCTTGACAAATGGATTGTCCCTCTTGACCCGCCTGTTGAATTCCTTCTGAGAGTATACCGTTGGATTCACTGGTCTGCCAAGGCGCGTTGCCGTCTCTTCGAGTGCGAGAAAGATGTCAGCGTGCGTCAGCGTGTCGCTGACAATCATCAGGTCGATGTCACTGGACGCGGTGTCTTGTCGTTTCGCGACTGACCCGAAGATGAACGCAGCCGCGATTCGATCCCGATGCCGCGCCAGCGCTTGTCGCAGTGGCTCGACCACGCCAACGGTCTTGAGCACAATGCCGCAGAGCTCTTCAAAGATGGGGGCGTTCGGGTTGGCCTGATAGTGCTTCTGGTTGCCAATTCGCGTCACGGTGACAAGCCCGCTTCGCGCGAGCCGGGCCAGCTCGCGCTGGACCGCGCCCGACCCGCTGCCTGTGAGCACGATCAACTCGGTGGCGTAGAAACTACGCCCCGGTCTTCCGAACACATGAGCTAGGACTCGCTGTTGCGTGGTGGTGAACAACGCGTCCGCGAGTCCACTTTGCGCAGACTCAACCAACGGCGGATTTTTCCTACCCATATTGGGCATAGTAATACCCAATATGGGTATTGAGCTACCCAAATTGGGCATTCACGTTCGGGTGTCGGATTGCCTGACAACGCGGCGAGAGGCGATGTGGCGGGGCCACGTCGGCGCTGGTGGAGGCTCGTTGGGGCGTAGTTGCGCTAGCTTCTCGCCGGAGCTTCAATTCGCAGCTCGAAAGTACTGCGTGTACATGCCGCGGTGGATTGCCAATCGGACCTCTTCGATTTCAAAGCCGACGGCGCCTCCGTCCAACACAAGCAGGACCTGGTCGTGGCTGCGTTGCATGTTCGGATCGCTACAAGCGACGCCGTCATATGCAAACCCCTCAAAGGTCATCTTGGAGCCGTCGACGAAGTACTTCCCGGTCCCTGTTTGGCACCCTGTCGCGATGGAAACCGTTCCGTTGTCGCCGAAGTATGCGGTGATGTTCGGTGAACCCGGACCGCTGGCCACGTTGCCGTCGCTGAATCCGTCGCCACGCCACTGCGTCCCGATCAACGGTCGGTCCGGGCTGGCAATCTCGCGGTCGAGCAAGGTCATCTGCGCGCTAGACGTTGTCATCTTCAAGCGGGGCTCCGTCAGCTCGAGCCTGGGCTTGGCGCGCAGGAAGTTCACGAGCCACTCGTCCTGAGCGTGAAAGGCGCTACCGCACCCCATCGAAGTGATGCCGTAGCCCGGTACCGAGAGTGTGTTGTCGATGATGCTGAACCTGGCATTGATCGAATTGCAGCCCGCACCCGCTGAGAGTTCCTGATCGCGGAAGCGCAGGCGCACCTCGGTGCCTGCCACCAACTGCCAGCCTTCGACGCTCTCGGAAACAAACGTGCGCCCACGCAGCGCGGCTTCCATGCCTCCAACAGGACCGCCCTCGCCGGATCCGCTGCACCCGCACGCCAGAAGTCCCGCAAGCAGCACATGCGATGGTCTTGCCGACATCTCTAGAGTGTGGCGCAGTTGCCCATCAGCGCACACTTGGCCGACGATGTTCCAAACGTGAATCATGATCGATGTCACGCCAGGCCCGGCGGGCGCGGTGCCGCTAAGCAGAGGGACGGTGAAGGCCCGGGTCCGCCACCTCGCACCGCATCTTCGGCCGCCCACTCACCCCCAGGTGTGCTGCTGTACAGTTACGATGTGGGGATACGCTCGCGTGAAGTGCAGCCCGGGCTAGGACGACTCGCCGTTGGATTCTTGTTAGTTGCGGCCGCTGTTTTTGCTGTACCAGCCTGTGCGGGTCGGGCTGCTCCAGCAAAGCCAGCGTCCGGGGTTGAGGTCCCGCGCCAGTTCGTGCGCGGTCCGCTCCGTTCACTGGACGTGGACGGGAGTGGTGGCTGCGCTGTTGACGCGAAGGGCAGCGTGTTCTGTTGGACGATGCCGTACTACGATCAACCCGCGCGGCAACGCGTCGTGCCGTTTCTTCCTCACGTGGCTGAAGCTCGCGTGGGGGCCGGCATCGCGTGCGCCCGAAGCAGTGACGGAAGAGTCTGGTGCTTTCCGCCCACGGTGGACCACTATCTGATCGAGTTGACAGGCAAGCGCGAACCACTGCAGATCCCTCGCGCCAAGAAGCTGTTGATGCGTAGGGAAGAGGTTTGCGTGCAGCTTGTTGCGGGCGGCTTTGCCTGTTGGAATGCGCCAAGCCCTGAAGAGACCTTCCGCACTTATCCTCGCGCTGTCGCGGTTGCCTTGGAAGGTGTGTCTCGGTTCTGGTTCCGTGGTCGGCTCGTCGCGTACCCTAACCAAGTCAAGTGGGAGTTCTCCAACGGCAAGGGTCTCTACTTCCCAGTGGCCAAGCTGGCCCAGCTCAACCAGGGGTACGCAAGACTCGCCGACGGGTCACTGCATCGGGTTGGCACCAAAGGACTCGAACCCTTGGGTATGTCCGCCATCGACTTCGATGCTGAGGATGACCACTTGTGCCGGATCACGCCATCACACCAGCTGGAGTGTTGGGGCACCAACCGACAAGGCCAAATCCGGCCGGACTCATCCACCCTGGGTTATGGAAAGCTGCAACTGCTTCGGCGCGATGCGCGAGGAATGCGGATTGAGCTGCACCCGGGTCTGACATGCCTCATCGACCGCGAAGGCAATCGCAGCTGCCGAGGGAACTGCGCGCTGCTCCCCGACGCGCTCGGAATACCCTGTAAAGCGCGCTCCGTGCCGGTACGTGAGCCTGGCGCGCCGAACGGTGGGTTGCCCTGTCGACTAGGCCCGTTTGACGAAACACAGCCGTGTTTGCCGGGGGATCACGAGGACTCTGTGGGTGCTAGATGCGATGTGTGGGGGCGCTGGCAGGTTCCGAGAGGAGTACCCACCATTGGCAACCCGCCCCGAACCGACCAGATGTACGTCAGGGGCGAATCGATTCCGGTTCAAAGCCTGGACATGAGCTACGTTGCTCGTCGGCTCGCTTACCAGAGCGGCAGAGTGATCGTGCTGGCTCTGAGATACAAAGACGAACCCAACGAGTTGGATTGCCTGCGAGCGCAGAACGTGCGCCGCGACCTGGTAGCGGCGGGCCTGTGCGCCGAGAAGCTCAGGATCGTGCGCACACCTCCTACGGACCCGCTGCCGCGACCCTACCGCGTCGGCGTTCAATTCGTTACCGAAGAGCTCGCCATTGTGAACGGCTTCCGAGAAGTGGGATACGACGTGGACGACCCTGAACCGTGCGCGTTCAGCAGCAGCGCCAGCGGCGTCGGAGCAGTCGTCCCTGTAGAATAGTCCCCGCGTCCGCGAAGCGTCAGCGCAGGGTTCGTGGCTGCGCGCCGCTTTACCGCGCCCGACACAACCCGCTGAGCATCGCATACAGCGCATTGCCGCGATCGAGCACCAGCGGAAGCGCGTCAGCTACGCCGTCGCCCGCCTCGATGGCGATTTCGGTGGTGGCGATGGCCTCGACGGCTTCGCCGCGGGCGATGCCGAAGACACGCGCCTTATCGGCGCGGGATACGCGGCCGGTGGCCTCGGCGATGTTGCGACATGCGCTTTTGGCTGCGCGTAGGGCTTGGTCGCGCATTTCTCGGTCAGTGATCTCCGCGGCGCGTACTGCGCGGAGAAACTCGAGGGCGACCCGATAGGCCCGCAACCGATGATGCGGCAGCTGAGATGTTGTGGATGTGTTCATGTTGATTCGAAACCTCCTTCACCCCAGAAGGAGGTTTCGAAAGATTGAGCACAGGTGACGTTGGTTCTTCCTCGAAAAGCGTGCGAGCAACCCCCAGTGCCAGCGTTAGCTGGCGCGGGGTTGCGGAGAGACGTTTGACCTGTCGGGGAAGGGGATGCCTACGCCCACGCCTACGCCTACGGGTACGGGTACGGGTACGGGAGACGGGTACGTTGACGGACGACGCTGACCAGGTGTTGGCATGGCGAAACCGTTCCCGTCCCCGTTCTTGCGTAGCCGTCCCCGTTCTTGCGTCCTCGTTCTTGCGTAGGCGTAGGCGTAGGCGTAGCCGTCCCCGTTCTTGCGTTCCCGTTCTTGCGTCACCGTTCTTGCGTAGGCGTAGCCGTCCCCGTTCTTGCGTTCCCGTTCTTGCGTCACCGTTCTTGCGTAGGCGTTCCCGTCCCCGTAGGCGTAGGCGTGGGCGTCCCCGTCTCCGTCAATCCGCCCACCCGTGGCCCACCTCTAGAGTAGTGGCCCACCGCCGCCCCAAATCCGCGACCCCAACCCAACCAACTCAAACCACCTCAACACAAAGCAAAAACGCGGCACCCCGTGGAGGAGCACCGCGTTTTCACATTCATGAGCTTCTCGCGCCCGAAGACGCAAAGCGCATGAACAGCTCGGACTCAGAAGCCCATGCCGCCCATGCCGCCCATGCCGCCCATGCCGCCCATGCCGCCCATGGCCGCGCCGGGATCGCCGCCGCCCGCGTCGGCTGATTCGGCCTTGGGCTTCTCAGCGACCAAGCAGCTCGTGGTGAGCAGAAGGCCCGCGACGGATGCTGCGTTTTCGACGGCGGCGCGGACGACCTTGGTCGGGTCGATGACGCCGGCCTTGGTCAGGTCCTCGTACTTCTCGGTGGCGGCGTTGAAGCCCGTGGAGCCTTTGCTCTCGCGGACCTTGTTCACCACGACCGAGCCCTCGAGGCCGCTGTTTTCAGCGATCTGACGAAGGGGCTCTTCCAGGGAGCGCTCCAGGATCTTGCGACCGAAGAGCTGCTCGCCGGGCAGCTCGAGCTTGGCAAGTGCGGCCTGGGCGCGCAGAAGTGCAACGCCGCCGCCGGGCACGATGCCCTCTTCCACGGCTGCACGGGTGGCGTGCATGGCGTCGTCGACGCGATCCTTGCGCTCTTTCATCTCGCTTTCGGTTGCAGCGCCAACCTTGATCACCGCAACACCACCGGCGAGCTTCGCGAGGCGCTCTTGGAGCTTCTCGCGATCGTAGTCGCTGCTGGTGTCTTCGATCTGCTTACGGATGAGCTGGATGCGGCCATCGATTTCGGCCTTGGCGCCAGCACCGTCAACGATCGTGGTGTTGTCTTTGTCGATCTCGATGCGCTTGGCGCGGCCGAGGTCCTTGACCGTGATGTTTTCGAGCTTGATGCCGAGCTCTTCCGCCACGACCTGGCCACCGGTGAGGATCGCCATGTCCTTGAGCATCTCCTTGCGGCGATCGCCAAAGCCGGGGGCCTTGACGGCGGCGCAGTTGAGGGTGCCACGTAGACGGTTGACCACCAGGGTCGCCAGGGCTTCGCCCTCCACGTCCTCGGAGATGATCAACAGGGGCTTCTGCTCCCGGGCGATGCTCTCGAGCACGGGAACGAGATCGCGCATTACACTGATCTTCTTCTCGCTGAGCAGGATGTAGGGATCCTCGAGCACGCACTTCATGTTCTCGGCGTCGGTCACGAAGTAGGGGCTGAGGTAGCCGCGGTCGAACTGCATGCCTTCGACCACGTCCAGGATGGTCTCGAGGCCCTTGTTCTCTTCGACGGTGATGACGCCTTCCTTGCCGACCTTCTCCATGGCTTCGGCGAGCATCTTGCCGACCAGCTCGTCGCCGTTGGCGCTGATGGTGCCGACCTGCTCGATCTCTTTGTGGCCGTCGACCTTCTTGGTCAGGTTCTTCAGCTCTGCCACGACGGCCTCGACGCTCTTGTCGATGCCGCGCTTGAGCTCCATGGGGTTGTGCCCCGCGGAGACGAGCTTCATGCCTTCACGGCAGATCGACTGAGCGAGCACGGTGGCGGTGGTGGTGCCGTCGCCGGCGAGGTCCGCCGTCTTGGAAGCCACTTCGCGCACCATCTGGGCGCCCATGTTCTCGAACTTGTCCGCGAGCTCGATCTCCTTGGCCACGGTGACGCCATCTTTGGTCACCTTGGGGGAGCCCCAGCTCTTCTCGAGAACCACGTTGCGACCCTTGGGGCCGAGGGTGACCTTCACCGCGTTGGCGAGGGTGTCGACACCCTTGAGGATACGAGCCTGCGCGGCCGCATCGTAAAGAATTGCTTTTGCACTCATTGTTCTGATTCTCCGTTCACTTCGAGATAACGCCCAGGACGTCGTCCTCGCGCAAAATTAGGTGTTCTTCACCGTCGAGTTTCACTTCTGTGCCGCTGTACTTGCCAAACAGCACGACGTCGCCCGCCTTGATGTCGAGCGCGCGCAGCTTGCCGTTGTCGAGCAGCTTGCCGTTGCCCACCGCGACGACCTTGCCCTCGATGGGCTTTTCTTTCGCGGCATCGGGAATGATGATCCCGCCCTTGGTTTTCTCTTCTTCTTCTACGCGTTTCACGACCAGTCGATCGTGTAGGGGTCGAATCTTCATTTATTCCTCCGAGTGAGGGGTGCCTTTCCCGGCGGGAGTCAGCGGTCCCTCGAATGTTCGGGAGCCGTCCTCCCGCGTCCCCAGACCAACGTGGCTGGGAGCCCGGCATTCCGATGGGTCGTGGCAAAACTCGCCAATAGGCCCCACTGATGGACAACGCCGAACGAGCGGGAACCTATATCCATCATCAGCACTGTCAACGGGAGAGTGCCAAAAATACATAAATGGTTGAATTTGTTCAGTTTTTCTGAACACGGCCTCGGTCTGCCTAGGCGCAATTCCTGCGTCGGCCCCGAGCCAGCGGACTGCTAGACTCGAGCTGTCCAGTGCACCGCATCCTCTGTGTCGACGACGAGCCCGCGTCCCTACGGACCCTGCTGCGCAGCCTCTCGAGCCTGAGCGGGCTCCAAATCGACACCGCCCAGAGCCCCGAAGAAGCTCGCGCTCTCGCAGCTGCGCACGAATACTCCGTGATTCTGACGGACTACAACATGCCCACGGGCACCGGAGTCGAGTTGCTCGAATCCCTGGCGGCGCAGGGTTGTCGGGCTCTGCCCCTGCTGGTGACCGGGCAGACGGATATGGAGACCGCTCTGGCAGCGGTGAATCGGGGGCACATCCACGGGCTGATCCACAAACCCTGGCGAGCGCCGGAACTGACCCTGATGGTCCAGCGCGCCTGCGAGCGCTACGAGCTCAACGAGCAGCTGCGTCGCAAGGTTCTCGAGCTCGAGCAAGCCAACGCGGATCTGCGCGCGCGCAACGCCGCGCTGGAGGCTGCCCAGGCGTCGATTCGCCAGTTGACGGAAGTGGCCGCCACCGATGACAAGACGGGTGCCCGCACCCATCGCTTCTTCACGGAGCGGTTGTCGGAGGAGCTGGCCCGCGCCAAGCGCTACGAGCGCCCTCTCGCGTTGATGTTGCTGGATCTGGATGGCTTCAAGGACGTGAACGATGCTCACGGCCATGTCGTTGGCGACAGCGTATTGCGGGGAGTGGCAGACGTCGTCAAGGGCAGCATTCGCGTGATGGACGTCTTCGCTCGTTACGGCGGTGACGAGTTCGCGGTGATCTTGCCGGACACGGCGACGGAGGGAGCCGCGTGTCTAGGGGGTCGCCTGTGTGATCGCGTGCGGGAGACGCCCTTGGAGCCCGTGGGTGCCGGCGACATCACCTTGTCTCTAGGTGTCGCTGCGTTGCCCGAGCTACACGCTGGCAATGCGACGGAGTTGCTCGAGCAAGCCGACCGCGCGCTGTACCAGGCGAAGACCACGGGTAAGGATCGCGTCGTCGTGGCCGAGTCGTCCACGCCGCCCGGGCCCGCGGCTTAGGAACGACGAGCTTAGTCGCAGCGGTTGGCGGCGTGCACGGACCGTGCGCGCACATGTTTGATGCGCCCCGCTGCCATTCGCAACAGGAGGACGTACGGCTTTTGGCCACAGCTCAGAGCCAGGCTGCTGCTTTTTTTGCCATCTCCGCTGACGGCTTCACCCAGCGCGCACTGGGCGGGAAGCGCGCTGACGCTGGAGTGAAGCTGGGCGCAATCCAGTACGGATCCCGCGGCCTGCTTGCACTTGGGCAGACTCCACCTGGATCGCAAGCCAAGGGCAGCGCGCAGCGCTTTCATCACAGCTGGCGGCGGCGGGTAGACGGAGGTGGAATGAACGCGATCGAAGCGCGGGTCCGATGCACTAGCGAAGGCCATCTGGAAGCGCCGCCTGCCTCTCTCGCAGTTGGCAAACCAAGCGGCGTCGGTGGGAGTGTGCACGTCGATAGTGCGTTCGAACTTGCAGCGCCCGTGATGGTCCGCCTGCCATTTCATCCATGTTCGAAAGGTGGCCTCGGGCACCAGTCCCTGGAAAGCATCCGTGAAGGTGGTCGCGTAGCGACGGGCGTCGTAGTTCTCGAAGAGCTCCGTGACTGCCTTGGCACGCTTCAGGAACAGCGGCGCCACCCGATGCTCACGTTTGGCAAGGCCGCCGCTATCGAGCAGCAGTTTCAGCGCGTCCTTGGCCACGGCATTCATGCCCATGGGGTAGCTGCCCAAGGCGACGACGCCGACGCCGCGGGAGGGCAGCATTGCCACCACGCTCGCGTAGCCCTCCATGGCGCCGTCTTTGATCACGAGCTGGTCGAAGTTGCAGTCACTGTGCACCCACCAGCCCATGGCCGCGCCGGATGCGAACACGCTCGGTGGCGACTGCTCGCGAAGCCAGGCATCGTAGAACTGCTCCGAGCGATAGCTCTCGCGCACCGCCGCGCGGGACACGGGCCCCGGATCTGGGTCGCTGCGAGGAGGCATCGCGCCGAGTCCGAACGCCACGAAGCGCGCGAGGTCGGCGACGCTCGAATACATCCCACCCGAGCCTTCGCTGGCACCCAGGTGCCAGTGGGAGACGGGCGCGGGACTGTCGCCGTGCTTCGCATAGGCCTTTGCCAGATTTCCTGTTGCCACAGCGCTTACGTCCCAGGTGCTCGCATTCATCGACAGCGGGCGCAGAAGCTCGCGGGTCACGAAGTCGCGAAACCGCGCGCCAGCAACTCGACCCACCAAGATCCCAAGTAGACCGAAGCCGAGGTTCGAGTAGCGGACTGCGGTTCCCGGCACGTAGGCGAGGGGAAAGCCATCCACGGAGCGCAGCACTTCTTGCTCCGTGACGCCCCGGTCCGTGCGCGTGTCGTCGAACTTGCCGATGTTCGGCAACCCCGAGGAGTGGGTCATGAGCTGCCGCACGGTCAAAGGCGGTGCGTCCCGGGTCGGATACACCAGTTTGCGCAACTCGGGCAGATAGTCGTGCGCTGCTGCGTCGAGGCGGAGCTTGCCCTGATCGACGAGCCTGAGCGCGGCCAGCGAGGTGATCGCCTTCGTGACGGACCCGATGCGAAACACCGTGTGCTCGTCGACGGCGCCACCCTTGGCCAAGTCACGCACGCCGTAGCCCTTGGCCAGCGCGAGCTTGCCGTCGATCACGATGCCGAAGGCGAAGGCTGGACGCCCTGACGCTTTGAAGTGTTTGGCGAAGCGTTGCTCGACGGCGGGGAAAGCGCTCTTCAGCAGTGCGCGGCGATTGGGGTCTTGAAACGACGGCACCGGCCCCTGAGTGAAGCGGGGCTGCTGTGGTGGTGGAGTCGCGGTTGCCTCCACTCTCGTGGCCGGAGCTGGACCGCTCGCTTGGGGTACCGGCCGCGGCGCGCAACTCAGAGCGGCTACGCCCAGCCAAGACCAAACTGCGCGCGTTGTCATGGGTAACGAAAGCATATCAAGCCATGTCATTGGTGGGTTGGGTCGACGCGCTTCGTGACACCCGAAGGGGTGAGCGCGTTGCCGGCGTTGGGCCACTAATCTCGCCCTAGGCCCCGCGAGGTCGCTGGCGATCAACTGCCCCGCTCAGGCCTGTGCGGCGCGTCTTGGCAAGCACGAGATCGACGGCTACCATCGCGGCATGCGGATGGGGCGCGCAGTGTTTTTCGTCTGCGGCACCGCGTCGCTTTCCAGCTTCGCTCAGGCGCCGCCGGAACCGCCAGCGGAGAAGACCCAACCAACTTCAGGCGCGGGCCCGGAGGCTCCGCCACCTGCCCCGAAGATCCCAAGTTGACGAAGGCTCGGGAAGCGTTTTCGGCGGGCGTAGAACTCGTCAAGAAAGCCAATTGGTCCGGTGCGCTCGAAGCGTTCGAGCGCTCTGCCGCGATCCATCCGCATGCCACGACCACGTTCAACATCGGCGTCGTCGAGCGCGCCATGGGGCGGTACACGAGATCCCGAGCCACTCTGAAGCGCGCTCTCGCTGAGAACGATCGCCATGCGGGACAGTTGGCGCCGAGTCTCGTCGCGGAGGCCCGTGGCTTCATCAAAGAGATCGACGGCATGCTGGTGCGACTGGCTGTCACTCTCACCCCCGCCGACGCGGCGATCGCCGTGGATGGCAGGCCTCTCGCCCTGGAGGGTGAAGAGCTCGTTGCGGGTCTCGCGGCCCCTGGGCCGGGCAAGCGCGCGCCCAGGGATCGTTTCACGGTGCTGATGAATCCGGGTGCTCACGTTTTCACGCTGAGTCGACGTGGTTTCGAAGACGTCGTGGTCAACAAGACCTTCGCACCGGGCGCCAAGGACACTCTGCCGCTGCGCCTGGAGCGCTTGCCTGCACGGCTGGACATCTCGACCAACGTGCCCGGCGCGATCATCACCGTTGCCGGACGAGACGTTGGCCCGGCACCCGCAGTCGTTACGCGCAGCGCCGGTAGCTATCGGGTCATCGTTTCCAACGACGGCTATGAAGACTACGAGGCGACCGTGGCGCTGCGCGCTGGTGCCTCGCGGAAGTGGTCCCGGATCTGCCAATGGAGGTCACGGACCTCGTGGGCTCCATGCTGCGCCCCGATCGCGGCGAGCGTCTGCCAGATCTGACGCCGGCCTTCGAACTGTTGCGCCGGCACGGCTCTGCTCAGGCCACGGTTCGTCCACCCGCCTTCGGCCCTCCCGTGGCGCCTGCCCTGACACCTGGCGCAAACACGCCATTGGATCCCTTGTCCCCAGACAGCGGCGATGCCCAAGCCGACAGTGCGAATGCTGGCATGGCATCGCGGCCGGAGACCAAGGATGGCTTCAGTCGAACCGGGTCGCCTCGTTTGCCGATGAAGCGCAACTGGGTGCCCCTGGCTTTGGCGGGCGCGGTGGTCGTGGGCGGTGTCGGCATTGGAGCCATCGCGTTGCGCGGTTTCGGGGACGAAGAAGTGCCCACTCCAGATTCATCCGTGGAACTCACCAGCGGGAGCGAATCCGAGCTGTCGCCGGTCGTGTCCCCGCCCCAGGCGCCTCCACCCGCTGCACTTGCGCCAAGTACCGCAGACGCAGACGCCGGCGCGAAAGAGCCAGCGGTCAAGAAGCCCCGTCGCCCCGTGGCCGCAGCGAAGCCGCGGCCGAAGCCAGGCCCAAAGCCGCCCAGTTCGGCGGCACCGGCCCAACGCCCGCGCCGACAGAGACCAAGCTGCCGGGCAACGTCGTTGGCAAGGCGCCGTTTTGACGCGAACCGGCACGCACGATGTGCGTCTGGGTTTTGGGGCCGCCCAGCCGGAAATCTCGCTGTGAATGCCGGCCAGGGAGGTTGGCTGTAGTGGCGGCCAACACGACCCTCGCGTATGCTTACGCCCGGTGAAATTCATGAAGTTGCGCAACTACCCTCGCACGATCGGTGCGTTGCTTGGCCTGGGTCTGCTCGGCGCTGCGGTGCCTGCCGAAGCCGCTCCCAACTACCCACGCCTGTCTTGGTCAGGTGCCACTCAGTCGACCATGGCGGTGACGTGGAATACCACGGCGAACACCACCACCGAGGTCAAGCTGGGAACCAGCCCGGGCACCTACACCCAGACCGTGCCGGGCACGTCCTTTCAGGCCAACGCTGGCCTGGGCTACGTGCACGAGGTCGCGCTCACCGGACTGACGCCATCGACGAGCTACTACTATGTCGCGGGCAATGCTGCAGACGGCTACACGAAGGAAGCGAGTTTCAAGACCGGGCCGGCGGAGGATCAGAACTGCGGCTCGATGCGATTTGCGTTCTTAGCCGACAACCGCCCGGACCCCACCTTTGGTGGCGGCGAGAATTGGCCGCAGATTCTGGGCCAGGCGGCTGCGCAGAAGCCCGACTTCACTCTTAACGGTGGCGACATGGTCATCGACGGAGACAACATTGGTCAGTGGTTGAAGTTCCTAGGTTGGACGTCGCTTGTGGCTAGCAGGATCCCGCTGATGCCCACCATCGGCAATCACGACAATGGCCCCGGTTCTGGTGCTACGGCGAACTACAATCAGTTGTTCGCGCTGCCGTCTTCCACGGGTACGAACGGGAGCAATACCGAGGACTATTACTACTTCACCTACGGCAACGCGATCTTCGTGTCACTTTCCACCGAGACATTCACGGGTGGCTCGATCCCGTTCGCGACTCAAGCCGCGTGGCTGGACGGAGTTTTGACGAACAACCCCAAGAAGTGGAAGTTCGTTTTCTACCACAAGCCCACCTACACGACAGAAGCGCTGTTCAGCATCTCTCACGAGCCCAACGAGGAGAAACAGAACGCAGCGTTCGTTCCCATCCTCGACAAGCACCACGTGGACGTCGTGTTCGTGAGTCACAACCACTGGTACGAGCGATTCGAGCCCTCCAACTGCACCAAAGCTGGCAAGCCTGGCTCCGACAAGCCTTGCTCGGTCGGCGCGAACAACTTCGCCGGCGGCAGTGTGCACATTGTCAGCGGCGGTGCCGGCGCGTTCACGATCCCGGCATTCTTGTGCGGCTCGACGTCCGGGCGCGCGACCTGCTCTGGGGATCACCACTACATAATGGTGGACATCAACAACGAAAAGCTCAGCCTCAACACCTGGGGCGCTCACCCCCAACCGAACAAGGTGATTGACGGCATCACCATCACCAAGACGCCCGACACGACTTGCGGAAGCGGTCTGGACGGTGGAGTTGGGGGAGCCGGTGGCCAAGACGGTGGCACCGCAGGCACCGCTGGTACGGCGGGTGGCGGAGCCGGTACGGCGGGTGGCGGAGCTGGTACGGCTGGCACCGGCGCGACTGCTGGCAGCACCGGACTCGGCGGGCAGACGAGTGGCGGTGCCACCGGTTCGGATGCATCCGCGGGTGGCAGCACGTCCGCGGGTGGCAGCACGTCCACCGGTGGCAGCTCGAGCGGCGGCGCGAGTGAGGACGACGGTGGTTGTTCCTGCACGACTGTTGGCGCCGCGCGAACCTCGGGTCTTGGCGCACTGCTCTTGGTTGGCGTGGCGGGGTTGCTTCGCCGACGTCGGCGTCGCTGAGAGCTTCAATCGCAGATCTGCAGCTCGGAGATCGACGTTTCGATGCGGAAGGTCGAAGCGGATGTTTGCCGTTCCGCGAAGAAGAAGTGTAGCGGGTGGGTCTCGCCCAGGGTGAGTCCAAGCTGAGTTGCTTGCGCATTCAAGTCCACGCTGGCGCTGGCGGCGCCATGCACGCCTCCCAGGTCGATTGCCAAACGGCGGTTGATGAAGACCCAGACGTCGTCATCGCCGGTGAAGGAAAAGGTCTCGCCGCCGAGGTATCGAAATGCCGTAGCAACTTCGAAAGTGAAGTGAAAGTTGTGCGGCCGCCCCTGGTTGCCGAAGAACTCGCCATCGATGGGGAAGAAGGTCTGATCGTCGAAAACGAAAAGGCCCGGCTGTTTGGTTGACGCCGTGAGCGGGATCTCGAGCTTCCGGGAGGCGTTCACCCCCGGCACGTCTCGGTACCACTGATCGAAATTCTGCTTTCCGTGAGTCGTCACGTGCGCGCCGGGCGCATAGACGGGTTTGTCGTCGGTGCCGAGGGTCGGGAGCACGATGCCGGGATCCTCGCTGATGATGCCGGACTCGAAGTCCGGGTGTGAGTCGCGGAAATCCCGAACAACGCCCGAGAGCTTTGGCGGCTTGGGCTTCGGGGCGGAGCAATTCTGCCAGAAGCCGTCGATGCACTGCTCCACCCCAGAGCCGCATACACTCTTGCACGGGCGTGTCGTCCCGGCGTCGGTGTCGCAGGGCCCAGTGGAGCCGGCGGGCGGAAAGGGGCCGCCGGGTTCAGTTCGTGAGCCGCACGACAGACTCAGTGCAGCAGCTGCGAGCAGCCAGCGCGACCGGGCCACTCACTTCGCTTTCCGTTTGACGCCTACCTTGCCGCGCTCTGGGATCACCAAGGAAAGGGTGAGGGAGGCATCCTTGTTTTTGACCTCCGCTTTCACCAGTTCCTTCTTCAAGGTCTCGATCAACTTGAAGGCCTTTTCACGGCGCAAGGCGATTCGGTACGACAAGAAGTCTCGCTTGCAGTCCCGGGCGGCGCCGCGGGTTACTTTTCCCCGCGTGGACGTGTCGGGCAGCGGGCTCTTTTCGCAATAGGCTTGGATCTCGTCGTCAGTGAGCTTGGCGTCCACCTCGGCCTTGATCTGGTTCTTCAGGGCCTTCGCTAGCAGAGCGTTCGTCTTCGCGACCAGCGCAGGGTCTTCGTGCATGCGGCGCCGCTTCGCCTCCTCGGCCTCGAGTAGCTCTGGCAGCAGCCTCCGCTCGATGTAGTTCTTGCGGACTTCTGCTGCAGTCGAGCCAAAGCTGTCACGCTCGAACTCGTGCAACTTTGCCAGGCGCTTCTGGAGTTCGGCGGCACGGACTTCGGTCTTGCCGACCCGAACGACCACGGGATCCGCTGTGGGCTCAGCCGACTTCGCTGCGTTTGCCGGTAGCAAGAGGGCCGAAAACACGATCAGAGCGCCGCGTCGCATCTCGGCCGAGGCTATCACCGGGGCGCGTCACACGCCTACCGGGTTCACGCTTGGCGCCGGTTTTAACTTCATCGGCCCCGGCGGCATACTCCGTGTATGTCCCAACCCATCCTCCACCTCGCTCTGGCCAGCCTAATCGGTGGCGCTGTCGGCGGCGGCGCCGTCGGGCTCATGATGAAGCAGCCGTCCGGGTCCCCGAAGACCACGGCGTCCGCAGAGCCCAGCGCGCCCTCGGGTGAGGAAGGATCCACCGAGGAACCCAGCGACGACCCAAATGCCCGGGTGCGTGCCCTCGAGCGTGAGGTGGCAAAGCTCAAGCGCAAGAGCGCGGCAGCGCAGGCACTGGCGCAATACGCGAAAGGGATCTCCGCCGAGGAAGACGGCGGCGGCGCGGCGACGCCCTTCATTCATCCCGAGGACCCCGTATTCGAACTCTCAGTGCGCAGTGTTCTCGACAAGGTGGATCAAGAGCGCCGCGATGAGCGACAACAGCGCCGCACTGCGAGAGCCCAAGAGCGGGTGAAGCGCCAAACGGAGTTGCTCACCGAGCGGCTCAAGTTGACGCCGGACCAAGTTGCCGAGGTGGGGAAGATCTTGATGGATCGAGTGGAGCGCTTCCGAGCACTCCGGAACTTGGACGGCGGCGCACGACCCGTCACCCGGAGAGAGTGGAGGGAGCAAGCGCGCATCGTGCAAAAGAAGACGGATGAACAACTCGCCGAGGTGCTGGACGAAACCCAAATGAAGGGCTACCAGGCTTTCCAGGAGGAAGAGGGCTTCGGTCGTGGGCGCGGTCGTGGGCGCGGGCGCTAGCGCACGATCACCGCGTAGCCTTTGCGCTTGATATCCCAGTGGAAGTGGTCGCGGTGTGCGGCATCGAAACTGGGAGAAAGCATGTGGTGAAAGAGCTTCGCGCGCGCCACATCACACACCACGTTGCGCAGACGCACAGCTTCGTCAGTGACTTCGTGCATCACGGCGGCGGGGCCACACACGGCTTCGCCGATCGTGGCTTGGAAGTCGCGCTCGACGCTCAGCCTGCGCCCGTCTCGTAGCGTGAAGCTCACGATGTCCGCCGCCAAGCCATAGTGGTGTTGACTCTTGACGCGTTTGCGAAGCCGCGACCACGGGCGGTAGAAGTTGCCCACGCTCATTGCGACGATGTCGTGCTTTGCTAGTAGCTTCGTCAGATCGTCGAGAACTAGTGCCAGGCGACAGTCCAGCAGTCCCCACTTGCTGCTCCTTGGGGGAACCAGCATGCGCACGCCGTTGAGCTCTTTGGGCAGCCGCACCGCGTTGGCAATGCCCCGCACGTTACCGCGGAGCCTCAGGACGGCTAGCTTACGTTTGCGCAGCTCCCCTCGACACGCCGCCGGGGAGAGTGTGGCGTAGCGCTTGGCCGGGGCAGATGCGGGCGTTGCCTTGGGTGGAAGCGGTTCATGAAACGGGTGTTGCTCTTGGGGCTTCTTGGGAGGCGGGTGTGTATGCTCCGCGAGTTCCTGGAGTTCGTGCTCCTCGTACTCTTCGTATTCGGTCTCCGCGTCGATCGTGCCTGGTGGTGGGTCGACCTCTCGTGCCGCTTCGCCTTGGGGGGCGTGGGGAGGCGGCGTTGCGGGCAAGACCTTGGGTGCAGGCGGTGGATGGCTCGGCGTGGAGGCGGTGTGGCCTGCGTTGCAAGCGACGCACGCTACTAGGATCCAGAAAAACCGCTTTCGCAACTCGACAGGCACGCTCGGCGATCCGCGAATAGCACGCGGCCTGCTATCGGCAAATTCTCGTGCGGGCCGGTGGTGCGGGTTTTCTTCGCTCAGCGCCTGCGTTACCAGCGCGTGCATGGTCGACGTCCGCCAAATCGAGCGCCCGCATCCACGGCTACTCTGGCTCTACATCATGCGTTCTCTGGCGCTGCTCTGCCTCGGGCCGTGGTTCCTGATCGCCCTGCTGCCCTTCTACTTCAAGTACCAGACTCTGCGTTATCGCTTCGATGACGAAGGCGTGGCCATGAGCTGGGGCTTGATTTGGCGCCGTGAGATCTACCTGACCTACGCGCGCATCCAGGACATTCATCTGTCGCGTGGCCTGTTCGAGCGTTGGCTTGGGCTGGCGACGATTCAGGTGCAGACCGCCTCCGGCAGCGCGGGTGCCGAGATGAGCATCGAGGGCATCGAGGAATTCGAAGAGGTGCGGGACTTCCTGTACACGCGAATGCGCGGCGCCAAAGGCGAACACGTTGCGACCTCGAAGACCGACAGCCCTGCTGGAGCGGCGGACCCGGTCGAAGAGCTGCTCGGCGAGATCCGCGATGAGGTTCGAGCGCTGCGCCAGGGACTCAGTCAGGGGGGGGCGTGATGTACGGACTCGTTCGCTCCTTGTTGCTTCGCGTTCTGAGCGCGCCTACAGAGCCGCCGGACGCCCCGGCAGGTTCCCCTGACTCTGTCCAGGTCTTTCGCGCATCCAAGCGACTCTTGACCGTCCGCATGATCGGTCTGGCGCTGGTGATGGGGTTCTTCATCCTGCCCATGGTGCCAGCTTTCGTTGTTGGCCTCGCCGGAGACGCGCCTGCGGCCGCGATTGGAAGCGGCGTCGTCCTATTCGGCCTGGTCGGTCTGAGTCTGATGCGCTGGTTCTTGATCCGACTGGATTGGGACATGCGCTACTACATCGTCACCGACCACAGCCTACGCATACGTCAGGGCGCGTTGATCATCCGGGAAAGCACCTTCACGTTTGCCAACGTACAGAATGTGAGCGTGCACCAAGGGCCGATCGATCGCCTAGTGGGCATTTCCAATGTACGTATCGATACGGCTGGTGGCGGTGGTGCGGCTCAGGGTCAACAGGGGATGGGTGGACATCAGGGCGTCTTGGTGGGCATCGAGAACGCCCCCGAAGTGCGCGACCGCATTCTCGCCCTCTTGCGTGAGTATCGCGATGCAGGTCTGGGCGACACGGACGACCAGCATCCGACCAAGGCGCTCAGCCCGAAGCATACGGAGCTTCTGCAGCAGATCCGCGACGAGCTTCGCGGCGCCCGGGGCGTGCTCGCGGTGCAGTAGCTCGTCCCGAACCTCGCTCTTGACGGAGTCGGAGCGACGGCCGCGACTGCGATCTGTCGTGCGCATGTTCTTTCGCGCTTCTGAGGGGTGGCCCGCGCCTTGCTCTAGAAGCAGGGATGAGGAAACTCGTGCTCGCTTCTGCCGGGTTGATATTGCTCGCGGTTTCCGTCGCCAAGGCTGCAGAGTCCCAAGATCCAGACGTTCCGACGGTGGCACTGCCTGACGCAGAGACATCGCCGCTTCCAGCCGACGCTGTCGCGCCATCGCCACAGGGTGACGATGACGATGTGCCGAAGCCGCACATCGCGCCCGGCGCGCCGCCCGGAGTGCGTTCGCCCTTTTGGACACCGGAACCTGCTCCATGGGTTCGCCCCGGGCAGCGTGGGTCCCGCTGGACCGCGCCGAGTTATGCGCCCGCGTCCGACTCCGCGGACCCAGATTCGGCGCAGCCCGAAACGAAGCGGCAGTGGTATGGCTGGCAGACCCTACTCGTCGACGCAGGCTCGGTTGTGTTCATCGCGACCGCCATCGGAAGTGAAGAGAGTGCGTTGGTCCTGGCCGGGACTGCGGGCTTCTTCGCCGGGGGACCCATTGTGCACGCGGCGCACGGTCATGGCGGCAAGGCCTGGGGCAGCTTTGGATTGCGCGCGGGCGCGTCGGTTGGCCTGGCCTTCGTCGGGTATAGCCTGGCGGGTGGTGATAGTTGCCGGGGCGACCTTTGCGGATTGGCAGAGGCGATCTATGCCGGCGCCGGGTTCATACTCGGTGCCGGCACAGCTATCATCATCGATGCGGCCATAATCGCGAACGAGGATGTGAAAGCCGAGCGCCCGCGCGCGGCCAAGTTCATCGTCGCACCCAGCGTCGCGGCTACGCCCAAGGGTGCGTTCACGGGACTCTCCGGTACGTTCTGACTCTCGACCGAAGTGTCCTGTGGAATCAGGTGCGGCCAAGTTCATCGTCGCACCCAGCGTCGCCGTCACGCCCAAGGCGCATTCACGGGGCTGGCGGGCACGTTTCGACTCGAGCGCAGAGTAGGGCCGGCCCCGTGGCTGCGCCCATGTTGGAACCAGTGAGTGAACTTTGCTTCCAGCTCACGGGCGCGCAACTTGCTTCATTCAGGCTGGTGCGCAAGCAGATCGTGGGTGGGCTCGTCGCGGCAATGGCGTGGCCGGGCGTGGCGTCGGCGTGGGAATTTCCAGACAAAGTGCGGCCACGATCGCGCTTTAGGGGCGCGACCGCGCACGCGCCGAGCACACGCGAGGTCGTGTCGGAGCCCACGACGCCCACCGACTGGTATGGCTGGCAGATCATAGCGGCGGACGCGACGGCGATCAGCCTTGTGCTGATCGGCGCGGGTGAGGAGGGGGACGCGGGCCCAGTTCTGGTGGCCGCGGGCTTCGGCGTGTTCCTGCTAGGGGCACCTTTTCTCCACGTCGCGAACGGTGAAGAGGAAAACTCTGCAGGTAGTGTTGCCCTGCGCATGGGGGCTCCTGTGAGTGGGTTCCTCCTGGGCGGATTTATCGGCGCTGGGTCGGGAGGTGATAACGATTTGGGCGCTGCATTGACTGGTCTCGTCATCGGTTTCACAGCTGGCGTCGCCACCGCCATGACCGTCGACGCCGCGTTCATCGCGAAGAAGGACGCGAAAATGGAACACCCCGAGGCTGCTAAGGTCAGCGTTGCGCCCAGCGTCGCCGTCACGCCCAAGGGCGCGTTCACGGGGCTGGCGGGTACGTTCTGAGAGTCAGCGCGGGGCTCGCCAGCGCCGGTCACGAACGCGCCTAGTCTTGTCAACGCAGCATCGAGGGAGCCTCTTGGAGCTTCGGGAGTTCAGGCGCTGCGGGAGACCTCGTCCTCCGCGCGGGTCTGCCGGAAGCGCGACTTCGCCACGTTCAAAGGACATAGCAACCCCAGCGTCTGCCGCAGCAATCCTTCGAGACCCGGCTCCGCGCAGCCCTTTCCAGATGAAATCATATCCCTCGCCGCCGCGAACTACCGCAACTCAGCATCGGGGTCGCCCGACAAGGTGTCCCACCCGAGGGCTCATGATTCAACACGTCTGAATCGGGTCACGGCGGGCACAGTGGCAGCGGCCGTCCACGCCCGAGACTCAACCCGCGCCGGTCACGCTGCAGAAACCCGCTACGGGACCAGAATTGCGAGCGCCTGCCGCAAGAGGGCAGTCGTGTGTGCGGCGTGCGGGCCGCGAGTGTCACCTCGACACGCCAGCGCAGCTACAGCCTTCTTCGACTCTCCGCGCCGAAAGCCCATGTTCGTCAGGGCGCTGACAAGCTTGGATTCCACATCGGCCGAGTTCACGCAGGCTTGGTCGCGCACTTCGCGACCCCGCGAGGTCTCCGCGTCCAGATCGGCAGCTCCGCCTGCCGCATGCTCGAGGGAGCGGAATGACTGATTGGCGCGGAGTTCACAGGCGTCGTCCACGCGGCAGCTAGACGCGTCGGTCGGCACGACTTCGTCGGCACTGCTTGTGCGGCAGTTCGGCGTGTCGGTTGAGATGATTTCGTCGGCGCTGCTTGTGCGGCGGCTCAGCGCGCCGGTTGACGCAGGTTCGTCGGCGCTGCTTGTGCGGCGGCTCAGCGCGCCGGTTGACGCAGGTTCGTCGGCGCTGCTTGTGCGGCGGCTCAGCGCGCCGGTTGACGCAGGTTCGTCGGCGCTGCTTGTGTGGCAGTTCGAAGCGTCCGGGGTCGGGGGGGGGTTGGCGTCACTTTGCTGGCAGTTCGAAGCGTCCGGGGTCGGGGGGGTGTCGGCGTCACTTTGCTGGCAGTTCGAAGCGTCCGGGGTCGGGGGGGTGTCGGCGTGACTTTGCCGGCAGGTCAGCGCGTCGGGTGCCGCGGGAAGTTCAGCGTTGGTCTGTTCAAGCGCGCTCCGCGACTGTCTGTCCAACCTCTGCTGGCGAAGGCGAATTCTGCTCTCGACGTATTTTCGTCCGAAGACCTTCTCGGCCTCGAATAAGTTGTGCGCGCGGCATAGCAGACGTCCGTTGCGAGTCGTGCCAGCGCCACCACAGGCGCGCGGGTTTTCGTGGTCGAGCTGCACGAACGCGCGTGTCTGGCAGCGTTCTCCGCTTGGCGACGTGTACGTACACTGCTCGCCATCGCGCTCGTAGATCTCCCTGCGGGCCTGGCGAGAGAAGTCGCCGTGCTTGGTACCGGGAGAGCGCCGCGGTTTGTCAGTCTTGCCGAGCTTCTTCTTCTCCAGCTCTGCCAGCACCAAGTCGAGCCCCCGCTCGATGACCGTTGCCAAGTCTCGTTTCGGATTCGAGTGACTCATCAGGTCGAGGGCGCGCTCGAGCTTGTCCTTGAGGGAAACGCCCGCCGAAAACTGAATGTGAAAACGTTCTGTGGAAAGCGGTGACATGCGGGATCGGGGCTCGGTCGCCACTCGCGAAGCTCCGGCAGCCGATTGGCCCGCAGCGGCGAGGGCAACAGCCGCCGGCCCAGAGTCCGCCACATTCGACTGGCCCGCCGCCGCGCCACCGGATTGGCCCGCAACAGCGGTATTGCCTCCGAGCTGGGCTTGGACGAACACTGGGCAGATCGCGTCTGCCACATCTGGCCTCGGGAAGCGTGAGCGGATCAAAAGTTCGACCTCGGCTTTGCTCTTGTCGCAGGCCGCTGCGAGCAACTCGGCGTGGTTTTCGACGGAAAGGTACGTCTGCAACATGCTGAGCGCTGTCACGTGGATTCGTCCTTCTCGCAGCAGGTCCAGGACCATCGGATAGCTGCGTGCAATCCGAGCTGCTGCAAGGTGCCGATGCGCACTGCCCTCGCTGAGCTTCAGCTTGCGGCAGCAGAACTCGTACATGGAGGAACACGCCTCCCTCAGCTCCAACCGCCGTGCTTCCACCTCGCCGAGGTACGCCACGAGCTGTGCCGTGATCCTACGCCGGGAGCCAATCACGCTGCCCAAGTTCGCCAGGACTTCATCGTCCGAGAGATGAGCCATTCGCTTCGAGGTTCCCGACGATGTGAGTTTCATGCTTACTTGCCTAACACGCGTATTCTTGGCTTCTCAGCTGACCCGCTGCGTGGCGATCGCGCCGCCAACCGCCGCGCGAGCCGTCTCGCGCGTGAAACCGCGCACGCGAGCCACCCACGCGCGGCACGCACGCACAAACTGTCGCGTCGCCGTTTCGCGCCGATGCGCGTGCGAAAACCTGTCAAGAAGATTCGTAAGAAAAGATGCAGCCGTGCGGCGCAACCGAGACGACCCGAGCGTGAGACAGATGCGAATCGAGCAGCGGAAATGGCGACCCAGACCGATGCCCAACCTGGGCGCGAGACGATGCCCAAGGCCCGAGCATCGAGCGCCGAATACCCGACCTACGCGCCGCTCGCGCTCCACGCCGTCGCATTGCTGCTCGACCTCCACTGGCGAAGGCGAATTGCACTGTCGACGTACTCACCCGAACGCCTGCGCTGAACAAGCAGACATTCGCGGCGCCGGCGCCCCGGCGGAGGTGCGGATGTGGCGGGCCCCCATAGGCCCGCCCGCACCGCAGCCCCCACCAGTCGAGACGACGCCACCCGCCGGCGCGAACTTCCGCAACTCAGCATCGGTGTCGCCCGACAAGGTGTCCCACCCGGGGTGGGACACCGTACAGATTTTGCGCAACCAGGTCTTGCAGTGTGCCGAACAAGTTGCCCTCCCACCCTGGGACTTTTGTGTTTGCAGTTTGTTGCAGTCGCGCTCTCTCTACCAGCCTGCCGTCAAGCGGCGGACGCGCTTGACGCGATGGGGTCCTGTTTCCGGCCAACGCCGAGCGTCCTCGACCTCCGCCAAGAATACCTCGCGCCGATTGCAGGTGGCTCCCCTCCGCGTCAGCGAACTCGCGGGAGCCGCAATGAACCGTCGATGACGGCAGTGTCCGGCACATCCCCCCAAAAACCAAACGACAGATCGCCGTGCGCAATGCGAAATCCGAAATCCGCGCAACATGCGACTACCGACCTAGCGAATCCCGCGCGCACAACATTCCCGCGCGCCCATCACGCCGAAGATACTGCGGCGTGTGACCCAGCCGTTCACGCCGCCGCGATTGTTGCCGATTTGAAAGCGTGGTCCCTGGGTCGCTCGAACCAAGTGCAGGTACTCGGCGCCGCGCACGCGGCACAGCACGACGTCGCCGACTGTGGGCTCGTTGGCTGCTAGCGGACGTACGGTGACCAAGTCCCCGTCGTTCACTTTGCCCGTCATGCTGCGCCCCCGCGGGCGGAAGCTCACGCTGGCTCCCGCTTGCAGCTTCTCGATGTGTCGCGCCGCCCAGCCCATCACGAGACCTCCACGTGGGAGCCCGGCGGCTCGAGCTGCTGTCGCGCCGGCGGATAGGACTGCGCTACCTGCTCTGCGATGCGGCGCTGGGATTCGACGAGATCCCAACTTCGTATGCGGTACACGCCGTCGCCGCAGGGCTCGTAGTATCGATCACTGCCCGGAACGGCGAATTCACGCGGTCGCGAGCGTAGGTGCAGCTTGCCTCGAGCAAACGCACGCAGCACCAGCAGGCGCGTGGTGCGTCGCCGCACGCAGACGAGCTTGCGCTGCAGGTTTGCCATCGGCTCCGTCCAGCGCCGCCGAAGCACGCGCTTCAGCGCTCTAGATTCTTCGGCCAGCTCGCGGAGATCCCTCCGGAGCTGGCTCAGATTGATGTCGATTGAATGTTCCATTTTCGTTTTTCCTTGAATAGATGTGCGCACCCGCGCGAAGGCGTGGTGGTTACGGGCGCACGGGTACCTGCACGGCTGGTCGAGCGCGCCCGACGCTGCCCCCTTCGCGTGAAATCCGGCGCGGCCGCGTGGTCTCACCGGTGCCAAGCGCGCGCGACCAGACAGTCGCGCCCTCGCGTCGTCACCCGCTTGCGCGGAACTGGACGCGTGTTTGTTGCGGGGACCCGATTCGAACGAGTGTCTCCGGGAGGCTATCCCGGTGTAGGAACCGCTCCTACCACCCCGCAGTTCGACGCCGAATGAGCGTCCTGAGTCATGTGTGAAGCCGCCGCCAAAGCTGCTCAGAGCTGCGCAGCATGCTTCCCTCTCCCCTTGAATACAGCTGAAATCAGTTACTAAAGAAGCCGAACACCTACTTTTCTCACGTCGCGATCATACGTCCTTTATCGCGCTAGTCAAGGTGGGGAATGTACCGACACGCAGCGCGCGGGTCGACCGACGGTAGTCATGGCCGAATCACCCCGGCTGCACTCAGCGCATTCTTCGCGCCGCGCCGCGCCCAACCCACCGCCGCTGAGCCGCGTCCGCTTAGCTTTCGCGCCATCCGTCTGCGTCGGGCCGAATCGAAGTACCCGTTCGGAAACATCGCTCGAAGCGAATCATCAAGAAACACATCGAAGACGAAATGCACTCGGTCGACGCTGGAACGGTTTTCGGCTTCATGAGGAAATGAGAAATCCCCGTACCAAGTTTCTCCCACGCGAAAGGGCACCGGGCTCCCTGCCAGCCAAAACACGTTGCCGGGTTCAGACTGCACTGGCACGTGCAGCCGCGCCACGCCGTCGTCGACGCTCAGACCTTCGTCACAGTGCTCGAAGATGCGGCCACCCGCCGCGATCTTCATGAGCCGAGCCCGCCGCTTGCCTCCGCTGAACCGAGCAAGAACCTCACGAAAGTAGGGCGTCCGCTCGAGCAACTCCGTCTCAACGAAAGGCAGCCCCTCGGCGACGTGAATGTCTCGTGGGTCCTCGCTGTTGCCGATCAAGGATACCGCACTCCAAGATCCGTCGTGGTAGCCGGTTTCGTGCTGCGCCCACAAACTCGGGTTCACCTTGGCGAGATCTTGCCGCAGCCGTTGCGGCTCGAAGCGCGGGGGCAGGCGAAGGGCCGTGGTGACGCCCAACGCGCGGCCTACACCGGCGCGATAGGCACCGTGCAGCATGACGGAGGTAATGCGATCCATACGCATGACCACTGCCGCCGCGCCGCTATCTCTGGCTTTGCCGATCACCGTCCGATCACTCCAAACGCCGGCGGTCCACTCGCGATACCAAGTCCAATCAGTCCGGCGCCGGAGCATAGTTTCACGAATGAAGGACGATCTCACTCATGCAGCTGCGGGTTTCCTAGCAAGTTCGCGGGTCGGCGATGGCCGTCCGCCGCCAGCTCCCCTCGACAAAGCCCAAGATCGACCCTACAGTCCCGACCGTCGCTCGGGGCGCGGCTATTCGCTGCTGAGAAGAACCCGTTGAACCTGATCTGGTTTGTACCAGCGGAGGAAAGCGAAGCCGGCAGTCGGCGTCTCTTTCCAGCCCCAGCGGCGAGTCACGAAGGAGAACGAACATGCCCGCCTGGACCCTGCCGCTTCGCGGCGCCGCGAACCCGTCGAGCCAGAGCAACGGAACCACCCCTGGCTCCTTCGCGCTCTCGCCGAACATCGGGGGCCCGCTGGCTTTTAGCTCACCAGACACGCCGGGCATGCCCGCTCCCAGTGACAAGACCGCCTGGGACTTTCTCCCCGAGGGTTGGTCCCGCGGTGCGGACGGATTCGCGGTGGCCCCGGAGGGGTTCGAGCCGGTCACTCAGTTGGAGCACGCGCGGCTGGGCAATGTGACACCTGAAATGCGTCGGGTTGCGGAGCGGGAATCGCATCTCAGCCCCGAACAGGTTCGTGACGAGGTTGCCGCTGGGCGCATGATCATCCCGGCAAACAAAGTGCATCTCGGTTACCAGCTGGACGCCATGTGCATCGGTCGCGCCAGCCGCACCAAGGTCAACGCGAACCTCGGTGCATCGCCCGTGTCGAGCGGCACCGACGAAGAAGTCGAAAAGATGGAATGGAGCGTGCGCTGGGGCGCCGACACGGTGATGGATCTGTCCACTGGCGGCGATCTGGATGCCTGTCGTGACGCGATCATTCGCGCATCTTCCGCGCCCATCGGCACGGTGCCCCTCTATTCGATGATCATCGGGCGCAAGATCGAAGATCTGACCCCGGAAGTCATCATAGACACGCTACGCCACCAAGCGGCTCAGGGCGTCGACTACTTCACGATTCACGCGGGACTGCGCCGAGAGCATCTACCCTTGGTGAAGCAGCGCTTGATCGGTATCGTCAGCCGCGGTGGCTCCCTGCTTGCCAAGTGGATGCTCGTGCATGGCAAGGACAACCCGACCTACGATCTCTTCGATCAGATCTGCGACGTGATGCGGGAGTACGACGTCAGCTTTTCTCTCGGCGATGGCCTGCGGCCTGGGGGCCTGGCGGACGCGAGCGACGAAGCACAACTTCGCGAACTCGAGACCTTGGGTGAGCTGACCGAGCGCGCCTGGCGCAAGGGGTGCCAGGTCATGATCGAGGGTCCCGGTCACGTGCCCTTCGACCAGATCGAATTCAACATGAAGCTCGAGCGGCGACTGTGCCATGGCGCGCCCTTCTATGTGCTGGGGCCAATCGTGACGGACGTGTTCCCGGGCTACGACCACATCACGAGCTGCATTGGCGCGACTGCCGCGGCCTATCACGGTGCGAGCATGCTCTGCTACGTCACGCCCAAGGAACATGTGGGTTTGCCCAAGCGCGACGACGTCAAGCAGGGCTGCATCGCATACAAGATCGCCGCCCACGCGGCCGATGTGGCTCTGGGCATTCCCGGTACCCGGGATTGGGACGACGATCTGACCAAGGCTCGGGCCGCGCTCAATTGGGAGAAACACTTCGACCTGGCCTTCGACGGTGAGTACGCCCGAGCCCTGCACGACGAAGACCTGGACGTGGATACGGACTTCTGTGCCATGTGCGGTCACGACTGGTGCAGTGTGCGCATCTCCAAAGAGATCGTAGGGTTTGCCAGCGGCAACGCCGACGGCTTCGAGCGGGCCCGCGTCGAAAAGAGCGCCGCCCTCACGGAAGAGCAGCGCCGGATCTTGCAGCAGCGGGGAGTGCTTTCTCCGGAAGAGATCCACAAGCTAGCGAGCAAGACTCGTGACGCCGTGGGCGCGGAGCAGGGCCACAAGGCCACGTGTCACAGCGACTATGTGGACCCGGATGCGGCGCAGCGTTTGCAGCAGCAAAAGCTGGTGACGATTTCCAAGAAGCCTCAGCCGACGGCGCGGTAAGTCAAGCTTGGCGCGCCCCGCAGTCCCGGGGCATGGCCACCGCTAGTTCTCGCAGTTGCCGTTCTTGCAAGTCTTGCCGCCCTTGCAATCATCGTAGCAGCCACTGCAGTTCTGATTGGTTCCCAGCTGTGTCTCGCAGCCATTCGTGCGGTCGCTATCGCAGTCCCCCCAACCGCTGTGACAACTGCTGTAGTCGCAGCTACCACTGTCACAGTATCGACCCGAAGCGTGCACGACGTTGCAGGGCTGTTTGCAGCCACCACAGTGGTTGTAGTTGGTTTGCGTGTTGATGCAGGTTCCGCTGCAGTCGGTCAATGAGCCGCAGTTGATCCCGCAAGTGCTGCTACTACAGGTCGGGCTCCCGGGGTTCGGGTCCGGGCAGACCTTGTCGCACTGACCGCAATGGTTGACGTTGTTGGTGGTGTCGACGCATTCGTTGCCGCACTTCGTTAGTGGGCTACCGCAAGTGAAGGTGCACGAGCTGCTCTGGCATGCGGGCGTTCCGCCCGACGGCGCGCTGGTGCACTTTTTGTTGCAGATGCTGCAGTGATTGACGTTGTTGGTGGTGTCGACGCATTCGTTGCCGCACTTCGTTAGTGGGCTACCGCAAGTGAAGGTGCACGAGCTGCTCTGGCATGCGGGCGTTCCGCCCGACGGCGCGCTGGTGCACTTTTTGTTGCAGATGCTGCAGTGATTGACGTTGTTGGTGGTGTCGACGCATTCGTTGCCGCACTTCGTTAGACCGGGGTTGCAGGTGAAGCTGCAGTTCTTGCTGACGCAGGCCGGCTTCCCACCGCTGGGTGCGCTAGTGCACTTTGTGCCACAACCGCCGCAGTTGCTGGTGGTGGTCAGGTTCGTCTCGCAGCCGTCGTTCGGGTCGCCGTCGCAATCGCCCCAGTTGCCTTGGCAGGATGGCGTGCACTTGCCGGCCTTGCACTGGGTGACTGCGTTCAGGGTTTGACAGACTTTGTTGCAGCCGTTGCAGTTGGCCGTGTCGGTTTGGGTATTGACCTCGCAGCCGTTTTTGGGGTTGCCGTCGCAGTCGGCGTAGTTGGCGTCACATTTCTTCATGACGCATTTGCCACCAACGCATTCTGCGGAGGCGTTGGCGAACGTGCAAGGGATCCCACACAGCCCGCAGTTGTCGACGTCGGTCAGGATGTTGGTTTCGCAGACCTCGTCCAAATCACAGTCCGCTTCGCCGACGGGGCAGTTGGACTGCTTGCACTCGCCGGCCTTGCACACGATCCAGGTGGGGCCCTGGGTCGTGCAGTCGTTGCCGCATGCGCCGCAGTTGAGGGGGTTCGAGCTCAAGTTCGTCTCGCAGCCATCCGTAGCCCCATTGGCGCAGTCGGCGAAGCCTGGATCACACTCGCCCAGATCGCAGAGTGGGTCACACTTATCCGCATCGCAGAGATGGTTGCTGCACTTCGCCGTGGCGTTCGGAATGTTGCAGGGCTCGCAGGAGGTGCCCCCGCAACCCGTTGCAGGGTCGGCGTTGGGAATGCACTTGTCGTTGCACACCTTCGCGCCGACGAAACACTCGCCGCTGATGCCATCGAAGCCCCCCGCCGCGTCTTCGACGCCGCCATCGCCATTCGGGGTGACTCCTTCGCCGGCTGTGTCCAGGCCGCAGGCCGCCGCGAGCAGCGCTCCGGCTCCGACCAAGCAAATCGCGCGAACGACTCGCAACATGATCTGAAGTGTACCCGGCCTGCGGCCTGACCGCACATGCATAGCCCAAAGCCTGCGAAACTCCGGCGTTTTACCGGCTCAGGGGATCGGCGCTTCGGCCTGCATAGCCTTGGATTCGCACTTTATGCGTTTCAGCCCCGCATGCTTGCCGTGCTTGCCCGGACCACTCAAGAAGTTCTCCAGGACGAATTTGGTGCACGCGCCTTTGATGTGCAGCGTGCCCTCCACGGCTGTCACGCGCACCACCGTGTTGTGCTTCTTTGCCAGCGCGGTCTGGACCTGAGCCGCGATCGCGCCTTGAACGGCGGTTTGAAGCTGGATGCGCTCCCTTGCACCGGTTGCGGCGATGAGCTGCTCGGTTCGCTTCGGATCACAAGTGGGGTCCGTGTAACAAGGCTGGGCTGCGACCGCCAAGCGCTGCTTCTCGGTCATGTTGCTAAAATCTGGGATCGCAGCGGCCGGGGTCGCCGAAGGGGCAGGAGAGGGCGCCGGCTTTTCCTCGCAGGCGCAGAAGAGGGCCCACATGGCCGCGGCGTAGCTGATCCGTTGCACGCTGCTCTCTTATCACTCGAGTGCCGGCCAGCAAAGTTGCTAAGCTGCCCGCGCCCATGTCGCCCATTTTCGACGCCTGGATTCAGCACCCAACTCCGGAGTTTATCGCCCAACCCATGTTTGCGAGTTTGCGGCGCTGGATGGGCATCACGGAAATCCCCGACAGCATTCCGCCGGAGGTGACGCTGAGTGCCTTGGACGCTGCGGGCGTCAACAAGGCGCTCACCTGCGCATGGTACGGACCCGACGGCACGCCCATCAGCAACGACCAAGTTGCCGCTCTGGTGCGTGACTTCCCGGATCGCTTTCTAGGAGCGGCGAGCGTCGACCTACGCAAGCCCATGGACGCCGTGCGCGAACTGCGTCGGGCGGTCAAGCAATTGGGCCTGCACGCGTTGCGCATCTTGCCCTGGTTCTGGGGGCTGCCGCCCAACGATCGTCGCTACTATCCTCTCTATGCCGAGTGTATCGAACTCCAGATCCCGTTCTGCCTCCAGGTCGGCCACGCGGGCCCGCTGTTGCCGAGCGAACCCGGTCGTCCGATCCCGTACTTGGATGAGGTGGCCTGCGAGTTTCCTGAATTGGTGATTGTCGGCGGTCACATCGGCTATCCCTGGACCGACGAAATGATCGCCATGGCCACGAAGTATGAAAACGTGTTCATCGACACCAGCGCGTACAAGCCCAAGCGCTACCCGCCCGCGCTGGTGGAGTTTATGCGCGGGCATGGTGCGAAGAAGGTCCTATTCGGAAGCAACTATCCGATGATCTTCCCGGCGGATTGCCTGGCGCAGGTCGAGGAACTCGGCTTGTCTGAGCAAGCGCAGCGCCTGTTCTTGCATGACAACGCCGCCCGCATCTTCACTCGGAACTAGGACGCGGCCCGTACCAGCGCCCGCCACCGATGGCCAGGGCCACATAGGCCATCTGCGGGCGATCCTTGGGACCTGAGTGAGCCGTGCAGGCATCGAACCAGGGCTCGCCTGCTTCGTCGCTTTGCTGAGCCTGCGCGTTGGCGGAAAAGATAGTGGTGGCGATGCGTGCGATAGCTGTCTTTGTAGTCACGCTGATCATGGTCGTGCGCATCAACACGTGGGTGAATGGGGTGGCGATGAGTGCGATAGCTGTCTTCGTAGTCACGAAAGAGCTGTGCGGAGCTGCCGCAAAAATGCCCGCCGAGTAGCGCTAGCCGATTGTTAACTTTTGTTGAGCGCCATATTGTTTGGGGGTCGAGAGTTGTGCCGGACCTGGGCCACTACTCTCGTATTGGGCCGCGCGTTCGCGCGCCGGGGGCGCGACTCAGTCGCACAAGTACTTCCGTGCGCGCGTTGCGCCGGGCTTGGCCGAGAGCATGAACAAGTCCGACCCCTTCGCGGTGGGTTCAGCATATCGAACCAGTTCGCACATGCTGGCCACTTTGCCTTCCTTGAGCCATGCTTGAAACGACAACGCGGGTTGCACCACGTATTCGTATTCGCTTCCCTTGTAGGGACGCGTACGCAAGATCACGCTTTTGGCGTCGAAGGGCTGGGCAAGAATGTTGGCGCGGTAGTGCCTGGTGCTGAAGCTGAAGTAGTCCTCCGCGTTGGAGAGGTACACCACGCGGACGGGCAACCTGGCTTGCTTGGCGAATGCCGCCAAGTCGGCCAGCGCTCGATTTTGCGTCAAGTCACCGCGGACGGCGCGCACTCGCTTCTCTCGCCACAGCTTGCGCAACCAGTCGTACTCGCTTTCATCCGTCAAAAACGACGCAATCCCCGCCTTCCTAAATTGGGTTCGCAGCGTCGTGAGCCGCTTCTTCACTTCTGCTCGGGCTTGACCAAAAGCTCGCCACTTGCGCCATCGGTTCTCATGCGCCGGGAAGCGCTCCTTGAGGGCACGCTCGACGTCCTTCTGCCCGCGGTATCCCCAAGCTCCCAAGAAGGCGTCGATGTTGTCGTGGGCCAAAAACAGCGTGCCGTACACCTCGTGCAGATCCACGATCCAATCGTCGAAGTCGGTCAGGACCAGCACCTCCGCCCGGGCCCATGCTCCCAGCAAGTACATTTGCTCGGCACCAACACCGGTCACGATCCCTCCGAGGCCATTGACGGGTTTGCGAAACAGTTCGGGCGAGTGCTCGTTGGACGTGAAGTAGTGGCGACCCCGCGTCGTCGCCGGAGGCGCGGGGTCGAAGCGGATCTTCGACAGCTTCGCGGCGACCTCGGGCCCAAACGTCTTCTGCGTGCTGCTTGCGGCTGCCGGGGTCTGTGTCGGCACTGGCGCCGCGCTAGCAGCGGGAGGCGTGACTTCGGGCGCGCTTTGGGGTTCGGGCTGTCGACTCACCGGGCCCTGAGGGCTCGGGCCCGAGGAGGCGCATGCCGATAAGACAGTCAATACCGTAGACGCGATCCAAGTGCGCATTGCTGGGCAGGGTACTAGAAAGTGCGCCAACTTGGATCCTCGCCCGGCGCTGCAGTACTCTCCGTCGATGCGACGGCTGTCCGCTGCAATCTGCGCGCTCGCGGTGGCGAGCACTGCGTCTGCAGATGAGCAGGACGGCCAGGCGACGGCGAGTTCCCCCGCGGAGAAGACTCGGCGCGTTGCAGCGGCGTGCAGAAAGCCGCCCAAGGGCATGCGTTGCATCCCCGGCGGCACTTTCCTGCGTGGCACGAAGCGAGGACCCAAATACTCGCGCCCCCAGGCGAGCATCTGGATGGACACCTTCTACATGGACGCGACGGAAGTGACCGTTGCGGCTTACGAGGCTTGCGTCTCCCGCGGGGGCTGCGAAAAAGCCCGCACTATCTACGAGGATTTTTCCCGCCCGCGGCAACCCAAGGTCGGTGTCAGCTGGCATCACGCCGACGCTTACTGTCGGGAGAGTGGGAAACACCTGCCCACGGAGGCCGAATGGGAAAAGGCTGCACGAGGCACAGATGGTCGGCGCTATCCCTGGGGAAACGAGAAGGCCACCTGTAAGCATGCGGTGATCAAAGATCGCCGTGGACGCAGTTGCGGTGTGCAGAAGACCGGAACGAGCCGCGCTACCGGTCGCACCTTTGTAGTTGGGTCGCGTTCCCCGAACCCGTACGGCCTATACGACATGTCCGGCAACGCCTGGGAGTGGGTCGCGGATTGGTATTCGAGCAGTTACGGCCGCTGCGGCAAGGCCTGCAGCGGCGACAACCCCAAAGGCCCCTGCGACGGCAAGGCTCCCTGCAAAGGCCGGTTCGAGCGGACCGTTCGAGGCGGCTCCTGGTACTGGGGTCCGGAACTCGCGACGACGATCACTAGGCGTGCTCACGCACCGGACAACAAGCCCTACCATCACTACGGTTTTCGCTGCGCCGCCAGCGCAGCGGAGGCATCACGCCTGATGCCCAAGCGGAAGCGGGAGCGTCGAAGGTGAAGCGGCTCTTGCTATCGCTGCTTGTTTGCGCGGCCATGTTGGCGCCTTCGCTGCAAGCAGACGCTTGTGCGCCAGCGCCGCGGCGTGGGGACTTCGTGAGCATCGCCAACGAAGAGGCCCTCATCGTTTGGGATGAGAGGTCCAAGACTCAGCACTTCATTCGGCGTGCGGAGTTCAAGACGCCCGCCAAAGACTTCGGCTTCTTGGTGCCGACCCCCACTCAGCCCAAGCTCGGCGAGGTCAGCGACGATCTGTTTCAACGTTTGGAACGACGTGTCGCGCCGGAAGTGAAGTACGTCAAAGAGCGCAAGCTGCAGTTCGGTTGCATGATGCTGGGCGCTCAGGACAAGGCGACGGCCATCGCTAGCGGCGTTCGCGTGTTGGATGAACAGCGCGTCGCAGGCTTAGACGCCGCGGTGCTCGCCGCAGACTCGGCTGAAGCTCTCGCGACATGGCTGAAGCAGCACGGCTACGACAAGAGCGTGGATCTCGAGAAATGGCTCGAGCCTTACGTGCAGAAGAAGTGGAAGCTCACCGCGTTCAAGCTTGCGCAAGGGGAGAAGCCGAAGCCACGCCTTGCCAGCAAGGCCGTGCGCATGACCTTCAAGGCCGAGCGCCCGTTCTTCCCCTACCGGGAGCCAGCGAGTCAGCGCGTCGGCAAGGCCGCCGTTGGGCCTCGCATATTGCGCACCTACTTGCTGGCGTCAGCGCGGATGTCGGGCTCTCTCGCGGCGCCTTCCGGTTTCCCAGGTCAAACCAAGTTCGCGCGGCCGATCCAAGATGCGGTGCGCGTTGTGGAGGATCCGGCCTTGGTCACTGCCTTGGGCGACAAACCGTGGCTCACCATGATCGAGGACACGACTTCGCCACGGCCCGGAGTGGATGATGTCTTCTTCGCGGCAGCGAAAGACAGCTCGGAGGTCGTGCCGGAACCGGTGGTCATCACCGAAGACGTGCCCGTCGTGGTGCCAATCGAATTGCTGCTGCTCAGCTTAGTGGGTGGGACGATCGTCATGGGGGGCGCTCTGTTGGTGTTGCGGCGCAGAAAGGCCCCATGATCGAGATTGCAGAGCTCTGGCTGTACCCGGTCAAGGCATGTGCTGGTGTGCGAGTCACCCACGCGCTTTTGACGCCTCGTGGCCTCGCGGGAGATCGCCGCTACATGCTGGTCGACGCCGAGGGGCGCTTCTTCACGCAGAGGGAAGAGCCCAAGCTCCAAACCGTGCGGACGGTGTTCGACGGCGAATCCGTCCTACTCGACACGGTTGCTGGGTCTTTGAGGATTCCCAGGGAGCTCCACGGCGGCAAGCGAATCGAAGTGACGGTGTGGCAATCAGATTGTGAAGCCATCGAGCATGTGCCGGGCAGCCAGCTGCTGAGCGAGATGCTGGCGCGAGAGGTCAAGTTGGTATTCATGCCAGACGACGTACAACGTAACGTAGATCAGGATTACGGCGAGCCCGGCGATATCGTCAGCTTCGCCGACGGCTTCCCAATCTTGCTAGCCAACGAGGCCTCTCTGGCGGATCTGAACGCAGCGCTCGAGGAGCCCGTAACCATGCAGCGCTTTCGGCCTAGTGTCGTCGTGCGCGGTGCGGCGGCCTACCAAGAGGAGACTTGGAGCCACTTGCAGAGCGCTTTGGTTCGCCTCCGAGCCGCCAAGCTCTGCACGCGCTGCGCGGTGATCAACGTCGACCCAGGCACCGGAACCCGCCCCTCCACGCAGCCGCTTGCGACCCTCGCCCAGCACCACGCGCCAGGTGGCAAGCCGGTCTTCGGGGTGAACCTGATTCCCGAAAGCGTAGGCAGCCTCCAGGAAGGCCAGCAATTCGGGGTGAGTTGAGGTGCGTGTTGCTCGCGCCATGCTAGCCTAGCCGGCGATGAAGCTGCGTCTCTCGGCACTGGGTTTTCTATCTGTAGTTTCGCTGGCTTGCGGCGGCGAAAGCTCCGCCGAGAAACAGAGCTTGGAGCCGGGCTGTAGCTCAGCTCCCCAGTGTGGCAGTTGCTCGACCTGCTTCGAGACCTGCACGTGCAAGGGTGGAGACACGAGCAGTTGTGCCGACCAATGCGCGGGTGTCGGTGGCTCCTCGGGAGCCAGTGGCTCCGGTGGCTCAGCGGGCTCGAGCAGCGGTGGGACGGGAGGTATCACCGGCGTGCAGACGGTGACCATCAAGACGACGCCGCGTACCGTGGCGCCCGGCGAAGAGGCCTATTTCTGTCAAAACTTCGCGAACCCGTTTGGTCAAGACGTGGAGGTGCTCGAAAGCGAGTCGTTCATGACGCCGGGCTCGCATCACATGTTCGTCTTCTACAACGGCGGCAAGGGGGCTTCGCCACTTGCTGATTGCAGTGGCCTCGAGTTCAAGAAGCCGCTGCATACGGCGCAGACACCTCAACACCTGACCACGTATCCGGACGGAGTCGGACGCTTCGTCAACGATGGGGTGGGGCTGCGCGTGGCGGCGCATTACTTCAACACGAGTCAGAAGCCCATCGAGGCAGTCATCACCGTGAAATTCAAGGTGGCTTCAGCCGGGACTCTAACGCATCGAGCGGGCTCGCTGTTCTTTCTGAATCCTAACATCTACGTCGAGCCCTTTCAGACTGGCTTCGCGAAGGACACTTGCACCCTGCCCAATGACATCAAGCTCATCGACATCGTCAGCCACATGCACTCCTTTTCGACGAAGTTCGAAGCCAAGACCGACTCGGGCCAAATAGTCTACGCCGGAACGGCGTGGGATGACCCGGAACCGACGGTGTTTTCCCCGCCCCTAGCCCTGAGCAAGGGGACGAAGATCACCTACGTCTGTGACTACAAGAACACGACCGCCATGCCACTGACTTTTGGGGAGTCCGCGGAGACGAATGAAATGTGTATCTTGAGCGGAACGTATTTTCCCACTCCCAACGGAACTACTCTGGGCTGCCAGTAGCCTGCGTTCTGGCGTGCCAGCCGGGGCGGGCGTACAGTGTGCGTCATGCGTGGTTGGATGACTGTGACGCTTCTGGGTCTGTGCCTCGGATGCGCGTCGGGAGGAGAAGCCACCGGGCCGAGCGGCAGTGGTGGTTCCGGTGCAGGCGGTAGCGGTGGCTCGGGTCTGTCGGGGGGGCAGGGCGGCTCGGCCGGCAGCGGCGGTTCTGCGGGCAGCCCCGTCGTCTGCAACGACGGCATCTGTTCGCCGTCCGAGGATTGCAACACTTGCAGCCAGGATTGCAGTTGCACCTGTGAAGCACCCAGCTGCGCCGGCGCGACCGTACCTCCTGCGGTGTTGAGCACGAAGATTGACTGGAGCGTCACCCTCGAACCCCTGTCCGACGAAGGGGTTCACGCGCGTATCGCAGCACTGTTGGACAAGGACCCCGCGGCACGCTCTGTGCTGCGGGCGTGGGCCGGGCAGGGCGGGGCAGCCGTGCCAGCGGAGCTCGTGGATGTTGGTGCGCCCCTGGTGCGGACCCATGTTGGTCTGGCCCAACGCCTCGCGCAGCATTTGGATCTCGGATTGCCTGACCAGAAACCGCCCATCTACTCGGCGGCGGCCACTCCGGGCTCGACTGTTGCATGCGGCAAGCCGATGTTGCGCGCCCGCGTTGCACGGATCGAAGTGATCGAAGAGGTGGACGACATCCGAAACGACAAGGTCTATTGCATCATCAACGCCGAGGCGCCCAGCAAGGACGAAGTTCGCATCACCCCCGTCACTCCGGAGCTAGACAACGGACAGAGCCACAACTTCACCGTGAAAGAGGGGACCTTCTGGGGCACGGACAAGCTCCGGGATCCCGAAGGCAACCTCGTCATCACCTACGACTGTATCGAGCAAGACAACGGTTCTGCCTACTCCGAGCTGATTCAGGCCGTAGGCAACGCACTGCAAAAAGTGGGCGAGCAGCAAGAAAATGCTTGGCTTTCGTCTGCGGGTACCGCCGCCAGCATCGTGAACATGGCCCTGGCCACGAACGGTGATGATCGCGTATTCAACGCGCAACAGACCTTGGACGCCAACCAGTATTTGGACGTAGCCAGTGGCGTGAAGTGGACGGTGCGGAAGAAGGGCAAGCACATTGCCTCCAATTGGGACTGGCGATTGACAGTGGAGATGTGGGGTTGCGCTGAGCTTGCCGGTGGCAACTGACCCCCTCGCTTGCCGCACAAGCTTCGGGGCGCGGCTACATCGCGCCTTCCCCCTCTTCGCGATCACGCTTTGCGTCGCCTGCGGGTCGGACCCCGAGGAGAGTCCAGGTGTCAGGGACGCTGGGGGTAGTGGCGGGTCGGGATTTGACGCCAGCGTCACGGATGGAGGCTTCCCCACCAAGGATGCAGAGCCAGACGCCCCGGAAGCTGGGCCGCCCGACGGTTTCACACGCTACGCGGCCAAGGAGCGGGCACCAATAACGCCCAGCGTGCTGGCGCGTGCAAAGGCCATTGGGGCTCTCGACCCTGCGCGCAAGGATGACGTGTTCATCAAGGTCGGTGCCTCCGGCACGGTGAACAAGAACTTCTTGTACTGCTTCGCGGGCGCCGCTCAGCCCAGCTACAGCTTGGAACTCGGTGGCCGTACTGCGTTGATGCCAAGCATCGACTTCTTCCGCGCTGGAGACGCTGCGGGCAGTACGCCCTACGACCGAGCAACCCTGGCGGCCAAGGTAGGTATGAGCGCGAGCTGGGCCATCGGTGGCAGCCCTTCGCCCTTGGACGACGAGATCCAAGCCCTCAACCCGCGCTTTGCTTTCGTGAACTACGGTACGAACGACATGGGGCAGGGGGTCACCTTCGCCAGCGCACTGTTTCCCTTCGCCGAAAACCTTTCCAAGATCCTCGACCAGCTCGAAGCCGGCGGCATCATTCCCATCGTCACTGGACTCAACCCTCGGACGGACTCCACGGCAGCCGGACAGTGGGTTCCCAGCTACGACGCCGTTACGCGCGCCATGGCCGAGGCACGGCAGTTGCCCTACCTGAGCCTGTACTACGCCGCAAAGAACCTACCTCAGCAGGGCATGACCTCGGACGGGATTCACGGCAACACTTTCAATCCCGGAGCCGGGCCTCAGCCTTGCGTGTTTACAACCGAAGGGCTCGGTTACAACTACAACACGCGCAATCTGCTCAGCGCCGAGATCTTGCAGCACCTGCATTCCGGGGTGGTGCTCGGCCAAGCTGCGACGGAGTTGCCGGGCGCCTCCTTCGGCGGTGTGGGCACTGCGTCGGATCCAATCGTCGTAGACGTGTTGCCCTTTTCCCACTCCGGGGACACGTCAACGTCCGGGGAGCGCAACATTGCCAGCTATTCAGGTTGCAGCGCGACCCAGGACGAATCGGGTCCCGAAGTCTTCTACGCTCTGACCCTGCCCGCGCCGACGCCCTTGCGCATCATCGCGGTCGACCGCAGCGGGGTCGACGTCGACGTGCACCTGTTGAGCGGCGGAGTGGACGGCGCCAGCTGCGCTGCGCGCAACGATCGACTGATCCAAGGAACTTTCCCCGCGGGCACTCATCACATCGTCATCGATACCTTTACCAGCTCCAGCGGCGAACAATCTGGGGCGTACACCCTCGTGGTGCTGCCCTGCGCTTCCGGGGATCCGGACTGCGGCTAACTCAGTGAAACACACTCGTTCGTCGTGTGGCGGACGTCATCGACCTCTGCGCTGAGGAACATCGACATTGACGGGTGTTCAATCTGCATTCGGCACAGAACAAGCCAGATTTGGCCGTTGCAGACTTGCTGAATGCCCAGTGCGACGCCCGGCCCTGGTCCCGCGCTCGCACCCGGCCCCGCCCCCGCGCGCAAAACCGCGCCCGCGCCAACGCCGGCGCCTCAGCCCCCACAGCCCGTCGAGCCGCCGCTCGAGGCGCCGCCGCCCGGCCCCGACACGACGCCAAAGGGTCCGGAAACTCCGAGCGTGCCGAAACCGGGTACTGACGCTCCGCCCGCGGCGCCAGAGGTCGAAAAGCCTCCAGAGGGTGAGACAACCAGAAACCGAGACCAAGCCTGAGTCCGAAACCAAACCCCAGTCCGACAAGACGCCGCCAGCTCCCAAGCCGCAACCTGCGCCGGGGGAGACGCCGAGGGCGGCGACGGAGAGTGAATATTCAGACGAACTTCAGGGACCATGATCGTCATCAGCGGTCCCAGAAAAAACTGGCGCCCCGGCCAGGTTCGGACGCGGAGCAGTTGGTCCGTCGACATCACTCAGAACGGCAGCGGGACGAAGTACGACTTCATCTGCTACTCGACGGATGGCTCGACGCCGGATTGCACTTGCACGGCCGCAGGCCTGACCAAGGACCCGGGCAACAGCGTGGCCAATGTCACCGTGACGGCGAACACGACGATCAATGCCATCGGCTGTCTGAACAGCGGCAATATGCTGCCGGCCTCGGGTAGCGCGACCTACCAGTCCGCCTCTGTGATGGCGCAGCCGAGCATCACCCCGGCCGCGGCAGCCCAGAGCGATTGGGTCGACGTCACCTTCACCAACAACGACCCGACGCGCACTGCTCGGATTTGCTACACGACGGACGGTTCGACTCCAACGCCGACGGCCACCTGTGGCGGCACAGGCGCGACCAAGTGCACCACCAACGTGACTTCGGGCAACAGCAAGACGGTGGTTGAGCTGGTCAAGGCGACCAACGTGACCGTCAATGCCCGGGCTTGCGACATCGCAAACCCGCCGGTGAAGTCGATCTCCAGCACCGCCAGCATCACCTACACTTTGAAGGTCGCGGCCCCGACGCTGACGACCCTGTCGCCTCCGCCGGGCTCGGTGCCAATTGGCTCCAGCATCGCTTGGGAGTCGGCGACGACGAAGGCCAGCCCGGTACAGTTCTACTACACCAACGATGGCAGCACGCCGGACTGCTTGGGAGGTGGCAATGGGACGCTGGGTACGTCGTACACGATGATCGACCCGTCCAAGACGACCATCAAGGTGATCGCCTGCTCGCCGCAGATGACGCCATCGGATGTGTCGACGTTTACGTACTCGTACTTCATCGAGACTCCGACGTTCTCGCCGGGCTCGGGAACGTACAACGACAACCCGTTGGTCACGTTCAACAACGCGCCGTCCGACAACGTTGTTCCCACCTACACGAACTTCTTCTGTGTTAGGCAGGACGGTGGAGACCCAACGTGTAACGCGGGCTCTTGCGGCTTCGGTTCCACGCAGGTCGCACCCGGTGGCTACTACGTGATCCAGTCCGTGACCCTCAAGGCCATTGCTTGCAGCAATAGCGGCTTGCCGGCCTCGGCGGTTTCGAGCCAGACCTACAATCTGGAGGTTGGCGATCTCGACTGGTCGCCTAGTCCCACGGGCACCTACACCTCGCCCCAAGCAGTGAGCGTCACTGTCAATCCAGCTCCCACGGAGTTCTTGGGAGGTGTCGCATTGGACTACACCGTTTGCACCGCAACCGGCGCAGTCAGCATCCCACCGCAGCCCTCGAGCTGCGCGGGACTGAAGGGCTACCTGGATGGCCAAACCCCCGGAACGAGTTGGACCTGCACCAGCAAGACCGACGGGAGCGCAACCCCGCTGGGGACGTTCAACGTTACGACGACGGTGTCGGCAATTGCTTGCAAGAACAATATGGTCTGGAACACCAGCCAACAGACCTACTCCTTCAACCCGTACACACACACCATCAACATCGACGGTGCCAACGATTTCAGTGGGACCAATGACGCACTGAGTACGAGCGGCGGCGATACGGCCTACTTCTCATGGGATGCGACCAACCTGTACTTCGGTTACAACGGTTTCTCCTTCGGAAGTGGCCAGACGGTGAGCGCGTACTTCGGTGACGGAGTCTCCGGGACCACTACGGCGGATGACGCCGGCGTGGGTGGAGCTCTCGCGAAGCCTGCTCTCTATCACTTGGTTTGGGTCAACACGAGCGCGACGGCCAAGGTCCGCAAGTGGAACTCCACGACCACGATGTGGGAGGACGACGCAACTGTGCCAGTGACGGTTGGGTACACCGGCGGAACCAGCACCTACGTTGAGTTCAGCATCACCCGGGCCTCCATTGGCAGCCCGAACATCGTGCACGCAACCGGTGGCATCCTAGACGCCGCCGGGACCGGGTACGACTCGGTGTGGCCGTCCACTGCGTGGGCGGACACATATGTGTTCGAGTTGCTCGGAGCAGCGACGCCGGCCACGTCGGCGATCAACTGAGCAAGTAAGAAAGTCGCCGCGGGGGGCACGGTCGTTCGACTGTGCCCCCCGCGGCGCGTTTGTGGGGGCGTGTTCTTTCGGGAGTGACGCTCGTTTGGATTGGGGTCGCATCACTGCGGCAGGGTGGGCCACTACTCTCGACTGGGGCCGAGTAGGCGCGACGGTGACGATGGCCGTGGCAGAGTAAGACGGGCAGCTCCGACTCGCGGGCTGCCCGTGGGGCGCACGGGGCGCCCGTGGGGACGGGATAGTCGCGGCCTGCGCGGTGGGATGGGGTGGCCGTTTGGGCTCTCAGGCTGTTGCGTCGGCAGTGCGATTGGCGCTGTCGCTCTCGGCGCGGGGCGCGGAGGCGAAGAGGGCGCGGTAAGCGGCGCGGTGGGTCCAGGCGAGGTAGCCGCTGCTCGCGATCAAGAAGCCGGTCATGCCCCAGCCGCCGGGCGCGAGCACCACGTGGAACAGAGCGATGTTGACAATGATGGGGGCGAGCAGCACCACGGCTAGCGGGACAGCGCGTCCGCTCAGCAGCAGCGCGCCAGCAATGACCTCGGTGCCCTTGATCAACGGGAACATGTAGCCGCTAGCCGCGAAAGCACCCATCAGCGCACCGGCCGCGGGAGGCACTTCGGGTTGGGGCAGAAAACCCAGGAACCCGTTGAGCCCGAACACGAAAAACACGAGGCCCAACAGAATCCGGGCGGCGGTGGGAGCGATTGCGGTGATCTTGTTCATATTCGTCTCCTTCCCCGCCAATATGAATTGTTTCTCATGTGACACAATATATTCTACGGGCAATTTATTGTTGCTAATATCGGAACAATACGCCCCAAATCCCGAGATTACTGTGCTATGCAGGCGGGAGGTTTTCTCGAATGTAGGGGATTGAGCGTGAAGAACTTCGCTATCTTGGTGTTGCTTGCAGGGTCTACGTGGAGCGCTGCAGTTTTGGCGCAAGGCGCTCCACCGCCACCCGCCGACCCACCGCCGCCGCCTCCCGGGGACGCGCCACCGCCCACTGCGCCGGGTGTGCCGCCACCAGCTGGGCCGGGTGCGCCGCCACCAGCTGGGCCGGATCAGCCGCCCCCGCCAACGACCCCGCCCCCGGGAGCCCAACCCTCACCGGCGCAGGCGCCGCCACCTGGCTACGCGCCTCCGCCTCAGGGCTACGCGCCTCCGCCCCAAGGGCCTCCTCCTCAAGGCTATGGTCCGCCGCCTCAGGGGTACGCTCCCGGCTACGGTCCGCCGCCCCAGGGCTACGGTCCGCCGCCGCCGCCGCCCCCGAACCCCACGGTGCACAACCACGACGGTCTCTATCTGCGGCTGGGCATCGGCTTTGGATACATGAGTACCAAGGGTGAAATTGATCGCCCGAATTCTCAAGAGCTCGACATCACGGGCAGTGGGTTGACGGGTGAGTTCATGATCGGTGGTACGCCGGCCCCGGGATTCGTCATCGGTGGGGGAACCATGGGGCTCACTATCTTCAATCCAAAGTTTGAACTCGACGGTCAGGAGCGCGACACCGATGCCAACAGCGTCGACCTATCGATGCTCGGCTTGTTCGTGGACGTGTATCCCGATCCAAAAAAGGGACTGCATTTCCAAGCCATGGTTGGCTACGCGCAACTGAGCTCCGACGAAACGGACTCTGACGATGAGCGCCCAGATGGCCTGGGGCTTGCTGCGGGCGTCGGTTACGAATGGTGGGTCGGTGAGCAGTGGGGCATCGGCATACTTGGCAGGGTGATTTATGCGTCGACCAAGCTCGAGGAGCGAATTGGCACGAGCACTGCGGACATCACATACACGTCCCTTGCGCCAGCTTTGCTGTTCACGGCGACGCTGCACTGAGCCCCTGCACGAATACGCAACTTCTTGGTGTATTGTCCCCCCATGGGAACGGTGCAGCTCGATGATGCGGCAGTGTTCGTCAGCGTGGTGGACGCTGGTAGCTTCTCCAAAGCCGCGCGGAACCTGTTGCAGCCGAAATCCTCGGTTAGCCGCGCGGTATCGCGGCTGGAGCGAGAGCTCGGAGTCAAACTGCTCGAACGAACTACCCGCTCTCTGCGGCTAACCGAGGCCGGGAAGCGCTACCACGCCAGCGTGGCGCCAGCGCTCAGCGCCGTACGAGACGCGGAGCGGGAGATCGGCGAGCTGGTTCTCGAGGTGTCCGGTGCGCTGCGGGTCACGGCCCCGGCGGACTTCGGTGTAACCCATTTGGCGGATTTGGTCGCGGAGTTCACCGAGCTGCATCCGAACGTGCGCGTGGAAGTCGTGCTGACGAACCGCACGGTCGATCTTGTGCGCGAGGGTTTCGATCTGGCGTTTCGCTTCGGGCGGCTCGCGGACTCGTCCTTGATCGCCCGCAAGGTGGGCGAGCTGGGCTCGTGGCTGGTCGCCGCGCCGAGCTACGTGGAGCGAGCCAAGTCTTTGCGTTCGCCTCAGGACTTGACCCGGCACGAATGCGTGTTGTTCCGCAGCAGTGACGGAAAGCAGCGCTGGGAACTGAGCTCGAAGCGCGGCAACGCGCGGGTGGATGTGACCGGAAGAGTTGCGGGCGACGACATGATGTTCATAAAAAGGGCAGCCATGGCTGGTGCGGGAGTGGCGCTGCTGCCCTGGTTCATGTCTAGGGAGGACCTCGAGGCCGGGAGTCTGGTGCGAGTCCTGCCCGCTTGGGAACAGCGCGGCGGGGGGTTCTACGTCGTGACACCCTCCGCGCGTTTCGTTCCCCGCAAGGTCGCTGCATTTCGCGACCACCTCCTGAGCCGACTCGCCGAAGCTCAAATGTGGACGGCGCGCGCGAGTCGGGGCTGACGCATGCGCCGTGGGCTTCTGGGATTACTGCTGGCGACCTTTGTCGGCACTGGGGCGCGAGCGGCGCCAGGCTCGATAGGCTCGGAGCCGTCGGCGGGCCCCGCGCCGGTTTCTGCGCTGCCCCCGGAGATCGACCTGGACGCCGTGCCCGCGCGTTTCTCCCGCCCGTCCCCCTGGAAAGCACTGCCTCTGGCGGTGGAAGGGCACGCCGCCCTCGGTGGTCCTTTGGGATTGCTGGGCGTCGCTGCAGACGTCAGTACTTCGGAAGAGCTTTCCACGGGGATCGGTTTTGGGGTTGCAGAGTCCACGCGCTCCCTGCAGCTGGCCGCGCTGCTTCGGGTGCGCCTGCTGTTGACCCGCACCTTCGCCACGGGCGCTGAGGGCTCGGTCGGCGTGGGTGACTACGCGGACGACATCGAGTGCAAGAGCGAGCGCTGCCCACCAACCTATTCATGGCGACCTGCGTTTTGGAGTTCTCTCGGGCTGTTCTTGGAGTCCCGTTCGGATGGTGGGCTCACGGTGCGCGCGGGCTTCGGAGCAGGCGCGATCATGAATGTTGCGGACGCGCGTTGTAAGCGTTGCGGACCCGCCGACGAGCCGAACATGTGGATCACTACGGTGCCCTACGCGGGCATCGCCGTGGGGCGGGCGTTCTCATGGTAGCGCGGATGGCAGCTTGCCTGGTGGGAGTCGCTTCCCTGTTCGTTGCGCGCGTCGCTTGGGCCGCGGGCCCTTTGGGCGACAATGGTTCCCGCATCCGAACCAGTGCCTACGCCATCGACTTGGCCGCTGGGCCGCCGGTACTCGGTACACGCGCCCTTGGGCTCGGGGGCGCCTACGTGGCCATTGCGGAAGGCACCGACGGCAACCTGCAAAACCCTGCGGCGCCGGCGGTGCGCTCGGCGCACAGCAAGAACCACGTGGACTACGACTTCGGCGTCACACTGACCTTTCCGTCGACTTTCTCCGATTCGGACTTCTTCAATACTGGGCGCGGTCCAACGGACCTGCGGCGCAGCGATCAAAGCGAGTTCTTGTTGCTCGCGCCCATTGGCAACATCCAAGTTGGCGCATGGGGCGGAGGGCTGGGGCTCGAAGTGCAGCGCTATGGTCTGGTGCGGCGACAGAATCCCGAGGTCCAAGGAGAAGAGGAACTCGTCCGCGCGCAGATCAGCGTGCTGCGCACCTACCTGGCCCGAAGCGTCAATCAGGGCCAGATCGTGGCGGGAATGGGCCTACATGTCACGAGCTTTGACGTGACGACCCGAGACGAAATCTTCACGCGCTCGGGCAACATCTTCAGCTCCCGAGGAGTGAACCTGGAGGGCGGCATGCTGTGGCGCCCCAACGACAAGGCGTATCGAGCGGGTTTTGCATTGCGGGCGCCGGTGCTCACTGAGGTCGACTCCCGAGGTCGCGCCATTCGCGGTGACGTCGTGTTCGGCGATCCAGATTCATCGGACGCTTTCTTCTTTCCGCGTAGCGTGAAACGACCCTGGAGCGCAGACGTGGGCGCGGCGGTGCAGCTCGGCGACCGGCCTCTCAACCCGGCTTGGATCGATCCCGTCGAGCGGCTCAAAGCGTTGGAGCGTTGGAAGCGGGCTCGTCAGCGCCAGCGTCGCCAGCGCCTGGCCGAAGCCAAGCGCATTGGTCCTGACATGGCGGCCGCGGTTCAGGCGGACTTGAATGACGAGGCCCGGGCTGACGAAAAGGCCATGGCGGAAGCCGAGGCGCGGCTCTACGCACGAATCACCCAGCGCTACAATGCGCTGTCCCGTCGCTACGTGTTGCTGTCCTTCGCCCTGCACATCGACGGGCGCGTGCAGTCGTCGGTGGGCATCGAATCGTTCTTGCAGCAGACCGTGGATCGCAGTGGAGAGCGCGTGACCTACTCGCCTCGAGTGGGGGTCGAAGGTGAGCCCATCGCGAACTGGCTCAAAGTGCGCAGTGGTCTCTACGTGGAGCCGAGTCGCTTTCGAGGCGGCGATGCACGGCCCCACGGCACCTTTGGTTTCGATGCGGGGCTATTCGAGTGGAACGCCTTCGGCTTGGCCAGCCACGACACCCGCTGGCGTTTCGGCGCCGCTCTCGACACCGCCCGCGCCTACTTCGCCTGGGGCGTCAGCGCCGGAGTCTGGCATTAGTTGCATCGGATTCTGCGAATCGATGCAACTAATCGCTGTTTGTCGGGAGCACAGCTCCCGCCCCGCTGAAGTGAATTCATCGGGGCCCCACCCTCAGGTTTCGGTGCCCCAACCCCGAAACGCATCGGATTCTGCGAATCGATGCAACTAATCGCTGTTTGTCGGGAGCACAGCTCCCGCCCCGCTGAAGTGAATTCATCGGGGCCCCACCCTCAGGTTTCGGTGCCCCAACCCCGAAACGCATCGGATTCTGCGAATCGATGCAACTAATCGCTGTTTGTCGGGAGCACAGCTCCCGCCCCGCTGAAGTGAATTCATCGGGGCCCCACCCTCAGGTTTCGGTGCCCCAACCCCGAAACGCATCGGATTCTGCGAATCGATGCAACTAATCGCTGTTTGTCGGGAGCACAGCTCCCGCCCCGCTGAAGTGAATTCATCGGGGCCCCACCCTCAGGTTTCGGTGCCCCAACCCCGAAACGCATCGGATTCTGCGAATCGATGCAACTAATCGCTGTTTGTCGGGAGCACAGCTCCCGCCCCGCTGAAGTGAATTCATCGGGGCCCCACCCTCAGGTTTCGGTGCCCCAACCCCGAAACGCATCGGATTCTGCGAATCGATGCAACTAATCGCTGTTTGTCGGGAGCACAGCTCCCGCCCCGCTGAAGTGAATTCATCGGGGCCCCACCCTCAGGTTTCGGTGCCCCAACCCCGAAACGCATCGGATTCTGCGAATCGATGCAACTAATCGCTGTTTGTCGGGAGCACAGCTCCCGCCCCGCTGAAGTGAATTCATCGGGGCCCCACCCTCAGGTTTCGGTGCCCCAACCCCGAAACGCATCGGATTCTGCGAATCGATGCAACTAATCGCTGTTTGTCGGGAGCACAGCTCCCGCCCCGCTGAAGTGAATTCATCGGGGCCCCACCCTCAGGTTTCGGTGCCCCAACCCCGAAACGCATCGGATTCTGCGAATCGATGCAACTAATCGCTGTTTGTCGGGAGCACAGCTCCCGCCCCGCTGAAGTGAATTCATCGGGGCCCCACCCTCAGGTTTCGGTGCCCCAACCCCGAAACGCATCGGATTCTGCGAATCGATGCAACTAATCGCTGTTTGTCGGGAGCACAGCTCCCCGTGTGGCTAGCGTTTGCGGCTTGGGAAGCGGAAGCGGTGGGTGACGGGTACGAAGCTGAGCAAGTCCATGGCGCGGGTGGTGTAGCCGGTGGTCCAGTTGTTGATGATCAGGGGGTGACCGCTCTTGCCCCGGCTTTCTGAAACCACGCCGACGTGATCTGGGCCGGGCCGGTTCGGAAAAGTATCCAGGAATACAATATCGCCCGGCAGCAGTGGATCCACTGGGTCATCCAGAGCCGTGCTTCGAGCGGGCCAGTGGCGCTCGAAGTAGCGAATCACGACTCGCACGCGCCGGTGGTCGATGCTCGCATCGGCTCGCGTCACGCCGTACAGTTTCTTGGCATTCGCGATGTCCCGCTGAACTTCCGCTTGCAGATCGAGACCTGCGTTGCGGCTGGCTCGCACGATCACGTCCACACACGCGCCGCGATTGCGCGGTGCATCGCCGCCGGGGAAGGGCATGCTGAAGTAGGCATCGCTATAGCTGGCTCCGTTCAAGGCCGCCTTGGCCGCGCCGATGCGCAAGTCCAAGGGGTCGGCAATGCCGTCGCCATCGGCGTCACCCGGTGGTGGTGCCTGACCCGGCGCTAGGGTGGTCAACTTTGCGCTCGCCGCTTCCCGAGCAAGCTCCGCGCGATCGCCGGGCCGAACCCGAACAGAGGTGCCCGCGATGGTCAGCTGCGTGCCTTTGCCGATTGGGTACACCTTGCGTGGGTGCTCTTCGGAGTAGGCGGTCAGCAGCCCGCGACCCTTGTCCAATACCAAGCGAGTCACGGCGCGAGGTGCGGGCAGTTGCACGCGGGCATCCAGATCACCGAACACGCCACGGTCAGTCACTCCCAGGGCCGGCTCTTGGGGCGCCTCGGTGAGCCGTGCTTGAGGCGCCAGCTCCGGCTGGACGCTCAGATCGGAGCCGCCGCTGGCAGCCCCAGCGGTCATAGCGGGTTGCGGCACGTGGTGCGGTGCATCTGCTTTGCTGCGCGAACACGCACCGAGGCACAACGTCGCCACTACAGCGCCGCCCAGGCTGAGCTGAGATGACCGGTGCGTGAGGGCCTGAAGCACCCGGGCAGTATGCCCACTTCAGAGCAAACGCGCCCGTCGGGAAATCAACGCGATACTGGCGACGATGAGCACCACCACGACCCAGAAACCCAGATATCCATAGCGCCACTCGAGCTCCGGCAGCTGTCGAAAGTTCATGCCATAGACGCCACACAGGAAGGTCAGGGGCAGGAAGATCACGCTGACGACCGTGAGCTTCTTCATCACCTCGTTGGTGCGATGTCCAACTAGGGACATGTACAGATTCAGGGAGTTGCTCAGAATGTCCCGGTCCACCAATAGGTCCTGCAGGACGCGTTCCAGGGTGCCCACCATGTTGGCCAGATAGGGCTGGGTGGCATCACTGATGAAGCGGGACTTGCGGGTCGAGAGATCTGTCAGCACGGCTCGGGCGGGCAGTACGACTTTTCGGAAGTGAAGCAAGTCGGCGCCCAACTCCGAAATCCGTCCGAACACCTTGTCGTCTACATCTCCGATCAGCTCGGCCTGCAGCGCCTCGACCCTTTCTTCGAAGCGCTTCTGCACCGCAAGGTAGTTGTCGATCAGGTGGTCCCAGAGTTCATACACCAGGAAGCTCGGGCTCTCCGCGAATTGGCGGAAGTCTTCGATGTAGTCCTTGTCGAGGGCTTGAAGAAAAACCGCTGGCCCGTCGTGAATCGTCACCAGATAGCGCTCGCCCAACACGGCGTCTACGCGCTCCAGGTCGAAGTTGCGCCCCACCAAGCGGCAGCCCGAAACGACTATGTGCAGGTGGTCGGCGTAGCGGGCGTGTTGCGTGGCGGGCTCTCGGGTCAGCGCATCTTCCACTATTTCGTGGCTGAACAGGTCGAGCTCCAGGAGGGTCGCCGCGGGATCTTCGGCCGCGTTGAGGTCCACGTCGATCCACACGTAGCCGCCCCGGTCCATGGCCGCCTTGGCCTGCTCGAGATTCAGCTCACGCTCGACCTTGGCCTCGAAGTCGAACTCGACGATCCGCAGCGCCTCGGTCCGAGTCGCGATGGTCTCCCCTCTTTGTCTCATGGCTCTTGGCCCTTAGTTCGAGATCACGTTGCCGGGAACCCAAGTGGTATGAAAGCCGATGGGGATGCGCCGGGGCAGTGCGATCTGTGCGATGGGCGCCGCGGTCACGTCTTTCGCGGACAAGACCTGCAGCTCGGAGCGATCCCGGCTGACGTCGTGGACGAATCCGACCCAATGACCGTCGTCTTCGTCGCTGCCGCCGCGCCGTGGCACAAACACCATCTCATCCGCGAAGGTGTTGGCGCCGAAGTCATGGACCTGGCTCATCCCAGCCTCCAGATCGTATTTGATCATGCCGTCGAAGAGCAGGGTCGGCTGGTTGGCGATCCGTGGGTTGTAACTGTAGCGGCTCTTGGCTCCCAATAGGCTTTCGTTCATGCGGGGAAACTCACTCGCGACATCGTCCAGCTGTTCGATGCTTGCATTCCCGTTGCTCAGGTCGAAACGATACCGATGAAGCTCTGCGGGCGAGATTTCCTCTGCCAAAGGCGTGTAGGGCTCGCGCAGGTAGGCGCTGGTGTGGTCCTTGCTCATCTCGTTCGTCCTCCGCCGGCGGCGCGGTGGTTTCTGTTAACATGACGACCCCCCAGGGGCGAAGCGCCGGGAGCACACGAATCGTGAAGCAGAGCATTTCGAAGAGGGGCGCGCGGATTGCGGGCGTGGGTGCGTATCTTCCACGCCGCGTAGTCGGTAACGACGCCTTTTCCGCCGACCGCTTTCGGGTGCCCAGTGCTCTGTCCGAGCGGCGCCACGCGTCCGAAGATGAAACCAGCGTGTTGATGGCGACGGAAGCCGCCCGTGGCGCGATAGAACATGCCCAGTGCGCCCGGGAAAAGATCGACTTGGTGATCGGCTTCTCGGGCATGCCGGACTTCGAATACCCCAAGGATACGAACCTCTTGAAGAAGAGCCTGGGGCTGGCTAGCGCAGCGTGTTGGACCCTGGACACGGCCTGTTCCAGTTTCGTCAGCACCCTCAAGTGCGCTCATGCCCTCATCGTCGCTGGGCACTATCACAAGGTGCTCATTGTGATGACGATGAGTTGGACCGCGCGCGGCATCGACCGAGCGAAGACCGACTATGCGACCCTCGGCGACGGCGCAGCGGCGTGCCTGCTGGAGCCCTCGGATGCGGATTGTCTGTTGGGCGTTCGTGAAGAGATTGACCCCGAGGGCTTCGACTTCGTGAGCCTGAAGTCGCCGTTTGCGAATGGTGCTGACCAGTTCTTCGAGTTCTCGAAGGACGAAAAGTATCGCTCCTACTTCGTGGATCGAGCCTTGACCCCCGCGCGCTCGCTGTTGGCGGATGTCGGGTCGGAAGTGACTTGGTTTTTGGGACACCAGGCCAGCCAGCGGTTGCTGCTCAAGTGGTGTGACGCCTTTTCGATCCCGTCCGAGCGTTGCCTGTCGACTTTCCCGCAGGTTGGCAACATGTCCGCCGTCAACATTCCCCTGACTCTTTCGCACTTTGTACGAGTTCAGCCTAAGATCAGGGAGATACACTGATGTTCTTCTCGCCAGGCGCTGGAATGCACCTCGCGGCAATGCTGTGGCGCTTCTAGCGTTTCTGGCCCCAAGCCTGAGATGGAGCAGTACGAGACATTCATCGCTCTTGGCGTAGCGCTCTTGCTGGGGCTGCTGATCGGATTTGAGCGCGAGCAATCCGCGCCTGAAACCGACACTGGGCGCAAGCAGTTCATCGGCGGTTCCCGGACCTACCCCCTGGTCTCCATGATCGGGGCTTTGTCCATGTTGCTTGTGCCTCAGTTGGGCAAGGGCGTGGTCCTCGCCGCGTTCGCCGTGATCTTCGTGTTTCTTGCAATCGCCTATGCAGACGACGTCAAGAAGCGCGGCGACCGAGGTCTGACCAGCGAAGCGGCGTTTTTGATCACGTTCATGCTGGGCGCACTAGCGACGAGCAAGGACGTCATCGAGCCCTTGAATCAGCGCATGATCGTGCTCTCGGCGGTGGCGGTGGTGGTTACGCTGCTGCTCAGCGCGAAGCCGCGAATACATGCTTTGGCGGAGAAGGCGAGCAAGGACGACGTCTACGCCACGCTGAAGTTTCTCATCGTCGCCGTCATCGTTCTGCCACTACTACCCAATCAGACCTTTGGCCCCCTCGATGTCCTGAACCCCTTCAAGGTTGGACTGATGGTCGTGCTCATCGCCGGTATCGACTTCGTTGGCTATGTGGCGGTGCGGGTGTTGGGCCCTGGTCGCGGGCTTGGGCTAACAGGCATCGTGGGCGGCTTGGCGTCCTCGACTGCAGTTACCCTCAGCGTGTCCGGCCGAGCCAAGGAAGAGCCCGCCCTGGCGCCCGCTTGTGCGTTGGCGGTGATCACAGCGTCCACGATCATGGTGCCCCGGGTGCTGGTGGAGGTCGCTGTGGTGCACCGCCCATTGGTGCAGGAGTTGGCCAAGCCATTGGCTGCTATGACGTTGGGCGGCGCCGTTGCGGTCTGGGTCTTCTATCGGAGGTCTCGCAGCGCCATTGGCCGCAGTACGGACCTCAAGTTGCAGAACCCCTTCGAGCTCACCTCGGCTTTGAAGTGGGGCTTGGTTTTCGTGGTGGTGCTCTTCGCCGCCAAGTTGCTCCAGAGCCTGTTTGGCGAAAGCGGCGTGTACTTGGCTGGCCTCGTTGCGGGCGCCTCGGACGTGGACGCGATCACCCTTTCCATGGCCAGTTTGACCAAGTCTGGCACCGTCGAGTCCAAAGTGGCCGTTACCACCATCATGATCGGTGCCGCTTCGAACACGATTGTGAAGGGGCTGATGGCCGCGTTCATCGGCGGCTGGCACTACGGCCGCATGGTGCTGATCGGGTTCTCGGGCATGCTCCTGGCGGGGGCGGCCGGCGTCGCCAGTCTGTGGCTATGAAGAAAGCTGCGTGATTTCAGCGAGTTAACGCGCTGCGGCGATTCCGCCTGGATTTGGGGCGGCGCTTGCTTAACACTCCGCGCCGCACGCAGTCTGGTTGTCGCGCCCGTCACTGGCGCCCCGGATCTGCGCGCCACGGTGAGAGGCATGGCGGACGGCGCTGAATTCTGTTGGATCAGCCGAGAGGGGCATCTCCAGAGCGGGCATCGCGAACGCATGCTGGCGTGCCTCAAGGATGGTTCGCTACCCACCGATAATCCCGTCACCCGCGCGGGTTGGTCCGGCTGGTTCGCGGCTGGGGAAGTCATCGCCAACGACGGGGCGCCCACCGAGCGGGAGCCCACCTTTGATTTGGTTCGGGTATCTCGCCGTTTCGACTTGGATGCGGATTCGACCATTCAGCGCTTGAAGAAGCTGCCGAGCTTCGAAGACGCCCCCGACACTCTTCGCGACTCCAAGCCTCCGCTCACACCGGTGCCCAGCAACCCGACCCACGAGCTGCCCACGGTGCCGAGCGGGATCCCTGCATTCTGCCCGGAAGACGCAGCCGTTTCGAGCAGCGCAGCTCCGTCGGCATCTCGCGTGACCCTGCAGTCTCCCCAGTTCCCTCCCAAACTCGCCGCGCTGCTTGGCCCCCCCAAGACCCCGGCGCGTCCCGAGCCCCCGCCGCTCCCAGCGCGGGCAGTGGCCGCGGCGTCCGAGAACCCCCAGGTGGTGACACCGACCCAAGTACCGTCGGTCTTCCCAACCGCAATCGACGTGAGCCCCAGCGCCCGAGGGGCCTCGCCTTGGCCCGCAATGGTCGGGATCGGCCTCGCGCTGGCCGGTGCGGCGACGGCGGCCATGATTGTCGCGCATGCTGCCTCCCAGCTCGAAGCGCCGAGGCTTCACAGCGCCGCTCGGGTCACGATCCCCAAGGTCACGCCGAAACCCGTACTGCCGACCCAATGTCGCTCCGCGGGAGACCCGCGCTTGCTCACCAAGATTGTGCCGCCTGGCTCCACCGTACACATCGGTGGTGAGCACCGGCTCGAAGTGGGCGTGCCCAACTCCCTGAAGTCCGGTTTGGGTTTGACTCTGGAGCCCACTGATCTCAGCGAGCACTCCCGAGAAGTCTTTGCGGACTCGGTTCGCGTGTCGGGCATCGTGCCCCGAGGGGACGGAGGTTTTTCCGTTGACCGCTACACAGTGAGCGTTGCGGGGCGGTTTTCTTTGGGCATGACCCCAGAAGGGTTTGCGCGGATCGATTCCGATGGGACCCGTCGTGGAATTTGGCCCGGAGAAGCCTCGAGCGTCATCACTCGCCCGGTGGTCGCCCAAGCTCGCAGCGGCGATTTCGTCGTGGCGTTTCGTCGTGGCGCCGGCGGCGGTAGCGTTCGCATGGGCATCGTGGACTCCGAAGGCAACAAGCGTACGGAACTCGCCCGACTGGGAACGGATCTCATCAGCGCGGGTTCACCCAGCGTCGCGGTCGGTGCAGATTCGACGGCCGTACTCTTCTCGGGGATGGATCGCGACGGAGTTCGACGCCTGTACATGGGTGTTGCTGCGAGCGGAGCCGTACCCAGTGCAGTTCAGGCACTGGAGCTGTCGTCCAAAACGCCGTCTAGTCCCTCCGTCGCTGCCCTCGAGGGCGGACGTTTTCTCGTTGCCTGGGTGGAGCGCAGGGGTGGCGGCCGCAGCATCAAGGGCCGTGTGGTGGACGCCAAGCTGCGTCCCGTGGCGCCAACGACGACCTGGGCGGACATCGACGTGCCCGTGGCATCCACCGCGCTCTGGGTTCGGCCCAAGGGCGCGGCGGTCTTGCTCACGAAGGTCGCGGCCAGCTCCCGCCATGAACTGTCGGCGGTTCGGCTCGAGTGCTTGCCTCGGTCGCCCAGCTCGGCGTCCCCCTGATTCGTCTAGTTCTTACAGGCGAAGGGGCGAGGTCCGGACATCCCGAGGCGGGGGGAACTCTGGTTGTAGCGCTTGGGGTCTTCGGCGACGACTTGCTTCCGATTTGCCAGCGAGTGCGCGAAGGCGTCTCGCAACAGGGTCTCGGTGTCGATGCGCACTCGACCGGTCAGATCCACGCCCTCGAACAGGCCGTCCCCCCCCGTTGCCAGATAGTCACTCGTGATGATCACGAGCGAGGCATCGTCCTGGATTGGGCGACCGCGGCCGTCCAGCGCGGTGACTCCGAGTTTTCCGCCTTGGCAGGTGACTCGCAGGCGCATGCCACTGACGGAGAGCATGCCGTGCGCGGTGGATTGCACGTGGCGCTTCAGTACCGAGGCCAATTCCGCCCCGGTCAAGGTGACGCGCGCAACCCGGTTATCGAAAGGCATGGTCTCGAACAGCTTTCCGTAGCTCAGGGGACCAGGTGGCAGATCAGCTCTGAGTCCGCCGCCATTCATGATCGCGATTTGGCCATCGGTCGCGAATTCCAGCAGTAGGTCCGACAGCAGGTTGCCCAGGTCCGACGCTTGGTCGAAGGCGCGCCGCACCGTGCCCTTGATCTCCACTCCCACTTTGGCGTTGCGCTTGGTTGCAGCGCGCTGCTGCGCTGGTTGAATCGAACTGGCAATGGCGCTGTCAGGCGCGATGACCACACCTTCGTACTTCGCTCCGGTGCAGGGTGGCCGTTCGGAATTCGACGCACACAAATCCTGGGGTGGATGCAGGGTGAGCCGCACGGGACCGTGTGGCGGCACGAAGGCGTCCACCCTGGAGAACGCGCGCCCATAAGCGTGCGCTTGCACCACGACGATGCCGTTCATCCGATGAGCCACGGCTTTGTGGGTGTGCCCCCCGAAGATGATGTCGACGCTTCCCTTGGGCAGCGCCCGGGTCAACTGCTCCAATTCGGAGCCGGGTTTGCAACTGGAAGTATCTGCTGGGTTCGAAAAATCGCTGCAGTCGGCACCCAGGTGCGTCATCGCGACGACGAGTCGCGCGCCAGCCTTGCGCAAAGCGGCAGCCTGTTGGGTCAGTCGAGGCGCGAGAGGGGCGACGCTGAGCCCCTCGAAATATGCCGGCATGACGATCTTCGGCGTCTCTTCCGTGATCCCGCCCACGAGGCCAACCCGTACGCCGGCAACCTCCACCAGCACGGAGTCCCCGAGCCCGCGCCAGGCGGGGCGCTTGCGAGTGCGCGCGTCGACCAAGTTCACGCTGAGGACGGGGTGCCCGGCCTCGCTGATTCGCGCACGAAGCGCCCCGAATAGATCGACACCTGGGCTAGGACTCACGTCTCCCTCGGGGCCGAAGTCGAACTCGTGGTTGCCCAAGGCGACGGCGTCGTAACCAAGAGCGCGATACGCTTGCACCACGACGCGACCCTCTTCCTGATTGGAATCCAGCGTACCCTGCAGGTAGTCCCCGGCGTCCAGCAGCAGCACGCCACCGTCTTGGGCGCGCAAGGTTCGGAGCTGCTGCACGAAGCTCGACAGCAGAGGCAAGGCTTCGATGTGGCCATGCAGATCCGTGGTGCCAACGAGGGTCAAGGTCTTGCCCCCACCGGCGGAGGGCGCGACGGCCGGGGCTTTTGGCGCCGCCGGCGGGTTCCCGCTCGCGGCGCGCTCGCAGTTGGCCGCTACGGGGAAGCAGGCTAGCAGCATGGCTGCGAAGGCGAAGCGCGCGCCAGTGCTGGAGCCAGTTGTCATCGGCCTACGCCGCATGAACAAATCCCTCAGCTTGCTTCTAGCAGTCCCCGCAGACGCGCCGGCGGAATCCGATATTCCTTCCGACAGTAGTCGCAGGTGATTTCGAGCACTTCACCATCGGACAAGAGTTCTTCTATTTCGCTGCGCCCCAGAGTTGCAATGGCGCTTACCAACCGGAGTTCGTCGCACCAACACGAAAAGCCCACCGCGCTCTCGTCTAGTTGGGTGAACTCCATCCCATACAGCAACTGGTCCAAGAGCCAAGTGGGAGAGAAGCTGTTGTCCAGGAGCAACGCATCGATGTTTTTGAAGTCCTCCAGACGTTCGGTCATGACCATCAGCGGGCGCCGACCAACCTCGGGCAGCAGCTGCACGATGTAGCCGCCAGCGCTGACCACGTTATCGTCGTCAATGAGCGTGCCGACGGAAATCATGCTGACCACTTGCTCGGACGTCTGCATGTACGCCATCAGTGCTTCTGAGACGCCACCGCCCTCGGGTACCTCCACCACGCCCTGATTGAGGCGCCCCCCGGGAAGGCTGCGCATGGACTGAAGCAGGGCGCCTGGGCCGAGATCCACGTCCCCCTCGGACTTGCGCTGGATCAAACCCCGCGTACCGCCCGAGGGGTGCGCGTCGGCCACCAGGCTGCCGCTGCCCTGAGCGCCCTTCAAGATGGTTTGGACGCGCAGGTTCGGCGCCATGGTCTCTCGGATCAACACGGCGCCAGTCAGCAGGTCGCCGAAGCTGCCGGCGGTCTTGCCGGTGACCCGCTGCGCATCGAGTACGGCCCCAACGGTCTGGGTCGTTTGAGCAACGACGACGCGGAAGGCCCCGTCATTGGTCATGGCGCGCAGCACGGTGTCGCTCGTCACGGTCTGTTCGATCTTAGCACGGGAAAGCGTTTGCCAATTTCGGCAGTTTTGCCCGGCGTCCTCTAATTCAGAGTCACGTCGGCGTCCGGGCTATCCGCGTCGTCGTCTGGGATGCGATACACCTCGTTCATCCAGTTCGACAGATCCACGAGCTTGCAACGCTTGGAGCAGAACGGCCGAGGAGTAAAGTCTTCCGGTGCGTCTTCGATGGTCTTGCTGCAGATGGGACAGTTGATACGCATGGCTCAATTGGCGGCGCCCGGGGAACGATTGACGCGCATGAAGTCGACGGAGTTGTTGTTGGTGTCTTTGCCGTTGGGCGAGCGGCCCACGGACTTCGTGGCGGTGCCTGCCTGGGAAAACGCTGATGTCTCCACGAAGGGGTGGCTCGGGCTCACGCCCCCGTAGCCGACGGAATCCACCTTTGCCGCGCTGGGGTCGAACAGCGCGATACCGGATGTGTTGCCCAAGCCGGAACCCGGGTTCAGCAGCGTTGCGTTCTTCGCTCCCGTGAAAGCATTGCCGCCAATGACCCAATAGGCCCCGGCCGCCAGGGTATCTCCGCCAGCGCCGATCCACTTGTCAGCTTGTGGGCTACCGCTCTGCGATGCGTACACGATCTTCCAGCCCGCCAACGACGCCGTGCAGCTCCCGTAGTTGTACAACTCGACGAATTCGTCGAACCCACCCCCGGGACCGGTGGTGGCCACTTCGTTGACGACGATGGTCTTGCACCCAGCTCCGCCAGTCCCGCCGCCGGTGCCGCCGGTCGCACCCCCAGTGCCGCCGGTCGCGCCCCCGGTTCCTCCAGTCGCACCGCCGGTGCCGCCGGTCGCTCCACCCGTTCCTGCATCTGAGCCGCAGAGCGTCGCGTAGTCGGAGCAACAATTGCTGAAGCCCTCGCAAGAACTGTCGCAGTAGCAAGCGGGGTTGCTTCCAGGGACCGGCCCGGACTGGCCGCAGCGGCTCGCACAACTCGGGGCACCGCCCGTGCCCCCGGCGGCGCCGCCCGTTCCACCGCTCGCGCCACCGGTGCCTGAATCCACGCCGCCACTACCTCCAGTGGGACCCGAGCCACCGGTCCCAGAGGTGCCGCCAAAAGCCCCGAAGGCGCCTGTCCCGCCGTCGAAACCCACGCCGCCACTGTTGCCGTTCTTGAGCTTCTCGAACTCCCCGGGGGGGATGAACTCGTGCTCCGGAAAGGAGCAGCCCGCTGCCGCGGCTACGCCAGCCAGAGCCGGCGCGGCGCGAAGAAGCCAGGTGCGAAGCGAAGAGTGCATGGGACCCGTCAGAGGGTAGCGCGAGCGAGGCGATAGGACTAGCGTCCGGCTTCCCATGAGCGAAGTTCTACTACTGGAAATCGGCACTGAGGAGCTTCCTGCCTCGTTCGTGGCGTCGGGGGTAGCGGCGCTGCCGGGGCTCATCGGGGAGAAGCTCGCTTCTGCCCGGCTGTCTCACGGGGCCATTACCGCCGCCGGCACGCCGCGGCGCTTGGCGGTCTGGGTCGAGGATGTGCCCGAGCGGCAGCCGGATCTGGACGAAGAGGTGACCGGGCCCCCTGTGCGCGTTGCATTCGACAAGGACGGCGCGCCCACCCGAGCCGCTCAGAGCTTCGCGGACAAGATCGGTGTGGTCGTCGAATCCCTAGGTCGCGTCGAGACCCCGAAGGGCGAGTACATCGTCGGTCGCAAGAAGGAAGAGGGCAAGGCGACTACGGAGATCTTGGCACCGGCACTGACCGAGGTTTGCCAGAAGATCCCGTTCCGCAAGTCCATGCGATGGTCCGATGGTGATACGGCGTTTGGCCGTCCGGTGCGGTGGCTGGTTGCACTACTCGGAGCGCAGACCATTGGTTTCGAATTTGCGGGCTACGTAGGCGGTCGAAAGAGCTACGGGCACCGCTTCTTGTCTCCCGAGGCCTTCGAAATCGGCTCCGCCGCGGGCTACGTGGATGCTCTGCGCGAGCGGCACGTGCTCGTGCGCATGGAAGAACGCGCGGGCAAGATGAAAGAACGACTAGTGGCGGCTGCGAAGGAAGCGGGGGGTGAGCTCATCGATGATGACTTCTTGGTCGGCGAAAACGCCTCCTTGGTGGAGGAGCCGCATGTGGTGGTCGGGGGCTTTGAGGATGCCTTCTTGGCGCTGCCGGAACGGGTCATCTTGGACGTTGCCAAGGGGCATCAACGCTACTTCGGTGTGCGCAGCGCCGATGGCAACCTGATGGCCAAGTACCTGGCCGTAGTGAACACCGCGCTGAAGCCCGCCAACATTCGCCTCGGAAACGATCGCGTGATGCGTGCGCGGCTGGCGGATGCGAAGTTCTTCTACGATGAAGACTTGAAGGCGCCCTTGGATAGCCGCCTCGACAAACTCGATGCGGTCGTCTTCCACAAGCGACTGGGCAGCATCGGCGACAAGGTCCGGCGCATCACTCGGCTGGTGGACGCATTGGGCAAGCAGCTTTCGCTGTCTACGGAGACTATCCGCGTGGCGACTCAAGGCGCCGCTCTTGCCAAGTGTGATCTAACGACCCTGATGGTCGGAGAACTGCCGGAACTGCAAGGCGAGATGGGGCATGCCTATGCTCTGAAACAGGGCACCGCCGGGGAGGTGGCTCGGGTGATCGCCGAGCACTACCAGCCCAAGGGCGCTGACGATCCCACCGCAGAGAGCGACGCCGGCGCGTTGGTGGGCCTCGCGGACCGCTTGGACACCCTGACGGGCTGTTTCGCTGTCGGAATCATGCCCACGGGTACGGCGGATCCTCTGGCATTGCGCCGCGCCGCCATTGGTAGCTTGCGTACGACCCTGGACAAAGGCTGGGGCCTGTCCGTGAAGGCTGCCACGGCGCAGGCATTCGAAGGCTTCTCGGGCATCAAACTGGAACACTCGGCGGAGGCCACACAGAGCAAGCTGCTGCCGTTCCTGGAACAGCGGCTGCGCGGCGTGCTGATGGAGCGCCTGCCCCAAGACGCAGTGGATGCCTGCCTCGCATCCAGCGCGGACGTGCCCCACGATGTGGCCCTACGCGCTTCTGCCCTGGGCGCCCTCGACGCGGAGGTGCGAGCTTCCGCTGGCGAAGTCTTCAAGCGCGCGGCGAACATTGCCAAGAATGCGCCAGAGGGTGAGCCCCGCCCGCCCCAAGAAGTGGACAAAGACGTGCACCCGAGTGAAGCGGCGGCCTACGACGCTCTCGGCAAGCTCGACGCGGAAGTGACAGCTGCGCGCGAGACCGGCGACTATGGCGTGATCGTGCATGCCATTGCCCAGTTCGCGCCGACCCTCGGCAAGTACTTCGATGACGTCATGGTCATGGCCGACGACGCAGCTGTGCGGGACAATCGACTTCGTTTCATGGCCAAGGTGCAGCGCATCTGCACCAGCGTGGCCAATTTCAATCTGCTTGCTCGCTAGTTCACGACTGAACCGACTCCACTGCTTCCCGCAGCAGGTTGGTCAGGCGTTCGCGGGTCCACCGAGCGTCATGCTCGCCTAATTGTTCGGCTAGCCACGCCGCGGATGCCTCGCCGTCGTCGAATACCTTGGTCGGCGCTGCGGGGCGCCCGGTCAGAATCATCGTGCTCATGAAGGCCCGTACCGCCGTGCCGACGAGTCCCGTCGACAAGACCAAGTGGGCGACAGCCAGCGAGAACACCTCTGTCTGGGTCGCCCGCTGCGTCGACTTTCTCACGTCGTCATCGAACGCCGGCCGACTCTGCCCAGTCACCACGTTGAACAGGGCGACGCCGCCTGGACGAGATTGGGAGAGCTTGCGCCCCGCTGCTTCAAGGGTATCGATCTGTGCCGATGTTGGAGGCTTGGTCCACACCGCGACGATCAAGTTGTCCGACGCTGCTAGGTGCAGCGAATCATCTCGATGAAGTGTCGATAGGGTCGTCACTGGCGCTTGATAGTAAGCCAGCCTCGAACCGATTGCCCCCGGCGCAGCATGCGATAACGCGCGAGAGTAGTGCCCCAACGCCGCGACCCCAAAATCAAGCGGCGGGACCTGCTCCTCAGAGGGGTTCGACGCGGGGTGTCATCTTCCGAGTCGGGGGGAAACGACCTGAATCCCCACGGCCACCGGCGAGTGCGCAAGGTTTGCCGGTGCCGCGCCGGCGTGGACGTTTGAGTCTATTGCGTCCGGCTAGGCGCTCTGCGATGAAGTGCGCTGTCCCATGACCCAACGAATCTACCGATTTGCACCTGGAAAAGCTGACGGCCGCACTGGAGACAAGGCTCTCCTGGGTGGCAAAGGCGCCAACCTGGCAGAGATGGCGAGCCTGGGCATTCCCGTGCCCGAGGGCTTCACCATCACGACGGAGGTCTGCACGGAATACAACGCGGCGGGGCGCATTCCCGACGGGCTGGAAGACCAAGTGCGTGAGGCGATGACTTGGTTGGAACAGGAAACCGGGAAGAAGTTCGGGGATCCGAACAACCCGTTGTTAGTGAGCGTTCGCAGCGGTGCCCGCGCCAGCATGCCTGGCATGATGGACACCATCTTGAACCTCGGGTTGACGGATGAAGTCGCGGAGGGGTTGGCCAAGAAGACCGACAACCCGCGGTTCGCGTACGACGCCTATCGCCGCCTTCTGACCATGTACGGCAACGTCGTGCTCGACGCTGAGCACGGCATTTTCGAAGCCGGTCTGACCGAGGCACGGCGCAAGCTTGCCAAGCAGCTAGGCATCGACGCCCCAGATGATGATGAAGAGTTGGGACGCGTCGTTCCAGACTCGAAGCTCAGCGCGGAGCTCCTGCAGGAACTCGTTGAACAATTCAAAACCAAGCTGGCGCAGAGCACGAGCGGCTTTCCCGCGGATCCTTTTCAACAGCTCATGGGTTCGGTGGAGGCTGTGTTCAAGAGCTGGCAGAATCCGAGGGCCAAGTTGTATCGGAAGATGCATGACATCCCCGGCGAGTGGGGCACGGCGGTGAACGTGCAAGCGATGGTCTTCGGCAATCTCGGCGATACCAGCGCGACCGGCGTCGCGTTCACCCGGGACCCGAGTACCGGCGAAAAACGCTTCTTCGGCGAGTGGCTCCCGAACGCTCAGGGCGAGGACGTGGTAGCCGGGATCCGCACTCCCCGAGTCATCGCGAAGTCCTCGGACTCTGAGGGAGCGTCCTTGGAAGAGGCGATGCCGGAGAACTACAAGCAGCTGTTCGAGTTGCAGGAGAAACTCGAGAATCACTTCCGTGACATGCAGGACCTCGAGTTCACCATCGAGGACAAGAAGCTCTACATGTTGCAGACCCGTAACGGGAAGCGAGCGGCCCGTGCGGAGGTCAAGATTGCTGTCGACATGGTGGCGGAAGGGCTGATTGACGAGAAGACTGCACTGCTGCGGGTGGACCCGGACCGCCTCGAGCAGCTGCTGTTTCCGTCGGTCGATCCGAAGAGCGATGCCAAGCCCATTGCGACGGGTCTGCCCGCATCGCCTGGCGCGGTCACCGGACGGGTGGTGTTCAGTGCGGATGAGGCCGAGCAGCGCGCCAACGAAGGCGAGGACGTGATTCTGGTTCGCGTCGAGACGTCCCCGGAAGATCTCCATGGGATGAACGCGGCGAAGGGTATTCTGACCGCACGAGGAGGTGCGACGAGTCACGCAGCGGTTGTCGCTCGAGGCATGGGGCGAGCCTGTGTGGTGGGTTGTTCCGCCATCAGCATCGACTACGAGCTGCAGCTCCTGACGGCACGCCAAGGCTCCCAAGACCCGGTCATCGTGCGGCTGGGTGAGGTCATCACCATCGACGGATCCAGCGGTGGTGTGTTCGTGGGCGACGTGAAGAAGATCGAGCCCGAGATGGGCGGCGAAATGGAGCAGCTCATGAACTGGGCGGATAAACATCGCCGCATGCGGGTCCGCGCCAACGCTGACACTCCAGGGCAGGCCAACAAGGCGCGGGCCTTGGGCGCCGAGGGCATTGGCCTATGCCGTACGGAGCACATGTTCTTCGACGAAGATCGCATTCGCGCCGTGCGGGAGATGATCCTTTCTAGTGGTGAGGAGCCTCGTCGCAAGGCCCTGGCCAAGCTGCTGCCGTTCCAGACCAATGACTTCGTCGAGCTGTTTCGAGAAATGAAGGGGCTACCCGTCAACATTCGGCTTCTGGATCCGCCGCTGCACGAGTTCCTGCCTCAGGAAGATGTGCAGATCAAAGAGCTGGCCCAAGACATGGGCGTTAGCGTCGAGGACATCGCGCGCAAGATTGACGAGCTGCACGAGTTCAACCCGATGTTGGGCCATCGGGGTGTACGCCTGGCCGTGAGCTTTCCCGAAATCAGCGAGATGCAGGTGCGCGCCATCTTGTCGGCCGCGTGTACGGTGAAGAAAGAGGGCATCGAGGTACTGCCCGAAATCATGATCCCGCTGTCCTTGAGCAAGCGCGAACTCGAGCTGATGCACGCGGTGGTCCAGCGCGTCGAAAAGGACGTTTTCGGCGAGGCCGGCGTGAGTGTGAAGTACAAGTTCGGAACCATGATCGAACTGCCTCGGGCGGCACTGCTAGCTCGGGAGATCGCGGAGATCTGCGAGTTCTTCTCCTTCGGCACCAACGACCTGACCCAAACCTGTCTCGGCTTATCGCGAGACGACGCCGGGAAGTTTCTGCCGCAATATGTCGACCAGGGGATCTTCTCGCGAGATCCTTTTGTTTCGCTGGATCAGAGTGGAGCCGGGGAGCTGGTCAAGATCGCCGTGGAGCGAGGCAAAGCTCAGCGCCAAGACATCTCACTTGGGATCTGCGGCGAGCATGGCGGCGACCCCGCGAGCATCCGTTTCTTCAACAGCGTCGGCCTTGCATACGTATCGTGTTCGCCGTTTCGCGTGCCGATAGCTCGACTGGCGGCGGCGCAGGCTGCCCTTGAAAAGGCCAGTTGACCGCGGGCATCTCGTCGGCGCCTTTGCGGGGCAGGCCCCTTGAAGGTATGCTTCGCTCGTGCCGCCCAAGAAGGAAGGCCCCAAGAGGTTGCCGAGTTTTTCTCGCAGTGCTCGCGGAATGCTGAGCAAGAGCGAGAACGTCGTGATCGACAAGGCCAAGGACGGGTGCGATGAAGTCCCGGGCATTGACGACGACGGATTGATCCCAGCGCAGCACTGCAGCCACGGCAGTCACGGCAGCCACGGTAGCCACGGTAGCCACGGCAGCCACGGCAGCCACGGCAGCCACGGCAGTCACGGTAGCCACGGCAGTCACGGCAGCCACGGCAGCCACGGCAGCCACGGCAGCCACGGTTCTTGGTAGGCGAGCGCTGAAGCGCGCCGCGGCGCGAGCCCAGCTCGAAGGCTGAAACGACGGGCAGTGGACGTCGGGCTGTGACTTCACTACATCACGCGCCGAGGAGGAGCTGCCTATGAGAACACGTCTGCCCGAAATTGGGGTCCTGATTAGCGTCGTCGCCATCGCGGCGTGCGACGAAAAGAAAACGCCGTCGCCATCGAAGTCCGCGGCACCTGCCGCGACCAAGTCGGCGCCAGCTCCTGCAAAGCTGACTCTGCCCCATGACTTGGGGCAAGTGGCTATCCCTCAAGACAACCCGCAGACGGCTGCCAAAGTCAAACTGGGGCACCAGCTCTTCTTCGACAAGCGCCTGAGCAAGGACGGCAGTCGGTCTTGTTACTCTTGCCACATGAACGAGAACGGCAATGGTGGCAAAGAGCCCATGGCGATCGGCGCCGGGGAAAAGCAGCTGACACGCCACAGCCCGGTGATTTGGAACGTCGGCTACCTCGGGTCCTTCTATTGGGACGGCCGCGCCGGCTCCCTCGAGGCCCAAGCCAAGGGCGCCTGGGGCGGCGGCAACATGGGTGTCGGAAAAGACAACTTGGAAAAGAAGGCGAAGGAGATCGAAAAGATCGCCGACTACAAGAAGCAGTTCAGCGCGGTGTTTCCGAAGGAGGGAGTCACCCCAGATACGATCGCCAAGGCCATTGCCTCCTATGAGCGCACGCTGCTGTGCAACGACACCGCCTACGACAAATACGCCAAAGGTGACAAGAAGGCCCTAAACGACGATCAGATCAAAGGGCTGGAGCTGTTCATGGGCAAGGCTGGCTGCAGTGTGTGCCACGCCCCGGCCCACTTTTCCACGGCCTATGGCGTCAAGGAGGGCGTGTACTTCAACACTGGCATCGGCACCAAAGACAAGAAGGAAGACGAGGTCGACGTCGGTCGCCAGAAGATCAGCGAAAAAGACGCCGACTGGGCAGCTTTCAAGGTCCCCACCCTACGCAACATCAGCAAGACCGCGCCCTACTTCCACGATGGCTCCGTCGCCACGCTCGATGAGGCAGTCAAGATCATGGCCAGCGGCGGGCACAAGAACAAGAACCTCTCACCGGTCTTGACCGACAAGAAGCTCACCGACGCGGAAGTGAAGTCCATCGTCGCGTTCTTGGGCGGACTGGATTGCGGCAAGACGCTGGAAGAGCCGGAACTGCCGAAGTAACGCCATGGTCGTGCGCACGCGGCGACTCACGGAAGCGCACCGAACGATCGTTCGCGCAAGACGCGCACAACCTGAGATCCTGCATATTAGCGCGCAACTCGGCGCCACGACGATCGAGGGATGGAATTCACGGGTACAATCCCTGGATCTGCCTTTTATGCTCGGGCTGGACGTGCCGCCGCCTCGCGCTGGTGCCTCCCTGGCGTCGTGTTCCACGGCCGAAGGCAAGATGTGGGATGTGTCCGTTCTCAAGGTCGACAGATTGCGGGGATCGAAAGGTCGTCAAGAACCTCCACGTTCGTCGCGGTTTTGGAGACGCTTGGTGCTTTGGGCCTAAACGATTTTGCACCAGGCAGGCAGGTTGAATCCTTGAAGGCAATCGCGTTGCCTTGACATGCGCTCCCGGAAAACACATCGAAATTGGCGTCGTCCACAAACTCGTTGTTCATGGCGCCACACTGTGATTCGGAATACAAGGTCTCGGCAACCCAACCTGCTGGAGGCGGCTGGTACTGGTGCTCTGTTTCTAGAGGAACGCACACGGAGCCAAGACTCTTGGGAATGCAGAAGCTGTCACCGGGGCATGTCGCGCTTACCAGTGATGCGACCGGACAGTATGTCTCATCGAACACCATCGACGGCTTGGACGGTTGGCAGGTCCAGAACAGCTGGGACTGGTCAAAGTAGCCTGACTCTCCCGCCGGAAGGTCGACGCATGTGGTGTAGTCCTGGAGGGACGACGTGTAGCTGGGATTCTTGGGAGGAGCGCCCGTCGAATTGCACGCGCCGGAGTAGAAGCTGTACCCCGACGAGTAACACGTGACGGGTGGACACAGCGATGGGTTGGGCATCCTGTATAGCGGGGCGGGTGGGCAGGCTTTCGCTGACGATTTCAGGATCGCCCCGACAGCAACGCCGGCCTTGGGGATGCAGTCGCAGTTGCCGCCACCCTGACCTGCGTCACCGCCTAGACCTCCGATTCCCCCAGTGCCTCCGCCGCCTAGACCCCCAATTCCCCCAGTGCCTCCGCCGCCTAGCCCCCCGGTACCCCCGCCTGCGAGGCCTGCGCTGCCCGCTGCGTTCCCCGAGCCACTCCCATCACTGCTACACGCCGGCAGCGTGGCGGCTACGACGACTACGCTGCTGAGAGTCGTGATCCAACATGCCGTGAATGTGCCCATTGCAAGCTCCTCTCGAAAGGTCGGCAGTAACCACCCACTCGACTTCGTTACAACGCAACACGCGTGCCATGTACAAGCGACGCAATCATGTGGATTTGGTACACATTTTCGGACCTATCAGCCACGCACAAGCTGGTACGTGCCTGGCGCCTCAGTCCGGTGGTCGGGTTCAGCGTACCGGCCGAACGCCGCAAAACGGCGAACCTCGTCCCGCAGATGATGGGACATCGGCGCGGCTCAGCTGATCCCGACAAGAACGTCGAGGCCACCGCGCGCACAGGTCTCCCCTGAGTTCCCCCGCTAGAGCCCTCGGCCACTCACCCGAACATGGCTTAAGGCTTGTGGGCGATGTAGACGAGTAGCAGTCTCATTTCGCCCAGCGGAGCGGACACCATCTCTCCACCGATCTGCAGGCCAAGCGCATACTTGAAGTTGAAGCTATGGACACTGCGAGAGGTCGATGGGCACAGCGTAGAGCTCTAGCGCGCCCCAGCGGTCATCGGGCCAGACCCACTATTAGCTTCTTAGCGCGCCTCGGGCCGCTTCGATCGTTGCGTCGATGTCCGCGTCCGTATGAGCTGCGCTGATGAACGCGGCTTCGAATGCCGATGCGGGCCAGTACACGCCCTTGGCCAGCAGGCCCGCGTGGAACTTGGCGAAGCGATCCCGATCCGTCGCACCCGAGTCTTGCCAGTTTCGGATCGGCCCGGGGTGGAAGAAGAGCGTGATCATCGAACCCACACGCTGCACACACGCGCTCAGCTTGGTCTCGGCGATTGCTGCTTCGAGGCCGGCTTGTAGGCGTGCTCCCAGCTGTTCGAGCGTGTCGTACACTTCTGGGGTCAGGCGCTGCAGCGTAGCGAGGCCCGCGCTGACTGCGGCCGGGTTGCCGCTCAAAGTCCCCGCTTGGTACACGGGCCCGACCGGTGCGATCTTCTCCATTACGTCCCGACGCCCACCGTAAACGGCCAGGGGCATGCCGCCACCAACCACTTTGCCCAGGCAAGTCAGGTCCGGGCGGATTGAGAAGCGTTCCTGAGCTCCGCCTCGGGCCAAGCGGCAGCCGGTCATGACTTCGTCGAAAATCAGCAGCGCGCCATGCTTTTCAGTCACTGCGCGTAGGGCTTCGAGATAGCCGTCGACGGGCGGTACGCAACCCATGTTGCCGACCACGGGCTCCACGATGACGGCAGCAATGTCCTTGCCTCGCTCGTCGAAAAGGGCACTGAGCGCCTCTGCGTCATTGAAACCCAAGTTGATGGTCTTTTCGACGATGCTCTTTGGCACGCCGGCGGAGTCCGGGGTGCCAAAGGTTGCAGCGCCGCTGCCAGCAGCGACGAGCAACGCATCCGAATGGCCGTGGTAGCAGCCATCGAACTTCACGAATAAGTCACGGCCCGTGAAGCCGCGTGCCGCCCTCAGCGCACTCATGGTCGCCTCGGTGCCGCTGGATACGCAGCGCATCATCTCGATGTTCGGGTACACCTGGGTAATGGTCTCGGCAAAGCGCACCTCCAGCTCCGTGGGCGCGCCGAAGGACAGACCTCGCTCGGCCGCCGCCTGAACGCTGCGAACTACGTCGGGCTGGGCGTGGCCCAAGATCGCGGGGCCCCAGGAGCCGACGTAGTCGATGTACTCTCGATCATCGACATCCCACAAGCGGGCCCCCGACGCATTCGCGATGAAGGGTGGGTGGCCACCGACGGCGCGGTAGGCGCGGACGGGGCTGTTGACCCCGCCGGGCATGAGTTTCTCTGCGCGCTCCAGCAGTGCGGCGTTCTTCGACATGGCTCGGTCATAGCCCGATCGCGTCGGGCTTGGGAGAGCTCTCGGTCGAGCTTTTATCGCGAGCCGGCGTTTCCGGTGGGATTTGACGACTGCGAGCCGCAGGGTGAGGATGCCTGTCGCTAAGTCCCGTGACTACCGCAGCCTCCGCTCAAGCTACCGAAGCGCTACAGCCCGGCGCCCAGCTGGGGCCCTACAGGCTGCTGTGTGCGGTCGCGCAAGGCGGCATGGCGCGGGTTTGGGCCGCGCGGCATCAGCCGTCCGCCACCATCGTGGCAGTGAAGACGATTCGGCCGGAGTATGCTGCAGACCCGGGTTTTCAGTCGTTGTTCATGGACGAAGCCCGCTACGCCTCGAGCGTGAAGCATCCGGCCGTGGCGCATGTTTTCGGCCTGGGAGAGTCCGGAGGCGTGTTGTTCATTGCGATGGAGTGGGTGGTTGGCGAAAGCCTGGCGCGCATCTTGAAGCCCAACAAAGGAGCACCGACGGAGCCCATCCCTCCGGTGATGGCCGCGCGACTCATCGCTGATGCTTGCGAGGCACTGCACGCAGCCCACGAAATCAAAGATGAAGAAGGTCGAACCATCCGCCTTGTGCATTGCGATGTGTCGCTGCAAAACCTACTCGTCACCATGGACGGGGGCGTTAAGCTCGTCGATTTCGGAGTTGCCCGCGCGTTGCGCGCTCAATCAGCTTCTGACATACCGAAGCGGGACGGCAAGGCGGCGTACATGGCGCCGGAGCACGCGGCGGGCAAACACGTCAGCCGTTTGAGTGATGTGTTCACGCTGGGGATTTGCCTGTACGAGATTTCTACGGGCGTGCGCCCATTCTCGGCCGGATCTTGGGATGCGACGATCGAGCGCCTGCTCGCGGGGGAGTTCCAGTCGCCCGAGGAGATCATCCCGGACTATCCGCCGGCGCTGGCTAGAATCCTCGCCCGGGCCATGGCGCCATCCCCCGCGCACCGCTTTCCCTCGGCGATGCGCATGCGCGCGGCGCTGGAGGACTTCTTGCGGGTTGCCAGGGTCCGCGCGGGCGCCCAAGAAGTGGCGGCCTTCCTGCGCCATCGCGCCGGTCGCCTGATCGACGAGCGGGAAGCCCACATCGCGCGCCAAGGCCAGGGCGGATGACGGCTCGGCGGAACTTTCCACCCTGGCAAAAACCCGAAATTGAGGCTGTTCGACGCGTCTCAAATGTCCCACAATGTAGGTAGCTGTCGCACACGAAAGGCAAACCCTCATGCGCTCCACGATTCGCATTGCTTCGCTTCTGTTGGTATCCGGCCTGGCCCTTTGCGTCGGGGCGTGTTCCGCCAGTGACGACCCGGCGCCGGGAAGCGTAGCTGGGGACTCACCCTTCCAGTACGTGCCGCCGGGCAAGGCCGACGACTACCGCAGCACCAAGGGCAGCGAATACTCCCTGATCGCCCTCGACAGCATCACGCTCCCCAGCGAGGACCTGGCTCTAACGGGCGCTGAGCGACAAGCGCGGGCCGAAGAGTTGGTGCAGTTGCGCTTCAAGGCCCTCAGCTTCTTCATCTATGCCTACCTGGGTGCCAAGAGCCGCAGCGACTCCAACTACGGATACGGCGGGTTCCGAACCACCGTGCGTCAGAAGACCTTTCAGAGCCAGGACATCACTGAGCGGGCCGGGGAGCCAGGCACTTACGACTTCATCTTCGAAGCCGAAGTTGGTGGTCCCAAGGACTTGCTCAGCAAGCTTCCTCTCACCGACAAGACCTTTCCTCTCACATTGCCCATCCTGACCACGGCTGAAGTCGAGTCGGGCAGCTACTCCTCGAAGTACAAGAAATTCGACCCTTCTGCGCATGCGCCAGAAGATCTGACCAGCGTGGACGTGGAGATCGAAGAAAAGCCGTCGGAGCCGGATGCGTACCCGGAATACGCCGCGATGTTCGACGACGGATTGCTTGATGTCGCGATTCACGTTGGCGGTGACTACAACGACGCCCGCTACGACCTGTCGACGGCCCGCGCCATCTTCGACCGACTGCAATCGGATCTCGACTTAGAAGCGCCTGTCGCCAGCTTTGACGATCTCAAGATCGACAGCGGCCCCTTCACCGGCAGGTTCGATTCGAATGGCAGCTCCGTGGATTTCCATGTCTATCTGATTCACCCAGACATGAACAAAGAAGAAGGCGTGGGCTATCAGGGCCTGATCGACTCCTACAAGGCCAGCGCCGCAGTGCGCGACATCGTGATCTACGACGGACACGCGGGCTACAACACGTCCTACAGCGGAATCGTCGTTCATTACAACCCGCGGCACGCCATTGCCGCTGACGACTTCGACACTCTCGATCTGCCCGACAAGTACCAGCTGTTCTTCTTCAACGGCTGCAAGACCTACACGTCTTACGCGGACGCGATGTACGACCACCCCGCCAAGAACAGCAAGAACCTCGACGTCATCACCACGGTCAACTTCTCCTGGTTGTCGGAGATGACCCGGGTCACCACAGACTTCTTGAAGACCACGGTAGACACATCCGCCGGCACTCACGCGCCGCGCAGCTACGACCAAACCCTGGGCAAATTGAACAGCGGCGGCAGTTGGGACGTCATCTACGGTGTGCACGGCCTCTCGGACAATCCCCGGATTTCGCCCTATGCGGACGCGGCGTCCCTCTGCTCTTCTTGCGATACCAACTCGGCCTGCCCCGGCGTCGACAATCTCTGCCTCAAGCTGTCACCAACCGCTGCCTACTGTGCGGTGGCGTGCACCGACGACAGCGGTTGCCCTGAGGGCTATTCCTGCCAGTCCGCCGCAGCGTCCGGCAGCAGCGTCATCAGCTCCAGCCAGTGCGTGCCCAAAGCCCAGACCTGCAACTAGTTGCATCGATTCTGTTGGATCGCTGCAACTAGCTCTGTTTGTCGGGAGCACAGCTCCCGCCCCGCGGAAGTGAATTCCGCGGGGCCCCACCCTCAGGTTTCGGGGCCCCACCCCGAAACAGCCGTTGAGTTCGGGGTGGGTGTCGACACGCGTCGTTGCGTGCGAGACCACGGTGCTTGACTCCGGGGCCCGGCCCCGGAAATGTGCCTGTTCATGACCACCGATGCGGCTGATCCGGGGCTGTTGCAGGCGCAGCCGCAGAGTGAAGACGCGGATGCGGCACCAAGTCAGGGCGCTGAATACGAGTTTCAGCAAACCGAGAACTTGGTGATCGGCGCCTGCGCTCACAGTGCACGGATCTTCGGGATCCTGTGCACCATCAGTGGCGTCGTGCATGTCGTGGCGGTTGCCATGGCCCTCGCGGGTGTGATCGAGGCCAGTGGGATCATTTACTTGCTGCCGACGGCGGTGTTCAACATCGTGCTCGGTATCCTGCTGTTTCGTGCCAGCACTGCCCTGAGCAAGGTAGTGACTACGGCCGGCAGCGATGTCACTTTGATGATGTCCGCCCTCACGAATCTATCAAAAGCCTTCGTGGTGCAGATCGTGCTGACGGTGGTGGTGCTCGTCGCGATTACGGGCACCATCGTCGCGCTCGCATTAGCTGCGCGAATGACTTGAGCGCCGCGGCCCTTGACCGTCCTGGTCTAAAGGGTCAGCGTTAGGCCATGCGCGGGTGGATTCTTGGGGCTGCAGCCCTGCTAGTTGGCGGTGTTGCCGCCTGTGGGGCCAGCTCAGCCAACGATGGGCCCGGGGGCGGCGCCAGCGGTGGCAAGGGTGGAAGCAGCGCGAGCGGAGGCACCGGCGGCGGCATCGTCCTCGACTCCGGAACGGGTGGAGGCGCCGGGGACGGCGGCGTGTGCGAGCAGAGCGTCGACGTGGTGTTCGTCATGGATGTTTCCACGTCCATGGGGCCATTCCTTTCGCGGCTTGCCAGCGAGATCGAAGTCGTGGACACGGCGGTGCAAGGGCTCGGGCTTCCGGCGCCGCCGCGCTACGGCCTGGCCGTATTCGTCGATGACGTGTTGATGGTCAACAATGGTCAGCCCTACACGGACGCCAAGGCGTTGAAGGCGGATTTCGAAAAGTGGAGTGGATTTACCTCCAGCAACAAGCAGGTCGGCTCCTCGATTTCCAACACCACCTTCCCCGAAAACAGCCTGGACGCCCTGTACGCGGCGGCTGCACAGTTCGCTTGGCGGCCCTTGGGCAGCGTGCAGCGCTTGATCATTCACACGACCGACGACACTTTTTGGCAGGGTCCAGGGACCAAGAACAGCGTCAACGTCCTGCACAACTACGGTGAGGTTCAGCAGATCCTCCAGAAGAATCAGATCCGAGTCTTTTCCTTCGCGGAGAAGCTGGGCGGCTCTTGTGAATGCGAGGATGTGACTGCGGGGTGGTTTGGTCCCTATGTGGGTTCGCCGTCGCTGCCGAGTTCCACGGGTGGTGGGGTGTTCGAGTTGAACCAAGTCATGAGCAATCAGACCTCGCTCTCCGCGAGCATCAACGGTGCCGTCGACGGCAGCTTGTGCCAGCCGTATCCCACGCCTCGCTAGCCCGAGCCGCGCGCTGAAGAGCGCTCAGGCTCATTCGGCGAAGCGCTTGGAGCGGTCGTTGAGCAGCGCGCGCCAGGCCTCGATGCGTTGGCGCGCGTGTTCCGGCCAGGGCATGCGGGACAGCCGCGCCAAGAGGTGGGGAGCATGGTCGCCGGCCCGAGAGCGATCGCCGAACACCTCGGCGGCGGCTTCCAGGGACTCGTAGGCCTTGTCGTGCTCGTCCTGCATCCACAACAGCCAGGCGCGGGTCAGCAGATAGTGCTGTCGCGGCTCCGCTTCCTCGACTTGGTAGGTCTCGGCTTCTTCTAGCAGCTTTGCGGCTGCTTCAGTGTCTCGACGCGCGAGCGCGATCTGACACGAGAGCAGAGTCGCCTCCAGCATGCCCCAGGGGTCTCGCATGCCCTGGTAGATCTGCGCGGCCTGCGCGCAGTGCAGCTCAGCCATGTCCAGATCGTCCGTGTCGATGCCGATCATGCTGAGCAGGCGCTCCGAGCCTGCATGGCCACGGGGGTTACGCAGGGGTTCGAAAGAACCAAGCGCGTCCCGAGCGCCGACCTCTGCATTGTAGAAGTTCATCATCCGGTGCTCGACGTGCGCCAAAGACACGTTCGCCTGGGCGAGCCCCAAGCGATAGCCGGCTGCCTCGAATTCGGCCTTGGCCTCCAGCGTCAAGCGGCGTGCCCGCTCCGTCGCGCCCTCGGAGTGCTCGATCCACGACAGCAGCAGCAGGCATTGTCCGCGCCCCAAGGATTGCCCCAGGAGAGCGAAATGGGACTCGCCTGCCTCGATCACTTCTCGAGCTCGAGCGTAGTTGCCCAAGAGGTATTCGATCTCACCCAGCACCGCCTCGCTCTGCGCTTGACCGATGATGTGGCCTAGCTCGGTGAAGATCTCGTGGGCGAGGCCGACCAGGAGCGCTCCCTCGCCGCTCTGCCCGCGCTCGCTGGCGAGGTGCCCGAGCAGGCGCAGCGTGTGCGCGAGGCTCTCCTGATCTTCCAGCTCCTCGAAACGCTCCCGCGCGATTTCCGCGTGAGTCGTGGCTTCTTCGGTTCGACCTAGGTGGCGCAGCGCCTCCGCCTGCCAGCGGTGCTTCATGGCCAGGGAGCGGCCCTGTAGGTGGCCCTTCAGTAGCTCCAAATCCCCCAGGGTGGCCAGGGGCTCGCGAGCGCCGAGCCAGGCATTGTTCAAGAAATCGAAGAGCAGGCCGGCGGCGGCATCGGCTTCACCGGCGTAGAGCAGGTTCGCTACGCGCTGACGAATGATTCGCCGAGACGCTGCCAAGGGGTGCAGCGCCAAAGCGTCGGACGCGGCAATGAACAGGCTCTTTGCGTCGTCACGCTCGAGCAGCGTCGCGAGCAAGTGCTCCTGCAATAACGCGTGAGGCCAATGGTAGCGACCTGGCCCTCGCGGCAACACGATCTCGGCGTTCTGCAAGCTCACGATGGCGTCGTCCGCAGGCAACCTCAGGCCCGTCAGGAGCGCATGCAGCACATTGCGGCGAATGTCCCCACCCAAGGTCGCAACCGCATACGCCGCCAAGCGGTGGGTCTCGGGCATGGCCGACACGCGGCTGTCCCAGAGTTCCGCCGTGGTTTGGGGCCGAACCGTGAGCACCTCTTCGGGAACGCTGTACACACCGCTATGCAGTTGCATGTTGCCGCCGAGGGCCCAGGCATGAAGCTGTTGCAGCGCGAAGAGCGGGTTGCCACGACTGCGTCGCGCGGCCTCCTCCACGGCGGCGGCATCCAGGGGTAAGGACGCGCGCAACAGATCCGCTGTGGTCTCGGGATCCATGGGCTTGACCTCCGTCACCACACCATCCATCAGTTCGCGCAACTGCCGCAGGCGTTCCGCTGCTTCCGCTCCCAGCTGCACGTCTTCGGAGCGCACCGTGCCCACGATCACGATGCGCTGGTCGGGTTCTTCGGCGTGGATCCGCGCGAGCCCCTCGAAGGTGGACGGCCCCGCATGGTGCAAATCGTCCATGAAGAACAGCAAAGGACGACCCCGGGCGATGCGCCGCAGGGTGTAGCGAATGACGAGGCGGCGGGTGTCTAGAGTGTCCAGGGTGAAACGAATTCCCGTGGGACCCACGGGATCCGCGGGCGGAAGTGGCCTGAGCCACTCCGATGCGCCCGCGACCCACGCCCGGCCATTCTTATCGTCGGCGGTCACCTTCCAGCGCTGCAACAAGGACTTTTCGATGATCTCCCGGGAGGAGCGTTCGAAGTTGAAATACTGGGTCACGCCGCCCAGCATGCCGTCCAGGGGGCTCCGTATCGGGCGGTAGCGAGCGCGAAGAGGAATCATCGTGCCCTCCTCGTGCACGACTTCGCACAGCCACTCTGCGATCCGGCTCTTGCCCACGCCAGCATGTCCTACGAGAATGACCAAGCGGTGCGACGCGCCGTTACCCTCGATGACGTCATCGCAAACGTCGCGCAGCACTCGTTTGACATCGTCGCGACCCACCAGTGGGCTCGGCCGAATGCTCAACAGCCCGGCAGAGCGTTGGGGTTTCGTGCTCGTCGCGATGGGTCGCCCCTTGGGACCCGACTTGTGGCTAGTTGGCGGCGCGGGGCGATCGTAACGAGGCAGCTTAGGAAACACCCAGGCGTCGGAGTCCGTGTCCGCGCTCGGGCGCCACTGGGCCCACACTCCGCGGGCTTCTGCTGCATATTCCCAGCGATCCCAAGGACGCTTGGCTAGCAGCCGGTGCACGAAGGCCACGACCCCGGATGGAGCGGGGATGGCGAGCTTGAGCTCGGGGATTTTTTCGAAGGCATGCAGGCGCAGCAGCTCCTTCGGATCTCCGGAAAAGACGCTGCGCCCGGACAGCAGCTTGTAGAGCACACAGCCAACTGCATACAGATCCGTCGCGCCGCATACGTGATGCATCTCGTGTTGGATCTGCTCCGGTGCCATGTAGCCCGGGGTTCCCGCGCCGGCGTGGGGCGCGAATTCCATGGCCTTGGCACCATCCAGCCGCTCGTCGTGGGGGTCTTGCTTCAACCACGCCAGGCCGAAATCGAGGATGTGCACCTCCGGCGGTGCGCCCTCCATCTCTTCGACCAGAACGTTGGAGGGCTTGAGATCGCCGTGAATGATGCCCCGGGCGTGAGCGTGAGCGAGTGCACCCAGCACTTGGTCGATCACGAACCAGATCAGCTCGAAACGATTTGGAACCTGAGACAGGTCGTGCAGGGATACACCTGCTGCCAGATCCATGGTGAGGTAGGGCGTGCCGTCCGCCAACTGCCCAAAGTCCGTGGCGTGCACGATGCACGGGTGGTTCAGGGCGGCCAGGGCGCGGGCCTCCTTGTAGAACCACATGACGTATTCCGCGGCGAGCTTACTCTCGGGGGGGATCACCCGCTTCAGCGCCACCTCGCTGCCCGTCGACTGATCTGTGCAGCGGTAGACGATGCCCATGCCGCCTTCGCCGATGACCTCTTGAACCTCATAGCGGCGCGCCAGCACCTGGCCCGGCACGACGGCCGAGGGGGTGCCGATGGGCGTGATTTCCGGCGCGGACACGCTCAAGATGGAGCTGACCTTCAAGGAGGCCGCGCTGGGAATGCTTGGCGGCGCGCTGTCGTCGTCGTCGGGATCGGGCTCCGGGGGGCGTCCAGAAAGTCGGGCCGCGGCGGTCGTATGGGAGGTGTCGCTCGTGGGCTGCGATGGCCGTGGGGAGATCGCTCCCGACGCCGGACGCACCCCTGCATCCGGCGGAGTGGATTTCGCCGGCGGCGGAGCTACGGGCTCGTCTTCGGAATTGCCCCCTTCAGCCATCGGCGGCGCGAGTTTAATCACGGCCTCAGTGAGGTCGAGGCCCTCGGGTGAGATTTTCAGTTTACTAGAATTGTCCAATAGTTGCCAATGGTTACGCGAGCCGGCTCGGACTGGGACGAGCGCGGTGGCCCCCGGCCACCCCCAGACAACGACAAAGCCATGGCATTCATGCCCGGGAAGGGGGCCAGAGCGAGAATCTTGGGGGCCTGCCGGTGTACCCTCCCCGGCATGAACTCGGCCTTCGATCCCGCCCTAGCTGAACGTGATCCTGAGATCAGTGCCCTGATCCGCGAGGAGGAATCCCGCGAGACGGTGAAGCTCCGCCTGATACCGAGCGAGAACTACGCCTCCCGTGCCGTGCTCGAGGCCTCAGGCTCCGTGCTCACCAACAAGTACTCCGAAGGATACGCTGGCAAGCGTTACTACGAAGGCCAGCAGATCGTCGATCAGGTCGAGCAGCTAGCGTGTAGCCGGTTGAAGGAGGTATTCGGCGCGGATCACGTCAACGTGCAGCCGTATTCCGGCAGCCCCGCGAACCTCGCTGTGTACCTCGCGTTCTGCAAACCTCACGACCCGATCATGGGCTTGGGCCTGCCCGCGGGCGGGCACCTCACCCACGGCTGGAGCGTGAGTATCACTGGCAAGTACTTCAAGAGTCACGCCTACGGGGTTCGCAAGGATACGCACCGTATCGACTTCGACGAAGTGCGCAGTCTGGCCAAGGAGCACAAACCAAAGATCCTCTGGTGTGGCACTACGGCATATCCCCGCGTGCTCGAGTTCGAAAAGTTTCGCGAGATCGCCGACGAAGTCGGCGCCGTGCTCTGCGCTGACATTGCTCACATCTCCGGGTTGGTCGCCGGCGGCGCACATCCTTCACCCGTTGGCACCGCCGACGTGATCACCAGCACGACCCACAAGACTCTGCGTGGCCCTCGCGGCGGTATGATCATGTGCAAGGGTGAGCACAAGAAAGCCATCGATCGCGCCGTCTTCCCAGGGCTGCAGGGCGGCCCCCACAACCACACCACCGCTGGGATCGCGGTTGCGGCCAAAGAAGCCCTCGCCCCGGAGTTCAAGTCCTACGCTCGCGCCGTGGTGGACAACGCCAAGACGCTTGGTGAGGCCCTCGCCAGCAAGGGTTTCGCCCTGATTACCGGCGGCACCGACAATCACCTGTTGCTCGTGGATCTGACACCCAAGAACATCCCCGGCAAAGTCGCGGCGCAAGCTCTGGACAAGGCCGGCATCGTCGCCAACTACAATTCCATCCCCTTCGATCCGCGTAAGCCTTTTGATCCCTCGGGTTTGCGCATTGGAACGCCCTCCATCACCACGCGCGGCATGGGCGCGCAGGAGATGCAGCAGCTTGCCGACTGGATGGATCGCGTGGTGGCCGCGCCGGATGACGAAGCTTTGCTCGCCAAGGTTGCGGCGGAAGTCAGTGAAGTGTGCAAGGGGTTTCCTCCCCCCGGTATCACGCAGTAACGAGCCGGCGGACTAGCGGGTGGTTGTCTCTCTGGTCCTGGGGATCCTGCTCGGCTTCGTTGGCAGCATCCCCGCAGCGGGGCCACTACTTTTCCTCGTCATCGATGCCGGGATATCCCGGGACCGCTCTCGGGCCCTCTCTCTCGCCGTCGGCGGCGCTATTGCCGAGGCGCTCTACGTGGGGCTGGCTTTTGCAGGGGCCGGGGAGCTGCTTCAGCTGATTCCAGTTTCCCCGCAGGTGCTGCGACTCAGCAGTGCCGTGCTGGTCATGCTGATTGGTGTTTGGATCCTGCGAACCAAGCCAGGCAGCGCCGGCGAAAGACCCCCGCGACCTTCCGCGACCGCCCTACTCGCGGGGCTGACCTTGGTTCTGTTCAACCCAGGCTTCTTGGCCTTTTGGTCGGCGGTAGCCGCCTTCGTCTACTCCTCTGGCGCGCTGCAAGCCGGAGAAAGTTCCAGCTTGGCTCTGGCTCTGGGCAGCGCCATCGGCATCGTGCTGTGGTTCTCCTCCGTCTACGCCGTCGCTACCCGCGCTACGCGCAACGTCTCTGCATCACGCCTTCACGGGCTGCGACGGCTATTGGGCGGCGTGCTGATTGCCCTCGGAGCGGGCCTCGGAGTGGCCGCCACGGCAGCGTAGGCCGAAACGCTTTCCCTATCAGTTCGCCTGCTCAGCGCAGTATGTCGACGCACAAGACTTCCGGAGTCGCGAAAGTGCGGATCGGGAGTTCCGTCGTGCCCACCCCTCTGGAAACCAACACGGTCAGGCTGTCGACTTGGAAACGGCCAGCTGCCATCGAACTTGGGCGCCGGACCTATGGCACCTGCACTCGGTCGCGACGACCCCTGCACCCGGTTTTTTGGTTTGTGGTTGGGGGTCGAGCGCTGGGGCGAATGGTTGCCCTAATCTCGCAATGAACCACCTTGCTCAGCGCGGTCTAGGCGCCGTCGGTCTTGATGATGGTGGTGGTGGGCGAAGAGACTCACTTCTTCTTGCCAGCAGCTGGGTTTCCCGCCGCTTTGCCCTGGCCGAGGTGCTTGCCCTTGTTGTCGTGGTCCTTGTTCTGACCGAGGTGCTTGCCCTTGTTGTCGTGGTCCTTGTTCTGACCGAGGTGCTTGCCCTTGTTGTCGCGGTCCTTGTTCTGACCGAGATGCTTGCCCTTGTTGTCGCGGTCCTTGTTCTGGCCGAGGTGTTTACCCTTGTTGTCGTGGTCCTTGTTCTGGCCGAGATGCTTGCCGCGCTTCGCTTTTGCTGCGATCGCTCCCTTGTCGAACCCGGGGGGGCCATCAAGGCGGTGGCCCAGCTTGAGTCCTACGCCACGCCAACCTCGGCGGGACCAATGACGCTGCTTCATCCGGCCGTGATCGACCAACACGGCATGCCCCTTCCGGTGTCCGACCAAGGAAAGGTGAGTCTTCCCGCTGCGTCGAACCAAAAGCGTGATCTTGTGACCTATTGCCCGCTTGCCCAACAAACCCGCAAAGTGTGGCTTGCCGTCCCCTTCGGCTTCGGTTTCCGGGGACTCTTCCTCCGCGGTGCCGCCTTCTTCTGTCTGGCCGCTTGCTGATTCCGAGTCAGTCGATGCCGACGCGTTCTTTCTGGCCACGAGCTCCACGACGCTGGATTCCGGTCCTCCGATCAGTAGCTGCACCTTTTCCAGTTGAACCTCCGCTACGCCTCCGGCTTTATCCAAAGCATAGAGCCGAGCCTCCCCCGACTTTTCGTCGGCAGCCAGCTCGTAGCGTTGCCCAGCCAGTACCGAGACTTCGCCACCGTGGGGACCAGTCACTTCCTCCGGAATGCTCTCTGACTCCACCGCAGAGCTGACTAAGGCTTTGGTCCCTTCCTTGGGCAGGTGCAGGGCACCGTTGATGGGTGTCCCATCAACAACGAGTTGGTAGCGCAACTCCGTTGCCTCTGGATCCAGCGCCGGCCCTTTGGCAACTAGAAGACCCTTACCCTTTTCCGCTTTGAGTTCGGCGGTCTTGGGTTCAGAGCCTGATAGTCCCATGAAGGCAAGGTTCCCTGTCACCTTGTCGTTGATGAGCTCGCATGAAGTTGAACGAACGGCCAGCTTCGTCTCGCCGTCTTCACCGACCTCCCAAGTGAGCGTGGCGGTGGGGTATTGCTCCACGAAGGTGGCGCTCGAGTTCAGCGCGGCCTTGACCGAGGCAACTGCCTGAGAGGTCGTCGCCGACGTTTGATCACATGCAGTGAGAAGAGCACCAGCACCCAGCATGGAAAGAAGCGAAATTCTCATTGGTTTCTCCTGTGAGCCATCAAAAATGTGGGCCCCTTGCAGCACCCGTGCCAATCGTCCTTATAGCACGAGCGCAGTCATTAGCGACGCTTCTGCAGGCTACAGTCGACAACGCTAGTGGTTTCGAGTCTACGTCCCGTTTCAACGCCGTCGGGAATTGGGGCTCGTTGCTCTTGGTTCGGGGCGCAAATAGCACAACATACGCAGCGCATTTCCAGCCATGATCTTGCGCACGTCCAACATGGGCATTCCGGCCGTGTGGAGTGCGACGGCGAGGCGGGGGTAGCGTGAGGCATTGATCAGTTCGTGGGGCGGGCGCAGGCCCGCTTCGAATCCGGACCCCACGGCAACGTGGTCCACGCCGCCCACGCGCGCGATGTGACGCACGTGGCGCACCACGTCGCCGAGGTCAGCGCGCTTTCCCCGATGCAGCATGCGCGGTTCGAAACCCACGCCGATCAGACCTCCCGAGCGCGCGATTGCCAGGATCTGAGTGTCGCTCAGGTTGTTCGCGTGTGCCGCGAGGGCGCGGGCGCCGGCGTGGGTCGCGACGACCGGCACGTGTGCTTCCGTGGCAATCGCAACGACGTCCACGATCGCACTTTCGCTCAATCCGCTGACGTCCACCGTGCCGCGGGCCGCATGAATGGCGCGCACCATCTGTCGTCCTCGGGGGCTCAGACGTCCGCCCCGGCCCAAGGCGGAGCCGGCCAGCACGCTATCGCCCCGGGCGGCAAGCCCGAAGAAGCGCACGCCGCGGGTGACCCAAAGCGGCACTTCCTTGTGGGTCGCAAGTTCGCTGGCGTTGCGGATCGCGAACCAAGTTCGGATCCCCGGGCCCGTGCGCCGGCACCCGGGAATGCGCAGTTCCTTGGTCCGAGCCAACGCACGATACAGGTGCAGGTAGCTGGTTTCGAGGTCCGGAGCACTTGCACTCCAGCGCTCAAGGGGGAGCACGACGCCGTAGGCACCACCTCGGCGCAAGCGAACGGCGTCGGCCTGTCCGCTTCCGAGCATCACGCCCCGGTGATGCTGAATAACCTGGAAGGGGAGGTGCACCGAGAGGTCCACCACCGGCACCGCCCGAACCGCTGCCTCTGACTTCCGTGCGCGAGGCACCAGGGCGGCCGTCAGCCCCATCAGCAGAATCGAGCGCCGCGTGGCGGTCATGCTGACAGGAGGTAGCAATTCACGAGCCACCCCATGAACTGCTCAGAATGTCCACGGCTTCCGCGCAACCCCTTCGTACCCGCGCAGCTGTGGCGCGCATCGTGCGCAGGCCAGCGCGGTGGTTTTCCAAGCTTGCAGAAGCTTGGATTCCACATCCGCCGAGCTCACACGCGCTTGGCCACGCACTCCGCCACTCGGCAACACCTCCGACCTCAGGTTGGCAGCTCCGCCCGCCCGTGAGCGACAGCTCAGCGCTTTGACTGACGCGGGCGGGTCAGCGTCGCCCCCAACACTGGTTTCAGGCGCACTCGGGGGCGAGAATAGTGGAAGAGGCTGCAACAGCACTCGACCCCAACCAACCCAGCCCATGACGCGGCCAGACGGTTTCCACCGCGCGCTTCGGCGAATTACTCACTGTCCGCTTCTGGTAGTACGCGGGTCACCACGACGGTGACGTTGTCGGTCGCGCCGCCCTCGAGGGTGCTTGCAATCAGCCGGTCGCAGGCAGACTCGGAGGTTTCTGCGGTCTTCAAGATCGTGGTGATGTCTTCCTCGGTGAGATGCTTGGTCAAACCGTCGGTGCAGAGCAGGACGACGTCGCCTTCTTCCAGGGGCTGTTTTTGCATCTCGGGGACCATTTCATCCTCGCTCGTGCCAAGGGCGTTCCACAGTATGTGGTGCAAGGGAGAAGATGCCTCCAGAGCTGGGAAGCCCTGGGCTTTCATTTGTTCGGCAACCGTATGGTCAGTGGTCAGGCAATTCAGGATGCCGTGGCGCAGCACATAGCATCGGCTGTCGCCGGCATGCGCGACATACATGCGGGGCCACAGGATGTACGCCAGGGTGAGGGTAGTGCCCATGTTCGGAGAGGCGCCGGGCATGTCAGCTGCCTGGCGGACTTCCGAGTTGCCCGTGACTAGCGCGGTAGAAAGCTGGTCACGAACGCCGGGCAGAGTTGCGCGCGGCGAGGGCTCGAGTTCCTGGGCATGGCGCGAGGCCCAAGGCATCACGCTGCACACGTAGTCGGTGATGGATCGTACGGCGACACGGCTCGCGACGTGACCGCCGCCTTGTCCGCCCATGCCGTCTGCCACCACCATCATGGTTCCTGCGGAACCCGCAGTGAGCCATTCCAGGTCTGTAGACGGCAGGCTGGAGTGCATCACGCTCATGCGTCGGTCCAGCGCAGCGATCAAAAAAGCGTCTTCATTGGCTTTTCGCACCAGGCCGCGGTCCGTCCGACCAGCGACGTCCAAGCGGGGCTTGGTCGCCTGGGCAGTGTCCGGGGGCATGGTGGGAGCGTCGACGGGTGCCACGGGTTTTTCCAGACGATACCAGACGTGGGTCCCGGTTTGTGGTGTGTGGTCGCCGGGGTGGGCTGCGTCCGGCCGCGTGGCCGCTTTCAGCGCCGGGGCTTCGCACATTGCCTTACAAACTGCGACCAAAGTGAAGCCCTGGCGCAGATGGCCGGGCGCATCGCCCCCGCCGCGGGCTAGAGTGAAGATTGCTCCCAATGCGCGTGACCGCCCGTCCCAAAGACAGGCTCGGTCCTTACGAGCTTGTGCGCCGCCTCGGCTCTGGCGGCATGGCCGAGGTCCATGAAGCCGTGTTGGAGGGCGCGCACGGTTTCGAGAAGCGGGTTGCGATCAAAGTCATGCTGCCGCATTTGGCTGAAGACCCTCGCTTGGTTGCAATGTTCTGCGACGAGGCCCGCGTGCATGCCAGCCTCTGCCACCCCAACCTGGTGCAGGTGTTGGACTTTGGTGAGTACGAAGGTCGGCTCTACCTGGTGCTGGAACTCGTCGACGGACCCTCAGTCCAGGAACTGTGTTTTCGAGCCTCTTGTCGGCGGCGGCCGGTCGAGTTGGAGCCTGCGCTGTATATCACCCAAGAGATACTGTGCGCGCTGGAGCATGCGCATTCGGCGTGCGACGAGTTCTCACGGCCGCTACATTTGGTTCACCGTGATGTATCGCCCAGCAACATCTTGATGGGTACGGCGGGACAGGTAAAGCTCGGAGATTTCGGGATCGCGCGCACGGCAGAAATCGACGCTCGCACTGCACCTGGCGAGATCAAAGGCAAGATCGGCTACGTATCCCCAGAGCAGGCTCTGGGGATCGCTTTGGACGAGCGGAGCGATCTTTTTTCCGTAGCGATCGTACTTTCCGAGATGCTCATTGGCGCCCCATTGTTTGAAGCAGACAACGACCTTCGAACTCTGGAACAGCTGCATTCTGGCGATCTCAGTCGGCTCTACGCGGCCGCAGACCGTGTGCCCGAAGACGTCATGTTGTTCCTGCAGCGAGCCTTGAAAACGCATCCCTCCCAGCGCTTCGAGTCTGCGTCCCACATGCTGTGGGCTGTCCGCGAACTCGCGCGTCGTCACCGTAAGCACATGACTGCGTATAGCTTCGCGATGTGGCTCAGCGATCTCGGCTTGGTCCCGGCAAGGAGCGACGTTTTCGCCAAGCCTGCGCCCAGCATCGAGGACGCTTTGCGAGCTGCCGCCTGGGACGACGCCGACTCGGAGGCCACTACCCTCGTGGCTGATGCCGAGTCGGCGCTGCCTGGGGGGCCACCCGAGCTGCATCACGCGGTGGTCAGCAGCGGGCGACGGCGCCGAGATTCATAGCGCGTGGCGGAGCAAAAGTTGCCCCTGGGCAGCTACGCCCAAACGCAGCTCTGCGTCGTGATGCTGCTCTGTGGTCAGGGCCTGGCGACTGAGCGCAGTGCCTGCGGCATGGGTTTCGCTGTCGTGGGTGGGTTGAGCGGTGGCCTGCATGCGCAAGTTGCCACCCAGTTTCAGCTCGCGGGTGACGTTGAGCTCAGCGCCGATTCCCAGGAAGGCGATCCCGAACACGCGCGCGTTCTGGGCGCCGCCGACGCGAACGTGGGTCCACTCGGCGACACCTCCGCGTGGAGCCATCGCAAGCGGCGTGCCGCCGTGAAACTGGGGCTTGCACCGGTCCGAGAGCGCGAAGTGGAAACGCTGCTCCACGTCGGCGAGAGGACGACAATTCACGAATGAATGTGCCGGGCCTTCGCAGCAACACAGGGCTTCGCGATCGCCTGTCTAGCGACGAAGGCGCGCGTCAATTTCGTTCGCACCCGGACGGTGCTCGGGACTCGTGCGCATCAGATCGACGCACAGCTGATCCAGATCTTCGGGCACACCCGCCACGAATAGGCCGGGGGAGGGAGCACCGACGCTGCGCTTTCGCACGAAGATCTCCCCCGCAGTGCCGGCAAAGGGCAAGGCACCAGTCAGGACTTCGAACAGCGTGACGCCCAAGGCGTACCAGTCTGTGGCAGGGGTGATGTTCTGAGCACGCCACTGCTCTGGTGCCATGTAGGCTGCGGTACCGACCGGGCTTGCCTGGGCGTCGGCCCGTCCCGTCCGTCGCGCCAAGCCCAGGTCCAACACCACGGCGCGACCCTCCTCTACTCGAACGTTGTCGGGCCGAACATCACAGTGAACCCACCCCAGCTCGTGCATTTTCGCCAGGCCCTGGCTGACATGCAGCATGGCCTCTCGGGCACGCGTGAAACCGATGTCATCGCAGCTTCGGAACTCACTTTCATTTCGCTCGTTGACCTCGCTGCCGAGAAGCAACAGGGTCGAGCTGCCCTGGGTGGGCCGGTGGGTTGGCGGCTCCGCGTGCTCTCGAACGTAGGACAGCAGGTCAGGCCCCTGCACCAGCGGCATGATGCAGTACGGTGGCCTTTCGTCGGGAAAGACATCGAGGACTTGCACGAGATTGGGGTGAGCCACGCGGCTGAATTCTTCCAGCGCCTCGGCCCACTGCGGGGCGTGCTGTTGTCCATCCAGCAGCTTGAGCGCGACCCCTCGTGCGGTCTGGGGCTCGACGGCCTCGAAAACGCTTCCGGATGCGCCCCTTGCCAACAAGCGCAGGATTTCGTACTCGCCGATCTTGCGGTTCATGGCCTGCTACCCAACGCCGCGGGGCCCAGCAGCGCGGTGGCGGTCATGGGTTGGTCTGAAAATCGTAAATGGATCCGATGCCCAGCAGCTCGGTTAGCTCGTCCAGGGCACCGCAGCTTTCTTCCCACAGCTTGGGATCGCGCAGGTCCTCGAGCCGCAGGGTTGGACGGTAGTGCTTGTTCACCCATTCTTCCAAGCGTGACACTCGCCCCTCGTTCATGACCACGCCCGCGGGCAACGTTCGGGCCTCCTCCTGGGTCAGACGCACGCGCAAGCGCAGGCAGGCGGGGCCGCCTCCGTTCTTCATGGACTCGTTGACTTTGACCCAATGAATCGCGCTGATGTGTTGGCTGGTCTCGACCACGCGCTCGAGGAAGCTGCGAGCCGCGGGCTGCTGTTGGGCTTCTGCCGGGGCCACTATGCCCAAAGAGCCATCCTCGGTGGTCACCAGCTGGGAGTTGAAGGGATAGGAAAGAACAGCCTTGGCGACGGGCAGTTCGCTGTCCGTGGCGACGATCACCTCGAACTCGTCCCCCAATTCTGCGCGGAGTTGCCGCTGTAGGTCATCAGGATCGACAAAGGCATGCTCGTGCATCAACAGCACGCGCTCATGTCCGACAGCAAGAACGTCCGAGTGGAAAGAGCCTGCATCGATGCCCACCGGGCTCTGCTGGCGAAAGAGTACTTTCGCGCCTCGAATTGACGCGCGGCGTGCAACCGCTTCGGACGCCTCCAAGGCCTGACGCGCTCGGTGAACCGACGGGGCCGTTATGGTCATTGCTTCGCTGCGGCCCCACCCGAATAGATGCAAGCTTGCGGAACTGGTGAACAGACGAGTGTGGTTTGCTGCGCCTTCGTCCGTGAAGTGAGGAACACAAGGCAGCGGATCGTGGACTTTGAAGTGGCTGGTGTCAGCAAAGATCCCGCGCAAGATCCGTGTCGTGACCTGCGCCTCTATGGCGCGGTGAGTTTGTGCTGCCAAGTTGGCGACGAGCAGTTGAACGCGTCCGTCCTGGGCATCGCTGGAGGGCACGACCGTCGCCGCGTTAGCCGCCCACATTGAAGAGGCGCTGCTATAGGCTGCGAGCAGTCCCGCGGCATCTGCGGCCGCAAGCACATCGGAATCCGGGCCCGTGAAACCGAGGGCGCGCAGCTGCGGAAGCGCAGGGCGCGGCTGCGGCGGTAGGACTGCCTGGGGGACTCCCAAGCGCATCAACGTGCGCATTTTTGCGAGGCCCTCGAGGGCTGCGGAGCGGGGGTTGCCTAGGTCGCCCGCATGGCGTTGCGCGGCCAGATTGCCCTGCGCCAGGCCGGCGAAGTTGTGGGTGGGGCCCACGATTCCATCGAAGTTGAACTCAGGCATGGCGCGCCGCGCCGCCAGTCTACTCTCTCCCAGGAAAACCGCCGAACCCTCAGTTGGTTCGCCACTTTGCAAGGGAGACGACCGAAAGCAGGCCCGCGCATACCAACACGAGGGCCACGCGCGCTGTCCACGCGGCTTGAGAGGGGGCCCCCGGGCCGCCGAGGCCCGCGACCAAGCTAGCGCCCAAGGCGGCGGCTCCAAAGGCCAGAACCGGACCGCGCACGGCGGCCATATTTCTGCGCAGCATGTTGATGGCCGTCTAACTCGGACCAGCGATGTCGGCAAAATAACCGAGCCCGGCTGGGTGGAGGCCGCTCATCCGTCTTCGCGGGTGGCTTCACGTAGCAGCGTCGCAGCGCGACCGCTCAAGGTCGTCGAAAGCGTTTGCGCCTCGGCACGTGCCGCGTCGCTCATCTTTTCCCAGGTCGTGCGTACGATGTGCAGCACCTTTTCGTCCGGATGCGCATCAATGAACTTCGTGAAGTCGTGCTCCAGGAAGCTCAAGCACAGCGCGTCCTCCATGGTCTGAACGTCCGGATCCAGGTTCATCCCCTGTTTGAGTATGATGCGCCGCACCTTGGAAATGACCTGCGTATCGTAGCCGACCCGCTTGAGTACCTGCTCTGCTTCGGCAGCGTGAAATCGGGCCGCTGCTTTGCGCCACTGAAGATACCCGGCGCGGCCATCAGGGAAGTCGCTGCGCGGGAAGCGGAAGCGCATCAGGTGCTGGCAGCGCGCTGCCAGCCGAAGAGGCTCAGACGCCTCAGGAGAGAGCCGCTCGACCCACCCCGCCACATGGTCCGCGTGAACCAGGGATCGGGCTCGCGGCTCGCCGTCGATCTTGACCGTTGTGGGATCTTCCCCGTTGAGCCGGTCGAACTCGGCCACGGCACGGTCGAAGAGGGTGCTCACGCATCTTGATGTAGCAGGCTCCGGGCGATGGGGTGGCAAAGACATGCACCTAGCCCTGTGAAATCAGGGGCATTTTTAAAATTAACTGTACGCAATATCAGTACATACTATACGTATCATCAGCATGTTGACGTATCTACGAATCCGCGGCCTCGGCTTGCTCTCGGACGTCGCCATGGAGCTTGGGCCCGGTTTGACCGTCCTGACCGGGGAGACGGGTGCGGGCAAGTCCATCATTGCCGAAGCGCTACTGTTGGTACGTGGCTCTCGGGGCCGTGCGGACCTGGTGCGAAGTGGCGAACCATCCCTGCGCATTGACGCCCAATTCGACCTTTCCGGGGCGCCGCTCCGGGCTGTGGAAAGCGTGGCGGCCCAGCGGCAGCTGAAGTCGGATGAAGTTGGAGAGCTCTTGGCTCAACGAGTCGTGCAGCGGACCGGACGCGGGCGGTGCCAACTACAGGGAGAGCTGGTACCGAATGCGTCGCTGTCTGCCGTCGGTGCCCACCTACTCGCTGTGTGCAGCCAACACGAACATCACTCGCTGACATCCGTCTCCAAACACCTCGAGTTGCTCGACGCCTATGCCGGCTTGAACGACCTCGTCAGAGAGTACAGCGTGGTCTGGGGACAACTGCGTGATGTCGAGCGGCAGGCCGCGGCCCAGGCCGCGGAAGCGGGCCTGGCGGAGCGTCGCGCTGAGTTCCTGCGACATCTGGTAGACGAGCTTTCTGAGTTGGCACCGATGGAAGGGGAGTGGGACGAACTCAACGCACGTCTGAAACTGCTCTCTGGCGCAACCGAATACCTGGAGTATGCGGGGCAGGTGCGGGAACGCCTCTACGACGACGACGATGCGGTCGTGACGCGGCTCTCCCGCCTGGCCTCGGTTGCGGAAAAGGGAGCGGGCCAGTCACCGCACCTGCAAGCACTGGCAAACGAGCTGCGGGCCGGGATGCTTGCGTGCGAAGAGGCGGCGGGCCACGCCTCTCGGCTGGCGAATAGTCTGGAAGTGGACCCGGCGGCGCTGAAGGCCGCTGAAAGGCGTCTGGACTCGCTTGCAACGGTAGCCGCCAAACATCGCGTCAAGCCGGACCGCCTGCCGGGTCTGCTAGACGAGTTGAGCGCCGAGCTCGAAGACCTAGAGTCCCATGGTGAGCGTGGGGAGGCGTTGGAGCTGCGCATCTCCGAGCTGCGCTCGCGCGCAGGCGCCCTGGCCAGCGTACTCTCAGAGCGGCGGCGAGCGGCATCCAAGCGCATGGGGGCTGCTTTGCGCACCGAGTTGGACGAGTTGTGCATGACCGCTGCGCGAATAGAGGCGCAAGTGCATAGAGACGAGGAAGGGTTCGGGCCGCGGGGCTGCGACCGAGTCGAACTACATTTTTCCGCGAACTCCGGGGAAGAGCTTGCACCGTTGTCCCAGGTCGCTTCCGGCGGCGAGCTGTCCCGGGTGCTTCTGGCGATACAGGGCGTGCTTTCTCGAGAAGACTCCGTGGCGGCCTACGTTTTCGACGAGGTCGATGCCGGTGTGGGTGGCGCCGTCGCGGAGGCGATCGGGCGGCGTTTGCGGAACATCTCCGAACAGAGGCAAGTGATCTGTATCACCCATCTGCCTCAAATCGCGGCCTTCGGCGATGCGCACTTTCGAGTCGAAAAGTCGGTGCAGGCTGGGCGAACGGTCACGAGCGTCGAGCACTTGGACGAGGAAGAGAGCGTGGAGGAGATTGCGCGCATGTTGGCCGGTGCCCGCGTGACGAAGAGTGCTCGTGAGCATGCACGGGAACTGCGGCGCGCTGCGCACGCGGCGCCTTTGCGGGTCGTTGCCGGAGCAAAGGCGGCTGAGCCCGCCGTCCGACGTTCTCGGAAGGCGGGCCCAGCGCGCCGTGCCTGTGGCTGAGGGACTAGAAAGTGCCGCCCAGGCTCAGGCCGCCCCAGGGGGTGAACCCGTTCTGTGTCACCAGAGGTGTGAATCCCACCTTGAACAGGAAGCCCCCGTCCAAAGGCTGATAGCGATAGCCCGCCGTCGCGGTTCCCGCGACGCCAACGCCGCTTGCGCTCGCGGAAAGGCCGCCGCTCTCGGCTTCCCCTCCCGTGTAGACCACGAGAGCGCCGGCGCCGAGTTCGAAGCTATGGCCGCCGCCGCCGAGGAGGTAGTTCGCCATGATCGGCGCCGTCATCAGGGTCACCTTGGCAGAGGCGTCTTGGCCGCTCCCATCCGTCGCGCTTGCTCCAATGGAAAAATAGCTGAATCCAACTCGGGCCATCACATTGTCCATCAGCGCCCGCTCGTAGTTGATCGAGTACAACCCTCCGTTGCCGAGCAACTCGAGGTAGACGGCGTTCTTCGCCGTGCGCTTGTCCTCCGTCTTCACAACGGGGTTGTCGTTAGCCCGGTCATAGGTTGGGGGAGGCAACTCCGACGCTGCAGCCGGCGAAGCCAAGCCGAGACCAAGAGCAGCAAAGGAAACTGAAGCGATAAGCATTGAAGTTTTCATGATCCGTCCTTTCTCCAAGTGGCCTTGGGGGGCCATGCTTCAGGGAAGAGCAACCGCGATGCCAAGACTGGTGACCGCTGGATTCATCCGCTAGCAATGGAAGATGGGGAGCTCGACGAAATCGTCCCCGTACAACGCTTTCGGGGGAACTGGCGCACGAGATCTCGCTGAATCGTCACGAACTTCTTCGTAACGCCCGTTACGCGTGCCGTCACAAAAAAAGCGGAGTGGCCCGAAGGCCACCCCACCCGGCACGGGAGTGATGGGCGATCAGAATGCCGTAGCCGGAGGTTCTGAGAACTGACCGGGGAAGGGGTCCGCATTGCGGCGTCGGTTCACTTCCTCGCGGTTCCAAGGGAAGCTCGAGCCGCGCTCGTGAAAGAAGGCCACTCCAATCACGCCGACATTGCGTGCCTTGCCTTTCTTCGCCGCGTAGGAACCCTTGACGGATCCGAAGCGAAACGCGGCAACGGTGTCGAAGCTGCGGCGAAACCCGTCGATCTCCACTGTCGAGAAGGGTGCCAGGATGTAGCCGCGGTTCCTGAAAGAACCATTTCGGCCATTGATGACGTCGAGTCCGTCAACACTGGCGACCGCTTCGAAGCGACCACCGGTGTGGTTGCGAAGTTGGATGGTGTAGCGCTGGCCGTGCTGCCCGACCACGTAGGTGTTCTCGCCGTTGTTGAACCCCTCCAAGGGGTGACCACTGCTATCGAGGAGCCGCACGGTGATGGCGCCCCCTGCAACGCGGGCCTGTCCGTTGCCGAAGCTGCTGACTCCGTCGCGTCGCGCCATTGCGCGAGCGCCCGCCTTGTCATTGTAGAAGAGCTTCGCAACCGCAAAGGGGCTGGAAGACTCCCGAAAGAACGGTGCAGTGCTCACACGGCTGCTGCGATTCTCGCCCCACTTCGTGCCGAGGCCGGGGCGCGCATCGGCGGAACGCTCGCGATGCTTCTGCACCGCAGAGCCGCCGGCAGCGCTCTCCGCGGCAGGCGCGGAGGGAGCAGGCTGGTCAGCGGACGGAGCCTCTTCGCCGTCGAAGCCCGCGCTGTCGCCGTAAGCGCCAGGCTCACCTTGAACCTCTGCCGAGCTAGGCTCACCCGCCGGCGAGCTTGCCACTGCCCCCGGCCTCTTGGCGCCGCCGCAACCGACGGCCAATCCTGCCAACACCCCAACAAAAACAATGAATTTAGTTCGCATCGCCCTAGCCTCCGTGGATTCAAAGGCAAAACGGGGCAGCCCGGGTGCCCTTACAGGAGAGGCCCATACTTTTGTCAGCCTACCCGCTCAGAATGGCAATACACGCGAAAAGTCCCATTCCGCGCAAAACCAATCAGGGTAATGCCTACGGCCTCCGCGAGCTCTACCGCCATGGAGCTCGGGGCGGAAACGGCGATGACGAAGGGCACTTCCGCCACGCAGGCCTTCTGCACGATCTCGAAGCCAGCTCGGCCGCTGACGACGAGAGCGGGGTCCTCGAGGGGGAGACGGTCGTCCAACAGCATGCGCCCAAAGACCTTGTCCACCGCGTTGTGTCGACCCACGTCCTCGCGGACCAGCTCGAGGTCCGAACCCAGGTAGAGCCCCGCGGCATGTACCCCCCCGGTGACCGCGAAGGCGGTTTGCTCACTCCTCAGGGATTCGACAAACTCGGAGATTTCTGCCGCTGTGAGCTGACGCTCGGTGCGCACGGGACGAGTTCGCGCACACAAGTCGTCGATACTTCGTCGGCCGCAGACGCCGCATGCGGACGTGATCAGAGTGCCCCGGCGCGTGGTTTCCTCGAGCTCCAGGATGTGGCCGGGAGCCGAGGTGATCTGCATCACGTTGCCGTAGCCGACCTCCCCGACCCGACCGCAGTGTGCGAGCGAGCCGATGTCGTTGCGCGAGGAGAGCAACCCCTCGGACCAAAGCAAGCCCGCTACCAATTCTCGGTCCGAGCCTGGCGTGCGCAGGGTCACGGCAAATACATCGTCATCGATGCGTATCTCGAGAGGCTCCTCCAAGGCCACGGCGTCGTCTTCATCGACGCTGCCCCGCCTGGAGTGCTTTCGGGTTGCGACTGATTTGTGCGACGCGGCCATGGACCTCAGCCCCCGGGCAGGATCTTGCCACGGGCATTGGCATCTACGTAGCCGTCTCGAATCGGGCTGGCGACGTAGGCGCGGATCCGAATCGCCGTGTCGTGGGGCAGGTTTCGGCGCACCAGGACATGGCTTACTCGACCTTCGGCTGGATCAACGGTTTTTACCGCTTCCCGCGCCACTGCCGGTAGCCGATCCCAAGTCACCTCGCTCATCGGGAACAGATTGTCCTCGAGGTTTCCACTGCCCAAGAGTCGCACTTCAACAGGAGCTGCCACATGGCCGCCTCGGTAGACGTGCTGCAGCACCTGATCCGGGGCTTCGGCATCCCTCGCCTTGAGTACGATGCGATCTGGATAGAGGTCCAACTCCAGCACTTGGGCATCGGGCCCGGCCTGGGTGGCCAAGGCGCGAAACCCTCGTTGCCACGCCCCGTCGTCCAGAAGTGGTTCGCCCGCAGCCTCTGCGATCACCGGCGTCGGAGGGGCGGAATCCGTCGACTCCTTCTTGCAGCCGCCCGCCACGAGCAATGCGCTCAAGAGCCCCCAAGCGCCAGTGCGGAGGATCATAGGCTGGCGACTTCCGTGAGCCACCGAGCCAAGATATCGCGGCCAACGTAGAGTGGCGGAATCAAGGTCCATTCGTTGCGCTGGTGCGCTTGCGCTTGTACACCGGGGCCGAAGTTCACGGCTGGAATACCGAGGGCTGCGAATCGCGCCACATCCGTCCACGCCTGCTTTGGCTCGACACAGGTTACTCCCGCCCCACTGAGTGCCTGCACAATCGGGTGGGTCGCCAACGGTGGGGCCGCAGGGCTCTCGTCTGTGAACTCGACTTCGGCCTCGTCGCCGAACAGGGCGGTCATTTCGGACAACACCTGTTTCATGTCGCGATCCGGCCCGAAGCGACGGTTCACATTCAGCTCGAATACATCTGGAATGATGTTCCGCCCTCGACCGCCCGAGGCGAGGGTGGCGCTGGTGACGTTCGCCCACTTCAATCCGTCGACCTCGATTTGCTCCGGGGACAGCGCGCCGAGGCGCGTGAGCAGCTCTGCCGCCTTGTGAATAGCGTTTTCGCCTTGCCAAGGGCGTGCGCTGTGGGAGGTCCGGCCGTGAAACCGCACCGTCGCGTGCACGGAGCCGCCACAGCCGAGTTGCAGCTTGTTGTCGCTGGGTTCCAGGGCGACCGCGAAGTCAACTTCTCTCAGTTCGCTGTCTTCCTCCAGAACGACCCCGAGTTCGTTTTCGATGAAGGGACCCTCCTCCCGCGCGTAGAACACCAGAGTCAGGTCGACGCCCTCGATTCGCTTGCCTTCGGCGAGGTCCAGCATCAGCGCTAGCCCGCTCTTCATGTCCGCCGCGCCGGCGCCGTATAGCCGGTCCCCATCGATCCGGGCGGGGGCATCGTGCACCGTACGTACGACATCCAGGTGGCCCACCAGTCCGATATGTGGCCCGCCGCTACCACGCCAAATCGGCACGACTATGGAATCCCCGTAGCGTCGAATTGGTGCAGCCAGTTTCTGTGCACCGAGCCGAGTTGCGACCTCCGTACACAGCTGCTCCTCCTCCCCGATCGGAGAGGGCACCTGGCACAACCAGAGCAGTGTGTCTTCGAGCACCATGGTCAGACCGGCACCGCAAACTCGCGCAGGGCGGAGTTCAACGTGGTCTTCTTGTCAGTGCTTTCCTTGCGCTTACCGATGATCAGCGCGCAGGGCACTTGATACTCGCCCGCCGGGAACTGCTTGGAACGCATTCCGGGGATCACCACGCTCCGCGCGGGAACGCGGCCTCGCACTTGCACCGGTTCGTCCCCCGTGACGTCGATAATTGCGGTCGATGCGGTCAGGGTGACGCCAGCACCAATGACTGCTTCTTCTTCCACCAGCATGCCCTCTACGACGATGGCCCGGGAACCGATGAAACACCCGTCCTCGATGATGACGGGCTGCGCGCCCGGTGGCTCCAGCACGCCCCCGATGCCCACACCGCCCGAAAGGTGACAGTTTTGCCCAATCTGAGCACAGGAACCCACTGTGGCCCAGGTGTCGACCATAGACCCGGAACCGACCCAAGCGCCAATGTTGACGTACCCGGGCATGACGATGGCTCCCTTTTCAATGTGTGCGCCATAGCGGATCGTCCCCGGCGGCACGACACGCACGCCCGCCTCGTCCAGCCCGCTCTTGAGTGGGATCTTGTCGAAGTACTCGATAGGCCCGAGCTTGCCGCGCTCCATTTGGGCCACACCGAAGTAGAGCAAGACTGCTTCCTTGACCCAAGCGTGGGTCGTCCACTGGCCCGGCGCATCCCGGGTGGCGACCCGAAGCTCGCCGGCGTCCAGCAGCGCTAGCGCCCGCAATACGGCATCGCGCGCCTCGGGCTCGTTAAGTTGGTTTCGATCTTCCCAGCAGCGTTCGATCACTTCGCGCAAATGTGCGTTCGACATGTGTGGCGACATAGCGGTGCGCATCGGCTGTCGCAAGCTGCGCACACTCGAAGCGAGGATCCTAGCGTGGCCAGCGCATTTCCACGCGTGCCCCGTCGTCGGCGAGCTGGAAGCTCCCGCCCGCGAGCCGCGCGATGGCAGTGGCGCAGCTGGCCGTCGGCTCAATCACCACCGGGATCGGCAGCCAGGCGACGGCGGTGCCGCCCGCGACTCGCCGAACGTGGATGACGCAGCTGGCGTCCCGGGCAGTCAGGCTGAGTTCGAGCGTAGCTCCGCTTTCACCGCCCAGGGAAAGCGCGGCCGCAATGCCAAGCAGCTGTTGCAGTACCTGCGGGGCGACGAGCGCCTCGCAATTGGCAGTGGGCAGCTCGAGTTTGCTGACGGAGGCTCGACTGGGCCCCGCGCTCGCTTTGTCGGCGTGGGTGGCGTCTCGAAGCAACTCCGCCAGGTTCAGGCGCAGTGGCTGAGTGGGGGTGCCGTGGGAGAGCAGGTCTATCAACGCCCGTGCCGCGTCGAGTTCAGCGGCAGTTCTCTTGACTACCGCCTCCAAGCGCAGGCGATTCCTTGCGTACATGGGCTTGGGAATCGCCGAAGTGAGCGCGCGGTCGAGTTCGCGAACTCGAGGCGTGATGAAGTCGTCCAATGCTTGAGCCGAGTCTCGGTCCGCGACGGCGGACAGGAGCTGTTTGGAGGCCCGCGCAATAATCCCGCAAGACCCATGCACGGCAGGTAGCACTGTGGACACGTTGCGGGGACCAACCCGCAGGCTCCCCAACAATTGCTCCAGGTTGCGCAAACTGCCCAACGCGTCGCGAAAAGCGCCCCGCGCGGATGCAACTTGGCCTGCCTGCTGACCCGGCAACGAAGGACCGTCCTGCATGACGAAACTAGAGTAGGGCGTGGCCGGCGAAGAAGTAGCCGCACTCTTTGATGCCGTTCTCTTCTGAATCCGAACCGTGGCAAGCGTTTTCGCCCACGTTCGTCCCGTAGAGCTTGCGGATGGTGCCATCGTCGGCCTTCGCGGGATCCGTCGCGCCAATCACGTCGCGATAGTGCTGCACGGCATTGTCCCGCTCGAGGGCGATGACCACGACTGGGCTACGCGTCATGAAGGTGCAGAGCTCGTCGAAGAACGGCCGTTCTTTGTGGATGGCGTAAAAGCCTTCCGCCTGCGCGCGCGACAAATGAGTCTGCTGCATTGCCACGACGGAAAAACCCTCGTCCAGTAGGCGCTGAATGATGTGGCCCTGAACCTTCTTTTCAACGGCGTCGGGCTTTATGATGCAGAGGGTTCGTTGTTTGGCCATGATTCACCCCAGCGGTAAGTGCCCCCGAACTAGGAGGGCTCCTTTACGGCAGGGCGCGATCAGGATCAAACGAAATCACGCGGAAATGTGGCGTCGACGCCTAGAGCATGCCCTTGAGGGTGGCGCCCATCTCTGCCGGGGTCGGTGCCACCTTGACGCCGGCGGCCTGTAGCGCCGCAATCTTGTCCACCGCGGTGCCCTTTCCGCCACTAATGATGGCTCCAGCGTGCCCCATACGCTTTCCAGGTGGTGCGGTGGTCCCGGCGATGAAGCCTGCCACGGGCTTCTTCATATGAGCCTTGATGTACTCGGCTGCCCGCTCTTCGGCGTTGCCGCCGATCTCGCCCATCATCATCACGCCGTGGGTATCCGGGTCATCGTTGAACAGTTTCAGCACGTCCACGAAATCCATGCCGCCGACAGGATCCCCGCCAATGCCGATGCAAGTCGATTGACCCAGGCCCAGTGCTGTGAGTTGTCCGACCGCCTCGTAGGTGAGCGTTCCCGAGCGGCTCACGACACCGATGTTTCCCTCGCGGTGGATGTGACCCGGCATGATGCCGAGCTTGCAGGCGCCCGGCGTGATGACCCCTGGGCAGTTGGGCCCAACCAGGCGCACGCTGCGGCCGGCCAAAGCGCGTCGGGTCCGGATCATGTCCATCACTGGGATCCCTTCGGTGATGGCGACGACCAGAGCGCAGCCTGCGTCAGCAGCCTCCAGAATGGCGTCTGCGGCAAACAGCGCGGGAACGAAGATGCAGGAGACTGTAGCGCCAGTTTCTTTCACTGCGGCTTGGACGGTATCGAATACGGGGACCTTGACCTTGCTGCCACCGGGGCCTTCCGCTTCGAAGGTTTCGCCACCACGGCCCGGCGTGCATCCCGCCACAATCTGGGTGCCGTAGGCAATGCACTGCCCGGTGTGGAAGGAACCAGCTGAGCCGGTGATGCCCTGGACGACGATGCGAGAGTTCTTGTCGACTAGAATTGCCATGAGTCTTCTCCAGTTCGATTCGCAGCTCAGCCGCGCACCGCAGCAACGATTTTCTCAGCGCCGTCGGCCATCGTGTCGGCGGGTTGAATGGACAACCCACTCTTCGCCAAGATTTCCTTGCCTCTGTCGACGTTCGTGCCTTCCAGCCGAACGACCAGAGGTACCTCGAGGCCGAGCTCTTTGGTCGCCGCAACCACCCCCTCTGCGATGACGTCGCATTTCATGATGCCTCCGAAGATGTTCACGAAGATGCCTTTCACCCGATCCGAGGAGAGGATCATCTTGAAAGCCTTGGTGACCTGCTCCTTGTTGGCTCCGCCGCCGACGTCCAGGAAGTTCGCAGGCTCGCCACCGTAGTGCTTGATGATGTCCATGGTAGACATCGCCAGTCCTGCCCCGTTGACCAAACAACCAATATCCCCGTCCAAGGAGACATAGGACAGCCCGGCCGCTTTGGCTTCGGCCTCGATAGGGTCTTCTTCCTCCGCGTCACGCATCTCGACCCATTCTCGATGCCGCGCGGCGGCATTGTCGTCGAAGTTGATCTTCGAATCTAGTGCAACGACTCCACCTTCCTTTGTTACGATGAGGGGGTTGACTTCACACAGGCTGCAGTCGTCCTTTTCGAATAGTGTGCAGAGCTTGGTGACGATCGCCGTGAACTCCTTCATTGTGCGCTTGGGCTCTGGCGAGCCCTTTGTGATCTCCAGTCCAAAGGCCAGCTTGCGCGACTGATACTGAGCGAGCCCAACGACCGGGTCGACATGCTCCGTCAGGATTTTGTCGGGAGTCTCTGCCGCCACTTTCTCGATTTCGACGCCGCCTTCGGTGGATGCCATGATGGCAATCTGTCGCTCTTCGCGGTCAACCACCAAACCGAGGTACAACTCGCGGGCGATGTCCAGCCCCTGCTCCACATAGAGGCGTCGCACCTTCTGGCCCTCGGGACCGGTTTGGTGGGTCACCAGCTGCATGCCGAGTAGCTTGCCTGCTGTCTCCCGCACGGCGGCGGGCCCGTCTTTAACGACTTTGACACCGCCGCCCTTGCCGCGACCGCCAGCGTGGATCTGCGCCTTGAGCACGACCACCGGAATGCCCGTTTCGTCGATGAGCTTTTTCGCATGCTTTTCAGCTTCGTCTACGTTGAAGGCCGGGTAGCCCTTGGGAACGGCGATGCCGTACTTCGCGAAAACCTGCTTGCCTTGGTACTCGTGAATCTTCATGGGCCTCCACGTCGCATCGGGTGCGCGGCGAAAGTTCGGGGACCCGGCTGATAAACCAGGGGTCGCCGGGTCGCAACTTGCGGATGTGGCGAGGCGCGAGGGCCGTTCAAAACCCCCGGGTGACGGCGCTGGTTCTAGCGGGGGTGGGAGCGCAACCTGCCGTTGGGTGTTCACGCAGGTAATTGGAGTGACTGAGCAGCAGCGCGTGAGCAAGGCGCTGGCCCACGAGATCGGCGCCCTTCTTGGTTAGGTGGTAGAGGTCCTTGCCGGCGAGTCCCTTGTAGTAGAAGTTTCGCATCGAACCGTCCCCGCCCATGGCAGCCCGCACATCCCAGAACGCGACGTGGCGCTGCTTTGCCGCCGCGCGCAGCTCTTCCACGACGCGCACGACTCGAGGATCCGAGGCGGTGCTCGTCTTGGTGCGAACGTGATCCGGCGGGCCGAGAACCAAGACGCTTACCTTGGGGTTGACGGCGCGATGGCGCGCCAAGAGCGCGTCGAGGCCAGATAGGTTCTCGTTCGAGTTCCAAAAGTTCGTTCCCAACATGAATAGAACGAGATCGTGGGAGCGTTGGGCGAGCATCTTGCGCGCGCCGGCTTCTTCTAGCTTCGCGATGCCGCCGTAGGTGGCGCCGGTGACTGCGAACGTGTCAACGACGAATCCAGAGGCGCGCTCCAGCACGGCGCCGAGAAGGTGTACGAACTTGCGGTCCAGGTTTTCGAGGACGATTCGGTGCCGCGTGTCAGGCATCGGTACGGTGTGAGCCGCAACGCCTTCTACCTTCGCCTGAGTGTCGACTTCCGAAGCGACCTTGTCGTCCACCTGGACCCGAAAGCGCCCACCCTTTTCATGGCGATGATAGAAGACCACGAGCTTGCTGGCGGTCTGTCCCACGGGCGCCTTGGGGTCTGCGGTGGCCAGCTTCACCTTCGCACCTCGTTCGCCGCTGGCTGCCGACATGCCAGCGGCTCCGAAGCCGCCGACTCTGGGTTTGGCACCTCGGGTGAAGATGTAGGTTTCCCAGTGCCCCACCATGCGTCGTTTCACGTCTTGGTGCCGGTATCCTCGCCAGGGTGATCCGATCCCCACGAAGCCGTGTCCACCATCTCCAAAACGGGCTTGGAGTCGGCGCCGTACAGTGCCGGAGATCTGGTCCAAGGTCAGGTTGGAGTCACCATAAAAGACAACGCGAACGAGTTGGGATTCGGGGCGCCGGGAAAGTCCCGCCAGCGCCTGGTGGAAGTTGCTTAGGCCGCGGTGCCCTTCGTCTTCAATGCCCGGGATTTCGGCGGAAATCGGTCCCTTGGGCAACGCCTCGACACTCACACTTGCGGGTGGGCAGACCGGCAAACGCGGCTGTTTGGGCGGCGGCAGAGGGCGTGGAGCCTCTGCCGCGCTGGCACTGGCCTTCGCTTCGGGCGGCGGGGGAGTGGGGGGCGGCCCGCTACCATGCGCACTGCCACCACAATGGGTGAGGGCGACGGTGGCGAGTAGGAGCCCGCGCGTCTCAGACCACCACATCCAACATTTGCAGACGGGTCAGGTAGTCATCGAGTTGGGCGGCGTAGTCGTCGATCAAGAGGTCTAGGGCAACGACCATCTGCTTCGAGTCACTTGATTCGACGCTGCCGCTTACGGGGAGTTCGCGACCGGGGGCCACCAGCACCCCGCTCCAGTGACTGCTCTTCTTGCCAGCTGCAGTGCGACCCGCGAAGACGAGCCGCTCTTTGGATATCGCGAGCACAGGCGCGAGGGTCCCGTCATCCAGACGCACAGACGCGGCGGCGGCTCGAGTGGGTTCGACCAGGTAGCGGCCCTTCTTGTTCTGGGCAATCAAGGTTTCGAGTTCTTCAAACAGCTGCTTGGTCAGAGGCGTGTCTTCCGCCTCGAGCAAGGCAGCACGCATGCGCTTCATGGCTTTCTGAGTCGAGATGATGTTGCTGCGCATCTCCTTGACCCGCTGCTGATCGCGACCGACCTTGTCGGCGACGATTCGCAGCAGATTGTGGTGCACTGGAAAAGCGACGTCGCCGTTGCTTTCGCAAAAATCCATCAGGCCTTGCACTGAAATCGAGAGCAGCTTGCTGGGTGTGCGGGCGACGGCGGTCATGTTGCGAGTTAGGCCGGTTATCGCCCCGAGCTCCCCCACGGGCGCCAGGGGGCGCAGGACGAAGCGCTCTTCTCCATCCTCCTGCAGAGCCACTTCCCCTTCCACCAAGATCAAGAAACGTTTCGGAACCTGGGACGCTTCGAACAGCACATCGCCTGCCTTCGCGCCGACCTCGTCGAAGGCGGAGACCAATTCGGACAAATGTGCCTCGGTGATGTTCGCGAAGAGGGGCAATTGTTTGAGTTGCTGGGGAGTGGTCATGGTTTTGGCCCTGGGTGCAAAAAGGGCGCGCAGTATAGCCCCATGCGTGCACGCGAGTCGCCGCGTTGGGCGATTGATTGTCGCCCTTGCTGCTTGGGGGCTACGGCCTGAAGTCCCTTGGTGGGGCTTCCCCCACCGATCCGGTACAATCGCTCCAGTTTCACTGGAAAAGCGCTACCATCGGTGGACGGGGCTCCTGATGCCGAGAGGTCAGAGGACGCCCTCCGAGCTTGGAGCTGGGGGCACGGATACGGTGTGGCGCGCGAGAGATGAGGGCTTAGGGCGGGCGCCATCGAGCTGATACCCGAGAAGACTGGCGGGCTGAGGATATGCAGAGGCGCGAGCCCCGGGGTCAGCCGCCCGAACGTCGTTGCCGTATAGGCGAACTGGTGCTCGAGGGGCACCTCCAAGTTTGCTACTCGGTCAATGGGCAGTGTTTCTTCGCGGCCCCAGGTGGACCTGCGGCCCGATCCGAAGCTGGTGACACCCACCCGACCCCGCGGCTGGTGGAACGCGGGCAGGGCGTACGCTATGAGCATTCCGTGGCAAGCAAAGGTCGCCCGTATCGGACCGTCGAGTTCGAAGGTTTCGAAATTCTGATTGGACGCGGCGACGCGGACAACGACGAGCTAAGTTTCCGGGTTGCCCGTCCTAACGATATTTGGCTGCACGTCGGCGGTGGCACGCCCGGAAGTCATGTCGTGGTGCGCAACCCAGAGCACGTGGACGTGCCGCGTTCGGTTATCGAGCGCGCGGCGGCTCACGCGGCGTGGTTCTCGAAAGCGCGCAATGCGTCACGAGTGGACGTGCACTGGTGCCGAGCCGCGGATGTGAGCAAGCCCCGAGGCGCTAAGCGGGGCTTGGTGCAGCTCAAGCGACACAAGCGGATTCGTGTCGTACCGGAGCCACCTCCCAAAGTGTCCGAATGCTCGGACGCGCCCTGAGTCGGCCGACTAAAGCATTCTGTGACGGATCCGTTCATGTGGTGTGACCGCATGCTGTGGAGACGTTCCAATCCCCCGAAAAAGAGCGAGCGGCCAAGCGTGCCCGTCGCGGAAAACGACTTCGATCGCGCCCTGGACACCCTGACGCTGGTTCTGCGCAAGGTGGGCGAACACTCGATGGGCTGTGAGGGTCGAGAGGCCCACGAGACCAAGGAAGAATACGACGACTGGGCCACCCGCCTGTCCTTGGGTCAACCCAAGAAGAACGATGACGGAGCGGCGGCTGGCGTCGTGCGGGATTGGGGAGGAGTTCGGCGTTTCGTATCCGAACAGAGGAAAGCCGAACAAGAATATGTCACCCATTCACTAGGCAATCTGCGAGAAGCGGTTCGCGAGCTGACTCGAGTGACTTGTGACACCCTCGGTGAAGATCGTGATTCGGATCACAGGGTCGAGTCCCAGCTAGGCCAATTGGTCGTCGCCCTCAACGACCCGGACACGGACCACTTGCGCCGCGAAGCCAGCGCACTCGCGGATCTGTTGCGAGGCGTTCTGGATCATCGCAAGCGCCGCGGGGACGACCATGTCAAACGACTGCGGCAACACGTGCGCATTCTGCGGGAGCAGCTGAGCGCGGCGCGAGAGCAGGCCAACACGGACCTGCTGACAGGGCTGTTCAACGCCGCGGCCTTCCACGAGCAGCTCGCGCGCGTGGCGGAGCTCGGCCTGCTGTTCGATACGGAGCCGTGCCTCGTCGTTCTCGACGTCGATGATTTTGCGTCGGTGAACGACCGGCTCGGTCGAGCGGCCGGTGACCGGGCGCTGCGAGAGGTCGCCGACGTCGTGGTGCGCACCTTCCTACGACGCGAGGACTTCGTGGCGCGCCATGGGGGCGAGTCTTTTGCGGTTGTCGTGCCGGATGGTCGCGTCGAAGCCATGGTTCAGCGCGCGGAACACGTTTGCCAAGCGATGGCGGGTCGATCCTTCGAAATTGGCAGTGCCACGCTGCATCTGACCGTTTCCATGGGGTTGGCGTCCATGGTGCCTGGCGAAGCCGCCGACACCTGGCTGACCCGAGCCGATCAGGCGCTGTATGAGGCCCGACGGGGCGGCGGGAACCGCTTGGTTCTGGCAGCACCGAGCTGACAGCGGTACGCGGCGTTCAGCAAGTGTGCGATGCTGACGCCCCATGTGGAACAGGGGAGCCCAGAGCTTCGTGGCTGCAGTCGTGCTCGCCGCCTCTAGCGCCTGCTCGACTCACTACACTCCCCGCGCCGGCCCCCGCATCAGCATGGTGATGGAGGGAGGATCTCCCGCCTACACCAAGAACGGGAAAGTCTACAAGCACGGATTCGCTGGCGGAGGTCTCGTTGAAGCAGTCTCCGATGATGCTGAGGCCCTCGAAGCCGCCGAGACGTATCAGTCTCGCACGACCACCGGCTTCCTGCTCGTGCTCGCGGGGACGGTTTGCTTGACAGCGAGCATCGTACTGGTGGCAACTCGGGACCCCTTTGACGAGCGAGATGCATCCAACGACCGGCTGGCCGTTGGTACGGCACTCTGCGGTTTGGGTGGGTACATTGGCGGCGCCGCCGTGTTGGCCAGTGGGCAGCCGTACCACTTCGATGCGATCAACATCTACAACGACAAGGTCGACAAGCGACGCTTCCGCCCGTCTGGTGGTTACGGTGCCCCCCCTCATACGCAACCTGTTCCCTACGCACCGCCGCCAGGTGTGGCGCCCCAACGGCCCGCGCCAGTAGCCCCGCCGCCCGTTGCGCAGCCACCACCAGCGCCACCCGCATCGTCCCCCGCCCCACCTGAAACTCCTGCGCCCCTTCCGTGAGCCTCGCGGGCTCTGCGGTGCCCAGCGCTCGCTCCCGGATTCCTGCTGCTTCAGCCAGATCCGCGCGCTGAAATAAACAGGGCGGCTGCATCGAATACTCACGGATCAGGAGGAAAGATGTACGAGTTACCCGAAGCCCAACCTCTAGACGGTGTCGACCTAGTAGCCATCATTCTGTCGGTATTTGCGCCCGGGTTGGGTCACGTGATCCTCGGGCAAAAGCTCAAGGGGATTGTGATCCTGGCGCTGGTGGTGGCCTCTTGCGGCGTCGGCTACTTGGTCGCGGCGCTAGTCGCTCTGGACGCTTATTGTCTGGCGCGTGCTCGCAAGCAGCGCAGTGTCGGCGAGTGGGAGCTTTTTCCCGAGAGTTCCCAGAGCCTCGGGCTGTGAACCCGATCCCTTAAAGGGCGGCGGGCGTTGTCGACGGACGCCGCCTGACGCAACTGGCAACGAGCGATCGCTGCTACTTCCGCTTCAGAGTTCGGATATGGCCGACCAGGGAATCAAACTGGGCGTCATCGAGTTCGGCCGCGAAGGGCGGCATCGCGGGCGGCTTGCCGGCCTGGATGGCCTTGCGCAATTTGCTGTCGTTCCGGCTGGCCTGGAACTCCGGGTCGCGCAGGTCCCTAGCTCTTGGCCCCATGCCGCTGCGGCGAACTCCGTTGCTCGTCAGGCCGTGACAGCGTGCACACTTCGTCGCGAAAAGAGCTGTGCCTTCGGACTTCTGCGGGGCCACCCCCTTGCCCTTGCAGCCCGATAGGGCGATGGCTGCCGCCCCAGCTGCGATCTAGCTCCACGCCGCGAGCTTCACGATTCCCTCCGAGGATAGCTATGCCGGAGGTGACGGTGGATTTCAAGCAGCACAGATCATGGATTGATTGCCAAGCGCAGTGCGAGTACGCAGTGCCGTGTGGGGCGAAAGTCATTGGCAGTTGCGACCGTTGGGATTGCAGTCGGGTTCGCCCACACCGCAACGGCACACCCAGTTAGCAACCCCGCCCCGAAAAAGTACTCGGTGTGGCAGTCGAAGAAACACACCTACTTCGTCTCTAGCGCTAGCGACGTTGGTATCATCTACGTTCGACCTCACTTGACCCTCGGCTGGGGGGCACCCTTTTGGAACTTCTTTGGCGTTGACGCCTATGGTGTGGTGACCAACAGCTTCGCTGCTGGATACGTCGGCTTCCGAGCCAATCTGCCGTTCCTCGACGTGCAGATCGGTGGCCGAACGAGCTACCCATACAATCGACGCCTGCTGCCCAAGCAGAACCGCTATGAAGCGAGTGACCTAGACTTGGGCGATGCAGACAAGCGCTCTACCTACAACGTCGTAGAAATCGAGATCACGCCGTTGGCGCCACTCTTCGGAGGAGCGGCATTTGCCGAAATCCATCCGATGTGGTTCGACACTTCCACGGACGTCTTTCTGTACGAGGAGATCATGCGGGCGGTTGTGGTTCCGCCTTTTGCCATGCGCACCCGGCTTGGTTACGTGAAAGGCATCGACCAACCAGGCAAATGGAAGATCGGTGGAATGGTCGAGTATCTCGTCACCCCGGGTCGCCCAAAGAACACCACCCGGGTTGGACCCATTTTTCTGGGCAGCTTGACGGATAGCCTTCAAATCCTGGCGACCGCCACCTTGCCAGTGGACAGCCCCGACCGGCTGGGGATCTACGAAGGTTCCTACGGGTTCATCGGGCTACGTGGGCGATTCGCCCACCGTTTTTGAGGGCGGCAGCCCACTCAAGCAGGGGGGGCTGCTGCCGCGGCGCCGGGGGCTTTCGCGCTAGGTGGAGAGCATGGGTTAGAATTGCGGCATGGCCAGCAACACCCGTCGACGCCACTTGATTCAGTACTCCACCCGTCTGCTCGGGCTCGCAGCCGCCTTCGGCACCGCAGGCGCCGCCGGCTGCTCGGGACCCGCCCCAGACGAGAACACGAGCGCCGCTCAGTCGGCGCTTTCGATGGATCTGGTGATCGCCGAGGTCTACGGTGGTGGCGGGAATAGCGGCGCACCCTATACCAACGACTTCGTAGTGATCTTCAATCGCGGGCTGAGCGCGGCGTCCCTCAACGGACTCTCGATCCAGTACGCGTCGGCCGGCGGCGACTTCTCTTCGTCCAGCGCGATTGCGCTGCCTAATGTAATGGTGCAGCCAGGCAAGTACTTCCTGCTTCAGATGGGCGGTGGCTCCAACGGCGTCGCGCTGCCCACACCGGACGCCACGGCAACGACGAACATGTCGGGTACGAACGGCAAGGTAGCCCTGGTCTCCGTGCCCCTCGACGCTTGTGGCAAGACGGCGAGCCCTTGCCCCACCACGAACGTCGTCGACTTCGTGGGATATGGCAACGCTCAGCAGTTCGAAGGCTCCGGCGCGACGGGTACCCTCAGCAATACCAAGAGTGCTCAGCGCAAAGGCGCTGGCTGCATCGAGACCGACGACAACGCCGCTGACTTCGATACTGCGGCACCAACGCCACGCAATTCGGCAACGGCTGCTGCTAGCTGCACCGGCGTGGATGCGGGAACTGGGGGCACTGGCGGTGCAGGCACGGGCGGCGCCGGAACCGGCGGCGCGGGGACCGGTGGTGCGGCGACCGGCGGGAGCGCAGGCAGTGGCGGTGCGGCGACGGGCGGGGCCGCCGGGAGCGGTGGCGCGGCGACCGGGGGTGCTGGTGGCGTGGCCACGGGTGGAACAAGTGGCAGCGCAGGTACCGGAACCGGGGGAGGCAGCGCAGGCACGGCGACCGGCGGCGCGAGCAGTGGCGGCGCGGGAGGCAATACCGGCGGGTTCGGAAACTTCGGCGGCAACCTGAACAACCCCGGGAGCACCAGCAAGAAGGACGACAGCGGCTGCAGCTGCCGCATGCCGCGGAGCAGCAACACGCCAGGTCAGGCCTGGTTGCTCAGCCTGCTCGGTCTGGGGCTATTGACCTACCGTCGTCGTCGCTGAGTCATCCGGCGCGCCGCAGGTCACAGCCGGTGGCGCGCTCACGGCTTGGGTGGCGACAGGAAGCCGACAACGCTCTTCTGCGTTGCGTCGGGCTTCTCGAACCACGGCGAGTGGCCCGTGCCCTGGAGTACGTCGAAGCTGGTAGTAGCATTGTCGAATGCGCCTTGTATGTGCTTTCCGAGTTCGACCCCGAGCGGATCGCTTTCGCCGAGGATGATGTGGACCCGCCCAGAGAACTGAAGCGCTCCGGAGTAGTCGTATCCCGGGAAGAAGACGGCTTCGTTCGTGGCATTCGAGGTCGACTGGCTACAGGTCGTCTGCTTTAGGTCCTCTGAGACCCTGTGCGCTGGGTCGTGGAAGTAAGCGGGGGTCACCGCAAGCACCCCCGGCATGCAGTTGTCACCGACGGGCGGAGGCAACGGGTCCGGGATCTTGCCTTCGGCTTGTAGCTTGGCAGTTTTTGCCAGCAAACGACCACGCGCCTCGTCATTTGGCGGCTTGGTTGGCGCAAGGGCACCGATCAAGATCAGCCCCGAGACTTTGGTCGGGTGTTTCGAGATGCACGCCCAGGCGATCAACCCGCCCCAGGAGTGGGCCAACAGCACTACTGGGTTGGCTCCAGAATCGGCCCGCACGGTCTCCAGGTCCCCCACATAGGCATCCATGCTGAAATCAGGGGGCTCCGGCTTGCTCGATGCGCCCGCGCCTCGCTAATCAAAGCTGATGACCGCGCGCTGGGGACCCGCGAGCGCTTCTAGCGGGCGCATGTAGCGGCTGGACAGAGCTGGCCCTCCGTGAATCAACACCAGAGTGTGGCCGGCATTCTGCGGCCCACGGCGCCGGACGAAGAGTTCGACACCTCCGGCTCCGAGCTTGTGCTCTTTCACGACCACGCTGCGTCCTTCTAGACTCGCATCGGTGGGCTTGGGTGAGTCCTGGGGCGTGGATTTCGAGCAGGCCGCGAGAGCGAAAGCCAACAGCACGCTCCCGCGAAGCATCAGTCCAGGGTGCCCGCCAAGCGTGCCAGGGTGTGCTGGATGACGTCGGCCCTTACGCCCAGCCGCTCTGCGGCTACGGCAATCGCTTCGACTTCAGCCTCGTGGAGCTTGCGGTCCGCAAGCGCGATGGTCACGAGGTCTTCGATGATCTTGTGCCGTGACGCGCGACCCAGTTTCATTTTCAGGTTTCGGCCCAGCTGGCCCATCTTCTCGGCGTGCTCTTCTTCTGACAGCTCGGCCAATGCTTTTCGAGCGCCGGACACGCCTCGCTTGCCGACGAGCTTGCCAAGCGCTTTCTTTTCACCACGAGCGACGCTGCCGTCTGCCAACGCCACCGCGTAACCGGCGAGGGCGAGGTACTCACGCACGACAGGGGTCACGTCCGAATCGTCTCGCAAAAAGCTGGGGTCCATCACCTGCATTACCGCACGAACTTCGCGTCCCAATGCAGCCTTGTCCAGAAGCTCTCCCCGGCCCCCAAGCAAACGATGAAATTTCGCTTCCTCCGGGTTGCGGCCGCAAAGCTCGTGGTAGCCGACGGATCTCGAAAAAGCGTCCAGGGCTTTGATTCTGAGTGGGCTGTACGGGTGAGTCGAGAACCAATCGTCCTCGGAGTTCTCCAAGTGTTCGCTCTTCACGTCGGCGTACTGTGTTGCGCACTCCGATGCGTGCTGAATGAAGCGGGCCCCGCTGAGCCCACTGGTCAGTTTGAAGAACGCACGCACCGCGGCATCAAAGTCGTCACAGGACAACAACCCCACGCGATCCGCGCTCAGCTCCGCGTATCTCATCCAGGCGCACAGCCGCGCGATATGGATCGGCGCCAGCTGGTCATCGTCCAAGAAGGCGTCGGGAGAGAGCTGAAAGTGGTCGAAGACCGCATGCCCCATCTCGTGGCCGATGACGAAGTGCAGTTCTTCGTTGTCCAACTGTTCCAACGTGGCGCTGGTGATCCCCATCAGCAGCTTCCCGCGCTCCGGGGGCACGACGAAGGCGTTGATCTCCGAGCCGCTGACGCAATACACCTCGACGGGCGTCTCCAGGCCGAGCACGGTCTGGATGTGCGACAGCGCTCCGAAGACTTCCGGTGAGAGCTTTTCCGTCAGCCGAAGCGCGCTCAGAAGCAGGTGGCGTCGCGCATTCAAACTCGGCGATTCAGCTCGGTCCAGAATCGACTTGAACCGCTTGTCCGCTAGAAGCGCGCGTCGCATTTCGACTTCGCCATCGAAAACCACACGGTCCAAGTCCAAAGTGCAACGGACACCACGCTTGAAGTCGCCCAGAACCATGCCTCAGCGTGGCCCCGGGGACGACTTGTCGTCAATCCGAGAAAGGCGCGGGGACTTTCCCAGGGTGATGTGACGACGACGACCTAGTGGCGTTCTAACTCGATAGCGCGGGAACCGTCTTTGGCGCCATGACCGTACCAACGCAGCTCCGACCAATACTCGCTCAGCGGCTGCTTCAAACTCGCACAGTGGTAGACGGGTAGCCGCTCCTCGAAGGGATGCGCGAAGGTTGCCGTGTTGCGCTCGACGACCTCGGCGCTGACGCACAAATCCCTTAGCACCTTGTCGCGCACCCCCAGCACGAGCAACTGCTTGGGCTCGACGCCGGGCGGACCCCACAGGTGATAGTTCATGTGTCCCGTGACCGCCGGGGGCAGGTTTTCGCCAAAGAACCGCAGGGCGGAGGCTTCACCATAGTTCCCGGTCAGGATTGCGACTTGCTTGCGGCTGCTGGGAGTCAGGGAGCGGTACGCCCTGCTGACGGCTTGGGTCATCTCTTCCCAACCATGCTCGTCTCGCAGGTCGTGGGTCAGGGCGATGGGCGGAACAGCCCAACCTAGCGCCTTGCCCATGACTCGCTCGGTTGCCCGCAAGTCGAACACGGGCAAGCTCGCACAAATACCGAGCACCACTGCTCCGACCCCCGCCAGGTGAACCCCGATACGGCGGCTGGCCCGCCCTCGCGCCCAGCCTTCCAAGGCCAGCCCCCCGGCGGCAAAGAGCGGAGGGAACGCGGGCGCCAAGTAGTACGGCTTGCCCCCCATCAGCAGAAGCAGGCCGCACACCACGAGGAATAGGATAGCGAAGGGCCGCGCCGGATGTGTTTTGAGGCGCAGCGCTGTCCAGAGCCCCCAGAGCCACAGCGGCACGGCGATTGGATTCATGTAGATCAACTGCCCTCCTAGAAAGAGGGGCTTCGGAATCGCGTCCAACACGCCGCTGCGCATTTCGTTCATGAAGTCGAGAGTCGGACAGCCGTTTTGTAGCTGCCACGCGATATTCGGGGAGAACACGAGCGCTGCGATTCCGGCGCCGAGCCAGGGCCAGCGCGTCTTCAGTTGGATGCGAAGGGCGGGCGTTGCGATGGCGGCAACGGCGATGCCAGCGCTCCAGAAGAGCATCGTGTGTTTCGTCAACAGCCCTAGACCGGCGACCAAACCAATGAGCGCCCAGCGTCGCGCATTGCCGTCACGTGCACTTCGCGACACCAGCAGCGCAGCCAGGGTCCACCACATGGGTTCGAAGACTGGGATGCACAAGATCTTGCTCATGCGCAAGTACGCGGGCGCCGCCAGTACGCCCGCCCCTGCCACACCGCGAGCCAGCAGTCCGCCACCCCATTCGCGCGCCAGGCGCATGGTCAAGGCAACCGTCACGGCTCCCGCGAGCACCGAGGGCATCCGAAGCGCAGCGATGTGGTGTTCGAAGAGACCCGCCAGGCGCGCCAACCAAGGCACCAAGGGCGCGTGGTCGACGTAGCCGAAGGCCAGATACTCACCACATTGAATGAAGTAGAATTCGTCTCGGTGGTAGCCATAGCGCCCGATCAGCACGAGGTGTAGCAACACCTTTGCGCCGACTAACACTGCGACCAGCGCACGCGCACCTGACTGTGCCGCGGCTCCGGACCCAGTCGGCGCCGTGTCGGTCATGCGTGGTGCCTAGGTAATGGGCAATCTACGGCGCTGCGCGGCGTCGCGAGGGTGATCGTGCTGTTCGCCTTGGTCCAAGGGCTGGGTCGCGTCGCCCGGAGTGCCTCTCCGATCCTCGCTGATGTCGGTGCGGTGCCTTTGCCGGCCCATGGCGATCTTGGATTTCGCTAGCCGGTTTTGCATGACATTGAGGGGCAAGAACCCGACGCTCTGCACCCAGCTCGACCCTCGACGCAAGGTGAAGCGCTTCGCGATACTTGTCGGCGTGTAGAAGTGCTTCCAAGCGCGAACCCAACCTTCGCGCAGTTGCTCGCGGCTCATGCCCTTGGGGTGGAAATAGGGAGAGCCCGCGTCGTGGTTCTCGCGCAGCCACCAACGTTCGTCCGTCAGTCGGCCTTCGCGTCCCAAACGCTCGTACAGGGGCGTGCCTGGGTAGGGCGTCAGGATCCCGAAGGAGGCCATGGTCAACTTCATGCGGATGGCCTCTTCAACGGTGCGGTCGAACACGTTGGGGGTGTCGGTGTCAAAACCGAACACGAAGCTGCCCCAAACGCTGATCCCGTGGTCGTGCAACATCCTGACGACCTCTCGATACTCACCCGGGCGGTTTTGAGGCTTTTCGGTGTGGCGAACCGTGGCGTCGTCGATGGACTCGAAGCCGATGAATAGCCCCCTGCAGCCGCTCTTGGCCATGAGCGCGACGTTGTCGATGCGGCGCACGGTTGCGAGGGAGCACTGCCCAATCCAGTGCTTCTTCAATGGCGCCATGCGCCGAAAGAGCTCTGTCGAGTAGCCGCGATGGATCATGACGTTGTCGTCGGCGAACATGATCAGCTTGTTGAGCGTCTCCAGTTCCCGAATCACGTTGTCCACGGGGCGGAAGCGAAACGTCTTTCCATTGGCGGTCGAGACGCTACAAAACTCGCAAGGGTAGGGGCAGCCCCGCATGGTCTGAACGACCGTGAAGGGAATGTACTTCTTGCTACGGAACAGATCCCGGCGGGGGGCAGGCATCTCCGCGAGATCTGGCAACTCGGGTCGGTAGAGCTTGCGTAGCTGACCCGCTTGGAAGTCCTTCAGCACCTGTGGCCAGATGACGTCGGCTTCGCCAACGACCACGCTGTCAGCGTGCTCCAGTCCTTCCTGCGGGCACGCACTTGGATGGATCCCACCTAGGATGACTTTCCTACCTCGCTTTCGATACGCAGCCGCAATCTCGTAGCTACGCCTTGCGGTCTTGCTGTCGACACTGATGCCAACGAGGTCGACGTCTTTCACGTCGTGGTCCAGGTCGAAGGGGCGCACGATTTCGTCGGTGTACACGACATCGACGTCCCGAGGCGTCCGCGCCATCAGCACTCCGAGCCCCATGCGAGGCAGGTAGGTGGAGTCCTCGCTCGCGGGCGCGATCAGCTCGAGTCGCATGCTGAGCCCAGGGTACCCCGTCCGCCACGGCTCCGGCCCACGAATAGTTCGAACTGCAGGAGTATGCCCCAGCTGTAAGTTCTGGCGGGGCGCCGCGTTTGCTCCCCATGCCGAACTTGCAATCCAGGATGAAACTGCGTCTTGCGCTGACTCTGGCGGTGGTAGTCGCCGCGGCAACCGCATTGGTCGGCTGCGCGAAGGACGAGGCCCCCGTGGGCGCAGCACCTGCCGCTGCCGCGTCCCCCCAATCCGAGCCCAGCGACAGCCCGACCAAGCAGCAGGACCGGCAGGTCATCAAGAGGGCGGAGCTGTCCTTAAGCGTGGCGTCTCCAGCGGAGGCCCAGCGCAGTGCGCTCACCCTCGCGAAGGATCATGGCGGCTACGTCGTCAATTCCGAGCAACTCGGTGAGACGGGGAAGGACGGGCCAAAGCGGGTCCGGGTTGTGATGCGCGTTCGCGCGGATCGCTTCGAGGCTGCGCTGAACGCCTTGCGGAAGCTCGGAAGCCACGTGGGCAGTGAAAGCGTGACGAGCGAAGACGTGACCGAAGAGTTCATGGATCTCGGTGCTCGGCTCCGAACCAAGAAGAAGCTCGAGGAGCGCTATCTGGCGCTCCTGGACAAAGCGACAACGGTTGAAGACACCTTGAAGGTGGAGAAACACTTGGCCGATGTCCGCGGCGAGATCGAAAAGCTCGAAGGCCGCCGCAAGTACCTGTCCAACCAGGTTGGCATGGCCACAGTGACGGCGACCTTTACTCGCGAGCGCCCCTTGGTCGCGGTCAGCGGCTCCGCCATCACCCGAGCGGGCAAGCGGGCCTACGTAGACGCCATCAACGTGAGTGGTGGCATTGTCGTTGGAGGGATCCGAATGGCGGGTTTCCTGATTCCCGTACTGCTCTTCGTCCTCTGGCCGCTGATCTTGATGGTGCGCTTCGGCGTGAACCGGATTTCCAAGCGACCCGCGCCCACCGGCGCTTGAGTTTCCTTCAGCGTCGCTCGCTATGCCCGAGGTCCCGCTTGGGATCGATGCGGTCACGGATACCCTGCTTGATCTCTTTGGGCTCCGGGAAGCGCTCGGCCAGTTTGCGGTCGAAGATGGCGTCGCCATCTAGCAGTACCTCGAAGGTGCCGCTCTCCGCGGGGGTGAGCATCACGCGGATCTCTTCGGGGAAGGTCTGGGGGAGCTCTTGGGCGAGCCAGGCGGCTCGGGTGAGCCAGCGACATTTCACGCAGTAGCGGATTTCGACCAGGGGCTGCACGGCCGGCAGTCTGGCGGGCTCCCAGTGGCCCCGGCCTCGTGGGCGTTTCTTTTCTTGCGACGGGGGCGCCTGCGGCGGCTCATCCGAGCGTCGCCGCCTTCTGTCTGTCGCCTATCTCAGCGCCAGACCCGCGGGGCGCGGCCCGAGGCAAGCAGATGCAAACGCTCAAAACTACACTTCTTTTCTTGGCAGCTGGCGCTCTGGCCCCCGGCTGCATCGCCAAGTCTTCAACCGACACGGACCTCGGGGCCGCGGGAGCCGCATCCGCCGGCGCGGGGGCCTTTGGCGCCTTTGGTGGGTTCGGCTCCGGCGGTGGTAGCGCCGGCGGTGGAGCAACTCCTGGTAGCGGCGGGGCCAACACCGGCGGCAGTGCTGCCAAGGGAAGCGGCGGCTTCGGGGCCGGAGGTGGTGGCGCGGGTGCAACGGCGCTGCCGCCAGGTTGCTTCAATGGTGCGAGCGTCGAGTGCAATCCGCTGACCAACGCGGGCTGCAGTGGTGGCGCCGCTTGTGACGTGGGCATCGACGAGAACCAGGCGACCCACCTGATCTGCTACCCGCCGCCCAACCCGGCGCCCCTTGGCGGCGCATGCAATGCCAAGGACGGTCCGTTTTGTGTCCCAGGCTCTGTTTGCACCGGCTCGCCCGGTACCTGTGTTCCCTTCTGCTGTAGCAACGCCGATTGTGCTGCCGGTACGGCGTGCGCGCCCATCGATCCCGCCATCGGGAGCCTCGGTGGCTGCATGGCCGGCGCAGGCGGCAGCGGAGGCGGTGGGGGCGTCGGCGGGAGCAGTGGCGGTGGCGGCACCAGCGGGGCAGGCGGCACGGGTCACGACCTGGTCAACTGCACCGGCAGCGGTTGGTCCAGCGGCAGCGTCAGCGGCGTCACGCCTCAGGTCAAGGTCAGTACAGTGCAGACGGATCCATCCGGCAACGTGAAACTGATCTTGATGCCCAAGGCCGGCACGACGAATGGCGATGTGGTCATCGGTGTGTACTTCTTCGCAAAACCCGGCCAGCTGTCCTACCCGTCCAACGGAAGTGTCGGTTGCGCGGTGTTGCGCTACCAGAACGGCTGGCAAACCGTAGACAAGTCGCAGCTCTGCGAAGTGAACCTGACCCAGCTGTCTTTCGCGTCAAAACCCGGCTCCTGTGACGGCGTCATGGCTGGCAGTTTCAAAGGGGTCTTTTCCGGCAATGCGCCGCTGGGCGGCACCTTCTCCGTGCCTCTGAAGGTTGCGGCGAGCGAAGTCAAACCGCCCTCTTGCCAAGGAATGAACGGACCTTGCAGTGCCCACTCGGATTGTTGCTCCAAGTCCTGCAGCTTGTTCATCGGTGTGTGCAATTGAGACGCTTTGACTCTGCTGATCGAGCATGCTAGTCGGACCCTCCTGGCCTCGCTCGTTGCAAGTTGCGGCCGGGCACGTGGCTCATGTCGCTATCGAGGAACCGTGCTCTTGCTGTCGCCTTGAGCTTGGCGAGCGTAGTGCTCCAGGCCTGCGGCACCGGTGCTGCGCCGCCGCCGAAGGCTCCCGAGTTTGCCCCGGAAGGGCAGACCAAATGCGGTATCGTCAAGAGCTCGAGCCGGCCGCTCATTGTCGAGTGGCCGGCGGCGGACCGCGCGCAGCTCGAAGCCGCCGCCAAGCATGGTATCGCCGCTGTCCGCTATTCCGGTTGCGAAATGGAAGTGCTGCCGCGCTGCGCGCTGACGGGCAATTACCGCTTCACCCCGACCACTCGAAAACTCGAGCGTGTCGCCATCCGTGACGCCGACGAGTTGTACGCAGAGTTGCCGGTTGGCGCGGTAAAGCTCGAAGGCAAGTTGGAACAAGCTGGCGTGTTGGAGGTGGCGATGCACGTCGTGGGTCGCTACGACGCGGCGACCACCGAAGAGAGCAAGCTGGCGGGAGCCTGCAGCGATGCGACCCACGTCATCACTGGACTCACTGTGGGCGCGTTCGAGTTTTCCGCAGGAGCGAGCTCCGGTGCGTCCGGCGGCGTCGGGCTGCTTGGAGCCAAAGCCGGGGGCAAAGAACGCCGCGAAAAACAGCTGCTCAATCGCGATGGCGACGCTCAGGCGTGCTCGTCCTCGTCCTCCACGGACGAAGAGCCGCCGGAAGGCTGCGCCGCTCTGCTGCGGGTGGAAGTCACGCCAGTGGCGGACCTGGCCGTGGCTGCACCCGTCGAGGTCACCGAACCCGCCGCTGCCGGCGCAGTGGGCGTCGCGAACGGTGGCGCCGATGTGCGGCCTGGCCCTGGCGTGGTTCGGGTAACCATCAACAGCCCCGAGCCCGTCGAACTGCATGGCATTGGCGTGTCACGACTCGAGCCCGTAGCGGGTGGCTTCCGCTCTCTGGGGCCGAGCCAGCTGCTGTGTCGCGACGAGTGTGGCCAGTGGCTCGACGCCCGAGTCGGCCAGCGGCTCAGTGTGGGGCGCGAGGACATTCCGTTCTCCGCGCCGATCAACCTGTATAATCAAGAGGGTGACGTTCAGCTCGATGTGGATCCCGGCAGCGGCGCCGCCCTGGGCTGGGGAGTGACCAGCCTGAGCATCGGCCTGGCCTCTGCAGTGACCGGGCTCTCGTTGCTGGGCACCGGGTTTCTGATCGGCGGAGCGGACTCTTCGGGGTCGAGCGACGACACCGCTAGCGATCTGAAGACCTGGGGCTTGGTCACCCTCGGCGGTGGCGGTGCACTGATTGGTGTGGGCATCGTGTTGATGAACGACGGCTCCACCAAAGTGGAAGTGCGCCCCCGAGCCAGCTTGCCCGCGAGCGCCACGAAGCGGTTCTAAACCGCCCCACGTTGCCGCGGGCCGCGCGCTTTTCCCCTCCCGGCCCCCCCCGGACACCTCGCCAAACGGCGAGAGTAGGGCTCCAGGGCCGCCCCAACGCCGCGACCCCCAAACTTAAGACTTCCAAGGCTAGTGATAGGTGCTGGTGAGGAGCAGTGCCGGCGCGAGGGTGACAAAGGTGACGTCCGCGTTCGTGGTGTCGTGCTCGAGCGACGTGGTCATGAATTGAATGCGTCCAAGGACGCCCACGCTCCAGTCATCCGCGATCCACCAATCGTGGCCCACGCCCAGAGCAGAGCCGAAGCCTACGGCGAGTTTGTCGGTGTCGTCGTCGGCGTCGTCGAGCGTGGCCAGGCCGATAAGCGCCATGGTGTGCAGTCCTTCGTTTTCGTTGACGTAGTAGTCCACGTAGAACCCCAGCAGGTTGCCGGCGAGGGCGCCATCGCCGCCGCACTCGCTGTCGCCGATCTTCACTTTGGGCGACAAGACGTGAAAGCCCATGTTGCCGCCGCCCAGAACGAGGCCGGGCATGGGCTCGCTCGCATGCCTACCTCCTGCGCGGAGTACAGACGAACGGATTGGTAACCTGCAAGTTACCAATCCATGGCTGATTCTGCCGCCAGGTTCGGACCCACCTGCCGGTCGAGGCTCGCGGCGGCAGTTAGAGCCGCGCCCAACTAGCGACGCCGCCGACGCAGCAATCCTAGGAGCAACAAGCTCAGACCCGCGGCCGAAGTTGGCCCCGAGCCAGCAGTGCGACAGGAACACCCGCCACCCGCGGCTTCCGCGGGGCTCGCGCCGCCAGCGCCCGCGCTGGCATCCGCGCCTGCATCGACACCGCCGTCCGAATCCTGGGGCGCAGTGACGGTGCGTTCCGCTTCTTCCATCAGGTGCCCGAAGTGCGGCGGCTGAACGTCCGCCAAAGGGTTGCCGTGGCCATCTTTGGTCCATTGCTTGGCGTCCACCAGGGCGCGCCATGAGCGGCGATAGATGAGACGAGCCCGGACCTTCAGCTCGCCGCCGCTGGCAGGCAGTTCGAAACTGTAGTTCGTCGTGTCCTGCTCGAGAGCCTTGATGCGATTGTCCGAGACGATGTTGACTGCGTCGGTGAAGAACGTTGGGCTCGTTCCTTTGGCGTCTTGGTTGATCTTGCCATAGAGCTTGCCGGGCAAGCCCGCGTAGTAGCCCTGGGCTGGATCTCCCACGCCACCTAGATCGTGCACGGTCTGGGTGCCGGTATGCTTCAGCTTCGTGCCGTCTGCGTCTCGCCAGGCCTCGACTAGTAGGATCATGTTGCGGATCGTGACACCGGTGGGCACCGAATGGCCGACTTGGTCGTTGTCGATGGTCACGGTCGCGGTCAGGTTTCCGGCTTCCAACTTGGCATCGAGGCTCAGGCTCACGGAGTTTTCCAGGAACTCCGGCGTGGTGCCGGGGAAATCGTGGGAGCGGATGTCGCCGTTGGGGCGACCCAAGTTGGGCGTGATGTCGTTGCAAGCTTGGCCCGCGCCCGTGGGCTTCATGTGGCATGTGACACAGGTGGCGTATTTGGGAGACTTCGGGTCGGCGTAGGATGAATCGAGCCATTCCAGGTAGGTGGGCTCGCTGATGATGCCGTCGCTCTCTTCGAAGTCGCCGTCACCGTCAGGATCATTCTTGTCCTGGTGGCAGGTGGCACAGACCAGCGCGCCGAGCTGGGGTTGGTAGGACGCGCGCATTTCCGCGTCGCTAAAGGTCGCGTCGCCGAGCAGACCAAACATGATCGGGAAGGGCGCGTTGGCCGGTGGCCGAAGCAAGGTCACCGAGCCTGGGTAGACTCCGGGGAAGTTCGGTTTGGCGGGGTCGACGTCAGCCATCTTGTGACAGATCTCGCAGGAGATCCCGCGCTTGGCTCCGTCGGACAAGGCGCCCAGGGCCTCCATGGCGGTGAAAGGCTTTTTGACCCAGGGCTCGGGCTGGTGACATGAAGCGCAATCGCTCTCTGGATGCTTCGACGCGTGCACGGAGTCGCGGGTGTACACGAAGCCGCCCTTGCCATAAGTGGTGCCGCTGCCGTCGTAGATGTCGTAGACCCACGTGTTCTCGCCCGCATGCTTCATGGGCGACTTGCTCCACTGTTCGTATTGCTGCGGGTGGCAGGTCGCGCAAGTCTCGGGCAGTGTGAAGTCCGCCGTCGGGTCGACGGTCATGTCCACCGCAGTGAGCTCGATGTTTAGGCCCGTCGCTGGAGCGTCAGCACTGACGCCCTCATTGTAGAAGCCCTTCTTGGCGCCAACGATGATGAGCCCGGTGCCGCTCGCCGACGGCAGAGAAAACGCGCCCGACGCATCCGTCGTGGTTTCGACGGCCTTCGCCTGAACCTTCACGCGGGCGTCGGCGATGGGCAGCCCGCTTTGCTTGTCCTTGACGACGCCGGAGACCTGCGCCTGCGCTGCGTCCCCAACCAAACACAGCGAAACAATCAGTCCCCATTTCCTCATGGACACTAGGATCGACCCAAAACTACGGGTCGCCACTGACACCCGTCATGGGGCCTAGCGAGTCACTGTTTCAGAGCTGCGCGCACCAAGGAATCGTCGGCTTCTTCGGGCAGAGTGACGACCAAGTCGGGTTCTTGCTCCATGGCGCGACGCGTCGCAGAGACCGCGCCCGGATTCCGTGCCCATGCCCGGCGCGCCACCCCGTTGCTCACATCCCAGCCCAGCATGGCGTGGGCGCGCGCGCCCGCCTCCAGGCTGCCGTCGAGCACCAAGCCAAACCCGCCGTTCATGACTTCGCCCCAACCCACGCCGCCGCCGTTGTGCAAGCTGACCCAGGTGGCGCCGCGGAAGGCATCCCCCACGAAGTTGTGCACGGACATGTCGGCGCAGAAGCGCGAGCCGTCGCGGATGTTTGCAGTTTCGCGCCAAGGCGAATCCGTGCCCGAAGTGTCGTGATGATCTCGCCCCAGCACGATGGCTGCGCTGATGCGCCCCGTGGAGACGGCGTCATTGAAGCGCGCGGCGATCTCTCGGCGGCCCTCGGCGTCGGCGTACAGGATGCGCGCCTGGGATCCGACGACCATTTCGTTCTCTTCGGCCTTCTGGATCCAACGCAGGTTGTCTTCGATCTGCTGGCGGATTTCTTGCGGAGCCGACTTGGCTTGGGCAGCGAGAACCTCTGCGGCAATACGGTCGGAGGTTGCCAAGTCTTCGGTGCGACCCGAGCAGCACACCCAACGGAACGGGCCGAAGCCGTAGTCGAAACACAGCGGCCCCATGATGTGCTCGACGTAGGACGGATAGCGGAACTCGCCATCGCTGCCCATCACGTCAGCGCCAGCGCGCTCCGCTTCGACCAAGAACGCATTGCCGTAGTCCCAGAAATGCATACCGGCGTTCGAGAGTTGGTTCACCGCCGCGACGTGGCGCTTCAAGGACGCTTGCACGGCTTGGCGAAAGCCTGACGGGTCGGCGCTGAGCATGCTGCGCGCCGCGTCGAACTCGATCCCCGCAGGGTAATAGCCTCCGCCAAAAGGGTTGTGCAGTGAGGTCTGGTCGGACCCAAGTTCGACGGGCATGCCCTCCTTCGCGAGTCGCTCCCAAAGGTCCACCACGTTGCCGACGTAGCCCAGGCTCACCGCTTCTCTGCCCTTGCGGGCTCGGTCGATCCGGCTGAGCAGCTCGTCCAGGTCGGACTCCGCTTCCATGAGCCAACCCTGCTCGTGGCGCTTCTTCACGGCTGCGGGATTCACTTCTGCAACGACGCCCACGGCGCCAGCGATCACGCTGGCTTTGGCCTGCGCGCCACTCATGCCGCCCAGCCCCGAAGTGACGAAAACCTTGCCCGCAAGCCCTTCGCTGCCCGCATTCAGGTAGAGGCGCCCTGCACCGAGCAGCGTGATGGTCGTGCCGTGCACGATCCCCTGAGGGCCGATGTACATGTAGCTGCCCGCGGTCATCTGCCCATAGCTGGTCACACCCAGAGCGGAGAGCTTCTCCAGGTTTTCCCGGGTCGAGTAGTTCGGAACCATCATGCCGTTGGTCACGACGACCCGCGGTGCGCTGGACGACGACGGAAAGCGCCCCAAAGGGTGGCCTGAATACATGACCAAAGTCTGCGCATCGTCCAGCTTGCAAAGGTGCTGCATGGTCAGGCAGTACTGCGCCCAGTTCTGAAACACGGCGCCGTTGCCCCCGTAGGTGATGAGCTCCATGGGGTACTGCGCCACGGCGGGATCCAAGTTGTTTTGGATCATCAGCATGATCGCAGCGGCGTGCCTCGACTTTGCGGGGTACGCTTCGAGGGGTCGCGCGTGCATGGGGTAATGCGGACGAAAGCGCAGCATGTAGATGTGGCCATGTGCTGCCAGCTCTGCCGCGAATTCAGGGGCAAGCGTTTGGTGCCAACGCTTCGGGAAGTAGCGAAGCGCGTTAGCCAGGGCCAGGCGTGCGTCGGCGTCGGAGAGCTCCGGTGTGCGTCGAGGTGCGCGATCCACATTCGGCAAGTCCGGCGGGCGCTCGGGCAATTGGTCCGGCAAACCCGCGGCAACTTGGGACCCAAACTCGTCGCTCATGGCCCCTTCCTACCGCTGGCGAGCGCGCCGTTCTAGCGGCCAAGATTCGGCGCGACGCAGAATGTGCGCGCACCTGTTCGGTACGCGACACCCCAAAGACGGTGGGACTTCCACAAGGCTCAACGGATCCACCGCAATTTTTGCCGTTCCATCGACTGTCCCGAATCCCGGAGTTTCGAACAAGCTACTCGGCACGCTGGGTGCATTCGTCCGACGGCAATGAAACAGCTGCTAATTCTGGGCGCGGGCACGGCGGGAACGATCGTCGCGAACCGCATGCGCCGATCCTTGGCCAAGGATTGGCAAGTCACCGTCGTCGACCCGAGCGACACACACTTGTACCAGCCGGGCCTGTTGTTCTTGCCCTTTGGCGCCAAGGACGAAGCCGAGTTGGTGCGCCTCCGCGGTGACACCCTCGGTGACGGCATCGAGTGGGTGCGCGAAGAGGTCTCCGGCGTCGACCCCGTGAAGAACCACGTCACTCTCGAGGGCGGCAACATGCTCGAGTACGACATCCTGGTCATTGCCACGGGCAGTCAGATCCGCCCCGAGATGACCGAGGGCCTTGTCGACGCTCGTTGGCACAAAAGCATCAGCGACTTCTACACCTTGCCCGGTTCGCTCGCACTGCGCGAGATGCTTGCCAAGTTCGAGGGCGGCCGCTTGCTGGTGAACGTAGTCGAGATGCCGATCAAGTGTCCCGTTGCGCCCTTGGAGTTCTTGTTCCTCGCGGACGCCTACTTAACCGAGCGCGGCATCCGCGACAAAGTGGAGATTATATACGCGACGCCCCTCGACGGCGCGTTCACCCGACCGATTGCCTCCCAGCGCCTGGGTCACTTGCTCGATGAGAAGCGCATCATCGTCGAAAAGGAGTTCGCTGCAGGCAGCGTGGATGACGGCAAGAACACCTTGATCTCATTTGACGAGCGCAAGCTCGACTTTGACCTCTTGGTCACTGTTCCGACCCATACCGGTGCGGACTTCATCGAAAACTCCGGCTTCGGTGACGAACTGGGCTTCATACCAACGGAGCAGCGCAGCCTGCTAGCCAAGGGCCACGAAAACATCTTCGTGATCGGAGATGCCACGGATGTGCCCGCGTCCAAGGCGGGCTCTGTGGCCCACTTCGAGGCGGATGGGTTGGTGCTCAACCTCGAGCGCTTCATCGCCGGCAAGCCCCTCGAAGACGAATTCGACGGACATGCCAATTGCTTCGTCGAGACCGGTCACGGCAAGGGCATGCTCATAGACTTCAACTACGACGTCGAGCCGCTGCCCGGGAAGTTCCCGGTGCCCGGCATCGGACCGTTTTCTTTGCTCCAAGAGAGCCGCATCAACCATCTCGGCAAGCTTGCGTTTCGCTGGGTGTACTTCAACGGGCTCTTGCCCGGGAAGCCCATGCCTATGGCCGCGCAGATGTCCATGCTCGGAAAGCAAGTGCAAGAAGCCCAACAGACCGCCAACGTTTGAGAGGAGAAGAGACTCATGCCCACAGCAACCTATGGCGGCCGCGCCGTCGATGTAGACAACGACGGCTTTCTGGCCAACCCCGACGACTGGAGCCGCGAGCTAGGTGTAGCCATCGCCAGCGCAGACGGCATCACCTTGGGCGACGATCACTGGAAGGTCATCGACTTCGCCCGAGCCGACTACAAAGAAAAGGGCGTCTCCCCCGGCCCCCGCCGCATCACGACCGGAAGCGGCGTCAACATGAAGATGCTCTACCAGCTCTTCCCCAAGGGCCCCGGCAAGCTGATCGCGAAGGTTGCCGGCATCCCCAAACCCAAGGCTTGTCTCTGAGAAGGAGCGCGTCATGACCACCAACGGAAATCGAAAAGTCTCCATCGTTTGCTCCAAGGGCAGCCTCGACATGGCCTACCCCGGCCTCATCATCGCCAACGCCGCCCGCATGGCCGGCATCGACGCTATGCTGTTCTTCACCTTCTGGGGCCTCGACATCGTCAACAAGAAAAAGGTCGAGCACTTGCACCTGAACCTAGTCGGCAACCCCTCCGTGCCCATCCCCGCGATGATCGCCGGCCTACCCGGCATGGAAGCCCTAGCGACCCATCAGATGCAAAAGGACATGGACAAGCTCGACATCCCCCACGTCAAGGAGATGATCGAAATGCTCGACGACGCTGGCGCCGACATGTACGGCTGCCAACTCGCTATGGACATGTTCAAGCTGAGCAAAGACGACCTGTTGCCCCAGGTGAAAGATGTGATTTCAGCCATGGACTTCATCGAGAAGTCCGAAGGCGCTCAGACGTTCTTCATTTAGGGAGTAGCGGCGGCGGGCTCCGCTTGCCGCGCGTGTTGGGTTCGGATCCACCCCGCTCGAGAGCTTGTATACAAACTCTCGAGCAGGGGTTTCGGAGTGCTCGTCATTCGCGAAGTGAACTCCGCCCGCGCCGTCTCGTCAGCGCGCTACCTGAAGCTCATCCACAGAATCCGTAATCTGTGGGCCGCGTTGCCGTGATCTGGCAAGTCTTTCCGGGCGGACAGCTCGGGGTAGCGTACAGGCACACAACCTTGTCGTTGGTTGGATCGCAGGTAGCCTGACACTTAGCAACCGGGAATCCGCCAACCGCCGGGGCGACAGCGCAGCAAATTTCGCCAGGACAGTCGGACGCACCGTCGCAATGCAGGGCGAAGCCACTGCACGATGTCGCAAGCGACACGCAGTTCGGGTGGGCGGCATGCGGCGGAAGCCATCCACCTCGACCAAACAAGTTCTACAAGCCCCCGCGGGCTCGAGGCGCGGATCATGACACAGGGTGGGGATTGGCTTGCCCGCGCGCCGCGCGACGTCGAGCAACGTCTCGCCTTCCTCGAAGGGGATGCTGTGTCCGTCGAGTTCGAGGGTGTGGGTCATGCAACCTCCCGATTCACGCGCTCTCTAAGGTAGCGGTAGGGGGGGCGCCGAGTCCACTCCGCGCGCAGCCAGCATGGGCGCTCGGTTGGCCGACAGCGCTGAAAGCTCTGCGCCGGCCTAGGAGGGCTCCGCCAAATCAAGGTTCGTCACGGGCCCGGGTGTCGGAGGCGCGGCCGTCGCGCTTCGTAAGCTCGCAGGTGCATCACTTGTCGCGCAGCTTGAACTTGACCTTGAGCTTCACTTTCTTGTCCACGCACACGCCGAGGTAGCAGGGCTGCTCGATTCCGAAATCGGTGATGTCAATCGTGGACAGCGCCTGCACGTGATAGTCGCTTCCCGTCCGGTTGGCTTTGTACGTGAACTTGACAGGCTTAGTCACGCCATGCAGCGTGAATTTGCCCGTCGCTCTTGCCTTGGTTGCCTTCTGGTCCGCTGGTAGCTTCAGCTTGTCGCGCGCGATCTCCAGGGAGGCATTCGGGTGCTTGTCGGTCTCCAGGTACTTACGCAGATGCTTGTCTCTGAGGCCAATGCCCGTCTTGAGATTGGTGACAGGTGCGGTGATGATGAGCCTGCCATCCTTCTCTTTTGCGCTCAGTGTCGAGCCGCTGCCTTTGATGCGCATGCCGGCGGTTCCAGTTGCCTGGAAACGAATGTTTACGTCGCCGGCATTCTCGAACTTTGCAGAGGCTAACAGGGCGATGGAGAGAGTTGCTGTGGTCGTTGCGATTAGAATCTTGTTTTTCATGACTGGCTCCCGAGTCCGGGCTCTTCGGCGCGGCGCTTGATCGTGTCGAAAGTCGTACGGTGGCTTGCCGGAAACGGTTTCATTCCTCCAAGTTCTTCGTGCCGGCGGCTCCGGGAGGCGTGCAGCGCATGGAAAAAAGCGTGGCGCTCCGCTCCGCCGCGACCGGGGACCAGGCCCGAACCAGATCGGCCAAATCCGGTTGCTTTTCGAGGTCTTGGGGCACGAGCAACAGCCAGCGAGCGTCATAGCGGTGCGCGGCAGCACATACGTCCGCGGTGTGGAACGGCGTGACAATCACGGGTCGGCGAGCGAAGAGCGACAGCCCCCTGCGTCGACTCATGACCACCTCGTCTTCTGGCACATGTCGGGCAACGAACTCGCCCCAAATGGCGTCCGTCTCGGTGCGGGGTGAGAGCGAGTCATGGATGGCCCTGACTCCCAGCGGCGCGCGCACGGCCAGCGTCAACAGTAGTGCGCCCGCGCTTGCGCTCACGAGGCGCCCGGTCAACGCAGTTTGCCTGGAGCCCAACCCCAGGAGGATAGCCGCGAAGGTGGCAAGACACACCACGTCCAGCGTGGCGTACCATTCCGTGAACAGACCCAGCAGCCCAGCGACTACGAGCAGCAGGTATCCGGCTGTTGCGAGCGCTGTGGCTCGTCGCTGGAGCTGCGCGGTCCAATCCGAGGTCGCATGCCAGACCATCTTTGCCAACGCCAATCCCAGCAGAGGACGTAGGGGATAGAGGTAGCGGTCCTCGTAGTGCGAGTACGCGGCGATTAGCAAACCACCGAGCATGGCGCCCGCGCACATGCGCAAGATGCCTCGAACCCGGGGGGCGCAGGCGGCAACGGCAAGCATGGCCAGCCAACCGGGGCGTAGGACTTCGCCTCGTACGAACGCTCGAAAGGCCGCGTATGCCGTGCGACGCAGGGGTTCTATGAGCAACGCGCGCCAGGCGCCCTGTTGCTCCACCAAAGCACTGAAGCTCGAAGGGACTTCAGGATGCCTGGGAAAATAGGTGCGCGACTGCTCCCACGGCGTCCAAAAGTCCACGTCGGGTGGGATTGTGCGCACGAAGTTTCGAACCGGAGCGCCGTGTGGCAGCCCCGGGTATCCATGTGCGCCAAAGTGCCAGAGCAAGACCGGGAGCTGGAGCAGCGCAATCGCGCTCACCACCCAGCTGACGCGCAGTACCTGTTCCCGACGCGACGCGAACACGAGCGCGCCCGCGAGCAAACCCATGGTCATGAATGCCGTTGATGCCTTGTAGGCGGCGGCAAGAGCAAGCAACAGTGCGGCTCGGAGCCAAGCCCGACTCGCTGACCGGCGTTCCGTTTGCTCCGTTGCGTAGAGAGCCTCGAGCGCTCCGAACGCGAAAACGACCATGGCTCCCGAGTCATTGAGCGGCCGATGGAAGAGCGTGCGCCCCTCCAGGGCGAGCAAGGAGACTGCCAGCGCGATTCCTGGCAGTGCGCCATAGCGACGCTTCACCAACAACGGCAGCAAACCTAGATAGAGGAATGACAGACAAGCCTGCAGCACGTGGGCGGACGCGAATACGTCGTTGGTGATCACACCACCGAGTGCCACGAGGGCCGGGTGCAGAAGAGGGAAGGCACTTTCCGCGTGATGCACGTTCGGAAACGCCGGGGCGTAGTAGTAGAGATGCTCTACGGTGAAGCCCTTGCCCGCCAGCAAGTTTTGCCCAACGAGCAACGCGTTCGCGCTGTCCGCGCCACCCGACCAGCGATTCCCGATTCCACCCCATGCCAGAAGGACCGAGAGCAGCGCCGCGACCGAAGTGAGCGCGAGCCCACCGGCCCGGTTCACCGTACTCGTCGGACGAGGGCACATCTGGCGCCATAGTAGCCTCCGCTCCAAGACTCCCGCTCCCGGATTCCCGGATAATGTGCCCGTTTGCTGTCGCAACGCATGTCGTGTAACTGCAGGCTTCCGAGCCCCGTAAGGGCTGGTTCGACCGGAGGAGTGTATGGAATCGACGACGTGGATTGCAAAAGCCCGAGGGATTGCTGACGAAGTGGTAGCGCCTCAGGCATCCACCCACGACAAACTTGGGGAATTCCCCACTGCTGCGGTGAAAGCTTTGGGGGAGGTTGGGTTGATGGCACTGGGCGTGCCAGAGACACACGGTGGGTTGGGTGTAAATCCAACGGCTTTCCTGGGAATCGCAAGCGCTTTGGCACAGGCCGACGCTTCAGTGGGCATGGTCTACACCATGCACGTGTGTGGCACCCTGTGCCTTGGCGCAGCTGCAGACGGCGCTCAGGTCGGGGACGTCCTGAGCGATATCGCGAAGGGCAAACACCTGACGACCCTTGCGTTCAGCGAGAAGGGATCCCGGAGCCACTTCTGGGCGCCGGTCTCTCGCGCTCAGGAAGGCGCATCCGGGGTGCGCCTCAGCGCGAACAAGTCCTGGGTCACCAGCGCGGAAGCCGCGGATAGCTACGTCGTTTCCGTACTGTCGCCCAAAGGCAAGGGCCCGCTCGAGAGCACGCTGTACTACGTGGATCGGAATGCCTCCGGCGTCCGCGTCGGTCCGGCCTTCGACGGCCTCGGCTTGCGCGCAAACGACTCTCGCGCCGTGCAGCTGGAAGGCGTGGAAGTGCCTCCCCAGCACCGTTTGACCGAGGATGGCGCGGGCATGAAGGCCATGCTCGAGGTCGTGTTGCCGTTCTTCAATCTCGGATCGGCCGCGGTCGCCCTGGGATTGTGTCGTGCGGCGGTCGGTTCCACGGTCAGCCACCTGCGCACAGCGCAATTCGAGCACATGGGCGCAACCCTGGGAGAGGCGCTACCCAACCTGCGGGCGCGTTTGGCACAAATGCAGATTGCCGCAGACGGCCTTTCGGCTCGCTTGGACGACGTGGTCAAGCACCTGGAGCAGCCCAGTGACGCGACGGTGCTTCGAGTGCTCGAGGCCAAGGCAGCCGCCGGGGAAATCGCCATCGACGTCACGGGTCTGGCCATGCGTACCTGTGGCGGCGCAGCGTTTTCCAAGCACTTGGGCATCGAACGCCTCTTCCGCGACGCACAAGCCGGAGCCGTGATGGCTCCAACGGTTGACGTCCTTCACGAGTTCATTGGCAAAGCACTGCTCGGCATCGAATTGTTCTGAGAGGAATTCACATGAAATCATTTACGATTGGCGCGGTCGCGTACGATCCGAAAGTCGTCACCATTTGGGAGGGCATCCGCGAGTACCTACGGGACGAGGCCGCGCTGCCCGCGGAGGTTGTGCTGTTTTTGTCCTACGGCGCCCAGGTCGAGGCGCTCTTGGCGGGGAGAATCGATATTGGGTGGAACACCAACCTCGCGTTGGTACAGGCTGAGCACAAGAGCGGTGGGCGCTGCACTTCCATCGCCATGCGTGACACGGACGTCGCGTGGCACTCCCTGCTGATCACGCCCACTGGCGGTTCGGTCCGCGGCCTGGACGACCTACGCGGCAAGCGCCTGGCGCTCGGCAGCCGGGACAGCGGGCACGCCGCGATACTGCCCGTGCACTTTCTGGCGCAGGCTGGACTGCAAGAGGGCAAAGACTACGAGAGCGTGCGCTTCGACACGGACATCGGCAAACACGGCGACACGGGCACGAGCGAGGTAGACGTGCTGCGTGCAGTGTTGAACGGAGAGGCGGACGCGGGCGCCGTCGGTTCGCCTTTTTGGAAAGGCTTGAACGACGAGTCCATCGCGCCCAAGGGTGCGCTGACCGTGATCTGGGAATCTGCCCCCTTCCACCACTGCATGTTCAACGGCTCTCCAGAGCTCGACTCGGCCGTGTCCAAGGCCTTCGCAGACGCTTTGTTCGCGATGAGTTTCGACAATCCCAAGCACCGTCCAATCCTGGAAATGGAAGGTCTGAAGAAGTGGGTGCAGCCCAGCAGCGAAGGCTATGACTCCCTGCGGGCAGCTTGTCGTGAACAAGGGCTGATCAGCTGAATCTTCCGGGAGTGCATTCGTGAAGGCTCTGGTCACCGGAGGCGCCGGCTTCATCGGCTCGCACCTCGTCGACGCCCTCCTGCTCCAGGGTCATTCCGTCCGCATCTTGGACAACCTCGAGCCACAGGCTCACCCGCAGGGCGCACCCCTCTACGTTTGCCCGGAGGCAGAGCTGCTGGAAGGAGATCTGCGGGACGCGGATGTCGTCGCGCGCGCCTTGGAAGACGTGAGCGTCGTGTATCACCTGGGCGGCATGGTGGGGAACGGCCAGTCGATGCACGACCTGCGCCTGTACGTGGACGTCAACAGCGTCGGGACCTCTGTGCTTCTCGAGGCGCTGGTGGCACGCCGCGAACACCTCCAAAAGCTCGTCGTCGCTTCGTCCATGGTCGTGTATGGCGACGGCGCCTACGCGTGCTCGCGTCATGGCCGCGACACGCGGGCAATTCGCAGTGAAGAGCGGCTGAAGCGATCCCAGTGGGAACCGATCTGTGAGCAGTGCGGTTTGGAGGTGGACCCTGTCGCTATCGACGAGAAGCGCCCCTTGGCCCCCAGCAGCGTGTACGGCATCACCAAGCGGGATCAGGAGGAGCTCTGCCTCGTCACCGGGAGGACGTTTCAGATCCCCACGGTCGCGCTTCGGTACTTGTGCGTCTACGGTTCCCGCCAGGCCCTGGGCAATCCCTACACGGGAGTCGCGGCCATTTGGGCAAGCCGACTCTTGAACGGACGCGCGCCCGTCGTATTTGAAGACGGCCTGCAGCTTCGGGACTTCGTGCACGTCAGTGACGTTGTTGCCGCAACCATCGCCGCTGCGGAGGCCGGCCCGGCAGCCAACTACCGTGCCTACAACGTAGGGTCCGGTCAGCGCAGCACGATCGCGGAAGTCGCGCGCACCTTGACGCAGGCCATCGACCCCACCCTCAGCCCGCGGCTCTCGGGCGAGCACCGGGTCGGCGACATTCGGCACTGTTTCGCCGGCATCGAGGCGGCGCGCTCGGATCTCGGATTCGAGCCCAAGATGCAGCTGGAACAAGGCCTGTCCGAATTCCTGGAGTGGGCCACAGGACAGCGCCCCATGGATCGTTCGGAAATCGCCCTGAGTGAGTTGAGAGAGCGTGGAGTGATTCGCTGATATGGCTACACCGGAAGTAGCGCTCGACCTGGGACTCATCGAACGGGACTTCGCCAATGGACTGCTCTTGGAGCTCCAGGCCGCACTGCGCGCCACGCCCAAGGGGAGTCTCTTCGCCTTCACTTCGCCCCGGTCAAGCATGCGCGACGAGCTCGATCGCTGGTCCCGACTGACCGAGAACTCGATTATCCTGCTCTCTGAGGTTCCCGGCGGTACACGATTCGTGGTGCGGAATGGGCCCGCGCCCAAGGAAGACTCCGTGCCCATCGGGCAGCGGGTCTGGCTCTACACGAACTTCAATTGCAACCTAGCCTGCGACTACTGCTGCGTGCGGTCCTCCCCCAAAGCGGCGCGCCGTGAACTAGGCCTGGACGTGATTCGTGAGATTGCCGCCCAAGCGCCTGCCTTGGGTGTGCGAGAGCTGATGGTCACAGGGGGCGAACCGTTGCTACTCCCGGAGATCGCAGACATCCTCAGGGTCTGCGGCGAGGCGACGCCCACCACGGTGTTGACCAACGGGGTCCTGCTTCACGGCAAGCGCCTGCGCGAAATCGAGACGTTGGATCGCACGCGAATCGTGTTCCAGATCAGTTTGGACAGCGCAGACGCCGGCGCGCACGATGCGCATCGGGGGGACGGGAGTTGGCAACTGGCGATACGTGGCATCGAAGCGGCACGCCGCGCAGGCTTTCGTGTGCGACTCGCCGCGACCGTGGCGAGCGACGCAGAAGCCCGCGCGTTTCACGCGTTCCTCGATGAACAAGGGGTCGCGAGCGAGGACAGGGTCTTGCGGCCCATCGCCCAGCGAGGTGTTGCGGAACAAGGGGTAGCCATCGCAAGAACCGATCTTGCACCGGAGGTGACCATCACGAGCGACGGTGTGTACTGGCATCCGGTAGGCGCGGACGACCGTGATCTGTTCGTATGCGAGACCACCCTGCCACTGGAAAGGGCCTTCGCGGAAGTGCGTCGCGCCTACGAACGCGAAAGCGCACTTCGAGATCGACTACTCACTATCTTCCACTGTGCATGATGATGAACCACGACGGTACCAGCTCGACGACGATCCACGACAGGGTCGTTGGCGTGATGGCGCGCGCTCCATTGCCGGGTGCGTGCAAGACGCGGTTAGCGCAGAAGCTCGGAGACGACGCGGCCGCAGAACTGTATCAGGCAATGTTGATGGACACCTTGGCGGCCTACGAAGAGCTGCCGCTAGCGCGGCGAGTGCTCTTGGCGGCTCCGGAAAACGATGGGGAGCGACGCCTACGAGAGCTGGCACCCGCGTCTTGGCAGGTCCTGCCGCAACGAGGATGCGACCTCGGAAAGCGACTCGCCACAGCCCAAGCAGAGCTGCGCCCGGGCGCCGTGTTGTTGGTCAGCAGCGACTCGCCTGCCCCGCCCATCCCTGGAATACTCGAGGCTTTCGCGACTTGGCCGAGGGATGGACACGTGCTGCTAGGCCCTTGCAACGACGGCGGCTACTACCTGATCGGATTGCCACGACCCGAGACGCGTCTCTTCAAGGGGATCTCATGGAGTACGCCGCGGGTAGTCGAGCAAACCCGTGCGCGATGCAGGGAAATCGGCGTGCCCCACCGTTTACTACCTCCTGCGGTCGACGTAGACGAGTTCACCGATGTGGCGCTCCTAGAGCAAGAGCTGGAGGGCTCGCCGAGTCTTGCTCCCAACACGCGAAGGTGGTTGACCCAGTGATTGCCGCAGTCCTACCCGCGCTGGATGAGGAAGCCACCATTGCCTCGGTGGTTCGCGCGGTGAATCCTCACGTGGATGCGGTAATTGTCGTGGACAACGGTAGCCGTGATGCCACCGCCCTTCGCGCCATTGAGGCAGGTGCCGGCGTCGTACGTGAACCGCGTCGCGGCTATGGCCGCGCTTGCTTGAGAGGTGTGCAAGAAGCGCAGAAGCTCGGTGCTCGAGTCTTGGTCTTCCTCGATGCGGACGGTAGTGACGATCCGAACGACATCCCGCGCTTGATCGCGCGGATTGGGGAAGGCCGCGCCGACTTTGTACTCGGCTGCCGCACGGCGGCCCGCATGGAGCCTGGCAGCATGACCGCGCCGCAGCGCTTCGGTAATTGGCTGGCACCCCTGCTGATGCGTTGGTCCGCGGGTGCGCCGTACCACGACATGCCGCCGCTGAAGGCAATCTCCATGGCGCACTTCCACCTATTGGGCGTGCGTGACCCAGGGCACGGTTTCACCATCGAGCTCTTGATGAAGGCGCACGCGGCTGGCCTGCGCATCGAAGAGATCCCAGCCCGTGCACGCCGCCGAGCCGGCGGACGTTCCAAAGTGTCTGGGACCCTGGTGGGCACGATGCGAGCCTCGGCCAAGATCCTAGGCCTGGTTGCGCGATACGCGTTCGAGACACGATTCCAGCGACGCCGTACGTCGAGAAATGCTCATGCTTAGTCGATCCCAAACCCGCAGGAACCGAATGTTCCACCTGCTCCTTCCTCTCGCTGTACTGATGGGCGCCTTGTGCTGGAGCGGTGACGCGCAGGCGTATCCATGGATGAACCGCCACTCCTATTTTGGCTGCGGCAACTGCCATACCGACCCAGGGGGCGGCGCGTTGCTCACCCCATACGGCCGCGCGCAAGCGGACCTATTGCTACGCATGCGCTACGGCGCTCCGGGTGGGGCAAGCACGACGACCGCCAGCACCACAGACGACTTCGACGACTTCGACGACTTCGACGATTTCAGCGAGTCGTCAGAAACGCCCGAAGCCGAACCGGCAAAGCCACTCCCAGCGCCCGAGACTGTCGAGGACGAGGGGCCACCGGCGCCGCTCTGGGGTTTGCTGAAGACACCGGACTGGTTGCTGCTCGGAGGGGCCTACCGGCACCTGACCTTGTACAAGCTCGGCGAGAGCGACAGCCTGAGAACCTTCCCGATGCAGATCGACGCGTACGGACAGGTCGAATTCGAGGGCATCTCCGCTGCGGGCACCGTCGGTCTGGCGAAGGTACCCGCTGGCTCACCTTTCGCCCGCAGAGCGCAAGTCACGGCAAACCAAGGCGACGAGTTGAACGTCATCTCCCGCACCCACTGGCTCGGAATGCGACTGGACCCGTCCCTCCGTGTGCGCGTCGGTCGCCTGGACTTGCCCTTTGGCGTCCGCATACCAGAGCACATCATGTGGGTGCGCAGCGAGACGCGCACGGACCGTGAGTCTGCGCAACAACATGGGCTGGCGATCTCTTATGAAGGCGGCCCGCTGCGGGCGGAGCTCATGGGCATTTTCGGTAACTTCCAGCTGAGTCCGGACGAGCTGCGAGAGCGAGGCTACAGTGGTTATGCGGAGTACCGCGCGCACGATTCGATCTTCGTCGGTGCTAGCAGCCTCGTGACGCGCGCACAGGCTGATCTTCAAACGCTGGAGCCGCGCGTGACTCGCCAAGCGCACGGCCTATTCGCGCGCGCTCGCCTCATCAAGCCCCTCGTGATCTTGGCGGAGGGCAATGCTCTCCTGCGCTCACGCAGGGACGTGGGCTACGTCGGCTTCCTGCAGCTCGACTTCGAGCCGATTCAGGGGCTACACGTCGGCGCGACGGGTGAGGTCTTGGACCGCGGCTATCAGGACACCGGCGATCCATTCGACACCATCCGCAAAGAAGCGGGCTTCGGACGTCCGGCCTTCGGTGGCTGGCTCACCGTGGATTGGTTCTTCTTGCCGCAGCTCGAGGCCCGCATCGATGCCCTGATCCGTCAGGAAGAACCAGTAACCCTTCTTGCTCAACTACACGCATTCCTATGAACACGCTCAAGACAAGCCTACTAAGCCTTGCATTCTCCGCCTGGGCGTCGAGCGCGGCCGCATCGCCAGACTACCCGGGTTTGCTGCAGGAGCAGCTGGACATGCCCTGCGTAACCCAGTGCACCGTTTGTCATCGTGATACGGGCGGCGGTCGCGGGACGGTGGTCACGTCCTTCGGCGTGGCGATGATCGAGGAGGGACTCCGCGGCAATGACTCGACGACGATGGCGAAAGCCATCGCCGGCATGGACGCGGGCCAGTACGACAGCGACGGCGACGGCAACAGCGACTTGAACGAGTTGCGCGAAGGCAACAACCCGAACCAGTCCGGCGATGGCCTGCTCTGCGCCCAATATGGCTGTGGCGCGCACGTCGCGCCGGCGGGCGAGACTACGCCAACGGCGGGATTTATCTTGGGAGGTCTTCTCGGCCTGGCGGCCCTGCGCATGCGCAGCGTCCGAAGAAGGAGTCGAAGGTCATGAACGCGAGCTGGAAAGGGGCGGCCGCAACGCTCGCCTTGGCCGCAGTGTCCTGCACCGCGACGCCAGAGGAAGCAGAGCTCCGCATCAAGGTGGTCAACGCGACGACGCGCGCGCCTTTGCCCAATACGTTGATCTCCATCGAAAAAGGCGGGATCTACGTCAAGAACCCGGACACGTCCCGGGGCAGTCCGGCCTACGTTTACGGCGCGGTAACGGGCGCAGCGGGAACCGCGCGTTTGCAGATCCCGACCGACGACGTCGGCGTGCACACGTTCTTGGCAGGCTACTACTACGGCTCTCGATTGATCGAGTTCGACCAAGATCTGGGCATCACCGTGAGCATGGAGACTTTTCAAAACAACGAGACGCCACCTTCCGTGACCAATGCAAAGCTGGAGCCGGCTGTCGTTGCTCCGGGGGCATCCTTTACTCTGTCCGCGGACGTCAATCGTGGGGATGCGGACGATCCTTTGTCCGATGAAGTCGTGGTCGTGTTCGGGGAAGCACATTTCTCACGGGCGCTGGATCCTCCGTCCGCAGGCGTTCAGGGCAAGGGCTTTCCGGACGGCCTGTGGAAGACCACTTTGACGGCGCCAAACTCCCCGGGCACCTATACGTATCACCTGGCAGCCACCTCCGAGCACTGTGTCACTAGTGACCCCATCGCACTCACTCTGGACGTTCAGTAGCCTCGCGCTGGTCACAGTCTCCACCCTCGCCGCAGGTTGCGGCGATTCCGAGGGCGCGGTGTGGCTGGACGACGACGGGCCACGCCCCGGCTGCATCGACGGCAAACGTGAAGAGCAGAGACACGGGACCGCGTGTCTCTGCTGTCACTCTGCGGAGTTTGGTGTGGCCGGCTCAGTGGACCGCGAGGGTCCGCCCGTCGTGCGCGTCGTGGTCTCCGACGGCCACGGCAACGTCGCAGATGCCGTTCCCAACGGCTTCGGAAATTTCTTCCGTCATTTGAAGCTCACGCCTCCCTTGCGCGCGACGGTGTACGGTGCGGACGGCCGCACTCTGACGATGCGGGCACCCGCAAGCTCCGGTGACTGCAACTCGTGTCACCGACGAGGCGGCGAGGCCGAGCCCATCCACGGCCCCCCGTGAGCCGCTTGGTCACTCTGCACCTTGCTCGGAACTCGAAGCGGAAGAGAGAACTGGAACGGCCAGCAGGATGGGACCTTTGCGGGGATTTGTACGGGAACCGACGCGGGATGCTCGACTTCTTGCACGGTGCTGCGAGTTTGAATGTGTGGGAAGCAGCGACGGTTCCGGTCTCGAGGCCCGGCGGAAAATGTCGGTGCTCAATGTCGGCCGTGAACAACACCACATCAGGACGCTGGCGCAGCAGCTGGAGGACGCTACGGATCGCGTCAGGTTCAACCTAGGCGAGGGCGCCTACTCCGACCCGATGGACCGGGTCTCATCGTGGCGGAGCTGCGGCGCAGCGAGAGTTGCGGGGTCAGAGGCCGAGGCAGAGCCGGCGGCAGTGGCCGCCATGGAATTTCGCGCTGCGGGCATCGGACACCTGAGAGTGTTTCAACCTGCGCTGCGCTTGACCGGGCGAAAGTCGGGCCGTAGTGTGGCTCACTCAATGGCCTTCGAGCCCCAAGTCCCAGCGGGGCACTACAAGGGCCCAGCCTACGACAACAAAGAGCGCTTCCTCTCGTACTGGATGCAGGTCAATGAGGTAATGCGCGTCACGCCCGAGCGTGTGTTGGAGGTCGGCATCGGAAACGGATTCGTGCACAAGTACCTGCGCGAAAACGGAGTCGACATGCACACCTGTGACGCCGATGATCGTTTGGAACCGGACACGGTCGGCCTCGTGACCGAGCTCCCCTTCGAGGACGGAGAGTTCGACGTCGCTTGTTGCTTTGAAACGCTGGAGCACTTGCCTTTCGAGCAGTTTCGCCCGGCGACGAGGGAGCTCGCGCGAGTAGCACGCCGCTGGGTCCTGCTCAGCCTTCCGGACGTCACGCCTTACGCTCGCATTCTCGTGGAGTGGGGCTTCCAGAAGAAGCGCGCGGACAGTTTCTTCGACCTGCGGGACCGGTCCCCAGCGGAACACCGCTTCGACGGACAGCACTACTGGGAGGTGGGCAAGCGCGGATATCCACTCTCCCGCATCGTTTCGGAACTCGAATCCGCCGGGCTGATCGTGGAAGACACGCCGCGTCTGCAGGAAGATGCTTGGCATCGTTTCTTTCGCTGCTGCGTGGCGCGCTGAAGAGAACCAGTCACATGTTCGAGGGCGGCGTTGGGCGCATCATGGCGAAGGGTGCCGCCTGGGTCACCCTGGGTGAGGTACTAGCCGGTGCGGTGGCCTTGTGCACCAGCATCCTGGCGGCGCGCATTCTCCACCCGACGGACTTCGGTTTGATGGGAACCGTGATGCTGACCATTGCCGTGCTGGACTCCTTGACGACCACGGGCTTCAGACAGGCGCTTGTACAGCGTGACGCCGAGGTCGAGTCCTTGCTGAACGTGGCTTGGACCTGGCACGTCCTGCGCGGTTTCTTGATCGCCGCGGTGCTGTTGCTGATGGCGCCAGTGATCGCCAATTGGTACGAAGAACCAAGACTGCAAGCCTTGATCATGGTCGCGACGCTGTACGCGATCTTCCAGGGGTTTCAGAACACGGGGACTGTGTCCTTCGAGCGCAGGTTGGACTTTCGCACTCAGTTCTTGATCAAAATGGCGCCGGCCGTGTTCAGCGTGGTCGTGTTCCTGCCAGCGCTGATTCTGCTGAAAAACGTATGGGCGCTGGTGATCGGTACCGTCGGCGGCGCCGCGGCCCAGCTCGGGGTCTCCTATTGGTCCCAACCGTTCCGCCCGCGCTTCGAGTGGAACGGCGAGAAACTGCGGCAGCTCTTTGGCTTTGGGCGCTGGATCACCGGCGCCACGGTGATGATCTTCATCATCACGCAGGGAGATGACATTTTCGTGAGCAAGTACCTGGGGCTCACGGCCTTGGGCTTCTACCAACTCGCCTACAGCATCTCCAACCTGCCTGCCACGCACATCACGCATGTGGTCTCCCGAGTGAGCTTTCCCACCTACTCGCGGCTCCAGCATCGGCGCGAAGAACTGCGCGCGGCTTTCCTGCGCGTGATGCGCGTCACTCTCACAATTGCAGCTCCCCTGACGGTGTTCGTCTGGAGCTTCATTCCCGAGTTTTGCGATTGGGTCATCGGCTCCAAGTGGCTGCCCATCGTACCCCTCGTGCGCATCTTGGTCGCCGCCGGTTTTCTGCGGGCCTTTGCCGCGCTCGCCGGCCCCGTCTTTCAAGGATCCGGGCACCCGGACCTGGACTTCAAGATGAACTCTCCGCGCCTCATCTGCACAGTCGCCCTGATCTGGCCCGCCTGCGCTATGTGGGGACTGGAAGGTGCATGCTGGGTGGTGTTGTTGGCAATCTGCTCTACGCTGCCAATCTGGTTCTACGGCATGCGCAAGATCCTCGGAGTCGGAATACTGGATGTGGCGTGTGCGGGGCGCCTGGGGCTTCTTGCCAGCGTGCCCATCGCACTCCTCGGGTGGTGGTAGTCACATGCCGCACCCCGTCGTCAGTGTCATCGTACCTGCCTTTCGGCAGGCGTCGCTGATTGCCGCCACCTTGGACTCCGTCGCGGCACAAACTCTGCGGGAGGAAGTGGAAGTTATCGTGGTCGAGGACGGCTGTCCCGAAGGCAGTGGCGACGTAGCTGCAGCACACCCACTCGTCCCTCGCGTGATCCGTCAGTCGAATCAGGGTGTCACGGCTGCGCGCAATGCTGGCATCTCGGTGGCCCGTGGCGAGTACATTGCGTTCCTCGACGCCGACGACCAATGGCTACCGGAGAAGCTGGAGATCCAAGTAGCCCGGCTGCGTCGCACGAGGGAAGCGGCACTCAGTTTCAGCGCGTATTTGATGGTGGATGACCAGGGCATCGAGGTGCCAGGCGGCGCACAACCCGGCGAATTCGGCGACCCCGGGCCGCGGACGCTATTCCGCGGAAACTACATTGGGTGTCTCACCGCCCTCGTCCACAGAACCTGTCTCAAAGAGGTCGGGGGTTTTCCGGTATCTGCGGCACTGCAGCGTGGAGGCCAAGACTACGCGCTTTGGCTTCGACTTTCGCTGCGCTTTCCGCTCTTCTACGAGCCTCGAGTTCTTGCGAAGTACGTGCAACACGGAGGCAACCGCGTCGGACTCGACACCGTGAGGAATTTCGAAGGTGCCCTCAACGCGATCGGCGCGGTGTGGGAGCGAGATGCCGCCCTCTGTGAGCGCGTACTAGGTCGTCGCTTTTCGACTCTCGTTCTCCGACAGGCGCGCCTCGCGTGCCGCCGCCTTGTCGCCGAGGGCAACTTCGAGCGCGCAGCGTGGGCGAGAGTCGCGGAGTTGGTGCGCGAAAGCCTGCGGCAGGGTCCCCAAGCTCATGTCGCGATCTGGCCCCAGCCTTTGGAGCCTGTCTAGCGCGCGCTTCGCACACTTGCTCGTCGGTCGATCGGGTTGGCGGGCCGCCCCGGACGTCATCGGCCCCGCGCTGGGTTCGGCTTGCGGCGACAGCCGCGCTGCGCCGCATCTTGCTGACACCGCCATTGTTCCGAATTAACCCTCATCTCCATATTTTGCTCCTAGACGGCGTGTACGCTCCCACCGAAGCAGGCAACCTGGAGTTCACACCGCTGCCTGAGTTCGCTGACGCGGACGTTGCCGACGTGCTGCAAGTGATCGAGGTGCATATAAGTGGTCCGTTCTCGATTTTTGTTGTTGGGGCTGTTCGTATTTGTGTCTCCCAACTACGGCGGCACACCAACCGACGCGAGGGTTGCCCGGTCGATGCCGCCTGGCGCGCTGGAGCCGCCAACTCACCGCTGGGCGCCGGGGTCGGCGAGTAGCGCGTCGAGCTTTGCGTCCAGATCGCGCGAAGACCACAGGAGCGTGCAAACCCGTCGGCCCCATCCAGAACTGCTGTGCTTGGATGGGGTGTAGCGATAGATGCATGGGCCTGATTCGGTCACTCATCGGACACCTCGCTTTCCGTCCTGCGCACTTCGACTGCCTCCAGCAGCAGCTCGGCAAGGTACTTGACGAGTCGAGCCTCTTGTTCCTGGTCCAGACCCAGTTGTGTCTGAACTTCTGGCCGCACTCGAGCCAGGAAGCTCATTTGTGCGCTTCGCCGGTTCCGTTGCTTGCCACCTCAACCAGCAACACCTGTGTGGGAGCCCTATGCTAATCTTGGACCCATGCGGCTGGTGCCAAGTTCATACCGCGGGTTCACGTCCTGCCTTGTCGGGCTGCACTGCACCCTGCTTGCGCCGGATTCCGACGGCATCGTTCGTCAGGGGAAGAACGGAGGCGCGGGCACCGGGGGAGTCTCGTCGGACGCTGCGGGGGGACGCGGCTGCTGCCGCCGGTGGGTTCGACAGTAGCCCGGGTGGCGGAGCTGGGCTCGGCGACGGGACAGGGTTCGGCGACTTCAGTAAAGGATTGCGCGCGTTCATCCTCGCGCGGATGAACGGCGTGGCGCACTACCACCTGCTGGACTTGAATGCTAAAGGGACTTCCAGGACGTTTCGATTCGGAATGAACGGGCCTGGAGAATTGCAGTACCGTGCGGGGGACATCACGCTTATCTCTGGCCCTTCGGCCTTCGCTACGAGTGTCCCGTTCCTGTTCTCCATCGTCCACGAGCCGACCGGGGACGCGGAAATGAGAGTGAACGGCAGTTTCGAGAAGAGCACGAAGATGCCGCTACCCAGTAATGGAGTCCACGGTGAAAACTACATCGGCTTCCATGACATGTCAGATAGTGCGCCCAGTGCGAGCGGCTGGTACGGCGCGATCATCATGTACAATCGGGCAATCGGGCTGTTACGACCCAAGAACGAGCGCAAATCGAGTCCTATCTGGCAAAGAAGTGGGAATGCTGTGGAAACTAGGCTTGGGTCTCCGCAATACCGCCCAGGCGAGTAGTGGCTTGCCTGGACCGGTTTTTGTTCCTCGTATGCTCGCGTTGGCTCAACGACCACACGCCTCGACGCGCCGCTAGACCCGCATGACTACGAACTCCCTCACGATCTTCGTCGCCGCTCTTTTCGTCGGATGCTCCGGAAGCTCTGATGGTGACCCGGGAGGTAGCTCGGGTGCAGCACCCGTAGTGTGAGGAGCCGGTTGCGGTAGTCCCGCACGTCCGGATCTGTGGGAGGCCTGGAAGGGAAACCGACCAGGCCCACCCGAGCGGCATTGGGGCGGCGTTGGTGCACTTCTCTCGTGCGAGGGCGAGCGCTGCCAGTCGCGAAAGTGCAGCGAGATCCACGCGGCGAGACCATCACGAGCAAACCCGCGCGAGCCAATTCTCCAACCGATCCACTATCGCCGGATACGCGAACCGGTCCTCAGCGCGCTTACGCCCAGCGATCGACATCTCTTGCCAGCGATCCGGCGCGTCCAGGAGCTCTGCAATCGCGTTCCCCAGCGCGTGCGGCTCGCGCGCAGTGAGCACGCCGACGTCCGGTGTCACGATGGAGGCGACGCCACCTCCGTCAAAGGCCACCGGCGGTGTACCGCCCGCGAGAGCTTCGGCGTAGATGATCCCAAAGTGTTCCTTCTTCTCGGGCGCCGCCACCAGCAGGCGCGCCCGGTTGATGAGCCGCGCTTTGTCCTCTGATGATACGAAGCCCAGGAAGCGCGCGCGGTCGCCCGCCAGTTGCTCCAGTTCCTCACGCTGATCGCCGTCACCGATGAAAACGGTCAGCGCCGCGCCCGAGTAGCCCTGAGATGCGGCCACTACGTTTTGAGGACCCTTTGACTGGGTGAGCGCACCCGGGCAGATCACATAGGTCTCGGGCAGATCGTACTTCGCCGCAATGTCTGCGGTGTTTTCTGGATGAAACTCCGCAATGTCCACCCCGCAAGGCATCACCAAGAAGCGCTCCCGCGGCTGGTCGACGATCGGGCGCACCAGCTCGTCGCGTACGTATTCGGTGGTCACCAAGATCCCCGCTGCGGCTTCGATGGCTTCTTGGATGAGTTTCCACACAGCGTCGTCGAACCCTCCGTGGTGGCGCGGCTCGATCCCGGTGCCGTGCACAAACAACACGAAGGGCTTGCCGTGGCGGCGCGCCACATCGTGGGCGGCGATGGCCGTCAGGTTCGCGTGATGGGCATAGATGACGTCAACGTCGTCGATCACGCTCTCGAGCGCCTGCACATACGCAGGCACGTAGGCCAGGGCCTCCTCCGCGCCCATCTTCGAGACCGCACGCTGGCTGCCGCTCGCCGACGGCAAGTACTCGTGCACCGGTACCACTTGCGTGCGCAGCTCCACGTCGACGCAGGTCGCCTGCGGCACGCTGTCGCTCGCGCCCGGATGAATGAAGTAGATCTTGTGCCCACGCTGGGCGAGATGGCGCGCGTGTTGGCGCGCGACTTCACCGCTTCCACGTCCTCGGTTGAGCAGCAAGATGGCAACACGCATGCCGTGATTCTACCTCACGTCGTGGGCGCTTGCCCTCGAGTGTTCACTTGGTCAGAATCGCGGTTACGGATTTGCGACTTGCCGGGTGGGCAAAGGCCACCGGTACGCGTGGTCGCTACGGCGCTGCTGGCACGCCGGACTACATGACTCCAGAGCAAGTCAAAGGAACCCGTCCCCCACCGGAATTGGCGTCGCGGACGGATGTGTGCGAGTGCTCGCCTTTGAGCTACTAACTTCTGAAATGCCGTTTCGCGGCAAGTCCGTCACGGACGTGCTCGTGCAACATGCCGAAGATCCGCCGTCCGAACCAAGTGAACGGAGGGAGGACTTGCCCGACGCATTTGACGCCGCCATCTTGCAGGCACTCTCGAAGGACCCCGCTGAGCGTCCAGTCTCGGCACTTGCCTTTCCGGAGAATCTAGAGGCCGCGCGCCAGCCACCCAAGGCCGACTGCAATGCCTGACTGGTCCCAAATGCCCCGGTCCTGCTCTTCCAACAGGAGCAGACCGCCGCCGCCGTCCTGGCGAGATGTCATGCGGGCCATGTGCAGGTGCACCAGCTCCGCGCCCGCCCCAGGCGCTTGTAAACATCCCATTTGGTGCGACAGGCTGGCCACGAGCCGGCCGTATTCGTACCGAAAGAAGCGCTCGACCAGGGTGGGCGTGGTCAGGGGGTGTGGATCTCCCGGACTTCAACGCTGGAGCCGGGCATCGCCACGCCAGGGCTCTCCCGTACGACCTCCATCGCTTTTTCCATGTTTTCGGCCTCGATGATCATGAACCCGCCGACCGCTTCTTTGGCTTCGACTAAAGGCCCGTCCGTGGCTCCCTCGGAGGTGACGATCTTGCCGCCACCCGTCAGTTTTCCGCCCATGTCGACGATGTTGCTCGCAAACTTGTCCTTCCAAGCGTTGAACTTGGCGTACATCGCCTCCAATTGGGCCGGCGAGGGCTTCTCACCACCGCGATTCCCGGGCTGGCTTCGCTGAATGCATAGGTACTTCTGGCTCACGATGCGTTCTCCTCGGGTTGGGTCGACAGCCTCGACTGATACCCTATGACGCGCGAGATGCGCGGTCTTGGACACCTCGCCGCACTTTTCCGAAACCGCCCGTTTCTGTGGGTTTTTTCCGCCTTCTGGGGCCGAGGAGCCTGGGCTGCCGCTGCGAAACCGAAGGGATGGTCGGCCGAGCGCCCATGGAAGTAAGAACTGCGGTGGGTCGCCACCAACTCGTGATGGCGTCCCGCCCGTTGCCACGTGGTGGTGCCCACCTACGACACCTTCGAAGTCGACGCTCGCTTCGGCGCGCTGCCGGTCTGCGACTCGTCCGACCGGGTCCGCCAACGAGTCGCCAGCGTCGAATTTTCGACGAGACAAGGCGCACGCCTTCGACGATACTCCCGCGACTCACCCGGCGAGCAGGTGCTCGCCGGGGTTAGCGCAAGGAGAAATGTTCATGGGTATGTTCGTTCATCACGAGTTGAACACCAGCGATCCGGCCGCAGCGAAGAAGTTCTACAGAGGGCTCTTCGGCTGGAAGTTCGAAGACATGAAAATGCCGGACGGCAACGTCTACAGCATGTTCAAGGCCTCTGCCGATGAAGGCGGCGGCATCCAGAAGTCACCAATGCCCGGCACGCCGAACGCTTGGCTGCAATACATCGGCGTTCCGTCCGTGAAGAAGGCGATGGCCAAGGTCAAGAAGCTGGGCGGCAAGGTTGTCGTGCCCTTCATGCCCGTGCCTGGCCACGGCGCTCTCGGCATTTTCCTTGATCCGACTGGTGCCAGCTGCGCCGTGTGGGAGGCCTCCGCGCCCACGCCAAAGAAGGCATCCAAGAAGAAGGCATCCAAGAAGAAGGCTTCCAAGAAGCGAGTCGCGAAGAAGGCCGGCGCCAAGAAGAAGGCGACCCGGAAGCCCGCGAAAAAGAAGACGGCGAAGCGCCCCGCCAAGAAGGCCGCCAAGCGCCCCGCCAAGAAGGCTGCGAAGCGCCGCGCGAAGAAGCGCGCGCGCTAGGTCAGTCCGAATACGCACCATCGGTCGGCGTTCACGCCAATTCCACCCCAGGGCAGCCGGCCTGCGCTGGCGGCGAGGGCGAGTCGATCGCTCAGTTCCCATCTGACGCCCCAACGGTTTCCCGTCGTCAGCATGTCGCCGGGATCCGTGTTCAGCTCGAGGGCCGGGCGCAAGGCCCAGGACGATGGCCCCTCGACCAGCGCGAGCAGGTGTGTATGGAACTTTCGGTCTCGGTCCCGCGAAGATCAAAGACGGCGACGCCGACCGCGCGGATGGGGTGCAGTGAACATCGTGGGCTTCGGTGTGTTCTACGAACCGTTGCACTTCGGGAAGTTTCGCTACTTCGGCGTGCTCTCGAGCCACAGCCGCCATCGGTCAGACGTTGTCCCGGCGCAGGCTGACCCAGAGCGCTTCGCCCCCGCGCCCGCCTCGGGCGACCAGCTCGAGCTGTTCGAAGCGCAAACCCAAAAACGCTCCCGCTGGGGCTGGCTCCTCCGCCACGTGTTTCGCGCCGACGTCGAGACTTGCAGTCACCGCGGCGGACCGATGCGACGCGCTTCGCGATACCCGAAGGAGTGATGGGTCGAGGCGGCCACGACCCTCGGCGCCATCGCCCGCTTGCTCGCCGAGCAGGATGGGCTCGGCCCGCGAGCACCACCGAGGGCATCGGCAGCTGAGACATTTGGGCAACTCCAGTTGCCGTTCGCGAGTGGCTGAGCGGGCTCCAGCGAGCAGCTCGGGCAGGCCTGCGCGCCGTCGCCCGCCGGAGCTCCGCTTCGCTCGCGCATCTCCGCCAAGCCGACTTGACATCGCAAGCTGGCCCGCCTTGAGCGATGCTGTCTCCAAGATACCAGCCTGCTGGCCTACTTTGGCGTTTTCGCAAATCCGCAGTTCGTTCTTCCTATGCGTTCATCTATCTGGGCATCGAGATCATCCAAGCGCCCACCCGACCGGGCCCAATTTCACGCGCTCTATCCGACGGCGTAAATCCGGGCATCACTCACGCGCAAATATGGGCACCTCCGCCATGCCGCCCACTTAGACGCCGTTTCGGATGCCCGCTGACACTGGGTGCAGGGTCGCGGCAACATGGCGGCAACGGGACGGGCGTCGTAGTGCCAAGTTGCGCCTCACGTTGCCCATCTTCCACACGTCGAGCCGGGCCGTGTTCCTCAGCAACCGCCGAAGCACGCGCAGTTGGCCGCCTTTTCCTCGTCGGCGCACAAGGCACCGCGAATGTGGTGTGGGGGCGAGGCCGAGCAATCGAAATTCCACCGCTGAGAAATACAAGCACCGAAGACATCGAATCTGGCACCGCATGCTTCCGGTTCTTCCGATCCAAGGATGGGTGCCAGACAATCCTGAACGCAGGTGCTGGAGGTGTTCAAGCAACTGTTGTCCAGGCTGTCGCATATGTCGCTACAGCCTGGGAAGCCTGGCGATGGGTCCTGCGCGGTTTCACCGCTGCACCCGGCGAGAGCGACGCCTGCCAGCAAAGCGACCGCCCGGATGGTCCAGTGAATGCGCGCCGGGCTTGCGCTGGGTGCTCGGCCCAGCTCGGTCACGTTGAAGCGCTCGGCGCCGGCTACCACGTCAACACTCCCCAAAGCAGGCGCAATTTGCCACACGGGCGTCTTCCTCACAGCCGGGTTCCCAAGCGTGGACTGACGGAGACTTCGAGCATGCGAGTGACCACCTACGAACAATGCACTGCGCAAATGGATCCCAGGACACGCCACACGCTTCCGGTGTCTCGGATGCCAGAATGGGCGCCATACACTCTTGAATGCAGGTGGGAGACGGGTTGGCACACGAGCGTACAATGTCCGCGCACAATTGTGAGCAGCCCTGAAAGCCGGGCGGCTTGTCGTCGGTGGTTTGGCCACTGCAAGCAACCGCGCACGCCAGCGGGCAAGGCACGCAGACGAGACACGGCGACAGCTTCGTCAGGAGGGACTCAAGCACGGGCGTGTCTCCGCCGGCCGCCAACAGCTGAGCGAAGGGAAAAATCGCCGCCGGCTGGTGGTTCAGAACCGCTCGGGCGGTTCGTCGGCCTCCAACGCTGAAAGGTAGTCAAATGGCTGGTTGTGCTCATACTTGCCCTGATACGTTCTCAGATTGAACTTTATCGATTCCAATGAATCCGCGTTCCAGTCGTTCAAGTAGCCGGGAACCACTTCGAGCGCGTCCGCAAGGTCGGCCAATTGCTCGTGCCTTGCGGCCATCGCCAAGAGTCGTGCTTCGACCCACCCCCGATGCAGCACATAGAGAACACGCCTTCGTAGTCGCTCGTCGAGTTTGGTCATCCGACTATCCTCCAAAAGGCAGTAGCGGAATCGGCGTCGTTGGCAACTGCCCTGGCTGGCCTAGCGGTTCGACGCTTATGGGGGGTGGTTCGGATCCACTGAGTGTCGGCGCCAAATTGCGATCCAAGTATCGGCTGTCGCGCGGGATCGAGGGCTTTGGAGAATTGAGTCGGTCAAGCGGTATCCGCGTGGTGATCGGCTTGTGACCTTGACGAAAGATCGTGGCGGGGACATCAGACAAGCCAGCCTCGCGCGCTGCAAGCGAGCGTCGGACTCCGTCTTGGATGTAGTACTGGGCGTTTGGTCCGGCGTTTGCGACACCGATCCCCCGTGCCGCCGAGGCCGCCTCTGCACCGGCGGCCGTTCGCACGATTGCGCCCGATCCTTTTATAATCGCGCCCCCCATCACAAAGAAGTCCCCGACTAGACCCACCGTGGCAATAGCTTTTGCTGCGTGAGACGCGTTGGGGTCGTAGATAACCCGCAGGTTTCCGTAGAACGGAATGTAGCTCGCTGCTGAACTGGGTGAGATCAACGGACCGCGCTCGGGAAAGCCGACGCGCGTCACGGGTAGGCCCTTGAGCAGGTCGCGAATTCCTCTGTCTCTCAAATCAATCAGATTCGGGTCTTGTGTGAGTGCATCCCCGAACAGAAGCCCCGGCTCGCCCGCCGTTGCCACCCCGAATCCTCGCGTCAAACGTAGGGGCTGCTCGACGAAATTCGGACTCTCGGGGCGATTAGGGGAAGAGGTTGTCGGAGCGCTGTGGAGCGACGCTCCAATTAGTCCCGCGCCCAAGGCGCCGAGCTTCTCCAGTGCGAGTTGACACACGGCATTCAAGATGTCGCACGCGTAGACGGGTAACGGCACGAATCCCGACGGGTCTGTAAACGCAAGGGGATTGTTGTAGGCGTAGCTGTATCGGTTTAGACCTTGGGTGTCGGAGGAGGGCACGAGGGGATCTGCGCTGAGGAACCGGCCAGTGCGGGGATCGTAGTTACGAGCACCGACGTGGACGCCGGAAAGCTCGGGCGCTTCTTCGTGTCCACCGAATCCCAGAAGAGTGCCCTCGTAAGCCGGACTCTGAAACGAAACAGACTTGTGCCCAAACGGGTCAAAGGTCCTCCGTTCTAGCGGGGTTCCGTCCGGAGCCAGTACTACCTCAGGCGATCCAACCTGGTCCGTGAGCAGAAGCCGCACTTTTCGCGTTCCGCCGATGCTGACGACCTCCGCCGTCCCGCCGCCCGGCAGTGGCACCATGGCGGTCTCTCGGTCGTCCCCGTCCTCTTGAATCCGGTAGTAGAGTCCAGGGAACCGGGTGACCGTGCGCGACGGGCCTCGGCTCCGCACCCGCTGCTGTAGTGCGTCGTAGTCATACTCCGTGGCCTGGGTGAGGGATGTGGTCCAGGATCGAGTGGGAGCTTGGAAGGAGTTGTAGTCGACGTGCAGCTCGCCTAGCGGTCCGGGGAGCCTCTCGGTCAATTGCCCCTTGCTGTCATACTTGAAAAGCTGCTGTGCGGTGCCGGAGACAATTTCCGTTACTGCGTGTGGGAGCGCACTCAGAGCGTAGTCATAGGCCCCCATTCCTGCCTTTGACTTGATGTTTCCGGATGGGAAGTAGTCGTGGGCAAGAGGGACCCCGTTGCGGTTCTCGTGGACGAGGCGCGCCTCCTCATCGTACGCAAACGTCCGATCGATGCCGGCGACAAGATCAACGGAGCGACGCACGTTCCCTGAGTTGTCATACTCGAATGCCCGCTGCTGTTGCGCGATCAGCGGATTGACAAAAGCACTAATTGAGACGACACGACCGATCTCTGGATCGTATGACCTTTCTCGCATGACGCTGCCGAGTGTCTCTCGGGTGAGTTGCCCGAAGTCATTGGTCTCCTCGAGGCGCCAAAGCGGAATACCCGAAGTGCCTTCCACGACCTCGGTGACGTTGCCCTCTTGATCATAGGAGTGTTGGGTCCGGACGGGCGTCGGCGCAGTTCTATTGGGATACTCGACGGTCTTTGGACGCTGGAACAGGTCTCGCGAAGTGATCGTCGTGGCGTATGTTTGTCCCCCAACTACGCGCGCGACTCTTTGCAGTCTGCCAAAGCCGTCGTACGTGAAGTTGACGCTCGTGCCCTGCGGTGTGGTTGCGGAGCTCAGGCCTGCGGCTGGACCGTCGTCCCACACGTAGGACGTGGGGGCCTGACCCGCCTCAGTTCGCAGCAGGATCCGACCGAGGTTGTCCCGAGCGCGAAACACGGTCACACCGTTCGCATCGGTGCTGGAGAAAAGCTCATCGAAGGCGGTGTAGGAATAGGTGCTCGAGCCGAGGTCGGGATCGCTGCGAGAAACGATGCGACCGCCTGTGTCGGTGGCGATTGTGGTCACGTTCCCATCTGCGTCGGTGACCTTTCGAAGGTGCCCAAAGGGCCCGTGCTCAAATGAGACCCGGCGTCTCGATGACAGCCCCTTGTGTAGCGCGGTCGCGACGGAGTCGCATGATTGATCGGTGTCGCTTGGCTGGGCTTCGTATGTGGATTGCAGCCGACCACGTTGGTCCGTCGTGCTGCAGTGCAGGTAGCCCCGGGCGTCCCGGAGGCACGTTGTGTTCCCGGCGTAACATGTAGAGCGCCGCGTCCCGTCGGGTAGAACAACTAGCGTCGGACGGTTCGCACCATCGTACGAGTACTTCGTGACCGGCGCGGAGCCAGTGCTTGGCCGCATGGTCTCGGCAACGCGGCCAAGAACGTCGAACCGAGTGACCTGTTGGAGTGTCTTGTCGAGCGCGGCGGTCTCTTGCCTGCGTGCGGCACGAGAGAGATTGTCGAACCAGGTTGTTACCGTCCCCCGACCTTCGGTTCGCGTTCGAACTCGATAGGGTTGATAAGGATTTGTGTCAGGCTCGTGCTCGATTACGGTTTCGACGCCGTCCGCCGATCGCGCGAATCGCGGCCGCCCAAAGCCGTCATACAGACGCAGTGTTTCCAGTGGCGGAGAGCTGCCGGCCCTTCCAAGGAGCCGCGTGCGTATCGGGTATCCGGCCACGTGGTTGAACGCCATCTCAGTGCCGTAGCCCTCGTCGTCGAGAGAACGCAGAGGGAAGATCGCTCGCGCTTCGTACTTGGTAGTCTGGACGCGCGTCGCCAGCGCAGTGACTTGTCGGGTCTCGATCACATTACCAAAGACGTCTCGAGAAAACCGGGTTTCGCGTCGCAGCGGCACATTATCGGGCTCTCGCAGCAAGCTCTCCATTCGCCCGTTTGTGTCATACGCGAATGCTTGCTGTCGGGTTTGAATCAGGCCTCCCGAGGACTCCGTGTGGCTTACCTCAACAGGCAGAGCGACAAGCCAAGAGGAAAGGAATGCCGGCGTGACCTGGTGCGCGTATTGGGAAACAATGATTTCAGACTCGCCACTCGTCCACTGTGACGCGGTGCGTGTTGTGTTGCCGAACTGGTCAACTTCGATGTCCGTATCCATGCCATGGGAGGCACGAACGGCACCGCCGACGAGCTCCGTCGAGCCCGTGAGCACGTGGCTCGCGTAGACAAAGTACTGCGCCGGGTCCGTCTGCGTGGCGGGTGCGTTCTCGCGCACGACTAGCGCACGGGAAGTCGTGTTGATCAATTCGATTGGCGCGCCTTCTGCCGTGGTTTCCCCTGTTTGCGTCTGTTGGGCATGGAACCGAGGCACGCCTGCGAAGGGGTAGGATCTCGTCGAATCGTCGTAGAATGTGTTGTCGTAGACCGTCGTTTCCGTGAGAGGCACGGCGGCAATTCCTCTCTCCGGCTCGGTCTTTCGGCGGAGACCAAACCCAAGCCACCCCCTTCCATTCAGGCCCGAGAAGCTATCTCCGTACTTGTGCTTGAACATCCTTGCAGGCGTACCAGCTAGGTTGGGCCCCATAAGCACGCGATGCTCGGCCACGACAGCGTGACGAGGCTGCCGGCAAAGCAGCGTTACTCCGCATTGGCTGAGCGCGGAAGCGTTCCGAACTCCCAAATACACGTCCGCGTTCGTGAGGTTTCCGTACGAAATCTCAATGTGACGGCCGAGTCCATCCGTCACAGCCACAAGTCGAGGGTTGGAGCCGGTGAGCGAGCGGTGGAGGGAGTAGCTCTCCGACGCAAACTCAGCGAGCATGAGGTCTCCGATTCCGTTCCCGTCGGGGTCCAGAGTGATGATTCGCTCGCCGATCTTTGGCCACGTCGGGTCAGTTTCGTGGTGTTCGAGAACGAACCCCGCAAACGCCCCAGCTAGGCCGGGAGAGACACCTGCCGTACTCCGGAGAACCGACCAGTTCTGATTGCCATCGATCCCCACGAGGATATCCCCACGACCGTCGCCATTCACGTCGAGGACTGGGCCGCCAGGGATCGGCAGGGGTTGGCTCGCAACTCGCCTGAAAACGTCTGAGCCGACGCCCGCGCCCGTGTTTACCCAGGTCTCAAGCTCCTCAGACTCTGGGGAGTGGGCGACGAGGTCAGTGAGTCCATCCCCATTGACGTCGACGGGGGTGGCTGGCCAGGGCACCTTGGTCTTGATGAGCTCCACTCGGACAGGGAGTTGGGGGTCGACGTCTGCTCCAGTGTCTAGAAAGCGTACGCCGAGCGCTAGTTGCTCGATGTCGGTTTCCGAAAGCGCGTGCTGGACGAAGAGCTCCTGTTGCCCGTCTCGATCCGTGTCCAGTGCCATATGCACATGGTGACAGGAACCATTGTAGTCAACTCGGCGTTCAACGAACGAAAGTGACCCGCTAGCGCCCACTACGGGACGAACCAACGTCCAGAAGCGTTTCTTGTCGAGATCTAGCGGACCCCGACATCGCAGCCACTCACTTTTGCCGTCACCGTCCAGGTCGAGTGCAAATGTCCTACCGGCATGCTCGAATTCGTTCGTACAGGAGGCCATTACGCCAGTATCCTTTGGCGTGAACTTGCCGTTCTCCCAGTCTAGGTAGCGGTAGATGTCTTTCCCGCAGCCCCAAGGCTCATAGAGAATCTCGTCGCGGCCGTCCCCGTCGATGTCGATCACCTTGAATGGATAGTCGTACTGGCCGTTGGCTAGTTCTGGGTTCGGAAAGGGCTGGAGTGGCATGTTCACTCCGGTGTCCTGCAACACAGTTCCTCCCCAGAGGATCTGCCAGCGTTTGGTCAACTCCGGCAGTCCCGGCCCCGACGCGGGAACAGCCATGAGCAAGTCGTCGCGTCCGTCACCGTTGGCGTCGAGTACGATGTCGCCGACCCGGGTAGCAGCAGGCCCGCGCGGCGGGTTGGGGCCCGCCAGTTCCGGTGCGGACAGGCCCGTCTGTGTGTTGTCGTAGAAGAACCGGGTAGCTGGTTTGCAGACCCACTGGGGGTCCAGCGGTGACTTCGGCGCGCAGTCTTCCACCTTCTCCAGCACCGCAGACGCTCGCTCGCTACGAGCGAACCCGTGCGTAAGTTGGTACCGCCGTACCAATGTCCCTCCAATCCTGATGTCAATTCGCGATAGCAGCCGGTCGTTTTGGTAGAACCAGCCGTTTGCGTAGCTCGTCTTCGGGTCTTCGCGTGTCGAGTAGAAAAAGGAGACCTGCGTGTCGGGAACGAGTGCTGTTTCGTGCCCATTGTAGCGGACCCAGTCGGGTCGATGCCATGTGCGGGGGCCGTGTCTCTGGTCATAGGTGGTAGACAGCTGCGAGACGTATTCAATGAAGTTCCCGTTGCGGTCTTCCGTCTTTGTCCGTTGCCAGACATCGCGGAGCGGCACGAATGGCTCAGTTAGGGCAGGTGCGGCGAAGGTATCGATCGAGCCGTCTCGTCGGTACACAGTCCAGGAATCGGGCGCGGCTGCTTTGGCGGTCCGGTGCGAAATGACTTTGGTGCCCGGCTCGCGCTCCGGGTGGTATTCCGCTCCATCCTCGCCCGCGACGTATCCCTCGACGGGCACTAGCCTCTGACCGTCAAGGCAGTACTCATCGGTATCGTCGTTCCGGACGCCGCGAGCCCTGCTGTCCTGGGCAATCGTCTGCGCGCAGCGCGTGACAACGGAGTAGCCCTCCAGCGTCCATCCTTGACCAACGAAGCCGTTCGGCGCAGCGCTGTCGTAGCGTAGCGCAAGGCGTGGCACCAAACCATTGCGACCTGGTGGCAAGTCGAGCGTCACTCGGTACTGCGCCTGACCCACATCGCTAACGTGAAACGTGCCCCGCGCTGAACCCACGGGTTTGGTCTCTAGATGGATGGGTTCAACGTCGGGCGGAGTGTTCGTTGGGTCGAACGTGTCAACGCACTGCCCATCAAGTGAACAGAAGAGCCCATCGGAACACACGCCGCACACATCACCGCAGCCGTCTGAGCCACAAGATCGCCCCTCGCACTGGGGCACACACTCGGCTGGCGGGGGGCCACCACCGCCCCCGCATGAAACGGAGATCACCGCAGCAGCGAGCACGAGCAGAATGAAACGAATGCGGGCCACAAGTTCGAATTGCACAGGTCTCATGGTGTTTTTCTCTCGCAGTTGAGGTTGTTCTGCTTGATGGGCGGCACGTGACGTCGGCGAGGAATGTGGACGATTTCACGCGCGCGCGCGGAGTGATACGCGTGCCCTAGCTTCAATCGACTCCTCATGTTGCCCCGCCGCGCGATCGAAACGCGCGAAGATACGATACGGGAAACAAGAACCCTCGATGTCCAGTTTCTTGCGGCCGCGCGAATTTAGGTGTGCGGGTGTGTGCTTGCAATGAACCTCCGCGTGGTGCGTCACGTAGCGCAACCGTTTCGCGGTTCATCCCGGCGCTGCACGCCATCCGATAGCGTCTAACTCTCAACATGTGGCCCGTATCGGTCTCCGCTCCGCGCAGTTGCCGAAAAAAGGAAGACTCCGTTGAGCGAGGCGCAAGGGGAGAGGACAGTTGGGGGACAACGCGATGCGTTACCTGCGAAACGCTAACCAGAACGGAGGCGCTGAACGCCACGATAGCGTGAGGTCTTGCGCCTGGATGGCACGAGCGTCGGCGCGTGGGGGGGGGCCAATACGCCTCGCCGCCCTCAGGACACCATTCCATAAGGGCGGCCAATCGGCATGGGATTGGCTGTCTGCTGGCAGGGGTACGGGGCGAGGTTACAACGATACCCCTGTGCGCCCCGCCTGTCCATTCGGCCGCCCCCGTGTCATAGTCTCAAGCAGAAGTGCCCCCGCGCTGCGACAACAGCCGGGGGCGTGGCCAGAACCTACGAAGGAGGTCTGACGCGATGACGCGTACCATCCATTACACCCGTGTCGAAGCCGCAACCCTCGAACGCGACGCAAGTCGCGTGTTTGACGGTGCGGCAGAGGAAGCCCAAGTCTTGGAACACATTGGCCGCACGGCCTACGCCGCTGCGACGGAGGACGCCTTCCAAGACGCAGACGACGCCGACCTGGACCAGCGAGCCAGCCAGCTGAGCGGATGCGCTCTGCACGCCTTGTCCGTCGCGCTCGGCCTGGCGACGCACGCCGGTCGCCTCAGGCAGCTCGCGGACATCCGCCGCGCCGACATCGATCGGCTCAGCGACGACGAGTAGGCGCCGGCCAGCGCGAGTGGCTTCGGCCACCGGGGGGGGCTGGACCCAGGCCGAGGCAAGGCGGCTCCCTGACCCGCGCTACCGCGGCTTTCGCTTCCGGATGACGCGAGTTGGCTTCCTTCCGGTCTTCGGGGGCTGGACGTCCAGGCTATCCAGATCGAGACGAGGACCGGGCTCGACGTCAACCAGGTCTGCGACCTTGACCTTCAGCGCCTTGGCTATCGCCAGCAGCGTATCGAGAGACGGGTTGCGGCCACCGCGTTCGACCTCTGCGAAATAGCGAAACGTCAGCCCAACCTTGAACGCGGCGTCCGCTTGCGTCCAACCGAGGCGCCAGCGGGCTTTCTTGATCCGGGCGGCAACTTTTCGTCGAAAAACGGTAGGGCTCACCCACCAACGAGACGCCAGCGTGCTTCGATAACGTTACCCACTCGGGTAGTATGTGTTTATTGGGACAAGAAACCGTGGATTCCGCCACCGAAGCCGTTGATCCGATGCTGATGCGCGCCAAAGCGCGCGTTGGGCGCACGCTCAGGGGCAAGTGGCATCTGGACGTGCTGCTCGGGGTCGGAGGCATGGCGGCGGTGTACGCAGCCACTCACCGAAACGGCTCGCGTGCGGCGATCAAGGTTCTCCACCCCGAACTGGGCCTGCACAACGATGTGCGCTCTCGATTCTTCCGCGAGGGCAAAGTGGCGAACACCATCCAACATGACGGGGCAGTTCGCGTCCTGGACGAAGATGATGACGACGGCGCTGTCTTCCTGGTCATGGAGTTGCTGGACGGTGAGACCGTTGAAAGTCGGGCGGCGCGCTGCGGTGGAGCGCTCCCGGTTGACGAAGTCTTGGCTCTGGTTGACCAGGTGCTCGACGTGTTGATCGCGGCGCATGCAAAGGGCGTTGTTCACCGTGACCTCAAGCCAGAGAATCTGTTCCTGACGCGCACAGGTGAGGTCAAACTGCTTGATTTCGGAATTGCACGCCTGCGCGAACTCTCCACGCACAGCACCGCGACCCGTGACGGCTCCACCATGGGTACGCCTGCGTTCATGGCTCCAGAGCAGGCTAGGGGTCTTTGGGATGAAGTGGATGGGCGCACAGACCTCTGGGCGGTGGGAGCCACCATGTTCACGTTGCCGATCCGGCCGCAGCGAAGAAGTTCTACAGAGGGCTCTTCGGCTGGAAGTTCGAAGACATGAAAATGCCGGACGGCAACGTCTACAGCATGTTCAAGGCCTCTGCCGATGAAGGCGGCGGCATCCAGAAGTCACCAATGCCCGGCACGCCGAACGCTTGGCTGCAATACATCGGCGTTCCGTCCGTGAAGAAGGCGATGGCCAAGGTCAAGAAGCTGGGCGGCAAGGTTGTCGTGCCCTTCATGCCCGTGCCTGGCCACGGCGCTCTCGGCATTTTCCTTGATCCGACTGGTGCCAGCTGCGCCGTGTGGGAGGCCTCCGCGCCCACGCCAAAGAAGGCATCCAAGAAGAAGGCTTCCAAGAAGCGAGTCGCGAAGAAGGCCGGCGCCAAGAAGAAGGCGACCCGGAAGCCCGCGAAAAAGAAGACGGCGAAGCGCCCCGCAAAGAAGGCTGCGAAGCGCCGCGCGAAGAAGCGCGCGCGCTAGGTCAGTCCGAATACGCACCATCGGTCGGCGTTCACGCCAATTCCACCCCAGGGCAGCCGGCCTGCGCTGGCGGCGAGGGCGAGTCGATCGCTCAGTTCCCATCTGACGCCCCAACGGTTTCCCGTCGTCAGCATGTCGCCGGGATCCGTGTTCAGCTCGAGGGCCGGGCGCAAGGCCCAGGACGACGGCCCCTCGACCAGCGCGAGCAGGTGTGTATGGAACTTTCGGTCTCGGTCCCGCGAAGATCAAAGACGGCGACGCCGACCGCGCGGATGGGGTGCAGTGAGCATCGTGGGCTTCGGTGTGTTCTACGAACCGTTGCGCTTCGGGAAGTTTCGCTACTTCGGCGTGCTCTCGAGCCACAGCCGCCCATCGGTCAGACGTTGTCCCGGCGCAGGCTGACCCAAAGCGCTTCGCCCCCGCGCCCGCCTCGGGCGACCAGCTCGAGCTGCTCGAAGCGCAAACCAAAAAACGCTCGCGATGGGGTTGGCTCCTCCGCCACGTGTTTCGCGCCGACGTCGAAACTTGCAGTCACTGCGGCGGACCGATGCGACGCGCTTCGCGATACCCGAAGGGGTGATGGGTCGAGGCGGCCACGACCCCCGGCGCCATCGCCCGCTTGCTCGCCGAGCAGGATGGGCTCGGCCCGCGAGCACCACCGAGGGCATCGGCAGCTGAGGCATTCGGGCAGCTCGAGTTCCCATTCGCGAGTGGCTGACCGCTCCAGCGAGCAGCTCGGGCAGGCCTGCGCGCCGTCGCCCGCCGGAGCTCCGCTTCGCTCACGCATCTCCGCCAAGCCGACTTGACATCGCAAGCTGGCCCGCCTTGAGCGATGCTGTCTCCAAGATACCAGCCTGCTGGCCTACTTTGGCGTTTTCGGCGTTTCCGTAAATCCGCGGTTCGTTCTTCCTATGCGTACAAGCGGCTGCCGGTGACCACGGCGATGCCCACGCGCGCATCACCGGCGAAAGCGCAGGCCGCTCCCAATGGCGGAGAAGGCGGCGCCCCGCCAGCTTCAAGGCAAAGGGGTGAACCTGCGAAACCAGCTGCCCCCCAGTGCCGCTGACGCCACCGGTGCCCCCGGTTGCGCCGCCTCCGACACCGCCAGGTCCATCCGCTAACCGTAAGGGGCTCCGGGAGCCACACGCCACCGGCATCAGCAGCGGCGCTACCATCGGCGCGACGACCACCCTTGAAGGCAAGCGGCAGGACTCTTCTTGGTCACGGACAAGACGGCGCACAGGTCTTGTAGGCCGGGGCGAAGATATCCTTACAGCACTTGGGCGCCGCGCTCGGACAGTCTTGGTCGCCGGCGCACATCACGCCGAAGTTGCCGCAGTCCGCCTCGCACTTGGAAGCGCGCGTAATGTCGCCAAAGTTGGCGCAACACTGCTGACCCGCCGGACAGTCGCTGGGGCCGTCACACACCAATTGATTCTGTCCAGGAGCGCACTGTGCCGCCTGATGGCATGCGAGATTTCCAGGGTTGTTTGAACAACAAACCTGGCCCTGATTGGCGTTACAGGTCTGTGTGCCACACAGGACTTTGCCCGCTCCGGGATCGCCCCCAGCCCCGCCTGCGCCCGCTGCTCCGCTAGCACCACCGCTAGCGCCTACGCCTCCACCACCGGCAGCGCCCCCTCCGCCCACGGCTCCCGAGCCGGCCGCACCGCCCGTGGCGCCTCCACTACCGCCGCTCGCTTCGGAGCCCGCGGCACCGCCGCTTGCGCCACCTGAACCACCACCGCCGCCGCTACCCGCGAGGGCACCGCTGCCGGCGGTACCGCCCGAACCGCTCCCCGACGAACTACATCCAAGAGCCAACAAAAAGCTTGCCCAACCCACACACCACGTCTTCAAACCAAGCATGCGTTACCTCAACCTATTCGCGCGCTCGTCAGCGAACCTTGAACGAAGAACACCTTAGCTGGGCCCCCAGAGGGCGCCAACGCCTGTGAGTCTTGTTGAGAAAGCCCTCGGGAACCGGCTCGCTCATGGTGAGATCCGGTCACCAGCTACACACCTTCACGGGGAAGGCCCCTCCCGCGCCGAACTGTTGATACGGCTTGCACGCCGTCGCGCACGAAGGACAGGCCGTGATCGCCGAAGCCAAGCCCAGCGCAGTCCATGCTCGAGTCATTTCGCCATCCCTCCATAATCAAGAAGTAAGAAGCGCTCAGTGTAGCACCGCGATCCAACGAAACCATTAAGCTACTTCTATTGTTTTGCATTTGATCCGTTGGCGCTTGGGCCGCCGCAAAGCGTCCCGCCAAGAAGGCGGCGAAGCGCCGCGCGAAGAAGCGCGCGCGCTAGGCCAGTTCGAATGCGTGCCACGGGTCACACCGGGTTGCTGTTTCAGCCTCTGCAGACAGGTGTAACGCTGCAGTTGTGCAGATTCTGCTCAACGAAGAATTGTCGAAGCATACCGATGGCTTGCGCGTGTACAGTTTCGCTCGTTCAGGTGTTTGCTAGCCAGCAGCGCATAGACCTGACGCGAGCTAGACTGAGTGCCAATGACGTTGAAACGATGTGGTTGTGCTCGTGATCGTCTTCCTTCTCGGTACCGGGACCCCGAACTGCAGCTCCGGCGGTGGTTCCGGCGGCGGCGCACTGAACGGCGAGCAAGCGTGCCGGGCCGCTTGCGACCAGATTGCGGCGCTGCGCTGCCCCGGGCCTCTCGATTCCTCAATCAACTCCGCATGCCAGGGCGGCTGCGACGACATCGTCAATGCGAGCAAGTATTCTCAGTGTGAAGCACTCGTCAGTGCATACTACACTTGTGTTGCGTCGCCTGGGAACATCCGCTGTGATGGTTCGGACGCTTTCGAAACCGTGAATGACTGTACCGCGGAACTCGATGCGTCGAACGACTGCACGGCCGAGTGCCCCCCAGATTACCCCATTCGCTGCGGAGATGGATTCTGTTGCCCGTCCCACGCACCAATCTGCCGTGGCAACGGCCTGTGCGCCGCGGCGCCCGGCGGTAGTGGCGGCGTAGGCGCGACAGGTCGTGCGGGCGCGACAGCGCGACAGGTGGTGCGGGCGCGACGGGTGGCGTAGGCGCCACGGGTGGCATCGCTGGTACTGGCGGCGCTCGCGCGTCCGGTGGCAGTGGCGGCGTTAGCGCGACCGGTGGAGCCACGGCCAGCTGTGTCGGCTTTTGCGGAACCTCCACCCAGATTGCCGGCGTTTGCTACTGCGACGTCGATTGCAAGCAGTACAGCGATTGCTGTGCCGACTACGATCAAATCTGTTCTTGAGCGCGCGGACTCATCGAGAGCGTGCAGCCGGTGAACTCGGTGTTCGGTCTCGGAGTCGCACCTAGTTCGGGCGCAATTGTCATTCGAGCGTCGACCAACTGAGCCCAAAGCCGTACTCCGTCGCGGCATCAGGCTGGTGCAGCCGGGCGGCACCGGCGGCTAGGGCGAGTCGATCGCTCAGCTCCCAAATCACGCCCCAACGGCTACCCGTTGTCAGGATGTCGCCGGGATCCATGTACAGCTCGACGGCCGGGCGCAAGACCCAGGACGACGGCCCCTCGATCATCGCGAGCAATTCGGGCGCCACCGCACCCTCGGCGTCGCGCGAAGTTGCGCCATTCAGGTGCAGCGTCGCCCAGGACCACTCGCGTGATAGCGCAAGCGCGCTGCGCACCTCGCTGGCACTCGGCAGCTCCCAGCTGACCTCGAGTGCCGCGCCGAAACCCTCCGCACCCTGCAGCGAACCCGGCACGAGCAAGCGCTTCACCGCAATTGAACGACCAACGAAACGATGCGGCAAGGCAACCTCGCCCAGGGGCGATTGCTCGCCGCCGATCCCGACTTCCCAATTCCGCGATAGCCCCATCGCCAAGGCGAGGGGAGCCGCGCCGTCGACGCCGGATTCTGCGCTGGTCTCTCCTTCCACGTCGCCCGCGCCCACCACGTCGGCGCCTGTCGCCGCGAAGAATTGTGCGGAGGTCACTGGGCTCCAACAAAGAGCCACAAAGGCGGACAGACCCCCCAATCCCAATCTCGCGGTTCGAGCCATTTTCATGCTTTACGACCGAGGTCCAGGCTCGGATCGGCGCAATCCGCTTCGGTTTAGCCGATCTTCAGGCTCTGCTTTGGCACCCCTCAACGACCGCTGAGGGGTGCGGTCCAGGCGGACCCGTAAAAAAAATGATCTGCGGCATTGGTGCGTTGTTGGCGGTGAGTGCGTCGGCTGCGCAGGCCGCACCACCCAAGAAGAAGCCCCCGCAAAGGCTGCCTGCTTTGCAGAGCGGATACACGCCCGTGATGATCACGTCGTAGGTCCAGGCGTATCCCAGCTCGATGGGGTCGATGCGCATGTCGGGCCCGGTCGTTCCTCCAGTGCCGCCTCCCGCGCTGCCCCCGCCCGCGCCGCCCCCGGCACTGCCACCAAAGGCGCCAAAACCGCCCGCTGCTGCGCTGCCGCCACTTCCCGCGGCTCCACTAGGGCCCAGCCCGGCATCGTCCGAGCCTTCCCCGCACCCGCACAGGCCCACTGCCGCCAACGCGATTACCCAACAACTCGACTTCCGATCCAACATAGCTCGTTCTCCAAAACGGCTACTTCTCACACTCGGAATAGAGCGCAGGAAGCAGCCAGTGCCAGTTGGGATCTTCGATGCGCGGGTAATACATCACGAACGAGTAACACATCTCGTCGGCCGTACCCGGCCCGAAGCCCACTCCGTATTCGTGCGGGTTCTGCCACGCACACTTCGTTTCGACGTACTCACCTGGGGTCAGTACGTGATCGATCTTCGTCCAGCTCTGATAGTCAAAGTCCCAGCTGTCGACGCTGCCCAGGTCGACGGAACCACTCGACGTCAACGCGCGTCGAAATGCTCTGCCCAAGCCGGTGTATGTGTGGAAAGGCGCCAAACAGCTTGGTGGTCGCGCCGTTCGGCGGCGCCCGCACTTTGTAGCTGAGTTCCGTCTTACCGTGCGCCGGGATCGTGAACTCGTGGGCGCCGAAAGCCATGATGTCGGCGTCGAAGCTGCGCAACTCGGTCGTTGTGCACAGCCCAAAGCCGCTCGCATCTGCTTGCGGTGCGTCGGTGGCGTTGACGTAATGCAGCTGCACCACGAAATGCGCGTCGGCATCGGCCCCAAAGCCTACGTCCTGGGGTAGTTCTAGAGATCCGGCGTCGGGCGCCCAGCCGTACACTACTCGCCACGAGGCCATGCCCGCACTGCTCGAGCACTCTTGGGGCGTGGATGAAAAGGCCTCATGAATCCGCTCCCGGCGCGGCAAACAACAGTTCGAGAATTGGCGAAACGACGGTCAAGTAGTAGGTGCTGGCGCAGTCCTGCGCGACTAGCTTGCGGCCAAGCTCGCGATAGAAACCGATCCGCTGAGCCATGGGCGCCGCTGAGGTGCTCGGCTCGTGGGGCGCATTGGACAGCTTGTCGTACCACCACGACACTTCCATCTTCAGGATGCGATTGCCGCCGGCCCGAGCCGCCAAGATCCAGAATTCCTTCTCGAAGGCTCGGAAATCGGCGTCGCTCCTGGTGGCCTCATCGAAGGCAAGGCTCAGCGCGTGCAGTGCTTCGTGGTCTTGCTCCGAACCGCGGTTTCCAGACGGGAGCGCAAGAGCGCGCCCGCGAGCAACCGCGCTACCCACAGGCCGTCGAGCGGTCTGCGAGCGCCGCGGGCCATCTAGACGGCCCCGCGCGGGCGGTCGGGACGGGGAACTACTTCCTTGGACGGACACAGCAACACGAGCGCTTCCCGTAGCAGCCCTTCGACTTCCGGCCGTGATTCACGTTGTCGAAGTGCTTTCAGTGCGTCATTGACTTGCTTGCGCTGGAATCCCGACGCAATCAAGGCTTGCGCGGCCTTCGAATACGCTTGCGCCTCTCGCTGCTTGCGCCGAATGTGTTCTTCGCCGAACTCACGCCGGGCGGCATCTTGGTTATGGGGCTTGCATAGCAAGCAAAGGTTCTCTGCAGTGGACGGACCGCCACGGGCATGCGGATCGACGTGTTCTAGAGTCACGTAGCGCCGCTCGCTGCAACGCCGCCCGCGTTCGTCTACGAAAGTGCACTGATGGTCGTCACGGTTCCAAACCTCCCGAACCGCGGAGACCGGCACATGCCGCGACCCCTCCTTCAGTGGCCTGCGCTTTCGCGGCTTTTCGCTCATTGCGCCCTGACGTCGCTTGGTCTCCTTCGCGATGAGCTCATCCAAAGCACGCTCAAATATCTCTCCCAGGTCTCCCGGCGCGACCGCGTGACTGAGTAAGTTCTGTGCGTGCTCGAGCTTCGCGTGAAGCTCCGCGCTGGCCGTGAACTCCACGCGATAGCTCTGCGCTGAGAGCGGCTGCACCCGGCTTCGCACGCCGTCTGTTCGTCCAGAGGTGGCGCTATCTGCGGACGGAATGCCATCCACTCGCTGGCTCGTCACAGGAGGTGCACCCTTCTGAGAACCGCTTGCGCTGGTCCCAGGACCGGTGAAATCCGCTCCTAGCGGAGTGATGCTCGGCAGCACGTCCGACCTGGGAAACCATCGGGCAACCACTAGCTCGATTTCGCGCCGCGTCTTGCCTCGGGCTTCGGCGAGTAGCGGACCCGCATTGTCTTCTGTCAGGTGCCCCGAGAGCAGAAACAGCCCGGTCAGATGGATGGACCCGCTCGTCAATTCGTCGAGGGTCTGCGGCAGCTCCCGATACAGACGCGCCACGCGCATTCGCTTCCGGGCAGCGTCCTCCGAGTAGCCGAGCCGTTCAACGCAGAACGCGTACAGGGAGGAGCAGGCCTCACGGAGGTAGAGCCTTCGACGGTCGACTTCTGCCAGGCAGACGATGACTTCGGCTATCGCCCGACGCTCCCGGGAGCGGAGCTCCGGCAGCTGCGCAAGGAGTTGTTCGTTGCTGAGCGAAGCGAGGGTGTCCATGTCTCTTGCGTAACACGCGTATTTTTGGCGTCACCATCAGCGTGCAGTTCGCGTTTCAGCGGAGCGATCGCGAGCAAACTCGTTTTGAAACCGAAACAACATTAGGCACCGGTGTGACGCGCACACCGAACACTCAATCGGCGTGTCGTCGCAAACGTCGCGCGCGCGTCCTAAAATCCGTCAAGCACAAAAGTGTCGGCACGCGCAGAAAGTTGCGTTCGCAATTCACTCCACCTACTGATGAGCGCGGCGCCGGCGCTGCGGCGGAGCTGCGGACGTGGCGGGCCCCCCAAGGCCCGCCCGCAGCGGAGCCCCTTCCAGTCGGCTCCACGCCTGTCGCCGGCGCGAATCTCCGCAACTCCGCATCGCGGTCGCCGACAAGTTGTTCCCGCCCGGTGGGCTCATGATCATACACATCTCGTTGCGATGACGGATTGGGTGTGATCTACCCTTTCGGATGAAGGCAACGGAGTGGTTTGACGGTCGGATATCCGGACAATTCGAGGGTGCGGAACTCGGGCGACGAGCGGCGCACGGAGCGGGTCAAGTGGCTGGCGGAGGGGTTGATGACGGCGCCTGGGGTTGGATTTCCGAAGCTGGCGAGGACGCCTTCGGAGTTGGAAGGGATCTATCGATTCTTTCGCAATGAGCATTTCGATGCCGAGGACGTGCTGGAACCACACATTGAAGCAACAATAGGACGTGTGCGTACGGCCGGCACGTGCCTGGTGGTGCACGACACGACCGATGTGACCGTTGGTGGCTCGAGTGAGCGCGAAGGAATGGGGGTGACTTCCCCCGCGGGTCAGGGCTTCTTCGCGCACATTGCTCTGGCGGTCCTGCCCGGAGAAGAACGGCTCCACCTTGGTGTCCTGGGTTTGCGTCGTCATGTACGCCCGAAAGGCAGGGCTAGGAAAACGAAGCGCGCTCTCGCGAAAGATCCGCAGCGGGAGTCTCTGCGCTGGGTTGAGATGCTGGAGCAAGTGCACTCGGAGGTGGGTAGCGACGTAATCAATGTCATGGACCGTGAGGCCGACATCTTCGGTGTGCTTGCGAAGGCGCAGGAACTACATGCCCGTTACATTATCCGTGCGGCACAAAACCGGTCGACTGATGAGGTGGGCGTCTACTTGCGTGATGCGATATCCGAACTCGAACCGCAGCTGCATCGGACGATCTTCGTTTCGAAACGAGGACAGGGTGTCCCTCCAAATGTGCGAAAAGTGCATCCTCCGCGCAGCGGACGTCGTGTGGAGATAGTGATTGCAGCGACCTCCGTGACCTTCAAGCGACCGTATGGCAAGGAGGGACCAGAAAGCCTGGCGGTCAATGTCGTCAGGGTGTGGGAACCAGAGCCGCAAGCAGATGAGCCACCGATCGAGTGGATCCTTCTCACGACCGAGCCGATCGATACCGCCGACGCGCTAGCGGAAGTCGTCGACCACTACCGCAGCCGTTGGGTGATCGAAGACTTCTTCAAGGCGCTTAAGCAAGGATGCAGCCTTGAGAAGCGACAACTCGAATCGTACGAAGCCATGAGCAAGGCGTTGGCTGTGTTTCTACCCATCGCGTGGACGATGCTGCTGATGCGGTCGCTGCCGCACGCTGCTCCCAACGAGCCAGCAACAATTGTACTGAGCGAGACACAGCTACTGCTGCTGCATGCGAAACTGCAGCTCAAGGCTCGCCCCGAAACAGTGGAGGAGGCCCTCTACGCTGTTGCCCGCCTTGGCGGTCACTTGAGAAATAACGGCAGACCTGGCTGGCAAACCCTCGGGCGCGGCTTCGAGGAGTTGCTCATTGGCGAGTACTACTTTCGCCTCGGAGCCGCCGAAAAATGCGATCAATCATGAGCCCGCGGGGGTGGGCTCCGTACAGAATTTCGCGCAACTGAATCTTCATTAGGCCGACCACAGTGCCCACCCGCCCTGGGGCTTTGTTGTCCCAGAGTTGCCACGCCATGCTTCCCCCTATCAGCCGTCGGTACCAGTTTTCTTTCAACGTTTCAGTCACGAGGTGCCGACCATTCCAGGAGGCTCGCAACGAAATCTGTGCGATGAGCCGCGGCGCCCGCTGCGCGGGCAGCGCTTACCAAACGTAAGGCAGCAGCCGGTAGCGAGTTTTGGAGCAGAACACGGCGTAGCCCTCCAGCTCCGCGCGCAGCATCTTGTCCTCGAAGGCAGTGCGGATGATGAGGGCGAGGGCCACGGCGGCTATCGGGATCCAGCACCACAGCGAACCCAACAGCAGCGGCACGCCTGCGCTTCCCAAGATGGCGCTGGTGTAGCCGGGATGACGCACGATGCGGTAAGGACCGTCGCTGCACACTCGATGACCGCGATCCCGCTGCAGCCGTACCGTCGGCTCGAAGAATCGGTTGACCGCCAGAGCCCAGGTCACACCGCTGGCGCCAATAAGGATCAGAACGATGCCGGCGATGAGCGCGCCCGTCGAGCCATGGCTCCAACCAGCCCCGCCGACGTCGAAGCCAGCAACAATCGGGATGGCAAACATCGCCGGAATGAAGACGCTGAAGAACGCGCGGTCCGGCTTGCTGATAGATCGGCGCGTGCCACGGGCGTTGAGTACTGCCGGATTCACACGCATCAAGACCAGCGCCCCCACGGATTTGATCGCCAGCGTCAGTCCCGCATATAGCCAAGCGTTGGCCCAGCCCAGTGTCCGTGCCGCGCCCAGCGCCAACACGAGCACGATGAGCGCCCCGACATGCTCGCGGACGACGTAGCGTTTGCCAGCGTCCGTGAGGGGCTCCACCTCGGGTTCGAGGTGACCATCCATCGAGTTGTGAGGCACATACTGAGTCACGGTGCTGGGTAGCGGTGCAAAAAGCGCACCCCGCTCGACGCCTCAATTTTCCGAGTTTTCGCCGGCGCCAAAGCTTGACCCCGCGCGATGTTTGCGCCGGCGCTCCGAGCTTGCGTCAATTCTTCTTCTGCTTTGCGCGCATGTGCGTCGCGACTCACCGACGAATCACAAGCATGCCCAGCCGTCGTTGCAACCGTAGGTACAACCCGCAGGTCCGCAGCAATAGCTCCCGGTGCACGCCTTGCCGGTTGCGGAACAGGTCCCGGGGTTCGGGTCGTCGGGTTGGCAGGACGTGCCCGTTTCACACTCGTCCTTGGACCAAGCCACGTCGCACTTGCCGCCCTTCTTCGCGACGCAGGTCTTTTTGCTGAGGTCGCATGTGACTGGGATCGGTTTGCCGAGGCTGGACTTGGGTTGGGCACACTGCGCGGTCGACGTACACGGGTCACCGAGGTCTACGCCGTCGTCGCACTTGCCCGCCGTGCACTGCGGATACTGAGGACCGCAGTCGCCGGCGTCGTGGCACGGATCCCCAAACCACCCCGAGCTGCACTTGCCGTACACGCAATAGGGATCTTGTGCGCCGCAATGCGTGTCTTGCTCACAATTCGATCCACTTTGCCCCGAACTGCACTTGCCCCCGATGCACGAGCTACCCTTGCAGTGTGTCGGCTCCTGACACGGTGACCCTTCCGTTCCGTCCTGACACGAGCCGAACGCACAGATCCCAGTGCCGCAATCCGCCGCGATGTTGCACGCAGCTCCCTTGCTTCCACTACTGCAGGTCCCACTCACGCAGTACCCGCTGTTGCAGTCACTGGCCAGTTCGCACAGTCCGCCGTCTTGCCCAGTGATGGGCATGCAAATCCCCGTGTCTTTGGCGCAAGCCAAGCGCTGCCCGGTCGGCGCCGGCGCGCAGCCCACGGTGCTGTCGCAGCTGGCTCCAGGCAAGCTGCGGCACAGCTTCTGCTGCGCGTTGCAGGACCCACTGACACAATGCAGATCGTGCTCGCACTCTGCGCGATCCAAGCGTGAACGCTCGACGTAGCAGGTCGGCTGCTTGCGCCCATCGAAGGCGGCGCAAAATAAGCTCGCCCCGCAGGCGTCCGGACCGTGGCTGGGGCAGCAGGGCATACTCACTCCCACCGACTTCGGGAAACTTTCGCAACCCAACGAGTGCGTGCCCGCGCTGGAGCCGCCCGCGCCCGCCGCGCCACCACTCTGCCCGCCGGATCCCGAGCACGCGCCTAGGCCTAGCAGGACGAAAACGAGGACAAACCCGCGCCGCATGCGCTGTTGAGCCGGCTCCGCGGCTTCAGTCGCAAGGAAAACGCCTTTTTTGGCGAACTGTCTCGTCGATCGGTTTGGGGTCGCTTCACTGCGCGGCAGCGGGGCACGACTCTCGAGCTTTCGCCCGCGGTGCGCTGGTAGCAGGAAGGGTAGCGTTGGGCGTGTGGGGCAGCGCCCAAGCGGGGACGATGGCGGGAGTCGTGAAGCAGCGCGGGCCAGCGCCGCGACCCCAACCAAACCTCAGAAAAACGCTTTCGAGCCGTCAGATACGTTGCTTCAGATCGCGCCTGTGATCCTTGTATGCGAGCAACACTGCGATCACGACAGCTGGCACCGCAGTCGCGACGACAGCGATCGCAAGATTCATCCAGCCTTCCATGTCAGACCCCCTTCCTCGGTCTCTTACCGAAGTTGGAGAGCACGCTGCGTGCCAGAGCTCGGGTTCGGCGTCAGAACCCGCTGTTGTTCCGAGGTTTGCCGGGTTTGGACATCGTTTCGGGTAGGTGGGAGAGCGAAACGGGTGAGGAATAGTTCCCCAGTGGGACATTGCGCTCCGCTTGCGCTGATTGGCTGCGTTTTGGAACGTGGAATTGATCCAACGCAAGAGTGAACGAAGAAAAAACCACGGAGCCATGCGGGGCGAAACTCCCCGGGCGCTTCGCGAATGAGGTGGTACCCTAATGGACGAGGGCGTCCCGTCCCGGCACTCGGAGCGAGGCGCATTGGCAAAGTGGCCGTGAGGCCGAGAGCAGGGGACGTGATGAAGGAGGCAGGGGGGCCCAATCCGGCGGCCTTCGGCATGGTGGGTGAATCGCCCGCGATGCAAGCGGTCTTCTCTACCATTGGCAAAGTTGCAGCGAGCCATGCGAGCGCGCTGATCATTGGCGAAAGCGGCGTCGGCAAAGAGCTCGTGGCGGCTGCAATCCATCGAGAGAGCGTGCGGCGCGACGCTCCCTTCGTCCCAGTCAACTGCGGAGCCGTGCCGCCCGAACTCTTCGAAAGCGAACTCTTCGGTCACGCCAAGGGTGCGTTCACCGGCGCGAACGCTGACCATATCGGGTTCTTCCAAGCCGCAGACGGCGGAACCCTGCTGCTCGATGAAATCAGCGAGTTGACCCTCAAGCTTCAGGTCAAGTTGCTCCGTGTCGTGCAAGACAAGCAGGTGTACATGCTCGGCGACACCAAGCCGCGCTCTGTGGACGTGCGCATCATGGCGGCCACGAGCAAAGACCTTCGGGCCATGGTGGAGGCAGGTACCTTTCGCGAGGATTTGTTCTATCGAATCGGCGTGATCATCATCAATATTCCGCCACTGCGCGCACGAGGGAAGGATATCGATCTGCTGATCCGTCACTTCGCAGCTCGCTACTCTGCTGACCAGGGCAGGCCGCCCTTGCGATTTGTGCCCCAGGCCCTCGAGGCGTTGCACAACTACGATTGGCCCGGAAACGTTCGCCAGCTGCAAAACGTGATGCAGCGGCTTGCGGTCATGGTTGAAGGCGGCGAAGTGCGCGTCATCGACCTGCCGCCACACATGCGTGGCCGCCCACCGCCTTCACACACGCCCTCCAGCGGTTTGCGTCAAGTCGAGCTCGCGCACATTCGTGCCGTGCTGGATAGCGTCGGCGGCAACAAGACCCAGGCGGCACGCATTCTCGGAATCGATCGCAAGACGCTGCGCAGTAAGCTCAAAGGGAGCGAACCCAAGTAGCGACGACGACCCGTGAGGCCGCGGGGAGAAGTTCAGCGCAGATTCGGCGCAGGGTCCGCTGCGCTGGGGGCGTGGAAGGAAAGCCAGGGTGACAGCGCGCAGCATTGTGCAACGATGGGGGCATGAAGGGTTCCGCGGCATCGGCTTTGGTTCTGGCAGCGTCGGCTGCCCTCGCTTTGGCTTGCTCCTCAGACAGCACGGCGAGGCGTCCGCCCAAGGATGCAGGCAGCGACGCCAGTGGAGGTGCCGGTGGCGCAGGGGGCAGCGGAGGGACCGCGGGTACGAGCGGCAGCGGAGGGACGGCGGGGGCGAGTGGCAGCGGGGGGACCAGCGGCAGCGGGGGCAGCTCGGGCGCAAGCGGCGGAGCTGGGGGCGCGAGCGGCGGCAGCGCGGGCTCGGGCGGTGCGGCGGGTGCTGGTGGCGGCTCGGACGCAGGCGCTGTGTGTAGCGTGTTCAGCTTCGATACGGATCCTCCCAAGGCGGCTGGGTTCGAGGTGACCTACATGGATTCCACTCCTTATGTAGACATACGCCTCGACGTACAGTGCAGCGGGACAGCGAATGTTTCGCTGGTCACCGCAGGTTGCCCTGGCAATTGCGTGTGGGTGTTCAGCGTGACGGGGTGTGCGCCCGGCAACGCGACCATCGGGTTCTACAAGGACGCCAAGGAAGGCGGACCTGGAACCTTGGTGACGAGCTGCAACGTAGAGTTGAAATAGCGCCGGAGGTGCGCGGGACTCGATGTCCTGTCAGAGCTCGAGCACGCGCCCGACTTCTGGCGGGGCCTGCACGCCGTTCCACGGAAAACTGCGAAGGATTCGTGACAACGCGAGCGGCCGTGTAAATATACGCGCCGGATGCACGCCCCATCAGTCACGCCTCTTCTCGCGCTGTTCGGCATTCTGGCTGGAGCGGGGGCGTGCTCTTCGAAGAGCTCGATCGAAAACCCCACGGGCGGCAGCGGCGGGATCGCCGGCGCGGATGCGAGTGCGGGCAGTGGCGGCGTGGGCGGCAGTGCTGGGGGCAATACCGGCGGGAGCGCAGGAAATGGCGGCGCCAGCGGCAGCGGTGGCGCCGCGGGCAGCAGTGGCTCCGGAGGCAGCAGTGGCTCCGGAGGCAGCGGTGGTTCGGGAGGCAGCGGTGGCTCGAGTTCCAACTGCAAAGGAAAGGGATTCACTTTCCAGCCCGAGCCACCGACGAGCGCCAGCTTCCAAGTCACATACACGGATGTTGCTCTACACGAGGACGTTCGCCTCGAGGTCGCGTGCACGTCGGGGGCTGCGACGGCTGAGTTCACCGGAACCACAGGCAATTGCTCTGTGGCAGGGGTGGAATGCAACTGGCACTTCAAGGTGACGAACTGCGGCCTCGGGCCGACGACGGTCCGCTTCTATGTGGATGCGGTCGAAGGCGGTCCAGGCGTGAAGATCGCCGAGTGTAGCCTGTCGTTGAAGTAGTGACGCACCATGCTTCGCCGCCGGCATGCTGTGCCCGACCAGCGGGCTGGGCAGCCCGGCATGTGCCAGCTAGCGCTAGCCTGACATTCGGATCGCGCTGACCGTGTCAACGCTCCGACCAACGCGGCATTTGTCGCGTGGCACGTTCGCTGCACAACCATGACTACGAACGCTGGGCAGCGTTTTTCGAGAGGAGTCAGCAATGAGCGCGATCGGGCCACGCTGGATCACAACCTTGAGCAGCAGCATGATCGTTGCAGCTGCGATGCTCGTCGCCTGCAGCAGCGACAGTGGTGGCTCTGGGAACGTCGGCGGCACCGGCGGAAGCGCCGCGAGTGACGCCGGAGGCGCTGGTGGCACCGCAGGGACGGCTGGGAAGACCAGCGTTGGAGAGTGTACGGGGTCGAAACCGATCGCCGACCGGCCCGGCTTTCAGCGCTGCGAGGAAGCCATCGAGCATCGCCCAACCGCTGAACAGTGCAACGTGCCGGCGCCTTCCAAGTGCGGTCAATCGCCCAAGGGCTGCAAGAGCAACGCCGAGTGCACCGCCGAGCCCAACGGCTATTGCGCAGGCACCCTGCCGCCCGGGAGCACCTGCACGTGCATTTACGGTTGCACTCAGGACTCCGACTGCGCTGCTGGTCAGCTCTGCAAGTGTGGAGCGGAGCGCAGCTTCTGCGCCACGGCCAAGTGTCGCACCGACGCAGACTGCGGCGCCGGCAAGCTATGCGTCGAAACCCTCTTCGACGATTGTACTCGCGGCTACGCCTGCCAGACCGATGCGGACGAGTGTTCCCGCGGAACCTGCGGCGATCCCGAGCCGCCGTCTACGGATCGACCCGCGTGCGTCATGACGGGCGGGAAGCGAAGCTGCAAGAAGGTGAATGTCTGCTGCATCGATCCCACCTCGTGCGCGTGATTGCGCGTCCCCACGCGGTTGCCATGGCGCCGTGGACCTCGCCGTCTTGGTTTCTTACTTCGGCTTTCCACACGCCCATCTTGGGTTTGCCCTCGAGCAAGTAGGCGAGGCCCACCCGAGCGGCGGCCCCGCCTTGATGGTCGACGATCTGAATGCGTCGCAGGGCGACGTTGCAGTCGGTGCACTTGCGCTCGGCATGACTCATGGCCCCAACAATGCCAGTGGCGGCGCAGTCTGGAAACCGGTCCGGGCGCTTAGGCAGGGCCGAGGCGGTTCCAGAGTTGTTGGGACAGGAAGCCGATCAACACGGGAAAGACGGCGCTCGCCGCGATGCGGCACAAGGTGTAGCGCCACCCCATCAGGGGCAGTTCGAAAGCGAGAATTCGGTGCACCCCGAGCAGCGCCCAGGATGTCACGAAAGCGGTGACGACGCCGACGCCGGTGCCGGCCTTGAGCAGCACGGCCAAAACGGGGAACAGCACGAAGGGGCCGCCGGGTGCGAGGGCGCCGGCTGCCGTGCCAAGGGCGAGGCCTTTGAACCCGGAGTCTTGACCCAGCCACTGGCCCAATTGCTCTTGGGGGATCAACTTGCTCGCCATGCCGGCGAGAATGAACGCCGGAATCAGTATGGGACCGACTTGGATCAGCAGCGAGAGTCCCTCTTTGGCGCCGTCTAGTGCGACACCTTTGCGGTAGGCCAGAATACTCAGCACCAAGGCGATGGAGCTCATGATGATCAAGATCGTAAGCATTGGGTTCTTTCGCTTGCCGTCTTTAGCGTGTGGGGTTGTGGCGCTGTCGCTCATTAGAAGATCCCGAGCTGCAGGCCCGCGGCCAGGGCTTGGCCCAGCTCCTCGCACCGTTCGATCACTTCGTCGGTGACGACGCCGCGGCAGACCACGGCGTCGGCGACCTTCTTTAACTGCATGCCCTTCGCGATGCGCTCGATGTTGGACAGAGCGCCGCTACCATCGTTGCCGGCTTTGATGAACACGGCATAGGGGCGTTGCACGAGTTTGCCCTCTGTGGGGTAGTAGGTGCGGTCGAAGAGGTCTTTGAGGGCGCCTGACATGTAGCCGAAGTTCTCGGGTGTGCCGAAGATGATGCCGTCGGCGTCGAGCAGGTGCTGCTGATCCGTGTCGAAGGCGCGCTGCAGCACCGTCTTCACGTCCGCTTCGCGCTGCGCTCCACGGAGCACTGCTTCCGCCATGCGTTGGGCGCCGCCGCTTTGGGAGTGGTAGGTGATGAGCAGGCGTTTCATGTGGGAGTACGCTGTGGCTGAAGCCCACGATTCACTTGACTCGGGTGCGGAACGAGGGGCCAAGGCTGCTCGGCCCCAGGGTTGAACAGACTATGCTGGCGTACTATATGCCTTTGCGTGCGCTTGGCGGCTTTCATCACATTGGCTATGGTCGGTTGCAGCTCATCGGATGCTGTGAACGAGGCCGAGCATTCGGACACGAGCGACTGGCAGGATGGCTACGACCAGCGAGAGGCCGCGAAGGCGGATAGCTCCGCGTGCTCCGCCATGGCGGTGCCGGACCCGGGACCCTTTGGCAAGCGGGTCGCGCTGACTTTCGACGATGGCCCCAATCCGCAAACGACGCCGAAGGTGCTCGACGTGCTTGCCCAGTACGGCGCGAAAGCCACGTTTTTCATCAACGGCGAGCGCGCCAGTTCGGCGGCGGCCCGCAGCGTCATCGACCGCATTCGTCAAGAGGGGCACCTATTGGCCAACCACTCTCAGAATCACAAGAATCTGAAGAAGGTGTCCCTGGCCACGGCGGACGAGCAGATCCGCCTGACCCATGAAGTCATTGCGAGCGCCGGGGAGAGTCGGCGCTACTTCCGCTTTCCTTACGGCTCGGCGAAGTGTAGCGGGATCGCTCGGGCCAAAGACTATGGCTACATCGTCACCGGCTGGCAGAATGACTCAGCCGACTGGTGTTTCGCGGAACGCACGGGTGGCGTTGGTCATTGTGCGGCAAGCGTGTGGTCCCGCATGCCCGACGATTACCGCAGCGACATGGTCGGCTACTCCCTGTCACAACTTCGAGACAACGAGGGTGGGCTGATCTTGTTTCACGACATCCATCAGTTTACAGCGGACAACATCGAGGCGGTGATCGCGCCCCTCGCGGCTGAGGGCTACGTGTTCGTGACCGCGGACGACGTCACCTCGTTGCCGAAACTCAACAGCGAACCTTCGAAGCCCAGGGCCTTCGTGGGGGATCCCTGTGTCGCGGATGAGGACTGCGACTTCGAGGTGGACGGGCAGGCGGCGGTGTGTGCCAAGGGCCCGGCCGCATCCTCGAGCGATGGCGGATTCTGCAGCGTAAGTTGCGAGGGGTTTTGCCCGGATCAGGCGCAACGCGCGCCGACCTTCTGCACGACGCTTGTTGGAACGACCGGCGGCAGCTGTGTCGCCCGCGCGCATGCGCTCAATGGCGAGTGCAACGCGATCCCGAAGACGCGGGTGACCGACGCCGAGCGGTTCATCGGCGAGAGTGGTGCTTCTGAGCTGACGGCGTCCGTGTGTTTGCCCCCGTAACATAGCCGCGTGTGCTACTCTCTCGTCCGTGGCGAATAGGGTTTGGCGGAGGGGCGGGCTCCTCCTGGCGTTGGTGTTCTGGGCGACAACGGCCTCTGCGCAGATCGTGCTCGAGGACGACCTTTCCGGATCGACCAAGGGCCAGCAGCAAGGCGGGCAATTCGTTAGTGGGGGCGGCTGGCAGGCGGGCAAGCAGATCCATTGGGATGTGGGGTTCGAGGTCACCGAAGGAGGCTTCAGCGTCGAGGTGACGAATTGGAATCCCGACACCACGAGCCCGCAGCATCAGTTCGCCAAGCAGCACATCATCAACATGTACCAGGCGGCTCACGGTTCGCCGCACAAATCCGATGCGGACAGCCCCAAAGGCGGATTCTTCAACTTTCGCACCGGCGCGACCTACGACAATCTGTTCAAGTTCCTTTCCAGCACGGCGGGGTTCAGTCCGCCGCCCAAGGGTCGCTACGAAGTGCGGATCAAGCGGGCGCCGGGCTTCATCGATCCCAAGAAGACGTACACCATCAAAGTGGAGTGGACCTTGGCTGGAGACATCACGGCCTTCTTGGACGGTACGAACCTCGTGACCCACTCCCATGCCGCGCCCTTTCGGCTGCGACACGTGTTCATCGGCACCGACAATGCACCTGCGGGCACCTACGGGCCGCAAAAGGACGTCGTCTACAAGAACCTGAAAGTGTGGGGTAAAGCCACGCCGGTGCCGGATGCCGGGGCAGGGGGCAGCGCGGGCAGTGCGGGAGCGGGTGGCAATGCGGGAGCGGGTGGCAGCGCGGGAACTGCTGGTGCGGCTGCGGGTGGCACGAGTGGCAACGCAGGAAGCGGTTGGGCTGCGAATGGCGGCATCGCGGGCAGCGACGCGGGGCTCGGAGGCAGCTCCGGTGCCATCGCCGGCGGAACCACGGCTGAGGACGACCCCGGGTGCGGCTGCCGCGCGGTGGGCTCGCGCCAAGTGCCCTGGGCTGCCGTGTTGGGGTTGGCCTTGTTATTCGCGCTGGGGCGGCGTCGGCGAGATTCGCGGCCTTAGCGCGGCGTCGGCGATGACGTCCCGTCGAACAGTGGTCAGCGGGGTTGCATTGTCCTCCCAAGCGACACACCTTGCGACCTCATGACACCAATTGAGCGCGCGATGGTCGCGCTGGAACGTTTGTCGGTAGGGGACGCGTTCGGAGAGACCTTCTTCGGTCCGGTGCGAACCGCGCTGCAACGCATTGAGGCAAGAGCGTTGCGCGACGGGCCATGGCCGTACACCGATGACACAGAAATGGCGGTATCGATCGTCGGGGTTCTGCGCGACTTTCAGAGCATCAACCAGGATGAGCTGGCCAGGCGTTTCGCAGAAAACATGAGCCCGCACCGTGGATACGGCGCTGGCGCGTACAAATTGTTGAGTCAGGTCGACTATGAAGACAACTGGGCGCAGCTTTCTCGAGGCGCGTTTCAGGGCAAAGGATCGTTCGGAAACGGATCGGCAATGAGAGTTGCACCGGTTGGTGCGTACTTCGCGGATGACCTAGCGAAAGTGGCGCACCAGGCGCGTATGTCCGCAGAGCTAACGCATGTCCATGCTGAAGGGATCGCAGGCGCCATCGCTGCCGCTGTTGCGACAGCACTTCTGACTCATCGTTCAGGGAAGAAGGAGCCGGCAGGGAGAAGGCTGCTTGAAGAGGTCAGGGACCACACACCGAAGGGATACACACGCGACGGACTTGTTGAAGCCCTGGGTTTGCCTGGCGACGTGAGTCTTGTTGATGCAGTGCGCGCCCTAGGCAACGGCGCACGGGTGACCGCGCCCGATACTGTGCCACTCTGCGTGTGGGTCGCAAGTCGTAGGTCCCACAACTACGAGGAAGCGATGTGGGAGACCGTAAACGCCCTCGGTGATCGTGACACCACATGCGCCATCGTTGGTGGGATGGTGGTGATGCAAACTGGCGTGCAAGCGATCCCATCGGCGTGGAGTGCGGCTCGCGAACCGATTCCAAACATGAAGCTGGTGACGGAATTGGAGAAGCGCTTTTTCGGATAGCAAGCCTAGCGATCAAGTGTTGACAGATGGTGCTAGGCTGACAGAGCTGGTCATGCCTGATCTCGACTACTCCGCTTCACCGCTGCAAGTTCGCTCTGACATCGAAGCGGCGCATCGCGCGGCGTGGGAGCAACTTGGCGAGCCGGGCACTTGGCTGACGGGCGCAGAGCGTGTGGCGGTGGCGGCGGAGACTCGCGCGGCGGCGAGTTGTGTCGGTTGCTCGGAGCGCAAGGCGGCGCTGTCGCCCTATGCAGTCGAAGTGGACCACGAAGTGGCGGGGGATCTGCCGCCGGCGTGGGTCGAAGTCGTGCACCGGGTGCGTACGGATGCGGGGCGGCTCAGCAAGAGGTTCTACGACGAGGCGCTTTCGAGCGGAATCAGCGAAGAGCAGTACGTCGAGATCCTCGGCGCGCTGGTACGGGTTACCAGTATCGACACCTTTTGCGAGGCCCTGGGGTTGCCGTTGCATGCTCTGCCACAGCCGCAGCCCGGCGAACCTTCGCGCCACCGTCCCTCCGGAGCGAAGCAAAACGGCGCCTGGGTGCCAACCCTGGCGCCGAAGGATGCACGCGGACCGGAGGCGAACCTGTATCCGCCGACGTTGCCCGGAATGCCGGTGCCGAACGTTGCCCAGGCGCTGACTCTCGTACCCGACGAGATGCGTGCCGTCGCTCGGATGTCCGCGGTTCAATATGCCTCCCCCAGTCGCCTGATGGACATGTGTTTTCGCCGTGCCCTGAGCCGTCCTCAAATGGAGTTCATCGCAGCTCGGGTGTCCGCGCTCAATCAGTGTTTCTATTGAACCACGGCGCATGCCGAGCTGCTCCGGGCGAGCGGTGAGTTGAGTGAGGGCGGTGTCGACCTGGATGCGGTCAAGGGAGGCATGGCGACGTCGAGCGTCGATGGCGGAGCCGTGCTGAACGACTACGTCGAGGCCGTGGTTGGCGGACAAGATAGTGAAGCGCCGAGGGAGCGCGTGCGCGATTCCTTGGGGCCCGAGGCCACTGTGGATGCCGCGGCGGTCATCGCGAACTTCTCGATGATGGTGCGCATCGCAGACGGCGCGGGCATCGCCCTGGACGACATGCTCCAAGTCGTCACCCAGGGTGTTCAGGAGAAGCTGGCGCTGAAAGACTTCGCGGCCTCCGCCAATACGCCCACCCGCGGTCGGGGCTTTCAGTTGTTGTCGCGGGTGGTGACGCCAATCGCGCAGCGCGCGTTTCCGCTGGTGAGTCGATTGGCAGCATGCAGCGGCCGCACCCGCTGAAGAGCGGGCTATAGTCCCGGGCGGAGGTACGGAAGCCATGACTCGCAGCGCCAAATCCATGCGGAGCTTCTACTTGGCCACGACCCTAGCGGCGCTTTCTTGCGCGCAACCCCACGCGCCAACCACGCCGCCCGCGCCGAGCCCCGCGTCGGCGCCGAGTCCCGAGCCCCAGCCGGTAGCGGCTGCCAGCCCGTCGCCGGCACCCCTAGTCGCGGAAGAGCCGGCGCCGGTGGAGCAGGACAGCGGTCCCCTGGAAGTTCGCACCCCTGAGCGCGAAGCGTGTCGAATCCGTGAAAAGAAGTACCGCTCTCAGTACGACGGCGGGCTGCGCTTCCGTTTCGGCGGAGAGCGCTTTGCGCGCATCGACGGCGCGCCGACGACTCTGGTGCTGAGCGAAGGCTCGGACGCGCCTGCGGCCGTTGCGGTGGTCGACGTTCCGGAGCTACTCCTTCGCGGGCTCGTCCCGCGCGACGAGGTGTTGCTCTATGCGGCCAAGCCGACGCCGCTCGCGCGCTTCGTGTGGCCGCTGGCCGACACCGCGCTGCCGCTGCTTGCCGGCGAGCCCGACAAGGCTCGAGTCGGCATTGATGTCAGCAAGACCTTCGCTCAGCCCCAGCGCGCCGAAGAGTCGCTGCCGTGCAACGAGCTGCGCCTGGTTGCGCAGAAGTACGATGTGCGCCGGAAGCTGACGGGCGGAAAGAAGCTCAAGCGCATGTTGCTCGAGAAGGGTGGCCCGCTGTCCGACAAACCCGGAGGGCCGCCGGTGGCGCAGGTCAAGCCGGGCATGGACGTGGAGGTTCGGCAGATCCACGGCAAGAACGCACGGATCGTGATCACCGGTATCGGCTACTTGGCGACGGGTTGGGTCGAGCGCTATCGCCTGCGCCCCTTTGTTGGTTCGGTTCCCGGGCCCGGAATGGGCTACGGCACCGGGCGAGGGTATCTAGCCGGTCGCGGCACTCGCTACTCTTGCCCCAAGGAGGTTGTCCTCCACGTCTACTTCAAGGGCGAGTCGGCGAAGGTTGGCATGCTTCGCCCCAAAGCCGTCTTCCGCAGGTCCTCTTCGAAAGCCGGGGATCTCGCTGGGATCAGCTTGGTGGGGTCGCGGTGGCTGGTCCTGATGAAGGGCGCGGTGCTGGCTCTGAGCGCGGCGGACTACGCCACCTGCACCGCGGGCGGGGGCCGCTGAAGGACTCGGGGACGCACGGGGTTCCCCCAGGAGCTTTCGTTTGGTCGGTGTCGCAGCTACCTTTGTCGAGTGAAACACTTGCTGCTTTGCGTATTGGCGCTCAGCCTGGGGACGACTGGCTGCAGCGACGATGATTCAGGCGGCAATACCGGTGGCGCTTCCAGTGGCGGTACTGCGGGCATGGGTGGAAGCGCGGGTGCAGCTGGTGCTGGTGGCGCGAGCGGAGCAGCGGGCCACGGCGGCGCTGCCGGCGCGTCCAACGCTTTGTTCCAGCCAGGACCCAACGGTGTCGGCTATCGCGAGGCGACGGTGGACTACACGCCCAAGGGCTCGACGGAGAAGCGCAGCCTCGAGCTGGAGATCTGGTACCCCGCGAAAGCGGGCAGCGCGAGCCTCGTCACCTACGAAGTCGCGGGCATCGTCCAGATAACGTCGAAGGTGGCCATGGATGCTCCCGCCCCAGAAGGCACCGGGCTACCCGTGCTCGCCTACTCCCACGGCAACGCGGGCGTCGGCTTGGTTGGCTACTCCATCGGCGAGCACCTCGCGTCCCATGGCTTCGTGGTGATCGCTCCGGACCACACCGGCAATACGGTGCTCGACGGTAGCAACGACTACGGCGAAAACTTGCTGTATCGACCCCAAGACGTCAGCGCCAGTTTGGACTTCTTGGAGAGCGGACTCGGCGGGGACCCCCTCGACAAGGTGAGCGATCTGTCTCGCGTCATGGTCGTTGGCCACAGTTTTGGCACCTACTCTACATTCTCAGTGGCGGGCGCCAAGCTCGACGTGGCCAACCTGATCGCCAATTGCGCGACGACGAACAGCTGCACGACGGTGAACAAGCCCGAAGTTCAGGCCGCGCTCTCCGCCGGCTTTGCCGATCCTCGCGTGGACGCCATCGTGCCCCAATCTCCCATCGTGCCGTTGGTGTACGAGGCCGGAAGCTTGGCAGGCATCACCGTGCCGACCTTCATGATGTCTGGCCGGCTGGACATCACCACCACCCACGAACTGACCGCGAAGCCGACCTGGGCAGAGCTCGATGGCGCGGAAGATCTGTGGCTCGATGTTCAAAAGGGTGGCCACTACACCTTCATCACCGTGTGCGACGATGCGCCCCCGGCGTTGCTGGCAACCCTCAACGCAGCCGAAGACGGCTGCAATAGCGATTTCATCCCCGTATCCGAGGCCGTGCCAGTGCTCAACGCCTACATCTTGGGCTATGCCCGCGCTCAGGTCCTCAACGAGAGCCCATGGCGAGATGTCGTGCGGGGGCCGGCGTTTTCGCCAGGCTTCACTCTACAAACCAAGTAAGAAGAAGACCATGCATCCTGGAGCTCATCCCCACGCCGCCTTCAAGCCCGAACCGGGCTTTGTCTATTCCAAGGGCCCGCGTCGCGTGTATTGGGAGCTGACTCGCGCGTGTGGACTGGCATGCCTGCATTGCCGCGCGGAAGCGCAGAAGGTGGCCACGCCGGATGAGCTCGACACCGAAGAAGCGTTTGCGCTGCTGCGAACGCTGACAAACGCCAAGCCGGTTCCGGTGGTCGTACTGACCGGTGGGGACCCCCTCGAGCGCGCCGACTTCTTCGAGATCATGAAGTACGCGAAGAGCCTCGGCTTGCACGTCGATGTCGCGCCGAGTGTCACGCCGAAACTCACCGAGGCCGCGGTGAAGCGTTTGGCAGCCGAGGGTGTGGGCGCCATGTCTCTGAGCCTCGACGGTTCCGACGCTGCACGTCACGATGGCTTGCGCGGGATCCCAGGTGTCTTCGACCGCACTCTCGAGGCCGCTCAGCTAATTGCCGACGCGCAGATCCCGCTGCAGGTCAACACGTTGGTGACCGCGAAGACCTTGCCGGACATGCCCGCCATTCACGAAGTGGTCAGCACCATGAGCGCGAAGCGTTGGAGCCTGTTCTTTCTCGTGACGACGGGTCGAGGTTCGCTTCTGCCGCAGATCGAGCCCGAGCAGGCCGAGACATTCTTCGACTGGCTGATCGAGATGGGACCCAAATCCCCCTTCGTCATTGCAACGACCGAAGCGCCGCAGTACCGGCGCTACCTGTTGGAGAAACGTGGTGGTGAAGACAAGCGCGTTCCGGGTGCAGGCATGCGCGATGGCAATGGCATCATGTTCATTTCCTGCAAGGGCGAAGTGATGCCCTCGGGTTTCCTGCCATTGAGTGCCGGAAATGTGCGGGAGACCGACGCGCTGGAGATCTACCGAAGCTCCGAGCTGTTCACGAAGCTTCGCAATACCTCGGCATTCTCCGGGCGCTGCGGCGCCTGCGATCACAAGGATGTGTGTGGCGGTTCCCGGGGTCGAGCCTACGCGGCTACGGGGGATCCTCTCGCTGAGGATCCACTCTGCCGCTACGAGCCCGCCGCGGCGGAGTAGGCCGCCCTTCGCTCTCGCTGACGAAAGTCATTTCCTTGCCGCGAATGGAAGCCGCTGCGAACAGCTAGCGCGACTGACGTGAACGCGAGTGCCAACCACCGACGTGGTTGGATATGCCACACACTCCCACACCGCTGCTCCCATGACCGCCATCCACCGTCCGTGGTACGCTGACGCCAGGGTGGAGGTAGAACGAGATGAGATGGCACGCCGGTAGCACGCACGCACGCACGCACGCACGCACGCACGCACGCACGCAGTCTGACTTTAGCCGCTTCGGTTGCGCTGGCCGCAAGCGTGGTGGCATGCACGGAGCCCAATGTCGCTTCTCAGAACGTAAACCATAGCCAGCCGTTGCTTGTTCCTTCGGGCACGGTCAGCGATCCAACCGTGCCGGGTGGCGTGCGGGGTACTTTGGTCGTGAATACCGACACCGTTTCGCAACTGCGGATGCAGCTCCAAACCCTGTTCGACACGGGGGACTTGCCGGGCAATGCGCTGCTGACCCTGAACCCATCCGCGGGCGCCCCGGGGCTTCCGGCCTGCGCAGCCGCCGATAGCGACGATCCGTGCTGCACTTTCGGTTTCAGACATGTGTGCATGCAATTCAAGCGACAACCGTTCGTCTTGTCGCCAGGCGTGGTGGCCCCGGGGGTCACGCTGTTCAACAACGCGCTAGGAACAAGCACCATTTGGCTCGACCCCGCGCGAGTCTGGCTCAACGGGCAAAGCGCCATCCCCTGGGGTCTGGTTGCGGAGCCCTTTGCGCCAACTGCGATTGACCTCTCTGTGCTGCAGCCCGACGGGTCGCTGCCCGCGGTGGACAACGATCCGTACTGGATGCTCGGAAGATTGCTCAAAGGGTCAAACCGAGAGTTGATACTCCGAATGCACCCTGAAGATTTGAAGGTCGAAACCCGGGATGGCCAGACCGGTCTTTGGATGCCGATCACTCTGACACCCGTGGGGAACACGAATGCCACGAACTTCTGCTCGTGGGGCGGGCCCAGTACGCTCGGAGCCGGGGATTTCGGTGTCACGCTGTGCACGCAGATGCTCGACGAGATGCACGAGAAGCTGACGGAGGCGGCCAATTTGGATGGTTCGTTCACCTGTGCGGGCTTTTGGGTGAAGACTCGATTCAAGGTGCTGCGCTTCTACCTGGGGCTGATCCCCGAGGAAGTGCCTTGTTTCCTGAGTAGCCAATACAGTTCGCGATTGGATTGGATGAAGAATGTTCCGGGCGGCCAACGTTATCGCCAGGGCTGCCTCAACGTGCGTGCGGTAGCCACGTCGGGAATTCGCGTGCGTCCCGACGATAGCGGTGACGTTGAGATCGTTGACGTTGGCCGCGTGGGTTGCCGAGACGCTATCGAGAACCTATGTAGCTACATTCCAAGTCCAATTGTCGACTGTGAGGAGCTGGCGATGAAGAACTCCGCGCGTAGCGCGGAGAGGAACATCTCTGAGCAGCTCAAGGACACGCTATCCACCCAGCTGTTGCCCTACTTTTCGTATGCCGGAGCGAATGGGCCGTTCAAGGACCCGAGTGCTGGCATGGGTTGTGATCCAAACACTGCATCTTGTGTGAGCTTCATCCGAAATCACGGAGTACCAGCATCCTTGACGACCTTGTCCTTTGGCTGGTTCGCGAAGGCATTCGGAGGGTTTGGCCCGGATTCGAACTACCAATTCCCGGTCACAAGCGTCCGTCCGAACGTGTTCTGTCCTGAAGGTTTCACGCAGCAGTCCGGGCGAACGCCAGTTGAAACCGACATCTGCATACAGTGTATCAGAGAGCCATTGACACCATCCTGCGCGTACAACGAACTCTTTCAGAAGTGCACGCCGGGGGGAGGTCCTCCTAACCTCGTGGGCCCCGGCTGCATCACGAAGGTCATTCCGACTAGTTCGAGCGTCGAGTTCACCTACGCAGTGGATCCAGACGCCGACGGTGTGCCCGAACAGGTGGACAACTGCCCCGGAGTTGGCAATCCGCAGCAGACCGACACGGACGAAGATGGAGCCGGCGACGCCTGCGAAGACTGCCCCTGCGACAAGGTCGGCGGGGATAGCGATGGAGATGGATGGTGCAAGACCGCGTGCAACGGGGTGGTTGCCGACAACTGCCCAGATACGCCCAATCCAGGGCAGGAAAACTGCAACCTGGACGCGGAAATAGCGCGGCAGGCCGAAGTGTTGGGCGACGCCTGTGACCCTGTGCCCTGTCCGCAGTTCGAGGCCGAAACGGACACGTCGATAGTGGATGGGACATTCCTGGACGGCAAGAGCCAGGTACGCACCAGCGTGCGGCGGCTGCGCTTTTCGCCGCGCGGTTCTTTCGACCGGAGTGCCACCACCAAGCCCAGGGAAGTGGCTGCAGTGGTGGCTAGCACCCACTACCGGCACTGCATGCATTCAATCGCGGATGACGCGAACTGTTTCGAGGACGCGGCGGTGGACGACGAATTCCTAACAAAGGCACTGGACCGCGATTCGGAACTGAAGAGCACTCTTTGGCACCGGGTGCGCATGAAGGATCGCAGTGTGGGTGCTCCGGAGGGGTCGCGCACCTACGTCACGGGTGGCAACTTCGCCCGCACCTGGTGCTGGAACGAAGACTACGCCTACTGGAACACCACGGCCTGGGGCAAGAACTGGGTTCCAAGTCTTGCCGGAGTGGATCCGGGTGCCTTCCCCTGCCCATCTGGTCAGCCGATTCCTCCAGGCGCGGAGCCGTCACTGCCCTTCTCCCTGCCAGGTCGTTTCTGGGCCCATGCCAGCACGCCCATCGGCACGACCGACAACAGCCTGGGCACCGGCATTCACCTTTCGGAGCTCGCGCCAGTGCCCGCGACGGGCCTCGCCAACCACTACGAGCCGGTCGACGCGTACCACCGCTCGGTCAACCTGCTGGGCCCGCTTCCCGCCCAGTTCTTCCCGATCATCAGCCGGGATTGCCCGCACTGCGGCCCGGCGCTGGGTCTGCCTGCCGCGGAATGCATTGTGTGTAGTCTCGAAGAGCTGCCAGCGCTCCCCCTGCGGGTGTCTCGGGTGCTTGCCGTGCTACCTGGCGGCGACGCGGGAGTGCTCACGACGGTCGGTTCGCTGGCTCCGTTGCGCGCGCCCATCAGTGAGGGCCTCCGCGCGAGCTTCGCGCAGGGCTTGGAATGGGTGAACCAGGCGGAACCATCCGCTCACCTCGGCAAGAGCTGGTCCGCTCCTTTGGCCGTCGGTATCGAACCAGCGACCGGCGTGGTGGCTGAAGCGGCGTATTTTGCGAACGGTCGCTTGCTGTCACAAGCGGACGTGCAAGGCACCATCATCGGCCCGGGACCGTCGCTTCAGTCCACATCGGCCAAGGCCTCGTCATCCTCGGGTCCGAGTTCAGAGTTCACTACGGTGTACAGTCGAAGCACTGGACGGCTGTTTCAGTTCGGCGGCCCGGCTTCGGATCTGCTGGGGCATTTGCGGATCGCGTATCTGGAGGAACCCGGCTGGCAGTCCATTGGCCTGGATGCCTCGCTTGGACAAATACGTGCAGCCACTTACTCGCATCGCGACCGGCTGCTGTGGTTGTTGGACGAGATCCCCGCGCATTGGAAGCCTTTCGTGCGCCGGCGCCTGCTGACCATCGATCCCGAAAGCGGTCATGTAGACGTGCTTCTGGAGCGTCTTTCGTTTCGCCATCTCTTCGAGCACCATCTCGTCACGGATCGAGATGGTTCTGTGCTCCTAGCTCTATCGGGGAAGCTCTGGCCCAAGCATCTCTTGCTGCGGTTTATCAAACAGGGTCCGGAGCTGAGCATAGAAGCCTCCAAGCTGCGAAAGCATCGGCTGGCGATGGCGCCGGTTGTCGACGATGCGGGCTATTGGCTTGTCATGCGACGCAAAGGCAAGAAGAAGCCGCCGCGGGTGAAACGCCTGGAAACACTACCGCTGAAGTCAATTCATCGACACAAGTGCGCACCCCACGGGTTGTGATGACGGATCGACGGCGCCCGCTCGTGCTACTCGTGCTGCTCACTAGTGTGGGCTGCGGCTGTAGCGAGGACGACGGTGCCGCACCCAATCCGGGTGGTGGCGGGGTTGCTTCGGGCGGTGCTGCGGGTAGCGGTGGCCTCGTCTGGAGCGGTGGGACCTCGGGTGCAGTCGCGAGCGGGGGAAATGGTGGCAGTGGCAACAACGGCGGCTGCGGGTCACAACCCTTGCCGAAGGAGGTGCCGGTGGGGTTCCAGGAGTACACGGGCTACTCCTGCGGCTGTCGCTTCTACGTGCCCGGACCTGGCGCCAAGGCGCTCGACCCGGTGGAGTGGGAGCCCTGCCCAGAGCCCGGGCCGATTGGTGTGTCCTGCCGGCGAATGAAAACGTCGTGGACGGCGAGTAGTGGGGCCATGCGGCTCCACCCGAAGTTCTGGTACGACGAGGCAACCAAGGAGGTGGTGTTGCAGTTCGCACGCCTCCGTCTGGTCGATAGCACCAACGCTGTGCGTCACAGCGTCGTGGCCGAAGCGGATGGCGTGGTGCGCAACGCGTTCGTGGAGGTGGGGCTCGGCTGTTCCCTCGCTGACCGAGGCGTGCAGGGCGGCAAGTTCCTGTTCGGTGCGGTCGGTGACTTCAATAGCGGCGAGGTCAAGGGAACCGAGGGGTTCGTGGGCGGCGCCATTGGTCACCTTCCCGACGCTTCCTACCAGCAACCTCTCGAGCAGTACAACCACACCAGCTGGCGCATGACCAGCGAGTGGATCATCCGTTGGAAGAGCGGACTATTCGGCCGGCGATTCGACAGTCCGGGTGCCGAGGTGACGATCTTCGACCCGAGCAAGGATGTGGAGGGATTGCCTCCGTACAACGTGCAGGGCGTCGGACCCACGGTCTTGTTTCGTGTTGGCTCTGGAGTTGCGTCTGGAGTCATGGCGTGGACGGAGAAGACGGGTGCGCAGCCGTTGATTCGCTACCCCGGAGACTACACCCGCGCCGCTGCCAACTTCGGGACCGACGGCAGCGATCTGGTCTGGACCCATGGCGAAGGCACGTTCACGACCGCCACGGGCAAGTTCAGCACGCAGTCAGTCATGACCGCTCCGTTCTCGACGGACCAGGCCACGGTTGAGACGACGGCGCGGCGCCTCAGGTCCGATCCCGGACCGCTCATTCCGACGGGCTTCGCAGTGGGCGTGGGCTACGCCGCACGTCAGGTGGACACCTGGGTAGGCGGCGCCGACAAGATTACGAAGGATCTGCTGGTCGTTCGGCTCGCGGACGGGGTCTCCTGGCTCGTGAAGATGCCCTCCATTCTCAAGGGCGCCGGTTTCGACGAGCCGCTCGGTTTCAGCAACGACGAGGTCTTTTCCACCGCACAGTTCCCCGACGATTCCACCACCATCGTGCGCATTCGTCTCGACTCCCTCGGACCGGGAACGCCGCCGGACTAGTGCCTTGCTGGGAAGGGTCTTTGGCAAGGTCGAGCCTACCAATAGCTTCAGCCGCGGCGACTAGCGTAGTGTTGCTGTCGTGCGTGGGTGCAAGCACGAGCGAGACGCGGCGGTTGATCACCAGCGACTCGAAGTTCGTGCACAGTTGCCAAGAGCAGCAGGATGCAACGGTTACCCCGCGTGCAGATGGGGTGGACGTCCGCGTGCGCGAGCTTCGGCGGTGCGCCAAGGGTACAGTTGACACCCAGCAGGTGAGAATCACGCGTTCCGAGCAACCTCCGCTCGCCGTCATGCTAGTCGACTTGGGAGTGATCCTTGGCGGGGCCGCTTTGCTGGGTGCTCGTGATGCGCGTCCGGAGCTCCGGTACGGTGTGCCGCTTGTAGCCATTCCCGTCGGCACGGTGCGACTGCTCTACGACCTCAGCCTGATCAGCACCCACGAACGCGTTGAACTGTTCCGCGATGACAGCCGACTGAAGCGCACGACGGACCGGGGTCCGGCACCCAGTCGCAAGGTGCACCTACGCCTGCCCGACGGTCGCCTCGTCACTGGCACGACCGCCGAAGATGGTTGGGTCCGGTTGATGCTCCCCGAAGACGCCAATCAAGCTAGCGGCCTCACCGCACTCTTGGTCACCGGTGGCGTTCGCAAGCGGGTCAGCTTTCCGCCCCGCGCCAAGCCTGCGCCAGATGGCAAGGCGCCTGAGCAACGGCCGGCACCAGGGCCGTCAAATGGTGCGAGCAAGTGAGCGGTGCACCTGCTCGCACCGCGACCGACGGTAGAAGCCCCCAGATTGCAGCAGGGCGTCGGCCAGCGGGTTGCGGCAATGCCCTGCAAGACCGCCGACTGCCTGGCCGCCAGCTAGCGGGTTGCGGCAATGCCCTGCAAGACCGCCGACTGCCTGGCCGCCAGCGAAACAACGAGATGTTCTTGCCGTGGAGGTGATGCATGGCTTGCGTAGCATGCTGCACCAAGACTTGATGCGGCCCCGGCGAACCTCGCCGAACTGTCGATGACGAATCGGGTGTGCCATCCCCCCGCAAAAAAAACACAGCTGAGACCAAGGCAGGTCTTTTGGGGGTTCCTGATTGGGGGCAACGGCCCAGGCTGAGCTCCGCGCGGTCAGTTGCGTGCTCGGCCGCGGGCCTGCGCCGCCGCGGCCCCCCAAACTCGGGCTTCGCCCGAGTGGAGGGCCTGTTCTTGCGGTTCGGCGCGGTTGCACGCAGCCCCAAAGCACCCCAGTGCGACAATTGGCGGCTGCTTTGTGCGGTTTGGCGCAGTTGCACGCAGCCCCAAAAGCACCCCAGTGCGGAACCTGGAGCGGCTCATGTGGCGCGGCGTGCTCCGTTTACTTGTCGAGCGCCAGTCGGAAGACGAGACCGCCTGGTGCATGCAAATACACGTGGCTCTTGTCGACGTAGTCGATGCGGCGCGCGCCGAGCTTGGTCAAACGCTCGACGCTGCCGTCCACGTCGTCCACCAGGAACTCCAACCATGGCGCCTTGAGGCCATCATCGTCGGAGAGGGCGTCCGCGGCATCGGTGTAGTAGATGCCAATGTTGAAACCGTCCTCGAGCAAGTAGAGCTGCATCTGCTCCGTTGCTGGCTTGCTTTGACAACCGAGGCCTTCGGTCATCATGGTGTGCAGTTTGTCGCGCACCTCTTTGCGCGCGGTTACCTTCATGTTGCGTCCGAAATTTGCCACAGTCTCACCTCACCATTGATGCCAGTCGGTTGATTGGTACACGCCCAGAGTGGGTGCGCCGTCGAAGAGCTTGGCGAACCCTGCTTGGAAGTTTGGATCTGAATAGAAGGCCTCGAGGTTGTCGCTCTTGGACCAGATGTCCAGGGCGAAGAACTCGTGATCGTCGGCGCGACCAAGGAACACCAGGTGCGCCACGTCGCCTGCGGCCTTCGCTGGGGCTTCTCCGCCGGCTGCCAGAGCGTCGTGCTCAGTCTTGATCACGCTCAGATCGCCGGCTCGCAACTTGCCCCGCACCACCACGTAAAAGTGAGGATCGGAAGCCTTGCCCGCGTTGATGTCGCCCCAGCCGTGCCAGGTCGGTTGGTGCTCGAAGGTTTCCAGGGTTGGGGGAGCCGAGAACAGGGCTCCGAAGCCCTTCTGGAAGTTCGGATCCGCGTAGAAGCCGTCCATGTTCGTATCGTTGTTCCACTCGTCCAGGGCCATGAACTGGTTCTGAGTGGTGCCCAGGAGCGTGGTGCCCAAGAGCACGTCGTGGCCCAAGTCACCGGCGGCCTTTGCGGGGGCTTCTCCAGCGGACGCGAGGGCGTCGTGGTCCTTTTTGGCGTCGTCCAAGTTGGACTTCGCCAAGTCCCCTCGCACCAACGCTGCGAACGTCTTGGCCGGGGCCCCGGAGGAGCCGCTCGCTCCGGCGCGACCCGCGGCACCCGCGGCCCCCGCGCTGCCGCTGGTGCCGCCCGCGCCAGCGCTCGCCCCAGAGCCGGCACTGCCCCCGGTGGCACTGCCGCCACTGCCCCCTCCGCCGCCGGAGCTGTCGTCGCTGGAGCACGCCATGGTGCCCAAACCAATCAAAACCGAAAAAAGGAACGCTGTGCTACGCATCATTCACCTCCGCCCGTCCGGGCAAGATCCACACTGCGGCAGCGCGGCGACTCGGACCACTGCGGGTCGTTCCGAAAAACCTCAGATTCGTCCCAAAGCCGCTTTGGCTTGCTTCGCGCTGCTACAGTTAGCTCGTGGACGCACTCAGTCAGATCCTGAAGACGATTCGTCTCCAAACCGGGCTGCTGTCCCGCTCGCACTTCACTTTGCCGTGGGCCGTGACGACCCGAGGTGCCCCCAGCCCCATCTTCCATGCCCTGGTCAGTGGCCATTGCCTGGCTACGCGTGGTGAAGACGAGCCGATCGCCTTGGAAACGGCCGATGTCGTCGTTCTGCCCCACGGGGATCCACACAAGATGTCGAGCGATGTGACCACGACGGCCGTGAACGTAGGCGAGCTTCTGAGTGCCAAAGATGCCGGAGGAGTTCCCATGCTCAGCCACGGTGGCACTCGGGGCGACGGCGCAGTGATCATTTGCGGCACGTTCAACCTGGAGCATGAGGCTGCAAACGCATTGATCGACCTCATGCCTGCGGTCATCGTGCTCAAGCCACGCGACGAAGCGCGCAAACAGTGGGTGAAGAGCACGCTCGATATGCTCGACCTGGAGCTTGCTCAGAGCCGCCCCGGCGCGGAGAGCATGATCAGTCGTTTGACGGACATGCTGGTTGCACAGGTGATTCGTGAATATGCCCTGACCACCGAAGTATCGGCGAAAGGGCTCTTAGCTGCGGCCCACGACGAACACGTGGGCCGGGCCTTGGTGCTGATTCACACCGAGCCTGGTGGCTCCTGGAGTGCCGAGCGGCTTGCGTCCACGGTTGGCATGAGTCGGACCCGCTTCTTCGAGCGCTTTTCCTCGCTCGTGGGAGAGTCTCCAGCCAAGTACTTGGCGCGCTGGCGCGCCAGTGCGGCCGCGGACATGTTGCGAAAGAAGGATCTCGGCACCGCAGAACTCGCGAGCCAGCTCGGCTACAGTTCGGAAAACGCGTTCGTCCGAGTGTTTCGGCGCTACCAGGGCGTTAGCCCAGCCGAGTTTCGCCGTCGCATCCGCATGCCTCATTGACTGACGTCGTAGTCGATTGCGCCGCATGGACCAGTTCCGTCGACTGACGTCGTCGTGGATTGCGCCGCATGGTGGCATCAGTTCCGTCGACCGACGTCGTCGTGGATTGCGCCGCATGGTGGCATCGGTTCCGTCGACCGACGTCGTCGTGGATTGCGCCGCATGGTGGCATCGGTTCCGTCGACCGACGTCGTCGTGGATTGCGCCGCATGGTGGCCGGCACGGTGTGGCCGGCACGGTGCGGCCGGCGAGCAAGCGCGGACTCCTTCGAGCACTCGACGGACATCGAACCGCGCCGGTCACTCTGCAGGAATCCCGGCTACGGGACCAGCATCGCGAGAGCCTGCCGCAAGAGGGCTGCCAAGTGCCCGGCGCCTTGACGGCGAGTGTCACCTTGCCGCCCCAGCGCAGCCACGACCTTCTTCGACTCTCCGCGCCGAAACCCCATGTTCGTGAGCGCACTCAGAAGCTTGGCTTCCACCTCGGCCGAGTTCACACGCGCTCGGCCACGCACTCCGCCGATCGGCAACACCTCCGACCTCAGGTCGGCAGCTCCGCCCGCCACGTGGCAGACGGAACGGAGCGACTCACAGACGCGGAGTTCACGAGCGTCGTCCACGCGGCAACTCGGTGCGTCAATCGCGCGGGCGGGACTTGGACGGCAGCTCAGCGGGTCGGGTGCCGCTGGTGGGCTAGCGTTACTCGGGCGGCAGCTCAGCGGGTCGGGTGCCGCGGGTGGTCTCGCGTTACTCGGGCGGCAGCTCAGCGGGTCGGGTGCCGCGGGTCCGTCGGCGTCGCCTCCAACATCGTCTGTTCAGGCGCGCTGGGGGATTCGCCGTCCAACCTCTGCTGGCGAAGGCGGATTCTTTTCTCAATGTACTTTCGTCCGAAGACCTGCTCGGCTTCGAACAAGTTGTGCGGGCCGCATAGCAGACGCCCATTGCACGTCGTGCCAGCGCCACCACAGGCGCGCGGGGTCCAATGGTCGAGTTGCACAAACGCGCGCGCTCGGCAGCGCTCTCCGCTTGGCGACACGTAGGTGCACTGCTCGCCATCGCGCTCGTAGATTTCTCGGCGGGCCTGGCGAGAGAAGTCGCCGTGCTCGGTTCCACCTGACCGTTTCGGATGCTTGGTCTTGCCGAGCTTCGTCTTCCCTAGATCTGCCAGCACCAGGTCGAGTCCCCGCTCGATGACCGTCGCCAAGTCTCGCTTTGGATTCGAGTGACTCATCAAGTCGAGCACGCGCTCGAGCTTGTCCTTGAGGGCCGTGCCGGCTGAAAACTGGACGACAAAACGCTGCGCGGAAAGTGGTGACACGCGGGATTTCGGTTCCGCCGGCCGCCGCAGCGCCGGGCCCGCCGCCTGCAAAGCCGACGCGGTGCAGGCGGCGGAATCGGCCGCCTGCACCGCTTGGGCCGGCACGGCGCGGATGCTGTCGGGCACGTCCTTCTTCGGGAAGTATGAGCGGATTAGCAACTCGACCTCGGCTTTGCTCTTGTCGCAGGCCTGCGCGAGCAACTCGGCGTAGTTCTCGGGTCTGAGATGCTTTTGCAGCATGCTGAGCGCTGTCACGTGGATCCGCCCCTCTCGCAGCAGATCCAGGACCATTGGATGGCTGCGTGCAACCCGCGCCGCCGCAATGTGTCGATGAGCGCTGCCCTCGCTGAGCCGCAGCTTGCGGCAGCAAAACTCGTACATGGAGGAGCACGCCTCCCTCAGCTCCAAGCGCCGTGCTTCCACCTCGCCGAGGGCCACGAGCTCCGCAGTGACTTTGCGCCGCGAGCCAATCACGCCGCCCAGATTCGCCAGCACCTCATCGTCCGAGAGCTGATCCATGCGCTTCGACGCACTCGACGAGTTGAGTTTCATACCTACTTGCCTAACACGCGTCTATTTGGCTTTTCAGCTGACATGCTGCGAGGCGATCGCGATCCCAATCGCCGCGCGCGCCGTCTCGCCGCCGAAACCGCACCCGCGAGTCACACATGCGCCGCACGTCCACACAAATCGCTGCGCTGGCGTTTCGTGCGCGCGTGCGCGCAGAAACGTGTCAACAAGATTCGCGAAAAAATGCGAAGCTCGGGCGCTCCCTCGGCCTTCCGCCAAGAATGGCCCATGCGATTCTCCTGCGGGTGACGCCCAGCTCGTACCGCGATGAACTGTCGATGACGGCAGCTTCCGGTACATCCCCCAAAAATACCTGCGTCCAACCCTCTCGGTCCGACCGCTGCGCGTTTCCCTCAAACAAGAAAGTGTGCCGCCACCGAAGAGTGTTGAACCATGAACCGACGGGGTGCATGGGGGCCGCAGCCACCGGTTTCAGAGGGCCCGATCTCGAAGTCCAATGGACGTGCTGCGTCGACGTCTACGCAGAATTTGCATCCATCGGATTCTATTGGCGTTTTTGGAGGCCGCGTTGCAGCTGCTCAACATGGATGTCAAGGTCCGCCCCGATGCGCCTGCCGCGTTTATTGGTGGTGCTGGCCCTGACGCTGTTCGCAGCGACGGCCAGCGCCAAGCCGCCCAAGGCGGTGCGCCACACCATCAAGCGTGGCGAGACGCTGAGCTCCATCGCGACCAAGTACAACACCAACGTTTCCAGCATCCTGCGCTGGAACGCGATGAAGCGCACCGCCATGCTGACGCCGGGCAAGAAGATCGGGGTGCCTCTGCCCCCGGGGTCTTCCTGGCGCCGCGGTGGCAAGAAGGGCAAGGCCAAAAAAGGCCGGGCCTCCTACGCGCCCCGCAATGCCGCAAAAACGTGGCAGGATTTCGTGGCCAAGCCGGAGCGACCGGGCTACGTCCGGTTGAAGAGCTACTCCAGCGAATGGGAAGGTCAGGTCCTGAGCGAAAGCGGCGAGCTTCTGCCCACGGTTCAGGGCAACGTCTCGGGTGTGCTCGGTTCCTGGCGAAACAAGACGGTTCGGCCCATCGACGTCCGCCTGATTCGCTTGATCGCGAAGGTCAGCGACCGCTTCGGCGGCCGTACAATCAAAGTGGTCAGCGGCTATCGCCCCGGCGGCGGTCGCTCCCGCCACCACCATGGCGCTGCCATCGACTTCAGCATCGAAGGCGTGCCCAACTGGGCCGTCAGGCAGTACCTTCTTTCCCTGAAAAGCGTGGGTGTCGGCTACTACCCGAATTCCTATCACCTACATTTGGATGTGCGTGAGCGCACCACCCACTGGGTCGACGTGTCCCGCCCAGGACAGCGCGCCCGCTATCTGAAGAAGCGCCGCCGCGCCAAACGCAAGAACGCGGCGCGCCGGAAGACGGCACGCCGCTCTCGCTGAAGCGTTGGATAGAGGCCGCCACCGTTTGTTGGGCGACCACCAGCGGCGGCTTCCCTTACTGCGGCTCGACGGTGACGATCACCGTGCGGTTCGGCATTGGGTATGCCCATACACCGGGCATGGCAGGGCGCACTAGGCCGTTTCCATCTGCAGCGCCGACGTTCGGCGTGCCTCCGGAGTTGGTTGCCATGTCCGGACCCAAGGCGCCGCCTTGGTTCTGCTCCGTGCCCGCATCGTAGGCCGCGAGCATCGCCGCGATGTCCTTGGCGATGTCGGCGTCCGGGCGCGCGGCACCGCCGGGGGTCACCAGCTCGATGCCAGCAGACCCTAGGCCCAAGAAGGTGTCGTTGGAGTTGGCCACCATCGACGCGATGCTCAAGAAGCGATGAGAGGGCTTCGCGGTCACCTTGAATGTGAAGCTGAGGCCCGGCGCCGCTGGCCCTGAGCCTTCCGCGCCCTTGCTGTCAATGCCGGCGCCAGTGAGACCGGCGAGCAGAGCGACGGGGCTGCCATCTTCCGCCAGGCTTTCGAGACCGGCTGAGGCCGGCATACCCATGGTGAAGAAGCTCGCCGTTGCATCATGTACGGCCCAGGCTACCGGCGTGAGCGCGGCTGGGAACGCCGTAGCGCCGCTGGTGTTGTCCACGGTGACGTCAAAGGTCAGCCCTCCGGCATTCTTGACCGTCACGCTGACGAACTTCGCCAAGGCTGCGCCGTCGAGGTCGTTGGTGTCGTCGGCGTAGAGCCGGATCTTGTTGTCCGGATCCGCCGGCCCCGTGTTGGCCGTACCTTGTCGTGGCGCCTGAGTGGCACCCACGCCGGGCACTTCGTTGGCTTCGGTGCCCGCGTCCCAGTTGGCCAGGCTTGCCTGCAGGTCTGCTTCGACGTCTCCCGCGGGGCGGGGTGTTCCAGTGGAGTCCAGCAGCGCCACGCCTGCTTCCTGCGTGCCAATGAAGACGTCGTTGGATTGCACGAGCATTGTGGCGAGGGATAGCCGCGGTGTGGCCGCCGTCGGAGTGACTGTGAAGGACAGCGACATTCCCGGCGGAACCGGCGCAGCGCCGGCGACGTCTGCCTCGCCGACATTTGCGTCAGTCCCGTGCTCGGTCTTGAGTTCACCGGGGTTGCCGTCTTCAGCGAGCATCTCGAGCCCGGTGGACGCCTGGCTTCCCGCCTTGAACAGCGACCATTTGTCATTGTGGGTCGCGTAGAAAGCCGGGGAGATCGGCGTCATCATCGCACCGCCGGTCTTCGAGACGTTGTCCAGCTTCACCGTGTAGGCGCCGCCGGATTCGGTCACCGTGACCTTCACCATCTTTGCCGGGATCGGGATGGTGCGAGTGGGCTCTACGCGCTTGGACACGACGGCTTCCGCTGGTCCTGAGTTTGCACTCGGCTGGCGAGGAGCCTGCATCGCGCCCACACCAGGGGCTTCGTCCTTCTCTGTACCTGCATCCCACAGGTTGAAGCTCGCGGTCACGTCACGCTTCGCCATCGGACTTCCACCGGAATCAAAAAGGTCGATGCCATCCTTGTTCGCGATGAAAGCGTCGTTGGACTGTACGAACATCGTTGCCAGGTACAGCTTTTCGCCAGGCGACGCTTGAAAGGTGAACTCGTAGGAGTCCCCAGGCAGAGCCGGACCGGCAGAACTCTGCCCCGCGGGTGTGTTGAACGCGCCGGCACTCACTCCAGACTTCGCGGTCAAGGAACTCACTAGATTGCCGGGGTCGCCATCCTCGGCCAGGGCTTCGAGGCCTTCACCCGGGTCTTTGGTGGCGTCGGCAAATATGGGGTTGGTACCGCTGGTCAAACCGTAGGCGCCAGGAGCCAGCGGCGAGGGCAGTGCGCTCATGCCCGAGATGTTCTCGATGGTGACCTTGAAGCTAGTGCCCGTTCCCGCGGTGCCGCCGCTGCCCGAGCTGCCCGAAGAGCCACTACTGCCGGCGGTGCCGCCGCTGCCCGAGGCGCCAGCGCTGCCGGCGGTGCCTCCGGTACCGCCCGAACTCGGGCTCGCGTCGTCATCATCCCCACAACCGACCAGCAAAGGAACGGCACAGATACAGCTAGCTAGAATCGTCAATGATCGTGAACGCATGTCGGTATTCTCCAAGAATTCGGTTCAGTGGTTGCTCAAGGGTGCGAAAACGCGGATGCACGGGGACAAAGTTCGACCGCTGAGCCAGCGGCCCAGGGTGAGAAATCCCCATGTCCTGGCTGCTTACGCGGCCCACGGGCTGCGGTTACACCGAAGCTGTCGGCGCGAGCTACTATTGGTGGCTGTCAGTCAGAAGGCGCTCGATGGTCACGCCGAAAAGACCTTGATCCGTTCGCGCACTTGGACGGGTCGGCGAAGCACACCTCGCTGGTCTTGCAACCGACGTTCTGCTTCGTTCCGCAGCCGCCAGAGCCCAGGCATCCCCAGAGGCATCACAGGTCAGCTCGCCGCTCAAGCCACCAACGCAATTGCAGGGCCGCGTGGAGGCAGGCGCGCAGAACGAGCCACTTCCGCCGCTGCCACCCGACCCGGACGACCTGGTCGACTAGCGGCGCAATTCCGGTGGTTGGTTTGTCCGCGCTACTGCAAGCGACCAAAATCAAGCAAGAGGGGATGAGCAGTCGTTTCAATTGCAGAGCCCATGGTAGGCGCAGCGCACGGCGGCCTCGGGGCCGGGTCGAGCCTCAGCCATGAAAGGCAGCACCTCTTCGACGGTCAGGTCGCTCACGGTGTTGCTTTCCGTGGAAGGCACGATGCTCTCGGGCTTCACGAGGAGGCCGTCGATGGCCTCGTAGGTGTACTCGACGTGTTCGTCGTCCAGGCTCCCGCTGAACCAACCGCTCTTGTTGATGTGATCGCGAAGGTCAGCCAAGAAGCTGGTCTCCTTGCTCGAAAGGGAGCCATCCACACCCGCCATCATGCGGGCCGTGGCCAGAATCGCCAAACGGGTCTCCTCCGCCATGTCCTTGAACTGGTCTTTGGCACAGTCAGTGACGTCGCCCGTGTCCGTCGTGTTTGAGAGCTGGGCCAGAGCGTCCCACTCGGCCTTGGCACTACCGAACCAGCCATCGTCTTCGTACCAAATCTTGTTCAGGTGGGCGGCCAACAGCTGCTCCTCCACCGGCTTTACCGCGTTGTCGGCGGTGGCGACTCGACCTAGGATTTTCGCCATGCACTTTCGGCCGTCGTAGCTCTGAAGGTGCTTGCCGGACTCCTCCATCATGCCGACGGCCCAGGGCTTGAAGAAGACGCCGAGGCGATTGCCGAGCTTGTCGACGACGTGCGCGGAGAACCCAGCGTCGACCAAGATGATCAGGCCGAAAGTGGCCAGACCGAGGATCTGTTGGCCGACGCTAGCGGCGGCGCCTTGCGCCGCCGCCTTCGCGGCGATCTCAGCCCCCTTCGTGGTGACGTGCTTGAGCATTTCTGCCGCGGCCTTCGCGATGAGCGATCGCACGATGTCGTTGACGACGATGTTGGCGGTCTTCTGAACCACAGTCTTCGCTAGGAAGCGGATCGCGAAGGATGCCGCGGTGATCTTTGCAGTTCCGGGTAGCTCCATGACCGTCGCTGCGACCAGAAACAGATTGTGTCCTTCGCGGATGTCGATTTCGTAGAGAGAAGCCAGCTCGATGGCGAGCCGCATCTTGTTGCGAAAGTCGAGGATCTGCCGGTGCGAAAAGCTGATGACGATCCCAGCAACAGGGATCAGGGATTCCGCACCGGCGATGACCGCGTTGCGGGCGGCTAGCCACTGGTGGTGGTCGACGATCTTCTTCAGGCGCTCTTCCCTGGGTTCGGAATATGGGAATGCTTCGTCGAACACCGGATAGGCATCGTCCAGAACGCCGGTGTGCTCGAAGAGGAAAGCGTAGAGCTTGCCAAAGGGTCCGGCGCCCTTGAGCAACTCCAAGCTTTCACGCATGGCGTCGTTCACGCCGGTCTGGGGCAGGCTGTTACCGAAGCCGCCGGGGTCGTCTCCCTTCGCTGTGGCTTGTGCCGTGGCGCCCACAGGAACCATGTACGCAGTCACGTAGAGCCCGCCGAGCCGCTCCAGGATCTCCGAGTGCGCGCGGGAGATGAAGCTCTCACGCTCGGCATCACTGGCACTCGTCGAGAGCTGATCGGCGTCCAATTTCAGCTGTGTCAGGGCCGCGCGCTCTTTGCTCGTGAGCTTGACGTCTAACTGGGCGATTCTGTCTGCGAGCTTCTGCGCGGCGCGCCGCGAGTCGCTGAGGCCCGCGAGCAGTTCATCTTGAGCGCCCATGATCTGGCGCATGGACCTGCTGTCGGCTGTGTTCCAACACAGCTCGGCTGAGCGCGGACAAGTGATGTCATCGGCCTTGCCCCCCAACCCCCAGACAATCTCATCTGGCTCAACGGTTTCTGGAGCCTCTGCATCGGAGCCGCAGGCGGTGGCTAGCACCATCAATACGACCGCACCCAGGAGTCGAAGTAGCATGGGGTGGTGTGCGATTGCGCTGCGCGTGTTGGAAGACGAGTCAGACAGTTTCATGGTTCTCTTAGCCCTGGCAATTATCCTACATTGTAGTACATAGCATCCAATGCAGCGCGCTGTTTCGCGGGCGCCGGATTTTTCCAATCTCGCCGTCTACGAGATTTGGACCCAGCATCGCGTGTACACCCTCGATGCAGATCGATACCGCGTGTCCGTGCGGGACATCGACACTGGGACGAGGCAAGCGTGCACCGTTGTGTCGGTGCCCGTCTCTCCGGGGGCCGACGTCGGGCCGGCGAGCAGGTTCAGTTCAGCTTTCCGCTGCCTGACATTGGGGCACGTGCACTCTTCGACACCGATGCTGACAAAAAGGGGGGTGGGATCCTGACGTCATCCGTTGCTCGGGTTGTGCAGCGAAACCACGAAGTTCGGCTCTCGTCCGAAGTCGCGTGAGGCCGTGCCTACGCGGCTTTGACCCCGGCTGGTTTGCCCAAGGGGCGCCGCCACTGTCGTGACGCTGGTTCTCGCTCGTTTTCCTCGAGCCTCACGGCGAAATCGCTGGCCAGGGCTTCGACCCTTCGCAGGACGCGGCGACTCACGCAGGGCGGGGACATTGCAAGCACGCCCACGGCTCCGCCGGGTGTCAGCAGTGGCATGACCAGCGCTTGGGCCGCAGGCAAGATCTCGCGCAGGCGCGGGGGGACGCTGCGCAGGGCTGTTGAGTCCCCGTGCTGCAACCAGAGGCAGAGCAGGGCCTCCTCGTCCGAGTCAGGTATCGGCGCGGGCCCCGCCACGATTGGGAGCGCCTCCCGGGTCGAGAGATCCAAAACCGCGACGACGGCGGTCCGGGAGGCTTCGAGAACTTCCGCGGCGAACTCTCGCATCATGCGAGTGCGACCTGAGCCGCTGGGAGGGTCAGCGGCGGAGGTCGGTTCGATTTCGCAGGGCACATCCAGGTCCATTGACTGCAGCACGCCAGAGGCGCCCGGATCGGGCCAAGTTTGTGCCGGGTCGCACCGCGAAACGCCCCGAAATTCCCCACGCGCTGGCGGCTAGAGGTCGCTGAGGCGTCGCTTCAGGGTAGCGCCCAGTTGGCTCTGAACGAAGGCAAGCACCCGGTCACACTCCCCACGGGAAATGCTGGCAGCGGTCATGAGCTCCCGCTGCAGCGTGTGGAGCAGCTGAGAGCGTGCAGCTTGAACGTGGCGCGCGGCCGTCGCTCGGTGCACGTCATGTAGCGCTCCAAGTTGGTCGATGGTGAGTCCGTCAACGAAGTGTTGCTTGAGCAGCAGGCGCTCCTTGACCTCGAGCTTGCCCAACGCATCCGAGAACGCCTCGCGGAAGAGGTCTCGCGCTTCGGCCTTTGCCAGCAGTAGCTCCGGGTCGCCGTCGACGGCGTGCTGCTCGAGAACGCCCTCGTCTTCCATGGGGCGCCGGCTTCGAATCGTCTTGAGCCCGAGACGCACGAGAGTGATCCGAAGCCAGCCCCGAAGCTCTCCGCGCCCGCCATATTCGTGTAGCTTGGGGCGGCCTCCACTGCGGCCCACGAAGAGTTCTTCGCGAAATCGTTGTAGCGTGTCCTCCCGCTCGGACGGCTCTAACCTCAGTTTCGATAGCGCCGGCTCCAACTTGGCAATAGCGTCCTTCTCGAACCAATGCATCGCGCCTTCGTCACCCGCCAGGGCCGCCTCCACGACCCACACGTCCGAGGCGCGGTCAGCGGGAAGATCCTCCAGGGACAGCTTTCGCTGACCCAGGCCCCGGGCGAAGACGACGGCATCGAGCTGAATGCCCGGGTGGGCGGTTTGGGCTGCCTGAAGAGCGCCCTCGAAGGCTGCGCGCAAATCCCTCTCCGCCGACGGGCCACCCGTGGCGTCGGAAAAGGCATCCTCGTAAGCGCTCAGTTCCGCGTCTCGCGCCATGGGTCGAGTGGAGCATACTTGGGGTCCGAGCGATGATCGAGTCCGCTTCCAACTCTTGTCCGGACGCCTCCGAGCTGGATGCCTATGTAGGCGGCGGCGCGGACGACGAGTCTCGAGCTCAGCTGGATGCGCATCTAGATGCTTGCGACGAGTGCCGGAAGGTCGTTTCGGCGCTGGTGGAGGAGCCCAAGGGCTCGTCAGACGCCTACGCGCCTACGGTCGAGTCTCAGCCGCCGCGCGGCACCGGCGAAGCGCTGTCTCCGGGGCAAGTGCTCTTGGGCAAGTACGAGGTCGAGACACTGCTCGGCGCTGGCGGCATGGGAGTGGTCGCGCGCGCGCGACACCGGGTGCTCGATCGACCCGTGGTGATCAAACTCCTCAAGGCACCGCACGCGTCCGACGAAGCCATTCGCCGCTTCTTGCGGGAGGCGCGAGCGGGCGCTGCCATCGATAGTGCCAACGTGGTGCGGGTCATCGACGCCGGGCTCTTGGACGAGCACCGCCCGTATTTGGTTCTCGAGCACCTGGAGGGGCGTGACCTCGCCGAAGAGCTCACTGCGCGCGGTGCGCTGCCTGTTGCGGAAGCGGTCGAGTTGGGGCTGCAATGCGCCGAGGCTCTGGCCTTGGCCCACGCACGGGGCATCGTGCACCGAGACATCAAGCCCGCTAATTTGTTTCTATCCACGGATAGCGAGGGTCACGCGCTGCTGAAGGTCTTGGACTTCGGCATTGCCAAGGCTCTGTCGGACTCGGACATTGCGACCCAAGATGCCGGCCTCACCGACAGCGCCTCGGTGATCGGTTCCCCGCGCTATATGTCGCCGGAACAGCTCGAGGACAGTAGCGACGTGGATGAGCGGACGGACATTTGGTCGCTGGGAGCAGTGCTGTACGAGCTAGTTAGCGGACGCCCGGCCTTTGACGGGCCTAGTTTGCCCGTTTTGGCGACCAAGATTCTGACTCAGGCTCCGGCTCCGCTTCATGACATCGCGCCGCACGTTCCTAGTTCAGTCACGGCGGTGATCGAAAAATGCTTGGACAAGGACTTGAACAAGCGCTTTGGCACAGCTAGCGAGCTGGCCGATGCGCTGCTGCACGCGTCGGACTTGGATGACTCGGCTCGCGCGGCCCGAAACCGGCGCCTGAGCGGCGGAGAAACGCTGGTCTCGGGTGGTGCCGGCGCCGCCAGCGAGCGCAAACCAACTCCATGGCTTTGGGTCGCCCTCGCGGCGCTGCTCGCGCTGGTCGTCGTCGTGTTTTTGGTACGCCGCCCCCCGCCACAGCGGGCCCGGGCCCAAGATCTGGCGCCATCCCAAGCCCCGAGCGCGGCGATGGCAGCGCCGCCGAGTGCGCTGCAGCCCGCCGCGAAGGCGCCACTGTCGCCTAGCGCCGCCCCTCAGCCCTCCGTGCCGCCGGTTCCACGAGTACAACGCCCCTCGCAGCGCCCGCCCACATCGGCTAAAGCTGCCAAACCCGCGGCAAGCGGCGTGAACGTGTACTCGGATGGGCTCTTGGATCGAAAATAGGCACTGCCGCACCGTGGCACTGCTCTGCGCGCTGTCGCCGCTGCCGGCGCTCGGTGGCGAAGCGGAGCAGCGGCAGGCACAGTCGCTATTCGATCAAGCGCGCAAGTTGCTCGAGGCGGGTGACGCCGCGAAAGCCTGCCCACTATTCGCCGAGAGCCAGCGCCTGGACCCGGGTGGCGGCACGCTGTTGAACCTAGCCGTGTGCCACGAGAAGCAGGGGCGCTTCGCGACGGCCTACGCCGAGTACCAAGAGGCCCTGAGCATCTCTATTCGAGATGGCCGTTCCGATCGGGAAAACGTCGCTCGTGCTCGTGCCAAAGCCCTGGAGCCCAGATTGCCAAGGCTACAGGTGAAACTGGCGCACGACGTGGCTGGGGTCGTCTTCGAACTGGATGGTGCCAAGCTGACCCAGCTGGTTCGCGAAACGCCGACGGCAGTCGACCCAGGCAAGCACAAGCTGGTGGTCAGCGCGCCTGGTCACCGGAAGTACGTGACTGTTGTCGAGGCCGTTGAAGCGAAGCTCAGCGTTGTGAAAGTGCCCGCGTTGGAACCGATCGATGCGGCGCCTCCTTCCGCACCTGCGAGTGCTCCCGCGAAGCCGGCGGCCGCACCGCCCATGCCAACCTGCGGGGCTGGCACGCGACTGAAGGGAAGCCAGTGTGTGCCCGTTGCGAAAGAGTCGCGCCTGAGCACGGCTTCCTACGCGGTCGGTGGTACTGGCCTCGTATTGCTCGGTGTCTCCGCAGTCACCGGCATCCTTGCTCTCAGTGCCGACAGCGACGCAAAACAGGCCGCCGAAGACGCCTGCGTTCCGAGCCGTGGCTTCTGCCCCAACGCGCCCTTGGCCCAACAGGCCCAGGATGACGCGGATCGCGCGCGCACCATGGCTTGGGTCAGCACCGGAGCGCTGGTATTGGGAGCTGCGGCGTTGACGACGGCGTGGCTGCTGCCCCGCACCGAGGTCACCGCCGAAGTGGGCTTCACCCCCGGGGGTGCCACGTTGGGTGCATCCCACCGCTTCTAGCTTAGAATGAACACGACGTAACCGACTTGCCGTTGTTGGGGCACGGCTGGGTTTGCGCCGTGCACTCGGCAACGGGTGTGCCCCACCAAGACTCGCAGATCTTCTTGCTGCAGACGCAGGTGCCGTAGCTGTTACTTGCGCAACAGTTGGGCAGGCTCGAGGTCGGTTGGCAGGAACTCATCGGACCGCTCTGGACCAATCCACACTCGCATCCAAAGCTGTTCACCTCGCAGAACAGCGTCTTGCAGCGGCAGTTGCCCGACGCGGGCCAGGTTGCGTCGGCGCAGCAGAAGCCGTTGTTGATAGCGGTCTTGTCGCACACCGTGGTGTTTGAAGGGCCGCCGACAGTGCAGGAGCACGAGTTGAAATTGGTCGTGCAGTTGGTCACCACCGGTGGCGAAGAACTGTCTTTAGCATCGCTCGCGGCGTCGCTGGAGCCATCCGCTGCGCCGTCCGTAGAGCCGTCCAAGCCGCCGTCCACACCTGTCAGCCCGCACTGAGAGCTGCATGCGGAAAACGCGCAACTCTCCCAAACGCTGGCCTGATTGACAGCAGTGCAGTTGCCCAGAGCGCATTGGTCGATGCGCGTGGCGTCGCAGTTCGGGTCGACGCAACAGAAGTTGATGGGTCCTTGGCAATTGGCCACCAAGCACTGCCCGCAAGCAGTTTGCTCGCCTTGAATGCTGCACTTGCTGCCAAAAGTGTCCACGTCTTCCACGAGCAAGACGCAGCCTACGGGCAGAGCGAAACAGAGAGACAACAGCAGGCGCTTCACGGTGGTCCAAAGGGTTCTTGCCCTGCGCCGGGCAAGTTTGCAAGGCGCGTGCCCTGAGTCTGCGAAGTTGCCCCGCAACAGCCGATGCGCGGCCGAACAGGAGGGCCGTGAAAGTGCCACAAGTCACGGACCCACGCTCCAGCCCACGCGTTCGGCACCTGGCGTGCCATGCTAAACTCCGCGGCGATGTGGTTCCGGGGTTTGGCGGTGACGGGTCTGGGCGCGGCCATGGCATTCATGGCGTGCAGCTCCGACGAAGACGCGAAGACCGCCCCGGCCGCAGATTCCGGAGTGGGCGGCGGCAGCGGCGGTCTGGGCATTGCAGGCTCCGGTGGCGGTAAAGCCGGAGCCGCGGGCGCGGGTGGAACCGTCGCCACGGGCGGCAGTGCCGGCTCGCCGAGCGGCGGAGCCGGCGGCACGAATAGTGGCGGCGCGGCGGGCGCTGGTACGGGAGGCAGCGCCGGCGCGGGAACTGGTGGCGGAGCGGGTGCGGGAACCGGCGGCGCGTCCGCCAGCGTCACGTTGGTCGGCGCCGGCGACATTGCTAGTTGCGGTGCGCTCACGCTACTCGGCATCGATGGTCACCAGAACACTGCCGCCGTGATTCAGCAGTATCCGAGCACCACGCCGGTGTTCACTTCCGGAGACAACGCCTACCCGGATGGAACGGAGCTGAACTTCAGCCTTTGCTACGACATTTCCTGGGGTGCATTCAAATCCCGCACCTATCCGACTGCGGGCAACCACGACTACAACACCAAGGACGCTGAGCCCTACTTCAACTACTTTGGTTCCCGGGCGGGCCAAAAGGGCAAAGGCTACTACTCCTATGATCTTGGGGATTGGCACATCGTTGCCCTCAACAGCAACTGCGGAGACCTTGGACAGGCGTTCTGCGACGCGGCCTCCGCGCAGGTTGCATGGTTGAAGCAAGATCTCGCCGCGAACAAGAAGAAGTGCACTCTCGCGGTCTGGCACCATCCGGTGTTCACGTCCGACCAAGCTGCGGATAGCGCTTCGATGCGACCGATGTATCAGGTGCTATACGACGCGGGCGTCGATCTGGCCGTCGTTGGGCACTCGCATCATTACGAGCGTTTCCCAAAGCTGGACCCCATGGGCAAGCCCGATCCTGCTAAAGGAATTCGCCAATTGGTCGTGGGAACGGGGGGCGCCAAGTTGCGAAAGCCCGACCACCCGACGCACCCGCAGAGCAAGCTCTTGGACTACTCCACCCACGGCATCATCGAGCTCAAGCTTCATTCAGCGGGCTATAGCTGGAAGTTCGTTCCCGTCGCAGGCAGCAGCTTCACGGACTCGGGCACGGAAGCCTGCCACTGACGGTTCAGCCGCCCAATTGGCGAGTCGACAGCACGGATACACGCACGCGCGGCGCTGAGCTCGCTCCGACGACCTTCGTGCCGAGAGTGGGCGATGGCGTCGGTCCGTCCATGATCGCGCGGGTGGATTCATCCCGCGCGACGTCCCGTGCCGAGCGCGAACCTTGCCCCAGGGCCGCGCCGCGCTTGGTGCGCTCCGCACCCGCCCCAGGCTTGGCCTCCTGCCCGACCGCGACTTGAAGTCGCGTCAAGGTTCCCCGGCCGCTCCGCGTCTGGGGAAAACGTCGACCGCGCAGACTCGCCGCCATTCGACGCGCCACTCTGCCCCAAGCGCCAGCGTTGGAACCGAAACGGACGAGAGTCACTCCGGTGACCAGCCCTCGCGCGTCAGTGCGCACGTCGAAGACGGCGATCCCCCGTTTCGGACCCAGGGCCGATGCCGCTCGACTGGCCGCACTCGCAGCGGCTCCGGCTGGTCCGAGCCCCCGGCGCGCGTCCCGCTGTGCGAGCCCCTCTCGAAGCATGCCCACGGACGTGCGCGGCCGCCGCATGGTGTCTCGCCCGCGGGTTGAGAGCAGCAGGCTCGAGCGCGTCTTGCCACCAAGACCGAGGTCGACGGGAGGCCGGGTGGGCCGCACCAGCTCAGAAGTCGATGCTTCGGGTTCCATGCTCCCGGGGGCCGATCCCTTCGGAGTCGACGGCAGAGCGCTGCTGCTCTGGACCGTGCGCCGATGCGTGCTCGCGACGGCGTTGCCGGGCTGAGCCGCCTCCTCGCGTTGCCTGGGCGCAGCGGGCGCGGCGCTGCGATGCGGATGCAGCTTCGCTGCCGCGCGGGGCTGCCAGGTGGGAATCAATTCGATAGAGACATGGTGGTCGTCTGGCGTTGGGGTGCCGGGCGTGGGCGCTTCCGGCGCGCCAGCGCCGCGCACCGCTAGCAGCAGCCCCAAGTGCAGTACCGTCGCGACGACCGCAGCGATCCCGCCACGCCGCGTGTCGGCACTCGTGTTGGCCCGCCGCTCCATGCTGGCCGGTATATCCCTTCAACCACGACGTTGCCAGTGCCCCGCGTGGGGCAGGGCGAGAGTAGTGTCCCAATGCCGCCGAGGGTCGCGACCCCCCCCAAAAAAAACAATGGAAGATAGAACCGGTCAGCGGACTTCGAGGCCGAGCGAAACGGCACTCAGTTTCCGAGTACGTTGACGCTGCCCTGCGAAGTCGGCTGCTCGTTGTCGCCGATGGTCAGCAGGTTGCCGTAGCCCAGCTTGCCCGAGTCGCCGTTGCCCCAGCAGTACACGCGGTCCGACATCGGGGCGCAGGTGTGATTTGCGCCAGCTGAAAGCTCTAGCGGGAAGCCGCCGAGCGCGACGCCGTCCACCGATGCCGGGGACTCGTCGTCGCCGATGTGCACGTTGGTCCCGTAGCCAAGAGCCGCGGCCGGCGCGCCCCAGCAGCGAACCTCACCACTGCTCAGTCTGGCGCAACTGTGTTCGCCACCCGCGGTGATGTCGACCGCGAGGCCACCGAGGCCGATGGGCGCGGCGGACACGGGCGTCTCATCGTCGCCCAGGGCAACCGTGTTGCCAGTGCCCAGCGCGCCGTACAGACCGAGCCCCCAGCAACGCACACTGCCATCGACCATCAATGCACAGGTGTGGTGGCCGCCAGCGGCGACCTTGGCGGCTGCACCGCCGAGCTGGACGTTGCCCGCGGCTGCGGGGTGTTCGTTGTCGCCGATGTTCTGCTTGTTGCCGTAGCCGAGTTGGCCATACAACCCGATCCCCCAGCAGCGCACGTTGCCATCGGCCATGAGTGCACAAGTGTGGAAGCGACCAGCACTGACCTGAGCGGCTGCGCCGCCGAGGTTCAAACTTCCGTAGGACGCTGGAGTTTCGTTGTCGCCGACGTTCTGGGTATTGGCGTAGCCCAGCCGACCGCCTTCACCGAGTCCCCAACAGCGGACCATTCCGGAGCCGAGCAGCGCACAGGTGTGGTTCTGGCCAGCGTCGATCTCGATCACCGTGCCGCCCACAGTCACGTCGCCTGCGCTGGCTGGGTGCTCGTTGTCCCCGATGTTGTTGGTGGCGGCATAGCCGAGTTGGCCAAACCCTGCCGCTCCCCAACAGCGCACGGAGCCACTGGCCAGCAGCGCGCAGCTGTGGTGCTCGCCTGTGGTCAGCGCCACGGCGGCCGCGCCGAGGTTGACGCTGCCCGCCGTGAATGGAGCCTCGTTGTCGCCGATATTCAAGCTGTTGGCGTAGCCGAGTTGGCCGTGGCCACCCATGCCCCAGCAACGCACGGCACCAGAGTTGAGTCGAGCGCAGCTGTGCTGCCCACCCGCTTTGACCTCGACCACATAGCTGCTCATGGGCGTGCAGACCTGTCCGTTGCCCGTGTAGCCAACATTGCAGCCGCAGGCGTAGTCGCCATAGCCGTTGAGGCAAGTGGCGTTGGCGCTGCAATCGTCGGATTGAGCAGCACACTCGTCGACGTCCGCGCAGCTGATGCCGTCGCCGCCAAAACCTGCCCGGCAACTGCAGCTGTAGCTGCCGGCGGTATTGAGACAGTCCGCCTCTTGGTGGCAGCTGTCTGTACCCTGAGTGCATTCGTCGACGTCGGTGCAGGTGTGCCCGCTGCCTTGATAGCCCGGCATGCACTCGCAGATGTAACCATTCGGGAGATCCGTGCAGGTGGCGTTCAAGTCACAGCCGGCCATTCCGAGGGCGCATTCGTCCAATCCGGATACAGAGAGCGGTGTGCCTCCGATTGGGGTCTCGTCGTCCCCGATGTCGGTGGTGTTGCCCGCCCCGAGCTGGCCGAACTCGGCGTTGCCCCAACACAACACGGAGCCGTTCGAGAGCAGTGCGCAGGTGTGAGTCGAACCCGCGGCTACGTGACTGGCCGACTGTCCGAGCTGCACGTCGCCGGCGCTTGCGGGGTGCTCGTCATCACCGATGTTGTCTGTGTTGGCGTAGCCGAGTCGCCCCGAGTCGCCGTAGCCCCAGCAGCGCACAGCGCCGGTATTCAGCCGCGCGCAGGTGTGGAACAGGCCCGCCGTGATTTGCGCCGCCGAAGCGCCGAGCTGGATGTCGCCGGCGCTTTGGGGGTGCTCGTTGTCGCCGAGGTCTTCCTGGCTTGCGTAGCCGAGTTGGCCGACTGCGCCGTAGCCCCAGCAGCGCACCGCGCCGGTATTCAGTCGCGCGCAGGTATGGAACCAGCCCGTAGCAATTTCCGCGGCCGCAGCGCCGAGCTGCACGTCTCCGGCACTGGCCGGATGCTCGTCGTCGCCGATGTTGTCCAGGTGCGCGTAGCCCAGGGGCGCCCACATCCCGCGGCCCCAACAGCGCACGGCGCCCGTATTGAGGCGTGCGCAGGTGTGATCCCGGCCGGCGGCGATCTCGACGGCGACGCCGCCGACGTTCACGTCTCCAGCGCTCTTGGGTGTCTCGTCGTCGCCAATATCATTGGTGTTCGCGTAGCCGAGTTGGCCATCCACCCCGAGGCCCCAGCAACGCACTTTGCCTCCGCCGAGCAGCGCGCAGGTGTGTTCGCCGCCCGCGGCAAGTTGCAGGACGCTGCCACCGATGTCGACATAGCCACTCGGCGTCTCGTCGTCGCCGATGTCGTCCTTGTGACCCATGCCCAGCTGACCGTGACCGTTGCGCCCCCAGCAGCGCACCTGCCCGCTCTGCAGCAGCACGCAGGTATGAGCCGCGCCCACTGCGAGCTGAGACACTGCGCCTCCAGTGTTCGCGATGCCCATCGAATCTGCGCTCTCGTTATCGCCGATATCGTCCGCGTGCCCGTAGCCGAGTTGGCCGAAGTTGTTGCGCCCCCAGCAGCGCACGCCGCCCGTATCGAGCAGGGCGCAAGTGTGATCGCCGCTGGTGTCGATCGCCACTACCGCGGTTGGAGGCAGCAAGCAGGTGCGACCGTCACCCGAATAGTCCGCGTTACAAGCGCAATAGTAGCTGCCAACGGTGTTGGTACAGGTTGCGTTGGGGGAACAGTCGTCGGTGTTCGCCGCGCATTCGTCCGTGTCGGAGCAGCTGACGCCATTGCCTTCGTAGCCCGGGTTGCAGGCGCAACTGAAGGAACCCGGCGTGTTGGTGCAGGTCGCGTTGTCGCTGCAATTGTCGATGTTCAGGGCGCATTCGTCTTGGTCGCAACTGACACCGTTGCCGTCGTAGCCCGGGTCGCAGGCGCAGCTGAAGGAGCCCGGCGTGTTGGTGCAGGTGGCATTGACGTCGCAGTTGTCCAAGTTCTGGCCGCATTCGTCGACATCCGTGCAGATGAACCCGTCTCCATTGAACCCAGGGTTGCACGCACAAGTGAAGCTCGTGGCCGTGTTCGTGCACGTTGCGTTCGGATCGCAGGATGTCGGCGTGCATTGGGTGTCACTACTGCACACCACGCCGTTGCCCGTGAAGCCTGCGTTGCAAGTGCATGTGAATGAACCGGGCGTGTTGGTGCACGTTGCGTTCTCGGTGCAGTTGTCGAGATTGAGCGCGCACTCGTCCACCTCTGTGCAAGTAGTGCCGTCGCCGCTATACCCGGATGGGCAGCTGCACTCGAAACTGCCGGGAGTGTTGCTGCAAACGGCCAGGGGTGCGCAGTTGTCGAGGCTCAGCGCGCATTCGTCGATATCCGTGCAGGTCTTGCCGTTGCCCGTGAAGCCGGGGTTGCAGGAGCAGCTGAACCCGCCAACCAGGTTCGTGCAGCTAGCGTTGACATCGCAGTCGTCGCTGCCCTGCGCGCACTCGTCGATATCGGTGCAGGATTTTCCATCACCTTCGGTGCCCGAGGGGCAGCTGCACTCGAAGCTTCCCAGGGTGTTTTTGCAGATGGCATTTTGCGCGCAGTCGTTGCTGCCGTCTTTGCACTCGTCGACGTCGGTGCAGGTGGTGCCATCGCCCTGATAGCCAGGCTTGCAGGTGCAACTGAATCCGCCGGACTCGTCGGTGCAGAAGGCGTTTTCGTCGCAGCCGTGTGTGCCTTCCTCGCATTCGTTGATCTCGGTGCACATCTCACCGTCGCCGCGGTAGCCGACCTTGCAGGCACAGGTGTAGCCGCCATGAGTGTTGGTGCAGTTCGCGTGCACGTTGCAGGTATGCTTGCCGGTCGTGCATTCATCCGCGTCCTGGCACTCCTTGCCGTCGCCCTCAAAGCCGTCCTTGCAACTGCAGTGATAAGCGCCTGGTGTGTTTTCGCAGTTGGAGTTCATGCCGCAGTCATTGGGGCCGTCCTTCTTGCATTCGTCGATGTCCGTTCAAGTCTTGCCGTCGCCCTCCCAGCCTGAGTGGCACTCGCAGGTGAATCCACCAACGGTGTTGGTGCAGTCTGCGTTCACAGAGCAGTCATGGGTGCCCGCGGCGCATTCGTCGGTGTCAGTGCAGGTCTTGCCGTTCCCTTTGTAGCCGGAGTTGCACAGACAGTCGTAGCTGCCGGGGGTGTTTTGGCACTGCGCGTTCGGATCACAGGTGTAGGAGCCTAGGGCGCACTCATCGATGTCGGTGCAGGTCTTGCCATCGCCTTGGTAGCCCTCGTTGCAGGCGCAACCGTAGCTCCCCGGCGTATTCACGCAGCTGGCGTTGGGATCACAAGTGTACGCGCCGTTGGCGCATTCGTCGTAGTCAGTGCAGTGCTCGCCACTGCCGACATAGCCCAGGTTGCAGTCGCAGCCGTAGCCGCCGATGGTGTTGGTGCAGGTCGCGTTGGGGTCACACGTGTCGGTTCCAAGCGCGCATTCGTCGACATCGGTACAAGTGATGCCGTCCCCGGTGTAGCCCTCGTTGCAAGCGCAGCTGTAACTTCCCGGAGTGTTGACGCAGTGGGAGATCGGACCGCAGCTGTAGGCGCCGATGGCACATTCGTCGATGTCGGTGCAGGTCTTGCCGTCGCCCTCGTAGCCGGCGGTGCAGTTGCAGTCGTAGCTGCCCACGGTGTTCTTGCAAGTGGCGTTATCGCTACAGCTGTCCGTGCCCATCGCGCATTCGTCCACATCCGTGCAGGTCTTGCCGTCTCCGGCGTAGCCCGGCTTGCACTCGCAGATGCGGCTGCCCACCGTGTTCGTGCAGATCGCGTTGGCGTCGCAGTCGTTCAGACTCGGCATGCATTCGTCGACGTCATTGCAAAAGAAGCCGTCGCCGACGAATCCCGGGTTGCAGTTGCAGAAGTAGCTGCCTGAGACGCTCTTGCAGGTCGCGTTGACGTCGCAGGCGTTGAGAGTTGGCTTGCATTCGTCTCCAACGTTCTTGCAGCCGTCGAGGCCAGTGCCAGCGCACTCACAGTCATAGCCGCCGTTCTTGTTCTTGCATTCGCTGCCAGGAAAGCAGGCGTCGAGAGAAAGTGCGCATTCGTCAACATCGAGGCAGGTCTTTCCATCGCCATCGAATCCGTAGTTGCAGCTGCAGCTGAAGGCGCCGGCATTGTTTTCGCAGGTCGCGTTTCCGTCGCAGTCGGCACTGCCGTCCGCGCATTCGTCAATATCCGCGCAGCTATAGCCGTCGCCGTCGTAACCCGTGGGGCAGCTGCATTCGACGCCTTCGGCGCCATCGGTGCAGGTGGCCAGGGGATCGCAGGGACTATCACTGCAGGACATCTGGGGGCTGCAGCTGGAAGCACCGCCTCCGCAATTGCACGCCTCGCCGACGCAGTTCGTTTCGCCCGTGAGCAGCCGCTCGACGTTCAGACGCCCCCCTGCGGCCACCTTGCCCTTGAAAGCCGGGACTAGATCGGCTGTTTGAATGATCCGGGTCTTGATGGCGGAGGGAGCGTCATTGGGATGCAGGGAGGCAAACAGTGCTACAGCACCGGTCACGTGAGGCGCCGCCATCGAGGTGCCGCTGGCTTCCACGTAGCCGCCGCCCGGGGAGGTGCTCAGGATCCCGCTGCCGGGCGCGGCGACGTGCACGCTCTGAGCGCCATAGTTGCTGAAGCTGGCGAGATGATCTGTGGGCTCCGAAGCTGCTACCGCAATGACGTTTGGTTCGTCGTAGGACGACGGGTAGTGGGGAGTTGCATCGTTGTTGGATGAATCATTGCCAGCTGCCGCGACCAATACTCCGCCCGCGGCGTCGAGAGCTCGGATTGCAGCCAGCTCGTAGCTGAGGGCCGGGTGATAGCCTCCCAGGCTCGCGTTGGCGCTCTTGACGCCGAGTTTGGCGGCGTAGAGCAGGCCTTCGGCCAAGTGGGTCGTCAAGCATGAGGAGGTGCCGCATACCTTCACTGGCACGATGGAAACCTTCCAGTTGACCCCAACGACGCCCAGCCCGTTGTTGCCCTTCGCGCCTACGGTCCCCGCTACGTGCGTGCCGTGGCCGTGGTCATCGGTCGGGTCCGCGTCACGATTGGCGAAATCCCAGCCACGAGTATCATCGACCAGCCCGTTGCCGTCGTCGTCGAGCCCATTGTCGGCGAGTTCGCTTTCGTTGCGCCATAGGTTGGCTTGGAGGTCGGGGTGCTCCAGGTCCACACCGCTGTCCAGAATCGCCACCCGGGTCTGCAGGTTTCCGGTGCCGTGGGTCCAGGCAGCTTGTGTAGACGTGGCGGCGAGGCCCCAAAGTTCACTGAGCCGTGGGTCGTTGGTGCTGGCCGAAAGCTTCAACACGTAATTCGGCTCGGCGCTTTCCACGACCCCCGCTTTGAGCAGGGCGGCAGAGGCAGCAGCTGGTGTCAGATGCGCAGGTAGTCGCAGCCGGATGTAGCCAAGTTGGCGCAGCAAGCTCTGCTCGGGTAGCTCCTCGGCATTGATCTGCGCCAGCGCACTGTGAAATGCCGCATCGCTGCTGCTGGTAGCTTTCTTGACTACGATTTCGTGGGCGCGGAAGGTCGCGCCATCGCTATCCACGGCCGTCTCTTCGTCGTATGCCGTCATGGTCGCGGCTGGCTTGGGTTGCTCATCCCCACAGCCAACCAGCAGCGACAGACACAGGGCTGGCAAGAGCAGTTTGCTGCAGCAACGTGAAAGTCTCGGCAGCTTTAGGCTCACGGCGGGACCTCCTGGTCGGATGGAGTGAGCCCGAAGGGGTCCCGATGGTCTCGGCGGCCCTCCAAGCCTTAGGCGCGAGGCGCCCTTAGGCCGATGGCTTTGCGCGCGCAGCTTTCGTCTGCGTTTGCCCTTGTCGAAGATCCAACTGACTCAGTTCTCTGACCGGACGCTGGCGACGACCCTTGAGGGCATTTTCCGAGTAGACACCGAACGAGGCGTCCGGAGGCACTAGGGCCCGGAAATCACGTGCCGCGCGCCCAGATACCGGGGCGGCAGCCCAGGCCAGCGCCTCGTTGCTTCCATAAGAATGATCGCGATGGGTCGTTGCGCTGAGCAGAACGACTAGCGCCACTTGGGCCGGGGCCGACGCAGCGGTTTCGGGGCAAATCGCTGCTTCCAGTCGCCGACCGCGAGGCGTTTCCTGCCAACGACCCGGTCCCAGGGCATCACGAAGGCCTCCGCTTCGGTGCCATCGTGGGTTGTGATCTGCGTGCGCTCGAAAAGCACTGGGACTTCCTTGCGAACGTCAATGGCGCGCAGTGTTTCGCGGTCCACCTCCCACAGCTCGCCGACGACTTCCTTGTCCCCTCCGGTGATCATGGCGCCGTAAGGCCCCAGATCCACCAAGCGAAACCCCGGCTGCGTCGTGGTTTTTTGCAGCAACGTGGCGCGATGCATCAAGTCGTGGTCCCGCTCACCCCGCAGCAGCGAGCTGTAGGCGAACAGTACGACCACGTCTTGCTTTGCCTGGGACATTTTCACCTCGAACAATGAAAGCCAGGCCTCACCGGCTACGCATGCGTTGCGACCCGGGACACCCTCTGCGTCGACAGTAACAGCTTGTCGTGTCCGAGGCGATGCCCGATCACGGCGCTCAAAGCCGTGAACCCGTCACTCGCGCGTAGCAGGGCGCACGAACCGGCGACGGATTCGATCCAGCTGGCGAAAGCAAAGCGCCCAGGCTTCGTGAAGGCCGGGCAAGTACAAGGAGGGATGAGCCTTGAGCCGCGCGACCCATGGGTCCGGAAGCCCATGCAGCTGCGCGGCATCCACCAGCACCCCGAGGTAGCGGCGCGATGGCAACGACTCCTTGCCGGCACCATTGGTGACGAAGGTACGGGCGGTCCGCTTGCCGCCGTCGAACTCTACCTCCACCCCGACCTCGCGATAGTGGTGCCCTTCGAAGCGGCCTAGGCTGTTGAGCGCATGGTCGCTCAATTCGAAGACGACGCCCCATACGTCGTCGCCCTCGGCGCAGGAAACGCTGGCAAAGGCGGGCTCCAATAGGGGTATCGCTGGATTGTCGAAGACCAGGCGATAGCCCCGTAGCCTGCCCGGCCAGGAGGCGGCCACCTCGATGCCGCGCCGCCGCAGGGTGGCCGGATGCATGTTCGCTCCGAAAGCGAAGTACAGCGCCATCACTCCAAGAGCTGCTTCAGGTCGCCGCTCTCGATGAGCTTCATGATCTCCGCAGCCCCGCCGACAAAAGTGCCCTTCACGAAAATCATCGGGAAGGTCGGCCATCCGGTCCACATCTTCAGGGCACTTCGGCGCCGCCATTGTCCAAGGTAGCTTCCGTATTCGAGGTACTTGAACTCCACCCCTGCGTCTCGCAGCGCAGCGCGTGCCTTCTTGGGATACGGGTTCTGCTTCATACCAACCACGACGACGTCGTTGTCGCGGGTCGCCTGCTGGACCTCCGCAACAATCTCGCGATGGTAGTCAGCCACTCGCTGTGCAATAGCGGGGTGGATCTCAGTTTCGGAAAGAACGCTTCGGGGCATGTCGCTTTCTTGTGTACTGATTGGGACCAGCGCAAGGGGCAAGGGGGAACTATCCCACGCGCTCCAGAAGCGCTTCCAGAACCACGGGCATCAGATCCGCGCGACTGACCAAGCCTACGAGCTTGCCCTTTTCATGCACCAGAATGCGGCGGAAGTTGTTGGTCATTAGGATGTCGAAGACCTCCACGAGTTCGTCCTCGACGCTGACCGTCTCCGGGTCCTTGGTCATCAGGGCATCGACGGTCTTCGCGTCTTCATAGAAGGCCTTCAGCAGGTCCTTTTCCGAGAGCACGCCTTGTATCCGTCCGCTTTCGTCGACGACGGGCAGGCCAGTAATCCCTCGATCGATAAGCAGCTGCACCGCTTCCCGCAAGGGCGTGCTGGGCTGCACTGTCACGACGTCCTTCGTCATTATCCCTCGAATGGTCGTCATGGCCTGCTCCTCACTTCTTCTCGAGCACGTACTTGGATAGCTCTTGCCAGTTGGCGAGCTTGCCGCCGTGCTTCTTGGCGGCCGCTTCTGCCTGGCCCCGCTCCTTGTAGGACAGTACCGCGGGGCCCATGATGCGCTCTCGCTTCACGCCGCCGACATAGCTCGCGCTTTCGGCGGGGATCCAAGGCCTCGGCTTGGTATCAGACTTGGCCGGATCGAAGTCAGCTTCCAGGGCCTCCACGAATATCGAAGTCGCGCTGCCATGAGGTGAAGGGGCTTGAAGGTACTGCACCATGTCCCCAATGGAGCAGAGGTGCTCCCGGGTCCCGTCCCGATGCACCACCTGACCACGCGGCGCAGGTTGCTCATGCACCACCATGTTGCAGGCGGCGCACTCGGCCATGCCAATGGGAGCGGCGGAGGCGGAAGCCTTGGCGGCTTCAGACTTGCCCTTGTCATCGCAGGCGAGCGCGGGCGCCAGGGCTATCAGAGTCAGGCATCCAACTGCCAAGCCTTGTAGCCGCTTCATCGCTTCGCCTTTTCATAGCGCAACAAGAAGCCGCTGAGCACGGGGGGAATGACGATCCACGCTGCCCAGATCCCCGCGCTCAGGGCTCGTGATGGCAGTGGCACGGCCAAGCCCAGGTTCTCCAAGGCATCCGGCCCGGCGAAAATGCTCATCATCTCGACGCGATACAGGCCCGCGGGGTTGGCGCTCACGAGGCCGGCAATGGTCTGCTGAGTGACGGCGCCGTCGCTGACCACCAGCAGCCCCAATAGGCCGAGGTCGTAGAAGAAGACGAATAGAAACCAGAGCGTCACCGCCATGCTGGCCGCCGTGATCTGCCGCTTGGCCAGGGCGGAAATCAGCACGCCCATAGACAGGAATGCGATTCCGAGCTTGAGGGTTGGCAGGACCAAGGCTGCCAGGACGGGTCGCTCCGCGGATGGCGCAATGGCCAAGGCGGCGCCGAGCCCGAGGCCGACCGCGACGCTCAGCGCCAGCGCACGCCCCACGAACTTCGCCAGCACGACCTCCAGCTTGCCCACGGGCAGTGAAAGCAGCAGCCCCAAGGTGTTGCGCTCGCGTTCGCCAACCACCGCGTCATGGCCGAGCACGAGAGCCACTAGGGGCACGACCAGGCTCACCAAGGTGACCAGGCTCGGGCCCGCTAGATGGGCCGCAGCAGCGTCGGCGCTTCTCGAGTACAAGCTGACCGCGGATGCGAGGGAGGCAAACACGAGGCTGATCACCAGGACCCAGCGGTCCCGGGTGCGTTCCAACAGTTCGTGTAGCACGAGAGCACGACCTACCCGGAGCACTTCAGTCACCCCCCGACAGCAGGTGCTCGTAAACGTCGTCGAGACCAGGTTCGACCACCCGCATCGAGCCAACGCCCTCGTCCGCGCTGGCGATCGCCAGCACCGACTTCAACTCGCTCGGCGGCACGGACACCACGAGCTCACCGTCGGATTCACTGACGGAGATACCCAAATTGGGATCGCTGAACTGGGACTGCACGCGTTCATGGGCGCCGTTGCTCACTGACAAGTGCACGTCCACGGCCAGGGAGGCGTTTTCTCGGATCTTGGTCGGTATGTCGTCGGCGATGGCTTTGCCGTGTTGCAGCACGCACATCCGGTCAATCCGACGCTCCATCAGGGTGAGTTCGTGGCTGGCAAGAAGTACCAGGCGGCCGGCTTCTCTCCACTCACTCAGAATCGACCAGAGCACTGCCAGCCCTTCCTGATCCAGCCCGCCCGTGGGCTCGTCCAAGATGAGTAGCTTTGGATCTGCGAGAATGCTCAGGCCCAGTCCAAGGCGTTGGCGCATGCCGCGGGAGTAGCCGCGCACGGCGCGTCGTGCGGCTTGAGTCAAACCCACGCGCTCGAGTACCTGATCCACGCGCTTCTTCGAGACGCCACGCGCCGAAGCGAAGAAGGACAGGACTTGGCGGCCGCTGAGGTTCTCCGCGAACGCCACCGCCTCTGGCAGGTAGCCCAGGTGGGTCTTGAAAGCGTTGTCGACGACGCGGTCCTTGTCGTCCACGACCAGCTTACCGGCGTCGGGGCGCACCAGCCCAAGCAGCACCCGGATCAAGGTGGACTTGCCGGCACCGTTGGGGCCGACCAGCATGACGATTTCACCCTCGCGCACGCCCACGCTCACCTCGCTGAGCGCGACGACTCCGCCGAAGCGCACGGAGATCTTTTCGAGGCGGAGGGACTTCATCTACAGATCCGTGGAAGTCAGCGGGCGTTTATCCACCACGGTGGGCACGCGTAGCAAGGGGAGGCGTTGCTCTAGATGAGACAGCAGCTCCAGCGCGGGGCTGCGGATCAGCAAGACAGCACTCGGAAATCGGTGCACGAGGTTGGTCGTGAAGCTGTCCACTCGATAGGGGCGGTCGCCGAAGCCGTCCCCATTCTGATCCCAGCCCGTGTAGTCGCCCCAGAAATTGCCGGGACCGTCCTGACCGAATACCAAGTCCTCGCTGGACACGTAGACGACTTGGTTGCGATTGCCGATGAAGGCGTTGCGGGTCACCTCGTTGCGAACGCTGCCACCCCAAATCTTCACGCCCATGTCGTTGTGCCGGAACAGGTTGTGTTCCAGGTGATTGGTGGTGCTGCCGTAGAAGAACAGGCCCACTCCGTTGTTCGTGGAGCGGTTGTCCTTGACCGTGCAATCCTCCACGTCGCGCAGGAAGAAGCCTGACTCGATGTTGCCCGTGGCGGTGTTGTTCAGGGCCACGATGTTTCGGCTCTGCATCAGAGCGAAGCCGGCTTGGTTGTTCGCCGCGTGGTTGCCGCGAACCGTGTTGCGGTGGGAGTACATGTAGTGCACGCCGTAGCGGGTCTTTTCCACGCGATTGTTCTCGATGGTGCTGTCGTCGGTCGCGGACAGATAGATGCCATCCCGCCCTCCGAACACCTGATTGCCGCGCACCAAGAGCTTCGAGCCATCGAAGAGTTGAATGGCGTTGCCTCGTTCCGGGCGGTTGCCCTCCATGGAGCCAGTGATCTTGCTGTCTAGGATCTTCGCGCCGAGGGTGGCGTGCACCCAAATCCCGAACCCGGGGCAGCTGATCTCCAAACGGCGCAAGATGGCGCCGGTTGCCCTCTTCGCCACATAGGCGCAGGCGTCGGGTGCGCCCAGGTCCTTGCCACTGCCGCGCAGGGACAAATCCTGCACCTGCGCGAAGGCGCCCTCCACCCGCACCACGGTTCCTTTTCCGCCGCCGTCCAGAGTTGCGCCCGGGCCGTGAAGTTTGACCCGCCGCCGGACGACCACGTTGCCGCGGTGCACGCCCGGAGCCAGCAGCACGTCGTCTCCATCCTGGGCGCGGTCCAGAGCCGCTTGTACGCTCTGCCCGGGTTGCACCTGCAGCGTGCGCGCGATGGAACTGGCCGGCGTCAAATACAGCAGCGCCGCTACGACGCCTATGCTCGCCCGCACGCCACCACCCGCCTACACTTTCCTGGAATCACGCACGAGAGTCTTCAGCTTCTCTTCCTGCCTGGGCAGTGAGCTTTCCTTGCCGGTGCGTCGCGTCAACCGCTCAATCGCAATCAAGGGCGGACAGACCTTTTCGTCTCGGTAGTTCGCCTCGCACTCCATGCAGGACAGGCACTCTCTCGGGTCAATCGTGCCGTTATCGCGAATCGCCCGCGGCTCGCAGCCTCGAGTGCAGATGGTGCATTTCGAGCAGAATGCGCGACGGTGGGGGCCGGAGAGTCGGAAGCTGCCGGGCAGAGCCAAGGCCGCACCCAGTGGGCATAGGTACCGGCAGAAGGGGCGATACATCACCACCGATATGCCAAGCAGTGCCAACCAGTAGGCGAACAAGCCAATCGGTCGGGCCCAAGGCTTGACGTAGAAGGTGGACTTGAAGGGCTCTACCTCGGCGAGTTGCTCACCCAGCTGGGGCGACTTCAGGAAGATGCCGATCAGGGCGACCAGGATCACGTAGCGTAACCAGCGCAAGGGCTTGTGAACGCTGTCGGGCAGTTCGTACTCGGGCAGCTTCAGCTTGCGACCGATCTTGAACAACAGCTCGTTGAGGGCGCCATAGGGGCAAGCCCAACCGCAGAACACACCGCGGCCCCACACGATTGTCACGAAGGCAATGAAGATCCAAAACACGAACAGCAAGGGTTCGGAAAGGAACAACCCCAACCGCCACTCACCCACGATGGAATCCACGAAGGTCAGCACCTGGGTCACGGAAGGCTGTACCCGCAGCCAGAGTCCAAAGCCGAGGAGGGCGACCACCATGGAGACCATGTGCATCGTCTCCAGCCGTTTCATGCGCGCTGTGCTCCAGCGTCGGGTCGCAAAGACGAGCACGATGAGGAATAGCGCGGCCCCAAGGATGCCCGCCTGGCCCCGGGCACGCCTCCAGGCATTGCGCCAAATCAGGGATTCCGGATCGGGCCCGTCCAGCACGTAGACGCTCTTGGGCAAGCGATGGTTGGACTTGATCTCCTGGAAGTCACGGGAGAAGGCGCCGCGTCGGTTGTAGCGACTACCCAGGAAGATGAGGGAGTACTCCTGCCCCGGATCCAGCTTGCCGCCTTTCACACGAAACGCTGCGGACTCTTTGAAGCTCGGCGCACCGGCAGCTTGGGCACCAGACAAGTTCGTGTACACGCTGTCTGTGAACATCACCGAGCGCATGCCCTGTTCGAGGCGAACGCGGTCGAAGATGCCGCCGCGGACGAAGCCGGACCCCTTGAAGGAGTTGGAGCCGTTGCCGAAGACGAGCAAGATGTGTTCGCCGGGTTTCAGCTGCTTCATCTGGTAGGCGTACTCGCGTTCGCCCAGCAGCGCTTTGCCGATCTGAGGTGCGTCACCGATGGTGAAGTACAGGTCGATGAAGGTTTCCGTGCTGCCGACCAGGCCCATGTCGGCCTCGCTCAGGGTCAGCCGCCCGAAGACCTCCTTGTCGATCATCTCCTGCCAGGTCCAAGGGCGCGCTTCCTGCACGAAATGACCCGGCACCAGGGGTTGCAGTTCTATGACTCCTACGGCACCGCCGAGGGCGCGGGCGGAGTCCATGATCGTTTGGTTCTGCGCCAGCACCGTCACGGTGGCGCCGGAGACGATGTCGACGCTGATGACGTCCTTTTCCTTGGTGGCTCCGACGGTGACGCGCTGAGTCGCCTTCATGCCCACATAGTTGGCGACGAAGTCATGCAACTTCTTTTCAGGGATCCCGATCAGAATGATGGGCTCGCTGTGGTGCACGACCCGAGCGCCCGCAATCACACCTTCAGGCGTCAGGCCAACGAGGGTGACCATGGGTTTGCTGGAGTACGCCTTGATGTCGACCACGTCGGTAGACATCACGACCCAACCCACGGTTTCCCCGGCGTCGTTCTTGCCAAGTTTGTAGGGCGCGTCCGGGACGTCCTCGAACTTGGTGGCGCCGGGCAGTGCCGCCTTGCACGGCAGCTTGGTGCAATCGAGCTTCTTGGGGGGCTCCTTCGCTGCCAGCGCCGCGACGGACATCACGCACAGCGTGATGAAAATCAACAGCGACACTTGGGCGCGGAACAACAGCTTCACTTGGTGGCACTCCTTGGGAGTCGCCCCCTCCAAAAAAGCGGCGCGTGGCTCGTCGTTGGCGACGAGCCACGGCCATCGCTCTGCCTCACGCTTCGACGATCATGCGTCCGCGCATCTCCAAGTGCAGCGCGTGGCAGAACCAAGGGCAGTAGAACCAGTAGACACCGGCCTTGTCCGCGACGAAGGAGTGGCTCTGGGTATCCTGCGGGTTCACCAAGAAGTTCACGTCGTGCTTGCCGACGCAGACTCCGTGGCAGAGGTCCTCGACCTTGTCCTGGTTGGTGATGACGATCTGGACCGTGTCACCCTTCTTGACCTTGAACTCCTTCATCCCGAAGTTCGGCGCCAGGCTGGTCATGTACACGCGGACGTTCTTGCCTTTGCGTACGACCTTGTTGTCCTTCATCAGATCAACGCCGTCTTCCTCGGCCCACTTCTTGTAGAGGTCGAAGCGCGCCAGAGTGCGCTTCTGCATCTTCTTGGGGTGAAACAGGTCCTTCTTGACGATGACCGCGTCGTGGGGCTCGGGATAGGTCGGGCCGTCGTGGACCAGCACCATCTTCTCGCCGGAGATGTCGATCAGCTGGTCGTTCTCGGCATGCATTGGGCCAACGTTCAGGAAGCGATCCTTGGAGAACTTGCACAGCGCGACCAGCCACTTGCCGTCGGCCTCCTTCGTCTCGCTCATGCTCGCGTTGATGTGGCCAATTTGATAGTGCACATCGAGCTTCTGAATGATGGGGTCGGGCTTCTCACCCTTGGCGGTGAAGGCCTTGATCGCCTTGTCGATGTTCCATTTGGTCACGACCGAGTCGAGGAAGATCGAGGTGTAGGCGTTGCCCTTGTTGTCGAAAGCGGTGTGCAAGGGGCCAAGGCCCACTTCGGGCTCGGCGACGACCGCGTCGCGGGGCTTGACCTTGCCGCCGAAGACATCAGCCAACTTGTCGATGTCCACAACGCTCACCGTCGGGGACAGCTTGCCGGACACCACCGCATACTTGCCCTTGGGGTCGATGTTCACGCCGTGGGGGCTCTTGGGCACGGGAATGCGCTGCACGTAGGGTCCGTTGTCGCCGCGGGCGTCGATGACGGGCGCTTCCGAATCTCCGATCTTGATGCCTTTGCCCTCGGCGACGGCCTTCTCGATGGCGGGAATGTTGAAGACGTACAGGCAGTCCCGCTCGTTGGCCATCATGCCTTCGGCGTCGATGGCGCCTTCCAGGTTGTAGGAAGTAGCGAAGGAATAGGTGCCCTTGTAGTCCGTGGCACAGAGGTCCATGTTGCCCTCGACCATGACCTGCCACTTGACTTCCATCGTCTCGCCGTCGATGGCGGTGTGCATGGCGCCCCACTTCTTGGCGTCCTCCATGTCCTTGCCATCATTGGCTTGGGGCTGGCGGAACTCGGCGTTGCAGAGCACCAGGCCCGTAGCGTGACGCTGGGGGAAGATCCCGTGAGTACCCTGAGCGTTGGGGATGTCGGTGATCTTGTCCACCTCCATCGCCTCGCAGTCCACGCGCGCCAGGCGCGCATGCGCCTTGTCGTTCACGTAGATGTACTTGCCGTCGTAGGTGCCATCTTTGTAGGACGGGTGAACGTGGTGCGTATCGCCCGAGGCGGTGCCGCCCAAGAGCTCCTTGGAGTAGTCCGTACCGCCCCAGCCGGTGGCCGAATCGCGATTGAAGACCGGGATGCGCTTGAGTTCGCGCATCGAGGGAATGCCCAGAACCCGGATCTCGCCCGAGTGCCCGCCACTCCAGAAGCCGTAGTATTCATCGAGCTTGCCTGGAGCCACGTGGCTCGCAGACGCGTGGCCAGCAGTCTTCGTGCCCGCCGCACTGCCCGACGGCTTTCCGCTGCCACCCGGTGCCGGGGTCTGTCCCTTGTTCTCGCACCCGGTCAGGACCGCCGCTGCACCTACGGCCAGCGAACCAACCAGGAACTCACGTCGATTGTCGGGCTTGGTTTCATTCTTGGACATCACACACCTCAAGAGCTGAATCTTGGCTCCGAAGGTACCCAAAACGGTCGTTCAGCAGGCATGAAACTCCTGCAGATGCGGCGTTTTGTCGCAGGATAATCACGCAAAATTCGCGCGAATCGACCTCGAGGTCTATTGAGTTGGGCTCTCGTGGTACTAGGCCTGCCGTTGACGGGCCGTGGTAGGGAGTGGCCGCCCTTAGGGCAAGGAGGACCAAGATGAAGTCGAAGTGGATGCTGGTGATGGGTGCGGTCACGTTGATGACCGCGGTTGGCTGCAGCAAGAAGAAGGAGACCGGCAAGGCCGCTGGCAGCGCGGCTCCGGCGGTAACCCCTGCCGCAGCTGGGGGTGGCGACTCTCCAGCTGATGCCAAGAAGTACTACCAGCAGAAGTGCGTGGTGTGTCACGGCGAAGGTGGCAAAGGCGATGGCCCGGGTGCTGCGGCGTTGAATCCCAAGCCGAAAGACCTGTCCGATCCCGCTTGGCAGGGCTCCGTCGACGACGCGCATATCAAGAAGGTCATCCTGGGTGGCGGCGCGGCCGTTGGCAAAAGCTTGATCATGCCCGCCAACCCTGACCTGAAAGGCAAAGACAAACTGCAGGACGAGCTGGTCAAAGTCATTCGCGGCCTCAAGAAGTGAGGCTTGCGCGCATTAGCGCGCAACTCGTTGATTGCTGAGCCGACAAAGTGCCCACCCGACGGGGGTGGGAACAAATTGTGCGCGTTGTCGTGAGCTGTTGCGCAACTCGCAGGTCGCTGAGACCGACCCAGTGCCCATCCCGATTGGGGTGGGCACATTTTCTGAAGTGGGGGAGTGGCGTTGACGAAGGCCCTAGCTACCGTCGTCGGTGTCCGACGCATCCGCGTCACGAGAAGCGGAGTCGCCAGCGTCGTCCGTTTCGCTGGCATTCGGGCCACCCATGGGCGGCGCTCCCGAGTCGGGCCCGACGTAGGCGATACTGAGACACGGGCCGGCACGGCCGCAGCCCACGGTTTCCGAGATACTCGGCAATCCGCCGCGAAGGGCGCGGCACACTTTCCAGCTCGAATTGCAGCCATTCGTGGCCACCGCGAGGCCTGCCCCGGCCAATGCGGTGGCGACGAAGCGTTCCCGCCGCCTCAAGATCGCCTTGCGATTGCGTTGATCCGAGTCAGTCACGGATTGCAGTGTACGCCAACCGGAGCGTGACGGGTGATCCTGAGCCGCCACGCCCTGGAGCCGCGCGTGAGCTCAGCGACCGAGGCGTTTGTGGATGCCCTGCTGGCGCAGAAACGCCGTGATCGTTTCCGCCAGCGCCGAATTCAAGTCGTCCTCCCGGAGAAAAAGTACGCCACTGAACCCGTCACCTTCTTGCCGCGAGGTCACCAAGTCCGCTGCCGCAAGGCCGACGTTCGAGATCGGGCAGATGATGGGAATCTGAGCGTAGGCGGGCTCGGAGCGTAGGCGCTCGATCAAAGTCAGGCCGTGGACGCCGTCGCCGGCCGAATCCCGATGGGCATTGAACGGGATCAGCAGCACGTCGAACCGTGCCCGTCGAACTGCGCGCAGGGCCTTGCCATCGGGCGTCCCGGCCGGCGCGAGCACGGCCACTTCCGCGCCTAGGGTCTCCAGGGCCTCGAAGACCCGGGAGCGAATTCGGCGAGAGTACGGGCGCAGCGCCCCGACGCGTAACGTAGCCATGGCGCGAGTACGTCGAGAATACCACTACCTTCCGCAACGTCACTTTGGAGAAAACCGCCTCGGTTGGCAGCAGGCGCGCACCCCCACAATCCAGCTCAGCGCGCGGATTTCCCCGCTGTGCAGCGCCGCAGCATGGCAGCCAGCTCGCCCACGGCGGGGCGCTGTTCATCCGGACGTGTCAGCAATTGGTAGGGGATCGGCGCCAGCCCCAAGAGCGGGCGCGCCACCAAGCCCCGAGGCACCCGCACAAAGTCGTTGACGACCGCTAGGCCCATTTTCAGCTGGGCGAAATGCACCATCAGCTCCCAGCCGTTGACTTCGACCGCGACTCGCCAGCTGACGCCCGCGCCCAGCAGTGCACGAGACAAGGCCGTTCGGTGCGGCCGCCCGACGGGCGGGACGATGAGCGAGGCGCCCTCCAGGTCGTCGAGGGAGAGTCGGCGCCGCTTGGCCAAGGGATGACTCCGCGGCAAGACCAACGCCTGGCCTACGGTTGCGAGGACTTCACTATGCAAGTCCGCGGGCAACTCGCTGAGGGCGGCGACCCCCACGTCGGCGTCGCCACTGCGCAACGCTGCAACCGTCGAAGGTGCGTCGCGGGTCAGTAGCTGCAACGGGTGAGCCGAGCTTCGGCGATGCTCGCGCAGCGAACCCCCGAGCAAGTACAAGTAGGATCCTTCTCCGGCTGCCAAGCGAACCGGCTCCGTCTTCTTGGAGCCGCGGAGGCGATCCAAGAACGCTTCGCTACTCGAAATCAAATCCCGAGCGAAGCGCTGTACCTCGACGCCCTGCGGGGTGAGTTCGAGGCGCCGCCCTTTGCGTCGATACAGGCTGACGTCGAGGTCTTCGGCGAGGCGCTTCACTTGCGCGAACAGCGCCGGCTGGCTGAGGGCGAGTTCTCGCGCCGCATGGGTGAAGTTTCGGTGCTCGGCGAAGACGATGAAGGCGCGCAGGCGGTCCAGATCGACGGCGTCGAGTTCAATCATAATCATTTGCTTATAGCATATCGAAATATATAAGTTTTCTTGTATTATCGGATCCTTATCTTGCTCGTTGAAAGGACAGAACAATGAGCAAGAAACACAAAGCAGAGCGCCCTGGTAGGCGACGCCCCCAACGCGCCCCGGCTCTCGGCATCGACATCGGTCGGGTGATCATCAGCCCGGTGGGTGAGAGTGGGGCGGACACCCAGTTTCTCAACGGCTCGGAAGCCGAAGCCATGGCCACGCCTGCTAGCCCAGGCGCATTCGCGGCAATCGCACAACTCTGGAGCTTGTTCCAAGGCCGAGTTTGGATCGTCTCCAAGTGCGGCCCCCGCGTGCAAGCGCGTTCGCGACGCTGGCTGGTCCAGAGCGGATTTCACACGCAGACTGGCGTGCCCCAGGAGCATTTGCGCTTCTGTCGCGAGCGCCGCGACAAGGCGATTCATGCCCGTCAGCTCGGGTTGACCCACTTCGTGGACGATCGAGCCGACGTGCTGCGTCACTTGGAAGGACTGGTCGAGCACCGCCTCCTGTTCGGGCCGCAACGCAAGGCCGTCCCCTCTTGGGCGGTTTGGGTTGAAGACTGGGCTGCGACCCAGCGCGCGATCACTCGGGCGCTGGCGGCTCGCAGTCCCGACTCAGGTACTCAGGAGGCACGTGCTTCGTGAGCCAAACGCCGTTCGGTGCGCGAAATAGTTCGTGCCCGTCTCGGGCCATGTCGCCAGAGCGGACCACCAAGATGGTGGGCCGCTTTCGGCGGCGGGCGACGAGCTGCGCCGCGGGTCGATCTCCGCTCAAGTGCACGTGCTGTCGCCGGCTCGGCCGCAGTCCTTCGATCATGATCTGCACGACGACGTCTGCGCCGGTGCCGTGGAAGGTCAGCTCCGGCGGCGCCTTGGGCTCGTAGCCCAGCTCGACGCCCACGGAGTGACCTTGAACAGCTCGTACCCGGTTGCCATCGCCGCTGAGTTCGAAGCGCTGCTTGTCGCTTTCCACCACCACTTGGACCAGTTCTGCGCCGGAAAACTCGAAGCCCTCGCGAGCGCTGGCGTGGCGTAGCTCTTTGCACCACAGCCAGCCTCCAGGTGCGAGCTCGAGCCCGAGCGCATCCGGGCGATGACGCAGCACCCAGCTCAAGTACTTGCTGAGCTGACGATGCCTCCTCGCGTCCATGCGCAGCAGGGTATGCAATGAGCGGCTTGGCTCCAACCCTGCAGATGAGCAGCGCGCCCGAAACCCAGTGCGGCACGTTTCGTGAGGACCTCTACTACCGGGTTGGCGTGGTGGAAATCGCGCTGCCCCCTCTGCGCGTGTCCGAGGAAAAGACAGTGCAGCGCGCAAGGGTGGCTGAGGTTCGTTGGCTCCCTGGGGCCCCGGGGCCGGGCAACGGCTGCTCTTCGAGAAGGTCGGTTCCGGATTGTCGACGTTTCCTCTAGTCTTCAGGCTACGGACCCTCACCCAGGATCGCTCATGTTCGACCGAATGGCCCGAGAGGAGCTCACCGCGGCTATTGCTGCGGCGGAGCTAGGTCACCGTGGCGAGTTGCGTGTACATCTGGAGCGCCGCCTCCCGAAAGGCAAGGCGCCGAAGGACCGCGCCCAAGAGCTCTACGAGTCCTTCGGCATGGACCGAACCGCCGAAGACACGGCAGTGCTGCTCTACCTCGCCTTCGACGTCGGGCGCTGCGCGCTGCATGCAGGTTCCGGCGTGAAAGATGCGGCCGCATCTGGTTTCTGGCAGAGCGTCGTTGGCGAAATCGAGAAAGGCTTTTCCATCGGGGAGCCCTTGGCAGGCCTGTGCGCCGCTGTCGAGCAGATCGGTGACCTGCTGCGCGAGCACGCTCCGGGTGAAGATGTCGCCGGTAACGAACTGCCGGATGCAGTGACCATGTCCTGAACGTCTGCAACAGCCGATGCCTGCGAAACGGCGGCGGCGCAGGTTGGCCTAAGGGCGAGAGTGGTGGCCCAGTGCCGGCCGAATGACCCGACCCCAAGTACGAGATCGAAGTAGAGTTGCGTTGGGAGGGTTGGTCTGGGGCGTTTTGTGGCTCCTTCGTGACGAGCGCTACCCGAGTTGGCGTCGGCGCTGCAGGCCGACACAGCGGCCGAGTCGTGCAAAGCTCGACTACCGCAAAGTCGAGAGCCCTGCACAGCTCCGTTTCAGTGCCAGAAATCTACTTCGGAGCGAAACCGTGGATCGCGAAATGGTTGCGTGGCCGACGATGTGGGATCTCCTCGCACAAACGGTCCAGGAGGTCTAGGATCCTGGCGATCCAACCAGGTTCAGGAGGGCTCGATAATGACCTCGTCTGTTGATGCATTCATGGAGCGCGCTGAGGCCAAGAACTCCGGAGAGACGGAGTTTTTGCAGGCGGTGCGCGAGGTGGTCGAGTCGGTGATGCCCGTGGTGCAGCAGAATCCCGCGTACAAGAGCGCGAAGATCCTCGAGCGAATGATCGAGCCGGAACGCGCCATCATGTTTCGGGTCCCGTGGGTCGATGACCGCGGTCACGTTCAGGTCAACCGCGGGTTTCGCATCGAGATGAACAGCACGCTCGGGCCTTACAAAGGTGGGTTGCGCTTTCATCCCCAGGTCAAACTCAGCGTGCTCAAGTTCCTGGCCTTCGAGCAGGTGTTCAAGAACAGCTTGACGACGCTGCAGATGGGCGGGGGCAAGGGTGGCTCGGACTTCGATCCGAAGGGAAAATCCGACCTCGAGGTCATGCGTTTCTGTCAGGCGTTCATGAGCGAGTTGTTCCGTCACATTGGCCCCCATACCGACGTTCCCGCTGGGGATGTCGGCGTGGGCGCTCGAGAGATCGGCTACCTTTTTGGTCAGTACAAGAAGCTGCGCAACGAGTTCACCGGCGTGCTGACCGGAAAGGGCATTAGCTGGGGTGGCTCGTTGATTCGACCGGAGGCCACGGGCTATGGCGCTGTCTACTTCGCTCAGGAGATGCTGGCGACTCGTGGGCGCAGCATCGAAGGAAGCGTCGCTGCGGTTTCGGGCAGTGGCAACGTGGCTCAATACGCGACGGAGAAGATCATCGAACTCGGCGGCAAGGTCGTAACGCTATCCGACTCGGGCGGCACGGTGCACGATCCCGACGGCATCGACGCGGAAAAACTGGATTGGGTGATGCAGCTCAAGAACGTGCGGCGCGGGCGTATTCACGAGTATGTCAAGCAGTACCCGAAGGCGACTTTCCACGAAGGCAGGCGCCCCTGGGGCGTCAAGTGTGACATCGCGTTGCCCTGCGCCATCGAGAACGAGCTGAACGAGGGCGAAGCCAAAGAGCTGGTCGAAAATGGCTGCGTTTGTGTTTCCGAAGGGGCCAACATGCCGACGGTCCCTGGCGGCGTGGGCGTGTTTCAGCATGCCAAGATTCTGTACGGCCCCGGCAAGGCCGCCAACGCGGGCGGCGTTGCGACATCGGGCCTGGAGATGGCGCAGAACGCGACCCACATGAGCTGGACGCGAGAAGAGGTCGACAGCCGTCTTCACATCATCATGCGTTCCATCCACAGCGACTGCGTGAAGTATGGCAAGAACGGCGACTTCGTGGACTACGTCGCCGGCGCCAACGTTGCAGGCTTCGTGAAGGTCGCCGATGCAATGCTAGATCAGGGGGTTGTTTGAGAAACGATGCTGAAGCCGTCTAGGCCGGCACTTCCGCGCATCACTGCGCATTGGCGCGACTTGTTTCACGCGCTGATGCCCTGCCGCGTCCGGGAGGTCCTTCTCGTTTCGTCGGCCTACGACGCATTTCTACTCGAAGAGGACGGTCCCCTGACCCGCCGGGTCTTCGCGACATTTTCCGAACTCGACCTCAGCTGGGCTCCCCGTATCACTCACGCATCATCGTCGGCGGATGCGCTTGCGTTGTTGAAGCGCCGTCCGTTTCAGCTGGTGTTGGTGGCCACGTCCTTGCAGGGCGTGGATGCGGCGGAAGTGGGCCGAGCGATCCGAGAGCAGCACCCCGACCTGCCGATCGTATTGATGGTTTTCGACGAGGCACAGTTGGCGGGCTTCGACGAACCCGATGCGCCAAGCTGTTTCGACGAAGTGTTCTTGTGGAGTGGGGACGCCGGCATGCTCATCGCCGTCGTCAAGCTGATCGAGGACTCTTTAAACGTACAGCATGACGTCAAAGGTGGGGATGTTCAGGTGATCTTGGTCGTGGAGGACCGCGTACGCACGTACTCCAACTTCTTGGCGCTGCTGTATCCAGAGATGCTGCGGCAATCGCGCTCCTTGGTTGCCGAGGGCGTCAACGAGTGGCACCGACTTCTGCGTATCCACGCACGTCCGAAGATCATCTTGGTCAAGACTTTCGAGCAAGCCATCCAGATCTGTGACCGCTGGGCCGACAACCTGATGGGTGTGATCAGCGATGTGTCGTTTCCGCGCGATGGCCGCGAGCAAGAGGACGCGGGCGTGGAGTTGGCCCGCATCGTACGCCAGCGCGACGACCCACCACCGATGCTGCTGCAGTCCACGGATCCGTCGGTGATCGAACAGGCCCGCGAGCTGGACGTGTGGTTCGTCGACAAGAACGCACCGGATTTCATGACCACCGTGCGGCGCTTCCTGCAGGAGCAACTTGGATTCGGCGAATTCAAGTTCTTGGCGGACGACGGGCACACCATCACGACTGCGCGCAGCGTTCGGGAGATGGCCGAAGCTCTGGACACGGTTCCTCTAGAGTCGATCCTGCATCACGCGCGTCGCCACGACTTTTCACGCTGGCTCAAAGCGCGCTCCATGTTCCAGATCGCGCGGCATACCCGGGGGGTCTACATCTCGGATTTCCGCACTCCGGATCGCATTCGTTCCTACTTACAGGACGTGCTCCACGAAGCCTCGGATCACGATCAAGCTGGAGTGGTTACGGATCTTGCGGCGGGTGCGCGGTCCCCGAGCAACCGCTTCATGCGACTGGGTAGCGGCTCCATTGGCGGCAAGGCGCGCAGCATCGGCTTCGTCAGTGCGCTGCTGGTGCGCAGTCAGCTGCTCGATCGCTTTCCTGATCTGGAGATTCGGATCCCGAAAACCGTTGCCATCAGCGTCGAGGAATTCGATGCGTTCATGAGTCGGGTCGACCTCAGGTCTATCGAAGGGAAAGACGACGCGGACGTGCGGCGACAGATGATGGAGGTGCCCCTTTCTCCGGAGCTTCTCGCCGAACTCCGCGAGGCCTACGCGGAACTGCAGGGCCCATTGGCGGTTCGCTCTTCGAGTCTGCGCGAAGACGCGCGTTTCCAACCCTTCGCCGGCGTGTACGCGACCTACATGTTGCCGAACAACCATCCGGATCCCGAGGTGCGCTTCTCGGAGCTGGGGCGAGCGATCAAGTCGGTCTACGCATCGATGTTTGCTCACCGTGCTCGCAAGTACGCCGCGGGTCGTCCCCACTCCGCCGAGGACGAGAAGATGGCGGTCATCGTGCAACAGGTCGTGGGGCAGCAGTTCGGCGATCGCTTCTACCCGCACATCTCCGGGGTCGCACAGTCCTTCAACTACTATCCAATCGGGGCGCAGCAGGCGAACGAGGGCCTGGCGGTGATCGTGCTGGGCATGGGGCAGATGGCGGTTTCAGGCGCGGGCGGTCTGCGCTTCAGCCCGGCGCACCCCAACGTGTTGCCCCAGTTTTCACGCCCGCAGCAAGTTCTGAAGAACTCCCAACAGCAATTCTACGCACTGGATCTTAGCTCTCCCATCGTCGACCTGAGCGCAGATCCCTCTGAGCTTCTGCGCTTGTGGGACCTGAAAACCGCAGAAGAAGACGGCACCCTGCTGCTCGCTGGCAGCGTTTACTGTCAACAAGACAATGCTATACGCGAGGGCCTCGCACTGAAGGGGCCCCGGGTGATCACCTTCAACAACGTGCTCAAGTGGGACGCCATTCCCTTGGCAGAGGCAATCCAGGAGCTACTCAAAGTGGTCGGTGGCGCGATGAGCTCGGAAGTCGAAATCGAGTTTGCCGTCGATATGGGCGATTGGGGTCGCCACGTCTCGGATGTGCGGCGCGCGCACGTTCCGCGGCTGTATGTCCTGCAGGCGCGGCCCATGGCGGGCCCAGAAAACGAATCCGCAGACTTCGACATTGGGGAGCTCGACGAAGAAGAGGTCGTGATCCGTACAGAACGCTCCCTTGGCAATGGTCGCATCGAGGACGTGCGCGACGTCGTCTATGTTTCCGACTCGGACCTGACCTCCGCCGACACGCCGCAGGTGGCGCGCGAGATTCACGAGGTTGACCAGGAACTCGGCGAACACGGTCGGCGCTATCTCCTGATCGGGCCGGGCCGTTGGGGCTCCGCAGACGCGTCTTTGGGCATTCCGGTGGACTGGCCGCAGATCTGTCATGCCCGGGTGATCGTCGAGACGCCGTTGCGTGGTGAGTTCCTCGAGTCGTCCCAAGGCACGCACTTCTTTCACAATCTCACCACCGCGCGGATCGGCTACCTGACGGTGACTCCTCAGGCTGACGCCTTCATCGACCAGGCTTGGCTGGACGCTCTGCCCGCGGCGCGCGAGGCTGGTCGGGTGCGTCACGTGCGGCTCGACGCCCCGCTCCGAATCATGCTCGACGGCCGCAACGGTCGCGCTGCGATCCTCCGCCCGAAGGAGCCCTAGCGGCGGTTGGAGCGCGCCGTCCACGCTCGGCGCGAGGCGTGTTAGCGGTCATGAAAAAGGGCGCATAGATGGGCGCGTCTAAGTGGGCTTGTTCGCCTTTTTGGAGGCGGCGCGTTCTTTGGCTTCCTTTGCGCGGTAACTCTGGCCCTGGATGTGGATGACTTCGCAGCGGTGGATGAGGCGATCGACCAAGGTGACGACGCAGGCGGCGTGGGGAAAGACGTCGGGCCACTCGCTGAAGGGCTTGTTCGTGGTCAGGACGACGGGCTTGAGCGCCTCGTAGCGTCTGGTGACGACCTCGAAGAGCAGATCGGCATAGCGGCTGTCGTAGGAAAGGTAACCGACCTCGTCGACGCACAGGAGCTGCGGGTGGGTGTATTGGCGCAGGCGACGGCTGAGGGCGGCGCTGCTGTCTTGACCCGCAAGTTCGTTGAGCATGGCGCTGGCTGTGGTGAAACGCACCGTATAGCCGCGCATCACGCAGTGATGTGCGAGATTTTTGAGCAACATCGTCTTGCCGACGCCGTTGGGCCCAAGCAACACGGCATTGGCGCCTTCGGCGAATAGGTTGAGGCGAAAGAGCTCGTCGACGGAGCTCTTGTCGATCTTCTTCGGCCACTTCCAATCGAAGTCGGTGAGCGGCTTGAATCGACCCAGCCGGGCATTTTTGATGCGACGCTCCAGACTGCGCCGGGTGCGTTCGGCTTCCTCGTAGGCGAGCAACGGACCAAGCCAATCTGCGCTCACCACGTCGTCCCAGTTGGCCAGAAGACCGTGCAACCCCAGGCGGTGCGCACGCTCTCGCAGATCCTTGTCAGCCTGATCGCTCGTCGTCGTTGTCATCATCGTCTCTCCCAATACCGTCGTAGTCGCTGAGTGAATGCGGGGTGACGACCGGGCCTTGCACGCGGTCGTCGTCGGGAAGATGTCGCCCCACGGGTGGAGGGGTGCCGCGCTCGTAGCGGCGTCGCTCCAGGACGTGGTGCACAGCCGCAAGGTGTGGTGTGCCGAGTTGCACAACCTCGGCCAGCGCAGCTTCCAGCTCCGCGGCCCCAACTCGGTCCAGCTGCTTGAGCATCGCAATCGTCGCGCCGCCCAAGTTCTTGCCCTGCTCGGCCAGCACTTTGAAAAGCTTTCGGGAAGATGGCGCCGCGTGATGCAAGCGATCAAGGCCGCGATGCGCGTGGGCTTGCCGTTTCCACTCTGCAAGCGCCGCAATGTGTGCCGGCTCCTCGATCGCCTGACGGCGATCCCAGCACCGGGCGTGCTCCGCGATGGTGTCTTCACCGTCGAGGACACGCACGGTCGTCATGCTTGCCACCACGGTGAGGCTCCTGCGTGTATGCGTTGCCGGAATGGAGTAGTCGTTCAGGTCGAAACGCACGTAGGGCGTCTTGCCCACGGCAACCTCGATGCGCTCGTCGGTCAAAAATGGATTGCTCGGTAGCTCCAACAGACGCGGCTTCTCTTCGGCGAAGGCCTCCGAGACGTTCAGGGTCTCATCCTCGGGACAACGACGCTCCGCCGCAGTGCCCAGGCACCAGTCGAGTGCTTGCTCATTCAGATCGTCGAGATCGCGATACTCGCGTGCGGCGAAGAAGCTGGATCTGATGTAGCGGATCGCGCGCTCGACGCGGCCCTTCTCATTGCCGCGTGCCACCGCGACTGGGCGTGGCTCGTAGCGATAGTGGCCAGCTAACTCCAGCAGCGTGGGGTGAAAACGGATCGCATCGCCCTTGCGCTCCAGCACCGCACTCTTGAGATTGTCGTACAGCAGGACCCGTGGAACGCCTGCCCAGAAATCAAACGCAGACACATGCCCGTGAAGAAAACTCGACATGTTGGCGTTCAGGTAGAAGCGTAGAAACACCATCCGCGACCAGCTGAGCACCATCACAAATGCCATCAGCTGCCGGCTCGCTCGCCCAACTGAAAGAGTCCCGAAATGCGCCCAATCCACTTGGCCCTGTTCGCCAGGCAGCGTGCGCAAACGCATGTACGCTTCCGCTGTTGGTCGCGGTCTGTGTCGAGCGACGATGCGGCGAAAATGATCTGAGCCGCCCTGGTAGCCCCGCTCTTTCGCCATCGCGTAAACGCGGATCGCCGGCAGCTTCGGGTACTGCGCCAGCGTCTCGATGATCAGTGGGACGTAGGGATCGGTAATTGACGGACGCAGACTCCGGGACACCGTGTCGACCCCGGCGTCTCGCAGGACACGCCGCACCGTGCCGTGGTGGATGCCAAGCTGCTGGGCAATCGTCCCGATCTTCCACTTCTCCGCGTGGTACAGCCGGAGGATTTCGGCTCTGCGCTCCTTGCTGATCACCGCGCACCTCGTCCACGCATGCGACGAAAGTCACCCACGCCTCGTAGGCGCTTTGGGCGGGCGCGGCCGGCGACCTCGTACTGCACGAGTTGGCTTTCCCCGGGCCATAGCTCGTCGCCAAACAGCCCCGAGTCGAGCCAACTTGGGCAGTTCTGCTCCGCAGTAATCGCAACGCAGAGCTTCGCCCCGCTCCACAGCGCGAGCCCTTCGAGCAATGTCAGAAGAGCGCGAGGGTGAGACGGTCGCAGCGACAGCCTCGCTTTCAGCACATCCCCTTGTTCCGGAGACGTCACCAGAAGCTGCATCTCCGTTTTCGAAACCTGAAGCTGGGCTGTCAGACGCATCATTGGGGTTAGCCTCGAGGACGGCGTGCCGTGCCGCCTCACTCTCGGGTCCACTGCTGCGCCCGCTGGCGTCTAATGACGAGGGGTGATGCGTCACTTTTTCTCGCCGCCGCGCCCGGTGACGGGCTTGTCGCTCTGCGTGAAGCCGCGCTCCACGGCGCGTGCGCTGGTACCGAGCCCCCGCCTCTCGCACGCTTTGGCTGCGACTTATTGAAGCGCAGTCACTGCTGCAATACAGCTGCCCTCGGTCGCAACGTTGGCAAAGCTTCACCTGGCCGTGGCACCGCTGACAGTTGAAAAGCCGGAACGAATCGCTGATCGCGGACTCCGCCCAGCAGTTTTCTGGATCCGTACGCCGCTATCAGCGATGCTTGCGCCACAACTGATCGCGGTTGGAAAGGCTCGGGTTGCGCCCCGGGCCTTTCATCTATCTGGGCATCGAGATCATCCAAGCGCCCACCCGACCGGGCCCAATTTCACGCGCTCTATCCGACGGCGTAAATCCGGGCATCACTCACGCGCAAATATGGGCACCTCCGCCATGCCGCCCACTTAGACGCCGTTTCGGATGCCCGTTGACAAGGCGCGATGGCGGCCGTCGTCGAAATTCCGTATGCTTCGTATCACCTGGCACTTCGCCGGGTTGGAGATGCCCATGAGCAAACAAGACGATCTGAGTCGCCGTCGTTTTCTGGGAGCCGCAACAACTTTGGCCGGTGTGACCCTGACGCCAGAGGTATTCGCTGCGGACAAGGCGGACAAGAAGAAAGCGTATATCGAGAGCCTGATCGCGAAGCCTCCCGCCGGGTTCAATCCCTATACCTCCAAGGGCAAGATCGTGAAGGTCACCAAGAGCGGGGACTTCGGCTCGATGATGCAGAAGAACCTGCTCTGGCCCAAGCCGGACGTTGCTCGCAGGATGTTGGAAAAAGCCCTCACGACTTTCACGGGCAAGTCCACCATCGCGCAGTCACTCGGGAAGTTCATTCACAAGAACGACTCGGTCGCCATCAAGGTCAATGGTATCGCCGGCCAGAGCGGCGGCACCATGGCCGTGAACTTCGAGCTGATCTTGCCAGTGGTCGAAGGTCTGATCGAACTCGGCGTGCCGCCGAACAAGATTGTCGTCTTCGAGCAGTTCGGTAGCTACTTGCGCGGCACGCGAATCAACGTCAAGGGCAACAAGCTTCCAAAGGGCGTCAAGGCGAAGATCCACGGCAACGGCCTGACCAAAATGAAGAAGATCGCGGTTTTCGAGAAGATCCGCACGCAGTACGTCAAATTCTTCACGGAGGCGACTGCGGTGATCGACATGACGCAAATCAAGGATCACTCGATCTGTGGCTACACGGGCTGTCTGAAGAACATCAGCCACGGCTGCATCACCAATCCCCAGAAGCATCACGCCCACAAGGCCAGCCCGCAGATCGCCGTACTCTACAATCACCCGATCGTGACGAGTCGAGTGCGACTGCACATCACTGACGGCTACAAGATCATCTACGACCAAGGGCCCCTCGACAAGAATCCGAAGCGCCGCATCCCCCACGGCGCGGTGTACGTCTCGACGGACCCAGTGGCCATGGACACCATCGGGTGGAAGATCATCGACGCGGCGCGCAAGGACAACGGCATGAAGAGCCTCAAGCAAGTGCGTCGTGAGCCGACCTACATTGCCAAGGCTGCGGACTTCGGCCTCGGAGAGCATTCCCTGAGCAAGATCCGGATGAAGGAAGTGAGCATCTAGCCAGCCGGATTTGGGCGCGATTCCCCCGCGTTGGGGGGCCTTGGACAACATGACGGTTTGCTGACGAAGATCGCGCCGCCGCCGTCCTAGGCTGCAGGCATGAGTTTGCCGCTCCCGATTATTGCCTTTTTCCTGGGGCATTGGTGGATCAGCGTCTTCTTCCAGACGTTCTTCCTGCATCGCTACGGTGCCCACCGCATGTTCACCATGTCGCCGCGCTGGGAGCGTTTCTTCTACGTCTGCACGTACTTGGCGCAGGGGTCTTCCTTCTTGAATCCCCGAGCGTACGCGATCCTGCACCGGATGCATCACGCCTATTCGGATACGCCGAAAGATCCCCACTCGCCGGTTCAGATCCCCAATCCGGTGCGAATGATGAACCGGACCCGTGACATCTATCGCGACATCCAATCCGGCAGGTTCCCCGTGGAAGAACGCTTCTTGGGTGGCTATCCCGAGTGGAAGGCTGTGGATCGGATCGGGGGCAGCTGGGTATCCAGTCTGACTTGGGGCGGGCTGTACACCTTGGTCTATCTGTACTTCGCGACGGAGTGGTGGCACCTGCTCTTTGCGCCGGTGTCTTGGTTCATGGGGCCCATCCACGGCGCCATCGTCAATTGGTTCGGTCATTGGGCGGGCTATCGGAACTTCGAGACCAAGGATGGCTCGAGGAACACGTTGCCCTTCGACTTCGTGACCCTCGGAGAGCTGTTTCAGAACAATCACCACCAGCATGGCTCGCGACCGAACTTCGCAGCTCGCAGGTGGGAACTCGACCCAACCTGGCCGGTGGTGTGGGTGCTGGATCGCGTCGGCGTGATTCGCTTGAGCGACAAGCGGGCGACGGCGAAAACCGTGGAAAGCCAAGCGACCGCGCCCGCGGTCAGCGCGAGGGTCTGAAGCTTCCTAGCCGTTGCCGCCGTCTGCGACGGCGTGGATTCGGGCGCAGAAGTGGACGGCTTTGCGCGGCCTCTCCGGTGGCCTCTCACAGGACTTGGGGTTGAAGTTTGATGGCCCCCGTGCAGGCGCGTCTACTAGTGGGGAGACACCTGCTGCGGCGTCAATCTCTCAAGCACGACGAGTCCAACCATGACCGCATACCGAAGGGTGGGGCACAATCAAGGCACGAAATCCCAGGATTTGCCGAATTTCCAGGTAAACAAGTCGGTGGCGCACTACAGTAGCATCGCCATCATCGAGCGCTTCTTTCGCTCTCTCAAAGACGAGATGCTCTGGCGCCTTCCGGTCTTGATGCTCTCGCTGCCGAAGATGCGCGCCGAGGTCGCTGCCTACGTCGAGTGGTATCATGAGCATCGACCGCACATGGCTCTGGGTGGCGCCACCCCTGCGGAGTTTCGTGATGGGCGTACGCCCGCGCGCGACCTGCCTCGCTGGGAGCCTCGCGCGAGCGTTCCGCTCGCGCGAGGCGACCCCGCCAAGCGCGTTGCGGGTTTGCAGCTCGTGACCGAGCGCGTCCAAGGCCGCAACCACCTGCCCATTGTCTCGCTCCGCGACGCCGCTTGAACGCCGCAATGCGTTTCGCATCGTGGTCCGTGCAGGGACACGTGCGTCTGCATTTCGGGATCTTGCTACGGGGAACGTACTGCGACGCTCGAACACGTCCTTCCACCAATGCGTGATGCAGCGCGGGGCGCGATCACAAGGCGAAATGCCACTCATGCTGTGCTCGAAATCTCCCAAAAGTCCGCTGAACAAGTCGCTGACGCAATACAGGGGCGCCACGCTGTGCGGCAGGCGGCGTCGCGAGCACGGACCGGCCAGCGCGACGGCCCCTGGCCCCCCGTCGCGCTGGCCTGGGGACGGAGTTGGAAACCGTCATCGTTCTCATCTGAAGCGCAAGTCTTCGTCGGAAGGAATCTGTCCGCCATGAAAAATAGTTTGCGCCCAGAATGTAGGCTCTTCGTGATACGTGACCTGTTGGTACCCGGGAACAGTTTGCCCATGCCAATGGCGGTTCATTCGTGCAACAGCCTCAGGCTCAGACAACCCATAGAGACGAATCATCTCGAGCACGATTGCTTCGCAGAATTCCTGTGCTTCATCATCTTCAACGGTGAATTCGAACTTCATGGCAGTCGTCCCTGATATGTCAGAGCCTTCACACCAGTCTCGGTGTGTACGGAGAGCTGGGATCCGGTCCACGCCGGCCCTTGCTTCATGAAACTACGCGGGTTTTTCAGCATTGGCCCCAGAACCGCGTCAAAGCCATGGGCTGGCGATGGGCCCACTCCTCTTCGATGGAACTCCACAAGGGTCTCCAGCGCTTCGTCCCCAGCGGAAAACGTCCGCAGGCTTTGAAGCTTGTCTAGGTCCATGGAGAACTGCAGGACGGTTCCCTCGCCACCAAATCGCTTCTCCGCCCACGCCGCGGCTTGTTTCGCATCAGTCGCAAGGTAAAAACCTCTGCCGAAATCCGATCTTGGGCTTCCTCGTGCCAGGTCAATCCCGCTGGTTTCTATGCCTTTCGCACGTTCAACGTGGGTTGCGTGATACAGCGTCAGCTGCCGACCACCTCCCATCGCATCAGCGATATCATCACTTGTCCGGAACCAGGCACCCGCGTTCGGCGACATGCCTGCCGTGCCAAGTGAAAGCCCCAAGCTGCCGATGGCCAACGTTCTCTCAAACACACCACTGTCGGGATCAAGCAGCAGCTGGACGTCCATGGCTTCCCCAATCCCTGGCACCAGCGACGCCGCCACCTCCACACCCGCTGCACCAGTGGAAGCAGAACTCGCACCACCAGAGCCGCCACTGCCACGGCTCCCACCGAACCCATTGGTCGCAGATTGTGGCTGGCCGCCTGCTCCGCCAGCGCCCTGCCCAACAACCTCGGGCGCAGGCTTGGGCGCGGCCGGGGTGTGGTCTGCACCATAAGCACCGCCGGTTTGGTCATGCAGCGCCTGATCAATTCCCGCGGCATCCTCGGGAAACAACCCCAAAGGATCCACGTTCTTCAGGGTCCGCCCAGAAACGTACGCATAGACGTTCAGGTCACCACTTCCTCCAACGTGCACCTCAAGCGGGTCAGGTGAAATCCACCGATTCAAATGCGTGCTCAGAAACCGCTTTCCAAAATAGTGCAACCCAACAGTGACGTCCTCTTCCTTGCCGGTGAACTTATAGTCCTCCCGAAACGCACTCCACCGCTCCGGCCGGTAGTCACTCTCCGTCGTCCCGTACGCTTCGTACGTGGTGCGCTCGACGAGCTCGCCCGTCGCTTGGTCCAGGACGACGCTCGCCGACCCAAGGTTGTCCCCCAATTCGAAAAACACATGCAGCCGCTCCCCCGACGGGAACGTCGGCACGTCATGCGAAGCAGGCTCGTACACCAGGCGCGCCAAGCGCACGCCGTTAGCAAACAGATAGCCAACTTCCGTGGCCGCACTGACGTCGTACTCTCCCCCGACGAACTCCGCCCGCCTGAGTTCCAGCGAGGCAAAGATGTAAACACTGTGCCGCTCTGCGCTCGTGGAGTCTTTCGCGGTCTTGATGACGCGCTGGTCACCCGCGTCGTAGGCGTTGGTCAGATCCGCAACGGCGCCGAGGCCGAGCGGGTTGTCGATCACGGATACGGCAGAAGACGAGGAGTCCCACCGCCGCGCTCGTGTCAGCCGCCCAACTTCGTCCCACTCATAGGCGAATAGCTGATTGCAAGCGCTGCCAGAGGGCAAGCAAGTGCCATTTCGATCCACCGCAAGTCGCGTCAGATTGCCGCAGTCGTCGTAACGAGCTGCGAGGCGTCCCGTGCGTATGCCCGGCGAAGACAAGTTGTCCGCGGACGCAAGCTGATACGGCCTCGGGTCGGTGCCTGTTAGCGCACCATTGCCAATGGTCCCTAAAGAGCGATCGTAAAACCCGTGCGCGTCATCGTCGGTCTGCGACGTGTTCCCGAGCCAGTCATAGGAATACGTCTGCGAGAGCACGCGCTTGTCGAAGGCGACATGCGGCGACGGTTTCGCGCGTCGCGAATCTTGCAGCGCCGCTGTCCCCGAATTCTCCGCGTCAAACGGCGACTTCCAAACGTCGTCACCAGCTGCGTATTGGTAGTCAACGCGCTTGACGCGATACAGGTCATCGTATTGCGCCTTCTTCGTGACCGGCTTGGCGCCGTCCGGCCACTCATCGGGGATGCGCCAGTCATGCACCTCAATCGGATTGGAGACGACGTCATAGGTGATCTCGTCGTCCTGCAGCAGCAGCTGGAAGCTCGGCTGATGGCTCGCATCAAATACGGGCGCAGGTGTGTAAGGCGGCGTGCTCGCGGTCCATTCGGCGGGCGGGCCCCGATAGGTCTGCACCGTGCTGACACGCCGGCGCGTGTCGTAAACGTAGTCTGTGCGCGTGTCGGCGGCGTCGCCGTATTGGACTGACTCCAACAAGCCGTCAGCAGCCCTCTTCACCTTCGCGACTAGGGCGTTGTAGCTACCCTGCACACTCTGCACCGTGCCGCGGCGTGAATAGGTCGTCGTCACGGCGTTGCTCTTGCCGGAAAGTGAGTCGAGGGTGCCGGCTAGCTCTGTCGTCGTCGTGCCGGTGGTCGTCGCGACTTCGCGATCGGCGGAGTCGAAGAACATCTCCTGTTGGTACCAACGTGGCGCATAGCGTTGCGCCAGCGCGTCGTCGGGCTCGCCGGGTTTGGCAACGCGTACTGCGCTGTCTGTGCTGCGACCGCGACCGTCGAAGGTGGTCACCGAGAGCGACGCGCGATCGTAAACCGCAACCAAGCGGCCCACTACGAAGGGCGCGATCTGCGCGTACCCGGACGGCGGATCGGGCGACAGGGAATCGTAGTGATAGAGCACCTCGAGCCCCGTGCCTGCTCCGACATTGGGCGCCGAGTACCCTTGATGCTGCGTTTCACACGGCGAGTAGTCCTCGCTGAGCAAGCGCCCGAGACCATCATAGTCGAAGTTGATGCCGCAGCCTCTTGCGTCGCTGGTGCCCACCAGATCGCCCGCGTCGTTGTACGCGTAGCGCCAGGCCTTGAGACTCGTGGGGTTTTGCGTGGGGTCTGCGGTGTAGCCCTTGGTCGTGTTGGGCTCGACGTTGAGCACCATCCGCGCTTGCGAGTCATAACGCATCCATCGCGTGACGCTCTCGCTCGAACCCGCCAGCTCCCGCTTGATGACTTGTGGCTCATTCGTCGGCAGGTAGGTGGTGCGCGTGATCCGCTCCCGCAGCGTGCTGCCTTCGTGGAACCGCTCCGTGGTGAATGCTGTGCGGCCGTGGCCGTCCTTGGTCTCTGACGCGAAGGTCCCGGCGTGGGGGCCGGCTTCCAAGTCCGCTGCATCCCACATGTCCGTCGAGAGCGCGTGATAGGCCGAGTACAGCGTGATCGTCCCGTCGAGATCCGTCGTGAACTTCGGCCTCCCGAACGCGTCATACCTTTGAGACCCATACGGAGCGCTCGGAACGGCTCCAAACGGAAACACCTTCGGTGTGCCACTGTAGAAGCTCTCCAAGTGCTTGCGCTCCACGGCGGCCTTGTTGTCGAAGGCGACTTGTCCGCTGGCGATCCAAGGCGCGCCGTCCTCGGTGTTGTCCGCTTCTTGCAATGTCACTAAGGTGCGGCCGAAGCCGTCGACGTAGCTCCAGCTCTCGAGGTAATTCGAGCCGTCTGCGATCGTCTCCGCGTCTTGCGTCTGCGTATGAATGATCGAGTGGAAGACGTTGCCTGCTCCGCCGAGATCCGGCGGTAGGAAGTACTCGATGATCACGCTGGGTACTGGTGAGGTGATCCCTGGTGCATCCGGATGGGGCCTGGTGAGCGTGACCAGGCGCCCGAAGCCATCATAGGCCACGACCGTTGGCTGTGCCTGCATGTCGCGCACGTCCGTCGCCAGTGCGAGGCCGCGGTCGTACTGCTCGACCTTCGTCGTCAGCGGCATCGAGGTGCAGCCGTTCGTGCGCATCCGCTCTTCGATCGGCAGCTGCGTGAAGCTCGGATCGTAGTCCACCTCGCGACAGCGCCCATTGGGCCCGAACTCCTTGATCACGTTGCCAAATCCGTCGTACTCGGTCTGCCAAACGATGTCCGCTCCGGTCGACGCGTCCGCCGGTGGTGGCGCGATGCTTCCGCCCCCGGCGTGGAAGCGGTCGAGCGCTTCGGAGCCACTGAGCTTCTGCGTGCTCGTTTCTGGTACGCCCTCGGGGGTGTACGCCGTGAGCGTCTCTTTCAGCTTGCCGTTGAAGTAGACGTTGCCCTCGACGTACGTCCGCACCGTGCGCCACAGCCAGCCTGTTGGATCACCTGCGGGTCGGCCCGGCTCGGTGACCGTCGTGATGACTTCGTCGGTGCCGCCGGGGCAGCCCTGGGTGCAGCCGAGCGCCACAGCCTTGCGACGATTGCCATAGACGTCCACTTCGCTTGCGCTCTGAATCCGCGCGCGGCCCGCCGTCGACTTGAGCGTCACGCTGCCGCCTTCGATCGTCCAGTCCGCGTTGCTCGCGGCTGGCACCACGGCGCTGCCATCGTCAACGGGCGCTCGCTCCACTTGCACCCGCGGCAGCGTCACCGTCTCAGTGGCAGGGACGAAGTTGTCCGTGTCGTACAGATACGACGTCTTGCTCGTTTCGAAGGCATGCCGCACCTCGCGGCCGTCGAGCCCCGTGTACAGCTTGCGCAAACGGTACGCCATCGTCTCTGTGGACAGCACGCGCCCGCTCTCGTCGCGCTTTTCCGTCACGACGGGCAGCCCCTTGAGCGCTTCGCGCGGATTGTCGCGCCACCGCTCGGGCAGGCTGCAATTCTCGATGCCGTTGTTGAGCGTCTCGTCCACGCACTCCCCGAGCAGGAACTCCGTCTCTGTGATGTCCGTCGGGCTATTGTCGTCACCGATGCGCTTGGCGCTCGCTTTGGCAAAGCCTCGGAACTCCCGCTGCCTCCCCTCGAACACCGGATCTCGATACGTGTACTCCGTCACATAAGTGCCGGCGGGCGTGCCTGCGACGGCGTGATTGTCCGTCTCCGTAACGCGCTTCACCACGTGCGCCACCGTGGGCATCCTGGAAGACCACGGATCGCCCGCGGCCTCCGCCGCCAGCATCTCCGCGGTCGAAGTCGAGTATTCCAGGTGCGTGCTCTTGCCGAGGCTGTTGTCCACCTTCGTCAACATCCAAGGCCGCTCACCTCCCTGCAGGTCGATGTACTGATACTTGCCCGCGTTCCCCCACAGGATGTCGCGGGTGCCGGAGCCGTTGACGTCGGCCAAACGTACGCGATTCGCAAAGCTTGGGCTCGCTGGCGTTCCCTTGATGATGTGCCGTTTGGTCCAGCTCCTTCCGTCGACGTTGAGCCAGATGTCCACATCTGAGAAGCGCACCTGCACCAAGTCCGTGAGGCCGTCACCGTTGATGTCGTCTAGCCGAAGACTCGTGCCCTGGATGTCGCTGTATTGCGGGCTCGACGTCATCGCGATGTGGCGATTCGCTCCGAGGCCACCTGCTGGGCAGTCGTCCCGCTTGCCCGTACCCCAAAAGCCGTTGCCCCTGCCGGGCCAGAAGCGGATGTCGCCTTTGCGCACTCGCACGATGTCTGGGATCCCGTCGGCATTCATGTCGGCGATCTTGATGTCATCATCGCTGAACCGCACGGGCGTGGCGCTCCAAGGTACGCAGGTGCGCACAGGCTCGTTGGAGATGAGGGAGCTGGTCGGTCCCGTCCACGATGCCTTGCCGAACTGCCCATCCCCTTGCGGGTAGCGGCCAAGGGCGAAGAAGGTCTGCATCTCCGTGCCGGTGCTCACCACGACGTCAACCAGACCGTCGAAGTCCACGTCCATGACTTGCGTCTCGAGCACGTCTTTGCCGAAGTCGATCTTTGGGCTCTGCCCGCTCGCGGTTGTGACTCCGCGTCCTTGCCAACACCAACCGTTTGCTTCCTGCCTTGGTGAAAACGTCGAGTAGGTCTTCACTTTCGGCATGTGCAAGAGGTCAATGGTGGCGTCGCCATCTAGATCAAGCGCGCGCACGTTGAAGTTACTCAAGCGGATATTGCTGGCGGTTGCACTGCCTAGACCCTTCAAGCACATGCCTTGGCCACCTCCGAATCGATCCACGGTGCCGCTGACGCCATTGAAGAAGACTCCGTGCCCGGGTCCGTATTGGCCGATTGCCGTGACCAATACGTCCGGCAGCGCGTCGCTATTCACGTCGAACAGATCGGTCAGCTCCTCATCCACCGAATGGGGCGGGCTGCCGAGCATGTCGATGATTCGTTCGTCGAAGCCTTCGTAGCCGACCAGATCGCCGAAGCCCGATCCCCCGCCGGCGCTGAAGGGTGTAACGTGGCCGTAGTCGAAGCTCATTGCGGGTAGGCGAGGGCAGTTCGTAATTGTCGGCAGCGCTTCGCCACCTTCTGCCGCCGCGGCTGTCTCGGCCACCGCGCCGTGTCCGCCGCTGCCACCGCAGCGACCCTCCACCTGCACGCTCGCTAGCAGCGATACGTGGCTCGCCGAGTCGTAGCTCAGGTGGGTGCGCCGCAGCATGCGGCGCGGACCACCACCCTTGAAGGCATGGCTCGCTACGTCGACCCGAGCGAGACGCAAATTCTGTTCGATCAGAAAGCCGCTGCGATAGGATCGCGTCGGATCCGGTCGCTGCTCGTACGCCAGCCGCGTGTGATGCGCGTAGGCACTGAGCGGAGCGCCTGCGCTGGGCGGAGTATCGTAGATGTCCGACAGGTACGCCATCCCGCCGTCTTGGGTGTAGCGAAACACCACCGCGTTGGCGGGCGCGGGATTGCCCGTTGCGGGATTCGCGCTGCCGAAGGTGTCGTACTGTCGCACCAGATGCCAGCGATACACTTCGCTCACGTTGTTGGGGTTGCGCTCGAGCCCATTTGCATAGCCGCTGCCATCCAGCGGCACGCCGAACTCCATGGTCACGCCACTCTTGTCCTGCACGCGCCAGGTCCGATGGTCCGCGGACCAAAAGAAGCGCAGGAACGATCCTTCAACGCGGGGGCGAAAGTACTGCGAGCCGGCTGCCCAAGCTGGCATCACTTCCCCGGGCAGCGCACCGGCACATGCGAGGGTCGCATCCACCACGCAGATCGGCACCAGCTCCTGCCCGCCGTTGAATACGAAGCGGTCCTGCTCTGGGAAGAAGCCCGCCTGATCGCCATAGCGTGGCACTCCGCGATCCGTCTGCCGCGCGATGAACGGAACCCCGATACTCCAACCCATCCCGGCCACTCCCAGGCCAGCGCTCGAGCTGTACGAAAGAGAGAGACTCGGTTGCGCCCCGCCGCGAGCAGCTGGCAGTGCCAACGGCACACTGAACGTCGCAATCCCCGTCGACAGCTGAGCCGAAAAGCTCTCCTCCATCCCCTGGATCGTGCCGGCGCCTTTGGGAACGCTGATCGCCTTGCTCGTGACTCCGCTCTTGTCTGCCCCAGTCGGCAGCGCCAAGGTGTTGGTCGGCGTTACAGCCTGCGCGGGGCCTCCTGATGCTTTGTTTTTTATTTGGGCTTTCGGAGCTTTGTCGCTCCCTAGTACCGCGCTGTCCTTGCTTGCCGTCGCCGCGCCTTCGCCCTCTTCCGCATCAATCGGCCGCTGCGCCAAGTCCGGCGCGTGCTCACTCACGTTCGGCGCTGCGCCCCCGGGTTCAGCCGCAGTTTGTCCCGCATTCTCCGCGCTCGCCACGCCTTCGCCATTGGGCTCCGCTCCCCGCGCGTGAGTTCGCGTAAGCCCAACAAACAGAGCGGCGGCAACGAGTGCGGTGCGAAATCGCGAACTCATCCTGCCCCCCAAAAATCGTACTCGTACTCGTACTCGTTGCCGTCCTCGTCCTCGCTGCACCCGTCCGTCGATCTCTGCCCATCCCGAGTGCGAGCACGAGTACGAAGGCTGCACCGTTGTCCCGAGCTGGTAAGGTGGTTCCGTATTCGAGTACGAGTACGAAGGAAGCGCGATACCCTCATCACGATCCCCCGTCGATCTGCAGCCCGCCGCCGCGCACAATGGGAACAGGGATCAACTCCGCCACGACATCGGGCGTCCCCTCGATGCTCCCAAACACTCGCCCATAGTCGTCCCATGCCGTAGCGAGCGCCCCGCCGGGCCATAGCGGAGTCGCCGCCAGTGCTACTCGTCGCTGGTCATCCGCGCGATGCGCAATGTGCCGCGGCAGCGGGATCTCCAGCTCCGAGAGATCCAGCGTGACCCCACCGCCCGTGGTCCAAGTGATCTCCTTGAGCCACAACTCTTCGGCGTCGGGATCCGCCGCTACCGCTTCCGAGCGCCATCCCAGGAACATTCGAGCGCCAACGCGCGCAAGTGCAGGCTCACTCTGCCCCAGGGTCGGATCTGTCGAGTACGGCGCCACCAGCGGCGTGATCGCAAAGGACGCAGTCGTCCCTGGCGTCGCCGTGTCGAGCACCGCGCCCCTGAGCGCCGGCGTCCCAAAGGCGCCCCCACCTTCTGTGAACACCAACATCAAGCGCGACCCATCAATGGCAACCAGCGCCGGCTTGTCCAAGCTCGGGCCAGGCGAGGCGACGCTCACCGAAAAGCTCGCGCTACCCGCGCGCGCTGTGATCGTCTCGGTACTCCCCGCCCGCGTCCGCCACGCCGCCGCAAAGCTCCCATTGAACGCCGCCAGCGCCACCTGCGACTCATGCGCCGCCGTCCCCGCGAGCACCTGCTCGCTCCCCTGCGGACTGCCACTCGCGCCAAGCGTGCGCAACTTGATATCGAGCCCAGCCGTCGCGATCTTCGACTCATCCACCCAGGCCGCCACCAGCGCGCTGCCCGTCCAAATCAAATCAACGTCCCGCTGATTGAAGCTCGTTGTCCCATTGACCCGCTGCTTCGGTCCCAATACTCCCGCCGCACTCAGCGTGCGAATCGCGATGCCGCGTCCGTCGCCGTCGGCGCCACTATCACTCCAAGCGACGGCAAATCCATCCCCCGGCAACGCCGCGACAACCGGATGCGCGTTTTCCGTCGTGGTGCCGTCCTGCGCGACCGTCGCAATCGTGCCCGGCACACCGTCTTCGTCGAACACGCGCAAGCCAACGAGCGGCCCCGCATGCGTCTCCACAAACGCCACCCCAAACCCAGAATCATCTCCCCCGACAGGATGCCGCCCCTGCCCGAGTCGCCGCGTCACCTTTGGTGACACACCACCTTCGGAGCCGGGTCCGGGCGAGACCAACACATCCTGCACCACACACTGCGGATTGCACGAGTCGGGCGGCGTCGAGCCCATCCCGTCATCACATTCCTCGGTCACCGGATCCCGCACGCCATCGCCGCAGAACTGCGAAACGGGCCCGTCCATCGGCGCATCGGTCGCGGCGTCTCCCACGCCTCCGTCCGCCGTGGAGCCACCGCCACCCGCGCTCCCGTCGAAGGAGGCGTCGGCACTACCCTCGGGCGCCGTCTGGTCATCGCTCGCATCGAGCGGAATGCCTCCGCCACCGTCGGTGGCAGACGCACCCGAGCTTCCTGCCACACCAGCCACGCCGCCCGCGCCCGCTGCGGCCGCGGCGCTCGGGCCACCGTCGGGGCCGCAACTCGGCGCGAACCAAGCGAGCCCCACGCACACTAGCGTGGTGCATGCCAGGGGGACCTTCGGAGGTCCGACGGCGCAGCGACTGAAGCGGAAGGCCATCAGTTGTCCTCCCGCTACTTCGCTGTCTTGGATTGCCGCGTCCAGTAGTGGTAGCGCCACACTAGCTGAAGATCCTCGAGGTGATCCCAACGCAGGCCCGGTCGATCCCAGATCCGAAGCGTGTAGAGCCCCTGCATCGGTCGCCCTTTCAGCTCATGCTTCATGTAGGGCTCCATGAGTCCGAGATCTGTGCTTGAGGGCGGATTCGTGATGACACGCTCGGCGGCCAACATCTTCCCGTGCTCGATGTGCCCTTCGTCCATCCGGGCTGCCAGGGTGCCGCCCAGATAGTTGCGGATCGGAACGTTTCCGTCCTGGAACAGCGTGTACTCCAGGAATCCATTGTAGTAGCAAGACGCCGCCTGCCCGTCGCAGGACGTCAACCCACTGCCCACAGCATTGATCCCCACGAGGTTGTGCCGGTAGTTGAAGTTCCCGATGGCGATTTGGCCGCTGGGAATAATCAGGCCCCGCTCGATCTCTGCGAGGTCTATGTGGAACTTCGCCTCGTAGAAACACACCTGGGGTGTGCTGTTCGGGTCCTGTCCTGCGCACTTCGCACCGATGCCATCCGCACACACGTACTCACAGCGGCGTTTGAATCTCTTACGAAGCGCCGGCCCCCGCGACTCATGGCACACGGGATCGACCACATCGCGAATGGCGTCTGTCCGGATCCACTTGGAGGCGGCGACAACCTGACCATTCTTGTCGTGATCCGCGGGCTCGACCTGAGCGGCTGCCAAGAACACGCTCGGCCACGCCGGCGCGCCGCTCACTGGCGCGGGTGGAAGGGACTGGCTCGCAATAGATGGATGGAGTTCCAAGCGGTAGCGTTCACCCGTGATGGCAAGGAACGACACTTCGCTCCGAGTCCAGCTCGTCGCGCCAGCCGAGATGAGCGTTTGCGCCACGGTAGCGCCGTCGCCGTCTCGCACGATCCGTAGCTCGGCCTGATCCCCGGCGCCGTGGCTCGAGTCCGGATCCGCCAGCGCGTGGATAGATGCCACGTGGGTTCCGGGCTTCAGGTCCAGGAGCGATTGCGTCAAGGCCCCGCCTGCGGTGTATCCAGAGACGTCTGGACACGTGCCAAGCGGACCCGCGCAAGGCTCGTGTCGGAGCTGGAACGCGCCCGCGTCCAGGGGAAGCCCCGTGGTGGTGAGCCCGCTGCCACCGGAACTCAGCTGCAGGGTCGCTTCCGTGACTCCGACGCAGCCCTTCCATTCGCCGCCGCCTGGTAGCGTTAGGCCACAACCCTGGGTGTACCAACCAACGCTGTCAGGTGTCGGATCTGGATCGTCCCCTCGGTTGAGGCCAGACGCGTAGTAGAGCCGATTGTCGCCTGGTGTCATGCATTCCGTCGAAACGCGGAAGCGGTCGTCTGCGAGGGAAATCACTGCGGTGTCATCGCTGTCGTGCAGCGGGTAGTCGATTGGGTAGCTGTTCAGGAAGTCCTCCAGCTTCCGGACGTAGTCGCCGATGTACTCGTTAGCAAAGTCGTCTCCGGGTAACGGTGTGCTGCCCACCTCGTAGCCGGCCACTGGTTGCTCCGGATCTGGTCGACGGATCTTCTCATAGTTGATGCCCTGCATCGTGCAGACATCGTTGGCCCAGCTGGCCGGTGCTTCAGCCAACGTCATCGGTTCGGTCATGCGCTGGAGATCGACGCCGAAGCGCAGTTCGATGGCGCGGCGCGCCAAGAACGCAAGCTGCCGCGCTCGCTTCAGCGCCGACTCGTAGCGAAGCACCTTCGTGTTCATGATTCGGCGCATGGCGACGTTGAGAAACTGCGGATCCTTCTTCTCCGCGGGATTGGCAAAGTCGGCCAGGTTGACGGCGGCCCGGGCCTTTCGCGCTTTGTTCTGCACCAGCTTCACGTCCGCGGTCGCCTTGGAGAGATCGTTCAACGCTCCGACCAGATTCTGTGCTGCCAATTTTGCTTGGGTCACCAGCCCGGTCATCCGAATGATGAGCTCCAACCGCTTTTGCTCCTGTCCTTCCTTGGTTGCAGCTGCCTGATGCTGGAGCGCGGCTACCTGGCTTTCGGCGGCGGCAAATAGGAGTCCGATAGACACGGCCCGTGCCGTGTCCGACGCGCCGAAGGAACTGACGATGGACACAGCGTTCGTTTCGGCGGCGAGCGCGTACGCGGATGCCGCCGTTCCCAGCCAAATCGCGTGTTCCTGTGCCCGGGCGGCGTCCAGCAGATTGGACGATTCGCGGCGGATCGAATCGTAGACTAGCAATTCGAGTGAGAGGTCCGAAGCCGAGCTCCTGAATGCGTCGAAGCTGCGCTGAATACTGAGCAGCGCGTCGTACTGTGCCTTCAGTCCATCCAGGTACCTGCCACCGACTCCGGTGTTCGGAATGGCTTCCCCGCTGGCGAACAGCTTGATTAGGGTTGGCGATATCGGCCCGATCACGTAGCTCTCAGCCGAACGAGCCATCCGTGCGCCCAGACAATCAAGAACCCCGGCATAGTGACTTGGGGCCTTTACCGGGATGTTCTCCGGATCCAGAGCCTCATCACAGGACACAGGGAAAGCGGTCTGAGCTCGTGTACTCGCGTGGCAAGCAAGTTCCAGCGCGTCGAAGATGTTGCGCTGGGTCAGGGGATACTGGAACGGCGCGCTCCCATCGAGAACACTTCCCTTGGTCAGGTCGAACAAGAACTGCCCGTACTTCGAGCGAGTACCGGGCCCCATCGGTGTCATCCACTTGGCAATCTGGACCCCGTCCACGTAGGTGGCACCAGGCACGGGCAGTCGTCCATAGCGCATGTAGTTCGGATCAATCTGAAGCAAGGCCGGCACGTCGTATCCGGCCTCGAGACACAGCGCGCGGTATACTGCCGACTGCGGAACTTCGCTCTTCTGGAATTTGCAGAAGTTTGACCCCGGTGCAAGCCAAAGCGCCTCGTCCACCGCATCTTGCCACGGGCTGTTGGCGAACTCCTTGACGCCCGCTACGCCAGGAAAGCTCGCGCCGGCCCAGCCGCTACTCGCATCCCCAACCGTGTATCCAGACGGAAATGCGTCGAAGGTAATAAACGGGTTGTTGGGGTCCTGGCTCTTCCATGTTGCGAGGGCCTGCGCAGAGGGCAGGTCGCAGTAAGTCATCTGCGGGTCGACTCCAATCTGGCCGGAAGCATCTGTGCAACTGCCGTTCTCGCACAGCACCGGAAAGCCGGAAATCACATGTGTTCCAGGGTTCCGACCGTCCAGGTACTCGTGTTGGTCGGCGATGGTGGTCAGATCGTTCGGGATGAAGCCATTGAAGTTGATCGGGCGTCCGGACTTCAAACGGTAGAGATCCGAGCCGACCCCCGCCACGTTGGTCAGCCGAACGCAGAGAGACGTGTTCTTGTGCTTGCCCTCGCCCCAGGGCGTGGTGTAGCGCCGCCACAAGCTTCGGAACGGGTCTGCGTCCTCACGAACCGGATGGCCGAAGGAGTCGTTGATGGCGAGGAAAGGCGGAGTGCTCGAAAAGTTCTCGGCCGTGGGCGCATAAACGCGCCGCAGTTCCATCATCCCCGGCCGTTGCTTCCCGTCGGGCCCGTTGAGGCCACCGGTGATAACGCCCAGGGTCGCCACTGCTCGACGAAGCCGGCCAAAGCCCCACGCCCACCGTGCGCGAAGTGCCTCGGGCTCGGTGTCCAAAGAGATCACGCTCGGACCGCTCGACACCCCGCAGCCGTCCTTGCCAACTCCGTCCGGGCACTCGGGCACTGTGCCAGGTGGAGTCACCACGCCGGACACGAAGCACTCGACGCCGCTGTTCCAGTACTTGGATCCGGTTGCTAGGTCCTCGGGGCGGATGTTGCACGGCGCCCCCGCCTGGCTGTTGAGATCCCCAGGCTGTCGGCGTTTGGTATCGAAGATCACGGCCTCGCCGAACTTCAAACTGTAGTTGTCGGCAAAGCCTTCGGTGTAGCGGAGCTGCTGCGCGATTCGTTGGATGTCTGCGAACGGCATGCTCTGAAAGAACTGCAGGATCTTCTCCTCACGATTCGGAACGCTGCCGCTGCGTAACTCGTCGAGGATCGTGCACTTGCTCGTTCGTAGCGTCGTATTTTGCACCGTTGCCAGGCTGAGCCTATTGCTGACCACTACTGTCTGGACCGATGCTGGCACGCCCGCGCTCTGAAGTGCAGTGGTGCAGTTGGCTTCGGTCGGGCTTGCCCCGGAAGGAAGGGCTACCACGCAGGGCACCTCATTTCCCACGCCGAGAAACGCCCGATTGCACAGCAGCCCTTCCGCCTCCCACGCACAAACCTCCTTGTCGCCCACCGTCGCGTAGACTTCCGCTTCAAGAAGCCCGGCTGGAGACAGCGCTCCGCCACAGGCGGTCGTGTCCGGCCCGCAAAGATCCACGAGGTCTTTCTGGTACCATTCGATCCGTTCGTCTATCCGCAGCCCGTGTTCCAATATTTCTTCGCCGAGACGATCGGCTTCATCTGATGCACTTTTTGCAAGACCGAGCCAGTGCCTATACGCCCGATCATAATTCGAGGATGTCGGATCTCCGACAATCTCCGACTCGAGGGGTGGCCAAATGTCGCTCGGCAACCCCACGCAAGTGTCCCCGGTCTGGGAACAGTCGTTGGGATTGGTTTCCAGTGAACTGCCGAGAACGTCCTCCAACGTACCGCCCACCGGCGCCATCACCAGCCGAGTGCCCCACGAATACTCTGGCCAGGGGAAGTCATCTGCGCCTCCGATGACCAGGCTGGCTGGCTCAGGGACGATTCCGCCCATTGGCACTGCCTTGCCCTTGTCCAGGCGGAGCACATACACGCCTTCATCTGCCGGAATGTCCGCTCCTGGCTCACCTGGCTCGGGTAAAGTCGTGAAGCTCGCATGAAGCGTGCCGCCGGACAGGTCGGTCATCCGTGGGTCGAGAGTCTCCAGGGTCCCGACGGCGTTCAGATCCACTCGGTAGTCAGCCGGATCGCAAGCTCTACCGTCAATGCTCTGAGTCGCGAGGCACTTCAGTCCGTCGTATCCGCGCACGACCACGTATTGCACCGCAGCGTTGCTGTCGGAATCCAACGGCACACCGTGGATGATCACCGCAAGCTGCTCCACAACGTTCGGGTCCGCAAGTGATGCAGAACCCACCACGAATTCGAGCCTCTGACTTCCTACCTCGACCTCCAGTATCGTCCTGAGGTCAATGAGATCCTTCTCATTCGTTGAGGTGGCTGCACCTCCCAGCCGCGCATGCGCTGAAAGATCGGAAACGAGTTTCTTGAACGCGTCCGAAGTCTGCATCGCGCCGCTCTTGCTGTAGTCCGGGTCCCCGACGTGAGGCGTCGACTTGGTGTTGGCGCCTGTGAAGTGTGCTGTGACAACGGGAGCGGGCAGTGCCGACGGCCTGGGTACCGTCGAGTAGTAGGTGGCCAGCCCACCAGGCGCAGGTGCCGGTTCTTTGACCGCCGGCACAGAGCCCGAAATCCTGGCCACGGCGTTCAGGTAGTCGGCGGCCTTCTCGACGTTGGCCTCCGTCACGTTGAGTGTCGCCAGCACTTCATTGGCGGGCAGCGGCGCCGAGATCCGGCCCTCGTCCATCCACTTCCTGTTCGCCGCGTTGACGAAATCGGGCACGGGAGTGCAGGTAGTGGGCGCGAGACCGATGTCCCACACGAATTCCAAAGCTGTCTTGGCCCCTTCGTCCTCCTGGATCGGAGGGCAGACCGGCACCGCCGCAGGTCCGATATCCGTGCCCCTGGCCGGCGTGTCGCAGGGGCCGGACAGCCGCGCCAGCGCCCCAGCTTTCATTTCGCCATGACCGAGGAAATTGGCGATACTCAGCGCGCTGTCGACCTCGCCATTCCACACTGTGGCCGTGAGGGCATCGACCGAGCCTTGACCGTGCACCTGATACTGCGCGGAATCCTTCATGGCCTCGACCGTCCGAGTCACCGCACCCGAGTGCTGGTTGATGGCGTCGATCATCGTGGAAAGGTAGACGTCGGCCCAAGTTGGCGGGAGCCCAGCGCCAGGTCCGGTGTCCGGGGGAGTTAGATCCGTCGTGGGAGGATCTCCAACCGCCGGAGCGAACTGATCGACGCAAACCGGCCCATCCGGTACCGCGCCGTAGAGCATGGCCTGTCCGATGATCCCAGCCTCGCGGTAACGAAGGCGGGCCCCTCGCAGCGCGGCGGCTCGCCCGGGAGCTTTTTGAGGTTGAATACGGATCCTCGGAGCATTCAGCGTGTCGGCTGCAACCCCACCTGCGACCAAGGCCGTTTGCAGCTCCGCGTCTGGGATCTGCAGCAACTCCTTGAAGTCGTATCCCGTTGGCACCACGGAGGTGTCCAGCACCCGCGGGATCGGAGAGCGAGCCGCCTCTTCCAGGAAGAACCCCGCACAGACCTCATTGCGTGCCCGACAAAGCGAAACTTGGCACACATCGAACGTCGGGTCGGCGACGTCTTCGCGAGTGAACTCCGCCAATGGGTCGACCCCGCCTATCAGGTCGCGCCGACAAAGAATGTTGTCCGTCGTGAAACGATCCCGCCAGCAGTACTGGCGAGCCAAGCGTTCCATGCCCGCTTGAGGCACCGGCAAGGTCACCCAGGTCTCTCCCACCTCTGCCTCGACCATCACGATCGACCGCTGGGGCAGAGGGTGAACCGCATCTGGATCCGGTTCTGGCTCGGGCTCGGGATCGCACGCTGCGCCCAGCGCGAAACTGCCGAACGCCATGACGAACAGACTGAACCATCGATTGCTTTTCATCGCAGTTTCCTCACTTGCAGCACCGCGCCGCCTGACTGGACTGGGCCTGTTGGATCGCTCGACACGTAGCGAAGTCGTAGAATTGCGGTATGGCGGTTTGGTCACCAACCACGGGGTGGTAGGACTGGCCGATCGTTCCATCGAGCCACTCTCCGCTGGCGTGCATGTCGAAAACTGCGGAGAACGGCGTGACTACGCCGTGGCAGTCTGGCTTCGACATGACCGCTGCTCCCGAGTAGTAGCACTTACTGCTTAGCGTGTTGCCATACAGATACTCTGTCGTTCCAGCGTTCGTACACACGTACATCCATTCACTGACGTTCGGGTCGCTGAACGCGTTGTTTGGGTCCTTGACGTCACCGCTCAGGGCACCCCCGCCACCGCGTTTTCCGCAGAGGCGCTTACCAGCCCAGTCGCAGAAGGCCTTGGCGTCACACCAGCCCAGGTCATATGCTCTTGTTTTCGGCTGGCTCAGCGCGAAGTTGTTCAAATTGGATACGTTGAGATCGTTCGTCTCGCACTCTTTGCTCTGCACGACCGGTGTCAACAAAGTGTCGTCGTAGAACTGCTTGTATTCCGACCAAGTTATCGGCCGCTGGTCGATGCAGAACTTGTTATCGATGTTGATCATCTTCGCGCCGAACTTGCTCGTGCAGTCGAGCGCCGAACCACCGCTGCCGCCGGATCCCGATGCGCCAGCCCCACCGCCACTGCCGGAGTTTCCGCTCGAGCCACTGCTGCCAGCGCTCGCGCCAACACCGGCGCCCGCGCCGACACCCGCAGTCGCGCCTCCGCCGTCGTTACTCGTGCCCCCGGTGCCGCCACTGCATTGGCACGCTTTCCACTTGCCGTCAGCGCCACAGGCTTGTCCTCCAGAACAGGCGCCCGGACCGACGCATGTGCGAGTGTCGTTAGGTTGACATGACTTGGGCTCGCTCCCGCTCGAGTCATCACCGCCACAGCTCCACGCGAACGCCAGCGCGACACAGGTCACACGCGAAAGCACCTGAACAAGACGGCTCCTGTCCCTGGGGCGGCCAACGTCCACTTCATTCCTCTTCATGTTCTCCTCACTTGCAGCACCGCACACCAACCTCCTTGTGCGACAGCGTCTTGCTGTAGGCTGAAAAATCGGCGCACGGGTACAGCAGTGTTCCCTGTGATGTCTCGGTCTCGGCACCCATCAGAATGCCCAAGCTGGACTCTGCGACGGCGTCCACCCACTCAGCCGCGTTGCCCTCCATGTCGAACACCAAGGAGTAGGGAGCGAACAACCCCCGACAGTTGGGCGCCGCCATCGGCTTCTTCCCGGGAACGGCACACTTGGTTGTGTCCAGGGTGAAGCCATATGGGTGGGTCGTATTGCCGCCATTGCTGCACGCGTTTACCCACTCGCTCTTCTTGGGATCTGTGAACGCGCTCTTCGGGTCGTAGCTGTAGCCCACGAGTGGGCCGCCGCCGATCTTGCCGCACAAGCGCTTGCCGGCCCATTTGCAGAAGGCCTTCGCATCGCAGACGTCCACGTAGCCCGCGGCATCGTCAGGATTGGCGAGCCAAGCACTCTTCATCACGTTAGACGCGAGCTTGTTGCTGGTGCACCCCGCGTCCTGCGTGAAGGGATTGATCAACGTGTCTTCGTAGAACTGTCGGTACTCGGCATATGTCGCCTCTCGTTGGTCGATGCAAAACTTGCCGCCGACATTCACCATCTTCGACCCAAACTTGCTGGCGCAGTAGAGTCCGGTCGCGCCGCCGGTTCCGCCACCGTCGGTGGGCGCCCCGGCTCCACCACCGCTTCCTGCCGTCCCACCTGATCCTGCGTCCTGTGTCCCGCCCGCGTCCGACACGCCTCCGGCCCCCGCGCCCGCAGCAGCACCAGCGCTCGCGCCAACACCGGCGCTCGCGCCGACCCCGGCAGTTGCCCCTCCGCCGTCGGTATTCGTGCCCCCTGTGCCGCCACTGCATTGGCACGCCCTCCATTTGCGGTCGGCGCCGCAGGCTTGTCCTCCGGGACACGCGCCTGGGCCCACGCAGGTGCGGGTATCATTCTCCTGGCACGCGTCCCTGTCGCCCCCCTCCGAGTCATCCCCGCCACAGTTGGTCAGCGACGCCGTGCCCAGCAGGCACAGTGCCCACGTGATGCGCTGCAGCGAGCGCGCCATCTGTTTCATCCTTGCACCCTCGTTCTCCGTCCCCTTGGCCTCCGACCCTCGACCGCGAGCAGCAAAGGGTGGAGCACACGGCGTGCCATCAACAAAAGATGTGACCTTGCTGGTTCATCTGGTTCCCGCTGTGTTGTCGTCCGCTGATTGGCCCCCCCAGTTCGCGCAGTTGCGGCAGAGGTACGATACGCGAACCGGTGCTTCGCTATCCACCGCAATCCGCCGCACCACAGTTCTCAGGTGGGCGAGTGTGGGTGTAGGAATCGGGGGAATCGGAGTTATCCGGAACACATGGCCCGGCGCAATGTGCGTGCTTGTCGCACCCCGGCGCTCACACGCATGGGTCGCGGATAGACCGCTGACTTGACGGGCATCAACTGGATCGAACGAGCCGATGGCCGTGCGATTGCCCGGGAGCTTCGGCAACTTCACCGCCCCGTCGCTCCCCTGCGGGGCAGTGCGGGAGTCGCGCCCCTGGTTGACGCAGGGAAGCGACCCCCAACAAACCGGCTCCACCAGGCGACTGCTCTCAGCTCGATCGCGGCGCTACTCGCCCCCCTGTTACTTCCGGCGACGCCGAGCGCGCTTCTTGGATGCGGCTCGACCAGCTCCAAGCTCGCAGACGCGTTTCGCGTGGGCGGGCTCGCCTGTGTCCGGATCGAAGTTCACCCGGGCGTGTTTCCCTCGGGATTTGATTGCGGCTCGATCGTACGCTTTTGCCGCTTCCTCTTCGACGTCGAAGCTCCCAAGGTGCACTCTGCGATTGTCGATACTGATCGCAGCAGTCCAGCTGTCTCCTGAGGGACGCATGAATACGCCGCGATACTGGCTCGACATGGTGGTCTTCGTTTCGCATAGAGCTTCAGACTGAAGGGTTGTCGCGTCTGCCGGCTTCAGCTTTCCTTTCCTGTACTCGAAGTTCAGTTCGGCATCTTTGCCAAAGTAGAAGTAGGCTGCGCGATCGTGGGCGCGCGCTGCGGCCTCCTCGGTTTTCCAAGAGCCCAACCACACGAGCTCTCCTGGAAGCTGCACGAACGCGTTCCAGGGCCGCGAGCCTCCACCGGTCAGCAGCTTCCGGCGCCTGCCCTTACTCTTGCTCTCGTGCCGAGCCCCCTTGCGGCTCCCGTGCCGGTTGCACCACGAAACCCCGGCATAGTCGCTGGTCCTGTGGCGGATCCTGAATTGTTTGCGAGCCAGGCGCTGCAGTTCGTCAGCAGACGCGGGTCCGAGTTTCGTGCTCATGCGGGGGAAGTTGAGCTCGATGGGCAGGCGCAGGTGCAGAGCGCCACGGTCCCGCGCGATTGCTGCATCTCGCCCGCTTTCCCAGCGTCCCAAGAAGACGTTGCTCCCGTCGAGGTTGACGAATGCCGCGAAGCGATTGGTCCGTGGCTCGTACAGAACGCCCGCCCAACGCATGCCCATCTCGCTCAAGCGGCGGCGGCGGGCTTGCCGCGCCTCGCGAGTCGACACCCCACACCGTGCTTTGCCCAACAACTCCTCGCCTGTTTCTGGGTCGAAGTTCAAGCGCGCAGCGCGGCCCTGGGTTTGAAGCGTGCGTCGGTCGTATTCGCGAGCGGCTTCTTTCTCGCTTTCAAACGGCCCGAAGTTCTGCCGTGTGCCATCGATCGAGATGCGACACCACCAGCTAGTTCCGGTGGAGCTGACACCTCGGTACTTGCTTCGACGTCTTGCCAATTCTCTGCGCGCCCTCTACGCCTTTCGGCGTGAAGCGGACTGACGGGTGCGCCGTGCAACAGGGCTGCTCACGCGCTTGCCGCACAGCTCTTCGCCCGTCACCGGGTGAAAGTTGAGGTAGGCGCGCTTGCCCAGGTGCCGCGAGGCTTGAACATCATACCAGCGAGCGGCGGACTCTTCATCGTCGTGGACAGAGCTGTACCGCTTGCCTCGGCGGACGAAGTTGGCGCGCCAAACTGAGGATGCGGGATGAAAAGTGACTCCGCGAAAGCGGCTGCTTGTTGTGGCTTTGAACACCGCGCGTGCTTCGGCCAAGAGGGTCGCGGCGTCCGCAGGCACGAGCGTGGACGCCTGCTTCGGGAAGTTCAGTCGCAAACGCTCTGGCACGTCGCTGTAGTAGAATAGAACTGCTCGGTCACGCGCCTGCGCGGCTGCCCGCTGCGAAGGCCACCTCCCCAAATACTTCATTGTTTGCTTGCCGCGCACCGTCAGCATCAGCTCCGCCCGCCAAGGCCGCGTCCTCTCGGAAGCAAGCAGACAGACGCCCTCATAGCGACTGCTAGTGCCTTGCTTGAAGGGCTTGCGCGCAATCCGTCGTGCCTCTGGCAACGAAAGCGCCGAGCCGGCCTCCTTCGGGAAGTTCAAGCGCGCGTTCTTGCCGTTGCGCCACTTTTCTACGCGGTCGCGGATCAGGGCCGCTTGTTTCTCGTCGGCAAAGTGCCCGACGTGCCTGAACGTACCGTCTATACGCACCCTGACTGCCCAAAGCTCCTGGGCCGAGTCCCAGTAAACCCCCCAGAATGGGCTGCTGCCTCCTGTCAGCTCTTGGTGTCGAGCGTGGGCCAGCCGCCGGAGCTCGGCTACCGACGCGCCGCCCAGCTTCTTGGCTGCTCGTGGCAAGTTGAGCTGTACATCGTCGGCGCCGAAACCAAGCAGGGCTCGATCACGGGCAAGCGCCGCCTCACGCTCGGTCGGCCAGATCCCCAGTGCAAAGGTCTTTCCCTCGAGCGTCACCCGCGCACTGAACGCTCCCTCCCGGAAGCCCTCGGTTTGGCGGGTTACGCCTTCGTATCGGACTCTGCCGCTGGCACGCCGGTACTCGAGCCGCGCTAGCTTTCGCAGCTCGGCCTGCGAGGCGGGGCCCAACTTCTTCGCACGTTTCGGGAAGTTCAGCTCCCGTGAGGCCCCGAGGAACAGCACCATTCGGTCGTGGGCCAGCGCGGCGCCTTTCTCTGTGAGCCAAACGCCAGCATGGACTATCCGCTCGCCGACCCTGAACTTCGCCTGAAAGCTACCGCTGCGGCCACCGGAACGAACGCGCTGAACGCCGTTGTAGCGCGAGGTTTTGCGTCTGGCTGCCACGAGCAGGCACTCTACCGTTGGCAGGTAGGAGACGCCAAGGCAGATGGAACCTGTTGCCGTAGCCTAGCCGGCGTGCGCGGCACTCTCTACTGCAAGGGCACGTGGCAGATACGACCGGCGCCGCTGCCGAAGGTGGGCGCTTCGTAGGCGCCAATTCCCGAGGCGCGCGCCCAGTGGCTCCGTTGTCCGAAGATCGGCAAAGTTCCGCGGCCCGTTGCACCCCATCGCCCCCCGCGCGAAGCTCCGCCCGTGGCACCGCGACGCAAGAGTACGCCGCACCGCTCCTGGACCCTCGCTGACCTGCGCAAAGCGGCCCAGGCGCATAAGGGCCGCTGCCTGAGCCGAGCATACGCGGGCCTAAACGAAGCCCACAAGTGGCGCTGCGCTAAGGGCCACGTGTTCGAGATGCGCGCCATCGCCGTCGTGAAGAGGAATGCCTGGTGTCAGACTTGCTCCGGGCGTCGTCCCCACAGCATCGAATCGATGCAAGCTCTAGCCAAGCAGCACGGTGGCAAGTGCCTCTCGAAGCGATACGAAAACGTCGACAAGAAACTGCGCTGGAAGTGCGCCGAGGGACATGTCTGGGCATCCATTCCGTATCTGGTGCTCGGCGGCGCCTGGTGTCCGGCGTGCCGTTCTGGGCGGCTGCCCCCGGTGCAGATGCTGACGCAGATGCGAAAGACCGCGCGACAGCGCGGGGGAAAGTGTCTCGCGGATGAATACGTTCGCGCCAAGCATCCCTACGAGTGGCAATGCAAGCACGGCCACCGTTGGACGCGCGACTGGGATGGGATCCAAAGCGGCGCCTGGTGCCCCAAGTGTCGGGGCCGCTTGCCGCCGAAGGAAGCGCTCGCGCAACTGCAAGCCATTGCCAAGCGACGTGGCGGCGTCTGTCTCTCCAAGCGCTATGTCGGCGCCACCACCAACATGCAATGGCGCTGCGCCGAGGGCCATCGTTGGCGCACGGCAGCATCCAACATCCGCTCCGGGCATTGGTGCCACAAGTGTGCGGGCAACACGCCAGTCACGCTCCGCGAGGCTCGGCAGCTCGCTCGCAGTCGCGGCGGCAAGTGTCTCGCCAAGAAGATCGTCAGCAGCACCAAGCCCATACGCTGGCAGTGTGAGCATGGCCATACCTGGAGCGCGCCCACATCGCGACTGAAGTCGGGCAGCTGGTGCCCAAAGTGCGCCAAGGCACCACGCTACTCCCTGGAGGACATGCAGGCCCTCGCTGAAAAGCGGGGTGGCCAGTGCGTGTCTCGCCGCTTTCGATCGGTGAATCACCACCTCACCTGGCGCTGCGGCGAGGGACACGAATGGCGCGCAACGGGGTCACAGCTGCTCGGCTCCGGCACCTGGTGCCCGGTGTGCTGGGGCCGCCAATTGGGAACCATCCAGCAAATGCGCAAGCTCGCCAAAGCACGCCGCGGCAAGTGCCTTTCCACCCAATACACCAACAGCACCACGAAGCTCCGTTGGCGCTGCGCCGACGGGCACGAATTTCTCAAGGAGCCAGTCAGTGTCAATCGCGGAGCCTGGTGTCCGTACTGTCGCAGGCGCGGTGCGAAGGGGATCGGGGCATTCATTCTCGCGGAGCACAAGCGCCTCGCGAAGCAACGCGGCGGCGAATGTCTCTCGGACGCCTATCACCTCGCGTCCAAGCCACTGCGCTTTCGCTGCCAACAAGGCCACGAGTTTTCGGCACCATCCGCCACGGTGATGATGGGCGCCTGGTGCCCGGAGTGCGCCCACACCCGCAAGCCCAAGCTCGCCGAGATCCAAGCAATGGCGAAGCAGCGCGGCGGCAAGTGCGAGTCAAAGCGCTACGTCAACAGCCTGGAGCGCTTGCGCTTTGTTTGCGAGTACGGACATCGCTGGGAAACTCGCCCCTCGAACATCCGCCGTGGACACTGGTGCCCCAAGTGCGCCCGCAGCAAGCGACGCGGTAGAGCCGAGCCGCTCTCCATCGAGGACATGCAACTCAAGGCCGAAGAGCGTGGTGGCGTTTGCTTGTCGAAGGAATACGACTCCCAGCGTGACTACCTCGAGTGGCGCTGCGGTATCGGCCACGAATGGGAAGCACAGGCCGGAAGCGTCTACGCGGGCAGCTGGTGCCCCCATTGCTCCGGACGCCAACCGCTCACCCTCGAAGCCATGCAGCGCTCCGCCCAATCCCGCGGCGGACGCTGCGTGTCCAAAGCCTACCGCGGCGTGCGCACCAAGCTCACCTGGGAATGCGCATCCGGCCACCGCTGGCGCGCAACCCCGCAGGCTCATCGCTCCGGCAGCTGGTGTCCACGCTGCCTCGAGACTCCACCCGACGTGGGTATTGCTCGAGTGTGCGCGCTTGCACGACGCCACGGCGGCCTCTGCCTCTCGCCCAACCACCCCTACGCGACCAAACCCTTGCGCTGGAAGTGCGCACGTGGCCATGTTTGGCGTGCGTTGGAATCAACGGTGCAAGTTGGCAAATGGTGCCCGCGGTGTCTGGATTGAGGGCGTGCGGGACCTTGATGGGTGGCGCCTGGGGCGCCATCACGATGTGAATCGTGCTAGTTCGACGATTGATTGCGGGTTGCAAGGAATAGGTTGCCGGGCTTCGCTGGGCCTAGGTCGAGAGTAGCGGCCTAGTGACGCGCAGTGCTGCGACCCCCAACCCAACAATCGCACTTGGTGCTAGGAAAGCCACCAAGGTGCTAGACTTCCGTCCGTGGCCCGGGCCACGATCTTCCCAGTCCAGCGCATGCGAGCGAGTTGTCAAAAACTAGGACGCCGCTTTCTACTCGCGGCCGCCGCTGCCTCGGTGGCGCTTTCGGTGAGCGCGCAAGCGCAGGCTAGGGGAGGCGCTGCGGCGCGCAAGTTCGAGAAGGGAACCGAGCTGTTTCGGCGCGGTGCGCATGGTGATGCGGCGCAGGCGTTCTACGAGGCGTATCGAATCACGCCCCATCCGGACTCCCTTTACAACGCAGGGTTGGCTTGGGAGCTGGCGGGTCAATTTGCCGCAGCGGCAACGGCCTATGAGATCTCCCTCAGTCAAGGTCTCGAGGCCAAGGCGCGAGAAGACGCGCGTCGACGCTTGCGGCCCCTGGTCGAACAACTCGGGCGCGTCGAAATCAGTGTGCCGGAGGGCTCGACGGTCCGCGTGGATCGCTTCGTCATTCGCAAGTCCTCGGTGACTCTATACTTGGTACCGGGTCGACACCGCATCGGTGTCACGCTGCCGGATGGCACCAGCGCTGACCGCCGGGTCGTGGCCCGCGCCAACGAGACCAACGTGCTTCTGGTCGAGAAGCCCAGGAACTCCGACTCCGCAGCGCCATCACCGGAGCCGGAAGGGGCGCCGGTGGCTGACGACAAGCGCGATCTGGACGCCAGCGATGGAACTCCCCGCGTGATCGGTTGGGTGTCTCTGGGTGTGGCGGCTGCCGCGACGGGAACGGCGTTCGTGCTGGGGATTCAGGCGCTGAAAGCCCGCGACAAGTACGACCAGTCCGGTCACACGGACCGTGATGCTCGGGACCGCGCAGAAAACCTGAAGCTGTGGACCAACGTGGCTTGGGGCACCGCGGCGGTGGCGGGGGCAAGTGGTGCCGTGCTCTTGCTCGTCGTGCCGGCGGACACTTCGCAGGGGCGAGTGCCCGTGCGTGGCGTGATGGTTCAGGGCCGCTTCTGAGGCGCAGCTGCCGGCTACTCTGGGTACGGATTTCCTTGGAGCTCGGGCTTCTTGGGTTTCGGTGGCGGAGGCCTGCGCGGGAAGCGGACCGGAACCTTGCGCACCGGTTTCGGCTCTGAGCTGGGCATCAAGGGAAGCGCTGAGGGCTCGACCACAGGGATGGCAGCCGGGGCGGCGAGCGTCGGTGTCGGTACCGGCGTCGGTAGCGGTGCGGCTGCGGCGGTCCGAACGGGTGCAGGTCGCATCGGCGGTGGCTTGGGACTTTCCGCCGTTGGGCCGGCGCTCCTCGAAGAGGACAGCAACCAGAACGCGATGATGAGCAGCGGTACGAAGACGACGCCGAACAGCAGGAGTGTGCGCACCGGACGCGAACCCGAAGCCGCCGGCGCGGTGCCCGCGAAGGACGGCCGTTGCCCGGTCACTTCCATGCCGTGGCCGTAGGTCGCGGTCTGTTCCTCCATGGGGCCGGAGCCGACGGGGCCGTGCCACACGGTTTGATCTCCCGCGGACGCGGCGGGTGCTTCGGTCACCGTGGCGGCTGCGCTGGCGGCGAGGTTTCGGCTCGATGGAGGTGCCGATGGTCGCGAAGGCGGTGGCACCGAGGGCCGAGACGGCAAGGGGCCATGCCGCGGCGCGGACGTCATGCTGTCGGAGCTGGAGCGTGGGTCGAGGGTCGCCGATTGCGGGTCCACCGCTTCCAGGATCCCGTCGGCATCCTCCCCCGCCGCATCGAGTTCGGTGATTCTGCGGCGCCGAAGCTCGACTTGCTCGCTCACCAGAGGCAGCACGAAGGAACGCATTTCGCGGTGCGTCGCCGGGCTGATGCCCGCAGCACGAGCGGCGGCGGACAGGGCGTCCGCGAATGCTTCGGCAGTTGGGAAACGATCCTGCGCGTGAAGGCGCAGAGCTCGGTCCACGACGTTGGCCAGGGGAGTCGGCAGATCCGTGGCAACGTGGCCCAAGGGCGTGGGGGCTTCCCGAGCCACTTTGAGCAGCAGTGCGGCGTCTCCCAGTCCGTCGTGGATGCGGCGACCGCTGAGCAGCTCCCAGGCAACGATGCCCGCCGCCCAAATGTCGCAGCGACGATCAACGGCTTCTGCCCGAGCTTGCTCCGGTGACATATAGGCGAGCTTGCCTTTGATCAAACCGGTGCGGGTGTCGCCAACGTTGTGGGATGCCTTGGCGATCCCGAAGTCCGTCAGGCGAGACACCCCGTCCACCCCAACCAAGATGTTATGGGGAGACACATCGCGGTGCACCAATCCCATCGGGTTGCCGCTCGCATCGGCGACTTCATGGGCCGCATGTAGTCCGGTCAGTACGTCTTCCAGCAGCCTGAGGCAGATGGGCCAGGGGATGCGAGCGTCATCGCGCTTCAAGGTGCGCACGACGCCAGCCAAGGAGTCGCCCTCGACGTAGTCCATCACGATGAAGACGCCGGGCCCGTCCTGCCCAACGTCCAAGACCGAGACCACGTTGGCGTGGCGAATTCGGCCGGCGAAGCGAGCCTCGTCGATCAGCGATGTGATGAACCCGGGGGAATGGCGTAGGTGCTCATGAGTCAGCTTGACCGCGACTTCGCGCTCGAATCCGGCGATGCCCCGGGCGCGACCCAGGTACACGGTTGCCATGCCGCCCGAAGCGATGGGCAGCAGCAACTGGTAGCGGCCGACTTGAGCTGGAAACGAGCCAGCCGCCGTGTGACTTCCCGAGAGCGACAAGACCGCAGGATAATAGCGCGGCTGCCGGCGGCGGGCCTCCAGTCCGTGCTATGGTTTTTTCCGGTCAATTCGCGCGTTTATCGGGTGCCCCCTTGCGAGTTTGGTGGTTCGTCCCAGCTTTCGTCACTATCGGCTGCAGCTTCGAGCTGGCTCCGCTGGTGGAGCCCAGCCCGGACGCCGGGGCCAGCGGAGGGGGTGGCGGCGTCGGAGGGGTGTCGACGGGCGGCGGGGGCGCTTCAGGTGCGGGCGGAGCTGCCGGCGCGGGCGGTGCAGGAACTGGCAACGCCGGTGGCCTGGGCGGAGGCGGGACCGCGGGCACCGGCGCGGGGGGCACGGGCGCGGGGGGCACGGGTGCGGGAGGCACGGGAGCTGGTGGAGGACTGGGTGGAAGTGGCGCGGGAGGCACGGGTGCCGTTGGCGCTGGAGGCAGCGGTGCAGGTGGCACCGGCGCCACGGGTGGAACGGGCGGTGGCGGCACGGGCGGTGGCTTCATGTGCGAGAACGTCTCGCAGCTCGGCTTCGCCTGCCTGGTTCCGAGTCAGTCGCTGTGTGAATGCCAATCCTGCATCAACGTTTGTGTAGACCCGATCGACAACTATCCAGAATCGGATTGCGTCTGCCCGGCCTGCTGGGGCCACCCCGAGTGTGGCTACTGCGACAACAACGGCAAGTGCGATCCCTTGGGTGAAAACTGCAGCTGCCCCGACTGCGCGCTGCATCCCCTCTGCAAGCCCTAGTGGACCCTCCGCTTCAGTCTTCGACGCTCAAAACGATCTCGTGGGCTTCGGTCAGATCTGGAACCGTCCAGCGCTTCAACATGCTGGACAGCACCGACTCAGGAACCGGCGCGTCCCGTTCGCGGTTGCGCCGGCACAGCACATCCCAGGGGACCTCGCAGTAGACGACCCGCACCCGGGCAGCGTAGTCCGCGAACAGGTCAATCAATTGGCGCCGCGTGCTGCGAGCCAAGTTGGTCGCATTCCAGCAGAACGGTGTGCGCTGCCGCAGCAACTCCCGGGCGCGCTGCTTGGCTAGCGTGATCACCTCTCCGTCACCCTTGCCGTGCGCCGTGCCCAGTTCCTGGCGAATGGTGTCTAGAGACACGACTGGCAAGGGTCGCTCCTGAGCCGCAAGCCAGGTGTCCTTTCCAGAGCCGGGCAGCCCACACATCACGGTGACCTGGCCCTCGCTCGTGTCGTGAGCCGCGTAGTGCGGGTTGCGATCTTCGCGTCGAAAGTACTCGAAGCGACTGTGAGCCGAGGCGAAGGCGAAGGGCGCCGACAGGCAGTCGTTTTCACGGCTCAGCTCCCGGAATAGCTCGACGTTGTCCAACAGACGCTGCTGGTCTTCGCACTCTCGGCCGCGAATGTCGGCCTCGCAGAGCAGCGCTAGCAGATCGCAGCGCACGACCTGTGAAACCCGTATCACCGAGCCCCTGGGGCGTTCTTTGTCCATGACGAAATACGGCAGCTGGTGCACCTGGACCAAGCGCGCAACGAGTTCCCGCTGGGCAAAGGGCGCACCGAGCTGCCACAGGATGCGACGCGTCTCGATTTCCCCACGGCTGGAATGCCCTCGGGCGGTCAAGCTGCCGCCCTCCTCGCGGGTGCACTCGGGCTTTGCGACGTCATGGAGCAACGCCGCCCAAAACACGGCCGTGCGATCTTCTTCTGGAAGGCTTCGAAACTCTGGCAGTTCCGCCAGCGCTTCACACACCATCCTGGTGTGAATCCAAACGTCGCCTTCGGCGTGATGGGTCGGATTCTGAGGCACGCCTTGCAACGCGCGGATCCAAGCGTAGCGATCGTGGAGGCTCTGCCAGTCCAGCGCGAAATCCGGCGGCGCCGGGCACACGGGCAAGCTCATAGGGCCTCCGCGAAGATGTCCGTGCCGGGTGCCAGGAGGTTCGGGATGATGGGCCGATTCAACCAGTGGGAGCCGCTCTCGACCACGTGAGTCAGAAACGTGTGCCGAATGTACTTGAAACGAGCAAGCACTCGGTCGCCTTCTTCGACCTTGATGTACAGGCCCTCTGCGACAGGAGATGGATCCGTTTCGCGGCTCACCTGGTCAGCATCCAGCTTCAAGTCTGTGGCATGGGCGCTCAGCCGTTCGCGCCAGCCTTCGGACTTGTACACGGAGGGGAGGATCAACTTGGTCAGCTCCTCGACGCGTTTGAAGCAGCCTTGCTCCAATACGGGAACCGAGGCGATGGGAAGGTCGCTGGTGAGCTCACGGCGCGCAGCCGTAGACAGAAACTGGTCCGTGTCACGGTCGAGAACGTCGAACTCCATGAAGTAGTGCGGTAGGGAGTCGTAGAAGATGGTGTGCTTGGCGTAGAGCCACTCGCCGTAGAGCACGAAGCGACTGCCCAGGGCGATGCGCAGTGCCGATTGATGCGCGCTGGCCCAGGTCTTGAACACAGCGAAGTGTTTCTCTCGAGGGCCACCGGTCAGATAGTGACCCCGGCTCTGCAGGAGCAAGCTGCCGTCCTCGGCAAAGGAGATCGCCGCATTGGCGCCGTCGAGCTTCTCTTCTACGACAAGGTGCTTCCCGGCAATCCTCGCGAAAGGCACCGCGTCCAAGTCTTCGTCCCCGGGCTGAAGTCGAGAGCCAACCAAGTGAGGCGTTCGCGGATACTTCTCGATGCGCATGGCTCAGACCCGGGCGACCGCGACCATATGACCCAAGACGAACTCGACGTTTACCCGAGCTGCGCCAGCTCCCAGGAGCAGCTCGCTCAGGGAGTCCTTGGTGAAGAGGTGAATGTGCTCGGGGTTTTCGTCAGCTTTGGAGGGGACGGACACGACCACGAAGCGCTCCGCCACCCGCAGCGCTTCTGCGGCGGCGGCCTGGGTGTCGGGGATGTGTTCCAAGACTTCCAAGGCACAGACCAAGTCGAACTGTGCGTCATCGAAGGGTAGGGCGCAGAGGTCAGCCTGCTTGGCTCCCAATCGAGAAAGTCCGCCGCGGCTGACGGCGTGCAAGTCTGCCGCGCGATCCTCCCGCCTGTCGATGCTGGTGACCGAGAGCGAAGGGAAAGCGTCCAGCAGCGGCCACAGGAACGTGCCTTTGCCGCTTCCGACATCGAGCAAGGACTGCGGAGCAAGTCCTTTCAAGATCCCGATGACGCGTCGAACTCGAGGCAGGTCTAGCGTGCGCTTGAACTTGTGCAGCCGAAGCCCGGCGGCCAGGCCCGCCTCGATCGCCTCGGCTTCGGACACGGCTGCGTCCAGATCGAGACGGCCGCGGCAGTACGCGCTCGCGAAGAGAGTGAAGTAGCGCTGGTTGAAGTCGTCGTGATCGAATGACATCGGGCACCGTTGGTTCCGCCGCCGAGTAGGCCCCTAACGCGTCGCGATGAAAGGGCTGCCCTTGCATCACGACGATGTTTCATTATACTCGCGACCTTAAGGTGAACGAGATGACTCGCGAACTACCCCTCATGCATTCGGTCGCGCCCCAGGGCGCGCGGGGCGGATCGCTTTGTGTTGTCGACTCCCTTCGAGGGCGCGGGCGCAGCGACTACGCCTGCCTGTGCGTCTGGCCAGCCTCGCTCTGAGCCGCGGTTGCGGCTCCGGGTTGCCCCCATTCGTCGCTAGATTGCGGCGTTTTGTCGGCTAATTCGAGCGCTGCCGCGGTTTTCGATGTTCGAGCTGCCACGCCTCGCTTCGGTCCGTTTTCGGATTCGATGCATGCGCGTGGTCGCCACTCTCTTTGCGTGCGCCATCGGTCCCGCTTCGACAACACCCGTAGCGGTGGGAATCGATGGGTCTCGCACGCCCAGGAGGAGTTTGTCCTCCGTAGCCGGGAGAATCGTCATGACCCGGACATGTCGCATCAATCAAGTTCGCAACTTTGGAATCATTGCCCACGTCGACGCGGGCAAAACCACCCTCACGGAACGTTTGCTCTTCGCCACCGGCTCACTGCACCGGATGGGAGAGGTCCATCATGGATCGACGACCACGGATTCGGATGAGCTGGAGCAACAAAAGGGCATCACCATCAACTCGGCGACCGTGACCTGCCATTGGCGGGATCACGAGATCCATCTGATCGACACGCCGGGTCACATCGACTTCAACGCCGATGTGGAGCTTTCCCTCTCCGTTCTCGATGGTGCGGTGGTGTTGCTCGATGGCGTCGCTGGTGTCGAGTCTCAGACCGAGGCTGTTTGGCATCAGGCCGACCGGTATGCCTTGCCGCGCATCTGCTTCGTCAACAAGTTGGACCGAGCAGGAGCCAGCTTCGAGCGCTGTGTCGACTCGATGGTCGAACGCCTGGGCGCCGCGGTGGCGGTCATCGCGTTGCCGTTGGGTTCCGAGTCCGAATTCTACGGTCTCGTGGATCTCGTGGCCGAGCGGGCCTACGCTTGGCGCGTCGAGGGTGAGCTGTCTCATGAAGAGGTGGCGATACCCGCCGACATGCGAGGCGAAGTCCGAGCAGCGCGAAGCCGCTTGGTGGAGCAATGCGCCGACTTCGACGACGAGCTCGCCGAGGCGTTCTTGGCGGACCAGTCCGTCGCGCCCGAACTCCTGAGCCGGGCGCTTCGACGCGCAACCCTCGAACGCAAGCTGGTCCCCACCTCGTGTGGATCCGCCTACAAGAAGCGCGGCGTGCAGCAATTGCTGGATGCTCTGGTTGCTTACCTCCCCGCCCCTACCGATCGGTTGTCCATAACCGATGAGGCTGGTGTCGTGCATGCGGTCTCGGAAGAGGAGGCCTTTGCGGCACTGGCGTTCAAGGTCATCCACGATGGCTTTGGTCAGCTGACCCTGCTTCGGGTGTTTTCTGGAACCCTGAAGAAGGGTGACCGCGTGCTCAACACGCGCAGTGGTAAGACCGAACGAGTCGGTCGATTGGTTCGGGTCTTCGCCAACCGCCGAGAGCCGATGGCGCTAGCCAGTGCTGGCGACATCATCGGACTGATCGGCGTCGACGTAGCGCCGAGCGACACCCTGTGTGATCCACAGCGGCGGCTCACGCTCTCGCGGGCGCGATTGCCGAAGCCTGTGGTGCGTTTGGCCATCGAGCCCAAGACACGGGCTGACCATGAGCGGCTCGGTCCGGCCCTTGCCAAGCTCTTGAGCGCAGATCCTTCTCTGTGCAAAGAGAGCGACCGCGAAACCGGCCAGACCTTGCTAGCGGGTCTCGGTGAGCTGCACCTCGAGGTGGCTGTCGAGAACCTGCGAACGAAGCATCGCTGCGAAGTACGAGTTGGAAAGCCTCGTGTCGCCTATCACGAGGCGCTGCGACAGGAAGTGAAACATGCATACAAATACAGCAAACAGACTGGCGGCCCCGGGCAGTTCGCTCATGTCGTTCTAGTCGTCGCACCGTCCGACGCGGGTTCAGGGCTGATCTTCGAGGATGAGATCCGCGGAGGCGCCATCCCTGCGGAGTTCATCGCCGGGGTTCGGCAAGGTGTCGAAGAGGCCATGAACATCGGCGTGTTGGGAGGATTCCCCATCGTTGATGCTCGTGTGCGTCTCGTGGATGGCTCGACGCACGTGAACGACTCGAGCGAGCTTTCGTTCAAGATCGCAGCACGCAAGTGCTTCACGGAAGCCGCCAACCTAGCCAGCCCTCACCTCCTCGAACCTGTGATGCGGGTCGAGGTGTCGACGCCGCCCGAAGCACTGGGTGACGTCATGGGTGACCTGGGTGCTCGCCGAGGCAAAGTCACGAGCCTTGGCGAAGTCGGCGTTCGACGTATCGTCGTCGCGGGCGTTCCCCTTGCCGAGATGTTCGGCTACGCCGGCGCGCTCCGGTCTCTGTCTTCTGGGCGAGGGACCTTCAGCATGGAATTCGAAACGTATCAGGCCGTTCCGGAAACCGTGGCCGCGCGCGTACTGAAAAAAAACGCAGCCTGAACTCGTGCCGTCCCTCGGGAACCAACGCGGGGGACGGCGCTCTTCATCGCGATTCGTAGTTTGGTTTGGGGTCGAGCGATGGGTCGGCGAGGGCCACTACTCCCGAACCGGGCCTCGGGTTGTCGCCGCGGGTGTGGAAGCTGACCAGGTGGCGAGAGCCGCACCCCGAGCCGCCTAGCTACCGCTACCCGTACACTTGAGAGGCGCGCCACTCAGATCGGTGTTCCCGTCGCAGGTGTGGCCGCCGGGTCGCGGTCAGCAGTTGGAGCAGCAGTCACCGAACTGCGCGCAACTCGGGTCGCAGTAGCAGGCGCCGCCACCTCCACCGCCGCCGCCGGCGCCGCTCCCGCCACTCCCGCTCGCGTTGCCACTTCCACCACCACCGCCGCTGCCATTGGGGCAACTGGCGCAGCAGTCACCCGCCGCAACGCACTCCGAATCGCAGAAACACTGTCCACCGCCAGCACCCGATCCGCCGCTGCCGCTCGCGTTGCCACTGCCGCCGCTGCCGCCGCTGCCGCCGCTGCTGCTGCCACCCGTGCCGTTCGGACAGCTGGCGCAGCAGTCGCCGGCCGCGACGCACTCGGAGTCACAGAAACATTGCCCGCCGCTTCCGCCACTTCCGCTAGCGTTGCCGCTGCCGCCGCTACCGCTCACGTTACCACTGCCCCCACTTCCGCTCGCGTTGCCACTGCCGCCGCTGCCGCCGCCGCTACTGCCCCCGGTTCCACCCGGGCAACTCGCGCAACAGTCGCCGTTGCTCGAACACTCGGCGTCGCAGAAGCACTCGCCGCCTGTCGAGCCGCCCGTTCCGCTTCCTGTTCCGGTTCCCGCGCCGAACTTGGTGGCGCGGATGGCGTGATAGCCGCCCGACACGAGGGAGCTGGTTGTGCGCGCCCGGAACTGCATGTCGTCCTTGGTGCTCGCCTGTTCCAGCACACACGCTTCGGTCTTGGCCGCATCGTTCCAGCCGACGAACATCACGATATGCCCAGAGCCGCCTTTGCGATAGACCATCGCGTCGGCAGGGACGAGGTCGTCGAAGCTCGCCAAACTCGTCCAGTCGCCAGTGTCTTTGATGAAGTTGGCCGTCGTGTAGGACGTTCCGAGCTGCCAGCACATTGATACGAAACCCGAGCAGTCCGTGCGATAGCTGTCGTATTGACTGCTTTGGCTGTAAGGTACTTTCGCATCGTACCAGGCGAAGCCGCGCTCAATCGCCGTGCGCCTGCCACCGCTGACGCTCGAGAGGATTTCGCTGCGAGACAGCGTGCAGCCGACTTTGAGTCCTTGCCCGCTTATGTCGCCTCGGTCGCCCACGATGGGCGGGGGCGTCGTGTCGACGCCGCAGCCTGCGGTCACAGCAGTTAGTACGAGGACGAGGGATGCTCTGAAAGTGTTCATGTTGAGCACTTTTGCAATCGGCATGCCGCTGCGTTTCGTCGCTAGTCCTGGGGGTAACCCGCGCAATGAGGCTGCTGCGTCCGGATCCGCCCCTTGGTTCGTCTGGACGACCCCGGCGCGCGGGGTTCGGACACGCTGCTTGGTTTGGCGGCGTGGTACCGTGTTGGCATGCGTGGCGTCGTCGCAGTGAGCGTCGTTCTGATTGCGGGTGCCTGCGGGACCGACAGCGACTCGGGTGGCGCGGGCAGGGCGGCGGCAGGAGGCAGCGGTGCAAGCCAGGCCGACGCGAGCACTGGGGGAAAAGCGGGAGCGGCTGCGAGTGCAGGTAGCAGCGGTTCAGGAGGCATGGGCGCAACGTCGGGCAGCTCGGGTACCGGGGGCGCCGCGGGAAGTAGTGGATCGGCAGGTAGTGGCGCTACCGATTCTGGGACCGAGGCAGGAGCCGATGCCGCCTTGGACGCAACGCCTGACGCAACCGACGCAACCACAGATGCGACGTCTGACGCTGGGGACGGTGCTGCTCCGATCAGTTGCCCTAAGAACACTCCGGTGGAACTCGCCACCGCTGCCCTCCCTTGGGACATTGCGATTGACGATACCCACGTGTATTGGGTCACAACCACCTCCGCCGGGAGTGTGCAGCGTGTTGCGAAAGGCGGCGGCACGGTGCAGACCTTGGCGGCAAACCTCGCGTATCCGCGCTCCATCTTCGTGGACGGAAGCAACGTCTACTACGGCGTCGACGGCTCCTTGACGGGTTCACCAGCTGGTGCGGTCTACCGCGTCGCTAAGGGCGGGGGCCCCTCTGTTCCCCTAGTGGCTGATGGTGGTCGTCATCAGGGCGTCGTCGCCGACGCGACTCACGTGTATTGGACCGAGTTTGACAAAGATCTGGTTCGACGGGTTTCGCTCGGCGGCGGAAGCGTAGAGGACTTCTCGACGACAGCGAAACGCCCTGCTCAAGTCGCCCTCGACGGAAGTCATGTGTATTGGACGACCTTTGACGGCGGGCGAATAGAGAAACAACCAAAGTCCGGTGGCACGCTGAACTCCCACAGCTCGTGAGCACAACTGCCGCCCAAGCCGAGAGTATTGCAGTCAATAGCAGTGCTAGGCGAGAATTCGTTCGGGAGCTCGCGACTTGATGAAGGTACCGAAATCGTCGAGCCAGCCACTCTGCTGAATCGACGGACGCTCCTTGCACCGAGCGATGTAGCCAGCGAGCTGAGGTGTGTGCTTGGCGTAGTCGTAGCCCAGAACTTCGAAGTGCAGCAGTAACGGAAAGACGGCAATGTCGGCGAGAGTGAACTGATCGCCGGCCAGGAAAGTCTGCTTGCCTAGATAGGTGTCCCAGCGAGGCAGCTCTTCCAGCAACGCATCGACTCGGTTGCCCAGCTCCGCCCGCCCCTTCTTGGCAAACACGACCGAGCCGAAGATGTTCTTGGGATCGAGCTTGGCTTGGAACTCCTCGATGCGCATCGACGCCTGCGCTCTCCGGCGCGGCTCGCTGACTGGCGGCATCAGCGGGGGCTCGGGGTAGATATCGTCGATGAAACGAATGGTGGCGATGCTTTCGTAGACCACGATTCGGTCGTCGCCTTCGCCATGGACCAGCGTTGGCGCTTGCTGCCGCGGAGTCAGATCCGATAGGGGCGGTTGCTTGTGCTCACCCTTCATCAAGTCCACCGCGATCTTCTCGTAGCGGAGGCCCTTTTCGCGGAGCGCGATTTCCGGTCGAACCGCGTTTTGCGATGGCAAGAATGAGTAGAGTTGGATCTTCGCCGGCATCCCCGGCGCATAGCGCAGTTGGGCGCTAGTTGCCGCTGAACACCCGGCGCCCTCGCGTCGGGACTCGCAGAAGGGTGTCTGGAAACGTGATGCTCGAACGTTTCCTTAGGGTAGAGTTTCGAAGGGATTGTCCACGCCGCAGTCTTTCTTAGCGTCGGCCTCGTTCCATGCGAAGGCGCCTGTCGAGTAGCAGTTCGTGATCGACTCGCCAACGGAGCCTGGGCCGCGGGTGCACTTGGCAATCGCGCCTCGAGTTGACACTCACCGCCTTCCAGCGGCCAGCCCAACCTCTACGTGATTACGAACAAGAGTAACGCGACGATTCCGGAGCTCTCCGCTCTTGGGCTAGCGCTGCCCTCCGAGGCTGGCTACCGCTGGCAAGTTCTTGGGGTCGGCGGCTTCACGGACACCGACAGCACGGCTGGCCAGAATGGCGTGTTTGACGCCATCGACTACAACTCGTCTCGTCGTAAACGCCTATCGGTGTGGCGAAACTACGGCATCTCCGGGATTCGCAATTCACGACCGCCAATAGCGCCCGGCCTTTGGCGCGGTGACGGATCGCTGCTCCCTGTCATGCGCTCTGAAGTGCGTCGCGTCGGGCAGCGCCCGGCCCGACGCCAAACACCCGCTTGAACGCTTTCGCGAAAGCCCACTCGGATTCGTAGCCCACTGCTTCCGCGATGTCGGCCAGGGTGCGCTGGGTCTCGACCAAGAGATCGCGGGCGCGCTGCATGCGCCATAGCTGCACGTAGCGCATGGGGCTCAGCCCGACGCGTGCATTGAAGCGTTCCGAGAGCACCGTTTTCGACACGCCACCTCGGCTCGCGAGTTCCAGCAGGCTCCAGGGGTAGGCGGGCTCGGCGTGGATGCCGCCGAGCACCTTGGCCAGCATCGGATCCCCCAAGGCAGCGAGGAAGCCTGGGGCTGGTGTTTCTGACGCGGTGTAGGCGCGAAGCAGTTGAATCAAGAGAACCTCAGCGAGCCGATCGACGACGGCCGTGGAGCCTTGTTGTGCGGATTGGGATTCCGCCGCTGCGAGCTCCGTGGCGGTGCGCATCCACTGGGGATCAGCCAAGTCCCCCGCGCGCAGGTGAATGAGTTCGGGGAGGGTCGATAGCAGTGGATGACTCGGCGATTCGTCGTGAGCGAAGTGTCCGCAGATCATGGACGTAGTCGTGCCCTCGCCTCCGAAGATCTTGCGGCCGTCTTCGCTGGCTCGCCCGGATGCCAAGAACTGCTCTGCGGGTTGTACCGCGCCGTCGGCGCTGTCGGCCAGGGAGTGACGGGCCCCGTGAGGAAACACGACTACGGACCCTGGATCCAATGACACGCCCTCGGGCTTGGCTTCACATCGAAGCCAGGCCTTTCCGCTCACCACGATGTGGAAGTTTGCCACCCTTGGTGGAGTGATTTCCATGCCCCAAGGCGCGCAGAAGCGCGCGTGGAAATACACGGTTCCCCGTAGGTGGAGAGCGCGAAGTACGTCCGTCAGCACGTCCATGTTGCTGTCACTCTAACGGCTGAAAGTCGAAGCTGGTTTCAGCATGGAAGTAGAAATTGCAGGGTTCTTCCGACACGCAGGTGGTGACGTGAGGCGTGCCCGCGGGCACGTGCCAATAGGAGCCGGGCTCGAGGATGGGCGCGTCTTTCTCACCATTGTAGGGATTCGCCATGCGTCCGCTGATGACCACGGCGTGATAGGCGCCCGTATGGGTGTGCGAGGGCGACTCGCTCTGGGCCTTGAAAATGCCAAAGGTGCCGTGAGCGGCCTTGGCACGATCGCCCCAGGCGGTTGCCATTTGCACGAAGGGGGCGATCTCTTCGAAAGCGAGCCCGGACTGGGGCGTTGCTGTGGCTTCGGCGGAGCGGGCCTCGGTGAGCTTGTCTACGGGAGCAAAGTCGAAGGCGGCACCGGAGTGGAAGTAGAAGACACAGGGCTCCGCTGAGATGCAGGCGGTCACGTGTTGCTCGCCGGCTGGCACGTACCAGTACGAGCCGGCAGCGAGTTCCGGTGGGCTGTCTTCGGTGCCGAAGGGGTTGGTCATCACGCCGGAAATCACGATGCCGTGATAGTCCTGGCCATGGGTGTGTGGCGGCGATTTCGCGCCGGCAGGAAAACGCCCGAAGGTGCCGTGGGCACCCTGTTCGCGATCGCCCCAGGCCGCCCCCATGTCGACGAACTCGGTGACCTTGGTCCAGGCCACGTCTTTCGCGAGGAGCACGGTGCCCGCGGGGTTTCCGCCGCTTGGCTTCTGGGCCGCGGGGGAGCTGGAGCTGCCGCATCCGACGAGGGCGGCGGCGGTTGTGAGTACGCAGAGCGAACGGTTCAGCTTCATGAGGATCTCCTTCATGAGAGCCAGCGTGGCCGCAGCGCGTGGCAACGACCATGCTCGACCTGTCGCATCTACTGTCCGTTCTTCCGCCAGCGCCCTCGGGCACGGACCCGCAGCCTCAAGCGCGAGTGCGCAGCTCCAGGCCGTTTTCACCCGCCCAGAGCATCAGGATCTGATGCTCCTGAGACGTGGCAGCCCGGTTGAGCCGACCGCGTGCCTGGACGATCTGACCATGGCGATTCACCTCGACGGTGAGGTGGCGCGTCGCACCTAGGCCCTCGTCTAGGGTCAGCGACCAGATGCTGCAGTGGCCCGCTTCGATGCCCGAGGCGTAGGAGTAGACGCAGTGGCGCATGCGGCGGCCCTCTTGGGCGAGCGCCGTCGCGCTGAGGATTTCCTCCATGCGCCAGATCGCTGTCTTGTGGTTGCCGTCGCGATCGCGCCGGGAGCGATCGTACACGTCTGCTGACCAACCCGATGCTTCGAAGCTTCGGTCGACGCTGACTCGAACTCGCGCCAGCTGGGCGTGCCAGTGATGCATGCCGCGCAACAGTGCCGCCATGCTGCGACCCTTCATGCGAAAGCTCGCATCAGCCTCACGCAGGTGGCCAATGTAGTCGCACAGCGGAGCGAGCTCGCCCGGATCCAGGCCCGGGTTGGCAGCCAGCCAGCGGACAAAGGTCCACCAGAACGCTTCGTCCTCGGGGCTCTGTAGCCGCCGCCCGGATCCGACCATCATCCAAGCCGACAACAGCCGGGGCGGAACTCCCGCGACGCGCAGCTGTGCAGCGCGCACGGCCGACAGAAGCGGAGTCTGCCGTGGCGACTGCAGGACCAGGTGACACATGCGACGCGTGAGTGACAGCGGTAGCATTCCAGCCTCGCAGGCGCGAAATAGACTTCCGCCAGCCGCGAGCTCCGCAACGACGGGTGTCAGAGTCTCTGCGTCTTCCTCGAAGAAGGCGTTGTAGAGAAACTGTGGCACTTCGTAGCGGGCGATCAGGTGCTCCGCGAGCCCGCGGAACACCGTGTCGCGCCCCTTGCCACTTTTGTTCCACCCGCAGGGCGACGCCTGCCAAGGGAGCCGTCCCAGCCAGTACATCGCTCCGACGTAGTCGGGGTCGATCAAACGCGGTGCTTCGCGCGCAACGGTGAGCATCAGCTGCTCGGCCTTGGCATTTCGAGGCTGCGTGCGCACTTTCGCAAACAGTGTTCCCACTAAACGATCAGCGCAGCGCTCGAGGGCTTGCTGTACGGTCCGCTCTGCGCCGCTTGCACGGCGCACCTTCGCCGCATGCATCGCGCGCTCGCGATGCAGCTGCGCACTTCGAGCGCGCTGCTTCTTGAGCGCGTCTTGTCGGTCGCGGATCTGTTGTCGTCGTCGTCGGTTCATTCGGCAAATCTCAGCAAATGGCCGGCTTTTGCCGCGCTCTGGGCGCAAAAAAGCCCCCTCAGGCGCGGCCGGAGGAGGCGATGAACTCATCGACGTCGAAACGTGGACTAGCTAACGCCCTCCGCGCACCGGCATTGGGTCGCAAGCGCAGGGCGCGCCAGCGAAAATGCGGCTTGGGTTTTCGTTGCTATGCGTTTCATGACGGACGGCAAGGATACGGATTGCTGCGTCTGTGTCAAGAGTGCGCGGACTAGCGAAGCTGTGCGGTTGACTGCGCCGCAGCTCGGAACTCGCCGGGGGGCATGCCGGCCCAATTTCGAAACGCGCGGTGGAAGCTACTGAGCTCGGCGAAGCCGAGTAGAAACGCGATCTCTCCGAGGGAGGTTTCGGCGGATAGATGTGCCTTGGCCAGTTCGAAGCGCACGGCCTCGAGCAAGCGCTTGAAGCTGGTGTCGTGATCTTTCAAACCGCGGTGCAGACTCCGGCGACTCATGCCCAAGGCACTGGCAATAGTGTCCGCCGTTGGTGCAGTTCCAGCCAGATCAGCCAACAGCTTGCGCCTCACCCGCGTGGGCAAGTCATCATTGCGAGGCAGTCTTTCTATGAGCGCGTTGGCGTGGCTTTCGACCAGGCGCCGAAGCTGCGGATCCGGAGCCCGGGTTGCGACGTCGAGGACGGCCGGATCGACGAGGAGTGCGTCATCGGCTGCCTCGAAGCGCACCGGGCAGGCGAAGTAGGCGCGCAAGTCACTCTCGTGAGGGGGAGCCTTGTGCCGAAAATCAGCGCGCGCCAGGCTCCAGCTCGTGGCGGAGGCGCTTCGAAAGCGACTGACCATGGCTGCCAGGGAAAACTCCGCGACCTGTGGGGGCAACATTCCCGACTCGTCGCCAGAAATGCGCCGCACGACCCTGAGCAGCTCGCCCTCGCGACCCACTTCGATTTCGCCGTAGGTGTTGGCCAGGCGGAAGTAGCGGGTGGTCGCTTCGATGGCTTGGCCCAGAGTCTCGCTGGAGCAAACCACGTAGTCGAGCACGCCGAAGTAACCGCCGCCGGCCCGTGCGCCAGCTTCCAGGCCGATAGCTGTGTTGTCCGTTCGGCGCACCACTTCCAGCCACAGGTCACGCCAGACGCTCTGCTCGAGCCAGCGTTCTGGGTCGGCAAGATCGGCGTCAGTGAGCCCAACGCTGTCGAGCAGGTCCTCTCGCGAAACGCCAGCACCGACTGCGACTTCCACCACCGACGCGAGCTTGCGCGCCAGCACCATGCCGGAGATGGAGTCACCCGCTGGCTTCGGGGCCGCTGCTTGCTGTCCCAATCTGACAGTAGTCTGGCCCGAAGGGTCAATGCGCGTGGGCGGTGGCTTCCGCACCATATCGGCATGGTACTACTTAGAAGCGCATTCGCGGGTTTGTTGGTTTTCGGTTTGGCGGCGTGCGGCGGCTCGGATGACGGCGGCGGCCCGGCGGGCGCCGGCGGTGGTGGCAACGCCGGCGGTTCGGCCGGGCAAGGCGGTGTCGCGGGGCAGGGCGGGGCCGGAGGCTCAGCTGGGGCGCCGGGGCCCTGGAGTTGTCTCGGGAAGGTGTCGGCCCCCAACTTCGTCGCCGGCGAGGCAACCGGCACGCTGACGATTCACTCCTTCCCGGACGACAAAGCCCTCAGCGGGGTGGACGTGCGGGTCTGTCGAGTCACGGATGCCGACTGCGCCAATCCTTTCGACACTGGGCTCACCGACAACGGCGGAACGGTCATGCTCCAAGTGCCCACGGACGGCCCCATCTACTACGAGGTCACCGGCACTAGTGTCATGCCGTCGTTGTTCTTTCGACGTGGGCTGCCACCCCCAAGCCCAACCTTCGAGACCCGAATCGAGGCGCTGACGCCTGCAACCTTCAGCCTGTTCCAAACCCTGACTCAGACCACAGCGGACCCAAGTCGTGGGCACATCGTGGCGACCGGGCGAGACTGTGACGCCCAGCTGGCGAGCGGTGTGAGCTTCGAGGTGAGCTCTTCTGACGCAACGACGGTGCCGGCCTACCTACAAGGAGGAGTGCCGTCCAAGACCGCGACGTTCACGGATGCGGGCGGGCGGGCTGGTTTCGTCAACGTGCCCGAGGGGCCCGCGACGGTTTCAGGCAAGCGCGACGCCGAGCAGGAGTTCATCGGCACGCGGGAGATCTACGTGAAGCCGGGTTGGATTTCGCTGGTGGGTGTCGTTCCGTCGCCACCCTAGGCCAGGGCGCGGTGTGCTCGAGCCGCGCAATCCGCTCAAGGCGTGCACACGTGTCTGCTACAGTGGGTGCATGGCTCGGCTTCGGCGGGCCGTGGCCCGTGGCAGGGGCGTCGACGAACGGGATGAAACAGCAAGCGCACTCCCCCCTTCCGCTGGCGGATGTCTTCGGGATCCGCTCGGCGGCGCAACTCGCTTCGGACCTGGCCACGGTGATTCGCCGCACCGGAAGCGGGTTCCAGTTCGATCTCTCGTCGCTGAAACACTTGCGACCGGACCTGTCCTTGCGCGCCTACGCTGGCGGGGTTCCCGCAGACGGTCGCACGCGGATCATGAACTTCTTCGACCGAGTCGGAGGGGGGCGGAACTACTCACAGCGTGTGACCAAGCGAAAGTGCCGGGACTACCGCGGCGGTCGCCTCACCTATGATGAGCATGATGGCACGGATTTCGTCTGCCCAGTCGCGACGCCGATCGCCGCGGCGGCGCCTGGACAAGTGACGCTGATCCGCGACCGCTGGCTCCGCGGCGGGCTGACCATGACCGTGGACCATGGAGCCGGGCTCGCGACCCAATACACGCATCTATCGCGAGCGTTGCTTCCCGTCGGGGCGAAGGCGCGCCGCGGTGAGACCATCGCCCTGTCCGGCGCGTCGGGCATGGACATGACCACCTTCTTCCCATGGGTGCCGCCGCATCTGCACTTCATGGTCTGGCACCTCGGTTGTCCCGTGGATCCATTCTTGGCTGATGATGAGCCCGAGCGCGTGGGCACTTGGCTTCAGCGCAACGCGCCGGAGCCCGGAGACGAGAGCGACGCGGCCTTCCCAAAGCCAGCTGTCGATGCAGACTTGGCCCTCTCCTTGGCGAAGACCTGCACGGACTCGACCATCCGCCGCGAGATAGACGCTGTGCGCCATCTCCCGCTATCGCTCGTCGCATTGCTGGAGGATTCGCTCCATCACGACAGCTTCGCTTGGCCCGAGGCGCAGCAGGTTCCCCGCACCGACACCGCCGAACCGCTGCCGCTGAGTCTGCCTCTGACTGCCGAGCGCTATCGAGGCGCCATCGCGGCTGACGCGTGGAACAGCGAGCCCTCAGTCGCGTAGAAAGGCGACAGCGCGAGAGACCGCCAGGTCAGTTTCGGGCAACGAAGCGTCATTCAACCAGCCGTGGCGCATGCCGGGTACGAGCTCGAGCTCGGTTGGGAGTCCTCGCTCACGCCGTGACTCGTGGAGACGTGTCGCGTGACTGACGGGAACGACGTCGTCGTCGGTGCCGTGGATGATCAGTACTGGCGAACTGGAGTGGGCGTGTGCAGAGGGGGACCTCTCTCGCCAAACTCGGCGATCTCGGGTCCCAAGCGCCATGCTGAGCAGCAGTTCCGCCATCAGCCCCGACATGTGGCGGAAATCCATCGCGCCGTAGACGCTCACCAAGCGGTGATACTCGTGGCCGCCACCTCCAGCGTGTAAGAACATCAAAGCGGCGCCGGCGGAAAAGCCCAACATGGAGATGCGTGTCGGATCACAGCCGAAGCGTTCGCATTCGCTCCGCCAGAAGTTGGCGGCCGCCGTGACGTCTTCAATCTGCGCGTCCAGACCGCCACCGCGAAGCAGCAGGCGGTAGTCGACGGTGCAGCACGCGAAGCGTTCGCGGCACAGGCGGGTAGCGAGCAAGCGCACCGGCTTCATGCGCCGGTGGCCAATCACGAAGCCGCCACCGTGCACGATGACCACGGACGGATGCGCCCGGTTCGCGGACTTGGACGGCAAATACACATCACACAGCGGCGCCACGCCGCGCCTCGGCTCTTGCGTGTAGCGCAGGTCCGCGTGGGTAGGCTCGAGGGCCTTGAACTTCGCCGGACGCGCGAGCGTGACGATCGAATGCAACAGCCCGCCGGTCCGAGGATCAGGAGAATGCCTGCTCACCCGCTGCAACCTAGTCGCGAGGCGCCGCCCGCGCACGATCTCGTTCCGATAGAACTCACGCCCGGTCGGTAGTCCGCGGAAACCGCTCCCGCGATCGCGCATTTGCCGATCCACACGGAGTGGCGTATACCTGGGACTCTCCCTCGGGAGGCACCCACGATGCTCATTTCGCGCTTCATCTAGCTGTCGTCCAGCCAGATTACATCTGGCTGGGGCTCGCGTTGGCGTCTCGTCACGGCTTTTCGTGCGCCGTGTTCGTTGGACGCCTGTACTCAATTCGTGTGCGCCGTGTTTTCGCAACGTTGCGACGGGCGTTTCGCCAAGCCGTTTGGAGCAGTGAGATGAAGTTCGAATCCGATCCCATTGAGGAGCACAGTGAAGCTCCCCTCGCGGACGCCGGCCGCCTCGAGGCCATCGTTCAAGAGTGGACACAACAGGCGCTGCGCCCGGCGCCAGAAGGCGGAAGAAACTCGTGTTTTGTCGCGTCACTGGGCAATTGGGCCAGCGACGCCGTGCGGGCCGCACAGCTGGGAGAAATCCTGGCCTTGGTGGAAGCGCAGGGCGACCGGGTCGTGGGGCATGCCACCTATCGGCTTCGTCGTACGAACCCGCGAACCTTCATCGGGCGTGGCACCTACGACGACCTGGTGGAACAGGCGACTAGGTCTGGTGCAGATCTACTCGTCATCGATGTGGAGCTCAGTCCGTCCCAGGCACGCAATCTGGAGGAGGCCACAGGCTTCGCCGTGTGTGATCGGGAGGCGGTCATTCTGAACGTCTTCCTACGACATGCGCGCACCCGGCGGGCTCGAATTCAGGTGGAGATCGCACATCTGGAATACCTGCGGCCGCGGATTCGCGGTGTCGGCTTGGTGATGGACCAACAGGCGGGGGGTGTGATGGGAGGGCGAGGCCCTGGTGAAACCCAGAGTGAGTTGATGGCACGTCAGCTCGACAACCGACTTGCGGAACTGCGGCGGGCGTTGAAGCGACTGAGTCGCTCCAGTCGTACTCAGCGGCAGGGGCGAAGCGAGAGCAAGCGCATCGTCCTGGTGGGTTACACCAACGCTGGCAAGACAACTTTGATGAACGCGCTAACGCACGCGGGACTCTCTGCGCGAGATATGCCGTTTGAGACGCTCGACACCACGTCGCGCTCTCTATCGCGTCATGGAGGCGATGTGCTTCTGAGCGACACGGTGGGTTTCATTCGTCGCTTGCCCGAGCGTCTGCTCGCTAGCTTCGAATCCACCCTCGTAGAAGCCCGTGAGGCGTCGCTGCTGGCGCTGGTCGTAGACGTTTCCGACCCCGAATGGCGGTTTCACTTGGCCACCACCCAGGTTCAGCTGGAAAAGCTCGGTGCTGGCGAGGTTCCACGCGTCTACGTGTTCAACAAGTTGGATCGTGCGGATATCACGCCGTCCGCGGCCGAGCTCGGAGCAATGTGCCAAGGCTACGCGTTCCTCGCGCTGAGTGGACACGACCCAGATGGCGTGCAGCGCCTCAAGGAGACACTGCTGCGAGCTGTTCGCAAGGACGAGAACCGAGTTCGTCTTTTCGTGCCGTATGCAGCGACATCGGCTCTGTCGACCATCTACGGGCGCTGCCGCGTTCTCGGCGTTGAGTCGGACGAGCGTGGCACACACTTCGACTTGGAAGGCGACCCTGAGGTCGTCGCGACGCTGACTCGCACTCTGGAGGAGGACCAGTCATGAGTGCTCCGGCTCGAGGTTCCGCGCCGTTGCTCGAGGTCAGGGGTCTCGATCTGCTCGCGCCGGGTGGCCGACGGTTGATCCAAAACCTGACGCTGCATGTTGGGCGCGAGCAAGCAGCGATCATCGGCCGCAACGGTGTTGGAAAGTCATCGCTACTACGCGTTTTGGTAGGTGAAGATCGTCCCGCGCGTGGCAGTGTGTTGCGGCGAACGACTCCGTGGTTGGTCCCGCAGAACTTGGAAGCGGCGCGTCCGACCGACGGGATCGAGCGGCTTTGGGCGCAAGCAAGCACGGCAGAACGGCAGGCGCTGGCCGTGGAACTAGCTCGCGCGGGCGTTTCCCCAGACTCAGCTCGGGATGGTAGGTGCGCGCGCAGCCCAGGAGAGTCGCGCACGCTGAGCCTGTTGGAAGCGAAGCTCCGGCAGCCAGAGTTCTTGATTCTGGATGAGCCCACGCAGGACTTGGACGAAGTTGGCGTCGCGTGGTTGGTGGAGTGGCTCACGCACTGGGATGGCGGGCTGATTGTCGTTTCGCATCGTCGGCAGCTGCTTGAGTGTTTCCAGAACTTCTTGGTCATTGCCGAGTCCGGCTGTCGCTGCATCCCTGGCGACTTGCACAATCTGGAGGTGACGCTCCAAGAAGAGGAAGCGGCCGGCCAGCGGCGCTATTTGCGGCGGGTCAACACCCTGGTTCAGCAAGAAGCGCACAGTGAAAAGTACCGCCGCCGTCGAGAGCGCAAGAAGAACGTCGGCCGGGTTCGGGAGCTTGGTCGCGCGACGCCGCGCATGCGACTCAATCAAAAACGGAGCTATGCTCAGGAGAAACAGGGGCGTATCGAGGGGGTTCGTCAACGCCGGTTGGATGCCGCCCGGAGCTGGGCGAAAGCTGCCCGACGCGCACTGGCGGTTGCGCTGCCGTTGGAGGCACTGATGGCCGAGTTGCCGCCCCACGATGGACAGCCCTTGATCGAACTGTGCGAGGTATCCGCCGAGGTCAACGGCGCGCTGCTGTTCCGGAACATGAACCTGAGCATCGGGAGGCAGCGCATCGCGGTGACCGGCTTCAACGGAGCAGGAAAGACTTCCCTTCTACGCATCATGGCCGGCGACATGGATCCATCGTCGGGCCGCGCGAGGCGACGCCTCGACCGAATCGGAGAGCTTTCGCAAGGCGCGGAGAACTGGGTCAGTGAGGATAGCCTACTCGAGCGTTTGGCTTGGATGTCGGGCGTGTCGTCGCTTCAGCGCGCAGCGGAGCTTCTCGTTGCTCATGGCTTCCCGCTTGGACTGGCAGAGCGGGCCCTTTCGTCCCTCAGTCCGGGCGAGCGGGTGAGGGCGGCACTGATTTGCCTCTTTCAACGTCGGCCGGCCGTGGAGTTGCTCATTCTGGACGAACCAACCCACGCCCTGGACTTCGTCGGCGCCCGAGCTCTCGCCGAGGTACTCCGAGCTTGGCGGGGTGGGCTAGTGATTGCCAGTCATGACCGACAGTTCCTTGATGCGGTGGGAGTGGAACGGGTGATTGAGCTGACACCGCGTGACCGCCCACGGGTGCAATGACGAGCTCGTCAGTGTCGGTACCTCCCGACATCGAAGGCAACGCCCAGTCCCACCATGCCGAATCCACCAACGGCCGCGGGGTCGCCGGACTCAGGTGTGAGGTCGAGGGCGGGGCTTGCCTTCGTCGTGCTCGTCCCGGACTTGGAACTGGCAAGGTCGTCGCGCAGCGCACAACTTGGTTCTCATGGGTCGCCAGGGGGCGCTGGATGCCGAAGCCGCGACGTCTAGTTGCGGCAACAGACCGTGCGTTGGTTTTTGGGCGTGACATCCCCGCTGAGGACGCCGCCGGTCACGGGGCAGTTCAAGTTGTTAACCATGCTGACGAACTTGGCATGGGTGGCGGTGGTCGCACTCGCACACTGCCCCAAAGCAAACGACTTGACGATAGCGCCGCAGGCAAGGCTGTTGTGCAGGCTCACGGTGCCCGTGCAGTCGGCTGTTGGGATGCCGCAGGTGCAGGGCGTGCACGCGCGTGTGTCGTCGAAGCCCTCGTAGAAGACCTCCTTGATGGTGTAGCCCGCCGGGCACACGTCATTGCCGTCCTTGTAGACGCAGGACTGGAAGGAGCTAGGCGCAGACGGCGCACAGACTTCGTTGCCGGGACAGACGCCAGACACGGACGCACCTTCGCAGGCAACTGCCTGCAGACCCCAGGTGGGTGTCGGCATCTGCGGCGCAGAATTCATAACGCACGAGCCCGACGCAAGACTGCTCTCGGCGCGCAGCCATGTGGCGGTGGCCGGGACGACGGCAGCTTTGCAGCCGTTGAACAGATTCAGATCAGCGACCTTGACGGCAGTGCCGCCGCACATCCCGGTGCTTGTGAAGTACTCGAGGGTCGCCACCGTGCAGTTCGCGACTGTGGGGTTCCCGCAGGTGCACCCGCAGGAAGAAACACCCTTACTGAGATTGGCAAACCACGGCGTCGCGTTTGGGTAGTCCGAGGGACAGGGCGGCGGCGCGGCCGAGCCAGAGCGAAAGGTGACCGGGCCGGTCCATCCCGCAGGCACTGCGGGCATGCACTCCTTGCCCAGTTGTGCGCACGGCTTGGAAACGATGCCGCCCGTGCCGCCACTACCACTCGCGCCTCCGCTGCCCGAGGCGCCGCCCGTTGAGCCACCCATGCCGCCCGTTGCGCCTGCGATCCCTCCGCCGCCCGAGGCGCCGCTAACGCCACCTGTGCCCGCAGCACCCCCGAGCCCGGCATCGGCGCTGCTCGGTTCGACCTCGCGGTAGTCCTGGTCGATCCCTGCAACGACGGAGCAGCCCACACCGGCTGCAACGCAAAGCGCAGCCAGTGCATAGCCTCGTCGACCGCGGTTCTTTGCCCGGATACTCATTGTCTAGGCCAGCTCTGCCTCGGCGAGGATACACCGGGTGCCACTTGGAGCAACGCCGCTAGCCCGCGCATTTGACAAACTCCTCGCGCTTTCCACCTTCGTGGGAAGCCCTGGGCAGCTTTCTATCTCGCGATTTGCCCATGCCCAATGTGGATCGCGCCCGTGTCGAGGCGTACCCTGTGCGCGCGGGGCTTGTCAGACGCATGCTCGCCTCAAGTGGCCCCGAGCGAGAGTAGGGGCCCACTGCCGCCCAGGGATGCGACCCCAAACCCAACACCCAACAAGCCGCGCACGCGCCGCGTTCCGTTGGTCGGCGTCGGTGTGCTTGCGGCGAGGTTGCGAGCTAGGCGCTGACGGAGCTTTCGTCGGCGGCGACGGCTTTGCGCTCGTAGCGAGCGAGGGTGAAGGGAGCGAGCAGGTGGGACCAGTAGGACTCGGGGACGTCGGCGTCGGCGATGCCAACCTCGGCGCGGGGCTGACGGTGGGGCAGGTGGAAGGTGCCGAAGATGTGGTCCCACACCATGGTGGCGTTGCCGAAGTTGGAGTTGGATTCGCGTAGATCTTGGGAGTGGTGGAAGCGATGCACGTCCGATGTGGCGATCAGGTAGCTCAGGGGGCCGGGCGTCATGGCGATGTTGGAGTGTTGCAGCAGGCCGTTGACGCCTTTGAACACGAGCAGAAGCATGTACGCCTCTGGGGTGATTCCCAGCAGGACCACCGGGACGGCTTCGGAAGTCAGCGTGAGCAGCGCGTTGAAGGGATGCGAGCGCCCGCCTGCGATGGCGTAGAGTCGAGTTGGCGTGTGATGCACGGCATGCACGCGCCAACCCACGTTGGAAGCGTGCATCCAGCGGTGGGCGCAGTACACGCCGAAATCCGCGATGACGACTGCGAGAGCAACCTGCAGAGCGAGCGGCCAAGTGGATGGCCACAGGGAGCCGCCGAGCCAAGTGCTGAGCTTGCCGCCTAGCCATGCTGCGAGCACGACGCCGGTGACACGCACCAAGGGCGATGCGAACACGGCGGAGACGAGGGAGTGGGTGAGGTCGATGCGCACGGTGCGTGGATTCGGATGCCACGCCCCGGTGTAGGGCAGCAGGCGCTCCAGCAGGGTCAGTACCGCGATGACGGAGAGGAGCGTCGCTGCGCTCGTCGTCAGCTCGCCGTAGCCGAGGTGCAGCATGGTTGCCGCGATTCCAATGCCTCCGGACAGGGCCACCGGGTAGACGGCAGCTGCGCAGATTCGGGTGAAAAGTGAGGGTCTCGACATCACCCGACCAAGCTGCCGCGAATCGCGTGGCCGTGCACTGACCCGTCACGCCAAAGGATTGACCGAGAGTCAGCCGTCGCGGAACCTGAGCGGGGCGTCCCGGTCCAGCGCTTGAAGGCCCGATGGAACGCGCTCGGCTCGGAGAAACCGAGCAGGAAGGATATCTCGGCGACGGGTTGATCTTTGTCGGCCAGGAGCTCTTTTGCCAGGTGGTGACGGGTCTCGTCGATGAGCTGGGCGAAGCTGGTCGAGACCGACGACAAGTGGCGTTGCAGGGTGCGCGGCGTCATCGCGAGCTCTGCGGCGACCTCCTCGAGCTTTGGGGCGCCACCCGGAAGCAAGCGGCCGATGGCGCGGCGAACCTTGTTGGTTAGCGGCTCGTTCGAAACGTGCTTCTGCGCCAACTCGTCGAGTTGGCCGACGAGAAATCTCGACAGCGCGCTGTCGGCCAGAGACAGTTTGCTGTCCAGAGTCGAGTTGGACAGCGTGAGCCCGTCGAAGGGAGCGCCAAAGGCCACGTCGCAGTCGAAGAAGCTCTGGTGCTCCTCCACGTCAGGTGGAGCTGCGTGGCGAAAGGACGCACGGAGTGGGACGACCGGTGCGGCCGAGACGTCGCGGATGGCTTTTAGGATCTGCGCGACCGCCGACTCGTTGGTACAGCGTCGGCCCAGCTCGCCGGTGGGACCCACGAGCAGGAGGTCGGCCGAACTCGCACCCTCGCGCAGCTCGCAGTGGTACTGGCTGCGCCACACACCGGTGAATCGAATCAGATGGCCCAGGGCGTCGCGTACCGTGTCCGCGGTCTTGCACGCCAGGCCGAGCAACGCGTACTCGTCGACGCTGCGACGATTGGCGACCCGAATTGGAAAGCCTGGCGACGCCAGCGCTCGCATGATGGCTTCCCAGACGACCAAGTGCGTGTCTTCAGGGATTTCGTTGCCCAGGGCGCTGGGGATCAGGTTTGCGGAGCCCCACAGAGCGTCTTCGTCGGCTCCCTCCGCAACCGCGAGCGCGATGATGTTCCGAGTCCATCGAGAGTGGATGGTGTGGACGCTCGGGTCCCCCGACATCGGCGTTTTGTAGCACGCCTCGGGCGCTACCCAGTCCACTGCCTCAGGGAGCGTTTGGTCCAAGCACACGTCAGGCTCCTACTGTAATCTGTCTCAAAGGCTCGGTCCCAACTTGTCCAAACTAGCGTGCTCCTGGTGCCGGGAAGGAACGTCGCCAGGCGCCCGTAACAGGGCGTGGGTGCGTGATGGTGGAGGAGCGAGGGCGTGGTGCGAGCGAACTGTCGCTGTTGTTCGCCCTCGGTGTTTTTGCGCTCCCGGCCTGTGAGCCTGTGTCGACCGCGGAGGCTCGCCCCGCCCCTGAGGCGGTGCCGGCGGTCAGCTCGACCACGGCGAAACAGCCCATTGCTGAACCCCTGGACCTCGACGCGGTCCTGCCGGAAGCGAATACCGAGGGCTGCCCCGACGGAATGGTTCGGGTCGAGGGCGAGTACTGCCCGACCTTGCTGCACCGCTGCCTGGAGCACCATCCCGAATACGTGAAGAACAAAGGCACGCCCGGGGTCAGCGAGCGCTGCCTGCGCTACGCGAAGGATACGCGCTGCCTAGCGGAAAAACGCGAGCACATGTCATTTTGCATGGATCGCTTCGAGTATCCGAACCAAGTTGGGGAAAAGCCCCGGGTGCTCGTGACCTACGCGCAAGCGAAGAGCTTGTGCGCGTCCGAAGGCAAACGCCTGTGCACCGAAAACGAACACAACTTCGCTTGCGAAGGTCCCAACATGCTGCCCTACGCCACGGGGCACGATCGGGATTCCGCTGCCTGCAACATCGATCGTCCCTACGTGTACCCGAATCGCGACCGTCGCATGCTGACCTCCGAGGACTGCAAGAAAGACGAGCGATGCTCGGCCGAGATGGCGCGCCTCGATCAGCGCCATGCCATCGGTTCGAATACCAGCTGCGCCTCCTGGGCTGGCGTCGTGGACATCAACGGCAACGCCAACGAGTGGGTTCACCGACCCGAGAAGAGCCATCCGCATCGCGGCGGCTTGAAAGGCGGTTGGTGGGGCCCGGTGCGCAACCGCTGTCGCCCCATGACGGTGTTTCACCCTGAGCCCTACTACGGCTATGAATCGGGCTTCCGCTGCTGCAAGGCGGCCGACGAAGGCTGATGAATCGCGAGATGCCGCAGAAGCGTGGCGGCTAGCGGGGCGCGGCGCAGAGCACGAGATTCGCGCTCAATACCTCTCACACACGTACGCCGCGGTCTTGTTGCAATCGATTTCGCTCCACTTGCCAGCCGCGTCCATCTGCATGCAGTCGTCGTTCTTCGAACCGCTTGGCTGGCTAGGTGCCCAATTCGTGTACAAGCCGCCTACCGAGCTGCCACTAGCACCTCCGGTCCAGAACTGAGTTCCGTCTGGCCACTTCCAGTCACCTTCTTTGGTCCAGTCGGTGCCGCCCAGCCAGAACGCACCCATGCCCTGCGCCGTAGCCGTCGTGCGCAGCCAGTCATTTTCTGCCTGGTCGTTCGGGAGGGCAACGCCCATCTTCTGGTTGACGCATACCGCGGCGGCCTCGCTGAGGGACTTCGCAGAGCTGCAGAAGGTGTAGCCGCGTCCATCGTAGGCGTGCCCCGTGCAGCCTGCGGTGCAGACGCCATTGTCCGGCTTGCCGTCACAGTCGTCGTCCAAACCGTTGCACACCTCCTCGCTGCAACCGCCGCCCCCGCCGCTGCCACCACCTCCCTCGGTGGGCACGCCGCCTCCACCGTCGAGCTTGGTCGGGAAGCCGCCGCCGGAGAGCGCGCCGCCCCCGCCGCTTCCGATACTGCCTTCGGTGGCTGCATCCTCCTGAGGCTCCGTGTCGTCCACCACCTCGCTACTCGCGCACGCGCACAGAGCAAAACCCGCCAACAGAATGGCTCGATGGGACGCGGCCAACATCGTGGTTCGAGTTTACACGATTGCGCACCCACCCGGTCGAGCGTTCCTGCCCGCGGCCCTGCAACGCTGGTGACGCCGAAGTGCATCAAGGGCTTTCGGCAGGTGCACACGAGTTCTTCGAATGGTTCCTACGTTTGTCGAAGCCGTCCACCAAAGCGCAAGAACGGTTCAGAGGTCTATTCCTCTCGCTCGTACCAGAACGGCATCAAGGTCTTCAAGTACAAGTGCAGGGAGAAGTAGGCGCTCGGAGGACTCCTGCCACCACCCAGTTCTGCGGAAGCTCGGCCGGGACGTGGACTCAAGCTATCCGGCAAGAGCACCTTGGGACGCTGTTAGCCGGGCTTGATAGCGGTCAGTGCCAGGTCAGCTCGAGCACCGTGCGCGCGTCGGTTTCCCATCTCCGCTCCAGGAACTCTGCCTTGATCTCTCGGCCGCCGGCGCGCCGCACCAATTCCTCGAATGCACCCAGGGTCTGCATGCACGCCGCCAGCTCCGCTGCATCGCACATGTCGTAGCGCAGCTCGAAGGTGGCCGAGTTGTCCAAGACCTCTTTGACGGTGAGTACTTCGAAGTTGAAGTATCCTGCGCGGTGAACCACCACCCGCATCAATGATTCGTAGGGGTTGCCATCTTCGAGGATTTCAGGGTGAATGCGCAGCATCGCGTCCACCTGTAGGTGGCCCCAGGTGCGGACCATCGCGAGGGAACCGCGAGCGACCACATACAGAATGGCCAAACCAAAGCGTTCGAAGGTTGCGGTCGGGTACCACTGGTGGTCGTCGATTTGCTGCGACAGATAGACGTGATCTTCGGGTTCGAGGAAGCTCGACCAGTCGACGTCCTTCATCGACCGAATCAGGCGGACATAGTCGACAAATAGGCTACCGCGAACGCTTTTCAACTAGTGCTAGCTCCTCGGGCGCCGAGGCCGCTGGGCTGCCGGGGCGAGGCCGCAGCATAGCCTGCTCCCGACGGGCGTGCGGCGGATTTGAGGACTTTTGTGGGAAGACACGCTGGCGAGCGACATACAAGCCTGCGCAACCTGGGTACGCTTCTGCGTGCCCTACCCGGCGGAACCCGACGACGCTCACCTCAGGAATGACCCATGCAGCCTTATCAACAGCCCCAACCAGCGCAACCTTATCAACAGCACCACCACCCGCAGGGCATGGTTCATCAGCCAAGCACCGGCATCGAGGTCCTGGCCAAGCACGGGTTCTTGCAGTGGATGCTGATGCTGGTTAGCCCTGTCATGCTCGTGAACGGTCAACAGCACAAGCTGATCTGGGGTAGGCATATGGTTCCGATGCCACCGGGCCAGCATCAGGTGAATGTCTACTTCCCCTGGTTCTTCCAGAAGGCGAACATGACCAGTGTCACTGTAGCTGTCTACGATGGCCACGTGACTGCCCTCGAGTACAAGACGGCATTCTTGACGTTCACGAACGGCACGCTCCTCGATCACGGCGCACGACCCGCGTTCAGCGGTTAGCCGATCCAGCGTCTCGCGACAGCCTTTGCGAGCGGAGTTGGGTGTATATTGCGGCGCATGCCCCGACTAAAACCTGCTGCGCTGATTGTCGCCGTAGCCCTGGCCGGGTGCGGCTCGGCTCCACCGCCCGCGGCGGAGCCCGAGGAGGAATTCGCGCTGATGCGTGCATCGCAAGCGGCGTTAGAGGCCAGGCTTGCGGCACTCGAGGAGCGGGTGGGCAAGGTCGAAGCGGTGCCGGCGAGCCCGGTCACCATGGCAGCGCAGCCTCCGGACGCGCCCTTAACCGGGCCGCTGGAAGTTGGGCGGCATCACTATCGAGTTCCCCGCAAGTACTTCGACGAGATGCTCGAAAACCCCGACGAGACGATGCGTGAGGCGCGCGCTGTGCCTGTCAAAGATGGAAACCGCACGACGGGCCTTCGCCTGTTTGGGATTCGTTCGGGCACACGTCTCAACGTTCTGGGCTTCCAGAACGGTGATCAGCTACGGTCCCTGAATGACGCGCCGCTGACGACTCCCGATCAAGCCCTGAGGGCGTACGGAGCTGCACGCAACTCCGATACCTTGCGAGTCCGCCTGCTGCGTCGCGGCCAGAGCGTGGAGATGCGTTACGACCTGGTCGACTGAGTCAAGGGCGTGATCTTGTTCGGAACCCTGATGCTTGCATTCATCGTGACGGCCAAGATGACGCAGCCTTAGCGGGGACAGGGAATGCGGCAGCTGCGCTCGCAGCTGCGGAGCGCCTGTTTGCAGCCCGCCTTGCACATTCGGTCACTGCCCATTTCGTGGCGGCCGTAGCGGAAGCAGTCGAGGTTGCACGCGCGTAGTTCGCTTCGACAATCCTCGCCACACTCCATGCTGGAGCAACTGCCGCCGCGTGGCCGCGGGGGCGGCGCCAAGCGCGCCAGCCGCGCAGGGTCTGGATGTGTGCGTCTCAGCAGGTGTAGACGCACGTCACCTTTGGCGCTCGGAGTCGGTTGTAGCCATGTCACTACGAGGGAGACTGGCTCGAAGGGGCAGTACTCCGGCGATAGCTGTGCGCGCTGACTCACGGCACCCGTCGACGGCTCCGGACGTGGCTGCTTCCGGGAAGGGTCCGGGATTCCGCGCTCTTGGATGGCGTAGTGAAGACCAAGCCCAGCCACGGAGCCGCTTCCAGCAGCCTCCGTCAAGATTGCGAAACAATCTCCGTGGTTGATGAAGAAACGCTCCTGCCGAAAGGTTCCAAGTGGCATCGACTTGGTCTCGCGAACGATCTCGAAGCGAGCCAAGCGTTTCGAGAGCTTCGGGTGTCGGGCTCGAGCAACGAGCAGCGGCGCGCTCAGGCAGGTCTGACTATTGGTCACACGCTGGGAGGAGCACTGACCCTGGGGGCTGACGCAGCGCGCGTCCCCCGCGCACCAATTACAGGGCGGGCGGTTGAGACACGCGCCACAGGACTTCGCCGCGGCACAGGTGGCCTGCCATGCGTCGGCGGTTGGCGAGGCGTTGTCCGAGGTCGATTGCCGGCCCCGGCTGCCTTGAACGGGCGGCATGCTGCCAGGCTGCGCAGCGACTTGCGCTTCGGGTCCGACATGTCCAGCCGCGGTGGTCGGCGGTCCCACTTCGATGTCGCGATTGGGAGCGCAAGCCCACACAGCCGGGCAGAGAAGCGCGAACGCGCCGCATTTCCGTATCTTGCAGGTCATGGCATCCCGTCCCGGATTCACCGCACTCCTGATACCGCAGCGGCAGGCTGGATCTTCCAGCTGTAGCCGCTCGTGCGCCCTGCCGTCAGGCGCGGATGAGCCATTCGGAGGTGCGCTCCCAAAACTGTCACCCATTTGCCCACACTGTGGCACACGCGCCCAGGGCATACCGCTTGCGCGACAGCGGCATGACCTGTGACACTATTTTGACGCTGGCGTTCGCCATGTGATCATTCGCTAGCGAAACAGTTTCGAATGACCGCATTCCTCCCAACTGCCTTTGGGCACGGACCTTGCTGCGAATGAGCACGTGACTCTCTCGCGGCGCGTCCTCGGCTACTGCCTTCCGCTAATGTGTGCGGCAGCGCTAGGATGCAGTAACCGTGGACCGGACCCGGCAGCCTACACGTGGGGCGAGGGCGGGCCGTCCAAGCACAAGAGCGGACACGGCACGGACTCGCAGGTCACCTGGGGTCGCTGCGACACCAGCTATTGGCCACCGTCGAAGCTCCCGGCTCCCACGAATCTCGAGTGCGCGGACATCGAGGTGCCCCTCGACCACTCGGTTCCCATGGGCGCGCAGCTGTCGCTGCGAGTGGCAATCCACCGCTCCCAGGAGCACCCGAACGGAAAAGCCGTTTTCAACCTGGCGGGTGGCCCCGGCTCTTCGGCAGTCGCGCTCGCGGGAGTGGTGCCCAAAACCATGTGGAAGCTGCTCACGGAGTACGACCTGATCTACGTCGATCAGCGCGGCACCGGGGCTTCGGGACACTTGGGGTGCTCGGCTGGTCACCCGACCACCCAGGAGGCATGGGCTGCATGCGCTGGCGAGTACGACCTCGACCCTGACAACTACTCCACGGTGGCGGCAGCGCACGACTTGGAGTTCGTGCGCGAAGCCCTTGGCTACTCCCAGGTCGCGTTGCGTGGGACATCCTACGGAACTCGTCTCGCTCTGGAGATGATGCGGCAGCATCCCGAGAGCCTCTCCTCCGTGGTGTTGGATGGCGCTGCGCCTCCAGATATCGACATCATCGGAGAGACGATGCGTAATTTCGATCGGGGCATCGATCTCCTTGACGCTGATTGCTCCAATGACCCGGCCTGCCAAGCTCTGACGCCAGACGTCGTCTCGGATCTGACCAAGCGCAGGAAGCAACTGGTCGAGGCTCCGCGGCAGATCCTCGTCGACGGCAAGATGATGCATGAGACGGAAGCGACGTTCCTCGACTTCCTGAACGAGTTCCTCGCACGCAAGCGCTATCGTTTTCGCATCCCCGGTGCGGCGAGCCAGGCGGTCCTTGGCAACATGAAGCTCTGGGATGACCTGATGTCTGAGGCCATCGGCGCCGCGGTCCTGGATGCGCCTGAGACCTATTCGGGTGAGCACCCGGGAGCCACTGAGGATTTGACCGCGAGGCTAAGGTCCTCGCGGGGCATGGGCACGGATGACTCTGACACCGGTCCGGCCTCCGCATTGTTCGCACTCATCTTGTGCGCTGAGTGGCTGCCGAATTCAAAGGGCATCGAGGACCTCCGCTCCGTGTCGGCTGCACAATCCTGGCTGTCCCCAGAGATGCTCGAGCTAGCGGAATCTTGTCCGGCTTGGGGCCCACATGCAGCGCGGCCCAAGACTCGCGAAGCTGTGATGAGTGGTGTCCCGACTCTCGTGTTGAGCGGCGAAATCGATCTGAATACCCTGCCCGCTTGGGGCGATCATGTCTCAAACTCACTTCCCAGAGCCACCCACGTGGTTCTGCCGCATGAAACCCATTCGACCGTTTGGACCACGTGCGGCGGTAGCCTGACCGAACAATTCATCCTGCGCGGTGGTGACATCTCCAAGGTGGACCAAGGCTGTGTGGGCACGCTGCAGCAACCCATCTGGCTCTGACTCTTCGCCGAAAGGCGCGCGTTGCCTAGGATTGCGTTGCTGGACTCTCAACCCGCTGGGCCAATCGCTGGAGTGCGCGTTGCGCATACAGGCCGTCCTCAACCCGTTCGTCGTAGCTGAAGCGCAGCACTGCTTCTTTCCGAGGGACAACCTCGCCTTCGACTACCCTCGGAACCTGTTTGGTTTGGCCGATGACGCAGAAGATTGGGCAGTTCCCGTACTCATAGAGGTGGTGATACGCCGCATCCATTTTCAAGCTGCCCAGGTTGGCGATGAACATGCTGCAGAACATCGGGTCCCCGTCGATGAAGGAACGGGGCAACAGGCCGAGACCATCCGCGACGCGGCCCACCGTCAACAGCGTACGGATCGCCATCGCCGGCAGCGAGAGTACGGCCGACAGTTCTCTGTCTACTCGGCTTTTGCGACTCGAACGACCTTCTGAGAGGCCAGTGTGTTGAGCTTTCACCATGTCTTCAAAGCTGGACTCAGCATCGAAACGGCGTTTGAGAACCACGATAGGCGCGTTGTCGTCCAGGCGCTTCTTGGCCGAATAGGAAACCCAGATCCCGTCGCGTTGCCACAGCCGGCCACCTGCCACGAACCGATTCAATCGGGGGCGCTCGGAAAGCGCCTGCACCGCGGCCCACAACACGACATGAAATAGCGTCGCCTTGTACCCTGGGTGGTTCGCGTTGAAGTCGCGGAGAAACTTTTCTGTCTGAGTTAGATCGATGTGCAGATCAAAGTAGACGGCCGACTCGTTCCGGCCGCGCATCAGATAGGGCATGACGCGTCGATAGGCAGGAACGTCGGCGACGATCTTCGCATCGGACCTTCTGTTCCAAAACATCGTCGTGGTTCCCGGGGGCCTGCGCGTAGGTCACGTCGCTGGGGCTGGCTTAGAGCTTGTGGGGGTTGCGATTGGGGCAGGCTCTGTCGCTGCAGCGATCTGGAATTGTCTTGGTGCCCGCGACCATGAGTACGCCGCACGGTTTGCCGCGCCTCTTGTAAGTGCACTTCTTACCAGTCGGCTTGGTGTCCACCTTGAACTTGCACATAGGCCGAACTTCCGCGTTGCAACGCCACTCGGCACCAAAACGGCCGCGTTTGGGAACGATGACGCCTTTGCCGCAGAGTGGACACTTCACCTTCGTCGGCGTGAAGTAGCCCTTGCCGTAGATGTCGTCATGCTTGCGCATGATCTCCTTCATGCGGGCTGACATCGGGCCGTGCGCCGTCTTGGTAGCCTTCTTTGTCGACATCTTCTTGGCTGGTTTGCTCGTCTTCTTCTTCTTCTTCTTCGTGGCCACGGTTCTGTTCCCTTCCTCTTCGACCGTCATTGTCCACCATTGAGCGGTTCATCTCAATCGGCTTCGTATGCGCTAGCGATGCCCGTCAGGTCGAACTGCACCTGCGACCTGTTCCGATTGGTCTGCCCCATCCACGGCGATGCCGCCGCTCGGGCGCCTTAGTGAACTCGGTTCTGGATGTGGCGCGGCCCGGGACTGAGACTGATGCCGTGCTTCTGGATAGGGGAGTGATGGGATAACGGGTGAAAGGGCAAGAAATGAACTGGCCTTTTCGTGCGGCGCTTTTCTTTGCCACTTTCACCGTGGCCTATTCCCAGCGACAGCTCCGATGGATCTGCAGCGGGTGAGCCTCTGGATCCCTCGCTCGCTGGGTCCCACGGACGCGAAAACATCACTTTGCGCTACGGGTTCGTTCGCAATGCCCAACCTGCCTGCACGGATTGTGTCGCCGTTGTCACGAGCGCGACAGATCCATCCAATGGGATCAAGGTTTCGGCTCCGACGGCCACGGCCGGCACGTGTCAGCCGAGCACGTCAACTCCGCAACCAATAGGTGAGATTACGATTTGTCAGCTTGCCGGAGCCGCGCTGACTCCTTGCGGGTCTGGGATGGTCTGCGTCCCCGAGAAGACCAGCGGAACGGTGTGCAACTTGGTTCCCAGCGGCACTACCTGTGGTCGCAGTCGAACGAGAGCTCCTACAAGATGAGCGCAGGCAAATGGATTGGTGGCACCTGCTCTGCGCAGAGCCAACACACCGGCAGCGTGCAGCTCGGCAGTGCCATGGACCTTTGCTGCATTCCCTGACAGATCGCGAGGGGAGCCCGGCCTGCTCGGGTTCAGTTCACTTCACCTTTCCGGATGCAATCAGCTTGAGATGATCGATCACATCGCCCCAGTCCTTGGCCTCCTTGGCGATCTTGCCAGCCAGAGCCATCGTGCGGGTCTTGATCTTTCCTGGCAGTTTCGGTTGCTTCAACAGCTCTGCCATGGCGTTGACCATGCCTTCCCGCTTGAGGTTGCCCGCTTCGTGGCGCTTCTCGATTGTGTCTAGTAAAGCGTCCCATTGGTCGGCACAGGTTGGGTCAGGCCACTTGGCACATAGGTATGCGCCCTGCCCCGAGACCTCGTGGTCGGGGTCGGATGCCGTGGCCAGCCACACCTCACAAGTCGCCTTGGCGTGCTTTTCGGGCGTGCTCCAAAGCGCGCGCAAGGCCGTGTCGCGTACTTTGGGATCTTTGCTGGCTGTCAGCTTCTGAATGCGCTTGACGATTACATCTTGGTCGCTATTCCAGGACAGCGCACTTGCGATGGCAGTCTCTCGAGCTTTGCCCAGCTTCGTGTCGTTGATGATGGCGAGGACCTCCGCTTTCAGCCCTGTCTTCCTGATGGATATGCGCGCAGCGAGAGAGCCCATCCGTAGCGCTACGCGTGGATGCTTTTCGCTCTTCACGAAAGGAAGAATCGCTTTGGACTGCTCCTTGTTTCGCATCCAGCGGTGCCCTGGCCGGTAGAGTGCGTCGGCCGCGATGTCACGAACCTTGGGATCCGGGTCGCTCAGGAAGTTCATGAGCGTTGGCGCGTTCTTCGGGTTTGTCGTCAGTGGTGAATCGTTCCACGCTTTGTGGGCCGCGCAGTCGAACTTCAGCGACCGCCCAAGTTCCACGGGACCATCCCATTCGCACTTGGTGGCTGCTGTTGCGAGAGCCACCAATGCGGGGTCGTTCTTCGGATGGCGAAGCCCGACGAGCTTTGAGCTTGCTACGGTGGCGCTAGCGGTCGCGGAGGGTGCTTCTCGCGTTGGCGTCGAGGACTTCGACTCGCAGGCAAAGGCGACGAGGGCTGCCAAGGCCACAATCCGTATGTTCATCGCGTCACGATGGCGCCAGGGCGTCAACGCGTCAACGCGGATAGTCAAGCAGCGCCATCGTGAACGCCGCTCGCTTGGGCTGCGCGGCACGGCGGCGCTGCCATACGACCAACAACCCCGCGAGAAGCACGAGCGGTCTGCCGACCATGGCCGCGGTCTTGGCGTATTGAATGCGCTTGCGTCCCGCCAACGTGGGATCGCTCGAAGTACTCAACTCAATGCTCCCTACCGGTCTCGGCACGGCCTTTGCGGATGGTTGTCCGCTCAGCCTCCTATTCGGTGCAGACTTGGCCCATGGTTCGGAGGCTGCTGGCTCCGCCTCCGTCGGCATCGAATAGGGCGCCACCTTCAGCCTGGGTGCGCCCTCAAGTGCCACTGGTGCCAACCGGCGGTTGGCGCTGTGCGGCCTGGGAGGGCCATTTTCGCGCGGAATGTCCCGCCAAATGGGGCGGCACAGGACTTGCGGTGGCTTGTGTCCATGCCCACCCGATTGTTGCGAGACGACCGCGGGGCGAACCTCGTCGAGTACTTGATGCTCGTGGCGCTTTTGGCCCTCGTGGCGCTGGGTGCGCTTCGGTCGCTAGGAGGCGCCGCCCAAGAGCGAGTGCTGGTTGCGGCCGAGTGCGTGAGGACCCTTTCGACGGGTTGCACAGGCGCGGCGGGTAGCCGCGCGGGGGGAGCTGGCGTGGGCTCCAATCCTGCTGGCTGGCCACTGCCACCACCTCCACCGGGACACGCTGCATCGTCTGGCGCACCCAGCTCCTCAACCGGCGCCAAGCCAGCCACGCCCGCTGAGAGCGCCGGTGGAACCGGCGGCAGCTCCGGACCCGGAAGCACGAAGGAACCCAGCGCTGCGCAGGTGGCTCAGGCTCAGGCCCTGGTCAGCGCGGGCGGTTCAGCGACGGAGGCTGATGCTCGAGTCGTTGTTGCAGAACTCGCGAAACTCCCCGTCGACGTGCTCCGCTACATGGCCGATAATGGCGTTCGGGTCGTTGTTGCTCAAGGGTCGGTCACGGACTACCTTACCGAGCTTCAGGGGGTCCGACCACGTGGGTGGCCGCCCGGGGCGACTTGGGACACGGTTCCCGGCCTAGCTCATGGCAGCGAAGTCGTGATCGCCGTGCGCGACGGCAAGGTGCCCGCCCCTGGCGACGGCCACGGGTCGCACAACCTGGTGATCCACGAGACCTTTCACGCGATCGACCACGTAGGTGGATTCTCTGAAAACTCAGACTTCAGAGCTGCGCACAACGCCGACACTTCCTCCCTCGATGCCTATGAGACTCAAGCGGGCGCAGCAGGTAGGGAAGAGGCGTACGCGGAAAGCGCGGCGCGCTACTACGGGGGTGACCAGAACAGCTCGACGTCGACCCCGCTGTTGACTAGCTATTGGAGCACGCGCAATGCGACGCTTGGTTCCGACCCGTAGAGTGCTCGCGATTGCCGTCCTGCTGGCGACTCACGCCGCCTGCAGTAGGGAGCGGAGCTCCACACGGAGCGTGGAGGTAGTTCCAACAAGCAACCTGAGCCCTGCTGCCCGCGCTTCCAACACCTCCTCAGCCGACAATTCCAGGGACGAACCCATGACAGACGACGCAAGTAGTATCGGCAGCGCCACCATGGAGTCCGACGGGACGATTGTCCTTCAGCTTCGAGCGGAAGGACCTGGCGTACGCGGCGATGCCCAACTGCGCTATCCGCGGGGTCACAAGCAGTACGACAGCGTGCTCGAGCACTTGGGCGGACTGCGTCCGGGCGAAAGCAAGCCGGTGCCTCCCTGGCCCGACGAACCCTAGCGCAAGCGTCGGTGCCGACTACTGCAGTGCGGTTACTGGGATCTCGTCGACGAAAACATGGGGTGCTCGCCTAGCGCGGCCCGAGTTGAGAGTAGTGGCCCACTTTGCGCCAGGGATGCGACCCCAAACCAAACTCAATGCATGTCTGGGCAGGGTTGGTATCCTGCACGGCGCGTGACGGTCACTACGGAGCTCATCGTCAAGGCCGTACTTGGAGCCATCGCCGCCGGGCTGGTTGCGACGAAAGTGGACCTGCGACGACACGGCTCAGTTGTGCTTGCAGCGCTGGCGGTGGTTTCTGCGGCGGCTTTCTTCAACTTCGGAGCCTTCCATACGGTGCGCTATCCGCATCACGGTGAGATGTTCCACTACGTATTGGGCTCCAAGTACTTTTCGGAGCTCGGCTACGACGGGTTGTACGTTGCTTCGCTTGAAGTAGAGGGCAGAAAGCGTCAGCCCAAGGTTGTTCGGGACCTCCGCAACTACCGCTGGGTGCCACCGAGCGAGCTCTCGGAGCACCAGGGGGAAGTACGCGGCCGCTTCAGCGAGGCGCGGTGGCAGGCCTTCTCCAAGGACCATAGCTACTTCATCGAAAACTCCCATCCGGCGTACGTGGATGTGATGCGCAAGGACCATGGCTACAACGCGACGCCCTCCTGGACGGCCTTGGTGCGCGCGTTCAACTGGCCGGAGGTCAGCCGCCTCTCAATCTTGTTCTGGGCGCTCTTCGATCCGGTGTTGCTGTTGGTCATGTTTGTCGTGATGGGGCGGACATTCGGTTTTGTTCCGACGGCTTGGTCCGTCGCTGTTTTCGGTCTGGCCTTTCTGTCGCGCTTCTACTGGGTGGGTGGCGCGTTTCTGAGGCACGACTGGTTGTGCGCATCGGTGATCGGCGTGTGTATGCTCGAACGCGACAAACCGGCTTGGGCGGGTTTGGCCTTGGGCTATGCGGCAGCTGTGCGCGTGTTCCCGGTGCTCTTTCTGTTCGCGATCTTCGTGCATGCCCTTTCGCGGTGGAGAAAGGGGGATCGAAGTACCTGGCCGCTGAAGTTCGGTGCCGCCTTTGCAGTCACTCTGCTGGCCCTCGCCTTGGCGGGCACGCTGGCAGGGCGAGGTTTCGCGAGCTGGGTCGAGTTTGTCGATGCCATCGACCTTCATCGCGGCTTCTGGTCGCGCAACAGGGTTGGGCTGTTCACCTCCATGACCTATGTCTACGACACGTTGACCCGACCCGTGAGCTCCTGGGGCGAGTCGGTGGGCGGGCCATCGTGGTACGCGAAGGTGGACGCCTTTCGTGCGAACTGGTGGCCGCTGCGCGCCGTGGTGATGGCCGCTCTGCTTGGTGCTGTGGCGAGAGCTGCTTGGGTGCGACCGCGCGTCGAGGCCGTGGCCCTGGGTGCGGTCACCATGTTCGTTCTGACGACGCCCACGTCGTATTACTGGAGCATTCTACTTTTGGTCCCGCTGGTGGGCCGGCGTTGGTTAACGACTGCCGTGCTTGCCGTCTCCGCGCTGTTGTCCGCGGTAGGCGCAGCCACAGGACAGTCAATCGTGTACGCAGTGGCTGCTCAAGTACTTCTCGTGTTCTTCTTGGCGTGGCTCTTTGTCAGACCATCCGAGGCGGCCACTGAGCAGCCAGCGGTGTAGGAACGCTC
>CBDCTZ010000012.1:0-768128 GCA_965222375.1 Polyangiaceae bacterium
CTTTGCTGCCAGCGTCTGGGCTCGCTGCGCGTTGGGGGCGGAGGCGGCAGCTCGGCCGCGCCTGCCCGAGCCGCTGCACGAGAGAAGACACTGCGCCGAACGGAGCGACCGCTAAAGAGGTCCTTTAGCCAGAGGTTGTCCGAGTTCAACGACGGGAGGTTTCGCGGAGCTGTGTCGTCGCCAAGTCGAAGCAGCTCGCGGACGTAGCCAGCGTTGGCGATGACCTCCCGCGACCAACACCAGTGCCGGGCCAGAGGCCACGTGAGACCGATCGCGGTGAGAGCAGCGGTCGGCCAATGAGGTGCAAGCCGTCGGGCCTGTTTCCATGGGTTCTGCCCGCCGTAGAAAGCCGGGTAGCAAGCAAGCGTGCGGGCATAGAGCTCGAAAGCGCTCATTCGCTTCGGCCGGATCACCACGTGCTGCATGTCGTACAGTTCCCAGTCTCGGATGAAGATGCGTTCTTCCCGCTCCAGCTTCTTCCACATGGGGGTTCCCGGGTACGGCGTGAGCGGCATGAAACCAGCCAAGGTGCAGCCGGCGTCGCGGGCGAAGCGCACGGTCTCGCCGAAGGCCTCGGGCCCGTCGTGATCAGTGCCGAGCAAGAAAAAGCCGTTCAGCAAGATCCCTCGTTCGCGCAGGCGAGCGACGCCACGCCGCACGTCACGAACGCTTTGCCCCTTGCCTATGACCCGCAGGCTCTCGGTGCCTGAGAGAACTGCCGAAGACGCGAGTGATCGAACAGTAGGTGCACGCCTGATCGCAGCCCCGCGTCAGCATCGTGCTGTACATCGTGCGGTTGAGGGGATAGCGCAGCTTGCTGGCAGCGCCTTGAATCAAGTCGACTCGTGGCCAGGGCAAGCGATCGAGCTGTTCCGTGGTCAGCGGCGCGCGCGTCGGGTTCTCGATTACCTTGTCGGCCTGGCGGTAGGTGAGTCCGCGGATCCCGTCGAGGGCGGAGCCGTGCCGTCGCGCGAGGACCAACTCGCGCAGCGTGTGTTCGCCCTCGCCTCGGACGACGAAGTCCGCGTGCTCGATGGCCTCTGCGGAGTTCAAAGTCGCGTGGGCACCGCCCAGCACCACGGGGATGCCGAGGGCGCGAACGGCATCAGCGATTCGATACCCCTGCGGTGCGTTGCAGGTTTGAATGGAGATCCCGACCAAGTCCGCACCTTCGACCATGGCGTCGTGGTACGGGCTGATCTGTTCGTCGTACGCGGGCGCGCTGATCCCCTCGCGTTCGAGGACTTGCTTCAAGATGGATAGCCCCGCGTGCGTATTGACCAAGCCAGGGACCTTTTGAGCGGACAGGTAGCCCGAGTAGCGGCGCATGGCGGGGTAGATCAGGATGACTTTTCTCATCTAAGTTCACCGAGCTGATTGCAGCGATGGAAGATTGAGGGGAGCACTGATGGCCCACGACCTATTCTCGACAGCCTACTTCGGAGAGCTCAAGAAACTCATCCAAGCCGAAGTCAGACAATTCGAACAACTCGGCTTCTTCGACACCACCTTCGGCGTCCGCGTCCTGCCGGACCGGGATTCCGACGAGCAGTTGCACCTGCTCGAGTTCGACACGTTCTCGTGTAATGGGATACGGCAAGTGCCCAATGCAGCTCTGCCCGACGGGGTCGACTTTGTGCTGGAAGCACCACTCAGCGTCTGGAGAGAAATGCTCTCGAGCGTAGGCGAAAGGGGGCGCATCGATGCCGCCCACAGCATCAACACTCTCACCCATCACGACGATCCAATACGCGTGGCATCTTCAGACCCTCTCGGCCACGACAAGCTGTTCCGCTTTTCGGAAAGCGTACAATTGGTGTTCGACCTGGCTGGCAGAATAGGGAGCTGACGCCCCGGGCGCTGCGCGCAGGCGAAGAGCGCCGAGCGCCGCACATCGCAAAACAACGCCCGGATTCTCGCGACTTACGGGCCGAGCGAGCATTGCGACCCCCGCGCGCGCTCCGTGCGGGTCCTAGGCGTGCCCATCGTTTGGGGGGCGCATCCCTTCGGGTATTGCCCCGTCGGGCATCGCGAGGCGCGTCACAAGCGCGTCATCGCTGGGGCGGAGCGAGCCCACTACTCTCGCTGGTTGTCACGAGAGTCCGGTTCCCCCGCGCCCGCCCACCCGAGTGCGCCTGCCCACCCGAACCGCAGGATGCAATCAAAGTTGTGTTCACGACCCAATGTCGCCGCGCAGCCCGGGTCAGAGTGTGTGCAGCGCGGCTCAGGGTGGCGAGGCGGGCCGCTCGTCTCGCTGCGCTCACACCGACATCGAGACGGGAGAAGAGACCATGCATGGACGCGATGGCAGATGGGGACTTGTTGCAGCGCTAGGACTGATCGCGTGTAGCACTGCGGTGCGACCGCCGATCCGGCCGCCACCACCGGACTGTCATGAGGAGGACGGATGCGGTGCTGCTGTTCCCGATGCCGTCAAGAGCTTCAACCAAGGGCTGCAGGCATTCGTCGTAAACGACCGACAGCAGAATTGGAGCGAGGTGAGCTGCAACGCAGTCGCGAGTCGATTCCTCTCGGCCTCAGCTGCCCAAGAAAAGCAGAAGGGCCGTGGCCTGCCCAACGCGCACTACAACGCCGGCCTTGCCTTTCAGCGCTGCGACAAGGACGCGGAAGCACGCACGCAGTTCCAACGCGCCGCCCAGTTGGATCCAGACTTCCAGCGACCCAAGGCCCAGCTTGCACTGTATGATTTTCAACAAAGCGGCGATCTCGATCGAACCATCAAGCGGCTCGAGCGAATTATCCGCGACGCCAAGTTCCAGAACCAGGAAGCACTGGTCGGGCTCGCCGCGCTGCAGATGGGTCGCGGTAGCACGAAGACCACCGCTAACGGCGCCAACGATCTGGAGCGCGCCCGGCGCAACCTGCAACGCGCGTTGGCCCTGGACGACGGGTTCATGCCCGCGTTCAACCAATTGGCCGTTTACTACTTGGAACAGGCCAAAGCGAGGGCATCCGGCCGGCAGCCTGGACAGTTGCGTCGACGTCGCGGGCTCATCACGACGAGTGCAACGGCACACGGCGCGAACGCTCAGCAGCTGGACTTGGCCGCGCTCGTTGCATCCCAAGGGATCCGAAAGAATGTCAAGTACGCACCACTTTACAATACGGCAGGGCTGATCCAGGTGGAGCTCAAGGATTTCAACGGCGCGGTGAAGAGTTTCGCGGCTGCTCGAAAGTTGGATTCGCGCTTCTTCGCGGCGCACATGAACTATGCGGCAGTGAATCTGTCGTTTCGCGGCTTCCGGGAAGCGGCGAAGGCCTACCGGGATGCCATCCGGCTGGAGCCGAAAGACTACGAAGCGCGTCTAGGTCTCGCGCTCGCGCTCCGTGGCCAGATCCGCCCAGGAGATCCCGACAAGCTCGTGCCCCAAGTCCAGGCGGCGTTGAACCAAGCCAAGAAGCTCGAGCCCAATCGCCCGGAGACCTACTACAACGAAGCCATCTTGACTCAGGAGTTCCGAGCCAAGGGTAGCGAGAAGTCCGCGGTCCCGGCGCTGAAGCGCGCAGCCGATTTGTACCGGCGATTCATCGCGAAGGCGGGCAATGCTCCGCGCTACCGAGAGGCCGTTGTCCGCGCCAAGGAACGGAGCCAGGACATCCGAGATACCCTGGCATTCATCCAGGCGGGTCAAAAGCGCAAAGCGCCTGCCGGCGCGTCACCACCGAAGACCTGAACTCGCTTCACACCTTCCGCATCTTCGACATCTGGTCCCCACCCTCGAGCTAGCGTGCGTCTGGAAGTTCGAGCGAGTCGACCGGGTGGAGCGTGGCGAAAGACAGGTTCTGCGGCCCTGGAGAGTTGGGCGGCTCCGGATGAAGTCGTCCCGATGCTTGGACGCGGCGGCCCTGGAGCGCTGAACTCGCATTTGGGCGCTCTCGGTCCCAGAAGGAGCCGAGCATGACTTCGGTGCCATCATCGAGCACGACGACGGGCCAGGTTTCCATGAGCTTGTGGTCTTTGCCGTAGATGAACTTCATCTTGAACGTGCCAACGAGGTGAACCTGCCTGCCGAAGGAGGCTTCCAGCTCCGCTGCGGTGCGGATCTTCGCGTTGTGCGAAGCCGGTTGCTGGCTTGAGCTGGCCGCCGGGTTCGAGCCACAGCCGTAGGCGAACGCCAGCAGCAGCGCGGCGGAAGCTCTTGCAGCTAGGGCAGACAGTCGGACCACGCGCGCAGCGTAGCAGAGCCATTGCGGGGAGCGGTCCGCCGACATGACCGCGCACAGGTTTGCAATTATGGTGTGCTACTCTGGGTGGATGAACAGCTCAATTGAGCCGGATTGGACTGGGGTGTCGCATAGCGATGAACCCGTTGCTCCCCTCACGGAGGCGAACTTCGCAACGCGCCTAGCCAACCTCACGGCCGCCGCAAACGCGTTGGCGAAACTGCGCGGGGCAATGATCGCGCAGCATCCGGAATATGCCTCAGGACTTCCTGAAACTTCTGCAACTGCTGACTAGAGCGGGCGCTGAGTTCGTCATTGTTGGCGGAGTGGCGGCTTTTCTGCACGGTGGAAAGCGTGTCACCTATGACGTCGATGTGGTGCCAAAACTCGATGCCGAGACCTGGCCGTCACTGATAGACACAATTTGGAGTGCAGGAGGCCGCCCTCGCATTCCTGAATCCCGCGAGGCGATCAAAGATCTCAGGAACATCGAGAAATGGATGGTGGAAAAGGGGATGCTGGCGCTGACCTTTCGGTCGGATGGCGGCGCCATCGAAATCGACTTGCTCGTTCAGCAGAGTCATCGATTCCAAGAACTGAGGGCGCGCGCTAAGAAGATCGATTTTGGCGGTGCTGAATTCTGGGTCGTTTCCCTCGACGACCTCATTGAAATGAAGCGTACGGCGGGGCGCCCCCAGGACCTGCTAGACGTTGCGGAACTAACGGCCATCAAGAGTCGACTTCCACGCGACGGATAGCGTCCGACAGGTAGCGTCCAAGGCGGACCGTGCTGCGCACGTCGGCAGGCCGCGTGGCAACCGTTACAGGGTGGCCCATGCGCGTGGACATTTGGGGACGGGGACGTGGTCGCAGGAGCCGGGGGCGGTCGCGACTGCAGTCGCGCCTCGGTTCAGTTCGGCTCCCCAAAATCCAATGCCATCCGGCGTCGTCGAATCGTTCCCGACCAGCGGTCACCGGTGGCTCCACGCGGCGTGAGGCGGGCTTCTTGCCGATTTGCTGCTGACTCGAGGCCTAAAGGGAGCTTCAAGCGCGGGTTTTATGGACTTTGGGGAGCTGGAAAGCGAGCGTCGTTGCGGCGATTTGGCGTCCTTGTTACGCGAGTATTCCCAGGCGCTCTTCTCAGTGTGCCCTCGGCCGCGGCTCCTTTCAGCTCGGCCGCCAAACCGTTCCCGCGCCCGCGCGGCCCGTAGAAAGCACGAACATGACCGACCGCTCCGCCGACTCTTTTTCCACCCGCTCCACTTTGGAGGTCAAGGGCCAGAAGTTGACCTATTTCTCCCTGCCCAAGCTGGCGGACAAGACCGGCAAGAACGTGCAGCGGCTGCCCTACAGCCTGCGGATCTTGCTCGAGAACTTGCTACGCAACGAAGACGGCAAGGCGGTCAACAAAGCAGACATCGATGGTCTGCTGAATTGGAACGCTAAGGCGGCGCCGGACAACGAGATCGCGTTTCACCCAGCGCGGGTGGTGCTGCAGGACTTCACGGGAGTGCCGGCGGTCGTGGACTTGGCGGCCATGCGCGATGCCATGGCGGCGATGGGTGGTGATCCCAACAAGATCAATCCGCTGTTTCCAAGTGAGCTCGTGATCGACCATTCGGTGCAGATCGACCACTTCGGCTCCGTGGACGCGTTGGTGAAGAACACCGAGCGCGAGTACGAGCGCAACCGCGAACGCTACGCGCTATTGCGTTGGGCACAGGGGGCTTTCAAGAACTTCCAGGTCGTGCCGCCCAGCACGGGGATCGTGCATCAGGTGAACCTGGAAGCGCTGGCGCGAGTCATTTTCGACTCGGATGGCATGGCGTACCCGGACACCTTGGTCGGCACCGACAGCCACACCACGATGATCAACGGCATCGGCGTGCTGGGCTGGGGCGTGGGCGGCATCGAAGCCGAAGCGGCGATGCTGGGTCAGCCGATCAACTTGCTGGTGCCCCAAGTCATCGGCTTCAAGCTCTACGGCGCGTTGCCCGAAGGCGCGACCGCCACCGACCTGGTGCTGACCATCACGCGTATGCTGCGCGACAAGGGCGTGGTCGGTAAGTTCGTGGAGTTCTACGGCGACGGCTTGGCCAGCTTGCCGCTGGCGAACCGCGCGACCATCAGCAACATGAGTCCCGAGTTCGGGAGCACCTGCGGGATCTTCCCCATCGACGCCGAAACCCTGCGCTACGTGCGGCTGACGGGTCGCGGGGAGGAGCGCGCCAACCTGATCGAGGCCTACGCCAAGGCCCAGGGCTTGTTCTGGGAGAAGGGCCAGCCGGATCCCGAGTTCACGGACACGCTGTCTTTGGATCTCGGCACCGTGGAGCCGACGCTTTCTGGACCCAAGCGTCCCCACGACAAGGTGTTGCTCAAAGACATCAAGCCCACCTTCGAAAAGACGCTCGCGGCGCTGCGTGACGTGGCCAAGAGCAAGGGCGAAACCAAGGGCAGCATGCCCGTCGAGCTGGACGGGCAGAAGTTCGACTTGAAAGACGGCGCCGTGGTGATCGCGGCGATCACCAGTTGCACCAATACGAGCAACCCCTACGTGCTGATGTCCGCGGGTCTCGTGGCACGTAACGCTCGCAAGCGGGGCCTGCAGGTCAAACCTTGGGTCAAGACGAGCCTCGCGCCGGGCAGCAAGGTCGTCACCCAGTACCTGACCAGCGCCGAGCTGTTGCCAGATCTGGAAGCACTGAAGTTCAATGTCGTGGGCTACGGCTGCACCACCTGCATCGGCAACAGCGGCCCGCTTCCCGAGCCCGTGGGCAATGCCGTGCGTGAAGGCAATCTGGTGGTGACCAGCGTGCTTTCGGGCAACCGCAACTTCGAGGGGCGCATCCATGCCGACATCCGTGGCAACTACTTGGCGAGCCCGCCCCTAGTCGTGGCGTATGCGCTTGCCGGTCGCATGGACATCGACATCCAAAACGAACCCCTGGGCCAAGACAAGGACGGCAAGGATGTGTTCCTGAAAGACATCTGGCCCGATCCCAAGGACGTAGCCACCCTGGTCGACAAACATGTGACCAGCGAGATGTTCGAGCAGGAGTACAGCTCGGTCTTCGAGGGTGACGAGCGTTGGAAAGGCATGCCAGTGCCCAAGGGCGATCGCTTCGCCTGGGATCCCAAGAGCACCTACGTGCGGCACCCGACCTTCTTCGAAAACATGCCCAAGGACCCGCCGCCCTTGAAGAACCTCAGCGGCGCGCGAGCCCTGCTCGTGCTGGGCGACTCGGTCACCACGGACCACATCTCCCCCGCGGGCAGCATCCCGAAGGACGGCGCCGCCGCGAAGTACCTGAACGACAACGGCGTGGCCCAACGCGACTTCAACAGCTTCGGCTCCCGCCGCGGCAACCACGAAGTCATGATGCGCGGCACGTTCGGCAACGTGCGCCTCAAGAACCTGCTTGCCCCCGGCACCGAAGGCAGCTACTCGCGCCACCTGCCCACGGACACCCAAGGCAGCGTCTACGACGTGAGCATGAAGTACCAGTCCGCCGGCACACCCCTCATCGTGCTGGCCGGCAAGGAATACGGCTCCGGCTCCAGCCGCGACTGGGCCGCCAAAGGCACCTGGATGCTAGGCATCGGCGCCGTCATCGCTGAAAGCTACGAACGCATTCATCGGAGCAACCTGATCGGTATGGGCGTATTGCCGCTGCAGTTCCCGGAAGGGAAGACGCGCGAGTCCTTGGGCCTAAGCGGCGAAGAGACCTTCGAGATCACCGGCGTGACTGAGCTGAAGCCCGGGAAGACGGTATCGGTCGAGGCGAAGAGCGCGGACGGCAAAGAGACCAAGTTCGAAGCCTTGGCACGCATCGATACGAGCATGGAGTTGGACTACTATCGGCACGGTGGGATTCTGCAGTACGTGTTGAGGCAACTTCTGGCGTCCTGAGGAGCCGTACTCTAGTTGTCCACGCTGCGTTGCCGCGTGGTAGCGGATGCGCACCTGGTAGGTGGCCGATGACTCGTCATTCGGCGTCTTTGCCGTCCCGCTCTTTCGTACAGTGACGTCGGATTGGAGTCCGCGGTTTCTGAACGTAAACCACCGTGCGGTGTCTGTGTCCGATCCTCGTGTGAGTGACCAATTCAAGGTGGTCGCCGGAGATCTTCAAGAGCCCACGCGGTCATTGGCGGAGTGGTTCTTAGCGTCCCAGGGTCGCTGTTGCTCGTCAGCGGCCTTGCGCAATTGCGTCGCGGGGTCGGGCACTGGGCCACCGCCAGCGTCCTGGTTGCGATTGGCGTACAGCTCGCTCTCATCGCTCGGTTTCTGACGCCCGCGCAGGAGATCGGTGCGCCACTGCTCTGCATCATCCTGGTGTTCGTCACCCACTTGGCGGCAGTGCTGGTGGCGTTCTTCCACGCGGAGACGAGGCGGCGCTGCTCGTTATCGGCACAGCCTGCGCCTTGAGGACATCCAACCTGAGGAGGCATCGGCGGCGGCTTTGGAACCGACGAGCAGTGCGCGCACGCGCCTACCAAACAGCAGTGCATCAACTGCGCGACAACACCCATCCCGAGGGCAAGACCGCTCTGGTCACCATCACTGCGGCCCGTATCTGCAAACAAGCCTACTGCCAGTCGGTGTGCGCACAATCCCTTTGCGCTACGCCTGCGGTCCCCGCGAAGAGTGGCGACGCCTGCGACACCTGCTTTCAACAGAACATCGACCCCGGCAACTCTCAGGGTTGCGCCACCGAAGTCTTCAACAACTGCCAGGCCAACACCGACTGCTGGGCGCCCTACCAGTGTATCGACAACCGAGGCTGCGACTCCAAGTCGGAGTGAGGCTTGCACGGGGCCGCGCCTCGCAACTCCTTCAGGCCCAAAACTCGGCCAGCCGACGCCGATGTCGCGCGGCCCGAGGCAACATCGGCTCGTCGCTTCCGTCACGCAGGTCCGCCGTGGTGTAGGTCGGACAATGCCGTCGGAGCTCGGAAAGTCTTTGCTCTGGTGTGCCTTCAGTCATCGTGGCGTCGGCTGCTGGCAAGGTGGCGTGAGAGAGCGGTGAAAAGGCGCAGGCGGTCGGCGGCATCCAGCGCTAGCGGGATCTGCGCCAGAGTTGCGCCGGATTCGTCGAGCAGATTCAGTGCGCCAAACCCCTTGTCGATGATCGGCGGGAGCAGTGCGAAAGGCACCAGGTCGATTCGGGCGATACGCTGAAGCGATTCTCTGCGGACCCCCCTGAACGGCCACTGGGTCGAACGCCACCGCAGGCTATGCTCTGTCAATTCGACCTCGCCAACCCTCGGAGATCGGCGCAACAGGAAAAAGAAGGCCAGCGCGAAAAGTACCAGGACAGCCGCGAGCCAGCCGCGCCCGGCCACAGCCGCGGCCACGGCGCTAGCGAGGGTGATAGCGATCAGCATCATGGCAGGTGCGAACGCAGCGCCTGGCGGCGGGATCGCGCCCCCGGGTCGTGGAATCGCGGTGTCCTTGCCACTCCACTCGATGCGGACTCTTCTTGGGTCGGCGCTCTCGCGATAACCAGATGCGTCTTGGCCATGGATCTTCAGCGCCGAACCTTCCAAGGCATCGCGTACGTCGAGCAACGGCGCAAGCTTCGCGTCACCGCGCTGGCCCTGTAGCTCGGTGTTGAGTTCGTCGACGAAGCGTTCCGCGTCAGTCCGCGACATGCCGAAGCGATTCAGCACGGCGCGGCCGCCATCTCTGCGTGAGAGAACGAGCCGCTTCCGCTCCTCGTCGGCACTGTACTCGAATCGCTCGATCTCGCTGCCGGGCAGCGCGAGCGTCGTGTCGTCTTCGAAAGTGAGCACCAGGGCGTTGCTCCCCGCAATGAATCCGAGCCTGCGCACGCCGGCTTCATCGCGCTCGGGCAGCGTCCATTCCCTGGTGATCGTGAGCGCGGCCGAGCTGGGTGGGTCCTCTTTTGCCAACGCCGGCGAGACTACACCTTCCGTGCGTTTGCGGGGCCGGCGCGCGCTTTTCCTTGTTCTGAAGTGTACTAGCTGGAGCGCGGGCCCGTGGCGGCAGCGCATGTCTTCGGCCTGGTCATTGGCGCGGGGTTCAGTGGTACTTTGCGATGGTGGATCCCATGGACATCGGTCGTCGGAATGCCGCGCGGGTTGCCCGGGCACTGAGCAGGGCTGAGCCGCTGTACGATCGCTATTTCCGTTGCGAGACCGAGGGGCTCGATAACGTGCCCGCGGATCGTCCGGCGATCTTGTTCGGCAACCATTGCGGCAGCACCTACACCCTCGAGGGGCCGCTGCTCAGCGTTGCGATTCTACGCCGTTACGGGCCCGAGCATCCTCTGTACTACATGGTGCACCGCGCGTTCTTTGACGTCCCGTGGTTGCGGGACTTTCTGCTCGATGCCGGCGCCGTGAACGCCGATCGCGACACGGCGGTTCGCGTTTTGAAAAGCGGTGGCCAGCTGATGGCGTTCCCCGGCGGTGACCGGGATTCCCACAAGCCGTTTTCCGAGCGCCACCGCATCAACTTTCACGGTCACACGGGCTTTTTGCGCCTGTCGATCCGCCAGCGAGTGCCCCTGGTGCCCTTTGTGCATGTCGGTACCCACGAGGCGCTGTTCGTCATCTCTCGCGGCGAGCGGTTGGCCAAGGCTCTGCGACTCAAGAAGCTGGTCGGGCTCAACGTGTTTCCGCTAACCCTGAGCTTTCCCTTCGGGCTATCCCTCGGGCCGTACTTCGCGGCGATCCCGCTGCCCTCCAAGATCCGGATCCGTGTGCTGCCGCCGCTACGCCTCTGGGAAATGGGGTACGACGATCCCGACGACAGGAATCAATGTCAGGCAGCGCTTTCGCTGATTACCGACTTGCTCCAACAGGAGCTCGACAAGTTGGCACGTGCCCGCAAGCGCGTGTTGCTCGGGTAGATCGCGTTTTGCGCTATCTGCGGTTTCCGCTCCGAGAGCTTCGTTACGCCCGCGGGTGGGCGTCTGCCCTCGTCGACGAACCTAGCGGCGGTTTGCCCGGCATCCGTCGGCGCAAGAATCGTAGGCCAGGTCACATCCAGCGGGCATCATCGGTTGGAAGCAACTCTTCTTCGTACGGTCGCAGTCTTCCATGCAGTAGTCGGTCTTGGGGCCCTGCGGCTCCGGCGGGCCACCACAAGCCAAGAAGCCGCTCAAAACGACCGGGAGTAGAGCGATGTGTTGAATGGCGAAAGCGTATGCGAGCATGGCGACTTTCTGTCTAACCCGCGCCCGTTGCACCGGGCGTGGCGCGCGTGAACACCTGATTGTCGCGATCATGACTGCAGGAGAGCAGAGCTCTGCGCAAGCTGTCGCGCCGTGAACACGACACAAAGATCTGACTTCGGCAACGCGGTGGCAATTGCGCTGGCGGGCCTCCTTTTCGTCGGCTGTGGGGGCGCCGGTTCCTCGTCGGGATCCTTCGATGCCGGCAGCGACGCCCGAGCCGACGCGGTTGCGGCGGAGCCCGCTGCCGACGCGACAACGAATGGAGTAGGGCCTGGGCTTGGGAGCGGAGGAACGCCCGGAGCCTCAGGTGGAAGTGGTGGATATGGGACGGGCGGCTCGACATCGACGGGCGGTGTGGGCGGCATTGGCGGTACTGGTGGCAGCACCTGCGCGGGACTGACCATGTGTGGTGGCGCTTGCGTGGACACCCAAACTGATCCGCTCCATTGCGGAAGCTGCGCGCCGTGTCCAACGGTCGCGAACGGGCAGGCCACGTGCAGCGCAGGCATCTGCGCGGTGCAATGCCACGTCAACTTTGCGCCGTGTTCCACGGGCTGTTGCTTGTCCGTGACGGGGAAGGTCACGTTGTTCTCGGGCTGGAAGCCGAACTCCACTTTGCTCGATGCCACTTGGGAGTGGGACGGCGCGAGCTGGCATGAGCAAAAGGTGGCCGGCCCGCCGCCGCGGTCGCTCCACGCCATGGCGTCCCTCGGCGGCAAGGTCGTGCTGTTCGGAGGACATGACAAGAAGGAACGTCTCGATGACACTTGGGAATGGGATGGCGCTGCGTGGTCTCCGAAACCGGGAGCCGCCCCATTTGCGCGGGACGCTCACGCGATGGCGACCCTCGGCAAATCCGTCGTTCTGTTCGGCGGGCGCCAGTCCGCATCCACCTTGTTGGATGACACCTGGGCTTGGAACGGCACCACGTGGAAGCGCCATCTGATCGCCGGACCAAGTCGCCGTTCGCACCATGCGATGGCCCAACTTGGCGGCAAGGTCATCCTCTTTGGTGGAATCGACAAGCTGAGCAACTTCCTAGCTGACACCTGGGAGTTCGATGGGGCGGTCTGGAAAAAGCTGAACGTGACGGGTCCTGGGGCGCGCTACGGGCACGCCATGGCCACCCTTGGAGGCAAAGTCATGTTGCTCGGTGGCTACGGATCCGACGACGCCGGGATGTGGGAGTGGGACGGCAAAGCGTGGTTCAAGCGCCCCGGGCCGACGAACAAGTCCGGCTTTCGTGACACCATGGCACCCTTGGGCAACACCCTGGTGCTGCTTCAGGTTGGCAGCACGTGGCAGTGGGACGGTCTGAGCTGGACCAAGTTGGCAGCACCCGTCCCGGAGCCGCTGCTGCGGACGGTCATGGCCACCCGTTGATCAGGTCCGCCGGGTGGGCGCGCGGCGCCGGCGACGCGAGGAAAGCGCCGGTGCTCGGCTCTGTTCCACATGGACCTGCGCCAGAACGTGGCTGACCGGGTCGCCCGGATGCGAGCGAGGCCCGCCGCAGCGGGACATCCACGTCCCTGAACTCCAGGTCCTGAGCCGCGCCGAGCTGTGACCTGTGGTGTGCCTCGACGTCACTGGTCGCGCACGGCGCCACTTCATTGGGACGCGGCCGGCTGCTGGGCGTAGGGTTGCGTCTGCAGATGGACGACAGGGTCGCGCTGGAGATCTCGACGATAGTTGCGCTCGCGACCTGCGCCTGCGCTCCCAGCCACACGGCCCGCGAGTCATCCCCCGAGGTCGCGGTGCACGAAGCGAAAGTGCCCGCTAGCAAGCAGGTTGCGCCTGAGCCAGTCGCGGCCGAGCCGCCTCCGGTCAGCTTCCACGTGCATGGCAATCTCCGCAACCCAGACGGCGGCGTCATGGGCATGCTGTTCAGCCAGCGCTGCGTGGATGTTGCAACGCGACGCAAGCTCTTGTTCGTTGGACACGAAGATACCAATCTGCCCAAGCCGCCCGACGCCAAGCTCGTGGTCTTCCTACGTGGCGGTGACACATGTGCGCCACAGTGGCGCCCAGTCGTTGCCAAGCTCGGCAAGACTGCCTCTGCACCGGAGGCCGAGTGCCCCGCCTGGCGGGTCACCGGCTGCGAACTCTTGGCTACGGAGGTCGCTGTGTACGGTGCTTGGGAAACGGCCAAGAGTTGGCACCAGTTGGACTGGGACACTGTCGACAAGGATGGCATCGAGCCCATCGACGCTATCAAGGTGAAGGTGCCGGGCACCCACTTGGTGTTTCATTCGCGCCGGAAGCGCAATGACGAAATTTGGCTTCGCGGTTCAGTCATCGCGACGATCACGTCCGCCGCCACCTACCCCTTGGTCGACGGCGTGCCCTTGCTCAAATACGAACGGGGGTTGGCGCGGCTGAGCGATGGAGGGCTGACGTCCGTTCCGCTGGTGGGCGCCGTGCGACAGTTTCCCCCGCCAAAAGTGGACGAGCGGGGTCAGAATTGAGCGCGGGCGGTCATGCTTCCCTGCGCACCTCGCGCCCTGAGACATCCGCTGCGGATACTGGGTTCATTTCAAAGGCTGCCGGAAGGACTTTCGAACTCGCCAGCCTATCATGGGGTCGCGCCCTGCCAGACAGGTGGGCGCTCACTTGAAGTCGACCCTCGAGAGCAAGGCCAGCGCCGAGGTTCGGCGCGTTGGGGAGTGTTAGGTTTGGTTGGGTCGCGACGCTGGGTGGCGCTGGGCCGCTGATCTCGCCCTGGGCCAGTCGGGTGCGGGCGTGACCTTCTGAGCGGCGTTTGCCGCGAGCTTGCTTCGAGATCTACGTTCGGGTGGATGAGCCAAGTTGGATTGGACGCCCCGCTTTCGTTTTTTTATGCGCGGATGAACCTTGCGGGCCCCTCACGCAACAAGGGGAGACAAGGCATTCAATGACACGAGCGTTCCGCCACGTCCTCAGCCTGGTCTCGGCTTCCCTGGTATTCGTGCTTTGGGCCGGTCCAGCGGCCGCCACGCCGAAAGATAGCCGAGCGATCTACTCGACCGGTCCAGGCATGGTCCACTTCGACGGTAACGGCAGCGTGGTTGCTGGATCGCATCGGCTTTCCAAGCGGTTTACCCTGAGCGCGCACGTGCGCGTGCGCAAATCCGAGCGGTGGCAGCATGTGGTCGAATTGGGAGTGAAGGAGCACGGCTGGTCCGGGGCGCTGCGGCTGGCGGTTGGAAAAGAGGGTGAGTGGTATCTGGCGCTGGGCGACGGCGGGTCGTATCGGGACGTCACGGTGCAGTCCGACTGGAAGTATGGCGAGTGGCACCACCTGGCGGTTACCTATGATGGGTCCAGGGTTCGACTGCTCGAGGATGGCAAGCAGCTCGCGTCCATGGTCATGGGTCGCGAGGTGACTCGGGGCAGTGGTTCGCTCTTTCTGGGAAGCTATCGCGGCACCGGCCGCTTTTTTCGGGGCGATACGCGCGCAGTGACCCTGTTCAACGCTGTCCTGCCACCGGGACGGCTCGTGAAGCTGCGAAAAGCGCCCCCGCCGGACGTGACCCTCGTCGACAAAGTGCGCGTCATCAAGAAAGGCGAGCAGATCGCGGCGCCGCACAAGCTGGTGCCGGCCAAGTCACATACTCTGGCGTTCTGGCTTCGCCCTCTCAGTGCGCGACCCGCGCTGACGTCAGTGATGCACTTCGGCGGCAGCGACGGACAACGACTGCCGGCTTTGTTTTTCGCGCCGGGCAAGACGCGGCTCGAGTTGCGTGTCTCTCGCGCCGATGGGAAACCTGACGCCACCCTCGCGTCCAAGGCACCGCTTGCCCTGGATACGTGGACTCACGTCGCCTTGGTCACGGAGCGGCGGCGGGTTGTGCTGTACATTGACGGCAAGCGTCGCGGCGCGCTGGCACTTCCGGCTGCGGGCGCAGCTCACCGTCCGCTGTGGGCCTCGAGCCCTTGGCACGAAGCAGCCCGCGCGCAGATCGCCAAACTCGGTTACGCAGCGCGGGCCATGTCCGCCACGGAGATCGCCAAGCTGTCGCGAGCCAAGCCCGTGAGTGCCGAGGCCGAACAGCTCGCCGGGCTCACCGGGACCGCTCGCGAGCGCATCGCCGCGCACTGACGCCGGCTCGCCTCGGGCGTCGCTTGCTTGCGTCTGTGATGGTCATTGCGACAATGGTCGCGACGCCCGTCGGCCTGGTCATGTGGGGAACGGCCGCGAAGCCCGAATACGAGATCACCACGCTCGAGCAGGGGGTTTCTCGAGCGCGGCAACGGCATGTGCTGCTGACGCCTCGGCGAAAACCCGTCAGGTCACGCCTCAGCGTGGGGGCTGCGCCCACCCCCGGTGGTGGAATGATCGCGCTTGGGATGAGCTTCTAGTCGAGGGCTGAGCCAGGGTTTTGGGCGTCCTCGTCGTCGGCGATCCAGTAGCTGTACTTGTCGTTGTCGAAGTCGACGAAAGCCCAGAAACGGGTCCAAGTGTCTGGCTTGATGTTGAAGCTCCCAACCTGCGGCTCGAGAGGGGCGTCGTCCCCAACTGCCGGCGTGAACCAATAGGTGCGCGTGTCCACGGCGGCGACGAAGGTGTCAGGACCCAGGAACACCGCTAGGATGCGCTCATGTCTGACGCTGAAGTTAAGCTGGAGCGAGACGGCAAGGTTGCGATTGTCAGCTTGAATCGCCCTGACAAGAAGAATGCGTTGAACGAGGCGATGTGGCAGTCCCTTGAGCGCGCCGTCGTTGCTCTAGAAAGCGACACCCCTCGCGTTGTCGTCGTGACGGGCGTTGGCGCGGCGTTCTGCGCTGGTGTGGACGTCAGCCCAGACAATCCGATGACCGCCGCGCAGATGCAGGGCATTCAAGACAAGAACCGCAACAGCATCGCAGGCATGCTCAATCGGATGCGGGACGTCGTGGATCGTTTGGTGGGATTGCCCGTCCCGCTGGTTGGCGCGATCAACGGTCTCGCCTATGGTGGCGGTGCCGAGATCGCAACGCGCTTCGACCTTCGAGTCGCGGATCCCGAAGCGAAGATCTGTTTCTCGGAGGTGCGGCTAGGGCTCATGCCCGACTTGGGTGGTGGTGTTGCTCTGGCACGTCTGGTAGGGCCTTCGGCTGCCGCAGATCTGATGTTGACCGCGCGCCGCGTGGGTGCAGAAGAAGCGGCGCGCCTGGGGCTACTCAGCCGCATCAGTGAACCTGGCAAGTCTCTCGATGAGGCCATGGATCTTGCTACTGCAATCGCCAAGAACGGACCGCGAGCCGTGCGCTCGGCCCTCTCGGTCATCCGCGCCGTGGGCGAAGTGCCGACCAGTCGAGCGCTTTCCCTGGAGCTCGACTTGGCCACGGACCTGATCTTGTCCGGCGAGTGCCTGCACGGTGTTACGGCGCTCTTCAATCGTAGGGAGCCCGAGTTTCCGGATCCGACGGAGTGATTCTACAGCTGCGCCGCAAGCTTGCGCGGCCGGCGGCGTTTGCGGCGGCGTGCCCAGATCCCTGCCGTGATGAGCCCAAGGAGCCAGCCGGGACCCTTTCGATCGGACCTGATGCCGCACGAGCCACAACCGCTGCTGCTGGACGGCTTCCCGCTCTTCGGCGCTCCGCCCGGCTTCGTGCTCTTTTTCGTTTCGCGCGGTTTGCAGCTCAGTGAAAACTCTTTCGCTTCACTCATGACCGAGGGGCCACCGGGGATCTGGAGCTCCAACTGCACCTTGTGCTTGCCGGGCGCCAGGCCGTCATCTTTGGCTGGACCGGCGCAGACGCTGAAGAGCGTGTCGTTGCCTGGGCCGCGCCAGCTGCGGCCGGGCGGCGTCGCCTTGCAGAAGCTCTCCGTGGGCCGCCAGATCTTTCCGTCGACACGCGTGTTGATCAGTAAGCCGAGCGCATACAGGCCGACGCCGTCGGGTAGCTTGGAACTGAGAGATAGCTGCGCGACAGGCACCTTCAATCTGCAGGAGACTGGGAAGCCGAGTTGAATCTTCTTCTGTTCTGGCACGCCTAGTTCGATGGGAAAGCCCGCCTTGAGCGCGAGCGGTTCTTTCGCGACAACGGCCGTGGAGGTCGCACCCTTCGGGCCGGAAAAGCGGTAGCTCTCGCCTGCCTTCAGCGGTTCCTTGGCCAGGACGAGCAATCCGTAGGCGGCCTTGCCCTTTTTGCTCCAGGGAGCCACTTCGACGATGGGCTCGAGGCTGTGGGGGATCTTCGCCCCCGAATCGCCGACTTGCTGGATGGAGAACTCGTCGGCGGCTGGCGGTGACTCCCAGCTGACCTTTTCGCCTGCAGCGTCAATCACCCAGGGAGCTCCGCTGCCCCAGAACACGACCCCGCGAGCGTTCGCGGGCAGGTGAACTCTCGGCCCAGCCAAAAAGCCAGGGGGCCCTTGAGCGCAGGTACACGCCGACCCTGGACGGGCCGCGAGAAGCGTCGATAGCGACAGCAACGAACTCAGCCACGCTGCACGTACCGAGTGGCTCATGCCGCCGCGTCTTCGTTCTTCGCACTTAGCGCGTGGCGCACGGCGTTCTCGATGTCCGGTCCGTGGGCGGGGTCGAGGGAGAACACGGTGACATCAGCGCCACCATCGGGGACTGGTGCGACCTCGGGCTGCCGGGCGAAGGCTGACCAATGGCATAGCAGCGCGGCTTCGACGATGCGCGACTGTGCTTCCGCGAAGGATCCGTCGGGCAGGTGCCCGAGCTGGAATTTGTGGGGGGTGACCCCGCCGAGGCTGCGCGTGCGGACGACGGCTTCTTTGGCTACCTGGCTGAAGGGCAGGATCGCCTGGTCGCCCGTGGTCGACTCCAAAACGAGGACTCGATAACCCATGTTGACGATCTGACCCTCGACCTCCCCGATGCGGACGTGATCGCCCACATGGCAAACGCGGCCGGCCTTGAGGGCGACGCCGGCGAGAAAGTCGCGAATGGATGGCCACGCCGCCGCCGAAAACCCGGCCACGACGAGAGCAAGCACGAAGGGCAATGCCGACGGCTGCGCACGGAACAGACTGCGAGCCGCGAAGAGCAGGTAGGCCAGCGCCACCAGCGCGCCAACGATGGGGCTCGCTCGCTCCAGGAAGGCCCGCCGCTCCTTGTTCATGGGCACGATGCCGAGCGCCCAGCTCACCGCGCGCACTGCGGCCAGCAGCACCGCACCACCGATGAGCACCACCACCAAGTCGAAACCAAGAGAGCTGAAGCTGTCGGTCATGTCATGAGCCCCAAGCGCTCGAGGCGGCTTGCAATGATGTGATGCACGAAGGGATTGATCTCGAGGACCCGCTGGCGGCTCTCGACCACGAGTCCCGCCCGGCGCAAGGTATCGAGTTCCCGCGCCAGGTTCTCGCTGCTCATGCCCGTGACTCGAGCCAAGCGGCGCGGAGATATCTGTTTGTGGAGGACGAGTTCGAGCAGCAGCGCCGTCCATTCACTCTTGAGCTCGTCCAGGACTTCCCAACGCTCGACGCGGGGCGCGCGCACGCTCAAAACGTCGCCGCTGACCTTGTCGATGTGTGTGATCCAAGCGCGCAGCGCAGCGCCCACCACACCCCCGGAATAGTCGAAATAATCCGAGAACAGACGGGCAAGCTTGAGCTCCCCGAGTTCGTCTTCTTGCTGCGTGTCGAAGGAGTACTTGGCGCCCGTCGAAGCGTGCCGAACCGTGACCAACCGTTTCAAGGACTCGGTCGGCAGCGGGGCGCAGCGCAAAACCACCAAGGCCCGGTCGGACAGAGACCGCAATCGGTCCAGTAGGGTAAGGGTTTGATCGCCCATGCACACGACGAAGAACAGGCGACTCCCATGCCGCTCCATCAGTCCCAGGATGTGGTCGATCAGGGCGATGCCGTTTTCGCTGCGCTCCCACCACAACTCCAGATCGTCCAACAGCACCGCGCTGCCCTCGGGCAGAGCTTGCAGCACTTCGTCGGCCGTGCCGCGGCGATCTGCCGCCTTTGCCAGGGCAACATCGAAGGCGCGCTGCTCCACCGACCCACCCGGCCGTGGCTGGACCCGTACGACTTCAGCGCAGTCCGCGTCTGCGATCACGCGCTGAGCCAGGGCCGTCTTGCCGGAGCCCCGCGCACCCACAACCAGAAGCGCGCCGCTGGAGCCTCGGCGAAATGCGGCGACCGCGCGGCGAGCGCGAGCGAGCTGTTCGTCACGCCCGATCCAGAACGCGTCGGAGACCGCCGCCTGACCGAAAAAGAGCTGCCGATAGTAAAAGGGCAGGGCGTCGATCACCTCAGGCCGTGGCGTATTGGCTTCCACCAGCGCCGCGACGCGATCTACTAGCGCGCCGCCGTGGCTTGCCTCCGCCTTGAGCTGCCGCGCCAAGAGCACGCCCTCGCTCTTGCGGTACACCAAATTCACCAGCGCGTGGCGCCCCGTGAGCATTCCGCGGCGAACCAAGCCGCGCACGCCGCTAACTGCCGCTCGACCCTGATGCAGGCGAATGTGCTGCTCGAGGTTCGCGCTGGTGGCTCCCAGATCGTAAGCGTTGGTACCGTCCATCACTGGCACCAGACGCTCGTCAAAAGCAGTCACCACCTCCGGAAGGAGTTCCGCCAGGCGCTCAGTCTCGGCGCGCGTCCGCTCGAGCCCGTTGTCGATGACCTCGACGAGCTGCTCACGCAGGACCTTCTTCTCGGCTCCTTCCGCTGCTTCCAGTTCGCTCATCTGAAACGAGATCAGCCGCACCACGTCCTGGGCGACGCCGGCCGCTCGTTGCTCGGTTTTCGGAATGCGATCCAGATCTTCGGATAGGCCGCCGACGAAACGAGACTCGATCAAGAACTGCACCAGCCGGCGCACCGGCAGTTCCGTCATCTCGGCCGCTTCGCCGCGCCCCTCTTCTAGAGCCTGCATCGACTCCTCGTTCACGGTGGTGACGGTTTCGGGCAGCTCGGCCGAGAGCTCTGCGCCCTCCCGCAGCATCACGTCAATGACTGGCTTCGGCTCGAAACGCCCGTCGAGCTCCAGATGCACCGAGAACTGCGGCACTGAGGTTTCGTCCGCAAGGCCGCTCCGGAACTCTTCCAGTGCCGCCGCGAGTGCGTGGCACTGGCTCAGCACTCCGTTCTTCACATCCAACGCGACTTGATCGCGTTCGCGATTGGCCATCGCCTTCAGGCGATGTTGGAAGGATGAGAGCTTCAGCGCGAGATCCGCCAACTGCACGAGCCGCGCTTGGTTGTCCTTCCAGCGATCCGGGATTTCGCCCAAAGCCGTCGCCAAGCGCGCCGCGTCTTTGGTCACGCGCCGCTCTTTCTTGATCAGGCGGCGCACGTCCAGTCGGTCGATGTCGGCGGCAAATCGAATCGACAGCTCCCGGGCCGTTACGAGCAAGGACCACTGCTGCTGGTTGACACGCTGCTTGCTGTGCTGAACCAGGTCGTGCAAGCGGGCGAGCACTTGGCTGTGGTGTTCCCGGACTGCCGCTTGCGCCGTTTCTCCTTCGCCGGTGTCTGGGACCTCGCCTATGGAATCGAGCACCTTGCCCACGGCGATGACCATCTGGTGGGTATCGGTCTCGAGCTCGCCGACGGACTTGCGCAGCCCGTCCCGGGTCACTTCTTGGAAGTAGAAGTCCCGTAGCAGCGCGGTTTGGATGCGATAGCGCACGTCCTTGCCACGGCTGAAGCGCGCTGCGGTGCGGCGGCGCAATTTGAAACTGCGCACGTAGTCCGAATCGTTGGCCCGGGGCTCGAAGTCTTCGGCGGCACGGTGCACCAGGAGCTCTTCGGGATTGCGCCGCCGGATCACCACTCGATCGTCGGCAAGGAATGCAGCGATGCGTTCGGACAAGATCCCGCTCTGTTCGTCCAAATGCTGGCTCTCGAATTCCTCCAGAGCCTGTTGGCATTCGAGCAACAGCGTGCTGAGCGCGCGGTTGCTCGCGGTCTTGACTCGGCGAAGGTTGGAGGCCTCGACGGCCTTTTCGAGGGAAGCAAAGTAGCGTTCGACGGACGCGATGATCCGGCGAGTCAGTTCGACGTGGCGTGCATGAATTCGCTGGATGCAATCCTCGTAGAATCGCGTCACCAAGTGCTGCAGGCCGTCGGCGAAGTCCGTGACCTCCCTGGCGAGATCGGGAGTTGCCGGGAGTTCCAATTCTGGCAGTTCGGCAACGCCGTCCTCGCCCACGGGCGGCAGGAAGCTGATGGCGGCCTCGCGGGCGACATGCACCGACTCGTCAAAGGTCGACGAGGCCCGGATCAGCAAGATCCCGCCCAGGGTTTCCGCCAATCGGTCCACGCGGGTCTGATACTCGGCAGTGACTTCGCCCCGCTCGTGTGGAAGTCCAACCAGAGTCAGGTCCGCGTCCTTGGATTCCTCGGCAACCCGGTCTTCAAAGCTCTCGCTCTTCAGGCGGTCGTTGAGCACGCGAATCGTGGCTTCCAAGCGTGCTTCGGTAAGCTGATGGCGGGCAGAGCTGCGCAAGTGGTCGTTGGCGGAGGTGTCTGGGCTGAGCAACAGCAGCCGTACTTCTGCGCGCTCCCAGCGTGCTTCCCGGGTGATGAAGCGCAGCAGGGCGATGCTGAATCCCAAGTTTCCACCGTCGGCTCGCCACCAAACGTCGATCCGCTTTCCGGCGCCGGAGTCGGGGCCAGTGGCGAAGAGCAGCAGGTTGAAATCGAGCTCTGACGCGGAGTCCAGCAACTGACAGAAGCGCGCTGGGTCATGGCGATGTGCCGTCCAGGGCAGCAATACCGTGTTCGGTTGGAGGGCCGCGAAGCCGTGGTAACGGCAGATGTTCTCGACAGCCTCGTAGCGGTCTTCGCAGGGCAGTCGCTTGCCGAAGACGCCAAGGCGCGTCTCATCTTCGGGCTTGTCCTCGGGCGGTGGGGTTCCCGGAGAAACGAGTTCGAAGTCCGTGACGATGCCGTTGTCACTCACCAACGAGCGGGCCACGTTTCTGAGCTGGGGCGTGGCCGGCGAGTCCGGCGAACGGAACAACAAAATGATGGGCCGCCAGTTGCGTTTCTGCTGCGTCTCGCCGCTGAGGCGGGCGAGCCCTGACCGGATTAACGAGGACCAAATCCCTGCCCAGGCGTCGCCGGCCTCCAGCTCCAGCTGCTTGCGCTGCAGGTAGAAGAAGAGTCCCGCCATGATCGCGGTAGCGCCTGCCATGGCAAATAGATCCAGTTGGATCATCACCAGCACGGCAGTGATGGCGCCCACGATGCTGACGGACTTGGGAATGCGGAAGGAGGGGCGGAAGTCCGGGCTAGCCCAACTCTCGATGGCCGCGCTGAAGTTCAAGAAGCCATAGGTCGTCAAGAACACCATCGACACGATGCGGGCTATGGCGTCGAGCTCGGCGATCAAGATGCCGCCCTCGGCGATGATGAAAGCCAAAACCAGGGCGTTTCGCGGTTCGTTGGTCTTGCCGTAGCCGCGACCGAACCAGCGCGGGGTGATGGCGTCGGTGGAGAGCGCCTGCAAGATACGCGGCGCGCCCATGATGCTGCCGATGGCGCTGGAGAGCGTCGCGCCCCAGATCCCTGCAACCACCGCGGGCCCAAACAGAGCGATGTTGATCAGGACGTCCTTGTCCTCGACCAGCTGCTTGGCCGGAACGCGGTAGGCCAAGAACGCCGCGAGCCCAATGTACACCACGAGCCCGACGGCGATCGCGAGCATGGTGCCTCGCGGGATGCTCGACTTGGGGTTCCTCAGATCCCCGGACATGTTCACGCCGGCGGTGAAACCCGTGACCGCCGGAAAGAAGATGCCGAAGAGCAGCGCCAGGCTCGGGCTGTCGGCTCGGGCGCTCATATGCGGCTGACTGACAGACGCTTCGGGAGAGCCGAGCAGAATGCTAGCGATGGATGCCGCAATCAGTGCCAAGATCACGTACTGGGTCTTGATCGCGAACTCGGTGCTGATCAGCGTGATGGCCGTGAGCACCACCAACGTGATGCTGCCGCAGATCCGAATCGCGGTTGGCGTTCGCTCGATACCCACGTAGCCGAGAAAGCTCTCGGAGAAACCGATCACGTACAGGCTCACGGAAAAGGCGAGGCCCGTGAACAGCGCTAGCCCCAAGGTGCCACCGATGGGCAGGCCCAAGCTTCGCGACACGATGTAGTAGGGCCCCCCGGCGCCCACCTTCTTGTCGGTGGCGATGCTGGAAATGCTCAGGCCCGTGCTGATGCTGATGACGTGGGATACGCCGATGATGCCGAGCGCCACGTACAGGCCACCGTTGCCGACCACCCAAGGCAGTCGCAGGTACATGATCACGCCCAGAATGGTCAGGATGCTCGGCGTGAACACCCCGCCGAACGTGCCGAATTTTCCGTCCTTGGCCACGGGCTCAAACGACAGAGTACCGGAATGCGCGCGACCCGGGACAGCAGTCGGCGGATTGCGGGGCGGACTTAAATAAGCCGTTCTATGACGCGAGCTCTAGGACGGCAGTCGGCGCCGTACATGGCGAGCTGCCCGGCCGAACTACTGGGCGTCGACGACGGCCTGTTTCAGGTTTGCGTATCCGTCGCTAGAGGACAGATCCGTGTTCTTCGTGCCACCTGACGGTAGGAACTCCGCAAGACTGCCGTCCGCCTTGTACACGAAGATGTCGTCCTTCTTTCCGGCGTGCTGACCCCAAGCATCCACGCCTTTGGTGTCTTGGAACAGCGGGAACGAGCAGCGGTCGATCAAGTTCTGCTGATCATCGGGCTTGTCCGCGCTGACCGCATTGACCGCGACGAACTGTGCCTTGACGCCTTCGCCCTTCAACTCCGCGGAGAGTTTTTCCATCATCCCAGCCTGGGACTGACAGAACGGTCACCAGCCCGCCAGCAAAGCGGCCACCGTAACGGTGCCTTGGAAGGCGTCGAGCCCATAGGTCGTCCCGGATTTGGAGCTCTGTGGCTGAAAGTCGACGAGCTGCCAAGTTGGCGCCTTCGAGCCCACCTTGTGCGGCTCCGCGGCGCTGGTGCCGCCGCTTCCGCCGGGCGCCTTCGAATCCGAAGAACTCGAGCCGCAACCCACCGCTATGGCGAGAGCACAAAGACCCACGCCGCGAATCAGCCATTTGGTGATCATCGCGGCTAGAGCATGCCGCGAGCGGCTGTCGTCGGCAAGGGGCCGCCCTTTCGTGGCGCGGGCTGCGCGGTCGGCCGAGCCATCACTTTGGACAGTGCGCTGCGCAGCCGCCGAGCCCTTTGCACTCGTTCTTTCCGGCGCAGTCGTTTCGATCCGTCGCGCAGGCTCCCTGGCCCTTGCACTCGTTCATACCTTTGCAGCAGTTGGCACTGCGACCGCCTGGGTCCGGTGGTACCGCAACTCGCTTGGGTGCGGGCGTGTCCGCGCCCTCAGGGTCCGGCGCCTTAGAGAGTGCTGGATCTGGCACCGTGACTTCTGTGACCTCGGTCTCGGTGGGCGCTTGCGCCGGTGGCGGCTTCGACGCACAGCCGCCCGCCCCGCCGAGCACGCTGAGCATGAAGCCGGTGCGCGCCGCATGGGCGATGCGCCGAGCACTCGAGTGCCTCGACGGCAGCAGCTCGCGCTTGCGAGTCGGCTGTCTACTCCGCGGCATTGGAGGGTTCGCCGTCCAGCCGCTGTCGAAAGAAGCCAAGCACTCGCTCGAGGGCGGCGCGGGTTGGGTGTCCGCTTTCGTCCACGAAGTCTTTCGTCACCACCGAGTGCGCCGTCCGAGGGATCCCGTGCGGATTGCCCGGCGAAGAGTCGATCTCGATGGCTTCGAAGTCGTCTCCCAGCTCGCGCCGCAGCGTATCGAAGCGCGCTTTGCGGCACAGCGGGTCACCGGTGAAGCGCATGCCCAACACCGGGCAACCGCTGCGAGCGCGCTCCTTCACCCGCAGCAGGGCTTCGGGAGCCAGGTGCAGTGCAGCGTTGTGGCGCTTGCTGACTCCGAAGGGCAGCGACGGCTGACTGAGCACGGGTGCCATCACGGATTCGTCGACCATCAACGCAAGCGCGAAGTTTCCTGTCAGGCACATACCAATGGCGCCCACCCCGGGCCCGCCGCACTCGGCGTGGGCGTGGCGGCACAGGGCACGGAGCCAGTCCGTGATCGGACTCGAGGCGTGACGAGCCAGAACGGAGAACTCTCGACTGATACACGCCCGGGCCATTTGTCCCATCATGTAGGGTACGGAAAACTCTCGCCCCGGCTCGCCGAAGAGGTGAGGCATGTAAACCGAAAAGCCGGAATCCGCGACGCGGCGACTGAAGCCCGCAACTTCCGGAGTGATGCCCGGGATCTCGTGCATCACCACGACCCCATGACCTTTGCCGCGGCGGTAGACGTCCCGGCGGGCACCTGCGTGTTCGAAGCTCTCGATGCTGAATCCATCGACGGCTGCCATGCGGGCGAGAATACTCGCAGCGGCCGCCCTGCGCCTATCGCCAAGCCCGCTCCGGCGCGGCTGGCGCGCGGTTGATGCCCAAGCGCCCGTTCCGGGGTGGCTACGGACTCGCTTGCGACCGGTGTACCCGACGAGCTGACGTCGATAAGCCGATCCAGCTGCAGAAAGTCGCTGCCTACAGGATGCGAGCGGAGGGCTCCAGTCCCGGATGTTTGTGACGCTCCTGCCCGCTCACAGATCTTCTCCCCGGAATGCGCGCATGAGTATCAAAGTTGCATGGGACGCCCCAGGGGGGGGAAAGATATCCTCAACCACCTGCGATCGAGCTAGCGTTGACGGAGGTACCGATGACCCTGGCGCGACGAGGCTGGCCGACCGTGATGCTGCTCCTGGGCTGTGCCGCCCAGCCGGCCAAGCCCCCGGTGGCGTCGGCGAGCGCACCCACGAGCGCCGCGCAGCCGACACCAGAGCCCGGGCTCGACCCTGCCGCCCAGCCCCGAGTGACCCCGGAGCAGGCACAGCCGCCGAAGGATACTGCTTCCGCCGCTATACCGGAGCGCGCCGAAGCTCTGGCCGTGTGCGAACGCTATCGACGCGCCACCGAAGCCAAAGACGTGGAGGCGCTGCTAGCCCTGGCATCGAAGCGCTACTACGACGACGCGGGCGCGCCCAACCCGGGGGACGATTCGGGTTACAAGGAGCTCGCAGCGAACCTGAAGCGCAACTTCGTGAGCATTACCGGTGTCGTCTATCGCTTCGAATACGACAATGTCCAGCGTGCCGACGGGAAGATCCTCGTGGACTACCGGTACAACGGGTCGTTTCGCATCGGCGGAAAGACTCGGGAGGTGGTGGACGCCAACCGGCTCGTACTCGTCCGTGAGGACGGCGAACTCAAGATCCTCTCGGGAATGTGAGCATGCTCGTTCGACTGCGCGCTCCCGTGCCCACTGACGCAGCGGTGTTATATCCGAAACTGGTTGGAACAGGCGTCACGGACACGCTGGCTTGGGACGGTCCATCGTGCCGTCGCGAGTTTGCCGCGGCGCTGGACGATCGCGCCAACACCTTTGAAGCTGGACATCGTTTTTTTGTGATCGTCGATACCGCTGCTGGAGGGCCGGTGGGTTGCGCCGACGTGCGCGCCGTGGAGCCGCCACGAGTGGGCGGTGTGGGACTGTGGATAGGCCCCGAGCACCACGGCAAGGGACTCGGAACTGCGACCGTTGCCCAGCTCGTCCAGGAAGGGTTCAAGTTGGGCTACCGTCGCCTCGAAGCGACCGTCTTCGTGGGCAACGACGCGTCGCGACGGATCTTCGAGAAGAACCAATTCACGTTTGTCCGCACTCTCGAGCGAGCCATCGAAAAACGGGGTCGTTGGATCGATGAGTGGCTCTACGCCATCGAGTCCTGAGCTCGCGCGCCTGCGTAGGAGACAATCAGGCGCCGCGGCCGGACTTTGCGGCGCTGGGATGTTATGCTCTGCCCATGGCTACTCGAGGTGCATGGTTTCACGCGTATTGGATTGGGGCTGCCGTGCTCGGCGCCGTTTGGGTTGCCGCATGCTCGTCCGAGGACGGTGACGTTGCTCAGAACAACCCCGGCTCGGGTGCCTCCTCCGGGACAGGCGCCGGCACCGGCACCGGCGCCAGCACCGGTAGCGGTGGCGGGGCTGCCAGTGGGGGAGGTGGAGCTGCCGGCTCCGGCGGCGGCATCGTGCTCCCGGATGCCATCTCGCCGACCCAGGATACAGACAAGGATTGCATCCCCGACGTGTTGGAAGGGAACGGTGACTCGGACGGCGATGGAACGCCAGACGTGGACGACCCGATCAACGACAGTCCGCCCCCGGTGATCACCCTCACGGCGATATCGACAACCTTCAACAAGCCAATTGGCATCGACTACCACGAGCCAACCAACTCGGTGGTCATGTCCGTGAACTACCCGACGGGGCTCCCGTCGGGCTTCGAGCGCATCGAGAAGGACGGCAAGCACCAGCAGTTTTCTGCGCTGACGGGTCTGACCGACGAGGTGAAGATTGCGACGGTTCGGGCGGGCAACCCGGGCGGCTTCACTGCCGGCGATCTGTTCGTGGGCAACGGCATCGACGGACAGATCGTGCGCATATCCTCCGACGGCAACACCGTGGACAACCCCTGGGTCGATCTTCCTGGGGCCAACAACGGTCTGATGCGCGGGTCGCTGTACGTCGACCGCACCGGTGAGTGGGGGGGCGATCTCGTCGTTGTCACGACCACGGGAGAAGTGTGGCGCGTCACCTCAGCGGGGGTCCCCACCAAGGTTGCCACCGCGAGCGTGCATCTAGAGGGCGCGATCATCGTGCCCAATTGTCCGGCGCGCTATGGCCCCATCGCCGGCAAGCTCATTGCGGGCGCCGAAGGGCAAGGATTGCTGCACGTGATTTCCAAGGATGGCAGCAGCGAGACTCATAATGTCGGCGTCAAGATCGAGGACATCGACGTGATCGAACCCAAGGGCAACTTCTTCGGAGTGAACTACGGGACCAGCCAGTTGCTCGGAACAGCCGCTAAGGAGTTCGAAAGCATCGTCGGCGACATCTTGCTCGCGCAGGAGAACCCCATCGCGGGGGAGACGGCGCTGTTCCGGCTCAAGTGGGATGGCACGAAGCTGGTTGCGGACAAGATCCTCGCGACGCCGCAGTCCGCGACCTACGGTCAGTGGGAGCACGTGACCTTCGCTCAAGCCGGCATCGTGGAGATCCCGCCTGTCCCGAAGTGAGCGTGGGGTCTACTTGGCGACCAACTTCGCTTTTTCGAGCAGCACGGGATACGAGTACCCAGCACCCAAATTGTAGTCGACCTTGACCGAACCTTCGACGACCACGATGTGGCCCATTAGGGGAACTGCGTCCATGGTCACCGTCAGGTCGTTGTCAGAGCTTTCGGCTTTGCCCGTGCCGTCCTGCAAGTGAACGAAATTCGTTCCCATGATGCCTTCAGCGATTTTGACCACCTGGCCGCGGACGCGAACGACTTTGCCCTCCAGGCCCTTGCGCTGCTTGAACAATTCGGCGATGCGCTTGGCGTTCGGCCCCGGCGCGAGCTCGATCTGACCGGGCTTGGGACCAGAGACGGTCGCGGGCCCTCCCCCTGGCCGCTTTGCAGCGAGGCCGCGGTGGGTGTCGTCGTCAGGCATTTGGCCACCTGGCTCTACCGGCCCCATCGGCGCTCCCTGCGCGCCGATGTCCGGATGACCCGGCGGTAGCTGCCCGCCGGCGTGACCCGGAGCCAATTCGTCGGAACCCTGGAGCGCGGCTACCGCGGATTCGGGAATAGGACGCTCACTGCTTTCGCCAGCAATCTTCGCGTCGCCAGGTCCACGTAATAGGAACGCGGCGCTGCCCGCACCGACGACCCCAACTACCAAAAGCCACTGCATCTTCATGGTCGAATCTCACCGGCAGGCGCTATCCAGCGTCTCTTAGCGCTCCCCGTACTTCGTGACCAGGTTGATGCCGAAGGTTTTCAGCAAATCCGCTGGAGAGGTGCCGCCAATCTGGGTGATCACCGCGTCATTTTGGATCTCCAGGCCGACGACCAACACGTGTTTGCCTGTGAAAGGCTCCGGCTCCAACAGACGGTAGGCGACTTTCTGCGAGTCCTCCCCAGGGACACCGAGCTTGCGCGGCGAGCCGCGCATGTCCAGCGCGAGCACCACGTTTGCTGCGAGCCAGCGTTGCGACTTGGACCGCCAGACTGCCCGCACCGCTTGCCACACGGGGAACCGAAAGATGTCCCGACAGTGCATCTCGTGTCACGAAGATGGGCATCGGCGCCCCTCAGCGGGGTCCCCTCCGACGCTGCCCGCTTCGGTGGTGAGCTTGCGTGGGAAGAGGTGGATGCCGAGTGGCGCCGCCGGGTGATCGTCGGCGGTCACGCTTCGCGCTTCGACGGCGAGTTGGACGAGCGGCGGGTCAACGCCAGCATCGATCTACTACCGAACTTTGGTCACTTCGGCGCCCACGCGGAGCTCTCGTTTTTCGACGCCGATAACTCCTGGCAGGCAGACTCGATCGAGCTGAGTGCGGCCGGTGCAGACGCTTCGGTCCGCTCGGGGATCTTCGAAGTCGCGGTTCGAGGCAACCTGCGACGGCCAGAACGCTCGCGCTGGCTCGCTAGCTTTCTTCCGCCCGAGTGGCTGTGCGTCGCCGAAGCGACCGCCGCCGGTCCCAGCACGTGCCTAGGTAGCGATGCCGTTTATTCGGGCGGCAGCGACGTTGGTATCCATCTGGAAAAGACCTCCGTAAGGGTCGGCGGCCATGCGGCCACCACGCAGAACGCGGACGCGGATGTCTTCGGTGGGTTCGGACACCTGCGGCTGAGTGACGTCGTCGGGGCGCTTCGGCGGCTCAGAGCAGCGTGCTCACCAACGCCGGCCTCAGCGTGAGCCCCGGCATCGAGTTGCTGGACCGCAAGTTGGATCTCTCCGCGCGATATCGGCCAGGGTCTTTCCGCTACAACGCCGACGACAGCGCCTTCATCGAACACTGGCTGGGAGCCGCGGTGTGGTATTCGCCGTCCCGCCACTTCGACATCGCTTTGGATGGCGACACGGTGTTTGGTTCGGACATCGACGTGCTGGTGCTGCAAGCCTTTGCCACCTGGCGCCCGGAGAGCTGAGTCGCGCCTCGGTCCAGCTAAGGGGTGGCGCCGATGAGTACGCGCGCCGCGGCATCGAGTGCGCTTTTGAAAGCTACTTCTTGGCGCTGGCGGCTCCGAGAATCGCGGTTACGGCAGGCTCCGAGAGGGATCGAACGTGCAGGTCGCGTTGCGGGAACGGGATCTCGATGTCTGCTTCGACCAGCGCCTTGTTGATGGCGCGGGTCAGATCGCTCTTGATGATGACCCAGTCATCGAATCTGTCGGTCCACGCGCGCAGCTGGAAATCGAGGGAGCTCGCGCCGTGGTTGAGGAACAGGGCTGCCGGGGCGGGATCCTCGAGCACACGCTCGTCTTTGGCGGCTAGCTCCAGTAGCAGTTCCACGATTCTTTCGGGATCGGTCCCGTAGGCGACTCCGATGTCGACGTCGATGCGGCGCCGCTCGTCCGAATGAGTCCAGTTCACGACTTGAGCGGAGATCAGCTCCGCATTGGGCATGATCAGCTCTGCGCCTTGGACCGTGCGCAAAGTGCTGGAACGGAATCCAATGCGTTCGACCACCCCAAAGGTGCCGCCGACCTCGATTCGGTCGCCGACCTCCACGGGCCGACCGAAGAGCAGAATCAGTCCGGAAACGAAGTTGTTGACGATGTTCTGTAACCCAAAGCCAATGCCGACGCCGAGGGCGCCGACCATGAAGGTCAGCTTGGAGAATGCTATCCCGGCGGCCGCCAGGGCCATGAAGAAACCGATGGTGAGTACCAAGTAGTAGGTGGTCGTAGAGGCGGCGTGCTGAGCCCCGTGCACCATGGGAGTGCGCGGCAGCACGTCATCCTGCAGCACGCGGCGTACAAGCCGCGCTACGACGATGGCCAGCACAATCCCAGAGCAAAGCTTGACGACGTCGGCGAGGGTCACATTCAGGCTCCCGGCCTTGATTCCTGCGTTGCCCAAGTCGAGTGCGGCGTGCTTAAGGTCGGAGGCGACGCCCAAGGCTTTCATCACCAGTTGCAGCCAAATCAGCAGCGCGGCGGTGCGTAGTATGCGGTGGGTCCAGAGCACCAGCAGCTCCTTGCGCTCTCGGATCATGTAGGAGCGCCGGGCCAGGGGAGCTTCGCATGCCGCCTTGACGATTCCTGCCACGACCGCGGTCGTGCCCAGGGCCACGAGGGCGACGAAGGCGGCAGTGAGCACCGCCATTCCGAGCATATGCCCCAGAGCTGAGTAGCCGACGATGACGGCAAGCAGTGCGCACGCCAGCACAGCGAGGGACAGCCTACGGGTCGTCTTGCCCGCGCCGGCTGCCCTGGCCAGGCTGACGCTGATGGCCACCAGGGCCAGCAGCAACTCGACGGCAAATAGCCAAGCTTCCACGCTGGCGGTGGGTGCTACGCGGCGCGCGATGTCCAGGGCGAGGACCAGGAACCCCACCGGCGTCAGGTAGCGAAGGGTTGGTAGCAGACGCACGTCCAAATGACGAAGGGCTGTGCCCAGAGCCAGGACTTGCAGCGCGGCCTTCACCAGCGCTGGTACCGGATAGAATAGGAGGGTGGCGACCGCGAAGCACAGCAATGTCGCTGATGCTGGGCGCATCACAGCACTGACAGCTGGCTCACCTTTCGGATCCACCCTGCGTCTTCGCAGCAGGAGACTGGTGAACAACGCCGGCGCAAGCAGCACGTGCAGCACGATGGCTCCGATTGCCGAAGTGGCGAATTGTCCCGCAGCGAACCCAGCTTCACGCAGCCGGGGCGCATAGCCGCCCAGATCCTTCGCGTCCGGGACTTGCTTCCAGAGCGGCTGTGCCGTGCGACGGAAGCTCGAGAGCAGGTTCGGTCGGTTCTGCTCCACGGCTTCCAGGACCGAATCCACGAGACTCTTGGCTTCAACGACGTGGCTTTGCAGACGCAGCACGGCGGACTTGCGCTCACGCAGTTGTCGCCTGGTCTTCTTTGCCTCCGTGAGCGCGTCCGCCAGGTCTTTCAAGACCACCGCGTCCGCTGCTTCATCCGTAAGCGCCTTTTGACGCGCACTCAGGCTCTCGATGATGCCGGTGGCACGTTCATCGGCGGTTTTCAGCTGTTTGGCCTCGGCGTCTACCTGTGACTTCCAAGGTGCGAGCCTGGCCTGCTCTCGCAGCCAGCTGTGCTCCAAGTCATCCAGTTCCGCCTGGGATGACGCTGAGCGACAGCGTTTGATCGCTTCGGATGCACGGTCGTCGAGGGTCGCGACGACGGCACGCAAGCGGCGAGCCGTAGTGAGCAGCTCGGGTGACAGCTGAGTGCGTTTCTCCAAGCGCCTGAGTTCAGCCAAGCCTTCGGCAGCGTTTTCCGCCTGGTCCGCTTCGTCGGTTTCCTCTTCTGCGGGGGCCTCGGCTGCAGACGCCGAAGGCGCCGCGGGCGTTGGATCAGATTGAGCTGCGGCGGGGGCGGCAGCGAGCAAGACGCCAAGAGTGACGACAACCCTCGGGAAAGCGAGCATGCCCGGGACATTACTGAGAAACCCACCTCCGTCAAAGGCGGGCATTGTGCGGCTGGGCGAGATTAGGGCACCGTCACCGCCACAGCGTCGCGACCCAACCCAAAACCTGATCCATCGCAGTGCCGCGCTTGACGCTAGCCGCACACTTGCCATGGTCGACTTGGACTCCCGACATGACAGCGTTCTCTTTTTCTGAGTGGCGAACTCGAGCCTCGCGACATCTAGAGTCGAAGGATCTGTGGCGGGTGATGGGAGACTTCGCTGCCTCAAGCGTTTCGTTGGCGGCAGACCGCGACACCGAAAGTGGTCGCCAGGAAGGGCTGGACGCGCGGGATCCGGACTTCATGGATGTGATTTTCGACCTGTCTCGCTTCGTCGGGGAGCGTTACTTCCGCTACACGGTCGAGGGGATCGAGCACGTCCCGGAGTCTGGGCCCGCGCTACTGGTGGGGAACCACAACGGCGGATTGCAGACCTTCGACAGCCTTTTGACGATGGTCGCAATCCGCGATCGCCAGGGCGTCGAGCGCGCGGTGCATCCTTTGGCCCACGACATCCTGTTTCAGAAGCCGCGCTTGCGTGAGATCGCCCTGAAGTTCGGCGCCCTGCGTGCGGGGCACGAGGGCAGTCTGGAGGCGCTTCGGCGCGGACGAATCGTGCTCGTGTACCCGGGGTCGGACCTGGACTCCACACGGGCGTTCAAGGATCGTCATCGGATCGAACTCGGCGGTCGCCTTGGCTTTCTGCAGCTCGCGCTGCGTGCCCAGGTGCCCATCGTGCCGGTCGTGAGTGTTGGCACACACGAGCAGTTCATCGTGCTGACCCGGGGCGAATCGATCGCCAAGAGGCTGGGTCTCAAGCGCATGTTTCGTGCCGAGGTCTTCCCGATTGTTCTTTCCCTGCCTTGGGGCATCACCTCCGGCTTCCTGCCGTACTTGCCTCTACCTGCTCAGACTTCGATTCGCTTCGGCGCAGCCTTGGATTTCTCCGAACTCGGACCACAGGCGGCAGAGCAACCCGAGACGCTTCGCGCTCGCTACGAGGAAGTGCGTCGTCAGATGCAGCAGGAACTGGACGCGCTTTCTCGCGGGCGAGTGCCGTTTGTCGGTCGCTGCCATTGACCGATAGTCCCAAGCCACGCGTCTGGCGCATCGCGGCTACATGGTGCGCTGTGGCGTCGCCAGCTCGTGGCAACCGCGGCGGGCGTCAGAACCGACGATCAGTGTTTCCGCACTGCGTCATTTCGCCGTTTACCGACAGCTTTTCGGAACAAAGCCACGACTCGGCCTCCGAGATGACAAATGTCCTGCGGCAGCCTGAATTGTACTTGCCCCTATCCGGCCGCGAAGGAAGCGTCACGGTTCGGCGAATCGTCAAGCGGGAGTGAGAATGGACTATCACAAGGTCATGCAGCTGGGATTGATGCCTCTGTCGCGCACGAAGCCCAACGAGCGCGGCAAGTCGCGGCGCACTCCCGATGACCCTGCCAGTGACACCGCAGCCGCATCCTCGCCGGTGGCGACGCAGGTGGAGCAAGACCCCACGGTCCTCGACAAGCCCCTCGAAAACGTCGCGCGTTGAGCTCACGCCTACTCGGCGCAGTGGAAGCCAATCTCGTCATTGGCTGTCGTGCTGAGGGCCGCGCTGCGAGCTGAGCAACGGGACTTCTTCACGTTGCTGTTCCAGCTGCCGCCGCGGTGCACTCGCACTCCGCCGGCGCTCGGACCTTTGGGATCTTTGGGCGGGCTCGTCGCGTGGTAGCCCGCATCGCAGAAGTCTGCGGTCCATTCAGCTCCGTTCCCAGACATATCTAGAGCGCCCAGGGGGCTGGCGCCGGTCGTTTTGGTTCCCACCGCCACGGTGTCGAAGGAGCAGAGGTTTGCGCTGGCGAAGCCACAGTTTGCTTGGAAGAGCTTGCCCGTGTCGCTCCAGCAGGCCTTCTCCCCCTCCGCCTCTGACGGCTTCGGACGCGGGCATGGGCTCGCGTTTCCGTTCAGCATACCGTCGCGTTGCTGCGAGCACCATCGCGCAAGGTGGGTTAGCGGCGGCGCATCACTCCGGTCACGATTTGGTAGGCGACGCTCAAAGCCACGTCCTTGCCAAGGGTCGGGTTTTTGGGGATCTCCTTGGCGACTCCGAGGTGGGTATCTGGAGGTTCCTGTGCGTCAATGTCGGACGTAGTCTTGGGGCCGCCCGTTATGGGGCGACTGGAGCCTTCGGCCGGAAGGTGATTCTCCAGATCCGATTCGCGGAGGACCCCAAAACTCTTGTCGGGCATGACTCCGGCCTGGACCTGTACATCGGGTTCGATGCCTTGCGCCTGAATCGCGCGGCCCTTCGGCGTGTAGTAGCGCATGCTCGTGAGGCGCAGCCCCGCACCGCCCGGCAGGTCCGCAATGGTCTGAACAGAGCCTTTGCCAAAGGTGCGCGCGCCAACGACTGTCGCCCGGTTCTGGTCTTGGACTGCTCCGGCCACCAGCTCAGCGGCGCTGGCGCTGTATTCGTTGACCAGCACGACCAGTGGCCCTCGCCGCAGAGAGCCGCTGCGGGTGGCTTTGACCTCATCGATCACTTTCTTCCGATGTCGAGTCGTAAAAACCACGCCGCCCTCGAGCATTTCGTCCGCGACCGCCGTTGCCTCGGAAACGAGCCCTCCCGGGTTGTTGCGCATATCCAAGAGCACGCCCGCTAGGGGGCCGCCGTTTTCGTTGCGAAGCCGTGCGATGGCTTCGAGGAGCTCGGTATGGGTGCCGGTCTGAAACTGCTTGATGCGGATGTAGCCGATTTCGCTGTCCATCAACTCCTCGGCCACGCTGGAGACTTCGATGATCTCCCGCGTCAGCTTGAAGTGGATCATCTCGGGCTTGTCTTTGCGTCGAATTCCGACAATGACCTTGGTTCCCGGCGCGCCGCGCATCCATCTCACCAGCTCTTCGGGCGACTTGCCCCGTACGCTCTGGTTGTCGATGGCGATGATGCGGTCACCGGATTCGACACCCGCTTTCTCAGCCGGGGACCCCTCGATGGGAGCGATAACCGTGATGCCGCCATCACTGAAATCGACCTCTACCCCGATCCCCCCAAAGCGCCCCTCGGTGTCTGCCTGAAAGACCGCGTAGTCTTCTGGGGGCATGTAGGCCGAGTGCGGATCCAGCTCCGCCACCATTCCCTTGATCGCGCCTTCTGCTAGGCGTCGTCGCTCGACGGGATCGACGTATTCGTGCTCCACCATCACGAGCACCCGTGCCATTTGCGCAAGCACGTCGTAGGGACTTTCGGCACCTGGAGCAGCGACAGCATGGGTGGCCGAAAGGGTGAGGACGAGTAGCACTGCGGTTTGCGCGGAGCGTGCGAACATCTGCCCCAGATTAGTCGGCCACGCAGCGCATTTCGAGGGGCCTTCGAACGCCTCGTCGGATGCGCGCATCCCGCGACCCTGGCGCCTCATGGGGCTCTTGCCGGCGTAATGGGAAAAATCCTTTGATTATGGGAGCCTGTAGGTGATACTCGGAGCATGACTTGGGTCTGTATACAGGGCCCTACATGGTGGAGCGCTACGTGGCGGACGATTCGAACAAGGGTGGCAGCGACAAGCGCAAACAAAGTCTCTATTTTCCCGAGGCAATGCTTCAGGAAATAAAGGACGAAGCAGCACGTCTGGACCGAAGTTTGTCCTGGGTCGTGCAGCGCGCTTGGAAGCTCGCACGACTCGAAATCAAAAAGATTCCCAGCGTCAACGACATCGGTGACGACGACGACTCCGACTCCGCGAGCTGAGCCACGCAAGGTGGAGCGGTTCACGGTCGGGCGTGACGGTACCAAGCTATACTTGCGCGCGCGTGCGGGGCCGTCCCCGGTCACAGCGGTCCTTTGCGACGGGATTTGCTGCGACGGATTCGTCTACAAATATCTATGGGATGGTCTCCAGCGGCTGCTCTCAGTAGCCCACTGGAACTACCGAGGGCATGGGCGCAGCGGCGCCCCAGCAGACCCGGATTTCATTGATGTCGCCGCCCACGCCTCGGATCTGGACGCCGTGCGTCGTGCCCTCGATGACCCCCCGGTCGTATTGGTGGGACACTCCTTTGGCACCCAGGTGGCGTTGGAGGCCTATCGACTGCGACCCGAGAAGATTGTCGCCATGGTGTTCCTGTGCGGTAGCTTCGGTCGGGTGACCCACACCTTCAAGGGAACCGACGTGCTCGCGCAAATCTTGCCGCGGTTGAGAGAACTCTCGGGCGCGCACCCGAAGATCGCGCGTGCTCTATGGTCCCGAGTGCCACCAAAGATGGCGGTGCGTATCGGCATGCTCACTGGGGATTTGGATGCGCGTACGGTTCGGCCCGAGGACGTCGAGCCCTACTTCCGCCATGTCGCCCACATCGACTTTCCGATGTTCGTGCGCATGCTGGAGTATGCCGGGGAACACTCCGCGGAAGATCTTCTGCCGAAGATCGACGTTCCGGTGCTGGTCGTCGCTGGGGATAGAGACTCCTTCACCCCGCCGGAGCTGAGCGCGCAAATGGCCGACGCACTGCCTCGCGGCGAGCTGGTCATGCTGGCCGGGGGCACTCATGTCGCGCCCTTGGAGCAGGATGAGCTAGTGGGATTGCGGATCGAGAAATTCTTGACCGAACATCGGCTGCCATGAATCGCGGATTGGCTCTGTGCGCGCTGCTCGTCCTGGGTTGCGACTCCAAAGCGCCGCAGCCAGCAGCGGCAAATAGCGCCCCAGCGCCGAATTCGGCGAAGGGCGTGGCAGCTCCTCCGCCCTCGGCCTCCTCGGTAGCAGCGGCGCCCAAGGCACCGAAGAAGGCGCAGCGGGCGCCCAGAGAGAAGGTTCGCCACGGGACGCTGATTGACGTGGCGAAAGCGTCGACCACCTATCAGGGGCGACTGCGCGAAGGTGGCAGCGTTGCCATCGTCTTCGCGACCAAGGCCGCCCCCCTTGCTCCTCGCGCGCCGGGGGCACATGCAGGGCTGTCAGCGGAGATCTCACCTGCGTCGGTGGCGCCGACGGCCATTCGTCGCCTGCCGCTGAGGGCTGTGCTGGTTGCAGCCGCGGACAACAAGACGCGTCGACAGCTGGCCAAGGAGCTTCGCGTATTGGCGGATGGACACGTGGAAGCGGCGGTGGTTCTTCTGCCTCAACGCCGTATGGTCACGCTGGAAGTGGGTCGCATGCTGGAGGGGACCCGCGGACACAAGTGGGAGACCGAGCTCATGAGTCGTACGCCGCCGACGGAGCCACTGGCTCTGCTCGCCGCGTACCAGAGCATCTTGGCAGTGGATGCGCTGTGCATGAATCTCCGCCGGTCCAAGGTCGTGATTGACGAGAAGAGCTCTTCGGTGCTTGCCCTCGACGACAATGACGCCTTTTCCGCTTCTGGACGCGACGGGGCAATCGGAGACCCGCTGCCCCGTCTCAGTCGTCACCTGGTGTTTTCGAAGGCTCTCGAGCAGCGCCTTCGCAAGCTGGACCGCACGCGGATCGAAGCCGCGTTGCGCTCCCCGGAGGTCGGCCTGCTCGTAACACCGAAGCAGGTTGACGAAGTCGAGCAGCGCCGACTGGCGCTGCTCAGGCTGCTAGACCGACGGATCAAGCGGCGCGGCCGAGACAAAACCCTGGCATTGCCCTGATCTCGCCGCACGCGGTATAGATCGTTGGTGTCAGATCCGCTGCCCAAGTCGCCGCTGGTTGGGTCACTCTTGGGGCTCGCCGCCCATGACCTCCGCAACCCACTGTCTGCCTTGCGCAGCAACCTGGGCTATCTGGAGAGCGCGCTGCGGCCAGACGACGAGGACACCCAGGAGGCGCTGAGCGACGCTCTGGTCTCCTGTGACAGCTTGCTGCGCATCATCGACAACCTGGATTTGCTGGGCCGCACCTTGCGCGGCGACACGGTTGCCCTCGCAAGCATGCCGGCTCACGGCATCATCCAAGACGTCATCGTTCAGAACACCGCCCTGGCCAAAAGCCATGAAACCAGTATCAACTTCGACGCTGGCAGTGTGCCCGAGTCCACCTGGGTCGAATCCGAGCGTCAGGCCTTGGCTGCGGCCCTGTCCAATCTGATCCGAAACGGTATTCAGCACGGTGGGCGCGGTCCGGTGCGCGTGAGCATCAGCCTGGAAGGCGACGACTTCATCATCGCCGTCCGGGACCCCGGGGAGGCCATTCCGGACGAGGCGTGGGAAACTGCGACCAGCGCGGTGGGCCAGTTGGCTGCGAAGAAGCAGAGCGCAGCACGCTACGGCTATGGCTTTGGCCTGTACGCGGCCCTAGCGGCCGCGACCGCTGCAGGTGCGACTTTGGGGCACGGCGCGGAGCCCGGCGGCGGTAGCTTGATGTTCCTGAAGCTCAAGTGCAGCAAGGAATAGGCAGGCCGCTCAGGGCTGAACGATGCTCACAGCGTCCGGATCGCGATGCAGGAGCTTGCCGGTCTCCCCGAGGCACCCCCAACAGGTACTGAAATGCAGTCGCGGCCGGATGTATCCGCTGTACGCAAACGCGACGGGGCCCGGTTCCCGGTTCATGATGTAGCTTGCCGATAGTGCGTAGCGGTTCTTGCCGAGCACGTGGAAGGCAACAACGAAGCTCACGTCTTTGCCTGAGCGGGCTGCGACGAGTAAGAATTCGGAGCCTGCCACCGGGTTCCAGATCAGGGGCTTCACCGTGAACAAGAAGCCTTTCTTGTCCCCTGGGCCGCGGGCGATCACGGTGTTGGCAGCGTCCGGATCGCGAAAGAATTTGATGTCTTTGGCGAGGCGTTTGGTCTTTGGGTGTGCCGCCAGGATGGCCTCTAACTCTTTGGCCGTTATCCGGACCTTTCGAAAGGTCGGCCCCAGGCGCGGTTCTTTGACGACGGCAGCGTTTGGAGCTCCAGCGCAGCAACGGAACGTGAGGTCGTCACTCTTGGTCTTTGGATCGATTCCCCGACGTGCGGCGCAGCGGTGCTGGGTTGGAGGCTCTTGTCGACTCCCGCCACGGACCGAGGCGCGGCGGGGGCCGTCTTCTGGAACGACGTCACTGTTCGTCCACTCCCGCAGCGCGGCTCCCATGCCCAGGGCTTCGAACCCTGTCGCGCAGGTTCGCGGCTCATCGGCGCAGCGGGGGTCCCAGGCGGCGCCGGTCGGGTAGCGCTCTTCGCCTGGCCCTCGACAGGCGCGCTCCCACTCCAGCTCCGTGCAGAGTCGGGCCCCCCGCAGGGCACACTTCTTCTGAGCTTCCTCGCGCGAAACCGCGACTAGCGGTGGCTTTGCCGGATCGTTGGGGTAGGGCAGGCGATCGATCTTGAACGCGCCCAGCTCCATGGGAGCCGCTAGGGGCTCGAGTTGAGGAAGGCGCCCCGCTTCGCCCGGCACGCTTCCGGCGACGAACTCACCCGCGGGGACGTCCACGCGCTCCCCGGAAAGCGGCGCATGCTTTGGCGCCCGGGCCGAACCCGTTGGCTCCGCTGATGTCGCCGGCGCGCTCGGGTTGGACGTGGCGCTTGCGGTTGGCGCCGGATCCGAGGCTTCCTGCTTGCAGCCAGCCGCGCATGTGAGAAGCGCGACCCGCGCGAACGACGACACTGAGATACGCACCGCGCGGTAGCCTACTTGTGACTGCGTGCATTCTGAAGTCCGTTGCCCACGCACCGTGTCCGAGCGGTCGAGGCTGCGACCGCAGCTGCGGGAAGGCAACGACCTGACCGAGCTCAATGTTAACAATGTTAACTTTGCAACAAACTGGCCCAAGACCCAGCGAGAGCTAGGATGAGCCTGTGCCCCACCCCTTGGCCACGCAGCTCGCGCCCATCATCGACTTGGAGGTCGGGCAACTGCAATCCATCGTGGCCCGTTGGGTCGTCAACGAGCCGGATGAACTGGAGCGAGCGCGCTATCGGACCTTTGGCGCGCGGCTGCGGGGCTTGAAAGAGCGAATCGTCGCCCGACCCCAACCACCGAGCGATGAAGAAGTCGAGATCGCGATCACCGCGATGCTTGCGCTAGCAGGCAGACGCGAGCGCGACCGAAGGGCGTGACCGCCAGCTTCGCGGAGCGACAACTGGGGAGCGTTCGTGACACGCTCCGAATCGCTTGTCCTAGAGCACTCTCCGCAACCGGCGATGTGCTGCAGCTTTGTCGACATGCGCTGCGCAACCCAATCGCGAGTACGCCCATTGAGGAATTGGGGCGATCCGCGAAAGACATCGCGATCATCGTCAGTGATTCCAGTCGGGAAGAGCCTCGAGAAGCGTTTCTAACAGCGCTGCTGGAGGTTTTGGCTCGGGACCGCGTGAAGCTGGTCGTCGCTAGCGGCACCCACGCAGGGGCGGGCGACTCTGTAGTGCCTCAGGCGTTTTCGGACATGCCCATCTGCGTGCATGACGCTGCCGACCCGACTTTGGTGCGGAGCCTCGGAAAAACCTCGAAAAACACCCAAGTTCGCCTGCATCACGCCGTCGCCGAAGCGGACTTGGTCATCGCCACGGGGCGGGTGCGACCCCACTACTTCGCTGGCGTGTCGGGCGGGGTCAAAGCGGTGTTTCCGGGCTGCGCCTGGGCGGAGGATGCCTTGCAAAATCACTTGTTGAAGGCTGACCCGAGCGCCCGCCTCGGCCGGGTGGATGACAACGTGTGTCGCCTCGACATGGAAGAGGCATGCAGCCGTGTTCCGGGTCGAGTGGTCATACTCAACGTGCTGTGCGACGTCGACGGTAATGCAGTGGCGGCTGCGAGCGGTGACCCAGTTCGGGCGCATCGCGTCCTTGCCGCGGAGGCGACGAAGGTCTTCTCGGTTTCACTGCCTGCCTCGGACGTACTCGTCGTGGCCGACAAACCACCAGTCAGCCACACCTTGTACCAGGCTTCGAAACTTGTGCCGCCCGCTGGCGCGGTGTTGAACGCTGGCGGAACGGTGATTGTCGTCGCTGATTGCAGTGGCGGGCTGGGTCCTCTCGAACGCGTCAATCGGGGCATCTATGCCCTCGGGCTCAAGCCGCAACTTCCGGAGGATCACGAAATCTGGCTAGTCAGTGAGCTGGCAGATCCCGTCGTCGCGATGAGCTACGCGCGACCCAAACCCTCGTTGCGGCAGGCACTTGCCGAGGCGGAACGGCGTCACCCTGGGGCTGAGCTCAACGCGCTCTGGAGAGCAGGGGAGGCCATTGTTTCCCGGAGAGTTTCATGACGCGTCGCGCCGCGCCCCGCCCCGTAAAGTCTTGGGCAGCGCGCTCCGACCATGACGTGTCGCGCAATTCGGGCTAAAAGAAGCGTCCCCCGGCGCGCCCTCGCCCGCGATGCGCACGCCACTCCCCACGAGGAATGATGACCGAAAAGAAGGTGTCCTTTCCCGGTCGGGTGCTTCACCTGACAGAGGACATGGACCTCATTGTCAAACAACTGTCAGGGGAGACCCTCGACTACGATCCGAAGCGTAAGCTTATCGACAACATCTCAACGGACGAAATCACGCCCGGTTGGGTTTGCTACTACTTCGACGAAACTCTGGCGCGCTTCAGTCTGGTGGGGTTGCGAGGCGGTGCTATCGAAAAGGACACGGTCAAGAATGGCGGTTTCTCCGTGATCGTTAGCGGGCGCAGCAAGGGTTGCGGCAGCTCCAGGGAAACCGCCCCCTACTCCGAGCTGAAGGCAGGCGTTCAGCTCATCGTTGCCCAGAGCATCGAGAAAATCTACGGCCAGAACTGCCAGAACATCGGGCTGCTGACCACGACGGACTTTTCGATTCTAGAGCGTATCGAGAAGGGGGAAGCCATCCCGATCAGCGAGTTCACCAAAGGCCTCGATCCGATCAGCGCGCAGATCGTCGAGCATGGTGGGCTGTTCGCTTACAACAAGCTGCGGATGGCTGGGGAAGTATCCCCACCCAAGGTCACGACCGCAGCCCGACCCATGACCCTGTGTGAGAAGATCATTGCAAATCGCGCCATCGCCGACGCGAAGACTGGCGAGCTGGGCGTGCCTGGGGTCAAGCCCGGGGACGCTCTGTTTGTACGCACGGACGTGCGTTTTTCCCACGAGTACGTAACGCCCATGGCGGACTCGCTGTTTCGCGCGGGATTTGGCCCAGACGCCGGCGTGACAGAGCCAGAAAGCGTGTTTGCGTTTCGTGACCACCTGACTTTCCTGGACCTCGTCATGCCCGAAGCTCACAAGAAAATGGGACTCGAGGAGCAAGCTCACTCCCTCAAGACGGAGCAGGAGCGGTTTTCGAAGCGACACGGCATCCGGTTGTACGGCGAAGTAGTGCGTGACGGCAAGACGGTGGGTAGTGAGGCCATCTGTCATAACAAGGTGATCGAGGAACTCGCGCTGCCCGGTCAGGTGGTCGCCGGAACGGACTCTCATACATGCATGGCTGGCGCCCTCGGCTGTTTCGCCTTCGGCGTGGGCAGCACGGACATGGCCAACTCTTGGTTCACTCGCGATGTGCGGGTCCGAGTGCCCGAAACGGTTCGCTTCGTGTTGGGCGGCGAGCTTTCCCCAGGGGTGTGCGCCAAGGACGTCATGCTGCACATCCTCAGCTTGCCTCACTTCAAGACCGGAAAGGGGATCGGCCAGGTGTTGGAGTTTGCGGGGCCGGGTATCGGCAGCTTGGGCCTGGATGAGCGGGCTACTCTCACCAACATGGCGGTGGAGGCTGGAAGCTTCACCGGCATCATCGAAGCCGATGAGCGCATCGTGCAGTACCTGGCGGAGATGCGGGGGCTGGACAAGGACGAGGTGCGCGGGCGCATTGTCAAGGCGGACCCGGATGCCAAGTATGCGGACGTTTTCGAGATCAACCTCTCGGAGATCGTTCCGATGGTCGCCACACCCGGAGACCCGCGAAATGGCGTGCCACTGAAGGATTTGAGCGCTGGCGCTGGTGGGGACGTGGCGGTGAGCATTGCCTACGGCGGCTCGTGCACCGGAGGCAAGAAAGCGGACATGGACATGTACGCTGCGGTGCTCAGCCGCGCCCTCGACAAGGGCCAGCGGGTTGCCGACGGCGTACAATTGTTCATCCAGTTCGGCTCCCAGCACATTCGCGCATACGCGCAGGAGCGCGGCTACATCGACGTCTTCGAACGGGCGGGGGCACAACTCGTGGATCCCTCCTGCGGGGCGTGCATTCGCGCGGGCCCAGGGGTCAGCATGACGGCGGAGGAAGTGACCGTCAGCGCCATCAATCGCAACTTCCCCGGACGTAGTGGTCCTGGGAAAGTCTACTTGGCTAGCCCCCTGGTGGTGGCGGCGAGTGCGGTTGCTGGCAAGATCGTGAGCCCAGACTCGATCTGACTGTCGCGATCGGAGCTGAAGTGAGTTGCAGCGTTGGTCCTGGTACGTGGGTAAAACTCCACTACGCGGTGCGCGATGCCGATGGCGAAGTCGTGGCAGAAGAGACCATCGAGCGACTTTTCGGTTTTGGGCAGCTGCTGCCTAGCATCGAGCAAGCTATCGGCGGCGCGAGCCCCGGGTCGTCGAAGACGGCCCGATTACGGTCCGAGGACGGGTTCGGGCAGCGGGACCCAGCTGCCGTCGTTGAGGTGGAGCGTGCCGAGTTCCCGCCGGATGCCGATGCCGGAGATCATTTTCAGGCCGAGGACGCCGAAGGAAACTTCGTATTGCTGACGGTGCTGGATGTGAATGACGAGCGGGTCGTGGTCGACCAAAACCACCCCCTAGCGGGGCAATCCCTGGCGGTGGACCTCGATATCCTAGATGTACGCGTGGCCGACAGCGAGGAGATCCAGGCCGCCGAGACCGCCCTGCTCTCGGCCGCGCAACCGGACATTTCGCTCATTCCAACGCAGGCCTTGCTAGCTGGGGGTCAGCGGCGCTACGAGGACGTTAACAGCCCGGAGGGAGCCGAACCTGGCTCGCGGGGCCGCCGCGGCAATTCTGGAGATAAGTCATGAAACAATCCGAGAGACTGAAGCTCGATGTGCGTGTTCGCAGCCGAATGGCTGCGCATGGTGCACTGAAAGCACAAGAGTTGGAAGAGCACTTGGCGGCGCTGCCGGATCGAGAAGCAGAGTCGGAGGAGCTCGACCTGCAACAGCCTGCACTCGGCGACAGCACAGATGGCGCCACTGCTCCCACGCCGGCTTTGCTCGGGGCGGAGGCTGGCTCAGACGAGGACCTGGAGGCTCCGTGAGCGACAACGGCCCGGACTCGAAACAGCAGCGACACGCGCGACAGGCATTCGATGACGCGACGGGTGAGCAGCTTCCCGCCATCGACTTCGCCACATTCGTACTATCGCTCGCACAGTCTGGGCGGGTGCATTTGGGGGACGCACCAAACCCCGCTGAGGGTGAGCAGAAGATCGAACCGGCCCTCGCTCGACAGAGCATCGATCTGCTCGCTTTGCTTCAAGAGAAGACCCGTGGGAACCTTTCCGGTGAGGAGGAGACCCTATTGGCGCAATCGCTGTACGATCTTCGAATGAGGTACGTGGAGGTCGCGAAGCCCAAGTGACAGCTCGGACTCGACTGCGGCTCGCACAGTCGCTCGCATTGGTCGTTGGGGTGTCCTGCGGGGCAGCCTCGTGCAAGCGCCTAACTCGAGGTGGCTCTGACGCGGGCGGAGCTGCTTCGGCCTCGGCCCCTGTCGCGACTCCACCGCCGCCCACCGCCCCGTTGCCGGCCGCGCCTCCGGCAACGGTTCCCCGCAGTTTCGCGGATCTGGCCGCGAAAGCAGATCCAGCCGTGGTCTACGTGAAGACGCTGCAGGAACAGCGTGGTCGGACCGGGCGACGCCGGGTGATCGGAGAGGGCTTGGGAAGTGCGTTCGTGTACGACGCGAATGGTCTCATCCTTACGAACAACCACGTGATCGAGTCGGCCACGGACATTCGGGTGATCTTCCGGGGCAAGAGTGAGATCAAGGCTACGGTGGTTGGACGAGATCCACCCACCGACATCGCGGTGCTGCGCGTCGACAAGAAGGGACTGAGTCACTTGCCCTTGGGCGATTCGGACGCAACCCGGGTAGGGGATTGGGTGGTAGCGATCGGCAACCCCTTTGGTCTGTCCCATACGGTCTCTGCAGGTATCGTTTCCGCGAAGGGGCGCACTGGGCAGGACGTCAAAGGCCTGGGTGATGGCACGGGCTACTACAACTTCCTGCAGACGGACGCGAGTATCAACCCTGGCAACTCCGGTGGTCCGTTGTTGGATATGGCGGGTCGGGTTGTCGGCATCAACACAGCGATTCGAGCCAGGGCGAACAACATTGGATTCGCGATCCCCATCAACATGATCAAGGAGCTGCTTCCGCGATTGATCAAGGATGGCAAGATCACTCGCAGCGCAATCGGTATCCGAGTCTCATCCGTGCTGCCCGAGGACTCGGAACGCTTGAAAGTGAAGGACGAGAAAGGCGCATTGGTTCGTTTCGTGCTCCCCGGGGGCGCGGCGAATCGGGCGGGGCTCAAGCCAGATGACATTATCGTCGGCTTCGAGGGCGAGGATGTGCCCGGTCCCGAAAAGCTTCGCTGGCTGGCCAGCCTGGCGGGAGTCGGCAAGACCGTCAGCATCAAGGTTCGGAGGGGGCGTCGCACCTTCGATTTGAAGGTGACCCTGAAGGAGCTTCCTCAGGCACCCCGGGAGCCGGAGACACCCAAATCGCCGTTTGGTCACCCCTGATCCGGCCCGTTGGCCGGTGTTAGCGGGGGCACAGAACGTGCGTTTGACGTAAGTATAGGTCAGATGCCCTCCTCCGACAGCAGCTCGAATCCAGACATTCGTGCCGAAAAACCGGCTGCGGCGGGGCCCGCTGCGGAGGGCGCTTCGCAGCGCTCTGATCCACCTGTCCCGGCCGTGAATAGCGCGACCCGACGGGCGTCCAATAAAGTAGCCCGCGCTGCGGAGGCTGAGCATGATCGCGCCCTCATCAAAAAAGCCCAGGACGGGGACCGAGGCGCCTTTCGACAGTTGGTGGAAAGGCACCAGCGGCGGGCTTTCGCCATCGCGATCGGGTTGGTGCGGGACGAGCAAGACGCCCGGGAGATTGTCCAAGAGGCGTTCCTGCGGGTCTACCGCGGACTCGACCGGTTCCACGGCAGCTCGAGTTTCTTCACGTGGCTGTATCGAATCGTCACGAACCTCTCCATCGACCTCATGCGCAAGCCATCCCGCCGCGAGCGGGAGCTGGACGTTTCGCGTGAAATCAAGGACGAATTGGACGTTCCACTATTGGCGCGAATCGATGGCGCCGACCCCCACGATGTCGTGCGCCGAAACGAGATTGCAGAAACCATCCAATCTGCCCTCGACGCGCTTCCGCCGTATCATCGAGGCGTCATACTCATGCGGGAGATCGAGGGCATGAGTTACGAAGAGATGGCGGACGCCATGGGCGTGAGCAAAGGCACCATCATGAGTCGGCTGTTCCACGCCCGCCAGAAACTGCAAAGAGCTCTCGCGTCTTGCTACAAGGAGCACTTCGGCGAGTTGCCGGAAGGCAAGGGGCAGCGCACATGAAGAACCGAAGCCTGACCCTGATGCAGCATCACGACGGTGAGCTAGACCCAGAACAAGCGGCGGAGTTGGAGGCGTCCCTCACCGACGAAGACGCGGCGGTGCTAGACGGCCTGAGCCAACTCGGAGATGTCATTCGCGAGCATGGGGACGCTCGCGCCAGCGGCGCCGATTCCATTGCAGATGACGTGCTTGCCAAGCTCGATAGCGACGATGACGTGGACGGCGAGAAGCAAGTCGCAGCGCTGCTACGGGTTATCGAGGGTGGAGCCAGTGGCTCTGCTCTGTCGCCGGAGCGACAGCCGGAACCCGAACCTCAGCCCGAGCCGACCCCGGAACGTGAGTTTCGAAGCCTGCGCCAGCCACCTGCGGCCTACGATCCGAAAGAGGGGCGAGCCGGGCGGATCTTTTTGGGCCTGTCCCTGGCAGCCGCCGTGGCCCTGGGCATCCACGCCATTGCGACCACAGACTACTCAAAGCCCGAGCACGATGTGGCGAGTCTTTCGGAAACTGTGCCAACCCCCGCAACGTCAGAGGCCGAGATTGCGCAGCCAGAAACTGATTTGTCGGCCGCAGCCATCGAAAGCATCGACTTCGGAAGTCAAAAGGGCGCTATTTTCATGGTGTCCGCGGGCGCCGAAACTACGCCTGTGGTTTGGCTTACCGACGATCCGCAAAGTGGCGATAGGATGGAACCACTATGAGAGCTTCGATGTTCGCCCTTGCTAGCTTCCTGTTCATCAGTGGAAGCAGTGCGCTAGCTGAGGGCAAACCGCCAGCTACGGCGAAGCCGTCTGCCGCGGCCAAAGACAAGGGCAAGTCCGACAAGAAGCAGGAGTTCTTTACGGAAGTGCTTGTGCTCCATGCGACCAACAGCAAGAAGGGCATCGACAAGCGCATCGGTGACATGCCCGAACTGAAGAAGCCCCCCTTCTCTTCCTACAACAGCTACGAACTACTGGCGAAGCACAAGCTGCCGCTGTCCAAGAACGACCCGAAGACGGTTCGCCTGCCAAACAAGCGCGTTCTGCAAACCAAGTTGCTCGAAGTCCTGCCCAAAGACCAGCTGCGGATTTCCGCCAGCATCAATCAACCCAAGGGCAAGACGTTCCTGCCGCTCTTGGAAGTAAAAGCCAAAGTAGGCCAGTCCTTCATCTTGGCGGGCCAGAGCTTCAAGAAGGGGATCTTGGTGCTTGTCATTCGTGTCGTTCGCTGAGTAGGCGGAAGCGCGCGTCGTCATGGTCGCGGCGGATTGCTCGCTGAGGCGCTCAAACTTGCGGTGGGCGAACGCTCGCGTTGCAAAGGACGGGCGCGATGCTCCTCTTGCTCGCGACCCCTTGCAGCGCTGAAGCAGACGAACGCGCGCAGCGCTCAAACCCGCGGCGGGTGTGACGAGGGCTTCTCCACTACGGGAAGCACCACCACGAATGTCGTGCCTTCGCCAAGTGTGCTGTAAGCCGACATCGCGCCACCGTGGGCTTCTACGATTGAACGAACGATGGAAAGACCGAGCCCGGTGCCCTCCCCCGGTGCTTTCGTCGTGTAGAAGGGTTCGAAAATGCGGGCCAAGTCGTCATTATCAATGCCCTCTCCGCAGTCGGAGACTTCGACGGTGACCTGACGGTCGTCGGGCTTCGTGGTCCAGCTGATCTGAAGGGTGCCACCGCTTTCCCGCATCGCGTGTGCCGCGTTGGTGAAGAGGTTGACGAAGACCTGTGTCAACTGACCCGCAACGCCGCGCACCAGAAGCGAGGGCCGCGTGCTCGCGAAACCGGCCGCCACGCCGCGTTCCGAGAACTCGTGCTCGCAGAACACCATGGCCTTTTCGAGCACTTCGCCCAGATGAACCGGGCCAGGAACATCCCCGGCCGGCCGCGCATAGGTGACCAGATCTCTGGAGAACCTGAGAATTCGCTCGGCCCCCTCTTGGATTCGCGCCAGCCGCTCCAGGGCATCGGCATCGGCTCGGGTTGCGGCGTTGCGTCGCAGGTACTCCGCGTAGGCGATGATGCTCGTCAATGGGTTGTTGAGTTCATGAACGATGCCTGCGGCTATCTGTCCCAAGCTCGCGAGCTTTTCTGCTTGGATGACCTGAGCTTGAAGCTTGCGCAGCTCTGTCGCATGTCGCCTCGTACGCCCGGCGTCATTCAGACTCGTCAAGGCGTTTTCGACCGCTCGACGCGCATACTCCACCACTGTCCAGGCCGAGCTGGCGTCCGGCGGCAGCTGAGGCCCTGCAAAATGCAGCGTGGAATTGCCCACTCGATCGATGGTCATGACGCGTTCTTCCGGAAGCTCCGGGAACAAGCGCGTTGGATCGCGTCCGGACGTGGCATCCCAGTCCTCCGGCACGTGACGTTTGACGATTTGGCTCTCGGCGCCTTCGTCGCTGAGACAAACCCCCAGCGCGACGCCGGGAATCAGTGCGGATAGGGTCCCTACGGTATGCATGGCGACGTCTTCCAAGGGCGCCTTGGCAGAGAGGCGTAGGGAGAGTTCCAACAATTGGGTCAGGGTCGGTCCGTCCAGAGGCTCCCGAGTGCGGCGACCCGAGTGGGCTGGTGAGAGCCCCTGGATATCTGAGTGCTGGGCTCGGGTGCCCGCCTCGGACTTGGGATCCGAGCCCTTGCTCATCTCCGAACCCCCGGGTCCGAGTCGGCGCTAGCTTTTTCGAGGTCTAGGATCTTGGCGCCGCCCACGTAGCTTTTGGTTTCGTACTTGGTGATCTTGCCAACTTTGCGCACGATTTCCGCCATGCGCTCGGCTTCGCTGATGATGACGCCTGCGGCGTTGAACATCGGCGTCTCTTTCTCCAGGTTGCGACGCAGAAGCTCGGCGTAGCCGATGACACTCGTGAGGGGCTGATTCAGCTCATGGGCGGCGGCGCCTGCAAGCTCTGCCACGATGGACTGCTTCTCCCTGGCCCGGAGCTCGTCCTGGGCTCGAGATAGGCGTTCCTCCATGCGCAGCTTGTCCCGAATGTCGGTGAAGATTCCAACGGAGCCAACCGGGCGACCGTTTTCGAAAATGAGCGAGGCGCTGAGGGTGACGGGTATGCGATTGCCTGTCGCACTGACCATATCAACGCGGAAGTCCTCCAGGCGCCCTGGCCCGTTCGTGTTCGGGTCGCGGATCTTCTGCATCACTTCCCGGGCGATTCCTGGGGGATACAAGGACTCGACGTTCATCTTGCCTTCTACGGCGTCTTTGGGGTAGCCGAAGATGCGCCGCGCCGCGCGATTGAAGAGCAGCAGTCGACCCTCCAAGTCAGCGGACACGATCCCATCGACGGAGCTTTCGATCACGCGCTCGAGGAACTCCTTGGTCTGACGCAGCTCGATGTCCGTATGCCGCTCCTGAGTGACGTCTCTGAACGTCCACAGCATTGCTCCGTCTTCATGAAGCACCGGGCTCAGGTTGATGCTCAGCGTGATCCGGGATCCATCCTTGCGGGCAAAGGCGAGGTCCTCGGTTTGCCCCGGGGGCTTGCCAGCGAAATCCGAGCGCAGCTTCCTGGCCATTGCCTCGTCCGTGCCGATCAACCGCGCCAGGTTCGATGACAGCAGCTCTTCGTCCGAGTAGCCAGTTATGGTTTTGGCCTGAAGGTTGGCGAAGATGACTCTGCCCTGGGGGTCGAGAACGATCATGCCATCCGTCGCGCTCTCGAAGACATCCGCGTAGCGCTGAAATAGGCGGGCTCGCTGCTCAGCTTCCTCGCGGGCGTGGCTGCTCTCCTGAGTCGCATCCCGCAGAGATTGAAGGATGCGCGCGTTGCGCAGGGCAATGGCGGTCGCGTTGGCGACGGTTTGAACCAGGGCAATTTCATGCTCCGGGAACGCCACGCGATCCCGAGCGCGCAGGAAGATCACCCCGGCCGGGCGATGATCGTGCGAAATCGGCACCAGAGCTAGGGACTTGAACTCCAGTGAGCCATCTCCCTCGCGGACGACTTTAAGCAAGGGGTGCCGGCTGGCGTCACGAATCACCAGTGTTCTGGCGGTCGAGAGCACTTGGCGGATCTCCGGATACTTCTCCAGGGAGATGGCTAGGTTCTTCAGCTCGGCGTCGTCGCTCGTTGCCACGACGTGGCCAACGTCACTGTTCTGACGCACGAGCACGATGCTGCAACGGTCCACACGCGCGACCTCGGCGACCCGCTGCACGACGGTGTACAAGATGCCCCGGATGTTGAGAGTGCTCGCCAGAGCCTGCGTGAGTTCGAGCACGGTTTGCGAAACTTGCTCGCGGCGACTCAAACGCTCGACGTAGTCGCGGATGCGCAACTGCCCACGGATGCGCGCCACCAGCTCCGCCGGGCGGAAGGGCTTGTGCACGTAGTCGTCCGCGCCAGATGCGAACACGCGACCGATCTCCTCGTCGGAATCCAGTGCGGTCAACACGACGACCGGGACGTCCGCCAATTGAGGACGGGCTCGAATGTGACGCAAGACCGCGTAGCCATCCGGATCCGGCATGATCAAATCAAGCAGCACCAGAGTCGGCCGCGTGCGCTCTAGAAACGCCATCGCCTCGACGCCGCTCGATGCTTCGGCGACCTCCATGCCCGCCTCAATGAGCGTCTCGGTCAGGACATGACGGCTGACGGCATCGTCATCAACTACGAGGATGGGACTTTGCGGAGGCACGGAAGCGACAAAAATGTACTCTTTCCAGGGGGATGCACGCAACGAAGGGGCACGTCTCAGCCCGATTTGTCTTCGCCCGCCCCCGGCCGCGACCCATCGACGAGCGTCTCTTCCCCGCCCGGAGGCGCCGGGGTCGCCCCGGGCAGGGCGGCTGCGCCTTCGGCATTGGCGGCGGCAATTACGGGTGCGCCAGGGATGCGACGGTTCTCGGTTGTCACCGGTTCGGGTTTTGGAACGATCCCACGTTTGACCACGGGGAACCCAACGGCAAACACGATGATCGTTGTCAGCACGCAGGCGAAAACGACCACGGGTAGGGTCTCTGTCCCCACGATGCCGCTGGCCATAGGCAGGGTGGCGAGCACGCCTGCGGCCATTCCGCGGGGCATTGCCACGGTGACCAGGTTCTTTTCATCGCCGGAGAGATCACTTGCGACCGTGGCCAAGCGCGTCGCGGGGATGCGGCTGCCAAAGAGTAGGCCACCGAGAATCGCGCCCAGGAGTAGCAAGGGCCACGGACCCGTCATCATCGCGCCAATGAACACGAAGAAGAAGGACTTGATGATGAACGCGACCTGGCGATGAAACCCCCGAACGGACGTGTCCAATTCGACAGGCTTGGCGAGGCCGATCTTTCGAGAAAGGTCCGGAGCGTTGCCCAGAATCACTGCAACTGTGAGAATCCCGAGCGCTGCACTTCCGCCCAAGCGTTCAATCACGACGTAGAGGATCAGTAGCGCCGACAGTGTTACAGGGTAGGCGTGCTCGTGCTCGTGCAGGAACTTGAGAAACAAGAGCCACACAACACCAGCCACGATTCCAATGGCAAGCCCGATCCCAAAGGAGCGCACCAGGGCGATGGCCGGTCCGCCCGCTCCGGTCGAGCCTTGCACCATCACGTCGATGATGGCGACGGTGGTGACGACGCAGAACGCGTCCGTCAGCGCTGATTCCAAGTTGACGAGATTCGCGACTTTGCCTTCGACCTTGGCTTGCTGCATGGCGGGCATCACGATGATGGAGCTGGAGCCGCCGAGAATTGCGCCAAGCAACAGCCCGTGCGTCCAGGACCACCCTTCGGGTAGCCACCCGACCCACGCAGCCAACATGCTCGCCACGGTCATCACGCCAACCGAGAGAAGGAAGTTCAGCACCGCCAGCACGCCGGATCGAGGCGCCGCCCGGGACAGCTCTCGCAAGCGGAGTGCGGATCCTCCCTCGAAGAGCACGATCACCAGAGTCAGCGCGGCGAAGTAGGGGGCGATGCTCTCCAATGCCGATTTCTTGATCACCCCGGAGATTGGCCCCAGGAGCACCCCGGCGCTGATGAGCCAGACGACGTCCGGAATATTGGTGCGCTGGAAGATGATCTCGCCGATGGCACCGATCAGAAAAATCCCGGCAATGCTCAGCAAAAACAGCGCGACCAAGCTCATGGACGGCCGCGACTCTAGCACGCCCGAGGTAGCTAGACCGAGCCCGCCCCATGGATATAGTCTCGGGCATTGTCGTCTGACTCGCGACAGCCGGGACCGCCGGCCCCGCCCCCCGTCGAAGAGCTGGAAGAGCTCGATGACGACGCCATCCTGGCGCAGCAATCTGCGGCCCATGCGCCTCCGGCCCGCGCACAGGTGGTCGTCGAAGACAACAGCGTAGTCGTCGCGGACTTGCCGCCGGAGGTTGACGAGTCGGAGGTCATGGCGACCCGGCAGCTCAACGCGATTCCCGGCAGCCGGGATCCCACGGTCGTCATTCGGCGGGCGTCCGCGAAGCCGGCGAAACCCAATTATCTGATCTGGGTGATATGGATCTTCGCAGGGCTGCTCGCGTTTGCTTTCGGCGGGTTGCTCGCCCTCATCTCCGCACGCGGGGGAGAGCCGCCCGCCGAGGCACCAAGCACTGCGCCGCGTTGAGTAGGCAGAGTCGGCTCAATAGCGTCGGCCCTCGGGTGCGTTTCTCAGTTTGGGTTTGTCCCCGCGCACCTCCGCGATCACGATGTCCTTCTCCAGCTTTCGGTGCAGCGCGGTCATGCGCTCGAGATTCACTTTGTCCATTGCTGCCAGGTTCTTGCGTTCGCGTGGGTCTTCGACCACGTTGAAGAGTAGGAAGCGCTTGTCGTCTCCGGCGATGATCAGCTTGTGTTCGCCATCGATCAGGGCCCGCCGGCGGTCCTGAAGGTTGTCACGGGGCAGATCCACCACGACCGTGCGGGGCGCGGCCTCGGCGCCGAGTAGTTCGGGCACCAAGCTCTTGCCCCGTACGTCCGAAGGCGCTTCCTGCCCCATCAGATCCAGGATCGTGCGGCAGAGGTCGATGTGTCCGCGTGGTGTGAGGATGCGTCGCGGCTTGATGCCGGGAAACCAGATGAAGAGAGGGACGCGGACCAACTCTTCCCACACTTCATAGCCATGCTTGAGGTGCCCGTGTTCTCCAAAGGACTCGCCGTGGTCTGCGCTGATGATGATGGCGGTCTGCTTGCCGAAGGGCTGTCGCCGGATCCAAGTTACGAGGCGCTCGAGGTGCTCGTCGGCGTAGTGCACCTCCTGGTCGTAGTAGTCCCGCGGTTGGGTGCCCCACACCGGGCGATCTTTGTGGTGCAGATAGGGGCTGTGCGGATCCATGTAGTGCACATAGGCGAAGAAGCGCTTGCTGCCCGTCTGGTCCACGATGTTTGGTCGACGTAGGAAGCGCTTGGTCGCGTCGGTGATCCTCTCTGAGGTAATGTTCTCGTTGCTGAGATTGTTCAACACCGTCTTGGGCAGGGTGTAGGCCTTGCTGAAGCCCTGGGTGACACCCGTCGCTGGGAAGAAGTAGGCGTGGGAGAAGACTCCGAGGCTGTACATGTCCTGGGCGGCCAGTATTTCCGTCAAAGACAGGTTCTGGGGATACCAATAGGTGAAGAAGTAGCCGCCGCGTTGCATCTCGCTGGGATACTTGCCTGCGAGCATGGGCAGCACGCTCTTGGACGTGGAACTCGAGATTGCGTAGGCGCGTGGGTAGCTCACCACCTCTTTCTCGAAGCGGGTCAAGAATGGAGCGATGGGGCGCTTGTAGCCGTTCCACGGCATGTCCCAGCGCAGGCTGTCCACGAGGATCAGCACCACGTTCATGGGTGCCAAAGTCGGCGCCTTGGGCCGTCCCGAATCGGGCTTGGGTTTCGTCCCGGCGGGCGCGCCGCTGTCGGGGGGCCTTGGTTTGGCCGAGGACTTGGCGGCGGCGGTGCTGGGCCGGGAGCTGGTTGCCTGCCCTTTCTCCCGCTTGCAGGCTGTGAGTTCAAAACTCAGTGCGAGGAGGAGAGCCGCCGCGCTCGCCGCTTTCACCAGCGCCGACCCGGAGGTGCGCCCTTGAGAGGAGGTCCGCCCGTCACCTCCGTGTTGGGGATCTTGGCGGATTCCTCCCCGTAGATCTTCTTCATGGCCTCGAGCTTCTCCGGCCGTTCCTTCGAAAGATCCGTCTCTTCCCAGGGGTCCTTGGATAGGTCGAACAACATGAAACTCTTGTCGTCGCCGAAGGCGACAATCTTCCAGTCATCCGCAATCACTCCACGCCGTCGGTCCATCAGATCCGATCGCGGAAGATCAACGACGATTCGCTTCGGTTTCGGATCTTTCGTTCCGAATACTTCCGGGAGCAGGCTCTCGCCTCGGAAGCCGGGCTTGGCTGGGAGTCCCATCAGGTCAGCCATGGTTGGCGCAAGATCGATGTGTCCACGCCGCACATTGGTGATCATGCGCGGCTTCACCTTGGGAATGCAGAATATCAGCGGGACCTTCACCAGGCTTTCCCACAGCTCGTAGGCGTGTCGCCGATGGCCGCGCTCGCCGAAGCCTTCCCCATGGTCCGCTGTGATGATCAGCGCGGTGCTGTCCCAGAAGGGTTGCTTTTCGGCGAACTCGAGCAGCTCCTGCAGCCGAGTGTCCGTGTAATGGATCTCCGTGTCATACAGATCTCGAGCCTTCTTCCCGAAGTCCGGATGCCCCTTGTGCCTGACATACGTGTGGTGGGGGTCCATGTAGTGGAAGTAGGCGAAGAAGCGCTTGTCTTTGCCCAAGCCGGGCGTGCTGAGCATTTCCTTGGCCAGGGTGGTGAGCTTCTCGCCGGTGACCGAGGTGACGGCCTTGAGATCGACGCCGCCTTTGATCAGTCGATAGTCATCGAAGCCCTGGTTGTTGCCCAAGGCAGGCAGGAAGTAGCCATGGGCTTGCCCGGATAGCGTGCGCAGCCCTTTGGCCTGTGCGCGCTCACTAATGAACAGGTTCTCCTTGTCGGGGTAGCGCGTGAAGAAATATCCATCCCGCGTCATGGCGCTGGGGTATTCACCTACCAGTGCGGGCACCACGCTCTTGGCGGTGTAGCTCGACAGGGAATAGCCCTGGGTATAGGCCACGCAGCTGCTCTTGATGCGTGCCGTGAGCTTGGGCGCAATGTCACGCTCGTAGCCAGCCCAGGGCATATCTGCCCGCATGCTATCGATCATGATCAGCAGAACGTTGTAGGGCCGGGCAGGTTCCGGTGCCTTGGGCTTGGGTGGCTGCGCACTTGCGAGAGCGCTCGGCTTGGTTGCGGGTGACGACATAGCAGTCTGGGTTCCACCGCCGGATGGCGCGGGAGACTTGTCGCAACCCGCGGTCAATCCGAGGGCGGAGGCGAGAGTCAAGGCAGTAGGCACAGATGAGAGACGGCGAGTCATGACTTCATTCGGGTTTGCGATTGCCCGTTGGCACGGGGGTTTCGCCCCCGAGGACTTTCCATGCGGCGCTGGCCCAACGGTAACCGCCAGTCCAATTCGGGTGGCGTCCATCTGCCATGCGGGGGAGCTTCAAGCGCGTGGAGTCCAAGAAGCGACAATGCCCCAAGTTGTTCTTGAGCACATCGATGAAACCCAGATCCTTCTTCCAGGCAGGGGGGCCGAGCCACAAACAAGGTCGCCCGCGAGTGTCCTTTACAATCTGGCGAATGGACCGGGCGCGACGCCTGGGCGTTGGGTCGAATAGCTCGTTGGAGCCGAGGCTGATCACCACGACCTGAGGGTTGAACTTGTACATGGCCTTCTGCAGCAGCCGCTTTTCGCCCCCCCAATCCAAGGTGCTGGTCGAAGTGACGCTGACGATGGAATAGGTGTCTCCCCGTGCTTGAAAGATCGGGCGCAAATAGTTGCCGACTAGCGGCACCATGGAATCACCGACATGAAGCACCCGCGCGGCCTTGGCGGCCACGACATTGCCCCCGTCTTGGGTGACCGTCAGGGGTCCGGCCGCGGCACTGGCTGACGCGCTTGGTGCTGGGCTCGGCTTCGCAGGGGCTGCCGACGGGGCGGTCGCGAGCTTTGGTCTGGCCTCAGTAGCCGCCGGTGAGAGCGGCTCTGTCGGGCGGGATGCGGGTGTAGCTTGGCTCTCTTCACAGGCTCCGAGTAGAGCTGTTGCGCCCATCAAGAGCAGCGCTATGTAGTTCGAGCTCGCCACGAGCCGGAATCATCTCTGACTTGTCGCCACAATCAAGAAAAACACGCAATTTTGCGGGGACGAGTCGAGGCCCAGCCGGTCGCGTCGCGGACGGCGTGCTGCTAGAAAGCGCTGAGTGAGCCTTCGTGCGCTGCCCAAGGTCGACAAGGTGGCCGGTGACCCGCGCCTCGCCGAAATGCGGGCTTCGCTCGGCCCCCGGGTCGTGACTGTGGTGGCACGTGCGGTCATCGCCGAGGCCAGGGAGCGAGTTCAGGCCGGACAGGCTGCCCCGAGCGCCGATGCGATCGTCAGCGAGACCGAGACACGGGCCCGAAGCCGCCTCGCCTACGAGGTATCGCCGGTCATCAACGCGACAGGAGTCTTGCTGCACACCAACCTCGGCCGCGCGCCGCTTGGTCGTGAGAGCCTGGAGCGCGTCGTTGCCGTTGCGGGACAGTATTCGACGCTCGAGATCGACCCGGAGCTCGGTGTACGGACCCGTCGCGCCCTCGGGGTGGAGGCTCGACTCGCCGCGCTAGTTGGCGCCGAGGACGCGCTCATCGCCAACAACAATGCCGCGGCGGTCCTACTCGCCCTGAGCGGCTTGGCCGCGGGGCGCGAGGTCGTCGTCTCTCGGGGAGAACTCGTCGAGATCGGCGGAGGCTTTCGGATCCCCGAAGTTCTCGCACGCTCGGGAGCTCGCCTCGTGGAAGTGGGCACAACGAACCGCACCCGCGTGGCAGATTATGAAAAGGCTTTGTCTGATAGCACCGCCGCGCTGTTGCGCGTCCACCCGAGCAACTTCTCCATCACTGGCTTTGCCGAACGGCCGGCGCTGTCGGAACTGTGTCAACTGGCTCGCCAGCGCGATGTCCCCCTGATCAAAGATCTCGGGGGCGGGCTCGTAGTGAACCTACCGCCCGAGATATCCGCTGCGGACCGCCAGCGCGAGCCCACCGTGCAAGCCTGCGTGAAGAGCGGCGCGGATCTCACCTGCTTCAGCCTGGACAAATTGTTCGGTGGGCCTCAGGGCGGCGTGATCGTCGGCAGTCGCGTTTTGGTTCAGCGTTTGCGCGAAGACCCGCTGGCGAGGGCCTTGCGCGTGGACAAAGTCACGATTGCGGCATTGGAGCCGGTGGTGCGCGCCTATGAACGGGGGGACCTGGGCGGCGTGGTCGTGCAGCGCATGTTGCGCGCGAGCGTGGACGAGCTGAAAAGCCGAGTCGACGCCTGGTGTGAGCAAATCTCGGAGCTGCATCCGGCCGCAGCGGTAGTTGCTTCTACGGCCGCAATCGGGGGCGGAACTCTTGCGGATGCGACGGTGCCGTCGGTGGCGCTGTCGCTTCGGCCCGCCCATCCAGATGGTCTGGCTCGGCAGCTCAGGTTGTGTGACACGCCTGTTTTCCCACGAATCGACGCGGATTGCTTGCTGCTCGACGCGCGCACGGTGCTGCCAGAGCAAGACGCGGATGTGATCGACGCCCTGCGCCATTGCCTCACTCAGGCTTGACCCGAGCGGCTCGGCGCGGCACCGGCCTACATTGTGCCACACGCGAGTGACTCGCCGCGGCTACAGCGTCAGTGTACACTGAGGCGTGGCTAACTTAGTACGATTGCTTTCGGCTAGTGTTTCGGTGGCCGCAATCATCGCTGCTTGCGGTCTCTCGACGGGGGGTGAGGGCACCAGCGACGACCCGGATGGAGGCAGCGGCGCAGCAGCGGGGGCAGGGGGCTCGGTGGGCAATCAGTGCTTCATCGATTCCAAGAACTGTCCCGACCCAGACACTGGGAAGTCGGTGTGCACGCCGACCAATGATCCCAAAACGGGATGCAACACCGCAAGCTGCAGTCCTTGCGAGCTACCTAATGCGACGGCCCAGTGCGGCGCCACTCGATGTGAGATCAAAGAATGCGATCCAGGCTTCGAAGACTGCGACTTGGATCCTGCGACCGGCTGCGAAGTGAACCTGCAGTTCGATCCAACCAACTGCGGCGTGTGTCAGAACAACTGTTTCACGACGAAGGGGCCGAACTTTACTTGCGAAAACGGCGAGTGCGCCGTGACGAACTGCCAGCCGCCCACGACAGCGGACTGCGACGGAGACAAGACCAATGGCTGCGAAATCGACACCCTGACGGACGTCGACAACTGCGGCTTCTGCACCAACAAGTGTGACTTGAACCACGCCGTTGCCAAGTGCGAGGCGGTTGCACAAGGGGCCGCTCAGTTTGGCGAGTGCGCGATCGACACCTGCAAGGGCGCTTGGGCCGACTGCGACGGGGCAGCCGCCAACGGCTGCGAGATCAACACCGGCAACAACACGGATCACTGCGGAGGTTGCGGCAAGAAGTGCGACGCCACCAATGGCGCTCCCGGTTGCTTCCAGGGTGATTGCACAATTGGCTGTTACCCCGGCTTTGGTAACTGCAACAACAACGCCGCGGACGGTTGTGAGCGCAACCTGAACACGGACGTCAATCACTGCGGCACCTGCGGCAAGAAGTGTTCTCCGCAGAATGTGACCGCGCCAAAGTGCTCTAGCGGCAGCTGTGACTACGTCGCGTGCCTGCCGGGGTTCGGGGATTGCGATGGCGACAGGGCCAACGGCTGCGAGACCAACACCAACCAAGACCCGAACCACTGCGGCACTTGTGGCAACAAGTGCAACCCAGCGTCCGGCGGCTCGCCCTTATGCAACACCGGGACCTGCGGCACCAGTTGCACCAGTCCGACGTCCCTGTGCCAGCCCCCCGGGCTATGCGCCAACCTGAACAATGACGTCAATCACTGCGGAAGCTGCAACCACCAGTGCACCACGAACGAAAACAATGCCATGCTGGTCTGCATTTCCACGAAGTGTGGCTTCAGCTGCAACAGCGGCTACACCAAGTGCGGCAGCCCACCCAACTCCTGTGTGGACACCGATACCAGCACGGTTCACTGTGGAGGTTGTAACAAGCTCTGCACGCCACCGACCAACGGTGTCCCTAACTGCAGCGGTGGCACCTGCGGCTTTACCTGTCCCAATCCCTATTCGAGGTGTGGCAACACCTGCAAGAACCTGAATACAGATACCGCGAATTGCCTGACCTGCGGCAAGGCCTGCACGCAGCCGCCTGGCGGCGTCGCGATCTGCACGCCTTCAGGCTGCGACTTCACCTGCAATACCCCCCTCACCAAGTGTGGCGCGGCGTGCGTCAACCTCACGAACGACGACTTGAACTGCGGCACGTGTGGGAAGCAGTGCGGGGCCAATAAGGTTTGCCAGAGTAGCAATTGCGTATGCTCGGCGTCCTACCCGACCGAGTGCGGCACGCCGCCAAGCACGTTCTGCGTGGATACCACCTCGGACAACGACCACTGCAGCGGCTGCAACATGCCGTGTCCGTCCGGACAACAGTGTCAGAGCAGCAAGTGCGAGTGCACCGGCGCAGGTATGACCACCTGCGGCCCGTTGTGTGTGGATACGACCTCCGACGATGAGCACTGCGGCGACTGCACCACTGATTGCACCACGACCGGGCGCGTCTGCAACAACAGTGCATGCAAGTGTCCGGGGGACCCACGGTTCCTATTCTGCGACAACATGTGCCGGGATACGGACACCGACGATGAGCACTGCGGCGACTGCACGATTAGTTGCAATGGTAGTCAGAACTGCGTCGGCGGTGTCTGCGTGCCGAAAAGCGTCGACGCCGGCTCCGACTAGACGCCCCAGCTTGGGCCAGGGCGGGAGTAGTGCTCCTGCCTGACCCAAGGATGCGACCCCCCCCAAAAAGAAGAACGCTTCCAGAAGAGCTGTGCTTCGCGCGGGGTGCGAACTAGCGCGGAGGAGGGCGCCGGCTCGCGCGAGACAGTAGGAGCAACTCCTTCGCGCGTTGAAACACTTCGTCTTCGCTGACCAGGACCAAGTTGGCGGCGTCGCCCAAGGGGATGAAGGTGTCGGCCGCGGTGACTCGGGCGAAGCGTACGCCGCTGGCACTCTCGAGCACGGCCGCCGCTAGAGCTTCACTCAGACTTCCGCTGGTGCGGCATTCATCCACGACCAAGAGCGTGCCCGTTTCCCGCGCGTGGTGCAGCACGGCGTTTTCCGGCAGCGGCACCAGGTAGCGGAGATCGAGAACCCGCGCCCGAGCGCTGGTTTCCTTGAACAGGCGTCGCGCCGCCCGCAAGGATAGGTAGAGTCCGTTGCCATAAGTCGCGATGGTGAGGTCCGGCGCGTCGCTCTCGTAGACCCGGGGTTCAAAGGGCGTCGCGACGTCGGCGGTTGGCTCTGCCGCCCACTGTCCGTCCTTGTCATCGAATAGATCCCGCGTGTGATACAGGGCAATGGGCTCGATGCTGACGACGACGCGGCGGGCCTCGGATGCCAAGGCGAAGGCCGTGCGATACAACTCCAGGGCGTCATCGGCCCGCGCGGGGCAAATCACGATCAACCCGGGAATGTCCCGGAGCACAGCGATGCTGTTGTCATTGTGAAAGTGGCCCCCAAAACCCTTCTGGTATGCCATTCCCGCGATGCGCACGAGCATGGGGTTGTCCATGACGCCGGCGGAGAAGAAGGAGAAGCTGGCCGCCTCCCCCCGGAGCTGGTCTTCGGCGTTGTGCAGGTAGGCGAGGTATTGGATCTCCGGCACCGGCATCAGGCCCTGTTGCGCCGTGCCCAGGGCAAGGCCGAGGATCGTCTGCTCGTCCAAAAGCGTGTTGAAGACGCGGGCCGGGCCACCCTCGGCGAGCAAGCCTTTCGTCACGCCGTAGACGCCGCCCTTCTTTGCGACATCTTCGCCGAAAATCAGCGCTTCGGGTCGCGTGTCCAACAGCTCCGATAGGGCCGCGTTGATGCCTTGAGCCAGGGTGAGCGCGTCGGAGCCATGGTTTGCGCTATAGCGCTTCGCCGACGCGATCACGGCGGTGTTGTCTGCGGCTCGCGCAACGGGCACGACAATCTCTTCTCGGCTGGTCAAGCGGGGCGCGGTCCGCGCCCGTTCTGCTTCGGCTTGTGCCCGCTGCTCCGCGGCGTCGTCCCACTCCAGAATGTCCGCTGCCGAGGCCGCTCCACCAGCCAGCAGGGAGAACGCAGCCCGGGCGACGGGATCGGCATGGGTGGCGTCTTCCAACTCTTGGGGCGAGCGGTAGGTCGTGTCTACGTCGCTGCCGGCGTGTCCGAGCAGCCGCACCGTCTTCAGATGTAGGACGGCCGCCCGGCGCGAGGTGCGGCAATACTGCACGGCAGCCTCGGCGGCGCGGTAGCTGCCCGCCAGGTCACCTCCGTCCGCGGCAAAGTAGCGAATGTTCGGAAGCGCGTTCAGTCGAGCGTGGACCCAGCCTTCGGGGCTGCGCACGCTGATGCCGAGACCGTTGTCTTCACACACGAAAAGCAGCGGCAGGGTCAGGTTCTGCTGCAGCACCCAGCCCACGGCGTTGAAGGCGCCGAGGGCAGTCGAGTGGTTCACGCTTGCGTCTCCGAAGGAGGCTATCGCGACGGCATCATCTGGCGCGGGGTCGCTCAGCTTCAGTCGTCGGCGCCGCTCCAAGGCGAAGGCCAGACCGACGGCTCGCGGCAGGTGGCTCGCGATCGTGCTCGTAGAGGGAATGATGCCCAGGGCGGGGTGGCCGAAGACCTTATGTCGACCGCCGCTCATGGGATCTTCTTTGGAGGCCACCAAGCTCTGAGCGATGGCGCGTACTGGATCGACCTCCCTGACGCCGCGAGCGCGCTCAACCTGAACTGCTGCGCTGCGATAGTGCAACAGCGCCGGGTCCGTCGTGGTCGTCAACCGTCCGAGCACGACGTTGCTTTCGTGGCCCGTGCTGCAGATCGTGTAGTGCCCGTGGCCGTCGCGTCGGAGCTCGTGGGCGACGTGGTCCAGGTGGCGGGCGTGCAACATGCTTTGGAGCAGCTCGCGCCCCATGACCGGATCCAGATCGAAGGGCGGCACGTCCTCGGTCTCAGTTGGCTGCGAGACCCGGTCCCGAAAGCGTTGCATCAGCTGGGCTAGGCGGTCCAAAGGCATGACGGCGGCCGAGCCTAACCCAGCGCCCTGGTTCCGTGTAAGATGACAATAGGCCCCGAGTGCAGCCAGCAAGTAGCCGGTCCGAAGAGCCGACCATCGTCGAACGACCCGAGGGGAGCAGCGGCGATACGGCAAATACGCCTCCCAGCGGCATGACGGGGATCAGCGTGAGCTCCCGCAGCGGCGTGACGACTGCGGCACCGATGATCCTTCAGGCCGAAGAGCACGCGCGCACGGTGGCTCTCGTGCGGCTCGTGTTCGCTGCGGGTAGTGCCGGTCTGATTGCGATCTTCTTGCAGGAGCGGCTCAGCCCAGGAAAGTGGCTTGCGGTCATCGTGGTGGGCCTGACGACCTTCGTTGCAGGCTGGCTGATGCTGCGCTTCCGGGATCCCGGGCGCTACGACCCTCGCCTCGCGCTCTTGTTCGGCATCTGCTGCGTCGCATCGACCCTTGCCACCGTGTACTACGTCGGCGTCTTCGCGCCGCCCATCATCGCGATGTACATCGGGATCTACTTCTTCGGGATGGGAGACTCCGCGCTGAGCGGTTGGACCATCTACGCCACCGGTGCGGCCGGCTACTTCGCGCTGAACATTGCGGCTCTATTTGGCAAGATAGACATGGAAGCGGCCGTGATGCCCATGCGCCAGCCGGACCCCCTGGCCATCATCGCGGTGACTTTCGTGACCCAAGTGCTGTTCGTGGCAACTTTCTGGATGGCGCGACAGAGCAGGCGCGCCACTCTCGCGGCTTTCGAGCGCCTCGAGCGGGCTGCGCGTCAGATCCAGAGGCGGGATGCCCTGTTGGACGAAGCCCGGGCGGACCTCGATCGGGAGCGGGCGGCCAAGCTCGGCCGATACACGGATCAGCAAATTGGTCAGTTCAGCATCGGGGAAGTGATTGGGCGGGGTGCCATGGGCGAGGTGTATCGCGGTTTCGATACGGAGCGGGATACGCCGGTCGCGATCAAGTTCTTGAGTCCTGCGCTAGCTGGCGACCCGGCCAGCGTCGAGCGCTTCCTTCGCGAGGCTGACGTAGCGGGGCGATTCAAGTGCCCGCACATCGTCGAGCTGCTCCATCACGGCGTGATGGAGGACGGCTCCCCCTATTTGGTCATGGAGCTGCTGAGCGGCACCGATCTTAGCGAACAGTTGCGAGACAAGCAGCGGCTGGGAACCAGCGCTGTGCTGGAGCTGGTCCAGGAGGTCGCTCAGGCCCTTTCCGTGGCCGAGGAAGCCGGCATCGTGCATCGAGACCTGAAGCCGCAGAACATCTATCGCGTCGAGAACAGCGGCAAACCGATCTGGAAAGTGCTGGATTTCGGGGTGTCCAAGATCCTCGATGCAGCGGACAACCTCACGATGGGTGCGGCGGTGGGTACGCCGAGCTACATGTCTCCCGAACAAGCCCGTGGAGATGACATCGACCACCGCGCTGACGTCTTCGCTCTCAGTGTCGTCGTGTATCGTGCGTTGACGGGTCGCCCGGCGTTCACTGCTTCGGATAGCGTGGGCACGCTGTACAACGTCGTGCACGTGCAGCCGGTGCGCCCCGGGGACCTGATTCGGATTCACGAAGATCTGGAACGCGTACTTGCCCTTGGTTTGGCGAAGGACCGCGATCGGCGATTGGGGTCTGCGCTGATGCTTTCGACCTCCCTGAGAGAAGCCGCCCGGGGGCGTCTCGACGAACGTCTGCGGCGCGACGCCGACGATCTGATCGAGGAGCATCCCTGGGGGAGCGATGCGACGGAGCGTAAGCGCCGATCTGCTTGGCCCAAGGCTGGCGGCAGCAAGCGACCGAGCAAGCGGCCGAGCGACAGCCCCTGAGAGTCCAGCAGCGCACAAAGGCTGCGGGTGCTTCAGGGCAGGCGATCCAACAGCGCGAGCAGTCCCCGCCGCGTGACCGAGCGATGATGGGATGCGCCTTTGCGCGCCAAGATCTCTTCGCGATGTTCCACATAGTGTTGGTAGCTCTGGAGCATCATCTCGTCGTTGCTGTAGCGCGGCCGCCAGCCGAGCTCGCGCTCGGCGTCGCTCGTGTCGAAGAATAGCTCGCGGCCGTACATCAGGGCGTGGTAGTCGCCCAGGGGCGTCAGCCCGAGGCGCCCGGTGATTTTCATGCTGGCCGCCGTGGGCACCATTGGCAAAGAACGGATCGAACTACGCGACCCAACCGCGCGGATCAGATTGGCCAGCAACTCCCGCATGCTGCCAAAGCGCTCCGCGCCTCCGAGAACGACGGCGGGCCCACGCTGCTCGGCAGCGCGCAGACACAGATCCGCCAGGTCCTCCGAATGCACTAGCTGGAAGCGATTGTGCCCGCCGCCGAGCACGTACAGGGGGCGGTTCGTTCGCACCCATTCGAAGATGATCTGAAAGATACCCAGGCGCCCGTGCCCGAGAATGGTGCGTGGGCGTACGATGGAGACGTCGAGCCCCTTGTCCGTGTAGGAGAGCGCGCGAACATCTCCGGCCAGTTTCGCGCGCCCGTAGGCTTCCCGAGGCGCTGGCGGGGTATTGCGCGAGACCGGATTGCACTCGGGGGCGCCATAGACCGCGCTGGACGAGAGCAAGACGAGCTTCTTGACGCCGGCGGCGAGGGCCTCGGATGCGATGATGTCGGCGCCGCCGACGTTGACGGACTCGAACAACTCGCGATCCTTCGCCAGAGGCACCTGGGCCACGGCATGGAATACGACGTCGACGCCATCGAGGCTGGTGCGCACGGCCGAGCGGTCCCGGATGTCGCCGTGAAGATACTCGGCTTCCGGGGGCAACTCGGCATTCGCCGCGATGTCGAGGACCCGCACCGAACTGGCCCGCTCGAGCAGCGTGCGAACCAGAACTTCACCGAAATAGCCAGCGCCGCCGGTGACCAGCGCGTGCATCAGAAGTCAGCACCCTGGGCGCGGCACCAAGCAATGCTGCGCTTCATTCCTTCTTCGAGTTCGATTTCTGGGGCGTAGCCCAATTGGTCGCGGGCTTTGTCGATGCTGACGGCGATGGAGGCGGCGAGTTCGCCTGCGACGTGCATGTCTTGGGAGTACATCCCCGTCATCTGGATCAACGAATCGCAGAAGCGAGCCACATCACAGCCGAGCTTGGGTAGGTAGCGCGGATGTATGCGCACATCGAGCAGCTTGCCGACCGTCTCCAAGATCTCGATGAAGGAGTAGGGGCGGCGATCCGTGATCCAGTAGATTTCGCCGGCCGCCCGTTCGACGCTGCGCGCCAAAAGCAGCCCCTGCACCGTGTTGTCCACGTAGCTCATGCTGCGCAGGTTGTCGCCCTTGCCGAACACGATGGGATGACCGCCTTTGATCATCTTGAAGAAGCGCGTCTGCCGGTGGGGCTGGTTCGGGCCGTAGAACCAACAAGGACGCAGCACGACCGCCTCGATGCGGCCGGCGCGGTGGGCGTCGAGGACGAGCCACTCCGCCTGGAGCTTGGATAGGCCGTAGCCGAGATAGGGGCGCGGTGGGTCGTCCTCGGTCATCAGGCGGGCCGCGTCGATGTTCAATCCCGCTGGCGAGTTGCTGCTGACGAAAATGAAGCGCCGGACCTTGGCGGCAATGGCCGCTTCCAGAAGCTTCCGGGTGCCCTCCACGTTGAGGGCGTAGAGATCTTCGATGCGGCCCGGGTGAACGACCCCCGCACAATGAAAGACGGTATCGATGCCCTCGCATAGGCCCGCGGGCAGTGGGTGTCGCAGATCCGCTTCGATGACTTCCGCGCCCTGCTTGCGCAAGTCTTCCGATGGCGAGCCCGGCGCCGCCGCCACGCGGACGGGCTCCGAGCCCTGCTTGACCGGACCCATGGAAAAGCCCTGGAGCAAGGCCTCGGTCAGTCGCGTGCCGAGCCAACCCGGCGCGCCAGTGACGAGGGCTTTCGGTTGCATGAATCTTCCTCGACGTACTCGGAAACCCTAGGAGATAAAAGCGATTTTCGTCATAGCCAGCTAGCTACCGGCGGCCGGCGCCCCGGGTGCGCAGATCGCCTGCGCGCCGCGTGCTGCCCTCGCGATCGAGCTGCTCCAAAAGGGGAATGGCCTGTTTGCGGGACACCTGAGCTAGTTCTTTGAACGCTGGGACGCTCATCTCGGCGTGGCTGTCGAAATGTGCGCCGACCTTGGCGCGCAAGTCGTCGATGGCGGATTCGGCGAACCAGAGTGTGCTCAGGCGCCGCGCTCGCTCCTCTCGGGAAAGGGCAGACAGGGCGATCTTCGTCGTCTCGATGTCCTGGCCGAGGCGTTTGCTCAACTCGTTTTCGGTGATGCCTTCCAAGCCCAAGCCTGCCAAGGCGTCGAGAACCTTGTTTTCCAGCTCACGCGCGGCGGGGCCGGATGTCTTGGCAAACTCCGGGGTGCACACCACGCCCTGGTCGACGACGATCTTCTTGCGGGAACTCGCGCGCTCGATCACGGCTTCGACGAGCGCGCGGCCCGCCGAGCGAGACAGATGGGAGCGCGCAGTTTCGAGCGAGAGCCCGGGCTCGTGGGGCGCCTCGCGGTGGTGCGCGTCCACGCGGGCCAACAAGCGCTTGCCCACGGCGTCCATGTTCTCTTGAGTCGTGACGTGCTTGCCATCCGGAAGCACGAAGAGTCCGCCCTTCTTGCGCTTGCTCTCGACGAGCTTCGTCAGCTCTCCAGGTGGGCGCCCCAGTCGCGGCTCTAGCGCCTCGATCGCGACGGCGCGAGGCGCGGCGCCAGCAACGATGCCGACCAACGCGTCCCCCATGCGTCCGGCGCCCAGCGCTTCCAAGGTAGCGATGCGGTTTTGCCATCGCGCGGCGTCGCGTCGGCGGCGAGGTAGAGTGGGCGGTGCCGCGTCAACGATGCGCCCACCACCGAGTACAGCGCCACGCTCACGGTCGTCGGAAAAACCCCGCAGGATGAAGCCCACTCCGCCCAAGGCCGGTAGCGGCGCGTCTAGCGCAATGTGGGCGCCGCCCTCTCCCAAGCGCGTGACGCGGCCGGTGCGACGGGTCGTCCCGACGTAGACCTGCGCCGACGCGCCATCCTCGAACTCGTCCTCGGCGCCGGGGGCGATCTGTAGCTCCACTTCCAGTCGTCGCGTGACAGGTAGGGCAGGCTCGGTGCTGACCACGCTGCCGCGCTTCACGCTCGCCAGTTCCAGCTTGGCGAGGTTGATGGCGACTCGAGAGGGCGCGGAAACCGATTCGACAGATTCGCCGTGTACTTCGATGGAGCGGCAGCTGCTCTCCAAGACGCCGGTCTCGGTACCGACGTAGACTGGCGCGCCAACCCTCAAGCTGCCCCGAGTGAGGGTGCCCGTGATGACGGTGCCGGCCCCGCGTACGGTGAACACGCGATCGACCGGCAGCCACGCCCGGGCGTCTTGGGCGGGTGCTGGCGAGGTTTCCGCGAGGGAGAGCAGCGCGCCCTTGAGCTCCGCGACGCCTTGTCCGGTCGGTGCGGAGGTAGCGATGACCGCGTGGGGCTTGATGCCCATGCTGTCCAAGGTGGATTCCAAATCCGCCTGAGCCAGCTCCAGAATCTCCGCATCGATCAAGTCCGCCTTGCTCAATGCCACGACCACGCGATCGATTCCGAGCAACTTGCACACGTGCAGGTGTTCCCGAGTCTGCGGCATCACGGCGTCGTCCGCCGCAACGACCAGCAGCACACCATCCACGCCGCCGACGCCGGCGATCATCGCGTGCACCAGCTTTTTGTGCCCCGGCACGTCGATGAAGGAAAGCGGTGCATCTTTGAGCGTGGCGAAGCCGAGTTCGATGCTGATCCCGCGGCGCTTTTCGTCCGGCAGACGGTCCGTATCCGTTCCCGTCAGCGCTTGCACCAGCGTGGTCTTGCCGTGATCGACATGACCTGCAGTAGCGAGAACGACGCGGCGGTGTGGCTTGGACACGAGGTGTCTAACCTAGCGCCAGCCAGCGCAGCTTTTCAGCAAAACCCGCGCAGCGCCGTGGAGCCCCGACAATTGCGGCTCCGATGTCGCCCGGGTTCTTGCTGGCGCGAGCCGGCGCCCGCTAGACTCGCCCGCATGGGGCGCCGGGCAGTCCACTTCGGGAAGCTCTTGGAGCTCGCCCCCTCTGGCCGCTGGGCACTGAGCCTTGGCGCGCTCGTTGGAGCCGCGGCGCTCGGTGGCTGCGCGACCAACAGCCCCAAACAAGCGTCGGCGGCCGGTGCTGGCGGCGGAACCGGCGGAGGGGCCACGACCGGTGGCGCCGGAGGCAGCGCGGGCAGCGCCGGCAAAGCCGCCGATTCTGGGAGCAGCGCGTGGCCCGTGAACCCGCCGCCCACCCAAATGCTGACGGTGATCACCGAAAGCTGGACCGGTGTGCCGGCGACGCTTCAACGCTACGAAACCTCCGGAGGCGACTGGGCGCCCATTGGCGATCCCGTTCCCGTGGTCGTGGGCAAGAGCGGCCTGGGTTGGGGCAAAGGCTTGGTCGCTGCTCCCAGTGATGGTGGGCCACAGAAGCAAGAAGGTGACGGTCGGGCGCCGGCCGGGATCTTCTCCTTGGCGTCGGTCTTCGGCTACGCGCCGCCGGACCAAGCCAGCTGGGTATCGATGCCTTATGTGCATGCCACGGCGGATCTCGAATGCGTCGATGATCCAGCGTCTAGTCATTACAACACTCTCGTGACCAAGAGCGGCGTCACGAGTGTGGACTGGAATAGCTCAGAGACGATGAAGCGCAGCGACGCGCTCTATCGTTGGGGCGTGTTCGTCAACCACAACACCGCTCCGACCGAGGCTGGGGCGGGTTCTTGCATCTTTTTGCATCTGTGGAGCGGTCCGAAGAGCTCGACAGTCGGTTGCACCGCTGGTGAAGAGCCAAAGATGAAAGAAGTCTTCGGCTGGCTCGATCCCAAAAAGCAGCCCGTTCTCGTACAGCTACCGAAAGCCGTCTACGACGCACAGCGCAGCGCATGGTCGCTGCCTTGAGCGAAGGTGTTGCCAAAAGCGGCGGGCGTAGTCGCCGCACGCTGTCGCTGGATGGATCGACGCCCGTCAATCATGGCTGAATTGGGTTTGGGGTCGAGCGCAGCACGGCGCTAGGCCACTACTCCCGAGCCAGGCCCAGGGGTGGCGCCGGGCCTTTTGGGCGCGTGATTGCCTCGCGCCGAACCCTGCATTAGGTCTGCCCGTGGAAGCGCTTGGTACGCTGGTGCGGCCCTCGGTCTTCAAAACCGATGGGGGTTTGGTGAACGCCAGGCTCCGGGGAGTTCGATTCTCCTGCGCTTCCGCCATGAGCAAGCAAGCCGCAAACAACAACAACTCCGCCGGCCCCATTCTGGTTCCGGTGGATTTCTCCAAGCATTCACAGGCTGCACTCCAGTGGGCGTGCGACCAAGCCAAGCCCATTGGTGCGCGGGTGATCGTGCTGCACGTCGTGCACGACCTGGCAAATGCTCCCGGCTACTACAATCAGGACAATTCGGACCTGATGAAGCCGATGGAGGACGTCGCCGAGAAGATGATGAAGCGGTTTCTCAAGGACTGCGGCAAAGAGGTTGGGGACAAGAAGTACTATAAGCAGCTCGAATCGCAGCTCGTGGTTGGGCTTCCGGTCACCCGCATCTTGGAGGTTGCCAAGAAGTCTCGGGCGTCGCAAATCATCATGGGCAGTCAGGGGCGCACGGGTCTCAAGCGTCTGTTGATCGGTTCCAAAGCGGAGCAGGTTCTTCGCATGTCCAAGCTTCCAGTCACGATCGTGAAGGTTCCCGAGGAAGACTGACGTCGGTGCTCAACCACTACGACCTGTGGACTGGGCTCTTCGGGGGGCTCGCGCTGTTCTTGTTCGGCATGGACAGGCTCACCCGCGCGCTCAAGGTCGTGGCGGGCGACCGCATGAAGAGCATCCTGGGCAAGCTGACGGCAAACCGTTTCGCCGGCGCTGCCACCGGCGCCGTGGTGACCGCAATCGTCAACTCTTCATCGGTCACGACCGTGATCATGGTCGGCTTCGTCTCGGCGGGACTCATGTCGATGGCGCAATGCGTGGGCGTGATCATGGGCGCGAACATCGGCAGCACGATGACTGCGCAAATCCTGGCCTTCAAGGTGGGCAAGATCGCGCTGCCCATGGTGACGGTCGGGTTCCTGGTGTGGTTCCTGGCGAAAGGCGACAAGACCAAGCAATACGGCGCGTCCGTGCTCGGTCTCGGCCTCGTTTTCTACGGCATGAGCGTGATGAGCGACGCCATGCGTCCACTGCGCAGCTATCAGCCCTTCCTGGATCTGATGGTTGCCATGGACACGCACGCGCTCGCGATCGTCGTCGGTGCGGCGTTTACCGCGATCATCCAGTCCTCGGCGGCTACAACTGGCATCGTCATCGTGATGGCCGGGCAGGGCCTGATCTCTCTCGAGGCTGCCATCTCCATTGCCTTCGGCGCCAACATTGGCACTTGCGCAACAGCCGGGCTGGCGGTGATCGGCAAACCCCGGGAAGCCGTTCGCGCCGCGGTGGTCCATGTGCTGTTCAACGTGGTGGGCGTGCTGATTTGGTACTTCTTCATTGCTGATCTTGCCCAGCTCGTCAGGTGGCTCTCGCCGGTGGGCGCGGGCGCCACCGCCGCCGAACAGGCTGCAGCAGCCGCGCCTCGTCAGATCGCCAATGCCCACACCATTTTCAACGTAGTCAACACAGTGCTGTTCATAAGCTTCACCGGTCAAATTGCCCGGCTGGCTGAACGCCTGGTTGCCGATCGCCCCCTGGAGGAGGCTGAGCCGCTGCGGCCCAAGTATCTTGACGACTCCCTACTCACGACGCCCTCCCTTGCCCTGACTCGCGCGCGAATGGAAATCGGACGACTCGGGAGGCGCGCGCATGGCATCGTCAGCGCGATCATGCCCGTGGCGCTGACGGGTTCGTCGGAAGAAGTACGCGCCGTGGCGTCTCTAGACAGCGAATTGGACGACCTGCACGCTGCGATCATCGAGTACCTGCGACGCGTCGGCGTCGACAACTTGACCCGGTCACAAGCCGCCGAGTTCGTGGAGCTGATGAAGATAGCCAACTCCTTCGAGGCCATCGGCGACGTCGTGGAAACAGACCTGGTGAATCTCGCCCTAGACCGGGTGGAAGAAGCTGTCCCAGTGTCGCCAACGACGGAGAAAGTCATCACGACGTTCCACAGCTACGTTCAGCGGGCCGTCGAAGCGGCCGTGGAGGCTGCGGCTTCCGAGGACCAGAGCGCCGCGTTCGCTGTCATCGACATGCACACCGAGGTCAATCGGCTGGCGGACGAGGCCGCGATCCACGGCGCGCAGAGGCTTGTGGCGGATGAGCCGAACCGGCTTGCAGCCTATACGAGGGAAATGGAGATGGTGGAGCGAATCAAGCGCATCTACTATTTTGCCAAACGCGTGGCAGAGACTGTCCAGGTTGGCCATGGAGGAAGGCCGAGCATGATCCTCGGACTGCGCCCGCCAAAGAGTCGCCGGGGCTCGGACGTGGTGGCGGGTTGAGAGCCCAGTGCCCGTAGTCGAGGCGCGACGAGGCCCCTCAGGGAAGTGGGCTGCAGCTCGGGCATGGATCTGGCACGAGCTTTGGCCCGGTGTAGTCATTTAGCTTGGACACGCGGTCGAAGCTGATCGCCTTGCCGTTGTCCAGATAGTGCTTGTTGTGACCGAGCTGGCCGATGGAGCAGTTGCGGGGGCCACCGAAGTTGTTGACGCCTTGGTTAGTGAACAGTCCGCCCGCTGGGTTCGTGTCGGGGTCGAAGCAGCCGTCGATCCAGGTTTGAATCGCGAATTCGTTCCATCCGCCCAGCCAATCCCCGTGGAGGCAGCCGCCTGGGGTCGGGGGCGACGCGCTCTCGAAGCCGTCGTCGCAGGATAGGCGCCAGGTAGAGACGCTCGCGCCTGGGTTCTTCCAACGAATCAAGTAGGAGATCTGCGGCACCCGGTACGGGTGCGATGCGGGGCAGGGATCGTTGTTGTTCACCCGCTTGGTGTGACTGAGAAAGTCTTGATGAGTCAGCACAGGGTTGCCCGTCGCCTTGCCATCATCCGTCGCTAGGCATTGGGGAAACTGGATGGTGGCTTGGATGTCCTGTCCCGATGGGCAAGCTGGCGTTCCCCCGGTGCCCGGAATGGTCGGCGACTTGGTCACGGTCTGACCAGCGCTGGGTTCGTAACAACCCCAATGCAGACTATCCGAGGGCGTGAAGGATTTATTCACGGTGCCGCCGGCGTTGACGTTTCCGAGCAGCAGCTGGATGCCCGCGGGCAGGGGCTGTACTTCCCAGGGTCGGTGTGACTTGTAGTAGAGCGTGATGGTGTGGGGAATGGCGAGGTTGCGGTTCCCCAAAGGCCCGTCATACATCGCCGGCATCCAATACAGTGAGCGGTTGAGCGCGCCGCCCTGACAGCTGCCACCGCCGCTTTCCATGATGTCGTTGGGATCCGTGGGCCGCGACGGATTGTTGAACACCGAATGGGCACTGGCCTTGGTGTTCCCCCAGAACATGTGCAAGTGGGACTTGCACGGTGCATTGGGCTTGATGATCGGATCTTCGTAGCCGAAGTGCGAGTAGACGCAGCCAATTCGAAACTGGCCCTGGCCACCGGGACCCGCGCCGTTGTCGGGTTGAGAAACGACGTCGGTGAAGTCGGGGTTGTGAACGCCCTTGTAGGGGCCTGTAGCCGAAGCGTTGATCTCTGCCTGGGTCTTGTTGAGATAGGCGTTGTAGTTGGCGAAGTTGTCGACGGCGCTGAAATCGTTGAAGGTACACTGGCCGCCTCCGGCGCCCGCCGAGCCACCGGAGCCGCCGCTTCCACTCGTCGCTCCGGAGTTGCCAGAACCGCCTGCGCCACCGCTCGCCGCACTTCCTCCACCGCCGGCCGTACCACCGGATGACGCGTTGCCCGAACCGGCCGCGCCACCGCTCGCCGCGTCGTTCGAATCAGAACCCGAACAGGCGCAAGCTAGCGGGACGACAGCGAGCAACCAGCCCAACCTCATCCTCGGGCCCATGCCGGGCATCTTTCGTCGCATGCTTACCGGTGAAGCAAACCACATACCAAGGAATTCACTGGCAATCGCCGGCATCGGAGTGCGAGGGTGCGGCGGCTCGGGACGCGCTGGAGCCGTAGGCGCGACACCAGCGGTCGCGTCCGGTGAGACGCCGGCTTCCAGCCATGGCGGCTGGGAACACCCCCGTTGCGAGTTGCCAAGGCTTGACGCACCATGCGGGCCATGAAGCTTCATCAGACCGTTTCACTCCTGGCATTGGCAGTGGCGAGCGCTTCGACAGCGTGTTCCAGCGATGACGACTCGTCACCCTCGAGCGGCGGATCCGGAGGAGGTTTTTCTGATGCGTCGACGGGGGGCTTCGGCAACTTCGGGACCGGTGGGACATCGACAGGCGGTGTGGGCGCGACCGGCGGTGTGGGCGCGACGGGTGGTATCGGAGCAACTGGTGGCACCGGCGGTTCCGCGGGTGCGTCGGGGTCCGGTGGGGCAGGCGGCGCGTCAGATGCCGGATCAGACAGCGCAACCGGCGGGAGTGCAGGTGCGAGTGGTAGCGGCGGCGCTTCCGGCAGCGGTGGCGCCTCGGGTGGAAGTGGCGGTGCCAGTGGTGGCACTGGGGGTGCGAGCGGCGGTTCTGGTGGCGCCACGGGAGGAACCGGCGGCGTGCCATCGGATGCCGGCACCGGGAAGTTTGTCTTTGTAACGTCGAAGACTTATCCGGCGAACTTCGCCTCGGCCGGGGACGCCGCCAAGATTGGCGCGACTGAATGCAAGCAGCTTGCCGACGCTGCTGCGAAGACCGCCGGCAAGATCTGGCACGCGTGGCTTTCGACGGGGCTGTCCGATGCGGTGTCCGGGCTGACGGGCGTGACTGGCGGTTGGCATCGAGTTGATGGCACGATGGTCTTTGCCGGCGTGGGTCAGATAACCGGTGGAAGCGCACCGAGCGCGGCAATCAACCAGGACGAGAGCGGCAAGTTGGTAGCCGGCGCAAAGGTGTGGACGGGAACCGACAAGTTTGGAAAGAAACTGAACGGCCAACATTGCGCGGCATGGTCTACGACGGCCACCTTCGGGGTCGTTGGGGGTTCGTCAGCTGTGACGAGCAAGTGGACGGATGACAGCATCGAGAGCTGTTCGGGCTCGGCGCGGCTGTACTGCTTCGAAAAGTAGGCGCGGAACCCGAAACCTCGCTGCGGCCCGGCGGGGCCACGGGGCCGCCGCTTGTCTTTGCTGGTACGGCCTGAACCGTTTGCAGATGCCGCGACACTCAAGGACTCATGCGGGTGATTTTTGGTGCGAAGGCTGTTCCGGTACACGTCCAACCTTCACCTTCTTCCACGCAACGAATCAGCGCGACGGCGGTCGCGCCCAGGCGCGCGCCTGCCTCACGAACTCCGTTGTACACCGCAGCTCGCGAGCAGCCCGCTTCGCAGCGAGCAACGATGTCTCCAATCCTTTCAGCGCCCTCGGGTGGCTCGCCCACGGCCTCCACGCGGTCCGCCGCGCGTGGCTCACGTCGACTGGCGTCCTTGGCGTGGGTGACCCGCACCCGGATGCGCCAGGCGACTGTCGACTCGTCGGTGTCTGGCTCATCGACGTCGGTCTCTTTGCCTTCCGAGGCAGGTGACGTGCGCTTGGGCGACGCAGTGTTGGTCGGTTCGCTCTGGTTGGGGATCGGACGCGCGACCTCGCCTTCGCAAGCGATGCGCGTGGTCTCCACGGTGACTTCCTTCTTCTTGCCGTCCTTTTCCTTCGTGCGTGTATCCGTGCTGGTATCCGTGTCGCAGCTGCGGCCGACCAGCGTCGTCCCACCCACGTCGGCGACCTTTCCGCGCATCGAGCTAACGAGTTTTCTCTCCGAACACAGCACGTCGCTCAGCAAGATGTCGTACCACTCCACGTCGCCGCTCGAGTTGCTGCAGGAAGCGTTGACTTCGCCGATGACCTCGTGACCTTTCGGCAGGACGCTCGTCTCTCTGACCTGATCCGCAGACACGACTTTGGGGTAGCGGGTTCCCGTATAGGACGCTCCACTGAGCACGGTCCCGCAGCCGGATCCGAGCAGGACGACGAAGCCGAGAGCGACTGCGCTGAGTTGAGGCTGCCGCGCTGTAGCGAAAAAATGACCATTGGCACGTTGGTTCACATTGACGCTCCTCGAGAGGACGAACCCAGATGTCGCACCCGGGCCCGAGGTGAAAGCCGGGCTCGGGCAACGTGCCCGAACGCCGCGAGCCCCACTGCACCATCGATGCCAGCGGTGACCCGAGTCGCAAGCACCGCAGAAAGCCGCCTCGGCAGAGGTGTCGCGCCGAGCAGTGCAGCACCCGCGTGAACCGCGGGCTTGCGACACTGTGTACGGACTTCACGCCGTGGCCGGCGCGGTGGACGCCCAGTATTCGAATCTGGACGATGAGGTCCGTCATGTAGGTGGCGCCGAGCCCTTGTGTTTGATAATGGAGAGTCCCCACAGATAAGCGTGTTTCTCGACCTTGAGGGGGATTTCCTCATGGCTCAGCGAATGTCCTCAGCAACGCAGCGCGGTTCGGCGAGCGCACCGCTGCGCGGGTTCGTCGGGACCCCTTCGTGGCGAGCGCGGCTCTGATGCTTTCGCCCCAATCTCTTCTCCGCGCTGGGTGCGTTGCCGTCGCCGCTCTGGCTCTGGCTAGCTGCTCCAAGGGCAAGGCTCAGCCCGAGGCGGGAGCGTCGGCACAGCCCGCGGGATCGGCTTCGCCGAAGACGGGCCCCAAGGTTCGCGTCGAGGTAGCCGAGCTCTTGCCTACCAAGGAGAGCCTGGTGCTGGAGCTGCCGGGAGAGGTCGAAGCGGCGCGGGATGCATTGCTAGCGGCGAGTTTGGGTGGGCACGTCGAGCGCGTGAAGGTCAAGACAGGTCAGAAAGTCAAGAAGGGCCAAGCGCTGGTTTGGGTCGATAGCGCCACCCATCGCGCCCGGGCCTCCCAAGCCAAAGTCGAATACAAAGCTGCGAAGCGCGAACTTGCCCGTGCCAAGGCGCTGGGCACTACCATCCCCAAGGCAGAAGTCGAAGCTGCTGAAACGCGTCTGCGTGCCGCCGAGGCAGCTGTGTCCACGGCGCGGGTCTCTGCCAGCCGCGCGGTCATCAAGTCTCCATTCACTGGCACGGTGGTCGACGTAGACATCGAAGTGGGAGAAGTGGCGGCGCCGGGCGTGCCCTTGGTGCGCGTCGTGAAACTCGATCCCGTCAAAGTCAGCGTTGCGGTTTCGGATCGGGATGTGGTGGCGCTGAAAGAAGAGATGCCAGCGTTGGTCAAGTTTGCGGCGCGAGGCGAAACCGCCAATGGGCAAGTCACCCGGATCAAGCGGGCTGCGGATCTGCGCACGCGCGCATTCCAAGTCGAGGTGGAGCTGGACAACCCTGATGGCAAGTTCTTGCCGGGAATGATCGCTTCGGTACACATCGACACCAAGTCGAAGGCGGATCAGATCGTCATCAATCAAGACTGGCTCGTCACGCGTCGCAAGGATGTCGGCGTGTTCCTGGTGCGTGGCAATGTCGCGCGCTGGCGCCCGCTCAGCCTGGGGCAGGTCATGCGGGATCGGGTCGTTGTCAGCAAGGGTCTGACCAAGGGTGATGTCATCGTCATCACGGGGCATCGCGAACTGGTGGATGGGGACCGCCTGATCATCAACCGGCGCGGCAGGTGCTGTCGCGAGGGTCGCGTGGAGTTTCAGTGAGGCGCTCGTGATTGCCTTTCTCGTGCGCCACCGAGCCAGCGTTCTGTTGGCCATGGTGTGCGTGCTGATCTTCGGCGCCCTCACCTACGCACGCATGCCCCGGGAGGCGAATCCGGACGTTTCGATCCCCTTCGTCATGGTGACGACGCCCTACGTTGGCGTTTCCCCTGAAGACATCGAGACGCTCGTCACGGTACCGCTCGAAAACGAGCTCACGGGTTTGAAGGACCTGAAGGAGATGCGCAGCACCTCCGCCGAGGGTGTCAGCATGATCTCCCTCGAGTTCGAACCCGAGGTCGTGATCGAAGACGTGCTGCAGCGGGTTCGCGATCGCGTCAGTCGCGCCACCTCGGAGCTGCCCGAGGATGCCGAGGACACCGACGTTCGCGAGATCTCCTTCAGCGACATGCCCATCATGATCTTCACCCTCGGGGGTCCGATCGACGATGTGCGCCTCAAACGCTACGGCGAGGACTTGCAGGACGAGCTCAAACGCCTGCCGGGCGTGTTGGACGTCACCCTATCCGGAGGGCGGACACGCCAGATCCGCGTTCAAGTCGATCCCGTCCGCCTCGACCACTACTCGCTTTCCTTGAACGACGTCATCGGCGCCGTATCCAGCGAAAACGTGAACATTCCTGGCGGGGACGTACGTGCGGACGGTTCTAGTTTCTTGGTTCGAGTTCCGGGCGAAATCGATCAGCCACGCGAACTCGAGGGCGTCGCCATCAAACGCGTGGGTGACCGGCCCGTGTTCATTCGCGATGTGGCTACGGTCGTCGACGGGTTCGCCGACCAACAGACCTACTCGCGCATGAATCGCGATCCCGCCATCTCCCTGGCTCTGACCAAGCGCACGGGAGCCAACATCCTGGAAGTCGCGTCCGCGGCCAAAGAGGTCACCGAACGTCACGCGAAGGGCTGGCCGGAAGGCACGGGGTATCGAGTTCTGGGGGACCAATCTCGCTTCGTCAAAGACATGGTGAGCGAACTCGAGAACAACATCATCGCCGCGCTGATTCTGGTCGTCGGGGTGGTGATGTTCTTCCTGGGCATCCGCAATAGTCTATTCGTCGCCATAGCGATTCCGCTCAGCATGCTCCTTGGGATGATCGTGCTGAAGATGCTCGACACGACGCTGAACATCGTCGTGCTCTTTTCGCTGATCCTCGTTCTGGGAATGCTCGTGGATAACGCCATTGTGTTGGTGGAGAACATCTACCGACACTTGGAGCAGGGAAAGACCTTGGAGCAGGCTTCGGTCGACGGCGGGAAGGAGGTCGCCACGGCAGTGACTGCGTCGACGCTGACCACAGTCGCTGCGTTCGTTCCGCTAATGTTTTGGACCGGCATCATGGGTGAGTTCATGGTGTACCTGCCCTTCACGGTGGTGATCGTCCTGGTCAGCTCCCTCGTGGTCGCCGTAGGGATCCTTCCGGTATTGACCTCGCGACTCATGAAGAAGCGCGGCAAGACCGCCGACAAGTTGCACCAGCACCCCGTGATGCGGGTCTACCGACGCTTCTTGGTCTGGTCCCTGGACCACCGCCTGGTGACTGCTGCGCTGACGCTGTTGGTCCTGATCGGTAGCTTCATGGCCTACAGGGAGCTCAACCACGGCACCGAGTTCTTTCCGGACGTCGAGCCCGACCGCGCCACCATCACCCTTCGCGCACCCGAGGGCACGGATGTCGAAGCCACGGATGCCCTGGTCCGGCGCGTAGAAGACATCCTGGCGGCAGAAAAGAACGTCGACGTCTTCGTGTCCGAAGTGGGCGTCGCCGCATCGGACTTCTCCTCTTCCAACGCCGCCAACCAAGCCCGAATTACAGCTGACTTCCTGCCCCACGCGACGAAGCTGCACGAGGGAGACACGGCGCGGATCGAAGATCCGCGCCGCACCATCGATCGACTTCGAGACGCGGTCGCCCTCATCCCCGGCGCAGAAATCAACGTCGACAAGGAGCGGATGGGCCCGCCGGTTGGTGCGGCCATCGCCGTCGAGGTCTCCGGCAAGAACTTTCACGAAGCCGGGCGGATTGCGACTCGGGTTCGCCGGGAGCTCGCCGAAATTCCCGGAGTGACCGACGTGTCTGACGACTATCGCGTGGGGAGACCCGAGCTGCGCTTGCAGGTGGACCGGGGTGCGGCCAAGCGAGTCGGCGCTAGCACTCAGGCCGTCGCCATGACCGTTCGCACGGCGTTGACCGGTACCAAGGCCAGCACGTTCCGAGACGGCGAGGACGAGTACGACATCACCGTGGAAATAGCGCCACGCTTCCGAGACAACATCTCCTCAATTCTGCGGCTACGCATTCCAGGGCGCATCGACACCAGCCCGGATACCTTCGCCGTGCCGCTGTCAGCTGTGGCGGACTACAAGTTGGCTGGCGGCAGTGGCTCCGTGCGTCACTTGGCCCAGAAGCCCGTAGTCACGATTCAGGCCCAAATCGCCGAGGGCTTCAACGAAAACGCCGTGCGTGGCGAGGTCAGCAAGTACATTGCCGCCGCGAAGATGCCGGAAGGCTACGCCCTGCGACTTGGCGGCGCCAACGACGAGCAAAAGGAGTCGGAAGCGTTCTTGAGCAACGCCTTCATGATCGCGATTTTCTTGATCGCGCTGGTCTTGGTCAGTCAGTTCAACCGCTACGATCTGCCGCTGATCATCGTGGCCTCAGTGGTGCTCAGCCTCGTCGGCGTGCTTTGGGGGCTCGTCATCACGGGTACTTCCTTCGGCGTGATCATGACGGGAGTCGGCGTGATCTCCCTCGCCGGCGTGGTGGTCAACAATGCGATCGTGCTGCTCGACTACGTGGAGCAGCTCAAACGGGAAGGCATGAGCACTCGCGACGCAGTGGTGGAAGCCGGGATGACACGCTTCCGTCCCGTGCTGCTGACGGCGATCACGACCATCTTGGGGCTCGTGCCGATGGCGATTGGGCTGACCATCGATTTTCAGGAGCAGAAGATGTACCTCGGTAGCCAAACCGGCGCCTGGTGGGGGCCGATGGCGGTAGCCGTGATCTTCGGGCTCGCCTTCGCCACGGTGTTGACCTTGGTGATCGTGCCCACGCTCTACAGTCTGGTGGATGGCGCGCACACATCCATCGCCGAGTTTCGGCAACGCCTTCGCGCGTCCCGCTCGGGCGCGCCTCGCGGCGCCGACGCTGAATGAAAGGAAACGCGAACATGACGCTTTTGGACAGCGGTGACACTTCAGCTAGTGACTCCCGCGGCCCCGCGCACCTGTGGGGAGCGCGCTCCGCTCTCGTGCTGAGAGGGTTGCTGCTCGCAACATCCGTGAGCTTCACTGCATTGGCTCAGCCCGCGGTCCCGGAGACGGACCCCGAGGCGGACCCCCTGGGACGACCCGAGGCGCAGGAACTCCCCCCCGAGGAGCAGAGCCTCAAGACGATCGCCGAGCGGCTTCAGAAAGTGTTGGGGCGCGGCGGGGGGCTCACCGCCGACCAGGTCGGGCGGCGTGCGGCTGCCACCAGTTTCGATGTCAAGGCGAAGCTCCAAGAGGTGCGCGCGGCGGAAGCCGACGTCGATCGCGCAGTGATGGCTTTCGTGCCCAGGCTGACTTTGACCGGGCGCTACACTCGACTGTCCCGAGTCGATGATTCCTCCGTGGGGCCGGACCAAGGAAGCCTGGTGGGCACGACCGCGCCGCCGGGACCCTTGCCCCCGGGCGCGCCGTTGATCGGCATACCCGCATCGGCCTTCTCGTTTCCGCAGGTGCTCGACCAATGGCTCTTGAACGCCAACCTGACGGTGCCGATCTCGGACTACGTGCTGTCCACGTCCAAGGCCCACACCGCTGCAAAGACATCGCGCCGCGCGGCAGAGCTCGGGGTCCAGGCCACCAAGCTCCAGGCGGCGGCCAACGCAAAAGTCGCTTACTACGATTGGGTCCGCGCGCGCCTGTCCGAAGTCGTCGCTAACGAGTCCGCGGCTCAGGCCAAGGCTCAGTTGGACGCTGTGAAGCTATCCCAAACCGCCGGGCGCGCATCCGATGCAGATGTGTTGCGCGCGGAGGCCGGTCTGGCCAACGCGCGGCTGCTCGAAACTCGCGCCAAGAGCCTGGTGCGAGTAGCGGAAGCCCGCATTCGAGTGGCCATGCACGACCAGCGCACGCCTCGGTTCGAAATCGGCGAGCAAGTACTCGCCCTGCGCCCCGGTGACGACGAGCGTGGCAGCGTCGAGAGCCTCGTCCGTGAGGCGATCCGAAAACGCTTGGAGCTACGTGCTCTAGAGCAAACCTCTCGGTCTCTCGAGAAGCAGAGCTCGGTCATACGCTCCACGCAGGTCCCGCGACTCGAAGCCTTCGGCAACTTCAACTACGCCAACCCCAACGCCCGGGTCTTCCCTCAGGAAAAGAAGTGGCGGTCGACCTGGGACATTGGCGTGCAAGTGATCTGGACGCCCAACGACCTGGGCATTGCACCGGCACAGGCTCGAGGCCTCGACGCCCAGCGGGAGCAGGTGCGCTATCAGAAGAAGTCCCTCGAGGACGCGGTGCGACTCGAGGTCACCCAAGCCCGCTCGGCCCTGACCGAAGCGCGCGCCTCCGTGGAGGCGACCAAGCGCGGCCTGGTGGCCGCCGAGGCGTCCTACAAGGCGCGCAGCAAGCTGTACCGCTTTGGCCGCGCGACGTCCCTCGAGGTCTTTGACGCCGAGGTCGCGCTGCTGCGTGCGCGCCTATCCTGGATTGACGCCTACGTCGCCCTGCGGGTGGCTCGGGTCCAGCTTGACCACGCGGTGGGCCGCGACGTCAAGGTTCGCTGAGCGCCGAGCTCAGTTCTTTTTCGCGGGGCACTCCGAAAGCGCCGGCGGCGGCGGTGGATTCCCGGGAAGCAAGAGCAGATCTTGCCGTCCGTCATTCCGCTTTACTCCGGGAAGCGGCAGTCCATCCCGACTGCAATGAGTTTCTAGGGTTGCCCACCAACTGGAGTCGAAGCGAACAGTTCTTTGGCGAAGTCGGGCGCTTCGGGCATCGCGCCCGGATGCGACGCTACCCAGGCGGCGTAGCGATTCGCACGCTCGAGCACGGCTAGCGGCTCCAGGCCTCGCGCCAGACCCAGGCCGAGCACCGCCGTGAATGCGTCTCCCGCGCCGACGGCGTCGCCTCCTGCTGTAGCCGCGACGCCCGCGTCGAATAGTCGCTGGGTCGGCAGATAGAGCTCGGCGCCCTCGGCGCCCCGGGTCACCGCGACAACCCGAGCTTGCCCGGCTTCGAAGAGCCGGGAGATCACGTCCCGGCACTGCAGCAGCACTGCGAGGTCCTCGCGCTCCTGCTCGTTCATCTTCACGACCTGCGCCGCAAGGATGCACCGCTCCACGGCAGATCGCGTCAGGTGAGGCGGGCGCAGGTTCACGTCGCAGACCCGTAGGGGGCCAGGTGCTTGGAGGACCTGCGAGAGTGCGCCCAGGGCGAGGGGAGTGCGCTGGGCCAAGGTGCCGTAGAACAGGACGTCGGCGTCGGCGATGACCGCCTCGGTGGCCGGCGTCAGCGCGATGCGATCCCAGGCCGCAACTTGGCTCATGCGAAAGCTCGGTTGATCCCCGACGATTCGGACCTGCACGCTGCCGGTGGGCGCCGAGTCATCGATGCGGACGCAGGACACGTCGACGCCCCGGGCGCGCATCTGCTCGAGGGCGCGAGTCCCCCGTTCGTCGCGGCCCACGCAGCTGACCAGGCTGGCCTGGGCGCCGAGGGCGCGGGCGTGATGGGCGACATTGGCTGCCGCACCTCCCAGTCGGTCGCCATCTGGGAAGCGATCCCAGAGCAACTCGCCCCAACTCACGGCGCGAAGTGGTCCCATCAATGCCGGAGATCTTCGCGGTTCAGCGTTTCGGGTGCAACGCTTCGGAGCAACTTGTGGAGCGCCCTTGCCTGTGCTTCGCTGCCGCGGCGATGGGCACGCGGGCAAAAGCCAGGACGTGGCTCGGCCTGCTCGGGCTGTGCAGCCTGGGCTGCGGCGCGCCCGAACCGGCCGAAAACACGGGCGGCACCACGCTGCCCCCGGGTGCCTGCGGGCGTGGCAGTGTCGTGGTGTCTTCGGACTATCAATCGACCAACGTGTCTCTGGTGGACCTGGACGGCAAGGTGCTCTCAGAGTCCTTTCTGTCGTCTGGAACCACCGCCGCGGGGCTCTCGGCGCCGCTATCCGGCGACGTGGCCTTGCCTTCTACGAGCGCCAGCGGCGACGAGATCGTCGTCATCGATCGCTATCCGGCGTCGGTGCTCACCTGGGTCGGCGTTGCGGATGGTCAGGTTCGCGGCCAGCTGTCCGTCAAGACGGGCTTCGCGGCCAACCCCAAAGACTATCTGCGTCTCGAAGACGGCCGCGCCTACGTCAGCCGCTTCGAGCCCAACTCGAGCGCAGGCAAGGAGCCCTTCGATGCCGGCGACGACATCGTCGTCTTGGCCGCGGACCACTCGAAGATCGAAACGCGGCTCGATCTCGCGTCGGCTATGAGCGGTGAGGCGCCTGAGTTCTTCGTGCGCCCCAGTCGAATGCTCGAGGTCGGTGGTCGAGTGCTCGTGCTCTCTCAGGGCTACACCAAGAGCTATGACGCTGAGGCGCCGTCGCGTCTGATCGCCATCGACCCGAAGACGGACAGCATCGAGCGGGTGCTCGTGCTCGACGGCGCGCATGGTTGCATCGCGATGGCGCTCGCACCGGGCGACGCGTTGTTGGCTCTCAGTTGCGCGGGGGAATTCGCAGGTGGCGACGATCCCAGGCTGGACTCGAGCGCAGTCGTGCTCGTGGACCCGGTGGCTATGAAGGAAGTCCGGCGCTTCGAGGCGCTGAACACTTCCAATGCGCCTTTTGGTTATGGGATTGGGTTTATGTCGGCTGAGCAGCTCATCGTAACCACCCTCGGCAGAGAGGACATATCTGGTCAGGCATCGCGGCCGGACCGCGTGCTGAGCTTGCCCGTTGCTGGAGGCCCGGCGACGGAGCTGCTGCGCTCGGACAGGCGCGTGGCCGTGGTGCTCGATGTGCGTTGCTACGCTCAGTGCGAGCGCTGCTTCGTGACCGACGCGGAGCGCGGCGTATTGCACCACGTCCGGTTGGGGACCGATGGGCAGACCAAAGTGACGGGTTCGAGTCGGGTGGAGCAGACTATTGGCGAGCCTCGGGCCCTCGGAGCGTTCTGATGCTCTTCGACGTCGTCGCGATGATCTTCGGGATCCTGTGGTCCATTCGCAAGATGGAGATCCGGCGCACCTATCGCCCTCCGGAGCTATCCGAGGAGCGCTTCGACCACTGGCAGCGCCGAGCGCTGGCGGCCTACAACCTCGGGATCTTCGTCTGCTTCGGCAAGATCATCCTCGGCTACACTTTCCAATATGCAGCGGCCCAACTGCAGCTCGCCTGGGCGGCGGTGCGGGTCATGGGCGGGAGCATCTTCTTCCTGTGGCTGATCGGGCTGGTCTGGAGCGTTGTTTTGGCCCGGCGAGCCCGGATAAGCGGCGCAGCTCTAGGCATCGACAGCCGCATGACAGCGCCCGATCCTCCGGCCGCCTAGAAAAACCCAGTCGTTTTGGCGATTTAGCGGCCCCCAACCGCGAGCAAAAAGAGGCTTCGGAAGGAAGAACCTGCTCAAACGTCCGTATATTGAGTCGCGATGCGCGAGCCGGAACCTGTGGAGGCCTTAGCAATCATGCTGGCGGGCCTTCTGAATGCCGAGGCCGAGGCTGGGCTGGCTCCGGCGTCCGTCCGCCGCCAAATCGAGAGCGGCGTGTTTCGCATCGCCCTGCCTGAAGACGACGAATCTCAGCCAGAGACATGATCCTTTTCATGTCGTGAGTCGACGCTTCACGGGCAGTGGCTTAGGGTAGCAGCCGAGGTGGAGCGTGGATAAAGCCGGAATGCCGTGGCGGTGTCAGACGTGCAAGCTGGGGGCAGCGTCGATTCCCGAGGAGTGCCCGTTTCATGAGACACGGCGGCCACCAGGCACCGTCCTTCTAGCGGAGGGTGAAAAACCGGATGTGGTTTGGTACCTGAGAAGGGGCCGCGTCGCCTTGGGCTCCGTTACGGAATCCGGAGCGGACTCGTCCTGCGCGGTACGCGGTCCGGAAACGCTACTAGGGCTGGAGGTCCTGCTCGGGGATCCGGTTCCGTACCAAGTATGGACGCTGACTGACGTGGTCCTGTGTGCCATCGATGCCGGACAGTTTCGCAGCTGGACCGGCAGTTTGCAGACCCCCATGGGCGCGGTCCTCGATCTGACCTTGAGAGAAGCTGCCCGCCGCATCGCAGATCGGCAGGCCCTGGAAGGGACGGCGGTGCAGCGCATCGCGCGTTTCCTAGTCGCCAGCTACGACGCCGGCACGCCGGATGAGCCTCTCGATCTACAACAGCGTGTGATCGCTCGCGTTTTGAGCATGCGTCCTGAGACGCTGTCTCGCGCCATGGCCAAACTGCGTGAAGAAAACGCTCTTGGTCCTGGGCGTAACGTCAGCATCGCCGACATTGATGCGCTTCGACGCATCGCTTCTTCGTAGTCCGAAATGCCGTTGCGCCGGCCGCTCGTGGGGACCCTGATTCTGGCGTTGGCGTTTCGAAAATCGCTCCGCTGCGGCGCGTCAACTTGACGCCCATCAAGGCGCGCGCAGTCTCGATGTGGGAGTGAACGATCGTTCGTACGGCCACCCGGGGCCGCGATCCAGGAGGGCAGATGGGGATCAAGAGCGAGGCGTTTTTCTTGGAGCAGACCACCGCGCCGCTTGCGAAGCGAGAGTTCGAACTCGACTCGCCGAGCGCGACCGACGCCGTCGTCGAGGTGACGGCCTGCGGTTTGTGTCACACGGATCTCGGATTCGCGCGCGGAGCAGTCGCCCCGCAGCATGCGCTGCCCCTCGTGCTCGGTCACGAGATCGTCGGCACGGTCGTGGAAGCCGGAGACGCGGTGAAGGATTGGGTCGGCAAGCGCGTACTCGTTCCCGCGGTGATGCCTTGTGGCGAGTGCGAGTTCTGTCGAGCAGGCCGGGGCAATGCGTGCCCGGGTCAGAAGATGCCCGGCAACGACATTCACGGCGGCTTTGCGCGCCATGTGGCGGTGCCAGCGCGGTCGATCGTTTCTCTGGAGGACGCGCCGAAGAACGTGAACATCGATGCACTTTCCGTGGTGGCGGATGCTGTGTCGACGGCGTACCAAGCTGTGGTGCGTGCGGATGTTCGCGAAGGCGACGTCGCGTTCGTCGTTGGTGGCGGTGGCGTTGGCGGCTATGTCACGCAGATCGCCAAAGCCCTCGGCGCCAAGGTGGTCGTTTGCGATGTGCACCCCGAGCGGCTGAGCGACCTGCCCGCCGACGAGAAGGTGAATGTGTCTGGGCGCGAGGCCCGAGACGTGCGCAAAGAGCTATTTGGCATGGCCAAAAAGTGGGGCGTGCCCTCGCTGCGTTGGCGCACTTTCGAGTGCAGCGGCGCCGCGCCGGGTCAGTCCTTGGCCTACACGCTGCTTTCGCGAGCTTCCACACTGATGGTCGTGGGCTTCACCCGCGACCCCGTCAACGTGCGCTTGAGCAACTTGATGGCTTTCGACGCCACGGTGCATGGAACTTGGGGCTGCCCGGTGGAGGCGTACCCGGCCGTGCTGTCCCTCATCTACGAAGGTCGCGTTCAGATCGAACCCTTCGTAGAGCGCGGTCCGATGTCGGATCTGAACGATTACTTGGCTGCGCTCGAAGCGCACAAACTCGAAAAACGCATGGTGCTCAATCCGACCCAATGAGGGCGGCGATTCTAGGAGAAAAGTCATGGGGACACTGAACAACCACGAACTATCGGGCGACTACGAGTTCAAGAACATCCGCTACGAGAAGAAACCCGTACTGGACAAAGCGGGCACGCCCGTCGAAGGGCTGTGCCAGATTTGGATCTCGCTAGACAACGAGAAGCAGCTCAACTCCTACACGACGGATGCGGTCAAAGACGTCGTCTTGGCGTTTCGCCGCGCCAGCGCGGATCGCAGCGCGGTCAACGTTGTGTTTACCGCCGTTGGCGACAGGTCTTTCTGTACCGGGGGCAACACCGAAGAGTACGCCACCTATTATGCGAACCGACCGTTGGAGTACCTGCAGTACATGCGGCTCTTCAACGACATGGTCACGAACATCCTGATCTGCGACAAGCCGGTGATTTGCCGAGTCAACGGCATGCGAATCGCGGGCGGTCAGGAAATCGGCATGGCCTGCGACTTCACCGTCGCAGGTGACCATGCGCGCTTCGGTCAAGCCGGGCCGGTGCATGGGTCCGCGCCGGATGGTGGCTCCACGGACTTTTTGGACGAGTATGTAGGCTTCTCGCGGGCGGTGGAGTCCTTGGTGCTGTGCGACCCCTGGAGCGCGCACAAGGCGCTGCGCATCGGTCTCATCAACGAGATCGCCGCCGTGTACAAGAACTCCAGCGGCAAGTTCATCCCGAACCCCTTCGTGATCACGGACCGCTTCGTCGACGAGATGGGGCGCGTGGTGCACGGCGAGTGGAAAGCCGGTGCCGAGCGCGACGCCGCCAAGAAGGTCGTTGCCGGCTGCAGCATCGATTTTTCGGAGCTCGATAAGAGCGTGAACGCCCTGTCGACCAAGCTGCTCTACACCTTTCCGGATTGCGCCCGGAAGACCCTGGAGAGCGTACGTAAGAAGAAGCTGACCCACTGGTACGCCAACAGCGAAACCAATCGTTCTTGGCTGTCCCTGAACATGAACGCCGAAGCGTCCCTCGGCTTTCCTGCCTTCCACTACGGTGACCGAGGCGAGCGCGAGATCGACTTCGTCGACTATCGCCGCCGCGTCGCGCGAGGCGAGCGCTTCGACCGGGAGCTGGCCAAAGCCGTGCTGCCCAAGAGCGCGGTGGAAAAGATGGGCTGAGCATGGCCGAAGCAGAAGAAGTGGTTGCTACGCTCAGCTCCGATGAGCGGCTCCTAGACCTCGAGTTCTATCGAGAAAAGGGCAACGTGCTGACGGGCGGGGTCATGCAGCGCATTGAAGCGGCCCTGGCGGAGCATGCGTCACGAGCGTCGCTGCGCATGGTCGTCCTGCGGGGCCGCGGAAAGCACTTCTCCTTCGGCGCTTCCGTGGAAGAGCACCGCAAGGACCAAGCCCCGAAGATGTTAGAGGGCTTTCACAAATTGTGTCGGCGGGTAGCGGGTTACCCCGTGCCCGTCGCGGCGGTGGTGCAAGGCCGCTGCCTGGGTGGCGCCTTCGAACTCGCGCTCTGCGCCCACTTCGTGCTGGCGCGCCGGAGCGCCGTGTTTGCTTGCCCGGAGATCAAGCTCGGCGTGTTCCCGCCGGTGCTCGCGGCACTGGGACCGCTGCGCCTGGGCACGGGCGTGGCTGAACGGCTGCTTCTGACAGGCTCGGATCTGACCGCCGAGCGCGCGCAGCAGCTCGGCTTCGTCACCGACCTCTTCGACGATGACGTCGAGGGCGCGGATGCAGCGAAGGCTTGGTATGAAAAGGAGTTGGCGCCGCTTTCGGCTCTGGCGCTCCGCCAGGCGGTCAAGGTGGTCCGTCGCCCCATCGTCGAGCAGCTTGCGCAGCCACTGCAGCAGGCGGAAGAGCAATACGTTGGCGAGTTGCTCGAGAGTGCAGACGCTAACGAAGGCATCGAAGCATTCATCGCTCGGAGGAAGCCCGAGTGGCAGGATCGTTAGAGGGCGTGGACCCCGCCGCCGTTGCGCGGTCGGAGATCCTGCATGCGGCAGCCCGGGCTGTGGCGGAGCATGGCTTCCATGGCATGAGTATGCGGGAGTTGGCCCGGGCCACGGGTCGGTCGCCAGCGAGCTTCTACAACTACTTCCGATCCAAGGAGGCCGTGCTCCTGGCGATTCAGCTGGAGGCCTTTGATGTCTTGCTTTCGGCGGTGCGCACGGCCTTGGCTCGCTTCACATCACCCCAAGAGCGACTGTACGCATTCGTGCTCAACCACGTGCGGTACTTCGCGAAGCATAGCGACGTCATGCGTGTCTTGATTCACGAGGCCACGGCGTTGCCCCCGGAGTCCCGCGCGAAAGTTCGCGAGTTGAAGTCCCGCTACTTCGAGCTGGGGCGCAAGCTCGTACGCAAGCGCAGCCCGAAGGGCACCAGCCGCGCCGAGGTGGAGCGGGCGACCTACTGCCTATTCGGGATGCTGAACTGGATCTACGGCTGGTACCAGCCCGAGCTGCATGGTCCGCCGGCGCAGTTGGCACGCAGCATCTTCAGCGTTGCAGAAGGTGGCCTCGTCGGTGCGGACGTGGACCAAGACATGCTGAACAGAGTCGAGCGAGAGCTATCCGGTCTGGATGCTCCCGCGTTGCTTTCAGGACCCAAGGAGATCTGACCATGAGTAGCTGGGACGACAAAGATCCGATGCGCGACGTGTTGTCGCGCTCCCTTTCTCTGGTGGAGGATCTGTCTTTCGCCGAAGTGGCGCGCTGGAAAGAAGCCAACCCGGGTGGGTTGGCGGTTGGCTACATGCCGATCTACGTGCCTCGCCCGATGTTGGAGGCGATTGGCTGCCTGCCGGTAGCGGTGTTTGGCGGCGGGGATCAGCTCGACATCATTCGCGGCGACTCGTATTTTCAGTCCTACATCTGCCACATCCCACGCAGCACCCTGGAGCTCGCGCTGACCGGGCGCCTCGACAACATCGATGGCATGCTGTTCCCGTCTATCTGCGACGTGATCCGCAACCTGGGTGGGATCTGGAAGATGCTGTTTCCGGATCGCTACGGCGCCTACGTCGATCTGCCCCAGAACTTCGACCCGCACATCGGTGGCAAGTTCTACGCTCTGGAGATTCGTCGCATCGCCCGGGAGCTCAAGGAGCGCGGGGCGAAAGAGCTGACCGACGACGCTTTGCGACAAGCCATCCAGGTCGAAAACTCTCGGCGCCAGGCGCTGGCCGGCTTGGATGAGCTTCGACAGAAGGAACCTTGGCGCCTCAGGGCCTCGGAGGCCTACTTGCTTGCCCGCGCCGGCAGCGTGCTCGATGCCGCGAGCCACGGGAAGCTGCTGCGAGAAGCGCTTACCAAAGCCAAGGACCGACAAACGCGAGTCTACGATAACGTTCGCGTCGTGGTTCGCGGGTCCTTCTGCGAGCAACCGCCCCTGGGCTTGATTCGCACCCTCGAGGCTGCCGGTTGCGACATCGTCGACGACGATTTTCAGCTCGGGCTCACCTTCGTCGAGGGTGACATCGAGGAAGACGCGAAGGATCCGGTGACGGCCCTAGCAGACGCGTATCTGAAGCGCGGCGTTGCGACGGCGAGTCGCTACATTGGCGACGATGAAAAGGGCAAAGCCTTGGCTGATCGAGTCAAAGCTGTCGGAGCCGAAGGCGTGATCTTCGCCGCTGCGTCTTTCTGTGATCCGGCGCTGCTGGACCAGCCGATGCTCGAAGCGGCCATGGACCGCTCCAGCATCCCACATACGAGTCTCAAATACGGCGAAAATACAGGCCAATTCCAAGTGATCAAAGAACAAGCAGGAGCGTTTTCGGACGCCGTCAAACTCTGGGGAAGTGCAGCATGACCACCGCAACCGCTACACAGACGCCGCCCGAGGCGGAAAAAGACGATAGCCAGCTCGAACAAAAGCGAATGATCGCTGACCACTTCGAGAAGCTCTCCCGGGCCAAGGCCGAAGGGAAGAAGGTGGTGTACACCTTCGTGCCCGGCAACCTGACCGAGTTGATTGGCGCCCTGGACATGTTGCCCGTCCTCCCGGAGATCAACGCGCTGCAGTCGGGCATGCGCAAGAAGTCCGGTGCGTACATCTCGGATGCCGAGAAGTCAGGCCACTCCGAGGATGTGTGCACCTATGTGAAGTGCGACTTGGGCATGTTGAAGAACGGCAACATCGGACCGACCGGGACGAAACTGCCAGAACCCGATCTGCTCCTGCTATCCTATACGGGCTGCTTCACCTTCATGAAGTGGTTCGAGATCCTGCGAGAGGAGTACAAGTGCCCGGTCGTGATGCTTCACGTGCCGTATCAAACGGACGGTGAAATCACTCCGGAGATGCGGCAGTACGTGGCCGACCAACTGCGGGATGTCGTGATCCCGGCGATGGAGAAGGTCGCCGGCAAGAAGCTGGACATGGACGAGTTGGCTCGTCGCCTCGGGCTCTCGAAGCAGGCCGAGGACGACCTGGTGGCGGTGTGGGAGTCGGCGCAGAACACGCCATCGCCCATCGATGGCTACTTTGGAGGCGTGTACTACATCGGACCGATCTTCAGCGCCTTCCGGGGCACCGAAGCCGCCGTGAAGTACTACAAGATGCTGCGCTCGGAGGTGGAAAGCCGCGTCGCCTCCGGCGAAGGACCAATGACTCCGGACGGTCCGGCGACGGACGAACGTTATCGCCTCGTCGTCGAAGGGCCGCCGAATTGGACGCACTTCCTCGACTTCTGGCGCATGTTCAGTCGGGAGGGGGCGACCATCGTGGCCAGCACCTACACGCGCGTGGGTGGCTTGTACGACACCGGGTTCCGCCACGACCCCAGCTCTCCACTGGAGAGCTTGGCGGACTACTGCCTCGGTTGCTACACCAACCTCGGCCTGCCGACCCGCACGGACCTGCTCGAGAGCTACATCAAGCGCTACAAGGCTGATGGCTTCTTGATCAACAGCGTGAAGAGTTGCAACTCCTTTTCGGCGGGGCAGCTGGTGATGCTGCGAGAGTTGGAGAAACGCACCGGCGTGCCAGGTGGGTTCATCGAGTCCGACCTAGTCGATCCACGCTACTTCGGTAAAGCCAACATCGAGAACCGGCTGCAGAGCTACCTGCAAATGCTCGAGGCTCGCCGCGGGAGGGCCAGCGCATGAAAGTCGTAGTAGGCATTGACCTCGGTTCCACCACCACGAAGGCGGTGCTCGTCGATGAAGACGGGCAAGTCGTCGGTCGAGGCATCACCAACAGCCGGAGCAACTACGAAGTGGCGTGCGGCGTCGCGCGAGAGGAAGCTCTCGTGGCAGCGCGCTTCACCCTGCTGGAGCGGGAGCTCGCCAAGCTCGGCCAGAGCGATGGCACGGCGGAAATGCGGGAAGCGTTCCGGCTGGAACTCTACTTGGACGAACTCGGGAAGCTGGAGGCTCAGGTCCGCCAGGTGCTCAAGAGCCTGACCTACGTCGGCAGTCGAGACGTGCTCGTACCCGCGGCCGACGAGATCCTCGGTACCATGCGGGATGAAGCACCCCAGCTCTTCCAAGTGGGGGTTTCCCGCAAGAGCGACTTCTTCCGGGATTTGGCGGGGGCGGCTTTCGTCGCGGCTGCGGAGGATGTCAGCGTCAAACGCAACCTGCCCTACGAGCGCCTCGTCGGCTTGTTCGATCGCGCAGTGCTGGATGTCGAAACTCAGCTCACGCCCCACTCCTTTGGGGACCTTCTAGGCCGAGCCGCTCGTCGGATTTTGGGACAACACGGAAAAGAGTCAGCCCAAGCGTCCCTGCTCACGGCGGTCGATCGCGTTGCCGGCCTTCCCATCGAGGAGCTGACCTTCGTGGGCACCGGATACGGTCGCCAGACGTTGCCCTTCCCCAAGGACGCGGTGCGCAGCGAGATCCTGTGTCATGGCCGCGGCGCCCACCGTGTCTTCAACAAGACCCGGACCGTCCTGGACATTGGAGGCCAAGATACCAAGGCGATTCAGGTGGACGAGCACGGCGTCGTCACGTCGTTCCAGATGAACGATCGCTGCGCCGCGGGCTGCGGTCGCTATTTGGGCTACATCGCCGACGAGCTCAACCTGGGCCTGCACGAATTGGGTCCGCTAGCCCTGGGCGCGAAGCGTGTCGTCAAGGTGAACTCCACCTGCACGGTGTTTGCGGGCGCGGAGCTTCGCGAACGTCTCTCGCTGGGTGAGCGACGTGAGGACATCTTGGCTGGGTTGCATCGGGCCATCATGCTGCGGGCGATGAGTCTGCTCGCACGCTCCGGCGGTGTGGAGAACGAGCTGACCTTCACCGGTGGCGTCTGCAAGAACGGCATGGCCACCAAGGTGCTGGCTGAACTGGTCGAGCAGAACTACGGCGGCGACATCACCCTCAACGCCCACCCCGACTCAATCTACATGGGCGCCCTGGGCGCCGCGCTTTTCGGCCTAGACGATGTGCAGGCCGGCAAACCGATGATGCTACCCACCTTTGCCAAGGCTGCTTCAGCCGAGGCCGTGCAGTAGGAGACCGAGATGAAACGACATCTGACAGCCGGCGTGGACCCAGGTGCCAGCACCGTCAAGGTGGCCATCGTCGAAAGCAGTGCGGGCGAGAGTGCGAAGATCTTGAGCACGCGCGCGCAGCGCATTCGGCGTCGCGACGTGCACGAGGTCGTGCGCGCAACCTTCGAGGAGGCCTGCGCCGATGCCAAGGTTGCCCCAGACGCCTTCGACTACATTGCAAGTACTGGCGATGGCGACAGTGTCGGATTTCGCACCGGGCACTTCTACAGCATGACCACCCATGCGCGGGGCGCGCTGCAGCTATGTCCCGAAGCGCGTTCAGCCCTCGACATTGGAGCGCTTCACGCCCGGGCCTTGCGCATGAGCGAGCAGGGGCGAGTGCTAGCTCACCGCATGACCAGCCAATGTGCCAGCGGCAGCGGTCAATTCTTGGAAAACATCGCGCGCTACTTGGGCGTGCCGCTAGAAGACGTTGGCAAGCTCAGCAAGGGAGCGCAGGCGCCGGAGAAAGTCTCGAGCATCTGTGCTGTGTTGGCCGAAACGGACGTCATCAACATGGTGTCGAGAGACATCTCTCCTGCAGACATCTTGAAGGGCATCCACCTGAGCATCGCGGGGCGCCTGGTGCAGTTGCTACGCGCCGTTGGCGCGTCGGGCACCGTGGTGCTCACGGGCGGGCTCAGCCGCGACGAGGGGCTGGTGTCCGCGATCGAGGAGTTGATTCGCGAGGAGAAAACCCGCAAACGCCGCAAACAGCACGCGCCGCTGGATCTCGTGGCCCACGAGGATGGGATCTTGGCAGGGGCCTTGGGCGCTGCGCTCTTGGGCGCCTATCGCTACGAACAGCTGAAACGCAAAGGCCAACCGGTTGCCAGCGTGGCCATGGCTGCGGTCTGAGCGAGTCGGGGAACCAAGCTAGAAGGAACAAGCCATGGAAGACACAGAACTAGATCCCGGAGCCCTGGATACGGATCACATCGAAGTCAGCACGCTCAGCATCGACGACCTCGACTGGATGGTGAGCATCGATCGTCGATACTTCGGCCGGTCACGAGCCGAGTACTTCAAGAAGAAGCTCGAAGAGGTCCAAAAGGACACGGGGATTCGGATCTCCCTTGCGGCTCGTCTGGACAAGCAGCCCGCGGGTTTCCTGATGGGTCGGCTCTACTACGGCGAATTCGGACTGCCCGAGCCCGTGGCCATCATCGACTCCCTCGGGGTGGCGGAGGCCTTCGCGGGCAAGAAGGTCGCCAAAGCGCTCATGCGTCAGCTGGTCATGAACCTGCGGGGTCTCGGCATCCAGCGCATCCAGACCCAAGTGGACTGGGACCAGGGGGATCTGATCGCGTTTTTCCGCCAGTCCGGGTTTTCCCCAGCCCCGCGATTGTGTCTGGAGCTGGATCTAGCTAAATCTGGGTGACCCTGCGGGGCACCCGAATGGCCGAAGACCAAGAGCCAGCGCCTGGAGCGGGCCAGCTCGTGCCGCTCAACCTCGTCATCAACGGCGATGACGCGCAGATCTCTGCGCCCGCCCATTGGACGCTGCTGGAAGTGCTGCGCTACCAGCTCGGCCTCACCGGGAGCAAGCAGGGCTGCGACAAGGGCGACTGTGGCGCCTGCACGGTCCTGCTCGACGGCGAGCCCGTGCTGGCCTGCTTGACCCTGGCAGCGACGGTGCAGGGCAGGCAAGTCACCACCATCGAAGGGCTAGCCCCGGCCCACAAGCGGGCTGCGGGCCAAGGCGTGGACCCGGTCCAGGACGCCTTCGACCGCACCGGCGCGTTGCAGTGCGGCTTCTGCCAGCCCGGCATGATTTTGTCGACCCGGGCGCTTCTCAACAAGAACAAGCGCCCGACAAGAGGCGAAATCCAACACGCACTGAGCGGCAACCTGTGCCGCTGCACGGGCTACACGCAGATCTTCGAGGCGGTCGAAATGGCGGCTGCGACCCTTCGAGGCGAAGAACCTCCTGGGCCAGCCTGGCGCTTCGCGGACAGCGTGTCAGAGGAATAGACATGGGTGCCAGAGATCAGCACGGCGAAGGCCCGCCCTGGGGCGACGACTTCAGCGTCGTCGGCAAGCCCGCGCGCAAGGTCGACGGCCTGGCCAAGGCCACGGGTGAGGCGGTTTACACCGACGACATCGTGCTGCCCGGCATGCTGCACGCCAAGACTCTGCGCAGCCCCCACCCCCACGCGCGGATCAAGTGCATCGATGCCGAAAAAGCGTTGGCCATGCCCGGCGTGCACGCGGTGATCACCGGGCAAGATTTGCCCATTCGCTACGGCGTGTTGCCCTGGACCCAAGACGAACACGCGCTCGCTCTCGACAAGGTGCGCTTCGTTGGTGATCCGGTTGCTGCGGTCGCCGCGGTTGACGAAGACACGGCAAACGACGCGCTGGGCGCCATCGAGGTCGAATACGAGCTCTTGCCCACCCACTACGATCCCGTGGAGTCCATGAACGCCGGCGCGCCGCTGATCCACGAGGACCGCAAGAGCAACGTCAGCAAGCACGTGCTGCTCGAGTTCGGAGACGTGGACAAGAGCCTCGAGTCCGCGGACGTCGTGGTCGATGACGTCTACGAATTCCACGGCACCGCCCACGCCCCTATGGAGCCCCATTGCGCCGTGGCTCGGATGGGCGCGGACGACGTGCTCACGGTGTGGAGCTCCACCCAGATCACCCACTACGTGCACCGCACCCTGGCGCAGGTGCTCGAACTGCCCGAGCAAAAGGTGCGCGTGATTCAGCCCTGCCTGGGTGGCGGCTTCGGTGGCAAGAGCGACCCCTTCAGCTTCGAGCTCTGCGTCGCGAAGCTCGCCATGGTCACCGGCCGTCCCGTCAAGATGCTCTATACCCGCGAAGAGGTGTTCTACACCCATCGCGGGCGCCACCCGATGCATATGCGCTTCCGCACTGGCGCGACTCGGGATGGCAAGCTGCTTGGCCTCGACGCCAAGATCATCATCGATGGCGGCTCCTACAGCTCCTTCGGTCTGGTCACGACCTACTATTCCGGCCAGCTGCTCGCAGGTCCCTACGAGCTGGGAGCCATGCGCTTCGACTCGACCCGGGTGTTCACCAACAAGCCGCCCTGCGGCCCGAAGCGGGGCCACGGCGCCGTGCAGCCACGCTTTGCTTTCGAGGTGCAGCTGGACGAGCTGTGCCTGCGCCTGGGGGTCGACCCCATCGAGCTGCGTCGCAAGACCGCGTTGACCGGCAAGGTGCAGACCATCAACGGCCAGCGCATCACCTCCAACGGTTTCACCCAGTGTCTGGATGCCGTGGAAAAGGCAAGCGGCTGGGCGAAGCGGCGCGGCAAGCTGCCCTACGGGCGCGGCCTGGGCGTGGCTGGCTCTACCTACATCTCTGGTACGAACTATCCCGTCTACCCGAACGAAATGCCTCAAGCCGGCATCATGCTGAAGGTCGATCGCTCCGGCCTGGTCACGGCCTTCACCGGTGGCAACGATATCGGCCAAGGCTCGAGCACGGTGGTGCGCATGCTCGTCGCAGAAGAGCTCGGCCTCGAGTTGGACCACGTACGCGTCGTCGCGGCGGACACGGATCTCTGCCCGGTGGACCTGGGCGCTTACTCCAGCCGAGTGACCTTCATGGTCGGCAACGCCACCCTGGATGCCTGCCGCAAGCTACGCGCTCAAATCGTGCGCGCGGTTGCCGAGGAGTGGGAAGTCGACAAGTCCCGGGTGCGCATGGCTCAGGGGAGTGTGACGGATCGCAAGGACGCCGAGCATCTCATGTCCGTCAAAGACGCCTTCCGCCTGGCGGAGGCCAAGTTCGACACCCTCGGCGCCACCGGCGCTTACAATACGCCGAAGCTCGGCGGTGAGTATCGCGGCGGCACCATCGGCGCGTCGCCGGCGTATTCGTACACGGCCCACGTTGCGGAAGTCAGCGTGGATGTGGAGACCGGCCGCATTCACTGTGACCGGATTTGGCTGGCCCACGATTGCGGCCGGGCACTGAACCCGACTCTGGTTGCGGGGCAGATGGACGGCTCCGCCTACATGGGGGCTGCCGAAGTCGTGATGGAGCACCACGCGGTGGATGAGCGTGGCTTGCACTGCGGGCCGTCGCTGCTCGACTATCGCATCCCCACGTCCATGGACGTCCCGGAGCTCACTTCCCTCATCGTCGAGAGCGTCGACCCCGAGGGGCCCTATGGCGCCAAGGAGGCCGGGGAAGGGCCGCTGCATCCTTCGCTGCCGGCAATCGCCAACGCCGTCTACGACGCGGTCGGGATCCGGATGCGCTCCCTACCCTTTACCCCCGCCAAAGTGCTTGCAGCCTTGCGCGCGGCCGAAGCCGAGCGCGAGCAAAAGACTGCCAGCGTCGGAGCCGAATAGTGCTGCGCCTACCGCGTTTCGGAGTCGTCACCCCCGACTCGGTCGAGGAAGTGGTCTCCCTCCTCACGGAGCACGGATCCGATGCGCGGCTTATTGCTGGCGGCACGGATCTAGTGCCCAACCTCAAGCACCGGATTGAAGAGCCCAAGCTACTGATCAGCCTGGTGCGACTGTCGCAGCTGTCGGGCATTTGTTCCACGGACGAGGGCGGCTTCGAAGTCGGCGCCATGACCCGGCTGATCGACGTGGCCCATCACGCCGAATTGCGCCAGCGCGCGCCAGCGCTTGCGGCGGCGGCTGCGTGCGTTGCCGGTCCGCAGATCCGCAACATGGCCACCTTGGGTGGCAACGTGCTGCTCGACACGCGCTGTCGCTACATCAACCAAACCCATTTCTGGCGCCAATCCCTGGGCTTTTGCCTCAAAAAAGACGGGACCCTGTGCCACGTGATCTCGGGCGGCAAGAAGTGCGTGGCGGCTGCGTCCAGCGACACGGTGCCGGCGCTGTTCACCTTGGGAGCAACCCTCAAGGCCGTGAGCGCCGAAGGCACGCGCCAACTTCCCATCGAAGAGCTGTACACCACCGACGGCATCAAACACACCACGCTTCGTCCGGATGAGCTCCTGGTCTCGGTTCAACTCCCAGCGCAGAACCCCGGTCATCGCGGCGCCTACGAAAAGCTCCGCGACCGTGGTGCCATCGATTTCCCGGAGCTTGGCCTGGCCGTACGCCTGGATGTGCAGGACGACATCGTCGTCGGGGTCGATGTCGCAGTCACCGCTCTACAAGCCCGCCCCCGACGGGTGACCCGCATCGCCGATCTCATCGTGGGCAAGGCGGCCAGCGGCGCGGCCTTTTCCGACGCCGTGGAGCGCGTTGCCGAACGCGCCTTCGCGCAGTGTCACCCCATGCCCAACGTGCCTGGGGATAGCGACTACCGCCAAGAGATGGTGCGCGTCTTGTGCCGACGAGCGCTCATGGCTGCTGCAGGTCCGGCCTAATGCCTGTGATCGGAGTCGTCCTTGCGGCGGGACAAAGCAAACGCGCCCATGCGCCCAAAGCGCTGTTCGAACTCGACGAGGACACCCTGGTCGAGCGCGCCATTGGCACGCTGTTGCGAGCTGGCATCGGCCAAGTTTGCCTCGTCGTCGGCCCGCCCCATGCCGACGCCATCCGCGCAGTCGTGGGCGGTGTCACCTGGCTCGACAACCCTGACCCCAGCCGCGGCATGTTCTCCTCGGTGCAGGTCGCGGCGAGTCACGCTCTGGCGCAACCCGATGTGTCCGGCCTGGTGCTCTCCCTGCTCGACCACCCACGGGTCAAGCCCGACACAGTGCGCGCCCTGCTCGCCGGTGGCAAAGAAGGCGCCGATGTGGCCCGCCCCGTGCGCCGAGGCCAGCGCGGACACCCCATATTTCTCTCCCGCGCCGCCCTCAAAGCGATCTCCAAAGCCACGCCGGACGAGCGCCTCTCCGACATCATCCGCGAGCAACCCACGCTGCTCGACGTCGAGGTGAACGACGAAGGCGTCCTGGACGATCTAGATACGGCGGTCGAGTTGCTCCAAGCCGGCGCCCGTTCCCCCGACTGAGTGAGATTTGGTTTTTGGGGTCGAGCGCTGGGGCGGCGTTGGGCCCCTACTCTCGAATTAGGCCCGGCGGGGGCGCTGGGGGCGAGCTCGGGCGCGAGCGTGAGGGCGAGCGCGGGCGTAGGCGTCGTGAGATCGTACTCGTGCTCGTACTCGTAGTGGATCGTCCTCCCTTGGTGAGTTTGATTCTGTCTGCGTGCTCGATCGCGTCAAGGCCTTCGCCGGCTACGCCGGTGGCTGCTTCGCAGCCAGCCTTGACGCGATCTGCGCGACATGGACCTAGGAGAACTGCGGCTTACCGAAGTCGCCTGACCAATACGTAACCCAAAACCCGCTCAACCCGTCAGCCGGGATAGAGGTACCTATGTCCTGTCCTGCTCCGGGCGTGAGCGTGAGCACGGGCGAGGGCTCAAGATCTATCACATCTTGCCAAGCGCAAAGGGCTGTGATCAAAGCTTCAAATGGCTGAAGGAAAGCGGATCGCTTGGGTTGAAAAAGACTTTGGAGGCGCGGAGCTCGGGGACGCGAGACGTTCTGCCCGGTTGCTCCAAGTGGTTGACGCGGTTGCACGGCAGCCCGGCCTGGGATTCCCTCGTGCCTTCGAATCCACTGCCGAATTGGAGGGCTTCTATCGATTTATCAACAACGACGCGTTCGACGGACAGGCAGTTCTGAAGCCGCATCGAAAAGCAACGCAGGCACGTGCGGAAGCTTCCGACGGCGTGCTGTTCATTCACGACACGACGACGGTTGAGTTTCGGGGAGAGGGAACGCGCGAAGGGCTAGGATATACGACCGCTCTTGGTCGTCAGGGATTCATGGCCCATGTGTCGCTGTGTATCAGCGCCTCGAGTGGTCTTCCTCTCGGGATCAGCAACATCGAGACTTACACACGCACCGGGAAGACTTGGAGAAAACGAAAGAAGAAGCGGTCCGCAAGGCGTGACGGTGAGCCGCGCGAATCGGCACGATGGTTGCGTGGCGTGACTGCGTCGGAAACGGAGGCGCTTCGAGGCCGAGCAATCCACATCATGGATGCCGAGGCGGACTTCTTCGACCTCATGCGGCAGCTGACGAGCGAATCTTCGCGATTTGTCATCCGCGCTGGGCAGCTGGAGCGCCTCGTGCACGACGAAGGTGAACTCGTCCACCTACGCCAAGCGGTTGATGGACTCAAAGCCGTTGCACATCGAGACGTCTTCTTGAGCGAGCGGAAACGGAACGTGAAAACGCAGGGAGCAAAAGGCCGGAAGAAGCACCCACCGCGAGACGCGCGAACCGCCCGTGTTGCCATTGCTGGAACAACTGTTTCCTTCGGAAAGACCCGGTACACGCGCCATGCGGGAGGGAGTTTCGAGCTGAATGTCGTGCGTGCATGGGAGGTCTCTCCACCACCGGGCGAGGACCCCGTTGATTGGATTCTTCTCACGTCCGAGCCGGTAGGAACCCAAGCGCAGCTCAAAAGAATCGCCGACCTGTATTGCAAGCGATGGACGATTGAGGACTACTTCAAAGCGCTAAAAACAGGCTGTTCACTCGAACGAAGGCAGGTGGAGTCCTACGATGCGCTCCGCAAGGTCCTGGCAATTCTTGCCCCCATCGCATGCCGGCTTCTCTGGCTGCGAGCGATGGACCGAACGAATTCCAACGCGCCGGCAGCCAGTGCATTTGATGCAGTGAGTCTCGAACTGCTCCAACGAGACCGTGCAACCCGCGGCATGCGTCCGCCAAGAACAGTAGGTGATGCCGTCGCCCTACTTGCCCGGCTGGGTGGCCATATCAAGAACAACGGGCCACCGGGTTGGATGACGCTGGGGCGCGGCTACGAAAAGCTTCTGCTCCTGAAAGCTGGGTGGCACATGGCCTTCGATTCCATCCAGAAAAAGTGATCAATCATGAGCGGGCGTGGGCGGGAGCGCGTGGGCGGGCGCGGGCGTGTGGGCTATCCGCTTGTGAGTTTGATTCTGCCGGCGTGCTCGGTCGGTTCAAGGCCTTCGCCGGCTGCGCCGGTGGCTGCTTCGCAGCCAGCCTTGAGCCGACCTCCGCTCACCGGCGTGTGGGGTGGATGTCTTGAAAAGCGCGCTCGGCAGCGCGCAGAAAGGAACCTCCCCATGCTCCGTATCTATCCAGTCAGTATTCAAGTGGCTCGGGAAGCTCGGCTGTTTGCCGACCGCATCGCTCGCTTCGACCGCGCGGCATCGGTGCAGCTGCGCAAGTCTCTTGGCTCGGTGGTCAACAACCTCGCGGAAGGCTCCGGCCTTCGTGCGGGGCGGCGAAGGCTTGCGTATGAAATCGCACTGGGCGAAGCACGAGAAGCGCTGGCCATTCTCGAGTTCGGCGAAGCCATGGGCTACTCGCCTCCCGTGCCTGCCGAGCTCCGCGCTCGCTTCAACCACATCATCGGAACCCTAGTTCGAGTCGTGCACCGCCCCTAGCGTCCGCTGATTCAGAACTCACAGCGGAGCGTGAGGGCGAGCGCGGGCGTGTGGGCGGGCGCGGGCGTGGGGGCGAGCGCCGGGGTTCGCGGTCGTGTTTCCCTTGCGCCGTGAAGCTCGAATGCTCACCGCGAGAGCGCGGTGAGCATGGCGTAGAGCGCGTTGCCGCGGTCGAGCACCCGTGGCAGCGCCTGCGCGGACGCATCGCCGGCCTCCACGGCGATTTCCGTGATGGCGATGGCCTCGACCACTTCGCCCCGAGCAATGCCGAAAACGCGAGCTTTATCCGCCCGCGACACGCGCCCTGTAGCTTCCGCCAAGTTCCGACACACCCCCTTCGCAGCGCGGATGGCTTGATCGCGGTCCACGCGGTCCCGGAGATTCGCGGCCTTCACAGCACGCAAGAACTCCAGCGCAACCCGATACGCCCGCAAACGATGATGCGGCAGTAATGATGTTGTGGATGCATTCATAGTGAATCAAAACCTCCTTCACCCCAGAAGGAGGTTTTGAAAACTGTGGCGGTGCGCGTTGGCGGTCGCTTTTACCGGGACTGGCGGCGCAACCCCCAAGTGCCAGCGAAAGCTGGCGCGGGGTTGCCAAGCTCCGCCGCAAGAACCGCACCCCACCGCACCGCGCGAGCGTCCGCGTCCTGCGTCCTGCGTCCAACGTCCTGCGTCCAACGTCCTGCGTCCAACGTCCCGCGTCCCCGTCCAACGTCCGCGTCTAGCGTCCGCGTCCAACGTCCAACGTCCCGCGTCCCCCTTCCCCGTCCAACGTCCCCGTCCAACGTCCGCGTCCAACGTCCGCGTCCAAACGTCCGCGTCTGCGTCCAAACGTCCGCGTCTGCGTCCAAACGTCCGCGTCTGCGTCCAAACGTCCGCGTCTGCGTCCAAACGTCCGCGTCTGCGTCCAAACGTCCGCGTCTGCGTCCAAACGTCCGCGTCTGCGTCCGCGTCCAGCGTCCGCGTCTGCGTTCAACGCTTACGTCCCGCGTCTCTCCCGTTGAGCGACGTCCGAGCACAAGCGTGAGGGCGAGCCTGTGCGTGAGCGCGGGGGCGAGCGCGAGCGCGGGCGCGGGGGCGAGCGCGCGCCGCTAGCTGGCTCGGGGGATCACGCGGGCGATCGCGTGCTCGCTGTGGATGCGTTCGAGGGCGTGTTCGATGCACTGATGAAACCAGCTATGGGCTGGGCCGTTGTCGTGCACGGTGCGCGATGCAGAGCGCTGACTTTGGTGCTTGCGGCTCGTGTCGAGTCGAGGGCTTCGGATGACTAACTTGCCGTCCTTGAAGCGCGCGTCGCCGTCGCCCATGGCGCCGAGCACAGCATCCGCGAGGACGCTTTGACGCTCACTTGGGACCTCGGCCTCGAAGATGACCTCGATGTTCACGGTGGTCTTGTTGCGTCGCGAGCCCAGCCCGCGCTCATAGGCTTCGATTTGGATCTCAAAGGGGCGGGCGGCGAGCCACGCACGTTCTCGGTTGGCCTTCAGTTTGGCAAGCCAGTCGAGGCCCAGCGCCAGAAACAGCACCGTGACGACCAGCGGCCCCACAAGCACCACGAAGAACAAAGGCCCACCCGGAAGGAAGGGCTGTTGTCCGTGAACCAGGATGGCCATGCAGGCCCAGAGTAAAGTCACGAAGACCAACCCGATTGGCAGTGCCCGGGAAACCCCACCTCCGGCCAGGGACATGTCGATCAACGCCTGGCGCGCGCCATCCTCGCGCTCTCGCTTCTCCCGCGCTTTGTGCGCCTTTTGCTGCCGTCGCTTGCTGCGCGTCCTGTCGCCCCGTGCCGCAAGTTGGTCCAGTTCGCTCATGATCCTGGAACCAAGCTACCCGACTCGACCCTCGCGGTAAACGCCGCCCAAGGAGGCCCACAATCGGTGTCTCCACTCCCCGGCTCAGTGGACTACCTGGCCCCCCCTAGCCCGATGCGGCTCCAGGAGGCCGCGACGGAGTGCAGCACGGCGCTACATGAACGAAACGCCAACACTGAACGAGGGATATCCGATTCGCATCGTGAGCGCGATGGAGTCGGAGAAATGATATCGGCCGCCAGCGTAGAACGCCGGGCGGAACTTGGCACCGGAGTCAAACCAGGTGCCGAGCCCGGGTTCCCCAAATACGGACCAGTCGTCGCTCAGCCAGAAGTTCCACTGCATCACGACCGGCACCCAGAGACCGTTGTTGCCGGCGGAAAGGCCGGGCATGTCCGCACCGACTCCAATCCCGACGGTGTTGTTGATGGATTTCACAAAGCCGTTGTCCACCAATTCGAACGTGGCCCTGAAGCCGGGACCCAGACCTCGCCCATTATCGATGCCTGGCAGATCGACTAGGCCGAACACGGCATGGGGTTCCAGCTCCACGAAGTAGTCGGGGTGTGCCCCCGGTTGTTTGATTTGCGCTAGGCACGGTGCGGTAAGTGACGTAACGACAACAAATAGGGCGATCTGACGTAGAAGCATGCCCCAGGCTCAGCAAGTCCCATTCCTCAATGGGACGAAGCGCTAGCGTGGCGTCCGCGGCGCTCAGCTAGTCGTCTGTAGACGACAAATGTCGGCAGCAGCCTGCACCAGAGTATCAACGCATGCGCCCAAACACGGTGGCATGCGAAGTGCTTATGCCGGCAAGTATGGGATTGGGTAGGCGCGCGGCGGCGGAGGTTTTCGGCACGTTCTGGTTGGTCTTCGGGGGCTGCGGCAGTGCAGTGCTCGCTGCTGCCTTTCCGGACGTCGGAATAGGGTTACTGGGCGTCTCGCTCGCGTTTGGGTTGACCGTAATGACGATGGCATATGCCATCGGTCACATCTCTGGCTGTCACCTCAATCCAGCCGTCACCTTCGGGCTGGTCGCTGCCCGCCGTTTTCCCCTGGGTGAAGCCATTCCGTACATCGCAGCGCAGGTGCTCGGAGGCGTGCTAGGCGCTGCAACGCTCTACCTGATTGCGTCGGGGAAGGCCGGATTCGACGTTGGTGCCGGGTTCGCCGCCAACGGATTTGGTGAGCACTCTCCCGGCAGCTACACGTTGCTATCTGCAGCGGTTGCTGAGGTTGTTCTCACGGCCTTCTTCCTTTTCATCATTTGCGGGGCTACCGACGACCGCGCGCCGCTGGGGTTTGCTCCCATCGCCATCGGACTGGGTTTGACGCTGATCCATCTGATTGGCATTCCTGTGACCAACCTTTCCGTCAATCCCGCTCGCAGCACTGGGCCTGCCGTTTTCGTTGGCGGGTGGGCGCTGCAGCAGCTGTGGCTGTTTTGGGTTGCGCCTCTCGCCGGAGGACTGCTCGGTGGAGCCCTCTACGACCGAGTCTTCGGTGACGGTTGAGCCCAACCGACAGAACCACACTTGCTTTCACAACTTATGAAAGGGAAACCATGCCATCCTTGACGAATTCAGTTCGCCTTGCTGCGCTCATGCCCCTCACCCTCGCCGTCGCCAACTGCGGCGCCATCCCAGGGTTCCCCGGGGGCGGCGACTGTCCAGACAGTCCGGAAGCAGCGATGCGCGCCAGTTTTGGACTCAAGGGTGAAGCGGAGGGAAAGGTCAAAGCAGCTCTGGCAGCGGGTGCCGCGCTTCAAGGGCTTGCAGCTGAGGTGGAGGCCGACGTTGCTACGGCTTGCGGAAACTTGGCTAAGGACCTTGGCGCCTCCGATGACGAGATCGAAGCGGAAGACGACGGTCCGGGGAAGAAGGCGGAGGCGGCGTGTCAAGCGGCCGTGAAGGCGCTCGGCTCACTGAAGGCGAAGGCGAGCGGATCTCTCCAGGTGAAGGTCGTGCCGCCCAAGTGCTCCGCCAGCATGAATGCGATGGCCGATTGCGCTGCGGAATGCGACGCGAACATCGAGCCGGGTTCAGCGAAGGTGAAGTGCGAAGGTGGTGAGCTCAGCGGCAAGTGTAGTGGAAAATGCTCCGGCAGCTGTACCGTGGAAGCGGGGGCGGCGTGCGAAGGTTCTTGCTCGGCCACCTGCGAAGGCAGCTGCGAAGGCAAGTTCAGCGGTGAATGCGAAGGCAAGTGCAATGGAACCTGCAACGGAGCTAGCACCAGCGGCGGTTCCTGCGACGGGACCTGCGATGGCACTTGCGAGGGCTCCGCTTCCGGGAGTTGTGCGGGTACCTGCAAGGGCGAGTGCTCGGCGCAGTGCGAGATCAAAGGCAAGGCGGACTGCAGCGGAACTTGCTCCGGTGGGTGTAGCGTGGAACTCGAGGCCCCCAAGTGCAGTGGCGAGGTCAAGCCTCCGAAAATGAGTGCAGAATGTGAAGCGAGCTGCGATGCACAGGTGAGTGGGAAGGTAGAGTGCGTGCCGGCTCAGGTTCGGGTAACCATCGCGGGTGCGGCAGATGCGGCGGCCGCAACCAAGCTGAAAGGTGCCCTCAAGGCAAACCTGCCTGCGCTTCTGAAAGTCACGTTGGGGCTGAAAGGCAAGCTGGAAGCCGCAGTAGGCAACGTCAAGACGGCGCTCGCCGGCGCGAAATCGGTCGTGTCCGGTGGCGGCGAAGGCGCCCTCAAGGCAGGTGCGTGCATCGCAGCGTCCCTCAAAGCCCAAGCGGACGCTGCAGTCTCCATCAACGTGTCGGTGAAGGCCAGCGCGTCAGCCAGTGGCGAAGCGGGCGCCGGCTGACCCGCAGCGCGGCAATTCACGCCTGCTGCGGGCGACCAGCTCGAGCTGTTCGAAGCGGAACGCTAGAACGCTCCCGCTGGGCCTGACTCCTCCACCACGTGTTTCGCGCCGACGTCGAGACCGGCCCTCAGTGCGGCGGACCGATGCGCTGGGTCGAGGCGGGCGCGCTCCGCGATACCCGGAGGGGTGCCGCTACCCCCGATGCCATCGCCTGCTTGCTGGCCGAGCATGGACAGTCTCCAACCTGGGATGGGCTCGGCCCACGCGCACCCCCGAGGGCATCCGTGGCTGAGGCATTCGGGCAGATCGAGTTGCCGTTTGCGAGTGCCTGAGCGCTCCAGCGGGCAGCTCGGGCAGGCCTTTGCGCCGTCGTCAGCCAGCGCCCCGCTTCGCTCGCGGATCTCCGCCAACCGGACCCGCCATCGCACGCTGACCGCCTCAAATGGCGCTGTCTCAAAGCTGCCAGCCTGCGGGCCTACTTCGGCGTTTCCGGAAAATCGCAGTTCGTTCTTCCTTGGCGTCGAAGGCTAAACTTCTTGAGCTTGCGATAAAACGTTGCTCGAGGGATCCCGAGACTGCGAGCCGCTTCGGAGACGTTCCAACCCTGGGCAGAAAGCGCCGCAAGCATAGCGCGCTTCAACTCATGACCACGCAGTTTCTGCCTTGGCATCGAGGCCTCTAGATCGAGATCCGACTCGCGGATCGTTTCCCCTTGGGCGGCCAGGCAGGCACGCGTGAGCACGTTTTCCAACTGCCGAACATTGCCAGGCCAATCGGCTCGCACCAATCTGCTGAGGGCCGCCGGGTGCAGCTTCGGTGGCGGCCGCTTCAAGCGCTCGGCAAGATTCGCCAGGACGTGTGCAGCAAGTGCCGGAAGGTCCTGGGGGCGTTCTCGCAGGGATGGAACACGAACATCGAAAACCGCGATCCTATAGTAGAGATCTTCCCGAAAGCGCTGCTCGGCCACTTCGACCTGAAGGTCACGATTCGTGGCGAATAGCAGGCGCGCAGTGATCGGTACTACCGCGGCACCGCCCAAAGGCCGCACTTCGCGTTCTTGCAAAGCGCGCAACAGCTTAACCTGCATACTCGCGGGCATCTCGCCGACTTCGTCCAAGAAGAGCGTCCCGGCGGAAGCCAGCTGGAAGTAACCCGGGTGATCGCGCACCGCGCCCGTGAAGGCGCCCTTCGTGTAACCAAAAAGCTCTCCTTCGAGCAGGGCTTCGGGCACCGCGCCGCAGTTGACCGCCACAAAAGGGCCGGCGCGTTTCGGGCTCTCTTCGTGCAGAGCGCGCGCCAACACTTCTTTGCCGGTTCCGCTCTCGCCCCACATAAGCACGTTGAGCTCGGTGTCGACGACGCGCTCGAGCCGCTCGAAAACGGCCTGCATCGCTGGGCTATCGCCAATCACGCTACCAAAGGTCTGGCGCCGGGGTCGGGCGCGCTGCTGCTCAATCTCGCGCTCGAGCTGTGCAATCTGATCCTCACGTCCCGCCAGAATCTCTCGGACTCGATCACGCTCTATCTCCAGTTGCTCGGTGCGCTCGCGCAGCTGGTCGTGCAGCCGCGCGTTCTCAAGGGCAATCGCCACTTGGTCCGCAAAGGCCAGCATGCGCTCCAGGTCGGCGCCACTGAACTCTCCGCGTCGATAGCGATGGTCAACGTAGATGGCGCCAACGATGCTGCGCTCTGTCCTAATGGGCACGCATAGGACCGATGTCAAACCAAGAGCGTGTACCGACTGACTTTGCTCAAAACGGTGATCCACTTGCGCATCCACCGTGAGCGCAGGCTCCCCGGAGTCGATGACGCTAACAGCGATGTCGCGACTGAACTTGATCTTGGCGCGCTCAACACGCTGTCGATCGATGTTGCGCGCCACCGGGACCTTCAAAGCACCATCCACTCCGTCCCGCAGGATCAAGAACCCGCGCTCGGCGCCGCTGAGCTCAATGGCTGCCTCCATAGTTTCTTTGAGCACCTGCTGGGGCGCCAAGCTTGAATTGAGGCGGCGGTTGATCTCCACGAAACGCCGTAGCTGCCGAGCTGCCGTTTCCCCAGAGGGAGCTCCGTCTTGCGGGGCCACCTCGCGGAGCTGCTGCGCCGCCGCGCGCTCCGGGTGAGCGTCGAAGGCGTCGCGCGCGGACGCTGGCAAACCGAGCCGCAGACGTTCCCAGCCGCTTGCTGCCAAATCGCGATGGTGCTCTGCCAAGCGCGGACTCTGCGCGGCGATGTAGGCTTCGGCGAGGCGACTGTGCATTCGAGTCACCAACAACCGCCGCTTGGTTGCTTCGGCAAGGGCGAGCCCGCGCTCAAGCAGCTCGATGGCTTCGGCGGCGCGCTGCTCACTGAGTGCCTGGCCAGCGACTGCCCAAAGCGCCGACGCTAAGGTATCGTCTGCAGCCAGCGCCTCGGCACGCTTGAGGATCTCGTCAAGCTCTTGCGGATCGTTGGCAGTGCCCGTCAGACGAGCGACTTCGACATGTTGGATCCGAACCTCGATCGATTCGAGCCGCGACCCTTGAGCCTCAAACGCGTTGGCCGCCTGCACCAAGTGCGGGCCCGCGCTTTCGCGACCCAAGAAAAGGGCGGATTCGCCCAGGGTGGCTCGCGCGGTGTTGGCCAAGAAGTCTAGCTCCAAGGCATCCGCTAGCTGTAGAGCACGGTCGGCGTGGCGCTCAGCCTGCGCGAAGAGCCCGATGTCGCATTCCAGGCGCGCCAGGTTGGTCAACAGATTGGCCTGAGTGTTGTCGAGCTGCTGTGCCTGAGCAATCTGGAGCCCGCGGTGGTAAGCGGCATACGCTTCGGCGAACTCACCCAGTTGGTGGGCAGCTACACCACGATTCATCGTCGTGACCGCCGCCAGGTCATCCAGATGGGAAGCCTCCACAATCGACTGCGCGTTGCGGTAGTGCTCCGCTGCCGCAAGTGGATCACCGCCTCGGTAGGCGCAAAACGCTAGAGCGCTCTGCTGTCGAAGGCGCAGACGTGAGCTACCAATCCCTGCAGCGGCTCGAAGCCTTGGATGTAACTTGGCAAGGTCAGCGTCTCGAGCCAGATACGCGAAAGCCATCGCCATCGTGCAGCCCAAGGACAGCCTGAGCTCGTGAGACATTTCCAAATCCAACGTGCTCTGTGCGGCCTCCAAAGCCGCCGATGCATTCCCCTGACGCAGCAGCGTCAAGGCGCGTCCGTCCAAGGCCGCGGCCCGCGCCCGAGGGTCCTGATGGGCTAGCTCGATCGCCTTGTCGAACTGCCGTCGTGCACGTTGCAGAGAGCCCATGCCCAAGTAGCATTGCCCAGCCACGGTTCGTGCCCGGACGGATTCCGCGTCGGGTGGGCGCTTGCGCAAGATCCTAGCCACCTCAGCCAACGCCTCCCGCACAGCTCCGGACTCGGCCAGGAACTCAGACACCGTCAACTTGGTTGCAGTTGACGTTCCGACGTGACTGAGGGTGACGATAACCTCCAACAACTCTGCCGACGCTTCGTCGGCAAGTCCAGGGTGAGCGACAAGCCACTGAGCTGCTTCGTCGGCCCGTCCAAGCCGACAGAGATGATGCACAATCCGCGTGAAAAGACGGTAACGTTGCCGCCTTTCAGACACGTTGCCGAAACGCTCCTGGTAATGGTCCAATAGACGTCGGTGTTCGACCGCCAGAAGCTCCGTGCCGAAATGCTCTACCAGACGTTCGGCGTCTGCCGGTCGCGTCAGGCGATAACCGTCCTCCACCCTAGAAAGCCAACCCGCATCCACAAGGAGTGCTAGATCGCTGAGCGACAAGCCCAACTGCAGGGCTTCGGCGTGCGCGAAATGCCCACGATTGGCCGCCAACCAGCGTAGCGTTTGTCGCACCGACTCGGGAAAACGATCGATCGTCACCCTTTGCGCTTCTGACAGCGCCTGGGTGGCAGCCTGATGCTGAAGATCTCCCACCGCGAAGTCTTCAAACGCTAGACTACGACTCAGGGCGACCACCTCCCCGGGATTGCCCGCGGTAGCCCTGAGGACGGAATCCAATTCGACCTGGGAAAGCCCCTGCGGCAACCAGAGGCGCAAGTCCGCCTTGGAGAGTGCGCCCAGGCGCACAACGACAGCATGATCGATGCCGTTTCCTGGATCAGCCTCACTGGAACAGAGCAGCCTGACCCGAGGAGTCTCTGCACAAGCCGCGAGCAGAGCCTGCCACAAACGTCGTTCCGTTTCGACCAGGCGGTCGGCATCATCAAGCACCAGTAGAACCGGCGTTGGTCCCGCATTCAGCACATTCAACGCCTCGAGTGCTCCGCCAAGGCCATGGACGGAATCGTCGTTGGCGGCGAAACGCAGCATCTCCAAGATCGGCGAGGGATGATTGACGCGCCCGTGGACAATGGTTGCGGTCGCAGAAGCGCGCCAAGCCAATTCCCGAAGCAAACGGCTCTTGCCTATGCCAGCGGGCCCGGTCAGCCAGAAGCAACTTGGCCCGCCGTCACCTTGGCGCCAAGCTTCGAAGGCCGCCGTCCACTGCTCGCGCCCGACCAACTTCTGGCTCAGGCCGGCTACACTTCTGCGTTCCGGCAGTTGCCAACCGAGGCGCTCAAGCACGTCGGCGACATTTGCGGGCCGCCGCACAGGCTCGCGCTCGGTGAGCTCGCCAATCAAACGAGTCAGGGCCGCCGATGGCCGCTGGACAAGTCCCCGCAGGCAGACACCAAGCGCAAAAAGATCCGTGCGTTCATCGCAGATGCCTCCGCGCAGCTCGGGTGCCGCGTGGGACATCGTGCCCGAAAACGATTCTGCTCGAGAACCAATGGCACGCGCCGAGCTGAGATCAATCAACTTGGTCTCACGACCTTGGTCGTCCACAACGATGTTGTCGGCCTTGAAGTCTCCGTGCAACAAACCGTGTTGGTGGAGGCATTCGAGCCCATGTAGTGCGCCCAACAGCGCTGACTTCTGCTGCTTCAAAGTAACGGCAGGCCGTAGCGCTTTTCCTGGCGCGTACTGCGTCGTGAGGTAGTGGGGTCGCTGCTCCAATTCGTGGGCGACACCCAGATCCAGCACCTGACACAGGTTGGGATGCACCAACTGACACAGGGTCCAGGCTTCGCGGCGAAGGATCTCGCCACGCTCTGGGCTAACGCTATGGAGCAGCTTAAGAGTAACGGTGCGCCCGTCCAGCCGATCCCGGGCCCTGAAGACGCGGGCCAGCCCACCCTCCCCGAGGCGACTCACCAGCTCATAGCGACAGGCGACTCGACGCTCTGGAATACTATCAGCACTCATGTCTCACTCATGGCACATGAGACATTCTGATACATAATTGCGACGTAGACAATGGCACGTTCCGTAGAAAATCTTCAAAAAATGGCAGAATCACGCAATTGGCACGAGGCATGCTTACTTAATCAGCATGATCCGTGGAACCCAGCTATTGCTACTCACCTCGCTGCTCGTCAGCTGTGGCGAAGCGGATCGGCGCCAAGCGGTCCGACCCCAGCCTCAGCCGGTGCCCGGCGTCCATCTCGTACTGGACGAAACGAAGGTCACGATGACGCGGGACGGGGCTGACCTTCGAATCGTCGGTTCTGATGGAGCTGTGTCCGGCGAGGGTGCATCGGTTTGGGCAACCAACCTGGCCACAGATGCTCGCGAAGCACGGCAGAAGGCGGTCAAAGGCTCTTTTGATCTGCAGCTCGCGGGTAGCGACAACGACCCAATCATCGTGCAAGCCGGCCTTGGTAAGTACCTGACAACCCGTGTCCTGCTCGGCAACCATCCGGTGATCGAGGCCTGCCTCCGCGCGGCACTACCAACGGCTTGGGCGCTCGAACGGGTCGACGTCGGGCAGGACTACTCCGCCGATATCCACTGGCAGGGCAGTTGTAGCGTGGAAGCGAGCATCACCGAGGTGCGACTTCAGCAGGGCAACCGCGGTTTTTCCTTCAAGACGAACACAGAGACTCACAACGCCCCGATCACGTTGACCTTTATGCCGCCCAACTCGGAGCCTGCATTCGACGTACTTCTCGTCGAGGTAAGTCAAAACGGAGAAATGACAACGTTGCCCGTGAGTCTGATCGCCAACCTACCACCGCCACCAATCTAGCCCGGACAACAGAGCCGGACAACAGCCAGAGCCGGACAACAGCCAGAGGGGGAAAGTCCAACGACCGTCCTTCGGGCGCAAGAGGGCCCGTTTGTTTCACAAACAAGGAGTAATCACATGCGACATTCAATTCAGTATTCATTCATCGCTCTGGGGCTGCTGCTCGCTTCTGGGTGCTCTGGCAACACGGGCGAGAAAGACGAAGCCAAGCCCTTGCTGCAGAACGTGGTCGCGAAAGGCAGCCTCAAGAACTGCAAGAACCCCAAGCTTGTCTGCACGCAATCGTATCCGGAAGTTTGCTACGAGTACTGCGACGACGACGCTCCCTGCCAAACCGTAGAGAGCTGCGCGATGAGCTACCCGGTGCAGTGTTTCGAAGAGTGCATCGAACCCAAGGTACCAGAAGAAGAATGTGCTGGTCCCGAGACGGTTGTCAGCTCTGACGGCGAGACCTTCCCGGTTTGCACCGACGAGGGGATCGCGGGTCCACCCGGCACAGGTGGCGGTAGTTCACCGGGCAATCCTGGCCCCGGGGGCGAAGACGGCTCTCCACCGAATCCCCCGGGTGGCGAGGACGGCTCTCCGCCGAACCCCCCAGGCAGCGAGGACGGCTCTCCGCCGAACCTCCCAGGCGGCGAGGACGGCTCTCCGCCAAGCAACTAACGATCCAAGACGCGCCCCGCCACTGCGTGGGGCGCGCTCCGCCGAGACGTATGAACGACCGACGAACAACGAACGAGCTTCGGACTCGATCCGAAGCAGGATGTGAGCGCGAGTGCGACATCGCAGGTGGTGGAAACAAAATTTTCCACCGCTCGCGGCACGCGGCGGTGCGTCGAGGTGCGCGGTTAGCTCAGCACGCCGACTCTCTTGCCGACGCGAGTGAACGCGCTGATGGCCTCGTCCACCTGGGTCGGGTCGTGCTGCGCCGAAAGCTGAACTCGAATGCGCGCCGCGTCCTTGGGCACCACCGGGTAGGAGAAGCCGATCACGTAGATCCCTTCCGCGAGCAGGGCCGCTGCCATGTCTTGAGCGAGCTTGGCATCGAAGATCATAACGGGAACGATGGGGTGAATGCCGTCGCGTACTTCGAAGCCCGCGTCGACCATACCCGAGCGGAAACGTTTCGCGTTGTCCATCACGCGCTGACGGAGCTCGCTGCTCTTTTCGAGCAAGTCGAAGACCGCGATGCTGGCGCCGGCAACCGCGGGAGCCAGGGTGTTGGAAAACAGATACGGGCGTGAGCGTTGGCGCAGCAAATCGATGATCTCTTGACGCCCGGTCGTGAATCCGCCGCTGGCGCCGCCCAGGGCTTTACCCAAGGTGCTGGTCAGCACGTCGATGCGATCGAGCACGCCGCAGTGTTCCGGGGTTCCGCGACCGGTCTTGCCAATGAAACCCGTCGCGTGGGAGTCGTCGACCATGACCATGGCGTCGTAGCGCTCGGCAAGGTCACAGATCTTGTCCAATTGAGCGAGGTAGCCGTCCATGCTGAACACGCCGTCGGTGGCGATGAGCCTCAGGCGCTTGTCTTGGGTTTTCTTCAGAGTGGCTTCGAGTTCGGCCATGTCACCGTTGGCGAAGCGGTGACGCTCGGCCTTGCATAGGCGGATCCCGTCGATGATGCTGGCGTGGTTCAGGGCGTCGCTGATCACCGCGTCCTGCCCGCCCAGCAGCACCTCGAATAGACCGCCGTTGGCGTCGAAGCAGGAGGAATACAGGATGGTGTCATCGGTTCCGAAGAACTGCGCGACCCGCTGCTCCAAGCGCTTGTGAATATCCTGAGTGCCGCAGATGAAGCGTACGCTGGATAGGCCGAAGCCGTGGCTGTCCAAGGCACGTTTGGCGCCGGCGATTACCTCGGGATGCGACGATAGCCCCAAGTAGTTGTTGGCGCAGAAGTTGAGCACGCTCTTCCCATCGCTCTGGATCCGGGCGGCTTGGGGCGTGGTGATGACCCGCTCGTCCTTGTACAGCCCGGCATCGCGAATGCCGGCGAGCTCTCCGGCGTAGATCTCTTTCGCTCGCTGGTACATATGCATCCCTCCGATTTTCGCGGTGGCGCTCAGAAGCGCAGGACCACTTTGGGGAAAGTCTGGATCTTGTCTTCGAAGTCGCCGACTTCGTATTTGTCGAAGTCGACGATGGGGCCGTCGCCGCGGTTGAGCATCACTTCCCAGATCAAGTCGTGGATGTTCGGCTGTCGGCTCTCCAACAGGTGTCTTGTGATGTGCCACGTTTCCGGGATGCGACGGCCAATCACGCTGTGCATGGCGATGCCGTCCACGATGACGCGGTCGAAGCTCTCGATGATGGCGTCGCCGCTCTTGAGGCCGAAGAGGATGACGTCGCCGCCTCGGCGCACGCAGTGGATGGCGTTGTTCACGCTGGAGTTCAGCCCGCTCATCTCCAGCACCACGTCCACGCCCACGCCGTCGGTCAGTTTGCGGATTTGCGCGCCCAACTCGGGATCGTGGGAGTAACCGTCCGGGCTGTCGCCGGGCACGAGAACGTTGTCGGCACCAAGGCGCCGCGCCATCTCGGCGTGGCTGGCGACGGGCTCCACGCCGATGACCTGGTGGGCACCCAAGGCTCGGGCGATGGCAACGGCGAAGAGGCCAATCGTGCCGCAGCCAACGATGGCGACGCGCTTACCTCGCAGGTTCACTTTTGTGCAGGCGTGCACGGCGTTGCCGAAGGGCTCTTGGACCGCGGCCACTTCGGGGCGGATCTTGTCCGTGTTGGTACGCCAAATCACCTTTGCAGGCAGCTTGACCAACTCGGCGAAGGCGCCGTCGTAGCTGATCCCGATGATCAAATCGTCGGCGCAGACGTGCGCGTCGCCTATTCGGCACTGATAGCAAACCCCGCAATAGATGTGACTCTCGGCGGCCACGAGGTCGCCGACCTCTAGGCCGTGGGTTCGGCTGGCATCGCTGCCGACGGCGACCACCTCGCCAAACAGCTCGTGACCGATGATTCGCCTGGCCTTGGCTGTCCGGGCTTCCTTGGCCTCGCGATCCAGCGAGCCGAAGATCATGTCCTTGAAGGCGCGACGGAACCAGATCCCCCGATCGGACCCACAGAATCCGACGTAGCGGGGCTTGATCAGAACTCGGGAGCGATCGTGGTAATCGGCGCGCTCATCGAGGGTCGCCGCGTCCACTTCGACCATACGCAGGCCCTTGCTGCTCTCCCAGGGGTCGTGCTCACGGTCGTAGACCAGCGCTCGCATGGACGGAGTCATTGGCGGTTTCTTACGACGCTGGCGCCGCGGGGTCGAGAGCGGGCTTTGCTCTGGGTGGGATCTGAGGAAGTGTCGCCCGGGTGAAGCCCAAATGCACGCACGCGCCGGCAGCGAGTGACGCAGCGCGGCGCGTGGGTGGCCTGGGCGCGAGGGCCCTTTGGGCTATTTCTTGGGAAGTTTGAAGGGCAGCTTCAGGCGGCCCTTCTTGGGCGGAGCGGCGTCCGGCTTGGGGGGCGCTGCCGCGTCGGGCTTGGGGGCCGCGGCGTCGGGCTTGGCGGCGGCGGCATCAGGTTTGGGGGCCGCGGCGTCGGGTTTGGGCACGACGACGACACCAGCGTCCTGCTTCTTCACCTTTTCGATGTCGATCTTCAGGACGATGGTGGAGAGGTGCTTCGAGAGGATCCACGCCGGCGACAGCTCACCGACGCCGGAGGGGTAATCAATCAGAGTCCAATTGCCCATGCGGGCTTTGCGGTTGACCAGGGTGCCGCGGGATAGGGTCGCCACGTGGTCCACGCTGTCGTCGGCCTCGTTGTAGATCTTGGCGCTGAAGACCCGGACTTTGACGGTGCCCTTCTCTTCGGTCTCCTTGGAGCCGTAGCGCTTGACCTCGTCCTTCTTCTTGGGCTCTTCCTTCTTGGGCTCTTCCTTGGGAGGTTCGGGTGCTGGCGCAGCCGATGCAACCGGAGGTGGCGCCTCCTCCTTCTTCTTGCACGCCAAAAGGGCCCCCACCACGAGCGCGGCCGCGCCCAATGTCGTCCACTTGTCCAGCTTCATCATGCCTGGCATTCCTCCTAGAAGTTCCGGACCCTAGGCCATTTTGCGCCGTTCGCCCAGACCTGGGCGCCTTGGTGGCAAAGCGCGGAGGAAATCGGCCTGGGTGCCCACGCTGCGCCGCGAAGCAGCGGGCGGCGGGCCGCTCAACGGGCGCGGCGTCTTTTCGTCGCGGTGCGTCGACTCAGCGCTGCGCCGCTTGGGGTCTGCTCGAAAAGCATGGTGCGCAACGCGCCCGCTGCGGGGCTGAGCAGCTTCTTGCCACGGTGAACGATGCTGAGCTTCCGGCGCAAGGGGGTACGCGGGTGGCGCAGGCGGTACAGGCGTTGGTTGGCCAACTCGACTTGAACCGCGGCATCGCTGATCAGCGCGATGCCAATGCCGGCGCGAACATGGCGCTTGACCGCGGCGATGCTCGCTAGCTCCATCACGATTTCGGCGCCGGCGAAGTTGCGGTCCAAGGCCGCTCGCGTACTGGTGCCACTCAGGAAGGTGACGAAGGGTTGTCCCTCGGCACGGACCCGCTGGGCACCAACCAGGATGAAGGCGTCACCGCCCCAGGGTTCCCCTTCAGTGTCGGGCACGATGGCGAGGTCCAGCTCCCCGCGATCGACTCCCTGCCGCGATTGCTCGGGAGTCATCTCCGACAGCACGATTCGGATCTTCGGATGCTTCTTCCGGAAGCGAGCCAACACTGGCGGCAACATGTAGGTGGCGACGGTTCCGCCAGCGCCGATTCGGACCTCTCCGGTGTCGAGGTCCTCGACTTCACGCACCGCCTGCAGCGCGTCTCCGAAGTTCGCCAACACCGCCTGGGCGCGTGGCACCAGAGCCCAGCCTGCGGCGGTGGGCTCCGCACCCTTGCGGCCGCGGTGCAGTAGGCGCGATCCAAAGTGAGACTCGAGTCGCTTCAGGGAAGCCGATAGCGCGGGTTGAGACAAGTGTGCGTAGCGCGCCGCCTCGGTGACCGTGCCGTGCTTCACCACGAGCAGGAAGTGCTGCAACTCATCTAGCATAAACAAATACTATCATAATCAAAAAATATATCGATTAGACGAATGATCGGTGCGCCCGCATGGTGGGTGGGTGACCTGGGTGTTGCTGATTTGCATGAGCGTCTTCGCTGGAGGGCTCAGCACCGTGGCGGGAGCCGGCGGTGGACTCCTGCTGCTGTTGGCGCTGTCGGTCGTGTGGGAGCCGGCGCGGGCTCTAGCCGTGACTGCGCCCGCGTTGCTGCTCGGCAACGTGCATCGAGCGGTCAGCCTACGAGGCGCCGCGGACCACGAGGTTGCGAAGACCTTCGCTGTGGGTGCGTTCCCTGCGGGGCTCCTCGGTGGGTTGCTCGCTGGGGTCATCCCGGGAGCCGTCGTGCAATGGCTGCTGGTGGTCATGACGGCCGCGTCGCTGGTTCGGGCGCTTCTGCGCTTGCGTATTCAGGTGCCACGGGGCGCGCTCTTCGGTGGCGGTGCTGGCATCGGTTTGCTCACCGGCGCGACCGGTGGTGCTGGCATGTTGGTTTCGCCGCTTCTGCTCGCGAGAGGGCTGGTCGCGGACCGCTACGTAGCGACCGGCGCGATCTGCGGCGTCGTGCTGCATGTATCGCGCGTGGTCGGCTATGGCGCGTCTGGCCTGTTCAGCGCTTCGGTTTGGCAGGATGCTGCCCTGGCCACGACCTGTCTGCTCTTCGGGAACCTCGTGGGCATTCGCCTGCGGCCGTGGGCTCGACGCTTGCCCACGGGCTTGCTGGAGCACGGCGTCTTGCTCGCCGGCGTGTGCGTTGGGGTGGTGGGGGTGTGCCTATGAGGGCCCAAGCTCACTTCGGTGGTGGTGGCGTCGTTTCGCTCACTGGCGGCCGCTTCTGTAGACACTTGTCGATGGCTGCGACCAGTGCTGGATCCGCTTCTTTGGGCAAGCGGGGGCGACCCATCACGTTGGTCAGCAGTCGGTCCCAGGTAATGCCCCCCGAGGCGGCGAAGCTCATCCAGACGAACATGGCGCGGCCCTTGATGTTGGCGAAGGGCGCACCGCCACCGCGGCCGTTGTTCCAGGCTCGGGAGTCACTGGAGTTGTTGCGGTTATCGCCGAGGACCCAGACCTCGCCCTCTTTGACCTTGTAGGGCCCTTGGCGGCCATCGAAGCGCTCCTCTTCAAACAGGGTCAAGTAGGAGTATTCGCCCAGGTACTCGACGAAGAGCTCACCGCGCTTCTTGAAGGCTTCGTCGCCCTCGGAAAACTCGTAGTGGCCCACACTACAGCTGGGAACTCGCCAACCGTTGATCAGTGGGTGCCCACTTTCGACAGTCAGGGTGTCTCCAGGCAGCGCGATTACGCGCTTGATGAAGTCCTGGCGCTCGTTCGTTGGATTGGGATCCGGGAACTCGAAGACCATCACGTCGCCGTGCTTTGGCGGTAGGCGCTTCCAAACTCGGGTCTTGGTGAAAGGGATCGTCGGGCCGTAGATGAACTTGTTGACGAAGATGTGGTCTTGGATCTGCAGCGTTGGCAGCATGCTGCCGCTGGGGATCTTGAAGGCCTCCACGACGAACGCTCGCAACAACAGGGCGACAGCCACCGCAATGCCGATGGACTCCGCGTACTCCCGCAGCTCGCCTTTGCGCCAGCGGCCCAAGTGCCGATCCACGAGGGTGGCGCTGTCTTCGAACGCCGCATGAAAAGCGTCGGGGTCGAATCTCTCGGCCTCCATGGTCTCCCGCAACTCGGAGAGCGCGGCTTCCAGCTTTTCGCGAGCACTCGACGGTACATGGCGAGCGATGGCCTTCTCGTTCTTCTTCCGCAGACGAGCGGTCTCTTCGAGCAGGTGGGCGGCTTGTTCGAACTCCCGGCGCTGGTCGGGGTGCAGATCTGGCCGGCCGCCCAGCCCAACGCGATCCGCGAAGGGCAGGCTGTAGCGGTAGTGATACAGCACCATCTCGAACAACGTGAACAGCACGATGCCCACGGGCACGGGCTGGTCGTGGACCCAGAAGCGCATCTTCTCGAAGCCCGTCGAGTAGGGATCAGGGATTGCGGGTTTGAGCAGCCAAATCGTCAGCGCCGCTAGAGCAGCGGGCACGGCCACGAACCAGAGGGCGTAGAATGCGGTGCGGAGCAGCTTGGGGCTGGTCAATGGGGTGGCTACAGGCTCGGACAAGGGAGGACCTTGGGGCTTCTACCCGTGCTTTTGCCCCTGGGCAAGCCCGTGGGACAACTCACGGGTCTTGGCAGCGGGGGGACTGTTCGGGCCCTAGCTGGCGTCGGCAGCGGTCGACAACTCGGATGAGCCGTGGGAGAGCAATGGCTCCTGTCGAGTCAGTAGTCGTAGACAGTCGTGAAAACGTCAACGCCGCTTGGGGTCGTCGTCTCCTTGCCGCCTGGGTGGTCGAAGCGGCTGGTGGTGTGGCCGATGATCGCAAAGCGCCCGCCGCGAACGTCGACGCCGCGGCAGCGCACCTGACCCGGACCGTCGAACATGCCGTATGTCAGGACCGCCCCGTCTTGGTCCAGGACGAGTGCCCACCCGTTCACGGTTGTGGCGTTGGCTGGTGAGAAGGTCCCGCTGCCGAAATGGACGTCGCCCGTGCCTTCTCCCACGGCGAAGATGTGACCTTGTTCGTCCGTTTCCAGGTCAAAGAGATGCACCTTGTTGGTGCCCGTGATGGGTCGTACCCAGACCACGGTCCCGTCGCGTCGGATGCGACTCAAGAACGCGTTCGCAACGTTCCCGCCGGGCGCGATACTCTGCGAGCCGATCTTCGTCGCCTCGTCGAAACTTGCTCCAACCACGACCGAGCCGTCGGGCAGCGAGGCGACGGTCCAGGCTTCGAGCGCGCCGGAGTCGCCGAAGCTGAACACGTCCTTCGGTGTGCCGGTGGCATCAAACCACGCCACGATCACACTCTGATTGGGCGGTACTAGGGGAAAGTTGGTCATCTTGCCGCCGTTGCTGCCGACAACCACGATCTCCGTGCTGGTGGTGGCAATGTCGTTGCAGAGCAAGGGGCCCGTGGAAGTGATTCGAGAGCCCCAATTGCTGCTCGACAGCTGCTTGGCGACCAAGCAGGAGTTGCCCCCGCTGGAGGACGCGAGGGGGATTCCGTTGATCGACGTGTCGGAGGAGTTGGACCAGCCGCTGAAGTAGACGCCATCGAGAGCGGTTGCGTCGGTGTTGGTCACGCCGGTGATGCGTTCTGTCGAGAAACCCGATGCATAGACCACCTCGACGCTCGATGACTTGACCACGGCCAGCAGGCCATCGTTGCTCTGGCCTTTGTAGCCGTTCTGGAACGGGGAGGCCACCAAGAAGCTACCCGCGATGAGGGGGTATTGGCTCGTAACACCCACGCTGAGGTCGAGGGCGGCGGATTGGTGGCCGGACTCGGCACCGGTGAAGCTCCTCGGCGAGCCCGACCCGCCAGTAGGGTTGAATTCCGCCAGGCGGATGTGTGATCCGTTGGGATCGTCAAACACCGAATAGACTCCCCGGTCGGCGCGAACCCCAACGTCTCCGGCGCGTTGGTTGTCGGGCAGGTTGGTCAACTTCAGCCACTGGAATGTGGGCGAGATGGGTCCCGCGTCCGCCAAAGCACCGCCGGTACCGGCTGCGCCTCCCATGGAACCAGCGCTGCCCCCAGCGCCACTCGCAGCTCCAGTTCCGGCGCTGCCTCCTCCACTACCTGCAGCGCCACCGCTGCTGGCCGCGTCCGGCGTCCCCACGGCGTTGAACTCCGGCGTACTGCAAGCACTAAGCAGTGCCGCACTTGCCACGAGCAGAACCAGCCGCATCACCAGAGTCTAGGTGAGGCGACGGGGTGCTTCAATCGCGATCACGGCGCGTCATCTAACTGCACCGCATAGTCTACCTTTGCCGCCCGGTCGTCGCCCGCAACTGCTGGGGGCATGGTGCGACCGACCTGCGCGCTGTGATCGACCACTAGATAGTAGAGGCCCTTGGGGGCGTTGACGAAACGCTTCCAGGGGCGCCCTTGCACCAGAGGATCGTCGAGGCGTGGCGGCGCGGGCAGGGCGGCGGCGCCAGGGTTTTTGACGTAATGCTCGATCATTTGGTCCCCGAGGTTTTTCGGCACCAGGAAGATGTCCACGCCTGGGGCGCCATCGACGGTCATGGTCAGATAGAAGGCTTGGTCGTCGTCTTCGACTTCGAAGCCGCCAATGAAATCCTGCTGGCCGGTATGCACTTCGGTACGGTCGTTGGCCAGAGTGATGCGTTCGCTCTTGATGAAGAAGGGTTTGAAGGGCTTGCGCCCCTTGGGTACGTAGCCCGTGGCGAAGTCCGTGGAGCCGTCGCTGTCGTAGCGGATCACAGTGAAGCCACGGCGGAGCTGGGCTTCGACGATCTGGCGACCGAGTTGATCGGGGTTGATGCCGGTCAGTGCCATGCCGCCGCGGGCGAAGGAACTCTCCACTAGCGTGGTCTGGAAGGTATTCGCATCGACCTTGCGCGGGCGGAAGTAGATGTACATCGCGCCGTCGTCATCAAGTTGGAAGTCCGGCGCGTACTCGATCAGTCCGGCAGCTGTAAACCCGATGCGGCCGCTCAGGTTCGTCCAACCGTAGCCCCTGCCCGTGTATTGCACGACCAGGCTCTTGCGGCTGTCATCGTCGATCACGGTTTGGTTGCAGCTATTGGCGAAGAACCGCCCCACCACCGGTTGATCGTCGGCCAGCTTCAGGGGCGCGCCTCGTCGAGTCATCTCGAAGCAGAAGCGCTCCAGGCCGAACTTCAGGATGTCAAAGCGTAGGGATTTGTTTTTTGGGTTGTTGATGACACCCGGACCGAGAACGCCCATGGCGCTGGCACCCACAGTCTCCTTTTTGGGGCAGCCCGAGAGCATCAGGGACGTGAGCGCGACGAGTGTCAGAAGGACAATGCGGCGGAACATTTCGACTAACCATAGATCCGAAAGCGCTGATGGTGGAAAGAGGCCAGGAAAACTGCGTTGACATGGCGCCCTGGAGGGGAAATAGCTGGGCGTTGCATGGGTCAGGTCACGGTCGTCGGGTCAGGTGCGTGGGGAACGGCGCTCGCGAACTTGCTCGCGCGCCAAGGGGAGCAGGTGTTCTTGTGGGCGTGGCAAGCAGCGCACGCCACGGCCATGGCTCGCGACCGTGAGAACCGAGAGTTCTTCCCGGGTAACCCTTTGCATGACAGTGTCACGCCGGTCTCGGGTACCCAGGATGGATTCCAGGGTAGCGATTTGATCGTGCTGGTTGTTCCGTCCCACGCCATGCGGGCGACGCTGACCGATCTGCGTGATTGTATTCCGGGGGACGCGGCGCTGGTCAGCGCCACCAAGGGAATCGAAAACGACTCCCTGATGCTGATGAGCGAAGTTGTCGAGGAGGTCTTGGGTCCAGAGGTTCAGCCGCGCTGCGCGTTCCTCTCCGGGCCGAGCTTCGCGAAAGAGGTGGAGCGGCTGATGCCCACGAACGTGGTAGTGGCGGGGGCGGACGAGGCGCTCGTTCAGCAGGTGCAGCGGCGATTCGCTACCGAGCGCTTCCGCGTTTACGCTAGCGACGATCCCGTCGGCGTAGAAGTGGGCGGCGCGACGAAGAACGTCATCGCGATTGCCGCGGGCGCTTGTGACGGTCTCGGCTTCGGGCACAACACTCGGGCGGCACTCATCACGCGAGGTTTGGTGGAGATTTCCCGCATCGCCGTGGCTAAGGGCGGCAGCCCTCGGACCTTGGGCGGATTGGCTGGAATGGGCGACCTAGTTCTAACCTGCACTGGGGACTTGAGTCGGAACCGAACCGTCGGGCTGCAAATGGGGCAGGGCCGAACTTTGGACGAAGTATTGGTTGCGCTGGGCCATGTGGCAGAGGGCGTAAGGACGGCGCGCAGCACCTACCACTTGGCGCAACGCTTGGGAGTCGAGCTTCCGATCTGCAACGAGGTCTACCGAGTGCTCTACGAGAACAAGCCGCCGCTCCAGGCGGTGCAAGACGTACTGACGCGTCCGCTGAAAAAGGAATTCGACTGAGGGCTGCGGTCCAACATCGCCACTTGCCCCGCCGGCTATCCGAACCGAGAGCTCGTCTACTGACCGAGAGTCAGAGCGAAACTTGCAGCGCCGTCGTGAGTGAAATGACCGGCGTCAGGCGTCATCCCACATTGTGTGTTTCGGACTCGCGTCTGCACATCCGCTATACTCTGGGCAATGCGTGCTCTTCAGCGTCTCGTCGCGGGCGTCGCCTTCACGCTGACCGCGGTGGTCCTTGCTGCTTGTTCCTTTTCCTCTCTGGATGAGCTGAAGGAAAACGCCAATCTCAGCGCGGACGCTGGGGGCGGACAAGGTGGCGCGGGCGGGCAAGGCGCGACATCGGGCGCGGGGGGCATGGGTGGGGGCGCCGGCTGCAAGGCGGACACCTGCGAATCCCTGGGTGCCGCTTGCGGGGAAGTGAGCGATTCCTGCGGTGGCACGCTCAGCTGTGGGGACTGCACGCTCGGCGAGTTTTGCGGCGGCGGCGGCCCGTATCAATGCGGCACGACCGTCTGCAAGCCCGCCACCTGCGCCGCCCTTGGCGCAAACTGCGGCACGGTTTCCGATGGCTGTAGCGCCGTGATCGACTGCGGGGACTGCACCGCCCCGAACACCTGCTCTGGTGGAGGCATGGCCAATGTCTGCGGTTGCACGCCGAAGACCTGTGCGGACTTGGGCGCGAATTGCGGCACCATCGACGATGGCTGCGGCAATACGCTGTCTTGCGGCGTTTGCAGCGGCAACGAGAAATGCACTGCCAACACATGTGGCTGCACGAAGACGACCTGTCAGGCGCAGGGTGCAGAATGTGGGGCCGTGCCCGACGCCTGTGGCGGCACACTAGACTGTGGAAGCTGTAGCGGCTCTCAGATTTGTGGCGGAGCAGGAGCGAACAAGTGCGGTTCGGCGCCCTGCGTGCCGAAGACTTGCAGCTCCGAAGGTGCAACCTGCGGTGGCATCAGTGACGGATGTGGCAAGACTCTCAATTGCGGGTCCTGTGCGAAACCCCAGACCTGCGGCGGAAGCGGAACGGCGAACAAGTGCGGTTGCACGCCGAAGACCTGTTCACAGCTCGGCAAGAACTGTGGCAGCGTCAGTGACGGTTGCGGCAAGACGCTCAGCTGCGGCTCCTGCAAACTCCCGCAAAGCTGCGGTGGTGGCGGGACATCGAACGTATGCGGCTGCACTGCGGGCAGCCCTTGCGCCAACAAGAACTGCGGTACCGTCACCGACGGCTGTGGCAAGAGCGTGAGCTGTGGCACCTGTACCGCGCCGGAAACCTGCGGTGGGGGTGGCTCCGCGAACAACTGCGGCTGCAAGCCCAAGAAGTTCTGCACCAACGAGTGCGGTTCCGAGCCCGACGGCTGCGGGGGCACGCTGAGTTGCGGTATCTGCGAGCCAGGCTACAAATGCTTGGGTGGCAACTGCGAATGCATCAAGTCGCCCTGCATTCCCTTCTGAGAGGCGCCCTTTGACCGAGGCCCCTTGCAACTCGGGCAAGGTCGGACAATCGTCTTGGGCAGTGACCATGCTTTCTGTTCGAGGGGCTCTCGTCGCCACGCTCTTCAGCGGCGCAGTGGCCGCCCAAGGCTATCCCCAGCCGCCTCCGCCGGGGTACGGCCAGCAGCCCCCGCCGGGATATGGTCAACGGCCGCCTGGATACGGGCAGCCACCACCGCGTGGCTATGGGCAGCAGCCACGCCCGGGCTACGGGCAGCCACCTCCGGGAGGCTACCGTTTGAGCCGAGCGGCACAGCGCTCCAAGAAGCGAACCGACCTCGAGATCGGCTTCCTGTACACCACAGCTGTCGCCTACGGCGTCGGCATGGGCGTTTGGTTTTCGGCGGAGGTCGGGATTGAAGACCCGGGTGTGTTCTTGATTCCGCCTGCGCTGCTCGGCGTGGCCGCACCGGTTGGGGTGTGGTTTCTCGATGACCCGGAAATGGATCGCGGAATGCCTGCGTCGATCGCCGCCGGAATGGCCATCGGGGCGGGCGAGGGGATCGGCATCGCGAGCTACCAATTCGTGACCGCAGACGAGGAGGACGCCTGGGGATTCAAGGGTCTCGCGCGGAGCACCGCGTTGGGGGCCACCCTAGGAGGCGTGGGGGGCTACGCCGTTGGCTACTATTTGGAACCTTCGCCCAAGAGCACCATGCTGACGACGAGTGCGGTGATGTGGGGGGCTACCATAGGCAGCATGTACGGCTACGGTGCCAGCGAGGCGGGTGTCGGCTATGGAATCGCGAACGACGACGCGTCCCTGGGAGGCCTCATCGGCTACAACATCGGCCTCGCGGCCGGTGCTGCTACGGGCGCCCTTTACATCCCCACCTGGGAGCAATTGGGGTGGATGTGGGGTGGGGCCGGGGTCGGTGCCGCCGTGAGCCTGCCCGTGTTCCTATTCTATGCAGGCGATGACGGTCCGCCAGCCAAGCGAGGCTTCCTCTTCATGGGCACCGCGACGGCCCTCGGCATCGCTGCCGGAGCCGTGTTCGGTTCTGGCTACCAGGACGAGTACGAAATCGGCGAATCGGACGACAGTCCGCTGTTCGCTCAAATCACCGCCATCGGCCCGATGGCGCACCCGGGCGCCATCGGCGTCGAAATCGGCGGGCTACTCTTCTAGCTGCTTGGTGGCGGCCGCGAGTTCTTCCATCTCCTCTTCAGGGATGGGCTGCGGTCCGGGCACGATGTGAGCAATGTCAGGGTCGACGTCACTCGCGACAGCCTCCGGGCTGTCGTCCTTCTCGACCTTTCGCTGCTCGCGTTTCTGAGCTTTTTCGCGCTTCTTTTCTCGCTTGGCGCGTTCCCTCTGTCGTTTCGAAAAAGTGGTTCCGCTAGATCGCAATGAGACCTCCGATGCGTAAGACGATCCGGCCCGGGGGCTCACCAAGCCGGCAGTTTTTCCGCGCTGACGAGCGCGGGTTGGACGCGGTGGAACCTAGCAGGCTGGCCAGGGACTTTCGAGAAAATTCATGGTTTTTGCCGGAATTTGAGGCGGAATACGGGGCTGCTTCAGCTTGTCGTCCGCCGGCCACCCCATGCTAGTGTCCCCGCGACGATGGCCACCCTCCGGTACTTCCCGCCCGACGGTCAGCCGGTATTGCTGCCTATCGCGAAGCCCGTGATCACCATCGGGCGCGATCTGGGCAACGACGTTCATATTCCCGACCACAGCGTCGGTGATCACCACGCGCAGATCGTATTTAACGGACGAGATTTCCAGCTTGAGGAGTTGGACAAAAGTGCGGAAATCCTCATCAACGGAAAGAAGAAGCGCCGCGCCCGTCTGGTCAACGGAGATCGGCTCCAGTTTGGCAAGGCCCAGCTCGGCTTCAGCATGATGAGCGAGCTGCCCGTCGCGGCAGAAGCCGAAGCGGCGGATGAGGGGCCGGCGAATGTGCTGGCCAGTCTGCGGCGCCTGCATGCTTTCAGCGAGCGCTTGATGACGAGTTCCAGTGTCGACGAGCTACTGGAAATGTTGCTCGACGACCTGATTGACGTGACGGGTGCGGCGCGAGGCGTCGTTCTGCTCGTGGACCTCGGCGAGCAACAGAGTACGCCACGAGTCAGAGTCAGCCGCAACGTCAAGCGCGAGACCATCGAGGATCCATCCGGCGCCATCAGTGACAGCATCGTGCGTCAAGTGATCGAGTCGAAGCGCCCGGTGATCGTCAGCGATGCACTCACAGACACCACCTTCAGTAAAAGCGAAAGTGTCATTGCGCTGAGGCTTTCCAGCGTTATGTGCGTTCCTTTGCTCTCCCAGGGCGAAATCATCGGTGCCATCTACGTTGGAAACGATGAAGTGAAGCATCTTTTTCATCGCGAGCAGCTGGATCTGTTGACGATCTTCGCCGGCCAAGCATCGCTGATTCTCCAGAACGCGATGTTGCTCTCCGCACTGCGCGCCGACCAAGAGAAGCTGAAGACGGAGCTGTCCGACAAGCGGTTTGGCGGCATCATCGGTGCTTGCGCCAGCATGATGGAAGTGTTCCGAAAGCTCCAAAAGGTCGCTGGCACGGACATCAGCGTTCTGATTACCGGTGAGACCGGCACCGGCAAGGAGCTGATCGCCCGGGAGCTTCACTGGCGTAGCAATCGCGACAAGGGACCCTTCGTCGTGGTCAATTGCGGCGCCATTCCCGAAAACCTGATGGAGAGCGAGATGTTCGGCCACGTGAAAGGTGCCTTCACGGGGGCTGTGGCCAGCCGTCCGGGCAAGTTCCAGCAAGCCGATGGGGGCACTCTTTTCCTCGACGAGGTTGGGGAGCTGTCGCCCCAGCTGCAAGTTAAGCTGTTGCGAGCGATCCAAGAGCGAGTCGTTCATCGGGTCGGAGACAGCAAGCCCGAGAAGTGCGACATCCGAATCCTGACAGCGACCAATCGCAACTTGGAAGAGATGATCACCACCGGCGAGTTCCGGGAGGATCTTTTCTACCGTTTGAACGTCGTCAACCTGTGGCTGCCGCCCCTGCGCGAGCGTGGTGACGACGTGCTGATCATCGCCAAAGCGTTGCTCAGCAAGTACGCGGATGAACTGAACAGCCCGGTGAAAGGCTTTTCGCCTGCGGCCTTGGCTGCTGTGAAGAAGTTCACCTGGCCGGGCAACATTCGGCAACTCGAAAACCGCCTCAAGAAAGCCCTCGTGCTGTGCGACAAGTCGCTGCTGCAGCCCGACGATTTGGACTTGGGGCCGGAAGCCATGGAGCCCATCGTGCCCCTCGAGAAAGCGAAAGAGGATTTTCAGCGGCGCTACGTCCTCGACGTGCTCGAACGAAACAACGGCAACCGCACCCAGACCGCACGCGACCTGGGCGTCGATCCTCGAACGATCTTTCGCTATCTCGAAAAAGAGCAAAACCCGATGCCGAGCGGCGCGGGCGGCACATCGGGCGAAAAGGGCGAGTGAGCCGGAGCTGGGTTAGACGATCCGAGTCTGGCCACTTGCGCCGCAGATCAAGCAAGCGGGTTCTTGCACGCTGTCGTCGCTGGCAACCGCAATAGGCCAGGCATAGGCAGCATGGCGCTCGGAGACGACTGATTGCAGTCGGGCGATCCGGGCCAGGTAGTGCTGGGCGCGTTCGAGGGCCTTGCCTGCGCGATGGCCTCGGATTTGTGATTTCTCACCGCTGCCTCGATAGGCATCGGCGGACTGGAAGTCCTGCTCCAAATCGACCAACAGTGCACTCGGAATACTGGTCGACTCGGCAATGAAACGCCGAATTCTCGAATGCATCGCGAAGGGCACTTCGGGCACGAAGATGTGCGCAAAGGACCGGGCGCGATCCTCGATGTACTCCACAGTCAGGCGCACGGCCAATCCCGAGCCCCCGCAGGCGTCGCAGTTGCGATAGCCATCGGTACAGGCGGGACAGGATCGAAGGTTGTCGCCTATGGTCACTATGCCTCGGCCCCCGCAGATGGTGCACAGCTGCTTGCCGCGCTCCAGCCAGCAGCTGGAGCAATCAACGGTGGGTTGAGCCCGGAACTTCTCGGGCACCCGGCGGGAGTTTCGTGGCCCCGCTGCCTCGAGATCGGGCTCTCGCACTCGAGCGCCCAGCAGAGCTTCGTATCCACTCTCGGAAACTTCGATCTTGTCCCGAAAACTCCGTCGCTCGACGACTCGCCCGGCGATCGCCAGACAGACCCAGCGTTGCAGGGGCGCATCCTGCAGGTTGCGGGTTGCCAGTTCCTGCCTGACACTGGCGGCATTGGGGATGTAGTCGTCGAAGGCGTTCAACCTTCACGCAGCATACGCCAAATAGAGGCTAGCGTGGCGCCGGCGCGGGTGTTTCGTCCAGGGCGTCGACCAAGGGATAGAGCTCTTCGTTCTCTCGGGTCATTCGTTGGCCCAAGCGCTGCAGCAGTTCCACCGTTTCCCGGGCAAAGCGCTTGGGGTCCTCTCGCACCGCTTCCGCGGAGCGCCAGTTTTCGCTGAAGCGCGCGAAGACCTCGTACAGCTCTCCGACCTCCAAGTACAACGCCTGGGCCTGCTCCCGTACGGCGGCGCTTTCGCTTTCCAGCAGCCGGGGATAGAGGGCTGCGTTTTCCATCGCGGCATGGACTTTTAGCTTACCGGTGAAGCGCGCCAACCGGAGGCATGCCTCTTCGGGGCGCTCCAACAACACGTCCTGTCCCAGGCTTCGCATGAGCTTCCCGGCCAAGCTGACCAACTCCCTGTGTTGCCTTCGAAACCGCTCCGTTGGGCGTTCCATGCCCCCTTGCTACGCGCCAGCCGCGGCTTCGGATCGTGACGATCCTCAGTTTTCCCCGGTTGCGGTGATGAGTAGGATGGGCCCATGTCCTGGAGATGGCATGCTGCTTTGGGTGTATTGGCCGTGTTTTTTGCAGCTGGCTGCGGGACCCGGGGAGCTGGGGCGCCTCCACCCGTGACCGAGGCTGCGCCGCCGGGGCCCGCCGCGCCCCAGCAAGCGCCCCCTCCCGTCGCCGCCGACCCTGAGCCACCCAAAGTCCCGGACGAGGCAAAACTCCGAACCGACGATGAGCGAAATACCGTCGACGTGTTCACGCAGTCTGCGGCCAGTACCGTGTTCGTGACCCAAAAGCGGGTAGTCGTCGACTATCTCGCGGGTCGGGCTGTCGAGGTGCCTTCGGGAGCTGGTTCGGGGTTCGTTTGGGACAACCAGGGGCACATCGTTACCAATTTCCACGTCATCACTAAGGCTCGCAACATCATGGTGACGTTGCAGAACCAAAAGGCTCTGCCGGCGAAGCTCGTGGGCGCGGAACCCCGCAAAGACATCGCAGTTTTGAAAATCGTAGTCCCCAAAGACAAACTCACACCCGTCCGTTTGCCTCCGAATGGTCATGCTCTGCAGGTGGGACAAAAAGTGCTCGCCATCGGCAACCCCTTTGCGCTCGACCACACCTTGACCACCGGCGTCGTCAGCGCTCTCGGGCGTGAGGTCAACGGAATTGGCCGCGTGACGATTCGCGACATGATTCAAACCGACGCTGCCATCAACCCCGGCAATTCAGGCGGGCCACTGCTGGACAGTTCTGGTCGCCTCATCGGCATGAACACGATGATCCTGTCCAAAAGTGGCGCGTCCGCGGGGATTGGCTTCGCCGTGCCCGTGGACACCATCCGTCGGATTGTGCCCCAGCTGATCAAGAACGGGAAAGTGGAGCAGGTTGGGTTGGGCGTGCGTATCGATCCCCTGCGGCGCCTCGAGCGACGCTTTGGTATCAAGGGTGTCGTGGTTCTCGGCGTGATCGAAGGAACGCCCGCCGCCCGCGCGGGGTTGCGTGGTCTGCGCCAGACGCCCGAAGGGTTGGGTCTCGGGGATGTCTTGATTGGCTTGGACTCCGAGCGAATCAAGAACTACGACGATCTATACAACGCCTTGGACAAGCGAAAGGCGGGTGAGAAGGTGCAGGTCCGGGTGCTAAGAGGTAGGCGAAGCTTCTTGGTTCCCATGGAGCTCGTCGTGGTTCCGTAGGCCGAAACCCCTGCATCTTTTCGCCGAGCTGGCGCCGGCGAATTCAGGCCACCGAAAAGCCGGGTCCTGCGTGCATCGCGGCGGGCCACTGATCTAGGATGCCGCCATGCCTATTCTGGAATCCGTCACGGACGCTGTTGGCCAGACCCCCATGGTCAGGTTGAGTCGGATTGGTCGCGACCTGCCTTGCGAACTCGTTGGCAAGCTGGAATTCATGAACCCCGGCGGCAGCGTCAAAGATCGCATCGGCGTACGCATGCTGCTCGAAGCCGAGCAGAGCGGACGGATCCAGCCTGGGGATACGCTGATCGAACCCACCAGCGGAAACACGGGGATTGGGCTTGCCCTGGCGGCTGCGGTCAAAGGCTATCGGATGATCATCACGATGCCCGAGAAGATGAGTCGGGAGAAGCAAGTCGTGTTGGAGGCTTTGGGCGCGGAGATCATTCGCACGCCGACGGAAGCGGCTTGGGACGCGCCGGAGAGCCACATTGGAGTCGCCAAACGCCTTCAAGAAATCATCCCGCGATCCCACATTCTCGATCAGTACAGCAACCCCGATAACCCTGCGGCGCACGAGAAGGGCACTGGTCAGGAGATCATTGAGCAGTGTGAGGAGCGGTTGGACGCCTGCGTGATGACGGCTGGGACCGGCGGTACGATTTCCGGCGTCGCGCGGGCAATCAAGAGCAAGTTGCCGAAGTGCCAGATTGTTGGCGTGGATCCCGAGGGAAGTATCTTGGCCGGTCCGTCAGAAATCAGGAGCTACAAGGTCGAGGGCATCGGATACGATTTCATCCCTGACGTGCTCGATCGCAAGTTGGTCGACCGATGGATCAAGAGCAATGATCGGGATTCGTTTCGAGTGGCTCGGCAGCTGATACGCCAGGAAGGGCTGCTATGCGGTGGGTCCAGTGGCGCGGCAGTTTGGGCGGCGATGCAGATCGCCAAAGAACTTCCGGCGGGTTCGCGGGTCGTCACGATCTTGCCGGACTCCATTCGAAACTATCTGACCAAGTTCGTGGATGACGCCTGGATGCGGCAGCATGGGTTTTCGGAGTCGGACTGGGAGCTGGGGACGATCGGGGACATCGTGCGGACTCTTCCTGAAAAGGCTGTCATCACGATCGAGGATGACCGCACCCTCGCGGATGCGGTTGACATGTTCAAGGCTCACGGTATTTCGCAAATGCCTTGCACGAGCAGCGGGCGCCTCAGTGGGGTCCTGACCGAAACAGACGTCTTGGAAATGCTCGTTCACGGCAGGCGCCGCGACACCAAGCTGGCGGAGATCATGGTGCGCAAGGTGTCGACGGTAACGGCCCACGAAAACACCAGTGCTTTGCCTACGATCTTCGAACGTGGAGAGGTCGCGATCCTGGTGGACGCGGACAGAAAGGTTCAGGCGATACTCACCAAGATGGACCTGATCGACTACCTGTCTGCGCGAGCTCGCCTTGCGTCAGCCCGGTGACCCGCACGCCGGCGAGTCCGTTCGTTTCTGGCTCGCGCCGAGCGCGGCGGCGCTAGCGCTTCTGCTGCCTGCTTTGTTGTGGTCAAGTCTCGACGTCCATGACGATGCTTTCGATGAGCTCCTGGCTGTCGAGGCCGAGGAACTCGTCGTCAATCCGAAGCACCCCGGTGGGGAGGTCGTGCTGCACGGGCTGTACGTGTTGGCGAAAGCCCTGGGCTACACCGGCCGAGCGGCTGCCGTGGCGCAAATACAGAACGCGGTGTGGCTTTGCGTGGCCATCTTCTTCGTCACGGCCCTGGGCCAGAAGCTGACTCGTTCGCCGGTCGTACCCCTTCTGGGAGCCGCATGGTTGGGGTTCACGTTCTCGGGGATGCATTTTCGCCACGACCCATACCTCTTCTATTGGCCGCAAGGGCTGGCGGTATTCGCTTTCGCGGCGTACGTGCTTCTCCGGGGGCGCGCGTCCCGTCCTCACCCGGTGGTTGGAGCGTTGTTGGCTGTCGCAGTCGCGATCAACCCCATGCTCTTGCTACCATCGATTGCTCTGGCGGTGAGCATGGTGATTGATAGCCCGCGCCTGAGCTCGCGTCGAACCTTCACAGGGCTCTCCCTGCCACCCTTGGTGGTCGCCGCGCTGGTTTTGGGCAGCATGCGGTTGCAGCTCGGCGGAGCCCGGGTCTACGGAAGTTGGCCGGAGGATTCCGCGTTGCGAATGGGCAGTGGACTATGGGCCAGCGTGTCTGCGGTGGAGTTTCAGGCTTCAGAGGGCTTCGGACTGTTTCCAGCTAGCGTAGTCTTGCTGGCGGCGCTGGTGACGGGGCTCGCTCTGCGGCTTGCCCTGATGCGGCGCAAGCCTGCCCCCATCGTCTTCGTCCTGGCTTCTGCTGCGCACACGGTTTTCGTCGTCTGGTGGGATGTCGGACAGCTGCATTTCTATTACCTCGTGGTCATGCTTCTGTGGATCGCGGCGCTGCTAGCTCTGCCTGAAACTACGACACGGTTTCGGCCCTTTTTTCTCGGGGTGGTAGGCCTGGCCGCAGTGGGTGCGGTCGTGACCAATCATGCTTCGTACTTGCGGCCGGCGCGGAGCGCGGAAAACGACGTGCAGCTGCGCTTGAGCAAGCAGCCTTTCAACCAAGGCGATATGCTCGTGACCGAATCCGCTCCGTGGATCGCTTTGGAGTACTTCCACCGAATTCGCAGTGTGGGCTGGGCTAGCCTGGCCGTGGACTACACCCCGGCGTGGCAACCCTTCACGCAATTCGCCGCCATTCAGCAGGCTCAGGCTGAGGCGGGCCAGCGGCTCTTCGTTGAAGTCGATGAGACGGGGCAAGTGCTGGTCCCGGTAGACTTGATGCCTGGCTCTGGTCCGCTGATTACGGCGCCGGAGCTGCTTCGGATCTCGTTTGGCCAGCGGCTGCAGCTCGACGGGCGCTGGTTCGCTCAGGTCACAGACCTCAGCGAGGCGCCACCCTGCGCTGGGGATTTCCCAGAGTCACGTGGAGGCATCGGTTTTCGGGCTTCGGGCTATTCCGAGGAAGGCCTCAATACTTGGTATGCGCCCGCAAATGCGTTGGACGACAACGAGAGTTCTGAATGGATCGCGCGAGAAGGAGGGGCGGCGACCCTCGAGATCAAGTTCTCCCCCGCCCGGCGCCTCGCGAGAATCCGGGTGTTGAACGCCCGCAACAAACCCCATCGAGATCGAGCCACGCAGAGCTACGCTCTGACCGTGTACGAAGAGGGCGGGGCCAAGCAATCCGTGGAAGGGCGTTTCCCAGAACCGACCGACGCTCGTCAAGAGAACGTCCACTCTCTGGGTGGCCGTGTCTATTGCTTGCGGTTGAAGCTCACGACTCGTTTCGGCTTGAGCGCGGGCGTGGCGGAACTGTCCTGGGAGTGAGTCGTGGCCTCCCCCGGCAACAATTGGCGGAGCCACCAGGCCTGGCCGAGCGTGCGTTTTTCGGCGCGGTCCAGGGTAGTGACTACCCGCGTCACGATGTAGTTCGCGAGCACCACCAAGAGCGTGCCACCCACGAGAAACAGCACCTCGGTCATTGCTGGCGGCAGGTCCACGGCAAAGGGTTTGATGACCACATGACCATCCTCGAAAACATAGGAGCGGGGCACAAGGCCAGCGGCCTGTAACGCGATGGGGACTACCACAGCCAGCGGCGCGAGCACTTGGGTTGCGATCTGAACCGGTTGGTTGCCGCGAAAGGCGATTAGGTAGGTCACGGCAGTCGCGACGGCCAGGCTAGGCACCAAGAGGTAGGGACCAGCAAATACACTCAGCGCGCTTACGCTCGTGAAGGATAGAACGAGGGCGATCCAGGTTAGCGGCGCCGAGAAGTGACCCTTGCGATCGACCCAGAGGTTGACTGCGACCAGCAACGCGGGCCCGGAAACCAAGAAAGCCAACGCGGGCAAGCTCCGAACGCCCATGATGAGGGCCAAGGGGATCAGGGCCAGCCACGCTGCATACACGAAGATCGACGCCCGCGCGGATTCCCGCGCGGCCTCGTCCCGTTGGTGGTCCAGCTCCTCCTGCGCGCCGTTGGGCAGCTCCTGGGATTTGCCCGCGAGCAAGGCGCGCAGAGTCTCGAGAGCGTCGGTGCGGGTCGGGTCCAAAGCGAGTGCTCGGCCCAACTCGGCTACTGCTGCGGCGTGGTGCTGTTCATCGCCCGTGCTACCCGGCGGACTGATGGAGAGCCGCGCCCGCGCGCTCTGCACGTGCTCCCCGGCTGCGGTGCGGAACCGCTCTGCGTTGGTCTCGCCCTCGAGGTATGCCAGCAGTTGTTCGTGAAACTCTCGGGCTGTGGGGCGATCTCGGAAGTAGCGACTCGTTGCGGCGATGCACAGCTCAGCCAACGGGGCGGGCACGTCACCCGCAGCGGAGAGCCGCTCTGGCAGGTCATCACCTTTGGCAACTTGCTCGACGACGTTTTTTTCATCGCCCTCCCGAAGCAGCTCTCCAGTCAGTACCTCGAACAACAAGATGCCCAGGGCAAACACATCCACCCCCGGCCCAACGCTCTCTCCCCCTGCTAGCTGCTCCGGGGCCATGTACTCCAAGGTGCCGACCACCCGGTCGCTGTGGGATTGCACTTTGGCGCTTATCTGGACCGCGCTGTGACGCTCGCTCCCTGGGTCGAAGACTTTGGCGACGCCCCAATCGAGCACGTACACCTCACCGTAGTCCCCCAAGATCACGTTTTCGGGTTTCAGATCACGGTGCACGACGCCCCGTTCGTGCGCGTACTGCAGCGTGAGGCTCACGCTGTCCAGGGCCGCAAGCAGCTGACGCTGGCTGTAGGTTTCCTCGCCTCGCACTCTCTTTTGAACGACCTCGGCCAGGGTTTGCCCCTCGACGTGGCGCATGGTGAAGTACACTCCCCCCGAATCGCAGGCGGCGAAGTCGTAGATCGGCACGATTCCCGGGTGTTGCAGGGCGGCCTGCACCTGAGCTTCGCGGATGAATCGCAGCTTTCGGCGCTGAACGCCTGCATGGGTGGGTTTGAGCTCTTTGATCGCGACATTCCGACCCAACGTGCGGTCGTGATACAGCCAAACGTCGCCCATGCCGCCCGATGCCACGAAGCCCTCTAGGTCGTAGCGTTTTGGGTAGGCGCATTTGCTGCGCGTGGCCTCCACATGCTCCTCTCCCGTGGCAGTAAGCGTCTTCGCGGTGCGCTCGGGTTTGTGGCTGGGTCGGGGCATGGTTATGCCAGGGGAGAAAACGGTCACTCCGCCGGATCCTTAAACAAATTGCGATGTGGAACGATGTGCGCAGATGTGGTCTTCGCGGGCTCGGTCCGCAGGACTTGCGTGAGCATGGACACGCGGCGTGTTGCGAGCGCGGCGGCACGCAAGTCGAGGCGCTAGCCGCCGCAAGCTCTGGACGGGCTGCGGGCGGCCTCCAGGCTCAGTTCGACGTCGACTTCGTCGGCTAGGACCCACTCATATGGCAGCCCCGGCTCGATGCCGAAATCGTGACGGTCGACCCCGAACGCCGTCGCAGCACGCAGACGCTGTTTGTCCTTGCGGCCGCTGGCGGAAACGCGCAGGTGCTGGGTCACGCCCCTCAGAGTCAAATCCCCAACTAGCACCAGCTCGCCACGACGCTCTGTCACCCGGGTCGATTCGAAGCGCGCGGTGGGGAACTCCTTGACGTGCAGGAACCTCTCCGAACGAACTAGATCGGTCATCCACTGGGTCGCGCCACGCGCGCTGGCCAGGTCGACGGTCAAGCTGAGGCGTTTGGGCCGGTTGGTCGCTTCCGACAGCCACACTTCTCCAGAGAAGTCCACGATCGTGATCACGTGGCGGGTGCCCATGGCGAAGGCTACAGCTGCGACTGAAGACGCTTCTTTGTCGATGCAGTAACGGACCAGCGCTTCGGTTCGGGTCGTTGGCTGAGGGGGCTCCGTCGCTGCTGGGGTCGCTAGAGGAGCGCCGCCACAGGAGGAAGCCAGCACTGCCCAACTCACCAGAGCCCAGCGCCAGGCTGGCCGTGCCATTCCAGTTCGAAATCGTGTTCCAGGCCGGCAGAGCGATGCTCCGTGTCTGCGTGTCACGCGAGCGCCTGGGCGACGAGCGGATCGCTATGATCCTGGGCCATGGCGTCGACTATAGCCCGAGAAGCCCACCAGCTCGCGGACAACCGCCGAGGGGTGCGTCGCCAGATGCCCGCAAAGCCTTGGTTGGCTCAAGGCGTGAGCTCCTAGACCGTTCTTTTTGGCGATGGCGGAAGGTCAACGCTCAGGCAGCGAAAGTTCTCTAGCAGACATCGTGCTGACCCCCCTCGGCTCGCAGGCACCACCGAGCGGAGGCGCCGCACCCGTGGACGATGTGTTGGCCAACGTGGACCCAGCAGCGCTCCGGATTCCCCCGCGACGGCGAAAAGGGCCGCCGCCCCTCCCGAAGCAGGCGCAAGCCTCACCGCAGCCTGCGCCGGGGCGTCGCCGTCGCCTCGGCGAAGTCTTGGTGGACGCTGGTGTCGTCACCGACGAAGACATCGGCCGCGCACTCGGCGTGCAGAAGATGGGTGGAGGGCGCCTCGGCGGCATCCTGGTGAAACTCAAGTTGTGCACCGACGCGGAGATCCGCCGAGCCCTCGCGGAACAGCTGGGGATGGAGGTGTACGATCTCGGTAACGTCGAAATGGACGAGTCGGTGCTGAAGCTCCTGCCCCGGGAGATGATCAAGAAGTACGAGGCGATACCAATCCGAGTCGACGCAAGCACGCTGTACGTGGCGATGAAGGACCCCTACAACTTCACGGTCGTCGACGACATTCGCTTCGTCACGGGTTTGAAGGTGGTCGTGCTGGCGTGCACCGAGGCGGACTTCGCAGCGTTCATGGAGTCCCACTTCCAGACCCAGTGCTTGATCGAGGAGATTTTGGACGGCGGGCAGTTCTACGACAAAGCCATCTCGTCCATAGACACCAATTCCGAACTGATGCCCAGCCCCGAGGAGGAAGAGGAATCGGAAATCGTCCACGACTTGCGCCTGGCCGGAGAGCACCCTCCGATTATTACGTTGTGCAACTTTCTGCTCGTCGAGTCGATCAACCGGCGTGCCAGCGACATACACATCGAACCCTACGAGACCTTCTTTCGGGTCCGGCTACGCGTAGATGGTCGGCTCCAGACCCTGATCACACCTCCCCAGCGTCTTCACGGGCCGATGATCACCCGCATGAAGATCATGGGCGACATGGACATCGCGAAGCGGCGCATTCCCCAGGATGGTCACATTGCGATCACGTATCGTGGCGAAACTTGTCACTACCGCGTTTCCACGCTGCCTACGGTCTATGGAGAGAAGTGCGTGATCCGCTTGCTGAAGAAGGACGAGTCCCTCGTGGACGTCGAACGTCTGGGATTCGACGATAACCTACTCGCCACTCTAAAGAAGTCCCTCAAGACATCTCAAGGAATCGTGCTCGTCACCGGGCCGACGGGTAGTGGCAAGACGACGACCCTGCACGCGGGGCTGTCCTACATCAATGATCCAGATACCAATATCGTGACCCTGGAAGATCCCGTCGAGGCGAGCTTGCCGGGAATCAACCACGTGCAGATCCACGAGGCAGCTGGCGTGACATTCGCATCGGGCCTGCGGTCCATCCTGCGGCAGGATCCAGACGTGGTTTTCGTGGGAGAGATGCGCGACCCGGAAGTCGCCAAGATCGCAGTCAAGGCAGCCCTCACCGGGCACTTGGTGCTCTCGACCCTGCACACCAATAGCGCTGCGGAATCCCTGATGCGCTTGGAAGACATGGGTGTTCCGCCCTACCTGCTTGCGAACGCCTTGCTCATGATCGTCGCGCAGCGGCTGGTGCGCAGCATCTGCCCGTCCTGCCGCACGCCCTACGAACCCACTGAGGACGAGAGAGTCGAGTTTCGGCTGGATGAAGAGCGGCTGCGCGGAGCGACGTTGATGTCCGGCAAGGGCTGCGACACTTGCTATGACACCGGGTACCGGGGGCGCGTGGCCGTATACGAGGCGCTGGTGATTGACAACGAGCTGCGTACCCTGGTGCGCCGCGGCACCCCCTTGGACGAGATCATGGACTGCGCACTGTCAAAGGGCATGCGACTGCTCTTTGAAGCCGGAATCGATCGAGCTTTGCGGGGCGAAACGACCTTGGCAGAGGTGCGCCGCTGCCTCAGCGATGCGCGCTAGCGTGTCTGCGTTGTAAAGGCTTCGCCGATCCGGCTAGGCTGCCGCTGATGGCTTCGGGAGGGTCCCTCGGTTACGCCCGCGGTGCGGTGAAAGTCGTCGCGCTCGCTGTCGGGTTCTTCGGGACCCTGGTGTGCCTGATGGCCCTTGTGGGCAAGTTTGCCGAGAGTGGCTGGATGCGCAGCCTCGTGGCTCTGGTGGTCGCGCTTGCCGTGCCCGCGGTCGTGGCGGATCGCCTATTGCCTGACGATGACCCCTCCAAAGGCAAGGGAGTCGTTGGAGACGCGTTCGCAGTGTTGTGGCTTGGCGTGCCCGTCGTGTTTGCCGTCGTCCTGGGCGGGGCGACGAGCGGGTTGCTCCGCACAGAAGGGGATCGCCTGACCCAAGCGGGTGTTGGGAGCTTGGGCCGCGTCGCCTATTTGCTCAGCGGCACCGAGGCGATCGTGACCAAGGCTGGGGAGGGCGAGGTGGCGACCTCAGGGAGCGCTGCACCCAGCGCGGCTCCGCAAGCGTCCGCGTCGCTGCCGCTTCCCGCAGCCAGTGCGGTGCCCAAACTCGACGACGCGGGTACGCCGAAGCCAAAGCCCAAGCAGCCTGGGGAGAAGAACCCCGCCGAACTCTTCAAACAGCTCGCACCGAGTGTGGTGTCGATCAACATCAAGGTCCGGGGCGATGCGGAGGGGGGTGGTACGGGGTTCTTGGTAGACACCAAAGGCACGATTGTCACCAATCATCACGTCGTCGCTGTCGGCAAGGAGATCCGTATCAAGTTCTTCAACGGCGCGATCTATGAAGAGGTCGACGTTCTGGAGCAGGACCCGAGCCAAGATCTCGCGCTGCTGGCCATCAAGCTGAGCAAGCCAAAAGAGGGCAAACGGCCCAAGGTGCAGCCCCTTTCCCTTGGAGACTCGGACAAGGTGCAGGTGGGCGAGCGCGCCATCTCGATCGGCAACCCCTTGGGCCTGGAACACACGCTCACGGACGGTTTGGTGTCTGCTCGCCGCGTGTATCAAGGCAAGCACTGGATTCAAATGAGTGTGCCCGTGTCTCCCGGCAACTCCGGTGGGCCGGTCTTCGACATGAAGGGCAAGGTCATCGGTGTGACCACAGCGCAAGTTCTGGGCGGGTTCTTCGGCCGCGCGCAGAACTTGAACCTCGCCATACCCGTGAACATCGTCAAGAAACACATCCGCTCGCAGTACCCGAACCGGCGAAAATTCGGCAGTAAGAGTGGGGGCTCGCATTGGTAATGGCGATTCGCAGCAACGTCGTTTCCCTGATTCTCGTTGGCTTGCTCGGCGTCTTGATCGTCGCCTTGGCGACCAAGAAACGCCAGCCCCACGCGATCACCGTTGCGGCGCCTGAACGGAGCGCGGCGCCCGCGGCTTCATCCGCTGAGGCCCCGGCCAGCTCGGCTTCCGCCGCGGCCAGCAGCCCAGCCGTCAAGCAAGCCAAGGCGCCGCCCACGTTGAAGCGCCCGCTCCGGGTGGCCGCTCTGAGTTGGGAGGTTCTTGCGCCGGCAGTCCTCGAGAACGGAGGTTTGGAGCCGAACGACAAGAGTGGCTTCGGCAAAGCGGGCGTCCGGATCGGACTCTCCATCGTGGACGGTTCCGAAGGCGCGAATCAGGCCCTTGCGCGTGGGGGCGCGGACGACAGTGGCGCAGACGTTGCCCTGGTACCCCTTTCGGGCTTCATCGCCTCCTACGAAAAACTTAGGGCCCTCGACCCGGTGATTTTTCACGTGAGCCACTGGTCCAGAGGCCGGGAGGTTCTCACGACGAAGAACGGCAAGGGCCTGGACTCTCTGCCTGACCGGGGGCGAATCACCTTGTCCCCGGCGGAGCGGGATCCCGCTACTTTTTCTGCGCTCTTTCTGCTGGACGCGGCGGGGGTCGCCCCCGCGCGCATCGACCTGCTGAGCTCCGATGACCCGAAGGCTCAGGTTCGTGCGCGCACGCGCTTGGCCGCAAATCAGAAAGACGCGGTCAAGCAGTCCGATGCAGTGCTCAGTACCGCCGAAGCGTCGCGCTTGATGCCCGTGGTCGCGATCGCTCAACGGGGCTTCATCCAGAAACACACGCTGGCTCTCAAGAAGTTCATGCTCGGATTCTTGAAGGGCCAAAAGGCGTTGGCAGAGGACGCCGCGACGAGCGCGCGAAAGATCTCCAAGTTGGATGGCGCCCCGGAGCCCGTGGCGCTGCTCGGCGGGCTGGGCGAATTGGCGGCCGTGCCTCTCGCCGAAAACGCCGAGCTGTTCGGACTCTCGGGGCGCGGTGCAGTCAAAGTCGAAACGCTCTTGTCCCGCGGGTTTCGTTTGTGGCGTGAGGCCAAGCTGTCCAGTTCGCCCGGACCGGAAAGCGTCGTCGCCGACGGTCGCATCGTCGCCTTGCTCATTCGTGCCAGCCGGGTGACCCCCAGGGGGCCTCCGCCGAAAGCGAGCGCACCCGACAAACCGAGCCCCGCGCTTCTCGTCTACCGCCAGCGGGGCAGTAGTTTGGACGAAGATGCATTCTTGGTGGAAGTCGGATTGCTTGCGGGGATCTTCCCACGTTCGCCGCTAGCACTGACGGTCCATCGCGGGGTCGCTCCGGATAAAAAGCGAAGTGAGCAGCTGGTCGAGCAAGCGCAAGATCGTTTCGGGCTCGCGCCAGGCCGGCTCACGGTCGGCAAGATCCGCCCTCGAGCCCGCACCCACGCCACGCTTCAGATCCTGCCGATCCCCTAGCGGCGCCACAGGGGGATGGGTTGGAGCCGAGGGCCGCGACGGGGAAAAGGCTTGCCCCCGACCTCGACCAGCCGCTGCACCCGGCCGCGGTGACCGGGGTAGGGCTGCAACAACTCCAGCATGCGCGCGTCGTCGGCCTCGCGCTCTCCGGCGAGGTTGAAAGCCACGAGCCTGGGCAAATGGTAATCGCCGACGCTGACAGCGTCGGCGTCCCCCAAAGCGACTCGAGCTAGTTCCGCCACGGTCCACTCGCCAATGCCGCGTAAACTACCAAGTCGCCGCTTCGCAGCGCCGAGGGGCATGTCGGGTAGCTCTTCCAGGCGCCGAGCATGCTTGGCCGCACGGATCAGGGTTTCGGCGCGGCGCCGTTCAATGCCCATGCGGTGCATCTCGTAATAGGGCAAGGCTGCTAGTTCGTCCGAAGCCGGGGGGAGCGAAAGGGCGAAGGGCCCAGGCGCGGGCTGACCCAAGCGTCGGCACAGGCGGTAGTATCCCTGCCAGGCTTGTTTGCCCACGACCTTCTGTTCCAACACGATGAGTAGCAAACACTGCATCACGGTATGGGCTCGGGGGATTCGCACACCGGGAAGTTTGCGGGCCAGGTCCGCAACGGCTCCTTGGGGTTGAAACCCCTCGAGTAGATCGCCGAGTCCGACCAAGTCTGGCCCGATGGACAGCGCCCAATCCTCGCCCGCGCCGAAGGCTTGCAGTGAGAGCTTGGGGCCTTCGACGGCAATTCGCAGGGTGGCAGGCCCCTCGGGCGTGCGCATGGCACGCCACCAGGCGCCGGTTTCGTCTCTCCGCATGCAGGGATCCGCCTTGCCGCGTACGAACACACCCAGGGTGCGATCTAGGTCGAGTTTTCCAGTCAGCTGTACTTCGCGATGCATCGTTCGAGAGCCGCTCGCGGCGAGCCATGCCGCCGCCAGCGGTGCTATTGTCTCAGAGATGAGGACGGTTGCATGGGTTTCGGCCGCGATTTGCATGCTGGCGGTCGCTTGCGGTTCTGACGACGAATCGCCAAAGGGCCAACCCACTGCTGACGCGGGTATCGATGCCACGGCGGCCGGGGCCGGTGGTGCGGCCGGGGCCGCCGCCACGGGCGGCGCGGGTGGCACGGCCGCGTCGGCGGGTGGCGGCGGCCAGGCTGGAAGCGCTGGAGCGCCGGCGACCTGTAGCGTGGCTCCAAAGCCGCCGGGCGCGAGTGTGGTCAAGGTGACCTCGAGTGGGCAGGAGCGTACGGCGCGCCTCGTGATCCCTCAGGGGTACGACGCAACCAAGCCCACCGCGCTCGTGTTGGTGTTTCACGGCTACCTGGAGACCGCGGAGCAGATCGAGAACATCAGTCAGATGTCCGTCGCCGCTGCTGGCCAGAATGTGATCGTGGCCTACCCCCAGGGGATCTCGGTCAGCTGGAACGCCGGCAAGTGTTGCGGAAGTTCCGCCAGTCAGAAGCGTCCTGACGTGAAGTTCGTCGCGGATCTTCTCGACCACCTCGAGCAGGAACTCTGCATCGACAAGAAACGGATCTATGCAGCCGGCTTTTCCAATGGCGGCATGATGTCGAACCGTCTCGCCTGTGAGCTTTCCAAACGCATCGCGGCCATTGGGCCCGTCGCGGGGCCCCTCGCGATTGACGAGTGCCTACCGCAGCGGCCCATGCCCGTGATCGAGTTTCACGGCACGAGTGACCTCATCGTGCCCTACAACGGTGGCGGGCTGTCCGGCACGCGAAGCGTCAGTGACAACATCGATTGGTGGCAGAAGAACGCTTGGTGCCAGGACTCCGCTCCAGCGGAGGTCTACAACAATGGGGACACGATCTGCACCGAATACTCCCAGTGCAAGGAAGGCGCCGCGATCCGTCTTTGTACCGTGGACAAGGGTGGTCACCAGTGGCCCGGTGGCAAGAGTGCGGGGCCCGCGGGCAAGTTGACCAAGGACATCGACGCCAGTGCTGAGATGCTGAAGTTCTTCCTGGCTCACCCCATGCCCTAAGGGTTTTCTTCGACCGTGCTCAGCGGGTGCTTCATCAATCCCCCGCGGATGTGCCACAATGCTGAGGTGCGAAAAGCGCTCGTTTTACTGTGGGCCCTCTTCTGCGTGGCCGTTGCGTCCTGCGCCAACTCCACGGACGCGGGTTCACCCGGCACGGGGACTGGCGGGGCGAGCAGCTGTGGCGTGGGCACCACCAGCTGCGACGGCGTGTGCACGAATACCGACGTCGATCCCGACAATTGCGGCAGTTGCGGGCAGCGTTGTTTGACTGGAGAGAGCTGTCAGGGCGGCAGCTGCAAGGCAGGATGCTGGAGCACCCAGGTGCCATGCGGAGGGAGCTGCGTCGACACTTCGGCAGATCCAGAGCATTGCGGTGGCTGTGATCAGAAGTGCTCCGGTGGCCAAGTCTGCGCCCAGGGCGTGTGTGCGGACAGCTGCGGCGGTGGTGAGTCTGCCTGCGCCGGAGTCTGCACGGACCTGACATCGGATCCCGCGAATTGCGGCAGCTGCGGACTCATTTGCGGGGTCGGGGAGGTCTGCTCCGCCGGCAAGTGCAGCCCGAATTGCAGCGGTGGCCTGACTCAATGCAGTGGCGTCTGCGTCGATACGCAATCGGATCCAGAGCACTGCGGGCAGTGCGCCAAGCTCTGTGCCGTCGGCCTGGGTGAGGTCTGCTCTCTCGGGCAGTGTTCCCTGTCGTGCCTGGGCGGCACCGTCAACTGCGGTAACACCTGTGTGGATACAGAGACGAACAATTCACACTGCGGGAGCTGCGGTAAGCAATGCACCGCGGGGCAGCTCTGCAGTGGTGGCAAGTGTGCTCTGTCCTGCACGGGTGGGACGACGAATTGCGCGGGCAAGTGTGTCGACACCGACGTGGACCCGAACCACTGCGGCTCATGTGGCAAGACCTGTCCTTCGGGAGAGAGTTGCCAGAATGGCGGTTGCACTCTCGTGTGTAGCTCGGGTCTGACCAAGTGCGGCTCACAATGCGTCAACACGCAGACCAGCCTGGTCCACTGCGGGGGCTGCAACAAGCCTTGCTCCGCAGGCGAAGCCTGCCTCAGCGGAGTCTGCACGCTGGTGTGCAGCGGCGGCACGACCAAGTGCGGCAATCAGTGCGTCAACCAGCAAACTGACACGAACAACTGCGGCAGCTGCGGCAAGAAGTGCAGTGCTGGCCAAAGTTGCGTGGCTGGCGTGTGCAAGCTGGTGTGCGGGTCCGGGCTCACGGCTTGCAGCAACAAGTGTGTCGATACCAAAGTGGATCCGTCCAATTGCGGCAGCTGCGGCAAGACCTGCCCCAGCGGTCAGAGCTGCCAGAACAGCGTTTGCACCTTGGTCTGCAGCGGCGGGACCACGAATTGCTCCGGTCAGTGCGTGAATCTGGCCAATGACGAAAACAATTGCGGCAGCTGCGGTAACACCTGTTCCGCACAGCAAACCTGTACCTCGAGCAATTGTGTGAACAACTGCAACCCGACGACCAATCACGCGACCAGCGCGACCGCCAGCAGCAACTCGGGTAGCGGCACTGGAGCCATCGGCCCCGCGAACATGAACGACGGGTTCGGGGAAGCCAGTTGTGGGACCCAGGGGTGGCATTGGATCAAAGCCACGACGTCACCGGGCACGGCCTACGCGGAGCTCGCCTGGACTACGACGAAGACCATTGGGCGAATCAAGATCGACACTGCCGCGTGCGCCGTTGCCGGCTGCGGTATCATCGCCGGGCGAGCCGTGGCGGGTGGCACGATCCAGTATTGGAGCGGGAGCAGCTGGGTTACGGCCGGCACCGTGTCCGGCAAGCAAAACGACTGGGAGTACGTGTTTCCCGCCCCGGTCCAGACCACGAAGATTCGCGTCTACGCCCTCACGGCGTACAACTGCGGCCTGGCGCAGAACCCGGTGGTCTACGAGTTCCAGGCGTTTTCCTGCTGAGCGCTTCGGGCCCCTGCCCCAAAAAGGACGTCTCGACCAGGCGCTCAGCTGCAGCGCCCGCAACAATCAACTTTTGCTATGCTTCCGCCCGCCCGGCGCTGCTGCGCCGAACCGAAAGGACCGAACTCGTGTCAGATTACGCCTGTGAGAAGTGCGGAATGAGTGTGAAGGGGATGACCTGTGGCAAGTGCAACGCTGCCCTAGAGCACGGCACCATCACCAAACCGGACGGCACGGAAGTGCATGTGGCGAAGTGCCCCAGCGGGTGCGGCAAGATCAAGTCGCCCATGTGCTGCGGCCAAGACATGGCCTGCCCCACCTGAACTTCTCCTTGGGAGCTATCGTGCGTACGGCAGGAGGCGCGCCTGGAGCCCGCCTAGGGATGAGCTGTGCGTCCCCCGAGAATCAATGCACGGCGCCAACCAGCCAAGCGAAGGCGGGCACCAGTACTTCCTCAGCTGAGGCACCCCCACGGTGAGCGGCACTGGTGCCGCCGCCCATGGGTTCTAGTCGGAAACCGTGATCGGCGAAGATCAGCACCAAGGTGCGCGGGGATTGTTTGAGCAAGTGCTCGCCAAGGGCCTCCGCGGTTTCGTCGGCTAGCGCGTCCAGGCGTTCAACGAGAGGAGCACCGGGAACGCTTATCGCCGACTCGATGATGTCCAGTTTGAGCAACTCGCGGTGCCCGGCGCGAATCCGACGCAGCGTGGCCGCCGCACGGCCGCGGGCCACGGGCACCTCGCTGATTGCGGCAGGATCCACCTCGCGCAGCCCCTGAGGGCCGCGCCCCAAGAGTTCCAGCTGCACCTCCGTGGTCGTGGGCAGGGCGGACCACATCAGCAGTCGCTCCGCCAGGGCCGCATGCTGCCCGACATGTCGCTTCACCCGCTCGTTGATGCGCAGCCCCAGATCGAAACGCATGCCGTCGACCAGCACCAGCTGCACCGAGCGTGCGCCGTGTAGCCGTGCCATGCGCAACGCAATATCGGGAATATCGAGCACCATTGTCGGGCGCTTGCCGCGCATGCGCAGGGCGTCGAAGGCCTCCGTGTAGCTCTTCTCGAAGCTGTCCGCCCAAGTGGACAGCACTTCTGCGGCGCTTTCGTCGGCCTGGCCTCGGGCGACCGCTTCCGACAGCGGGACGTAGGACGAAACGAACATCCGCTCGATCACCGCAAGGGGCTTGGGTCCGCGGGCGCTTTCGAGATCCAGCATTAGGCTACGCACGTCCACCGGCTCTGGCTCCGGCAGGGGCTCGAGGGCCTCCGATTCAGCTGCCGCTGCGGCTTCCGGCTCCGGTGCGGGGGAGTCTGCGCTGAACTCCGTTGCCCCGCTTTGGGCGGCGTCAGGGTCTTCCGTCTCGGCAGTGTCTGACTCAGTGTCCGCCGCCACGTAGGGCGCTTTGGTGACGGTTTCCGAGGCGGATGGCTCTTCGTTCCCACGCGCGTCGGGCGCCGGGACCGCGGGGCCTTCTTCTTCGGATCCCTCGGCGAGGAAGTCAGAAAAGTCGATTTCCTCCATTCGGCGGTCATCGTCGCTTTCGACGTGCTCGTCGAAGAGAGTTGCCATCGCTCGAGCAAGGGCGTCCGCGTCCTGCTCGGCCACGGGCGGCGCGTCCATGGGAGCCACGAGTTCGACTGTGGGTGGCGCGTCGCTCAGGTCCATGGCGCTCGAACTATCGCGCACCTCCGGTGCGGCGGCTGGCGCCGAGTATTCTCCCGAGACAGGGGTTTCATCCAGGGGAGCTGGCTCCACCAAGCGTCGCAGCGAGATCGGCTCGTCGTATACACCCAGAAAGCGATCCTGTGCCGCTAGCATCATTCGGATCGGACGCTCACCAGCGGCGGCAATCCACCAGCGCAACACAGCGCTGTCTTCGGCGTCCAGCGCGCCAGCTAGGTTCGCGATGCCCTCCAGGGAGCCCATGGAGAGCAACAACGCTTCCGCGCCCACCAGGCGCGCCCGATACAGCTGGTCGCTCAGAGACGCGTCCAGATCGCTCGAGGCGCCTACTCCGGGAGGGGCAGCGCCTCGGCGGCCGAGCGCCTCCTCCACGGCGCTCTCGACGACCAGTGCCAGGCGCCCCCGCGCGGCTGGGCGGGGCGAGGCGACGCGAACGACGAGAACTCCCTCGTCTTCCGCGGCCGACTCGAGTTCGGTTCGTGTCTCTTCGTCGACGATGCTCACTTCGCCGGATTCGATGTGTGCGCTTGCCTCTTCGGTTGCCGCCCAGGTCATCCACATCCAGTGCCTGTTTTGGGGCGAAATGGCCCACTTTTCATCGCAAACTACTGGACTATTGCGGCGCTAGCTTCGGATCCGAGCGTTTTTCGCCTTGCAGTGCCCCGCAGGCCGCAGGACAGCCCTCCGGCGGCCGTCTGGGCCCGCGCGCCGGTCCCTTCGAAAGGGCGCTCCCAAGCCTCCCGGTGCCGAGCTTGGCGGGGTGTGTTTCCAGTGGCTCCACCGACTGCGCCGGTTGGTTTTGTCCTTCGGTCGTAGCAAGGTCCAGGGCCCAACCCGACCCGGCATGCCTGCTCCCGCGTGTGGCCTCGACCAGCGTCACCAGTTTCGAAACCGGGTAACCTGCGCTCTTCCTCAGCGCGCTGCTCCAACTTCGAGTCGTCGTCCGATTCCGATGGTCCGAGCAGGCGCGCAACTTCGTAGCCGGCGGAGTGGCCCCGATCGACTCGAAGGTGGCGAGGGCGTCGTTACCTGTTGGCGGCTGCGCACGCGTCACGCCCGCGGCGCTCGGGTCGCTCATTCCTCGACCCTCATCGGGTGTGCTTTGCGGCTCGTCATAGGCTGCGGTTGCCGAAACTGACTCAGCGATGCTCGTCCTGACCCGATTGTCAAGACGCCAAGATCAACGCCGCTCGACTCCAAGCGCCGCGCTTGTCAAGTGTGATCGTCAAGCTTTGCGTGGGCCGCAGCTCGCGCTCGCCACAATCGCACTTGGCCCGAAGGTTGCGCCGTTGACTAGTGCGCCCTGGATAAATACCATTTGGATGGTTCCCTCTGCGGGGCCCGATAGGAGCGCAGTAACGAATCCCGATTAAGTATACGAACCGGGTGACCCACCCCCGCGACCGAGAGTTAGGCCCGGATTTCTTCACCGGGAAACCGGAGGTCCCGGGGAGTCTCCCACCTAGCAATGCTAGGGGTTCGTACTTCGCACATCCCTCGGCTCAGGCGGTCAGGAATCCAAGGAACGGGTCGGCGTGAAAGCGCTGGCCCGTTCGCCTATGGCCCCCTTGGCTCCAGAGCCCGATCCGAGCTCACTAGCTTGGCAATTGGCTGCCCCCTGGGCGCGCTCGGTGATTGGCAAATGCCGCCCTTTTCGTAGCCCCAGCTCTCGACTACCGTGGCAGGGAGATGAAAGCGGGTACAGGCAGGGAGATTCGGTTGCTGTTGGTGGGGTTGGCGATGCTCGGCGTCGCGAGTACGGCTGAAGCCAGCAAGGTCAAGGGCAAGGTTGCCAACTGGCAGAACTTGGTGAATCCGGTTTGGCACGAAGCCAGGGATCCCAAGAAGCGGGGCTATTCCTTCCGGGAGCCCGTGCCGACGGTGCGTGCTGAGATGCGTCGCCTTTTTCCGCACATTCCCAAGGAGCTTTGCATTGCTGCTCTCGCGACCACCAAGCAACCTGCGCCAAAGATCCCGGTGTTGATTCGCGTGGGCGGGGGCCGCACCACCCCCGTCACAATCGTTGTTCCTCCGGGCACTCAGTTGCAGTTCAAGAACACGGATCCCTTCAAACATCGGCTCTACGCCGTCGGTGTGAAGGAGTTCGGTCCATCCGACACCATCAAAGGCAACGTACGAGCGTGGACCGTACCCAAGGCCGGCTCCTTCGAGATCCGTGACGAGCTGGCTCCCAGCTTACGCTTCTGGGTGATCGCCGAACCGAACGTGGCCGGCATCGCTTATCCCTCCTTGAAAGGAGACTTCCTCCTGACGGTGGAAGGCGAGGGTGAACACACCGTGCAAGCGTACTTCTCGGGCAAGAAAGTCGGACCCCCAACCACCGTCGAACTAAAGGGGCGGGATGTCGACATTTCCCGTAAGCCCATCAAAGTCGCGAAGTCGAAGCCGAAGAAAAAGAAGAAAGCCGACGACGAGGAGAAGGGCAAGTAATGCTGCTTTCGCGCTTCTGGTACGTCGTGCTCGCCATGGTGCTGGGCGCGGCAATCTTCGTGCTGTTTCTGGCCACGAGTATGTATAACCGTGCCGGCGCCCGCGCCATGGGAGAGGGCTTGAGTGCGGATGCCCAGGTGGTCTCCTGGTACCTGAAAGACGATGCTCGGCAGCGCTCAGCCCAGCTGATCAAGTTTGCCCTCAATCGAGATATCGCCAAGTACCTGCACAAGAGCAGTGGGAGCGAAGGTGCTCGGCCGCCCGCTGAGGCCAAGGACAAGGTTGGAGCTGCCCTCAGGGCGGTGAACGAGAAGATCGACAAGGAGTTCCAATTCGATGCGGTCTTTGCCGTAGATCAGCACGGGCGTGTCGTGGGCCAGATCGGCTACGAGCAAGCCAGTGGCATGGAAGACTTCGAGCTGGGAGGCTACCCGGTCGTCGCCGACGCTCTGCATGGCTACATCCGCGACGACACGCTGGTGCTCGATCGCATCTACCGCGTGGTGACCCGGCCCGTGGAATACGACTTGGGGCAATTGCCGGCCGGCGCAATCGTCGGTGCCCGCATCATCGACGATCGCTTTGCTCGTGAGCTGAGCAGTCGCACTGGCGCTGCCGTCGCATTCTACACTCGCGGCACACGCGTTGCGTCCGGCGCCCCCGAGGGCTTCGACCGCAGTCAGCTGGACCAAATCGTCAGCGATTTGCCGAACTTGGAGCAGGACGCGGAATACCGAGAAAAGGGACGGAGCAACATCCGCACTCTGGCTAAGAGTCTGGGGGTGCAATACACGCGCCTTCCCGGTGAGGCCTGGGAACTCGGGGCTGGCTTCGCCGTGGGCCGGCTGCCCAGCCAGGTCAATGGTCCGATGGGCTTCTTCAAGACCGCTGATGACAAGGACAAGAAGCAAGCGAACATCCCCCTCGTCGTGGGGCTTGCCCTGGCGGCCATGGTTCTGGGCTTAGTTTTTTCGGTCTTTGAGCACTCCCGCCCACTCTGGATCTTCCGGCGGGAAGCCCATCGTCTGGCCAAAGGTGAGGCGGATCAGATGCAGCCCAGCAAGTTCCGCGGCGTGTATCGCAAGATCGCGGTGGACCTCAACGACGGCATCGATGTCGTTGCGGCCAAGGGCGGGGTTCCCCGGCGCGCCGCCGACTTGGGTCAGGTCCTGGGTGACTTGCCCGCCGAACCCCAGATGAGCGCCTTCAGCTTTCCCGGAGATTCCGAAGCGCCAACGGCTCCTCCAAGCCCATCGGACCATCCCTCCGCTGCTGCTGCGTCGCCCAAGCCCATGCCCGTCGCGCCCGCCGCCAAGCGGCCGCCGCCCCAGCCCGCAGGCCAGGGCCTCGACACCACGATGCCTTCCGAGGGCGTCGGCTCTGCGCCGGGGCGACCGCCTCCGCGACGAGCGCCGCCAGCGCCCAGCAGCGGTGGCGCTGCCGCACCCGAAGCTGCGGAGTGGCGCGGGGTGTACGAAGAGTTCGTTGCGACGAAACGCAAGTGCAACGAGAACGTAGAGGGCTTCACCTACGAGAAGTTCGAGCAGACCTTGAAGAAGAACCGCGATGCCTTGGTGCAACGCCACGGCGCAAAGCGCGTGAAGTTCTCCGTCTACGTCAAAGAAGGCAAAGCAGCGCTCAAGGCCAGCCCAATCAAAGAATGATGTCCAAGGCGCTGCCCCTCAGGCTGACGCAAGCGGCCGTCCTCGCTGCGACGCTCCTGCCGGCGCAGGCGCGGGCGACCGACGTTTTGGATTTCGCGGAACTCGGTACCCAGAGCATGGGGCGGGGAGGCGCTTGGGTCGCGCGAGCTACCAGCCCGCTAGCCACTTTCTACAACCCGGCGGGGCTCGCTGGTCAGCGCAGCGGGGTCTCTTTGGACGTGGCCCTCGTCTTCGACAAGATCTGTTTCACGCGTGCCGGGGACGGGAGCACTTTGCAGAGCGGTGTGGCGTATCCGGGTGAGATATGTAGCGAGTCGGGTCCGGAAGCTCTCCCCGCAGTGGCTGGGGTCTACGGGCTGATGGACGAACTGGGCATTGGCCTCAGCGTGGCGCCGCCGAGTCTATACGGTGGCATCCGATTTCCGGAAACCGTCAAAGGCCGCAACATCGCAGGCGCGGACGCCCAGTTCCCGTCACCGCAGCGCTATCTCCTATTGGAATCCGACGGACTATTTCTCAACACGACCCTGTCCGCCGGCTATGCCATCACGCCGCAGGTGCGGGTCGGCGCTGGATTCATCTGGGGGCTCGCCAATTACAAGCTCGCCAACGCCAACCAAAGCGTCCCGGTTACGCCGCAGCCAGATGGCTCCTACCGGGATCCAGAAATCACGGATGTGCGCGCCGCCATCGACGTGACGGATTTGTTCATTCCCGGCGTCGTCCTGGGCGTGTTGGTTTCGCCGCTTCATCAGTTGGATGTGGGGCTCACCGTGACGGCCCAAGAGGCCTTTGATGGTCATGGCGATTTGGAGACCAAGTCCAACTATTGGACAGGCGCGGGCGTCTCGAACAACCCCACCGTAGGCAACAGCAGCGACGCCGGCGCGGATTTGGCACACTTCCGACTCCCCAATCCGTTGGATGTGCGCCTCGGCGCGCGCTTCCATTGGCCGCGGGATGACGCGCCGCCGAGCCCCGAGCGCGACCCCCTCGTCGACGACGTTTTCGACTTCGAAGTGGACGTTTCCTACACTCGCAATAGCGCCTACCAAGAAGCACGGTTGCGCTTTCCTGCGGAGCCCATCATCGAGGTCAAAGGCACGGGTGGTCGAACGCCACAGAACGCCGATGTCCCGTTCAAATTGAAGGGCGACACGCTGGGCCTGCGCGTGGGTGGGGACTTCATCGTTCTGCCCGGGCGCCTCGCGGTACGTGCCGGCGGTTGGTACGAACCCGACGTGCAACGCTCCGAGTTCCTCAACGTCGCTTTGCTCGCCAGTCAGCGCATAGGGCTCGCGGCCGGCGCGCAACTCCGCTTGGCTTTCGTGGACATCGAATTTTCCGCCATGCACGTCATGTTCGAGGAAGTGGACAACGGTGGAAACGGCCGCACCCTCGCGGTCAGCGGCGACGCCGGCGCCATCCCCATCCCGTTCCGCTCCGCCTACGCCGTCAACGGCGGCAAAGTCAGCCGCTCCGCCACCATCCTGTCCCTGGGTGGAACCGCGCGTTTCTAAGTTGTCTTTATGGGGGGGTCGACGCGCTTCGTGACACCCGACGGGGTGAGCCCTGGGGCGGCACAGGGCCACTAGGCAGAAACAGAAGGGCTCGCTGGCGCCATCGCGGCTTCGACCTCTCTGCCACCACCCAGCAGTATTGCCTGTTTCCTTCGATGTGGGTCCGGCGAAGCCAGGTGGGTAACTACTCTCGAGCTGGGCCACGGGTTGGCGCCGGCGCGCGGAGGAGCACGACGTCGACGGGAACGCCGACGGAGACGCCGACGCTAACGCCGACGTGGGCGCCGACGGGAACGCGGACGCGGAGGTGCAGGACAAGGTGCAGGTGCAGGACAACACATCGCTTACACATTTGAGTGGTTCAGTTGACAGGCCCTCCTTGTTTTTTGTGGGTTGGATGACTGGTTGGGGGTTGCATTCGCAGCTTGTGGAGGGACGTCGATCTACGTCGGTTTTCTAAAGCTCCTTCTTCGGTGAAGGAGCTTTCGAATCATCATGAATCCATCAACACAGTCTCTACTTCCACATCATCGCTTGCAGGCGTATCGCGTAGCGCTCGAGTTCTTGGCTGCCGTGAAAGCTGCGAATATCTGAGACCGCGTGGATCGCGAGCCCCGCAAGGGGGTTCCTTTCAGTCTCAAGCTATTCGTGCAGCGAAGGCTGTTTGTCGGAACTTGGCCGAAGCCACGGGTCGTGTATCGCGCTTGACCCCACAAGGGGGTTCCCTTCGGTCTTAAGGCCCGCGTCTTCAGGATTGCTCGAGGCGAGACCGTGGAAGCGATCGCCACGACTGAGATCGCCGTGGAAGCTGGCGACGCCTCGGCCGAGGCGCTGCCCAGGGTTCTCGATCGCGGCAACGCGCTCTATGCCATGCTCAGCGCGCTCTCACGCTGAGCCGTTCCCACCAGCGCTAGCGCCCGCGCCCGCCCTCACGCCCGCCCCCATGCTCACCCACCCATGGGCCTCCCTCATGCTCACGTTCACGCGCCCGCGCTCGCCCCCACGCCCACGCCCGCCCTCACTCCCGTAACGCTCTGAAATAATAAACATAATCGAGTTCAATCAGCGGGGGCGTGAACGCTTCTCCAGATCGAGGCATGGTCGTGGCTTGCCATGACTGAGCCGCGTGAACATCCCGTCGTCATCGTGGGCTCCGGCCCCGCGGGGCTGACGGCTGCCATCTATGCCGCCCGGGCGAATCTGAAGCCGGTCTGCGTGGAGGGCTTCAGCGCTGGCGGCTTGGTTCCTGGCGGTCAGTTGATGTTCACCACGGAGATCGAGAACTATCCGGGGTTTCCGAAGGGGATCACTGGGCAGGATTTGATGCAGGCCTTTCGCGATCAAGCGGAGCACCAAGGGGTCGAGCTGATCACGGCGGACGTGCAGAAAGTCGACCTCTCTTCGCGGCCGTTCAAGGTGTGGGTGGGCGAGGAAGAAAACGAGCTGCACCTGGCCCAGGCGTTGATCATCGCGACCGGGGCGCGTGCCAACTATCTCGGCTTGGAAAGCGAAGAGAAACTCAAGAACAAGGGCGTGAGCGCCTGCGCGGTCTGCGATGGCGCGCTCTTCCGCGGCGAGGACGTCGTCGTGGTCGGTGGCGGGGACGCAGCCATGGAAGAGGCGACGTACCTCGCTGGCCTGTGCAAGAGTGTCACCATCATTCATCGACGTGACGAGTTTCGCGCGAGCTACGCCATGCAACAGCGCGCCTTCGCTCACCCGAAGATCCAGGTGCTGAGGAGCTCTGTCGTGGATGAAGTGCTCGACCCGGATCAGGACAAGGTGACGGGCGTGCGCGCGCGGGATGTGAAGAGCGGCGAGGTGCGTGATATCGATTGCGCCGCCATGTTCGTGGCCATCGGACACACGCCTCTGACAGAGCTCTTTGTCGGGCAACTGGAGCTGCATGACAACGGCTACCTGCGGACCACCCCCGGAACGTCGAAGACCAGCGTTCCGGGGGTGTTTGCCGCAGGAGACGTTGCGGATTTCGTCTATCGTCAGGCCGTTACGGCCGCGGGTACGGGCTGCATGGCAGCTCTGGACGCCGAACGCTTCTTGAAGCACCAAGGATGAACAGGCGCTTTCATGACTGACGAGACTTCAGAACTGCGCGCGTTGACCCAGGCGCTGCGTGCTCACATCGAGTGGCAGGCCGCCACCGGCGCTACAGGCGTGAAGCCGGCGAGCCCCGAACTACGCGCCGAGCGTGGAGCGGTTGCCCCGCCCGCACTGCCTGCCGAGGACCCGGTCTCGGCGCAGCCTGTCGCGTCGAGTCGACCCGGCGGGCAGACCCAGCAAGCGCCGCGCAAACAGGCACCCGCCCCGCCTGCCGCCGTACCCCCGGAAGCCCGAGTGCTCGCTCCCGAGGAACGCGTCGCGGCCCTTTCGGTCATTCAGGCCGAGGTCGAGGCTTGCGAAGCTTGCGGACTGCACACCTTGCGAGCGAACACGGTGTTCGCTCGCGGCAACGGCAGCGTCGGCGTGTGCTTTGTAGGCGAGGGACCAGGTGCGGAAGAAGACGCACAAGGACTACCCTTCGTCGGCAAGGCGGGCCAGCTTCTGGACAAGATGATTGCCGCGATGGGCTTGGATCGCAACGAGGTCTACGTCGCCAACATCGTCAAGTGCCGCCCGCCAAAGAACCGCAAGCCCGAGCCTGACGAGATGCAAGCCTGTCGCGGCTACCTGGAGCGCCAACTGGACATCCTGCAGCCCGCCGTGATCGTGGCGCTGGGCGCCACGGCCGTGCAAGGTTTGCTCGGTACCTCTCAGGGCATCACTCGGCTGCGAGGAAACTGGAAGTTATATCAGGGACGTACTGCGGTGATGCCCACGTTCCACCCCGCCTACTTGCTGCGCAACCCGCGTGCGAAGCGGGACGTCTGGGAAGATCTCAAAGCGGTGCTCAGACACATGGGTCGCCCGCTTCCGGAAAAGAAGTCGTCTTGAAGGAGAGCGCGGGTTCGGGCGCGAGCGAGACCGCGGGCGTGGGCATGGGCGCGGGCGGGAGCGAGAGCGTGGGGGCGAGCGAGAGCGAGGGCGCAGGCGTGGATGCGAGTACGGGCACGAGTACGAGCACGATTCTGGGGTGGGTGGTGCGGGGGCTGCTGGTCTTGGTGGGGATCGGGCCGTTTCTGCCAGGGCTCACCCAGGGCGCGCCGGGGCTCTCGCTGATTGGTGACGGGTTTGCGGTGTGGTTCGACTTTCAGTGTCATCGCGAGCCCGAGCGCAGCTTGAGCTTGCTCGGACAAGTCTTGCCCGTGTGTTCGCGTTGTTTTGGGATCTACCTCGGTCTAGGGCTCGGAGCGCTCATCATGCGCCCGCGGCTCGGCCTGTGGCCGCTACGGATCTGGGTGGGAACTGCGGCGCTAGTGATGGTGCTCGATGTCGCGACGGAGCTCTTGGGTATGCGTCCAGAATGGGCGCCCCTGCGGCTGATCACAGGGCTCTTGCTAGCCTACCCGGTGGGCGCAGCTGTCGTACGTGCTGCTCGTGGCGAGAGCCTCGAAGCGGCGGAGCCCGCGGTTCAGAGCCCGAAGACGTAGCCGAGACTGGGCTGAATCACCTGGCCCGTGGTCGGCAGCATGAACATGATGTTCACGTTGAGCTGCAGACCGCTGTTCGGTGACAGGGCGTACATCGCGCCGCCGCCTACGGTGACGAAGCTCTGGCCGAGCTTCTTGTAGGCGTCGAGCTCAAGGGGGGCACCCTGGGCAGCGCCGCGAGAACAAGCTTCGTACTTCACAGACGTGAGATCTGGGTTCTTCTGGCCGTCGGCGCAGTCGCGCACGGTGACGGGGAGTTTCGCGTCGACCTGGGCCACGCCGCCGCCGACGTGGATGTACGGACGTAGCCCCGTCTTGACGAAAGGTTCCTTGCCGAACCAGTAGCTGCCACGCAGTTCACCGTGGATGGGTAGGAACTTCACGTCCTTGTTGGCGCCCGCGGCTGGGCCACCGCCAATGGCGAAGCCGGCACGCGCGCCGATGGCGATGTTCTTGGTGAACACGCGGTCGAAGGAGAGCATGAAGCGCGTGGTGGCTGGGGCGATGCCGGTGCTGATCTTGTTGGCGACGCCCGGTTGGGGATTGAAGAGGTATTGATCCTCGGTGCCTTTGTAGAAGCAGGCGAAGCCCTCGTTGTTCTGGCTGGCTTGGGAACACACGTCCGAGCCGCCGACGATGGCCAGGTCTTGCGCGACGTGGAGGCCGAACCAGTTCTTCTTCCAGGGGCCGCTGGGCCCGCCGTCCTCGTCGCCTGCGCACACGCCGGCGTCACACTCGCCAGAGGGGCAATCCTCGTCGACGTCGCAACTCTGCGCCGTCTCACAGGTGCCATTGAGGCAGGCCAGACCGGACTGACACTCGCTGGTCGCAGCACAACTGGAACCCCAAGCTTTGTTGCCTCGCCCGACACCGCTCTTGCAGCCCGGGAAGTCCGGCGGACATTCAACTGCGTCTTCACAGCGCTTCGGCGGATCCTTGTCCGGATAGGCCGGCGGTTCCTTGTCCGTCTTGCCCACGATATCGATGTTCACCGGCTTGCTCTTGCTGCCGAAGCTGTCAATGACGTCGCCCGCCGCGTCTTGGGCGCGAATGTAGATGCGCAATTTGCCGGCCAGCATCGTGGCGGAGCAGGGGACTTCGCCTTGGAAGAAGTCACCACGCTTCTTCATCTTCACGGTCTTCCACTTCTCCCCGCCGAATTCCTTGTAGCGGAGTTCGGCTTTGACCGCGTCTTCCTCGGTGGTGCAGGTGAGAGGGATGGGGCGCCGACTCTCGACTTCCGTCAGCTCGGGCTGACAGTCCATTTCGCCAACCACATCGGCCGTCCCAGTGGGCTTCTTGCCGCCAGTTCCACCGCCACTGCCGCCGGCGGCGGTGGTGCCGCCAGTGCCCGCAGAGGACCCGGCCACCGCGGCGAAGGCCTTCTTGGTGTCGGCGGTTGCCAGGGCATCATCCAATTTGACGTTGGCATCCGCCGCGACGGCCTTCTTGAACGCTTCCGTGGCGCCTGCGGCGTCGTTCTTGCCGCTGCCGCGCACGATGCCGACATACATCCAGGCTCGCGCGATCACGCTTCCACTGCATTTATCGCCGCAGGCTTTGATGGTCCCGGTCAAGACGGCTTCAGCCTTGTCGAAGTCTGTGGCGAGGTAGTGGACGTTGATGGCCTCGTCGACTTTCTTGTTGGCGGCCGCGTCACGCGGGGCGGCGCTGGCAGACGCACCAAGCAAGAGGACGAGAGCGAGGCAAAGGATAAAGCTCAGACGGCGGCGTTGCACGGATCGGGTTCTCCAAGAAGCGTGAGGCAGAGGGTGGGTCGTTGGGACGGTGACCGCGGCAGAGCGTGCCGCGGAGCAGCGTCACTTCTTGCCGGAGGTCGGGGGGCAGCCGGGCTTCGAGCCTTCGGTGCGTACGAACTGCACGCGCCGGTTCAGCGCCATGTTTTGTGGTGAGGTGTTTGGAACGAGGGGGCGGTCGAAGCCGTAGCCCTTCGAGGTGAGACGGCCCGCCGATACTCCGTGAGACACCAAGTACTTCATGACGGAACCCGCGCGGCGGTCGGATAGACGTTTGTTGTAACGGGCGCTGCCACGGTTGTCCGTGTGGCCTTGAACCTCGATCTTGATCGCCGGGAGCTTCTCCAGCACCTCGACCACGGCGTCGAGCACCGGGTAGCTCTCTCGGCGAATCCTGGCCTTGTTGTAGGCGAAGTGGATCTGCTGGGTGATCTTGACCTCGCAGTCCGTGACCACCACCAGCGCAGGCTTCGTCGGGCAGCCGAGGGGCTGCTTGGTGGACGAGCCGATCTCGTTCGGACACTGATCCTTGAGGTCGGGCACCTTGTCTTGGTCGTTGTCCAGGTCGGGACAACCATCGTCGTCCTCGTAGCCGTCTGGATCTTCCGGCTTCAGGGGACACTTGTCTTTCACGTCCAGGATCGTGTCCAGGTCGTTGTCGATGTCCGGGCAACCGTCGTCGTCGAGATAGCCGTCCTTGTCCTCGGGCTCGAGCACGCAGGAATCAACCGAGTCGGTCAGGCCATCGCCATCGGTGTCGGGATCGTCCGGGCAGCCGTCTTCATCCTTGAAGGAGTTGAAGTTCTCGGGCTCGTCCGGGCAAGAATCCTCGGGATCCAGGTAGCCGTCGCCGTCCCGGTCGCCGGGGCGGGGCTTGAGCTTCTTCGGCATTTCCACGAAACCGCGCTCCGCGCAGTACTGCGGAGGCGACAGGAACAACGCCGCGCGAGCGTTGGGCTCTGCTCGCCATAGGTGGCGTTTGGCCTTCGAGATGAAACCCTGCTCCAGCTCGATGGAGGCAAACTTGAGATGGCTCTGAGCCAGGGCGAGCTCTCGAGGCGCGCAGCGAATGGCGCCGTTGGCCTCAGCTTGTTTGGCGATCTTCTGAAGCCCCTCGATGTCGCCACGCACCTTGGGCGCCTGCCCGCAACCCGCGAACACGGTGAAGACGACGGCCACGAGTGCGAGCACCCGGCGTGAGAGCAAGCTCATCGGCCGCCTCCCTGATGGGCGTCGCGAGTCAGCGTGATCGCCTTGTCGGCGTACTCCTCTGCCGTCTCTGCCAAGTTGGAAGCGTCGCTGTAGTCGGCCTCTGCGGCTTCCGTCTGCGCTTTCGCCAAGTGTGCTCGAGCGTAGTAGTACTCATAGGGCGCGTACTCTTCGGCACCGAGCGCTTTGGCTTCTTCGAGCTTGCTCGCTGCCGAATTCGCCTGGATTGCGTAGATGGTGTTGCCGCAACCGGTGGTCACCAGGCCGATGACCACGAGCGCCCAAGCGCTCCGCCTCGATCCGTAGAGAAAACCCTGCGGAATGTTTCGATGTTTGCCCGTGTCTTCGCCCATCCGACGCCCTCGGCCCGAGGTCCGAAATCTCGCCTCGCTGGGACGCTAGCAACGGGCGGATTATCCCGTCAACAACCGATGAAACGAGCCCCAAATCCCTCGTGCCCTGAGCAGGTTTTCAGCGTCGATTTTTGGTGGGTGGGCGCAAGGGCGGGGGTGAGGGCGGGCGCGGGCGTGAGGGCGAGCGCGGGCGTGGGCGTGGGCGGTTGCCCCAGTTAGTTCACGACGGATCAGCTCTTTAGCAGCCACCTAAGCCAGCAGAGCGACCGGGGCCGGGGCCCGGAGCGAGGGGGCGCGGCGGGAAGTGACTCAGCTCCGCCCAGGGACGCCTGCGCTCTGTGGTGCAACCGCGTGCCGCGAAAACGACCCTTCCCCCGCAATCGGTACCCCGTGAGGCAGCGCAGGAGGCGCGCAGTACACGGATCGCACGCGAGGCCCCGTGGGTCCGGCGCTACTGGGCCTCGCAGGCCCACGCAAAAACATCCCACGCGCACCAGATTGTTCACGCGGCCTCGAGCCCACGCACAACCATCCCACGTGCCCCAGCTAGTTCACGACGCGTCTGCCCTTTAGCAAGACGCTACCCAGCACAAGCGCGCCAACTCCGCCTGCGAAGAACTCTCGATGACGGACTCCGCGCGCCATCCCCCAAACAACCAAAAGCAAAACGCGCCCGGGATGAGACCCGAGCGCGTTTTGGACCCGTAGGTAGGAGGCTTATAGCTGGCGGAATACGCCGATGACTTTGCCGAGCAGCATGGTGGACTTGAAGTCCGTGGCACGCACGAGGATCGGCGCCATCTGAGCGTTGGCGGGCTGGAAACGGACATAGTCCCGCTCGGGGTAGTAGTACTTCACCGTGGCTTCATCACCGATGAGCGCGACTACGATGTCGCCGCGGTCGGCCGTGGCCTGCTTTTTCACGAAGATGTAGTCCCCGCTGAAGATCCCAGCCTCGATCATGGAGTCACCGGTGACTTTGAGGCCGAAGACGTCGCGGCCGCCCCGAACCATCATGCGGTCGACGCGCACGCTGTCGACGACCTGCTCTTCCGCGAGCAGGGGCAGGCCAGCTGCTACGCGGCCGAGCACCTTGATCTCGATGAGATCGTCGTCGGACGTTTGAGCGGGAGTGTCGTCGTGGACCAACTTGAGGGCGCGACTCTTCATGTCCTCGCGGCGCAAGTAGCCTTTGCGCTCGAGAGCACGCAGATGGTCGTTGACGCCATTCGTGCTCTTGATGCCCATGTGTTCACCGATTTCTCGGAGGGTGGGCGGATAGCCTCGCTCGTGGATGGAGCTGCGGATGAAAGAAAGAGTCTGTTCCTGGCGCTTCGTGAGACCTTGCATGACCCCAACACGATACTGAACGGGTGTAGGCCCGTCAAATTCTGTGCCCATGTTGTGGAAGGCTTTGTGAAAAGCTGGGTACTTTCGGCGACTTACATGGTCCTACAAAAGCCCACCCCGCAGGCGGTTCCGCCACCCCGCCAACAAAAACCACCACTTGGGCATCAACCTTTTATCCACAGCTGTCAACTCTGTTCACCGTGCACATCGGACCACTGGCCGCCAATGCACCCCTGATCACGGATTCCGGGAGGGATGTTCCGTGTTAGCGCAACTCATGATTCGGCGGGTGCGCGCCACGCGCCGAGTTGCCGCCTGTAGGCACCTCGCGTGGCGTTAGAACTTGCCGGTGATGCTCAGGAAGGTGAGCTTGTCAGTGGTGTCGCGCAGGCGACCGACGAGCATGCGCACGAAGCTCCAGAGGACTTCGTAGGCCAGGTCTTTGTGCAAGAAGAGCAGATCGTCGAAGGCGTCTTTGGGGATCGCGAGCACCCGGCAGCGTTCGTGGACGCGTGCGTCGGCGCTACGCGGAGACTCGTCCAATAGCGCCATCTCCCCGAAAATCTCGCCGGGCCCGAGGATTGCCAGGGCTTCTTCGCCCATCCCGGGGACTTCCCGGCTGATGCGCACCCGCCCCTCGAGAATGAGGTATAGTTTGTCCCCGGCGTCGCCGTGCTGGAAGATCTTGGTACCCGACGTGTGCGCCTCTTCGGTCGCGATACGCGCGATCAGCTCAAGCGCTTGGGGCTTCAGCCCCTCGAACAGCGAGATCTTCTGGAGCTGTTCGACCCGTTCATTCATGAAGCGCCGAGCTTAGCTGGGTTTTGCCTGGAGCGGAACTTATCCGAATTGTCCTAGCTTCAGCGGGTGAAGCGGACACGGATGGGGGGGGTGCTCTTGACGGTGGGTTTGCCGTTGGCGTCGAGGCCTGGTGTGTAGCGCTTGCGCATGGCGCAGCTGCGCGCCAAACGTCCGAAGCCGTGGCCGGGATCGGATAGCACGGAGACCCGCTTGGCTCGGCCATTGGTACCCACGGTCACCGCCAGGGTGACGATGCCGTAGTCCACCTGGTCCATATCGGCTTCCGGGGGGAAACCGCAGTCATTCCAGCTGCCGCCGCCCAAGAGCCCCGCGGGTCGGCTGAGCTTCTTCTTGGGTCGACCGGATGGTTTGCCGGTGCCGGGCTTGGTGCCCTTGCCGCCAGGTACGCCGCCCTTCTTCGCTTTGCGATTACGCACGGCGGTCTTGCTGGTGCCGTCGGATGCGGTGGTGCCTCCGGCGTAGCGATCTCCACTGCCGGTGACGAAACCTTTGTCCGTGAGATCCAAGGGCGCGTCGGGATCTGGTTCGGCGGTGAGCACTTTGCCCGCCTCGGCGGCCTCTGGCGGGTTGTCGACGTAAGGATTGTCCGACGAGGGCTCTTCCTCAGCTTCTTGTTTGACGACGGGTTTGTCTTCTTCTTCGGGCTCGGGCAGAGGCTCTTCAGGCACTTCCGCCTCCGGCGCTGGTTCCATGTCCACGGCAAAGGTTGCGGCCATGCGCTCGGTGACACCTTGATCCACGATGGCGGCAAAGCGTGACAGATGAACCAACGTCCTGAGGCCTCTGGCACCAGCGGCACCATGCACGAAGAGTGCGCCAGCCAGGCCAATTAGGATGCCGACACGCACCTGGCGCCGACCCAGAGCAAAGATGGGAGCTAGAGGGTCGGTGGATCCCGGTTGCCGCATCGCCTTGCCCACTGCCTTTTCGGCGCGGCGCTCGGAGCTGGGGCTGTCGGTATCGAGCAGGGTCATTTCTTTTCCGTATCGACGGGTACCCCCTCAGGTACGGGCGAGACCGCAAATGCGATCTTGGCAACCCCAGCGCGCTTCAACAAATCCAGCACGTGAATGACGCGCCCATGCTCGACTTTGCGGTCGGCGCGGATGACCGCACGCAATTCCTTGTTCTTTTCCCGGGCGGTTTTGGCCAGACTGCCCACGGCGTCGTCGTTCTTGACCACCTTGCCGTCGATCATGGTTTTTCCGTCCACGGTCAGCTCGACGCTGAAAATCTGCTGAACCTCCTCGCCGCTGGCTGCCTTGGGCAGATCCATGGGCATGCCGCGGGAAACGATGATTTTCGCCGTAACCATGAAGATGATGAGGAGCACCAGGGTGACGTCCACCAGGGGGGTCACGTTGATGCCGCTGATCAGGCCTTCTTCGTCTTCTCCGCCGGCGGCTGACACAGCTTAGTCCTCACCCTCGTCGTCGTCCGCCGGCGGGGGGGCCGACTCGCCGGCCGAGAGCTGCGGGCCAGCCGCCGTTCGGTAGGCGCTGCCTGTCTCGACCGCCACCAAGTGCGCGAGCAACACGCGGGTGAGCGCTTCGGTATTGGCCAGGACGCTCTTGGCCTGGCGTTGGAACACGTTGTACATGGCCACGGCTGGGATGGCGACGGCTAGGCCAATAGCTGTGGCGACGAGAGCCTCGGCGATGGCGTACATCACTTCTTGCGGAGCCATGGCGCTTGCAGCCGCGGCTGCGGTTGCGGAAGCGTCCTGCCGCCCCAAGGCTTCGAAGGCCTGAACGACGCCGATTACGGTTCCGAACAGCCCGATGAACGGAGCGTTGTTTCCAAGCGTACCGAGATACGCTAACCGCCGTTCCAACTTCATACGTTGCAGCGCGGCGGCACCCTTCATGGCTTCTTCGGCGGCCTTGGCACCGCGGTCTGCTTCGAGCAAACCGGCACACACTACGGCCGCCTCCGCGCTGGGAGACTTCTCCATTCGCTGTCTGGCGCCCTCCATGTCGCCCGCGCGCAGAAGCTCACGCAACTGCGCAGCAAGCCCGGCAAGGTCGTCGCGCAAGGAGTAATAGAACCAAGCGCGTTCCAGCATGACCGCTACGGAAATCACGCTGAGCACGACCAAGAGCCACATGACCCAGCCCGCGCCGAAGTTGGTCATCAGGCGTTGCAGCCACTCGACAAGATTCATTGGAGCATTACCTCGTACTCACCCCGGGCCACCCGTCGGTGCCCGCAGAGCGAAATTCCTTCGTTCAGAATGTCTAAGACAAAAGCAACCTGCTCGTCAGGGGGCACGTGGCGTACCACGGATTGGGCCGCGGGGCCTACGCTCGAGCCTCTAAATACCGTGAAGTATTGTTAAATCTCGTGCGGCATGAGGTCGTGTGGCGAGCGAAAGAACTGCGTCGGCGAGTATTGGCGCAGGCACGAGACCCGGCGGGTGTAGATGTCGGCGTAGAGATTGACCTGCAGGCCGAAGCTACTCATTTCGTGCTCCTCCTTCAAAAGGGAGCCCCAATAGGGGTGGAAGGCGGCGTCGACTTGCTCGACGAGGGAGTTGTGCTCCTGGTCCACGCGCCGCATCTCCGCGCGAATTCGCTCGATGGCCTTCTTCACCCGGCTGCGCTCGGCCGCCGTGTCGGCCTTGCTGCCGTTGCTGCTACGAGACAGTTCTTTGAAGCGACTTTGATAGAAGCGGAGCTCATCCTCGAGGCTGTCGCGAACTTCGTACAACTCTCGCACGCGAGACATTTCTAGGATGCTGGACTCCAGAGCGGCGATCTCCGCGTCCAGCTCTTGCAGGATGAGCACGGTGCGCCAAGAGGACTCTTTCTTCGAACGCAGGATGTCACCGTAGATGTGGTCGCCAACGTAGAGCACGCTAGAGCCAACCACGCCGGTCAAACGCTCGAAGTCTCGTAGGTTGCCGCCTTCGTAGACGTGACCTCGCTCCAAAGTCTTCGCTTTGCGCAGCACTTCGCCGTCTCGTTCCATGAAGGGATTGCCGTTTTCAAACCAGGACGGCTTCTGGGATGCACAGATTGATATGTCGAAGTAGTTCCGCCAGTTCGGGTACTCGGGCATTGCCGACCCGAGCAGGAACGTCATCATCTGTTCGGTGTAACCCGCGGGCGAATTGGTCAGCAGGAATAGCTTCTTTCCCGAGGAGCGTAGCTTGTGCAGGGTGCGCGCGAGCTCTGGGTCACGATCGACGTAGCGCGCGAGATTGCCCGTCACGTGCTTGTAGACCGAGCCGTCCCGGTGGGCCTCGTCGATGGCGGCGCGCACATCCCCGAACAACTTGGCGAAATCCACGCGTTCGCCCTCTTGCTCCAGGGCCGACACAATCGCCGCGAAGGCGGTCACTTCCGAGAGCGCGAAGAGGGTATCGATCCAGTGATAGCGCGGCGTGTGGGGTCGGATCCGCTTGTGGTGGTAGAGTTCCAACAGCTGCTCGCGGCTGAGCCGAGTCTGCCCGTGGTACCCCTTCAGCACCACCTTGTGGCGATCCATCTTGAGCACGTGCCCAAACTTCTTGTCGATCAAGAGGCCGCGGATCGGAAAGCGGGTGTCGTAGGAGAGGCGCCGCAAGTAGCGCGGATAGCCTCGGCGAATCAAACGCTCCACGGTGAGCTCGACGCTCAGCGTGTCCATCTCTTGCTGGTTGTAGATGGCCAGCGTGTAGTCCATGTCGAAGCCGACCCACTCGATGCTGGACATGCGCAAATTTCGATTGACGAAGATGCGATCCTCGCGATGAATGCGCGACGGTTGTTCGTGCTCGTCTAAAACGCCGGGGATGGGAAGAACGAGCTGTCGGTCAGGAGAATGGCTTATGGACAACGTTCGATTCACGATAGCCTGGATTGGCGGTAGCTCCCATATTACTGGGCAAAGCCCCGCAAAGCTCGAACTGGCCGCACACCAACTCCATGGCCGGCCGCGATGTGGTCAACGCTCAGGCGTGGGCCCTGGCGGCGAACGCCACCGACGAAGGGCGGGTCTCGTACGAACAGAGCCGTGTCGAGATCGACGAATTCAAAGCCCCCGACCCCAGCGGCCAGGCACGCAGACACGCTCATCGCCAGGTCGGATTCCACCAAGCCGCCGATCATCAGCCTCAGGCCACAGCCTCGAGCAGCGAGGGCGAGATCCCAGGCCTCGATCACGCCGCTCTTCATGAGCTTGATGTTGACGACGTCCACGGCGCCGGTGAGCTTCGGCAGCTGCTCCGGTGAAGTGACGCTTTCGTCCGCTGCAACCAGGACGCCCGCTCGCCGCACTCTCGCCAGCCCATCTAGGTCGTCCTTTGCGGTGGGCTGCTCGAATAAGGCGACGCGAGTGACCTGGTCGCCCAGGCTCTGAAGCAGGGCCATGGCGGCTTCGGCGCTCAAGCTGGCGTTCGCATCCAGAATGAAGTCCGCTCCCGGCGCTGCATCGAACACTGCAGCTAGTCGCGCCGCATCGGTCTCTGCGGCTGCGCCGCCCACCTTGATCTTGATTGTCTCGAAGCCGTCCGCCACGGCGCGTCGCGCGGAAGCTGCGGCATGCTGCGGCGACCCGGTCACCACCGTGATGTCCGTGCAAAGCTCGGAGCAGGCTCCCCCGAAGTAGTGCCACAAACTTTCCCCGACGCGGCGCGTCTGGGCATCGAGACAGGCCATTTCGATCGCCGCCCGCGCGCTGGGGCTCGGACAGTCGCGCTTCAGCTGGGCCGCGATGTCCCGGATGCTTGCGTCGAGCCCGCACAGGCTCTCGGCCGCCTCGCGAATGCTGGCTAGGGCTGCCGCTTGGGTGTCGCCGTTGAAGGCCGGAAATGGCGCGGCTTCACCGAGCCCAATGCTGCCATCTGCAAGCTGCACACGCACCAACACATTGTCCGCCTGGGGTTGCGAGCCACCCGCGATGCCGAAGGCTTCCGTCAGCGATAGCGACAGAGGCTCGCACTGCACGTCGGCGATCTGCATGACGCCCTCCTAGCGCGGATCCTCTGGGTTTTGAATGATGCCCCCTCCCTTGGCTCGCTCGGCTGCGGTGCGGCGTGCTCGGCTGTCGCCTGCGCCGCCGCGGCCCCCCAAACCTGCGCTCCGCGCAGCCGGGGGGCCCGACCTACTTGATGCTGCCGCAGCAGATGAGGGCTGCGGTCGCAGGAATTCGACCGGATAGACCGGCCGTGAACATCGTGAGTTCGTCGCTGCCGAGCTGGCGATGGGTGACACCGGCGAAGGCACCGACGCCGTACTCACCGTGGGCGGCACCGGCCACGAAACCGCTTCCGCCGCTCTCCGCGCCAGAGCCGCTGACGAAGCTGGCCAACTCCGCGGACAGCGCGAGGGTGGCTCCCCAACCGACGCGCCCGCCGCCTTCGGGATCGAAGAGCAGTTCGCCCATGTTGCGCACGCCCAGTCGCGTGACGCGCCCATCCTGCGTGAATCTGAGGGGCAACACCGCTGTCTCGAAGTAGGGCCCGTGAATGGTGGGCGTGTCCCGGGTGACGTCGACCCGATAGCCGGCCCCCACGTCCAGCTTGCGCGAGAGCTGCGAACGGAAGAGTTGCTGGGGGTGCAGAGCGCCGCGAAGCACTACTTCTCGCTCGGGCGCCTTGGGCACGGCTTGACCCGGCTCTTGCCGCGCCCCGGTGCCGGAACCCGAAACCGATGCTTGAGCCGGCGGTACTGCCACAGGCAGGCAACCTGCAGGCAAGACTAGGGCGGCGGGGCCAATCGCGACAAAGCTCTGGAAGCGCATGGCGGGTCGGCACGCAATGCTGGTGCCAAGGAACGAAATCGCCCCGCCGCCCTAGATTGTGGGGCGTTGAGGGTTCCGGCCACGGCCGCGGGATTGAGGGTGACGCCCTCGGGTCACACCCAGCTACAGCGCGTCGTTCACGCAGGGCTACTCTCGCGACCGCGCGAAGATCGTGGAGTTCTTGGTGTCGGCGTCTCGCTCGGCCCAGTACACGCAGTCCTTGTCCAAGGTCATCGCCTCGATCGAGTTCGCCGAAGGCGCCGTGGCCAGGGGGTACAGGGTGCCGTCCTTGGGGTCGACGCCGCTCAAGATCTGCGGATCCCCTTCCTTGGGCCCCTTGAACACGGTGTACACCAGGTTTTCGTCAGCAGCGACCACCGCTCGGACCACCAAACCGGATGCGATCTTGCTCGCGGCTCCGCCCTTTTTCGGCACCCGCATCAGATCGCCCTTTAGGGCCAGGTTGAAATAGACGTCGTCGCTGCCCATGGCCAAGGAGTAGGGTTTCGCCTGCTTCTTGGCGAGGGACTTGGGTTTGCCGCCCTTCAGGGAAAAGCGCAGCACGCGATTGCCACTCGAGTCCGTGACGTACACGCCGGAGCCGTCCACCACGATGGCGCTGTATCCGAAGGGGCCGTGCTTGGCTTCCGGGCGCGACACGCTGCCCAGTTCTTTGGATTTGCGATCCTTCTTGGTCATTTTCACGACTCGGTCGTAGGGACCGTAGTCGCCGGGCACACCGTAGACATGCGCGCCGTCCAAGGCGATGGCCTGGGACGAGAAGGTTGGCGCCGGCGTGTCCGTCTCGCCGCCGGCTTTGGGAATAGTGTTCAAGCGGATCCCAGCCGTGAAGTAGAGCAGCTTGTCGTCCACGGCCAGACCCCTGGGTTCGAGATCGAGAGACGTGAGCTGCGTCTTGCCACCGCCGTCCTTGCGGATCTTGCCGACGTCGCCTCGACTTCCGTACAGCTGCCAACTCGAGAAGAACAAGTCCGTGGCGTCTCCCGCAAAGCCGTAGACGTAGCCGAAGGTCTCGCCCAGCTTCACGGGCTTCTTGCCCGAGGCCTGGCAGCCCTTCGGTGCGGGCGCTTCAGCGGTCTTCGCTGAGGCAGTGGCCGAAGGGGCTTCGGCGACCGGCGCTTCTTTCTTGTCGCAACCCCCGGCGACGACAACGGCGAGCCCGAGACTGATCGAGCGACCAAGAGTTAGGATCTGCATGCTTTCCCTCGCTTGGTGGTGGGCCTGCGGCCCGAGACCGACCCGGCCCCGAACCTACGCCTCGGGCAAGTGCACGTCGAGGCCGGCGACGGAGATTGGCTCGGCGCCCATGCCATGCGTCAGCCCGCCGGGCCCTCGCTTGCGCATTTGGCGCTGTGCGTCGATAGATCAGAGGGTGAAGGCGGTGTGCATACTCGTGACGGGGGATCCCGTGCCCCGGGCGGAGCGGCGGCGCGGTCGCTTCGCCGACATGATTCGCAGGCTGGCTCCCGACACCACTCACTGGGTCGAGGTGGATGCGCGCGCTCCGGAGCTTCCTGCTGCCTCGGAATTCGCGGCCTTGGTGATCACGGGCTCGGCGGCGAGGGTCGCCGAGCGAACCCGGTGGATGACCCGGGCGGAGGCCTTCGTGCTCGGGGCCGTGGAAGACGAGGTGCCCACCTTGGGGATCTGTTTCGGCCACCAACTGATGGGTCGCGCGCTGGGAGGCCGAGTGGCGGAGAATCCCTCAGGCCGGGAGATGGGGACGAAGCGCTACTTCGAGCTGAGCCCGGACGAAGTCGTCTCGGACTCGGAGCCTCCCTACTTGTGCAACATGAGTCACTTGGACTCCGTGGTCGAGCTACCACCGGGGGCTCGGGTCGTGGGGCATACGGAGCAGGAACCCCACGCAGCCGTGCGTTTCGGAGAGTCCGCCTGGGGCGTGCAGTTCCACCCCGAGTTCGATGAGGTGACCATGCGCAGCTACATCGAAGAGCGCCGCGACATCTTGCGCTCCGAGTCGCGAGATCCCGAGCAAATGCTCGACGGCGTGCAGGCCACCCACGCGGGAAGCGGCGTACTCACGCGATTCTTGAGCCGACTCCGCCGTTGAAGTCTGCGCAACGGGCCGCGGTTGAGCTCGAGCCGAGGCTCAGGACACGTGTTTCATGAACACGGGTAGCTCGGCATAGCGCCGCGAGTGAAACACGTCGTCGCCAAAGAGCGTCGACAGGGAGTGCATGCGCTTGAAGTACAGGCCCACGTCGTGCTCGTCCGTGACACCGATGCCGCCGTGGAGCTGGATGCCCTGGCGAGTGACGAAGCCCCCGCTTTCGCAGAGTTGCACCTTGGCTGCCGAAATGGCCCGGTGGCGCTCGGTGAGGTCGGACTCTTCGGCTTTGAGCATGGCCAAGATGGCCGTGCTCTTGGCTAGCTCCGTCTCTACGAACATGTCCACGCAGCGATGCTGCAAGGCCTGGAAGCTGCCGATGGCGCGACCGAACTGCTTGCGCTCGGTCAGATAGTTCCGCGTCATCATCAAGACGGCTTGCATGATGCCGGAGCCCTCGCAGCACGCCGCCGCGGCGCCGAGGTCGAAGAGTCGGTCCAATACGGGCGCGGCGCCGTCGGCATCTCCGAGCAGGCGATCCGCGCCAACCTCGACCCCGTCCAGCTTGAGCATGCCACCCAGCTTGCCGTCCATCTGTTTGACGGTCTGAGCCGTGAGGCCTTTGGCGTCGCGGTCGACGACAAAGAGGGAGACTCCCTTGGCGTCGCTGTCGCCGCCGCTGGTGCGGGCGGAGACAACGATCTGGTCTGCCGCGTGCCCGTTTTGCACCCAGCGTTTTTCGCCGCTGAGCTTGTAGCCCGAGCCGGACTTTTCCGCTTTGGTCCGCACATTGCACACGTCGAAGCGGCTCTGGGCTTCGCCTAGGGCAAGGGCGAGGCTGGTATCGCCAGCGACGGCGGGGGCCAAGAACTGTTCTTGCTGAGCCGCGCTGCCGGCGTTGGCCAGGGCAGCCCCGGCAACCACTAGCGGCAAGACGGGCTCGGGCACGAGGGTGGTGCCCAGCTGCTCGATGATCAGGCCCATCTCCACAAAGCTCATCTGGGAGCCTCCGGCGGCCTCGGGAAACATCACACCGAGCCAGCCCAGCTCACCCATCTGCTTCCAGACGGCCTTTTCCCAGCCGGCGCCTTCGTCGCGCAACTTGCGCATGCGTTCCACGGGCGATTCCTTACGCACGAAGGACTGCACCGTGCTCACCAACATTTTTTGGTCTTCGGTTAGTTCGAAATCCATGGCGGTATCCTCAGGCGCTCGGTAGGCCAAGAATCATCTTGGAGATGATGTTTTTCTGAATCTCGTTCGAGCCGGCATAGATGGTCGCGGCTCGCATGTAGTTGAAGGCGCTCGGGACCCACTGCTCGCGATCCGGAACCACCCCAGGCTCGTTGAACCAAGTGAACGAGTTTTCTCCCATCAGCTTCATCAACAGGTCGAAGCAGGCTTGTTGAATCTCCGTTCCACGCAGCTTCAAAATGCTGGACTCGGGGCCGGGAGCGTGACCCAGCTGCGCGCCGGCGATGGCGCGATAGTTGACCATCTTCAGTGCCTCCAGGCGGATCTCGATCCGGGCGATTTCGTTCTTGATCACCGGGTCTTCGATTAGCGGTCGCCCGCCCGAGAAGGTCTCGCTGGCGATGCGCTTGGCTCGTAGAAGGGCGCGGGTGGAGATGCCGACGCCGGCCACCAGAGTGCGCTCGTGTCCGAGCAGCGCCTTGGCGTAGGTCCAACCTTGGTTCATCTCTCCGACCAGGTTTTCCTTGGGCACCTTGACGTCTTCGAACCAAGTTTCGCAAAACGCGGGAGTGCCGCCTGTGGTCAAGAAGGGCTTGGCGGTGACGCCGGGGCTCTTCATGTCACACAGGATGAAGCTGATGCCCTCTTGCTTCTTCTTGGCCTCGGAGTTGGTCCGGGTCAGCAGGAAGATGAAGTCGGCATACTGCGCGTAGGTCGTCCAAGTCTTCTGACCATTGAGCAGGAAGTGATCGCCCTTGTCTTCGGCGCGCAACTGCAGGCTCGCCAGATCGCTACCCGAGTTCGGCTCGGAGTAGCCCTGGCACCACACCTTCGTGCCCGCCAAGATCTCCGGCAGGAAGCGTTTCTGCTGCTCTTCGTTGCCGAACTGGATGATCAGCGGGCCCACCATGGACAGGCCAAAGGGTGACAGCCGCGGTGCGCCGGATAGCTCGAGCTCTTCGCTGAAGATGAAGCGGCGGGTCGCGTCCCAGCCTGGACCGCCATGCTGCTTGGGCCAGTTGGGTGCGGCCCAGCCCTTCTTGGCGAGCACCTGGTGCCACTCCATCACTTCGTCGTGCTCGAACTCCGCGTCGGCCTCCGCCTTCTTCTTGACGTGCGGCGGCATCAACGAAAGGATCGTGTCACGCACTTCCTTTCGGAACGCTTCGTGTTCGGGCGAAAAACTCATGTCCATGGCGAAAACCTCGTCGTACTAAGGGGTCGCAAAGCGCGTCGGGGCTTATAGCACCGCGGCGGCCATCATGGGTCGCCGCCCAATTGAGCCCCGCGCAATCCGCCGCCAGGCAACTCCGAGGTGTGCATTTTCGGTCCGGACCCATCCGCCGCGGCAGCCTGGGCTGCGCTGATCAGTGACCCAGCGCGCGGCCGGCGCGCCCAGCAATGGCGACGACGCCCCCAATGTCTTTGGCGACACCCGTGTCTTGCCGCCGAGCGCCCGCTTTGGCAGGGTCCGATTCGTGACTCCGAAAGAAAAAACCATCGTCAAATCCTTGGTGGCCGTGGCTTGGGCTGACGGCCAAGTCAAAGAACCCGAGCAAGGCATGCTCGAGGGGCTGCTCTGGGCCTTCGGGGCTGAAGAAGAGGACGAAAAAGAAATCCTCGCGTATGCCAAAAAGAAGCGGACCCTCAAAGACGACATTCCCGTTGCCGAGCTCGACCGCGCAGACCGCGAGCTACTCTTGGCCCACGCTGCGCTGTTGACCCACGCGGACGGCAAGCAGACCAAGGCAGAGCAGAAGATCTTGCTTGGGTTGTTGGAAATCTTGGAGGTTTCCAAAGAAGAGGCCAAGCCGATTTTCGCCACCGCTCGCGAGCGGGCGAAGAAGCTCGCTGAGCGCTTCTGAGCCGCTGGCCCTCGACGGCCCGGCGCTCCAATCTCGACAGCCGATAGCGAGTGCGCTAAGTCCGCGCCCCTCATGGGTTTCTCCTGCGGCATCGTTGGCTTGCCGAACGTCGGCAAGAGCACGCTTTTCAACTCGCTGTCCACGGCCAAGGCCGAGGCGCAGAACTTCCCGTTCTGCACCATCGAGCCCAACGTGGGGGTGGTGCCCGTGCCCGACGAGCGGCTCAGTGCTCTGGCCAAGATCTACGAACCCGAAAAGGTCGTGCCGACAGCGATTCAGTTCGTGGACATCGCAGGCTTGGTGCGGGGGGCGTCCAAAGGCGAGGGCCTGGGCAACCAGTTCTTGTCCCACATCCGAGAGGTGGACGCGATTGCCCACGTGGTGCGCTGCTTCACGGACGAAAACGTGACCCATGTGGATGGCCGGGTGGACCCGGTGGCGGACATCGCCACGATCGAAACCGAGCTGTGTCTGAAGGACCTCGACACCGTACAAAAGCGCCTCGATCGAGCGCGCAAGCAGAGCAAGAGCGGGGACGCCCTGGAGCGCTTGGCCATCGAGGTCTGCGAGAAGCTGGCCGCGCACCTGGACGAGGGCAAGCCCGCTCGCTCCTTGCCCTTCGAGGACGAGAAGGCTGCGGGCATCGTGCAGAACATGCAGCTGTTGACCGCCAAGCCGGTGTTCTACGTCGCCAACGTGGATGAAGGCTCCCTGGGCAAGGTGGACGACAATCCCCACTACCAGGCCCTGCGTGCCCACGCAGATTCGGAGGGCGCGTTGGTGGTACCCATCTGCGCGGCCCTGGAAGAACAAATCGCCGAACTCGAGCCCGAGGATCGTCCAGAGTTTCTAGAGAGCGTAGGGCTGGCGGAGCCGGGTCTCAACTCGGTGATCCGGACCGGCTATCAACTGCTCGGTTTGATCACCTTCCTGACCGGCGGACCCAAGGAGTGCCGAGCTTGGACCGTGCAGAAAGGGTCGACGGCGCCCCAGGCCGCTGGAGTCATTCACACGGACTTCGAGCGGGGCTTCATCAAGGCCGAAGTGATCTGGTGGGAGGACTTGGTGAAGCTGGGCAGTGAGGCCAAGTGCCGCGAAGCTGGGAAACTCGCCATTGAAGGCAAAGAGTACGTCGTCCGGGATGGCGACGTGATGCACTACCGCTTCAACGTCTAGACAAAGCTGTCGTGTGCCTATCGATCTGACCTTCCTCGCCTTTGGGCTGGTGGTGCTGACCGCCTACGCGGTTCAGACGATGATCGGGTTTGGCAGCGTGATCTTGTGCGTGACCTTGGGCGCGTTACTCATGCCGCTGCCCCAGGTGTTGGCCCTGGCTGTGCCGGTGTCGCTGTTGCAAACGGGCTACATCATCGCGCGGCATCGTTCGGCCATCCGATTCCGACTGCTGTTGCTGGAGGTCCTGCCCTTGATGGTGGCCGGCGCTGCGCTCAGCATTTGGCTGTTGGGCGATCTGAAAGCACCATGGCTAAGGCCGGCTTTCGGCGGGTTGGTGCTGGCCTTGTCCCTGCGCGAGCTGTGGACGCGCCTCCGCCCGCAGGCGTCTTCCGGAGGCGACGTCTCCAAGGTGGCGCAGACCGGCGCGCTTTTCGGTGCCGGGGTCGTGCATGGGCTCTTTGCCACAGGTGGGCCGCTACTGGTCTACGCCATCGGGCGCCGCAAACTCAGCAAGGGCGAGTTTCGCAGCACGGTCACTGCGGTGTGGTTCGTCCTGAACCTGGCACTGGTGGTGGTGTACTTCCGGGCCGGACGCCTGGGGGGAGACATGGTGGCGCCATTGTTGACCTTGGTTCCCGCGGTGGGCGCAGGAATCGTCGCCGGCGAGGCTCTTCACCACAGGATCGACGAAGAGCGATTTCGCGTGGTGCTCTTCGTCCTTCTCGCCGTGGCCGCCATCGCGCTCATATTGCGCTGAGCTCCTACTCAGACCAAGAGCGCAAGGTCACGATGTCCACTGGGCCGCCGAAGTAGCCGAGGAAGCGCGCGACCCACAGCGCGAATAGCAGGACGAAAAGCGAAATCGCCAACACGCTCACGGCCAGGTTCACCCGGGGGCTCAGCGGGCGGTCGCCGCCGCCCCGCACATAGCTCATGCCCAGAGTGCCCAGCACCGCGATGTAGACCGGCGCCACCACGAAGACCAAGGGGTGTAGCTGCAGCGCGGCTGCGAACTCGCCGCTCGCGGCCGCGATGGTGGCGCGGGTCAGTCCGCAGCCGGGGCAGGGGATTCCGAACAGACCGGCCGTGGGGCATAGGGGAAAGTCGACGCTCACGGCGACCACGACGGGTAGGGTGAGCAGGCCGAGGGTGAGCCCTCGGCGCAAGCGCCCGCTTAGAGATGCGGCCGGAGTTTCCACTCCACTATCAGCGGGCTGCGGCATTCGCGGGCGCAAAGCTAAGACCGAAAAGCGGATAGCGCAAAGGCTGCAGCGCAGGTGTATTTGCGCTCCTTGGAGAGCGGGAGTACCGGCGCGGGTGCTTTTTGGCTATTCTTCGGCACTATGAAGCTCGCTCGCCTGCTCGCACCTGCCTTGGCTTTGACACTTCTGCTGGCCGCTCGGCCTGCCTTGGCGGCGGATTGCACTCCACCGCGCATCCTATTTGTCGTGGACACCTCGACCTCGATGCTGGGCGACATCCCAGACGGCGCGGCCACGACGACCAAGTGGGCGGCAGCGCAGTCCGCGGTCAAAGAGGTGTTCAAGGCGTTCCCGGATGCGGCCCAATACGGGCTGATGGTCTTTCCGGGCAAGGCGGGCCAATGCACCACCGGCGAGGTGTTGGTGGATCCGTCGTCGGGCACCGCGGCGACCATCGAGCAGACCCTGCAGAACCTGGTGATTCCCAACAACAACCAGACTCCCGCGGGTCAGACCCTGATGGCGGCGTCGAAGTACGCCAAGATCACGGACCCCTCCTACGCCAACTACGTCATCTTCGTGACCGACGGCTATCAGTACTGCAGCGTCAACGGCGGCACGGCGTGCGCGACCGCAGCCGACTGCACCCTGATGGGCGAGACGACCTGTCCCACCTGCCTGCCGAGCCAGCCCGACGGGTGTTTCTGCGTTCAGGATTGGTCCACCCTCGGCGCCGACGCCCTGACCAAAGCGGGCGTCAAGACCTTCGTCGTTGGCTTTGGCAACAACGTGAATTTCCAGGCCCTCAACAAGACAGCCCAAGCCGGCGGCACGGCGCTGAGCGGCTGTAACCCCAACGCCACCGTCGCTAGCTGCTACTTCCAGGCGCAGAACCCGACGGACCTCAAGAGCGCCCTGGGCAGCATCGTCACGCAGGTCGTGACCAATCAGTGCACCGGGGACTGTGGGATTTCAGGAACTCAGACCTGCACGGTGAACGGCTGGTCGCCCTGCAATGCGCCTGCGACTCAAAGCTGCACCTCGACCTGCAACACGCCGGGTACGCAGCAGTGCGTTTCTGGTTCTCTGACCCAGTGCTCGAGTGAGGTCGACTGCAATAGCGGCGGCGCGGGCGGCGCGAGCGGGAGCGCTGGCGCGGGCAATGCCGGTGGCCAAGGCAACGCGGGCGGCCAGGGCAACGTGGGCGGCCAGGGTGGTTTTGGTGCCGTTGGCGGATCCGCGGCGACGGGCGGCAGCGGCGCGGCGCCTACGGGCGCTCAGGATTCCGGAGATGACGGCAGCTGCGGTTGCCGTGTTCCAGCCAAGTCGCCGGCGGCTCCGGCCGGCTTGGTGCTGTCTCTGCTGGGCGCGGTCTGGGCACTGCGCCGCCGCGTGCGGCATAGCTGATAGCCGATAGCCCCCTGGCGCAGAGTCGGGGTTGGAGGCAGCGGGGGCCGGGCGCGCGCTGGGGTTCCCCGCGCGGTCATTGTCTGACCGAGGGTTGTGCTGGCTCAGACATACACTGGGCGGATGAGTGAGCCGCCGCGCGTTCCCCACCTGCTCGCGTTGTTCGAAAACGGTTTGGGGGATACCAGTGTCTTTCCCTACTCACTTCCTTTCTTGCCGAACCTCCATCTCGAGTTTCCCACCCATGTGACGTTCTTCGTGGGAGAGAACGGGAGCGGCAAGTCGACCTTGCTCGAAGCGATTGCGGACATCTGCCGCTTGCCGGTTTCGGGTGGGGGGAAGAACGAACTGGGTCAGACTCACGGTCCGGAACAAGAGAGTTTGCTCGCACGCAGCCTCAAGGGTTCGTTTCGTCGTCGCCCCTGGGATGGGTTCTTTCTCCGCGCGGAGTTCTACGCCCACTTCGCGTCTCTGCTGGATCAACGCCGCGGGGATCCGGAGTTCGGTGGCGATCCCTACTTCCTCTACGGTGGCAAATCCCTACACGAACGCTCGCATGGAGAAGCGTTCATGGAGATCATTCAGGGGCGGATGGACTCGGGCATGTTCTTGTTGGACGAGCCCGAATCGGCGCTGTCCCCGCAGCGGCAGTTGGCGCTTCTCGCAACCATGGCGGCGGCCACGGCGTCCGGCGAGGCGCAATTCGTCATCGCGACGCATTCGCCCGTGTTGCTGACGTTCCCCGGCGCGACCATCGTCGACTTCAATGACCCCGCCTTGCCCACCATCGCGCTGGAAGACACCTCGCACTATCAGATCACGCGGGGGATCCTCGAAAGCCCGGAGCGCTACTGGAAGCACCTGCGACCCGACTGCGCCTAGGGTGACTCCGCGACCTGGGGGCCCGATTCGAGAGTAGTTACCCACCCGGCTTCGCCGGACCCACATCGAAGGAAACGCGCCATACTGCTGGATGGTGGCAGAGAGGTCGAGGCCGCGATGGCGCCAGCGAGCCCTTCTGTTTCTGCCTAGTGGCCCTCGGCGGCCCAGAGATGACGCGCTTCGTGATACCCGAAGGGGTGCGACCCCAAACAAAAAAGGACCCTCCGATTCAGCTCAAGATGGGACCATTTCCGTTGTTTGGTGCGGATTGCGGGCAACGATCGACGCCCGCGAACCCAAATCGCCCGCCGTGGGCTCTTATTATCGTGACGAAGAAGACGAGTGCAGGACAGCCGCCTGCAATGACGGGCGCGACGCCGGATGAAGCGAAGCTAAAGCGCAGCAACGAGCTGCTGACCGTGGGAGCTACGGTTGGTGCCGTTGGTGTAGTTGGCGCGGTGTTCTTAGGCGCCACCTGTCCGCTATGCGTAGTGGCAGCACCCGCGCTGCTAGGGGCCGGAGCGGTGGAGCGGTTGCGTTCGAAACGACCGAGTCGGCGAAAACCCGACGGCGCAAAGTAAAAAACGCGACGCCCCTCGAGGGAGCGCCGCGCTTTGCCGTCTGTCCGCGGCCAGCGCGGACTGTCTCAGTACCCTTGTGGTGCGCCGCCGCCCGCTGCCTGCCAGATCTCGTTGAGATCGTTGGTCAAGAAGAAGGGCCACAGCAGCAGGTACATGATGGGATGTTGCACGCTGGGGTTCGGGACCCCGGCCATTTGTTTGGCGTCGAGCACCTTCTCGGGCAAAGCCCAGAGCTGGAGCAGGTTGAGAATCGGAATAAAGAACATGATCGGGTTCAGGTCGTCCTTTTGACGGAACGCCTTGAGCTCGCTGACCTGTGTGAAGATCAAGTAGAGCAGGTACACGAAGCAGATCATGCCGATCACGAGGTTCATGATCGCGTTGCGGGTTTGACCGATGGGCCCGTGGGCTCCGCCCATGCCACCACCTTGGGGTGCCATGGGTCCGCCACCGGGGACCGGCCCGCCCATGGCGCCGGGGGGCGCGCCAACCGGTGCGATCGCCATGTTCGGATCCGGCGCCGGGCCGCCACCGGGCGGAGGACCGCCGAAACCACCGGGCGGAGGACCACCCGGGTCACCCGGAGGTGGACCACCTGGAGGTGGACCACCTGGCGGAGGTGCGCCACCGGGACCGCCCGGCGGAGGCCCGTCTGGTGGCGGACCGCCTGGACCACCTGGCGGTGGGCCTCCCATTCCACCCGGAGGCGGACCACCTGGAGGCGGACCACCAGGAGGAGGAGCGCCACCTGGAGGAGGAGCGCCACCCGGCGGAGGACCACCTGGCGGAGGCCCACCTGCGCCAGGGAAGCCCCCGGCACCGGGGCCTGCAGCCATCGTTCCGCCCAAGGGATCGGCCGGACCGCCTGGATCTGGCGCACCCGGGGCTGCGGGCGCAGGGCCGGGGGCCGCGGGCGGAGCGCCCGGGGCTGCAGGCGGGGCGGGTGCGGCGCCCGGGGAGGGCGGCGCCACGCCGAGCATCGTGCCTTTCAGCGAAGGTTTGGGCGCTGCTGGCGGCGCCGAAGCAGGCCGTGGTGGCGCTGCTGGCGGAGCGTTGACCATCAGCATGGTGCCCTTGAATTTGGGCGCCGCAGCGCCTTTCAAGTTGAAGCCGCACTTCGTGCAGGTTGTCGCCGATGCCTCATTTTGAGTGCCACAGTTCGGGCAAAACACGATTCACCTCCCGGTCCTCGCCAATGCTGCCGGCGAGCCGCCGCAGCCTACACGTGCTTGTCCTGATTTCTCAAGTGAATCGAGGGGCCCAGGGGTGCGATTCTGGCCCCTTCTGACCGGTCTTGACACCTCAAAGGCGCGATCACTACGGTGCGCTCGCCCGCGCGCGGGCAAATGGCAGGCACTGGGCAGTGGATCTGTCCTGGAGCCGCCTCACAAGAACGGACAAAAATGGCGTTTACCCTCCCCGCGGAGCAGGAGCGACAGCTCGAAGAGATTCTGTCGCGCTACCCAAACAAGCAGGCTGCGTGCATTCCAGTCCTGCATTTGTGCCAGGACGCGAACGACAACTGGGTGAGTCCGGGCGTCGTGACCTTTGTCGCGGATCGCCTCGGGCTGTCGACGGCGCACGTTCAGGGCGTGGTGACCTTCTATACGCTCTTCAATCGAGAGCGCCCGGGCAAGCATCAGGTCTGGGTCTGCCGAACCCTGTCCTGCGCTCTGCGGGGCAGTGAAGAGCTGCTCGGGCACTGCAAGAAACGCCTGAAGGTCAAGGAGGGCGGAACCACGAAAGACGGCAAGGTCACGCTGCGCACGGCAGAGTGTCTGGCTTCCTGCGGTACGGCGCCCATGATGCAAGTCGACAAGACCTATTACGAGAATCTCACCCTCGAAGAAGTGGATCGCATCCTCGACCAACTGGTCGCTGACTGACGCGCTGATCCGAAGCTGAGGAACTCATGCTGAAGCGAACGTCGTATCTCTCACACTCCTACGACAAGCCCGACGGGCACACCCTGGCTGTTTACGAACAAGCAGGGGGCTATCAGAGCGCGCGCAAGGCGCTCGGAATGAGCCGAGAGGCTGTCGTCGAGGAAGTGAAAAAGGCTCACATTCGCGGTCGAGGCGGCGCGGGATTCGACTGCGGAACCAAATGGGGCTTCATGCCCAAGGAGAGCCAAAAACCCGCCTACCTCGTGATCAATGCCGATGAAGGCGAGCCCGGCACCTTCAAAGACCGCACGGTGATGGAGCAGAACCCGCACGCCCTCATCGAGGGCTGCATCATTGGTTGTTTCGGAATCGGGGCCCACGCCGCCTACATCTACGTGCGCGACGAGCTGCATCTATCCAAAGAGCGGCTCTGGACCGCCATTCGCGAGGCTCGCGAGAAAGGCTATCTGGGGGACCGGCCCTTTGGGCGCGACTACCCCGTCGAGGTGTACGTGCACACGGGCGCTGGCGCCTACATCTGCGGGGAAGAGACGGCACTGCTCAATTCCCTCGAGGGCAAACGCGGCGAACCCCGCCTCAAACCACCCTTTCCGGCGCAGTTCGGCGCCTTCGGCTGCCCCTCCACGGTGAACAACGTCGAAACGATTGCCATCGTTCCGACGATTTTTCGGGTCGGCGGTGACGCTTTCAGTCGGGTTTCGTCTTTGCACGATTTTAACGACGGCGGCGCACGTCTGTTTGGGGTCAGTGGTCACGTGAAGAAACCCGGCGTCTACGAGTGTGCCGTTGGGCTGACCCTGGGCGAACTGATTCACGACTTGGGCGGGGGCCTCAGCACGGGCAGCGAAATCCTGGGCGTGATCCCTGGCGGCTCGAGCTGCCCCGTGCACCTGCCCAGTGAAATCGTCAACGTACCGGACGATCCTCGCTTCGAGCCCTACAATGGCAAGAGCATCCTGGATTTGCCCCTCGGGGTGGATACCTATCGAGCCGTCGGAGGCATGCTGGGTACTTGCTGTGCCATCGTGCTTTCGGATCAGGCGGATCCGGTCGTGGCCTTCCACAACCTGATGCGGTTCTACCGCCACGAGTCCTGCGGGCAGTGCACGCCGTGCCGAGAGGGCTGCGGATGGATCGAGCGGATTGCCGACAAGATCGTCGAAGGCACCGCCAGCATGGAGGAGCTCGATCAGATCACTGACATCGCCTCCAACATCACTGGCAACACGATCTGTGCGTTCGGCGACGGCGCGGCGCAGCCGGCCCTGTCCTTCGTGAGCAAGTACCGCAAGCATTTCGAGGACTACATCCTGACTGGCGGCAACAGCCAGACGAAGAGGCTGGTGGCATGAGCGCGGGAAACATCCTCTTCCTGGTCGCCTCCCTGCTTTGCCTAGTCGGTGGCTTGGCGACGGTGCTCGCCAAGAATCCGATCCGCGGCGCGATGGGGCTATTGACCACGATCGTCGGGATCGCCCTGCTCTTCCTCAAGCTCTCAGCGCAGTTCTTAGCTGCTATCCAGCTCATCGTTTATGCCGGCGCTGTCGTGGTGCTGTTCGTCTTCGTCATCATGCTGTTGGGGCCGGACGCGGGCAGCCGTCAAACCGGGCCCGGAGAGGCTCGGGCTTCGCGCTGGTTCGCAGCCCTCGGTTTGGTGGCACTCAGCGGTGCGGCGCTGTTCTTGATGACCAAGGGGCAAAAGGCGCTGACCCCGCTACCCGCGGCGACGCCAGATCATGGCAGCACGGAAGCCGTGGGCGGGCTCTTGTTCAACCACGCCATCGTGCCCTTCGAATTGGCCACCGCGCTGCTCATCGTCGCCGTGATTGGCGCGATCGCGGTCGCCAGAACGAAACCTCATCGCCGGCGAGAGCGAGACCCGAGCCACGAAGGGCGCCGGCTCTTTGCTGGACCGTTGCATCCCCGGGACGCTGAGCGCCCCTTGACCAAGGAGCCGGCGGAATGAACGGCCTGGGCAACTTTGTGGAGCACTACGTGCTCCTGTCGTCAGTTCTGTTCACCATCGGCGCGGTAGGCTTTGTGGCGCGCCGCAATGCCTTGGTGCAACTGATGAGCATCGAGCTGATGCTCAACGCCGTGAATCTGCTTTTGGTTGCTTACAATCGTGCCCACGGTGAAGTGATGACCGGGCAGATGTTCGCCTTCTTCATCATCGCCGTAGCCGCTGCCGAGGTCGCCGTCGGCTTGGCCATCGTCCTTGCTTTCTACCGACTAAAGTCTTCCGTCCACAGCGACGAAGCGAACGCGCTCAAGCACTGAGAATCTCACCATGGACGCGCTCACAAAAGTGTTCCCGCCCGGAGACTTCACGCTCCTCGCAGTCATCGTGTGTCTGCCCCTGATTGGGGCGATCGTGAACGGTGTGTTCGGCAAGCGGCTGGGCAAAGATGCCGTTCGACTGATGGCTCTGACTGCCGTAGGCGGCTCCTTCGTTGCCAGCATCGTGGCTTTCTTGTTGCTCAAGAAAGCGCAAACGGGAACCGACGCGGTGACCTTCACCTGGACGGCTTGGGAGTGGCTCCGGGTCTCCGGACGTCACGACATCGGATCGATTCCGATTCAGGTCGGGTTTTCCCTCGACGCTCTGAACGCCACCATGTCGCTGGTAGTCACGGGCGTTGGTTTTCTGATCCACCTGTACTCGACCAGGTACATGGCGACGGATCCGAGCTTTCACCGATTCTTTGCCTACCTGAACCTGTTCATCTTTTCGATGCTGGTGCTGATTCTCGGCTCCAGCCTGCCCGTACTCTTCGTTGGCTGGGAAGGCGTCGGTCTTTGCAGCTATCTGCTGATCGGCTTCTGGTTCGACGATGAAAAGAACGCCGCGGCGGGCAAGAAGGCCTTCATCGTCAACCGCATCGGCGATTTTGGCTTGCTCGTCGCGATGGCGCTGCTCGCCTATCACGTGGGTGCCTTGGACTGGGTCGGCATCGATGGCGGTCGCCAGAACCTGCTCAACCCGGTGAAGCTCTGGCCCATCGGCAATGCGGTTCCCCTCTCCAACCTTTTGCCCACCGGCGCCGCGGAATGGCTGAACACGCCGCGCTATGCCACCGGCGCGACCCTGGTTGGCCTGGCGCTTTTCCTGGGCTGCGCCGGCAAGAGTGCGCAGATCCCCCTATACGTCTGGCTGCCAGACGCCATGGCGGGCCCAACGCCGGTCAGCGCGCTGATTCACGCCGCCACCATGGTCACTGCCGGTGTGTACCTGGTCTGTCGCATGAGCGCGGTCTTCGTGCTCAGCCCCTTCATCATGTTCACCATCGCTTTGATAGGTGCGATCACGGCGCTGTTAGCGGCGAGCATCGCCTTCGCGCAGAACGACATCAAGAAGGTGCTGGCCTATTCCACGGTCAGCCAGCTCGGCTACATGTTCCTGGGCGTCGGCGTCGGCGCTTTCGCTGCGGGCTTCTTCCACGTCGTCACCCACGCCTTCTTCAAGGCCTGCCTCTTCCTCGGTGCGGGCAGCGTGATCTATCAGATGCACAAGCGCATCCACGATACTGACGCTTCCCAAGACATGCGCAATATGGGCGGCATGCGCAAGTACATGCCGTATACTTTTGCGACTTTTGCCGCGGCATGGGTCGCGATCATTGGATTTCCGTTCACCAGCGGTTTCTTCTCCAAGGATGAGATCCTGCTGCGCGCGTATACCAACAGCATTCCCTCGCCAATCGAGGGCGGGAAGATCACTCAGCTGACCGCTGCTGGCGAGCAGACGATTACGGAACTATTCCTGTGGCCCACCTGGGGCAGCAAGCTGCTGTTCGCGATCGGCATCTTGGGCGCCGTGATGACCGCGTTCTACATGTCTCGCTTGGTGTTCGGGATCTTCTGGGGTGAGTTCAAGGGCTGGACCATCAAAAAGAAGTGGAAGGAGTCCGCCCACGACGATCACCACCACGCCTCCGATCCCAACGAGAAGCTCGATGGGCCGATGCCCAAGGAAAGCCCTTGGGAGATGACGTTGCCTCTGGTCGTTTTGGGCGCCCTCGCCATCGGCGCGGGCTTTTTGAACGCCCATGTGCTGCACATCCACCCCTTGGATAACTGGCTCTTGCCGGTGTTCGACAAGGCCTCTGCCAACGTCACGGTCGCGGAGGGCGGCACCAACTTCGTCCTCGCCTGCGGCTTTGGTGCCTTCTTGTTGGGAACTGGTGCGGCCTACTGGATCTATGTGGTGCAGAGCGGCCGGCCGGCGCGCGCCTTTGTCGAGCAGTTCCCGCGCCTACATGAGTGGGCCTACAACAAGTGGTACGTCGATGAAGCCTACGACGAGGCGGTCGTGGAGTCCGTCGTGTCCCTGGCGGACACCGCCAACCAGGCCGACAAATACGTAGTGGATGGCGTTGTGGCCAAGCTGACGGCGCTGATCGCGCAGGGTGCTGGCGCAGGGTTGCGTTTGATACAGACCGGTCGCGTACAGGCCTATGCCGCGATGATGGTGGTCGGTGTTGGCGGTCTGGGCTGGTTTCTTTTCGCGCCTCATGCCCATGCCAAGACCGTCGGGGATGCCGGAGCTGGATCCTACGAGGTCATTGCCGCTCCGGGCTTTGGCTACGAGTACCGCTGGGACGCCGACGGCGACGGCAAGTGGGACACCCAGGGCTTTGGCGAACAAATGAAGATCAACGTCGCGGTCGAGCGTGGCAAGACCAAGACCGTGCGTTTGCAGGTCAAGAACGCCTTCGGACGCACCGCCGAGCGCAGCTTCGACGTGGAGCGGCCCAAGGCCGAACTCGGCAGCGGTGGAGTTACGACCATCCAGGTAGAGCGTGGCGCCGACGGAAAGGTCCGCGGCCTGCTCCCCGGACAGCAGCCGAGCCGACCTCAGGTCCCTGGGCAACGGCCGTCGCGTCCCCAGGTCCCCGGGCAGCGACCGTCGCGTCCGCAGGTGCCAGGCCAGCCGCAGCGGGAGCCGGGCCCGACGCCCGCGCGGCCCGGCGCTAGACCCGTCCGGCCGCCCCTGCCAGCTGGCCACCCGGGCCTGGGAGACAACCAATGAGTCCTGCCGCAAAGGGCGTGTTCGAGCTGCTGCCGTATCTAGTGGCCTTCGCAGCTTGCGCGATCATTCCACGTCGCCAAGGTGCATTGGAGCGCATCGCCTTCGGGGTCGTGGGCGCACTGTCCCTGGCCCTCATCCTCGGGCTGTGGCCAGACGCGGCCGCCGCCGGTGACGCTTCGGCTGCGCCACCCGAAGAGTGGCCGCACTTGCTCAATGTGATCGTGTTCTTGCCGATCCTCGGCGCGTTGGCGGTCCTGTTCCTGCCCCGGCAAACGCCGAATTTACTCAGGCGCTTTACCCTTGGGATCTTGGCGGTGGACTTCATCGCCTCGCTGCTGCTGCTGCGAGTGCCCATGTCGCGCGGCTGGCACTTCCAGTACGTGAGTGATTGGCTGCCCAGCTTCGGGATTCGCTATCACGTAGCTCTCGATGGCGTCAGCTTGTGGATGGTGCTGCTCGCCACTCTGACCACACCGATCGCGGCCTACGTGTCCTTCGGCTCCATCAAGAAGCGCACCAAGGACCTGTGCTTCGCCATGCTGCTCTTGCACGGCGCCATGCTCGGTGCGTTCGTGTCCTTGGACTTGTTCCTGTTCTACGTGTTCTGGGAACTCATGCTCGTGCCGATGATCATCCTGATCGGCGTGTGGGGCGGGGTCGAGAAGATCAAAGCGGCCTACAAGTTCTTCCTCTACACGATGGCAGGTAGCGTGCTGATGCTGGCCGCGATCCTGTACATGGTCTGGGCGCACAAGTCCGTGGCAGGCTTCGTCACCTTCGACTACTTGGCCCTCTCGCAGCTGATCTTGCCCCGGACGGCGGCCTGGCTCTGCTTCGGTGCCTTTGCCTTGGCCTTCGTGATCAAGGTGCCCATGTTCCCGCTGCATACCTGGTTGCCGGACGCTCACGTACAGGCGCCGACCGGGGGCTCGATCATCCTGGCGGCCGTGCTGCTCAAGCTGGGAACCTACGGCTACATCCGCTTCTGCATGGGCATGTTCGGTGGCCCGGCCTGGAGTGCGGCGGCCAACCTCGCCGGAATCGCCGTGGGTGGCGGAATTCTCTACGGCGCGCTCGTCGCCTGGCGCCAGGATGACATCAAGCGCCTGGTGGCTTATTCCTCCGTAGCCCACATGGGCTTCGTGATGCTCGGATTGTTCAGTGGCACCAAGCCCGGTGTCGAAGGTGCCATCATCCAGATGGTCAATCATGGCATCTCGACCGGCGCGCTCTTCTTGTTGGTTGGCGTGATCTACGACCGCCGCCACACCCGAGAGGTGCGCGAGTTCGGCGGACTCGCGAAGGTGATGCCCATCTACGCGGCGATTTTCGTGATCGTGACGATGTCGAGCATCGGCGTTCCGGGGACCAACGGATTCGTTGGTGAGTTCATGGTCATCATGGGGACGTACGTTTCATTGCCCCTCGGCTCTCATGGTGGCCTGCAGGCGATTCTCGCGGCCTTCGGAGTCATCCTGGCCGCGGTCTATATGTTGGGCCTGGTGCAACGGGTGTTCTTTGGCCCCCTATCCAACCCCAAGAACAAGGGACTGAAAGACCTCAACGTGCGGGAGTCCGTGGCGCTGGCGCCCCTGGTTGCGCTGATCTTCGTGATCGGCCTGTTCCCTTCGCTGCTTCTCGAGCGCACGCGCGACTCGGTGGCGGTGGTGATCGACCGCTACAGCGCGAGCCGCAAGGCGTACCAAGAGATGGATCCTTTGGCGGTCAAGCCGCGCATGATGCCGCGAAAGGGGGGACTGCTGGAGACGGGTTATCCCGAGCCCCCCAAGCCCAAGGAGGTCAAGGCGGACGCGCCGAAGGCCGAAGGCGACAAAACTGCTCTCAACACGGAGGCGCAGCCGTGAGTATGGACGTCATCTTTGGCCTGTCGCCGCTGCTTTCGGTGGCGCTTGGTGCGCTGCTGCTCATGCTCGCCGAGGCCTTCGGCAAGCCACAGAACGAGCACGGGTTCGGGCCCGACGGCGTTGTGGTGGATGCTGGCGCCGGGCGTGCCGGCGAGCTTGGCATGCTCGCGGCGGTCATTCTGTTGGCCGGCAGTGCTCTGAGCATGGGCGTGTGGTTTGCGGGCCCCGAGAACCTGGAGGGGCTCGACAGCCTGCAGCCGTATCTGATCATCGACCGCTTCACGATCTTCTTCTGCTTCATGTTGTGTCTCGGAGGCGCTCTGGCGTCGTTGCTTGCGGGTGGCTATCTCGCGGAGCACCGCATCGACCGAAGCGAGTTCTTCCCCTTGGTACTCTTCGCCACGGTCGGTGCCATGGCTCTGGCGGCGTCCGGGGAGTTACTCACCCTCTTCGTGGCCCTGGAGACCATGTCCCTCGGCGTCTACGCCATGGTCGGGCTGCGCCGGAGCGCGCGAGCCAGCGAAGCGGCGCTGAAGTACTTTCTGCTGGGTAGCTTTGCCGCCGCCTTGATGCTGTTTGGTGCGGCCTTGCTCTACGGCGCGACCGGCCATACGGACCTGGCCGGCATCGGAGCCGCCATCAAGACCGTCGGTCAAGGGGGCTCGACCGTCAGCGCCGCCCCGGTGCTCGTGGCGCTCGTCCTGACCCTGGCCGGTCTCGCTTTCAAAGTGAGCGCGGTGCCCTTCCACATGTGGACCCCGGACGCCTATGAAGGCGCTCCGACTCCGGCCACGAGCTACATGGCAGTTGCGGTCAAGGCTGCGGCATTCGCGGTGCTGATTCGCGTACTCTTGATCGGCTTCGGGGACGAGCGGCTCATGAGTTGGGCCAGCGGTTGGCCACCAGCCTTGGCCACGATGGCGGTATTAAGCATGACCGTCGCCAACCTCATCGCGGGCCGACAGGCATCGGTGAAGCGCATGCTGGCGTATTCGTCGATCGCCCACGCGGGCTATGCCCTCGTAGGTGTCGTCGCGATCATGCGCAGCGACATGGGACAGGCAAGCGTCCTGTTCTACCTACTTACCTATACGGTCTCCACTGCGGGTGCGTTCGGCGCGCTGATCTACTGCGGCAGCCGCGGCAAAGAAGCCGTCAGTTATGAAGACCTAGCCGGGATTGCGAAGCGCCACCCCACAGCGGCTCTGGCCTTCTCGCTGTTCCTGCTTTCCCTGGCGGGGATCCCGCCCACAGCGGGCTTTTTCGGCAAGCTGTATATCTTTCAGGCTGCCATGGACGCAGAGCTGTACACGCTGGCGGTGTTGGGTCTGCTCAACAGCTTGTTGGGCGCCTACTACTATCTGCGAGTCCTCGTGTTCATGTACATGCGTGAGCCCGCACCTGGCGCGCCCATCGCCGTACCCATGCGCTCCGCCTACGTGGCCTCCGCTCTGGTCATCGCAGCGGTCTTGGTGCTCGCCTTGGGTGTTCTCCCTGACTCCTGGTTGGAGATGGCGGGAGCCGCGGGCGTGCTCAAGAGCTGAAGTAGGCGCCGGCAGCCTCAAGAGGTGAAGTAGCCGCGGGCGCGGTCGAGAGCCAAAGCAGGCGCGCTTGGACAAAAAGAGACGGGCACGCCCTTCGGCGTGCCCGTCTAGTCCGTCTCGACTATAAATCTCAGCGGCCCAGGTCGAACTTCAACTGCTGCTTGCCGGCCCCGATGATGATCGGGTTGTAGGTGAGCTTCAATCCGCTCGCCTTCTTGGGTACCTCGAAGGTGACCCAGCCCTTGGCTTTCTCGCCCTTGCCGACGCGCACGCTCTTTAGGTCAGGCGTGCAGCCGCCGAAAGTGCTCGTGTAGGAGTACCCTTCGCTGTCGGTCACCTTCGCGTAGAAGGGGTTCACGGCCACGTCCTTGTCGGCTGTGCCCTCGACGTTCACTTCCACGCCGAGCTTGATGTTGCCTTTTTTGGCGCGGAAGTAGTACTTGACCTTGCACTCCTTCACGTTCTCGATGGTCATGGCGTAGTCGGGCGCGGTGGCCTTTTCACCTACGTTCCATACCTTGTTGCTCGGTGTCGGCTTGGTCGTGGTGGTGGTTCCGGTGTTGGTCGTCGGCGTCTCAGCCGTAGTGGGGGCCGGTGGGGGTGGCGACTTCTTCTTGCAAGCCAAGAGCGCGCCGACAACCAGCGCTGCGCAACCGAAGGTGGTCCAAGAGCTCGAACGAATGTGCATCAGCGGCACCCTTTCCCTGTTTTCGTCGTTTCGAAAAACCGCGCCGACCTTACCCGAAAACGGGTCGGATTTTGAAGCGGAGAGGGCCAGAACGGCCCGAGGATTGCTCCCTTTGAATTCGGGCCGTAATACGGGCATTGTCCTGCGGGTCTTCCCGAATATCGCTGCATTGGTAACTACATGAAATTACAACATTTTTATCACAGGACGGGAGCTTGGCGTTTTCCATCCGCCGCCGCCCTGGCCGCCATCTGGGTTTGCGCGACTGCCACCGCCGTTGGCTGCTCGAAAAAGAAACCCTCCGCCACTGGGGTCCCTTCGGCTTCGGCGGTGGGGTCGGCTTCCGCGTCTGGGCCGCCGGTCGTGGCGGCAGTTCCGGTTGCGGTGGAAACCATCAGGAAGGCGGTCAACCCGAAAGGTAAGCCTGTCCACACCGGACCCACCGGCATCGTACGCGGGGTCGTGCGCATCGAGGGGCCACCGGCGCCACCCCGGGATGAAGTGTTGAGCAAGATCCCCGCGAAGTGTCAGTCATCGAAGGGCTTCTATGCCCCGGCCTTTCGCGAGGGGCCGGAGCGCGGCGTCGCTGACGTGCTCGTGACCGTCAGTGGCTACGACGCCTACGTTCCCGCGGCGGGCGAGACGAAGAGCGGGACGGTCAAGGATTGCGCGTTCGGGGCGCGCACCTACGCGCTGATGTTCGGTCAGAAGCTCCTGGTGAAGAACCTCGGGGCGATCCCTCAGATGCCCAAGCTTCTGGGCGCGAAAACCACCGCTGTCATGGTTGCAGTCCCAGGTGGAGACGCTGTGGAGCTGCTGCCCGACCACCCCGGCAGGTTCGCCTTGGTGGATGAGATGTACAGTGGCGTCCAGGCTGACGTCTTTGTCCTGCAGTACCCAACCTTCGCCGTGACGGGGACGGATGGTCGCTTCGAGATCCGGGGTGTCCCTCCAGGAGAACTGAAGCTTAATGCGCTGCTACCCTCGACCATGTCAGCGAAGAGCCAGAAGCTGAAAGTCCAAGGCGGCAAGTCCACGGAGGCGGAGATCGTGCTGAAGTATTCCAAGCCCTCGCCGGCGCCGTCGGCTTCAGGGCCAACACCACCCCAGATCCCCTGAGGCGGTGGCTGCTGGCCTCAGAAGTGGAGTACTTTTTTCGACCTCGGCTGGGAGCGAGGGGACTGGGATAGGCCCGCTTTGCGGAGTCGATCTTCGATGCCGCGTTCCAGGGCATCGGACGGATCAGGCAGGGTTGGGGCGGCGCGGATCCAGGCCCGGGCTGCGTCGTCGCCAGCGCGGCGCCGAAGCATCTCTGTCATGAGTCGACTGCTGAGCGGGCTCAGGGGAGCAGTGGGTGTTGCCGGCGGCGTTCCAGGAAAGACTTCGCCCCGCAGGTCTGCAGCGACCCATAAGGCGACATACGCATCGCCGTCCGTTGGGTCGGCGGCGAGGACGTGGAGTGCTTGCGCCTGCGCCAGCTTGGCCGCACCGAGCGCTGCTGCCCTGCTGGCGAGGGCCCCGGGACCCAGGCGGCAGCGATTCGCCAGGTCCCGAGCCAGGCCGAGTTTGCCGCTGGTGATGGCGTGATCCAGGTCTGCGCGCGTCGCGGCCTCGCACGACTCCACTGCGCCACCACTTCGCGCAATTGCCGTCTCTAGGGCACGAGCGCGAGTGGTCGCGTGGAGGGCCCAGGCTGGGTCGCCCGCGCGCTTCGCGAGGGTCGCGACGCGCTTCCAAGCAGTGGGAGACGCGTGCTGGAGGGCGTCGGAGATGGCCCAGCTCAGGGCTTCGCGAGCTTTGCCACTGGCCTGGAGGGACACGATTATGGTCGCGGTGGCATGGGGGTTGTTGGGGTCCCGAGCCACGGCGTGACGCGCGTGCTTCAGGGCTCGCTCGGGATCCCCCTCGAAGCGCGCGCACTCGGACTGGGCGATGGCTAGCGGCCCGTATTCGGGATCCAAACCATCGGCTCGGGCGAAGGCCGAGCCTGCTCCGGTGCGGTTCTTCAGGCGGCAGCGTACGAGTCCGAGGCGTGTCCAGAGCTCCGGGCTGTCAGGGTCGTCATCAACTGCGCGTTGGTAGGCGCGCTCGGCTTCCGAATAGGACTCGGCGAGTTCGAGCAACATGCCGCGGGTGTAGTTCGCGTAGGCGTCCGTGCCGATCACTCGCCCGCGGACTTCCTGACCATCAACGAGCCTCACGACCGAGCCACCAAGATTGCAGCTAGCGGACAAGCAGGCCGCGGCGAGTGCGACGAATGCGCGCGCCATCATGGGTTGAGGACCGCGGTCAAGGCCTGGAGGAAAGCGTCGTTGTCTGCGCGGGTGCTCACGGTGACTCGCAGATGCCGCGCCAGCCGGCCGCCTCTAGTGTGAAAGCTCCGCACAAGCACGCCCTGGGACTTCAACGCTTCGAATAGCTCTCCGGCGTTGCCGGGAGTTTTCAACCACAAGAAGTTGGCATGGCTCTCCGCCGCGCTGCACTCCGGCAGTTCGTTGATCGCCTGCTGCAAGCGGGATCGCTCCGCCCTGATCGAGCGCACACTCGCTTGCACATCGTTCCAATGTTCGGTCAACACCCGCGTGGCCAGAAGCTGAGAGGGCCCTGACAGGTTGAAGGGCTGGCGCACCTTGTCGAGCTCTCGAATCAAGTCTGGCCGTGCTAGAAGCCAGCCGACTCGCAAGCCCGCAAATCCGACCTTGCTCAGAGTGCGCATGACCACCACGTTGTCGTATTGGCGGTACAAGTCGACGGCGTCGCACTCAGAGAAGTCCACGTAGGCCTCGTCCACAACGACGACGGAGTCCGGCGCGGCCACAATCAGCTTTTCCAGGCGGTCGTGGCTAGCCAGTGTTCCCGTAGGGTTGTTGGGAGAAGCGACGAAGATGACGTTGGCAGGAGCCATGTCCACGGCACGCAGCATGGAATCCGTGGCAAGGTCCCAAGCATCGTCCAGGGGTACTTCCAGCACGCGCATGCCCCGCGCTCGCGCGTTGATGCGATACATCACGAAGCTCGGGGTGGTCGCCAGTATCGTCGCCGGGCCGTTCTTGGCTTTCGGCTGCCTCAGCGCAGTGAGGAGCATCGCGACGATTTCGTCGCTGCCCACGCCGACCAAGATCTCCTCGGGTGTGGCGCCCATGTGTGCGGCAATGGCGGCGCGCAGGTCGCGCGCTTCCGCATCTGGGTAGCGCTCAAAAGTCGCATCAGCCAGCATGCTCACAAGGTCGGCGCGCATGCGCTCGGAGTCGACGGGCGGGGACTCGTTTGCGTCCAGCCGCACCGCGTATTGCCCTGGGTGGGGCACGTAGCTGGTTAGCTCGGCGAGTTCCGGAGCTAGAAGTTGGGCGAGCGCTTGCCGCATCACGTTGGAGGATACCGCCCTTCAGCGAGCGCGGATCGAGTCCAGGGCCAGTTTGGCTGCTTCCAGGCTGATTTGCCCGCCCTGGGTCAGCACCTGGACAACATGCTCCACCTCGCTACCCGTGGCTCCGGCAGCGGCGGCGACGGAGCGTGCGTGCAACGACATGTGGCCACGTTGGATCCCCTCCGTAGCCAGCGCCCGCAGTGCCGCAAGATTCGATGCCAAGCCCACGGATGCGGCGACTTCGGACAGTTGTGCCGCTTCGTTGATGCCCATGATGTCCAAACTGAGCCGGGCGGCCGGGTGCACTCGCAGGGTCCCGCCGACGGTGCCGAGGGCGAGGGGCATCTCCAGTTCACCCACGAGATCTTCACCGTCTCGGCGCCAAACGCCGAGGGGAGCGTACTGGCCCGAGCGGGCGGCGTAGGCATGGGCGCCCGCCTCGACGGCGCGCCAGTCATTGCCGGTCGCCATCACTACCGCATCGACGCCGTTCATGATGCCCTTATTGTGGGTAGCTGCTCGGTACGGATCCAGCTCGGCGAATCGGGAAGCGTTGACGATCCCGTCGACCACTTCCCGCCCGCCTGCATCTCGGCTCAGAGCGAGATCCGAGGCGTGGGCGCGACAAGTTACCCGCACGCGGCGGCGGTCACACAGATTGGTGAGGATGCGCAATCCGAGACGCCCGCCTGTGATCTCTCGGGCACGGGGGCCAACGACCTCCGCAACCGAGTTCACCAGGTTGGCGCCCATGGCATCCTTGCACTCGACGTGCACGTGCAGCACCAGGACTCCCTGGCCTAGGTGGCGCACTTCGATGCCCCGCGGGCCACCGCCGCGTTCGAGAAGCCCAGGCACTGCACGGGCCGCAAGCTCTAGTAGTTCGTCCGTGGAGTGCTCCAGCCGTCCGACACTTCCTGGTACGTCTTGCACGTCGGTGAGTTGGATTTGCGTCGTCATCCAGGTCTCGAGCATTTCGGCCGAGAAGCCCCCGGCGGCGCGGACCATTTTCGCCGCGTTCGAGGCTGCCGCGATGACGCTGGGCTCTTCCACGACCATGGGTACCAAGCGGTCGACTCCGTTCACCCGCACGTTGAGCGCAATCCCAAAGGGCAGTCCGTACAGACCGAGTACGTTCTCGACGACCTTGTCCGCGGTGGTCGCGTCCAAGCCACCCGATTCCAGCGCTGCGTCAAGTCGCTCCAAGGAGACGCTTGAGCGTTCTGCGATGAGCTTGCGCCGGTCTGTGACCCCGAGCTTGTAGAAGCTCGGGATGCGAGAGCCCTCTTCGGCGTCAGGGTCGAAATCCTGGGAGTTCATGATTCTTGGGCTGGCAACCTAGGTCACGGCGTGTACGCCGCGCGCGCCCAGCTTTAGGTTCAAGGGGCGATAGCCGAAGTCGTCCCGCAGCTCAACAAGTGCTTCGGAAGCTGGCGTCTTTCCGACGTACAATACACTGTCGCCACCGCCGGCACCCGAAGGCAGCGTGGTCGCCCCGTGGCGCCGAGCCAACTCTCGAAGCGCCCGTACCGAGTCCGGTATGATGGGCGCTGTGGCCGCCTGCCCCAGGGCGTCCAGCGCATCCACCTGAGCGTCCAGGGCTCCAACCACGCCGTTCGCGTCGGCGGCGTGCACTGCGTCCCGCGCATCCTTGGCGGCCTTGGTCTGGGCTGCGAGTAGGGACTCGAAGCTGCTGGCACTCGCCTGCTTCAGTGCGAGGACCCGGCCAACCAGCTCGGGCGTGCTAGCGGACTGTCCGGAAAACCAGACCTCGATCACCAGATCGGGGGGCAGCTTTGCTGGCTCGACCTGCAGAGAGTCCCCACGCAAGCGCGCCGAGAGGACGCCACCAAAGGCCGCCGCCGCGACGTCGACGCCACTGCCTCCGCCCTGAGCGCGACGGTGCGCTGCTCGGGAGGGTTCGAAAACGGCTTGGCGCAAAGCGCTATCGTCCAGGGTGGGATCTTTCTCGAGCAGCGTGGCCGCCAAGGACGCAACCAGGATCGCGGCGCTCGATCCGAGGCCCAGTTTCTGGTTGTCAGCTCTGAGCTCGCTCGCGTCGAAGGCTGGCGCGGGTGCCTGTCCAAGGGCCTCTCGCACTTCGGGCGTGACGAAGTCGGGGCGCTTGCTCGTATCCGCCATCACGTATCGGTCTACCGCCGCAACGATCGCCGGGGCGCCAAATAGGACCGCGTAGGCACCAGAAAGGATCAACTTGCCGGGGGCCGCTGCTCTCATGGGCCAGCTTCGGGCTCGAGGATCCTCCGGGCCGCGGCCGGGTCCAGAATTTCCGCGTCTCGTCCCGGGGAGGCGACGATGAGTCGGGTCACGCCGGGCACTTGGCTCAGCTCAGAAGAAAGAGCGCCGGCGTCGGCGCTCGAGCACAGCAGCTTCACGTGAGGCCCGGCATCCATAGTGGGGTAGGCGCGAGCGCCGTCGTCGCGCAGACGCCGCGCTTTCTCTAGGACTGCCAGAGTTGCGGGGCGGAAGTAGACGAGAGGCGGCCGCGCCGCGAACATACACGCATGCATCATCAGCGCGCTCTGTTCCGCGGCCTGTCCTAGGTCTTCCAGTCGTCGTGTTTCCAGCGCCGTGCGGATTTCGTCGAACAGAGACCGCGAGTGCGAGAGCCAAGTCGAGTAGTAAGGGCTCGTCTTCGCCGTGTGCTGCATGCCCTGGGTGGAACCGGTCTTCTTGGAGCCCGGATCGGTCACGACAACCAACATCTTCACGTCCATATGGTCGGCGGGGGCGACTCGCGCAGCACTCTCGGCACCGGCGTCGAGCATGACCCAGCCGCCGAAGACCGAGCGCGCAGCTGACGCGCTTGCCGCGCGCGCCAGGGCGCTGGCGTCTTCGGCACTAGCCTCCAGCCCAGCGGCCCGGGTTGCCGCCAAAGCCAAGGCGGCGAATCCCGAGGCACTCGACGCCAAACCGGCCGCAGTCGGAAAGTTGTTTCGACTCACCACCCGGGCGAACTCTTTGCGATCGGCACGGCGCCGCACCGCCTCGAGCAACGCGCTCACTCGCGCCTGCTCGCCTTCGCGGGCCGGGCGGCCGTCGAGGCTCACGCCATCGACGTCAAGTTCCGCGTCGAAGCGGACGTGCGTGACCGTGTCCAGCCCGTCGAGGGTGAGGGACAGACTAGGCACCGCGGTCAGGTTTCGACTGACGTCGGCCTTGCCCCAGTATTTGGCCAAAGCAATGTTGGCGGAGGCCCGTGCAAAAGCCTCACTCATTGCGTGCCCCCACTTCCGCAGCGAAGCACTGGATGTCATTGGCTCGCCAGGCGTCGAGCACATTCGTGGCGTCGCCTTCGACCAGAGCAATCACCGCGCCACCTCCGCCCGCACCGGTGAGCTTCGCGCCCAGGGCGCCCGCCTCCCGGGCAATCCCACAGGCATTTTCGATCTCGACGCTGGATACGTGCAGCCCCGCCAACAGCATCTGGTTCAGATTCATCAGCTTGCCCAAGCCATCAATGTCCCCCGCCTCGAGGCAAAGCTTAGCGTTTCTCACCAGGGATTCGATGCCGTCCAGTGCTTTCTGGACCATTTCGGGTCTGCGCTCCTTCAGAGCGCGTACGCCGTCCACCATCAGTTTCGTGCTCGCCGGTGGCCCAGCGATCCCCACGGCCACCACGAGGTGTTTGGGCAGTCGGATGACTTCGGGTTCGGTGCCGCGACGGAACCAGATGCAGCTGGCGCTGGCCGCGGCGGCGGTGTCGATGCCCGACGGGTTGCCGTGGAAGACCTCTTCGAATGCCGATGCGGCTGCGAGCACCCGGCGCTCGTGGTCGCCGTCGTCGCCGATGGCGTCCAATACTGCGCGCGCTGTCGCGACGGCGATGGCTGCGGAAGCGCCCAAGCCCGAACCCACGGCAACCTCGACCTGAACTCGAGTCGCGCAAGCTGGTGCGCCGAGGCTGGCAAGCAGCCGGCCATATGCCGTCGCGACGTCGCTGCCGGGTTCGAAGCTGTCCTCCCCGATATGGATCCGAGGGAAGTCACTGCGCTTCGCCGTCGCTTCCGCGCCGCGGCTGATGCCAGCGGCGATGGCGGGGACACCGTACACGACGGCGTGCTCTCCACACAGAATCACCTTGCCGCTAGCGCGCGCCATGGGTCGGCTTCCCGAAGTGGGCCATGCTCACGGGCTCCCCAATCAAGACACGCGGGTGGTCATGGCCCGCGCTGCACCCTCGAGCAGAGATCGGGCATCGGGCTTCAACTTGCCTGCGCGCAATCCGAGCATCGCCTCGCGGACCAAGTCGTCGATTCTCCCTTCCACGGCCTCCCGCGCGCCGGAGCGCTCCAACACAGCGATGGTTCGGGCGAGCTCCGAGCGCCTGGCTTTGGGGTTGCCCACGACGCTCTTGAGCAGGCGGTGGTCTTTGCCCCGTGCTCGTTTCATTGCGGTCGTGAGCAGGGCCGTTCTCTTGCCGGCCTTTATGTCGCTTCCGAAGGGCTTGCCGGTCTGGGCCGGGTCCCCGAATACACTGAGCAGGTCGTCCCGCAGTTGGAATGCGATGCCTGCGGGAATCGCAAAGCGGTCCAAGGTGGTCAGCAGCGCTGGGTTGCCGCCGGCCAGCAGGGCACCCAGGCGCAGCGGGCCCCGGACCGTGTAGCTTGCGGTCTTGAGCTCGTAGACCTTCTCGGGATCCGACGCTCGCGCCATGATGTCGAGCTGTTGACCATAGATTGCGGCGTTCTGCATATCCGCGAAACAGGCGAAGGCGCGGGTCATTCGGGCGGGTTTGGCATCTACGCGCGATAGCGCCTCCTGCGCGTAGCTCGACGCGAGGTCGCCTGCGAGGATCCCGGCGCGGTCTCCCAAACGCCGCGAATGCAGACGCTCGCCCAACCACGTATGCACGGCAGGGCCACCGCGGCGGACGGTGTCGTCGTCCATCCAGTCGTCGTGGATCAAGAAATAGGCGTGCAGAAGCTCCAACGAGACCCCGGCGTCCAGGGCGGCTTCGATCGGCGCTGATGCACTGGCGGCACGATAGCCTGCGATGAGCAGAGCGGCGCGGGTGCGCTTGCCGCCCCGCGAGCACAGCTCGCGAATGGACTGCACGAGCTGCACCACGTCTTTTCCGTGGGGCTTGGTTCGATCGAGCTTGGCGTCCAAGAAGCCCATCAAGCGCGCGTCTATGTCGCGGCGAAAGGCGCTCTGCAGCGCCACGAAGGCGTTTTTCTCGATGGCCTTCGCCTTGGGACGCGGCGGCGGTGACGGCGGCTTCTTGCGTCGCTTTTTCTTGGAAGTCCGCGTCTTCGCTGGCATTTTCGGGACGAGCGTAGGGCGCGGTCCCGGGGGTGTCAACCGACTGCCAGCCGCTCTATGACCACAGCTGAGGGCGCAGGCGTGAGCAACATCGGGCAGAGAAAAGACGACCACCTGGACCTGGCCGCGAAAGGGGACGTCGCGTTCAAGCGAGTCGGCACATTGCTCGACCAGGTGGGCTTGGTGCACGACGCGTTGCCCGAATTGAACTTCGACGACATCGACACGTCTGTCACGGTTCTCGGAAAGAAGCTGTCCGCACCCATTCTGATAGCGGGCATGACCGGGGGTACAGCACGGGCCGGTCGCATCAATCGGGAGCTAGCCCAACTCGCTGCACGTCGCGGCTACGCTTTCGGCTTGGGCAGCCAGCGTGCGATGCAGAAGGATCCGAGCGCGGCGCCGACTTATGCCGTGCGGGACGTCGCGCCGGATCTGTTGCTGCTCGGGAACTTGGGCATCGTTCAAGCCTCGCAGTGCCCCACGTCGGATGTGCAAGGGTTGGTGGATCAGGTTGGAGCCGACGCGATTTGCCTACACATAAACCCTGCGATGGAGTTGGTGCAGTCCGAAGGCGACCGAGATTTCCGTGGATGTCTCGGTGCGTTCCGACGGCTTGCGTCTGAGCTCTCTGTTCCAGTCGTCGCCAAAGAGACTGGCTCGGGGCTGAGCGCAGGGGTTGGAGAGCGCCTGCTGTCGCATGGAATTCGGCATGTGGACGTGTCCGGGGCTGGGGGCACCTCTTGGGTCGCCGTCGAGCGACAGCGCGCGGCAGAAGAGCGCCGGGGTCTCGGCGACACTTTCTGGGAATGGGGGATCCCAACCGCCGCGAGTTTGCTCAGTGTCGCGCCGTGTGGCTTCGAAACCGTGTTTGCCACGGGAGGACTCAAGAGCGGTCTCGACATCGCTCGCGGCATTGCGCTTGGCGCTTCGGCGGGCGGCATTGCGCGACCGGTGCTTCAGGCTTTCGAGAGCAGCGGTCCGGAGGGTGCGGACGCACTGCTGCAGCGTGTGGAGACCGAACTCAGGATGGCGATGCTGCTCGTGGGCGCGAAGGACGTTGCGGCCTTGCGCCAGGTTTCGAAGCTCCTCGGCCCAGAATTGTCGCGGTGGGCACCCAGCGCGTCAGGGTGATGCTAGCAGGGCCTTCAGCCGAGGCGTCATTTGCGCGACTGCGCCCGGGCCCTTGATACTGCCTTCCATCCGCGCCCGGCTAGAGCAGCGCGTGCCATCCACCCGGGCCAGCAGCGGAATCATGCGCGAGAGGCAGCCTGCCTTCCGTAAGCGCGCCTCGTCACGATCGCGATCGAGCTCCAGCAAACGCAGCCCGGCGAATTCGGCATCCAACTCACCGCGCTTGATGGCTTGCTTGAAATACTGGCAGGGTTCGCACCACGTCGCACCCACATACACCAGCAACCTGCGACCGTCCGCTCGCGCGCGCGCGTGTTCTTTGCCAATGATGTCTGTCAGGGCCCCCTCAGCCGGCGCGGGTTGTATCTCGACGCCCGCCTTGGCGGGCTCGGCGGATGACGACGCCTTTTCCGCGCGCGTGGGCGCAGGCGGCTGCTCACACGACAGCACGCTCGCCGTCGCGCACAGCAGGGTGACCCATGTCCGAAGCATCAGCTCTTGTTCTTGACGATGCGGCGCAACACTTTTCCATCTTCGCTGGGAGCGAAACCTCGCTTCTCCAGCCAACCGCGCAGCTTCTGCGGCTCCGGGTGTGCGGGCGGGATCACGTTGTACAAATGATTGAGACCTCGCGTCGCGGCTTCGGTCTCCAGGTGGTCCATGACAAAGGTGCCGACGCCCGACCCGCGCGCGTCTGCCTGGACTGCGAGCAAGACCTCAGCGTCGCCCCACACAGCGTCCATCCAGCCGTAGCCAATGACCTTGCCGTCTCGCTCGATCCGCCACCAGTCGTTACCGATCAGCTCTCCCTCGGACTTGTCGGTGAAGGAAAACACCCCTTTCGGCGCGTCACCCAAGACCCTTGCTTTGTCCGCATCCCAGCGGGCCGGGCTCTCATGTTTCCAGCTCAGACTCATGGGGCGTAGATTAGCGCTTTTTGTCACCACACGTTTGGTCTACCTTCTCGCCATGGGGTCTCGCAGGCTCGTTTTCGCCGTGTTGGCGCTCAGTCTCACGGGCTGTGCCAAGGCATGCGGGAAAAGCAAAGCAGCGCCAGATGCCAGTGCAAGCGAGAAGGCGGCGTCCGGGATCGAGATGTTGTCCCAAGGCAGCGAACCCCGGGTGGAGTTGGAGGTCGGACGCTGGGCGGGGCTGGTCTACGGCCTGACCCTGACGGGCGATGTGAGTATGGGGGTGGCAGGTCGCCCGCCAGTGAAGTCGCCCTCTTCGGTGACGAGTTTTGAATTCGAAGTGCTGCGAGGGACGGCGAACCCCATCGTGAAGAAACTTGGCGGGCGGAAGCGCCGCTATGTCGAGGAGCGGGGATCCATCACGAGTGCCAGGGCGGAGAGCAAGGAGATCCCCGCCGCGGCGCTGACCGGCATGAACGAGGCGCTGGCCAAACTCAATGGGTTGTCTACCCGCCAGCTCATCGGCGAAGACGGTGAAATCGCGGAAGTGACCACAGAGGCTCTGGCGGGCAAGGAACTACCCGCGGAGGTCAAAGCGGTGCTCGACCAGTCTTTCGACGCCCAACGCCGCTTCCCCTTTCGTCTCCCGCCCAAAGCCGTGGGGGTGGGTGGCAAGTGGCGGTTTCGAGAATCCGTCGAACTCTCCGGCGTGACCATGTGGCAAATAGCGGAGATGCGCGTGACCCGCATCGCGGGTGATCGGGTCACGATCAGCCTACGGGTGCGGCACGAGGCGCCCCGTCAAGAGGTGCCCCATCCCCTGTTGCCGGGGCGTCGCGCGGATGTGGATCAATATAGAGGGGACGGCACTGGCTCCATCACCATCGACCGCATGACGGCGATAGTAACCGCCGGTCGCCTCTCCACGACCGGAAGTCTGAAGCTGTCCTGGTACGAAGGCGATGAAAAGAAGTCGGCGACCTTTCTCGCCGCGACGCGGACTGAACTCGCGGGCCGAATCGGACGACTCCCGGAAGCCAGCGCTAGCGACGCAGCCGCCCAGGGCGCTGCTGTCGATGCGGCGACGGGTGCGGACGCACCGTGACGAGCCCAGCGGATGCGCCCCGCCCCGGTGTCAATTTGGCTATCGGCTTGGGGCTGATTTCCGGCGCACTGATCGGTAGCGAACTCACGCTGACGCGCTTGCTATCCGTGGTGCTCTGGTACCACTTCGCCTTCTTCGCGATCAGCGTGGCGTTGTTTGGCTTGGGGTTGTCCGCCCTGGTGGTGCACTACACGGACAAACGACTCACGGACTTGCCGCGTGCCCTCGGCCTGGGTGCTCTAGCGACCGCGGCTGCTTTGGTGTGCGTGGACCTGGCGTTTATCAACGTCACGCCGGATTGGTTCGGGGGAGCCCTAGGCGTGTTCACGACGCTCACCTTAAAGCTGTTCCTACTCTTTGCGCTTGCGGCACTCCCCTTCTTTTTCGGCGGCTTCGTGGTGTCCCTGACGCTGACCCGATTCGCGACTCACGCCCCGAAGTTGTACTTCTGGGATCTGCTCGGCGCTGCGCTAGGGGCTTTGGGCACGCTGGTCATCTCTTCACAGCTGCCCGCGCCCCAGGTGCTCTTGTTCTTCGCGACGATGGCATGCATCGCTGGGCTCTGCTTCGTGTTGCCAACGGGGAAGCGAGGCCTATCCGCCAGTCTGTTGGTAGCCGTCGCTGGGCTGGTCGCGTTGGGCACGGTGGGCTCGGATTGGCTCACGCTACGGGTTGCGAAGGGCATCGATCTGACCCGAGCGAAACCGGAGCTTCAACGCTGGAACGCGTTTTCTCTGGTGACGGTGCTGCCCTCGGCGGACTTCAAGGGCTGGGGGCTGGCGCCGACCTACAAGGGCAGCGTCCCTCCGCAGAAAACTCTGGTCATCGACATGAACGCGATGACACCGCTACTGAGCTTTGACGGGGATTTCGAAAAAGTCGACTACGTCACTCACGATCTTTCGGCGTTCGTCTACCGAGTTTTCCCGAGCTCGGCGAGCGCATGCGTCATCGGGGCGGGGGGCGGCAAAGATGTACTAGCTGCTCTTTCCAGCGGATCCAAGCGGGTAACCGCGGTCGAGGTGAACCCGATCATCGCCAGCGAGATCATGCGCGGAAGCCACCGCGAGATGGTGGGCGATCTCTACGGGCGCAAGGACGTGACTGCCGTCGTCGAGGATGGACGATCCTTCGTGCGCCGCACAGGCGACCGGTTCGATGTCGTGCACTTGTCCATGGTGGATACTAGCGCCGCGAGCGCTGCGGGCGCATATGCGCTGAGCGAAAACGCGCTGTACACCCAGGACGCGTTCAGAGACTTTTTTCATGCCTTGCGTCCGGGTGGCGTGCTGAGCGTCTCCAGCGTCAGCCTGCCGGACCTGTGGGTCGGGACCCGCTTGGCCGCCATCGCTCGGGCGGCCCTGGGCGGCGGACCGGTGGCGGACCGCGTCGTCGTCGTCGAGACGCCTTGGCTCGGTGTACGCGAAGCTCGCTTGTACAACTTCATCATCGCGCCCTCTGGTTTCGATGCGTCGGCTCTCGCAGCCGTAGGATCCGAGGCCCAAGCGCTGGGCTTCGCCTTGGTCAGCGTTCCCGGTGAGCAGATTGTGGGCGGCCAGCCGGAACACGCGATGATCCGCCGGGTACTGGGTGAAGCCGATGCTGGCGCGCTGGAGAGTTTCTTCGCCAGCCTGCCGCTCAATACGACCGCTACCAGCGACGATCGTCCGTTCTTCTTCTACCAGAACCGACTCTCGGACCTGCCGATCGCTCTGATCGCGCCCACGCCACTGCACCTATTCGGCAATGGTCTCGTCTTGCTCGCCAAGGTGTTCGCACTCTCCGTGTTGTTCGCGCTGCTGCTAGCTTTGCTGCCGGCCTGGGTCGGGCGGAGTGGACCCGCGGGACGAGGGGCGGCCGCGGATTTGAGTTTCGCCGCCTGTCTGGGTATCGGCTTTCTTCTCGTCGAGTTGGGGCTGCTGCATCGCATCAGTCCCTACCTGGGAGAGCCAACCCTGTCCTTGAGCGTCGTCATCGTCGCGGTCCTGACCGGAGGCGCCGTTGGCAGCCGTTACCTCGCGGCGCGCTCCCCAATCTTCGTGCAGCGGGCAGTCATTGCCCTGATAGTCGTGATTGGCGTGGCGGCCTGGACACTGCCGTGGCTGATGGATGCGACTCGGGGTTGGGCGCCCCAGACCCGTGGCGGGGTCGCATCCGTGGTGGTGTTTTGCGTCGGTGTTCTCTTGGGCGTCCCCATGCCGGCAGCGCTGCGCGCGATCGGCGAGCGCGCCCCAGGGCGCACGGCCTGGTTCTGGGCCGTCAATGGCGGCACTAGCGTGCTCGGCACGGTCCTGGCCACTTTGATTGCTCTGCACTACGGCGCGACGGCGACGGTCATTGCCGGCGGAGTCGTGTACGCGCTCGCGGCGGTCCTGGCGCCACGGGTGCTAGCGCGGTCGGCGGCCTGATCAGTGCAAGCCTGGAATACGCACCTCGGCGCCGACGGGCGGAACCGAGAAAGGACGCAGGCGACCCGACTCCAATACCAGCAGTAGCAAGCCTGGGTCGTCCAAGGGGCGGAGGAAGTCGACGCGAACGCGTTTGACGCCGAAGATCGTTTTCTCGGTGACGGAGACGCGCACGTCCCCAGTGGTCACCGGCAGGTTCGGAAATGGAGTTTCGATCCCTCGAAATAGACGGGATGCGGGATCCGTCAACATGCCGTTTTCGCCAGCGATGAGCTCCAAGGTCTGTTGCTCGGGTCGGCGCACCGTGACCGGCTCCGGCGAGATCGTCAACACCGCGAAAGTTGGCTGCTCGGATTGCTTGCGCATCCAGGGCAGGTAGATCGCCGTTGGCTGGGCGGCGTTCAACAAGACCCAGCTCGAAGCGTTGTCACGTAGCTTGGCGCTCTGCACCATGCCTGCAATTCGCGTATGCAGCACGGACCATTCGCTCGCGGCAGTGCGGCTATGCGCGAGGGCGAAAGGAACGTGCAGCGTGAAAACGGCAGCGCCGAAAAGCACGGCCGGAATGCGGAGCCATGGTGTCTTGCGGGGCGAGAACGCGAGCGAGGCGATTACAGTGGCCAACAAGCCGGCTCCGGCCACACTGGGTACGACGAGCAAGCGCGATGAAGGCAGAGTTGCCACAAGAGGTAACAAGGAGCCGAGCAAGCCCAGGGCAAAAGTCGTCGCCACACGCCTGGCCTCTGGCTGCCCTCTCAGGGCGAGGGCGGCGAGAAGCAAGAACGCCGCACACAAGATCACAACAATCAACAATGACGGGCCGAAGTTCAGAACCAGTGCGCCGTGCACGATCTCGCTAGGCAGGAGGAAGAGCTCGCTGGCCAACAGCGCAGGCAGGCGCAACATGATGGCAAGGATATATTTGAGCGGTGAAGAGACTGGATCCACGTAGACGCTGGAGCCAACGGCGCCGTAGCCAAGTAACTTGTGCAAGGAGAAGTAGGCGAGGGCTGGCATGAGCCAGGGCAGCAGGTTGCGTGCCCGCTGCCGCAAGTGGGTGCCACGTGCCATCAGTTCGAATCCCACCACCAGCCCGGTCACTGAAAGAGCGTATTCGCCTGCCGCCAAAGACAGTGCGACAAGCGCAGGCACGGCGATTGCGCTCGTGGTGGAGCGCTGCTCCCGGTGGCGTAGATGGATGCTCAGCGCGCATAGCCCCAAGGTGGCGCTAATCAGCGCGGTTCGATTGGCCAGCCAAGCCGTCGGCCACACATGGGCTGGGTCCACGGCGAGCATGAGCGTGGCGAGGGCTGCGGCTCTTCGCTCCAACACCCGACAGAAGAACACGTGCGCGGCGATCAGAAAGGCAGCTAGCCAGAGCAAGGAGTGCAGGTGGCGCGACCAGGGCGAGAGCTTCAACACGTTCACATCGAGCCATAGCGTCAGACTGGAGAGCGGGCGTAGTGCGCTCAGCCGCAAATCCGAGTGTGACCACCAAGGCAGCACACCGTGTTTCATCAGTGGCGCGACGTCCTGGCCGCCTTGGGAAAACGCGTAGAGGTCCCACACCCCTCGCTCGACAGGGTAGCTGCCGTCCAGCATCGCGACCTGCAGGTGGTCGTCCGCGACCAGGCCGGATTGAAGGGAGGGCGCGTGTAGGATCGCCGCGGTCAAGATGGCGACTAGGATGGCGGCCAGAGGCAGAAAGCCAGCCTTCCGCCTACTCCGATGATCGGGCGCTTCAGACACGAAGGCCGGCAGCATCGTCGATTTTTCCAGGGGCGCAAGGTATACGCCCTGAGTGGCGGAAAGCGCCGACGCTCAGCGTGATGGGGAGGGAGCGCCCAGTAGGGGGTTCGTGATCTCCTTGGTGGCGCTGATCTGTGTTCATCTCGCCCTGCTGCTGCACTTTGCGCAGCCAAGCGTGATGCTGTCGCGGCAGCCCGTGGTCACGGTGGACTACGCTCTCCACGTCTACCAGATCGACCGCGCCCGCACCTCTTTTGCTGAGCACGGCAAGCTGTGGTCCTACGACCCGCTCGTCTTGGCTGGGCAGCCCGCGGGGGTCGTGGAGGACCTGACCAGCAAGGGCACCGAACTCTTCGTCATCGCTCTCGAGAACCTGGGAGTGCCCTGGGGCCTCGGCTTCAACCTGTTCATCCTCTTGGTGCATCTACTGATGCCCTTATCCGCGTGGTTGGTGGGCGCACTGCTGCGCCTGAGTCGGTTCCAAACCCTGATGGTGCATGGGCTGTGGCTCTGGTTGTGGTTCTTCGATTCTTTCATGCACTGGTCCTGGTGGATCGGCATGATCACTTGGTCTTTCGCCAGCTATAGCATCGTGGTCTTCGCTGCCTTGCTCTGGCGCGCGCTCCAGGAGCAGCGGCTCAAGCACCTGCTCTGGCTTTGTGTGCTCACGCCCACTCTGGCCATAGCGCATCCCTTTGCGGGCATCACTCTGTTGCCCGTTAGTGTTGGGCTCGTTTTGCTGCATCGGCGCTGTCTGAGTCCCAAGTCCTTTGGGCTGCTGCTTGCTGCCGCGCTGCTCGGTGCTGCCACCGCTCTGGTTTGGGCCCCAGTTACCTCGCGTTTTTCCCACTACGTGGGCGACGTCGATACCTTCTTCAACGCCACGCTGTCCTTCTTGCTCTACGACAGCTTCGACCTTCTCAAAGATGGTCGCCAGACCGGCGGCCCAATGCGCGCCGCGGTACGCACCTTGTGTTTTGTTGCCGCGCTCGTGGCGCTGATTGGCTGGAGGCGCAAGAAAGATCCGCGTTTCTACCCCTTCGCGCTGCTCATCGGTTCGGCGTTGGTGCTTGCCTACGGCTCGGCGTACTTCTGGACCGGCCGGCAGACGCAGCCGTACCGGCACATCGGTCCTGGGATGATGGCCGCAGCGGTGCCGGCTGGGGTGTTGTTGTGGCGAGTGTTTTCTCCGCGGGCGCTGCGTGGCTATCCCGCTGCGGCCCGAATCGGGTTGCTCTTGGTGGCAGTGCTCGCGCTGCCGCGCCTGGTGCGCACGGTGCTGCACTACGTCCCCGCGTTGCTGCCGAAGCAAGTGGAGCGCAGCAATTTAGACTTGCTGAGTTCTCCGCTGGTTGGTCTCAACGAGCCGAAACCCGTAGTGATGCGGCATCACGGCGCCTTGCCGGAGCAGCGCGCCGTGCGGGATTGGTTGGTCGAAAACCACCAGGGGCGTGGGCGCGTCGTGACGAATGATTGGGTGCTGGGCGAGTACCTGGTTGTCGCAGCCAACGTGCCGGTGCTCGGGGGTATCACCGAGCGTAACGTGCCCCACGTGGACGCCCACCTCTTCCGGCGGGAGGAGGAAGGCAACATTGGCGCGGCCGCAATGCGAGACTACTTCCGCGACTATGCGGTGGGGTTCGTGATCTTGGGTGGCGACCACGGCCCCGTCGACGCGCGACGCGACCTGCTCGAACCGGTCAAGAACGTTCGGGGCTATCGCGTCTACCGCACCCGGGAGCAGCCCAGCTACTTTGCGACCGGGGCGGGCCAGGTGCGAGAGCAGCGCGTGAACCACATCGGGTTGGACGGCGTGAGCGGCTCGAGCGTCGTGCTCCGCTTCCACTATATGGAGACCCTGCGCTGTCGACCCAATTGCGAGCTCAAGCGCGAAGAAGTGCCCGGCGATCGCGTGGGCTTCATTCGCGTGGACGGCCCGCCACCGGAATTCGAAATCTACAACGCCTACTGAGCTGCAGATCGGGTCGAAACCCGTTTTGCCACTTCCAACAAGCCGCCCCGGTAGCCCCAGCCCAGGATATCCTGGGTCAGCCGGTGGCGGTCGGCCCCATAGGCGATGACCTGATCCATCGTGACTTGCAGGAGCCGTCGCGACGCCGCAGGTGCTGCAACTCTGCGCGACAGTTCGGCTCGGTAGCGCAGCGCGTCTGCGCTGGAGAGGCCGCCCCGCTCGCAGGCCCGTGCGGCGTGCTCTCCCGCCAGCACGCCCGAACAGAGCGCGTGCCAGATCCCTTCCCCGGTGAAGGGATCCACCAGGCACGCCGCGTCACCAGCGCAAAGCAGGCGCGGCCCCGACGGCGGTAGCCCGAAATGTGCAATGGGCAACGGCCACGTGCGCGCATGACCGACCACTTCCGCGTCGGCGAACCGCTCAGGGTGGGCGTTCAGAAACTCCGTCATGAGCCCGGAGATATGGCGACCGCACTGCTTGTAGCAATCCGCGCGCTGGTAGACTCCCACGTTGCTGATGCCGTTCACGGCCGGAAAGCTCCAGCCGTAGCCCCCAGGCAAGAAGCGCTCGAAATAGTGCTCGCTGGTCGAAGCTGCGCCCTTTGAATCAACGCCGCGCATATACAAGGTGCGTGCGACGGCCAGCGCTTTCGCCTTGGTAGGGTGATAGCCCAGCGTTTGCCAGGCGACCGAATTCGGCCCATCCGCGGCAATCACGACCCGCGCGCTGAGGGTCCCCGCTGAAGTGTGGGCATGGGCGGTATTGGCAGCGATCTCGATCGCGGTGACGGCATTGCCCTCTCGAAGCGCTGCGCCGGATCGGACCAGGGCTTGCTTCAAAGCGTTGTCCAAGTCGAGACGGGGCACGATCAGCCCGACGTCGGAGTAGTCACGCTGGATGCGGGCGCCGTCGGGGAGAATCGCTGCGGCCGTCGTCACCCGCGCGTGGGGGCCCGCAAGGATTGCCTCGAGCGCGCCCAACTGGCGGCAGAGTTCGACGCCGCGATTGGAGACGGCGTCGCCACAGGTCTTGTTCCTGGGAAAGCGAGCGCGATCGACGACGAGCACCTCGGCGCCCGTGCGTCGTGCCGTGATACCGGCTGCAGCACCTGCCGGACCGGCTCCGATGACCAAGACGTCCGTGTCCATCCTGCTTTTTCGCTCCAGCCGCTTGCACAGAAGCTAGCAAGCAGACGTGACCGCGTCTTCTTTATCGTTGAAAACCGCGAGCTACCCCGAAATGATGCCCCGGTGACCACCCCGCCCGTGAGCTGCCAGGAGCTTCGTTGTTAGCGGGAGCGCGCATTCTTTGGGAGGTCCTTCTATACCGCCTTCGGCGGCTGGAAATGGCCAATCTGTTTGCGGCTGCATCGCTGGTGGTCGCACTTCGCCTCCCGCTCGCAGAGGCCGGGATCCGAGTCTTGTTCGCGCTGCTCTTGAACGTGCTCGCCTACACGACCAACGACTATTACGACGCGGAACGCGACTTGGCGGAGGGACGCGCGCCCGACAAGACTCAGTTCTTGTTGGACCATCGACGCGCCGCCTTCGGCGCGCAGTGGTTTCTCGCAGCCTGCCTCGGCGCGATTGCCGTCCTGTTCGACCCCGGGCTGCTCGTCGCCGCCGTGCTCGGAGCTGGAACCTGCTGGGCGTATTCCGCATCCTTCAAGGCACGGCCTGTGCTCGACGTGGTGTCCATGACCGTGTGGGGCGCTGCGATGCCCCTGGCCGCCGTGCCCTTGGATAGTGGGCCCGGGCTGATCCTACTGGGTCAGCTGGCATTGTTTTCTACCTGCTTCGAATTGCTTCAGGTGCTCCGGGATCGCGAAACGGACGCAGCCGCTGGCACCCGCACCACCGCGGTGCTGCTGGGTGCATCGGGTACCGAGCGCATGTTCCGCAGCGCCGCCCTGCTGAGCGCCATCTACGGTCTTGTATTCGTGCACAGCACCTTCGCGCTGCTGCTTCTGCTAGGTGCGGCGGTTCCCATCCGCAGCAACCCCGAGCGCGGTTGGAACCTGGTGCGCCTGGTCTTCGGGCTTGCCTGGCTAGCGTTCGTGTCGACCCTGTGGCTCACGGGTCGGACAGCGGGCGTACTGTGATGCTGGCGCCCGGGGCGGGGGGGGTGAAAGGCACGTACTGCCCCCCACGCCACTGCACGAAGACGAACTTGTCGGATTCCAGGGGCGAGAGGAACCGAAACAAGACCTGACGTGGAGCCCCTCTCGCATCTGTCTGCTCGATTTCTACCCCGGCAACTCCGGTGAACCACTTGTCACCGACGCGGGTCGGGTGCCGCTCGTCCCGATACAGGCGGTTGAAGGGTCTGTCGAGGAATCCCCCCGGCAGGGAAAGCCGAAGCGCATTCGGGTCGACCCGGGTCACCTCCATCGCATCCAAGCTGCCCGACAGACACAGGATGGGCGCTGCGGGAGCCGGTTGCGTCCAGCGCACCTCCCGAAGCAACTTGCAGAAGTAGAAGTCCGGCGCATTGAGCACGATCAGTCGTTTGCGTTCGGACTGGACCAAGGCGTAGGCGGAGGCGCTCGCGCGGCTGACGTTTGCGTGCAGTTGAGCCATGGCGAGGGAGCGTTCGGGAAAGTGGACGGGAGCCACCAGGTTATGGGTTGTGATCGATAGGCCCGCCACGATCCGACCCAGGGCCGTCGGATGTGCCCTGGCTTCCGCAACGACGCTGGCTGCCAGGGCTAGCGCGGCCACGCTGGGCAGCAGCAGCAGACGGTCACTGGGGAATGTCGCAGCCGCTGGCAATAGCGCGATGACGAGGGCAATACTGAGGGCGACCGCCCGCCTTTTCGGCCAGGTCAACACGGCGAGCAGCAGCAAGGCGATGGCGCCTCCGACTGCGAGCAGCGCTACTTGGGTCGGACTGGCACCATGCCAGGTGTCGGCGGAGGGAAGTCCGGTGGCTGAGAGCAGCAGCACGCCGGTGCGTTCTGGAAGCTCTGCCAGAAATGCGATCGGGGATGCGCGCGGATCCAGATATAGACCGCTGGCCCGAGCGCCGTGGCCCAGATAGACAAAGGCGCTCAGCCACGCTGCACTGACAGCGGCGTGGGGCAGCAAGGCTCGAAATGCGCCGCGCTTGGCGTCCAGACACCAGGCGTAGGCGAGCAAGAATCCCCAGATCCCCAGCGCGGACTCGCTCGCCAGGAGGGACAGCCCGAGCGCCGCAGCGGAAAGAAGCTGTGGCCCGACTCGCTTCGACCTTCGCCCCTTGTCGTGTAGCAGCAGGCACAGGGTGACCAGGGCCGTCCCGACCACGACATGGCGGTTCGATAGCCAGCCTACGGCGTGCCCATGCCCTTCGTCCATCGCCCACCACACGCTGGCCAAACCCGCTGCCCAGGTAGGACGAACCCAGCGCCGAAGCACCAAGCCAACGCCGAAGATCGCCAGTGCATACCAGAGTACGCTGTGCACGTGGGCGGCTGCGGGGTTGTGGGTGAATACGCGGTAGTCCAGCTGGTGAGTCAGGGAGGTGAGTGGGCGCCAAAAGGAAATCCGAAAGTCGTCGTGGGTGATCCAAGGCAGCGAGCCCACGTGCTGGGAGATCCGAACGCCACCGCTCACCTCTTCGGCGTCAAAGAGGTTCACGTCCTTTAGGTCGAAAGGCTTCTGGGCGGCGGCGCGGAACAGAAAGTCTTCCGTGGCGAAACCTGAAGCCACGCTGGGCAGGCTGAGCAGGACGCCCAGAAGTACCGCCACCCACAGGATCTTGCGGGAGCTCGCGAATCGACGGAGACGCTGCGCTCCACGCCGCATCATGGCGGGGACTTACGGCTGAGCACGAAAGCGCAGGGCAGCAGCAGCAGGTAGAAGCCGGCGGCGGCGTACAGCAAGAAGGTGAGGCCGGTGCCCAGGGCGAGGGCGACGGCGCCGCCACTCGCCACCACGCTTCCGACGCCATTCATGCCCCAGAACCAAGGCGTTTGGGGATCGAGATCCGGGCGCGTCAGGCGCAGCCCCACTGGAAACGCCACGCCGAGACAAGCGCCCAGAACCCCAGACACCCCGACGGCGAATCCCACGCGGGCGGCCGTGGACGCGGCCACGAAGGACGCCGACAGGGCTGGCCAGCTCAGCGCCAGAGTGACCAACAGGGCCGCGATTCCGAGGGGAAACGCGTACACCCAAGGCCGTCGATCCAGGGCGAGTCGATCCGAGGCCAGGGAGCCGAGCCCTGCTGCTGCCACGAGACTGGAGAGCACCACCATCAAACTGAAGCTCGGATGTCCCAAGACCAGGGAGAGCTTCATCAGGAGCGCGATTTCGGCCAGCATGAAACCCAGGCCGATGGCGGAAAAGTAAATCAAGGCGGCGACGAGGCGACCGCGCGCAGCTTGTCCGGTCGGCCGGGCCCGACGCAGGAGGGGCAGCACGACCGCCAACACCACCAGCAAGAAGGAAGTGAACAGCGAAGCGGCAAGGGCTTGGGTTGCGACGAGGTTGCCCACGATGCTGCCGTGGGTTGCCGGGTTGGAGGGCGCGAGTATCGCCCCTAAACGCACGACGTTGAAGAAGAATGGGCGCTCATCCGTGGTGGGTCGAAAGTCGAGGGTGGGTTCCAGAGCGCGCCGTTCCAGCTCCTCCCGAGAACCGGCACTCAGCAGCCCCTCGATGCGGGGCACCAGAGCTTTCTTCCCGGGCATCGCCACGGGTAGGAAGCCCTTCTCTTGGGAGAGAGCTTCGAGCTTCGCCAGATCCGCCGCCGCGAGGGGATCCCGACCCACGATCACCGTGGCCACGGGGCCCGCGGCAAGCACGGCCATGTGGCTTCGAGGTTGCTGCACCCCTCGGCTCTGCAGGGTCGCGACCACCAGGGAGGTCAAGCGGGCGGTCTCCACGGTGGCCCAACGACTCACCGACAAGAGTCCGCCGGGCTTGAGGCGATCCAAGAACAGATTGATGGCCTCGATGGTGTACAGACCGTTCTCACTCAAGGCGTGGGCACCCGCGCCGGTGGCTGCCCAGGTGTCGATGAGCGAGGCCTGAACCAGATCGTAGCGTTCGTTTTTACGTGTCAGATAACTGCGTGCTTCGTCGTGCACGAGCTCGACCTCGCTTCGCCCCTGGATGCCCGTGGCGGACGCGAGGGGGCCTTGCAGGATCTCGAGCAAGCGGCCGTTGAGCTCGATGCCGACAATGCGCTTGTGGCCAGCGAGCAAGGCGGCCTGCACGTCTCGGGAGCCGCCGACGCCGATGATGGCGACCTCGCCACCTTTGCGGAGCTGATGTGCCGCATTGGTTACGTCGCACTCGAGAAAGCGCAGCGCTTCGAGGTTGTCACCGACCAGGTAGATGGGAGTCGCGGCGTGACCGTCGATCTCCATGCCCTGCTGCAAAACCGCGGGGGGTCGGCAGCGGACCCCGGCGCCCCACATGGCCGCAGGCACTTTTGCCTTGTGCAACAGCTGGACGCGGGAGTGGCTGTTCCACATCTCGCGTTCGATGTGATCTCGGGACTCCGCGCGACCCTTGATCCAAAGCGGTCGCAGACCTCGATCTATCGCGCCATTGGCCACGGCGAAGAGGGCGAGCATTCCGGCGAAGGTCAGAGCACGCCTCCGGCTGCGCGCCTGGCCGGCGGCATGGGCGAAGAGGGCCGCGCCCAGGGCCGCAATGGCTCCAACGAAGATGGAGGCGCTCGTGCCGTCCAGGTACGACAGCAAGAAGACGACCAGGGGTGCGCCCACGGCGGCGCCGAGCAAATCCGCCGCGTACACCCTCCCCGGTGGGAAATGAGTGCGCGTGAGTGCGGCGGCGACGATACGCCCGGCGAAGAAGAAGGGCAGGGCGATGATGGACGCGAATACGAAGAAGGCCACCAGCGTGGTCAACAGTGCCTCTACCCGCAGGGGCACGACTAGCAAAAGCGCGGCAGACGCCGCGATGCACAGAGCGAATCGAATGCCGTCCCGGGTCAGAGACAGCCCCAACTTCTCGGGGGCCCATGGCTTGGGGCGCAGGTACACGTCCACGGCGCCTGCAGTGAGGCCAAATAGCCCCATTCCAATCACCAAAAAACCAAGTGAGTACCAGGTCAGTACCGACAGCACTCGGGTGTCCAAGACTTCGAGGGCCAGCATCGCCCCGGTCGTGACGGCAAGGCCTAGCAGGAAGCTGCCCTGCTTCAGGGGCGAAACAGTGGTCGCAGCACCATCGGCGTGCGAGTCCTGAGAATCGCTGGCTTCCACGTTTGCTTGCCTTGGACAGCTCAGGAGCGGCTGCGGTCGTCGCTACCCATCGCTATCAGAACCATCCGTGGGCGGCGGAGGGTGCGAGTGAGACACGCTCGACTGCCGACTCTGGTAGGCGCGGTTGGATGCCTCTTGATAGATTTCCTTGGCTCGGGGGGCGTCCGGCGACTTGCGCATGATCTGAATCAAACGCTGCATTGCCGGGCCCGCCGGTAGGCTGCCGTCATGAAGTCCGAGCTTGACGCGTAGCACCTTGCGTTCCACCGAATCCTCCGCGGCATCACCTAGTGCGGCGCGCGCCCCATCGAAGTCTCCGGCTTCTATCAACTGGTCCACATTATCGAGTTCGCTGGTTGTCACGGCTGAGTGTCGCCTTCCAATGCTCCGGGCGCCTCACAGCGTACGAGGCTTTGTTTCCGCGGCGAAGGGCGGGATGGAGTCGGATCATGTATGTGCTGGAAACTATTGATAAATTGAACAGGGCTTCCGGTCCCGTTCCAGGCGCGCCCGGGGACGCAATGGGTTCGGAGCTGGCCGCCTCCGTGCTACCGTCCGGCTTCGACCACTTGGGTAAACCACGATGTCTTCTGATCGATCCCGCGGAGGCCAAAGCGATTCCCCGCCTAGGGACTTGCAGCGCGAGCGGGAGCAGTTTCTACAGAATTTCACCAAAGGTGGTCGACTCAGTGAAGAGTTCGTGTCCGAGTTAGAGCGAGTCCGCACGCGGATGGAGGAACTGGAGGCAGAAAACGCCGAGCTGCGCGCGCAGGTCGAAGCGGACGCGGCTGTCGGAGAACTGCTGAAGAAGGTGAAGCACCTCGAGGCCGAGAAGAATGAGCTTCTCTCTCGCACCCACAAGGCTGAGGCTGTCTCGACGGAGTTCTCGGAACGCTTCGAAGAAGTGGAATCCGAGTTCGCCAACCTGGCGAACCTCTTCGTCGCCAGCAATCAGCTTCATGCGAGCCTGTCCCCCCGCGGCGTCATGCGTCGCGTCAAAGAGGTGCTGGCGCAACTGGTGGGGGCAGAGCGCTACTGCATCTACTTGGCTGACCGGGAGCACGTCCAGCTGGTCCCCGTGGCGTCCGAGGGGCTGCGCGCGGACGAGCTTCAAAATCAGCCCCTCAACGGCGGGCCCCTGGGCAAAGCCTTTGCCTCCGGAGAAGCCGGGGTCGACGAAGATTCCGACCCGAGTCAGGGCGAGTTGGCCAAGCCAGCGGCCGTGATTCCCCTGGCGGTGGATGACCAAGTTGTCGGGGTGATTGCGATTTTTTCCACGCTGGCTCAGAAAACCCGATTCGACACCATCGATTTCGAGCTATTCAAGCTACTCGGGCAGCATGCGGCGTCCGCACTCGTGAGCGCCAGCCTGTACGCCCAAGCAGAGCGCAAGATGCCCGGACTAGAAGCGTTCCTCGATCTCAGTGTGTGAGCTGACATGGCCGAATACTCCTGCTTGATAGTCGAAGACTCTCCCATGATGCGTCAGCTGCTCGTATTTGCGCTGGCGCGTGTGAAAAACCTTCGCGTGACCGAGGCCGATGACGGTGTCGACGGGCTGCGCAAGCTCGCGAGCGCTCGCTACGACATCATCGTGACCGACATCAACATGCCCATCATGGATGGCCTGAAGCTCGTGAAACGGGTGCGCAGCGATCCGGTTCACAAGGACACACCGATCGTGATCATCACCACCGAGGGGTCCCAAGAGGACCGGCAGCGTGCATTGCAACTCGGGGCCAACGCCTACATCACGAAGCCCATCCAGGCGCCGCAGGTCATCGCGACCGTCAAAGAGCTGCTGAAGATCGACTGAGAGCCGCCTACTTCAGGCTGCACAGGTCGTGATAGGTCTTGCCGGGTTCGCAGCCCGACAGTTCTGGAAAGACACACTTGCCCTGATCGCAGTGATTTTCGGCCATGCCGGTACGCAAGAACGTGTCCATTTGGCGCTCCGCGGCGTCCAGGTCGCGGATCTTGCCATGGGGGTCATCGCAGTAGGACATAGGCTTGTTGCAGCCTGGTTCGGGGGGAAGGCCGAAGGCGTACTCCACGTAGGCAGAGCCCTTGAAGGGCGCGGCTTTGGACTCGAGGCCCCAGATGCTTCGCACGCCCGTGTCCAGGTGCGTGGCGCCGACCGCCCGCGCCATGATGTGGCCGCCGAGGGTGGTGACCTGGTGGTCGCCGACGGCTGTGCGCATCAGGACGCTGTGGGGCTTGGTGCCCGGCAGTGGGTCGTTTTCGATGTACGAGGTGTAGCCATTTGGGTCGACGCGATCCCATAGGGACTGCACCAAGGCCAGCAGCAGCTGCTGGTCGCGGGCGTCCGGAAAGGACTGAGTCATGAAGAAGAAGAAGGGCAGGAAGTCCACGCTTCGGTTGAGCAAGAAGCTATAGGGCTGACCCATCACTCCCAGCACGCCGCGCTCGACGTCAGGCGTGATGGACATGTAGACGCCGCCGAAGATGCCGCCCTGGCTGATGCCGTGATAGTAGCGCTCGTCAGGGTTCAGGTACTTGCCGTAGGTCGGGTCCTTGGAAAACCCTCCGCGCATCAGCTTCATCGCCAGCACGTAGTTCAGCGCGCCTTGGTGCAGCCGCTCGTACATGGCTGTGATGCGATGGAAGTCCCCGGTGCTGAGCACGTCGAGGATGAAGTAGGGGTCGCCGGTGGACATGCCGACCAGATCGACGGCGAACATGGCGTAGCCGTACTTGTTCATGAACCTGGCGAAATGCCCCGCGCGGATCTGCTCTCGCGACCCGTTCAATCCGTGGCCATACAGCATCAGTGAGACCGGCTGAGTGAGGGCCTTCTTGGGAATGATGAGTTCGAAGGGCACGTCGTGCATTGGGCTCTTCGCGTTGGGCTCTGGCATGCCGTCGGCACCAAAGACCAGGCGGGAGCCCGGCTTGTTTTCTTCCAGGTAGAGGGGCACGCGCATCGTGCCTTCGATCCGAAACGCGATGTCGTCGGGTCGGAACGCCGTGTCCACGCTGTCGATCGTGTACTTGGGCCCATCGGCACCGACCAAGTCGGTGGCCTCGTCCCGCATGTGCAGGAGCCAACCGGTCGTGTCTTGGCGGCTGGATGTGGTGAAATCCCATGCCAGCCGCACCCTCCCCCGCGGCATGTCGGCATCCGCGAGGCGCTTGAAGATGTCCTCATAGAGCCCCCGGCGCCCAGTCACGTCGGCGTCGTCGAAGGATTCACGATCCCTGAGCGCGCGAAAGGCGGCGTTCGGCTCCAGCGTGCCGGTCTCGGTCGTGAGTTCGCCCAGGGCGACGATGTAGCGCCGGGCGTCGGCCAGGCGTACGACCGGGCGCAGCACCAAGCTGCGCGTATCGTCGTCCGGTCGCGACAGATCCAGCTCGGCAAAGTGGGCCACGCGCTTTCCCGTGACCGTGTCCAAGATCACGGTGGGGGACCCGGCCTCCAGGGACTTTTCGGGCTCATCGGCGGTCACCAAGCCCTCGGAGGTGACGCCGGGCAGGTGTACCAGAATCGGTCCACCCGGCGAGAAGCCGTCACGGGTGTTGACGGGATCGGCGACCACCGCTTCGCCGGACGTGGGCTTGGGAAGTGAACTGTCGGCAAGGGCGAGACGCAGGCCGGTCTGGCTGCTGTCGTCGGGGCGAGTGAAGACGTTGGAGGGGTAGGGGTGTAGGCAAAACGCCGGCGCGATGGGATCACATTCGAGGGTGGGCCAGGTCAGGGTCGACGGGATCTTCACGTCGATGCTCTGGCTGGACTCGCCGTCCCCGCAAGCCAAGGTCAGCGTCGAGAGCAGGACCGCAAGTGCGTAGCGGCGAGCCCCGCTCCAGGAGTGCAAGAGAGTCGAAATCTGCATGGCGACGGCGCGAGGGGCTGCGGTTGCCCGCGGCGGCACCTTAGACCACGTCCGCGGGCGCGTATTATGCCAGACTACGCAGCTCTGAGCGTCGTGAGTTTGTGGATAAAGATTTGTGGACTGCGGACCCCTGACGACGTCAGCGCGGTGGTTGATGCCGGCGCGGATGCCATCGGCATCAACCTGATTCCGGCGTCCCCGCGTTTCGTCGAGGAGCAAGCCATCGAACCGCTTCTGGTTGCTGCGCAGGAGTTGGACAAGATTGCGGTGGTTGCCGACCGGGAGCCAGAGGAGCTCCGGCAGCTGCTGCGCCGACATTCCTTCGATCGGGTCCAGCTGCATGGCTCCGAGACCCGGCAAACCCTGGCCGAGCTCGGCGAGCGCTTTTTCAAAGCGCTGCGCCTGGGCAGCGAAGAGGACGCGAGGGAAGCTCTCAGCTGGCCTGGCGAGCCGCTGCTGGTGGATGCCAAGGTTCCGGGACGGCTTGGTGGCACCGGGCAGATGGTCCCTGAGGGACTGGTGGTCGAGCTGGCCCGTCATCGCAAGATCATCCTGGCGGGGGGGCTTACAGAGGATAATGTTGGGCAGCGCGTTGCCGTGGTACGCCCGCACGGAGTCGACGTGGCGAGCGGCGTGGAATCGAGCCCTGGCGTGAAGAACAGAACGAAGATCGCGCGCTTCGTGAGGCGCGCCAGAGAGGCGGTGGAGCTGCCATGACCCGCTTCGGCGTCCTGGTGGCGTGTCTGGGCTTCGGTTGCAGCTCTCCAAGCCTCACCGGGGGCGGGACCATCCCCGCTCGGCAGCCCATCGTCGGCAAGATCCTCCAGACCCACGTGGCCAAAGATTGCGTCGACAGCAAACAGGCGCCGGTGCCATTTCAGCGGTCGGTGATCCTCGTGCAGCGTGACGACGGAAAGCGCGTCGTGCTGTCACGTCAGGGCGGCGACGACTATCTAGCAATCGAAAACCAACACACCGTCGGCAAAGAGGTGGCCTATCAAGCCACCATCGCACCCGCCGGCGGCCCTGCGATCTTGCACGACTATCGGTTTCCGGTCGATGGCGGGCGGCCCCACTTCGTATTGACGGATGTGTATACCGAGCGCGACACCCCGACGGGCTTCGTGGCGTCAGCAGGGCGTCCAGCTGTCGCTTGTTGGCTGTCTCCCGTGGACGACGGACCCAAGCCCGATCCAGACGCGCTACGCCCCGACCAAGTCGGTCCGCAGCCTCCGGAAGAGACTCCTGCGCCAAAGGAGAATTCTACGCCATGAGTGGCCTGGGTTACTTCGGCCACTTCGGAGGACGGTTCGTAGCGGAAACCCTGGTTCCGGCCCTTGAGGAGCTCGACGCAGCCCGGCTTAGCATCGTTGGCTCCGAAGCGTTTCAGCGCAAGTGGCGTGAGCTGTTGCGCCACTACGTGGGGCGCCCGACGCCCCTATCCGACGCCGGGCGGCTCTGCGCAGATCTGGGCACGGATGATGTCGCGCTGTTGGCCCTCAAGCGAGAAGACCTGTGTCACACCGGCGCCCACAAGATCAACAACGCCCTTGGTCAGGTGCTCCTGGCCAAGGAGCTCGGCAAGACGCGGATCATTGCCGAGACCGGCGCCGGGCAACACGGCGTCGCAACCGCCACGGCGGCAGCGGTGCTCGAATTGCCCTGCGAGGTCTACATGGGGGAAGAAGACGTGGCACGCCAAGCTCCCAACGTGCTTCGCATGCGGATGCTCGGCGCCAGCGTCGTTCCGGTACAGAGCGGATCGCGCACGCTCAAAGACGCCATGAACGAGGCGCTCAGGGGACTGGGTCACGAATGTGCGCACCACTCACTACTGCGTCGGATCTGCCGCGGGCCCGCACCCGTATCCGACGTTGGTGGCGGATCTCCAGCGGGTGATCGGTGACGAGGCGCGTCTGCAATGGGCCGAGCGCTTTGGTGGGTTGCCTGACAGCGTTGTCGCCTGCGTGGGGGGCGGCTCGAACGCTATCGGGATCTTCCGCGCGTTCATGGATGACGATGTGGCCCTGTTCGGAGTGGAAGCAGCCGGTAGTGGACTGCAAACCGAGCGGCATGCGGCGACCCTCACGCAGGGCAAGACGGGCGTGCTGCACGGGGCGAAGACCCTGGTCTTGTCCGATGCAGATGGCCAGATCCTGGAAGCTCACTCCGTGAGTGCGGGGCTGGACTACCCCGGGGTTGGGCCAGAGCATGCGGCCCTCCAGGCCAGCGGGCGGGCACACTATCTCGCGGTGGACGACGAAGCGGCGCTCTCGGCGGCACATCAGGTTGCGCGCACCGAGGGGATCTTGATCGCGCTTGAAACGGCTCACGCTTTTCGCGGCGCTTCCTCAGATCGCCGCTCGCGAAGCGAAGCGTCTGGGTCGAGCCGCGAAGATCTTGGTCTGCTTGTCGGGGCGCGGGGACAAGGATCTCGAGACGCTGACGGAGCGAATGACGTGACTGCGGCACGCATCGACGACTGCATGGCGACGTGCAAAGGGGCGGGGCGTCCAGCCCTCATCATCTATCTGACCATCGGTGATCCATCCGTGGCCGACTCGCTGGCCTGCGCCCGGGCGGCCCTCGATGCGGGCGCGGACATACTCGAGCTAGGCGTGCCCTTTTCAGACCCGTCCGCGGATGGGCCCACGATTGCCGACGCAAGTCGTCGCGCCATCGCCGGCGGCGGCAGCCTGCGAGCGGCTCTCGATGTGGCCCGACAACTGCGCGAAAGCTCCCAAGCTTCATTGGTGTTGTTCACCTACATGAATCCCGTCATCAGTTTTGGCGAGGCGGAGCTGCCCCGGGCAGCGGCGGCGGCGGGTATCGACGCGCTATTGATCGTGGACTTGCCGCCGGAAGAGGGGCAGGCGTTGCGCAGCGCGGCAGCGGGGGAAGAGCTCGCGGTGATTCCCTTGCTGGCGCCTACGACACCGCCCGAGCGCATGGCCATGTTGGCAAAGAGCGGGCGCGGCTTCGCCTACTACGTGTCGGTCACCGGAGTGACGGGCAGCAAACAAGTCCCGCTGGAGGCGGCTGCGCAGGCGGCCACCTCCCTTTCCCGAGAGCATGGCCTGCCCGTCGTGGTCGGTTTCGGCATCGACTCCGCCGACAAGGCCGGGGAATTAGCTCGGGCGGGCGTGGATGGCGTGGTGGTAGGCAGTGCCGTGGTTCGGAAGATCGCGGCCGGCAGCGACGCCGAGTCGCGGGCGGCCAATACGCGCGGCTTGGTTGCCGAACTCAGCGCTGCACTGGAAGGGTCCCGGTAACAGTGATGTCAAAGCGGTGCTGGTCGCTCGCGTGTTTGTGCTTGCTGCTTTTCGCATGCGAGCGAAGTTCGAAGCCATCTGCTGGTAAGTCCTCCCTGGTATCCCCGACGAGCTCCAGCTCAGCTGCCTCGCGAGCGGCCGGCAAGGCCAGCGCGACGGCGCGGCCCGCAAAGCCGCTGCCCAAAGACCCGATGAAGTTGGGGCCGCTGCCGGTTCCGGAACCCCCAGGGCTTTCGAAGCGGCCCCTCGTTGCCGTCTACGAGCACGATCCCTGGGCCATGGTGATTGGCTCCGACGTCCCCAGTTTCGTGCTCTACGCGAACGGCAGTGTCATCACCTCGCCCCAAGCGGGCGAAGCGCCGGGGCGCGTGGCGGGCACGATCAGCGAAGCCGACAAGTTTGCCACCGATGTTCATGAGTTGCTGAAGGCGGAGCCCGAGCGCCGGTCGCTCAGTCTGACTACGGATCAGGCCAACACGGTATTCTTGGTTCGCACGGATGCGGGTTGGATCTACCGCTCCGTCTACGGCATGACTCGAGGCTGCAAACCGACCCAGCAAGATGCCAAGCCCGTGCCGGCTGCTATCCGTTCGGTGTGTTCCAAGATCGAGGCCCTGAATGTTTCCGGGCGAGGCCCATGGGTGCCACAGAAAATCGAAGTCATGCGCTGGGGGTTCGAGCATTCACGACTCAAACCGAGGCCCTGGCCAGCGTCGGTGCCCGCACCGCCGCCAGGCGCTCCGCCGAAGTCCGGCGTGAAGAGTCACTTCATCGACGCCAAACACCGCGACTCCCTCAAGGCGTTCCTCGCTTCCTTGAAGCAGAGCCAGGCCGTTGGCCATGCCGGGCACAAGTGGTCCGTGCGACAGCGCGCCGTCGTTCCAGCTGATCGCTACCTCGCGAAGGTGCGGCGTACCGCTCAGATCCGCTACGCGCGTGAGTTCAGCCGCAGAAAGCCGTAGCGCCGCGCTCCGGAGCCCGTTGCGAGATTAGGGGCCCAGCGCCGCCCCAGCGCTCACCCCTTCGGGCATCGCGAAGCGCGTCACAAACGCGTCGACCCCAAACCATAGTCGAAGTGGAAGCGTAGCTTGGTCTGATGTCAGCTCCTCGAAGCGCCCTAGGGATCGATTCATCACGGGCGCCGATTGGAGCGCAAGTGGCGAAGAACGCGGTGTCCCTACTCCGCCGGTGCGGGTTTTGGAGCCGCAGGGGCCGGTGCCGGGGGTCCCTCGGAATGGATGCGCATGCGGTAAAAGCTGCGCCATACGAAGACCAGGGTGACGACGAAGAAGACGGCGGCAAGTATCGTACTCGTTTCCCGGCCCAGCTGCAGCGCCAGCTCGACCGCCAGCAAGCCGAACAGGGTCGTGAACTTGATCACCGGGTTCATGGCCACGCTGCTCGTGTCCTTGAAGGGGTCCCCAACGGTGTCGCCGACGATGGTGGCATCGTGAAGCTCCGAGCCCTTCTCCTTCAACTCCACTTCGACGATCTTCTTGGCGTTGTCCCATGCGCCACCCGAGTTTGCGAGGAACAGCGCCTGAAACAACCCAAAGAGAGCGATGCTGATCAGGTAGCCGACGAAGAAGAAGGGTTCGGCGCAGGCGAAGGCCAAGGTGCCGAAGAAGATGGCTAGGAAGATGTTGAACATGCCTCTTTGCGCGTAGTTGGTGCAGATTTCCACCACCCGCTTGCTGTCTTCGATGTTGGCTTTCTCTTCGCCATCGAGGCGAATGTTCCTCTTGATGAACTCAACGGCGCGATAGGCGCCTGTGGTCACGGCTTGCGTGGAAGCGCCCGTGAACCAGAAGATCATCGCGCCACCCGCGATCAGGCCCAGGAGGAACGGTGGATGCAAGACCGAGAGCTGCGCGAGGTTTTCCCTGAGGCCGCTGGTCAAGACCACGATGATGCTGAAGATCATCGTGGTCGCGCCCACCACCGCAGTGCCGATCAGCACAGGCTTGGCCGTTGCTTTGAAGGTGTTGCCCGCCCCGTCGTTTTCCTCGAGCATGTGCTTGGCGCGATCCCAGGACACATTGACGGAGAAGTCCTTTTGTAGCTGCTCTTCCACGTCTTCGATCTGCTCGATCATCGAAAGCTCGTAGACGCTTTGGGCGTTGTCGGTGACTGGGCCGTAGCTGTCCACAGCGATGGTCACGGGACCCATGCCCAAGAAACCAAAGGCCACCAACCCGAAGGCGAAAACCGCGGGGGCCAACATGAGCTCGGCCAGGCCGAGGCTGGCCACGTAGTAGCTGGTGCCCATCAGCACCATCAGCACGATCCCCATCCAGAAGGCGCTGAAGTTGCCTGCGGTCATGCCCGAAAGGATGTTCAAAGACGCGCCGCCTTCTCTCGCCGACGTCACGACTTCATCCACATGCTTGCTTCCCGTGGAAGTGAACACCTTGATCAGCTCGGGAATCACCGCGCCGGCCAGGGTGCCGCAACTGATGATGACACTCAGCTTCCACCACAAGCTGGGGTCGCCGCCCAATTCCGGGATCAGCAAGTACGACACCAAGAAGGTCAATGCGATGCTGACGATCGACGTCAACCACACCAAGGTGGTCAGCGGGGCTTCGAAGTTGGAGCGGCCATCCTTGCCGAAGCTGGCCTTCTGCACTGCTTGGTTGGCCAGATAGCTCGCGCCGCTGGCCACGATCATCATGATCCGCATCGCAAAGATCCAGACCAGGAGCTGAACCTGGAGCAGTTCCTGGGGCACGGCGAGCAAGATGAAGGTGATCAGCGCAACCCCAGTCACGCCATAGGTCTCGAAGCCGTCGGCGGAGGGTCCGACGCTATCGCCTGCGTTGTCCCCGGTGCAGTCGGCGATGACGCCGGGATTGCGAACGTCATCTTCCTTGATCTTGAACACGATCTTCATCAGGTCGCTGCCAATGTCCGCGATCTTGGTGAAAATCCCGCCGGCGATGCGCAGCGCGGAGGCGCCCAAGGACTCGCCAATGGCAAAGCCGATGAAGCAGGCGCCCGCGTAGTCCCGCGGAATGAAGAGCAAGATCGCCAGCATGATCAACAACTCGACGCTGATCAGAGCCATGCCGATGCTCATTCCGGCTTTCAGAGGAATGGCGTAGACGGGGTAGGGGTTGCCCGAGAGGCTTGCGAAGGCCGTCCGGGAGTTGGCGTAGGTGTTGATGCGGATGCCGTACCAAGCAACCCCGTAGCTGCCGGCGATCCCGATCAAAGAGAACGCCAGGATGATCAAGACCTTGATCGCGTCCATCTTCTGCAGCACGCCGAAGTAGATCAAGATGATGGCGCCAATGAAGACTTCGAGTAGCAGGATGAACTTGCCCTGGGTGATCAAGTAGGTCTTGCAGGTTTCGTAGATCAGTTCGCTGATCTCGCGCATGGACTTGTGGACGGGGAGGTTCTTGACTTGCAGCAGAGTCACGTAGCCAAAAACCAAGCCGAGGGCGCAAACCGCGAGCCCCAACATCAGGAGCTGTTTGCCGTTCATGCCGAGCATCTGCACGGCTTCTAGGTCCGGCAAAACCAGGTTGGCCTCACCCCCGTGCTGTGGGCTGCGGGCGAAGGCTCGCGGCGCTGCCAAGAGCGTGGCGGCCAGGCTGAGTAGCATGGTCAAGCCGAGGGAAACCCGGCGCATGGCACCGCACACAGACTGAGACATGGAAACGATCCTCCGCAGCTGTCGAGGGTGAGTTCAGCGTCCGCGCCCCCGTTGGGAATGGTCCCTCGCAGCGGCGCGGGTGTACCGCAGCCGCGCGTGCCTGCCAACGCGGGCCACCGTGAAAAGGTCGGAACTAGCTCAGCTTCGCCGGCGCAGCAGCGCCAAGGCCAAAGCACCGAATGCCAGCAGGGCGCCAGGAGCGCGCCGGGGCGTCGCTGGAACGCGGCAACTACAGCCGCCATCGTCGTTGCCGATGCGCCGCGTTTGCTGTTTGCCGCCGCCGTCGCTCGTTCCGCCACTGCCTGAGGATCCTGCGGAGCCCGCCGTGCCGCCTCCGCCCCCACTGCCTGCGAGCCCCGCATCCGGGCCCGCACCCGCGGCGCCTGCGTCAGGCAAGGTCGTGCCGCCAAAACAATTCGACTCGTGGGTCGCGCGCTTGGCGCTGCAATCCGTCGGAGACGCGCAGCTGGGTTCGGGCAGAGCTGGGGGGGAACCCGAACCGCCCACGTCCGCCGGGTTGGGGTAGGCGAGGGCTACGCTTTCCCAGCGCGGAGGTGTTCCCGCGGGAAACTCCACGTAGCCGAATACTTTCTCCTGGTACGGGCTGGCGCCTCCGACCTTCGGATCCCAAACGCCCCGACTCGACTTGTAGGTGGGGTTACTCGGGTTGTTGCTATAGGCCAGACCGTTGTAGGCCCAAGTTGCGGTGTACCAGTGTTCGATGGTTGTCGGCTGCCGGTCCCCGACGCACTTGGTTGCGCGCCACTTCGCTGCGAAGATCTGCGCGCCGGTGGCCATGTTGTAGACGGGTTCTGCGGCCACTCGCTTCTGATCGAAGGCTGGAGTTTCGCCCTTGTGCATCCCGCTGGTCACCTGACCTATGCCGTAGCCGCAGTCAAAAGAGATGATGGTGCGGGATGGCCCGCCAACTTGATCCGACGGGGATGTGGGAACGCAGAATTGCGTCCACGCGCTCTCGCGCTGGGCGATGGCCTTGAGCAACTCGCAGGCGAACTTCGGCGGAGCGTTGGTCACAGGTGTCGGCTTGTCGCAACCCTGCTTGATGTCGGAGATGTTTGGGCCTTGATTGCCCCAGGCGTTTGGGCCCTGAGCGATCAAATCGAAGGTCTTCTGCCACTCAGCGACGGACGGGTTGGTGCCATTGACGGCCTCCACGCCGCAGTTGTGAGTGTTGTTGCTGCTGGAGAGCGTGTAGCTGGGGCACGCGGCTCGAGCCGACCCGCCGAGCAACAGCAGCGATACGCCCAGCGCCCAGTGCCGGATCATGGTGACACCCCGGCGATGCTGTGACGTTGGCCTTCGGGCAGTGACAACACGTGAAGCCGTCGGCTCTTGGTGTCGTACACATAAGGTACGCTGAACTTGCTGGGCACGTGATGCTCGAGCGCAACCCAGGGATCCCCCACCGCGCGCACTTCGTCGAAGCCGGCGCCCAGAGGGCGAACGGGGCCGTTGCCTCCTAGGACCCGGCCACCCAAGGCGTCGTTGACCATCACGCCGCCACCGGGCCAGAAGCTCGGCGTGACTCGCATGTCTTCGGCTCTTGCCAGGCTGATTCGTTCACCACTCTTCAGGGTGATCCGCTCGACCTGCCAACCTGCGGCGTCGCGATTCGAGAAGTAGAGGTGCCCCTGAGTTGGGTCGATGGAGAAGTCCCGAGCGAAGGCTGGAATCGACGGCGCCAGGGTGCGCACGCCGCCGGCGTCCAGATCGACGGCGACGAGATCGGCGTGTTGGAACCACACGCGGTACAAGACGACTTCGTTTTTGTAGCTGCCAGCAATGTGGGTCGTGTAGCCGGTGATGGAGTGCAGGGTCTTTACGTGCCCTACGTCGTCGAACACATCCACGCTCAGGTTGTCGGAGCGTAGCTTGCCCGCCGCCACGTCTTCCGGGCTGAGGGCAGCGCCTGGCGAGCCGCGCTGCACGACGACTCGGCCGTCGGCAAGGGCGAGGGGTTGCGAGGCGTACACCAGTCCGGTGGAAAGCTTGCGGGGCAGCTCCCCGGAGGCGAGCGCCCACAAAGAGGAGCGGAAGGAGCGCTCCTTTCCTGGCTCGGTCTCCGCCACCGCAAAGACGCGTCCCGTTTGGGGGACCAGCTGGCCGCGGACTTCTCCGTCCGGAAGGTGCTCGAGGCTGGCGATGGGTGGGACTGCTGCCGACGCGTGAACTGGCTGCAGGCGCAGGGAGCTGTGGCTGGCGCCCGGCGTGGTCGACAAGATCGCGATGCGCGGTCCGGCCTGGGTTTTTTTCTGCAAGGGCGCAGGGGCTACGCGGGTGGGCGGAGGGGGCTGTGGCGAGTCGCTGGTGTCGCAGGCGAGCGCAGCGACCAGACTCAGCGCAAGAAACCTCCGCATCCCACGAGAGTACAGGATGAGCGGCCTGCCGCCCAGCCCGCTCCGGCCTGAAACAAGCGCTCAGCTGGCGAGGGAGACGTTGAGCTCCACGATGGCAGTGCCAAGGGGGGAGCTCTCCACGAAAGCGCCGGTTGCATATCCTCCACCGGGTGCTTCGCCGACGCTGCCGACGCTGATGATCCGAACGTTATCCACTTGGCGTTGAAAGAGCTCATGACTGCCGCCGCAAACGATGATGTCGGCAGGGTCGTCTCCGATCAGGGCGGAGAGCTCCTGCTCGGTCATGTCAGAAGTGAAGCACTCCGTAGGGTCCATGGGAGAACCGTGCACGATGAGCAACTCACTGCCGTCGGCCAGCGGCAGCCGCGCTGTCGGGGGCAACTTGCCCAGGCGCGCTACGATCAGGTCGCCCAATTCCTGTCTCACGGCCGTGAGGCGCTGAATCCGCGCCTCTGCCTCTTCGGACGTGGCCCTCAGCCGTGATGGGTCGACTTCGAATACCGCGCGGTCCCCAACTCCCTGAACACAGACTGCTTTCAACTCCAGCAGGGTGCGCCAGGTCTCCAGCGGCTCCGGGCCCGGGAACAACAGGTCGCCACACACGATCAGTTGGTCGAAGCCAGTTTCCCCGGCTTCCTTGAGGATCGCCTGCAGAGCGGCGTGGTGACCATGGATGTCGGAAACGCACAGGAAGCGCATGGCCGGCCATCCTAGTCGAGCCCTAGCGGATTGTTAGTGACAATCCTGCCTTCGCACTTGCGACGCGCGCCACCCGCGGCCATCGTGCGCCGTGTGGAAGAGGCTGCCGTCAGCGTCGAGGATCTGACTCGGAGCATCGATTCCGAGCGGGCGCAAGAACTTGCCGGCGAGTTCGAAGCTCGGCCCCTGGTCCACCTGTTGGCGACCGCCTTTCCGGCGCTGACGCCGGTTACGCGCTGGCAGCAAGAGTCGCTGGCCGCGCTGCTGGATGAGGGCCTACGGGCCAGACGTAAGCGAAGCGACTACATGACGCGGGTCCTCGCGCTCACCGGAGACCTCTCGGAGCCGGAGCGAGTGCGCGAGAGTTTACGCCGCGCCGCTTGGGCTGAACGGGCACGAATAGCATTGCGCGAACTCTTGCCGGCTCATTTGGGGGGCGCGGCTCTATTCGACTCCGCGAGAGAACTCTCGGAGCTGGCAGAAGTGAGCTTGGAGATCGCGCTGACGGAGGCGGCGCACCACGTGGCGAGGCGCTTCGGCACGCCCCGGCGAGAGGATGGCGAACCCTCCACAGTGGTTGCCCTGGGTATGGGCAAGCTAGGCGGCTACGAGCTCAACGCAGGCTCCGATGTCGACCTGTGCTTCGTCTACGACACGGACGAAGGAGGCAGCGAGCTAACCCTCCACGAGCATTGGTCCCGCGTCGTTCGACGTGCGGTGCAGACCCTGGAAGAACCCACCGCGGACGGATTCGTTTGGCGTGTGGATCTGCGTTTGCGTCCGGAGGGATCCCGCGGCCCCTTGGTCAATTCTCTGAATGCGACCGAGCGCTACTACGAGACCTGGGGCCGTCTTTGGGAGCGCGCAGCGCTGCTGAGGGCGCGCGCCATCGCCGGCGACGAACAATTGGGCATCGAGCTGGCTCGCAGCATCGTCACCCCCTTCGTATATCGGCGTGCCGTCAACCCCGGCCTCGCGACGTCCCTGGCTGAACTCTTGGAACGTTCCCGGGTAGAGCTGTCCATGGACCCTGAAAGAGATCTGAAGCTTGGCGTGGGCGGGATCCGAGAAGCCGAGTTCTTCGTTCAGACCCTGCAGTTGGTTTGGGGAGGGCGCGAGCCGAGTCTGCGAGTTCCGTCCATGTTGCAGGCGCTGTCTCGCCTGCGTAGTCGAGGATTGGTCGCGGACAGTGAGGTGGGGCAGTTGTCGAACTCCTATGAGCTGCTGCGCCGCGCGGAGCATGCGGTTCAATGGTCCACCGGAATCCAAACCCACGTCTTGCCTCCGGCTGATGAAGAAATGCAGCGATTGGCGCGCTGCCTGGGCTTCACGGATGGCAAGAGGCTGACAGCCGCTCTGGAGGAAGCTCGCGCGACCGTGCACGAGCTCTTCGAGTCACTGCAACTCGAGGCTCCCCGCCCGCCGGCAAAACACCAAGTGTTCTTGGGTCACCTGGAGGATGCAGCGATCGAAGTGGATCGGCTGTCGGAAGCCCTGTTCGGCTCGCCGGAAGTGGGGCAACACCTGGTGGCTCTCGCTCAGCGTCCGGATGGCCTTTTGGGCGAGCTGACCGGTGAACGGCACGGAGACCTGGCGGACAACCTGCTCGATGCCATCGCCCAGTGCCCCGACCCTGCATTGGCAGCGCGAACACTCCGTTCCTTCTTTTTTCGCTTTGCTTCTCCGAGCGCCTACGTCAATGCCGTTGCCGTCGACCCGTTGGCGCTGCGCCGCTTCATCACGGTGCTTGGCTCGAGTGCATTCGTCGGCGATGCCGTGGTCAGCCGGCCCGATCTGGCCGATGTGTTGCTCTTCGGGCGTGGGACGATGCCCGACGCCCAAGACGTCGTGAACTTGGAGGTGCGGGAGCTCTCGCGCACCCTGCCCGACAATGCGGAACCCTGGGAGCGGCGCGATCGCCTGATCCACGGGCTGCGTCGCGCCAAGCGCCGAGTCATGGTCGAAGTGGCCGTCGCCGATCTCGCGGGCAGCGTGAAGACTCGGGAAGCGACGCGGGTGCTCAGCGACCTTGCCGACGAGACCTTGTCGCTGGCGGTGCAATACGAACTGGGGCCCGATGCTTTGGGGCTTTCGGTCATCGCCGTAGGCAAGCTGGGGGGGCGCGAGATCGGGTACGGCTCGGATCTGGACGTACTGTTCATCTTCGATTCCGAGCGCGCCCCCTCGAACAAGGATCCTCAGGAATACTTCGTGCGGATCGCGCAGAGAGTGATTCGACTCATCTCCGAGCCCCACCCGGCGGGCCCGGGCTACGAGTTGGACACGCGTCTTCGGCCCTCTGGTTCGCACGGAATGCTCGTGACCTCCATCGAGTCTTTCGCGCGCTATCACGGGCTGTCTACACCGGAAGGAGCGGCGGCGCCGACGGTGCAATCGTCGAGTGCTCCCTGGGAGCGACAGGCTCTGATTCGCGCGCGAGCCTGCGCCGGCGATGAGGAACTCGGCGGACGAATCACCTTGTTGGCCGAGATGGCCGCCTACGAGCGTGGAGCACCTCCGGTCGAAGAGATGCACCGCCTGCGTATGCGAATGGAGCGGGAGTTGGCTCAAGAGCGCGAGGGGCGCTTCGACCTGAAGATGGGTCGCGGCGGGCTCTTGGACGTGGAATTCGCCACTCAGTGGCTGCAGATGCAGCACGGCCGGGACCCCCGGGTGCGCAGCCCGGATACTCTCAACGCTCTGGAGGCCCTTGCTGCGGCCGACTACCTATCCCAGCCGCAATACGAGACGCTGCGAGAGGCCTACACGTTTCTGCGTCGCCTGGAGCAGCGGATGCACGTCTTGCGGGGCACCTCCTCGACGACCCTCGACGCACACGGCGTTGGATTGCGGGAGCTCTCGCGGCGCATGGGTATCGAAGGAACGGCGGGTTCCGAGTCGCGAGAAGAATTGCTTCAGCGCTACCAACATGTAGTGAATTCCGTTCGCGAGACGTACCTCGAGATTCTCGGAATCGCCAGCGACTCATAAACAGCACACGGTCGTCCGGTCCTTGCGAGTGACCTTGCCCGTGGGCAGTGACGGCTGAGGATCGCAGCTCGGGGACTTCGTGAACGTGGGCGTCGAGGAAGTCGCCCAAAGGCCATCGTGGCAGGTGGACGTGGTCACCGGATCCGGGCTCGAACATTTCGAGCTGTTGTCCATGCTGACGTTCGCCGTGCAACTGCCTCCAACGCTGCAGCTGCATGCAGTGCAGCCTCGGGTATCGTCCACGTCGGTATAGATCTGAAACGACAGCAGGTACGGGGATGGACAGGTCTGGTCGCCGGCACGAGCTACGCAGACCTTGGCCGAATACGGCGCCGGTGCGGGCGGTACACAGGTCGACTTGAGGCCGCAACCACCCCCGACACTCGCCCCGCCGCAGAGGGCGCGATTCGGGGCCCACTGCACCTTCGGCAGCGTGGTCTTTCCCGTCGTTTTCGGCGCGCAGCTAGCTTGAACCGAGAGCCCCGAGAAACGCACTCGGTGTGGCCAGTCCGACGGCGGCGAGGCGAGGGCTGCACATGTGCCATCGAGCACCTTGTTCACGTACTTGACGGAGCCACCGCTACAGTTCCAACCCGCGGTGTAGTACTTCGTGAACTTGGCGACGCACACGGCGTCTTGCGGGCTGCCGCAGCTACAGCTCGGACAGCTCGCAGGCGAAGCGCTCGGCGTGACGCCGCCTTCCGCGATCCGCTTCGGGAAGTTGGCCGGACAGCTCGGTGCGGTGTCCGCTCCGGTATAAAAGACGTGAGGCCCCTGCCATCCCGCCGGTACGGCGGGCGCGCACTGATAGCCGTGGGCCGCGCAGTCCGTGTCCGCACAATCCACTGCGCCATCAAAGTCGTCGTCCAGTCCGTTGCTGCAGTTCTCGATTCCCGTGCTACCGGCGTCGCTGGGCGCACCTGCGCTCCCCGCGACGGCACCACCGCCAGCGCTGCCCGCCTCGGCGGCGGCTGCACCAGCGCCGCCCAGCCCTGTCACGCCACCGGTTTCCGTGCTCGGGAAGCCGCCCGTAGCGCCGCCTGTGCCAAGATCGATCCCGCTGTCTTGGGGTGCTGCACCGGCTCCGGCTTGGCCGCTACCGCCCGTGAGTTGCACCGTATTGGGATCGCCGCCACCCACGAGGTCCTCGCTCGATGCCGAGGTCAAACTGCACGCCGCGCTGAGCCACGCACCGGCGAGCAGCGCGAGCTTCGGAGGTCGGACCCTTCGTGGGTGGTCTGCTCCAGTCACTCGGTGGTTGGGTGCAGCAAACCGCAACAATGCCGCGGCCTTGAGCAACCCGGAGTTTTTCGTGTATTTCGAGAACGTAGGCATGGCGATTCCAATGTGACTGCAATCGCCATGCCGCGGACGCGTGGACTACGCTGACCCGCCTTGGCTTGCGCTGTCCACAAGCGAACCCAGGCGGCTGCGCGGCATACCGGGCTCGGGCTGCTCTGGCACCAGCTGATCCTCGTGGTCGCTCTGCTCGCGGGAGTCGGCTGTCACCACGACCGTCCGGAGCGGCTGCCGGGAGAGACGGACATTCTGGTCACCGCGGTGAACATCCAAGGCGTGGCAGGCGCCGGTCTGAAACTGCCCCATTCCGATTTGTTCATCTTGCTCGGCCTGCGCAAGGGCAACGTGCTGGTCACGCATCGCTACTTCAACGAGTTCAGACTCGCTGAAGATCGCCGTCGCCTCGTGTCTTGGTGGCAGAGTTTCGGCTACTTCGATGCGGAGGTCAGCGAGCCCAAGCTGGAGTGGTCATCGGACAAGAAGAGCGTCGCGGTCACGTGGACGGTGACGGAGGGGACAGAATACCACATAGGCTCCATCACGCTGAAGCACATGCCCGCGGAGCACGAGCCGGCGATTCGAGATCTCGTGCCGTACAAAGTCGGGGATGGCATTGACCTGGAGGAGTACCGCCTCACACGACTGCGCATGGCGGAGCATTTGCAGCGCGCGGGCTATGGCCACGCCAAAGTGATCAGCCGCACCTACGTCGACAAGCAGAAAAAGCTGCTGCATTGGTACTATTTCGCCGATCCGGGCCCGAAAACCGTGATCGGAAAAGTCGTGGTCGAGGGTGCCCATCGCCTGCCTGAAGACAGCGCCATCTGGCGAGCGGGGCTGGTGACGGGTGAGCCCTACAGCCTTGCGCTGAAAGAAAAGGGCCAGCTCGATCTGGTGGATTCCGGGAGCTATGCGTCGGCTTCGATCAAGCCCGACGCCGACGTCGACCGCGTGTTGCCGGGAGATCGGCCAGACACGGGCGGGGATCTAAAAGACGTGCAGGTGGACAAGGATGGCAACCTGGTTCCACGGGAGCTGCCTGAGACGGTCAACATGCGCCTGGTCGTGGTGGAGGCGCCGCGCACTCAGCTTCGCCTGCGCGCGGGTGCAGAAGCCGATCCATCTCGTGGGGACGCCTACTTTGGTGCGCGTTTGTGGTTGCGCGACTTATTCGGCCCCTTCCACCACATCGTTACCGACGGGCGAATCGGCTACGGCGTGAGTTGGGATGACGATGATGATGAATTGTCGGGCCCCTATGGCGAGGCCCTGGTGCGCTACATCAAGAGCGGCTTGTTCGGGCGCCTCGGCGACTTCCGACTCAGCGGCCGCTACCGGGATTTGCTTTATCCAGGCTTCCAGCTGCGGGAAATCGCCGCGGGTCCTGGTGTGCGCTCGACCCTCGCGCCGGGTCTGTTCGTCGAATTCGACACCCTCTTCCGTTACGAGGACACGCGTGCATTCGGAGGGTTCACTCCTGCGGTCGAGGATGATTTCGACCTGACAGACGACGAGACGAAACTGGGTGAGCTCGATGCGGCACTGATCTGGGACAAGCGAAACGACCCGGTCGAAGCTACGAGCGGCCACCTGCTGCAGCTATCCTCGGCGTTGTCGCCCGGGGGCAGCCTCGGCACCGAGCGCTACCTCCGCCTCGACCCCGAGCTGCGCGGTTTCCTTTCCCTCAACACCAACTGGTCCCTAGGCGCCCGTCTCAGCGGCAGCTGGGTGTTCCTCGACGACGGCGCCGTCCCAACGGGGGTGCGGACCTTCGGAGGCGGTGCCTTTGGTCATCGCGGCTTCGGGCGTTTGCGTTTGTCTCCAGAGGCACCCTGTGAGCCGGGCGCGACTTGCGGCACCGAGTTTGTTGGCGGCAAGAGCCTGCTGGAGTCGAGCCTGGAGCTACGTTTCCTTCCGTTTCGAAAACCCTTCGGCCTCGCGGTGTTTGGGGATGTGGGTGGCGCTGGGAAAGACGAAAACCCCCTCGAGGACGGAGTCGCTGCGGCGGTGGGCCTCGGGCCGCGCCTGCGCCTCTGGTACCTGCCCATCAGCTTGGACTTCTCCGTTCGCCTGCTTAACAAGGGCGAAAGCGAGCCCTTCGACGACTGGGACACCTACTTGGTATTCTTGCGTATCGGAGAGTCCTTTTGAGTGGAGACAGCGGCGATGTGCGCGCGGAAGTATCCCGTGCCCGCCGCGTGGTGCGATATGCATTGCGTGGCGCGCTAGCGTTGACCGCGCTGCTCGTCCTGCTGGTGGTGCTCATCCACACGAGCCCGGGTCAGAACCTGATCCGGGGCCGCGTCGTTGCGGCGCTGAACAAGAAGATGAACGGGTCGGCCTCCTTGGATGCGCTCAGCGTGTCCCTGGTGTCGGGGGTCTCCCTGTCGGGTCTGTCCCTCAAAGATGCGACCGGTGCGGAAGTCGTCCGCGTCGACGAGCTTTCCACGAAGCTGACGCTCTCCAAGCTACTCAGCGGCGAAGTCGCGGTTGACCACCTGAAACTTCATGGCGTGACTCTAGCCCTGAAGGAAGCCGAGGGGGGTGGCACCAACCTGTCCACCCTCTTCAAGAAGTCGCCCCCAAAACCAAAGACGACGAAAAAGAAAAAGAAGTCGCGGCGAATCTCGGTCGCCAGCATTGACGTGAGCCGGGTCAACGTCTCACTGAAGAAGCTGGACGGTTCGTCTCTGGCTGTGCGGGACCTTGCCGTGCAGGGACATGTCAGCGCCGTGGCGAGCGAAAAGACCGTGGCTCTCAGCCTCGACAAGATCGCTCTGAACCTCGAGCGCAAAAACAAGGCGGTCACTCTTGGCGTTAGCGAGTTCAAGTCCGCCTTGAACGTGGATCTCGTCGGCGGCAAAGGCACAGTGAGCCTCAAGCCCACCTCTGCAAAGCTCAGCCTTGCTCGCCCCGAAAAACCGCCGTTTTCGACGCCGGTTTCCTTCAACGGTGTCGATCTCGACGTGGCTCCAGGCAGCCTGTCCGCAAGTCTGAAAAAGCTCGCGGCAGGCCTCGCGTTGCTCGACTCCCTGGAACTCAGTGGCAGCGCAGAGGGTGGCGCACTCGTGGGAGACCAGAGTGCGGTCATCGCCGGCCTCAGCCTGAAGAAGGAGAAGGTTAACGTTCTGCTCGGCAAGGAATTGCTGGCGTCGGACCTGAAGCTTCAAGCCAAGGTTGGGGGGCCTCCGCAGGCTCTGTCCGTAGCAGTAGACCTCAATACCGCGGGGGGCACGCTGAAACTCTCGGGCACTGCCGACGTTTCGAAACTCGAGCGCCCCAAATACGATCTGCGCTTGGAAGGCAGCGAACTCGAAAGCGACAAACTCGTCCACTCGGCAAAAGTGCCCAAAGTTGAAGTGAAAAAGATCGTGCTTCAGCTCAAGGGTAGCGAAATCAAGAAGAAGCGCATCGACGCCGACGTGGCTCTAGACGTTGGCGACTTGAGCGTGAAAGGCATCAAGATTGACGGGGTCAAGCTGCGGGGTCGGTACGAACGCGGCACAGTGAAGATCACCGAGCTGACCATCGACGGCCTCGGTCAGAAGTTGAAAGCCGATGGCACCTTCGTGATCGCCTCCCGGGAGCTGTCCCTGAACCTCAAGCCGTCCGGCGACGTGGGCAAAGCGCTCACAGCGCTGGCCGCAGCGGGGATCAAGGTCAAAACGAAAATCGCGCCGGGCAGGGTCGTGCTTCGGGAAGACGAAACCCACCTGGTCGTGCGCGGCAACCTGAACGAGCGGCTGGACGCCGAAATCAAGCAGGCCACGGTGCGGGTGGGGGGAGGCAGTGTCACCGTCTACGGGTCTGCGGCCTTGAACAAGGGCGAGGCGGACGCCGCTGGGAAGAAGAAGTTCAGCTTGGCTGGCTTTTCCGGCGACGTCCGGCTCAACAACGTCGGCCTCGCATCCTTGGCGCGACTCCGCGGCAAGAACCTCAAGGGTTACGACGGTCGCATCCAGGGGCGCGTTCAAGTTCACGGCACCAAACAGGATCCGAAAGCGAAGATTGCGCTCCGGCTCGCGACTCGGCCCAGTCGACCTGGGCGCCGCCGTGCCGCGCTGGTGACCCACATCGATGGCAAGCTCAACGCACGAGGCGCAGACGTCACGCTCAAGTCCGTGCGACGGGACCCCAGTGGAGCTGAGAGCGACGTGCTCGAACTGGACGCCAAGGTGCCTCTCAGTCTGCGGGCGAGGCGCCTGCGCCGAAACGGCGAGCTGCGGGTGTCCCTGGACCTGCCCCGGCGCCCCCTGTCGAGCTTGCGGGATGTGCTGCCCGATTCCATTGCGCTCAAGTTGATGAAGTATCCGGACGCCCACGTGGAGGCTCACGTCAAGATCGAGGGCACGGCGGCCAAGCCCCGCGGGAGTTTCGACATCGACTTGGACACCGAAATGCCACTGCTGGCAGAAGACGGCGGCCGTCAGCGGGTCGCACTGACCGGCACCGTGACGCCTACCTCCGACGGCTCGCATCTCGAAGCCAATCTGCGCGCTTGGCTCGACCACCGCCGGGCGAAAGTCGTCAACGGCGACATCTCCGCCGATCTGAAGCGCGAGGGGCGTGACACGCAAGTGGCGTGGAACCTCGGGCTCTCGGTGGAGCCGCCTGCGCTCGAGGCGTTGCCGGCACGGATTCGACGCCCCGGGCTGTCGGGCAAGGTGGCCGTGCGGGCCGATCTCCAAGGCACACGCAAGGACGTGGGCGGGCGCGTGGTGGTGACCGCCAAGCGAGTACACAGAAACGGGCTCGGCCCCCTAGACTTGAACACTCAGATCGATCTGGGCGCCCAACAGACCACCCTCGGGCTGAAGTTTCGTGCCGCAGGCATTGATGCGGTGGGGTTGAAGGGCACGGTCGGTGTAGCCGGCAAGAACCTGATCCCGACCCTACGAGCCAAGAAGCTGGGCGACCCCACGCTCGACGCAGAGCTCACCGTCGTGCGCCAGCGAGTCGCGAAGTACGCCGTGCTCAGGAAGAAGCTCGAGAAAGTCCCCGGTGACATTTCGGGTCGGATCGCGCTGACCGGCACGGTGAAGCAGCCCCTGATCGATGGCGGCGTCGCTCTCGACGAATTCAAGACCTTGGACGGGAGCCCCGGGCGTGCCGACCTGCGTCTGAGTGCACAGGCCGAAGCGGTGCTGGTGCAGCTCGGGCTCGGGGACCCAAAGGGCGGGACCCAGCCAGTATTGGTCAAAGTGGAAACGTCCCGGCCGCAGGCCCTAGCTCTGCTGAAGACCCCGGATGGAGAGACCAACCAACTCGCAGTCAAGGCGAGCGCCCGTGCCAATCAAGTTCCCTTGGTCTCCCTCGTGCCCAAAAGCACTCTCGACGGGCGCGGAGTGAAACTCACCGGCAATCTGAACTGGAAGATGGACGCGGACCTGCAGCTGGCCGCGAAGGGCAAGGCGCGGCGTTTGGAGAAGGGCAGCCTGCGAGGGGATTTGCGAGTCGACAAGGGCAGCGCGACGATTCCGAACACCAAGCGGCGCTATCACAAGGTCGAGCTCGCCATCGTGAGCAGCGATGATGAGTTGCGCATCGATCGTATCTCTCTGGCCGAGAAGGATATCGAGAAGTCCAAACGCGCCTTGGACATCAAGGGCAAGATCGCCTGGGCCAATCTGAAGCCTCAAGGCGTAAATATTTCCCTTCGTGCCAAAGACTGGTTGCTCTTCGGTGGCAAGACCTTGGGTCGGGCCGACGCACCCCGCGCCGCCCTCACCAGCAACATCGACGTGAAAGGCGACTTGACCGGCTCGCGGCGTCGCGTCGACGTAACCGTCAGCAAGCTCGATTTGAAGATGCCTGATCGCTTCAATCGCGCCCACTGGCCCGAGGATGGTCACCTCGGTGACATGTTGGTCTTGGGTGAGAAGGGCGTGACTTTGGGCAAGCTGCCCGTGCCCGAGGCCGTCAAGAACGGCTCCGTGCACATCAAAGAGCCCAAGCCACCTCCAGCGGACAGCATTGTGGGAGGCACGGACATCCACCTCTCGATCCCCAATACGGCGCATATCCAGAAGCCGCCCTTCGAGCTCTACGCTCACGGGAAGCTGGTCGCGAAGTTGCGGCCGGGCCTGGCGCGTCCGGAAATCCGGGGTGAGCTGCCCTTGACGGCCGGCGCCATGACCCTGGGCGGCAGACTTCATCCAATCGCCAAAGGCAAGAAGAGCCGCATCGTTTTCGATGAGCGTAGCCCCCGAGGCCGCATGGAGACGCATCTGCTCAAGCAGGCCGAAACGGGTGCGCTGCGAGACATATCCAAGGCAAGCGCTCAAGGAGACACGGTACGGCTCTATTTGGAAGGGCCTATTGGCAAACCCAAGAGCAAGGTCAATGGCGCCGGCAACGCCGATCTCTGGGACATGCTCCCGGTGTACAACGCTGGGCGCGTCAAGTGGACCAGCCAGCCAGATCTAGCTGGCAGCGTCACGGTTCAAGTCCCGCGCAAGTACGACGTGATTCTGCTCAGCTATATGGCTGTCAATTTGCCCCATAACCTGTTCTTGGATCGCATCAACGCTTGGTCGGATCCCGAAGATGTTCGCGGTGGCTACGGCCAGATCCGCAATCTGGAGGCCGAGAAGAGCAGCAAGAGCGGCGTGACTCGCATCGTGACGACGGCGCGGCCGCCGAGCGCTGGCCGAAGCGACGCCGAGCTGGAGGTCGATTGGATGTGGGTCAATACTCCGCGCACCAAAGCGGGGCTCGGCGTTGCCGCAGGCAACCGTGTGGGCGGCGGCCCAGCACTGTTCTTCGACTGGTCCAGTGAGGATTGAAGGGAATCACAACAATGAAACACAAGGTCGTCACCAGAGAGGAGTGGCTCACCGCTCGCCTCGAGCATCTCGCCAAGGAAAAAGAGTTCACCCGCGCTCGGGATGCCCTGAGCCGCGCACGGCGGGAGCTGCCTTGGGTGAAGGTCGAAAAGGACTACGTCTTCGACTCGCCGGCGGGCAGGGAGAGCCTGTCGGATCTCTTCGGCGGCAAGAGCCAGCTCCTCGCACAGCACTTCATGTACGGCCCGGATTGGAAGGAGGGTTGTCCGAGCTGCTCCTTCTGGGCCGACAACTTCAACGGTGTCGACGTGCACCTGGCACATCGAGACATCACGCTGATAGCGGTGTCTCGAGCTCCGCTGGCAGAGCTCGAGGGCTACAAGAAGCGCATGGGCTGGAGCTTCAAATGGGTTTCATCCTTGGGCAGCGACTTCAATTTCGACTACGGCGTGTCCTTTACGCCTGAAGAAATGGCGGGCGGGGGCAAGTTCTACAACTTCAAGACCGCGGGCTTCCCGAGTAGCGAGGGCCCCGGCGTCAGCGCCTTCTACAAGGATGAGGCTGGCGATGTCTTTCACACCTACTCGACCTTTGCTCGAGGCCTCGACATGCTCAACGGCGCGTACCACTACATGGACGTCGCGCCCAAGGGCCGGGATGAAGACGCCCTCGAGTACCCCATGGCGTGGCTGCGACGCCACGACGCCTACGACGACTGACTGGTACCACCGCTGTAGGCAGAGCGCTCGTTGACGCGGACCCGGTACTTCAGGGACTTGCGGCGCTCCTGCTTTCGGAGCACGCGTGAAAACTCCCGAGCGCCCCAGGAGTACAGCGCTTGCTCGCCTGCAGGCACGAAGTGGCGGGTGAAGGAGAAACCGCGCCCCAAGGTTTGACATGCGCGAAGCGCCCAATACTCGCCTCGGTCGGGGATGTTCATTCCGGTCACGTAGTCGTTGCCGCTCAAGTGCCGCGTGACCTGATGCAGGAAGGTCTGGATCGTGGGGTAGGCCGGGGGGGCTCGGCGGGTCAGGGTTTTGGCCACGTCATCCAGAACGCATTTCGTCTGTTCGCTCAGCTTGTCCGGCTTTGCCTGGTGTTTGCAGGAGGACAAGAAAAAGGCCTGCTGCTTGTCGATGGTTTCGGGTAGCAGTGCCGGGTCGATGCCCAGAACGTGGCCTGCGTAGCGCCAAAGTAGGATGAAACTGTCGATCTCGTTTCGCCTCAGGCGAACCCCGAGCTTCAGCAAATTGCGGACGTTCACGTAGCCGAACAGCGCCAGGGTGATGGCGAGATCCTGCTGGTTGATCGGCACTTCAGTGTCGTGCCGGAAGCGCCCCGTGTCGAGCAGGTGGCGCCGGATCCCTGCGTGCAATAGGCGAACGCGTGCCAGGGTTTCGTGCGCCTTGCCGCCGGGTTCAATCTGGCCTGGAAACGCCATCCGGAGCACCATTGCCATGGTCTCGTTCAAGCGCTGGGTCGCACTTCCCGAAAGCATACCGGTCATCGCAGTCACCAGGGCCATCTTCTGGAAGACAGCTCCTCCGACGAGCGAACCCGAAAGCAAGGATAGGCCCACGAATGGACCGTAGGTTGCGATCAGGCGCTGGCCCGGCACCATCCCATCGAAGTCTGCCCATTCGGGTACCCGTGTCGCATGCTCCAACAGCTGGGCGCACTTGGCGTCGCCGGCTTCAGCGCGCTCCCGCACCGCGCCCAGCAGGTCGAATATGTTCGTCAGCGGCCCCTGGGAAGCCAAGTCTCTCACCACGGCGTCAGCTAGTGGATCGCCGACGGCTCGCCACTGCTGCAGTGACGCTTCCGAATGCGGCTCGAAGAAATCGAGTTCGGAAAAGGGTGGGATCGTCTCGAGGGGAGGGAGCTGATGTACGGGCAGGGACACGACGCTCGGAGTCTAGCCTGCTCCGACGACTCGAAACAGCCACGCCCGGGCCAATCTGGTTGGACGCGAGCGCCCGAACATGCTCGGCTCCGCGCTCATGATCGTCGTTACCAACCGAATCCCCGTGGCAGAAGGCCACGAAATCGACTTCGAAGACCGCTTCAAGAGGCGGGTGCACTTGGTCGATCAGTCACCAGGTTTTGTGCGCAACGAGGTGCACCGGCCGCGGCCCATGCGCTTCGACCACGAGGCCGGCGGCTTCGTCCCGGATCCGGAAAAGCAGGGCTACTACGAGGTGAAAACGTGGTGGCGCAGCTTCGAAGACTTCGAAGCTTGGACCAAAAGCCCGGCCTTCGCCGAAGCCCACAAGAATCGCGCACCCAAGGAGATGTTCGCGGGGCCGAGCGTGCTCGAGGTCCACGAAGTCTTCTTGAGCACTGATCTCGAAGGGATCGACGGCTAGTCCGCGCTCTGTGATGGGTTTGGTTGGGGTCGCGGCACTGCGCCACGGCGGTGCACTAATCTCGCCATCTCGCGTCGCGCTGACGCCGGCTCCGAGTGCGCGCGGAAACCAAGCTGACCGAGGCTGCCCAGCTCAGGTTTTCGCCAACAGCTCGGCAGCCTCGAGCGCACCGTAGGTGAATATGATGTCTGCGCCGGCGCGACGCAGACCGAGCAGACTCTCGAGCAGACACTTGTCGTAGTCCAACCAACCGTTGGCGGCGGCGGCTTTGAGCATCGCGAACTCGCCACTCACGTGATACACGGCGACCGGCAGGTTGCTGTGTTCCCGAACGAAGCGCACAACGTCCATGTACGGCAAGCCCGGCTTGACCATCAGGATGTCGGCTCCTTCGGCTTCGTCGAGTTCCACCTCGCGCAGGGCTTCCCGCACGTTGGCGGGGTTCATTTGGTAGGTTTTTTTGTCGCCAGCGCGAGGGGCTGAGTCCAGGGCATCCCGGAAGGGGCCGTAGAAGGCTGAGGCGTATTTGACGCAATAACTAAGGATGCCGACGTCCCTGAATCCGGCTTCGTCGAGGGCCTCGCGAATCACTCCGACTCGGCCGTCCATCATGTCGCTTGGTGCGACGAGGTCGGTGCCTGCCTTGGCCTGGGCGACGGCCATCTTCGCGAGCAACGGTAGCGTCTGGTCGTTGTCGATCAGGTTGTCGACGAGCAGTCCGTCGTGGCCGTCCGATGAATAGGGATCCAACGCGACGTCCGTGACGACTACCAGCTCGGGTAGTTCCTTCTTAAGAGCACGTACCGCGCGCTGCAGTAGTCCCTCGGGGTTTTCGCTTTCGGTGCCGTGAGAGTTCTTCAGGGCATCGTCAATTGCAGGGAACAGCGCCACGCCAGGCACACCCGCGTCGAAGGCGCGTCGACACAGCGCGAGCAGCGGGTCGATCCCAAGCCGCGCATGACCCGGCATGCTCTTGATAGGAGTCATGCCGGAACCCTCCTGCACGAAGAGTGGCAGGATCAGGTTAGACGGTGACAAAGTTGTTTCATTCACCAATGCGCGGCGGCCAGCACTGGTGCGGTTTCGGCGAGGTCGAATTAGCACGCGCCAACTCTTATTGAAGTCCGGCCCTGGCTCAAGGTTTCGTCCGACGAAGGCGGGGCTTCAGCGCGCCGGGTGGGCGGGTGTGACATTCGGATCAGACTTTTCAGCGGTATTCCGGATGCTAACTTTGGGAAATAGGAGGTCTACATGTCCTTGAAAGTTCTTAAAACCCTTAGTTTTCTCGCACTCGCATCTACCGTTGCGGTCGCAGGCTGCAGCAGTGACGACGACGACAGCGGCTCTGGCGGCGGCACCAGCACCGGCGGTACTGCCGGCACTGGCGGCAGCGCTGGCTCCGGTGGCAGTGCTGGTAGCGCTGGCTCCGGTGGCAGTGCTGGTAGCGCTGGCTCCGGTGGCACGGCTGGCAGCGCCAGTGGTGGCGCGGCTGGTAGTGCCGGTTCCGCAGGCAGTGCGGGCTCTGCAGGTAGCGCCGGTGGCTCCGCTGATGCCGGCACCGACTGATAGCGAAACATAACGATAAGCACGGCCCCTTGCGCCCGCCTGCATTTGCGGGCGCAAGGGGTTGCGCACATGGCGCGCATTCCTCGGATGCAGTGGTACCGGTCCATGCATGGGAACGCTGCGGGTAGCGGGCGTTCTCGCTATCCGCAGCGTTCCCGTGCCTGCAAGTTGATCCCCATCATGCATTGCGTGCTACCCTGATCCCTTCTGGAGGTTGTGGTCGAACCCGACTCGGGTTTGGTGTGGCCGATGGGGAGCAGTTACTTACACACAAGGACGAAAGTATGAGTTTCAAATTGGTTCGAGCATTGGGATTCGTGGCGCTGGGTTGTTCCGTGGGCCTCTACGGTTGCGGCAGTGACGACGACGACAGCGGCTCCGGTGGTAGCAGCAGTGGTGGCAGCGCGGGTAGCAGCAGCGGGGGTAGTGCAGGTAGCGGCAGCGGCGGCACTGCTGGAAGCGGCAGCGGTGGCACCGCGGGCAGCGCCAGTGGCGGTGCTGCGGGCAGCGCAGGCTCGGCTGGTAGCGCAGGTTCGGCGGGCAGCGCTGGCGCAGGCGGTGGCAGCAACGCTGACAAGTTCTGCAAGGACTACGAAACCAAGTGTGGATTCGGCACCCCGAAGCACTTCAAAGATGCCACCGAGTGCAAGGACGACTTCGACAACAAGTTCGACGCTGGTCGACGCACCTGCGTCGTCGAGCACTTGGGCAAAGCGGATTCAAAAACGTCCGAACATTGCGAGCACGCGGCGGGCGCCGCGCCCTGCAACTAGCATTCACCTGAGGAAAGCGAAGCGCCTCGGGCCCGCTGGTCGGGCACGAGGCGCTCGTGTTTTTGTGTCCCTGCCAATGACGCTACCTGGGGCCCACACTTGCGCTAGGATGGGCCTGACGTGGGGATCATCTACTTTGCAGCCCTGATCGTTGGCTTCGGTGTCATTGCCGTCCAACTGGCCTTCGCCGGCAAAGGCGATGTCGACGTGGACGTCGACGCCGACATCGACATCGACGTGGACGCCGATGTGGACGTGGACGTGGACGCCGATGCCGACGCGGACGCCCATGGCCATGGCGACCATGGGCATGTGGCCCACGGCGACGCGGGCTTTCTGCCGATTCTGCTCTCCGTGCGCTTCTGGACCTTCGGGCTCCTGGCCTTCGGCATGGTGGGCTCCCTGCTCCACGTATTTCGGCTCGCCAGTGTGTGGGCAACGCCTTTCATCTCCCTGGCCATGGGGATCTTCTCTGGGCTCCTGGCTTCGCTCACTTTCCGTGCCTTGTCCCGCGCTGAAACGTCGAGTGCAGCGACTCCCCGGGACACGGTGGGGCAGGTGGGCAAGGTGCTGCTTCCGGTGAGCAACAAGGCGCGGGGCAAGGTGCGTATCGAACTGCGCGGACAGACTCTCGACTTGCTGGCCACTACCGATGAGGAGCTTCTATCCAACGGCGACCTCGTGATGATCGAGTCCATGGAAGGCGGCACCGCCCGGGTCTCCAAAGCGCCGGTGGAGTTCCTGCCGCCGAAGCTGCCACCCAAGCCGGAGTGAGCGCCCCTGGCGCTTCCGGATGGACAAGCGCGGTACTAGCCCCTCGGCCGTCCGAGCCCGGTCGGGCAACGGTCTGGAATCCGGGGGCAATTGCCGGTGCCAGGACTTTCCGTGGCCAAGCTCACGGGGCTCGCCTATCCTCCGGCCACCATGGGGAGTGATATTCCGGACTTAGGCGTCGATCCTGAGACTGCGGTGATGATTCTGAGCGGGGCGATCGGCGTAGTCGTCCTGGTCGCCTTGCTCGTGTTCATCATTTCGCGGTTCTTGGTGATCTGCAAACCCAACGAAATCGTGGTCATCAGCGGGCGCGAGCGAAAGCTCAGCGACGGCTCGAAGGTGGGCTTCAAGGTCCTCCACGGAGGGCGCGGTTTCCGTGTTCCGTTGCTGGAGGAAGTGAATCGCATGGACATGCGGCTCATCCCCGTGCAGGTGGAAGTGCAGAATGCCTACTCCCAGGGCGGCATTCCCCTGACAGTGCACGCAATTAGCAATGTGAAGATCTCCAGCGACCCGCGATTCGTGAGCAACGCCATCGAGCGCTCGCTGTCGATGACGACACGACAAATCGGTGCTGTGGCCCAGCAGACGCTGGAGGGTGTGCTGCGCGAGGTGGTCGCGGAGCTGACGCCCGAGGAAGTCAACGAGGACCGCCTCAAATTCGCGGAAACTCTGATTCGCAACGCCAAGGACGACTTCGACAAGCTGGGCTTGGAGCTTGATGTGCTCAAGATCCAGAGCGTCAGCGACGAGCAGGGCTACTTGAACAACCTGGGTCGCGCTCGCATCGCCCGCATGATTCGCGACGCGCAGAACGCAGAAAACGAAGCGAACCAGTCGGTTGCCGAGGCCCAAGCTCAGGCCCGTCAGCGGGCAGAAACCGCGCAGAAGCAGGCGGAAGCCTTGGTCCTCACCAAACGCAACGAACTCCGCGCGGCCCTGGCGCGCCTCGAAGCCGACGCCAAAGCGGTGGAAAACGAAGCTGCGGTCTCCGCCGAGACTGCGCGCGCTCAAGCTGAACAAGAGCTGCAGCGCATGCGCGCGGAACTCGAGAAGCTCAGGCTGGAGTGTGACGTGTACTTGCCCGCGGAAGCCGATCGCATGTCCGCCGAGGCCGACGCTCGGGGGCGCGCGGCTCCGACCATCGAGAGCGGCAAAGCCGCTGCTCAGGCGCTTCAGCTCGTGTCCCAAGAATGGCAGAGCGCTGGCCGAGACGGTCGTGACCTCTATGTCTTGCAGCACCTCAAACCGATGGTTGAAGCCGCGGTCACCCGAGTGACCCGCGCCAAGATCCAGGACTTGGCGGTCGTGGACGGTGGCGATGGCGAAAGCTTCACCGGAGCCGTGGCCAGCTTCCCTGCAGCCGTGAGTGAGGTGATGCGGGAAACCGGACAGGCAATCGGTGTGAACATGGACGAACTGCTCAGCGGTAGCGGCGCGAAAGGAGCCCGCTAATGGAGGTCATGCTCGTCCTCGCAGCCACCGCGGCGGTTGTCGTCGGTGCGTTGTACGTGATGGTCAAGAAGCTGCTCTGGGTCGCCACGCCCAATGAAGCGCTGATCTTCAGCGGCAGTACTCGCAAGCTGCAAGAACGCAGCGTGGCCTACCGCTTCGTGCGAGGCGGGCGGCGTTTGCGCCGACCGCTCATCGAGCAAGTGGAGGTCATGGACCTCAGCATGTTCACCGTGATGGTGAACGTCACCGGCGCTTTCTCGAAGGGCGGCATTCCGCTGACGATTCAGGGTGTTGCCAACGTGAAGCTGCCCGGTGAGGAGCCGCTCCTCGCCAACGCAGTCGAGCGCTTCCTGGGGCGCACTCGGGAGGAGATTTACTACGTTGCCAAAGAGACCTTGGAAGGCAACCTGCGTGGCGTGCTCGCTAGCCTGACGCCCGAAGAGGTGAACGAGGACAAGATGCGCTTCGCTCACACTTTGCTCGAAGGCGCAGAGCACGACATGAGCAAGATGGGGCTCGTGCTCGACACCCTGAAGATCCAAAACGTCACGGACGAGGTGAACTACCTAGCCAGCATCGGTCGCATCCGGGGCGCGAAGCTGAACATGGAGCAGGCCGTCGCGGAGGCGGAGGCCCGCGCAGACGCCAATGTGCAGCAGGCCGCGAACTGGTCAGCATCCGAGGTCGCCAAGGTGGCCGCTGACATGCAGATCGCCGAGCAGGAGACTGCAAAACGGATTGCGGACGCGAAGAGCCGTCGAGAAGCCATGATCCAGGAGGCCAAGGGCCAGGTCGTTGCCCAGCTGGCCGAAGTCAACGCCGAAATCGAGCGGCAGAAAGCGCGAGCCCTGCAGGAGAAGCGCCGCTTGGACGCCGATGTGGTGCAGCCCTCCATTGCCAAGCAGCGCGCCGCAGAAGAGAAGGCCCGGGGCGACGCCGCGGACACCCTCGAGCGTGGCCGTGCCGAAGCCAAGGCGTTGCATGACTTGGTCGAGGCCTATCGCAGCGGCGGCGGCGCAGCGCGGGATGTGCTCGCACTGCAAAACCTGCTGCCGCTACTGAGCCACATTGCGGGTGCCCATCACAGCCTGGCCATCAGTAAGCTGAGTGTCTTGCCGGCGGCTGCCGACGGCAGCGAGATGGCCCGCAAAGCCATCGGGGCGTCCGAGCAGATCCGTGCGGCCACGGGGGTCGACCTCACCGGCGTGGCGAAGAAGCTGGGCGGCTGACGGAAGGCGCCCGCTCTGGGCGGGCGCTCAGCTCAGAGGGTGGGCTCGACCCGGGCCGACCCTTGCTCGCTCACTGATAGCCGCGGGGACGTTCGCAACTCCCGCTCGTGGGCGCGCCAGTCTTGCACTTCGTTGGCCGGGTGAACGGGCACTGCGTAGGAGCGCTTGCGTAGGTTGCGAATGTTCGTTGCCCCTTCGCTCTCCACGGGGATGTGTGTGAACGAGAGGGTCAGGTAGAACATTCGATAGTGGAAGAAGTTCTTCTGCACGATCACGTCGGCTTTGCGGGGATCGATGCCGAGCTCACGCCAAAACTTGGGGTGAATGGGCAGAGGGGAGCGATCCCCGACGGACAGATGAAACGCGCCGCTGTCCAGGCGCACTCGCCGCCCGAACTCTCCGCTGTGCCGAGCAGAGACCGTCACCTCCAGCTCGACTGTGGGCTGGTCGTAACCCGGCGTTCCGCGAAGGGTGACGCGCTGCTTGGAGCCGATGGGTGCGTTCCAAAGCGCCTCCGCAAGGGCCGGATCGTGCACAGGCACCAAGCTCTTCAAGCCCCGGTCGTTCTTGGCCAAGGACTGCACGAAGCGTGTATTGCCGCCCGGGGCGCCCGCACCGACGATGTCGTCGACGTCCACCAGAGTGACCGGGCCGATCCGTCTGCCGCGCCCTCGCGCCGCATCGTCCAGCGCGCTTTCAATGCTGCGCATGGGCGGCAGGTCAACGTCCTTTTCCGCCCAGGCGCGTTCCGCCAGCTCTTCCACCAGGCGATCGGCAAGCTCTTGGTCACCGTCTGTGCATACGTGCACGGCCCATCCCAGGTTGTCGGCGGATGTGAAGGGGTGGACCATGAACAGACTTGCTGACACGACGCCCGGGCGCCGTTCGAGCTTCTTCATGTAGCGAAACACGCCACGCATGGGTGACAAGAAGTCGATGGTCGTGCCGCCACCGAGCACCATGGGCAGTTTGCGCCAAGCGTGTACCGGTGTGATTTCACCACGCAGGCTTCGGATCAGGCGGCTGCCGGCGCGATACCCCGTAGGCGCTAGGTCCCAATGGGGATTGGTGCGGTACGCGATCATCACGTCGACGGGGTCAATCAGACCGCGGCTCAAGTTGGCGTGGAGATCGTAGCTGACGGCAATCTGCGCCTCCGAGCCCAGAAGCTCTCGCACGCGGCGCAGGATGATCGCCTCCGGGGCTTCCGTGAGTCCGCGCACCTCCATACTGCCATGCAGAGCTAGATACACGCCGTCCAAGGGGCCAGCGCTGGCCAACCGCTCCAAGAGCCCATCCAGCAGCCAGGCGAAGCATTCTTCAGTCAGCGGGCCACTGGGGACCGCCATGTAGGAGGCAAGGGGGACCGTCTCGACATTGCCTTGCACCCGAGCCGCCTGCACGAAGCCCGTGAGCTCCGCGTGGGGCAGGTAGCCTTCGAGCTCCGAGCCCCGCAGGGAGGTCGCGCGGGATAGCTCCTCGCCCTGCAGAGCGTGCATTCGCAAAAAGTTGTCCTTGCTGGTGAGCAGGGGCGAGTCCGCGCAGGCTTCGTGGAAGATCCGACCGTACGCGATGCGCAGGGGCTTCTTGCCGCCCGCGCCGGCGCGCGCTCGGGCGACGTCTTGGGCGAAGCGAAGGGCCTGGCCGATCATGAGAACAACTCCCCGATGAAGAGGACCAAGAGCTTTTCGCGGGCGGCGGGGGTCATGGCGTTCATGATGCGGTGCAAGGGCGCGGCTTCGCTTGGCAGGGTGCCTGAGCCCAAGCCCATCTCCGCAACGATGGCCTGGGTATCCGCACCCTCGGTGCTCTCCGCCAAGTTGCTCAAGAAGGTGACCACGCCCTCCGGTGCCGTCTGCGTCTTGGGCAGGTCTTGGCTGCAGGCGACCAAGTCCTTGCCGAAGTCCGCGACGCGCCGGGCGTTTTCAGGGTCGAGGGTCAGGTGGATGTGGGCAGGGGAGGGACCGAATTCATAAGTCGGTTGGACATGCCACCCCTTCGCGGTCAGGCGATCTGCCAGTTCGAAGAGATCCCCCTCCAGGGTCTTGAAGGCGAACAGGTTCATGTCCGGACGCCCCACCATTTCCAGATCCGCCGTGTCGTCTACGACCTGGACCAGTTCCTTGGTTGCATCCCACATCCGCATCGACCGTTCTCGATAGCCCTCTTGGCCCAGGTACTGAATCAGCGCAAAGGCGGCGCCCATGGCGGCTGCACTCTTGCTGCCCAGGGTCGTGGAGTTGATGATCGAATAGCCGGTCCAGGTCGCGCAGGTGTAGTACTGGGCGTCCCGCAGCTCTCGCCGTCGTTGCAGCAGGATCGAGATCCCCTTCGGGGCGAATCCGTACTTGTGCAGGTCCATGGAGATGCTCGTCACACCCTCGACACCAAAATCGAAGTCGGGGCCATCCACGCCCGCCTGACGCAAGAAGGGCAGGACGCAACCACCGACGCAGGCATCTACATGCATCAGCGTGTCGTTCTCCTTGGCCAGCGCGGCAAGGCCGCGGATGTCATCGATGACACCGTGGGCGTAGCTGGGGGCCGAACCAACGACCAGAATCACGTCATCGCTCATCTTGGCCTTGGCGTCTTCGATGTCGGCCCGGAACGTGTCCGGGTCGACGTCGACATTGACCACCTCCACTCCGAAGTAGTGCGCTGCCTTGTGGAAGCAGGCGTGGGCGGTGATTGGCAGCAGCATCTTTGGAGTCTCGAGTTCAGGGCGCTTCTTGCGAGCGAAGTCCCGGGCGGTTTTCACCGCCAGCATGACGCTTTCAGTGCCCCCGGCCGTGGCGGTGCCCACGGCGCCTTCGGGAGCGCGCATCAGCTCCAAGCATGCTTTGACGACGCCGTTCTCCAGCTCCCGAGCCGACGGGTAGACGGTGGGGTCCAGGCCGTTGATCGGCATGCAGGCGGCAAAGGCCTGACGCGCCACTTCCCGAGCCTCCTCGCCTGGGTCGTAGACGAATGCAAAGGCGCGGCCATCGCTTTTCAGGTCACGAGTTCGAGTTTGCTTGAGGGCAGAAAGCACGTCGTCGCGGCTCTTGCCAGCCTGAGGAAATGACTCGTTCATGATTGCTTCTCCGGAGTTTGTTTGAGCGGACGCAGGATGTTGGTCCACAAGAAGTCGTGTACGGGTGCCAGGTCCACGTCGATCATCACCCGCTGCACCATCAGACCATCTGTGAGTGCGCGAATGACGCTGACGACGGCCTCGGGATCACAGGGAGCAACGCGGCCGTCCGCGATGCCCGCTTTGAGCAGCTCGACCGCGGCTCGGCGTTGGGATTCGAAGACGCGGTTGCCCACGTCGATGATCTCTTTCATGCGCTCACCGCTGGCTGCGATGGCCTGACTCAAGAAGACGATGCGCTCTTCTCGGCCGTGGTGAAAAGCGTGCACCGCGCAAATCTGAGCAAACAGGCGATCGATGGGGTGCTCGTGCTGATTGACCCGCTCCATCACGTACACGGCCTGCTCCGTCAGCAGCTCTTCCAGCGCCGTCTCGACGATGTGGCCGCGGGTCGGGAAGTGGTAATGCAGGGTCGGGCGCTTGATCCCGAGCTCGTCTGCTAGCCGTTTCATGGGCGTGCCCATGCCGAGCTTCGCCAGGACGGCGACGGCGTCACGAGCCATTTCTTGGCGTTTTTCTGGTTCAGGCGGGCGGGCCATTAGCTGACTAACTGTCAATTAATCATTACCTGACGAAGTGTCAACTAAAAAAGAGGTGGACGCTGCGGATTCCTGAACCACTGAGTTCTTCATGCTCGCTAGCGGCAGAGCCTGGGTGGCGGCCTCGCTGGCGCTGGCGGCGGCACAATCCGTCGTGCCGCAGCTGTTGGCGCAGCCCGCGCCAGCCGAGGCGCCGCCACCAGCTCCAGCGGCGCCAGTCATCGTCGCGCCGAAGCTGCTCAGCTCGCCCGACGTGCCTTATCCGGAAGACGGCGCGGGTGACGCTCGCGTCGTCGTGACCCTCGTGGTCGACGCGACGGGCGTGGTCACTGAGGCGACAGCAGACACCGACAACGAACCCTTCTCGACCGTGGCGGTGGAAGCAGTACGCGGCTGGTTGTTCAAGCCTGCAACCCGCAACGGCACTTTCATCTCCGCCAAGATCAAGGTGGAGCTCGTTTTCAAGGAGCCACAAACCTTGGAAGACCCACCACCAGAACCGACCTCGACGGAGGAGGCGCCTACGGAGCCGAGCACGCCGGAAACGCCCCCCGCGCCGCCGGTGCCGAAGGTATTCGAAGTCACCGTCACCGGCGAGCGCGGTGAGCCGGGGCGCAGCGTGACCTTTTCCCGCGCCGAAGTACGACAGATCCCTGGCACCTTCGGAGATCCTTTTCGCGCCATCGAAGCGATGCCCGGAGTTACGCCCATCGTCTCTGGCTTGCCCTTCTTCTTCATTCGTGGCGCACCGCCTGGCAACGTGGGTTACTTCTTGGACGGCATTCGAGTGCCGCTCCTGTTTCACGTGGGCATTGGGCCTTCCGTGGTGCACCCGGGCATCGTCGATCGCGTCGACCTGTATCCAGGTGGATATCCCGCGCGTTTCGGCCGCTTCGCCGGAGGCATCGTGGCAGGGGAAACCACAGAGCCCGTGCCACGCTGGCGGGGCGAGTACAACCTGCGCCTATTTGATGCCGGCGCGATGGTGGAAGCGCCCTTCGCGGATGGACGCGGCATCGCCCTGGTCGGAGGCCGCTATTCCTACGCTGCGTAACTGTTGTCGATTTTGTCGCCGGAGACTCAGTTGGAATACTGGGACTATCAGGTCCGCGCCAGCTACGACGTGACGCCGAAGGACCGCCTGGGCGTGTTTTCATTCGGAGCCTTCGACTTCTTGGGTCAGCGCACCCAGGACGAGACCCTGACGCTATTTGGTACCGAATTTCACCGCGTGGACCTGCGCTACGACCGGCGCTTTTCCGGCAGTGGCAACATGCGCACGGCATTCACTCTGGGTGTTGATCGATCCACGGTGCAGCAAGACCGCGCCGTGGTCAGTCGTTTGGCGGGCGCTCGCACAGAGCTGACCCATCGACTCGACGAACAGGTGCTGCTTCGTGCCGGCACCGACTTGCACCTCGAAACCTACGATATCGATCTGGGCTCCGAGGCCCTTTCGCCAGCAGCGCAACGTGCTGCTCGAGACTTCCCGTCGCGCACCGACATCGCCCTTGGCGTTCGCGGTGACACGGTCCTGTCCATCGACAGCGGCTTCGAGGTCACGCCGGGGCTGCGCATCGACCTGTACGGTTCCGAAGGCGCGACGGCGGTCGGCATTGACCCGCGCCTGGCAACTCGGGCGCGCGTTACGGAGCGAGTGCACCTGCTGACGGCGCTCGGGATCGCGCACCAGCCCCCGGCCTTCGTGGTGCCGGTGCCTGGCTTCCAACCCGGCGGGCTCCGTGGGGGGCTGCAACGAGCTATTCAGGAAAGCCTCGGGGTCGAATTCGACCTGGGGGAGTCCACCTTGTTCACGGCGACGGTGTTTCAGAACTCCTTCTTCAACATGAGTGATCCTCTGGGGGTCAATCCCGCTCTGCCACGGGGTTGCGCGCCGGGGGCGTATCCCGACGATAGTTTGGGCGGAGATTACGGTGTCACTCCCGACGATCCTCCCTTATGTGGCATCCCCCGCTTCGTCCCGGGCACGATCGGTCCGGATCGAAGTGGTGGCTTCGGGGACGCCGCGGACAGTCGCGGAGGACGATCCTTCGCCAGCGCCTTGGAAGTGCGCACCCTCGGTGCAGCCTACGGCCTCGAGTTGTATCTAAAGCGCAAGCTCACCAAGAAGTTCGGTGGCTTCGTTTCCTACACTTTGTCGCGCTCGACGCGCAGCTTCGGGCGGCGGCGCTACGTCGCATCCTTCGATCGCACTCACGTCTTCAACGCCGCTGCCGCCTATGACCTGGGCAACCGCTGGCGAGCGGGGACTCGCTTCATTTTCTACACGGGCCTGCCCAAGGTGCCGGATCCAAATGACCCCGAGTCGACTCGGCTGCCTCCCTTCCTGCGTGCGGATCTGCGCTTGGAAAAACGCTGGCAATTAACGGACACGGTTTGGATTTCTGGCGTCGCCGAATGGATGAACGCAACCTTGTCCAAGGAAGCCGTGACGAGCACATGTACGCTGCAGGGTTGCGAAGCAGAAGAAATCGGTCCCATCACCATCCCCAGCTTGGGTGTAGAAGGAGGCTTCTGAGCATGATCGCGCAACTGTTGACGGTCTCGACCCGCCCCGCACTGCTGTTCGCGCTGCTGCTGGCTACCGCCTGTGGCGACCCCGGAGAGGCGGATCCCGCCCCGCCTTGCGACATGGAGTGTCAGGACGCCAACGCCATGCGGGCGCTTCGCGCCACCACCAAGCTGATCTTCAACCTGACCCTGCAAGGCAAACCCGTCGGGGCCCAGGACGAAACCACCGACTGCCCTCAGGGCGGGTCCGCGCGTGTGTTTGGCACTGCGACCTCAAACGCGGTGCAGGGCGCATCGGAGCTGGATCTCACATACGAGTTTTCGGACTGTCACCGACTGGCTCGGGATGACGACCCCGGTGAAAACTACGACGTGACCATCAACGGCAGCATGACTCAGAAGGGCATTCTCGCGGTGCAACCAACGGCGACGACCGGCCTGGTCATGAAGAGCGACAGCATGACCCTGGAGGGGACCATCTACGATCCACCCATCGCCTACTCCGCCGTCGACTGCGTGATCGAGCTGGGACAATCCGGCAACAACCTATCCGGTTTCATCTGCGGACGCGCCGCTGGGCTGAAGTTGTAGGCCGTACAAAACGACCCGCCATCCCACGCCATCCGCCTCGCCTTGGTCGGTTGATTCGGTGCGCTTGTGACGCGCTTCGCGATGCCGAATGCGTCGATACCCGAAGGGGTCATGATCATACGCAGCTCGTTGCCCGCGGCGGATGTGTGTGATCTAGAGGCGAAATGCAAACAGCAGAGTGGCTGGCGAAGCAGATTGCCGGTGAGTTTGGAGGGGCGCAGCTCGGCGACAGCCGGTGCAGCGAGCAGCTGAAGTGGCTAGCTGACCGCAGGCTGTGGACTTGCGGCAGAGACTCGACACGCGCCAGTCACACTGCAGAAACTCGCTACGGGACTAGAATTGTGAGCGCCTGCCGCAAGAGGGCAGCCAGGGGCTCAGCGGGCTCGCCGCAGGTGTCACCCCGACACGCCAGCGCAGCTACGGCCTTCTTCGACTCTCCGCGCCGAAAGCCCATGTGCGTCAGGGCGCTCAGAAGCTTGGATTCGACGTTCGCCGAGTCCGCGGAGGCTTGGTCGCGCAGTTTCCCTCCTTCCACGGCCTCGCCCTCCATGTTGGCAGCTTGACTCGCCGCAGGCTGGAAGGAACCGAGCGATTCACTCACACGGAGTTCAGTAGCGTCGCCCGCTCGGCAGCTAGGTGCGCCGGGTTGCGTGGGTTCGTCGGGGGTCAGCTGGTTGGTTGCCGGAGTTTCGTTGGCGTCACTTTGCCGGCAGCTTGGCGGGCTGGGTGTCGTGGGAGGTTCAGCGTTGGACTGTGCAAGGGCGCGCCGCGATTCGCAGTCCAACCTCTGCTGGTGAAGGAGAGTCGCGCCGCCCATGGAATGCAGTTCGACAGCCTCCCGGACGCTGCTCTCTTCGGATGGCTGCGGCGTGACCCCGCTGCCCGCCTGGAAGACGCTGCTCTGTCCATGCCCTCGCCGCGACTCGCAGTCCAACCTCTGCTGGCGAAGGCGAATTCTACTCTCGATGTAGTGCCGCCCGAACACCTTCTCGGCCTCGAACGAGTTGTGCGCGTGGCACAGCAGACGTCCGTTGCAAGTCGTGCCGGCGCCCCCCAAGGCGCGCGGGTCTTCGTGGTCAAGTTGTACAAACGCGCGTGCTTGGCAGCGCTCACCGCTCGGCGACACGTACGTGCACTGCTCGCCATCGCGCTGGTAGATCTCCCTGCGGGCCTCGCGGGAGAAGTCGCCGTGCTTGGTGCCGCGAGAGCGCCGCGGTTTGTCTGTCTTGCCGAGCTTCTTCTTTTCCAGTTCTGCCAGCACCAAGTCGAGCCCGCGCTCGATGACCGTCGCCAAGTCTCGCTTCGGATTCGAATGACTCATCAGATCGAGCGCGCGCTCGAGCTTGTCTTTGACGGCAGCTCCGGCCGAAAACTGGATGTGAAACCGCTCCGCGGAAAGCGGTGACATGCGGGACCTGGGCTCATGGAGCTCAACCGTCGGCGGCCCCGAGTTTGCCGCAACGGATTGGCTGGCAGCTGCGCCAACGGACTGGCCTTCAGCGGCGGCATCACCTCCGAGACGTGCCTGGACTGGCAGCGGGCGCATCGAGTCTGCCACGTCTTTCTTCGGAAACCGCGAGCGGATCAGCAACTCGACCTCGGCTTTGCTTTTGTCGCAGGCCTCCGCGAGCAACTCGGCGTGGTTTTCTTCATCAAAGTACTTCTGCAGCATGCTGAGCGCCGTTACGTGGATCCGCCCCTCTCGCAGCAGGTCCAGGACCGCGGGGTAGCTCCACGCGATCCGAGCCGCTGCCAGGTGTCGGTGAGCGCTGCCCTCGCTGAGCTTCAGCTTGCGGCAACAGAACTCGTACATGGAGGAGCATGCCTCCCTCCGCTCCAAGCGCCGTGCTTCGACCTCACCGAGGTACGCCACGAGCTGTGCCGTGATCTTACGCCGGGAGCCAATCACGCTGCCCAGGTTCGCCAGGACTTCATCGTCCGAGAGATGCTCCATTCGCTTTTCGATTCGTGGCGTGGTGAGTTTCATGCCTACTTGCCTAACACGCGTTTATTTGGCTTCTCAGCGGACACGCTGCGTGACGATCGCGACCCCGATCGACGCGCGCGCCGTCTCGCGACCAAAACCGCGCAGACGTGTCACACAGGCGCGGCACGCGCGCACAAATCGCTAGGCTTGCGTGTCGCGCGCACGTGCGCTTGGAAACCTGTCAACAAGATTCGTAAGAAAAACTTGTGGGTCGAGTTGTGGAAGCAGCGATGCGAATCGGTGCGCAACCTGAGCGCAAGACAATGCCCGAGGCCAATGCGCCGCGCGCTCCGCGCTCTCGCATTGCTGCCCAACCTCCACTAGCGAAGGTGAATCGCAACGTCGATGTACTCGCGCAACACCCTTCCTTCCTGAGAACACGCTGACACCCGTGGCGCCGGCGCCCCGGCGGAGGTGCGGAGGTGGCGGGCCTCCAAAGGCCCGCCCGCACCGAAGCCCTATCAGTCGGCAAGACACCCATCGCCGGCGCGTTTTTCCGCAACCCAACGTCGCGGCGCTTTGCATCGCTCGCGAAGGAAACGGATCGCGTGCGTCACCGGCTACCCGACTCGTGGTTGTCGCTGCCTCGCTGGCCGGCGATCTCAGGCTCCGCCGTCGCAATCGTCTTCGCACTCCCAGCCACTGTCACCGCAGATGGGTGTTCCGCAGACGCACGAGAAGCTTCCAGTGCAACCGGCATCCGGTGAGTCTGGGACGCAGCAAAGACAAGCTCCGGAGTCCCACGGGCAGTCGTTGTACACCGGTTCCGAGCGGAAGCCAGGGCCACACTTTTTCGCGCAGCGGCACTGTCCTCCCGAGTTCGTGCACCCCCTCCGGTCGGCACGCCGTCACTCCGCGCGTCGCCGGTGCCGGAGCTCGCGCCAGTTCCGGCGGTTCCCGAACTCGCGCCAGTTCCGGCGGTTCCCGAGCTGCCGGTCGGGCCCGTGTCGTCAGTTGACTGGCACGCGGGCGCGGCTAAGAGGCCAAATACCGAGAGAAGCGTGCGCGTCACCAGCTCAAGGCTGGTGGGCCTTGCCACCACCCGTCAATCGGTCTCGTGAGGATAGCATGCCAGCGCATCTGGCGACGCGCGGTCGTTGAGTCTACGGCGCAGCAGGCGCACAACTGCCGGACCCGCAACTCTGGGAGCAACAGTCCTTCCAGCTCGAGCAGGGGCCCCCGACGGGTTTGCAGGGTGGGGTCGAGCCGACGCAGGCGCCCGCTTTGCAGGTCTTGGAGCAACAGTCCTGCCAAGTGATACAGGGTTGGTTGGCGAGGTTGCAGGCGCCCGCCTCCGACGTGCAGGTTCCGGCGAGGCACTGTGATGAACAGCACTCCGTGTTCTCACTGCACGATGCTCCGGCCTTCCTGCACTCGCAGTACCCCCATTCGCAACTACCGCTGCAGCAAGGAAGCACGTCAGCGCAGTAGCCGCCACTTTTGACGCACGTCACGGCGTCGGGGACCGGTGGAGCATCCCACACGGGGGCGTCGTACGCCGGCGCATCCCAGGGCGGCGCGTCCCAAACTGGAGCATCCAATGGCGGCGCGTCCCACACGGGTGCATCCCATATGGGAGCGTCGTGCACCGGCGCATCCCAAACTGGAGCATCCAATGGCGGGGCGTCCCACAACGGGGCGTCGTACACCGGGGCATCATGGACGGGTGCGTCCCACACCGGGGCATCGGGCAGGGATGAGTCCAGGGGAGCGGCATCTGGCGGGAGTGCGTCGGACGCGTTCGCCTGGCATTGGCCCTGGCTGCAGACGGCGGAACAACACTCCGAGTACGTAACGCATCCGCCAGTGTTGGGGATACAGCTGTGTGAGTCCGCAGTCGCGTCAGCGTCCATGCCGGCGTCGGGCTGGCGGCTGCTATCGTCGCTGTCCGTACTGCCTGAGCACCCGGCTGCGATGAGGGCTGCAGGTCCAAGCAGAATGCAGAGACGGATCCATACGCGCATGTGTGCTGCTAGAGTGGAAGAGCGCCTGCTCGAGCGCAATACGAGATGGGAGATGCGTCATGTCGCGCGTCGCTGTGACGGTCCGTGGGTGGCGCCGATTGCCGAGATCAGGCCGTGCAAGGAGTGTGAGGGGGCGGCTCCTTGCGCCAGCTTCAGGCCGGTGACCGCTGCCCCGCACTCTCGCGCTGCCTGGGTGTTAGCGGTCATGAAAAAGGGCGCATAGATGGGCGCGTCTAAGTGGGCTTGTTCGCCTTTTTGGAGGCGGCGCGTTCTTTGGCTTCCTTTGCGCGGTAACTCTGGCCCTGGATGTGGATGACTTCGCAGCGGTGGATGAGGCGATCGACCAAGGTGACGACGCAGGCGGCGTGGGGAAAGACGTCGGGCCACTCGCTGAAGGGCTTGTTCGTGGTCAGCACCACGGGCTTGAGCGCCTCGTAGCGTCTGGTGACGACCTCGAAGAGCAGATCGGCATAGCGGCTGTCGTAGGAAAGGTAACCGACCTCGTCGACGCACAGGAGCTGCGGGTGGGTGTATTGGCGCAGGCGACGGCTGAGGGCGGCGCTGCTGTCTTGACCCGCAAGTTCGTTGAGCATGGCGCTGGCTGTGGTGAAACGCACCGTATAGCCGCGCATCACGCAGTGATGTGCGAGATTTTTGAGCAACATCGTCTTGCCGACGCCGTTGGGCCCAAGCAACACGGCATTGGCGCCTTCGGCGAATAGGTTGAGGCGAAAGAGCTCGTCGACGGAGCTCTTGTCGATCTTCTTCGGCCACTTCCAATCGAAGTCGGTGAGCGGCTTGAATCGACCCAGCCGGGCATTTTTGATGCGACGCTCCAGACTGCGCCGGGTGCGTTCGGCTTCCTCGTAGGCGAGCAACGGACCAAGCCAATCTGCGCTCACCACGTCGTCCCAGTTGGCCAGAAGACCGTGCAACCCCAGGCGGTGCGCACGCTCTCGCAGATCCTTGTCAGCCTGATCGCTCGTCGTCGTTGTCATCATCGTCTCTCCCAATACCGTCGTAGTCGCTGAGTGAATGCGGGGTGACGACCGGGCCTTGCACGCGGTCGTCGTCGGGAAGATGTCGCCCCACGGGTGGAGGGGTGCCGCGCTCGTAGCGGCGTCGCTCCAGGACGTGGTGCACAGCCGCAAGGTGTGGTGTGCCGAGTTGCACAACCTCGGCCAGCGCAGCTTCCAGCTCCGCGGCCCCAACTCGGTCCAGCTGCTTGAGCATCGCAATCGTCGCGCCGCCCAAGTTCTTGCCCTGCTCGGCCAGCACTTTGAAAAGCTTTCGGGAAGATGGCGCCGCGTGATGCAAGCGATCAAGGCCGCGATGCGCGTGGGCTTGCCGTTTCCACTCTGCAAGCGCCGCAATGTGTGCCGGCTCCTCGATCGCCTGACGGCGATCCCAGCACCGGGCGTGCTCCGCGATGGTGTCTTCACCGTCGAGGACACGCACGGTCGTCATGCTTGCCACCACGGTGAGGCTCCTGCGTGTATGCGTTGCCGGAATGGAGTAGTCGTTCAGGTCGAAACGCACGTAGGGCGTCTTGCCCACGGCAACCTCGATGCGCTCGTCGGTCAAAAATGGATTGCTCGGTAGCTCCAACAGACGCGGCTTCTCTTCGGCGAAGGCCTCCGAGACGTTCAGGGTCTCATCCTCGGGACAACGACGCTCCGCCGCAGTGCCCAGGCACCAGTCGAGTGCTTGCTCATTCAGATCGTCGAGATCGCGATACTCGCGTGCGGCGAAGAAGCTGGATCTGATGTAGCGGATCGCGCGCTCGACGCGGCCCTTCTCATTGCCGCGTGCCACCGCGACTGGGCGTGGCTCGTAGCGATAGTGGCCAGCTAACTCCAGCAGCGTGGGGTGAAAACGGATCGCATCGCCCTTGCGCTCCAGCACCGCACTCTTGAGATTGTCGTACAGCAGGACCCGTGGAACGCCTGCCCAGAAATCAAACGCAGACACATGCCCGTGAAGAAAACTCGACATGTTGGCGTTCAGGTAGAAGCGTAGAAACACCATCCGCGACCAGCTGAGCACCATCACAAATGCCATCAGCTGCCGGCTCGCTCGCCCAACTGAAAGAGTCCCGAAATGCGCCCAATCCACTTGGCCCTGTTCGCCAGGCAGCGTGCGCAAACGCATGTACGCTTCCGCTGTTGGTCGCGGTCTGTGTCGAGCGACGATGCGGCGAAAATGATCTGAGCCGCCCTGGTAGCCCCGCTCTTTCGCCATCGCGTAAACGCGGATCGCCGGCAGCTTCGGGTACTGCGCCAGCGTCTCGATGATCAGTGGGACGTAGGGATCGGTAATTGACGGACGCAGACTCCGGGACACCGTGTCGACCCCGGCGTCTCGCAGGACACGCCGCACCGTGCCGTGGTGGATGCCAAGCTGCTGGGCAATCGTCCCGATCTTCCACTTCTCCGCGTGGTACAGCCGGAGGATTTCGGCTCTGCGCTCCTTGCTGATCACCGCGCACCTCGTCCACGCATGCGACGAAAGTCACCCACGCCTCGTAGGCGCTTTGGGCGGGCGCGGCCGGCGACCTCGTACTGCACGAGTTGGCTTTCCCCGGGCCATAGCTCGTCGCCAAACAGCCCCGAGTCGAGCCAACTTGGGCAGTTCTGCTCCGCAGTAATCGCAACGCAGAGCTTCGCCCCGCTCCACAGCGCGAGCCCTTCGAGCAATGTCAGAAGAGCGCGAGGGTGAGACGGTCGCAGCGACAGCCTCGCTTTCAGCACATCCCCTTGTTCCGGAGACGTCACCAGAAGCTGCATCTCCGTTTTCGAAACCTGAAGCTGGGCTGTCAGACGCATCATTGGGGTTAGCCTCGAGGACGGCGTGCCGTGCCGCCTCACTCTCGGGTCCACTGCTGCGCCCGCTGGCGTCTAATGACGAGGGGTGATGCGTCACTTTTTCTCGCCGCCGCGCCCGGTGACGGGCTTGTCGCTCTGCGTGAAGCCGCGCTCCACGGCGCGTGCGCTGGTACCGAGCCCCCGCCTCTCGCACGCTTTGGCTGCGACTTATTGAAGCGCAGTCACTGCTGCAATACAGCTGCCCTCGGTCGCAACGTTGGCAAAGCTTCACCTGGCCGTGGCACCGCTGACAGTTGAAAAGCCGGAACGAATCGCTGATCGCGGACTCCGCCCAGCAGTTTTCTGGATCCGTACGCCGCTATCAGCGATGCTTGCGCCACAACTGATCGCGGTTGGAAAGGCTCGGGTTGCGCCCCGGGCCTTTCATCTATCTGGGCATCGAGATCATCCAAGCGCCCACCCGACCGGGCCCAATTTCACGCGCTCTATCCGACGGCGTAAATCCGGGCATCACTCACGCGCAAATATGGGCACCTCCGCCATGCCGCCCACTTAGACGCCGTTTCGGATGCCCGTTGACACCTGGGTACAATGGGACGCGGCCAGCGGGAAAAAAGCCGTGCTCGAAAGCACGCCCACGATGTGAAACAATGAGCCGCATCGGATGAGCTTGAAGATCGACCAGGACCACTCGCGCTTTCGCAATATCGTGCGCGGCAAGATCCGAAAGAACCTGCGCAAGTACATTTCCCAGGGAGAAATGCTGGGGCGCAAGGGCAAGGACGTGGTCAGCATTCCGATCCCGCAAATCGACATTCCGCGTTTCACCTTCGGCGAGAAACAGCAGGGTGGGGTTGGCCAAGGCGATGGCGAGCCTGGCGATCCCATTGGCGGCGAAGAGCAGGAAGGCGATGGCCAGGGGCAAGCGGGCAAAGATGCCGGGCAGCACGTGCTCGAAGTCGACGTGACCCTTGACGAGCTGGCGGACATCTTGGGTGAGGAACTCGAGCTTCCTGCCATCGAGAACCGTGGCAAGAGCCGAATCATCAGTGCCAAAGATCGCTACACGGGCATACGACGAGTCGGTCCGGAATCCCTACGCCACTTCCGGCGGACCTACCGCGAAGCACTCAAGCGCTCCATAGCCAGCGGGATCTACAACCCGGCGCTGCCTTTGGTCGTCCCCCACCCCGAAGACCGGCGCTACCGCTCTTGGAAAGAAGATCAGGAGCCCGTCGCGAACGCCGTGATCATCTACATGATGGATGTGTCCGGATCCATGGGGGACGAGCAGAAGGAAATCGTCCGAATCGAGAGTTTCTGGATCGATACCTGGCTGCAGCGTCAATACAAAGGGCTCGAGAGCCGCTACATCATCCACGACGCCGTGGCGCGGGAAGTGGATCGGGAGACTTTCTTCAGCACTCGGGAATCGGGCGGCACGATGATATCGAGCGCGTACAAGCTGTGCGCGGATCTGATCAGTCAGCACTACCCACCCGACGAGTGGAATATCTACCCATTCCACTTTTCCGACGGGGACAATTGGAGCATGGACGACACGCTGACCTGCATCGAGTTGCTCAAGGGCGACATGCTGCAGAAGGTGAACGTCTTTTCCTATGGGCAAGTGGAAAGCCCCTACGGCTCGGGTCAGTTCATCAAAGATCTGAAAGAGCACTTCGGGGCCGATGAACGTGTGATCACCAGCGAGATACGTGACCGTGACGCCATCGTGGGCAGCATCAAAGACTTCCTAGGGAAGGGCAAGTGAGCGCGGACGCCTCTGAAGAGCAGCGCCTCATCTACGACCAGCACGCCGAGCGCTACGCCGCCCTGGTGCAAGTCGAAGATGCGGATGGCCGGCTACGCGCCGCAGTTCAAGCCTTGGTTGGAGCTGGCAGTGACGTCTTGGACGTCGGCGCCGGTACGGGTCGCCTCACGGATTGGCTACTGGACGCAGGCGGCCGGGTGACGGCTCTGGACCAGGCTCCGGCGATGCTGGAGGTTGCGCGACAACGTCTGGGGGATCGCGCGACCGTCGTCGTCGGCGACGCACGCAAGCTGCCCTTCGAGCGCCGCTTCGATCTCGCGATTGCAGGTTGGGCCTTCGGTCACTTCTGCCACTGGTTTTCTGAGGATGCCCTCGGCCAGATAGCAGCGGCGGTGGGAGAGATGGAGCGCGTCGTCCGCGCGGGCGGCGACGCGGTCATCATCGAGACCTATGGCACCGCCGTCACGGAGGCGGGGCCGCCCAACCCTTCACTGGCCAGCTACTACGACATGCTCACCGCTCGGGGATTCACCCGACGCGTTCTGGAAACGGATTACGTCTTCAGCAGTCTGGACGCGGCCGTCGAGCAATGCAGCTTCTTCTTCGGTGAAGGAAAGGGCAAGTGGGTGCGCCAGGCTGGTAGCCCGAGGGTTCCCGAGTTCACCGCGATGTTTACCAAGAAAGTGGAGCACTGAGCGCGATGCCCCAGTTTGCCATCAAGACTTCGCTGCCGCGCTACTTGCGAGTCGAGCAAGAGCGCATCGAAAAGATCGCCGCGGACAGCGGGTTGGATTTCTTTCCGACCATCTTCGAGATGCTGACCTACGATCAAATGAACGAGGTCGCCGCCTACGGCGGCTTTCCCAATCGCTATCCGCATTGGCGCTTCGGTATGGAATACGAACGCCTCAGCAAGAGCTACGAATACGGCCTCTCCAAGATCTACGAGATGGTCATCAACAACAATCCGTCCTTTGCCTACCTGCTCGAAGGCAATAGCTTCACGGATCAGAAGTTGGTGATGTGCCACGTGTACGGGCACGTAGACTTCTTCAAGAACAACTTTGCGTTTCGTGCCACGGACTTGGACGCCAGTGGCAACGTGGTGGATCCGGTTGCGCGGCCTGCGGAGCAGTACCGGCCCAACCGCAAGTGGGTCGACAAGATGGCCAACCACGGTTCCGCGATCCGCCGCATCGTCGATCGGCACGGCATTGCGAATGCGGAAGAGTTCATCGATGTTTGCTTGTCCTTGGAAAACCTGATCGACCCCTACTCGCGCTTCATGGTGCGTTCCCGGGACGCCGTGGTGGATGAGGAGCCCAGTGAAATCAGCGTGCCGCGGCTGCGTGCCAAGGACTACATGGAGGATTTCATCAATCCGCAGGAGTTCTTGGACGAGCAGAAGAAACAAATCCTCGAGGCGCGCGAGCAGCAAAAGAACTTCCCCGCGGAGCCCGTGCAGGACGTGCTGATGTTCTTGCTGGAGAACGCTCCCCTGGAGCGCTGGGAGCGGCTGATCCTCGGAGTGTGCCGCGAGGAGGCCTACTACTTCGCGCCTCAGATGCAGACCAAGATCATGAACGAAGGCTGGGCCAGCTTTTGGCACTCCCGGCTGATGACCCAACGAATTGCGGATACCACGGACATCATCGACTACGCCGAGAACAACGCCGGCGTGATGAGCACCTCCGGGGGGCGCCTCAATCCCTACAAGCTAGGCGTCGAGCTCTTCCGGAACATCGAAGAGCGCTGGGACAAGGGGCAGTTCGGCCGCGAGTGGGAGGAATGCGACGACCTGGACCAGAAGCGGAACTGGGATCTGCGTTTGGGGCTGGGTAAGGAGAAGATCTTCGAAGTGCGCTCCCTGTACACGGACGTCACGTTCATCGATGAATTCCTGACTGAAGATTTTGCTCGCCAGAGCAGCATGTTCACCTACGGCTGGTCCAATCGGAATGAGCGTTTCGAGATCGAGAGCCGGCAGTTTCAGGAGGTGAAAGAGAAGCTCCTGTTTCAGCTGACGAATTTCGGTAACCCGGTGATCATGGTCGAGAACGCCAACTTCGAAAATCGAGGCGAGCTGCTGCTGACTCACAAACATCGCGGCGTCGACCTGCGGGCGGACTACGCCCAAGAGACCCTCAAAGCCTTGGTGCGGGTCTGGAAACGGCCCGTGGTGCTGTCCACGGTGGTCGACGAAAAGCCAGCGCTGCTGCGCTATGACGGCAAAGAGCACAGCGTTACTCACGACGCGACGCCATGAGACATCCGGCCCGTGTGCAATTGGCCTGGGGGTTGCCCAGCCTTTGGCTCTTCGTGCTGGCCTGCGGTGCAGAGCCGGGCCCGGAGGCGAGCGCGCCTGCCAGCGGACCTCACTCAGCCCCGCAACCCAGTCTGTACGACACTCCGCCAGCATCGAACCCAACACTCGGTGGAGGCGGGCTGACTGGCCCGCCGCCATGCGTGCCTGGGCCGGACGGCAAGTGCCCGCCCCCAGCTCCGACCGCTACGACAACCGCGCCAGCCGTACCCGCGCCGAAACCACCTCCTCCCAAGCCAGGCACGGTCGTGGGCGGCCTGGCGCGGGGCACTGGCGATGCCGCGGACAAGGCGCTCCTCAAAGGGGACAAAGCCCTGGAAGCGGATCAGCTGGCAGAGGCGAAAAAGCAGTTCACCCGCGCGCGGGCTTTGGCGCCGAAAGATCCCGCGCCTCGAGTTGGATTGGTGCGCGTGTTGCTCGCAAAGTCCGGGGTGGTCACCGACTACGCGTCTGCGCCGAACAACGCCAAGATGAAGCGCTTGCTTGTCGACTTGGCCCGCGCCGAAAAACTGAATGCGGACTACGGACCGCTGCATGTGGAGAAGGGGAGGATCCAACTGATCCTCGGCCGCGCAGAAGCGGCGCTGTCGTCTTTGGAGCTCGGCGTGAAGCTCTCGCCCTTCGATCCCGAGGCACACTCCGCTTTGGGAGTGGCGCAACTGGCGACAGGCAAGACCGAACCGGCCCTGAAGCGCTTTCGGCGCGCGGCGGAACTCAATCCGGACAATCCTGCGCGGCTAACCAACCTGGGCACCGCCTACATGATGCGCGGCCGAGTCACCGAAGCTGTGCGGGCCTACGAACGCGCGGTGCTGCTAGCACCCAAAGATGCTAGGGCCCGAGGGGATCTGGGCACTGCACTGCTCAGCCTGTCGAAATTCGACAAGGCCCTGCCCCACTTGGAAGCCGCCGTGCGCCTCGCCCCAGACCGCGCCACGTTTCTGTCGAATCTGGGTTACGCCCATCAGCAAAAGGGCGATCTCGACAAGGCCATCGGGCTGTTCGAAAAAGCGCTCAAGAAAGACCCGAAGCTCGGCTCAGCGTGGATCAACCTGGGCACCAGCAAGGCGCGCAAGAAGGACTACGCTGGTGCGGAGAAGGCCTTCAAGAAGGCTCTCGCCATCGACCCCAACGATCCGCGAGCGCAGGCCAACCTAGACGAACTCAAAGCCCTGCGCGCCGGACCGAAGAAACCCTGAGCGCGTCGCGCAGGTGGTCTTTGGTCCAGGCACTACTTGCAGGTTCCCGGAGTGTCTGGCGCCGCGCACAGCGCCAGACAGCCGCATACGGATGCTCCTACGCACTTCTTACCCTTGGGGCACTCGGTGTCTTTCCAGCACTTGCCTGGCACGGGCATCTTGCAGACGTTGTTGACGCAAGGCGTGTAGACGAGGTCACCGCACTCGAAGTCGGTCTTGCAGCAGCCACCTGGAGGCGGCGGAGGAGGCGGTGGTGGCGGCGGCCCGCCGCACCAACCGAGCTGATCTGCGGCATAGCAGTCCATGCCGCAGGGACACACGAAGGCACCGTTGCAACTGATACCCTTGCCGCAGTCGCTGTCGCGCCAGCAGCGCCCGGGAGGTGCGCTTGGAATGCAATTACCCTCGACGCAGACCGTGCTGCCGGGGTAGGGCTCGTCCTCGGAATCCCCAAACCACTGCGGGCAGGAGAGATCACTGGTGCAACAAGGGCCGATGCCACCGGCGCCCGCGATTCCGCCCACGGCGCCACTACCGGCTACGCCGCCAACAGCGCCACTGCCCGCGACTCCGCCAACCGCGCCGCTGCCCGCAATGCCGCCAACCGCGCCGCTGCCTGCGATGCCGCCAACTGCGCCGCTGCCCGCGCCGCCGCTGACCGCGCCACTTCCGCCGCTTCCAGAAAAGGCTCCGGTACCGGCGCTATTGCCGCTGCCCGCCGCGTTGCCGCTGCCCGCGGCGCCCCCGCCGTCCTGTTTCACCGAGCCGCCGCAGGCGACGACCGTCAAGGCGCAAAGCCAGATCGCGTGTCTCATGTCGGCGCACTAGAGCGAATCGCGTGCCAACACCGCGGCGGCGAAGGTCCGAGGTTTTTCCGGCGCTGTGGGACGTGGCGCGGGCCGCAGGGATGGCACAACTGGGGCAAATGGCACACTGCCTCGGAACGATGTGTCCCTAACCGACCCAGTTGGGCGCGAGCCGACTCTCAGGTTGGAGCGGCTACCGGCAGGGGACTCGTGCGCTCCGGTGGCAGGTGCTCTCGCAGATCCGCGAGTAGCTCGTCTCGCAAGCCTTTGGAGTCGGGATCGTGAAAGCGGTTGTTCCACTGCTGAGGATCCGCGGCCAGATCGTACAGCTCGCCTTCGCTACCGCCGTAGCGCGGGATCTCGCAACCCCGACCCCAAATCGACCAATAAAACGGAAACTGGCCGCCTAGGCCTCGGGTGGACGGCAGGTAGCGCGTGCACAACTTGTCGTCGCGGAAAATGGTGTGCAGATGCATGCCCACCGGCGCGAACTGGCTGTCGAACGTGGTGATCACGCGCTCGCAACCGGAGCCCGGCGCGGTGGGCAGTGGGCTGCCCTGCATGCTGCTCGGAACCTCGAGCCCGGCCACTTGCGCGAAGGTCGGCGCCAAGTCGACATGACCGACCGGCTCCGGCACATCGGCGGCAGGGATACCGGTGGAGGGAGCGGGGCGCCACATCAGCGGAATGTGCAGCAGCGATGTCACGTGATACGGGCCCTTGAAGAAGAGCCCGTGATCTCCTTGCAGGTCGCCGTGATCCGAGGTGTAGAAGATGTCGGTGTTGTCGTCGACACCAGCTTCGACGAGAAAGTCCAGCACGCGACCGATCGCTTCGTCGAGCAACTCGTTCTCGACGTGGATCATCGCGAGCATTTCGCGGAGGGCATCGTCGCTGAGGGAGCCAGGGCGAAACGCGGTTGGGCCGCCCTCGGGGTTCGAGAAGCGCCCTTGCCACCACCAACTCCAGTGGGCGGGTTTGGTTTCCAGAAAGGATTCGATGTCGCGGCGCGCCGGGCGACCGGGGGGTAGCTCCAGATCCCGATAGTCGATGCGTCGCTTGACCTCGTCGAAGGGTGGGTCGAAGGGGTGATGCGGATCCGGAAAGCTCATCCAACACAGCCAGCGCTCGTCGACGCTGCGTTCTTTGAGCCAAGCCAGGGTGCGATCCGCGACCCAATCCGTGTGATACAGGCCCCGGGGAATGGGGTTGTGGGCCACTTCCGGCGCGCCGGTGTCGCCGCCGCCTTTGCCCGTGAGCACCGAGGAGAACCCGCTGACGTGCTCCGGGTGCTTCCGACGAATGAAGTCCGCGTAGTGGTGGCCGCCCACGGGACCATGAGTGGCGAGCTCCAAGTGTTCGAAGCCATGCCAGCGCCCGGAGAGCCCAGTGGCCGCGACATGGTTTTCCGTGAATCGCAGCGTTGGATCCAGATGCGGGTCGAAGTGTGCCTTGCCGATGAGCGCCGTGCGGTAGCCCGCCAGCGCCAGATCTTCGGCGACGCTAGGGGCACTCTCAGGCAGCCGGATCCCGTTGGCGATGACACCGTGGCTGCGGGGATGCTGGCCGGTCAACATCGTGGAACGGCTTGGCATGCAGACCACGTTCTGCACGTGGGCTCGCCGGTAGACGATTCCCTGCTTCCCGAGGGCGTCGAGTACCGGTGTCTTCGCGACGGTTCCGCCGTTGATGCCCAAGGCGTCGTAGCGTTGTTGATCAACGGTGATGAAGAGGATGTTGCGCGCCTGGGTCGGGGGCGATCTGCGTGTAGACGCCGGTGCACTCTGGCCACGCCGCTGCCAGCGAGACTGAGCGCGCCGCAGGGCGAGCATGCCGCCCGTCACATGCACCAAGGCGCGAGCGCCTCGTTCCAACACCGTCATTCGGAAAGGAGGTCCGCTCATGACCACGGCGTCAACCGGCATCCCGTCGCAACCCCGGCCGGCGCGGGGCGCCGGGCTTGGGCGCGCCGGTCTCCCCCGTCGGGGATTCCCCAGGGTCGCCCGGAAGCGAAGCTGAGGACGGCGGCCGTGTTGGGCGTGCCAAGCGCGGGGGCAGCCCCAAAACCAACGGCGAATCCCGAATTTGCTGCTCACTCCGGGTGCATTTGACCTGGGCACCACGGCGTAATACTTCGTACACGAAACAATTATCGTCATGGCCCGCCCTGCTACATCCGCTTCGCCCCTCGGTGCTTCGCAGCAAGAAGCGCCGGAGGATCTCGACGCCATCGTCGAAGCGATCGTATTTCTTTACACTGAGAGCCGGCGCATCACGAAAGGGCTCGCTGGGCGCCACGGTTTGACCGGACCGCAGTTGGCGGTGATCAAGATGCTCGAACCCGTCGGGAAGCTGAGCCTCTCGGAGCTGTCCTGGAAGATCAAAGCGCGCAACAGCACCGTGACCGGGATCATCGACCGCATGGAGCGCGAAGGTTGGGTCGAGCGTCAGCGTTCGGAAGAGGACCGACGTGTGGTGCACATTGCGCTGACTGCACGCGGTCGACGGTTGGCTTCCGGGATTTCAATCGAGCCGGTCACGATTTTTCGTCGAGTGTTGTCGGAGCTGAGCGAGCGTGATGCTCGCGAGCTTCGCCGGATCTTGACGCGCTTGGCTCGCCGCGTGCGAGCGTTGGTCAACGAGCTGCCCACGGGTGGTACCGAAGGAGTCTGAGCATATGACAACGAGAGATCCGGACGTTTGCGTGATCACCTGCGCGCTCACTGGCGTGTTGGCCAATCGCAAGCAATGCCCAGGTATCCCCTACACGCCCGAGGAGATCGGTGAAGAAGCCCGCCGTGCCTACGAGGCCGGCGCGTCGGTGACGCATATCCACGCTCGCAACGACGACGGTACGCCCACCTTTTCGCCCGCGGTCTTCGCTCGCATCAAAGAAGAGGTGCGTAAGCGCTCCCCAATCATCTTGAACTACTCCACGGGCACGATGCTCGACGATGTCAGCGAGCAGTGCACATACATCCGTGAGTCACAGCCTGAAATTGCCGCCCTGAACATGGGCACGATGAACTATTCGAAGTACAGCAAGAAGCGCAAAGAGTTTGTCTTCGATATGGTGTTCCCGAATACCTACGAGAAGATCATCAAGCTGCTCTCTGCAATGAACGAAGCTGGCGTGAAGCCAGAGTTGGAATGTTTCGACTCCGGGCATACTCACGGCGTGTGGCCGTTGGTGGAGATGGGCGTGCTCAAGCCTCCGCTGCAGTACTCTTTCATCGTGAACGTCCTGGGCGGGATCCCGCCTTTGGTGGAGAGCCTGCAGCTGCAGAGCAAGATCACCGTGCCAGGTAGCGAGTGGGAAGTGATCGCCATCAGCCACGGCCATTGGCGCATGTTGGGGACGGGACTGGTCCTTGGAGGCAACATCCGCACGGGACTGGAGGATCATCTCTATCTACCCAATGGGGAGATGGCGAAGTCCAACGGCGACATGGTCGAAGTGGCGGCACGCATGTGCAACGACATGGGGCGCCGTCCGGCGACCGTGGAGGAAGCGTGGCAGATCTTGAGTTTGCCCGAGGCCAGTTGATGCGGCTGCTGCCGGTCATCTGCCTCGGCTTGGGCGTGGTCGCCCTGGGCTGCTCCGACGACTCCTCGGGCTTGCCCGCCGCACCCGTATTCGATGCGGGCAGCGACGTCGGCACGGACGCCCCGGTTTCGGGGGATGCCAGCCTCGATGCCAAATCCGACACCGGCGGCGGCGATGCAGCGATTGAAGCCGGTGGCGCGAGCCTCTCGATGATGAGCTGGAACATCGAGAACTACCCTCTGAGTGCCAGCACCGCCGGCAGCGTCGCAGCCATCGTGGCTCAGCAGGCGCCCGATCTGATCGCTGTACAAGAAATCGCGGACGCCAGCGCCTTCGGTGCCTTGGCTCCCAAGCTGCCCGCCGGCTACGAAATCGTCCTGAACGATGACCCGGGTGGCTTCCTGCGCGTGGGCCTGGTCACTCAATCCCAGCGAGTGAGCGTGAGTGAAGTCGAAACCCTGTTTCAGAGTGACGGCTACGCCTTCCCACGGCCGCCGCTGAAGGCGCGGGTCGTGGCGCATGGTGTGGGCAGCGGAAGTTTCGACTTCGTCGTCGTCGTGGTCCATCTCAAGGCCCAGCTCAATCAGGCCAGTCAAGACCGACGAAGGGATGCCTGCGTCAAGTTAGATGCTTGGCTCAGTGCGGAAATGGCGAAGGGCGGCGAGCAAGACTACGTAGTGATCGGTGACTTCAACGATGAACTCGACGATCCTCCCCAGTGGAATGTATTCAGCCCACTGCTCAGCAAGACGAGCAGCTACACCTTTTTGACCAACGACGAAGTGAAGGCGGGCAAGCATACCTATCTGCCGTTCCAGAGCTTTCTGGATCACGTCCTCGTGACCTCCGACACCTTGGTCGAATACGGCGCGGGCACCACCCACGTGGTGGAGCTGGAAAAGACTGTTGCCGACTACGAAAACTCGGTTTCCGATCATCGTCCCGTGCTGTCAGTGTTCGCGAGCCCCTGAGCGTACGTGCTTTTCCAAGAGGACCCGATGCAACAACGCCCCTATGCGACGATCGTCACCGCCGTGGACGCCAGTGTACTCACGGTGACTTTGAACCGACCCGAAAAGCGCAACGCCATCGGCACCCAGATGGTGAACGAGCTCCTGTACGCCCTGGAGGACGCCGAGGCCGACGCGGCGGTCAGGGTAGTGGTCGTCACCGGGGCCGGGAAGGCTTTCTGCGCAGGCGGAGACTTCTCCCAATTCGCTGGAGGCAGCGACGATTCTGCATTGCCACCCAAGGGCGACTATCGAGATCTGCTGGGGCGCTTGTGGCGCAGCAAGCTGCCCGTGATCGCTCGGGTGAACGGGCACGCCATGGGTGGTGGGCTCGGGTTGGTGGCCGCGTGCACCTTCGCCATTGCGAGCACGGACGCGAAGCTCGGGACCCCGGAAGTCAACGTAGGCCTGTTCCCCTTCATGATCGCCGCGGTGCTGGAGCGCGTGATGGGGCGGCGTGCGCTCTACAAGATGATGCTCTTCGGTGAGCGTTACGACGGAGCCAAAGCGGCCGAGCTAGGCTTGGTCAACGAAGCTGTATCAGCGGACGAGCTGGACGCTGCGGTCAAGCGCTACACCGGCGCGGTGCTGTCGAAGAGCCCACTGACGCTGCGCCTGGGTTTGACGGCCATGGCGGACACCGAGGAGATGTCTCTGGATGAGAAGCTTCCGATCTTGGCAGAGCGCCTGACTGAAGCGATTGGAACCGACGACGCTCGAGAGGGGCTCTCCGCCTTCTTCGAAAAACGCAAGCCGAACTGGATCGGCAAGTAGACCTCGTTTGGGTTGGGGTCGCGGCGCCGTGCCGTCGCTGGGGCACTACTCTCGCGCTGGCCCCTGCGGGTGCATTGGCGTCGAGCAACGTCAGTGGTGGCTAGTTCGTCGAGGCGGGCATCGTGATGCGCCGGTTCTTGCAGGAGGACGTGGCGGGCCATTCGTCGAATTGGATCGCCAAGGTCGGGTAAGCGGCGCTCGACCAGAAACTGCTCCAGGGCACCGAACTCTTGGAACAACCCGTGCCTGCGGCGCCGCATTCGCAGGTCCCGGCACCAGCGTGCACTTTGGACACCTGAAAGTGCAGATGCACGCCCGTGGACCAGCCCGTGGTCCCCGCCTTGGCCAAGGCTTGGCCTTGGCTGACGGAGCCACCGCAGGTCACGCCGGATGCCAGGGTCATGCCGCCCAGGTGCAAGTAGGTGGCGTGGGTGCCGTCGCCATGGTCGATCACGATCAGATTTGCGTCGTTGACACAGGAACTCGAGCCGCAACCAGAGGTGGAGTTGATTTTCAGGTGGGTCACGGTGCCGCCGCGGGCCGCGACGACGGTGAAGGCGCTTCCGTTGGCAAAGTCCCAAGCGTAGCCCGCGTCGCCAACGTGGTCGTTGCAGCAGGAGTCGTTGCAATCTTGAGTCAGCTGCATGCTCACGCCGGACTTCCACGGCAGCTTGTAGCCGTCGGGCGAGGTGACGGTCTTGCAGTGATCTGCCACGCCCGGAGCCTCGACGACGCAGCCGTTCGGGCAGGGGATCGAGCTGACGGGCGGCTTGTTTGCGCCGGCGCATTGGTACAGCACGTTGGGATCGGCGTCCTTCATGTCGCCACCGCCGCAATAGGCACCGGACTGGGAGCCGAGGCAGATCGGATTGAAGCTACCGCCCCCAATGCCTCCGGTGTTGCCGCCTCCGGTGCCGGCGCTGCCGCCCGTGGATGTGCTGCCGGAAGCTCCTGCAGCTCCACTGCGACCCGCTGCGCCCGCAGTGCTCCCGCCGGTGCCAGGGAAACCACCGCCGGGGGTCACCCCACCGCTGCCGGCGCCGCCGCCAGAGTTCGCGCCGCCGGTTTCTCCCGCGATCCCGCCGTTGTCATCGCTGCTGCAACCCAGGACGAGACAACACGCTGCTAGTGCAAGGGCGGGGATCTTCATCGCGGCTTCAGGATGACGCAAAGGCCATTGGGGGCGCAACCAGACAGGAAGGAAGCGCACGGCCGGGTCGCGATTTGCTACGCTCCCGCTGTGAAGATCTTCCACTATCCGAATTGCAGCACCTGCAAGCAGGCACTCAAGTGGCTGGATGCACGCGGGATCCACCACGAGCGCGCACACATCGTTGAAGCTCCGCCGAGTGTTTCGCAGTTGAAGCGCGCGCAGAAGCTGAGTGGCTTGCCTCTGAGGAAGCTATTCAACACCGCCGGGCAGGCGTATCGAAGCGGCGGCTACAAAGAAAAGCTCGCGCGGATGAGCGATGCCGAGGCCCTGGTGGCGCTTTCCGCAGACGGCATGCTGATCAAGCGCCCGCTACTTCTGGGCAAAGACGTCGCGCTGGTGGGCTTCAAGGAAGCACGTTGGAGCGAGGCGCTGGGTTGAGGGCGTTTGGGTCCAACCTCGGCCTGCTGGCATTCACTGGAAAACCGTCATGGGGAGAAGGCTAGCGCCGTGAGTGTCGACGTCATCAGTGAAGTCGAGATCCGGCGCCCACGCAGCGAGGTGGCTGCCTTTGCGTCGGACCCTGACAACGTGCCCAAGTGGTACGTGAACATCACGTCTGTGGAGTGGAAGACCGAGCCACCCATCGGCATCGGTTCCCAGATCGCGTTCGTGGCCCGTTTCTTAGGTAAGCGACTTGAGTACACCTACGAGGTGATCGAGTGGGTGCCCGATGAGCGCTTGGTGATGCGCACCGCGCAAGGGCCGTTCCCGATGGAAACGACCTACGCCTGGCAAGACGTGGCCGACCGAGGCACTCGCATGACGTTGCGAAATCGCGGCGTGCCCAAGGGCTTTTCGAGCCTAATGGCGCCACTGATGGCGCGGGCCGTGCGCAAAGCCAACGTGAAGGACCTAGCCGCGTTGAAGGAGCTGCTGGAAGCGTGAGCGGCGCGGAGCCTGCGGTTCGCCGAGCGACGCGGCAAATGGCCAAGAGCCCGAACTCAGAAATGCCCGGGGTCTTGGCATTTGGGGGGCTGCCTATGGAACTAGGTAGTCGATCACGATCTGGAGATTGCCGACGGAAAAGACCGCCGAATCGTGAACGCCGTCGAAGTCGCTGATCTTGTCGAACTCCAGGCGGTATTGGGAACGATTGTTGCGTGCCACACGGTTCTTGTAGTCGTTGTCGATCTCCGTGGTCACGCTGATGTTCTTCACTCCGAGCGTAGAGCTCGTCACGGCCGTCGGCGACGTGCTCATGGCAGTGGCGTTGAACGCCTCGAGGTTGATTGCGGAGAAGATCACGTGCTTGGTTCGGATCGACCCCAAGTTGGCAGCGCCGTACGGGGTGCCATTGATGTTGCTCTGGTCTGCACGGATCGTGGCGTAGTTGAACTTCGTGATGTTGGCCGGCAACGACGTGATGCTGAAGCTAGCGAAACCCTTGTACTGGGCGTTTGCCGCCGTACCGCTATCGCCGACGACGATCGAGGCAGTGGTGGAGATGCCATCTGCGCGGAAGGAACCGGTCAAGGGCGCCCAGTCCGCGAGCGTCTGAGTGATGTGACGCAGAGTGCTGAAGCTCGAGTTGGTCGTCGCCGCGAGCGGGTTGCCGGCGACGTCCGTCGCCGTCGTCGTGATGCTGAAGGTATAGACCTTGGGCTTGACGATGATGGGGCTCTTGCCAGCGCTGTAACTCAGGTTGCTGTTCGGGTTCACCGTGAGCACGGTCCCGCCGCCGCTCCAGGTCATCACGGTGGCAGCGCCCGGAATACTCGCTGACTGATACGCCGCTTGGGTAGCTGCTTGGTTCATGGGCTCACTGAAGGTGATCACGATGTTTGTCGAGCTCAGTACGCCCGTCGCGCCTTTTGCGGGGGAAAGAGACACGATTGTGGGTGGCGTGGTGTCGCCACCGCTACCACCCGAGCCGGCGCTGCCGCTCGAACCTGCGCTGCCAGCGGAACCGGCACTGCCGCCTGCACCGGAGCTTCCACTTGCGCCTCCACCGCTCGCGCCAGCGGTTCCGCCCGTAGCGCCGGCGCCGCCGGTCGCACCGACGCCGCCTGTCGCCCCAACTCCTCCTGTCGCTGCGGTGCCGCCAGTTCCCCCGGTCACGGATCCATCGTCGGAGCCGCAGCTAGTTGCAGCGAAAAACAACGCCGAAGCGCCCAGCAACACCTGGAGTCTGGTTGTGTAAGTCATCGCTCACTCCCTTCGGTTGATGTTGAAAGAACAGGGCGGGGTGCCGCGTCAGGGGCGCGGCGACTTGAAATTCGTGCAAAAGCAAGGCCGCAACGCCGGAAGCTGATGACCTAGATCAACGCTCCGCGATTCTGCGCAGGGCCTGCGCTTGTTGCCATCATCAGGACAAATCGAGCGGGGCTCCCAGCGGCCGTTTCGCCGGCGCTCTTCGCGTGCGCCCGGCTCGAAGGTGACGTGTATGGCGTGTCGACTTGCCGTGAGTTGAGCGGGTGGCGAGCGAAATCGTGTTCGCAATTTGTGCGTGGGTGTGCTGCGGTGTTTTGTCGCAGGACGAATCGTGCGGCGGTGCTGGTGCGCTGCGCGTGGTGGGGATAGCGTGCAGCGAATGCCGACGCGTTTCTGCCGCGCGCACCGCCTGCGCACACGTGAATAAATGTCACGTCACCTCGCGTTGTAGAGCGACAATTCTTACCTAGGGATTGTTCATGCGACGCATCATGGCTCTGGTGTTGGTCGCGCTGGCGGGCACGCTCGCGGTTGCTTGCTCAGCAGCGACTCGGACAAGAATCGCAAGCGGTGAGAACATCGAGAGCTTCGACTCGAGCAAGGGCGTCTGGGTCGAGTGTCGTACTGACCGGACAGCAACAAAGCGTCGCGCAGGCGTGTGGCGGAACGAACCCCACCAGCGACCGTGAAATCATTGGAGGCGGGCCAGGTTCGACTCCGTGCAAGACAACCACCGAATGCTCTGGGGGTTGGATCTGCTGTCCGTGCATCGGATACTGTGTGTCGGATGTACCGGACGCTTGCCCGCAGCCTTGAACGCGTCGATTCGGATGCCCGGCGCGTCATCCTGGCGCGCCGCGCCCGCTTCGTCGCTGCCGCGCTGGCGGGGCTAGCCGGCTGTCGGGCGGCTCCTCCCGCTAAACCGCCGGAGTCCGCAGTGACCGTGGCCGAGCCCGAGCCGGAAGCGGAGCCGAGGCCGGATCTGGACGCCGGCGGGACGGATCTGCCCAAAAGGGCTCGAGCGCCCGACCGGGACAAGGACGGCGTGCCGGATGCCGACGACCAATGCGCGGATGAACCAGGCGTTTCCGACCCCGACAGCGAGCGGCTTGGCTGTCCAGACATGCACCCAATGATCTGCTTGTCAGAGTTTTGAGCGCAGCGGAATTGGGACTCGGTCACGCTGGTCCCGATCATTTGTCCGGGCGAGGTCCGCCTAGGTACCCTTCGTCCGTGGACAGTACATTCGTCTTTTCGAGAGAACTCAGGACCCGGCCGGATTGCGAGGTATTTGCCCAGGTGCGGGCTCCCGGCAGTGCGGATGACTACGTGCTCGCCGTGCACGACGTGAGTCGGTCCGGGGCCCTGATTGAACTGTCGGACCTGGTGCCGCCCTGGCTGAGCACCGGCCAAGAAGTCGAGTTCACGGTCATCGCGGAGGGTGAGGGAAATAGCGCTGAGTTTCGCGGACCGATCACCCGCGTGGTCGAGGACGGCCAGCGTCGTGGCTTCGCGGTGCGCCTGGACCGACCCGGCTGGCGGGCGCGGAAGTACCTCAGGCGCCTGATCTCCGCTGGACGCCCGGTGCGCGAGACGAGCGTCGGACTCCCGGACTAAAGCGCTCAGCCCGGTCGGCGGTGCCAGTGCTGGGAGCGCCGCCGTTTCGCGAGGAAGATCGGCTCCCTAGGCGGCGTAGGAGGAGCGCCGGTGGGCTACCAGGCGGCCCCTCGCGGAGGCGGGGCCTGGGACCGAAGCGCCCGCGGGCCTTAGCTGTCCGTTGCCGGGCAGCGCGGATCTGGAGCCTAAAAAAAATGCCGTTCTCTCTTGGGTTTTTCGCGCGTCTGTTCACCGCCGCCTTGATCGCCGCTGGCGTGCTCGGCATAGCTTCTCCAGCCGAGGCGGCCACGACCATTCCCGGTGGCAACGTCATCAACCAAACTTGGACCCTGGCGGGTAGCCCCTACATCATCCAGGGCGACGTCACGGTTCCTGCGGGGGCGTTTCTGACCGTTCAGGCCGGGACGACCGTGCAGTTCGCGACCAGTGATGGCCAGGTCGCTGGTCGCAACACCTCCAAAGTCGAGTTGTCGGTGCACGGCACGCTCACGGTCAGCGGCACCCTCGCTAACCCGGTCAACTTCCAATCCCAGACGGGTTCGAGCTCTGGCTCCTGGTACGGAATCATCATCGAGAACGACGCTACGGGGGCGAGCGTCGCCGGCGCGGTGATTCGACACGCCACCTACGGCGTATTGAGCGAGCGTGCGACCAATCTCTTCTCGGTTGTAGATACGACGGTGCAAACCAATCAGTACGGGATCTACGTCAAAGACGGCTCACCGACGATCACGCGGCTCTTGGCGACCGCCAACCAATACGGCGTGTACTCCACCGCACCCGGATCCCCAACCGTCAACGAGTCGCAATTCTACGGCAACACGTCGTACGGTCTGTACACCTACGCCAGTTCGGGCAAGTCGGGGACCACGAACATCGACAAGAGCACCTTCGACAAGAACGGGAACTACGGTATCTACGCAAACCGCTCGAGCAGCGGCTCACTGACGGTGAACGTCAAGAACACCATCGTGACCAATCACACCAGCTACGGTGTGTATCGAGGGTCGAGCTACAAGGCCACCCTCTCTCTGACCAACTCGAACGTGTGGGGCAACGGCACCAACACCAACGGAAGTTTCGGTACCGGCTCGTTTTCCGCCAACCCGCTGTACGTGTCGTCGTCGAACCTGCGCCTGACCTCGAATTCGCCGGCTCGCTTTGCTGGCGACGCTGGCGGTGACATTGGCGCGCTGCCCTACACCGGGGATGCGACCGTTGGTCTGCTCGGTACGTTGTGGACCAACACGACCTTCAGCCCCTCCGGATCTCCCTACAGCGTTCTGGGCGACCTCACGGTTCCGAAAGGCGTGACCGTGACGATTGAACCGGGCGTGACCATGAACTTTCAGACAAGCGACCAGATGAAAGCGGGCGCCAATACCAGCAAGGTGGAGTTCAATGTCTCTGGCGCTCTCAATGCCGTGGGCAGTGCTGCCCAGCCCGTCATCTTCTCTTCTCCGGGAGGAAGCTCTGGAAGCTGGTACGGCTTGGTGCTCGAAACCGAGGCCAGCAACACGAAGCTCAGCCATCTGCAGAGCGAGCGAGCCACCTACGGCATTCGGTACGCATCGACGGGTACTGGCAACTCGCTGGACCATCTGACCCTCAAAACCAACCAATACGGCATCTACATCATCGCGGGTTCGCCTGGCCTGGACATCATCCATGCCACCGCCAACCAGTACGGTGTGTACGCGACGGCGCCCGGCGCGTTCTCCCTGACCAACGGGCTGTTTCACGGCAATACGTCCTACGGCTTGTACACCTACGCTTCGTCCGGCAAGTCGGCGACGGTGAGCATCAACAGCAGTACCTTCGACAAGAACGGGAACTACGGCATCTATGCGAACCGTTCGAGCAGTGGGTCCCTCACGGTCAATGTGAAGAACAGCATCGTGACCAACCACACGAGCTACGGCGTCTACCGAGGCTCCAGCTACAAGGCGACGATGTCGCTGACCTATTCCAACGTCTGGGGTAACGGAACCAACACAAACGCCACATTGGGCACAGGCTCCTTTTCACAAAATCCCAACTACGTCAGCAGCGCCGACTACCATCTGCAGGGCTCTAGCGTTTGCATCGATGCCGGTGATTCTGTCGGCGCGCCGGATCACGACTACGAAGGCGTGACGCGTCCCTTGGATGGTGATGGGATCAACGGTACCGCGTACGACATGGGAGCGTACGAATTCGCTCTTACCAACACGTGCGGCGATGGCATTCAGGGCTCGGGAGAGGCCTGCGACGACGGCCCGAACAACGGCAGCTACGGCTACTGCAACGCAAACTGCACTGGCTTGGGGCCCCGCTGCGGCGACTCGGTCAAGAATGGCCCCGAGGAATGCGACGACGGCAACAGCAGCAACACCGACGGCTGCACCAACACTTGCAAGCTGCCCGGGTGCGGCGATGGCTTCCCGCAAGCCGGGGAAGAGTGCGACGACGGCAACAGCAGCAACACCGATTCGTGTCTCAATACCTGCAAGAACGCCAAGTGTGGCGACTCCTTCGTCGAGACGGGCAAGGAAGAATGCGACGATGGCAACAGCAGCAATACCGATGCCTGCCTGACGATCTGCAAAAAGGCCAAATGCGGGGACGGTTACACCCAAACCGGCGTCGAAGCCTGTGACGACGGGAATACCAACAACAACGATAGTTGCTCGAATACCTGCAGTCTGCCCGGCTGCGGTGACGGTGTGAAGCAGACCGGTGAAGAGTGCGATGACGGCAACAGCGACAACACGGACGCCTGCCTGAGTACCTGCTTGAACGCCACTTGCGGCGACGGCTTCACTCGCACCGGTTCCGAGGAGTGCGATGACGGCAACAGTAGCAATACCGATGCCTGTCTGACTACCTGCAAGTCTGCGAAGTGTGGCGACGGCGCGGTGCATGCCGGCAAAGAGGAATGCGACGACGCGAACAGCAGCAACGAGGATGCGTGTCTAAGCACATGCAACAAGGCAAGTTGCGGCGACGGTTTCACTCAGACGGGCGTGGAAGCCTGCGACGACGGCAATCAGAACAACTCGGACGGATGTTCGAATACCTGTGCGTTGCCCGGGTGTGGCGATGGTGTCAAACAGAGCAACGAGGCCTGCGACGACGGTAACCAGAGCGACGAGGACTCTTGTTTGAACACCTGCCTCAGCGCTTCCTGCGGAGATGGGCACGTCTGGGCGGGCACGGAGCAATGCGACGATGGCAATCTGCAGCCCGGTGATGGTTGCTCCCCGCTGTGCGAGTCCGAGGGAGGAACCGGTGGCGCGGGCGGTGCAGCCGGCGCATCGGGCGCTGCTGGAACTGGCGCCTTCGGTGGCTTTGGCAACTTTGGCGGCCAGGCCGGCAATCCCGGTGGTGGGGGCTCATCCGGAAGCGGATCCGGATGCGCGTGTCAGGCGCCGAGGGGCACGCCCACAGGGCCTGCCGCCGCTTGGGCTCTCGCTCTGCTTGGACTCGTGCTAGTTCGACGTCGGTGGCGCAACCAAGCGGCATAGTGCGGGGACTTTCGCTGGTCGCGTCGGCGGCGGCTTTGGCCGTCGCTTGCGCGGAGGCGGAGCCGATCCGAGACGGCCCTTTGGATGGAGGAGACGAGGCAGGTGTGGATGGCAGCGCCGATGTCGCTGCCGAGGCGAGCGGCGGAGCGCCCGGCGACGCCTCGACCGACGCTCCGCCTGGGGATGCCGCTGCGGGTTGCCAGTGTGAAGATCCGGGCTGCGGTACGTGCCCGACGGTGATGGAGGTGGCTGCAGGGGGCTATCGTATTGACGCCACAGAGGTCTCCAACGCTGCCTACGGTGAGTTCTTGGGCACCAATCCGTCCCCTAGCGCGCAGCCGCCAGAGTGCGCAGGCAACTCGAGCTTTGTGCCCAACAGCGGGTGGCCGGCTCCGAGCTCCCAGCAGCTCCACCCAGTGGTGGACCTGGATTGGTGTGATGCGCGCGCCTATTGCTTCTGGGCGCAGAAGCGACTCTGCGGTCGGGTTGGCGGTGGCGCGAATCCGTACACGGATTTCGCGGACTCCACGAAGAGCCAGTGGCACAACGCATGTAGCGGCGGTGGGTCCAGGACTTTCCCCTACGGCGCAACCTACACGGCGGCGACCTGCAATGGTGCGGACTATGGCTCGGGAACTACAGTCCCAGTTGGCAGCGCGAAAAGCTGCGAGGGTGGCTTCCCGGGGCTGTTCGATATGAGTGGCAACGTTTGGGAATGGGAGGATTCCTGCGACGCTCAGACGGGTGCCGGCGATCTGTGCCGTATCCGAGGTGGCTCCTACGCCCAAAACGCTGCCAGCTTGGATTGCGCGGCGGACAGCGCTTTGCCCCGAGGGTCGGCGGGCAAGGCCGTCGGTTTCCGTTGTTGCGGCTAGCATTTGGGCGGATCCGCCCACGACCCGCGCGCTCGTAGAGCCCCCCGCGGCGCCGCGCCGCGTGATAGGCTTTCGTCCAGTATGCTCAAACGAGGACTAGCTTGTGTCTGGCTGGCGGCGCTGGGTGCGCTGCTGCTCACAGCGTCGTGCTCGGGGGACAAAGCGCCCCGGCGCGGGGAGATCATCGTCGCCTTTCAGACCGATTTATCGATTCCAAAGGACATCACCGTCCTGGTCGTTACCATCTATGTCGGTGGGACGAAGCGCTACCAAGCCGAGTTTCCCCTCAGCCCGGGCGGCAAGTTCGATCTGCCGGCGACTCTGGCCATCGTCGAGGGCGAGCAGAAGGCGCAACCGGTCACCATTCGTGTGACGGGCCTGGACGGCAGCCGCACACCCAAGGTGATCCGCCAGGCCGTATCAACGATACCCAGCGAACGCATCGCGCTGATGCACATGCCATTGCAGTTCTTGTGCCTGGATAACGAGGTCAAAGAAGACATCGATGTCGACGGTACGCCGTCCTATGTCGACAAGTGCACCAAGCAGGAACAGACCTGCATGTCCGGGGAGTGCATTCCGGACGAGATCGACGTCAACACCTTGCCTGAATATGCCGGCGACCTGGTGTTCGGCGGGGCGCCACTGGGCTCCCCGGCGGGTCAGTGCTTGGACGTGTTGGGCTGCTTCGCGAAAGGCGTGACCGTATCGCCAGACACGGGCGATTGCAGTGTGGCGCTGCCCCAGGGCAGCGAAGAAAACGTCAATGTCGGTCTGGTCTTGCCCTTGGTCGCTGGTGGCCCGGGCATTTGCGGTTCCCAAGCCTGCATTGTGGCGTTGGAGCGGGACGACCTCACGGGTTGGAAGTTCGAAAACGGTCGAGCGTCCCTGCCCAAAGCCGTGTGTAGTCGTCTAGGCGCCGATATCGATGCCCTGGCAGTGACTTCTGGTTGCGTGACCAAGACTCCGGCCATTCCGACTTGCGGCCCTTGGTCGGGAATCGCGGGCGACTTCAGTGAGGATGCGGGTGCGCCCGCTGAGGGCGGCGCTGGCGAAGGCGGCGTGGGCGATGCGGGTGAGGGCGGCATCGACGACCCCTGCGCAGCCGCGGAAGACGGCATTTACTGCAACTGGGAATCTGTGATCGGTGAGGGTGGGGAAATCTTGCGAGAGTGCAAGGGCGGCTTGACTGTTTCAACGACGGACTGCAACGCAAGCGGGCAGATCTGCATCGACGGCGGTCCCGTGGAGTTTGCGTTCTGCGGCACCTTGGCCGACGGCGGAACGGACGCGGGCGACGCCGCGCCGCCAGGACCTTGCTCTGCGAAACCCAAGGGATTCTTTTGCGACTCGGCGTCCCTCGTCGAGTGCGACGGTTTTGGCAGCACGGTCATCAGCAGCCTGTGCGGCACCGGTTGCACGTCCAGTGGACCGCACTCCTTCTGCAACGGTGTCACCGCTCCGCTCGAGCTGGGGCGGGCCTGCACCAAGGACGCCGACTGCGCCCCGTTGATCTGCCTAGACGACGCCGGGCTGCCGAGCGGCTCAGGCGTGGCCTATGGGGTGTGTACGACGCCGTGTACCCCAGGCCAGAATTCCTGCGATTCCGTCAAGAAGGGAGCGGGCTGTCACACCTTCGAAGCGGGCGCTTCCTACTGCTTGGAAGCGTGCAGCCCGAGTGATCCAACCAAATGCAACATGCGCCAGTATGAAATCGCCTGCGCGTCGCTGACGGACGTTGGCGACAACTCCCAGAAGAATCTCTGTTTGCCAGCTTGCTCCGGGGACTTGGACTGCAACCCCTTCGTCGAGGTGGGCCCTCCGGGCAATTGCTCGCTTCAGTCCGGGCTCTGCCAAAGCACGCCGACGCCCGTGCCAAACATCGGTGTTGACTGCAGTGGCGCCACCAGTTGCGCCGACAGCGTCTGCAGCACATTCACGTGGAGCGGTGGTACCAAGTCGGCCCAGTCGTGCTCCGCGGGCTGTTCCCTCGGCAACTTCTGCGAATACGATCCGGCTTCCCAGATCCCGCCCATGATGGCCGGGGCCTGCATTTGGCCAGCCAATCCCGCTGCCATTGACTACGGAAACCTGGGCCAGTGCATGCAACTCTGCGGCTGCCAGCTGTCTTCGTGCTCGACGCCCGGCTTCCAATGCAATCAGCTGGTTGGCGGTGCGGTCAAGACCTGGATCCAAAACGCCTTGCCCGGCTTTGCCGAAGCCTTGCAGCAGAATCACCAGGCAGAGGGCTACTGTGGCCCCCCAGTCGACCCCGCCGGCAACCCCCTCACGCCCTTCGGCGGTTGTTAGCCATGAGCGAAGAAGAAGAAGAAGACAGCAATCGCGACTCCCTCGCTCCCGTCGAAGCAGGGGATATCTTGCTCGACAAGTATCGCGTCGACCGCGTGCTCGGTGCGGGTGGCATGGGCGTCGTGGTTGCTGCGACTCACATCGAGTTGGAGGAACGAGTTGCGATCAAGTTCCTACGCCCCGAGGTGCTCGAAAATGAGGAAGCGCTGCAGCGCTTCCTCCGCGAAGCCCGCGCCGCAGTCAAGATCAAGAGTGAGCATGTTGCTCGAGTGATCGATGTCGGGCGCTTGGATACGGGCGCTCCCTACATGGTGCTGGAGTACCTCGAGGGTGGCGATCTGTCAGACGCTATCAAGGAGGGGCTACCGAGCATCGAGGACGCCGTCGACTACGTGATTCAGGCGTGTGACGCCATGGCGGAGGCGCACGCCGCGGGTATCGTGCATCGTGATCTGAAGCCTGCGAACTTGTTTCGCTCGCAGCGCCCCGACGGGACCCAGGTGATCAAGGTTCTGGATTTCGGGATCTCCAAGGTCGCGATGCCGGACGTCGCGGATGCTGGACTCACCCGCACGTCGACGGCCATGGGCTCGCCGCTGTACATGTCACCAGAGCAGATGCGCTCTAGCAAGGACGTGGACCTTCGCTCGGACATCTGGTCCCTGGGAATCATCTTGTTTGAGCTCATTGCCGGCAAGACGCCCTTCACGGGCGGGACCTTCCCGGAGCTGTGCGCTTCGGTCCTTGGCTCGCCGCCGAAACCGTTGCGCGAGTTTCGCGAGGACGCGCCCGAAGGGCTGGAAAGCGTCGTGGCCAAGTGCCTGGAAAAGGAACCCTGGGATCGATACAAGAGTGTCGCGGAGCTGGCCAAAGCCCTGCTGCCCTTCGCGCCGGATCGGTCCCGACCCGTCGTCGAACGCATCGGGAAGATCCTGGAGCGGGCGGGCATGCCGTCGTTCCACGACATGGACGTGACGGTCGCACCCGGAAGCGTGCCAGGAGCGACTGAGGCGAAGGGCGCCGCCGCTACCAACGCCGTTGCCCGAACCGCCAGCGCATGGGGCGGCACTCAGGGTGGAGAGTCAGCGGACAAACCCTCGCGTGCCAAGCTGTACCTCGCGATCGGTGGCGCTGCAGCGATCGCGGCTGGCTTGGCCTATGCCCTCGTGCCCAAGGCGACGGTCATGCCAGACTCGTCCGCGGCGGCCGCACGCCCGAGCGCAGCGCCGACCCCGAGCGCCGTGGCCACGGACGTTCCAGAGGTGGTTCCTGCGCCGAACCCGGCGCCCCCGGCGAGTTCCCAGGCAGCTCCCGAGCCTCCGCCGCAGCCCGCCGCGAAACCGACGCCGCGGGCCAAACCAGCGACCAAGCCGGTGTCGAAGCCCACGGCCAAGAAACCAGATCCGCCGCCGGACAAGACGGCGACGAAGAAACCTGATCCTCCTCCTACTCCCAAACCCAAGAACCCTCTCGACATGGGGCTGAAATGAATCTGTCCGTCCTGAGACGATCGATCCGATCTGGTCTGGCCTTGGCGTTGTGCGTGCAGCTGGCCGCGCCCGCGCTGTGGGCGCAAGGTGCTGCGCCCGACACCAAGAAGGGTGACGACACCGCGGCACCCAAAAAGGGTGACAAGGCCAAGCCGAAGAAAGGCGACAAGGCGGAGGCCAAGGGCGACGAGGGTGAGAAGCCCGAGGGCGCCGAGGGCGAGCCCGAGGCACCCCCGGGCCCCAAGCCACTGTCCGAAACCCTGACGGGCATGGCTCGCGCCGAGTATGAAGCTGGCCGAATTCTGTACAACGACGGTGACTATCAAGGCGCACGGTTGAAGTTCGAAAAGGCGTTTAGCGTCAGCCAGGATGCGCGTTTGTGGTGGAACATCGCCGCGGCTGAGAAGAACCTCCGAAACTACGCCAAGGTCATCGTGGCCCTGGACAAGTACCTAAAGAACGGCGGTGAATTGCTCACGCCACAGGATCGTGAGGATGCCAAGCGGTTGATCGAGACCGTTTCGGCTTTCGTCGCGACCGTGGAACTCAGCGTTCAGCCCGCGGGTGCGACCGTGCTCATCGATGGCGTGCACCTTGGCACGGCGCCCATTGCCGAGCCCCTCCGCTTGGACCAAGGCGATCGAGAGTTCGTGGTACGCAAGGCCGGTTTTATCGAGCACAAGGAGAAGCGGCGCTTGAGCGGCGGTGACAACGTCAAGCTTCAGGTCAGCCTCAAGCCCGAGCCCACGGACGGCAAGGTACGCATCATGGCTGGGGTGGGGGATTCGATCTCCATCGACGGTCGGGTGGTCGGGCGCGGGACCTGGGAAGGTGAGCTGCCAGCCGGCGTTCACACACTGACCGTTACCGCCCCCAAGAAGCGCTCGTATCAGAGTGAGATTGTAGTTCAGGTGGGGCAGACCAGCACCGCGCGGATTGCTCTCGAGGACGAGGGCGAAAAGGGGAGTGGCTTCTGGGGAACTCCCTGGCCCTGGGTTGTCGGTGGTGCGGTTCTGGCCGCAGGAGCCGGAGTTGGCGCCTATTTCGCTTTTCGTCCCGAGGACGAAGGGCCGCCGCCCATCGTGGACGGCACGCTGGGCAACACCCAAGCACCACTGTTTCGTTTCTGAGCTTTCCTCGCTCGGCCTGCACCGCTATCCCCCATGGCGGAGGATCGGAGCATGAGCTTACGAGAGCGCGTCGCTCAGTTGGAGGCGCGGCGCAACGCCGTGTTGGAGATGGGGGGCGCCGAGCGAATCGCTCGGCAACACGCACGGGGCAAGCTCACAGTTCGTGAGCGCATGAACCTGCTTTTCGACGCGGGGGAGTACTTCGAGGTGGGGGCCTTTGGCCGGCCCATGGGCACTTCGTCGTCAGAGCGAGTTCCCGCGGACGGTGTCGTGTGTGGTTTTGGTCAAGTGGATGGCCGGATGGTCTGCGCCGCGGCCTACGACTTCACGGTGAAGGGCGGCAGCATTGGGCCAACCGGTGAGGTCAAAGTGACGCGACTGCGCCAGATGGCCTTGACTGGGCGTTGGCCTATAGTTTGGCTGATCGATTCGGCCGGTGCGCGTATCGACCCATCCGGTCAACACCCCGATGTGATCAGCACCTTCGCGGCGACCGGGCACCTGTTTCGGGAACAAGTGCTGATGAGTGGGGTCGTGCCCCAGGTTGCTGCGATGGTGGGCCCCGGCGCGGCGGGCACGGCGTACATCCCGGGCTTGGCGGACTTCGTACCCATGGTGCGCGGGGTGGGAAGCTTGGCGCTGGGCGGCCCTCCCCTGGTGAAGGCCGTTACCGGAGAGGAGATCGACGAGCAGACGTTGGGTGGCAGTTCCGTACACTGTGAGGTGAGCGGTGTTGCGGACGCCGAAGCCGAGGACGACGCTAGCTGTATTCAGTTGGTGAAGCGCTACTTGTCCTTCTTGCCGTCGAGCTCCGATGAAAAGCCCCCACAGGCGGCCGCTCGGGACCCCATCGACCGGCGCGAGGACGCGCTCTTGGACATCGTGCCTGAGGATCCCAGGGAAGGGTACGACATGCTCGACGTCTTGCGCCTCGTACTGGATGACGGCGATGTGTTTGAACTCAAGCCGCGCTTCGGACGCAGTGTCATCACCGCGCTGGCTCGGATCGGAGGGACGCCGGTGGGCGTCGTTGCGAGTCAGCCCCTGTGCATGGGTGGTGTGCTCGAGAACGATTCCGCAGACAAGAGTGCGAAGTTCATCCAAATCTGCGACGCGTTCCATCTGCCGCTGATCTTCTTTCAAGATGTTCCGGGTTTCCTCGTGGGGTCCCGCGTGGAACAAGCTGGGATCATTCGCCATGGCGCAAAGATGCTGCATGCCATGAGCGCGGCAACGGTTCCGAAGCTCACGGTCGTGGTCAGAAAAGCCTATGGTGCGGGGTACTACGCAATGTGCGGGCGAGCCTATGAGCCCGATCTGATCGTTGCCTGGCCTGGCGCCGAGATCAGTGTGATGGGGGCGGAAGGCATGGTCGGTATTGCGGCAAGGAAGCTGTTCGGCGGCGCCGATCCCGAGCCGGCCGCCAAGGATGCGATCATCGCGCACATCCAGAAGCACATTGACGTCGACCGTGTTGCTGGCTGGGGATTCGTGGATGATGTGATCGACCCGCGAGACACCCGTCTGTCGCTGGCGTGGGGGCTACAGCTCTCCCGTCACAAACGCTTGGAAAGACCGGCGAAAAAACGCTCGATCCTACCCGTTTGACCGAAGCGGGCGCTCGGCGTAGACCGCCGCTGCTCTGCCCGATGGGGCGACGGATGCTAAGCTGGTAGTGTACTTGGCGCCGCCGAGGAGGTTGTATGCGCGCTCGACTTGCTTTCGTTTCCCTATTCAGCACGCTGGTATTCGCGTGTGGGGGTACCGACGATTCCGGATTGTTCTCCGGATCCGACGCGGGGATCGGTGGAGGTACCTCAGGCGGTACTTCAGGAACCGGTGCGACGGGCGGCACGAGTGGGGCCGCCACCGGCGGCGGCGGCACTGGCGGCGGCGTCACCGGTGGTTCTCCCGGCAGCGGTGGCGCCAACACGGGTGGGGCCGCCACCGGCGGTGCTCCCGGCACCGGGGGAGCGACGGGTGGCGGGCCAGCGACTGGAGGCACGCCTGGCACCGGTGGCGTGGGCGCGGGTGGCGTGGGCACGGGTGGAGCGGGCACAGGTGGTGTCGTCGGTATCGGTGGCGCCTCGAGCGGCGGCACGGGCGGCGTGACCACCGGCCCGAGTTGTGTTGGCAAGTGCGGTAGCACTCAGGGCCAGCCCCTACCAGCAGGTGGACAGTGTTTCTGCGACGCCGTGTGCATCGGCATGGGGGACTGCTGCCCGAATTGGAGCGCGGTGTGCAACGCTTTTGTAGGCAAGGAAGTCAATTGCGGTGACAACAAGTGTAAGACCGCCAACGAGTACTGCTGTCAGCAGTATTCAAGCTCCTCGGACGCCTACACGCCCAAGTGCCAGAGCAAGAGCGACAGCTGCGCTGGTCCCCACATCTTCTGCGACGACCCGAGCGACTGTGGCGCAGGTCAAGTCTGCTGCGGCTCATTGAACGGTAGCGGCAACTTCATTGCCATTGCGACGTGCCGCGGTAGCGGCGACTGCCGCGCGGACCAGGAGCGGGTCGTCTTTTGCGGCGGCTCGCCGAGCGTGTGTCCGTCGGGAAAGAAGTGCGAATCTATGAGCTTCTTGGCGAAGTACAATCTGCCCCAATACAACGTATGCCAGTAGGCGGGGCCTGGGCGGGTGCACTTACTGCGACTTCGTGCTATCCGCCCTTCAACTTCTTTGGTGTTGCTTCCTGTGGGAGGACTAGCGTGTCGAGTCGACTTATCTATCGTTCACTGACGTGTTTGGCCATCTTTGGTTTGTGCCTTTCGTGCTCTAGCTCCAGTGGTGGAGGCGGCGTCCCTGCCGTCGATGGTGGAGGCGGCACCGGCGCTGGTGGCGGTGGCGGATTTGGAAACTTCGGTAACTTCGATGGTGGAGACGCCCAGACGGATGGCAGTGGAGCCGGGGGGCCCACCTGCGTCGGTAGCTGTGGTCTCCCCAACCCGGTCCCCGGCGCGTTTTGTTTCTGCAATGACCTGTGCACGACCCAGGGCAACTGTTGCCCCGACTATGCGACGGTGTGCACCGGCTCCGGCGGGGCGGATGGTGGCGGCAGCGGTGGTTTCGGTGGCGGCACCGGCGGCTTCGGCACCGGCGGCTTCGGTACGGGCGGTTTCGGTACAGGCGGCTTCGGCACCGGGGGCTTCGGCACCGGGGGCTTCGGCGCGACTGGGGGCAGCACGAGCGCGTGTTGGAATACGACGACCTGCAACCCCGGAACGACCTGCGTTCAAAACTGCGGCGCGTGCATGATCCAATCGAAAAAGTGTTGGACCGACGGTACTTGGCTACCTCCCTCCGCCTGCGTTCCCGGCGGCTGTTAACTGATTCCAACCACGCGCTTGGCCGCTGCCTTGCGCGTGCCGCGCCGATTCGTTAAACACGCCGGTCGATAGCGGCGGATTCCAGGCACGGGGTCCCCAAGCAAAAGGGCGGCCCCATGAACGGCACTACCTGGCGACTGCTTTGCGCAGTTCTCACTCTAGGGATTTGTACCACTGGCTGCGCGGAGGAGCGCGAGCCCATCAACAAGGTGCAGGCCGACGCCTTGGCCAAATCCTTCTTCGTCGGAGCCTTGGCAGACAAGAGCGACGACCCGGAGTTCTACTTCCGTTCCACGGTCGTCGACGTCGCTGCCGGTGCCGGTGCGGATGGGCTGTTCACGAACTCGGACGCCCAACCCGTCAGCCGGATCCGCTGGGAAATCACAGAAGATCTATTGCTGGCGCGGCTGACCTACGAACGAATCGACCACACGGATGGCAAGGGTCTGCGTCGGACGCCCGACGGGCAGATTGTCGCCGCCTATCGCATCGAAAGTCACTTCGACATCAAAAAGGATTACAACCCCTCTACCGGGGAGGAGCTCAACGTCATCGTCGAGAACGACGAAGACCGGCGCTGGTACGAGCGCGCGTACTTCCGGGTGGATTGGTCCCGAAACCTGATCACGGACGCCTACGAACTCGATACCCTTTCGCAGCTCGGGATCTACTACGGCGTCAAGTGGGACCCGGTTGCGTACTACGTGAACGATCCAACCCACCCCCACGCGCCGGTGTTCGACAAGGAGCGCGGATACGTAGACGTAACCAACAAGGTGTGGGCGTCGCCGGAAGTGCTGCAAGACGAGTGGGGGGACTTCCCGGCGTGCTGGCTGTACGGCCGCTTTCCCACCGAGAACTGCAATCCCAGCGAAATCACCGTGCGCCAGGCTTTCCTGAAAGTCACGGACACGGACTACGAGCCTCTGGAATACGACGGTACGAAGATGGACCAATTCGGTGTCTTCACCGTGGACCGCTTCGGGTACGACCGAAGCTATGGCGTGGTGGACGACAAGTGGCGCCGCTTCGCGACCCGCTGGAACCTATTCTTGCAGAGCCACACCCAGGACCTTTGCAACACCGAGCAGACGACGCCGCCGGGGGCTGATCCCCACCGGGACGACAACGGCAATGGCACCGAAGACGAGTGCGAACCCGTGGGATTCGGTTCCCGCTGCGACGCGGTTCGAGGCCAATGCACCATCCCCTATCGCGGGCGCCCGGTCCGCACCATCGTGTGGCACACGAATCGGGAGTTTCCCGAGGAGCTCTTCGAGGGCACGAAGCAGGCCTTTGAGAGTTGGAGCAACTCGATGCGGGTTGCCATCGTGGCGGCCAGGCTCGCCGAATGCCGGCGCTCCGGCGGCGGAAACTGCGAAGCCGACATGGGTTGGCCTGCCAACTGGTCCGACAATTGGGTTCCGCCCGTAGGCAAGGCGACATCGGCAGAAGTTCCTCAGATTTTCGCCCTGTGCCACAACCCGGTCAGCGCGGACAAGGGCGACGATTTGGCGGTGTGCGGCCCCGAGGGAACCTCACCGCGAATCGGCGACCTGCGCTACAACATGGTCAACATCATCCAGGATCCTCAGCTCATGGCGCCTTGGGGCATCATGATGGACGCGGAGGATCCCCTCACTGGTGAGAAGATCGCAGGCAGTGTGAGCCAGTGGGGTGCGGTGCTCGACCGCGCGGCGGCTAGCCTCGTTGACATACTCGGCTTGATCAACGGCGATATCGATCCGGAGAGCTTCATCGCCGGTCAGGATGTGAGCTTCTGGGTGTCCCAGAACAAGCCAGGGGCGGTGGCGGAGCGGGGTGCTCCCATGAGCAAGGCAGAGTTGTCGCGGCGGTTGGCTGCCTTCGACCCCGACGTCCTCAACAAGCTGACCGCCGGTTTGCCACCTACCAAGAAGAACGCGCCACCCGGCGCGCGTCGCAAGGCTCGGGAGGCGGCGCTGCACAAGTTGGGACGATTGGGCCCCGGCAATGCGGCGCTCTCGAACCGCCTGTCCAAGCTCCGCGGTTCCGCGGTGGAGTCGAAGCTGGTCAGTCCCGAGCTCGCGCAAGCGGTTGGAGCCGACCCGACAGCACCTGTCTCTGCCAGCGTCGTGAAGCGCGCGTCTCCCGTCGGGCGGATGAACCCCAGTGTTCGCCGTGCTCAGCGCCACGCTCGGCGCATGGCCAATGTGCGGCGTCACGCCTGCCGCTACGAGGCGCCGGAACCCGACTACCTGATCGGCATGGCGCGCCAAGTGGCGAAGCTTTTTCCGAGTCCGGACCCGAATGACAAAGCGGCCGTGGCCGCTCACCGCAAGGCCGTGGAGACTTGGGCTCGTCAAGAGTTCTCACGCGGCGTCATGAGTCACGAAATCGGCCACTCGGTCGGTTTGCGCCACAACTTCGCCGCCTCTTTCGATTCCCTGAACTACGAGCCTCAGTACTGGCAGCTGCGTACGAATCACGGTGCAGTCACGACCGCCTGCGCCGACGGTACGACGGATGGCTCGAGCTGTATCGGACCACGCTACCGGGATCCCCTCAGCGACCAGGAGGTCAACGGCAACATCGGTCGCTACGCCACGAGTAGCGTCATGGACTACCCGGGGGACCAGAACCAGGACACGGTGTTGCCTGGCAAGTACGACCGCGCCGCGGCTCGGCTCATCTACGGTGGCGTCGTTGACGTCTGGAACCAACCTGGGGTGTCAGTCAGCGGCACGGGTGCTGGGCAAGACGAGGCCTTCGCCCTCAGCGCCTTCACGACCAGTCCGGGACTTTTTGGCGTCTATTACTTCCCAAAGGTCGATCCCAATGCCGGTTTCGAGTTCATTCACTACAGCGAATACCAAAACCGCTTCCGTCTTCTGGGTGCATGCCAAGACGACGGCGAGGCGCCCCTGGGCAAGCGCTGCGAAGAGCGCAGCATGGATGTCGTCGACTATCGTGACATGCAAGACTTCGCATCCGACAAGGATTACGAGAAGTTCGCCTGGGCGGTGAACGCCAAAGCCGTAGACCCTGCCGGCCGGGTTCGGCGAGGCTACCTGTTTTCCTCGGATGAGTATGCCGACAGCGGCAACGTTCCGGCGTTCACGTCGGACGCGGGGGCGGATGCCTACGAGCAGATCCGATTCCTGGAGGGTGCCTACGAAAACCGCTACCTGTTGGACTCGTTTCGGCGCAATCGGGTCACTTTCAACAGCTATGACGCGATGACCCGAATTCAGGCGCGCTACTTGGACAAGATCCAACTGATCGCCAAAACCTTCGCATTCGGAGCCGTCGTAGATGGTGACCCGACCGCACCGACCACCGAGTTTCTTCAGGACGGTCTGTACGGCCCTCAGGCAATTGGCGCCACCCTGGCGTTCGATATGTTCGCACGAATCATCACGCGGCCCGAGCCCGGCTACTACTGCACCGCGGACGCTTGTGGCGTCGGGCAGCCTCCTGGCGTGGCGACGGAGCTCTTCGCCGCCGATCCGGCGCCGTTACCCGATGCGTTCTTGTACGACTTTCAGCTGCCGCTCAGTGTCGGCCGCTTCCTGCACAACGACTACGACTACTCGCAGGGCTACTGGTGGGGCGACTACCAGTCTCAGGTCGGCACCTACTACGACAAGATTTGGGCGACCTATTACCTGTCCGAGGCCTTCGACACCTTCATCGCCAGCTCCAAAGAAGACTTCGTCGACTCGCGCTACAAGAACGTCAGCTTCGCGACGGTCTTTCCAGAGCAGGTTCGCCGCCTCTACACCAGCGTGCTCACCGGGGACTTGGATGTCTACGCGCCCCACGTGACCGCGCCCTCGAGCGCGACGGATACGCCGCTAGGGACCCTGGTCTATCCCACTTGGTCGGAGTTGGGCGGTCTGGGGACTCGACCCGCCAACGCCTTTCTGGTCGACCCAAACAACGGTTGGAACGAACAGCTCTATGCCATGGTCTGGGGTGCAGCGTTTTTTCCCACCAATTGGTCCAGCAACTGGGCTCACGAAGCTCGCATCGCCCTGCTGCCTGCGGAAACGCCGGACTGGCCTCCGAACGAGGTGGTCGCTTTCACCTATCCACCGTCGGGGCTGACCTATCGCGCCCGCAGCTACGGAACCGAAGCTCTATTCGGCAAGACCGTGGACAAGGGGATCGGCGCCCGCATGCTGGGCTGGGCAAACCACCTCTTGGCCAGGGCGTATCTGGTGGACAAGGACGTCAATGGGGACCCGATCATCGGTCCTGATGGGCGCCCCGTGCTCACTCTGGACGTTAACGGGATGCCACAGAAAGACCCGCAAAATGCCGACGCCTTTGCAGCCTTGGCAAACTATGTGGACTTCATCGATCTGATGCGCCAAGTCACTGCCACCTTCGAACAACCCCTCGGATCCGGGGACCTACCGGAGCCATGAAGCACTCGATACTGCGAATCGCCGGACCCTCGTGTGCGGCACTCGGATTGGTCATTGCAGCCTGCGCCACTGGCGGCGCCGATGACCCCCCGGGCAGCGGCGGCGGCGGGACCGGAGGCGCCGACGCTGCCCTTGGCGGAAGCGCTGGCAGTGGCGGCACTTCTAGGGCGGGCGCCGGCGGGACGAGTGGCGGCGCGGGGGCCGACGCGGGCGCGGACGTGTCCCTGGATGCAGCTCCCGCGGATGCTGCGCTGGATGTGGCTGTGGACAGCGCAGCGGATTCTGCTGGGGATGCGCTGTCTGACACTCCTGGCGTCGACGCAGCGGGGTGCTCCGGAACGCCGCCGGTGGGCGGGTGTCCCGCTGGGCAGTACTTTCACGTGTGCAAGAATAGCTGCGTCGCGTGTTCCGACTTCACGTTGGTCGGATTCCCCGGCGCTCCGAAGCTGGTTCCCACGTTGAGCGATACGACCGGGGGGACGGACCAGTTGTTCCCGCGGATCGGTCTGGTGGGTACGGAAGTGCGCTTGGTGTTTTCCCAGCGCGTACCACCCACGGCGCCTACGCAACGGGATTTCGCTATCGCCAAGGCGCAGGGCAACGATTGGGCGAGCATCAGCACCAGTCTAGGTAACTTCGTCAACTACCCGAGCGCCGACGAAGAAGCGTCCTTCCTCATCCCCGCTGGCGCCAAGAGCCCCCTGACCGGCAGCACCAGCTCCGAGGCGTTGCTTTTGATGGACAGTGACCGCTCCGGCAGCCGGGAGCTCTATGTGAGCGGGCTATTCAAGAGTCAGGGCTCGCCGGCGAAACTCGCGGCGCCGGTCAATAGCGGCAGCCGGAACTACCACGCCAGCTACGCCCACGCCGCGACGCCAGCACGGTTGTTCTGGTCGAGCTTCCGCAACAACAAGGGTGGTTTGTACACATGGGCCTTGAGCGGGGGCTCCGCGGATGCTGTCTCCCTGACCCACGAAAGCGGCTGCCCCGTGATCGATGAGGATCTCGAGCCCGCGGTGACCGCGGACGGACGTGTCATGGTGTTCAGCGCGCCACGACGCGCGAAGCCGGATTGCAACACTCCGCTGAACGCTGGCCGACGCAGTCTGTTCTACGTGTACCTCAACCCGCTCACAGGCCAAGCTCTCGCGCCCGCGGTCGAGTTGGCCAACCTGCGCACGACGCTGGAGACCGTCGCCGGCTCTGCTGCCGTCGCCCTGCGTTCTCCAGCGCTCGAACCCAATGCCTGCACGCTCTATTTCGCGTCGAACGCCGCGCCCGGAGACGGAGATTTCGACATCTATCGGGTCGCGCGCTGATGCAGGCGCGGCTCAACCCAGAGATCCGCGACTGGGTTTGCTCGAAGACGGGTGATTCACAACAACTCGGAGTGCCGACGGCGGCAGTCGGGCTGTGCTCATGCTGTCCGGCGCCGGGCTTCCCGATTCTCGTCAAGTATGCCCCGAACCGTGAGCTCTCGACTGACGGCCGTCGGGGCCTCGGACGTTTCGAATCGCGCCTACCCGTGCAGGGTTTGAGCCCGCGTTACGCAGACGACGTCGGTGACACGGCGGTGCTCGAGGACGAACGCCTCTCCGCCGAATCAGGCGCGCGCGTCTTCCTCAAGGGTGAGGGACAAAACCCCAGCGGTAGTTTCAAGGATCGCGGGCTCGCGGTCGGAGTCGCCCTGGCGCATGTCTTGGGAGCGACTCGCGTAGCGCTACCCACCCAGGGCAACGCCGGTATCGCAGCGGCGCTCTATTCAGCGCGGCTGGGAATGCAAGGAGCGCTTCTCTACATGCCCGAGGGTTACCAGGAGAACTACTATCATCGGGCTGCACGTCACTTCGGTGCGGAGGTGCGGTTCTTCGGCCCCAACATCGCGGCGGCCGGGAAGCAGATGCGTCAGGATCTCGTCGAAGACCTTGCTCAAAAGAGCGTCGTCAACCTTTCGACCTTCTTCGAACCGGGCCGCTTGGAGGGCAAGAAGACCCTAGGGCTCGAAATCGCGCAGAGCTTCGCGCCGGATCTTCCCGACGCCATCATCTACCCCACTGGAGGAGGCACGGGGCTCGTGGGGATTTGGAAAGCGCTTCAGGAGCTCCAGCAGGATGGACTCGTGAGTGCCGATTTGCCGAAAATGTTCGCGGTGCAATCCGACAACTGTTGCCCGCTGGTGCGATCCTGGGAGGCGGGCTTGGATGCGGTGAAACCCTTGGAATCTCGAGGCACCGTGGCAGATGGGCTCGACGTTCCGGCCGCGATCATGGGTCATAGGATGATCCAGCTCCTTCGGGGCTCCGGCGGTGGGGCCGTCGCGGTTTCTGATCGGGAGATCATCGAAGTGCATGATCGTCTGGGACGCCTGGGTGTATGCGCCAGCTACGAGGCGGCTGCGACGGCTGCTGCGTTGCGAGTGTTGCGCGCGACGGACGCGATTCCCGCCGGAGCCCGAGTCCTGCTGCTCGCCACGGCCAGTCAGCACGTTTCTCTAGGCGGCGCCGCATCCTCGAGCGCATCCAGTTCCAGCAACTGAGGGCCAAAGCCCATCTCGCAAAGCGGGTCGGCTAGGTCCTGAGGCAGAGGTGCGAGCAGCTGAAGGCGGTCGCCGCTGACCGGGTGATTCAGACTCAAGCTCAGAGCGTGCAGCGCCAACCGGGCCAAGCCGAATCGGTCGCGCAGTAGGCGATTGTGTTCGCTCTTGCCGTACTTCGCGTCGCCAATCAGCGGCAGACTGAGGTGCTTCATGTGGCGGCGGACTTGATGCAGCCGGCCGGTGCGCGGACGGGCTCGTACCAGGGAATAGCGTTCGAAATCCCCCAAGCTCCAGTACTCGGTCAGCGCCGGGACCCGCGGTCCGCCCGCCCGTCTCGGGATGGGGTGGTCGACGATTCCGTGTGCTGGAGCAGGACCGCGAACCAGCGCCAAATAGCTTCGCTCAACATCTCCCGCATCCCGACCAGCTTGAATTTGATTGGCGGCTTCGGGATTCAAAGCGAAGAGCAGTACCCCGCTGGTTCCCCGGTCCAGCCGATGCACCGCGTGCACTCGTCGTTCCAGCTGCTTCGCCAGGAGATGCGCGATGGTCTCACGCTCCCGCGCCCAGCCGCGATGCACGGCCAGGCCCGAGGGCTTTAGTACGGCACAAAGGGAAGCGTCCAGGTGCAGAATGCGGAGCCGCTCAGGCACTAGCAGGTGGGACAACCGCAGGTCATGCCGCCGCCGGACACGTCATTGCACAAGTAGTACGGCGTGCAAGCGGCGGCCGAGACACGAACTGCCAAGAAAGAAACCAAGCGGCGCATGAGATTTCCTATGAGAACCTAGTGCGGATGTCGACGGCGCCGATCATCCGGGTTGCGGCTGCGACGCATGCTGCGCCGCCGAAGGAAGGGTTGATCGCCGGTGCGAATGCGTACGGTCGCGGGGGACTCGCTCACGACCCGTCCGGTGTAGGCGTCGATGCCGAATTCGTTGCCATTGACCCGGGAGTCCAGCCGGGCATGCACCAGGTAGAGGCCAGGTCGCGCGAAGGTACCTCGGGGGCAGAGTTCCACCAGACGGCTCCGTACGGTCAGGGTACGGCCGGGGCGCAGTGATAGGAACGCTTGGCGATCTGGCGAGCGCAGATCGGGCTGCGCGTCACAAGTTGTCAGGCCGTTTGGCCCCATGATCTCGAAGCTGACCAACTCGCGGCGAAAGTAGAGCCGCCGCGTGCGCTTGCTGCGATTCTTCAGTTTCAGGCTGATCGACGCGTAAATTTCTGCGCGCGCATCCGAGCCCTGGGTGACGCGCATCTGGATCGGTCCCTTGTCTCGTCGAGCGCGGTCAGCCTCGAGACGTGTTTTGGCCCAGCGAGCATATTCGGAGCGCAGCGCGAAGGTCTCGGATGACAGGCCCTTGATCCCGCCCGGAGTGTCGTCGTCGATCTGTTTGACCTTGCCGTCCAATACGTGGGCGACGAAGGGCGGCTTCTGTTCGACCTTGACCGGGACTTTCTTGCCCCGTTTCCAGGCCGACTTGGTTTTTTCGGGCCAGCCAAACCGGGGCCGGATGATCGCTCCAGGAACGAGGCGCCACTGGCCACCGGCCGCAAAACAATACAGCCGGGGATCGAAGTGATGCACCACGCCCTCGCCGGGGCCCAGGATCACGAAGGTTCTTGGGTCCTGGCGCTTGGGCACCAGATTGCGGGGTAATCGGCAGCTCGCGGTTTTTCGCTTGCCCGGAACCTCCACTTTGAAGGACAGGAGCCGGGGATCCGCGACCAATCGCACCGGCTCGTCGCTGACATTCTCGATGCTCAGCCGCCACGGCAGGCGGGGACCTCGTTCGCTGACGTGGAACGCCAAGGGGCTATTTGGGGTCTTGGCAGGCTTTTCGGCGCTGGCGGGCAAGGTCGACAGACCGCCGAGTGCCAATCCAACGATGACGCCGCCCCAGCGCAAGCTCATGGTCCCACGGACTACCACATGGGCCGGGGCGGTCCAATCTGCGCCGTGGATGCAGCAAATCGCGCTAATCTTTGCGAGTGCGAGGCCTGTACGCAATCGTTGATACGGACGCTCTCGGCCAAGCGGGGACGGATGTGCTCGCCTTCACCGCGGCGCTGGCCGCAGCGCGACCTGTCGCGTTGCAGCTGCGTGCGAAGTCCCTGTCAGCTCGCGATACGCTCGCGCTCGGACGTGAAATGGCACCCGTGGTCCGCGCGCACGATGTGGACTTCTTCTTGAACGACAGAGCAGATTTGGCGCTACTGGTTGGAGCTGACGGCGTGCACGTGGGTCAAACGGATCTGACGGTATCGGAAGTTCGACGGATTGCTCCAGGCCTGCGGGTGGGGGCCTCCACCCACGGCGCGGAGGAATTGCGGTGTGCCCTTGCCGAGCGGCCCGACTACGTTGCTTTTGGACCCGTTTTCCCGACCCGCTCCAAGCACGCGCCGGATCCGGTCGTGGGGTTGAGGGATCTGACTCGAGCCAGCGCGGCCGCGAAAGCGGCGGAGATCCCTTTGGTGGCGATTGGTGGCATCAACCTCACGAGCGCGGCGCAGGTTGCCGAGTTGTCCGTGGCCGGGGCCGTGATCGCGGGTCTCGGGACGGATCTCCAGGGCGCCCAGCAGCGCGCCGCGGATCTGCACTGCGCACTCGGCGGGGCAGCATGAGCCTGGTCATTGGCTTGATCGTCGGCGGTGCGCTGCTGGCCATGGGCGTGGGCACGGGGGCGGTGCTGCGTAGTCGTAGCCGAAAGGCCCCAGAGCAGCTGCCTCCTCCCAAGAAGCGCTCCACGGAGTTGTCCGATCGTGGGTTCGGGTTGGAGTTGGGGGACGTCATCGATGTTGAGAAGCGATCCCTGTGGCTCAGGCACGCCTGGCTCGCCAGTGAAGGGAAAGAGGCCATCGCCGCTTTGATGTTCGCCGAAGAAGACGTTGTGGTGATGCAACCCGGAGCCGGTTTGCGCGTGTGTCTGACTCGGCCCGTCGAACTCGCCGTTGGCGAGGAAGTGCCCTCCGCCATGGAGGTTGCCGGCGCGCGCTTCGAGCGTGTGCGCCGCTTGCCTGTCCGCCTGCAGCCCTTGGGAGAATCCCCACAGCCGCCCTTCGACGAGGCCACTTTGAGTGAACTTCGAGGCATTGCGGGGGAGGTGCTGTGGGTGCTGAGCCACGGTTCGCTGTGCAAGGCGTATGTAGGTCGAAGTCTAGACCCTTCGGACGTCGAGTACTGGGGTGGCGGTTCGCTGACCGTTGCGCGCTAGGCGCGCCGCCTGCTCCGAGCTCAGACCGCACGCATCCGAAGCAACATGGCTTCCAGGGCGAGGGCCGGCTGCACGTTGCGCTCGACTTCGCCCAGGCTCGCCAGCACGATCGAGTAGCGTTTCGCCCAGCGCGCCGCGGCATCGGGATCCGCTGGTAGGCACGCTTTCGAGCGCTGGGCGGTGGCCAGGGCCACGTGTCCCAACAGCTCTCTAAGCGCGTGGCGGTCCTCAGGCCTCGACTTGGCCAGATCCAGTAGTCCTGTGGCATCTGGCGAATCCAGAGCGTGGCGCACAGTCTCCGTGAACGCATCGCGTTGTGCCATGGCTTCCGGGTCCGCAAGCTGCCGAGCCTGCGCGGCGCTACCGTTGGCTCGGCTGGCCAACTCCGTCGGCATACTCCAGTTGCGCAGCAGCTGCTCCAGCACTGCCTCGGATAGGGGGCCGAAGCGCAAACCCAAGGTACGCGAGCGAATGGTGCCGAGCAGTCGGTTCGGCCGACTCGTGAGCAGCACGAAGGTCGTGCGATCTCCAGGTTCCTCCAGCGTCTTCAGCAGGCTGTTGGCCGCCTGTACCGTGAGTTCGTCGGCGCCTCGAATGATGAAGACCAGGCCCCGGCCTTCGTGGGGCGGATAGCCGGCTCGGGACAGAACGACCCGACGGATCTGCTCCACACTGATCCCTGTGGCCTCGCTGACGGAGCTACCCAGGATGTTGGAGGAGTACAGTCCGCGTTGCACGACGATGACATCCGGGTGGCGAGGCACATGGGGTTCGTCCTCACTCAGGCTGACTGCCCGAACGCAGGCGCCACAGCTGCCGCAGCCGAGAGGCGTTGGTTGCTCGCACACCAGGGCTTGCGCCAGGGCGAAGGCCGCCAGCTCTTTGCCGACCCCGTCCGGTCCTTCGAAGCGGTAGGCGTGGTGCAGCTTGCCGTGCTGCAATGCGCGCGTCAGCGTCTCGACTGCGGGGGCTTGCCCCAGTACCTGTTCGAAACCCATTAGTTTGCGTCGTTTCCGAAGCTCAAAGCGCCGGAGCGGACCACGCCAGGCCAACTATCGACGTATTGGGTCTTTTCTCCGGGTTTCGAGGCGTCGATCCACAGGGCGTGGCCGGTGAAGGGCGCACGGACATCGATGTGAACGAAGCGGTTGTGGGGATAGTAGCCGCAGCCGACGTCCTTCATTTTGCGGCAGGCTCGGAACAGGTCTTCGTTGCTGACGCCGGTGATGAACAGATCCAAGGCACGCCCCTTGTGGTGCAAACCATCGTGCGCTTTGCGCCGGTAGCCGCTGATCACATAGATGACCCGCTTCGGAAACATGGCCGCCAGGCGCGCCACAGCCCACACCAGCCTCGGATGGAGTAGTCGTACCTCAGGCAACCACTCACCGCTCACCACGCCATCTCGCGCGGGTTCCAGCGGCAACGGCAGTTCCGGACGAGGCGTGCCCGGCGGGCGGGCGATGACGCTCAAGCGGTCCAGAGCATCCACGGCTACGGAGCCGTCACATTCGAGCAGCGTGATGGTGTCGTGTTCGCCGCCGTAGCGAGCGAGAGTTGCGGAGTAGGGTTTCTCCCAAGGTTTGCAGCGCCCGGCAGGAGCCACGACAGCCTCGCCAATGGAGGGTGCGAAAAGCTCGCTAGGCAGCATCTCGTTCAAGGACGAAGCCAATGAAGTGCCGAGTTCGAGGGCAAGGGGCTGCTTCAGGGCCAGGTTCTGCCCGATGGGGGCCTGCATGCCTCGACGGTGCTCTTCACGGGGTTCGCAGGCGGTCATGCTCCAACTCAAGCTGCCGTCCAACCAACGGCTGGGGCCGAAACGGCCGAGCCAGAAGCCCCGCCACTCCCCGTGGCGCTCCACTGCCGGCTCGATGAAGCGTCGAAGCAGCGGCAGCTGGCGTTCGGATGCCAAACGATGCGGCGTGCCCTGCGCGCGCTGTGCCAGCAACCAGGTGCTGCCATTCAGTCGACCGAATTGAGGTTCCGGTGCGGCGCGCTTCGCCGGACTAGCAGAGGCGAAAACCAAGCTAGCGAGCGCGCCTGCGAAGGCGAGCTTTGCCACACGGTGGCTGCGGGCTCTCGGTGACACGGACAGCACCGACAACCTACTTTCCCCGGTTGGAATAATCAAATTGTCGCTTCGGGCTGACCGACGCGATCAGCGAAGCGGGTGATTCGGTCGACCAGCAGGTCGAAGTCCCAGTCCAGCGTGGCGACATGGTAGGAACGCGTCAGCACCAGAGTCTCGACCGGCCCGGGCACGAGACGCGACAGAGCCAAGGAGTTTTCCGGGGGCACGCTGTGGTCCTGGGGGGAGTAGGCCACGAGCACGGGGAGCCGCAGCGTTTGCAGGGATCGGCGGATCCTCGGCAACTCGGCTAGAAAGCTATTGCCCGCAGCCGCAGGAACCCAGGTGTAGGCGTTTTCGTCTCCGCCCTTGGCGATGTCGTTCTTGGCCAAACCGGCTGCTCCGGCCGGGACAATGGGCAGGACCGTCTCAAGCCTTGGGGCCAGTTTGGCCAGCAGCCCCTCCCGGTCGAGGACCGTGGAATTGATCGCAACTACGCCGGCGATCTTGCTGCCCGCTTCAGCTGCGATATCCAGGGCGATGGTCCCGCCCATGCTGAGGCCGACCAGCACGACACCCCGGCACCGGCTCTGCAGCCGGGCGGCCGCTTGAGAGACTTCATGGTGCCAGTCGGCGTAGCGCGTCCGCGCCATGTCCCGGACGTTGGTCCCGTGGCCCGGCAGTCGCACGACCTCGACGCAAAATCCTCGCTCCGCCAGCGCCTCGCCGACGGGGCGCGTGGTCGTTGGATTGCCAGTGAAGCCGTGGGCGACAACGATGCCCGTCTGCGCCCGATCTCCGCTGCCGGGGTCGGACCATGCCTCCGCTCCAGGAATCACCGCTGCGCTCATCGGTCCAGCTCCAGCTGTAGTCACTCAGCCGCGGCTGCTTCTTCCATCTTCTTCTGACCCAGCCGCAGCAGATACAGGAACGTATCGAAGGCGTCTTTGGCGCCGGCCTCGTCACCCTCGAGGAATTCGGCAACGGCGAGGCCATTGAGGACCGCCAACACCAGAGTCGAGAGGGCCTGCATCTGGGGGAATAGGGCCGGGTCGATCTTCATCACGTCCGCAATGCCCTCGGTGATGAGTCGTCGGGCATCTTTTTGAAGCAGAGCCGCTCGTCGTTGGAGCTCCGGATCCCTCCGGGAAGCGCTCCAGACCTCGATGTTCAGATGCATCGCCGTGCGGTTTGCCTCCAGGACTTCCCACAGGGATTGCAGGGCGTGCACCAGACGCTGCCGCGGCTCGGCATCGGATGTGGACTTGATGGCGTCCTGTACGCGGGCCAGATATCTGTGCTGGCTGTAGCTCTGCACCTCGTGAATGAGCGCGGCCTTACTGGCGAAGTAGTAGTGCACGATGCTCTTGCGTAGGCCGAGCTCCTTGCCGATCTCCGCCAGAGTCGTTGCGCTGAACCCCTTGCGGGCGAAGCAGTTCGCAGCCGCTGTGAGAATGGACGCCACCCGAGGGTTGTTCCAATCGACGCTCTTTTCCGACTTGTCGCTCCGCGTCACAGCCTCGGCAGCCGCGTCCAGGGTCGTATCTGTTGTGCTCATGAGTTCGTTGGCGCCGGCCGTTTGGCCGAATCACCCCTCGTTCGGCAAATCCGGGACGACACATGCCGGCTCCGGTTCAGGTAGCGGGTTTTTCCCCGGCCAGACCCCCGCTGTCAAGTCCCGCCCGGCCGGCCGTCCCGGTCCGAAAATCGCTTCGAAAGGGCGGTTTTGAACTCCTTGGCGGGGCAAATCAGGAGATCTCGGTCGATGAACGGCCCCAGAGCGGCAGATTTCGCGTCCGCCACACGCTCAAAGGCCACGTCTGGGGCGATCGCATCCTGACCGCACAAGATGGCTGCGATCACGCTGACGCTGCGGCTCATGCCCGCCGCGCAGTGCACCAGTACGTTTCCGAGCTGCCGACGTCGATTGACGAAAGGCAGCGCCACTCCCAGCGCATGCTCGAATTCGGACTCCCCGTTGCCCCCGTCCATGATCGGCAGCTTCAGCCACTCGGTAGCGTTCTCCGCCGGACCCGTCACCTGATCGGTCGGGAACAGCGGCATCGGACACAATGAGACGACTCCGAAAAACGGGGTGGGATCCTGACTGGCATCCGGACGCCGGGCGCCCGCAAGCGCTTCACAGCCGGACTGATAGTCCCCCAACCAAAGCCTGTCGTCGATCCGCCACACGTCGTTATTGGGATCCCGCGGCCGCCCAGCGGCGCGCCGCAGCGAGGAGCTCACTTCTTTGGAGCGGTCGGCGTCTTGACCGGTGCGGGTGCTTTCTTGGCCGTCGCAGCCGCTTTCTTAGCGGGAGCCTTCTTGGCTGGCGCCGCGCCCTTCTTTGCCGGTGCTGGCGCCTTGGGATCCGTGGCCTTGTCCTTGGCGTCCTCGGGTTTGGCGTCTTCAGGCTTGTCTCCGCCCTCGCCCTTGTCGCCTTCCGTGCCTTCGTCGGTTCCCTCCTCCGTGGCGCCCTCGCCGTCGGACTCCTCTGCCGCCTCGTCGCCTCCGAAGGGATCCTCCTCGGGCATCGGTGCCACGACGGGCGCAACCTCCGCGATGCTCGCTTTGGTGCCCCCTCCGCAGCTGCTCAAAAGCAACGCCAAAACCGCCCCCATGCCTACCTGGCTCTTCATGCCCGGGAGGCTAACCAAACCCGACCCACTTTGCCAGCCTGGCTGAGCGACAGATAGAGGCCCAGTGTTGAGCAGTGAATCGAGGGCTTGGGGTTGGGTCGCGTCGCTGGGGTGGGGAGGGGCACTAATCTCGCGCGAGGGCGAGCGGGGGCGGCTTTCCCTTGGTGGATCCAATTCTGCCGGCGTGCTCGGTCGCGTCCAGGCCTTCGCCGGCTTCGCCGGTGGCTGCTTCGCAGCCAGCCTGGACCCGACCTGTCCCCCGTCGGGGATTCCCCAGGGTCTCGCTCGCCGGCGGTGGGGTGGTTTGTTTTTGAAAGGAAACCTCTCAATGCTCCGTATCTGTCCAGTCAGTATTCAGGTGGCTCGCGAAGCTCGGCCGTTCGCCGATCGTATCGCCCGGTTTGACCGAGCTGCATCGGTGCAGTTGCGCAAGTCTCCTGGGTCGGTCGTCAACAACCTCGCAGAAGGTTAGGGGCTTTACCCCGTCGGGTATCACGAAGCGCGTCGGGCGGGGCGGCGACGGCTCGCGTATGAAATCGCGCCGGGCGAAGCAGGGGAAGCGCTCGCCAGTCTCGAGTTCGCGGAAGCCATGGGCTATGCGCCTCCGGCGCCCGCCGAGTTGCGAGCTCACTTCAATCACATCATCGGCACCCTCGTCAGAATCGTGCATCACCCATAGGCGCACACCTGACCCAACTCGTTCGCGGCGCGTTCGCCCTTTAGCAGCCACCTTCCCGAGCGGGAGGCGACCGGCGGGCCCCGGAGCGAGGGGGCCCGCCGGGCAGTGCACCAGCTCCGCCCAGGGACGTCTGCTATCTCGTTCGCGAACGAGGTTACCCCTTGCTACGCAACTTGCGAACGTGGATCAGGTAGTCGTCTACGTTGCGGAACGCACCGATGGGCAGCGGTTTGTCGCGGCCGAGTACGGTTTGCATCTGCTGTGGGTCGAAGCGTTCGCCGATGTTCATGTTGTGAGTGGCCGACATGCCGGCGGTGGGTTCGGCCAGCGATGAGGATGGCGCGCCGCCGTAGCATTCCACGTACCACTCGACAGGTGCCGGAGGGGGCTTCGTCAGGCCAGGGTCCAGCTCACCAGCTTCCACAGGCTCCAGCCCCAGCACTTTCGCGAAGTCGGTCACGAGGTACGCCGGGAGCCACTCGCTGAGGCCCGTGCGCCAGACCAGCACGAACGCGGGCAGGGCAGACATGGATAGAGAGGCTCGTAGGGCAGCGACGCTGGTGGGCTTCGGGGTTCCGTCGAAGTCTGCCCAGTACCATTCGGTGTCGGTCATCAGCTTGGTGTCTTCCTGAGTGGCGCGGGAGCGAGCCGCTGTGGAGAGCTTCTCGTACCCCGGTCCCCCTGGGCAAGCGCTGCCCAGGCCGTGCAACCGAGCCTGTGGCCTCGGGCGGGAAAGTTCGAGAGTAATGCCCCGATGCGGCCCAGGGAACCGACCCCAAAAACCAAGAGAGCTCAGCCCTTCTTCTTCGGCTTTTTCTTGGGCTCGTCGTCCTTCTTCGGCGCGGGGGCATCGTCAGCGCGCCAGAAGGGCATGCCGGCGTCTTCAGTCCATCCGTACTTTCCGTACTTTCCGGGTTCGCGTCGCTCCAAAAATTCGGAGCCGCCTTCACCGCTCCCGCTCTCCACGCCCTGGGTCATCACGAGCAATTCGTCGGCGACATATTCGGGGTGGGGATCGTCCTGGGCGCGCACCTTGTCGCGTGGGAAGTCTCCGGTTCCGACGCGAATGATCTGGGTCGTGGGTGGATAGACGTCATTCCAACGCTCCCGCACGGCGTGGGCGCCGTCGCGCACGATTCGATAGCGATGCAACTTGAATCCGGACATGCCGCGTTGGGACAGGATGCGCATGCCGTGGGGCAGGTCCTTGTCTTGGCGCTCGACTTCTTCGTAGGGGATCGCGTGGGTGATACGTCGGATCAGGGTGACGGTCCGCGTGCGCTTTGGGCCCAAGATTTCCGCGCGGACCACGCCGTTCTTCACGGTTTGGTGCAAGACGATGGGTACCGCGAGGTTGTTTCTAATTCGGAAGTTGATGGTGGGGTACACGACCGTCGCATCGAGGCCCATCTTTATGTAGGAGCTAGGGCGCGTGTGGGGGTAGCGTTCCACGATTTCCAGACCAGCGAAAAAGGCAGCTCCATGAAGCGTGCCGGATACCTGGCAGGTACCGCCTCCGATCCCGTCGACGACCTCGCCTTCGGCGATGACCGGGGCGACCTTGTAGCCATTGGCTTCATCGCGAGGGCCGACGATTTCGTTGAAGTCGAAGATCTCGTTCGGCAGCAGCACGTAGCCGTCGAACTTCGACGCAGCTTGGCGCAGGTTGTAGGTGCGCGCGGCGTAGCGGGAGGCGCGGTTGTAGCGGGTTTCGAAGGCGCCCAAGACCTCGTCGAATTCGACGTTGCCCAGTTGAGAAGCCAAGCGCTTCGGTTTCTGAGGCTCGAAAACGATGCGGGCGGTCCGATCCCCGCGCTCGAGGGAACTTTCGATCTGAAGCAGGGTTGCGTCGACGTCGAGTAGCTGCCCAAGTACCTCGGGTACGAGCTTGCGTTTCTCGAGGTCCAGCCGCGCGTCATGCGCAACGCGGTCCAGTGCATCCTTGAGGCGCAGAAGTTCTGGCAGGACGGCCTCGGTGTCCATCACCACGGGCACTGGCAACACCAAGGCACCGGGTTCGGAGCGCTGGCGGTGCGCCCGGCGCAGCGGGCTCGTTCCATCCCGGGCATCTCGCACCAGCTGGGCCAGTCGAACCTTGTCGATCTTTGTGCCGAGGCGGCTGAAGCGAATGGGGCGCTTCTTGCCGTCCGGAAGCTCGAGGGAGAACTGGCCGGCCACGTAACTGCGCACCCGTTTCAGGGCTCGGGCAGGGGCGTCATCGCCCAGAGCGAGGGGCTGGCCCAGTAGGCGCACCTCCGGAGGCGGCTCGGTCTGCGAGCCTGGTTCGGGCGCCCGAGGCACCAGGGTCAAACCGATGGCGATGCCGGCGACTGCGGCGATGCCGACGCTGACCGCACCCCTATTTGCGAGCAGGCGCGAAAAAAGCGACGGGCTCTTCCGGCTGCCGGGGCTCATGACGCCAGCCATAACACGCCGTCCAGCAAAATCGAGATCCCGGTCGCGCCAAGGGTTTTGACGCATACTCTTCGCCTCCGCGATGGCGCTACCGGACGAAGTCGAGAAAAAGCTCCCTGCGCTGCCGGCGCGTCCGGGCTGCTACATCTTCCGAGATTCGGGCGGCGAGGCGCTCTACATCGGCAAGGCGACCAGCCTGCGGGCGCGGGTCCGCAGCTACTTTCAGGACGGGAGCAGCGACGAGCGTGGTTTTCTGCCCCTGCTGCGGCGCCAGGTGAGCGACTTCGAGACAGTCGTCACTGCCAGTGAAAAAGAAGCGGCCATCCTCGAGAACAGTCTGATCAAGAAGAACCGGCCTCGTTACAACGTCAAGCTACGCGACGACAAGGAGTTCCTCACCCTGCGACTGTCCCTGCAGCACGAGTATCCGCGCTTGGAATTGGTGCGAAAGCCGGACTCGGACCGTGCGCAATACTTCGGCCCTTACCACTCGGCGACGGCCGCACGGCGCACGCTCCATCTCGTGGAAAAACACTTTCAATTGCGCACTTGTTCGGATCGAGAATTGGCGTCACGCAAGCGCCCTTGTCTGCAGTACCAAATCAAGCGCTGCCCCGCGCCCTGCGTCTACGACATCGAAGAGGAGAACTATGCACAACAAGTCCGTGCGGTTGCCCTCTTCCTGCAAGCACGCCACGACGAACTGTGCGACGAATTGGAAGAGCGCATGGCGGAGGCCAGTAGCGGGATGCAGTACGAGTTGGCAGCGCTGTATCGGGATCAGCTGCAAGCCGTGAATACCGCGCGAGAGGCCCAACGGGTGGTCGCGGTTTCGGATCGGGATCAAGACGTGCTGGGGCTGTATCGGGAAGGGGATTTGGCGGAGCTCACGTTGCTCACCGTGAGATCTGGCCGGGTGGTCGACGCCGCGAGCATTTCCCACAAGCGCCTGGAGTTGCCCGACGACGAACTGGTGGCGACCTTCCTGCGGGAGCACTACGGTCGCGAGAGCGTGGGCGCGGCGCTCATACCCGATGAAGTGATTCTGCCGGTCTTGCCCGAGGGCAGCGTAGGCGTATCCGAGTGGTTGAGCGAACGTCGCCAGAATGCCGGAGGGCGGACTCGGCGCGTGGAGTTGTCGGCGCCTGCGCGCGGAACCAAGCGCAAGCTGCTCGACTTGGCCCAAGACAACGCTCGGCACGCCTTCGAAGAAAAGCGCCGCGCGGCCGACGACATCGAAGAGCGGCTGGCGCGACTCCAGGCGAAACTGCGCATCTCCACGCTGCCTCGGCGAATCGAGTGCTGCGACATCTCGCATCTGGGCGGCCAGGACACCGTGGGCGCTGTGGTAGCGCTCAAGGATGGGGCTCCAGACAAGAAGCAGTATCGGAGCTACACCGTGCGCGGGGTGACCGAGGGCGACGACTACGCCGCGATGTACGAAGTGCTTTCACGCCGCTTTCGGCGCGGTAAGGCCGCCGCTGACGCAGCCGAGCAAGGCGAGGCGTCGGAGTGGGAGCTGCCGGATCTATTCGTGGTCGACGGCGGACGCGGGCAGCTCGCGGTGGCGCTGACGGCGGCGAGCGACCTGGGTTTGCACGATTTGGCCGTGGTGGGCCTGGCCAAGGAGCGCGAGACGCCTCTGGGGGAAAAACTGGTGGATCGCGTGTACTTGCCCGGTCAGAAGAACCCCGTTTCCCTACGCGCGAATAGCGCGGAGCTCTTCTTGCTGACTCGGGTTCGGGACGAGGCGCATCGCTTCGCGAATCGGGGACGGAAGAAGACCGGCAAGCGGCGTCGTTTCGAATCCGAGCTGGACCGAGTGGCGGGCATTGGTGCCAAGACGCGTACGGCGCTGCTATCCCATTTGGGATCTCTTGAAGCAGTACGTGCTGCCAGCGACGAAGAGATCCTTGCGGTGCCGGGTGTGAACCGACGCCAGCTCAACGCTCTGCGAAAGCACTTCGCTGCTGAGTGAGCACGGCGCGTCAATCGAGTTGGCGCGGGCGAGTGTGCGACGTCAATTGAGTTGGCGTCAATCGAGTTGGCGGGCGCGACGGGCGAACGCGATCGAGTCGACTTTGCGCGGGACGACGACGTGGTTCTGCACAGATTCATGCGCGGCATGCGCCTTGCTGACTAAGCGCGGCAGAAGCACGGCTGACAACGAAAGGTGCGAGCATGAAAAGGCCAATGCCATTGGCTTCGGGGTACCTCTGTAGGTATCGCGGAGCGCGACGAATGTGCGTCTTCGCAGCGAGCTACGTGTTCGCACTACTGCTCTTGATGGGTTGCCTCGACCGGCCAGTGTCGCCGCTGTCGCCTCAAACGACCAACATCACTGTGGATCAGATCCGGCAAACCTCTTTCGACAAGATCGACTTGTTGTTCATGATCGACAATTCAATCTCCATGGCCGACAAGCAACAGATCTTGAAAGCCGCGGTGCCGAAGTTGGTGGAGCGCCTGGTCACGCCGCGCTGCGTGGATGCTGCGACGTTGCAGCCCACGACGGGCAACGCACCCAACTGTGCGCCTACGGATGTGCCCGAATTCCCCCCAATTGTCGACATTCACCTGGGTGTGATCACCTCCAGCCTTGGAGCGCACGGAGGAGAAACCTGCTCGGATGCGGCGTCGCCGGCAGGGCAGCGCGGCGATGATCGCGGGCGGCTGTTGCCATCGGTTCGAGATGGCCTGGTCAATCACGAAGGTCTGGATTTCTTGTGGTGGAATCCGGCGGACGACCCGGCCGATGTCGCGGACTCCAGCACGCTGATCTCCGAGTTCAGCGCTCAGGTGGTCGCCGCCGGTGAAAACGGCTGTGGCTACGAGGCCTCCCTCGAGGCCTGGTATCGATTTCTGATCGATCCCCAACCTCCGGAGTCTGTGAAGAAGCAAGGCAACTTCACGGTCGTCGCACACTGCACTGACGAGGGCGCCGACTGCGGTGCGGCTGGCACCTGCGTGGGTGGCGTGTGTGCCGACAAGACGGTGTTGGCTCAGCGAAAGGCGTTCCTGCGCGGCGACTCGCTGGTGGCGGTCATCATGCTGTCGGACGAAAATGACTGCTCGATCCGCGACGACGGTCAAGGCTGGTTGGTCAGTACCGGCGCGCCGGGCCTGCCTCGAGCAACCGGCGTTTGCAAGACAGATCCGGATGACCCGTGCTGTACGTCCTGTGGTGCTCCTGCGCCAGATGGATGTCCGCCACACGCTCAGGATGCCGAGTGCAGCCAGAACGGCGGTGTCTACGCAGCCACTGAGGATCACGTGAACCTCCGATGCTGGGAGCAGAAGAAACGCTTCGGCGTCGACTTGTTGCAGCCGCTGAGTCGCTACGTCTCGGGTTTGAAGGACCCCGTCATCAAAGACCGCGCCGGCAACGATACGCCGAACCCTCTCTACTCGACGGGCGGTGGGGTGGCTCGGGATCCGAGTTCGGTCTTTCTGGCGGGCATCGTGGGCGTGCCGTGGCAAGCGGTTGCCACGGACGAGAGTCAGGCCGCCGGCACGCCTCTGGCGTACAAATCGGCGCGGGATGTCGACTGGGCAGCCATCACCCGGACGGGGCGTGCGCCCCCCACGAATCCGCGCATGGTCGAAAGCCACGCCGTGCGCCCCGGATTGGCGGACTTCAACGCTCCAAACAGCGACCCGGTCCACGGTCATGACTGGGACATCGCGGCAGCCGGCGGCGCGCAAGGGCCCGGTGACCTGCAGTTCGCCTGCATCTTTCCTCTGGCTCAGCCTCGAGACTGCAAGGCGGCTTCGGCTAGGTGCGACTGCAAGGCCGCGGGGGTGAACGGCAAGAGCCCGTTGTGCTGGGATGGTGCCAAGTTCGGTGAGGTGCAACACAACGCCAAGGCGTTTCCAGGGTTGCGGCAGCTGGAGGTGCTGCGCGACTTCGGAGACAACGCCATCGTGGCATCCATCTGTCCGAAGGAGGCCAAGAACGAAGCCGACCCGAGCTACGGTTACAATCCGGCCGTCGACGCCATCGTGGATCGGCTGAAGGACCAGTTGGGGGGGACCTGCATCACTCGGCCTGTGGAGGTTACGCAAAACGCCGACGGCACGACCTCCACGCAGTGTGCCGTGGTGGAAGTCACCTCCACGACCGGGGGTGCGTGTAGTTGTGACCCGGTTGCCAATCGTCGCCTACCCAATCAGAAGTTGATCCAGCCGGTGCTTGCAGGGCTGCGCGAGGACCGTGTGTGTGGCGAAAACACTGGCGGGCCCGCGGCATGCACGCAGCAGGAGTTCTGCCTGTGCGAGATCGCCGAGGCCGATCCCAAGGCGTCGTGTGAAAACGACGCTCAGCCCTCCGGGACCGGCTGGTGCTATGTCGATCCCAGTCAGGGCGTGGGGCGTGACGAAGTGATCCCGAAGGAGTGCAATCCGCGTCGGCAGTTGCGCTTCGTGGGTCAGGACACTCCGGCGAAGAACTCCGTCGTCTTCATCGCCTGCCTAGGCAAGCCTCTCGGCTCCTAAACCCCCCGGGGCTGCGCCCGCCCCCGCCTGCGCGGTCACCCTCACCCCCGCGCCCGCCCCCAAGCCCTCCGGAACCTCTGTTGGCGCCCAGCCGCCTGGATCGGCAACTGGGTTGGCGGTGGCCCGGCGGCTTTGCCCCCGATCTGGCCGAAATCTCCCGGGCACGCGCTTTGCCCGATCTAGGCTTGTGCGGCCCCTAATTCACTCGATTTGCGCTCCGTCGGCGAGGGCGGCAACCGCGATTGACAGCAATGGTCCCGCGCACTTACGCTCGTGCGGCCCTGGCTTTTCGCCAGCTCGGGCGACTAATATTGTTGTAGGTCTGATCGGGTCGCCCCCACTGGGCATGGGTTTCCTAAGGAGTCTGTCGAGATGAAGAAAAGTTCATCCCTTTCGGCGCGCATGGTTCGCGCCACCATCGCGGGTATCGCGTCCGTGGCCACCCTGGGTGGGCTGGCCTCGGGCTGCTTGGATCGGCCGGTTTCGGAGGACAGGCCCAGAACGACGAACGTGTTTGTCGACCAGATCCGCCAGTCCGGCGTCGACAAGATCGACATGCTGTTCATGATCGACAACTCGATCTCCATGGCGGACAAGCAGAAGATCTTGGAAGCCGCGGTGCCGAAGCTGGTCGAGCGCCTGGTGACGCCCCGCTGCGTGGACGCGGGCACGAAGGCGCCGACCACGGGGAACTTCCCCAACTGTGCCGGCACCGACGAACCGGAATTCCCCCCGATCAAAGACATTCACCTCGGCGTGATCACGTCGAGCCTGGGCGCCCATGGCGGCGAAACGTGCTCGGAGAACAGCCCGAACTTCAAGCCCGATCAGAACGATAACGGTCGCCTGGTCGGGCCCTTGCGCGGCGTGACCAACCACGAGGACCTGGATTTCTTGTGGTGGAACCCCGACTCGGACCCGTCGGATCAAGCCGACTCGAGTACACTGATATCCGAGTTCAGCGCTCAGGTGGTGGCCGCCGGCGAGACCGGCTGCGGCTATGAGGCTTCTCTCGAAGCTTGGTATCGCTTCTTGGTCGATCCCCAGCCGCCAAACATCGTCAAAAAGGAGGGCAACTTCACGACCGTGGAGCAATGCCAGGGCGACGGCACGGATTGCGGCAACGGCGGAACCTGCGTGGGTGGCTTCTGTGCCGACAAGACGGTGCTGGCGCAGCGCCAAGCGTTCCTCCGCAGCGACTCCCTGGTCGCCGTGGTGATGCTGTCGGACGAGAACGATTGTTCGATTCGTGACGACGGCCAGGGCTGGCTGGTCAGCATCGCCACGCCCGGTCTTCCGCGTGCGACGGCAGCGTGTGCACAGGATCCAGACGATCAGTGTTGTACGTCGTGTGGTGCGCCCACGCCTGCAGGTTGCATTCCGGCGGCCCAGGATCCGGAGTGCAGCAAGAACGGTGGGAACTACACTGGTCCCGAGGACCATGTGAACTTGCGTTGCTGGGAGCAGAAGAAGCGTTACGGCGTGGACTTCTTGTATCCCCTCAACCGCTACGTCACGGCCCTGAAGAACCCGACAATCAAGGATCGGTCGAACAACGACACGCCCAACCCGCTGTTTTCGACGGGCGGCGGCGTATCCCGAGATCCCAGTCTGATCTTCTTGGCTGGCATCGTGGGTGTGCCTTGGCAGCTGATCGCGACGGACGACAGCCAAGCGGCGGGCGCACCCTTGAAGTACAAGAACGCTCGGGACATCAATTGGCCCGCCATCACGCGTACAGGAAACGCGCCTCCGACGGACGTGCACATGGTGGAGCAGCATCCGCCCCGCGCGGGATTGCCGGACTTCAACGGTGCCCCCAAGGCGGACCCGATTCATGGTCACGACTGGGACATCGCTACGGCCTTCGGAGCCCAGCAGGGCCCAGGCGACTTGCAGTATGCTTGCATCTTCCCCTTGGCCCAGAGTCGCGATTGCTCCGGTGCCACGGGTGGTTGTGACTGCAATGCCGCCGGTGTGAACGGGAAGAGTCCGCTGTGCTGGGATGGCGCCCAGTACTCCAGCGTGCAGACCAGCGCGAAAGCGTATCCCGGCCTGCGCCAGCTCGAAGTGCTGCGTGACTTCGGCGACAACGCCATCGTGGCGTCCATCTGCCCGAAGGAAGCCGTCGATACCAACAATCCGAGCTTCGGCTACAACCCTGCAGTCGATGCCATTGTCGACCGCTTGAAAGAGCAGCTCAGCGGCTCCTGCCTGACCCGCCCGGTCACGGTCGAATGCGAGGGCGAGATCGACCCAAATACCGGAGTGTGTCAAGGCAACACAGTTACCAAGTGCTCAATCGTGGAGGTTGCAGCCACAGACGGGGGCGCCTGCGGCTGCGATCCCAACATCAATCGCCAGGACCCCAACCCCAAGCTAATCAAGCCCGTGCTCGACGGCCTGAGAAAAGACCGTATTTGTGGTGGGGCTGGACAGCCGTCGTGCACACAGACCGACTTCTGTCTGTGTCAGATTGGTGAGGCCAACCCGAAGACGTCCTGTGAGAACGAGGCCAATCCGCAGGGGATCGGCTGGTGCTACATCGATCCCGAGGGCACGCCGGCGCTGGGGAACATCGACTTGGTGCAGGACTGCAACCCGAAGCGCCAGCTTCGCTTCATCGGTGGAGACACGCCGAAGAAGAACTCGATCGTCTTCATCGCCTGCCTGGGTAAGCCTCTGGGCGAGTAAGCAGGGCAGAATCGAGCGCGCGCGGCGCGGCCAACCCGAGGGTTGCCGCGCCGCCTTCGTTTTGTGCAGGAGGTGGCCGCGTACTGCTGCAGGCCCGTTTCGACCCGTGGTAGCTTGGCGCTGCGGGAATGGAGTCGAAGAAAACCATCCTGGTCATCGAGGACGAGCCCCAACTCGTGCTCGGCCTGAAGGACGCCCTGGAGTTCGAAGGCTTTCGGGTGCTATCGGCGCCCAATGGCAAGGACGGCGTGTGTGCGGCCCGAAGTGAACGCCCAGATGTGGTGCTCTTGGATTTGATGTTGCCGGATATCAACGGCTATCAAGTTTGCGAGGAGCTGCGGCGCTTCGACGCTTTCATGCCCGTGATCATGCTCACCGCGCGGAGCCAAGAGGCGGACAAGATCCGCGGCTTGGACGCGGGCGCAGACGATTACGTGACCAAGCCGTTCAGTGTCGGCGAACTCATCGCCCGGATTCGGGCGCTGTTTCGACGAATCAATCGTCCGAGCGAGACCCTCGCGTTCCGAGTGGGCGACGCCACCGTCAACGTGACCGCTCATACGGTGTGCCGAGACGGCGCGGAGGCAGAAACGCTCAGTTTCTACGAAGTCGAGCTGCTGCGACTACTCTATGAACGCGCCGGCCAGCCTGTCAGTCGAGAGGAGATCTTGAACAAGATCTGGGGGCTGGATGCCAGCCCTACCAATCGCACCATCGACAACTACGTGGTCAAGCTGCGTCGCAAGCTCGAGGGCACGCCCGAGAAGCCGGAGCACATCCTCACGGTGTACGGATTCGGCTACAAACTGGTGCTGTAGAGCCCCAACCCCGAAACCGCACCGACCCGAGAAATCCCTTGTCGTTTCAGGGGTTGGCGCGTAGGGGCAGCACGTTTCGCGGATCGCAGACCACGGTCTTGGAGTTGTGTACCATGCGCCGCGGGCTGAGCTCCTTGGCGTCGACACCGTCGCGCACCCGTCGCACTTCTAGGTGCAGGTGCACGTCGCCGGGGCTGCCGCTATCGCCCACGAAGCCGAGCAGGGAACCCTCGCGTACGTTCATGCCTCGAGAAAGCCCTGGCGCTGGGCCGTCCAGGTGCCCATGCACCACCAGGTACTCCCGCAGGCGGCCCCCCTGCCGCACGCTGTGCCTCGTCACCACGGAGTTGCCGAAGAGCTCCCCCACGAGCACCACCTCTGCGTCGCCCACCTGATGTTCGAGATTCACGCTCCGCACCTCCGTGCCGCGAGGCTGCGCGATGTCGACTCCGCCGTGCCCTACGGCTTTGAGATGCGCGCCGCGGCGCTGAGAGCTGCTCGGTAGATCGAGATCGTAACCGCTGGACACGAAGGTCTGGTTCAGGGAGAGGGGGACCGGGAAGCGGTAGGCGCGGTAGCTCTTGCTCCGATCCGGCCGTCGGGGGATCTGCTCATAGCGGACCCAATTGCCGTGGCGGTCCCGATGCCTGTTCTCCTTGGCCTGCAGCGCGTCCCCACCCAGAGCCTCCGTGGGCACGGGGATACAACTTCTCCCGTCGGGTAGTGTTCCTGGTGGGCACACGCTCGACAGATCTCCCGCAGACGGGGAACCCTGACTCTGCGCCGTCGGCTCAGGGCCCCGTTCGCCGCGCTCCGCGGCGCCGGTGAGGGCGGTGAGGCCCGCACACAAAAGCGTGGCTTTGACCAGGGGATCCACAGGGGAAAAGGTTAGACTGCGCGTGGCAGATCACAAGCCGCTGCCGACGACTTCGGCCCGTTGTCGGCTCCTGGGGCCTTTGAGATTGCTTCCCCCAACCCGGGTTGATACGAGAAAGCGCCGTGCTTGAAAGCGGTGCTCTAAGCCCAGCAGATGCGGCGGTAATGGAAACCTTCGTGGTGCCCCGTTACCTCGCTTTTTTTGGCGAGCTCGCTATGGAGCTATTCCTCGCAGGGGAAGGGGCGCGGGTCGCGCACCTGGGCTGCCGTACCGGGTACCCGGACCGCCAGCTGCATGAAAATGGCGGTCGCGCCGCCGTGGTCGGGGTCGACCCATCTCCCGCAGCGCTGGAGTTGGCTCGCAACAAAGTGGCGACTCTCGGCGACGTGCCCATCGAGTACGTCGAAGCGCACGGCTTTCCGACGGAGCTGGCCGACGCGAGCTTCTCTCATGCCATCGCGCTGCACCCAGTGGGCACCGCCGAGGAGCGAGAGGCCTTGCACCGCGAAATGCATCGCATCCTGTATCCAGGAGGGCAGGCGCTGCTGGCGGTGCCCCTCCGCGGTTCCTTCCAGGAACTAGGAGATCTGCTCCGAGAGTACGCGCTGAAGGCTGACGACGGCGAACTCGGAAGCGCGGTCGAGGAGGCCATGGCGACCCGGCACACGCTGGAAACGCTCTCCGAGGAGATCGAGAGTGCCGGGCTCGACGATGTGGATGTGGAAATCCGCCAGACCTTGCTTGCCTTCGACAGTGGGCGGGCGTTCATCGAAGATCCCGTGACTCGCCTCTTGGTCATGCCCGAGGTCGAAACCTGGATGCCCGGTGTCGACATGGAGAAGCCTTGGGACTATGTGCGCGACGCCATCGACAAGTACTGGTCTGAAGGCAAGTTCGACCTGTCCCTGAACGTAGGTTGTGCCAGCGCCCGCAAGCTGGAATAGGGCCGCCTAGTAGCGGTACTGCCAAAGCAGGTCGAGGCCAGTGCCGAGGGTGCCGATTTCCGTGCGCAGGGACCAATTGCGGCGAAAACGCCAATCTACCGTGGTGGACACGTCCACGCGGTCAGCGCCCGTGGACGATTGAACGGACTCTGCGCTCTGGCGGTAAGTGCCTTCCACCCAGACGTCCTCGACTATTTGTACCGCGACGGTGTGGGCCGACTTGTCCTCGTGGGAGGCAGTGCGCAACTCCACTTGACCCGGCAGGGCTCCGCTGAAGATCGCGTTCAGCGCACCGACCCCCGCCCCCGTTGCCAGGTCGCCCCCGCCGCCGAGCAGAAGTGCCATGGCTTCGTCTTCGGAATGGTCGGGGCTCGACACACGCAACCTAGCGTCCTTCAGGGTTCCGGTTACTTCCAGGTAGATGGTGCTGCCATCCGGTGCACGCCAGGAGGCGAGGGCGTTGAGGTGAGGATCTGCTGGATCTTCCGTGTCGAAGAGGACGCGCCCGTTCTCGATCACGAAGGACTTGCCGAGGGTCTGGATTCGCCCTCCCGCGCGCAGGTCCATGTACCCGGTCACGGCGACCTCGTTGCCCAGCTCGATGACGGGCTGTCCTGTCAGGCGCACCGCCAGGTCATTGCGGGTCACTTTGACGTCACGACCCAGTTCGACCTCGAAGCGCCAGGGCAGCGCCCGCTCGCCGCTCAAGATAGTGGGCTCGCGCAGGGGCTGAACCACGGCGACGTTTGGGTTGTCGCCCAATTGGATGACGTTGCGGGAGTTGGCCTGGGGTAGCCGAGCAGTCAGTTCCGGTACCTCGACCTTGACCAGCATGCGCTCGGGCTGTCGCTGTAGGGTCAAGGTCGCCGAGCCGTCAGCGGTAGCCTGACTGACGCCCTGCAGCAGAATCGGCACGCCGGGCTTCTTTGCCAGGGTCAGTGCCGCCATTCCGCTCTCTAGCCGAACTCCGTCAAAGAAGAGGGTGCCGGTAGCTTTGACGTTGTTCAACTCGGAGCGTGCCTTGCCTACGACGTCGCGAATGTCGATGGCAGTGTAGCGACCGGCTTCTCGGGCTTTCACGCTCGCGCTGAGGTCACGGATTTCCAGGCCCAACGGGGCGATTTGCAGCACTCCGTTGCGGAGCGCCGCGGAGCCGACGATCTTGCCGGTCCAATGGGTCTCCTTCTTCCGCTTTTCGGCAACGAGTGTGGCTGCCAAGCCGGCGTCGATGTCTCCGCCCAGACGGCTGAAGATGTCTCGCAAGAACGGTGAGAGCACCACTGCATCGAAGGAGCGGGCCTCCGCCGTGAGCCGGATGGGCCGATCTGCGTCCAGCTCCGGAGCGACCCCCTCCCACTTCACACCAGCACCAGCAGTCATGGACAAGCGGCTGTCGCGCTTGGTCAACTCTGCCTTGGCGGAGATTGTCTTGCCATCCGATCGTGCGAAGACGCTGCCCTTGCCGACGGGGACTCGGTCGACGGTGACGCCCAGGAGTTGGAGGTTCGCGCTGGCGAAGGGCAGGGCCGCTCCTTCTGGGCGCTGAAGGGCGATCGTGCCGCTCAAGGCGCCGGTCACGCGACCGTCCGCAAGAAAGGGCACCAGCCCCAGTGGTGCGCGCTCGAACACCATTTGAACGCCGCCGGTCGGAGCGCTGCCGTCGAGGGGAGCGAGGCCTTTGCTGATCAGCCAAGCCGCGCGCCGATTCGACTGGGCCATTTCGGCGGTACCTGCGTAGCGTCCGGTTCTCGGTTCGTATTGGGCGGTGATTGCGACGTTCGCAGGCAACGCCAGGCGGCTGTGGGCCGCGCGGAGCCCGGTGAAGTTGATTCTCGAGCCGATCACCGGATCCTTGGGAGCGCCGACCCAGGTCAGCCGCGCCTGCACGCTGCCGTCGACAGCAGTGGTGGCAAGGGGCTCAGGCAACAGTGACAGGCGTCGCTCGGGAATCAGCAAGACGCCTTCCATCTTGGTTTCGCGCAACTGTTCCGCGAACTTGGCTGGCACTGCGATGAGGGCGTGCAGATCGAGCTTCGTCGAGCCGCTCAAGCTCGCGAGGGCACCGTGCGCATCGACCAGGCGCGTGGTGCCACTACTATCTCCAGAACCGCCATCAATTCCGCCGCCGACCTGCACGTCGATGCCGGCCAGCTTCTGCTCGTCGCCGTATTCGACCGCGAGCTTCTGAGTTCCTCCAACCCAGAAAACGCTCGGCAGCTTCTGTTCATCGCCCCGTTCGATTCGGATCTGGGTGAATGCCTTGCCCTCGACGTTCTGCACGCCCCAGGAACTCGGTAAGGCGTAGGTTAACAGCCCGAGGTTTAGCTCGCTGGCGTGCACCTGGGCCAGCCCAGTCCAGCGTTTCCAAACGTCCGCCGTGAGCATCTTGCCCTTGAGCTCCGTTTGCCAAGCGCCGCCGACGTTGCCGATGCCCTCGACGGTTCCGGACAAGTCCCCGTCAAAGCGTCTACCGCTCACGCTGGTGTTCACGCGCATCGCGATGCCGCCCACTCCCATGACGCTGCCTTTCCCGAGGGCGAACCTCAGGTGACCGCTGGCGCGGTCATTGCGGATGTCGAGATCCGTGTCCACGCGAAGCCGCCCGCCCAGAGAGCCCTTCTCCAGGCCCAGTGCGCGGGCGATGGCATCCAGATCCAGATCAGCACCTTTGGCCTTGGCGATGATGCGGTCCGGCGAGAGCCGCAGGGAGCCGGCGAGCTGACCGCCCGCTCCGGCCAAGGAAAGATCCTCGATGAAGATCTCACGAGAGCCCAAGTCCAGCCGAGCGATGCGACCCTTCAATGCGGCGCCGCGGCGTTTGACCTCTACGGACAGGTTGTCCACTCGGGGCGGATCCTGCATCGTGACCGTGGCAGATGCTTTGACGTTCGGGCCGAACTCATCCGTGAGCTTGGCGCTGACCTTCGGCTTGAGAACGTTGCCACGTGCGGAAAGGTCGACCTCCCCGAACTTGAAACCGCTCGCGGCCAGCCCGCGGCCCGTCACGGAGGCGTTGATGTCGAGCTCTTTGGGCTTGGCCAATGGTCCGCGAGCACGGCCAGAAATCGCCGCCCGCTTCACAGCGATGTCGCCCATCTTGAAGCTGCGCAAGTTGGCAACGGCGGAAGCATCCAATTGCTCTTTTTCGATGCGAGCCTTCACGGTCACGTCCGCACGCCCCCGCGCCTGGGTGAGCGCTTTGAGTCGCGGCGCCTTTTCGATGACGAAGGATCGGGCTCGGGCGTTGAGATCGATGGGACCTGCCGGGTGAAACTTGAAGTCGACCTTCAAGGGCAGGCCCTCTTCGTGGAAGGTGGCCGTGCCGTAGAAGCCCTTCTCATTGAACGTGCTGTTGATGTCCGTAGGCGGCACGTCCATGCCGGCGACCTTGGAGGCCGCGGTGATGCCGTTGGCATCCACGACGACCTGCCCCCGCTTGTTCCAGACGGAGATGGTGCTGTCCAAGTCGATCTTCGTCTCCGGAGCTTCGGGGAACAGCGCGCGCAGATCGAAGCTTCGCCCTTCGACGTCCAGTTTGACGCTGAGTTCTGGTTCGATCTTCAGAGGGCCGGACGCAGTGATTCGGGCCTCACCGGATTCGAGGCGCACACTCGTCTGCAACGCTTGCAGGGTGCCTTGCGCCTCCGCATGCGCTGCAACGGGCACGCGGATTGGGTAGTCGACCCACAGGCCTTGCACGTCGAGGGGCTTGGCTTGGGGCAAATCCAGGCGCGCCTCGATTCGGTCACCTTTGACGTGCACGAAGGCGCCGACGCTCAAGTTCCCCAGGAAGCCGTCGAAGGAGCTCCACACTGCGCCGGGCGCGCGGATGTGCAGTTCGCCAGTACCCGTCGTGTCGGTACCTCCCAGGCCGCGAACCACGACACCGTATCGCTGCACGTCGATGGCCGCGCCTTTGGGACTTGCTAGCACGGAGCCCCGAACGTTGGCCAACTGTACCTCGAGGGTGGGCAGCCCCGCGACGCGGCCCCGCGCGTAGACCCGGCCGAGTTCCACATTGGGCAGCCAGGTTCGTACGTAGCGTGGTTCTTCACTCGGCTCGCTGCTCGGCGGGTCCGGCTCGTCAACGGGCGTGAAGGCGGTCGCGATCGTCGGAACGCCCGTGTCGGGTTCCGGGATCACGAAGACTTCGGCTCGTTCGGCTCGAACGTGCTTGATCACCAGGCTGATGCGTTGGCCACCCCAGAGAACCGTCTTCGCCATCTGCACGAAGTCGGTCCTGGCGCGCAGCTCCGACACTACGAGCACGGTTGCGCCATCGGGGTCCTGGACTCGAGCTTCCGGGCTGGTCACTCCGTTCAGGGAGACCTTGGTGATTTCCTTGATCTGCACGGTTCCTCGGAAGAAGTCAGACAGTCCGCGAGTGAGCAGCTGGGCTGCAAGACGCCGCGCAGGAGGGGTGTTGGCGTGCAGCAATAACCCAACTGCAAGGCTCGTTGTCAGCACAGCGGACAGCGCTAACAGTTTGGCGAGCCGGAAGACCCAGCGCAGCGCAGCGCGCAAGTGGCGGCGGACTGCCACTAGAAGGCCTCCCCCAACGCGATGTGCACGGCAATAGGAAGACCGAACACAGTTCCGGGATCGCCTTCTTCCACCTCCAAGTCTACTTCACCGATCTGCTGCAAGCCCGGCACCCGATAGCCGACATCCACGCGAAAAGGACCCACAGGAGTCAGATAGCGCAGGCCAGGGCCTACAGACAGGTGAGGCACGGTGAATCGGATATCGGCCACGTTACGTGTGACGTCGCTGGCATCCACAAAAGTCGCGGCTTCCAGCGGGCCTGTAATGGGAAAGCGCACTTCCATGGACGCTTCCCACAGGGTTAGCCCGCCAATCGGGCGAATACACGCGCTGGGCAGGTCCTCCACCGCCACCTGCACAGCCCCTCGATCCGTCGAGCAGTTCTGCCCGGTTGGAACCAAGAAGCCCACCGGGCCGTGGGGGCCGACCCCGCGAAAGGGGTAGCCGCGGTTCGAGTTGGGGCCGCCTGAATAGAACACCCGGAACAACAGCTTGTGCTGATCGCGGATGACCGCGGGGTTGGTCGGGTCTTGGCTGTACGTGGGGTCGTTGGGGTCGAGGGTAGAGCCGTAGTCGAAGGGAAACAGAAAACCGAAGGTCATACGGGTCGCCAAGGTGACCTTCTTGGACAACGGCAAGTAGGTTCTCAGTTCCGGCTTGATGCGCAAGTCGCTGACGATGCCGCCGAAAATCTTGCTGGCCAACTGCACGTTGTTGCTGAGGTAGGCGCCTGCGTGCGGGTGAATTGGGTCGTCCCGGAAGTCCAGAATGGCGCGGATCTCCGGATAAGCCACGCGCACGGTTTCCAGACCGTCAGGAATGCCGCCCTGATACGTGAACGGAAAGTTGGCTTCCCAGTTGTAGGAAGGAGTCAAGAACAGGCGGTGACTGAAGAATGCCCGTTCCACGCCCGTCTGCGCCTTGATCGAGTGGTAACCGATGATGCGCTCGTCCTCGACGTTGAAGTCATCATCGTCGGGGAGGGGATAAAGCAGGGGCGCGATGCTGTACTCCCCAGCCAAGAAGCCCGTCGTGCGACCTTCCAGAAAGGACGGCTGGCGCAACTCCGCGCGCAAGGTGTTTTCCGGCAGCAGGCGTGTCGGCGCCTCGAAGCGCGTGACGCGGGTCGGGAAGTACACCACGCCAGGCCGTGCTTCCACGCTGAAACGGCGCATTCCCCCAGCGAAATTCTTGTGCTCCCAGCCCACACGCAAGTGGTTCGAGAGTCGAAGTACATCGAAACGGGCACCGCCTCCGAGGCGAATGGTGCGGAGGGAACTCTCCCGAAGCACGGCCCGGATCGGCACGATCCCGCTCTCGGGTTTCGACTTGTCTTCTTGAATCTCGACGCTGGAAAACCGACCCAAGGTGAGCAGAGCCTCCCGCGCGTCCTCGAGTTCCTTGCGCGAGTAGGGGCGACCTTCGCGAATGTCCAAGTTGGCGCGCACCGGCGCTTCCGGGATCGACTCGAGACCGACGATGCGCACCTTGCCGTACCGGGCCGGCGTGCCCGAGTTCACTTCGAAGACCACATCTGCCGCTTGCTGCGCAACATCGACCTTCGCGCGGTACTTCACCTCTGCGAACGCGTAGCCCGCATCGGCCAAGATCTCCGTGATCTCTTTTGCAGTCCGTTCGAACTCGCCTTCGTCGAAGTTGCGGCCTTCCTCCATCCGCTCTCGGAACAGTACGAGGGCTCGCGCGCTCACTTCCAAAGGAATGAACTCGATGCCGCGCAAGGTGGCGTTGCGCACCTTGACGGGCTGACCTTCCTGAACGTGGATCTCGACCCGCACCCGGCTGTCATCGACGCGAATGATGCGTCCAGCAGTGACGCGCGCCTCATAGTAGCCACGCGCGCGGTAGAAGCGCTCCACGCGTTCCAAGTCCCTGGCCAAGACGTTTTCGTCGAAGACCTCGTAGTCGAAGAAGACTCCATCCCAGATCCCCAGGAAACGCGGCGAAGGTGCTGTGGCTAGCCCGTCCCGCAAGGCCTCCTCGTCGATGGAGCCGGTTCCGACCAGATCTACGTCGGCCACCACGTCCCGGCGTGCCGGCAAGCTGCGGCAGCCGGGCAGCAGCGCGGTCAGGACGATGACGCTAGCGAGCACCTGTACGAGCCCGGTGCGCCGTGACGACCCCGTCCCCAAGCGCGCGGGGCGTGGGAGGCGGGCAATCATCGGTCGTGGTGCCGCGGCCATTCGGGAAATCTAGTCCCCCGCGGACAGATTGGTTTGGCTACTTCTTGTCCATGCCGGGCAGCGTGGCCGGCTCCGGGGGCTTCTCGTGGTACGTGATGTCTTCGAGGGTTAGTAGTCCCATGATGGGATCTGCCTCGGCGCCGGTGCTGGCGCGGGTGAAGGTCGTGGAATAGTCGCCCTTGACGGTTACTTTGGCGCCCTTGTTGGGGATCGGATTGGGGATCTTGATGCCCCAGAAGGTGTCCATATGCGGCTCAGCGTCTTCCTTACCGTCGTACTCCTCGATCGCGTCATACAGCTGCGCAAAGTTGCTGGCCCAGCCCATGACTTTGATGCAATCCGACGGCTTGGCGTCTTTGGTTTCGCATAGCCAAAACGCCGGCGTGGGGGGGCGGCAACCCTCGGGGTCAGCCTTGCCACCCTTGTGGACCGCGCACTCGGGTGCTTCCGGCAGGTTGGTCTTCGCGATGTAGCCAGTGATCTTCAGCTTCTTGCCGGCGACCTCTTTGCGGCGGACGCGGCTGCGCAGCGAGTAGCTCGCACCCCACACAGTGTAGGCGTCGCCCTGTTTGATGGGCTTCTGAGGTACGTTCGGCACTGCGGGCAAGTTGGCTTGCACGCCGCTGGGTGCCGGCTTCGGCTCGTACTTGGCCTCGCTCTCCCCGCAACCGGCGACGGACAGCGAAAGGACCAGCACGGTCGACGAAGTGAAGAACGAGCGGGTGCGCTTAGCGAGCATGGGTGGGAGCCTCCTCTTCGAACGAATGCGACGGGTATCATGCCCCCCCTTGGGGCTGCAAGGCCGCAGCTTCTTTGGTATTTTTTGTCTACCAGGGGCGACTCGACACTGCCAAGGGCTCTCGGCGGGACCGTGTGGCGCAGCGAGGCTCATAAGTCCACGAATTGACGCCACTTTTTCTTGGGACCAGGATTCTGGGGGTGCGCACAATCATCGTTGGCGACGTTCACGGCTGCGCTGTCGAGCTGGGTCAGCTGCTCCACGACCTCGCATTTCACGGAGATGACCGCCTGGTCCTGGTGGGAGATCTGGTCGCCCGCGGGCCCGACACCCCGGGGGTGTTGGACCTGGTGCGACGCCACGCCGGCAAGGCCGTTCGCGGTAACCACGAGCAACGCCTGTTGGACGTTCGACAGGCGCGCGCTCGCGGCGAGCGCGGGCCCCGTCTGGGGCCCAGCCACGAAGCCGTGATGCGCGAAATGACCCACGCCCGTTGGGCGTACTTGGAGGCGATGCCCCTGTGGCTAGACCTTCCAGAGCATAGGGTGCGTGTCGTGCACGCGGGGATTGTGCCCGGTACGCCCATGGGGAGTCAGGACCCTTGGGCCATGCTGCACATGCGCACGCTGCGCGCGGGCAAAGCGAGTGACAAACGCGGCGCAGATTTGTGGGGCGTCCACTACGCGGATTCGCCGCACATCGTGTTCGGACACAATGCCGTGGATGGCTTGCAGCTTCACGAACACGCAACTGGATTGGACACGGGCTGCGTTTACGGTGGCGCATTGAGCGCTCTGGTGCTCGAAGAGGGACAGCAGATGCCCGAGCCCGAAGCTCGGCAGGAGTGCATCCACAGCGTGCCGGCGCGGCGCGCTTATGTGCAGCTCTGACTCATGGCGAGGAGCTCGCCGAGGGCGCTGGAGAGGGGCTGGGCGCATCCAATGCGGCGAGGGTGCGTCGCAGTCCACGGATCCCGTGGCAAGCGTCCCCGATCAGATCGAGATAGGTTTGCTCGCGCTGGGATCGGATCGAGTCCAGGCGCAGATAGACGCCTCCGGCATCGAGTTCCTTGACCACGTCCACGACGTCCGCTGCGGCTCGTAGGTTGAGCTGCCACAGCTTCTTGCCCCCCTCGCTGTCCGGGTTGATGTAACCCAGACTGCGAGCGAGGGTCACGGTCTCTGCGAGGTGGCCGTAGAGCTTCAGGCGCTGGACTCGAAGCAGCAGGCCCTGACTGGGATGGGCCTTCAGCAATTTGATCAGCGTGTGGCGTTCGGACTCATAGCGAAACAGCAAAACACCCAGTTGTTTCTTCACTCGCGCGCGGCGCTCGTCGTCCGCCTTTTCGTTTGTCGAAAGCACGGCCTGCACCAAATGCAAGCCGCCGCAGCTATGGCCGTAGATCCCGGTCTTCTTCGTTTTGGCTTCGCGGAGTGTGCTTCCGGATTCAAATGCACTCTCCAGCGGTCCCGAATAATCGCTGACGATCTTGTGATCCGCCTCGAGGCGGTCCAGCGCTGCTGCGGCCAGAGCTTCCGTGGTCAGGCCACCCGCCGGAGCCGCAACCCCCAAGGCGTCCGCGGTATGCAGCGTGGATAGGGTCCACGCGGCGTGGTGCCAAGAGCTGTCCGCTTCGGGAAGCGCTGCGTCCCTTCGTGCGTGTTGAACCAAGGTGCGCAGGGAAACGGTCGCGCCTGTGGAAGTGGTCAGTTTCTCGTCGAGGTCGACATCACTCTCGAGCAGGGTCTTGACCAACATGTGGCGGTGAGGCTCGACCAAGCTCTCACCCTTGCGCGCTGGGAACAGCCACAGTTTTTTGCCGTCCACTTCGCGCTGTTCGGCGAAGCTCGCGATCACGTCTACCGCGCGTTTTCCACTCTGGGTCTTGAAGCTCGGGCCGAAGGCCACGAGCCCATGCGCCAGTGCCCACGGATGTTTATCGTCTCCCGCGGGTGCCCGAACCTGGGCTTCGAGCAGGGCGATGGTCTTGACGATCTCGTCACGCGTGGCCTCCCTGGGGGTCGGTACGCTCGGAATCTGCGGCGCGCTGCCAGCCGGCGGTGCGGAAGCGGACGCCGCGGCGGGGGAACGAGCTCGGCGTACTTCCATGATGACGCCGGCAAGGGCGGCGCTGCCCACCAGCACGAGAATTCCCTTGCTCCGTTCCTTCACCGTCAAAACCGTCTAGCACGGTCGGCGCGTGCTATCACCGCTCTCGTGTCCCGTAACGTACGCGTGGTTGTGGACGGGCTCCAGGCCGGTGAGCAGACGCTGGACGCGACGGCCTCACGCCATCTCGTACGCGTGCACCGGCTCAAAGCCGGCCAGCACTTCGTCGCGGTAGATCCGACGCCAGGACTGCAAGCGCGAGGCGAGGTGCTGTTCGCGCACGTGCGAAGCGCCCGGGTCGTCTTCGATGCGCCCCAAGCCATGCGCCCTCCGGAGCTTCCCGCCATCACTCTGGTTCAGGCGCTTGGCAAGGGCGACAAGGCCGACCAGATCGTGCGCGCTGCCACAACTCTGGGTGTGAGCCGCTTACTCTTCGTGCTGAGCGAGCGGAGCGTACCTCGGCCAGACAGCCAGACGAGGCGCAAGACGCGCTGGCGGACGATTGCGCAGCAGGCGGCTCGACAGTGCGTTCGCCCTGGCGTGCCGCAGATCGAAGGCCCGATCCCTTTTGCGCAGGGGCTGCATCGAGTCAGCGAGCCCCTTCGTCTGGCGCTGGACCCAACGGCACAACAGGTGTTGCTAGCCGAGGTGCAGCGGCACACGCCGCTCTCGGCATCCGCAGTCCTGATTGGACCTGAAGGAGGGCTGACCGATGCCGAACTAGAAGCGGCCGGTCACCACGGCTTTTCGCGGGTGCGCTTTGGTCCGTTCGTGCTGCGCACGGAAACGGCGGCTGTCGCAGTTCTGGGTGCGTTGCTGGCAGTCAGCGAGGGCCGGCCGGAGCCGTAGGTAGCCACCTGCTTTGAGGTAGCGACAGTCGTGACGACGTCGTCGAGACAATGCTAGGCTGGCGCCCCTGTGAAACGCACAGTTCGACATCTACACCGCGCTCTTTGCTCGGCGGCTTTGGGGCTGCTCTTGCTCGGTCGCGCGGGCGATGCAGAAGCTGCGCTCACGGATTCGGAGAAGCGCCAGATAGTCGGTTACGTGCGAGACGCAGAAGTGGCTCGCGCCCAGCGGGTGCGCGCGCTCATAGCGCGTCCGGACCTGACCCAAGAGGAGTCGTCGGCGCCGCTCTCCGCCGCCTACGGCCCGGTAGCCTTTGACAAAGCGCGGGAAGCCTTCTCGCTGGAGTTGCTCCACGGCAGCGGCTCCGAGCCGTCCCGGGGCGTTGTGGCGGAGGCGATCGTACACGGGCTGCTCGCTCGGGCGGACGCAGTGGTTGCCAAGCTGAGCGCGGCTCGAGGGCCCGCAATCAGCGACAGCGCGCGTCCAGCTGCGATTGAATTCACGCGGATACACTCGTTCGTAGCTTCGCATATCGCGAACGCGGGACAGCCACCAGCGGATGGCCACGACGCGAGCGTTGGTATTCGCGACGACAGCATGAAGCGGGCGTCGGGCGCCTATGTGAAACACTTCGAAAAACACGCCAGCTGGATGCGGCTGTCCAAGCCCGCCCGGGGCTACTGGTTGCGCGCTCGGGGCCAGGCGGCCATCACGCTGGCGTCGTTGGCTCGCGGTGTGGTGCCGAGGCACGAAGTGGCCGCCGCCCTTGGTCTGGATGGCGCGCGCCGCGCGGCCTTCGAGCGTCACGGCTTTATCCTCGACGACGCTGGCCTGACGGACCCAAAGCGCCGGGACTTGTTCGTGCGTTGGCTAGATGGCTGCCCTCGCGCAGCGGACGGGTTGGATCTCGTGTTGCTGTCCAAGACACCCAGCTACGGATTGGCTGCACTGGGACGCGTGGTGCGAGTGGGTGTCGACCCGATGACCGAGCGACGCGTCGATGGGCTGTGGGCGGAGGATGTGCAGCCCGTCGGCATGGACGCCGCCACGAGCGAGTTGGCCTATTTGATGGCCTGGCAGGCGGTGCGGAGCGCCTTTGCGAAACGACCTGAACTTCGCAAGCAGGCGGAGCTGCTCGCGGGGCGTGCCGTGAAGGGGGGCGATCACTTTCTTCTCTCCCCAGAGCTGGGCGCTAGCGTGCTCGCATCTCCAGGCAGTACCGAGGCTGTGCTGCGTGGCGTGTCACCAGAGATGTTCTTGGCTCACGTCGTGCGCTTGGCCCTTTTGGATTTGCCCCGGGTGCGGAGCTTGGCGCTGGCGCGTTCCCTTCGTGGCAACACGGACGGTGTAGCTCAGCTACTGCTAGCCTTGTCCGCCCTCGCCCCTGGGACGGACGCGAAGCAAAAGACCTGGGCCGGTGAAGCTCTCCAGAACGGTCGCGTTCGCGGCCTGGAGGTCGCGCTCCAGCTCGAGAAGGGCAACGTCAGCAGTTTCTCGGTAGGCAAGACCCGCGTCACGGCCAAGCTGCTCGGGGACGGGCGTGTAGACAAGATACTGCTCAATGGCAAGGCGCCGGCCCTGCCGGCACTGCCCTACGCGCGGCTCGTTCCCGAGGCGACGGAGCGTTGGAAATTCGGCGCTCAAGTGCTGGAAAAGCTGAGCGGAGCGCCTCGTGGCCTGGTGGTGGGAGATGGCCGTTTCGTGCTCGCCGCAGCAAAAAAGAGCCAAGGCTTCGACGCCGTCGCTTTCGGCGCTGCGGCGGAAAACGCTGTCGTGAGCGCCAAGCTCTCGCCCAATGGACCCGGTGGGGGGTTGCTGGTGCGAGCCCAAAAGGGCAGCGCCGGCTATGACGCGATCGGGCTGTTCGTGTCCGCTGAGCCCAAGGTGGCGCAGTTGGTCGTCGTGGGCGGTAGCGGCAAGGCCGTAGAACTCACCGGGCCCATCGCGTTGCCGTCCAAAGATACGAACTTCGACGTGCGCCTCGAGGTCAAGGGCAAGGAGGTGCGCGGGCGCGTGGGCCGACAGAAACTCAAGGCGACGCTCTCCCGGGGGGTTGGAAAAGGTCGCGCGGGAATAGCCGTACGCGTCGGTGGTCGCCTCGAGATACGGAAACTGTCCGTGAAGCGTTGAGGACGGGATGCAGGAACACCCAAACCAGGGAACGGTTCGAGTACTTGTCGCCAAGCCAGGTCTGGACGGGCATGACCGCGGCGCCAAGGTGGTGGCGCGCGCGCTGCGGGATGCCGGGTTCGAAGTCGTCTACACAGGCCTGCACCAAACGCCGGAGATGATCGCAACGGCCGCAGTTCAAGAAGATGTCGACGCAGTGGGGCTTTCCATCATGAGCGGGGCCCACAACACGCTGTTTCCAGCGGTCATCGATGCGCTGAAGCAACATGGTGGCGACGACATCCTCGTGTTCGGCGGAGGCATCGTCCCGGACGAGGACATGCCTCGACTGGAGGCCGCCGGGGTGAAGAAGGTGTTCAAGCCTGGCACCACTCTCGCGGAAATCGTCGACTGGGTGCGGCAGAACGTGTCCGCCAAGGGTCTCTAGCTTATCCGATTATCCGGATGCTCGGATGTTCTCGGTCTCGAAGGAGGGCGCCGCAATGTTTTTCCCGCCTTGCATTGTTTGCGTAGCCCCCCAGTTTCGCGCAGCCGATGCGGCCCAAAACCCCCAGGAAATGACGGCATTGGGCTGCGCAGGAGCTGGGCACGGCTCCTGCTATGCTGCTGCTAGATGATTGGGCTTTGGAGCGCGTTGCGCACGGCAGCCGACGGACGGCACCTTGGGAGGCGCGATGCGGCTCAGAACTGAGCGGACCCGATTCTGGACCTGGGCACGACTGACGCTGGGCGCCGCCGTCAGCGGTCTGGTTCTTCTGCCCATTGCCTGCTCGGAGGATGACCGAGCTCCGCCCGCAAGCTCTAGCACTGGTGGGGTGGGCAACGCGCCAAGCGTCGGGCCGTGCACGGCAGGAGCCAGTCAGAAATGCGGTGTCACTTTGGGTGAGCACAACGGCGTACTCAGCTGCTACGTCGGTACTCAGTACTGCGAAGAGGGGGTCTGGGGTCAGTGCACGGGTGGCGAAGTCGTCAACAAGCCGTCCAGCAAGTCCAAGAACGCCCCGGGTTCGAAGACTCGTGCCCTCGGGCCACCGACACCGTGCACCAACAACCCCTGCGATCCGTATTGTCAGAACTACGACGAGCCAGTGCCGGACGGCGGAGTGGGGCCCGATGCGGATCAGAGTTTCCTTTGGCCCACAGGCGGTCTCGGAGACTTGCCGGGCGGGTCGGTCAACAAGGCACTCAAGGAGCCATGCTTCTCGGCATTGGACTGTCAGCTAAACAACTATTGCAAGGAACCGAAGACCGGTACTTCCTGCGCGCACAGCAAGTGTGAGACCGGTACCGGGCTGGATGCGACTTGCGATACCTGCGTCGGGATGATCTGCGCCGCGGACCCAACTTGCTGTCCGCCGACGTTCGACCCCAGTTGCGACCACGACCCTTGTCTGACCGGCACTTACCTCAAGGCTGCTTGTGACCCGTGCGTCGCGCAGATCTGCGCGGCGCCTGGGCTTGCGTATTGCTGCACCGTCGGTGCGCCCTGGGATGCAGCTTGTCAGGCTGCGGTTTCATCAGTTTGTGGATTGAACTGCGGCGCCACGTGGAGTCAGTCCTGCGTCAACCAGGTCAAATCCGTCTGCGACGCCCAATGCGGCACCGGCGCACCACCGCCCGAGTCCGCCCAATGCGAACCCTGGCTGCCGGGTGAGACGGATCCGACCTGTGCCGGCGTCGACCTTTCCGGCGGCATTCCGTGCGGCACGACGATTCCTGTGTGCAATCACGGCAACACAGCCGCGCCGGCCGGCATCCGCATCATTCACTTCCCTGAAAGCGCCAATCAGTTCGCGTCAACCACACCGGATCAAACCGACCTGCAGATGTTGGAGTGTCTGACCAATGCGCCCATCCCGCCAGGCCAGTGCGTCAGTTTCGATTGCCCGAATCTCGGCAACACCGGCAACCGAGACGTGATGATCAACCCACCGCCCGGCAACGGCCTTAGTCAGAGCCCCGAGTGCTCCTACCTGGACAACTGGACTATTTACGCGCCCGGAACTGCATGCGGCGTACCTTCCTGCGCCGGCGGCTCCGAGCTTGTGCATTTCGAACCCGTCATCATGTACGTCCAGATCGACAAGTCTGGGTCCATGGGCGGCACGAAGTGGGATGGAACCATCAATGCCATGACGGCGTTCTTCCAGAGCCCAGGTGCGGCGGGTCTTGGTGCGGCCCTCGAGTTCTTTCCGTTGCCCGTTGGCGTGACGGCAGGCGACGGCTGTGGCGATGCCAGCTGTGTGGGAGGCAATTGCGCCATTCCACCCTGCGCCAACCCCATGGTGCCCGCGGGCTTCCTGACGGCGGCAGTCGGGGAACCCCAAGAGCTGGCGCTGGTGGCTGGACTCAATAGTCAAGCTCCGGGCGGCGGCACGCCAACCTACCCAGCCCTTGCTGGTGCGCTGAGTTGGGCCACCACGCAACAGGCCGCGGACCCTGACTCCAATTACATCGCTGTCCTGATCACGGACGGTGATGCCACCCAGTGCACGACTGACACCGCGAGCCTGTCCGCATTGGCGCAGAACGCCTTCAACAATAGTGGCGTCCGCACCTACACCATCGGCATGGACGGCGCGAACATCACGGCATTGGACTCCATCGCGGCGGCCGGCGGAACGACTCAGGCTATTGTGATTCAGGGCACCAATCAGAACAACATCGAAGCGCAGCTGGTTTCCACGTTCCAGGGGATCGCTTCTTCCAACATCAGCTGTACGTTCCCGCTGCCCTCGTCCGGGAACTTCGACCCCAACAACGTGACTATGGTGCGCACTTCCAGCACGAACGTGCAGACTACGGTGCCCCAGGTCACGAATGCGGCTGCGTGCGTCGGAGATGGTTGGTATTTCGACGACAACTTGAATCCGACCGCGATCACCCTGTGCACCACGAGCTGCACCGCGGTGCAGACGGATCCGGGCGCTAGCATTGGACTTTCGGTGGGCTGCCCTCAGGTGTTCCTGCCCACGACGATGCGCCAGGTCTACGAGGCCCAATGTCCTGCGGGCACCAAGCCCCAATGGGGCTTCATGTCCTACGACACGACTACGCCATCCACCGCCACGGTGCAGTTCAACGCGCGCACTGCAACCACTCAGGCTGGTCTTTCCGCAGCGGGATTCACTTCCCTTGCTACGGCGCAGGCAAGCCCGGATACTCAGGTTTGCCCGCTGGCCGGCCCGGCGCCCTGCCCACTGGATCTGTACACGCTGCTCGGAACGCCGGATGCTAGGTACCCATGGCTCGAACTCGAGGCGATTCTCACTCCAAGTCCAAGTACCGCGGCGCCCATCTTGAACGATTGGCAGATCACATATTCCTGTCCGCCCGCCGAGTGATGCCGCAGCGCCATCCATTGCTCATCAGGGTAGGAGCACTGAGTGCGGCGCTCGCTCTAGCTGCATCTGCGTGTGGGGGAGGCGACGACCGACCTGCTCCCGCGGCGGGGGGCGGCACCGGCACCGGAGCGACCGGTGGTTCCGGAGGTGGAAGCGGAGGCAGTGGTGGGAGCGCAGGCAGCGGTGGGAGCGCAGGCGGCGCCGCGGGTGCTAGCGGCGCCGGAGCCGACGCAGGCGGCGCGAGTGGCGGTGATGCCGGCGGAGCGGGCGGGGCGACCGGTGGCACGGGTGGTGCCTCAGGCGTGTGCGGCAACACCATCCGCGAAGGCAATGAGGAGTGCGACGGAGGCGATCTCGGCGGGATCCAGTGCTTCCAACTCGGTTTCGAAGGTGGCGCTTTGAAATGCATGCCTACGGGATGCAAGTTCGACAAGTCCGGCTGCTTCGGGACCGAGAACTGCTACGACGGCAAGGACAACGACGGTGACGGCAACGCAGATTGCGCGGATTCGGACTGCAGCGCTGCTTGCGCTGCCAGCAGCTGCAGCGCGCCCGTGAACCTGGCGGATCCCTCCACCATCAACGGCGATACCACGGGACACGCGTCGACTCTCGAGTCCTCCTGCGCCACGGGAACCGGTGGGGCCGAGATTCTGTATGAGGTCACGGCGAAGAACGCCGGCGTGTTCGAAGTGGCACTGACGCCCAAAGCGGCGCTCACCCTTTCTGTTCGGACGACCTGTCTGTCAGCGGCCTCGGAGTTGGGCTGTAGTATCGGCGGCCGGATCAAGGTGCCGTCCACGGCAGGCCAGAAGTTCTTCGTACTCGTGGACGGTAACGATGCGGCCACTAGCGGTGGCTTCACGATCGACGCCGAGAGCCGAGGCATCGCTTGTGGCGACGCCCATCGTGACGGCACGGAAGAGTGCGACGACGGGGGCAAGACGTCCGGAGATGGCTGCAGCGCAACCTGCAAGCTGGAGAGTGACGAAACCGAGCCCAACGCCACCAGCGCGCAAGCCAGTGGCTACGTGGTGGACTACGCAGCGGCCATCACCCCAGCGGGGGATGTTGACGTCATCAAGTTCACGATGCCTTCGGGCAAGACCGGCATGACCGTAGATACCTTCGACTTTGGCGATGGCGCCTGTTCCAAGGGCGAACTGGATAGCTTCCTGGAGATCTTGGGGACCGACGGCAGCAGCGTGCTCGCTTCGGATGACGATGGCGGCCAAGGAGCCTGCGCCAAAGCGACCGCCACGGGTCTTTCTCCGGGCTCCGTCTACTTCATTCGAGTGACCGCCTCGAGCTTCGGCGCTGTTAAGACTTTCCCGTACCGCTTGGCCATTCAGACGAACTGAGCCGGCGCAGGGAAACGCTTCGATAAGAGGGTTTGGGGAATGGCGCGCTCTGCGCGTCATCGACAGTTCATCGCGGACCGCCCGGGTGCGAGCCGCGGGCGGCCGCGGGCGAGAGGCCTAGCGACGTCGGAGCCATCAGGGCCCAGAACAGCTCTGTTGCTATCCCAAAAAAGCTCAGGCGGCCCGGCGGCGGCTCGCGGGCTGCGCGCGGGGCGGCCGAGGCAGCGGCGTGACCGAGGGGTAGCGCGTGCCGGTTTCGACACGCTGCCGGGTCGGGAGCTTTGCCGCACTGCGTCGCGGCTGCAGGCGCACGGTTCCGAGGAACAACAGAGTGGCGGCGAGGGCGGGGAGGGCGGCGAGGAAGAGCATGGGGTTGTTCTGGGTTGAGCAAGGCATGTGCCCCGCTCCGGAGGCGAGACTCTAGGGAAAAGCTGAGGTTTTGGGCAACCCCTGGGTTTGGCGAGACACCCGGGCGTGGGCTGCTGGACACGAACCCTGGGGCGGTTTGAACCCAGCATCGGCACAGGTTGTCCACAGGCTCACAGTTACTGAACGCATAAGCATGTGGGGGCTAGGTCGCTCTCAGGTGCTTGGAATTATTGAGAAAGAGGTCTGCCGACTTGTTGACAGGTTGGGTCCTGGCCCTCTAGTTTCGCCTAGGTCAGTGGGAGAAAGTGGGGCGAAGTGTCGCTCTAACCCAACTGGTGGCAAGAGATGTTTCGCGGTCAATTCACCCACTCAATCGACACGAAAGGACGCGTCAGTCTTCCAGCGCGTTTTCGTGACGCGTTGGTGGTGGATGGAGACGCGCGCTTCATCCTGACGCCGGCCCTCTTCGACCCGTGTCTGCACCTGCACCCCATGCGGGCGTGGCAAGCATTGGAAGACAAGGTCAGCGAGCTGCCCAGTTTCGATCCGAACATCGTTCGCTTCCGCCGCTTGTACATCTCCGCGGCGATCGAGTGCGAACTCGACAAAGCGGGACGGGTGCTCGTGCCGCCGGCGCTGCGCGAGCGCGCACACGTGAACAAGGATGTGCTCTGGGCGGGCATGGGTCGCACCGTCGAACTCTGGGCGAAGGAACGCTGGGAGGCAGAACTCTCGATGTCGCCGGAGGAGGAACAGGACTTCAGGCGCGCCGTGATGGAGCAGATCAGGATATGACGAACGTGGCAGCACTCTACGACGAGCCTCCCCAGTACCGTCACGTGACCGTGATGGCCGATGAGGTCTTGGCGGCCCTAGCGGTCGATCGCGGCGGCGTGTTCTTGGACGTGACAGCTGGGGGCGGCGGACACTCCCGCGCCATTCTAGAAGCGAGCGAATCCGCGCGAGTCATCGCCTTCGATCGCGATCCCGACGCGATTGGCGCAACCCAAGCGCGCCTCAGCGAATTTGGCGCGCGGGCGCAGATCGTACGAGCGAGCTTTGACGCGATCGAGGCCTACCTGCGCCAGGCTGGAGTGGGCCCCGTCGCTGGGCTCATCGCCGATCTCGGCGTCAGTTCCCATCAGCTCGACGACCCGTCCCGGGGCATGAGCTTTCGGACCGAGGGCCCCTTGGACATGCGCATGGATCCGGACGGTGAGGAGACGGCCCAGGAACTGATTGAGCGGGTGAGCCAGGATGAGCTGGCGGATCTGATTTACACCTACGGTGAGGAGCGCCGCTCGCGCCGGGTGGCCCGCTGCATCAAGCAAGCCTCGGAGCGCGGCGAGCTCGAGACCACCCTGGATTTGCGGCGGGCGGTCGTGCGTGCCGTTGGCCCGCGCCGGGTGGGCGGCATCGATCCAGCCACCCGGACGTTTCAAGCGTTGAGGATCGCCGTGAACGGAGAACTCGACCAACTGAAAGAGCTGCTTGCCCTGGCGGAGCGGGTAGTGGCGCCCGGTGGCATCGCGACGTTCATCAGTTTTCATTCTTTGGAAGACCGCCTCGTCAAGCGCGCCTTGCGCCAGCGAAGCGTGTGGCGGGCGCTCACCAAGAAGCCGGTTGTCGCGTCCGCGGCTGAGCAGGCAGACAACCCGCGAGCCCGCAGCGCGAAACTGCGCGCTGCGGAGCGAGTCGAAGGCGAGGAGGCTGTGACGTGAAAGGCGGACGCCCCTTCCTGACGCTTTGGACGCTAGCGGTCATCGCCGCGTCCTCCGCTTTCGTTCTGTACTTGGGCATGCGGGTGAAGACCGTAGAGCTCGGTTACGAGCTTGGGCGGTCTCACGCGCGAGTGGCTCGCCTGCGCGAGGTGAAGCGCGTGCTCGAACTCGAATTGTCCAGCCACAAGACGCCCGAGCGCGTGGATCTCGTTGCGCGCAGCCTGCTGGGAATGAGTGAGCCATCGCCGGACCGCATCATCTCCGCGGGATTCAGTCCTGAAGTGAAGCCCGAAGAGGAAGAGCTGGATGCGCCGGCGGGGGCGCAGCCGTGAGAAGCCTCGACACCCCGCGGGGGCGTTACATCCGAATGCGCATGGGGCTGCTATGCGGCCTATTGGCGTTCGGCTTGGGGCTCGTACTGTCGGCGGCCTATGACTTGATGATCGCCGAAGGTTCGGCCTGGCGAGAGTTGGCGGAGAAACAACGTCAGCGCCGACTGCACGTGGCCCCGAAACGAGGCACGATCTACGATCGCAACGGCAGCGCCTTGGCAGTTAGCGTCGAAGTTCCGAGTGTCTCTCTGGATGCCGTCGAACTGCTCCGCGGAGTACCGCCTCAGAAGATCCCGGTGGTGGCTCGAGATGGCGCCAACCGAATCGCGGCAGCTCTGGGCCTGGATCCCGCGTTGGTGGAGCGGAAGATCTTGGCCAAGCGCCGGTTCTCCTGGCTGAAGCGCCGCATCACCAGTCAAGAAGCAGAGGCGATACGCAAGCTGTCTTCGCGCAAGGAGTCCGGCAAGAATCGAGTGCGAGGGTTGATTGTCGAAGGGGAGGGCAAGCGCTACCACCCCCGTCGCGCACTGGCTGGCCCATTGCTCGGCTTTGTGGCGCCGGATGGCGAGGGCAAAGACGGCTTCGAATTGAGTATGAATCGCGAGCTCAAAGGACACGTGGAACAGCTGCGTGGGCTACGAGACCGTTCGGGGCGCCTGATCTTCTCCGACGGCATTCACGACGAGCAAGCGCTGGCCGGGCACAACCTCTACTTGAGCATCGATCAGGGCATTCAGTACACCGCAGAGCGGGAGTTGGCGAACGCCGCACGCACCTTCGAGGCGCAGGGTGGATCCGTCATCGTGGTCGACCCCTACACCGGTGAGGTCCTCGCAATGGCGAGTTGGCCTGGCTACAACCCGAACGACTACGGCGAAAGCGAGCCGGCTTCACGACGCACCCGTGGCCTGACTGACGCCTTCGAGCCAGGTTCGACGATGAAGATCTTCACCATCGCGGCCGGGTTGAGCGCTGGGGTGATCACGCCGACCCAGAAGCTCTTCTGCGAGAAGGGGCTGATGGCCGTCGACAACGTGACCATTCGCGACACGCACCCCGCGGGTTGGCTGACGGTCTCGCAGGTGTTGGCCGTTTCCTCTAATATTTGTGCGGCCAAGATCGGGCTGAGCGCTGGCGGCAACAAGTTGTACGACTCCCTGTTGCGCTTCGGGTTTGGGCAGCGGTCCGGCGTGCCTTTGCCCGGTGAGGCCAGCGGGACCCTACGACCTCGGGGGCGGCCTTGGGTGCAGGTGGAAACCGCCGCAGCGTCCTTCGGTCAGGGCATCAGCGTGACCAATCTGCAGTTGGCGATGGCGACTGCGTCGTTGGCGAACGGTGGGCGCTTGTTGGAGCCCATCATCGTGAAGCGCGTCACGACGGCGACGGGTGAGCTGGTCCGCGAAGCGGCTCCTCGAGTCCGACGCCGAGTCGTGCCGCGCCGCGTAGCTGCCACGCTGGCTGAGATGATGGTGGCGGTCACCGAGGGTGAAGGCACCGGGCTCGAGGCTGCTATCGACGGCTACCAAGTAGCCGGCAAGACCGCGACCGCGCAGAAGATCGACCCCACCACGGGTCGCTATTCGCTCGACAAGTACGTGGGCTCCTTCGTGGGCTTCGTGCCGGCCAAGAAGCCCGTCGTGGCAATTGCGGTGATGTTGGACGAGCCCATGGTCGAACATGCTGGCGGCGCTGTCGCAGCCCCGATCTTTCGCAACGTGGCGCGCATGGCCCTCAAGTACAAGGGCTTGACGCCGAAGGGCACGGATCGGGTGGATGTTGCATCCCTGGGCAGCAAACCGGATCCGGCGCATGCAGCCTACGAAGTGCTGCGTGCGGCCAAGGGCGCGAAACCTCCGGTTCAGGTCGCGTTGCCAAAAGCGCGGCTGCGTGCGGGTAGTGTGCGAGTCCCGGACATGACTGGGTGGCCAGTTCGAGAAGCGGTTCGCCGTGCTGCCGAACTGGGTCTGTCGGCGAAGGTCGTGGGCAGCGGTCTGCTCTCCAAGCAAACGCCACAGCCCAATGGCGTCGTCAAGAAGGGTGGCAGCGTAGTTCTGGTCTTCGAGCCTGCCACATGAAGCTTGCCATGACCGACCTGTCGAAGCGCGCCCGCGGAGCCAGCCTGGCTGAGCTAACGCGGGCGCTTGCGCACCTAGGTGCGCGCCTCACGGGGTCTGGCGAGGCGCGGGTTTTCGACGTGCACCACGATTCGAGACGCGTAGAGCCCGGCGATGTATTCGTCGCTCGCTCGGGTGGTTCCAGGGATGGTGCGCGCTTCATTGCGGACGCTGTCGCTGCGGGCGCGGGAGCCGTCATCCACGAGCCGAGCGGCGGCGTGCCATCTGGCGACGTCCCGCTGATCGAAGTTAGCGACGCCCGTCTGGCCCTAGCCTTCGCCTCCGAACTCGTGCACGGCCACCCATCGAAGCAGCTCGGCGTCGTCGGTATCACCGGGACCAATGGCAAGACGACCTGTTCATATCTGACCGCCCACGTTCTGGGTGCCGCTGGAGCTCGTGCCGCGCGCATGGGCACTCTCGGCTTTGCCTTCGAGGCTGAGGAGATCTCGTCGCCCCTGACCACCCCCGAGGCTGACGCCATCAGTCGCTACGCCGCGCGAGTGCGCGATGCCGGCGCGACGCATCTCGTCATGGAGGCCTCCAGCCACGCGCTGGCTCTCGGGCGGGTCGCCGCGATTCAATTCGAAGTAGCAGCGTTCACGAACTTGACCCAGGACCACCTGGATTTTCACGAGTCGATGGAAGCGTATGCAGAGACGAAGCGCCGACTGTTCACGGAGCTGGAGCCTCGCCACAGTGTCGTGAACATCGACGACGCCTTTGGTGCGACGTTGGCGGAGCTGTCCCACGCGGACCTGATTCGAGTGGGCATGACAACCAACGCAGACGTGCATCCGATTGCGGTGACCCAGGACGTGCGTGGGCTGCGCGGCACTCTGAGCGTGGCCGGGACGCGGGTGGAGATCGCGACCCGATTGATCGGAGACCACAACCTGCAGAACGTATTGGTGGCGTTGGGTGTGGCCAAGGCGCTGGGTCTCGACGTTCAGTCAGCCGCCGCGGGCCTTTCGGACGCGCCCGTGGCGCCGGGGCGCTTGGAGAGGTGCGACGCACCCGAAGACGACATCTGTGTCCTCGTGGACTACGCCCACACCCCGGACGCGCTCCGTCGCGCCTTGGCGGCAGTTCGACCCATGACTTCCGGCGACCTTTGGTGTGTTTTCGGTTGTGGGGGTGACCGGGACCCTTTGAAGCGACCGCAGATGGGCGAGGCAGTTGGTCGCGCGGCGGATCGCGCCGTCATCAGCAATGACAACCCGCGCTCCGAGGCGCCCGAGAAGATCGCTGACGCCATTTCCGCTGGGCTGCGCCCACATCTGGACGCCTTCGAGGTGATCTTGGACCGACGCGCGGCCATCGAGCACGCCGTGACCCAAGCGGCGGCGGGTTCGGTAGTGCTGATCGCGGGCAAAGGGCACGAGACGACCCAAACCATCGGCGAGAGAAAACTACCCTTCGATGATCGCGCCGAAGCGCGGCGTGCGCTGTCCCTTCGCCGCGGGGAGGCGCAGTAGCCCGGTGTCGACGCCCATTCCCGAAAACGCTGCCGCGCTCTCAATCGCCGAGATCGTGAAACTCTGCGGTGGGGAGTTGTTGCAGGCTGGCGACAAAGCCGATGTGCGCGGAGTCTTCACGGATACTCGCCAGGGCGCCAGCGGTAAGCTCTTCGTCGCGCTGCGCGGTGAGCGCTTCGACGGGCATGCCTTCCTGGACCAAGCCGCCGACGGCGGCACGAGCGCAATGCTGGTGGAACGGGAGGTTGCGCCGCAAGAGGGCGTGGCGGTGATTCGGGTGGCTAGCACCCTCGACGCGCTGGGCGCTCTAGCCAACGCGCATCGCCGCCGATGGGGCGGCAAGGTGGTGGTCGTCGCCGGTTCTGCGGGCAAGACGACCACGAAGGCCACCATCGCAGCGGCGCTACGCGGGACTTGGCCCGACAGCGTGCACGTGACCGCTGGCAATCTGAATAACCGGGTCGGTGTGCCCATGGTGCTGCTTGCGCTGACCGAAGCGCACCGAGTTGCAGTCGTCGAGATCGGCACGAATCAACCCGGTGAGGTCGAGGCGCTGAGCAAGATCGCGGAGCCGGACTTGGCGGTGTTGACCCTGGTTGCCATCGAGCACAGCGAAGGCCTGGGGGACCTGGATGCGATCGAGCGTGAGGAGGCAGCGGTCTTCGCCGGGCTGTCGGCTAAGGGCGTGATCGTGGCCAACCGAGACGACCCCCGCGCTTGGCGCAGCGCGCTTGCCGCAACCGCCGCTACTCGCATCGGCTACGGCGTAGATGCGGACGCCAGCTATCGCGTGAGTGCTCGCGAGAGCATCGGAACGGCCCAGAGTCGTCTCGAGATTGCGCGGCCGGCAGGCGGAAACGCAGAACTCACAGTGCCCTTGCTCGGCGCGCCGGCCGCCCTGGCCGTCGCGGCGGCCGTGGCAGTAGCCGACACCCTGGCCGCCACTCCGGTGCCCGGGTCTGTGCTGCAAGCCGGTTTGGGGTCCGCGGAAGTGCTGGAGGCCGGGCGCATGCAACCCGTCGAGCAGAGCGACGGTACGCTGCTTCTGGACGACAGCTACAACGCCAATCCTGCCAGCGTCATCGCTGCGTTGCAGACTGCCCAGGAGCTCAGCTCAGCTCGAGCTGCCGAGTTGGTCCTCGTCTTGGGTGAGATGCGCGAGCTCGGGGCCCTGAGCGAACGGGAGCACAAGCAGATCGGGGAGGTCGTCGCGACGACCGGCGCGCGCGCGTTGGTCGCGATCGGGGGTGACGCCAAGCACCTCGTGGAACCTGCCCGCGCCGCGGGCATCGACGCGGTCTTCGTCGAAACTAGCGAAGCCGCTGTCGCCTGTGTTCGCGAGCGACTAGCGCCGGGCTCGGTCGTGCTGGTCAAGGCATCCCGAGGTGTTGGCGCCGATGCAGTGGTTACCGCCCTGCGAAACGGCAATGGGAGGGCAGCGTGATCTACGAATTGCTCTATCCTCTCTCCACCAAATTCGGCTGGGCTGGCGCCCTGAACGTGCTCCGGTACACGCCCTTCCGCGCGATCATGGCGACGCTGACGGCGATGGCGATGTGCTTCGTGCTCGCGCCCTGGTTCATCCGCACCCTGCAAACGAAACAGATCGGGCAGGTTGTGCGTGATGAAGGGCCCGAGTCCCACAAGATCAAGGCGGGCACGCCCACCATGGGCGGTGCGCTGATTCTGCTCGCGGTGCTAGTGCCCACTGCGCTGTGGGCGGACGTGCAGAACGTTTTCGTGATCGCAACCGCAGCGGTGACGGCTGGCTACGGCTTCATCGGCTATTTGGATGATCGCCTGAAGATACAGGGCGCCAACAGCCGGGGCTTGTCCGGGCGCTACAAACTCGTGGGCCAATTTGCGATTGGCGGCGCAGCCGTTGGCTATCTATTCCTGGCACCAAAGGGGTTGCCGCAGGGCTGGCTCGACATGCGCATGCGCCTCTCGGTGCCTTTCGTTGCCTTCGACAAGCATCCTATCGAGCTCCCGGTCTGGGGCTACGTGGTCTTCGCGTTGCTGGTCGTCGTAGCGACCAGCAACGCCGTGAACCTCACGGACGGGCTGGATGGATTAGCGATCGGCCCGGTAATGATCAACGCCGGAGCCTACATGGTCTGGGCCTACATTGCCGGCTCCGTGCTGTTCGGAAAGCCCCTTGCTGGCTACTTGAACATCGCGGGCATCCCAGAGATGACCGAGCTGAGCATCTTCTGCGCGGCGGTGATCGGTGCCGGTATCGGTTTCCTTTGGTACAACACTTACCCGGCCCAAGTGTTCATGGGCGACGTGGGTTCGCTGTCCCTGGGCGGTGGGCTGGGCATGGTTGCCGTCCTCACCAAGAATGAGCTTCTCAGCGTCTTGCTCGGTGGCGTGTTCGTACTGGAGGCAGCCAGCGTGATCACGCAAGTGGTCAGCTTCAAGCTTTTCGGTCGGCGCGTCTTCTTGATGGCTCCGATTCACCACCACTTCGAGAAGAAGGGATGGCCTGAGCCTCGCATCATCGTGCGGTTCTGGATCATCTCCATTCTCTTGGCCCTCGTGGCGCTTTCGTCGCTCAAGCTTCGGTGACCCAAATGGAGCTAGAGAATCAAAAAGTCGTCGTGGTGGGCCTAGGCAAGAGCGGTTTGGCTGCCGCCAAGCTCTGCCAGAGTCGTGGTGCCCACGTGATCGGCGCGGATAGCGCGGCGGTCGCCGAATTGCCCCAGGCGGTTCGGGATTCGGGCATCGAGTTGCAGCTTGGCGAGCACGATCCCAAAACGCTACAAACTGCTGATTTGATTGTGGTTTCTCCGGGAGTGCCGGCGCTGCCCTGCCTCTCGGAGGCGGCTGCAGCCGGCGTGGAGGTGATCGGTGAGCTGGAGTTGGCCAGCCGGTTCGTGGCTGCCCCCGTGTTGGCTGTGGGTGGCACCAACGGCAAGAGTACGGCGACGAGCCTGCTCGCAGCGCTGCTCGAGTCCGCAGGCCTGTCGGTGTTCGCCGGCGCGAACTTGGGGCGCCCCGCCGCAGAAGCCGTCGACACGAGCTTCGACGTCGTTGTCTGGGAGGTGTCCAGCTTCCAGATGGAACGGGTACCGACGTTTCGGCCCAAGATCGGCGTTTTGCTCAACGTGAGTGAAGACCACCTGGACCGATACCCGAGCTTCGAGGCCTACGCCACGGCAAAGGGCAACGCATTCGTCAACCAAAAGCATGGAGACGTGGCCGTCATTCCCGCTGGCGATTCTGTGTGTCGTGCCCAAGCAGAGCGGGGCGCGGGGACAGTCGTGACCTTTGGTGCGGGCGCGGACTACGCCGTGGAGGAAGACACCGTGGTCGAGACCGCGAGTGGAGAGACTTTTTCGCTGCGGGACGCGCGGCTGTTCGGCCGCCACAACTACGAGAATGCCGCCGCGGCAATCGCCGCAGCCCGCGCTTTCGGGGTCGAGCCCGCGGCAATCCGTGGAGGCATCGCCGCCTTTGTTCCTCTGCCCCATCGCATGACGCGGGTTGGCGTGGTTCGAGGGGTAAGCTTCTACGACGACTCCAAGGCGACGAACGTGGGTGCGGCGGTCACGGCGCTGACGGGGCTTGATGAACCTCGAGCCGTGCTGATTGCCGGTGGGCGGGACAAGCACGGCTCCTATGGGCCCTTGGCTGCCGCGCTGCAGGAAAAGGCACGCGCCGTCGTTGTGTTGGGGGAGGCCGCGGATCGAATAGCCGACGCCGTGACTGGAAGAGTCATGCTCGAGCGGGCGACAGACATGGCTGGTGCCGTGAAGATCGCTTTCGGGTTGGCAGAGCCGGGCGATGCAGTGCTGCTGTCTCCGGCCTGCTCCAGTTTCGACATGTTCACGTCCTACGCGGCGCGGGGGGAAGCCTTCCAACGCGCCGTCGACGGGCTTGCGTCATCGGATAGTGAGGTCAGAGCATGAAGCGAGTTGCAGACTTTCTGCGCGTCACCACTCGCCAGGGGCCGGTCGATCCCGTGCTGGCCGCCCTCGCGATCGCGCTGGTGGGTTGTGGTGTGGTCATGGTCTACAGCGCCAGCGTGATCGAGGCGACCGCGGTGTTTCGGGATTCTCAACACTTCCTCAAGCGCCAAGCGGTATATGCCTTGGCTGGGCTGCTGGTCATGTACCTGGTCAGCCGTATCGACTATCACAAGCTGCGACCCCTGACGTATCCGGTGCTCGGCGGGGTGGTGTTGCTGTTGGTGCTGTCCGTGATCGGATTCGGACACACGGGTGGTGGTGCGGCGCGCTGGTTGCGGCTTGGGCCGATCCACGTGCAGCCCTCCGAGGCCGCCAAGCTCGCTCTCGTGCTGTGGCTGGCGTACTCTTTGGAAAAGAAGAAGGAAAAGGTGAAGTCCTTTTCCATCGGCATGCTGCCGCATCTGATCACAGCCGGCGCCCTGATGTTGCTGTGCTTGAAGCAGCCCGACTTCGGCGGCGCTGTTGTCCTCTTGTTCCTGACGTTCACGCTGCTCTTCGTCGCGGGTGCGCGGCTCGGTTATCTGCTGGGCGTGGCGATGGTCGGTGCGGTGGCCGCAGCGTGGTTGGTGCGATTCACTAGCTACCGCTGGGAACGCATGCTCGCCTGGTTCAACATGTCAGAGCATCGCCAGGACTTGGCCTATCAGCCGTTCCAGTCCGTGATGAGTTTCGGCAGCGGCGAGCTGACGGGAATGGGTTTGGGCAAGGGGCTGCAGGTCCTATACTTGCCCGAAGCGCATACGGATTTCATTTCCGCCATCGTGGGAGAGGAACTCGGGTTCATCGGCGTGCTGGGACTGATCAGCGTGTACCTGGTGATCGTCGCGCGAGGTGTCCGGGCTGCCCTGGCAGCTGAGGACGACTATGGCTCCTACATTGCTTTCGGGATTGCTGTTCTGTTTGGTGCTCAGGCGCTGGTGAACCTCTCCGTGGCGATGGCGATGCTGCCGACGAAGGGCCTGACGCTGCCTTTCGTCAGTTACGGCGGGTCGTCTCTGTTGGTGAACTGCGCTGCCATGGGGATTTTGTTGAACATCTCACGCCCGCGGTTGGGGCCGGCAAACGTCCGGGTGGATGACGCTGTGGTCGACGCTGAAGCGAGCGCCACGGTCGTGAGCGAAGCCGAGTTTTCCGGCGGCAAGAAGAAGAAGGCGAAGAAACCCGCCGGCCGCGCGGCCCCCAAGCCCTCCAAGGGGGCCTCCCCAAAGCCGCGGAAGAAGCGTGGCCGCCCTGTGGAGGCGCCGGCATGACCCAGCGGATCTTGTTTGCGGGCGGGGGCACCGGCGGCCATGTGTTTCCGCTGATCGCGGTGGCTGATGCCCTGGCGCAACTTGCACCGAATGTGGAAGTGGTGTTCGTCGGCACGGAACGCGGCATGGAGACCCGCGTTGTTCCTGAGCGTGGCTATCGCCTCGAGTTGATGGACGTCCTGCCCCTGCGAGGAGGTGGGGTTCGCGGTGCGGCGCGCGGCGCTTTGCGCGCCACGGGGGCAGTGATCGAAGCCCGCCAATTGGTGCGGCGCGTTGCACCTCGCGCGGTGTTGTCCATTGGCGGCTACGCCGCCGGCCCGGTCTCCTTATCAGCGCGACTGCAGGGCAAGCCACTGGCGCTGCTGGAGCCCAACAGTGTCATTGGTCTGGCGAATCGACTGATCGCACCGGTGGTGCATCGTGCCTACACCGCCTTTGAAGGCGCGGAGCGCCACTTTGCAGCCAAGGCAGTGCGTCGGCTGGGCGTGCCCATTCGCCAGGGTTTCGACCCGGTCGCCTACGGGCGCGTTGCGAGCGTTTTGCGGGTGTTGGTGCTCGGTGGAAGCCAGGGCGCCCGCCGCCTCAACGAATCCGTGCCCGAGGCGCTTTCGCTTGCGAAGACGCCGGTGCGTGTCGTGCATCAATGTGGCCGCGCAGACGTGGATGACGTTCGCGCGCGCTATCAAGATCTTGGAGCCGCCAAGGTCGCGCAAGTCACGCCCTTCATCGAAGACATGCCTGCGGCGATTCGCGACGCTGATCTCGTCATTGCCCGCAGTGGTGCAAGCGCCGTCAGTGAGATTTGTGCCGTGGGTCGGCCTAGCTTGCTGGTGCCTTACCCCTACGCCGCGGGAGATCACCAGCGCGTCAACGCTGAAGAGCTCGCTCGAGATGGCGCTTCCGTCTGGATATCCAACGACGCCGCTACGCCGCAGGAGTTCGCACGGCAGCTCGATCGATTGCACCAGGAGCCGGGGCGCTTGGAAGCCATGGCGGAAGCCGCACGCGCGCGAGGCCTCCCCAACGCGGCGATCGACATCGCAACGGACTTGCTGCAACTCGCCGGTATGGCGGAAGCGGGCGAGCTAGGTCGAGCCCGGCCTGGCGGAACTCGGGACGCCGATGACGACGAACACTGCGAACTGTCCAGCGCGGCCTTTGCTGGGGCCATGAGGAGCTGAGTCGATGTTTCGCGGACGGGTTCGGCACGTGCACTTCATCGGAGTCGGAGGCATCGGTATGAGCGGCCTGGCTGAAATCCTGCGCACGCTCGAGTTCGATGTCTCCGGTTCGGATCTGCGAAAAGGGGAGAACACCGCTCGGTTGGAGCGACTCGGCGTCAAGATCTGCGTGGGCCACCGTCGCGAGAACGTTCAGGGCTCGGATGTGGTCGTGTACTCCAGCGCAATCTCCGCGGAAAACCCAGAGATGCAGGAGGCCAACGCCCTGGGCATCCCGGTGATCACCCGGGCGGTGATGCTTGCCGAGCTCATGCGCGTCAAATATGGCGTCGCGATTGCGGGCTCTCACGGAAAGACCACGACGACCTCGTTGGTCGCGACGGTGCTGCGCGCCGCCGGCTACGACCCTACGGTGGTCGTGGGAGGCCGCATGGCTGCGCTGGGTTCAAACGCACGGCTCGGCGCTGGAGATCTCTTGGTCGCGGAGGCGGACGAAAGCGATGGGTCGTTTCTTCGCTTAGCACCCACGATTGGTGTGGTGACGAACATCGACCCGGAGCACCTGGATTTCTACGGAACTCACGAACAGCTCAAGGAGGCGTTCGTCGAGTTCATCGAAAAGGTGCCTTTCTATGGTTTGGCGGTGCTGTGCCTCGATCATCCAGATGTACAGGATCTCCTGCCACGGATCCGAAGCCGCCACGTGACTTACGGACTGTCGCCTCAGGCGGACTATCACGCGCGAGCTCTTCGCTCGAGCGGCATTATCTCCAGCTTCGTGGTGTATGGGCGCGGGCAACCGCTGGGGGAATTCACCGTCCGCATGCCCGGCAACCACAATGTGCTCAATTGCCTAGCGGCGATTGCGGTTGCGGACGAACTCGAAGTGCCTCTGGACGAGATGAAGCAGGCCCTCGCCACGTTTACGGGGGTGGCTCGGCGCTTCAGCATCGTTGCCGAAGAGCGCGGTGTGGCCCTGGTCGATGACTACGGTCACCATCCAGCAGAGGTCACGGCCACCTTGGCCGCCGCTCGCCGGGCGTACTCAGGACGGGTGCTAGTTGCATTCCAACCCCATCGCTATTCACGCACCGAGCAGTGTTTTGACGAATTCTGTCGTGCTTTCAACGATGCCGACGCCCTCTACGTCACGGACATCTATGCCGCTGGAGAGTCGCCCATCCCGGGAATCAGCTCCGAGCACCTGGTGCGTGGGGTAGCGGAACACGGTCATCATGCCGTCCGTTACGCTGCCGACCGTGAAGAGCTCGCCAAGGGTTTGGCCCAGGAGGCGGATCCAGGCGATGTGGTGATTGCTCTCGGTGCCGGCGACATCAATCGGATCCTGGACCCCGTGGCGAAGGCGCTGCGAGCACGTGGGGAGCCCCAAGCATGAGTCGAAGAAAACGCGCCCACGGCGATCACATGCCGGCCCCGAATGAGCAGGGCTCTGTAGACGGCGAGAGCCCGCTGCCGCCGGCGGCCAAGCAGCGGCGCACGGCGGTCGGGCAGAGTGTGCCACCAGGGCCTCCCGGGACGTGGTCCAAAGTGTGGTCGGGCGTCAAGCTGCTATCGGGCGTGCTGCTCGTCGTTGGAATCAGCTTGGCCGTTGCCTGGGGCGCCCATCGCTACGCTCTGACGACGCATCGCTTCGCTATTCGCAAAGTCGAGGTTCAAGGCGCAACCAAGCGAAGCGACGACCAAATTCTCGCGTTGATGAATGTGAAGGTCGGCGACAACATTTTTTCCGTAGACACCGTCGTCGCCGAGCAGCGAGTGCTGGAGGACCCTTGGCTCAAAGAAGTGAAGATCTCCAGGGACCTTCCCAATACCCTGAAGGTCGAGCTAAAGGAACGCTCCGCCGTGGCCCTCGCGAGCATCGGGGATCAGATCTACCTGGTGACCCGAAGTGGTGAGCCCTTCAAGAGGCTGGAGGATGGTGACCCCTACGATCTGCCCGTGATTACGGGGATCAAACCTGATGGAGTCCGCCACCATCGCGACCGGGAAGTCGCCCGCTTGGCGACCGGCATCGAGGTCGTACGACACTGGGAGCGAATCAGCCTTTCGAAGACCTACCCCGCCCAGGAAGTGCACCTGACCCAAGGCGGCGACGTGGTGCTCATGGTGGGCAAAAGCGGGATCGCTTTGCACCTCGGTCCTGGGCCTTGGCGCAAGAAACTGCTGATGGCTCAGCGGGTGATGTTGCGTATGAGCGCGAAAGGGCGCATGCCCGGCATCGTATTTTTGGACAATTTGGCCCACCCGGAGCGGGTGGTCGTACGTATGCGGTGAGTGTGGGATGCCCCCGAAATCGCACGAGAAAATTTGGCCCGGAAATCGCGTGCATGGCAGCGTCGGACCGAGCCTGAGTCCCTGCTGTGGGACCTGGATTTGGACTGGATATTCGAGGAGCCACTGAGCGATGAGATACCCCCTGGAGACCCCCGACATCATAGTCGGGCTCGACCTTGGAACGACCAAGGTTTCGGCGGTCGTGGGCGAAGTTGACGCGGATGGCATCACGGTGCTCGGAGTAGGCAACGTGCCCTGTCGCGGGCTGCGCAAGGGTGTTGTCAGCAATATCGAATGGACCGTGCGGAGCATTCGTGAGGCAATCGACGCTGCGCAGACCATGGCAGGCGTGGAGATTCGAACCGTCTACGCCGGAGTCGCCGGCAGTCACATCCGCAGCTTGATGAGCGACGGCGTCTGCGCGATCAGCGGTCGCGAGGTTACCCGAGCGGATTTGGAACGGGTCCTGGAAGGCGCTCGGGCAATTCCGGTGGATGCGGATCGGATGATCCTGCACGCGTTGCCGAGGGAGTACGTCGTCGACAATCAAGACGGCATCCGCGATCCCATCGGCATGAGCGGAGTGCGCCTACAGGTTCGAGTGAACTTGGTGACCGCGGCGACCAGCTGCATCCAAAACGTCATTCGCTGTGTCGAGCGCTGTGGTCTCAGTGTTGCGGATGTGGTGCTGGAGCCTCTAGCCAGCGCAGACGCCGTTCTCTCCGAAGACGAAAAAGAAATCGGTGTTGCGGTCATCGACATCGGCGGTGGCACGACGGATCTGATTCTGTATGCCGATGGCGGCATCGCGCATACCTCGGTGATCCCCGCAGGCGGGAACAACATCACGAGTGATGTTGCCGCGGGCCTGCGCACGCCTGTTGCTGAGGCTGAACGCCTCAAGCGCAACTACGGCTGCGCCTTGGGGCGCATGATCGCCGATGACGAGGAAATCGAGGTCCCGGGCGTAGGTGGCCACTCGCCGCGCCGTGTTGCACGGCGGTTGCTTTCGGACATCATCGAGCCTCGGGTCGAAGAGATTTTCAGCGAGGCGCGCCGTCGCATCGAGGAGACAGGTTTGCTCGAACAGGTCAGTTCCGGGGCGGTGCTGACTGGGGGTGCGTCGCTGATGGAGGGCATGAACGAGTGCGCGGAGGAGATCCTCGGCATGCCGGTGCGTCTCGGCTTCCCGGTGGGCGTCAAGGGCATCGTGCAATTGGTGCAAGGCCCTCAGTATGCCACGGGCGTTGGGCTGGTGCGTTACGGCGCGCAGCACCTTGCGGAAGCATACCACCGCGGTGAGGCGCCGCGAATACCAGTGTCGGAAGAGCCGGAAGTGGCACAGCGGAAGAATGGTTTTTGGGGTTGGCTACGCGCAGCGTTTTGAGGTCAGCACCGAATTTGGAGTTTTTTGAAGGAATAACGGAACAAGGACCAACGGACCGATCACGCCCAATAGGGAAGAGGCAGCCCCGGGAGCGATCAGAATAGCGAAGGCGAACGCCTTCGAGCGGAGTACGGGAGGAAAGACGAAAATGAGCTTCTCGATCGAGTTTGCGGACGAGTCGCAGCAATACCAAGCACGAATCAAAGTGGTTGGTGTCGGCGGCTCTGGCGGCAACGCCGTCAACACCATGATTCACTTCGGCCTCGAAGGGGTCGAATTCATCAGCGTCAACACGGACGCCCAGGCGCTCAACGGCAATCTGGCGCCGGTCAAGATCCCGATCGGTCAGGACCTGACTCGGGGGCTAGGCGCTGGCGCGGATCCCGAGCGCGGCCGGAAGGCGGCTCTGGAGGACGTGCAGCGCATCAAAGAGGCCATCACCGGCGCTGACATGGTTTTCGTCACCGCCGGAATGGGCGGTGGCACGGGAACCGGTGCGGCACCTATCATTGCCCAGTTGGCCCGGGAAGAAGGCGCACTGGCGGTGGGCGTGGTCACCAAGCCTTTCGTTTTCGAAGGCAAGAAGCGTGGCAAGCAAGCCGACCACGGGCTGACCCAACTCAATGAGCATGTGGACACGCTGATCACCATCCCCAACGAAAAACTCCTCAGTCTCGCCGACGACGAGTTGACGTTCATGGAGGCGTTCCGCAAGGCAGATGAGGTCTTGTTTCAGGCGGTCAAGGGCATCAGTGATCTGATCACCTTGGATGGCATCGTCAACGTGGACTTCGCGGACGTTCGCACCGTGATGAGCGGCATGGGCCGCGCATTGATGGGTACGGGCTGCGCCAAGGGCGAAGGTCGCGCGCGCTTGGCATCGGAGCACGCCATCACATCGCCCCTTCTAGACAACATCAGTGTCGAAGGCGCGACGGGTGTTCTTTTGAACGTGGTCGGTGGCCCCGACATGAAGATGAAGGAAATCCAGGAGGCAGCGACGCTGATCCAGGAGCAAGCTCACGAGGACGCCAACATCATCTTTGGTGCGAGCATCGACGACACCATGGGTGACGCTGTCAAAGTGACTGTGATTGCGACGGGCTTCGACCAAGCTGAAGAAGAGATTCACGTCGAGGTTCACGAAGAAGCACCGCGGCCAGCTTCGCGAATCGAGCGCAAGGACGCACTGCGGGAGGGGTTCTCCTCTTCCGCGCCGCCGTCCCGGGCGCCCGCGACGAGTCGAAGTGAGCCCTCAGTTGCTTTCGCTTCGGCGCCGCGACGTTCCGCTGCGGTGGCCGCAAGCCTCCAAGCACCGTCGAGCGGTCTGCCCGTTCGTGAGCGCATCACGTTCCCGTCCAGCCTCGATCACGAGGACTGGGACACCCCGGCGTTTCAGCGTCGGGGTAGCGGCGGCTGAGCCGCCCTCCGGCGCCTGGGCTCCTGGGCGCCGCCTCGCGTTCCCTCCTACGTTCCGTTGGTATGTGCGCGTCCCCCGCTTTAGTCCGAGCGGGGGGCGCGTTTTTTCTGGCGTAGGCGCGATCTGGTTTTCAGTCTCGTCGGAAATTTGAAGTGTAGGTTTGTTACGTACAGATAACTACAATGTAGGATACAGACCGACGTGTAGGTGATATCAATCAGGGCAGCTGGAGGTCCCATGAAATATGTCAGCTCCGTTGTCGTCTGTGTCGTGCTTGCGGCGGGTTGCGCTGCCGAGTCGTCGCCCGAGCCATCGGGGGTGTGTGGGCAGACCGCGCCGTGTGCCGGCGTCTCGCCAGACGGCAATGAGGACATCGACGTCGACGGTCTTTCCGTCGATGGGCTCAATGGCGGCAAGGCAGACGCGGTGGATCGGGTCCAGCGCGCGGTAGCCGACGCGACGGCAGATGGCGAACTCGATGAAGCGGACATCGCCGCGATCTTCGAGTCCGCTGGCAACCGCGTGAGCGCAGATGAGATGAACGTCATTCGTATGGCTCTAGGCGAGGACGCCAAGTTCACGGTCACTCCGGAGGCGGGCGCGAAGGGGCGCGTGCTTGCGCGCACCCATGGCCTGCCGGCGGTCGAGATCGAGGTCATCCAATCCGGTCAGAGCTTCGGTGGGAGTGAAGTTCCTCCGGCCGTCAACGAACTAGCAACCCGCGCCCGGCTGTTCGGCGCAGTGGCCTACGACGTGCGCGAGGTTGACGACGACGGTGACCAGGTCTGGACCCACTACCCGTCCCTCAGCCCCGCAGTGGGCAACATGGCCTGGAGCTACACCGAAATCACACCATTCGTCCTGGAATCGGACCGCGACGATGCAACGCTGCAATTCCTACAGGTCGTCGGCTACGACACCACGAGCAGCGGCGCCAAACGCCCGCGCTACGAGACCCGCACCGGGGGAACCGGCAACATCAGCGCTCACTATGACGAGTCGTATCATCCGCAACTGATGGCTCGTGGCCAGTCGGGACAGAAGTGGGCGAGTAATTGCGGGATCTTGTCGGATGGCACGGTGCACTGCCTGCCCGCAGTGCGGCGCGACATCAATCAGCGCGTGATTCTCACCAATCCGGCTCTGGCCCGAGGCCGCCGCCTCATGTATCACGGGCACATATCCGCCAAGGCCGGCGAGATCACCGATGTCGAGCTATCGGGGATCCCGAGCAAACTCACTGCGCGTGGCAAGGTCGTTTTGATCGACCCTCTCAGCTTGCTGCAGGCCTGGGGTTTCCAGGTTCGCGACGGGCTGCAAGTACGCTGGGGCAATACGTCGGACGGAGTCCCATACCGCGATGCCTGGGCGGGCGTGTTGCGTGAGAAGCGCACCCTCGACACCCAGTGCGAAACCATCTGTGGCCTCAAGGCATCCGCTGCCTGCAACGCTGACGCGAGCCTCGCCACATGTGTGGGAATGTGTGCACACGACGATTCCGACGCCGCGACTCGGAAGGGCTGTGCTGGACCGTACGAGCGCCTGGCGGAGTGTCACGCAGCACTCACGGCGTCATCGTTCGTTTGTGTCGACGACGCGGCTCAGCCAGACGCGACGTCGTGCACGACCGAGGCCGACGAGCTTTCGAGTTGCCTGAATCCTTGAATCGCGGCACATTCAGCTGCGCGGCGGCGCCACATGAGGCATGATTGTGTTGGAGGTATGAGGATGCGGGCTTTCTCTTGGGCGAGTGTGTGCGCGGTCGGCTTGTTGACGATTGGCTGTGGCGGTGACGACGGAACCGTGGGCGGCGCGGGTGGCGCTGCGGGTGCCGGCAACGCGGGTGCGACGGGTGGCTTCGGCAACTTCGGTGGAACCGCGGGGAGCGCGGGAACGGCGGGCTCCGGCAACACTGGCAATACTGGCGGCTTTGCAGGTGCCGCTGGCGGCACTGCGGGAAGCGCAGGAACCTCCGGAAGCGCTGGCGTCGGAACGGGTGGTGCGGGCACGGGTGGTGCGGGCACGGGTGGTGCGGGCACGGGTGGTGCGGGCACCGGCGGTGCGGGCACGGGTGGTGCGGGCACAGGTGGCGCTGGAACCGGCGGAGCGACAGGTGGCCCTTGCGCCGGGATCCAAACCGGCTTCCCGCCGGTGTGTGAGGCCTGCCTCAAGCAGCAGTGTTGCCCCGAAGTCAAGGCGTGCGACGACAGCCCAGCGTGCAAGAACCTCGTACAATGCCTGCAGCAGAATTGTGCGAACGCGCCCAACCTTGTCACATGTGCCATTCAGAACTGCTTCCAGTTCTTGAGTGGACAGACGTTGGCTACCGCCGCGCAAACCTGCCAAGAGAACAAGTGCCCAACCCAGTGCACTTCGCTCTAGCGGCGTGCTGCGATCGGTATTGATAGAGCAGAAGTTCGAGGTCTGCTGCCGCGGGCTCTGCTCAACTCGTGCCCGGGTGTCGCGTCGCTAAACCGTGACTAGGTGTTGCTGTGCTCAGCGCCCGCCAGGGCCGTGGCGACCACGTCTTTGAGTTCCTGGGGAGTGAAAGGCTTTTGCACGAAAGGCCCGCCCCCGAAAGCCACTTCCTCCTCCGGCACGTAGCCGGACATGAACGCCACGCGCAGGCCGGGCTCGGCCCTCAGCATGGCTCGGGCCAGCTCGGGCCCACTCTCGCCGGGCATCATCACGTCCGTGACCATGACTTGGATCTGGTGCTCGGTGAAGCGCTGGCGGGCTTCTTCCGCGCTGGCAGCGGAGACCACGTCGTAGCCGGCTTTCTTCAGGATGCGGACGGCTGTGCGCCGCACGGTGGCTTCGTCCTCCACGACCAAAACCTTGGCGCCCCTCTGCGCCTTCGGGGATTCGACGGCGGACATCGGCGTCGTACGCGCCGGCGCAGCGGTGGCTGGGAGCCAGACCTCCACTGTGGTGCCAGCGCCCATCTGCGACTGCAGTACGACCCGCCCGCCACTTTGTCTCGCGATGGTGCGAACCGTGGACAGCCCCAGTCCCGTGCCGCGGCCCGGCGCTTTCGTCGTGAAGAAAGGAGTGAATGCCCGCTCCAGGGTCTCTTCGGTCATACCCTGCCCCGTGTCCGTGACCCGGAGCTGCACGTAGGGGCCCGGACGGAGACGACCCACCGTTTCCTCGGCGTCGAGGTCGACGCATCGGGTTTCAATTTCGATGGTTCCGCCGCGCGGCATGGCGTCTCGCGCATTCAGCACCAGATTGAGCACGATTTGTTCGAGCTGAGACTGATCCGCAAACACGAGCGCGGGTTCGTCGCTGCTGACGATGTTCAGCGCCACTGTTTCCTCGACAATGCGGCGTAGCCAGGATGTGAGCTGCTCGACTACACCGCGCAGGTCCAGCACTTCGAGTTCGACGGCCTGACGGCGTCCGAAAGACATCAAGCGTTGGGTCAGGGCGGCGCCCCGCTCGGCCCCGGCTTTGATCTCGTCGACCAGATTTCGGCCGGGGTGCTCGCTGCCTAGCTCCTCGGATAGCATGCTTGCGGCGCCCAACACGCTCGTAAGTACGTTGGAGAAGTCATGGGCCACGCCGGCTGCCAGTAGCCCCACGGCCTCCAACTTCTGCGCCTGCATGAGGTCGGCCTCAAGCTGTTTGCGTTCGCTCACATCTCGGGCAGCGCTCAGCACGACGTTGCGTCCATCGTAGACCAACGACGCCGCATTGGCTTCAAAGTGTATTAGGGCGCCGTCCTTGCGGCGGTGGACCACCTCGTACCCTGTGCTCGTGGCAGCGTCCTGATTGCGAAGGTCGGTCATGCTCGGACGCGTTCCCGTCGAGAACTCCGCCAAAGAGCTGCCGACAAGTTCCTCTCGAGTCATCCCGTACAGCTCACAGGCTCGCCGGTTGGCCTCGAGCACCACTTCGGTTTCCGCGTCGAAGAGCAACACCGCGTCGTGCAAGTGTTGAAGTAGGTACTCGTGGTCGCGCAACGTGCGTCGCTGCTTGGTTTGATCGATCGTGACGCCCAGGCTGCCGTAGACGTAGCCGGTCTCGTCCCGCATCGGCACGGTCCAGATTTCCACGGGAATGAGCCCGCCGTCCTTGTGAGCGCGTTTGGTGTCGAGTCCACGAATGGTCTCGCCAGCGACGGTGCGCTCCAGCACATGTCGATGTTGTTCTTGCAGTTGCCCGGGAGCGAGAGGGAAGGGGTTGCCCAAGACCTCGTGGGCCTGCCAGCCGAAGAGCTGCTCCGCGGCTCGGTTCCACAACAAGACGCGACCCTCGGCGTCCAGCACACTGATACCCAGGGGAAAACCGCTGAGCGCAGCTCGCAGCGTGCGCACGGATTGCTCTACCGCTACCCATTCTGTGATGTCGCGTATGGTCGACTGGGTGCCAACCAGCTTGCCTTGCTCCTGGACCTCGCGGACGGTGACTTCAGCCCAGAAGCGCTGTCCGCCCTTCTTGACCCCACGATAGCGGAACTGAGACGGAGGAGTTTCGCCTCGCATGCGTTGTTCGTGACGGGCACGGAGTTCGTCGTGGAATTCGGTGTCGACGTAGTCTTCCAGTTCCAAGCCGGCGAGCACATCGTCCGTGCTGACCTCGAACATGTCGAGGAACGCCTGATTCGCGTACACGACGCGCCCCGCAATGTCGTCGACCATCACTGCTTGGGAGACGCGATCGAGCACTGCCTTCAAGCTCAGCTTGAGGGTTGCGGGAAACTCACGCGCGTTTTCGGACATGGGGCGTAAAGAGCAGGGGTCTACGATACCGAACGACCTCCAGGCGCCAATTGTGAATCGTCTTGGCCGGCCCTTGTCCCAAGGCGACGCGTCCCCTATGTAGGCGCTGTGACTACCTGGTCGCCTTTGGAGCCCGCTGCGGTTCGGCCGCGCTATCGAGCGTTTCTGGTCGACGGCCGCTGCTATCTCACGGGACACTCTCACCAAGCATGGCCGGACGTGGCTCGAGAGGGACTGCTCGAGAGCTTCGATGACGCGGCGCAGCACAAGGATGACAAGTGGAGCTACGCCATGGCTCGGGCCCAGCGCGTACGTGAGGGCATCGTGGAGCGCATTGGGGGCGATGCTGACGAATTCGCTCTCGGCGCCAACACCCACGAGCTAGTGGTGCGGCTACTCAGTGCTTTGGACCTATCGACGCGGCGTCACCTCGTGACCACGAGCGGCGAATTCCACAGCCTCTCCCGCCAGCTGCGCCGACTATCCGAAGCTGGCATCGAGGTTACGGTCGTAGATGCACAGCCCGTGGCCACCCTCGCTGAGCGCTTGCTAGCTGCATTTCGAGACGACACAGCCGCGGTCCTGTGCTCGACCGTGTTGTTCCAGACCGCGACGTTGGTTCCGGGCCTATCTGAGCTGGCGCGCGCAGCGGAGGCTCGTGAGGTCGTCGCCCTGCTCGACATTTATCACGCCTTCAACGTAGTGCCCCTTTCACTATCTGACTTTCCGCCGTCGGTGTTCGTGACGGGTGGTGGCTACAAGTACGCGCAGTGGGGCGAGGGAGTCTGCTTTCTGCGTGTCCCGGCCAGCTCCGCACTGCGCCCCGTGTATACTGGGTGGTTCGCCGACTTCGAAAACTTGGACGCAGCCCAGGGTTCGCAAGTCGGTTACGGAGAACGTGGCGCGGATCGCTTCGCTGGGAGTACCTATGACCCCGCCAGTCACTACCGGGCTTGTCGCGTGATCGACATGTTCCGAGAGCAAGACTGGAACGTCGACGCACTGCGCAAACTTTCCATCAGGCAAACCAGCAGGTTGATCGATGGATTGGACGGCTTCGAATTGATGACTCCGCGAGACCCTGGGGCTAGAGGCGGTTTCGTTGCGCTTCGGCGCCCCGACGCTCTGGCACTGGTGGGGGAGCTTCGGAAACGTGGGGTATTTGTCGACGCTCGCGCGGACACGCTTCGCCTGGGGCCAGCGCCCTACGTGACGGACGACGAGATTGACAGAGCATTGTTCGAGCTTCGTCGGCTGTGCAGAGTTTGAGCCGAGCTGTGGCAAATCCGCGACAGGTGCTGACAAGATTGTCGCTCCAGTCGCACGACCTTCGAAGTTTTGTGGGGCAGGCGGCGGCTGGCAAGGGTATTGCTAAGCAGTGCGAGCCACGAAGGCGGTAGGAGGGTGCGGATGCGTCGATACTTGGGGCTAGCGCTGGTTGCGGCAGTCGGCTGCAGCCAGCATCCACCGGAGGGAACTGCGGTCACGCCAGGCCGGGGAGTGGCCGGGATCCCCGGGGGACCGTCAGGTACCCAGACAGAGCGGGCGACGCCGGTGCTGGGTGGCACCTTGGCAATCAATGCGAGCGACGTCGCGGTCGTGGCTGATCCGGATCGCGATCGTGTTTTCGTTGTCGATTTGGCAAGTTCGTTGGTTCGAGAAATCCCAACTGCCCCCGGAGCCGAACCGGGCCGCGTCGTCTTCGGAGCGGGAGCGACGGCTTTCGTTGCGTTGCGTCGCACCGGCCAGGTCATGAGTGTGGACACCACCCAGGGCGTAGCGCGCGAGGTCCGGTCGGTATGTCCTGCGCCTCGGGGTATGGCCTACGATGCGCTGGCGGGACGGTTGCACGTCGCCTGTGCCACTGGGGAATTGGTGTCCTTTGCGGATACAGGGAAGCCAACTCGCCACCTGCAGCTCGGTGGCGATCTGCGGGACGTGCTGATCGATGGAACCCGCCTGTTGGTCACTCGCTTCAAGAGCGCAGAGCTACTCGTTCTGGATGAGAACGGGGAGGTCTCTGGCACGGTGCGCCCGCAGGTATCGCCGCCCCAATCTGCCAAGCTCGGCGTTGCCTGGCGGGCGTTGCGTCTGAACGACGGCACCGTTGCCATGTTGCATCAGATTGCCACTGCGGACCCCGTTCGCCCTGAACCGGGTGGCTACGGATCCGGCGCCAGCAACCCGTGCAGCCCCGCGATTGCCGGTGAGGGAGTTTCCCGGCTGGACCCGGAACAGTCCACCGCGCCGAACTTGGGAGTGACGACGCTGCCCATGTTCGCCGGCCCTACGGATGTCGCCGTGTCGCCCGATGGTACCGAAGTATCATTTTCGAATCTTGCGAATGCATGGAACCCCGAGCAATTGCCAACGGTGGTCACGCTGCCGCTGCAGAGCATTGGAATGCAGCCTTGCGGAGCGGTTCAGCCGGAGCCCCGCGTGCCCGGAGAGCCGGTTGCCCTCGCGTACGCGAAGTCCGGGCAGCTCTGGGTACAGAGCCGGGAGCCCGCCACCCTGCAGCGGGTCGGCGGAGGCAGCATCGTTCTCAGTACGGACAGTCGTGCGGACACTGGGTTCGCTCTTTTCCACATGAATAGCGGTAGCGGCATTGCCTGCGTGTCTTGTCATGCTGATGGGAGCGAGGATGGTCGTGTCTGGGATTTCGCGGGCATCGGGCCGCGTCGAACCCAGGCGCTCGGAGGCGGCGTGCTGAGTCGGGCGCCCTTTCATTGGGACGGCGACATCGAGGATTTTGATTCCCTCGTGCACGAAGTATTCGTGTCCCGGATGGGAGCGGAGCGTCCGAACCTGGCGCAGCGCCAACTCTTCGCCCGCTACGTGAACCGCTTGGAGCCCCCTTCGCGCCCGGTCGTGGACTCCGCGAGGGCGCAGCGTGGCGAGAAGCTATTCGAGACCGCCGAGTGTTCCAGCTGCCATAGCGGTCCTTCCCTGACCAACGTGGAACGCTTCGATGTTGGCACCGGAGGGACCTTCAAGGTGCCATCGCTATTGGGGATCGCGGCTCGCGCGCCCTTCATGCACGATGGTTGCGCTGAGACCCTCATCGACCGTTTCGGCCCGTGTGGTGGACAGCGTCACGGGGACCTGACCGGCCTCGATGCCGAGGATCTGAAGGACCTGACTGCCTACTTGGAAACCCTGTGAATCGACACATCTCGACCCTAGCCGCTGCGCTCGTCAGTGTCGCGACCGTCGCGGAAGCTGAGGGGGCAGAAGGCCAGCCCGGGGAACGCCCAGCGCAAGTCGCGCCGAGATACGCTCCGGGGCATGGCCCGCCCCAGCAGTATCCAGCGCAGGCGGCCTATCCGCCACCGGCCGGCTACGGTCCCCAGCCCAGAGCTGCACCGCCACCTGGTTATCAGCCGCAAGGCTATCCACCGGCGCGACCCGCCTACGGGCCTTATGCCGTTGCGGAGCGCCCCGCGTCACCGCCTCCGAAGGAAGCCGAGAAGCAGCAAGAGCGTTCCTACCTCGTGCGCTTGGGGATCGGCGCTGGCCCGATCGCGGCAAGCGAGCACAAGGATTTGCTACGTGAAGACGGCTACTCCCTGGGGGCGTTGTTCTGGATCTTCGCAAGCGCGGACTGGCTGCTCGCCGCGCCAATCGGGCTCGGGGTTTGGGGCGCCTACGCGAATGGTGGCGATCGCCCGGATATGGGCGGACCTGAGCTGAGCTACGAAGTGGGCTACCTCGGTGCTGAAGTGCCTTTCGTCGCAGGCAACGACACCTTCGGTATCGTGGTGGCCCCGCGGGTGGGAGTGGCCGTTGGTGCTCTCTCTCTGGGTACCGGTGCTGGCGACTCACAAACCGCACCTGCCTTCGGCGCCGACGTGGGGATGTTGTTCTTCAAGGCCCATCTCGGCTTCGGATTCAGCTACCTGCGCGCACCTACGGATCCACCCGGGGAGATCGGCCGGGACTTCGACCTGGGAGGATGGATGCTCTATATCGAGGGAGTTGTCGATGGCTGAGCGCGGTGCGCGTCGAGTTCGCAGATCCGTTCTCGTCCTGGTCGTCGTCGCTGCGGGTGCCTGCGGACGAGAAGACGGTGAAGCTCGCCTGGTCGATCGCGCGTGCCGTTCCGGGCGCTGCACGACCTCTGGATCCGCTCGTCAGGTTTCCGGCATCACTTCGGACAGCGTAGGTTTTCGCTTGGGGCCTGGGCCCGGAAAGATCGTGATTCCGCTGCCCACGTTCACGAGCCAGGGCAACAATTCATTTCATGTGGAGTTGTTGGCCGCGGGCAGTGGGCAACTAGAAACCCGATTGACCCAGGAGACATGTGATTCTTCGGGGTCGGGATGCAGTATCGCGGAGGTCGACACTGCGTCCAGCTTCCTCGGACGTGAGTACCGTTGGCACTCCGGCGGCACCTTCGTCGGCAAGCAGTCGGCGGGCTTCGCCGGGTTTGTCCTAGAGATCGAGCTCGACCAACCTGGCGACGCAGAGATCGCGGACATTCGCTACGACCGATTCGACGCCATCAGCTGCGCCGTGCGCGCGCCTGGTGCCCGCTGAGTCTCGCCGTCGCCGAAGCCAGGGCAGCCGAACTCTTCGGAGGGATGAAGCTGTCTTGTCTACAAGTCACGGAGAAGGAGAGCGCCGCACTACTCGCGCGGCGCTCAGAGTTTGCGCCCTCAGGCTGAAACTCGGCTAGCAGTGCACGGACGCGTTGCAATGCGACCTTTGTGCGCTTACTGGAGCTAGCCCAAGGGCGAGGCAAATCCGGTGACGAAAGCGAGCGCTATTCATGGGTGTGGCTTACCTCTGGAACTTGGCGGCCATGGCCAGGCCACCCTCACGTTTGTCCGAGTATGCGTAGGCAACGCCACCGTGCAGCACGATGTTGTTTGCGTCACCCATGGGGATCGTCTTCTTGCTGAAACGATGACCCCGCTTGGCAAGGCCCTCGAGTATCGCTTTGGGGGGCTTGCGCCGCCGCTCGAAGCGCGCCTCGTCTGGGACGAAGCCGTGGTGGAGGCGCGGCGCATCGACCGCGTCCTCGAGGCGCATCTGGCCATCCGCCAAGTTGAAGAAGACCTGCGCGATGGTGCTCGGGATAGTATCGCCGCCAGGCGACCCCAGTACGGCAACCAGTTTGCCGTCTTGAGACACCAACGCGGGAGACATGCTGCTGGTGGTGCGCTGGCCGCCCGAGGGCATGTTGTCGCCCATGCTCGCAAAGGACCCGACGGAGTTGTTGAGCACGACGCCCGTTCCCTTGGCCACGATCTTCGCACCAAACCCCGCGGACAGTGTGGTGGTCAAGCTGACAGCCATTCCGTCGGCGTCCACGATCGAGAGATGGGTCGTGTGCTCCAGTTCCTTCAGTGCAGCTTCGAAGAGCGGATGAATGTCTTGGGAAGCCGTGGCCCGATCCGTGTGGATGGGATGTGCCTTCAAGAGCGAGTTCGCATCCAGCCAGGAGGCCAGAGTCTTTTGCCGTTCTGCGGCCGGCAGAGAGTCCGGGTCTCGCACGGAGAAGCGACGCCGAGTTTGCGCGCGCCGGGAACTCTCCAAGAAGAGGTGGAGGAAGTCAGCCGACTCACGCGGGTGTTGCCATGCGCGTAGTCGCTTCATTTGCTCGATGATCAGGCCGAGGGTGACGCCTCCAGCCGATGGCGGGGGCATGATTTCCAGGCTCAGGCCGCGGTAGCCCACCCGGCTCGGGGTGCGGATTTGGGCTCGATACCCGGCGAGATCCGCGTGGGTTAGAGCGCCGCGAGTGGCTCGCTCGATTCGTCGTGCGACGGCCCCGGCGTAAAACCCCTGAGTGCCGTGCTCTGCAATTTCATTCAGGGTCTGCGCCAGGTCCGGGTTGACGATATGATCCCCGGACTCGAGGGGCTTGTCCCCCTTGCCGAATATCTTTTTTGCAGCTGGGTCCTTGCGCAAGCTGCGCCAGCTCCAGCCGATGCTCAAGCCCGCGCGGTGGCCGACGCGATACCCCTTTTTCGCCAGCCTGATGGCTGGGCCGAGCAGGGCCTTGCGTGGTAGCGTCGCAAATCGCTCTCGCGCCAGCTCCATTCCCGCAACGGTTCCCGGGACGCCCACCGCGAGAGGCCCCTGTGCGCGGGCCTCGATGATCTTGCGAAAGCGTTCGCGATCCAGGGCCTTGGGCGCCACTTCGCGAAAGTCGATGGCCACAGCGGCTTTACCGGGCTGCTTGATCAAAGCGAAACCCCCGCCGCCGATGTTGCCTGCGCTCGGGTGCGTCACCGCCAGCGCATAGACGGTTGCGATTGCTGCATCCACGGCGTTGCCCCCGGCTTCCAACATCTTGACACCAGCCCGGGTGGCGTTCTTCTCCACGCTGACGACGACGCCGCCGAGCCCTTGAACGCTACGCGGCCCGCCGGGTTGGATGCTCACTCTCGGGCCGGGATCCGGCGGAGCCGGAGGCGGCGCAGGACTGGAACTGGTTGACGCGGAACTTCGAAGGTTCTGTGTCGGTGTTGAACGCGCCTTCTTGCCACGACTCGCTTCTTTCGACGCCGCCGTCGTGCACGCTGTCGCGGCGACGAGAAGCAGTACGCTACACCGTCGCCAGCTCACTTCGCCTCCAACTTACCGCGCTGTAGCAGTTTGGTCTCGCTCGGGAGTAATCGAGGGGGTGGGGCGGGAAGGGGCTGTCCACCCGCTTGCAGCTGAGCCTGGTGAATCTGATAGCGCAGTTGGGTCGCTGCCATCTCGAGCACGACCCATGCGGGAACGAGCCCAACGCAAAGAAACGTACCGCCAAGGGCCAGCAGCAAGCCAGCGAGGGGAAAAAATAGCGCATACGCACGAAGGGTCTGACCCCAAGCTGCCCGCGCCTGCGGCCAGACTTGGCCGCTGCGAAGCGCCTGTCCCAAACGCCCGGAGATCTCAGCTCGGGTCAGCACGGCGTTGCTGACCAACAGAACCCACGCGGACAGACCGGCACCGAGCGCGAGCCCAGCGCCGAGCAACACGAAAGCCAGGGTTCCGCCGGCGAGGAGCGTTGCCCAGAAGCCGGCGTTGATCAGGGCGATGGATGCTAGGACACTGAAGACGACCGCCGCCATGCAGGCGAGCTGCACCGCTGCAGATGGCCACCCGCGTCGCAGATGGGTCAAGAAATCTGCGAGGCGCAGACGCGGAAATGGATCCGGGTGATTCTTCATCATTCGGGCCATTCCCTCGCTGGCCCAACCACGAATCGCGACGAAGCCCAACACTGGAACCAGCATCCATAGGCAGGCCACCGCGATGCGCGGCGCCCAGTTCTGGGTCTCGAAGGGTTGCGTGACCGCCTGCATCACGCTGACCGACTGTGGCCCCGCCGGTCCTGGAGCCGGGGCGTCCGGCACCCCCAAACTCGGCTGGAGGTCGAGCTCGTCGGGCATGCCAGTTTCAGTACTGATAGCCAGCGTATTGCGCCGTCCGCTGTTCCGAGGGCAGGGGAGTCACCGGCTTGAGTTCGATGGGCGTCCCGCCGCGCGCCAGATAGTCGTCATAGACTTGAAAGCGCAAGTGCATGGCCGCAATCTGAATCACGGCGGCCGCCGGGTACATACCAATGTAGCAGGCGATCATTCCGATCAAGATGATGCCGATGGCGACGAACATGAAAAGGAAGTTCTTGACGATCACTCGCCAGAACGTGGCTTTCGAGTAGGCGAGGACGTCGCCCGGACGAATGGCTTCGCTGAAATTCTCCGTGAACTCTGCCCGGGTCTGTGCGGCATTGACGAGGACTCCCATCGCCAGCGCCATCGCCAGGGCGACGAAGCCAGCCAGGACGCCGACCAAGATGCCGATAGCGGGCTCGTCCGTCGCAGCCATGACGCCAACAACGGCAACCGCGACCGCTGCTGCCAGTCCGTAGAAGACGATCAACATCGGAATAGTGACGACGAGCTGGACCAGGAAGACCGACAGCCCGCGCTTGATGTATTCACCAAAGTCGGAGAACTCCACATAGGGAATGGGTTGGGGATTGCGCCGCGCTTTGCGTTGCATGACTTCGCACATCCAACCGGCCAGCGCGATCGGCCCGACGATCGGAATGATCATGAAGATCAGAGCGAAGAGCACGTTGTGCTTCCACTCTGGATCTTCGAATACATCCTTCACTGCGCCGATCACGCTGATGCCGCTAGCGGCGCTGGGACCGGGGGCAAGACCAGGATCAGCGGCTTGAGCAACGGGGTCCGGATTCCAGGGTGGCTGCATCGCGGGGATGGTAGCAGAGCGCCCTCACTCCCGGGCTAGATCCCGCCGCAGCCCTGACAATCTCCGCTCCAGGGACGACTCCGGTACCCCACGGCCCCACGGACGACGACTCCAGTACCCCACGGCCCCACGGACCGACCCAGCGGCTGTGGATGTGTACTTGGACCCATTGCGGGAACAGCGCTGCAGTGACGCCCCAGCGATGCGACCCAACCCAAAAGACGGAACATCAACTCGTTCCACGCCAGCTATGCGCTGCGGCGGCCGCCCCGGGCCCCTCGCGAGGGGCGGATTTGCCCTATGCTCGGGACATGCACAAGGAGTTTCAGCCGCTTTGCGTTGCCGTGGTGACCGTGAGCGACACACGCACTGCCGAGACCGATACGAGCGGGGGGCTTGCGATTCAGTGCCTCACCGAGGCTGGCCATGACGTGCGCCACCGCGTCATCGTGCGCGATGATCTCGAACAGATCCGCGCCGCCCTGCACGGATTCATCAAAGACGACGGCGTGCAGGCTGTCGTGGCGACGGGCGGAACAGGGATTACGGCGCGAGATGTCACACCGGAAGCATTGGCTCCCTTGGTGGACAAAGCGATTCCGGGCTTCGGAGAGCTGTTTCGAATGCTGTCCTATGAGGACATCGGTCCAGCGACGGTGCAGAGCCGAGCCGAGGCAGCCCTGTGCAGCGGCACGTTGGTGTTCGTGCTGCCCGGTTCGACGGGAGCGGTGCGCCTGGCGATGGAGAAAATTATCGTGCCACAGCTCGATAGCCGAACTCGACCCTGCAACTTCGCCGAGTTACTGCCTCGAGTGAGCTGAGCGTCGACGCCAGAGTCATCAGGCTGAGACGACGTAGAGTTCCGAGTCGTGCTCTGCCCAGGCTTGGACGTCGGCAACGGGGACGCTGACCACGGGTACGGCAAGAGCGCGCGCTTCGCGGACCACTGTGGGAGCTCCTTCGTAGCGAGACGCGGTGACGAGTAGATCGGCGGCGGCAATCCATGTGAGGCATTCGTCGCGCGGGAGTTGGCCGAGGAAGCGGGCGGCGGGGAAAGAGCGTTCGAGTTCCTTGCGATCCGGTCCATCTCCGATCACCACGACACTCACGTCTGGGAGCAAGAGGGCGGAGGCAATCGCGGTGCCCGCGCGTTTGCTGGGAACCAAGCGCCCCACGATGAGCGCTACCTGGGTTGCGGGGCGTAGCCCCAGGCTGCGCCTGGCGGCTGAGCGCTTCGGAACAGCGCTCAGATCGATGGCGGCAGGTTCGACGCGTGCGGATGCGAGTTCCGGCACGAAGCGGGCAATGGCGCGACGTTGTTCACTGGATACGAAACGAAATGTGGCTCCGGCCTCGAGGAGTTGCCGCACGATGGCGCGGGCAAGGGGTGTGGGAAGGGCCATCAAGAGGCGAACATCGGTTCCATGTCCCACGACTTCCACAGGTGCGTTCACTCCACTGCAAATGGGCCAGGCATTGGGCAGAACGAAGTGAGCCACCACACGATCGAAGTGCTCGCGCTGGATCCGCCTGCGGCACTTGATGACGAAACCGAGCGCGGACAATAGCCGCAGGGGGCGCTCCCGAAGTCGCGCAATCGCGCCAGGTAGACCAAAGGCATCCCCGGACTCGATCCAGTGGATGCGCACACCGCCTCGGAGCGGGGGGCCGCTGCCGGGAGCGAATACGTGCACCTCATGCCCCTCCCGAGCCAGGGTCGCGGCCTCTGCAGCAACGAAATGCCCACTCGGATCTTGTGGGGCCCGGGGAAAGGACGTGGTGACGACCGCGATCTTCATGTACGGGGCAGGCGGCCCAGGGCCTCCAGGCCTTCGGCACCGTGCTCCTCCAGTAAATCGCCGAGGCTGCGCAGGAAGCGAAAGCTGTAGATCCCGCTGGCATGCCCATCGCCCCAAACCAGGGAGACTGCGTAGTTGCCCACCTTTTCCAGCTCGCGGATTTCCAGATTGGTGGGGGGCTGGAATTCGATCGTCCCGCCGTGGCCCTGGCAGCCCGCGCAGGGGCAATAGCCCCGCAAAATCCTGTGTGGAAATGAGGAGTTATGGCCGTCAGCCCAGGTGATGCTCATTTCTTTGGCGCCGTGGGGGGCGCGGATACCCCGAGGGGCCTGTCGCGGTTCGATAGCCACCACGGCCAGGTGTGGCGCGCGCAGCCCCTGGTGTAAAGGGCTGAAGGGCCGAAAATTCCTTGCCAAGGGAGGCCGGCTCTGTCAGAACCCGGTCCCCCGTGGCGAATCCCAGCGAAGCAATCCAGTGCAGGGCTCTCGAAGTCCAGGTCGGTGACAAAGGCATCGAGCGTGCGATCAAGCACCTCAAGCGCAAGATGGCCGCAGAGGGCATTTTGCGCGAGCTCAAGCGCCGCCGCCACTACATGAAGCCGTCGATCAAGCGCCGGAAAAAGATGAGCGAAGCCGCGCGCCGCCGCCGCAAGCGTCAGCGTACCGATCAGCTTCCCTGAGTCGCTCTGCGGCAGATTTTTGCGGAAAACGGGCGACGGCGCGCGGGCGACGGGCCTTCGGTTGCGCGCGGAGCCTCAAATTCTGGGCCAGTTTTGCGGCTCCAGCTAGGTTCGTCGGGTCATGCCGGCCGCCTCCGCCCCCGCTGATGCCGAAGAATGGCCAGCGCCCCCGATTCGCCTGCGCACGGTCATCGCCTTGGCGATCGTTGCTCTCGGCGCCTGGTGGGGCGCACCCCGTGCCAATGCCGCCTGGGCACTGCATTCCAAGGCGACAGCATTGGCGGATTATGCCCTTTGCATGGTCGGGCCGACCGGCCCTCCACTACTGCGGGACAATCCAGCGGAGTTCAACAAGTTGGTCCGGCGTCGCGTGGTTGCCGCCCGTGCCGACGAGCGCCCGTTCGAGGAATGTGCGAAGCCCGCCTTCGATGTCACGGGCTCCGTGGAGATCGAGCGAGCGCACCGCGCAACCGCGTGGAGTTTCGCGGAATACGGCAGCTTCGACCGAGATGGCAAGCCGACCCGCGGTAGGGTCAACGTGGCCTCGCTTCGGGTGACGACGCGACCCGTGTCGGAGTTGGCGAAGCAGGCCTGGCCCTTCGTGCGCAGCGGCTACACCAAGCTGGTCCGACCCAGCCTCAAAGCTAGGGAGGCGGTTCACCCCATCGAACTCGCGACGCCCGCGGTAGGTCGCGGTTTGCCTGCCTGGCGTGCCTGGTACCGAGGGGTCGCGAAACGCGGCGACGCCTTCGTGGTGGCGGTGGGCGCGGGCGCCAACTTGAGCGCGTATCAATCCAAGGACGGCGGCAAGAACTTCAGCCTCGCGCCGGTATCCTACGCGGCGGGTTTTTCTGGGCGTTGTGGTTCTGGCGAAAACGGCTTTCGTTTCTCCTTGAGTGAGGATGGTGCCAACGTGCAGGTCGTTTCCGGCGGACCCGACGGAGATTCGGCTCCGGTGGCCTTGGCGCGGGCTCAAGCCGAGGTGTTCGCGTCTAGTTGTGACGAAACGACTTTGATCGCCGCGCTCAAGGTCAAGGGCAAGAGCGATGTGGCGTTGCGCATATGTCAGCATCGGGGCGAGTGCGCTGCCCTCGAGCTTCCAGCGTTTCCCGGGGTGGGACTGCGGCCGCGATACCCCCTGGACATTTTGCGTGTGGACGGAGTGACCGTCGTCGCAGTGGTCATGAATCGGATCGTTCGCGTCACGTCATCCCGGGACGACGGGCGAACATGGACACCGTACATCGTCGCCTTTGATGCGGTGGCCCATCCTGAAGTGCGCACCGACGCTCCCGCTCCCGGCCGAATGCTTGCCCTCGGCAAACGCGTGATGCTGTACGGTGGTGGAAGCAAGCCGGCCCATACCTACCCAGTGCTGTTCTCGGACGACTACGGCGCGAGCTGGCGCTCTCGCTGATGTTCGTCTACGAGCGTGTGGTTCGGTTCCACGAGGTGGACGCAGCCGGGTTGATGTTCTTTCCCTGCTTCTTCACCTATGCCCATGAAGCCATGGAGCAGCTATTTTCCCCTGTGGAGGGCGGCTATGCGGGGCTGATCCTGAAGCGCCGAGTGGGGCTACCAGCTGTGAAAGTGGATGCGAGCTTCGCCTCGCCCTTGCGCTATGGGGACGCGGTTCGGGTCGAGGTCAGTGTCAGTCGGCTTGGCACGCGAAGCTTCGAGCTGACCTATGAGTTTCATCGTTCGAGCGATGATGTGTTGTGCGCCACGGTACGTCACACGGTCGTGAGCACGGACTTAGCGAACGTGGCGAGCACGGATATGCCTGACGATGTACGCCGGGTAGTCGAACAACATCGGATCCCGGTCGAGCCAACCTGAGTCCCAGCGCGCGGACGGGCTCTACTGGGAAGCTGGGAGTCGAACCGCAATGCGTGCCAATGCGCGGCGCACCCAATTGGGGTGTGCGCCGCCGATGCCGTGGACGGGATCGGCCTCCGCGGCCAAGATCGTCAAGGCGCGGACTTGAGTCCGGGCCTGGTCCGCCGCGGCCTCCTGACCCAGTCGTTCACGCTGTACCAACAGGCGGCGCCAGGCCACCAACGCCGCGGCCCAGCTCTGGGTGGCGACGTGCCAGGCAGCGAGTTGAGCCAAACGCGTGGTGTTGTGCGGTTCGCGCTCGAGGGACGCCTCCATGTCCCCGACTGCGCCCTCGACGTCGCCGCGCCGGTAGCGCAGGCGCCCACGCGCAGCCAACGCGGCCGCACCTGCAGCGGGCAGGCGCAGCGCCATCTCGTACACCCGCTCGGCCTCGCCCCAGTCGCCCAACGCGGCGCGGAGCTCTCCCAGACCGAGATAGGCTGGCCCAAAACTCGGGTCCATCCTGACGGCTTCCGTGTACAGCCGTAGGGCGTCGCCGGTGGCTCCCCGGGCTCGAGCTTGTCGAGCCCGATCGGACAGACCTCGCGCCGCCCGGGTAGCCCAGCTCTCTTTGGCGAGCGCGCGCCGCGGCGCTGGCGTGGCCGCGGGCTTCGGAGCTTGGGCCTGGGTTGGTGGCGTGACCTTGACGGGTGCCGGATCGTCGAATCGGGCCGTTGGCGGAGCCGCTTGCGCGGCCGTGCCGAACACGATCGTGGCGGCGAAAATCGCCGTGGCGATCAGCTTGGACATGACTCGGCGGACAACACGCCCAAAGTAGCACGGCCGTGGCCAGATCGCCGCGGAGGTGCGTCCCCCGGCCCACGTCCAACTCGCGTTTCGGGGCGTTTCATAGGGGTTGCGTTCCAGGCACGCCCATTGCTGACTGCCCCACCAAATGGACCCACATGCTCGCCCAAAGCGCCGTTCGAACCAGCCTCGCCCGCGCCTGCTCCGAGCCCTCTCGATAGCCCTGGCACTGGTCGTGGCAGCCTGTGTTCAAGGGGGCGCCACCATGCCAACGGTCACCCCTCACGGCACTCTGGGGCTGGGAGGCCCCGGCATGGAGCAGGGGCAGCCCGACGGGCCGTTTCGCGTCGTGTTTGCGGGGCCCGAAGGTCAAGCTTCCAACACCGCCGAAGTGAGCGTCGTATTCAGCCGCCCGCTCCGGGAACTGTCTTTGGCGGGTTCCGAGGCCGCCCCACCGATCTCCATGACCCCTGCCATCCCGGGGCGTTGGCAGTGGGTGGGCACCCACGCACTGATCTTCGTCCCAGCTGCCGGTCCCCTGCCGGGAGCCACCCGGATCCGGGTGCGTGTACCTGCGAGCATCCGGGCGCTGGATGGGTCCCGGCTCGCTCGAGCTCACGACTTCGAGTTCGAGACTCCGCGACCCAAACTGGTGCGAGTTTCGCCCTACGACGGTCAAAAAGGCTTGGTGCCGAAGACGACGATGACCCTGCGCTTCAACCAGCCGGTCGATCCCAGCGCCCTGACCCGCGTCGTGAGTCTGCACAACCTCACCAAAGACCAGGCTGTGGGCATGGAGTTGCGCCGTCCTGATCCGGCCCGGCCCAAAATCCTCGAAGTAGCGCCCAAGGCACCGCTTGCGGTGCATTCGAAGTACGAGCTCAAGATCGCGCGGGGCTGGAAGGGGCAAGAAGGGCCGCTGCCTCAGACCAAGGAGCGACGGGTTGCGTTCGAGACCTATGGGCCGCTGCGGGTCGAACGAGTCAACTGCGATCAAGACACGCCCCACCGGCGCTGCGCGCCGGGTGGCAGCTTGGGGGTGTCGTTCACCAATCCGGTCCGGTTCAAAGACGTGAAGCGGATGCTGCGGGTGACCCCTGGCTTGAAGCTTCGCTGGGACTCTTGGCGGGAAGACAGCGATTACGTTAGCTACGTCGATGTGAACGCGGCCTTCAAGCCGGGCGCTGCGTACACCCTCAGCGTCGGTGGTGGCTTGAAAGACAAATACGGTCAGCGCATGGGGCGCGCCCACGCCGAACGCGTCTTGATTGACGACGTATGGCCGACGGTGGAAATCGGCGTGAGCGGGGATACCTTGGAGGCGGCGATTGCCAAGCCGATCTCCGTGGGTAGCGTCAACGTTGCGGACTATCGCGTGATCGCCGGAGCGCTCACCAAGCCTCAGACTGCTGAGTTGCTTCGGGAGCCGCGCACGGATCGCCAACTGAAAAAACTTCGGCGTTGGCTGCCGGAAAAGACGGTCACGCCCCGGGCCGCCAAGAACCGCGTGCATCAGCGGCGCGTGGACAGTGGCGCGTTGCTCGGGAAAGCGCGGCGCGGTGTGGTGGCTCTGAGCGTGGCGTACGTCGAGCGAGAGGGAAAGCGCCCCCGCAAACGGCAGCATGTGCGCTTGGTGCAGGTCACGGATCTGGCGATGACCGCAAAGGTCTCTCGCCATGGGTCCCTGGTGTGGGTGACGCGCCTCTCCAACGGCAAACCCGTGCCCGGCGCTCGGGTCGAGGTGTTTCGGCCAGGCGCCAAGACCCTCGTGAAGAAGGCCGACAAGGACGGCATTGCGAGGATTTCGGCCAAGGAGCTTGCCCCCAATCTGGAATCGAACAGTCGAGATGCCCGGGCCGTCTTCATCGCGGCCGACGGGGCGGATTGGACGGCCCGGCCGCTGAGCGACTTCCTCGATGCTTGGCGCCTGGATGTTCCTCTGGATCTGAGCGGCGAGCTTCGCGCCTACGGGCTCATGTTCACAGAGCGGGGTCTCTACCGCCCAGGCGACAGTGTGCGCCTGAAAGGGATCCTGCGTCGGCACACCCGGACCGGCAACGCCGTGGAAGCGGGCCGCTCGATGACCCTCATCGTCGAGGATCCCGAGGGAGAGAAGCTGCTCAAGCGTCGCGTGAAGACCTCTCGTTTTGGGTCCTTCGACGCCAAGCTACGCATTCCAAGATCGGCGCCGTTGGGCAGCTATCGAGTCTACACGGATGGACTGAAGGGAGGACAGATCAGCGAGCGCTTCGAAGTTGCTGAATACCGCCCTGCCGAGTTCAAGGTGGGCGTCGAGAGCAATCAGCCTTCGTTCATTCGTGGGGACCAGGCCGAGTGGATGGTTCGAGGCGACTTCTTGTTCGGTGCGCCCATGGCCAAAGCCAAGACGCGCTACAGCGTTACCCGCGCGCGTAGCTACTTCAATCCTCCCAATAGCGACGAGTTTTCCACGTCGTCGGGGGCGCTGTTTGCGCATGCTGACGAAGAAGATCTGGACCACAGTATCCTCAGCAGCGCGGACAAGACTCTGGACCCAACCGGCAAGCTGAAGCTCAGTGCCAAGCTGAGCATGAGTGGGCAGCGCGGTCCGGAAATCCTTCGGGCCGAGGCGGAGGTGACGGATCTGTCCCGGCAATCCCAGAGTGGAAGTACGACTGCCATCGTGCACCCGGCAAGCTTCTACATCGGCATCGAATACCTGAAGGACTTCTTCGTAAAGGCGCCGGGCAAGACCACACCCCGCTTCGTGGCGCTGTCGCCCAAGGGACGGCGGCTACCTGGTAAGCGAATCGCGGTGCAGCTGGTGCGCCGACGTTGGAGCCTGGCGCGGCAGGACGTTGGGGCTGGTCGCGTGCGCTCGGTCAGTAAGCCGGTGGATACGGTCGTGTCCCGCTGCAGCGTGAAAACGGGCACCGCGCCCGTGGGTTGCAGCCTGGATCTGCGAGAAGGTGGCTACTACATCATCTCTGCCAAGAGCCAGGACGAGCGCGGAAACCCCGTAGCGTCTGCCCTTTCGTTCTACGGCATCGGCGCAGGTAGGATGCAATGGGGCGACGGAGACCGCCGCAAGCTCGATTTGGCCTTGAACAAGGAGGAGTACAAGGTTGGGGATCGCGCCCGCGTCCTGGTGAAGAATCCGTTCCCGGAGGCGGAGGCACTCATCACCGTCGAGCGGGCCGGGATCTACCGCTCCGAACGTCGCGTGCTGCGCGGAGCAACACCTGTAGTCGAGGTCGAAGTCACGAAGGATCTGCTGCCCAATGCCTTCGTTTCCGTGATGTTGACCCGAGGTCGCAAGGCGAAGCCCAGGCACGGAAAACCCGACATCGGCGCTCCTGACTTTCGCATTGGCTACGCGGAGATCGCGGTCAACGCCGACGCTCGACGTCTCGAGGTCAAAGTCACGCCCTCCGCCACGGAGCTCAAGCCCGGCGCCAAGGTCGATGTGGCGATCCGGACCACCAACGCGGCGGGCAAGCCCCAACCCGCGGAAGTTGCTCTCTACGCGGTCGACGAAGGTGTGCTTTCGTTGATTGGCTACAAGACTCCCGACCCGCTCCCTGTGTTCACGTCGCCTCGGGCGTTGCAGGTGGCGACCATCGAGTCCCGAGAGGCCCTGGCACGCTTGGGTTTGGATGATCTGGGCTCCATGGGCCTCGACAAGGGGCTCGACGGCGGCGGTGGCGGTGAGAGTTCTAGCGCGCGCAAGGACTTTCGTCAGAGCGCGTACTTCAACCCCGCTGTGCACACTGACGCCAAGGGGCGCGCGAAGGTCAGTTTCAAGCTGCCGGACAGCCTCACGACCTATCGTCTGATGGCGGTCGCCGCAAGTTTGGACGATCGCTATGGCTTCGGAGAATCCCGAGTCATCACGAGCAAGAAGCTCATGGCGCGTCCTGCGCTGCCGCGCTTCTTGCGAACCGGGGACGCGGCTAACGCGGGGGTCATCGTGACCTCGAAGGGGATGGGTGACACGACCGCGACTGTGACGGCGAAAATCCGCGGTTTGGAGCTCTTGGGTGACGCTACGAAGCGCGTACAGCTGCCGAAGAACGGCAGTGTGGAAGTGCGCTTTCCCCTGCGCGCGAAGCGGGCAGGCACGGCCAAGCTTGGATTCGTGGTTTCGGCCGGGCGCCAGCGAGACTCCGTCGAGGTGCGTCGAGACGTGCGCGTGCCGGCGGTGATGGAGTCCGTTGCCCTCTACGGGCAGACCAATGCGGCGCGGGGAGAAAAGCTCGGGGACCTCTCCGCCATGCGCCGCGACGTTGGCGAACTGCAACTGAGCATGGCGTCGACCGCCCTGGTTGGTTTGGGTGGGGGCGTGGAGCAACTCATCGAGTATCCGTACGGTTGCACCGAGCAGCTATCGAGTCGTCTCTTGCCCATGTTGCCCCTCGCGCAATTGGCTAGAGATTTCGACCTGCCCTTGCCCAAGAACACTCGCGCGGTGGCGGAAAAAACCGTCGCGGAGATCCTGGGGCGACAGCGTGGTGATGGGGGCTTCGGCTACTGGCCAGAGTCCCAAGAGAGCTCGCCCTGGGTGAGCGCCTACGCCCTGTGGACGTTGCACCATGCCAAGAGCCGCGGCCACGCGGTTCCGGCACGCGCGTTGCAGCGCGGGCGCGCCTATGTGCGACGCGCCTTGGAGCGACTGCGCATCGAACCGATCTCGCTTTCCACGGCTGCATTCATCGTGGACGTGATGGCGGAAACGGGCGCGCCAGATGTGGGCTACATGAGTCGGATCTACGCCGAGCGCAGCAAGCTTCCGACCTTTGGCAAAGCGCTGCTGCTGCATGCACTGGCTGTGAGCAAGCAAAAGGCCGAGCTGATCGATCCTCTGTTGAAGGAGCTCGAGGGCCAGCTGCGCATCGATGCGGATACCGCCATGGTTTCCGAGAACCTGGGTGACGAGTACGCGGTGCTGATGTCCTCGCCCGCGCGCTCCAGCGCCATGGCCCTGCGCGCCCTACTTGCGGCGCGTCCTGCGCATCCCATGGCCGCGGCCATGGCCCGGGGGCTGCTACGCGCCCGTCGCGGCGGGACGTGGCGCAATACCCAAGAGGCGGCATACGCGCTGTTGGCGCTGGATGAGTATCGCAAGGCCCAAGAGCGAAAAGTGCCCAACTTCCTCACGCGGGTATGGCTGTCTGGTTCACAGCTCGTGTCCAAACGCTTCAAAGGCCGCAGTGCCAACTCCCGGCGTCACGTGATCGCGGCGAAGGACATGCCCCGGAAGGCCGGTGGCTTGCTTGTCTTTCAGAAGCAGGGTGACGGGAAGCTTTTCTACGAAGCGCGGCTGCGCTACGTGCCCAAGACCCTTCCGGCGAGACCGCTGGATCGGGGCTTCTTCGTCCAGAAGACGTTGCGTGCAGTAACCCCGGAGAACCTCCCGAAGGCGATTCGCACGCTGACGGATCGAACCGAATCGCGAATTGCCGCCGGGTCTCTAGTGCTCGTCGACCTAATCGTGGTGTCGCCGAGCCCGCGTGAGCTCGTGGTGATCGATGACCCGATCCCCGCCGGGCTCGAGGCTGTGGATACGACCTTGTCGACGACGGCATCTTGGCTGTCTGTACCCGGGCAGGGGGGCGAGCCTGGCTCTTACGATTCATCGGATGGAGATTGGGACGACGACGTGGCGCACGGCAGCGCGTTCCTGAGTAGTTGGTTTCGCCGCGAGCTGCGGGATGACCGCGCGCTGTTCTTCGTCGACCGAATGAATGCCGGCATGTACCACTACCGGTACCTTGCGCGAGCGACCACGGCCGGCAAGTTCATCGTTCCGCCGACCAAAGCGGAGGAGATGTACACGCCCGAGGTTTTCGGTCGGACAGGAGCCGTGTCCCTGGAGGTGCGGTGAGCACTGCTTCGCAACTGGTGCGCGCAGCCGTAATCTCGGCTTGCGCCGCACTCGCAGCTTTCAGCGCTTGGGTCCTCGCGACTCCGCTGCCTGTCGCTCTGTCCGCTTCCGAGACACCGGAGTCTGGGCAGCGCTTTCTAGACCGGCACGGGCGCCTGATTCGGACTGCACGCGTCGACTCGGGCTCCCGGGCGGAGTGGGTGCCGATTCCCGAACTCTCTGCCTCTACCATCGCTGTTCTACTGGCTGCTGAAGACAAGCGCTTCTATTGGCACCCTGGCATCGACCCGATCGCGGTGACTCGCGCGCTTGGACAACTGGTTTGGCACCGGCGCGCCGTGAGCGGCGCAAGCACCCTGACCCAGCAGCTCGCTCGCACCCTGCAGCCCCGGCCGCGTACCTTGCGTGGGAAGGCAGGGGAAGCGGTGCTTGCGCTGCGGATGGAGTTGTCGCTGGGCAAAAACGCGTTGCTGGAGCAGTACGTGAACCGCGTGGACTTCGGACCTAACGTTCGCGGGATCGGGGCGGCCAGCCGGCTGTACTTCGACAAGCCCGCTGGTGCGCTTTCCGTTGCCGAGGCCGCGACCCTGGTCGGCATGGTTCGGGGCCCCAGCTTGTACGATCCAACCAAGAACCCGCACTTGGCACACGCTCGCCGGGATCGAGTGCTCCGGCGGGCGGAGCGGGCGGGTTTGCTGCCCGCCCAAGACGTGGCTCAGGCCCTGGCGGAGCCCTTGCGCCTGCAGCGCTCCGCGCTCGAGGAGGGTGGGCGTCATTTCCTGCGCGCGCTGCGCATGGGCGCCCTGGATTCCCCGGTGGGTGCCGGCGGCGGGGATGAATTCAAGACCAGTCTCGATTTCGGCCTGCAAATCGAAGTGGAGCGCCTGGCACGCCGAGCCGTAGAGCGTCTCGGCGCCCACGACGTATCGGCAGCGGCCGTGGTCGTACTGGATAATCGCAGCGGCGACGTGTTGGCCTACGTGGGTTCCGCAGGTTTCTTCGATCAGCGGAGCTTGGGTCAAAACGACGGTGTGCTGGCGCTTCGGCAACCCGGCTCAACCTTGAAACCCTTCGTCTACGCCACCGCGATGGAGCGCCTGGGTTACACGGCAGCGACGATCTTGCCAGACATCGAGCTACACCTGGCCACCGCCGAGGGCGACTATCGACCCAAAAACTACAATGGCCGACAGCATGGCCCGGTTCGGCTGCGGGAGGCATTGTCCAACTCGTTGAACATCCCCGCCGTACTCGTGGCTTCCCGAGTTGGGCCCACCCGTGTGCTGGCTACACTTCGGCGCGCGGGCTTCGATTCTCTGACTGAAGACGCTGCCCACTACGGTGCTGCGATCGCTTTGGGGGATGGCGAAGTTCGATTGCTCGAATTGGCGGCGGCCTACACCTCCCTGGCGAATGCGGGCCGCATGCGTCCGCCGCGCTTCGTGCTCGCGTCCCGTCTGAAGTCCGGGCAATGGCAGCAACACCCGCCCCACTCTCTGCGCAAGCTCATGCGCCCACAAACCGCGGCTGTGCTATTCGACGTGCTTTCGGATCCCGTGGCCCGAGCGGGCGCTTTCGGGCGTGGGAACGTTCTCGAATTGCCCTTCGCCGCTGCAGTAAAGACCGGTACAAGCAAAGGCCATCGCGACAATCTCGCGGTGGGGGTCAGCGGGCCGGTCACCGTTGCGGTCTGGGTGGGCAACTTCGATGGTCGGCCCATGATCCGCACCAGCGGGGTGACGGGCGCGGGGCCACTGTTTCGTCAGGTGATGATGGCTGCGATGCGTGGCAGGAACCCCGCGGCGCCGTCTTCGGACGCTCGCCTCGTGTCCGCAGCTGTCTGCGAGCGCAGTGGCCAGCGCCCGGGGCCGCACTGCACGCACACCGTTACCGAGAAGTTCGCCTCCGGAAACCAGGCAGGCCGCGAATGCGACTTGCATCGGCAAGTCTGGGTCGATGCTGACAATGGCCTGCTCTCGGCGCCGGGTTGCCCAAGGGCAGAGCAGCGCGTGGTGGAAGTCTATGCGCCCCGCTACCGTGCCTGGGCCAAGCGAGTGGGGCGGCCCATCGGTCCCCAAACAGCCAGTCCGCGCTGCCCTCGAGCGAAGCCGACGCTGCAACGCGCACGGATCGCATTCCCCTACGACGGCGCTCGCTTCTTGAGGGATCCCGCCCTGGCCGCGTCCCAGCAGCGCCTGAGCGTGCGTCTGCAATCAGCGGGAGCTCGGTTCCGTCTGAGTTTGGACGGCCGAGTCGTCGCCGAACGAGGGTCGCCCACGATCCCGCTCAGCCCGGGGCACCACCGCCTCGTGTTGCAGACTGCGGGTGGCCGCGACGAAGTGGCGTTCGTCGTCGATTGAGTCTCAGCCGTCGAGGCCGACTTGCTTGCGCGCCGCTGCGTACTGCTCGCTGACGCTGAACACTGCCAGGTCGCGCGCCTCGGGATTGCGCAGGATCCACTTGAGCCTATCCGGTCCTTCGGCGGGGGGTGGCCCGTGGCCGGCGTTCAGCGCAACCGCAGAAAACGCCGTCACCGGGCTACCGATGGCCAGCAGCGCGACGCGATCACCCCACTGGTGAATTGCCGTCGCGACCTGGGATGCTCGGTTGCCGATGGAGCCTATGACCTCCAGAGCGAGTACGGGAACATCGTCGTCCAAGCGTCGGGCAATGGCGCGCTGGATCCGGTCGCGAGTATCGGCGAGTTTCTTGGCGTCGATGTTGGGAGGTTGCCAGTTCGGGGCAAACACTGACAGATAGCCAGCGAGGGTTGGCCACAGCTCAATGGGAGATTTGCGCGACAGCGTACACGCATTGGCTTGAATGATCTTGAGCGCGCGAACCAGCAAGTAGTCCCGCAACGCTGAGTTCGGGTGTTCGAGCAGCTCCGTGCCAACGATGAGCTGGGGCGGCATCCCCGTCATCGGAAGCGCTTGCGCACCGATGGTCGGCGAAGCGAGGACGGATAGTCCGGAGATTCCGAATCGAGCTGCCAGTTGCTCCAATTCCCGCTGAACCGCGGCGGACTCTTGAGGTAGGGGAGTGGCTCGCATGGTCTTGGGGTCGACGGCGTAGGCGGCGTCCAGAGCGTCCGCGCTCTTCTTCAACAGTGCCCGCAGGGGCAAGGTGAGCAGCTCGGGTGCAAGTAGGTCGTCTAGTTTGGGATCCGCGGCTGCTGCGCCTGCGCCCAACACTTCCTCTTCGCGTCCTTCGATGGCGGCCAAGGTCGCGTTGGCGATTTGCGCTGCGCCCCCGCCACCGCGCAGCTCAGCGACTGTCGCCAATTGCGAAAACAGCCCCGGCTCGAAGCGCCCAGTGCTGAGCGCCCGGCGCGCATCGTTGGCCGCTCGGTCCAGGAGCACGTTCAGGGCGGTGGTTTCGCCGTGGCGCTGGTAGAACTCCGCCAGAGCCTTGAGCACCGATCCATCCTGAGGCCAAGTCTTGCGGGCCCGATCGAGAGTGGTCTCAGCCTTGCGCTTGTCTTCCAGAACTTCTTCATATACCCGGGCCAGGTTCAGGGTGCGCTCTCGCTTCTCCTCCGGGCTTCTAGCGCGGGTAACGAGCTCCGTAGCCATCTCGACGGCCTTCGCCGGGTCCCCAAGGCGACCATAGACGAACACCAGTTTTTGTTGGGCGTCGACGTCGTTGGGCTCACGCTTGAGGATCTCTTTGTAGGCCAACTCCGCGCGTTGCGGATTGGGCAGCTCACCATCGTAGAGCGCACCGAGGCGTCGGTAGCTCTCGAGCTGTCTTGCTGGGTCTACGTCGGAACGCGCAAGGCGAATCAGTGACTGCTCGGCGCCTTCCCAATCGCCTTCTTGGGCACAGACATCTGCAAAGGCGTCGAGGGCGTCGACGTGGTCGGGGTTTTCGTCCAGGGCAGCGGCGAGCGCTTGTTTGGCGGCGTCGCGATCGCCGACTTCTGCCAGTGCCCGCCCCCGGGTGACCTCGAGTGCGACACGCTCTTCGGGGTCTTCGGTTTGATCCAGGCGTCGCTCAAGCAGGCTGGCAAGGCGCGCACGGTCCTCGCGAGCAACGTACTGAGCCCGGAGGCGTTCGAAGACGTCCGAATAGGTCAGGTCGATCTCGGCTGCCTTCTCTAACGCCGCCAACCCCTTGTCCGCATCATCGGCTTTGTCCAGCCAGAGCACGGCGGCGGCGTGCCAGCCTTCGAGCTGATGGCGCTCGACCTTGCTCGAACTCGAGAGAGTCTCCAAAGCCCTTGCGGCACCGGTGCAGTCGTCGAGCTTCTCCAGTATGACGATCTCCGCAGCCAAGGCCGTCGGGTGTTCCGGCAATAGCTCAAGAGCGCGCTCGAGCAGGCCGCGTGCGCCTTCTAGATCTCCAGAGCGGGCGCTGGCCTCGGCCGCGCGTACAAAGAGGGTGGCTGCATCGATCGCCCGGTTGGCACGGTCCGCCAACATACGCGTGGCTCGCAGAATGGCTGCGTCGTCCCCTGCTTTGATCGCGTTGGCCGTGAGGTAGCGCAGCGCCCACAAGGGTGGCTGCTCGCGCTTGGTGACTCTTTCAATCACATCGCCGGCCGCATCGGCATTGTCGGTGCGCTCGTAGGCTGCGTGGGCGATGAAGGCCTGCGCGACGCCCTCAGGCCCCTCCAAGATGCCGCTGAGCTTGTCCGCGATGGGAGCGAGATCCTCCAGGCGCGCACCACTGACGTATTCGTGGGCCAAGCGGTGGAGTGCAGGCAAGTGACCTGGATCGCCCTCGATGATGGCGGCATCCCAGAGCAGTGCGCTGGCAGCTTCGCCGCGGAGGCGATCGAGCCGCGCCAGGCGGGCGTATAGAGCGCGCTGTTCCTGCGGGTCTTCGCTCTCCTTCGCGGCCGCCAACCACTGCTCGGCGTAGTCCGTGGCAGAAGCCCCGAATGCGGCCAAGCGCTCAGCGGTCAGCCTCGCGAGACCGCCGTGGCTTTGCGCTTTGGTCGCCGCGGCTGCGGCCGCGGGCAAGTCCCCGGCCCGTTCGTGTTCCAGGGCGGCTTCCAACAACAGAGCTGCCTGGTCGACGCCTTCGGCAAGCTCTGCGGCCTCTTCGCGCCATTTGGCCCGCTCGGCTCCCGCCGTGGGGATCAGACGCTCGTGAAGCTCTCGCAGCGCTACGTCACCGGGTTGGGCGGCGGTCGATTCGCCGAGCAATGCGGACGCGCCCTCGCGGTCGTCCTCCGCCGTGAGCAATGCTTCCCGGATGGCGTCCCAAGAGCGCTCGATGGGATCCTCCGACACAGCCCGTCCGGCCCGGAGCCACTCGACCAGCTTGCCCACGTCGCCTGCAGTTCGGGCACGCTCCTCACCAAGGCGGTACGCGAAGGGCAGGGCCGGAGCGGCCTCCGCTGCCCGTTGGATCAATGCCGAAGCGACGTCGTCCGCATCCGCCCGTAGGGCCGCTTCGAGTAGCAGCAGCGCCTTCTGAAGATCGTCGCCTGCAGCATCCGCGACACCCACCAACACTTCGGTCGATTCCGCTGGGGGTAGGTGCTGAAGCAACGCCCGACCACTGGCCTCGCTGCTGGGATCTGCCGTGAGCGCTTCACGCAAACTGGACGTTGCTCTGTCCGCATCTCCGCTCAACTCATAGGCCAGAGCCGCGGCCAAGTACTGGTCCCTTTGCGCCTCGGCACCGTCCGGCGGAGTGGAGTCCGCCAGCGCCTTGGCCACGCGCTCGCCGCTCTGGTTTTGAATCAGGAGTTCTAAACGGAGTCGCTCTGCAGCGGGTGACGCGTCGTCGAGGTTGGCGAAGCGCTCGACGGCAGCCGACAATAGCGAAGGATCTGCGCCTTCAACCCCTTGGGCGGACAAGGCTCTACCCAAGGCTATCGCCGCACGCACCTCCGGGGATCCCGTCAGTGGCTCCGCGGGTGCCTTCGCCGGTGCGGCGGTTGCGGTTGCGGCGGCTGACAGTACTGCCAACTCCGGGTCTTTCTGCAGTTCGGGTAGCCAAGGTGCGAGCGCTTCACGGCCACCTCCGGTGAGGGAAGCGAGGGCGACGCGATCCGCTGGAGTCACGACATCCGTCGTGGTTTCGGCGGACACCGCTGTGTTGACGGCTTCGGCGTCGCCCTGCTCCAGTGCCCGTGCCGCAAGAACTCGGCGAGCCGCCGCCCCATCGGGCGCCTTTTCGATGATACGGCGCAGGCTCTCGATGGCGCGCCCACGCGTCTCGGCGGCCGGAGCGTCCAGGCTCGCTGATAGCCACAGCGCTGCCAATTCGAGTTCCGCGATCGCCGTCAGACTGCGCGCAGCCTCGGCAGCGGCGGCCCGGTCCCCGGCCTGCGCAGCTCGGCGCAGGCTCTCGGCGCCCGAAAGGGGCGTGGCTTGCGTGGGCGCGGGGCCCCCACGTAGATGCGTCAAACTCGCGAGGGCATTGGCCAGAGGTTGCAGGCTGTCGTCCGGGGGTAGCTTGGCTTTCGGGGGGGATGCGGATTGAGCGAGTTGGCCGGCCAGCTTTGCGACGATGCCTCTCGCGTCCTGCGGTGCGACGCGCACAAGCGCGTCGAGCTTTCGCTGGCTTGCAGCGGTGTCTCCGAGCTTCAGGCGGTGCACCTCGGTCGCCAAATAGGTGGCATGGGCGCGGTGTTCGACTTCCGGCGCGCTACGCGCCTCACTTTCGAGTAGCGCCGCGGCGCCCTTCCACTCGTCGTCTGCTTGCGCGAGCCAACGGGATTGACGTTGCACGACTGCGGAAGACGAAAGCACCGCGTGTGCTTCTGACGCCACCTCACGTCCGCGCTCGATATCGCCAGCCATCGCCCACAGCTCAGACGCGACGACCAAGCCCCGGGCCTTGCTCTGCGCGTCCGGGCGGGCGTGCGCTTCATTCTCCATCCATTCCGCGCGGGCCTGCCAAACGTCGAGGTTGCCCTGGGCATTCAAATGGGCTGAAGCCGGTTGTTCCCCGTCGATGTCCGCACTGGACGCCGACTCTGGGGGCAGAGACTCCAGGATGGCAGCCGCTTCATCCTCGGAAAGAGCGCCTGCCACTGCCGCGCTAGCTTCGACCGCGGGAGCGGAATCCGCAGGCGGCTCAGGGGGCGCCGGCGACTCGCCCGTGGCCTCGGGCTCGGGTGGTGGGACAGTTGGGGATGCGAGGAGTGCGTCGATTTCACTGAGGTCGCCAACGACTGTCGGCGCGTCGGAGATCTCCTCGTATTGATCGAGGGATAGCTCCGCCTCCTCATGAGGCACGCTCGGGATGGCTTCTCGTAGTTGCTCTACCGACGTGCTGCGTGGCGGAGTGGGCTCGGACTCCAGCAGGGGCGCATCGGCGCGCAAGTCCAGATTCTCGAAATCCAGCTCGTCATCGAAGGCGCCAGCGAACGGATCACCCTCGCCACCAGGATCCGCTGCTTGGGCGCTGGGCGCCGGGGGTGCGGCCGGTTGGGGTGGGCGTGGCGCTGGGGCTCCGCGAGGTGGCGGCGGCCGCGGCGGCTTGGGGCGGGGCGGTTTTCCCGCGGCAGGTGTCGGAGGTTTGGGTGCGGCGGCCGGGATGGGCGGCGCGTTGTCGAGCAAGGCGTCCACTTCTCCGCTCGCCGTGCTCCGGCGTTTGGCCGGCGCAGGCTCAGGCGGCGGGGCATCAGTGGGTGGCGCGACTTGGTCTAGTAGATCGTCGACATCCGCGGATTGAGGCGGGCGCTCGAGGCCCAAGTCCTCCACCATGCCGACGTGAGTGTCTTCGTCTTCACTGAATAGCCGGCTGTCTGGTGAGATCAGGGGTGGCGCTGCGGGTGGAGCGGCTGCTTCGGGAGCGGCGGGGGCCTTCGGAGCGGGAGCTTTGGGCGCGACGGCTGGGGGGGGCTCCGCCTTGGGAGCCGCCGGTGGTGGGTCGTCGGATAGCAGCGAGTCCAATAGTGCGTCGGGCTCGAAGTCCAGCTCCCCCAGCTCCTCCCCGATGCTACGAGCACTGCCACTGCGCCCTGCTCCGCTGTGTTGCGGGCGCTTCTGCGGAGGTTTCTTCTCGTCACTCATCGCACACCCATGCCGAGCATTTCTCGGATGGAGAGATATGTTGGAGAGAGCACAAACGCCAAGATCCGCGCGGCGCGCGCATTGGCTTCCATGGACGCCCCCAGCTGGCCTCGGGACGCGGGGTTGTGGGCCAGGACCCAGGACACGTCGCCTGCGGCCACGCTCGCCAGCCGGTCCAGACTCGAAGTTGCCGCTCGAACCCAATCTTCGATGTCCTGCCCGGAGCCTTGAACGGCGCGTGCCAGGTCGGGCAGCGCCTTCTTGACTCGCCGCGGCATCTCTTTGGCCAGTACACGTTGGAATTCGCCGAGCATGGCGTAGTGGGGCGACGGAACTTGCACGTCCACGACCGCACATGCGGCCACCACAAGCGCCGCCACATCCGTCGGATCCCGATGGCGCAATATCGTGGTCCCACGCTTCAGGGCGAATAGTTCTCGCGCGATCATGCCGCGGTGTGCCGGCGACAGGGGCGCGTTCACCTGGGCTCCGATGACGATCGCGGGCGTGACGTTCGCCACTCCGTAGACCCCCTCCGGGTCGTTGCCGCCAAGATACACCTCGAAATCGCCGAGCCCCAGAGCGCCCGCCCACGCCGCGATCTCGTTGCGGATCGGCAAGCCCGAGCGTGGGTCGACGCGCTGTTTCTTGCCGACTCCAAGAGCATCGAGACTCGGGCCCAGGGCGTCGGCGAAAGTAGTTGCCAAGGTGCGCATCAGCGCGGGCAAAGGCCCTTGGTCCTGGGGGTCGCACAGATCCGGGATGGCCGCTTCGTCCACCGCCATGTGGGGGACGCGAGCCACGCGCTGGTCGAGCACGGCAAGTTCTCGATCGATCTCCGGCGTCCCCTGGCCCAGCGCCACCAGCGCGCCCAAAGCGGCCTGTCGAATTCGAGGTTGGTCCAAGCGGTGCGCGATTCGCGCCAGTCGGTCTACCCGCGCCGCGTCCAAAGGATCTTGTAGTAGCCGGGGCACGATGGTGTCGCGCCCTCGCGTCAAGAGCTCTTGCTCCTTGGGCTTGGGTAGGATGCCGGTCATCGCGAGGTCGAGCGCTTCCCCGTCGTCAGGCGCCTCGCTCAGCAATGTCTCCATCGCGAGTTGGGCGTCCTCTGGCCGCTGGCGGCGGTCGCGGTGAATCGCCATGGCAAGGCGCGCCGCCTCGATCCGGGACTCTTTGGAATCGCGCTCCACCATGAGCTGTTGAAGCACCTGCGTAGCGTCGTCCCAGACTTCTTGCTTCGCTGCCAAGCGCGCCATGCGTTCCCGCACGGGAAGCGTAGAGAGGCCCATCTTGTAGAGCTGAGTCAGCACTTCGAGCGCACGCTCGGGCTGTTCCAATTTGTTTTCGTAGATGTCCACGGCGGCAACGCCGCTCATCAAGCGCTGTTTGGCCGGCGCTTCTTCCAGACTTGCGAGTCGCGCCAGCCGATCCGCAGCTTCGGCGAATTGCCCGGTCGTGATGTAGATCTCCCCTGAAAGCGCCAACGCGCCCACGTGATCGGGCTCGAGCATGGTCACGTTTTCGAGGGCAGCCAGCGCGCCAGCGCGGTCGCCCGCTCCACGCATCACTCGCGCACGCTCCCAGAACAGCTTGGCGATCTCTTCGGGGTCCTCAGCGACCTCCAGCCGCTTGGTGATGAGTTCCAGCAAGCGTTCGCCGTCTTTCTTCGCGCGAACGAGTCGGAACAACTTGTCGAAGGCGACGAACCGACTCACGTCTCGTTCGACGGCCCGAGACAGCGCGAACTCGCCCCGGGTCTTGTCCCCCAACTCATCAATCAAGATCAGGGCGGCGTACTCCCACAGTTCTGCACCCCGGGCGTCTTCGCTCACGGCGTCGCCCAAGCACGCGCAGGCTTCAGCCACGAGGGTCCGGTCACCGGTTGCCTCGCCTGCGGCGCGCAGCCCCTCCCAGCCCAATACCTCTTCAGGATAGGCCTCCACTACGGAGCGAAACAGCGTTGTCGCGGCTTCAGCTTGGCCAGCGGCTAGCAGATTATACCCGGCGAGGGTGCGCATCATCGCGCTGTTGTCATCGCCGAGCACGCCCTCCGCGCTGAGCAGGGCCCGCGCACGGCGGCGTGGGTCGCAGCCCGGCAGGGATAGCTCCAGGTTTGCGAGCTGGGTGATCGAGTCCGTGCCGTCAATCAACTGTGGACGCGTGTCTGTCGCCAGCTCGCGCACGATGGTGGTGCTCGCCTGTAGTTGAGACCTGGCGTCGCCGCCTACTGCCGCTGCCAACCGGGCGCGTGCGACCACTTCCGCGTCAGTATCTTCAGTAGCCAGGGAGAAGGCCAAGCTCTCGAGGGCAGCGTCTGGATGCGGCGAGGCCTGAGTCCAGGCCGCCGCACTCTCTGCCAGACTCGCCGTGTCGAGTGTGGTGCTGTTACGCAGTCGTGCGGCGTGAGCCATGGCGCGCGCTAGCGTCGTGGCGCCCCCTCCGAGTTCGGCCAGTTCGCCAAGTGCATCAAGCATCGTGTCGGGGTGGGCGATGCACAACGCCCTAGCTAGGGTGTGCGCAGTGCCCACCGGCGAGGGGTCTTTGGGGCCGTCCAGGTGGGCGTCGACGGACGCGTCCGCATCCTTGGTCAGCTCGAGGGTGTAGCGCTCCAGCCGAGCGACCCCAGGATCTTGCTCCGAGGACGCGTCTAGCGCGCGGCGCCGAGCGTCGGGACTGTCGGGATCGGCCGCTCGCAGCGCCCAGGACAGCAGGGCTCGGCCCGATGCGCTCGCCTGCCCACTTGCCCGCTGAAAGGCCTCTACGGCTTGGCTGCGCTCGCCAGCGTGCCAGTAGTAGATGCCCGCCTCAAGAGCCAGCGCGGCGGCGGCGTCCGAGTCGTCTAGAGCGAGGGACGCAGTGCTGAGGGTCTCGGCCGCTTGACTCAAATCTCCACTGCGCTTGGCCATGCCCGCTAGGGCGATCGCAGCCACGGCGTCGCCCGCATCGTCGTCGAACAGCTTGCGGAGGCTAGCGAGGCTTGACTCGGCCTCTCCAGCATTCGCTGCGCGCAGCGCGGCGGCTAGCAGCAGCGCCCGTGTCTCGTCGGACTCGGTGCTGGCTTCGCTGAGTGCATTCAACGAGTCCGCGCCCGTCTTCGGGTCGTTGAGGGCCAGTACATAGCCGCCAAGTAGGTGGGCGAGGCGCGCACCACCTGGAGCCGTCGCCAGGCCTGTGAGGGTTTGCCGCGCGGAGTCCAACTCGCCGCGCGCCAATCGCGAGCGTACCAGCTCGAACCACAGGCCAGCCAGTTCCGACTCGGCTGCCCCTGCAGCAAGCAAACGTCGCGTGGCTTCGTCGTACCAGGCGGCCTCCCCCATCAACGACGACAGGTAGCGTGAGACCCGAGCTACCGTCCCCGGCGATGCGCCCACCATTCCGGCCTGCGAGAGGGCCGCTTTCGCTCCAGCGGTGTCCCCGGCGCGCCGTGCCCAGGAATCTGCGGCGAGGAGAAAGCAGCGCGCCCGCGCTTCGTCGACGCTGAGTTGTTCGTGCGCTGCCTCGAGTGCTGACGCAAACGCCGAAGCGTCCGTTGCAGAACAGAGATCCAACTGCAGCACTCGTGCCGGGATGCAGTTGGGATTGTTTTCTAGTGCTTCGTTGACCGCGTTCAACGCTCCAGCGGCATCTCCCAGTTCGGCAGCCCGCTCGGCCACCCGCATCCAGAGGGCGGCAGCCAACGCGCCCTTGGCGCCGCGGTCGAGGGCGGCTTTGGCGAAGCTCGCAGCGGTTTCCGTGTCGCCGCTGGCCTGAGCGAGATTGATTCGCGCCCGAGTCAGTACCGGATCCTCGGGCAGAAGTTTCTGGGCGGCGTCCAGGTCCTTGTTCGCCGCGTCGACTTCGCCACGCCTTCTATGGGCTTCGGCTGCTCGGTACAAAGCGTCCGCGGAGTGCTCCGCACTCGTCATGTGACTCGGCACGCCGAAGGGATTGTCACCATCTGACTCTCGCGCCGACGAGAGCACCGCGGCTTGCGCCTCCAAGGAGCGCGCTAGTACGTCATCCCGATCCAGTTCTCGGGCAATGTCCTCGAGGGTCTGAAGCACCAAGAAGGTGGATTCGGATTTGGTCTCTAGGGCGGCATCCAATTCGGCAAGGGCGCCATCGCCGTCGCCAGACTCGAGTTTGAGTTTGGCAGCGCTGATGCGCAGCAGCGATTGCCAGTTTGGGTTTTCACAGGCGCCCGCACGCGCTACCAGCGCCCGTACGCGTAGCTCCGAATCCTCAGCCTCGACCGCGCATAGTTCCAATAGCAGCCAGAGGGTGGCGTCATCAGGGCGCTCGGCGGTCGCTTCTTCCAGGGCTGCGACGGCGCCGGCGAAGTCACGTTCTTCCTCATACAGGTAGCGCGCTCGCTCGAGCAGGGCTCGTGCTCGCTCTTCGCTACCGTCCGCCACCTCGACGAGTCTCTCTAGTAGCTTCTCGAGGTTTTTTTGCGACCCGCGCCCGCGAAGGATCGCGATCAGGCGTTCCAGCGGTTCGGAAAACTCGGGCTCGGCGTTGATCGCTTCGAGATGGTCTCGCGCGGCGCTCGACTCGTCACCGCGGGCATCTTCCAACAGGGCGATCTCGTGCAGCAGCACCGCACGGGTTAGTTCGCCCTCACACCAGTCCAGCTCTTCTCGCAGTCGATCAAACGCCTGCGCCGTCACGTTTTCGTCTGGCGGGCTGTCTAGCCCCGCGCTTGGGGGTCGTGCGACTTCGGTCATGCTGAGTGGGCTGGCGAAGCAGCCTCTACTTTAGGTCGACCCGCGGCTAAATCGCGAGCATTACCGACCGGATGCAGCCTAGTCGGTGCGTTTGACGATCCAGAATCCCCGAGGCGTATCGAGGGGCTCCGGGTGGACTTTGCCTTTTTCCAGGGTGAAAAGGACCTGCTCGATGGTGGGTTCAAGGACCCCTCGAGGGATTCGGCCCGCGCTGGTCACCGAGCCTTTGTCCCCTTTTTTCACCGCTTTCGCGAAGTCCTCTTGTGCCTCGGTCGCCAGTTTTTTCGCCAGTGCGCGCGCGCCTTCTTTCGAGCGTTTGCTCGCCTTCGCGGACTGGGCTCCAGTGTAGGTGACCAGGATCACCCCAAAACGCACTGCTTTTGGGGCGCCAGGGGGTAGTTTCGACGCGGTGGGTTCTTCGGGTGGGTCCAGCTCGGCCTCGGGCGGATCGAGCTCCGGGGCTGGGAGTGGCTCGACGCTCCCTGCGGAGGCGACAGGGGCCTCGGCGGAACTCTCCGGAGCGGCGCTCTGCGTTGTTGGCGGTGCGGAGCGATTGGGGCGTGCCGCAACCGCCAAAAACACCATGCCAACCGCAAATACGAGCCCTAGAACGACGGATGACCAGCGCTGCATGCGACTTGGGCTGCGAGTAGCACGGATACGGACTGTCAGAAACCGCGACAAACCGTGGGCTTCCCTGCTATCCATGCAAAGCAGGGCCGATGTTCAAAGTCGAGTGCCCCAGTTGTAGCGCACCATACCAAGTAGACGAGCGCCGGATTCCATCCAGCGGCTTGAAAATGCGCTGTCCCAAGTGCGGCGGGTCCTTCCAGGTCGACCCACCGTCCGACCCCCGCACGACCGGCCCAAGCCCAGTGCTCGGTGGGGCGCTTGGCGCGCCGAAGCCGAAGCCACCCAAAGCCACCATGCTCGGAGTGGCGGCTCCACCTGCGCCGCCTCGGCCTGGTGGTGCGCCGCCCAAGCCTGGAGCCGCGCCGCCGCGCCCCGCGCCGGCACCGGCTGCTGCGCCGGCGCCACCGGCCGCGGACCTGCCATCACCCGTGGCCAAGCGGCCCCCCCCCAGACCCGCTGCACCCGCGGCCGCAGCGCCCGACAGCATCGATCTTGACGAGCTCGACCTGCCGGCAGTCGGCGGCCCGCGGCGCGACGAGCCCGGTCTTCCGAGTCCGGTACCAAGCAAGAAGTCGACGCAGTTTGGCTTGGGCGAGTTTGGAGATCTCGAGTTGCCGGGTGCGGACTTGCCAGCGCCGGCTGCCTCGCCAGCCCAGAAGGCCGGACCCGACCTCGACTTGCCCGTGGTGGGCGATGGGCGCCCGAAGCAGCCAAGCTTCGACGACGAACTCGGGCTGCCCGCACCTCGGCAGCCCGAGGCCATCGGTGGTCCGGATCCCATCGACCTTCCTGCCGTGTCCGCAGATGCTGCGCCAAGTTTCGGCGAGGCGGACTTGCCCGTGGCAGGTCGGGGCTACGCTGACGGCGTGGGTCTGCCCAGCCCCGCAGGCGATCTCCCGACACCCACGGGGCGCGGCGTGGGCTTGCCCAGCCCGCAGAACGCAGCTCCTCCCATGCTGGCGGGCGACTTGCCAACGGCGTCTGCCGGGTTGCCACAGGTCGCTGCGGGCTTGCCGACCGCGTCGGCAGGTTTGCCGGCGGCCGCCGCCGGGCTACCGACTGCTGCGGCCGGTCTGCCCGACATGGCAGCCGGTCTACCCACGGACGCTGCCGGTCTGCCGACGGGTGCTGCGGGGTTGCCGACGGGTGCTGCGGGATTGCCCACGAATGCTGCGGGCCTGCCCACGGACGCGGCAGGCATGCCCGCTGACGCGGGCGGTCTGCCGCAGCACCCCGGTGGCACACTACCCATAGGAGCCGAAGCAGATCTTTCGGCGCCCGGCTCTGCCCAATGGGGTGCAGAAGCTCCCCTGAGCGGCGAGCCCGCTGCCGGCGTGGTGCGCCAACAGGGGGGCGGCACTGCGTTTGGGGAAGTGAACTTGGATGCAGGTGGCGACGACGTTGCCTTGGACGGAGAGTCTGGCGCCCCCCGTGCCGAAGACGACATGGAGTTCGGAGGGATCCCGCAGGAACTCCCCGGTGGTGCGCAGCCGTCTCTGCCAACCGCCGGTGTTGCGCCGATTCAAGTTGCACCACCGCCTCCCAAACGCCGCGTGGGCTTGCGCGCCATCGCTGCTGGTGTGGTCGTGTTCGTAATCGGAGGCGCGTCGCTGTCGCTGATTCCGGATGTCGGACCTTTCGGTGTTTATTGGATCCTCGACAAGCTCCAGAGTGGAGAACACGCGCGGTTGCTCGAGGACACCAAGACGCGCAGTCGCGAGCTCCTCGGCAAGGACACAGCCGCAGACGCCAAGAAGGCACTCGCTCTGGTGGCGAGCGCCCGCAAGAAAGCCCGCCGAATGCCGGCGTTGCCTGCCTACGCCGCCTATGTGGCCTACATCGCAGAGCTGCGCTTTGGGACGGATCCGGCGGAAAACGCCCGGGCCAAGGTGCTGCTCGATGAGCTGAAAGAAGTCAAAGAGTTGAGTGAACTTGATCTGGCTCGCGCAGCGCAGCGGGCGGCGGGCGGCCAACCTGCCAAGGCGCGAACGATGCTGGCTCGCTTGAAGAAGAAGGGCGCCAAACCCATCGATGCTCTGGTGTTGGAAGGTGAGATGGAGCTCGGGGCCGGAGATGCCGTCGCCGCAGAGCGCGCCTGGAAAGCGGCGGATGGCATCGAAAAGTCTGCTCGCACCGCCTTCGGTTTGGCCCGAGCCAAGCGGTCCGGCGGCGCATTAGTAGAGGCAGAGAAGCTCGCGCGTACTGCGCTGGAGCGCAACGCTGATCACGTGGGCGCGAAGCTCTTGGTGGCGGACGTGCTGTGGCGCACGGCCCGCAAAGAGGAGCAGTCCGTCAAACTTGCCGAGGGTGTCACCAAGAAAGCCGAGCTTGCGAGCAACGGCGAACGCGTTCGAGCCCATACCTTGCTCGGAGAGATTCATCTGGCCCGCTCCCGGATCTCCCACGCGGAAAACGCCTTCGCTGAGGCTCTGAAGATCGATCCCAAGGCGGCGGATGCACTGGCGGGGCTGGGCGATGCCCTCTACCGTTCTGGCCGTTTTTCCGAGGCCCTGGCACGCTTCGAAGCCGGTACCCAGGCAGATCCACAAAGCGTGAACGCCAAGGTTGGCGTGGCTAAGTCCATGCTGGCCCTCGAGCGACTGCAAGATGCCAAGAATCTGACTTTGCAGCTGTATGGAGCCAACCCCAAGTCGATGCGCGTGGCCTACTGGCACGGCCGAGTGCAAGAGGCCGTGGGCGCCCGCAAAGAGGCTGCAGTGGCCTACCGCAAGGCGGTCGAACTCGGCGGCAAGGACGCTGAAGTCGTCGATGCCTACATCGCTTTGGCACTGCTCGAAAACCAAGCCGGTCGCGTCGAAGAGGCGCAGAAGATCTTGAACGAGGCGAAAGAGAAGCTGCCGGCGACCGCCGCTCTGCACGTGGCCTTCGGGGACTTGGCGTTGACTCAAGGTCGCTACGACGACGCGGTGACTGAACTGACCGCCGCGCTCAAGCTCGACTCCGCAGACGTCGGCGCCAAGTTCCGCATGGGCGTTGCTCATCGCAAGAGCAAGAATTTCGATAAAGCTGCGCAGTTCTTCGACGAAGTCGCAAACGCCGATAAGGAGTACCCTGGGCTGGCGCTCGAGCGCGGCTTGCTCTTCGAGGTGTCTGGCAAGACGGAGGAGGCCCTCAAGGCCTATGAGGCCGCACTCAAGAAAGCGCCTAATGACCCAGACTTGATGCTGCGCGTTGGCTGCGGCTACGCCGCCAGCAACAGTGGCAAACGGGCGGAGAAGCTAATGCGCAAGGTGCTGCAGCAACGCCCATCTTCCGCGGAAGCCCACCACTGCATGGGGCGCGCGTTGCTCGTGCAACGCACCAACTTGGCCGAGGCCCTCAAGACCCTGGAGCGCTCCGTGGCCCTGGATCCGAATCGCGCCGAGTATCACCTATTCGTCGGTTGGGCTGCTGTGGAAGCCGGGCGCAACGGACTTGCAGAAAGCTCTCTCAAGCGCGCGCTTGAACTCGACCAGGGCTTGGGTGATGCCTACTGGCAGCGCGGCGTGTTGCGTAATCGCCAAGGTGCTGTGCGCACCGCGGTGAAGGATCTGCGAAAAGCATTGGAGCTCAAGCCTTCCCGTTTCGAGGCTCATGCCGCTCTCGCCGACAGCTACGCGGATCTGGGGCGAGAAGTGGACGCCATGAGCGAATGGCAAAAGGCCATCCATGCAAACGGTGAGAACGCGACCTGGCGCTATCGCTACGGTCGCCTGCTGGTGGACAATCGCCGCGCTGGCGAAGCCCGCACGCAATTGGAAAAAGCCATCGCCATCGGCAGCAAACAGGATCCCCGCCCGATCTGGCTCGGTGAGGCTCACTATCACATGGCCCGCGCCATTGGCCGGAGTCCGGCTGCGGTGGAGCATTGGCAAGCGTTCTTGAAGCTCGGCCAGCGGGAGTCGCCCTACCGGGCGGAAGCCAAGAAGGAACTCACCGCCCTGGGCAAGCCTTGGGAAGGTGACTGAGCCACCACGGGTCGGCACGGCCCCCGTACCCTGCACCCTGCTGGGCGGATTCCTCGGGGCAGGAAAGACCTCGCTACTCAACCACATTCTGACCAGTGGCGAAGGAGAACGTATCGCCGTCGTCGTCAACGACTTCGGCGACGTGAGCATCGACGAGGCGTTGATCGCCGAGCGGGACGAGAGTCGGATCGTGCTGGACAATGGCTGCATCTGTTGCAGCGTGCGCGGGGATTTGATCGACGGTGTCCGAGATCTCTTGCTCACGGAGCCAGTCGTCGACCGGATCGTCGTGGAGATGAGCGGCATCGCAGAACCGGGCGCCGTGGTTCGAACCTTCCGCTTGATGGCGCAGCATTGGCCCCTGGAGTTGGACGGCGTGGTGGCCGTCGTAGACGCCGAGAACTTCCCTGAAGAGGGTGCGGAGCACTACGTGCTCGCTCGAGATCAACTAGCGTTGGCGGATCTGATCGTGCTGAACAAGATGGATCTCATCACCTCCGACGCCGCAGTACAGCTGGAAGGGTGCTTGCGCTCCTACGTACCCCACGCTCGCCTTGTACGTGCCCAGCACGCAGAGGTTCCCTTGGCTGTCCTGCTCGGTATAGGCAGCCAGGGCGGGCTACCGCGGGAAGGGGCGAATCACGAGCACTCCGCCTATGCCACCCACACCACGCGGCTGTCACCACCACTGTCCTTGGAGCGCCTGCGAGAGGTGGCCACGGAGCTGCCCTCGAGCGTGTACCGGGCGAAAGGCTTCGTGCACTTGGCCGACAAGCCGGAGCACAAGCTGGTGTTACAGATCGTTGGCCGTCGCGCTGCCCTGTCCCTAGGCCCCGCCTGGGGGGACGAAGAGAGGGGCACCACCATCGTGTTCGTGGGCAACCCCGAGATGGACGGTGCGGCCCTCGACACACTGATCGCCAGCGCCGTCGCCAAAGAGTGCGGAAAAGCGGCGCCCTTACTGGGCGCCGTGCATTGGCTCAGAACGCGCTTCAGTTCTCGATGAAGCTCTTGAGTTGCTTGCTGCGGCTGGGGTGACGCAGCTTGCGGAGCGCCTTGGCCTCGATCTGCCGAATGCGCTCACGAGTGACCTCGAAGTCTTGACCCACCTCTTCCAAGGTGTGGTCGCTCTTCTCGCCGATGCCGAAGCGCATGCGCAGCACCTTTTCTTCGCGAGGTGTCAAGGTCTTGAGCACGCGGCGGGTCTGCTCCGAGAGGTTCATGCTGATGACGGCCTCTTGCGGCGACACCACGCTCTTGTCCTCGATGAAGTCGCCCAAGTGACTGTCTTCTTCTTCGCCGATGGGCGTCTCCAAGCTGATGGGCTCCTTGGCGATCTTGAGTACCTTGCGCACCTTATCCAGGGGCAGCTCCATCTTTTCGGCGATTTCTTCGGGCGTCGGTTCCCGGCCGAACTCCTGAACCAAGTAGCGAGAGGTGCGGATCAGCTTGTTGATAGTCTCGATCATGTGCACGGGAATGCGGATCGTGCGCGCCTGGTCCGCAATGGCCCGGGTGATCGCCTGTCGAATCCACCACGTAGCGTAGGTCGAGAACTTGTAGCCGCGCCGATACTCGAATTTGTCCACGGCTTTCATCAGACCGATGTTGCCTTCTTGGATCAGGTCCAAGAACTGTAGGCCGCGGTTGGTGTATTTCTTGGCGATCGAGACCACCAAGCGCAGATTGGCTTCCACCAGTTCTGCTTTGGCGATCTCTGCGCGGCGCTCACCGGCCATGATCTCGTTGTAAGTAGCCATGAGGCCGACAACGTCGATCTTCAGCTCCTCTTCGACCTTCTTCATGCCCTTCTGAGCGTTTTTCAGGGCTTCGTCGACTTCGGCTAGGTCCAGCTCACCGGGCTCCATGCCGAGGCGCTCGGCGAAGGTGGCGACCGCACTGGGGTCTTCCTTGGCCTCGCGTAGCATCTTTTTCAGTTCGCTCTTGGTCGCGCCAGCGGTGCGCTCGAACTCCAGGGCCTTGCCCTGAGCGCGCTGCACCTTCTCGATCATGCTCTTGAGCTTGCGGACGATCTTGTCGATCGTTTTCTTGTTCAGGCGCATCTCTTGAAGCGTCTCGACGAGTTGGACCTTATGTGCTTCGACGTCCTTGTCGATCGCTTTCTTGCGTACGTCGGCAGCAGACTTCCGCTCCTCGACGATGTCGTGGTTCTTCTTGTCGATGCGCTTTACGCGATCAATCAAGCGGATGATGCGGCGATCCGCCTCCTCCTCGTCGAACTCATGCTCCTCGTCTTCGGCGTCGCGCACGATGTCCTTGACGCGGATCTTGTGAGCGCGCAGGCGCTCGCCGATGTCGATGATCTCCCGCACTGCAACGGGGCTGTTTAGGATGGCCGCCAGAACTTCGTTTTCACCCTCTTCGATCCGCTTGGCGATTTCGACTTCGCCTTCCCGGGTGAGCAGCGCGACACTACCCATCTTCCGAAGGTACATGCGGACCGGGTCGTTGCTCTTGTAGTAGTCCTCCTCGGAAGCCTTGGCAGGCGTTGCCTGAGCCGGAGCGGGCGTGGCGGGCGCATCCGCGGCGCCATCGGTCTTGCCTTTGGCCTTGGCCGGCGCTTCTTTTGCGGGTGCTTTGGCATCAGCGGCTTCGTCGATCACCTCGATCTCTGCGCTGTCCAACGCGGAGAGCACGTCGTCCATTTGTTCCGCACCGGTGTTGTCCCCGGGCAATGCTTCGTTGACGTCGTCGTAGGTCAAGAACCCCTTGGTCTTGCCCAAGCTGATCAAGTCTTCGACGCTACCTTTGCCGTTGGACTTGGACGTGCCCTTCTTGGCTTTGGACGCCTTGCCGTTGACGGCCTTCGCGGCGGCGGCAGGCTTGCCGTTGCTTCGGGCGGTTGTCTTCGTGGTCTTTGCCGCAGCCTTGGTTGCCTTTGTCGACGCCTTCTTGGGAGCGGGCTTGGTCGCCTTGGCCTTCGCGGCGGTCGCCGCTTTGGTCTTCTTCGCCTTGGCCTTCGCGGCGGTCGCCGCTTTGGTCTTCTTCACGGCGCTCTTGGTCGCCTTGGGCTTGGTCTTCGCGGCAGCCTTGGGCTTCGCTTTCGCCTTGGGCTTCGCTTTCGCCTTGGGCTTCGCTTTCGCGGTCGCCTTTGCTTTCGTCTTCGCTTTGGCTCGTCCGGCCCCCTTGCTACGCGTGGTGGTGTTCGTCCGCTTGGTAGACGCTTTTCGTGCTCCCACTTTCTTACCTCTCTTCGAGCCCGTGACGCTCTCGCGCACGCCGCATTTGTTCGCGCAAGAGCTGCATCTCTTGCTCGAAATCTCCGCTCTTCTGAGCGCGTTCTAACTCTTCCAACTCTTCAGTGTTCTGTCGCCTCAGCTCGAGGCGCTTCAACTTTTCCAAGTTCTCGATAAGCTCATTTCGGGCGTCTTCGAGCTGCTCGTGTTTGGGCGCAGCCAGCCTCGAAGCCGCGAATGGATGGATCGAAGGAGGCAGCTTCGCAAGCACAAGTTCAGGCTTTTCCAAGTTGCCCTCGTCGTGAGCTTGACGCAGTGCAGCAATTGCCGCTGCACTGTCCCCGTTCAGCCACTCCGCCCCGGCCACCGCTTCCTGTGTAGTCAACAGCGCGGGATAGTCCAAAAAAGCGCCAAGAATCGCCATTCCGAGGCCGTCCTGAGCGCTGCGTCGACGCGCCAGTTGGGGTCCGGTTGCCGCCTCCGAGCCCCCACCCGGGCGAGGGCGGAGTGCCCGCAGCACCTGGGAGCGGAGGGTGCGAAAAGTTCGCGCGTCGGCGATTCCGAGCCGGGAAGCGATGCGATCCGCGTGCTGCTCCGCCAGTGCACGGATGGCCGGGTCGGTGGTGGAGGAGAGGATTTCCACGACTTCCTTGATCTTGGCTGCCTGGGTTTGGGCGTCCCCGGCGGAAAAACCGCTATCGAGAGCGGTGTCAATGAGGTGCTCTACCAACCCTTGGGCTCCATGGACCAGTCTTCGGATGGACTCGGCGCCGTGCTCACGGACCAGGTCGTCGGGATCGGCGCCTGCGGGCAGGCTGGCGACCCGAGCCATCAATCCGGCGTCTTGGCAGGGCTCCCTCGCGGCAGTGACCGCTCGTCGGCCGGCGGCGTCTCCGTCGAAGAGCAGCACGACCGTTGGGACGTAGCGCTTGAGCTGTGCGGCTTGGTCAACGGTGAAGGCTGTACCAAGGGGAGCAACCACATTGCGGATCCCACGAGCGTGCAAACTCACCACGTCGAAGTTGCCTTCGACGACCAGGCTCTGGCCTTCGGTTCGGAGTGCTTGTCGCGCTTGGTACAATCCAAAAACGACTTCGCGCTTGCGGTAGATTGGGGACTCCGGCGAGTTGACGTACTTCGCGGGTGGATCCGTGCGTGTCGTAGACAAGGCTTCCACACCGGCTTGTCGCAACTCCGCCTCGGTTGGATCATCCAAACAGCGTCCGGAGAAGCCGACGACGCGACCCGTGGCATCGATCACCGCGAACATCAGGCGGTGACGAAAACGATCGTAGTGACCACCCCCGCCCTTGCGGGGAACCAGCAAACCCACCGTTTCTGCCGCGCGGGGGTTGAGCTGGGTGTCCCGGAAGTGATCCGCAAGATTGCCCCATCCGTAAGGGGCGTAGCCGACTCGAAAGCTTTGCAGCGCATCGGCGATCGTGTCCGTCGCGGAGGTGCTGGTCAGGCCGCGACGCTCGAGTTCTTTGCGGGCGTGCTCGGCCAGCGGGTGCTCGAGCAGCATGCGCTCGAAGTAGGCGGCCGCAGCGTTAGACACGTCGTAGAGTTCTTCCCTCCGCCGCCGGGCTTCGGCGCGCTTGAGTTGGTCCGCCGCACTGGCGTTGTCTTCCACTTCGATGCCGGCGCGCTCCGCCAGGCGCCGCACAGCTTCGACGAATGACAGCCCCTCGGTCTCTGTCACGAACTTGAAGACGTCGCCGGACGCGCTGCACCCGAAGCAGTGATAGAAGCCGCGTTCTTCGTTGACGTGAAAGCTCGGAGTCTTCTCCTTATGAAATGGGCACAACCCCACGAAGCTACGTCCCCGCCGAACTAGCTTCACGGTTTCGCCTATCAGGGATGCGAGCCCTGTTTGGCGGCGAACCCGATCGATGGTTTCCTCTGCGATCACGAACGGTGAGGCATACTCCAAACTCACACAATGCCAAGGGACAGATCGGCTTGGGTCATACGCCGACGCTCAGCCCGCCGGTTGGCATCGGGCTTGCAGTCCCCGCCCGCCTGCGACCGAAACGGCATCCAACGGCGGTTTTTGCCTCCATCCTCCTTCGGCCTGGCAACGCCTCTTCGGCGTGGTACATGGCGCCGCGCCGTGCACGGAAAAATATGTGGGTCAGCCTTGGGTCTCGTCATTCTGGTGATTGGTTGCGGCGAGGACGCGAGCGGCGCCGGTAGCGGTGGCAGTGGTGCCACGGGCGGCAGCGCCGGAACCGGCGCCACGGCAGGGAGCAGTGGGAGCGCTGGAAGCGGAGGGAGTTCCGGCAGCGCTGGCTCCGGCGGCGTGGGCGCGAGTTCGGGCGCAGGCGGCAGCGCCGGAGCGCCTGGCCCAGAAGCGAAGTGGTTTCAGGACGTCCGCGACGGGGTGACTCCTGCGAGCGAAGGGCTGCTCAAGATCGCCCAGGCCGGCGGCTTTCCTCTTCCAACGTCCACGGGATTCATCTTTGCGCGACTCGACGACGGCAAGGGCCCCTACTCCCTCGCGGGAGACTTCAACGCTTGGGCCCCGGCTGCGATGAAGTCGGAACAGGGCATGTATTGGATCGAAGTCGCGATTCCGGCTCCGGACGGCGCCAAGTACAAGTTCGTGGACGCTGCGAAAACTTTCGCGGCGGACCCGTACGCTCGCCGCTACGGCTGGGACCAGAACGGCCAGTACTCCCTGGTCCTTGCCAGCGCGCCGCATCGGGAGCGCTTCCCGCAAATGAGTGGTCAGGGCCGCCCCGCGCGCATGGTGCGGGTGTGGATCGCTCAAGAAAAGCCCAGCCACCACCTCTACACCCACGACGGCCAGAACCTTTTCGAACCCACCGCCATCAACGGCGGCTGGAAACTCGATCAGACCGCAGCGTCGAAGACCCTAGTCATCGGCATTGACAACATCGGTGCTGGCCGAATCGATGAATACACCCACATCGCCGATGACGTGGGTGGCGGCAACATTGCAGGTGGGCAAGGCGACGCCTACGCCGACTTCGTCGAAAAAGTCGTGCGCCCCGCCGTGGAAAGCCGCTATGGCGCGCCGTCGAAAGTCGGCGTCATGGGTTCGTCCCTCGGCGGAGTGATCGCAATCCACCAAGTGTTGCGCCACCCAGGTCGATACGACTTCGCCGCCAGCCTCTCGGGTACTCTGGGCTGGGGCAGCCGCGGTACCCACAAAGAAACCCTGATCGAGCGCTTCGCCAAGGCCGGCAAACAGAGCACCAAGATCTACCTGGACTCCGGGGGCACCGCAGGCAGCGGCTGCGTCGATAGCGATTCGGACGGCATTTTCGACGACACTCCGGGCGCCCTCGACAACTACTGCGAGACGATCCAAATGCGCGACACCTTCAGCGGAGCCGGCTACACCTTCGACACAGATCTGTGGCACTGGCACGAACCCGGCGCCCCGCACAGTGAGACCGCCTGGGCCGCCCGGGCGTTTCGCCCCCTGACCGCCTTCGAAGCCCTCTAGCTCGAGCGCTCGTTTCGCGGATCTTGAGTTGGGGGTTGCCCCCCACGCCCTTGCTCGGCTTCGCCTGCGCGGGGGCTTCCCCCCCAAATCGGCCGCTGCGCGGCCTCAGGGGGGAGTGCAGCCTGTTCGTCGGAAGATCTCGCCGTCGCCGAGCGTAATTGGCTGCGGTGAAGACTCCCCTGCGACTCGCGATCGGCGCCCTCACGGTATTCCCGTTGGTCGCCATCTTCGGCATCGCCTTCTACGCGGCCTACGCCCTGATCACGAACGAACTCGCCACCCACGGTGCGCTGCGCGATCCTGTCAGCGCCCTGATCGACATGGACAAGGAGCTCTGGGCGATCATCGTCATCGGTGCCTTTTTCATTGCCATCTACGAACTCGTGCTCGGCTTCGCGTTCATCATCCACGCAGCAACCCGCTCCTACATGTCCGTGGGCGCCAAGATCGCCTGGTCCGCCGCCCTGTTCTTGATCGGCTTCGTCGCCGCCCCTCTGTACTGGCTGGTGCACTTGGCTCGCGCTGCTCCCAGACCCTTGGCCGGGAGCTTCACTGGCGTCTAGGCGACCTCGAGGCGACGCAACTGTCCAGGCGGAGCGTGCGCGCAGGGACGGCGCGCCGGCCGCTGCCGCGCCATCCCGCGCGGGTTGAAAGCCGCGCAACTCGCGCCCGCTTTGACCGACACTGTGCCCCCCCACAAGTCGCGGGTGGGCTCTGTGAGGCGTTTCCGGGCGTGCCCAAGTCGAACTATGCTGCGCGCTTCGCCTCAGGCGCATGCAAATGAATGACACGGAGACCTCGCCGGAACGGCCGCTGATGGAGCGGGTGGGACTCGCGTATTTTCGGAAGCGCAAGCTCACGCTGGGCAAAGTGCAAAGGGACGACGCCGTGCATGTGCTCAATGAAGGCGAGCTGCGCAAGTTGCGGCGCATCGAGCAGGGCGTCGTGATTCGGGCGGGGCTCGTCGGGGCGGGGTCGGCGCTGGTAACCGCGTTGGCTGAGCTCAGCGTACGGCCGCTGTTTGGAATCGACTCAGACAGCACCGCCGTCGGCGACTTGATTCGGTTTTGGGCTTGGGTCGGCGGCGTCACGCTGGTCGCGACCATCGGCGAGATTGGGTTCTTGTATTGGGACGCGTTGCGTTCGGTGCATGCGCTCTCGCGGGCAGCCGGCATGAACTTGTTCGCAAGTGGCAGGGAGGAAGCGAGCGCAACGGCAATCTCCCTGGCTCGGGCCGCGTTGGAGCTGCCCAATCCGCCGAAGGGGCCTCACGCCATCGATCCCCATCGCGAGTCGCCGAGGTAGCTGCTGGTGCTGGCGGGATTGCTGTACAAGTTGAAGATCGGGCTGATGAGCTTGTGGATCAAGGCGCTGTTGCGCCGGATCTTGGGCCGGGCCGTGTTGAATTGCTCCGTAGCCCACCGGCTCGCAGCGTCGCCCAGGCCGGTCTGGACGACATCGTCAAGCCCTTTCAGTGACAGCTGCACAACTACTTATATGCACTATGCATATAAGTAGTTGTGGCGTCACCGCTTGCAAAACGGAGTTCCTCTTTCGCTGCACCAATGCCTCAGTTCGGCGTGCATTGCAGAATGGCCCAACCGCCCATCGGGGTGCCACTGGGTGCGGCAGACTTGTTCAACCAAGCAACGGCAACCCGAGTGCGGGCAGCGGCTGCCGCCAGGTGGGTCCCATCAAAGCTCTCGAGAATTGATGCGTCGACATCGAGCGAGACGATGTCCGCGGGGGACTGAGCGACGTTGGAGTTGGCGCCTGTGTGTCGTTGGACCTTGATGCTCTTGTCTGCGCCCGTAACCAGGAGCAGGCTGTCGCCTAGCCTGGCAAGAGCTGCGCCTTGGATGGGCGAACTGCTGCTCAAGCTCCCGCTGGCGACCGTACTGACAGTGCTGCCCGAGAGGCGAGCAACTTTGAATTCAGCGCCGCCTGGCGTGGGGACCAAGGCCCCAACCTGATCCCCCCAAGCGGTGGCTGCGGACCACTTGGCGCTTGGGAGCAGGACTTCGCCCTTCTTGTCGACCGAGTCCGACGCGTTGTCTCCGATCGAAACCACGACGCCACCCTTGGTGGGCGCGTCGCTGATGAACGCCCGCAGCGAACTGCTGCTGACGACCCGGCCAGCGGGAAGCGGCTCGGGCCCAAGCGGATGGGTCACCGCGACGTTCTTGAACGCCGGGCCCTGCGCCGCGCCCGGGGGAGCAGAGATCACGACTCGCTGGAGATTTGCTTTGCTGCCGGTCTCCACGCGATAGAACAGCTCGTAGTCGGGCGCAGTAGTCCCGGTGGCGACTGCACCCGTTGGTGATGCCAGCTCCAGCTTCTCGAAAGCAAGATTCCTGGGTCCAGCTGGCGAACCTGCAAGCGCTGCGTCGGCATCAAAGGGAATGAGCAATACGCCGCCGCCGTCGCCACAGTTCGGCAGACTTGCGGCCAGCAAACCAGAAGGAGCTTGGTAGGCCGCGCCGAGTCCGTCCATCGCCGGCTGTCCCGCGCACGCCAGATTGTTCGCGGCGAGATCGACGGTGGCGTTTTCCGACGGCACCCCGCAATCCGTCATGGCGTAGAGCCGAACGCTGCCGGAAGTAGAGTCGGTGGCCAGTTCTCGCAGGCCAAGCACGAAGCCTTGGTTGGTCGCAACCAGGGCAGGGCCACTCACGACAGCTTCTCCGCCGGATGGCACCGGCAACGCGCCGGAGGCCAGCACCTTCAATGAGCAGCCCGTCACTCCGGGATCCGTCAAAGAGCATGCTCCAGCATCGCCGCCGCTGCCCGCGCTACCTGCGCTGCCGCCCGCGCCCGCGCCCCCGCCAGCGCTACCCCCGCTGCCCGCCGCGCCGCCGCTACTCGGTGTCGCGTCTCTCTCCGTGGAACCGCAGGCGAGCAACGCCGCAGACGCGCACGCCACACTCACGATTCGCCCCAAGCGCGAAATGCCCATGGGCCAGTTGTATCACGCGGGCGCTTGCGCAATTCAAGCGGCCGGCGTTGGCTGCTTCTAGAGGGCTAGTGGCACGTGGTACGCCACCCGAATGCGCAGTGTCTCTCATGGCGTCCGCTTGGCGCTCATCCTCGCGCTCGCCATCAGCTGCGAAAAGCAGGAGGCCCCAAAGCTGACCGCGTCCGGCGGTGCGGTCGGCCCCAGCGGAAGCCCCACAACTTCAGGGGTCCCGTCCGCGACTGCGAATGAGCGAGCAGTTCTTCCCCAAATCCCACGACGCTGACCTTGGCGAAGCCATCTGGTTCAAGCGCCGCTGCCAGGTCGTCGTGTCCGTCGTCGGTAAGGCGCAACAGTGGTCCAACAAGGCCAAAGCCAAGGCGCTGCTCGAGAAGCTACTCGCCCACAAGGCCGAGTCGGGCTAGCCGCGGCGCGGCAGTGCGCCCGCGCCGGGCCCCATTCACGTCGTCCGGCGCGCAGGCCTGGTGTCACGCGCGGCGACGTCGACGACGCGCCGCAAGCACCCCAGCACCAAGCAGCAGCGCCAGGCTTCCGCCCACCGGCGCGCTGTCACGGCCCGGCGTGCGGCAGCCGCAGCTGCCGTCGTCGCCGGACTCTTGAGCCCCGGTCCCAGGGTTGGCGTTCGTAGGAATACACTGGCCAATGCTCGAGTCGGTGCTGGTGCACTGGTAGCCACTCGGGCAGCCATTGCCATCGGTGCCGCGGCAGCCTTCGATGCAGATGTCCGTCTTGCCCACGTCGCAGACTTTGCCGCTGGTCAGGTTTCCGCAGTCGCTGTCCTTGTCGCAGCCACAGAAGGTGTCGTTGTTGGGATCCACCTTGCACACGGGACCCGTCGGTGCAGTCAGGCACTGATCGGGCTGGCTGGGGTCGCAGGCGCCGCACTCGCCCTTGATCGTGTTGCAGACGGGCTTTGCACCCGTGCACTTGACGGAGTTCGTCGAAGAGCACTCGCCGCAGCTGCCGCCGGGTTGGCAGGCGGGTGCGTTGGGATCCGTGCAGTGCGAGTCGTCGCTGCAGGGCAGGCACACCTTGGTGGTGGGATCGCAGAAGGGCTTGTTCGCCGGGCAGTCCGCGTTCGTATTGCACTCTTCCACCGTGATCATCGTGGGCTGCGCACCGGGGGTCAGCGGGTCGGCATCCGTGAGCCAAGATTTTTCGGGTCCGCCGCTTTCGCCCGCGCCCTTGATCTCACCTTGATTCGGAATGCTGCCGCTCTGAGCCAAGACCTTGACTCGAAAGCGCACGGTCACGGTCTCCCCCACGCCGACCTTGCCGCCGGAGGCGCCGCTCACGCCCGAGCCAACTCGGACTCGGATCGTGCGCGTGGCCGCGTCGTACTCACCTTCGTCACCATCCACTGCGTCCGTCTTCACGCCGACGGCGCCGCCCGCAACCAGATCCAGGCTACCCGGCACGTAGTCGAGGCCCGAATCGAGTACGTCCGTGAGCACGGTCCCTACGGCGGGGTCGTTGCCGGTGTTCTTGGCGGTCAAGACGTATTCCACTTCGTCGCCTGGGCGCAGGGCGCCGCCATTCAAGTCTGTCGCGGTCTTCTCGAAGCCAAGGAAGTCTGGAGCCTTGTTGGTCACCGACGTCACGAAGCCACCCAGCAGAAAGATGTCCAGGCTGCTACTGGCACCGACGACTGCCTTGGTGTCGCCGGCCTTCACCAAGCTGGTGACGTTGGCCGTATCCAAGTCGTAGCCCGCCATCGTTCCTGGGTCGCCGGAGAGCTTGGGCACGTCCTGCGCTCCGCTCACGGGATTGCCCAGATAGCTGCGACCGCCGTTGAAGAAGTTGTCGACGGGGTTTTGGGCGTTGGAGAGCTTCTGCCCGTTGAAGGTGAAGGAGTCGCCCTTGTAGACCGTGTCGCCTTCATAGGTGAAGGCTGTCATGCGCGCCGAAAAGCCTGGCGGCACCAAGAACCCGCTCAGGGTGACCTCTGCCTTCTCCTGACCAGGGAAGCCGGGATCGATGGCGGTGAAGCCGTCGAACAGAGCCAAGTTGCGCAGCTCGTCGCCGGCGTGCTCGTAGAACACCACCAAGGTCCACGCCGAAAAGGCACGGTCCACTTCGACACCCGTGAGCGCCAAGGAATCGACACCGGAAACACGGAAGTCGCCCGCGCCCGCAGCGGAGACGATGTTCGTAACGTCAGCAGTTGACTGGTAGTAAAACCAGTCCGGGTGGGTCGCGAAGCCGTAGGTCTCGACCCAAGAGTCGTCGGCGTTCACCGTGTTCACGGCGCCACCGGCCATATCCAAGGTGACCTGCTTGTCGGCGGAATTGCCGACCTTGAGCGCAGACCAATACAACCGCGCGTAGGTGACTTTGGCGCCCGCGGGCAGCGAAAGCGTCGCGCTGGTGCGGGCCTGCTCTGCGGTGATCGAGGCGTTCGCTAGGTTGTCGCGCCAGTACAAGTCTGGCGCCGTGTCGTCCTTCTGCAGCTGGGTCGCGCAGCTGTGGGTCGTGCTACTCGGCGGCGCAGGCAGGGCCGAGGAACAGTCCAGTGCCAGCGTGCTGCCCAGCACCACGACGTCGCCCTGGAGGTCCGCCTGATGACGCAGCTTCGGAGGAGCCGCGAAGCTGGTAGCCGCCACGGTGGAAGCGACCAGAGCTAGGTTCAAGGAAGCGCGCAGCCGAAAAGCTTGTCGAATCATGCGCACTCCTTACCACCTGCACCTACATTGGACTACCTGCTTTTCATGCGCTTTTCCCGATTTATCCGCATCCACAGCTGAATTTTGTGCCGCTAGCGCAATCCGCCGGCGCTAGATCGTGATCATGCGAATCGGCGCGGCTCTCGTCGGCTTCGGGCTGCTCGCCATGGCGGGCTGCGATCCGAGCAGCAAGCGCTTGGGGCCAAAACAGGACCGCAGCGACGGCAAGCTGCCCGAGCTCACGGCGACTCGAGCGGCGATCCCGCCCAAGATCGACGGACAACTCGATCAGGCGGAGTGGGCGGGCGCCGGCTCCACAGGTCCCTTCGTGGCGCCGGGCAGCGGCAAGGCTGCGCACCCCAAGTCGAAAGTGCGGGCTCGGGCCCGTCTCCTCTATGACGCGGACAAGCTCTACGTCGCCTTCGAGGTGCTGGACGAAGCGCCTACTTCGGCCTTCGCTCAAGACGCCGTCGACCCGCACGTGTGGTCCAAGGCCTCGGGCGTCGAGCTGATGATCGCGCCCGGTAGCCACGCCGACAATCGCGACTACTTCGAGGTCCAAGTCGAGGTGGGGGGTGCGGTCTGGGACACACGCTTCGACGACTACAACAAGCCCGTGGGTCCTCGTTCCGGATCCAAAGTCGTGCGCTTCGGACATCAAGACTGGAAAAGCGGAATCGTCCGAGCAACCAAGCGCGAGAGTTGGGGCTATGTGGTTGAGCTCGCGCTTCCCTTCAGCCAGCTGAAGACACAGCGCAACCCCACGCCACCGAGCGCCGGCGCCACCTGGCGGATGAACTTCTACAGCTTTCGCGACGGCCAGTCCGACTCCCTCGCGTGGTCGCCGCTATTGGGCAAGGGCAACTTTCACCGCGCGAGCCGCTTTGGCCAGGTGCGTTTCGGCCCCTGAGACCCGAGTCGTGTTATGGCTGCTGGCATGGCTGGCTACGAAGACGTCTTGTCGTTTTGGTTCGGGAGCGTCCAAGACAATGGCACCGCAGAGGAGGGCATCAGCGCGCGCTGGTGGAAGAAGAGCGACGCCTTCGACGCTGAATGCCGCGATCGCTTTCTGACGGATCTCGAATTGGCCCTAGCGGGCAAGCTCGACGACTGGACCCAGACCCCGGAAGGGCGCACTGCATTGATCGTGCTGATGGATCAGTTCTCGCGCAACATCTTCCGCGGCACGCCCCGTTCATTCGGCAGTGATGCCCAGGCGTTGGCCCAGAGCAAACTCGCGGTCGCTGCGGGTGAGCAGAACAAAGTGCCGACTTGTTACGGCTACTTCATGCTGATGCCCTTCATGCACTCCGAAGACATCGCGGATCAGGAGCGCTGCATCGAGCTTTTTCAACAGCTCGCGGATCGAACGCCCGAGGGCCCCGCACGCAAATCCTTAGAGGCCGCAGTTGGCTATGGCGTTAAACATCGTGACATCGTGAAACGCTTCGGGCGCTTCCCTCACCGCAACGCCGTCCTCGGCCGCGAGAGCACGCCCGAAGAGACCGAGTTCCTGACGAAGCCCGGCTCGAGCTTCTGAGCCGAGCCGCAGCTCCATCCTAGTGCGGCCACACGTGTCAAGTCGGGACGAGCGGCGCGACGGGTTCTGGCGGCGTCGCTACAGAAGGCGCAGCGGGGGCGGATGCTGGCGGCGCGTCTAGCGGAGGGTGCGGGCGCTCCAAGCGGTGGAGGGAGACCGACGCGTAGCGCCAGCCGTGGATGGGTACCTACGGCGCGACGCTTCCCAAGGGGGCGGACATCCCCCTAGCGGCTCAGCGTGGCGGATACGACTGGCATCTCTTCAGCTACAACGTGGTCTACGCCTTGTGCGGTGCCGATGCGACCCAGGAGTACATCAATTTGGATGACAGCGCGTTCATCGTGCTGCCGCACGCCGCGGACAAGACGCCGGGCTGCCGATGCACCTGCAAGTCGATTCCGAGATTGGATGGCGCCCACGACGTCCATATTTCGGCCCCCAACCTCTCTTGGACGATGGTCTTCACGCGCGAGGACGGTTGGTGCGGGCCCTATTCCAGTTGCGCAAAGTGGGTGAGGAATCCGCCGAAGCCTCAGGCCCCGGAGGCGCCGGAGCAGCCGTCCAAAAAGCAACGACGGCGGAGGCGCCGCTGACGGAGGTAGTTGGGGCAGCGTGGACGTGGCCGGCGCGCTACCCTGTGCGCGGACAAACCCAGAATGGAGGCCACCCTCACAGAACGGTTCCGAGGAGCGTTCCCGAACGAATGCGCGGATGAAGTTGACGTGGTGGGCGCAATGCTGCGGCCGAGCTCGCACCCGACGAGTGAGTTCGACGTGGGACCAACCGAGGTGCGCGGAGAGCGGCTCCGCATACCCACGCGGATTTACCACCCAGAGCTCGCCCCCCAGGAGCTAGCGGCGTTGAGCGATCGCCAGCGACTCGTCGCCCAGTGCTGGTTCACCCGCCATCACGATGGGTATGTGCGCGAGCGCATGGTGCGCGAAGTTCTGCGCGACCGTTCGCCGTGGACTGCACCCTACGTGATTCAGCTGCTGGGTGAGTACGTCATCGAAATCATCCAGGTGCTGCAGGATGGAATCGTCGCCAAACACGAACAGCCCTACGCGGAGTTCTTGAACGACAACCCAGAGTTCTGGGAGCTCACGCGCCAACGCATGATCAGCTACTGGAACTGCTGCTACCGCCACCCGGACTACCCGGATCGATCACGGTATCCCGGAGCGCGGCTGTTCGAGCGGTTGGAAGGGTGGCGGGCGAGTGGGGCAGCGTCGTCGTCCCTCTCACTGGAATCCGTCCTGGGACAGCTCCGAGCCCGCCACCGTGTTGAACCCGTCGCTGCTTCCGCAGAGCAACTCGTCGTCCGCTTCCCCAAGTACCCCGACGCGGTTCTCGGCATCGCCCTACAGAGCGAGGGTCGCTTGCGCGTCACGTATCCTCGCGTCGTGCGGAAGCCGTCTGGAGAGTATCACGAGGTGGAGGCCACGGCTGACCGGGTGTTGCCCGAAGGGCTGCACTCGATCGCGGGCCAGTTGGCGCGCCACGGTCGCGTCCTCCCCGAATTCGTCGACGGCCCACTACCCCTTGCGAAACGCCACGGGCCTTAGCCGGAGCATTGCCCATGTCACGCGACATCGTTATTTCCGTCACCCGCGACCGCGTTCAGGTTGGCGATGAAGTAACAAAAGCGGTTGTGGCCATCGCGGCGGACAAGGGGCGGCTCTCTATTTTGTCCGTCGGCGAGACACGTGAAGAGTTCAAAGAGCGTTGCCGACCGCTGTCCGAACGCGAGGGGGTGGCGATGCCGCACGTCGTCGTGCCCGGTGACAATCCTCGCTGGGACGCGCGTTGGAAGGGCGAAGCGACAAGTGCGGACGAGGACCCGACTTCGGTACTCGTGATCGAGCCGTTGCGCGGCGACACCTGGTCACCGGTCGGTGCCGATGCCCTGCTCCGGTTCGCCATCTCGCAGTCGCCATACGCGCGAGGCCTTGGCCAAATAGTTCGACCCCGTGCGGCCCTCGAAGTGGCGTCAGATTTCGATGCTGCACAGTACGCTCAGGTGGTCGACGTGGTTCGCGAACTGCTGGGCTTGGGCGTGAAGCTTCCCGACGAGCGTCCGAAAGAACGAGCCACGCTGCGCAGGGCTCTGGCGCCCCTCGCCCTGCCGCTCTCCTGGGGGGCCGGGATCGCGTGCATTCTGATCCCGGTCCTCAATGAACCGGCGCAAGCCAAGCACAAGTCGATGGCGCTGGTCGCCGCCGGCCTTGCGATCGGTTTCTACTGGCTGCACAAATACTTGTGGCGGACGCTGCGATTTCAGCCGGAGACCTAGTGCGCCCCGGGGCCCTGTAGACATAGCGACACGGGGGGCACACAGGGTGTCGTTTCCAGCGCGTCGACCCAAACCCTAGCGACTTTCATGGGGCGCCGGGTTCGGCAAGCACACGACTTCCAGGAGGTGGCCCACCGGTGGGACCTTGCCTTGCCTCACGATCGTGAGACACTTGGCCCGCTTTGCTTCGGAACACTAGGGCGGTGGGTGCCGCGCTTTGGGCGCTTTGCGCAGTGGTCGGCGCTAGCTGCGGCTCCCGGAGCGGGCTCGAATCGGCGAGAGGCAGTGGGGGCGGTGGCAATGCTGGCGCCGACGCCAGCACGGGTGGCGTGGGCGGCGCTCTGGCTGACGCCGGCTCGGACGCAGCGGCGCCTAGTTGCGTGCTGTCGAGTGCGGGAGAGTCGGTGACTCTGATGGAGCTTCCGAATCAGAATCTGAACACGCCGTCGGCCATCGTGATGAATGCTGGCAGCGCGGCGCAGCCGGCGCGCCTGGCATTGCAGGCCCTGGCGGCGGGCGATTCGAGCGGAGAGCATTCGAACATCAAGCTGGTGCGACTCGCCATTGGAGAGCCCTGGCCGAGCGGCGTCGCGGTGGAGACGGAGCCGCTGCAGATCGGTCCGGAAGCTCATAGCTGGGGCAATTGGGTCGCTGCACCGGGCGGGCGGCCCGAGGCCGCGCTGGCGTGGCATAGTGACCCCGGCAACGTCGGGCGGGCGGCGTTTCGCCTCTTCGACACGCAGAGCTGGACCGCCAAGGACGTGGTCGATCTCGACTTGGATGGATCGACAGTCTTGGGCCTTGCGGCAGGCAAGGGCGCCGGCGCGTTCGGTGTCGGCTATTCAGGAGACGGCTACGGAATCACCTGGCGCAAGGGCACTGAAGACAAGAAGTTCGTTTCCGTCGTGGCAGTGCTCGACCACCAGGGCGGCGTCCAACTGGGACCTCACGCGGTCGCTCCGCCAAGCGACTCGACGGGTTCGTCACCCGACGTCGTCTGGACCGGCAACGAATACTGGATGACGACCTCTTTTGGCACCTGCGCCGCGCCGCATCCGTTGTGTGCCGACACTTCGGTGGTCGTGTCACGACTGCGACCGGCGAGCGGCAGCGCCGAGGACGATAGCGGAGTGGACGCGATCCTCGAGATCCCCGCGCTATCGGGGTTTCTGCCCTTGCGCGCAAGTGCCGCGGCGCGCGGGGGGGACGTGTACGTGGCGTGGCGGGAGGAATACGGGGGAGGTGCGGCCATCCCGGGCCACGTCCGACTCGCACGGCTGACCCAGCAAGGTCAGCTCGTCGGCGAACCGCTCCGCTTCAATCCGTCCGATGAGTCCTACGGGCCCGTATCTGTGATGGTCAGCGACGCGGGCGTCACCGTACTGGCCGCCGAGGGAGGCGATCCGAACGTGCCCTACAAAGAGCTTGGGCATCATCAGATCCGGGTGCATCACTTTCGCCGCGACCTCACTCCGCTCGCATCGGTCGTGGTGCCGGCAACGCAAGTGGCTTCCGCGTGGCCGAGTGCTGTCTACCTGGAGCATCCGCAGAGTTTGCTCGTGGTGTGGTCCGGTCAACGAATCGGGCCGGGGCCAGCCGTCGTGTGGGGCGCCCGCCTCGATTGCGACGCGACGCCGCCTCTCCCTGACGCAGGATCGGCGCAATACAGCGCAGAGGTGGATCTCACCGGGGCCCTCGACCGCGTGCGCATCATGAAACGCGATCCCGTGCGCGACCTGTGCATTCGGGTCTTTCTCGCGCATGCGTCGGGCGGCGAGCCCTATGCCGCAACCGTCCCCGGAAAGTGGGGTATCGAAGGGATCAACGTGGCCAAGGGAGCGGAGACGTGTCCCATCTCCAAGTGGGAAGGTGTGCAGGCCTCCGCGGCCGCGGGCAGTTTGTCGTGGGATCCTCCGGATAGCTTGCCTTGCTTCATCGACGCGAACTTGATCTTGTCGTTCCCCCAGAGCCAGAGCTGGGTGCCAGCAACGGATACGTTTTCAGCCAAGGGGATCCCGGTCGAGGGCGCCTGTCCGCCCTGAGTTCAGGGCGCGCCAGGTTCTGGCATTCAACGGGATGGCAAAGGCCATCTATGGGTTGCTGAACAGAAGCCGGGCAGCGTCGGTCCGACCCCTGCGCCTGGGACGGCGTCGCGCCAGGCCGAGCACGGCGGCTAGGAGCCACCATGCCGGGTTCGACGGATTGGGGGCGGTTCGACAGCTGCAGCCACCGTCGTCCTCGCTGCTGGGCGCCGCTCCACTTGTGCCCGCTGCGCCCGCGTCGCCACCGGTCGATGCGCCAGCAGAGCCGCCGCTGGCACCGCCGCTGCCGACAGCTCCTCCCGTGAACGCGCCGGCGCTGCCCGCGGTGCCGGCTGCACCCCCGGTGAACGCGCCGCTGCTGCCCGCGGTGCCGCTTGCGCCACTGGTTCCAGCAGCTCCCCCAGTCGCTGCGCCACTACTTCCTGCCGCGCCCGCATGGCCACCTGTTGCGCCAATGCCACCGCTGCCACCCGTGGCGCTGGCACCTCCCGTGGCGCCCGTCCCACCGCTTGCGCCGAGGCCGCCCGTTGCACCAATGCCGCCCGTCGCACCAATGCCGCCCGTCGCGCCGATGCCGCCTGTTGCACTAATGCCACCCGTCGCGCTCGTGCCACCCGTGCCGCTCGTGCCACCCGTTCCTGTGGGCACGCAATTGCCGCCGATGCAGGTGCCGCCGCTGCACGGCGAGTTATCGGGTTTCGCCGGATTCGAGCACAGGCCTGTCGACGGATCGCAGACGCCCGCGACGTGACACTGATCGAGGGGGCTACAGATCACGTGGCTCGCCGAGGTGCAGACGCCGCTCTGGCAGGTGTCCGTGAGCGTACAGGCGTTGTTGTCAGAGCAGGACGAACCGTCGCCTTTGAGCGGGTTCGTGCAGATCCCCGTGCTGGGGTTGCACACGCCGGCAACATGGCATTGGTCGAGGGGTGTGCAGGGCACGACGTTTCCGACACACACGCCATTGGCACACTTGTCGTCAGTGGTGCACAGGCTGCCGTCGTTACACGGAGCACCATTCGAGCCAGCTGGCGCGCAAGGGTCCGCGACCGAGCCCCAGACGCCCTGCGCCATCAAAATTGGTGCTGCGCCCGGGACGTTCTTGTTGTGGTCCCACAGCTGCCAGATCGTATCGCCCCAGGCTTTGAGTCGCGAGAAGAAGGGATCGGTCTGAGCAATGTATGCCTGCGTCTCTCCCGAGGGAGTGGGTGACGCGAGGGTGGTCGCACCGGTGCCCTTGATTTCGTCGCGAAGGAATTCGACGTATTCGCGACTCGTCGACTGGTAGTACAGGCTGACCTCGACCCCATCGAGGTTCATAGGCAGCGTCAGCGCGACGTCGTCGTAGCCGCCAGCATACTCGGCGGCACTGAAGTAGCTCGGCGTAGAAACCCCGGCGACGACGGGCTCGACCAGTCGCGCCGTGGCCTGGGCGATACGGAAGCCGCGCGGCGGGATGCGGTTGTCTTTGGCGCGGCCGGTTGCCAAGGCGAAGTGGAAGGTGTGGCTCTCGCCGGTCAGCGAACTCGAGAGCTTGGCCTCGTACACCAACGCGTCGAGGTACTGTTCCCCGCTTGCTAGCGGTGGGCTGTTGGGCGAGCCAGGTAGCCCCTTCAGCGTCGCTGCCGTGGTGTCGTACGGGTTTATGGCTGCTACGACACTGCCTCCGATGTAGCTTCGCACGCTCACGAACATGCGCCGGCCTTCGGGGTAGCCGGAGATCAACTTGTGGCCGGTGTGATTTCGAATTCGGAACGCGAGCGCTCCCGTTGCAGCGGTGTAGGTCACGTTTTCGATGCTCGCCGCACGCTGCAAATTCTGAGTGGCGCGCACGATCCCGGCCAAGAGCGCAGGCGGATCCGGCGGCTGCCCCGCTGTCATGTTCAGCGTGAGCACATTGACTCCCTGATTCAGCAGCTGCGCGTTGGTCGCGTCGTAGTTGCTCGAGCCCGAGACGGCGCTAGCCAGGAGCCAAGGCATCAAGGTGTTGCCGCCGGTCAGGTCGTGCAAGGGTTGCCCGCTCCTTGGGTGCTCTTGACTTCCGGTGGGACGGATGGGCGTGCCCGACTTGTCGCAGCCTGCGCCCACCGTGTCCGGCATGTGGCAATCCTGGCAGGTCGCGATGTTGTTGTTCGGACGCGAGGTCGTGAACACGCTTGGCGCGAAGGCACCGCTGCCGGGCGCTCCGGCGCCAATGCCGAAGTCGCTCAACATGAACTCGCTGAAGGTGCGCTCCACGTGGCCGTAGGCGTATGCGGATCGCTGCTCGCTCGGCAGCACCGTCGTGCCGTTGCCGGGGGGGGTATTGGCGAAAGCCAGATTCTCAAGGACTGGATTCGAGACGTCGTGGCACACGCCGCACATGTAGCGGCTCTTGTTGTAGCGACTGTAGAGGCGTCCGTGTTTTTCGTTTGTGTCCGCAAATGAGCCGCGCTTGTCGTTGACGGCGCTGAACACGAATTGTCCGCCAGCGTTTTCATTCCACGCTGCGATGATCGGTAGCCAACTGGTCTTGTTGTACAGCGCATTGCCATTGAAGAACGCCAGCGGGTTGACCTCGACTCGGTCGGCTAAGCGCGTCGTCTGCGCTTCCGTGGAGGAAGGCCGCGCGGTCGAGTTCGTCTCGTCCCAATAGCCGAGCCAGTCGTTGCCCTCGCGGATGCCTGCGAAGGTCTGCTCGAAGAAGGGATTGACCTGGCGGTGACAGCTGTCGCAGCTGATGCCGTCGAAGTCGCCGCCAGCCAAGGCCGTCCCGTTGGGTGGATCAGATCGCCCGCCCAGCCATCCAGGTGGCGTGTGGCAGCGCAAACACAGATCACCGGCGTTCGGGTTGCCTAACGCCCAAATCGAGTCTTGCAGCGCAACGGCGAAGGTCGCTAGGAAGATCGGATCCCGCATCGCCTGCGACATCATCGAGCCACGCCAATGGGTGCCGATGTCGACCTTTGGGTCGTAGCCGTCGTGACAGTTCTGGCACTTGTTGGCGTTCTCGAGCACCACCCCCTGCGCCGGCTGCGTCCCAGGCATGCGTACCAGGGGATCCGAGGCCACTGTTTTCGGTGTCCAAGCCAGGGACGTGCTGGGTCCGAGGAGCGCAGCACCCAGGATGGTCCCGCTGAGCAGAAGAGCGGCGTTCGGACGCACGTATCCCATACCAGGGCGCAAGCATTGTGCGTGCCGCGCGTTTCTTCGCGATTTGAGCCTCGGCGACCCGCAATTGCTTCCGGAAGTCCGCCCCGGTCTGCAATCTCTGCACGCAGCCGCGCTTCAATCGGAGCGACTCCGCCGTGGGGCCGCTCCGCGCCCCGACGCTACGACCCAACACCCACCACGGCAGTCCTCGGTGTCGCGCCCGTGCTACGCTTCGCGCGTGAGTCAGCTTGCCCGGCAGCGCTACACGTTCCGCCAGTCGAGCAACTCAGCCCAGTCAAGCACGAGTTCCTAAACGGTGAGGTTTGGGCGATGGCCGGCGGGACCCCGGACCATTCCGCCATCGCCGTGAACATCGCGGCACTTCTGAGCGCGCAGCTGCGAGGTCGCCCGTGTCGCGTGTTGAACTCGGATCTGCGAATTCGGGTGGTGGGCGGCCGGCAATCGCGGCGCGTCTTGAGGCCGAAAGTGGCTCCAGGCGTCGAGCACGGGCGCGGCTTCCGTTGTTTGGTTTGTTTTGGATGGGTCATGACTTCCGTCATCGGCAGTTCTTCGCGTTCCCGCCCGGCGCGCCGGGGCCGCGCGGAACGCGATGCGCGTGCAGGGGATGTATGCAAAGGTCTCACAAGAGTGAGATGGGCGCGTTGACGCTTCTGCTCTACGCGCGCACTCTGGGTAGCATGGGGACAGCCGATTCGGCGCGCTTGCGTCTAGGGTTTAGGGGGGGGGTAGCTTTGTCCATTTGCGTAGCCGCGGTGGGCTGCGGGAACAGGGACAGCGAGCCAACGCTTCGAACGACGGACGCTGTTGAAGTGGAGCAACCTGCGTTCGCCAGCGTTTCAGTGCCGGCCGTGTGCGGAAGCCAGAGCAGTTTCTCAACGACCTTTTCGCGAGCCATGGCCGTCGTGCCGGGCCTGCACGTCGGTGTGGTTGGGGTCGACTCGTTGATCGCAGTGGATTGCCCAGGCACGGGCTCGACTCCGGCCAACAGCGTCAAGCTATTGAACGCCAAGACGGGCGCAGTCGTGAAGACGGTGGACTTGAATAGCCCCAACCCCGGCGGGGAAATCGGACCCTGGCGGGCGTTCGCCGTGCGCGGGGATCGGGGCGACATGATCGGCTTGCGCGACGATGGCGGGGGTGGGTTCAGCATCTTGCGCATCGACGTGAGCGACATCCCGCAATTTCCCGCGACGGATCGAGTCCAGCCGCTGATCTCGATCACGAATACCGGTGGGATGCCGGCCGCCCTGGGCTGGGACGCGGAAAGCGATGAATTCGTCGTGGTTGTTGACTTACCGGGGGGCTCTGCAACAACCAAAGTCGACGAAATCCGACGCTACAAAGAATCGGGCACGCCCGCGTCGACGACCCCATTTTCGTTGGAGAAGTGTCCACGCGCCAACGGTGGGGTGATAGTCGGCACGCGTTCGCGGGGCATCACGGTCAGTGGCGCGACCGAAATCGTCAGCTGCGCAAACGCCTTCATCCAGACGCCGCCAGGGAGCAGTCGGTTTGTCACGGTCGCCGCAAATGGAATCACAGATAGACCAACAGCGGTGGGGGACACGTACGGCGACTCGGCCTGCGATCCGTACACATACCGTGACCAGGAGAAGACGCTGCTGTGGGCCCGAACCTTGGACGGCACGCGCGTCGACGGATACGTCGTGCCCAGCGGCACTTGCGGCGCGGCCGGCGCCGATCCGACCAACACGCAGAACTTGCTCGATCCGACTACCGGTGGTTTTAGCACGGGCTTCACCAACCTCTGCGCGACCGTGGATCGCGATCAAGATCTCGATGGCATCCTGGATTGTTGGGAAGTGCTAGGAGGCATCGACTGGGACTTGGACGGGACGTTGGACTACACCTTTCCGGCCAACATGGCTCCCAGCGTCTTCACGCAGGACGTGTACGTCGAAATCGACTTCATGAAACTTCACGATCCGCGGGATGCGAAGTTCACCAACCCGATTGGCAGTGTTCAGGCCGCATTTGCGAATGCGCCCACCTTCTTCGCCGCGGATGACATCCTTCAACTCTTTCCAATCTCAAGGAAACTTCACGTCTTGGTTGACGAAGAGCTACCACACGGGAATGAGATCACTTTCGGCGGGCCCGCAAATGGCGGTTGCACCTCAGCACCGGTTGCCGGGGTCGCTGATTTCGACCTGATCAAGAAGGCCCGTTTCGGGACCGCGGCGGAACGGTCTTCCACCAATGCGGGGAACTTGCTGGCGGCAAAGAAAAGTGTATTCAGATACAATCTCTGGGTGCACGCGTTGCGTGGGCAGTCGCTGTCCGGGTGTGCGGAAAGGGGTGGAAACGACTTCGTGGTGTCTCTCCCGGGCGCTCCGACCGAACCACTGGCCTATTTCTTCGACGCGCCGGCGGGAACATTCATGCACGAGTTGGGACACACCTTGGGCCTGTGGCACGGAGGCACGGCATTCAGCCTCAACTACAAGCCGAACTACCCCAGCGTGATGAACTACTCTTATCAGACCAACCAAGCCACAAATCGTCGGCTCGACTATTCGCGCTCCGTGTTGGCGACGCTGGACGAGAAGGCGTTGAATGAGTCCAAGAACCCGGGCGTGCCCGGGTTTCCGACCGACGCGTTCGGCCAGCCCGGATGGGTGAAGTGGGTGCCGTGTAACGCGGCGCAACCGGGGTGCCTCTTCCAGGTCTCCCTCGCATCAGCTCCAATCAACTGGAACGCAAACCTCTTTCCTTTGGAAGGCCTGCTGTCTCCAACCAACATCAACGGTAACACCTCGAACACGGACTTGCTGACCGGTTACGACGACTGGAGCAATCTGAGCGTCAACTTCAAGAACAGCTACGACTACCTGGACGGCGTGCGCCTGAACATCGAGCCCGAGACGCCGTTACCTCTCGGACTGCGCGACGCGGACGCGGATGGGATCGCCAACCTCGAAGACAATTGCCCCCTCGTCTTCAACCCCAGCCAGGCCGATGCAGACAGCGACACCGTGGGTGACGCCTGTGAGGCCAGCGCGACGGGTTGGTCCATGTTCCGCGGTGGGCAGAGCCGCCGCGGCAGCGCGGGGGTCGTCGGGCCCCAGAATTCGCAGCTGCTCTGGTCGCGAACCCTCGGAAAGAAGTCATCCAGCTCCGTCGCCATCGGGATTGATGGACGCGGGCACGTTGGTGACGATTCCGGACGGCTGTACGCGTTCGATGCTGCTGGCGCTCTGCACTGGAGCTTTGATACTGGAAAACGCGTCGAGAGCAGCCCGGCGGTGGATCGCTTTGGCAACGTCTACTTCACGTCCAGCGACGATGGACTGTACTCGCTGAACGCCGCGGGCGGTTTGAACTGGCGCGTGGACATCGGTAAAGCCAGCGCTTCCTCGCCGCTGGTCACCCAGGGTGGCCTGGTCATCGTCGGCACGGCCTCCAAGCAGGTCCTGGCGGTACGCGGGGGAACGACGCAATGGGTCTACCCGGCGGGTAGCCGGGTCGAGTCCTCTGCGGCCATGACTTCCGACGACCATTTCGTGATCGCCACCCAAAGCGGCAAACTGCTTTGCCTGTCGCAGACAGGTGCGCTGGTGTGGAGCCTGCAGCTTTCGGCGAAAACTGGCGTGACGCCAGCAGTCGCGGCGGATGGGACCATCTACATGGCAGACGAAGGTGGAACCGTGTACTCCGTCAGCCCGGCCGGGATGCTGAACTGGACCTACTCCACGAACGAGCGCGTCCTGGCCTCAGCAGCACTCGCGGCGAGCGGCGAGGTGATAGTCGTGAGCCAGTCAGGGCAGCTGGAGGCGCTGTCTGCTGCTGGGACGCTCCTCTGGTCTTACCCCGTTGGCGCGAAGGTCTCGTCCTCGCCAGCCGCCGGCGCGGACGGCGCGGTCTACGTCGCGACCGAGAAAGGCACCGTCGTGGCAGTGCGTGGGGGCGCGGTGATTTGGTCCGCCAACGCTGGCAAGAAAGTCACAGGCTCGCCGGCCATCGATGCACGGGGCCGGCTTTGGATCGCCAGTGAAGATCGAAGCTTGCGAGTCTTCGGCGGGCCTTGATGCGCATACGTGTTGTCCTTGGTCTGTTCTTCATGGCGTGTGGAGGTGCGCTTCAAACGCCCGGAGGGGAAACGGCTTCGGAAGCGGGGGGTGCGCAACCCCAGAAGGACGCGTCGGGTTCTGGCGCCGTCGATGCGGGCTTGGTGCCTCGGGACGGGCAGGCACTGAGCGACGGGTCCAACTCTGGTGTCGTTGAAGCGGGCGCACTCGGGGAAGGCGGGATCCCACAGGTGGACTGCGACCAGGTCTGGCAGCAGTCCGGGATCAATTGCGCACACCCGCAGTGCAGCTTCGTGCAGGAGTACGGCTGTCGGCCCACGTCCTGCGATTTCATCCCGCTCGAGCACTGCCCGACCAGTCGCTGCCTGCGGTGGCCCGACTGCAACGGTGTGTTGCGCTGCGCGAACGTACCAACCGGTGGAGTTCCCGCGTGCGGACCGCACGGATCCGTCGGACCGGCATGTTGCGCCGGCACAGTCCCCCGCTGCAATCACCTCCTCGCGAATGGCCAGTGTGGTGCACTTTATCTCGTCGGGCCGAACCACTTTCCCATGTGCTTGCGCTGTGGGAATCAAAAATGCGAGCCGCCTGAAGACAGCTGCAATTGCCCGGAGGACTGCCCGGCAGCGGGCGACGGAGGATCAGATGCGCACTGAGATGCTCACACTTGCCGTAGTGGTATGCTGCACGACAGGCTGCAGTGAAGAATCATCGTCCCCGTCGGGCGCAGGTGCGGGCGGCAGCGACGCTGGCGGAAGTGCGGGCGCGAGCAGCGGCGGCGTGGCTGCCACGGGTGGCCACTCGGCTGCAGGAACTGGCGGCAGCGGCGCGAGTTCCACGGGTGGCGCAGCGGGCAGCGGCGGCGCGACGCCCAGTGACGCCGGGACAGATGGACCGGATCCCTGCAAAGCCAAGGACCTAACCGATCAATGTGCTGTGTGCCTCGAGCAGAAGTGCTGCGCCGAAATCAAGGCGTGCGCTCCGGGCACGCCGTGTCTGACTCCGTCCGATCCAAGCGAACCCTCGGAGTACGAGTGCGCGTTCGTCTGCATACTGCAGAGTGGGGTGTCGTCCAAGGACGCCTGCTATGCGAAGTGTGCAGCCGCCGGGGGACAGGTGACCGCCGTGACGAGGGCGTTTGCCGACTGCTATTTCGTGACCTGTGGCGCAACGTGCATTCCGTAGCTTGGACCGGCACGTTTTCCGATGCGCCCGCATGCAACCTGCCCGTGGTCGCCGCTGCCATGCACCAGCGTCAGCTTGCATTGTGTGCGCCAGCGCCGTGCAGCGAGATGACGAACCATCGTGCGCTGATCGCCACCCGTGGCCTGGGTCGAGAATAGTGGCCCCGCGCCGCCCCAGTGCTCGACCCCAAACCAATCAACGGCAGCTATCGCCAAGAGCCGCAGCTTCGCGGCATTCCGTTCAACGCACAGCGACGCCGCCCCCTACTTCACGACTTTGAGATGCCCCGGCGCGGCGAATTGGGCGAAGAAGTCGTTGCCTTTGTCGTCGACGACGATGAAGGCGGGGAAGTTGGCGACTTCGATTTTCCAGACGGCTTCCATGCCGAGCTCTTTGTATTCGAGGACTTCGACTTTCTTGATGCAGTCCTGGGCCAGGCGGGCGGCGGGGCCGCCGATGGAGCCCAGGTAGAAGCCGCCGTGTTTGTTGCAGGCGGCGGTGACCGCCGGAGACCGGTTGCCTTTGGCCAGCATGATCAGGCTGCCGCCGTTTGCTTGGAAGAGGTCGACGTAGGCGTCCATGCGTCCCGCGGTAGTGGGGCCGAAGGAGCCGGAGGCGAATCCCTTCGGGGTCTTGGCGGGGCCGGCGTAGTAGACGGCGTGGTTCTTGAGGTAGTCGGGCATGCCCTCGCCGCGCTCGAGGCGCTCTTTGATCTTGGCGTGAGCGATGTCTCGAGCCACGACGAGGGGGCCGGTGAGAGACAGCCGCGTCTTGATGGGATAGCGGCTGAGGGTTTCGCGGATCTCGCTCATGGGGCGAGTGAGATCGATCCGCACCACGTCGCCTTCGAGATCTTTGTCGGTGGTTTCGGGCAGGTACTTCGCCGGATCGTGCTCGAGCTGTTCGAGGAAGAGTCCATCTTTGGTGATCTTGGCGAGCATTTGGCGATCGGCGGAGCAGCTCACGGCGATGCCGACGGGGCAGGACGCGCCGTGGCGCGGGAGGCGGATCACGCGCACGTCGTGGCAGAAGTACTTGCCGCCGAATTGCGCGCCAATGCCAGATTGTCTCGTGATTTCAAGCACTTGACTCTCTAGCTCGAGATCCCGAAAGCCACGCCCCAGGGCGTTGCCCTCGGTGGGCATCGCATCGAGGTAGTGGGCTGAGGCGAGTTTGGCGGTCTTGAGGTTGTGCTCGGCGCTGGTGCCGCCGACCACGAGGGCGAGGTGATAGGGCGGACACGCCGCGGTGCCCAGGCCGCGGATCTTCTCGTCCACGAAACGCGCCAGGCTCTCAGGGTTCAGGAGCGCTTTGGTCTCTTGGTACAGGTAACTCTTGTTCGCGGAGCCGCCACCCTTGGCCATGAACAAGAACTTGTAGGCGTCGCCGTCAGTGGAAAAGATTTCGATCTGCGCAGGCAGGTTGGTGCCGGTGTTCTTTTCCTTGAACATGTCCAGCGGCGCGAGTTGAGAGTAGCGCAGGTTGCTATTCTGATAGGTGTCGTAGATCCCACGCGCGATGGCAGCCTCGTCTCCACCGCTGGTGATGACCTGCTGGCCCTTCTTGCCCATCACGATGGCGGTGCCGGTGTCTTGGCACATCGGCAGTACGCCGCCAGCGGCGATGTTGGCATTCTTGAGCAGATCCAGCGCGACGAACTTGTCGTTGGGGCTGGCCTCGGCGTCATCGAGGATGTTGCTGAGCTGAGCCAAGTGCGCTGGGCGCAGGAAGTGAGCGATTTCCCGCATCGCGTGCTGGGTCAGCTCCGTGAGCGCGCTGGCTTCGACGGACAGGAACGTCTTGCCCGCAGCTTCGAATTCACTGACGCCGGCGTCGGAAAGCTTGCGGTAGGGCGAGGTGTCCGGTCCGAGGGGGAGCAGCTCTTGGTGTTGGAATTCGGCCATTGGGTTCGTCCTCGGCGCGGAGCATGCCACAATCCGCGCCGTGCGTTTCTTTGCCACGGCTCCGAAGGGAACCGAGACGGTCCTGTTCGAAGAGCTCAGCGAACTGTCGGCGCCGCGCGCACGTCAGCGCCCGGGAGGCGTCGAGTTCGCGGGGCGTTTCGCGGATGCCGCTTGGCCCGCTGGGTCAGCTAGCCCCTCGCTCCGCCGACAGTGGCACTCCCAATCGGCGTCGCCAGGAGTTACTGTTTGTATGAGGACGAAGGGGGATGCCCTCGAGCAAGCAAAAACCTGAGGCTGAGAGTGAAGCGGAGTCTCCGCTAGAGAGGGCGCAATCGCGAGTGTTTCCCTCCTACCATGAGCTATTCGAGCGCTCTGCGGACGCCAACCTGATCATCGACGGCGACACCTTCGTCGATTGCAACGACGCGACTGTGACAATGTTGCGCTACGCGAGCAAGGAAGAGCTACTTCAGACGCATCCGTCGGAGTTGTCGCCCGAGTTTCAGCCTGACGGACGGGTGTCCTTCGAAAAAGCGAACGAGATGATGGCCATTGCCTTCGCCGAGGGCAGCCACCGTTTCGAGTGGATGCATCAGCGAGCAGACGGAGAGGTCTTCCCCGTAGAGGTGCTGCTCACCTCCGTGCCCGCGGGGGACACGATCCTGCTTCATACGGTGTGGCGAGAGATCACCGAGCGCAAGCGGCTGGAGAAGGCGTTGCGCCACGCTCAAAAGATGGAAGCCGTGGGCAAGCTGGCTGGCGGGATCGCCCATGATTTCAACAACATCTTGCTGACGATTCTGGGCTACGCGGGGCTGCTGAAGACACGCTTGATTGACCGTCCGGCGCTGGTGTGGGATGCCGACGAGATCCTCAAGGCGGGGGAGCGCGCGGTGAAATTGACCGAGCAACTGCTGGCGTTTAGCCGTAAGCAGGATCTCCAGCCCGTCGTCTTGGATCTGACTGCCTTAGTCACTCGGCTCACTGGCGTGATCGGTCGTCTGATAGGTGAGGATGTCGAGGTGGTCGTGCAATGCGCGGAGGGTCCACTCCCAATCAAGGTCGATCCCGGACAGCTGGAGCAGGTCGTCTTGAACGTGGTTGCCAACGCGCGGGACGCGATGGCCAGAGGTGGCGTCCTGACCATACGAACTGCGCGCCCCGTCGGAGCGTCACCGGTGACTGGAAGCCAGCCGGGGGATCGCTGCATCGCGCTGACTTTCTCGGATACGGGCTCGGGAATGAGCTCTGAGGTCGTGGCCCGCGCTTTCGAGCCCTTCTTTACGACCAAGGAGCGTGGTCGCGGTACGGGCTTGGGATTGGCGAGCGTCTACGGCATCGTGAAACAGAGTGGTGGGGATGTGCGACTCCAGAGTCGGGAAGGGCACGGCACCACCGTGGAGATCCTGTTTCCGGAATCCCCGGAGGCGGTGCAGCCTAGCGATCATGCGCCAACCGGTCCCGAGCCGACGCGGTCGCGAGGCGAGCGAGTGCTCGTTGTGGAGGACGACGCTGCCGCGGCCCGGCTGATCCTGCGTACTCTCGAACACGAGGGCTATCGCGCTGTTGTAGCGCGAAGCGGAAGGGAAGCACTCCAGCTAGCGGAGCGACTGGATTGGAACTGCGACATGATCCTCTCGGATGTGATCATGCCCGGTATGAGCGGTCCCGAACTCGTGCTCGAACTGCGAGCGAAGATGCCCGAGGTGAGTGTGCTCTACATGTCCGGGTATACGGACGACGTTCTGGCCCGCCATGGAATAGCGGCTGCAGACGCTGAGTTGATCCGTAAGCCGTTCACGCCGGAGCAGCTTGTCCGCCGCGTGCACGCGTTCTTGCGCCAGAGCCGGTCGGAGTCCGACGCTTCCTAGCGGCGTAGCGACTCCGCGCTCTTCACGGCTACGGACAGACCGAGCTTCGGTTTTTGACGACCGTCTGCATGACCCGACGGAAATGCTTCACACCCGGCGGCTCGGCCGGGCAAGCGGAGCATGTTGGCGCCCACGTGATCGAGCCGGGGTATCCCGGAGCAGTCAACTTCGCTCCGGCACCTTCGCCTTGGTACTTGTTGGTGTGCTCCAGTGCGAAAGACACTTCTGAGTTTCGGAACGCGCTCTCGACGTCCGCTCCCGACCACATGTTTCCGCCGCCACGCAGCTGTGTGCGGCACGGCGGTGGGCCATGCGTCGCGCGCCGAAAGAGGATTGTAGTGGGCGAGACGAAACCGACAGCGTTGCCGCCTTGCTGGTAGTCGAACAGCACCGTGTCGTGGGGGGCCGGAGCCGTCGTGGGAGGCGGCGAGGGGGCCGGCTGATGCTCACTCGGCGCCATGGGCGGCGCCAACTCCACAGTCGGCCGGGGCGCTGGCTGTGACGGCTGCGGCTGAGCCGGTGCGCAAGCCACGGTCAGGCCGACCAGCATCCCAACTCGGCAACGCCTTGTGGCCATCGACATCAAACCTAGCACGGACCGCTCAACAGCCGCCCGCCAGCAACCGCTCGAGCACCCGAACCCGCTGCGCTTCGCGACAGGCTCGCGTGCACACCCACTCACGGCGCGCGCCACGGTTCTCGCGGGGTCGCGGCTGTCCATGTAGCCACGCGGTACGTGTGCGTTGACACGGTCCACGCAAAACGGGTCCGTCCCGATGCCCTGCCCGCAGCGAAGGTAAATCCCTATGCAAGCGATCGTCGATCCGATACCTTTCTCTCATGAAGACCTGGCATGTCTTGGGGATCGGACTCGCACTCTTGGCTGCTTGCGGCGAGGACGATTCCGGCGGGGGTGGCGGGGCGGGAACCGGCGGCTCCAGCACGGGCGGCAATGCCACCGGCGGTTCGAACACCGGCGGCTCGAATACCGGCGGCTCGAACACTGGCGGCTCGAATACCGGAGGAACAGGTGGCGGGGTCGACGCGAGCGCAGGCACGGGTGGCGTGGACGCGAGCGCGGGCGGCACTGGAGGCGCCACGACCGGTGGTGCGGGCGGCACGGGGGGCGGCGCTGGCGTCGACGCGGGTTGTGTTCAGATCGGCACGGGTGGCACCGGGGTGCAGTGGAACAACCCGTTCGGTACTCCCAAGAACGATCGCGCCCTGGGCGTGGCGACGGATGCTTCGGACAACGTCTTCATATCTGGCAACACGTCCGGGGATCTGGGCAAGCCCTTTACGGGGCTCTACTCGGATGCCTATCTTCGCAAGGTGTCGCCGACCGGTGGCCACCTGTGGACCCACCAGTTCGGTTCGTCCAGCACCGATGCGGCCTATGCGACGGTCGTCGATGTCAAAGGGAAGCTGGTGGTCGGCGGCGTCACCGCTGGGGCTTTTGGCGGCCCCTACAAAGGCAAGTTCGATGGCTTCGTGCGAAAGCTTGCGGACGGCGTCAGCGCCCCCACTGTCGAGTGGACCCATCAGTTTGGCAGCGTCGAGGACGACTACGTCTTGGATCTGGCCACGGACCAGAGCGAAAGGATTATCGCAGTGGGGCGGACTCTGGGTTCGCTGCTATCCGTGGACGGCGGCACGTCGGACGCCGGCGCCCTCGGGGGAAGTGATGCGCTGGTGCGCGTGATCGACAAGGCGGGTACGGAAGTCTGGACCAAGCAATACGGAACCAGCAAGAACGACCAGGCCTACACGGTCGCCACTGACGTCGTCGGAGGCATCTACATTGCGGGCTACACCCAGGGTGACTTCTTTGGCCCGAATCAAGGCGGCTGGGACGCTTACCTGGCCAAGCTGGACGGTTCTGGCAAGGTGCTGTGGGGCAAGCAGATGGGCGGCGGCGGCACAGACTTCTTCATCGACATTGCTGTCCACTACGTCAAGGGCGAGATCTACGCCGTGGGTCAATCAAGCAAGCAGCTGGGCTGTCAGCCGCTGGTCGGCGGAGCCAACTATGTGGTCAAGTTCGATGCCTCGGGTACGATTCTGTGGGCGACTCAGCTTGCCGCAACCAGCCAAGTGAAGACCATCGTGCTGGGCGGCGGTGGATTGTACGCAGGGGGCCGGGACGCTACGAAAGCCTCCTTCGTGACCAAGCTCGATCCCGCCACGGGCAATGTGCTCTGGACTCAGCAGCTACAGAACACAGTGGACCTAGATGATGTCGAGAGCCTGGCGGTGGACCTGAAGAAGAACGTGTTGGCGGTCGGTTTCCACGACAAATTGAACGACAACCACGCTTTTGTGGCCAAGCTGTCGCCCTGACGCTGTCGCTCGAGTCAGCCGCCCTGCTGATTCAGGCACTCTGCACGGGTGGTGATGGATGCGGCGCACCAAGCATCACAGTCCACGGCGGTAAGGCACTTCTTTAAACAAGGCTTGACCTTCCAAGCGTCACGGTCAGCGCGCTGGCTTCGACGGACAGAAACGTCTTGCCCGCAGCTTCGAGTGCGCTAACGTCGGCGCCGGAAAGCTTGCGGTAGGGCGAGGTGTCCGGTCCGAGGGGGAGCAGCTCTTGGTGTTGGAACTCAGCCATCTGTATCGTCCTGTCCGCGGAGCATGCCACAATCTGCGCCGTGCGTTTTTTTGCCACGGCTCCGAAGGGAACCGAGACGGTCCTGTTCCAGGAGCTGAGCGAACTGTCCGCCCCACGTGCGCGGCAGCGCCCGGGTGGCGTCGAGTTTGCGGGACGCTTTGCGGATGCCTACCGCGTGTGTTTGCACAGCCGAATCGCGGGGCGGGTGTTGTGGACCTTGGAGGAGTTTAGGGTCAGGGGTGAGGCGGACTTGTACGCTGCCGTGCGCGAGCTGGAATGGGAAGCGCACATCGACGCGTCGCGCACCCTGGCGGTGCGTGCGGTGGGCACGGCGCCGGGGCTCGAGCATACGAACTTCGTGGCGCAACGCACCAAGGACGCCATCGTGGACCGACTGCGGGACAACACGGGAGCGCGGCCCAATGTGGATCGAGAGGATCCGGACGCGTCCATCTTCGTGCGGCTACATCGTGGGCGCGCGACGCTGTCATTGGATCTCGCTGGGGAGTCGTTGCATCGCCGCGGCGCTCGGAGGGCGACGGGTGCAGCGCCAATCAAAGAGAATGTGGCGGCGGCGATGGTGCGTTTGAGCGGCTGGGATCGCAAGACGCCCTTCGTGGACGTGATGTGCGGCGTGGGCACCTTGTGCGTCGAAGCTGATCTCTGGGCGCGGGATGTCGCGCCGGGCTTGTCGCGCCGGCGCTTCGGTTTTCAGCGTTGGCTGTCGCACGAACGCCGCTTCGCCAAGGACTTCGACCGCCTCAAGGCAAAGGCGCGTGCGCAGATCCGCGCCGAGGGACCCGAGGTGCGCGGCTTCGATGCCGATCCGCACGTGATCGAGGCGGCTCGGGAGCATGCGACGGCTGCGGATGCGCGCGCGCGCTTTGGTGTCATGAAGGTAGCGGGGTTTTCCGGCACGACGCCACCGGGCACGTTGTGCAGCAACACGCCCTACGGTGAGCGCCTCGCCGTGGAGCCCGAGCTATGGCGCGGCATGGAAGCAGCGCTGGCGGCGCTCGCGCCGGGCCATCGCATTGCGCTCTTGCTCGGGCCGAACTCGGAAATGCGCGTCCCCGCATTCGCCACGAGCCACGCGCTGTACAACGGCGCCCTGGAGTGTCGCTTGGCGCGCTGGGTGACCTAGTCGAATCGCGCAGCTCGGCGTTTCAGCCTACAGGCCGGTGAACGCCGTTGGGGTACTGGTTGCGGGGAGGAAGAAGAGAGTCGAGCCGACCGATCCGAGATCGGTGTGGTAGCTCAGCTCGCAACCATTCTTGCTGGACTTGCTCTGCTCCAGGGCGTTCTGGATGTGAAACGTCAGCTTGGTGCCCTGCGCACTCTCCAGGACGAAGTTCCACGGTGCGCCGGTCCAATCGCAATTCTCGGGATCACCGTCAGTCTGGAAGCTGATGTTGCAGTGCTCGTCGTCCACGACGACCTCGTAGGCGCTACCGGCAGTCCAGAGATCCTTCGCCTTGGCCCCTATCGCCGTGGCTCGCAGCGAATACGTGCCTGCGGCCTTGGACCAGGCAGTGCGCTCCGATCCGGTTGGACACACTCCGCCGGGACCGCCACCCGTGCCGCCGGCCCCGCCGCCGCCGCTACCGCCGACGCCGCTACCACCGCTGCCCGGCCCAACGGACGGCCGAGAGCCGCCATCATCGCCACAGCCGGTGAGCAGAAGGAGTAGGCCGAGGGATGCCGGGAGCGAATTCATTGGTCACACCGCGGTGGGGAAGTGCGCTCACCCGGCACGGACCCAAGGATACAGACGCCGGCGGCGGGTGGCAAAGGGGCAGTGGGTTGCGCGTTGAGCGCCACGACCCCAACCAAGACCAACGCCAGCTAGCTCAGTCGCGTCGCGATTTCGGACGGATCGCACCGGGCGGTGGCGTCGGCGTTCGCGTGAGCTTCGCAACCGGGTCGCGTCCTTCGAGTGCCCGCTTCACGTAGGCCAATTGGTCGCTGCCCCAAAACAAGTCCGGCCCCACGGTGAAGGTGGGTACGCCGAATACGCCGCGCTCAATCGCAGCTTCGGTCTCCGAGCGCAGCGCGGCTTTGACCTCGCCCTCCTGAGTGCGCGCGGTCAGCGCCTCGCCGTCGAAACCCGCTTCGTCCAAGACCCGAGCGACGGCTTCTACACTGTCTACGGGCGCCGCGTGCATCCAGGTGGCGCTGAATAGGGCATCGATCACTTCCAGCTGCGCCTCTCCGGCGACCACGGCCAGACTGACACGCAGTGCTGCCAGCGGATTGAAGGGATGCACCACCGGTGGGCGCATGGCCACGCCAGCGTCCACGGCACGGCGCGTGACGTCTTGGAATACGAAGCGGCGCTTGGGACCGATCTCCGCCGGGCCGAGCTGCCCATGGTGATCGAGCAGGCCGGCAAAGAGGATCGGGCGGGGCACGACCGTGAAGCCCGGATCTTTGCGGCGCAGTTCGCACCACGCCAGGTAGGCGTAGGGCGAGATGAAGTCGAAATAGAAATCCACCCCTTGCGGCATGACTAGAGTCGTGCCGCTTCTTCGGTCACGCGTAAAGAGGGCAGGGCGCTGCCGACTTCGTGCCACAATCCGGCCCGCCATGGCTGAGGCAGATGTAGTGGTGATTGGTGCAGGGCTCTCGGGCCTGTCGGCAGCCTCCCGGCTGACGCGCGCAGGCCTTTCCGTGGTCGTGCTCGAGGCCCGGGACCGAGTTGGCGGGCGGCTGCTGTCCCAGAGCGTGGGACAGGGAGTGTTCGACTTGGGTGGTCAGTGGGCAGCGCCGGGTGAATCAGCTGATCGCCGACGCTGGGCTTGCGACCTTCGCCACCTTCGACACCGGGCGGAAGCTGATCAGCGTGCGGGGCGAGCTCAAGAAGTATTCGGGGACGATCCCCAAGCTGGGGCCCTTGGAACTTATCGAGCTGCACGGCGCGCTGCGGCAAGTGGAGCGCATGCGAAAGAAGGTCAGCCCAAGTACACCGTGGAAGCACCGCGACGCGCGACGGCTCGATGGCATTAGCGTGGAGGCGGCGATTGGCGACAGCCTGCAGCGCCCAGGCTCTCGCGCGTCCTTCGATGCCGCTGTGCGCACGGTATTTGGCGCCGAAGCGGCTGAGCTGTCCATGCTGCAGTTTCTATCCTACGTGAACGGTGGCGGCGGGTTGATGAACTTGGTGAGCGTTTCCGGAGGCGCACAACAAGATCGAATCGTCGGTGGGGCGCAGCGCTTGGCGACTGAATTGGCGAAGGGGCTGGACGACGTGCAGCTTTCGGTGCCCGTGTCGTCGGTGCGACACGAGGAGGCCGGGCTCAGAGTCGAGCATGCCAAGGGAGAGCTGACGGCGCGCCACCTGATCGTCGCGATCCCGCCCAACCTCGTCGATCGCATTGCCTTCGAACCCGCGCTGCCTGCCGACAAGCGCCACGCCTTGCGCCGTTCGCCGATGGGGTCGACGATCAAGGTGTTGGTCACCTACGAGCGCGCGTTCTGGCGGGAGCGGGGATTGTCTGGCGAAGCGGTCAGCGACGCGCCGCCCTTCGCCGTGGTGTTCGACAACAGCGACCGCGAGGCGCAGCCGGCACTGCTCGGATTTGTCGTCGGTCAGCCCGCTCGGGACTTCGCGCTGCTGCCCGAGGCGCGCCGGCGCTCTGTGGCCATCGCCGAATTGTGTCGGATGTTCGGGCCCGACGCCGCCAGCGTCGTCGACTACATCGAACACGACTGGTCTCAGGAGGAGTGGACGGGGGGATGCCCCGTAGCGTCGCCGCAGCCCGGGGTCCTGTCTCTCAATGGCGGCGCTCTGCGTAGCCGGGCCGGGCGGATCAGCTTTGCGGGAACCGAGTTCGCCCGTGAGTACTGCGGCTACATGGAGGGTGCGTTGGAAGCCGCGGAGCGAGCCGCGACGGAAGCGCTGCTAGCCCTCGCTGCGCGTTGACGAAAGGCGCGCCAGCGCCGGAGCCACGCGGGCTTGATAACTGAGCCTGTGTTCAGTATCTTCCGCGGGTGCGCCAGCTGCCTGACGAAAACCCGCTCAAGCGCTTTTCTGCCCAACACGTGGAGTACTTTGGGACGCCGCCGCCTCGGGATTTGACCATCTACGAGGACGAGAGCGAGAGCGTGCTGAGTGAAAACAGCAGTCCGGATCTCGCGTTTCGCTACAGCCTCAACCCCTACCGCGGCTGCGTGCATGGCTGCGCCTACTGCTATGCGCGCCCCAGCCATGAGTATTGGGGGTTTGGGATTGGGGCGGATTTCGAGCGCCGTATCGTCGTCAAGCCACGGGCTCCAGCACTCCTGCGCGCAAAGTTCGAGAAGAAGTCGTGGCAGGGCGAACTTGTCGTGCTCAGCGGCAACACGGATTGCTACCAACCGCTCGAGCTCGAGCATCAGCTCACTCGCGGCTGTTTGGAAGTGATGGCGGAATACCGCAACCCGGTGGGCATCATCACGAAGAGCGCCCTGATCGAGCGGGATCTCGATCTGCTAGAATGCCTGGACGACACGTCATCCCTGAGCGTTGCCATCAGCATTCCGTTTTGGGACGAAGCCGTGGCTCGGGCCATGGAGCCCTACGTGCCGACGCCCAAGCGACGCATCGAGACGATCCGTCGCCTGGCTGAACGCGGCATCGAAGTGACGGTGATGGTGGCTCCAATCATCCCCGGACTATCGGATCGGGACATGCCAGCGATTCTGGAGCGGGCGGCGGGCGCCGGAGCAGCGCGGGCTTGTTACACCATGTTGCGCCTCCCGCACGGGGTGAAGGATGTGTTCCAGCAGAGGCTGGAGCAGCACTTGCCGTTGGCCAAGGAAAAGGTACTCGCGCGTACCCGCGAGGTGCGCGACGGCAAGCTCCACGAGGGGGAGTTCTTCACGCGTATGCGGGGCCAAGGTCGCTACGCGGATAGCGTAGGTGAGCTGTTTCGACAGGCGGCCAGGCGCTTGGGGCTATTGCCCGACGAGCCTGGCGATTCTCGGCCGAGAACCTTTCGACGCCCCACGGACGCCGGCGGGCAGATGCGCCTTTTCGGCTGAGCATGGTCGCCTTGGGGCGTGACTGCCAGGGGCCGGGTGCAAGGTGTAGACTGCGCGCATGGCTGAAAAAGCGCACCCGGACAAGACCCACGTGTTGATCGTGGGCACGGGCTTTGCGGGGTTGGGTACGGCGATCCGTTTGAAGCAGGCGGGCTTTGACGATTTTGTCTTGCTCGAAGCGGCTTCGGAAGTCGGGGGAACTTGGCGAGACAACCACTACCCAGGCGCGGCCTGTGATGTGGAGTCGCATTTGTACTCCTTTTCGTTTCGGCCCAAGCCCAACTGGTCGCGTATGTTCGCGCCTCAGTCCGAAATCCTGGAGTACACCTACGAGTGCCTCGACGCCTACGGCCTGCGACCCTACGTGCGCCTCGACTCTCGAGTGAGTTGTGCAATCTTCGACGAGGACTCTCAGCGCTGGTTGGTCGAGACCGAATCTGGCGACCGCTACGACGCTTCCGTGATCGTGTCGGGCACCGGCCTGCTGAGCCGCCCGAGCAAGCCGGAAATCGACGGTTTGGACAGCTTCGCGGGCGCGACCATTCATTCGGCCCAGTGGCTGGATGACTACGACTTTGCCGACAAGCGCGTCGGCGTGATCGGTACCGGCGCCAGCGCGATTCAGATCGTGCCAGAGCTAGCGCCCGCGGCGGCCCAGCTCAGTGTTTTTCAGCGCACGCCGCCCTGGATTCTGCCGCGCAGGGATCGCAACATTCGCGGCTGGGAGCAAGCGCTATTCCGCCGCATACCTGCGACGCAGCAGCTAGCGCGCAAGATCATCTATCTGAAGCGGGAGCTCTTGGCGCTGGGCTTCGTGGGGGACAAGCGCGTCCTTCAAATCGCCGAGGCCGTGGCGCGCGCGTTTCTGAAGAGGAGCGTACCGGATCCCGAACTGCGGCGGCAGTTGACCCCCGACTACACCATCGGCTGCAAGCGAGTGCTGCTTTCGAACGACTATTACCCGACGCTGCAGCGATCGAACGTACAGCTGGTGACGGACCCCATCGACCGAATCGAGGCGCGGGGGATCGTGACCCGCTCCCGCAAGCTTCATGAGTTCGATGTGCTGGTGCTGGCAACGGGTTTCAACGCTGCCGAGGCCATGGCGCCTTTCGTCGTGCGTGGGAGGGGTGGCCGTCAGTTGAGCGTGGCGTGGCAGGGCGGCGCGGAGGCCTACCTCGGCTCGACGGTCAGCGGATTTCCGAACCTGTTCATGATCGCTGGTCCCAACACCGGGCTCGGTCACAGCTCGATGGTGTTCATGATCGAATCCCAGATCAGCTACATTTTGGATTGCCTCGAGCAGATGAGACAGCAGGGCATTGCCAGCGTCGATCTTCGGCCCGAGGTGCAGGCGGACTACAACCGGCGGCTTCACGCGCGGCTGGACAAGTCCGTGTGGGCCAGCGGCTGCAAGAGCTGGTACCAAACGCCCAGTGGCAAGAACACGACCCTGTGGCCGGGTTACACCTTCGAGTTTTGGTGGCGCACTCGGCGATTCCACCTGGGGGACTACGCATTGGGCTTCGAGGGCCAAATCGCCGATCAGCCGCATTTTGAGCCTGGGCGTGAGGCGCTAAGTACCTGAAATTGCGGAACTAAAGTTGGCGTTGGCAGCGCCTGGGTGGCGTGGTACACGCGGGCGCGACAACTGCCGTCCGGGCTCGGTCGGCGCTTACCCCCAGAGGAACCGCACTCATGGACAGCATTCAGGGCGTCAAGGGCAAGATCAACCAGGTAATCGGGCCGGTCGTGGACGTGGAGTTTCCCCACGGCAAGCTCCCGAAGATCCTGAACGCGCTCACCGCCAGCAACGCCAACATCTCGGGGGAGAAGAACAATCTCGTGCTCGAGGTTGCGCAGCATCTGGGGGAAAGTGTGGTGCGCACCATCGCCATGGACGCCACGGAAGGCTTGGTTCGCGGTGAAGAGGTCCTCGACACGGGCAGCCCGATCAGGATGCCCGTTGGCCCCGAAGTGCTAGGCCGGATCTTGAACGTTGCCGGCAAGCCCGTGGACGAAAAGGGGCCCGTCAATGCCAAGCAGCGCTGGCCGATTCACCGGCCCGCTCCGAAGTTCGTCGACCAGAGCACCACGGTTGAAATCTTCGAAACGGGCATCAAGGTCATCGACATGCTCGCCCCCTATCGAAAGGGCGGCAAGATTGGCCTGTTCGGCGGTGCCGGTGTTGGCAAAACGGTGCTGATTCAGGAGCTGATCAACAACGTGGCCAAGGCCCACGGCGGTGTGAGTTGCTTCGCCGGCGTCGGCGAGCGTACTCGCGAGGGCAACGACCTATTTTTGGAGATGCAGGAGTCGAAGCTCGAAACCGGCGAGCCCGTGCTCAGCAAGACGGCCCTGGTTTTCGGGCAGATGAACGAGCCCCCCGGCGCTCGTGCCCGCGTGGCGCTGTCGGCGCTCACGGCGGCGGAGTACTTCCGCGATGAGCAGGGCCAGGACGTGCTGCTCTTCGTCGACAACATCTTCCGTTTCACCCAGGCTGGCTCCGAGGTGAGTGCGCTCTTGGGCCGCATGCCCAGCGCCGTGGGCTATCAGCCGACGCTGTCCACGGAAATGGGCGCACTCCAAGAGCGCATCACGTCCACGAACAAGGGCTCGATCACGAGCGTGCAAGCCATTTATGTGCCGGCGGATGACCTCACGGACCCCGCACCCGCGACGGCGTTTGCCCACTTGGATGCGACCACGGTGCTCAGCCGCAGCATTGCGGAACTGGGTATTTACCCCGCGGTCGATCCCCTGGACTCCACCAGCACCATGCTCGACCCGCAGATCGTCGGTGAAGAGCACTACGCGGTCGCTCGCCAGGTGCAGGCAACCCTGCAGAAGTACAAGGACCTGCAGGACATCATCGCGATTCTAGGCATGGACGAACTGTCCGAAGACGACAAGATGACCGTGGCCCGCGCTCGACGCATTCAGCGCTTCCTATCCCAGCCCTTCTTCGTGGCGGCGCAGTTTACCGGTCTGACCGGCAAGTACGTTTCGCTGAAGGACACCATCGAGGGTTTCAAGGAGATCCTGTCTGGGGAGCTGGATGACCTGCCCGAGCAGGCTTTCTACCTGGTTGGTGGTGTCGAGGAGGCGAAGGCCAAGGCGCAGGCGTTGAAGGACGCTTCCTGAGGCAATCATGACCGCACCGGAGATCCTTCTCGAGGTCGTCACCCCCGAGGGCGTGGCGCTCACCGAGCACGTTCACGACCTGACTGCGCCCAGCGTGAAAGGTGAGTTCGGCGTGCTGCCTGGGCACCGCCCGCTGCTAGCGGCGCTGAAAACCGGTATCGTGACCTACCACCATGCCGGCGGGGACGAAGAGCGGGTCGCCGTGGGGTCCGGCTTTGTGGAGATCATGGACGACCATGCGGTGCTGCTCACGGATCGCTTCATCAAGAAGGAGGACGTCGACCCGGTTCGGGCGCGGCTGAATCTCAAAGAAGCGGACGAGGAACTCGACAAGTTCGACGGTGATCCCGAGAGCGTGGAATACGCCGAGCTGGTCGCCCGAGAAGTCTGGGCTGCGACTCAGCTCGTGCTGTATGGCGATCCCCCGCCGCCCACCGTGCGTGGTGCCGAGCTCGGTCTTGCGCCCACCGAAACCTTCGTCGAAGAGGGGCTGCACCTCGCGGAGGCCATCGTGGACGAAGAGGCCGAAGTCGACGACAAGCTCGCCGAGCGCGACGCAGACAAGAAGTGATGAGCCGGTCGGGGGATGGGCGCGTTGGCCAGGGTGGCGCCGGCGCCTGCCTGGTCGGTATCTCCGTTTCCCTGCTGATCGCGCAAAGCTGCGCGGGTCCACTTCCGAGTACTGCGCCGCTGGGGCTTGGGCCCTTGGCCAAGGCAGAAGCCGTGGAGCGCGAGAAGCGCGAAGCGGAGCGAGAAGCCGCGCTCGCTTCTGGCGATGCTGGCGCCGACGCCGCCGGCCCGAAGGCTCCTGGCGCGGCGAGCGGGACGGCTTCCGGGGCGGGAGGCGCTGACCCTGGGGCGGGCTCAGATGCCGGGGCCGCGACCGCGGCCGCGGCCGCCGAGGCCGGCACGGACACTTCCGACAAGGCGCCGGCGGCCAAAGCAGTCTTCGCCGGCGTGTATGTCGGTGAAGATACGTCCCTGTTCAAGCTCAGCGGCTTGCCGGATCGATCTGAAGCGGACTCCAATGCCAAGACTCGCGTAGAGGACCGCGCCGACGGCAATGTGAACATCATTCCGGTGGACAGTTCCAACGGTAAAGACATCTGCACTCTCGAAGCGGTGGTCAAGGACAAGACCAAGAAGCTTTTCGAGATCAAGCGAGGTCAGAGTTGCTTCGAGCCCGAGCAGGGCGGGATGAGCGGAACGATCCGAAAAGGCAGCGCCAAGTTCGACGGCGACAAGTTGACCTTCGATGTGGTCCTGGCCCTCGAGATCAATACCCCGAGCACTCAGCTGACGGGCACCCTCGAGTACCACTTCGAGGGCACACGCCCCTAGCCCGGACTGCTCACGAGCGCTCTGCTGCGGCAGCCGATCCAACATCGTCTGCGGCGGTTTCCTCGCCTACGCTCCTCGACGTATTGTCGATACGCCTGCGTCGCTCCAGCTGCGGGCCCACCACATCCGAAGCCGCCTCGGCCGCCTCGCTCTGAACTTCGTGACTAATCCGGGCTAGGGCTGGGTGAGCTAGCGATAGCGTTCGAGCAGCTTGGTCTGCCGGCTGACCAAAGGCAGGGAGCGGCCGCGAATGATCACGGCCACGACTCGGGTCGACAGTTCGAAGGGGTCGCCGCTCCAGAGCACCAGATTGGCCGTCTTGCCGGCTTTCACACTTCCGACCGTGGCGTCTAGACCGAAGATCTCTGCGGGTGCGCGGGTGACGGCTTCCAAGGCCCGATCCGCAGACAGGCCGGCTCGCACGGCATTGCCGGCGAGCTGTCGGAGCTTTCGCACGTTGTGACTCGCAAAGGTGCTTAGGGCAATCTTGACGCCGGCGTCTGCCAGCAACTTAGCGTTGTCGGCGCGGGCGCCCCGGGAAGCGAAGGTCGCCGGCAAGTTGTTCAACGGATCGACAATGACTGGCACCTTCGCGTCGGCGAGCAGCTTGGCCTGACGCCAAGCCTCAGCCCCGGAGGCGATGATGAGCTTCAAGGAGCTTTGCTTGGCGAGCTCGACCACTCGAGCGATGTCGCCGGCGGAGTCGGCGTGTACGACCAAGCGCAACTTGCCGGCGAGGGCTGCCTTGCCAGCTTCCAGATCTAGGCGACTTGCTGCCAGCTTGCGCATACGGTTCTTGGCGTAGTCGGCTGGATTCTTTGCGTAGGCACGCGCGTCTTCCAAAAACTCACGGAGGCGTAGCAACGCGCTGCCGCGGCCCATGGGCACGCCATCGAGATGGGCGGTACTGAGTTTGACGTGAAGGGCCAGGCTTTCGTCGACGAAGGGTTTGCTGTGCCCAGGCGGCAGCAGATCGACCCAAGCGCTCTGGCCCGAAACCAGCCCACCCTGAGGAACGACGCCGACGGACGTCACGCCGCCCAGGCGAGTGACCGCCACTGCTGAGCTGGACGCGTTGTAACCATCGGCGGCCCGAAAGGCGGCTCGAATTGGCTCCTTGCTCTTGTGAGTCAGACGATTGGTGGATTGCTCGAGTCCGATGTCGATCAGCCCGAGGTAGGTCAGGGGATCGATCAGTCCGGCGGTCAGGGTCATGCCTTTGGCGTCCAAGACGTCATTGCCCGCTTTGGCGGCGCCGGTGCTTACCGCTGTGATGCGTCCGCCTTGGATACCCACGGTGATCTTGTCCAGGGGCGCCTGGCCCGGCGTGAGCAAGCGCGCTCCGGTGACCGCGCGCAGGGGCGTCTTGGCGCTGGCCTGTTTGGCGGCAAGCCAGGTCGCCGCCATGGCCGACAGCGCCTGTCGGCGCGACATCTTCATCGCCACACCTCGAAATCACCATCCGGGGGCGCACCCCGCTTGTAGCGCAGGACGCCATCGATGAAGACGCGCTCGGTCTGGCTGTAGACGCTCATTGGATCGCGGTTCCAGATCACGACGTCCGCGTCTTTGCCGGTCTCCAGGGTTCCGACGCGGTCCAGTACGCCCAGGGCCCAGGCCGGGTTCTTGGTGATCCAGGTCAGGGCCTGAGCCGGCGATAGCGCGATCCCCGCGTGCCTGCCCGCCCACATCGCCTTGGCGGCCTCTTGGTTCAACCGCTGGATGCCCTCGACGGAGTCCGAGTGCACCACCGGCATGGCGCCGCCCGCTGCCAGCAGAGCGATGTTCTCCGGAATGCCGTCGTAGGCTTCGACCTTGAAGCCCCACCAGTCAGCCCAAGTGCTCACAGCGATCTTTCGGCGCGCGAGTTCCGTGCGGATCTTGTACGCCTCCAGTGCATGGTGGAAGGAGCGGACTCGAAGCCCGACTTCATCCGCCAGCGCCAAGATACGAGCCATGTCGTCGGCGCGATAACAGTGCACATGGACCAGAATGCGTCCTTCGAGGGCTGCCGCTAGGGTCTCCTTGGCCAGATCTCGCGCCGGCGGCAGCTTGGGCACTTTGGGCTCTGACGACTCGTCTTCCGCTTCAGACCATTGTCGCTGCCAAGCTGCGCACCGCTTCTGGTTGCCGTGGCTGCGCACGCGCTCGCACCATTTCTGGCGCAAGCGCTTCTGTTCCTTTTCGGCGTTGGCCTTGGCTTTGGCTTCAGCGTCCTTCTTGCGGGACTGGGCGTCTTCTTCGCGAAACTGATCCCACTCCTCGATCAAGCGCCGCGCGGCATGAAACGCGGCGCGCTGGCCCGCGAGGTTGCCCATTCGGGTGCTCGGGGCTGACTTGCGACCCCCATACACCCGCTTAGGATTCTCTCCGCAAGCCATCTTTAGCCCCGACGGCGCGCCTTGGAATAGCATGTCGCGGGCGCTCAGCCCGCGGCGAAGCTTCAGGGTCACCGAGCGACCGCCGACCAAGTTTGTGGAACCCGGGAGTACTTGAATGGTCGTGACGCCACCGGCCACCGCTCGCGCGATCGCTGGATCTTGAGGCCAGAAGGCGTCGATGGCGCGGACCTCGGCTGTGACCGGCGCCGTGGCTTCATTGCCGTCGGAGTGGGCTCTCAAGTGCGGCAGGGAGTAGACACCCATGTGGGAGTGAGTGTCGATCAGTCCAGGTGTGACGAACTTGCCATCAGCATCGATGACTTCCGCACCTTCGGGACTTGGACCTGCGCCGGAACCCACCGACGCAATGCGTCCGCCCTCGAAGGCGATGTGGCCTCGAGGGATCTCCTTGCCATTGCCGAGCAATAGCCTGGCTCCGCGGATCACCACGGCCCGGCTTTGTTTGGCCTGCTTGTCGGTTCTTCGCTCCGCCGCGGCGGTGCGCCAGGGGGCATCCGCCGACGCCGCTACGCTCACGGGTTTGGGCGCCACCTGCGGCGGCGTGTCGCTCACTCGCGGCGCACACGCACCGAGTGCAGCCAACAGCGGTGCGCAGCTCAGCCGTGCCGCTCCGCGGGGAGTGCGTTTACGGACTGGGCCAGAACTCATGAGCGCGACGTTACACCAGGCGTCGAGGCCTTGGGAGATCGCGGATTCATGGCTTGTCGGGTACCAGCTCAGCAGTGCGTTCTTGGTCGATGCGCTTTCGCTCGGCGCGCTGGTCCCGGAGTCGCCGGGATGGGCTGTAGACCCAGATGCTGCGATCCAGAGCCAAAACCTCGTCCACTCGAACTCGTACGTTCCAGGTTCCCGGGGAGTCTTGGGGTACGAAGCGGATTTCCTGGTCAAAGACCGAAAGGCCCGCCCGAGCTCGTGCTTCTGACAGCCGCACCAGGCGCCCGTATCCGCGACGCCCGGACGTGTCTCGCACCCGGCGGCCCTTTCCTGGCATGTCGATTTCCCATTTCACGCTCACCGGGTGAGTCAGGGGCTGCGAGAAACGAATTCGAAACCCCTGGGTCTGCTTGGCGCGGTCGAGCATCAGCGGCAGCTCGTCGCGCTCCTGCACCTCCCCGCCGAAAAACACTCCGAGTTCTGCACTCTCGATCAGACCCTTCGGTTCCGCTTTTCCACAGGATAGTGAGGCGCTGGCCGCCACGAGAGCCAGTCCCAACCAATGCAGCTTCATGTCACGATCTCCTGAGCCATGCGGTCGAAGTCTTCGACGGAGAGGGTTTCACCTCGGTCCGTCAAGGCAATGCCAGCGCGCTCGGCAGCGGCAGCGATCGCTTCAGCGCTCAGGCCGTGCACGCCATGCCATGCGTTCTTGAGGGTCTTGCGTCGCTTCGCGAAGGCCGCCGTGACCAGATTGCGAAAAGCCTTGGTCTCTCGTGCCCGAGGCGGACGCAGAGCCTCGAATACGACCACCGCGGAGTCGACTCCCGGCTGCGGGTAGAACGCGCCGCGTTTGATCACGAAGGCACGGCGCACCGCGTATTGGGCGCTCACGAAGACCGTCAAACCACCGTACGCCTTGGAGCCAGGCGTGGCGCAGATGCGCTCGGCTACCTCGAGTTGAACCAAGAAGACGACGCGATCGATGACATGGGCGGCGCGCACGGACAACTCCAGTAGCGGCCCGGTGAGTTGGTAAGGCAGGTTGCCGCACAACACGTGGGGCCGGGGGAGCTGCTCGAACAGAGCTGCCAGGTCTACTGCCTTGGCATCCGCTTCCAGAATTCGGAGCTTGCCCACCTCGACTTCCGCGGCAAACTCCGAGCTGAGCACTGGGACCAGCTCGCGATCTCGCTCTACGGCGATGACGTGCTCAGCCCCCGCAAGAAGAGGGCGTGTCAAAGCGCCCAGGCCCGCGCCCAGCTCGACTACGGTCGTGGCCTTGCCTGCGGTGCATAGGGCAGCGATCTTCGCGGCCAGGTGTGGGTCCGCGAGAAAATTCTGACCGAAACTCTTTTTGGCAACCAAGCCGTGGCGTGCCAGGGAAGCCTTTGGGTTGTCGGAGGGGGGATCCTGCATGCGCTGCTTGCTTGCCACCCCGGCCAGCATTGTCACTTTTGCCCGTTTTGGGCCAAGGTTTCGCCGGGCACGGGGGCCCTGGCGTCCTAGGGCTGGCGAGGCGGGGGAGGCAGCGAGGGGCGACCTTTGAGCCGTTCCACGTGCACGCCCATGGATCGCAGCGCCTTGTTGCCCCGCTCTTCTGCGACCCGCGCGCGAATCGAAAGCGCGTCTGCCACCGCCGGCATCACCGGGGAGCCGGCCCGGGGCAGGTGGGTTCCGAGCCGGATCGCCACCCAGCGCAGCTCAACCCGCCGCCGCGGCAGAGCGCTCAGGGCGCGTTCGATCTCTGGCCGCGCCTTCAAGTCCGGCGGTGGGGACCACACGTAGATCAGGCTGGGCGACGGGCGCTCTCGTACGGCGCGGGTCAACGCCGAAGCCAGCTGTCGATCCGTACGGCTGCGCTCGGGCTCCAGCCGCGCGGGCGACGGTAAGCCGTAGGCGGCCAGGTAGCGGCGGAGGATCCGCCCGCGGCGATCTTCCGCGTGTACGTCGACGTCACGAAACGGGGCGCGGGAGCGCAAGCGTTCGGCGCGGCGTGCGATGCGGTCGAGCTCTGCGCTGCGTACACCTCGCGCCGCGCTCGGATCGAGAGGCCGTAGGTGTTCGAGGACCCGGTAGCCCACATCCGCCTCGTCCAGGTCGCTTCGGTCCGCATCGTAGGTTTGGGCTTTGGTGCTCAAGCTCTGCATCAGCCCCATGGCGTGGCTCGCACCGCGATCCGGGCGGCGCCATTCGAGGGTGCGTGCACCCACGATGCACAGCCCCACACGATCGCCCCGGGATAGGTGACGGGTCGCGACTGCGGCGACTTCGTCGATGGCAATATCGAGAGGTGAGTGTCCGGGTTGGCCGGCCCAGAGCTCGACGGAAGCGTCCAACATCAGCCAAACCACGTCACGCTCTTCGCGCTCATAGTCGCGCACCATGAGCCGACCGCGGCGCGCCGAGGCTTTCCAGGCGATGCGCTTGAAAGGATCGCCGGGATAGTGTTCGCGCAGCTCGCGCAGCTCGATGCTTTCGCCCGAAAGGGGGCCGGGGCGCCCGTCGTCCGCGCTGTGCCGACTGCGGCCACCTCGTGGCGAGCGCAATCGAGAAGCGAAGGGACGCGGAAGGACCTCGATGCCGAAGGGATTGGCGAAGGTGAGAGGAACCTCGAACAAGCCCGGGGCGCCGAAGACCTCGAGGCTGAGCCCGAAGATCCCGTGGCGGCCCACTCGGGGCGCGGTCACGGTGATCTTCACCCGCAGTCGCCCACCGGCGGGAACCTCGCCATCGGGTGGATCGAGTTTCAGCTCCAAATTAGGGGAGCAGACCGGACGCAATGCAACGTAGCGGGCGGCCCGGGAGTCGCGATTGCGGACTTCCGCCTCGAGCTCGACGCTTTCTCCGCGCGCAATGCGCCGTACGCGAGGCTCGCTTCGCCAGAGCATTTCGAAGCCAGCTGCTCGGATGCGCGCCACGGAGACGTGGGTGACCGCGCGGGCCACTGCCAGGCCAATGACCAGCGCGCCTCCCCAACCCACGATCGCTGGGACCTGAAATAGCAGCCCCACCAGTATGGTTCCTATACCAGCAACCGCGATCTCGACGGTCGTTCGCGTCGGGTGGATCTGCACACCCGGCAGGCTAGCGCGGATCCTAGGAGGCGCCGCGCCAAATTCGCCTTACTTGACGCGCTCGGACGCTTCTTTTGGACAGCCAGGCGCCGGGCGCCTGCGGCAAAGCACTACCGCGCGATCATGCAGAGCGTCCGCGGTTTCGGTGTTCTGTTCCACCCCCGAGCCTTTGCGGAAGAGCACTGCCAGCCGCGCGCAGTCCTCGCCACGTCGCCCTGCGCAGCGCTCGACCAGTTTGCGTACCGCCAAGCGTCGATGCAAGGTCGCCGATTCCGAGTCGCCCAGGCTGTCCGCCACATCTGCTCGGTCCAGGCAGGCGTCGGGATCGCCCCGCGCGCAATCGAGGGACAGCGCCGCGGCGTCTGGCTTCGTGGCTGGCGCTGCATCCGGCAGGCGGATCGGGCTGCGCGCAGACGACGGCGCGGCAGGCGCTGGGGGGGGTGTGGCGTCGGCTTTCGTGTGGGCCAGGTCGCCGGCCGGCGTGAAAGGCGGCTTGACCGGATCTGGGCCGACGGGGCCGGGACCAAGGGTTGCGATGAGCCCACCCAGCCCGGCACCCGCGAGGGCCGCCCAGGAAGTCGTTTTGGCAGCGGGGCCCATCCTGACAGCAGCATGGCATGCCTGAGCGCGCGGCTGAAATCGCACTCTGCAGCCGTGCGGACGATTTTTTCGCCTATGCTCGGCGCAGATGAGTCCGTGGATTTTCAGCCTGATCGTCCTGCTGTTGGTCGCCGCGCTCATCGCAGCTCACTTCGCCTACTTTCGCCGCCGGTTGCTCCTGGAACAGGACTACTCGGAGCTGCTCGCCCTCGCGACCGCAGATGGCGCGCGAATCGAACTACGGCGGCTGCCCGTACCCGCGAAACTTTCTGGGCCTCCCGTGCTTCTGGTGCACGGGTTGGGGGCGAACCATCGGAACAACGACGCTCTGCCCAATCGTTCGTTGGCGCGCCACCTGTCGGCTGCAGGGCGCGATGTGTGGCTGGTGACACTGCGTAGTGGCATGCCCTCCCTCAAGCGCCGGGAGGCTCGCCTTGTGCGCTTCGCACATATAGTCGAACAAGACCTGCCCCTTTGCGTGCAAACGGTGTTGGAGCGCACGGACAGTCAGCAGCTCGACTACGTCGGGTTCTCCATGGGCGGCATGCTGCTGTACGCCGCGATCGGCGAATCGGTGCCGCCCTCGGCGCTCAGACGGGTTGCCATCGTGGGTTCGCCTGCTCTGGTGCGCGCTCCCGGAGGCATCAAGCTGCCGGGCTGGGTGGCCGGGATCCCAGACTGGGCCATGCCCACGCTGCGGCTGCGGCGTTGGTCGATCGTGGCGGCGCCCTTGGCAGAGAGCCTCGGTCGGCGTCTGCCATCTCTCGTCGCAAACACCGACAACCTCGCCGAGGGAGAGATCGCCCCCAGTATGGCGAATCTAGTTGCGGACATTCCAGGTCCCCTTCACGTGGACTTCGCGCAATGGGCATCCTCGAGCACCGGGGAACTCACCTTCGAGGGACGTCCGGTATTGCCGACTTTGCGCACGCTAGAGATTCCAGCCATCTTCTTCGCGGGCACGATCGATCGAATGGCCCCACCAGCAAGCGTGCGCGCGGCTCAAGAGGCCTGGGGGGTGGACACGTCAGGTCAGCCCGCACAGTTCGTGCTGGTGGGCGTCGAGACGGGCGCGGCGCGAGATTACGGACACGGGGATTTGGCCATCGGTATGGATGTGGTCAGCGACGTATTCGACCCGCTTTGCGCTTTTTTGAGTCAGGGCATCGAATCCGAGTCGCGTCAGCACGGAGCAGCCGCTTGAAGCCGGCACATGTCGCAGCGGCAGTCGCACTGGCGATGTGCATGCTGGTGCCTGAGCTGCGGGCGGAAGAGCCGGATCAATACTCGGACTACGAGCGTCAGACCATTTCCGCTGCGTTGCGCAGTGAGGGTGGGGAACTCGAGACCCATCCCGAGGGCAAGCGGATCGAGGACATCCGCATCGTCACCCTGGACGTGCTCGAAGAGCGAGATCCATATCCGCGCTTCTTCAACGTTTTTCACGCGACTACTCGGCCTCATATCGTGGAACGCGAACTGACCTTCCGGCGCGGCCAAATCTACGATCAACGGCGCGTGGACGAATCTGCGCGCGCTCTCAGAGGTGCTCGCCAATTGTCGTTGGTGCTGATCGTGCCGTTGCAGGGGAAGTATGACGATACGGTTCAACTCTTGGTCATCACGAAGGACGTTTGGAGCTTGCGCCTCAACACGGACTTTCAGATTGCCGACGGCCGCCTGACTCGCTTGCTGCTTCAACCCGCTGAGGAGAACGTGCTTGGGACCCACACCATGGTCGGCGCATTGTTTGTCCTCGAGCCCGCGACCTACTCCTTGGGTGCGCAGTTCATCGACCGTCGTGTCGCCGGGAGCCGGATTCAGGGTATTGTCAGCGGTAACGTTATCTTCAATCGCGATACCGGGGACGCCGAAGGCTCCTTCGGCAGTTTTGCCTACGGCACGACTTTGTTCTCCTCCGAGACCAAGTGGGCCTGGCGCACTTTGGTGACCTGGCGCCAAGAGATCTTTCGCTCCTTCATCGGTGCGGACCAGCGCACCTTCGATGCCCTGAGCACGCCCGTCGACGACCAGATCCCCTACGAATACGATTTCGCCCGGTATTACGGCGCCTACCTGCTGACGCGGTCCTTCGGTCGTCAGTTGAAGAACGACCTTTCTCTCGGCGTGGAAGTCGATCATCGCAAGGCCAAGCCCCGAGATCTCGCCGGGGCCTCGCCACTGGCTGCTCGGGAGTTCGTTGCCAGCGAGTTGCCCGTCAACGATACCCGGGTATCACCCTTGGCTCAGTTTCGTAGCTACACGACGGACTACACACGCGTGCTGGACTTCGAGACTCTGGGTCTCCAAGAAGACTACCGGCTGGGTCACGAACTCGTTTTTCGAGTCTACCCGGCGAGTCGCGACGTCGCGTCGTCCCGCAACCTCGTGGGTTCATTCGCCGCTGCCGGCTACACCGCTCCTTTTGGCGATGGCCTCCTGCGCGCGATAGTTAGCAATACACTGGAGCTGTCTTCCTCCGAGGAGACGGACGCACTGGCCAGCGCCAACATCCGTGTTGTCACACCGCGCATCGGACTGGGTCGTATCGTGTACGACTCGTTGCTGCTCAACCGCTACGAGAACTATCTCAACGAACGATTCACCTTGGGCGGGGGAACTCGACTGCGTGGCTATGCGCCGCAGGCGTTCATTGGCAAAGATGTGGTGGCGAGCAACCTCGAGTTTCGGACCACGCCCGTGGAAGTCTTGCGCACCCAACTCGGTTTGGCGTTCTTCTACGATGTGGGCGATGCCTTTGACGGCGCCGCCGACTTGCGCTTGAAGCAGTCTGTGGGTCTGGGGCTGCGCGCCCTCATCCCCCAAGCCAATCGAATCGTGTTTCGCGCCGACTATGGCCTGCCCGTGGTGGCCGGCCGCGCGGTCGGACCGGGGTCGCTGTTTTTGACTTTTGGCCAGGCCTTCGGCGTGCCAGCGGTGTCACCGCCGACCCTCACGAGCGATTTCGCGGACTAAAACCGCCCGCCCGGCTGCTGAGGTGACACTTTGGGAAGGCCAGACGTAGGCCGGAAATACCATAGTGACTGGACGGTCAGCCGATGATCCGTTATCGAATATTGCTGATCGTACGAGGTGGCGGGAGGAGCGCTGGATAATGGATGTTTTGACTGACGTGTTGAACACGGTGCGAGTCTCGGCGGCATGCCAGGGGCGTCTCGAACTGGGTGCACCCTGGGGGCTCACGGTTCCGGGCGGTGAGTTTTCCAAGTTTCACGTGATCATCCAGGGCAGTTGCTTTTTGGAGCTCGACGGGGAGGCCGAGCCAATCTTGCTCGAAGAAGGAGATCTGATCGCGCTGCCCCATGGCGATGGCCACGTGATTCGGGATTCACCCACGACGCCGCCGCGCCCGATCGACGAGTGGTTTTCGTCCAACGGCCAGGAGCGGTGTGGGGGCGCAGTGCACGTGCCGGGAAATGGTCCGCTAACCGCGCTCGTGTGTGGAAGACTGCAATTTGAGGATCCTCGCAACCATCCGGTGCTAAGCGTATTGCCGCGAGTGGTGCATCTCCGCAGTGCGGAAGGCAAAGCGATCCCCTGGTTGGAGTCGACGTTGCGCTTCATCGCCAGCGAGTCGTCTTCGGATCGCCCGGGGTCGGACACGGTCGTCAATCGACTCGCGGACATCCTGTTCATTCAGATTGTCCGCGGCTATTTGAACACGACGCCAAACGACTCTCGGGGTTGGCTTCGTGCGTTGACCGATCCTCAGATTGGCGCTTCCTTGGGGCTGATCCACGCGGAACCCGAGCAGAGTTGGACGGTGGCCAATCTGGCTTCGAAGGTTGGCATGAGCCGGAGCACCTTTGCGGGGCGTTTCTCGGAACTCGTGGGCGAACCACCTCTGCACTACATCACACGCTGGCGCATGCAGAAGGCGGCTGCGTTGCTGCGAGAGGGGCGGGCAACCTTGGCGGACATAGCCGATCGTGTCGGTTACGACTCCGAGGCAGCCTTCAGCAAGGCCTTCAAGCGCTGGGTGGGTAGCGCGCCGGGTGCGTATCGGCGCGCCAGCCGCGACGGTGTGGTTCAGGCGACGGCTTGACCGAAGCTTCAGGCTGCTGCGGGGCTCTGGCTGGCTTTTTCGTCGACGGCCTCTTCTAGCGCTTTCAGCGCCTTGTCGTACTCTTCGCCCAAGGCCTTGATTCGGTCGTCCATTTCCTTGAGCAGGCCTTCCGCCGCCTTGAGTTCCGTCTCGATTTGGTCCTTCGCCTTTTGGGCGGCCTCCCGTCGCTCGGTAGCTTTCTTCTTGTCGTTTTCGCCCCGCCCGGGGTCCTTCTCGATGGCCTCGGATTCGGTGATTACTCGATCCAGAGTGGATTTGACGTCGCTGGCTTCATCCATCCGACGCTCCAGCGCCTCCTTGCTCTGTACCGTGCCGACCCGTACCAAGTAGCTGACCTGAGCGATCTCATCGGCGTGCTTTTCGAGCTTCTCTCGGTTGGGTTTGCCAAGGGCGTCCTCGTTGGCGTCGATCACGGCGTGAGCTTCATTTCGCGCGCGCAAGCGCTCCTCTAGTTGCTTCTCGACGCCCTTCTCCAGGGCATGCGAGGCGGGGCCGTACACCTCCGCTTTGCATCCCTTCTGCTTCGCGGCGTAGTTGGCGGCGCCGGCAACTTTCTTCGAGATCTCGTTTTTTTCCTCGTCGAAGAATCCGGCAACGCTACGGTTTTCCTGCGCTTGTGCCGCGTAGGAGCCGCTGCGGCCGGCAGCGTCAGCCGTGAGGTAGACGTCCTTGACCTTATTCCAGTCGGTGTTGTCGAGCTCCCCCGGATACTGGGGCATGCTCTCCATGAGCTTGCGCGCATCGCTTTCTTGGGTGACGAAATCGTTGCGCGTGCCCGCGAGCTCCTCCGGGAAGCGAGACGCGTAGCCCGCCTCTGAGGCCGCGGACTCTACGACGACGCCGGTCTCCTTCGAGTTGCAGGCCACACAAGACAGACCCACGGCCAGAACGGCCGCCCACCTCCAGTTCATGGCAAAGAGTAGAGGCAGTGCTGCCGCCCCGGGTCAACGACCCTCCGGGAAATGAGGCGTTTTCTCAGACCGGCCGGGGGGCCTTGCGGTAGCCGACCCGCGAAAGGGCCTCATCCACCACGGCCTCTCGGGCCTGAAAGTCGCCTTCGAGCTCCGGGCTCATGATCAGGCGGTGGCCCAATACGGGGCCTGCCACGAAGCGGACGTCGTCCGGGGTTGCATAGGCCCGCCCGCTGAGCACCGCGTGCCCCTTGGCCGCTCTCAGCAGCGCAAGGGACGCCCGGGGGGATGCGCCCAATACCACGCGGGGGTGATTCCGTGTGAAGTTGGTCAGGGCGACTGCGTAGTCGTAGATGTCGTCTTCGACATGCACGCGTGCGGCGATGGATTGCAGCTGGGAAACGTCCGTCGCTGACAGCACACCATCTGGTTCCGGCGCGACCACGCCGTGGGCCCGCAGCATCGCGACTTCATCCCGCTCGGTGGGGTAGCCCATGTTCACCCGCACCAAGAAACGATCGATCTGTGCTTCCGGCAGCGGATAGGTGCCTTCCAGATCGATGGGATTCTGGGTCGCCAGGACGAAGAAGGGGTCCGGCAAGTCGTAGCGATCACCTTCAATGGTGACTTGCCTTTCCTGCATTGCTTCCAGCAGCGCGGATTGCGTTTTGGCTGGAGCGCGGTTGATCTCGTCTGCAAGCACGACGTTCGCGAAGATGGGGCCCGAGCGGAGGGCGAAGGTGCCGTCCTTGGGCGACAGCACGTAAGTGCCCAGAATGTCCGCGGGCAAGAGATCGGGAGTGAACTGGATGCGACGCACGGAACAGCCCAGGGTCGCCGCGTACGCCTTGACCAGTGTGGTCTTGGCGACTCCGGGAACACCTTCCAGCAACACGTGGCCGCGAGAGAGCAGAGCCACGAGCATCAGCTGCACGGGCGCAGCGTCGCCGATGTACACCTTGGAAACCTCGGTGCGCACGGCGCCCAGGCGCTCCTGGGCGGCCTGGACTTCATTGAGCTCGAGAGCCTGGCTCACGACCGCCTCTTATCACGCTCTGCGACTTCGGCGAGCAGAGCGAGGGCAGTCGTGCGGGCGGCCTGGAGCTGCGCCGGCGTCACGCGCATCGGTTGCGCTGCCATTACAGCCAATTCTGCACGTCGGAGCTCACCGAATAGCTGGCCCAAGCGGGCCAAGGACGATGGGCTGAGCAGCTCCCGGGCCGCCACTTCGTGTTGGAGCTGCTCCGAGGAAGTCTTCTCGGGCAGGCCCAGGCGGTGGGCGAGATCCTCCTCGAGGGCGGCCTTGATTTCCAACATGGGTAGGGCGCGGTGGGTCGTGGGTGCCGCCAGCACCGCCGCACGCCCGGCGACTCCCCCCTGGGCAACCAGGGGTTGTTCCGCGGCGTAGCGCGGAGGCGTTCGCTTGTAGGTCTTGAGCGTGCGGCGACCGACCCACACGGCTCCTAGGGCGCTAACCCCGACCGCCAACAGTAGCGCGAGGGGCCCGGGGATTCCGTCTTGGTGCATGTCACCCAAGATCTCTTTCACGTCCGTGAGGTATTCCTTGAACTCACCAGACAAGCCCGCGTCCCCGCCATAACTGCCCCGCTGGCGAAACGCGCCGCTCACGATGTACAGCTTGCCGCCTCTGGCACCCCATGTGTCGTCTTCGACCAGATAGGTAATCAGCCCGTCAGCAAATGAGCGGTTTCCCGGGTAGCGCAGCATCAAGTTGATGACCACGCTTGGATCCCCCATTACGAACAAGCGTCCGCGGCTCGCGATTACCCCAGTGACGGCAAGGGTGGCGTTTGGCTCGCCGATCGCGGGAATGTCCAAAACGGGCGTGAGATTCGGGTGGGTGAGGCAGGATGGATGGTTGGTGACCACTTCGCCGACGTTCTTGACGATGGGATGGCGCCCCTCTTCGTGGCCTGCCACCTGCTGAACCGATGGGACTGCCACGGCGTAGCCGGGATTGCTGCGAAGCGTTCGAGCCGGCTTGAGGGGAGCTCCGATGCGGCGGATCTGGAAGTGCTCCAACAGCGTGGCCCCCTCCCCAAAGTCATCGAGCAGCGCCACTCTTCCGCCAGCGCGCATGAAAGCGCTCGCTTCGTTGTATTCGAGATCGGCTTCAGGATGCAGGACGAGTAAGCCATCGCCAGGTTTGAGCGCTTCCCAATCCAGCGTCGCGACGAGTTCGACGCGCATTGCACCCAATCGCGAGCGCGCTATTGCAAGCAGGTCGCTCGTTCCTTCCCAGCTTGGATCGTTCGCCGCGAACGGCGCGGCGCGGCTGTCTAGGGCAAATATCATCACCCCGACGACGAGCGCATAAATCGAGAGCTTTGGAGGGTTTGTGGCCAACTTGGACCGCACGTACATGGCATAGCGCACTGCGGCGTAGATAAGAATGATCGATAAAACCCCTTTTGGGGTTGAGCTGAAGCGCCGTTCTGACCCTATAACGGGGATGTAAGTCAGATTGACCGGATAAGCCGGAAAAACAAACGCAAACTTGACCCGCAATCCTGCGGCATTAAATTGGCATAAGACATCCCTGCGAGGCGCTCATGCTACCCCCCTTCATCATCGAGCAGATCCGGCGCCGTGAAGAAGAAGAGGCGCGGCGCGGGCAGGAGAACCAGCCTCGGCTGGAGCTACCCGTCGACGCCATCCCGCCCCGGCCGAGTCGGGACGACGACGAGGACGACGACGACCGCGGCGTCACCATCCTCGATCTGGGCTGAATTCCCCTGAGAAGCCCCGTGGGCGCAAGGTGATTGCGGCATCGCGCACTGATCACTAGGCTCCGGGCGCTCATGCTTCGACTGCGCGCTCTTGCTTGCTCAGCACTGCTCTGCGCGACCGGGTGCTTCGACCCGGGCGAGGGCGTCGAGCCCCCCTTGTCTCGGATCTACTTCCCGGTCGGCATCGCGGTCTCTCCTGCCCAAACGCGCTTGTACGTCGCGAACAGCGACTTCGACCTGCAGTTCAACGGCGGCTCGCTGCAGGCCTTCGACCTGGAGCGCCTGCGCAGTATCGCACCCAAGCCCTGCGAGTCCGACGCGGACTGCGAGTCCGACCAGCGGTGTGATACTCAGCCCACTGCGGAAAACGGCGACGCACCGAGCTTCTGGTGCGTGGACACTGGTGGTGCGCATGCGGGCAAGCCATGCGGCGCGCTCAATGAGACAAGCGCAGCAGGCAAGGTGCTGCTCCCTGGCCGCTGCGGATCAATCGACGTCAAGAAGCCCGCAGACGGCGGCCCCCCCGTACTGCTGGCTGCTGTGGGCATTGGTGCCTTCGCGACGGACGTGATCTTTCGCTCGCGTCCAAATGGCCCGGGTGGCCGGTTGTTCGTGCCAGTGCGCGGCGACGCAACACTCCACTACATCGACGTCGCCGACGATTCAGACTCGGGGAGCGTACCTTTCGAGTTGGAGTGCGGGCAATCCGGGGCCGGCGGCGACTGTGACGATCGCCATCGCCGCGGAGACGACCCAGACGAGGAAAATACCCGTGGATTGCGCCTGTCACAGGAGCCCTTTGGCATCGATGCCACACCAGCTGGGAATGCTCTGGTGCTCACCCACCAGACCGAAGGCGCTGTTTCGCTATTCGTCAACGATGACGAATCCTGGGGCGATGGCACCAACGGATTCGGGGTCGGGCCCAAGCTGGAGTTTGCTGTGGGCGGGCTGCCCCAACGGCCCATTGGCGTCGCAATGATTCCGGAGCCGCAATTCGTATTGGAATCCGATGTGTTTTATCAACCCGGCTTCCTGGTGACATTTCGGAACGCCGCGGAGGTAGCGCTGATCCGCTACTTCGACGATGCAGGTTCTCAGCCGCCGCGGCCCTTCATCCAGCCATCCGGCGGCGCCAGCATCACCGTGAATTCTCTCGGCTTTGACAGTCGGGGCATTGCCATCGAGGGCTCCCAACGAAAGGCCTGTGAAGCGGCATGTCCGGCGAACGCAGGAACGCCGCGGATGGACTGCCTGGAACAATGCGCCGGCGTGCCGCTCCGGGTCTTCATTGCGAACCGCTCTCCATCGAGTTTGCTCATCGGTCAGACTCGCCCCAACTTGAGCGCTACCGCGAGTGACGATCTGCCCCAGTTCTTCGACAGTGTGCCGCTGCCCTTCGGTCCTTCCAGGGTCGTGGTCGGCAACGTTATCGACGAAGCCGGTGTGCTGAGTCCGCGTGTGTTCGTTGTCTGTTTCGATTCCCGCAAGATCGGGGTCTACGATCCCGAGGGGCGGCGCGTCGAGAAGTGGATCGAAACAGGTCGCGGACCCCACGCCGTCGCCGTGGACACCGTGCTCAGTGCGGACGCGAGTCACGCCTACGCCTACGTCGGACACTTCACGGATTCCTACGTTGGTGTCGTGGATCTGGATCAGCGCAATCGAACCTACGGCAGCATGGTCATGACCCTGGGACGCCCCAGTCCACCGAGGGCTTCGAAATGAACACTGAGCGCCTGGCACTGCTCGCGTTCATGGTGCTCGCCACTACCCTGGGCGCGTGCACTGAAACGCCCGTGTCGTTGCCGCTGCGTTCCTTGGAGCGCAGCGGAGAGGTGTCCTTCGCTTGTGTGAGTCCGTCTGGGGAGGGCGCGCATATCAACGTGTGTCCCGACTTCGATGGTGAGCGGCGCATGCTCGCGCTGGTGACTCAAACCTTACGTGGCGAGGTGGCGGTCGTGGATCTGTCGGCGGGGGCAGTCGTGGACTACGATCCGGGCACGCCGGGCTTCAGTTTCATCCCTGTGGGTGAAATCCCCGTGGACATCGTGACCACACCGGGAGGTGTTGCGAGCTTCGTCGGCATTGGCGCTGCCAATCATGAAGGCATCGTGGCCTTGCCGTCGTCTTGTCTGAGAGCGCCCGCCCGAGATCTCACGACCTGGCCCGCGTGCTCGCTCCCCTCCGCGCCGGGCCAGATGCAGGTTCTCATCGATCCCGCCGACGCTCAGGGTCGCATCCGCGCGAGTTGCGATACTGCGGCCAGCATGGACGCGGCGACGCCAGGCACTGCGCTGGCCGCCAGTCGCGCCGAATGTCCCGCCGACTTGGCTCTCGAGGTGGTGGAACCAGGCCGCCGGAAGCTCTTGGTCGAAATGCCCGACCTGGGGGGATTCGCTGTCATCGACGCTCAAGAATTGCTGGACCGTGAGCCGGGATCCTTTGACCCCTGCAGCGTAGAACGCTTCCTCCCCCTCGATGTGAAGCTTCCTCCGGGCGACATCCTGCAGCCGGTACCAGCAGATCTACAGGCGCCGGGCTGTGTGGCGCCCGAAGTCAACTATGGGCCGCGACCCAACGGCTTCCTGCCACGGCCCGCGGGTTTCGAGATTGCTGACGGTACGCTGTATGTCGCGGATCAGGGCGCGCCGGTGGTGCACGTCGTCGACGCCAAGCAGCCCTGCGCCATGTCGGAGCTGCCGCCCCTGTTGCCGGTCTCCTTCGAAGCTCAAAACCGCGTTGTCACGACCCGAAAGATCGCAGTGAGCCCGCCGACCCGGGTGGGGCAGCGCTTCTTGTACGCCATCGACGAGCTCGAGGGCAGCGTGATGGTGTTCGATGTGACGCCTGGAACCAGCAATCGCACGCCCATCGTGCGCACCGGCTCCCCACGTCTGCCCTTCGAGCCGCCGGACAGGATCTCATTCTCTTCGCCAGCCCGGGATATTTCCTTCGCGCTCCGCGACGCTCCCGCCACGGACCCCGAAACCGGTGTCGGAACTGTCGGCGCATTGTGCGACCCGGACCCGAGCATAGACCTGAACTCGCCCGCGGCTCAGTACCGCACCACCCTTGACTACACTCGAGGCGCGCGGCCCCGACAGTTGCGGGGGGTCTTCGGTTTCATCGCCTTGGCCAGCGGTCAGATCGCCGTCGTGGACGTGGAGGATTGGGACGCCGCGTGTCGACGACCGATCCGTGCCAATTCGAGTCCTGAGGAGGACTTCCGAGGTTGCGCGGGAGATCCGGACGAGCCCGAGTTCTACACACTGGATTCAACGGTGGAGGGACGGCGCACTGTCTCCGGGGAGGCATCTTGCGGGATCTTCGCGCCGCACCGGTCGCGGAGCGGCAGCTTCGTCATCAGCGCCAACGACATCGGGACGCGCGCGCCGGCAATACGATCCTTCCCCCGGCTTCGTGCTTCCGAAGGCGGCAACTTGCCAACGGATCAGAGTGAGGAGGGCAAGCAGAATCCGAAAATCCTGGCTGTGGATTTCGATGCGCCCGGTGGCGGAGCGCAGCCCGCAGAGGTGTTTATCAGCACCAATCGATTCGTCCACGGCTCGAGCAGCGCTGCGACGGATCTGGTGATCGAGCCGGACGCCGCGGAGCGCATGTCCGTGGCGCTGATGCTCAAACAGCCGCGAGCCTTTGCCGAGGAAGATGTCCTCGTGGAGTATGAAGGAGCACTGAGCGCCGAGCGGCCTGCGGGGTTTCTCCAGATGGGTGCGCCAGGTGCAGATAGCGTGTTGCGTGACGCAGATGGCGGTTTCTGCAATCGAGGCGTCGAGGACATGGCGCTCGCTCGTGAAGTGGCAGTCGAGCAAGGCGTCGATGCCGGCAAGTTGGATGCCTACGCCAACCGCCACGCAGACTACGTGCAGGTCACTAGCAATCTGCGCTCTGCGGACGATCGCTATTGGACACAAGGTGCCGGCGGTAGCTGCGGCGGTGTCAGCGGCAAGGCCGCGTTCTTCAGCTGTCGAAACTTCTTCGGCACTGCTGACGCGCCCTCGCCGAACCGGGATCTGGCCATTGTAGAGGCCCGCCAGGCCGAGCTGATCGTCACTCCGCGGGGCGCTTCAAAGCCTGAGGACCGGCTGAACAAACTCGATCAGCTTGCGTGCTGCTTCGGTGGCGCGGCGTTGCGCTACAAAGTGCGGGCGGGGCACCAGTGGATCTTGAAGGGTGGGCGGTCCGGTTTCCGGCACAACGTGGTGGCGGATGCAGACTTGCGCTGCATCCGTGATTGCAACCCGCGGCGCAGTCTGCTCCGCAGTCGCATTCTGGAGATATCGAGTAGCTCCTGCCCCGCCCCGGGCAGTGACGAGGTCACAACATGTGGCATCGGACGAGCGACCAGCGCCGACGCGGCCTGCGTCGTTTCGAGCCAGGCGGCAGTGTCGCCGGGTAGTCCAGGCGCCGAGTGCATCTTCGAGAACTTGATGTATCGCTTTGCGGTGTATCGCGGCAATCAACCCAGCCAGCGGGACATGGCGTTCTCCTTTCAGCTCGTCGGAGGCTACGCGCCTCTCGTGGCAAACCTCGCGGCCCAGACCGCAGCCGTGTCGCCGCAAGCCATGACCTTCGTGCCGCAGCTGGGCCAACTCGCGGTCGTGGACGGGGCCGCCGAGGGGCTGGTCTTGGTCAGCCTGGACACGGTCGGTATCTCCCGTCTGTTCTTCTGAGGATGGCTGGGCCGCGCACCCCGGTCATGCAACAGCACGCCCGCGCGAAGCAGGCGTACCCCGACGCGATCGTGTTTTTTCGCCTTGGGGATTTCTACGAAATGTTCGGCGACGACGCCGTGCTGGTATCGCGACTGCTCGACCTGACGTTGACCAGTCGCAACCGTGGCAAGCCCGATGAAGTGCCGATGGCCGGAGTGCCTCACCATGCGGCGCACCAGTACCTAGCGCGGCTTCTCGATCTCGGACACAAGGTGGCCATCTGCGAGCAGATGGCCGATCCCTCCACGGTGAAAGGCATCGTACCGCGAGAGGTCGTGCGTGTGCTTACGCCCGGGTTGATCACCGAGGGGCAGCACCTGGATGCGAAGTCGAACAACTGGCTGGCGGCTGTGGATAGCACCGAGGCCGGGGTCGGAGTTGCGCTCTTCGACCTTTCCACTGGCGAACTGCTCGCGGCGCAGTTGCCGAATTTGGCGGCGGGTTTCGGAGAGTTGGCCCGGGCCGGGCCGCGAGAGGTCTTGCTCGGCTTCGAGTCAGAGGCCGACGCCGAGGCCGCGAAAGAGGCTCTGGCCGTGATGATGGCAGCGGTGTTGCGCCCCGATGAGGAACTGGAGGAATCCGGCGTGGACGCCGCCCTGGGCGCGCTGGCGCCAGACGCAGAAGGAGCGGCGCCGGCGGCAAGGCGTGCTGCTGCTCGGGTGCTGCGCTTTGCCCAGGCCTGCCACCCAGGCCAAGCCTTGCCGATTCAACGGATTGCGCGTTGGGAGCCGGACGCAGCGATGGCGTTGGAGGCCACCGCGCAACGACATCTGGAGCTCACTGAGTCCACGTCTGGGGTCAAACAAACGACTTTGCTTGCGGTACTGGACGCGACTGCGTCTTCGGCCGGCGGCCGCCTGCTGCGCCGTCGCTTGTTGGCGCCCCTGACGGATGTGGAACGCATCCGCCGTCGACACGATCTGGTGGAGCTTTTTGTCGTGCATTCCCGCTTGCGGGAAGCAGCCAAGGTCGAACTCGGGAAAGTGACGGACCTGGAACGTGTCGTGACCCGAGCGCTATTGGCCGAGGCTACGCCCCGAGACCTCGGGCTGCTGCGGGATGGGCTCACGGCGGGTGGCGCTCTCGTGAAACTCTTGGTCGAAAGCTCCGACGCTGCCATGCACGACACCTTGGGCATCGCCGACGGTCCACCGGACGTGGTGGCGGACGTGCAGGACGAGCTGTCCCGCGCCCTCGTGGAGCGCCCGCCGGCGCAGGCCAAGGAAGGGCACATCTTTGCGCCCGGCTACGACGCCGAGTTGGACGAACTCTCCCAGCTCGCCCAGAGCGGTGCCGGCGCCATGGTGGAGCTGGAGGAACGGCTCCGACAAGAGCTGAACATCTCCAAGCTCAAGGTTCGCTACACCCGGGTGTTCGGCTGGTACGTTGAAATCGGCAAGAGCCACTCGGGAAGCGTGCCCAAAGATTTCCGTCGCAAGCAGACCGTGGCAGCTGGTGAGCGCTACACGCTACCCGAGCTCGATGAACTCTCCGATCGCGTGGAGCAGGCCGAAGCTCAGCAACGCCAGAGGGAACTGCACTTGCTCAAGAGCCTGGTGTCGACGGTGGCGGACGCAGCTGAGCGGATCCGAAAGCTCTCTGCGCGGCTCTCTTGCTGGGACGTCGCTGTCGCTCTGGCGGAGGTTGCCCACCGCTACGACTACTGCCGGCCCGAGGTGGACGACAGCCAGGCCTTGGAGATTGTCGAGGGGCGACACCCAGTGGTGGAACGCCTCGCTGCGCTGGGTCGCTTCGTGCCCAACGACGTGCGGCTCGACGTGGCCCAGGAACGCTTGTGGCTGATCACTGGCCCCAACATGGCCGGCAAGAGCACACTGCTACGCCAGGTGGCGCTTACCGCCGTGATGGCGCAGCTGGGCAGCTTCGTGCCAGCGTCCTCAGCGCGCATTGGGGTGGTGGACCGGGTTCTGTCCCGGGTCGGCGCCAGCGATGACGTGGCCCGGGGCGAAAGCACATTCATGGTCGAGATGCGCGAGACAGCTGAGATCCTGCACACAGCGACCCGTCGTTCCCTGGTCATCCTGGACGAGATTGGCCGCGGGACGAGCACGTTCGACGGCCTGGCCATCGCCTGGGCTGTCGCCGAACACCTGGATCGCGCCGTGAAGTGTCGGGCATTGTTTGCGACGCACTATCATGAGCTCACCCGCTTCGCGGACAGCAGCGAGCACACCGCAAACTACAGCGTGAGCGCGCGAGAGGTCGGAGACGACATCGTGTTCTTGCACCGACTAGTTCCGGGCGCAGCGAGTCGGAGCTATGGAATCGCGGTCGCCAAGTTGGCAGGGCTGCCAGGCAGCGTTCTGGCCCGCGCTCAGGCGCTCCTCGAAAGCCTCGAGTCAGGCCGTTCAGCCAGCCCGGGTTCGAATTTTGGAGCGAGCGCGGAAAGCGAAAGCCAACTCGATCTATTCAGCGCAACGCCGGAGCCGACCGGGGCCGAGAAGGAAGTCATCGACACGCTACACGCCGTGGACATTCAGCGCATCACTCCGCTGGACGCGCTGAATTTGCTGTCGCAGCTGGTCGACCGCCTGGCCAAGCGTTGATCTCCCACGGTTCTGAAGGGCCCGCCCCGTCGTGCTATCCAATCCAGCTAGCGGATCCGCCCGGGCGCTGGCGGGCGGGCGGTTGCACCCTCTTCGGGCCAGGCGTGCTTGGGATATCGGCGCATGAGTGTCTTGCGCTGGCTCGGGTAGTGCCGCTGCCAGAAGCCTGCCAGATCCGATGTCACTTGGACGGCGCGCTTGTTGGGGGCGAGTAGATGGAGCGTTAGCGCCACGCGTCCATCCGCCACGGATGGGCCTTGCTTCATTCCAAAAAAGTCCTGGAGCCGAGAAGCGATGAAGGGAGGTTGACCCCGGACGTACTGGACCTCGAGGCTCCGACCCCCGGCCAGGGTGACGCGTTCCGGGGCGAAGCGCGTGAGCAGATCGAGGGTTTTGGCGGGCAAGCGTGCCAACGCCAGTTTGGCCAAGTCCAGCTCGCCGAGTTCCGCCAGGCTCACGCAGCCAGCGCAAGCAGCGTTGAGCACCTCGTCGCGTAGGCCGTCTTCGAGGGATGAGATGCCGTGTTCCGGCATGGCATCCCTCAGCAGTGCGAGTCGTGCCGTCAACCGCAGCCAGCTTGCCGCCGCCTCCGGGCGCGCGGCGAGCTGGCTGGCAGCGGCCGCGGCGAGCAGGCTGGAGGCTTCTTCTGAAGGCTCGGCCGGGGCGACGTGCTCGTCCAGAACGACTGACCCAACGTTCAAACGCGTAACGCGGACGACCCGCGCTGCCGCGTCGCTCCACTCCAACTCATCGTATTCCGTCAACAGCCCGTCATAACCGTCCAACAGCCACTCGGCCTCGACAGCGCTGGCGAGACGCAACGTCGATCGTCCTTGGCGGCCGCTTTCGTCTGCGTCAACCACTGCGACAAGCATGGCGTCTTTGACCACGCTCGATTCCGCGAGCACGGCGCCCTTTCCCGAGGCGAGGCTGAATTCCGCGCCGCCGTGTCGCTTGCGGCGGGCGAGGCGATCCGCAAAGCCCGCAAGAACCGAACGCATCAGCGCGGTTTCACGAGGCTCGTCTTCTTTGGGCTGACGGTTCTTGCAGAGGCGCCCGAGTCGCGTTTGTGCCCGATCGACCGCGCGCACACTGGCCGAGTCCAGTTCGAGCAGATTCAGGACTTGCCGCGAGAATCGGGCATCCCGGGCCTCTTCGAACAGGTCGACGAGTTCCAATACGTCCGAGGGGCCTCGGCGCACGTCGGCGCTGCCCTGTTGGCCAAATCGCGTGCGCGCCCGTCGGCGGATGTCCCGTTCCGACAGCAGCGCGGCGGCCAGCGCAGCTTGCTCGGCTACGCCCCGGTCTTCCCCTTCCACGACCAGGCGCGCCAGCCGTGGATGCAAGGGATAACGCAGCATGCGGCGCCCTAGCGAAGTCAACTGGCCGGCCGCATCCGTGGCAGACAAGGCACGCAGCAAGCGTTCGGCAGCTTCCTCGGCGGCCGAGGCAGGGGGAGTGAGCCAACGCAGCTCGGATGTGTCCTCCACTCCGTGCCCAAGCAGCATCAAGCGCAGGTCCGCAAGATCGGCTCGCGAGATTTCTGGGGCGTCGAAGGCTGGGCGTCGCTCGAAACTCCCCCGGCTGTACAGGCGTCGTACCTGCCCGGGGGCGACTCGGCCGGCCCGGCCCGCCCGTTGGTCCGCCGAGGCCCTGGAGATTTCCACCGTTTGCAGCCGAGACAAGCCCGACCAAGGGCTGACCTTTGCCACGCGCGCAAGACCAGAATCGATCACTGCGGTGACGCCTGGCACGGTGACGGAAGACTCCGCAACGTTGGTTGCGACTACGACTTTGCGCTTTGGGCTGGGAGCCAGGGCGCGGACCTGTTCGTCGAGAGGCAGATCGCCATGCAGGGCGAGGACCGAAAAATCCGCCTGCTGCGCCAAACTCGCGAGCGCGTCGCTGCTGGCTCGGATCTCTCGGGCGCCGGGTACGAACACCAAGACGTCTCCTTCGGTGGGTTGGAGCATCAGAGCCCGAACCGCACTGGCGATCTGCTTCTCGAGAGGCCGGTCGTCGATCTTGTCGATGTATTCGAGACTGAGTGGATAGCTACGACCCGCCGCGCTCAGGCAAGGGCAGTCCAAGAATGCGCCTACCTGCTCGGCGTCGAGGGTCGCGCTCATCACCAGCACGATGAGGTCCTTACGCGCTCCCTTCCGAAGTCGGTCCGCCAGGGCTAGTGCCAGATCCGTATTCAGGCTCCGTTCGTGGAACTCGTCCAGTATCAGCACGGAGACGCCATCCAACTTGGGGCTGTCGAGCAGCTTGCGGACCAGGACGCCTTCGGTCACGTAGCGCAGTCGAGTCTTTGGGCCGGTAACGTCTTCGAATCGAACGCTGTATCCCACGGCGTCGCCAACGCGCTCGCCTCGCTCGTTAGCAACCCGGCGCGCAGCTAGGCGCGCAGCCAAGCGTCGCGGTTCACTGACCCAGATCTCCCCCGGGAAGTGTGGCAGGAGCGCCTCAGGCACCCGAGTCGTCTTGCCCGCGCCGGATTCGGCGGACAGTACCAAGGCGCGCTGTTTGTCGAGTGCGTTGACGATTGCGCCCAGGTGCTCGTCGATGGGTAGTGCCGTGCGGGCCACGCGACTGGCTTAGCAGTCCCGCGGCCCCGTGTGCTCGGCTTTTGATCCAGGCGTTGCCGGGGCAGCGCGTTATGCTCCCTGGGTGGCGCAGCGCATTGCCCTCTTCGACATGGATCGCACTCTCGTGCGTGTCGACACCGCCACGCTCTACGTGCGTTATCAGCGCAAGCTGGGCGAAATCAAGACGCGGGATTCGCTGCGCATCGCTTGGTGGCTGCTCCGCTACACCTTTGGACTATTGGATCCTGCCACCGTGGCGGAGAAGGCTCTGCGCGGCTACCGCGGAAAGCGCGAGAGCTGGATGGTCGATCGCTGCGACCGCTGGTTCGACGAATACGTTGTCCCCCATGTCGCCGCAGCGGGGCGGCGTGCGGTGCAAGAGCACACGGAGCGTGGAGACGTGGTGGCCATCGTGACCGGAGCCACGCCCTACGCGGCACGACCCCTTGCGCGGCTCTTGGGTATCGAACACGTCGTCTGCACCGAGTTGGAAGTGGACGAGGCGGGCCGCTTCACGGGGCAGGTGCGGGCGCCCATGTGTTTCGGCGTCGGAAAACGCACCCGCGCACAACGATTCGCTGACGACCTCGGCACTAGCTTGGATGACGCGATCTTCTACACCGATAGCATCACTGACCTACCCCTACTGGAACACGTGAAAGAGCGCGTGGCGGTCAATCCCGACCCGCGCCTGCGTCGTTTGGCGTCCCGACGCGGCTGGCGGATTGAGCGTTGGTAGCGAGCGTCAGCCCTTGACGCGGATCGCCCAAGTCAGTTTGGCGACACTCTTGAGCACGTTGGGGACGCGCTTGAACAGATTGATTGACGGAGGCCGCTTCTCGATGACCCGCACGGGGATTTCGAGGACTCGCAGCTTGGCGCGATAGGCCCGGATCACGAACTCGCTGGCGAAGACGTCCTTGTCCACCAGGCAGGAGCGCACGATGTCCAGCAGGGACTCACGGCGGAAGGCCTTGAGGCCGTGGGTATCTGTTCCGCGAAAGCCCAGCAGCTGTCGCAGCAGCCCCGTGTAGACGATGCTGGCGGCGTGACGCAGGAAGGGGCGCTCGTCTTCGGCACCGCCGATCAGCTTCGAGCCGATCACCATGTCGGCCTCCCGAGCGTCGAGGATTTCGACGGCTCGCTGATGGAAATCCGTGTCGCAGAGGTCGATCTCCTCACACAGCACAATCTCACCCTTGGCCGAAAGAATGCCCTGCTTGAGCGCCATGCCGTAGTTCGGCTCACCCGCGGAGAGCATGCGCACCTGTTCGTACTTCTCCGCGAGCTCCTCGGCGATCTCGATGGTTCGGTCCTTCGAGCCGTTTTCGGCGATGATGACCTCGTACGCCCATCCGAAGGGGCTGAGGCGTTCGCGCAGGTCGACGATGGCTGCGTGCAAGATCGCTTCCTCGTTGTAGACGGGGATGACGATGGAAATGCGGGGGGCCGCTGCGTCGTTCATTGGATGAGCTCCCGCGCACGCTTTGCTGCGTCGCGACCAAAGATCAAGGCGTCTTCCATGGATGAGTAGTTCCAGCCGCCGTAGCGGCCCGAGGAGATCACCCGTTCCTCTTCGAGGAAGCGAAATACGGTTTCCGTCGCCGAGAAGTAGTTGTGATCGAAGATGACGTAGGCGTGGTCGATCTTACGCACCCGGGCGAAGGCGATGTCGTCCGGGCGCTCGATAATCCCCATCTCGATCAGCCCCTCGGCCACCTCCGGCAGCAGGGCTTCGAGGTCAGGCGCTTCCCGAGACGTGAGCTCGACGTACAGACAGTCTTTGCCGGGTGGCGCCATCTCCGGCGAGAAATGCGAATAGCAACCCACCCGATAGAAGGCGTACTTCTCTTCGGGCACGTAGATCCAGTGAACGTCCTTCCCGCAGGGCCTCGAAAGCGCGACGTCTAGATAGTACAGGTGCGTGCAGCGTAGCTTGCCGGCTGCAGCTTCGACTTCATCGGGCAGGTCGGCAATCAGCGACATCAAGACCGACAATGGTGCGGTCGAAATCAACGTGTCGAAGCGCAAGTGCATGTCGTCGAACTCGACGGTGCGCGCGTTCAGATCGATACGGCTCGGCGCGCGACCGTATTCCACTTTGCCGTGGGCCTGCGCCATGGCCTTGGGGAGCTCGCCGATCCCTTTGCGGGGATAGGTGAAGTGCGTGTTGTAACCGAGTTCGCGATCGTTCTTCCCGACCGCTCCGGCCAGGACGTCTTCGAGCTTGGGCAGGGGCACGAAGCGCTGACACCAGTCGCTAGTGATCTCCTTGGGATGCACGCCCCACAGGCGAGCGTTGTAGGGGATCATGAAGTGGCGGCTGATTCCCTCGCCGAAGTGGGTCAGGCAGAACTCCTCGAAGTTGGTCGGCTGCGGTTTGTTCGGGTTGAAGTGGGCCTGCACGAAGCCGAGGACGCATTCGTAAGCAACGTCTGCGGGCAGTCCAAAGGTGTTGGCCTGAAACGGGTAGCGCGTGTACGCACCGTTGGACCAGATCACGCTGCGACGCTGTACTTCCACGATGTCGCCGCCCAGCCAGCCCAGAGCAAGCTCGCGCATCTCTGGATCGCGCAGATGCAGCAGGTGCCCGGTGCGGTCGAATCGATAGCCGGAATCTTCCAGGGTAATCGCGTGCCCACCCGGGTGCTGAAGTTTCTCGAGCAGGCGGTGCTCGACCTTGGCCTCGGCCAAATGCAGGCCCGCACTCAAGCCGGTCAATCCGGCCCCGAGCACGACGACTGGGCTATGTTCCGACCGGACCGGCTGGGCCATGAGACGTGCGGAAGCTAGGGAAAGCGTGGGGGAAAGTCAAAGTTGGCTCAGTGCGCTTCATTCCAGCTGGGTCCGTTGCCCACATCGACCACCAAAGGCACCTTGAGCTCCCACACGTTCTCCATCGCTTCCCGGACTTTTTCCCGGGCCGCGGCCACCTCCGCGTCGGGTACCTCGAACACCAGTTCGTCATGCACCGTCAGTACCATGTGGGCGCCTGGGGTCACTGGCTTCGCCAGGGCGACCATGGCCAATTTGAGCAGGTCCGCAGCCGTGCCCTGGATCGGAGCGTTCATGGCGATGCGCTCGGCCGCCAGTCGCCGCGCCCGGTTGCCGCTGCGCACGTCCGGGACCAAGCGCCTTCTACCCAGCAGGGTCTGCACCGAGTCACTCTGGCGTGCGTTGGCGAGGGTGCGATCCATGAACGCCCGTACGCCCTCGTAGCGTGCGAAGTAAGTCTCGATGAACGCAGCGGCTTCCGAGCGAGGGATCCCCAGGCTCTTGGCGAGTCCGCTCTCCCCTTGGCCGTAGATCACGCCGAAGTTGACGGCCTTGGCACGGCGACGATGTTCCGCGCTAACGTCGTCCCCACTGACGCCAAAGATCTCCATGGCGGTGCGGGTGTGGATGTCTTGCCCGCTTCGGAAGGCGTCCAAGAGTACCGGGTCGTCAGACAGGTGCGCTAACACGCGTAGTTCGATTTGGGAGTAGTCGGCGCTCAGGATGGCAGCGCCGGGCGGTGCGACGAATGCGCCTCGGATCTCTCTTCCCAGCTCCGAGCGAATCGGTATGTTTTGCAGATTCGGATCCATCGAGGACAGTCGCCCGGTGGCGGCGACTGCCTGTTCCCAGGAACTGTGGATGCGCCCCGTGTTGGGATTGACCAAAGCTGGAAGGGCGTCGATGTAGGTACCCTTCAACTTGGCGATTTGCCGGATTTCCAGGATCAGTGCGGGCAGGGGGTGCTCCCCGGCCAGCGCCTCGAGGGTGGCGGCATCGGTGGAGCGCGAGGTTTTGGTGCGCTTGATGGGTTTCAGTCCTAGTTCGTCGAAGAGAATGCCCTCGAGTTGGCGCGGCGAGTTGACGTTGAATGCCTTGCCAGCGGCCTCATGGGCTTTGGTTTCGAGGTCCTGCAATTCCTTTTCGCAGCGTGTGCCCAGCCGCTGCAGGCGCTCGGTGTCGACCAGTACCCCTCGACGCTCCATGCGGGCCAAGACCCGGGAAAGGGGGCGCTCCACGGTTTCGTAGAGTTCGGTCAACGACAGTTCGCTCAGGCGCCGCGCGTATCGCTCGCTGAGGCGTCCAACCGCGTCCGCTCGAGCGGCGCAGTATTGGGTAGCGTCCTGGGTGGAGACTTCGTCGAAGCTCAGGTGGCGTCCCCGGGCGGGTTTGGTCAACTGCTCCCGCGGTTCGAGATCGAGGCGTGCTTCGGCTTTGGCGAGGGGCTCGATGCGATGTTGAGTCTCCGGGTCGATCAGGTAGTGGGCGATCTCCGTGTCGAAGTCACCGCCCTCGAGTGCCATGCCATGCCAGGCGAAGAGCACCTCCGCCTGCTTCTGCCCGTGGCATTGCTTGCTGATCTTGGAATCCGACAAGACCGGGCCGAGGACGCGTTGAACCGTGGCCAAGGGAATGGGGCGTGGGCCCTCCAGACTGCGGTGGCCAATGGGGACATAGCGAGCGACGCCGGGCGTCAGGGACACCGCGATTCCCGCGAGCCCCTCCCAGGGTTTGGCCGGGTCGACGGCCTCGGGCCAGAGGGCCACCTGGCTCGCGTCTTTGGCTGCGTTCGCGAGCTTTTCCAGGTCTGCTTCGGATGTGATCGTGGCGTAGTCCGTCTTCAGAACCTTCGGCGGCGCTGCGTTTGCCTCGGAAGTTCGCGGCTTTGCCTGTTCGAGCTCCCCGAGTTGGCGGCGAAAACCCAAGGTCGAGTAGAGCTCTCGCAGCTCTTCCACATCCCGGCCACCCCAGCGCAAGGCATCCAACTCGAAGGGCAGGGGACAGTCGTTCTTGAGGGTCACGAGCTTTTGGCTCAGCAACGCTTGCTCTTGATGCTCTTGGAGATTCGCTTTCAGTTTCTTCTTCGTGATCTGATCCACATGCTCGTAGACGCCTTCCAGGGTTTCGTACTCGTTGAGCAGGTCGCGGGCTGTCTTGGGTCCGACGTGGGGCACGCCGGGGATGTTGTCCGAACTATCGCCCATGAGAGCCAGCAGGTCCCGAAGTTGGTTCACCCGGACGCCGTAGCGCTCCTCCACCTCCGGGACGCCGAACACTCGGTCGCGCATGGTGTCCCACAGCACGACTTTGTCTGACACCAGCTGCATCAGGTCCTTGTCGGCACCGACAACGACGACGTTCAGGCCCTGCTCCTCGGCTTGCTTGACGACGGTGGCAATCAGGTCGTCAGCTTCCACCCCAGGCTGCTTGAACGTCGGAATGCCGAATGCCTGCACAATCTCCTCGCAGCGCGCGAATTGCACCTTGAGGTCATCCGGTGCCGGGGGGCGGTTGGCCTTGTAGTCTTGGTAGATCTGCTTGCGGAACGTGTCGCGGCCGGCGTCCATGGCGATGGCGACGAAGGTTGGTCGGCGCTCCCGCACGAGTCGTTCCAGCATCGTCATCGTGCCGTAGGTTGCGTGGGTCGGCTCTCCGGTTGGGCTCGTGAGCGGCGTGATGGCGTGGTACGCGCGCAGCACGTAGCTGGACAGGTCGACCACGTACAGCGTGTTGGGGTCACCTACGGGCGGAAGCGCGCTCGGCATCCCGACTGCCTACCAGAGCTTTGGCGCGCAAAGGAGTCCGGGGGGGCGCCTAACCGCGGGTTGTCGCAGAAAAGGCCCCGACTTTCCTTGAATTTCGCCGAGTGCTCGCCCAAGCGTGGTCGGGGCAGTATCCTACGCAATCGTATGGCGGATCCTGAGCACGTGAACGAGGTCGTTGCGGGCAAGTACCGCGTGACCCGCCTGCTTGGTCAAGGTGGCATGGGGTCCGTCTGGGAGGGAGTGCACGCCAGCCTCGGTACCAGAGTCGCGATCAAGTTCATCGACAAGGAGCACGCAGACAGCGATGAGGCGCGGAGCCGTTTCGTCAACGAGGCCCGGGCGGCGGCACGGCTTCAGACCAAACATGTCGTTAACGTGTACGACCAGGGTGTGACCGAGGATGGTCGTCCGTACATCGTGATGGAGTTCTTGGTGGGCGAGCCCTTGGATCAGCGACTGTCCCGAGTAGGCAAGCTCGCACCCGACGCAACGGCGGTCATCTTGCTCCAGGTTTGCCGCGCGCTGACCAAGGCGCATGCGGCCGGCATCGTGCACCGGGATCTCAAACCCGAAAACGTGTTTCTGGTATTCGACGAGGAAGACAGCACGGAGATTGCCAAGGTCGTGGACTTCGGTATCGCGAAATTCACTGACGCCAGCATGGGCGTGTCTTCCTCGACCCGCACCGGCTCCGTGCTGGGGACCCCGTACTACATGAGCCCGGAGCAGGCCCGGGGCCTGCGTACCGTGGATACGCGTTCGGACTTGTGGTCTTTGGGGGTGATTGGCTTCCTGTGCATGGTCGGTCGGCTGCCGTTCACCGGCGAGGCGGTAGGCGACTTGCTGGTCAAGATTTGCACGGCACCCGTTCCGGTTCCCTCGCAGCTCAACCCCGAGCTCACGCCGGAGATCGACGCGTGGTTTGCCAAAGCACTGGCGCGAGAGCCGGACGAGCGGTTTCAGGACGCGAAGGACCTTGCGGCGTCTCTCGGGGAAGCCGTCGGGATCGCACCACGGTCGAAAATGGGGTCGACGCTTCAGGAGCTCCCTTCGGGGCCCATGAATGCGTCGCCGCCTCCAGCGTCCACGGAACTCTCGGGATCGGCGCTTGGGGTGCGGGAGACGCAGACCGTCAAAGCCTTTACCCAGAGTGCTTCGGCGGTACCGAAGAAAGGGGTGTCAGGCGCCGTGTTGGCCATCGGTGCTGTGGTCGCGTTGGTCACGCTTGGCGTCGTCGGTGTGGTGGCGGCTCGTGCGTTGATCAGTCCCACCGCCGCCGCCTCAGTCAGTTCCGAAGTCGCTCCTGCAGCCGATCCGCCAGCTTCGGTCCCAGCGGCGATCGATGTGCCGCCAGATGTCCCTGAGACTGCAACGCCGCTGGTGAGTGCTGCGCCCGATCCGCTCGCGAGTGCGGAGCCCATGCCGGCGGCCAAGCCCGCTCCGATGCCCAGACCTCGACCAGCCAGCAAACCCGCGCGCAAACCGGCATCCAAGCCGACTAGCAAACCCGCCGCAAAACCGGCCAGCAAACCCACTCCCGGGACCAAACCGGCTCCGAAACCCGGTTCCAAACCTATCGACATCGGCTACTGAGTGTGCCGCATCCTCTGACCGGCGTCACACGGAGCTTGACCAATGCCGGGAACAGAACGTACGGCTGACACATGAGTTTTCGCCTTCGAGCCGGGATCGCAGCCACGTTGCTCTGTCTGCATCTGCCCGCCGCCCCGGCGGGCGCCCAGTCCGCCGCGGACAAGGCCACCGCTCGCCAGCTGGCCATCGAGGGGGTCGAGGCGTTCCGCAAGAAGGACTACGCCGGAGCCCTTGGCAAGCTCAGTCGCGCCCAGAACCTCTACGATGCGCCCGTCCACCTGATCTACATCGCGCGGGCCAGCGCCAGGCTGGGCGAGCTGGTCGAGGCTGCCGAGGCGTACCGAAAGCTCGTGCGCACTCGACTCGGCGCGGATGCCCCTGACGCCTTTCGCGAAGCGGTGGAGAACGGAAAAAAGGAGCTGCCGCAGCTCGAACCCCGGATCCCGAAGTTGCGTATCGATGTCGAACCCGCCGACATCGAGGGCTTGGAGGTCAAAGTGGGTGAGAGCCAGGTACCCGTTGCCGCGCTGGGCGCGAACCGACCGACCAATCCCGGCGACCTGGTGATAACCGCTTCAGCGCCCGGGTACACGGAAGGCAAGCAGACCCTGAAGTTGGCGGAAGGGGAAACCAAAGCCGTCAAGCTCGTGCTGGAAGAAAGTGCTGAAGGTGGTGCCGGTGGCGCAGCCGCTGGCGCCGGGGGAGAGGGCGGTAGCGGAGGCGCCAAGGCTGCAGATCCCGAGGGTCTCGGGTTCGTCTTGAGCTTGCGACTCGCAGGTGTGACGCCGTCTGGGACGGCGTTTACGACCAACAGCGGCCCACTCGGCGAGACCGAAGTTGCCATGGCGGACCTCTACGGCCCCGGTGGCGGTGCCGAGATCCGTGGAGGCCTGCGCTTCTTGCGCTACTTCACAGGGCATTTGGTGGCTGGGATCTACCAGGTCAAAAGCGGCGAGGAATTCGACAAGGTCGCCACGCCCCTCGACGGCATGGATGCGGAAAGCCAGGCGCGGCTCGCTCAATTTGGTATCGGCGTTGCTGCCGGCTCGGCTCCTGGCAAGTTGGGGGCGTTCGGCGAGCTGGATCTGATGCTGGTTCACAACTTCACGACCACGCGGAAGCTCGAGGGCTACGAAGGGGACGTGAACAACCCCACCAACCGAGTTAATTGCGACGAAGACTGGCTCGCGACCGGCGCAGGCTTCCGAGTAGCCGGGGGCGTCAATATTCCCCTGAGCAGATCCTTCCAGCTGACGCCCATGTTGGGCGTGACGATCGCTGGATTCTCGGACCTCACGGTTTCGGGTTGCGAAGACCAACGTACGCCGAAAGATCGCCCCACCTACATATCGGACGGTGGCAAAGCGACGGACTACCCGCTCATCGACGGGCTGATCATCGACGGCCAGGAGCGCGAGGGCACGACCCACACCGTGGGCTTTTTGGGTATTGGGGTGGACTGGCTGTTCGGCGCTGATATCCCATCGAAATAATTGAATATTTGGCGGATACAACACGCTGCAACATTTTACAGTTCGGTGACATTCGGCCCTTTTTCGGGTGTTACCCATAACCGCAGCGCATGTTGACTCCTCTAGTTGTTCTCTATTTCCTCGTTCTTCTCCTGCTCTGTTGTTACGGCGTGCACCGGGCGCACCTGGTCATCTTGTGCACCAAGTACCGCAAGGCTCTCGCAGCTGCAGCCAGGACCATCGCTGTTTCGGATGCAGACTTGCCGAAGGTGACTGTGCAGTTGCCGCTGTACAACGAAGCCACCGTGGTGGCTCGGCTGCTCGAAGCCGCCGGCGGAATCGACTATCCGCGGGATCGGCTGGAAGTCCAGGTATTGGATGATTCGAGTGATGAAACCCGCAGCATTGCCGAAGCTAAAGTGCGTGAGCTTCGCGCGAAGGGCCTGGACATTCACTACGTGCGCCGACCCAATCGTGTGGGCTACAAGGCCGGCGCGTTGGAGTACGGACTCGCGCGTGCCAAGGGAGAGTTGATCGCGATCTTCGACGCGGACTTCGTACCGCAGCCCGAGTTCCTACGCCAAGTCGTCGGACACTTCAGAGATCCGAAGGTGGGCATGGTGCAGACCCGTTGGGGCCACATGAATCGGGAGCACAGTTTGCTCACGCGCATCGAGTCCCTGATGTTGGATGGGCACCACCTCGTGGAGAACCGCGCGCGATTCGGCGCTGGCTTCATGTTCAACTTTTCCGGCACCGGCGGGATTTGGCGGCGGCAGGCTATCGACGACGCTGGCGGCTGGGAGCACGACACGCTGACGGAGGATCTGGATCTCTCCTACCGCGCCCAGCTCAAAGGCTGGCGCTTCATCTACCGTCCCGACGTGGTCACGCCCGCGGAGCTGCCTGAAGACATGAGTGCGTTTCGCGCCCAGCAGTATCGTTGGGCCAAGGGAACGGTGCAGACCGCGCGCAAGCTCATGCGCCGGCTCCGCCGTGCACCGCTCACTCGCGGTCAGCGTATCGAGGCAGCGTTCCATTTGACGCCCCACTTCGCCTACCCGCTGATGATGATGCTTAGCGTTTTGCTCCTGCCAGCGCTGATCTTGATGCCTGCTACAGACGTCAAGACCATGCTGATCATCGACTTGCCGCTGTGTATTGGAGCAACAGGATCAATCGTCACCTTCTACATGATGGCGGACCATGCCCAGGGGCGCTCCGCTCTGGGTGCACTCAAGCGCATCCCTGGGCTGATCGCGCTGGGTGCTGGCCTCTCCCCCCATCTGACCAAGGCAGTGGTGGAAGGTATGCGCAGCATGTCTGGCGAGTTCGTCCGCACACCCAAGAAAGGCGTGGTTGCCGGCCGGTACCGTCAGTCCGCGCAGCTGCCGTGGATTGAGATCGGGCTGACGATGCTGTCGTTGGCGAGCGTGGTTGCATCGATTCAGACCAACCATTGGTTCGCCACGCCCTTTGCCGGCCTGTTCATGTTTGGCTACGGATACGTCGCATCTTCCGTCACGCGAGAGCAGTTGGCGCAGCGCCGGGCCGAGCGCATCAGCGGGGTGCCCGCGGAAGTCAGCAAGATCGAGCAGCCCGCCCCAGTGGCCCGGGCGGCCTGAGGCCCCCTCGGGAGGCCCCGAAAACCCGGCCTCCCCGGCGCCTGTGCGAGCCTGCTCAGGTGTTCCCCGCCAGCTGGGAATTCCGGTGGACTTTTCGGGGCTTGGCTGTACCATGGCGGTAGCTTGAGGCTGCTCCTGAGGTGGCCTGGGCCCAACCCGTAGCGCAGTGAAGGGGGCCTGATGACCAAGGCCGATATCGTCAACGCGGTCTACACCCGCCTCGGTGGTTTTTCGAAGAAAGAGTCGGCAGATCTGGTGGATCTGGTTTTCGAGACCATGAAAGAGACCTTGGGCCGGGGGGAAAAGATCAAGATATCAGGCTTCGGCAATTTCGTGCTGCGGGACAAGCGCCAGCGCCAGGGGCGCAATCCCCAGACGGGTCAGCCCATCAGTATCTCCGCCCGCCGCGTATTGAACTTCAAGGCCAGCCAGCTCCTGAAGCAGGCGCTGAACGACACGCCTGCCACTCCAGGGAACTCGGGGGAGTAACCCTTGGCGGGTCCGCGCAAGCTCCCAGTCAAGCTCTATTACCGCATCGGCGAGGTTGCGGAGATCGTAGGCGTGGAGCCGCACGTGCTTCGCTACTGGGAGACGGAGTTCCGGACCATTCGGCCCCAGAAGTCTCGCAAGGGGCAGCGCATCTACTCGCGCCGAGATGTCGAGAAGCTCTTGAACGTCAAGGACTTGCTCTACACCCACGGTTTCACGATTGCCGGGGCTCGAAAGCAGCTCCGGGTGGGCGCTGTCGGCGCCTCCCCCGCCTCGTCTTCAGACCCCAAAACCCGCACGGGTTTGCTGGAGCTGAAAAAAGAGGTGGAGGCCATGTTGGCGGAACTTGCCGCGTCCAATAGCTGAGCTAGGAGGACAGGCAATGTCAGTGGAGCGCTTGACGCGCTGCGTGGGGTCGTTCATGTCACCCCTCAGCCCCACCCTTTGAGGAGAGCAAATGGCAGAAGGTCTCAATCGCGTGATGTTGCTCGGCAACCTCGGTGCCGATCCCGAATTGCGCATGACGAGCGGCGGTCAGTCCGTGCTGAAAATGCGCCTGGCCACGTCGGAAACATATTTCGATCGCAACCGTGTCAAGCAGGAGCGCACTGAGTGGCACAACGTTGTCGTTTGGGGCAAGCGCGCGGAGGCACTCGGCAAGTTCCTGACCAAGGGTTCACGGTTGTTCGTCGAAGGCGGGCTGCGTACTTCCAACTACGAAGACCGAGACGGCAACAAACGATACCGGACGGAAATCGTCGCCAACAACATTATCCTCTCCGGCGGTGGCCGCGGTGGTGGTGGCGGCGGCGGCGGTGGCGGTGGCTCCCGAGGAGACGACTACGGCGCCCCAGACAGCAGCGGCGGCCACAGCGGTGGCGGCGGATTTGACGACGCGGACTACGGCGGCGGTGACGACGACATCCCGTTCTGAGCGAGGCCGCCAGCGTCGCCAGCGCACGGTCGGGTTGTTGCTCGCTGCCGCGGTTGCGACGGGGTGCTCCAGCTGCAGCGACTCGGCGTCGGGTCCCGCGGCATCTGCGTCCGCAGTCGCCGTGGATATGGCACCGGTGCCCGAGCCCAAGGGCCTGGTTGCGGAGTTCTACGTTTCGACTCCTGCCGCGACGTGGAAGCAGGCCCGGGATGCAGCCGGGATCGCGCTCTTGCCCCGAAACTACGGCGTCCTGCTCACGACGGTCCTCGGACTGCCCCCCATTGTCGCGGACGCCTTCGATGAATCCGCGACCACGACCGGGGCGGCCGTCCTGGACGACAAGTCGGAATGGCAAGCCGTGGTGGGAGCGAAACTCAGCAGCGGTCGCGAGCTCATCGCGCGGCTGACCACCGGTGGCAAAGCCGCCTACGATGAGCGCAAAGATCCCTCGGGCATCGTTTACCTCCAGCCCAAACCCGGCAAGGCGTCGACGGAGATTGCCCTCGCAGTCTTGGGTAACAGACTTCTCGTGGCTCGAGACGCGGCCGCGATTGGCCTGGTGGGGCCCTACGTTGCCAAGACGCTGCCGACCAAGAAGCCGCCCGGACCCGGCGTGGTCATGCATGTGCCCAAGAAGGCGTTGAGTGGCCCACTAGCCGCGGAGCTCAAGAAGCGGTGGAAGACCCTCAAAACGGATCTGACCAAGCGTGACCAGGCCAATCGCAAGAAGCACGGTGGCCGCGCTCCGGACTTCGGCGACCCCCAGGCGGCCATGAGTGTGATGGCTTCCAATGTCGCGGGCTGGGTCGAGATGCTGGAGCATGCGGAACGCGCTCAGCTGAGGCTGCTCAGCGAGAAGGATGCGTTGCGCCTACGGCTGGAGGTGGACCCCGGCAAGAAGTCTGAACTCAAGGACTGGGTTCGAGGGCTGGCCGTAGGTGACGCGTCACCCTTGCTTCACCTACCTCAGGGCGCCGCGGTAGGGGTCATCGCGCGGTCGTCACCCGAACAGCGGCGCGCCAGTGCCAAGTCCACGGCCGCGTCTTTGGCCAAGATGTTTGGGGACCGACTCAAGCCAGCGCAGCAAGAGCGTGTCGAGAAGGCGCTGGCAGAGCTGGCCGAGTCGCGGGGAGACGAAGCGTTGTTCGGCTTCGTTCGGGCGCCCACGGCCGGCCTCGTGTATCGAGGTACGAGCGCCGATCAGAAGCGGTTCGACGCTGCCACGAAGAACCTGGTCGGCCTGCTCCGGCTCAACGCCTTCAAAGAACCGATCAACCAATTCGTGGGCGCATTCACCGTCAAGCACAGCACGACCAAAATCGTCGGACTGGAAAACAAGGCCCACCGTGTTCTGTTCACAATCAAGCCGAGCGGAATGCGCATGGCCAAGGACCCAAAGGGGCAGGTCTCGGCAGCGCCGCAGCCCATCGAGTTGCTGTGGACCGAATCTGGCGGAATCACTTACGGCGCTATGACCCAAGACGCGCCGCCGCTCTTGATCGCGATGGTTGCGACGGAGCCCGCCAAAAGCTGGGCGGGATTGCCACAGGTGGGCACCCGATTGAAGAAGATCGGCAAAGGAGCGAGCTTCGTGGTGGCCGCGCGACCTCAAATCCTGCTGGGTAACGCGCCCGCCAATTCGGCCGGGCTGGCCACTGTTGCAGTGGGGCGCGAGAGCGGACTCGGCGTCATGAATCTCACGGTGGATCGTGCGGCCCTGGGCTTCTTCGTGCAGCGCGCCATGACTCAGTAGCGGCGTCCGAGCATCTGCGCCAGGTGGTGGACTCCACAGGCTTTTTGCAAGCCCGGGGATGGCCGCCTACAGCGCAGCGGAAGTTCAAGTAAGATGGTGTTATGAACCGTCACGGTCGAAGGACGCTTGCCCGATGGGTTTGTCTTCTAGTTGTTGTCGGGTTCGCAATCGTGGCGTGCGGCCGGACTCCCTTCGAGGACGAATTCGCTCAGCCCGGTGAGGATGGTGGCGCAGGTGTCAGCGGTACCGGCGCGGTCGGCGTGGGCGGCACGGGCGCGGCTGGCACCGGCGGGACGGCCGGCACGGGGGCTGTAGCGACCGGCGGCAGTGGAGGGACAGGAGCTGTCGGAACCGGGGGAAGCGGTACCGGAGGCAGTGGAGGCAATCCTGGATGCGGTCCGTGTCAGGGTTGCTGCGACTCGACCGGCGTGTGCCGCCCAGGGACCGATCTCAACGCTTGCGGACTCGGCGGCGTCGAGTGCTTCAACTGTGGAGCCCTCGGGTTCGCTTGCATCGGTGGTGCTTGCGAAGGCAAGCCGCCCCCCTGCGGTCCTGGCACCTGCAACGGTTGTTGTGACGCCAAGGGTCAGTGCCAGTTCGGTGACAAGGCGGATGCGTGTGGCTTGGGTGGGGTCAAGTGCGACAGTTGTGTGTCGAAGGGTCAGAGCTGCATCGGAGGCAAGTGTCAGGGGCCGCCTCCGACTTGTGGGCCCAAGACCTGTGGCGGCTGCTGCAACGCCCAAGGCAAGTGCGTGCCCGGCACGTCCGCAGGGTCCTGCGGGGCGGGTGGAACCAAGTGTGAGAACTGCACCACCGGAGGAAAGATCTGCAATCAACCGGGCAGCTACTGCGCCTTCCTGCCGTCCTGCGGCTCCGTGACCTGCCCGACTGGCTGTTGTGATGCCAGTGGCACCTGTCAGGACGGACGAAAGAACAACGCCTGCGGCTCGACGGGCGCCAAGTGCACCAACTGCACTGCTTCCGGCCAGAGCTGTGCACCGCAGGGGTTCTGCTACTCCGGCACCCACTGCGGGCCGGACAACTGTGCCGGATGCTGCACCGCGACCGGGCAGTGCATCAGCGGAGCCTCCAGCTTCCAATGCGGCCAGTTCGGGCAGTTGTGTGACAACTGCCTGGCCAAGGGCCAGAGTTGCGTCGCCCAAACGTGCTCTAGTGGTTCGACCTGCCCGGCGGCCTATCCGGGCTGTTCGCCCACGGCGAACACAACGCCGCCGGTTGCAGCCAAGGCGTGCGCCTCCGCAGACATCTCCTTGCTTGCAACGGCTTGTTCCGGAAGCGCAAGCGGATGCAATTCGGCGTTTCAGCAGATCTTCCAAAAGAACCCGAGCTGTTATGACTGCATGCTGCAATTCGTTGGGGACGACGCCTACACGCGCTGCCTGGCGCCTTACCTAAGCCCGAACTGCAACCATGATCTGACGTGCGCTGTTCGCTGTGGTAACACGGCTTGTGGCGATTGCTCGCCGTCGGCGCAGGACTCTTGCCAAACCCAGGTGTTCGGCCAAGGAGGGGAGTGCCAGTCCTGGGTCAACGGATACTTCTGTGCAGAAGCGGCACTCTCAGGCCCGGCGGTGTTCTGCGACTTCAACGGCGATTCCGGTAGTTGGATCAAGTCGGTGGGTTCGCACTACTGCGGCAATTTCTGAGTCATGGCTCGCGCACCCCGGTCCAATCAAGTCCTGGTCACGGGGTTTCCGAGTTTTCGCGGTCGCAAGGTGGTGGAGCATATTCTTCAAACGGACGCGACGACGGAGGTAGTCGCGATCGTAAAGGACAAGTTCCGCCCGACGGCAGAAGCATTCCTGAAGGCGTTGCCGCCGGCGCAGCGCAAACGGCTCAGCCTACTGGCCGGGGACGCTGCGGCAATGGAGTTCGGGCTCAGCGGCGCGGAGTACAACGAACTGGCGGGCTCAGTTCGAAGTCTCTTCCATGTTGCTCAGGTCACCTACCCGGCTGCAGATCGCGATATGGCCGAGTCCGTCAACCTGGGCGGCGCTCGAGAGACCATCGAGTTTGCGAAGCACGCTCGTCGCCTCGATTCCGCGATGGTTTTCTCAAGCGCGAGCGTCAGCGGCACGCGCACAGGGTTGGTTCGAGAGACCGAGCTGAATCGCGGGCAGAGCTTCCGTACGCCGGTGGAAGCGTCCTTGGCCAGGGCCGAGAAGTTCTTATCTCGCTACTCGGACCGGCTCCCCATTACTGTGGTGCGGCCCACACAGATCGTGGGGGACTCGCGGACCGGCGAGGTGGACCGCCTGGCAGGCCCGTACATGCTGATCCTGCTCATCGTGAGCTCCCCCCAAGAGCTTCCCGTGCCGCTGCCAACTCGCGGTGACGCGCCGATGAACCTCGTGCCCATCGACTACGTCGTGGAAGCCGCGTGGCGAATCATCCAGGACCCCCGCGCTCGTGGGCGGACGTTCCACTTGGCGGATCCTCGTCCCTTGTCCGTGCGCCGGGTCTTCGAACTGGTCGCCAATGCCGGTGGCAAGCGTTTGCCGGGGGGGTTCATTCCAACGGGGGTCAGCCGAGCCGTGCTCAGCGCACCGGGAATGAGTTCCATTGGCAAGAGCCCCAAGGCCCTGGTGGACTTGCTCTCCACGCCCGTGCGTTACGATACTTCCGGGGCAGACGCGATCTTGGGCAAGGGCAAACTGACGTGTCCTCCCTTCGAGGAGTACGTGGATGCGTTGGTGGCGTACGTTAAACGGCGAGTTCAGGACCGCCGCATCCGCGAGCAAACGCCCCAAGAAGATGTCGAAGACGCCTGGCTGTGATAGGCGGAATGACCAGCGTGAAACCCGACCCATCCCGGAACAAGACCCAGAACGTTGATCTAGCCGTGGCGGTATTCGGTGCCTTGGTCGCCGTGACCTGTGCGGCCGGACTGCGTCCGGATTCCGAGGCTCCGGCAACTGCCGCCGCGAACGCGCCCCAGCCCAGGGATTCGATGGCGTCGGCGCCGACGACTCCCCAGTCGACCGCTGCTCTTCCATCCAGCTCAGCGGCCCCGCCTCCAAAGGGACTCACCCCGCCGCCGAAGCGGTCCCGGGTCGTGCTGAAGACCTTGGGCGAGGCCCTCCGCGGACTCTCGAAGTTCGATGCGGCCGAGCCTGTGAGGATCTTGTGGATGGGCGACTCCCATACCTACGCGGACTTCTGGCCCCACGCGGTGCGTCGGCAGTTACAGAGGAAGTATGGCGCCGGCGGGCCGGGCTATCTCTTGCTCGGTGTGAAGCCCTACCGCAACGACCTGGCTCGGATTCGCGTCGAAGGCAAGTGGAGGCGCGAGCCGCGTTCGCCATCCAAGGGCGCCAAACAGTTGGACGGCGTCTTTGGACTCGCCGGACAGCGAAGTGTGCCAGTTTCTGCCGACGCAACCACGAGCGTCGAGTTGTTCAAGAGCAAGCTTCGCGGTCGTGTGGGCTGGACTCTGCACTATCGCCTGCCTGGCAACGCGGCACTCAAAGTCGAACTCAGCGACGGCAAGAAGCTTCGCCTGACCCGCGGCGCCTCGGTTCCCGGCTCACCGATCTTGCGCCATCGCTTCGAGTCGGATGCGAGCGCCAAGCTGACGGTCGCTGCGGCGTCGGGGCTGCCCGAAGTATTTGGCGTCGTTGTGGAGAGCTCACAGCCCGGAGTCGTCGTCGACAATCTCGGGATCAACGGTGCGCGTGCCGGCACACCACTCGTTTGGGATGCAACCAGCCACGTCGCCGAAATCGCCGCCAGAAAACCCAGTCTGGTCATCATGGCCTACGGCACCAACGAAGCGGCGTCCGCGCTGACTGCCGACCGAGTGGTGGGGCACTTTCGCAAGCTGACTGCACGGGTGAGGCGCGCGGCGCCGGATGCGGATTGCCTGTTGATTGGTCCCACGGACATGGCGGACGATGCCGGGGGCAGTCGCCCGCGGGTCTTGGAAATCGACGCCGCCGTAGAGCGCGCCGCCACGGAGGTGGGTTGCGGTTACATCAGCGCGTTTCAGGCGATGGGCGGCGAGGGGAGCTTTGCAGCGTGGATGAAGGAGGAGCCTCCTCTGGGATCACCGGATCGCATCCACTTGACCCCCAAAGGCTATGCCAAATTGGGAGACGAGATCTTCCAGCGCTTGGCGCTACCCTGAGCTCAGGGCGAAGGCGCGGCTTGGGTCCACTCGGTGTACTTCTGCATCAGCGCACGGAAGATCCAGCTGGCCAAAACTTCCGAGCCGCTGCCGGTGGGATGGGTGAGGTCAGCCTGGCCTAGCCCGCGTTGGACCCACGCCGCCATGGAGCCCGATCCACCCATGGCCTTGAACGTGTCGAAGAAAGCACAGCCCGTTTCCTCGGCCGCCCGTCGCTGCTCCTTCACGATGGCGATGATGACGGGCATGGTCGACATCGTGGTGCCCTTCTTCTCAGCACGGTCCATGGCCCCAATGATCAAGCAGCCCGCTTTGGGAACCGCCTTCTTCCCCTGCAGCAGCACGTCCTTCATCGTGCGCCGGTAGTCCTCCATGGAATATGCGAAACCGTCCCCGCTCTCGTTGGCCCCAAATTGGTAGATCAGCAGGCTGGGATCTCGCCAAGCGAGCTGTGCCGCGTAATGGTCGTCGTCCTGTTTGTCCAGGAAACGAATGCGCGCTCCCTGGATCCCGATGGCGTCCAGGACGGCGCCGGGGCCGTCTCGCTCCATCACGACGCCGAAGGCCCTGGTGCTGCCCTTGATGGTCACGACCTCGAGCTCGTGCTCGCCGTCAGGAACCTGGATCACCTTTTCTCGGACCCTGACTTCTTTACCGGAGGTGTCGAGCTCCTCCAGCTGCTTGCCGTCGAGATTCAGACGCATGGTTCCGCCGCCGGGTTGCTCCAGGTAGGAGACGATGAAGCGCGACACGGCCTTGCCGTACTTGGTGTTCTTGGACGTGCCAAAACGCGCTCGGGAGCCGGGGGGGGCGCGGAATGTCACCCCGCCGAGCCCATAGAGGCCATCCGGAGTTAGGGGGCCGACGATTCGGCTAACGGACCAACCTGCTGAGGCGAAGCGAGAAACGTCATTGTGAAAGTAGGCGGGCCAGGCGTTGGCCATCAGCATATAGCCGTGACCAGCATCCCCCAGCTCTGCTTGCAGTTTGCGTCGTAGGCTGCCGGAAACGTAGTCACTCGTTACAATGGAATCCCCGAAATGGATCACCCGGGTGATGGCGCCGGGCTTCTTCCGAAGCGTGTTCGACATCGCGCGCAAGAAACCGTCGAGGGCGTGTCCGCTGGCGTCGACGATGGGTACGGGTGGTTTTTCAATGTCGATTTTCAGCGCCGGCCCGCGTTGGCTCTTCGCGATTGGCCCCCGGGAGCCGCCGGGGATTTGGATGTTTTCGGGTTGCGCCAGTTCGGGGCGTTCTGTCGTTTCTTGCTTCAGGGTCGCCTCACCGGTTTTCAACACCGGCGGCGCCACGCCCACGGGCGCGCCTTCTTCAGGAGGGAGTGCGGACAGAATGCGGACCTTCTCCAAACTGGGCACCAACTCCGCGGCGAGGGCGAGCCCTCCAAGCAAGGCGACGGTCCACACGGGTCGTGAACTGAGGGCGACTCGTGGACTCGTGGTGATGGGGCCACGCACGGCGACGCGCTCGCTTGGCTTCGGCATGGCCTCGCCGCTGCGTTAGTTGACGCAGCTACCGTCGCCCAACTGACGGCACAAAGCGCGGAGCATGGCCTTCTCGCGATCCGACGCTTTGCCGGACGCGACCTTGGACTTCAATCCGTCCTTGTGTGCTTTGAGCTTGGCGCGGTCCCCTAGGTCGTCGGGTGCGCTGCCACCCGTGGGCTTGGGAGCAGGGGCCGGCGTCGGACCGGCTTTGGGATATGACGCGGTGGGTGGCTTGGCGTGCGGCTTGGAGGTCCCCGCGAAGGGATCCTTGCGGACGATGCCGCCCTTCAAGGGAGGCTTGCCTGGATCAGTCTGGGTCGCGACGGGAGTCGGGGGCAGATCCGATACGGCCACGCCAGCGAGGTCCAGCTTCTCGATCTGGGTCGCCGCCCGCTTGCGACGGGCGGAGTCAACGCTGGTTGCCTTGGTGATGCGCTCGAGGATCTCCCGCTTGCGAGCCACGTCGGACTCTTGGTCCGCCGCTTTGAACAGCGAGTCTGCCCAGCGGGCCTCAAGGTCCCGGAAGGTCTGGGACTGGCGGACGTTGCTGTCCACTGGAATACCTTGGGTGAGCTTCGTGTGCGCAGCTTCCAGGTTGCCGCTATCAGCCAGCGCCTTGGCCTCCTTGAGAACCGCAGCAGCGCCGTCCGAGGGGACCGCCGCAACCGGGTCCGTGGGTGGCGGGGGGGCCCGGCGCAAGGTCAGCATTCCCAACACAACCAACATGCCGAGGCCGAAGACCGCCGCGATCGCCTTGACGCTCGCGGGCATGCCGCTGCTGCTCGCGGGCGGGGGAGTTAGGCGCTCCGGCGCCCCCACGCTGACTGTGGTCAGCTGCTGGCTCTCGTCGGCGCCAGGGCGGAAGATCACTCCCGCGGGGATGAACTTGAAAACGACGTCCCCGAGCTCGATGCTGTCCCGGGCGTCAATCAAGCCCCGTTTGAGATCTACGCCGTTGAGGCGGATCCCGTTTGCGCTCTCACGGTCCACGAGTTCGTATCGTCCATCACCTAGGGAATGGACTTCGGCGTGAACCCGGCTGACGGAGCTGTGGTTGATTGCGATGTCGCACTCTTCTCCCCGGCCGATGACCACGCGATCTCCTGCCAGGGCAAACTCTGCCCCAGGGGTTGGACCCACGAGCATGACGAGGCGATCAGGTTGCCCCAAGAGCATTTGGCTCTTGGGCACGGCCGGAACTGTGGCAGCGCGCGAGCCGACGGCAGCCACCGAGTCGTCGGTGATCTCGAGGCGGTAGTCCCCCACCTGAACCAAGTCGCCATGTTCCAGGCGCTGAGGGTCCGCTACGCGAACGCCATTGACATAGCATCCGTTGTAACTCTGGTTGTCACCGAGCAGCCATCCGGAGCCGTTGCGGTTGAGTGTAGCGTGGTGCCGCGAGATGTTTCGCTCCGTTAGACGAACCGTGTTTTCCTCGGATCGCCCTAGGGAGTACTCGTCGCGAACGAGATTGACGACCGTCTTGTTGCCCTGGTCGTCCTCGATGGAGAGCTTCCACATCGCTGCTTGGTCCAAAAACTGCCCGGTTTCTCAGCGCCGGACAAGGTTGACCGGGCTGGGTAGTGGAAATTTTGCACGTCTGGTCAAAAGCATCCAGACCCAATGCGCTTCAGGTTGCTGTTTTTTTTGTCAATTCTTTTCACGGTTTAGCATTCCAGGGGGGGCGTCCCTCGCCGACCCGCTCGCTCAGCCGCCACAGCTGGTCGTGCAGCTTGGGGCGGGCCCGCCGAATCGCGATGTGATCGCGCGAGGGGTGGACTCGGTTCGTCAGTACGGCTGTGACCACGTTTCGGTCTGGATCGCACCATAGGCTCGTGCCCGTGAATCCAAGGTGGCCGAAAGATTCGCGGCTAGCCATACGCCCCGCACTGGAGCCCGATTCACTGATTCCGTCGAACCCCGCACGCAGACTGCCGCCGGGTCTCGGCTGGACCAGAACCCGGGCCAGAGCCGGAGCTAGGTAGTCCGTTCGGCGGCCTGCGAGGCAGTCCAGAACCAACGCGCCGAAGCGCAGCACGCTGACCACGGTTCCGAACAGTCCTGCGTGCCCCGACACGCCGTGCCCTGACAGCGCCCAAGCGTTCTCGTCGTGAACGATCCCGCGCACCGTCCCGCCTCGGAACGGCACTATCTCCGTGGGCGCAACGATTGCGTGGAACTCCCCCGACCGCTTGTGCCACTGGGCAGCGCTGGCAAGATCCAACTCGAGCGGGCCGGTGACGTATTCGTGGATGACCTGGTCGAGCTCTGCTCCGCACGCTTGTTCCAGGCAGGCCCCCACGAGTAGATACCCCATGTCACTGTAGATGGGAGGAAACCCGCCGCGGGGGATTCGGCTCGTGCACTCCGGGCGTCGAGCGGTCGCGGCAGCCACCAGTGCTGCCAGCCGCGACACAGCGCGTCGCTCCCGCATGGGCGCGAACAGCTCGATATGGGCCTGCAGACCTGCTCGGTGGGCCAGCAACAACTCGACGCAGGCTTCGGCGCTCGGGGTCTCATCGGCTTCCGGTAGCAGCTCACCCAGGGGCTGCCTCAGGTCGAGCTTGCCGAGCTGGGCCAAGCGCACGGCGCATAGGGCGACGACCGGCTTGGTTGCACTCGCCAGGTCGAAGGGGGTGAGACAGGACGCGGGGCGGCTGCCGCCAACCTGCCCAGCCGCGCTGCAGACTTTGGCCCACTCCCTGCCAGACTGGTACGCGAAACCCGCCGCCACCGCGGGTGCCACCGCTGGCGCAACCACCTCGCGAGCCAGGAAGGCTTCCAAGTCAGCGCAAATCTCAGGGGATGGGGGAGGCATGTCTGTGGTTTTTTTGCGCCGATCTCGAGCTTTACGGCGTTGGGTTTTTGACCGGGCAGCTTCCGGACCGGTATGCTTTCGGACTGCGGCATCTTATCCTGCCGCGCCCGCTCTATGTCCTCGTTTGCATGGCAAGCCCGCTCCCGGACTGGGGAGCTCCGCAAGGGCACGATGGAGGCCGACGATGAGGCCGCCGTCAACGCGAAGTTGCGCCAGCAGCAGTTGTCGCCCGTCAAGGTCAAGAAGAAACGCGAGTTTGGCAGTATCCAGTTCGGCAGTGGGGTCACCACCAAGGACTTGGTGACGTTCACCCGTCTGTTCGCGACTATGATTGATGCGGGTCTACCCCTGGTCCAGTGTTTGGAAATCCTGGGTGGGCAGCAGCAGAACAAGATCTTCGCCGGAGTGTTGAGGGACGTGAAGTCCTCGGTGGAGCAGGGCGCTTCCTTCAGTGAGGCCCTCAAACGCCACCCCAAGGTCTTCGACGAGTTGTTCGTGAACCTGGTCCATGCCGGCGAGGTAGGCGGCATCTTGGACACGATCATGGCGCGGTTGTCCGTGTACCTCGAGAAGCGCCAGAAGCTGGTGCGCCAAGTGCGTGGCGCCATGGTCTATCCGGCCATCGTCATCGTGGTGGCTTTCGGCGTGATGGCAGTGTTGCTCACCTTCGTCATCCCGGCCTTCGAGCGAATGTTCCAGGATTTCGGGGGTGGCAAAGAGGCCCTACCCAAGCTGACCCAGGTCATCGTGGCGATGTCCCACGCCTTCGTCAGCTACCTGCCCTTCTTGATCGTCGCGATGGTGATCGGGACGATTGCGTTCGTCTATTCCTATCGTACGCCAGGGGGTAAGCGTTTCTACCACCTGGCATTGCTGAAGGCGCCTCTGGTGGGTCCGGTGCTGCGCAAGATTGCCGTCGCACGCTTTACTCGCACCCTGGGCACGTTGCTGCAGTCTGGTGTCCCCATCCTTGATGCCTTGGATATCTGTGCTCGCACCAGCGGAAACGTGATCATAGAAACGGGCATTCAGCACGTCCGGCAGAAGATCAGTGAAGGCAAGAACATGGCCGAGCCTCTGGCGGAGGCAAAGGTGTTCCCGGACATGGTCGTGCAGATGATCGCCGTTGGCGAGCAGACAGGCGCCCTGGACCAGATGCTCAACAAGATCGCGGATTTTTACGAGGAAGAGACGGACATCGCAGTTGCGGCCATGACCAGCGCTATCGAACCCATCTTGATGGTGGGCGTCGGGGGCATGGTGGGTGTGGTGTTGATTGCCATGTATCTCCCGATCTTCTCGCTGGCGGGCAACATCAAGGCCGATTGAGCGCAGCGCTCTTTCCGGGCCGACGAGGGTGAAGTTGGCGGTTCGACTTGGAATCCCGGAAGCGCTCGCAGACGCACCGCTTCCCCGCCGGCTAGCGTGGATCACGCTGGCGAGGTTGGTGCTGCTTGTCGCTGCGCTGTCCCTGTTGGGTATCTTCTACCTGCGGGGTGGGTTTCGAATTGAAACCTACTCTGTACAGGTAGCGCTGATCATCCTGACCCTCTCCTTCGCCCTCGCGGGCGTCTACGCCGCGGTCTTGCGGAGCGGCAAGCGCCTCGAGCTCCTGGCGGACGCCCAACTGGTATTCGATCAGCTCACCTGGACAGTTCTCGTGTACCTCACCGGCGGCGCTTCGAGCGGCGCCACGAGCTTCTTCGGGCTCAGCTGCCTGATGGGCGCCATCTTGCGGGGGCTGCCTGGGGCCACCCTCGCTGCCGGAAGCGCCGCAGTTTTTTACGCCGGTCTTGTGGCGCTGCTTCGCTTCGACATCATCGCTGCGCCGCCTGACCAGCCCCAATCCCTGTACCGCATCAGCGGTGACGAGCTGGCCTACTACGGGCTGGTCAACCTGCTGATGCTCGTCGTCGTGACCCTTCTCGCGGGATACCTGGCGGAGCGTTTGCGCGTGACGGGTGGTCAGCTCCAAAAGGCCGAGCAGCGGGCTGAACAGGCCGAGCGACTCGCCGCCTTGGGTCGACTGGCCGCCGGATTGGCCCACGAGATCCGCAACCCACTGGGGTCCATCGCGGGATCCATCGAACTGCTACAGTCGAGCAGCGCCCTCAGCGAAGAGGACCGGGAACTGTGCACCATTGTGAAACAAGAGGCCGCTCGGCTCAACGATCTGGTGACCGACATGATGGACCTCACGCGACCCCGCGCGCCGCAGCTCGAGAACGTGGATGTGGCGAGAATTGCGCGTGAAGTCGTGGAGCTCGCGGGCCATTCCGGCCGGAGCTTCGCCGACGTCCAGGTCGAATACTCTGGCGCAGAGAGTGCGCCGCTCGATGCCGACGCTGCCCAGTTGCGGCAGTTGGTGTGGAACCTGGTGCGCAATGCCGTCCAGGCCAGCAGTGCCGGCGACACGGTGCATGTGTCCGTCGATCGGTTTGAAGATGGCTCTTTCCTACTGAGCGTGGAGGACAATGGGGTCGGTATCGAGGGAGATGCACGCGAGCGCATTTTTGACGCGTTCTTCACGACCCGCTCTCAAGGCACCGGGGTTGGACTCGCGGTTGTGAAACGGATCGTGGACGACCACGGATTCGACATCGACGTAAGCAGCGAGCACGGCCGCGGCGCGCGCTTCGAGGTGCGGCTTCCCGCTGCACAAAAGGGCGTGAACCAGACGGCGTGACCACTACGCCACAGTTGTCGTAGTTCATCGGCCAAGGCAGGGTTTCGGCCGCCGGGTCGGATCGTGAAACCTCCCAATGTTGCCTCGATTTCCCCAAGTTTTTGGGAAAATCTTGGAAAGGGTGAAGTTTTGGCACCCCCCTTGCGTACAACAATGCAGGACGCACGTTAAGAAGAAGGACGAAAGATGAAACGCCGCGCATTGCTCACCTTGGTCGCTGCACTTGGACTGTTCCTGGTTGCCCCCGTTGCTTCGGCGGGTCAGTCCCCGGAAGGGTTCATCAAAGAACGACAGGCGAAGCTGGCCGCGTTGCTCAAGGCAAAGGGCAGCGACGCAAAGGTCGAAGCCATCTTCGACGGAATGCTCGACTACGAAACCTTGGGCAAGAAGTCCTTGGGCAAGCATTGGGCGGAGCGCAGCAAAGCGGAGCGCGAGGAGTTCCAAACGGTACTGAAGCGCCTCGTACGCAACGCCTATCGCAAGAACTTGAGAAAGACCCTCGACTACAAGGTCACCTACAAAGGTCAAGCCAAGGCGAAATCCGGTGTGTTGGTTCGAACCGTTGCTCGCAGTAAAGCCAACAAGCGCGAGGAACCCGTCGCCATCGACTACCTGGTTCACAAGGTCAACGGGAAGTGGCGAGTCTACGACATCACCACGGAAGGTTCGAGCTTGACCCGGAACTACCGGAGCCAGTTCAACCGGGTGATCAAGAAGAAGGGCTTCACAGAGCTGATGCGCCGAATGAAGCGGAAGCTCGACAAAGACAAAGCATGAAGTAGTTGCATAAGTACTTCTTCGTGACGGCGAGAGGGGCTGCGGCAAAGCCGCGGCCCGTCTGCTTTTGTGACGCCCCGAAACGCCCTGAACCCCACAAATCGGCCAGGTATTTCCCTTGCTAAAACCTCGCTGATACGATCAGTACGGTGCCCCCCCTCGAGCAATCCCCGGCCCCGCCGTGGGTCGCGGCTGAGCTGCCGCCGGAGACCGACGACCGCGCGGTTCCTCTGAGGCTGGCAGTCGCTCAGGGCAAGCTGGGTATCGAGCTGTACCGAGAGATGGTGCTCGACCCCTTGCAGGTCACTGAGCTGTCCTTGTCGCTTCCGGGCTTGAAGTTCCCCATTGATCTAGGCGGAGGCGTTCCCGCCTTTCGTCACCGTCGTGGCGAATTGCAGCGGCTCACTCTGGTGCTTTCCCCAGCGCGCCTAGCCCGTCACTTTGGACCTACGCTTCGGGAGTTCTTGGGCGCGTTGACCCAGTTGGAGCTTTGGTCACTTGAGGAAGGCATCGGGGTTGGCATGGTGGGGGATCAGGGTGCGCTGGCGTTCGAGCTGCTCTTTTGCCCCAGCCTGGGGGACACGCGCTTGGTGGTGAGCGATCCGCGGGCCGCGGGCTTGCCGGGCCCTGCCTTGGGCTTCGCACTGCGCGCTCTGGACACAGCTCTGGGGCGAGCATTTCGGCGCAGGGGGCGCATTGTGACTCTGGAGCGTGCGGCACATCACGTGGCCCGAGCTATCTTGCCAACGGTTGGCGCTCGGGTGCCCGCGGTCGCGGGCGTGCTCTTTGGTGGCCTTGAGGCTTACGGAGACGATTTGTCCGTGACGATGGACGCCAGCTTCGGTCCGCCCCCGATGCCGTCTCGAGCTGCACGTGCGCTCGAAGTTGCGTTGCTGGTCCAGGATGCTGATGACGCTGTGAGCCGCGGCGAGCTGGACAGCGCGCGAGAGAAGTACGTGGCCGCGCTGGAGCGCGCGCCTCGGCATCCAGAGCTGTCTCGCAGTGTTGCCGAGATTGACGCGCTGTCCGGCAGTCGAGCGGAAGCGGCGCTGGGGTTGTTGATGGAGGCGCTTCCAGTGACCCGCGCCGGCGCCTTTGTCGCTGACTTGTTGGCTGAGCGCGGGGATCGCGAGGCGGCAGCGGAGGCCCTATCCGAGTCCCTTCAGCAAGAGCGGTACGCTCCCCTAGCAGCCTTGTGCTGGACGCGCTTCGCGGAGCTTGCTGGCTCCGCCCGGGAGCGCTTGAGCGCATTGGACGAGGCCGTTGCCAGGGCGCCGGCGCTGGCGCGGGTGCGATGGGCACGGTTCTTCGAACGGGTGCGTCTATCCGACGTCGAACGGGCACTGGCGGACGCCCAGCACCTCGAAGCTTCAGCCCGGGGCCCTCACGGCCGCCACGCGGTTTGCGTGCGCGTGGCCGAGAGCTTCGCCGCGGCGGATCTGCGACGCGAAGCGGGCCGGTGGTACGAACGCGCGTTGCGCTACGTGCCGGACGACCCCGCCGCGACTGCGGGGCTTGCCCGGGCACTGGCTCGCGCCGGAAAAAGCGATCGCGCCTACACGCTCTTCGAGCGAGCAGTTGCGACCAGTGAAGCCCGGGGTGAAGTTGACGGCGATGCCCTGACGGATTTGGCACTGCATCTGGCCCAGGTACTCGGTGACCTTCCCCAAGCGGTCGCCCGAATTCGGCTGGTGCCAGCGTCCTCTCCTCGTGCTTGCGAGGCACGCTACTTGGAAGCCAGCTGGCGAGCCGCTGTGGGTGACATTGCGGGTGCGTCTTTGGCTTATGCACGCATGCGCGACACGGTGGAACTGGGTGGCTTCAGGAACGCGCCGGCTCGGTACCTGATGGAGGCAGCCGAGCACGAGAGGTCCGTTCAGAAGGACCTGATCGCGGTCGAGCGGCATTTAGCGGTCGCGATGCGCGTTGCTCCGCGGGACGGAAGGGTCGCCGATGCGTATCGCGCGGTTGCGCGGGAGATCGCCGAGGCGTCCCGACACGAGCGCCTGGCCGGGGCTGCGTCGGATGCGCTTCCGCAGCAACAGAGCGACGACTCTGCTGCTGATGGCGACACGGGTTCAGGCGCCGGCGGCGACGGCGCCTAGAACGCCGTCGGCCGGGGCTGCGTCTTCGACGAATTCGCGGTGGAGATCCTGTGCGAAGGCGTCGGCAGTGTCTGCGGCCACGATAAAGCTCTGGCGGAGGGGATGAGTGAACACCGGGCTTGGCTGTTCGATCGTGGACAGGGCCGCGGCCACGCGTTCGGGATCCGCGCCGGACTCGACGCCGACGAGACTCACGACCGCGCGGTCTCCCCGAGTCTGAACGAAGCCCGCCTGTCGCAGTGCTTCCACGGCATCACCCCCATGGGGCACGCCGACCAGTGGCCACCATGCTGCCGCGCGATCTGCCACGACAGACAAGTCGCCGAGGGGTAGCTTCAGGTCTTGAGCCACAGCGAGCAGACGCGGCACTTCTGACGCCACCGACTCGACGACGAGTATCGGCCGCGCGACGACCACGGCCAGCAGAAGCCCCGCTGAGCCACTGGTGGAGATTAGCGTCTGGCGACCTCCGCCACCTAAGGCGTCTCCGGTTCGACGTGCGGCGATGGTGATCTTGTTGCGCCGCGCCCACTCGACCGCTTGAGCGTTCAGCACCTTGGCGCCAGCCTCTGCCATCTCCTGCATGGTTTCGTAGTCCACCTCGGGCAGATGGTTGGCGTTTTCGATACCTCGCGGGTCCGCGCTGAACACGCCGTCCACGTCGCTGTAGATTTCGCAGCGCTCTGCGTCGAGGGCGGCTGCGAGTGCGACGGCGGTCGTATCCGAACCGCCCCGGCCTAGTGTGGTGATTTCGCGCTTGTAGCTCATGCCTTGATAGCCCGCGACGATCACGATCTTGCCGCGCGCCAGTTCGTCTTCAATGCGATGCGGTCGCACTTCTATGATGCGTGCGTCGAAGTGACGGTCCGTGGTGATGATCCCAGATTGCGAGCCCGTGAAGCTGACTGCGTCGAAGCCTCGAGCTTGGATCGCGATCGAAAGCAGCGCCATGCTCACGCGCTCTCCGGTGCTGACCAACATGTCCAACTCCCGTTTGGGCGCCTCCTGGGCGTGGTCATCGGCGGACAAGCGCGCGGCCTCAGCTGCCAACCCAAGCAGGTTGTCCGTTGCCTTGCCCATGGCACTCACGACAACGACGACGTCATGCCCCGCCTTCTTGGTGGCGACGATCTGATCAGCGACGCGCCTGACTTTGTCGATGTCCGCGACGCTCGACCCTCCGTACTTCTGAACGATGACCGGCATGGATCTGCCGGTAACACGCTTGCGCGTGGCGGGCCAAGTCTGCGCCAGCCCGGGCCTCAGAGGCTGGAACCCTCCATCCGCCAAGGCTCAGGCTGTCCCTAGCTCGGCGACAAAAAGCCCTGCGCTCGATGCGATCCAGAGTCGCCCGTCGTGCTCGGCCCGGGCGATGCCCGTCACTGCTTCGCCCCGGCGGCCCTCCAGCTCGAGAATCGTGGAACAGTTGCCGTCGGCCAACTCCGCTGCAAGCACGCAGGGGTCGTGAAATGCCGTGCCTGTCACGCCAATCCAGAGAGTCGAGTCGTCGAGCATCACGCTGCTCACGCCATGACTGCCGACGATGCGCTGGAAGCTTCTACATTCATCCCTCGAAAGGAAGACGCCGAGTGCCGGCGTGGCCACCACGGCGATTTGGCCACGGTGGGCGACCAGAAGGCTCTCACTGGCCTCCCTGCGTGCCATGGCTGCGGGCAAGGGCAGCCGGGCGGCCATGTAGGGGAAGATTAACTCTTCGGAATCACAGGCGAGGCTGCCCGAGGAAGCCACAGCGTGAACAGGTCGTGGATTGTCGCAACTCACGAAACTGGCGCCGCCGTCCTGGCTCGTCACCAACTGGCCATTGTCGAGCAGGAGCGCAACTCTATCGGCTTCTGTGCCAGCTTGCACGACGTAGGAGCGCTCGCCCACGACATCGCGATGCAGAGTCTCGAGTTCGTCGAGGTGACCGTCCGGCCGCGCTCGGAAGAGCTTGCCCGTCACAGTCGCGACGAGGACGGAGTCGTCCGCTGCAGCTAGCACTGTGGCGCGCGCTGGAAGTGTCACTCGTCGCGGTGTGGAGCCAGCACGGTGAAAAGCCAGGCAGGGTCCCAAGGCGGCAATGCCCATTCCGATCGACACGACCTGGGTGTGCTCTTCCCAGTCTACCTCGCGTACCTGCCAAGGGTTGGCAGCCGCAGGAGGGCGTTCATCGTCGACGATATCGAGGTCCCCGAACTCGTCGTCGTCGAAGTCACCCTCCGAATCTGCGTCGAGACCGGGGAGCTCGTCGTCCACCAGGTCTTCCAGAGGCTCCTCGAGCCCTTCTTCCGCCTCTGCCCCAAGGGGTTCGAGATCCGGCTCCTGAACGCCCTCGGACTCGTCGAAATCTGGCAATCCTACGCTGTCGTCGGATGGGTCGGCGTCTTCCGTGTCCGTCAGCAGCTGGCCGATGTCGAGCACGAGTTCTGTCGACGCCTCTGCCGGGCCGTCGCCGTCGAGCTGGGATAGGTCGATGCCAACGTCGAGTTCGTCCGCGCCCCACTCCTCGGATTCATCGCCCTCGAGGGCAGAAAGCTCGTCCAATTCGGGGGCAACGTCTTCCCGGGGGCCTTCGACGTCGCCGTCGTCGTCGTAGTCCAGGGGCGGGAGCTTGGGCAACGGCTCCTCTTCCGGTTCGCCAGTGGCACGGACCATAGATGACATTTCACACTACCTCCGACCCAGTGGGAAGACCCCGTCCTGTCGGGCGCTCACATTTCACGGCGATCTCGTCGCATCGCGCCGCAAGCAGCGCTATGTCACGATTCGTGGCGGCTGAACCCCTCGTTGGCGACGAATTCTGCACGCGTAGCATGAAGGTGCGAGCTCGCGACGTCGTATACGTGAAAGGCATATTCGAAGCCAGCGAAGGCCTCGGTGCGCTTTTTTCCCAGTCTGGCGGCGACTTGATCATTGCAGTGCACTCCAGCCGGCTTTCTGAACTAGATGAGTTGCTGTCCGACCTAGCGACGGAAATCGGCGCGATCATTGAGACCGACGCATCGGGTTGACAGCGTCGGCAGGAAGAGCCAAAGGTGGGCGCTCCGCTCTTGCGTGTGCGCGCACGGCAAAGCAATGTTTAAGATGGTGTGTCATGGCCCGTGTGCCGCCTGAGCTCATTGCGGACAAACCCGCTGATCACACGCCGCTGCCCGCAGCGGAAGCGTCGCGAGCCGACGCGCGAGTCGTGTCAGCTTGGCGTGAGTGGCTCGGTGCACTCGCTACGGATGCCGAGGCGGCATTGGCGGCGTCGATGGCCTACAAAGCACTGGACGACGATGCCCGAGACGAGTGGCTCAGCGCCCTAGAGCAAGACGCGCCACGCCTCGGGGTTCCGCACATTGCAGTGTACGCGCCCCTGCTGGCGGTCGAGACAGACCAGTCGCGGCGCCGCCGCATCCTGGATGCCATCGGGCCGGACGATGAGCGTGCGGCGCCACGGGTGGTCCCCAGAGGGCTGGTGGGTCGTCGCTCGGATGGGGAGCATGTGGCTGCGGTCATCTGGCCGCTCTACCTGGACTTCGTCCAGGTGCTCGCTTGCGGATTTAGGAGGGAGCGCGGCTTCTCTTGGGTCCGACATGATCCGATTCTCCAAGACACGGCTGCGCCTCGCGGCGGCGATACCGTCCTGGGTGTGCAGCTCGATGTGGTGCCGCTAAAAAGCCTGATCGACGACTTGGCGATGGCCGTGCTGAGCCACGAACGCAGTGGCAAGGTCATTCCGGAAGCGTTGCGGCTTTTTGCGGACATTTTTGGCCCGCTGGAGCCTCTCGGCGCTTAATCCGGATGCATGACTCGGCTGCGTACGGCAGTAGTGGCTCTGGCGCTCGGCCTCATTGGCGGTTGCAGCAGTAGTGGGAGTGCGCGTTCGAGGCCGGATCACCCTCGGGGTACGTCGGGCGTTCAGTTCGTCTACGCGAGTGTGGATGGTGACGAGCTTTCCAGCGCGACGACCCGAGGTCGTGCCACAGCGGTTCTTTTCGTCACGACTTTCGATCTTGCGTCCCAACTCATGGCCCGGCGTCTCGACGGAATCGTGCGCCGGCACACACCGCGCGCCAATGCAGCCGCTATCGTGCTCGAGCCCCCGAAGTACATCGTGATGGCTAGGGGGTTCCAGAGCGCTCTACAGCTCTCGTACCCGATTGCGATGGCGGACGAATGGGAGCGCCGGGTCACACCCTTCGGCCATATCGATCGCGTGCCTACGTTGGTGGTGCTGGACCGCTCTGGCGTGGAAACGGAGCGCTTCCACGGTGTTGTGCCGGAGGCGAGAGTGGAGGCCGCCCTGGCGTCGGCGTCCAAACGCGGCTCGCCCTTTGCGCTGTGACCCTCGGAATCCTATCCCTTGCGGGGCAGGGCACTCCAGCATCTGCCGCATGGGTGCGGTGGGGTCGATGCCCGGCGCGGTCGAATTCTGACCGGAAGCCCTGGAACTGCTGCCGAGGGCGCTCGCGTTTGACCACCGAGGGTTAGACGGGTATCAGGCGGGCCGCATGAGCGGTTTCGACGCGTACTGGAGGATCCGAGCCGCTGGCTAGGCGAGTAGAGCCCTCCCGCCCCGTCATTCGCTCAAGGAGTGTTCCGTGAAATCCATCAAGAAGGTCGTACTTGCATACTCCGGGGGACTAGACACCAGCGTGATCCTCAAGTGGGTTAGGGAGAAGTACGGCTCGGAAGTCGTCGCTTGGTGTGCGGACGTGGGTCAAGCTGAGGAGCTGTCGGGGCTGGAAGAAAAAGCGACGGCAACCGGCGCCAGTAGCTACATACAGAAAGACCTGCGCGAGCGCTTCGTCAAGGACTTCGTCTACCCGGCAATGCGCGCCAATGCCCTGTATGAAGGCGAGTACCTGCTCGGAACTTCTCTGGCACGCCCCTGCATCATTCAGGGCATGATGGAAACAGCTCGCGAAGTCGGAGCAGACGCCATCGCGCATGGCGCCACGGGCAAGGGCAACGATCAAGTGCGTTTTGAGCTTGGGGCGATGCACTTCGACCCCAACGTTCAAGTCATCGCACCGTGGAGGGAGTGGGAATTCAAGGGCCGCTCAGATCTGATGGAGTATGCCAAGGCCCACGAGATCCCCGTGACAGCCAGCGTGGACAAGCCTTTCAGCATCGACCGCAATCTGCTGCACATGTCTTTCGAGGGTGGCGTGTTGGAGGACCCCTGGACGGAGCCACCAGCGGACATGTTCGTCATGACCAAGAATCCGGAAGATGCGCCCGCCGAGGGAGAAGTCATCGAGCTGGGGTTCGAGGCGGGCAATCCAGTGAGTCTCAATGGTCAGAGTTTCGCGCCAGTGGCTTTGCTCAGCCGCCTCAACGATCTCGCTGGAAAGCATGGCGTCGGGCGGGCCGACTTGGTCGAGAGCCGCTTCGTTGGCATGAAGAGTCGCGGCGTCTACGAGACCCCGGGAGGCACTGTCCTGCACAAAGGCCACCGCGCTATCGAGTCGATCACATTGGACCGGGAGCAGATCCGAATCCGTGACGCCCTCATTCCCGAATACGCCACGCTGGTGTATCGAGGACTTTGGTTTGCGCCTGAGCGTGTCATGCTGCAGCAAATGATGGACAGCATCCAGGACGTAGTCAGTGGCACGGTCCGGCTCAAGCTGTTCAAGGGCTCGGTGACGGTGCTCGGCCGGAAGAGCGACCACTCATTGTATAGAGAAGAGTTCGTTACATTCGAAAAGGACGAGGTTTACGACCAGGCGGATGCCGGCGGCTTCATTCGATTGAACGGCTTGCGCTTGCGCCTCGAGGCACTGCGTCGCCAGAAACACGGCGAATCTTCCGAATGACGCGGGCGGGTCGGCTCTGAGCACGGTCTACCTGGTTCGTCACGCCCAGGCATCGTTCCTGTCGGCGAACTACGACCAGTTGAGCGACCATGGTCGTGGTCAGGCCCGCGCGCTGGGTCGTGCCTGGCTTGGCCGGGGCCTTCGTCTCGACCGTGTGCTCTCTGGCCCGCGGGTGCGCCAGCGGGACACCGCCGAGGAGGTCGCGGGGGTCTACGCGAAGGAGAGTCAGCTCGTTGCGGAGGTGGAGGTCCTGTCAGAGTTCGACGAGTATCCCGCGGAGGAGGTTTTGGCCGGGTTCGCGCCGGAGATGCAGCGGCAGGCCGAACTCGCGCAGCTTTTCATCGACGCCCAGCAAGTCGAGGACAAGCGTGTGCGCGGGCGGGCCTTTGATCGCCTGCTGCGACACGCCCTGACCGTCTGGGCGGGCGGACGGACTCCCGATGGAGTGATCAGTCACGCAGAGTTCGAAACGCGCGCAGCCAACGCCTTCGAGTCTCTGCTCGAGTCTGAGACCTCGGGGCGCAACCTCGCGATATTCAGCTCCGCAGGTACGATCGGCGCCGTCGCGGGGCACGTGTTGGGAACGGACGCGACGCGGCGACTCGAACTCGGCTGGGCCCTCAACAACGCGAGCGTTACTGAAATTGCCTTCTCGGGCTCACGCGTGGGCGTCATGCGTTTCAATGACGTCGGACATCTCGAGCCAAGCGCCTGGACCCGGCGCTAGCCGGGCAGCGCATCTCGGGACGGCAGGCCTCTTTCCACCGAGGATCCCAGCGAGTTGTTGGGTTGCGTGGATCCGCCGCCAGCAGAGGTGTAAAAGCAGCACCATGTTCTCCTTCGAACGCAACGAGAAGATTGACGACCTGCTGGGTCGCGTGTCGAAAGCGATGCAAGATGTCGTGCTGCCCTTGGAATCGAAATTGGCGGGTCGCCCTTTTGCCGATTGTGGCGAAGAGCTCGCGGACGCGCGTAAGAAGATCCAAGCGGCGGGGCTGTGGGCGCCCCAGGTGCCCACGGAGTACGGCGGCCTGGGGCTCACCTTCCGTGAACATGGCCTTGTCAGTGAGGTGTTGGGGCGAAGCCCGTTGGGACACTACACCTTCGGTTGCCAGGCGCCCGACGCGGGCAACATGGAGATCCTGCACATGTTTGGTACCGACGCTCAGAAAGAGCAGTACCTGGCGCCGCTCGCCCGCGGTGACATCCGTAGTTGCTTTTCCATGACAGAACCTGAAAACGCGGGTTCGAACCCGGCGTGGCTTTCCACGACGGCAAAGCGAGATGGCGACAGCTATGTGATCAACGGCCGCAAGTGGTTCACTTCGTCGGCGGACGGCGCGTCCTTCGCGATTGTCATGGCCGTCACCAATGCAGAGGCGTCTCGATACGCCCGGGCAAGCATGATCATCGTCCCCGTTGACACACCTGGGTTCCGGCAGGTTCGCCGCATCTCGGTGATGGGCGAGGAAGGCTCGGGTTGGGCTAGTCACTCGGAAATCGCGTACGAAAATTGTCGAGTGCCCGTGGGCAACCGCTTGGGGGAAGAGGGCGCCGGCTTCATGATCGCTCAGGAGCGTTTGGGGCCAGGCAGAATCCATCACTGCATGCGATGGATCGGCATCTGCGAGCGCTCCTTCGAGTTGATGTGTCAGCAAGCGGTGAGCCGGGAAGTCGCTCCCGGCAAGCCCCTAGGGACGAGACAAATGGTTCAGCAGTGGATTGCGGAAAGTCGAGCGGAAATCGACGCCGCGCGGCTGCTGGTTCAACATGCGGCCTGGAAGATCGACACCGTTGGAAACTACGATGCGCGCATCGAGGTCAGCTGCATCAAGTTCCACGTTGCGGCAGTGCTGCAGCGTGTGGTCGACCGTGCGATTCAAGCCCACGGCGCGTTGGGCGTCACCGATGACATCCCCCTAGCTTCGTTCTATCGCCACGAGCGAGGCGCCCGGATCTACGACGGCCCGGACGAAGTTCACAAGTCCGTCGTGGCGCGCAGGATCCTGAAGCAGTTCGGGCTCGAGATCGGCGCTCAAGCTGGCTGAGCGGTTGATGCGGCTAGCTACCTGGAACGTAAACGGGCTTCGCGCCCGCTTGGACTTCTTCTTGACCTGGCTCGAGGACCGCAGGCCCGACGTCGTAGGATTGCAGGAGCTCAAGCTGACCGAAGAGCAGTTTCCATTTCTCGAACTCCAAGCCAAGGGCTACCAGGCGCAAGTTCTGGGTCAGAAGAGCTGGAATGGAGTGGCCATCGTGTCCCGTCAACCCGCGGAGGTGGTCCAGCGCGGCCTTCCGGGGCAGGAGGCGAAGGGTGCCCGGCTCATCACAGCGGACGTGGGCGGCGTGCGGTTCTCGACGGTGTACGTGCCGAATGGCAAGAGCGTGGAGCACGCCGACTATCCGGAAAAGCTCGCCTGGCTCGGTGCCCTGGCCGAGCACGTCGCGACGACCCACTCGGAAAAGCAGCCTGGGTTTCTCGGCGGGGACTTCAATGTCGTCCCGGCGGCCATCGACAGTTGGAACGAAGACAAGCTGCGCGGGCACATCTTTCATACCGACGAAGAGCGACAATGCCTGCGCCGCCTCGAGGCTCAAGGCCTGCGAGATCTATTCCGGATAAAATACCCGGACACTCAGGCCTTCTCTTGGTGGGACTATCGCGGCGGTGCCTTCCACCGCAAGCAGGGGCTTCGCATCGACCTCATCTACGGCACCGGTGCCCTTGCTGAGCGCGTCCAGGATGTCGTGATTGACCGCGACTACCGCAAGAAGAAAGACGGCCTGACCGCATCGGACCACGCACCGGTCTGGGTGGACATCGGACAATGAGCGCGCGAATGCGTCTCGTCGCGGCAGGCTGGGACCAGGACCTGCAGGCGGAGTCCGAGTGGGCCCGGACTGCGCTGTCGCCAGACATGGTCCGCGTCTCCGTGGAAGCTTGTGGCGTCTGCCACCGAGACATCATCGACCGCGATGGCCGATTTCCGTTCATGCGATTGCCCATTACGCCCGGACACGAGGCGGCGGGGCGGGTCGTGGAGTGCGGCACCGAAGTCAGGGATTTTCGCCCTGGCGACCGAGTGGCAACGATGCACCGGGACTTCTGCGGGAGCTGTTCCGCTTGCAAGTCCGGCAGCCCCTCTCAGTGTGAAGTCGGTGTGAGCGTGTTTGGCCTGACCATTGACGGCGGCTACGCGACGGAGCTCTGCGCGCCGGCAACGTGTTTCTACCCGCTGCCCGCCGACCTGTCGGGTTGGGAAGCGGCCACCCTGCATTGCACTTTCGGCACGGCCTATCGCGGGCTAGTGCGCCTTGGAGTAGTGGCGCCTGGGCAGCACGTGCTCGTGACGGGCGCCAACGGTGGTGTCGGCAGCGCCGCCGTGCAGCTTGCCAAGCGGCTCGGGGCGAAGGTGACGGGAGTCATCCGTGACCACCGGTACGAGGACTACGTCGAAGGGCTCGGCGCCGACCAGGTGATTGTCGACTCTGACGGACGCTTTCACAAGCAGATGGCCGCTGCCGCAGATGTTGGGCTCGAATGTGTCGGTCCCGCAACTTTCAACGCGACGTTGCGTTCTGTACGCGCGTTCGGTTGCGTCGTGGTGATCGGCAACGTCAGCGCCGAGCGGCCGGAGCTCAACCTCGGCTATCTGGTGACCAAGGGATTGCGACTGTTCGGTAGCAGCGGCGCATCCCGTGAGGACATGCAGGAGGTGTTGGCGCTTCATCGTGCGGAGCCCTTCAGTCTGCAGCTGGAGCGCGTGCCTCTCGTCGAGGCCGACAGCGCTCAACGCCGGCTTCGAGCGGGTGGGGTGCGCGGACGCCTGGTGCTCGATGTCCTCTGACCACCCAGGCGTCCGGCGAAGCCTCGCTCTTGCCGCCGTGGCCGTCGGCACTAGCCGTCTTGCCAGTCACTGCGGTGGAAGCCAGACAGCCGCGCCCAGCGCGAACCCGCGACGACGGGCCCCGCTTCGAGTCTGGCACCGGACGCTGCGCAGACGTTGGACGCCGGGAAGGTCGAAGCTGACGAGGAGGTTCTGGTGGTACCCGCGCACTCGGGGCCCGACGCAGAGGCCAGCTCGCCCGCGGAAGCCGGCCTGATTCAGGTAAACGGCATGCTCGTTTTCCTGACGCCGGACCCCGCGCGCGGCGCCCAAGCTCGCTTGATGCTGTTGAGCGAAGCAGCCACCAAGGCCTCGTGTCGAAATCCTCCTGGGGAGACCAATGACCTGATTGGGACGGTGAGCTGCAGCTGGAAGGTGGGCGCCAAGTGTGCCAGCGCCCGCCTGCGGGTCATGAACGGCGTACGTCACCGCTTCGGCGCCGCCGTGCAGATCCGAAGCGCACCCAAGCAAGCCGGCGCCATCGGTCGCGTCGAGATAGTGCCGTCGGCGTCCAATACGGTTGCCCTCGGCAACGTCGACGCTCTGGTTTGCAGCTAGCGCTTCAGTGTCCCGCGGCCGGCGTGGGAGGGGTGAAGCTGCAAGCCCCGACGCTCACAGAAGTGAAGGTGTGGCTCAGCCCAGGAAGACGACAACGTAGATCACGGCCAATACGATCTGAACGAGAGCGAAGGGGATCGCCAGACGCACGAAGCGGGCGAAGCCCACGCCCAAGTTGTGTTTGTGCATCACCGTGACTGCCACCACCGTAGATGCTGACCCAATCGGAGTGATGTTGCCGCCCAGGTTGGCGCCGAACACGACCGACCACCACATCCCGTCCGTAGCGACACGTTCAGACATGCCGCCGAGGATCTTGGCTAGCACCGCGGCGAGCGGGATGTTGTCGGTGACAGAACTGGCCGCGGCGCTCGAAACCAGCAGCAACCCAGAACCTGCCTTCGGGCCCAGGCCGATCACGGCTTGGAGTCCCTGACCGATGGCGTGTAATACCCGAGCGTGCTCCATCACGTTGATCACGATGAACAATGAAGCAAAGAACAACAACAGATCCCAGTCCAAGGCCTTGTAGAAGCGATCTACGCTGCTCTTGTAGCGCAGCACCATCACCGTCGCGAAGGCGAGCGCCACGTAAGCCATGCCCAGGTCCTTGACATAGGGAACGATGGACGTAGTCGCCAACGCGAGGATGAATAGAACGAACATGCCAGCGGCGAAGTAGAAGAAGCCCTGGCTCTCGATGCCGTCGCGCTCGTCGAAGCCGGCCACTTGCTTCGCCGCAGCTTTGCGCTCTTCAGCAGTCTTCAGTCCGTGTATCCCGAAGACCCGTGCGCCCATGACGAGAGTGACCAGGGTCGCCACGACCACGAAGGGCGCGCTGACCAGGAAGAAGCTCACGAATCCAATGCCCGCGGCATTACCAATGATGATGTTGGGTACGCTTGAAATGAGAGTGAGGAGACCCCCGATGTTGGTCAACAGGCCTTCGATCATCAAGAAGCCGAGCAGTTTGTCGGATCGGTCGACTTTGTCGAGGCTGACGGCAGAGAGGGAGCCGACGATCAACATCGCGGTGACGTTGTTCAGCACCGCAGAAAACACCACGGTCATGACGCCGTAGTAGAACAACAGTTTGCGGGGATCCCCGCCGCTCTGTTTCGTCAGTTTGATGGCGACGTAAGAGAAGAGGCCGCTCTTGCTGGTGACGTCGACGAATAGGCTGGCGCCGAAGATGATGGCAACTACTTCCCAGTCGATGGCAGGGATGTAGACCGGCACATGCAAGCTCTCCCCGAATACGTTGGTGATGCTACCAAAGGGAAGGATGCCCATGGCCGCGCCCAACAGCAGCGCCACGATGGCGGTGAGACCGGTGATTACACTTTTCTTGGCGTGGATCTTCTCTTCCAGGGCTAGCGCCAGAACCATCAAGGCGAGTAGCCCAGCGAACAGCCAGGTCACGCCTGCGCTGGGGGGAGCGTGCGTCCCCGTGGAGGAGGCGAGCAATGTCATCATAGTAGTAGCAGGGGAGTTTCGCGGAGTTCGACGGTGAGCGGGTAGGCCAAACCGTGCATGGCTAGCTGGTCCTCGTCCTTCGTGTTCATCACCAACAGGTCAATATCGTTCTTCTCGACCAGGGTTTGGCAATCCACGATGCGGTGGCCCATGAGCACTGCGCTTTCAATTATCAGATCAGGCCGGGTGTCGCTCAGGGCGTCTTTGCAGGACTGCACGTAGTCGTTGGGCTCCTTCAGCAGCTGAGTGCGAATGTCGACCTCGGCTTCGTCGGTGTCGATACTGGGGATCTTGCTGATGATCTCCATGTAGCGACTGAAGTCTACGTCGTCTTCCAAGTGCGCTAGGAACAGAGTGCCCTTGGGCTGGGTTAGACGCGCGCCGAAGCTCACCAAAGTGTCGGAGCCCGTCAGATGGTCGGTCAACACCATCACCCGGTCGGTGTTCACGCATTGCGATGACATGCGGCCCGCCTCATCTGGCAGCGGCACCAGCAAGACCGGCGTCGAGGTGGCTTGGGTTAGCACGTCCACGTGTGAGCCCAGGCTGAAGGGGAAGTGTTTCGCCCGGCCTTTCACGTTGCGGTACATGACGATGAGATCAGGTTTGTCTGCCTCGACCCGCTCCAGGGTGTCTCCGACATTGTCGAAGGCGTCGCCGGGCAGCTCGATGTACTCGACTTCGTCACCGATGGCGCGCAAGAACTCCTTGACGTCGCGGGTGAAGAGCCGAGTTTCCTCGGCGCTCAGATCCGTGACGACTAGCACGCGCCTCAGGGGCAGGTCTTGCGCCTCGAAGCGCTGCTTGCTTGCAGACTTGAAGACGCTAGCGAATTCGTCGAGCTTCAGCATGGTCGGGGGATCTAAAAGGGAACGCGGAAAATGCGCAACCGACTCGGGCGTGGGCCTGGAGCGCCGGGCTGTTCCGCAACTATTGCGACCGCCGGGCGCGCGACGCCCGGGCGGGCCCGCTGCAGCTTGCGCTCGAGACCCCCGTCGAGGATGCTGCAGGGGTGAGCTTTGCACTGAAAAAGGGTGGTATCGAGCCGCGCCCAGGGCCGCTGCTCACGGTGGTGATGGACGGCGTGGGCGTTGGGGTCAGGAACGAGGGGGACGCGGTACACCTGGCCCGAACTCCCGTGCTCGATGGTCTATACACTTCGTGCCAACACATGACTCTGGCCGCCCACGGAACTGCGGTGGGCATGCCCTCCGACGGCGACATGGGAAACAGCGAGGTGGGGCACAACGCCTTGGGCTGCGGGCGGATCTTCGATCAAGGCGCCAAGCTGGTGGACGCTGCCATTGCCAGCGGGTCCCTATTCTCCGGGGCAGTGTGGCAAGAGGCCGTAGCCCGCAGCGTGGCCGGTGGGGCGCTGCATCTCATTGGCCTGCTCAGCGATGGCAACGTGCATAGCCACATCGATCAGCTCTTTGCGCTGATTCGTCGCGCCCAAGAGTCGGGCGTCAAGACGCTATACGTGCACGTTTTGTTGGACGGCCGGGATGTGGAGGAGACCAGCGCCCTCGAGTATCTGTCTCCGCTCGAAGAGCTCCTCGGGAGCTTCGACGGCAAGGACGGCCGGCGCTACCGGATCGCTTCCGGAGGTGGCCGCATGTTGGTCACCATGGACCGCTACGAAGCCGATTGGGCTATCGTCGAGCGAGGCTGGCGCGCCCACGTGCTCGGGGACGCCCGCGGTTTTTCCTCCGCCCGGGCGGCAGTGGAAGCTTTCCGCAGCGAGGATGCGGGTGTCATCGATCAATTCTTGCCTGCCTTCGTGGTGCAAGAAGCTGGCAAAGCCGTCGGCCCTGTCGTCTGCGGTGACAGCGTCATCTTTTTCAACTTTCGGGGGGACCGAGCCATCGAGATCAGCCAGGCCTTCGAGCTGGAGGATTTCCCACACTTCGATCGGGAGCGCAGGCCAGACGTGCTCTACGCAGGCATGATGGAGTACGATGGCGACCTGCATGTGCCAGGCAAGTACCTGGTTGAACCGCCCGCCATCGATCGCACCCTGGGTCAGTACCTAGCCCACAACGGCGTGACCCAGTTAGCCATCGCCGAGACGCAGAAGTACGGTCACGTCACCTACTTCTGGAACGGCAACTGCACTGGGCTCTACGATCCTTCCAAGCAGCGGTACTCGGAAGTCGCACCTGACGAGTGGGAGACGGCGAACTTTACGGCGCGACGCCGTCGGTCGGAGCTCGAGACCTTTCTGGAAGTCCGGAGCGACACGGTGCCCTTCGAACAACGGCCCTGGATGAAGGCCGGCGAGGTGACCGACGCGCTCATCGCCGAAATGCGCAGCGGCAGGCATCGCTTCCTGCGAGTCAACTACGCGAACGGTGACATGGTGGGGCATACGGGAGACCTCGAAGCGGCCTGCATCGCGGTGTCGGCGGTGGACCTGAGTTTGGGGCGACTGCTTCGAACCGTGGCGCAGCTCGACGGCCTGGCGCTCATCACTGCGGACCACGGTAACGCGGATGAAATGTACATGCTCGACAAGAAGGGCGGCTTCAAGCGGGATGCCGGCGGCCGAATTCAGCCCAAGACCAGCCACACACTCAACGCGGTGCCCTGCGTGCTCTTCGACCCCCGGGAGAACTCGGCTCTGCGCCTACGCGCGGATCTCGAGCGGCCAGGCTTGTCCAACATCGCGGCGACGGTGCTTCAACTGCTCGGTTTCGCGGTGCCCGAGGGCTATCAGCCATCGCTGCTCGCCAGCCCGTGAGCTCTCCACGGTGGATGGCTCGGGTCATGGACGTTGGCCCTCCCAGCCCTCGGCTACAGGATTGACCCTCGCCCACTGCGCGGCCACCCTTGGCCGCGATGAGTGAGCACATTGACTCCGCTGGGGGCGTGCGGTCGGGCGAAGAGTTCGATCTGGAACCGCTCTGCGCCTACGTGCGTGCGAACTTGAACGAGGTTCCCGACAATGCCGAGGTCATCGTAGAGCAGTTTCATCGGGGCCACTCGAACTTGACCTACCTGGTGCGCGCCGCCGGTCACGAATACGTGCTGAGGCGGCCCCCCTTCGGCAGCAAGGTCAAGAGCGCCCACGACATGGGCCGAGAGCATCGCGTACTGAGCAAGCTGCACAAGGTCTATCCGCTGGCGCCCGAGCCGCTACTTTTCTGCGACGACGCGTCAGTGCTGGGCGCGGATTTCTACGTCATGCGTCGGCTGCGAGGCATCATTCTGCGAAAGGACCTGCCGCCAGGCATGACCCTCTCGCCCGCGCAGGTCGGTGCACTTCATCGCAACCTGGTGCTGGAGCTAGTGAAGCTGCACGCCTTGGACTACAAGGCGATCGGTTTGGGGGATCTGGGAAGGCCCGAGGGCTACGTCGAGCGCCAAGTGAAGGGTTGGACCAAGCGCTATGACGGCGCGAAAACTGACGAAGTTGGCAGCATTCCTCGCTTGGCTCAGTGGCTTGCAGAGCACCAACCCGCTTCCGGTGCGCCGGCTCTCATTCACAACGACTACAAGCTGGACAACGTCGTGCTGGACCCGTCGGATCCGACGCGTATCGTGGGCGTATTGGATTGGGAAATGAGCACCGTCGGCGACCCGCTGATGGATCTAGGCACGAGCCTGAGCTACTGGATCGAAGCCACCGACAACGACGCCTTCCAGCTCACCCGCTGGGGGCCGACCAGCCTGCCTGGGAGTTTGACGCGCGCTCAGATCGTCGACTTGTATGCGGAGCACAGCGGGCGCAGTGTCGAGGATGCCGTCTTCTACTACGCCTTTGGCCTGTTCAAGACCGCCGTCGTTCTCCAACAAATCTACTACCGCTACAAGCAGGGCCTGACCAAGGATGAGCGCTTCGCGCCATTGATACATGGGGTGCGGGTGCTTGCGGATCGCGGAGTCGAAGCCGTCGAACTCGGCCACGTTTGAGGGCAGGGTGGCGCGCGGCACTCAGCTCGACCTCTTCAGCCCGACGCCCGAGGAGCCCGGGCCGGTGGAGCCGGAGCAGCTCGCACGGGACGAGCGGTTGATGGCACAGGTCCCGGAGCACGTGCACTTCGGGACCTCGAGTTGGAGCTTTCCGGGATGGGCTGGCATCGTCTACGCGGGCGAGCCGACGGAAAAGGATCTCGCAGACCGCGGGCTCGAAGAGTACACGCGTCACCCCTTGTTTTCTGCGGTGGGCATCGATCGCAGCTACTACGCGCCGCTCGCTGCTGAAACCGTCCAGCGCTACGCGGCCCAGTTGCCCCCACGCTTCCCGTGCGTGCTCAAGGCCTTCAGTGAGATCACCAGCCGGGTGCACCCTCGCACCCGAGATCCAAATCCCCATTTCTTCGATCTTGACGCCTGCAAGCGCGATGTCGTCGAACCACTGATCGAAAACTTCCAAACCCACATCGGCGCCCTCGTCTTCGAGCTGATGCCAATACGGGACCGGGAGTTGCCCAAACCTCAGGTGTTCGAAGACGAGTTGTTTCAGTTCCTGTCCGGCCTGCCAAAGGGGCTGCCCTATGCCGTGGAGCTGCGCAATCGAGAGCTCTTCACGCACCGTTACCTGGAGGTGCTCAACGAAGTTGGGGCCGGGCACGTGCTCAACTACTGGGAGCGCATGCCTAGCATTGGGCGCCAGCTGGAGGTGCCCAATGTGCTGTCGGCTCCCTTCGTTGTTTCCCGCCTTCTGATCCCTCCCGGGCAGCGCTACGCTGATACGAAACGCAAGTTCGCGCCCTTTAACCGCATTGTCGAAGCTCAACCCGCGATGCGCGCCGACATCGTCAAACTCACTGAGGCCTGCGCGCTGCTTGGAAAGACGCTCCTGGTGATCGTGAACAACAAGGCAGAAGGCTCGAGTCCGCTGACCGTCCGAGCGCTCGCCGAGGCCATCGTGGAATCCGCCCAGGAAGAGCCGGCCTGAGGCCATGGTGAAAAAGGAGATTGTCATTCCGGAGCCGGATCCCGCACGCCTTCGGGCTGCGACCGCCCTGGCAGATCGCGCGTCCTTGCCCGCCGCACGGGACAACATCCTGTTCGGAACTGCCGGTTGGACGGATCCGACCCTGGTCAAGAGTCGGAGCTTCTATCCGAAGGTGTCCCAGAGCGCAGAAGAGCGCCTGCGTTTTTACGCAGAGCACTTTTCCCTCGTGGAAGTGGATGCGACCTACTACTCGCTGCTGCCGCCGGAGACGGCAGCGCGTTGGGTCGAGTGGACGCCGAGCGAGTTCGTGTTCGACGTCAAGGCCCATCCCATCGTCACCGGCCATCCCATAGATGTCTCCCGCATGCCCGGGGACCTGCGCGATGCGCTGAACCGAGCCGGGCATGAGCGCCGCGTGTACCCCGACAAGCTGCCCCAAGAGCTGCATGCAGAAATCGAGAGGCGCTTCTACGCGCTCCTGGATCCCCTTGCCAGAAGCGGAAAGCTGGGTTGCGTGCTCGCTCAATTCCCTCCCTGGTTCACGGCGACGCGGGGCAACGCGCGAAAGGTCGCGTCGCTTTCCCAGCGCCACCCGGATGTGCCCTTCGCTGTCGAGTTTCGTCACAAGAGTTGGCTCGAAGCAGAGCGTCGGAAGCGCGTCAACGCGCTGCTGAGGGAGAGCGGGCTTGCCTACGTTTGCGTCGACGAGCCAGACACCCAAACCGGCGGAGTCCCGCCGGTGGTCTGGGCCACCCACCCAGATCTGGCGTTCGTGCGTTTCCACGGCCACAACCGACGCGGCTGGGACAAGAAAGGCACGTCGGTGCACGAGCGCTTCGACTACCTGTACACACCCCAAGAACTCCAAAACTGGGTGAAGCCTGTGCACAAGCTGTCGCGAGATTCGAAGCGCGTCCACGCGGTATTCAACAACTGCGTTCGCAACTACGCTGTGCTCGGCGCCAAAGGGCTTAGCGTGCTGCTCACGGAATCCGAAGTCGCCGAGACGGACGGCGTTCTTCCAGGGGTCGATTCGACGCCGTCGTGATTCCATCCTCCAGGTTGTTGGTTTGGGGTCGATGCGCTTCGCGACACTCGAGGCGTGAGTCCCGGTGCGGCCTGGTGCCCCTAAGCCCGAGCCTGCACTCTCGATGCATCCCCCCCGCCCAGGGCGTCACTCCGACGCAGCTGCGCGCGTCCGCGATCGCGATGCGATGGCAAACACGATCGCGACGACCAAGGTCACTCCACCCACGATCATCAGCAGTGTTGGAATGCCGTACTTGATCGGAAGGGAGGCGGTGACGACCCAGCGTCGGGCGGTCGCGATGGAGGCCGCATTGAAGATGATGTGCAGCAGCAATGGGGCCCATATCCCGCCGCTGATGTGGCGAAACAGGCCAGCGCAGAGCGCCAATCCCAGGCTGCTCACGGTGCGGACGATGCCGAGGCCCCCGGACATGTCCGCATGTAGCGCAGTGAAGATCCCCGCTGTGACTAGGGTCGCGACCCCACCGGTGCGCAGATGGTTGGAAAGTGCCCTTGCAGCCTTGAGTGCTACGCCGGTTTCGACCACGCCTTCCGGCAACGCGGTCGAAGCAGGCGGCGCGTCGGGCTTGCGCGTGGGGATCAAGCGATTGACGAAGGACCACAGCGCGCCGCGGAATAGCAGTTCTTCGGCGACGGGGGCGATCGTCGCACCCCACAGCAAGGTGAGCCAGGCGGGGCTTCGCACCAAGGAGCGACCGAACTCGCCGGTACTCTGCTGCGCCAACTGCCGGCCGCCTCGGCGTAGTTCGTCCAGAAGGGTTGGTAGCGCGATGGTGATCGCCACGGCGCTGACGATGACGAAGACGGGGATCGCCAGAGAGACGGATAGACCCAAAGCGCGTCCGCTGGGCATGGAGAGGCCGAGCGCAGAGAGGGGCTCTTTGATCAACAGCGCGCAGAGGGCCAGCCCGACGAGCGTGCCAATGACCGCCACCCCGGCCAAGTAGCTTTGAAGCGTGAGTTGATCGGCGACGGCGGTTGGCAGCAGATACACGCCATAGCGGGCCAGCAAGCGGAATATGACCAGCCAGAGCACTGCCGCGACGCCATGCGCCAGGACGCGTTTCCAGGAGTTCGGGTCCTGCGGCGCGGGTGTCACGTTGGAGTGAGCACCTCCCGCTTGCGCGGGCTGAGGCGCACACTCGGGGGCAGCTGCTGCTTCACACAGTTGGCAATGGCATTGCCAACGCGCCGCCGCAGATGTTCCCGGGCATACACGAGGCTGACCTCACGCACCGGCGTGGGGGCCGAAAAAGGTCGGACTCGCTGGCCTTGACGCTTCAGGGGAAGTTGTTCGACGGACAGGGCCGGCAGCACGGTTACACCGAAGCCCCGGTCCACCAACTGGATCAGAGTTTCGAAGCTGCCGCTCTCGAAGCGCACGCCCTCGGCCTGGATGCTGCGGCGGTCCACGCGACAGAGTTGCATGACCTGGGTCCGAAAACAGTGGCCCTCGGCCATCAGCCATAGATGCTCACCGACCAAGTCCGACTGACGCACGGTCTTGCGCTTCGCGAGCGGATGACGCGGCGGGAGATAGGCAAAGAGCGCCTCTTCGTACAGTGGTTGCTCGAAGATTCCCGACTCGTCGAGAGGAGTTGCAGCCAACCCGCCATCCAGGTCGTCCGCCAGCAAGCGCTCGACGAGCGCATCTGTTTGAGTTTCCTCCACCACCAATTCGACGGCGGGGTTGTCGGCCGCGAACTTCGGAAGCAGCAACGGAAGCAGCGTCGTCGCCAAGGTGGGGATAACGCCCAGCCGGTAACGACCCGTGAGCTCGCCGTCTTCGGCGAGCACATCGCGAAAGCGCTCGACCTCCCGCAGCACGGATTGCGCCTGTCGGAGAAAGACCAAGCCCTGTTCGGTGGGAACAACAGGTTGCTGGGATCGGTCGAAGACAACGATTCCGAGCAGGTCCTCGGCCTTCTGAACCTGCATGCTCAGTGCAGGCTGAGTCACGTGGCAACGCTCGGCAGCGCTACGAAATGACCGCTGGCTTTCGACGGCGACGAGGTAGCGAAGCTGGGTCAGGGTTAGGGCCGATAAGTCCATGTGATGCACTGATTGGCAGTTCGAATTGGAAATGCACTTCCGCCTTCGGCACTGTAGTCGCATATCAGTCGCTCTGCGCCGGCGCAGTCCCCGGTCGCAGACAAAAAAGTAAATAAAATCAATAAGTTAGAGCCGGGCGGCCGGTTGGTCAAGCGGGCGCCAAACGGTGGGTTCCCTCCCACCAAACAAGTCCGTATCTTCGCCGCCCGGAAACAACCGCCCTCGCCCCCTGGGCGCAGGCTCGCTGGAGGAATGACGATGCCCAAGCTCGATGGAACCAAGACCCATACGCACCTCAAAGAAGCTTTCGCTGGGGAGTCCCAAGCGAACCGCCGTTACCTTTACTTCGCGAAGGTCGCTGACGTGGAAGGCTATCCGGAGGTCGCCGGTCTTTTCAAGGACACGGCCGACGGTGAGACCGGCCATGCACATGGCCATCTCGACTTCCTCAAGCAGGTCGGTGATCCCGCCACTGGCAAGAAGATCGGCGACACCAAGCTCAACTTGGCCGCAGCGGTCGCGGGGGAAACCCACGAGTACGAGACCATGTACCCGGGATTCGCCAAGACCGCACGGGACGAGGGCTTCGATGAGATCGCCGAGTGGTTCGAGACCTTGGCCAAGGCCGAGAAGAGCCACGCCGGTCGTTTCCAAAAAGCGCTAGACACCCTGGATTGAGAGGCACGCCCGAACCGAAAGCCATCGGTCGCGCGTGCGTGCGGTCGGTGGCTTTCTCCATTTTGCATTCCACGGACGAAGAATATTTCATGAGCCAGTTTCCCCGAGAGCCCGAAGCACCCCCCGCCTTCGACCCCAATGATGAGCGCTACTGGGACGCGCGGGATCTCGAGGCGGAACTGCTGCGTACATATCAGATCTGCCACGAGTGCCGCATGTGCGTGACGTACTGTGGTTCCTTCCCGATCTTGTTCGACGCGATTGATCGCGAGGTGGACGCCGGCCGCGCCGAGGGGGCCGAGGCGGTGAGTTCGGAAACCGTGCGTCAAGTGACGGATCACTGCTGGCAGTGCAAGCTCTGCTACATCAAGTGCCCATACACGCCGGATGAAGAGGCCCGCGAGCTGCTCGACTTTCCCCGGCTCATGGCGAGGGAAAAGGCCCAGCGCGCGCGCCGGCAGGGGATTCCGCTGGTGGACCGGATCTTGGGGGAACCGCGCTTGGTTGGCTGGGCGGGCTCGGGCATGAGCTCGAAGCCGGCGAACTTCGTGAACGCGAACCGCCTCGCTCGAAAGATGACAGAACGCGTCGCGGGCATCAGCGCCCAATTCCCCCTTCCGCCCATGGCCAGACAAGTGTTCGGTAAATGGTTTGCCAAGCATGAACCTCTGCCCACTGCAGGGGATGCCGGACACGTCGTGCTCTTCGCCACCTGCTATGGCGAGTACAATTTCCCGGAGGTGCCTCAGGCCGCCGTGCAAGTGCTCGAGCACAACGGCTATCAAGTCATTGCCCCGGAGGAGGTGGACTGTTGCGGCATGCCCAACTTGGACGGGGGCGACGTGGCTGCTGCGAAGGCCAAGATGCAGCGCAACGTCTCTCGCATGCTCAGCTACGTGCGCAAGGGCATGAAGATCGTGACGCCTGGTCCCACCTGCGGATACACCATGAAGAACGAGTGGCCCGTGTATCTGGGTAGCGAAGAAGCCAAAGAAGTCGCCGATGCCACCATGGATTTGATGGAGTTCTTGGAGGGACTCCGTCGGAGCAAGACATTGAACAAGGACTTCGAAGGCGGTTTTGGCAAGATCGCCTATCATGCAGCCTGCCACTTGCGTGCGCAGAAAATCGCCCTGCCCGGCGCGAGGATCCTGCGCTTGCTCCCCGATACCGAAGTCCGCAGTGTCGAGCGCTGCTCCGCGGTGGACGGAACCTGGGGCATGAAGGCGGAGTATTATGAAGAGGGCGTACGCTACGCCCGGCGCATGGCCAAGGATCTCGCCCCGGAAGACGACGAACCGGATCTAATCGTCACCGATTGCAACCTAGCTGGACAGCGCATTCTTGCTGAGAACAAGCGTCCGGCGCTGCACCCTATCGTGGCCTTGGCGCAGGCCTACGGCTACGGCGGGGCGGTTCGCAAGCGGCGGAGCCGAATTACCGAGCCGTTGGACGAGGAGCGCACATGAAGCAGGTACAGCGCAGTGAGGTGCTGGGTTTGGGCGCTTATGAGGAGATCCGCGCGCGTTTTCGCGCGCGGATCATCGAGGAGAAGAAGCGACGCCGGCTCGCCCTTGGTTCGAACATGACCGCAGTGTTCGAAAACCACGATACGGTTCTGTACCAAGTTCAAGAGATGCTGCGAACCGAGCGCATTACCAGCGAGAGCGGCGTGATGCACGAACTCGAGACTTACAATACTCTCGTGCCTGGCGAGCATGAACTCTCCATCACCCTGCTCGTCGAGTACCCGGACCGGGCGGAGCGCGAACGCATGCTGAGCGAGCTGGCCGGCTTGGAGGACTGCGTATTCTTCGAGGTCGGTGGACAGAGGGTGCAGGGGGTCGCGGAGGAGCGCAGCGACGACAAGACGCGCACGACTGCGGTGCACTATTTCAAGTTCCCTCTGGGCTCGGAAAACGCCCGAGCCCTGGCGTCGGGAACGCGTGCGGCCCTCGTAGTCGAGCACGCGGCGTACGAGGCAGAGGCCACGCTCAGTCCAGGTGCACTACAAAGCTTGGTTGCGGATTTGAAATGAAGCCCGCGCGGAACTACGGCGCGCGGCAAACCGACGTCACCTTCGCCGTGTAGGTTGCCCGCCACTCGCGGCGGCCCGGGACTTTCTGAATATCTGCGGCAGCCGGCTGGGTCACGAAGCGCAATCGCGACGCCTTGTGGTTGCCAAGTTGTGGAAACGCATCGAGGCCGGTCCACTCGAAACGGCTTGCATGGTGGTGGGGCATGTCGAGGGGCTGTGCAGGTTGCCAACTGCGCGAGGTGGTGTCCCAGGTTACATCTAGCCAGAAGGGTGCCCCATCGGCGTCGGCGTAGGAGCCCAGAGGGGCCGCTCCTTGCGGCAGCTCACAAGGGCCCAAAGCTAGCGCGGTCGCGGGGCTCCGCTTGGCCCCGCTGGCGCGCGATGCCTCAGCCTGCGGCGCATGGGGGGCGGCCGTCTTCCCGGGCGGGGCGCTTGGTTTCGAAGGGCAGCCCCAAACACAGCCAATGGCGCTGATGCACGCCGCCTGGCGCATGCGTCGTGAGACCCTTCCGTGTGCCGAGCCGCCGCGTGCCGAGCCGCGAGCTGCCTTTGGTCCGGCGCCTCGGTGGCGTCTAGGGAGCGTGTAGCGACGCCGAGAAAGACGACAAGGGCCGATCAACTCTGGGGCTCGGGCACGCGCCCGGGAGGGGGCGGTGGGCCATCACCGGTTTCGTGCCGAATGAAAAGCCGAATGAAATCCGCTTCGGTCAGGATCCCAACCAGGGTCCCATCTTCCTCGGCGATGAGCAGACAGCCGAGCTTGCCCTCCCACATGAGTTTCGCCGCGCTGAGCAAGGGCTCTGTCGGTTTGACGGTGATGACTTCTTTTTGCATGACCGCGCTCGCCGGCTGCCGGTGGATGACTTGGTCTCGCTTCTCGGCTGCAGCCGACAGGAAGCTCGAGGACGCATGGAGCAGGTCTCGGTGGGTGACCAGGCCGACGACCTTGCCGTCTTCCACCACTGGCAGGTGCCGAAAGTGAAAACGTTGCATGCCTTCCTCGAGCTTCTCAAGGGTATCGTTGCGGCCGATGGTGACCAGCTTTCGCGTCATCACTTCGCCAATGGTCTTCGGTAGTTGCGGCATCGCCCTAGGCATAATTGCACTTCGCTGTCGTTGCAATCGTTAAGGCTCCGAAGCCCGCGGCGAGGTGTGCCCTAGGAGCTGGCCGGCCTACCAGCTTTTTGGGCGGCAAAGCGTTCGACCAGGCTAGCAGGAACACGGGTAGGGCGGCCGCTGGCGATGCGTATCAAGACCCAGGTCGTGCTGGCCCGCGCCAGCAACTCGTTGTCTCGTGTGAAGTTCGTGCGTCGCACGCTGCTCGCGCCACGCACGCTCTCAATCCACGTCGTCGCAGTGATGCGTTCGGTTTCCTTGGCGGAGCGCAGGTACTCGATGTCGTGACGCCGGATTACCCAGAGCAACCCGAGCTTTCGGTAGGCTGCCAGATCGAGTCCCACGCTGGCAGAGTGCGCGGTCGCGACGTCGTTTACCCATCGCACCCAGGCCACGTTGCCAGCGTGTCCAAGGTCATCGATGTCGGATGCGGGCACACAAAAGTGGTGCGAAAAAGAATTCGCGTTTGGGAATTGCTCGGTTGCCACGAGGGCGGACGCTACTGCGAAGCCATGCGCGCAGTCAGCTTTCCAGCGGAAAAGCTGCTTTTTGGGCGGTTTTGAGCTATTTATATCAACCCTATGAGCTTCGATCGCGTCGTGCCGTCAGAAGGTAGTCGGCGACGCCGGCTTTCCGTGCTCGGCATGGAAGCTCTGGCGTTTGCGCGACAGGCCGCACTGATGCCGCTCAACGTCGGTTCTCGTGCACCTGACGTGGTGCCAGAGAGCGATGACATCGTGGTTCTGTTACACGGCCTGTTCGCGACCGCGGGTGTGCTGCGGCCTTTGAGTCAGCGCATCGAGCTGGAAGCCTCCGCCCACACGGCATCGTTTTCCTACGCGCCGGGCCCGGGCGTGCACGCGGTGGCGCGCCGCCTTGGCAGGTTGCTTGCGCCGTTGCCTGCCGGCGCACGCCTGCACGTCGTCGGCCACAGCATGGGTGGCATCGTGGCGCGGTGGTTCGTGCAAGAGCTCGGTGGCGACCCTCGAATCGTCCAGACTATCTCCTTGGGCAGCCCCTTCAATGGCACCCGAACCGCCCGCTTCATGCCCACGACGGCCGGTCGCGACATCTCGCCAGACTCCAAGGTCCTGCATCGGCTGGCGGAGCGCCCAAGCCACGGCGTGCCTCACCTATCGGTCGCCGCTTCCGACGACACCGTGGTGACCGAACTCGCGGTGTTCCGCCAAGGTGAGCGGGTCCTGATCGAGGGCTGCGGCCACAATGGGCTGCTTTTCGATGCCAGGGTGGCGGAGGTCGTGGTGTCGCGCATCGTAGCCAGCCGCAGCTGGGCCTGATTCGTGGCGGGCCCCGGTTGGGCCCACATTCTCGTTATCTTCCGGACGACGCCGTGGTAGCTCCCGCCCGTGCGAACGCTTTTGCGCCTGCTAGTCCTGGTTTCCGCACTTGCGGGGGGCCTGCTCTGGCCCGGGGTTGCTCAGGCGGACGTTTCGAGCTGGTTGTACCTTGGCGGCGGCGCAGGCATGGTGGAAGTGCCGGACAAGACCAGCGAATGGGTGCCCTCCCTGCAACTGGACACCGGAATCGGGACCCCGCCCTCGGGGCTGGTCATGGTCGGTGGTGGCTTCCGGCTGCACACGTTTTTCGGCGATGGCTCGGATCTGGGCCTGGTGGCGCGCACCGCGAGCCGAGGCTTCGTAAACGGGGGTTTTGGGGCTGCCGTGGACCTGGGGGGCTACCAGCGCTGGTGGGGACCCGGATCTACAGGGTTGATGGCGTCCCTCAACCTAGGGGCGCCATGGGGCATCGTCTTGAGCGGAACCGGCGGCCGAGGTAGCAACGAAGGACAGCACTTCGCTGTCACCCTAGGCATCGATCTGGCTCGGCTGACCGTGTATCGGCGCACGGGGGACAGCTGGTGGCGCAATACCTTCCCCGCCTACCGCCCCGAGGAGTCTCGGCGAGGCCGCTAGGCTGCCCTCCCGGACGCGAACGGTCCCGGAGTGGTGCGCAGCCAGGAGAATCTCACCGCCAAACTCCGGCCAGTCGTGGACAGCACCGGGCGAAAGCTGCAAAAATCCGGCGTGTCGGCTTTCGACAGCCCTGGAAATTAGTCTAGTATGGTGGGGTTATGGGTCTCTCTCCGGTGAAGGCCGGCAGCATCCTGGCTGGCAAGTACGAGGTAGAACAAATCCTCGGTGAGGGAGGCATGGGGGTCGTCGTTGCTGCTCGCCATGTTGATCTAGATCAACGCGTTGCGGTGAAGTTTCTGCTTCCGGAAGTCGCGGAGCACCAGGACGCTGCTGAGCGCTTCCGCCGTGAGGCACGCGCCGCAGTCAAGATCACGAGCGAGCATGTCGCGCGGGTGATCGACGTCGGCAGCCTGGACGACGGGATCCCTTACATGGTGATGGAGTTCCTCCAGGGCCATGACTTGTCCGAAGAACTCAAGACGGGGCCACTTCCGATCACCGAGGCGGTGGGCTGGGTATTGCAGGCCTGTGAAGCCGTCGCAGAGGCTCACGCCGCTGGCATCATCCATCGCGACTTGAAGCCTGCGAATCTGTTCTTGCATCGAAAGGCAGACGGCACCCGGATCGTGAAGGTGTTGGACTTCGGCATTTCGAAGTCCATTCCAGGCGGTTCCCTCGACGACTTGGCGCTGACGAGTACGGCGGCTTTGATCGGTTCACCCTTGTACATGTCGCCGGAGCAAATGCACTCCGCCAAGAGCGTAGACGTGCGCACGGACATCTGGTCGTTGGGCGCGATCATGTACCAGCTCTTGGCCGGGCGGCCCCCGTACGTAGCGGACTCCCTGCCGCAATTGTGTTCGGCGCTGCTGAGCGACGTGCCACCCGCACTGAGCGGGCTACGCAAGGAAGTGCCGCTTGGTTTGGAAAGCGTGGTCATGGGCGCCCTGACCAAGGATCGGGAGCAGCGTTATGCCTGCGTTGCCGAGTTTGCTGCGGCTCTAGCGGAGTTCGCGCCAAACATGCGGGTGCACGTGGATCGCGCGTCGCGCATCCTCTCGGGCGTCGACACTAAGCTCGCTTCGGCCACGACGAACGCCTCCGCAGCTGCCGTCGTGGAGGCGAGTGCGATGACCGCAGATACTGCCACTCTCGCAGACGCCGCGTTCCGCGACACCATGGCGAGCGATCATCCGAAGTCGGATCCAGGGGCGTCCACTCTGGCGTCCTGGGGCAAGACTGGAGATCACGAAAATGGGGCGAGTTCCTCTCCGCGCCGCGGGCGAGTGTTGGGAGCCATCGTCGCTGGCGTCGTGGTTGCCGGTGGGGTCGTGGCCTTCGGCGTTTCACGCACCACAGCGGTCGCGGATTCTTCCACCGCGGGCGCCGAGTTGACCGCGCCGGCTGCTTCCGCAGCCCCGGTCGAAAGCGAATTGGCTGTTGTGCCAGAGCCCGCCAAGTCCGAGGCGGTTGCCCCGGTGAACGACGACGCCGACTCCGGCGCGAAGGAAGACGACGAGGCGGCGGCCAAGGCAACGGCGAAAGCGAAAGCGGAGGCTGAAGCGAAAGCGAAAGCGGAAGCCAAAAAGTCGGCGCCTCGGCCCGCGGTCAAGCGACCTGCCGCCAAGAAGCCCGCTGTGAAGCCCACCTCGGTGCCTTCGCAATTTGGCGGCCGCCGCTGAGAGGGAATATGCGGTTTTCAGTCCGTGATTTGGTCGGAGGCAGTTGTCTATGCGCAGCTCTACTCTGTGTCGCCAGCCCTGTTTCGGCGCAGCCGTCGGCCAGTGACAAGGCCGCTGCCGAGGCGCTGTTCGACCAGGCCCAAGAGCTGATGCAAGCAGGCAAAGTTGCGGCCGCATGTTCGAAGTTCGAACAGAGCCAACGCATCGATCCGGCGATCGGGACCCTATTGTATCTCGGCGATTGCTACGAGAAGTCCGGCCGCCTCGCTAGCGCTTGGGCCACCTTCCGCGAGGGCGCGAGCATGGCTCGCACCGCGGGGCAGACGGAGCGGGCCGAAGCGGGTGAGAAACGCGCCGCGTTGCTCGGCCCGCAGCTCGGCAAACTCGTGATCGTCGTCGACGAAAACACCCGCAACGTCCCCGGGCTCGTGGTGGAGCGCGGAGGTACTGGAGTCAATTCCGCCGTGTACGGGTCGTCGGTTCCCGTCGACGCCGGGATTCATCAGATTCGAGTGACCGCGCCGGGGTATAGGGCGTGGGATGGTAGCGTGGACGTGAAAGACGGAGCCGAGGCTCGTCTGCAGATCCCCGCGCTGGCCAAGCTGCCCGAAGCGCCAACGGAAGCACCCGTTCCAGCGTCGCCGGCAGCACCTGAGCCCGTGGTCAGTCCGCCGCCTTCGGCACCCCCCGACTCGGACTCTGGCAGCGGCGATGGACAGCGCACCGCTGGAATCGTCTTGGGCGGGGTCGGCGTCGCCGGCGTCATCGTGGGCAGCATCTTTGGCATCACTGCCATCAACAAGAACAGCGATGCCGAGGAACTCTGCCCGAAGGGCGATGTATGCGATGACCCGGAAGGGGTCACGCTGACTGACGACGCCAAGAGTGCTGCTCTGGTCAGCAACATCGCGTTCGGGGTTGGAGGCGCTGCTCTGATCGGTGGGGCCGTGCTCTACCTGACCGCGCCGACGGAAACGACGGCGTTGCGTGCGGTACCGGCGATTGCGAGGGACTCAGCGTTCATCCAGCTGGGAGGGCGGTTCTAATGCGACGCGCTGTGTTTTTCGCGGTTGCGCTGCTGGCGGCCTTGGGTTGCGAGAGCCTGGCTGGGATCGAGGACCGCACCTATCAGGCACCCATCAAGGGCAGCGCGGAATGCGAAGCCTATTGCCACGACGTCATGTCAGCCTGTGCCGACCAATACGCCGCATACCGAGATCGGGCCAGTTGCATACTGACCTGCGGCGCTCTGCCCCGCGGTGAAACCTCGCTTCAGAACACAGTGGAGTGTCGGGCCCAGAAGGCCAGTATTGCCGTGACGACCAAGGAGCCGGCAAGTGATTGTCCCTCAGCAGGCCCCTTTGGCATCGGTGCCTGTGGGTCCACCTGCGAGGCCTATTGCAGTCTGCTGAAGCAGCTTTGCCCCTCGGAAGCCAAGGCCGTGACGGATTGCACTGCGAGCTGCCAGGCCCTGGCCGAGTCGAAAGTGTACGATTTGAGCAAGCTGACCTCCGGGGATACCTTGGAGTGTCGCATTCACTATCTGACTCTTGCAGCCGCGGATCCCGAGCAGTGCAAGAACGCTTCGGTGCTGCCTCGGCCCGGCAGCGCCTGCGTCGATCCGTCGGATGGCGCGCCTGAATGCGATGACTACTGTCGAGTGGCCCAAAGCGCTTGCACGGGTGCACTGTCCGTTTACGAGAGCGACGCCCAATGTCAGGCCGTGTGCAAAGCCTTGCCACCCGGAAAGATCGGCAACACCACGGAAAACACTGTCGGATGTCGCCTGTACCATTCGTACAGTGCTGTTGCGAACCCGCAAGGGCATTGCTCGCATGCGGGACCCGTTGGCGATGGCCATTGCGGTTTGGATGAGGGCGCCGCTTTCGGCAACTGCAAGTCCTACTGCATATTGATTGAAAGTGGCTGCAAGACAGACTTCGACGCGAAGTTCGCCTCTCAAAACGACTGCCTGAAGGATTGTGCTTCGCTCACGGGCCACGCCGAGGACCAGGGCTATGACATCACATCTGCGGCCAGCGGTGACAATGTGCAATGCCGTACCCTCCACGCCACTCGTGCGCTGAGCGACGCCACGGCGTGCGCTGCTGCCCTAGGCGCCGCGCCCTGCCAATGAGTGCACGCCCCGGCGGGCTGGGGCACCTAGGCCGCGTCTAGGAGTGACACGAGTCTGTCCAGATCTTGCCGCGAGTGCTTCTCGGTGACGGCAACCAGCAGAATGTCTTTGGACTCGGGCTCGAAGCTACCCAGATCGACCCCCGCAAGGACGCTCTGGCCCGCGAGTTTTTTCACGATGGCCGTCGCGTCTCCGCCCCGAACACGAAAAGCCAGCTCGTTGAAGAAGGGGGCGTCGCCGAAGGCCATGGAATAGCCCTCGAGGGCAATCACCTGGTCTCGAAGGTAGCGGGCCTTCGTCGCGCACTGCTGGGCGACCTCTAGGAAGCCCCGCTTGCCGAGCAGGCTGCTGCGGATCAGGAAAGAAAGCGCCAGGAGTCCCTGGTTCGTGCAGATGTTGCTCGTCGCACGTTCCCGCCGAATGTGTTGCTCTCGGGTGGATAGAGTCAGTACGTACCCGCGCCTGCCGTTGGAATCCACGGTTTCGCCGCACAGGCGCCCCGGCAACTGCTGCAAGTACTTACGCTCATGACGGCACGCAAAAAGGCCCACGCCGGGTCCCCCGAAGTTCGGTGGGCAAGCCAATGGCTGGCCTTCACCAATGGCGATGTCGACGCCCAGAGCGCCGGGGGATTCCGCTATGGCCAAGGCGTAGGGTTCGCTCGTCGCCGTGACGACCAGGCTGCCTTTGGCATGGGCCGCGTCCACGAGTCGACGTAGGTCAGTCAGAGTGCCGTAGAAGCTCGGATAGCCGACTATGATTGCGGCGGTGTCTTCGCCCAGGGCGTCGATGATCTTGTCCGTATCGGCACCACCTGCGTTGCCTTCCGCAACTTCAGCGTAGGCGCCCTCCTGTGCGGTGAGATAAGTGTGAGTGGACGCCCGATAGTCGGGATGCACGCATCGGCTCACCAGAACTTTCGGGCGCTTGGTCAACCGGCGCGCCATCAGCGCAGCCTCCGCAGTGGCGCTCGCGCCGTCGTAGACACTCGCATTGGCGAGCGAAAGGCCGAAAAGCTCGCTGACGATGGTCTGGAACTCCCAAATCGCCTGCAGCGTTCCTTGCGCGACTTCCGGTTGGTAGGGCGTATACGCCGTATAAAACTCGCTCCTCAGCAGCAGCTGGTCGACCGCCGGCGGAATGTGGTGGTCGTACATACCGCCCCCCAGAAAGGAGAGCATGCCCGCGCCTGGATTCTTGTCCGCCAATGCCTGCAGGTGGCCCATGAGCCGTGGCTCGTCCAAGGCCTCAGGGACTTCCAGGTGGCCGGAAAACCGAGCCTCTTCTGGGATGCTCTCGAAAAGCTCGTCGATGTCGCCGCGGCCCGCCGCCGCGAGCATCTCTTGAATCTCTTCGGGAGTATGCGGCAGATAGCGCATCAGTCCGAAGACTCCTCGACGTGCTTTCCGTAGGCCGCTGCGTCCAACAGCTCGCCTTGCTCCGCTTCCAAGTTCGTGGGAGTGATGGCGACCATCCAGCCCTGGTCCCAACAATCGTCGTTGATGAGTTCCGGCGCGTCTTCGAGCGCGTCGTTGATGCGGGCGATGGTTCCCGTTACCGGAGCGTAGAGGTCGCTCAGGGTCTTGACGCTTTCGATCGTGCCGAAGGCTTTGTGCGCCTCGACGGTGTCTCCGACGTTCGCGTCGATGCTCACCAGTGTGATGTCACCCAGCTGCTCCACGGCAAACGCAGTGACACCGATCACCATTTCACTGCCGTCCTGCTTCGCCCACTCGTGGTCTTTGGTGTACTTGCGGTCGGCTTTGACTTCTTGGGGTGCGCTCATGGTGTGTCTCGCAATGGTCTATATAGTTGTAATGGGGGCGTTGGCTACCTCGGTTTCCGGGTCTACCTGGCACGCTTGTAGAAAGGAGTCTTGACGACGACAGCCTCGACCTGCTTGCCCCGACAGTCGACGAGAAACGTGGTACCAACTTCGGTTAGCGCCAAGGGCAGATAGCCCAGACCAATGCTCTTTCCGAGCGTGGGGGAGGGGCTGCCAGACGTGCAAACTCCGACGCTGGTGCCGTTGGTGTCGAGCAGGGGATAGCCGTGGCGGGCAATGCCGCGCCCCACCATCTCGAAGCCTACTATCTTGCGGCTCAGGCCTTGTGCTTTGACTTGCGCCAGCGCCTGTTTGCCCACGAAGTCTGCACCGTCGAATTTGACCGTCCAGCCCAGACCCGCTTCGAGCGGGTTCGTCGTCTCATCGATGTCGTTGCCGTATAGCGATAGCCGAGCCTCCAGGCGCAGCGTGTCCCGGGCGCCCAAGCCTGCCGCCATGAGGCCGTCGTCCTTTCCAGCTGCCATGAGCTGCCGCCACAACTCGGCGGCTCTGTCTGCCGGAGCGAAGATTTCCGCGCCGTCTTCGCCGGTGTAGCCGGTGCGGGCCACCATCACGTCGTTGCCGCTCAGGTGCAGGGTCGTGAATCGAAAGGGCTTGAGTTCGGCGACTTGGCCAGCTCCAAGCTTGGAGAGGATGCCCAGCGCTTTGGGACCTTGGAGGGCCAGCAGGGCGATAGCGTCGCTCAGATCCGAAAACCCACAGTGGTTTTCCGCGGCCGCCCGGAAATGCGCTGCGATCTTGCTCCGGTTCGAGGCGTTGCAAACGACCAAGATGTCTTCGGCGCCGCGTTTGTAGACGATCAAGTCGTCCAGGATGGTCCCACGCTCGTTGCAGCAGCACGTGTACATCGCGCGGCCAACCTCGATCCGATCGAGATCGTTGGTCACCAAGTAGTTCACCACGGATCCAGCGTGCTCGCCCTTGAGTTCGAGTTCGCCCATATGGGAGACGTCGAACAGCCCGGCTCGAGTACGCACGGCCTCGTGCTCGGCGCTGATACCGCTGTATTGAATCGGCAATTCGTAGCCCGCAAAGGGCACCAGACGAGCCCCGAGAGCCTTGTGTTCGTCATAAAGCGGAGTGCGCCGCGGAGCCTCGGTCATTGCGGCCGAGGTCGTAGATCGGCCCGGAGCCTGACACAATCGTTGACTGCGATTGGAGCTACTTCCCGGCCCAGGAGAAGGCTGCGGTCTTGCACTCTCCGGTGAAGGTCTGGATGTTGCCGTCGTCTGGGCCAGGCTTGGCGTCGTCCACGCGTGACTCGAACGCGATCTTGCTTTCGAAGAAGCCCAAGAGTTCGCACATCTCCTGGTCGCCGATGCCGTAGCTGACCGTTTCACTACGAGGGTTCTTGTACTCGCAGCCGAAGCGCAGGCCTGTTGCAGCAGAAAGATCTACCGGGGGGTCGAACCGCTTGCCGCGCGCCTCACCGTTGAATCCTCGCACGTCCAGCAACGACTCTCCGTCGCCAGGTCCACCAAAAACCTCCATGAACATGCGACTGCCTAGGGCATGGGTGTGGGGTAAGGCGTAGTACAGCTTGGCGTCGAAGCTGCCTCCGAAGTCTTTCAACAAGTCGCACTCGGCGGAAAAGCGCGAGGTCGCGTTCGGTGGGATCTTGATGCCATGGTAGTCGAGATGGAAGGGGGTGAGTTGCACCGTGACGTCCTTTACTTCCAGGCCGTACAGTGTCAGCTGGGTGTGTCCGGTGATGCTTGATGGCGCGGTGTTCAGCAGGTGTGTATCGCTGACGATCTTGGACCGTGCCGGGATGCGGATCGCGACGCCGTCCGGGAACTTCTGCACTTCTCTCTTGGCCTGGGTCGACTGCGCGTACAGGGCGCCGCCCGCGAGCGCCGCCGCGAGCTGGCTCCAGCTGCGGTCGTTGCATTCCCACAGGCCGTCCGGGCCCGGGTACATGTCTTCCGGCACGAACATCCAGTTGGAGTGGTGTGAAGCCTCGTCTTGTTCCAACTCTACAGCGTTGATGAACAAATCCGATTCGTTGTTGAGGGTCCAGCTACGGCAGCGGTATCCTTCCTCGCCCGCGCCGATGGTCTGGTCGGGAAAGTCGTGAGCCAAGGGCGCGCCTACCAGTGCTGAGCAAGCACCGGTCTCATCAGCGTACTGTCCGGAAGGGCACGATTCACATTTGGCGCTGCCACCACCTTCGACGCAGCGTTGTTGGCTGGCTTGGCACTCGGGCAGCAACTGAGCGCACGTGACCCCGTTGCTGCCGCCTGCGCCAGCTGTGCCGCCTGCGCCAGAGGCGCCTGCGGATCCCGGAGAGGCGGAGTTGTCGTCGGAGCCACAGCCCGCGAGCAACAGGAACAGGGCGGCGGCGGCCAGCTGGGTGCGCGTCACCGGTTCAGCATGACGAAAATCAACCGGCGCCGCAAACCGACGGCGGGTCTGGGCAGCAGAAGGGCGGCGCTCCTTTCGAGAAGCGCCGTGGATGGATGGAGCTGCCGTTAGGTGCAGGTGACCGTCACGTCGTGGGTGTGTCCGGTGCCCATGGTGGACGTCACCGTGACGGTCTTGGCGCTCTTCAGGGTGGCCAAATCCGCCGCAGTCAGCGTGATCATGTGGCCATGCCCGGAACTGCCATCGATGGCGTAGCTCTTGTCAGAAGTGGAGTCGAGGTCCGCGGCTGGGATCGTCACGGCATGGCCGTGGTTGGCCGTGATGGCCGTCCCTTCGGCGCCGCAGCTCGTCCCGGTGCTGCCACCGGCTCCTCCGCTAGCGCCGCCGGCTCCACCACTAGCGCCGCCTGCGCCGCCCGTGCCGGATCCACCGGTGCCGGATCCGCCGGTGCCACTGCCGCCACTACCGCTGCTGTCATCGTCGCTACCGCAGCCGGAACCGAGAGATAGGATGCCGAGGGATGCGCCGAACACTGCAACGCCGCTCTTCAAGAAGTTTTTACGTGTGATCTTCATGGCCTATGTGGTCTCCTTGGAAACGAAACCTCGCGAGTATCGCATGGCCAAACCAGAGGGCGAAACTACCCGCGGGTCGCGTTGCTACGCTGGCGCGCTTACTGAAGTTTCTTCGGATTCAGCATCTCGCCGTTCGGCTTCATGCCGGCGCGCTTCCAGCGCTCCTCTTCCGACAGACCCTGCGGCGTGGGGGGAGGCGTGATGTCTTTGATCACCAAACGAGTCACCGGGCCATCAGCCACGACCTCAATCCGGTACACCCGGTCCTTCTTGCCGCCCTTGATGGCGACTTTGGGAAACACGGTACGCGCCGCTCCAACTTCGACGTGTTGCACCAGGACTCGCTCCCGTACGTAGTTCGCGACGGCTTCCGGCCGCAACTGGCCGGAGAAGTGCGCTGCGTCAGGGTAGCGCCTGTCCAGGCGCATTTGTCTTGGCGCGGTGAAGCCGAAGGCCGAGTGCTTGCCCTGGCCGAGCTCTCCTGGTGCCAAGCGGTCGAGGGGTTTGCTCACCGCTGATCCGATTGGCGCGCCGGGGCCAACCACTTCTTGTTCCTCCTGGCAGCCCGAGGCTGCCAGGACACTCAGGCCCAGAGGCAGGAGCCAGGGTCGCATCATGGCCGCGAGTGTCGCCTTATTCGATGATTGCGGCCCAGGAATCGATGTTCGTGGTGCTCGGTGGGGTTGGCAGGTTGATTTCTAGTCGGCGAGATCTACCGCCTGTCACAGGCGTGCCGGTGTTGCCAGTATGCATGACCAACTGGAACTTGCCGGGCGCGATGTTGGAGATGGAGGTGTGAGTGCCCGAACCAAAGTACGGGTCAATGCCCGAGGATTCTTCGATACACGAAGGTAGCTGGGTCACGCCGACACCGAAAATGACCGAACCGTCTTGCAGGATCGCGTTGGTGTTGTCGATGAACTGAACCACGCTGCCGCCGTCGGGTAACCGCTCCAGGCCGCCATTGGCCAGATCGGCAAGGGTTGTGCCGGTCTGCTTGGGCTTGATGTAGTCCACGCCCCAGACGCGGCTCGAGCCCGCTTTGCAGACCTGAGTGCTGTTGGGCGACTCGGGCTTGAAGGTCGAGAAGAACAGTGCGCCGTTGAACAGAGACATCGGGCCCGCGACGCGCTCGCCATCGTCGAGCTTCGTGTACCAGTTGGCGTTCGAAGTGAATGTAGGCCCGATGGGGTCGACCTTTTCCGTCAAAGACACGGCATAAGTCGCCATGCCCACGGGTGCGGTGAGCACATCCTGGTCGCCGGTTGAAAAGGCGATCGTGACGTTGCCAGTCTCGTCGACGGACAGGATGGGCGGCGTCTCGATGGCCTGACCATGGCGCCAGTCGTGGCCCAGGCTGCTGGAGTAGGCGTCGAAGAAGAGCTTCATGGTCCAGTTCGATGGGTTGGTGGCGGATACGTCCACGCGCCACATCGTGCCATCACGGTCCCCAACGAAGATACGATCCGCGATTGCGCCCGTGGTTCCAGGAAACGGAACTGGGGTACCGGTGATCGGGGAATCGATGGAAGCGTGAATCACTCTAGACGTGGCATTCAGCCCAGGCGGTGCGTCCGCCAGCTCTCCCCGGAAGGAACGGATGATTTCGCCGGTATCCAGACGCACGATGGTCAGAGAGCGTGCGGGGACCGCCGCGCCGTAGCAGGGCACGTCACCCCGGGGCGAGAAGCGGGGATCGACGCCTGTTGGGGTGACGTTGCGTCGAGCGCACGGCCCGCCAGTGGGTACAGCATCGCCTCCGGGCAGCACGGCCACTGCGACTTCCTTCACGTTGCCGCCGGATTCGAAGAAGAGCGTGGTGATCAACGGCGTGGCGCTGTTGTTGCCAAAGATAGGTGCACCGGTCTCATCCTCCGTGAGTTGCCACAGGAACTCGGGTCCGGCGACCGGGTCGGTGACGTCGAGGGCGAAGTATCCGCCGCGGCTGCCCCCAAAACCCTGGATCAACACGGTTCGCCACTGGCCTTGGCCAGAGGAGGCTTGGCCTGGTGAACGCTCGAATCGCAGTCCGAGGGGGCCGTTGAGGGCGACCACGTCTTTGACCACGGGTACGCCGTCCAACAAGACCTGATGGGTGCCTGGGTACTGGGATGGTAGCCCCGGCAGAACCGCTGGAGGGATGAAGGCCCACAGCTCGTTGTTCTGCTTGGAGTCGACCTTGAAGGTGTCCGCCGGATCGACGGCCGCCACCTTGAAGGCGTGCAGGAAGCCATCGTTGGTCGACGTGTACATGACGATGGGGCGCAGGGCGTTGGTGGACGCAAAGAGCTGATAGGTTTCATCCCTCAGAAGCGCTGAAGGTGGGCCGACCAAGCGTGGGGTGGAGTGGAAGATGTCACCCACCAAGCTGCAGTTGGTGGAGCCAGGCACAGCGCAGCGCTGATACGCCGTACCGTTGTCCAAGCCTACCACCCAGCGGAGATAGCGGTCCCGGCATTGGCCCGCGGTCAGACCAACGCAGCTCGTGCCATCCAAGCCCATGGCTTCGGGAGTGACTGAGGCCGAAATACCGGTAGCGTCACCATTGATCTGGGTGCCTGAATAGCCGCTCACCCCGTCCGGATTGCCGGAAAGTGAGGGCCGAATGCTGCGAGCCGAGTGGATTTGTCCGCCCACCAAATTGCCTTGGACGGTGTAGAACTTGCGGGGAGGACCCGAGCCCGAGTTGACATTGGCGATGAAGTCATCCCCCTTGGTCGCGTCGATGTCTTGGGGTTCTGGAGTCAAGTCCCCGGTAGTCGCGTCCTTCATGCACACGTAGCGCTGCCGCTCGAGCACACCGTTCCAGAGCGTGAACTGCTTGGTCTCGAAGGAGCTGAAGAAACGGTAGCCGGCGGCGAAGGGGTCGCTAACGGTGGGTGAGGAAGCGAATACGGGGATTGTGCGACTGGTCGTGTTCTTCACGATGCTCGACAGAACCGCCGAGAGAGCGGCGCGGAGTTCATCCTTGTCGTCGGCGAAGTAGGCTCGAGTCGTCCCGCCATTGAAGGCCACGCGGTTGAGAGTGCAGCACGCCTGCAAGGCCCGTTCGTTCGGATTGGTCGCGCACAAGCCTGTCGGGCTGTTGAGGTCCGGGTCCGTCAGGTTTTCGCAATCTACCGGGGTCGCGTTCGACAGAGTGACGTTCGAGACGGCAAAACCGATCACGAAGACCTTGGTTCGCTTGTTTGGGTCCGCTGCATTGGCCAGGTCGAAAGAGATGTCTTCGGGCTTGTCGTATGGGCAGACGCCCGCGGGTGGACCTCCGCCTTCGCAGAAGGGACGAAGATCCAGATTGGGTTCACCGTCGGAGAGCAGCACGATGAAGTTGTTTCGGCAGCCACCGGTGATGTAGGGGTCCCGATAGGGGCCAAAGTCGTCGGCCGGGATCAATGGGTCCGTTGAAGTGTCGTTCCACAGGAAGTCCCGCACGTCGTCCAACATGCCCGCGATCGGCGTTGCGCCGTAGGGGCGGCTAGCCAAGAGGATCTCTTGGATCTGCGCGTTCTTGGTAGCCAAGGTCGCGGCGCTGGCGCTGGACGCGCCAAAGCCGACCATCCGTCCCTCCCAGGGCGGAGCCGCGGCATTGCGTGCGCCCACTTCGAGGCTGGACAAAGTCGAGCAGGCAGCTGGCTTACCTTGCTTCGGCTGCGCGTTGAGGAAGTAGCTCCAAGTCCCGTTGACACCGGTTGTGTAGTTTGGGGCCGTGCCGGAAACACCGGTGCCGCCGCCTGTATGCGGGTCGAAGGTCATGAGCCCGAAGCGCACTGACGAGCCGAAGGAGTCGAGCAGGCCGTCGGACGCTTGGGTGAAGGTGTTGCACGCGATGTTGGGGTCCGTGTAGGCGTGGTACTTCACAGCGCCAGCCGGATAGTCGTATGCATTGCTAGACAACACGCCTGGCCCTGGAGTGCAGGTTCCGGAAAGAGGCCGATGATACGGATTCAGGTAGTCGGCATCTGGGGGCAATTGGCCGCTCAGGCTGTACTCGTTCTTGAACGCGGCCGAGCCACGGCTCACGGCGTCGCAGCGATAGTCCTGAATGCTGCCGGTCATGACTTCGAGCAGTTCGATCCAACGGCTTCGCTCGCTGCCCGGACCGGTGGGCACGCAGGCTGGAAAGGCGGCGCTGGAGGACTTGTACTCCATGGAACCGGAGCTATCGACCAGCATCATCACGTTGGGTAGTGGCGGGTTGACGTCGACCTGCGCCGCGGCTGTCCCGGCGGCCCCAACCGAGCCGACGAGCGCCGCGAGCGAAACTAGTGTCCTTGCCTTTCTCATCGCTCTCTCCTCACCGGTGCACATTCTTCAGGGTGACGTGGGCACGCAGTCCAGCCACGCTGGCGGCGGTGCTCGACGCATTCACGGCGCACCACGGGCTCGTACCGAGCGCTCCCAGATCGATGGGCCTCACTTGCCCCAGCGCTGTCAGTGTCAGCTGCACGTCACGAAAAGCGTTGGTTTGCTGCCCGCCCACTTCGGAGCCGGGGTTGGGTACGGTTTCAAAGGGTTCCGTCATTTCCACGACGAAGACGCCCTCAGTTGCCGAAGCCAGGCCCGCGAACCCTAGCTTCGGGCCCAAACTGCCGCTTGTTACAACCGTTTGGTTTTCGAGCAGCGTCGTTCCCGACCTTGCGTCCACGCGATCCGCAATCTCGGAGATGTAGAGCTTGTAGCAAGGGATGGGCGTGCCGGGAGCCAATGGCAGAACGTTCTGGTTCGTTTCGCAGGTATCCATACCCTGCTGGACCTTGTCCAAGTAGGTCTTGCCCGCGCCGTCACCGAGTTCGGCGCTGACGGCCCGACCCGCAAACTCCGTCAGGTATTGGGTTTGCACCAGTTGACGATCGTAGCCCGCCGCCTGATCCACCAGGCTGGCGGATCGAGCGGAGAAGATCCCGATCGCAGTGAGCAGCGTGATGACAAGCAGCACGATGAACACGGAGGCACCGCGCTCGGATCGTCGATGGCGGCGCGGGATGCTCACCATAGGATCCCCATTTGGTTGTGCAGAGTGATGTCGGCCTGCATGGTGCGCACCCGCGCAAAGGGCTTGCTGGCCCCGCTGCCTAGCCCGATGCGGTACAGACCTGGAGCGATGTCCGTCCCCGGGGCGCCCACGATGGGGGCCTCGCGATCCGGCTGTCGGGAGCGAACGCTCAGCCGCGCGCGCATTGCGCGGAGCCGGTGCGGGCCTTGATTCGGGTTGGCACCGACAGTGATGTCACCCGCCCAGTTCGCGATCTGAGCATCCCCAGGTGCGAAGCTGGATAGAGTGGGGTCCGTGTTGTTCAGCAACCCCGTGATCGCCGTCACGCCTACCTGGAAGTCCACGGCGTATTCCGCGACGAGCTCCTCGGTGCCCGCGATGGCGGAGCCGCTCGTATCGAGTTCCACCCGCACCAGATCCGTCCGGTCCGTATCCCAGTCGGCGCTGACCGTGTCCCCGTAGAGTGGCGCATACGCTGGGTTGCCAGCTCCAAAGTTCGAGGATGTCGACAGGTTACGAAGATCGTACTGAACGAAGTTGATCACGTTCGCCACGGCGCCGGTGACATTGCCTTTGAAGCCGCAGGTATTGCCGGCGACCTGCCGAAAGCGCAGACCCGGGTTCTGAGACAAGATGACTTGTGGGATCGGGCCTGCCACCGTGGACTGGATCGTGCCGAACTGGAGTTCCCCGGACTTGTCCTGGATGCGCAATCCGCGGCCCGCCAGGAACACCTGATTGAGCAGCGCGGCCTGGTCCGCGCTCGCGGCGTAGCCCATGCGAGCCAGTGGGCCGATATTGGCCTGTAGGAAGATGATGAAGGTGGCGCCGGTGTCCTGGATGTTCCAAATCGGAAATTGGTCCACCGACGAATAGCTGCCCGACAGCACGACGCTGTCCGGTGCCAAACCGTTGTCGCTGAGCGTCGGGTTGGACAGCGAACCGCCCAAGTCGATGCGCACGCTGGCCAGCCGCTTGAGTTCTTGAGGCCAGGTCGGATCCGCGATCGGATCGCCGCACAGCCTGGGGTCCCGACGCACATTTGGAGTCGACAGGAAGCCTGCGCGCGCCAGGTCGACCCGAAGGCGTTCGAAGCCGACCAGGCCCGCCAAGGTAGCGTCAGCAACTCGCGTCTCGCGCTTGTAGAATCGGCTGGCATCCGACGCCAACGCAAATACCGCCAGCGCGATGAACATACCGCCGCTGACCGCGACCATCAGCTCCACCAAGGTGAAGCCACGTGCGGGCGAGGAATGGTTGCGGTTGCGTCGGGATGTCATCACAGGGCGGTTGCTTGCTTGATCGCCGTGACTTGATGCACGACGTGGTACTGCTCGCTGGCGGCTTCAATGGCGTTGGGGTCCGTATTCGGGTTGCAGACATTGAGGCCGTCTACGGTTCCGCCGAGCCCCTCGCGGACCCAGAACACACGCACTTCTGCTCGAACCAGACCGTTGCCGGCGGTGTCGGGGTACAGCCAAGACAGGCGGATGTGCGTGCAGTAGCGGGTTTGGGGCAGCTCCGCGTCGGGCACGATGTTGCCGAGGGAGTCGAAGTTGGGTCCGAAGTTCACGTCCGGGAAGTAGCTAGGGCGGAACCAGACACCAGCGTTGCCCGTGACGTTGACCAACCAGCGCGTCTCCGAAATGTCACTGACACCATTGCGAGGTGAAGGATGGTTCCAGGCGGACGCGTCCGCCGCGAGCTGTTCGTGCCAGGCCTGAGCGATATGCGTCGCCACAGCCAACTCTTTGGCATGTTGATTGGCCGCGACCGTGACTTTTTGCATCGCAATGACGCCCGTGACGCCGATGGCGAAGATGGTGACTGCAATCAGCAGCTCGATGAGCGTGTAGCCGCGCAGCGCTCTCATGGCGTCGCCGCCGGGCCACTGCGGGCGTGACCGTTGGGAAGCACCAACACGGAGCGTGACAGCCCGAGTTGGTTTCCACCGGAGCTGCGGCGAGTCAGGGTGACTTGCGAAACTCCTGTTAGAGGGGTGAACGCGCCCACCTGGCCGAAGCGCACGAAGGCCCGACCCATGGGAGTGAAGCAGATGTCCATCTGCGGCTGAACGCCGGCGTTCGCGGGTGGTGGGCCGTTCATGCTCAGGAAGATCGAGGCCCACTCGGTGCGATTCGCAGGATCGAATTGCGTGAGGAGCTTGTTGTCTGAGTTACCGTTCGCCCAGCTCGACAGCGTGCAGCCTGAGACCGGTAGCTGCGCGCAATTGGGACCTCCCGCCGAATTCCCGCGAACCGCTTCCCGGACCTCGACCCGGCCCTGGGGCGATGCCGTGCCATTGAAGCGGACCAGGACGGCGCCGCCTCGCGCCATGGAGCGCATCCGCGCATTTCGATACAGCGCGCCCACCTCCAGCGCCGCGTTCTGGACCCGGCGGTCCCGGAGCTGGTTCAGTACGGCTGGAATCGCGAGCACCGCCAGAACCGCGATGATGATGACGACCACCACCAGCTCCAGCAGGGTGAAGCCCCGCTGCCCCGCAACGCGAGGTCGGATCTGCTCTGCTTGCTGGTTTAGGTACACCACCGAAAGAGTTGGTTCAGCAAGGGTCGTGCCGCGCGGCTTCGGTCGGATTCGCCCAGATTTGCAGGGTTTCTATTGTCCAGGAGGTTTGAGCCCGGCAAGGATTGCGACGCTATGTAATGATTGCGGAGCGTTGGCGTCCCGGCCGGCGGGCCGGAAGTCGACTGGACAATTGCCTGATCCCCGGCGCCGTTCTATTCGAACCCGCATGAGGCGTCCGATCCGTCCGGTCATTCTTGTGACACTTGGCTGTTTGGCTCTTGTCGGCTGTGACAAGAAAGATGGGCTCGACAAGGAGCGAGGGGCGGCCCCGCCCCCGGTAGCAAGCAGCAAGCCCGGGGCCTGCGCCAGTGGCGGAGGCAAGGTCACGGATTCGACCAGTGCAGCTTTTTTCCCCCGCGTTGCAGGCGGATACTGCGTTGATCCGAACGGCGAAACCCGGGCGTTCGGCGAGGGGGCCAGCGGGTCGCTGGAGACGGTCTGCACCGAACTGTTCGATGGGGAGTGTGAGGTCTACAAGGGCTTCGGACTGCAGCGTGTCGTGACCCTCCGCTACATCGATGGCGGGGGCTCTCCCGGCTCCGTCAACGTCAATCTCAGCCGCTTCGGGTCCAAGGAAGGGGCCTACGGCTTCTTCACCAAGCGGGTGATCGCAGATGGTGACCCTGTCGAGGTTGCGCCAGCCGCACTGGAAGCTGGCGGGGCGGCCGCATTGGGTACCGGCATCGCGTACGTCTGGCGCGGGAAGCACGTTGCAGAACTCTCCTACACCAACGAACTCCAGTCGCCCGATGAGCTCAAGCAGAGCAGCAAGAAGATACTGCCGCCCCTCGGCAAAGGTGTCGGGGACAAGCTCCCCGGCGACAAGGCTTTTCCCAAAGCAGTGGGCTTGCTGCCCACGGAGAAGCGGGTCCGGCTCGGAGTTGCGTTTGCTTCTCGGGACCTACTGGATGTCTCCGGTGTGGGGCCCGGTGCAGTTGGTTTCTACAAAGACGGCGCCAAGCGCTGGCGCGTGCTCAGCGCTGAGCGCGCCGATGAAGCCAGTGCGAAAGACGTGCTCAAGTCGTTTAGCAAGCTGGACGGAGCGAAGGGCGTAAAAGGCACTGTCTTCGACGCTGTCAGCTTTCGCCGCAAGGCAGACGAACAAAGCCCCGCGGTGGCATGGGTGATTGGGCGTCATGGTAACCAACTCTTCGGTGTCGGCGACGAGGAGCACGTTCTCAGCGCGGATCAAAAAGAGGCGGAAGCCGCGAAGCTGAAACTCAGTGATGAAGAAAAAATGACATTGCTGACATCGTTCATCGACAAGGCCAAGGCGCCGAAAACACCCTGAGCCCACTCGCGCGAGACCGCGCGCAAGTGGTTCAACCTGATTTGTGCCGCAGGAGGGCAACCCCTTGCGGCTGTCGCGGTCGAATTCATGTTAGGTGGCAGGCAAATAGTTTCTTGCCAGCAAAATAGGTGCACCTTGGATTTCGAATTGCCCGAACCCCACCGCATCCTCCGGCAGAGCGTCCGGGAGTTCTGCGAAAAAGAAGTACGCCCCCACGCACGAGTCTGGGATGCCGAAGAACGATTCCCCCAGGAGCTCGTTCCGAAATTGGCACAGCTCGGACTGCTCGGGATCCGGATCCCCGAGGAGTACGGCGGAGCCGGAATGGACACCTTGGCGTACGCCATCGCGGTGGAAGAGTGCGCTCGAGTTGACGGTTCTTTGGCACTCACTGTCGCGAGTCACAACGGGCTTGGAACGGGACATATTCTCGCGTTTGGCAATGATGAACAAAAACGGCGCTACCTCCCCAAAGCTGCGAGTGGGGAGTGGCTCGCAGCCTGGGGGTTGACCGAGCCCGGGAGTGGTTCCGACAGTGCGGGCTTGCGAACGACGGCCGTGCGCGACGGTGACGATTGGGTTCTGAACGGAACCAAGATGTTCATCACTCAGGGTTCCGTCGGCGGCTTTTGCGTCATCTTGGCGCGGACGAACACCAACGTGCCGGCGAATCGCGGTATTACCGCTTTCATCGTGGATCGAGGCACCCCAGGCTTTTCGGCTTCGAAGAAGCTCGAGAAGTATGGCTGTCGCTCCAGCGACACCGTCGAGCTCTCCCTCGAAAACGTCCGAGTACACGACTCGCAGCGTCTCGGGGAGGTGGATTCGGGCTTCTATGACACGATGAAGATCCTCGATCGCGGCCGGGTCTCCATCGCGGCCATGGCTCTCGGGTTGGGCCGTGGCGCGCTGCACCTCGCTTTGGAATACTCCAAAGAACGCACCGCTTTCGGCAAACCCATTTCTGGCTTCCAGGCCATTCAATGGAAGCTCGCTGATGCAGCCACGACTCTCGACGCCGCGGAGCTGCTGGTGCAACGCGCTGCAGACCTCTGCGACCGCGGTCAGCCCTACTCCGCTGAGGCGTCCATGGCGAAGCTCTTTGCTAGCGAAGCGGCCACTGCAGTCTGCAATGACGCCGTCCAAATCCACGGCGGCTACGGCTACACGCGAGAATACGACGTCGAGCGATTCCTCCGTGACGTGAAGATCTGCGAGATCGGGGAGGGGACCAGCGAAATCCAACGCATGGTCATCTCCAAGCATTTGCTGCGAGGCTAGGGGCTCGGCGCCGTCGACATGGCGTGTCCCTCCCCCTGAGCGGGCAAGGCCGAAGGCCGCCGCACGCGATTTGGGGGAGGCCGCCCGCCCGCAGCGCCTGAGGCGCGAGGACGGACGGGGTCTCATGATTGATCACTTTTTCTGGATGGAATCGAAGGCCATGTGCCACCCAGCTTTCAGGAGCAGAAGCTTTTCGTAGCCGCGCCCCAGCGTCATCCAACCCGGTGGCCCGTTGTTCTTGATATGGCCACCCAGCCGGGCAAGTAGGGCGACGGCATCACCTACTGTTCTTGGCGGACGCATGCCGCGGGTTGCACGGTCTCGTTGGAGCAGTTCGAGACTCACTGCATCAAATGCACTGGCTGCCGGCGCGTTGGAATTCGTTCGGTCCATCGCTCGCAGCCAGAGAAGCCGGCATGCGATGGGGGCAAGAATTGCCAGGACCTTGCGGAGCGCATCGTAGGACTCCACCTGCCTTCGTTCGAGTGAACAGCCTGTTTTTAGCGCTTTGAAGTAGTCCTCAATCGTCCATCGCTTGCAATACAGGTCGGCGATTCTTTTGAGCTGCGCTTGGGTTCCTACCGGCTCGGACGTGAGAAGAATCCAATCAACGGGGTCCTCGCCCGGTGGTGGAGAGACCTCCCATGCACGCACGACATTCAGCTCGAAACTCCCTCCCGCATGGCGCGTGTACCGGGTCTTTCCGAAGGAAACAGTTGTTCCAGCAATGGCAACACGGGCGGTTCGCGCGTCTCGCGGTGGGTGCTTCTTCCGGCCTTTTGCTCCCTGCGTTTTCACGTTCCGTTTCCGCTCGCTCAAGAAGACGTCTCGATGTGCAACGGCTTTGAGTCCATCAACCGCTTGGCGTAGGTGGACGAGTTCACCTTCGTCGTGCACGAGGCGCTCCAGCTGCCCAGCGCGGATGACAAATCGCGAAGATTCGCTCGTCAGCTGCCGCATGAGGTCGAAGAAGTCCGCCTCGGCATCCATGATGTGGATTGCTCGGCCTCGAAGCGCCTCCGTTTCCGACGCAGTCACGCCACGCAACCATCGTGCCGATTCGCGCGGCTCACCGTCACGCCTTGCGGACCGCTTCTTCTTTCGTTTTCTCCAAGTCTTCCCGGTGCGTGTGTAAGTCTCGATGTTGCTGATCCCGAGAGGAAGACCACTCGAGGCGCTGATACACAGCGACACATGGGCCATGAATCCCTGACGACCAAGAGCGGTCGTATATCCTAGCCCTTCGCGCGTTCCCTCTCCCCGAAACTCAACCGTCGTCGTGTCGTGAATGAACAGCACGCCGTCGGAAGCTTCCGCACGTGCCTGCGTTGCTTTTCGATGCGGCTTCAGAACTGCCTGTCCGTCGAACGCGTCGTTGTTGATAAATCGATAGAAGCCCTCCAATTCGGCAGTGGATTCGAAGGCACGAGGGAATCCCAGGCCGGGCTGCCGTGCAACCGCGTCAACCACTTGGAGCAACCGGGCAGAACGTCTCGCGTCCCCGAGCTCCGCGCCTCCAAAGTCTTTTTCAACCCAAGCGATCCGCTTTCCTTCAGCCATTTGAAGCTTTGATCACAGCCCTTTGCGCTTGGCAAGATGTGATAGATCTTGAGCGGACGGGGTGGGGGCACCCCAAACCAAACAACGGAGCGACTTGTCTCACCCTCGCTGGTCGGCGGCTATTCCGTTCTTTGAATGATGTGGAAGCCGAAGGGCGACTCCACGACCTCGCTGATTTCCCCCGGCTCGAGGGAGAAAGCGACGTTTTCGAACTCTCGGATCATCACGCCGCGGGGAAACTTGCCCAGGCTGCCACCCCGGCCGGGGGCGCCCGGTTCGTCGGAGTATTCTCGAACTAGTTCAGTGAAGTCCTCGCCGCTTTTGGCGCGGGCCAGCGCTTCATCCGCCAGGGCGCGGGCCTCGTCTTTTCCACGGGTCACGCTCGGGGGCGCCCGCATGCCGCCGCGATACATCACGAGAATGTGGCGCGCGCCGATCTTCTCCGGCGTCGCATTGGTCGCGCCGCCCCCTTGCAGATCCGATTCCGGCAGGGGTGTACCCAGGGGCGGCCAAATGGGTTTGCTGGCACCCCGGGGCGGCTCACTCACAGATTCATGAGTCGTGACGACGCAGCCGCCGAGCAGCACGGCAACGCCCAAGCTCAGGAGCGAGACGAAGCGGCGGCGGCGTGCCACTGCCGGGGCCATGCCGGCCATCTTGGCTGCATTGGACATCGATTTATTCGGTGCGCTTGATGACGTGATAGCCGAAAGGCGTTTCGACGATCCCCGAGATCCCGCCCACCTTGAGGGCAAAGGCAGCATCGCTGAAGGGTTTGACCATACGCTCAGGGGTGAACTTGCCCAGCTTTCCGAAGCCGGTCTTGGCACCTGGCTCGTCAGAGTACTCGGCAGCGAGCTTGTCGAAGTCTGTTCCGGACTTGGCTTTCTTCAGGGCTTCTTCAGCGCGGGTCTTGGCCTCCGCCTTGGTCCGCTTGATGTGCTTTCCGGCTCGGGCGGAGCCTTCGTATTGAACCAAGACGTGTTGTGCCGAGATGGACGCTGGCTTGTCGCTGGTGTCGACCTCCTTGGTTTCAGTACTGCTTGTTACTGCGTCGTCGGCTTTGCCCGTCTTTGGCGAGAAGAATCCAGCTGCACCCATCGCGCCGACGGCGATCAGACCGATCATCACTACCCAAGGTAGCCAGTCGGGCAGTCCGTCGTCGCTGGGGTCTGCATGTACGGGGCGCCGTGCCGAGGGTTCGTCCTCGTCGTCGTCCTCGTACTCCTCGTCTTCGTACTCGTCGTCGTCCTCGTCGTCCTCGTACTCGTCATCCTCGTCGGGTGCGTTTTCGCTGTCGTCGTTAGCATTCTCGTCGCCCGCGCTGTCTTCTTCTTCCTCGTCGTCGTCCTGCTCCGTGTCGAGGTCCGAGTCCTCTTCGTCATTTTTCCACGGCGGATCGGCCTGTGAGTCGCTGCGGTGGGATTTGCCTTTGTTCTTCTTTGCCATCGGGATTACGCTTTCAGTTTTGCCCAAGCGTTCGTAATGACGGGATCCCGCCGGCCGCCCGCGAATGCTGCGATGGATAGCGTGTTCTCGTCAGCTCGAGACATCTCCGTCCGGACTGCTTCGCCCGGCCAGACCGGCTTGCGGAACTGCACGCCGAGTTCCAGGAGGCGGTCCGCGTCTCCATCCAACCATTCCTGGGTCACTGCCCGTGCGACGAATCCGTAGGTCGCGAGGCCGTGGAGAATTGGGCCTTGGGGGAAGCCCACCATCTTCGCAAAGTCGGGATCTGCGTGGAGCGGGTTCAGGTCACCCGAAAGTCGGTACAGCAGTGCCTGTTCCGGCAACGTGGTTTCTTCCCGAGTCTTGTCTGGATTGTCTTTGGTGACCGATGGGACCTCGCTCTTTGGAGGAGGCTGCCCGTCGAACCCGCCAGCCCCCCGAAACAGGATCGCCCATTCTGTATCGAAGCAGGGCTCGCCCTTGACCGTGGTCTTCGTCTCGATCACGACCTGGGCCATCTTCTTCAAGTCGTAGATGCCCTTGATCGTCCCAACCGTGGACAGGGTGCCTTCGCTGGGAATGGGTCGATGGGCGCGCACGACCTGTCCGCCGTGGACGACCATTGCTAGATCGCCCTTGGTCTTGGCGAGGACGTCGCCGATCACCGGCAGGACCGGGACCACGGCAAAAGTGGGGTACACCTTCGGTCCCTTCGACTCGTAGAGGTAGTCGAGTTCCTCGCGCTTAGCTCCGATCCCCAGCGCGTACAGCACCGTGGTCTTCCAATCGTAGGTGAACTCGTGGGCCTCGGTTTGGTAGCCCGCGGTAGAGACGTCCAAGCTCATTGTCTGCTCCAATCAGGGGTTCTGGGCCACCGGTTACTGGCCCGCAGGCTTGTCGTCAATCGCTGAAAAAACCTGGCGGTTGACGCCCGCAGGCCGGCCGGGCGAGCGTTCGAAAAATCGTGGCACCCACCGCGCTTTCCATCGCCCTGGACCTTTTCAACGATTTGGGGATCGACCTGCCTGCCTGGGGCTTGGCCTGGGCACGCACGGCTCCGACGGTCGTGCTGGTTCCCGCATTTGGGCTGCGTGCCATTCCGCGCCCAGCTCGGGCAGTGCTTGGACTAGCCATCGCGGCAAGCATCGCGCCAGCGATGGTCATCGATCCGGACGCGACCATGCCCTGGGCGCTGAACGCCGCGTACGAAGCTCTGCGGGGTGTCCCCGTTGCTCTGGGTGCTGCGGCCACGCTATGGGCCGCGAGCCAGGCGGGTGGCTTGGTAGACAATCTACGTGGCGGGCGCGAGAGCGCCAGCCTGCCCAACGTCGAACCCGGCACCACGCCAACGGGTGCGTTGGTTGCCGTACTGATCGCGATCGCGTTTCTCGAGGGTGGAGGCGCGTCCAAGGTTGCCGCGGCGTTGATTCGCGCTGACCAAGATCTGCAGCATGCGTATTCTCGAGCGGCCATCACGTTGTTGTCGAGCGTCGAAATCGCCATCGCGGTTGCGGCGCCAGTCATTGCGGCGTCGATAGTGTTGGAGGTTGCCAGCGCTCTCGTCTCGCGAGCGGCGAGTCCCGCCTATGTGCAGCCGCTGTTGGCGCCCCTGAAGAGTCTTGTCATCTTGGGCGTTTTCGCGCTGGTGCTCGAGCGTGTGGTCGAACTACTGGCGCTGGCGACGCCGGGCTAAAGGCGCCTGCGCTAGAGCTGCACGCTGTAGGCGACGCTCAACATCACGCTGAACACATCGTTTTGGCCCACGAGCGACGCTTCGTCGCCCAGGGGGTCCGTTTCGGGGGTTTCCGGAAGGAACCAACTGCCGTAGCGCAAGCCGGTGCCCAGGCTCCAGCGGGGCGCGAACTGGTAGGCACCACCCGCTGCGAGCCCGACCGTATATCCCTCACTACGAATCGTGACTCCTCGCGGGCCAACCAGGGCGCGATCACTCTTGCCCTCGCGGGACTCGAAACGGTCACTCACCACCACCAATCCGCTGGTGATGCCGAGCCAGACCTCGAAGGGATCCACGGAGTAAGGGTAGTATCGAGCGATTGCCTCGACGGTGAAATAACCGCGGGAGTGATCCCGAGATGTGCCGGGCGGGTCCTGACGCGGGGCGTCCGTCGTCGGCGTGAGACCGAGAGTAGCTCCGGCGCCCACAGCGAAGGTGCGGTGCGCACGATATAGCTGCCAAGCGTCCAGCTCGAGGCTCGAGTCCCCCTTGGTGCAGCCAGCGATGTCTCGTTCGACGCAGACCTCGGCGGCGGGCAAGACCAACCACCCGAGGCCGACCTCAGCCATGCCAAGGGGCCGTTCTGGCAGAGGTGCCACGGAGTCGCCGTGGCGGTCCACCTGGGCGTGCGCCGGCAGAGAGAGCGTCGCCACTGCGGCTGCCCACACCAGGGTGCGACGCCTCACAACCACCGGCCTCCTGTGGGTGAGCTGGCGCTGGGGGCCGGCGTAGCGGCGTCAGTGGCGCCGGCGTCTGGGGCCGCGGCGGGTCTAATCCCACCAACTACCCGCGGTGGTTTACCGGTGCCGATCTTTGGCGCTTTCACGACGCCTGGACCCGGCTGCGTCGTGGAGCGCAACAGGACTTGTGCAGCCTCGTTGTTCGGGTCCAAGGCCAATGCGCGTTGCGCCAGGTTCTGCGCTTTGTCTGGATCGGTGGTCCGGACTTGTTCGGCGTCGAGGCGAAGGCGGTCCGCGGCCTTGCGACGAATGGCGATCAGCGCGGGATTGCCAGGGTGACGTCGCAAAGCGCGGTCCGTTATTTCTCGCACGTTGTCGATCACAGGCTCATCATACGCCCGTCGGTCCAATGCCGCCTGCGCACTCTGCACGTCCGCGGTCAGCGCGTCGGGTTCGCCGCCAAAAGCCCCAAAGTGCCGGGCCAGAAAAAACGCCAGTAGTGCGCCCAGAGCGAAGCACGCCAGAACTACGGGTAGCCGCGAGCGCTCCAAGGGTGGGGGCGGAACGGATTCGGGCAGTTCGTTGGATGCCGGATCCCAGGAGGGGCGCGAAGCCGAGGTCGGTGCGCCTTCTGACTGACTGGCCGGGGCCCCGGGGCCGCTGATTCGGTCGACTTCTGTGTTCAGGGAAGGCCTCTGGTCGGAAAGCGTTGGATCGACGCTGCTGGGAGGCTCCGTGTCATCAAAGAGTGTCGGGTCAACGCCGGACTTGGCCGACTTCGGTGAGCTGGCCGGGCTATCCTCGTCTATGGCGACGGTTCCTCCCGCGGCGTCGAGCGCTTGGGTGTCGCCGGACTGGCCGCGTAGCTTCTTCTCGAGTTCAGCGGACAGCGGCAAAGCCTTGGTGCGCTGGATGCTCTCTAAGCTGAGAGTCCCCTTGCTTACCAAGGTGGAGCGCACCATCAGCTCGTCCGGGGACAGGCCCGCCTCCCGGGCGGCGGCGACGAGCAGGCGTCCAAGAACGCGGGCGTTTTCAGCGCGCTGTTTTGGGTCTTTTGCCAGGTTTTTCATCACCACGTCTGTGATGGGTTTGGGCACGTAGCTGGCACGCTCGATTTCCGAGAGCTGGGGCGCCGGTTCGTTGGTGTGCTTGATCAGAATGCCAACGGGGCTCTCGGCGTCGAAGGGCGTTCGGCCGCTGAGGCATTGGAAGAGCATGATCGCGATGCTGTAGACGTCGCTGGCTGCGCCGACTTGTTTTCCCTGAGCTCCCTCTGGAGAGATGTATCGCGCGGTGCCGAAGATGACGCCCGCTTGAGTTGCGACGGTACTGTCAGCCCAGTCTATGCGAGCGACACCGAAGTCCAGCACTGTGACAAACTCGGCGTCGTCGCCACGCTTGACGAGCATGACGTTCTCGGGTTTCAGATCCCGATGCACGATGCCCTGGGCATGAGCCTCGCCGACCGCATCGCAGACCTGCAGGATGATGTGAAGTGCTCGCGGCAGCGGTAAGGAACCCCCTTCCGCCGCCAGGGCTGAGCGCAGGGAGATGCCATCAAGATACTCCATGACCATGTAGGCTTCTCCGCCCACGTCGGCGTTGACCTTCTCGACTTCTCCCGTCATCAGCACCTGAACCACATTCGGATGCGATAGCCGACTAGCCACCTTGGCTTCCCTCAGAAAGCGCGCCTTTACCGTGGGGTTGCGCAGCAGCTCGCGGTGAAGAATCTTGACCGCGACATCACGGTCGATGCCCTGCTGATGGGCTCGATACACACGTCCCATAGCCCCGATGCCGATGAGTTGCTTCAGGGTGATCTGCCCGGCGAGAGTGAGGCCCACGTAAGGGTCGTCCAGGGACTTGGTCTTCTTCGCGGACAGTGGAGTGCCGTCCCTGGGACAGAAGATGACGTCCTCGTCGTAGCGCTGGCCACAGGCCGAGCAAGCTTTTGTAGGCAGGGTCATGCTGTGGGGCTATCGCCCGTCCAAGGCTAGCAGGGCTTTCCACCCCGCAAAATTCTCCGGCCCTTGACCGAGAAATCGACGTCAGATGCCAGGGTTTGCGCCTGGTGCAGTCGGGGCGGCCGCGCCGTCGGGCAACGCCCGCTCACCCGGCTCCGTCAGTCTAGTCTAGGCTCTTCTGCTGTCGGGCTTCCAACGGAGTTGGTGTTTCGGAGCATCGTCTCTTGGCCAGGGCGCTGTCATTGAGCACGAGTTTGCTCTCGCAGGGGTTGCGAATCGCTTGGGGGCTGATCAGCTGAGATGCCAGGCGCGACTCGTCCGGTTGCGGGCTGCCCGCGGCATTCGGAGCCCGCCAGAGCTCCAGCGCCTCCGCCGCGCTGCCGGTTTTTCCTTCGCCCGGTGGGCCAAGGCGCTGCTGGTGACGCCGCCTGGACTTCCCCGCGAACTGTCCATCCGGCCTGGGATGGCCGTCGTGGCTCTCGCGGGACGTCATGCAATCCTGCCTTGCCGGTCCCGAGCATCGCAATTTCGGCAATGATTGCGCGCTATTCGCCCAGCCTCTTGTTTGCTCAGGACGGGCGAGGCGGCCTGGTGTATCTGCTGCGCGCCATGTTCAACGTCAACCTGGAGCGCTGCGGGTTCGAGCTTCGGCCGATTCCGCGCCTGGATGGCAGACTCCCGCCGTCGTCGAACTCGGGTCGACTTCAGGAAATGCGGGCTCCGATGTTCATCCCGCTATTGTCGCTGTTGCCCTACTCCTACACGGCTCGGTCTATCTGGATCGGAGGCCCATCGTGAGCGAACAGCCCCGCGTGGGTGACAGCGTAGATGGCTCCGGCCCTGAGTTGGCGAAGACGGCTCCGGAAGGGGCGGAGGCGACCGATGCGGTATCGCTGCCGAGGGGGGGAGTGAACTATACGGTCCAACTGCCCAACTTCGAGGGGCCCTTGGACCTGCTGCTCCATTTGATCCAGCAGCATGAGCTCGACATCCTCGACATCCCGATCGCATTCATTACGGAGAAGTACGTCGAATACATCCTATTGATGCAGGAGCTGAACATCGACATCGCCAGCGAATACCTGGTGATGGCAGCCACCCTTGCCCATATCAAGTCGAAGACCCTGCTGCCTTCCGCGCCGGACGATCAAGACGACTCGGATGAACTGGAGTTGGATCCGCGCACTGAGCTGGTGCGGCGTTTGCTCGAGTACCAGAAGTACAAATTGGTCGCGGAAAACCTGTCGCAGCGCTCCGTTTTTGGTCGGGATGTGTTCGCCCGTGGTCTTCCCGCACCTCAGGCCGAAGGCACGGCACCCCTCGCCCAGCTGAGCCTGTTCAAGCTGCTGGACGCGTTCCAGGGCGTGCTGACCCGCGCCAAGACCGTGATCGATCACGAAATCGAACTCGACCGTCTCTCGATTACGGATCGCATCAATCAACTGGCGGACCGGCTCCGAGAACGAGCGCGCCTGTCCTTCGAGGACTTGTTTGAAGGGCAACACACCCGGGCAGAGCTGATCGTGACGTTCCTGGCTCTGCTGGAGATGACTCGTTTGCGTATGACGCGACTGTTGCAGGAGAGCCCTCTCGCACCTCTGGTCGTGGAGTTGACCGTCAGTGACGATGAGGGAGGGGGTTCGGAGCGTGATGAGTATGCCGCCTGGGCCGATGAGCCAGCCGAGGCTGCCGCGGCGGGCGCCGATGCTGACGAAGCCGTGCAGACAGATTTGGAAACCCCTCAGGACGTGGAGTTGGATTCGAGCGATGGCTAAACCGCGACAACAGGAGCGCGCCGCGAAGCGGGCTGCGCCCAAGAAAACGGGCAAGAACGGCGCCAAGAAGGCAGCTGCTTCGGCTGAAGCCGCGGCGCCTCCGGCCGAGGATGCTGCTCAAGAAGAGCCTGCGCCGGATACCTTGGTCGACCCCATCGACGCTGCTCCCGTGGAGAGTGCCGTTCCGGATACCGTCGACGACAACAAGGACTCCGAGTCTACGGTCGAGGACACTCGAGCTTATCTAAAGGGGTTGCTGGAAGCGTTGCTGTTCGTCGGTGACCGCCCCTTGGAATTGAAGGAATTGGCTCGGGCTGCGCGAATCGATCGCAAACGCACAGAAGAGCTGCTGCGAGAGATCGCTGAAGACTATTCGCAGCGAGGCATGCACTTGGGCGAAGTTGCGGGCGGATTCGCGTTCCGATCGAATCCTCTGTATTCGGATCAAGTACGACGCTTCCTCGCCCAACGCCCAGTGCGTCTCTCCCGAGCACAGCTCGAGACTCTCTCCATCGTCGCCTATCGTCAGCCGATCACCCGGCCTGAGGTCGATGACATCCGCGGCGTGGACTGTGGACCGGTCTTGAAGGGACTGCTGGATAGGGATTTGGTTCGCATCATCGGCAAGAAGGACGAGCCAGGGCGCCCCATGCTCTACGGCACGACCCAGGCCTTCCTGGAGCTATTCAGTATGAGCTCGCTTCGGGACCTGCCGACCCTGAAGGAGTTCACCGAGTTGTCGGATGAGTCCAAGCAATTCTTCGAAACGAAGACCGGAGAAGAGGCGCCCGAAGGACCGATCCCAGACCCAACCGCCACGCCCGGGGAAGGCGCGGGCGCTGAAGGCACTGCCGCCGCCGAGGGGACCCAGCAAGACTGCCCTGCGGAGTCTGCACAGGGCGGCGAACCTTTCCAGCACGCGCTCGAGCCTCCGAACGCCGAAGAAGAGGACGAGGAGGACGACGACGAAGACGACGAGGACGAGGAGGACGACGACGAAGACGACGAGGACGACGAGGATTGAGGCAAACTTGGGCTCAACCCTCGTCCATCGGGTCTTCGTACTCCTTGGCTAGGTCTAGCGCCGCTTCGAACAAAGCCGGGTGAGCCACGAGTTTACGAACCAGACCCCAGAGTTCGGGGTCTGCGAGTCGCTCTGGGCCGCTCTCCGCTGCTCTCTTCTTGCGCTTCGGAAAAGCACTCGGCCCCTGCTGCTGCAGGCTCTTGAGCTTGTCCACGTAGCGTTTTGTCGGAAACTGGTCGCCCGCTTCCCAGGCGAAGATCGTCTTGTCCTCGACCCCGAGGGCTTTGCCGAGCTGTCGGGCCGTGGCACCCAACTCTTTACGCGCGCGTTTGACGTCTTCAGGAGACACGACGCGATAAGGTACCTGAAGATGTCGGGCTTCGCGCTGGCAATGCTGCGCACCCACGAAAAAACTGAAAACTCACGCTGCGTGTGGCCGACAGGCTGGACATGCGCGATTTGCGACTGGTGACCGTGGCCCTGGTTCTGGCGTGCTCGCCGAAGGTGGAGATCGAGGAGAGGGCAGACCGAGGAGTTGCTGTTGGCTTCCAGCCTCCTTCACCGCCCGACGCCATCTCCGAGGTTCTGCGGATCTCCGTCGGCGGGCGCGCTCCCGAGCAGCTCGTGCTGCTGAGCGGAGAGCTCTCGACCTACCACCAAGGGAGGCTGCGGCGCGGGGACCTTCCGAAGACGCTCAGGCAGCGGTTGGTGCCCGCCCTGACCTACTCGGCGGCTGGACGGAGCGTGCTCGCCCCCACCCAACGACTCGAGAGCAACGGCGTCTACACCCTTGGAGCGCTTGGGGAGGGCGTGATCCTGGGACTCCGGGTCCGCCCGACGCCTGCGCCGGTATTGGAGCGCCGCTGGCCCTGGGGCGCGGAGCCGACCGCGAGCGGCCTAGCAGTGTACTGTGGCCCCGAGGCCGTCGTTCCGGCCGACCTGGTTGCCCAGGTCCGGCTCGAGCCAGGGAGTGTCCCCGCGGAGGTACGCCCGGGAGCGGGTCACCCCAGTGTGCTTGGGGAGCTCTGCGTGACCCTTCGCTACGCGACTCAGGATGGCGTCGCGCGCGTGCCGCCTGCGAGCGTGCGGGGCCTCCTACTCGACCCTCAACCCCTTGCGCAGATTGCGCCCTCCATCCCGATGGCTCAATCGTGCCCGAGCGGATGGGGCGAAACAGCCTTGGGTTGCTACGACGTTCAGGATGACCGAATCCACTATCGAGCGCGCTACAGCCCGGCGGCGGTCGCCGTGGACAGCGGCGGATTGCGGGAGGTGGTTCCGGTTGATGGCTCCGGACAGGCGACCCTCAGGGGCTTCACTCCCGGAACCTCGAGCCAGATCTCCCTGTTCGAAGTCAGCCATGGCGGCCTAGAGTCCCACTCGATTCGTGCCGTCGACATGCTGCCCGCGCGCCCGCACCCGCTCCTGAGCGAAGTGATGGCGAACGCCGTGGGGCCGGAGCCTGCTCAGGAGTGGGTGGAGCTGTTCAATGACGGACAGGCCGAGTGGTACATGGCCGGGTTCGTTTTAACGGATGCTGCCGGTTCGACCGAGTTGCCCGAGCTGGCACTGGGCCCCGGTCAGTACGCTCTGATCGTCAATGACAGCTACGACCCGGAGTCCTTCGCGGACCTGGCACCAGCGCCGGGAACTGTCCTTTTGCGAGTTCCGAAGCTTGGCAAGAACGGCCTCTCCAACGCTGGAGAGCCACTGGCGCTGCTCGGCCCCAATGGTTCCGTCTGGTCGACGTTTCCCGCGCTGAAGCACTCGAAGGCGGGCGTGAGCGCTGCCCGACTTGTGGTCGGCACGTCCCCCGACACTTTCGGAATGTCGGCACAGCCCGGGGCTTCACCCGGGGCGCCAAACGCGCTGCAACCGCCCTGAGTCGATGCCGTTCAGTTGCCGGCGACGGTCATGTTCGCGATGCGGATCGTGGGAGCCGCCGTGCTCGTCTTGAACTCGAGGTCATTTCCAATGGCGTCGATGTTCTTCATCATTTCATCCAGATTCGAGGAGACGGTGATTTCGCTGACCGGGAAGGTCCGCTTACCGTTCTCAATCCAGAAGCCTGCGGCGCCCCGCGAGTAGTCTCCGGTGACGGCGTTGAATCCGAAGCCCATCATCTCGGTGATGTATAGCCCCTTGTCCACACCGCCAATGACCTCCTCCGGTGTCTCGCTGCCCGCTTCCAAGTAGAAGTTGGTTGTCGAGGGACCGATGTGGCCACCTCGCCGTGCCGCGCTGGCCGTGGAGGCCTTTCCGAGCTTGCGGGCGCTGTAGCAGTCGAGCAGGTACATCTTCAGTCTTCCCTGCTCCACGACTACGTTTCTTTGGGATGCGAGCCCCTCGCCATCGAACGCCCGGGACCCCGGGCCCCGGGGGCGCAGCGGATCGTCGATCAGAGTGACGTGCTCGCTGGCCACTGGGGTGTCCACGCGGTCGAGGAGGTAGCTCGACTTGCGCCAAATCGCGCCTCCGACTGCGCAGCCAGCGAAGGTGCCGATCAGACCCCGCGCGACGTCCGGATCGAAAACCACTGGAACTTCACAAGTGTCGACCTTTCGAGCGCCGAGCTTGGCCAATGTGCGCTTGGCGGCCTCGAGCCCGACTGCTTCCTCGCTCTCCAACAGCTCAGAATGTCGCCCTGCGGTCCAGTAGTAGCCGCGACGGCGCTTGCCGCCTTCGTCCTCCGCGACCGGCGTGACCACAAGCGACGCATAGGAACCGCGTTGCTCCCCAACAAAGCCCGAGCTGAGCACCAACACGCTCTTCCCCGACACTCGGGAGAAGGTGGCGCCCTCGCTCAGAGTCAGCCGAGGGTCCGCTGCGAGTGCGGCCTTTTCCCCTTTGATCGCCCGGCGCAAGGCGTCGTCCGCGCCGATGCTGGCGACCTCTTCGCTGTACAGCTCGAGATCTGCGAATGGCCCCTTCGCCAGCGCTTCGGGGTCCGCCGGGCCCGCGTTGGGATCCGCTTCGGTCAGGTCCAAGAGTTCGAGCGCATCGCTAACGCAACGCGCCAGGCCTGTGTCGGATAGGTCGCTGGTGGATGTCACTGCGACCCTTTGGTCGCGCATGACTCGCAGGGACACTCCGCGGCTGCCGGCTTCTTCAACGAGCTCGGGTTCGCTCAGCCGAACCTTCGCGGACAGCTCCCAGCCTTCGCTGGCGCTGGCTTCAGCGACATCCGCGCCACCTTTTTTGGCGCGTTCGACGAGTTGATGGGCTAGTGCCGACAGGTCTGGCGCCGCTTCGCTGCTCATTGTTTCACACCCTGTTGTTGGGAGTCTGCGCTGTCAATCCCGCGCGAGCGTGGCTTGGTGCTTCCGAATCCCCCGGGCGATCACCGCGATACCCGCCGCCAAGATCGCGGCCAGCCAAAGCAACGCGTAGCCCAGGGGGCTGCCCGCGACGGCCCGGACCCCGAAGTCGTCGTGGAACTGGGTGTAGGTTGCGACGCGGCCCAGACGAGCGGAGCTGATGACCAGCATCGCCACTGCGAGCCCTAGAGTGGCCAATAGCAACTGTCCGACCAGCCGGGGGCGGCGTGCCCAGGAGATCGCTCGGGCGCACAGCACTCCCAGAGGCGGACCGAAGGCCGCCGCCAGCGCCAGCAGGGTGGAGAAGAAGCCAGGAAGCCTGCGAGAATCCACGCGGTAGGCCAGGCACCAGTCCGGGGCCAGAGCCAGCAGAAACGCGGTTGCCGGGCCGAGCAGGACGGCGCCGAAACCCGCTGCTAGGACTACGGTCCTGCTCTCGGTAATCGAGCTGCGATCGTTGCTGCTCAGCCGCGCCAGCCCCATACCGACTACGAAGCCAATCAGTGGAAATACGACGGCCGGCATCCGCAGCAACAAAAGCACTTCTGAGCCTGCTTGAAAAGTGAGACAAAGCGCCGCAGGAACTTGTCGGCCTCAGCCCCCCGGGTCCCAAGATGAATGAAGAACTGCTCATACAGCTGCTGAAGCGGATCCAATCCGGCGAAACGGATGTGGATAGCGCCTTGGCGGAACTGCGACAATTGCCCTTCGCCGATCTCGGCTATGCGCGGGTGGATCATCACCGTGCACTCCGCCAAGGATTGCCGGAAGTAGTGCTCGGCGAAAAAAAGCAGCCGGCTCACATCGTCGGAATTGCCAAGCATCTGATCGCAACCGGTCAGAACGTGCTCATAACTCGGGTGGCTGCGGACGCGGCAGACGCGGTTTGTGCTGAGGTCCCCCAGCTGCACTACACGCAGATCGCAAGGGTGCTCAGCTACGAGCATTCTCCGATACAGCCCAAGAAGATGACTCCGGTCGCTCTCGTAACAGCAGGTACGAGTGATTTGCCCGTTGCCGAAGAAGCGGCCGAAACACTGCGCATGGCTGGAATTCCTTTCGAGCGGCTAGTGGACGTGGGCGTGGCAGGGATTCATCGACTCTTCAACGGCCTGGACACGCTGACGTCTGCCCCAGCGGTGATCGTCGTGGCGGGAATGGAAGGCGCGCTGCCGAGCGTGGTCGGTGGACTAGTGGCCGGTCCGGTTATCGCAGTTCCGACCTCCGTCGGCTACGGCGCGGCCCTAGGGGGGTTCACCGCCCTGCTCGGTATGCTCACAGGCTGCGCGTCGGGCGTGAGCGTCGTGAACATCGACAACGGTTTCGGTGCCGCTATGGCAGTCGTGCGATACGTGCGCGCTAGCGAGGCGGCGAAACGCGAATGAGCGAAGAGAACGATTCGACTCAGTCCTCGGGTCACTCCCACGGCCATGCCCACGGTGGCCATGGCCAGGATGGGGAGGGACCCGTGGGCGCAGCGGCGTTGTCGCGCCCGGATCTGGATGAGCTTGCTGGGCGCGACAGGTGGCTTCACTTCGACGCTCCCAGTGGCATTGCCGGCGACATGACCGTAGCCGCCCTCGTCAACTTGGGCGTGCCCTTCGACATTGTCACCGCAGCGGTGGCAAAAGTGGCGCCTGCCAACGTCAGCGTGCAGGTGGAAGCCGTGTTTCGTGGGGCAATCGCCGCCACGGCATTTCGCGTCCGTCCGCCCGCCGAAGACCGAGAACGAACGCTCGGAGAGATCCTCCAACTGCTAGAGGGTTCGGCTCTGGATCACGAGGTACTGGATCTGGCCAAGCGTATCTTCCTACGACTGGGTCACGCAGAAGCAAAGGTCCACCAGATCGAGCTGATGGACGTCGCTTTCCATGAAGTGGGCGCGATGGACGCCATCGTGGACATCGTCGGCGCTGCGGCGTGTCTGCGATACCTGGGTGGGTCTGTTTCCGCCTCGCCACTGCCGGTAGGGCGAGGGTTCGTGGAGTGCCGCCACGGGGTTCTTCCGCTGCCTGCCCCGGCGACATTGGAATGTCTCACCGGCGTGCCGACCTACGATGGCGGAGTCGACGCTGAGCTGGTGACGCCCACTGGGGCCGCAATCATCTCGACGGTTGCCACGGAGTTCTGTCGGTTCCCGAGTTGGACGCCTGAGCGAGTCGGTTGGGGAGCGGGGAGCCGTCTGCTTCCGGATCGTCCCAACGCGCTCAGAGTGATCCTGGGCTCCAGGTCTGGCAGCGCAGCGGACGTGCAAGCGGGAACCCACGTGGTTGTTGAAGCCAATCTCGATGACGCCACGGGCGAACTCGTAGGTCACGCCATGAATGCGCTACTTCGTGCCGGCGCGTTGGATGTTTGGGTCACGCCATCAACAATGAAGAAGGGAAGGCCGGGACTGGTGCTGCATGGGCTCGCTCCTTTGGACCAAGCCGAGGCCCTCGCTGCGACGATGCTGAAGGAAACCCCGAGCATCGGCGTGCGCTGGAGCGTGCACTCCCGCCTGGAGCGCCCTCGGGCGATCTTGCACGTCGACACCCGCTTCGGCTCGGTGCCCGTGAAAGTGAGTGCTGGGCCGCACGGCCCTCCGGAGATCAAGCCCGAGTTTGACGTCTGCGCGAATTTGGCTGCGGACTGTGGTGTGTCCGTTCGCGAGGTGATCCGCAGCGCGCTAGATGCGGCGAGGGAACAAATCGAATCGGACTAGTCTGGCCGCTCGACGGGTAGCCCCGCAGCTTCCCAAGAGAGGACACCACCTTCTAGGAAGGAGACCGGCACGCCCTGCTCTGCCAACGTCTTCGCCAGGTCCTTGGTTTGGTCGCCGGAACGACAGTAGACCACTGGCGAGCCGGGCAACATGTGCAGCTCGGCCAGTCTAGTTGGCACCTCGTCCAGCGGGATGTTGACCGCTGTGGGCAGGTGAGCGCGGGCAAATACCTGACTGTCTCGGGTGTCCACCAGACTCACCTGAGACCGCGTCAGCAGTGCTGCAACCTCCTCCGCTTTCAGGGCACCCTGTGCTCGAGGCAGATAGGGTTCGAGTAACTCTCGCAGCTCCGTCCGTCGGAGCGCACCCACCCGGCCACCCACTGGACGACCCTGGTGGAACACGGCGAAGGTTGGCACCGACTGCACGCCGAGCTCTCGTGCCAGAACTGGCGAGCGATCGATGTCCACGTGGGCGACCTTCGCTTTCCCCTCCAGCTCTTGGGCGACAGCGGCAATCTCGGGAGCTACGGTCTTGCACGGCCCGCACCATTCAGCGCCGAATTCCAGCAACACCGGCACTTCGCTCATCATTACTTCTTGTTCGAAATTCTGCTCTGTGATCGGGATGACGGCCATGAACTAGCTCCGTGCGAGGGTATAGCGCGAAGCGCACCGTGTCGTCACCCGGGGGCGCTGCCAAGGCGGCGATGCGCTAGCCGTGGGTCGCTACCCTCGGCGCCAGCTTCCGCTAGGACGTAGAGAGCCCATGTGAGCAGCACTACCCCGGACGCGGACGCGAATAGGGTGCCCGACATCGTCCGCGTCGCGGGGTGAAGGAGGCTCCCCCAGGATGTCCAACCCGCCGCGTGGCGGAGTCCGACGAACGAGAGTGCGGCTTCCACACCAACGGCATAGGCGGCCGTCAGGGCAGAGTTGACGGCCACGGGGCGAAGGCAGTGGGGCAGGACGTGTCGGGACAAGGTGCGGAAGGACGAGGCCCCGAGAGCGCGAGCGGCCAAGACGAAGTCTTCGGATGCCACGCGGCGTATTTCTCCGCGAACGACTCGTGCCAGCTCAACACCCCGAAGTAGTCCCAAGCAAACACCGAGCAGAGTCAAACTCCCCGCGGGCCATGACACGACGATGCCGGCCACTACCAGGATGGGGAGCGTGCTCGTGAGTTCCACTCCCCGGGACAACGCTGCGTCCGCGCGACGACCCCACCAGCCAGCAAGACTACCGGCCACCACCCCCAGGAGAGCTGACACTCCGGTCGCCAGCAGCCCGATCCATACTGCGGTCCGAGTGCCGAGGAAGACGGCGCCAACGCCTCGGCCAGCTCCGGGATCGAGCGCGATCTGTGCGACCGCCGCGACAAGCAGAAAAGCGATCACCGCGGCTGCGGCAAACCGAACCTTCGCGTTGGATTGCGGCCCAATCATGGCCGGTCTCCGGTGCGCTCGAACGTCGTGCCGCTCACCCGAGGGTCGAGGCGTGCCAGTGCCGCATCGCTGGCGATCTGCAAGAGCGCAGACACCGTCATCACGCTGAGCCCCACGGCCATCAGCCAGCTCGTATCACCGTCGTGAATCGCGGCTATCGTTGTTGGGCCAAGACCCTGCAGGTTCAGCGCGTGCTCCACCACGAAGCTTAGGGACATCAGTGTGGGGATCTCCCTTCCCAATAGCGATAGCACCGCGCTGCTGGCTCCACGGCTGGACCGCCATGCCACACCGAGTTCGTCGAAGCCGAAGGCGCGGCGAGTTCGCGCGTGATCGAACAGCACTTGTTCCCGCACCGCCGTCCGCTGATAGCGCGAAAGCAGGGCAGCGGTGGCGAGGCTCATCAGGGAGACCCCGAATCCGAAGCGGATCGCAAAGGGTGCATCCGCGAGCCCAAGCCCAGCGAGCAAGGAGATGGGGAGCGCCACCAAGACCAACGCGATGGGGGTCACCACCCCGTCGATGGATCGCCGAACCGCCGACCACGTCCCGACGAGCAGCCCGCCTCCATAGCTCGCGATGAGGGCCAGGACCAACAGGGCAAGAGTCACCGGCGCGCGAGATGCGAGCACATCGAGCACAGGGTCGCCCCGAGCCGTGTGCCCGAGGCGCGAATACACGGCGTTCTGGGCCCATCGTCCGTATTGGGTCTCCGTCACCATTGCGAGCAGCCGTTCGGGGCCGTCAAGGGAAACGTAGTCGAGGCGATTGTCCCGCCACCAACGCCGCCAAACCTGGCGCTTGGAGCGAGCCTCGGCCTGGCTGGCATTCGGGTCGAGGGACCAAGGAAGTGACGTCACGTGGGCAAGTAGCGCAGTTACCCGTGCGACGCGCTTGACGTCCTCGGGGCCCTTGACGCTGGGCAGCGCGGCGATCAGCTCGGGCAGGGCGTAGGTATCCAGACCAATCACGTCGTCGCGGCGGCCATCGCTGGCGCGACGCGCCATGCGCCGCACCGCGCGTTTGGCCACTCCCGGGCGATAGTCGATGGAGCGATCCTGCCAAAAACGATTCCAAAACAAGACCGCCGTTTCCGGATTGTTCAACTCCTCTCGGGAGCCGAGCCCAAGGCGTTTCGCAATCGGTGCCAGCGCCAAGGCCACTCTTGCCCGGGCGGCTGGGGGTAGGGCGTCCAGTTCGGGCAGCACGTGCGGAAACGCCGCGCCGCCAATGCGAACGAGTTCAGGCGCTGCGGCCTTTGCGTCGGATCCGCCCTGGGCGATACGCTGCACCAAGGCCTGGGATTTCTGGCGGACGGATAGGGGGTTTGGTTCGAAGAACCGCGGTAGCGGTCGTGCCTGGCTTCCGCCATCGGGGCTTCCTTGCCCCCCGACGCGGAGGAAGGCGAACAGTAGCACCGACATCACCACGAGCGTTGGCCCGATCCACAGGACGCGCCTGAGGGTATGCCGCATGACCTACCGTCAGCGCAGGAACACGAAGCCCGTGACGGCGACCACCAACAGCACCCCCAGCACGGTCAGGCCCACGACGTGGGGTGGCCACCCTGTCGTGGGAATGTCGACGGGCTCTTCGTCTAGATCGAATACCGGCGGTGGGGTCGAGGGAACTCCGGATTTCTCGGGTCGGCTCTCGCCGTCTTCGTCTCTGAGCACCGGGCTGGTCATACCCAGCATCGTGTGACCGACACGCAGCGAGCGAGACTCACGGGCCGCTTCATCACTGACTTCACCGGTTTCGACGTCCTCCGCGTGGACGGCTTGGGCGCGCATCGTCGAGTCCGCCGAGGGAACCTCGGGGAGCGCGTACTTCCGGTACGCGAGCTTGTCTTCCGCAGAAGCCTCTTGCACGCCGTCACCGTCGAAACGGGCGACGATCACGGTGATATTGTCGTGGCCGCCAGCCAGATTGGCGCGCTCGGTCAAGACTTTGCAGGCCTCCAATGGGTCGGGCACCGCCAGCAGGACCTCCCGCATTTCGTCGGCGCGAATCATGCCACTCAAGCCGTCCGAGCAGACCATTAGCGTGTCGTTCTTGCGAAGTTCGACATGGGTGAGGTCGACCTGGACCGTGTCAGCCGTTCCAAGCGCCTGGAGAATGATGTTGTTGTGCTCGAAGGTCTCCGCCTCCTCCTCGGTCAGCTGCCCAGCCTCGATCAGCTGATTGACCAAGGATTGATCCCGAGTGACCTGCACTAGCTTCTCGCCGCGAAGGATGTAGGCGCGGCTGTCACCTACCTGGGCTACGAAAAGAGTTTCGTCGAGGAGCGCGGCGATGGTCGCCGTGGTGCCCATTCCGCGGCGAGTGCGATCCGCTCGGGCCTCGTTGAAGATTCGCACTCCCGCGTCCTCTACCGCATTGACGAGGCGCCGCGCGAGTTCGTCCTTCTCCAGTGGGGGCTCGCCCTCTGTCAGCCGCTCGTAAATGATATCGACTGCTAGCTGGCTCGCGACTTCGCCCGCGGCCGCGCCGCCCATTCCGTCACAGACGCCCAGCACCGTGCCTCGCCGTCCGACAACCTGCTTGCGGTCCCCCTCCATCAAGCTGCGCGACTTGCGGGTGAGATCTGCAACGAGGAAGTTGTCCTCGTTGTGCTCGCGGATCTGCCCCACGTCGGTTCGACCGAAGACGTGCATGTGGATCCCCGCCTCCGCGGATTCGGCGGTCTTGGAGGACTGGTCCTTGTCGTCGTCGCTCATTTCACACTCGAGCGCCCGGCTGCAGCTCAATCCGGAACAGATGTTGCCCGATTCGCACGTGGTCTCCGTCCTCTAGAGCACGCTCTTGGCGCAGTGCCAAGAACGTCCCGTTGGAGGACCCCAAATCCCTCAAGGAAAACGACCCATCCGTCGGGTTGCGGGTGATGGCGGCGTGACGACGGCTCATGAACGGGTCTGCCGTGAATACGATATCCCCGTTCTCACGTCCGACGACGGTTTCGTCCCGGCAAACATAGTAGACGTCGCGCCCAACGCCTTCGACGGTGCGCTGGCGCAGGCGCGCGAAGCGCGATGTCGCAGGCGACCCAAAAACCTGCGTTCCCTGCTCCACCGCGGGCCCGAAGCCCTTCTCGGCGTCGTTCACGACCTCGAACCTTAACACCTCAAGGCCCACCAGGACCAAGTCCCCATGCAGCAAGGGGGCGGCGGCCTTCAAGCGCATATAAACGCCGTTGGTTGAGCCCAAATCTCGCAGGAAATAGCGGTTGTCTCGGCGGATAATGCGTGCGTGCCTAGGCGAAACATAGGGATCGTTGGGCAGTCGAATCTCGCCACCCTCACGCCCCACGTCGGTCTGGTCGCCGGCCAGCTCATACTCGCGACCGGGTGATCCATCTTGAGCGATGACCACGAGTCGAGCACCGAGGATGGCCGGGTCAGGTGCTGGATAGCGGTTCGTTGCGCTGGGGTCTGGCGCAGCTGCACGGCGCGCTCGCGGGTGGTTGGGCGCTTCGGGTTCATGCAACTTCGGCACGGGAGCGGCGTTCGCCTTCTCGTCCGGGACGGCCGGCTCGGCTTCACCGAGACGGGCGCCGCAGTACTGACAGTACGCTGTCTGCGGTCGGTTCTTTCCACGGCAGCGCGGACACACGATGTCCTCGACATTGGGCTTTGGCGCGCCGACACCCACTACCGGTGAACCGGCCAGGGCTTGGGCGCTGGCGCCACTGACCTCTATGGGGCCGCCGCATTCCGCGCAAAAGCGTGCTTCGGCTGGATTGCGAGCGCCGCAGCGCGCGCAGGGGATTTCAGATGTCCGCGCGTCCGGGGGTGCGAAGTCAAATTGCGGGGCTGGGGGGCGAGGGCGCGGCGGTGAGGCGTCATCGCCCACTTCGAGAGCTCGTGGTGGCGTGGCCATGGAGGCGCGCGGCGGTGCCTGCAGGCGATTGCCGCAGTCCTGACAGAACCTCAGGTCACCCGGGTTGTCCCGGCCGCAACGGTCACACTTCACGGACCGGAAGAGGAGCGCGCAAGGAGAAGCGAGTCAAGAGCAGTATTCTACCAGCGCGGGAGCGGTTCCCTGACTTCGAGGGTCAACTCCAAAAACGCGCCGTGGGCCATGCCGAATCCGAGGTATTCGTCCGCTCGCTGCTGCCCCGCAGAATCCGTCCAACCCCTGAAAATGAAGGGTCGATACCCCAATGCCGCGCCCACGACTGCTGTGCGACTGAGCTGCAGCTCCAATCCACCACCCAGCGCGGCAGTGACCCCGCCCGTATCCGCGCCCCATTCGCTGCCATACAGCATGGCTCCGAAGCCGAAACCCACGTAGGGCGTGATCCGGGAGCCCTGGTCCAAATAGTAGCGCGCCTCTGCCCGGAACTGCTGCAGAATTGCCAGGCGGAGCAAGTTCGAGGATTCATGGCGCGAGGCCTCATAGGCCCCTCCCACGTACCAGCGGCCCCTCGCGCGATAGCCGACGCGAACCGTTAGACCACCGCCGGAGCCGAATATGCACGGCGCCACCGCCCCTTCAGGGCAGACGTTGCTGGCGGCCGCGATGGCTTCTCCGGCAAAAGCCACCCCATACTGTAGGTAATCGAAGCTCGACGACGGAGGTCGCCGCTGCAAGGGATCGCCGTCGGTGGCACTGGCGATGCCTGCTTGACCGGCAATCACCGCCGCGAGGGGTAGCAGCGGGGTTCTCACACGCCTGACCGTACTCCAAGTCAGCGTCGGATGCCTGGTCTCTACCCCAGCACTGGGCTCGCCTCGCTGGGCCCCAGCGTCGTTTCCGCCCAAATCGTGGGCTGAGTGCCCGGGACGTTAAGCTGGGCTTGACGGCGCGAACGCCATTCGTTTAATGGCGGTGCAAAAAACAGGGCAAGACTTCGATGGACATTTACTTGGACCGGCGAGCTGTGCGCCAGATTCGCTTATCCGCGCAAGAGGCGGTTGATGAGGGGGACACCGAGTCGCTGCGCGAAGACATTCTTGAAGCTTTTACTGAAGACCAGGTCGAGGAAATCGAGCGTCGGCTGGACAATGGCGACTTCTTCGAATTCCTCACGGACATCATTGACGAATGGGCTGGCGACGATGTCGACGAGTTATTCGAGCTTCTGGAGACTCAGTTGAGCGAGGTTGGCATCGATCTGAAAACCGATCAGAAAGATGACGACGACGATGACGATGACGATGACGAGGCGCTGGACGGCGATTCAGACGATATGGACGGCGACCTCGACGACGACTTCGCGGATGAAGACTGAAGCTCTCTGACCTCCCGTCGAATGTACGCTCGGCAGGAGCGAGGTGCCTTCGGCGCGTTGGGGCACACCAGTCGGGTACATGCGGCGTAGCGAGAGTCGGGCAGTTCCTTCACCAAAAGCCGCGCGGCGTCACAGGCGCGCTCTTCGCGCCCCAATCGCATCGCAAGCAGGGATTCACGCCAAAGGGCGTCGTCCCTTAGCAGGCTGTGCTTGTGGTCGTTGAACACGCGGCGGAATTCGGTGAGTGCTGCGTCCATGCTACCCATGGCCTCCAGAATCGCGGCGCGCTCGAGCCGTGCTTGGGCGTAGATCGGCTTTTCATAGCTTCCTTGTAGATCTGCGGATTCCCGCTCCTTCAGCAGGCGGCCCAAGTGCTTCAACGCTTGCCCCGGTCGGCCCAGCTGTCGCTCGATTCCCGCCGCGCGGAACAGAGCGTCGTCCCAGTAGGCTCCGTGGGGATAGGGGAAGCGCCTGGCGACGGACAAGTAGCCCCCGAGGGAAGCTGCCAGTTCGCCTTCCTGTTGTTTCAGCCTGGCAACCCGGTATCCGAGGAACTCTTCGACTGCATGACCTCGGGTTTTGTGCTGCATGGCGTCTGCCCACTTGGCAGCGGACGCCGCCCCGTCTCGGTTCTCAAGGTGCAGCATGTAGCGTTCGGCAGCGTGCATCGCGAGCCCAGATGTGGGCCGCTCTCGCACGAAGTCCGCCATCCGTTGGAATCCGAGCTGGGTGTCGCCTGCTTCGATGGACATGTCTGCGAGATCGTAGGCCGCGCGATCGACCCGATGGCTCTTCGGGTACTTGGTGATCAGCAATGACAGTGCGCTCCGCGCCTGACGCACTCTGCCAGCGCGGCGCAAGCTGACGGCACGGCGATACATGGCATCAGCCTGATCCTTCGAGCGTTCTGCACGCTGCATCGCCTTCCGCCAATGGGCGGCGGCTTCGTCGTAGCGCCCGTGGGCGTAGGCGCGCTGAGCTGCGGCGCGCGCCTCCAGGTAGGGCTTCGGCAAGGACGGACCACAACCGAGTTGGACGGCGAAGCTGAGAAGCGCGAGCAATCCGAGCGCAATGGTTCGAAGGTGCGTCATGATGATGCAGCCGCAACGGCGCGAGCCACCCCCTCCGCGGCGCAGCCTGCGTCTTGTTGGCCGACGTCCAAATGAAAGACCGCTCGAAGGGTCTTGGGCGCAATGCTGGTCACGAGTACGCCTTCTTCAGCGCACAGCTCGACGACTCGGTCCTCCCGGGCTGAGTGCAGGCCGACGTTGACGATGTTGGTCTGAACCAGGCTCACGTCTAGCGAGACCCCCGGCGCGGTTGCGAGTGCCGCCGCGAATCGTCTTGCGTTGTCGTGATCGGCGCCCAGACGTTCCAAGTTCTGGTCCAGGGCGAACAGAGCCGCTGCGGCTACGATGCCCGCTTGTCGCATGGCACCACCCAGCATGCGTCGATAGCGGTGAGCCAGTTGGAGGGTGTCTCGGGGCCCGACCAGGGCCGAGCCGAGCGGGGCGCCAAGCCCTTTCGAGAAACACACGCTGACCGTGTCCGCGACGGAGGCGAGTGCTTGCAGACTCTCCCCAGTCGCCGTCATTGCGTTCCACAGCCGCGCACCGTCCAAGTGAACGAAAAGCCCGTGCTGCTGTGCGACTTTGCGGATCTCGCGTTGCTGCTCCAGCGGGAACACCCGGCCGCCCGAGCGGTTGTGAGTGTTCTCGAACACGACGAGGCGTGTGCGAGGGAAGTAGTAGGCACTCGGCTTCACTTGCTTCCGCAGGTCCGCCGCATCAAACAGGCCACCCTTGCCTGCGGTCACGTGCTGGATGCCGCTCAGTGCGCTAGCTGCGCCGGATTCAAACCACGCGAGGTGGGCGCCTTCGCCCACGACGATCTCGTCCCCACGTTGGGTCTGGGCTAGTAGAGCGAGTTGATTGCTCATCGTGCCCGAGGGAACAAACAGGGCCCGGTCCTTGCCAAGCATCGAGGCGACGCGCTCTTCCAGGGCTCGGACCGTGGGATCCTCGCCGAACACGTCGTCCCCAACGTCAGCCCGCGCCATGGCCTGACGCATGGCGGCACAGGGGCGAGTTACGGTGTCAGAGCGAAGATCGATGGCAGGCATGTGCACGCGAGCTTAGAGCATTCTAGTTGACGCCGCGGAGCCTCCGGCACGCAGCTCCAAGCCAGCGAGAAAAAGCTCGTAGGCGATTAGTTGGGTGGCCTGTGCCAGGTTCACGGAGGGCTGATCCCCGGCCATTGGGATACGCAAACGAAAGGCTGCGGAGTCCACGATCTCCGAGGAGAGTCCGGTTTTCTCGTTTCCAAACAAGATCGCCAGCTGTTGGCCGGAGCCGGCCCGCCGCGCCAGCTCCGGCGCGAGCTGGCGCGGACCGGTTGCCCCGCGCACCCCACGGCGCGACGTAGCCGCGACGGCACACTCGACGCTATCCAGCACCTGCTCCAGGCGGTCGAAGACGATCGCGGCGTTCAGCACGTCCCGGGACTTGACCGCCATCTTCTGGGCCATTTCGTGGCTGGGCACTGCGAGGCGGCCGGGCTTCACCAGCCCCAGTCGTCCAAATCCCATAGTCTTGATGGCGCGAGCTGCAGCTCCGACGTTTTCTGGATAGTGCGGATGAACCAGCACGAAAGTCGTGGCTGCGTGCAGCGGCAGCTGGAGCTTTGGCTTTGGGTCGACGACCGCCTTGTACATCAGTTTCCGCCGACGACTGAACGGGCGCACCGAAAGCCAACCATTGGGCTGCGTTTGGCCGGATCTGAATGGCCGCGCGCAGCTCCCCGCAACCAGGGCGCTCCGCTACTGTGGCTTCCGCCGCGCACGACCCGATCGCTCGTCGCGCTCGCCAGGCTGGGCCCCTTTGGGTTCTGCTCTGCCTGCTCGGGGTAGCTCGTTGCGTAGTAGTCGTGAACCCACTCCGCCACATTCCCGCCAAGGTCCATGAAGCCGTCCGGAGTTCGCCCGTTCGGAAAGGACCCGACGGGGGCGAGCTCTGCGAATCCGTCGCTGGCGTCCGATGCGTCCAGCCCCAGTCGCCCATGATTGGCGACCCGTCGGTTCCAAAGATTACCCCAAGGATAGCGGCGACGTTCCGTCCCGCGGGCGGCCCGTTCGAATTCTGCCTCCGTCGGTAGTCGCGCTCCGCGAAACTTGCAGTAGCGACGCGCGTCCTGCCAACTGACCAAGGTCATCGGATAGCGGGGCTTGTCGAAGCGCTTGCCGCCCGCGGCGAAGGGTGCTGGTCGGCAGCGGCGGAGGGCCACGCACCTCCTGTAGGCCTCGACCGTGACCTCGTGCCGATCCAACCAGTAGGCCGAAAGCCTGACGGTGTGAGCATGCAGCTCGTCGGAAAACAGCTCTTCCCGGCAGCGGTGCCCAAGAGGCTCGCGGGCGCAGTCTGCGACGGCTTCTAGAATGTCCGGTATCGTCGAGCCCATTCGAAAGGCCGATGCGCGCACCTTGATCGCCGTGGAGCCGGGTGCTCGTAGAAACGCGATTCCGCCGCTCAGGGCGACCTCCGCCGGCGTCCGAGGTGTTCCTTGAGAGCGAGGACGCGAGTCGCGGGCGGCGAGCTGTCGAGGGAATGCCAGAACCGTAGTGCACAGCGCTAGGCCCAAGCTGGTGCCGCTGAGCAGACGGTTCAGCTTCAGCACGGTCCGTTGCAGGTGCCGAGGATGCACTGAGCCATGGCGTTGTAGGCGTTCAACCCACCCGCGAACTGGCTGCAGTTGTTCTGGAAGCACGTTTGGACGTTCGGCGTATTCGCGCAAAACTGGGACAGACAGCTCTGTAGCCCCTGACAAGCGCCGTTTGCCTGACATGCACCGACCTGTGAGCAGCAGCTGGCATTGACGCAATTGTCACAAGCGGGAACGCCCGAATTGAACGGTGTCGCGCAGGTTGTGCCGCCACCGCCCGTTGCGCCAACGCCGCCACCGCCGACGGCGCCAGTACCAGCGCCGCCGCCCGTTCCTGGGCCCGCCCCGAAGCCTCCAAAGCCTCCCGAGCCTGCATCAACCAAACACTGATTCAAACACGATTGGGCATTGCCGGTAGCGCACAGGCATGTGTCGAAGCACGCTGTGCAAGAGTTGCAGTCCGGTGCAGTGGAGCAGCCTGCTGGGCCGGCCTCCGCCGCCGAGCCGCACTGGCTGGAGCAAGTCGTCGGGTCCCCGCCTTTGCACGTGCAGTCGTCTACACAGGTCGTGCACCCCTGGCACTGGTTCGACGGGCCACAAACCGGTGTGAGATTGGAGTTGTCGTCGGAGCTACAGCCGCCACCAAGAAGGGCGTGCCCGGCGAGTAAGAGGCCCGCCCAGAACCAGTGCAAGGTCCGCATTTTCGAGACCATAGCGCGCTTGGGCGGTCTCAACCACAATCACCGCTGGGTTTGGCTAGTCGCTGTCCTCGTCGGCGTCCACGCCTCCATCTTCGCTGCCCGGATCACCAGCCGCCGCGTCCGCGGAAGCATCCGTAGGTGCTCCTGAGTCGGATTCGTCGGTGGCCGGCGGGGCAAGCTCCGGTTCGGCCGATTTGCGGTCTCGGGGCTTGGGGGCCTCTGCCAGGTACGCTGTGGGTGGCGGCGTGCTCACTGCAGCGGTCGCTACGGACAGGGCTGGGGTGTCCGTTCGATCCAGGGCGCCCAGGCCAGCCAGGGCACCCCCGGTGAGCAATGCGCCGACCAGGAATCCCCCGATCGCCAAGGCGGGGCCGCGCCCCTCCGAACCGCTGTGGAGCTGCGACTCCCTGCGGCGATCCGGCAGAGTCGGCATCTGGGAACGCGGTGACGAGAGCAGTGCTTCACTCAGCGTGCGACCGAGTTGTTCACAGCTCTCCCAACGCTTGAGCGGATCCTTTTCCAAGCCACGAAGCAGCACGGTGTCGACGTGGCGGTCTAGACCCCTCGCCGCCGCGACAGGCGCGGGGAACTCCGTGGCGATTCGTGTTGCCACGGCCAAGGCGTCGTCGCCAGGAAACGCGCGCTTGCCGCTTATCGCTTCGTACAGGGTTGCAGCGAAGGAGAACTGATCGCTGTGGGGCGAAAACTCGCTGTTGTGGATTGCCTCCGGAGCGCTGTAGGCCGGAGTACCTAAGAGACCGCCGTCACGGGTCAGAGTGGAGTCCGGAACTCGGGCGATTCCGAAGTCCGCGATTTTGGCACCGCTCCGGCTTAGGATGAGGTTTTCTGGCTTGATGTCCCGGTGCAGGACGCCCGCGCCGTGCGCAAGGGTCAGCGCGTCACCCACCTCACGTGCGAGTTGTGCGGCGGCCTGAGGCCCTAGCGGGCCCTTGTCAGCAATTCGCTCCTTGAGAGTTGGCCCCTTCACGTATTCGAAGACGAGGTATAGGCCCAAGTCCTCGTCCTCACCCATGTCGTGGAGCGCCACGATGTTTGGATGCACGACCCTCGCGCTGGCTCGGGCCTCCTGACGCATGCGCTCGAGCAGGCTCTTCAGTTGCTCCGGCGGCACTCCCAAATCGTCCCGCAGCAACTTGATGGCGACGGTGCGATCCAGGACCGGGTCTCGGGCCAGCACCACGCGGCCCATGGCACCGTGTCCCAACGCTTTGAGCAGTTGGTACCGCCCGATGGCGGGCGGCAGGTTGGAGTCCAGGGGTTCCATTAGGGCCCGGTGGACTCATAGCAAAGTCCTCACGTCAGGTTGAGGACGACTCGGCGACTCCCCGCAAACTAGGGTGGAAAGCGCGGCCGAAGTCGAGGCCGGCTCAGTCCGCTCCGGCGTCTTTACTTGGCGGCGGCGGCGGCTCCGGCGCCTTGCGTGGGGGCTCACCGTAGTCGGCGCGTAGGCGCTTCAAGAGCCCGTCGCGCAACATGGTCTCGTGGTAGCCGGGCATATCCGGAAGCTGCACGAAGAGACGAACGCGCTTCTTGGCTTCGATGATCTCCATGCTCCCGTGGGACAGCCGCTTGCGCTTACCGGGCGGGGCATACTTGAACAAGATGTAGGCGGCGTCCGGGTCCTTCTCCGTCACTTCATAGCCCAAATCGACGCGCAGGTAGCGCAGCGCGCCGTTGTAGGTCTGAGCCTTGCTGTAGTCCGAATCCGCATCGACCCGTGCTTCCGCCTCGAGGGTGCAAAACGCTGCGATGACGAGGGTCAGAGTGGTGGCAAGCAGGGCCCGGAGAGGGATACGCACTCATGTCTGGCTACCCCCAACAGGGCAGAGCGGCCAAGTTCTTCAACCTTCGTCCAGGTCGGTAGCCTCGGACTCGATGGCTTCGGCGAAGGAGGTTCGCTCCCGGCTCAGGGCCCAAACAGCGGCCCCGGCAGTCACCAACAGCTGCCCGACGTACAGTAGAAAAACATACGCTGAGCCGGCCCCGGTGACGACTTCCGGTTGGAAGTAGATGGCCAGGGCGGCGTAGACGGAGACCTGAAACGCTCCGAAGAACCCCGGCGCGTTTGGCAGCAGGATCCCGAGGGCCAAGACTCCCGTCACGACCGCGGAATGCCAGAACGTCATTCCAGTGAGCCCGGCGCCCCATGCCAGCACCCAGCCGGCCGCGGCATTCAGCAGCCAGTACGCCAGCGTTGCTGCGACGAAGTATCCGGTTTCACGAGCTCGCGGCAGAAACGACAGTCCACTCGCCACTTTTTCGACGCGCTCCGACAGCCAGTTCGCAAGCCGCGGAGAGAGCCACGCCACGGACCAGGCGACCAGCCGCCGAGCGAGTTCGCGTTTTGCGAAGAACAAGCCCATCGCCACGAAGGCGCCGCCAAAAAGTATCAAGGCCGCGTAAGTGGCTGCAGGTACCACGGACGCGGGGATGGGCAGTTCGCCGATCTTGTCTGGAAGCGGGTCCAAGGGTTCGCTGACGAGCAGCGCCACCCACAACATTAGCGTGAGCACTAGCCCGTCGATGACACGCTCCGCGGCAATGGTTCCGGTTGCTGCCCAACCAGAAAGCGTGCCCTTGCGTCGGATCATGACCGGTCGCACCATTTCACCCGATCGGAATGGCAGCAACACGATGGCCAGGAAACCGATGAAGGACACGTCGATCACTCGACCGCGTGGAACCTCGGCCAGCGGTGCAAGCAACCATTGCCAGCGAACGGCTCGGATCCAATGGACCACGCTCCAAAGACCCAGGTACACGCCGAAAGTCCACCAGCGCACTCCAGCCAGGGCGTTCGCTTTGGGAACGATGGGTAGCGCCCCGGCGTTCAGCAGCCATACGAATGCGCCGCCGATGAGGAGGCTCAACAGAAGCTTGCCGCGGTGACGACTCAGCCAGCTGCCATGGGCGGTGGATGCAGACGGCGGCGACAGCTCGCCTTCGCCACCTCGAGTGCTATCGACGTCACTACTCACTCGGGGACTTGTCCTTCCAAGAGGGAAAGCGGCCCGTCGCGAAACAGAAACTCGATTTCCTCGGAACCGTAGCGGCTCTCGATCTCACGCATGCCCGCTAGGACGGCCTCGACGTCCGCCGGGCGGTGCGCGTCGCTACAAGCCCCGTGGTAAAGGCCCATATCCAGTAGTTCTTCCGCCGTCTGTTTTGCGCGTCGGCCATACTTGCCGCTGAAGGCCGCAGCATCCAGTAACGCGGCGGCTCCCGCATCCACCAAGCGCTCCAAGATCTCCTTGGAACGCCATATCGCTCGATAGCGTTCTGGGTGCGCGATCACGGGGAGGAGTCGTTTCTTTGCGCGAATGTCGGATAGACGATGATCGATCATGGGAGGGAAATCGATCTCATAGAACTCGAGAAGCACTGCTTTGCCACCAGGGTAGGGGAGCCCTTGATCGTTCATCAAGCGTTCGAAGATGACGTCGTCGAAGTAGTGCTCGCTGCTCAATTCCAGCTTGGGGACCGTGTTGTCGTTCGGGACGGCCCGGCGCATGGCTTCGTAGGCCTCGCGAAGCTCCTCTCGTGAATTATTAAAAAGCCCCGGCCGCATGTGGGGCGTGGCGATGACGCGATCGAAGCCCGCGGCGCGCAGTGCCCGCAGCAGTTCGACGCCCTCCTGGGGAGTGCGTGCGCCGTCATCGATGCCCGCAATGAAGTGACAGTGCAGGTCTACATATCCGCGCATGCCGGTAGCCTATACCTTCTGTGGGGCCCAAGGGCCCGGACTTGCTCGAGCCGCCGCCCAACGAGGCCGAGCAGACGGCGAACTCGCCTAGGCTCGTGCCGTGAGGCGTTCGGTCAAGATGCGCTCGCAGCCTTCCGCGGCGCGTTTCAGAGCGGCCTCTCGCCCAATCCCGCCGCCGCTGCCCGTCAGCAAGACTTCCACTCCGTCAATGCTCAGGCGACGGACTTCGGTGCGTCGCACGATGACGTCAAGACGGGTTGGCACGACGTCATTGGCTGGGTTCAGACCGCCGCCGAGAGGTGCGATGGCGGCCAGTTCTTCGCATCGCTCCCAACGCCCAGCGCCAGCCACGAGTACCCCGGATGCGTCGGATACCGCGACGGCTTCAAGCTGGCCATCTCGGCGCGCCGCGTCCAGAAGTCGATTGAGTGCGAGCAGGATATCGCCTCGGCGCTGCCTTCGTCGTTCGGATTGTGGAGACGCAAACCACACGGTGGTCCTTTGCCAGAGTGCGAGCAGCTGGGCCAAATTTTCTGAGGGGGATTTGCCTCCGCGAGAGGAGCAGGCTACACGCGCGCCGGCCCATGACCATCGCTACCCTGCAGCCGCTGTTAGACACACACCGAGTGGTGTTGTGCGTCGGTTCTGGTGGTGTTGGCAAGACGACGGTGACTGCGGCGCTGGGGCTCGCAGCGGCGCAGAGAGGCAAACGTGTGCTCTGCCTCACCATAGATCCCGCACGCCGATTGGCGAACAGCCTAGGGCTCGAGCGAATGACCAGCGAGGCGACGCGAGTCGAGCCCCGTCACTTCGAGAAACATGGCCTGACCGTTCCGGGCAACCTCACAGTGATGATGCTCGATACGAAACGCACCTTCGACGAGTTGGTGGTTCGGCACGCATCCAGCCCCGCGGCTCGCGACCGCATACTCCAAAACAAGTTGTACCAATACGTCTCCACGAGCCTAGCCGGGACTCAAGAGTACATGGCGATGGAGAAACTCCTGGCGGTGAAGGAAGACGCCGACTTTGATCTGATTGTGCTCGACACGCCTCCCACCAGCAACGCTCTCGACTTTCTGGATGCGCCGGAGCGGCTGATCGGCGCGCTGGATAGCGCGGCCATGCGTTGGCTGATCCAATCCGTGGAGTCCAGCGGTCGTTTCAGTTTGAATCTGCTGGCCAAGAGCGTCGCTGTCGTCTTGCGCGGAATTGGGCGTCTGACCGGGGGCGGGTTTCTTGAGCAGATGGCAGGTTTCGTCACGGATCTGAACGACTTGTTCGGCGGTTTCCGCCAGCGCGCGGAACAAGTCTCCGCCGCCTTTCGTGGGGGCGAATTCGCGTACATCATGGTGACCACGCCAGCGCCAGCGGCGATCCGTGAGGCCCTGTATTTCGCTGACCGGCTCAAGTCGTCAGGCATGCGCCGTGACGCATTCGTGGTCAATCGCGTGCATCGGCCGCCTCCCCCACGACCTACCGTGGACCAAGTATCCGAAGCCATGCGAGCCCACAATCTAAGCCTAGGCCACGGTGTTTCCGAGCGGCTTCTGGCTGCCCTGGATGACGAGGGGGCCCGTGCGGCGGTGGATGCGAAAAACCTCGAACTGATCGAAAACGAGGTGAACGACTCGCTAGTTCGAGTCGAGGTCCCGGCGCTGCCCAGCGACGTACACGATTTGGGCACTTTGGCCGGGATTTCGGCGCTGCTGTGTCCGCCCTCTTGAAGCTGGACTCAGTCTTCACGCCGCTTGTTCCGGTAGTGTACGACGATGGGAACAGCCTCGAAGCCGAAGGACTTGCGAAGCTGATTGATCACGAACCGCTTGTAGCTCTTGTCGATACTGGCGGGAGCGCTGGTCATCGCCGCGAAGATAGGTGGGGCGGTTTCCACTTGAGCCACATAGTAGATTCGTGGGGCCTTGCCGCCGCGTATCGGCGGCGGGCGTTCGGCAAGCACCTGCTCGAAGAAACGGTTGAGTTCGGCGGTTGCCACACGCTTCTTGAATTGCTCGGCGGCATCTGCCACCGAACCCAGCAGCTCCTTGACGCCCTTTCCGGTCTTTGCCGAAAGCCCGACAATAGGAGAGAAACTTGCAAAGCGAGTGGCATGGCGTGCATCGGCCAGAGCCTCTTTGGCGTGTTTCTTCGACAACTGGTCCATCTTGTTGAGTCCAATGACAATCCCTCGCCGTCGGTCGATGCACAGGCCTGCGAGGCGGGCATCCTGTTCTGCGAGTCCCTCCGTCGCATCGACCATCAGAATCACTATTTGCGCGCGCTCGATACTTCGAATTGCGCGCAGCACGCTCGCCGCCTCCACCCCACGGTCGACCTTGGACTTGCGACGAATCCCCGCCGTGTCGACGAGAACGAATTGCTGCCCCGCCAGGCTCACTACGGAATCAATGGGATCTCGTGTGGTTCCGGGGCGCGCGTCGACCAAAGAACGCTCTGCGCCGCTCAAGCGATTGAAAAGGGAGGACTTCCCGGCGTTGGGCCGACCGAGTAGTGCCACGCGAGTCAAGCCGTCGGTTTCAGCTGCGGGCTTTTCGTCCGCTTCCGGCAACGCGGTCCGCATGCGCCGCTCGAGGTCCGCCAGTCCCCGCCCATGGAGACCGGAAATGGTGATCAGCTCACCGACGCCCAGCTCGTAGAGTTCTGACGCGCTCACTTCTTGAGCCGCCGTATCCGCCTTGTTCGCGACGTAAATGACGGGCTTTTCGCTTCGTCGTAGCAGATCCACGGCTTCTCGATCTGCTGGGAGGGGGCTTTGGGTCGCGTCCAGCACGCAGACGATGATGTCTGCCTCGTCAATGGCCGCCATCACGTGGCGAGCGATTCCCAATCCCATCGGATCGTCGGTGTCCGGATCGAACCCTCCGGTATCAACGACTACGACGTCGCGCCCCGCCAAGTGCGCGTCCGCGTAGTGCCGGTCTCGGGTCACTCCGGGTTGGTCGTGCACGATCGCCAGGCGCTTGCCAGCAAAGCGATTGAACAGCGTGCTCTTGCCCACGTTCGGGCGGCCGACGATGGCCACGATCGGTCGCATCAGCTTTCCGTCGGCTCTTGCTCTTCTTGGGGAAGTTCCGGGACTGGTGCGTCCGAGGCTTCGTAGCCGAGTTCCGACAGCTGACGAGGAACGTGTTTCCATTGCGGAGTTACGCGAACGAATAGCTCGAGGTGCACGCGCCGTTCTGTCAAGGCTTCGATGCGATGGCGCGCAGCGGTGCCAATGGCCTTGATGGTCTCTCCGCCACGCCCGATCAAAATGCGCTGTTGCCCTGCTTTCTCGACGTGAATCGTGGCGCGAATCACCAGTCGTGCCTGGTTTTCGTCGACGGATTCGACGCTCACCGCGACCGCATGAGGAACTTCGCGCCGCGTGTGTTCCAAGACTTGTTCTCGAACGTACTCGCGGATGAAGAACACCGTGGGTCGATTGGTGATTTCATCGCTCTCGAAAGCGGCGGGGCCATCGGGAAGGTGACAGGCGATCAACGCCAGGACGCGGTCGACGCCATCTTGCTTCCGCATGCTTACGGGGACGATTTCTTGAAAATCAAATCGCTCCGAGTAAGTCTGAAGGACTGGCAGCAGCTTGTCCTTGTTACGCCAAAGGTCGACTTTGTTCACTACGAGGATCGCCGGTGTGCTGGCCGAGAGCAGCTGAAAGACGGGTTCGTCGCGGGCGAGTAAGCCACCCGGTGCGCCAGGAGACTTGGGCAAGTCGGTCATCATTACGATGAGGTCGGCGCCTCGGGCAGCGTCGACGGCTGTGGCATTCATTCGCCGCCCGAGTTCCGAGCGCGGCCGATGTAGCCCGGGGGTGTCCAGGAACGCGATCTGACAGTCTGGAAGATGAGCGATTCCGAGCAATGCGTCTCGGGTGGTTTGAGGCACATGCGAAACGATCGCGAGCGGCTCGCCAAGGGCGGCATTGAGAAACGTCGACTTGCCGACGTTGGAGCGCCCGACCAGGGCGACGCTTCCGAAACGCATGAGGCGGCGGAGCATAGCGCGAGTGGCACTTTCGCCTAGGGCACTGAGCGTCGAGGCTCAGCACTGGCGCTTTTGTCCCGGGTTGGCTGCACGGAAATGGTCGTCCGCCGTGTTCAATGAGGTGTCGATCCTGCCCAGGGAACTCGCGGGGATCCTGCCCAGAGCTTGTGCTGACACCCGTCGATGTTCTACTCAGGCGAGGTCTATGGCGACGGCAGCCAGTCCGAACTCAACAACGAGCGACGCGGAACCCACGCGCCGCTCCACCACGCTCGGGCGCTGGTTGCTGCCCGGGGTCGTGGTTGGTGCCGCTGTGGCGAGCCTATTCGGCCCGATCAGGTCGAGCGGGATCTGGGATCCTCACGAACTCGCGGTAGCCGATCTGTCGAGGCGAATTGCCCTGACGCTCCTGGGTGGGGGGCAAGAGCTTGCTCTCGAGGGGGGGCCAAACGACGTTCCGACTCTAGGCGATCTGGCTCGGGGTCAGCTTCCGTTCACCTCGGTTGCACTCGGCTTTCGCCTGCTCGGGTTGCACGAGTGGGCGGGGCGCCTGCCCCTGGCGCTGTGGGGAGCGCTTGGCGCCGCCGCAGTCTACCTCTTGGTGTCACGCCTGGCTGATCGCGTGGCGGGGGCGTTCTCGGTACTCGCTCTCGTGACTATGCCGCTGTACTTCCTGCATGCCCGCACGATGCTCGGGGACATCGTGGCCATGAGCGCCGTGGCGATCGCCACCTTGGGTTTCGCGCTGGCGCTGTTCGATGACCGGGCCACCAACCTGCGGCGCAGCGTCTGGATGCTCATCGGTCTGCTCGGCGCCGCCGCCGGCTACGGCACCCGGGGGGCTTTGATCGGCGTGTCGATTCCCGCCCTAGGTGTCGGTTGCGCCTATCTCGTCGCGCGGCCGCGTCAGTGTTCGGCCTATGCTCGAAGTCTCGCTTGGCCATTGCTCCTTTTGGGGGTAGCGGCCTTTTGGCTGGGGGTGCGCGCTTTGGGCCAAGCGGAGGCAGATCCCACGCGCTTTCTGGCAACCGTGGGCGCGAACGTCGCTCCGCCCAGGAAGATGCCCACCCACGACGCGGTGATTCACTACTTGGGTCACGGGCTCTTTCCTTGGAGCGCGGTGATCCCCTTTTGCATTGGTCGGGTCTTCAGAGCGCCCCCGCAAGCGTCCCCTGCGGAGATGGATCGTCAAGCCGCGCTCCGCGCGGTGTTGATCATGGTTGCCGCCGTCGCTCTCTTCGTCCACGGGTTCTTGGCACCCAAAGTCGGCATGTTGCCTTTCGTTGGGGTCTGCGCCCTAGCGGGAATCGTTGGGTTGGCGTTCCGGGACTATGAACGGGGTGCGCCAGCGTCGCGCGCCCTGGCGATGGGCGTCGCGGCCATCGCCATCCTTCTGTACACGGACTTCAAGAACTTCCCAGACAAGGGCCTGAGCGCCTTTGTAGTGGAAGGCGCGCGCTTTCCCGATAGCTTCAAGGAAGCTGCCACTCGCTTGATCAAATACGGAACCGTTGCCATGAGCGCGGTCTTTTTTGCGGCCTTCCTGGAGCGCTCGTCGGATTCGCGCCGCCTGCGCTGGGACGAGATACGTGGCTACTTCACGGCATTGCGAACGACGGCCGGGGGCAATGTGTGGTTCACGGTCGTCGTGGCCGAGGCTGGGCTGATTGGGTATGCGGTACTCGCGTTCTTGTCTGCGAAATACTTCCACTGGAAGCAGTTCGCGGGCATGAGCCCCGCCGCCCGGCAAGTGGCAGCCTACGGCTACCTCGCACTGCCCGTGCTCGTGCTCGTGGTGCCACCGTTGCTGATGCTGGCCAGGGATGGCGCTCGTGCGCTCCTGGATTGGCTGCCCATCCCCCGCGCCAGGGTGGCGCTGCTTTCGGTGGTGGCTTTCGGTGGGGTGATGAGCCTGCGCTACTATCCCGCCCTGGCCGCGCAGATTTCCCCAAAGGAGGTGTTCGACGCCTACCGACGCCTCGCGAAACCTGGGGAGCGCCTTGCAATCCTCGGGGTGGGCTCAGGCAGCGCCAATTACTATGCGGGCAGAGACGCGCCGAGCTTCGCGAATGCCCCGCAAGCCTTCGAGTGGCTGATGGCGGGAGGCCAAGATCGCCGCTGGCTCGTGTTGCGAGCGTCGGACCTTCCTCAGCTCAACAGCTCGTTTCGCAATCGCACGACACCTCGGCAGAACCTCCCGGTCCTGGACGCGCGTTCGAGCGAGATTTTGCTCGCATCCAATCGGTTGTCGGAAAACCAGAAGAACGAAAACCCCTTCGATGAATGGCTGCTGAGCACGCCTCCAACGCCCACCCGCACGTTGCCTCACAACTTGGGTGGTCAGTTGGACGTGATTGGCTGGGACGTGACGACTCGTGATGGGCGCCCGGTGCCGGCCGTCGTTCCGCGCCAGCCCTACGACTTCCGAATCTACTACAAGGTGGTGTCGGCAATCTCTGGCAATTGGGAGACCTTCATCCACATCGACGGTTTTCAACGGCGCTACAACGGCGACCACAAGACCCTCGAAGGTCGCTACCCCTTCCACTTGTGGAAAACCGGCGACTACGTCGTCGACGTTCACCCCTTCATGCTCGAACCCAACTTCACTCCCGGGGACTACTCGGTGTTCTTCGGCCTCTACATTGGCAACCGCCGGCTTGATGTGAAGCGCGGCAAACACAATGACAATCGCGTGGTGGCGGGCCATTTGCGGGTGGAATGAGCTCGGGGAATGGCGCAAATCCCGGCTGCTGCCCCTGCGGTGCCCATTCGGGGTGACAGGCTGCAAGATTGGAGTTACGCCAAGGGAGCGTGGGCGACGGGGAAGAACTGGAAGAGAAAAGCGAGGACGATCGCCGAGCGGCGGATCGAGTGGACGTGGTCTGGTCGGTAGACTGCGAGACCGAGGACACTTTTCTCTACGCATCTATTACGAACATCTCCGAACTCGGGATCTTCGTGCGCACGCAGCAGCCCCTGATGGTAGGCACCGAGCTAACGCTCCGGTTCGCACCGCCTGGGGTTGCTGAGCCCTTCGTGCTCACGGGCGTCGTCCAGTGGGTCAATCCCCTGAAGGTGCTCGCGGAGAACTTGAACCCGGGCATGGGCGTGCGTTTCGTTGGTCTCACGGCGGAGCACCGCGAGCGAATCGTGGAGGCGATCCACACGATTGCCTACGTGCGCGAGGTGGCGAAGAACTGATTCGCCATTGGTCGCGGCGTCAGAAAGCCTGGTCGCTTCCTGATGCCTTCGGTTTGGCAGCGGGTTTGGCCTTGGGTGCGGGCCGTTTCGGTGCTGCCTTCGCTTTGGGGCCAACCGCGCCGCCAACTGGCGGGGCTGCTGCTGCGCGCTTGGCTGCCACGCGATCGCCAGTTTCCAAAGATGCCAAGGCGAGCTGGGCGCGTTGCCCATAACCTGGAACATCCAACAACTGAGTGTAGGAGCGGCGCGCGTCATCCATTCGACCCAAGGCTCGATAGCAATCCGCAGCCTGCCAGGTCGCTTCGTGCCCGATTCCACCGCCGCGGAAACGCGAACTCACCGCTTCGAAACGCGGCGCTGCCTGACTGCAGCCCGCGGACTTTCGGATGGCTTGGCCTGCGAAAAGCGCTGCGGATGCCGCTTGAGGCCCGCCTTTACTCGCTACAGCATCGAAGTCTTTGACGGCGTCGGCGTAGCGGGCCGCTCGGTAGGCCTCCATGCCCCGGTCGTAGGTTCCGTCGCTGCCGGCGTCGGCGTCAAGCTGGTCTACTTGTGCCCTGCGGCTTCTGTTCTTGTCCGCCTCGCCTGGGCTGGGCGCCTCCGCGAACTCGGAGTCCGAGACGCCCCCTCGACTCTCCTTCTTCGCCCGTCCGAGCTTCACACCGTGAGCTTCGGCAGCCGTGTCGCTCGCCACCTTCTCGGGTACAGGCACGATCGCGACGGACTCACCTTCGGATTCCGGAACTCCACGTTCAGTGACCTGCACACTCTCGCGATCGCCCGGCTTCGCTCGCAATAGCAGCAGGCTGGTGCCCAGCATGAGCAGCAGGAGGGCGGCCATGGCAAGTTGTGGCCGCATGGCGTACCCGGCCAATATCGATACTCCGCGGCCCATGCGTTTGCGAAGGGGGAGCCGCGCGTGCGCAGCGCGCTCCGCCTCCAGGATGCGCGCCTCCAGATCGGGAGGAGGCTCTAGAATGGGTAGCACTCCAACCGCGCGGGTCGCGCGCATCTCCGAGTTGATTTCGCGGCAGCGGGAGCAATGTTCGATGTGGCGCTTCGCCGCGGCGCTCGTCAGCTCATCCAGCTCGTCGTAGAGCAGGTCGAGTGCAATGCGGTCGAAACGTTCGCAGTCCACGACTCAAGGACCTCCGGAAGAACCTGAAAATGCCCTGATTTCGTGGGCGAATGCTGTCGCAGCGTAGACCAACATGTGGGAACTCTTCAGCGTAGGGCGCGTGCGTACTCCTCGAACTCACTCAATGCTTGCTTCAGCCGCTCCAGCGCGTAGCGCATGCGACTCTTCACTGTGTTTTCTCCGACACCAACGACCTCCGCGATCTCCTTGAATGGCAGGTTGCCGACTTCGCGGAGCAGAAACACCTCGCGTTGGTCATCCGGAAGGGCACCAACGGCTGCCACAATCCGGTCGCGGACTTGGTTGCCACTCGCTGTCCGTTCCACGCTGGCGCTATGGTGACCGTCCGCCGTGGAGTCGCCAAGAGACCGCCCCTCGCTGTCCTTGCCCGCCGGCTGGTCTAGGGAGGGGTGGCGCCGGTGTTTGGCCTTTCGCAGATGGTCGACACAGAGGTTTCGCGCAATCGTGTAGAGCCATGTCGAAAAGCGCGCCTCGTGCTTGAACTCGCCAGCGTTCTGCACGACTCGGAGAAACGCGTCCTGGGTCACGTCTTCGGCTGTCTGAGGGTTCTTCACTTGGCGATACACGAAGTTGTAGATGGGGCCTTTGTAGCGGTGCACAATTTCCGCGAACGCGTCACGGTCGCCACGCTGGTAGCGCACCATGAGCATTTCGTCGGTTGCGTTGCCGCGGCCGCCCCCCATGCCGTCACCCCGACTCTTTCGCCGAGGTGAGACGCGTCGGCGCTACGGCGCTCCGACCGACCCAAGGAAAAGCCGCGCTGCGGGTCCATGACAGGTTCCGGCTGATCCGACGTTCCACCACGTCTTCCGATCTACCGAAGGCCGGTCCCCCGGTCATCACCGCAAAAATGCCGCGATACCGGCCCATGGGCCGGATCGGGATTTGGAAGGATCGCCCTGATGCGCCGCCCCCTGTTGCAGCCTGGCCGGATTCCGAACATAAGGGACGCCTGAAATGTTTCCTGGGGATGCGAGCTTTGGCTCGACCCTTCGTCTTATTCCACTAAGAGGGATCATCATGCAGCGTTGGATTGGGTGTTGGGCGACCGTAGGCGCGCTCGTTCTTGGAACGGGCGGGGCATTGGCACAGGGGGCAGGCGCCAAGCCGGATGAAAAGGCTGCGGGTGCCGACGCCAAGGCGACTGACGCGAAAGCGGATGCAAAGGCCGGTGATACGAAAGCCGGTGACGCCAAAGCGGGTGACGCCAAAGCGGGTGACGCCAAAGCGGGTGATGCCAAAGCGGGCGATGCCAAAGGCGGCGACGCTCCGGCGACGACGACTCCCGCCACGACCGGTACGCCGGTCGCGTCCAGCAAGTCCGGGACCGTTGATGGCGCAACCTTCAAGGTGCGCCTTCGCGGACTCGAGCAGCGGGTCGACGAGCTCAAGGAACAGATTCGGCGAAGCCACACCCGCCTGAGCCTGCTGAGTGAGACGATCCTCTCCGGTGGCGTCGGTGGTGCGCGGGCAGAAATCACCTTCACCAACGACATGAGCAACATCTTCAAGCTCACCCGCGCTCTGTTCGTGTTGGACGGCGCCGTGCAGTACAACAAGCAGGACGATACCGGCGCGCTCGCCGACCAGAAGAAGATCCCGATCTTCAGTGGTTCGGTACCTCCTGGTGACCACACCTTGCAGGTGCTGCTCCAGCTCCGAGGTCACGGATACGGGGTCTTTTCCTACCTTCGCGGCTATCGCTTCGAAGTGAAGTCGAGTCACTCGTTCACGGTGACCGAGGGCAAGACCATGGAGCTCGAAGCCGTGGCCTGGGAAAAGGGGGGAGTGACGACTCCCGTCGAGCAGCGCCCTGCTATTCGCTACGTCGAAAAGGTCCGCTCGGGTAACGCGCCTTCATCCGGCGGCGGGAGCAAGAAGGGCAGCGATTCCAAGGGTGGCCTGAGCGGCTCGTTTTCGGTCGGCACAGGAGGAAAGTGATGCGTGCATTTCGCGTCCGCCTCACGGCGGTCGGCGCGCTGGCGGCACTGCTGTCGGTGTCGCAGTTCGCGTCCGCGCTGAGCTCGAGCAAGGCTCGGGGTAGCGCACAATTGTCAGTGCAGGCCGTTGAGCGCGATCTGCCCAAGGTTCAAAAAGCCGCAAAGCGCGTCCGGCATAAACGTGCGACCCCGGCGCAGCGGGTTGCAGCGGGTGACATCCTGTATCGCAACAAGGACTACGCCCGCGCCATCGACACCTTCGCGCAAGTCGTCGAGTTGCATCGCCAAGGCAAGGCGGACGCGAATGCGCACGCCGACGGCGTGTTCTATTTAGGGGAAAGCTACTTTGCATCAAAGCAGCTGCTCTCGGCCCGTCGACACTATTTGGAGATCTTGGATAAGGGCGGTCAAGCGCCGTACTCCAAGTACGCAGGGCGCGCGGTCAGCCGCCTAGTCGACGTGAGCCTCAGGACTTCCACGCTCGAGAAGCTCGACCAGGTGTTCGCCAAGCTCAATCAGCTTCCTGGCTCTGACGCCACGGGTTCGCTTCAGTATGCCCGTGGCAAGCTGCTTTATGCGAAGAAGGAGTACGACGCCGCCAAGAGCGCGGTAGGCGCTGTGCCGGCGGGGTCGCCCTACAACCACCAGGCCCAGTACCTGCTCGGTGTGGTCATGGTGAAGCAGGCCACTCCGGAACCACCCGCGGAAGGCACGCCGCCTCCGGATCAGCCTGAAATCGTTCAGCCGGGTATGGTCGCGAAGCCCACGCCCGGATCTCGCGCCCGGTACGCGGCCGCGATTGAGCAGTTCCGGAGGGTCACGCGACTCAAGGCGGACACGCGCGCTCACCGCCATGTCGTCGATCTGTCCTGGATGGCCATGGGCCGGCTGTTCTACGAATCCGACAATTTCTTGGACGCCGCGGAGGCGTACAGCCACGTCGACCGCACCAGCCCGGAGTTCTCGACCATGCTCTACGAGTTGGCATGGGTGTACGTGCGCCTTGGGGACTACCAGCGCGCCCAGCGCGCACTGGAAGTGCTCAGCATTACGGATCCCGAGAGTCTGCGATTGGCGGACGGCTCGCTGCTGCGGGCAGATCTCATGCTCCGCAGTGGCCAATTCGACAAGGCGTTGACGCTTTATCGAACGGTTCGTAGCCGCTTCGACCCGATTCGTGAGCAAGTGGACACGTTTTTGAAGGAAGTTACGGATCCCGCCGTCTATTACGATCGATTGGTTGAAACCGAAGGCGTAACGGATGGTTCGGGTGGCACCTTGTCCCCTGTGGTCGTGCAGTGGGCTCGCGAAGAAGCGGAAAACGACCGCGCCTTCGCCGTTATCGACGATGTGTCCGCCTCTCGTGATCTGATCCGTCGCTCGCGGCGTTTGATCTTGAAGCTGAACGCGGTGCTCGGCGCGCCGACTCGCTTCCGGGCCTTTCCTGAGCTTCAGGCCTCCATGGAGGCGACCTTGGGACTCATCAATCGCACTGGTCAGGCGCGGATGACCCTGGCTGCCGGAATGGACGACGAGGCGGGGAGTGGAAGCGGAGAACTCCGTTCGATTCGCAAACAACGCAGGGCGCTGATGAAGCGAATGGGCTACCTGCCCGTTACGCCGGGCGACTTCGCCAAACGCGAGGCAGCTGGAGATCGTCAGTGGAACCGGGTGGGGCAGAAGATTCAGCGTCTGGAGTTGGAGTCGGACCGACTCCAAGCGTTGATCAATGGGCTGCGCCGCGTGCTCAAGGATGGCGACAGATTCGGCGTCACGAGCGACCAGAACAGCCGCAAGCGTTTCCAGGCCGAGATCGAAGCCAACGAGCGGGACTTGGGTCTGTACCGCAAACGCATCAAGCAATACCGGGACGCCGTGGAAATGGGTCGCGTGCAGGTCGGCTTTGGAGATCAACGCTTCGTGGATGACGACCGAGTGCGCAGGCGTTTTCGTCAGCTCTTCGCTCGGGAGGTGCAGCTCGTTGCCTCCGGGCAAGACAACTCGGACGCGGCAGCCTACGCGCGCTCGATTCAGTCGGTTCTCACCCGCGCGGATCGCGTAGAGGACTCCCTCGAAGCCACCAAGTCCCGCTTGGAACGCGAGGCCGAGGAGCGCAGCCGGGGTCTCAAGGCGGCGGTGGATCGCGAAGTCGCGAACATCGAGAGGTACTCCAGGGACCTAGACGCCCTCGACCAAGAGGCGAGGCTACTTATCGGCGAAGTTGCCATGAAGAACTTTGGCCTGGTGCGGGACCGACTCAAAAGCGTGGTCCTGCGCTCGGACGTCGGAATCGTTCAGCAGGCGTGGGAGGTGCGCGAGGAGCAGCGCCATCGCGTCCGTAACCTGCAGCGTGAACGTGCCCGTGAGGAGCAAAACTTGAACGACGAGCTTCGAGAAGTGCTCGACGACGCGGGCGGTGACCTATGAGTTCCCGTTCGGCTTCGTCGATCGCATGGATGGTCGGCCTAGGCGCGCTATCGGTCCTTGCTGGGCCCAGAGTGGCTTGGTCTCAGGCCGGAGCGACGCCACCCGCGGCAGCCGGCGGGGCTGCGGCCGGTGCGGGTGGGAGCGGTGCATCCTCCGGTGCGTTGCCCCCGGCTACGACACCGCCGCCCAGCACCAAGACGCCGAGTGCGCCGCCGATCAAATTCAAGAAGAACGCGCCACCTCCACCGCCTCCCACAGCAGCCCAGCTCCGCGCACTCAAGATCCTGCAGGCTGAGGCCAAAGAGTACGAAAAAGGGGCCAAACACTTCCGCGACACGCTCACGATGATTGTGAGGCACCACTACGAAGAGCGTCGCCGCCGTATCTTGACCGCCCTTGATCGCGAGATCGGTATCGAAAAGAAGGGCCTGCGAGACGCCCGTGCTGAAGCCATCAAGCGACTCGAGAAGTTCATCGCCGTCTACAGCGGCGCCAACGCACATCCGGTGGCGACTCCGGACGCCATGTTTCGCTTGGCCGCGCTCTACGAAGAGCGGGCGAGGGAGAGCCAAGACGCGGACGTTGCGACGGGTCTCGACCCCGCGATCAACCTGTATCGGCGCATCATCACCGAGTACCCGAACTACGAAGAGATTGCCGCTGTGCACTACTTCCTGGGACACGCCTACACGGACTCGGCGCGCCTGGAGGAGGGTCAGCAGGCGTGGCGGGTACTGGTCTGTTCGAACAAGTTCCAGGTCAAGCAGGACCCAGACGATACGGGCAAGATCACGGTTCAGGACCTGCCACAAGACCACGACCAGAAGTTCTGGAACGACTGGTACAACAAGCACCCTGTACCTCTCGATCAGCTGGGCAAGCTCGGGAACAAGCCGGCCAAGAAGCGCAAGGCCGACCCGATGGGGACGGACGAAGAAGAGCTGACGTTCAAGGACCCTTACGGTGAGTGCAAGCCGCTACCCCAGAACCTGAAGCCCGGCGAGCAACCCCGTTACCTCGCTGAGGTTTGGTGGCAGATCGGTAACTTCCACTTCGACCAAATCGACCCCAAAGGCGGGCCCTACAACCTCAATCGCGCCGTGAGCGCCTACGACCACAGTCTCGAATACAAGAAGCCGCCCCTCTACGGCGTTTCCATGTACAAGCAGGCGTGGACCTACTTCAAACAACAGCGCTACAGCACGGCCACGGAGTGGTTCGTCAAGCTGTTGCACTATGCTGACGAGCAGGAGGCGAAGACCGGCGATCCAGGAGCAGACTTCCGCCAGGAAGCATTCACCTACATCGCCGGATCCTTGACCTACGTGGACTTCGCGGGGCCGCCACCTCAAGATCCCTACATCCCGCGCAACGATGTGCTGGATCTCGAATCGGATCCTGTGATTGCCGAGCAGAAGATGGCGATCGCCATCGAGCGCGTGCAAGACCCGAAGCTGATCCCGCAGGACAAGAAGTGGACGGTCGAGATCTACAAGGCGCTTGCCCAAGAGTTCATCGAGATCACGCAGAACCGCAATGCCATCGCGACGCTAGAGCTCACGCTCAAGAAGTTCCCGATGGATCGCGATGCTCCGGTGATGCAGAACAAGGTTGCCGAGCTATACGATCAGCTCTCGCGCCTCTCGCCGGAAGGCTCTGCCGCAAAGGCGGAATACAGCGCCAAGGCGTTGAAGGCCCGGACGCTCCTAGCGCAGTACGTAGGGGCGACGCCTTGGACGGACGCGAACAAGGACGATCCCGAAGCACTGGCGCAGGCCGAAGCGCTGGTCAAGGGTGGACTGAAGCGGGCGGCTGCGGATCACACCAACGCAGCGCGGGCGTCCTACAACCAGGCGCTGGAACGCAGCGACCCGGGTGAGCAGCGAGCCCTGATCGAGAAGTCCATCGAGGAATACAAGCTCGCGGAGACGGGTTGGGCCGCTTACATCGCCCAGGATCCCAACGCCCTCGACGCCTACGAGAGCAAGTTCTGGCTTGCCGATGCGCGCTATTGGGTCGTTGTGCTTCAGGTAACGATTGAACGCACACCGTCACCGGCCGAGGTTTCTGGCGCCCGTGAGGCTGCCATCACTGTCCGAGACTCGAACGAGGACGACAAGTACCTGCAGCCGGCGGCGTACTACGTGGTCACGCTGGCGGACAAGGTGCTCGAAGACCACCACCGCCAGTTCGAGGAGAGCAAGGGTGCTCGAGGTATCGAAAAGCGTGAAAAAGTCGAGCGCACCGGGGATGGTCCTGACGCGAAGGTCGTCAAGGTTGCGGTGCCGCAACCCGTAGTCGATACGATCACGGCGCGAGACGAATACAACGCTCGCATTCCCCTGGATCGCGACCCGAAGCAGAACGGCACGTTGTATGCGTTCCAAGGCGCGGACAACTACTACGTATATGGGCAGTTCGACCAAGCCCGCCCACGCTTCAAGGCGCTCTACGACCAGTATTGCGGCACGAACAAGTGGGGCTTCAAAGCCTGGGAACGGCTGATCGACATGGCCGCTCTGGAGGGCGACGCAAAGGCCAGTACCAAGTTGGCCAAGGGCAAGAGCTGCGCTTACGACGAAGAGACGAAGGTCGCCGAGGAGGCCAAGCGCAAGCCCGTGATGCAGACCGCTGCCTACGCGGAAGCTGCCGAGCTGTTCAAGAAAGCCGAGAAGATGCCCGACGGGCCGGAGCGCAAGAAGACCTGGCGCAAGGCAGCCGCGGCCTACAAGGTGGCACTCGACGCGGCCCCGGCGCGCAAGGAGGCACCTGAAGCCGCCATGAACGGCGCTTATGCGTACAAGCAGGTGGGCGAGTACGACAAGGCCATCGAGATGTACGAGCTATTCATCTCGCAGTACGGCAGTGAGAAGAAGCTGCAGGCGCTCAAGAACGGCGATCCGAACGCAAAGCCGCCCAAGGCCGCCCAACCCAAGGAGTACGAGGACCGCGTCAAGTACTTGAAGACGGCGTACGACGCTCTGGCCGGGTCGTACGTGCTGTTTTTTGACTACCCAAAGGCCGCGCAGACCTTCGACAAGATCAGCAGCATCGAGCATTTCGCGCCCAAGGATCGGCGTGAAGCCGCTCGCCAGTCCATGTCTCTCTACGCGAGTTTGGGCGACCGGGGCGGCATGAACAAGGCGAGGAACCGGTTCAAGGCCTTGGGCGCGTCGCCCAAGGAGATTGCCGAGGCGGACTTCATCATCGCTAGTTCCGACTTGAAGAAATGGGATGAGTTTTCACCGGACAAGGGCGCCAATCAGGCGGCGCGGAAGACTGCCCAGACGTCCATGTCGAACTACTACGCCAAGAACAAGAACAACGGTGCAGCAGCGCAATGGGTTGTACATTCGGCCTATCACGTTGCAAAGATGAAGCACTCGTCTCGTCAGGGCGACACCAACAAATGGTGGGGCTACACCATTGCCGCCTACGACAAGTACAAGACGGTTGCCCCCGCCAAGGCCGGGAAGGGCGGCGCCAAGGGCTCCCCGGAGGCCGGCATGGCGGCACAAGCCGCGTACACCATGGTCGACGAAGATCTCGAGCGCAGGTGGGATTACGGCAACGTCGCGAAGCACAAGTACAAGGGCACGGCTGTCAAGGTCATCGGCGCGTACCGTAAGAACGCTCTGGAAGCGAAGAAGTGGTACGACAAGCTTCAGGCGATCATCGACAAGTATGTGTCGCCCGAGTGGAGCACCGTCGCAATCGCGCGTCAGGGCACGGTGTACGACTCTCTTCGGACGGGCCTGTACAACACGCGTCCGCCGAACCTCGTGATGTTCGACAAGAAGACCGAGGCGCTGCTGAAGAAGGCAGAAAACAGCGACAATCCGGACTTGCAAGAGAAAGCAGACGCGGTGCGCGTGAAGGTCCAAAAAGCTTGGCGCGACGCTCGCGATAAGGAAATCGACAGTGCGGACGGCATCGTCGTCGACCGCTATGGCAACGCAATCGTCCTGGCTCGACGCTATAGCGTCTCAAATCCGGGTGTGACCCATGCCATCCGCCGCCTCGCGTTTCTAACGGACGTGATTGGCGAGGCGAAGATGAAGCAGCACGCGGCGGGCGTGAAGGATCTGAACTACACGGACGGTATGTTCCTCAGGATGCGACCGGGGCAGGTGACCTCGCCGGAGCCCGAAGGCATGCCGCGACCGCTGCCGGTATTGGCACGCTGAGGAGGCGCAGGATGCGATTCAACTCATGGGCAGCTTTTTCACTCGCAGTGCTGCTGGGCATCAGCAGCACTGCGTGCGGCGGAAAGCAGGGAGACAGTAAGCTCCCCACTGGAACCAAAGTCGACACCCCCGCGACCGGAGGACCCGGTGCGGTCTATTCCCCCACCGGCCAGCAGTACGCGGTGACAGATGCGCCCTCCAGTGGGGAGGCGGCGACCAATCGTCCCCGGATGAACGCCAAAGCTCAAGCCGCGTATCAGGCTGGGATGGCAGCGTTCCAGGCGGGGGACTTGGCGGGGGCCAAGCAGCAATTCACTCAAGCGACCCAGGCGGACTCCAAGGCCTACCAGGCGTACTATTCCCTGGGCGTGGTTCGAGAGCGGTTGGGGGAGGTCAGCGGGGCGCAGAGCTCATATCAGAAGGCTGTCAGCGTAGTGCCAGACTACGAACCCGCCATCGTCGCTTACGCCAAGCTGGCCGCGCGGGCCGGACGGATCGGTGAGGCCGAGTCGTTCTTGAACTCGAAGCTCTCCAAGATGCCCAAGAGCGCGGCGGTTCCCGCGGCGCTAGCCGAGGTGAAGAGCATTCAAGGCAACAGCTCCGAGGCCCAGAAGTACGCTCGGGACGCTCTCAAGAAGAATCCCGACTACAGGCCCGCCATGATTGTGATCGCTCGAGATCACTATCGGCGCCGTCGCTTGGATCTAGCGCTGTACTCATTGCAGGCGATTCTCGATGGCTTTGGCGACGAGAACCCCGCCCGGGACAAGGACAATGCCGAGGCCAGGTTGTTGCGCGCTCTGATCTACAAGGAGCAGGGCAATCGAAAAGGCGCCATGGAGGACTTTCGAGCTGCCATGAAGACGCGTCCAGATCTGGTCGAGGCGCGCGTGCACCTTGCGAGCTACCACCTCGAGGGCGGCAACGCGAGCAGCGCCGTGCAGCTACTCGAGACTGCGCTGAAGTACGATAGTCGTCATGTGCTGGCTCGGCTGAACCTGGGGGACGCTTATCGTTTGCTCGGCAAGACCGCTCAGGCCAAGAAGGAGTTGGAGTGGGTCGCGAACAAGGACCCGCAGTTGGCGCAAGTTCACTACAACCTTGGGTTGCTCTATCTCTTCAGTGACAGCGTGCCCGGCGTATCGAAGCTGCAGTCCGTGCAAAAAGCCATCACTGAGCTCGAGACCTACAAGAAGATGAAGCCCCGGGCGAAAGCCGGCGAGAAGGACGACACGGACGAGCTGATCACCCGCGCCAAGACCAAGAAGGCGATTATCGAGTCCCAGCAGGCCGAGAAGGCCAAACCCAAGAAGTCGAGCAAGAAGTCTGCCGGCTCGATGCCTTCCACTGGAGGTAAGAAGTGATGAACCGCTGCCTTTTCATGACTCTCGCAGCCACGTTCGTGGTCTCCGCCTTTGCGCAGTCTGCCTCGGCGCAAGCCAAGGGTCGCGTGGTCACGATCAGTGAGGTAACGATCGTCGGACGAGTTCAGAAGCCGATCGCAGCTGTGGACGTCAGTCGCATCCAGCCGAAGTTGACCCTTGCCGAGTTGCGGCAGCCGTTTCTGCACCGAATCGAAAAAGCGCTGTACAGCGATCCTTTTTGAGCTGGCGAGGCTACCTGGAAGGCACGGCAGTGGCCGCATTGCTTCTGGTGGCGGCGGTGGCGACGGTTGGATCCATCTGGCTGAGCTACCGTCCCTTGGTGAAGCTGCAACGAGCAGAGGGGCGCCACCTCGAGAAGATGGGTGGGATCCCTCGCGCGCCCAGCCTGAGCAGCCTTCGAGCCCGCGTGCAGCGCCTACCGGATTCGGATCTCCGCTCCGCCATTGGTGCCGTGCTCGATGCGGAGGATGCCGCCGAAGCCGTGTACGCCGTCACCGAGATTTCCCTTCTTGCCCAGGCCGAGGTTCGCCGAGTGGGATACCTGCCCAAAGTAGCGGGTCGAATCGCACTAGCGACGGGCAGTCTAGTTGCCCTCGTCGTGCTGTCCCAATCCATCCCGACCGGCTCCCCCGCCATCCGGGAGGCGGGCATTGCGTTCGGCATAGGGCTTCTAGGTGCCGTCATCTGCACCTTCTTGGCTCGCCGACTGGAGCAGCTCCTGGAGCGGCGCAGGGAGCTGTGGACCCGCCTCCTCGACGCGCTCGGCCATCTTGCCGAAGGCACACATTTGCCTACAGTGGAATTGGACGGGAAAAACCCATCAGTGGACCTCCAGCCCGAGCCTGACTAATCTAAGTCGCGAGCAAGCGGAACTTTCGGGTGCGGCCCGTTGTCTGACGCCCGTTGCCCCACGCCTATCGTGGGGCCTTCGAAGACCCTCTAGGAGAACCGATGACCCAGCAGCCCTACCCAACCCCAGGTGGCGCCCAACGTCCGGGGCAGATGACGGCCGTGATGCGGGCCGTCGCCCTTTCCGGGCCGAAGGTGCTGCGAATTGGTTTGGTGCAAGGTGGCCGCATCATCGAAGAGCGCATCATCAAACAGCGCACGCATGTCACAGTGGGTCCGAGCGAGAAGAGCATGTTCGTGATCGCCACGCAGAACGTGCCCCCGAGCTTCCGTTTGTTCGAGTTGGTCGGCAACGAGTACCAGTTGAATTTCCTAGACGGAATGACGGGTCGAATCGCGCTGCCCACCGGCATTTCCGATCTGAACATGCTCAAGGGGCAAGCACGTCGTACGCCTCAAGGCGCGTACCAGGTTCGCCTGACCGAAGACTCCCGTGGCAAGGTTGTCGTGGGCAACACGACGATCCTGTTTCAGTTCGTCACCCCTCCGCCGGTGCAGCCAAAACCGCAATTGCCGGTGAGTGTTACGAGCGGGGCCACCAGTATCGACTGGGGCACGACGATGATTGCGGCGTTCTCGTTCTTGCTCCACTTCCTGGCTATCGGCGCGATCTACTCGGACTGGCTCGATCCCGTCATCGATGATGAGGTGAACGTAGCTGGGTTGGTAGACTCGGTGAAATCTCTGCCGCCACCACCGCCCATCGAAGAAGCCGAAATCGATCCGGATGCGAACGCCGAAAAGGCAGAAAAGGCCGAAGCCCCGAAGAAGGCTGCCAAGAAAGGCGGTGGCGCCAAAGGCCAGGGCGGCAAAGCTGGTCCCATGTCAGCCGGTCAGGCCGCAAAGCTCTCTCAAGAGTTGGATCAACTCGAGATGGCCACGCTAGGCGCGCTGTCGAGTGAAGGCCCAGCGACGGCGGGCGTTCTCAAGGGTGGCGAAGTTCCCACGAGCGCATTGGACGCCGCTGCCGCAAGTGGTGCGGGCGTCTCCGCAGGCGGGCCGGGAAGCCTACGCCTGGGTGGCGGTGGGGGGCCGATTCGCCCCGGCACCGGCGCCGGCAGTGGCCTCGCTGGTCTAGCCAATACCGGTAAAGGCAAGGGCACCGGCGGCTCCGGTGACGTCAAGAAGGTCAAGGGACCGAGGGGTAGCGCTGCAGTTGGTGGAGCCGCGGTCAGTGGCGGCACCGTAAGCAATGCTTCGCGCGTCGTCGCAGGGATGCGTGCAGGCTTCCGAGCTTGCTACAATCGCGGCTTGGCCGTGAACCCGGACGCCCAAGGTAGTATTCGTCTGACCATCCGAGTTGGCCCCGGTGGTGAGGTACAGGGGGTCAGCGCCGGTGCGAGCGGCAATTTGCCAGGGTCCGTGGTGAGCTGTGTGCGGTCCCGAGCGTCCGCGGCTCAGTTCGACCCACCGGAGGGTGGCAGTGCCGTGATCAATGTGCCGGTGAGCTTCGTCAAGCAATAGCCACCCGCGAGGCGTTCGAGGCGCCGTCTACACCCAGAATCGAGCTCAGGCTCGGACGGTGCTCCATGAATGAGCCCTGGGCCCGTTCTGATCTACTGCCCCCAGGACGTTTGGGATGAATACCCAGGGGGTGGGTTGCATCGAACCAGGGTGCCACTCCTGCGCGCGCCGCCCGGGTGGCTGCCTCCCTCAAAGGTCCAAAATCATGCAACTTTTCCGGAAAAAGCGCTTCGTTGACAGCACAAAACCCGCTCCCTATACTGCCGGGCGTTCCAGGGAGAGAGGGAGTCTCAGGGTAATGGGAAAACGAATTTGGGCCGGAGCCGTCGCCATGAGCGTCGTCGCAGCAATGAGTGCGGCGGACGCGCAACCTGCGGGCAACGCAGGCGGCCAACAGGCGCCCGAAGTCGCGGTGCAGAACGTCGAGTCGCTCACGCTAGGGCAGATGAAGGCGCTCGCTAGCAAGTACCTGAAGGCGATGGGCCAGGATTCGGCGACCATTCGCCGGATGCTCTCGGAAGCCCGCGAAAAACGCGACGTGGTGAAGGTGCTCTGCCTGGACGACAAGCTGAATCAAGCGGATGTGGCAACGCGGTCCGCTGGGGACCGCAAACCTAATCTCGACGCAGCGGCCAAGTCCAACGACAAGGACCAGGGCAAGCACGAGTTTACTGTCATTCAAACTCTGCGCGAGCGCGTGAAAAGCCTGGTGGCGGAAGCGAATCAGTGCATCGGCGAAGAAACTGGATTCGTCGGCGACACCGAGGTGACTGTAGACGTTGACCCCACCATTCCTGATGATCCCTCCAACTTTCCTGATGACCCGTTGATCTCTCAGCCCCCCCCGGTTAGCAGTCCCACGCAGTGACCCCGACGTGGGAATTGCGCGGGGGCGCTCTTCCCACTCGGGCCTGAACCACGATGAAACTACGCGCCTTTCTTGTGGCGACGCTTGGCGTCGCATCCCTGACTCTTTCCGCGTCGGCTCAAAACCAGCCGTGGCTGAAGGACCGAGCTACCGGCGAAGGCATTGGCATTCGCACCGGCAACCTCGAGCTGCACCCGTCGGTATCCGGCGAGTTGGGTTACGACTCCAACTACTTCCAGCGTGCCGATGACGAAGACCCGATCATTTCGATGATTCGGCTGCGTATTACGCCGTCGCTGACTCTGAGCACTTTGGGTGCACAGCGGCGTGGTGATGGCGGGAACGCGGCTCCACCAAAACTCACATTCAGAGCGGGCGTGTTCGGGGCATACAACGAGCTGTTTGCTACAGACTCGGATTTTTCTGACGAGGCTAGTGAGCAGCGGCACTTCAATGCGGGTGCGAACTTCGCGTTGGACGTGCTGCCGCAGCGTCCCTGGGGCTTCGATCTGTACGGTGACTACTTGCGCACCGTTGAGCCCTCCAACGTGATTACGGCTGAGAGCTCTTTCGACCGGGACACGCTGCGATTGGGATTGGGTGTGAACGCACGCCCTGGTGGTGGGCTATTCGAATGGCGCCTCGGCTACGAGATCGTCTACAGCTACTTTGAGCGTGATGCATTCCAGGAGCTCAACAACGCGCAGCACTACGTGAAGACTCGCGGTCGCTGGCGCTTCCTGCCCCGGACTGCACTTCTCTACGACGGACATATTGGCTTCTTGCGCTACTCGGATGCGACGACTCAAAACGACTCGCAGGTTGTCCAATCGCGGATCGGGGTCAACGGGTTGGTCACCAACTCTTTTGCGTTGTTGGCAATGGGTGGCTGGACTGCCAGCTTCTACGACAGCACGAACACGCCGCAGCGGAACTACGAGGGTCCCGTGGTTCACGCTGAGGTCAAGTGGTTCCTGTTGCCTCAACCCAAGTTGCAGCCTGGTGACGCGACAGTGGGCTTGGCATCCATCGCCGTGGGTTACAATCGAGACTACTCCAACAGCTATCTAGGCGACTACTACCGACGCGACCGCGGGTACGGAAACTTCCAGTATTTCATTGGTGGCGGCCGGGTCCTCCTCAGTGCCGAAGGCGGCTTGAGCCACATAACCCATTCGGAATCCTTCTTCCCGAACGGCACCGTGCGAAACGCGAGTTTCGGAGAAAACCGCGTGGACGCGCAGGCCTTCGTTGAATATCGGCCCAGCGATACCGTTGGGTTGAACCTGACGGGGCGCTACAACGCGGCCCTCGACGACAATCGGGTTCGAACCAACCAGACCGATCCGACCCTGACGGACAACCTGCAGTTCTCGCGCTACGAAGTCTGGCTCGGCGCGCGCTGGTTCATGTGATCGAACCCGGAGCGAGGTTCGGTCGTCACTTTCGCGTGGGCTGAACGCCCGGGCACTTTCGCGCCACTCACGCTTTGCTCCATGTATTTCGCCCGCATCGGTTTGATCTTCTTTTCGCTCCTGGCGCTGCTGGGCTGCGGTTCGGCCATGGACAACAGCCACGTCAAGTTGGCGGAGCCCATGGAAAGCACGACCCTGGGCCCCGGCGACGTGTTTCAAATGCAGATCGTCGGCGAAAAGGACCTTCCTGAGGAGTACCAGGTCGCGTCGGACGGCAGCGTGGACCTACCATACATCCAGACCGTGAAGGTCTCTGGCCTCGAGCCCCAGGAACTGTCACGGCTAATCCGAGAGAAACTGATCCAGAAGAAGATTCTGACGGACCCCAGCGTGGTGGTCTCGGTCAAGGAGTACAACAGCAAGCGCATTACGGTTCTGGGCCAGGTGCAGAAGCCAGGGAGCTTTCCACTGACTCCTGGTTTGACGTTGATCCAAGCTGTGAGTCAGGCTGGCGGGCTCACATCCATCGCCAACAAAGACCGTGTCAACCTCACGCGGCTGACCAAGAGCGGGTCCCAGACCGAGGTGCTCAGCGTGGATGCCATCACCGAGGGTCGGTCCAAGGATTTCCCGCTACAAGCTGGTGATCAAATCTACGTCCACGAGCGGGTGTTCTGAGCCGGCAGCCGGCCTCAGGGGGAGGCAGCTGGTGCGTAGCGCACCACAAATACGCCCCGTATCCGTGGTGCCGTCAGACCAGCGAAGGCTTCGGATTCTCCGTCTCGATCGCCTGATGAGAGCGGCAGGGCGGTGCCGCCTCCCACTTGGAGCACGAGGCCTGGATCGGAAAACGGTGCCGAGCGGACGGAAAACAGCCACTCGGCTGGGGCGAGCACAGCACCGTCGGGTTGACCCACCAAGGAGCTCCGCAGATGGCCCTCCAGAGCTACCGAGAGGCGTTGTCGTTGCAGAATGTGCGCGGCCGCCCCCAGCGCTGAGGTGAGCTCTGAGCCCCAGCGTGCGGACGCGAAGGGGACTGGGCGGCGCAGCCGTGCGCCGACAGACCCAGCCAGCTCCACGGAACTAAGGTCAGCGCCAAAGGTCACGCGGGGGGATAGTCCGAGCCCGGCATCTCCGGCCAAGACGTGTTCGTCTCCCAGGGGGACGACAATGTCGGCTTGCGCGCGCATGGATCCAACCGAGGAGAGGCGCAGGCTGTAGGCGGCGCCCACGCGGGGGTCGCGCACCGCTGCGCCGGGGAGCGGCGCACTCACCCGGGACGCAATGGCCTCGGTGCCCGCTCCGTCCTGCACGGGCGAGAAGGGAGCGGCCAACATGACCTCGAGTCCGTCCACGGGTGCATAGCCCGTGACCAGCGTCGTGGTCACCAGATGGCGTACGACATTGATGTCGCGGCCATCCGGGTCGGGTGAAGGTACGTTGAGGACGATGGGCTTGTGTGCGTAACTCGTTGCCAGGACCACGCTGACGCTGCTGGCGGGAGCGACCGCTGTTGGCTCGATCGCGACAAACTGTGCGCGCCCGCTCGCGATCCACAGCGCTTCCGCATCCAAACACGGGCTCACGCCGCCCGCGGGGTCGCAATCTGTTGCCAGCACGGGAGGACACATCAGCGCAGCGCAGACGGCGGTAGACAACAGCGGCAGCAATCGCATCGGCTCGCCGAGTTTTGTCGGCTCTGCTTTCGGTGTCGAGACAAAGCACGCACCGGCAGACCCCGGGTAGCGCTCGCGGCTCACATTGTCCGGCTTTTTGTGTTACCGGACGCTCATGTCGCCTTCGGGCAAGGCCAAGGCGCCGATCACGCCAAAGCGCCCTCTACTGCTCGGTTCGGGGTCGCCGCGACGTCGCGAGCTGCTGGCGCAAGTCAGGATCCCGCTGCTCGTCCATCCTCCCGTCGTGGATGAGACATTGCGGGCCTCCGAGAGCCCCGAGGCGTACTTGAAGCGTGTCGTCCAGGCCAAGCTGAGCGCCGTTGGCGGCAGTGAGCACGTTGCTGGAGCGGCCGCTTGGCTGTGCGCGGACACCTGCGTAACCGCTGACGGCAAGATCTTGGGCAAGCCCCGAGATTCCGTGGACGCCATGGAGATGCTGCAGCTTCTGGAGGGCCGCGGCCATGAGGTCATGACGCGCTACTCTATTCGCGCTGTCGGCGGAGCACGAGCCGAGCGCACGATCTGCACGACAGTGCACATGCGAGGGGCGAGTTTGGATGAGTTGCGACGCTACGTTGCCACTGGGGAAGGCGTCGACAAGGCAGGCAGCTACGCCATTCAAGGTGTTGGTGCCTTCCTCGTATCCAAGATCGAAGGCTCCTATTCGAACGTGGTTGGTCTACCTATTTGTGAAGTGGTCGGCGACCTTCTGCGCCTGGATCTGCTGGAAGAGTTCCCGTGAACCGAGCCGCGCCACTACGCGACGGCCTCCTGATTGCACTGTTGGGCCTGATCGTTCGGCTTGGCGTAGTGCTTTGGGGTAGCGGCCGCTTTCCCCCGAGCGAAGACGGGCGCTTTTATCACACCCTTGCCAGGCGCATCGCGGCGGGGGAGGGCTATAGCTGGCTGTGGCCCGACGGAGTCGTCACGCCAGTTACCCACTACCCGGTGGGCTACCCCGGAATTGTCGCCGCCCTGTACGCCGGCTTTGGGTCGGCACCTTGGGTTGCCATGAGTTTGAATGCAGTCCTCGGCGCGGTGGGAGTCCTTGCGGCCCATCAGGTTGCGTCGCGGGGCGCGTCGCGGCGTGGTGCGGCATTGGCGGCACTGCTGGTTGCTGCTCATCCCGGGTTGGTGCTGTACACGCCCGCCGTGATGACCGAAGGTGTTTCCGCAGCGCTGCTCGCCGTCGGCGCTTGGCTGTGCGTGCTGATGGCCGAGTCCCGCAAGCCAATCGGCTGGACACTGGGCGCTGGGATCGTCTTCGGGCTGTCGATTCTAGTGCGGCCCCAATTCCTCTTGCTGGCGCCCGTCTTCGCTCTCGTCGGCGCTCGGACATTCAAGGCTGCGGTCCTGCGCAGCGTGGCGGTGAGTTCAGTCGCTCTGGCCTGCGTGCTACCTTGGACCGTGAGGAACTGCCGCAGCATGGATCAATGCGTGTTCGTGAGCGCCAATGCCGGCTGGAACCTATGGATAGGCGCTCCGCCGCATGCGACGGGCACCTTCCTTTCGGTTGCGGGTGATACGGTCCCCGTGGACTGTCGGACGGTCTTTCCAGAAGTCCAAAAAGACAGGTGCTTCGGGTCGGCAGCCTGGCGCAACATCGCCAAAGTACCGGGCGACTGGCTCGCGCTGGTACCCAAGAAGCTCTCCCATACCTTCGACTATTGCGGCGCTGCCGGTTGGTACTTGCGGGCGGCGAATCCCGGCGCCCTATCCGAAAAGGCAAAGTGGGGCTTGGGTGCCGTCGAGACCCTGTTCCAACGGATTGTCCTGCTCTTTGCCCTGCTGAGTTTGGCCAGGCCGGGCCCAAGGCGTCGGCTTCGCCAGGGGTTGGTGGGCTGCGGCGTGGTCGCCCTTCTGACCCCCTATGCCTGGCTCAGCTACGCCGCCCTGGCTCTGGCGGCATCCGGCCTGGGCCGTCGGCTGCTCGGGTCACCACCCGCGTTTCTGGCCAGCACAGCCGTACTCGCGACGGCGCTTACTCATGCGGTCTTTTTTGGGGCCGGCCGCTATGGCATGGTGACCTTCGTGGTGCTGGCCGCCCTTTCCGGCAGCCTTTTGACAGCCAGGCCAGAGCCAGGGGATACTTCGATCCGAGGAGATACCGACGGATGCCCCTGATCGACACGGAAGAGGCCGCGCGCCGGCTCGCTCGAGCCATCGCAAGCGATTTATCCCTATATAACGAGGAAAAGATCGTGCGCGGGATCGAACAAGACAGCCTCTTCGGCGAACTCTCCGAAGAAATCGAAGAGGGGCGCGCGCTGTACAAGAGCCGCGTGTCCCCAGACCTCTACGGCAAGAATTTCTACGATCGCGCTCTTTGCGACATCCTCGTGAAGTCCAAAGGGCACATCAAGAGCAAGATCTGGTGAGCCCAACGTGGCGCGCTATGTGCTCGGACCAGAGCACGCGGGCCTGCGTCTGGACAAGGTGCTCACGGGGCTGATTCCCGGCGCTTCACGGGGGGCTGTGCAGCGTTGGATCCGCGAGGGGCGGGTCCGCCTCAATGCGGGGCAATGCCGCCCCCGGGACCCGGTTCAAACCGGCGATGTCATTGACGCGGACCCCGGACCGGCAGAAACGAGCGCAGCCGAGCCAGACCCGAGCGTCGCGCTCAGCGTGCTATTCGAAGATGAACACCTGATCGTCGTCGACAAGGCGGCGGGGCTGGTCGTGCACCCGGCTCGAGGCCACTGGTCCGGCACCTTGGTCAACGGCCTCCTCGCCCGGCCGGGCTTCCGGTCCGCGGCGGCCGACCCCCAAGACCCGTCGGGCGCCTTGCGGCCGGGCATTGTGCAGCGACTCGATAAGGACACGAGTGGTGTTCTGGTCGTTGCAAAGACCAGCGATGCCCGGGAGGGCTTGAAAGAGCAGCTCGCGGGGCGGCAAATGGAGCGTGAGTACTGGGCAATCACCCTCGGGGATTGCGCTTCGGGCCGCATCGAAACCCTGCATGGCCGTCATCCCCGCTCCCGTGTGAAGTTCACCTCCATCACGGATGAAGGGCGCAATGCGATAACCGAGGTCACCCGTGAAGAGTCCTTGCTAGAGGGGCTCGCAACGCTGGTTCGCTGCCGTTTGGAAACGGGGCGTACCCACCAAATCCGCGTGCACCTGGCGGAGCAGCGCGACGCGCCGCTCTTGGCAGATGAGGTTTACGGTCGGAGGGTGCGCGATCCTCGGCTCGTCGAGGCCGAGCACGCAATTGGTCGGCAGGCGCTTCACGCGCGGGTTCTTGGTTTCGTGCACCCAGTGACGGCCGAACCACTCCGGTTTTCTGCGGCGATTCCCGACGACTTCCGACGCTGCCTCCGAGTGCTGGGCAGTCAGGTCGAGCTCTTGGACTGAGGAGTGTGAATGACCTCGTCCGCGCCTTCCCGCATTAGGTTGGGGAACCGTGTGCGCAGCAGCGCGAGGGCCCCGAATCCGACAACCACCGCCCACCACAACGTCGCGAACCGAATCAGAATCATGGCGCTAGTGGCCGGAGCTTGGGGCACCCGGCCGAGCCGTATCAGCTGTTCTTGGATCATCGCCTCGGCCACACCCAGCCCGCCAGGGACGGGAATGATGGCGCCAGCCAGGGTAGCCGTGGCGTAGAAAAACACGGCCAGCGGGGGGCTCACGCTCACTCCGAAGCCGCCGAGGATCAGATAAAGGGCGATGCCTTCGGCGCCCCAGCCGAGGATGCTGAGGAAGCTCGGCCAAAGCAACGCGCCAGGGCTGGCGACGATGCGTAGGCTGTCAAAGGCCTCACGACCTCGTTCGGCGATCTTGGTCCAGCGACCTCCACGACGCTCCAAGGCCCCCAGGATCCAATTGCCAGGTCGGCGCCACAGGATGAGCAGCAGGCCGAAGGCGACGCAGCCCGCACCGGCAATGGCCCATCGAAGCCCGCCAGAGAAACCCGCGCTGCCTACGACAATCAGGGTGATGACACCAATGACGTCCGTGAGGCGTTCGGCGACGACGATGGGTGCAGTGCGGGCGACTGGGACGCCGTGGGTTTCACTCAAGACGGCGCTTTTGAAAACCTCGCCGACTTTGCCCGGAGTGACTGTGAGCACGAACCCCGACAGGAAGATCAGCAGACTGTCCCACTTGGGAATGTCACGTATCTCTAGGCGCGCCAGGTAGTACTCCCACTTCAAGAAGCGTAGCCCGTAGTTGCCACTGGCTAGAATCAACGCCAGTGCGAACGCGCTCCAGCGAAAGTCTGAGAGGCTGGCCTGAATGTCGCGATAGCCGGTGTAGGCGACAAAAGCGCCATACAGGAGCACGCCCAGCAGCATGGCCAGCACGATGCGCCGGACGAACTTCTTCATCGACGCCGCCAGCGGACCAAGAAATACGCAAGCGCGACGGCCAAGACGACGCTGCCAAGAGTGGCGATTCCCCACGCCGGGAATGCGTACTTGCCCCGCGCCAGGCCCGACGCTGGACGCTCCACGACCACCCCCGGCGAACTACCGGCCTCGGCCGTGCCCGAAGTCGCCGCAGCCTGCATTGGTGCGAAGCGCTAGCATGCGGGGCAGGGCCAGAGCAACCAGATGTGGGATGCGGGCGGACGCTTTGGTGACGCGGGGCTGCTAGGGAGGCGATCGGCACTTTCGCTCGCCGTGGATGGGCCTTAAGCTGCCGGCACGTGGTGACTGCGGCGCAACAAAGCCCCGACCCGCCTGGGCGCGGAGACGGCGAACTGCTCGATGCCTGCGCCGGCGCCTGCGCTCGGCTGAAATCTCAGGTGGCCAGGGTAGTTGTGGGCCAGGACGATGTTGTCGACGCGTTGCTGATCACGCTGATGGCGCGCGGGCACGGCCTTTTGGTGGGCGTGCCGGGCCTGGCGAAGACCCTGCTCGTCGCCTCGGTTGCTCGAGCCCTGAGCCTCAGTTTCGGCAGAGTCCAATTCACGCCGGACTTGCTGCCAGCGGACATCACCGGGACCGACGTGCTCAACGAGGTGGACGTCGGGGGAAGCGTGCGGCGCGAAGTCCGGTTCATGTCGGGACCGATCTTCAAGAACCTCGTGCTCGCAGACGAGATCAATCGCACGCCGCCAAAGACTCAGGCGGCCTTGCTTCAGGCCATGCAGGAGCGCCACGTGACCGTTGGTGGGGCGACTCATGCCCTGCCGGATCCATTTCAGGTCTTCGCTACGCGCAACCCCATCGAGCAAGAGGGCACATACCCGCTGCCAGAGGCCCAACTCGATCGGTTCTTGCTTGAGATCCACGTTGGCTATCCGAGCGAGTCTGAAGAGCGCGAGATCGCGCGGCGCACTACATCGGGAGCCGCTCCAGAGATCGAGGCGGTGCTCGGCGTAGAGGAGCTTCGCTTGTTAGGCGCTCTGGTGCCGCGAATCCCCGTGACTGACGAAGCTGTGGATCTTGCCGTCAAGGCGTCTCGGCGCACCCGGCCGGATGCCGAAGACGCGCCCGCGGAGGTGAAGAACTACGTGAGGTTCGGCGCGGGGCCCAGGGGCAGTCAAGCGCTGGTGCTAGCAGCAAAGGCTCGAGCCGCCGTGTGTGGACAGGCCGCCGCCGATCTGGACGATGTGCGCGCGCTGCTACTTCCGGCACTGCGCCACCGACTCGTGCTCAGCTATCGCGCCGAAGCGGACGGTGTGCGGGACTCAGACGTGGTCAGCGCCGTTGCGCGCGGCCTGTGAGGCTCTCCGTCTACCGGGCGCGAAAACTCGCGGCGCGCTTGTCCGAGAAGGCCTGCAGCCCTTCCGTGCTGTCTTCGCTCGCGAACAGCTCAGCCTGAAGCTCGCGCTCCAGAGCCAGACCCTGGTCGAGGGGCAGTTCCATCGCCGCTTGCACTGCGCGTTTGATTCGGCCCACCGCCAACGGGGCTTTGCTCGGCGGGGTGAATTTGTGAGCGTAGTCACTGACTTTCGCGTGAAAGTTAGAAACGTTGCCAGTATCCCACAGGTAGTGCACCAGCCCCCATTCCAGTGCTTGCTCTTGACTGAAGTTTTCGCCCTCGATCATGATCTGCATCGCTCGTGCCTTGCCGACCAGCCGCGTGAGCCGCTGAGTGCCACCGGTGCCTGGAAGCACGCCGAGCTTGACTTCAGGTAGACCCAGCTTGAACGTGCCGGCTCGAGCGATGCGAATGTCGCAGGCCATCGCCATCTCGAATCCGCCGCCCACACAGTGCCCATTGAGCGCGGCGATGGACAGCTTTGGCGTTTCCTCCAGGCGGCGCAGGGTTTCGTTGGCGTGCAAGCAGAAGTAGTACTTGAAGGTCGGATCCGCTTCGCGCAGCATGTCGATGTTCGCGCCACAGCAGAAAAAGCGTTCGCCGGATCCAGTCAGCACAATCACGTAGATGTCGGAATCGAAGCGCGCCTCTAGGATCGCGTCGTCGAGTTCCTTCATCATCTCGTGGGTGTAGGCATTCACGGGGGGATCGTTGAGGGTCAAAACGGCTACGCCATGATCCGTTTCGTAGTCCACGAGGTTGCCCATCTTGCTATCTGAGTCCTTTCTGAAGAGCGGGTCCGCCGCGGTGCGGGCGCCCGGGCGCCATAGCGAAAATCGTGCGCAAGCCTAGCAGGGCGGGCTGGAGAGCGCCGCTTTTCCCTGAAGATCCAGCGACATCCACGTGCTTCCTCAAACGGGTTTTTGGGCTAAGCTGCGCTGGAAGTGCCTACTGGTCCTGACGATGCCCTGGCGGAGCTGAAACGCGCGCTCAAAGAGCTAGTCGTGGAAGAACTCGACTTGCGCGACCGAGGCCCCGACAGCATTGCCAGCGACGCGCCTTTGTTTGGAGAGGGGCTGGGTCTCGATTCTCTGGACGCCCTCCAGCTCGTGATGGCCATCGAGGAGCGATATGGCGTCCAAATCCCCGAGGGTGAGGAGGCGCGTGCGGCTTTTGCCTCCATCGACGCCTTGGCGGCCTACATAGTGGCAAACCGAGGGGCCGGTCCGTGACGCGACCAGCAGGCACCGGAGGCCAGTCGCATCGATGAGCGCCGAGCTTGCGCGTGTCGCCGTAACGGGAGTGGGGATAGTCAGCGCTCTGGGAGGCGACGCTGCCACCAGCGTGCGGAAGTTGCTCTTGGGTGTCCGCGGCACTACCGGAGTCGAACTCTTTGGCGTCGAGGGTCATCGCTGTCGGATTGCCGCCCAGGTAGTCGATCTCGATAGCTCCTGCTTCGGATCCCGCTGCGAAGCGATGGCGGTGCGAGCTGCGCGAGAAGCTCTGGAAGGCGCGGGAGTCTGCGGCGCCGCGGAAATCGGCGTTGCCGTCGGGCTCACCACAGGAGGCATGCCGGAGGCCGAAGCCGTGCTGGCTGGCGGTGCACGCCTCGATCACGAAACCCAAAGACGGCTCGTTGCATATCCGCTTTCGCGGGTCACGGCGGCCGTTCGGAAGCTGACCTCTGGCGCCTCCCCCTGTGCTACCCTCTCCAGTGCATGCTCTAGCAGTGCAGCTGCCATCGCCCTTGGCGCTCGTTGGATCGTGTCAGGGACCGCACCCTTCGCCCTCGTCGGCGGTGCTGAAGCTCTGTGTCGGCTCACGTTTGCCGGATTTGACGCCCTCGGCGCAATGGATGAACAGCCGTGCCGGGCCTTCGATTCGGCTCGCTCTGGCTTGACCTTGGGTGAGGGCGCGGGCTTCTTGTTGTTGGAGGCCGCCGACAGTGCGGCACGGCGCGGCGCGTGCATCCTGGGCTTTCTCGACGGTTGGGCTCTGGGCGCCGAGGCGTTTCATGTGACTCAACCCGAGCCAAGCGGCGAACTTGCTCGAGCACTCATGGTGCGCGCGCTGGATCACGCATGCATGGAGCCAGCAGAGCTCGACTTGGTAAACGCTCACGGGACGGCAACCCGGCAGAACGATCTCGTCGAGGGTGCGGCCCTGCGTGCGGCTCTCGGGGCGGAGACGTCCCGGGTGTTCGTGACGTCGTCCAAGCCGCAAATCGGCCACACCCTAGGAGCCTGCGGAGCGTTGGAGGCTGGGCTTTCGTTGCTTTGCATGCAGGCGGGCGTGTTGCCGCCCGCGGTCGGGCTGGAGACCCCAGATCCCGAGATCCCCCTCCGCTTCTGCGCGGCTGAGTCCACGGAGACGCCGATTCGCTCCGTGTTGTCTACGTCCCTGGGGTTCGGCGGGGCAGGGGCGGCACTCGTGTTTCGAGCGGCTGATTCGTCCTCGCCGCCTGCGGTCTCCACTCCACGGCGCCGGGCATACCTGCGCGCGGTCACCTCCTTGACTGCACTTGGCGTACTGCACGACGGCGAACACGACGCTCCCTGCTCGGACGCCACTGAGCGAAGGATTGCCCTTGACCCGGCCCGGTGCCGGCGTTTTGACGAGGCGAGTTCGAAAGTGTCGTTTGCGGTGGAACGGCTTTTGGCGCGGACGTCCGCGCTGCCTCGAGACACCGGGCTGGTGTGCGCCAACGCGTATGGCAATGTCTCGCGGAGCGTCGCCTTCCTCCGGCGCCTGTTCGAGCGGGGACGCCGCGCGGTCCGCCCCGCCGACTTTCCTCACCTCGTTCCCGGAGCGCTCGCTGGAAATGCTAGTATTTATAACGGGTTATGTGGACCGGTCCTCGGCTGTGCCGATCGCAGCGCAGGAGCCGAGCTAGCCCTGGAGATTGCGGCGACCTTGGTGCAAGGGGGGGACGCGGAGCAGATCATTGCCGGCGCGGTGGAAACCGGAGACAGCATCGTCGACGAAGCGTTGCCGCCTGCGTTGGGCGACGCCTCGGATTCCGGTAGCCGAGACGTCGCCGGGTTTGGTCTGGTCGTTTCCGAGCCCGTTGGTGCTTTGGCCGAAATCGCGGACACGTTCTGCGCTCTCAGCGGCGAATCACTGCTGCTGCCGGCTCCGAGCGCGCCCGCGCGGGCGCGCGTGTATTCTGCCCTTGACTCGGCTGCTTTAGCTCGCGCTTGCGCGAGTACGGGTTGGGAGGGCATTGCCCGGATAGGAATGCCGAAGCTGGTACGTGGCGATGCCGCATCGGCGTACCTGATGTGCTTGGCGGCTTCGCACTTGTTTGCGGAGCAAGTCGACGAAGCGCTGCTCGTGAGCGTCGGGGACGACGTCACGCGTTGCTGTCGTTTGACGCGTGTGGGGTTGCGATGACCGCGGTAGTGGTCGCGGCTGCGACGATCTCTTCCCTCGGGCGTGGAGCGGATGCCGTAGAAGTTGGCGCCGTGGGACAGCACGCCACCAGCCGGGTGGCGCTGGATGCTGAACTGCGCGACGCTGGCGTGCGCCGGCCCTACGTGGCTCGCGTTCTGCTCGGCCCCGACGCAGCTCCGGACCGCGCCCGCGCGCTTCTCGATATCGTCAATGCCGATTTGGTGGAGTCCCTCGCGGGCCTCGGGATTACCCTCGACCCCGGTCGAACGCGAATCATCGCCGGTACTAGTTCCGGCGGCATGTTCAGCTCTGTGCATGCCCTCAACGCCATGGACGCCGGCGCGACCTTGAGCGCCGAACTGGCCCGCTCGGCGAGCTACTTCGGCCCCCTCCACAGTTTGAAGGGGCTACCGACGCTCGCCAAGGTGCCCGTGATGCAGGTGTTGTCAGCTTGCGCCTCATCCACGATCGCTCTGGGACTAGGGCTTCGTGCACTGCAATTGGGTGACGCGGATATCGTCATCGCTGGTGGCTACGACGCGGTGAGTCCCTTCGTGGCGGCCGGGTTCGATGCTCTCGGCGCCACCTCTCCGAGGCCGCGTCCGTATCGACGGGACCGGGATGGCTTGGCGTTGGGGGAGGGCGCTGCCTGGCTCGTTCTCACTCGGCCGGGTGGGTCCAGCTGCCTGGGCGTGTTGGAAGGGTTTTCGATGGCGGCGGACGCGTTTCACGCCACGCAGCCGCATCCTGACGGGTGGGGGCTGACGTCCGCGGCTCGGGGCGCATTGGCGGACGCTGGCCGCACATCGGTCGATCTCGTCAGTGGCCACGGCACAGCAACGCCCCTCAACGACGAGCGGGAAGCCAAAGCCATCTTGGCCGCCGCGGGCACGTCGGCGCCGGTGCACGGCTTCAAAGGCGCGGTGGGTCATACCCTGGGAGCCGCCGGTGCGCTCGAGTCTCTCGCGGCTCTGGGCGCCATGCGGCGGGGAGTCGTTCCAGCCACGGTGGGGCCCGGACCGGTGATCGAGGCGCTGACCGGGCGGGTCTATGAGCAGAATCGGGCCGGCGAGCCTCGCTCGTGCTTGAAGCTGAGCTCTGCCTTCGGGGGCGCGAACGCGGCGTTGGTTTGGTCGCTAGTGGATGCTGCGCCAAGGGCAGCGCGTCGCGCGGCACCCGTGTACCTCCGACAAGGCGTCGTTGACAGCTGCACGGCGGAGGTCGCAGCTCACCCGCGGTTGACGGTTTCGGTCGAGTCATTGCAGAGGTTCGACGCGATTTCGCGGATGGCGATCGCCGCGGCGCTTGCTCTATGCACGGCTCATGCTGCCCCACTACCTAGAGGCAGCGCGGTCGTTCTAGGTAGCACCGGAGCCACCCTCGAAATCAACGCGGCCTTCGAACGCAAGCGACGAACCCGGGGAGCAGAGCCGCGGCGCTTTCCCGCCACCTCCCCGAATCTCGCACCCTGTGCGGTCAGTATCGCACTCGGCCTCTCCGGGCCTGCGTTCGCAGTCGGAGGTGGGGACACCGCAGGCGCCGAGGCCGCGACTGCCGCGGCTGACTTGGTGGCTGCAGGAGACGTGCCTGCTGCCGTAGTGATTGAGTTGGAGTACCCAGGTCCATTTCTGGGCACGCTAAGTGAGGCCCAGGGGAGACCGGCGCCGCGCAAAGGAGCCAGGGTATGCCTTTTTAGCCAGGAGGGACCGGGCCCAGAACTGGACCGGGTGCGTCTGAGGCGCGCCTGGTCCACCCTCGCGGCGCCCGGCTCGGCGGCCCTGGAGGCCGCTTTGGAAGCAGCCTGCGCCTGATTTTGTCAGCCACTTGCCCAGTGCTCCCACGTTTGGCAGTGTCCGGCGGGAATGAGATCCTCGTCTGCCGCGTTTCACGCTGGAGGTCCGCCGCGGTCCGACTGGGTCCGCATTCCGCTCATGCTGCGCTGCATCATTCTGTCTCTGCTCGCGTTCATCACGCTGTCGGGCTGTCAGTCCATGCTCATCCCCAACACGGATGTCGAGGACACGGACGAGAACCGACGAGTCATCAGTTTCTGCGAAGAGTACCGGCGCGCGGTAGAGCAGCGCAAGGTCGGTTTGCTCCTTCAGCTGGCCCACCCATCTTACTACGAAGATGGGGGCAACGTGGATGCGACCGACGACATCGATTACGCGGGGCTCAAGACCTACTTGGAAGAACGCTTTCGCGAAACCAAAGCAATCCGTTACGAGATCCGCTATCGACGGGTAGGTCAAGGGCGCAAAGACACGGTCTTCGTCGACTTCACTTATTCCGCGAGCTACAAGATCCCCACGCCTAGCGGCGATGTTTGGCGTCGCACCGTAGCCGACAATCGCATTGAACTTGTCCCACACGACGGCGCGTTCAAAATCGTTTCTGGCATGTAACGACACGGATTGCGTTGCAAAGCGGCAACCCGGGGCGTTGAAAGCCGTCCTCGTGACGACTGATGACCTGAAATTGGTGAACGGGGCCGCGTTCTGTCAAACTCCAGGAGTCTTGGAGTCTGGTTGTCATGCGTAAACCGAAAGTTGCCTTTGTCGGCACCGGGGGAGCCGCGCGTGGAATCGCCCACCTGGGCATACTGAAAGCTTGCGAGGAGCTCGGGATCTATCCAGAGATTTTTGTCGGCGCCAGCGCCGGTGCGATCGTCGGTGCCACCTACGGCCAGGGGATCCCCCTCGACGTACTCTTGGACGGATACCGCTTGCCCTGGAAGCGACGGCACAAGGGGCCACGCTTCCACATGCGCACATTCTTCGGTGCTCCGAGGTTCTCAGACCTTCTAGACCCAGGGTATCTGACCTCGGGTGTGTTCTCCGTGAATCGTCTGGAGCGGTATCTGGCCAAGGCGCTGCCCTTGAATGACTTTCGGAAAGTCGAGAGTCGCATTCTCGTCACTGCAGTGGACATAGATCGCGCGGAGCGGGTCTTGTTCGGCAAAGGGTTCGACGCGGAAACGCCGATCAGTCGGGCTGTGGCAGCTAGCTGCTGTGTACCCGGGTTGTTCAGGCCTTACGAGATTGGCGGCCGCTACCACTTGGACGGCGAAGTGGCGCGAACGCTCTCCGCTGACGTCGCAGTGGAAGCCGGTGCAGACGTCGTGATCGTTTCCAACGTCTACCGCCCTGCGGCACAGGGAGGTCGTCGAAGCATGGCGCGGCGCGGACCCCTGCAAGTCGTCAACCAATCCCTGAACATCCTGCTGACCGAGAAGGAGCGTCGCGGACTGGATCTCTACTCCCGTACTCACCCGCGTTGTCAGTTCATCGATATTGCGCCAGACATTGGACGCTTTGGCTACTTGAACCGCTTCGCAGCCCGGGCATTGGTCATGCGGGGCTATCGTGCCGCGTTACAAGCCCTGGTGGTCGCCAAGGAACAGGGCGTTTTCGACATCGCCCGGCCCCGCCACGTCGGGCCGCCCAACTAGGCTCAGCGTGCCAGGATGTTGCAGGTGACGCCGTCGAGCTGTCGGCTCTCGCCACCGTCTACGGGCTTCGCGATCCAGGTTGCGCGGTTGTGTCTGTCTGAAAAGGCGTAGTGAAAGCTGAGGGGCTTGGCGGATGGCAAACCTGAGGCCACCACCGCTCGCCACGCCGCGGCCAGTGGGCACGCTGGGTCCGGCGCCACCTTGGCAGCTTGGTCGCTCTTCGTCGTGTCCGCCTTCTGGGCGTCGAGGGTAACCTCCACCACGTAGCGCTCGCTCCCGACCTCTGCCCCTGGTCCGAATCGTCCCTTGGGTTTGGCGAAGGTCGCCACGAGGTTCGAGGATGGATCGGGTTTGCCCGAGGACACCGAGGAAATCGTCAAGCTGGTCAGGGCAGCATCGGCATCCCACGCCCGCGCCTTGCGCCAGGCCCTCGCTAGAGACCTGTCTGCGTCGAAGGATCGCGCCGTGATTTCATTGACGGCGCTCGGCAGGGGCAGAGCGGCGCTGGCCGTTGTCGCAGCTTCGGGTTGGGGCCCCAGCGTCCAGTACAAGATAGCTACGCCTGCCGTCACAACCGCCGCACCCAACAGGATCACTGGGCCCATGGACTTGGAGGCCTCTTGCGGCCGAGCGGCGACGCCTCGCCGAGGTTCGGCTCGCCGCTCCGAAAAGTCCGGGAGCATCTCGCCACAGGTCGGGCAGCGACCACCTCCGGTCGATACGAAGCTCTGGCACGCCGGGCATTGAGGATGCGCACTCACGGCAGTTGGAAGTCCTCCACGATTTCTACGACGGTGAATCCCTCGTCTGTAGGCCGCAGTACGAAGTTGACTTCGTCGCCGAACAGGCGCGTGCGCCCGACCCGAGGCGTCGCGATGAACACCCTGACCAGCACGTCCTGTCCGTGGATGGCCCGCGGCAGCGTCCTCCCGGGCGACAGGGCGCCTATGTCTTGGGCGCGATAGGTCTGCACTTCGGCTTCGCGGTACAGAGAGTTCAGGTTTAGCTTGGTGTAGTCGACGCGGGCCATGCGCGTTTGCATGAAGTGCCGAGCGCGCTGCCGTCCGCCTCTCGGACCTGTGTTGAACCAAGCTTGTTCGTCAATCAACGGTTCCAAGTCGCTGAAGGAGCCTTGGAGCATCGACTCGAAGAAGCGCTTGACGATTTGTCGTGCCACCGATGCATCCGGAGGCACCTTTAACTGTGCGATGCCTGCCGTGGTGGCGGCGCTGGACGCTGGGGAGGGCAGTTCAGAGGTGGGGTCAATCGCGACACCGGGAGCCTTCCGAGGCTCTTCTTCATCGAACTCCGCCGCCGAATCGAACTGCAGCGCCGAGTTCGACGCGCAACCGCACACGCACAGGACGAGGGTCAGCGCTGTGTGGAGGCGGGTCTCCCGGGAACTAGAGGGGCTCGATGTGCGGGTCATCCGTGCGCGTCAAGGTGACGATGCACGGTCCGTCCACGCGTGTCCAGTTCGCTGGCACCGTTCCCAGTTCCGACGCAATCAGGGAAAAGCGAGTGCTTTCGATGCTGGGGATGCGGGTCTTGCGCAGGCCTTCCTCGCCGAGCAGTTCCTCCACGTCGTGGCGGCCGCGCAGGACCCGGTAGCCCATGGTCCCATTGCGATGCACAGCGACCATGTGCTCGCCATTGGTCACGACAATGTCGCCTCGATTCGGAGAGTGGCCCTCCTCGGCGCTCAAGCGGTCGACCAGAGCGATTGAGGACCTGAGCGCGTGCGCCACCGCCTCTGGGCCGACCTGTGGCTCGTTCAGGTGGCCGGCGTCGTGCAGGAAGGACAGGAACAGGTAGAAGAACATTTCGCTGTCCGTGTCGCCACGGACGTTGCGTCTCAAGAACTTGGGCTGAGATTCCAACAGCCGGTCTCTCAGGCGATCAAAACCGACGATGGTTCCAGTCTGAGCGAACAGCCACGAGCGATAGCGGAATGGGTGGGTGTTCTCGGTGCGCAGAGCCCCAACTGTGGCGCGGCGCACGTGGCCCAGCAGAATGTCCGTGCGCACGTTCTCGGCGGCTTCGGTCAGATCAATCTCAGGACGTTCGTCAATGGGCCGCCGACGCAGTAGGACCTCCCCGGATTGGTAGAATCCGATCCCCCAACCCACGGGTTCACCCGGCTGGGTGGCAATGGTCAGCGTTGGCGCGTGCAAGGCGAGCACTTGGGCGCCCAGGTCCGCCCGGTTGCCTATGAATGCGAACATGCGCGCCATTCAGGTTCTCCCAAGCTCCAAGGAGCCAGCGACGGTTCTCGATAGCATGATCCGACTTCAGGGGGTTGTCACATGATGCCTGTGAACGTTTAGGTCCTCAGAGCGGTGTAGACCAGGCTAAAACGAGCCCGCCCTGCCGCAAGCGTCAAGCGTCTTGTCCGTGAGACGCGCGAATGTGCCCAAAGATTCCCCTGTTTTGGGCGTGGCCGCCAAAAGAGTAGAGTCCCCTCCGTGAAACTCGAAGAATTCAAAGAGCAGCTGCTCGAAATCATGGAGGCAAAGCACCATTTTGCATGGCCCGCTTTCACCTCCGGCAAAGTTCCCCGGGACAGGCTGCATCTGCACTTGGAGCAGGAATACGCAACCTATGTCCGCGACTTTCCGATCCTGGTGGCCCGGGCCTATGTGTGCTGTCCGATTGCGAGTGTGCGCCGCGAACTCATCGAAAATGTTTATGAAGAGGAGACCGGCGGCTTGGCCGCCGGGCGCCCCCACCCTGAGCTGTTTCTGGAAGTCCCCCGTGGCCTTGGAATGGACCTGGCCCGTTTCGATCACGTGGAGCTTTTGCCCGAGGCAGCCGAGTACCGCGCCTATCTCGACGCCGTCACAGCCGAAAAGTGGGACGTTGGCGCGGCCGTCACGACCCTTTTCGTGGAAGGGACCCGCTACGAACGAGGCGAGCTCGATCCGGCTGCGCCGAAACGCCCTGAGCCACCCCTGAGCGAGCACCCCTTGGTGAAGCACTATGGCCTTCCCGAAGCATCTCTCGCCCTGACCCGTGCCCACCGAAGCGTGGAAGGAGAGCACCGCGCGGCGGCATGGCGAACGGTATTGGGCTCCGTCGCCGCGGAGCGTCGTGCGGCGGTCATCGAGTCCATGCGTGGCGCACTGGCCGCTTGGCTCCGGTACCGAGATGGTGTTGCCATCGCATGCGGCGTAGGTCGCGACGAGAGCGAAGGGCGGAGCGGTTGAGCGCCTTCGTAGCTGGCGCCACGGGCTACACGGGGCGGGCAGTGGTTCAGCTGCTCTGTGAGCGTGGCCTTGAGGTGATCGCCCATGTACGCCCCGACTCACCGCGCCTGGCTGAACACGAATCGTGGTTCGGTTCGGTTGGCGCCGTCATGGATGCCACGCCTTGGGAAGCCAGCGCCCTGCAGTGTCGCTTGAAGCAGCTTACCCCGGACCTGGTGTTTGCTCTGCTCGGGACAACCAAGGCCCGAGTCAGGGCGTCCAAGCGGGTGGGGGTGCGCGAGAGCTACGAGAGCGTGGATTACGGACTGACTGTGATGTTGCTGCAGGCCGCACTTGCCTGCGAGCCCCAGCCACGTTTCGTGTATCTGTCTGCCGCTGGGGTCAGCGAAGGCGCCCGGGGAGCGTACCACCGGGCCCGGGTCCGGGCGGAGCGGGAAATCACACACTCGGGCATGGCGTATATCCTCGCCCGCCCCAGCTTCATCAGCGGAGACCGCAGCGAGGCCCGGCCCGGTGAGACCATTGGCGCAGCGGTCGCGGACGCCGCCCTTGGACTGGCGTCGACTCTCGGTGCTCGGCGTTTGGCTGGGCGCTACAAGTCGATGACCGCCCGGCAGCTTGCGCATGGATTGGTTGGCGCTGCACTTGCGCGTGGGCCACGCGAAATCATCTTGGAAGCGGAAGCGCTTCGCGGCGCGGGCTAGACCGCGTAACTGCAGGGTGTGCGGTGGCTCCAGTCCGCGAATGCGGGCGTGCCAACTTGTGATAGCCTCCGCCACGATGAAACGATTCGGCATCTGCGTGGCAACCGCTCTGCTGCTCTCGTCGGTCGGGTGTGGGGCGGTCTACCCGGAACTCAAGACGCCGGTGCGCCCCGCGCCCCCGGGGGCGCTGTCGCCACCTCCCCCCGAGGACCTAGTATTCATTCGCTTTTCTCGCGCAGAGATCCCACCGACGACCCGTGATGGTCGCAAGTGGGACTCAGTCGGTGGTGACGCGCCGGACCCTTTCGCGAAAGTGTTCGTCGACGACAAGGAGCTTTTTCGAACCCCGGTGCAGTCCAACACGTTGACGCCGACTTGGCCTGACGCAGAGCGCGCGAACTACCGTGTTCCGAAGGGCAGCCGGATTCGCGTTGAGCTCTGGGATTCCAACGCTCTCAACCACCAGCCCATTTGCATGCGCAAGATAAGCAATCTGCACAATCAGGTGTCCTCGGAGGCCCTGGAACTCACCTGCGACAGTGGCGCGAAGATCCTGATGCGGGTCGAGCCTGCCCACGCCGTGATGGGGCTTGGTTTCCTGTACGAACTTCGAACCCTGGATGTGTACGTCACCCGGGTCGCCAAGGAGTCCCCGGCCAATCGAGTCGGACTGCTGCCCGGTGACCAACTGGTCAAGATCCAGGGCAAGGTTGCCCGCGACATGCAGGAGGGGGAGGCCAAGAGTTTGATCAACACCCACAGCCGCACCGGCTTGAACCTCACAGTAAAACACCCAGATGGATCCGTTGCGGATTTGACGCTCAAGGAGGGCCCCATCTACCCTATGCGAAGCGACGACATCGCGATCCCCTGAGGTTGACGCTCGCGTTCGCCGCCCGCATCTTTGCCCCATGCTCAGCGGTCAGGCAGGGTCTCCTATCGTCGTCGTGGAAGCGGAGCGCGGTGTTCTCCAGGTCACAGGCGCCGACCGCGTTAGCTGGTTGAACGGGATCGTGAGCTGCGAATTGTCCGGACTCGCACCTGGCGGTGGGGCCTACGGCCTACTGCTGAGCAAGCAGGGCAAGATTCAGACGGATCTAGATATCATTGCCAGCGGTGATGCGCTGTTCATCAGCGTGGCACCGGGCCAGGCTGACTCCGCGGCGAAGGCGCTGGACCGCATGCTGATCATGGAGGATGCGGAGCTCGCGGATCGGAGCGATGAGCTCGCGAGCGTGCGAGTGCACGGCGCCGAGGCAGCCCGATGGCTGCAAAGCCACGGATCGCTGCTTGCGCACGCTCCGATCAGCTGGACTGGCGCGGGTGGCGCCTGCGCAATTATCGAGCGAGGCGAGCTGGGCCGCCTGACCAAGCACGCGGACCTGGGGGCCTGGAACCAGCTGCGTATCGAGCGTGGCTTCGGCGTCATGGGCGTGGACTACGATGCCAGCGACAACCCGCATGAGGCAGCGCTGGACCGAGTTGCGGTGAGTTTTTCAAAGGGCTGCTACTTGGGCCAGGAAGTGGTTTGCATGCAAGACATGCGCGGCAAGCTGAAGCGACGTTTGTGCATCGTGAAAGCGCAAGGCGCAGAGCTGTCGCCGGGCATGCCCGTCAGCCAAGGGTCCGAAGAAGTCGGCGAGGTGCGCAGCGTTGCGCCCAAGGGCGGCCTGTGCTTGGCGCGGGTTTCGGCTCCGCATTTCGAGCCGGGGACAGCGCTCCGCGTCGCCGGCGCGAGCGCCCAGGTAGTAGAGCCACCGGCGGCGTGATAGCGTCCCGGCGCAATGGCGAACACGCCGTCTCCGCCTACAGATCGACGCAGCGAGAGCGGCTATCGGGTTGCTGACGACGCCCTCGGCCTGGTCGGCGCTACGCCTTTGGTTCGGCTCGCCCGGCTGAGTCCCGACGGAGGCGCGAGCGTCTGGGGCAAAGCCGAATTCGTGAACCCAGGCGGCAGCGTCAAAGACCGCCCAGCGCTGTACATGGTGCTGTCGGCGGAGGGCGATGGAAAGCTGTCCCCAGGCTCGACGATGATCGAGGCGACCAGCGGCAATACGGGAATCAGCTTGGCAATGATCGCTGCAGTGCGAGGCTATCGCTGCGTCTTGGTCATGCCCGAGGACATGAGTCTGGAGCGGCGCTACATCCTGCGCGCCTATGGCGCGGAGATCGTTCTGACCCCAGCTCTGGATGGGATGGCAGGCGCGGTCGAGCGCGCCCAAGCCTTGCTCTCAGAAACGGATGGCGGGTTCATGCCGAGCCAGTTCGAGAACCTCAACAATCCCCTCAGTCACGAGAAGACAACGGCCAAAGAAGTGATCGAGCAGGCTGGTCCCGACTTGGCGGCCTTTGTCGCGGGGGTCGGCACTGGCGGCACCGTGACGGGAACTGGCCGTGCTCTGAAGCAAGAGAGCGCCGGGGTGAAGGTAGTCGCCGTGGAACCGCAGTCGAGCGCTGTGTTGAGCGGCAAACCTCCCGGCATGCATGGCATCCAAGGGCTCGGCGCCGGCTTCGTTCCGGAAATCGTGGACCGCAGCGTGATCGACGAGATCATCTCGGTGAGCGATGTGGCCGCGGAGCGTATGGCTCGACGCTTGGCTCGGGAAGAAGGCTTGCTGGTCGGACCCAGTGCCGGTGCCAACGTGCACGCGGCCGTCGAAGTCGCCAAGGCACTTCCTCAGCGGGCACGGGTTGTCACCGTGCTGTGCGATTCCGGCGAACGCTACTTGTTTTGATTATTTCCCCTGAAACGTTGGATCTCGGCGTTGGGCCCAAGCCAAGACGCCCTCCATCATGTCCTCGGATGCAAGCAATTCGAGCTGCCCCGCTTTCTCTCGAGCAAGGGCGTCTTCGATACCGCCGCGGTAGCTCTCGCGCACGCTGCGCCGGATTTGCGCCAGCGCCAAAGGTGGTCCCTTGGCGAGCTCACCAGCCAATTCCTGACTGGTGCGCAGCAACGCCTCTGTTTCAACCACGCGATTCGTCAGACCCAGATGCAACGCCAGGCCCGCATCGATCTTGCTCCCGAAGAGCAGCAACTCCATGGCGCGTCCGAGCCCGACCAGTCGTGGCAACCAGAAAGTGCCTCCTCCGTCGGGCATCAAGCCGATTTTGACGAACTTCTCTTGCAGATAGCTGCGGGTCGTCATGACGCGAAGGTCACACGCCAGGGCAAGATCCGCCCCAAAGCCAACAGCCGGTCCATCCACTGCAGCGACAAATGGCTTTGGCGCTGACACGATCGCACGAATGAGCGCATGAAACTCTTTGATGCGCTCGTTCATGTCCACGTCGGCTTCGCTCATTACCGCCTTGAGATCCGCACCGGAGCAAAAGCTCTCGCCCGAGCCGGTCAAGATGACCGCCCGCACCGAGTCGTCTTCGCTCACGGTCCTCAACGCCTGGCCGAGTTCCAAAACCAGCGCGCGGTTGAGCGCGTTCTTGGTTCCGGGTCGATTGAGCGCCAAGGTTGCGACGGCATCCTTGGTCGAGACGAGTAGGGGCGGGTCGCTCATGGCGTGGGAGGCTCGTGCGGCTACCGTGTTGCTGTCAAGAGGCCGCAGCGTTCTGGACTTCGTTGTTTTTGCGGGCAACGCGCTTGTGACGCGCTTCGTGATGCCCGACGGGGCAATACCCGAAGGGGTACGTCGCGAGGCCGTCCTGGGCCTCTACTCTCGCAGAATTCCCCGCGGGTCACTGGGCACAAGCAGTGGCCCGGCGGCGTCGAGGCTCGGTCGCCGCGTTTGCGCTCAGCCAAAAAGGAGACTACGTGCGGCTGGACATGCCCCGCGGTTTCGACTTGCCACAGCCTCCGGCGTTGCCCGATCAACGAGGGCAGACCTTCACCAAGTTGGTGGAGTTGATGCAGCGTCTGCTTGCGCCGGATGGATGTCCCTGGGACCGCGAGCAAGATATGCACAGCATGCGTCGATACGTGTTGGAAGAAGCCTGCGAGGTCATTGACGCGATCGAGGACGGCGAACCGGAGCATTTGAAAGAAGAGCTCGGCGACCTCGCGCTGCAGGTCGTGTTTCTGGCGGAGCTGGCACGCACGCAGGCGGGCTTTGGCCCCGATGACGTGGTGTTTGCGGTATGCGACAAGCTGGTGCGGCGCCACCCTCACGTGTTCGAAGACGTCTCCGTAGAGGGCTCCGAGGAAGTGTTGCGGAATTGGGAGGCCATCAAGCAGAGCGAGAAGGCAGGGCGTCGGCTGTTGGAAGGAGTCCCCCGTTCATTGCCTGCCCTCGCGCGCGCCCAACGCATGAGCGAAAAAGCCAGCCGGGTCGGTTTCGATTGGCCCAATGCGGCAGGTTCGCGAGCCAAAGTCGCGGAGGAAGTCGCAGAACTGAATGAGGCCCTACACACGGGGGGCGATGGCCGGGTCGAACACGAGATCGGCGATCTCCTGTTCGCGCTGGTGAACCTCGCGCGGCATGAAAAGATCGACGCCGAGGCGGCGCTTCGAAAGGCGTCCGAGCGGTTCCGACAGCGCTTCGAGCACGTGGAAGACCGAGTGAGGGAAGTCCACGGCGGGTTTCCACGCACCGAGGCGGGCAAGCCAGGGCCGGGGATTCCGTTGGAAGAACTCGACGCATACTGGAACGAAGCGAAAGCAAAGTCCTCGTGAGCGAGGCGCCGCCGGATGCCGTGCATCCCCTGGCGCGTCTACCCGAAGAGTGGGAGACGCTCATGCTGCGCGCGGGCCAGCCCCGCTACCGCGCACGCCAGATCTTTCGGTGGCTCCATGCCCAAACCAGCGACAGTCCGGAAGAGATGAGCAATCTCCCTCGCCCGCTTCGCGCGCGGCTTGCTGAGGAACAGTTGACCCTGGAGCGCGAGGTTCTCGCGGTGCGACGTGCCAAGGACGGTACCCGCAAGGTGCTGCTGGAGTTCGGGCAGGAAGCGCGGATCGAGTGTGTGGTCATTCCCATGAAACCCCTCGCATCGCCAAGCGACGACGCGGATCTGGCGGCGGTGCCCGAAGACGACGAGGCGCAGGCAGCGGGGGGGCCGATCCGAGTGACGGTCTGTCTTTCGACCCAACACGGTTGCGCAATGGGTTGCGTGTTTTGCGCGAGTGGTCGCGCTGGGCTCCTTCGCGGGCTTTCGGCTGCTGAGGTCATCGAGCAGGTTCGCGTGGCAAAACGGCAACTAGAGCCCGGAGAGCAACTGCGCAACCTCGTCTTCATGGGTATGGGCGAACCGCTGCACCACTACGCCGAGACGGCGCGGGCACTGCGTGTACTGACGCATCCTGACGGAATGGATTTGTCTCTCCGACGCATCACCGTCAGCACGGTGGGGTTGGTGCCCGGGATCGACAAACTCGGTGAGGACTTCGGTGGCAAAGTCGGCTTGGCTGTCTCCTTGCACGCTGCGACGGATGAGCTTCGCGAAAGGATCGTTCCCATGAATAGCCGCTACTCGGTGGGTGACATCATGGCTGCTCTGCGTCGCTATCCGCTGCCGCGACGTCGTCGCATCACCCTCGAATACACTCTGATGCAGGATGTAAACGACAGCCTGGAGCATGCCAGGCAGCTGGTCCGGCTGCTTCGGGGACTCAAAGTGAAGGTGAACTTGATCCCGATGAATCCTGTCGCGGGTTCGGGGCTCGAAGCATCCAGCCCCGAGCGAGTGAGGGCTTTTCAAGAAGCGGTTCACGGGTCCGGGGTTTCCTGTTTCGTACGGGTCAGGCGTGGGGGTGGGGTCGACGCAGCTTGTGGCCAACTCGCCCTGGGTGGCGAGGAGCCCGCCCCTCAGTTGATTCGAAGCATTGGTAGAAAAACTAAAGAAATCAGCTAGTTACGACAGTAGCCTGCGGAGCACGTCCGATTCTTGAGTATGCTGCGCGCCATGACTGCCCCGAACTTGATCGGCAGCGCCACGGATCGCGCTCGCGCCTGGATGCAACAAGATCCGGATCCCGAGACTCGGGCGGAACTCCAAGCGCTGATCGAAGCCGGCGACGAAAAGGAGCTGGCAGAGCGAATGCACGCGCCGCTGTCCTTCGGCACGGCCGGATTGCGAGGCATCGTCGGGGCTGGCGAAAACCGGATGAATCGTGCGGTGGTGATTCGCGCGACTCGAGGACTGGCGGACACCTTGGCCCGCCGGGTCCCGGACGTTCGCACTCTGCCGGTCGTCGTGGGCTACGACGGTCGGCTCAGTAGCCGTGACTTCGCGGAAGAAGCTGTCGCGGTGCTCGATGCAGCGGGGATCCCTGTGCGGGTCTTCGACCATCCCGAATCGACTCCCATGGTGGCCTATGCGGCGCGGGAGCTTGGCGCGCAGGCTGCCATCGTCGTTACGGCGAGCCACAACCCGCCTGAGTACAACGGCTACAAGGTCTACGCGCCGAACGCCGTTCAGATCGTTCCGCCCTGGGACACGGACATTGCGGCCGCCATCGCGGCGACCGGGCCGGCGAATGAAGTGCCCAAGAACGACGGAGCCTACAAGCGAGCTGAGCGAGTCCCGGACAGTTTCGCCGATCGCTACCTGACTGATGTCGATGCCATTCGACCCAGGGGCCAGAAGGACCAAGATTTCAACATCATTTACACGCCCCTGCACGGCGTGGGCGCATCGATGGTGAGCCGGGCCTTCGAGCGCGCGGGGTATCGCCTGTCGCTCGTGCCTGAGCAGGCAGAGCCGGATGGCAATTTCCCAACGGTGCAGTTTCCGAACCCAGAAGAACCCGGAGCATTGGATCTAGCGCTCGCGCTGGCTGAGAAAACCGAGGCTGAGCTGATACTCGCTAACGATCCGGACGCCGACCGCCTCGCGGTGTGCGTGCCCACGTCGACGGGCCGCTTCGTTCAGCTCTCTGGTAATCAAGTCGGGATCTTGCTGGCCGAAATGATGCTGCAGAACGCACTGTCCTCTCCGCGCCCGGCGGTTCTCTCATCCATCGTGTCGACTCCTATGCTGCGGGACGTGGCCAAAGCGTACGGCGCGCATTTCGAGCAGACACTGACTGGATTCAAATGGATTTGGAATGCGGCCCTGGACTTGGAACACGAAGCGAGCGTCCGCTACTGCTTCAGTTACGAAGAGGCGCAGGGTTATTGCGCCGGGCGGTTCGTACGGGACAAGGACGGAATCGCCGCTGCGCTGCTCTTCGCAGATCTTGCGGCGGAGTGCCGGGCTCGCAGACAGAGCGTCCTCGAGCATCTGCATACGCTCTACCGCAGGCACGGCCTGTGGGTCAGCGCGCAGAAGAGCGTGACCTGCCCGGGTAGCGAGGGGTCGGCCAAGATCGCGGGCGCCATGCAGACCCTGGGGGACGCGCCGCCCAAGCAGGTTGGCGGCATGTCCGTCACCGGTTTCGTGGACTATCGAGTCGGCGCGGACCAGCGCCCGCGCTGGTTGGCCCAGGCGGACATGGTCGAGCTGAGCCTCGAAGGTGGTGGACGAGTGTTGGTCCGGCCCAGCGGCACGGAGCCGAAGTTGAAGATCTATGTGGACCTGCGCGCTGAGCTGGAGGAGCAGAGCGTGGGCGCGAAAGAAAGTGCGCTGCAGGAGCAGGCGCAGGTGTTGGCGGATGCGGTTGCAAAGAGCCTGGAGCTCTGATGCGATCCAAATTGTGAGCGAGAGCAAATCCTGGAGGACACGATGCGGAAGTTGATGACAATTGGTGCGGCGGTGGTAGCAACTTCGTTGGCGGCGCCGGCTGCGGCTCAGGAGTTCGGGGAGCAAGGCACACCCGCTTTGTTCGCTGAGCGTCTATTCGGTTTCTACTTCTCGAAGCGAGAGACGGATCTGCCCAACGGAAACGAGGTAGAAGAGGACTTCAAGGGCTTCGGACTGGGTACTCGCTCTCCAGCACACGTGACGCCTTACGAGCTACCTCGGGTCGGCTTCGACTACTTCGTCATCGACTCTCTGTCGGTGGGCGGGGCACTCGCCTACGCTCAGTCCGAGGACGACGACGATCCTAACAACGAGTTCAGCATTTTCTTGTTGGCTCCTCGGGTTGGGTACGTTTGGATGTTCTCCGAAGTGGTCGGCTTTTGGCTGAGGGGCGGATTCACATATCATTCCATCGACAGGGATCCCGGGGGCATTGACGAGAACGCCTTGGCGCTGACCGGGGAGGGCATGTTCGTGATCACGCCGACTCCCAACTTTGGTTTCATCGTGGGGCCGACTTTCGACTTGAGCTTCACGGGTGAAATCGAAGACCAGGATCGACGCTATCGCTCTTTCGGCCTGATCAACGCAGGCATTGGCGGCTGGTTCTGAGCGCTTTTTGTCGAAAAACCGGGGAAGGTTCCCCCGCGGAAGGCGTATTAGGAGCCCGGGCGCCGCCCGTATCCCAGCGGGGTAGGGGGCGGCAGGCTTGCACCCGGTTGACCGGCGGCTATGCTCCACCCGCGCCGACCACCGGCCTCTTATTGGGAGAAAATCATGCGCTTTATCTTCATTTCCCTGGCTTCGGCACTGGCGGTCGCCTGCTCTTCGGGCGGGGGCGGTGGCGGGGCCGTTTCCTGTGCCGACGGCGGTACCTGCCCCTCGGGTCTCGTCTGCGACCCCTCAGGGGTTTGCGTCCAACCCGGCGGTACCGGTGGAAGTGGCGCGACGGGGGCGACGGGCGCCGTAGGGGGCTTGGGCGGCGGTGGCGGGGGCACCACGACGGGCGGTTCAGGTGGCGGCGGTGGTACCGGCGGTTTCGGTACCGGCGGCGCGGGCACCGGCGGCGCGGGCACCGGCGGATTCGGTACCGGTGGCTTCGGTACCGGTGGCACGGGCACTGGCGGCTTTGGCACCGGCGGATTCGGTACCGGTGGTTTCGGTACCGGTGGAACTGGCGCGGGCGGGACTGGCGGTGGTCCTGCCTGCGGCATCGCCGTGGATGGCAACCCGGTCTGCGACGCCTGCGGCGATCAGTTCTGCTGCTCTCAGCTGCAGAAGTGTGGACCGAATACCATCTGCAACCAGCTGATCGGCTGCTTGTCGCAGAACTGCCCGGACGGGAGCTGCGTCAACACGACTTGCTCTCAATTCGCCTCGGCGCTGCCGGACCTGCAGGCCGTTGGGACCTGTGTGTGCAATAGCTGTTCGTCTCAGTGCTCATCGTTCTGCACGCCCTGAGCGAAGAAGCGCAAGGTGCCAACGCGGAGCGCCCCTCGCGGGCGCTTCGCGCGTACTCCTAGAAACACCCCTCGACAAAACGCGAGGGACGCGTCTGCGCTTCGTGAGCTGGAGCGATGGCCGCGTGGGGTACAAGCGTTGGCCATGGAGCCATTTCTAGCCCCAAACCCCCTCAACAAACGGGTGCTCAAGGCCCCGACCGAGTTGACGAGGAGGCTCGGTATGCCGGCTCGCCTCAGTCCTCGCTGTCGTAAGGCACGACTTCGGACTTGATCAGGTCGGGGATCGCACTTCGGACGTCGTCCAGGATCTGTCCCGCAGTGCCGACCACGACCACCAGCAGGTTGTCGGGGTTGAGGCGTCGAGCAATCGCCGTGTTGGCTTGTTCCAGAGTCACGGCGTCTACGTGCTTGGTGTAGGCGCTGTAGTAGTCCTCGGGCAGATCGTAGAGAGCTTGATCGAGGCTGAGGCCCACCCGCTTGCTCGCGGTATCCAGCGCGAACGCGTGGCTCCGCACCAAGTAGCGTTTGGCCCAGGCGAGTTCCTTCTTGGTGATGCCCTTTTCGACGAAGGCCTCGAGCAACTCGATCTCGAGGCGAATGCAGTCGGCGGCATCTGACGCCTTTGGAAACGTCCACATCGACAGCGCACGCCGCTGCCGGTCGATGGGCAAGCTCGAATAGGCGCCATAGGACCAACCGCGTTTTTCGCGAACCTCTTGAGTCAGGCGAGCGGTGAACGTGCCCCCGAAAACCGTATTGGCTACGAACAAGGCGGCATGGTCTTCATCTCGGGGCTGGGTGCCGGCGGTTCCAATTAGGATCTGGGTTTGGGAGCGTTCCGGCTTGTCCACGAAGACCAGCCGGCGCCCGGGCTCAAAGTCCGGGGCAGCTACGTCTACGCTGGGCGCAGGTGTGTCGGGCAGCGCGGTGGCGATCCGTTCAGCAATGCCGTGGGCGGTGGACTCGTCGACATCCCCAGAAAACGCGAAGAGCACGTTGTCGCGCACCAAACTCTGGGCGTGAAAGCCCCGCACGTCGTCGACACCGAGGGCGTCGATGCTCTTGGGGCTGCCGACCACGCTCCGACCATAGGCATGGTCCCGATACATGTGGCGCCGAAAACAGGCGCGCGCCAAAGAGCGATCATGGTCTCGCGCCTCCACGATTTCCGCTTGGGTTTCTCGGGCCAGGCGCGCGTGTTCTTCTTCGGCGAAGCCGGGTTCGGCGACGACATCCGCGAATAGCCCGACGAACTCGTCCAGGGACCGAGAGATGACAGTGCCATGCACTCCGGAGGTCGTGTGGGAGCAGTCGACGCCGAGATAGGCTCCCAGGCTGTCGATGCGCGTGTCGAGCTCTTCGGTGGTTCTCCCGCCCCCGGTGCGCCGCATCAGCCGTCCGGTGAAGCGGCTCAGTCCTTCCTTGCCCGCGGGCTCACGAGCGGCGCCGGTTCGAAGAGCGAGGGTCATGCTCACCAAGGGCAACGCCGAACTGGACTCGACTAGGACTTTCGAGGGCGCGCTCATTCTGCGGCCTCTTCATTGGCCGGCGTCGGTCGAACGACCACGATGGTGCGCGCCGATTCCACCAAATAGCGCCTAGCAACTCGCAGCAGGTCGCTCTCGGTGACCCTTCGGATGGCATCCAGTCGTTCGAAGGCGGCGTTGGGACGGCCAAGCACGACTTCGTAGAAACCCAGGGTCGATGCCTTGCCATCCGCGGTTTCCAATCCCGCCACGAGCCCCAACTCCAGGCGGGCCTTGGCTCTCTCGAGCTCCTGCGCGGTCACCGGCTGCTGTCGGGCGGCGCTCAGCAGTCGGTCCAAGGCGTCGAGGAGCTCCTCGGCACGGCTGCTGCCCCGGGCCGAGGCGTACAGCTCCCAAAGCCCTGGGTCCCTAAATGGGCTGACGAAGGAACGCACCTCGGTGGCGATCTCCAGCTGTCGAATCAGCTTGGCGTGCGCACGGCTGACCCGACCCCCAAACAGCACCTCGTTCAAAACGCTCAGGGCGGGGTGGTCGAAGTCTCCCAGCGCTGGGCTCTTGTACCCGATCAGTAGTTTGTCGCTTTGGGTCGGCTGGAAGATTTCACGTCGCCGTTCGTCCACCTGAGGGGGCTCCGGGCGCAGATCTTCGATTGGGAGCACGCTCGGTGGGATGCTTCCGTAGGCCGCCTGCACCTTGGACAGCAGCTTCGCTTCGCTGGTACTGCCAACCACGACGACGGTTGCGTTGTTGGGTGCGTAGTAGGTTCGATAGAAGTCGACGCAGTCCGCAGTGTTGAAAGCCTCGATGTCCTGCATCCAGCCGATGGTCGGGCTATGGTAGGTGTGTGTGGTGAACGCGCTGGCCCAGAGCAGCTCGCTGGCAGTGCTCTCGACGTCGTCGTCGACGCGATAGCGTCGCTCGTTGGCCACGACGTCCTTCTCACTCGCCACCTGGGGGTCGCGAACGATGAGTTTCGTCATGCGCTCGGCCTCCAAGTCAACCACCAAGCCGAGGTGCGAACTGGGAATGGCCACGTGGTAGTGCGTCCAATCGAACCAGGTGCCGGCATTGCTTTCTGCGCCGGCTTCTTCCAAGCGACGGTCGAACTCCCCCGCGCCCAGGTTCTCGGTTTCCTTGAACATCAGGTGTTCGAACAAATGCGCCAGCCCCGTCTTGCTTCGGATTTCGTGACGGGATCCAACGCGATACCAAGTGTGGTACGCGACGACCGGCGCGCTGTCGTCCTTGACGAAGAGCAGCTCGAGCCCGTTTCCGAAGCGAAATCGCTCACCGATCAGCTCTGGGCCAAATGGAAAGCTCTCGACGTGCTCGATTCTGCCGTGGGCGGGCGCGGATTCGTTGAGGTGCGCGAGTCGCTTGGCGCGGGCGGGCGATTTCTTCATCGATCAGTCAATCTTCAAGATGGCCAAGAATGCATCTTGGGGTACGTCCACGCTACCCACGGACTTCATTCGCTTCTTGCCCTCTTTCTGTTTTTCCAGGAGTTTGCGCTTTCGTGAGATGTCGCCGCCGTAGCATTTGGCCGTCACGTCCTTGCGTAGGGCCCGAACGGTCTCGCGGGAAATGATCTTCGCGCCAATCGCTGCCTGGATGGCGATCTCGTACTGCTGGCGCGGCACCAGCTCTTTGAGCTTCTTCGCCAGCGCACGCCCGCGGATATAGGCGGTTTGCCGGTGTACGATGACGCTCAAAGCGTCCAGGGGCTCGCCGTTGAGCATGATGTCCAGCTTCACCAAGTCGTCCGCGCGGTAGCCCTCGAGCTCGTAGTCCATGCTGGCGTAGCCGCGGCTGGCGCTCTTGAGGCGATCGTGAAGGTCGAGGATCACCTCGGCGAGGGGCAGTTCGTAGGTGATGACCACGTATTGCGGGGTGGCGAAGTTGATGCCGAGCTGGTTTCCCCGACGTTCTTCGCACAGAGCCACCACCGCACCGACGTGCTCTGCGGGCGTGTGCACGGTCACTTTCATGACCGGTTCCTCGATGTGCTCGATATCCCCAACCGGGGGCATTTTCGATGGGTTGTCCACGACCACCTTGTCGCCGGTCTTGGTGTGGGCGTGATACACAACGCTTGGAGCCGTCGTGATCAAGTCCAAGCTGTACTCGCGCTCTAGGCGTTCCTGGATGATCTCCATGTGAAGCAACCCTAAAAACCCGCAGCGGAAGCCGAAGCCCAGAGCGTCCGAGGTATCCGGCTCGTACTGGAAAGACGAGTCATTGAGGTGCAACTTGGAAAGGGCGTCACGTAGAGATTCGTAGTCCGCGGAATCCGTGGGATACACACCTGCAAACACCATGGGCTTCACCTCTTTGAAGCCTGGTAGGGCGTGGTCGGCGCGGTTTCGGTCCAGGGTGATCGTGTCGCCGATCTTGGTGTCCTCGACGCTCTTGATGTTGGCCGCTAGAAAGCCGACTTCGCCGGGGCCCAATTCCGTGAGAGCCACGGGGTGGGGCGAGAAGCACCCGATAGCTGTGATTTCGTAGCTGCGCTTGGTCGCCATGAAGAGCACTTTGTCGCCCTTTTTCAGGGTTCCTTCAAACACGCGCACCATGACGACGGCTCCGCGGTAGCTGTCATACCAACTGTCGAAGATGAGCGCCTTCAACGGCGCGGCAGGGTCGCCTTTCGGCGGAGGAATGCGCTCCACGACCGCTTCGAGGATCTCGTCGACGCCAATGCCGGTCTTGCCGCTCGCCATGATCGCGCCACTGCAGTCCAGGCCGATGACCTCCTCGACCATTTCCGCGGCTCGGTCGACGTCCGAGGAGGGCAAATCCACCTTGTTCAGGACTGGAATGATCTCCAAGTGGTTGTCCAGAGCGAGGTAGACGTTGGCCACTGTTTGCGCCTGCACCCCCTGGGTCGAATCCACCACCAACAGGGCGCCCTCACAGGCGTTGAGGCTGCGGCTGACCTCGTAGCTGAAATCAACGTGACCCGGCGTGTCGATCAGCTGCAACTGGTATTCCACGCCGTCCTTGGCCTTGTAGGCCAGGCGCACGCTCTGTGCCTTGATCGTGATGCCCCGCTCACGCTCCAATTCGAGCTTGTCGAGGAACTGTTCAACCTTTTCTCGGGCAGTAATGGCCCCTGTGACGTCCAAAATGCGGTCCGCAAGTGTGCTCTTGCCGTGATCGACGTGGGCGATGATGGAGAAATTTCGAATCTGCGCGGGTGACTTGGGCATGCCAATTGGGGGCGAGAGGGCCGCCGTGTTTAGCGCGTAGAGCTACGCTCGACCAGACGCCAGTGAATCCCGAGCAGCCAAAGCCGTGGTTTCGAGACTACTTTTTGCTCGACTTGGCCGGCGAAGCATCCAAGGACATCTGGCCGGGAAGCGCGTGCTCATAGCGCTTCAGCACCAGGTCGATGCCCTCCCGAATGTAGACTGCTACGGGCACTTTCGTCCGCTTGTGCAAAAGGTGCAGCCGCTCGTTCTGCTCCGGCGTGATGTAGACCGTTGTGGATATTTTTTTACGGCTCATTTTCGGGGTCGCGGCTCGGGGGGCGTGGCCTGACTGCCAGCCGTTACAATAGATTCCACTACGTATGGTGTCAATCAAGGCGCGCGGCCAGGCTAAAGTAGAATCTCCTTTATTAATAGACACTTACGGCGCTGGCTCGACTTCGGTCGAGGACCCTCCAGGAGTGTCCTCGCCCAGGCTTTGACTCATCGAGCGCGCCGGAGTGTCCTGTTGACCGTGCGGATGATATGGCAACTTTCAGAGCTATCCCTGAGCTTCATTCCTCAAGCGTCGCCCACCGGAGCAACCATGGCACCCCGCTTGTCACAGCTACCTACACCCGCCTACGATGGGCTCCGCTCGCGCCCTGAAGCGCGGGTCTGCTTGTCGTTGGGGAATGTCATGACGCAATTCTCTCGCGCTCTCCGATTCGGGGGTGCGGCACTCACATCACTGGTAACGCTTTCACTTCTCGGTTGTGCGGGCTCCGCCACCGTGGGGCCGTCTACAGCCGAAGATGGCGTGACGCGACGCGACACTCGCATCGTACACGAGGATTGCGACATAAAGTCGAGCGGCGCCGAGAAGCTTGACGCCAACGGCGACAAGAAACCCGATGTCATCCTGGTCAAGTCCGGCAATCGCGAGGTGTGTCGTGCCGTAGACCTTAATTTCGACGGGCACTGGGACTCTTGGAGTTACTTTGACGGTGGCGGCAAGCTGCGGCGCCGGGAGCGCGACTATGATCGCGACGGCCGTGTGGAAGAAATCAACCTCTACAAGGCCGGCACCCTTGCTGAGCAGCACCGCGCGACCAACTTGGCTGACAAGCTGGACACCTGGCACTTCTACACCGCCGGCAAGTTGGCGCGGACCGAACGCGACTCGGACGGCGATGGAGTCGTGGATCAGTGGTGGGAGTACAAGGCGGAGAAGTGCCCGCTGATTCACTCGGACATTGACGGGGATGGCCGCCCGGACCCCGGGGCTACAGTGGACTACTGCAAGGCCACGGGATACGTGCCGCCGGATCGTTACGGACCCAAGAAGCCCCGGCATTCGTTCGAAGGCCCTGGCGCCGCGCCGGTGGAGCTGGAAAACAAGGAGGGCGGCGGAGGGAACACACCTCCCCCGGAAGCGCCGCCCCCGGAGGAAAAGAAGTGATGCGTGCCCGATCATTCTTTCTGGGCTTGATCCCCTTGCTCTCAGTCGGCCTGGTGTTTTCCTGTGGCGGAAGCGAGAAGAAGACGGCCAAGGCGCCCAAGGGTCAGGAGCGGGCTGTCGACGAGCACGGCGAAGACGACCGCTCACGCTGTGACTACAAGGGGCGAAAAGACCGCGAAGTTTTCGAGACCACGGGCCCCAACGCGATTCAGCCCAACATTCGTCGCGTCTTCGCCATTGTCGGCGAAGGAGAGGACGCGCGCCGAGCTCTGCTGTGCCGCGAGGTGGATACGAACTTGGACGGATCCAAGGACGTGGTGCGCACCTACAACGACAAGGGGGATGCCCTCTTCGAGCAGGCCGATGCCGACTATGACGGGCGGATTGACACCTGGATATCCTTCGCTCGTGGTCGCATTTCCAAGGTGCAGGTGGATGTCAATGGCGACGGCAAGCCGGATCAGGTTCGCTTTTACGTGGACGGAAAGCTGAGTCGGATGCAGCGCGACACGAACTTCAATGGAAAACCCGACGTCTGGGAAATCTATGAAGGTGGACGCCTGAGTCGTATGGGGGTCGACCTGGACCACGATGGTCGGGTCGATCGCTGGGATCGAGACGAAGAAGTCATGCGCCTCGAGGCGCTCAAAGAGCGCGAGGAGGAAGAGAAAGAAGCGGCCAAGGACGCGGGCGCTTCTGATGCCCCAACGGACGCTTACGTCAGCGCGCGCAATCGCTGACGGTCCGGGGGTGGGGCGTTTCGCTGACCCACCCGAGATCCGAACCCCATGAGCCGAGGCGAGCGCCTACAGAAAGTGCTGGCGAGCTGCGGAGTTGCGTCGCGGCGCCGCTCGGAAGAGCTCATCACCGAGGGGCGGGTTCGGGTGGATGGTCGGATCGTTACTGAACTCGGGACACGCGTGGATCCTCGCCGGCAGCGCGTGGAAGTCGACGGCCGACGTGTGGTGCACGATGTGCTCGTGTACATCGTGTTGCACAAGCCCAGGGGGATCATGAGCACGCTGCGGGACCCGGAGGGCCGCCCTACAGTTGCCCACCAAGTACGGGATCTGGGGATTCGGGTGGCGCCGGTTGGGCGTCTAGACTTCAACACCAGTGGCGTCTTGCTGCTGACCAACGATGGCGACTTCGCGAGCGGCCTATCCCATCCGCGGGCAGGCGTTCCCAAAGACTATCTAGTGAAGGTGCGCGGTCGCGTTGACGATGCGGTGCGCGAACGTCTCGCCAGCAGCATCGAAATCGAAACCAAGAAGACTGTCCCAGCGGCGGTGGCGATCGTGCGTAGGGAAGGCGACAAGACGTGGCTTCGCTTCACGCTGAAGGAGGGAAAAAACCGTCAGGTTCGCCGCTTGGTCGAGCATGCCGGGCTCTCTCTGATGCGGCTGTCCCGGGTGGCCTACGCGGGCATCGGGGTGCAGGATCTTTCGCCTGGCTGTTGGCGCGTGCTGACTCAAGATGAGCTAAAGCAGCTCAAGCGCGCGTTTGGCGTACCGAAGCGAGTGAAGGCGACGGATCGAGCGTTTTTTGCTGGTGTGCCGACTAGCGGTGGGGAGGCTCTGCGTCGTCCAGGTGCAGGCGGCGCGGGGCGAGGGGGCCGAAACGCCCGGCGAGGCGATGCTTCCGAGGCAACGAGGCGGGCGCCGAGCAAGGCCCGAGGAGTGAAGAAGAGACCAACGCCCGCGCGGGCGCAGTCCAAGGCAAAGAGTTCCACCAAGGGGGCTGCGGGGCCACGCCGCCCAACCCAGGCAGCCTCTCGGACGAAAGCTCCCAAGAAGGCCAGCACTGGTTCGCTTCCGGCCCGATCCCGGGGCAAGGCTTCGACGCGCCGGCCCGCGAAAAAGCCGACGCGGCGACGCGACTAGGCTTCGGCCAAGTTGGACGCGCGGAACCTTCCGCCCACAAAAGCCAAAACGGCTATGTCCACCAAGCTCGGATCGACCTCCAGCGCCCAATTCAGGCGCCCCACCGGTGGGACGTAGGCCATTGCGAGGCAGAGCAAGAGCAACGCGGCGAGCAGCGCGGTCGTCGAGCGCTAAGTGTCATGGTGTCGGCGCCACGACCACGAGATCATCCTGTTCGGCCGTGGGTGCGGCGCGGACCTCGATTCGAAGCCCGCGACACTGTCGAGCTAGCACCACCGGCGCCACGGTCTCGGCGGCGCAGTCGGTCTGTGGATGGGTGGCCTCCAGGGCTCCTGCGACGAGAGTGGTCACGGTAGCGATGGCTTCTGCGCGGGCGAGACTGTCCGTCGGGCGGATTGGGCGCACGGATTCTGCTTCGGCTATTCGGCTGAAAAGCTCAGGACCCCGAATGGTGGCAGCGGCGACGCCGCCCTCCTCGAGTCGAAGCTCCACGTCGAGCAGCGCCCGACGCGCCCTCAATCGGCCACCGTCCGGGATGGCGTAAGGAAAGCTCAGCTGCTTGACGCAGTGCCCAGTTTTGCAGCGCGCGGCCGGCTCATCGAGCCGATAGTGGTAAATGAACTCGTGCGGGAGTTCGTGGGTGCGCACGTGCCACTTGGGCAGCGTGGCCAAGCGTCTAATCCAACCCAGAAACTCCGACACGACTCGCCCTCGCATGCGATCAGCGTCCGAGAGCTTTTCTTCTAGCGCGCGCCCCTCTTCGGTGAGTTCGGCGGCTCGTCGTCGTTCGTAGGCGCGTGCTAGCTCGAGTTCGGCCAGGCGCTCCGTGGCATCCTCGGCGTGGGGCCCCCGGGGCAGGTGATCGAGGTAGCGGACCAACCCGGCCTCGCTGGTCTTGGCTTCCGCGAAGTACTTGGGTTCGACCCGATTGAACCACGCACGGACCTCACGTTGATTCGGTCCCCTGGGGTAGGTGCGCAGATAGGCCTGGCTCTCCACCAATCGCGTCTCCACAGTCTCCGCGACGCGCACCCGGCGGTAGGCTTCGTATTCGGACCTGGACCCGGTCAGGCTCGCGCAGGCCAGACAGCCACTCAAGGCCACTCCGATGGTGGTCCCGCGGTTCATGGTTTGCTCCGTGGTGGGCAGAAGTTGCATTCCGAGGGCGCACTAGGGGTGATGTCGGACATGAACCCTCGGTAGTCGTCGCAGCTAGCATGGCGCAGTGCGCGCAAACACGCTTCGCCATCATGAACCAACGGCAGACAGCCTCGGGGGAACTCCGTCTCAAAAGGTACGCTGGGGTTGCAGGCGTCAGCGCAGGCGTTCGAGCCCAGGCCGCAGTCGTCACAACGCTCGCAATCCGTCGCCTTCTTGTTGCTGAAGAACGTGGGAGCGTCCATCAGGGTGGCTTCTTGCCCGCAGCCACCGATATCTCCAGGCGTTGGCGCCATCGAAAGTATGGCCAGAATGCTGACTGCGAGAAGTGCAAGGGGTTTGGGCGGCAAGGCTTTCACGGCAACACCTCGTAGGATAGCGTCAGCCCCAGCTGCCCGGATAGAATCGGGATGGCCGTCGCGGCCGTGTCTTGGGTTGCTGCGCCGTAGAAGAGGCTTCCGATCAACTCGAAGCTGGCTCCGATCCCTGCGGACAGCCAGTACACCCCCCCAAGGCCGAGCTCGTAGCCGATGTTTGGATCGGGTCGAAGGACCAGAGGCAGTCCGGCGCGGGCGTAGGTCAGAAAATGCGGCGGTAGCCGCAGGCTCAGCTGATAGGCGGGCGTGAGGACTTCTTGGGGAATGCCGTCCGTGGCAACCGAGAGCGCTAGCGAACCACCGTGCAGAAGTCCACTCGGGTTGCCGCTGGAAACGCTCCCGGCCAGATTCAAATAGCCAGCGGTGGCCGACACGCTCTCCTCCGTATCACCCAACGGAGTTGCCAGGCGGAATGGGTTGTTGAAGCGCAGGCCCTTTCCCCAGCTCGCCCCACCCATTAGGTGCAAGTAGATCCCCCGCGGCGGAAGCAAGCTCTCATCGGCGGGCTCCGCCGCGTCCTGCGCTCGCGCCTCATGCGTGCCGCAGACAATGGCGATGCACGCAGCAATCCACAGGTCACGCAAGGCACGCACGTTGGATGTCGTCGACACGCTTTGGTGCAGCGGCGCTCAGTACTTCTGGGGCGCCGTCCGTAATGACCACGTCATCTTCGATCCGGATGCCGATCCCCCGATAACGCTCCGGGGCGGAACTGTCGTCCGGAGCAACGTAGAGCCCAGGTTCCACCGTGATCACTTGGCGCTCTCCTAGAAGGCGGGGCTTGCCCAGATCGTAGTAGTTGCCGACATCGTGTACGTCCATCCCCAGCCAATGGTTGGTGCGATGCATGTAGTACTTCTTGTAGTGCCCCTCCTCGATTGCGTCAGCCACCGAGCCCTCGACCAGTCCCAAGTCGATGAGGCCCTGGGTCAATACCTGCACTGAAGCCTCATGCACGGCGTCCAGGCTGTTCCCCGGTCGGGATGCCTCGATGCTCGCCTCTTGGGCCGCAAGAACGACTTCGTATAGCTCTTGCTGCGCTTTTTTGAACTTGCCGTTGATTGGGAAGGTGCGAGTGATGTCCGACGCGTAGTAGCCGAATTCGCAGCCCGCATCGATGAGGAGAAGCTCGCCATCGCCCATCTTGCGGTCGTTCTTGCGGTAGTGGAGCACCGTAGCGTTGGGGCCAGAGCCGACGATGCATTCGTAAGCCAATCGTTCAGCGCCAGCCTTGCGGAAGATCGAGCGCAATAGCGCCTCTACCTCGTATTCGTAAGCGCCGGGTCTGCAGAACTTCATCGCTGCGACATGGGCTTCAGCGCTGATCTGCGCTGCGCGCCGCATCAACTCGAGTTCGGCATCAGACTTGATCGAGCGCATCTCGTGCAGGAGCGTGGCTGGGTCGAACAGCTCCGTTGGCCACCACTTGCGTTGCTTGACTCGCTTGCGCAGCACTGCCAGCGCCGCATGGACGTTCTTGTCCATGGCGGGGTCACGCCCCAGGCGCGTGTACAGGCGCGTGTGGTTCTCGAGGAGATCGGGTAGTCGCTCGTCTAGCTCCGCAATGGGGAACGCCGCGTCTGCGCCGTAATCATTCTTGGCGCCCTCCACGCCGGCGCGGTACCCGTCCCATACCTCGCGCTCTGGGTCTCGCGGGCGTACGAACAGCACGAAGCGGGGCTCGGTTTGCCGCAACAGCAGGATCGAGGCGGGCTCATCGAAGCCCGATAGGTAGAAGAAGTCCGAGTCTTGACGGTACTCGTGCTCGATGTCGTTGTTGCGAATCGCCACCGGCGCTGCAGCGAGCAACAAGCCGGCCCCCTCCAGATGGTGCAGGACCCGGTCTCGTCGCTCCTTGTATTCGGCCAGCATGAACGTACCTATAGCGCGACCCGCGGCTGGGCGGCGGTGCGGATTCAGCGAAGACGCCAAATTTCGATTGCGTAGCGACCCTTGCCGCGCTGAGCACGCACCCGAACCCGGTGCTGACCTTCCTCGGTGACGCAGAAGGGCCCATCGGGCCGAACTACTGGCCAGCGATCATCGCTGGTGTCGAAAGCGACCCGTTTCTTGCTCGGTGACAGCACTTCGACGTCGAGGTCTTGCACGGCCGGCTCTGCGACGGCGAACACTCGGTAGCAGTCTCCGGGTTTGGCCTCGAAGTGGTGTTCACGTCCGGCGCCACCCTCGTTGACCTCCGCTTCGCGAGCGTCACTGAGCTTGGTCATTCCGTTTTGAGGCCCGCATAGGACCCCTAGCCGCATGACGTCGAGCTCGGGGTCGGTCCGAGGCGAAAAACCCGAATAGCAACTCAACCACAGGCCTCCGACAGGGGCGGGGGTGCCTCCTTGGGCTACGCGGCTGGGCGGCTTGGCTGATGCAGAGGTGGGCCGTGCGCTAGCCGCCGGACGGCTCGTCGCCGTGACGGCCGAGGGCGTTGGCGTAGCTGCACTGTCCGAGGGCGCCGGGGCCGGTGCGGCCGACTGTTTGCATCCGGAGAGCACCAAAGCTGCAGCCCAGCTTCGCCAATGAACGCGCATGCTCAGGTCTTAACCCTCGACGGCGCTGGAAACCAACACTTGGGTTTGACTGACGCACTGCGCCAGGGTACTCCCCGGCCGTGACCACGGAGCGACCCCCCTCGGAGCCCGAGGAGCGCGAGAGGCGCCGTCTGGAACGCCTGCTTCCTGAGGTGGTCAAGCGCTTGGTCGAAGCGGGCTACAAGAACATCAGCGAAGGCCCCGACAACGTGCGGGAGCTGGTCCGGGAAATGAAGCTGCCGAAAGAGGCATTGGCGCTCATGCTGACCCAGGTCGATGAGACGAAAAACGGCCTGTATCGCGTTGTCGCGAAGGAGATTCGTGACTTCCTCGAGCACACCAACTTCGCCGAGGAAATGGCCAAGGTACTGACCACCTTGTCCTTCGAAATCAAAACCGAAGTTCGCTTCATACCCAACGATGCCAAGCCCGGTGCGCCTCCCAAGCCGGATGTGAAGGCCAAAGTGAGCATCAAGAAGGATCGGCCGGACGACGAGGTGGAAGAGGACGAGGATGCGGTCAACGATGAGCAGGGGGAAGCGGGGGAAGAGTCGAGCGGGGAGGAGCAGGAGGAGACCCCGTGAAGCCGCTGGCCGCTGGAAGTGAGATCGATTCCTATTGCACCAAGTGTCGAATGGACTTGGGACATCGTATCGTCGCGATGGTCGCGTCTCGTCCAAAGCGCGTGATATGCCTGACCTGTGGCTCCCAACACAACTACCGTGCGCCCGCTTCCGAGCGTGAGGCCGCACGAAAGAAGACCGCAGGACCGCGCAGAAGCGCTGGCGAACGTGTCACCCTCAAAGCCAAGGCCGAGGCCGAGCGCGTTCAGGAATGGGAGTCCCGAATTGCCGGGCAGGCCCATGATGCATTCGAGCGCTACTCCATGGACAAGAAGTTCTCTCCGGGCCAGCTGATCCAGCACAAGAAGTTTGGGGAGGGCTACGTGGTGGACGTGATGGACGGCGGAAAGATCAACATCATGTTTCGCGACGGACTGAAGACGCTGGCGCACGGTCTTACGTGACGCGGCGTTGGTCGGCTCGCCGCGCAATCGTCCAAGGCCTTGCGCTCTGCTGGGTGGCCTCGCCGACGGGGGCCGCTGAACTCACCCCCGCGGCGGACGGAAGCCTTGGGGCTCTGCTCCTGGCCACTCCCCTCCGAGGCGCCGACGTTCCCCCAGAAGCGTTGGTGCCCAAACGGAATGGTCGAGTGCAGGGCGTGCGCTTCAAGCCAATGATCTTCGCCTCGGCACTCCTGAATCTGAGCTCTCGAGTTCCGAAGAAGGGCGTGGCCGTGGTCGGCGGGGCGCTGACGATGCCCGCCGCCAGCCGAGCGCTCTTCTTGATCAGCACGACAGGCACAGGCGCGCTGTACGTCGACTCCAAGAAAGTCGGCGACCTGTTTTCTGCCGGCCGTGGCGCGGCTTGGCAACCCGTGCCCATCAACCTCGAGCGGGGGACACGCCCGTTCGCACTGCTGCTGCGTCGAGAGCGCGGCCCGTTGACGCTGAGGATCCGTGTGCTGAGCGCCGTAGATCAGCGCCCGCTGGCCGGAGTTCGGCTGTTGCTACCCGACGTTCCGCCCACCGCGCTCAGCTCTGGTTGGCTCACGGCGTCCATCGATTCTGGACTGAGCGAGGGCGGGTACTTCCCGAAGCTCGAGCTGCGCGCTCTGGGAGGAGCGCCGCCGGGCCGAGTGCCCGTGCGCGTCGCGGTGGGTAGCTCCGCAGCAATTGCCCTCGGCAGCATGGTTGGCTCTCGGGGCGTGCTGCCCTTCGAGGCGCATCTGCCACCGCCGGCAGTCGGTCAAGCCAAGGAAACGTATCGCATCTTCGCTGGCGACGTTGAACGGCGATTAGAACTCCGAATGCCCCTCCAAGGACCGAAACTGCTTGGTCGCGCGGTGGCGGGGCTGGCCAAATTGACGGGCTCGGCGGGAAAGTCGTTCAAGCACGCTGAGGTGCTGCGCGCTTCCATTGCGACGAAAGTACGGGATCTGAAGGAAGCGTCATCCCCGCAGGGGATCGGCGTCGCGACCGCTGCGCTGGCGGCATTCCTCAAGCCCATCGAGGCCGGGCGCGACCCTTTGAAGCTCGTCGGTGTTCACGAACTCGCGCGGCCATCGACTGTCTCGTCCCAACCAGATCGCATGCGGCTCCACGTGCCTGCGACTAGGGGCGAGAAGAGGTTGCCGTTGGTCGTGTTGCTCCACGGGATGAACGGGACGCCGAAAGGCATCATGGATGCGTTCCTCGACGAGAGTTCTCGGCGAGCAGTCGTGCCGGGGTACGTGTTGGCTCCCCACGCTCACGGCAACGCGTTCTATCGCGGCCCTGGTGAACGGGAGGTCATGGACGCTGTCGCCTGGGCGCTGGAGACCCTGCCCGTCGATCCAGCTCGAGTCTCGATCACCGGTGTATCCATGGGTGGGACCGGTACGGCGCATGTCGCCTTGCGCTATCCAGAGAAGTTCTCCGCGGCGGCGCCGCTATGCGGCTACCACAGCTACTTCGTGCGCCGAGATACCGACAACCGACCGCTCCGCGACTGGGAGCGCAGTCGAATGCGCCACTGGTCGCCTGCTGAATGGGCGGGTAACGGTTGGGCCACGCCATGGTGGATCGCGCACGGTAAGAAGGACTTCCCGCTGGAAAACTCGCGAGTGCTCATTGCTGCGCTCAAGGACCAGTCAGCGGCACTGACCCAGGAATGGCCTGACACGGGTCACGCCGTCTGGGAGAAAACCTATGCGGGCGCGCGACTGTTTCCGTGGCTGGCTGGCAAGACCGCCCGCCGCCTCCCAAAGCGTGTTGTCATCATGACGGACAGCTACCGCTACGCGAAGCGGCAATGGCTTGCGATCACTCGCTTGGGTCGTCCCGGTACCATGGCAACGGTTGACGCGACGCTGGAACCAGACGCGCTTCGAATTCAAACCAAGAACGTGAACGGTTTGGCCGTCGATCGCAAGCAGCTCCCGCAAGCTGCGCCGCGCAGCGTACGAATCGACGGCCAGTCTCTAGCCTGGCGGGAGGGAACGCTGGAGCTGACCCATTCCACGTCCGGATCGTGGTCTCTTGGAGCCAATCACCCCGGCCCTGGTGAAAAGCGGCTGGGTGCTGAGGGCCCGATCCGTGACGTGTTCAATGGCCCGGTGGTTTTCAGCTACGGCACTCGAGACCGGGCCTCGGGTCGGGCGGCCAAAGAGGTTGCAGAGGCTTGGGCGGCGCGTTTCGGCGCCGAGGCAAAGTACGCGGTCGTCCCAGACTTCGCGCTTGTCGCCGATAGGGTCCGCGACGTGCACTTGGTTCTGGTTGGGACCCCGGATAGTCACGCTTGGCTACGCCGGCACGGCTCGTCGCTGCCTGTGCGGACGGAGATGGGAGCGCTCAAGATCGGAACTCGCGACTTCCCGGGTCCGGGAGTGGGCGCTGTCTTCATCGCTCAGAGTCCCTTCCGTCGCGACCGCTCCTGGTTGGTGATCACTGCAAGAGACGCCGCGGGCCTGTACCTTTCGAGATCCCTGCCGGCGCTTCTGCCCGACTACATCGTGTTCGATGAGCGGGTCGCGGCTGCCGCGGGGGAACAGGTGCTAGGAGAGACACCGGTGCTCGCTGCCGGATTCTGGGATCACGATTTTCGCCCTTTGCAGCCTCGAGCTGGTGCCGGGGCGCAGGATGGAGGACCGTGAGTCCGGGTATCCCTTATCTCGAACTGCCGGATTGGGAACTGCTGAAGGCTGGCGCGCTGGGCAATGGCTTTCCCCCGGCTCCGGTGGCGATCAAACCCTTCGGCACTCTAGTCGCAGTGGGAGCCTACTTGGGTGCGTATCTGGCGGTCCGCTACGGTCGACGCCTTGGCTTTGACGAGAAGAGTCTCGTTTCATTCATCCTCTGGGTTGCCGTGGGCGGGTTTGTGGGCGGTCATTTCTTCGACACGCTCTTTTACTTCCCGGACCGCGTTCGGGAAGATCCGCTTTCCCTTTTGCGGCTTTGGGAAGGCCTATCGAGTTTCGGTGGCTTTCTAGGCGCCGGGCTAGGCGCGCTGGGCTGGCGCTGGCGAACGGGATCGCCGCTCATGCCCTACATGGATGTCGTGGCCAGCGCCTTCCCAACAGCCTGGGTTTTTGGCCGTGCCGGCTGCACCTTCGCCCACGATCACCCAGGCCGCTACAGTGACGCTTGGGTTGCGGTGCAATATCCAGACGGCGGACGCTTCGATCTCGGCATGTACGAGATGCTGCTCACGCTCCCTCTTGCGGTCGCGTTTCTGCTCTTGCGCCGCCAACCGCGACCCTGGGGTTTTTTCATGGGCCTGATGTGCGTCAGCTATCCGCCCATTCGTTTCAGCTTGGACTTTCTCCGTGCCAGGGACTTGCGCATATCCGACGAGCTCTACTTGGGCCTAACTCCCGCCCAGTGGGCATCGGCCTGCCTATTCGCGTTCGGGGCGGTGGTGCTGTTTCGCGCCCTCGAGGCGGCCGGCGACCAAGCAGCCTGGAAAGTGCCTCGGCCCAAGCGTGGCCGGGCTGCAGGATCACGCGCGTAGTTGAATCGCCGCCGGGGCGACCGTCGCGATCAAGGGCAAACGCCCCGGTGTTTCGCCATCCATATCGATCAGTACTTCGTCACCGTCCACGACGGGCTCGGCTTCGACGCGCGCGCCGCGGGTGATCGACACCCCCGGGCTAGTTATGTGGTTGCCCCCATAGATCTTCGACGAAAGCGCAATCACTTTGGCTCGGGGCATGCTCGCGAGTGCGACTACATCGAACTTACCATCTGCGGGATCCGCATCCGGCGCGATCATCATGCCGCCGCCGAAGAAGCGCCCATTGGCGACAGCTACGTTGAAAATCGGGACTTCGAGCCAGGGCTCTCCATCTACGACGATGCGCGTGGGTACATCGCGATACGCGATCATTGCGCGTAGCGTTCCCAAGAAGAACGCTGCACGGCCACCCATCCATTTCGGGCTCGAGTTCACGATCCGATCCGTGAGGCCGCCAATGCCGAAGCTCGTGATGTTCACGAATGCCTTCGTCTCGCGAGCGCCGTCGTGGGCAGTCACGTCGAGGATTCCGAGGTCCAGCGGGCGTGGTTTGGACTGGGCGATGCGTTCGGCCGCCTCGTCCACATCGTCGGGCAGGCCGAAAGTCTTGCGGAAGTCACCGCCGGTGCCTGAGGGGATCAGCGCCAGCTCCGGGCCCGGCTGGGCCTTCCCGTCGCTGCCCAGGTATGCCTGACAAGCCTCATTGAAAGTGCCGTCACCGCCCACGAGGGCGACGCAGTCGATGCCCTCAGCGTGCGCCTCTTTGAGGCAGCGGGCGGCGTCCCCGGGCCCGCGAGTCTGCACGACGTCGTGCTGCAGGCCGTGTCGCCGCAGAGCCGCGGAAATTGCGCCTACCTTGCGGCCGGCCCGTCCTCCGCCTGCCTTGGGGTTTACCACCATTCGTAGCTGCATTGTCCAAGGGCACCATCGCACGAGGATAGGGCATGGGGAACCTCCTGCGGCAGCCCTGGCCCATGGGGCTCAATCCGCGGACTTGAACCGGAATCACTCGGGAGGTACCGTTTTTTTCCGGCCCGCTCTGGGCCGGACTCCCTGACCACCAAGGAATACCGTTTTCATGTCGACCCAGGATGAGCGCAAGCTCTTCGTAGCTGGCTTGCCCGAGTCCATTAACGAAGACGCGCTACGGCAACTCTTCGAAGCGGCGGGCACTACCGTCGTGGATGTTTCACTTCCGCGCCACCGAGATACCGGCAAGCCACGCGGTTTCGGATTCGTGACGCTAGGTAGCGCGGAAGAAGCCAGCACTGCACGAGGTGCACTCGACGGTTCGCTTCAGTCGGGACGCTCCATTTCCGTTCGTCCCTTCAAGGCGGAACCGCCCAAGCGCGAGGGCGGTCCCGGTGGCGGTCCCCCGGCACAGGACCGAACGTTATACGTGGGCAATTTGCCCTTTGATGCTACCCAGAGCGAGGTCGAGGAACTCATCGTGTCTACCGGTGCGGGCGCAGTGAATCGGGTGCACTTGCCAACTGGGCCAGATGGTCGTGCTCGAGGTTTTGGGTTTGTCACGATGGAAAGTAACGAAGCTGCCAACGCCGCGATCGTTGCGCTCAGGGACAAGGAACTAAAAGGTCGTCGGCTGATGGTGAACATCGCCCATCCACGCGGCGAGCGCCCGTCGGGTGGTGGCGATCGTCCGCCACCTCGTCGAGATGACGGTGCTCCCCCCAGGAGTTTCGACGGCGGCGGTGGGTTCCCACCGTCGGGCGGATTCGACGGCGGGCCTCCAGCACGCCCGGACGGTGGGCGTCGCGAGCGCTGGGCCGACAAGCCCGAGAACAAGAAAAAGAAGAAGAAGCGGGGCCGCTCGGATCGGACCGAGGCGTCGCCTAAGCGAGGCCGGTCCAACCCCAAACAGTGGAAAGACTGGGAGGACGACTAGGCCGCCCGCTGCCTGAGCCCCATATCCCTGAAACTAGTAGGGTTTTCCGCGAGCCTCCGCCCGTCCAATCCGCTCGCCGGCCTACGGGCCGGAATTGGCGCCACTCTCGATTGCGCCCGCCACGACGTGCATGCTACTTAGGGCCCCTTCGTGCTGGCGTAACCGCAGGGGTTAACACCCAAAAGCATGCGCGGTTTGTCGGCTCGACGAAAGCGTTCCGATGATCTTCGACTGGCTGTACGGCCTCTTTTCGAACGACCTCGCCATCGACCTCGGGACGGCGATGACGCTGATCTACGTTAAGGGCAAGGGAATCGTCAGTTGCGAGCCGTCGGTGGTGGCCGTTCAGCGCGATGCGCGAGGCGACAAGAAGGTTCTGGCAGTCGGCCGGGAGGCCAAGGAGATGCTCGGCCGGACGCCGGGGAATATCCATGCGATTCGGCCGCTGAGAGACGGCGTCATCGCGGACTTCGAAATCACCGAGGCGATGCTGCGCTACTTCATTGCTCGCGCCCACAACCGTCGAACCCTGGTCAAGCCCCGCATCATCATCTGCGTGCCCTTCGGCATCACGGAAGTCGAAAAACGCGCGGTCAAGGAAAGCGCCGAAAGCGCGGGTGCTCGCGAGGTCTATCTGATCGAAGAGCCGATGGCCGCAGCCATCGGTGCAGGCCTGCCCATCACAGAACCCAGCGGCAACATGGTCGTGGACATCGGCGGTGGCACCACCGAAGTGGCCGTGATTTCTCTCGCCGGCATCGTCTACTCCCAGAGCGTGCGCGTCGGGGGCGACAAAATGGACGAGGCGATCGTCGCCTACATGAAGCGCAAATACAATTTGGCGATCGGCGAGCAAACCGCCGAACGCATCAAAATCACCATCGGCAACGCCTACCAGCCCGAACAGCAAATGACCATGGAGGTCAAAGGCCGGGACATGGTAGCGGGTATTCCGAAGACTGTCGTGGTCAACTCGGACGAGATCCGCGAGGCTCTTGCCGAACCCATCAATGCAATCGTCGAAGCTGTACTTCTCGCTCTCGAGCGAACTCCTCCGGAACTGGCTGCGGATATCGTTGACAAGGGGATTGTCGTCACTGGTGGGGGCGCCCTGTTGAAGAACATTGACGTGCTGTTGCGCGAAGAGACGGGATTGCCCGTCATGGTGAGCGACGACCCGATCAGTGCGGTCGTCCTGGGCAGCGGCAAGACGCTCGATCACATCGAGCTGCTCAAGGAAGTAACGATCGGCTAGATGTGAGGCCGCGGCACGCGGCTCGGGCCGAGCGTTCTTCGATCGACGTTGGTTGGCGCCGTGGGCTCGTTCAAACGCTATCGAGATATCGCAATCGTGGTTCTGCTGCTTGCGGTCCCATTCTTCTTCCTCCGCGCCTCCATTCGGCGACCGGAGGAAATGAGCGTGGTCGATCGCGCAATCATGCGCGTGGCGGCGCCTCTCGAATACGCTTCTGCAGCATTGGCGAGGGGGTTGTCCTCACTGATCGGCGACTACGTCTATTTGGTTGACGTCCGTGCTGACAACGACAAGTTGGCCTACGAGAACGCTCGTCTTCGAGCGGAGGTTCGGAGACTCAAGATCCAGGAAGCCGAGAACCTACGGCTGCGGCGCTTGCTCAATCTTCGGGAGACCATTGATCAGGAAACCGTCAGTGCGGTGGTGGTTGCCAAAGACACCACTGAGTTCTTTCGGGTAGCGCACCTAACCCTGGACAATCCAGGCGCGGTAGTGCGACCCGGCATGCCGGTGCTTTCTCTGGACGGGACCGTGGGTACTGTGTTGCGTGTGTCCGGGGAGAAAGTCGACGTGCAATTGACCGTCGATAGCGGTTTCGGCGTGGACGTGGTTGTCGAACGCACTGGCGCGCGGGGATTCATTCGAGGGGTTGGGGATCGCTCCAAGTATGCGTTGCGGGTCGAATACGTGCAGCGAACTGACGAGGTTGAAGAGGGGGACGTCGTTTCCACGAGTGGTGTGGGATGCCGCTTCCCCAAGGGGCAGCCGGTCGCGCGGGTTTCCAAAGTGATCAAGCGGGATTTCGGTATGTATCAAACCGTCGAAGCCCAACCGACTGTAGATTTTTCGCGTTTGGAAGAAGCTCTGATCGTTCTGACGGATGAGAAGGACTGCGAGCGCGGCGCCAGCACGCGCCGCACGCGCGCTCAACGGTGAGCCATGCGCAACATCGCGTTCATAGCCGTTAGCTTCTTTCTACTGCTGATTCAGGCGAACGTTTACCGGCTTGTCGGTAGCTTGGGTTTACATGGCATCACGCCGAGCCTGGTTCTGCCGTTGATCATTTTCCTTGGTGTGCACGAGTCGAGCATGCTGCGCGGTGCCGGGCTGGCGTTCGTGGTGGGCTACCTTTTGGACATCATGGCCTCGGCGCCGCCCGGACTGTTCACCTTCGTGTCGGTCGCGGTATGGCTGGTTTCGCGGATCGCCGGAGTGCGCTTGACCACGCAGACCATCCTCACTCGGATGAGCCTGGCATTCGGCTTCGCGGTCGTCGAGGCTTTCATCGTGCTGACCCTGTTGGCGATCTTTGGGGCTGACACGCGCCGCCCCCTGGAGATGCTCAGCTTGATTCTGCCCCGCGCGGCCAGCACGGCCGTGTGCGCCCCCTTCGTGTTCTCCATTGCTCAGCGGCTCCATCAGAGCGCGGTGCCTGGGCAGACCTCCGCGGAGGCGGCGCGGACATGACGATCTTGGTGCAACGCTCGGACGTCGGGGAGTTTCGCAAACGCTACCGGTGGATTGTCCTGATCCTGTTGCTCAGCTTCTTGGGGCTGCTTGCGAGGCTGGCGCAGTTGCAATTGGTGGATGGCGAGCTGCACCGCGCCCAGGCGCGGCGAAACATCGTCGGAGAGCTGACCCTGGCGACGACTCGGGGCGTCATTCGCGATGCCTATGGCAAGGTGCTGGCAGCCAACCGGCCTAGCTACAACGTGTACGTCGTGCCTGGCTTGATCAACCTGGAGCGCACGTGGCCGCGCGTGGTCCAGCTCATGGACCTCGAAAAAGCCGAGGCTGAGGAACTTCGCGGGCGCGTCGTCGAGTTGCGCGGGGCCGACGGCAACCGACCGATGCAACAAACACTGTTGAAGGTCGACGTGGACCGAGACGTGGTTGGGCGGCTGAAGACCAACGAGCGTTCCTTGCGCGGCGTTGAAGTCGCTCCCGCACCGGTTCGCTATTACCCCTTTGGGGAGCTGGGTGCGCATCTCATCGGCTACATGCGAGAGATCGATCCGGAAACGCTATCCCGGCTCGAGGGTCGCGGATACCGCGCGGGAGATCGACTCGGCGCCATCGGGGTGGAGCGCCGCTGGGAGAGCTACCTCCAGGGGCGCCGCGGATGGCGCAAAGTGCTGCGCGGCTCGAACCGCCGTCGCAGCCAGGAGGGCTTGGAGCCGAAGTACCTGGAGGAGCCGAGGCGCTTGGAGCCGGAGCCGGGTCGTGACGTCTCCCTCACGATGGACATCGAGTTGGAGCGCTCCATCGAGAAGGCGATGCGCGGTCAGCTTGCCGGAGCCGTTGTCGTCGTGGACGTGCGCACCGGGCGGCTCTTGGCGGCTTTGAGCAAGCCGAGCTTCGACCCCAACGTCGTCTCCGGCGGAAGAGGCAAGAGGGCTGTGCGCGAGACATTTCGCCGCCTGTACTCGGATCCGCTGATACCGACGCTGGACAAGACTATTTCTGCGGCATATCCACCGGGGTCCACCTACAAGCCCTTTAGCGCCCTGGCTGCGCTGGCGGACAAGCTCATCACGCCGCGGCAACAAGTGGATTGCCGAGGGGGCTACGAATACGGGCGCCGGTACTTCCGATGCACCGGCATTCACCGGCACGTGAATTTGCACGAGGCGGTCGTGCGGTCCTGCAACACCTATTTCTATACGGTTGGTGAGCGGATCCACATCGACCGCCTGGCGCGGATCGGCATGGATTTCGGCTTGGGCACCAAGACCGGCATCGGCGTCAACCCTGAGGCCCGCGGCCGCATGCCAACTCGGAGTTGGTACACGCGTCGCTACAAGGGGGCGTTCCGAGGCGGTTTTACCCTTCTGGCCGCCATCGGTCAGGGTGCCTCCACGGTCACGGTGATGCAGCTGGCGCTCGCCTACGGTGCGCTGGCCAACGGTGGAACCCTGTACCAACCTCAGGTCGTCCGCAGCATCGAGACCAGCGACGGCACGGTGGTTCAAGAGTTTCCACCCCGAGTCCGTCGTAGCGTGAACGTAGATCCAGACCACTTGGCGCGCATCAACCGGGGCCTGGCTGGTGTGGTGGTCGAGCGTGAAGGCACTGCCTTCGATGCGAACTTGTCCGGCGTGGACATGGCCGGAAAGACCGGTACAGCTCAGGTCAGCCACGTCACGCCACGAGGCGTCGACCCATCGAAGGTCTGGTACTTCAATCGGGATCACGCCTGGTTTGCGGGCTACGCACCGGCCAACTCGCCAGAAATAGCGATCGTCGTGCTGGTTGAACACGGCGGGCCTGGCGGCAAATTCGCGGTGCCGATCGCCTCGCGTATCGTGCGGGACTGGCAAAAACTATCCGAGAAGCGCCTCTCGGCTCGCTCCGGCGCGACCCGTCGTAAACCGAAACGGAGCACCCTCTGATGCGCAGGGATCGAATCGGCTTTCGAAGCGGCATGCAGGTCGACATGCCGTTGTTGCTCTGCATCGTGGTCATAGCCACGCTTGGAGTGGTGAATCTGTACAGCGCCACCAGCGTGTACATCGATGCCGGAAAGCGTGCCGGGTTGGCGGACATCTACGTGTCCCAGGTGTACTGGATTGTGGTTGGCGGGTTGCTGGCAATTGCCGTCGCAGCCATCGACTACCGCCACTTCGAGCGACTCGCGTACTTCCTCTACGCGGGCGGTATTGTCTCGCTGGGACTCGTCTTCGCGATTGGCGCTGATATTCGGGGTTCTTCGCGGTGGATCCAGCTGGGCAGCTTCACCTTCCAGCCCAGTGAGTTCATGAAGATCCTGGTGGTGCTTGCCGTCGCGAAGTTTCTGCACGACGACGCTCGCACCGAACCCAGAACCCTTTTCGACTTGGCACCCGCTCTGCTTCTGACCGGGCTGCCGGTCGCCTTGGTCATGGCCCAACCGGACTTGGGCACGTCCTTGGTGATCATGCTGACCGTGGGCACGGTCCTGGCGATGGTGAAAATCCGTCGTCGCAGTCTGCTGACCTTGGCGCTAGCGTCGGTTGCGCTGCCGCCGTTGTTTTGGCGCTACCTGATGCGGGACTATCAAAAAGCTCGTATCACCAGCTTTCTCGATCCCGAAGGTGACAAGACCGGAACCGGCTGGCACGCACTTCAGTCCAAGACCGCAATTGGCAACGGCGGCCTTTCTGGCGAAGGCTTCATGCAGGGCACGCAGAATCAGTTCGGCTTCTTGCCGGATCAACATTCGGATTTCCCCTTTGCTGTCTTCGCCGAGGACTGGGGTTTCGCTGGAAGTGCGGTGCTGCTCGGTGTGTATTGCTTCCTTTGCATCTGGGCGGTGCACGTCGCGTCCCAGTCAAAGGATCGTTTTGGCGCCGCAGTTGCCATCGGCATTGGCGCGCTGGTGTTCTGGCACACTGCATTCAACGTGGGGATGGCCATGGGGATCCTACCCGTCGTTGGGATAACGTTGCCCCTCTTCTCATACGGTGGTTCGAGCGTCGTGACGATGCTGGTTGGTCTCGGCCTCCTGATGAACGTCTCGATGAGGCGCTGACGCGTGAGGGGTAGATTCAGTTGCGTAGAACCCAGACTTGTAGCTCGCCACGTTTGTGTCCGAAGCGAGTCGGGTAGCTCGAATCCAATCGATACTTCTTGGGCAGCCAATCCGCTAGAAACTTGTCGGCGAGCTGCTGCGCCGGGCTGTTCGTAGACCAGAGTGCGTACATGCGTCTCCACAGGCTTGGGTCTGCGGGGTGGATCACGACCACCGTTGGCGGGCTGGCCTCCAAGGTGGAGAGGTCGGGGGCCAGGGCGCGCGCGGGATACTGATCGACGAATACGATCGCACCGCGTAGGGCCGGGCGGGGCCGCGCGATCAGGCGCGCAAGGGTGACGTCTTCCGGCAACACCAGCACCGTTCCCGCCTCCCCAGCGAGTTCCTGCGCACGGCGGGCCGCTTGCACCACGACGCGGCCGCGTGCGCTGACTCGGGTACCCGCCCAGTGGCCGTCCTCCACATGAGACGTTGCTTCGAGGTGTCGCGAGAGCTTATGGCCGAAGAGTACGGAAAGGCCCAATGCCAACGCCATGGGCTTGGCCCAGCCCAGTCGGGCGCGATCGAGGGCCGCGAACATCAACAAATACGCTATGACGATGATCGGGTTGTTGTCATAGAAGGGCCGGAAACCGGGAAAGGACAGGTTGTGGAGCAGGGAACAAGTCAACGCTGCGATGCAGACCGCAAGCAGGGCGTGACCTCGCTCGGCCGCGGCCCTTCCCTCCGCGTCCTGAGCCGGCAGCCGGGTTCGAGTGGCCGCGAAGACGACCAACGCGCACAGGCCGAAGGCTGGAATCATCTTTGCGCGCTGACTCCAGGCCAGCACGGAAGCTGACGGGGGTGCCGCATCACTCCAAAGCAACGCAGTCGCAGCGCCGAACCCTCCGAGCAAGACCAGCACGGACAGTAGGGACAAGCGTGGGCTGTCGGTCTCATCGCGACGGGACAGATCGAAATCGCCGCTGGCTTGGTATGCGCGCCGAACCAACAGGGCTACCACCAGGGTGAGCCCCAGGGAGGCTGGCCACGCCGGGAAGCGCCACAGGTACGAGAAGAGATTGAACGCCAGCTTCAGGGATCCGCCCTTGAGAGCGGCGCCATCTACATAGGCGGAGGCTATGAACCCAGATATCGAGCTCTGAGTGGCGAGCAACAACACCAGGTCGATGCCTACTCCGACCGCCGCACCTGCGACGAAGCGGGGCAAGATGCGCTTCATGTTGCGGAGGGCGCCTGCGTCCCGACTCAGCAGAGCGAGACCTCCCAAGTAAGCGAAGGCGCAGATCCATCCGAGCGCGATGCCGCTCCCGGTACTTTGCTTGAAGGCCAGCGTCACCGCAGCGAGGGCGCCGCTCAAAAGCCAGAGGCGGCTGCAAGGCTTTGCTTTCGCGAGCGCGTGAGCTCCCGCCGCGATGCTGCCCCAAGCTAGCAATTGCGCCGTGTGATCGTAGGCGCACTCCTTGTAGAGCTGGATGACCGTGGCCAGAGTCGCGCCGCTCACGAGCAGCGATGTCAGCGGGCCGCTGAAGGCGCGTGCGATGACGTAGGCAAGCCCAGCCATCCCCAGGTGGCATACGGCGACCAACCACAGCTCTTGTAGCAGCCGCGGGGGACCACCGAGGGCCTGTACCGCGGCCATGACGACGAAGGGGCCCGGTGGGATCGGCAGCAGGAAGTCTTGGTAGGGGGTAGAGCCATCGAAGAAGCGCTCCGCGATAGGTCCGGTCCAGCCCGTGAACTCGCTATCGCCGACCAGGCTGTTGGTTAGGCGGGGGACGGCACGACTCGCGTAGGCCAAGAAAACCAGGGCGAGCGACGCCAGGCCGCCCCTGACCAGCCACTGCGACGACCGGCCTGCTGGCGGCGGGTTGGGCTCCGAGCGCTGGGTCACGACCTGGAGGAGCCTAGCCTGATTTTCCTTCAGCTTCGGCGGGAGGAAGGGCGGACTCCCAGTTTTCGTAGGGAAAATCCTGGCTGACTTGCGGACTCAAGCTCTCGAATCGGCTCCTGGGCCGAAATTCATTTCGTGCCAGAGCGCATTTCGCGCTAGGCTTCCCGCGGAGCTGGACGGGTCACTCGCGCTCGCTCAGCACGTTCCCAAGGAGGCTTCTCGTGTCGCAGCTTACGCGCGCCGTGCTTGTTGCAAGCGCAGCACTGATTTCCGGACCACTGATGTTCACCTCTTGCGCATCCAGTGATGAAAGCTCTGGGATCCCGGCGACCGGCGGTGCGGGGGGAGACGCTTCAATCTCCACCGGCGGCACTAGTTCAGGTGGCACGGGTGGCAGCACGACAGGTGGCACCGGCGGCTCCGGTGCGACGGGCGGTTCCACTACCGGCGGCACCGGTGGTGTTGGCGCCACTGGCGCCACTGGTGGATTCGGAGCGACCGGGGGTGGTGGCTCCAGTGGCACCGGCGGTGGGCCTGCGTGCAACCCAGCGTTCTGCCCCTCGGTAGGGTCGGGCACACCTTGTTGCCAGGCAAATGGCGATTGCGGTGTGGACTACGGTTTCGGAAACGGCTGCGAGCAGCCCACCGGTGCCGACGTCTAGACGCACAGGCTCGGCCAACGCCAAAGCGTCGCGTGCTCCGCACGCGGCGCTTTTTCATTCCATCCGGAAGAGATCGTCCAAGTCGTCTTTGGTGAGCTTCTTGGCACCGCCGCTGTCTTCGGTCAGTACGCTAGCAACGAGGTCCTTCTTCTTCTGCTTCAGCTGGAGGATCTTCTCCTCGATCGTACCGGCAGCGACCATGCGATAGACGGTCACGACCTTCTTTTGCCCAATGCGGTGGGCTCGGTCTGAGGCTTGGTCCTCGACGGCGGGGTTCCACCACGGGTCGAAGTGGACCACGGTGTCCGCGGCAGTCAGGTTGAGACCGGAGCCGCCAGCCTTCAGGCTGATGAGAAAGACGGGGATCGTTGGATCGTTCTGAAAACTGTCGATTCGCTCGGGTCGATCGGTCGTGCTTCCGTCCAGGTACTGATACCGGATCCTGTCCTCGTCCAAGGCCTGGGCAAGCAGTTTCAGCATCGAAACGAACTGGCTGAATATCAACACCTTGTGTCCGCCGGACTCGACCTCGTCGACGAGTTCCCGAACTGCCGATAGCTTGCCGCTGTCTTCGTGGGAAAACTCCCGAGGCAGTCCCAGCAGCCGTGGATCGCATGCCGCTTGTCGCAGCTTGGTGAGTCCCGCCAAGATATGGATCTGGCTCTTGGCTAGCCCGACTCGTTCGACTTCACCCATGACTTGCGCGCGCACCTCGCGCAGCACCTGCAGGTAGATGGCTTTCTGATCTGGCGTCAGGTCAATGACCTTGTCAATCTCGATCTTGGGAGGCAGGTCCTTGGCCACTTCGTTTTTGGTGCGGCGCAAGATGAAGGGGTGAATCGTGGCTCTCAAGCGTGCCGCAGTCTTCGAGTCGCCCTGGTCAATGGGCCGGGCGAAGCGCTCCTCGAACTTCGGCAAGGGCCCCAAGAGCCCCGGGCTGACGAATTCGAAAATGCTCCAGATCTCCGAGAGACGATTTTCGATCGGCGTTCCCGTCAGTGCCAGCCTGCGGGCTGCCGTGAGGTCCTTGGCAGCTGCCGCGGTCGCTGACATCGGGTTCTTGATGGCCTGAGCCTCGTCCAGGATGGCGTAGTCCAGGTCCAGCTTCTTGAGCAGGTCGATGTCCCGACGCAACAGTGCGTAGCTGGTGATGATGACGTTGGCGCTCTCCAGTTCCATTTTCTGACCCTTACGACCCGCGCCATGCCAAAGCGCGGTCGTGAGGGAAGGCCCAAACCGTTCGATCTCTCGCACCCAGTTCGTCACGACGCTGGTGGGCGCGACGATCAGCGCGCGAAGGGGCTTGCTCTTCTTCTCTTGCTTGAGGCTCAGCAGCAGCGCAATGGTCTGGACGGTCTTGCCCAAGCCCATGTCGTCGGCGAGCACGCCACCCGATGCGATCTCGTGAATGAAGCGCAGCCAGGAAAGACCTTGCTCCTGGTAGGGCCGCAGTGTGGCCTTCAAACCCCGGGGCTTCTTCACGGTCTTGATTTCGTCGATGTCTGCGAGCTTCTGGAAGAGCTGCTTGGCGCCGGCAGCGACGCTAACTTCGGAAGCTTGCTCCAATAGGTCTTGAATTCGACCGGCGTGAGAGAGGGGTACGTGGCCGTTCTTTCCTGCGGCCGCCATGAGCTCGATTTCCCGATCGATCATGGCCTGCACCTTCTTGGAGTCGATCTCCGCGTAGGTGTCGTCCGAAAGCCGAACGAACTTCTTCCCTTCTTGAAGGCTCTTGATCAGTTCTTCGCGATCCACTCCGATGCCACCGCTCTCGTAGCTGACTTTGACGCTTAGCCAGTCAACGCCGCTGGAAACGCGGGCGTTCATGGTGACGGCTTTGCTCCGTACCTGCGTGCCGACAAGGTGCTCGGGCACGTATAGGTCCCACTTCTTGGGTAGTTGCGCCACGCCCTCGGACCAGAACGCAATGGCGCGGTCCCCATCGGCCACGAAGGTGCCGCCGCTCTCGTCGCCGCTGAGGCCTGCATCCAGCAACTCGTTCACCGCATTCTGTTGGGCGACGATGTCGGTGCGAATGCAGGTTGCGCGTTTCTGCCCTTCCTCGGGCGGCAGGATGATGATGGGCGGAGAAATACCATCGGCGCGGACCTCGACCTCCAGGTCCCCGTAGGCGGCGCGGAGCTGGGCTTGGACCTCGGTGATTCCTCCCGTCGCGCGAAGCCGGAACTTTGGTTCCAGGTCGACCACTGCTGCAACCTGGCTGAGCTCGGGCAAGTCAGCGCCTATTTCGCCAGCAACCCGTGGGAGGCCGTCCGTGATCATGCTGATCAGCTCACTGGCGGGCTCAGCGATGGTCGGGCTGCGCAGGATGCGTCGAAGGGCCGCCGGCGAGAGCCGCGAATCGATGGGTCGGGCAATGCCTTCACTCGTGTCGATATGCCAGCCGGGCGCACCCTCGAACCAGCCGCCGTTGGTCAGTTGAAAGCGGCGGCCGTCCCCAGGCCGCTCAAACGTGATTTTGGCAACGATGGTTTCGGCCCCGACCATCTCGAGATCGAAGCGGGGCTTCAGGGTTTCCTCGACGAAGCGAAGCTGCATCAAGGCCGGCTCGAGCAAGACTCGGCGATCCTTCAACAATGGCATGAGCTCGGCCGCATCCTCGCCGCGAATGTCCACCGCGGGGTGGCGGGGATTGCCACTCTCGAAGCGCGCCAGCACTCGGAGCCCCGCGCGATCCGGTGTTGGCGCCAGGGCCTGCCAAGAGAGGGCAACGCTCGGCAGAAGCGGCACCCGGGCATCCGTGTCCAATACGGTCACGGTCAGCCCTCCTTGGCGGACGTGCACTCTGAATTCCAAATTCTGCACCCGAACCGCGCCTTCGGGCGGAAGCCACGCGCCTATTCCGGTGGGTCGAGCGCTCGCATCTGGCGATGGCGGCGTGGCCAGACCCGGAGGAACCGCGTGAACTTGGGCTTGCGCGCGCCGGCGTCGCTCCCGGCGACGGCTACTCTTGGATCCGTCCTGCTGACCTGCGGCGGTCGAGGGCGGGGCCGCCTGCACTTCCCGACGAGGCAGCTTGGCGCGAGCCTGGTTGCGTACGGTAATCAGCAGGGCTGCAACGTGCTTGCAGTGTTGCCCCGACTTCTGGAATGCCGGACAGGTGCAATGACTCGTGATGCCTTCGCCTCCGAGTCGTATGGTGACTTCGTAGGGATCAGGATCTGAGCCCTTCACCTTGCCCGAGGCGCTGGCTTCGTTGACACCGACTTCCTCGACGACGCGACGTTTTTCGTAGTCGAGCCCACGAAGGAACGTCCGTGCTCCTAGCAGGCGGCGGAGTCCGCGGTCAGAAAGTGTGGATAGCGCGTCAGCTAACGACGACAACTTGATTCTCCGGTTCTCATAAGGGTTGGCAAGCGATGACTGGGTGTTCGAGCGGCCGTTTAGGCAAAAATCAGCGAGAATGCGACGAGGATTGTGGCAGTGCAGGCCTGGACCGCCAGCAATGCAGCAGGGGCGGCAGCGTGGCCCACAGCATCGGCCAAGGCGTCGCCGCCGAGGGCGGCGTCGAAATCCGAGTGAGACGTATTCGGTCGCGCTTGGCGCCGCGAGGCAGACAGAGTCAGGCGCGTACCTTCCGCCAGCAGGCTTACCGCGAGAGCAGAGACGGCAGCCACCAGCACGAGACCCACCAGACTCTGACCTGCGAGGCCGAGTTGAGCCCGCGGCAGGCTCAACCTCAGCACCGAGAACAACGCTACGGGCATCGCAATCAAGCCCAGAACTGTCGGGACCACGCGGCGGAAGCTTCCCCGGAGGGACAGATCCAGGCAGGCTTTGTAGCTCGGCGAAAAATCGTCAGGCAGCCGCACTCGGCCGCGCTCCCGTGGGAACGCGCGAAGCTGGCGTTCAACTTCAAGCGTGACACTCCGTGACGCGGTGACGCTATGGCGCAGCGTGTCGCCCGCGTATGCCATGGCCACCCCGAAACCGAGAGCGCCACACCAAAGTACGATGGGATCGACCAGGTTGACCGGCTGTGTGGCGGCAGCTGGCGAGAGCACTGTGACGGCTGCGGTGAGCGCACTCAGGCCGGCCAAGCCGTATAGATGCGCTTGCGCAACCGCCCCGCCCACGAACCCGGCATCGTCCAGGCGCATTGCCCGCCGCTCCGCCTCTGGGGAAGACGCTCGTGGCGCGAGAGTTCCGACGCCCCGCGCGGCGTCGGCGATGGCGCTGAATGCGCCTAGAGCGAGAGCATAGGGGCCGGCGCAAGACATGGCTGCGAGCACCAACACGACACCAACCAGGCCCGAGAGGGGAACGTCCGAACTACCCGCGACCATGGCCGCGGCCGTGACGGATAGGCCCAGGAGCAGCAGGGGTAACGCGCTGGCGCGCAGCCCAGAGGAAAGACCTTGGGCAATTGCCGCGGCGTCGCCCACGCGGAAGGAGTCGCTCACTTCACGCACGGCGCCCAATCGCTTGTCGACCCGGAGTCGCGCAACATGCGCCGCAACGCCCAGGCCGAGCACACCAACGGCTCCAGCAAAGATGAAGGGAGACGCTCGACCGCCTAGTAGCCAGTGGGCGGCGCCCCCGAGAGCGCCCAGAGTGATGAGCACGCTCGTGGCCTGGCCACGCCAGAGGCCCGCAGCGACGTTCGCGTTCTCCTCGGTCCGCACGGTCATTACTGCGAAGCCGCCGCTGACCACCGCGAACGCTCGAACAGTGGCCGGAAGGAACACCACCGGAAGGATAGACAAAGGATCTTGTCGGTGAAGACTGACCAGAGTGGCGCCCAGCAAAGCGATGGTCACGTTCACGAGCGTCGCAGACGTGAATAGATCGACGGCGCGTCGTGCGGCGACACCCACGTAGTCGCCGACGAGATCAGCAACAACCGCGGGGTTCTTTGCGTCATCATGGCTCAATCCAGCATCGCGCTCGCCTGCCAAGTCCGCCGCGATGTCTCCGGCGTTGTGGAACACACAACCGGCTCGCTGCACGATCAGAGCGGCGACGGCTGCACCGAGGGCGAAGCCCGGGCAGACTGCGGCAACGGCCGCATACAGGTCCGCTGCCACGGCGGGGGCAGCAGAAAACCCTCCCTTCATGGCGAACAGTAGGGAGAAGGGGAGGGCGACGCCAATGACGCTCACGGCCTCCACGAACAACCCTGCTGCTCCAGCGCCTCGAACCCCAACGGCGAGGGCAGCGTCCGTGCTCGTTCTCGCCGCTGACAGCACTCGAAGGCTGGCCGTGAGGGCAGACTGCGCCGTGGTGCGAGCAACCAGACCGCCGCAAGCTGCCCCGATCGCCAACCCCAGTGCCGCCCAGAACGCGACCTCCAAACGGGACAGGACGGCTTCGGATGGCGCCAAGGCGGCGTGGGCCCCGAAAGACACCGCCGCCAGGACGCCGCCCGCGAGGGCGATCAGCCGCAGCTCCTCCTGGACGAAGGTGTCCACGGCGCGCTTCAACGCGCTGGAAATCCGGCGAAGCTCTGCCCCTGCAGCATCACGGGTGGTGAGCCAACGTGCGAGTATGACTGCAAACACGAGTCCGCAGAACTCGAGAGCGAGGATCAGCCCAAATTGGGTCACGACATTTCTTGATTGCGCGTGCGCTTGTTACGCACCGTGGGCGCTGCGACTCCGACAAGGGCTTTGCGAGAGGGTTCCTCTCGTCCGTGGGGCACCTCCGAGACACACGAAGGAGCCATAGGGTCTCCGCCGTGATGTCGGGACGCTCCCCCGCAGGAGCGCAAGCGAGAGCGGTGGTAACATGTACCCCGAGACCCAGCAAGCTCGATCTTGGCGCCTGACGCCTCCCTGGGTTGAGGCCGCCGCTGCCCTGGTGGAGGGAAGTCTAGCCGTCCTGGGGTGACCGCTAGCGCGGCGAGCTGCCGGCCTGCATGACCATCAGGTGGTACTTGCCGAATTCGTTCTGCCCCAATGTGAACAAAACCTCGATCAGGAGCCGGTAGGGCGTCGTTTCGTCGGCAACGATGATGGCCTCGGAGGCCGCGGGATCGAGGCCCTTGGCCTGTCGGATGAGCTTGTCCGTCTTGCGGGCCGCCTGCAGAGCATTGCCAAGGGGCACGATGTACAGGTCGTTGGGACCGCTGCGCTTGTTGCGGGCGCCCACACCGGTCTGAGCCATGCTCTCGCGGCTGGGCAGGGTCACGACTCTGTCGTCCGCGACGAGGATCTGCGACTTGGACACCGTCACGACCACGCCTTCGTCGCTGGGCTGAGTTCGGACGATGGACTTGGGCAACTGAAGATCGTCGCTCTGCGGCACGCTGGCGCTGGATTCGCCGAGGCTCTTCAGGAGGAACACCAGGATGATCGTCATGATGTCGAGCATCGCGGTGATGTTGAGGAAGTTGATCTCAGGCTCGACCGCGTTGCGCCGAATCGCCTTGCGCAGTTCTGCCTTGTAGCGGACGACAGACGGCTTCTTGGGCGGCGCGGCGCCTCCGGGCGGGACCTGACCTGATTGACTCATCGCGGCACCTTGAAGTTCACGTCCTCAAAAAGCGGGTCACCCCTGGGCGTGGCGCGCAAAGCGTCAATCGTGGCGATCAGGGTCTGATAGTCCGTGCCTGGGTTGGCAGTGATGAAGACTTGGGTCTCGTCGGCGAAGTCCGGATTGGCCTTCTTCAGCTTGGCCGCGCAACCGTTGAGCGCGTCGAAGTTGTAGGTCGCGCCCTTCTTGGGGATCGTGATGCCGGCGCCGGGGCCTTCGCAACCCGGTGCGATGTTGCCACCGGATGCTTTGATCGAGAAGCCGTCATTGACGATGAACACCGTCAGGTTGAGTGCGGAGCTTTCGACCTGACGCACCCCACTGGACTTGCTCGCAGGCGGCTGGGTGTCGATCGTTGCGGTGAAGGTTACCGCGACGGTCGCCAGCACGAAGATCAAAATGTTCACGATGATGTCGAGGAACGGCACGATGTTGAGCTCGCCGCCCTCCTCATCCGGGGACAGCTCCCTCGGCTGGCTAAGGCGGCGGATCTTGCCGCGCTGCGCTGCAGTGAGCGAGTCAGACATGGGTCAGGAGTTCGCCCCGTGCCCTCAGTACTGTCCCGGCCGCTGCTGGATAGTCAGCAGGTTGAACGTGCGCTCCATCGTGGCTTCCAGGTCGTGCTGAATCGCTTTGGCGCGAGTATGCAAGATGATGTGAGTGATCATGCAAAACACCGCAATACCGAGACCCAAGGCGGTGTTGTACATGGCTTCGGCGATGCCGTTTGAGAGCATGCGCTGCTTGTCAGCCTGAGACAGCCCCGGCGCCGCGATAGCAGCGAAGGTTGCGATCAGACCGCTCACCGTTCCGAGAAGCCCGATCAGGGTGGCGATGTTCGCCAGCGACCAGAGCGCGCCGACGCGCTTTTCAGCCTGCGGCTTCAGCTCCGAAAGCTTCTCACTGAGTGCGGCATCAATTTCATCTGGGCCTTTGTTGGCATGCGTGAGCCCCGACTTCACCAATTGCAGAATCGGAAAGTCCTGTGCCTCGCACAGCTTGATTGCGCGATCGATGTTGCCGGCCGCAACCAGCTTCTTGATCTGCGCAAAGAACTCCTTCGAGTTGACCCGGTACCGTGTCATCTGAAAAATGAAACGTTCCACAACGATGGTCAACACGATGGCTGAACAGATCAAGTTCATCACCATGAAGGTCGGGTTGTGCTTGAAGGCCTCGACCAACTGGCTAGAACCGGTACTTTGAGCCGCAACGAGCAGAAGCTGCATTCCGTTATCCCTCTTCTTCAGAGCTACTGACGGCGCGAATGCCGCGCACAGGCCCGGCGACTATAGCCGCCGCGTTGTTACGGGTGCAAGACGACGATGCGTCCAATCCAAAACAGATTTTGACTCGCAGTTCCGGCGGGTTACCAGACCGTCAAGGCGATGACGCGGCGGTCCGGCCCTCAGGGCGCTCCTTCGAGCCCCTCCTTACATAAGCCCATACGGAGGAGGAGCGCGGGTCGGATGGGGGTCCATGGCCCAATCCGTGCTGGCTGGTGGCTGGCCGAGCCCGGTTCTAGGGACTCTGGGCCCGGGCCGGGCATCTGCCAGGGGGGGTTATGTCGCCTTGACACTCAGCCTGTAACTTTTCGCCCAGACACGAACTCGCTCTAGGTACCCAAACTCTCTTGACCTTTTCGGGTCTGCCTGAGCAAGATGGCGCAGTCTTCTACCGCGCCATTTCTCGGTGGAGGACCCCATTTCGATGACCGCCGGGGACGTCAAGGAAGCGCGAATTTATGCCGCGTAACCAAGAAAGCCCGGCAAACCCGGAAAAGAGCACCACCGGAAGGTAACCGAACAATGTCGAAACTCTGGCATCACTACCAGGCAGGCGGTTGGGCCATGTGGCTCATCCTATTTTGGTTGATCTGCTCGATTGCAGTCATTGCGGAACGCGCCGTCTACCTGTTTGGCGCCTCCATTAACAAAGAGGTCTTCCTCGCAACCATGCAGAAGTGCATCTTGGCTGGCGACGTCGCCAAGGCCGTGAAGATGGCTTCCGCGGCGAACGCGCCCCTGGCGCGTATCGTTCAGGCGGGTCTCGTCAAGGTCAATCGGCCAGACGAGGAAGTGCAGGCGGCGATGGACGAAGCTGCACTTCGCGAAATGCCTCGAATCAACAAGCGAACCGGGTACCTGGCTCTGTTTGCGAACCTCGCGATGCTGTCCGGTCTCTTCGGAACAATCATTGGGTTGATCAAGGCGTTCGGCGCGGTCGGTGGTGAGAGCATCGACCCGAGCCAAAAGGCCCGCATTCTTGCTGAAGGAATTTCCGAGGCAATGAACTGCACCGCCTTCGGCTTGCTGGCGGCTATCGTCGCGCTGGTCGGTTTCGCGTTCTTGAACGGCAAGACGCAGTCGCTGGAAGACGACATCAACGAAGCCAGCGTTCAGGTGCTGAACCTCGTGGTGGCTAACCGTCAGAAGGTCAGCCTACAGGGGTTGGAGCAGGCAGCCTGAGGCACCCGATTCGGGCTTCCCGGAATGATTTCGGGGGGCCCGAGTTCAACTATCCGAGAGCTATAGGAAGACAAGATGGCTGGAATCGACGCAGGCGGCGGGCATGGAGGAAAACGCGCCACCAATCACGAAATTCCCCTGATCCCGTTCATCGACTTTCTCTTGTGTTTGGTGGCGTTCCTGCTGGTCACGGCCGTGTGGTCGCAGATGGCGCGCATCAACGCAGACGCTCGTGTTCCTGGTCCTCCCCGTCCCGAGGACGAGATCCAGAAGCGTGAGAAGGAAAAGCAGCTGCACGTCGAGATGCGTGGAGAGCGGAAGTTCCAGCTGGTCTGGAAAGAGGGTAGCACGGTCGTCAACACCATCGATGTTGAGCGCAAGCCGGTGAAGGCGGGTGAAGACACTCAGTATCCCGACCTGGCCAAGAAGATCGAAACCGAATGGACCGCCAACGGCAGCCACCGAGCGGCCACTGACAAGAAGTTTGATCAGGCGGTGCTTCACACCGACAACACCACGCCGTTCTCCGACGTCATCGCGGTGATCGACGCCATCTACAAACCGCAGCGGGATTTCGCTCCTAGCGGCGGTGGCAAGACGGAGAAGGTCCCCGCGTTCAACGTTACCTTTGCGGTGAACTGAAAGAGCCATGTCTGACAAACCCCTACACAGGTTTCACCAACCAATTAGCGTCCCCGGACGTCGGCTCCTGCACCACATCCCACTGGGGTTCGTGCGGAACAAGGTGTCAGGTGGCGGCACCCGCGCGGTGAACCAAGAGATCCCCCTGATCCCGTTCATCGACTTTTTGCTCTGCATCGTACTGTTCCTGTTGGCCAGCTTCTCGGCCACCGGGGAACTGCCGATCGACAAGAACGTCAAGCTACCCAAGGCCGAGAACGTCATGGACATGGTGGAGGCGCCCATGGTGGCCATCACCGGAACCCAGATCCTCGTGGACGGCGTGCCCGCCGGCAACACCCGCGCGATTGAGGAGGCCAACCGGCTTCAGCGTGTGGATGAGCTCTTCAACATGCTGAAGAACAAGCGGGACCTCTGGAAGCAGATCAACCCAGGCCGACCGTTCCCCGGCGTGGCGATCCTCCAGGTCGACCGCCGCGTTCCAGCCCTGGTCGTTAAGAGCGTGTTTCAGACTGCGGCTTTCGCCGGGTATCCCAACATCAGTTTCATGGTTGGGCGGCTCGGAAAAGAAGGTGGCGGCGGCCACGAGTGAGCCGCCGCGCTGTCGGTCGGTCCAGGCGCATGCCGCGGGCGCGCTGGGCGTACCGGCCGAGCGAAAGGTGAGGCGTCCCTGTGGCGCGTCGTCGCGAAGAAAAACCCCGAGGCCTTCCGTCCCTAGCTGACGCGCGCGCCGAGCGTCGGCGCGCGATCGTCGGGGGCAAGGTGCGGGTACGGGCTATGCCCCCGCAATTCTGGCTGTGGGCATTTTTGGCCCTCGGCGTGATGTCGGTAGTGTACTGGAAGTTCGCCCAGGGCAAGCTCGAGGGGCAGAAGAGCGCCGTGATGGCAAAGCAGCGCGCCATGGCAAAGACGGTTGGCGTGAAGCTGCTGCCCCTGCGCGACCAGGTAGAGAGCTTCGCGCAGTCCTTGTCCAAGGGCGCGGTAAAGAACGAGATTGCTGACGGGACCAGCTATCGAGCGTTGGCCAAGGCGCCGAGTGTGTACTTGCGTTTGCGCCAGGAAAACGCGCAGAGCCCCGAGGCCATTCGCAAAGCGGCAGTGCGCTCCTTGCACGACGGTTTCACGTCCTGCTTTTTCATCCGAGACAAGGTACAGAGCCCGGTGGTGGGCAAGGCCTGCCAATCCTCTGCGGATTGTGCGTCGGGGGAACTCTGCAACGAATACGACCACTGCGGGCCCCCTCCGGAGCCGTTCAACATGCGGTTGGCCTACCGTTCGTTGCGGGTGCTGTCTAGCGCTTGGACAGATGAGCTGCACCAGGCCGAGAGTGAACTGGCGGTCCTCGCGTACGAGCGGGATCTGGATCGAGTGACTCAGGAAGACGTGCCCATCGCGGCGAAGATCCTGGTCCGCGCGAAGAACTTCGTGTTGGTTTTAGACGAGGATCCTCCCACCGGGCTGCCCGAAACGAACGTGGATCAGGACGCCGGCGGCTATGAGAGCGAGGAGGAACGCGTCCAGCGGGTGCCACATTTCGTCCGCGTAGGCGTGTGGGAACTGGCGAGTGGTAGACAACTCCTGAAGTTGCGCCGCCGGGCGGAAGGGCGCGTCGTTCCAGTTGGCAAACAAGTCGTGACCCGCGCCGAAACGGTCAATGCCCAGCAGCGCCAGGCCATGAGCTGCGCGTTGGCGTTGGATCTGAAGAACGTTTTGAAGTCCGACACCGGGGCAGGTGGGGCAGCGGGTGGAGGTGCGGATGCTGGGGGGCCGGATGGCGGCTCCACTAAGGCACCGGCGCCCTAGCGATCACGAAAACGATTTGACTCAACCGCCGTTCGGAATTCTCGCGTGCAGCAAAACACGCGCGCTTCAGATAGAGGGTTCCGCGCTCGAGGCCTGCGGACAGGTCGGCACGACAACAGTCACCGGCGCATTGACTCAGTTCCGGTACTCGTAGTCCTCCCGGATAGCGACAACTCGCGCCTACGCAGTCCAGCTCCTTCTTCAGTTGGCTCAACCATCTCTTGGAAGCGTCACGAGACTTCAGGACCGCGAACTCACGCTCATCGGTTTCGACCAAGGTATCTCGGGTTTCTATGTGAACGTCCGCGGCTGTCGCAACCAAAGGCGCCAGCAGACCGCTGCTCCGGGCGAGCAAGGCCTGGCGAAGTTGGACGCTCAGGGACCGTGCCGTGTCGGGTGCGACGGATGGTGCTGCCGAGTCGTGCTGGGGGCTGGGAGATGAGTTACACGCCGCGCCGCTGAGAGCAACGCCAATAGCGAGGACCAAGCGCTCAAATGTCACGCCCGAACTCCGGGCCGCGTTTGGCTAGCGGCCTTTGGGGGGCCGGACGGTCGTCGCTTTCCTCGCGGGCAATCTTTTCGATCTCGACCTGCAGTTCGCGAGCCACCTTGGTGACCAGCAGGGATAGATTGCGATCGTGGGGATCCCTCGGGCGGGGCAAGTCGGCCTCGACGTCCAATCGCAGCTTGATTCGCCCCGGTCGGGTGCCCATTACCACGACGTCCGTCGCCAGCCGAACGGCCTCGCGGTTGTCGTGGGTGATGAAGATGATGGTCGCCCCGGTACGCCGCCATGCGCTTTCGACCTCTTGCTGCAGAAGCTCGCGCGTGTGGGCGTCCAGGGCGGCAAAGGGCTCGTCCATCAACATGACCTTTGGCTCCATGACCAGTGCCCGGGCGATGGCCGTGCGTGCTCGCATGCCGCCGGACAGCTCGTGGGGCTGCGAACTGCGGAAGCGGTATAGGTGTACCAGTCTCAGTGCGTCCTCGACCCGCCTGTGCCGCTCTTCGGTCGAAACATCGAGCTGTTCGAGGGGAAACGCGACGTTGTCTTCCACACTGAGCCAAGGAAAGAGCGCAGGGTCCTGGAACAACACGACACGATCTGGACCCGGGCCGAGGATGGGCTGCCCGTCGATGAGTACTTGGCCACTGTCCGGCCGCTCGAAGCCGGCGATGAGGTTGAGCAAGGTCGTCTTGCCGCAGCCGGACGGCCCGACCAGGCAGACGAACCGACCGCTGTCGATGTCGAGGTTGACCTCGGCCAAGGCCGTGTGCTTGCCGTCTCTCCCCGTGAAGGATTTGGTTACTGCTGAAAGAGAGACCTGCATGCCCCGCAAGCCTAGCCTTGCTGGCGGGTGGCCCCAAGGCCGACTGGGATCACGTCAGCCGCCCGGAGCGCCGAAACCCCCTCCCCCGGGGGTCTCGATGCACAAGTGGCTACCTGCCCGAGCGACAAACCCCTCGCTGCCCGCCAGGAGTACGCCGTCTAGGCTGCTTTTGCCAGCTGCTCCCGGGGCGCCGCCGCGCAGCCCAAAAGGTCTCGTTTTTCGCCTTTCGGCGATCACGGCACCTTGCATGTCCTCCAGCAAGACCAGCTCTCGAATCACTCCGTCGCCGCCGCTCTGGCGGCCTGCTCCCCCAGAACCTCGACGCAGACAGAAGCGTAGTAGGCGCAAGGGGAACCGGGTCTCTAGAACCTCCGGATCCGTGATCCGCGTATTGGTCATATGCGTGTGCACCCCCGAAGCACCTCCGTGGTTTTCCCCGGCGCCGGCACCCCCAGCAATCGTCTCATAGTAGGCAAAACGATCGTTGCCCAGGGTGACGTTGTTCATTGTGCCTTGGCTCGCCGCGCAGAGCTCTGCGGCACCCAGCAGAACATCTACGATTCGTTGAGAGGTTTCCACGTTGCCAGCAGCGACGGCGGAGCCCGACGGTGGGTCCAGCAATGAACCGGCGGGAATGTGGATATCTACGGGCTCGAGGCAGCCGCTGTTGAGGGGAATGCGGTGTCCGACCAGAGTCCGCAGGAAGTAAATCACTGCCGCGATCGTGACAGCCCGAGGCGCGTTGAAGTTGCCGGCATGCGCTGGCGCTGTTCCCGAGAAATCGACGCGTAGTCGATCGCCTCGGGTCTCGAGGCTGACGCTAACGATGGCGCCGTCGTCTAGGCGGTCCCTAAAGCTGCGCGCCACGGACGGCATATGCGAGATTTCGCGACGGACACGTTCGGCCGCATCGTCGCGAACGTGATTCATGTACGCGAAGACGATCTCGGACCCGTAGGTCTGACTCAGTTCGCCGAGAAGTGCTGCGCCCCGTTGGTTGGCGGCGAGTTGGGCTTTCAGATCCGCAATGTTGGTGTTGGGATTACGCGCCGGAAATGGGCCTCCGGTCAGAACCTTGCGCACCGCTTCCTCGTCAAACTCGCCCTCGCGCACGGCGGGCAGCCCGCTGAAGACGACTCCCTCTTCTGCGAGCTTCGTGGAGGCTGGAGGCATGGATCCCGGGCTGGACCCGCCCACGTCGGCGTGGTGGCCGCGGCTGGCGGTGAAGAAACTCAGCTTCCCTGAGGCGCCGAAAACGGGTGTCACGACGGTGATGTCTGGAAGGTGCGAGCCGCCCAACGCAGGGTCGTTGCTGATGTACGCAGTCCCAGGCTGAATGCGGGGATGCAGGCGGAGGAGGCTCTGCACCGTTTCGCCCATGGCCCCTAGGTGCACCGGGATGTGGGGAGCATTGGCGACGAGTCGACCCTCCCGGTCGAATACAGCGCAGGAGTAGTCTCGCCGATCCACGATGTTGGTGCTGTGGGCAGTGCGTCGGAGGGACTCCCCCATCTGTTCGGCAATGCTCATGAAGGCGTTGCCAAATATCTCGAGAAGCACGGGATCTCGCAGGGATACGTCGCGCTTGCCGTGCAGCTCCGGTGCGGTCTGGGTAGAATCTGCCTGGTCCTCGGCCACCAGGAGCCCATCGCTCCGGAGCTCGAGGCTGAATCCGGGCTCGACGACCAAAGTGGCAGTGGCCTCCGCAATGATCACAGGTCCGCTGAAGGGTTGCCCTATCGCGAGCGCCTCCCGGTCGTAGACGGGAACCTCTTCCAGCCAGCGCCCCTCGCAGTACAGCCGTGCCGTCTGGCGCTTTCGAGTGGCATCGGGCGGTGCTTCGGTGGTTGGTACCACCGAAGCACTGCCCGAGTAGCGGCCGCGCACGCGAATGGTTATCACCTCAACGGGCGAGTCTCGGCGGGCGAAGCCGAACGCCTGCTCGTGATCTGCGTGGAACCGTCCTGCCAGCTCAGGCAGTGCGCCAGCGCTAACGGTCAAAGCGTGCTCCGAGCCTACGTAGCGGAGGTCGAAGATCCGTTGCACCGCGCATTCTTCCTCGCGCGCGCCGTCGGCAATCAGCTCGGCGCGTACCTTGGCTTCGAGGGCTCGGAAGCTGGGTTCCAAGTCTATCAAGGTTTCGGCATCCAGCGGCTGCGCGGCTGCGTCGGCTTCTGCGTGGCTCACGACATCCGACAGCCCCAAGCCGCAGGCGGACAGCACCCCGGCCCAGGGGTGGAAGACGACCTGGCGGATCCCGAGACGCCGAGCCAGAGCGCAAGCGTGCTGCCCTCCGGCGCCACCGAAGACCACGAGACTATGGTTGCGGGGGTCGTGCCCCCTCAGGGCGCTGACCTTGCGCAGCGCTTCGGCCATGTTGGCGTTGGCGACGTGAAAGAAACCTTCGGCCAGGTCATGAATCGAACGAGAGGTCCCGGAACTCATTTTTCGCAGCGCCTGCTCGGCCCGCCCGGGGTCGAGGGGGAAGGGGAACCGATTGGGCAGCAGGCGGCCGAGTACGAGATTGATGTCTGTGAGCGTCAAGTCTTCAGCCGTGGGGTCGCCATAGCAGAGCGGCCCCGGCGTCGCTCCTGCGCTCTCGGGTCCTACGCACAGCCGACTGATGTCTTCACGGCAGATCGACCCGCCTCCTGCCGCAACAGTTTCGATTCGTAGAAGGGGCGCTCGAATGGCAACCCCGGCGACTTCGGTTTCGTAATCGGTTTCGTAGTGATCGGCGAAGCGCGAAACGTCCGTGGACGTGCCGCCCATGTCGAAGCCGAGGCTCGGGCCGAGCCCGGCGGTGTTGACGAGATGTGCCAGCGCCACCACTCCCCCGGCAGGGCCTGATAGCACCGCACTGGGGCCACGAAAGCGACTCGGACCGACCAGCCCGCCGCTCGACTGCATGACGCGCAGGGTGGAATCGGCGCTCAGCTGTGCCCGGAGCGCGTCGACGTGGGCCTTGCAGATGGGCGTGAGCGCTGCGTCCAAAACGCAAGTGCTGCTGCGTTCCAAGTACCCGAGTTCATTGGAAATTTCGTGAGAAAGCGCTACATGAGCAAAGCCGAGATCGCGAGCGATTTTCCCGATCCGACGTTCGTGCTCGGCGTTGACCACTGCATGCAGCAGGCTCACGGCGACGCTGCGGATGCCTAGTGCGAGCCATTCGACCAGTCGCGTTTCGACGGCCGCCTCATTCACGGGGCGCAGGCTGCGACCGCTGGCGTCCAAGCGAGCACTGACACCTGCCACGGCGCTATACAGGGCCGCGGGCTTCTGAATGTCCAGACCGAACAGCTCAGGCCTGGCCTGAGTGCCAATCAAGAGCAGATCTTCGAAGCCCTCGGTCAGCAGTAGACCGCATGCGGCACCGCGGCGCTGTAGCAAGGCGTTGGTCGCCACGGTCGTGCCGAGCCGGATATCACAGGAAGGAATGGCGTCATCGGTGCCGAGGCCGAGCAAAGTTCGGATACCGATAATGGGGGCGAGATCCGACGAAAGAACCTTGGTGATCCGCGTCTTGTCCGTGCCCGGTTCGACACCGATGCAATCCGTGAAGGTGCCTCCGCGGTCGATCCAGAACTTCCAGCGTGCGGCCGCTGGGGACGTGGGGTTCATGGTTGACTGACGAGCAACACGAGGACGACGGTGAGCGCCATCGCCAAAATGACGATCAAGACGATGAGCGCTTTGATGCCCGTCTCGCCTTCGGGCTCGGGCTGCTCGTAGGGATAGCCCTGCTGCCCGGCGGGATACTGCATCGGATCGTAGGCCGGCGGTTGTGATGGATCCGGAGGTCCGCTTTGGGGCTGGGGGAGCGGCGGGTAGGAGCTTTGGACCTGGTTGTGCGAATAGGGCTGAGCGGGTAGCTCGGGTGGCCGGGCTGGCGCGTCGACGGTTGGGGCAATGGGGAACTGAGCGCCGTGCTGTTGGGACGCTGGAGGGGGCGGTTCGGCCACGGGCCGATTCACGGTGGCCGGCAAGTAGTCCCGATTCATGGTCAGGGTCGGCAACACGCCGCCTCCGCCGGGTGATGGTGGTGCTGGCTGAGCGCTAGCTGGTTTCGGATCGAGCTTCACGGCCACGCGAGTCATCGTCTCGTCGAAGTCGTCGTATAGATCGCCCGGCTGGGCGCTGCTGGGCGGCATCGCCTCGAAGGAGCCACTCATCGAATCGCCGGGTGGGACAGGGGCCTTGGTCACGTCGTCATCGAGGGTTTCGTCGCTGTCCGAGCCCCCAGCTTGAGACTGGGATGCGACATCGAGCTTCATCGCCAGCTCAGCCGGTGATGCGACGACTTTGGTGGCGACCTCCTCCTCTTCGTAGGGCTCGGCCCCGGGGCCCGTCTCGGGTGTTCCTGCGGCCGGTCGGGCGCCCGAGTCGTCCGTAGGGAGCGCCTGAGTGACCTCCACGGCGTTCATGTTCGGCTCCGACGCTTTGGCCGGCGGGGTCACGCCTCCGCGACGCGCCAGAGCTGCAAACCACGGAGAGTCCACGATGTTGGTCTCGCCATCGAAGAAGGCGAGGTCGGCGAATTCAGGCACCATCTCGATGGGCAGCCACTTGTCCTCACCCTGCGGCGTCACCTCGATTTCCACGCCCACGTCGCCCTCGTCCACGGCGGCGATGATCTGCTCCGTCGAGTACGGGCCTTCGGGCTCGCCGCCCAGGCTGCGCACCATCCAGTGAGGCATGTGCGTTCAGTCTACCCAGCTTTGCCCCCCAGAGCGCCTTTTTGCGCAGAAATGTGGCCATGAAGGCGGACCTAGGTAGGCCGCTTGCGCACGAGCAGCTTGCGGGTGATCTCGACCACTTTGGCTGGAATCCTGGCGTCCCCCTTCTTCAGCTCAGGCGTGAACAGCCCGCCGGGCGACAAAAACAAGGACTCACCGGTCGCGTTCTTCGTGCCCACGATGCGCAGGGTCACGACCCCCGCGCCATTGCCAGCATCCTCCTTGCTCACAATCCGGCTGGACGCGTAGAGCGTGTCACCAGCGACGACGCCGTTGGGGTGGGCACCCTGGTCTAGGCCCAGATCCCACACGGCGTTGCCACCCAGGTCTCGACTCGTGAGGGCTAGAACCCAAGACAGCACCAACCCGCCGTATACGACGCGGGTCTTCGCGAAAGAGTTGTCCTTGCAGTAGACCTCGTCGAAGTGAATCGGGTGGCTGTTTCGGCACAGCTGAGTCAGCTGCATATGCTCCGAGTCGCCCACGGTCTTGCCAACACCGTGAAAGAAGACATCTCCGACGTCGAAGTCCTCGTAAAAGCCCGAGAAGCCCCGACGATGCGCCATCGGCGCAACCTTGTCCCTCAGGGGCCCCGGCAGCGCGCCCGCGGGGTCGCTCACCTGCGGGATGGCTGGGTGTGCATTTTTCGGTCGCCCCTCGACGTTGCCTGCTCGCACTAGAGCTTTGCGGTCGAAGCGGCAGACGACCGTCCCGTCTTGATTCTCGAGCAAGGTGCGCACTTCCACTACGCCACGATTGCCTTTTGAAGAGGGTTTGGCACCGAGCACTTCGCTGGAAGCGTGGACGGTGTCTCCGGCATAGCAGGCTTCCGGGAATCGGACGTCGATGTATGCCAAGTGCGCAATGGCTTGCTCGGAAACGTCGTGCACGCTGAATGACAAGCCCAGGTTCAATAGGATGACCGGGTGCACGGGGCGATCCCGAAAGCCCAGGTGCTTGGCATACTCCCGACTCGCAAAGGTCGGGATGGCGTCCTGAAAGGACGCCGCAAAAAGAGCCATCATGCCCTCGTCCACGGTGACTTCCCACGGGTGTTGGTAGACGTCCCCGACCTGGAAGTCATCCAACATTCTGCCGTAGGAATGAGTGCGCACTCCGCTCATGATTTCTCCTTCTTGGTCAGCGCTTGATCCAGCAGGCGTCGTGCAATGACGTGCGCTTGGATCTCGTTGGCGCCTTCGAAAATGCTCAATACTCGTGCGTCGACCAGCAAGCGGCTTGCGACATACTCCACCGCGTAGCCGTTGCCGCCATGCACCTGCACGCATGCATCCGCGGCTTCCCAGGCGGCACGGGTTCCCAAGAGCTTGGCCATTCCGGCTTCCAGATCGCAGCGGGTCCCCTTGTCCTTTTCGCGGGCTGCGAAGTACGCGAGCTGTCGCGACGCCATGGTGCGAGCGATGATGCGTCCGATTTTTCGCTGCACCCGCGGAAATGAGAAAATGGGTTTGCCGAATTGGATGCGCTCTTGCGCGTACTTTCGAGCTTCTTCCAGCGCGGCTTGAGCAATGCCGACGCCCCGGGCCGCGGTCTGGATCCGCGCGCTTTCAAAAGTCGCCATGAGTTGCTTGAAGCCTTTGCCTTCCAAGCCACCCAGCAGGCCACCTTCTGCCACCTCGAAGCCGTCGAAGGAGATCTCGAACTCCTTCATTCCGCGGTAGCCGAGCACCTTGATCTCGGTGCCGGTGATGCCCGGGTCCGGGAAGCCCTGCTGCTCCGGATCCTCTTCGCTGCCGCGGCTCTTCTCCGCCAGGAACATGCTGAGGCCGGAGTAGCCGGGTTCATCCGGATTGGTGCGCACCAGCAACGTCATCAGGTCAGCTCGCGTTGCATGGGTGATCCAGGTCTTCTGTCCGAAGATCTTCCAGCCACCGCCGGACTGCTTTTCCCCGCGGGATTTGATGTGGGCGAGGTCGGATCCGAAGTTGGGCTCCGTGAACACCGCCGTGGGCAACACCTCTCCGGCGGCGATGCGAGGCAACACCCGCTGTTTCTGCTCGTCAGTGCCTCCGATCAAGATGAGCTCCGCGGCGATTTCCGCTCGCGTGCCCAGGGAGCCGACTCCAATGTAGCCCCGGGACAGCTCTTCGGTCACCACGCACATGGCCACCTTGCCCATGCCCATGCCGCCGTATTCCTCGGGGATGGTCAGTCCAAACACACCCAGCTGACTCATCTTTTCCAGCAAGGACAAGGGAATCAGTTGGTCTTGGCTGTGAACCTCTTGAGCGATGCCGACGACCTCACTGTCTGCGAAGCGCCGGAACTCCGTCCGCACGGCGTCCAGGGTCTCGTCGTCCAAAAGCACGTCGCCGAAACTGGACGTCTCCTCGGATAGGCGCGCCAGCGCGCATACACATTCACCGCTAGCGAAAGCGTCGGCGAAACGTTGCACGGCTTCGGAACGCACCGTCGCGTGTACGTCCTCGTCGCTGAGTCCGAGATCCTGCAACGCGATAGATTCACAAGGGCCGAGGTCGACGCCGCCCGGTAGGCAGCGCACCAACTCGCCGACGTACACGCCGGCGAGGCGCCGTTCCAATTCAGTCAAACGCTGTCTGGACGCCAGTGCTTCGAGCCAATGGCTCAACTGGCGGACCGCCTCGAGTTCCGTGGCGAGGTACGCCAATCCGTGAGCGGCGAGCTGATGCTTGTCCAGCTTCTTGGACGAGACGCGATCGCCATCGCGTACGCGCTCGAGCACGTGCAGCTGCGCGCGGCGATACAGTTCCTCCAAGCTCTTCAGCGGCGTGGACAGGTCCTGCGCGCCATCGATGACGGGCGGATCGGAAGCAACTTCAGTCACAGCGAGCCCTCCGAGGGAATGGGCGCCGCGCGCGGATTCCGGCCCCGGCGGCGCGTAGTTGGGGCAAAGTCCTGCAGGTCCATAGGCCCGGCCCCCGGGCCTCGTCAATGCCTCACAGGCGCGCAACTTCTGCGGACTTTTGACCCTCGAAGTTTGGCGCATCGCGCACTAGGATTCACTTCGCGATGTCCAAGAGTTTGTACCCGCTCGGTGAGGTTCCGCCCCTCGGTCATGTACCCGAACGCATGCTCGCGCAGGTGATACGCAAGGAGCGATTTGGCGAACCTAGAGACGCTTTCAAGCAAGAGGAGCTGACGGTTCCCGAAATCGGACCCGAGGACGTGCTCGTCTACGTCATGGCTGCGGGGGTCAACTACAACAACGTTTGGGCTGGCCTAGGGCTGCCGATCGACGTCATCAAAACACGCCAGAAGCAGGGCGAGAAAGAGGACTTCCACATTGGCGGCTCAGATGCGAGCGGCGTGGTGTGGAAGGTCGGAGACAAGGTCACGAACCTGAAGGTCGGCGACGAAGTAGTCGTGCACTGTGGGCACTGGAAGTCCGATGATCCTCACGTAGCTAGCGGGAAGGATCCCATGCTGGCGTCGTCTCAACGTATTTGGGGGTACGAGACCAATTTCGGCAGTTTTGCCCAATTCACCAAAGTGCAAGCGCATCAGTGTTTGCCCAAGCCGCCGCACCTTTCATGGGAGGAGTCCGCTGCATACATGCTGGTGGGAGCCACCGCCTACCGCATGCTCCACGGCTGGGCCGGCAACACCATCGCCGAAGGCGATGCGGTTCTGATTTGGGGTGGCGCGGGTGGGCTCGGTTGCATGGCAATTCAAATCGTGGCTGCCGCGGGCGGCAAAGCGGTCGCGATCGTGAGCAGCGACGACAAGGTGGAGTACTGCAAAAAGCTGGGCGCCGTGGGCGTCATGAACCGAAAAGACTTTCACCACTGGGGCATGCTGCCGCACTGGAAGGACGACGCCGGCTATGCCGAATGGGTCGGCCAGGCCAAGGCCTTCGGGCGTGCGTTTTGGGAGGCACTAGGCGAAAAGCGCAATCCCCAGATCGTCTTCGAGCACCCCGGCGAGGCGACCATTCCGACGTCCATTTTCGTTTGCGACACCGGTGGCATGGTTGTGGTTTGCGCCGGCACCACCGGCTACAACGCGACCCTGGATCTGCGCTATCACTGGATGCGCCAGAAGCGGCTGCAAGGTTCCCATTTCGCCAATGACGACCAAGCCAAGGGCATCAACGACTTGGTCATCGATGGCAAGGTCGACCCTTGCATGTCCCAGGTCTTTCCGTTCCATGAGACGGGCACGTCTCATCAGTTGATGAGGGACAACAAGCACCCCAACGGGAACATGTCGATCCTCGTCAACGCGACTGAGCGCGGGCACAAGACCCTGAAGTAGTGACGCCCCGGGCGTCCAAGGGTGGGCAGATGTATGCCCGTTCAGATGCTAGCGCCCGCCGTTACTGCGCTGACGTGCTCGCGGCGGTCGTCTTGCCGACCATCCCGCTCGCGCTGTAGTTGAGTCCCAGCATCACCACTAGACCGATGCCGAAACCGATCATGAGGTCCTTCACCAACTTCTTTGGCTGAACTAGCAACATGTCGCCCGCACAAGCAAGACGTATGCCAGGGGTTTGGTTCGACAAAGTCCCATGAAAACCGAGTTTGTGCCACGGGGAGTGTGCCATTTCAGGGTCATTCCGCCGTGCCCGACAGGGCACAGGTGGGGCATTGCTGACCCAGCGCATACCCAAGGTCCCCAAGCGCGCTAGGGTGCGCGTCCCGACCTCGAGGAGGACGAAGCGATGAAGAAACTCGACAAAGAAATCTGGATTGTCTCGGCGAAACGCACTCCCTTCGGGACCCTATCGGGCGCCCTGAAGAACGTCACGGCCATCGACTTGGCCGTGCACGCATCCAAAGCGGCGCTCAGCCAGGCGAAGTTGGAGGGGAGCGATCTGGGTCATGTCGTGCTCGGCAACGTGCAGCAGACCAGCGCAGACGCGCTCTACGGCGCTCGACACGTCGGGCTCAAGGCAGGAACGCCCGTGGAGGTGCCCGCGCTGACTCTGAACCGGCTCTGTGGCTCTGGTTTCCAGGCCGTGCTCACGGCGGCAGAGCAGATCCTGCTCGGCGAGGCCAACGCCGTACTCGCCGCCGGCACGGAGAACATGAGCATGGCGCCCCATGTGATGTTCGGGCTGCGCGACGGTGCGAAATTCGGTCGGCCTCCAAAGCTCGTCGACTCCTTGTGGGAGGCCTTGACGGATAGCTACTCGAACACGCCGATGGCGATTACCGCCGAGAACCTCGCCGAAAAATACGGCATCACCCGAGAGCAGGCCGACAGCTTCGCATTGCAGAGCCAGAAACGCTGGGCGGCAGCCCAAGAGAGCGGCGGTTTCGCCGACGAGATTGCGCCGATGGAAGTCAAGGCTGGGCGAAAGACCATCAACCTGGACCGAGACGAGCATCCGCGACCGGACGCCACTATGGAAGGTCTGGCCAAGTTGCCCCCGGTGTTCAAGAAGGACGGCATCGTCACCGCGGGCAATGCCTCGGGCATCAGTGACGGCGCGGCAGCTCTCGTCGTCACAGACGCGACCTGGGCCAAGAGCCGCGGACTGAAGCCCCTGGCCAAGCTGGTTGGCTGGGGCGTTGCGGGAGTAGAGCCGACGTTGATGGGCATCGGCCCAGCACCGGCGATTCGGTCGGCCTTGGATCGAACTGGAATTGCTCTGGATGCTGTCGATCTCTTCGACGTCAACGAGGCGTTCGCACCCCAGTTCTTGGCAGTCCAGAAGGAGCTGGGCTTGCCTGACGACAAGACCAACGTCAACGGCGGAGCGATCGCCCTGGGTCACCCGCTAGGAGCGAGTGGAGCCCGGATCACGGCGAACTTGATCTACACGTTGCGCAAGCAGCAAAAGAAGATCGCGGTCGGTGGTGCCTGCATTGGCGGCGGTCAAGGCATCGCCGTCGTGCTTGAAGCCGGTTGAGGCGTGACAGCGAAGTGCGGTGCGGCTGTCAGGTGGTCGCGCCGACCTTCGTCTTGAATTGAATCTTGCCGTCTGCGTAGTCGACGGTCACCTCGCCGCCATCTTCGAGCTCACCAAACAAAATCTCATCGCCCAAGGGGCGCTTCACCTCGTCCTGGATCAACCGGGACAAAGGGCGCGCGCCCATGTCTTTGTCGTAACCTTTGTCGGCCAGATACTCCCGGGCGCTGTCCGAAAGGCGCAGAACGACATCGCGCTCCTGCAACTGGTCGGCCAGCTCGACAATGAACTTGTCGACGACCTTGCCCATTACCGCTGGCGTCAAGGCGTCGAAGGAAATCCGAGCGTCCATTCGGTTGCGGAACTCAGGACTGAAGGTGTTCTTGAACGCCACGTCATCCCGCCCCGCACTGGTGCGATCCCCGAAGCCCACGGGCTTTCGCGCCAGATCCGCCGCTCCGACATTGCTGGTCATGATCAGGATGCCGTGACGGAAGTCGCTCTTCTTGCCGTTGTTGTCCGTCAAAGTTCCATGGTCCATTACCTGCAGCAGGACGTTGAACACGTCTGGATGGGCCTTTTCGATTTCATCCAGGAGCAAGACGCAGTGGGGCGTCTTGGCGACGGCTTCGGTCAACAGGCCGCCACGATCGAAGCCGACGTAGCCCGGGGGAGCACCAATCAGGCGACTGACGGTGTGTCGCTCCTGGTATTCGCTCATATCGAAGCGCACCAATTCGACCCCGAGGGTCTTGGCTAGTTGGCGCGCAGCCTCGGTTTTTCCGACGCCCGTGGGGCCCGTGAAGAGGTAGGAGCCGATGGGCTTGTCCGGGGGACGCAGCCCGGCCCGGGCGAGCTTCACCGCCGTGGCCAGCTCTTCCATTGCGCGGTCTTGGCCGAAGACGACTTTCTTCAGGTCTTGATCGAGGTTTTTTAGAGCGGTCTTGTCGTTCGTGGAAACCTGACGTGGAGGGATCTGCGCCATGCGTGCGACGACTTCTTCGATCCGCTCGACGCTCACTTCAGCCCCCGGCCCGTCCTCGAGTTTGGCGTCCGCACCGCCTTCATCCAGCAGGTCGATGGCCTTGTCGGGCAGCTTGCGATCGTGAAGGTACTTTTGCGCAAGCTTGGCCGCAGCCTCCAGGGACTCGTCGGTGTAGCTAACGCCGTGGAATTCCTCGTAATGAGGCTTGAGCCCTTTGAGGATCAGCACCGTCTCGTCCACACTGGGCTCGAGCACTTCAATCTTCTGAAATCGGCGTGCCAAGGCGCGATCCCGCTCCATGTGACTGCGGTACTCCTCAAAGGTCGTCGCTCCGATGCAGCGCAACTTGCCGCTGGCCAGCGCCGGCTTTAGCAGGTTGGCCGCGTCCAACGTGCCCCCGCTCGCTGCACCTGCGCCGACGACGGTGTGCAGTTCATCGACGAACAACACGGCGCCTTCGATCTTCGTGAGCGCTTTGAGGACCGCCTTCACCCGGCTCTCGAAGTCACCGCGGAACTTGGTACCAGCAACCAAGGAGCCCATGTCCAGCGCATAGATTTCGGCGTTCTTGATGGCGTCGGGTACTTCCTCTTGAACGATCTTCTGCGCAAGACCTTCCACGATGGCCGTCTTGCCCACACCCGCGTCGCCCACGAACAGAGGATTGTTCTTCTTCTTTCGCGCTAGCACCTGAATCGCTCGACGGATTTCCTTCTCCCGGCCCACCAGCGGCTCGATCTCACCGTCGCGGGCCCGTTCGTTCAGGTTGGACGCGAATTTCTCCAGGGGGCTCTGCTCCGGCTCGCGCTGCCCGCCTTCCTCGCCGTCTCCTACCGTTTCCGCCTCGAGGTCGTCGTCGTCGTCGCCTTTCTCCACGCCATGGGAGATATAGCTCACCACGTCGTATCGGGTGATCCCGTGCTCCCCAAGGAGCTGCAGGGCAGGGGAGTCGACCTCCGCGAAGATCGCCACCAAAACGTTCTGCCCTTTGAGTTCCTCCTTACCGCTCGACTCGACGTGGATCGCGGCGCGCTGGAGCACGCGTTGAAAGCCACGGCTGGGTGTGGGATTGGCACTGAGCCCCTCAGGTACCGCCGGAAACTCCTCGTCCAGGAACTTCTCTAGAGCCGCCTTGAGCTTGGTCACGTTGCCACCAGACTTCTTCACCACGGTGACCGTGTCGTCATCGTGGAGCAGGGCGTAGAGCAGGTGTTCCACGGTGATCATGTCGTGGCCCCGACGCTGCGCTTCTCGGAGCGCCAGGGAGCACGCGATCTCGACTTCCGCACTGACTTTCATTTGTCGTCCTCGTCTTCGTCGTCAGCTGGCTCGGCGGTCACCCGCAGAGGGTGACCATGTTCTTTGGCGTAGGCGATGACTTGGTCTGCCTTGGACTCGGCGACGTCCCGGGTGAAGGAGCCCACGACGCCGTAGCCCTTGTGATGGATCTCGAGCATGACCTTGGTGGCGGAGGTCTCGCTGAGGTGGAAGAACTGCATCAACACGTGTACGACGAACTCCATCGTCGTGTAGTCATCGTTGTGGAAGACGACGTGGTAACGCGGCGCGCGTCGGGTGCGTTGACGCTCTTGGACCGCTAGGTCGCCGTCGCGTTCCTCGTCGGGGGGGCTGGGCATGTCAGGAGAAGACATCGCTAGGACAGCAAATTTGCGCACCGACGGCTCCAGTGTCGAGTCCCCCGCGAATCGGGCACTCGCCAGGCGGTAAAAGCCCGCTGCTTCGAGCTTTATGGGCCGTCGAGGCCCATGCAATGATGTGGCGTGCACGGCCTCCCGGAAGACCTGGTGCAGCCGCCGGGTCGGCCCAGCGGGCTGGATCTGACGGCCCCCCTCAGGCGCGCCTACGAGCATACCCGGAGGGTGTTGTTCCCTTTCAATGTGAGCAAGTGGCTCACCCTGGGGTTCTCGGCGTGGATCGCGCATTTGGGGGAAGGCGGCGGAGGAAGCTTCAGCATACCCGATACCAGTGGCGGGCGCGGCCGCGGCTTCTCTCAGCTGGCGGATTTCGTGAGGGACAACCTTGCGGTGATCGGGATCGTCAGCGGTGTCGTTTTGGTGGTCGCACTAGTCATCACCGCCGCGTTGCTCTTCGTGAGCAGCCGGGGCAAGTTCATCTTCCTCGACAATGTGCTGCACAACCGGACCCTCGTAGAAGACCCCTGGCGCAGGTTTCGGGAAGAAGGTAACAGCCTGTTCAAGGTCAGGCTCGTGCTTGCCTTGATCACACTTGTGATCATCTTGGCAGCGGCGGGCGCCTTCATCGGGATCGCGTGGGACGACTTGGCAGCCGGGGTCTTTGAAGGGCGCGCGGTGCTCGGCGTGGTCGTTTCCCTCGGCATTGTGCTTCTGGGTGTTCCCATCTCCGTGCTAGGCGCGCTACTCGAGGACTTCGTACTCCCGACCATGTACCTTGACGGCCCCGACTGGCGCGCGGCTGCCGCCCGGGTGCGTTCGGCCCTCTCGGGCCAATGGCTCACCGTGGCAGCCTTCTACTTGCTGCGGATCGGGCTCTCGGTCGGGGCGGGCGTGATAGCCGTGCTCGTGACCTGCTTCACGTGTTGCATCGCCAGCCTGCCCTTCGTGGGTACCGTGTTCATGCTTCCGGTCATCGTCTTCCTCCGCTCCTACGTGTGGTTCTTCGTGCAGCAGCTCGGACCCGACTTCCGCCTCTTTCCCCAACCCGACCACGAAGTCCCCATGCCCTAGGCCCGTCGAAGCTGCGCAGCGACGCGCCGGTTTCCTCTGCCCTGCACCAGCTCGACAGCACTTGGTAGGGTTTGCGCAGACACTGGTTTTTGGGGTCGGGTGCAATTTCTCGCTCCCGGTCCAAGCCCCTTCAGCGGATCAGGTCGCTCACGCAGTCCAGCCGAGCGCCCAGGGCGCGTCAGCGGATCGCGCTGCTCAGGGACTCGAGCCGGGCGCCCAGGGTGCCCCGGCGGCTCAGGCCGCACTGGGACATCAGCCGGGCGGGGCACGTCAGCGGATCAGGCCGCTTACGAAGTCCAGCAGCGCGCTGCCCGCTTCAGCCATCTCCACGCTGCGGCGCGCGTTGGTGAAGCGGTTGATACTGCCGGGAGCTCGAAGCGGTTCGAGGGTCCTTTCGACGTCGCGGACTCGGGCGCTGACAGCTTTGTCGCGCTCCTCTATTTCCTCGCGCTTGCGCGCGTAGGCCAGGCCACCGGCTTCGACGAAGGCGAGGACTCGAGGCAGCTCGCCGGAATCGAACCAGGTGCCGTGCTTGCCGCAGACATCGACGATGACGCCGCTGGAGCGACCGAAGTTACGGCGAGTCATGATGTCATCGCACACGGGGCATGCGACATAGCGAACTGGGTTGTCCAAGGGGTTGAAACGCGGCGGGCGTGGGGCGCGAGTGCCGTAGGCTTCGCGTCGCTCGAGCAGCGCTTTGAGCAGGGCGTGGTCGACGAATTGGCCGCCGCAGGCATCGCAATCCCTAAGCAGGCCGTCATCCCCCCGGAAAGCATGAAAGTTGAGCTTGCAGTCCGGGCAGCGCAGGCGATCCGTCTCACTCATTGGCTCGAGCCCGAGCTCATGGCCACAGCCCGTGCAGATCCCAGCGCTCGGTAGATTCACGTGAAAGCAGCGGCCGCAGCGCAGGGTGGCGATGGGAGTTCCGCAGCTGGGGCATTGACGCGGCTCACCCCGAACGGGCTCGAGGCACATTGGGCAGTTGAGGTGATGCCCGTCAGCTGCCCCTTGGCGTCGATGGCGATAAGGACCACTTTTGTCCACGCTTCTTGATTGCACCGAGCAGCTCGGGGAGCAAGGATGTGCCCGTGACAGACCGCGACCGACCCTGGATCATGCGTACCTATTCCGGGCATTCCACGCCAGCGGCGTCGAATGCCCTGTATCGGGAAAACCTGGCCCGAGGCCAAACCGGCCTCTCGGTGGCCTTCGACCTCCCGACCCAGACTGGCTACGACGCAGACCACCCTCTGGCTCGCGGCGAAGTGGGCCGCACCGGCGTCCCGATATGTCATCTCGGAGACATGAAGGAGCTCTTCGACGGCCTTTCTCTGGCCGAGATGAATACGTCGATGACCATCAATGCCACTGCGGTCTGGCTGTTCGCGCTTTACGCCGCCTGCGCTCAGGAACAGGGAGCGGACGTCAAGGCACTGCGGGGAACGACCCAGAACGACATCATCAAAGAGTATCTGTCCCGGGGTACTTATGTCTTTCCTCCGGAACCGAGCCTGCAGCTCACCGCGGATCTGATTCAGTTCACGGTGGAGCACGCCCCCGGCTTCAACCCGATCAACATCTGCAGCTACCACTTGCAGGAAGCTGGCGCGACGTCCGAGCAAGAAGTGGCCTACGCGCTGTCGACCGCTATCGCCGTACTCGACACGGTGCGGGCCCGAGGAGTGGAGGGCGACGCTCTAACGCGGGTCTTCGGGCGCTTGTCGTTCTTCGTCAACTCGGGAATTCGTTTCGTCGAGGAAGCCTGCAAGCTCCGTGCTTTCACTGCGCTCTGGGATCGGCTTGGCAAGGAGCGCTACGGGATCCAAGACGACCGGGCACGTCGTTTCCGCTATGGCGTGCAGGTCAATTCTCTGGGCCTGACCGAGGCGCAGCCGGAGAACAACATCACACGGATTGTGCTTGAGATGTTGGGAGTGACGCTGAGCAAGCGTGCTCGCGCACGGGCGATTCAGCTGCCGGCTTGGAACGAAGCCTTGGGTTTGCCCCGGCCATGGGATCAGCAATTGTCTTTGCGCTCCCAGCAAATACTGGCCTTCGAAACCGACCTTCTCGAATACCCGGACCTATTTGACGGCTCCAAGGTCATCGAAGCCAAAACCGGCGAGATAGCCGAAGCTGCTTGGGCGGAGGTGCAGCAGGTGCTGTCCAAAGGCGGGGCCGTGGCGGCGGTGGAGAGCGGCTACCTCAAGGAAGCCTTGGTGGCGAAGAACGCGGCACGGATCTCCCGCATCGAGCGCGGCGAGCAGACTGTCGTGGGCGTGAACAAGTACACGGAGACGGCTGACAATCCGCTGATGACGGGAGGCGGCGCGGAGTCGATCCTGCGCGTGGATCCGCAGGCGGAAGCAGAACAACAGGAGCGCCTGGAGAGATTTCGAAAAGCTCGCGACGCCGGAGCCGTCGCCGGCGCATTGGAAGAGTTGTCCGTGGCGGCCCAAAAGGGTGAAAACCTGGTGGTGTCATCCATCGCCGCCGCCCGCGCCGGCGTGACGACCGGCGAGTGGGGTCAAGCGCTGCGAGACGTCTTCGGCGAGTTCCGTGCACCCACCGGCGTTGGGGGTGCCGTTACGCCCGAGTTGGGCCAGAGCTACGCCAGCCTGCGCGAAAAGGTTGCCGAGTTGGCGCAGACGCTGGGGCGCCGGCCCAAGTTCTTGATCGGAAAGCCCGGGCTCGATGGTCACTCGAACGGCGCCGAACAAATCGCTTTACGCGCTCGCGACGCCGGCTTCGAAGTCGTCTACGAGGGTATTCGCACGACTCCCCAAGCCATCGCCCATGCGGCGGCGCAAGAAGGTGCGCACGTGGTCGGTCTGAGCATTCTGAGCGGCTCCCATATGGAACTCGTGGTCGACACTCTGCGTGCCCTCGAAGGCGTTGGCGCCCAAACCGTGCCACTGGTTGTCGGCGGCATCATTCCCGACGCCGACGTGCCGCCCCTGAAAAGCGCGGGCGTCGCCGCGGTCTACACACCAAAGGACTTCCAGATCGCGAGCATCCTCGAGGATCTCGTGACGGTCGTGCAGCGAGCACAGCAGTGAGCTCAGAGGGCCCGGGCCTGGACGCGTTGACTGCAGGAGTGCTTGCGCGAGACCTGTCCAGCGTGGCTCGGGCGCTATCTCTGGTCGAAGACACGCGTTTGGAGCAACGACCTCGGGCCCTGGCGCTGCTTTCCGCGCTCCACCGCGTCGGGCGAGATCGTGGCCATCGGGTCGGTGTGACGGGTCCGCCGGGTGTGGGCAAGAGCTCGCTGCTCAACCGCCTGGTCCAGTCCTACCGCGCAGCCGGGCGAAGTGTGGGAGTCATCGCGATTGACCCGAGTAGCCCGCGCAGCGGCGGCGCGCTGCTCGGCGATCGGGCGCGCATGGTTCTGGATGCTGCAGATCCGGAAGTCTTCGTGAGGAGCATGGCCAGCGGCGGTCAGCTCGGAGGCCTCTCCCGCGCCGCTGGCGCCGCCGTCGATGTGCTGACCGCTGCCTACGACATGATCTTCGTCGAGACGACGGGAGTGGGTCAGAGCGAGACGGATGTGGAGCATGTGACCGACACCGTCGTGTTGGTGATTCAACCCGCGTCCGGCGATGTCCTCCAATTCATCAAATCCGGCATCGTGGAGATCCCGGACATCTTCGCGATCAACAAGGCCGACTTGAAGGACGTCGCAGCCCGGGCCGTGTCCGAACTGAAGGCCGCAATTCGCGTCGCAGACAAAGCCCACGATCCCGAGGCGGTGCTGTCGCTCAGCGCCACGGAAGACATTGGGATCGACGCTCTGACCCAGGCCCTGGACGAGCATCGCAGTGCGCTGGCGACTCGTGGGCAGTTGCTGTCCCGCCGGACGCATAAGGCGGCCAGGTGGGCCATGCGGCTACTGGAGTCGGATGTATGGGAAGCGCGGCTGCGCGCCCTCGGTGGCGCAAGCACGACCCTGAATCGCCTGACGGCGGCCATTCATGCGGGCCAAAGCGCCGTCGAGGCCGTCAACGCACTCGGCGTTGACGAGCTGGCAAAGGACCGCTAGAGGCGAATCCCGGCGATCAGGTCGCGGTCTTGGCGGGCCCTTTGGGCTTGGCGTCTTCGGCGTTCTGCTCTGCCCGCTTCAGCTCCCAGAGCATGTTCTTCTTGGCGCGGCGCTTGCGCTGCTTGCGTCGGGTGCGCGGGTCTTGGGGTGTTGACATAGCGGGCGGGGTTTATCAGAGGCCTGGGGGCAGCGCCAGGCCGAAAAATGGCTGGCCGGCCGTCGAAGGCCAAGTAGCGTGCAAATCCCGCTGTTTGCCCAGATTTTGCTGTCGGAAGGGGGGTTCTAAGACTTATATGCATGATGCATATAAGCTGCGTCGACCTTCGGCTGGCGCCTGTCCACACGGCTCACGGTTCATCACGTCTTGATCGCTGGGGCCTCGGCGAGCGGAAGGCTTTCACCAACCGGGGTTTCTTCGAGGCCATCAGCAGGGGGGCTACGCTCACGGGCGGGTTGGACGGAGATCTTGGGGGAACGACACGGGGGGAGCCAAGCCCCGGCACAAATGGCCTATGGAACCGACCAGGTGTTCCCCGAGTTGAGCAGCTCTTCCAAGCTGCCCTTGCCGTTCTTCTTTTCGGAAGCGAGGCGCTGCTCGACTAGGGTGGCGTCGTAGGAGGGCTTGTCCACGGAATAGAGCACACCGAGGGCCACGGGGAACGCCGGGAAGGGCATGCGCGCGAGCATGTAGGCGAGAGTCGGGTTGGTCTGGTCGTGGAGCAGCACGTCGGACTCGCTTGCTCCACCCTCGCCCACTTCCACGACCTTCAGGCCCAAAGTGCGGGGATCGATCACGAGGCCTTTGGTTTTTTCTTTTCCAAACAGAAGCGGCTCGCCATGCTCGACGCGAATGGTCGCCTCTGCGCGGTTCACTTTCTCACGGAAAGCGTCGAACGCTCCGTCGTTGAACACGTTGCAGTTCTGGTACACCTCGATGAAGGAGGCACCATCGTGTTTGGCGCAGCGCCGCAGCATCTCCGTCAAGTGTGGGGCGTCCACATCGATGGAGCGGGCGACAAAGCTTGCCGAACAGCCGATGGCGAAAGTAGCCGGGTCTACGGGGAAGTCCACTGAGCCCGTGGGTGAGCTTTTCGTGACCTTGCCGGCCTCACTCGTGGGAGAGTACTGACCCTTGGTCAGGCCGTAGATCCGATTGTTGAACATGATCACGTTCACATCGGCGTTGCGGCGCAAGCAGTGCATCAGGTGGTTGCCACCAATGCTCAAACCATCGCCATCCCCGGTGATGATCCAGACGTTCAAGTCCGGATTCGCGGCCTTGACGCCCATGGCGATGGCTGGCGCACGCCCGTGAATGGTGTGAAACCCGTAGGTGTTCATGTAGTAGGGGAACCGGCTGGAGCAGCCGATGCCGCTGACAAATACCGTTTGTTCTCGGGGATAGCCGAGCTCGGGCATGATGCGTTGCACGATGGCTAGAATCGAATAGTCCCCACAGCCTGGACACCAGCGGACGTCTTGGTCCGACTCGAAGTCTTTCTTCGTGAGCTTGGGAGCGGCAACGACGTTGGACATGATTCAGCTCTCCATGGTGTGAAGGATGCGCTCTTCAATCTCTTCGATGCGGAAAGGCATGCCCTGGATCTTGGGGTAGCTTTCAGCTGGAACAAGGAACTCGGAGCGAATGATCTTCACCAGCTGGCCCAGGTTCATCTCCGGAATGAGCACCCGCTCGAAGTGCCCCAGCATGTCGCCTAGGTTCTTTGGGAATGGGTTGAGATAGCGCAGATGGGCGTGAGAAACGGATAGCCCGCGCGCGCGACAGCGCGAAACGGCTTCCCGAATCGAGCCGTAGGTGGAACCCCAACCCAAGACCAGGAGCTTGCCGCTGTCGTCTCCGACCTCGATCTTCAGTTCGGGCGCGTCGTCGGCAATCCTCTCGATCTTGGCTGCGCGGGTCTTGCACATCAGCTCGTGGTTCTCCGGGTCGTAGCTGATGTGGCCGGTCTTGTAGCTCTTCTCGATGCCACCGATGCGGTGCATCAGCTCGGGCGTTCCGGGAATGGCCCAGGGACGGGACAAGGTCTCTTCATCCCGTAGGAAGGGTTGAAAGCCCTTCGGGTCGGTGCGGAAACTGACCGGGATCTTGGGTAGCTTGGAGACGTCCGGGATGAGCCAAGGTTCCGCGCCGTTGGCCAGGTAGCCGTCGGTCAGAACGATGACCGGCGTCATGTACTTGACCGCGATTCTCACCGCCTCCAGAGCGACGTAGAAACAGTCGCCAGGGGAGCATGCCGCGAGCACACACACGGGTGCTTCGCCGTTGCGGCCGTACATGGCTTGAAACAGATCCGCTTGTTCCGTCTTGGTGGGCAGGCCGGTGCTCGGGCCACCGCGCTGGATGTTGACGACTACCAGGGGCAACTCCGTCGAGACCGCTAGCCCGATTGCTTCGCCCTTCAGCGCGATACCTGGCCCGCTCGACGTGGTGATGCCGATTGCCCCAGCGTAGCTCGAGCCGATGGCGAGACAGACCGCCGCGATTTCGTCTTCGGCTTGAATCGTGGTCACGCCGAAGTGTTTGTACCGCGACAGTTCGTGCAGCACGTCGCTGGCCGGGGTGATTGGGTAGGCTCCGAGCACGATCGGGCGTTGAGACAGCTCCGCGGCGGCTACGAATCCCCAGGCAAGAGCGATGTTGCCACCGATGTTCCGATATTTGCCCGGGGCCACCTCTGCCGCCGGGACCTGATAGCGGTAGTGGGAAATCTCTGCGGTTTCGCCGTAGGCGTGCCCGGCCTTCAAGGCTGCGATGTTGGCCTGAACGACATCCGGGCGCTTCTTGAACTTGCTCTCGACCCACTTGATGGTGGGAGTCAAGTCCCGGCCGTAGATCCAGAACATCAGGCCCAGGGTCCAGAAGTTCTTGCAGCGATCCGCCTCCTTGCGATTCAGCCCGGACTCCGCGACTGCCGCCTGAGTGCTTTTGGAGATGTCGATGGCGACGATGGAGTAGCCGTCCAAGCCGTTATCATCGAGCGGGCTCTTCTCGTAGCCCGCTTTCTTGAGATTCAGCGGCGTGAACGCGCTCGTGTTGACGATCAGCAAGCCGCCGGGCTTCAGATCCGGGAGATTCGTCTTCAGCGCTGCTGGGTTCATCGCGACGAGGACGTCGGGCCGATCCCCGGGCGTGAACACGTCCTTGGCGGCGAAGTTGATTTGGAATCCGCTGACGCCGTAGAGAGTGCCGGCAGGGGCGCGGATTTCTGCGGGGAAGTCCGGGAAGGTCGCTAGGTCGTTGCCGGCAAGCGCTGCGGCAACGGTGAACTGCGAGCCCGTGACCTGCATGCCATCACCGGAGTCTCCCGCGAATCGAACCACGGCGCCGGGGAGGACTTGTGCGGCCTGCTTGTTCGAGGCCGCAGCGTGGCGTTCTGCGTTGGCCATGTATCGTCTTCAAACCTCGTGAGCGAATTGGTCGGAGCAATTTGCGCGACTACTTCCCCTCAGAGCAGGGCGCCTGCGAGGTCCCGCCATAACGGCGGGGCCGGGCATTTCTTAAGACTATTCGGGCTGAGGGCTAGCACTTGCCGCGTCTCGCGTCACCTTTCCTTGGTGCCCCGGCCGGCCGGATGGTGGGTAGGCCGGCTCAGGATGGGACGTGGCGGTCGAGCATCTCGCCAAGGCGCGGCGCAGCGGCTTCTACGTGCTTTTTCGCGGTTGGGCGCAGCTTCAAGTAGGTCTTCTTGATCATGGCCCGCTGGGCGGTTTCGGCGCGCTTGTCCGTGATCGCCAGCAGGGCGTCGGCCACCCGCGAGCCATTGGCTCGAAGATGGGCACCGGGCTTGACGTCCTCGTTCTTCGCCTCCTGATACAAGGGGTCCAGAGCGTCCAAAAAGTCGTCCAGAAGGTGGTCCACGACCTCCGGAATGAAGCCGGGCTTCACACCTTTGACGAGCTTGTAGGCACCCTTGATGGCGATGCCACTCACACCGGATTTGTCCCCGACCTCCAAATCCAGGACTCTGCATGCGTCCTCGACGACTTCCCCACGCTTGTCCCCCTGGGCGGCCAGTTCCTTCAATGTCGGCATCGGGCGTAGCCCTTGCCCGAATCTGGCTCCGAAAGCAACACCGCGGCTAGTTGGATGCCCCCTCTCGCGAGGGGGACAATGTAGGCCTGTGGGCGTCAAGTAGCCGAATGTGCGAAGCAATCCTGGGTGCGCAGAGTGGGCGCATACGGCTGAGGGCTGGTACGATGGAAGCTGGCTCCGCCGGTCGGTTGCCGGCGCTAGGGCTCCATCCGTGCAGTCAGTCGATTTCTCTACGCCCCCTGAGGAGCTGAAACGCGGCACGCGTCTCGGTCAGTACGAGCTATTGCTACGCATTGGGCGGGGCGGCATGGCGACGGTGTGGGTGGCGCGCCAGCCGGGCCCGACCCGGGAGCAAGACCGGTTGGTTGCGGTCAAAGCCATCTTGAGCGACCTGGCTGGGGATCAGGAATTCGTGAAGATGTTCCTGGATGAGGGCCGCATCGTGCGCCTGATACGCCACGCCAACGTCGTGGACGTGTACGAGGTTGGTCAAGACCGCGGAGTGATGTTCATGTCCATGGAGTGGGTGGAGGGGGACACTCTCCACGCCATCATTGCCGAGGCGGGCAAGCGACGACCCATACCGTGGGAGATGGGAGTGCGCATCATCGCGGATGCGGCCTCCGGGCTGCACGCCGCCCACGAGCTTCGCGACGACCAGGGGCAATTGATGAACGTCGTTCACCGCGACGTATCCCCGCACAACATCCTGATCGGCGCCGATGGCGCCATCAAGCTCGTGGACTTTGGCGTTGCGCGGGCCATGGGCCGGATTTCGGAAGTTACTAGTGCCGGACAGCTCAAGGGGAAGTTTGGCTACATGTCGCCAGAGCAGGCGATGGCGCGTAAAACCGACCGGCGCGCGGACGTGTTTGCTTTGGGCATCGTTCTCTTCGAATTGACCACGGGCCGTCGGCTATTCCGTGGCGAGCACGATGCGGAGACCTTGCACTTGGTGGTTTCCGGCAAGATCCCCCCACCAAGCAGCTTCGATCCCAAGTACCCGAAGGCCCTCGAGAGCATCGTGATGAAGGCCCTGGAACGGGATCTCGACAAGCGCTACGCCACTGCGCTGCAGTTGCAGGACGCCCTCGAGGCCTTCCTGAAGTCCGAGCGCGTGGTGGTGCCTCGTGCAGGGGTTGCCAATCTGCTCAGAAAAGTCCTTGGCCAGCGCATGGATCAGCGCCGCAAGGCCATTCGCAGCGCCCTGCGAGCCATCGATGGCGAGGTGCCGATGGGCAGCAACGTGCCTCCCAGCGATCCCATCGCGGCTTCGGCGCCTCCATCAGAGCACGCCAGCGTCAGCTCTGTGACCAGCCCGAGCGCCGTGGCTGGTCCGCCGTCGTCGCCATCCTCGCCGAGTGGCCTGTCCAACGCGTCTGGAGTCAGCACCAGCGGTACGCGCCCTGCGGGCCAGGGCGTATACGACGGTGGGTTCTCCGCGTCTCAGCTATCCAGCACGTCGCAGCTCTCCAACCCGTCTCAATCCGCGCGCAGTGGCGCGGGCTACACCCCAAGTCCCACCATCGTCGTCAAGCGTGGTGGGATCCTTGGCTATGTGATCGGAGTCATCGGGCTCGCGGTCGCTCTGGCGGTGATGCTCTACTTCGTGCTCAATCCTCAGCGTCGCACGACGATCCTCAATCTGGGCCAGAGCGCGGCTCCCGCGCAGCCGCCGCCCACGGAAATCGAATCCACCGCGCCGGATGAAGCCGTGCAGCTGCCGCAGCCTTCGGCGGCGCCGTCGAGTTCGGTCCCGCCGAAGCCGCCGGCGAAAGCGCAAAAGCCGGCCCCGCGAGCCGCGCCGCGGAAGCCTTGGCGCCCGCCGCCAAAGACCGCGCCCGCGCCGAAACCTCAGGCGCCCGCGCCGGGCGCAGCTCCGCCCCGCAAGAACCCGTACGAATAGTCCGCGCGCTGGGGCACTGCGTTTTATTGCGGGTCTTTGGGGACCCTGCGGATGTCTCCGCTGGCGGTGGTGTAGACCAGGACGCTACCTGCGCCGAGCACATGCTCGGGGCCTCCGTCTTCGGGAGCGACTTGGGTCACCGTTCCACCTGAGGCTTGTACGCTGAACACGCCACCTCCCGCGTTCGTGCCCTTGGCGCCGCTCGCAGCCCAGGCCACTTTCCCCGCAAAGGCGGTAACGTTGCCCACACCGACAAAGCCACCGGCTAGCTGTGATTCCGGCGTGGACCCGGCGACGCAGCCCGAGTCCAGGGGTTTTTTCCAAACGCTGCCACTGGAGCGCGTGTAGTAGAGGTTCACCGCATCTGCTGTGACGCCAACGGCGTCGACGACGCTCGCACTCAGCGCTGACACGCGGGCTCCGCCGCTGGTGGGTAGCACCCACAGGTTGCCGTTGCTGGCCCAGTACACGCAGGTCGGTGTCGCGACGACCGCGCCTCCCGTTTCCGCACTCCCGGCTACAAATAGGTTTTCCGCTGGCGCTGGACCACCAGCCAAGCTGAAGCGCAACAAGGCTACGGAACCTTGGGCGGCCTTGGCGGTCACGTAGGCAAAGCTGTCCGAGGCCGCAAAGATCCCCGTCGGGGTTTCCACGGTGCCTGACGTGGAGACGGTTCCGGTGCTCCCACCGGCCTTCGCCGCGCGTTCGAGCACGGCGCTGTCAGCGCTGACGCCGGCGGAGAAGACGTTCAAAGATCCGGAGAGGGTGGCCAGGGCCTGGGGCTGACTCAGTTGAACCCCGGGCACGGCCGCGCCGGCTCCACCACTGAGGGAGTAGCGGGTGAGAGTCGCTGCGGTGGCGTCCACTTCGGCTGCGAAGATGTCTTTGTTGTCAGCGGCGATGGCAGCGCGGGCGCCTCCGATCAGACTCGTCACGACCGTGACGGGGTACTTGGCGGGGTCATAGGGCACCACACCGGCATCCGTTCCGGAGTCCGCGGGCGGCACTCCACCGGTGCCACCGCCGGTGCCGCCGCCTCCGGTTCCTCCGCCGCCAGTGCCGCCACCGCCACTTCCCCCGGCGCCGGCGCTGCCCGCGCCGCCGTCCTTGGCGTCCAAGAGGGACTCGTCCAAGGTTTTCAGGCAGCCCGAGGCCGAACCAACAAACACGACCAAAGCCAAGGTGGAACCTGCGTGGCTATCCAACATTCGGTTGAATGCATGATAGCATTGAACAGGAAAAACCAATGGTCTTCGTTCGATTGCGCGCCATCGTCGTTGCTTGTTCCCTATGCCTGTCGGGTCCGCTCGTGGCCCAGAGCGCATTCGCTGCGGCCGGCGAGAAAGACGATGCCAGACGCTTCTTCAAGGCAGGCCAGAAGGCGTTCGCGGCGGGTCGCTACGAGGAGGCGGCCCGCGCTTTTGAAGAGGCGTTCCGTCTGGCACCGCACCCCGCGCCGTTGATCAACGCAGGGGACTCCTACGAAAAGGCAGGGGAACTCGCGCTCGCGGCACGCACTTACCAGCGCGTGCTCGACCTAGAGCGCTCCGGTGAGCAAGACCGACAAGACGCGACGGACCGCCTGGCCAAGCTCAGCCCCAAACTTGCCGTGATCCAGCTATCGGGCGAGGAGAGCGTGCGGGTGCGAATCGACGAAGACGAATTCAACGGCAATCAGCGAGTCTACGTCGCAGCCGGCGAGCATGACGTCACGTTGATCGACGTTGATGGCGCGAAAACCAAGCGCGTGGATATCGCCGCCGGCAGCACACGGACCGTCAGCATCGATTCCCTCAGGCCCGCGGAGGGGGGGGAGGGCGGAAGCGGTAGCGACGGCGAAGCTTCCGAGGGCGGCGATCCGGGAGAGGATACCGGTGCCGACGCTGGGGCCAAGGCCGGCGGAATCGCGCCGCTGACCTGGGTGGCCTTGGGGGTGGGGGTGGCGGGGGCCGGTGCCGCTGTCTACTTCGGCTTGCAGGTCAATGACGCGGAGAGCGCCTATAACGACAAGCCGAACCAAGACGACCTGGATCGCTTCAACTCCAACAAGTTGCTCACCAATGTGAGCATTGGTGTGTCTGCCGTGGGCCTCGGCCTCGGCACGTACTTCTTGATCCGCGATCTCGGCAAGAAAGAGCCGGCGACTGCACGACGCAGCTTCGTAGACGTCGCCCCGGTTCCGGGCGGCGCGGTCGTGGTGTCTCGCGGTCGCTTCTGAGCGGGCTCAGAAGCCCGGGAAGCTGCAGGGGCCGTTGCAGGTGTTCTTGACTTGGCCCGTGCGCAAGAAGATGTCCGTTTGCTCTTGGTTTTCAGGAAGCGAGCGAATGTCCCCGTGCACGTCGTTATCCGAGGTGGGAGTGGCATTGGTGAGCGGCGGGGGATCTCGCTCGAGGTCCCAGAAGCTGATGGCGCTCGTCTCGCCACCGCTGGTCTCCTCTAGGCCCCAGACTTTCTTCGCGCTTGGCACGACGATGGGGATCTGCATCGTGCGGGCTTGAATTTCCGCCGCCAGGTTCGCCACCTGAGAATCGCCCACGGCGATCTGACTGAGAATGCGCTTCTTGCTGGTGCCGGGGAGGGGCTCGTGTGCGCCCGACGCCCACGCAGTGCCCGAGCCCTCTGAGGGGTCGAAGGGGGGTTGCCACAGCGCCATGAGCAGCTGCTGGTCGACCCGATCCGGATAGGCGTTGCGGATGGCCGGGAAGAAACCATCCCAGTTGACGCTGCGTTGAATCATGAGTGAGTAGGCGGACCCACCGACCTGGATTACGCCTCGATCGATGTCGGGTGAGTAGGCCAGCAAGCTGGCTCCCATGATGCCGCCCTGGGAAATGCCGTAGTAGTAGACCTCCCAGGGGCTGACGACGGCACTCTTGCCGCCGGGGAGCATCGCTTGGGGATCCGCAACGATGGCCTTGGCCGTTCGGGTCAAGACCATGAAGTTGACGAGGGACTGTTGCAGCCGGTGGCCGACGAATTTGAAGCGATTGATGTCCTGCACACCGAGCCAGGCGGCATTGTTCTGACCGATGCCACCCTCCTCTTGCTCGGACAGCCCAATCCAGTCCGTGCCGATGCACACATAGCCCTTTTCGTTGCAGAAGCGGCGCACGTGACCACTGGAGACCTGGTCGGCGGCGCCCAACAACCCGTGGCCGTACACCAAGAGCGGGTAAGGTCCTTTGGTGGGAGCGCTGGCGGGGATCACGAGTTCGAAAGGGTATTCAGCGTTTTCGACGATCTCGGGCAGCCCGTCGGCCCCGAGCATGAGCTCCGTCTCGGCGACGGTGCGATCGTTTTCGGTGAGGAAACTCGGCAAGGTGAAGCTGCCTCGAATTCGCTTCCAGATTTCGGCATTGGGAGTGTCCTCCACGCTCGTGATCGTGAAGCCGAGGCCCTTGTCTCCTACTTTGTCCAGGGCCTTGTCCCGCATCGCCACGACGTTGCGCGTCAGCTGGTCCAGGCTTGCGGTGCGGAAGTCCCAGGCGAGCAACACGTCGCTCCTGGCCACATCGTGCTTGGCAAGTTCGTCTAGCACTTCGGCCGCTCCGCTCAGGCTCCGTGCGATTCGCGGATCAGAACTTCGCGCTCCTGCGAGCGCCTGCTCGAAACCGGCAGGCCTGGCGGGCGTTTCACCGGCCGAAGTCTCGAGCTTGTTGGTAACCGCCACGCCGTAGTGGCCGCCGGGGCGCAAGTGGCTGGCCGGTCGGATCATCAGTGGCTGACGATCTGTGGGCTCGATGTCGGCGGAAAGATCGAGCTCGGAGAAGTGCGGAACCAGGGTGCCGTTGTCCAAATCCACCAGCAGAGTTGCGCTGTCTTTCGACAGGCTTTGGGTGAAGTCCGACTGAGAGGGCAGAGAGCCCGCGTCGAGCTTCTCCGGGAAGTAGGCCAAGATGGGCGTAGCCGGCGAAAACCCGTCGGTGCGATTGTGCTCGGTCGGGTCGAACGCTTTGTCCGTCGCGAGGGATGGGGACAGCACTTCGGGCTCCAGTGCCACTCGGTATCCAGTCGTGGTCGCGTCATCGACGACCTGATAGGCGGAGGACGGGAAGGGAAGTCCACACGCGCCCGCGGCACGAAAGGGGTGGCATTGCTCCGACAGGCCGTCGCTGACCGGGCGGAACTCCGGGCGGGCTTGGTCGGTTTCGCCATCGCCGCAGCCGATGCAGGTCAGTGTGATCGCCAGCGCGGCGGATCGACTTTGCCGAAGGATTGAACTGCAGAGTTCGGAGGTCGTCATATTTTCTGGGCATGGTGCCCGCCTTCCCGGACCGCCACAAGCCCCGGCGCCGCGGCCAAGACTCCGGCCCCCGCGGTGCTGAACCGGTGCGGCGCTATCCGAGTCGGGCCAGCGTTTCCCGTGAGAATTGCTCGTAGCGCCCTTCGACAATCGCGCGGCGCGCCCCCTGGATCAGGCGGGCGTAGAACGTGAGATTGTGCAGTGAAAGGAAGCGAAAGACGGATAGCTCGCGGGCCACGAAGAGGTGGCGTAGGTATGAGCGAGACAGCCCCGTGCGGCAGGCGGTGCAGGGGCAGTCTTCTTCCAAGGGCGCGAGATCGTGTCGAAACTTCGCGTTCTTGATCATCATCTTGCCTCGTCCGGTAAAGACTTGGCCATTCCGAGCGTTGCGGGTTGGCAACACGCAGTCGAATACGTCAATCCCGCAGCCGATAGCGCGAAGCAGATCTACGGGGGTACCCACTCCCATCAGGTAGTGGGGCCGCGCCGGGTCGAGGGCGGGCCCGACACTGCGCAGCGTGGCGTGCATGTCTTCGTTTCGCTCGCCGACGCTGAATCCGCCTAATGCAATGCCTTCGAAGTCCATGGCCTGGAGCTCCCGGGCGTGGCGCAATCGCAACTCGACGTTGGTTCCGCCCTGCACGATGCCAAATAGTGCTTGGTCGGATCGGCGAGTCGAGAGGCAGCGCTCGGCCCAGCGCGTCGTTCGTTCGACGGCGCTGAGCATGTCGGCCGCAGACGAGTCTCCGGGGGGACAGACGTCCAACTGCATGGCAATGTCGGCACCGAGCGCACCCTGCACCCGCATGCTCTCCTCCGGCGTGAGCATCATGGGTGTGCCGTCCAGGTGGGACGAGAACCGATAGCCCTCCTCCGAGAGCTTGGTTCGATGCGCTAGAGAGAAGGCTTGGAAGCCTCCGGAGTCCGTGGCGATGGCATGGGGCCATTTGGCAAAGCCGTGTAACCCGCCATGCTCCGACACGACCTCCGCCCCGGGGCGCAGCCACAGGTGGTAGGTGTTCATGATCAACATGCGAGCGCCGGTGGACGCGACGTCGTCGCTGTCGAGGGCCTTGACCGACGCAGCAGTGCCAACCGGCATGAATACTGGCGTCTCGAGCAGGCCGTGGCTCGTTTCGAGGGACCCAGCCCGTGCATGACCGTCGGTCTGCAGAACGTTGAACCGAGTCACGTGAGCCGCTCCGCTATCCACATGGCGTCGCCGTAGGACAAGAACCGGTAACGATGTTGCACTGCAGCTCGATAGGCGTCCAGGGTGCGCTCCAGACCCGCGAAGGCACCAACCAACGAGAGTAAGGTGCTCCTGGGCATGTGAAAGTTGGTTAGCAGACCGTCCACCACCTGAAACCGATAGCCAGGTTGGATCAGGAGCTTGGTCTCTCCCGTTTGTGCACGCACATGTCCCGGATTGTTCGGGTCCCGCGCAGTCTCCAAGGCGCGTACCACGGTCGTGCCTATTGCGACAACTGGGCTGCCCCGCCCCCTGGCGGCGTCGATCGCGGCGGCGACAGGTTTCGATACCGCATAGCGCTCGATATGCATGTCGTGTTGATCCAGGTCGTCGCTGCTCACAGGGCGAAAGGTGCCCGGCCCTACATGCAGCGTGAGGGAAACGACCTGAATTCCTCTGGCTTCGAGTTGAGCCACAGTTCCCTCGGTGAAGTGCAGCCCAGCTGTTGGTGCCGCCACGGATCCGAAGTCTTTCGCGAATACGGTTTGGTACCGGTCCTGGTCGAGGCTCGTATCTTCGCGCTGAACATAGGGAGGGAGTGGCACATGACCCACCCGCTGCACGGCTTCTTGGACGCTCCCGGCGGCGGCTTGCAGCCGGACCTCGAGGCTGTGCTTGGTGATGCGGCCTCGAACCTCCGCGCGCAATTCACCGAATTGCAGAGTCATGCCCTCGCGCAAGCGCCGGAGGGGCCGCGCCAGAGACTCCCAGCTTTCCTCGCTACCTGGGCCGCTCAGTCGGCGGAGCAGTAGCAGCTCGACGGAGCCGCCGGTGGGCCGCGTGCCGATCAATCGGGCACGCATGACCCGCGTGTCGTTCACGACGACCAAAGCCGACGGGGGCAATAGATCGGGCCACTGAGACATGAGACAGTGACTGACGCTTCGCCGCTGCAGGCACAGCACCCGGCTGGCGTCGCGCTCGGCGAGCGGGTGCTGGGCGATCAGATCCGCAGGCAGATCGTAGTCCAGGAGCTCCGTGCGCATGCCTCACTCAGGCGAAGTTGCTCGACTTCCACTCGGCATCGTAGCTTATTCCGAGTTTGACGATGCGCTGAAGCAAGTCGGCATATCCCACGCCGTCCGCGTGTGCGCTCTCCGCGAAGTCTTCGCCGTACTTCAAGTCGGGATTCGGATTCGCCTCGAGCAGGTAGATCTTGTCGTCGCCGGTCAGCCGCAGGTCCATGCGCGCGTAGCCGGTCAGCGACAGTGCGCGGTAGCAGCGCTTCGCGACGTTGGCAATCTCCCGCGTGAGCTTGGGTGAGAGCCCTGGGGCTCGACGAGTTTTGATCCCATACTTCTTCTGGTACTCAAGGTCGAACTTGACCCGTGCGGTTGCGATGCGAGGCGCGCCCTTGGGCATTTCTTGGAAGGGCATTTCCCACACCGGGAAGCTGACCACGCGCTGGTTTCCCATGACTCCGACATAGAGCTCGCGGCCCTCGATGTACTCTTCGACGATCACATCCACGCCAAAGCTCTGGTGCATGAATTGGATCCGCTCTTCTAGTTTGGCATCCGACTGCACGATGGACGCTTTCGAGATCCCCAGGCTCGCCTCCTCGTTGACAGACTTGACGAGCAAGGGAAACCGCAGGTGCTCGGGCCGGCGCGTATCCCGCCCCTTGGGGAAGACGTGAAACGCAGGCACCCGGACTTGATGGGAGCTGAGAATGCGCTTGGACAGGGCCTTGTCCCTGGCAAGCATCAGGCCCCGAGGGTTGCATCCCGTGTAGTGGTGCTTCAGAAGCTCCAAGTAGCTCACGATGTGCTGGTCGTACACGGCGACGCCGTGGAAGTGCACGAGCAGGTTGAACGCGAGGTGGGCCTTGGTTTCTTCGAAGGCGTGCTTGATGACTTCCGGGTCGCTACCGACGCCGACGGAGTACACCTCGTGCCCCAACTTCTGTAGTCCTGCGATCACGTCATACTCGGTGGCCCAAGACTCGATTTCCTTGTCCGAGTAGCCGTCCAGACTGTCCGGGGGCACGAGATCTTCGTGCATGAGAACGATGACTCGTAGCTTCTTCATCTGGCTAGCCGGTGATGCCCTGCGTGCAAGTAGTTCATGGTTTGAACGGTCAGCATGATGAGCGCATCTTGCTTCGTTTCGTTTTCGTCGCGACAGTAGCGCACATTCAGTGCTTCGCAGCGACGGATCATTTGACGTAGTAGCTGGTCGATTGTGTACTGATATTCTCCGGTCCAGCGCGCGATGTGCCTGCGGAGCTCCGGGCGAAGCTTGCGCAATACGCTGGCCGCAGGTTTGCCCCGTTCGCCCTCGGGCAGGGGAGGGAATAGGCGGCGCAAGTCGCGGTCGTAGAAGCTTGGGTGATGCAATCGGTAGCGCGCCTTCTTCTTCGCGTAGTGCTCTCGTAGCGTGGTCTCGAGGCTCGCCAGAGACTCCACATGCTCACGGCAGCGAACCGGCTGGGTTTTGCCAGCAATCTGCGCCATCAACTCGTCCACGTACTCCAGCTTCTTCAGGGCTGGCCAGCCCTGGTAGCGGCTACGCCAGTTCGAATCCGGGTCGAGCCACACGGCGAAGGTCTCGGCCCAATCCTCCGCAGGATGGCTTTGCGCGTACCAGAGCCCAAGGTGAAGCACATAGCGTTTGCTATACGGCTTCGGCTGATAGAACTTGGGATAGGGCTCCGCGAAGGAGCCAAAGGTTTCACGCCAGCGCTTCTTGCGGTGCAGACGAAAAGCGCTATCGAGGGCATGCGCCGCCTCGTGCCGCAGGAGTTGCATGCGCCAGCCCGGCGTGCCGCCCTCCACCTCCAGGACCTGCTGCTCCTCCAGAGCCGCGAGTTTCGGATGCGCCAAGTAGAAGGGAATTGCGATGCCTGGCACGCCGTCCGGGGAAAACCACTCGGTGGAAAGCCAGCAGTGCGGCTTGAAGCGAAGGTTGCGCTGCCTCAACTCGCGATGCAGCTGACCTACCGCTTCGACGAGCGGCGATGATTGGAACCTCAAACGCAAGTCGCAGAAGCGCACGTCCAGCAATTCCTCGTTACTCATGGCCACCCAGTCGGGTTGTCGGCGTGCGGGGGTTTTGGTGGCAGCGACGCTCCTTCGGGCCATCAGCTAGCGGTCTTCATACGTGATACCCAACCGGGTCATCTTGCGCCACAGCGTCGTGGGGCTGATGTCGAGGGCTTCGGCAGCCCGCTCTCGACTCCCGTCATTGGCCCGCAAGGCTTCCAACACGGCGACTCGCTCGGCGTCATCCACGATATCCGCGAGGGTGCGCTCCGCGCCTCGGGTGGGCTTGCGGGGGGCCTGGGGCAGGATGTCGTCCAGGGTGATCGGACTGCCGCCGGCCAGAGCGACGGCCTGCTCCACCATGTTCTCGAGCTCGCGCACGTTGCCCGCGTAGTCGTAGGCAATCAGCCGGTCGATCACGCCTTCGCCGAGCTCCGCTCTCACTTTCATCTTGCGGGCGTACTTCTCAAGGAAGAAGTCGACCAGCAAGGGGATGTCTTCCCGGCGTTCGCGCAGAGGTGGCAGGTGAAAACGCGCCACGTTCAGGCGGTAGTACAGGTCTTGCCGGAATCGGCGCTCTTCCACGGCCTGGGCGAGGTCGACATTGGTTGCGGCGACTACGCGGATATCGACGTTGATGGATTTGTTCTCTCCAACCCGGCGTACCTCACCTTCCTGAATGGCGCGAAGCAGCTTGGCCTGAAATGAGGGCGTGGTTTCTGCGATTTCGTCGAAGAAGAACGTGCCACCGTCCGCTTCTTCGAACAGGCCCTTGCGAGCTGACACAGCCCCGGTAAACGCGCCGCGGCTGTGTCCGAAGAGCTCGCTCTCCAGGAGCGTCTCGGTAATGGCCGCACAGTTGACGGTTACAAAAGGGCGATCGGCGCGTTTGCTATTGGCATGTACGGCGCGGGCGATCAGTTCCTTGCCTGTGCCGCTCTCACCGGTGATGAGCACAATGGCGTCTGTGGAAGCGATCTTGCTTACGCGGGTGAGCACGTCCTGAACCGCTTGGGAGCGGCCGATGATGTTTTCGAAGTGGTATCGCTCTTTGAACTCCTGAGCGAATAGGCGCATCTGGCCATGAAGGCGCCGCGTTTCAATGGCTTTCGTGACCTTGACAATGAGCTCCTGCTCGGTGAAGGGTTTTTGGATGTAGTCGAACGCACCGAAGCGCATGGCTTCGACCGCGCTTTCGATGGTGCCGTAGGCAGTCATCACGATGACTTCTGTCATTGGTTGGGATTCTTTGATCGCGCGCAGCACGTCGATGCCGTCATGGTCGCCCATTCGCAGGTCGGTGATCACGACGTCGTAGGCGCCAGTGGTGCCGCGCTCTTGGCCCTCGGTCCCGTCGCCGGCTTCGTTGACGTCGAATCCTCCACCCCGAAGCATCATCGCCAAGGTGGTGCGCATATTGCGCTGGTCGTCGACGACGAGGATCTTGCCAGCCATACTCGAGGAAGGGGATTGCCCTGTCGCCGAACCCGGCTCTTGTACTTTGGTGCCCGGAGTCGTTGCCATTGTGGTCAGCTAGCGCGCGAAACGTGCCCGCCGCGTGTCCACGTTAGTTCCTTCCCGGCGCGGCAGCCAGACTGGAGCCCAAACAAGGAACGAATTTCGGGCCCCTGGCCCCGTAAGCGTGGCATAGAATGGGATCCGTCCATGAGCCAGAGCAGAAAGCAGATCGGCAGAATCCTGCTGGCTCAGCGCGCAGTCACGCCCGAGCAGCTCGAGCAGGCCCTCAACAAGGGCGGCGGCCGGCTGGCCTCCAGGCTGGCAGAGCAGGGCACGATCACGGACACCTCCGCTCTGAAAGCCCTCAGCGAGCAGCACGGCATTCCTGGAATCGACCTCGCACAAATCTGCTTGCGATTGGAGGACTTGGATCTGCTCCCCCGCGAGATCGCTGAGAAGCATCTCATCCTCCCGGTCTTGGTACGGGACGACCGCGTGTTCGTGGCGATGGCCAACCCTCGAGAGAAGAAGGTGCTCGACGAGCTGGAATTCGTGACCGGCAAGAAAGTCTATCCCTATGTCTCTCTGGAGGGGGTGATGGCGAAGGTCATTTCCGAGTCCTACACGAAGAAGATGGAGGGCGAAGCCTACTACGTCGGGCCGGAGTGTCCCGACGAGGTGCTCGAACGCATCGGTATCAACCGAGAGGGCCGGTTGTTGGTACCTCAGGATCCTGCCGTGCCGTCGGTGCCACCGGGTCCACCAGAGCATGACCCTGCTGCGCCGCTCTCGGCGCCAGGCGTCGTCGTGGACGATGCCGTGGGTCGGATTTCCCGGAGCGACGAAATCGAGGACGATGAATTTGGCGACATGTCCCGGGATCTGTCCGTCGTTGCCGAGTTGCCCGAGCATATGCTCGAGGAAGGAGCCGCTCCTGGGGCAAAAACCGTGTTGATCGTCGATGACGAGTCCGACATACGAAAGATGCTCAAGCGCCTGCTTTCGACTCGGGGCTTCAATGTGTTGGAGGCAGATCGGGGACTATTGGCGCTGCGCTTGGTCAAAGAGCATCGCCCAGACCTGATTATCTTGGATGCTATGCTGCCGGAGGTGCATGGCTTCGAAATCGCCCGGCGGATTAAAGGTAGCGCCCGCTACGGCCGTATCCCAATCATCATGGTCAGCGCCGTGTATCGTGGTTGGCGCTACGCCGAAGACCTCAAGCAGAGCTGCGGCGTCGACCACTTCATCGAGAAGCCCTTTCGAATCGCTGACGTGATGACAGCGGTGGAATCCTGCGTGGCCGCGGAGAGCGAACCTGGGAGCAGCGCACCCGGCGATGCGTCCGCGGAGGTGGAGCGGGTCTTGGAGGCCGGCGTGCGTGCGTACAAAGCTGGCAAGATCGACGAGGCCGTGGAGTATCTGCAGCGGGGGATGAAGATCGATCCGCTGGCCTATCGGCTACATTTCCACCTTGGATTGCTCTACGGCAAGCAGGGAAAGGTGTACGAAGCCATCAGCGAATTGGAGACCGCGGTCGAGATCAATGCTCGGCACTTCGCAGCCGTAAAGAACCTGGCGATCTTGTATCAAAAGGCGGGATTTCGTAACAAAGCGACCGAGATGTGGGAGCGAGCCCTGGGAATAGCTCCTGACGATTCGACCCGCGCATCCATCAAGCAACACCTGCTGAATCTGCTCTGAGGTCGGCCCAGTTGGCCGCCGCCCCCCGAGGATTGGACCCAACCCCTTGGTTTTTAGCAAAAACCGCCCTTGCGGGGCCGAATTCGAGCTGCCGCAACTTACGCTTTCGCGCTGGAGGGCCCGGCGCGCTATCCTGTTCCGGGACCTCGGTCCGCCCCCCTGCTGAATGAAGTTCCTCTGCCCAAGTTGCAAGGCGAAGTACCAGATCGCCGACGAAAAGGTCGCCGGGAGATCGGTGCGGATGAAGTGCCGCAAGTGCGGGCACATGATCAGCATTTCCAAAGCGGTCACTGAGGGCAGTGTTTCTCGCAAGTTGGATGGCCTTTCGTCTCGGCCGCCACCGCCGAGCTCTTCGCGTGGCACATGGCGAGAGCCTGGCGCAAGTCCGAAGCCGCCTGGCGCTCCGCCGCCGCGGCGGCCCCCGCCGCGGCGAGCCCCAGGCGGGACGGCGCCCCTTCCCTCCGCCGCCGCGCCTCGTCCCACACCATCGCCGATTGGCGGCGCAGTTGCGCCTCCACCGCGGGCCGCCCAAATGAGCCCGCCGACAGCAGTCTCACCGCCACCCGAGCCGCTGCGTAAGAGCAACGGGAATGGTGCCGGGGCCGCAGCAGCGCTCGCCTATTCCGAGCCATCGGATGCGCCGATGTACGAGGACGACGAGCGAACTGTCGTGGCGCCAGTAGGCGGCTTGGCCGGGGTATTCTCGCAATCCCTCGGCGCGACCGAGTCCGCACCGCTGTCGACGCTTTCTACGCCCGCGGACGAGTGGTACGTGGGCATCAACGGAGTGCCCGTCGGTCCGATCCGATTGAGTGAACTTCGCAGCAAAGCATCAACGGGTGCGATCACTCTCGATTCCCTCGTTTGGCGTGACGGATTCGAAGAGTGGATGCCTCTGCGCACCTTTCCCGAGCTGGTTGCGATCGTGGAGGAAGGCGTGTCGAGCGCGCGCGCTTCGCTCACGCCCCTGAGCCCGCCCTGGACGTCGCCCTCTCAACCACCCCCCGCCGCTCAGCCCATCGCGGCTTCCCAGCCCGAGGTCTACGACCCCTTCAAGGTTCCGGGCGCGCCAGCGGCGGCGCCGGCCGGGGATCTGAGCGATCCCTTCGCGCCAAGCGCCGGCGCCGTGGGTGCTGGAGCCGTGGCAGGGTTCGGAACTCCGGATGCCGCCCCTCTCGGCGCATTGGGGGCACCTGGCGCGGGCGTTATCGCGCCGCCAGTGGACATCGACGAAAGCGTCATTCCGAAGCGGCGAACCACCCCTATCTTGGCTTGGATTGCCGTGGTGGTCGCCTTGGTCTTCGGATTGGGCGTGGGCTTCGTGGTGTTTGACAAGGGACCGGGCGAAACGGTGATCAAGTACGTTGAAGTCACGAAGACTGGGGCAGCGCCAGTTGCGGGGAGCGCCCCGACGGCGGCGGCGGAAAACCCCACGGAAGGCGAGGATGCGGGCACGACCAAGCGGACCGTCAAGGGTGGGGGAGGCCCGATCGCGAAGGCCGGTGGCGGTCCAGCCACCGAGAAGCCCACGGGCAAGGGGTTCAACCTCAAGGGGCTGGGGGGCGTGCAAGGGCCCGGTCCAAGCGGTGGTCCTGGCTCCGGCGCCGGCGCGGGTTCCTCAGAGGGTTTGGACTCTACTGCGATTCAGCGGACGGTTAGTCGTTATACCGGCAGCGTGAAGCGCAGCTGTTGGCAGCCCGCTCTCGACACTCGCGCCAAGAACGCTCCGAGTTCAGCGCGGGTCAGCGTCACGATCACGGTGGCGCCTAGCGGTCAGGTGACTGGCGTGCGAACTAGCGGCGACCCGAAGGGCTATCGTGGCTTGGCGGGGTGTATCCAGAGTCGGGTTCGCCGCTGGCGTTTCCCTGCCTCCGGGGGAACCACTACCGTGAACGTGCCCTTCGTGTTCGCGGCACAATAGAAAAGCACGCCACGCACCCGGGGGTGCGCGGCGTGGTCGAAGTCCCGGGTAAGCCGGGTTCTGTAGCGCCAAGTCGTCGCCAACTTGGCGCTGACGATCATTCCTCTGGGTTGGCAGTTACCCGCCAGCTCTAGCAACCTACCCGGGGACTCGGACGGGCAGCCCTCGAACGCCCCTCTATGTGGTCTTGCTCCAGACGGGGTTTGCCGTGCCGCTTTCGTTACCGAAAACGCGGTGAGCTCTTACCTCACCCTTTCACCATCACCCCGGCGATGCCGGGGCAGTCTGCTTTCTGTGGCACTTTCCTCGATGTCACCATCACCGGGGATTACCCGGCGTCTTGCCCTGCGGAGCCCGGACTTTCCTCTGCCTGACGACAGCGATCGCCTCCAAAGCTTCGACGGCAACAAGATAAGGCCGATTCCAGCGCGGTGCAAACCCGAGCGCCGGGCTCAGGCTGCGCTGTCGAGTGCCATCAAGTCCACGCCCTCCATCCGGGAGATCTCGCTGATGCGTGAACGCAGCTTGCGCTTGGCTCGTTCTTCGAGCTGTCGTGCTCGCTCGCGAGACACTCCAAGCCGTCGCCCAAGCTCAGCCAGAGACAGTTCATCGCCTTTGTCGGCGAGAAGGCGGTTTTCGACGATGAAGCGTTCCCGTGGATCCAGTACCTTGAGCGCGGATCGCACCGTGCGCTTGACGATCTTCTGACGCTGGTCAGTGAGAACACCGTGCTCCTGACCTGGATCGGGGCTCACCAAAGTGTCCACTAGGGTCGTCGCGGAATCGTCGAACACCTGTGTGTCCAAGGATACATCGCGGTACTCGAGACGCCGCAACATGCTCACCAGCTGAGCCTTCGGTACTTTGAACTGTGCAGCCAAAGCCTCGTTGGCCTTTTCCTTGTCCCCCAAGAGGTTCATCACGCGAACGCGCTCTCTTCGTAGCTTGAAGAACAGCTTGGAGCGGAGCGCACCGGAACCAACGCCCACGAGGCTCCAGGAGCGAATCACGTAGTTGAGGACGTAGGCGCGAATCCAGTACGCCGCGTAGGTCACGAAACGGTTCCCTCGTTCAGGCTCGAACTTCTTCAGCGCGTGGACCAATCCGATGTTGCCTTCGGCGACGAGTTCCGCGATCGGCACGCCATAGCGGCGGTACTTCAGCGCGATGGCGACCACGTAGCGCAGGTGCGCCCGAACTAATTCCTCGGCGGCAGCGGGGTCCCTGCTCTCAATCCAACGGCGGGCCAAGGCTAGCTCTGCTTCCCGATCCAGCCTGGGATATTTGTGCGCAGCGGCGATGTAGCGTGACAGGGCTGAGTCGTATTCGCGTGCCATTGAGATTGCCTTTCATTGGTGAGACATAGTGTTTATCCTAGACAATAGTTAGTCAAGTCGTTCTAACCTGGTTTTGTCAAAGATATCGCTGTCTCTGTCTATGTTTCGTCCCACCTCTGTATTACCTAGCCGATTTCTGTGCGTTCTTATTCCGCCAAAGTTACGTAACGGCATATATCCACATTTCGGTGCTGGGTCCAGTTCACCCGCGGACTTCCGGATGGGGCGGCAAGAAGTCTGGATTATCGGTCGCTACAGACGGCGCATCGGAACGTTGCGCCGGACGACCAGACAAGTGGTCGAACCCCACATGAGCGGGGCGCCGCTGGAGAGTGCCCGTTCGGGCGTGCGGTCAGGCGGAGAACGAGGAACCGCAGCCGCAAGTGCCCGATACGTTTGGGTTTCCGAACTTGAACCCAGCCCCATGCACGCCCTCGACGTAGTCGATCTCCGTGCCATCGAGGTATTGGTAGCTTAGCGGGTCGATGTAGAGCTGTACCCCTTGGGATTCAAAGGATTCGTCCAGCTCCGTTGGCTTGTCCTCGAAGTACAAGTCGTACTGAAAACCCGCACAACCGCCGCCGATCACCCGCAACCGGAGCCCCTGGCCGTCAAGCCCCTCGGACTGGGCGATCTCCTTGACCTTGTCTGCAGCGAGCGGGGTAATCGAAATCATCTTACTCTCGGGCCTCCGAAAACATGTACCGAACAGCGGAATTATACGCCCGAAGGCAATCCCACGCCAGAGGGCATAGTTCACTGCGGGGGTGTTGCCAAGGGCGGGGGCCGTCAGAGCTGGCGGGGTGCGCGACCCCATGACCCCGCGCTGGCTCCGGGTTGAGCATCCCTGGGCGGATCTCGTGCTCCACGTGCTGGCGCACATCCGGGATCTCGCTCGGTTCCCTTCAGGACTCTGGGAGCCCGGCTACGTGCAATTCGTCGCCGACGTCGCTGGGCCTGTCGAGGAGCGCGCTCTGGCCGATGACGTGTTCGTGCTCGGCCAGAGCGTCGACTCTCACCAAGCACTGGCCAAGCTTCACCTGCTGGCCTGCCTCTTTGACACCCCGGAACAGGCGCTGCGCTGCATCGCCAAAGACCTCGCTGACCTAACGGCGTCTGATGTCGCTGCGCCTCGGTTGATTGGGGCCGTGGCGGCGTGCGGTCCGGCCGCAGAAGTTCTGCGGACCGCGGCGTTGCTAGAAGAAGAAGTGTGGCGCGCCCTGCCCGACGAAACGTTCGACGCAAGCCAACTGGAGTCAGAGCTAGTGGCCGTCCGGCAGCTCGCCCCGCTACTCGAGAGTTTCGAGTTGTTTGTGTCTCGACCCCTCGGTTTTCGGGGACGTGTGTTTGGCTCCGAGATTTGGGTTGGTGTGCCCGGCCCGACCAACGAGCCTAGCGCCCCACACGTTGCCTGGCAGGCGGGGCATGAGGCAACTGTTGCTGAAGTCGCTAGGTACGCGGACCAGCTTCTGGATGAACGCACCATCGAGCACGTGGCGCTGATCCTCTTTGCTGAGCGCGCAGCGGCAGGGCGGTGTGCAGCGTCCCACCGCACATGGCTCGAGGCCTTATCCGGGGTGCCGGAGTTGTCCCGCAAAGTCTTGGGGAGCGATGCTCGACGGGTGCTCGATACTCTGGCTTCGGATCTGGGCTGAGCGGACCGTGTTCAGTCTTCCGCGGGTGCCGCAGGCTGCTGGCTGACTGGCTCGGGAAGCTCATGACGATCCGGGACGTAGCGCACCGCCCCGAGGGTGCGCCTTTCGATACCCCCTGCGGTTCGCTCGTACAGAGTCAGAACCTGGCACTGGTCGCCGACTGGCGCGACGAGACGACCTCCCAGGGGCAAAGCGTCGAGGAAAGCCTGAGGTAGGCTGGCCATGGCGTAGCCGATGCTGACCTTGTTGGCGCCTTGCCACAGGGCGACATCGTGTGCGTCACCCGCCTCGACGTGCACGTTGTCATGCTGGGCGAGGAGAGAGCGGGCTCGAGCGGCCAGCTCGGGATCGTATTCCACGGCGATGACTTGACCGGCTTCACCGACGAGGTGGCGCGCAATCGCTGTGCCGTAGCCCGTGCCAGCTCCCAGGTCTGCCAACACGTCGCCCGAGCCAAGCTCGAGTGCGTCAAAGGATGCTGCGTAGGCGTGGAGCGCGGAGATGGTCGACAGCCCACTGTCGCCCAAGCCGAGAGCCTTGTCCTGGGCAGAGACGGCGACGTCCTCGAGCTCCACGAAGAGCTCCCGGGGAGTCTCCCGTAGCGCTCTTGCCAGCTTGCTACTGCACTGCAAGTCTGTGGCGTCGAGCACCTGCCGGCGAGCCTGTTGCGCGGCGGTCCGAAGCTCCTCGTCTGCCGCAAGGGCAAGGGGACGCCGTTGGGCGCTGACCTGGCCACTCAGGCCCCGCCACAGGTGATAAAGCCCCAACGTTCGCAAGCGCCGTTTCGGGCTCACGAGTTCGAGTTGTTCGTCAACGGCACGAAGGTAGTAGTTCTGGGCTGGGCCGTCGTAGATGAAACGCTCTTTGATTCCGCGAACGACAGGGGAGAAGAGCTCGTGTCGAAGGCTATGGGTTCGACGGAAATCGAGGTCTCGGGAGGGATCTACCCACTCACTCAGGAAGTCCTGATCGCCATCTTCCCACCATGGGTAGTGCTGTGGTGAAAACCCCGTCTTGTCCTGCCAAACCTCTCGTTCCTCGTCGATGGGCGAACCCGGATACAACCGAAAAGGATCCACGCTCAGAAAGCCAGTGGTTCCCGCGTCGCTTAGGAAAAGGCGCCGCATGTACTTCGCGCTTGCGCGCAGAGAGGCTTCGGTTTCTCCGGGGTGGCCGACGATAATGTTCGCGCCAAAGGGGACGTTCTTTTCTCGTGCCCATTCCGAAACGGAAATCATCCGTTCGAGGTAATCGTCCAGGCGCCCGCTCTTTCGGATGAGTGCGAGCTGGGTCGGGTCACCTGACTCCAAACCAAAGCCGGGGCTTACATTCGCGCGTGACATCAACTCGATGTCCTCTCGCTCCATGAGGTCTACCCGGATCAGCAACCACACCTTTCGAGCGCGAATGGGTCGGCGCGCGAGACCCTCGAGAAACTCCCTGCGCCATCGCTTTTTCATCCCAAAGAGGGCGTCGGCGATGAACAGGGTCCAACGGGAAAGGTCCAGGAAGCGATCCAGGCGATGCAGCTCCTCGACGGCCGCACCCACGTCCAAAGGGCGCCAGGAAACATCGCGTTTTGCCCGCTCCATGCAGAATGCGCAATCGAAGGGACAGCCGCGAGAAAGGTAGATTTCCGCTTGGGACGCTACCTTTCGGGCCACGGGTTGATAGCGTTCGAGAAGCTGCCAGTCGTAGGGCACGACGTTGTCGAGATGGGCCACGGCGTCGGGACCCTGAACTTGCATTAGGGGTCGCTTGCCCTGTTCTCGGGCCTGGACCAGGCGGCGCATGGGGTTTTCGCCATCGCCGACCACGACGAAGTCGAAGGGCGACTCCGGCCTAGTGAAATCCGCTGGCCGCGCGCTGGGGTGGTAACCCCCGGTTACTATCCAGGCGCGAGGTGCCAGGGCGCGAATGCGCTCCGCCAGGGCCATGACCTTCAGGTAGTCGTAGGACGAGTAGCAGGAGATGCCGATCAGATCGTAGCCAGGTGCGAGTAGTTCCGCCAGGTTCACGGCACCGAAGGCGCGCTCCATGTCCAGGTCGATGACGTCGACCTCTGCGGACGTCCCCTGCTTGATCGCCCGCGCGATCATCAGGAGCTGCGGAACGCCGAAGTTGGCGCCGCCGCCGAACAAACCCCCAGGCCAGATCAGCGCGACTCGAGGGCGATCCAGCTTGGGCATCAACCACCCTTCGACTTAGGGGCGTCGGGTGCTGGGGGTGCGAGGCAGGGCTCCGGGGGCGCGTCTGCACCAGAGTCGTCTGGCAAGGGAGTCAGGCAGGGTTTCGGCTCCGCGTCTGCGTCCGCTGACGCATCCGGTGCTGGCGGTTCGAGGCAGGGTTGAGGTGCGTCGCTGCTGGCATCCAATGCCGTACCCAAACAGACTTGTGGCCCGCTGTCCCCGACGTCGCTACTTGCGTCGATTGACGGTTGGGAGTCCTTGGAAGATTCGCCGCCGCATCCCACCACCGTCCCAAGCCCCGCGGAAGTCAGGGCTGCCGCGACAAATCGTGCTCGCCGCCCGAGGATGGCCTTCCTTGCATCCTGCTCGTCCATACGACCCTGCTACAAGATGACCTCGAGGTGAGTGCGCCCGTCGCGCCGATGAGCCGTGAAGCGATCCGAGAGCTCATCGTCGACATGCTGCCAGACGAAAGGGTCCGGGAACTTGCGAGCGTGCCCGCTCACCCATTCCGCGGCGGCGCCACAGCCCCCGCCGCACGTGGATGCATGCACGCAGCCTTGGCAGAACTCGGGTAGTTCGCGCCGGTACTCGGTTCGCTCCGGCGCCTGGAGCAGAGCAGCCAAATCCACCTCTGGGTCGAGAACGTCCTGTACCCCACCCAGGGCAGTAGCGTGCAACGTGCAGTTCTTCAGCCTGCCGTCCGGGCCGAGCGCGAGCTCCTGCATGTCAGTGCCAATGGGACAAGTGCCGAAGCGGATCGGCTCCAGCTCCTCAACCTCTACGCTGCAGGGCGGGACTGGCATCGTGCAGTGCAACGTCATGGCTTTGTCTCTGCCATAGGGCGCTGCCTGACGAAACGCTGTCAAGAGCTCGCTGCGAGTCGGCAATAGCTGTGCGGCGTGCTGCGCCGCGTAGCCGGCTGGGCTGAAGCGACTCAACGCGATGTGCGTTACGCCCATGGAATGGAAGAGCTCTAGAATCGCTCCGAGCTGAGCATGGTTCTTCTTGGTCACGACGACGCAGCCCACCACGGGGACGCCGTGGCTCTGCAGCGCTCGAATGCCACCAAGGGTTCTTTCGAAGTGGCCCGCCCCGACGTGAGCCGCATGGGAGTCTTCGTCCGGGCCATTCAGGGTGATTTGCACGTAACGTACCCCGACCTTGGCGAGTTTGCTCGCAACTTCGTCGTCGATCAGCCCACCGTTGGAGATGATTTGAATGCCGACGTTCCGGGACGCAATCAGCTCGAACAGCGCGAAGATATCGGACCGCGCGAAGGGCTCACCCCCGGTGACGGTGATGTGATCGATCTCCCAGCTGTCTAGCAGGCGTTCGACACGCCCCAGAAGCTTGTCGCGATCCGTTGCCGCCATTTCGGCGCCGTTGTCTTCGCGCCACTCGTTGTAGCAGTAGTCGCAACGCTGATTGCAGACCGGCGTCGTTTCCACCGCCACGCTGTGCACTTTGGGCTTGCCTGCAGTCGCCATCTTGCTTGACAGCATACCAAATGTCGCTGCATGTGCGAGGCGGGACATTCGGCTTTACTCCTGACGCAGGTCTGCTCCACCATGACGGCAATGGCTATTCGCCACCTTCGTCTCGCAATGGGGCTGCTTTCGCTATGCACCTTCTCTGGGCAGGCGTCGGCGGGACAATTCGACTCCCAGGGCCAGTACCTGCCGGACGCGACTGCAGAGTTCTTTCACTCCTTTGAGGGCGACAAGATTGCCGACCTGGACTGTAATGGCTCTTGCGAGGTCAGCATCGGCACGACGGAACTCGCGCTGCACGCCAACCGCTACATCCAGGTGAACGCCAACCAGTCCGCGTTGGGCGTCGGAGTTTCAGTGCCTGTCGCAGGGACCTACGAAGCGCGGGTGTGGCTGCGGCACGCGCGCGCTTGGGTTCGTATTGTCGCCGAGTACGAGGACGCTCCCACAGAAGCCACATATCTATTCCCCTCCGGCCGGGTGACCAGTGACGGCTGGGTGGAACTGGTGAGCAATCCGTTTTCGCACGGAGGGCCCTTGGCCACTCGCACTCAGCTTCGAGTCAGTGGAAGCGGCCTGGATCTGGATGCCTTGGAAATCCGACGAGTGGGCCCCGCAACGCCCATGCGACCCTGTTCGGGTGCACGGGATCCGGTTTGTGGAAGCGAGTCCGAATGCATCGCGGAGTTTTGTCGAGATGGTGACCGCTACGTTCCTCCGATTCCCGCCGCGAAGTACCGAGCAAGTGTCACAGGCTATCTGCGCGCCAGGTTCACCCAGTACTTCGGTGGCCAGCGGTCTCGCGCGGAGAACCTGCCCCGCGCGCTCAGCGCCCTAGACGCGATGAAGCAGGCGACAACGCCTTGGCAGTATTGGAGCGCCCACTCACTGGCAGTTCGATTGCTGGAGGACTGGCATACCAACGTGTCATCGGGCATCGCCGCAATTTCGAGTTCGCGGCGCCTCGGTGTTTGCTTCATCGAGGGAGTTGCAGATTTGACTCAAACTGCGGCACCCAGCCACCCGTCCCTCAAAGACGTGCTGGTGTCCCACGTTGGGCCGGACAACACCTTGGGGCTCGTTCCCGGAGATCGGCTCGTCTCCGTGGACGGCAAGCACCCGCTTCAGTGGGCCAGGGAGCTTCGGGACGTTCGCTGGCGCCACCACGTGGCCACGGATCCAGACGTGAACTCGGAACTCGCGGAGTCCATGCGACGCCTGTTGGTCGATTACGCGACAGAATTCGAGATCATTCGGTGTGATCCCAAGACGAAGACATGCGGCACTGTCGAGACCATTTCCGTCACCACAGTTCCCGAAGGCGGGGCGTTGCCTCGCTGCGACAATCGGCCTCAGTACCACCTCGAGAATCCACCCGAGTCCAGCCCTGGCGCGCTGGCAAGTCTGCATCAATTACCCTTCCAGCCGTGGCGAGAGCTGGTGGTGGAATCCCAGCCCGGCGAAGCCATCTACGGCATGACCTGGGACAGCCTGTTCGGTACGAGTCAGGGGCTGACATCCTTCTTCCTCGAGTCCAATGTCTTCTTCAAACAAAACGCTCGCGGCGTGATTTTGGATCACCGTGCGGGTAGCGGTGGTACGAAAGACGCGGCTGAGGCCATCACGAAGCTCGTGCGCCCCACGGAGATCATCGCTTCTGGGCCTACTTTCGTTTTGGTGGCGGGAGATGACGGCCCTCAAACCCTGGCGGAAGGCAAGCAGCGCTTCGACGTCCTGAAGAACCTGGCGGGCCAGGCCTTTCGGGTCGGCAGCAACGCCTTCGACTCGAAGTTGCCCGTGGCGCTGATTCTACATCGAGACGGCTCTGCCAGTGACTTGTTACCTCTGGGAATGAAGGGAGCGCCGAACGTGCGCATCTTCGGTCACGATCGGACGGCCGGGGCGTTCTCGTCCTTTTACCGATTCGGTTACTGGTCCCGCTACTCGCTCCAGATAGCTAGCGGCGACTCTCTTCGGTCAGATGGCACGCCTCTCATCGGTCGCGGTATCGAGCCCGACGAAATCGTGCCGCATACCCAGACGTCGCTGCTGGACGGGAAGGATGCACCCTATGCGGCCGCCCTGGCTTGGGTCAGGAGCCGGCTGAAATGAGTCGGCGAAGCTGCCAGCTGTTGGTCGCGCTGGTGTGCAGTGGTCTCGTGTCGGCCGCTTGTGGCGAGGACGAGGGAGTCGGCGCCACTCCCGATGCCAGCGTCGCCCCTGCAAAAGACGCCGCCCCGGAGATTGGACCGCCAGTCGAGGCGGGGCCGAAGTTGCGTACCGTGAGTGTGCGCAACCCGTTTGGTAACACCGAGAAGCAAAACAACTTGCTCGTGGACGGGGACTTCGAGTGGACCAGTGGTTTTGGTCAACACGGTTGGCGCGCACAATCCGGGATCGCCGAGGCCAACTTGGAGCGCGAGACAGGCGGATTGTGCCGATCCGGGGTCAGCTGTGGGCTGCTGCGACCGGGGATTTCCTTTCTAGGCTACGCGACTGCCGCACCCAACAAGGCCATGGAAGCTCGAGTTTGGGCCAAGCCACCTGTGCCCGACTGCCTCCAAACCAGCGTGACCGTGCTTCAGTGCACGACCACTTTGGTCACGATCGTCGCCACGGTTCTGCACGAGACCGACGTGCCGGGCGAGGACGGTTGGTGTCTGCACAGAGCGGTGGTTCCCGCGATGGATCTGCAACCGTGTTTGTTCGTTTCTTCCTATGCGTCGCCAGGGCAAATGACGTTGATCGACGAGGCCTCCCTTCTGGCGGTGTCCACCGCCAGGGCGCCGACCACACAATTCAAAGCGCCGACCGCCGCGGAGAAGTCGAAGATGGAGGCGGCCCTGCGAGTCTTGCTCCGACCAAGACTCGGCCCAGCTCCGCAACCGTGATTGTGCCCGGCTCCTGGGCTGCGCTTGATTGTGTCGCGTGGCAAGTGCATGCTCGGAGCTGCATGCACCGGGCAGCTTCGAGATTGGCCTCGCGCATTGCCGTGGGAGCATGGCTTTGTACCGGCCCACTCTTGGCTCAAGCACCGCCGCCAGAGACCCCAAAAGACGAGCCTGTCGAATCCGGTGAGGTTCTGAGCGGTGGTGTCGAGGCAGCCCCATCGGCGCCCCCGCCTGGGCCTCAAACGCCGCCACCCGTCGGGCCGCCGCCAGCCCAGCCACCGCCCGCGGGTCAGCCGCCCCCGGCGGGGCCGTACTACCCGCAGTCGGGTCCGCCCCCACAGGGCCAGCCGCCCCCCGGTCCGTTCTATCCCCCGGCCCGCCCGGTCATGGTTGCGCCGCCCAAAGAAGAACCCGGACGTCACCTCCACGATGGTTTCTACCTGCGCATGGCGCTGGGGGCCGGCGCGTTGGCCGCGACCTATGAAAGCTCCACGGCCGCCGGAACCGATGCCGACGTTGGCGGGGCTGGGCTTGGACTCGATCTCTGGATTGGGGGAACTCCCTGGCCCGGGCTCGTGATCGGCGGCGCCCTCACCGCCAACGCCGTGGACGAACCCCGCGTGGAGGCGGGTGGTGACAGTCGCACGGTGGCCAATACCAGCCTGACCTCTTCGATCCTCGGACTGTTCGTGGATGGCTTTCCCGATCCGGAGGGGGGCCTTCATATCGGAGGCATGCTGGGCATCGCCACGCTGACTTATCGCGACGACCTAGACGAAGAGCAGCGACACGGTGGCGGCGGGGCGGCGCTATGGGTCGGCTATGCGGGCTGGATCGGCTCTGACTGGTCCTTGGGAGGCATGCTTCGGGGCACCGTTCAAGCAACGGAACATGAAGATTCAGACCGGGACGAAAAGGCGAACGCGCGCTCCTTGTCGCTCCTGGTCACAGCGCTGTATCACTGACCCGTTTTTCCGGACGTGATCCCAAACACCTGTCCGCTCGAACACGCCAGCACGAGCCGAGAAGGGCCTGTTGGAATCAAGCTTTCGGGATCCGGACAAGCCGTGCCCTTGGCAAGTTGTAGATTTCCGTTTGCGGAAACGATGGCCACATCCAACCCCGGTCGCGCGACAGCTACGTGCTTTCTGCTACCAATGATGGGCGGTGAACGCAGGATGCCGAGACCTGCGCCTCCCCCACCCGGAGCTCGCACTCCGGGTTCCGTGGCGACGCGCCAAGACTCGAGACCCTTGCGGTCGAAGCCCAACACCAACCCTTGCCGACTCATGACCAGGAGCTCGCCGTTCGGCAAGACGGTGGGCGGACCCTCCAGCACGCTCGAACCCTGCATCCGAATGTGCCGCGTGTCCATTTTGAGGTTGACGTCCAGCAGTCGCTTCTCGTCGACAACCGCGCTGACATGTTTGTCCGAAGACAGCGCTGCTCCGCGGCTGATCTTGCCGCCGAAACTCGCGACCCGACGCGGCGGCTCCGGAGGCTTCCAACTCAGGACCTCCCCCCCCGAGGCGACCAGAATCACATCGCTCCTTCGCGCCAGGACTTCGACGATGTCGTTGGGTAGCCGTGCCCGAGCTCGCAGGCCCAGGTCCTGGGTGAGCCAGAGCGCTTCGCGACCCGCCGCCACGACGACCCCGCCGCTACTCACAGGTAGCAGGTCCGTCGCCTTGGAAGCAGACTTAAGGGGCAGCGGATGATGCTTGGGGGGGCCACCGTTTTCGGAAACAGACAGCAGCGCACCTGTGCTCGTCAAGGCGACGCGCGCGCCGCCTGATAGAATCGCAGGACCCGTGACAACCACGCCTTCAGGGGGGTGGGCGATCCAGCGCTGCTTGCCCTTGCTGTCGAGCTCCACCAGCGCATTGCCGAGGGTCGAGGCGACTACGTGTCCCCGGCCGTCGCTCACGACTGAGCCTCGAATCCCTCCTGAGATCCGTGCGCGCCAAGAAAGCACCGGGGCGTGGGGCAGACTCAGGTGGGTGCTGTGGGTTCGTGAGGTGTTGAAGCCTGCCATGGGCGCGGCTCCGCCCGGCGCGCCCACATGCACGTGGATCGTTCGGGTGGGATTGTGCTCGGTGGCGCTGCCGCGAAGTGCGACGGAGCACAGCGCGAGGACAGCAAGCCACCCCGCCCGCTCATAAGCTTTTGACATGAACGGTGTACTCCTGAGGGCTTGCGGGGGCGACCTTCGGGTGGGGGGGCGGGCGCAGAGGGTTGGGCACCAAGGTGAGCTCGAGGCAGGCGCGCCGCTGTCCCTCTACGGGAGTCGGTGGGCTGGCCCAGGGACTCGCGACGTCCCCGGTGCCCGAACTCTTGGGTGGCGAGGAATGTACCCGAACAGGCACGCCATCCGAAGGGCCCTGGCGGGGCGTGACCTGGAGCACCGCCTCCGGGGGCCGCCCGGTACGAGCCTCATGAACCTCGAACTTGATGGTGCCTGAGCCGGATTTCACGCATACGACATCAAGATCCCGCATCCAGCCGAGTCGTCCTTGGAAGGTCGCGCCGGTGCCCAAGATGTTGGCGTCTTTGACGGTGTCGTTGGGTTCGGATTCGTTTTCCGGGTGAGCATCCGCGGCTTGCACCTCCAGAGTGTAGGTGTCGGAGACGTTTTCTTGGACGAGGGGGGCGGCGGCGCCGTAGCCGTCTCTGTCTTGCATTACGGCGATGTAATGTGCCGCGGCTGAGAGTTCCAGAACGGGGATTTCCAGTTCGCGACCCGGTGCGCCGGCGCAATACGTTCCCAAGGGTGAGTCGATGCCTACGCGATACACCAAGGCGCACAAACCCATGTTGGGCAGCGACGACAACGCGAGCCGAACTCGGGGTGACTTCTCGGGAACGTCCACCCTGTAGAAGTCGCGGTCGCTTCGCTCTTGGTCTAGGCGTCGCCCCATCTGTCCTTGGACTTTGCGACCGAAGGGCACGTGGGTCGCTTCACTTGCGGAGTTGTTGGGCTCGCGTTCCGCACCCGTGAACGTCGGCGTTGCCTGAACCCGCTCGATCAGATGCCATGCGCCAACTACTACGACGATGCCCGTCAAGATCACCGTCGCCCAGGCGAGGAATCCCCGTCGCCGCAACTTGCGCTCGTACAGTTCCACTTCTCCACGGGTGACGGCATCCGAGTCGGCCCGAGCGAGGGCGTGCATTTGACCGCTGTCGAGCAGCAAGTCCACACTCGTCTGTCCCTGCTCTTTGAGCTCATCGACCAGAGCATGCTGCAGTTCTTCGACCGACTGAAATCGGTCCGCGGCATCCTTCTCAAGCGCTTTCATCACGATCGACGCCACGCCCGCCGAGATACCGAGCTCCGGGAATCTGGTCATCGGGTTCTCGGGCTTCTCGACCAAGTGCTTGGTCAGAACACCCATGGGCCGCGGCGCATCAAAGGGCGGATGGCCCGTCAAGCACACATGCGTGAGCGCACCCAACGCGTAGACGTCGCTGCGTTGGTCGGCATCTTCGCCACGGATTTGCTCCGGCGACATGTAGAAGGGCGTGCCGACAATCGCCCCCCGGCTCGTTACCTCTCCCAATTCTGCAGATTCGCGAAGTTTCGCGAGGCCGAAGTCGAGCACCTTGACGAGTTCGGTGCCCGCCTCGGACTTCAAAATGAAGACGTTTTCTGGTTTGAGATCCCGATGAATGATGTCGAGGCGATGTGCTTCCGAGAGGGAGCTGCAGACCTGAGTCACGATGCGCGCTGTGCGGCTAGCCGTCAGCGGGCCATTGCGGCGAATGATGCGGCCAAGATCCTCGCCCCGCAGGTACTCCATGGCCAGGTACGTCATTCCGTCGGAGGTTCCGAAGTCGAACACCTGAACTGTGTTGGGATGAGACAACCTGCTAACCATGAGCGCTTCGCGTTTGAATCGCGCCACGATCTCGTTGTCCCGGGATAGCTCGCCCGCCAGCAGTTTGAGCGCCATGAGCTTTCCGATCCGGGCGTGCTCCACCCGATAGACGACCCCCATTCCACCGCGACCGAGAGGCTCAATGATGCGGTAGCGGCCGGCGATCACAACGCCGATCAGAGGATCCGCCACATGGCCGGTCTCTTCCACACTGACTTCCCCGGGAATGGTGATGGCGAGGGCATCTCGGGGCTTCGACATCGAGTCGGAAGCGCCCGTCAGCGTATCCGTCGTCTTGAGCCGAACTCCGCACTCGCTGCAGAACTTTGCCGCTGCCGGGTTCTGCGCCTGGCAGCCGCCGCAGGTTGTGGCTTCCTTGTCGCCGTCGCTCAAAACGCCTCTCCAGGTTCCACCGCCAAGAGCTCGCTGAACAGGCGCGGCCCCAACTGCTTCCCGCTGCCGGCCATCGAGATATCACCGATCGCGATCACGTTGTCGCCGACGATGGCGGGCACGATGGCGCCGTGCTCGACTCGCACGTCGCACTCTGCGGCTGCGCAGTCAGTAGCCATCACGACCATTCGGCTGCGGTGCCCAACGGTTTCCACCTGCCGTACCTGGCCCCGGAGCGCGAATCTCTTGCTCCCGGAACCCCCGGCACCTTCGAGGACGTCCTGGAGCTTGGAGGGGGTTTTGGAGGCTTGTGCCTTGGCTTCTGCTAGCACATCGGCAACTCGGCGGACGCGCCGGCGGACAAGTCGAGGCGCGAAGCCGGGAACCGAGGCGCGGATGGTGATCTCCTTCTCGCCAAGCTGAGAAATGGCCATACGCTGCGCAAAAGCGCCGTCAGTGCCCACCGAGATCTTGCGTCCCTCGACGGTGACGACGGAACCAGGCTGTGCCTTTCCTGCGAGCATGAAAGTGTCTCGACCCAGCACGATGCTCGCATTCGGGGCCGACACGCGCAACGCCGCGATCTTCATGTCGAAGGCGAAGCTGCCGCGCTGGTCGCTGCAGCCTGGCGCGGTCAAGTTGAAGGGCACGGATCTGCGCAGCTGCTTCGGAGCGTCCGCATCCCCTAGAACACCGTCCGCCAGCTGCAGCCGGTAGCTGGCCCGGCCCTCGTCGTCCGGGGCCAATGCGTTGCCGTCGACAATTGCGCTGCCCCCGGTTGGTACTTCGACGACCAAGACGACTGCAGGTTCTTCGTCGCCGAGCCTGGATAGGTCCGGAGACAGGCGACCACAGACTCGGACGTCGATCTCCAACGTCTCTTGGTTTCCCGATGGGTCGGTCGCATTCACGATCAGTGAATTCGTTCGTAGGCCTATCGGTGTCGCCATCGTGATTTGCGCGCTGCCCTGGGATATGGAACCTTGTTCCGGGCCCAGCGCAAGATCCGTCTTGTCTACACAGCGCGGGCAAGCCACCTCCAGTACCTGGGTTCCATCCGAGTCGACTCTCGCGATGCCCTTCGGCGGGTCAGGCCAGAGCAACCACACGATACCCCCGACCATGGCGGCTGCGAGCGTGAGCACGATTGCAGCCACGATCCCTCTTGCGATTCTGAGGCGCCGACGCTCAGCGGGAGACGTGTCTGCATCCTCGCCTTCAGGCGGACGCACGACGAGGTTTCGAAGCGTCGTCGAGAGGCGTATGCCTCCGCTCATGCGTTCATCGAGGCGTCGAGCCTTGCGTCGGCGCCTGGGCGCTTCCAGCTGTGCCCCAGACGAGCTGGGTGGCGCGGCGCGCGGGGCTGGTGCGGGCACGGGCGGTGCAGCCAACTCGGTTTTTTCTCCAGCTAGTGCATCGCGCGCGCCTCGTGACGCGTGCGGTGGCGTCGGCTTGGCCGATTGGGATTCCGGTTCCGGGGTGGGTAGGGACCCCAGAAAGAGCGTCTGTCCCCCCTTGCAGATGTCGCAGACGCCCTGCGCGGGGCGACCGCATCGGGGGCAGCGGGCCATTGCCCGAGAGGATAGCCGACGTGGGTGGAATCTGACGAATCCGGCCTGTGGGCCGGAGCTTGGGTCATAGGCAGTTTGCAGGGACTTTGGCCCAATCTGCCTCGTTCCGGTATGGGCCGAGCAGTCCTCACCATGCTCGCCAAACGCATCATCCCCTGCCTGGACGTTCGCGACGGCCGTGTCGTGAAGGGGGTGGGCTTCGTGGCCCTTCGGGACGCGGGTGATCCCGTGGAGCAAGCTTGTCGCTACGACGCGGAGGGTGCTGACGAAATCACGTTCCTCGACATCACCGCGTCTCACGAGAAACGCAGCGCATTGCTTAGCGCTGTCGAGCGCACTGCCAGCGTGGTGTTCACGCCGCTAACTGTTGGGGGAGGCGTGCGCAGCCTGGGGGATGTGCACGATCTGCTGAACGCGGGTGCCGACAAAGTCAGTGTCAACACGGCAGCTGTCGAGCGCCCGGAGCTAGTCGCAGAAATCTCCGACACCTACGGAGCGCAAGCTCTCGTGGTCGCCGTGGACGCGAAGATGAACGAGCAGCAAGGCTACGAAGTATTCACCCACGGTGGTCGCAAGCCGCGGGGGTTGGACGCGGTGACTTGGGCAAAGCGCTGCGAGGAATTGGGAGCCGGAGAGATCCTACTCACCAGTATGGACCGCGATGGCACCAAGCTCGGCTACGACTTGGCGCTCGTGCGCACTGTGGTCGACGGCGTAGGTATTCCCGTCGTTGCTTCCGGTGGCGTTGGTAACTTGGAACATCTCTACGAGGGGTTGGCTGAGGGCGGAGCAGATGCTGCGCTGGCTGCGTCGATCTTTCACGACGGTATTCACTCCATCAATCAAGCGAAGCGCTTCCTTGGCGCGCGCGGTGTTGTGGTGCGCGGAGGACAAGCATGAGTGTGACACTACGAGAGGTGCTGGGTGCGGCGCGGGCGCGATCGGCTTTGCTGCCGGCGGAAGTGAGCGGCTACGTGGCCCTCGCTGTTGCTGAACAAAACGCGATTAGCCAGCGAGCCGTGACACCCATTTCTGTGGAACTCGGGCCAGACGGCGCCCTGCGAGTGACCGGGGGTGAGGCAACGGACGCCGAAGGTGCGGAGACATCCGTACGTGGGCTGCTCAGCGAGCTGCTGATGGAATCGAGCTCCGTGTCCGGTGCCATGCTGCGAATCGCAAACCGTCGAACTTCCACCGGCATGGATGCTCTGGTGCGTGAAGTGGAGGCCTCGCTCATTCCGGTCAATCGGGGCGCCGGTCGTCGCGCACTGTCCCGTTTGTACCGCGACACGGCTCGCGCCAAGGAAAGTGGCGCTCTCGACATGCCCGTCGAAGCAGAGTCCCGTGACGTGCCGCTAGCCGTCGTGTCAGCTGAGCCAGCGTCGACTCCCTTGCCGCTGCCCGTCGCGGAGGCTCCACCACCTCTGCCGCGTCAAGCAGAGCTGCCCCATCCAGAGCCCACACTGCAATCGTTGGAGCCCATGCCGGGTCTGGAAGTGCCGCAATTCGCCTCGCCCCTGCAGCTGCCAGTGCAGCTGGAGTCGAGCGCAGCACCCGTCGCAAGGGACCCAGATTGGAGTGAGCCTATATGGGCGGATATCACCGACGAAGTGTGCCTCGAAATCAGCGACATGGTGTCAGAAGAGACGACCTGTCCTCGGGCCGCATCGGCGCGCGTGCAGGACCATGCTTCCGACTGGGACGACTCTGTTGACGTGGTGTTTTCCCCAGTGCCTGCGAAGGCACGTGCCGTCCCGGACGAAGCGGCGGAACTCGAGATCCCAGATCTAGAGCTTCCCGCGAGTGTGAGTCCGCCGCTGCCAAGTTCCGAGGGCTACACGGCTCCGGAGACGGTGGTTGCTCTACGCGGCGCGGGGCCGGACATCGGGCATGCCGCGCTCGGCGCTACGCTACATCTTCCTGATTCCGCTCCTCTGGCTGCGGTGGATGGGTGGTCGCTTGGTGGAGATGCGACGCCCGTCGCTCCGCTGTCAGAACCGGTGCCGGCATCAGTTTCCGAACCCACGTTGGAAGCGGAGGCCATCAACGCGACTCCGACGCTATTCCACGAAGCCCAGGACGCAACGGAACGAGTTCCCATGGTTATAGACCGCTCGCCGTCGCCTCCGGAAGTGGACACCCCCGTCGAACCCTCAGAGCCATCCCAGGACCATGCCCACGCACTAGACTCGGAGGAAACTCCAGCGGAGCAAGCGGTTGTGGAGGGTTGTGTAGATCCGTCGGAAGCGGCCTCCCCGGTCGAAGTGACTGCGCCACTGCCCCCGGCAGTCGTGACCAACCCCCCGGAGGCGCCGGAGCCGATCCCGGCGGCAGTCGTCGTGGCTGAGCCTCCCGAGGTATTGGAACCGATCCCAATGGCGGTGGTGGTTGAAGCCTGCGAGGTCTTGGAGCCGATCCCGGCGGCAGTGGTGGCTGAAGCCAGCGAGGTCTCGGAGCCGATCCCGGTGGCGGTGGTGGCTAGAGCCTCCGACGTATTGGAGCCGATCCCGGCGGCGGCGATGGCTGAACCTCAGGTCTTGGAGCCGATCCTGGCGGCAACCGTCACTGACAGAGCGCTGGAGGATTGCTTAGGGGGGCGAACCGCGCCCGAAGCTTTCGAGGAGGCGCCCACATGTCTGGCACCGCCCGTCGCCGAGATCGGCGCTGCACGTCTCACCGAACAACGGTCGGTCGTCGAGGCTCCTGACGAGCCTCCAATGCCGATCGACCCTCGAGACGTCTGCAGCGACCTGCAGGTTGAAGAAACCTTGGCAGCCGCGGGGAACTCGGAGGACGGGGCAGAAGACGCGGATGGAGCCAAGCGCGTGGCAGAAGACGCGGACAGAGCCGAATGCGCGGCAGCAGACGCGGACGGAGCCGAGCGCGTGGCAGCAGACGCGGACGGGGCCGAGTGCGCGGCAGCAGACGCGGATGGAGCCGAGCGCGCGGCAGCAGACGCGGACGGGGCCGAGTGCGCGGCAGCAGACGCGGACAGAGCCGAGCGCGCGGCAGATGATGGGCACTCAGCCAAGGAGGCGCCTGCGACGGATGCTAGTCCGAGCGAGAGCGGGGCTAGCGCGTCCGCGGAGGCTTCTGCAGAACCTCCGGTGGTCACCGCGGCCAATGAAACCGGCACCGAGGCGGAGGCTACTGAAGAGATTGAAGCCAACGAGCTCGACGATGAGGAGGAAGAACCGGCGGAGTCGGAGGTGCGGATCTCTAGCTTCCATCGAGAAATGACGCCCCTGCCACCGATAGTCGAACCGGCATCATCTCGGGTCGTGGCCCACCAGAGTTGTGTAGACGACCTCTTGGAAAACTTTAGCGTCGCCAACATCGGGGAGCCGTCCGACTTGTGCCGGGGCTTGAAGGAACTCGCGGGCATTGAAGCTACTGGCGCCCCCCCCCAGGTGGCCGAAGACGGTACGCCGCCTCCAGTCGCAGTCGCAGAGCGGGTGGAAGAAAGCGACGATGCCGATGCGCCGGGTCGACCCGGCCCCTTGGTGGGCGCGCTGGCTTTGCTCCTTGCTGTCGGCGTGGCGGGGTCGTCGGCGCTGCCCGATCAACCCGTGCCTCGCCTCAGGACCGCGGCAGGCGCAGTGGCCTCTGACGCACTGGAACACAGCCAAGTCCTCGATGACGAGGCGAGTTGCGACGCGGAAGTCGTGGTGCGAGACGTGCCACGGGGTGCGAGGGTGACCGCTCGGGGTGGGCCCGAGTTGACCACAGTGCAAGCGTCACGGACATCGAAGGACCGCGTGGTGTTTACCAGATTGCCCTGCGGCGAGGCCCTGGAGGTCACGGTGCAGAATACCGGCCCTCGTCGCTGGCTCACGATCCCGGTCACTGCCGCAAGGCTCTCGCCCCAACCTGGCGCTGACGGCCGCGTGCGAGTCACGCTGATCGCACGTTGACAGCGCCAGCTCTCTGTGGCGGTCTTGGGAAATGCACGACCAAAATCTGGCGATTCTCAAGAGCCTTGTGAGCGTGGCCTGGGCCGACGGCCGCATTGCAGAGGAAGAGTTGGAAGTCATCGACGCGTTGCTCGACGCGTTTGGGGCTACGCCCAGTGAGGCTCGCGAGGTTCGCAAGTACGCGGAGCAGAAGCGCACAATCGACGATGTGCCCGTCACGGATTTGAGTCATGACGACCGCCGAGTGCTGTTGCAGCATGCGGTACTGCTCACCTACATCGATGGCGAGCAGCACGACAAGGAGAAGGAACTCCTGGAGCAGCTTTGCGAGCGCCTTCGCATTCCCGACGCGGAAGCCAAGGGGCTGATGGACGCCGCTGGGGAGCGGGCCAAGAGCTTCTTGAACCTGCTCTAGTCCTTTTTGTGCCGCTCAATCTCTTTGAGCAGCGCGATGGGAGAAAAGGGCTTCGTGTAGTAGGCGTTCGCACCCGCTTGCGCGGCGCGAGCCCGGGACTCGGAATCGTCCAGGGCGCTGATGATGACCACTGGAACGGTTCGAGTTGACGGGTCCGTGCGCAGCCTCTGGCACACCTCGAACCCATCGTATTGGCCCGGCAACATCAGGTCCAACAGGACGAGGTCCGGAGGGTCGGTCGTTGCGACATCAATGGCCTTTGCCCCGTTTGCGACGGCAGTGACGGCGTAGCCGCGGGCTTGGACCAGAGCTTCGATCATCCGGCGGATCGAATCCTGATCCTCGACGACCAAAATGCGCATGGGCCGCATCATAGCCGATCCGGTGGACATTCCCATTTTTGAGCGGGTGGTGCTGGCGGATGGTCGAGGCAAAAATAGCTGTCAAATGCGAAGAATTAGCGCTGAGGTGCCCCCGTAATCCCCACAGCTAAGTCGGCCTCCCAACAGCCCAGCGGCAGACTGCCCAACCAAGAGCGCCACACCATCGGGACGCCCCACAGAGCTGGGGTCGATTCGGCGTCGCAGAAAATCTTCCCTGGACGGCTCTGGGACAAGGGGGCCACCGTCACAGACCGTGAGCTCGAGAGGCAGCTCTGCCGACAGGCGGACTCGAACGGTCGCGTCCCGGGGCGACGCAGATATGGCGTGGTCCAAAAGCGCGTGCACGACGGTGCGGAGCACACCTTCCCGGGTTTCGAAGCGCAGCACCTCCGGAAGCCCCACGTCGATGCGCACACCTCGGCGGGCGGCACGTGCTTCGTGCTCTCCGATCACGCGCTTGATCGTCTCTACGACATCTACGTGGCTGTCCTCTTCGTCCAAGGGGCAAGCCGCGACGTGGCTAAGTTCGGCCACGACATCCCCGGCGGCGGCTAGACGCTTCGTGATGCGCTCGTTGGAGCCGGGCTCGGTGAGATCGGACTTGACGCCGTCCAGCCAGCCTCCCAGTTGGCGCTCCATGGCCGTGATGGCACCGACCAGCGCTTCGAGGGTGGGGCCGGCTTCACCGGCCTCCGGAGGTGGCGGAGGAGCCGAGGTGAGCGTGCCGGAGGAAAAAACTTGAGCGAGTTCTCGGGCGTAGGCCTCGCCGAGTTGCTGTGCCTGCTCCAGTTCACGCTTCAGTTCTGCGACCTCGTTGCCAGCGTCGTCCGCGGGCAGCCACATCACCTGAAGGCCGCCTTCTAGTTCCAGTCGTCCTCCATGCCTGGTCGCCATGCGCGATAGCCACCGCCGTTCCATGGCTGCAGTCGGAGATCGGTCTGGGCCCAAGTCCACACTGACTTTCACCCAGTCCCCGTGGCGGCGGATTTCGACGTCCGATGCGCCGGCACTGCCTGAGGCGCCGGAAGCGTTGGTTTGACTGACAAGGAGGTGGAGCATGCGCCTCATCTCGCCCTCTTCACCCATGACCTCGACTCCGGCTCCGGGCTCCATCGCGATACGCGCGTGGGGGGCGACTTCACACAGCAGCGCGGCGAGATCGATTCGCCCACGGCGAGCCTTGGCGGACGCATGCCCGATCTGCAGCTCACCAAGTCGATTGATGGCATCGTCGAGGGCGTCGAGACTGGTGGTGACTTCGGGCTGCTTGTGTGGCTCCCCAGGAGGCGGGGGTTGGGTCAATAGGGTGACGCCCTCCCGGAGGGAGCGGGCTGCGCCCCGGGCTTCTTGAGCGAGCAGCCAAGACAGTTCTTGACGGGTGAGTCGTTCGTTCGACACTTGCCCATCGATGATGCCATGAGCCTGCGGATCCGGCTACGCTACTGTCGGCTCAGGCCAGCTCCAGTCGCTGTCTGGGCCGGGGCCCGTCTGCCCCGGGGCTTTTGCTGCAGGAATCTCCACAAAAGCCACCCAAGGCGCGGGCCCGGCTCGGGCGCCTGGGCTAGGATGCCCGCGATGCGCCGCGCCATCCTTGCCGCAGTGATTGCGCTCGCCGCAATGGCGCTGGTGCGCTGTGACTCCAGTGTGGACAGCCCCTTCGCTCCGCCTCCGGATGCGGATGGGGGAAGCGAAACCGGGCCCGGCGTGGATGCAGAAGGTGACGCTGACCCCACGGTGGGTGGTCCCTGCGTTGACGACAGCCAATGTGACGACGAAGTGGACTGCACCTTCGATGCGTGTGACCAGGACATAGCCCGCTGTCGTCACAACCCGGACCCGACTCAGTGCAAGAACGGCGTCTACTGCGATGGCGTTGAGATCTGCGACCCGCAGTTGGGGTGTCGCCCCGGGGAGCCCATTGCGTGCAGTGACAAGACAACCTGCACCATAGATACCTGCGTCGAGCAAACCCAGACCTGCACTCACGTCAGTCGGGACGCCGACGGGGATGGAGACGCAGACTGGGGCTGCGGCGGCACGGACTGCAACGACACGGATCCGAATGTCGCGGGAACGATGTCGGAGCTGTGCGGCAACCAGGTTGACGACAACTGCGATACGGCTGTCGACGAGGTTTCCTGCATCAATCCGAAGCACGACAACTGCCTCGACCCTCTGGAGGTCACGAAGAGTGGCCAGTTCAGCATGAGCTTCGACGGGCTGAGCAGTGACTACAGCGCGAGCTGCCTTGCCCCGACCGGCACGTACCGGGACGGCGTCGTCGCCGTGATCGTGCCGGGCACGACTCCTCGGGACGTTGACATCGTTGCAACGGCGTCCTCGGGTAGCGTGGCGCTTGCAAGCTTCGGTCAGTGTGGCGCCGCGTCCACCGAGCAAGGCTGTCACGCGTCTCCCACCAACGCGGGTAGCAGCAGCAGCCAGGTCGCGCGGCTTCGACTTCGCGCCCTGGCTCCCGGTGCCCATGCGATGGTGGTGTTCGCAACTCAACCAGGGGAGGTGAGCTTGAAGATCCGCTACCTGCCCGCTTCGACCAAACCCACCAACGAGACCTGCGGTACCGCGGCGAAACTGACTCCGGGGGTCAACCAATTGGTCAGCATCGTCGACGCCACTGACGATCTGCCGAGTCAGTGCCCGAAGAACACGGGAGAATTGGTGTTCAGCGTCGACCTGGCCAGTGCCAAGGACGTGCACGCCTATGCGGTTTCCAAGGATGGCATTGGCCAGCCCGCCGTGGCCATATGGCAATCACCCTGCGGGCCCGTCGCGGGTGAACTCGCGTGCAGCACTAGCAAGTTCGCTCACGCCTTCGCGCGTGCGGTTGGTCCGACTACGCTCTACGTGGCGGTGGGCGCGACCGCACCAACGGACGTCGACCTGTTGGTCTCCCTCGCGGAGCCCTCTGTCGCGCCCCCAGACGACTCTTGCGCGACTGCGCCCTCACTGCCGCCCTTCCAGAAGACGCCGGTCACGCTGGGATCTCACGTGGATGCGGCCAAGCTCGACTGCTTGGCCGGCGCGGTGGACGCAGCCTACGAGCTCAACTTGACCCAGAAGTCGGACGTCTTGCTGGTTTCTCGGATTTCCGACGAAGACAGTGCGGCGGTTGCCCTGGCCCTTCCCCCGTGCGCGGCCGCCACGGACGCGTTGGAGTGCACCACAGGGTCCCGCTCGCCGATCCGAGTGCAGCGCCACGCCCTGGCCAAGGGCAGCTATCGCGCAGTCGTCGAAAGCGCCTCGGCCAGCCCGATGGAACTGACGGCCATGGTTCGACCCGCGACGGCACCTGTCTTCGTCGCCTTCGCTGACACCTGCGCAGACGCCGTCACCATCCCCGAGACGGGCGGCTTCTTCCAGGGCAATACGGCGAACGCTGGCGCCGACTACCCGGCAGGGTGTGACTTCGCTCCCGGCGCATCCAGCGGCGCTCCGGATCAGATGCTGAAACTGGAGCTGAGCAAGAAGAGCCGCGTGGTTTTCGACATGTTGGGCAGCGGCTACTCCACCTTGCTGAACGTGCGGCGTGGACCGTCCTGCCCGGGAACGGAAATCCCGGACGCGTGCGCGGCTGGCTACGTCGTGGACAAGAGCTTCCTGGACTTGGTCCTCGATGCAGGCACCTATTTCGTTCAGGTGGATGGTTACAGTTCTGACGCTGGGCCATGGTTTCTCGACGTTTTCGTGGGCCCACCCTGAGCGCTGCTTGGCGGGCGAGCCGGCTTTCGTTAAAGTGCTTGAGCAAATGGCGTGGACGAAATGGCCGTGGAGGCTCGTAGGGGCTGCAGTCGGGGTGATGAGCCTGGCCTGCCCTGCAACTGCCAGTGAGGTGCAGGCTGGCGCGCTGATACCGCGCCTCGCCCCCGCCCGCGCCACGTTCATTCAGCAGCGTGCGAGCCGAGTCGTTCCGCTGGGGCTCACGCATCTGGAAAAGCAGGAGCTGGCAGCGGGAGCGATGGTGACCCGCCCGATGGAGTGGGAGCCGGCCGAGGGCGTGCGCTTCGTCGGTGGTGTCAGTTATGTCGTGGTCGATGGCCCGCCAGAGCTAGTGCTGAGGGCATTGAGCGATTACGCGAATCTCAAGCAAGTTCTGCCTCGGACCCGGCGGTCGGACGTGGTGACGCGCAACGGCAACGAAACCGTCGTCGAGTTGGAGCAAGGCACCTCTCTGGTCAGCGCAACTTATTCGGTCGTGGTGGCGCGCGACGGCAACAGGGTTCGCTTCTGGATGGACCAGACTCGTCCCCACGGTATCAAGGACACTTGGGGCTATTTTCGGGCAGAGCCCTTTGATGACAGGCGCAGCCTCGTCACGGTGGCTGCCCTGGTGGATCTCGGTCCGGGCTTGGCCCGGATGCTCTTCGAAAGCCGCGTCAAGAAGCTAGTCCTGACCACGCCAACGCGCATTCGCGCCCACGTGGAACCGCTCAAGTTGGCAAAAAAGCAATAAGTTCAAGCGGTTATGATTCGACGCTTGGCTCGATGAGCCTGCATTCACCGGGTACAAAGTTTCGGCAAGCTGCCGGGTCGGGGTTAAAACCGAGGTGATGCTTCAGCGCATCGGCGTAATCAGCGAGAACACCTACCGCGAGGCGGTACGGGCGCGCGTGCTCCACGGCTTGTTCGGACTCGCCTTGGCCACTGCCGCCTATGCTCTCATCGTCGGTCAGTTTGCGCTTCGCGACACGCTCCGGGTCGTCAGTGACCTTGGCGCCGCATCAATCTCCTTGTATGCGATCATCGTTGCCATCGTCTTGGGCGCCACGTCGCTGTACCGCGAGTTGGAGCTCAAGACGCTGTTTCCAATTCTGGCGCGCCCGATTCGCCGCTGGGAGTATCTGATTGGCAAGTATCTAGGCACGGTGCTGACGCTGCTCGTATTCGTGGCAGCCAATGCGGGAGCACTCTTGCTCGCGCTGGCCTATCTTGCTGGTCGCCCGCTCGGGCTGGTGTTGACCGCGGGAGTTGGGTTGAGCGTCGCCTTCGTGCTGATCGGGCTGAAACGGCCGCGCATGCGGACGATGTTGCCGGTCCCGTGGGCGTTGTTGATCCTGCTTTGTGGCTACCTGCTTGCGGACGGTGCGTCCGATGATCGACGCGTCATCTTCGGTGGGGCGTTGCTGACGGTGTGTGAAGTCTGCGTCATCGCGGCAGTCGCCATGGTGTTTTCCGCGTTCTCGTCACCGTTCCTGACCGCCGTGTTGACCTTGTCGATCTTCATTGTCGGGCGTTCGGCAGACACACTGGCGCGCCTTCCCGAGCGCGTCTTTGGAGAGACGATCCACTCTCTTGGGGTGTTCTTGAGCAAGATCGTCCCAAACCTGATGCTGTATGCGCCACCGCGGCCATTGCTGACTGGGGAGGCGCCGGGCACCGGATTAGGGAGCTACGTAGCCCTCGCCGGGCTGCAGGCTACGGCTTGGGCCGTGTTTCTGCTCGCGGCTGCGAGTTTGATCTTCAGGCGTCGAGACTTCTTGTGACCGAGCGATGATGCATGATCAAGCCAGAGCAAATCCGGCGGCGGTGGGAGGCCGCGTGATACGTCCTGCACAGTTCTTGAGAGCTGCCGCGGGCCTTCTGGCGAGCCTGGTGCTGGCGCTGGCCCTATTCACCCTGCGCCAGGTCTCGGATGGAGAGGCGCATCTACAGCTTTCGGATCAGGCTTTCGACCAGGACGATCTCGCTGGGGCCACGTTGCATGCTCGTCGGGCGGCGACGGCCTTCGCCCCCGGAGCACCTCACATTAGAAAAGCGTACCGGCGCCTCGAGGCCGTGGCTGTTGGCGCCGAGGCCAACGGCCGCGACGCCGAGGCGCTGGCGGCGTGGCGTGCGGTTCGCTCGGCCGCCCTCGAGACGCGGCACCTATGGCTAGCGGCGCCACGAGAGTTGGAGCGCGCTAACGAGAACCTGGCGCGCCTTTCCAGCCTCAGCGCCGGGGCCAGCTCGAAGCAGCGGCGGGCGGCGGCGTTGCGCGCGAAGGCGGAACTCGCGCGGGACGACGCCCCGAGTGCGCGCTGGCTCATTGCGCTCAGTCTCGGCTTTTTTGCGGCCCTGGCGGGGTTGGCCTGGGTGGGCGTGCGTGGCGTTTCCAGAGATGGAAAGCTCGCCTTCGCACGGGCCAAATGGGGCGTGTTGCTCTCCGTCTTGGGGACGGCACTTTGGGCGGTGGCAGCATGGCAGGCGTAGTCGCAAGCGAGTTGTCCCACGCGGTGCAGAGCTTCCTGGACTACCTGGCGGAGGAGCGGCGAGCCTCCCCGCATACCCTGGATGCCTACCGAAGGGACTTGGGCCAACTCAACGAATTCCTTCAAGCCAAGCGCAAGGGTGGCGTGGCGCTTTCGGACATCGACCGGCTGTTGTTGCGCAGCTACCTGGGCAGCATCGCGCAGAAGCTCTCACCGGCGAGCGTCGCGAGGAAGCTGAGCGCTCTGCGCGCTTTCTTCGCGTACCTGGAGCGGCAAGGCAAACTGTCGCAAAACCCGACGGCTTTGCTCTCGTCACCCAAGCTGGGACGAAAGCTCCCCGGCTTCTTGTCCGCAGAAGCGGCGGGCTCCGTCGTCGAGGCACCTCACGAGAGCGGCAAGAAGGAACAAAGCCACGTGTTTCGAGATAGCCTTCTTCTCGAGCTTCTTTACGGAGCGGGTTTGCGGGTCAGCGAACTCGCGCGGCTCAACACGGCGGATGTCCAGTTGGACGAAGACACCATCCGAGTGCTCGGCAAGGGGAGCAAAGAACGCATCGTGCCGTTGGGATCTAGGGCCCGGCAGGCGACGGTCGCCTACCTGCCTCATCGGTCCCAGCTCTGCCATCCCAAAACCGGGGTCCAAGATGCCGAGGCGTTGCTCTTGGGACGCCTCGGCCGCCGCCTGGGCGTGCGTCGAATTCAAGACATAGTACAAGCCTACGGAGCGCTAGGAGCGGGGCGTGGTGATCTCCACCCCCACGCCCTCCGTCATAGCTGCGCCACGCACATGCTCGAAGGCGGCGCTGATTTGCGCGTGATTCAGGAGATGTTGGGACACGCTAGCTTGTCGACGACCCAACGCTACACCCACCTGTCCTTGGACCAGTTGCTTGGGGTATACGACCGCGCGCACCCGTTGGCGCGCAAAGCCGAAGACGATGAGTGAAAGTAAGTCCTCGACAGCCCGGCGGCTGATAGCCAGTGTCGCCGCGGGGAGCGCGATGGCGATCCCGGTGGCATTTCTCGACGGCCGGTTCGCCCAGAGCGCGTCGGCGGAATCCCTGAGCCTGGGGCGCCTCGGGCTGGCGGACGCCGGGGTGATCTGGCCAGCACTCGCCCTTGTTGGATTGGGAGTGGGTCTTGGCAGTTGGTTGCTGCACCCGCGGGGGGCGCCTGGTCTGCGCCGCCTGCGAGAAGGCCTTTCCAGTCTGGATGAAGCGAGTCGGGCACGACTGGGTGCCGCGACCCTGCTGTCCGCTGTAGCCCTCGTCGCTTGGGTTTCACTGGTTGGCGTGAGTGCAACGCGTCTGCTTTCCTTCGAAGCCGACGGCGGGACCGTGGGCGCCAGCCTGGGCGCCATGGCGATCGCTTGGGCTGCGGTGTTGGGGGGAGCGGCCCTGGCTGGCGCAAGGGCTTTCGCCGACAGGTCAGCGAAACGGGTGCCGTCGGTTGGCGTCTGTTTCGGGCTGGCTGCGGCCATCGTCGTGGTGTTCTTCGGAGTCGTGATAGCGACGGGCACGACCAGTGGCAGCGGCGGTCCTTTCGCCATCTTTGGGGTATTCAAGCGGCAGGAGTTGGACCTGCGGGCGCCGGGCTTGCTGACGGCTGCGGCTGCTGCGGCCTACGCTCTGCCGGCGCTCGTCCTACGCTTGCCCGTGGCTGCGCTGGCGCTGGTGGCAGTTGCGCCCGCCGCGCTGACTTGGCGCAGCGCAGGTAGTGCATTGGAAGAGCGCCGCGTTGCCCTGGCATTGGAACGGGATGCGCCGCTCGCCAAGATGATGTTGCCTCGCCTTCGCAAGTTCACGGATCGGGACCGAGATGGATTTGCCGCGCGCTTCGGCGGCGGGGACTGCAACGACCGGGACCCCGCCATGAACCCAGGCGCTGAAGACGAGCCGGAGAACGGCGTGGACGAAGACTGCTCCGGCAGCGACGCCAAACGGGTCGACTTCAAGAAGGCGGAAGCGCCCGCACCCAAGGATGCCGGCGAGTGGGTGGAGCAGCGCTTGCCAAAAGACTTGAACGTCCTGCTCCTCACCGTGGACACGCTGCGTTTCGACCTCGGCTACATGGGGTACAAGCGGTCGATTTCGCCAAACATCGACCGCCTGGCGAAGCAGAGCACCGTATTCGAAACCGGCTACGCGCTGGCGTCCTACACGTCGAAGAGCCTCCCCCCGATGTTGATCGGGAAGTACCCCAGCGAAACGCATCGTGGCTGGAGCCACTTCAACCGCTTCGGAAAGGAGGACACCTTTCTACAGGAGCGCCTACAAAAGGCCGGCATCGGCACCTTGAGCGTTCAGGCCTATTGGTACTTCTTCCAGAAAGGGGTCGGTTTCGAACGGGGCTTCGACATCGTCAACTCCGAGGCTGCGCCGAAAGCCATTCAGATGGCCGGAGATCGCACCGTCAACGGCGACAAGGTGACGGATGCGGCGATCGCCGAATTGGGCAAGCCCGAATTCCAGAACAAGCAGTTCTTCGCATGGGTTCACTACGTCGACCCACATGCAGAATACGTGCGACACGAGGGACACGACTTTGGGAAGTCCAGTCGCGACAGCTACGACAGCGAAGTCGCCTTCGTGGACGAACACGTGGGGCGATTGCTGAAGTTCGTCCAAGGCGGCCCCCTGGGCAAGAAGACCGCCATCATCTTTACCAGCGATCACGGCGAGGCATTTGGCGAACACGGTATGATCCGCCATGGATTCGAGATCTGGGAGGAACTGGTCCGGGTCCCCTTCATCATTCACGTCCCAGGTGCAAAGCCGCGGCGCATCTCCGAGGCACGCGGCATCATCGATGTCGTGCCGACCATCCTCGACCTACTTCGGCAGCCCCATCCAAAAGGGGAGGGCACGGATTTCATCAGTGGAAAGTCGCTGCTGTTCGACGTGATGGGCCCGCCAGGGCACAAGCCTGACAAACGCATCGTCTTCGTAGACATGAGCGCCGGCCCCAACAATGGAGAGCGCCAAGCATTCATCGAAGGCGGCATGAAGCTCACCGCGAGCGGAGGCCGCCCCACGGCGCTGTACGACTTGAACGCGGATCCTGCTGAGAAAAATGACCTTCTGGATGACAAGGACAAGAGCGGGCCGCTGATCGACCGCTACAAGGCTTTCCGCCGTGAACTTCGCGAAGTGAAAGTCCGGCCCACGCCGAAGTGAGCCACACGGACCGCTGGGCGTGGTAAGTTGACAAGGCGTGAGCGACTCGACGCCGGTCATTTTCTGGTTGGAATACCGAGGGATGCGCCACCGCATTTTCGACGGCGAAACCTTGGTCGGGCGGGGCAGTCGCGTGGCGTTCTTTCTCGACGAGCCCAGCGTATCTCGCGAACACGCCGTTTTGCGTCGTACCGGCGATGTAGTCATGCTGACCGACTTGGGCAGCAGCAACGGCACGTTCATCAACGGCGAGCAGATCAGTGGGACCCGAAAGCTTTCCGTCGGAGACGGGGTGCGAATGGGAACCGCTGACTTGATGTTCGGCGTCACACGCGGCGTATCGACCTCGAGTATCTCGCCGGGCATCGAACTCATCGAGTTGCAGTCCGCGGTGCGGCCAGTCATGGACCTGTCCACGGAGCCTGCCTTCGGGAGCATAGAAGTGCTCGAGACCCTCGTCGCAAACCCGGATGACGCGGAGAACCTCTTCGAGCTTTCCAAGATGGTTCAATCCAGCGTGGACCGCCTGGTGGCAAGCGCGGACCACGGGCGCGTGAAGTTGGGTCAGGCCGAGCGCGCTCGAGTTGTCGCGATCGCCGAGACGGTGCGCTCTTGGGGTGTGGCGCCTGAAGTGGACAGCTGGGCGGCCGACGTGCAGGTGCGGCTAAAGGACTAGCTAGGAAAGCGCGAAGTCCCGGGTTTGCGCCAAGAGTCCCGGTAGGCCGCCCGTGTGCAGGAACAACACTCGTTTGCCTCGCAGCTGGCTTCGAGTCAGACCGAACAGAGCTTTACCCGTGTAGACGGGATCGAGCACCAGGCCCGTGCGGCGAGCGACCTCTGTGATGAAATCGCGTTGCTCTGGGCTCGCCACGCCGTAACCAGGGCCCTTGAAGCGATCTTCAATCCGCAGAGCGACGGGTGCCCTCAAGCACGGATCCAGGGCGTTCATTTCTAGGATGATCCGCCCGATCACTCGCTCGAAGTAGGCCTGATTGTCGCAGACCGCGATGGCCAATGCTTCGTTGGCGACGCCGTATTGCCTTGCCCCCACGGCGACCCCGGCGGCCGTGCCACCCGAGCCGCAGGCGTGGACGACGAGATCGAAGGGCTCTCGAGCGCCGGCCAGCCCCAACTCGAGCTGTTCACGCACTTCTCGCATGGCTTCGACGTAGCCCAGGGAACCTAGGCCGTTCGAGCCGCCCTCGGGAATGATGAAGGCGCGCTGACCTCGGCTTTCGAAGCCTTCCGCCACCGCGTGCATGAGCTCTCCCCGACGGGAGTACTGTTCCGGTGAGATGAAACGCACTCTAGCTCCCGCCAGGCGGTCGATGAACAGATTGCCAACGTTTGCTTCAGGAGTGGTTCCGCCGGCAGTGCGCAGCAGAAGTTGCACGTCCAATCCGAGGCCCCGACTGAGCAGGGTCGTGGCGCGCGCATGATTCGACTGCTGCCCGCCACAGGTGATGACGGTGCTAGCACCGTCCGCGAGGGCCTGCCCGAGCAGAAACTCCAGTTTGCGGATCTTGTTGCCGGCCTCCGCTCCGGCCGTCATGTCATCTCGCTTGACCCAGAGCTGGCACCCAACCAGGGCATCCAGGGCGTCGCAGCGCCAGAGCGGTGTGGGCAGATGAGCGAGGCGCAGTCGCGGCGGGCTCATGCGATGGTCAGCAAGGGTGCGGCACCTTCGACGGCGTCACCCTCGACGACATGAACCTTGGAAACGGTGCCTGCTTTCGGAGACGTGAGCTCGTTTTCCATCTTCATGGCTTCCACCACCACCACTGGAGCGCCCTCAGCCACTTCGTCGCCTTCCGCAACCAATAGCTTGACGACTTTGCCGGGCATGGGGCTCTTCACGTGCCCGTCATCGCTGCTCGCCCCGCCGTGGCGCATGCCTTCCAGCGCGCGGGCGCGGGCGCTTTCCACCCGCGCCTCCATGCGCTGGCCACCACCGGCGACGGATAGCTCCGGAGCCGGCGTGCTGACCACCCAATCCATGACCTGCCCGTCTATCAGGAGCGTGACATCCGACTGGCGGTGTTCGAAGAGCTCTACTTGTTTTTCAATGCCGTCGACGCTGGCAAGGTAGCCGCCGCCGGGGCGTGGCCGCACGTCGACGTCGACGTCACGGCCGTCAATGTTGACGAAGTATTTCATGGCTTGGGAGGGGGAACGTCGATGAAGGAGCAGGCGCCCTGTCCGAACTGCTTGCCGAGGCATTGGTGACTCGACGGATGGGATAGATAGTAGAGATCGGCCCCTCCCGTCGAAAAGAATCGCCCGATCACATGGGTTGTGTACTGCCCAGAGTCCCAGTTGTCACAAGGGGTTGGCGGGTTGAAGCCATGCACTCCCTTCGGCTCGATGTAGGCCATCATTTGGGCCAAGACCCGTTGATCCGCCTGCCAGGCAGTGGCGTCGGGGCTGAAGGGTTTGCCTTTCAGGCGTGGCGCCCAGACCGCGTCGATGCTGTTCGGTGTAGCCGGCATTGCGATTCGGCCCGTGCGCAGCGGAGTGCTTGACTGGGCTTCGCCGTAGAGGTCGAGACCCTCGTCCAGGGCGTCCGCGTCGAAGAGGAACTGCGCGCAATCCTTTTCGCTGATCGGCTTCTTCACGCAACGGTCGTTGACGCAAATCTGACCGCTGTAGCAACTGCTGGTGTCGTCCTTAGTGCAGTTCGGGTGGCACACGACGTCGGTTGGCGTGACCGGAAGCTCGTTGGGCCGGCAGGAGGTCAGGTCACTGGGTGCCTGGCGTTCGAGACGGTTGATGCCTTCCATGACATGGTTTTCCACGAGCAAGCGATTCGGTGTCTTGCCTCCGAGGTCCGCGTACAGTGCCGCGGGTGTGACGTAGTCCGCATAGGCCGGATATCGGTCCGCGGCGTCCGGGGTCAAGAAGGGCAGAGCGCCGGCAACCCGGCCCAGAGCGATTCCGCTGTTGATCGGCACGTTCATGTCTCCCACCGTGACGATGTTCAACATTCCGGTTGGCGGATGCAGATTCCCGTCGGGGTCGGTGATGGGTTTGAGCCCGAAGTACGGCGCGTAGTTTACGGGATCCCCGGGGTCGACAATGTTGGACGCCAGGCTCATGAAGCGCCGCAGCGGCGGGGTTTGTCGGATGTGTCCGAAACCCTCCGCAATGGCCACCAAGGGGGAGCCTGCGCCGTAGTACTTGTTCTGGAACTTGGAGCAGCCGCCCTCTGCCGTGCACACCGGGCCTTCCTTTACGCCAGTGGGGTCCGGCGCACCCTCGGCGATCACGCCCTCGCCCCAGGTGTTGATGACGGCGACGCGGCGATCTTTGCCCACCGTTGGATGACAGCCTTCGTCTCCATCGTAGCTGTCGACAGCGTCCACCTCGTCGTAGAGCTGAAGCTCGAGGCGATCACCCAGGCTAGAGGGCATTCCGATTCGAAAGCGCCCCTCATTGTCGACGCGCGCGCAGCGAACCTTACCGTTTCGGCCGTTGTAGACGAAGGCAGTGCCGCCGCTGGTGAAGTCTTGACGGTCCACACAATTGAACTCGACTTCACGGTCGTCATTCACGTCGACTACGACGAAGCGCAGACTGATCTGGTCCGCATTACACCTGGTCTCTTTCTCCTTGTTCTGGTCGTAGAACTCTTGAGCAGGCACGCCAGCCAAGATGGGACCGAAGTTCCGCAGGTAGATCCCCTCGAAGGCGCCGCCTTGAAACGTGCGGGAACCCACGTCCAACAGGCCTCCTGCGCCAGCGGTCGGGGCAGCTGCCACTACGTCAGGGTCGAGGGCGGCCACGAAAGGTGCGAGGATCCCGCCTAAGGATTGGCCCCAAGCGAAGAAATTGGGACCCGGGCCGCCGACGTCGGGCACGCCGTCACCATCGAAGTCTCCGGCGAGGTCGTCGCTACCGTCGGAATCGTAGTCCTGGCTGCTCATACGCTCTCCGTCGAAGTTCTTGAACACTCGGAACATCTGCATCAGGTCCACCGCGCTTTGGCGGACGACGTCCCGCGTGTGAAACAGATAGCTCGTCCAGTAGTCGCCACCGGAGTCCGGAGTGAGATCTCCATCGAGATCTCGACCTCGGCCGGTGAGCATGTTGCTCGCGAAGGGCGCCTGGCAGGCGCCGCCAAAGAGATTGCGCGCAAGCTGCAATTCCGTCTCACCCAGCTCCAGGCCGTGGAAGACGGCGTTCATCCCGACCGAGGCGATACCCTGGGATGCCAAGGGGCCCGCGAAGCCCAGCTGCTCGAGATTGGAGCTAGTATAGCCGTGACCGTAGTAGGCGACCGGGAAGGGTTGCTTTCGCGTAGTGGACTCCTTCGGCACCGTGATCATGAACTGAACGGTATCCTCGTAGACCTTTCCTTCTCCGGTCTTGAAGTCCATCGCGAAGGATGCGTTCGGGTCTTTGCCCTTGGGGCCACCCTCGATGAAGAAAGGGACCTTGAAGGTGCCGACGGCTATGTGACTGATGGCGTCGAAGGAGTTGATCAACGCATTGAGTTGCGGGCCATCGAAGTCGAAGGCCTGGTTGGCCAGCTCTCGAATGGTCTGCTTCACGGTCTCGAACTTCACGATGTAGAAGTTCTCGATCTTGTCTACGCAGCGTGGGTCCTTCTCCCAATCCGCAGGCTCTTCCGCGCCGTCTGCTATGGCTTCGAGATCAACCAGCCCGGCTGCTCGCGTGAGCTCGGTGTCCGGCGGGAATTGCTTGGCCAGGCGCGAGAGCGGCCCTTTGCCGTAGAGCCCATCGCGGATGACGCGCAAGTCTTCGACCACCGGTTGTGTGGTGAAGGTCCAAGTGAAGGCGACGTGTTTCAGGCCCGTACCACCGATGTCTCCGTAGTAGGAAGCCAGATCGGAATTGGATAGGTGTGCCTGAAGCTTCTTGACCCCCTCTTCCTGGGCTGGGTGGTAGACGAAGTCGAAGGGCGAGCGCACCGGGTTGCCATCGGGATCTGTCATCCGGTCCGTCACGACCACGGCATATTGAGTCTTTTCTTCTAGGGGAATTAGCGGGCGCGCGATCAACGTGTCGGTCTCTCGCTCGTAGTGCGTCAGCAGGTTGTCGGCGATGCACTGGTCGCGAGCGACCTCGGTGACGTTGCCCAACTGAACATCGACCTGGCTGGGGCAAGCGTCGGGGTTGGCCAGATTTGGGCGGTCGAGAACACCGTCGAAGTCCGTGTCCCATGCCGGCTTGTAGATCGGCATGCCGCTGGCGGTGACTCGGTTCGGGTCCTGCTGCCCCGTGGTGGGGTCGATGGTTTCATCCGCCGTGTCCCACATCAGGTTCTGTTCCAGCCGCCGGGAGTCGTTGCGCCAGTACTTGTGTTTCTCACGAATCACGTACTGGAAGGAGCCCTCACCGATGTCGAGAAAGACGGGCACGCCGGTTTCGAGGTTGACTACGTAGATGGTGTCATCGGCCAATTCGTAGTCGTCGCCGGCATGACGCTTTGCTAGGTTCGCCAAGTCGACGGCGGGTCGGGAATCGTCCTTGGATATCTTGTTGAAGCCGACGGTAATCGGCGCGTAGGTGCCCCAACCCTCCAGAGTATCGAACTTCTTTCGAGCCACCTCCTCGATACTGGTTGGCGCGACGACACTGGCGTTGACTCGGAGTCCGGTTCGGCTCGTCGGATCCGGCCACATGGCGCTGTCGTTGGGGAGAGGGATTTCGGGCAGGGGTCGATGGTAGAGATCGAACCGAATCATCGGACCGTCGCCGTCCGGCGTCTTCTTCAGTCCCGACGGCGTCTCGTCGACGCTGCATCCGAGACTCGTCAACACGAAGGTCAGCGGTAGCCCGCTCTTCAGAAAATTGCGCATGCTCGTCCCAATCCTTGCTCCGGCCGCGTGGCCGGCAAAGCTTCCCACCGCGCTGGTGCTTGGTCAACGAAGCCCGCGCGAAAAAACGTCAGTACTGGAGCCCTAGGCGGCCGACGCCCAAGTACTGCGTCGACATCTTGCCACCAGACCCATCCGAGAAGGCATTGCCGGGGAACAGCACCCCGCCTTGGGCGCCGAGCTGCAGGGTCATGCCGTAGTCGAGGGAGAGGCGATATTCGAAGCCGCCGTCGAGTTCGATCCCGAGGTCATGACTGCGTGAGTCGCCTCCGTCATAGTTGACGAAAACGCCGTTGGTTCCTACCTGAACGGGATCGACGAAGTCCGCGGTAGTCTGGGCGATGACCACCGCGGCCTTCAGATCCAACTGCCGCACCGGTCGCATCACGATGTTGGGATACAGGTAGGTGGCGCCGAAAACCGAGCCGTCGCTCGGCAGTAGATCCGTGCCCGGGTTTGGGCGGTTCGTGAGCTGTGGGTCCCGCGCCGCAGCACTGGCTCTCGCGGTTTTCCAGTGCAGCACTTCGTCGAATAGGATTAGGCCAACGTTGTGGTTCGGATCAAAGCGGAAGCGTCGCGTCACACCGTCGTTCGGGTTAGCGTCGCCGCTGGTCCAGCCCCACTCCAAACTCGCGACGAAATCACCCCAGCGCTGGTCGCCATCGCCGTGGGTCGTTACAGCGCCAAGGCGCATGGCCGTTCCGAAACTGCGCACATCCTCCCGAGTATTGTTGCGTGTCTGCTGCGTGGTCCGTACGAAGCTCGTATCTCCGAAGATGTAGGCGGCTTCGTACTCGCCGAAAACGTGTCCCCGCGTACCTGGGATCTTGGCGTTGAACTTCCCCGCGGAATCGAGCGCCCAGATCTTCAGGGTCTCATCGAAGTCTCGCTCAGGGAGTGCCCGGGATTGGCGCTTCTGGCTGCGATAGACGCCGTAGAAGCCGAGCATGTTGTCGCGCTTGTCCTGGTAAAAGGCGGCTAAAACCCCCTGCAAGGCAGTTTCATCGTCGCTCAGATCGGCGTTGGAGTCCCGAAACACCAGGTCACCGGCGATCGCCAAAGTCAGTGGGGATTCCCTACCCAGGGGCTTGGTCGCAAACAGGATTCGCTCCGTGATCGACCCTCGGTAGTAGTCGCCGAAAAGTGATGGGTGGTCGCCGTCGTTGGCGATGATTCCCATTCCCCAGTGGGATGGCTGCTGTCCGACGCGGAAGAGGCCAATGGGTGACAGGTACTCCAGATACAGCCAGCGCGGGTGCACCTCGAGGGGCTGCCGTTCGTCCATGGCGAAGTCCGCCTCGACATGTTGGGTTTCCTGGCCAGCGATGAAGCCGCGAGGCACGTCAATCTGACCGACGACCTTCAACGTGTCCGTGAAGGTCAGCTGTGGCGTGATCCGGAGCCAATGCACCAGCCGGGTCGTTTGGCCCAGGCCCGCTGAGGCCGGATCTCCGCGGAATGCACGCAGCGGTACGTCGGAGTGTTGAGACAGCCGAACCTGATACTCCCCGTGAACCTGGACCTTGAGGCTCTCCGGATCCGGTGGCTCGGGTTTCGTGCGCCCTGTTTCTAGAACGAAGCGCGGCTTGAACTCCGTGCCTGCGGTTTCGTCCGATGGCGGCGGTGGCGGTGGTACGGGGCGTGTGGCTGGTGCAGTGCCCGGCACTTCGCTCGCGACATCGTCCTGCGCGCTTGCAGGGCGCGCGACGAAGCACAGCGCGACGACGCAGGTGGAAAAGCGGAAAGCAGAGAGGAAATCGCGGCCCACGGGCCGGCGAGGATAGTGATGCTCAGTGCCTAGGAGCAAGCCGATAGTGGTTCTTTCCAATCCGACGCCTGCTGGCGGCATTTCCCGTCCGAACACGCTGCCAGAAAGCGGGTGCGTTTCGGAGCAGACAGGCTTTGGCGCAGCAGAGACGTTTCATCTAGCCTTGGCGCGGCAGATGACTCAGGTGATTCCCGTGGCCCTTGGTCAGGCCATCAGCGTGACGGATCTCGTGCAAGTGGCCCGGCAGGGGCGTCGCGTGCGGTTGGCGGATGTGACGCGTGCCAAGGTCGAGCGATCCCGCGCTGCCGTTGAGCGCATCCTGCTCGATGAGGATCAAGCGCCTCACGTCTACGGAGTCAATACCGGATTTGGCGCACTTTCGGAGACGCGTATCAGTGCTGGTGACATTCTGACCTTGCAGCTCAATCTGGTGCGTAGTCACGCCACCGGCGTCGGCGCCCACCTGCCTGCAGACGCGACGCGAGCGATGCTGTTGCTGCGGGCGCAAACCCTTGCCTTGGGTCACTCGGGAGTGCGCCCCGCCGTGATCGATACCTTGCTCGCGATGCTTCAGGCGGACCTGCTGCCGTGCATCCCGGCTCAGGGCTCCGTCGGCGCTTCCGGAGACTTGGCGCCCCTTGCGCACTTGGCCCTGGGCGCGATCGGGGAGGGGGACGTGGTTCTGGCCGGTCAGCTCATGCCGGCGACGGACGCGTTTCGAAGCGCTGGGCTGTCGCCCCTGACTTTGCAGACCAAAGAAGGCCTCGCGCTGATCAACGGGACTCAGTTCATGACCGCGCTGGGGGCCTTGAGCCTAGCTGACGCAGAGCGCATCGCCACTGCAGCAGATATTGCAGCCGCGTTGAGTGTCGACGCGCTGAAAGGCTCTTCCCGACCTTTCGATGAACGGCTCATGACCTTGCGCCCGCACCCCGGTCAAGCTCGAGTCGCAGAAAACCTGCGAAAATACCTGCGGGGCAGCGCGATCATGGAGAGCCATCGTGACTGCGGAAAGGTGCAGGACCCGTACTCCCTGCGCTGCGTGCCGCAGGTCCACGGGGCTTCCCGGGACGCTTTGGCTTTCGCGGACGAGACCATCGAGCGTGAGATCAACTCGGTAACCGACAACCCAAGCGTGTTCTTGGACGGGCTCGACGCAGCGGAGATCATCAGCGGTGGAAACTTCCACGGACAACCCGTGGCGATCGCACTCGACCTTGCGGCTATTGCCCTGGCAGAAATCGGCAATATCAGCGAGCGACGGGTCGAACAGCTCGTCAATCCGGCCCTCTCCAGCGGGCTCACCCCGTTCTTGGCTCGGGAGAGCGGTCTCGAAAGCGGCCTGATGATCGCCCAGGTCGCCAGTGCGTCCCTGGTTAGCGAAAACAAAGTCCTTTGCCACCCTGCCAGTGTGGACTCGATTCCTTCGAGTGCCGGCAAAGAGGATCACGTGTCCATGGGCAGCATCTCGGCGCGCAAGCTCGGTCAGGTGATCGATAACGTGCGCCGCAGCATCGCGATCGAATTGCTCACGGCAACAGAAGGCATTGAACAGCGTCGGCCCCTCACGGGTGGTCGAGGTGTGGAGGCAGCCCACGCAGTCATTCGTAGCGTCGTACCCGCGCTCAGCGGGGATCGCCCTCTCTACGCGGATATCGAGCGTCTAGGGGCGCTGATCGCGGATGGGCGACTGGAGTCCGCAGTCACCGCGGCCCTCTGACGCCCTTGGCGAGGCCAGGTGCGTCGCCTAGGCTGGGGCCATGTTCTGGCACAAGCTGCTGCCCATCCTCGTCGCGCTCGCTGTGGCTGCCTGCGTGACGACGCGGCTGTCGCCCTATGCTCCCGTGGAGAAAAAGACCGACGCATCGCCGGAACGCCTGTACGAAGCTGCGGAGGGCACCTTGCTCGACCGGGGGTTTCTGATTGCCGAGCGCAAGCCCGAGGTTGGCACCCTGAAGACGGAGCAGCGTACGATGCTGGGCGAGGAAGTGTTTCGTAGCGAGTACCGTTACGCCTTCTCCATCGACACTCGTGGCGGGAAACTTCTCGTCGAAATGAGCTGCTCCCGCGGCGACAAGTCATCCCCAGAGCCCTGCGGCGCGGAGCGCCCCGAGAAGCTCGTGCTCGAGCAGGCGCGACTGGTTGAGGCGATCTTGGCTGAGGCGACTGGCGAGCGACCCCCACCGCAGCAAGACGCTGGCGCCGACGCGCCGAGCGCCGAGGATGGCGGCTAGCTACTTGCCGTGGAACTCGGGGCTGCGCCCACCGCGAAATGCGTCGATGGCTTCTCGCAAGTCTTGCGTCCCGAAGTCGATGGCCTGGTTGAGCGCTTCTGTGCCCAGGGCGCCGGGCAGTTGCTCCAGCAGCGCTTGACGCATGGTTGCCTTGGTTTGGCGCACGGCAATGGGGGCAGCGGTACAGATGGCGTTCAGGGTTTCCGTGGCAGCCGCCTCTAGTTGGTCTCGCGCAACGGCCCGGCTCACCAGTCCGATCCGCTCGGCCTCGGAGCCGGACACCAGCGAGCCGGTGAGCAGCAACTCTGCGGCGCGTGCTGGACCGACGACATGGGGCAGCAGCGCCGTGCAGCCCATCCCGGGGTGGAGCCCGACCCGTACGAAGTTGGCGCCGAGCTTGGCTTCCTCGGCACACAGCCGGACGTCCGCAGCCAGTGCCACGCACAGCCCCGCGCCGACCGCCGCGCCGTGAATGACGGCCACGACAGGTACCGGGAGGTGTATCAGCGAGAGGAACACAGAATAGAACTCGACCATCTTGCGTCGGTTCTCTTCCGGATCCCGCTTGGCATTCTGTTCGATCAACGAAAAATCCCCGCCGGCCGAAAACGCCTTGCCCGCGCCTCGTAGGGCGACGACGCGCACGTTTGGGTCTTCTCTGACGTGTTCGACGGCGTCCTGCAGCGCCAGACCCATCTCGGCGGTCATGGCGTTGAACTTGTCGGGGCGGTTGAGCACCAGTTCGGCGATGCGCCCGGAACGATAGAGCACGGGGGGCTCGGTCATGGATTCGCTTTCGGTCTCGAGACGGGGCCGGTCACGGGAGGGATCGGCAGGGCAGCTGGGGGACGTTCTGGGTAGCCTTCGTCAGAAGGGTCGTAGCCGGCAGCAGGCGCTGCGGCCGGGGCGCCGGGGGCTGCGCACACCACGGTGACGGTTTGCGGCGCGTAGATCAGCAAGGTCACCAGCGACACCAGGGTCTGCATCGGCTCGAGGCTGGTCCGAACCTCGGCCCAGCCTTCCGGACACAGCCTGGGCAAGTCGATAGCAGCAGCGCCCTCGATTAGTCCGCCCAGGTAGCCGTTGTGCCAGCGCTCGTAGATGGCCTCCCGGGCTGGGGCGTGGCCCGATCGCACCGTCGTTGTAAAGCAGCCCGTCGCGCAGCTCAGGGCGATGGCTGCCGCCACGTAGCGCCTCATTTCCTCGGCTCCTCACACACGTACACGACACGACGCGGCGAGTAGATGCCCAGGGTGAGCAGCGTCGCGCCTAGCGTGAGGCCGTTTTCGCCTGTCCGGACTCGGCTGAAGCGCGCGCTCTTGCACACGTCCCGGGCATCGAGTTCGTCATGGCCAATGGCGCCGAAGACGAAGAAGTGGGACCAGGTCGTTTGCTCTGGAGCGGACGCACTGCTGCCGCGAAAGCTCGCCGTGCAACCCACCTGGCACAGCAGCAGCAGAATCGAAAACAGCCGGAGAAAGGCGTGCACGGTGCGGCGAAGCCTAGCGCGGCCCGGTGCATTCCTTCAACCGTGCCAGTCTAGGAAGCGCCGACTGCTGCTACAGTTGTGGGCGTGTCTGTGATGCGCGAAATTGGAGAGCGTTTGGCGGCTATTGCCCGACGCGCGGTGGCGGCCCACCTTGCCGGAGAGAGCTCTGCCGAACCGAGCGCTGGCCCGCCGGCGCCAGTCTTCGTGACGATTCGAGGTGCTGACGGAGCGCTCCGTGGATGCATCGGTACGCTGACTGCCGCGGAAGCGAGCGTGAGCCAGGAGACTGCGCGCAACGCGGTGCTCGCGGCGAGCCGAGATCCGCGCTTCCCGGCGCTCACGCCTCAGGAGCTGCCGGGGGTCAGCTTCGAGGTCAGCGTGCTCTTGGATGAAGAGCCCGTTGCCGGTCTCGAAGAGCTGGACCCAGACCAATTCGGTGTGGTGGTTCGCGACACGAGGGGCCGACGCGGTGTCCTGCTTCCGGATGTTCCGGGAGTGGAGACGGCAGAGCAGCAGGTGGCCATCGCCTGCCGCAAGGCCGGGATCTCGGAGTTCGCGGACGCACAGCTCGCGCGCTTTCGCGTCCTGAAATATGCGGAATGATCCTCAGGTCAGCGCTCCAGGCCTGACCACCAGCGCGCCGGCAGATTTCGTAGTACAACCCCGGCGGCGAGGGTTTGGAACATGCGGATGACGATCTTTACGTGGGCATTGGGCGTGTCGGCCAGCGCCGTCTTCTTGGCTGCAGGCTGTGGCAGTGACGATGACGGTGGATTGGGTGGCGACCCCTCAGGGGATGCCGGATTGGACGCGGTGTTGACCACCTGCAATTCGTCCCAGGCGCACATCGAGGCCTGTACCCAGCTGTCAAAAGAGTATTGCGGCAAGCTGTTCAGCTGCGATGTGGATTTGGCGACTTTGAGTCAGTGGGACCAGAAGCTGTGCGAGGACGTGCAACAGAGTCAGTGTTTGCGCCTGACCCACGATTTCGGCGTGGAAGCGGACATGACCGCGGCCGCCGCGACGCGGATTCAGAGCATGAGCTGCGGCGACTTCTTGAACGACGTCGGCGAGTTCGTGCCCTTCGCCGGCATTGCTGCAGATGGCGAGCCTTGCAACCACAAGACCCTCTGCTTGGGCGACAACAAGGTGTGCAGTACTCAGGTGCAGGGTGAGACTGGCGTGTGTCAGACGCCCACGTCCGTTCCCTGCAAGTTGGTAGACTTGGTGTACGAATGCCCGACTGGGCTGATCTGCAACGTGCCGTCCAAACAGTGCGTCGTGGTCTCCACCGGCGGTGCTCGCCCCAAGGACCCGGGCGCGGCCTGTGGCGTCGGCGACACTTGCGCGGGCACCTTCGTTTGTATGGGCGGCAGCTGCGTGCGTGGGGAACCCGTCGAAAAGCAGTCCAACACCGGCGCGCCGTGTGGAGGTCCGCAGAACTTCATCTGTGGTCTGGGCTTGGTCTGCGTGGGCGGGGATGACGGCGACGTCACCGGGACCTGCGAGCCCGCAGGCGAGGAGGGGCAGCCGTGTCCCACGAACTTGAATCCCAAGATCTCCAGTCCTCTGTGCGTGGGCGGGTTGCAGTGCGAAGGTGGAACTTGCGCCGTGCCGGGCTGTAAGTAGGCGAGTCCCCGAAACCTGCGTCGGGAGAATCGTGCCCTGCCGCCAACGTATGAGGTTCCCGTGAAGGGTTGTTGCGTCTGGGCTTCGATGTGCCTTTCCTCGGCTTGTGGTGGCGCGCCGCCAGCGCCGGAGTCGGCGCCTGCTCCGCGCCCTTCCGTAGCCGTGCCGCGAGCGGCGTCGGCGCGGTCCGGTGGCGAGCCGAAGGGAGTCGAGCCGCCGCCACCGGCTCGAACCGTGGCGCTCAAAGTCTACGACGAGTTCGTGGCAATCCGACTGCCCCCGCTGCCTCAGCGCCACTTGACCGATGCCGAGCTCATCAGGCTCTTGCCGCCGGCATTGCGAGTTCGTGTGACTCGCGCGTTGCGCGCGGAGGCCGCCCTCACCAAATTGAGTCGCAAAGCCTACGACCACGAGGCAGCAGTCTTTGAGTGCGAAGAACGATCCTGCCCCAAGCTGGGTGCCCTCGAGGCCCAGTTGAAGCATGCCCGCGACGCGGCAAGCAGGCGCTACGACTTCCTCGAAAAAGAGAGAAGCCAACTGCAGCTCGCACTCGAAACTGCGCTGAAGCGGAGGCCGACGGTTGGCGCAGCGCTGGCGATGGCGCGCGTCGAAGAGTTGGCCGAGCGCTTGTCGAATGTTGCCACTTACAACAACCCAGCAGCGACGCGTCTGCGGTTTGGGTGGCTTTCGAAAGACAACGCCCTGCCCAGTTCGCCCTTGGCGATCGCAGCCTATCGCCGCGCCGCTCTCCTAGCTGCCGGCAAGCCCCGCCTCCAATCCTGGGCGCACTACGGTGCGGCCACTCACCTGTTTGCAGCGGCCAAGCTCGACGGCGCCCTGAAGGAGCTGGAGGCAGCGGCGAAGTCTCCGCCGCGGGATCTAGCGCAGGAGATCCAGCTTCGCATGGCCGTTTTGCATTCGGCTGCTGGCGACCATGAGAGTGCCCTGAAGTCGCTGCAGCTTGCCCAGCAGGCTGCGGGTAGCCTGCTATCGCGTTCTGACTTTCTCGCTCTCGAAATGCTCGAGCAGTTTCGCGCGGGTGAACATGCCAAAGCACTGCGTGCGGCGGTTCTCTCCCTGCGCGCGCCCCCGACCCATGGGGCAAGTTGGTCGGCTGCACCAAGCATCACACTCAATGGCCGTGAGAGGATCGCGGTGGACTGCCTCGAGCAACTCGGCGACGGCGCGTTGAAAAAGAGCGGCGCCACCGCTGAGATTCAGTCGCTGCTGCTTGGACAGCTGGCTCGGCGCCACTACTATCGCGACGACTTGCCGCGTGCGCGTGGGGCCGCTGAGGCGGCGATCCGGGTCGCACCGAAGGCTGGCGAAGCGCGCGTCGCCTACAAAGTTCTGGCTGCACTAGCCCGCAAGGCAGGCGACGCCGCTCAGACGAAGATTTGGAAGGGCAAGGAGCAGGCCTTGCGTCCAGCGAAGTCTGCTTCCGCCAGGGCGGGGCTGCTGGGCCTTCTTGGCTCGCCCAGCCCCGAAGGCCGCGAGAAGAAGTACCTCGACGGTTCTATCAAGAAAGCCGGGTCGACCGAGGAGCGTCGCGTCGCTTCGCTAACCCGGTTGTGCCTGGAGCCGTCGTCCGCGGATCTCGAGGATAGCGATGCGTTGCGCAGCGTGACGTTGCGCGTGCGCGTGAGCAAGGAGGGTCGCGCCGAGTCAATCTCGGATGAGCGTGGAGTGCTCGCCGACTTTTCCGAGTGTATGTATCAGCAAGTACCGCGAGTGTTTCGGGGGGAGACTCGTGACGTTCAGGCAACTCTGGACTTGAGGCACGCTTCGCAATCTCGGATGGCCGCGCAGTTCAGTGCTGCCTTCAAAGCCGGCGACGGGCCAGGCTTTGGAGCCATGGGCTTGGGACGACTCAAAGGTGGATCCCTGGGTGTGGGCGGAAGCCGAGGCCTGGGTAGCCGGGGAAGTGGCGCCGGTGGTGGTGGAACGGGCGTCGGCATTGGTGGTTTGGGCACTCGTGGGCTCGGCGGCGGTCGGGGCTTCGGGAGCGGCCAAGGTCGCTTCGGCGCGGGCGGCCGTAAGAAACCGCCCGCGACCCGACCAAAGAAACCGAAGAAACGAGTCCCCTAAACTTCGCCACTCGTTGGTTGTCGGTTGGGTGGGGTTGGGGTCGCATCCCTGTGGCAACTCAGGCCACTACTCGCGACCTAGGCCAAGACTTGCCAGTCAGGGAGCAACAAAACCGCAAAGCCCAACCCATCAACCAAGCTCGAGCCGCCGGCGTCCGTGGGAGCTCACGAGGAGCCGCCCGTTTTCGTACCGTTTCTCGACTGCTAGTGGGCGCAGCTGGGTTTGAACCAGCGACTTCGACCGTGTGAAGATCGCACTCTACCGCTGAGTTATGCGCCCGTCCGACGGCCGTGCCGTAGGAAGGCGAAGCGATAGCTTAGCTCCGGCACCAAATCAACGTGTCTTGGCGCGGATCGCCGGCGATCTGGGGGCGCTGCGGCCCCCTCATCGGGTTTTTTCGCTGGAAAATGCATGGTGGGTCCGAGCGGTTGTGATAGGAGCGAGCCCTGGATGACCGAAGCGCTCAAAGCCGAGCTTCTCGCCATCGAGCGCGGACGCAAAAAGGACCGCATCCTGGGGCTGGCCGTGGTTCTGGTCGCCTTCGCCGCCTGCTTGGCGCTTTCATATTGGGCGAAGCTCGCGTCGCGTCCCGAGGTTGCCCAGCCGCCGGGCCCGCCGACCACTGAAGGTGTGGTGGGATACCCCGCCGCCATCGATCCCATCACGATCCTGCCGGTGGTCCGCAGGCTGACCCCGCGACCGGCGCTGCGAGGCATGGTGCTGGAGGCGGTCAAGTCCGATGGAACCATCGACGTGGGCGAGGGACCCGGTCGCGCGCGCTACTCCTTCCAGAGCGCCCAAGGCCACGGGCCCCAGCCCCCGCGCCCGGCTGGCACATTGCCGCGTCGCCACTATTGCGGAAAGCAGAACGTGCATCTTCGTAAAGAGGGGCTCGTGGCGGATCCGGATGCAACGGACTTCCCTTGCTCGGCTGTGCCCTTGGATGCGCTGCCGGATCCCCGCTGTGGGCCCCGGGAAGTGTGGGCTCAGGCGATCAAGGAGGGCGCGCCGAAAGACCGCATGGCGCGCATCGAATACTATCGCAGCCGTGCGGGACCGGCGTGGCGCTTCGATCTGCCCGGCACCTCTCACCGATTTAGCCTGTACGGTGATTGCGTGCGCAAGCTCGACGGCAAAGAGGCCGTTGGAAGCGTGCCCTGACTGTCGCCGGTAGCCGCAAAAGGGTTCTGGGTATCCGCGAGTTCGTTAGCTCAAGGACAGGGCACGGCGAAGCTGCTCCCAGAGGGCGTCCCGCCCAGTGCCTGCTTTCGCTGAGAAGCCCAGCAACTTGAGGCCGGACTTTTCGCGCGCATCTCGCAGGGCGGTCTTCTGCTGAGACTTGGATAGCCGATCGAGTTTCGTCGCAACCCAAATGATCTGTATGGGGCGACCGCGCTGGGCATTGGTGTGTTCGATCAGATCAGCGAGTTCGAGTTCGTCGGATTCGGGGCCGCGTCGAACGTCCACCAGGATGACGATGGCGCTCAGGCTGACTCGCTCGGCCAAGTAGCCTTCAATCAGCTTCGCCCAACTAGCCCGTTCCGCCTTGGAGCGTTTGGCATAGCCGAAGCCGGGCAAGTCGACGAGGTGCACCTTCGGTCCGTCCGCAAGCTCCGCTTCGAAGAAGGTGACTTGGCGCGTGCAGCCCGGTGTGGAACTGGTGCGTACGAGGTTTTTTCGCTGCAGCAGGCAGTTGAGTAGGCTGCTCTTGCCCACGTTGGAACGACCCGCAAAGGCAACTTCGAGCAGCGTGGGAGGTGGCAACGACGCCTGGCTTTGAGCGGCGGCAACGAAATTCGCTGCGACGACCCGGCTGCGATCCGGCTTGGACACCGGAGAACGATAGCGGTGGAGGGGCCGACGACCAAGCTCACAGCCCAGCGACGCCCGTTCAGTCGGTGGCCCGGGGCCGGCCGAGCCTGCGCAGCAGACCGTCGCTCAGTACCCTGAGCTCTGGGCTTCGAACCAGGTGAGCTGCCAAGAAGAACACGATCACGAACACGATGCCCGCGCCCAATCCGGGCAGGATGCGTTCGAAGGCCCCATCTCCGACTCCGGCATCGATGCTTCGGGCCGTGAAGACCGCTGCCGCGGCGGCTGCGCCGGCCGCCAGCAGTGTGCGCGCTGCAGAGCCCACGATTTCGCCCATGTGCATGCTCGAGAGCTTGCCCCGAAGCAGCACCAGGAGCAGCAACATCTGCGCGATGCTGGCGCCGGCGACCGCCAGGCCGATCCCGATGTGACCGAAGGGACCGCGTAGGGTCAGGGCGAGGGTGACGAACACGCCCAGGTCGAGGGCCGCGACGATCACCGGAGTCCGAGTGTCTCCGAGGGCGTAGTACACGCTCACCAGTTGCCGAACCGCGGCGACGGCCCAGATCCCAATCCCTTGGGCCATCAAGGCGCGGCCGGTTTGCTCCGCTGCGAGAGCATCGAAGGCGCCGCGTTGGAAGATCACCACCACGATGGGCTCAGCAAGGGACACGAACAGCGCGGTTGCTGCGATGCCGACGAACAACGCCAGGCGCAGGCCGTAGGCGAAGGTCTTGGCGACTTCTGCATGCTCTCCCCGTGCGGCCAGGGCGGCGAGACTCGGCAAGGTCGCGCTGGACAGCGCCATGACGAAGATACCTTGCGGGAAGTCGCACAAGCGCAACGCCCAACCAAAGTAGCTCTGGGCGCCCTCGCCCAATTCCGAAAGGAAGCGGCGCGCCAAGATCACGTCGACGTAGTAGACGCCCAGGCCGATCAGCACTGGGCCCATACGTCGAAGCGCTTCGCGGACTCCCGGATGGCGAAAGTCGAAGGAGGGCAGGGAAAGGTAGCCGATGGCCCGGAGGCTGGGCCATTGCGCCACGACTTGGAGCAGGCCGCCAATGAGTGCGCCGATCGCCATCGCCAAAATGGCGTCGTGGCCTCCGCGGGTGAGCCACGTGGGCAGGCCGAAAGCGCAGGCAATGAAAGCGACGTTGAGCAGGGCCGGCGCGAAGGATGTGACGACGAAACGCTTGTGGACGTTCAGCGCCGCTACGCCCAGCGCGGCGGTGCCCATGAAGAAGATGTAGGGAAAGACCCAACGGGTCAGCGTCACCGTGCGCTCGAACTGCCCCGGCTGGTCGCGAAACCCGTGAGCAAAGAGATCGACCAAGGCCGGCGCAAGCCACACGCCAGCGAAGCTGACCAGGATCAGGATTAGCAGGGATAGCCCGCGCAGGGACCGGAACAGGGTCCGGGCCGAGGTCTCTCCCTCCTGCTCTTTGGTCTTGGACAGGACCGGCAGCACGGCGTTCTGCACGGCGCCTTCGGCCAGAAGCTGGCGCAGGACGTTGGGGATTGTGAACGCTACGAAAAAGGCATCCGTGGCTGCCCGGGAAAACAACGCGGCCAGGGCTTGGTCGCGGCCAAGGCCCAGAAGTCGGGAGGCCAGGGTCCCAGCCGCCACGATTCCGGCCCGGCCCGTGATGGCACGGCGCTCCGCGTCCCCACTGCTTGGGCGGTCGGGGGAAGAAGGAGCGCCAGAAACCACCGCCACAGGCTGTAGCGCGGGGCCGCCGGGTTTACGAGTTTTTCGGGCCCTCCGGGGAGCGCCGACGGGGATACCCCGATAGCGCACAGGGATCGAAGCAGGGCCCGACGGGATCGAGAGGCGTGCGCCGCCGAGGGCGACGCTCCAGTGCGCTCAGCCGAAAAGCTCGTCGTGCACTTCTTGCAGGATGGCTTGGGAGTCCGCGGGAGTCAGATCGAAGGCCCGAGCCAAGGCCTCGATGGCAGCGGCCTCAGCGTGAGCCACATGGTCGTCTACGAAGGCAACGCCTGCTGCCAAGCGGAAAGCGAAGCCCCGAGCGTCGGCATCGGATACTCGCGCGCCGACTTTCTCCAAACGCGCCCGCCAGCCGTCTCGGGCTAGCTTCTCGTTGAAGTTCTCGAGCAGCCCACTCAGATCCAGACCTTTGACGTTGTGCATGTCGACGATGGCCTGGAAGCTCGCGGCCAACTGCTCGAGTTCTTCCCGGCTGACATTTCCGTCCACTGCAGCCATCAAGAACATTGCCTCGAGGGTTGCTTCGAACTCAACGGCTTGGGCCTGCTCTACTGCGCTCAGCAGTTCTCCTGGCCGCATGCTCTTGGCATGCGCTTCCGCCGCTTCCGCGGCACTCACCCCCGTTGCCAACTTTCTGAGCCGCGCGTCTAGAACCATGCCCTGGAGTCTATCAGCCACAGGGGCGCATGGGTAAACGTGTAAACGCCCAAACGCCCAAACACCTCAGGCTCCAAGTCAGCTCGCGTGCGCAGCGAGGGTTGCTTCCACCAGCTCGATGACCGGCGCCGCGTCGTTGGCGCCCACCGCGTTCATCTCTCCGTTTCGCGCCTCCGCCATGGCAAGACGTAGCGGCGCGCCGATGCGGCTTGGCCCGCCGCCGCAGGCGCGACATACCAATCCCCCCCGGGTGGGGTCGAAAAAGGCCGGTTTTTTCTGGGGACAAGGGGCTCCGCAGCCGACGCAAGCTTCGAGCTCCAAGCCCCAACCGATGCTCTCGAGGAGGGCCAAACCATAGGCGGCGAGGGCGCCCGCGGCGCTGGCCATGGTCGCCGAGTTGAGCGCGTCGAGCAGGGTGATGGTGTGTCGCCACAGTCGTGTCTCGGGTGCGCGCTCCGGCGCCGCGCGTCGCAGCCAACCCAGTGCGCGACCTGCGGCCTCCATCGCTTCCAAGTTCGAGAGCAGTTTGGTGCGCACGAGTTCGATCTTCGCCTCACGCAAACTCATGAGCTCCGCGCCAGCGCGTTCGCTCAGCTGCACGACGATGGTGTGAAGTGGTTCCAAGGCGCCGCCGAAGCGCCGCTGACTTCGCTTTGCATGTCGCGCGATGGCGGAGACTCGACCGAGTTGCTCGGTGAACAAGGTCAAGATGATGTCGGCGTCGCCAGTCGCCACGCGCCCGACCACGAGGGCGCGGGTCTGGTGTTGGAGTGACGCCGCGTGTGACCGCGGCCGACCCATCAAGCCCGCCAGAGCGAAGTGGGCTTGGCTACCGACAACTCTTGGGGTTTGTCGTCGCCGCGGGGCTTGAGCACGATGCTGAGTGCTAGGGTGAACAGAATCAGCAGCAGAACGAAGGCAATCGCGACCCCAAAGCGGCGGCCGCGCGCAGGCTTGGAAGGGCTCGAAATGGGCAGCGGCGTGACCCACGCCACACGTCGGCTGCTGGTGTAGCGAGCCAAGACTTCATCAGGTTGGAGGCCGACCGAGAGGGCGTATGATTTCAGAAAGCCGCGAACGAAAACTTCGCCGGGCAGCTCGTCAAAGCGATCCGTCTCAATGCGTTCGACGCTGGACATGGGCACACGCGTCGCGCGCGAGATTTCCTCGATGCTCATGCTTCGAGTCTCGCGGTGGCGGCGCAAGAACTGTCCGACCGTCTCCTCCATTGCGGCGCATGAGCCTACTTGAGTTTCGCCATCATGGAGCGGCATTCTTTGCCCGTCGACGATTTCGCCGACAGCTCGAGACAGCGCTTCCAGTCGGCCTCGGCGTCGGCCGCGCGACCCAGTCGTTGATGCACCCGGCCCCGAGCCAGTAGGGCGTCCTGCAGTCCGCCACAGCCAGGTGCCTGGGTGTCCAGTGCCTGGCCCAGGACTTCCGCGGCCTCGGTCAGGTCACCCTTGCGCTCCAGAGCGAGCCCGAGGCGGAACGCACCCACGCAGAAGAGGGGCTGGGCCGCCAGTGCGCGTCGCAGGGCGTCGATGGCCAGGTCCAGTTTGCCTTTCTGCAGGTAGGCCCAGCCCAGATTCCCCCAGGCGTTCTCCGGGGTCTGGTACAAGATGTCGTCGGTAAGGGGTTTGAGCACCGCGATCGCGTCGTCGTAGCGCTTCTGGTGGATCAGAACGACTCCCAGGGTGTTTTTCGCCTCCCGGAAGTCCTTCTTGGCTTCCAGAGCCATTCGGGCGTGCTTCTCGGCCTCCTTCAGGCGGCACTCGGAGTCTCCGGTGCTGCAGAATTCCAGATAAATCAGCCCCACGAGATGGGCTGCGTCGGCGTTTTCGTCGTCCAGATCCACCGCCTCCAAGGCGTGAGCCAGGGCTTTGCGGGGTTTTCGTTGGCGCAGCCAAAGATCCCGGGCGATGTCGTACTCGCTCTCGCTCATCCGAATTGGGTCGCCGCCCGGTGTTTTCGACCCGGATCCGCCGCCGCAGCTCAGCAGCAGGCCGCAGCCCATCGCGGTGAGGAGTTTCGACAGAACACGCATTGAATCCGCAGCATGCGAATAGCGCGCTCATCGAATTGAGTCAATTTTGCGCGCCCATCGGCGTCTAGGCTCAGGGGCTTCGGGGCTCGGACCCATCGCCCTCGGAGCCCCGAAGCTGGTCGCGGATGCCGAATAGGCTGGCGAGCTCCTGGAGAGCGGCCACATCCGGCAACTCGACTCGCTCGTCCACGATGCGCAGGTGCCCGGCATCCCGGAGCTCCTGCACCGTTCTCTTCACGCTATCGACGTCTAGGCCAACCCGTGCCGACAGCTCGAGCGGCGAAACCCGGATCTCTACTGCCCCTTTGGCCTCTCGAGACGCCTGCTGCGCCAACTGGAGCAGGGTCACGACCACCTTGCTCTTGCCGTCGCGGAGCAGCAGGACTTCGATCTGGTCCTCCGCGTCCCGCAAACGCCGAATCAGTTGGCCGAGCACGCGCATGCCGACCCCGGGGCTGGCGGACAGCACCTGCTGGAACGTGGGGGCGTCCAGTGCCAGTGCAACTCCGTCTGAGAGCGCCACAGCCGTCGAGGTGCGCGGAGCGGATTGGAGCAGGGCGGCCTCCCCGAACAGATCTCCGCCGCGCAGGACGCGCAGGCTGCGCTCCGTCGCCCCGACCTTCTTGATCAGCCGGACCCGCCCTTCTTGAAGCAAGAACGCATCCCGAGCCTCGGCTCCCTCCTCGTAGAGCACCTCGCCCGCTGCGAAGCGTCGGCCGAAGCGCGCCAACAGGCGCTCGTTCTGCTCCTCCACTGAACTCATCCCGTCTGGGCATGCTAGCCCCAGCCCCCGGCGCGCCGCAATTGGCCGCGCAAAACCACTATGCAAAGGGCGATGGCGGCAGCTTCTGGGGCGTCGCGCCAGCGTCCCGAACGTACACCGGCGTTGCGATGGCCTCCGCGGGATCCAAAGCCGCTGCCACCCGAGCCACCTCGGTTGCATGGGGCAGTTGGCAACTGGATTCAGTGCAGATCGGGGTTCGGGAGATCAAGGCAACGCCCGCCCCAACGAAGCCATGGGGCCCGATGTTCTGACTCGAAAGCCACTCATGAAACTCCGTGATGGCGATGGCACATGCGCCTATCAGCTCTTTGCCATCCGGCCCGTATGCTGCGACGAACACCTCCTGCCGCCGCGCATCCAAGGTGGCGACCACCGCCTCGGTGGAGTTGCAAGCGCTGGCCATGGCGTGCAACGAGCCAACGCCGACGATGGGAACCCTCAAGCCCCGAGCGATGCCTCGGCCCACGCTGAGCCCGACCCGCAGACCCGTGAACGAGCCGGGGCCGATCCCCACGGCCACGCGCTCGATCCCGTTGCGGGTCGAGCCGGCCTGAGCCAATGCCTGGTCCACCATCGGGAGCAGTCGCTCGGCATGGGCCCCGGCGGTATCGGACTCGGCCTGACCCAGGACCCGCCCGGCATCGAGCAACGCTACGCTAGCTCGAGGACAAGAGGTTTCCAGTCCGAGTACCCGCATCGGCTCGAAATACCCGTGCTGCCGGTTCGAGACCAGCTTCGATCGCGGTTTCCGCCTCGTAACGACCCGCCGAGCTCAAACGGGCTCGGGCAGCCGGATGGGCTTGCTGGCGGTTTCCCCTCTTCCCAAACCCAGCAAAAACGCTTAGGTTCCGCGGGCCGAATCGAGAAGCCCTTCTCAACGCCGGCTGGTCGGGGCGTAGCGCAGTCTGGATAGCGCACTTGACTGGGGGTCAAGGGGTCGGAGGTTCGAATCCTCTCGCCCCGACCATTTTCTTCTCTTGCTGGGGTTTGGGGGCTGTCCGCCTTTGTGTCTCCTTGAAGCCGCGACTGCCCCAGACCGAGCCACAGTGCTGTGTCTCCTTGAAGCCGCGACTGCCCCAGACCGAGCCACAGTGCTGTGTCTCCCTGCAGCCGCGGTTGCGAGTTGGAGGCGTGGGCTCTACAGCTTCTTCAACAGCGGTGCGATTCTAGCTGCGATGGCGTCAGCAGCAGCGTTGTATCCGAAGGCGCTTGCATCGGGATCTCCGGTCACGCTCTTTGCGCAGATGCTCGCGACCACGCCGTTGGTTTTCCGCAGCACGTCGAGCTGACGCAGGCCAGGGTAGGCCTTCGCGCGCATTTGAACGCTGGTGAACTGGGAGCCGTCCCAGCACAGCGGGCTCTTGCCGATAACCCCGGCGGGGTTGCAGTCGCAGCCGCCTGTCGTTGCAGCACAGTCCCTCGGCACCGCTAGCGGGAACGTGCAGGCATACTGTAGATCGCCGGGGCCTTGCTGTGCGCCAAAGCCAGCCGAGATGTCCCACTCGTGGCCGTTGATCGGGTCGGTGGCTGGCGCGGCCCAGGTTGGAAGACCCGCACGAGGCTGGTTCGATTCCACCATATGCGGGTCGGAAGCAGGCTGGTGCCCGGTCTTGCTGATCTTTGGCCAGACGCCACGGGATGTGAGTTGCTCTGGTGTTAGGTACTCGAGCTTGTCGGCGGACGTTTGCGACTCGTCGCTGGAGATGAGTTGCCAGGGCACGCCAACGATCCCCGCCAGAATGATCATGCTCGGATCTCGGGAAACCCCGCCGCCATTTGAATACAGCGGATTCGGAACTGTGGCGCCGCTGCGATCCTGGACCGTGGGCTTCGTGACGCCGTCCACGTAGCGGCTAGTCGGATTGAGGAAACTGATGCCAAAGCGCCTCTTTTGTTCCCAGCAGCGCAGGTTGACGTGGTCCTCGGGGCCGGTGTAGTTGCCACCGTTCTGCACGCATTCAGAGTCCTGACCATGTGGAGGGCAGCCACTCGGTGCGGGCGCTCCGCAACTGGTGCAACACGGATCATCGGGGTTGACGCTGCAGGCGCTGGTGGCCCGGGGCAGGCCGGGGGTCGCAATGGACACGAGCCAACCCTGACCATCGTCGCGGATCGAGCAGTCGTTTTCGTCACTCAGCATGACGATCACGACCGCGGAATCTGGGCGCAGGAACGCGGCGCGCTGGGCAAGCACGGTCTTGTCAGCGCAGTACCCGCCCACGCAGGTGCCACCCTGTCCGCAGTCGGCACCTTCCGCGGAGCATTGTTCGACGACCGTGAAGTTGCCTTCCTTTTTGACTGTGTCCGGTGGCTGTGGGTCGACGAGGAAGCGGTACCAACTCTCCAGCTGTGCTTCGTAGCCACATCCGGTTTCCCCCGCGGCAACCACGTGCTGGCGCATGCCGTTGACGAGTTCGGTCGGGTCCTGAATGGCTCCCGGGGCCCAAGCTAGAAAACCCAGTCCGTCCTGGCTGGGTAGTCCGGGACGCGTCGACCCCACGAGACGCCCTTTGTCATCCTGTTCCGGTTTGAAGTTGGGGCTGTTCACCGAGCAGGATTCGCCGCCATGCGCGCCCAAGCTCGAGGTCACGACACCGACGTGCATGTCGGCCAGCGGCGCAAACTCTGGCGTAGAGCCCGCATCGCAAGGATGGCTTTGTCCCGTCGGCGCACCAGCAGTGTCCAGGCAGCGTGGCGTGACGAAGCGCGACACTAGTCGGGGCACGGCGGCGGCGAGTAGGGATTGCTTGTCCGCCATGGAAATCGAGTTGTCGACCATGAGCAGCAGATCGATCTTGTCGACCTGGGCGCTGACCACGCCGCCGGTTCCGCCGCCTCCGGTCCCGCCACCACCCGAGCCACCACTGCCGCCCAGGGCCCCGCTTCCCCCTTGGGCTCCAGCGCCACCGCCGCCGGAGGAGCTACCTCCGCAGGCCAACAGGAATAGCGAGGAAAGGGCGAGCCAAGGAAGCAGGGTTTTCATGTGGACTGGTACGCTCTCAGTGGAAAACGTCTTCCCGCTTGCGGAGCGTTTCCAGTGGGCTCTCCAGGGGGGGATCCGTGAACCGACTGGGTGTCCGCAACGGCTGGCTCCACGGGCCAGGACATGGCCCGCGAGCGGCAAGCGGCGCACAACGCCACCTGTGCCCCCCCCAGCGCGGTAGTCTCCCCACCGCATGAGCTGGGACGATCTGTGCTACGTGCTGGCGCTTTCTCGGGCGGGGTCCCTGGGTGAAGCTGCTCGAGCCTTGGGCGTGGCGCACACCACTGTGAGTCGGCGTATCGGTGCGATCGAAGATGCCCACTAGGTGAAGCTCTTCGAGAAGACGCCGTCCGGCTTCTTGTCGCTCGTCGTGGCCAGGCCCTGGAAACCCTCGCGGCAAAACTCGCCGCGCGGACCCAGGTCGTGGTTCGGGATCTGTCGAAGCCGGAGACCATGACCGATTGGCTGGCCGATGCTGAAGCTGCCTTTGGCCCAGTCGACATTCTCGTCAACAACGCGGGCGTGCAAGTGATCGCGTCCAGTGCGGAGGTCGATGTGGAGGAGGGCGAGCGCTCGCTGGCGCTCAATCTGGTGGCGCCGTTGCGACTCAGCCGCAGCGTGCTCACGGTCTATCCCGGCATCATTGCGGAAACCGAGATGGCCCAGGCTGGCCTGCAGCAATACGCGTCGACTTTCGTGCTGCGGCACCAGCCCACGGCGACCGCCGCGCAGTTGGCGACGGCGGTTCGTCGTGGCATCGAGCGCCTCAAACCACGCGTCATCTTGCCGCGGATCAACTTCCTGGCGCGCATGTTCCCGGGTATCACGCGCTGGGTGCTCGACCGGTTCTCTCCCAAGCTCAACTCGGCGGGTGACACTGCGCAATTGATGGGCGCCGCCGTCTGAATCCGCGCGGCCAGCGATATGTGGCCCGCTGGGCACCCGGCAACGCGCCAAGATCCGGCCAGGGCCGCGAGCGCGAAATGTGCCCTTGCGTGGCAACGCAGAGTTGAGAAATCTTGCGGCGCGCCGCAGGATGCTCCGCGCCATGCTGGACAATGCCCTTGCCGCCCTGAAGCCAAGAATTGAAGAGGCCGAGCCCCTCCTGCGCCAATGGGTGGAGCAGGCGTCCTACACCCGCAGTCGGGACGACGTGAACAAGATGGGCGAGCTGCTGGTGGCGGGAATGCAGGCCACCGGGATGCAAGTGGTGCGTCAGAGCAGCGAGGAGTTCGGCGATCACTTGGCGTTCCTGTCTCCGGCTTGGGAGGCTGCGACTTCGGGACGCATCCTCCTGGTCGGACATCACGACACGGTGTTCCCACCGGGCAGCTTCGAAGGTTACCGGCGCGACGGAGACATCGCACGCGGGCCCGGTGTGCTCGACATGAAGGGAGGACTGGTCACGGTACGGACTGCGTTGTCCGCACTCGCAGATGTCGGCATGCTCACGACGTTGCCGGTCGCCCTGGTCTGCGTAGCCGATGAAGAAGTGGGCTCACCGGAGTCGGCGGCCTTCACGGCCCAACTCGCCAAGGGCGCGTCCCTCGCGTTGGTATTCGAAGCCGGACGCGCACAAGACGCCATCATCACTCGCCGCAAGGGTACCGGCGGCATGCAGCTTGCGGTGCAGGGAAAGGCGGCGCACGCGGGGAACCATCATGCAGATGGTGTCAACGCGATTTGGGCGCTGTCCCGAATCGTCGACGGGGCGCAGGCTCTGACCGACTACGACGCTGGCGTCACCGTCAACGTAGGAACCATCGCAGGCGGGACGAGCAAGAACACCGTGCCGGGTGAGGCGACGTGCGAGATCGATTTCCGCTTCGAGCGCGCGAAGGATGGCGAAGCTGTTGCAGCGGAAATTCGAAAGCTGGCCGAAACGGTCTGCGAGGCCCTAGGTGCCCAAGTCGTCGTGCAAGGTGGTGTGCGCCGACCCCCCCTCGAGCGGACCGAGGCGTCTGCTGCGCTGTACGCACGCTACGCCAGCGCAGCACGTGCGGCCGGTTTAGGGGATGTGGAAGCCAAGCTGCTGGGTGGCGGCTCTGATGCAAACAACGTGGCGGCGCTCGGTGTGCCTGCCATCGACGGACTGGGCCCGAGGGGCCGCGGATTTCATACACCGGACGAATTCATTGAGGTGTCGAGCCTCGCGCTGCGCAGCGAGGCGTTGTTGCGCTTTGTTTGCGCGTCCTAGAGCCGGGCGCGGGCCATAGCTTCGGGTATACTGGCGCTCGTGGATTTCCAAGACTTCTCGGAGATGTCTGACGTCGATCAAGACCTGGTTGACGGCGCGTTGCTCTTGGCGAAAGACGCCTATCCAGGGCTGAGCCTGGAAGAACAGCGTCGCCGGTTCGACAGCTTGGAGTTACCGCGTCGCCTCGCCAGGGATGTGCGCTCGCCATTGGAGTGGGCGGAGATCCTGGGGGAGCACGTATACGGGCGCCTCGGCTTCCGCGGCAACGAAGCGGACTACTATGACGTGCGCAACTCGTATTTAAACGACGTGCTCGATCGCGGGCTGGGGATCCCAATCAGCCTGGCCGTCGTCTACATCGAGATTGCGCGGCGTGCGGGGGCCCGCGCAGAAGGCGTCAACTTCCCCGGCCACTTCTTGGTCCGGCTCGAAGATGGCTACGGCGGCACTCCTGTTTTCATCGATCCCTTCCACGCCGGCGGAACGCTTCACGGAGAGCGACTGGAGGAGCTCTGGGTGCAAGTGGCTGGGGGCAGCCCGAGTCAGAGCCTGCCCGCCCTGGAGGCATCCAGCGTGCGCCAGATCTTGACCCGCATGCTGATGAACCTGCGGGCCATCCACGCCACGCGGGGCGACTATCGGGCGCTGTACCTCGTGCTGGATCGAATCGTCGCGCTGTTCCCGGACTCCGCTCGGGAGATCCGGGATCGGGGGCTGCTTTCCATGAAGCTGGGCGCACCCGAGGCAGCTCGCAGTGACCTCAATCGCTACTTACGGCTGTCACCGAACGCCGGCGATGTTGCCGAAGTGCGCCGCGTGCTTGACAGTGTGGGCGGGGAGCAGCCGCCGAACTGAGCTGAGCGGGCCTCAAGGGCCCGTCAAGTTGCAGCTGTATTCGCCGAGCAAGAAGAACGCCCGAGAACACTTGACGCCGCGATCTTTGGGGCGCGTCGAGTCTCTCTTGCCGCCCTTCAGCTCGTAGCTGAGCGCGAAGCTGAAGCTCTGGGAAATCGGGGAACGGTCGACCCGGGTGAGCCGCGCGGTGCAATCTGGGCTCTTGTCGCAAGCGACTTGTTCGGCCTGCCGCACCACATCCGTGTTGTCGCTGTACACGTTCATCAGCCCGAGGACCGAAGCGCCGATCAGCACCACGGATATCAGTGGTCGAACGAAGCGAGTCTTTTCCGACATGTCAACCTGCGCTTTCCAACTCGTAGAACGGCGGATCCAGCTCCTTGGTCCACCACAGACCGCACCCGACGAAGATCATGTGCTTGCTCAGAATCCCCCGGTAGTAGGAACCGTTGCGAATATGGATGTCGCCGTCGGTTCGATCCGTGTCGCAGCGCTCCCTCAGGTCCTGCCGTGTCGTGACTTCGACGTAGACCAGACCCTTGCTCATGGCGGCGATGTTGGCAATGGCGGGCGCCACATCGGGGTCGGGCAGGTACTGCAAGACGCCTTGGCACACGATGAGGTCGTACTTCTTTCGGTCGCGCCACCTTGCGATGTCCCGATGCATGAAGCCGTGACGCTTGCACATCGCCTGGCTGACCTCTGTGCCTGAGTACTTGACGCCTTTGCAGTTCTTCTTCGTCCAGTCCTTCCACAGTCCGATGCCCGCGCCGATGTCCAGCACCGTCTTGACCTCGACCTTGTTGTAGGCCGCGAAGGAAAAGACGAACTGCGCGAGGTGCGCGTGCTCTTCCGGCGTGGTGACGCGGGTCTTGGGGTTCTCGTAGAACCGGTGGTAGTACGCTTCGTCGAAGCGCCGGAAGCGATCCATGGCGCCAAGAGTCTAGAGCCCATCAAGCGAAACCCTCAAGGTAGATTCTCGCTTGGAGCGACTTCGGCCCTGGCGGGGCGCTTCCTTCGGCCCGCTGCGAAAAAACGCGCTACTATTCCAGTATGGGAAAAGAAGGCCTTCGCACTTATTTCACCTTTCGTAGCTTCGGCTTGGTCTGTTTCGCCAGCGCCAGCTGGCTGGCGGCGTGCGGCGGCGACGCTGAAGTCACGTTCAACGAGGATGCTGGCGTCGGCGGTGCAAGCGGTGGCAGCGCTGGGGCTCAGAGCGGAGGCAGTGGTGCTGGCATCAACCTCGATGCTGGCGGTCAAGGCGGAATGGCGGGAGCGGATGCCTGCGCGGGGGACGCGTGTGCTCCGGAACCTGGCTGCGGGGATGGCAACGTCGACCCTGGAGAAGCGTGCGATGACGGTAACAGCGTGAGCGGCGATGGCTGTACGGCTGCCTGCGACGCCATCGAGCAAGACTTTGCATGCCCCACACCGGGGCAGCTCTGCGTCAGCACCGTGGTCTGCGGCGACTCGAAGATTACCGGTGCGGAGACCTGTGACGATGGCAACACGGCTGCCGGTGATGGTTGTGACGCATCCTGCACTGTGGAGCCTGGTTACCAGTGCCCGTTGGTTGGAGTGCGCTGCGAGGCGAAGCAATGTGGAGACAGTATCGTCGCAGGCGCTGAGAAGTGCGATGATGGCAATGCGACGCCGGGGGACGGCTGCGATGGGAGCTGCCAGTTGGAGAGCGGCTACAAGTGTCCGACACCCGGCCAGAAGTGCGAAAAAACCCTGTGTGGCGACGGGAAGGCCGAGGGGACTGAGCAGTGTGACGATGGTAACAACGACATGGGCGACGGTTGCACGCCTTTTTGCGTTAACGAACCGGATTGCACGGGCACCGAGTGCAAGAGCCGCTGCGGGGATGGGCTCCGCCTACCCGGTGACAATGAGCAGTGTGAGGACGGCAATACGACGGCCGGGGACGGCTGTTCGCCGACTTGCCAGGAGGAACCCGGCTACAAGTGCACCGACGTCACCACGACGCCCACGAACCTTGAGCTGCCCATCGTGCTTCGGGACTTCAAAGCAAAGGGAACCGCCGGCGGGCATCCGGACTTCCAGCACGCCATCGCCACGGAAAAGGGCATTGTGCAGACGACGCTCGGAGCGACGGGCAAGCCGGTCTATGCCAAAGCGGGCGCAGCATCCGCGACGACCAATGGCCAGGCGGTCTTCGACCAATGGTATCGGGACTCCGGTGCCGCCCATGGTAACGATGGCAATAAGACGATCCTGCAGACGATCACCCTAAACGCGATCGCCGGTGGGGTGTTTCAGTACAACAACTCGAACTTCTTCCCGATTAACAATGCGGGTTGGGGCAACCAGGGCAATTCGAACAACTTCCACTTCACGAGCGAGGTTCGCTATTGGTTCGAGTACAAGGGTGGCGAGAAGCTGGACTTCACCGGCGATGACGACGTTTTCGTGTTCATCAATAAGAAGCTCGCCATTGACCTGGGCGGCGTGCACGGCGCGCAGAGTGACAGCACGACCTTGAATGCCGCCGCAGCCACTCAGTTCGGTCTGAGCGTTGGCAAGGTCTACGAGGCGGTCGTGTTTCAGGCGGAGCGCCACACCACCCAGTCGAACTACCGGCTGACGCTCTCCGGCTTCGCGAACAAGATCTCTCAATGCGTGAGCGTGTGCGGCGATGGGATCAAGACCCCAGATGAGCAATGCGATGACGGCAAGAACGACGGCAGCTACGGAACCTGCGCCCCGGGCTGCAAGCTCGGGCCGCGTTGTGGGGATTCGACCGTGCAATCTTCGGACGGCGAGGAGTGCGATGACGGTGTGAATCTCACGCCCTATGGCGCCTCGGGATGCGCTCCCGGCTGCAAGAATCCGTCGAAATGCGGGGATGCGAAGGTTGACAGTGTGTTTGGTGAGCAGTGCGACGACGGCAAGAACGACGGTGGCTATGGTGAATGTGCCCAGGGCTGCAAACTCGGGCCGCGCTGCGGCGATGGGCAGGTACAGAGCTCCGAGGGCGAACAATGCGATGACGGCAACAACCTGGGGGGCGATGGTTGTTCACCGACTTGCAAACTAGACGGCCCACGCTAGCTAGCTGGAGGCGGCGAGTATTCGGGCACCGCCCGGGTTGAAGCTCCGCTCTTCCACGCCTAGAACACCATGGTCACCGCTTTCGCAGCGGTGCGGAGTTGCCAGGTCGCGCGCGGTTACGACGACCTGCGCAGCAGTGCTTTCGCGCTGGCGCTCCAGAAGGTGGCGCAAGTCTACTCCGGCGCCGGCATATTTCCCTGAGCTGTCCCCGCTAGGTGGCGCACCAGGGCCACGGCGTCCCCAAGCCGCTTCCCGGCGCGGCCGCCTGCAGGTGCGAGAGGAACTGCCAATCCATGTTGCGCCACGCAATGCTCCAGCGTGCCCAACAGGCTAGGGTATAGTCGACGGTGCACGGACTTGATGCACGTAGATGCACGGCCTGACACGCTTTGGGACATCGCATCCAGGGTGCGCTGATGCCACGCCGCAAGCAGCGGTCGTGGTCCTGTGAATTGTCGAAAGCTCTGTCGTACCTCATCTAGCGCTCGGGTGTGAACTTGGTCGGGGCGCTGGCTTTGGGCGACGTGCAGTGGATTGGCGGCCTCGGGAATGGGCAAGTAGGCCTCGAAACCCTCGCCGTCCCGAGCTCGCCAGGCGACCCATTGGATGATCTCTCGGCCACGAGGAGTGGGAACACGTTCCAAGTACACCACGACCAGGCGCTGCCAGTCCTCCGCGAAGGCGCGAGGCAAGAGGCGTAAGGACGCAGTTCGACGCCGCGCGGGCGCACGTTGACAGCGCTTGCGGGTCGCGGCCAGTTCGATCTGCCGATCGATCATAGTGTCAAACGCGGCCAGTAGTTGATCCGTCCCCGCTAGTTCTGGCTCCAAGGTGCGGAGCGCAAGCAGGATCGCCTCGATGGTGGAAATGCATTCCTGACGTGGCTCCCGCCGCAAGCGATATCGGCTCGTGGCAGCGGGACGAAGTCGGGCGCGGGGCAAGCTGCGCAGAATGGGCAAGTCGCGCAGAAGCGTCTTGGCGTGGTGCCAGGTGCCGTCGACGACGACGACCTCCGAAACTGAATAGGGCAGCTGGGAAAGCTCGGGAACGTCATGATCCGGATACAGCAGGACCGCGCGCTCGTGGAGCGCCGGAGCTGGGGGCGGCAGGTGCCTATGGGTTACGAATAGTCTTGAATTGGCGAGACCGAGTTCCGCGAAACGCGCCGTCCCGAGGGGATGAAAGCGTTCGCGCGGATGTTGAAAGATCGTGATACGAGTCTGATTGGCGATGCGCTTCACGCTGGCGCAAACGCAGGATACAGCTGGCTTGTGGCAGCGCACACAGGTTGGTCGCGGGTCGGCATGGGTGCCAAGCGCTGCGTGACCAAGCGGCGCCCCGGCGGCTGGGTTCGCCATCCTACTTGTGTGGCCCTTTTCCCCGACCCTTGTCTTTCCCTTTTCCCTTCTCCTTTTTCTCTTTTTCTTTCTTCTTCTCGGGCTTGGACGCAGGCGGCGCTACTGCCGGTGGCAGCACCATGTTGGTTGCGGTCGCGGCTGGTTTGGGGCTGGGGGCGGGCGCCGCCTTTGGTGCTGGGTCCGGCGTCGTGGGCGCTGCAGCTGTCTGAGGTTTTGCCTGGGGGGCAGTGGAAGCAGCCTGCGGCGCCGCCCTTGGCGAACCCGCGGCACCCGCAGCAGCCGTATCCGTACTTGCGGCGGTGGTTGGGCTGCTCGCCGCAGCCTTCGAGGTGTCGCTAGGGGTCTGGGTCGGTGCTGTGCCAGTTGGTGACGGGTCGATAGCGGTCGTCATCGGACTCACGCCCACGGCTGAAGGTGGCAGCTGCTCACCTTCGAGTGCGTCGGCGCCATATTCGTAGAATGCGTAAGCGGCCCCGACGCTGATGAGTCCAACCACGCCAACTGCGCCCAAAAGAAACAGCAGAAGCAGGCCTCCGCGCTTCTTCGTTGGGGGCGTCGACGGTTGGGTCGTAGCGGCGCCGTACTGGAGCGAGGCCGGCGGCGTGTCGTAGCCCGGGTAGGCGGCGGACGCAGGCGGCACGGAGTCGTAGGCTGTCTGAGGGGCGACGCCGCCATGCTGGAGCGAGTGCGGGGCGGCCGACGGCGGCGACGCGTCCGCACCCGGGCGGACTGATGCCGGGGCAGGGGTCTCAGGTCCGGGATCGAAGGCAGCGCCTGCGACGGAGTTGGGTGGCATGGCGTCCTGCCATGCTCCTGAGTGCCGACCGACGGATGCCGGACCCGTCTCGACGCTCGGCTGCATCCCATGAGCGGCGTCGGTCGCGGCCCCACCGGCGACCGGGGCCACTCGGGACGAAGGTACCGGCGCGACCATGTCCACTCGGGTCGGTGCGTCCCGCGATGTCTGTACGCCCTGGCCCACGGCGAAGGGCGGCACCTGCCCCGCGCGGGCCGCGCGCACGTCGCCCTGCATCGTCTTGGCGTCTGGGTAGCGCGCGTCTCGGGAAAACGCCAAGGAAAGGTCGATGATGGAGCTGACGTAGGGACTCACCTGCGGTGCAATACTGGCTAAGGACGGGACCGGCTGGGTTGCCATCGCCATCAAGAGTTCTGCCTCACTGGGTGCTTCGTGCACGCGCCGCCCGGACAAGATCCGAAATGCCGATGCGCCGAGCGCGAACAGATCAGCGCGACCGTCCAGCTCGGCGCGTCGCCCCAGGGCTTGCTCCGGAGGCATATAGGGTACTGTGCCCAAGGCGAGGCCGGTTCGGGTTTTGAAGTCGCCAGGTAGCTCGTCGATCATCCTCGCGAGACCGAAGTCCAGAACCTCTACGCGTCCGTCGTTGCACAGAAACAAGTTGTCCGGCTTGATGTCCCGGTGAATGATACCTTGGCCGTGGGCCACTGCGAGCACGTCGAGGACTTGATCGAGAACACCCAGCAGCTCCTCTTCGGACATGCCCTGGCGCTTGACTCGCGAGGCCAAAGGCTCGCCTTCTAACAGCTCCATCACCAGGTAGGCTTCGGGGCTATCGCTGTGCTCGACCACTGCCACAGCGCCTGGATGCCCGACCTTGTTCGCGACGTAGGCTTCTCGGATGAAACGCTCCCGTACATCCTTCTTGCGCGCCATCTCCGGGTGCAGGATCTTCACTGCGGCATGCTGGTTGTTCGGACCTCGGGCGCGATACACCGCAGCCATGCCACCCGAGCCCAAAAGAGCGTCGAGTCGCCACTTGCCGCCGACGACGCCTCCCACCCGCGCACGCAGGTCGGCGTCTTCTTCTGCCTCAGTGCTCAAGGAACCTCACAAAACCCGCATCTTTTTGCCCAGACCGCAGCCCGGGGCCCCGAGAGCCGATTGTACGCTCCCGGCACTCAAGTTTTTCCCCGGTCGGCTCGGAAAGCAATGGGCACAGAGGCGAAGAATTCGCGTTATCGTGTTGCCATGACGCCGAACGAGAAATGCATCGTGAAGTCTCTTGTGGCAGTAGCGTGGGCTGACGGCAAGGTCGAGCAGGTCGAAGAACACGTGATCGAGGGGCTCCTGGCGGGCTTCGACGCCAGCGAGGAAGAGGAGAAAGAGCTCGTCGAGTACGCCAAAACGAAGCGCACTCTGGCGGACGATATTCCGGCGAATGAACTGTCGGATGAAGACAAGGAGCTACTTCTGGCGAACGCGGCGCTTCTGGCACACGCCGACGGGGACCAGAGCGACGAAGAGCGCGAGCTGTTGATTCGCCTCATCAAGATCCTCGACCTCGACGAAGCGACTGCGAGCACGATTCTCGATTCGGTCAAAGACGGCGCGCTGCAACTCGGCTCCAAAGTTCTAGAGCCCCTGGACTGAACGCATGCTTGACAAGACCGAGCAAAAGTTCCTGACAGGGGACGATACGCAAACCGTCGTGCAATCCGTGTCATCCGTTTTATACCAAAGTGGGATCACGTTGACCCAAACGGGCCCCACCCAATGGAGCGGTCGTGGAACCGTGGCCAGCTATGGGATGGTGCCGAAGGTGAGTCTCACGCTCAACCCCGGGCAAGGGGGGAGTTATTGCGACATTCGAGTAGGCCCGGATTTCGAAACCAACTCCGTCGTCATCATCTTGGTCGCGTGGTTGTTCTTCTTCCCCATCGCCATCGTATTGCTCGTGCTCGGCTACCAAGATTGGCAGAACCGTCAGAACTACTTGTTCCAATCCCTGTGGACGCCCCTCTCCAACAGAATCGCCGCACCGCCGGGTGGGGCAGGAGGCTGGGGCGCGCCCGCGCAAGGTCTACAGGGCGGGCCTCCGCCGCAGCAGCAACCCCCAGGCGGCTGGGGTGCGGGCCAGGCGTGACGGGTTCGAGCATATTTCGTAGGAACTTGCTGTCAGACCGCGTCGTCCTCGTGACCGGTGGCGGGAGCGGGATTGGTCGTGGAATTGCGCTTCGTTTCGCTCAGCACGGGGCAAAGTTGGCGTTGCTGGGGCGCACGGCCAGCAAGCTCGAGTCCGTGGCGGAGGAGGCGCGGGGCTACGGCACCGAGGCGGCCGTGTTCGCTCTCGACGTGCGTGATTACGAGGCGGTCGAGAGAGCGGTCGCCGGCGCGGTGGATGCATTCGGCCGATTGGATACCGTCGTCTGTTCCGCGGCCGGCAACTTCTTGTCGCCGGCCGCCAGCTTGTCTTCGAATGGTTTCAAGGCGGTGATCGACATCGACCTCGTGGGGACCTTCAACACCTGTCGCGCAGCGTTCCAGCAGCTGGCCGTGCGCGGTGGAAGCGTGCTGAGCATTACTGCGACCCAGGCGTGGATCCCGACGCCGCTGCAATGTCACGCTGGCGCCGCCAAGGCGGGAATCGCCAAGTTGACCCAGGATCTGGCGCTGGAGTGGGGAAAATCGAAGGTGCGCGTCAACGCGATTGCGCCGGGACCCATTGATGACACCGAAGGCATGCGCCGCTTGGCACCCACCGATTCGGGGGCTCGCGAGAAGCTAACCGAGAAGATGCCCGTCGGTCGCTTCGGGACCATCGACGAGATCGCCGACGTAGCCGTATTCCTGAGCTCGGATGCTGCGGGTTTCATCACCGGCACGACAGTGGTGGCTGATGGTGGTCAAGCTCTGCTTGGCGCCACGGGCTTCACGGAACTGATGGCCTAGGTGCGTGTTCATTTCTTCGGTCCGAGGCCCAGCAGGGTGCGCTCGGCGGGCGGGGGCCGCGGTGGCGGGGGTGGAATACTCAGAGCGTGCTCACCAATTCCGAGACCAGATACGCCCCCAGAGACGATGAAGGCCATGACGTCACCAGAGGATGCCTCGACGCTGCGGACGCGAGTCTTCGGGACAACTACGAGGTTGCCTGCGAAGTTGTAGGACTGAGGGAAGTACACCGCGACGTGGTCGCTCAGCCTGAGGGGGCCGAGGCTTTCACGAGTGACGAAGCCGAGCGCGCACAAGTCCGGGTCTCCAGTCAGGGAGACGAGCACCGGGCGATCGAATCGCTTCTTGTCTCCAACGAAGGCGTTGATCAGGTCTTTGATCGACGAATACATCAGCTTCACGAGCGGTACCCGGATGAGCCAACGTTCCAGCTGGTTCACGACCGCATTGCCCACTACATTCGATGTCGCGAACCCGACCGCCGTGACAAGCAGCACCGTGAGCAAGAACCCAAGGCCCGGGATCCCAATCGGCAAGATCTGATCGATCGTGACGACTGCGAGCCAACCGAGGTAGAACGTGATGCCCACGGGTGCGATCACGAGGCATCCTCGCCAGAAATAGCCAAGTAGCGTCTTCATGTTGGGGTGTCACATAACGAATGCAGCCCTCGCCGAAAAGGGCGCAGTTGATTCCGCGGTTCGTGGGGGGACTCGCAAGGCAGACGCACCCCAGTACGAAATCGGGTCACACAGTTGACTCGAACGCGCATCGTCCGTCTGCGGCTGGCAACCCTAGCCAATTTCTTTTTTTTCGTTAGCGTCACCAGCTTCTTCACTTTGCCCGTGCACCTGGAGGGTTTGGGAGCCAGTCGCGCTGAGCTGGGGCGGGTGATGGGGAGCTTTGGCGCCGTGTCCTTGTGGGCCATCCCGCTGACGGGATCCCTGGCGGACCGGTTCGGTAGGCGCCCTTTTTTGGCGCTGGGCGCTTGCCTGTGGTGCGCCACGGCGGTGTCCTTCGCCTCCGTCGATCGCCTCGGGACCTTGGTCTACGCTCTGCGGCTACTGCAAGGGCTCTCCTTCTCGCTGGTGTTTGTTTCCACGAACGCCTTGGTTGTGGACCTGGCGCCGGAAGGGCAGCTGGGGAGGTCGATCGCAATCTTTGGTACGGCCACGTTGGCGGCACATGCCGTTGGGCCGAGCCTTTCCGAACTCGTGGTCAAGCACATCGAGTTCTCGGGCCTATTCGTTGCGGCGGCCGCTGTTGGGGTGCTGGCGCTCATCGGGTTCTGGGGCGTCGGCGAAACGCAGACTCGCCGTGACCCCAAAGAAGCCAAGTACTCGACCCGACAGCTGCTGAGGCGGCCCGCGGCGCAGGGCACACTGTGGGCGGCGTTCGCCGCTGCCTCGGCCTTCGGTTGCGCGATTCACTTCATCAGCGTTTTCGTGCGCGCTCGAGGCCTGGGCGCCCATACGCCCTTTTTCGTGAGCTATGTTGCGTTGGCTATCCTGGTCCGCTTCACCATGGGAGGGCTGGGTGACCGGATTGGGCACCATCGGGTGGCCGTTGCGGCGACGAGCCTTTTTGGGCTCGCGGTTTTCGGGCTCGGGGCCGCGACGTCGCCGGCAGCGTTGGTGGTGTTCGGTGCCGTGTTCGGGGCAGCCCACGGGATGTCCTATCCTTCCCTCAACGCGCTGTTCGTGGCGGGGGTGCCGCCATCGGCTCGAGCTCGGGCGATGGCTGCCTTCAACCTCGCTTTCAACCTGGGCGTGACCTTGTCCGCGTTCGTTGCTGGCGAGTTGGCGCAACGCTTCGGGTACACGGTCATGTGGTTCGTATTCGGCGCCGTGACGCTGGTCGGCGCTGCAGCCGCTGCTCTGGATCGTCCACGACCCGCGGCGGCGTGAGAGCGCTCAAGGCGTTGCCAAGTCCAGCTTCAGGACCCGCTTGGCGTTCAAGCCGTAGACCTTGGCGAGAATGTCTTTGCTGAGACCAATTCCATCGATGGTCCAGCTGCCCTGGATGGGCGTGGGGTGGGCGAACTCCCGATCTTCGGTTTCGAAGTAGCGCTTGGTGGCGGAGAAGAAGAGCGCGACTTCATCCTTGGTTGGCGGATCTGCCCCGCTCGAACCCAAGAACAACGGAGTGTTTCCTGGGCCGACGCCGAGATCCGAGCCGAACAGGATCCGGTCCTGAAACTCCTCGAAGAAGGCCCGCATCTTCGCCGGCGCGTGGCGTCCCATTTCTGGGATGCGCGCGGCAGTGTCGATGTACAGGTTTGGGTACTCCCGGAGGGCCCGAGCCACACGATCCGGTTCCTCGGCGGCGTTCCCGAAGTGAACCGAGATGAACGTGGTTCTTGGGTGCCGGGCAATGCGGCGCTCCAATTGGTCGAGGATCTCGTCAAAGCTCGGGACATTCCGACCGTGCTGGGACCAACCAGGGTGAGCCGAGAGCTCGGCAAAGCGCTCGTTCTTCTCGTCGACGGGCTGCCAGAATGCCTTGGGATCCCCCGAGTGGATGGCTACCGGCATCTGTAGTTCAGCGGCGGTTTCGAACACCACATCGAGCTCCGGGTCGTCGACTGGAATCAGACGCTGCTTGGGGTCGTAAAGCCCGAGCCCCAGGGCTTTGGCGATCTTCAGCCCTCGGGCGCCCTGCTGGTGCGCCAGGCGCAATGCCTTCGCCATCCTCGCGCCGTAGCCGGGACGCTCGGCTTGCTCGTAGGCGAGGGTCGTGAACACGGTAACGCGACCCCCCGAGGCGCGTGCAGCGCGAATCTGGGCCGGAAGGTTGTCCAGCGGGTGCCCCCCCGAGAGATTCACGACGTGGTCGATGCCGTATTGCTGCATCAGTTTCGCCATCCGCGGCACAGCTCGAGACGACATGTGCACGTGGACGTCCACGACGAACGGCTTTGAGGGTGGCGGCGGTGGGGCCACGGACAGGGATGCAGTGGGGAGTGGCCGTGCCGCTTGCCCGGCAGAGCGTAGGCTGGCCCAGATCGCCAGGCCGATCCCGAGAGCCAGAGCGACGCCCAAAGCGATCTTGCCGCGCGGAAGCTTTCTGCTCACCGCCGCAGCTTACACCAGCAAAACTCGAACGAGCGCTTGTCGGGCGAGACGACGCTTGGACCGATTCGCCAAATGTTATACGCCCCAGTCATGAAAAGACTCTGGCTGCCTGTGCTGTTTCTTTCGTCCCCTTTGCTGGCGAGTGGGTGCCAGGAGAAGGTGCCCGAGCTCGAATCTCGGCCCCGCCCCGCCGCCGCTCCAGCGGAGGTTCCGCCCAGCGCGAGCGCCGCCGAAAGGCCTGTGCCCCCCGACGCATCTAGTGCTGAAGGGGGGGCGGCCGGCAGGCTGAAAACCGAGGACACCAAAGTCGGCAAAGGGCCCGCCGCCAAGAAGGGCGACACGGTCAAAGTTCACTACACGGGGACGTTGATGGACGGCACCAAGTTTGACAGCTCTCGGGACCGAGGCGATCCATTCTCGTTCACCTTGGGGCAAGGAATGGTCATCAAGGGATGGGATGAGGGCGTCCCGGGCATGAAGAAGGGCGGCAAACGCAAACTCACCATACCTAGCGACATGGCCTACGGCACGCGAGGGAGCCCGCCCAAGATCCCGCCGAATGCAGACCTGAAGTTCGACGTCGAGTTGGTCGAAATAGTCAAGTAACGTCTACGTCGATCCTAAGACGCGCAGCAGCCCCTCGAGACGGCGCACGGCGAAACGCTCCGTCGGCGGCAGGGAAGCGCCGGCGAGAGCATGAACGTAGCGCTCGAAACCGGCGCGGCTGACGCCGGGGATGCGGCGCAGCAGCGTGTGCAGCTCGTCTACGACGTCCAGGGGCAGCGGTCGGTTCAGCTGGGTATACAAGTCCACCGCATAGTCGATCCAACCTGGCTTCTTCGTCGCGTTGGCCAGCAAGATCGCATAACGCGCCGACTTCTCGGCAAGCTCCGGCTGCACGTTTCCTGCCTTCGCGTCGGAGGCGACTTGAGCGAGGGTGCCGGACAGTAGCTGCTCTGCCTCGCCACCTCGCCCCAGAGCCAGCGCCTTGTCCACCAGCCCCGCCAAGAGCGCGAAGCGGTCCTCTCGCCGTCGCGCCAAGGTCGTTTCCTCGTTCTGTTCTGCTACCCGGACGTCGAGGGTGTTCGCGCGTCGGAGTTCCGGTGCTGTGATCGATTTGCGCCGTTCGTCATCGAGACGTACGAGTTCGAGTAACTCGTCGGCGACGCTTATTCGCGCACCGATCTTCAGGGGCTGCCTGCCGGCCACCGCCTTGGAATCGACTTTGACGCCATTGATGCTGCCCAAATCGACGAGCACGACGTTGTCCCGGGTTACCAGGAGCTTCGCGTGTCGCCGGGAGACCAGAGCGCTATCCAGAACGACGTGGCAATCCGTCCCGCGGCCCACCAAGAGCTCCCCCTCGGGCAGGGGGATCGTGCGGCGTCCGTGCACCAGGGCGAAGGTTGGCACCTCCGACTCCGACATCGTCCTGCCTAGCTTTCCACCGTCGGTCATGGGACTGCCCCTGCGGACGTGAGCCTACGTCGAGCACGCCGGACGGTAAAGCTCAGGGCGTGGTCGGGTGCGCGGATTCTGCCGCGTGCGGGTAGCTGCCGAGGGTTTTCAGGCCGCTCACTTCCTTGCCCAGTGCTGTCAGCGCTTTCACGACGGCTGGGTCCGAAGCGTGCCCATCGAAGTCGGTGAAGAAGACGTACTCCCACAGTTCGGAAGGGTGGGGTCGAGACTCGATGCGCGTTAGGTTCAAGCCGGCGCCCTCCAGGTGACCTAGAGCGCGGCGCAGCGCTCCGCGTTCATGCTTGAGGGAGAACACGATGCTGGTCTTGTCATGCTGGGTCTTTGGCTGTTCGCCCAGGGCCAGCACGGCAAAGCGAGTTACGTTGACCGCGCGGTCCTGAATGCTGTCGCGCACGACCGCAAGATTCGAAAGCTCCGCTGCCAATTGGCTGGCGATCGCGGCACCGGCGTCATCTTCTAGTGCAGAGCGGGCGGCTGCGCTGGTGGACGGGGCAACCACCCATTGGGCTGCGGGTAGGTTCTTGGCCAACCATTGCCGGCACTGGGCTAGCGCTTGGGGGTGAGAGTGAATGCGTTCGATACCATCCAGCTCCGGCCGACGTCGCACCAAGCAGTGGGAGATGTCGGTTACCACTTCTCCCCAGATGCGTACCTCTCGGGCAAAGAGTTCGTCGAGGGTAAAGGTGACGCCTCCCTCGGTGGAATTCTCGATGGGCACGACGCCGTAGCGAGCGTGACCTCGCTCGACGGCGTCGAAGACTGCGGCGATGGTTGCGCACTCCACGTAACGTGCGGCGAGGCCAAAGCCGCGCTGAGCAGCCATATGGGTGAACGTGCCCCTCGGTCCAAGGAACGCGATCTCCAGGGAAGTCTGCTGCGCGAGACAAGCGCTCAAGATCTCCCGATAGATGTTGCGCAACGCCGCTTCTGGAAACCCGGAACTGCCTGAGCGGAGTCGTCGTTCCAGACGCTTCAAGAGTTGACGCTCGCGCTCGGGGGCGTGGGGAAAAAGTGCCGCGTCAGACTTCGAGCGGCCAATGGCTTTTGCCAGGCGAGCACGCTCAACCAGCAGATCCACGATTCGGTCGTCGATGTCGTCGATGCTTCGACGCTGATCCTCGATGCTCATCCTAGCTCGGCTGTACTTGGCGGTCCCGGAGGCGCGCGCATATGTCCGAGCGCGCCTCCGGAACCAGCCTAGGGACTCACTTCAGGACGTCGGTCAGCTTCTGCAGCTTCATGGCCAAGCCCATGTCGCCCTCGATCTTCAGCTTGCCACTGAAGAACAGTTGCTGACCGTTGGCCTTGCCCTCGACCATGTCGACGTAGTCGTTGGCTGCCATCTTGATCGTGCACTGGGCATCCCCATCACCTTCGGAAACGCCGGGGGCGTCCTTCAGGTTCATGACCCAGGTCCCGCCACCGTCGCCGTCTAGCACGAACTTATACACGGCGCCGATACTCTGCGCCGCGTCCTTGTTTGCTTCGATCTTGGTCGCGGCCTCGTCCATTTTTTCTTTTGCAGTTGTCATTGTTTCTCCTTTGAGTTGCAGATAGTCGAATCAAGTCGAGCTCGCCGCGGGCGACGAAGCTCCCAGGGGATCGGAAAAAGACGCCACGAAAAGCGCGTGGCGCTCGGTCCAAACATCACGCATCAAGGCGCGCGCGCGCTCGGAATCCCGTTCGCCTACCGCAGCGACCACGTCTTGGTAGCTGCTCATGATGGACCCAGGAGAGACCCACAGGCTCTCTAGGTACGGGGTGTACTTTTCAAGTAGCCGACGGATGCCGTTGAGGAGCAGCTTCGGTACGAGGTTGTTGGCGGCGGCGGCCAGGGCCACATGCAGTTCGAAATCCAGCCAGAGCAGCTTGCTCAAGACCGTCTCACGTTTGAGTTTGAGAACAGCAAGCTCCAGGCGCGAGAGGTCTTCTTCACTTCGCCGCTCAGCTGCGAGACCTGCGATTTCGGCGCCGAGCACTCGGGCGAACTCCAGCAAGTCTGACAACACCTTCGTATCGACGACACCCTCCGGCGAGACTGCTAGGTACTCGACCACCTCGACGCCAGCATGCTCGCCATAGTCCAACACCACCGTGCCGACGCCTGCTCGGCGGGCGATGAGGTGCATTTGCTCGAGCTGGTTCATTGCTTCACGCACCGTGAAGCGATGTACGGAAAGCTCGCTAGCCAGCGCCGTCTCTGCGGGGATCTTGTCACCGGGGGCAATGGCGCCGGACAAGATCCGCCGCTTGAGCAGTTCAGCAACCTCCGCGGTCCGCCCGGGTCGGCGGCTCGAGCGTTGCCCCGGCGCGCGAGAGGGCGCTGCGGCAGTCAGGCGGGAGCGGCCACTGGGTTTGCTCACGGCCGGGCGTTCTAGCGACGAATTGTCTAACAATCAATGTTAAATGTTGGACAATTGCCTGGTTGAGAACAAAAGCTAACAAAGTCAGCCTGTTATGGGCGCTGTTTTGTGGTCCCTGTCGGCGAGGCCGCCCCAGACGCCAGCGCTAGTCCGAACTCGCCTGGCCGAGCTGCCAGAGCAAAAACGCGAAAATATCCGCCTGCTCTTCGGCGATCATTCGAGTGGGTTTGCCCTGGCCATGCCCCGCTTCGGTTTCCGTGCGCAGCAGGACCGGCTTGCCTGAGGCGCTCGCGTGCTGGAGTGCGGCGGCCATCTTTCGAGCGTGCATCGGATCGACTCGCGTGTCGCCTTCAGCCGTCGTGAGCAAGACAGCCGGGTAGGCGGTACCCGATTGAACGTTGTGATACGGAGAATACGCCCTGAGCCAGCGGAAGTGTTCGGCGTTGGAGGGCGAGCCGTATTCGGATTCCCAGAGCTTGGCGATCAGAAAACGATCGAATCGAAGCATGTCGGTGAGCGGCACGCTGCTCACCACCGCGCGGAACAGGTCCGGCCGCTGGGTCGTTGCCGCCGCAGCCAAGAGCCCACCGTTGGATCGGCCATGAGCGGCCAGCGTCGAACGCGTTGCGATCTCCTTGGCGATTAGAGATTGTGCCACGGCGTAGAAGTCGTCGAAGACGTTTTGCTTCTTGTCGAGCTGTCCTGCTCGGTGCCAGGCCTCCCCCAACTCACCGCCGCCGCGGAGGTTGGCTTGAACGTATACGCCGCCCGCCTCCAGCCAGGCAATCAGCGTGCGCGAAAACCGCGGTTGGAGGCTGACGTTGAAGCCGCCGTATCCGTAGAGGAGCGTGGGGTGTGGTCCCTGCTTGGGATCGACGTCCCGGTGGTGTACCAAAAGGTACGGCACCGTGGTGCCATCGGAACTCTTGGTGCTGCTCGGCTCCGCTACGAACGCATCTGCTGCGAACGGTGCCTTCACTCGCGCGAACTCCGTCGGCTGGCTAGAGCCTTTGTGGCTTCGGAAGATGATCGGTGCCGTGCCCACGGACTCGAAGTCGAAGAAGAACTCGTCACCGTCCGCGAGCCCCGATGAACCGTTGGAAGTGCCCACCCCGGGCAAAGCGACGCTGTCGATCCGTCGGCCCCCGAGCTCGTGGCGATCGATGCGCGTGGCGCCTCCGGCCATATAGTGGACAACGAGCTGCCCAGCCACGACGTTGAAGTCGCTCAGCACATCCGTGGCGTGTTCGGGGATGACGGTTTTCCAGTTTTCGCGCCCTGGGGTCTTCGGATCGACCGCAAACACGACGTAGCGCGAAGCACCTTCGTTGCTGCGCATCCAGAGGGTGTCGTTGGTTACCAGTGGATCGTAGACGTGTTTCTTTCCACTCGTGACCTCCACGAAGTCGAGCTTCTTTGCGCTCGTGTCGGCGATGTACACGGCGCTTTGGCTCCAGCCTTGATGAACCCGCACCACGAGCCAGCGCCCGTTTGACGAAATCGTGCAGCTCGGGAAGTCCGTCATCGTCTTCGACGCGAAGACCATGGGATCGGCGTCCGGGTTGCGGCCCAGCACGTGCTCATAGATGCGGCGGTGGTACTTCTCCTCGCCTTTGGGAACGCTGCTAGGAGCCGGAAAGCGCGAGTAGTAGAAGCGTTTCTGCCCGGGTAGAAAACACACGGATGAATAGCGTGCTCTGCTGATTGTGTCTGGCAGGTCCTTGCCGGAGTTCACGTCGAGGACGCGAAGAGTGCTTTCTTCACTGCCGCCCTCGCTCGTACCGTAGGCAACGAGATCCCCCTCCCAAGATGGCGTGTACCAGTCGAGGGCGAGCAGTTTCTTCTCGTCTTCCTGATTGGGGTCGAAGAGTACCCGCGCCGCTCCTTTCGTGCCGTCGCGCACCACGAGCACGGGTTGGTTCTGCGCGCCCTTTCGCTGGGTGTAGAAGTAGCGCATGCCCTTGGTCGTGCGTCGTACCCAAGGCGAGCTCACCTCGCCGATCGTTAGCAGTTCTTCCAGGCGCTTTTCCAAGGCGCCGCGCGCCGAGATCCGATCGATGACGCCGCGCATGTGTGAGTTCTGGGCTGCGACCCATGCGTCCACTTCTGCGTCGTTGCTCTTTTCGAGCCAACGGTAAGGGTCGAATACTTGAACGCCGAACTTCTCTTCCACGACGTCTTCGCGGCGAGTTTCGGGGTACGGGGAGGGTTGGGTCATGAGCAGCACATCCGTGAGGGCAGCACGCGATCTCGGCATCGGCGGTTTCTCCGGGCTCAGGGTTGCAGGAGAGCACGCCGTGGCGATCGTCATGGCGAGGCAAGCAGCAGCAGCGCGTAACGACACCCGCGCAGAGTACTCCGCGGCGCGGCGCGCGGCGAGACCAACCGCTAATTGGTGGGTGATTTGCGGTTATGGGGCTGCTCGCGGCAAAATGGGTCGTGATGCTACGCGCACTGCCCACGAACGCCGTTGCTCTGGTGGCTCTGGCCTCGGCGTTGGCCTGCGCGTCGGTGGAATCCGGTGCACAGGCTCCCGCCGAATCCGGGGGCGGCAGGCCCGGAGTGGCGAAGGTGGTGGCACCAGCACCCCCGCCCAAACCGGCCGCCAAGCACACACGCCCGAAACCTGAGATACGCTGGCTGAAGGGGCAGACTCACGTGCACACGGATCGCTCCCACGATGCCAGTACTCCGCCTGAGCGGGTTCTCGAGTTCTATGCGTCTCGAGGCTACGACTTCATCTCCCTGACGGATCACAATCGCGTCACCGTGGTTCGGCCTCCGAGGGGAATGCTGCTGCTGCCCGGGGTAGAACTCACACAGAACTCAAAGATGTGCCGGCCAAAGCCGACTCCTGGCTATCGCTGCCTGATTCACACGACTGCCCTATTCGTCGACCCCGAAAAGGACCCTGCGAAAGGGAAGAGAATCCGTTTCCCCCTTTGTCGAGGATCGGCGCGCCGCCTACCTCGCTCAGATGAAGCTCGCTCAAAAGTGGGGGGGCATAAGCGTGCTCAACCACCCGCTATTCCACTTCGCCGCGAATGCCAGGACCGTGCGTGCTCTTGAGAAGTCGGGCCTGCGCCTGATTGAACTGATCAATGCGGGGCTCGATCAGCAACACCCCAAGGGGCGGTCGGCAGCGGAGGATCGTGCAGAGGCACTGTGGGACGATGCGCTCACCGCCGGGGCGCGTGTGTACGCCTTGGCCACGGATGATGCGCACCACTTCGACGATGAAGCGGATCGCAAGAAGCTCGGAAAATTCGCGTACACGGGAGACCGAGCATGGGTACACGTGCGCGCGCGCAAGGAACCTGGGGACGTTCGGCGCGCGCTGCTTGCGGGTGACTTTTATGCCTCCACGGGCGTGCGTTTGGAAGAAATCGAGGCATCGCAGGACAAGCTGCGGGTCGTCGTCGCTGAACCCAAGTCCTGCCAGATCCGTTTCATAGGGCCTGGCGGCGAAGAGGTTGGGAAGGGGAGTTGTCCCGAGGCAAGCGTTCGCCCAGCAGGTAGCGCGTACGTGCGTGCTACGATTGTCGGCGCCGACGGTAAGAAGGCGTGGGTGCAGCCCGTGTTCCGGGACGGCGATTGAAGTGACTCAAAGCGTCTTCGTGTATGGCTCGTTGTTGCAGGGGCTCGAGCATCACGACCAGATTCAGTGGGCGGGGCCGGCACAAGCGAGCGCCACGGACCGTGGGTACTATTTGGTGCTCCAAGGGCGGTATCCCGCTCTCGTACGCGGCGGGGCGGGGTGGGTCGTTGGCGAGGTGTATTTCGTCAGCCAGCAGCAGCTGGAGCGTTTGGACGAATTCGAGGGTTGTCCGAGCCTCTACCAGCGGGAGCGGATCTCCCTGCAGGACGGGAGTGAAGCCTGGGGCTATTTGATATCCGAGGCGCAGGCCGCCGAGCTGCCCCGGGTTCCCTCCGGCTGCTGGCGGTCCGCCTCCAAGGGCGCTGACCCGGCCCGCTGACGGCCCCTTTGGGTCGGCTCGAAACTCCCGGGCTTTTCGAAGCCCGGTGCTCCAGGGCCATTTATTGGGCCAAAAGCGCCGACCTTGGCATGACAGGGCGCATGCGCAGCGCTCTCCGAGGCCCCTGCGGCCAGCACGTCATGGGATCTCTTCTTTTCACAGCATGCCTGGCCGTCGCGGCGACGGGCTGCAGCGAAGCCGAGGGGCTGCTCGATGAAAGTGCGGTTGGCGCTGCCAAGGTCAAACCCGAAAACGGTGGCGTCGGCGTGGAGGAAGAGGACTGGTCGGCGATACCCGTTCCCGCCGCGGACGGCCCGAAGCTGGCCCCGATCTCCTTCGTGACTCCCGTGTACCCGAAGCCTGATAAGCAGACGAAGCCGACGGGCTATCTGCGCGTCGGTGCCAGAGTCGCAAGGTCGAAGTCTCCGGTGAGCACGC
>CBDCTZ010000013.1:0-833206 GCA_965222375.1 Polyangiaceae bacterium
GTCCCCGTAGTGCTCACCCCCAGCCCCGCGGCGGACGCTCATGAGTCCGGCGCGGGGCGAGCCGTGGATCGCGCAAGCGCACCCTGGCGTCGACAGATTGAGTCTGGCTAATGCTTCGCTGGCCTGCGGCGCAGCGCCAAACAGCGACGGGGTCGGCCGCTCACCCCGAACTCCATCCGGGCATGGACGCCTTCGGCGCCGTCTGGCCCAGCGCTCGCATTAGCCAGCCAGTGACGTGGATGGTGTCAGCCGCTCACGAGGCGTTGAAGCTTCTTCTTGGTGAGGAAGGCATCGATGAGTTTTTTGATCACGTCCTTGTCCTCGTCGGGAAGTAGCTCGACCTCTTGGAACTGGCGAAGCAATTCCCTGTCCTTGAAGTCCGCTCGAGCGGCATCCTTGGTGCAGCCCTCGAGCAAGTAGTCGGCGGAGACGTCGAGGGCGTCGGCAAGCCTTGCGAGGGTATCGGCCGAGGGGCGCGAAGCCTCGCGCTCATAGCGACCGATGTGGTTGTAGTGAACGTCAACCAGCTCAGCGAGCTCGGCTTGGGACAGACCTCGTTGTTTGCGCAGCTGCCTGAGGCGTTTGGCGAATCCATCGTTGGCCATGTAGCTGTCATGCGAGAGGAATGGATCCATAGCAAGCGTTGGTGGTGTAAATACAACCAAGTTTGAGGCTCAACTCGACTCTTTGCGTCAATTTTCCCACTACAAGTGATGTATTTGCTCTTCTTGGCTACGAACGGCACGGCCCTGTCCTCGCAGCAGCTCTAGAGACCCGATCAAATTCTAGCGGCGGCGTCGAAATACAAAGCAAGTTCGATCGCTTAGAAGCCAGGATCGACGCGCCGGGCGTGTAGTGATCAAACGGGGTCAGGAGGACCCCATGGAGATCTGGAAGGCGCCGGTCGAGCTGTCGCGTGGTGAGAAGTTCATCGCAAAGCGATGTGCGAAACGCAGAGTATTCGTATTCCTGCGCGAGCTGCGACATAGGATTTTTGACGAAGAGATGCAGGCGAAGCTGACGGAGGCATATTCGCCCGTGGAGCGGGGGCGTGGTCGCGTCCCGCCTGCTCAACTCGGCCTTGCGATGTTGCTGCAGGCCGCGCTGCGTGTGCCCGACCACGAGGTGGTTGAGCTTACGTTGATGGATCGCCGCTGGCAAATGGTGCTCAACTGTGCGGGAATCGAAGTGCCGCTCTTCTCGCAAGGCACGTTTTACAACTTTCGCCAGCGCGTCATTGCGCATGGGCTCGACGAGCTGCTCTTCAACAAGACGGTCGAACTCGCACGCGAGACGGGCGGATTCAGTGCAACGCACCTGCGTGCTGCATTCGACGCCAGCCCACTATGGGGCGCGGGTCGCGTCGAGGACACCTTCAATCTCATCGGGCGCGCCTCGCTACACGTCGTTCGCACGGCAGCGCGGCGGCTCGGTCAACCCGTCGACAAGGTCGCGGCTGCTGCGGGGATCCCAGTACTCAACGCCACCAGCATCAAGACAGGGCTCGACATCGACTGGGACGACCCTGGGGCGCGCACCAAGGCGCTCGGTCGACTGCTCAAGCAGGTACAGTCACTCGGCCGCTTTCTCGAAAAAGAGCTGACGAAACCGCTGAAAGAAGCGCCGCTGGCCGGGCAGTGGGCACTGGTGGAAAAAGCTCGTCTCGCAGGGACACCGAGCCCGATCCAGACGGGGACGGAGGGAGCCGGATCACACGCGGCGTGGCGAAGGACCGACGCATTAGCGTGAGTGACCCCGACATGCGTCATGGCCGCAAGAGCAAGAAGAAACGCATCGACGGCTACAAGCGACACATCGCGATACAGCTCGATACGCCCGGCATCATCTGCGCCGTCGCGATCACCCCCGCGAATCGTCCTGAACGTGTCGCTTCGGCAGAATTACTCGAACAGTGCGGCTCCGTTTCAGAACTCTACATCGATCGAGGCTACCTTGGCGACGATGCGATCGAATCCCGTCGCGCCGAAGGAACAGAGGTTTTCTGCAAACCGTTTCCGTTGCGCAACGGCGGGCGCTTCACCAAGGCCGATTTCAAGCTCGATCTGGCTGCGGGAATCGCCCGTTGTCCCGAAGGCGTTGCGGTTAAAGCGAGCGCTGGCTCCGTCGCTCGCTTCCCAGCTGCCCGCTGCGATGTATGTCGCAGCCGCGACGACTGCACGCGCGCCGCCCCGGGGCGTGGCCGCAGCGTCACGCTACACCCCCATGAGCCCTTCCACATCCAGCTGCGCGAAAACGCCCGCACGCGCGAAGGCCGCGCCCGCCTTCGCAAGCGTACTGCCGTCGAACACAGCCTCGCGACCCTGCATAACCGCCAAGGCGACCGTGCTCGCTACCGTGGTCAGCGCAACAACCTCTTCGACCTCCGCCGGCACGCTGCTCTCAGCAACCTGAGCGTTATCGATCAGTTGCGAGTTGCCGCTTAAGTGGTCAGGCCCCTAGCGGTTGGGCGGAGCGACCACGACGGACGGTCCGATCTGGGCCGTGACGATCGCAGCCGTCAGCCTGCTTTTCGTGCGTACTCGTTGACGAGGGCCCGGACGGTTTCAATGATCTTGCGTTGTTGTTTACGGGGCAGCCGACGAACGTCGTCGAAGGTGCGTTGAAGCTCACCAACGGGCCCTGGGCGACTTCTTTGTCTCGAACCGTTGAGGACGAGCAGGTCTTCGACGTGAGTGCCGAGAGCTTTTGCCATCGCGGGAAGCAGCTCAGAGCGTGGTGGTTTGTCACTCCATTCCCAGAACGCGATATTGGCGTGGGGCACGTCAAGGTGGCGGGCGAGCTCGATTTGGGTGAGACCGGCCGCTTTTCGAAGTGCGAGTAAGCGAGCTCCTTGCTTGGGCCTTGGCCCTTTTGCTGCTTTGGCTTTGCGCGGCACGGGGCCAGTGTACGGGGTGATCTCGGGTGACACGGGCTGACTGAGCTCCTGAGGCTTGCACAATTCTCAGTTTACTGAGAATCTCGGAGCATATCAACTGAGCGGAACACAAGTCGCACTTTTCGATTGACAGCCTTTTTCAAGGAGCAGCGCGATGGCCCGAATTCCCGAAGAAGAAATCGAGCGGTTAAAGGCCCAGATTTCGCTTCAGCGCCTGGCTGAAGCGAAGGGCATCAAGCTCAAGAAACACGGGTCGGACTTGATCGGGCTGTGCCCGTTTCACGACGACCGAGAGCCGAGCCTGGTGATCACACCCGACAAGAACCTCTGGCACTGCCTGGGAGCGTGTCAGGCGGGTGGCACGGTGATCGACTGGGTGATGAAGGCCGAGGGCCTGAGCTTTCGACACGCGGTGGAAGTGCTGCGTAAAGACCTTCCATCCTTAGCTGCAGAGTCGCCGAAGCGACGGCCGCCGAAGTACGGCACGGCAAGGAAGCTGCCGGTGGTGGGAGCACAGAGCGCGGACAACGACGAGCTGCTGCGCGAGGTTGTCGCCTACTACCACCAAGCGCTGTTGGAGAGCCCGGAGGCGTTGGCGTACTTGGAAAAGCGAGGCATTCGAGACGAGGAGGCCATCGAGCGCTTCCAGCTTGGCTTCTCGAACCGCACGCTAGGCTACCGTTTGCCAGCGAAGAACCGCCACCGGGGCGGAGAGCTACGGAGGCGGCTGGCGGAGGTCGGTGTGTACCGACAGAGCGGTCACGAGCACCTAAATGGCTCGCTGGTCATTCCGGTCTTCGACGCCGAGGGTCAGGTGGTGGAGATGTACGGGCGTAAGATCACGCCTCGACTGCGTCCGGGGACACCAATGCACCTGTACTTGCCCGGCCCCCATCGCGGCGTCTGGAACCTCTCCGGCATTGCAGACGCCCGGGAAGTGATTCTTTGCGAAAGCCTGATCGACGCGCTGACCTTCTGGTGCGCAGGCTATCGGAACGTGACGACGGCCTACGGCGTGGAGGGCTTCACCGATGAGTTGCGCACAGCACTGACGACGCAAGATGTCGAGCGCGTGCTGATCGCATACGATCGGGACGACGCCGGCGAGCGGGCGGCGGACAAGCTGTCACGAGAGCTGGCGGAGCTGGCAGTGGGCAGCGCGCGGGTGCTGTTTCCGAAAGGCATGGACGCGAACGAGTACGCGCTGAAGGTGGGCCCAGCGGCACAGAGCTTGGGCCTTTCGCTGCGGCAGGCAGAGTGGATCAGCGAGGGCAAACCACGGCCGGCTGCAGCCGAGCCGACTGAGTCGATCGAGCGACAAGCCACACAGCCTGCCGGCGCCAACGAAGCCGAGGTGGTGATCGTTGCGAAGCAGCCGCCAGCAAGTCCGCCCCCACCCCATCCTTCCTTAGCCGCCAATCCGAGCGTCGAGCCCGAGGTGACGGGCGATGACCTGGTGTTTCGATTTGGCGATCGACGTTGGCGAGTGCGCGTGGCGTTGAAGGGTGGCCCGGAACAACTGCGCACGAACCTGCACATCTCGCGAGCGGGCGGGGCGTTTCACGTCGACACGGTGGAGCTGTACTCGGCGAGGCAGCGCGGCGTCTTCACAAAGGAAGCGGCGGCAGAGCTGGGCCTGGAAGAGCGTGTGGTCAAGCGTGAGCTGGGCGCCGTGCTCCTCAAGCTCGAGGAGCGGCAAGAAGCCGAGCGCAAGGCGGCTGAGGCTGAGGCGAAGCCAGCTCAGATGGGCGATGTGGCTCGGAAGGCAGCACTGGAGCTGCTGCGAGATCCGAAATTGGTGGAGCGGATCTTGGAAGACTTCGGGCGTTGCGGAGTGGTTGGCGAGCAAACGAACAAACTCGTCGGCTACTTAGCTGCCACCAGCCGGAAACTGGATGAGCCGCTGGCGGTGATCATCCAGAGCTCGAGCGCGGCGGGCAAGTCGTCGCTGATGGACGCGGTGCTGTGTCTGATGCCCGAGGAGGAGCGCGTGCAGTACTCAGCGATGACGGGGCAGAGCTTGTTTTACATGGGCGAGAGCGATCTGGCGCACAAGATCTTGGCCATCGTCGAGGAGGAGGGCGCCGAGCGAGCGAGCTACGCGCTGAAGCTGCTGCAGAGCGAGGGCGAGCTGACCATCGCGAGCACGGGCAAAGATCCAGCGACGGGACGGCTGGTGACGCAGGAGTACCGGGTGCAGGGGCCGGTGATGATCTTCTTGACGACGACGGCGATCGAGGTAGACGAAGAGCTGCTCAACCGCTGCATCGTGCTGACGGTGGACGAGGGGCGGGAGCAAACGCGAGCGATCCACGAGCGTCAGCGACAGCTACGGACGCTGGAGGGAGTGAAGACCCGGCACGAGCGGGCACGCCTGCTGGAACTGCACCAGAACGCTCAGCGCCTTTTGAGGCCGCTTTCGGTGGTCAATCCGTATGCGGAGCAGCTGACGTTTCCAGATCATCGAACACGGATGCGTCGAGATCACACGAAGTACCTGGGTCTGATCGAGACGATCGCGCTGCTGCACCAGTACCAGCGGCCGGTGCAGGAGGTGGAGCATCGGGGAGCGAAGCTGAGGTATGTGGAGGTGACGCGAGAGGACATCGAACTCGCGAACCGCCTGACCCGCGAGGTGCTGGGCCGGAGCCTGGACGAGCTGCCGCCACAAACACGGCGCTTGCTCGGCCTCGTCGACGCGCTGGTCGCCCAGGAGACGAAGCGGCTCGGCTTGAACCGATGCGACTATCGATTTAGCCGCCGAGAGCTGCGGGAGCACAGCGGCTGGGGCGACACGCAGCTGAAGGTGCACCTGGGGCGGCTGGCGGAGCTGGAGTACGTGCTGGTGCATCGTGGGCGTCAGGGTCAAAGCTACGTGTACGAGCTGTGTTGGAGCAGCGAGGAGGGCGCAGGCACATCGCTTGCGGGTCTCGTCGACGCGGAAGGACTCGATGCGTCGAGTACGACGCACACTTCGCGGGGCTCAGAGGCAACTTCGCGGGGGGCAGACCCCAACTTCGCGGGGGTCGGTCGGCCCCTGGTCGGCCCCCGGTCGGGGGGTGGTCGGGGTGGTGAAAACCGGGCGGCGCAGGAGCAAAACGGCTCGAATGGTGATCGCAACGCCGCGAGCGGCAAAAACGCACGTCGCGGGAACGGTCTGTCACAATCGTCGTACGCAAGTGGCGTCGTACAAGCACGGGGGCGCTGAGCGATGCCGATCAAGCGCGGCAACAAGCAGCCCCCGCGTCCGATTGGTGATCCAAACGAGCCGGACGGGTTTTGGATTTGGTCGCAGCGCTTCTTGCAGTGGCTGCAGACGCGGAACTACTCGGCGCACACGGTGGAGAGCCGTCAGATCGGGCTGAGGCGCTTCGTGCAGTGGTGCGAGGCCCGCAACCTGTATCGACCGTCGCAGCTCACGAAGCCGATGCTGGAGCGTTACCAGAGGCACCTGTACCTGCTGCGGCGCCCGGACGGAGGCCCGCAGATGTCGTTTCGGACGCAGCACGTGATGCTGACGGCGGTGCGGCGCTTCTTTCGGTGGATGGTGAAGCAAAACGCCCTGCCCTCGAACCCTGCGAGCGAGCTGGAGCTTCCACGGCTGCCGCATCGATTGCCCCGGGACGTGCTGAGCGCAGAAGAAGTCGAGGAAGTGCTGTCCCAGGTGAACACCGCCACGGCGCTCGGGGTGCGAGACCGGGCGATTTTGGAGCTGATGTACTCGACGGGGATCCGTCGCAGCGAGGTGACTGGGCTCAGCCTGAGCGATTTGGACGTGGAGCGTGGGACGCTGATGGTGCGTGAGGGCAAGGGGCAGCGAGATCGGATGTTGCCGGTGGGAGAGCGAGCGCTGGCCTGGGCGAAGCGTTACATCCGCGACGTGCGCCCCGAGCTGATGGTGATGCCCGATCCCGGCGCCCTCTTCCTAACGAACATGGGCGAGGCGCTGTTGCCCCCCGGGCTGTCGCAGAACATCCGGCGTTACGTGCGCAAAGCTGGCAAGCGTGGAGCGTGTCACGTGTTTCGGCATGCGATGGCCACGCACATGCTCGAGGGAGGCGCCGACGTGCGCTACGTGCAGGAAATGCTGGGGCACACGTCGCTGGAATCGACGCAGGTGTACACGCGAGTGAGCATCCGCAAGCTCAAAGCGATCCACGCGGCGACGCACCCGACGGCGCAGCCAGAGCGCCCGCTGGCCAAGACGGCGGGACGTCGCGAGCCATCACGGCCACCGAGGGCGTCGCAGACGGCTACGGCAGAGAAATGCTCCTCGCCCTTAGCCGCCACGCAGCGCCGCGAGGACGACGAGTAGCGGTCGCCGCGTGCACGCAATTGCCGCTCCGCCCCCCAGCGCGAGTCGCTCGCTCGGCGGTGCGCATAAGGCAGCCTTATGCGCACCGCCCGGCGTCATGGGGCTTGCACACCTGCGGTGGGCGGGTCAGGGGCTACGCCCCTACGCCCCCGATGGTCGCTACCCCGAAAGGTTGTAGCTGACGTCTGGCAAGCCCCACGCCGCCGGGTGCCCTCGCTCGCTAAACATAACAAGAGAATTATGTTTCCTCGCGCTGGGGGGCTGCGCTCCCCGGTGTGCGTCGCGTGCACGCCCCACTGCACGCGCTGGTGCCTGCGATGACGTCCCGGTCAGCGCGGCGGCCCCGCCCCGCCGCGCTGACCTCGTGGCGTCGTGGTGCGCCCGCCCGCCCCCACGCGATGCGACCTTGTTGCAAGCGGCCCCGACAACGGGCGGCTAGGTGCTATGCTCCCTCTCGTGAACGCGCTCAAAGCACATGTGAAGAACGGGCAGATTGTCCTCGACGAACCGGCGGAACTCACCAATGGCATGCCCGTGACCGTGTATCTGTGCAACTCCGAGGGCGATTCGCTGAGCGACAAGGAGCGCGCCGAGTTGCATCGCTCAATTGAACGCGGTCTCGGGCAATTGGAGCGCGGCGAAGTCGTCGACGCCGACGAAGTGCTCGCGGAACTCGAGCGCTGAACGTGATCGTCCACTTCTCCCGTGAAGCGCGGGAGGCCGCAAAAGACAAACGACAGTGGTGGGAGGCGCACCGGGACAAGGCGCCCGACCTCTTCCGTGAGGAACTGCGTGCTGTCGTGGCGAGGTTGCGCACCTCTCCCACGGTCGGGGCGCAGCGCTACGTGCAAGTGCGAGGACAGCTAGTCTGGCGCGTGTTGATGCCGAAGACGCGGAACTTTGTGTACTTCCATGTTGACGAGGCCCGCAGCGTGGTCGGCGTCATCACGCTTTGGAATGCCATCGGCGAGAAGCAACCCGACTTCTCCACTTAGCCGCCAGAATCACGTCTCAAAACGCGTCTGCGCACCCAGTCTCGCGTCGACGAAGAAGCGCGTGTAAGCTCAAACACGCGTCAGGGGATTTTCGCCGCAGAGCGGGACCTCGCATCAGGTCGTTGAGTTTCTAAGCTGCCGAACGCGCCCGACAAATCGGAGCTGCGCGTACGACGTTTGCGTCAGAGACCACTTTCTTTGGAAAGCGCTTCCTCTCGACCCATCTGAACAGGTGGGTGTCGCCTGATCCGCTCACGGTGCACGGGCTTGGGGCGGACCTGAACGTGTACGCGTACGTCAGTGGGCAGGTGCTGAAGAACGTGGATCCCCTAGGCCTGGACCCCACGAACGCCAGCTCGGAGCAAGTCAGGCAGAACGCGGACGGCTCTGTCCAGACAGCGGAAGGTAGCAAGGTGTGGGTTCTCGCGGAAACGGAGATCCGGCCCAGAGACCCCACCAAGACCGCGAGCGGGGAGGATTGGGCACAGGCGTACGGCGCTACATTGCGTCAGAACGAAGCCAAGGCCCCGGGGCCAAGTGAGACTGCGCCCAGCGCATCCTGGCTGGACCGACCGGCCGGTGGTGGGCACACGCCTCGTGAAATCATTGAGATGAACCCCTACATGGGCGGCCTGAGCAGCAAGGGATTTGGCCTGTTGGGCCGGGCTTTCAAGTGGGTGGGAACGAAGTTGGGCGCAGCCGATGACGTTGTCCAGGTTGCGACGGCAGGCGGGCCCAAGATCAACGTGTGGAGAATGTCTTCGAAGCCGGCGCCGAAGGGAGGAGCGGCGCCGAGTCCACGAGTTGCATTTGGCAAGAGCCGATGGGAGGCACTAGAGCCTGGGTCGAAGGCGTGCCAAAGCGGGTGTGAGACAGCTGCGCGAACGATTCAGCGAGCGATAGGGGGCGAGATTAGGACCATCAAGCCGCCCGGACCAGTGGATCGGTTGGTGCTGGGGCGTGTTAAGGATTCCAAGGGCGTTTTTCGGAATCCTGCAGGAGACAAAGCGAGAGGCTGGTCCACTCACCAGGTGGTGGTAAAGGACGGGCGCGTGTATGACAGGCTCACTGGGCCGAAAGGTCAATCGATCAAGAGCTACAAGGCACGTTGGGAGGAGGCAGATGCCATCCACTTCGGATTCTGACTTGAGCGATCTGTTCGAGTTGCTTGATGCAGTTCGAGCGCGACCCGGAATGTACCTCGGGTGGTCTCCAGAACAGCGCGAAGCACAACTACGAACGCTCCAGGTGCTTGTGATCGGATACACCTTCGCGTTGGACGTACACGACATCAACGAATGCGGCAGGGAATTTCTCGAAGCGTTCACCCGATTCGTTCACGAAAGAACCGGGTGGAGCATGTCTCGTGGTGTGGTCGAGGCAATACTGGACCAGGCGAAGGGAGAAGAAGCCTGGAGTACGTTTTGGCGCCTCTTCGACGAGTTTCGCGGTCCCCGACCCGCGGGTGAGTCCCCGTAGTGCTCACCCCCAGCCCCGCGGCGGACGCTCATGAGTCCGGCGCGGGGCGAGCCGTGGATCGCGCAAGCGCACCCTGGCGTCGACAGATTGAGTCTGGCTAATGCTTCGCTGGCCTGCGGCGCAGCGCCAAACAGCGACGGGGTCGGCCGCTCACCCCGAACTCCATCCGGGCATGGACGCCTTCGGCGCCGTCTGGCCCAGCGCTCGCATTAGCCAGCCAGTGACGTGGATGGTGTCAGCCGCTCACGAGGCGTTGAAGCTTCTTCTTGGTGAGGAAGGCATCGATGAGTTTTTTGATCACGTCCTTGTCCTCGTCGGGAAGTAGCTCGACCTCTTGGAACTGGCGAAGCAATTCCCTGTCCTTGAAGTCCGCTCGAGCGGCATCCTTGGTGCAGCCCTCGAGCAAGTAGTCGGCGGAGACGTCGAGGGCGTCGGCAAGCCTTGCGAGGGTATCGGCCGAGGGGCGCGAAGCCTCGCGCTCATAGCGACCGATGTGGTTGTAGTGAACGTCAACCAGCTCAGCGAGCTCGGCTTGGGACAGACCTCGTTGTTTGCGCAGCTGCCTGAGGCGTTTGGCGAATCCATCGTTGGCCATGTAGCTGTCATGCGAGAGGAATGGATCCATAGCAAGCGTTGGTGGTGTAAATACAACCAAGTTTGAGGCTCAACTCGACTCTTTGCGTCAATTTTCCCACTACAAGTGATGTATTTGCTCTTCTTGGCTACGAACGGCACGGCCTGTCCTCGCAGCAGCTCTAGAGACCCGATCAAATTCTAGCGGCGGCGTCGAAATACAAAGCAAGTTCGATCGCTTAGAAGCCAGGATCGACGCGCCGGGCGTGTAGTGATCAAACGGGGTCAGGAGGACCCCATGGAGATCTGGAAGGCGCCGGTCGAGCTGTCGCGTGGTGAGAAGTTCATCGCAAAGCGATGTGCGAAACGCAGAGTATTCGTATTCCTGCGCGAGCTGCGACATAGGATTTTTGACGAAGAGATGCAGGCGAAGCTGACGGAGGCATATTCGCCCGTGGAGCGGGGGCGTGGTCGCGTCCCGCCTGCTCAACTCGGCCTTGCGATGTTGCTGCAGGCCGCGCTGCGTGTGCCCGACCACGAGGTGGTTGAGCTTACGTTGATGGATCGCCGCTGGCAAATGGTGCTCAACTGTGCGGGAATCGAAGTGCCGCTCTTCTCGCAAGGCACGTTTTACAACTTTCGCCAGCGCGTCATTGCGCATGGGCTCGACGAGCTGCTCTTCAACAAGACGGTCGAACTCGCACGCGAGACGGGCGGATTCAGTGCAACGCACCTGCGTGCTGCATTCGACGCCAGCCCACTATGGGGCGCGGGTCGCGTCGAGGACACCTTCAATCTCATCGGGCGCGCCTCGCTACACGTCGTTCGCACGGCAGCGCGGCGGCTCGGTCAACCCGTCGACAAGGTCGCGGCTGCTGCGGGGATCCCAGTACTCAACGCCACCAGCATCAAGACAGGGCTCGACATCGACTGGGACGACCCTGGGGCGCGCACCAAGGCGCTCGGTCGACTGCTCAAGCAGGTACAGTCACTCGGCCGCTTTCTCGAAAAAGAGCTGACGAAACCGCTGAAAGAAGCGCCGCTGGCCGGGCAGTGGGCACTGGTGGAAAAGCTCGTCTCGCAGGACACCGAGCCCGATCCAGACGGGGACGGAGGGAGCCGGATCACACGCGGCGTGGCGAAGGACCGACGCATTAGCGTGAGTGACCCCGACATGCGTCATGGCCGCAAGAGCAAGAAGAAACGCATCGACGGCTACAAGCGACACATCGCGATACAGCTCGATACGCCCGGCATCATCTGCGCCGTCGCGATCACCCCCGCGAATCGTCCTGAACGTGTCGCTTCGGCAGAATTACTCGAACAGTGCGGCTCCGTTTCAGAACTCTACATCGATCGAGGCTACCTTGGCGACGATGCGATCGAATCCCGTCGCGCCGAAGGAACAGAGGTTTTCTGCAAACCGTTTCCGTTGCGCAACGGCGGGCGCTTCACCAAGGCCGATTTCAAGCTCGATCTGGCTGCGGGAATCGCCCGTTGTCCCGAAGGCGTTGCGGTTAAAGCGAGCGCTGGCTCCGTCGCTCGCTTCCCAGCTGCCCGCTGCGATGTATGTCGCAGCCGCGACGACTGCACGCGCGCCGCCCCGGGGCGTGGCCGCAGCGTCACGCTACACCCCCATGAGCCCTTCCACATCCAGCTGCGCGAAAACGCCCGCACGCGCGAAGGCCGCGCCCGCCTTCGCAAGCGTACTGCCGTCGAACACAGCCTCGCGACCCTGCATAACCGCCAAGGCGACCGTGCTCGCTACCGTGGTCAGCGCAACAACCTCTTCGACCTCCGCCGGCACGCTGCTCTCAGCAACCTGAGCGTTATCGATCAGTTGCGAGTTGCCGCTTAAGTGGTCAGGCCCCTAGCGGTTGGGCGGAGCGACCACGACGGACGGTCCGATCTGGGCCGTGACGATCGCAGCCGTCAGCCTGCTTTTCGTGCGTACTCGTTGACGAGGGCCCGGACGGTTTCAATGATCTTGCGTTGTTGTTTACGGGGCAGCCGACGAACGTCGTCGAAGGTGCGTTGAAGCTCACCAACGGGCCCTGGGCGACTTCTTTGTCTCGAACCGTTGAGGACGAGCAGGTCTTCGACGTGAGTGCCGAGAGCTTTTGCCATCGCGGGAAGCAGCTCAGAGCGTGGTGGTTTGTCACTCCATTCCCAGAACGCGATATTGGCGTGGGGCACGTCAAGGTGGCGGGCGAGCTCGATTTGGGTGAGACCGGCCGCTTTTCGAAGTGCGAGTAAGCGAGCTCCTTGCTTGGGCCTTGGCCCTTTTGCTGCTTTGGCTTTGCGCGGCACGGGGCCAGTGTACGGGGTGATCTCGGGTGACACGGGCTGACTGAGCTCCTGAGGCTTGCACAATTCTCAGTTTACTGAGAATCTCGGAGCATATCAACTGAGCGGAACACAAGTCGCACTTTTCGATTGACAGCCTTTTTCAAGGAGCAGCGCGATGGCCCGAATTCCCGAAGAAGAAATCGAGCGGTTAAAGGCCCAGATTTCGCTTCAGCGCCTGGCTGAAGCGAAGGGCATCAAGCTCAAGAAACACGGGTCGGACTTGATCGGGCTGTGCCCGTTTCACGACGACCGAGAGCCGAGCCTGGTGATCACACCCGACAAGAACCTCTGGCACTGCCTGGGAGCGTGTCAGGCGGGTGGCACGGTGATCGACTGGGTGATGAAGGCCGAGGGCCTGAGCTTTCGACACGCGGTGGAAGTGCTGCGTAAAGACCTTCCATCCTTAGCTGCAGAGTCGCCGAAGCGACGGCCGCCGAAGTACGGCACGGCAAGGAAGCTGCCGGTGGTGGGAGCACAGAGCGCGGACAACGACGAGCTGCTGCGCGAGGTTGTCGCCTACTACCACCAAGCGCTGTTGGAGAGCCCGGAGGCGTTGGCGTACTTGGAAAAGCGAGGCATTCGAGACGAGGAGGCCATCGAGCGCTTCCAGCTTGGCTTCTCGAACCGCACGCTAGGCTACCGTTTGCCAGCGAAGAACCGCCACCGGGGCGGAGAGCTACGGAGGCGGCTGGCGGAGGTCGGTGTGTACCGACAGAGCGGTCACGAGCACCTAAATGGCTCGCTGGTCATTCCGGTCTTCGACGCCGAGGGTCAGGTGGTGGAGATGTACGGGCGTAAGATCACGCCTCGACTGCGTCCGGGGACACCAATGCACCTGTACTTGCCCGGCCCCCATCGCGGCGTCTGGAACCTCTCCGGCATTGCAGACGCCCGGGAAGTGATTCTTTGCGAAAGCCTGATCGACGCGCTGACCTTCTGGTGCGCAGGCTATCGGAACGTGACGACGGCCTACGGCGTGGAGGGCTTCACCGATGAGTTGCGCACAGCACTGACGACGCAAGATGTCGAGCGCGTGCTGATCGCATACGATCGGGACGACGCCGGCGAGCGGGCGGCGGACAAGCTGTCACGAGAGCTGGCGGAGCTGGCAGTGGGCAGCGCGCGGGTGCTGTTTCCGAAAGGCATGGACGCGAACGAGTACGCGCTGAAGGTGGGCCCAGCGGCACAGAGCTTGGGCCTTTCGCTGCGGCAGGCAGAGTGGATCAGCGAGGGCAAACCACGGCCGGCTGCAGCCGAGCCGACTGAGTCGATCGAGCGACAAGCCACACAGCCTGCCGGCGCCAACGAAGCCGAGGTGGTGATCGTTGCGAAGCAGCCGCCAGCAAGTCCGCCCCCACCCCATCCTTCCTTAGCCGCCAATCCGAGCGTCGAGCCCGAGGTGACGGGCGATGACCTGGTGTTTCGATTTGGCGATCGACGTTGGCGAGTGCGCGTGGCGTTGAAGGGTGGCCCGGAACAACTGCGCACGAACCTGCACATCTCGCGAGCGGGCGGGGCGTTTCACGTCGACACGGTGGAGCTGTACTCGGCGAGGCAGCGCGGCGTCTTCACAAAGGAAGCGGCGGCAGAGCTGGGCCTGGAAGAGCGTGTGGTCAAGCGTGAGCTGGGCGCCGTGCTCCTCAAGCTCGAGGAGCGGCAAGAAGCCGAGCGCAAGGCGGCTGAGGCTGAGGCGAAGCCAGCTCAGATGGGCGATGTGGCTCGGAAGGCAGCACTGGAGCTGCTGCGAGATCCGAAATTGGTGGAGCGGATCTTGGAAGACTTCGGGCGTTGCGGAGTGGTTGGCGAGCAAACGAACAAACTCGTCGGCTACTTAGCTGCCACCAGCCGGAAACTGGATGAGCCGCTGGCGGTGATCATCCAGAGCTCGAGCGCGGCGGGCAAGTCGTCGCTGATGGACGCGGTGCTGTGTCTGATGCCCGAGGAGGAGCGCGTGCAGTACTCAGCGATGACGGGGCAGAGCTTGTTTTACATGGGCGAGAGCGATCTGGCGCACAAGATCTTGGCCATCGTCGAGGAGGAGGGCGCCGAGCGAGCGAGCTACGCGCTGAAGCTGCTGCAGAGCGAGGGCGAGCTGACCATCGCGAGCACGGGCAAAGATCCAGCGACGGGACGGCTGGTGACGCAGGAGTACCGGGTGCAGGGGCCGGTGATGATCTTCTTGACGACGACGGCGATCGAGGTAGACGAAGAGCTGCTCAACCGCTGCATCGTGCTGACGGTGGACGAGGGGCGGGAGCAAACGCGAGCGATCCACGAGCGTCAGCGACAGCTACGGACGCTGGAGGGAGTGAAGACCCGGCACGAGCGGGCACGCCTGCTGGAACTGCACCAGAACGCTCAGCGCCTTTTGAGGCCGCTTTCGGTGGTCAATCCGTATGCGGAGCAGCTGACGTTTCCAGATCATCGAACACGGATGCGTCGAGATCACACGAAGTACCTGGGTCTGATCGAGACGATCGCGCTGCTGCACCAGTACCAGCGGCCGGTGCAGGAGGTGGAGCATCGGGGAGCGAAGCTGAGGTATGTGGAGGTGACGCGAGAGGACATCGAACTCGCGAACCGCCTGACCCGCGAGGTGCTGGGCCGGAGCCTGGACGAGCTGCCGCCACAAACACGGCGCTTGCTCGGCCTCGTCGACGCGCTGGTCGCCCAGGAGACGAAGCGGCTCGGCTTGAACCGATGCGACTATCGATTTAGCCGCCGAGAGCTGCGGGAGCACAGCGGCTGGGGCGACACGCAGCTGAAGGTGCACCTGGGGCGGCTGGCGGAGCTGGAGTACGTGCTGGTGCATCGTGGGCGTCAGGGTCAAAGCTACGTGTACGAGCTGTGTTGGAGCAGCGAGGAGGGCGCAGGCACATCGCTTGCGGGTCTCGTCGACGCGGAAGGACTCGATGCGTCGAGTACGACGCACACTTCGCGGGGCTCAGAGGCAACTTCGCGGGGGGCAGACCCCAACTTCGCGGGGGTCGGTCGGCCCCTGGTCGGCCCCCGGTCGGGGGGTGGTCGGGGTGGTGAAAACCGGGCGGCGCAGGAGCAAAACGGCTCGAATGGTGATCGCAACGCCGCGAGCGGCAAAAACGCACGTCGCGGGAACGGTCTGTCACAATCGTCGTACGCAAGTGGCGTCGTACAAGCACGGGGGCGCTGAGCGATGCCGATCAAGCGCGGCAACAAGCAGCCCCCGCGTCCGATTGGTGATCCAAACGAGCCGGACGGGTTTTGGATTTGGTCGCAGCGCTTCTTGCAGTGGCTGCAGACGCGGAACTACTCGGCGCACACGGTGGAGAGCCGTCAGATCGGGCTGAGGCGCTTCGTGCAGTGGTGCGAGGCCCGCAACCTGTATCGACCGTCGCAGCTCACGAAGCCGATGCTGGAGCGTTACCAGAGGCACCTGTACCTGCTGCGGCGCCCGGACGGAGGCCCGCAGATGTCGTTTCGGACGCAGCACGTGATGCTGACGGCGGTGCGGCGCTTCTTTCGGTGGATGGTGAAGCAAAACGCCCTGCCCTCGAACCCTGCGAGCGAGCTGGAGCTTCCACGGCTGCCGCATCGATTGCCCCGGGACGTGCTGAGCGCAGAAGAAGTCGAGGAAGTGCTGTCCCAGGTGAACACCGCCACGGCGCTCGGGGTGCGAGACCGGGCGATTTTGGAGCTGATGTACTCGACGGGGATCCGTCGCAGCGAGGTGACTGGGCTCAGCCTGAGCGATTTGGACGTGGAGCGTGGGACGCTGATGGTGCGTGAGGGCAAGGGGCAGCGAGATCGGATGTTGCCGGTGGGAGAGCGAGCGCTGGCCTGGGCGAAGCGTTACATCCGCGACGTGCGCCCCGAGCTGATGGTGATGCCCGATCCCGGCGCCCTCTTCCTAACGAACATGGGCGAGGCGCTGTTGCCCCCCGGGCTGTCGCAGAACATCCGGCGTTACGTGCGCAAAGCTGGCAAGCGTGGAGCGTGTCACGTGTTTCGGCATGCGATGGCCACGCACATGCTCGAGGGAGGCGCCGACGTGCGCTACGTGCAGGAAATGCTGGGGCACACGTCGCTGGAATCGACGCAGGTGTACACGCGAGTGAGCATCCGCAAGCTCAAAGCGATCCACGCGGCGACGCACCCGACGGCGCAGCCAGAGCGCCCGCTGGCCAAGACGGCGGGACGTCGCGAGCCATCACGGCCACCGAGGGCGTCGCAGACGGCTACGGCAGAGAAATGCTCCTCGCCCTTAGCCGCCACGCAGCGCCGCGAGGACGACGAGTAGCGGTCGCCGCGTGCACGCAATTGCCGCTCCGCCCCCCAGCGCGAGTCGCTCGCTCGGCGGTGCGCATAAGGCAGCCTTATGCGCACCGCCCGGCGTCATGGGGCTTGCACACCTGCGGTGGGCGGGTCAGGGGCTACGCCCCTACGCCCCCGATGGTCGCTACCCCGAAAGGTTGTAGCTGACGTCTGGCAAGCCCCACGCCGCCGGGTGCCCTCGCTCGCTAAACATAACAAGAGAATTATGTTTCCTCGCGCTGGGGGGCTGCGCTCCCCGGTGTGCGTCGCGTGCACGCCCCACTGCACGCGCTGGTGCCTGCGATGACGTCCCGGTCAGCGCGGCGGCCCCGCCCCGCCGCGCTGACCTCGTGGCGTCGTGGTGCGCCCGCCCGCCCCCACGCGATGCGACCTTGTTGCAAGCGGCCCCGACAACGGGCGGCTAGGTGCTATGCTCCCTCTCGTGAACGCGCTCAAAGCACATGTGAAGAACGGGCAGATTGTCCTCGACGAACCGGCGGAACTCACCAATGGCATGCCCGTGACCGTGTATCTGTGCAACTCCGAGGGCGATTCGCTGAGCGACAAGGAGCGCGCCGAGTTGCATCGCTCAATTGAACGCGGTCTCGGGCAATTGGAGCGCGGCGAAGTCGTCGACGCCGACGAAGTGCTCGCGGAACTCGAGCGCTGAACGTGATCGTCCACTTCTCCCGTGAAGCGCGGGAGGCCGCAAAAGACAAACGACAGTGGTGGGAGGCGCACCGGGACAAGGCGCCCGACCTCTTCCGTGAGGAACTGCGTGCTGTCGTGGCGAGGTTGCGCACCTCTCCCACGGTCGGGGCGCAGCGCTACGTGCAAGTGCGAGGACAGCTAGTCTGGCGCGTGTTGATGCCGAAGACGCGGAACTTTGTGTACTTCCATGTTGACGAGGCCCGCAGCGTGGTCGGCGTCATCACGCTTTGGAATGCCATCGGCGAGAAGCAACCCGACTTCTCCACTTAGCCGCCAGAATCACGTCTCAAAACGCGTCTGCGCACCCAGTCTCGCGTCGACGAAGAAGCGCGTGTAAGCTCAAACACGCGTCAGGGGATTTTCGCCGCAGAGCGGGACCTCGCATCAGGTCGTTGAGTTTCTAAGCTGCCGAACGCGCCCGACAAATCGGAGCTGCGCGTACGACGTTTGCGTCAGAGACCACTTTCTTTGGCAAGCGTTTCCTCTCCACGCATCTGAATCGGTGGGTGAGTGCGGATCCGCTCGCGATTCATTCGCCGGGGGAAGCGGATTTAAACGTGTATGCCTACGTGCGGGGTCAGGCGCTTAAGGCCGTCGATCCACTTGGGTTGCAGGAAACTCCTCAGGACAAGGCGGGACAGGCGCTGTCGGAGCAGGCGAACCAGGTTCCCGGGGGTGGCGCCTGCGGCAAGAACATGAGCTGCGGTCCGTCGCCGTGGCAAGTAAGCGTTGCGAGTACGTCAAACCTGCTGAACCGACCCAGCCCTTCCGCAGGCCGAACTGCGTCCGGCAGTGCACCCACGGGGGGAGGAGGAAGTTCCGTGCCCGGTGGAGGCGGCACAGGGTCGCGTGCGCAGGTACAGGCAGCGCTGGAGCCGCATCTCACGACTGACACCAGCACGTCTAGCGACCCATCCGGAGCTGTCACCGACGTGGGCACAGGCTTCGCCGCAACGGGCTTCTCCACAGCCGGTGGTCGAACTCTTTACGATCGAGTCACACGTTCCATGTTTAGCCGCCTACCGAGCAGTCCAAAGGGAGCGGAAAGGATGGTGTGGGCTCGTGGCGTGGAACGACTCGGCGTACGCGCGTTCAGCGTTGGCGCATCTGCCTATTTCTCGTACCAATTGGCCAAGCCTCACCTGGAACGGGGCGACTACGGTGGTGCAGCTGTGCGAGCAACACCATTTGTTGTGACGCTGGGGACCAATGCAGCCTTCTTCTACCGTGACGCCAGGAAATACGGCAGCATGTGGGGGGTGATCGGCAACACTGCAGAGCGTGGGAGCAAGATCGGGGACGTGTTCGTGGGAACTGGGTCGGCTGCAAGGACAAGCGCCGAATTGGGTGGCAAACTACGTGTCGCCGGGAAGGCGCTGGGGTACGTTGGTTTTGTCATGGACCTCTCGCAAACGCAGTCGGACGCGCCACGACCAGGCTGCATAGGCTGCCCACGCTAGCGAGTTCGGACGGAATGCCCGAGCCCTATCGTTCACCGTTTGGTGAGGAGGTGAAGATCTCAGACCAGAGTCTGTTGCAAGCGGTGCAGGCGGGGAGCTTTGAACTCGCCGAGTTCATATTTGAGCGCTTGCCAAGGGAATTGCGGAAAATTCCGAGCCTGCGGCGTGATCTGCCAACACACTTGCTCGGTCGCGTGGTCGTTGCGTGGCGACCGACGATGGGGGATCGCCTCATGTCGCTATTTGCGGGTGAGGGTGCAAAAGGGCCGTGGCGGCTTGAACTGGATGGGAAAGCGGTCGTGGTGGGCTTCGACCACTTCGTAGTTGTCAGTCCGCTCGTGACCGACAAGGAAGTCGCACTCCTACGAGGAGCACGACTGATTGACTGATCTGATGCTGCAGGCAACCTGGCGACAGTCGGATGGGCTGGTGCTGCTGATTCGTCGAGCTTCTTTTGCCTCGCCGTCCCCAAGTCCCGCGGCGGACGCTCATGAGTCCGGCGCGGGGCGAGCCGTGGAGCGCGCAAGCGCAGTCTCGCGTTGACAGATTGAGTCTGGCTAATGCTTCGTTGGCCTGCGGCGCAGCGCCAAACGGCGACGCGATCGGCTGCTCACGTTGAACTCCATCCGGGCATGGACGCGCCAGGCGCCGTCTGGCCCAACGCCCGCATTAGCCAGCCAGTGACGTGGATGGTGGCGCGGTCAGCTGGCTTTTCTGGCTGCTAGGAAGGCGTCTATGGTGCGCAGCAGCGCGTCCTGATCTCGCTTCGGCAGTTGGTCCATCATTTGGATCCGGCGCAGGAAACGTCGGTTTCCGATCGTCCCATTCTTCTTGGCGGCCTTCACGCCGAGCAGCTCATCGGTGGAGACGCCCAGGGCGCTTGCGAGACGTGCGACCACGTCGGCATACGGGCGAAGCTTGTCCCTCTCGTAGTCCGAAATCACGGCCTGGATCATTCCCACCTTGGCCGCTAGCTCGACCTGCGTGAAGCCACGCTCTTTGCGAACGCGAGCCAGCCTAGAGCCGAAGGACTCAGTGGAACGAGAGGGTTTTCCGGAACGAGAGGTCCGCACCATGAGCCAAGAGTCTAAGTGCAGAACAAGAAACCTCCTTGACGAATACAGTGGAGCACTGTATTCGAAGAACAGTTGAAGTCAAGCAGTTTGCGCTTGACAGCCTTTTCGTCCTGGAGCGTGAGATGGCGAGAGTAAGCGAGGAAGAAATCCGGGCTTTGAAGCGGGAGATTTCGGTGGAGCGGCTCGCAGAGGCACGCGGGGTGAAGCTCAAGAAGCACGGCTCGGATCTGATCGGGCTGTGCCCGTTTCACGATGACCGAGAGCCGAGCCTGGTGGTGACACCCGAGAAAAACCTGTGGCACTGCCTGGGTGCGTGCCAGGCGGGCGGGACAGTGATCGATTGGGTGATGAAAGCCGAGGGGCTGAGCTTTCGCCACGCCGTGGAAGTGTTGCGCAAGGACCATCTCTCCTTAGCCGCCGAGCCGCCGAAGGGACGGCCGCCGAAGATCGGAACCGCAAGGAAGCTGCCGGTGGTGGGCGCACAGAGCAGAGACAACGACGAGCTGCTGCGCGAGGTGGTGGACTACTACCACCAGGCGCTGTTGGAGAGCCCCGAGGCGCTTGAGTATCTGGAAAAGCGCGGGCTGGACAGCGACGAAGCCATCGCCCACTTCCGGCTGGGCTTCGCGAACCGCACGCTCGGCTACCGATTGCCCGCGAAGAACCGCCACAGCGGGGCAGATCTGCGTGGCCGACTGGTGGAAGTGGGTGTGTATCGCGAAAGTGGGCACGAGCACCTCAATGGCTCGCTGGTCATTCCGGTCTTCGACGCCGAGGGCCGGGTGGTGGAGATGTACGGGCGCAAGATCACGCCTCGTCTGCGCAAGGGCACGCCGCTGCATCTGTACTTGCCCGGTCCGCACCGCGGCGTCTGGAACCTCTCCGGCATCGAAGGGGCCCGAGAGCTCATCTTGTGCGAGAGCCTGATCGATGCACTGACCTTCTGGTGCGCCGGCTTCCGGAACGTGACCACGGCGTACGGCGTGGAGGGGTTTACGGAGGAGCTACGCGAAGCGCTGGTGACTCAAGGCGTCCAGCGCGTGCTGATCGCCTACGATCGGGACGACGCTGGAGATCGGGCAGCGGAGAAGATCTCGCGCGAGCTGGCGGAGTCCGGAGTGGGCAGTGCGCGGGTCTTGTTTCCGAAGGGCATGGACGCGAACGAATACGCGCTGAAGGTGGCGCCGGCGTCGCAGAGCCTGGACCTGGCGCTGCGGCAAGCGCAGTGGATGCAGAAGGGCAAAGCGCGGAGCGTCGCTGTCAGTGATGCGCGTACCGACATCGAGCAAGCGGCATCGACCGCTGACGCACTGGAAGAGACGCCCATCGCGGATGCAGCGTCGCAACCAGACGCCGAGCCTCATCCCTCCTTAGCCGCAGAGCTGATTGCTGAGCCGGCGCAGTACGAGTCGGCACCTGCGAGCGCATCCACGTTGCCGACGGAGCATGATGCGTGGGCGGCTCCCGAAGCGGAGAGTGAGGGCGACGATCTGGTTTTCCGATTTGGAGATCGACGCTGGCGAGTGCGGGGCCTGGACAAGAACGCCGGTCCCGAGCAGCTGCGGGTGAATCTGCTGGTGGCCCGTGACGGCGGTGGATTTCACGTGGACACGCTGGAGCTGTACGCCGCGCGGCAGCGCGCGGTGTACGTGAAGCTGGCAGCGGAAGAGCTGGGGCTCGAAGAGCGTGTGGTGAAGCACGAGCTCGGCCAGGTGCTCTTGGCGCTGGAAGAGCGGCAGGAGGCCGAAAAGGTTGCAGCGCAGCAGAAGCAAGAGCGCGCGAAGCTGAGCGATGCCGACCGAGCCGCGGCGCTGAGGCTGCTGCGCTCGCCGGGGCTGTGCGAACAGATCTTGGAAGACTTCCGCCGGATGGGCGTGGTGGGCGAGGAAACGAACAAACTCGTCGGCTACTTGGCGGCAACGAGCCGCAAGCTGGACGAGCCGCTCGCCGTGATCATCCAAAGCTCGAGCGCGGCCGGGAAGTCATCGCTGATGGACGCGGTGCTCGCTCTGATGCCGCTGGAAGAGCGGGTGCAGTACTCGGCGATGACGGGGCAGAGCTTGTTCTACATGGGCGAGAGCGACCTCTCGCACAAGATTTTGGCCATCGTCGAGGAGGAGGGGGCGGAGCGAGCGAGCTACGCGCTGAAGCTGCTGCAGAGCGAGGGGGAGCTCACGATCGCGAGCACGGGCAAAGATCCAGCGACGGGGCGGCTGGTGACGCAGGAGTATCGGGTGGCCGGCCCGGTGATGATCTTTTTGACGACGACGGCGATCGAAGTGGACGAAGAGCTTCTAAACCGCTGCATCGTGCTGACAGTGGACGAGGGGCGAGAGCAGACGCGAGCGATCCACGAGCGCCAGCGTCAGGCCCGGACTCTGGGCGGCGTGGTGAGCCGTCAGGAGCGTCGTCGCTTGACGTTGCTGCACCAGAACGCCCAACGCTTGCTCCGTCCGCTTTCGGTGGTGAATCCCTTTGCGGAGCAGCTGACGTTTCCCGATCACCGCACGCGAATGCGGCGAGATCACACGAAGTACCTGGGTCTGATCGACGCAATCGCGCTGCTGCACCAGTACCAGCGTCCGGTCCACGAGGTGGAGCACCGGGGAAACAAGCTTCGGTACGTGGAGGTGACGAAGGAAGACATCGTCTTGGCGAACCGCCTCACTCGCGAGGTGCTGGGCCGAAGCCTCGACGAGCTGCCACCGCAAACCCGGCGCCTCTTGGGCCTAGTGGACGCGCTGGTGACGGCAGAGACGAAGCGTCTGGGGCTAGATCGGTGCGACTATCGATTTAGCCGCCGAGAGCTGCGGGAGCACAGCGGCTGGGGCGACACGCAGCTGAAGGTGCACCTGGGGCGACTGGCGGAGCTGGAGTACGTGCTGGTGCACCGCGGTCGCCAGGGCCAAAGCTACGTGTACGAGCTGTGCTGGAGCAGAGAGGACGGTGCAGGCACATCTCTGGCGGGTTTGGCGGACGCAGAACAGCTCGATGCATTGACTACGATTTCAACTTCGCGGGGGTGCGAGGCAACTTCGCGGGGGTCAGACCCCAACTTCGCGGGGGGTGGTCGGCCCTCGGTCGGGGGGCAGTCGGGGGGTGGTCGGGGCCATGAAATGGCCGCGTCGCAGCAGGAAAGCTCCTCGAATCGTGATCGAAAGCACGGCAGCGACGAAAACACGCGTCGCGGGAACGGAATTTCTTCGCCGTCGTACGTGAGAGGTGTCGTAGCGGCTCGTCGAGTGGACGTGAGCTGATGCCGCCCAAGCAGCGCAAGGGACCGAAGCCGCCGCGAGTCATCGGCAACCTCGACGATCCCGATGGTTTTGGCGTCTGGGTGCGGCGTTACCTGGAGTGGCTCGCGGTGCGCAACTACTCGCCACGCACCGTGACGAACGCGGAATCGAGCCTGTCGCTCTTCGTGGTGTGGTGCAGCGCACGGAGCCTGACCAGGCCGTCAGAGCTGACGAAGCCGATCCTGGAGCGCTACCAGCGGCATCTGTACCACCTGCGGCGGCCTGACGGTCGGCCGCAGCTGTCGTTTCGGTCGCAGCATGTGCGGCTAAGTGCAGTGCGGGGCTTCTTCCGCTGGCTGGTGAAACAGAACGCTCTGTCTGCCAACCCCGCCAGCGAGCTCGAGCTACCGCGATTGCCGATGCGTTTACCCCGGGACGTGCTGACCGTCTCGGAGGTCGAGCGCGTCATGGCGCAGCCGGACACGCGGACGGCAGTGGGCGTGCGTGACCGGGCCATCCTGGAGGTCCTGTACTCAACCGGAGTGCGTCGCAGCGAAGTGGTGAGCTTGCGGCTGAGCGACGTCGACGTGGAGCGCGGCACGATCATGGTGCGGGAGGGCAAGGGTCGAAAAGACCGGATGGTGCCGGTGGGCGAGCGAGCGCTGGCCTGGGCGGCGCGTTACGTGCGGGACGTGCGCCCCGAACTCATGATGCCGCCCGATCCCGGAGCGCTCTTTTTGACGACGCTGGGCGAGCAGATCACCCCGGACTGGCTCACGCAGGCCGTGCGCCGGTACGTGAAGGACGCGGACATTGGCAAGAGCGGGGCATGTCACATTTTTCGGCACACGATGGCGACGCTGATGCTCGAGGGGGGCGCCGACGTGCGTTACATCCAGGAAATGCTGGGCCACGTGCACCTGGACTCGACCCAGGTGTACACGCGAGTGAGCATCCGCAAACTCAAAGCGATCCACGAAGCGACGCATCCGGGAGCGAAGCTGGAGCGCCTGGCAAAGACGACGGGCGAGCGTGAGCAAGACGCGAAGCACTCGCTGGAGACGGCCATCGGCGAGTCGGGCGCATCACGGTCACCAAAGGCGCCGCTGACGGCGACGGCAGAGAAACGCTCCTCACCCTTAGCCGCTGATTTGCGACGCGAGGACAGCGAGTAGCGGTCGGCGCTGGGACACAATTGCCGCTCCGCCCCCCGGCGCGAGTCGCTCGCTCGGCGGTGCGCATAATGCTGCATTATGCGCACCGCCCGGCGTCATGGGGCTTGCAACGCTGAGCTCGACGCGGCGGCTCGCTAGCAAGCCCCTCGCCGCCGGGTGCCCTCGCTCGCTAAACATAACAAGGGAATTATGTTTCCTCGCGCCGGGGGGCTGCGCTCCACAGTTGGCGGCGTGGTGCGAGTCACGATGTACGACGCCGGCGCATCGCGTGCACCGTCCCGGCGAACGCGGCGGCCCCGCCCCGCCGCGCTCGCCTCATGGCGTCGTGGAACGGACCCACCCGCCCCTCGCGGTGCGGTCCGGCCTGCGTGGGTCCCTCCCACGCAGGCCTCAGTGCGTCCATTACCCCTCGCTGCGCGCTACTCGGCGAACAGCTCGTCGGTGGTCTTCACGGTGACGGCTTTGCGCGTCCAGGCTCGGAGTGTTTCGGCGTCATTGCATTCGAGGATGCGTTGCCGCTGCTCGTCGGAAACGGCCAGCTCGCGCGACTCGAGCACGTCGAGCAAGGCTTGAGCCCGCCCATCGCTGAACGACCGCTTCAGTGACTTGTCCTGGTACTCGTGTGTTTGCGGGAGCATCTCGAAAGCCTTCCTGGCAGCTTCGCTGAGCGCCGAGATAATGAGATCATAGTACACCGCGAAGCGTTGTGCACCGAGCTGAGAACTCGCTCGTGCTGCAATGTCAGCCAAGCGCACCGCGTCGTCGATAGCTGTGTGGCCGTGGGCAATGGCGCTGAGGACAGCGAGCTCGGGTGCCCGCTTGGCCTGGTCCAGGTCGTCGACCAATGGGACGCCCTCCGGACCGATGACGAAGGGCAACAGGCTGGCCCGCTCACCCAGCCGAATGGGTCGAGCCGCCCAGGTGGCCACCTTGGCGTCCGGAGCGACCACGAGCAACTCAACGGGACAGCGAATGCGAGCACGCAGATTGGCCACGTAGACCGGCCATGTGAACGGCTTGTCGTCGTCGGGGGCGAGCTGGACCTCGACGACGATCCCCATCACGGCAATGCCGTCGACGAGCAGCACGACCAAGTCCGCGTAGCGAGCCGCGGGAGCCACATCGGTCAGCTCAGCGCTCTCGAGGCGTGCTTCGGTGTACGCCGGCAACTCGACGCCGAGAGCATCACGCAAAAGCTCTGCAGCCAACTCTGGACGATTGCGGAACAACAAGAACAGGGCCTCGTGCAGGAACGACGGCATGCCCCGAACCTAGACCCTTCTCTTTTTAGCCGCCAGAAATCACGCCTCGAAACGCATGTGCGCATGCAGTCTCGCGTCGACCAAAAAGCGCGTGTAGCCTCAAACACGCGTCAGGGGATTTTCGCTGCCACGCGGCTCCCCGCATCAGGTCGTTGAGTTTCTAAGTAGCGATACGCGCCCGAGAAATCGAGGCTGCGCGTACGACGTTTGCGTCCGACTCATGTTTCACGGGGAAGGAGAGCGATGTCGAGGTTGGGCTGACGTACTTCGGGAAGCGGTTCTTGAGTACGCACTTGCAGAGGTGGGTGAGTGCGGATCCGTTGGGCGTTCACACGCTGGGCGCAGACTCAAATGTATATGCGTACGTGAGTGGCATGGCGTTGAAGGAAATTGACCCAATGGGGCTGCAACCGCGAACGGCGCACGACGTGAAAGCAGAACAAGCCGGTGCGGCGGCGGACAAGCAAAGGCTTGAATCCGGGGAAATAGTGGCGGTAGATCCTCGAGCCGCCGCCTGGAAGAACGCTTCCGTTGCCGCCGCCGTTTATTCGGAAACGGAGGCGCTTGACAATTGGCACAAGCGAAACGGCGTGGCGAAAGGGGAACTGTACTGGGCTGAGCGAGGTGCAATTCTCGAGCAGGGCGAAGCGCTTCTTGATCACAGGGCGGCCGGGAAGATCTACGACGCCGAGTTCAAGGTGGCGGCCGCTACCTATGCGTATCGGATGGCGGCCAGCGGGTACTCGTACGAGCTGGGAACCTCAGGAAGCACCCCAACCGTGGCGCACAAGCCAGCGGTGAAACCGGCTTCAGGCGGACGGAAGGCGGTGGTTCCACTCACGCCGAGGACGCAAACCAGAGGAATGGGTGAGTATGGTCGTGTTGGCGGGCATCACGTGCATGCGAAGGCAGCGTTTCGGGGGCACGCAACCTACGACGCGAGGAAGGGGTTCAGCGTATCGCAGGAGTACATGGCCAAGCGCGGCTGGTCGCACGAAGAAATGACGGCCAGTCAGCAACGTGGATTCAGGGATCTGAGGAAGAGCGGGAGGCCAAACACAATGGCGGAGCACAGCAGGATTGCACGTGAGGCCCTGGTTGCGGGGGGTGCAACACGTGCTGAGGCTGCTTCGCTTGTCAGGAAGTCCCTCGCCAATTTGCGTAGACAGAAGGTGAAGGGGCCGTCCAGAATCCCATGGGAAAAGTGATGGTGGCGATATGAGCAAGGAACTAGATGCAATTGGCAAGCTGATCATGGAGCGCTTGCGCGACTCGGGATTCAGCTTTGCTGACGGGCTTGTTAGCGGTCATTGGAAAGCACCGAGGCTTGGTGGTCTTCAATCCGACTTGGCCGCCGCTGACGACGAGTGCAGAGAGCTAGCCGTTCGCTGTACACGAGTCGCGATCGACCATGCCGTGCACGACTTCTTGTTCGCGTTGCACGAAGCTTGTGAGGCCGGAGAGATTTCCGTGTCGATGGGTGGCAAGGATGTGGAGGAATTGTCGGACGGTCTGCAAGGAGAACTGTTCACCGAGGACGGGTGGCAGGCCCGTTTCAGCAGGTATGGCGAACGACCGGACGAAGCATAGGTCGGAGGCTCGCATGCGAAGGTCGAAACTGTGCGGTGTATTGCGCCAGCGACTTGTTCACCCAGAAAACCGCGCAATTGTGAGCACAACGTGACTGGAATTTCGGACTCTGATCGCGCTCCACGCTGCAGCAGGCATTCGTGGAAGGACGCGTTCGAGCGTGGCAGTACGCGTCCAGACGCAAGATCCCAAATCGCAAACGCACGAGTGCCTCGATGCATGGCGAAACAAAACGCATTGCGCGATTCAAGCGGCGTCGCGGAGCGAGACGATAGGCAAGTGGTTGCGGCCTTGGACGCGCCCGGTCACGAGCTGCAAGCCCGCAACGCGCTGGGCGGGGTCGCCTCGCGGGAGCGGAACGCCCGCGCGAGGCTGCCAGCGCGGCAAGTCACGCGCAGGCGTGCGCCCATCACGAAACTCCGCAGGGGTAGCGCCACCGAGAGCCATGTGCGGCCGATGCTCATGATACCACTGTACGTAGGCAGCGAGCTCGGCGCGCATCTTCGGCAAGGAGAGGATCAAGACCGGAAGTCTCCAGAGCATTTCGTCTTTGAGAGAGCGAAAGAAGCGCTCGATGATGGCGATGCTACCGCTCTGGCCGATGGCGCCGAAGCGCGGTTTGACGCCACGGCGCTTGCACCAAGCCTTGTACTTCTTGGCAAACTGCGGTCCCCGATCGGTGACGATGTGTTTGGGCGCGGCGCCGGCATTGCGGCGAGCCTTTTCGAGCAAGGAGCACACTTGGTTGGCGGAGGGCTGAGACAGGTACAGTCGCCAAGCCACGACGGAGCGAGAGAAGTGATCGAGCACGACGCCGATCCAGAAACAAAAGGGCCAGGCTTGTTTCAGCGAATGCGGGACCCAGGAAACCCACCAACCCGAGACTCTTGGCAGGAGAGACAGGTCGACGTGCCAGAGGTGATGAGGATAGCGAGCAGTCACAACGCGAGGGGTGGTCGCGTCGGTCTCGGTTTCGCCAACACCCGGGTCGCCAGTAGGCCGGCCTGGCTCGCCCGGAGTCGGTTGCGATGGAGACTTTTCCTTCGAGATCCGGCCTACAGTCGACGCAGCCAGATGCAGGCCAGCGCGAGCGAGGATGTTTGCGATGCGTTTGACACCCAGGCAAGGAAAGGTGACGCGCAGCGCGCGGACGGTCTCCCGGACGAAGTCCGGGAAGCGATTGACGGGCTCGCGCATTGCCAACAGCGCATCCGGTCCGTCCTCGTCGAGGCGCTTCATCCAACGAGCAACGGTCTGCGGAGTGACCAGGAACACGCTGGCCGTCCGTGCGAGAGTCCAGCCCACGGAGCAGCGCAACAAGACGATGGCAAGACGCTCGGCAGGCGGATACTGCGGCCTGCGACTGGGCTCGATGAGCGCGAGGCGGACAGAAAGGATGCGTATGATCTCCTGGAGCTGAGCAACCTTGGAGACGGCAATGTCGCGCTCGGCGGCGAGACAGACGCGGTTGATGCGACTGTTGAGGCACCAGGTGCGCACGTGGGTCAAGACGAAGTGAGCCTGTGCGATGGCGTGTTGCACGGCGGTCTTGGTGTGCTCAGGCCAGCAATCCGGCACGGGCACGTTGAAGGGATTGGGCATGCATCAAAGTATCGCCAGGTCGTGTCTGGCGCAGTCATTGTTTGTGCCAACGGGCGTTCGAGTTTCTGCGCGTCCGCGCAAGATCAAAAGACCTGCGGACCCAACGGTTTGATACAATCATCGGCATCGAGCACTCGACACCGCTCACGCAAACGCGGTTGCTCTGTGACAACTCAATAAGGCAGTCCCTGCGGCACGGTAGTGCCGCAGGGAAGCGGCTGCCATCACGCAAGCGCTTCGCGCACCAAGGCGACAGCCGCGTCGATGTCGCGAACGACCAGCTCGGCGTCGACACGCAGGACGCGCCACCCGGCGCGCTGCAGCGCCCGTTCCCGGCGGGCATCCCTAGCAGCAAAGCGAGCATGATAAAGGCCATCAACTTCCACGATGAGGCGCTGAGAGGGAGCGCACACGTCGACAATGAACCGACCAACGACAAACTCACGACGGAAGCCAACTCCAAGTTGCTTGCCCTTCAAGCGGGACCAGAGCTTGGCCTCCGAAAACGTCGGATGACGACGGCGCTCGTGAGCGAAGCGAGCGATGCGGGGACAGAAGCGAGACGTGCGATGCATGGTTACCTCCCGGCCCGCCACAGCGGCTGGGCCTTGCCCACCCACCGCGCAGGCCGCATGACACACGCCAGATCGCAACGCGGCCGAAACCACAGCGTACAATTGCACGCCCGCACGCAAACTCAGAGAAGCGTGGCGGGCGGCGTGCGCGCTTTCGGCGAGGCCCGGCCGCTGGGGCGGGCAGGACGACAAGCATCGCCGTCGAGCTGCTGTCGGAGCACGACGAGAGCACGTGACAGTGGTCGGTGGAACGTCTGCGCGCAAAGGCCGCCATGGGGTGTAGAGTGCTGCCATGAAGACGCCGCACGACGACTTCTTTCACTTGGTGTTTTCGGAACCAGAAAACGCCGTCGGTGAGCTGAAACACTTGCTGCCACCAGAGGTCACCAAGCGCATCGACTGGTCAACGCTGCAAAAGCTATCGGTAGACTTCATCGACGAGGAGTTTTCGAAGCGGCGAGCCGACGTGGCCTTTTCGGTCAAGCTCGACGGGCGACAGGTCGTGCTCTACCTGCTTTTGGAACACCAGAGCACGTCAGACAACCTGATGGGCTTTCGCCTGCTGTCGTACATGGTCCGGCTCTGGGACGAGTATCTTGAGGCGCAGCGCAAAGCGAAGCGCAAGACGGAGCGCTTGCCCGCCATCATCCCGATGGTGGTCCACCACAGCAAGGGCGGTTGGAAAGCTCCACGGCAGTTTCACGAGCTGCTGGACTTGGAGCCCGAGACCTTGAAGCTGCTCCGGCCGCTGGTGCCGCGCTTCGAGTACTTGCTGGACGACCTGTCGGCAGCTCGCTCCGAGGAGCTCAAGTCGCGGGTGATGACGGCGCTAGGCCGGCTGACGCTGCTGAGCTTCAGCCAAGCGCGCAAACAAGTGGATCTAATGCCGAAGTTGCTGGCCTGGCAGGAGCTGTTGCTGGAGGCCAGCACGGCCCCCAACGGGGTAGCGGCATTGGCGGCGCTGGTGCGCTATATTCTGCAGACCAGCGAAACGAAACCCGAAGACACCCGGCAGCTGTTTCGGCAACTTGGCCCAAGGCTGGAGGAAGCATTCATGACTGGAGCACAGATTCTCACGCAGGAAGCACGAGCCGAAGGCAAAGCCGAAGGCAAAGCCGAAATCGTGCTCAAACAGCTCATTCTGAAGTTTGGGACTCTCTCTGCGGAGCAGACTTCGCGAGTGCAGAGCAGCTCCATCGAAGAGCTGGAACGTTACGCGGAGCGCGTGATCACCGTCGACTCTCTGGACGACGTCTTCGCTGGCTAGACGCCAGCAGTCTAGACAAGCTGCAGCGTAGACCGGTCGTCGAAGCTTCGCACCGACGACCAAGCGCCGCTCAAAGCATCGCGGTTGAAAATCAATGACGTAACCCGACGCCAACCGTCCCGCCCTGCCACGCGCAGCGGCGACTGCCGCGCGGCTTAGAGAGTCTTCAAGTAGCACTCGCGCGCGCAGGCGCCGCGAGCATGGCTTTGGGTGGGGACCGGCGAGGCGGCGCCAAGATTGTGCACGCGACGAAGTTCTTCCGCCCGCGACGAGCGCCGCCGAGACGAGGGGGGGCAACTCCTCCCAAGTCATGGACGTCAACTTCGACGGCCTAGTGGACGTCGTGGTGACGACGGGGACGGAGGTGCAGACATTCTTCGCACTGGGGCGCTATCCGGGTGGGGATGGGCAATTCGGGAGCGCGGTGCGCACCGGGCCAACGACGGCCACCATATCGAACGAGCCTGTTCGGACGTGTGTTCCGTGGAGTGCCACGCCGGTGCGCTTCAGTGATCCGGACATCAAGCTCGCCGACATGAATGGCGATGGGATCCAGGACATCGTCAGAATAAGGAAAGGGGACATTCGCTACTGGCCCGGGCGCGGCAATGGCTTCTGGGGCATGGGTAAGCGAGATGATTGTCCTGGTGGGACGTTCGGCTCGGGGCGGCACATCATCATGGGCACGAGTCCCCAGTACTCGGACATTCAAGGCGAGTCGCTGCGGCTCGACGACGTCAACGGCGACGGCCTGTCGGACTTGGTGCAGGTGCGATTCACGGATGTGGACGTCTGGCTCAACATCGACGGCGAAGGCTGGACCGGGCGGCACGTGATCGCAGGCACGCCGGCGAGTCCGAGCTATGCGAATCGGGTCAGGCTGGTCGACATCAACGGCAGCGGGACCCGGGACATCCTGTGGGGCAACGGGGGCAAGTATCAGTATCTCGACTTGCAGGGCGGCGAGCGCCCGCATGTGCTGACCCGAGTCGACAACGGCCTCGGCAAGAGCACGCACCTGGAATACTCGACTTCGACCGCGGAGATGCTCGCAGCGGAAGCAGCCGGGGACGCTTGGTCGTCCAAGATGCCCACGGTGGCGCACGTCGTGAAGCGCGTGACCGAGACGGACAACCACGCGGTCGCCGGCAAGCCCGCTGGGACCTATGTGACGGAGTACACGTATCGCGACCCCGTCTTCGAAGGGCGGCAAAGGGAATTCCGCGGCTTTGCCCGCGCGAGCGCAAAGCGCATTGGTGACGACAACAGTCCGACGGACATCACGGAAACGCAGTTCCTGCTCGGAGAGTGCGTCGATGAGACGGCTCCCGGTGCCGGGACGGACAATGGCATCGCAGATTGCAGCGTACCCGAGCGCTGGCGCGACAATCCGCGAGAGGCGCTCAAGGGCTTGCCCTTCGTGACGGAGAAGCGCGACGAGAGCGGGCGCGTGCTGTCCACGGAGACGATGGCGTATCGGCTTCGCAAGCTGTACACGGGCCTCGATGGCCGCGAGGTGCGCCACGCCTTCGAGACGAGCAAGACGTCGTATCTGTACGACACCGACAACTTCGTCCCCGCCACCGAGACCGTCACCCTGCCGCGAGTACAAGTCGAGCGCGCGCCCGCGCCAAACGGCGACGCCACGGTGCCACCTGCGAGCAACGCGGATTGGACGATCGAAAACGGCAGCGTGACGCTCAAGTCGGCGGCGGGCCGCGCGCGGATTCAGAGCACCAGCCAAGTGGACGTCTTTGGCAATCGGCGCAAGGCGATCGCGCTCGGCTGCACCCAAGGCTGCCCCGGCGGCACCGACGAGGAGATCACGACGGTCACGGAGCCCGCTCGACCCGCAGGCGATCCGACCGGCTGGCTGTGGCGCACAGTACGGACCTATGTTGACGGCAACGTCTACTTCAATGGGATCTTGAAAGAGACGCTCACGGCGTATTCCCCCGAAGGCGTTCCGCTGACGAGCACGCAGAAGCTCAGTGGCTTCGAGGCACTCGATCGCTTCCATGCAACCGGGGGCACCGTCGCGCCGCCGCCAGCAGACGCTTCGAGCGGCGCCGACATCGTTTGGACGACTCAGTACGATTCCTTTGGCAATGTAATCAAGGAGTTCGGGCCGAATGGCCGCTGCCGCGAAGTGGACTACGACACTTCGTATTCGCAGCTGCCCATCGAGGAGCGCATGCGCACCAACGGCTGCATGTCGGCGGCGCTGACCACGAAGGTCGAAGAATATGATCGCGGCTTGGCGCTCGCAACGGACGTCCGCGACATGCAAGCGCAGCCCACGGTCGTGACCTACGACGGCTTCGGGCGACTGGTCACGCTCACGAGACCCCATCCCGATGCACCGGGGATCCCTTCGCCGGTGCCCAGCGTGATCATCGAGTACTTCCTGCCGCCCGATCTGGGAGCACCGGGGCAAGTCTTCCACTCGATCATGCACACGCAAACGCAAGACGCGGAGACGATCGCCGACGGCTCGGAATATCTCGAAAGCTGGAGCTACGTCGACGGCTTCGGGCGCACGTTGGTGACGTTGCAAGAGGCCGACCCAACCGAGGACGGCGCGCCCTGGATCGCCAGCGGGCAAGTCGCCTTCGACAACAAGGGCACCGTCGAGCGCAAGCACTTGGAGAGCTTCTACAGCGGAACACCGAAGGTGTTTCCGTTTGGAGCGGTGCCGAGCGCTCCGTATGGGTCGCAGCGGTACGACGCGTTTGGGCGGCAGAAGTTCACGACGGACTTGGATGGGACGATCACGTTGTATTCGGCCTATCACGCGCTTTCGACGGACATGTGGGATGCGGCAGACCTGGAAGCCGGTCCGCACGCCGGGACGTTTGCGAGTGAGACGAAGGACGGGCACGGACGCACGGCGTTTACCACCGAGCGGTTCCACGAGGGGTCAACCCTTCGAGAAAGGATCACGCGCACCACGTACCTGCCAACAAATGAGCCACAAGTGATCAAGCGCGAGCTGGCGGGCTCGAGCGAAAGCGTGACCCGCTGGATGCGCTACGACTCGCAAGCCCGGATGGTGCTCAACGTCGAGCCCAACACGACCAAGGGCTACACCGCAGACCCGACGCAAAACCCAACGACGCTCAAAGCCTGGCGCTACGCCTACAACGACGCTGGCGATCTCGTTGGCACAAGTGATGCGCGCGGATGCGGCATCAACTTCGATTATGACGGACTCGGGCGCTTGCTCAGTGAGGACTACTCGCCGTGCGAGGCGCAGCATCAAGCCTACTCGGCGCCCAACGTCGGCGCGCGCACCGGGCTCGAGGTGCTTTACCACTACGATTCTCTGTCGCCGGATCCACCTCCTGGATATGGGCAGGTGGCGCCCTTCGTTGTTGGTCGCTTGGTGGCTGTTTACGATCGCGCATCGCTCTCCGTGACAACCTTCGACGGCCGCGGTCGCAGCATAGACAGCGCAGTGCGCGTTGCCAAACCCGGCGTCCCCGACGACGCGCTGGCGCAACGCTACGCGCCGCGTTGGTACCAACAAGAGATGTTCTTCGACTCCGCCGATCGCGAAGTCGCAATGACCACGGGCACGACCACCACGGAGCTCTCTGGCACGCTCGACACGCTCTCCGGCAAGAACACCGCCGTCACCACCACCTACTCCCGCCGCGGCACCGTGCAGAGCGTGCAAGGCAGCTACAACACGCTCGTCAAGAAGGTGGTGCGCGCTGCCGATGGATTGCTCGACTCCGTGCAGTACGGAGACTTGGCTGAGACGCGCACCGACTACGTATACGACATCCGTCGGCGTGTCAGCACTGTGCAGACCTACCGCGGCCCACCGAACGAGTGGAGTGACATTCCACCCGCGTACACGCCGCCGCCCATGTTTGGGCCGGATCACCAACCCAGCTTCCAACTGCTGCTGCAAGACGACGAGATCACTTATGACGTCGTCTCAAATCCCGTCGAAGTGCATGACTGGCGCATTGCGGACGAGTGGCCCGAAGGGGCGAAGCCAGTCACGAAGAAAGCTCAGTACGACGATCTGTATCGAGTCAAGCGCGTCGACTACCAGTACGCTGCCGGCGACGATGTTTGGAAGAGCCCCTTCGCCGCCGAGAACTCCGGTGACGGCAATCTCCAGGACTCGCGCCGCGCCAAACCGTCGCCGCACATTGCCTTCGACAAGCGGGTGCTCTCACAGACGTATTCCTACGACTGGCTCGGGAACACCTCGCAAACCGATGACGACGCCCACGGATTCTACGATCGCTCGCTGGGGACCATTGGCAACGGCGCGCTGACGGGCGCCGATCCAAAGCCATACCAACTTGCTTCGGCGGACAACCTAGCTCAGCCCGGCACGCGCACCGGACGCCTCGCAGCTCGCTATGACGATTGCGGCAACCTGACGCGGCTCGCGGTGGACCGAAACGGGATCTGTCTGCCCGAGGACTCGAGCTGCAACCAACTCTTCGCGTACGAGTGGGACGAAGTCGGACGACTCACCAGAGCGCGCCGATGGGACATGTCGTCCTCAGCGGTCAGCGGCATCGACAACCCCCTGCCCTCGGCAAATGAGGACGTCGACCTGACCAACGCCTACGACGCGGGCGACCAGCGCGTCATCAAGTCCGCCAAGAGCGGCCCCGGCGGCGGCGCCAATGCCGAGCGGCATACGGTCTACATCTTCGCTTCGCTGGAATTGCGCCGCGCTCGCTTCCAAGGCGGTGACTACGAGCTGAGCGAGACCACGGAAGTCGGCTACCTGTTTGCCAACGGGGTGCGACTGGCTCGCCTCGTCTACGAGCCCCCGCAGCACAACGTGCCTCGCTTTGGCGCGGGGGATCGGCTGCATGTGTTCTTCGAGCTGGGAGACCACCTTGGCTCGAGCAGCGTGGTGCTCGACCAAGCAACAGGCGAGCTCGTGGAGCGCACCACGTACGAGGCGTACGGGACGACGGAGAGTGACTACCGGCCTGAGCGGTGGAGTGCTTTCAGGGAGGACTATAAGTTCACGGGGAAGGAAGAGGACGTCACTGTTGGGCTGACTTACTTTGGCAAGCGGTTTCTCTCCACGCATCTGAACAGGTGGGTGAGTCCGGATCCGTTGGCGGTGCATGTGCCGGGGGAGGCGGACCTCAATCTGTACGCGTACGTGAGCGGGCAGGTGCTGAAGAACATCGATCCGCTGGGGCTCGAGAAGAAGGCTGCGGATGCTCGCTCGCAAAGAGAGGCGGACGAGATGGTCGCCGCCTACAACAAAGCGCAAGCCCGATTTGAACGCGACGCGGCGAAGCATGCCCACCGAATGGAGGAAGATCGGAAGCTAGATGAATTCTGGACTCGGTACTCTCACGGCCAAGCGAAGGACAAGGAGACCCAGGTCGCCAGCAAGCGGAGTGGCGCGGCTGAACGTCAGAAGTGGGAACAGAGGAAGCAAGAGTGGGATGCGTTGCCTCCTCTGCAAAAGGCCTTAGTCGGCGCAGGTCTTGATCGCAAAGAGGTCGCGGTTGCCAGTGAAACGATTGCCATGGGCGTTGGCGGGCCGGGGGGACGCGGCCGCGCGGGCAAGGGCAGAGGTAAAGTAACCACGCTTGGCGAATTCTTGAAAGGCAAGGATGTTGCAGCTGCTCGAAAGAATGCGCAGCGCGTTGGTACTATTGAGGGGACCATCGATCGATCTGGAGCGGCCGCGAGAAGACGCGGGCGAATGAAGGGCATGGCAACGAAGGCAAAACATGACCGAGATGAGTTTCCACCGGCGGTAATCAAACCAGATCCAGGAACGCCGCACTCCGTGATGCACATTCCGACCACCGCAAACAGGAAAAGCGGTGGTAAGCTCCGTCACGAGATCAGTGGATTGCCGAACAAAACACGTGTTCGAATTGTCGTGCCGAAGAAGTGACCTTGGGGCCGTCGCTTAACAAGTTGATCCGTATCTCCAGCGAGCCAGAGGTTGCGGAGCTTGACGAGCCGGTGGGTCCGTTGCCTGCGGGGATTGACCTGGATGTTCTCCAGGAACTGCTTGCACTCTTGAGAGAGAAGAATGGATTCTACGCTTTGGAGTCGGCACTGGAGCTGTTCCCAGCGAACAGCGCGACAGACGTGGACCTGATCAGCTGGAATTCACCAACGGGATGGCGTCGCAGCTATCCGAAGATCCCGGCCGCGATGCTGTTTTTCGGCCAAGACGTGGTGTGTTGCCAATTCGGAGTCGGCGCTTCGGGGGTGTGGAAGTTGGAACCTGAATCCGGCGAACTAGAGCTTTATGCGGACAGCCTTGAGCAGTGGGCCGCTCGAATACTCGAGGACTACTCATATGAGGTTGCATGGAAGCTTGCGCATGACTGGCAGCAAACCCACGGCCCAATACCCGCTGGAATGCGGCTACTTCCAAAGCAGCCCTTCGTCCTAGGAGGAGATTTTGTGTGCGAGAACATGATGGCTGTCGAAAGAGAAATCGCCATGCAGAAGCTGGGTAGCCTCCACGAACAGATCGCGAATCTGCCAGACGGAGAAAAGGTCCAGATACATGGGTGGCTGGTGTCATGATTTGCAGCCAGCCCCGCGGCGGACGCTCATGAGTCCGGCGCGGGGCGAGCCGCGCAACGCGCACGCGCACCCTGGCGTCGACAGAATGAGCCTGGCTAATGCTTCGCTGGCCTGCGGCGCAGCGCCAAACAGCGACGGGGTCGGCCGCTCACCCCGAACTCCATCCGGGCATGGACGCCTTCGGCGCCGTCTGGCCCAGCGCTCGCATTAGCCAGCCAGTGACGTGGATGGTGACGCGGTCAGCTGGCTTTTCTGGCTGCTAGGAAGGCGTCTATGGTGCGCAGCAGCGCGTCCTGATCGCGCTTCGGCAGTTGGTCCATCATTTGGACCCGGCGCAGGAAACGCCGGTTTCCAATCGCCCCATTCTTCTTGGCGACCTTCACGCCGAGCAGCTCATCGGTGGAGACGCCCAGGGCGGACGCGAGACGTGCGACCACGTCGGCGTAAGGGCGAAGCTTGTTCCGCTCGTAGTCCGAAATCACGGCCTGGATCATTCCGACCTTGGTCGCTAGCTCGACCTGCGTGAAGCCACGCTCTTTGCGAACGCGAGCCAGCCTGGAGCCGAAGGACTCACTGGAGCGCGAGGCTTTTCCGGAACGAGAGGTCCGCACCATGAGCCACGAGTCTAAGTGCAGAACAAGAAACCTCCTTGACGAATACAGTGGAGCACTGTATTCGAAGAACAGTTGAAGTCAAGCAGTTTGCGCTTGACAGCCTTTTCGTCCTGGAGCGTGAGATGGCGAGAGTAAGCGAGGAAGAAATCCGGGCTTTGAAGCGAGAGATTTCGGTGGAGCGACTCGCACAGGCCCGGGGCGTGACGCTGAAGAAGCACGGCTCGGACTTGATCGGGCTGTGCCCGTTTCACGACGACCGAGAGCCGAGCTTGGTGATTACGCCCGAGCGGAACCTCTGGCACTGCCTGGGTGCGTGCCAGGCGGGCGGGACGGTGATCGATTGGGTGATGAAGGCGGAGGGGGTGAGTTTTCGACACGCAGTCGAGGTGCTGCGCAAAGACCATCCCTCCTTAGCCGCAGAGCCGAGCAAGCGGCGGCCGGCGAAAAGGACGCTGCTGCCCAAGCTGCCTGCGGTGGTGGACACGACGGCTTCGGACGCGGAGCTGATGGCGGAGGTGGTGGCCTACTACCAGCAGACGCTGCAGGAGAGTCCCGAGGCGCTGGCGTACCTGGAAAAGCGGGGGCTGCGAAACGACGAGGCCATCGAACACTTCCGTCTCGGCTTCGCGAACCGCACCCTGTCCTACCGGCTGCCGTCCCGCAACCAACGGACGGGAGCGGAGCTGCGAGCGGCGCTGGAGCGGATCGGGATCTTCCGACAGAGCGGGCACGAGCATTTGAACGGCTCCCTGGTGATCCCGATCTTCGATGCGTCGGACCGAGCGGTGGGCATGTACGGGCGGAAGATCACCTCGAGCCTGCGCAAAGGGACTCCCCGGCACCTGTATTTGCCTGGCCCCCATCGCGGCGTCTGGAACCTTTCTGGCATCGAAGGCGCCCGGGAAGTGATCTTGTGCGAGAGCCTGATCGATGCGCTGACTTTCTGGTGCGCCGGCTTCCGGAACGTCACGACGGCCTACGGCGTGGAGGGCTTCACGGAAGAGATCCGAGTTGCATTGGCGGCCCAGGGCGTCGAGCGAGTGTTGATTGCCTACGATCGCGACGACGCCGGCGATCGCGCGGCGGATAGGCTCGCCCGCGAGCTGGCGGAGCTGGAAGTGGGCAGCGCGCGGGTCTTGTTTCCGAAAGGCATGGACGCGAACTCCTACGCGCTGAAGGTGACGCCGGCATCGCAGAGCTTAGGCTTGGCGCTGCGCCAAGCGCAGTGGATGCACAAAGGCAAACCGCGAAGCGTTGCAGGTGTCATCGACACGCGTGCCGAGCCCGCACCCGACATCGAGCAGGTGGAAGCGACAGAGACACCTGCCCCGAACGTCCCGACGCCGCCGGATGCCGAAGCTCATCCCACCTTAGCCGCAGAGCCGCTTGCAGAAGCGCTGCAGTCCGAGCCGGCGCCTGCGAGCGCATCCGCGCCACCCATGCCCGAAGCGAAGACGTTGGAGGCCGAGAGCGAGGGTGATGACCTGGTTTTCCGATTTGGCGATCGACGCTGGCGAGTGCGCGGCCTCGGCAAGAACGCCGGCCCCGAGCAGCTGCGCGTAAACCTCCTCGTGGCCCGTGACGGCGGGGGATTTCACGTGGACACGCTGGAGCTGTACGCGGCGCGGCAGCGCGCGGTGTACGTGAAGCTGGCAGCGGAAGAGCTGGGGCTCGAAGAGCGTGTGGTGAAACACGAGCTCGGCCAGGTGCTGTTGGCCTTGGAGGAGCGGCAGGAAGCGGAGAAGCTCGCCGCGCAGCAGAAGCAGCAGCGCGCGAAGCTGAGCGACGCGGATCGCAACGCGGCGCTGAAGCTGCTGCGCTCGCCGGGGCTCTGCGATCAGCTGCTGGAGGATTTCCGCCTGATGGGTGTTGTGGGCGAGGAAACGAACAAACTCGTGGGCTACTTAGCTGCCACGAGCCGCAAGCTGGATGAGCCGCTGGCGGTGATCATCCAAAGCTCGAGTGCGGCGGGAAAGTCGTCACTGATGGACGCGGTGCTGAGCCTGATGCCGCTCGAAGAACGCGTGCAGTACTCGGCGATGACGGGGCAGAGCCTGTTTTACATGGGCGAGACGGATCTGGCGCACAAGATCTTGGCCATCGTCGAAGAAGAGGGCGCGGAGCGCGCGAGCTACGCGCTCAAGCTCCTGCAAAGCGAGGGTGAGCTCACGATCGCGAGCACGGGCAAAGATCCAGCGACGGGGCGACTGGTGACGCAGGAGTACCGGGTGGCCGGCCCGGTGATGATCTTTTTGACGACGACGGCGATCGAGGTGGACGAAGAGCTTTTGAATCGCTGCATCGTCTTGACCGTCGACGAAGGCCGCGAGCAAACGCGAGCGATCCATGAGCGCCAGCGCCAGGCGCGGACGCTCGGTGGCGTAGTGAGCCGGCAGGAGCGGCGCCGGTTGACGTTGCTGCACCAGAACGCCCAGCGCTTGCTCAGGCCACTTTCGGTGGTGAATCCCTTTGCGGAGCAGCTGACGTTTCCCGATCACCGCACGCGGATGCGACGAGATCACACGAAGTACCTGGGTCTGATCGACGCGATTGCGCTGCTGCACCAGTACCAGCGTCCGGTCCACGAGGTGGAGCACCGGGGAAACAAGCTTCGGTACGTGGAGGTGACGAAGGAAGACATCGTCTTGGCGAACCGCCTCACTCGCGAGGTGCTGGGCCGAAGCCTCGACGAGCTGCCACCGCAAACCCGGCGCCTCTTGGGCCTAGTGGACGCGCTGGTGACGGCAGAGACGAAGCGTCTGGGGCTAGATCGGTGCGACTATCGATTTAGCCGCCGAGAGCTGCGGGAGCACAGCGGCTGGGGCGACACGCAGCTGAAGGTGCACCTGGGGCGACTGGCGGAGCTGGAGTACGTGCTGGTGCACCGCGGTCGCCAGGGCCAAAGCTACGTGTACGAGCTGTGCTGGAGCAGAGAGGACGGTGCAGGCACATCTCTGGCGGGTTTGGCGGACGCAGAACAGCTCGATGCATCATCTACGATTTCAACTTCGCGGGGGTGCGAGGCAACTTCGCGGGGGTCAGACCCCAACTTCGCGGGGGGTGGTCGGCCCTCGGTCGGGGGGCAGTCGGGGGGTGGTCGGGGCCATGAAATGGCCGCGTCGCAGCAGGAAAGCTCCTCGAATCGTGATCGAAAGCACGGCAGCGACGAAAACACGCGTCGCGGGAACGGAATTTCTTCGCCGTCGTACGTGAGAGGTGTCGTAGCGGCTCGTCGAGTGGACGTGAGCTGATGCCGCCCAAGCAGCGCAAGGGACCGAAGCCGCCGCGAGTCATCGGCAACCTCGACGATCCCGATGGTTTTGGCGTCTGGGTGCGGCGCTATTTGAATTGGCTGGCGGTGCGCAACTACTCACCGCGCACCGTGACGAACGCGGAATCGAGCCTGTCGCTCTTCGTGGTGTGGTGCAGCGCACGGAGCCTGACCAGGCCGTCAGAGCTGACGAAGCCGATCCTGGAGCGCTACCAGCGGCATCTGTACCACCTGCGGCGGCCTGACGGTCGGCCGCAGCTGTCGTTTCGGTCGCAGCATGTGCGGCTAAGTGCAGTGCGGGGCTTCTTCCGCTGGCTGGTGAAACAGAACGCTCTGTCTGCCAACCCCGCCAGCGAGCTCGAGCTACCGCGATTGCCGATGCGTTTACCCCGGGACGTGCTGACCGTCTCGGAGGTCGAGCGCGTCATGGCGCAGCCGGACACGCGGACGGCAGTGGGCGTGCGTGACCGGGCCATCCTGGAGGTCCTGTACTCAACCGGAGTGCGTCGCAGCGAAGTGGTGAGCTTGCGGCTGAGCGACGTCGACGTGGAGCGCGGCACGATCATGGTGCGGGAGGGCAAGGGTCGAAAAGACCGGATGGTGCCGGTGGGCGAGCGAGCGCTGGCCTGGGCGGCGCGTTACGTGCGGGACGTGCGCCCCGAACTCATGATGCCGCCCGATCCCGGAGCGCTCTTTTTGACGACGCTGGGCGAGCAGATCACCCCGGACTGGCTGACGCAGGCCGTGCGCCGGTACGTGAAGGACGCGGACATTGGCAAGAGCGGGGCATGTCACATTTTTCGGCACACGATGGCGACGCTGATGCTCGAGGGGGGCGCCGACGTGCGTTACATCCAGGAAATGCTGGGCCACGTGCACCTGGACTCGACGCAGGTGTACACGCGAGTGAGCATCCGCAAACTCAAAGCGATCCACGAAGCGACGCATCCGGGAGCGAAGCTGGAGCGGCTCGCAAAGACGACGGGCGAGCGTGAGCAAGACGCGAAGCACTCGCTGGAGACGGCCATCGGCGAGTCGGGCGCATCACGGTCACCAAAGGCGCCGCTGACGGCGACGGCAGAGAAACGCTCCTCGCCCTTAGCCGCTGATTTGCGACGCGAGGACAGCGAGTAGCGGTCGGCGCTGGGACACAATTGCCGCTCCGCCCCCCGGCGCGAGTCGCTCGCTCGGCGGTGCGCATAATGCTGCATTATGCGCACCGCCCGGCGTCATGGGGCTTGCAACGCTGAGCTCGACGCGGCGGCTCGCTAGCAAGCCCCTCGCCGCCGGGTGCCCTCGCTCGCTAAACATAACAAGGGAATTATGTTTCCTCGCGCCGGGGGGCTGCGCTCCACAGTTGGCGGCGTGGTGCGAGTCACGATGTACGACGCCGGCGCATCGCGTGCACCGTCCCGGCGAACGCGGCGGCCCCGCCCCGCCGCGCTCGCCTCATGGCGTCGTGGAACGGACCCACCCGCCCCTCGCGGTGCGGTCCGGCCTGCGTGGGTCCCTCCCACGCAGGCCTCAGTGCGTCCATTACCCCTCGCTGCGCGCTACTCGGCGAACAGCTCGTCGGTGGTCTTCACGGTGACGGCTTTGCGCGTCCAGGCTCGGAGTGTTTCGGCGTCATTGCATTCGAGGATGCGTTGCCGCTGCTCGTCGGAAACGGCCAGCTCGCGCGACTCGAGCACGTCGAGCAAGGCTTGAGCCCGCCCATCGCTGAACGACCGCTTCAGTGACTTGTCCTGGTACTCGTGTGTTTGCGGGAGCATCTCGAAAGCCTTCCTGGCAGCTTCGCTGAGCGCCGAGATAATGAGATCATAGTACACCGCGAAGCGTTGTGCACCGAGCTGAGAACTCGCTCGTGCTGCAATGTCAGCCAAGCGCACCGCGTCGTCGATAGCTGTGTGGCCGTGGGCAATGGCGCTGAGGACAGCGAGCTCGGGTGCCCGCTTGGCCTGGTCCAGGTCGTCGACCAATGGGACGCCCTCCGGACCGATGACGAAGGGCAACAGGCTGGCCCGCTCACCCAGCCGAATGGGTCGAGCCGCCCAGGTGGCCACCTTGGCGTCCGGAGCGACCACGAGCAACTCAACGGGACAGCGAATGCGAGCACGCAGATTGGCCACGTAGACCGGCCATGTGAACGGCTTGTCGTCGTCGGGGGCGAGCTGGACCTCGACGACGATCCCCATCACGGCAATGCCGTCGACGAGCAGCACGACCAAGTCCGCGTAGCGAGCCGCGGGAGCCACATCGGTCAGCTCAGCGCTCTCGAGGCGTGCTTCGGTGTACGCCGGCAACTCGACGCCGAGAGCATCACGCAAAAGCTCTGCAGCCAACTCTGGACGATTGCGGAACAACAAGAGCAGGGCCTCGTGCAGGAACGACGGCATGCCCCGAACCTAGACCCTTCTCTTTTTAGCCGCCAGAAATCACGCCTCGAAACGCATGTGCGCATGCAGTCTCGCGTCGACCAAAAAGCGCGTGTAGCCTCAAACACGCGTCAGGGGATTTTCGCTGCCACGCGGCTCCCCGCATCAGGTCGTTGAGTTTCTAAGTAGCGATACGCGCCCGAGAAATCGAGGCTGCGCGTACGACGTTTGCGTCCGACTCATGTTTCACGGGGAAGGAGAGCGATGTCGAGGTTGGGCTGACGTACTTCGGGAAGCGGTTTCTCAGTACGCATCTGAATCGGTGGGTGTCGCCTGATCCTCTTGAGGTGCACGTTGGGGGCAGTGGCGACCTGAACGTCTATGCGTATGTCTCCGGACGGACGCTGAAGAATGTGGATCCACTTGGACTGCAGTCCAACGAAGGGGGAACTGGTCAGGGCAACGCTGCGCCCGAGGATCTGAACAAGGGTACTCCGACCCGTGCCAAACCTCCTCGGCCTGCGCCAGCAGGACCTGACACTGGGTCACGTGGTGCTGGCGGTGGCGGTGCGGGCACGTATCAGCAGCCGGTGAACGCGAGCATGCCGGAGGCAGACCTGCGACCTGGTGCAGGAGGGGTCTCGAGCACGTTGTACGGTGGCACACGAGGAGCGGGTGGAACATCGCATGGTGGACCGGCCATTCCGAAGGCCAGTCAGATGCCAACGGCGACAGACGTTGCACTGATGACTCCGTATGGCCCGAACCTCGTCGTGGCCGGTGCCGCGCGAGGCGTGGTTGCGGCGAGCCGTTTGGGAGCACGAGCGTTCAAGGCGGCGAACGAGGCGAAGCTCATGGAGCGAATCGCCGTTGCCGAGCGACGCATTATGCAACAGCTTCGAGAGTTGCATGCGGACGAACGTGGCTCGTTGGGTCGCGGGGGAAGACAGCAGCGTTTACGGGAGCTCGCAAATGATCCGAATGTGTCGAAGGCAGACCGCGGTTGGATAAGACAGGAACTTAACCAGATCGAGCGAGGCAGACGCATCAACATTCGCAACCCACCCGGCAAGGATTTGGCGCACAGTCGTGGCAGAGAAGCGGCGAAAGGCTTCGACCATGTGCAGTCGCCATCGAATCTCCAGGATAGAGTCTTGCATCGAACCCAGCACAAATTCGACAATTTCGGAAAGAAAAATAAGCTGCGACGATAGTGTGAGAGGCGAGGGCAATGATTGTCAGCGACAAAGAACGGGAATCCGTGACTGCGCTTGCCGGCGACAAGCGCTACCGCTACTTCATCAAGCGTGTTGTCGATACCGGAGTAGTTTGGGGCTTGTGGCAGAATGGTTGGGCGCTGGCGACAACAGAGAGTGGCGAACAGGTGTTTCCACTCTGGCCCGCCAAGGAATTTGCCAGTGCTTGCGCAATGGGTGACTGGTCATCGTACGCACCGGAAGAGATAGACCTGGAATCACTTATTGATGATTTGGCTCAAAGACTTGCAGACAGTGGGGTCTTGGCGGGGGTGTTTCCAACTCCGAGCGAGCAGGGCGTGACGCCCGAACTCGACGGATTGGTGGCTGACCTACGGGCGGAGATGGGGAGATACTAATTTGTTGAAGACGAAGCCGTCCTCCCACGGCTAGGTGGCTACAACTGGTGTGTTGCGTCAGCGAGTTGTTCACCCAGAAAACCGCGCAATTGTGAGCACAACGTGACTGGAATTTCGGACTCTGATCGCGCTCCACGCTGCAGCAGGCATTCGTGGAAGGAAGCGTTCGAGCGTGGCAGTACGCGTCCAGAGGTAAGATCCCAAATCGCAAACGCACGAGTGCCTCGATGCATGGCGAAACAAAACGCATTGCGCGATTCAAGCGGCGTCGCGGAGCGAGACGATAGGCAAGTGGTTGCGGCCTTGGACGCGCCCGGTCACGAGCTGCAAGCCCGCAACGCGCTTGGCGGGGTCGCCTCGCGGGAGCGGAACGCTCGCGCGAGGCTCCCAGCGAGGCAGGTCGCGAGCCGGCGTGCGCCCATCACGACGCTCCGCAGGGGTGGCGCCACCGAGAGCCATGTGCGGCCGATGCTCGTGATACCACTCGACGTAAGCAGCGATCTCGGCGTGCATCCTCGGCAAGGAGAGCATCAAGACCGGAAGGCGCCAGAGCATCTCGTCTTTGAGAGAGCGAAAGAAGCGCTCGATGATGGCGATGCTGCCGCTCTTGCCGATGGCGCCGAAGCGCGGCTTGACACCACGGCGCTTGCACCAGGCCTTGTACTTCCTGCCAAACTGCGGTCCCCGATCGGTCACGATGTGTTTGGGCGCGACGCCGGCATTGCGGCGAGCCTTTTCGAGCAAGGAGCACACTTGCTTGGCGGAGGGTTGAGACAAGTACAATCGCCAAGCGACGACGGAGCGAGAAAAGTGATCGAGCACGACGCCGATCCAGAAACAAAAGGGCCAGGCTTGTTTCAGCGAATGCGGGACCCAGGAAACCCACCAGCCCGCGACTCTGGGAAGCAGCGAGAGATCGACATGCCAAAGGTGATGGGGGTAGCGAGCAGTCACAACGCGAGGCGTGGTCGCGTCGGTTGTCACGGCTCGGCCTATGAGATCAGGCCTGGCTCGGCCAAGCGAACCCACCTGAGTTCGGCCAAACAAACCGCGCCTGGCTCGGCCAAACAAACCGCGGCGGGGGCCGAGAGGCACTGGACAAATGTAGAGCATGGCGATGGTCTGGCTGCCATGACGGCACAGAGGACGGACATGCACAGACTTGAGGAATTGGTGCGGCTTCACCGCCAGGGCGTGGGCAACCGCAAGGTGGCCCGGCTGTTGAAGATGGGCCCTGCCACTGAGCGGAAGTACCGCAGGGCATTGATGGAGGCGGGCCTGCTCGGTGGGGCAGTGGACGACATCCCGTCGCTCGATGTGTTGCGTGCGGCGGTGATGGCGCACGCGCCGCCGAAGCCGGCACCGCAACAAGAGTCGTCACTCGAACGGTGGCACGCCCAAGTCGAAGCGAAGCTGGACGACGGCTTGGGCGCCACGGCGATCTTCGATCGTCTCCGCACGGAGGAGACCGATTTCCGCGGCAGCCTTTCGGCGGTGAAGCGTCTAGTGGCGAGCATCCTCCGCGAGCGCGGGCCGACTCCGAACGATGTCGCGATCCCCGTCGACACGGACCCCGGAGAAGTGGCGCAAGTGGACTTTGGCTACGCCGGGTATCGCATCGATCCCGTCACGCGGAAGCTTCGCAAGAGCTGGGTCTTCGTGATGGTACTGGGCTACAGCCGCCACCAGTACAGCGAAGTGGTATTCGACCAGCGCACGGAGACGTGGATTGCTCTGCATGAGCGTGCATTTCGAGCGCTCGGCGGCGTAGTGCGAGTGGTAGTGCCTGACAACCTCAAAGCGGCCGTGATTCGCGCCGCCTTTGGCATCAACGACATGACGAGCGAGCTCAATCGCAGCTACCGGGAGCTGGCACGACACTACGGTTTCATCATCGATCCGACGCCACCGCGCGCGCCCAAGAAGAAGGGCAGGGTGGAGGCCGGGGTGAAGTACGTCAAGAACAACGCGCTGAAGGGGCGCGATGGCGAAGAGCTCGACGTCACCAATCGCTACCTGGTGACCTGGGTGCGAGAAGTCGCGGGCAAACGCATACACGGGACCACGGGCAAGCGCCCGCTCGAGGTCTTCGAGACCGAGGAACGCCCAGCGCTGATGCCGCTGCCCGTCACGCCCTACGAGCCAGTAATTTGGAAACAGGCGACCGTGCATCGAGACAGCCACGTGGTGTTTGCGAAGCGGATGTACTCGGTCCCGTGGCAGAACATCGGCCGGCGAGTTTGGCTACGGGTCACAGCGACATCGGTGGCGGTGTACTTCGACGACCAGCGCATTGCGACCCATCCGCGCCGAGGCAAGGGCCTGCGCAGCACGCTGGAGTCCCACCTGCCCGCAGAGCGCGCCGCATTGCGACACCGCAGCCGCGAGTACTGGGAGCAACGCGGCGACCGACTTGGCGAAGATGTCGGCCGCCTCGTGCGTGAAGTCTTCGATTCTGACGACGCCTTGTCTCAGCTGCGCCAGGTGCAGGCAATCGTGACCCATCTCGAACGATTCCCCGTCGAGCGCGCCCGGGCAGCGTGTCGCCGAGCGAGCTTCTACGGAAGCACGCGCTACCAGACGATCAAGAACATCCTGACCCAGGCGCTCGACCTCCAGCCGATGCCTACGACGCGTCCGGCAGCAGCGGTCTGGGCGGATGGTCCACCGCGTTTCGCACGGACCCACGAGCGGGCCAAAGAGGAGGGCAGCGATGAGCGTCATTGACGAACTCGTGCCGCTACTGAAGAAGCTGAAACTCAGCGGCGTGTTGCACTCACTGGAGCTGCGTCTCAGCGAGGCGGTCGAAGACAACTTGGCTTTCGAGGAGTTTCTGTTTCGACTCTTCAAAGACGAGATCGAACGGCGCGAGTGCAAACAACTGCAGCAGCGGCTGCGCCGGGCGAACTTCGAGCATCGCAAGACGCTCGAGGACTTCGACTTCCACTTCAACCCTGACATTCCGAAGTCGAAAGTCTTGGACCTTGCGACCTGCAGTTTCGTCGAGCGCCACCGCAACGTGCTGCTTCTGGGGCAGACCGGCGTGGGCAAGAGCCACATCGCGCAGGCCATTGGTCACAGAGCCTGCCAGGCTGGACACGGGGTGCTCTACATCGAAGCTCATGATCTCTTCAAAGAACTACGTGCAGCTAGGGCAGACGACAGCCATGGGCGCAAGATGGCTCGCTTGACCATGGTGCAGCTGCTGATCATCGACGACCTGGGTCTACGCCCCCTCGTCGACGAGGGCCCATGGACCTCTACGACCTGATCCGCCTGCGCTACGAACGCGCCGCAACCGTGATCACCTCGAATCGGGACACGGACGAGCTCGCCAGGCGCTTCCCGGACGAGCTCCTGGCCAGCGCGGCCATGGACCGCTTGCTACACGACGCACACGTCCTACGTCTGACCGGCGACACCTATCGAAACCCGCGCAAGAAGAAACCCAAGAACCAGAAGACGGAGGCAACGACATGAACACCACCAAACGGAATCGCGATCCGTTTGGCCGAGCCAACTTCGCCAGGGCGTACCTGCTTCAGGCGGTCGCGTTGACACTCGCGATCACCGGATCAGCTTGGCCGAGCTGGGCGCGATCAGGTAGGGCGAGCGTTGACACCCCCCGCGACAGTTTGAACATACAAGACCTCGAATCCGCCCCGGAGTGCCGGTCAGCCCCCGGGGTGCCGGTCAGCCCCCTGCCCCCTGCGACCACCGCGAATCCGCCGCTAGCCGCCTCACCATGCACCCGAAGATGACGCCGCAGGGCGAAGCGGTGGCCGCCTCGGACGGCTTGCTCTTCGTCAGCGCTTCGAGGGCGCGCCGCTTTTCGGCGCTGAGCTTCAGCGTACGGGAGAGCTTCCTCAGGAGCTGCCGCGCTTCTTGCTCGCGGCCGAGGGCGAGTTCGAGGCCGAGCGCTCGCTCGCCCGCGGCGTGGCTTGCCGTGCCGCCTAGGGTGAAGACCTTGGTGTAGGCCCGAGCTGATTGGTCGTAGATTGCCAGCCTGAAGTAGCCATCGCCGAGCAGTAGCTGGGTCTCTTCTGCGAAGGGCTCGATGCCGGTCAGGCCGTGGGCCCCGCGGTCGAGCATGCGCGCCGTGGCGATGGCCTTGCTGAGCTTGCCTTCGGAACGAAGGGCCTGGGCGGCATCGAGCAATCCGCGCGCGACAAAGTCGCAGGCCGCCTTGGGCCCGGCGCATGGGGTCATTTCCCGGAACGCGGTGAAGACCGCGCCGGCTGCGCCAACTCGGGCATCGCCCTTTGCGCTGCCTAGCGCTGCCACGGCGGCACAGAACTTCTGGCTCTCTTTGGCCTTCTCGGCCTTGGCGGAGCAGCGCACGGGCTTCGGGGGCGCATTTGCGATCGGGCCAGTGCCGAAACGCAGCCCAACCCTGGGCGCCGCGACGTAGTGCAGCTTCTCAGAGCGCTCGGCGCCGCCGAGGGAGCGCAGAATGCCGGCGTCGTCGGGGCTCGAGGCACGGGCTGCGAGGTAGTGCTTCTTCGCGGCATCAAAATCGCCGACCACGCGACCTGCGTCACCGAGCCCGTGGTGGGCGACCGCCAGCTTTGGGTCCATGTCCAGTGCGGCGCGGAACGCGCCGCGCGCGGCTGCGGCGTCACCTCGCTCGAGGGCCAGCTGGCCCGCCAGGGCATGGTGGGCCGCACCGATCACGCCGCCGGCCGCTACGCCCGTGGCCGCTCGACTCTCGAGCAGCTCGAGCATCAGAGCGCGCTGTCCCAAGTTCTGGGGCGGACGCTGCTGAAACATGCGCATCAGACTCAAGCTCAGCACGAGCTGTGCCGCCGGGTTGTCGGGAGCGACCGCGACTGCGCGCATGGCGTTGCGCCGCCCTCGCGACGCGTCGTCTCCGCCATCGCGATGCTTGGTCGCCTCGTCACGCGCCAGAAGCACCCGTGCCAGCTCGATGATGATGCCGACGTCGGCATATCTGGAATCAACCATGGCCTTCTGCAGGCGCTCGACCTCGTCGCTCAGGGCATTGCGTGCCTGGACGGACACGACTTCATCACAGGCCGTTCGGGCGTTGTCACCGGCGCAGGCTTCCATCGGAGTCCGCTCTTCGGTTTCCAACACGGTTGCCGAAGGCGGCGGGAGCTGCACGGCGGCTGAGGGGTTGTTGGCTGGCCGGTCGGTCGGCCCGCAGCCGAGCAGTGCGCAACTCACGAGCGGCCAGAGCTGACGGGCACGTGCCATCGGGCCATCCTAGCAGAACCAGGCGCCCCATTTTTCGGCGCTAGACGCTTCTGACGCGGCTAGTGGGCGCGCTCCGCAGCCGCCCACCCCGACGCGGCCGGCTCAGGGTAAACTAGAAGCGATGTTGGAGGCGAGCGCTCACAAGTGACCAAGATAGCGGCTATCGACGACGAAGTGACCATGCTGCGCACCCTGCGCCGCGGGCTGCCCGTGCACGGAGTGTCGGTGGTTTGCTTCATCTCGGTCACCAGCGCCCTCGAGGCTCGCAACGTGCTCGAAGCGCAGGACGCGATTCTGCTCGACTACCATCTCCTGGATGGCGACGGACTGAGCCTGGTGCGCGCACTCAGGCGCAGCAGCATCGACGTGCCCATCGTGATCTTTTCGGGCCGCGCCAGCGAACGGGAGCGCATCGCCGCCCTCGACCTCGATGTGGCCGACGTCGTTCAGAAGCCCTGCGGCATGGCTGAGCTGGCAGCGCGCGTGCGCAAGGCAACCCGCCGGCGCACCAGCGCGTCGGTCACACCCCGGGACCGGTCGCTTCGCTTCGACCGCATGCGGCGAGAGTTGACCGATGGCAAGAACGTCGTGGAGCTGTCGGAACCGTCCGCAACGCTGTTCATGCTGTTCGCTCAGAGCCGCGGCCGCTTCATCGACCGCGCCGACGCGAGCGCGGCGCTCTGGGATGACGCCCGGGACGAATCCAAGGCCGCGGAGGTCAATGCCCGGCTAGATGAAGCACTGACCCGCCTGCGCACGGAGCTCGGGCCCTGGCGCCACCTGGTGGAGGTCCGGGACAAATGCGTTCGGGTTCAGATTTCCGTACGGCTCGGAGGCGTGGCACAAAGCGGCGCGCACCCGAGGACTAATCTGGAACGCCGGGACGCCCGCTGAGCGGGCGCCAGCGCGAGACCACGGCCACCCACGACGCCTCAGCGCGACCGCTAAGCGGGGCTAGCGCGAGATTAGGGCACCAGCGACGCCCCATTGCTCGACCCCAAACCCCCAACACTGTCCAGGCAGCCCTAGACCCGTTCCACTTCGACCACGCCACCGACCTTGGTCAGGGCTTTCATCACGTTCTTGAGCTGGGCCAGATCGTTGACGAAGAAGGTGAAGATGTTGCACGCACGGCCGTCGTCACTGGCGCGGCAGTTGGCTTCGCTGATGTTGATCTTCTGGGCGCTGAAGGTCTGACTCACCGTCGCCAGAATGCCCGGCTTGTTGGCGGTCGTGACCTTGAGCTGTACGGGGCGGTTGATCTTGGCTCGGCTGTCCCAGCTGACGTCGATGCGGCGCTCGGGATCGGAATTGTCAAAGGCCTTGGGGCATTGGCGCCGGTGGATGGTCGCGCCCCGGCCTCGGGTGATGAAGCCGATGATGGCGTCGCCGGGCAGTGGGTTGCAGCACTTGGCGTAGCGAACCAAGACGTCATCGATGCCGCTGACCTTGATCCCGCTGTGGTCGCGACCGGTGACCTTGCGGACGATCTGCTCGATGCGGCCCTCGCGCAAGCTGGGTGGCGCTTCCGCACCCTCGTCATCCTTGGCCCGCGCTGTCTTGACGACTTCATCGGCGTTCAGCTTGCCGTAGCCGACCGCAAGCAGCAGCTCGTCCCAGGTGCCGAAGCGATGCGCTTCCCAAAGTCGGCGCATCTCGGTTTCGTTCTTGATCAGCTTGGCGTAGCTCATGCCCGCTCGTCGCATGTCCGATTCGAGCAGCTCCCGCCCCAAGTTCACGCTCTTGATGCGCTGGTCTTGACGCAAAAAGGCACGAATTCGACCACGGGCGCGGCCGGTGACGGCGTAATCCAGCCAATCCTTGCTGGGCTGTTGCTGGGGCGAGGTCATGACTTCGACCACGTCGCCGTTGCGCATCTTGTAGCGCAACGGAACGATTTGCCCATTCGCGCGAGCGCCGGAGCAGTGATTGCCGACGTCGGTGTGAATCGAGTACGCGAAGTCGATGGGCGTGGCGCCCCGAGGGAACACCCGCAGGTCGCCGCGAGGAGTGAAGATGTAGATCTCGTCGGGGAAGAGATCGATCTTCACGCTCTCCAGGAACTCCGCAGGGTCTTTCACGTTGCGCTGGAAGTCCGCCAGCTCTTTGAGCCAACCGAACTTGTCGGCTTCTTGCGGGTCGACGCCACCGGAGATGCGCTCTTTGTACTTCCAGTGCGCGGCGACGCCGTGTTCCGCCACGCGATGCATGTCGTGGGTGCGGATTTGGATCTCGATGCGTTGCCGGCCCGGGCCAATCACCGTGGTGTGCAGAGACTGGTACATATTGGGCTTCGGTAGCGCCACGTAGTCTTTGAATCTTCCTGGCACCGGCGTCCAGCGGGAGTGGATCACGCCCAGCACGGCGTAGCAGTCGCTGACGCTCTCCACGCAAATGCGGAATGCGATCACGTCGTAGACCTGCTCGAAGTCGCACTGGGCGGCCTTCATCTTTCGGTAGATGGAGTACATGTGCTTCGCGCGCCCGGTCACTTCGGCGGCGAAACCGGCTTCGGCCAAGCGCGACGTGATGGTGCGGCACACGCCCTCGATGTAGCGCTCGCGTTCCTTCTTGGTCTTGGACAGCTTGCCGGTGATTTCCCGGTAGGCATCCGCGTCCAGGTGGGTGAAGGAAAGGTCTTCGAGTTCGCTCTTGATGCGCTGAATGCCCAGTCGATTCGCGAGTGGAGCGTAGATTTCCAAGGTTTCCCGAGCGATCCGCTCCCGGGACTCGGGCTTCATGTGCTCCAGCGTCCTCATGTTGTCGAGGCGGTCGCAGAGCTTGACCAGCAGCACCCGCAGGTCCTTGGCCATGGCCACGACCATCTTGCGGAAGCTCTCGGCCTGGCGATCTTCTTTGCTCGTGAAGTTGATCTTGCCGAGCTTGGTGACGCCATCGACGATTTCTGCGATCTCGGTGCCAAAGTCACGCTCGATGTCGACCAGGGTGCTGGGTGTGTCCTCGACCACGTCGTGGAGCAGGCCGGCGCACACACTGGCGGTATCGAGGCGCAGCTCGGCGATGATCGCAGCCACGCTCACCGGGTGGATGAAGTACGGATCTCCGCTCTTCCGCATCTGCTCCCGGTGCGCCCACTCAGCGTAGTGGTAGGCGCGCCGAATCAAATCGGCGTCGGATGCGGGCTGATAGGACTGGATGCGGGTGACGAGATCGTCGGCTGCGAGCATGGAATTTCGCCGAAATTTCGGCGGGTAATGGAAAGTAACACCGCGGAAGGTCCTCAGCAAAGCGGGGCCGCTGCCGAACCTGGCAATCCGCCCCGAAAGCCTGGCGTGAAGCCTCGGGCGCCAACCCCGTACTATGCTCGGCCAGGTGCCTGTGGACGCTCCAACCCCGGGATCCGGCGACATCGGCATCTATGTGCACTTCCCGTGGTGCTTACGGAAGTGCCCCTACTGCGACTTTCTGAGCGTGGCGCGTGAACCCAGCACACTGCCGCATCATGACTACGCAGCGGCGGTCCTCGCCGAGTTCGAGCGGCGCCACACTGCGCTCGACGGGCGCCCGGTGACCACCGTCTTCTTCGGGGGTGGGACTCCTTCGCTGTGGGATCCTGCGGCGCTGGGTTCGGTGCTCCGGGCGATCGAGGAATGGTCTCCTCGGGCGCCCGTCGAGGTGACCGTCGAGTGCAACCCCTCCAGCCTGAGCTACGACACGGCTCGCCGTTTGCTCGACCAGGGCGTCAACCGCTTGAGCGTTGGCGTGCAGAGCCTGGACGCGGATCGGCTCGAGTTCCTGGGGCGGCGGCACACTCCGGACGAAGCGCTCGTCGCCCTGCAGGAGGCGGTGCGGGCTGGGATCCCGCGGCTGTCGGCTGACCTGATCTTCGGCGTTCAGGGGCAGTCTCCCGACAACGCCGCCGAAGAGGCGACGCGCCTGCTCAGCGAGGGCCTCAGCCATCTGTCTGCCTACGCCCTGACCATCGAGCCGGGCACCCAATTCGGACAGCTGAAACGCCAAGGTAAACTGCCCCTACTGCGCGAAGACGCCGTCGCCGAGAGCTACCTCGCCGTGGAGCAGGTGCTCACTGCAGCCGAGTTCGAGCATTACGAAATCTCGAACTACGCGCGCCCGGGGGAGCAGGCGCAGCACAATCTGGGCTACTGGCGCGGGCAGGACTACCTGGGGCTCGGCGTCGGCGCCTGGGGCACGGTTTCGATCGGTGAAAGGCGCGAGCGCTACCGCAACACGGTCACGGCCGAGGCGTATATGCGACCGGACGCCTGGGTCGACGCCGACCTGTGCGACGCTGGCTCGGACAAGCTGCTTCGCGAGTGGGATCTGATCTCGCCCGCCACGGCACTATCCGAGCGCATCATGTTGGGGCTTCGATTGAGCGAGGGCGTCGATGTGACCGCTCAGGCAGCGCAACTCGGCGTCGACGCTTGGCCCGAAGCGCGTCGCCGCGCCCGGGACAAGTGGCTCGGGCGCGGAGACTTGGTGCTCTCCGATGGGCGACTGAGGATCGCGCTGGCGGCTTGGCTTCGAGCCGATGGCATCATCAGCGAGCTGATCTGAGCGCTGCGCCGAAGCATCGGGCGGCCTCGCTTTGCGGCGAGAGCCCGGCCGAAGCACTGGGCGGCCTCGCTTTGCGGTGAACGCCGCGCGCCAGTTCCTTGACCAAGGCTCCGGCCTGCCCAAGTCCGCGTGGCCCGCTACGCGGCGCTGCCGACGTGCTCGACGATCCAGCTCTGAAGATCTTCTAGTGCGCGCTCGGCCATGGCCTCGTACTTGGCGCGCTTCTTCAAGCGGGGGCCGTCCCAGGGCTCGAGATGAGAAAACGTGATGTTGGAGGGCTGGTAGTCCTTCTCGTTGCGCGAAAGCTGGGTCAACAGCCCCCCGTGGGCCGTGGTGGCTGGCGGCAAGACGGGCTCTGCGCCGCGCAGGCGCTCGCGGATGAAGTGAGCCACGAGCCAGCCACCCGCGGCGCTCTCGACGTATCCCTCGGTTCCGGTGATCTGCCCCGCCAAGTACAGCTCGGACTCGGTGCGCAGGCGCATGGTCGAGTCCAGGCAGCGCGGCGCGTTGACGAAGGTGTTGCGATGCACCGCGCCGAAGCGCAAGAACTCTGCGCTCTCGAGACCGGGGATCATGCGCAGGATGCGCGCTTGCTCGCCCCAGGTCATGCGGCTCTGAAAGCCAACCAGATTGTAGGCCGTGCCTGCGGCGTCTTCTTTTCGAAGCTGAACCACCGCCTTGGGCCAGCGTCCGGTGCGGGGATCCGTCAAGCCGACGGGTTTCATCGGTCCGAAGGCCAGGGTCTTTTCGCCCCGCTCGGCCATGACCTCGATGGGCAGGCAGCCTTCAAAGTAGCGCACCTTCTCAAACCTCTTGGGCTCGACTTTCTTCGCCGCCAAGATCTCGGCGACGAAGGCGCTGTACTGATCGGCGTCGAAAGGGCAGTTCACGTAGGCCGTCTTCTCCTCCTCGGTGTCGCCCTTGTCCCAACGCGAGGCGATGAAGACCTTGTTCCAATCGATGCTGTCGGCGCTGACGATGGGCGCGATGGCGTCGTAGTAGGCCAGGGACTCGGCGCCGATCTTCGAAGCCAGATCCCGAGCCAGAGCGTCACCCGTCAGGGGCCCGGTCGCCACGACCAGGGGGCGCGACTCGGGTAAGACTTCGACCTCTTGCACCACCCGCTCGATGCGCGGCGATGCTTCAATCCCCTGGGTCATCAACTCGGAAAAGCGCTCCCGATCGACGGCGAGGGCGCCACCCGCCGGAACCCGAGTCTGGTCCGCCGCACGGATCACGTGGGATCCCAAGCGCCGCATCTCTTCTTTCAAGAGGCCCACGGCGTTGGATAGCGCCGCGCCGCGAAACGAATTGCTGCACACCAGCTCGCATAGGCCGTCAGCGCTCTGGGCCGGGGTTTTCGCCTGGGGCTTTTGCTCCAGCAAGCGAACGTCGACCCCCCAGGACGCCAGGGACAGCGCTGCTTCGCAGCCGGCCAGGCCTGCGCCGATGATCGTGACCGTCGGCGCCACCACTCAGGTCGTGGCGGGCGCCGGGGCGTCCGTGGTGCTCGCCTGGGGCCGAGCGCTTTCGCTGCGCTCCTCTTTGGCTGCCGCCTGGGGGCTGGGCTCGTCGACGCCGCGGGTGTAGCCGCACTCTTTGCCGCGGGCGCATACGATCTTCGGCGTCTTCTTGGTGCCACCGAAGACGAGGAATGGGTGCTTGCACAGCGGGCAGGGCTCGGGGATCGGCTTCTGCCACAGTTTGAAGTCGCACTTCGGGTAGTTCATGCAGCCGTAGAAGGTTCTACCGCCGCGCTTCTTGGCGCGAACTTCCACGATGTCTCCTGCGCACTTCGGGCACGGCACGCCTAGCGGCACGGGACGACTGTTCTTGCACTCGGGGTAGCCGCTGCAGGCGAGGAACTCACCGTAACGCCCGGTCTTCTTGACCATCTGGCGTTCACACTTGTCGCACACGATGTCCGTGAGCACCGGCTTGGCGGGGGAGCCGTCTTCGGCCATGTCGCAAGTGAACTTGCACTTGGGGTAGTTCTCGCAGCCGAGGAACCAACCGTTCTTGCTCCAGCGCTTGAGCATGACCGCGCCGCAATCGTCGCATTTGTACTTGGTGGGTTCTGGCGGGGGAGCCCAGCGCTCGGCCTTCTTGGCGGTATCGAGGACTTCCCGAAAACGCTTGTAGAAGCGGGTCAAGAGCGCCACGCGCTCGAGCTTGCCCGCCTCCACTTCGTCCAGATCTTCCTCCATCTTTGCCGTGAAGCTCGGGTCCATGAAGTCGAGATGGGTGGACACCAAGCCATCCACGACGATCTTGCCGAGCTCCGTGGCCTGCATCTGACCCCCGGGGAGCTTTTCGACGTAGTCCCGAGCCTGCACCTTGCTGATGATCTCCGCGTAGGTGCTGGGTCGTCCGATGCCGCGCTTTTCCAACTCCCGCACCAGGGAACCTTCGTTGTAACGCGGCGGGGGCTGCGTGAACTTCTGCTCGGTGACGACGCCGGGCGGCGTGACCAGAACGAGCTCTTCCTTTTCGTTCATCTCCGGCAGCAAGCCGTCTTCGGAGTCGAAGCTGAAGGCCACCTCGGCGCCGTTCTTGCCACCCGGCGGGGGTGGCGGAACGCTGCCCTCTTCCCGCGGCGTGGTCTCGTCTTCGCCGGCCAGGGTCTGGCCGCCGCCGGCGTCGAAGGTCTCGCCCTTGCCGTACTGAGTCAGCCAGCCGCCGAACTTCAGCACCTTGCCGCTAACCCGTAGGCGGTAGCTGTCGTGGCGCTTGTCCTTGCGGCCCGGGGTGGCGTCGATGTCGATGGCGGTTTGGTCGTAGACCGCCGGGGCCATCTGGGATGCGACGAAGCGGTCCCAGATCAGCTTGTAGAGCTTGAATTGCTCCTCGGTGAGGTGCTTCTTAACGACCTCCGGCGTGAACTCCACGCTGGTCGGGCGGATCGCCTCGTGAGCCTCTTGAGCATTCTTCTTGCTCTTGAAGGTGTTGGGCTTGGCCGGCAAGAGCTCGTTGCCGTAGCGCTCCGAAATGTGCTCGCGCACCTCGTTGATGGCGTCCGGGCTCACCCGCACGCTATCGGTACGCATGTAAGTGATGAGACCGACCGGGCCGCCGTCTTTCTTGAGGTCCACACCTTCATACAGCTTCTGCGCGACGGTCATGGTGCGCTTGGCCGTGAATCGAAGGTAGCTGGTGGCGTCTTGCTGCAGCTTGCTGGTGGAGTAGGGCGCCGGGGCGTTGCGCTTCTGAACGCGCTTGGTGACCTGCGCGACCATGAACTTCGCGGTGTTCAAGTCGTCGCGAATGCCGTGGGCGTGGTCGGCACTCTCGACGGTCACCTTCTCGCCGTCGATGCGCGACAGCCGAGCGCTCACGGGGCGCTTGGCCTTGCCCATCAGGGCCGCGCCGATGTTCCAGTACTCGTCGGGAACGAAGGCCTCGATCTCACGTTCGCGCTCGACGATCAAGCGCAGCGCAACGGACTGGACCCGTCCGGCGGAAAGCCCGAACGCCAACTTGCTCCAGACCAGCGCCGACACGTCGTAGCCGACGATGCGGTCCAGCACCCGGCGAGCGCGCTGGGCGGCGTATAGATTGTTGTCGAGGTCGCGGGGGGTCGCGAGTCCCTTGGCGACACCTTTCTTAGTGATCTCGTGAAACTCGACCCGCTCGACGGCCAGCTTGGGGCGCTCGAGCTCTTGGGCGATGTGGTAGGCGATCGCCTCACCTTCTCTATCGGGGTCGGTTGCGAGCAGGAGGCGGTCGGCCTTCTTGGCATGAGTCTTGAGTTCAGTCAGGACCTTCGCCTTGGTCTCGATGATCTCGTAGGTCTCTTCAAATCCGCGCTCGACGTCCACGCCCATTTTCTTGGGCAGATCTTTCACGTGACCCTTGCTTGCGAGGACCTCGAAGCCCTTGCCCAGGTACTTCTTGATCGTCTTGGCTTTGGCCGGTGATTCGACGACGACGAGCGTTTTGCTCATGACCCCTACAGTTTCCTTCCTACCAACTGATGTGCCGGCAAGCGGGCCCGCGCAAGTCCGGGATCACCCGGCACGGACTCAAAATTCAACGATATTGACGGCTTACGAATTTTAGACCGCCGCTAGGGTCGGGAGCTAAGACCCCATCTAGCGTCAGTGTCAAGATCAGCTCCTGTACTTCTGCGGCCGTCAGGCCGGTTTCTTGAACGATTGCGTCAGCATGCGTCGCCCCAGCATCCAGCGCGGCGATGACCCTCTGGCGAGGACTTGTCGGAGTCGCCGCTACGGCCGGCCCGCGGGCCGACAGATCGAGGCTGCCCTGGACCGACGGGCGGCTGGGCGCCGTCGGATGCGCGCGTACGTTGCGCAGCTCCTGCATCACATCCCTTTCGTTGGCCAGCAGCTTCGCCCCGCGCTTCAGCTCCACAAGGCAGCCCGCGCCTTCGGGAGTCCAGGGCGTCGACGGCACGACAAGTAGCGAGCGACCCAGCCGGCGCGCCCACTTGGCAGCATTCAGCGCTCCGCTGCGGTACCCGGCCTCAACGACCACCACGACTTGAGCCAAGGCGATCAAGATCGCGTTTCGAGGGAAGAAGGAAGCTTGGGTTGCGGGCTGATCACAGGGCAGCGCCGAGAGGTAGGCGCCCCCCGCGTCGAGGACGCGTTCGAACAGGCGACGATTGGTGTCTGGAAATGGCCGCTCCCATCCCGCAGGTGCGACGACGACGGTCGTGCCCCCAACGTCGAGGGCGCCTTCGTGCGCCGCCGTATCGATCCCCTCGGCGCCACCGCTCCAAATGCACACGCCCTGTCGTGCGAGCGTACGGGCGAGCTCGCGTGCGTAGCGTCGCGCGGGCTCGGTCGGATGTCGCGTGCCGACAATGGCAACGCCCGCGCCTCGCGGCAGTTGGCCACGCAAGTAGAGCGTCTTCGGCGGCTCCTCCAAGTCAGCAAGACGCGGAGGCAGCAGCGGACCCGTGAGCAGTCGGGCGGTCACGCCAGCCCCATCGGCCCGAGTCGCCACCGGTTGCGTGGCTTGTGCCACTTCTCACCCGTGGCAAGCGCGGCGCTACTTCACGTAGTGGGTCGTGCTGCGCTACTTCACGTACAGCTGCGCGCCGATGGCGCCTGTGCCGCGCCGGGCCTTCAACACCACCGAAGCCGGGAACCCGGCGGGGAAGACGTTCTTCCAGCAGGGTTTGATCTTGGCTTCGCGACCACCGGAGTTGTCGACGGCGATGGTTGCGCTGGGCAAACCGGGGATCGGCGCTTTCGCCTGGATCTCGAGATCGACCTCTTCGACCCCGGCTCCACCGACGGCGATGACCGTGTAGCACTTGCCCGGGTTGAGCATGATGGTGTGCTCGAACTGGCTGCCCTCGGTCAGAGAGGCGCCGAAGATCGTGCCCTCCTTCTTCATGAAGCGCGCGTCCTTCTTGGCCTTGCGGTTGATGACCTCTTCCAGAATCGCCTTCGTGGGTTCATCGAATGCAACGGGCCCGCCATCCCCAGGCAGTGGCGACGTCGCCGTGGGCGGAGGCGGCGGAGTGGTTGCGGTCGGCGGGGGCCCCGCTTCCGGCTGGGTCGGAGGTGGGTACTGAATCGGTTCGTCCTTCTTCTTGCACGCCTGGGCAACGGCTACGCCGCCAACGAGCAGTCCAGAGGACAGGATCCACATGCGAATTCGAGGAGTGATCTTCATGGTCATTTCTTGTACGCCTGAGCGGCAACGCTACCCTGCCCCTGCACCACGTGCATGTCTACGGTCACGACCATGGGCGTGGGGTACGGGTTGCGAATGCACTTCTCGTTGGGCCCCACGGTGGGCGCCGGGCTGTCCGCGGCGCTCTGAGCCAGCACCTGGGGCGGTGCCGGAGGAGCCGTGATTAGGTTGATTTGGAAGCGGAACACGCCGAAACCGGCGAAACCGACGACGGAGTAGCAAGCGTTGGGTTGAAGTGTGAGGGTGGCCTGGGCGTGACCATCCTGCTGCAGCTTGGCGCTCATCAAGGGGCCATCGGGCTGCATGCCTTTGGCATCCGTGCCGGCCTTCATCTTGATGCCGGCCGCAACTTGTTGGTCGGCGCTCACGCCACCCAGGGTGGCCGCGCCGCCGGCGAGGGCGCCCGAGAGGATGTTCTGCAGCGTGGCTGGGTCGCCGACGATGGTCCCCAGAGGCGCCACTCCGCCCCCAGCGGGGGCCGCAGCGCCACCCTCGGGCGAGCCGGCCATGGGTCCGCCACCGGTGCCGGCCGGTCCCGGGTTCGTGCCCGGCCCGCTCTGCCCCTGCTGGAATCCTTGGGCGTCCTGAGGGGGCTGATCCTTCTTTTTGCAGCTAACAGCCGCGAGGGCTCCGGCGACTAAAACCAATGATATCTTATACATAGGAACTTTTCCCCAACTTATCACGGACCCACATCGGATTCCATATACCTACATTATCGCACCGCGCTGGCCCTGTGCTAATGAGACGTAACGTGAGCGTCGTCGTTGCAACTCATGGCCACTGTTTTGACGGCCTGTCCAGTGCTGTGTTGTTCACGCACCTTTTTCGCACGCTCAAAGGGCCGGCAACTTTCCGCTATCGGGCCTGTGGATATGGCACGGCTCAATCGACTCCGGACGAGCGGCTGCTCGACGGCGACGACAACGCCATCCTCGACTTCCGCTTCAGCCCATCCGAGCGGCTGAGTTGGTACTTCGATCACCATCGCACGGCGTTCGCGACCGACGCCGACGCCGGAGTGTTCGAGCAACGCAGCGAAGAGCGGCCCTTCTTCTTCGACGCGGACTACTCGTCCTGTACCAAGCTCGTGCGGGACGTTGCCAAGGCGCGCTACGGTGTCGAAGCGCCAGAGCTGCAAGAGCTGGTCGAGTGGGCGGACATCGTCGACTCCGCGCGTTTCAGCAGCGCGGAACAGGCCATCAACCGAAACGATCCGGTGAAGCGCTTGGTCAGCGTCGTCGAACACTACGGCGACGACAAGTTCCTTTCCCGCCTCGTCCCAGAGCTGCTGGAGCGCCCATTGATGGAAGTCGCAACCAGTCGCTACGTGGAAGAGCGCTACTCTCCGCTGGGCAAGAAGCATGAGGGCTTCATTCAGAAGGTGCGAGACCGTGGCGAGAAGCTGGGTCGAGTGGTCTACGTCGATCTGACCGGCGGCGTGTTGGACTTGGTCAGCAAGTTCGTCACCTACGCGCTCTATCCCGACTCCATGTACTCGGTTATCGTCGGCCTGCTCAGAAACGGCGCGAAGATCAGCGTGGGCTACAACCCATGGTGCGGCGAGCCCCTGGATACCGACATCAGCGCGATTTGCGCTCGCCACGGCGGCGGAGGTCACCCCGTCGTGGGCGGGATTTCCTTCAAAGCCTCGGAGCTGGATCGGGCGCGAACCGTCGCGAAGGAAATCGCGCGGGAGCTCGCGAGCTAAGCGTCCCTCCCCCGCCGCGGGCAGCACGATGCAGCCTTATGGAGTGCAATCCTGGCGGCGAGGCCCATCCGACAGGCCCCTCTTGCTCGGCCACCGCGGCGTGCGTCGACCCGGCGTGACGGAAAACACGCTCGCAGCGTTCGAGCTGGCGCGAGAAGAGGGCGCCGTCGGCGTCGAGCTCGACGTTCGCCTAGACTCGGACGGCGGGCTCATCGTCCTGCACGATCTCGATCTGCTCCGGGTCACCGGCAAGCGCGACCGGCGGCAAGTCGAGACGGTTCCCACGGGCGAACTCCGCCGGCTGCAGCTGGAGCACGGCGAGCTGATCCCGAGCCTTGCGGACGCCTTGGAGTGGAGCCGTCGCCACGACCAGCGGCTCAACATCGAGCTCAAGCACGACGTCTCGGACCGGCGTCGCTTGATGCAGGGGGTCGCGGCGGCCATCGCCCGCGTCAGTGACGCTCCCGAACGCTTCGTACTGTCATCCTTCGATCCGCGCCTGGTGCTCGGGTTGAGCCTGAGGCTGCCCGAGGTGGCGTGCGCTTGGCTCGTGCACGACAAACAGCGGGTCTTGCGCTTCGCACCCGGACTGAGACTGACCGGCGCCGCGGGCGTGCACCCCCAAGCTTCGCTGTTGAACCAAAGCAGCTTGGGTCGCTATCGGCGGCGAGCCAGCTTCGTGGGCACCTGGACGGTGAACGACCCAGCGCGCGCGCGCCAGCTGGCCGACTGGGGCATCGACACGATCATCTCCGACTCGCCAGCGCTCATTGCCAGCGCGCTGGCTGACTGAGTGCTCAGCGGCGCTTGCATCACGCGGGACTGCGCTCGGCTTGACGGAGCCTTTCCTCGAGGCGCTTCTGCGCGTCGCCAATGAGCGAGGGAGTGCACCCGACCCCAAACCCAATCAAGAGGGAAAGCAGTGTTACGCCGAGCGCGGTGTGCTCGCGAGACCCAACCGCTGACGCGCACGCCGTATGGGTTTTGGGTCGGGTGCTATTTCTCGCTCCCTGCTCACGCAGAGATGCGACCGCCGCGGCGTGCGCTTTCCTTCGTGGACGGCGCGGGGCGCGCGCTGCGACGGGTGTCGGCGATGGCGCTCAAGATCTCCTGGATAACGGTCACGCCAATCAGCGCAGTGAGGTTGTGGTGGTCGTAGGGCGGGCAGATCTCCACGACATCAAAGCCGATGATTTCCGCACCCACCAGCGCGCGCAGCATTTGCTGCAGCTCCCAGGTATTCATGCCACCGGGCAAGGGGATCCCGGTACCGGGGGCGAAGGCGGGGTCCAGGGCCGCAACGTCCACGCTGACGTAGAGGGGCCCGTGCCGGACGAGCTTCCGGACCTGGCTCACCGCGGCGTGCAGGTCCCACTTCACCTCATCCACGTTCACGATCTCGAATCCGTGCGACAGAGAGAACGCGAGGTCGCCCGAACTCGAAAACGGACCTCGCACGCCCAACTGCAACGTCCAGTCCGGCCGGATCAAGCCTTCCTCGGTTGCGAGCCGCACGACGCTGCCGTGATGGGCGTCCTGCCCCCACGCCGCAGGCGCGGTGTTCGGGTGCGCGTCGATGTGCAGAAACGACACCGGCCGGAGCTTGGCCCGATGAATGCCGCGCAGCGCCCCCAGAGTCACGGTCTGGTCGCCGCCGATGAAGCCACCGACGACGCCCGAACGCGCGATGGCGCTAGCGCGCTCTTCGACGATCTTCAAAGCGCCGTCCACGTTCGCGGGCGGCACCGCCAGATCCGCGCCGTCCGCAACGGCGAGTTCTTCGTAGATGTCGATGCCGAGCGCCGTCGAAAACCCTCGCGCGAGTGACGACGCTTCCCGCACCGCGCGCGGCGCGAGCCTCGCGCCCGGGCGGTAGCTGGTTCCCCCATCGAAGGGCACGCCCGTCAGCAGCACGTCGACGTCTGGCACCTCGCCGAGGCTGCGCACGACGGGCAGCCGCAAGAACGTCGGCACACCTGCGTAGCGCGGCAGCTCGCCGGTGGGCGTGGGGCGGTAGCTGGGCCGCTCTTTGACGACCCGGGGGCGGGCGGCCGACGCTCTCGCCTTCTTCTTCGGTCGTTTCCCCCGGGCAGTCACCCGTGCATCATAGCTCGCCGTCGCTGCATGCGGAATAGCGCACTCGAACTCCGGCTCGCGGGGACTGGCGGAAAGTGCCGGGCAATATCGGTGGATTGTGGGTCGCTTCCTTGACCCGCAGGATCAAATCCTGATCCGTGTCGGGCACTTCCAAGCGCATTCGCCGCGGAACTTCGGCCTGACACGCCGGTCCGCTGGGTGGCACGCCGGGGCCCAGGCCATCGGGATCTTCCCAACCCTTCGAGCTCTGCGCCGGCTCGTGATCAGCAAGCTCCGCCCGATACAGGTCGATGCCTTGCTGGGTCACGCTCACTTCGAGCACGCGAACGAGCTGTTGATTCCAGGGCTTGAGCCAATCCTGGTCGCGTGGCTCCAGATGGATCTCCTGCGTTGCCTGGTGCTTGCTCTGGATGCGCACCACGTAACGCCCGGACTCCCAGACGATCTTCGCTTGCTGTGGCGTGTGCACCAGCACCGGCGCCTCGCCCCTCAGCATTTGCGCTAGGGCATGGGGCGGCACAGGAACCCGGGTGAAGCGCGCGACGTTGCAGGTATTGGCAGGCCCCGAGAAGAAGGTCTTCTGCTGCAAGTCGTAGAGCGCGAAGCTCTCGCCATCACTGGTCAACGTGGAGATGGTCACTCCAAAGGGGCTGAAGACATCGAAGCGCAGGTCATCGACCAGCATCGACTTGTACAGAACGTTGCCACGCACCCGTCCCTCGTCGCCAAAGTAGTCGATCTTGGCCTCACCCTGGATGCCGCGACTGCAAGCGTAGCTCTCGTGCATGCGATCGAGCGCAGCATCCGCCGTAGGAAACTGAGACGGCGGTGGTGGGCGCGTGCAGCCCATGAGCAAGGCAAGGCCAAACGCGCCCTGGCAGAGGCGTGCCGCGCCCGCGCGGAGGCGGGATCGGCGGGCGACGCCAGCGCGCGGGGCGACGGGATAGGTCATCCGGACCTGAGCGCGTCGAACAGCTCGAGATCCGGCACGCCCAGGCGGACCACGTGGTTGGTCACGCCCACACCGTGGCTTTCACACCACTTCGCGAGGGTGCCGCCGTCAACCAGAGTGACCGGCGCGGCCCCCGACGCTTGCGCTTCTTCCCGCGCGCCGCTCAGAGCCTGGCCCGTGGTGATCAGCATTCCCGCTGCCGCCGGACCGTAGTGATGCAAGGCGCCTCGCAGCTCCAGTACACGCTCACGGCCGATTTCGCGCCCATCCCGTCGCACCACGATGGCCGTCGGCACGCCAGCACCTGCGCCGACCGTCACGCCGGATAGGTGCAGCTCCGACGCGGGTACGCCAGTGCGCTTGATTGCGGAAAGCCCGGAGATCCCGATGCGCTCCAAGAGCGTGATGATGAGCTCCGAAAGCGCTCGCTGAGGCAAATCGGAGATCTTGCGAGCAAGAAGCTTGCGGGAGGCCTCTCGATGCCGCACCACCAGTTGTTCCAGATCCTTTTCGATGCGGAGCAACTCCCCGTCCATGGCCCATTCAGTCAGGCCTACTCGCTGCCCGGAGATCCGGAAGCGAAGCCGACGGCTTTCCGCGCCCCGACGGAGGTTGTCCGCCCGGGCCGCAGCCAGCATCGCGGCCGCGAGAAAGGACGCCTCGGAGCCTCGGCCCTTGCGGCACGCGGCTTCGGCGAGACGCTGAGTACTGGTCGTACCGTTGTTGCGATCTTGACCCGAAAGCAGGCGTTCCAACGCGTCAGCCAGGGGCTTGCCGGTGAGATCCTCCAGTGGCCCGGTATCATCTCGCAGCGCGTCGAGCTTGGCGTCGACGTTGTCCTCAAAGGCAGCGTCCGACACCGTGTAGCCCGGCATGCCACCGTCCGCCCTGTCCTCGGTCCGATCCTTGTCTCGGCCCCGACGACGACGTCGACGACGACCCCGGCGAGCGCCACCTTCGCGATCGCCATCCTCATCGCCGTCGTCAGCGCTGTCCGCGCGGGCAGGCGGCGCTTGAAGAATCGGCACGTCGTCGTCTTCTTCGGCTTCGAACAGGTCCGCGGCGGACGCCGCAATCGCAGCGCGCTCTCGCTCCGCTTCGTCGACCACCCGTTCTTCATCGCCATCGGCGAAATCGACAACCTCACCGCCACTGGATGAAGCCTGGGGCTCCGATGCAGCTGGCGCAGATCCTATGGGTGCAGATGCGAGGGGCGCGGACGCAATTTCGACACTCGACCCGTTGGCTCCCTCCCCTGCCGCAGCTTCAGTCTCTGCAGCGCGGCTGGCGAGCTCGATGGCCGGGGTCCGGTCCTTCAGCCCCTTGTCGATCGTCTTTTTATCCCACTCGCGGAGAGCGAATACGCCGGGCTTGACCCGAACCAGAGGGTTATCCTTGTCTGCCTTCTTCACCAGTGCCGCAAGGCGAGCACCCATGGTGACCTCGGGACTTTTCCCGACATGTGACAGCAAGTTCCTCTCGATCGCTACGTCCGTGATCTCCTTATAGTGTAGGGGTTTCCCTACGAGGCGCAGGACCTGCGCCGCAGCTTCTGTGAACGTCATGAATCATCATCTTCCTGTTTTCCGACAACCCTGTGTTGTCTCTGCCGGGCCAACATCCGCGCCGGGGAAGCTTCGCTCCCGCCGCCGGCCGGACGCCCGGGCGACGAGGAAATACCATGACCCTGCGCGGCCAGGAAGAATTCTCGCGACAAGTTGTCGCTTCAGGCGTTCTTTAAGGTGTTTTCTGCAGCTGCGACGTAGGCCTCGAGGGTCTGGTCGTCGAATAGGATGAATTGGCACAGGGTCGGTCCGTGCTCGCTGAGGGAGCGGCGCACCGCCTCCAGAGCGATGGGTGCGGCTTCGCTCACGGGGTAGCCGTACACGCCAGTACTGATGGATGGGAACGCGACAGATTCGATGCCTTCGTCGCGACAGAGTTGCAGCGCGGAGCGGTAACAACCCGCGAGAAGTTCAGACGCCCGCTCGCCTTCTTGCTTGTAGATCGGTCCCACGCAGTGAATGACCCACTTCGACGGCAGCTCGAAACCTTCGGTCAGCACGGCCCGACCCGTCTCGAGCACACCACCGGGCAGCGTGCGTTTGATTTCTCGCAGAGCGCCCAAGAGCTCCGGCCCCGCTGCGCGATGAATTGCACCGTCCACGCCACCGCCTCCCATGAGTAACGAGTTCGCAGCGTTTGCAATCGCCGCCGTCTCGGCGCGGGTGATGTCGCCAACGACGAACTCGACGCGCGCGCGACCTAGCGGGTAGTGGTGCATTGCGGCGGCAGCCTAGCCCGACGCTTTGACTCAGGGGTAGCTGCCTTTCGTAATGCCTCGTATTGCTGAGGGAAATTGAGTCACGGGCGTCGACGCCCCGGGCGCGCTAGAATTTGGTCCAGGTGGTGGACCCAAGGGCGCTTGTCGACGAGCTCGCGAAGCTCGCTCGCAACCTCGGCATCGAGGTGCGCGTGGTCGCGATGCGTCTGCCCACTCGGGGTGCTGGCGGCCTGTGCCGCGTGAAGGGCAAGTCGATGATCCTGCTGGATCAGAAGCAGCCCGCCATCGATCGCGCTGGCACCCTCGCCGAGTGCATCGTCGCGAGCGGCCTGACTTGGGATAGCTCCGCCCTCGACGAGACGGTCGCGGCAGTGCTCGAAAACGCACACGCGCGCTCCGAGCGACTCGCCGTCGGCGCGCCGGCTCCACGCACCGACGGCATCCGCGCGCTGCTGCGTCCCAAACCCGGGCTTCGCCGGGCGAAAGCGCGCCAGCGCACCACCTGAAGTTCAGAGACGACGGACTTCCAGGCAGCGTGCCCCAAGAACACGCTCCGACTACGAATTTCTGCAGCGTGGGCTTCGCGTGCTAAGCGTGGGGCCGGTGGAATACGACAGCCACGTCCCCTTGGCACCCAAGACGACGCTCGGTGTCGGTGGCAACGCAGAGCAATTCTTGCTCGCCGCCAGCGTCCAGAGCGTCACGGACGCGGTTAGTCGCGCCGATGCGCGCGGCATGCCGGTACACGTTCTGGGCGGCGGTAGCAACGTCGTGGTCAGCGATGAAGGCGTTCCCGGACTCGTTGTCGAGATAGGCACGCAGGGAATCGAATGGGTGGCCCAAGGGCAGCACGTTTTGGCAAACGTGCAGGCGGGCGAGAATTGGGATGGCTTCGCGCGAATCGCCGTGGAAAAGAATCTCGCGGGGGTGGAGTGTTTGAGCGGGATCCCCGGGCGAGTGGGCGCAACTCCGATCCAGAACGTCGGCGCCTATGGCCAGGATGTGTCCGAAACCATCGAAAACGTCCGCTGCTGGGACCGCCGGGAAAGCGAAGTCGTGGATCTCAGTCGCCGCGAGTGTGAGTTCGCCTACCGCGCCAGTCGCTTCAAGACTCGAGAGCCCAACCGCTACGTCGTGCTTTCCGTGACGTTTCGCCTAGCGCGCGGCGGCGCCCCAGGCCTTCGCTACGCGGAATTGCAGCGCGCCCTCGGTGAAGCCTCTACGTCGGCGACGCTTCAGCAGGTGCGCGACGCGGTACTCGGGTTGCGACGCGGCAAGAGCATGGTCGTCGATCCCGACGACCCTCTCAGCCGAAGCTGCGGTTCCTTCTTCGTCAACCCGGTGGTGTCAGAAGCGAAGGCCGAGTCCATTGCTGCGGGGGCCACGGACGCCGACGGCATGCCTCGCTATCCCCAGGCCGATGGCAGCGTCAAGTTGAGCGCGGGTTGGTTGATCGAGCGCGCGGGCTTTGCACGGGGCACCCAACTCGGCGCAGCGCAGGTCTCGGACAAACACGCCTTGGCCCTCGTCGCAGGAGCTGGCGCAACGACTCACGACGTCCTCGCGCTAGCTGTCAAAGTGCGCGACGCCGTGCAAGCGCGCTTCGACATCCAGTTGGTTGCAGAACCCGTGATGTGGGGTTTTTCCGAACTTCGCGGCGGCTTGCCGCAGTCTCAGGGCGATCCGACGCAGCCGTAGACGGCGTCAATGGCTTCGTCCAGTTTGCCGACCTCGGTCCCGCCGGCCTGCGCCATGTCCGGCCGCCCGCCGCCGGAGCCCCCAACGATGGTCGCGATGGGCCGGATCAGATCCCCAGCCTTGAAGCGACCCGTGATGCCCTTGGACACCGTGAGCACGAGCTGCGCCTTACCTTCGGCCTCCGATCCCACCAGGACGACGCTGTCGCCCAGCTTGTCCCGGAGCTTTTCTGCCAATTCACGCAGTGCGCCGCGATCCGTCACCTCGGTGCGAATGCCCAGCACCTTGACGCCAGACACATCGCGAGCCTGGCCCACCATCGTGTCCAGGCCAGAGCCACCGCCACCGCTGAGCAGCCTGCGTTGCATCTCCTCGAGCTTCTTCGCAGTAGCCCGCTCTTCGGCCACGAGCTTCTCAATCTTGTCGACCAGCTGCGCCGGCGTCGCTTTGGCCGCTTGGGCCGCCGCTGCGAGTTGCCCCTCGAGGCTCCGCACGTAGTTCAGAGCCCCCTCACCGGTCACTGCCACGATGCGGCGCACGCCCGCCGCGATCCCACCCTCACTCACGATCTTGAACAAGCCGATGTCGCCCGTCGCACGGGCGTGGGTTCCGCCGCACAGCTCCACGGACTCCGCCATGGTGAGCAGACGCACGGTGTCGCCGTACTTCTCTTCGAAGATCATCATTGCGCCGCGCTTGCGCGCCTGCTCCATGCTGAGCACCTCGGTCTGCACTGGCGTATTCAGGAGCACTCGAGCATTCACCAGCTGCTCAATCTTCGCGACCTCATCCGCACTGAGCGCGCTGGTATGAGTGAAGTCAAAGCGCAGCCGCTCAGGCCCGACCAATGAGCCCTTTTGCTGGGCGTGCTTGCCGATCACTTCGCGCAAAGCCCAATGCAACAGATGGGTGACCGAGTGGTTCTTGCGAATGGCCTCACGCCGCTGCACGTCAATTTCGAGGGTCGCGGTCTGCCCGATCTTGACGCTGCCGCCTTCGACGCTGCCTCGGTGCACCGTGAGCCCGGGCAGAGGCTTGGCGGTATCCACTACGCGAACGGAGCCTTCGGGGAGCTTGATGACACCCTCGTCACCGACCTGGCCACCCGCTTCGCCATAGAACGGCGTGCGCTCAGTCACGATCTCCACGTTCGCCCCTGGCGCGGCACTCTCGACCAGCTTGCCCTCTGAAACGATGGCAACGACCTTGCTCTCGTCGGTCTCGCGCTCGTAACCCGTGAAGGGCACGTTTTGTCCGGGCACCAGCTGCAGGGCTTCGCGATACACGCCCTCGACGGCTACCTCCATGCCCTTGAACTCACTGCGCTTTCGCGCCTCGGCCAGAGCCTCTTTGTACCCAGCCTCATCGACGGAAAAGCCGCGCTCGCGACAGATCACCTCGGTGAGGTCCAGAGGAAAGCCGTAAGTGTCGTAGAGCTGGAAGGCATCGCGGCCGTCCAGGGTCGTCTTGCTCGCGCTCTGCATGGCCGAGAAGCGCTCCTCGAGTAGATGTAGCCCCCGCTCGATGGTTTGACGGAAGCCGATCTCCTCGGCCTCCGCCACGCTTCGGATCGAGTCTCGATGCTCGACGAGGTCCGGGTAGTGCTCACCCATGACGTCGACGACTCGATTGGCAACGTCGTGCAAGAAGGGCCGGTCGATGCCCAAGCGGTGCCCATGCCGGATCGCGCGCCGCATCACTCGCCGAAGCACGTACTCCCGCCGGGTGCGATCCGGCAGCACACCTTCGGCGATCAGAAACGCCGTCGTGCGCGCATGATCCGCAATCACCCGCATGCTGACATCGTCCGGCGCCATGCTGGCGCCATAGGTCTTGCCGGAGGCCTCTTCCGCGACGGACACGAGCTCCCGAAGTAGGTCCACGTCGTAGTTGCTCGTCTTGTCCTGCACGATACAGGACAGGCGCTCGAGACCCGCGCCGGTATCAATGCTCGGCGCCGGCAGATCCGTCATGCGCGCCTTGCCATCGACGAGACTGCGATCGAATTGCATGAAGACCAAGTTCCAGACCTCCATCCAGCCGTGACCTTCAGCGGTCTGTTCTTGTCCGAACTTGCTGAGATCGACCTCCGGGCCAACGCAGTAGTGCAGCTCGCTGCAGGGTCCGCAGGGTCCGGTGTCGCCCATCTGCCAGAAGTTGTCCGCCATGCCCAGGCCCAAGATGCGGTCGTCACCAAAGCCCGTGACCTTCTTCCAGAGATCTCGCGCGACTTCGTCCGCGGGCACTTCGTCCTGCCCCTTGAAGTACGTGAAGATGAATCGCTTCGGATCTAGACCAAGCTCTTTGATCAAGAAATCCCAGGCGTAGACGATAGCCTCTTCTTTGAAGTAGTCGCCGAAGCTGAAGTTCCCCAGCATCTCGAAGAAGGTATGATGCCGCGGCGACGGGCCAACGTTCTCGAGATCGTTGTGTTTGCCACTGATGCGAATGCACTTCTGGCTCGAGGTCGCCCGGCTGTAGCCACGCTTCTCGCGACCCGTGAACACATCCTTGAACTGCACCATGCCCGCATTGGCGAACATCAGACTCGGGTCGTTCGGCGGGATGAGCGCGCCGCTGGCGACGAGTTCGTGCTCCCGCTGACGAAAAAACTCGAGGAACGCTCGACGCAATTCTGTGGCTGTTCGGCTCATTTTGCCGGTGCTTTAGCACGAATCTTCGGCCCGCGGCGACGGGGGAGGCCGCGGTTGCGACGCCCGCTCTTTCTCGCTACAGCGTCAGGTCGGCATCGGCCTGTCGAGGCCGTAGGACCAAGCCATGGCTGACGCAATTTCCGAGTTCCTGCGCCGGAAAGGACTGGGACGCATAGAGGAGCAGATCGTCCTGGGCGGCAGCCTGCCGCTCCCGGAAGGCGGTAGCACCAGGCCCATCATCCTTCGCACGACCCGAGGGGTCTTCCTGGCCGGAGCCGAGAGCGCCACTCAGGGCACCGCGACGCCCCTGTCGGATCTAGCGCGCATCAACCGCGGGCGACTTCGAGACACTCTGAGCTGGGATGGACACGAATTCACCATTCCCATGGGCGCCGCCGCCAACGCACGCAGCCTAATCGGTCTGTCCCGCTACTCCGCCTCTGCGGGCGCGCATCACATCGCGAGTTCGCGTTTCGTCGAGCCCATGGACGAGGTCACGCAAGCCTTCGTCAATCACGAGCTGAACGAGGACGACGCTCTGTTGGCATTCTTGGAGACCGATCTCACCCTCGACGTAACCTCCGAGGTGCTTGGCGGCTCCGAGGACGCCATCGCTCACTTCATGCTGACCACGTCCCGCGCCGCGCTGGTATGCGTCTTGGACGTCGGCGACGCTCGCATCGACGCCCTGGACGTGGCGACTTTGCGCGTGGAAGACGATCGCTCCCGGGCGAGCATCACCACGGCCGCGTTCAAGTTCCGAAGCACCCGACTAAACGCCGAGCACTTTCCCGAACTGGCGGAAGCGGTGGGAAAGACCGGCTTCGAGCGGGAGCTCGAAATCGCACGCCTCTGCTTTTCCTCGCACAGCGACAAGAACAGTGACCGAGCCGCCCTGGAGCTCCTGGCACGCGGCAGCGCCAAGGGCGACGTGCGCGCCCGGGTGTTGGAAACCAGCCTAGCCATCGAGATGGGCACCCGAGTCCCCGCCCTGCCGGATCTGGCTCAGCCCGAGCTCAGCCCCGAGGCCTTCGCGGGTCTGTGGTCCGAGTGGAAGCTGTCACCGGAAACGGGTCGCACCCTGCTGCAGCGGGCGCGACAGGCGGGCGCAGAGGCCCATGCCCTCGCGTTGCATCGCGCAGTCCACTCCCGGCTGCTGGAACTGCGCAAGGACGACTTTCATATCTCCGAGGCGGATGCCGCCTTCGCCGAACACCTGATTGAGTCCGGTGAAAAGAGCGAGGCGCGAGAGCTGTTGCAGAGCCGGTTGGACGAGATGCCCATGGACGTCGAGAGCGAGCTCTTGCCGCCCAGCCACGCCGACCTCACCGCGGGCGCCGCATCCCGCCACCGAGTTCGCCTGCTCGAGCTTCTCGCCCGCACCGCCGAGGGCGACGATTCCTCCGCGGTAACCGCATTGGCCGTACTCGAGCCTCTGGTGCCGGAACGGATCGATGCGTTGGTCGCTGCGGTGGATGGCGATCTCAACCTGCGCGCCAACCGAGTGCAGGGAGTGCTCGCCACGGACGGCCTGGCCCCGCGGCAACAGGAAATCACCGACGCCGTGGCTCAAGTGGAAGACGGCGAAATCGAAAAGACATTGCGCCACCCGGCCGCTCGCGCCGGCAGCGACATCCTGGGGCGCCTGCAGGCCATGCTCGCCGCGGTGCCCATTCCGGACCAGACCGTGCTTCGGGACTACGTCGAACCCCTGACCGAGCGCGCCCACCCCATCGCAGCCGTGGCCTTGCGCCGGGCAGCACGTCTGCTGGGTGTTCCCAACATCGAGGGCTACATTTCCCGAGGCCGCAAAGGCGTCGGGGTGCGCTCCTACGAGGGGCCCATTCCCTTCGTGCTGCTGGGCGGGCGTCATCTGGACGAGAAAGACCCCGCGCACATGACCGCTTCGGAGCTGTGCTTCGCCTTGGCCACAGAAGTCGCCCATGTGCGCTACGGACACAGCCGCGTGACCTCGAGTGAGGTCTGGGCCGGCGCACTCGGCAAGAGCAAAGAAGGACTCGACTTCGCTCTGGGCGTGCTGCCGCTGTTCAAGGGAGTGCGCTTGATTTCCCAAGTGGCCAAAGTGACCGACCAGGTTCCCATCGGCCCCATACGCCGCACCGTGCGTGGCGCCGTTGCGCTGCGCCATGGGCTCATCGAGCCGAAACCAAAACGACGAGGCAAGGAGCCCGCCGAGGGCCTGTCGACGTTGAACGAGCAGCTGGTCGCAGCCCATCGTCTGATGCAACTGACCGCAGATCGCGCCGGGCTAGTCGCATGCGGCGATCCCGTGTCGGCATTACGCGCGATGCTCTTGATACGCGCCGATCTCCACGCGCTGCTCGAACAGATTCTGACCGAGGGCCTCGACCCTGTGCTGGCGATCCGAGACGAACACGGCGTCCTGGTGCATCAGGACCTCGCGATCCGCGCCTCTCAGCTCCTGTCGTTCTATCTATCCGACGACTTCCGTCGCCTGCAGCCGGAACACGCCTAGTCTTGGGATTGGGTTTGGGTCGCGACTCTGTGGCGGCAGCGGGCCACTACTCTAGCGCGGGGCCACGTGGCAGCACCTGCGCCCGGTGCGAGCCTTTTGATGCCGAACCTAGTCGCGCTTTCCCGCACTTCGCCCGGCGCCACCGGCGAACGCGGCGGCGCCCCGTGCGGCTTCCTGCAGCACCACCTTGCCGCGGGCGCCTTCGTCACGAAGCCCCTCGTCCAACGACTGGCCAAGGCCCGCGTAGACGGAATCTCGATCCGCCAACACGCAACCAAAGGGGAACGCGGCGATCTCCTCGGCCAGGGCCACTGCCTGGGTTAGGGCTTCGCCATCGGCCACGACTCTGTTCACTAGCCCGATGCGTTCGGCTTCGTCGGCGTCGATCAATCGGCCAGTGAGGATCAAGTCGAGAGCGCGACCTAGACCTACGATGCGGGGCAGGCGCTGAGTGCCGCCGTCGATGAGGGGCACGCCGAAGCGGCGCTCGAGGCAGCCGAACTTTGCGGATTGGGCGGCCACACGCAGATCGGCATGAGCCGCGATTTCTAGTCCGCCGGCCACGCAGTAGCCCTCAATCGCCGCAATGACCGGTTTGGGCGAGTGAGCGCGGGTGAAGCCCATGGGGCCGTCGGGGTGGTCGACGTCGTTGTCGAAAGCTTTCAAGTCGGCGCCCGCACAGAATGCACCGCCGGCGCCGGTCAACACCAGCACCTTCAGGGCGTCTTGCTTCACGAAGTCAAGAAACGCCTCTCGCAACTCCGCCGCGGTCTGGCGGTTGACGGCGTTGCGACGCTCGGGGCGGTTGATGGTCACGACCAAAGTCGAGCCGCGGGTTTCGAGTTCGACGCTCATCGGAACCGACGGTTTCACGCCGTTGGTGCGATGTAAATGCGCGCTAAGGAGCGGTCTCCCCGCGCCTGCTCCATCCGCCAGCCGGGGTCAGATCAACTCCAAGTACAGCGCTTCGTACTTTGCGGCGATCACTTCGGCTCGGTGTCGCGCGTCGATCTCCGCGCGCTGCGCGGCCACCAGCTCGCTGCGATGTGCCGTTGATTGCAGTCGCTGCACTGCGGCCACCAGCGGCCCTGCGCTGGGCGCGGAAATCTTCTCCACTGACGCGAGGTCCTTCAACGGCCCCTGATCCAACGCGATCACCGGAACGCCCAAGTCCATGGCCTCGAGCAGCACAATGGGAATGTCCACCTTGCCCCACAGATCGTCGACGGGAAAAAGCACGGCTTCACAGTCGGATACCAGAACCAGCACGTCGGGCAGCTCGCAGCTGAATCGCACTGGCAAGCCCTCGAGTTCTGCCGCCAGATCTCTGGCCACCCGGCGCGCTCGCGGCGTCTTGGCCCGATACGCAAATACGAACACCGCTTCAGGAATGAGCTTGGCCAGCTGTGCCACGGAAGCTGCGACTGTACGGGCGCCAACACTGACCTCCAAATCCCCTGGGTACACGAAAACCTTTGCGTCCGGCGATATCTCGAGCTGGCGTCGAAGCTCCGCGCGGGCCCGTTCGCTCCGCGGCTGCTGCCTTGGAACCGGTGGCGGGATCACTTCGATGCGAGGCGCAGGTCGCCCCGCGGCCTCAAAGGCCGAAAGCGCTGACCGCCGGGTCCACTGGCTCTGGGCGACGATCACGTCGCCGAACAAGAGGCGGTGAGCGGACTCGAAGCTTCGCGGTGGTGACGCGATCGTCTGCACGACTCTTACGCCTCGCAGTCGCGACAGGGCGCGGCCCATTGCGCTCGACTTGGGGTTCGGAGCGAAAACGAAGTGCCACACGTCCGCGCGGCTCTTGAGTGCGAGCCAGGTTGCCGCGCGGGCGTTGTCCCCAGCGCGGGGGCGAAAGTTGCCGGCGTTGGCGTATACGCTGGCAAGTTCCACCTCGGTGTTGCCAGGCAACGCTGGGGCGCCGGGCATCGCCATCACGACGGGGGCTACGCGCTGCACGTTACACGCGACATCCCGCACCAAGCACTTCGTGCCGTCGTGAAAAGGCGGCACGATGGGCTTGGAGACGAAGAGAACGCGAGGCTTGGCCAAGGCAGCCCCCGCATACCATCCGCCGCGCGACCGACAAACCTGACTAGCACGCAGGGCGCCCGCCGCGCGCAACGTGGGCAGCCGCTGAGCCGCGAAGGGGTGGCCGTCCCAGTCCTGCGAAGTTCAGCGGGCCGCGGCGGCGAGGGCTTCGGGTGCGCGACGCACGGCACTCTCCACGGCGGCAGAGAGCACGGCGCGCTTCAACTCCTTGCTGCGCCGGCGGTTTCGCGCCTCTTTGCGCGAAGCAGTGGTCGAAGCAGAACCACTCACCGTGCCCGCGATGGCCTGCTCGGGCATGCGGTGCACCATGTATTCGACCTTGGCGGAGTAAACCACGCTGTTGCCCTGGCTGGAGGTCTTGAGCCTGCGCACCTGCCCGGTGACCATGACCACGGGCAGCCGTTTCGTCTTGGCATCGCGCTCGGATCCCATTACGCGGATCCCAGGCAGCGCACCGAATCGCTTGCGCGACGCCTTGGCGACTTCCCGCAGCATTCCGGACCGAACGCCCCGGGCGTCTCGCATACGACCGAACTTGACCAAGATGCGCGGCCGGTCACGGGTGGACGATGCTTTGCTTTTCAGGGCCTTGATGCTCGACTTGATCTGCGAACGCACCGCCGCCGACTTATCCTTGCGGTGACGCTTCAGTGCTTTGATCGCCTTGGGATCCCCCAACACTTTGAGTGCTGCGGCGGAGGCTGCGCGAACTGCTGCGTTGCCATCGTCCAGGGCTGCCTCCAGCGGGCGCCGGGCGCTTTTACTCTTGGTTTTGCCTAGCTCCAGAGCGGCCTGAACACGCACGCGAAAGTCCGCGCCGTTCTCGAGACGCTCGGCGAGTCGGTTGACATGCCGTGGCGCTGCGGACGCTGAGCTGATGATCAGCGCGACCGCGCAGCTCAGCAGTAGGAGCACGCGGTGCAAACGTCGAGTAGCGATGTGCGGCACCACCTCAATGATAGCGAATCCTGGGGACAGCCGCGACGGGGGTGCGTTCCCTACAAAGCCTCACACTAGCGCCAGAAAAAAAATTGAATAGCTGGCAGCTGCTTCACTTCAGCGAGGTGACACGCTCTTCCAACTCGGCCTCGTCTCCCGAACGGAATCCAGCGTGCACGTAACGCACGATGCCATTTCGGTCGATGACGAAGCTCGTGGGCATCGTAGAGGGCGAATACTGGCGAGAAACCGACTGCCCATCGTCCCATGCCAGGGGGAAGTTCACGCCCGTCTCTTGGCCGAACTTGGCGATGCCCGCCGGCTCTTCATCCACGCTGACCCCGATCACAGCCAGGTCCCCGCCATGGCGATCCAGCATGGATTGGTAGTGCGGGAAGCTCTCCTTGCAGGGCTCGCACCAGGTTGCCCAAAAGTCCACGATCACGACTTTGCCCGCCGCCGCGGCCAAACTGGCCGAGTCGCCGCCGTGCTGCGCCTTCAAATTGAAGTCCGGAGCCTTGGTTCCGACGAGGGCGTGCTCCCCGTCGCTAGTTCCGGCGCCGCCGGGTGAAAAACCTCCGCCGCTGCATCCCGGGCCCACCCCCGCCGCGAGCGACAACGTTGCGGCGACCATGAGTCGACGCTTGATAAGCATGATCACCTCTTCTTCTTGTCCTTGGCCTCGTCGGGGCAACCGTCTTCATCCTCGAACCCATTCTTGGTTTCGGGCTGGTCGATGCACTCGTCTTGATTGTCGGGCACACCGTCTTCGTCGTTGTCCGGATCCGGGCAACCATCCGTGTCTTTGAAGCCGTCCGTATCCTCGGGTCCGTCGGGGCACTTGTCCTTCGAGTCGGGCACGCCGTCCGAGTCCCTGTCAGGCTCATCGGGGCAGCCATCCTCATCCTTGAATCCGTTCTTGGTCTCGGCTTTGAGGGGGCAAGCGTCTCGGTCGTCGTTCACGCCGTCGCCGTCATTGTCCTTCTCCGGGCAGCCATCCGTGTCCTCGAATCCGTCCGGATCTTCGGGCTCGCCAGGACACTTGTCGACGTTGTCGTTGATCGTGTCGCCGTCATTGTCCAAGTCGGGGCAACCATCGTCGTCTTGAACGCCATCCTTGTCTTCGGCTTCGGTCGGGCATTGGTCCTTGTCGTCGAACAGCCCATCGCCATCCCGGTCTTGACGTTCCTGCACGAACATCGCGCCCAGGAAGGCGCGCACCGCCGGGACACCGACGCCCTGGATCAGGCCCGTGCCGGCGCCTGCGTGGATCGTGATTGGAGAGTCCAGCGGGGACACCTGCACGCCGCCATCGACCTCAAGGGAATTAGTGCCATTGGCTGCGCTGAATTTGGTCGCGCCGAAACCATCCACCACGATTCTCAGAACCGGGCTGGCGCGGAAACCCGCCGCAACGCCATAGCGAAACTCGGGCCCAGGGTCGTCGAACCCACGCGGCCCTCACCGCGGTACACGGCCGCCAGGTTGCCACCGAACGAAAACGGCCCTTGCTCACCGTCAAAAATCCCGCGAAGCCCGACCGTGGGCGAGGCGTCACCGATGAACTTGTTCTTGGCGGTAGCTCTTCCCAAAGGACCGGTCAAAAATAGTGCGCCGCCCACCACGAAGGGATCCTTGACGTCGCCATGGAGGCGCATCTTGCCCTCGAGCTCTGCGTCACCCATGCCGAATCCGGAGAGGCCTCCTTCGGGCGACGTGCCATCTTCCTCCAGGCCCTCGCCCTTGACGAAAGTGAGAGGAACACGCAGTCCGACCTGGACACGTGGAATTGGGGTGAGAGATCCCATCAGATCCGCCGTCACCAAGTTCTCGACGACCTTGACGTCCGACGGGCGGCTCGCGTTCGGGTCGTCGCAGTCCGTTTCGGACCGACAGCTGCGCACCACGAAGGGCTTCCACGCGTAGTTCGCGAACAGACCTGCACTCCAGGCCATGTTGCCGTCCGTGCGGACTCCGCGGGTGGTGAAGTAGTTGCGCGGACCCGGTGCCGGGTTGAAGCGCTGAACGGAGAACTCCTTGTCCGTTGCCTGCGCGCTAGAGTGGCCAGAGGCCGCCATCAAGAGTGCGAGGGCGCTCAGGGCAGGCAGGAGGCGAGACACGGAACTGGGCACGGGGAGCGTACGTCGGAGCATCGATTCACCCTCGGATCTCCGCGGCAAGTTTCGCCACTGAATACGAGTAAAGCCAAGGCTAGGCTAGGCGGCGACGGGCTTGCAACGGCCAACCTCCTCGCCCCGGGTTTTTGCCGGCAAAGCCCGGCCATCAGCAGCGCGTACCCCGGCGCCAGTTTGAGGGTTTTGGGGGGGATCCCTCGCTCCGCGCTATTGTTGGCCCGTGGCTGTCTGCGCTGGGTGTCGAAACGTCATCGAAGACCAGGCGCAATTCTGCCCGCTGTGCGGGCTGAAGCGAGTGGCGGAAGCTCGGATTGAACCCGGCGCGGAACTCGACCTGGACTGGGGCAAGGTGGTCTTGGGCGAGCGCATCGGCGAAGGCGGTATGGGCGTCGTCTACCGAGGCTGGCTCTACTACAACCCGGATGGAGAGCGCGCCGGCACCCCGGAGCATCCCGTCGCGGTGAAAGTGCTGCACCCGCTACTCAAGAGCCGGGAGCGCGCCCGAAAACTCTTTCTTGGCGAGGCCGAAGCGCTCGGGCGCCTCAGTCATCCCAACATCGTGCACTTCTTCACGCTGTACCAGAAGGCTGGCCACCTGGCCCTCGTGATCGAGTTGGTGGAGGGCCAAGCGTTGAACGATAGCGTCGAACGCCACGCTGCACGCGCACGACCGGGCGGGTTGCCCTGCATGCCCTTCATGCGCGCTTGGCACTACTTCTCGCAGTTGTTGGGCGCCCTCGCCGCAATCCACTCTCTCGGCATCATTCACAGGGACGTGAAACCGAACAACGTGCTCGTTCGAAAAGATGGTGTGGTCAAGCTCACCGACTTTGGAATTGCGCGCTTGCCGGCCGACGCAGCCCGCAACACGGGCGGGATGGCTCCTGGGACGGGCGCGTACATGGCTCCGGAACAGGTGCTTGGGCGTGACCTGGACGCGCGCGCGGACTTGTATGGTGCTGGCATCGTGCTCTTCGAGATGCTCACTGGGGTCACGCCCTTCGACTCACCGAGCCGCAACGAGATCATGGTGCGTACCGCCCAGGTCGAGGAGACTCCCCCTCCTCTGACCAGCCTCGTGCCCCAAGCGCCGGCAGTATTGGATCTGCTATTCGCCCGTGCCCTCGCCAAAGACCCGATGCACCGCTACGGCTCGGCGATTGAGTTGGGTGAGGCGTTCCGCTCCGCGCTGAACCTGCCGGAGTCGAGCGGCTGGCTCGCCCAGCAGAAGCTCGCCGAAAACGCCCAGGCTATCTCTCAGCTCGGGGTGGCGGCGCCGGCGGAGAGCGGGACTCGGCCCCTGCCGGAGGCGACCGCGAAGCGACTTCGAACCGACGTGATGAAGGCCTACGTGTCCTGAGGCCCCTAGCCGGCCCGAGATCTGGCCTGGGAAATCACGCATTTTTCCCGGGAGGGGGCCAGACGCCCGGGCGGGGGACAAAACCCCTTTGACAGTATTTGCGCCCCCGTGCGAGACAAGCCAGCGAAAGCCCGGGACCGCGATGCACAAACGGACGATTATCTCGGTCGCGCTCGGCGCGTTCTTGGCAAACAACTCAGCTGCGCTGGCCCAGCCTGGGGCCAAGGCCCCGCCTGCCCCCGAAGAGCCCAACGCAGCACCCAAACCCGGCGCACCCGAACCTGGCGGGGCACCCAAACCTGACGCGGCACCCAAACCTCCAGCCGCACCAGCACCGGGCACCCAACCCACAACGCCACCAAAGCCCCGACCGGCCGACCCGCCCGCCACCGGGGATCCGCCACCCGCGGCTCCACCACCCACTCACCCGCGGGGCCCGCGTAGCCCGAGCGCGCAGCCCAAGCCCGGGGCGATGCCGGGTCTCGGCCCCATGCCGATGTGGCCGCAACCCGGCACGGACACCAAGGCCCTGAAGACTCAGGGGCGCGATCGCCCGGACGCGAAGAAAGCAGCGACGGATCCAGATCGGGTCTTCTCGGAGCAGTGGTGGTCCCACGCCCGCCCAATCTTCGAGATCCACGGCTACTTCCGCTTGCGGGCGGAATTGTTCCACAACTTCTCGCTTGGTCGCATCGACGAGCCTCAGCTCACCAGTACCGGCCTACCGAACCGTCCTCTATGGCCATTGCCCGCGGACAACCACTACAACGGACGCCAGGACGCCTTTGGCCCCACTCTGTGCACGGCTGACGAGGGCCAGGTGGGCGACAGCGATGATCCCGCTCAGGGGCTGTTCCCCTGCAAGAACAAGACTCAGGCGGGCGCCAACATCCGCTTTCGCCTCAACCCGGAGTTGCACATCTCGGACAACTTGCGGGTGATGAGCCAAATCGACTTGCTTGACAACTTGGTGCTCGGCTCCACCCCCGAAGGCTACGGGAATAGCCCGGCAGATGGGGGCGGCTACGGCGTGAACAAGCGCTCCGGCTACGCGCCCCTCGGCGCCTTCGACAGCACCCAGTCGCCCCCGAGCGCTGGCGACAACAGCCTGAAAGACAGCGTGCGGGTCAAGCGTGTGTGGGCGGAGTACCTCACGCCCGTGGGGCAGTTGCGTTTTGGTCGCATGCCCAGCCACTGGGGCTTGGGTCTGCTCGCCAACTCCGGTGACGGTCACGACGACGACTATCAGACGACCGCTGACCGCATCCTGTTCGTCACCGGCATCAAGAGCCTCGACATCTACTTCGCTGGTGCCTGGGACTTCGCCAACGAAGGTGCCACGAGCGAAAACCAGAAGCTGCCCCAAGGTCAAGCCTACGACTTGGCGCAGCTCGACGACGTTGACCAATACGTCTTCGCGGTCACGCGCCGCAAGAACCCAGAGCTGACCAAGCTCGCCTTGGCCAAAGGTCAGGTTGTGCTCAACGGGGGCGCCTACGTCGTGCATCGTCGCCAGCTCTTGGCCAATGACCAACGCGGCGGCTGCAACAGCGGCGCAGCCGCGATCGGCTGCACCTCTGGCGACGTTTCGAGCGGTTTCGTGCGTCGGGGAGCCTCGGCGTGGATCCCGGATATCTGGCTGCAGCTCTTGTATAAGAAGTTCCGCTTCGAGCTCGAAGCCGTCACGATCCAAGGATCCATCGAAAACCTGAGCGTGGTGCCCGGAAACACTGACTTCGTCAACCAGAACGGAGACAACGGCTGGAAGATCCGCCAGTACGGCTACGCTCTCGAGCTGGAGCAGAAGCTCGTCGAAGACCGACTCAAGCTGGCCTTCATGCACGGCTGGGCTTCGGGAGACGGCGATGTCTTCGGCCCACAGACCGGCGCTGGCGGGCTGTCTCCAGGCCTCGACGGGCTTCAACAGCAGCAAGGCGATCGCACCATCTCCACGTTCCGGTTCCACCCCAACTACAAGGTGGACTTGATCCTGCACCGCAATCTGCTCAACCGCGTGCAAGGCACCTACTACTTCCGCCCCAGCGTGGACTACGACTTCCTACGCAACCAAAACGGGCAGCGCTTTGGTGGCGGTTTCGCGGCCATTTGGTCCCGTGCTAGCCAATTCGTCCAGACGCCGGGCCACAAGCGCGACCTAGGCATCGAGCTCAATCTGCAGCTGTACTATCAGTCCAAAGACGGCGCCCTCAACGACGATCCCGACAAGATGGGCGGCTTCTTCACGTCACTTCAGTACGGCGTACTCTTCCCCCTTGGCGGCCTCGGCTATCAGCCCCAAGAGCAAACCCGGATCATCGACGAATTGCGCGACAGCGGCGCCGCAGACACTTCGACGGCTCAGATCCTACGCTGGTACATGGGCGTCCTGTTCTAAGACGGCCCACACACAACGCATTCGCCCCGCAGCACGACTCGCCCCACCGTCAGCCAAGCAATGATTCACCGCCCGCCCAACAGGATAATCCGGCCTCACAACGGTCAATCCCTGCAGGGGCCCGTCGTTTTGCGCGTTGAGCCCGGCCAGCCTCCCTCCGTGACGAAAGAACTCCTTTGACAGCATTTGCACCGCCGTGCGAGACAAACGACCAAGGCTTCAGGCCGCAATGTGCAAACGGACGATTATCTCGCTCGCGCTCAGCGCGTTCTTGACGGACACCTCCTTAGCTTTGGCACAGCCTGTGCCAAAGGCGCCGCCCGGCGACGATGAGCCCGGCGCTGTACCGAAACCCGCCGCGCCCAAGCCTGGCGCCGCGCCAAAACCGGGTACGACCGCCGCGCCGGGAACGCAGCCTGGTACCGCGCCAAAACCTGGCGCCAGCGATCCCCCACCAGCGGACCCACCGCCCGCGGGCGCTCGCGGGACCCCACCCACAGATCCGCCACCAACTCGACCGCGGGGACCGCAGGGCCCCAGCGCGAAGCCAACTCCCGGTGCAATGCCAGGCCTGGGTCCAATGCCGATGTGGCCGCAGCCCCGCACGGACACAAAGGCACTCAAAGCTCAAGGCAAAGATCGACCAGACGCGAAGAAGGCCGAAACGGATCCCGATCAGATCTACGCGGAGCAATGGTGGTCCAACGCCCGTGCTAGTTTCGAGATCCACGGTTACTTCCGCTTGCGCGCTGAGCTGTTCCACAACTTCTCTCTCGGTCGTATCGACGAGCCGAACCGCGCGCTGTGGCCCATGCCCGCGGACAATCACTACAACGGACGCCAGAACACCTTCGGCCCCGCACTGTGCACCGCCGATGAGGCTCAGCTGGGCGACAGCGACGATCCTGCTCAGGGGCTGTTCCCCTGCAAAAACAAGACTCAAGCGGGCGCGAACATCCGCTTTAGGCTCAATCCGGAGTTGCACATCTCGGACAACTTGCGGGTGATGAGCCAGATCGATCTGCTCGACAATCTGGTGCTCGGGTCGACCCCGGAAGGCTACGCAAATAGCCCCGCAGATGTTGGCGGCTACGCCGTGAACAAGCGCTCGGGCTATGCGCCGCTAGGCGCGTTCGACTCCACTCAGTCACCACCCAGCGCTGGAGACAACAGCCTCAAGGACAGCGTTCGGGTCAAGCGCGTCTGGGCAGAATACCTGACCCCCGTCGGCCAGTTGCGCTTCGGTCGCATGCCCAGCCACTGGGGCTTGGGTCTGCTCGCAAACTCCGGCGACGGGCACGACGACGACTACCAGACGACCGCCGACCGCATCTTGTTCGTCACCGGCATCAAGAGCCTGGACATCTACTTCGCCGGTGCGTGGGACTTCGCCAACGAAGGTGCCACCAGCGAGAACCAGAAACTGCCCCAGGGCCAGGCCTACGATCTTGGACAGCTCGACGACGTCGACCAGTATGTCTTCGCGGTCACCCGCCGCAAGAACCCGGAGCTGACCAAGCTCGCCTTGGCCAAGGGCAAGGTAGTCCTCAACGGCGGCGCCTACGTCGTGCATCGCCGCCAGCTGCTCGCCAACGACCAGAGCGGAGGCTGCAACAACGGCGCAGCCGCCATTGGCTGCACTTCCGGCGATGTTTCCAACGGTTTTGTGCGCCGGGGAGCCTCCGCGTGGATCCCGGATATCTGGCTGCAGCTACTGTACAAGAAGTTCCGCTTCGAGATGGAAGCCGTCACGATTCAAGGTTCCATCGAGAACCTGCGCGCCGAGCCGGGCAGCAGCGACTTCGTCAATCAGAACGGTGACAACGGCTGGAAGATCCGCCAGTACGGCTACGCCCTCGAACTGGAGCAGAAGCTGGTCGAGGACCGACTCAAGCTGGCCTTCATGCACGGCTGGGCATCTGGGGACGGCGATGTCTTCGGACCGCAGACCGGCGCGGGTGGGCTCTCACCCGGCCTCGACGGCTTGCAGCCCCAGCAGGGCGACCGCACGATTTCCACCTTCCGGTTCCACCCGAACTACAAGGTGGACTTGATCCTGCACCGCAACTTGCTCAACCGCGTGCAAGGCACCTACTACTTCCGCCCCAGTGTGGACTACGACTTCCTGCGCAACCAAAACGGGCAGCGCTTCGGTGGCGGCTTCGCTGCGATTTGGTCGCGGGCCAGTCAGTTCGTTCAGACCCCGGGCCACAAGCGAGACCTGGGCATCGAACTCAACCTTCAGCTGTACTACCAGTCCAAGGACGGCGCTCTGAACGACGACCCCGACAAGATGGGCGGCTTCTTCACGTCACTTCAGTACGGCGTGCTCTTCCCCCTCGGCGGCCTGGGCTATCAGCCCCAAGAGCAAACCCGCATCATCGACGACCTGCGCGACAGCGGCGCCGCTGACACCTCGACGGCGCAAATCCTCCGCTGGTACATGGGCGTCCTGTTCTAGGCACAGCCGGCGCTTTCATTGACGACGCGCAAGCGCCGAGCGTCAGTCCGCCCACTGAATCAAGAACTCGCAGTTCGGCCCGCCCATGATTCGGCAGTTGGTCTCTTCGACCGAGATCTCGCTGCGTGGTCCCATCTCCAAGGACCCCATGACCCAGCCGGCAACAGATAGACAATGGGAGCGGTGAGGCGTCGGAAAATCTGAGATCGTCACGTACAGTCCGTTCCTACCGTGCGAGCGGGACATCAGCTTGCCACCGTCGTAGTGGGAGCCCCACAGACCTGCGGCGATCCCGATGAACGTGGATGGACGCATGTGGCGCATGAACATGCTCTTCCACACACCCAAATTGTGGGTCGCCGCGAAGCGACCGATTTCCCAGGCCAGCTCCAAGTCCCCACGGCCAAAGAGCTGGTCCGCGACGACGTTGGCCTCGATGAAGTGCTCGAAGTCCACCCAGCCACCGGGCGGGTCGGCAGTCGCCGCGAAGAGTGCTCGCAGCGGTGGCGTCACAGTGGCGCGGTAGCGTTCCAGTGCCTCGGCACCCAGATGCTTGTCCACGAATGCCTCCCGCGCACGCACCGTCCGGAGCTGCACTCGCGCTTTCGCGCCCGATCCCGCCTCGCTCATCGCCTTGCTAATGGTACGCTACCCAGGGCCCTGAAACCCGAGACCGCAAAAACCCGTACCCGAGCGTGTCGATCCCCACAAAGGCGGCACGCTTGCCGCCTGGGCGGCAGTGTGGAAGGAATTTCAGCTGCTAGCGGCTCCTGACCCACACAGAGGACTCATCATGGCTTCGCTTCGTAACTACTTGTTAGCATTCGGTTTCTTTGGTTTGGCGGCCGCAGCGCCGGCATGTAGCTCCGACAGTGGCAGCGGTGGCAGCGGCGGCGGTACCGGCGCTGTTGGCGCAACCGGGGGCGGCGGCACGAGCGGCGTGGGAGCAACCGGCGGAACGGGCGCAGGCGGAGCAGGCGGAAGCGCTGGCACGCCCACCTGCGATCCCGGCCCCGGCTACAAGGGCAACGTCACGCCGCAGAAGGTGGATTCCCTCAACGGCAAGCTCGTCGATCTGGACGGCAATCCAGTTGGCGACACCGTCACCACGGTTTGCGGACTCTCCCTGTGCATCTTCGGCAGCACCGACAAGGATGGCACCGTCGTCACCTGCGACAAGCAGACCAAACTCTGCACACCTGGCATCACGGTCGGACAGGACATGCAAAAGCCCGCCTTCAAGTACGCCATCGGCCTGAACTACGCGAAGTTCGCGTTGCTCACGCCGCCGGGCTCGACCACGGTCGACGTCGGCACTCAGGTAACCGCAAAGTTCCCCGACTTCTCTCAGGGTCAGGACATCAACGCGGGCGCGGACATGGTCAGCGCGGGCGTGACGCTGCGTTTGGCCGCCAACACCAAGATCTCCTTCGAGCCGGACTTCATCACCGCCGAAGAGAAGCGCTACCGGGTCGTGGACATTCCCATGGCCAAGGCGCCGGAAGTCGTCGACAAGTCCCTGAACTTCGACGGCCTGGTCGCCACCACTCCGGTGGACACGGACTTCTGTCCGCACGCGACCATGCTCTTCCCCAACAACTACGGCTACGCCGCGGGCGCCGCCGTCGAGATCTGGATCCACGGTGTGGACACCGAGGAGTCCTGGGCGCCCTATGGCGGCTGGGGCAAGGTCAGCGACGCCACGGTTTCCGGGGACGGCTCCAGCATCGAAACCGTCGCCGACCAAGGCATTCCCATGCTCGGGACCTTCGGCATTCGCAAGAAGCCATGAACTACCTCTCCCTAGTCCTCATTTGTCTTTGGGCGCTGCCCGCCTGCGGCACCAATCGTCCCGACATTCCCGAGGACTTGAAGCAACCCGCTGGGGGCGCCGGCACGGCCGGCAACTACCCCGCGGGGCCGTACGGCAGTGAGAAGGGCGACACGATCGAGAACTTCACCTTCGCCTCGTCCTGGCTCGACCCTGCCGCAGCGAACTATGATCCGGCCGCGTTTGCGCCACTCTCCTTCGCCGACTTCCACGATCCCGACGGCACCAAGGGCAACAAGCTCCTGCTCTTGAACACATCCGCGGTGTGGTGTGGCGCCTGCAAGGCCGAGCACGGCGGCAGCCAGAACAAGCCCTCCCTCAACGAGCACCACGACGACCTGAATCCGAAAGGGCTCACCATCATCAGTCTCTTGTTCCAAGACGCCAAGAGCGACCCGGCCAAGGTCGAGCATCTCGTAGCCTGGACCCAGTCCTTCGAATCCCGCCATCCCATGGGCCTCGATCCCGAGTACCAGATGGGCCGCTTCGGCTCTGCGGAAAACGCTCCCCTCAACATCATCGTGGAAACGCGCACCATGACGGTGATAGAGAAGTTCATCGGTGATCAGGCCACCGTCATGTGGCCCTTCATCGAATCCGAGCTGGCCAAACGCTAACGCCGTCGCAATCGCATGAGTCGCCGCCTGCTAACGCTGGCTCCAACAGGAGCCTTGCTCTGCCTGACGGCCCCAGCCTGGGCTTTCGACGCCGGCACCCTCGGCGACGATGCAGTGCAGCTCGACATCACCAACGCCACCAGCGTCGTCTACAACGTCGACAATCGCGACTCGAAGCCCAACCAGGTCAATACCCGCGCCAACGACGACTGGGGCGTTTGGTACAACCGCCTCAACGTCCAGGGCAGCTGGGGCAAATGGACCGCTGGCGTCCGCTTGGACAACGCCTGGTTCTACCGCTCGCCTTTCCCGGAGCAGATCGCCCTGGACTTGACCGAAGAACGCGGCAATCCGCCGGGCGGCATCCCGCGACCGACCTTCTTCCGTCAGAAGTTCCAGGAGGCGGGCGCCGAGCTCTCGAACCGCTACATCAACTGGCTCTACCCGGCGAAGTACTACGTGGGCTACACCACCCGGGACGTGGAGCTGCAGCTCGGCGACAGCTACGCGCAGCTCGGCCGGGGCTTGGTGCTGAGCGTTCGCAAAAGCGACGAGCTGGCCAGCGACAGCACCGTGCGGGGCGCCCGGGTGACCGGTCGGGTCAGAGCCGGCAAGACCCGGCTGCGCATGACGGCCCTGGCCGGCGCGATGAATCCGCTGCGCATCGACGAAGCGAGCGGTCGCTACATCGGCGTCGATTCTTCCGTGACAAGCGGTGAGCTCGCTGTCGCCGAGGCGGGCATGCCCCGAGCGGTGGAAACCGACTTTCTGCCCCAGGTGCCCACCTATGCCCCGGACCGCATGATCGCCGGACAGTTCGAAGTCGCGCCCAAGGGTTTCAAACTGGGCACTCAAGGCTCGATGTTGATCCGTCAGGATCCCCTGAACCCCGACGTCGTACGACAAGCCGATCGAATCCTGACTGCCAGCCAGTCCGTCGAGATCCCTGACATCGACAGCCATGGGGACGCCTACTTGGAAGTCGCGTATCAGTCCCTGAAGGACTCAGATCCCGATGCGGGCCAGTCCCGCGAGCTGATCGACCCCGGCTACGCCATCTACGGCGCCGTCAGCGTGATTGAGCTGCCCTTTTCCCTACTCATCGAAGGCAAACACTACCGTCGCTTCTTTCCCTTGCGAGCAAACGTCGATCTGTCGCGCTCCCGGGAGTTTTCCGGAGTGCAGTACAGCGCGCCGCCGACTACCGGCGCCTTCTGGATCGACACCGAATTCGAGGGCTTCAATACCTGCGTCACCGGTGGCCGCGCCAAGAGCGACGTACACGTCGGTAAAGACGAGAGTCTGTTCGCCTGGGTGGGCCACTACTACACCTGGGCAGAAAGCGTCTCCAACGACGGCTGTGAGATCAGCGACGAGAACCTGAACCGCGTCTGGGACCTAGCAGCCGGCGCGGAGATCACAAGCCAGAAGCGGAAGAGCCGCGCCAACGTCACCTTGGGTGGGCGCATCGACGAAACCGACCGCTTGATCGACGACGGCTTCGGCCAAACCCACGTCTTTTACCAAGAGACCTACGCCCGCTACGACATCATCCGCCACCTCTCCGGTCCCTACTCGCTGCAGCTGCAGGGTTGGCACCGGCGCAGGCGTCAGTCCTTCGGCGGCGCGGACGAACCTTGGTTTGAAGGCCAGCACCTGACCGGCCTGGACATCGCGCCGTACTTTTCAGCCGCCCTCGGCGTGGAATACGACACCAACCCGCAAACGCCGGACACCTACTTCAACGCCCAGGTGACCTACAAGTTCACCAGCGCCAGCAGCGTGTCGCTCTTCGCGGGCCAGCGCCGAGGTGCCCTGCGTTGCGTCGCAGGCGTGTGCCGGGTGTTCCCGCCCTTCGAAGGCGGGCGCTTGGACGCGACGTTCCGGCTGTAAGCGCCCCGGGCTCTGTTTGTATTTTTGGGGGTCGCATCCCTGCAGCGCGTCGTGCCACTACTCTCGACTATGGGGTGGCCTGTCCGTCCAGAACAAAGTGGTCCGTCGCCCTGAGGTAGAGGGGAGTTCTTCGTCGGCAGCGCGTTGGTTGGGGAGAAAGTCCAGCTCAGGCTGTCTGAATCGACTATTCGCGGTCGTGGCTTGTCGGAAGACGAGGAAACCAAGAACGGGCTGTCTGAATCGACTATTCGCGCTCGCAATGGCGCATAGGTGGAGGTCCGTTGGCGGGGCGCAATCGCCGTGACAAGGTCGTGGCCAGCTTTCGCTGGACGCCTGGAGCGAGAGTAACGCGCTCACCGCCTCTGGACAGCCGTTGATTGGCTTTCTCAGGTCAACCTTGTGGGCTGCCGGAGTCTGGAGGTTTTCTACGCCACGGTTTGCGCTGCCTTTCGATGGTTGAGCTCGTATACAGAGCCGTCGCGCCACAACGCGAAGAGCACGCCAGCTAGTTTGCGGGCCAACGCCACGGTAGCGATGAATTTGCCACGGCGTTGCTCGATTTGCTCTGCCCACTTGGACATTGGGTCGTTGGGCCGTGTACGCCGAAAGGTCCACGCCGCCTGCACCAAGTTGGTGCGCACCATCGCCGGTCCGGCCTTGGTGATCCCGAGCCGTTGCTGACGATCGCCGCTGGATTTCTCGCCCGGAGTCAGCCCAAGAAAGGCTTCGACAGAGTGAGCGCTCGGAAAACGTGTCCTGTCGTCGAGTGCTGCCACAAAGCGCATGCTGGTTGCCGGACCGATACCGGGCACCGTCATGAGACGCTGACAGACTGGGTCCTTCTTCGCCAGGGCCCTGAGCTCCTCGTTGGCTTCCTTGATCTGCACGTTGAGAGCTTCGATGGCCTGCAAAAGACGCTCGACGTGCTGCGGCAATCCATCGGGATGAGCGAGGGCTGCAGCGCGGAGGCGTGTGGGCAAGGTCGTGGGCTCGCCGGAGCACATTTTCAACAGTTGCGTACGCCTCCAGCCTTGCACTGCATTTGCCAATGCCGTGCGTGCACCAAGCAGTTGCTCGCGCATTGCGCACATCGTGCGTCTGTCGCGAGCCTGCTCCGCCGGGATGTGCACCGATGGCAAGTCGATACGGCACGAGACTTCGCTGAGGACCTGCGCATCGCGCCGGTCGGTCTTGATGCCTCGAGCCCCGACCCCCAAACTGCGCACCAACGTTGCTGGGACCACACGCACCTCGTGTCCACATTCCAGAGCCCAGTCGGCGACTCGGAATGCTTCCGAACACGTTTCCAGTACAATTCGGCTCTTGGGCTGGTGCTGAAAGAAGCACATCAAACTGCTGGTCGCGATCCTCTTCTCCAGCAGAATTCCTTCGTCCGCGGCCCGCACACACACCTGCGATTGTTTTCCACCCAGATCGACTCCAATATGCTCCATGGCTGTCTCCTCTAATCACTGCGCCTTTGAGCGCGTCTGTTGATTGAGGCCCGGTTTCCGGTGACCTCGTTAATGAGGAGACAGCCACTGTCGCCTCGCGCAAAGCCATCGCTCGCGCGTCCGGCGCCCAAGCGAACACCGTATGCAGAACGGCCACCATGGCAGCCCTCCGCATCCGAAAGACGCCTCGGCGGCTACCTACCAGGTCACGAGCCACCCCATCACATCTCCCGGGGCCCAGCAGGGGCGCCCGCGCGCTTTTCCCATAGCCGCACGCTCATCCGAGCCGCGTCGGCAACTCTCGGCGTTGCACGGAAACCGGACTCCATCACGGCAAACGCGCCCGCCGGCAGGCTGATAGGGAGAGCTGCGGGCCTGCAACGAACTGCAGGCACGAAAGTCCCAGGGTGGGAGGGCACCTTGGTCGGCCCATTGAGTACGCGGGTTGCGCAAAATCTGAACGGTGTCCCACCCCGGGTGGGACACCTTGTCGGGCGACCGCGATGCTGAGTTGCGGAGATTCGCGCCGGCGACTGGCGTCGTCTCGGCTGTGGGGGCTTCGGTGCGGGCGGGCCTTGGGGAGGCCCGTCACGTCCGCACCTCCGCCGGGGCGCCGGCGCCGTGAGTGTTAGCAATGCGCATGAATCGACTTTCACGAGCACTTCCCGGGATGCAGCGACGCTTTCACGTTGGAGTTAAGGGCGACACTTTCACTTTGCTTTGACAATTCACACGAAAGTTGTTGACAGGTTTCCGCGCGCACGTCGGCGCGAAACGCCAGCGTAGCGATTTGTAGCCACGTGCCGCGCGCATGTGACTCGTGTGTGCGGTTTCAGGCGCGAGACGGCGCGCGCGGCGATTGGTGGAGTGATCGCCGCATAGCGTGTCAGCTGAGAAGCCATGGAAACGCATGTTAGGCAAGTAAGCATGAAACACAGCCTGTCCGTTATTTCCAAGCGAATGCAGCATCTCTCGGACGATGAAGTCCTGGCGAATCTGGGCAGCGTGATTGGCTCCCGGCGCAAGATCACTGCGGAGCTCGTGGCCTACCTCGGCGAGGTGGAAGCGCGGCGATTGGAACTGAGAGAGGCGTGTTCCTCCATGTACGAGTTTTGCTGTCGAAAGCTCAAGCTGAGCGAGGGCAGCGCGCATCGGAACCTCGCAGCGGCTCGGATTGCGCGCGGCTACCCGATGGTGCTGGACCTGCTTCGAGAGGGACGGATCCACGTCACGGCACTCAGCATGTTGCAGAGGTACCTTTCGGTTGAAAACCACGCCGAGTTGCTCGCGGCGGCCTGCGACAAGAGCAAAGCCGAGGTCGAGTTGCTGATCCGCTCGTGGTTCCCGAGGCCAGATGTGGCAGACGCGATCCGCCTGCTTCCCGTCCAAGCGCACCTCGGAGGCGATGCCGCGGCTGCGAGCCAATCCGTTGCCGCGGTTGCGGGCCAATCAGTTGCGGCGGACTCGGGGCCGCCGCCGGTTGAGCCCAAGCCCCGCGTGTCACCGCTTTCCGCAGAACGTTTTCACATTCAGTTTTCCGCCGGGGCCGACCTCAAGGACAAGCTCGAGCGCGCCCTCGACTTGATGAGTCACTCGAATCCGAAACGAGACTTGGCGACGCTCATCGAGCGGGGGCTCGACCTGGTGCTAGAAGATCTGGAAAAGAAGAAGCTCGGCAGGACCGACAGACCGCGGCGCTCTCGAGGCACGAAGCACGGCGACTTCTCCCGCGAGGCACGGCGGGAAATCTACGAGCGAGATGGCGAGCAGTGCACGTATGTGTCGCCGAGCGGCGAGCGCTGCCGAGCGAGAGCCTTCGTGCAGCTCGACCACGAAAACCCGCGCGCCTGTGGTGGCGCTGGCACGACTCGCAACGGACGTCTGCTCTGCGGTCCGCACAACTTGTTCGAAGCCGAGAAGGTGTTCGGACGAGAATACATCGACAGTAGAATTCGCCTTCGCCAGCAGAGGTTGGACAGACAATCGCCGCAAACGCCCAATGAGAGCTGCATCGGAGACACAGGCTCACCGGAGACGGCCGAACGAGATTCCATCGACGGCGCAATTCGCTTTCGCCAGCAACAGTCAGGCAGCGAATCGCCGCACACGCCGGAAGAGACCCAAGTCGGAGGCGACGCTGACCCACCCGCATCAATCGACTCGCTCAGTTGCGAAGCGAGTAACGCCGACGAAACCGCATCAACCGACCCGCTGAGCTGCCGGCCAAGTGACGCCCGCGAACCCACGACACCAGACCCGCGGAGCTCCCGCACAAGCAGCGCCCACGAAACCGCATCAACCGACCCACCTAGCTGCCACGTGGACGTCGCTTGTGAACTCCTCGCCAGTGAGTCACTGCGCTCCCTCCAGCACGCGGCGGGCCGAGCTGCGGACCTGGAGGCGGAGGCCTTGCCGGCGGGCGAGGTGCGTGACCCAGCCTGCGTGGACTCAACAGACGTGGACTCCAAGCTTGTCAGCGCACTGACGAACATGGGCTTTCGGCGCCGAGAGTCGAAGAAGGCCGTAGTTGAGCTAGCGTGTCGACGTGACACCCGCGGCCAAGGCACCGAGCACCTGGCCGCCCTCCTGCGACAAGCACTCGCGATTCTGGTCCCGTAACGGGCCCCCGCAGTGTGAGCGCCACGCAACGGGCCCCCGCAGCGTGACCGCCGCGGGTCGAATCTCTGCCGCGAACGGCCGTTGCCACTGTGCCCACTGTAACCCGATTCAGACTTGATGAAATCCCAGGGTGGGAGGGCAACTTGTTCGGCCCACTGTAGCTTCAGTTGCTCGATTTTTGTACGGAGACCCACCCCGGGTGGGACAGTTTGTCGGGCGATCGTAATGGCGAGTTGCGGGAAAAAGCGCCGGCGACGGGGGGTGTCTCGACTGGTGGGGGCTACCGGCAGGCTGAGGAGATCTGCCTTCGGTCGGCGTGCCCTTCGCGCACCGCTCAGCTCTTGAGCTCGAGACGCACCACGAGTTCGACATGCATGGTCTGCGGCAGGGTGTCGTAAGCGCGCAGGGATTCGATCTGGTAGGCGGCGCCGAGCGTCTCCAGGTCCCGCGCCATGGATGCGGGGTTGCAGCTCATCACGTGCAGATGCTTTGCGCGGAGCCCGACCAGCCGGGCGCACACTTCCGCTCCCATTCCCGCACGGGGCGGGTTCGCCAGCACCGCGTCCGGCGGCTGAGAGGCATCCGCCGCCGCCAGGAACTCCGCCACGGTTTGCGCTGAAGTGCCCAGGGCCTCCGCGGCTTCCGGGAATGCCTCCACCGCAGCCACCTGTCGGAACTTGTCACCTAGAAGCGCCGCCGTGATACCTGCACCCGCGTATAGGTCGAAGGCGCGATCGCCGCGGAGCCCACGCACCATCTCCTGATAGCAGCGCTCGGCCATGGTCGGGTTGGGCTGCAGAAAGGCCAACGGCCCCTGAGGACGCGTTCGTCCGCCGAGCTCTACGTCGATGTGCGGCTCTCCACGCACGCTCGCGGCGTCAGCGGCGCGGATCACGTTGCTTGAGGAGGGCTGCACGGCCCAGAACACTCCGAACACACCGTCGAGGCGCTGGGCGATCTGCTTCGCTGCTGAGTCGGAGGATCCACTGATCAGAGTCACCAGCACCTGACCCAAGTGATTCGTCTTCAACCAAACGTAACGGAGATCGCCACTGCCACTGCGTTCGTCGTAGGGCTCTACGCCAAGCGCGTTGCAGGCCGAGGTGATCTGACGCGCCGCTGCGGACAAGGCCGGGTGGTCGACGACGCAGCCGGACATGTCCGCCACTTCATGGCTGCCCCGGCGAAAGCTTCCCAGGGTGATCGCGCCGACAGCGCCGCCCACGACGCGCTTGCTCGACCAGCGGTAGCCGAGCTCGCGCTCGGGATCCGTAACGAACTTGTCGACCCGCCGCCTCAACTGCTGCTCGACGGCTTTCGTTTTGAGGGCAAGCTGCTGCGCTGGGTTGGCCGCCATCATCGGGCAGCCGTCGCAATCCAGAGCATGCACGCAGGGCGGCTGGCGGCGTCCCGGGCTGGTCGTGATTCGCTCGACCACGGATGCGAAAACAACCGGAGCGCCCCGGGACACATGATCGATCACCACCCTCGCCCGCTCGCCCGGGAGCAGGGAGCGCACGCGCACCTCGACCCCAGCTTCTCGAACCACCGCGTCGCCGGCCGCGTTGAGCCCTTCAGCCTCCACCACGAGCTGTTGGCCGCACCGCAGCATCACGCGACGCAAGCAAGCTTCAAGGCTTCGCTCCCATCTCGCTCTTCCTGCCGCCCCATGGGGTCACCCAGCGTCGACAAGGCGCGCCAAATCGACAACGACCTCAAACCCATCCAAACCCTCAAACTGTCGCGGATCGAGTTTGATCTTCGCCGAGCGGGAGCCCGCACCAATGATCACCCACTCGGGCTCGAGCACGCGCGAGTCCACCCAGACCGGCAGCTCCTTGGGCAGGCCGAAGACAGTCACGCCGCCAATCTGCTGGCCGGTGAGCTCGAGGGTCAATTCCGCGGGCGCGAAACTGACTTTGCGAGCGCCCAGCTTCTTGCGAACCAATCCGTTCACGTCGAGCCGAGTGTGAGCGAGTACCAAGCACACCACGTTCAAGCCCGGGGGCTTCTTGGAGGCGACCAAGATGGCATTGGCGGATTGCTCGACCGGCACGTCGTAGGCTTCACAGAAGGCGGCGGTGTCGGCAAGATCCGGATCGCACGCGACTTCCTCATACACGACGCTGGCCGCGTCGAGTGCCGTGAGGACTTTGGGGTCTGCTGACATTTGTGGCTCCCTGCTTCGGCGTAGCTGCCGGAGAACATATCCTCTGGGCCGTGGTGCTAGCCAGCCCGCCCGCACGAGTGCGCGCTGGGGCCTGGAAATCCTTTGCCCGCTGGGTTCGTGTTATGAGCGCCTTGTCAGGTGGCTACGTTGCGCGGCACTCACACGCTGTTAGGGATCCTTGCGCTGACGGGCATCGCGTTCGCGGCGGCCGCCGACGAGGCCAGCGCGAGCAGCCTGAGCTGGACCCGCAAGCCGGGCGCGGAGGGCTGCATCGGACAAGCCGAGTTGCGCAAGCGGGTCGAGGCGCGGCTGTCTCGCAAGCTGGTCGGCGAAAGCGACGCACGCCTGCAGATCCGCGGCGAGATAGCGGCGAACAAGCGTGGTTGGGTGGCGCGAATCAAAGCCCGAGACGTGGACAGCGGCAGCGGCACGCGAACCCTCACGGAAGACGGCGCGGACTGCCGCAAGTTCGACGCGGCCCTGGTGCTGGCAGTCACGTTGATGATCGACCCCGACGCGCCACTCGTACCGGAGCCCCCGCCGACGCCGGGCCCGGAACCCGGGACGGATCCAGAGTCGAAAGCAACGCCGACGCCCGCTCCGCCACCACCGCAGCGCAATGCGACGACCACGCCGGCTCAGCCCTCGCCCCCTCGACCGCCGACGCCGCAGCCCCGCCCAGCGCCGCCAAGGACTGGGCCGTGGCGCTTCGGGCCCAGCGTCTCCGGAGTCGGCGCGGTCGGCGTGCTGCCCGGCGTTGCCTTGGGTGGAGCAGCTGGCGCGACGCTGATCGCCCCAAGTTGGTGGAGCATCGAGGCGCGCGGCGCGCTGTGGGCCAAGACCGACTCCGAGCCCACGCGAGCCAGGCTCGGCTTGTCCCAGTTCAGCCTGCGCCTGTGCGCCCTACCCGCAAGTAACGACCACTGGATGCTCAGCGCCTGCGGCGGCGCCGGCCTCGGCCTGATCTCGGCGCAGGGTCGCGCCCTCGACAACCCCCAATCCGACTCGGGTTCCTTCCCCTTCGCATTGGCCAGCCTCGGCCTGTCTCGAAACCTGTTCGGCGGGCTGTGGCTGAGCGGCGGCACGACTTTAGCGGCACCGATTGCTCGGGTCAGGGTGTCGTTTCGTCGCGAAAGCGGCGAGTCGGAAACCATCTATCGTGCGCCCGCGGCGAACCTCACGGCAGCCCTCGGCCTGACCTTTTACTTTTCCTCATAAAAAGCTCCGGCCAGGTGCAATATGGGGTTGGCGAGATGTCCGCATGGGAGCCACACACAGGATCCAAGCCTCGGAAAGCGCGGGCGCTGCTGCGCCCGGCTCGGCCCCCGGTGCGACAAAATCGCGAACATTTTCAGATATTTACACTGAACACGCCGCATTCGCCTGGCGCACGCTTCGCCGCCTCGGCGTTCGCGAAGCCGAAGCCGAAGATGCCTGCCAAGAGGTCTTTCTGGTCGTGCATCGGCGCCTGGCAGACTTCGATTGGCAGCGCCCAATGCAGGCCTGGGTTTTCGGGATCTGCGCCAAGGTGGCAGCCAAGTACCGCCGCCGAGCGGGCGCGCGTTACGAGCGGGCAACGGCCGAACCGCAAGCGTCGGTGGCGGCGGATCAGTCCAAATTCGTGGAACGACGCCAAGCCGAGGAGCTCTTGGAACAGATCCTGTCCGAGCTCGGCGATGAGCAGCGCGCCATCTTCATTCTCTACGAGTTCGAGCAGCTCTCGATGGCAGAGGTCGCCGTCACCGTCGGCTGTCCCCTTCAAACCGCGTACTCGCGCCTCAACGCAACACGCAAACACGTCAAGCAGGCGCTGCAGCGCATGGTAGGCCCCCAATGACGACGCCGGAAGATCCGCCTCGGCTGTTCGACAACGCCTCGGGCTTGTCCGACCGCCAGCGCTCCGTGCTGGACGTCGGGCGCAGCTGCGATCCGAGCGACGAACAGCTGCAGCGCCTCGAGAGCCGACTGGCCCCGTTGCTCGCGCCGGCGGCTGGGTTGGCTCTGGGAGGCGGCGCCGCCGCGGGCAAGGCGGTCAAAGCGGGCTCCCTCGGAGTGAGTGCGGCACTGAAGTGGCTCGTCGGCGGCGCAGCCCTCGGCGGCGCTGTCGCCGTGAGCGCTGTGGCCATCGATGACCACACCTCCGCCCCCACCGAAGCCATGGGGCAAGTGGTGCAGACCGCTAGCCCTTTCGCGGCCCGGGCCGCGCGCAGCGCCGAAAACAGCGCACCCGCAGCCGAAGAAGCTCCGGCGGTCGCGCCCACCACCGACGAGCCGGCGCAGGCACCGCCCGTGGCGCGCCCCAGCGCAGTGAAAGCCGCGGCAGGCGAAAACTCCCGGGAGGCCGAGGTCGCACTCTTGGGCAAAGCCCAGCGCGCGCTCCAAAGCGGACAGCCGGCCAAAGCCATCGCGCTCACCGAGGAGCATCGCAAGATGCCCAAGACCGTCCTGAGTCAGGAAAGGGAACGCATCGCCATCGAAGCGCTGCTGAACCTGGGCCAGCGCGCCCGTGCCCGCTCGCGGGCGGACGCGTTTCGCCGTCACTATCCGAAGTCGAGCTACCTACCGAGAATTGATTCGCTTTTTGGGGGTAAGGAAAAAAACGACGCGAACCTTCATAAATGAGCCGGCGTGGCAGCAATGACCAGATGAACCCACGCGGAGAAACCCAAATGCGCTCATCGAAAATCTTAGCCTTCTTGCCCTTCCTGCTCTGTCTAGGAGCCTGCAACTCCGAACTCGACGTAGGCAACCAATCCAAGGGCTTCCTCGAAGGCGACGCCGACTGCCTCGGAAAAGCCTGCGGCGACAGCTGCAGCGTGTGTCCGGCCAACGATCCCAACTGCGTCGAAACCGCGGTAGTCAAGGCCTGCAACAGTGAGGGCAAGTGCTCCCCGCAAGCGCCCAGCATGTGCGGCAAGACCGGCTACGATCCTTGCAAGGGTGCCGCTTGTGGCATGTCTTGCTCCGTATGCGATCCCACCGACCCCAATTGCAGCGAGACCGCCGTGGTCAAAGCCTGCAACGCAGCGGGACAGTGCGTCGCGGATACAGGCGCCCTGTGCAGCTACGATCCCTGCTCGGGCAAGCCCTGCGGCACGAGCTGCACGCTATGCGATCCCACCGACCCCAACTGCAGCGAAACTGCTGTCGTGAAGATCTGCGACGGCAGTGGGCAATGCGTTGCCGATAGCGGCAAAGTCTGTGGCGGACCCTACGACCCCTGCGCCGGCAAAAAGTGCGGAGACGCCTGTTCGGCGTGTGATCCGACGGATCCAAACTGCTCCGAGACGGCCGTGGTCAAAGCCTGCGATCCCAACGGCGCCTGCGTCGCGGAAACCCCCAAGCTGTGCTCCACATCGACTTACGATCCTTGCGACGGTAGGAGCTGTGGCGACAGCTGCACCATCTGCGATCCGACAGATCCGAATTGCTCGGAGACGGCGGTGGTCAAATTCTGCGATCCCAACGGCAGTTGCGTGGACAACAGCGTGAACTGCTCATCCACCTATGACCCATGCGCAAACAAGAAGTGCGGCGACAGCTGCACCATCTGTGATCCGACGGATCCCAACTGCGTGGAAACCGGCGTGGTCAAGGAATGCAGCGCCAGCGGTCAGTGTAAAGCGGCTCCAGCCGTGTGCATCTGAGTCCGCGCTCCCCTCAGTAGCGTGCTAGCCGCGCCGCGAACCACGCGGTGCGGCTAGTCGCATTTGGTCCCGACTACGCGAGCTACAGCGCCGCTTCGATCGCGGCTTTCACCTCGGCGGCGTTGTACTCGGCGGAAATGAAGACGACTTTGCCCGTCTTGTCGACGACGACGTCGAGGGGAAAGGGCGTGATTCGTGGCCCCGGGTTCCACGCTTGGTAGCTCTGACCGAGATCTTTCGTCACCGGGAAAGTCACCCCCGTCTGGGTGATGAAGCTGTTGATGGTCTGGTCAGTCTCACCGCGAGCAAGCCCGCCCGAATTGATGCCGAGGACCTTGAGGGGCTTGTCTTTGAGCGGCTGCCAAATCTGCTGTTCTATGTCTGGAAACTCCAGCTGACAGACTGCTCAGAAGGTCGCGAAGTAGCTGAGCAAGAGCACGCTGCCTTGCATACTCTCCGGGCCAAGATCCGAACGTCGGTGAATCTCGGAGCGCTTCGGTCAAACTTCGCTCACACTGCGGGGCGATGGCAGCATCAGGCTGCCTTCGGTCAACCCCGCTCGTTGCCCCGGGGTGGGCGCCGTCGCGGGATACCACCAACGGCTTGCACGCCTCTACGCCGCCGTAGTGGTGGCCGTGGACACCAGAAGTGCGGCCCTGCTCAAGAAGGAACTGCAAGCGTCGGTCAGGGGCGATGGCCTGCGGCGTGGTGCCGGACCTACTGCTTCCCGAGATCGCCGGATCTCTCAAAGACCTGATTGGCTCGCTGACGAACGTGCCGTGCTGAGCAGCGAGCGGGCTACTTGGCTAGAGCCGCTTCGACGTCCTTGTCCACTGCGGTGGAGTCACCGGTGGTGTAACCCTCTTTCTTGGTCAGGATCCCGCCGTCGCGACCGATGAGTACCGAATAGGGCGCGCTGGTCTTCGGGTTGTACAGGGATACGACCCGGGTCTCCGAGTCGAGCAAGATCGGGAAACTCACGCCGAGCTTGGCGACGGTCGTCTTGACCTCGGCGATGGAGTCCGGCCCGTCGATGGACACGCCCAGTACGACGAAGCCTTTGTCCTTGTGCTTCTTGTACAGCTCGTCCAAGTGGGGCATCGCGGTCAGGCAGGGGTCGCAAAAGGTCGCCCAGAAATCGATCAGGATGACGTCCTTGCCCAAGTGATCGCTGAGGCGCACCGAATCGCCCTTCAAGGTGGGCAGTTCGAAATCCGGCGGCCGCGGGCCGCTCGGCTCCGCCGGCGTGTCTTCGCCGCCGGAGCCGGTGCTCGCCGCCGCGGGCTCAGAGCCGCCCGCTGCCGTCGTGGGCCCGGCTGTAGGGCTGCCACCACACGCCATCGCCGAAAGACCGAGGGTCACTAGCAAAGTCGTCGTCGCTTTCATCACGTTCTCCCGTAGCACAAACGCATTCGCCGCCGGATCGGTTTCCCAATGCGGCGGCGAGCAGTGCGATTTCTCGCCAATCAGTTCTGAGCCAGGAACTGATCCATCTGAGTAAACATGGCCGTGGTGTCGCCGCCCAGGTACTTGCCGATGATCTTCATGGTCTTGGCATCAATCACCAAGTTCATGGGAGTCGCGTCAGCAGTGAAGAAGCGACCCGTCTTGAAGCCTGGATCCAGGATCATCGGAAACTCGACGGCGTAGGTGGTGCCCCAATACGCCAGATCACCCGGCTTCGCCGGGTTGGGCGGATTGGCGCCGTCCTCGAAGAGCGCGCCGACAAACTCCGCGCCCAGAGCGCGATACTTCGCGTAGGTGCCCTCGGTCTTGAAGTGGTTGTACTCGGCTCGGCACACGGTGCACCACACGGCCGAAACATTGACCATGATGACCTTGTTGCCCTTGGTGCCATCGGGGTCGTAGAAGTCCGAGAAGGCCACGTCTTCGAACTTCGTATCGTCGTAGGCGGCGACGGCGGGCTTCAGCCAACCGCGGAAGTTGAAGTTCGCCATCGTCGAACCGACGTTGGTGCCGTAGGGGCCCGCCGGGTAGTCCGCACCCTTGAAGGCAGGGTCGTAGGGACTCGCGCCACCGGTAGGACCGCCTGTGGAGACCTGCTCACCTTTGTAATAGTCTTCTTGGGGCAGCGGGTCCGCCTCCGAAGAGCAGGCGAGAAGTGCGAAGCCCGCGACGCAGGCAATACCAGTGGCTACGAGTCGTTGCATGAGATGCACCTCTCCCGGTTGGTGCTAGAACCTGTTTTGGAGCTTAGTCGCATTGCCTGCCAGGTCAAGGCGCCGCTCTAGCCCTTTCTTTATGGCAAAAGCGCGAGTAAGAGGCTCCCGGCGGGGGCTGGAGCCCTAATCGGCCGCCCGCGAGCGCCCCGAGGATCGAAGACCCATGAACCAACCGAGTACCTTCTCTCAACTGCTGCGCCGTATGGCAGTCGTGACACTGACGGCCATTGGCCTGATCTTGCCAGCCGCGTGTTCGAGCGAGGACGCCAAATGCGAGGGCGTCGATATCAACGGGAAGTGCCAAGCCACGTGTGACCCCGCCACGTGTGCCGTGCCGGGCAGCATCTGCTTGGAAAACTACTGCTCCGCGCCGTGCCAGGGTCACGAGTTTTGCCCGGTAGGTCAGAACTGCGGGTTCGTTTCTGGTTTGACGAATGCTCCTGACGGCAACTACTGCTACGTGCCTCCCTTCGCCATCGGCGGCAAGACAGGTCAGTTCGAGGAGTGCACCACGAATGACACCTGCGATCAGGCGCGAGGCTTCACCTGCATCAACGCCGTGTGCGCACCCACCTGCAAGAACCACTCGGACTGCACGGCCTACAAAGCCTACTGCAAGAAAGACGAAACGAACGGCCTCAATGGTTGCGTGAAAGGCGAGGCCCAGCCGCCTGGCCAGGGCGGTCCGTGCAGCAGCTCGTTTGAGTGCGATCAACCCGGCGGATATCAGTGCGCCGAAAAAGAGTGCCGTCTGACCCGGTGCCGCACCCACACAGACTGCGCCGCCATTGGCCTGTGTAAGAACACCACCCTAGAGACGGGTGAAAAGACCACCGCCTGCTTCCCAGACACCGTCCACCCCGACGGGCAATACGGAACTCGCTGTATCGACGGCAGCAGCGCCGGAGAATGCGATGAAGCCAACGGCTTCGTCTGCATCGGCGCCGGGCCAGGCGATGTTGACGCCTACTGCACCGGCACCGCCTGCCAGGCGGGCGGCTGCCCCACCGGCTACTTCTGCTCGACAGTGCGCACGGGGCGCGACCCTTGTGAAGCCACGTGCACGGGAGTCGACCCGGCCCCCACAGATCCAAACTGCGTCAAACCCGCCGACATTGGCGCCGGCAAGGAGTACTCCTGCGGCCCCATCAGTCTGCTGCGCAATCTCTGCCTGAAGAACGAGTACTGCAACGAGTGCAAGACCGACGAAGACTGCCGCGGACTGCCCGACCAGATCTGCGCGAAGGACTCGAAGGGCAAGAAGCGCTGCACGACGCTGTGTGACCCCAGCGTTTCTGGCGCCTGCCCCTGGGGCACGGCCAGCCTGTGCAGCATCACCGACACGGATCTCAACGTGCCCACCTGCTCCCATCGCTTCGGCGCCTGCGAAGCCACGGGCAAGAGCTGCGAGCCCTGCATCGATGACGCGGATTGCCCCACGGGCTTGTGCGCCAGCAGCGATTTCACCCAGGAACGTTACTGTGCGGATCTCAGCATCACCTGCGACTGCACCGGCCTGCCGACCGTTCAGAACCAGTACTGTCTGGGCGGAGGCTGCCCGCAAACCCCGGGTGGGCTCAACATGCGCTGCTTCGGCGGCTCCGCCGTCCCAGCAACCAGCCTGCTCCTCAATAAGTGCTTCGGAGCATCAATCACTCAACAATTCGGGGGTTCACCGCAAACAGCCTGTTGGCCCAAGTGAGCCGATTCCGGCACGTTGTGGGTCTAGTTTGCATGAGTCCCCTGCCCCACCCGTCAAACACGAATCCGGGGCGCACCTACGGTCGACTCAGGGAAATAAGGAGAGCTTGAAATGAAAAAACGTAATGGTTTCCGGTTCTTGGCCGGTCCCGCCCTCGCGGGCGTGCTGATGGTCCCGTTCGCGGGTGGTTGCGACAAGGTCGAGGAAGCTCAGGGCGCCGTGTGCTGCTCCGAGTTTCAGGTTGGTGGTGAGATCTCTGCCGACATAGGCGGCGGCGCGGAGGGGCAGGTTGCTGTCCAGGCCGTCGCGGACCTCACCGGCGTAGCGTCAGTCGCCGTTAGCGACTTGACATCAGCGTGCCGCAGCATGGCTCAAGACTTGGACGCGCCGAAGGCCGAGCAAGATGCGGCCGAAGCGAAGGAGGGCAAGCGCGAGAAGCTCGACGCCTGGTGCAAGCTGGCCGTCAGCGCGATCGGAACTTTCAAGGGCAAGGCCCAGGGGACCCTGACGGTGAGCATTCAGCCACCCGTGTGTGAGGCGTCCATCTCCGCCAAAGCCAATTGTCAGGCCAGTTGCTCCGCCGAGGGAAGCTGCGACATCAAAGCCAACCCACCCACTTGTGAGGGCGGCAGCCTCGAAGTTGCGTGCAAGGGAGAATGTACCGCAAAGGCTGGGGCCACGCTCAAATGCGAGGGCAGCTGCAGCGCGGAGTGCAAGGGCGAGTGCACCGCTGAAGGCGGCGTCGAATGCGAAGGGCAGTGCGAAGGAACCTGCGAAGCTGGCGCAGGCGGCAGCGGCCCACAAGCGGACGGCACCTGCAAGGGAACCTGCAAGGGAACCTGCAAAGCCACGGCGCCTGGTGCGACATGCACCGGCAGCTGCAAGGGTGAGTGCAGCGGCTCCTGCATGGGCTCGGCTGACGCTTCAGTCAAGTGCGACGGCGAATGCAAGGCTGACTTCGAGCCCCTCAAGTGCACCGGTGGTGAACTCAAGGGTGGCTGCCAGGTGGAAGCCAGCTGTGACGCGAATTGCGACGCGAGTGTGAAGGCCAAGGCGGAGTGCAAGCCTCCCTCAGTGGCAGTGACATTCTCAGGTGCGGCGGACGTTCAAGCTGCGGGTCGCCTCAAAGCAACTCTCGAAGCGAACCTCGGTGTGGTCGCGGCGCTGGAGGCGCGAGTCAAGACGATGGTCGACATCGCTGGCTCGCTGTCTGGCAACGTGTCGGCTCTCACAGAGGTGAAGGCAGCGTGCCTGCCTGCAATCATCAAGGCTGCCGACGGCGCTGTGTTGGATCTGCAAGCATCCGTGAGCGCTGCTGGTAGCATCGGGACGGCGGCCAAGTGAACCGCCACCTAACGCTGTAACGAAATCACGTAACAAGAAGAGCGGCGTGTCGTCTCAAGGCACGCCGTTTTTCGTTTTGTGCGTCGAGTCGCGGGCAGGCGGAGCCCGAGAAACCCCCGGGGCGGAGCGGGGGCGCTGCCGAGGGGCTGACGAAGTTGCGGCGGCGGGAGCAGTCCGGCACGCACGCTTGGGGGCGGGCGAGAGTAGTGCCCCCGTGTGGTCCAGGGCTCCAGCCCTTCGGGTGTCGCCCCTTCGGGCATCACGAAGCGCGTCACAAGCGCGTCGACCCCAAACCAGCCGATAGCCAGGGGAAGTGGCGTCGCCTCAGGGCGGGTTGTTCGGGCTCCTGGTTTTTCTCCATGGGGCTCAAGGTTTGGAGCGGCGAGCCGTTCGTTCCTCAAGCGGACCCCATGAGCGCCCAAATCCTACCCCACCCCTCTTCCTTGCTGGGCGGCAAGTACGCGCTGTTGCGCGAACTCGGCTCCGGGGGAGCCGCCTGCGTGTACGAGGCGGAGAATGTGCTCGTGGGCAAGCGCGTGGCCGTGAAGGTGCTGGGCGAAAAGCTGGCCCGCAACGTGACGGTCCGAGCGCGATTCCTGGCGGAGGCTCGGGCGGCGGCTCAGCTGAACCATCCCAACGTCGTGGATATCCACGACGTCGGCGACGAACGCGGCGGGCTGTACATCGTGATGGAGCTGCTCTCCGGCGAGACCCTGGCGCAGGTGCTCGCGTCTCGAGGCGCGCTGCCCGTGCCTTACGCCTGCGAGCTGGTGTTGCAGGTCCTCACTGCCTTGGACGCAGCCCACGCACGCGGAATCGTGCACCGGGACCTGAAACCCGAAAACGTGTTGGTCACGCATCCGCGCCCGGACCAACCTCTGGTCAAGGTCCTCGACTTCGGCATTGCCCAAGGTATCGCGGGCGCAGCCGCGGAACCCGAAGGCCGCCTGATGGGCACGCCCGCCTACATGGCACCGGAGCAAGCTCTGGGTCGACGCGTCGATCATCGCGCCGACCTCTACTCCTGCGGCGCTGTTCTGTACGAACTGCTCTGCGGCGAGCCACCCTTCCGCGGACGCACGCCGATGCAGATCCTCGGTTCGGTGTTGAAGAACGAATACCGACCCCTGTGCAGCTGCGCGCCGCACGTGCCCATCGAACTGCGACAGCTCGTCGACGAACTCTTGCAGCCGTCTGCCCTCGACCGACCCGCAACCGCCGACGCCGTGGCGTCCGTCTTGGCGAGCTACGCGGGCGTGGAGCGTGCTGCCGACGCAGAGCCGATCCCATTGGTCAAAAGCGACCGGCATGCCATCAACTTCCCATCCGAGCTGCCCGATGGCGACCCACCCGTCCAGTGCGACATCGGCGTGGCGGAACTGAGTGATCCGCACATACCCAAGGCGCCCGCGCTGAACCTGGACGCGGCCAGTTGGGGCATGCCCGCAGGCACCGCCCTGCCACTGGATTCAGAACTTCGCGAGCGTCGCGCACCGACCTTCGTGCCGGCAAGCAAGCCGCGCGCCGTCGTCGAGCGCGCAGCCGTGAAGCTCGAGGAGGAACCCGTGGAAGCGCCCCAGAAACGCCGCTCCGCAGCATCGTCCATCGCTCTTGCCATCGCCTCGGGCTTCAGCGCAGGCCTAGTGAGCATGTGGCTCGGGGGACTGCTTTAGCTCATAGGCGGCCGGCTAGCCCAAGCATCGCGCCACCCTGAGTTGGGATCAACGTCGGGCTCAGTGACAGGTCGGACTTGGCCGGGCCCTCGGATTCGTCGACGCCCCGGTCCGGCTCCATGCCGGTGGTGGCAAACCACGCCGCAGTGAGACCCACACCGATCCCCAATGCCAAGGTGCCACTGAGGGCCCGGGCATCCGTCTCTTCATCCGCCGCGGAGATGTAGAGACCACCCATGAGCAATCCGCCGGCGATGCCACCCAGATCGAGGAAGCGCACCCGCGCAACCGACGGCGATACAGGACCGGCTGCCAGGGCGCCGCCAATGGCAGCCGCGTTTAGACCGATGGCCGCGCCAAGTAGGGCGCGATCATCGAGTTGGTTGTCGTCCGGACTGAGCGCCGCAACCGTGAGTCCCGCTAGGCCACCGCCCCAAAGACTCGCTGAGCCCACAAAGGAGGCGCGCCCCGGTGTCGTGCCCGACACGCCGCCAATCACGCCGCCTGCAACGGCACCAAGTGTCGCACTGCCCCAGATGACGGTTGCGATGGTCTTGCCTTCCCACTCGTCCGCGCGGTCCACGCTGGCTTGATTCCACAGCGACCACACCAGGCCCTGCTCCAAACCGATGTACATCCCGCTGACCACGGACTGAGGCACACCGTAAGGCAACGGATCACCGGAATCTGCCAACGCAACGCCACCCGCGGCCGCACCCGCCAACAGGAGCGCGGGCAAGATGACTCCCGCAGCCGAGTCCGCCTCGGTCTGGACCGCGAGCCACCCCCCCGTCCCCAAGCCGTACAGCACAGCGTTCAAGTACAGCACTGCCGCTTCGTCGAGGGTCCGCTCCCCCGCGGCCTTGGCACTCAGCGAACTCTCTCCGAGATCTGCCTTGCGCACAAAGGCCAGACCGCGACGATGCAGGTTCCCCGCGATACGCGCCAGCTCTTGCGCCATCGCCGCGTCGTGTGGGTTGCTTGCACTGCGCGACAGCTTCTGAAACATTGCCGCCGCCTCGGCGAAGCCCCCCGCCAACAAGCGGCGGCGCGCGGCGGCGAAGTCCACCTGCCACTTCTGCGGAGACTGCGGAGCGAAGTTGGCCGGCGCCGCAGCTGGCGATGCAACGTTGGTCGCGGGGGGCGCGTTCGTAGAAGGCGTAGCCGCGGGTTGTACCGGCGTTGCGGCAGCAGGTTGCGTCGGAGCCGGCGTCGCGGGTTGGGCGGAGCTTGCCGGGTCAGCGGGTTCATCCGCGGACGGAGCTTGAGCGCTCGCCAGACAGACCCACAGGGATGTCACCGCGAAGCAGCCAGCAGCGAGCCGTGTCGCAGCGAAGGATGCGCGAAAATGAAGTGACGGCATGGTGCTCATGCCATGAGCAATTCGCGTGCCTTCTCGTTTTCGCGAGGAAACGCGACATGGCACGTGGCCGTTCTGTTGCCGTTCGGTCCCCTGTGCCCAACTACTGTGAATCTCGAACCACACGACCCCGTACCTAGGGGTTGGTTGGGGTCGCGGCCCTGGGGCTACACGGGTCACTACTCTCGAGCCTCAACAAGCGGCGGCGTCTGCAACAGTCACGTTGACGCGAGGCGGCGCTAGCCCTACGCCCACCCCCATGAGCGAGACTGAAGCGAAGCCAGAGACCCACGGGCGACCTGTGGAGCAGGACGATCCTGTGCCTGGCGTGAAGAACGTCGTGCTGGTGATGAGCGGCAAGGGCGGAGTCGGCAAGAGCACGGTGGCCGCGAACCTCGCGCTAGCGCTGTCCCGCGGGGGCCATCGGGTGGGGCTCATCGATGCAGACCTGTACGGGCCGAGCGTGCCCACGCTATTTGGCATCACCGGCCAACCGCTATCGGACGGCAACAAGATCCAGCCCCTAGCGCGGTTCGGAATCAAACTGATGAGCATCGGCTTCCTGTTGGAAGATCCGACCAGTGCCGTGGTCTGGCGAGGGCCCATGTTGCACGGCGCGCTGGTGCAATTTCTCAAGGACGTGGACTGGGGCGAGTTGGACTATCTACTGCTAGACTTGCCGCCTGGCACTGGAGACATTGCGCTCACTTTGGCTCAACGGGTACGCACCAATGGGGCGGTCATCGTGACGACGCCGCAAGAAGTCGCGTTGCAGGACGTCTACAAGGCCGTCAACATGTGCCACAAAGTCGGCATCCCGATCACTGGCGTCGTGGAAAACGAGAGCTACTTCATTTGTGACGGCTGCGACAAACGCCACGAGCTGTTCGGTAGTGGCGGCGGCGAGAAGGTCGCGGAGCTGTCGGGTGCGCCGTTGATCGGCCAAATCCCTCTTCATGCTGAAGTTCGCAAGTGGGGGGACGCTGGCACACCGATCGTTCAGGCCTCTCCGGCGTCGGCGATTGCCAAGTTCTTCGTGGCTGTGGCCGACCGCCTCGTTGAAGAACTCGACCGCCACAACGCGGAGGCGGGCGACGGATTGCTCATCGATCGTTCTGGAGGCACCAACAAGCACCTACCCATCGCGCGCTGAACGCCTGAAGGCGTTTTTTCACGGCCAAGGCGCGATCTTGGCCATTTACACCACGCTTTGGGGCGACGCTGGGCCACCACTCATGGGGCAAAGCCACGGGGGCGCTATTTGCGTTCGCGACCAGGCGCGATATACGGCCGTTCCCGGTTTTTGACGGACCGGTTTGTCATGACTACCGAATCTCAGAGCAACGAGACGCCCACGATCGATCCGGCGAACGCTGGTCCCGGCGAATCCACGAGCGCCTCGGCGCCTGCAACCGAGGCGGAAGCCGCAGCCGCTGGAAGTGCGCCAGCCGCACCCACTAGCCTGGAGCCGACTGCCGCGGAGGCTGCCGCTTCCACTCCGGAAGCCGCTGAGAACTCGGAAAGCGCAGAGCCGGCGCAGGCGGGCGGCGGCGCGACGGACACGGCTCAAGCCGACTCGAGCAGCGCGGCTCCCGCGGAAGCCACGCCTGTTACCGCTGCACCGAGTGACGCTGCCGCGCCGAGTGGCGACGCCATTCCGGACGATGCCACTGCAACGAGTGGTGACGCTCCGGCAGCCGCACCCGCGGGCGACGCCACAGCGAACGATGCGCCAAAAACCGACGCCGCCACAGCGAGCGATGCGCCGAAAACCGACACCGCGGCACCGAGTGGCGATGCCACGCCTGACGATGCCACTGCAACGAGTGGTGACGCTCCGGCAGCCGCACCCGCGGGCGACGCCACAGCGAGCGATGCGCCAAAAACCGACGCCGCCGATGGTGCTGCAGCTGGCGCCGAGGGCCAGAGTGCCGAAAGCGGAGAAAAGAAGAAGAAGCGCAAGCGCAAGAAGAAGCGCAAGCCAAAAACCGGCGAGGCGCATCGTCCTGCGAGCGAGCGGGCACCTTTTCACGCCGGTGAAGAGGTATTCGGCAAAGTCACCGCAGTGCTCGAAGACGCCATCATGGTGGATCTGGGCGGAAAGGCCTTGGCCATCTTCGACCGTTCCGAGATGGAAGCCGACGATCTCGTCCCGGAGGTGGGGGATCGACTAGTCGCCAGCGTGCTCAACGACGGCGTCCGCGGTGGGCTGGTCGTGCTCACGCGCAAGCCGCTGCGAGAAGAAGAGATCAAACCCAGCATCGAGCAGGCCGCGGCAGATGGCAGCTTGGTCAAGGGTCTAGTCACGGGTGTGATCAAGGGCGGCGTGGAGGTAAACCTTTCCGGCTTGCGCGCCTTCGCGCCCGCATCGGGCATGGACTTGCACCCCAACCAGGCGAACTTCGCGTCGCTGCTCGGCCAGCGCCTGGAGTTCAAGGTCGTTCAGTACAAGAGCCAGGGCCGCGACGTGGTCGTCACGCGCCGGCCGATGCTGGAGGCGGAGGCTCACGAGCGGCGCAAGCACGCCCTCACCCTGCTGTCCGAGGGTCAGGTGATCAAAGGTGTGGTCCGCACCGTCGTGGAGTGGGGCGCTTTCGTCGCGCTTCCGGAGGCCGAAAACCTCGAAGGCCTGGTGCACATCTCCGAGGCCAGCCACGACACGCGCGCCAAGATCACTGACTTGATGAAGCCCGGCGACGAGTGCGAAGTCAAAATCACGAAGATCGACGAGAAGGGCAAAATCTGGCTCAGCCGCAAAGCCCTGATCGAGGACCCTTGGGCCGAAGCGAAAGCCAAGTACAGCCCGGGCTCGAAGCACAAGGGCACGGTGGCTCGGCTGGAAGACTTCGGCGCCTTCATCAACCTGGAGCAGGCGGTGGACGGCCTGATCCACGTGGCAGATCTGGCCTTCGAGAAGATCGAACACCCCAGCAAGGTGCTGACCAAGGACCAAGAGGTCGACGTGGTCGTGCACCGCTTCGATGACAAGTACAAGCGCATTGCGCTGCATCTGGCACCCACGGGTGACCGCGCAGATGAGGCGCCGCAGAAGGTCGCACGCAACGCCGCGATCAAAGTGGAAGTGGTCAAGGCCGAGAGCGCGGGGGTCGTGGTTCGCGTACTTGGAGTCACCGGCCGCGCAGCTCGCGGCTTCATCCCGGCAGGCCAGACCGGAACTCAGCGCGGCACGGATCTGCGGCGGCATTTCAAACCCGGCACCCAGCTCGACGTGAAGGTCTTGGATGTGGATCCGCGGCGGGGAGAGCCCAAGCTCAGCATTCGTGGTCTCAAAGACGACGAGGAGCGCAAAGCTCACAAGGAGTACCGCAAGCAGCTGCAGAAAGAAGGCGGTTTCGGCACCCTAGGCGACCTGCTCAAGGCACGCCTGTCTGGCGACGACTCCTAGCTTTCACCGCGCGACGACGCGCCAGCGAACCTCCCTCATCGCGACGCGCGACAACCCGCATTCGCGCAGAGCGCAAGAAACCGACGCGCGACGACGCGCCAGCACCACCCGCGACGCGTTCGCAAGCAAGCCTCCCGTGCGGAAAGGCCCCTCACTCGCGCCTAAGCGCGAAGATCGGATCCAGTCGCGCAGCGCGCTGAGCCGGGACCAATCCGAAGACCACGCCGACGACGGTGCTGGTGGCGAGAGCTACAGCGAGCGCCAAAGGCGATACCCCCATGTTCCAGCCCAAGGCATTGCCGATGGCGCGAACGGCAATTGCAGCCAACACCGCGCCCGCCAGGCCGCCAACGATACTGAGCAACACGGCCTCGGCCAGAAACTGGACGCGGATGTCGGCCTCTCGGGCTCCAATAGCCATGCGGATCCCGATCTCTCGAGTGCGCTCGGCAACGCTCACCAGCATGATGTTCATCACGCCAATGCCGCCTACCACCAAGCTGACCGCGGCGATGGACAGCAGCAGCATCTGCAACACGCTCAGAATCCCCTCCTGGGTCTTCCGGAACTCCTCCTGGCTCCGAATACGAAAGTCGTTTTCGACGCCCTCTGCCAGGCGGTGACGCTGGCGCAAGATCGCCGTCGCATCTCGCTGAACGACGCTGGGTGGATTCGAGCCCGCACCCTGAAGCAACAGGCGATGCACGCCGCCCGGGCGCGTAGGTGAGAGCTTCGCGCGCATCGTGCGCACGGGCATGATGATGATGTCGTCTTGGTCGTTGCCGAAGGGGCTCTGGCCCTTGGACGGCAAGACGGCGATCACACGGAACGCGTGCCGGCCCATACGCAGTACCTCGCCAATGGGATTCTCGGTTCCGAAAATCTCGAGCCGGACGGTCTCACCGATAACGCAGACTTTCTCGCCGACAATCTCCGAGCTCGGTCCCCACAGCGTGCCCTCGGTGATCTTCCAGCCCCGGATTTCGAAGAAGTCCCGAGTCGTGCCGACGATCTGTGTAGGTCGGTTGGCATCTCGCCACACCACCTGGGAAAAGCCGATGATCATCGGCGCCGTGCGCTCCACGCTGGGTGCCTCGGCCGCGAGCGCTTTGCCATCGTCCTCGGTCAGGTCGGGTAGCCCCGCTTCGTCTCGAGCTCCGCTCTGAGCCGTGTCCCGAGGGATCACGATCAGGGCGTTGTCGCCCAAGCTGTCGATGCGCCCACTGACTGCTTCCCGAGCGCCCTCGCCCAGGGCCACCACGATGGTCACCGCCGCAACACCGATCAAGATCCCGAACATGGTCAGCAGCGCCCGAACCGAGTTGCGCCGGAGCGAACCCAGCGCCAGCTGGATCGGGACCCACAGGAAGCGACCCAAGTTATTCATGTCGCAGCGCCTCGATGGGATCGAGCCCAGCCGCTCTGCGAGCGGGCCAAAAGCCGAACAACACGCCCACGACGAGGCTGGTCACGACCGCGACGATCACCGCGTCCATGCTCAGCGCCATGCTCCACCCCAACTCGCGCTGCATGAGAAAGATGCTCGCTGTCGCCAGCAAGACGCCCAGGGCGCCACCGAAAGCCGTGATCAGCACGGACTCGGTCATGAATTGCATCTGGATGTCCGCACGCTTGGCACCAATGGCCATGCGAATGCCGATCTCCCGGGTGCGCTCGGTGACGCTGACCAGCATGATGTTCATGACGCCGACACCGCCGACAAAGAGGGAAATCGCGGCGACGCCCAAAAGCAGCATGGTCAAGATCCCGAAGATGGCCGCCTGGCTCTTCTGGAATTGCGCCTGAGTGCGAATGCGAAAGTCGGGCTCTTCACCCTCCGCCCAGCCGCGGCGCTGGCGCAGGATGGCGTCGATCTGTCGCACCGCCTGGGGCACCCGCTCGGCAGTCTTGGCCGTCGCCATGACGAGCTGCACCTGATCGCCACGGGTCTTGGCCACCCGCGCGCGATACGAGCCAATTGGCATGATGATGCGATCATCTTGGTCTTCGAAGGGACTCTGGCCCTTGGACTTCAGCGTGCCGATGATCCGAAAGGGATGCTTGCCGACCCGAATGAAACGCCCGACCGGGTCGACATTGCCGAATAGCTTGTTGATGGCGGTCTGCCCAATCACGCAGACCTTGGCTTTGACCTGCTCTTCGCTTGGGGTGTAGGCGCGGCCTCGTTCGATGCTGAAGCTGCGTACCTTGAAGTATTTGCCATCGGCACCGACGACTTGGATCTTCGCGTTACCGTGTTCGCTGACGACCTGTGCTTTGATGTCGGAGTAGACGGTTACTTCGTCCAGGGCGCCGGCCTCGCGCTGCAGTGCTGCCGCGTCACGATCCGACAGACCACGGCCCGTACCCAGTGCGCCCTGGGCGCCGCTCTTGGCGACGGGCTTGTAGAAAACGAAGATCAGGTTCGAACCCAGGCTCTGGATCTGGGCCGAAACGCTCTTGCGGGCGCCCGTGCCGAGCGCTGTGACAATCACCACGGCCGCAATGCCGATCAAGATCCCCAGGCTGGTCAGAAGCGAACGGACCTTGGCGCGGGTGAGCGCGGCGACGGCCATGCGCATGGCCGAGACAACCGCCTTCACGCCGCGCTCCCGCTCTCGGACTCGAGGCCCTGCATCAGCGCGAGAGCGTCATCGGGCTCCGGATTCCGCTCGTCCTCCACCAAACGCCCATCTCGGAACGTCGTCTGACGATCCGTGCAAGCCGCAATGTCTGGCTCGTGGGTGACGATGAGCACGGTAATACCGAGCCCCCGGGACAGCTTCTGAAGCAGGGCCAGGACTTCATAGCTGGTCTTGGAATCCAGGTTTCCAGTGGGTTCGTCCGCCAGCAGCAAAGGCGGGTCCGTCACCAGCGCGCGTGCGATGGCCACGCGCTGTTGCTGCCCGCCGGAGAGTTGCGCCGGCGTGTGGCCCACCCGGTCGGCGAGCCCGACCTGGTCGAGGGCCTTTTGCGCACGGCGGCGCCGCTCACGACGCCCAACACCGCGGTACACCAGGGGCAACTCGACATTTTCGAGGGCACTGGTTCGGGGCAAGAGGTTGAAGCCCTGAAAGACGAAGCCAATCATGCGATTGCGCACGATGGCTCGCTCATCCGCAGAGCAGACGCCAACGTCGATGCCCGCCAAGGTGTAGCTGCCTCGGGTCGGGCGATCCAAGCAGCCGAGGATGTTCATCAAGGTGCTCTTGCCCGAGCCGCTCGCTCCGACGACTGCGACCAGCTCCCCGGCGCCGATGGAGAGATTCACGTCGCGCAGCGCGTGTACGATCTCGGGCCCGGTTACGTAGTCCTTGTAGATCGAGCTCAGTTCAATCAGGGCGTCCATGTTGTCACCACCGACGCGGATCAGAAGAAGCCGAAGCGCTTCCGCTTCTTTTCTTCGCGTTGCTCGACGACGACTTTGGCGCCTTTGCTCAGGTTGTCGTCTTTGAGCACGCTCCAGACACCGTCCGTGAAGCCCGTCTTGACCACTCGGTGCTCCAGAGTCTCCGAGCCCTGCTCTCCTCCAGCCACGAGATAAACCCGACCCTCACCATGCTTCAGCGGCGGCGGCGGTTTGACCTTTTTGGGTTTGCCGTCCTCGTCCTTTTCTGGAAGCGGCCGGAAGCGCAGAGCGGAGTTGCGCACGGCAAGCACCTGCTTGGCCTCCCGGGTGCGGATCGTGACTGTAGCCGTCATGCCGGGTCGCAGCTTCAATTCGGGGTTGCGCACGTCCACCACTGCGGAATAGGTCACAACACCTTGCACGTTGTTGGGTGCGTAGCGGATTTGGGTCACTTCGCCGGAAAACGTCTCGCCGGGGAAGGCGTCAACCACCACGTCGGCCTTCATCTTCTCTTTCAGACGGCCCACGTCCGCTTCGTCGATATCCGCGAGCACCTGCATCTTGCTCAGATCCTGAGCGATCACGAACAGCACCGGCGCCGAGAAACTGGCTGCGACGGTCTGACCAGGCTCCACCTGTCGGTCCACGACGATGCCGTCGATGGGTGAGTAGATGCGTGCATACGCCAGAGTGGTGCGCGCACTTTTCAGCTGCGCGGAGAGCTGTGAAATCTGCGCCCTCGCAGAAGCCACATCCGCGACGGCAATGTCATGCTCACCCTGTGCCTGGTCCAACTGTGACGATGACGCGATGCCTTCTTTGACTAGGCCCTTGGTCCGATTCAGAGTGACCTTGGCAGTCGCAAGCCGGCTCTGGGAGCGTTTCAGACTCGCTTTGGCGGCACGAAGTTGGGCGCCGGATTGGCTGACTTGAGCACCGAGCAGACTGGGATCGATTTCCGCGAGCAGGTCCCCCTTTTTCACGGTACTGTTGAAGTCTGCGAGAACCTTGACCACACGGCCCGACACCTGCGCTCCTACTTGCACTTCCGTGACGGGCTTGACGCTGCCCGTGGACTGCACCTGCTCCGTGATGTCGCGGATCTCCACCGCCTCCGTCATGAAGCGCGCCGGAGGTGGCGGGCGCGTTGCCTTGCGCCAAGCCATGCCGCCAAACACCACGCCTCCCAGCACCACGACCAGGAGCAGACGACGCAACCACTTGCGACCACCCTGGCGCGCGAGATCGCGCTTGAGATCGCGAGCGGCCTCGCTCACCAGGCCGGGCTCTGTTCCGTTTTGCACCGATTGGGCCATGAGAAGTTGCGTGGGTTTGTCGCCAAGACGTGGCGCTGGCTAGCGGGAACTCGACCCCGTCCTGGTCCCCTAATACCGCGGCCCTCCGGGCGCCGCCCCCGGGCAGCCCACGAAAGAACCATTTCCATCATGCCTGGGCATTATATTCAATAGTTTCATATATTTACGATCATCCAAGGCCAAGTGCCGCTCGATTGTCCAATTCAGCAGTGTTGCGCTACCGTGAACATTCGAATGCATCGCCCCTAGGGCGAAACCGCGACTTCGCAGCGGACCGGGCATGCCCCAAAAGACCGATCGTGAGCTGGTGGATGCGGCCCGTGGGGGCGACGCGAGTGCTTTCGGCGTTCTCGTACGCCGGCACCAGAAGCGCGTCTATCGCGTGGCGGTACACTTACTCAAGGATGGCGCAGAGGCCGAGGACGTGGCGCAAGAGACGTTCGTGCGGGCCTACCGCGCCCTCGATCGCTTCGATGGGCGGAGCGAGCCCTTCACTTGGATTTATCGAATAGCCGTGAATCTCTCCCTAAACGCAATCCGATCCCGCAAGACCCGCCGCGCCGGCCCCAGCCCCGACGATCCGCGGATCGAAGCCGCGCTCGTGGACAAGAACCCCACGACGGGCAACCCCCATGGCGCTGCGGCGGATCGGGAGCTGGCTGAGGCCTTGGCCGCCGGCATCGACTCGCTCAGCGATACCCTGCGCACCACCCTCGTCCTCGTGGTCATCGACGGCCTATCCCATGCAGAGGCGGCAGAAGTGCTCGGCTGCCCGGAGGGCACCGTAGCCTGGCGCATCCATGAAGCGCGACGAAAACTCAAAACCTATCTGCTCGAAAGCGGACACGGCACTTCGGGAGCGGGCTCATGAGCACCAAAGACGAACGGCTGCCCGAAGGCGCAGAAAAGCTGCTCGCCGAGTGGCCGTTGCCCGAGCGCAACGACGACGATTGGGAAAAGAGCGCGTTAGCCATCGAAGCCCGAATGGTCGAAGCCGCCGAAAACGATACCGCAAGCGATGACGCACTGCTCTCCGCGCCGCTGCCAGCGGAGCCTGGCGAGGAGGGTGCAACCCCGGAACCGGCACCCATGAGTCTTGCGGAGCTAGCGCGTCAGAGCGTGGCGGATGACGACGAGGATCCCGACGTGGACCTCGCTCGGGATGCCCTGTCCGTGGCGACTCGTGCCCGCACTAGCCAGCCTGTCATTCCCGCAAGTGTTCGCGCCGACGCAGCACGGCTCGCAGCGCAGGCGGCAACGCCCGCCGCGCAATCGGCGCCCAAGGGGCCCGCCGTCTCAGCGGCGCCCGCACCAACATCCAAGCCCTCGCGGGCGCCCTGGATTGCTTCCGCATTGGTGCTCGGTGGGCTGGTGATCGCCGTTGGAATCGTATGGAAGATGCGCACCCCCGTGGGCGCGATCGCCTACATGCCCAACAAGCCCGAGGCACCCGCCGAGCCCGCCCCACTCAAGGCAGAAGCGCCGAAAGGGGGCGATCCCGCGTCCCTGAGCATCGACCAGCTCCCTGGGGAGGGTGACAAGCCCGCCGGTCCAGCCGCGGGCGGCAAGGTGGCGCGAGCCGGCGCTGGCGCGGGTAAGGCTGCGCCGACTCCCACCGACGCGAGAAAGGGCGCAGCCCCCGAGGAGCCCGAGCCCAAAGTCGCAGCGAAACCCAAGCCCAAGCCAGACCCCGACGAGGACCTGAAACCCGCGGCCAACCCGACGGACGTGCCGCAGAAGCCGTCGACCGGCGCGGTGCAGGCGGCGATCGGTTCCGTCCTCGGCAGCGCCCGGGCCTGCGTGGCTGGCCACAAGCAGCCCTCGCGGGCGACGCTGACCTTCAGCTCTGACGGGCGCGTGAAGAGCGTCGCTGTCTCGGGTCCCGCAGCGGGCTCAGCGGCTGAAGGCTGCATTCGTTCGGCGCTGTCGCGGGCGCGGGTACACCCCTTTTCCCGGCCAACTTTCAGTGTCGGCGTCACGGTTCGACCCTGATCTCGGCGCTCCGCTCCCGGCCAGACCCAAGAAAAACGGGCAATCCTGCAGCTATCGACGAAACCCAGCGAAAGAACGACGAAAAACCGCGTTGACAGGCGCAAGACCGTCTTTCATAGTCCCGGCCCCTTTCGCCGGGCGTCCGCCCAGCTCATCGAGGTTATCGAACATGGTCTCTTCCACACGACAGACCGAGCGCCGCAGGGAGCTCAAGAGCAACAAGTACGGGCGTGCCAAGCGCCGTCTGCGCGTGCGAGAAGGCACGCCGGCATTCTCCGTTCACCCCCCGGGCTACGATCCGAAGGCCGCTGACGCCAAGAAAAGCGCGCCCAAGACTGCTTGAAGGATTGATTGATGGCTAACCACGCTTCCGCCGAGAAACGCAATCGCCAACGCCTCGTTCGCACCGAGCGCAATCGCGCCGTGCGAGCCACCGTACGCACCGCCGTGAAGAAGGCACGCACCGCCATCGCCGCTGGCGACAAAGCGGCCGCGGCGCCGTTGGTCGATGATGCCGCCAAGAAGCTCGCCCGGGCCGTGTCCAAGGGCGCTTTAGCGAAGAATAGCGGCGCCCGCACGACCTCGCGGATCCGCAGCGGCCTGTCCAAGCTGGGCTGATTTCGGCCCCCAGCAGCCCGCGTGCTACGCTGCTCCGGGCAGCGCGAGCTTTCCCGGTGCGTGGCAAGCGAACATGACCGATAGTGACGGGGAAATAGACGCACTTCTGGGGCAGACCGTCGCGGACAAGTATCGCGTCGAACGTGTACTTGGCCGGGGCGGCATGGGGGCGGTCTACGCGGCGACGCACCTCAAGATCAACAAGCAAGTCGCGCTGAAATTCCTCGACCGGGAAGCGGCCCAGGACGAAGACTCCGTGGAGCGCTTCCAGCGCGAAGCGGAAGCTGCCAGCGCCGTCGACAGCGCGCACATCGTTCAGATCTTCGATTCGGGCGCTCACGACGGGCAGCCCTACCTGGTCATGGAGGTGCTGCGGGGAGAGGACTTGCGCACCCGCCTGAAGCGCGAAAAGCGAGTGCCGGTCTCAGACGCGATCCATATCAGCGGACAGGTCCTGCGCGCCTTGGCTCGAGCTCATGCGGCGGGCATCGTGCATCGCGATCTGAAGCCCGACAACGTGTTCCTGTGTCAGCGGGACGACGACCCGATGTTCGTCAAGATCGTGGACTTTGGGATCTCGAAGATCGCTCGACGCAAGGCTACGAGCAATACACTGACGCGGCGGGGTACCGTGCTGGGAACGGCCTTCTACATGTCGCCGGAGCAAGCCCAGGCATTCACGGACATCGACGGACGCAGCGATCTATTCAGCCTGGGCACGATCTTGTACGAAGCCCTCGCCGGGCGCCCACCCCACGACGGCGAAGCCTACGAAGCGATTCTGATCAACATCTGCACCAAGGATGCACCCTCGGTGCGGACCCACGCTCCCGAGGTGCCCGAGCCCCTCGCGCAGGTGATCTCCAAGGCTCTCAGCCGTGATCGGGACCAGCGCTACCAAACGGCCACGGAATTCTACGAAGCCCTGGCCCTAGCGATGCCAGGGACACTTCGCACCGGCGCGGGAACCATCAGCGCCCGCAACCCATTTCCGAGCCAGGCGGACACGCCCTCTGTCTCCGCTCGTGGCTCAAAAACCGTGGAGGGAACGGCCGTCAAAACCGGCGGCACCGTGCGCCGAGCCCAGACATTTCGCACCGCCGTGTTGGTCATCACGGTCGCCCTCGGGGCCTTCATCGCCACCGTGTTCTTCATGCGCGGAACCAAGGACGAAGGGGATCCACACGCAGGTGCGCGCGGAGCCCCGGCCGCGGAAATCCAGACCGCCACCCAGACCACGCCCGCGGCGATGGCGCCGCCATCGGCGAGTGCACCCGAGGTACGGCCGAGTGCGTCCGCCCCCAAGCCCGAGGTCGGCCCACTACCCAAGCGCCCACCACGGCCAAACCTAAGTCCCAAACCTACGGCCAAACCCGCACCGAAGCCCGGGCCGGCGGGGGTTGCGACCGGGCTCCAGCTCGACGAAAGTGGGCCCTGATCGACTTCTTTGAGCGGTGTCCACGTCTAGCCCGGGTTGCTATAACCCCGGCGGACCCTCCGTGACGCTCACCCTCCGACTCTGCCCTGCCCTGCTCTGTATGGCCATGGCCGGCTCTTTCGCCGGCCTGTGGCTGAGCCCAGGCATCGCCCAAGCCGAGGAGTCCAAAGAAGATCGGGCCAAGCGTCACTTCAAGAACGGCGTCAACCTCTACACGGACAAGAACTACGCGGGCGCGATGGCAGAGTTCGAGGCGGCCTATCGCCTCAAACCCGGCGCCAGCTCCCTGAAGAACATCGCGCTATGCCAAAAGGGCTTGTTTCGCTACACCGAGGCCGCAGGCACTCTGCGCACGGCGCTCAACAAGCACGGCAGCGAACTATCTGCGGACGAACGCAAGTCCATCGAAGCCGCCATTGCGGAGTTTTCGGCTCTGGTTGGCACCGTCATCGTGCGCCCCAGCGTCCCCAAAGCTCGGGTCAGCGTGGACGGCCGCGTGCTGACGGCCGCGGAAATCGGCAAGCCCCTGACCCTCAATGTCGGCGAGCACACGATTGTCGCGGATGCACCCGGCCACGCCAAAGCCAGTCGGCTGGTCCGGGTAGCAGGTGGCCAAAAAGACCAGGTCGTCGATCTGGCGCTACGCCCCGTTGCAGGCTTCGTCACCGTCAAAGCCCAACACCCCGAGGATGCCATCGCCATCGACGGAAAGGGACTGAGCTTCGGCAGCTACTCCGGGCCGGTGCAACCCGGGCAGCGGATCTTGCAGGTCTATCGCCAAGGGTTCATCAGCTACGAGCAGCGACTGGTGATCGAATTGGGCAAGACCATCGACATCGTGGCGCCGGCGCTCGAGGCAGACGAAGACGCGCCGCCACCTGAGGTTCCAGGCGCGCCAAAGACGAAGGTGCCCCAGGTACGCGGCTGGTACGGCCTGCTGACCCTGAACGGCCTCGGCCTGCGCAACGACCCAGAGGATCTCGACATCGACAACGCCTCGGCCAGCGGCGCGGGCGTCGGAGTGCGCGCGGGCTATCGAATCTGGACGCCCATCGCCGTGGAGCTGATGCTCGATTCGAGCCGACACGACATTGAGCGCGCGTGTGACCAGCAGGTGGAGCGAACGAAGAGCACACCGCCCTCACGAGACTGCGGGACAAGTGCGTTCGAACGCGACCTGCAACTGGACTCGTTTCGGCTGGGCCCCAACCTGCGCATCATGAGCGGCGGCGACAACTTGCGGTTCACCTCGAGCCTCGGTGCTGGCGCGGTGCGCCACCAGCTGGAGCTAAAAAAGCCCGACCCGAACGACCCGGACAAGGACCTGGCCCTGGCGCCGGGCGAGGCCAAAGGCTGGGATCCGTACTTCATGCTCGAAGTCGGAGCGCAGTACAACTGGGGTCACGTCCTGCTCGAGCTGGACGTGATCATCCTCCTCGACGGCGCGAGCAACACCGTCGGTAGCTTCTCGGACGGAAAGAGCTGGGAGCCCTTTGCCGACACCGGTGGCCTGCTCATGGGCGGCCTGGGCCTGCGCGTCGGCTGGAGCGAATGGACGCCAGACAGCGCCAAGCCGGTTGCCCGCTGAGGCATCACGGATGGCCGCCGGGTGAGCGACTCTCAGGACCGGGCCGCCTCGGAAAGGCATCGGTGAATTGCACTTGTTCCCTGTCACCCGGAAAAAGCCCACTTGCCCGATAGGGTGCGTCCGCACAGACTAATGGCCCATGCACGCTAGGCGTTCGAACATGTGTTTGGCGGGCGGTTGCGCAATCGCGTTTGGGCTTGTGCTGACGTCGCCGCCCATGGTGTCGACGGCGGTCGGGTGCGCCGGTGGTCCCTCCTTTCCGGCAGAACGACCCAATAGTGGCTGGGAGACGCTCACCTATCCAGACCAGACGACACTACCCAAGGACGGTGTGATCGTGCTCCGCGGGCTTCGCCATTCGACAGGCAGCGTGGGCGAGACGGGCGGCGTCAGTGTGACGGTGACGGACGCGGCGGCCAATCCCGTTCCTGGCAAATTCCGATTGGAGCCGACGGATGGCCATTGGCCCGCAGTGACTTATGTGGTCTGGGCGCCCGACGCACCGCTGCAACCGGGCAACATGTACTCCGTCGCATGGCAAACGGACAGCGGGTTTGTACACAGCAACCTCATCAACGACAGCGCGACGTTCAACGTCGACGACGCAACTTCAACGCCCAGCCACTTGAAGGCACCGGCACCGAGCTCTGATCGGACACACGCGCTGACTGGACCGCAGATCCACGGCTGCAATGGCACAGACTGCCAGATTCCACCGTTCGGCAGCGTGGAAATCCAACCGTACGGTATCCGCGTCACGGTCAATCCACCGACGGCGCCGAATCAGTATTATGCGCTGTCGCTGCGTGAGGTTCCCGGCAAGGGTACGTTCGCAGAGACCCACGACACTCCGTGGTCCAAGCATCGCCAGGTCATGGCGACGCCCTGGTTGGCCCCGCAGGAGCTGACAGCGTGGTTCAACGAAGACCTACCAGAATACTGCGTCGAGTTGGTTCAGCGCGATCTGCGCAGCGGCGCCGAGAGCAGGCAAGAGGTGTGTGTGCCCCGAACTGAACAGGCCCCGAATGGGTACCCCCTGCTCAATGGCTTGTTGTCACAGTGCTCGTCTCCTCCCGCTGGACATCTCGACGCCTGGTGCGCGCTCAACCCGTCCAAAGAAGAGTGCAGCAAGGGCGTGAACTCCGGGAGAGGCGACAGCTCCGGCTCCGGATGCAGCATCCGCAACGCTCCGCGCCCAGCGCCGCAGGGCGTGCTGCTCGTCGCACTGCTATCGCTGCCGCTGCTCAGGCGCCGACGCCAAGATTGCTAGTTTGGCCACGCTGGTTTCGGGTTGGGATGGACGAACCAAAGGTGACGAACGCAACGGCGAAGTGCCCTGAGGAGTGTTGGGGCCACGCCTCTCGCGCGTATGCGGCGCGAGAGGCGACGTCAACGCCCCGGCACCGGCACCTTGCCTGCGCAAGCGGCACCTTCGGCCACGCGCGCGAAGCCCGGCAACGTCGCCGCTAGATCTTCGGGGCGCAGTTGTCGCGACACGCCGTGCAGCCTTCGATCCCAACATCGACGAGCACGAGTCGCTTGTCGCTGCGAGCAAGCTCGAAGGCTTCGGGTCCCCAGGAGCGCCAGGCAATGGGTTGGTGGGCCGGTGCTCGAGCCGACGCGGGTGCGTGCGATCCGCCGCAACCCGGGAGGCTCACGGCGGCACATGCCAGCACGAGCCCGGCGACAAAGCGGTGGGTGAGCGGCATCGCCACTGGCTACGAACGACCGCTACGGCCGGTTTCTATGGCGAAGGAGACGCGCGCGCTGTAGCCGCTGAGGCCCACGCCCACAAGGCTCGCAAGCAGGGCCTCGCGACGCCCTCTCCGGTTCGTGATAGTGCGGAATCGAGCCATGACCGACGACAAAGCAATTGGGACCTTTTCCGCAGAAAACCGCCGATTCGAACCGAGCGAAGCGTTTCGACAGCGGGCCCGGATCAAGAGCCCCGAGGAGTACCAGAAGCTCTACGACGAGAGCATCAACTCACCGGAGAGCTTCTGGCGGCGCGAGACCGCGGAGCTGGTGTTCAAGAAGCCCTGGACCCAGCTGTCCGAAGGCCAGCTGCCCCGGGTGAAATGGTTCGCCGACGCCAAGTTGAACGTCACGGAGACTTGTTTGGATCGGCACCTCCAGACGCAGACCAAAGACAAGAGGGCCATCGTTTGGGAGGGCGAACCCGGCGACGTGCGCACCCTGACCTACGCTGAGCTGCACGAAAAGACGGTCGCTTTCGCCGCGGCATTGCGCGGCCAGGGCGTCGAAAAGGGCGACCGCGTCGCCATCTACATGGGGATGGTGCCCGAGGTCGTGATCGGCATGCTTGCCTGCGCGCGCATTGGTGCAGCTCACAGCGTGGTGTTCGGTGGCTTTGCCGCCGAGAGCCTGCGAGACCGCATCAACGACTGCAAAGCGAAGGTCGTGCTGACCCAAGACGGCGCCTGGCGCCGCGGCAAAGTGGTTCCCTTGAAGGAAACCGTCGACCGGGCCGTGGAGCAAACGCCAAGCGTGCAGAAAGTAATTTCGCTCTCCCATCTAGGCGAAGAGCACGTCAAGACGCGTAGAGTCGAGGGGCGCGATGTGGACTGGTACGAGGCGGTCGAAAAAGCCGACCCCAAGGGCGGCGCGCCCGAATATGTGGGCGCCGAGCACCCGCTGTTCATTCTGTATACATCCGGCTCGACAGGTAAGCCCAAGGGCGTCCTGCACACGTCGGCGGGCTATCTCGCAGGCACGTATGTGACGAGCAAGTATGTCTTCGACCTGCAGGACGACGACGTGTACTGGTGCACCGCCGACGTCGGCTGGATCACCGGACATAGCTACATCGTGTATGGACCGCTGGCCAATGGAGCGACCTGCGTGATGTACGAGGGTGCGCCGAACTTTCCGGACTGGGGACGCTTTTGGCAGGTCATCGAGAAACACAAGGTGACCGTCCTGTACACCGCGCCGACCGCAATCCGCGCCTTCATCCGCGCCGGTGACGATTGGCCCAACAAGAGTGATCTCTCGAGCCTGCGCCTACTCGGCACCGTGGGCGAACCCATCAATCCCGAAGCATGGATGTGGTACTATGACACGATCGGCAAGCAGAAGTGTCCAATCGTGGACACCTGGTGGCAGACCGAAACCGGCGGCATCATGATCACGACGCTCCCGGGAGCGGCAACCATGAAGCCGGGCTCCGCGGGGCTGCCCTTCTTCGGTGTGAAGCCCGAAGTGGTCACGGGCGACGGCAAGGCCGTGGGCGCGGGCGAAGCCGGCCTGCTCGTGGTGCGGCAGAGCTGGCCCAGCCAATTGCGCACGGTCTATGGCGATGACCAGCGCTATGTGCAGCAGTACTTCTCGGACATCGAGGGCAACTACTTCACAGGAGACGGCGCCCACTGCGACGAAAACGGTTACTTCACCGTGGTCGGCCGCATCGACGACGTACTCAACGTATCCGGCCACCGCATCGGCACGGCCGAAATCGAGAGCGCGCTCGTATCTTACAAGGGCGTGGCCGAAGCGGCCGCCGTGGGTCGCCCGGACGACTTGAAAGGTCAGGCCCTGGTCGTCTTTGTCACTCTGAAGCCCGGCTTCGAAGCAGGCGAAGAGCTGCGCCAGACCCTGCGCGCCCACGTCGGCAAGGAGATCGGCAAGTTTGCCGCGCCCGACGACGTGCGCTTCGCGGAGGCGCTGCCCAAAACTCGCAGCGGCAAGATCATGCGCCGCCTACTCAAAGACGTGGCCGCAGGCCGCAAAGCCCAGGGCGACATCTCCACCCTGGAAGACCTGACGGTCCTGTCCAAGCTTGCTGGCGACGAGGAGTGACGGCCTGCCACATCGTGTTGGCCAGCCTCGTGCTGTCGGCCGCCGCGTGTTCTTCGGACGAGTCCACGTCCGAGGGCACCGGAGGTAGCACGAGCGTGGGCGGCAGCTCGGGCAGTGGGGGCGCGGGAGGCAGTGCTGGCTCAGTGGGCGGCGGCGCTGCGGGCACGGGTGCTGCGGGCAGTGGCGGCTCGGGCGGAGCCGACGCCGGAGGCGCAGGCGCGGACGGCGGCGCTGGAGCGGATGGCGGCCCTCCATTGCCGACACTGACCCCCCTGCACGATCAGCACCGCTTCGATCCGGGCAAGATGTTCGGCGGTTGGGGCCCACACTTGGGACACCTGGTGCGAGCCAACGCGTCCCAAGGCGGTGGCTCCACGCTCTGGTTCGTGGACGACCATTGCGCCCAGGCCGGCGCGGGCTCGCCCGTGTGCGACGCTAACAAGAACCATCAGCTCGGCTATTTCGAACACGTCGCGGGTAGCTGGGCGTCCCGAGGCACGGTCGCGCTACCCGGCACGGTGCAACAAAACACCGCGACCATTGCCGCGGCCGGCGGCAAGCTGCTGCACAGCTTCGGAGTCGATGACGTCAGCCACGTGTTGCGGGAGTGCACCTACACGGTGGCGAGCGGCTCCCAGGGCTGCACCACCCTGCCCTTTTCGCTCACGAACAACGCAAACTACATCGGCGCCGCCGTGTCACCTGCCGGTCATCGGGTCGTGTGGTGGACCAACGTCGTGGACGGCGGCGGCGGCGGATTCCACTACATCGTCGACTACGGCGGCGGTTGGAACGGACCGCGCTCGGGCTCGGCAGCTGGCTACAACGACGCCTCCTACATCAACATCGCCTTTGGCGATCCGACGCCCAACGCGTTCACAATGCACGTCCAGTTCGTTTCGGGGCTGGCTCCCAACTGGGGATTCGTCGGCGGCGTGGGTAGCGGCGATCTGAGCAACACGGCGCCCGTGACCTGGTCGCTTTCCCTCGCCTCGGTGGCGGGCGATCAGGTCATTTCCACCAACGACATCTGGATCGATCCGAACACGAAAGACACGCATCTGGTGGCACGCACCAAGAGCGGCGCCGCGGCGTACTACTTTCGACCTGCGGGAGGCAATTGGTCGCCCGCCAGCTTCACCCTTCCAGCAACCTTCCGAGCGCGATTCATCGAGTCGGGGGGCCGATTGGTGCTGGTGTACGGCCCGAACGCGGGCGGGCTCGCGTATCGCATCGCGACGTCATCGGACCGGGTCGCGAAAAAAGCCATCGATTGGCAGAAGTTGAGCGAGCGACAGGTAACGCTGCCCGCAGGGTTTGGCTCCATCGTCGCGATCTACCCGGAGAGCCCCGTGTACCAAGCCGCGCCCGCGCAAGGCATTCACGCCGTGGTCGTAGGCTCCGGCAGCGAAAACGAAACCCTGCACGTAGCCATCGAGCCGGGCTAGCCCCGCTCACTGGGACGTGCCCGACCAATCGAAGTCGACCGCGACGGCTTCGTGGTCTGAAAGATCTTTGCCCGCAGAGTCCACGAAGCTCTTGTCCACCCGCCAATTCTTGGGCGTCAGGGTCAGGGTCGCGTTGCCCCGGAACATGATGCGGTCGATGCGCTTGGGCTCCGCGCAGCCCAGCACGCGGCAGGTATCTTGAAGCCCCGCCCCGGTCATCAGCGCCTGCAACATGACCTCGTCTTCGGCGTCTTTCATGTTGGTATCACCGACCACCAAAATAGGCATGCCGGTGGATCGCGCCTTGATCGCGGCCAATAGCTGCTGCGTCTGCGCCTGACGAGCGTCGTAGTCTTCCTGCTTCTTGTGCCCCGCGTCCATGTGCAGGTTGTAAACGTCGATCCAGACGTCCTTGCCGAAGTGATGCAGCCCAACGGAAAAGCCCTTCTTGGTCAGGCAGTCACTGCCCGAATCGAAGGTGCCATGGCACACGTCCCAGGCCTTGCGCGTGAAGCCGGAGAATTGAAAGCGAGCCAGACGGTTGAGGCCGTCCCCCAAGGCGCCACCGGTCGACAGGGGCACGGACTTGAAGGTGTGGGTCACCTGCGAGATCAACTGAGCGTGGTAGCTGAAGTCTTCCTGCACGTAGACCAGATCAAAGGGATTGAGCTTTGGGCTGATCAACGGCGTGTTCACGATCGGGTTGCCACCACTGATCCCCTGCGGCAGCCCCGCCACGTTGTACGTCAGCACGGAGAAGGTCCCACTCGAGGGCCCTGCGCCCCCGCTGCCCCCAACGGCGCCAGCGCCAGCGACGCCTCCGGCTCCTCCGGTCTGCGCACCTGCGACGCCGCCGCTCGCGGCTCCAGCAACGCCTGCTGTGCCGCCCGCCCCCGCAAGGCCGCCGCCACCAGCCATACCGGCTACGCCCGCACTAGCGCCCTGGCCACTACCACCGCTACCGCCATCGCTGTCCGAAGATCCCGAACACGCCAGCGCCAGCGACGCCGCTAACCCAACGCAACCAAGCCCCCACCAACGTGCCCACGTCTTCGTCGAGCTAGTCACAGTATTTGGCTAGCATGAAATGTCCGCAGGGGCGCGCCGCGGCGGCCAGTCATCAAGCTAGGCAGTCGCCGAAGCGTGATCGCACAAGCGGGGTTGGCTCGTCATGGCAGAGCCGGACAATGCTTTGGCGCGCAGGGTCATTGTTGGAGCGTCGTACTCCGCCTCCACCGCCGCCATGGCACGGGTGCGCCGGTAGTTCGCCACCCAGCTGATGGCCTTGCCGCTCGTCCACATCACTCCCGCGATGGTGGCGCTCACGGCACAGCCTGCACAAACACCCATGACGCTTCCAAGCGTATCATCTGGCTGGCGCTCAGCCAGTGAGGTCGCGCTCAATCATCGTCGTCATCGTCCCGATCTTCTGTCTCAGCGTCGCTCGCGCGCTGCGTATCGGCATTCGCCTTGAACTCCGCCGCGGCTCCTGCGGGCATGAACGCGTTGGCCGCACCGTGCTCGTACACTAGAGCCCCCCCCGCCTGCCCAACTCGATACCCCAGCCCCAACACGGCTAGGGTTCCCAAAACCGACACAGCCGCGACCGCCCGAGCGCGCTCTTCTCGGCGAAATAGAAGCGCTCCCCCCGCAAGCAACAGCACGGCAAAGGTCCCCGCCATGAACACTTTCGCGGCATCCTCGTGCTCGTCGATCGCCGCGTCCCCGACGAAGCGCTCCACGCGCTCTTCGTCGTGTTCTCCGGTTTGCATCGACGCGAACCCGCTGACCGCGAGCATTATTTGCGCGCCCACCACGAGCCACCAGGCCCGCTTCGGAAGCGATCCACGCCTCCAGGCGAACCAAACGACTCCCGCCAGGATAGGCATGAGAACTGCTAAAGCGATGGGCAGGTGAACGATCTTGGGATGGAGCAAGTCCATGTGTAGCCTCCTTTGGCTCGAGGCTTTCAGGATGGGGGCGACGCGGTCGAAGGAGCCATCCGCCGAATGTGATACGCCAGCTTTACGAGGCGAAAATTGAGCGACGCTCCGGCAGATGGCGCACAGCACACCCCCAACGAAGTCTGGCTAGTCCTGCTCTTCGTAGGGATCTCCGTGCTCGCAGGCTGGGATGTGCTGAGCGATCTGGCCGAGGGAACCACGCTGCAGCACGTCGCGGTGGAAAGTGTGGCGCTCGCTTTGGCCCTAGCTGGCGCCGTTTGGGCGGCGCAACGCTTGCGCGCGCTGCGTGCCGAGTCGCGGGAGCTTCGCGATGAGTCGAGTCAGCTCCAACAGCGCCTGGCTTCCGCTCGACAGGACGCCCAGCGCTGGCAGTCCGAAGTGCAAAGCCTGGTGCGAGGACTCAGCTCCGCCATCGACACCCAGCTCGAGAGCTGGAAGCTCACCGGAGCCGAAAAAGAGATTGCGCTGCTCCTCCTCAAGGGCCTGAGCCACAAAGAAATCGCGGCGGTGCGCCAGGTCAGCGAAGCGACGGTGCGGCAGCAGTCCCGCGCCGTGTACCGCAAGGCGGGCCTGAGCGGGCGCCACGATCTGGCTGCGTTTTTCCTGGAAGACTTGCTAGCGCCTGCCGAGCCGCCGGATCCGAACGCCGCGCGGTGACGCGACGACGCTCAGTCAACGTTGAGCAGACGACGCAGGATGTCGAAGCCTTGAACGAAATGCTCGAGCTTCGCCTGCTCGTTGGGCGCGTGATAGTAGGTGCTGCGCCCGAAGCCCGTTATCTGTACGTCGAAGCCGCGCCGCTGGAGATCGCGCACCAGCGGCAGCGAGCCGGTCATGCTGTAGGCGTTGGCTTCCTCGCCCCTGGCTGCGGTGATGGCCGCCTTGAGTTGTTTCAATCCCGGGGAATCCAAGCGGCAGGCAATACCCTCCATGGATCGCCCCTTGCGACTGAGCTTCAGCTTGCCTCGAACGCCGCCCACAGTCCGAGTCCGCGGAAAGCCTCTCGGCGGATCGTCCTTTTCAAGGCGCGCATCTAGATCCTCGATGAACCCGATCGCGCCGCCGATGGCTTCTTCGATGTCATAGAAAGGCGTGAGCCGGATGTCGCCCTGCACCACGGCCGTGCCCGGCACCTTGGTGATCTTGTTGTTGGGCACGTCGATGATGGTCGCCTTCAAGGTCGAAGACGTGACGAATCCCCAGCGCTCCTCGTCGGGATGGGGCGGAAACTTTGCATTGAACCAATGCACCAGCGCCTGGCTGGCGGCCCCACCGAGTTCGAGGGCATTCACGCAGTTGTGCGTCATGCCCGAATGGCCCGTCACTCCGGTGACTCGCAGCTCCCACATCGCCGTTCCGCCGGTTCCGACGGTCGGGCCGAAATCTGCGCTGTCCAACCAGTAGATGGTGCCATCCATCAGATCATCGAGCTTCCCCTGGTCCACGACGTGGTCCAGACCAATCTCGGGCAACGGCGCCTCTTCTTCATTGGCGATGAAGACGACCTTTAGGGTTTGGGTCGGCCGCACGTTGGTCTCCGCCATCTGGGCAAGCAGATCCGTGACCACGGCCACGTGACCCAGGCAGTCCGTGACGCCGCGACCGTACAGAGTGCCGTCGTCCCCAACCCACAGGGCGAAGGGGTCACGCTCCCAACCTTCCTTCTCAGGATCTGCGGGCACGACGTCGAAGTGCGCTCCGACAAAGCCAACGATGCCATCGCCGGTCCCTTTGACCGTGAGCACCAGGCTCGGTCGGGCTTCGTGGCCCGGTGCTGCCAGGCTTTCGACCTCGATGAAGCCGGAGTCGATGTGCGGCTTCAGAGTGTCGAGCACGAGCTGCGCAGGAAGGCGCTCCTCGGGGATGAGCGCGACGTCGGGGGAGTTCTGTAGCTTCGGAGTCATCGCGATCAGCTGTGTGAGCAGATCGACGAATCGCTTCTGATTGAGGGCGAGCACGACCGCCAGAACCTGGTCCGAAGGCGCTGCGGGGTCAAATAAAACCGAATAGTGTCGGTGGCTTGGCTGCAGCAGGGCCGTCCTGCTGCCCCTGGCGGCTATGCTTCGGCGCCATGCGTCCCGTGATTATTGGGGCCGGCCGTGGCAGCCGGCTCGGACCCGAAACGAACACAATCCCCAAGACCATGGTGCCGGTGATGGGCCGCCCCATGCTGGACTGGATCCTCGACGCCCTCGCCGAGGTGGGCTTTCAACGGCGGGATGTGGTCTTCATCAGCGGCTACGCCGAAGACGTCGTACGTGGCCGGTATCCGGAATTCACGTTCGTGCGCAACGCGGATTGGGAGAACAACAACATCCTGCACAGCCTGCTGTGCGCCCGCGAGTACTTGCTTGACGGGTTCATCTCGACCTATGCCGACATCGTGTACGACGGCGAGATTGCCAAGAACCTAATGGCCAGCCGGGAGCACATCGCCTTGGGTTGCGACACTGCCTGGCGCCGCCGCTACGTCGAGCGCAAGCAGCACCCGGAATCCGACGCGGAGAAACTGCGGGCAGCGAACACCCGCGTGACAGAGCTCTCGCGCAACATTCCGAGTGAAGAGGCACAAGGTGAGTTCATCGGTGTGATGAAACTGAGCCCTGAGGGCGCTGGACAGCTTCTGGCAGCCTTCGACGAAGTCGCCGCTTCGCCACCCGAAGGCGAGTGGCGCGAAGGGCGCAGCTTCAAGAAAGCGTACCTCATCGACTTGTTGCAGCACATGCTCGAGCGGGGCGCCACCATGCATCGCGTCGACACTCCCGGCGCTTACATGGAAATCGATACCCTTGAGGACTTGGGGCACGCCAAGAAGTGGTGGGAAAGCCGCTGATGCTGGAGCGTTTGAACTTCGAGGGCGTGATTGAGGCCCTCGAACGCCTGGGTCCGCCAGGGCTGCTGGCCTTCGATGCGGATGGCACTTTGTGGAGCGGGGATGCCGGTGAGGACGTGTTCGTGCATGCGATTCAGGAGGGCTTTCTGAAAGAGGCGCACATCGAAGAAGCGCTGCGCGATGTGGCCCGGGACGCGAGGCTGTCTCCCGAAGGCAGCGTCGGCGAACTATGCATGAGGATTTTCGACGCCTACAACGCTGGCAGCTTCGACGAACGCTTGGTGTGCGAGGTCATGACATGGTGCTACGCGGGCCACAGCGTTCAGGACATGCTGAACTTTGCCAAAGAAGCGCTGCATGGTGTTGCACCGGGTCGCGTGCCCCTGGCCGATCGCTTCAACCCAGCGCTCGTGGCCATCTTGGAGTGGGCGCGTGGGCGCGGCTGCCGCTGCGTGGTTGTGAGCGCATCACCAAAGTTCGTTCTCGACGCCGGCGCCGCGCGCCTAGGCTTCGCCCCTGAAGACATCGTAGGTGCGCGACCCGTCCTGGACGGAGATCAGATCCAAGCACGCATGGACGGCGAGGTGCCTTATGGTCCCGACAAGGCCGCCCAGGGCGCACTCCTGACCAACGGAGGCCCCTGGCTCGCGAGTTTCGGTGACAGCCAATTCGACATCGATCTGCTGCGCTGCGCGAGGTTGGCCGTCGGTGTCACGCCCAAGCCCACCCTGCGAGAGTCCCTGGCGCAACTCGATTTCTCCTGCGAACTCGTGTGAACGCTGGGCTGCGGGCCTCCCGCACGGCGCCGGTCTGCCCGCGGGGTTGGCTTGTTGGTTTTTGGGGGTCGTGGCGTTGGGGCGGCGCCGGGCCACTAATCTCGCGAAGGGCCGAGCTTGGCGGATGCACCCGTGGTCTCATCGACAAGATTCGCTCGGTATCCCTCGTCAATGATCCGCTACGCCGGGCGTATGCGCGTGCGCCCATTCCTCCGGCGTCGGGGGCGGGCCCGCGGGCTCGTCAAGTCGATAACAATGGGTTTGACCGTTGCCCGTGTTGACGCATCGGTAGTCGGCCCATCTTTGGCACCCAATGGCGCGCCTAGTGCCTACGGCCAAACCTACTACGTGCACCTGCTCCTTCGGACACCGGAGCTCCTTCGCGGCTTTCCCCCTGACCATGCTGCTCATGCCGCACGACAAGCAACTCACTGCCGCCAGGAGCAGCCAGGCCCAGCGTCGATAGTCCACGCAGGCTCGAACTGATTCAGCTCGTCCGAGCATGGGTCAATCACCACTCAGCACGGATGCGTGAAGCGACTCGTCAATCTTCCCGCCTGAAACCACCACATGCCCGGGCGACGACGGGCGAAAGAGGCGCCAGTCCTCCCCTGCGCTCCCCGACGGAAATACCACCAGCCTAAGACCATCCGACAAGGAGAGCACCACTCCCCCAAAGTCATCGGCGTCGACGGCCTCGACAACGAGTCCGTCACTCTCGTTCGCGTACGATCGTTTCCCGGGAGCATAAGTCCCAAGCAACTCACCGATCCGGCGATCTTGCAGATTGCCCTGCTCGTAGTCCCACGCGTCGAAATCAAGTTCCTCCCTCGGATCGGCGGGCTCCCAGAGGTCCGACCGTCCTGTGACAATCCCTCGCGGCCCGTCAATCCGCCACGGACACTGAAGGTGCAGCACGAGTTGGCCCGAATCGCCACCGTCTGGCAGTGGAGTAACAAGGCCGAAGTGAAATCCACGAAGATCGGCGGCACGCCGTGCGATCGACAGCTTCTGGCCGACCAAGTGAGCCAGATGGCGCAGAACTTGGGCCTTGATCGTCGGTCGCGGAAGCCCGAGACCCATCATGGCCTCGTCCAGTTCTCCTTCCAGCAGCGGTTCGCGTGGGATCTCGTACTCCGTGATCGGCTCACCATCGTCGCCGAATCGAACCGTGAACCTTACACAGCGCTTTCTTGCGTGATCGAGCGACGTTGTGACGATCATCTCCTCGAGAGGCCGCCCTCGCTCGGCCAAGCCGATGAAGAGATCGCCGGGGCCGCACTGCCAGGTTGGGTTTTCGATCCGTAGCCTCCGCAAGTGGGGCAACGCCGTCGTGTGAAAGAACCCGCGAAGAACATGGTCGTTCTGCCCCCACACGAACGCGACGCTCGTGTGCGGCTGCACAGACACGCTCTTGCAGAGCCGCGCACACTCTGGCCACGAGAGAAGTTCCGCCTCAGTCTTGGTTTTCACGGTGAACTCAGCTCAGAGATTCGGTGGGCTCTCGCTGATACCTCGAACAAGAACACTACACATCATTGCAGGCCGGCGCCATTGTCAACTCACCGGACCGGGACGCTTCAACCGGTTTCGTCCGCCCTTCAGTCGCCTGTCCTGCTCCGCGATCGACTGCTTCGTTCTCATGTTTCGGGCGATCGACGCTTTGGGCGATGCAGGGTCTGAACGACCCTCGCCTTGGGGGCGTCGCGTGCCTCCGCAGATGAGCGCGCTACCGATGGGAAGGACGACTGGATCATCCGAATCCCACCATACTTCGGGTACGTCTGGGACCGTCAGTCTGCGCGGTGCCGCTATGCCTTCTTGGCCCGCGGTTTCTTGGTCGTCGCGACGGTTTTCTTCCGAGCCGTCTGGGACCGCGCCTTCTTGGCGCGGGGCTTCTTGGACGAACTTGCGGCGACTGCGGCTTGGCGAGCTTTACGGGTCCAGGTGCGGAGTTCCTCGGCGTCTTCCAGGACATGCAGGGGCACTTCGAAGTAGGGCATTTGGGAGTCGCCGCGGCCGGGGAATTGCCCCATGCCTTCGGCTTCGTAGTCGGGGCGGTTGGTGTCGTCGACGCGGAGGCAAAAGCGGCCCGAGCTGGTGATGATGGCGCAGAAGACTTCGTCGATGTAAACGCCAGTGCCGCCGAACATGCTTCGGGAGCGGATGGTGCCAGCTTCCTCGAGCTGGTCGAGGACGTAGTTGGTGAATTGAGATCCTTTGGGCACGTTGCTTCCTTCTCTGTAGGTGGACTGGGCTCGGTCGTTCAAGCGCACAGCTTGTCGAGGAATTCCTTGAGGCTCGTCTTGTTCATGACCATGCTGGCGGCGATCTTGTAGGGATCGAAGTCGCGCAGGACGCCGTCAGCGACCTTCAGGCGAAGGAAGATTTTGCCGTCGACGATTTCGCCTTCAGCGGAGTGGACGTCGATGAGGTATTCGGAGATGAAGGCAGCTAGGCGGGCGGGTAGGCACGGTCTTCTTCTTCGACTTGCTGGGCGTCGACCCAGATGCTCAAAGGTTCTAGGGCCTGCTTCAGATCGAGGGGCGCACCGGACTCGTGCAGACCGACGTCTTCGAGAAACTCGGTCAGCATGGGACGCGACTCCTCGATCACTTGTTGGGCTCGGGCGTCGTTGGTCATGCGCGGGAGAGGTTAGCAGCAAAGTGCCCAGCCGCGAGCGTCAACCTGAGCGTGGCTGCAGGCGCCCGTGCGTCACTTCATAGGCGTTACGAGGTGTTGGGCTCCAGCGACAGGTGGCCCGGGTATCGCCGGCACAACTCGGAGCGGACGTGAAGATGGGTGGGGGCGGGGTTGCCCGACCCGAGATCGCGGGGGGCGGCCCAGAGCGGCCTAAAGCGGGAGTCGTGGCCCAAATCGGTCCAAAGACGCGACCCAAACCCAAGCGAACTAGGCCAAATAGCCTTTGACTTCACGCAGATACGACCTATATACGCATATATCCGATGCGTCTTTTACTGGCGCTCCTCGTCGCTTGCTTTGCGCTGGCGTGCTCGCCTCGTGAGGAGGACGGCAGGGCGCTACGCGTCGGCTACTTCGCTCGGCTCACCCACGCGCCGGCGCTGACGGGGATCCAGAGCGGGCGCTTTCGGGATGCGCTGCCGGGGGTCGAACTGTCGGCGCATGGCTTCGAGTTCGGCAACGCGGCGATGGAGGCCATGTTCGCGCGCGAAATCGATATCGCGTACCTCGGGCCGAATCCGGCGATCAATGGGCACCTGCGTTCCGGAGGCGACATTCGTTTGATCGCGGGTGCGGCCCAGGGTGGCTCGGCGTTCATCGTTCGTCAGGCGGCGGGGATTGGGTCGGCCGCGGACTTGGCGCGCAAACGGATCGCGAGCCCGCAGATTGCGAGTACCCAGGACATCGCGTTGCGTCGCTATCTGCGCAAACACGGATTGGGCACCACCTTGGATGGAGGCAGCGTAAACGTGTTGCCCCTGGCAACGCCGTTCATCCTGTCTCTCTTTGCTCAGGGTGAAATCGACGGAGCTTGGGTCAGCGAGCCCGTGGCGAGCCAGTTGCTTGCGATGCCGGGCGCCAAAGTGCTGGTCGATGAAAAGGACGAATGGCCAGGCGGACAGTACACGGCGACGGTCGTTGTGGTCCGGCGGGCATATCTCGAAGCATACCCTGACAACGTGTGGCGCTTTGCGGGCGCCCACCGTCGCGAGATCGAGTGGATCAACGTGAAGCGGAAGACGGCATTGTCACTGGCGCTCGTCGCGATGAAACAGCTGGCGGGGCGAGACGTGCCATCGGAGATTGCGAAGACGGCCTGGGCGCGGATCCGGGTAAGCGCCGATCCCCTTCCCCAGACCATTCCCCGACTGGCCGAGGATGCGCGGGCGGCACGTTTTCTACCTCCCGGCGATCTGAGCGGATTGGTGGTCACGCCGTGACTCGACAGCGCATCACCCGCGCCGCGACCTTGGTGGGCGCTTTGGCTCTGTGGCAGTTGGTGGCGTGGCTGGGCCCCTTGCCTGCGCATGTGCTGCCTGGTCCCAGAGCGGTCATTTCGTCCATGTTGGCTGGGATTCAGGATGGCACCCTGGTCTCAGGGGTGGGCGTGAGCTTGCGGCGGCTGGCGCTGGGCTATGGGGTGTCGAGCGCCCTCGGAATCTGTCTGGGGATTGCGATGGGACGCTCCAAGGCCGTCGAGGGCGTTTTGGGAACTTTGGTGGCGGGGCTCCAGCCGTTGCCGAGCATTTGCTGGATGCCCCTGGCGTTGATTTGGTTTGGGCTGAACGAAAAGGCGATCTTATTCGTGGTGGTGCTCGCGACTCTGGGCACGGTGGCACTCTCAGTGCGGGATGCAGTGCTTGGGATCCCGACCCTGTGGATTCGAGCTGCCGCGAACATGGGGCTCTCAGGGGCGCGACTCTGGTGGCGGGTGCTGCTGCCCGCCGCATTGCCAGGCACTTTGACGGGGCTGCGGATCGGATGGAGCTACGCTTGGCGTGCGTTGATGGCCGGCGAACTCTTGTTCGTGGCGGGCGGCTTGGGACAGGTGATGCACGTGGGGCGAGAACTGAACGACATGGCGCGTGTGCTGGCGGGCATGGTGGCGATCGTAGTGCTCGGACTGCTCTTCGACAACGTGCTGCTGGGCAGCGTGGAGCAGCGAATGCGACGCAAGTGGGGCCTGGCCTGAGCCGCCCGCAGCGGGACTTTCGCGGCTTTGCCTCGCTGCTTGTCGCGCTGTGCCCGGCGCGCTAGCCATGGCAAAAATGGCAAGAAAGCTCATATCCGCACTCGTGACGGCCGGCCTTTGCATCTATTCCGGCTGCGGCGGTGGGGACAAGCCCGCGAAGGCGCCCACCAACATCGAGGACGGCGAGCCACAAAGGGGCGATCCTGCGACCTTGAACGTGAGTGCCGAGATCGGCGCCATGGACGAAGCCAAGGTCACCAAAGTGTTCCACAAGAGCATGCGGGCGCTGCAGGGTTGCCTGGGTGAAGGCGCGCAGCGGGTCGAGTTCATTGGCGGCGGCGTGGCGTTCTTCGTCAAGGTTGGCCAAGACGGCCGTGTCACGCACGCACATCTGGAGCGCTCGACCCTCGGGGATCGGGAGACCGAGAAGTGCATGCTGGACGTGCTGCGCGGCAAGGACTGGCCCGCGCCGGTCGGCGGCAAAGAGGGCCACGCACGCAACAGCTTCGACTTCGATCCTCCGAACGACGTGCGTCCAGCAGAGGAATGGCCCAGCGACAAGGTGGAGGAAGCCCTTGACGAGAAGCGATCTGAGATCGCTAGCTGCAAGTCGAACGCTCCCGGCACCTACCAGGTCACGATGTACGTCAAGACCAGCGGCGAGGCCCTCTCCGTTGGTGTCACGCCACCTAACGCGCAGGGAGAATCGGCCGTTGACTGCCTCGTTGATGCTTTGAAGGCCGCGGAATACCCGAAGCCCGGGAGCTGGCCGGCGAAAGTGTCGTTTTCGCTGTGAGCGACAAGCGCGCTCTGGTCACCGGCGCAGGCATGCGCGTGGGGCGAGAGATATCCCTTGCTTTGGCAGGCGCTGGCTACGACTTGGCCGTGCACTATCGCCAAAGCCGCGAGGGGGCAGAGGGGGTCGCCAGTTTGGCGCGAACGCGTGGGCTGCGAGCGGAGATCGTGCAAGCGGACTTGCGGCAGCGCAAGGCATGTGTCGGGTTGGTCAACGCGGCAATCGAGGCGCTTGGCGGGCTGGACCTATTAGTCGTCAATGCCGCAGAGTTCGTGCGGACGCCGCTCGAAGATCTCGACGAGGCCGCGTGGAACGGCGCCTTGGAGCTGAACCTGTCCGCTGGGCTCTGGCTCACGCTGGCTGCTACTGAGGCGCTGCGGCAGACCCAGGGCAACATCGTATTCGTCACCTGTTCCAGTACCACGGTACCGTTCAGGAACTACCTGCCCTACGTGGTCGCGAAGGGTGGCCTGCGGCATCTGATGAAAACCTTGGCCCTTGAGCTGGCGCCCAAGGTTCGCGTCAACGCCGTTGCGCCAGGCACGGTCTTGCCACCACCCGACATGGGCGCCGCTGCGGTGGCGCGCTTGGTCAAGAGCGTGCCGTTGGGGCGAGTGGGCAGCGGCGAAGACATCGCGCGAGCTGTTGTTTACCTCGCTGGAGCGAGCTACGTGACCGGCGAGGAGATCCGCGTGGATGGGGGTCGCGCGTTGGCCCGGGTCGAACGATTCGAAAGGTAGGAGGCGCCTGCACCCTGAACGCAATTTTTCCGCGGGATTGTAAGTTGATCGATACGGTTGACATGAAGGACAACATCCGACACCGTAGTTGCAGAACCTACATGGCCCTACAGCCTACGGAGGACGATCATGTCTCGATCAATTTGGGGAATCGCACTGCTAGCAACGGCAATTCCGTTTGCGGGTTGCTCGAGTTCGGACTCGGATCCGGCAAAGCCTGGGCCCGGATCGTCCGGTGATGAACGGCGTCTGAAGATCGGCAAAGCCGACCTGAGCGGCAGCTGCATCGACGGCAATAAGAACTACTGCGGCGGCAAGAGCGGCGGCAACTGCTGGTGCGACGAAGCCTGCTCCCAATATGGGGATTGCTGCGCGGACGCAGAAGATTCCTGCGGCGCCGGCGCAAACACCAGCTGCAAGTCGACCGAAGATTGCAAACCCGGCGAGTACTGCAAGTCCGACGACGGCTGCGCCACGGACGGCGTCTGCGAGCCCAAGCCTTTGAACGTGTTCTGCGCAGCGGTCGCGACCGACTACTGCAGTTGTGACGGCGAGACCAAGTTCGCTTCCAGCGGTTGCATCTTCGATCGCTACGAGCACATCGGCGCGTGTCAGAAGAAGACCTGCGGCGGCATTGCTGGAACGAAGTGCGCGCAGGGCGAAATCTGCCTCGACGACCCGAGCGATACATGTGATCCCAACAACGGCGGGGCGGACTGCATCGGTATCTGCAAGCCGAAGACCTTCTGCGGCGGCATCGCCGGCATCCCCTGCCCGGATGGCTACAAGTGCGTGGACGACGGCGACGACAACTGTGATCCGGCCTTTGGTGGGGCGGATTGCGGTGGTGCGTGCGTGCCGAATCCCAGTTGCTCACAAGTCATGTGCACTCTGTACTGCCCCTTGGGCTTCCAGACCGGCGCCGATGGCTGCCCGATTTGCAAGTGTAACGAACCCCCCGCGCAAAATAGCTGTGCCGGTAATTGCGGAGCCCCGAGCCCCGACAAGAGCTGCTACTGCGACAAGAAGTGCGAGCAATACAACGATTGCTGCTCGGACTACGCCACGGAGTGCAAGGCAGATCGCACGCCTGCCGGCGGGCAGTGCGTGAAGAACTCCAACGACGCTTGCAGCACCGACGCGGACTGCCTCGGCGGCGGGTGCGGCGGCGAACTTTGCTACAACCCGGCTTTGGGCGGCGGTATCAGCACCTGCGAGTGCACGGCCCCGACCAACGTCGCCGGCTGCGGCTGCGTCAACAACAAGTGCACTTGGTACAACTGAGCTGAGTGCAAATGAACAACAGGGGCTGCTTCGTGAAGAGGCAGCCCCGGGTTCTTTTGTGGTTGGGTGCTCGAACCGAGGGCGCTAGCCGTCCATGAACACGACCACACCGTCAACGCTGGTCGCTTCGACGGGCTTGCCGATCTTGAGCCGCTCGGCAGCGATCCCCTGGCTGACGAGTTCGGCTTGGACTCGTGCGGACAAGGGCATGGGCGGAGGCGCGCCGTTCGGTGGAGAGGGTGCTTTGGCTTGCGACACGTCCGGCGCGCCGTTGGCTTCAGTCGGCGCTGGGTTCGGCGGTGCCGCGACCGCTGCGGCATCAGAAAGCTCGAACTTCAAGGACTTGCGAAGTTTGGCCACCCGGGAGATGGCCGCGAAGGCCTGACCCGCCACAGGACCGGGCTTTTCGCCGAGTTCGTCCTTGGGAATGAGCAGCTCGACGCGACCCTCTCTTGCGGAAAGTTCGATGCTGCCCAGGGCGATCGACTTGTGCAGCAAGATGCTCAAGTCTCGAACCAAATCGGCCCGCGAGGCGACGGTCTTTTCCGCTTCGGCCAGGCGATCAGCGCGTGCCTTGGTTGCAGACAGGGCATCAGCAAGTCGTTTCTTCTCGTCGGCGAACGCGCGCAAGTGATCGCCGACCCGTGAGAGCTCGCCGCGCAATTGGTCCACGAGATCACTTGCGCTCTGCCTTTCTTGCTGGCTGATGCTCTGCGCCAGCTCGGCCTCGGCGATCTTCTGGTCACGCTGCTCCAGCCGCTTTTCGCGCTCTCGGATGGCGTTTTCCGCTTTGGCAAGCTTGTTGGAGATGACGGCCAGCTCAGCGAGGGTGCGGCGATGGGCTTCCTGCTCCACCGCGACCACGGATCGAGCCTCTTCGTAGCGGGTCTGGGGAACGACGCAGCCGGCGATCAATGGCAGCAGAAGCGCAGTTCTCATGAGTGGAAGTAGGGAAACGAAACGTTTGAAGGTCATGACGGTTTTCCTCAAACCAGAGAGACGCCGCGCAAGCTGAGCAGGTCTACGTGCTCGGCGAGGGTGAGTCGGTCCGCGTCCTTGATTTCGACGAAGCGGAAGGCCTGCTGAGTTCCACGGCTCCACACGGGGCGTGCAACGGCGACCAGCGCGCGCAAGCGCTCGGGGAGCCTGAGCTCCAAGCGTTGGATCATCGATTGGTCACGGGGCGCAACGGGCCGACCGCGATCGATGATGAGTCCGGAGGGTGACACTTCGATGCCTCGACACATGGACGTGCGTCCGCCCTCGCGCTGAATGACCTTGAAATCGGTTCGTCCTCTTAGCCCATGTCGCCGAATCATCGCGGGAACCCTCCTGAGAAACGCGATCGTACGGGCCCGTCGTCCCCCGGGGCCAACTTCAGGCACACATTATCCTACATGTTTGATGAAGCAGTTATGGAAGCGCTCGCAACTTCAACACATCTTGATCCGCAAGGCATCGGCAACCGGAAGGCTTTCACTGACCGCCAAGGCCTCATCCAAGACAGGCGCCACGCCCTCTAGGGGACGGAGACTGTAACTGGAATCAGTAGCTGATCGTTTGCGTGTGGAGCGTCGCGCCGCTGTCGGCGATGAACTTGACCTGAATCGTCGGCGGCACCGCGTTGGGATCCGCTTCAAACACCGTGATGCTGCTGGTGCCCGTCTTGAAGTCGAAGTGCGGGGGCCCGGGCAACGTGGCCCATAGGGGGTTGGCGCTGTAGTCGCCGGGGCCCATCAAAACTTCGCGAAACGGCGACCACTTGCCCGTTGGCTCGATCCGGGTTGAGGCGCCCAAATGGAAGTCGCCAGACACGAAGAGCACGCCAGGGATCTTGTTCTGGATCAGGAAGTCCAACAGCTTGGTGCGCTGCGCGGCGTAACCCTCCCAGCGATCGTTGGCTGCGAAGTCGAATAGCCCGGGGAAATTCGTAATCGGTACCGAGTTGACGATGATCTTGAAGGTGGCGGTGCTGTTCTGGAGGCCCGCGATCAGCCAAGAGAACTGAGCCTGCGAGAGGTATTCGGCGTTGGGCCCCAATGCGGTGGAGGGCTTGCGCTCGCCCCGAGCGTCGAGAACGAAGATCTCCAACGTGTCCCCCCACTTGTAGCTTCGCCAGAGTCGGTTCGGGTTCGTGGCGGAGCGACGAATTGGCAGGTGCTCGTAGAAAGCCTGTCGGGCATCGGCGAGGCGCCCGGCGGGAAACGTCTCAGGGTTCCAGTTGTTGTCAACTTCGTGGTCGTCCCAGGTTGCGTAGTGCGCCGTGCTCTGAAGCGCCTCCTGGTAAGTGCCCTCACCGATTTGACCGAGCCATTTGGAGCGGTAGTCCGCAAGAGTCTTGGCGGAATCGTTGTAGGTGGTGTCCCCGGCCAGAATGAAGAAGTCGAGCTTCTGCTCGCCCGCACGCTTGAGCGCATCGAAGGGAGCACGGTCGTTCTTGGTGCAGGACGTGCCACCGAAGCGCAGCTTGACCTTGGCACCGGCGAGAGGTGCGGTCACGAACCGCCCGATGGGAGAGCGGGCGCTGAAGCTCGTTCCCTGCTGCTGCAGGAACACGTAGGAAAGCTCGGTCAAGGAGGGCAGACCGACCGCATCGATATGCACGTAGCCGTCGGCAGTCGGCGTGACTGGCGTATCGAAGAACACCAAGGCCTTGCCCGGCGTGGTCGGAGTGTAGACCCGGGCCACGACTGGAGCAGAGCCGGAGTACTTCGTCCACAGCATCACGGCCGTGGCCGTGGGGTCTCCGGACTGGATCCCAATCGGGAAGGCGTTCTTGGATTCGGTGATCGTGGTCGGGTCGAAGTTCATCTCCGTGCCGCCGCTGCCGCCAGAGCCCGCTGCGCCGGCGGAGCCCGCGCTACCCGCCGTACCTGCGGAACCACTCGCGCCGCCCTGACCCGCAGCGCCACCGGTGACGCTGCCCGCGCTACCTCCCGTCGCGATGGCCCCGGTGCCACCCGTCGCCCCGCCGGTCCCCGAGCTACCTCCGCCCAGGCCGCCACCGCCCGAGACAGCCCCGGCCCCTCCCCTGCCGCCGCTGGAGTCTTCGTCAGAGCTTCCACAGGAAACGACCACGGAGAGCAGGATCACGGCGAGTGCGGGCGGGCGCATGATCCGATCATACAACCCCGGCTCGAGTCGGGCCCGAGGGTCGACAATCTTGCCTGTTTTCGAATATTTGGGCGACAACGCGGGCGTGAATGGGACCCGAATAGGCGCTCTGGTTGCCGGGCTGTTGGCGCCGTTCCTACTCGCTACTTGGGCACAGGGAGGCGGCAAGCTCGATCTCTCGCGGCTGAAGCACAAGGACGGAGCCGTGGTGGCGAAATCTGCCGAGGGCAATGAGGTCACCACCACATTGGACCCACGGTTGCAGCGCGCGACGGGACGACTGGTGGCCCGGGCCAACCCTCTGGCCGCCGCGGCGGTTCTCATCGACGCGCGAAATGGCAACGTACTGGCCCTCGTGGAACGCGCACACGCAGGCAAATCCTTTGGCTCGCTACTGCTTCGACCCTCAGCACCCTCAGCAAGCTTGTTCAAGCTCGTGACGACGGCAGCGTTGTTGGAACGAGGTCACGTCAACCCAAAGCTTCGAGTCTGCACTCGAGGCGGTCAGCGCCGCATCGAGCGCCGGCACCTAGAGGCGCCGAAACTCGCCGGCACACGCTGCAACCTCTTCTTCTCCGCCTTGGGTCACAGCCGAAACGCCGTGTACGCGCAGCTGGTCACGACGCATCTGATGCATCGCGACCTTGCTGCCACCGTCGACGCTTTCGGTCTCAATGCCGCCGTGCCCTTCGACGTCCCTACCCGCGCAGCCCGAGTCCACTTGCCCTACGGCGATCTGGCCTTCGCGCGAACTGCGGCAGGTTTTGAAAACGTGCGCCTGTCGCCGCTGGGTGCCGCACAACTGGCAGCCGTCGTGATGACGGGGGGACGGAAGATGCGGTTCTTCGTCAAGGGCAACCGTGCCAAATCCCGCACCTTGGAAGGGCGCGCGATCAGCGAGCCGGTCGCGCACACGCTGCGTCGCATGATGGAGGTGACGGTTCACGCCGGCACGTCCCTGGACGCCTTCAGCAGCGCGGACGGCCGTAGCCACCTCGGCAGCATTCGGGTCGCGGGCAAGACCGGAACGCTGAAGCCCAGCGCAAGGGCTCCAACCACGAGTTGGTTCGTCGGCTTCGCGCCCAGCAGAAAGCCCGAAGTCCTCGTCAGCGTCGTGATGCAGAACGGCAAGGTTTGGCGACAAAAGGCCAATCAGATCGCCCGCGACATGTTGCGGGTTTGGTTTGCCCGGCGCCGCGCTGCTGGGGTGAGCGATCCCTTCGCAGCCAAGCCTTGAGCTCAGTGCTGAGTCTCCAGACCCACCTCCGCCCAGGCCAACATGCCGCCCTCCAGATTGCTCACCTGGGCGAAGCCAGAGCTGGTCAGCATGGCCGCCGCAGTGGCACTGCGAGCGCCTGCTCGACATACCATGACGAGCTCCCCATCAACGTAGCCCGCAAGCTTGGGCAAGCGCTGTTCGAGGGAATCCATGGGCACCAACAGGGCGCCGGGAACGTGGCCGAGAGGCCCGACGAACTCTTCCGGCTCGCGGACATCGACCACAACGGGGGGCGATTTGGTCTTCAGCGCCTCCGCCAGCCCCACCGCCGAAACGGTGCGGACCTTCACTACATCGCCCATCGAAGGGAACTCCACTTCATTCGCTTCGAAACCTGATTGATTGACCTGCAGCGCCTGCTGAATTCGGTCGGGGAGCGGCAACCCCAAGTTCGCCATCAGGTCGCAGTACTCTTTTCGAGAGCGATTGGAAAAGCGCGCATTGGATGTGCGCTCGCGCGCAATGGTGCTCACAGTATTGCCTTTGTAGTCGTGACCCGGGTGCACCACTGTCTCGCCGGGAAGCGCGAATAGACGCTTGGTGACTGCGTCGAATTGCGCCGCCGCATCCCCACCTGGAAAGTCCGTGCGGCCGGATCCGCCGATCAACAAGGTGTCACCCGTGAGCACCGCACCGGGGATCACGTAACAGACCGAGTCTCGAGTGTGGCCTGGCGTATGCCACACCGTGATGGACTCCTCGCCCAGCGGGATCACGTCTTCGTCTTCTAGATGGCGATCCACTAGGGGGCTCGGACTGTTCTTGTGCATTGCCAGCGGCGCGCCCAAGAGCTTCTTTTCCAGTCGGCCCAACATCAGATGGTCGGCGTGGGTGTGGGTCTCGAGCAGCAAGGCGAGGTTGAGCTCGCGTCGGCGGACCTCAGCCAAATAACTCGGGACCCGCTCCCGCACCGGGTCCACGAGTGCCGCCTGATCCCCGGACACAAGCAGATAGCTGCGACAGTTCGAGTGGTTGAGTTCCTGGACCTCAATCGCCATGGAAAACATCATGCACCGAGCGCGTAGCTCCGTCGACCCGTACGATTGGGGCGGTTCGAAGGTTCGGCCCCCGGATCTGACTTTCAGCCTCGGCGTCGGCGCAGCATGCCCAGCGCAGCGAAAGCCAGGAGTGACAAGCTGGAAGCCGGCGCAGGCGCGCCCACGACGCGGCAACCACAGCTGGACTTCTTTTCCGCCGGGGCATCGCCGCCTTCGCCAACGCCACCGTCAGGCTCGGCAACGATGCCAGCGAGGCCCAGGCTCGGAACCGGCGTCTTCACGATCTTCGAGGGCTTGATCTGCTTGCGGTTCTTGCGCGCCAAATCCGTGGCGACCCAGATCTTGCGCAAGCCGCGGTAGGTGCGGGGGGGCTTGCCCCAGCGATGCCGCTCCGGCCTCTCGCACTTCATCATGCCCTTCCACGGGTGGAAGTGGTTGTAGCGGGTCTGCAGCTTGTTGGCCTTGGCGGGAACGACTTTGGTGGATATCTCGTGATCCACGCCCTTGGGGATCCCGGCGCCGCCCGTGACGGGTGGTGCGGGAGCCAACACGAAGTCCTCAGGCAAGTTGGACTTGTCGTAACGGTGATGCAGGCGAGTCAGGATGTACTTGTTGCGCGCGATGATGGCTTTCTTCTTGGCGACCATCTTGCGCTCTTCCTCGAAGGTCTTTTCGTATTCCCTCTTCTCTTTGCCTTTCAACTCCTTCTGGCGAGCCTTGTGCGCGTTCTCCTGGGCCTCGGTCAGTTCCGGCGGCTCCGGGTCCCGCTCTTCCTCGGGCACCCACTGTTCGAAAACGTCGCCGCCCAGACTGATCAGCTCGTGGGGCAGTAGGCGCTCGTTCTGACAAGGCTGCCCGCAACCGGCTGTGTGCCATGCGTACTCAGCCAGTACGCCCTTCGGATTCTTGGCCAAGGAGAGGTCGTGCATCCCGGCGTAGAGTTCGCCCATGCGCTCCTTTGCCTTGAACTCCACGTTGAGGTTGGTCGGGGCGAAGATGGTGTCGTAGTTCTTCACTTCGAAACGCGAAGTCGGGTGAAAAACATAGACAAAGAGCTCTTGCCTGCCGTCGCCGCTGAGCAGCCCGAGTTTGACGGGCAGCGTCGTGACCGGCTTCTCGGACCAGAAGCGGATCGGGGAGAGAATCGCGAAGTCGCCGCCGGCAAGCTCGATGCGCTTGGAGTCCACTTCAGCGACCAGGATCTTCATGCCCTTGTCGACGTAGGGGCGAATCGCAGCAGCTGCGCCTTTGGGAGCGGTGTAACCCTTGCCAGAAAGGTAACCGACGACGTCCTTGCTCTCCTCCTCTGAAAGCAGTGCAAACGAGTACTCGCCCTCTTTGAAGTCGGCATCGGTTTGAATGAACAGCTCTTTGGCGACCTTCTTGGTCGGGTCGCCAATCTTGGGTCCTCCCAAAAAGTCGGTGGAAGCGCTGGCCTTCATGCTCTGTTCCCAATACTGCACCGGCTTGCCGGGATCGCAGGGGTCCCACTCCCAAAACTCGTGGAAGCGCGGTGCAGTCAGACTCTCGACGCGATCGACGAACTCGCGTTTGAGGGTTTTCACGCGTTCGAGTTCGACGTCGGCGGGCACCGCCAACACCAAAGCGAAGGGCGTCAGCGGCCCGGAGTACTCGGGCATGACGGTCACGACGCTCGCTTCGCCACGGCGCATGACCACGATGTGGCTCGACGGTGCGGTGCGCTTGTCAGCACCCTTTCCTGCGTAAAAGCCGGGCAGCGACTGGGCAGGGGTCGCCACAATCAGGAGCCCGACGATGAAGAGCGCGGACAGTACTCGCTTCATGGTCGCGAGAGGCTAGAACAAATCCCGAGCCCAGTCATTCTGCAGCCACGACAAAAGTCAGCGCCAGCGCACGCCCAGCCGCTGACCGCAGGCATAGACCGGCGACCCCGAGAGATCGTAGCCTCCGGGAGCGATGGACTTCGAGCTGAGCGAAAGCCAAAAACTGATCCAACAAACTGCTCGGGACTTCGCGTCTCGGCAGATCGAACCGATCGCAGCTGAGCAGGAGCGCAAGGAACAGTTTCCCTTGGAGAGTCTCAAAGGCCTCGCCGAGCTCGGACTGCTGGGCGTGAACATCCAGGAGCGCTACGGAGGCGCGGAAGCTGGCGTCGTCGCCTACTCTCTGGCCATGGCCGAAGTCTCACGAGCCTGCGCCAGCACCGGGGTCTCCATGGCCGTGACCAACATGGTCGCAGAGGTCATTCAGCGCTTTGGCTCAGAAGGCCAGCGACAAGCCCATCTACCCAAGATCACCAGTGGTGAGCACGTGACAGGCGCCTTTGCGCTGAGCGAACCCGCTGCCGGCAGTGACCCCGGAGCGATCACCACGACCGCCAAGCGCGACGGAGACGGCTGGGTGCTCAACGGTCAAAAGCAGTGGATCACCAACGGTGCCTATTCTGGCGTCATGGTCGTATGGGCGCGCACGAGCGGCACCGGCCCAAAAGGGATCTCCTGTTTCTTGGTGGAAGGCTCTGCGCCGGGCCTGGTCATCGGCAAGGCCGAGGACAAGCTAGGGATCCGCGCCTCGAACACGGTTCCCCTCACCTTCGAGGACTGTCGGCTTCCGGCGAAGGCTTTGCTCGGGGAGGAAGGCATGGGGTTTCGCATCGCGATGATGGCTCTCGATGGAGGTCGCATCGGGATCGCTTCTCAGGCCATTGGCATCGCAGACGCGGCGCTGGCTGCCTCGGTGGCTTACGCCAAAGATCGCACAGCCTTCGGCAAGCAGATCGCCAACTTCCAGGCGATTCAATGGATGCTTGCAGACAGCCAGACGGAGATCCACGCGGCTCGGCTGCTGACCCTGCGCGCGGCGCAGCTCAAAGAAGAAGACAAGCCCTTCACCCGTGAGGCTTCCATGGCCAAGCTCTTCGCCAGCGAAGCCGCCAACCGGATCTGCAACCGCGCCATGCAGGTGCACGGCGGCTACGGCTACATTCGTGAATACCCGGTCGAGCGCTATCTGCGGGACGTGCGCATCACGACCATCTACGAGGGCACCAGCGAGATCCAACGCCTAGTCATCGCCCGGGACTTGCTGCGATCGTGAGACTCATCGACGTCGAGGCAGTTCGCGCCGCCCTAGCTCGATCCGAACGTGTCGACCCTGCGCCGCGCACACCTGGGCGCCACGCCGCGGTTGCGTCCATCTTGCGCGACAGCCCACGCGGCGCCGAGGTCTTGCTGATTCGGCGCGCCGAGCACCCCGACGACCCGTGGTCTGGGCACATGGCGTTTCCGGGCGGCCGCCATGACGCCGAAGACGAAGACCTGCTGTTCACGGCGCGGCGCGAGACCCTGGAAGAAGTCGGCCTGGACCTGGACGCCCATGGCACGCTGGTGGGCCGCCTGGAAGACACCCCAGCCCTCGCACGGGGCAAGCGTCTGGGCCTGACCATTGCGCCTTTCGTCTTCGAGCTGCACACGTCGGGACCCCTTCAGCCCAATCATGAAGTCGAGGAGATAATCTGGGTACCCCTCACGCCCCTGACCACCTCGGAGTACGACTCGACGAAGCACTATCATTACGAGGGACAGGACCTGCAGCTGCCCGCATGGGATGTGGACGGTCGCATCGTATGGGGACTGACCCACCGAATGCTCAGCGCGCTGCTCGAACAGCTCGAACGGGCCTGAGCCTCAGGTTTCGTCAACCTGGGGATCGCAGGCCTGAGTGAAGTCGCAGTTCCCCCCGCCCTTGGCGGTCACTGTCAGTGTGTACTCGGCACAAGTGCCTGCGACGCCAATCGCGCGCTTCACGCGCACGTAGTAGCGTTTGGTGTGGGGTCCGCAGTGCACGGGCTTGGTTGCGCCGCACACCTTCTCACCCAGCGGCTTGCCGCCAATCTGGCCCCCGTCACCATCGACGCACCAGGTGTAGGACGTCAAATCCGAGTGCTTGGAGTCCGGCACCTTGCAGGGCCCGCCTCGCAACACATCGAAGACGAACTCGGAGCTGTTCGCCGGCGCGGTGAACTTCATGCTGACGTGATACGAGTTCGTCGTCTTTTCGTTGAAGTCCTTCGCCTCGAAGGTGAACCAGTCTTGGTCGTTGTCCCCAGAGAGTTTTCCCTTGATCGCCAGTGCCGTCGTATTCGCATCCGTAACCGAGCCGACATCCTTCGCCTTGGAGCAAGTGTTGTCCGGCTCCGCCGAATCGATTTCGCAGGGGCAACCCGCGGACGGTGGCAAATTGGTGGGGTAGTTGACCCAACCCGAGTCGCAGCTCTCCAGCTCGCATTGGCCAAAGTTGCATGCCCAGGTAGCATGCACTGGGTTGCCCTGGCTGGCGCACAGCGCCTGGGCATCGCCGTCGTCAGCAGTTCCGTTGCAATCGTTGTCAGCGCCATCGCAGACTTCTGGCTGCGGGCTACCTGCGGTGCAGCCTTCCCACTTCGTCGTCGTGCCGTTGCAGGCCTCGGTGCCCTCACATACCGTCGACCCCGAGGTCTGCGAACACTTCCGCTTGATGCCCGTGCGCTCGGCGTTGCAGGGGCAAGATTCGCCGTTCTTGGGCACGCAGAACTTGGCGGGCTTGGTCGGTGGCCCCGCCTCACCCTGGCCCGAGTCCGGGAAGCCGCCATCTGCGGAGCCGCCGCCGACGCCGACGCCGGGGTAGCTTCCAGTCGCAACGCAGTCCATGCCCGCGGGGCAGACGTCATCGAAGGAGCAATCCCGAGCACAAAAACGATCCACATTGGGTGAAGGCGTACAGCGATCCGCCACGTTGGCGCACTCCGCGCTCGTGATACAGGGATCACACTGGTTGCCGTTTTCGGGGACGCAGACGTAACCCGCATCCGGGTGGAAGGCGCAGTAGCCACCCGTGGGGCACGCCGTGCCGGGCGTCTTGCAGGGCACGGTGCAAACCAAGTTCGGTTTCGCCTGCCCCACATTGACGCAGAGCTTCGATTCGCAGTGCTCATTCTTCTGGCATGCGCCGCCGAACTTCCCGATCGGCCAACCGCTGTCACCAGTGCCGATGCCCCCGATGCCGCCACCACCCTCCACGCTGGCGTCGGCACCGCCACTACCACCGTTGTCGTCGTCGATGCCCGCATCTGTGGCGCACGCTCCGCCCAGAGCAAGCGGCACGAGGGCAGCAAAAAGCACAAGAGCCGGTCGCGCGAACAACTCGGTGAGGATACGCTCGCAGAGCCAGCTGGTCAAACACGCCAATCGGAGATCGACAATGAATTCATGGACTTGGGCCCGCGTCGTCGGGGACACTTTTTCGCTACGGGCCCGCTTCGGGTGACGTCTCGACAGCGGCGCGCTAAACGAGCCCGCGTGGGAAGCGCACGAAAGCTCGGCAAACTCCCCTCAGACGGCAAGTGCAGCGTCTGCGGCGAAACGATCTCGGAAGCGACCGACCGGTGTGAGGGATGCGGCACCGTTTATGGCGAAGTGCATCGCTGCCCGCATTGCAGAAGCATCGCCGATGTCGAAGCATCGGACGCGCTACGCTTTCGCTGCAAGGTTTGTGGGGGCCCCCGCGTGGTGGTCGATGACCCGAGCATCGAGCGTGAGTTCGGAGAGAACTCCGCCCTGAAGTTAGCACGAAAGGCCCATACCCGACGCACAGCCTGGCAGATGGGAAGTGCGGTCGTGACTGGTTTTGGCGTGATCGCCCTGCTGGTGGCGCTCGCAACCCTCGCGGTGGTATCGCCGGGGCTCGGGCTCACGATCCTGACCCTGCTCATGGTCGCGGCGCCCTTCGTGTTCGCGACGGTCGGGTTCCGAAAAGCCAAGAGTGCGACCAAAGAGCGCGACACCGCGATCGATCGAGCCTGGACCAGCGTCGCGAAAGAGATTGCAGCAGCAAAACCGGATCTAGACGCCAAGCAGCTGTCCAAGTTGACGCGCATCGATGAGGCTCATGCGGAGCTCGTTCTGGCCCAGCTCAGCGTCGACGACTTCGTGCGCGCTCGCGTCGAAGCTCCGCCCGAGCGACAGCGTGTGGCCGACGACGCGTCCGCGGCCGAAATCGAAGGGGCCGAGGAGCAAGAAGCCGAAGCGCACATGACGGCGAAGGTGGGCGCGGACCCCTAAAACTGACGTCGCGTCAGCGCGAAGCAAAGTACCCACTGCGAACGCTAGTTCTCACCAGAAAAGCCTAGAGGTTACGCTTACTTGCTCAAAACCCGTCAAATGCGCAGGAGCGTGCCTGGCATGGCTCTCGCAGCGATCTTTTCTAAGCGCTCTTCGCGCGCTAAGCCTCCCCCCAACACCGCGCATGTCCATCGATCACCGAGTCTACTTGCCGCAGCCTAGCGAAGCCGGGCGATTGGGCGGCATCCGCAGGCATCTGCGCGAACTCGCAGTGCATGACTGGATGGTGTTCATCTTTCTGTGCTTGCTGCTCGGCGCAGCGGTGTCTGCAGTTCCGGGGGAGATGCGCGACAAGGCGATTCGCCAGATGGGTGCGTTGCTCACATTCCTCGTCGCCACGCTCGTGGTCGTGCGCGGCGGTCTGCTCAAGCACCGCTTCTGGGCGCCGCTGTTCTATCGCTTGGCGATCTACGGCACCGTTCAGCTCAGCTATTTCTTCCTGACGGGCCTGTTGCCGATCGTAAACACATCGACCCTGGACGTCGAGCTCTACGAGTTGGACATGGCGCTATTCGGCGTGGAGCCAGCCATGGCGATGGACAGCTGGGTCAACAGCATCACGACCGAGTGGTTCGCCTTCTTCTACTTCAGCTACTTCTTCCTGCTCGCGCTGCACGTGATCCCGATCTTGCTGTTCTCGCGCAGCCGGCGCCTGCTCGCGGAGTTTGCCTTCGGCATGCTCACGGTGTTCTGCGTCGGGCACATCGTCTACATGCTCGTCCCGGGTTATGGGCCCTACAAGGCCATGGCCGACCACTTCGAAAACGCCTTCCCGAGCGGCTTGTGGCTCGACATGGTGCTCAAGACGGTGGAGTCCGGTGGGGCCCAGATGGACATCTTCCCATCCCTGCACACTGCCTGCCCCACGTTTCTGGCGCTGTTCTCGTACCGGCATCGCCACCGCCTGCCGTTCCGTTATAGCTGGCCCATCGTGACACTGTTCGCCGCGAACATCATCATCGCGACGATGTTCCTGCGCTGGCACTATCTCATCGACGTAGTCGCGGGGCTGGCGCTGGCATCTTTCGCCTACATGGCAGCAGTTCGCGTCACCACCTGGGAAGCCAAGCGCCGCGAGAAACTCGGTACCCACGGCTGGCCCCTCTTCGGCGAATCGGCCCGCTAGGCATCCGCCCCGGTCAAGGCGAGAGAGGCCTCGCTCGACTGGAGCGAATCGGCCCGCTAGGCACCCGCTCCCGTCAAGGCGAGGGAGGCCTCGCTCTCGACTGGGTTTGTTTGGGGGTCGCGGCCTTGGGCCGGCGGCTGAGCACTCCTCTCGTTCAGGGTCGCGGGGTGCGCCGGGGCGCCGCAGCTCGAGATTAGGGCACCAAGGCCGAGCAGTGCTCGACCCAACCCAACTCCAAACGTAGACGCGGTGCCGTCAGCACTTGGGGTTCGGGCTCTTTGCAAAGGGGCTCAGGCGCCGCCAGCGCAGAAGCCTTCGTAGTCGATGTACTCCTTGATCGTCGGGTTATCGCCACAGGCGGGACACGCTTTGTCTTTGCGCAAGCGCAGCGTACGGAAGTTCATCCGCAGTGAGTCGTAGGTCAAGAGGCGTCCGACCAGGGGATCCCCCTGGCCCAGGATGAGCTTGATCGCCTCGGTGGCCTGCAGGGTCCCGACGATTCCGGGCAAGATCCCCAGCACGCCGGCCTCGGCACAGCTGGGCGCGTGCTCTGGGGGAGGCGGCTCCGGGTACAAGCAGCGATAGCAGGGACCTTCGAAGGGCATGAAGGTGGTCACCTGACCATCAAAGCGGAAGATGGAGCCGTGTACGACCGGGATCTTGTGGAACAAGCTGGCGTCGTTGACCAGGTAGCGCGTTGGGAAGTTGTCGCAACCGTCGACGATGGCGTCCCAGCCTTCGCCAAAGATCTTGTCAACGTTTTCGCTGAGCAGCCGCTCTTGGAATTTCTTGACCTTGACGTCTGGGTTGAGGTCCTTGAGGGCAACCTCCGCACTGTCGACCTTCGCGGTTCCCAAGCGTGAAGTGGAATGCAGAATTTGGCGCTGCAGATTCGAGGCGTCGACCACGTCCGCGTCCACCAATCCCAGGGTGCCTACACCGGCTGCGGCGAGGTAGAGCGCAGCGGGTGAGCCCAGACCACCGGCGCCAAGCAACAGCACGCGACCGTTGAGGAGCTTCTGCTGCCCCTTCTCACCCACCTCGGGCAAGAGGATGTGCCGCGAGTAGCGTTCCAGCTGCGCCTCGGAAAAGCGCGGCGGCACGTCCATGGGGTAGCTCATGTCTTTCCAGCGAACAAAGCCGGGATTCGCCGACAGCACGTTCTGGTAGCCGAGCTCGAGCAGAGTCTTCGCGGCGAACGCGCTGCGTGTCCCCCCGGCGCAGTACAGGACGATGGGCTCCTCCTTGTCGGGAAGCTTCTGCTCGGCCTGCATCTCGAGGAAGCCGCGAGGGATGTGAATCGCGCCAGGGATGAAGCCCTGGCGAAACTCGTCCTTCTCCCGCACGTCTACGAGCTTCAGGGGCTCCTTCTTGTCCAGCCGCGCCTTCAACTCCTCCAGGGGGATGATCTTGATCGCGTGTTTGACCTCTGAAAACAGGTCGCTATAGGTCTTGGACATCAGGAACTCCTATTTGTCGCATATTTCCGATGCAACAATCATCTGGGCCAATATTGGGGATTTTTTGGCCTCGTCAAGGCGAATAGCACGGCTTGGGCTCCACGCTCAGCCCTGGCGCAGCGCTGCCTCGAGCTGCCGCGCGGTTGCAGGGCGATCCTCCAGGGGGCCCAGGCAGCGAGCGCAGAGTCGCTCCAGACCAGAAGCAGCTCGCGAAGGCGACGCTTCGGTCTTCCCGAGGGCCACCAGGGCGTCTTCCATCAAGCGTCCGAGGGCGTACACATCGTCCGCTGGGGACAGGGGCCTGCCCGCGAGGCGCTCGGGGCTGAGGTACCCGCGACTGCCGGCTTCGACGCGCTCGCCAATGGGATGGGACAGACCGAAGTCGCTCAGCACGGGTGCATCTGCCGATCGGAACAGGACGTTGGCGGGTTTCAGATCACCGTGAACCCAACCTGCGTCGTGCACCCGCGCCAAGGCTTGGCTCAAGGGCAGAAGCCAGCGCTGCAAAGGCCACAGGAACTCTCCGTCCGAGCGGAGCAACCAACGCTTGAGAGCGCCCGCTGGCAACCACTCCATCACGACGAGGCCGCGATCCGTGTCGATATCGAAAACGCGGACGACACCTCGCCCGCGGAAAGCCACGGCAGTGCGCGCTTCCCGAATCAGCTTCTCTCGATCTCGTTCAGGCTCGTGATACACCTTCAATGCGACGCGTCGTGACAGCGCGTCGTCCACGGCTTCATACACCGTGCCCGCGCCGCCCCGGCCAGCTTCTCCAACCAAGCGGAACGACGTCTCCGGTGCCGACGCGGTCAGAAGCGTGGCATCCCGAGACTGAGAAGCCTCGGGGGCGCGCCCACCGCCCAGGGCGCGCTGAAAACGCGCGTGACGTTCCCGTGCGCCGGGCGCGTCGATGTTCTGGGCCAGCGCGCGCTCTACCAGGGTCAACGCCACCGCTAGCTCCCCACGCTCGGATTGCAGATCCGCGGCTAACAGCAACGCGGGGACGGAGCGGGGTCGGCTCAATAGCTCCAGAGCTCGGTCCATCTCTCCCCGCTTGACGCGGAGTTCGGCGGCCGCGACCGCCAAAGCCTCGGCAAGGGGCTGCGCCGAAGCCGCGCGGGCAATTGCCGCGAGGGCGTCACGCTCGTGGGAGGTGTTCTGCAGCGCGAAGAGCGCGCTCAAAGCGAGCTCCCAGTCTGCGTCGGGGCCGATGGACTCCAGTAGCTCGAGTTCCGCTGGCTTGGCTGGGCCGCGGTGGACCGAGCGAGGCTTGGGCGCGGGCGCAGGCGGGCGCTCGGGCGCCTTCTTTCTGAACCAATCAAAGAGGCTCACGCCAGCACCTCGACGGCGGTGGGGCCCGCGACCGCGGTAGTCACCCTGTCGCCCACACATAACTGAGCGCGCTGGTCGAGACGCAAGCCCTCGACGTAAACGGCACCCTCCGCCTCCAGCTCGAGCCAGCCATCGTCGGCTCGACGCAGGAGCATGCGGTCTAGCTGCAGTGGACCCAAAGGCAGCAGCACGCGACGGGCAGACGTCTCCAGGTAGACCGCACCGTCGGATCGGCTCGACAGCCGCAATTCTACGTCGCCGCCCAACACCAGTTCCAACTGCTCTCCCACGAGCAAGGGCACATCGAGGCGAACGCCGCGGAGCGTGGTGCCGTTGCGAGAGCCCAAGTCGGCCACCTCCGGCCCTCGCTCCGTGGGGCGGATGACCAAGTGTTGCCGACTGACGCTGGGCGACTTGATCACCACAGTGGCGTCAGCGCGCCCAATCGTCGCTGGCGACGCGAAACTGACCTCGATCGGCTCTCCAGCCACGCTCAGGCGACAAGAGGCACCTCGGGTCCGTCGCCCATCAATGCGATTGGCCAACGTCCGGACCCGCTCATCGGCTTCTTCCAGGGCTCGGGCCAGCGCCAAGGCCTCACGTCTGCGACCGCAGGCGTCCAGATCTGAAATCTTCTGCAACTCGGCTTCGCGCCGGCGGGCGCTGCGCTCCCGCCTCGCTTCTTCAGAAAGCACACGCTCCAGACGATCGATGGCCCCCGCTTCCACCAGAGCCCGGGTCTGGGAGTCGAGATCACCACCCAACTCGTAGAAGTCGGCAGCTAAAGCGGGACAGCCACTCCCTTCCAGGTCCGCCGCGAAGCGAAGAAGCTCTGATCGAGTCAGCACCAGCGACCCCTGCCGAAACAGCTCGAGGGCCAGTTCGGAGCGCCGGCGCACGACGGCCGGGCGAGTCTCCCCGGAAGCAAGGGCGAGGGCCTGACCCAGCAGTTGATAGCGAGCAAGCGGGTCGACCGCGGACTCCGCGCGGGCCAAATGCAGCCGTGCAGCCTCCTGCCGAGCGCCTGCCTGCAAGTACAGCGCAATGGCGTGCTCCAGGTTGCCGCGTGCCTCCTCACGACGCGCCTTTTCCAAGCGGCGATCAGCGCCGCGAAAGAAGGAAAGAGCTTTGGATAGGACCCCCATGGCGCGTCTTTTTTTTCTGGTTTGCCCAAGACGGGCCGCCGCGTAAAGGCGAAAAAACCGCCTCGGCCGCGGCTTTGAGCGCACGCACTTTCGCGACCCGCAGCGCCGACCGTGATCTCCCGGAGCCAAGGCTGTAGAGTCCGAGATAGACTCCGGCGCCAGCGTCAGGAAAGAGAACGAATGAGCAACTCGAACCGACTGGGGGAGCTTCTAGTACGAGAGAAGCTCATCAGCCTACAGCAGCTACGGCAAGCTCAGGATGAACAGAAAAAAAGCGGGAAGAACCTCGGCTACGCGCTGGCGAAGCTCGGCTACATCTCCGATGGTGAGATCACCAATTTTCTTTCGGCGCAGTACCGCTTACCCGCAATCAACCTCGACGAATACGAGATCGACTCCGACATCATCAAGCTGGTTGGCCGCGACGTCTGCGAGAAACACAAGATCATCCCGGTCTCCCGCTCGGGTTCCTCTCTGATCGTGGGCATGGCGGACCCGACCAATCTGCACGCCATCGACGACATCAAATTCCTCACCGGCTACAACGTTGAACCCGTGGTCGCGAGCGAGAGCGCGATTCTGTCGGCCATCGACCGCTACTACAGCGTGGGCCCGTCCTACGAAGAGGTGCTCGAGGACTTCCAAATCGGGGATGAAGACATCGACTTCACCGCCGATGACGAGGAAGAGAACATCCTGGAGCTGGAGAAGGCGAGCGAGGACGCACCCGTAGTCCGCCTCGTCAACGTCCTCTTGCTGAACGCGATTCGAAAGGGCGCCAGCGATATTCACGTGGAGCCCTACGAAAAGCGGCTCCGAGTCCGCTATCGCGTCGACGGTGTGTTGCACGAGGAAATGAGCCCGCCGCTCAAGCTGAAGAACGCCTTGGTGAGCCGGATCAAGATCATGAGCCAGCTGGACATTGCGGAGCGGCGCCTACCCCAAGACGGCCGGATCAAGCTCAAGCTGGGCAAGGGCCGCGAGATGGATTTTCGCGTCTCGATCTTGCCAACCATGTGGGGCGAGAAAGTCGTCATGCGTTTGCTCGACAAGGGCAATCTGCAGCTGGATATGACGAAGCTCGGCTTCGACGTCGGCCCCCTGGAGGACTTCGCCTGGGCCATCAACCAGCCCTGGGGCATGGTATTGGTCACGGGCCCGACCGGGTCCGGCAAGACGACGACCCTGTACTCCGCGCTGTCGGAACTCAATCAGCCCGGAGTGAACATCAGCACTGCCGAGGATCCTGTCGAATACAACTTGCACGGCATCAATCAGGTGCAGATGCATGACGAAATCGGACTGAACTTTGCCATGGGGCTGCGCGCCTTCTTGCGCCAGGACCCGGACATCATCATGGTCGGCGAGGTTCGCGACTTTGAGACCGCCGAAATCAGCGTGAAGTCAGCCCTCACCGGCCACTTGGTGCTGTCCACCCTGCATACCAATGACGCACCAGCCACGATCTCGCGCCTGCTCAATATGGGTGTGGAGCCGTTCTTGATCACCGCTAGCGTCAATCTGGTGCTCGCTCAGCGCCTAGCTCGCCGAGTCTGTGCCGACTGCCGAACTGAAACCCCGGTGGAGCCACAGGTGTTGCTCGATCTCGGCTGCACCGAAGAGCAGGCCGCCACTGGCAAGATCTGGAAGGGCGCGGGCTGCGCGACCTGCAACAACACCGGCTACAAGGGCCGCGTCGCCTTGTACGAGGTCATGCGCTTTCACGATGAGCTCAAGGAAATGGTGCTGCAGGGCGCGTCCACCGCGGAGCTCAAAGTGGCCGCGATCCGAAAGGGTATGCTGACTCTGCGCATGGCCGGCATCGGGAAGGTCCTGGACGGCGTCACGACGCCTGAGGAAATCCTGCGCGTAACGATGTCCGACTAGGAGCGAGCTTACGAATGACCCAAGAGGAAGGACTACGCATCAACCTTCACCAGTTGCTGCGCGCCATGATCGAAAAAGGCGCCAGCGACATGCACATCACGACGGGTTCACCGCCGCTGTTGCGCATCGACGGCGCCATCGTTCCGCTCAAGCTGCCACCCCTGTCCCCAGTGGAAACGAAGCAGCTCTGCTATTCTGTCCTGACCGAAGATCAGAAGATCCATTTCGAAAAGAACAAGGAGCTGGACCTTTCCTTCGGCGTCAAGAATCTCTCGCGTTTTCGCGCCAATATTTTCTTGCAGCGGGGCGCCGTCTCCGGAGCGTTTCGGTCCATTCCTTTCAAGATTTTGAGCTTCGAGGAGCTTGGACTACCGCCGGTCGTGGCCGAGCTGGCCGCCAAGCCCCGGGGCTTGATTCTGGTGACAGGTCCGACGGGCTCGGGCAAAAGCACGACCCTGGCGTCGATCATCGACAAGATCAACAGCGAGACTCGCCAGCACATCATCACGATCGAAGACCCCATCGAGTACCTGCACCCGCACAAGCGCTGCATCGTCAACCAGCGCGAGGTCGGCGCGGACACCGCCAAATTCAAAGACGCGCTCAAATACGTTCTACGTCAGGATCCCGACGTCGTACTCGTCGGCGAGATGCGAGATTTGGAAACGATCGAATCTGCCCTAACCATCGCCGAGACGGGTCACTTGGTCTTCGCCACCTTGCATACGAACTCGGCCATCCAAAGCATCAACCGAATCATCGATGTGTTCCCTCCCCACCAACAGTCCCAGGTACGCGCCCAGCTGTCCTTCGTTCTCGAAGGCGTCGTGAGCCAGCTGCTCCTGCCGCGGGCGGGCTCCGCCGGCCGCGTGCTAGCGCTGGAGGTCATGGAGCCCAATGCCGCAATCCGCAATCTGATTCGTGAGGACAAAGTCCACCAGATCTACTCGCAAATGCAGGTGGGTCAGTTGAAACACGGCATGCAGACCCTGAATCAATCCCTCTACTCGCTCCTGTCACGACGGCTTATTACCCTGGAAGAGGCGATGGGACGCTCCGCGGAGCCCGAAGAACTGCGCAACATGATCGAGGGCCGGGTACCCCAGCAGGTTCACCAGGCTGGCGCCGATCAGCGCTCCCGATGACTTCTGTTCCCCGCCGATTCCTGGTAGGAGAGCGGCCACCACTATGGCTCGCCCCTCCTTCCTCTCCGCCTCTGCCGCCCTAGCTGTCTCGGTTTTCACCTCCGCCGGATTGGCGCAATCCGAAGCGCCGGAGCCGCCGCCGCCCCTGGAGCCCTGGTATGACGCCGTGGAGCTCGGCGCCTTCGCTGATGCCTACTACAACGTGAACTGGGCGTTCCCGAAGCCCCACGACGGCAGCGGAGTACCCACCCGCTACTACGCGCGCCAAAACGGCTTCGGCCTGTCCTGGGTTGGCCTCGACGCCTCCTATGCGCCAGAGCCCGTAGGCGCGACGGTGAGCTTGAGGTTCGGGCCGACCGCGGAGAGCTACGCGGGCGACGACAACGGCAGCGCACTGCAGAACATCAAGCAGGCCTTTGCTTCCTGGAGGCCTGCTGGCCCCGAAGGCATGCTGACCCTCGACTTCGGCAAGTTCGACACGATCTACGGAGCGGAGTCCGCGGAAAGCTACAAAAACGCCACCTACACCCGAGGCGCCCTCTGGAACGCGCAGCCTCTGTTTCACACCGGCCTGCGCGCCACCGCAGATCTCATGCCGGAGCTCACCCTCGCCGCCCTGGTAGTGAACGGGATCAACAACTCGCAAGACAACAACGTAGGCAAGACCTTCGGCGTTCAAGCCCAAGTTTTTCCGACGGATTGGTTCAGTTTCTCGGCCGGATGGCTCGGTGGTCCGGAGCAGGACGACAGCGTCACCACGAACTGTCCGGTCGGAACTGCGTTCGACCCCGCCGTGGGTACGTGTGCTGCCAGCGCAGGAGCACCCGGCGGGGAAGAAGTCGTCGATCGCGGCGGCGCCAACGATTTCGAGGCCTGGACCCACTTGTTGGATCTCGTCATCGCAGCCGAGCCCACACCGCCTTGAGCCTACTGGCCAACCTCGACTATGGCACCACCGGCGTCCGAAGCTTGAATGCCACCACCCTCGAGACGGATATCGACAATCAGAGCTGGTACGGCGGGATGCTCACGGCTCGCTACTCCCTGACGGAAGTCTTCGCGGTGGCCTTGCGAGGTGAATACCTCAAGGACGACAGCGGAACGGTCACGAGCTTCACGGCCGCTGGGGGCACCCTGGTCACCGACGTCGAGTTGGCCACGGCCACGCTGACCCTCGAGGCCATGCCGACGGAGAATCTGGTGTTTCGGCTCGAGAATCGAGGCGACTTCCTGCTGAGCGGCACGCCCGATACGGACATCTTCCGCAAGGAAGAGCGCAGCCGTGAAGACAAGCTGATGACGACGACCCTAGGCGTCGTCGTCAAGACCCAGTGACGACTCGCTCGCCTTGCTTCGACGCATCACGCGGGCGCCCGTTCCAACAATCCCCACTGCCGCCCGCGCGTGGCTACTTGAGGGCTTCGACGGCGCGAACCACGTCGCCGTGCTTGCCTACGCGCTTCTTCATGGCGGCGACGTAGACCTTGGCGCGCTTCTCTTTCGCCCCAGCCAGCGCCCGCGCCGTCAGCACCCGAAGTAGAAGTGGCGACTGGTCCGGGAACAGTTCCAGCTGGCTGGCCTTGATCTTCGCCAGGGCTGTCCGACCGCTGCTGCCATCCACGAGGACCCGTAGCCAATTCGAAAGCGGCCCGAGCATGCTTGGATACTTCGCGATGAGCTCCCGGGCGGCCCTGTACTCCTTCTTCTCGACCAAGACGTACACGCGTTCGATCAGGACCGGCACCGTGGTCGTGCCCTTCATCGCCCGCTCGCTGGCCTTGAGAGCCTCGTCGAACTTGCCTTGGTAGCGGTACATTCGGGAAGCGCGCAAGGAGTACACGGCCCTCCCAGCGCCAGCGCCCCACTTCTTGACCATCCTGTCAGCGAGTTCTAGCTCTCCCAGGTCCAGGGCCGCATCCGCGGCTACCAGTTCACCCCAGGGCACGTGCGCATGAGCCATGGCCTCGATCTGCTCGGTGTTCGGATAGGCCGAACCGACCAGCACACCGGGGCCCGCGGCCAGCGCAGCGAAATCCGGGCGCTTGAGAGCCGCTTCCCCCATGGCCTCGGTAGCTGTCCGCATTTCTCCAGCATCCAGGGTTTCGTAGGCCAGCACCGCGCGAACGACCGCGACTTCACCAGACTTCGGGTCCAAGGCTTCGATTGCCTTCTTGGCCTCGTCCAAGCGGCCGCCCAACAGTGCAACCCGAGAGGCGAGCACTCGCGCTTGGGGATATAATGCCGAGAATTGCAGAGCGCGAAGAGCAGCCTTGCGGGCAAGTTTTTCGTTGCCGGCTTTGATCGCCAAGAAGCCCAGCTGGGTCGCCATCGCGGGACCTACCGTAAGCCCGATCGCACTGTTGATGGCTTCGCTGGCCTGCTTGCCCTGTTCGGCATTGATCGCGGTCAGGGCCTGAACGACGTAGGGCACGGAACGGAGTGAAAGAATGAGTTTTGGACGGTCCTCTTCCTTCAGCATGGCGTTCTTGGGAGGCTCTTTGGCTCGTTGAGGATCCACGGCCCAAGCCAGCGCAGAGAGCGCCCGCGCGTTGGGATTGTTCCCAAGCTTCTTGTTGGCACGAGCGACGAGAGGCTTGCCCTTCTCGACCCCAATTTCCAACAACACGGAGCGAGCCAACAGAATGTCCGCCAGCACTAACTTGTCATCCAAGTTACGCGCGGCCTCGTAGCGCTCGATGGCTCGCAGGTCCCCGGCACGCTCCAGCGCCGCGCCCGCGGTCAGCTGGTACATCGGATCTTTGCCCGCCTTCTTATCCCACTTGGGTAGAAGCGCTGCGGCGCCAGCCAGATCCCCCTCCACCAAGAACGACGCTATTTTGCCGTAAGCCGTTTCCTCGGGGGGCACTTCCACGGCCTTGGCTCGGTGCACCGCGGAATCGATACCCACCGGATCCCCGGGTAGAACCAGAGCGCCCACGACGCGATTGGCCAGCCACAGCTTCGCGGCACGCTTGGAGCGGGAATCCAACTCGAAGATCCTGGCCAGTTTGTCGTCGGTCGCTCGGATGTCGTCGACGTTCGCACTGTGCAGCAGTGCTTCTACCTCATCCCCGAGGGAGGCCGCCTTGGCGATGCGCTCCTTCTGGACCATATTCGCGTAGTAGTAGGCACCACCACCAGCCGCGACGAAGAGCACCGTCGCTAGGATGAACACCCAGCTCCCGCGCGTACGAATGATGTGCGCCTTTTCCCAAGCAGGCGCCGCACCGCCTCCAGGCTCGTACACGCCGACCCGGGCCAAGTGCTGAAGGACGAGATCCGGCGGCGGGTTCACTTCATCGGCGGCCGAAGCCGCAACCGGGGCGGCGTCGAAGGAGCCGGCTGCCGGCGGAGCCAGGCCGGGATGTTCCTCGACCGTGGGTGCCGGCGGCGGCAGCCCGGCGCCGGCACCGAAGGGTGACGGAGGCGGCGCTGCACCTGGGCCACTGCCGAAGGGCGACGATTGCGCCGCCACCGTCTCGACCGGTGCTGCGTATTCGGCAGGCGGGGCAGCGCGGGGCGGCGGCGCCGATGGTGGCGGCGGCACCGATGGCGGCATCTTGGCCGGCGGCGGCGCCGAAGGCGGCGGGAGCCGCCCCGCAGGAGCCGCGGCGGCTGGCGCAGGAACCGCCTCTGCAGCCATGGCCTTCTGGCGTGCCATCCACACGGCGTGACCGGGGCGGTTCTGCACCGTCGTCTCGTCGCCATCGTCCTCTTCGTAGGCTCCGCCACCTGTCGGGTCGGGCGCCTGGCGCTCGGCCGACACGCCCACCGCTGCCGGCACCTTGGCCGGCGGCGGCAGCCCGGCGGCCGGCGGCGGGCTGCTGGGAGGCAGCGGCGGAGGAACCGTTCGCGGCCGTGCAGGCGCAGCCGCCGAAGGCAGCGCGCCGGGGCTGCTCACCCCAACCGGCGCAGCCTTGGGGATCGTAGGTGGCTCGGCGCCGGTCCATTTGGTAGCGGCGGCGGCAGGGCCGGGTCGCTGCGCCGGAACAGGCGAGCTGGGGCGCTGCGGCAACGTGCGAGCCACTTCGGCCGCGACCGCGGGTGCGCCCACGCGCTTTTGGAGCGCGACGTATACCAAAGCGCGGTCGTGCCAGAGTTTCGTTTCCGCGTCGTTGGAGCCGAGCTGCATGGAGCGAGAGAGCACCTTCTCTCCTCGAATGGCGTCACCGCGCCGCAGAAGTACTTCCCCCAGATAGCGAAACGGTCGCGCATCTCGGGCATCCGCCTTGCCGGCGTTGACGAGGGTGGCCTGCGCCTCCGAGAGCAATCCCGCCTCGAGGTACATCCGCCCGACCGCCAGCATCACGCTCGCGTCCCCCGCGTGCCACTGCTCGGCCCGCGCTCCGACCTCGCGCACGACGTCCTCGCGAGGTTCCTGCGATAGCTCGGTGCACAGGGCGAGGGTGGAATCCGCGGTGGGGTTGGACCGCCACGTCTCCAGGAGCTCTTGGAAAGCACCCATTGGCCCCGCAGGATAGTCACAGCCCCGTAAAAACTGAATGTTTTCCACGCCCCGGGGCGAAAATGCCTCACGCCCCAGCCCGCGACAGAAATCTTGGCCGACTGGCCCAGCTGCACTGCCGCCATTCTGGCTTCCAGGAGCGGCTTCAGACTGCGTGGGGCCGCCGAGGCCCGAGCCTTTGACTCGGCGCCCCGTGCGTGCGAAGTGCGCCCCATCCGACATGTGCGGCGTGTTTGGAATATTTGGTCACCCGGAGGCGGCGAACCTCACGTATCTGGGCCTCCACGCGTTGCAGCACCGGGGGCAGGAAAGCGCCGGCATCGTGGCCACGGACGGTGAACAGCTGTTCCTCCACCGCGGCATGGGGCATGTCATCGACGTGTTCCCCCCAGAGCAGCTGGAACGCCTGCCCGGACGCCATGCGATTGGGCACGTCCGCTACTCCACAGCGGGTGGCTCCTTCCTGAAGAACGCTCAACCCATCGCCGTGGACTACGCACGGGGATCCCTGGCCCTTGCCCACAACGGCAACCTGACCAACTCCGACGCCTTGCGTGAAAAGCTGGAAGAACGCGGCAGCATCTTTCAAAGCGCGTCGGACACGGAAGTGATTGTGCACCTGACAGCGATCAGCACGCAGCGACAGGTGGAGGACCGCATCGCGGACGCCTTGAAACAGGTGCAAGGCGCGTACTCCCTGATGTGCCTGACGGACCACTCCATGATCGCCGCCCGGGATCCCATGGGCATCCGACCTTTGTGCCTGGGCATCATGCCCGGGAAGAAGGACGCCTACGTGGTTGCCAGCGAACCCACGAGCTTCGACCTAATCGACGCGGAATTCGTGCGCGACGTCGACCCAGGAGAAATGCTGATATTCGACGCTCGGGGCATGCGCAGCGTGCGCCCGTTCAAAGCCGCACCACGTCGCAACTGCATCTTCGAATACGTCTACTTCGCGCGCCCGGACTCGACCCTGGACGGAGTGAGCGTGTACGAAGCTCGTAAGAATCTCGGCCGCTCTTTGGCCCGCCACCACGGCGTGGAAGCCGACCTGGTCATTCCCGTGCCCGACAGCGGCGTTCCCGCGACCATTGGCTTCGCCGAAGAGGCGGGCATCCCCTTCGAGATGGGGCTGGTGCGCAGCCACTATGTCGGACGCACCTTCATCGAGCCGCAACAGAGCATTCGCCACTTCGGGGTCCGCTTGAAGCTCAATCCCGTGGAGGGTTCGTTGCGTGGCAAACGCGTGGCCGTGATCGACGACAGCATCGTGCGTGGCACGACCAGCCGCAAGATCGTCAAGATGCTTAGGGACGCAGGCGCGAGAGAGGTTCATATGCGGATCTCCAGTCCGCCCACGCGTTGGCCTTGCTACTACGGAATCGACACGCCCACCCGGGGAGAGCTGATCGCGTCGAGCCACGACATCGACGAGATCAACCAGTACATCACGAGCGATTCCCTCGACTATCTGACGCAGGGCGAAATGATCGAAGCCGTGGTGAAGACCCGCGGCAGCCGCGGGGATGCCTCGCGCAGCGGCGCACTGCCCGTGGCGCCGAGCGAGTCCGGCGATAGCAGCTTTTGTCATGCCTGCTTCAGTGGCGACTACCCTGTGCCCTTCCAACCCCACCCGCGCCACCGTACTTCCAAGTTGGTGGAGAGCTGAGCAACGCCCAGCGCATGCCATAATGCGGTTCTCTCAACCATGTTGACAAGCCTGCCAGACCGCGTTTCCGTGTATGAAGTCTCGCCCCGAGACGGACTTCAGAACGAGGCCGCGCCCATCCCGCTGGAGGCCAAAGTCCGGTTGGTGAAGGCTCTCATCGACGCGGGCCTTTCGCGCCTGGAGCTAACCAGCTTCGTTTCACCGCGCTGGGTCCCCCAGCTGGCGGACGCGGACGAACTCTGCCGGGCGGTTTCGCCGCCCGACGGAGTCACCCTTTCCGCCTTGTGCCCGAACGCCAAAGGCTTCGAGCGCGCCAAGGCGGCCGGGCTCGAGGAGATCGCGGTGTTCATGAGCGCGAGCGAGACGCACAACCGCAAGAACACGAATAAGAGCATCAAACAATCCCTATCCACCTTCGAGGAAGTCGTGCCGCCAGCGATCGCGGCGGGGATGCGGGTCCGCGCCTACGTTTCGACGATTTGGGGCTGCCCCTACGAAGGCGAGGTGGAGCCGGCGGTGGCGTTGGAGATCTCCAAGAAGCTGCTCGACTTGGGCTGCTACCAGGTGTCCTTAGGTGACACGATTGGCGTCGGCACGCCGCTGCAAACCCGACGCATTCTGGAACTCTTCTGCGCCGAGGTGCCCAAAGAAGCCATCGCGCTGCACTTCCACGACACCCGCGGCACCGCGCTATCCAACGCGCTGGTCGGTCTCGAACTCGGTCTGCGCGACTTCGACGCCTCCGTGGGAGGATTGGGTGGCTGCCCCTACGCCCCCGGCGCCGCTGGTAATCTCGCTACCGAAGACTTGGTGTACATGCTCCACGGCATGGGCGTAGAAACCGGCGTGGACCTGGAACGTCTCATCGAAGCGGGCCGCGTGGCAGAAGCCGTCGTCGGCCGTCGCCTTCCGGGCAAGGTGCACCTGGCCGGACTGCCCAAGGTCCGTTCTTAGTTTTTGGGGTTTGGGTCGCATCCCTTTGCGGCGCCGGGCCGCTACTCTCGCGCCGGGCCGAAACGCCCGCCTGGGCAACTTATATGCACTATGCATATAAGTCGATCCGAGAGGCTCGGGCGGGATCGAGCCAACGAGCGCAGTGCAATCCTGAGCCCAGCCTGCTCAATCGCCCGCGGCGCAAATGTGACGGGTGAAATACGAGGACCGGAAGCGCAGGCGTGCCAAGCGGACGGTCGAGATCTCCGGGCGCTAGTTGCCCGCGGCGCAAATGTGACGGGTGAAATACGAGAACCGAAAGCGCAGGGATGCCAAGCAGACGGTCGAGATCTCCGAGCGCTAATTGCCCGCGGCGCAGACCAGACGGGTGAAGTACACCTGCCAGGTGCCCGAGCGGCGGTCGTCGAACAGAACGCCAACGTCTCCATCTGGCCCGAACGCGATGCTCGGGCCGACGCTCTCGGCAGCGTTCGTCGTGATGCGGCGCCGGGGCGTGAGGGGATCGAGGGTTTCGCTCAGCATCTGGGTGTACAGCTCGTAGTTGCCGTCAGCGTCGTCCGCCCACACCAAGAGCAAGCGGTCTCCCAGGGGCAAGATGGCCTGGGTCCGAGCGAAGTTGGCGCCTGAGGTCAGCTTCTTCTCCGGGACGATGATGTTGCCGGATTCGTCGACGGCAGCGCCCCAGATGGCGTCTCCGGGCAAGGTGTCACGCTTGCCGAAGACCACGACGTAGCGATCGCGATTCCACACGATGCTGGGGTTGACCCCGTCATCGGAGGTCAGTTCGACCAGGGACTTAGGCGCGGTCAGATCTGGGCTGAGCACCCGGAATCCGATCTTGTGAATGAACCCCGTGGCGTCGGGCCCGGACATGTTGAAGGCGAGCCCTACGGTCTTCTGCCCTTCGGCGATGACCGGGAGCTCGGCGTTCCATGCTGGCAAGGTCAGCTGCTGGTTTTCCCCAATCAAGGCGCCATCGACACTGATGCGTTGGCCATAGATTCGATAGTCCGAAGGGCCGTTGCGTCGATCATCCCAGACCAACAAGAACTCCGAGCCATTCCAGACCACGTCCGGGTGGAGAGAAAACCCGTTGGCGTTCGTCACCCGCAGGTCCGGTGCCAGCTTCTTGCCGGCGGCGTCCATGCGGTTGAAGTAGATCTCGTAGTCGTTGTCTCGGCGGTCTTCCCAGGCCGTGCCGAACATCGCGCCCGTCCACTTGATCGGCCCAGTGAAGGTATCGTTGGGCACATTGGTGATGGGCTCAGTTCCGAAAGCGGTCGATCCGTCGGGGTTGAGCCCCTTCACGTAGGTGCGCCACGAGTCCTTCTGACCCGCATAAGCGGCAGCGTAGATCGAACCACTGTAGGCAACGCCCCCGTGGCCGGCCTGCAGCTGATCCGTCTGAGAAACGCGGATCGCTTCAGGGCCCGCAGGCTCGTAGCGAGCGTCGTTGTCGACGATGCCATCGCAATCGTTGTCCACGCCGTCGCAGACCTCCTGGGCGCCGGGGTAGGCCAAGGGGCTGGTGTCATCGCAATCGTCACCGCAAGAACCCGGCGCGCCGGCCGCAAACCCGGGTCGCGGCCCCTTGAAGCCGTCTTGATCTTGATCCAGGGCAAGCTGGCGATACACGCAGCTGCCGCTACTGGGATCGCAGGCGTCCTCGGTGCACTCGTCCGAGTCGTCACACTCCAGCGGCTGGGGCAGCGTGCAGCGCCCCTCAACACAGCGGCTGATAATGCACGGATTGAATTCGGCACACTCCTCGTCCTTTTCGCAGAACGCTGCGTCGAAGGGACCGTCCGCGTTCACGCCGGCATCACTGGGCAGCTTGAGCCCCGACTTGGCTCCACAACCGACGACGAGTTCTGGGAGCAACACGACGCCCAGCGCAACCACGCCGAGCGCCCGACACGTCTTTAGAAGCATCCGCCAATTCCCTCGACGTCTACGGGCACGCAGAAGAGCCCAGGCGGACAGGACGAGGCTCCCTCCAGCTTGCAGATCTTGACGCATTGGGTTCCAAGCCCAGTAACGACGCAAACGAACCCCGCCGCGCACAGCTCACCGCCACAAGGCTGACCCTGGGTCTTCGTGCCTGCTGGGGCGCAGATGGTTCCGAATTGTTCTTGATCACACTTGTGTTGCGGATATTGCACGGTGGGGTAGCAGCCCTCACCTGGCCCACAGCCCGTCGGGTTGGCGAAGGGATCGCACTCTTCGATCTTGGGCGGCGGCGCAGCGTCCGGGCAACCGGGGTCGATATAGCCACCGGTACCGCCGATGCCGCCACCGGTACCGCCAGTGCCGCCACCGGTGCCGCCGAAGGCCGCGAACCCACCGAAGCCCCCATTCGCAGATGACCCACCAAAACCGACGATCCCGCCGGAACCGCCATCGGGTCGGTTGTCGCCTCCCACACTCCCGCCGCAGGCGAGGGCGGCCACCGCGGCCAGGCAAATCAGCTTGCGTCCCATCGACCGCAGCATAGTCGGGTGGAGATCCATGAGAAGACGAATCCGAAGACGCCCCGTCGGGCCAGCGTGGTGTGTCACGGCTGTGCCCGAAGCAACCTGTATGCCATGGAATTGTTGCGTATTTTTGCAGCAGGCGCGGCTCAGCGACAGCAAATGCACGTAACTCGGCCCGGGGACCGAGCCTGGCTGTGCCACTACGGCACATCTTCGCCATGCTATGAGGCGCCGTATGCGCGCCTCGCCGCTGCCGACGGTCCTAGCGCTTCAGCCCTGCGGAGCCTCCCAGGAGCAGCCCCTGCGACCCCAGCCTCAGCTGCGACGCGTCCCCAGCGCGCGGCACGTCAACGCCCGGCACGTCGCACGGGGGATAGCGCTGGCTGCGGCGATCGCCGGCATCGCGTTGAGTTGCGGCAGAACCGAAGAGCCACCGGGACGAACCGCAGTCGCCTCCCGGACTCCGGCCCCGGCTTCGGAGCTCCAAGCCACCCAGGTGAGTGGAAGCGGGTCGCCAGCCATCTCCGCGAAGCCGCCCCCCCGGCGCTGCATGATCCCGCTCCAAGACCGCCCCGCGCCAAAGGCCCGTCCCGCGGACCGCTGCCCCGAAGCAGCCAACCCCGGGCCTAATCTGCCGAAAGCGCAGGTCCGCTTCGTCGGCGCACCGGGGAAGCCCAGCGTCGAAGTGGAGGTCGCCGAGCATCCCGGTCACCGCGAACGCGGCCTGATGTTCCGCACCAAGATGGGCGCCGATCAAGGGATGATATTCAGCTGGCCCGGGGAGTCCCAGCGTAGCTTCTGGATGCGCAATACCTGCCTGCCGCTGGACATGCTCTTCATTGCTGCTGACGGGTACATTGTCGGTGCGCTGGAACAAGTACCGGTCATGAATGAGGCGCCACGCAGCATTCCGTGCCCGGCCATGCACGTGTTGGAGGTCAACGCTGGCTATCTGCGCAAGCACGGCGTCCGGCCCGGGCAATTGGTCGAGATCGTCCGCAAGAAAGGCTGAACATGAATTCTCTGTCGAATCGGTGTAAGCCCACGCTACGGGGCGACGTTGTGTTCCGAAGGACGGCCATGATCAGACATTTGTTCTTCTCTTTTTTCACTTGGATTTTCGCCCTGGCGCTCGTCGGCTGTGGCGCGGCTCAAAGCAAACACGCGGCCGAAAGCCCCGACTATGGCGGTGGCGACCGCACGCTGTCCGCAGGCAGCATGGCGCCCGGCGCGATGCCCATGGAAGAAGCGGAGCAGGCAGACTACGACGGCGATGCAGTCGCAGACGTGGGCGACGAAATCGTACTTGGGGAAAACTCACCCGCGCCAAAACCCATGTATCGAGAGGACGTCGCGGAACCAGCACCCGTCGGCGCCGATAGCCGCGTGGCGCAGAACGTCCCGCCAGCGCCTCCTCCCCCTCCGACGAAACCCAGCGCCAAGAAGCCTCCCGCAGATCCCGTGCCGGGTGGCAAAGCCAAGCCCGAGGCTCCGTCCGCAGGTGGTGGTGGCAAGGCAGGCACCAAGTCGGACAAGAAGACCATCGCCGCGCCGATGCTGATCTACACCGCCGAGGTCAACCTCGCGGTCTTCGAGGTCGAGAAGATCTTGGACAACGTCGAGAAGCTCGCCAAAGACGCAGGTGGCTACCTGGTGGAGCGCCAGGCCCGACGCATCGTGATTCGGGTGCCGTCACGCGACTTCGACGGAGCCATGCTCCAGATCGCTAAACTAGGCGACGTGCTGCACAAGAACGTGAGCGTGGAAGACGTGACCGAGGAATACTTCGACCTTCAGGTCCGGATCCGGAATCTCCAGGCCGTTCGCGACCGCTTGGAGCAACTGCTCAAGAAGGCCGACAAGGTGCCCGACGCCATCGCCGTAGAGCGGGAGCTACAACGAGTCACCACCCAGCTAGAGCGGCTCAAGGGGCGCATGAAGCTGATCGGCGAACTGGTCCAGTTTTCGACCATCACGGTCAATGTTTCCCCGCGACACACGGAAAAGGTCGGCTCCAAGGTGCGCCTACCCTTCCCCTGGCTCAACTCCCTCGGTTTGGGAAGGCTGCTGCGGCTATGAGGAGGCTAACCATGAAGCGAACGCTGTGCTGTCTACTCCTGGCATTGACCACCGTCGGCTGCGGTCATTCCTTCGAAGCCTCTACGCCCCAGGGTTTTGTCGAGCTCGAGGATCAAGAAGAGTACGACTACCGCGCGACCACCGCCGACGGCCTGGTGATCGCCGTTCGAGAGTTGGAGCACGAACCCAAGGGTACTCAAGACTTTTGGACACGGGCGATCGAAAACCAGCTCCGCCAAAAAGGTGGCTACGCCTTGCTCGGCAAGCACGACGTGACCACCAAGACCGGCCTGAAGGGCAAGCAGCTTCGCTTCGGTCACGACGAGGGCGGGACGCCCTACTTGTACGTGCTGACCTTGTTCGTCACGGACGACACGCTCTACTTGATGGAGTCCGGCGGCACCAAAGAGCTCGTCGAACGCCACCGCGAACAACTCGAGTGGGCCATCCAAAACTTCCGCGCGAAGTAGGCGAGCGTGGCGCAGACCGCGGGCTCACGTCGCAAGCCCCACCGCCATTCCCCTGAAGTAACGCGAGGGTTGCGCAGACCCCCAAGACTCACGTCGCAAGCCCCACCGCCATTCGCGAAGTAACGCGAGCGTTGCGCAGAACGCGCGCGGGTGTAGGAGTGACTACGGACCGGGTACGCCGCGTGACGGTGGGCTGATAGGGAAAAGGGTAGTTCTCGCGTGGTGACCACAAAGGTCCCAGGGCGGGTGGGCAACTTGGTCGGCACACTGAAGGTTCAGTTGCTCAAATTCTGTACGGTGCCCTCCCATCGGGCGGGAACACTGTGGTCGGGCAACTGCGATGCTGAGTTGCGAAGTTTGCGCCGGCGAGTGATGTCTTGCCGACTGCTAGGGCTCACCCCTTCGGATATCTCGAAGCGAGTCCGACTGCGGGGGCCTTTTGGGGGCCCGCCGCGTCCGCGTCTCCGCCGGGGCGCCGGCGCCGAAGTTGTCAGTGCAGCAGCGTGAAATGCGTACACGGGTGTCGAAGAGTTTCTGACCTTGTGACGCACTTTGTGCTTGACGGGTTTCTGGGTCGCGTCGTTCTCAACGTCGAGACAGGCGATTCAAGTGTGTGGTGCGCACGCGAGATTGAAGCCCAAGGGCGCTTCGACTTCGAAACGACTTCGCCGCTGGCCGCATCGCCGAAACGCCCACTGTGTTGCTGCAGTGAAGGCAAATATCCCCGTGTTACGAAGGAAACATGGACACTCTCGCCTCTCTCAGCAACGAACAACTCCTCGCGCGGCTGCCGGTGCTTTGCTCCGACGAGCGGCGGGCGACTGCCGAGGTCATCGTGTATTTGGCGGAGGTTGAGCGTCGAAAACTCTACCTCCAGGAGGCCTGTTCCTCGCTGTTTGCGTTCTGCGTCGAGCGGCTTGGCTACTCGGAGCAAGCTGCCCTGAAGCGAATGCGCGTAGCTCGTCTGTACCTGGAGTTGCCGCAGATCCTCGATGAGCTGAAGAACGGGGCGATCCACCTGACCGGGCTCTTCCTGCTCTCGGGTCATCTAGACGAACACAATGTGGAGTCGCTGCTGGCCGAGGCTCGCGGCAAGACCCGGCGTGAGCTCGAAGTCGTGATTGCGCGATGGTTCCCCAAGCCTGATGTCCTGGCCAGCATCACTCCGCTCGGGGCGGAATCAACTCGTCTTGGGATAGGTGCAATCGCTGCTGATTCCGCGAAGAGCGAAGGTCCCGCCGAAACGGATGGCATCACCTATCCTGGGACAAGCGATTGCCTCGACCTCACCGGAATCGCGAGCGGCACTATCTATCCCGGGACGAGTGAATCTCACGGAAACGGCCGAGGTCGCCAAGCGGCGCGCGGCCGAGTGCAGCCGCTTTCCGCGCAGAGCTACCGCGTGGAGTTCACGGCTAGCGCGGACCTCAAGGCGAAACTCGAACACGCCCAAAACTTGCTCAGCCACGCCGTGGCGCCGGGGAACCTGGGAGAGCTTTTCGAGCGTGCGTTGGACGAGCTCATCGCGAAGGAGACCAAGCGCCGACAGGGCGCTGTGAGCGACAAACCACGCAAGCTCCGGTCGCTCAAGGAAGGCTCACGACACGTGCCGGTCTCGGTGGCTCGAGAGGTGTGGGAGCGTGACGAGTCCCAATGCACCTTTGTCGACGCGCACGGACGGCGCTGCAGTGAGAAGCGCTATGTGACGTTGGAACACGTAGACCCACATGCTCGCGGTGGCCCTCCCAGTGTCCACAATCTCTGCCTACTTTGCGGACCTCACAACCAAGACGCGGCCAGGCGCGAGTTCGGCGAGGACCACATCCAGCGCAAGCAGCGGGAGCGCGAAGCGTATTCGAAAACGGGCAAAGTGCTGGTTGGCCTCGGATTCAAACGCAAGCAGGTCAACTCCGCACTGGAAACGCTTCGAGAGCGCGGAACTGAGCCCGAAGTCGAGGCACTGCTGCGACACGCCGTCGCGTTGCTCCATCCAGTCAAACGGATCTCACCGCACTCCGCCGTCGACGAGAAACCAGCCGAGTCGAGGGCGTACGCTCAACCGCGCCGCGCTCCTGCGCAAGAATCCGTTGCACTGTAGCGACGGCAGCCGCGGGCGCAGCAGCGTTTTGAAAGCATTGGCTCACGCCGCGCCTTAGGGTGCACCGATGACTGCGCCCACCCGGCGCGAGCGCCGCTCGCGCTCCGCGCTCTTTCGCTGATACGCACGGCGCCGGCGCCCCGGCGGAGGTGCGGATGTGGTGGGCCCCCAAGGCCCGCCCGCACCCCGGCGGAGGTGCGGATGTGGTGGGCCCCCAAGGCCCGCCCGCACCGCAGCCCCCAACAGTCGAGACGACGCCACCCGCCGGCGCGAATCTCCGCAACTCAGCATCGCGGTCGCCCGACAAGTTGTCCCACCCGGGGCGGGCCTCCGTACAGATTTTGCGCAACCAAGTCCGCAGTGTGCCGAACAAGGTCCCCCCCCACCCTGGGATTCTTGTGGCTGCAGGTTGTGCAAGTCCGCTTCTCCCTATCAGCCTCCCGAAGTTCGGCGGGGCGGGGCGGTTGCCGTGACGGGAGGCCGGTCGCTGGTCGACGCCTGGCTCCCTCGTCCTCCGCCAGCGAAAGGCGCGAAGCAGGAGAAAGAAGTGAAGCTCCAGGTGCTTCACAGGCCCAATAGCTCGGGCAATCTCTCGTCCTCCGCCAAAGGAACGTCCAACGACTCGCCTGCACGTGATGCCCCACCTCGCACCGCGATGAACCGTCGATGACGGCAGCCTCCGGCACATCCCCCCAAAAACACCCGCAACCACGCGATAGCTGCGACGGATTCCTAATCGCCAATGACGAGCCGCACAATCTCAAACAACCACCCGCGACCACTCCGTCGATCAAACTGCGTCGGAATTCCAGAAGCCAACCCGCGACCACTCCATCGGTCAAACTGCATCGGAGTTCCAGAAGCCAACGACGAATCGCGCAATCTAGTCCGGTTGGTGCAAGATACGCTGGCTGGCGTCGGAGTGGTAGTACTTGCCCAGAGTGGGTCGAGAGAAGCTCAGCGCGCCGAAACTGTTGACCGCGATACTCCAAATCAGGCCGAGCCAGAACAGCCAGCGCATGCGGTAGCCGCCGATGGCGAACAAGCAGATCAAGAGCAGAGCGTAGTCGTTGGAGAAACGGTATCCGAACTGCATCCACCCCGTGTTCTGATAGAACAGGGTCGGAACGGCGACTGCGAGGACCGAAATCCAGAGCGCGAAGTGCAGCTTCGTCGCGCGCCGCGGCCAGAGCAGCCACAGATACAGCGGGGTCGTCACCCACAGGGCAAGACCGTGATGGCTGATCTGAAAAGGGGCGCCGGCTGGGGTCTTCACCAGCCAGGGCAAGCTGGTCAGCACGACCGCGAGGTTGCGCGGCAAGTAGTGATAGGAAAACAGGCCCCACTTCTCCATTCGGCCTCGCCAAGCCACGGTGAGGAAGCGGTAGCCAAACTCGAACGGATCATGAAAACGCGCGTGGTTGTGCCACAGCATGACGGCGAGCACTGCGAGGGCGGGGATTGCGAACAAGACCAGGCGCTGGATGCAGGCTCGCGCATCCAAAGACTGCCAAAAGGCGCGCACTCGGGCGATGACGCCGTTGGCTTGCGGGTCGGAGCCCGTGTCCGCTGCCGTGCGACTGACCCGAATGGCTTCCAACAAGAACAGAGGCGCTGCGAATACGAGGGGGGAGCGGGTAGCGAATGCCAGCCCCAACATCAGACCGGCAAGCAGCGGCCGCTCAGCGTTGAGGGCAAACAGAACGTAGAGCGCCAACAGAGCGACACCAACGACGTGCGCTGCAAACCACACCGTGCCCTGCAACACGGTGAAAAAGTAGACAGTGCCGAAGGCAAAGAGCACGGCTAGGACAACGTTGGCTTCCGTGCTCTTGCGCCCGATCTCCATGCGACGAAGTTTCTCGAGAACCAGAAACAGCACCGCTGGACCGATCCCGCCAAGCCAAATGAAAAACTGGCCATCTTGAACCTCGGCGGCGGAGCCGCCCAACTTGACCAGAGGCACGAGCAGCACCGCCGGGAAAGCAGGAAAAGTGACGAACCACTTGCCTTCGAAGCTCGCGAAATCGTTGTTCTGTGCGTAAGCGGGTGGCGCACCGCCGAGATCTAGGCGCCCCTGCAGCCAAGCCTCCGCCAGCAGCGCGAAGTGGTTGAAGGGTGTGTGAACCGAGAGCGTCTGCTTGGCGGCGAGCGCGAAGTACACGCCGGTTGCCACAGCGTAGATCAGGATCGCGACGACGAGGCGTCGCGGACGCGCGTCCTCCATCAAGCGCCGCCACATGGCCGGCTGACGCTAGCACGAGGCCCACCCGTTCCGTGCGACCGCCGCGACAGGGGCGGCGCCAGATGCTAGGTTGGCGGACGCCGTGTCGAAGCCCCACTTCGTCGTTCCGGTCCGGGATTTGGAGGACGGACCCAGGACCGTTGAGTTCGAGCTCAGCGACGCATTCTTGCGCGGCGTTTTCGAGGGCACCGAGGCCGTGTGGGCTGGGCCCGGAAGTGTCGAGGTGGAGCTGACCAAGAACGGGCGAGAGGTCATGGTTCGGGGTCATGCCTCCGTTGACGTCACGATGCCCTGCGCGCGCACGATGGCGCCGGTTCCGGTGGCGCTGCGTCCGGATATTTTCCTAATGCTTTCGCAGAGTTCCAGTGAGAGCAGCCTGCGCAAGGAGCGACCGCGCAAGGGCCGCCGTGGCAAGAAGGGCCAACCGGCGGCAAAGAAGGCAACCAACAAGAAAGAGCGCTCCAAGGGCTGGTCCAGCGACCCGACTCTGTCCGAGGGCGACACCGCCATGGACAGCTACGACGGCGAAGAAGTGGTGCTCGACAGCTTCGTCCGGGAGTTCATCCTGCTGGACCTGCCGATGAACCCGGTGTCTTCGGACTTGCCAACCGAGGAAAATGCCGCTATCCCCCGCCCTCCCGCGGAGCCGAGCGACAAGCCCATCGACCCGAGACTGGCACCGTTGGCGGCAATCGCCGCACGACTCCGCAAAGACGAATAGCTAGGAGCTACGCCGTGGCCGTCCCCAAGCGCAGAAAGACCGGAAGCAAGCGCAACATGCGCCGCGCGAACCACGACAAGGTGGTTTCACCCAATATCGTGCCCTGCCCTAACTGCTCGGCTCCGATGACGTCGCATCGGGCCTGCCCGTCCTGCGGGTTTTACAAAGGCCGCTCGGTCGTCAAGTCCGATAGCACCGAGAGCTAAACGCTCACAGCTGGTTGAACCATTTCGCGTGACCCGGCCGGCCGTTCGTTATACGAACGGGTGATGGACGCCACGCCGAAAAGCCGCCTTGCCGGCACCGGAGCCTACGTTCCGGAGCAGGTGCTGACGAATTTCGACCTGGAAAAACGCGTCGATACGTCCGACGAGTGGATACGAGAGCGAACCGGGATCCGTGAGCGTCGAATCGCCGCGCCCGACGAGGCGTCCAGCGATATGGCGCTGGAGGCGGCACGGCGCGCACTTTCTGCGGCAGGGATGACCGCTGACGACCTGGACATGATCATTGTCGGGACGATCAGCCCGGACATGCACCTGCCAGCCTGCGCGGCTTTTCTACAGCAAAAGCTCGGAGCCAAACAGATCCCGGCCTTCGATGTCGCAGCGGCCTGTGCGGGCTTCGTCTACGCCATGAGCATTGGGGATCAGTTCATTCGCTCGGGAGCCTGCAAGAACGTCCTGATCGTCGGGGTGGAGCTGCTGTCACGAGTGCTCAACTGGAAAGACCGAACGACTTGCGTGTTGTTCGGAGACGGCGCGGGTGCCGCCATCATGACCACGAACACCGATGGGGATCGGGGCGTTCTTTCGACCAAGCTGTACACGGACTCCAGCCTGGCGGAGAGCTTGTGCATCCCTGCGGGCGGTAGCAAAGAGCCCATCGACGATCGCAGCATCGCCGAGGCGCGCGACAAAGTGCACATGATCGGCGGCGACATCTTCAAAGTCGCTGTGCGGAACCTCACGAGCGCTTCCCGAGAAGCCCTGGAGGCGGCGGGGCTACAGGCCGGCGATATCGATTGGGTGGTTCCCCACCAAGCGAACCATCGCATTTTGAGCCAAGTGGCTCAGCGCCTGGCGATCCCCCTGAATCGCTTCGTGCTCAACATCGAGCGCTACGGCAACACTTCCAGCGCCAGCATTCCCATCGCTTTGGACGAGGCCGTGCGGGACGGACGAATCAAGCCCGGACAGAGCGTGCTGATGTGCGCGCTGGGCGCCGGGATCTCGTGGGCTAGCGCCCTCGTCCGCGTGTAGTATCGGCGCGGCGCGAGCCGACAGGCCACCCCAAGTGACGGCCGGGGCGTCCCCAAGGAGACCGAAATGAAAATCGCATGGTTGTTCCCAGGACAGGGCACACAACACGTTTCGATGGGCAAGGCGCTTTTCGACGCGTCTGGAGCAGCCAGAAAGGTGTTCGAACGCGCAGACGCCGCGCTGGATTGGAAGTTGAGCGCGCTCATGTTCGAAGGGCCGGAGGCTGAACTGACGCTGACGAAGAACACCCAACCGGCGGTGGTCACGGCCAGCATTGCGGCTCTGGAGGCCCTGCGCGAGGCCAAGCCCGACCTGGCTCCACCGGACTTCGTCGCGGGACACTCGCTGGGGGAGTATTCCGCGCTGGTCGCTGCTGATGCCCTCAGTCTGGAAGATGCGGTGCGCCTGGTACATCGCCGCGGGGCGGCCATGCAGGACGCCGTGCCCCAGGGCCAGGGCGCGATGGCTGCCATCATGGGCGCGGACCGACAAGCCGTGGAAGATTTGTGTCGCGAGGCGGCCGACGGGGGCGTGGTCAGCGCGGCGAACTTCAATGCGCCCGGACAGATCGTCATCGCCGGTAGCGCCGACGCCGTGGAGCGCGCTCGTACCCTGGCTGGTGAGCGAAAGATGAAGGCGATCCCGCTCAAAGTGAGCGCTCCCTTTCATTGCGCGCTGATGGCGCCAGCGGCGGAGGTGGTGCGCCAGGCACTCAGCGATGTGACCGTGAAGGACCCAGCCGTTCCGGTCGTCTCGAACGTGACAGGCAAGCCCACCACTTCCGCGTCGGAGGTCACGGAGCTGCTCGTGCGCCAGATCGACGCCCCGGTCCTGTGGCAACAGAGCGTCGGGTTCATGGCAGACGACGGAGTCACGCAGGCCCTCGAAATCGGCCCGGGTCGAGTGCTGGCTGGGTTGGTCAGGCGCAGCGACAAGCGGCTGGCGGTGCAGGGCGTATCCGACCCCGCCAACGTAGCTAAGGCTTTGGAATTGCTACAGTAAGTGCCTGGTGCGCTAGTGAGGTCGGCTGAGGGGCCGAAATGGGCTCATCTTTCGCAGTTGACCGCGCGCGGGGCGTGGTAAACACGGCCCCGCTTCGGCCTCAGCCAGTCATGTTCGAACTCAACGACAAAGTGTGCATCGTCACCGGCGGATCCCGCGGGATCGGCCGAGCAGCGGCGATCGCGTTGGGCGGCATGGGCGCCACGGTGGTGGCTGGCTACGTCAGTGGCGAAGAGGCCGCCAAGGAGACCGCCGAAGCGGTTCAAGCTGCCGGCGGCAAAGCGGAAATCGCGCGATTCGACGTCTCGGACCTGGCGCAGGCAGAGAGCAACATCGCTCAAACCGCCAAGCGACACGGGCGCCTGGACGCTTTGGTGGCAAGTGCGGGGATCTCCATCGACTCGTTGTTGCTCCGTCTGAAGGAAGACGACTTCGACCGCGTACTGGCGGTGAACCTAAAGGGTGCGGTGGCCTGCGCACGGGCTGCGATAAAAGTCATGATGCGGGCAAAGACCGGTCGGATCGTGTTCTTGTCGAGCGTGGTCGGTGAGATGGGCAATGTCGGCCAAACCGCCTACGCGGCGTCCAAGGCGGGCCTGCTCGGCGCCGCCAAGAGCCTGGCGCGCGAATACGCATCCCGAAACATCACGGTCAATGCCGTGACTCCCGGATTCATCGAGACGGACATGACGGCAGGCCTGCCCGAAGAGGCCAAAGCCGCCATGTTGGGGGCCATTCCCCTGGCCCGAGTGGGCAAGACCGATGAGGTCGCCGCCGCGATCGCCTACTTGTGTTCCGACGAGGCCGCCTACGTCACGGGCCAGACCCTGCGTGTCAATGGGGGCATGTATATGTGAGGGCTGGACCCCAGCCCGCAGCTTTTTGGTTCAGAAATAGTCAACGTTTTTCAAAAGTCGCGTCCCAAGAAGGCGCGCATCGTGGAGGCAACATGGCAGGCCGGGACATCGAGGCCGAAGTCAAGCGCATCATCAAAGAGCAGCTCGACGTCGACGAAAAGGATATCAGCGCAGATTCCACCTTCATCGACGATCTCGGTGCTGACTCTTTGGGGTTGGTCGAACTCGTTCTTGCTTTCGAGGAAGCATTCGAGATCGATATCCCGGACGAGGACACGGAGAAGATCCGTACCGTCCAAGACGCGGTTGACTACATCAAGCAAAACGCCAGCGTCTAAGGGCAACGGGCGGGCGTCGCTCTGGTGACGCCCGCAGATCTTCGGCAGCGCCGAGGAACACAGAGAGAGTCATGGAGCGAGTGGTCATAACTGGCATCGGTCTGGCGACGCCGAACGGTGTCGGGACTGAAGCCACCTGGCAGTCACTGATTCGCGGAGAGAGTTCCGCAGCGCCGATCACGCTTTTCGAAACCGACGAGCGGTACGCTTCGCGGTTTGCCTGCGAGGTGAAGGGGTTCGAACCGACAGACTTCATCCCCAAGAAGAAGTTGAAGGAGATGACTCGCTTCACGAAGTTCGCCCTTGCCGCAACCAAGATGGCCTTCGAAGACGCCGCCTTGGAGCTGACCGATGAAGAGCGCGAAACCACTGGCACGTTCATCGGTGTTGGCTTGGGCGGACTCGAGAACTTGGAACGCTGCACTCTGGTCCTCGAGCACAAGGGGCCGGGCAAGATCAGCCCCTATTTCATACCGTCCTTGATCGCGAACATGGCGGCCGGTCAAGTCTCCATCGCCCACGGATTGCAGGGGCCGAGCCTAGCCCATACCAGCGCTTGCTCGTCCAGCGGGCACGCCATTGGCGAAGCTCTGGAGTGGATTCGCCGTGGGCGAGCCGACGTCATGATCGCGGGTGGCGCGGAGGCGACCATCACGCCCATCGGCATCGCTGGCTTCTCGGCCATGTTTGCTCTGAGCCGACGCAACGACGACCCCACGCGTGCCAGCCGCCCTTGGGACAAAGGGCGCGACGGTTTCGTGTGCGGCGAGGGCGCAGCCACCCTGATCCTGGAATCCCTCACTCACGCAAAGAAGCGTGGAGCGAAAATCATCGCGGAGGTCAGTGGCTACGCCGCGACCAGCGACGCCTTTCACATAACCAAGCCGGCGACCGAGGGCGCCGGTGGTCGCAAGGCGATGGAGCTCGCGCTTTCCGACGCCGGACTCAGTCCCGACGCAATCGACTACGTGAACGCCCACGGCACGAGCACTCCCGCAGGGGACATAGAAGAGAGCCACGCCATCAGCTCGGTTTTCGGTGCTCACGCATTGGACAAGAAACTGTGGGTCAGCTCCACGAAGAGCATGATGGGCCATCTTCTAGGTGCGGCCGGCGCCGTGGAGGCGGCGATTTGCGCCAAAGCCATCGCTAGCTCTGTCGTGCCCCCGACGATCAACTTGGACGACCAAGACGAGGAGTGCCCCCTGGACTTCGTCCCTCACACGGCCCGGGAGCGGCGCATTCGCCACGCGCTATCCAACTCCTTCGGATTCGGAGGCACCAACGCCACTCTGGTCCTCTCTGCAATCGACTAACCGAAATGCAGTGCCCCACCTGCCGCCAAATGGACAGCCGAGTGCTCGATTCACGACTCGTCTCCGGGGGCACCGTGACTTGGCGGCGGCGAGAGTGCGATGCATGCAAGCGTCGCTTCACGACCTACGAGCGGGTCGAATTGTCTCTGCCCACAGTGGTGAAGCGGGACGGGCAGCGCGCACCCTTCAATCGGGACAAACTACTGGCCAGCTTGATGATAGCCTGCAACAAGCGACCGGTGTCCACGGATACCCTCGAGCGGGAAGCGGACACCATGGAGAGGGAGCTGTCTGAGAGCGGCGAGCGAGAGGTCTCCAGTATGGAGATCGGTGAGCGCGTCATGACCCGGCTGAAGCGGCTGGATGAAGTCGCGTACGTGCGCTTTGCGAGCGTCTACAAGTCGTTCCGGGATATCGACGAGTTCATGCGCGAGATGACCAGCTTGGTTCGCTCCCGCCCAGAAGACGGAGATGTCAGCCCATGACGGAAGTCGATGACAAACTCATGGCCCGCGCGATCGAAATCGCGCAACAAGGGGATCCGTCGCCGAATCCACCGGTCGGCTCTATCGTGGCGGATGGTGAGACCATCGTTGCCGAGGGCTTCCATCAAGCGGCAGGCATGGATCACGCAGAAATCGCTGCCCTCAAAGAGGCCGGAGGTTCCGCGGAAGGAAAGACCCTCTACGTCAACCTGGAGCCCTGCAATCACGAGGGACGGACGTCACCCTGCGTGGACGAGATCATCAATGCGAAGCTCAAGCGGGTGGTCGTTGGGACCCGCGACCCGAATCCGAATGTCGAGGGAGGCGGCATCGAGAAACTGGAAGCCGCCGGAATTGAAGTGGTCTTGGGCGTGCGAGAAAAAGACGCCAAGCGCCTGATCGAGCCCTGGACCAAGTACATCACGGAAGAAACTGCCTTTCTTGGTCTCAAGCTAGCGGCCTCCCTGGACGGGCGCATCGCCACCCGAACGGGAGCATCCAAGTGGATCACGTGTTCGGACTCGCGAGTGCGCGTGCACCTGCTGCGGACCAAGCACGATGCCGTGATGGTGGGAATCAACACGGCCATCGCTGACGACCCCCGGCTGACGGTGCGTGAGGTGCCCGGGCGCAATCCGGTCCGAGTGGTGGTGGACAGCAAGCTTCGGCTGCCCATCGGGAGCCAGTTGGTGCAAACCGCCAAGGAAATCCCGACTTGTGCAGTCACCGCCGTCGACGCACCCCAGGATGCCGAGGATGCACTCGTCGACCTGGGTGTGAGCGTGATCCGCGTTCCTGCCACCGCGGAAGGGCGCTGCGACATGCGTGCCGCCCTCAAGGAACTCGCCGCTCGCGAGGTCGTCAGTGTGCTTTGCGAAGGCGGCGCGGAACTCGCCGGTAGCCTGCTGGCCTTGGCGTTGCCAGACCAAATGCATGTGTTCGTCGCCCCGGTCTTGCTCGGCCCCCGTGGCCGACCCGGCGCTGTGGACTGGGCGGGTCCAGAGAACCCCTCCGACGCGCCCCGGATTGAATCTCCACGTTGGGAACTATGCGGTTCGGACGCCTACGTATCAGGCCGGCTTGTCTACCCGAAGAAGGCCAGCCGCACCACGGCCTCCTGAGGCCTGCCGTTGCCGGTGGTCCAGTCGAGTGTTACGTTGCGTAACATGGCTCTGCGCGCGATTTTGGAGTACCCCGACCCCCGCTTGCGTGAGGTGGCGAAGCCCGTGACCCAGGTCGATGACGACGTGCGCCAGCTGGTCGAAGACATGGCCGAAACCATGTATGCCGCACCCGGGGTCGGCTTGGCGGCGACCCAAATTGGCGTTCCGCTCCGCATCTTCGTGATCGACATCGCCACGGAAGACGAGCCCAGCGATCTGCGCGTGTTCATCAATCCCGAAGTCCTCACCACCGACGGGCAGCAGTCATGGAATGAGGGCTGCCTGTCGTTTCCGGGCGTTTCCGAAGAGATCAAGCGGGCCGAAAACGTGACCGTGCGAGCCCTCGACGAACACGGCAAGGCCTTCGAGCTGCAGACGGACGGATTGCTCGCGGTGGCCATTCAGCACGAAAACGACCACCTTGATGGCGTGCTGATGATCGACAAGCTCAACGCCGTGAAGCGGCGACTCATGGGCCGCAAGCTCGCCCGGCGCGCTCAGGCGAACGCCTGATAGCGCGCGGGCTCATCGGCCGCTTTCAGCGAGACGGGGGGCGCGAAAACAACGATGTTTCGAGGCCGAAGCCGCGACCTGCCACATGAGTCGCGACCCGCGGCACGATGCCCGAAGGCGTGAAGGTGCCCTCTACCGCGCCGCCAGCGGCCGTGCGCTCCACCACGAAGCTGAAGATATCCTGGACCTCGATTCCATCTTCGGTGCTGCCCAAGACTTCTGCCACCCGCAGCGCTCTGTGGCGCCCGTCTCGCAAGCGACCAATCTCGACAATCACGTCAATGCTCGAAGCAACGCTCTCGCGGGCAGCGGTCAATCGCTCGCCCATTTGGCAACCAACCGACGTCAGTCGGGCAAGGGCGGAGCGCAGCCCGCCTCCGTAGCTGACCGCGACCAGCCCCTCAGCTCCGAGCCGTGTGGCGTCGAGCACACCTGCGATGAGGTCGGGCTCTGACAGCTCCGCCGCCAGTCGGACGCCGGGCAGATTGGCAGACGCCAGCACTGCCTGCCGCCCAACCATACCTTCTGGCACGCGCAGGGACGCGCAGTTCGGGACCAACCCCGACAGATCTTCGCGCCCCTCGAGCAAAACGACGGGCGCCTCACTGCGTGCAACGGCAAGCAGCGATGACAGCACTCGAGCCGTCCCGGAATCCCGCGGGCCCGCCACGAGCACATTCACGCGAGCCATGACCGCATTCTGCAAGAATGTCGCGATGGCCCGAGACACGACGCCAGCCCGCACCAACTCCTCGAGGGTGGTCTGAGCGCGCGAAGCCTTCGTTACGCTGAGCATCGGCCCCTGAGGGGCCATTCGTCCGAGGACGGCAGTGAGGCGTCCTCCATCTCTCAATCGCCGCTCGACCAGCATCTCTTCCGAATCGAGAGGCTCCCCAGCCGCACGTGCCATGCGTGCGACCACTCGACCAACCGACGCAGCGGATGAAAACGGCGGCTCGATTATCGCCATCTCGTCGCCGCGATGAGCAATCACCTGGTCGAAGCGGGGAACCCCGACGGCGCTCACGGTGCCGTCCACGAGCAGCCCGCCAATTGGGCCCAATTCGACCAGTTCCGCCCGGGCCTGAGCAGCGAGTCGGGGCAGGTCGATAGAAGCCTCGACTTCCCCAGAAGACTTCAGAGCCTCTGATCGCTCGGAAAGTGCCCGTTCTGCGGCGCTCCGAACTGCATCTGTGATCTCGCCATCCAGCGCTTCAGGCCCCACGGTTGCCGTGGCGTGCTCGACCAACATGGCCAGCACCCGGCGCAGCGCCACCGCTTCTCGGCTCGGTTCGCCGGCGGGCGAGAGGGATCTCGCGTCGATGTCGGCGTGGGAAACGTCGACGATGCTCGCTCGTTGCGCGACGGAGCTGGGTTCCGGCCCGGGGTGCGAAGGACGCGACGCGTCCGGCAGCCGAGGCGGACCCGGGACGCGAGGATAGCTCGCTCCGCTGGGTTCATCCCGCTCTTGCGGAATGTGAGTCTGCACCGAGCCCTCTTGACCGCTCTCCCGCACCTGACCGCTGTCGCGCACGTGGCCACTTTCGCGAGCAAGCACCGGACCGCTGCCCGTCGTTTCCGCGAGCTCTCCGGCAGACGAGTCGGCTTCCGAGGGCTCGATGCGAAGAACGAAATCTCCAATGTAGATCCGATCGCCTTCGCGAACGATAGTGGCTTGAGAGATGCGCCGACGGTTTACGTAGGTTCCGTTGGTGCTGTTCAGATCGGTGACGATGAAGCGCCCATCTCGGTAGATCAGCCGTGCGTGACGCTTCGACACGTTGCCCTTGGGCAGCATCAGATCGTTGCCTTGCACTCGCCCGACGGTGATTTCCGGACGGTCGTAGGACTCTCGACGCTCGGCTCCCCCCTTTTCACTGATGATGATGGAGAGCACAGGCTCTTTGGCTTCGTTGGGGGAGATCACGAACCGCTTCCCTGAAATTTAGCCGATAGCGCTCCCCAGCTGTCAACGAACTAGCGTGAGCATCGCAATTCTATGTCAAAACCCCCGGCTTTCGGGAGCCTCAACTCAGGATTACCCGCGCCTGGGCTGGCGTCAGGAATCGCTGGTGATCCGGCCGTCGCGCACGTCGCTGGCAACCCGGGCGAGGAGCTCGCTGGCTAATTGCATCACTTCCTCCTCGGAAAACCCACTGGCGCGGAGCTCGCGATAGATGGTCTTGGCCAGGATGCGGACGGCGCGGGGGTCCGAGGGAGTCGACGATACTTCGAAGGGGAGGGCCATGTGGTCAAACCAGATAGAGAGGGGGGGGTAGACGACTGCTCCCCCCTTGCATGAAAGAATGGTGCCGAAGAAGTGACATGATCTTTCCCTCGAGAAAACACCATGCCCCAGCGCAAGCGCGAAATGGCGTTCGCAGGCCGACCGCGTAAGAACCCTCGCGCAAGCCACGGATTCGGGCGAAGTGGTTCAACCGAAATAGCTGGCCGCGCCTAACGCACCGCGGCGCGGGCCGCCCTAGGTCGGATGGGGTGGCGCACTCAGGAGGCTTGCTCGAGGAATGCGGCAGGCTTGGGATAGTCGTTGACCAACTTCTTCGGCGGGCGGTCCACTGCGCAGAGCAGGCTGGTGACGAGGTCTCGGCCTTCTCCACCAAAGTAGAGCGCCTCACCAACGCAAGGTTCGCCTTCGTTGGGCAGGGCCACGCCGTTGGGCTGAAAGCGCACGCGCCCTGCCAGGGTGCGCCTGAGCGCCAGGTGGGCCGGCAACCAACTGCCCGAGCGGCGGTCTCGGACGGCGATGCAGACATCTCGACGGAAGTGATACTCGGTGTTTCGTGTCACGAACATCTTGTGGATACGGCGCTCAGTACGTATTTCACTCACGGCAATTCCTCCGAGCCCGAGCCTGACAGCCCAGCGGAACTTCGCCAAATTTCCGGGCTTTTCCCTTGCCTATCTGGTTATCGAAGCAAGCCAGAGAAGGCGCCAACAACTGGCTGATTGCCAGCGACGCACTCTACGATCCGATTTGTGAAACGCCGTCCCGGCCCCGGACTCAGGAAGACTAGCGGTTTGTCGCTGGTGGAGCATCGGACTGCGCAACTATGGCGCAGCACCGACTACGGCTGGCGGGAACTCTTCGAATCCGCGGACGTCATGAGCGAAGGCGCGGTGCGGGACGAACGGGAAGGACCAACCTATTACGGCTCGACCAGCGTGCTTTTGCCCTTCGCGTCGCGCGGCGGAAAGATCCCCGACGATCAGGCGGCCACGGTCCATCGCCTCATAGCGGCTGATCCCCACGCTCGCTTACGTGCAGTTCGCATCGCCTGCTTGGAGGCGGAACTTCGCGCCGGGTCCCGAATTGGCCAAGTGCGCGCCGAACTGTTTGTGCGTCGAGACAAGCGCGGCGTCCGCATCGATGTGGATGTGGAAACCCTGGTCGTTGGGGAACGGGCACCAAGCCGCGCGCGCTCACGCCGCGAGTGAACTTCGCGGCCGTCGAGGAAAGTCAGGCAAACTCCGGCCGCGAACTTGCGTTTGCCCGGTATCCAGCCCCTGGGTGTGACGCGAACCCGCTCCACCGGGGAGTCGGGCTCGGCGGCGCCACGTGAATTGAACGACGACAGCGGGTTCGGCGCGCGCCACGAGGCACGACTGACATTCCACATGCCCACGCCGAACCGCAAACGGTACAACAAGTCAAGTGCAAGAGCGCGCCATCGCACGCACGAGAAAGTCCTAAGGATCTCGCGCAGGCGCGGCGCTGATGGACTACAAGCTTGACAGCGCGTGCGGTGCGGAAGAGTGATTAGCTAGGTCTGTTGCCGCACGAGTGTTCGATCCATGAGGCGCAAGAAGAAACGCGACGACAAAGTGATTCATGTCGTGTTCGGCCCCGGCGGTGGCCGCGTAGACAACTCCATGCCCTCACCGGCGGCAACGCTCACGGATCCGACTAGCTCCGGGCGCGAGCCGCTGACAGATCTGTTCACTAGAGCGGAGATCGCCCGTCTGCTCGGCATCACCCCGGGACGGCTGCGAACCTTGGATCGGACCGGCGTGGTCTCGCCCAACGGTCGGCGACGGGGCAAAAGGGCCTATACGTTCTCGGACTTGATCGCGCTGCGCACGGCACAGACTCTGCTGGACAAGAACGTTCGGCTCCGGGATGTGACCCGCGCCGTGAATGCCCTGAAGCGCACGTTGCCCCGCGTGACCCGCCCGCTCGCAGAGCTTCGAATCGTGTCCGATGGACACAAGGTCGTGGTGCGAACCCAGGACGGGAGCTTCGAACCCCTGACGGGGCAAATGATGTTGGACTTCGAAGTGAAGTCGCTGCGTGACGACGTGGTGCGGGTGCTGCGCCCCTCCGCGGGGCGAGAGCGCGCCCGCACTGCCTATGAGCTCTACCTGCGCGCCAGTCAGCTGGACGAGGATCCAGAGACCATGGACGAAGCCGCGGTGTTGTATCAGCAGGCCATCGAGTTGGACCCCTGGCTGGCTATCGCCTACACGAATCTAGGCAATATTCGCTTCCGACGGCACGATCCCGAGGGGGCGGAGGTGTTGTACCGCAAAGCGCTGGAAATCGACTCTCGACAGCCGGAAGCTCAGTACAACCTGGGCTACGTGATGTTGGAGCGCGGTCGGCCCGAGCTCTCCATCCCGCTCTTCCACGGAGCTCTGGAATCCGACTCGAAGTTCGCCGACGCGTATTTCAACCTAGCCATGGCCTACGAGCAGATTGGCGAGACCCAGAAGGCTCGTCCGTATTGGAAGAGCTACATCGCACTCGAGCCAGCGGGCACTTGGACAGAGATCGCCAAGCGCCATCTGTGAGCTTGCGCAGCTAGCGTGAAGCTTCAACTCAGACGCCGGTGCTCCAACGACGGGACGGCAGCTCGAACTCGCGCCAAGAGATCGAAATCCAAATCCGCGACGACGAGCCCGACTCCATCGGAGCACTCCGCTACGACGACACCCCATGGGTCGACAATCAGGGAATGGCCATAGGTCAGTCGCCCCTTGGGGTGTTTGCCCCATTGCCCCGCAGCGAGCACCCAACACTGCGACTCGATGGCGCGAGCGCGCAGCAGCGCGTGCCAATGATCTTTGCCCGTTTGCAGGGTGAAGGCCGCCGGCACGACAAGAACTTTGGCTCCCTGGGAAACCAATCGGCGATACAGCTCCGGGAAGCGCAGATCGTAGCAGATTGACAGCCCAACGCTCACGCCGCGCACCTCGGTCACCACCGCTTGATCCCCAGCCGATGTCGCCGCCGACTCACTGAGCACCGTTCCATCCGCTAGTGCGACGTCGAAGAGGTGGATCTTGCGGTAGTGGGTCACCAGCTTTCCCGACGGTGAAATCACCAGCGCGGTGTTGAAAGGGCGCTTGGGGTCCGCACTCGCCTCGGGGAACCCACCACCAATGATGGTCAGCTTGGCCTCTTGCGCCAGCCCTGCGAGGTAAGTCTGAATGGGACCGTCACCCAAGCGTTCCGCATACTGCCGCTTGTCGGATTCTGCCCCCATGTAGGCGAAGTTCTCCGGCAGCAGGACCATTTCAGCGCCCAACCCCCCCGCCTTCAAGACCTGGAGCCGGCACTGGGCCAGGTTCTCGTCGACGCCATCCTGACACTGGAGCTGAACCACGGCCGCGCGCAGACTCGACATGCTCGGGAGCATATCCGGTCTGGAGGGCAGATGCGTCCGCTAGCGTCTGGAATCCCAGAAGGCAGCAATAATCCCCTGCCGGCGGACCACCGGTCGGCGGATACTTGCGCGGGCCCAGCGGCTAGGCTTTCCTCGCAGGACCTATGGTCGACAAGACGACCGGCGCGATGCAGGCGTTCGGCGCACCCGCTGCGCCGGGAGCCCATTCCCGTGCAGGGCTCGTGCTCCTGTACACGGAGGCCTACGCGTCCCTGCCGGGTGCGATCTTGCTCGAGCGCGAGCGCCAGGTCATCGGTCGCGACGAAGGCGTGGAGATTTGCCTCCCGGTCACAGCTGTCTCTCGGCGCCATGCGGAGATTGCCTGGGAGCAGGGCAATTGGGTGATTCGCGATCTGGGAAGCCGCAACGGGATCATCATCGAAGGGCGTCAGGCCACCGCGGAGGAGCTGGAGCCCGGGCAAGAGGTCCGCATTGGCGATGCGGTCTTCAAATTCGTCGACAAGCACGCGGAACTGTACGTCCCGTACCGCATTGACGGCTCCGTCGCACCGGGCTTCGAGCGCAAAGGCCGAAGCCCCAAATCCTTGGTCGGTGGGTACCACATGGATCGCATTGCCGCAGACCTGGCGCGCATTGCTCCCACACCGCTGAGCGTCATGCTGCTGGGCGAGAGCGGAACGGGCAAAGAAGTCGTTTCCCGAGAACTCCACGCCTTGAGCGGGCGCCGCGGTGATTTCCACGCGGTCAATTGCGCAGCGATTCCGGGGCAGCTGCTGGAGAGTGAGCTCTTCGGCTACAAGCGCGGCGCCTTCTCCGGGGCAGAGCGGGACAAGCCCGGACTGATCAAGCTCGCCGACAACGGCACGCTCTTGTTGGACGAGATTGGAGACATGCCTTTGGAGGCGCAGGCCAAGCTGCTGCGGGTGCTGCAAAACAAAGAGGTGTTCCCCTTGGGCGCGACCGCACCGGAAAAGGTGGACGTGCGAATCGTATGCGCAACCCACAGAGACCTGTGGCGCCTGCAGGAGGCGGGTACCTTCCGCGAGGACTTGTTCGCGCGGCTGAACGAGTACCAGCTGAGGCTGCCACCGCTTCGCGAACGCAAAGAGGACACCTACATGCTGACGCGAGCCTTCCTGACGCGGCATGGACGTCCGGAGGTCAAGACCACCTTCGCTTTCATGCTGGCCCTTTTGCACTATGACTGGCCCTACAACGTCCGCGAACTCGAAGCCTGTATCAAGCGCTGCCTTGCGCTGACGGATCGCGACGTCTTGGACCGAGACCTGATCCCGGATGCGGTACGCGACGCCATGGCGGACTACGCGCAACCTAAAGCCCCGGCTCGAACCAGCGTGCATCCAGACACTTCTCCAAACTCTGCCCCGCCGGCGCGACGCACTGTACCTACCGAAGAAGAGCTGAAGGAATTGCTCGTCCGTCATCAAGGCAACATCGCAGCCGTGGGGCGCGAACTGGGCAAGGCTCGCATGCAAGTGCACCGTTGGATGAAGCGCTACGGCATCGCCGTGGAAGATTTCCGCAGCTGAGAGCGCCTCACAGGCCGCCACTGCACAGACCTTTGACCTCTTGCTGAGCCAACGCGCAGGCGCGCTCAGCGGAGGCGCACTTTCCCGCAACGCAGGCGCGCACCGTATGTCGCGCGTTGCCTCCTTCACACTGACAGCAGTGGCGATTGCAAACGCTGGCCGCAGTGCATGGCGCGCCGGCTTGTGCCCCGCTCCGGGGCGCCTGCTTGCACCTGCCGCAACCGCTGCGCACGACTTCGAGCTTCAAGGTCTGCGTGCCGTCCTCGGTTTTTCGTGTTAGGTGATGGGACAGTCCTTCGTGAGCGCACGGCGCCATGCACGCTTTCAGTTTTTTCCGCTCGGCCACGCAGCCGGTGACCCGCTTTGCCCCCAGGCAGTCTGCACCCTGGCACGTCGCATCGCAGGCCGCTCGAGCGCCAGCGATGCAGACGAGCAACCGCCGGTGCTCGCCTTCGCAGTTCACTGCGGCGGCTCGGGATCCCTCGAGAAGGCAGCCCCGGCCGCACCCCCCTGAAGCGCTTGGCTGACCGCAGCTCGCGGCGGAGCACGCTCGGTTGCACAGCGCTGAAGTGCTCTGGCCGCCCTGCGGCTGTTCACGGCATCCGCCCGAAAAGGCCAGCGAGCACAAAATGGTGGCGGCGAGGACAGCCCCTTGGCGCGTCGCCACAGCGCCGTTGCGCCCCGAGGAGGACCGCAACCGCCCGAACGTCCCCCGTTGGTGGAGGAGAGGTCCGTAGTCGCCCGCTGAGGGCGCCGAGCGAAGCGCGCGCCTTTTCTGCATCAACCGGACCTTGGAAGCCTCGCATAGCAAGCACCAGCGCCGCAGGCCAGGTGCTGGAGGGGAAGTCGGGCACGTCAGGTGTCGAGAATTCGGCGGTTTTTTCGCCCTCCGACTTGAGACGCGACGGCCGCTGGGCTAGTTCCGGCCGGCGATTTAGGCCCCACGGCGGTCCCGGATTTCGCCTCCCCCCTTCCCTACCCCTTCCTCCCTCGACCGTCCCCCATGTCCGCCTCATGCTGACCTTTTTCTCCGCTCGCTGGACTGCGCTGCTGCGAGTCGTCGCGGCGCTTGCCGTGGCGCTCTGCGCCAATGGCGCGGCCCACGCGCAGCCCGCCAGCGCGCCCAAGGCAGGCGGCCAGCCCAAGCCCGCGCCGAAGGCGGGAGGGCAGCCCGAGGGCGCTGCGAAGGGTGCCAGTGCAGGCAAGACGGCACCCGTCGCGACCGCACCTAGCATCCAACTGCCCCCGTCCGAGGCAGAGCGCGCCCGCGGATTGCCCATCCAACGTATCGAGGTCGGAGGAAACCGGCGCGTGACCAAGTCGGACATCCTGACCTATCTGCGCGAGCGCGTTGGTCAGAACTTCGATCCGGACACTCTGTCCAAGGACGTGCGCGAGCTGTGGAATTCCGGCTTCTTCGACGACATCCAAGTGGACCTGGATCGGGACGACGATGGCGTGAGCCTCCGCTTCGTCGTGCAGGAGCGCCCCAGCATCAGCCAGGTCGTTTTCGAGGGTAATTCGGAGATCGACACCGAGGACTTCACGGAAGCCATCGAGGTCAAAGACGGGACCATCCTGAGCCGTCCCGCAATCCGGCGCACGATTCAGAAGATCCGCGACATGTATGCGGAAAAGGGCTACTTCCTCGCCGACGTCAAAAGCGAGGTGATTCCGCAAAGAAACAACGAAGTCGTGGTTCGCTTCTCGATCAAGGAGCAGTCCCAGGTCAGCGTTCGCCGCATCACCTTCATCGGCAATCACTCGATTCGAGATGAAGAGCTGCGCGAAGTGATGTTCACCGGCAACGCAGGCTTCTTTGCCTTTGGCTCCGGGGGCCCCTATCGGCAGGACGCCTTCGAGCGCGACATCGCGGTCATCAGCGCGCTGTACTACGACCGCGGCTATCTCACGGTGTCGATCAGCACCCCCCGAGTGATGCTGACCCCGGACAAGAGCGGAATCGAGGTCTCCATCACGATCAACGAAGGACCTCGCTATCGCATCCGTCAGCTGCGCGTGTACGAGCGCGGCCCGAGTGGCAAGGAGGTCGAACCCATCGACGGTCGACGCGCCCTCGCTGCCATGATCCGAGCCCGCCCGGGGGACTACTTCAACCGAGCGGAGCTGCTGGAAGATCTTGGATCGATCCGCACCCTGTACCGAGATCACGGCCACGCGAACGTGGAGGCCAACCCCCAAACCCGCCTCGACCAGGAACGCCACGAGGTCGATATCGTCGTGCCCATCGTTCGGGGGCCCCTGGTGTACTTCGAACGCATTGAATTCCGCGGCAACTCCAAGACCCGAGACAAGGTGATTCGCCGGGAAATGGAAGTGACTGAGGGGGAGCTGTTCCACGAGACTCGCCTGGAAAAATCCCGGGGACGCATCACCGCTCTCGGTTTCTTCGAGCGCGTGGACATCTCGACCGAAGAAGGCTCCGCGCCGGACAAGGTACAGGTCAACATCGAGGTCACCGAGCGTCCCACCGGCACCTTCCAGGTCGGCGCCGGTTTCTCCAGCATCGAGAACTTCATCGCCACGGCCCAGGTCCAACAAGCAAACCTCTTCGGCTACGGTCAGAGTCTTTCCCTGCAGGCCCAGGTCAGCGGCTTGCGCCAGTTGGTCAATCTTCGCTTCTTCGAGCCCTACTTCTTGGACAGTCGGTTTTCTGCCAGCATCGACCTCTTCGATCAGTTGCGGATCTTCAACGACTTCTCACAATCCAGTCGAGGTGGCTCGCTGACCTTCGGCTACCCCCTGGTCTCGCCCGAGCTCACGGCGTCCATGACCTACACGGGAGAGCTGGACGAAGTCAGCACTCAAACTCAGTCCACGTTCTTGGGCACTTCGAGCGCCGTCAGCGTGTTCACCCGCTTGCCCCTCGCCAACCTGTTCAGTGATGGCTTCACTTCCAGTCTGCGTCCGGCGCTCACCTACGACACCCGAGACAATCGACTGTTCCCCACCGCAGGACTGTACCTTCGGGGCTCGACGGAAGTCGCAAGTTCCACCCTAGCATCCGACAACGAGTTCATTCGCCATCGCTTCGTCGGCCGGTTCTACTACCCGCTGACGACGGGCCTGGTGCTCAAGCTGAACACCGAAGGCGGACACGTCACGAGCCCGAGCGAAGAGGGCGTGCCAATCTTCGCGCGCTTTTTCTTGGGCGGGATTCTCGACGTGCGCGGCTATCGCTTCCGAACGATTGGCCCGCGCATTCCGCTCACGGCCAACACCGATCCCAATAGTGCGCCGATTCGCAACGGAGCAAACATCGGCGGCAACTTGATGTACTTCCAGAACCTGGAGCTGGAGTTTCCGATCCTGGATAAGGTCGGCATCCGCGGCGTATTGTTCACGGACGCTGGCAACGCCTGGAACCTCGAGGATGTCTACTGCGAGAGCACCAAGGGCAACGTGCGCTTCGAGGAGGTCAGCCCCTGCTTCAATGGGCTCGATAGCTTGGCCAATCTGCGTACGTCCTGGGGTTTCGGGATTCGCTGGTTTTCCCCCTTGGGCCCGCTGCGGTTCGAGTGGGGCTTCCCCTTCGACCCACTCCCCTACGAAGAGACAAGCGTCTTCGAATTCACCATCGGAAACTTCTTCTGAGCCTGCAATTTGAGATTTTTCGTCGACGCCACGGAAATCCCGGGAAAATATGCGGTTCAGGTGACCTCTTTCCATCCCAGCCTGGCGCCCAAACCAGACGTCGTTCTCATCGTGGATGACGACCCGGCGGTGCGTACGCTGGCAGCTAGATGGCTTTCCCAGGTGGGAATCCAGGTCGTGGAGCTGGATCGAGGCGAAGCCGCTCTGGCGTGGCTGGCGGAGTCCTCGGACAAGGTCGCCGCCGTCGTGCTCGACGTCATGATGCCCGGATTGGATGGGTTCGAAGTTCTCGCGGCCATGCGCGAGGAGCCGGCAACGCAGGACATTCCCGTCGTCTTGCTCACCGCGCATGCCAACACCGATTCGGATATCCTTCAGGGAATTGAGCTCGGGGCCTACGACCACCTGGAAAAGCCTTTCCGAGGACCCATCTTGATCGCGCGGGTCAAGGCGTTGGTCGAAAAGCGGCGCACCGCTTACATCACCCGACTCAAGCTGGAATCAGCGGAGAGCCACGCCCTGAAAGACGCCCTTACGGGCCTGGGCAACCGCAGGCACTTTGATGCCTCCCTGGCACGCGAAATTTCGTACACCAGCCGGCACAAGGAGCCCTTGTCCCTGGCAATCGTCGATCTCGACTTTTTCAAGAGCATCAACGACCTTTTTGGTCACCCCGAAGGGGATCGCGTGTTGGCCCACGTCGCCGGACAATTGCACGACGGGCTGCGCGGCTCCGACGAGGCGTTTCGGCTGGGTGGCGAGGAGTTCTGCTTGATCCTTCGCGGGACGGAAGCCGAGGCCGCGGCTGGCGTGATGCGTCGGCTGCGAGAAACGGTCAAAGCGGAACCGATGCAGTTCGGAGATCACGACGAACGAACCATCACTTTTAGCGGTGGGATCGCGTCCGCCCAACTGAGCAACAACTTCAGCGTGGTGGACCTGTTGGACCGCGCGGACCGCGCTCTGTACCGCGCGAAACAAGGTGGCCGCGACCGAGTCGAAGTCGAGGAATGACTCCGCCCACCATGCGGGGTAGGATCTGAAGATGCCGGAGCGCGTGCAGGGAGACGAGGACGTATCCACGACGCTCCGTAACCTGGAGCCCCCTTCCAGCGGTGAGAGTGAACGCGAGGAAGATGGACCCGCGGCTTCGGATGCGCCCACGAAGCGGATCAGCCACGGCAGCGACACGCTGTTGTCGGCGCCTGTGACCAGTCAGGACGATCCAGCCGCCGCCACGGATCGCGACGACACCGGGCATGACCGGCACTTCGAAGCGCAGGTCGAAGAGCTAGAGCGGCGGACCGATCAACTCGAAGCGAGAGTCCGCGTGCTCGAACTCCGACAGCCCCATTCCACCCCCCGATGGCTGATTTGGGTGCTCTTTCTGTTCGGTCTCGCGATAGCGTTCCAGCTCTCGCGCCAAATCTGAGCGGGCCCAAACTCGGTGCAAAATTTATCCGGTAACCCATGGATATCATTAGATCTATTTAGCCAACGAAGGCTTGCTGCAGGGCCCGCTCCGCGGTAGCGAAACAGGGTCACGAAGCGGCGCAAATCGGCCATTCTTCGTGGCTCTGGCAGCCCCCAAAGACCATGCAACAGCCCCCCCCTTCGTCACCCTCGTCCGAGCTACCCATCAGCATCCAGGACGAGATGCGCACTTCGTACCTCGACTACGCGATGAGCGTAATCATCGGTCGTGCGATCCCCGACGTGCGTGACGGGCTCAAGCCCGTCCACCGTCGCATTCTCTACGCGATGCGCGCCCTCAACCTCACCCCTTCTACGGCGTATCGCAAGTGCGCACTGGTCGTCGGAGAGGTGATCGGCAAGTACCACCCCCACGGCGATGCCGCCGTGTACGACTCCCTAGTGCGAATGGCCCAGGATTTTTCCATGCGCCATGCCCTCGTCGACGGCCAAGGAAACTTCGGATCCATCGACGGCGATCCGCCTGCCGCCTACCGCTACACCGAAAGCCGCATGGCCAAGATCGCCATGGAGCTGCTTACGGATATCGACAAAGATACCGTGGACTTCGTTCCGACCTTCGACGAGTCCAGCACCGAGCCGCGGGTTCTGCCGGCGCGCTATCCCAACCTGCTGGTGAACGGCTCCGGCGGCATTGCTGTCGGAATGGCAACGAATATTCCTCCCCACAACCTCGGGGAGATCATCGAAGCGACCATTCGCTTGATTCGGCAGCCCGACACCACCATCGAAGAATTGCTCTCCGTCGTGCCCGGTCCGGACTTCCCGACTGGCGCTCACATCTTCGGTCGCGCAGGCATCTACCAGGCCTACAAGACCGGCCGGGGCAGCGTGGTGATGCGCGCACGAACCGTCGTGGAAAAGGTCTCCGGCAGCCAAGACCGCGAGCAAATCGTGGTCACGGAAATCCCGTACCAGGTGAACAAGGCGCGATTGCACGCCAAAATCGGCGAGCTCATGCGCGACAAGCGTATCGAGGGCATCCGGGAGGCACGAGACGAAAGCGACCGCGAGGGCATGCGTCTGGTCATTGAGCTGAAGAAGGACGTGTTCCCCGAGGTTCTTCTCAACCAGCTCTACCGTCTGACGGATCTGCAATCATCCTTCGGGATCATCAACCTGGCCATCGTCAACGGCCGGCCGGCGGTGCTCGACCTGAAAGAAACGCTGACCTGCTTCATTGAGCATCGCCGCGAGGTGGTCAGCCGCCGCGTTCGATACGAACTCACTCAAGCCGAAGCCCAGCGAGAGTTGATTGAGGGCCTTGGCATGGCGGTCACCGAGGTGGACTTGGTGATCAAGACCATCCGCGAGTCCAGGGATCCCGACGAAGCGCGCACGAAGTTGATGCAGCTGCCCCTGGCTGGATTGGAGTCTTTCGTTCGACGTGCCGGCCGCCCGGAGGCCGAGATTGCCGCGGCGGCCGCCCGCCAAGACTATCGCCTGAGCGAGAGACAAGCCAAGGCCATCCTGGAGATGCGCTTGGCTCGCCTCACGGGGCTCGAATACGAAAAGCTAGCCGAAGAGTACGGCAAGCTCTGCGACCAGATTGCAGGCTTGAAGGCCATTCTGGGCGATGAGAGCCTGTTGATGGACGTGATCGTACAGGAGCTCGAGGAAGTGGCAGAAAAGCACGCTTCGCCTCGACGCACCGAGATCGTCGACGATGAAGCGGAAATCCAGATCGAAGATCTGATTCAAGAAGAAGACATGGTGGTGACCATTTCCCACCACGGCTACATCAAGCGAACGGCTCTGTCCGAGTATCGAGCGCAAAAGCGGGGCGGAAAGGGCAACCGCGGCATCGAGGCGCGGGACGACGACTTCGTGAACATGCTCTTCGTCGCGAGCACGCATAGCTTCGTCTTTTTCTTCAGCGACCGCGGCAAAGTTTACGTGAAGAAGGTCTATGAAGTACCCGTCGCTGCGCGAGTGGCCAAGGGGCGTGCCATCGTCAACTTCATCGGAATGGAGGAGAGCGAGCGCATGCGCGCGATCACTCCCGTGCCTGGTTTTGAGGAGGGCGTGTTTGTTACCACGCTGACCAAGCGTGGCCAGATCAAGAAGACCGAGATCACCGGCTACCAGAACTACCGAGCAAAGGGCATCATTGGCGTGAAGGTTGCCGACGACGACCAGTTGCTCTCAGCGCTAGTCACCGACGGTTCTCGGGAATTCATGATTGCCACCAAGAACGGCAAGAGCATTCGTTTCGACGAGGGCCAAGTTCGTCCCATGGGTCGCAACGCCGCAGGTGTGAAGGGTATGGACCTAGAAGACAGCGACGAGGTGGTCGGATTCGTGGCGACAGATCCCGAGCGCACCCAGGTGCTGGCGGTGTGCGAGCGCGGCTACGGCAAGCGCACCCCGTTGGAGGAGTTCCGGGCCCAGAACCGCGGCGGAAAAGGCATCATCTTGATCGACGCCAGTGAGCGCAATGGCCCGGTCGTGGGCGTCGCCCTAGTCAAGGACGAGGACGAGGTCATGTTGATCACCGATCGGGGCCAGACCATTCGTTGCCCTGTCGGCGAGATCCGATTGACCGGCCGCAACGCCCAAGGCGTCAAGGTGATGAACGTCGGCGAGGACGAGCGGGTGGTTGCCGTCGAGCCCGTGGGCGAGCGCCGTGACGAGGACATCGCCGACGATGATCTAGACGAGGAGGGCGCCGGCGAGGGCGCAGGCGCTCAGGCGAGCGGGAGCGAAGGTGACGCGGGTGGCCCAGGCGCCGAGCCGGCTCCGGAGGAGGCTGCCGGCGGAGACGCAGAGTCCGACGCCGACGCTGATTCTGCGGAGTCTGACGACGAGCAAGACGACTGATGGCCCGCTCCAAGGCCGCTCATCGAGCTCCGGAAACTCTCGGGCGCCTAGTGGCGATTCATCCAGACGCCCATTGTGAACTAACCCACAAGAGCGCTTTCCAATTGTTGGTCGCCACGGTGCTGAGCGCGCAGAGCACCGACGTCGCGGTGAACAAGGTCACGCCGACGCTGTTTTCACAATTCCCCAATGCTCAAGCCCTGGCCAAGGCCCCCCAGAGCCGCGTGGAAAGACTGATCGGTAGACTGGGCATGTTTCGCCAGAAATCGAAGAATCTGATCGGCCTGGCCAAAGCCCTGTGCGCCGACCACCGAGGACGGGTGCCAAAGACCCTCGACGAGCTGGTCGCACTTCCCGGCGTAGGGCGTAAGACCGCCAACGTCGTTCTGGGCGTCGCGTTCGGGGCGCCGGAGGGCGTCGTGGTCGACACTCACGTTCAGCGCATCAGTCAGCGGCTGGGGTGGAGCAAGCAGACCACCGCGGACAAGATCGAACGAGACTTGATGAAGCTGTTCCCACGCCAGGAGTGGGATCGCATCTCCCACACCCTCATTTTTCATGGGCGCCGGGTATGCAGTGCGCGCTCGCCCGCCTGCGCGGCATGCAAGATAGCGGACGCATGTCCCAGCGCGTTCAATGCCGAAGACGTCGGACGCAAGCCGCCCCGAGTACGCTCAAATCCCGCGTCGAAAGCAGCAAAGACTCCAAGCGCCAGGAAGGCGGGAGCCAAGAAGGCGGGAGCCAAGAAGGCCACGGGCAAGAAGGCGGGAGCCAAGAAGGCCACGGGCAAGAAGGCCCGAGCGCGCGCGACGGCTCGCTGAGCTACTCTCCCTTCGGCAGCTTCTGGATCAGCTCGTCGCAGGCGGAATAAGGATCGAGCTCGCGAGCCTCGACTCTAGCGACGAGTTCATCCAGCTCGCCGTGCAGCGTGCTGACGATCGTCTGGGCCAGGGCATCCCGGAGAAAGCTCAGCAGCGCCTCCCGCGCGCGCTGTTTGCCACGCTCTCGGCCGTCGGGAGTATCTCGGAGCCAGCTGCGGTGACGCCGCAAATCCTCGAGCAACTCGTCAATACCGCGATCCCGCGACGCAATGCACTTGTGAATCGGCGGAACCCACTCGCTGGGATTTTGGGTCTTGTCGAATTTGGGACTCACACTCGCCGCGGTGTGTCCCGGTGTCTTGGCCGCGCTGCGCGAGAAGATATCGGAGCCAAGAGCAAGCATGAGTTCCAGATCCCGCACCGTGGCGTCGGCACCATCCCGGTCCGCCTTGTTCACGGCAAACACGTCAGCGATTTCCAGGATGCCGGCCTTGATGGCTTGGATATCATCCCCCAAGCCCGGAGATAGCACGACCAGAGTAGTATGCGCCGCACGGGTGATTTCCAGTTCATCCTGCCCCACGCCCACGGTCTCGATCAGAATCACATCCGCCCCAGAGGCATCGAGCACTCGGGCAATGTCAGTGGCAGAACGAGACAGGCCTCCCAATGCTCCCCGAGTGGCGACAGAACGAATGAACACACCTGGGTCCTCGAAGTGTCGCTGCATCCGGATGCGATCACCGAGGATGGCGCCCCCAGAAAACGGACTCGTCGGATCAACGGCCACCACCGCCACTCGACTGCCCGCGGCGCGGAATCTCGTGATCAGGCGATCCGTGAGGGTGCTCTTGCCTGCCCCGGGGTTGCCCGTGATGCCGACTAGCCAGGCGCGGCCCGTATGGGGGAAGAGCTCCTGGAGTAGCTCACGGTGACCCGGCAGGCGATCGTCAACGGCGCGGCAAGCCCGCGCGATTGCGCGGGTCTCGCCGTCGAGGATGCGCGCTGCCAGTTCACTCATGGCTCGAGAGTGTAGCCAATTGCCGGGCTACGTGGATCCGTCAGCTGCTCACTCTCCCGCCGCATGCTCGGCGCGGAACTCCTCCACCACGCGCTCCACGGTGCGCGTGGTCATGGTCGCCGCAACGACTTCGGGATCCAGGAGTAGCTTCTGGTGAAGGGCAACATTGGTACGGATGCCACCGACAATCAGCTCGTCCAGGGCCCGCTGCATCCGGCTGATGGCGATTGCGCGCGTTTTGCCGTGGGTTATCACCTTGGCCAGCAGGGAGTCGTAGTGCTGGGGCACCTTCCAGCCCCCGAACACTCCTGAATCCACGCGCACCCCGGCGCCTCCGGGCGGATGGTATTCGTTGATCAAGCCCGGCCAGGGAGCGAGGGTGATCGGGTCCTCCGCCACGATGCGGCACTCCACTGCGTGGCCTCGAAACTTCCAGGGGCGAGTATCCGGGAGGTCGAGGCGCTCCCCTGCGGCTGCGCGAATTTGTTCCACCACCAAGTCGACTCCGGTGACCATCTCCGTAACGGGGTGTTCGACCTGAACTCGGGTGTTCATTTCCATGAAGTACAGGGCACCATCCTCGTCCATGAGGAACTCGAGGGTGCCCAGGGTCGTGTAACCCGTTTCGCGTACGGCGCGGCGAACCCGCTCGCCCATTTGCGCTCGCCGCTCTTCGGTCATGGCCGGACACGGCGCTTCCTCCAGGATCTTCTGGTGTCGGCGTTGCAGGCTGCATTCCCGCTCACCCAGGGTCCACACCTGGCCATATTGATCTGCCAACGCCTGGAATTCGACGTGGCGCGGTCGCTCAATGAAGCGTTCCAGGTACATCTCGGCGTTCTTGAAGGCGGCAAGCGCCTCGGCAGATGCGGACTCGAACGCCCGCCGAATTTCGCAGGCCTCCCGCACGATGCGCATGCCGCGCCCCCCCCCGCCACCTCGAGCCTTGAGCATGACCGGAAAGCCAACCCGCGCAGCCTCCCGCTCAGCGTGGTCCACGTCCTTAAGAGCCTCACTGCCGGGTAGCAGCGGCAGGTCGAACTGCTTGGCGATCTCCCGGGCGCTGAGTTTGTCGCCCCAGCGTCGCATGGCCTCCGCTGTGGGACCGATGAAGGAAAGCCCACAGTTGGCAACGACCTGAGCGAAGGCAGCGTTCTCGCTGAGGAATCCGTATCCGGGATGGATGGCGTCCGCGGCGCTGATCTCTGCAGCGGAAATGATCGCAGGGATGTTCAGATAGCTTTGCGCTGCAGGTGGTGGCCCGATGCACACGGCCTCGTCGGCAAAGCGCGTGTGCAGTGCGCCTTCGTCTGCGGTCGAGTGCACGACGACTGTCTGGATCCCAAGTTCACGGCAAGCGCGGATGATGCGCATCGCGATCTCGCCTCGGTTCGCTATCAGAATCTTCTTGAACATGCGTCTTGCAGCCGCTTTTTGGGCTAGCGCAGCTTGAAAAGCTTTTGACCGAACTCGACGCTCTCGCCGTTTTCGACGAGGATTTCCTCGATCGTGCCCGCATGCTCTGCCTCGATCTCATTCATGAGCTTCATGGCTTCGACGATGCAGAGCACCTGGCCCTTCCGAATTGATGCTCCGACTTCGACGAAAGGGTCTGCATCGGGAGCAGGCGCACGATAGAACGTGCCGACGAAAGGTGACGTCACGTACTGACTGGCGTCCTCCTTGGCGGCGGGGGGCGATGGCGCTGCGGCCACGGTTGACGCATTCGGAGCCGCCACTACCGGCCCACTGGCAGCGCGAGAAAACGAAAGGCGCAACTTCAGCTTCTCGTCTTCGTACTCCATCTCCTGAACGCCGCCTTCATCCAGCGTCGCGATCAGGTTACGCAGCTGCTTGAGAGAGATCTCCATCTTCGCCATCCTCGCGATCTTCCCGGCAACTTGATGGCGCCGCGAGTGATCGTCAGGCGCAGAAGGCTAGTCGCGACGCATGGACAGGACCAAGCCAATTCGCCTGCGAAAACAGCTACGCGCCGCTATCGCCGCCGGTGGCTAGGCGAAGGCTTCGCACTAATGCCTCGAGGCCCAACACGTAGGAGTCAGCGTGAAAGCCCGCAACTCGCCCAAGGCACGCAGGCGCGACAAGGGAGTGACGTCGGAACTCCTCCCGGGCGTCGGGATTGGAAAGGTGAACTTCCACGGCAGGGAGCCCACAGCCTTTGACAGAGTCAAAAAGGGCGTAAGAGGTATGCGTCAGTGCACCCGGGTTGATGACGATTCCGTTGAAGCGCTCGTCGGCCGCTGCGTTCATCCAATCGACCAACAGGCCCTCATGGTTGCTCTGCCGACACACCACTTCAACGTCCAGTCCCCGCGCGGCCTCCGTCAGCCGCGCATGGATCTGTTTGAGGGTCGTAGTGCCGTAGATCTGCGGCTCACGCTTGCCGAGGCGGTCGAGATTCGGACCGCTGAGCACCAGGATGCGGAGCAGCGCCGGGGACCGGCGCCGCCGGGGTGCCGTTGACCGCGGAGATCGGGCGCGAGGCCCCTTCGCGCCGCGACGCGATCGGGCTTGCGCCACGCGCCTACGCGAGCTCCTCGTGCAGCTTGGGAGCGGCCACGCGCAACAAGAATCTGCCCTTCCCGAGGTTCCCATCCGGAGTGAGCGTCAGCGCGATGAAGTAGTTTTCGTTGATCACGCGAATCAGCGTAATCAGGCGCCCGCTCTTGAACGCGACCTCTTTGGTATCGCCCGCCTCCAGCATTTCCGTAGCTCGCTGGATGGCCTTGACGACCACGCTGACCTCGGCGCCGACGGCTTCGATATCGAAGCGAGAATCCTCCAGCGCGTAGCTCTCCAGGGGGATGCCTTCGAAATCCATGAGCAGGCTGGCAAGCCCGCCGTCGGTCCCATGGACCACCCCTTCGAGCGCTTGTTTGAACATGGTCCAGAAGCCTATCCCCTTTGTCCCGATCCGTGAACGTTTCTGCCAAGCGAGGCGCTGCTCGAATCATGCCCAAACCCCGCTTCGGAGGAGGCCGGCGCTCGGGCCGATCTTGACAGCTCCAAGCTACAACAAGAATGTATGTAAATTCCAACACTTACAGACGGATACCCGAACACCCGTGCGGGGCCCTGGGAAATTGTTCAATCCATGGGTTGCACCCGGGCGGCGGTTGGGGGATGAGCTCCAAGGAGATCTGCCCTCAGACGTCCTTGACCCCCCTGACGTCGAGCGGCTACGTTCCCCTTCCCTGAGCCCGGGACACCAGGGTTCCATGACATCCCTTATCCAGAGAGAGCGTTAGCGATCATGCGTGCGCGCGCGGGAGATCCTCCCCGCACAATGACTCAGAAGGTCCTCGCGGGCCGAGCGGACAACCCCGACCTCAAAGACGACGTCGTCCGCGTGAAAGTCGACCAGGTCATCTTGGCTCGCGAGCCGAATCGCGTCTTGGCGGAAGCCCTCGACTTCGGTCTGAAGAAATGCAGCATCGAAGCGGCTGTCGCCTACGATACTCGTTGTGTGACGGCCGAAAGTGAAGAGCCCAGCCTGGCGGCGCCAGAACGGGTCTCTCGCGCCGTCTTGCAGAATAACATCCTCATCGCTCGACCTGGAATCGGCTTTCCAGCGGCGGTGCATTTGGAGCGCTTCGGAAGCCCCGCGCGCCTGGCCATTACCGACGAGCCTCGATTGGCGTCCGTTGGCGGTGCAGGAATGCTCACGTTGGTTGCAGCCCCCTCACAGCTCGCCGAGGCGCTGACCCACGGCACAATCTGGTTGAGGCCTCCGCGCAGTGTTCAGGTGCTGCTCTCGGGACGTATCCGCCCCTTCGTGTGCGTTCGCGACGTCGCGCTCGAGCTCATTCGGCGCGGACTAGGGGACATCATCCGCAAAGTCGACAATGAGAATCAAGCGCCGGTGGTGATCGAATTTGCGGGACCGAGCGCGCGCCTGCTCTCGGTGCCGGACCGAGCCGTGCTGTGCGCCCTCGCTCCGCAGCTGGGCGCGAGCGCCGCGCTCTTCGTCAGTGATGAAAAAACCGAGGTGTACCTGCGTGACCAGCGGCGCAGCAAAGCCCATCGCAGCCTGCTGCCGGACCCCGGTGCTCCCTGCGACGACGTGATCAGCGTGGATTTGAGTGCGGTAGACCCGCTGGTGATGGACGAATCCGGCGACGTGCGTCAGGTCCGGGAAGTTGCCGGTAAGCCCGTATTCCAGGTGGTCCTAGGAGGAGATTCCGGCGCCTCCCTACGAGACTTGCTCGCCGCAGCGGCCCTGCTGAAGAGCAAGCGCGTACCACCGCGTTTGGACTTCCTACTCGCCCCGCCCTCCCGCCAAGCCCTGGAGGTTCTGGCGAACTCCGGTGCGTTGGTCGATTTGATCGCAACGGGGGCACGACTGATCGAACCGGATCACCGCCTGGTCACCGGTGAGCTGTACCCGCCCCCCAAGGCAGACGGAGTCTCCCTTCGCACCTTCGATCCCGAACCGGGAGCGCCGTCAGATCGTCGCTTCATCGTGGCTTCCGCCGAGACCATCGCTTACGCCGTCGCATCCGGCCAGCTCGGAGACCCGCGCAGCTTCAAACGCCCCGTGCGTGTCACAGTCCCGCGAACCTTGCCCACAGACGACGTCCTAATCTTGAGAAAGGGCAAAGGAAAGGCGAAGGACGGTTTGGAGGGCGCGAAAGCCCCACCTGCGAAGCAACCTAAACCAGCAGGCTGGGCCAAGTCGGAAACCCTTCCGGTCGTCGAGTCAACCATTGTTCCCGCCGAACCAAGCGTCATGGTGCTCCGGTCTCTCGACTCCGTGCGCTGGGCTGCGCGCCACGCCGCGAGTTTGGGCGACAACCTACGCGCCGTCGTGGCAGAGTACATTCCAAGCGGCGTGATCCCGCTCTTCGCCGGGCTCGGAGTGCTCGCTTTGACGACGGACGAATCCAGCCTTGGCAAGATCGCAAGCGAGGGAAGCCTAACGCTGCCGGCTGCCGACCATTGGAACGGAATCGAACCCGCCCAGGCCGCCACTGGGAAGTCGGAGGTCAGCCTCCGCTGGGAAGCCTTGGACGCTGAACGCAAGTGGACGGTCGCCGGCACCGCCCGCACAGCCCCCGCGCTTAAATCCAAGAGCTGATGGATCTTAGCGGCTCCGGCCGCCGAGTGGAATTCACCGCCCGGGACGCTTATGCTGTGTGACCATGAAACGAGGGTGCCTGCTAGTCGCGTTGCTGCTGACTTCGCCGCTCCACGCGGCGGAACCTGACGCCGCTGAATCCACTGCCGAAGGTTCCCTACCTGCGACCAGTGAAGCAGCGGAAACGAATTCGGATGCGCCGGCCACGCCGCCGAGCCCTCCCGACGAGGATGGCCCGGGCGAAGGCGACCGCACCTACTCTCACGCGTCTCAATTCGGCCTTCGAGTCAACGTCGTCGGCGGCTACCGCATGATCTTCCGCTACGATTCCTCACCGTTTTGCAGCGAACCCGACCCGGCCAAAGCGGCGAAAGACCAGCAGAAGTTTTGCGGTCACGTCGCGCCTGTTGGTCTCGACATCGCGCTTTCCTTCGCGCCCATTGGCGGAGTGGAGCCCTACGTCTGGGCGCGCTTCGGGTTGGATGGCGAACCCGAAACCAACACCAAAGAAGTGTTCATCTTGGGTGCAGGCGCGCGTCTGTACACGATGAGCGACAGCGCGTTCAAGGTCTTCATCGAGCCCGCGCTCGGCGCCGAGCTCGAAGGTGGCGCCGGCAACCCCCTCTGGGAACAAAACAACCCGGAGTACAAGAAGGACATCGTTTTTCACGTGGGCGCAGGGCCGCAATATGACGTCGCCCGCGCGGTCGGCATATACGCCAGTGCAGGCATCACGACGGGCGTGTTGCGCAGCATCCATTCCAACCTCGAGCTGTCTCTCGGCGTGCAGGGGCGCGTACCATGAGCGGCGCAGGGCGGCCCTTTCGGGTTCTCGGACTGCAGCAAGTGGCCCTGGGCCATGCCAGCAAGTCCGAGCTTTCCAAGCTATGGATCGACCTGCTCGGCGCCGCGAAAGTCTCGGAATTCCGCAGCGAGCGCGAGAATGTCGACGAAGACGTCACCGTGCTCGGAGTGGGAACGGCGCAGGTTGAAATCGACCTGATGCAGCCCCTGGATCCAGACAAGAAACCCCGCGTCCACGAACCACCTCTGAATCACATCGGCCTGTGGGTGGACGACCTGCCGCAGGCGGTCTCTTGGTTGGAAAGCCGGGGCGTGCGCTTCGCACCAGGCGGGATCCGGTCGGGAGCATCGGGACACGACATCTGCTTCATCCACCCGAAGTCGAACAACGCCTTTCCCCTGTCTGGTTTTGGCGTGTTGATCGAGTTGGTGCAGGCACCGGCGGACGTCATTGCCGCCTTTGACCGCGAAGCTCAATCGCCGGGCTGAAGTCGGCTCAACGCTTCCAAGACATCTTCAATCTCGGCGTGATCTCCGGCGGCCGTAGACACGTGCAAGAAGACAAGTTCGCCGGCGGCATCAAAGACCACGGTGCCACCCTGCTGCCATGGATCGCCCTGCCGACGTTTCTGCCGGAACCCTGACCGGTATGCGCGCCAGGCGTTGCGCACGGTCGCGAGGTTGAAGGTGTGCCCCAAACCGTGATTCATGCCTAGCGCCCGGTAGGTGTGACGCGACGGATCCGTGAACACCTTGTCGGAGAGGCCTGTATCTTCTTGAAAGCGCTGCGCGTGCGCTGGAGCTCCATTGCCGATAATTGCGAGGCGCCCGCCCCGCGACGTGATCTCCGCCTCTGCGTCGCGCAACTGCGCGACCTGCTCTTGGCAGAAGAGTCACCCAAAGTGCCGAACGAAACCAATCACGATGGGCCCTTCCACCCACAGACGCTCCATGGCCACGGGCCTGCCCTCGGGCGAAAGCAGCTCCAAATCTCCGACCTCATGCATGCTCCCTAGATAGGGGCATTTGTCGGCAAGCGGAAGTGGGTGTGGCGTCCACGCGCACATCTCGTTATCACTCGGCGCGTGTGGAGTTTGGAGCGAGCCGGCGAAGGCAAGACGCTATTTGGTATGGTTCATCTTCTGCCGCTGCCGGGAAGCCCGAATGCAACCAGCCTCTCAGAGGTGGTAAGCCGCGCTCGCAGCGATGCGGAGACTCTTCTGAGCGCCGGCTTCGCTGGTCTCGTGATCGAAAACTTCGGCGACGCCCCGTTTTATGCTCGGCAGGTGCCGCCGACTACGGTCGCGTGCATGACTGCGGTGGCCACCGAGCTGCGCCGCGTATTTCCAGATGCTGTTTTGGGCATCAACGTGCTTCGCAATGACGCCTCTGCCGCCTTGGCCGTCGCGGCCGCCGCCGCCGCAGACTTCATCCGCGTCAACGTGCACTGCGGCGTCGCCTACACGGATCAGGGACTCGTAGAAGGCAACGCCCACGAGACCTTGAGGCTGCGTGCCAGCCTCGACGCTCGCGTGCTCATTGCTGCGGACGTGGGTGTCAAACACGCTCTGTTCCCGCCTGGCTTCGACCTGGTCCAGAGCGCCCGGGACACCGCTTATCGTGGGCTTGCAGACGCGCTGATCGTCACCGGATGCTCCACGGGAGCGGCAGCGGACCCCGCAGCGTTGGAGGCGGTGCGTAAAGCCGTTCCAGATCGTGCCCTGTGGATTGGCAGCGGGCTCACCGAAAATACTGCGCAAGCGCTTCTAGCCCGAGCGGACGGCGCCATCGTAGGCACGGCTGTGAAGGAAAACGGCGACGTGCTCGCGGCTGTGGACGCAGCCCGTGCGCGCGAATTTGTCGCTGCCGCGCGAGATTAAGGCCACTTCGATTCAAAGCCTCATATTTGCTACAACCCGGTTGCACCGTCTCGAAACCGGTGCGGGAGCGAAAACTATGAGCCACCCCCCGACCGACCTCGCCGCGTGGACGACGCTGGCGCAGAAAGAGCTCAAGGGCAAAGACCCTGCCGAACTGGTTTGGCAAACCCCGGAGGGCATCGCCGTCAAGGCTCTGTACACCGCCGCAGACGTCGAGAAGCTGGAGTTCCTCGATAGCGTGAGCGGCGCGTTCCCGTTTGTACGCGGGCCGCGCGCCACGATGTACGCCGGCCGACCCTGGACGATTCGGCAGTATGCGGGCTTTTCGACCGCGGAAGAGTCCAACGCCTTCTACCGCCAAGGATTGGCTGCCGGACAGCGCGGCCTCTCCGTCGCCTTCGATCTGGCCACCCACCGTGGTTACGACAGCGACCACCCTCGCGTCGTCGGGGATGTCGGAAAAGCTGGCGTCGCCATCGACAGCGTGGAGGACATGAAAATCCTGTTCGACGGGATCCCGCTTGGAGAGATGAGCGTCTCCATGACCATGAACGGCGCCGTGCTGCCAGTGCTCGCCATGTTCATCGTGGCGGCAGAGGAGCAGGGCGTTGACGAGCGCGCGCTCACCGGCACCATCCAGAACGACATCCTCAAAGAGTTCATGGTGCGCAACACTTATATTTATCCGCCGAAGCCGAGCATGCGCATCGTCGCGGACATCATCGAATACAGCGCCAAGCACATGCCGCGCTTCAATTCGATTTCCATCAGCGGCTATCACATGCAAGAAGCTGGGGCGACCTGCGATCTGGAACTCGCGTTCACTCTGGCGGATGGCTTGGAATATGTGCGCGCTGCGCTGAACAAGGGCTTGGGAATCGACGACTTCGCACCTCGGCTCTCGTTCTTCTTCGCAATCGGGATGAACTTCTTCATGGAGGTAGCCAAACTGCGCGCTGCTCGCCTGCTCTGGGCCACCCTCTTGAAGCGGAATTTCGACCCCAAAAAACCCAGCAGCATGATGCTCCGCACCCACTGCCAAACCAGCGGCGTCAGCCTCACGGAGCAAGACCCGCACAACAACGTTGTCCGCACGACCGTCGAAGCGATGGCCGCAACCCTGGGTGGCACTCAGAGCCTTCACACCAATTCCTTCGACGAAGCCATCGCGCTGCCCAGTGACTTCGCAGCCAAGATCGCGCGAAACACTCAATTGGTGCTGCAGCACGAAACTGGGATCACCAAAGTGGTCGACCCCTTCGGTGGTAGTTACTTCATGGAGTCTCTCACCCACGCTTTGGCCGCCAAGGCGATGGGGCTGATCGATGAAATTGAAGATCTGGGCGGGATGACCCGCGCCGTGGAGAGCGGCATGCCCAAACTTCGGATCGAAGAAGCGGCCGCTCGTCGTCAGGCGCGCGTGGATCGCGGGCTCGACACCATCGTTGGCGTGAACAAGTTCGCTCCCGAGGACGAGGAACCCATCGATGTGCGCTACGTCGACAACAGTGCGGTTTTGCGCACACAGACCGAGCGTTTGGCGAGCCTGCGTGCGGCTCGGGATCCCAACAAGGTGCAAGCGAGCCTTGCGGCATTGAAGGAAGGCGCTGAGTCAGAAACCCAAAACCTATTGGCGCTCTGCGTGAACGCAGCACGAGATCGCGCAACAGTCGGTGAAATATCGGAAGCGATGGAACGGGTCTTTGGGCGGCATCACGCAGAAACCCAGAGCATCTCCGGAGTGTATGGCGGCTACTACGCGGACGACCCCGACTGGCTAGCGCTCCGCGAGCAGGTCACGAACTTCGAAAAGGAGCATGGCCGGCGACCCAGGATCTTGGTGGTCAAGATGGGCCAGGACGGCCACGATCGCGGCGCCAAGCTCATTGCCACGGCCTTCGCAGATGCGGGCTATGACGTGGACGTCGGTCCCCTATTTCAGACCCCGGCCGAAGCCGCGCGCCAAGCCGTAGAAAACGACGTGCACGCCATTGGCGTGTCCTCACAAGCAGCCGGCCACACCACACTGGTTCCGGAGATGATCGCCGAGCTCAAGAAGCTCGACGCAGCGGACGTCAGCATCGTCGTCGGTGGAGTCATTCCGCCTCAGGACTACGCGGGCCTGAAGAAGGTCGGAGTTGGGGCCGTGTTCGGTCCAGGTACGCCCGTTCCTGTGGCAGCTAGACGAGTGCTCCAGCTGGTGGAGGCGCGCCACGGAAGTTGAAAACCTCCCATGGTGATCGACGAATACTCGGATCTGGACGCCCTGGCTCAAGGGGTGTTGGACAAGAAGCGTCGCAGCCTGGCCAAAGCCATCACTCTCGTCGAAAGCCAACGCGCCGATCACGAGGTACTGGCAGAAGAGCTCGTTGCGCGCCTGCTTCGTCATGCCGGGGGCGCGCGAAGGGTGGGCGTCAGCGGCGTGCCGGGGGCGGGCAAGAGCACATTCCTCGAAGCGTTGGGATTGAAGCTCGTTGACGACGGCTTCAGCGTAGCAATCTTGGCGGTGGACCCCTCCAGCCGGGTCTCCGGCGGGAGCATTCTGGGCGACAAGACTCGAATGCCGCGTCTTGCAGCCAAACCGGAGTGCTTCATTCGCCCAAGCCCTACCTCGGGTACTCTCGGGGGCGTCGCTCGCAGAACCCGAGAAGCCATGTTGCTTTGCGAGGCGGCTGGTTTCGATGTGGTTCTCGTCGAGACCGTTGGTGTTGGCCAAAGCGAACACGCAGTGTTCGGGCTGGTGGATAGCTTTCTACTACTGACTCTGGCCGGCGCAGGTGACGAACTCCAAGGGATCAAGCGTGGCATCTTGGAATTGGTGAACGTGGTCTGCGTCAACAAGGCCGACGGAGATAATGCGGCGCGGGCACAGCGCGCTGCGGTGGAGATGAAGAGTGCGCTTCGGCTGCTGCGCAGCGCCGACTGCCCTGAAGTGATTCCCACCAGCGCACTGACCGGTGACGGGATCGGACAAGCCTGGTCAGCGTTGGAAGCACATCGAAGAACCCTGGAGAGTTCCGGGCAGCTCGCCGCTCGCCGGGCCAAGCAAGACAGTGAGTGGCTTCGGATCTTGATTCGCGAGGGCCTGGAGCGGGCGCTGCAAGACCACCCCCGGGCCGCCAGCATTCAGGCTGAAGTCAGCGCAGCGGTGGAAGCCGGCCGCCTGAGCCCTGGCCGCGCCGCTCGCCAAGTCTTGGAGGAGTTATTTAAGTCGCCCCCGCAGCGCGCCTGAACGCGGCGCGCCCTCGAGACAGGTCAAACTGACGTCGGGAGGTCTGCGGTGCGGATGGAAGTCGCAAACGCCGTAGTCAGAGGCGCCGCCCGTGACGACCCTATCGATTCTGCCGTCGAAGGTCTCCGACCGGCGGGTTGAAGTGTACGCCAACGCCGTGCCCCGGTTCTTAACTTGCAGCGATTGGCCTCGAGGGCTCGAGCCTTCAAACGTCTAGGCCCTGAGCCTCTTCAGCGCGGTCCATGATGAAGTGAAACCGCGCAGACGGGTCCTTGCCCATCAGTTCGCTCACGATTCGGTCGGTTTCCAGGGCGTCCTCGATGTTGACCCGGACCAGTGTACGCGTCGCCGGATTGAGTGTGGTGTCCCAAAGCACCTTGGGCATCATCTCTCCCAGGCCTTTGAAACGAGTGATCTCGGCTTTCGCGCTGGCCTTGACCTTCGACGCGAGAATGCGCTCCTTGTCCTCGTCGTCCTTGGCCCAAAACGTATCGCTTCCAGCATCGATGCGATACAGAGGCGGAACCGCAACGAAGAGCTTGCCTTGCCTGATCAGCTCCGGCAGGTGTCGATAGAAAAACGTGAGCAGCAGCGTGGTGATGTGGTTGCCGTCACTATCCGCGTCTGCCAACAACACGATGCGATCGTAGCGCAGCTTGGCCATGTCCAGCACTGGCCCCACCCCACAGCCCAGAGCGGTGACCAGATCGGCGATTTCCTTGTTCTCCAGCACCTTCGCCAGACCCAGGCTCTCGGTGTTCAACACCTTGCCCCGCAGGGGCAGCACAGCCTGACGGTTCCGATCCCGCCCTTGTTTGGCGCTGCCCCCGGCGGAGTCTCCCTCGACGATGAATAGCTCCGTGTCCCGCCGATCTGTGTTGATGCAATCACTGAGCTTGCCAGGCAGGGTCAGCTTGCCAGTCGTGGCGGTCCGCCGAGTGATGGCGGCGCTGGCCGCCCTAGATGCTTCCCGTGCCCGAGCCGCCAGAATGATCCGATGAACCACTTGTTCGGCAACGCTGCGGTTCTCGTTCAGCCACTGCTCCAGGACGGGACGCACCGCACCGTCAACGGCTGCCTGGGCCTCAGGGTTGTTCAGCCGGTCCTTGGTCTGACCTTGGAATTGCGGCTCACCGAGGAACACGCTCAGCACGCCGACTAGACCTTCGCGAATGTCGTCGGCGCTCAGATTGACACCGCGAGGTGTGAGGTTGTGAGTGTCGATGTAGTTGCGCACCGCCTTGACCAGCCCCGCGCGCAAACCATTCTCGTGCGTCCCGCCGCTGCCCGTCGGGATGCCGTTGACGAAGCTCCGCACGTGTTCGTCCGTTGCTTCGGTCCAGCGCAACACCACTTCGACGCGCATGCCGTTGTCCCGAAATAGCGAGAAGGTCGTGTCATGCACGCTGCGCGCTTTGCGGTCCTTCAAGATCTTGTCGAGATACTCGACGATGCCCTTCTCGTGGCAGAAGACCGACTTTTCACGCTGCGCTTCGTCAATGAAGACGACCTTCATGCCGCGATGCAGGAAGCTGGCTACTTCGAGCCGCTCGCGAATCATGTCGGCGGAAAACACGGTCTTGGGGAAGACCTCGGGATCCGGTCGAAAGAACACCGTGGTGCCCGTACCCCGGGCCTTGCCCAGCTTCTTCAGCTTGCCGATGGCTTTACCCGCGGAGAAGCGCATTTGGTACTCGGACCCGCCACGTTTGACGTTCGCGACCAACTCGCTGGAAAGCGCATTCACGACGCTCGCGCCGACACCGTGCAGACCGCCGGCAGTCTTGTAGTTACCTGGCTCGAACTTCCCACCCGCGTGAAGGGTCGAAAAGATGATCTCGAGGGCGGGCTTCTTGTGCTTGCGATGCATGTCCACGGGAATGCCACGCCCGTTGTCGCTGACGCTGACGGATTGGCCATCCTTGTGCAGAGTCACGCAGACCTCGGAGGCGTGGCCATCCATCGCCTCGTCCACGCAGTTGTCCACGATCTCCCAGACCAAGTGATGCAACCCCGCGGCACCAACGCCGCCGATGTACATGCCAGGTCGCTTGCGAACGGGTTCGAGGCCTTCGAGGACGGTGATGTCTTCCGCGGAGTATCGGGTCATGGCTGGGGCGGGCTTTTTCGGAGGGAGCTAAGCGCGCCGGGGGTGGCGCGGCCGGAACCTGCCACAATTGCGCGAACTTTCGCCACTTTGGCTCCGGCTCTGGCTCCCAGGTCGTGGAAATGGTTCAGCTTTGCCAAACCGGCCCGGTTTGTGGTCCGACCGCAGTGGAACTAAGAATTGATATGCATCCCAGCGGATGCACTGCCCGTTTTTCGACTGCGGTTTTCATGGAGCACCTGGACTTTCCCGCTGACGTCCTAGGGGATCGTGACACGGCGCACCTCGCGAACGAGGATTCCCGCGCCTACCTCCAATCCCGAGTCCGATTGTTCGCGAGCGTAGCGTTCGTATTGGTGGGTGCCCACTACCTCGCCATCAATTCTCTCCGCACTCTAATCGGCAAGCCCTTGTCCGACTGGGCAAACATCACTGCTGCTACACACTTGGCGACCTTCGCCACATTGCTTGCCCTGTGGTCGCTGCTGAAATGGCGCAGGCTCTCCGTGCACGCGCTGAGCGTGATGGACGCGGCAGTCACCTTAGCGTTTGTGACGGGGTTGACGGTCCTCGGATACACGGCTCGAGACTCCTGGGCTCCAGAAATGGTCGTGATGATGGGCGGCACGTTGGCGATGGTCGCCCGAGCCACCCTGGTGCCCAGCGCGCGAGGGCGGACTCTCCTGGTAGGCGGCCTGAGCGGCACGATCATGGTCACCGGGGTCTTCTTCATCAGTCGCTCCCAAATCGAAAGCCACGGTCCGGGCTACTACGCGGCCATTGCCGCGTCCTGGGTGGGCCTCGCATTGGCGGCGACGGTCATTGCCTCACGAATCATCTATGGCCTCACCAAGCAGGTGCATGCAGCGGAGAGTCTGGGGCACTACATGCTCAGCGCCAAGATCGGTGAAGGGGCCATGGGCATCGTGTACCGGGCGCAACACGCGCTCTTGAAACGCCCCACAGCGGTCAAGTTACTGCGGCCTGAGGTCGCGGCCAAGCGAACCGTGGAACGCTTTCGGAAAGAGATACTGCTCACAGCCCGCCTCGAGCATCCAAGCACCGTCGCCGTGTACGATTGCGGCCAGACTCGTGACGGCAACTTGTACTACGCGATGGAGCTACTCGATGGCGTCGACCTCTACTCCGTAATCTCGCAGTTCGGCCCGCTGGAGCCAGAGCGGGTGGTGCATTTGCTGACCCAGGCCTGCGGTTCCCTGGCGGAAGCGCACACGGCAGGCCTCATCCACCGCGACATCAAGCCCGGCAACATGATGTTGTGCCGTCGCGGCGGCGCTTATGACGTGCTCAAGATCCTTGACTTCGGGCTCGTGAAGGATTCCGACGCTGGCCGGTCACAGCCCGACATCAGCTCCGAAACGCAGATTGTTGGCACCCCCCTGTACATGGCGCCAGAAGCGATTGCCTACCCGGGCCAGGTGGACAAGCGCACGGACCTGTATGCGCTTGGGGCGAGCGCATACTTCATCTTGACCGGTCGCCACATATTCGAAGCTGACGAGCGCGACAGGGTTTTCAAACAGCAAATGGAAGACGTGCCCAAGCGTCCTTCGTCACTGGCGCCGGGACCCATCCCGGAGCAACTCGAAACCATCGTGATGCAGTGTCTGGAGAAGAAGCAGGACGATCGCCCGGATAGCGCCGACGCTCTGGGTGAGATGCTGGAGGCCCTCGACCTTTCGCCACGTTGGACGCAGGCGCAAGCCCGCGCGTGGTGGGAAGAGCACAAGCCCAGCGCCCACCTACACGACTCGGGCTCCGCTGAGGTCACGCTAGTGGATCCGCCGCGGCTGCTGGCCCCCGACCCTCACGCCTCGACGGAGCCGGCGCTGGGCTCCACCCTGCGCAGCCCGAGTACCAAGCGCGCTGCCTCCTGAAGCTACTTCGGGGACGTTCTGGTACGCTCTGCGCCCATGGCTCGGCTCACCTTCACCAAGAATCTCGCGCGTCACATCGAGTGCCCACCGCTGCAAGTGAACGCGGAAACGGTGCGCGCAGTGGTCGACGCCGCCTTTGCTCGGGATCCCCGACTGCGCGGATATGTGCTGGACGACCAGGGGGCGCTTCGCAAGCACATGGTGGTGTTCGTCGATGGTCGGCAGATCCGAGATCGCAACGGCCTTTCGGATCCTGTTGATGCGGACTCTGAGGTGTACGTGATGCAGGCCTTGAGCGGAGGATGAGATGTCGCAATTCGTAGTCGCTACGCGCAAAGGCCTATTCATCGTCAACGCACAAACCCGGGCCGTGTGTCGCTCGGCATTCCTCGGGGATCCTGTGACCGCGGTGCTTCCCGACAGTCGCGACGGATGGCTCTGGGCGGCGGTGGGTCACGGCCACTTCGGCGCCAAATTGTTCTGTTCCAAGAACGGCGGGGAGACCTTCGTGGAAACCGCGGGCCCCAAATACCCTGCCAAGCCTGAAGGGCTCGAAGACAAGGACGCCAATCGAGGCAGTGACGTTCCCTGGAACGTTGAACAAGTCTGGGTGCTCGAGGCAGGCCTGAAGCAAGAAGCTGGCGTCTTGTACGCGGGCACGATCCCGGGCGGGTTCTTCAGCAGCAGAGACGGCGGCGATAGCTGGAAGCTGTGCGAATCACTCTGGCTTTCGGACGCACGAAAGGAGTGGTTTGGGGGCGGCTACGACCACCCGGGGATCCACTCGGTCTGCGTGGACCCTCGCGGGCCCAAACGGTTGCTCATGGGCGTATCCTGCGGAGGCGTCTGGCGATCCAACGACGGCGGTGAGCGCTTCGAGGCCAGCACCCGCGGGCTATGGGCAGCGTACGTGCCCGATGGGCGAAAAGAAGAGTCAGCAATCCAGGATCCACATCGCATCGTGCGCTGTGCGGCCGCACCGGACGTCCTGTGGTGCCAGCACCACAACGGCGTGTTTCGCTCCGAAGACGACGGCGCTTGCTGGACGGAACTCGATACCGGACCTTCCAGTAACTTCGGCTTCGCCGTCGTTGCCCATCCGGAAGACCCGCTCACCGCGTGGTTCGTTCCCTTGGAAAGCGATGCCCGCCGCATTCCCGTCGATGGTAAGGTCGTGGTTTCGCGCACCCGCGACGGTGGCAAGACCTTCGAACTATTGACCGACGGCCTGCCTCAGCATGAGGCCTTCGACATGGTGTATCGCCATGGGCTCGACGTCAGTCCAGACGGCAAGACCCTGGTCATGGGTTCCACCACGGGAACGCTCTTCATCAGCAACGACTCGGGCGAGAGCTGGCGCACGGTGCACCATCTGCCGCCCATCTACGCCGTTCGCTTCTGGCACTAGGCCGCGCGAGGCGCCCAAGGGGCCAGCGAAGCGACGGCGGTCGGGTGCAGCACGATATGAAACACCGCGCCGTCTTGGCCCATCACGGCGAACAGTTCCCCGGCGGAACCCTGGACCCGCTGTTTCGACGGCCCGACGTGGCGCACGCTGACTTCCGCAGGCGAGGCAAAGTAAACACGATTCACCTGGCCATCCTGTTTTTCCAGGGCCAGGACGAACCGCCCCCGGCTGGTCAACATCGCGGTCACGCCCTTGGGGCGGATCTGATCTTGCACCGCCCCCACCGGCAAGACCCCGAACAGACCACCCAACACCACGCCAGCGCCGCCCAGCAGGACCTTCTCGAGAGTGGACTGCATGTCCTCGAACTCACCCACCCACAACTGCGTGATGGTCTCGCCCTTTTCCAGTCCGAAGTGAGCCGCCATGCCTCGCTTCGTCATCTTCCAATACGAATAGATCACGTAGGCCACGATCCCCCCACCAAACAGCGCCATGAAGGCGACGCCCGCGATCTTGGGCAGCATGGCTTCGACGGGTGCGACGTCGAAAGCACCCCCTAGACCCGTCGCGCTCGCTAGCATGGGCACCTGAGCGCTGTCGCTCATCCAGCCTGAGGTTTCGCCTGCTGCACGGCGCCATTCCAGACTGCCGCTGCGGCGTCGGGAGCCATCGGGATGACCGCCGCGATCGAGCGCTGCTGGCCCGTCACCTCCAGGCTCTGGGTCGAGAGCCAACATGGGTACTGGGCGCCGTCTGGCCCGGTGAGCATGACCAGCTCCAGGGGAACAGCGGGGTTGAAGGGATTCTTCGGCGCGGGACCTTGGTGGTCGGGCACCGCGGCGGCGCTGGTTGTGGCCGTAGCGCCCCGCGCCCAGGTTCGAACCTGCTTGTAGTTTCCCCGATCTCCCAGCTCGCAGTACTCCTCTGCCACCAGCAACCTTCCGTGGGACGTCAGCGTCGCGAGGACCTGTGGCGTGTACTTCGAGACTCCAACCGCCTTGGACGAAATCTCATTGAGCACTGCACTGCCCACTTGCCCGGCGGCGCTCTGCGAACCCGTATAGGCGAGCCCCTGCCACAAAGCGATGATGTATTCCTCTGCGCCCAGGTCGTAGGTGCCAGCGTAGCTGTTGTGGAACATGATCGGCCCATGCCCCTCTGCAACCGCTTTGCGCACTTGTGCCTGGTACCAGAAGACGTAAACCAGCGCGGCAACAATGACGATGACCGGGACGAAGTACATCAGTGACATGCGGTGCGTCCTAGACAATCGCCTTCAGCCTGGAAAGCACGCCCGACTAGCTCGCCCTCGAAGCCACTTTGTAGGCGGATCTCGATGCCTCGAGCGTGACTAGGCCGCCCGGGCTGTTCTACTTCACACCGCAGAAACCATTCTCACAGGTCGCCGTCTTGCCCTCACAGGGATTGATCAAGCAGTTCAAGGGAAACCCGTCGCACTTCGGATCCTTGTCCGACTTGGGCAAAGGCAGGCACTTGCAGCCCGTGGTGGAACACATGCTGGAAAACAGTCGGCAGTCCTTCGGGGCCTTGCATTCCTTGCCCGAACCCGCGTCCGGTTTGGTGCCGCCGGAGCCGCCGGTGGATGCATCTGGGCCGACGCCAGCGGTGCCGCCGGATGCGGTACCCGCGCCGCCATCGGGGGCTGTGCCTGCACTGCCCCCGGTCGCGCTGCCCGCGCTGCCGCCCGTCGCGCTTCCAGAGCTGCCGCCAGTTCCCGCCCCGGAGCCTCCGCCCGCACCCCCGGTAGCGCTTCCAGCGCTTCCGCCGCTAGCGGCGCCCCCAGTCCCGCTAGAATCGTCGTCGCTGCCACAAGCGCTGACGAAGACGAACACTACAGCGCACCCCAAGAAAAGCCCTTTAGTCACCGATTCACCTCCAAGCCCATAGCTTAGCGCATCGCGGGCGCGAGAGCGCCATCGGGAGCCCGCAAATGATATGACTCTAGGCTCGGTTTCGACAGGAGGCGGCATGGCGAAGGATGTAATCGTGCGCGTAACGGGGCGTGGGGTAGTTGTCCGCGGGATACCTGCCGAGGACGACAGCGTCGCGGCGAAATGCGATCTCTGCGGGTCCGATGCAGATGCGACGGCCTCCGTCGCGCTAGATGGCGACGCTCCTTTCGCCTGCAAGAGCTGCCTCAGGGAGCGTCTAGAAGCGATGACAGTTTCACTCTACCTGTTTTCATCCCCCACCTCCGGTGGCCTGCCCTGGGGAAAGATCAGCGGCTGATGCAGATGCACGCGAGCGCCGAGTTTTGGAGACAACAATGCTGAAGAAAGTGCCCACAAAGCGTGGTGAGTCCGTGTTCGAGGACTTCAAGGATCCCTACACGTCGCAACAAGCCGAGGTAGAAGCCAATCGCTGCTTGTACTGCTCGGACGCGCCGTGCATCGCCAAGTGCCCGACCGCCATCAACATCCCGGAGTTCATTCGCAAAATTGCTACGGGCAACTTGAAGGGATCTGCGAGGACCATTTTCGACTCGAACATCCTCGGCATGAGCTGCGCACGGGTCTGCCCGGTTGAAGTTCTTTGTGTCGGCGACTGCGTCTACAACGAAATGGGCGTGCCGCCGATTCAGATTGGCAAGCTGCAGCGCTACGCGACAGACGTCGCCTTCGACAACAACCAACGCTTCTTCGAGGCCGGCAAGGACACCGGCAAGAGTGTCGCACTGGTGGGCGGTGGTCCCGCATCGTTGGCAGCGGCTCACGAGCTCCGACGCCTGGGCCACGCCTGCACGATCTACGAAAAGCGTGAGGTTTTGGGTGGTTTGAACACGACCGGTGTCGCGCCCTACAAGATGAAGGCCGATCGCTCCTTGGATGAAGTCGAGTGGGTCTTGGGTATCGGCGGCATCGAGGTGAAGACGGGAGTCGAGATCGGCAACGACTTGAGCTTTGCCGACCTGGAAAAGAAGCATGACGCCGTCTTCATTGGCCTCGGCCTCGGCCCGGACACGACCATGGATGTGCCAGGTGCCGATCTGAAGGGAATCCACGGTGCAGTGGATTTCATCGAGCAGTTCAAGCTCAATCCCACCTCCTTGGACGGCGTAGAGACCGCAGTGATCGTGGGCGGTGGCAACACTGCCATCGACGCAGTCCGAGAGACCAACGGCCTAGGGATCGAGAAATCGCTCATGGTGTATCGCGGCACGGAAGCCAAGATGTCCGGATACAAGCACGAGTGGGCAGCCGCCAAGGTGGAAGGCTGCACCGCGGTTTGGCAAGCGCTACCCATCGCATTCGAAGGCAGCGGACGGGTTCAGCGGGTCAAATGCATCCGGCTGAACGACGAGAAAAAGCCCATCTCGGGCACGGAGTTCAGCATCGACGCAGATCTGGTGCTGGTCGCCATCGGACAAAGCAAGCTCGGCGAACTGCTTGCCAATCTGGATGGCATCGAGATTGAGCGCGGTCGCGTCATCGTAGATGAGCACGGCGGCTGCGGACGCAAAGGTTTCTACGCTGGGGGCGATTGCGCCAACGGCGGCAAAGAAGTGGTCAATGCCGCGGCGGAGGGCAAAGCTGCCGCGCGCACCATGCACGCCTACATGATGGGAGGCAAAAATGCCTGATCTTTCCACGAACTGTGCCGGCATCCGTTCTCCGAATCCCTTCTGGCTGGCATCGGCACCCCCTGCAAACTCCGGCGCTCAAGTTCAGCGCGCATTCGACCATGGTTGGGGCGGCGCCGTCTGGAAGACCCTCGGGCAGCCGATTCAGAACGTCTCGAGCCGCTTCGGCGCAGTGAGCTACGGGGGCAAGAACGCGATCGGCTTCAACAACATCGAGTTGATCACGGATCGACCGCTGGAGACCAACTTCAATGAGATCTACGAGACGAAGAAGAAGTATCCGAAACACGCGGTCGTCGTGTCGCTGATGGTCGAAACCAAGGAGGAATGGAAAGACATCATCAAGCGCAGCATCGATGCTGGCGCGGATGGGCTGGAGTTGAACTTCGGCTGTCCGCACGGCATGTGCGAGCGCGGAATGGGCTCTGCGGTTGGGCAGGAGCCAACCGTAAACGAGCGCATCACCAGCTGGGCCAAGGAATATTCGAGCGTCCCGGTACTGGTAAAGCTCACGCCGAATGTTGGCGACATTTTGCCCCACGGCCTAGCCGCCCGCCGCGGCGGCGCGGACGGCGTATCCCTCATCAACACCATCAAGAGCATCATCGGCGTAGACATCGACCGCTTCGTGCCTACGCCTCGGGTCGATTCCCAGAGCACGAACGGCGGCTACTGCGGCGCTGCGGTGCGCCCCATCGCATTGCACATGGTGGCTCAGCTGGCCCGCTGCAAGGAGTTCGGGCTGCCCATCAGCGGCATTGGCGGCGTGACGAACTGGCGTGACGCCGTGGAGTTCCTACTTCTGGGAAGTAGCAGCGTTCAGGTTTGCACCGAAGTGATGCTCAAGGGTTACCGCATCGTGGAGGACATGAATGAAGGTCTCGAAGAGTACATGCGCTCCCACGGCTTCGAGACCATCGACCAGATGGTCGGCAAGGCGGTGCCCGGCTATTCCGAATGGGGCGATCTGGATCTGAACTACGAGACCATCGCCAAGATCGACTCAAAAAGCTGCATTGGCTGTCAGGTGTGCCTCGTGGCTTGTCACGACGGCGCGCATCAGTGCATTCATCAGCCCGAAGAGGCGGAAAACGGCGTGCGCGTACCGATGGTCGACGAGAGCGAGTGCGTTGGCTGCAATCTGTGCCAGATTGTGTGTCCGGTTCCTGGCTGCATAAGCATGGAGGCCGTCGACAACGGCTATGAGCCAGCAACCTGGAACCAGCACGTCAGTGAGGGCGCAAAGCTCCGCCCCAAAAAAGGCGCTCACTGAGGCCTGGCAGCCGTCCACGACCATTTCGAACTGTTCCCGGCGCCATCGAGGGTGCAGCATGGACTCATGGCTGAACCCCGATCCGCCCTGTGCATGCTGTGCGAGGCCGCGTGCGGCCTCGAGGTAGAATTTGAAGGCGCTGCCGTAACCCGGATCCGCGGCGACAAGGCCAGCCCGAGCCGTGGCCACATCTGTCCGAAGGGCGTGGCGATTCCGGACATCCAAAACGACCCGGATCGCATCACGTCACCCATCAAGCGGCAGGCCGACGGCAGCTGGGTGCGTGTCGAGTGGGACGATGCGCTGTCGGACATCGGCAGTCGCATGGGGCGCATTCAACAGCAGGGCGGCAAAGACGCCCTCGCCTTCTACTTCGGCAACCCCACCGGGCACAGCTACAGCGCGCTCCTGGCAGGCATCGCGTTCCATTTGACGCTCGGCAGCCGCAATATCTTTTCATCCCAATCCGTGGACGCCCTGCCGCGAGTGTTCGTGTCCTGGCTGCTGTACGGCAATCAAGCGCTGATCCCGGTCCCAGACATCGATCGCACAGAGCTGTTGGTGATCATCGGTGCGAACCCAATCGTCTCCAACGGCAGCGCGATGTGCTCACCGGGCATCGACAAGCGACTGCGAGATCTGAAATCCCGCGGCGGCCGTCTGGTCGTCATCGACCCCCGACGAACCGAGACCGCCGAACTTGCCGACGAGCATCTCGCGGTCCGGCCGGGCAGCGACGCGGCGCTGTTGGCGGGGCTGCTGAATGTATTGTTCGCGCGCGGCTGGGTCGCCGAAGCTCACGTCTCAAAGCAAGCCAGCGGGGTGGGCGAACTACAACGGGCCATCCAGGACTTCGCTCCAGATCGGGTCGCCCCCTTCGTCGGGATCGACGCCGAAGCCATCGAAAGCCTGGCCCGATCTCTGCACGAAACACCCCGGGCCGCCGTCTATGGCCGCATGGGAACCTGCGTGCAGCCCTTCGGGGCCCTGGCAACCTGGCTCATCGATGCCGTCAACCTCGTCACTGGCCACCTGGACAGCGTGGGCGGCGCCATGTTCGCGACTCCGGCAGTGGACCTAGCCGCCCTGGCCGCAACTTTGGGTCAGACCGGGGCCTACAATCGTTGGCAGAGCCGGGTGAGCGGACGACCGGAGTTCAACGGTGAGCTGCCCGTGGCGGCGTTCGCCGAAGAACTCGAAACTCCCGGCGCGGGTCAGATCAAAGGGCTCATCGTGCACGCGGGCAACCCCGTGCTGTCGCTGCCGAACGGGCGGCGGCTCGCGCGCGCCTTTGACGAGCTGGAGCTCATGGTTGCGGTGGACATCTACCGCAACGAGACGACGCGCCACGCCCACTACATCTTGCCATCGAGCTTCGGCTTCGAGCACGACCAGTTCGCACTCCTGTCCCAGGCCTTGGGAGTGCGCAACACGGTTCAATACGCGCCCGCGCTGGTGTCACCGCCACCGGGCTGTCGTCACGACTACGAAGTCCTAGGTGAGCTCTGCCTTCGCCTGGCCGAAGCGCGGAGCCCCGTGTGGGGACCTGCCGCCCGGTTCGCATTTGGCCTTGCCAAGAAAGTCGGACCGGCCCGACTCCTCGACCTGATGCTGCGGCTCGGCCCCCACAGGCTGCGGCTGCAGCAACTCTTGGCCGCCCCGTCCGGGCTCGATCTCGGGCCCCTCGAGCCGCGCCTCGCCCAAGTGATCCGTCACCCCGAGGGCAAAGTGAAGCTGGCGGCGCCGCCGTTGATCGCGGATCTTGCGCGCCTGCATCACACCGTTGCCGACCAACGCCCGGACAAGAACTTGTCGCTGATCACCCGGCGTACCCTTCGTAGCAACAACTCCTGGATGCACAACAGTCTGCGCTTGGTGAAGGGCAAGCCGCGCTGCACTCTGGAAATCCACCCCGATGACGCCCGCCAGCGCAAGCTGGTCGAGGGCGCATTGGCTGTGGTGCGAACGAGCCTTGGGCAGGTAACGTTGCCAGTCAGTATCAGCGATCGCATGCAGCCCGGGATCGTGAGCGTGCCCCATGGTTTCGGCCACGACCTGCCCGGAACCCAGCTCCGCGTCGCCGAGGCACACGCGGGCGTGTGCATCAACGACGTATGCGACGACACGGCCGTCGAAGGGCTGACCCACACCACCGTACTCAGTGGGATCGAGGTCGAGGTCGAAGCTGCTGTCAAACAGGACACACGCGCTTCTTCATCCACGCAGCCGCGGTAGCGTCGCGCCCCGCGGCGACTCGAGGTGATCAACCCTTGCGGGGACGAAACTTCGCGCAGGAAGCCTTGATCTTCGACTGCATGACTTTCAAATCCACCATGCCGCTTTGAATCGCAGCCGGTGAATTATCCTTGCGGATCGTCTTCCAAGCGCAATCGCAGAACGGCTTGTGAGCGTCGGTCTTGGTGCAACCCTTCATGAAACCCGCCTTGGCGACCTTTTCGGGCAACTTGGGCGCGCAGACCTTCACGGCGTCTTCGCGTACTTTTTTGAAACGTTCGGACTGGAGCACGTCTTCATTGGCCAGATCCCCGAGGGATAGCTGCTTGCGGTACTCGCTCCAGGAGCACTCGCAATAGGGCGCCAGCTCGTTCTGACCCTGAGCCGTGCACGCGCCGATGAAGCCGGACTTGAGCTCTGCTTCCGGCATCTTGTCACCGCAAGCACCTATCACTTTCTTGCGAAAGGCGTCCATGCGGGCGGGATCGCTCTTGCCGCGCATCTCTTCGACCGTGAAAGACGCCTGCATTTGTTCCCAGCTGCACTGGCAGTACTCGGGCGCCTTGGGCAGCTTCTCGGTGCATCCAGCGACGAACTTCTGTTGCAGCTCCTCGAGGCTGGGCCCCTCGTCAGCCGCGCCGGGAGCGTCGGATCCGGGGGGGGGCTCTCCAGGTTCAGTTGCCGGGGTTTCCGGCGACGGTGCGCCGCCGCAACCGGCGAGCGAGGCGGTGAGTAGAGCGGCGAGCATTAGACGGACGGACATTCTTCTTTTTCCTTTGTGGTGAAGCGCTACGTGCCGCTCCGCTTCGACATTCAACGCAAGAGCTCTCCCGCCCTCGCGCGCTTGATGAACCTTCCCCCACCCTTGACGCCACCCTTGCGGTTTTCGACGAGGAGGCGCCCACGGGAAATCACCGTCTCCGGGTAACCCTGCAGCTCGAAACCCTCGTAGGTCGAATAGTCCACCTTCATGTGGTGGGTATCCTCATCCTTGACGCTCACGGTCAGTTTGCGATCCGGGTCGAAGATGACGACGTCCGCATCGCTGCCGACGGCGATGGTGCCTTTCTTGGGAAACATGCCGAAGGTCTTCGCCGCGGACGTGCTCGTGATCTCCACGAAGCGGTTGAGGGTGAGGTAGCCCTTCTGCACCCCTTGGTAGATCAAGGCCATGCGGTTTTCCACGCCCGGAGCCCCGTTGGGGATCGCGGTGAAGCTCTTCCTGCCCAGCTCTTTCTGCCCCTTGAAGCAGAAGGGGCAGTGGTCGGTGGCGACCAGAGCCAGATGACCCATCTTCAACCCCTGCCACAGCACGTCCTGGTTCCACTTCTCGCGCAACGCTGGCGTCATCACGTACTTGGCGCCCTCGAAATTCGGCTTGTCGTAGTAGCTGTGGTCCAAAAACAGATACTGCGGGCAGGTCTCTGCCTGCACATCCATCCCCCGCTGCCGAGCCAGAATCACTTGCTCTAGCGCGTCGGCGCTGGACAAATGCACGATGTGGAGCGGCACGTCGGCGACTTCTGCAATGGCGATGGACCGGTAGACGCCTTCTGCCTCCATGCGCGTAGGTCGGGTGTGGGCATGCCAACGCGGCTCTAGTTTCCCATCCTTCACGGCCGCCTTGATGATCTCGTCGATGACGATGCCGTTCTCGGCGTGCATGCAGATGCGAGTGCCATTTTCCCCCGCGCGCCTGAACGCACGGTACAGGGTTCCGTCGTCCACGTACAGAACGCCGGGATAAGCCATGAACAGCTTGTAGGAGGTAACACCCGCCTCGGCGAGCTTGTCCATCTCCGCCAGCCGCTGATCCTCCATGTCGGTAACGATCATGTGGAAGCCGTAGTCGATGGTGGCTTTGCCTTCTGCTTTCGCGTGCCAGGTATCCAGCCCCTTCAGGGTGCTTTCGCCCTTGGTCTGGATCGCGAAATCCACCAACGTCGTGGTACCGCCAAAGGCAGCTGCCAACGTGCCAGATTCGAAGTCATCTGCACTCATCGTGCCCCCAAAGGGCATGTCCAAATGCGTATGAGGGTCGATGCCGCCGGGAATGACCAACTTGCCCTTGGCGTCGATGGTCTTGTCAGCGACGACATCGAGGCTCTGGCCGATCGTCTTGATGGTCTCGCCATCGATGAACACGTCTGCGAAGTAGTCGTCCGTGGCCGTGACGATGCGCCCGTTCTTGATCAGGATGCTCATGGCCGTCTCGTTTCGCTCGGATCGCCCCGCGCGGCACCCCTTCTTAGAAACGCCTGCGTAACCAACCGAATTTTTTGATTTTTTGGGTTGCAACCCCGCGCGCGGTGCTCGGGCTCGGCCCGCCTGAGGCGGGCGCTTCGCCCTGCGCGCCGGGCGTCCCCCCCCAAATCGCCGGCTTCGCCGCCTCAGGGGGGGATGGGGTCACGCTCCACCACCCGCCAGCCGGCTGGATCCAAGAGTGCGTCTGAAGCGTATCGTCTTTCGTGATCCCGAAAGCCTCCGCCGCAACCATCCTCACCCTTTCGGCGCTAGCTTGTTCGAGCACTGGCCAAGTTGCGTCGCCGACCGCAGCCAGCACAGACATTCGAGAAGCCCGCGCATCGGCGCAGCGCCAGAGCTTCCAGTGGCAGCCCTGGAGCGCGGAGTCCTTCGCCAAGGCCAAGCGAGATCGCAAGTTCGTGCTCGTGCACGGCGCCGCCGAATGGTGTCACTGGTGTCACGTGATGGAGGAAACCACCTACCGCGACCCGCGCGTGGGACGACTCCTTTCCGAACGCTTTGTGACGATTCGCGTCGACGTCGATGCTCGTCCCGACATTGAAGAGCGCTACTTGGAGTGCGGGTGGCCCGCGACGATCGTGCTGTCGCCGAGCGGCAACGAGCTGAGCAAATACCGCGGCTACCTGCCTGCGAATGAGATGTTGGAGCTGCTCAGGCAAGCCACCAGTAGCTCTCCCCTCGATATAGCGGCGCAGAAACAGAGCGAGCCAGCCCTCGCTCCGCGGGCCTCAGCGCCCTGCCCTGGGTCGCGCTGCGCGTACTCGAGGACATGGACTACTACTACGACGACCAGCTAGGCGGCTGGCGTCAGACCTACCGCCGACAGCCGGCCATCCAGAGAGACGGCCGCGCGAGAGCCCAGTTCGAACTTGTATTCCGACTTGCGCGATCGCACTGCGCCCTTGGCGAGATCCAGGCGCACTGTCTCGTCCCCGGCCAGCACGACTTCACTTTCAGCCTCCGGCGGGATGCAGCCGCTCGTCCAATACTTCTTCCGGCTGCTGCTGCTCTTCAGGCCAAGAGCGTAGCCAGCAGAAGTACCAGCGCGGACGCGCTATGGCCCAAGCTCATTCGCATTCCGGTTCTCACGCCAGCAGTTTAGACCCGGCTGGCGGCGTGGGTCGCGGCTTGCGAGCACCGCAGCTGGTGACCCAGGCGCTCGGTCAATCGGGATCAAATCGTTGGCCGTAGCCATCGTCGACCGCAGCGGTCTGCGCGGCCTTGTCGAGCAGGCACCGGCCGAGCGCCAGGCTGTCGAGTCCTGTTCCCATGAAACGGCGATACGCGTCCTCGGGCGTGCAAACAATGGGCTCACCTCGTACGTTGAAGCTTGTGTTGACGAGAAGCGGGCAGCTCGTATGGCGCTCGAAGGCGTTCAACAGCTCACGGAAGCGCGGCTGAGCTGACGCGCCGACGGTTTGCAGGCGGGCCGAACCGTCTACGTGCGTCACTGCCGGGATGTGCTGACGTTTCGACTCAGCGACGGGAGCAACTACCGACATATACGGGCTATCCCAATCGAGCTCGAACCACTCCGCCGCATGCTGACTGAGCACCGCCGGCGCAAAGGGGCGGAAGGACTCGCACAGCTTGCTCTTCGAGTTCAACGTAGCTTGAGCGTCGCTGCGGCGAGGGTCGCACAAGATCGAGCGGACACCCAAGGCTCGGGGACCAAACTCCATCTTGCCCTGAAACCTCCGGGGCCCAGTGATGGAGGAGGCATTCCGCATGGCAGCGGAATCCGCGGACGGCGGAGATGCGTTGGACGGTGAGGCCCGAGACGTCGCGGTGGCGCCTGACTGGCCCAGCTACGCAGAGCTGCAGGCGGCGAGCGCCTCCCACATCGAGGCCATGGCCAAGGCCATGCGCAAGGCGAAGGTGCCATTTTTCGTCGTGAACTACCCCTACCCCAAGTTCAAGCCGTCCTACGAAACCAAGTATCTGCAGCCCTTCTACCAGCGACTGGAGCGTGGAGGGATTGCGCGGGAAGGATTGTACGAACTCTTTCCTCTCGCTACCCGTTCTCGTTTCTACTTCAGCGCCAATGGCCACTGGAATGCCGCCGGCAGCAAGCGGGTCGCGGACCACCTCCTGCAGCTCTTGCCCAAGCGATTCCCCGATCTGTTCGACAGTCGGCCTTGAATTTTTTTTCTCAAGTTCACGTCATGCCGACCGTTCCTGCTCACAAGCGCCATGCGTCTGGTCAACGGATACTATTGCCGCAATTGCGCGGACGTCGAACTCGCCAAACGCGGCATGGACCCGGCACATCCAAAACAGCAGTGGTCCGGAGGCGAGGTCTACGTGCCCGATCCCAGTCACGACACGCGCTACAACTTGGCCATCAACCAGCCGGAACCGGGCGCGACCGTCGGTTCGAAGCTCAAGATCTACGCCTGACGCCGACGCCCTAGAAGCGCGAGCACCGCTAGCGTCAGTAGCAAGCCTGTGTTCCGCCCGGGGGCGCCGCCGCGCTGGCTGACGCTGCAACCCCCGTCGTCGCCGCTCCCGCCGCTGAGGGGTTTGCTCGACGAGGTGCCGCCGAGCCCCGAGTCGGTGTGGATCGCGCCGCCATTGGACCAGCTGGCGCCCGCGCCGGCCGCGCCCGACGCACCACCGGCGCCGCCCGTGCCACTACCCGGCACTACGTTCACCTTGACCGCGAAGTAACCGTCGTCAGGTCCGCCGCCCTTGGGACCATCGGCAAACCAGGTCACGCCTTCCGCAACCCAACCGAGTTCCAACAGGGTTTCGCCCAGGACCTTGCCCGTCAAATCCAAAGCGAAGGTACCCACCTGTCCGGGAGCCACGTCGGAATCGACGGTCGAGATGCGGTGGGGCTTCAACCAGCTCGGGCTCGCCAAGTCGTGAGGCTTATCCCGGGGCATGGGCGCCAGCCAAACGCTGCCCTTTTTCCAGGTCGCGCTCCCAACGTTCTCGAGCTTGACCCAGCCGGTGACCGTCTCGCCTACGCCCACCTGCACCGCGCCCTGAGATGATATCGGGTAGCTCTGCCCACTGATCCCAAGGGACTTGCCAGCGTACTCGACGGCACAGGGGCCGCCCCCGGGGCCCCCGCTCCACCACTCCCAATGCCAGGGCTCGCTCGGCACCGTGCGCTTGAAGCCGTAGGTCGCGCCGTTCGCGTTGAGCCACGACAGCACGCCCGGCGTAGACGTATTCAGATCCAGAGCGTGGCCGCTCTGATGATTGCTGTAGCCCGGTTTGGCGGCGAGATTGCAGTTGTTGCAGTTGCAGTTGATGTAGCAGTTGTAAAAGTACTGCTGCTCGGCTTGAGTGCGAAAGCCGCTGCTGATCTTCAACGTCACTCCCGCCTTGTCGGCGGCTTGTGCCATCACATAGTAGGCGTTGGCGGTATCCCGTTCGACAGGCTTGCCGTCGACCGTGACAACCGTGATGGGAAACGGTGTGCCACTGCTGTAGCCCGTATCCTGGGATTCGGTGCAATCGATGGGCGAGAGCGCCTGGCTGACCGTGGCCGCAGGGGGCTCACAGTGCTCTGCCGCGCGGGGGTCGGGCTCCGAGGACGAGCACGCTGACATGCCTGCGATCAGCCAGATCCCCAATAGCCCGCGTTGCATCGCGGGAGTTTACCCCAGCTGGGGCAAAGGAGTCGGCACGCACCTTGCTAATCCGCCCCAGGATGCGTTGCTTGGCACAACTTGGCCTACTGACTTTGGCTCTGACCACCGCCTGCGGGTCCGAGGCCGATGGGGGTTCCGGCGCGGGAGGCAGCGCCGGAACCGGAGCGAGCCACTCGAGTGGCGGCTCCGGAGGCAGCGGCGCGACGGGCGCGTCCGGGGGCGCAGGCGGCAGCGCCGCATGTTTCGTACCCGATACGACCTGCCCCTCCGAGCGTCCCTTCATCGGCGCCGCCTGTGCCATGACGGATGTGTGCCAGTACGAAGACCCCAACAAGGTCGATACCTGGACCTACCAGTGTGAATCGGGCCGCTGGAACGGCGAGGCCACCTGCGAGCCCTTGTTCGGCGGTGGCTGCCCTGTACCGCCCCTGGTCGAGAAGTGCACCGGGCCCTTCGACGGCAACAAGTCGGGAGCGACCGTCGAGATCGGCCCGGTGGAGACCGGCCCCTTCCGTCCGTTCAAGGAAGGTGAAGAGACACCTCTGATCGTTGGCGGTCAAGGTTCCCCCATGATCGCTTTCCGGATCAAAGCAACTGGAGCCGATGACGTCAGCTGCGCACGGGTCGACACGACGACCACCATTGGTGGACTGCCAGGTGGCCACGCCAGCGCCATCAAGCTCCACTGTGGCGAGTCCCTCACGGTATTCACCATCGTGGACGCGCCCTGTGATCCCGGTAAGCACGCCGTAGAGCTGAAGGTCGAGGTCCGGGGCGTGGGCACTGCGACGGCGAACTTGAAGATCTCCGACCCACCTTGCGTCAGCTAGCGACTCAGCGAACTAGTTGAACAGAATCCCGCCGTCATGCATCACCTCAACCCTCGAAGGCTTCGTCCGTGATCGATAGCCCGCGGTCGATGATCTCGAACCCCTCCTTGAGCTGGGCCTCGGTGATGGTGAGCGGCGGATTGCACATGAACCCGCTCCAGCGCACGAAGGTGAATAGGCCTTGCTCCCGGAAGAACCCCGCCAACTTGGTCATCGCGGGATGCGTGCCATTGTAGGGTGCGAGCAGATCGCCCTTGGCGTTCTTCTGAACCTCGATGATGCCGAACAAGCCGAGGTTCCGCCCTTCTCGCATCGACGGGTGCTTGTCCTTCAGACGATCCATTTCGCTGCGCATGACTTTGCCCATCCGGGCGGAGTTTTCCACCAGCTTTTCCTCCAGCATCACATCGAGCACGGCGTCCGCCACTTCCAGGCAGTAGGGATGTGAGTTGTAGGTCAGCCCACCCCAGTAGACGTTCTTGCGAAAGTGATCCGCGAGCCTGTCGCTCATCCCGACCGCGCCCAACGGCACGTAGCTGCTGGTCAGGCCCTTGGCCAAGGTCACCATGTCCGGAACGATATCGCCGTGCTCGAAGGCGAAGAGCTTCCCGGTGCGCCCCATGCCCGCCATCACTTCATCGCAAACCAACAGGATCCCGTACTTGTCCAATAGCTGCCGCAAGCCCTGCAGGTAGCCCTTGGGCGGTGGCAGCACGCCATTGGTTCCTGTCACCGTTTCGATGAACATGGCTGCTATCTTGTCCGGCCCCTCGTATTGGATGACCTCGTCGAGGTAGGTGAGGTTGTTCTTGGTGATTTCATCATCCGTCGTACCGAAGGAGAAATTGTATGGCCTCGGATCCATCACGCGGATCACGCCAGGCAGGCCGGGCTCGTTGGCCCAGCGCCGCGGATCCCCGGTGAGCTGCATCGCGGCGTTGGTTCCCCCGTGATAGCTGCGAAAGCGTGACAGAATCTTGCTGCGGCCCGTGAATAGCTTCGCTGCGCGAATCGCGCTCTCATTCGCCTCAGCCCCGCCCAAGGTGTAATAGAAGGTGTTGATGTCCCCGGGCGTGACGCTAGCGAGCTTCTTCGAATAGCGGGCTCGTATCTCTGTGGCTGTCTGAGGAAAGACGTAGATCAGCTTGTCTGCGGCATCTTTCATCCGCTGGATGACCTTGGGGTGACTATGGCCGATGAGAACACTCATCAACTGAGCGTTGAAGTCTAGGATGCGTTTGCCGTCCGGTGTGTACATGTACACTCCTTCGGCACGCTCCACAGGCAAGGGGTTGACGTTGTCGGTTGCCGACCATGTGTACATCGTGTGCTTTTTGCAAAGCGCGATCATCTCTTCGCTGTTCATGGTCCTTCCTCCGTAGCGCGGAGCGATGCTGGATACCAGGGGGCGCGTTTTGGTTTGTTTTTTGGGGTCGTGACCCTGGGCCACGACGGGGTCGCTAATCTCGTGCGGGCGCGCGACGGGTCGCGGGAAGGTCCCACCGGGCAAATTCGTAGAAACGCAGCACGAGCATGCTTCAAGCAAAATCCAGTTGGGTCCTCACGCTGTCGCTGCTGGGGCGCCGCTTGTAGCGGTAGCGGCGGGGGTGGAGGCGCTGCGTATGCAGGCCCTCTATGAATTGCAAAAGTAGTGCAACCCGAACCGCACTAACTGCGCTCGCCTCTGGCCTCGACGCAGTAGTTTCGTTGCTTCACGGCCATAACCCAAGGCCGCGCCCTGGCTCGGGCTTTGCACAGCGTTGGCTGCAATGACCGATGCTGGCGAGAGCCCCCTCGGGATCTTCGGTCGCTATCTCAGTCTGTGGATTGCGCTCTGCATAGCTGCGGGAGTCGCCCTGGGCGCGTGGTTCCCTACCGTGTTCGAGCTGATCGCTCGCGCCGAGTTCGCCCACGTCAACCTGATCGTGGCGGTCTTCATCTGGGTGATGATCTATCCGATGATGGTCCAGGTCGATCTGGGCTGCGTAAAAGACGTCGGCAAACGCCCTGGCGGGCTGGCGCTCACCCTCGTGATCAACTGGCTGGTAAAGCCCTTCACCATGGCAGCACTAGCCACGCTGTTCTTCCGCTTCCTGTTCGCGGACTTCGTCACTCACGAAGACGCCAGTCAGTACATCGCAGGAATGATCTTGCTCGGCGTAGCCCCCTGCACCGCCATGGTGTTCGTGTGGAGCCAGCTGTCTCGGGGCGACGCGAACTACACCTTGGTGCAGGTCTCGGTCAACGACGTGATCATGGTGTTCGCCTTCGTGCCCATCGCAGGACTCTTGCTCGGCGTGACGGACGTAGCCGTGCCCTGGGCCACCCTCGTGCTGTCCGTAGTCCTGTTTGTCGTGGTCCCACTCGTCGCGGGCGCACTGACACGAAGCGCGCTGCTCCGCCGCAGCAACAATGCCTTGGCTCGCTTCAATGATCGCCTCAAGCCCGCATCCATTCTCGGCCTGCTCGCGACGGTCGTACTGATCTTCGGCCTGCAGGCGCCCACCATTGTCAGCAAACCAACCGTGATCGCACTCATCGCAGTGCCCTTGCTTATTCAATCCTACGGAATATTCGTCATCGCCTACGGCCTGGCCTGGGTACTGCGTATCCGGCATGAGGTTGCGGCTCCCGCTGCGATGATCGGGACGTCGAACTTCTTCGAACTCGCGGTGGCGGTGGCTATTAGCCTGTTCGGTCTGAAATCCGGCGCTGCTCTCGCGACCGTGGTCGGCGTGCTCATCGAGGTACCCGTCATGCTCTCCCTCGTCGCCCTTGCCAATCGCACGCGCGGAAGGTTCCATGCCCGCGCGGCTCCGGGGCTCTCATGAGAAGCTACCAACCGACCCGCGCTGCCGTCGCCCGTGGGCTGCTGCTCAGTGTTGCCCTGCACGCGCCGGCCGCGGTCTGGGCGGGTATTCGTCTCTTCGAGCAGGCCGACAAGGCCAGCGTGACGGTGTACGAGATCAACCTGCTACCAGAGCCGCTGCGGCCCACGGATCCCGAGGCGCGCCCCATCATCACGCCGCCGGTCGTAGCGCGAGCCGAAGAAGTTCCGTTGCCGGAGGAGCCCGCGCCGACATCTGAGCCCGCTCCAGGCCCCGCAGCCACAGCGCCACCGCAGCCGGGAGCGCGCCGTCCCCTCGGAACACCTGCCGCAGCCAAGGCAGGGCGGGTGCTCACGGCACCCGAGGCGACAGGCGGCGACAGCGACCCGTTGGACTTCACCGTCGTCCAGGGAACGGCGTCGCGTTACGCCGGCGGCGTCACAGCAGCGACGGGCACGTCGGACCAAGCCGTGCAGGATCCGAAGGCGCGCGGGGGCGCGGATCCCTTGCGCCGTCCCGACGGCCAGACAGCGGGCGTTGGCGACAAGGCGCCCACCCGAGCCGTTGCCCCAAAACCCGTCTCCAAGCGGCGCAAGGCCCGACCCGTGAGCGTTTCTTGGGATTGCCCATTCCCTTCCGAAGCGGATGCCCAAGATGTTCACTTCGCCCGCGTCATGATCGTCGTCAGCGTTCGCAAAAACGGCACCGCCGCCACAGCTGCGGTCCTGTCGGATCCCGGCTACGGCTTCGGTGCTGCTGCTCGGCGCTGCGCCCTCGGCCAGCGCTACTCAGTGGCGTGGGACGACACGGGACGTCCCACGGCGGGCCGAACTCCACCCTTTACCGTCACCTTCACCCGCTGAGGCCAAGACCGATGTTCGAGCGAGGATTGGCTGAGTTCGCGTTCTACGGCAATCGCGTCGTGCTCGCGATTCTGGTGGTGGTGAGCATCGTCAATGTCGGGCTCTTCATCGAGCGTCGGGGCTTCTTCCGGCGCAGCTTGCTTCGCAATCCCCGGGCGCTGGCTCAGAAGATCATGGCGGTCAACTCGCTCGCCGAACTGCGGCAAGTCTTGGAAACAGCACCCAGTATCGAAACCAAGCTCGTGCTCGACGGACTGGACGGAGCTGGGACGGCTGAAGAATTCGAGAAGCGAGTCGAGGGCCACGCAGCCCTTGCGCGAGTGGAGTGGGAGCGCTTCACGGGCGTGTTTGCGTGGACGAGTAGCAACGGGCCCCTGGCAGGCCTGCTCGGAACGGTGCTCGGCCTGATGAAAGCATTCTCGGATCTGGCGGTGGCCGCAATACCGGAGCCGCGCGTCGCTTTGGCGGGCATCTCAGACGCCCTTTTGACGACGGTCCTCGGTATCATCGTGGCCATCCCTGCGACGGCGTTCTTCAACTACTGCCGATTGCGCAGCCGCGGCGCCGCCGCTGGCGTGACGTCCCTCACGGCGCTGATCCTGTCTCGCAGCGTGCTTCCTGTAGAGGACGACAGCCCCAGCCAAGCCTAGAGCTCCGATTGTCGGGCATTGTTGCGGACTCGGGTCGCTGCGCCACTGCGGCCCAGCCCTGCAATCTCGCAGGCTAGACATGCTGCACCGTGGGCTATGCTGCGAAGCCAGCAAGGGAGAAGCGACAGCATGCTCAAGCTCTACGACAATGCGTTCAGTCCGTTCGCCCGCAAGGTGCAGCTGGTGCTGCGTCACAAAGGGCTCGACTTCGACACCTTCGATGGCCTGTCTCGGGCGAACCGAGGCGCTCTCGCTTCCGTCAACGGCCGCATCGAGGTTCCAACTTTGGATCACGACGGGCTCCTGATCTCCAATTCTGCCGAGATCGTCGCCTATCTCGAGCGGGCATTTCCAGAGCGGCCCGTGTATCCCAGCGACCACGCAACCTGGGTGAAGGCACGGATGTGGGAGCGCTGCAGCGACACGGTCGTCGACTCGATCCTGGTCGACATCAGCTACTGGACCTGGGCGGATCGCGAGGATGAGATGCCGACGGGGCTGCTCGAGGCTGCGCGCCAGGACATGGACCAGGTCTACGACGCCCTCGAAGGCGCGCTGGAGGGTGGCGACTGGATCTGTGGGTCTCTCTCCGTCGCCGACATGGCGCTGTTCCCGCACCTCAGCGCAACGCGAGTTCTGGACGTCCCCATCGACGGCACGCGCCACTCGCGGCTATTGGCCTGGTACAAACGATGCCGCAGCACCGCGCTGTTCGCCGAAGACCTGGGGCGCCTCAAGACGTATTTATCGGATCCAGCCGGCATCGACGTGGAGCGCAAACGCATATTCTGGCGGGGAGACCGCATCGAATGGATGCTGGCCCGAGGCTTTCACCCCTGGTTTCTCAATGAGATCGAGGCGGGCCGCGTAATCTGGCCTGGCCTGGGCATTCCGAAGCCGAGTCCCAAATTCCCCGAGGGTGCTTGACTCCTGACGCCACGCTGCGAAAACCCAAGCGATGGCGAAGCAGTCACCTCGGGACAAAACCGAGCGCGGGATTTGTGGGATCTGTCCAGCGGGCTGCTGGGTCAAAGTCGGATTGGAAGACGGCAAGCTCACCAGCATCGAGGCCGACGACACGCCGCCCCTCGGAATGATCTGCCGCCGCGGGCAGCACGCCGCCGAGATCATCTACTCGGAAAACCGCCTGCGCTACCCGATGAAGCGCAAGGGTCCCAAAGGCAGCCACGACTTCGAACGCATTAGCTGGGACGAAGCCTACGAGCTTATCGTCGAAAACCTCCAGAGCATCAAGAAAGAGTCGGGCCCCGAGGCGCTCGCGGTCTACACCGGCCGCGGCGCGTTCGAGTTGTCTCTCTGCGACATCTTCCAACCCAAGAACGTGGCGGTTTCCTCCGCGTCGAGCGTGCTGTTTCCTTTTGGTTCTCCCAACACCATGGGTGTCGGAGCGCTCTGCTACGTGTCCTTTGCGATGATCGCCCCCCACGTCACCCTGGGGCGGATGTTGGTGAACATGTTCGTCGACATCGAAAATGCCGAACTGCTCGTGGTGTGGGGAGCGAATCCGGCAACCGACTCGCCGCCCCTCGACATGCATCGCCTGGAGAGTGCGGCCGCTCGGGGAGCCGACGTGGTCGTGATTGACCCTCGTCGCACGGAAACCGTCGAACGCACCGGCGCCGAGTGGGTTCCAATCCGGCCTGGCACGGACGGCGCGCTGGCCCTGGGCCTGGTCGAGGTGATGTTCGAAGAGGACCTATTCGACGAGGAGTTCGCCACGAAATGGTGCCATGGCCTGCCGGAACTCCGGCGCTACGTGCAGCACTTCCGCCCCGAAGTCGTCGAGTCGATCACCGGCGTACCCGCTGAAACCGTGCGGGACTTGGCGCGGCGCTTGTGCCGCGCCACCGGCGCCAGCCCCATCATGTACACGGGCCTGGAGTACTCCAACAGCGGCATCCAGGCGATTCGCGCAGTGCTATCGGCCTTCGCTTTGGCCGGTCAGCTCGACGTGCCCGGCGGCATCGGCCTCGCGATGCTGGACACCCAGTTTCCCATCAACCGATCGGGCCATGTGGAAAACCCAGATCTGAAGCGCGCCGTAGCCCGAGACAAGTTCCCGATCTACAGCGAGTACCGAGGCGAGTCCCACGCAAGCGGCCTGGTCACTTCTGTTCTCGAAGGCAAGCCCTACCCCATCCGTGGGCTCATCATCCACGGTGCGTCGCTGCTCACGTCCTGGCCGGAGACTCCCGTGTGGAGGAAGACTCTGAGCGGGCTCGACTTCGTCGTATCCATCGACCGACAGCTCACCGCCGACGCGGCCTATGCAGACGTGGTCTTGCCCGCCACCACCATGTTCGAAATCGAGTCCTACATGGTCTACGGCCCTATTTTTCGCATCCGCGAGAAGCTGATCGAACCCGTAGGAGAGGCCAGGAACGACTACCTGATCATGGCCGAGTTGGCGCAGCGCCTCGGCTACGGCGACCGCTACCCGCAGACCGAAGAGGCGCTGCTCCGCCACGTTCTCGAGGGCTCGGGCTACACCCTGGAGCAAGTGCGACAGGCGGGAGGCACGATCAAGCTGCCAGCCCCCATGCTCGAATACAAGAAGTGGGAGAAGGGGAAATTGCGAAGCGACGGCGAGCCCGGCTTCGAGACGCCCACAGGAAAGTTCGAGCTGCTTTCGACGGTGCTCGAAGACAACGACTACGAGCCGCTGCCGAAATACACCGAGCCAACCGAAGGTCCCCTCGCAAGCCCAGACGTCGCGGCGGACTTTCCCCTGGTCTTCAATTCGGGCGCGCGACCCCACACAGACTTTCGCTCACAGCACCATGGCATCCCCGGCCTCTTGAAAGACAACCCCGAGCCCGTGGTCGAGCTGAACGCGGCGGACGCAGCAGCGCGGGATATCAAGTCCGGGGACCTCGTCGAGGTCCGCACTCCTCGCGGCGGCGTGCCGTTTCGCGCTGTCGTGAGCACGGAAATAGTCCAGGGCGCCATCGAATGCAACATGGGCGGAGGCACACCCGTCGGGCCGCGCGCGTGGCAGGAATGGAACGTCAACGAGCTGACGGATCTCGACAACTACGAGGATGTATCCGGGTTCCCGGTCTACAAGGCGTTGCTGTGCGAAGTCGTCAAGCTCGAGGGCTCAACCGCCAAGACACGTCAGCAAGCCGCAAACAAGGACCGCTGCGGACCGGTGCAGATCCGTGGCACGCAGAAAAGGAAGGGGCCTGACAGGCGCATCTACCTCGACAACAACGCAACCACCGAGGTTGCCCAGCCGGTGCGGGATGCCATGCAGCCTTACCTGTCGGCCGTGCTCGGCAACCCATCCAGCATCCATGGTGCGGGCCGTGACGCGAAAGTAGCTGTCGACACCGCCCGGCGGAAGGTGGCCAACCTGATCGGTTCGCGCCCGCGCCGCATCATCTTCACAGGAGGGGGCTCGGAAGCCGACAACATGGCGCTCAAGGGCATCGCCTTCGCACACCGCAAGCGTGGCAACCACATCATCACGACCAACGTCGAGCACCCTGCTGTGCTCGGAGCTTGCCAGTTCCTCGAGGACAGTGGCTTCGACGTTACTTACCTGGCCGTCGACGAGCACGGGTTGATCGAGCCCGCTGCCCTCGAACGAGCCATCTGTGACAAGACGATCTTGGTCTCGATGATGATGGCGAACAACGAGGTTGGAACCATCTTACCGATCAAGGAGCTATGCGCCGTAGCGCGCAAGCGGGACGTGATCTTTCACACCGACGCGGTGCAAGCCCTGGGCAAGGTCGAAGTCGACGTCAAGGACTTGGGCGTGGACTTGCTGGCCATGTCTGCGCACAAGCTGCATGGCCCCAAGGGCGTGGGTGCGCTCTATGTTCGGGAGGGCCTAGAGCTCACCCCGTTGGTCCATGGTGGCAAGCAAGAGCGTGGGCTTCGGGCGGGAACCGAAAACGTGCCTGCCATCGTGGGCATGGGCCAGGCCGCCGAGCTGGCCGAGGACTCCGTGCGACAGGCAAAGCAACTGAGCGAGCTCCGCGACCACCTCGAGGATGGGATCCGCGCGCTGGTGCCCAAGGCACTGCTCAACGGCGACCGCGACAAACGGTTATCCAACACACTCAATCTCACTTTGCCCGAGCTTCGAGGCGAATCCCTGGTGACGGCCCTCGACCGCCATGGGATCTCTCTATCGTCAGGCTCGGCGTGCAAGTCCGGCTCGCCCGAGCCGACCCATGTGCTGCTGGCACTTGGACGCAGCGTCGACGAAGCACATTGTGCTGTGCGCTTCTCCTTGTCGCATGCAACCACACGTCAGGACATCGACGCGACCGTGACCGCCCTGGGCCGCGTGCTGGAAGAAATGGAGTCCACGGTTCGGTTCCTGCCCTGCAAGTGACGGGCGGCCCGATCAACACGGCGAGATCGCCCCGCGCACGGCCCGGTGCTCGCTGGTCGGCTGCGTACTGCGGCGCTGAGCCTAGGACGACTTTGCGGCAGCGGCCTCCCGTGCCTTCTGGGCGCGGTTCGTGATGATGAAGTAGCCCAAGATCCCGCCGCCGCCGCCGATGCTGGCCGTGGGCAAGCCGATGCCGAGCACTTCGCGAACAAAAACCACGGGAATCGCGACCACGATCTGCGCAATAAAAAACACCACGAACACCTGCCACACAGGCAGGGGGTGCCAAAACTTCCACGCAGGTACGCCTTCGCTCTGCGGCTTCGTAGTCCCCTCACTCATTGCGCCAGGCTACCACAAGGCGGACAGCTCGCGTACGCAGCCGCTCGGGCCACGCGCGGGAGCTCCAGCTGATGCGCCCACGCGGTGCAACGCAGCTCTGTTGCCCCCCATCCCTACCCAGCAAACGAGGTCATTTGGGGCGGCTGCGTCAGCGCATCAAGCCTTGACGAGGTTCGGCTTGTAGAAGAATTGCTCCTTGGCGATCTGGCCGCCGCTCCAGGTGCGGGCCGCTACTTGGGTGTTCCTCATGCGGGTCCCGTCTTTGAAACTGCAGTCGAAGACCCACTCCGAGTAGCTGCGCTCACCGTCCACACTGGCGTTCAGTAACTCCGCTCCGTGGAACTCGGCGATGTTACCCATGAAGTCTTCCTCGTACTTGCGGCAGGCGTCCTTGCCGACCCGCGGGTCGTCCGTGTTCTCCTGCATGATGCAGTCGTCGGCATAGAACTTCTCGAAAGCCTCCATGCCCTGGCCCTTGAGGATCATCGCGTTGAGTTCGGAATCTAGTGCTCGGATATCGGCCATGTTTGGCTCCTTTTCTCTGAGCAGAGCCTGAGCACCCGGGACGACGGGATCAATGGGCTGCTTTGGTTTAGACTGTTGCACCGACGGAACAGTGCCAGGACGTAGGACAACCCCAGGCCGGGCACGGAGTTTTCGCGCTCGTGCGGTGATAGCGCTGCTAGCCGTCGCGCAGCTCTGGACAGCACGCGCGGCTGCAGCAGACCCTGACGATGAGGAGTTGAGTGCCGAAGACATCGCTGCGGATCAGGCGCTGTCCTACGACGTTTGGTACATCCGCGCTGACGTCGGCTTGGCCTATGTGCGTGCTGAGACGAGCTACCATCCGCAGTCCGACGACAGCAACAAGAAGAGCTTGATCGCAGACGGCATGGGTCTGAGCCTACGCTTAGGAGTGGGCGTGCGGCCGGCTACGGACGTCACGCTCGGAATTCTCGGCGCCATCACCCACGTGCCCATCACGCGATTGGACGGTCAATTCAGCGGCGAGGGCGAGGGGCTCTACTACGCTATGGCCTACGTCGACCACCGGCTGCCCGCGAAGATCCTCCGCATTGGCGGAGGCGCAGGGATCGGCCAGATCTACACCTTTGGGCCTGACGAAGAGAACTTCAGCGGGATCGGGCCCGTGGGCGGGCTGTGGCTAGCCATCGATGCGCCGAGCTCGCGACGGGTCGCTTTGGGCATCGCTCTGGAAGTGACGGGCGCCGCGCTTCGGGACACGCACAGCGTGTTTGGACAAGACCACGACTTCAACACCTTCATGTTGGTCGCGGGCCTTCACTTCACGATGCGCATCAGCGAGCCATCCCTGCCCAAGTCGATGCCCAGCTTTGCCGGAGCCCACAACACCGCCCTCTAGTTCCCATGAACTAGTCCAACACAATCGATCGCGTTTCGGGGTTGGGGCCCCGAAACCCGAGGGTGGGGCGTTAGAGCCATTCGATTCGCAGAATCGAATGCTCTAACTCATCCAGTTGTTGTCGGGGGCGACGTCCCACTTGCTGGTGATCTTGCGGGGGCGGGTCCAGAAACGGAAGCCGTCCATGCCGGTGATGTTGCCATGACCGAACTTGGAGTGGTTCCAGCCACCGAAGCCAAAGGGCTCCCGGGGCACGGGCACGCCGATGTTCACGCCGACCATGCCGGCATCGACTCGAGCCGTGACGTACTCAGCAACGGCACCGCTGGTCGTGTAGACGCTCGATGCGTTGCCATAGGGGTTGGCGTTTTCCAACGCGATGGCGTCGTCCACGTTTTCCACGTGAACGATGCTCAGCACGGGACCAAAAATCTCGTCCGTGGCGGCCTGCATCTCGGGTTTGACGTCGTCGATTACGGTGGGCGCAACCCACTGTCCGTCGCCATCGCCCTTCTTGCCACGACCATCGACCAAGATCTTCGCGCCTTGTTTCTCGGCGGCGTCGATGATGCCCGTGATCCGCCTGGCGCTCTTCTCGTTGATGATGGGACCCACATCTTTACCCGGCACGAGAGCCGCGGCCTTGGTCTTGACGGCGTCGATGATGTGGCTCACATCGCCCACGGCGACGAGCACGGCGGCAGCCATGCAACGCTGACCAGCGCAGCCTGTGAAGCTGGCAACGACGTTGTCCGCGGTGATCTTGGGGTCGGCGTCGGGCACCACGATCAGGTGGTTTTTGGCACCGCCGAGGCAGAGCATGCTCTTGCCGGTCTGCGCGCCGCGACCGTAGAGCATCTTGGCAATGGGCGTCGAGCCGACGAAAGCGATGGCGTTGATCTCCGGATGGTCCGCAATGGCGTTCACCGCATCGGGCCCGCCATTGACGATGGAAAATACTCCTTTGGGCAAGCCTGCTTCGTCGAGCAACGCTGCGAGCTTGGCGGAACCATAGGGAACCTGCTCGCTGGGCTTGAGAATGAACGCGTTCCCCCCGACGATGGCCTGGGGAATCATCCACAAGGGAACCATGATCGGGAAGTTGAAGGGCGTGATGCCCGCGACGACGCCGAGGGCTTCGTGCTTCTGCGAGCAGGTCACGCCCCGACTGACTTCCAGCTGGTCACCGGCGCCAATGTTCGGGATCGACGCGCCGAACTCGACGCACTCGATGCCCTTGAGCACTTCCGCCCGAGCTTCGTCGATGATCTTGCCGTTCTCGTGACTCACGAGCCATGAGAGCTCTTCCAGATCCCGCTCCATCAGCTCCTTGAGCTTGAACATCACTTGAGCGCGCACCTTGATCGGTGTGGCGCGCCACACCTGAGACGCCTTCTTGGCGGCCTGGACCGCTGCGTCGACATCCTCGGCGCCGCTCATCACCACGTTGCCCATCACCTTGCCGTGGCGGGGATTGGTGATCTCCAGAGTCTTGCCGGTTTTGGGCGCGACCCACTCGCCACCTACCCAGTTCTTGACTGGAGCGCACTCGTGAAAGTCGTAGCTCGTGGCTTTGAAAGCCGGGAAGATCTTGCTGCTCATTGGTAACTCCTGATATGGCGTTCGCGCTCGACGGCCTCCGACGCCCCGAACTTGTCGCGGGGATGCCTGCCGGGGGGCCAGTCACGTCCTTGCGCGAGCGGGCCCGCACCGCCGAGCGGGGGAGTTTGCCTGCTCGCAGCGGAACGTCAAGGCCAGGCCCCTAGACGCCGCCTGGCCCATGAAAACCCAGGCTAAAGCCGCATGCCGGCGAAGGCGAAGAGACCAAAATGGTCGAAGTCGCTGCCGTCATCGTCGAGAGGCACGACGAAGCGCGCGTCGCCGCCGACGAAGAGGGATTGGCTGACTGAAGCCAATACCGACAGCCCGGGGGCGATGTACGCGCGACTCTCCGTGTCGCAGGTGTCGTTGACGCAACCTCGAGCCGTGCCCAGCCCGAAGCCGCCGTAGGGCCGGAGAATCACCGGGCCAGCGGCAAAATCGTAGCCGGCTTCCCCGCCGAAGTAATAGATGTTCACTGAAACATCCTGGCTGCGCCCCAGGAAGCTCGAAGAGCGGCTCTCACCCAAGTGGTACATGCCCGTCCCGCCGATGTAGAGCTGCTCGAGGTTCATCCCCAATCGGCCGCCGAAGCCGACGTTGACGCCGTCTTCGAAGCCATTGCCCGCGAGCACTGCCGCTGACCAACCGTCGAACTGTCGAGCGGTCGCACTCGACGCCTCCGGTGTGGTCGCCGCATCTGCGCTTGCGGGAGCCGGGGTTTCAGTCGCCTCTTGCGCAACCGCCGCGGAGGTCCCGAGAGATGCGGCGACGGCGAGGGAAAGGCCTGCAATAATGTGTAAGTGCTTCATTTGTGTGAGCTCCGGAAAAAGCGCAGAGCCAACTCCCCGCGCTGCCCCTCACACAGCAACCGGCGTTCCAACCACAAAGCCCCGGGAATCCGGGCCCAGCCAGCGACAATGGCGGGCTGCCCCCTGCCACCCCGGCGGGCGCCTGCCGACACCTTCTTATCCCAACTTGTGAACCCAGCGGGCCGCTCTGTGCCGTTTCAGAGTTAACAGGAAGGGCGGGAAGGAAGAGGGTTTGGGTCTGTTCGGATCTGTCGCTCCTTAGTACGACGCGTTGATCTGAATTGTAGGCCAAGCGGGCTTGTCTAGTGGGTAGAGGCGCCGTGGCGCAAAGCGGCTAGTCCGCGTTCGGACTCTGTGCCGGGGACGATGTTGTCGAGCAGCGTCGCAATCAATGCGCCCACCGCCATGCTGGTCCCGCCCAGGGTATTGATGATGTTCGCCAACCACTCTGGATTGAACTTCGCGGGGTGCTGAGCAAAGTACTCCGGCACCGAAAGCCCCATGAAGAAGGAAAACCCGATGATGAACAGATTCCGGGCACTGTTCAGATCCACATACTGCAGATTGGAAAGCCCCACTGAAGCGATCACTCCGAATAGCGTGCAATACATGCCTCCCACGATGGGCTCGGGAATCGTCGTGAAAAGCGCACCGAATTTTGCGATGGCTCCAAAGCCGATCATCAGCAGCGCGCCCATTTGCACCACTCGGCGGCTGCCCACGCGAGTCAGGCCAATGGCGCCGATGTTCTCGCTGTAGCTGGTGGTGCCGTTGCCGGAGCCGAAGATGCCGGCCACCAGGCAGCCGAGGCCTTCGGTGCCGATGCCGCGGCTGACGGATTTCTGTGTGGGAACCGGAGCACCGCTGAGGCGAGCTGCCGCGAAGTAGTCACCGATGGACTCGATCATACTGGCCATGTAGCCCGCAAACATTCCGACGAAGGCGGCCGCGCCAAACACGGGCCAGCCCCATTGAAAAGGATAGGGCACGCGGACCCAGGGCGCAGCGTAAACCTTGTCCAGGCTGCAATACGCAGGGTGGCCGGGTGGAAAGACGCCGGCGGCGGTGAGGATGGCGGCCGTGGCCCAGGCACCCCCCATGCCTAGGAGCACGGGGTACAGCGCGAAGGCGCGACCCTTGTGACGCAGGATTTGCGAAAAGAGAATGATCAGGCCGATGGTCAGCCCGCCGATCCCCCAGTGCTTGCCTGCGACGGGCGCACCGAACTTGAACAGCGCAAGACCGATCAGGGCGATTGTCGGCGCGATCGTGATAGGCCCAATGAAACGCAGCAGCTTGCCGATGATCCCGAAGTAGCCAATGGCCATCTCGACCACGGCGCCAGCGATGATGGCGCCCTGTACGTGGGTCATGCGCACTTGCCAGCCGACGTTGGCCAATGCCGCCATGCTGCAAATCGCGATCGTGGGTGCCAAAAGAGAAAACGTGCCGCCCTGTACGATGGGCAACCGATTACCAATCGTGGTTTGCAGCAGGGTCGTGATGCCGCTCACGAAAAACATGGTGCCGATCAGCCAGCCAATGGCGACGGGATCGTTCTCCATGCCCAGCGGCTTGCTCAGGATGAGCGGAATCGCCACCGTGGAACCGAACATGGTCAGGTAGTGCTGTAGTCCAAGCGCGAGCGACTGCCCCACGGGCGGGACGTCGTCGATGCCGTACAGCAGATCGTGTTTCGGTTTGGCCAACAGCTTCTTCCAGAGCCCAATCAATCCCGCCAGCGGACGGCCTCGGCGAATATTATCACTATTAACATTCGCCGGACCGTGCCGGGACGGCGAGACTACGGCCGGACGAGTTCGTCGTAGGCGTCGGGACGGCGATCTCGGTAGAACTGCCAGGTCTGACGCACTTCGTCGATCATGTTCAGATCCACTTCTGCGATCAGCAGCTCGTCCTTGTCCTCGCTGGCCTCGGCGATGAATTCGCCGCGAGGGTTCACGAAGTAGCTGGTGCCATAGAACTTGCCGATGTTCCAGGGGCCCTCCGTGCCGACACGGTTGCTGGCGGCGACGTAGTATCCGTTGGCAACGGCGTGAGCGGGCTGCTCGATCTTCCACAGATACTGGCTCAGTCCAGCAACCGTCGCACTCGGGTTGAACACGATTTCTGCCCCGTTCAAGCCCAGGCAGCGCGCACCCTCGGGGAAGTGGCGGTCGTAGCAGATGTATACGCCCACTTTGGCGTACTTGGTCTCGAATACCGGGTAGCCGCCATTGCCGGGCTTGAAAAAGTACTTCTCCCAGAAGCCCGCGACCTGGGGGATGTGCTGCTTGCGATACTTCCCGAGATACGTCCCATCCGCATCGATCACGGCGGCTGAGTTGTAGAAGACGCCCCGAATCTCCTCTTCGTACAGCGGCACGACCATGACCATGTTGTACTTTTTGGCGTAGGTCTGCATCAGCTCCGTGGTGGGGCCGGGGATCTTCTCCGCAGCTGCGTACCAGCGCTTGTCCTGGCTCGGGCAAAAGTAGGGACCGTTGAAGATCTCTTGCAGACCCAAGATCTGAACGCCCTTCTTGCCGGCTTCTTCGATGTAGGCGATGTGCTTGTCGAGCATCGCTTTTTGGATTTTTTCGACCGGGACACTCTCGTCGTTGATGGGATTGCCACACTGAATCAGCGCGCAGCGAACGATCTGGCTCATGCTTTTCCTCCTCTAGACCCGATGCTGTGGGCCGAGCACACGAAGGGCGGAGGATATGGGCCCTTGGAAAATAGCGAAAGGCCTGAACGTGAGGTCAGCGCCAAAGCAGCGCTCGGAGCCCGACCACGGCGTTCGACAGTGTGCGCCTAGGGAAAGAACACGACGAAGGCGTCGAAACTGGACGGTGGCACCGGCAAAGCCCCGGTACCGAAGTCGATGGTGACAGTGCTGGCGTACCCGCCACCAATGAAGAGAGATTGGCCAAGGTAGGCAGCGGACAGACCCTGCTCTTTGCCCAGCCCACCCTGGCTGTCGCCACCCTGATACACGCCTGTCTTGCTGAAACGCGCGTAGAAGAAGTCCTCCCCACCCTTCCAAGCCAGCGGGCCTCCGCCAAAATTGTGCGCCTCCCGAATCGAACCCGTAATGACGAATTCGCCGTTCGGGGCGACGTCGAATCCCCCTAGCTCCTCGTTCGCGTTGGCACCGAAGCTCATGGCATCCAGCGTGGTCAGGTCGGTGGTGGAAAAGCGCGCTACGAAGATATCCCGCCCGCCCTTGGCGGTAATGACATTGGTGGCGCCGAAGCTCACCTGACCCTCGAACAGGCCAGCGACCCAGAGTTCCCCGCCGCTGACGACGGCCCGCACCGGACTGTCGGGCCCTGGTCCACCAATGGTTCGGCTGTCGACCACCTTGCCGGTGCTGTCCATCTTCGCGATGAAGATGTCCTTTTGCGCGCTCGCCTTCTTCAGTAGCACGGGTGTGCCGGTCCCGATGCTGACGTCAGCCCCGAATCTGCCAACGGCATAGGTATGCGTCGCATCGGACGCGAAGCTCATGACTTCCCCGAGGCCGTTGGTAGGACTGTTGATGTGACTCGCCCAGGCAAGATCGCCGGTAACGCGCGAATACTTTGCGATGAACCCGTGGGTGTAGGGCGAACTAAGCTGGGTCTGATCCAGGTCGATCGTGCCGAAAAACGTGCCACTGACGTGCACGTCGCCCTGGGCATCCGCGTGCACGGTCTCCACCTGCACACTACCACTCGTGCCCAGAATGCCCACACACGCCGACCAGACGTCGTCGCCCGTCGCCGAATCCAACTTGGCGAGCTGCCCGACCCAGCTGCCTACCTTGGCCGTGCAGCTTGGTTTCGCACCCGGCAGCGCCATCGAGAACTGCTGTCGGGACCAAACCCAGACGTCGCCGCCAGACCCCACCGCCACGTCCCCGAAGACCATATAGCTAGAGCCGATGACTCTGGACCACGCGTGAGCACCCGAGGCCTTGTATTTTGCAACATAGACAGCATTGCCTGATGAGAGCAGCGCTCCACCACCGAGATCGATGCCCGGCGCACCCTTGCTGAAGTCCCCCGCAATCACGACGTGCCCCGGCGACGACGCCGCAACCTTCACGGTGTCCGAACCCGAACCGTCAATCACACGCGTCCACAGGGTGGGTCCGGCTTTCACGCATTTCTTCGCGACGCAATTGGCACTGCTGCAATCCGAGTTCTTCTCACAGCCCTTGCCGGTCTCGCAGGGCTTGCATTCCGTACCACCGCAGTCCACGTCGGTTTCGTTGGTATCCTTGGTGCCGTTGGAGCAACCCGGTGCGTTGCAGCTGCCACCCACGCAGGAACCGGTCGTGCAGTCGTTGCTGGTCCAGCAGCCCTTGGTGGGCGGGCATTTGGGGCAGCCGCCACCGCAATCGATATCCGATTCCGTGCCATTTTGCAGACCATCACCGCAGGTCGGCGCGGCGCATTTGAGGCCCTGACAAACGTTGCTGGCGCAGTCCAACGGCTTTGTGCACGGGTCGCCATCGCAGGCGCCGCAACCGCCCCCGCAGTCTAAGCCGGTCTCGCCTGGGTCTTGTTTTCCGTTGACGCAACTCGGGATCGCCACGCCGCCATCGCTCTGACCCGGCAAGACGCACGAACCATTGCTGTCGCAGAGCAGTCCCGTTGGGCAATCGCGGTCTCCTTTGCACTCGACCAGGCAGGCGCCCGCCTTGCACACGAGCGGCGGGACGCAATCGGTGTTGTAGGTGCAGCCCGTTCCCACGCTGGCATCGGGCCCGGGGCCGTTCGGCGGCACGAGCTTGCCGTCCTCGATGTGCTTGTCATCGGCGCAGCTTCCCTGGACACACTTCTGCAGGGGGACGCAGTCCTTCTCGGTGCGGCACTCGGTCCGGCAGCGGTGGTCCAAAGCGCACTTGAGATGGTCTGCAGGGCAATCCGTGTTGTAGACGCACTTGACTTCATCGGGAGAAATCAAACACACCTTGATCGGACGCTCTTCCGTGGGCGTGCAGATCTCATCGCCCTCGCAGTCGCGGTCGTCGTTACACTTCGTGTGACACTTCTTGAACGCACACACCAATGGGGCTTTGCAGTCCGAATCGATCAGGCAACCCTCAGCCAGCTTCGCCAGCTTGGCTCGCTCGTCCGCGCTGTCGCTACCACAGGAGATGAATAGCGCCGTCGAGACTCCGAATAGAAGCAAGGCGCACTTGCGCAGCCCACGAAAAAAAAAGCCCACCATGGGCGGAAGTCTAGACCAGGACCGCGCCCGCCGCACGCGGCTCGGGTCAGTCCCGCACGGTCGCCAGGCGCATGATTGTCAGGGCCAGCACCTTGGTGGCCTGCACGAGGTCCTCCACTCCGCAGTACTCATCCACCTGGTGGGCCAAATCCAGAATGCCTGGCCCATAGGCCACGCAATGCTCGACGCCCGCGACTCGCGCGACGTGTTTGTGGTCGTAGGTGCCGGGGCTGGCAATCAGCGCGGGCGCGCGTCCGACGACCGCGCGAATGTCCTGAGTCAATGCTTCGACGAGGGGCGAGCCTTTTGGCGCCAGCACGGGATGCACCACCATCAAGTCTTCCAGGTCGTAGCGCCGGCGCTCGTCTTCCTTCGACAGCCGCGTGAGTAGCTCTTCGATCTCGCCCTTCACCTGCTCGAACTTTTCCTCGTGCAAGAAGCGGCGATCGAAGATCGCATCCGCGGATTCGGCGACGCAGGCGGTTTGAGGGAATTGGCCCGCTTGACCACCGAGAATGGAATTGATGTTGAGCGTGGCCTGCCGCGCACCTTCCGGAACGACCGGCATCGCCGTCACGCGCTCTGCCAAACGCGGTGAGAGCTCGGTGCGCACGCGCTCGATGAACGTGGCCAAGTGCTCGATGGCATTCACGCCCAAAAAGGGCATGCTGCCGTGAGCGATGCTGCCCTCAGAACGCACCCGAAACCAGTACACGCCGCGATGCCCCACGCAGATCCGGTCGACATTAAGAGGCTCGGGAATGATCACATAGTCGGTGCGCTCGGCCCCCAGGTAGCCCTTCTTGCAAAGCCACTCGACTCCGGCGAAGCCACCGCTCTCTTCGTCCACAGTGCCGCTGATTTCGACGGAGCCCGCGAGCTGCACCCCAGCTTGCCGAATCGCTTCGACGGCAATGACGGCTGCGGCGATGCCTGCTTTCATGTCGCAGGAGCCGCGCCCAAAAATCTTACCTTCGGAGACGATGCCGGCGAAGGGATCAACGCTCCAGCCGGTGCCGGTTGGCACCACATCGATGTGCCCATTCAGGTGGACGCAGGGGCGCCCGCCGTCGAGGCGGCCCAAGACGTTCACCCTTGGGTAGCGCGCGCTATGATCAGGATGGTCTTCTGCAACCAAGTATTGGACGGACATGCCCGCAGACTTCAGGCGGTTGCCGAGCAACTCGGCGCACTCCCGGTAGTTTTCTCCGGGTGGATTGACGGTAGGAATTCGGATCAGCTCGCAGCACAGCTCCACCACCTCTTCGGCAGCCCGATCCACCTCGGAGAGCACTCGCTCACGTGCGTCCACCACGAAACTATATCGCGCCTACGGAGACGAGTTGTCGTGGACTCGCGGCACGGCTAGCTTGGCCACGGGTCAGGCCGTTCCAAGAGCGCGATCACCCATCGAGCGCCGCGCCTTGTCAGAGCCCGCGGCACACTGTGCCAACCCCTTGGCGCATTCTGCCTTGTTTTGGACGAAATCGACATGGGCACGAAGCTTGCGTATCCCCCGCTCATGAAAGCTCGGAAGATTGGCGTCGCCGCCATCGCCCTCGCGCCCTTGGTTTTCGCCGCCTGCGGCAGCTCGACGTCAGACGACCCGGGATCCGGGGGCACCGGGGGCCAGTCAGGAGCCAGCGGTAGCGGGGGCGGCGCAGGCACCGACGCCGGCAGCGGCTGCCCCGCGAACTTCACCGCCGCCGAGGGCAAAGCCTGCGTCGAACAAGGCAAGTCCTGCAGCAGCCCTGGCTGCTCCGACCCGTGTCAACACTGCAACGTTCTGCGGTGCGAAAGCGGCAAGTGGGTGCGCATGGAGTCGTTCCCCAATCCGAACTGCGGCGACTCGGGCAAGAGCGATGCTTCGGACAGTGGCTCCAGCGATTCCGGGAGCTCTGACGCCTCCGACGGCAGTGCGAGCGACGCGGGCTTGGATGCCTCGGATGGGGGCTCCAAAGACTGCGGCGGCAAGAAGGGTCTGACCTGCGCCAAGGACGAGTACTGCGACTTCGCGAATAACTGCGGCGCCGGCGACGCCCTCGGCACGTGCAAGAAGCGCCCTCAAGGCTGCACCGCGGATTGCCCCGGAGTCTGCGGCTGCGACGGCAAGTTCTACTGCAATGCCTGTGGTGCCGCCGCAGTGGGCGTTGATGTCACAGGAGACGACAGCTGCAAGAAGGATGGCGGCGGGCTCGGGACGACCTGCAAGCTGCACACGGAGTGCAACACCGGATTGAAGTGCTGCTACCCCTGCGGCCAACCCGGCTGCCAGAACCAGTGCATGCAGCCCATGCCCAATGGGCAATGTCCCGCATTCCCTTGAGCGTCGGCTGAGTGGCGACCTGGGCTAACTGAGCGCCAGCTAGGGCCCAGGGCGAGAGGCGCGGCCCTACCTGCACCAGTGCTCGACCCCAAAAACCCATCAAGCATCCTCGAAGGGCGCGGGCGCCGCGGGCGACTCGGTCACGACTTCGACGAAACTGCCGCGCTTGATCACCTCGCGGCCTTTGCCACCCCGCGCGGAGAGCTCGTACTTGCCCGCGCCAATGCGCTGCTCACCGCCCATGCTGGTCTTGACGATGATGGCGTCTCGGTCACTGCTCGCCGCTTTGAATCCGATCAGGCGGTCGTTCTTTCCGAGCTTGATCAGAAGCACGCCCTTGCCGGGTCCAGACAGGTAGTTCACGTCCTGCACACTGCAGAGCAAGGCGCGCCGCTGAGCGCTCACACCGATCAGCGTTTCGTCGCCAGCTACGGTGCTCACCGCGACGACCTGGGCGCCTTTACTCGGCCGTGCGAAGCGCCGTCCGGCGCGGGTGCTGGGTTCTGCCAAGGTGGATAGCCCGAAACACAGCGCGTAGCCGTCGCTCGTTGCGGCAGCCGCATAGGTCTCCGGAAAGTAGCCTGGCTTTTCGCTCAGGTCGCCGACGACTCGCCGGTCCAAAGACGCCATCGCGATGATGCGCTCGCCGTCCTTGAGCTTGAACTGCTTTTGGATCGGTGCCCCATAGCCGGTCGTCGCCGAAATGTCGGCAATGCGCGCTGTATAGGCCGTGCCGAAACTCGAGAAGAACACCACCGTCGCCCGGGTGGAGCCAGCCACACAGGCCAGCACCGCGTCGCCTTCGCGCAAACGCGTCGTCGAGGGATCTTTGATCTCCTTCTGACGTTTGACCCACCCGTCCCGAGTCAACAGCACGTGGTTGTCCTCAGCGATGATCAGGTCTTCCGCGGTGAGTTCGGGCTCCTCCCCTGCCTCCTCGATCAACGTGCGCCGCTTGTTCCGCTTGGCGTAGGCATGCACCAGCTCCTGTAGCTCTGCGCGAACAATGCCCCAGCGACCCTTGCTGTCGCGCTCCCCCAAGAGCTTTTTGATCTCTCGCGCTCGCTTCTGCTTCGCGGCGAGCTCTTTTTGGATGACCAGGATTTCCAGACGCGCCAGGCGGTACAGCTTCAGCTCCAAGATGGCGTCGGTCTGTTCGGCGTCTAGATCGAACCGCGACATGATCTTCTTGGCTGCGTCCGCTTTGCCCTCGGACTTGCGGATGATTCTCAGGATTTGGTCGAGGGCGTCGAATACCTTGGCGAAGCCCTTCAAGATGTGAATCCGAGCTTGCAGCGCCGCGAGTTCGTGGGACAGGCGTCGCGTCACGACCTCTAGGCGGAAGTGAAGGAAGTGCCAGAGAATGCTGGTGAGGTCCAATCGCTCCGGCCGCCCAACCTCGGGGTTCTCCGTGGGAACCAGGCAGGTCAGGTTCGCGCTGACGTTGATCTGAAGCGGCGTGTGCTTGAAGAGATAGGCAAGGACCTTTTGCTCGTCGGCGTCCTTCTTCAGGGACAGTTCGATGCGCACATCGTCTGCGGACACATCGCGGACGTCGAGCAGGAGCGGCATCTTGCGCGAGGTCACGACTTCGGCGATCCGCTCGATGAGCTGGCTCTTGTTGACCGTGTACGGAATACTCGTGATGACAATGGCTTTGGCGCCGCGGGTGACGGCGCCTTTCTCCCAGGTGCCGCGCAACTTCAACGTGCCCTGGCCGGTTTCGTAGATGCGCTTCACATCTTCTGCGCTAGACACGATTTGCCCGCCGGTTGGGAAATCCGGCCCCTTGACGGTACGCGCGAGTTCTCTAGCGCTCAGGGTCTTCTTTGCTACCAGGGCATCTAGCAGGCGGACCGCGGCTTGGCATACCTCTTCGGGATTGTGCGGCGGGATGTTGGTGGCCATGCCGACCGCGATCCCCGTGGCACCATTGATGAGCAGGTTCGGCAAGCGCGAGGGTACGACGACCGGCTCGGTCTTGGTGCCGTCGTAGTTAGGCCGAAAGTGCACCGTGTCTTGCGACAACTCCGCGAGCATCTCCGCAGCCACGGGCTGTAGGCGGCACTCGGTGTAACGCATCGCGGCAGGGGGATCGCCATCGAGGGAGCCGAAGTTGCCTGAGCCCTCCACCAGCGGAACACGCAGGGCGAAGGGCTGAGCCAAACGCACCAGAGCGTCATAGATCGCGGCATCTCCGTGAGGGTGGTAGTTGCCCATCACGTCCCCGACGATCTTGGCGCACTTGCGATGCTTTGCTTCCGCGGTGATGCGCTCCCTCCACATCGTGAAGAGAATGCGACGCTGCACCGGCTTGAGCCCATCGCGCACATCCGGCAGGGCGCGACTGGTGATAACGCTGAGCGCGTAGTTCAGGTACTTGCTCTGCGCGATTTCGTGCAGGGGGGCTTGCTCGGATTTTTCCTCGAACAGTTCGAGGGTGGCGCTGTCCCGGCGCTTGCCTCCGCGGCGCCCGCGGCCTCCGGAGGAGGCTCGAGGCTTCGGTGACGTCTTGCTTGCGCCACGCTTACGGGGGGAGCCCCCCTTTTTCTTTTTCGATTTCTTCGTAGCCACGGCGCGCGCCTCCGGTAGCGAATAAGGGGGTACGGAGTCAACAAATCCCGCGACAAAGCGTCATCGCCGTCGAGCAAACGCCTAGGGAGCGTCTTTCCTCTGCTCCACGATGAATTCCAGGCGCTGTTGGGCCTGGGCAGCCAGGCGGTCCGCGCGATGGGAGGCGTCGAAGCTGCTGCGCAGGCGGCCCAGCGCCAAAACCAGCGTCGGACGGCCAAACACCGTCACCGGGGTCACGTACACCTCGCCGTCGCCTAGAAGCCTAGAGAGCGGCGCGTGCACGGCGTCTCGGGACAGGGTGCCCAAGTAGTGGCCACTAGCAAGGGCCGTATCCAAGGCGCGAGACATCCGACGCGGCACGGCAATGTCCCGAACCTGCATGCCCGGATTCGCCGCTCCAGCGAGGGAACGCCCCAGGAAGCGTTTGGGACGCACGGCTAATACTACGGCGGCACCGGCAGCACTGGTCGCGCCCTCAGCCAAGAGCTGAGCGATTCGCTCTGGATCCGCCGCTAGAGCGATCTCGGACATGGCAGCTTCGAATACCTCCTCTGGCGCTCCCAAGATCGCGATCGGGGGCGGCTCGTCCTCAGGCTCGATGTGCATGGGCGGCGGAGGCTTGCTGCGGAACAAGTTGATGACGGGCTCACCTTCGTCGTCCGCGAGCACATCGACAGCGGGCCGCGCCGCGGAACCGACGCCGGGATTCGTGTCCTTGCGGCGGCGCTTGGCGGCCTCCAAGGTCTTTTTCACCAATGGGATCGGTTGAGACGGCGGCGGCTCGCTTTCGGTGATCTTCGGCACCGGCGTGATCGCCTTGGGCGGCAATGAAAAGCGCACCGGGGGGACGCTCTTGCGGCGGGCCAACACCGTGCCGAATGCTGGCGTGTGCCCCCCGGAGCCGGCCTCGAGCTCGTCGATCCAGTGCTCCAAGGCCGCCGAAAACTGATCCAAGCTGACGCGGAACCTGCGCACAGGCGCATCCAAGTGAAACGAGAGCTCCCGGGCTGCGTGCACGTCGAAGGGGTCGACCAAGGCGACGCTGACGACCCCGGTGCCCGCGTGGCGGCTGATGGGGAACGCGAGCAAGCGCTGACACAAGCCCGCGGGCAACAGCTTGGCGAGTTCCCCATCCACGTTGGCGGAATCGAGAAGCTCCAAATCGCTACGAGCGAGTTCCTCGTTCAGCACGGCGGTGACGTCGTGACCCCGGGCAGCAAGGGCTTGTACCAGCGCTATGCGCTTGTCCACCGCATCGAACAACGCGCTTTCTAGAGTGCGGTTGCTGATATGCTCTGCGAGCAAAAGCTTCTTCCCGAGCTCCGTGGTCATATCGGTTTCACCCGCTGGTGCTGCAGCGCACCTCGCAGAGTTGGAGCGGTCCTCCAAGGACCCCATCCAGTCTACGCGAGTCTACTCCCGAAACTGAAACACGACTTCCGTTTGACGAATCAAACCGAGCTCATCGCGGGCCACACGTTCCACCGCAGCCGGATCCCGCTTGATGCGTTCGACTTCGGCGCGCAATTCCGCGACATCCGACGACAGCTTGCTCACCTCGTGTTCCGCTTTTTGCCGCTCTTCTCGCAACGCCTCCAACCGGCTCAGCCCCGTTGGCGAGAAGATCAAAACTGGCACGGAAATCAGCGCGAGCCCCAGCACGGACAGGGGCAAGGCACGCTCCAGCAACACCTTTCGGGTACGCATCCCGGCCCCACCCTGCCACGCCGCAAGCAGCCCGGCCCAATCCGCCGCAAAACCGACCGCAAAACATCAATTATTTCATATAGATAGACATTGTGACCCGGGACCCCGAAGCGGTATGGAATCGGCCCGGCGTTTGGCTATCATGCGAGCCCCTTCGGCGCGGGGCCCCTGGAGTGACCGTTATTCGGGCAAATCCTCGAAAAACCGTCGTCGTTTCCGCGCAGACCATTCCATCAAGAAGAACCGAGCGAACACCATGTCCATCGAGATACTTCGCGCCGAATTAGAGCGCCTCTTCGAACTCGAAGAGCTACTGCAGATGTCCCGCAACGTGCTCGGTTTCGACCCGGAAGAAGTTGGGGGCACCGCGGCCAAGGGCTCGTTCGCGAAAGCGCTCACGGATCATTGCGCTGAGGTGGATGCAGTCGAGGCACTGTGCGACGCGATGCTGGCATCCAAGTCGGAAGTGAACCCCAAGATTGGGCAGATCCGAGTCAACGGGTTGCCCTTTGACGAGGAACTCCGTAGCGGCGCAATCCTCGGCGACTTCACCATCGTGCGCAAGCTGGGCGAGGGGCGACTGGGGATTTCCTACCTTGCGCGGCAAGGTGACGCCGACTTTCGCGTGAAGGTGTTGCGACGTGAAGCAACTCGAGACCTGCGTGGTCTACATCGGTTCCTTACCGTCAGCCGATTGGTGGGCACCATCGAACACGCCAGCTTACCGAAGCAGGCTCACGCGGGTGTAGTCGATGAACGCGTGGCCGTGAGCCACGCCTACGTGGACGGACAACCCTTGGCGGTGCGCATCGCGCGAACCGGGCCGATGCACATCAACGAAGCCCGTCCCCTGCTCAAGGCCATGCTCGACGCCTTGGGTGCGATTCACGACCGGCGCCTGTCCCACGGCGACCTACGGCTCGAAAACGTGATCGTGTTCCGCAAGCCCGATGGCAGCCAGAACCTGGTGCTTCTGGACGCAGGTTCGGATCGCTTGCGGGCCCGGGCCAAGGTCAGCGCCAACGGCCAGAACGAGCTGTTTTCAACCGTCGGCTCGCCCAAAAGCGTTGCCCCGGAGCAGATCCGCGGCATGGCGTCATCACCGCAGAGCGACGTCTACTCCTTTGGCGCGCTCCTCTTCGAGATGCTGACCGGCAAGCCCTTGTTTGGCGACGGCACAGCCATCAAAGCCGCCATTGGCCACCTCACGGAAGCGCCGCCAGCACCCAGCAGTGTCGCTCCCCGAGGCTGGGTCACGAAAGACATCGACGAGTGGGTTCAGACCATGCTGGACAAGGACCCGGAGAAGCGCCCGAAGGACGCAAAAGCGCTCCTCGAGGCTTTGGAAATCATGGGTCGCGCTTCGGTCCAGCGAAAGGAGAAGAAGATCTCCGACGCGGACTTGGAGTCCCGGATCCGCAACCTGATGGGGGATCCCGCAGACGACGACGCGGCGGTGGCCCTGGAAGCGGCAGTCGAAGAAGGCGCCGATGCAGCCAAGGTGGCCGAAGCCTTTTCGTCCGCGGCAGACACCCTCGACGTTGCCGAAGGCAAAGAAAAGCGGGAAGCGAGAAAGAGTCTGCTGTTCCGGGCGGCGCGCCTGTACGAACACGCCGCCAAGGACGCGGACAAGGCCGAGCAAGCCTACGCACTGCTCGTGGAGCTCGATCCCAGTGACGAAATCGCTCTGACTGCGCTGGAGGACGTACGCAAGCAGCTCGGCAAGTTCGAGGAGCTGGTCGAGATGCTGCTGACCCGCAGCGAGAAAGCCGAGAGCCATGGCGAGCGCGCACGTGCCTTTGCCGAGATTGGCCACCTGTACGTGTCCGAGCTGGATGACAAGGAGCAGGCCTTGGTGGCCTACACCCAGGCCTTCAGCGAGGACCCCCAGGAGAGCAGCTACGCCGATGAAATCGAGCGCTTGGCCGACACGCCGGAGACTTGGAACGAAGTACTCTCCACCTGCGCCGAGGCAACGCTGCAAGAGGATGTCGCCCAGGAGAGCAAGAACGCACTCTTCAACCGAATGGGACGCTGGTACGCCGATCGGGTCACGCGCCTGGATTTGGCGCTTCCTTGCTATCAAGCGGTAATTGGCACCGACCCCGCCAACGACGAAGCCCTGGAGGGAATGACTCAGATCTACCGCAAGGCGCAGCAGTGGCCGGAACTGGTACTGGTTCTCACCCGACGCGCGGATGCGGCGCCGACGCCCGAGCGCGGCCGAGACTTCCGTTCCGAAGCCGCCGAGATCTTGGAAGTGCAGATGAGCGACGCGGGGCGCGCCCGGGATTTGTATCAGCAAGTCTTGGCGGAAGACCCGGGTCACGAGCGCGCGAGTGAGGCGCTGGCAAAGATCTACGAACGCAGCGGAGACTTCGCGGAGTACGTCAAGCTCCTCGAACGACGCGCGGATGCATCCCGAGGCGACGACCGCTCCCGAGTCCTATGCCACCTGGCAGAAATCTACGAGACCCGCCTGAACGACGATGCGGAGGCTCTGCGTCGCTACGACTCGGTGCTCGCAATCGACGAGAACAACCTGGACGCCCTCCGCGGCGCGGACCGGGTGCTGGCAAAGATGGGACGCTTCCAGGACCTGGCGGTCAATCTGGAAAAACAGATCCAACTTGCCGCCACACCGCGACAGAAAATCACGCTTTGGGAGCGCGTCGCCGGGATCCAGGACGAGGAGTTCCTTAACCACGAGCAGGCTGCCGCAGCTTGGGAAGCCATCCTGGAGATCGACTCGGCTCACGAGGGTGCACTAACGGCGTTGGTCCGCCACTACCGCGCTCTGGACCGCTGGGAAGACGTCGCGAACCTATACGAGCGGCAGATAAAGCTTTCCGCTGAGCCCGCTCACCAGATGGAGCTAACCCTCGCCCTGGGCCGCGTGCTCATGGAGCAAATCGGCGCCTCGGACCGCGCCACCGTCGCTTACGAAAAGGCGCTCGAGATTGACCCGGAGCACGCGGGAGCTCTGGAGGCTCTCGCGCGATTGCGGGAAACCGCGGGCGACGCGGATGCGGCACTGTCCGCCATCGACGCTCTCGCTGACAAGGCGGGCACGCCCGAAGCCAAGGCGGAGCAGTATTTGCGGGCGGCCAAGCTGCTAGAAGGCCGCGGGGATCGGGATGGCGCCATCGAGCGCTACAAGCTGGCCTTGGACGCCAAACCCGGCGATGCCGGCGTGTCCTCGTCTCTACGCGGCGCCTACCTCGCCCGAGGCGACGTCAATGCCGCGATCAAATTGATCGAACACGAGCTGGACCGCACGGAAGGAGATCGCGCCAAGGGCAAACTCGCCGGCGAACTCGCCTTGTTGCTGCGGGACGAGCTGAAGGATCCAAAAAAGTCGGAAGAGGCCGCCAAGCGCGCCATCTCCTACGATCCAACCAACATTCGCGGATTGATGGTCCTCGGGGATCTCGCCTTCGAGGCGGGCCGACACCTGGAAGCCGCAAAGCACTTCGGCGCCTTGGCCGGGCGTGCGGAAAGCCTCGAGCAGAAAGATGCGGTGCGTGTGCTTGTCCGCTACGTGGACTCCCTGACGCAGACCGGCTCCACCGAGGCCGCTCTCGCGCCGATGGACACCCTGCTCCGGATCGCGCCTGAGGATGTGGAAGCGTTTGGACGCGTCGCGCAGGTCACCTTCGAGCATGGCTCACCTGCACGCGCCGTGGACCTGTACAAGGACTACCTCGAACGTTTCGGCAAGCTGCTCACCGCCAAAGACAAGGCGGTTGCGCTGGCCCGATACGGCGAGGCCCTGCGCAAGAGCGAGCGCTGGGATGAGGCCGAAAAAGCCCTGGAAGAGGCCATCGATCAAGACCCATCGGCCACGCTGCCTTTGGAATCCCTGGCGGGGGTTCGCGCCGGCAAGGGCGACTGGGAAGGCGCCATCAAGATCAAAACGCGCCACCTGGACATTGCGGAGGGCGACAAACGAGCGGACCTGTTGCTCGAAATCGGCGACATCGCGTCGGAGCAACTCAAGGACAAGACCCGCGCCACCAAGAGCTACGTCGCTGCCCTGGAAGAGAAACCTGAAGATCGCCGGCTGCTGACTAAGCTGATGCAACTGTACAGCGAGGAAAAAGACTGGAGCAAACTGGTGGACGTCGTCCTGCGGCTCGCGGATTTCGTCGAGGAGCCCAAGCAGCGGGCGAAGTACCTGCAGACTGCTGCCATCGTGTGCGCTCGCCAGATGGGCGACGTGGACCGCGCTCTGGAGTTCTACGCTCGAGTCTTGGAACTCGATCCCAAGGCCGACAAGGCTCTCGGCGAAGCCATCGAGCTACGCAAGGACAAAGGCGACCACCGGGGCGTGGAGAAGCTCCTGCAGCGCAAGCTCGAAGCGGCCACCGCGGCAAAGGACAAGAAGGTCATGTTGGAGACCTTCATCGAGTTGGCTGAACTCTACGAAAAGCACCTCAATTGGCCGGACCGCGCCATCGACGCCCTGGAAGCCGTGCAGACCCTGGAGCCCGAAAACCGGGCACGCGCGGAGCACCTGGGTGAACTCTACGCTCGCAACCCGGAGAAGTACCTGGACAAGGCCGTCACAGCGCAGCAGGCGCTGATGCGACAGAATCCGTATCGGCCGGAATCCTACAAGCTGTTGCGGAAGCTTTACACGGAAGTGAAGCGCGCCGACGCCGCCTGGAACTTGTGTCAGGCGCTGTGCGTGCTCAACCTGGCCGAGCCCGACGAAGAGCGCTTCTACAAGCGCATGCGCGCCGAATCCGCGGCACCCGCCGCAGAGGCGCTTTCGGACGAAGACTGGATCACGCTTTTGATGCACCCCGGGGCCGACCCGCTGCTGACCAGCGTGTTCGCGTTGATCGAGCCAGCAATATTGGCGGCGCGAGGGCAGGCTTTCGAGCAGCTGGGCTACGACCCACGCTACGCGATCGACCTGACGCGGCACCCCTACCCCATGAGCCAAACCCTGTATTACTCCGCAGGCGTGTTCGGCATGGAGCCGCCCCCCACGTTCCAGAATACGAACGACCCCGGCGGGCTTTCCTTCTTGCACTCCTATCGCCCCGGGTTGGTCTTGGGCATGGCGGCGTTGGCGGCAGACGTACCGCCTCAGGCAGCCGCTTTCATCGCCGGCCGGCACCTCTCGTACTACCGCCCGGGACTGTATGTGCGTCAGATCGTGCCTAGCGGCACCGGTCTGAAATCCTGGCTATTCGCAGCGATCAAGATGATCGCTCCGCAATTCCCGATCGCCGCAGAGCTCGAAGGGCCCGTGAACGAAGCCTACGCCGCCCTCGAAGCCAACCTGCAGGGCGCGGGTCGCGATCAGCTCGCACGGATCGTGAGCAAGTTGCTGCAGTCCGGCGCCGCCCTGGATCTGAAGCGTTGGATGGCGGGCGTAGACCTCACGGCGGACCGCGCAGGCTTCGTCCTCGCCCACGATTTGGAAACTGCGGCCGAGATCATCAAGGCATCCGACGAGGCCTCGAGCGTCGTGGGCGGGCAAGAGCGGCTGAAGGAGCTCGTACTCTTCGGCGTCAGTGAGCCCTACTTCCAGATTCGTCAGAAGCTCAAGATCGCCGTCGATTCCTGAGCGCCGTCGGGCTTGTCCACGAGGCGCACTGAGCGCCAGCCGCCCTCAAGATCGCAACCCCACCAGGATGGCAGCCCAGCGACATCTGCTGCCTCGACCACCTGGAGGCGCAGGTGCTTCCCGTAGAAGGCACCGGCACGGACTTCGTGACCCGGGCTACTTCTTCACCAGCGTCAGCACCCAGCGCCCGTAAAGGTAGATGAATAGGGCGCTCAGAACGCCCACGAACGCGAAAATCAGCCACGCTGTTTCGATATTATGGGCGTCGTGGAGCGTGCGGGTCAACGCTTCCGGGGTTTCTTTGGTGTAGTCCACGAGTGCTTTGAAGGCTTCACGCTTGGGCACCTTGTCGACCTCGGCTTGGGGCATGCCGCGCTCGAGCAGCATCTCGCGCGCAAACTTCTCTTTGGAGCCGAAGTAGCCATACAAGGACGCGCCGAGCTTGCCCTCCAAGGTCCAACCGATGGCCAAGGGGATCTGCGAAAAGCCAAGGTACATGGCCTTTTTGTCCGCGGGCGCGAAGTTGCCGATGAACTCCGATGACTTCGGGCTGGCCAGCATCTCCCCGATGCTGAACACCACGATGGATGCCGCGGCAAAGATCCCAAGCGTCGTGTAGCCAGCCAGCACCAGCGCGGTGCTCGAAAGCATCGTGCCCACGACCATGCTCGTGGTCGCGCGCATGCGGCCACTGACCCACGCAAAGAAGAAGCAGGTGATCATGATCAGACCCGCATTGAGGTTCACCATGCCCTCGGGCTTGATCGCCGTGCCGGTCTCGTTCATGCCGAGGAAGAACTTGGCAGCTCCGCTGGTCGTGCCATCCGCACCGAACAGGGTCGTCACGAGGGACTGAGTATCGACCCAGTCACGAATGTGCAGCGGCAGCACATCGAACAGGGCGTTGAACATGAACCAGAAGCCGGAAAGGATGGCCAGATACAGCCAAACGTGCGTCTTTTTCAGCTCCTGAAGCGACTCCTTCCACAAGCTCTCTTGCCGGACTTTGCCGGCTTTGATCAGCTTGGCTCGCTCCAGCCGAACATCCTTCTTGGGCTCCTTGTAGGTGAGCAGGAGCAGGAAGTTTAGGCAGATGATGCCTGAGCACACGTAGAACACCATGTGCCAGCCCCAGCGCTCGCGGAAGTACGCAGCCACCAGCGGGCCCAACCAGCCACCGATGTTGACGGTTTGATAGAACACGCCCCAGGCCATGGAGCTGTTGTCACGGCGGGTTGCGTTGACGAGGGTGCCCTGGATGCCGGGCTTGAAGATGGCCGTGCCCGTCGCGAGCACCATCGCGCCCAGGAAAAACCCCAGGTGCGTGCCGTACAGCGCCATGATCAGATAGCCGGCGATCTTGAGCACCGTCGATAAGAAAATGGTCTCCTTGTAGCCGTAGCGGTCGGACAAGCCCCCGGTGAACACTGGCAGCAGCGACTGAACCAGCGCCCAAGCCATGAAGATGGTGCCCAATGCGTCTTCGTCGATGCCCAAACCACCTTCGGAGCGCGGCGCGGTGGCGTACAGCCCCGAGACCGCGCGCACACCGTAGTAGGCGCAACGCTCGACGAGCTCCATGCCGCCAACGACCCAGAACACATATCCAAGAGTGGCGATGGACGCCCACAGCCCGAGCTGTTTGACGTCCGCCAGCCCGTTGATGTCCTCATCACCCGCTGCGTCTTGCTCAGGTCGTTCCGCTGTGTTCTCGCCCTCTTCCACGTCTGCCACTCGTCATCCTCCTGCCGCCCCGGGGGCGGCGCGGCAGCCTAGGCTCGTGATCTAGCGTTGCCAAGGGCGGCACGACGGCAGCAAATCCGGCGTCCAAAGCCCATACCGCGTCCCGAAAGGGACGTTCATCTCGGGCTCCCAGGGCCAACGCGCAAAAGCCCGCAAATCCAGGCTTCCAATCCCGGCGCCAGCGCTGATACACCCGCGGTCACCGATGACTACCGTCACAGCCGACGCCGCGCCGGGCCGCCACGGCCACCCCAGCGGCCTTTGGGTCCTCTTCATCACCGAGATGTGGGAGCGCTTCAGCTACTACGGGATGCGCGCGCTGTTGGTGCTCTATCTGACCGCCAAGATCGACGCCGACAACCCGGGCCTTGGCTGGACCAACGACGGAGCCGGCAAGCTATACGGCATCTACACGGCCTGCGTCTACCTGACGCCAGTGGCAGGCGGCTGGATCGCCGACCGCCTCTTGGGCACACACCGTTCGATGGTCGTAGGAGGTTGGATCATCGCCGCCGGCCACTTCACGCTGGCGCTAACCGAACTCTTCGGCCACGGCACGACTGCCATAGGCACCTTCATACTTGGCCTGGCCTTGATCGTCATCGGCACCGGCTTCTTCAAACCGTGTGTCTCGGTCATGGTCGGCCAGCTATACAGCGAAGACGATCCACGCAGAGACTCGGGCTTCACCATCTTCTACATGGGGATCAACGTCGGCGCTTTCCTCAGCGGTGTCGTGGCCGGGACCCTGGGCGAGAAGATCGGCTGGCACTACGGTTTCGGCTCTGCCGGCGTCGGCATGGTGTTGGGCCTGGTCATCTATCAATTCCTGCGCCCCAAATACCTCGGCGCAATCGGACTATCCCCAAAAGAAGCCCTCGCGCATTGCGAAGCCAGCGACGCGGAAGAGCCCGAAGAGCTGGTGTGCAAGAAGTGCCTGCTTATGCTCGGCGAACTACCCGAGGGCGAGAAGTGCCCGGATTGCGGGGATACCGAGCGCAGAACGGCCAAGGTCAGCGATCTGCTCATGCGCCCGATGAGCAAGGTGAATTGGCACCGCATCGGTGTGATTCTGGTGCTGGCGGTATTCGTGATCTTCTTCTGGGCTGCCTTTGAGCAGGCCGGCAGCAGCATGAACGTCTTCGCCAAGGAGAGCACGGACCGGATGATGTTCGGTTTCGAGTTCCCTGCGACCTGGTACCAGTCCGTCAACCCAGCCGTGATCGTGCTCTTTGCGCCGGTCTTCGCCTGGGGCTGGACCTGGCTGGACAAGAAGGGCTACCACCCTCGAACACCGACCAAGTTCGGCTTGGGATTGATTCTGCTCGGCTTCGGCTTCGTATTCATGGTGATCGCCGGGCTCAAAGTCCAGGACGGCGGAAAAGCAGCGGCGCAATGGCTGCTCTTGGCCTACACCTTCCACACCTTCGGCGAGTTGTGCCTGTCGCCAGTCGGGCTCTCGATGGTGACCAAGCTCGCCCCGTTGAAGTATCGGTCTTTGATGATGGGCGTGTGGTTCACCTCTAACGCGGTCTCGAACCTGGTCGCGGGGCTGCTCTTTGCTTACTCGAGCAAGATTGAGCAAGGCGCCGTGTTCACTTGGCTGGGCGGCAAGGCCGATTTCTATCTAGTGCTGGTGATTGCTCCCGTCGCTGCGGGCGTCATCGTGTTGCTCTTGTCACCGATGTTGAAGCGTTGGATGCACGGGTTGCATTAGGGGTGGGGGTGCCCCCCCTCCGTCTCGGCGACGCCCGTCGCGAACGAAACAACGACATCGCGAACGCAACGTTGGCGCCACCTCGCCGGTCCCCACCCTTAGCCATGCTCGCGGCGCCTGCGCGCGCGAATGCGCTTTGTGCAACTCCATACACCGCGCGGCAGCCGCCGCTGCGCGTGGCTGGGCGGGACCTGGGCGTCGGGTTGCGTCTTTGATTTCGAACCGCGTTGCTTTGGGCGGTGCGCGGGCGTTGGGACGGAGTTTGAACGACCGCGTTGCTTTGGGCGGTGCGCGGGCGTTGGGACGGAGTTTGAACGACCGCGCTGCTGTGTGCGACGCGATGCGTTTTGCGGTTGATGGCTGCCTCCGCTGCTGTTGGTGCCGCTCAGCATTGACCTGCGCAGCGGTGTCGTTGAGTATTTCGCCAAGAACCCCTGATGACGGCCTTCTAGATCATGGTTGCCGAGTTTTTCGGCGGCGTCGGCCAGCTCATTACTGAGCAGAAGTCGCTCAGCAAGGCTATCGCTCTGCACAAGGAACTCCAGAGCGAGCTTGCCGAACCCATCAAGGACGTGCACGCACGCATCGCGCGGGTCACCAACATCCGGGCTCGAATCGAAGAAGCCGAGCAGGCGCTGGCTCGACTTCCTGCCCTGCCGGCGGCTGACGAGACCGATGTCATCAAACTCCTGCGTTTCGAGCACGAGACAGCTCGAATCAATACCGAAGCGGAGCAACTCAGAGAGATTGTGCGCATCACCGGAGCCAGGCTCGCCCGTGCCGAGCAGCTCGAAGCCGATCGCCACCGTGCTAGAAATCAGCGCAAGAGGCGGCGCAAGAAACGCTAACCGCCCTGCGTCAGCCGCTGCGAGCTGCAGTTGCCACTCCGCATCTTCTGCCTCGCCTCGTCGAGTGAGGCTCTCGTAGCTCGCATCGCTCCGCCGACCCCCCGAGGGCGATGGCTGTCGTCCTGCCCACCACAGCGGCCGGGCCTCGCCGGGAGCGCGCGCGCTCTCCCCCGTCGGGAATTCCCCAGGGTCGCGCGCCACGCCCCGACTTGTTGGCGGATCAGGTTGGAGTTGATTGATGATGTCTCGGCGAGTGCGCTCCCTTGGGCGTGTCACGGATCCCGTCCCCCGTCGGGGATTCCCCAGGGTCGCGCGATGGGTGGGCAAGGCCCAGCCGCTCCGGCGGGCCGGGAGGTACTCATGCATCGCACGTCTCGCCCTTGTCCCCGCATCGCTCGCTTCGCTCACGAGCGCCGTCAGCATCCGACGTTTTCGGAAGCCAAGTTGTGGTCTCACGTGCTTCGGCTCGACGCCGAGCTAGTCGTCCGTGGTCCAATCCAGAAAGGCATCATTCTCAAGGTAGTAGACAAGAGCCTGGAGCATTTCGTTCTCGGAGGGCCTCTTGCCCTGGAGGTGAGCGTTTTCCCGGATCGAACGGATGTCATCCATTCCAAGACCCTCCTCGAAGTTCAGGTCCGCAGCTTCTCGGGGAATGTCCTGGTCAGGGACCGCATCATCCGGGTCCAACACAACACACTCCGTGTTCAACGTGGGTGTTCCCAGTGGAAGATACACAACATGATTCCAAGGGAGGTTCCCGAGCTCTCTGAAGACGTCACGGAGTCGTCGTTTCTGTGTCATCGTCCCCACCTCTCCGTTCCTCCTTGTCCGCCAGGATGAAGCGTGCCCTGGACTACGCCCGGAGCAGTATGGTGGGCTCGGGGAACAAGCTGTGTGACGCCCTCGTCCGCTGCATGATGCCACGTGACGTCCGGTGTTGGAGCGCGTCGGGAGAACGCCCCTCTGGCACCCGCAACCTCCGAGGCCGCACCCAGCTTCTTCGCGCGCTTCGGAAAGTTGAGTTCACGCGGGATCCGAAGGAACAAAACTAGCCGGTCGTGGGCCAGCGCAGCGCTCTGCTCCCTGAGCCAAGTCCCAGCGATGAAGGTTCGCCCGCCAAACTTGAATGTGGCCCGAAAGTTACCACTCCGGTAGCCGGAACGGACGGCTCGAACGCCGTTGTAGCGTGAGGTTCTTCGCCTAGCTGCCACGGGCGGCGACTCTAGCGTTCGCGGAGTGGCGGCGCCAAGGCGCCTCGGCGTCGACGGCACTCCTTGCCCGGTTGGTTACGCCTTGCGACCCCGCGCAATTCGTTGCCGCCGCGCTTTGCGCAGGCCCGCGCCCTGCTTCGAGCCGTGTGCGACCAGAGGGCCCCCCAAGCGCTTGCCACATAGCTCTTCACCCGTTGTCGGGTGAAAGTTGAGGCACGCGGAATCACCCAGATGCCGGATCGCGCGGGCATCGTACCAACGAGCAGCGGCCTCTTCGTCGCGATGGCGAGAGCGGAACACCTTGCCCTGGTACTTGAACATCGCAATCCACACGTTGTCGCGCCGAAACAAAGTGACACCGCGGAAGCGACTGGACGTCTGTGCCTTGAAGATCGCGCGCGCTTCGGCAACGAGGCTGGCCGCGTCTGTGGCTTCGAGTTCGCTGCGTTGTTCCGGAAAGTTCAAGCGCACGCGCTGCGGCGACTCCCCTAGATAGAACAACGCGGCTCGATCGTGCGCCCGAGCCGCCTCCGTCTCAGAATGCCATTTGCCTAGGAATATCGTGGTCCGACGACCGCGGACTCGCATGGTCAACGTGGCGGCCCATGGCAAAGCGCCGTCGGGAGCCATCAGGTACACGCCATCATGTCGGCTGCTGGTTCGTCCCTTGAACTCTTGCCGAGCCACGCGTCGCGCTTGCTCGAGGGAAAGCGGACCTCCCGCCTCTTTCGGGAAGTTCAAGCGAGCCTTCTTGCCACTGCGCCACTTCTCGACTCGGTCGCGAAGCAGAGCGGCTCGCTTCTCATCGTGGAAATAGCCGATGTGTTTCAGCTTGTTGTCGACAAAGGTCTGGGCGACCCACGCCCGACGCTCGGTCTCCCACCGTACGCCCCAGTACAGACTGCTGCTCTCAGTCAACTCTTGGTGTCGAAGCCTCGCGAGGCGCCGCAGTTCCGCAACCGTCGCGCCGCCGAGCTTCTTCGCCTCGCGGGGAAAATGCAGCGGCACGTCGTGCACGCCGATCCCAAGCAGCGCTCGGTCCCGAGCAATCGCCGCCTCACGCTGGGTGGGCCAGGTCCCCACGGATGTGGTCTTTCCGTTGTGCGTCAACGTTGCCATGAACGCTCCCGCCCGGAAGCCAGTCAGCTTGTTGCTTACACCTTCCAACGGGCTTCTGCCCAGCGCACGCCGGTACTCCAACCGCGCGAGCCTCGCCAATTCGACGTCCGATGCCGGCCCCAGCTTTTTGGCGCGCTTCGGAAAGTTGAGGCGCCGCGATGCCTGAAGGAACAAGACTAACCGATCGTGAGCCAGCGCGGCGCTTCGCTCTTCGAGCCAAGTCCCTGCGGTATGGTATCGCTCCCCGAGCTTGAACGTCGCCTTGAAGCTACCCTTCCGGCTTCCAGATCGGATCTGATAGACGCCACTGTACTTTGAGATCCTGCGCCCCATGGCCACCCGCCATGACTCTAATGTTCACTCACTGACGCTGCCAAGAGGCCGCCACCCGGGGCTTTCGCCGCACACGGTGGCACTGGGTTGGGGATGGCCCGCTCAACGCCGAGGCGAAAGCCCGCGCGTACCGCGCGCGGCAGGGCTGAGGCCCCGGGAGCCCGGACCGGTCGAGGAAATCGGGTCGGCGTTGATGCGGGTGAGAGGACCGGTGATTCGCCAGGCGTAGAAGCCGTCCGGGCGTTTGGCTCGCTTGTTCTTCGGATCGAGGTCGAACAGGCCAGGCATCTTGGAATCCGGTGCGCCGAAGAGTCCTCGGGTGATGTCGTTCTTGGTCTTGTAAGTATCGGTGAAGGTGAAGCGCAGCGAGAGCTCAGCCAGACTCTGCTCGAAGGGATCTCGAAGTCGAATATTGCCGTCAGCGATCAGCTCCAGATCCCTGCCCTTGGTGTTCAGTTTTTCGACCTTGAGGCGCCCCTCTTTGGACTCGGCAACGAAAGCGAGATCGCCCGCCGCCAGCTTTGGCAGAGCAATGGTATTCCGGATCTTGGCTTTGCCATCGCCGACCGAAAGGCCGTTAATGGCCAAATCGATCTTGCCATCCGCCTTCGCCAGCTTGCTCTCGGGAAGCTGAAACTCGACCGTCCCACTGAGGGCTCCGGTCATGGGCAGGCCCACCGCCTGGGCCATCATCGGCAGAGCGCCAACGTCGACGCCATCGAGCTCCACTTCAAAACTACGGTCGCCGCCCGCGTCCGAGGTAAAGCCCGAAAGCTCGCCGCCAAAAGCGTCCGCGCCGAAGTTCACGTGGGTAGTACCAACCAATAGGCGAAGAATGGATACGCGAGCATGGACGTGCTCGATGGTCACGACCTTCGGGTCCACGGCTTTTCCGTCTGGGCCCGGCGGCTGAGGCGTGGTCAACGTTACGTTGTCGGCCTCGATTCCGCTGATGAAGTAGCCGGACACGTCTTCGATCGCTAGGCGGGTGCCGCTGCCGGCGGGCTGGCGAGCGTTGAACTCGGCCTCGATGCGGTCCTTTAGGCGGCCGTAGGGAAAGGTCGCGACGCAAAATAGGATGAAGACCGTGAGGTAGAACAGCGGATAGGCCGCGCCGATCAGGACTTTCTTGACGCGCGCGTTCATTTCCCGGCGCCCTCGTCTGATTCGTCACTACCGGACTTCTTCTTGTCGGCTTTGCGATCGAACGCGCTAACCACCATCTCCACGTCGTAGCTATCTTGTTCCGTGCCTCGCTTGCGGATGTTCAGCTTGGAGATGCTGATGGGGTGCCCGCTCTGCTCCACGCTCTCCATGAACGTGACCAGGTTGAGCATGCCCACCTTGCGGAACACGATCTTGGTCGACCGTTCTTCGTACTTCTTGCCATGAGGCACCATGGCGCGGTCTTGGCTCTCGGGGATTTCGAGCTTAGCCTGCTTGCCGTGCTTTTCCAGGAAGCCCGCAAGGTGGGGCGCCTTCCGGCGATAGCGCTCGAGCACGGCCTTCTTGGCCTCAGCACGCCGTTCGACCTGACCGCGCCCAGCTTGAATGTCGTTGATGGCCACCTTCAGATCTTCGACGTCAGACCGCTGGCTGCTCAGGAAGGCCGTCACGCTCACGGGAATCAAAACCACGATGAGCACGGCCGCGACGACAGCGAATATCCCAAGCAGGCGCCGCTCGCGAGGTTCGAGGCGATCGATGCGTTCAGAGAGGCTCATTTCGACTCCTCTTTCGGTGCATCGCCGCTGCCTTTCTTCTTCTTCGCGTCCTCAGGGCAGCGCACGTCGAGTTCCAAGACGTATTTTTGTCGGTCGCTGTTCACGACCTGGGTCACCTTCGCAATCTTGACGTCCTCGAAGCACTTGACTTCCTTCATCGCGGTAGCGATCTGCTGCGCGTCTTGCTTCGAACTCACGACACCTTTCACCATCAAGTGCCCGCGCTGCATGTCGAATTCCTCGATGTCGTGCGTGATGCTCATGGGCACGGCCTTGGACAGCTCCACGATGGCGTCGTAGGCGTCCATGTGCGGCATCGGGTCCTTCTCCGCCAACCCCTTGGCGCGGTTGAGGGCATCCTGGGCCTCTTCCGCAGTTTCCGCTGGTTGGCCGAGCACTTCCTTGGACAAGGCACTCAAGGCTTTGGTCAAGGTCTCTTCGTCCCGAGATAGCGCACGCATCTCTGCCCAGGTCGCAAACATGAAGCTGATCAGCACCGCTGCGGCCAAACCCGTCAGGAGCGGGATTTTCTCTTTCAAGAACCCAAAGCCGCGCTGGAACGACAGCGCCCCCTTGCGCATGTCCAGATCGTGGCCGCGACCCGCCACGCCAAGTGCCAGCGCGATGGCCTTGGCAAAGCGGGGGACGTTTGCCGCCTGATCTGGCGTCACGCCGTCCAGATTCAAGGCCGGCAACTGCCGGACGACGATGCCGAGTTCGTGGGCCAGGTAGTTCTCCGCGCCAGGCGCGTGGGCTCCGGCGCCGACCAGAAATACGGCTTCCACCGGATCGCCGCCATGCGCTAGCCAGGCCACGAATGTCTGCCGCAGCTCGGCCGCCAGAGCCGAAGCGCTTTCGGGCAAGCCAGCCACGCCGCGGCTCAGCGTTCGGGCGAACACCGGCTCGCCGTGACTAAGCAGGACCACCTCGGTGCGATTGCCTCCTAGATCGAGTACGCCGACGGGACCCGGGACGGCCAACTCCGGACATAGCGACGCCAGGTTCGACAGCGGCAGGGTGCCAACCCCGACGCGTTCGGGCTCCTGACCCAGGGTGGTTTTGATCTGCTCGACACGTGCGCGGACGTGCTCGGTCCGCGCGGCCGCCGCCATGACCACGACTTGCTCAGCTTTCGGGTTGCGGCGGCGCAGCAATCGGTGATCGTATACGAGATCATCCAATGAGACCGGCACGTTGGCTTCGATCTCGAAGGGCAGCACCTCCTCGAGCTGCTTGAGGGCGGTCGCCGGCAGGGTCAGGCGATGAACGAAGGCCTGTTCACCTTCCACAGCGATGGAGATCGGCTCGCCTTGTTGTGTCAGGGGCAACGCCACGGCCCGCAATGCGGCGTCGAGGTTCTCCACCTCGGCCAGGCTCACTTCGAGCATCTGCTCGATGGCGACCTTGCGGTAGCTCGTTCGGAGCAATACCGCGCGCACATGCGATGCTCGAATGTCTATGCCGACCCAACGTGCCATGCTCGAACCTTATCCGTCCCTTCAGTCGATGCGAAAATAGATGACCGTGCCACCAGGCCCGGGTTGAAATGCCGAAGCTATGGCAGACTCCGTCGCGCCCTCGGGCAAGTTGCTCTTGTCGTCCGTTTCCGGAGTGGGCTGGGGCTGCTTGTTGGGATTCAAAGCCGCGAACAAGCCGGCTGCTCCCGCATTCTGATTGACCGCGGGCGCTCCCCGGAAGTCCACCACGCTGTGCACTCGAACCCGAGTCTCTCGCTTCCCCACCTTGACCACGCCGGTGGCGTAGATGCTGAACACCTTGCTTTCGGTGGTAATCGCCTTGGCCAGCTCTGACTCACTTTTGACAACGACTGGCTTCAATCCCACTGTCTCGAGCATCTTTCCGACCATACCCCGGCCCTTGAGGGCATTGAGAAAAGCCTTGGTCGAGCCGAATAGGGGTGCACCGGCCGTGAAGCCCTTGACCATGGTCATTGCGGTCAAGAACGTGGCGGCCTGCGTGGGGTCTGTGCACAACGGCGATTTAGGTAGATCTGCAGCTCCACACACTACCGAATAGATGGCCTGACCGTTCGCGGTGTTGACGTTGATCTTGCCCTGCCCCCAAACCGTGACAACGCGCTTCTCAGGCTTGTCGGGCTCTGGATCGATGAACGTGGCCCAAAAGTCGTCTCCGACGCCGCGAATCATGTGTAGCTCTTCCAAGCTGTCGAAGGCAGCGTTCTTGCGTTTGTAGGGCTTTTTCAGCAGCTGGTAGAAGGAATCCTCGGCACCGGCCTGCTGGGCGGTGCCCGAGTGGGGGTCGCAGACGTAGGCGTCTTGGTCCGAATCGACCCAATCCACGATCGCGCCGCAGATGGTTTGGCGATCCGAGAATTGACCGTCGCTGTCACGGTTTTCGAACAGCGGATCGTTTTGAGGCCCTGCCAAGAGCCCGATCAGCTGCTGCGCCAATCGCGCCTGGCTAAAGGCATCGCCTCGAGCCGCCACGTTCAGATTGATCTTGGAGTCCTCGTCGACGACGCGCACCTCGAAGCCGGCGCCATCGAAACCGAGGTGCTCCCCCTCTTCGATATCCACGCCCGCCAGTGCCTTGAACGCTTCCGTGCCCTTCTCGTCGTTGAAAGCGCCGAGTACACGGTCCGAGAACTCCCATACCGGGATCTGCGGCGGCCCTCGCCTCATGAGCAGGAAGAGGGGCGCCATGGCTTTGCGAATCGTCGGCTCGCTGGCAATCAGCAAGCGCGAAAGGTTGACCGCACTTCGTGCGGCGTATTCTGCCTTCACCGCATCGCGGTGGGACAGCGCGCTGCCCAGCTCTGCGCTGGTTTCGTCCTGAAACTCAGCCAGCATCACGGCCAGAATCGTGAGTGCCCCCAACACCATGATCAGCGCAACGCCGCGCTGGCGGCTGCGCCGCCTGCGCCGTCGCTGACGCAGCGCCGCCGAGGTTTGTCGGGCGCGCGCGCGGATCAGGATTTGGGCCAGGTTTTTCATTATTGAGTCGCGAAGGTCAGAGCCCGCTGCATGGGCATCACGACCTTGGTCGTGAAGCGCAATGGTTGCTTGCCGCGACCCGCAGACTTGCGAGCGCCACCGTTGAGCACGAGAATGACCCGCACCTGCAAGGGTAGGCGGTCTTTCTGGCCAATCGCTTGACTGGTGTCCCAGGTCTCGGTCCATTGCCCGGTCAACGGGTCCAAGTACTCCAAGTCGAAGAGATCAATGTCCGTGGCAAGGACATCGATACGCCCCCCGCGCCCGGGGTCGCCATCAATGCTGGTCGATAGGCGACGCACCAGATCCGTCACACCGTCTTTCTTCGGGTCCGGGGACCCGAAGAAACCTATCTCCGCTTGGTCCGATTCGTGAGCGTTGCGATCGATGCGCAAGTGCGCGAATGACGTGAAGTCGACTCGGTCCGCGGGGCTGCCGGTCTTGCCAATGAACGCCGTGCGGTTGGGCGCCAGAGCCTGGTCGATGGGCAAATGCATCGACACGAAGGCGCTCGAGAGTTCGCGGGAGATGCGTGACATGGCCAGGCGCCCCTCCCGATAGCGATCGTTCACTCGCTGCAGGCCCTCCTTGCTGCGCTTCATGCCGGCGAAGGTCGAGTAGATCAGGACGGAGATCATCGCCAAGACCGCAATGGCGACGAGTAGCTCCACTAGGGTGAAGCCTCGCAGGCTTACACGCGACTGACGGAGACATACGGCCGCCAGTCCTTGCTCGAGGCGGGACCGTTCGCCGCACGACTTCAGGCGCGCCGGGGTACTCATGGCTGAAGCGCATCTCCCATCTCTTCGAGGCCTTGAGCTGCGTTGGGATCCAGGCCGCCCTGTTGCGGGTTCGTGATGTACTGAGTGATGGAAAAATCTCGCTCCTTGGAGCCCTCTTTCCACACGACGCTCACACTGACTTTGCGGATGCTCGCCTCCAGCATGGGTTTGAGAGATGGATAAACTAGTCCCATCACCAAGGGCGCCATGCCCTGCACGCCACCGCCGGCAGCCGCGCCTTCCAGCAATCCCGAAAGTCCAGCGATGCCACCATCACCTTTGAGTGCGGATGCGCCCCCAGCTTGGATGCTCTGCAGCGCGCCCAGGGTGCCAAGGCCGCTCTGATCATCCAGGTCCCCATCCCCGGTTGGGTCTGAAAGCCCCTTCGGCTCCGGCAGTTTGATGGTTTCGATCTTCCAGCGACAGCTGAAGCCCTCCGTATCCTCGTCCTCACAGCAGCGGCCTTCGTCATTCTGATCGATGAGCGGGTAGCCTTCCTGGGTCAGCTTCAACTCTGCCTCGGCCATCTTGCAGCGGGCGAGCCCCGTGGCGACGCTCAGGTTCTGTGCGCGCTTGGCGCTGGAGAAAAGACCAACCTGGGACGACAACAGGACCGTCAAGCCCATGCCCAAGATGGAAATCGCCACCAAGACCTCCAACAAAGTGAAGCCTCGACGTCGGTTGGCCAGGCGGCTCACTCTTCACCTCGCTCGCCGAAGGCTTCGTCCATTCTCGGCTCCTCCAAAGCGACCGCACCGCGGACGATCTTGGCGCGCCCCGTGAGCGGACTCACCAAGATGGTGATACCTTCTCGCTCGCCCTTTTGCCGCACATGAATCGCGGCGCGCTCGGTACCGCCTCCGGGAAAGAAGAAAAGGTAGGCGCGCCCTTCCTTGCGGGGCACTTCGTCGTGCTCAGTCTGCACTTCCGCAAACTCGATACCAGAGCCGAGCTCGCGCCCTTGGCCTTCGTCACCGTCAAAACCGAACTGCTTGACGGGAGAAAACTTGGCGCGGGGCGCCCGGGGCCCTTTGAGGATCCGATCCGCCTCGGCGCGACTGGCCTTCTCCGCCTCGGTGGTGGCCTCGGCGCCGCCGCCGGTGTTGTCCTCTTCCTTCTCCCTGAGCATGACCCGGCTCGCGCTCTCCTCCAGATGCACACGGTCGTCCTTGAGATCGAAGACCATGCGCACGGGGCGACCCGTCGTGTTGGCTCGAGTGATGCCCAAGCGAACACCGGCCACGATGAGCGTCGCTGCTGCACGCTGCCTGCTGCCCCCCAGCGACCCAGAGCCGATCACGACGGCGCCAGAAAGCACCGCGATCAGGGCCACCACGACCAGCACTTCGACGAGGGTGAGCCCGCGCGCACTCCGGCGCGGCAAGGCTGCAGTCATCGAAGGCAGGCGCGGCATGCCTACTCCTCGGAAGACTCCGAAGTTGCCTTGGGCACGCGAATGTCGTCCTTGGTGCCCTTCTTCTTGTCTGGGCCCGACGAAATGACGGCAACATCGTCTTCGGTGCAGGTCAGGCTGTAGGACTCACCCCAGGGGTCCTTGGTGTTGGCACCGGGATCCAACTGCTTTTCCTGCACCAGCTGACTCATCGTGGGGCAGCTGATTTCGTTGTTGGTCGCCTGCCAACCCTGCACAGCCTGGCGAATGACTCGAGCGCCGGTCTCCGCGGTGGTCTTCTGAGCTTCGCGGTATTTCGGCAACGCAAACACAGTCACACCACCAGCGATCATCGCGATGATGGCCACAACGATGAGTACCTCGACCAGCGTAACGCCGCGCGCGAGTCGACGCATTCGGCGGATCTGAAGTTTCGTGTATGGTTTCATTGTCTCCTCGTTCAGCGAATGCGATCCAACCCGCCGGGCTTGCCGTCGGGACCATCGCTAAGTAACTCATAGGGCTCGCCCTCTCGGCGGCCAGGACAGGTGAGGCGCAAACGTCGGCCCCAAGCATCTCGTGCACTGCCTTGGTAGGCAGCAACCTCCAACGCGCGCTCCAAGGTCGGAGGGCAGCCTCCGTCCGAAGACGCCATGTAGGCATCCACGGCACCCCGCACATCCAATAAGGTCGCGCGAGTTTGGCGCACACCGGCACGATGGCGCTCACGCACACCCACCACGATTACGAAACCAGCCAGCGCAGCCACGAGCAAGAAGGGACGAAGGCGACCCATACGCACGGCGCGGCTCAGCCCTCCCCGACCTTCCCAAGGGAAGAAGATGCGCTTTTCGCCACCTCGCCTGCGTCGCATGATCATCACTGCACCATCTGGTTCATTTGAATGAGTGGCATCAGAATGGCCATGGCGATGAAGCCAACGATGCCGCCCAAGATCACGATCATGAGAGGCTCGAGCAGACTCGTGAGAGCGGCCACGCGAGTTTCGACGTCGGACTCGTAGGCCCGCGCCACGTTTTCCAGCATGCTCTCGAGCTGGCCACTGCGCTCACCGACGGCGATCATGTGGGTGACCATGGGCGGGAAGTGCCCGCTGCGCTTGAGGGGTTCGGCGATGCTTTCTCCCTCACGAATGGAGCCGATGGCCTCGGTGACCACGCCCTCCAAGCGCTTGTTGCCCAAGACGTTGCGGCCGATCTCCATGGCCTTGAGCAGCGGCACACCGCTGGCGAGCAGGGTTGCCAAGGTCCGCGCAAAGCGGGAGAGAGCCACGAGCTGGTTGAGCCGTCCGAAGATGGGCCAGCGCAGACTCATGGAGTCCCACTTCAGTTTGCCTTCCGGGGTTCGATGCCAGCGCCGGAATGCGAAGAAGCTGACAACACCCAGCATGAGGATCAGCCACCAGTACCCAGACAGCACATCGGATACGAAAATCAGTACCGACGTGTACCAAGGCAACGCCTGACCCAAGTTGTCGAAGATGCTGGTGACCTTCGGCACCACGGCGATCATCAAGAAGCTGACCAAGACCGCGCCGATCAGCGTCATCAACACCGGGTAAGCCAAGGCACCCAGCACTTTGCCCTTCAGCCGAGCCTGCCCCTCCATGAAGTCGGCCAAGCGCTCCAGCACACTCTCCAAGGTGCCGCTCTCCTCTCCGGCGGCGACCATGTTCACGTACAGTGGTGGGAACACCTTTGGGTGCGCCTCCAGGCTCTTGGCGAAGCCGGTTCCCTCGTTGAGGCTCTCGCGCACGGTGCTCAAGATGCGCACCAGGGTTTCCTTTTCCACCTGCTCGGAAAGCGCCTGGATGGAATCCAATAGAGGAACGCCAGCACGTACCAACGTCGCGAGCTGCCGGGTCATGACAGCAATGTCCGCCGACGAAGGACGACGCATGAACGCAAACAGATCGATTTCGCGCTTCTTCTTGGCTTTGCGTTCGCTCTCCTCGGTCGCCAAGGTGAGCAAAATCCCCTCGCGGCGAAGGGCCGAGCGCAAGGCCTTGACGTTGTCGGCATCCCGATAACCCTTCGCGGGTTTACCGCTTTCGATCTGGATGCCTTTGTATTCGTAGACCGCCATGATGCTCACTCGTCGACGACGATGTCCTCCTGAGTGGCTGCCACGACTTCCTCGACGGTCGTGATCCCGGCGAGCACTTTGCGCGCACCGTCATCCCGCAGCGTGTCCATGCCCGAAGCCCGGGCGGCGCGCTTGATGGTCTGCGCGTCAGCGCTCTTGAGCACCAGGCCTCCGACCGTGTCGTCCATGACGAGCAGCTCGTAGATACCGCCGCGCCCGGTAAAACCTTTGCCCTCGCACGCGTCACAGCCCTTGGCTCGGTACAGGGTTGGCATCCCAGGCCCCCGCCAGCCCACCGGCGAGTAGGGGACATCGTGAACCTGGTAGTGGCCACTGAGTACCCGCTCGTCCCGCCAACGGGTCCGCTCGGGGTCGATGCCCAACTGTGTCAACTCGTGGTCGCTGGCCTCGTAGGGCTCCCGACACTCTTTGCACAATAGCCGCACCAAGCGCTGGGCCAGGATGCCGACGACGGTGGAGCGCACCAAGAAGGGTTCGATCTCCATCTCTACGAGACGAGTGACCGCGCCGGCAGCATCGTTGGTGTGAATGGTGCTCAGCACCAGGTGACCGGTCATGGAGGCGTGGATGGCAATCTCTGCCGTTTCACGGTCTCGGATCTCGCCAACCATGATGACGTCCGGGTCTTGCCGCAAAAACGCCCGCAAAGCGCTGGCGAAGGTGAGCCCTATCTTGGGCTGCACCGGCAACTGATGGATGCCTTGGATCTCGTACTCGACCGGGTCTTCGGCGGTCAGGATGTTGATGTTTGGCCGATTGATCTTGTTCAGGCAGGCGTACAAGGTCGTCGTCTTGCCGCTGCCCGTGGGGCCTGTGACCAAGATGATTCCATTGGGTCGACGGATGAGCGCGCTCATGACGTGGTAGTCGCGCTCAGCGAAACCCAGCTCGTTCAAGTCGAGCAAGATGTTGGTCTTGTGCAGAAGCCGCATCACGATGCGCTCGTGATCTCGGCTGGTCGGAATGGTCGAGACACGGACATCGATGCTGCGGCCCGCGATGCGTAAGGAAATGCGGCCATCCTGAGGCAGTCGCTTTTCTGCAATGTTGAGCCCGGCCATGATCTTGACGCGGGCCAACACGCTGGAGAGAAACTGGCGACTCGCGCGGCGCGCGACATAAAGCTGGCCATCGATACGGAAACGCACCGCGACCTCTTTTTCCTCCGGCTCGATGTGAATATCGCTCGCCCGTTCTTTCACCGCACTGAAGAACAAGCCGTTCACCCAGCGAATGATCGGCGCGTCTTCGTCGGACTCCAGGATGTCGACTTCGTTGTCGTCCCGGATTTCCTCATCGCTCTCGAGTTCGCCGCTGGTGTCTTGACGTTCGTAGACACGGTTGATCGCGTCCACGACGACGTCGGGAGCGGCCACGTGGGTGACCACTACTTTTCCGAACGTCGCCCGGACATCGTCAATCGCGTCGGTGTCCAAAGGGTCCCCGCACACCAGATCGACGTGATCGTCGCTTTCCCCGACCACCAACAGCTTGTGGTTCTTGGCGTAAGTGATGGGAAGCGTCGTGGCCGTCGCTAGGGGCACGGCGTCGATATCCACCTTTTGGATGAAGGGAAGCCCACACTCGTCCGCTAACGCCTGCGCCACCTGAGACTCACTCGCCTCTTTGGACTGCACCAGCAGCTCGACGAGGCCAGTGCCGCGCTCACGCTGTTGCTCGTAGAGGGGCTCCAGCACGTCCGGCGCGACCACGCCACGGCGAATCAAGATGTTGCCGAGGGCGCGCTGCTCCACCGCTACTCCACCCGTTGAACGCTACGCGCGACTGGGTTGATGTTGATAGCAGGCTGTGGCGGCAGCTCCGTGCGTGGACGCGGCGCCGGCCGAGCCGGGGGCCGCACCGGCGTCTTGGGTCGCGGGCGGGGTCGCGGGCGAGGACGCGGGCGAGCAGCCGGGGGCTTTGGAGCGGCGCCGGCGGGCTTGGCCACGTGCGGCAGCTCGATGGGCTCCGAGGGTTTGTGCTCCTTGGGGCCTTGGGGCGCGCTTTCCTTCTCCAAGCGGAGGCGCTCATCCAACTGCCGATACGCCTGACGGATGTCTTCCACCAAGCCATTGGTGCGGGTGTAGTCCCGGGGCGGCGTCCAGTTCTGACCCGAGAACACGAAGTAGCGGTCCAGGAACTCCTGGCGCTCCTGCATCTTGCGCTCGAAGATCTTGCGCAGGTCGGTCTGATTGCTGATCACCGTCGGGGTCAAGATGAGCAGCAGGTTCGTCTTCCGGGTGGCTTCTTCCGTCTGTCGAAACAGAAAGCCCAGCACCGGTAAGTCCCCCAGCACGGGCACTTTGCGACGGCTCTTGACGACGGCGTCGCGCATCAACCCGCCGATGACGATGGTCTGCTGGTCGTCCACCACCACGGTGGTGTTCGCAGTGCGCTTGGTGATCGACACGGCGCCGAGGGCACCGCTGGTAGCGCCTCGCTCGCTGATCTCCTGCTCGATTTCCAGGCGGACCTGATTCGACTCGTTGATGTGGGGTGTGACCTTGATCTTCGTGCCGACGTCCTGGCGCGGCGTATTGAAACCCTGGCCGCCGAGGAACTGCAGCGGGTTCACCTGGCCAGCGGGCTGTCCGGGGATGGGAAACGGCAGACCGGCACCGCCTCCGCCCAAGTTCTCCTGCAGGGGGATGTTCTCACCAACGCTGATTTCGGCCGGCGTGTTGTCCGTGGCGAGAATGTGAGGCGTGGCCAACACATTTGCGTCGCCACTCTGCGCCAGGGCGTTGAGCACGATGCCGAAAGCGGGAATCGAAAGGCCTGTGGGCAGCAAGTTGCTCGTGCCCGCGAGCTCCGGACCCCGAGCGCCGAGGGCAACGCCCTGAAGCAGATCCGGGTTGGCGGGAAAGGTCAGAGAGTTGCCCGCCTCGAAGCCGCCGAGAAAGAGCGAGTCACTGCCGCCGCCCAAGTCCGCGGTGGTACCACCGTGAAACGAAACGCCCAATCGCATCGAGTGGTCGATGGACACGTCCATGATCACCGCCTCGATGAATACCTGGCGGCGCGCCATGTCGAGGCGGTCGACGACCAAGCGCATGTTCGCGTAGTCCCGCCCCGATGACGTGATGATGAGGGAGTTCGTGGCCTTGTCGGGAATGACCTTGACCTCGCCGTCGAACATGCCGCCGCCCGTGCCGCCCCCAGGTTGGCCCGGCTGACCAGGCCGCCCGCCGGCGGAACCCGTGAGCATCTGGTTGAGCACGTTGGCCAGCTCCTCCGCCGTCGCATGCTGCAGAGGCAACACCCGCACGCGCCCCTCGGAGGTGGGCTTGACGTCGACCCGCTTGAGCAACTGCAAAAGCTTCAGGTACGAGTCCTCAGTACCAACCACGATCAAAGAGTTGGTCTGCTCGTCGGCGACGACTTTGCTCAAACCTCCCCCGCCCCCGCCTCCGGGCTGACCGGGCTTACCGCCGGACAACTCGAATAGCTCGTTGATGCGCTTGGCCATGTCCGCCGCTGAACCGTAGTGCACGGGCTCGATCCACATCCGACTGCCGGCACCACCGACGTCGATCTCTTCAATCAATCGGATCATGCGTCGGACCTGGGAACCCGTGTCCGTGATGATGAGCAACTGCCCCGGCGCGTGAATGCTCAAGTCGCCTTCTTTGCTCTTGAACTTGGTGAGCAATTGGCTCGCTTCTTCAGCCGAAACGTATTTCAGTCGGTATAGCCGGGTGATGAAGCGATCGACATTGGGCACCGGAGCGCCCCGGGAGTACACCGGCGTGGTCCGGGCAACGACGCCGCCACTGTCCACGATCTTCAAGAAGCGACCGTGAGGAATGACCGTCATCCCATTCGCTTCGAGGATTGACAGGAACGCCTGATACGCTTCAGCCAGGCTGACCGGCGCCGGAGAAACGACGGTAGCCTTGATCTGTCGGATCTTCGGTCCATAGATGAACCGCTTGCCGGTCATTCCGCTGATGTGATTGACCAACTCCGCAAGGTCCGCGTCCTGCAGGTTGAACTTGACCTTGTGCCCCATGGGCTTGGCCTTGAAGGGCACGCCCGCCGCTTTGGCGATGGAGTCCATGTTGTTGGGCAGCGCGCCCTTGGCCCCAGGGGGCGGCTTGTCCGGTACCGCCGCAGGTTTGCCGGTGGCGGGCTGCTTGGGCAACTTCAACGGGTTGCGCGGTGCCGCCGCTCCAGGCTTGGAACGGATCGGCGGAGCTTGCTGCGCGAAGGCGATACTGGACACGCCTGCAAGGACGAGCGCCAATCCAGTGGCTTTGAATCGGAGACTGCGGGTCATCGGCTCACTTGATTCGGAAATCGATGCTCATGGGTTTTCCGCGCCGGTTGACCTTCACGTTCAGGTTGCTTGCCGTACGCAGACGGGCATAGGCCTCGAGGGCTTTCTCGGGGCTGGCCATGTTGAAACCGTTGATGGACTCCAGCCGGTCGCCGTTCTGGAATCCCAAGGTGCCGAGCAAGGTGTCCTTGCGGATCCCGAACATGCGAATACCGACGACCTTGCCGGCCTGCTGCTCGGGCACGATGCGCGCCGAGCGCATCAGCTCGGCCTGGTTTTCCAGGATCTTGTCGACCACCGAGCGGTCCACGTTGAACTCGGTTTCGCTGATCTTCTGGATCTTGTTCTTGATGTCGTCGGGCACCTTCGAGGGCCCGCGACGCCCGGGCCGCTTGGGCCTTGTGGGCGCGGGCTTCGCCGCGACCTTCTTGGGCTGGGCGGCGGGCTGCGGTGCGAACAGCAGCGCCTGACACAAGGACGACCCCTCACGCATCCACACGGCCGGGCTCGCTTCCACCGGGTTGTAGCCGATGTACTCGACGGCGCTGTTGCCCACCTGGTCCCCGGCACGCCGAATCGTGGGCTTGGCATCCCCGGGCCCTTGCAGCGCAGCAATGGACCACAGCGGATCCGGCGACTCGGTGACGATGCTGACCCGAACGCTCGAACAACGCGGCGCCGCCAAAGGGTTCGACAGGTCCACCTCGGAGCCTGGGTCGTCAGGCATCTCGAGGGGCTTGGCGTTCAGCGGACCGGTGACGTGATCAAAGGGGTTGCGGGATAGAATCGGTTCCGCGCTCTTGGATCGCTTCGTGGCCTTCTGGGCCATCAATTTGGCGACGTCCGGGGATTGTTTCGGCTTCGAAGCCAGCAGCTTCTCGTCCACGGACAGCGCCGCACCGAACAACTCCGTCGTGCCCGAAGCCTGGAAGTAAGCCATCATCGCGACCATTGTCAGGATCACGACGGTGAAATACTTCTTGAGTAGGGCGTCGATGGGCACGAGAGCTAGGTTTGTCGTTCAGTCCGTCCCTCTGGATGCACCCGTCGCGGACGCCCCGCAGGCAGCGCCTGCGAGAGGGGGCCGGCATATCGGCGGGCCCCCAGGAGGGAACACAGAGATGTGCGGCACTCCTTAGAGCGAAACCCGTGCCAGGGGTCAATGGGCAAAAACATGCGAAATCCTTGAACTTGTTTGCGCAGCCCCGCGCCATCCTGACAGAAACGGTGCGTAACAAGCGTGCAGGGTGACATTCTGTCAATCCATTCTTCGTGGCGCCGCATCCTCAGTCGGGACAGGGTCTCGACACCGAAGGAGGTGCCCCATGGCAAAGCACAACAATTTCAACGACCTCCCGTCCTTTCGAACGCACGAGCAAGCGCCAGCGCGGCTACCCGTCCGAAACGCGGGTGAAACGCGGCTACCGCGTGGTGCATGGCGACAAGGTCCTGGAAGAGAAGTTGGGCCGAAACGATCCCCGTCCCTGCGGCTCTGGCCACCGCTTTTAGGCGCTGTTGCCTGAGATCCGGCCGCTTCGAGGGCGCCAATCGTCAGGATTATTTTTAGGTAGAGGCAACAGAGCTGAACTGGCGCGACCCTGCGCAAACCGCGGGGCCGCTCGCACGCGGTGCGAATGCGGGCGGCGGCTCCGCGCTGGCGGGCCATGCCCCGCGCACGGGGCGCCTTAGCGGCGCTTCTTCGAATCGAGTGCCGCTTCGATCCGCTCGCAGCACGCCTCCAGCACTTTGACTCGGGCGTAGCGCTTGTCCTCTGCCTCCACGAGGACCCAGGGAGCAAACTCCGTACTCGTGCGTTCGACCATCTCCGATGCCGCTTCTTCGTAGGCGTTCCACTTCTCCCGATTGCGGAAGTCCTCGGGACCGAGCTTGTAGTGCTTCCAGGGCTCACGCTCCCTGGCTTGGAAGCGCGCGAGTTGCTCTTCGCGGCTGATGTGCATCCAGTACTTCACGACGATAGTGCCGTGCTCAACGAGCTGTTCTTCGAAGTCGTTGATCTCTTTGAAGCTGCGACGCCATTGCTGCTCAGTGGCGAAGCCCTCCACTCGTTCGACCAATACTCGTCCGTACCAGCTGCGATCGTAAATGCTCACTTGGCCGCGCCGGGGCAGGTGCCGCCAAAACCTCCACAAGTAGTGATGCGCACGCTCTTCGTCCGTCGGTGCCGCGACTGAAATCAGGCGATACTGCCTCGCATCCAGCGCGCGCGTGATTCGCCGGATCGCGCCTCCTTTGCCCCCGGCGTCCCAACCCTCGAACACCAGAGTCAATCCGCGCTTTTTCTTCCGGATCTTGCGACTCAGGGCGTTGAGGCGAGCCTGCGCGACTTCGAGTCGCTCGGTGTACTCGCCACGCTCGAGCTTCTTACCCAGGTCGAGAGTATCCAAGATGGTGTCGGGATCCGGCGCTTCGATGCTGGCGGGCTTGCGCTCCCCAGACGCCGGCGGCGACTCCAACCGCGTGGCGATGCGTTCCGCGAGGTGTTCTGCAATGGCTACGTTGCGATAGTTCGGATCCGTGCCCTCGATGATTGTCCAGGGTGCCAGGCCCGTACTGGTGTGACGAATTGCGCGCTCGCAGACGCTTCGGAACTCCGCGTAGCGATCGTGGCGCTTCCAGTCTTCGTCTGTCACCCGCCAACGTGTGCGCTTGGACTTGGACAGTTTCTTGAAGCGCTTCTTCTGCTCGGCCCTGCTGATGTGGATCCAAAACTTGACGACCAGCGTGCCATTCAGCGCCAGCCCGCGCTCGAAGTCGATGGCGCGCTGCATCGCGAAGTCCAGATCTGCATCGGTGCTCGAACCCATCACGCGTCGAACGATCGGGTCCGTGTACCAAGAGCCGAGGAAGACTGCGACTGTGCCCTTGGGGGGTGTTGCCATCCAGAAACGCCAAAAGCTGGGACGCTCTCGCTCTTCCTCGGAGGGTGGCCCCAAAGCATGAGTGACCAGGTGGCGTGCATCCATCCATTCGAACAGCAGGTTGAGCACATCGCCTTTTCCCGCGCCCTCCACGCCGCCGATGAGCACCACCACAGAGAACTGGGGATCGTCCACGAGCTGGTGCTGCAACTGAAGCAGCCGTGTACGTACCTCCCCGCTTCGTTTCTCGTGCTCGTCCTTGCTCAGCTTCCGATGTAGCTCCGCAGTCTCGAACATGGCCTCAGGGTAACGCGCCTCGCGCATCGAGCAGCGCGAAGATTGTGCGCGCCACCCGCAAGTCTTGCCTCATCCACCCGGTACGTCGATGTATCGTCCAGCTCGCGATGAGCAACTAGGGAGGCAGCGCGCACAGCACACCCCGGGCGCCCGCTACATGTCCAATTAGACATTGCTCATGGCTTCAATAGTAGCGGCCTTTCTCGTCGTCGAATGCGGGATGCGTATCGCCCAGGTCGAGCCCGTTCCGTTCCGAAAATCCAAACATCGTCCACCCCAGCGCCGCCGCCCACGAAGTCATCGCCACCGCCCTCGCCGGTTCCCTGCGCTGAAACCGGTAAAGTTTCTTCGGTTTCTCGACCTTCCCGCTCGGAACCACGGCTTGGCGGCCTTGGCGTTCTTGGCGACTTGGCGGTTCTCCTCCAAGGCCTCAGCCAGGACAAGCGCCACACCCTCGAAGGAGGGCGGAGATCTGTAGAATCATGAGCCGACCCGGTAAGAACTCCCGATGACGCCTCGAGACGCCACATCCCCGAAAAAACAATCGGGCGACTTACCGAAGCCAATCACGGCGCGGCGTGCGCCACGGCGGCTATTCCTCGCCTAGCTTGCGATAGATGGTGCGAGTCGAGATCCCGAGCAGTTGGGCGGCGAGGGACTTGTCTCCGTCGGTGTAGGCGAGGGTTTCGCGGATCAGGCGCTGTTCCACTTCCGAAAGGGGCGTTCCCATGGGGAACGACAGGGCCGTCGGTGACGGCGCGCTCGCCTGGGCTACGGCGTCAGGCAAGTCTTCAACCCCGAGCACGTCCGAACGGCACAACACCGCAGCGCGCTCTACGACGTTTTCTAGTTCTCGCACGTTGCCGGGCCATGAGTACTCCATGAGCTTGCGCAGAGCGTCGCGGGAAACGTCCAAGCGGCTGCGGCCGTTCTTCTTGCAGTACACGCCCAGAAAGTGGTCCACCAGTAGTGGAATGTCCTCGCGGCGATTGCGCAACGCCGGCGCGGTGACGGCGATGACATTGAGGCGGTAGTACAAGTCCTCGCGAAAACGCCCGGCTTCAACCTCCTGGGACAGGTCGCGATTGGTGGCTGCCACGATGCGAACGTCTGCCTTGACGGTGTTTCCGCCCACCGGCTCATACTCACCCTCTTGCAGCACTCGGAGGATCTTCACTTGGACCGCCGGGGAAAGTTCCCCGATCTCGTCCAAGAGCAGCGTTCCCCCAGCGGCCTTGGCGAACCGCCCCTCGCGCCGACCAACAGCTCCCGTGAACGCGCCTCGCTCGTGGCCGAAGAGCTCCGCCTCCAAAATGCTCTCGGGAATGGCCGCGCAATTGACCGCGACGAACGGCCCCGCGGCACGAGAGCTCTTGCTGTGAATGTAGCGAGCGATGAGCTCTTTACCGGTCCCGCTCTCACCGAGAATCAGGACCGTGGCCGTCGAGGGCGCGGCTTGGTTCGCAACGTCCAGCACGTGACGCAGCGCCGCGCTCTGGCCAATGATTTCCCTGGCCGTGAGCAGCTTGAGTTCTTCTTTCAGGGAGCGGTTCTCCGCGAGCAGCGACTGCCGCTCCGCCGCCTTGCGCACGGTCTTCACGATGGTCATGCGCTTCAGGGGCTTTTCGACGAAGTCGTAGGCGCCTTCGCGCATTGCCTGCACCGCGGTTTCAACGGTGCCGTAGGCCGTCATCAACACGACCTCGGTATCCGGCGAGACCTCTTTGGTCGCGCGCAGAAGCTCCACACCGTTGATACCGGGCATCATCAAGTCTGTCAGCACGACCTGCACTCGATGCTTGCGCACGGCTTCCAACGCAGGCTTGGCGCTCTCGGCAGTGAGCACTCGCATGCCCTCACGCATGAAGATCTTGCGCAGGCTTTCGACGTTGCTGGGCTCGTCATCAACCACGAGCACGGTCACGGCGTCAGCGGGTGGTGGCACGGGAGTCACGTCCCGAACCAGGGATTGCGCCGTGGACGAATTGTCGGCGGACCCAGACAATGTGTCATGCATTCAGCCAATATGTCGCACGATCGACAACAAGGCAAACGATCATGTATTTGCGTATAATTTCAGCTATTTGTGGTGTCGACCGAGTCACATCACGAGCCAGCGTCGGAGCGTGCGCCGGAGATCCACCCGCAGTTCGACCTGAGCCAAGCGGTCGCCTGCGTCGTCCAGGAGCTCGCCAACGAAACGGCTGAAGGAGAAGACTGGAGTGCGTAGCGCAGCATGGCGACGCAGAAGAAGGCGGAGCTTTCGACCATCATCAGCGGCGAAGCTCAATTGATAGGCCCCGGCTCCGGTCGAGAAGCGGCGCAGGTCCACCTGACCGCTTACGGGCTGCTGCGTCGCGAGACCATCAGCGAAGACACTGCCGGTCACCGAAAGCGGCTTGCCAGACAGGGCACCAAAGGGCTTCGCGGGTTTCGCATCGAGCTTCACTTCCAGGGCCAGCTCGCGGACGTCACCCTCCGGGCGATAGCTGCCGACCAAGGTCTGTTCGAAAGGGAGACTGCGAATCATGAGCGCGGTTTCTGCAGCTTGGGTTCGGTGAAGTCCGAATCCTTCAACAACAACCGCTGGACTCGCTGCCCCTTTTCCAAAGCGTCGACGATTTCTTCCAGATCCGACTCTTGTACATTTCCGTAAAAGTAGTTGTCGGGTTCGACCGCGATCGTCGGCCCTACCCAGCAGGTATCCAGACAGCTGGAGGTGCATGCACGCACTTCCGCCTGGCTGAGCCCTCTTTCTGTGAGCATCTCCTTCAGCTTGGCGTGCAGCTCCACGCTCCCGCGAGCGGCACAGGAACCCTTGGGCGCTCCGTCGGGCCGACGATTCGCGCACACGAATAGGTACCGCTTGCGTTTGGCCATTACAGAAAGTTAACCACGCACTCGCCCCTGGGAAAGGCCCTCATGCGCCGGCCGCCTCCACGCTTTGTCGGACGATGCAGAGCAACTCGTCCAGGTCCGCGTCCGGGATGTTGAGGGATGGGGCGACGTAGACCACATTACCGAGGGGGCGCAGGTAGGCGCCGCGCTCCAGTGCAGCTTCGTAGACGCGCCAACCCGACTTGTCCAGGTAGCCATCGCCGCCGGCCAAATCCAGGGCGCCGATCATCCCCAAGCTCCGCACACGGCTGACCCCGGGCAGTTCTTTCATGTCTTCGAAGGCTTTGCGGATGCGCTTTGCTTTGGCGGTCGCGTGTTCGAGCACTTGCTCTTCGCGAAATATCTTGAGCACTTCCGTAGCTATCGCAGCGCCGAGCGGGTTGCCGGTGAAGGTGTGACCGTAGAAGAAGGCGCGCTCTGGATCTCCCAGGAATCCGTCGAAGATACGCTTGCTGGCAAAGGTGGCGGCCATGGGGAACATACCTCCAGAAAACCCCTTGGCAGTGCACATGACGTCTGGAGTGACTCCCGCATGCTGATGCGCCCACATCGGCCCAGTGCGCCCGTAGCCCGCGAACACTTCATCGAAAACCAAGATGATACCGTGTTCATCTGCGAGCTTCCGCACGCGTCGCAGGTATTCTGGGTCGTACACGCGCATGCCCGCCGCCCCCTGCACCATGGGCTCCAGCACAATCGCTGCAATCTCGCTCCAACGATCCGCAACAAGGGAATCAATGGCTGCGAAGGCACGCTCAAAGCCATCACTGGCACTCGGCACGTGCACGCAATCCAAGAGCACCGAGGCAAAGGGACGGCGAAACACCTCGACCCCTGCCAGCGCACTGACCCCGAGGGTTTCGCCGTGGAACGCGCCATCCAGAGCGATGAAACGCTTCCGTTCGGGCGCGCCGTTCTGCGCGAAGTACTGCAGTGCAAGCTTCATCGCGACTTCCACGGCGGTCGAACCGTCGTCACTGAAGAAGTAGTGGGGCAACGCTGGCGGCACTACCTCTGCCAACTCTGCGGACAACTCCGCAATGGGCGGGTGTGTGATTCCCGCGAGAGCTGTGTGGCACAGAACCTCCGACTGGGTTCGGAGCCTCTCGAGCAGGCGCGGATGTCCGTGCCCGAGCACAGCTGTCCACCAGGAGGCATTGCCATCAATGAAGCAGCGCCCATCAGCATCGTGCAGCCGACTTCCCGCAGCTCGAGTGATGACCAGGGGATGCTGCTGGTCGATGTACTGCTGCATCGCCGTGTAGGGATGCCAAATGTGGCGCTTGTCCAGCTGAATGATATCTTGTCTTTTCACGCCACACTCGTTTCTTGGTCACCAGCGTCTTGGTCGCTGCACGAAAGTCGTAAGGTTACTCGCGTTCCCACCCCGGGTTCGCTGTCGATGCTCAGAGAACCACCGTGGGCTTCGGTGATGCGTCGCACGATGGGTAGTCCTAGCCCGGTGCCACTCGGGCGGGTGGTGAAGAAGGGGTCCAGTGCCCGCTCAAGTACATCCGGAGTCATGCCCTGGCCCGTATCCGTAAACTCCACCTTGGCCAGTTCTCCATCGGGGCCCGTCTCTCGATCAATGACAATGTGCACGTCCCCACCGCCAGGCATGGACTGACACGCGTTTTCAACGAGGTTGTCCATCGCTTGGCGCAGCAGGTTTGGATCGGCTTGAACATGCGTCGGCGCCCCGTCTCGGCGGCTCACGATGACGCGGTGCTCCTGGGCTAGAGAGCTCGTCTTTTCAGCAAGGTCTACCAGAGATGCAGAAACCTTTTTGACCGCCACGGGCCGAGCGAACCGTAGCAGGTCGTCGGTCAGGCGATTCAGGCGAGCAGTTTCTTCATCCACGATCTCCAGTAGAGTCAATCGGTCTTGGGGTCCGACGCTCTCGCGGCGCAACCCTGCAACCGCATTCATGATAATGGCGAGGGGGTTGCGCACTTCATGGGCAATGGCGGCCGCTAGCTCACCAACGATCGCCAGCTCTTTGGACTTTTCCAATTCGACCTGGACGACTTCGAGTTCCGCGTAGCTATCCCACAGCTCGCCAGTGGTTCGCTCGAGATCCGTCGCCGTCTGCTCGAGCGCACCCGCCGTCCGCCCGTAGCGATACAGCAAGGTCGATGCGAATCCGAAAGCGTAGACCATGAAGGCGTGGGGCAGCAGGTACATGGTGTTGGTCGTCAAATCCGCCGCCAGCGCCACGTCGTTGATTGCGGCGAGAGTGACGACGCTCACGCCAAGCAGCGGAGTCAACGCCTCACGCCGCCCAGCACGTTGGGCGCTGTAGATGAGCACGGCCGCGGTAACGAGCGATAGCCCCACGACCGGGTAGAACAACGCGCCCAGCCAAGTTGGCGTCGCCACGTGATAGCGCAAAGTCAAGCCGAGCACGTAGCTAACCTGAGTCCGAGCAGAACCGGGCTCCCACCACAGATCGGCGGCCAACACGATCGCGAAGACGATCGCGAGGGGGTACGCGATGCGCAGTATGCGATGCGTGTATGGCGAGTGCACGAAGCGTACGACGAAATGGATGTTGAGTACGCAGGCGGCAATGCCACCAGCGTGGGCAAGACCGAGGATCCGCAAGGCTTCCGTAGGATCGGATTCGGCGTACGTCCACGCCACTGCCGCGGACATTGCGGCAAGCGCGAGGGATAGCAGGGCAAAGCTAAGATAGTCGCGCTCACGCCGGCCAAGGGCGTAGGCCAATACAAAAAATGCGCCGTTGGCGACCTGCGCAATGGCCCAGGCAGACAGAAGCCCGACCAAAAACGGTGAGGTCACTCCGTCTTCCCCACCGGGGCGTCGCGATTGACGACGATAGTCCGCTGGGTTTTCGCCAGGCTAACCCCGGCGGGGCTGACAATCTCGACATCGATGCGATAGTCACCACTCGCCAGATCCGGGATTCTGACGGGAGACACAGCACCCAACGACAACACACCACTTCGGCCGCCGCCTTGAACCCGGATCCGGAAACCATCTGCGGCGAGCCCACTCTCGGGCATGTGAAACGCCGCTGCGTGCAGAACGACCTGTGCGTCCTTGCCGTTGTAGGTGCCACCGGGTTGAAACATGACCAGATGCGGCCCCGGCGCACTGCGCTCCTCCCGTTTTTCCACCCAGAAGCGCAGGGCTGCAGCGGGCTGGCGCGACCTGGCCGCAGCGGGCGCGTAGGGCACTTGATCCTCGGGCACTAGGGTTGCGGATAGCCAGTGAGGCCCAGGGCTCAGTTCCTGATCGGCTGGTACCAGCTCGGCCAGGCCGATGCTGTCGTCCTGTTCTCGAACTAGCCGGGGACGGTGCTGGTCCAAAGCGACCCATAGCTGGCCGGCGCCCGCCTTCTTGAGGCGAACCCGGTAACCCGCCGTCTTCTTCATGCGTATCCGCTGCTCCGCGATAGGAAAACGGATCTCGACGAAGCCGCCGGTATTGTCCCGGGGTGTGAGCGGCTCTAGTCGGATCGGTTTCGGCGGGCGAGCCGCGGGGTCCTCCGCTTGGCTGACCGGCGTGGTGGCGGCGGCGGGCGGCGACGGCTGGACCTGAGCGGGCGCCTCAGGCTTCGGGCCGGGATGTTGGCACGCGACGTTAGCCGCGACAAGTGCAAGAGGGAGCAGCCGCACACCGCCGACGCTAGTCGATTGCGCCACCCAAAACCAGTCGCGCTGCGCCCCTGTGCCGCGTTCCGCCAAGTACTGAAACGAGCAATGAAAATCGCGTCCAGACGCTGGAGGCCCGGCGGGCGATCTGTTAGCGACAAGTGGATGTCCTATGTAGTGCTCGCCCGCAAGTGGCGCCCCATGTCCTTCGAAGACTTGGTTGGCCAAGACCACGTAGCGAAAACGTTGGAGAACGCTATCAAGAGCGACCGCGTCGCACACGCATTCCTTTTCACCGGCGTTCGCGGAGTGGGCAAGACTACGAGCGCCCGCATCCTCGCCAAGGCTCTCAACTGCGTGCGAGAGGATGGTGACCAAGGTGGACCAGACCCCGGGCCCACCGCCCAGCCTTGCCTGAAGTGTCGGCCTTGCATCGAGATCACGAATGGGACCGACGTGGACGTGCGAGAAATCGACGGCGCCAGCTACAATGGCGTTGACGAGGTGCGCAAGCTCCAGGAGCAGTTGCCCTACCGTCCCGCGCGAGATCGCTACAAGATCTACATCGTCGATGAAGTCCACATGCTCAGCCAGAGCGCTTGGAATGCGTTTCTGAAGACCTTGGAGGAACCCCCGGACCACGTGAAGTTCATCTTCGCGACTACCGAGGTACACAAGGTCCCGATCACGATTCTCAGCCGCGTGCAGCGCTTCGACTTCAAGTTGATCCCCACGCAATTGATCGCCACTCGTCTCAAACACGTCTTGGAGAGCGAGAAGATCAGCGCGGACGACACCGCCATTCAAATCTTGGCGCGGGAAGCGGCGGGCAGCATGCGGGACGCGATGAGCCTGATGGACCAGGTGATCGCTTGGGGCGGCGAGCAGCTCACGGGCCAAGACGTCGCACGAGTGCTGGGCGTTGCGAGTCACCAAGTGCTCCACGACATTGCGGGCGCATTGGTCAAAGGCGAGGCTGAAAGCTGTTTGTCGGTGGTAGCGGATCTCTCCGGTCAGGGCTTCGACATGGCCCATGTCGCCCGGGACCTGTTGGCGCTGCTGCGCGACTTGGTCGTCGCAAAGGTGTGCTCCACTCCCAAGGACTTGCTCGCTCTTTCCGACGATGAAGTTACCGACGTGCTCGCCCTTGCATCCAACACGGACGCAGACGACCTGCTGCGGCTGCACCAAGGGTTCTCCGCTGGCTTCGACGACGTCGTTCGAAGTGGCCAGCCGCGCGCCGCCCTCGAGATGTTGTTGGTTCGGCTTTCTCGCCGACCCGCGCTGGTGCCCATAGACGACCTGGTATCGCGACTGGCCGGGCTCGAACGTCGCCTCAGCGGAGCCTCCCGAGGCGCGCCGGTTCGAGGTGGCGGCGCGCCACCACCTCAGTCCAAGGAGCGTGCACGCCCCCGGGCCCGCGAGCCGCGCTCGGAGTCGACGCCCCGGGGCGAGCGACAAGAGGACCCTCCAAAAGCCCCTGCCTCGCCGCCCCCATCCGCCTCAGGACCGACTGCTGAACTAGCTCGCCCTCCGCAGCCAGAAGCTCCCGCCCCGACTGCGCCCGCGCCTCGACGCGCCCCGGCTCCGCCTGCCGCAACCCTGCAATCCACTCCACCCGAGCCCGTGGGTCCCACGGAAGGGCCCCAAGCCGATGACGTGCCCTCGCCGATCGCCAAATGGGTGCACATCCTCGATGACCTCGCGGAAACGAATCCGGAGGTCACGGCGGTTCTCGAGCACGCAGCCCTGCTCGAGCTGTCCGATACCAACATTCGCCTCGGCTACGAACCTGGAAGCGTTTTTTCGAAGCAGGCTTCCGCGAAAGAGACCCAGGAGCTGCTTGGCAAGTCCTTGCGTCGGACTCTGGGCAAGGAGCTGCACATCGCCATCGAGCTGGAATGCCAAGCTGCGGCGGACTCCGACACGGTTCATGCCCAGCAAGAACGTCGGCGCCAAGCGGCAACCCAGGAGGCGATGAACGCAGCGCGCAAGCACCCAGCAGTGGTCTCCGCCATCGAAATCCTCGGTGCGCGGATCAAAGATCTGAAGCTCACGGGCGCCTGAGGCTTGCGCAAGCGCTCCCTGCGGGGGACAGTCCTTTCGCCGTGATTCCCGAACCTATAAGTCGCATTGTCTCCCTGCTCAGCCACCTCCCGGGCGTAGGGGAGAAATCCGCGCAGCGCTTTGCCCTACACCTCGCGTTTGCCGGCCCCGAGCTATCCCAGGAACTGAGCCGCGCCCTGGCTGAGCTTCACGAGTTGGTGCAGCCCTGTGGCCAATGCAACAATTTGGCGGAGCGAACTGAAGATGGCCAGGTGCTGTGCGCGATCTGTCGAGACACACGAAGAGACGACGCATTGCTTTGCATCGTAGCGAAGGTCCAAGACCTGTTCGCGATTGAGCGCAGCGGCGCGATGCGCGGCCGCTACTACGTGTTGGGCAAGCTACTTTCGCCGTTGGATGGCGTCGGCCCCGACGAGCTGCCCCTCAGCACCTTGGGCGATCGCGTCAAAAACGGGGGCGTGCAGGAAGTCATCATCGCCACGCCCCCTTCCGTCGACGGCGAAGCCACGGCCCTGTATCTGGCGCGGGAACTGTCGGCGTTGGGCGCGCGAGTCAGCCGTATCGCCAGTGGGGTTCCCCACGGCGGAGATCTGGAATTTGCCGACCAAGTGACCCTGGGCCGAGCGATAGACGGGCGCCGATCCGTCGACGTCTCCTGATCCGCACCCACGGGATTGATCCTGGGCCGCGGTGAGGTCATAACTCGCGCCCCATGACCCGACGCGCGATCAAGACCAAAGAGGCTCCGGCAGCCATTGGCCCATACAACCAAGCGGTTCAATCCGGGGGCTTCGTCTTCTTGAGCGGGCAGATCCCTCTCGACCCACAAACCGGGCAGCTCGTGAGCTCGACGATCGAAGAGGAAACCCACCGCGTGATGAAAAATCTCGGCGCCGTTCTGCGCGCTGCGGGGGTCGACTTCGAACAAGTGGTCAAAACGACGATCTACCTGACGGATATGAACGACTTCGCCAAGGTCAATGGCGCCTACGCAACCTACTTCGACGCACAACCGCCCGCCCGAGCAACGGTTCAAGTGTCTGCGCTGCCGAAGGGCGTCCGCGTCGAGATTGATGCGATCGCCGAAGCTGCGGAGTGAGTGAGCTGAGAGGAGAATCAGGATGAGCTCGACACAAGACTTTCCCAAGAACGAACTATCCGTCAGCGCCGATGGCGCGCTGGCCGCATTGGGACGGTTTCCGGAGCAAGGCGTTCAGCTCGTGGAGGCCTGGGTGAAGAACAACAACGCCGCTGCCGTGGCGGAAGCGGCGGATCGAGCCGCAGGCCCGGTACGCAAGGCCGCCCGACGCGGACTGAACGTACTTCGCTCCCGTGGCGTAGCCGTGCCCGACAAGGGTCGAGTCGCGAAGCTAGCCAGCTCGAGCGAGCCGGAGACGACCGAAGCCTGGATGCTCGCACCGGACACCGCCGGCAACGTGCTGCTCGTAATTGCCTCCCGCTCGAGGACCAGCCGCTACAAGGCTGCCTTCTTCTTCGTCCATGACGTTCAGGGCGTGCAACGAGTCGAAGTTTCCGAGCTCAGTCACTCGGGGCTGAAGAAGTCCATCGCCCGCGTCTTGCCCAACGCTCACTACAAGCCGGTCTCCGTGCCCGTCGAGTGGGCGCGCCATCGCATAGCATGCGCCAAAGCCGCTCACAGCGAAACGACCAAGCCCCTGCCGCTGGGCCTGGATAGCGCCAGCGCCTTGTTGGAGCCCATGCCCGAGAAGGCTCCGGAGCACCCCTTCGACTCCGAGGGCCTGGAACTCTCCGAGGACGACGCCCAGGAACTTGGTATGGATTCGGCGAAGCTACATGCGTTGCCGGAGTTTTCGGGTTGGTTTCCACCGGGGGAAGCCGTGGACGAGCTGCTCAAGCAGCTGGGCGAGAACATGCAGGTCGCGCCCGGTGAGGAGCCAGACGCCGAGAAAATACAGACGGCGTTGGAAGCGGAGATCAAGGCCGCGACAGATCGCTACTACTCTCCCCAGGTTCGAGAGCAACTCACGCACGCCATGAAGGACAGCGTGCTCAGCGTCCTTGTGAGGGATGGCGAGCAAACCGCCCTCGAAGTGGTAGCGGCAATGGGATGTATCGAGCGCCGAGGGCTGATCACGGATCCCCCCCACGAAGTTGGGTTCCTTAAGGGTTTCTTCGACAAGGCTGTGAGCTACCTGTTGGCTCGCGGCGGCGGCAGCTTGCGCATTCCTATGCCTGCCCGACCGCCCCAAGAAACCGCCGAACCCGCCGCGTTGGATACCCAAGCAGACGTCACTGAAAGCGCCGGGGACTGACGCACCGCCGCGAGCTCATTGGTAGCTGACCTTGACGTGGCTTTCGCCAAGACCCTGGTCGCCAGCGGTCAGGGTGTAGCTCGCGCCACCACTGCCACAGCTCAGGGTCCAAGGCGAAGAAGCCGCAACGTTACAGCTGCTCGGTGGCGTGCCGAACTCGACCTCGCCTTGAGTAGGCGAACTGGCCACCACCGAGTACGCCCCAGTCACGGGGAACGTCACCTCGATGCTGCCGTCCCTGGAGACGACTTTGCCCCCGGTGGCGTTGGGCCCAATAGCCGATAGTTCCAAAACGATCGCAGTGCCCGTTTCTAGACCCATAGTCGTAATACTCACGTCATCCGCCACACCCCGCACTTGGGCGGCGCCACCGCAGACCACGTCGGTCGTGGTCACGCTCGCGCCACCGCTCAGATCGCAAGATCCGGTCCCCTCGTTCAACAAGGAGACCTTTGGGGAAGCCCCGACGAACTGCACGTCCAAGTTGCCAGGATTGATGCTACTGGCCCCAGCGTTTTCAACGGAAAGGTGGCCGTCGAAGGAGGGCGGCAAAGCGACAACAATGCGCGCACCGAGCCCGTCGTTACCGCCGTCCCGCGCGGTAACGATACTGACCCCAGCGTCCATCTCTACGCTCAAGACCAGGTTTTCGCTCATCTCCTGACGAGCGGCATCCCCCGAGTCGTGGGCTCGGTAGGAAAAAGGCTCGAAGGTAACGACGACCTCGTTGCCGGTTCCCTCCAATACGACGATGTCGCCGTGGACGCCCTGGACCTCCACGGACTCTCCGGCCGACCACGGCACTGACTTGACTTGCGGTTCGCCCTTGAAACGCTTCAGGGACTTCGCAACGCAGGTGCCGCCCTGGCTGTTCTCATTTTCGGTGCATTGGAGTTCGCAGCCGAAAAGCGCGACGTTCGAAAAAAGCGTGAGTGCCGTGAGGCAAGCGAGGGATGACGCAGACGACATCGGCTTGCCGAGTGTAGGAGACCCACCCGGCGGCTTCAGCCCGCGGGGCCGGAGCCTGGTCCCAAGCCCATGATATTGTTCACTTTGTTTCTAAACTGAGCCAACAGGGATCGGGTCAGTTCGCCGGGCGTGCCGCCGCCCACACTGCGTCCGTCGATGGAAACCACAGGCAGGATTTCGCGAATGCTCGAGCACACGAAGACCTCTTGTGCGCGCGCCATGTCGTCCAGGCTCAATGCTCGCAGACGGACCGGTGCAGACTGCTCTTTGCAGACTTCCAGAATGGTGCGCCGAGTGATGCCCGGCAGAATGCCCGCGTCTTCCGGCGGGGTGACCCACTCGCCATCGATCAGAGCAAAGACGTTGGAGCTTGCCCCTTCGGTGATGGTTCCGGCAGCGTCCACGATGAGCGCCTCAGCCGCGCCGTGGGCGCGTGCTTGGCGCATCGCGAGCACAGCAACCAGGTAGTTGCCGACCTTCGCCCCGGCTGCTTCCGTGCCTTCTGCGTTGCGCTGGGTTCGATAGGTAACCACCTTGATGCCATCTACGTAGAAACTAGGCGGGGGCGGCGACAGCGGCGCAACAATCACCACGCGGGTTGGTTTCGCCTCGAAGCCCGAGTCCAACCCTAGAGGGCCGCTGCCCCTCGTCACCACGATGCGAACGTAGCTCTCGGGGTTACCTGCACTCGCGATGGACTCCGCAACCTCCTGCGCCAAGGTATCCAGGGACGCCGGCAGTTCGATGAACACCCGATCTGCGCTGCGCTCCAAGCGTTGTAGGTGCTCTTCCAAGCGGAATGGGCGCCCACCGTAAGTACGCACGGTTTCAAAGACCGAGTCACCAAACAAGAACCCGCGGTCGAACACACTGACCCGAGCTTCCTCGGGCGAACGCAGCTCGCCGTCCAGCATCACCAGGGTCGTCATGGGGAAAGCTCCGGGGTAGGCGGAGCAAGGCCAGGCTTGACTTGCAGCAGGCCGCGCGCCCGGCGGTTCTCGAAACTGATGGCCCGGTTGAGGAGCTCGAGGTTTCGGTCAATGGCCGCCAACTCCAGCTCCGCGCCAACCGCGATAACAACCCGGGTAAAGGGCAGCGGCACGACGAATTCATCCCAGGCGGAGCGGACAACCACGGCGCGCTGGGCCCAACTACCCACGGGATGCAGCGCTGCTGCTGACCGTCGCGCAGCGAGCACGACCCCCGCCTTCGCCTGCTTGGCGGGCCCACGTGGCCCGTCTACAGCCATCGCCACGTCCCCACCCCCGCGACGCAAGAATCGGATCAGCGTTCGTAATGCACGCGCACCACCCCGAGAGCTCGAACCGCGGACGGTGGAAAGGCCCAGGGCCGTCTGTGCGCCACTTTGGAGCTGGCCATCCCGAGACATGCTGATGAGCGCCGCCGTGGGGCGCGAGCGTTGGGCGCCAAGCAGTGCCATTTGCCTGCCGTGCCAGAAGGCGAAGACTCGAGCCTTGCCTGGCGGCAGCACGGCACCAACCACACGCACACGCCACGTGAAAGCCCAAACGCGGACCAGGAGCCCGACCAGGAGCCCGATCGCGAAACGCAGCAAGAACTCGTCAGCCTTTCAGCTCTGCCAGGCGTTCCTTCGCGAATTCCAGAGAGGCATCGCTCTGCACAGCGCGATCGTACATTTGGATCGCTTTCGGCTTTTCCCCGAGTTTTTCGTGGACCTGGCCTAGGTGCATGAACACCTCTGGCTTGGTGATCGGGCTCTTGTCGTCCAACTTCTGAAGAAGCAGTGCGCGATACATCTGCTGCGCCTTCTTCAGGTCGTTGGCCTCCAATGCGACCGAACCCAACTTGTGCAACACAGCGACGTTGCCCGGCTCGATCCGGAACGCCCGGTCCAACTCGGACAAGGCGCGCTCGGTGTCACCTTCTGCCAAGTAGGCGTCGGCCAGGCGACGGTGGATCTCTCCGAGTTCCTTGGAGCGCTTGCCGCCGTAGCTTTCGACGATCTTCTCCAACACTTCCGCCGCCGCCTTTCCACGGCCGCTCGCGCTGAAAGAGTCACACAGCTCGAGCATCAACTGGCGATCCTCTGGCATGAGTGCGCTAGCCTTCTCCAGCAGCTCCGCTGCCTGGGCGTGGTCTTCTCGCTGGGTGGAGTGGATCTCCGCAGCCCGTCGCAACAGGTCTACCTTCTTTTCAGCCCCCTCGGCCAGATCCGCGTCTTCGGCAATGAACGCAGCGAGTTTGTCCCAAGTCTTCTCACTCTCGTAGTGGGCGCGCAGCCGATCTCGGATTTGACTCGTCAGCTCGGAGGCCCCGACGGACTCCAACGCCAGCCCCCGCTCCAGGGCCCGGGCGACTCCCTCCGCATCCTTGGCTTCCCCGCGAACGTCAGCGAGCTGGAGCACCAGACCGAGTGCCGCCTCGCCTTCCGCCTGGCCGACGAGCTTTTCGAGCACGTCACCGGCGTCCGCGTGTCGGCCTTCAGCGGTGTAGAGGCGCGCCAATGCCTCCAGGGCACCGTGATGCTCCGGATCCCGCTCCAACACGGACTGATAGGTCGCGATGGCTTTGGCCTTGTCCTGTAAGCGGTTCTCGCAGATTTCGCCAAGCCGAACCCGAAAGGTGAGTTCCGCACCCTGATCGCCCGCCTCAGCCGCGATTTCGATCTGCTGAGACAGCAGGTCCGCCAAGTCTTCGTCGCGATCTGCCTTCTCGTAGAGCTCCGACAGGAGGACGACGGCCTCGCTGTGGCCGGCGTTGTCTTGCAGCACGCCACGGAGGATCTCGATCGCCGTGTCCGTCGCCTCGAATCGCTCGACGTTCAGTCGAGCGGTTTCGACCTTCAACGTGGCGCGCTCCGTATCGGAATCGGCCAGATCCGTCAGCCGCTCCAGCAACCTGGACAGGTCATCCCAGCGCTCGGTCTTGAAGAAAAGCTCCCGAAGCGCGCTCGATGCCGCCGTGTCGGTAGGCTCCGCCTCGAATAGTTCGTCGTAGAGTTCGATGGCCTTCTCGGGCTCTCCAAGATGCTCCCGCGCGATGCTTGCAGCGCGATGCCGCAGCTCGCGCACGACATCACCCTGAGCGCGCAACTCGCTTCGTCGTACGATCAGATCGAAGGTCTCACGCCAGTCCTCGGCGCGCTCCCGAATCTCCGTGAGTTGGTCCAACGCCCACAAGTTGGTGTCGTCGTGCTCTAGCAACTCGCGCAGGATGGCTTCAGTGAGCTCCGCATCTTCGAGGCCATCCGCAAGCCCCTTGGCCTCTCGATACAAGTCTTCGCGCCGCTGATCGTCGAGGGACAGCTTGGCCCGCTGCCGCAGGGTTTTGATCAAGTCACGCTCTCGTCCCTCGACGCGCTGCAGCTGCTCGATGAGCACGAGCACGTCATCGCTTTGGGGGTCAAAGCTGAGTGCCTTCTCCAAGGCTTCTTCGGCGGCCTTGGGGTCCTCGACCTTGTCGCGCTGCCAGGTCGAGAGGCGTACCGCGAGATCCCGGGCTGTGTCCGGTGGGATATCCGTCGCCTGCTCCAGGGCTGTGCGGAGCGCCGCAGCCGCGCCTTCCCAGTTGGAAGTGGTCTCAGCCAGGCGCTCGATGTCATCCAAAAGAGTTGCGTCAGTGGGGTCGTCCGACAGCCCCTGCTGCAGAACTCGTTGGGCCGCGCTCGCGTCCGAACAGTCCTCTTCCAACACTCGCGCGAGGTTCTTGCGCATGTCGATGCGCTCCCCGGGAGTGTCAGCGAAGCCAACCCGCTTTTCGTAGAGGGAAGCCAGACTGTCCGTACGGCTCTGCTGGCGATACACCTCCTCGAGAATCTCAGCGGCTTCTTCGAACAGATCTCGTTCCGAGGTCAGCTTCTCGAGTTCCTCGATTGCTCCCGTGTGATCCGAGACGCGCTCGAGTGCGGCGCGGAACGACGAGAGCGCGCGACTGGGTTCGGAGAACTCCGTCGCCTGAACCACACCCAGGCGATGGTACAGTTCTGCCTGCGACGTTTCGTCGGTTTCCGCCAACACACGCCGTTCGAGGATGTCAGACAACGCCTGGGCGTCGTTGGTTGCTGTGTACAAGCGATCCAGAGCGGATAGCAGCTCAGGCTGATCTCCGGCCTGGTCGATGGCCGAGCGATACGCCTCGATCGCTCGGCTTGGATCGGAGAGGTTTTCTTCGGCTATCTTGCCGAGCCTACTGTAGAGGTCCTTGGCGACATCTGGGTCGAAGGTGGACTGAGCCCGCTCCGTCAGTGCATCCGCGTAGGTGCCCCAAGAATCGGCCGATGCCGACAGTCGTTCGGCCAGAGCGTGCAACTCCGAGGACTCGGGGCGTTCGGACAGGGCGCGCAGGGCTGCGCCCAATGCCTGTTCGGGCTCCGACAGTTTGGTTTCGTGCACGTCCGCGATTTGCGTCAACGTCTCGGCCCGCACCGCCGTGTCCGTCTCGACGGACAGGCGCATCTCCAGCACCTCGGGCAAGGACCGCCACTTCTCACTGCTAGTCAGCACCGGGACCAAGATTTGGGTCACGGTCTCGCGTAGGTCCTCGTGTTCGCGGCCGATCACCAGCACGGCTTGGGTCGCGGCTTCGTCGCCGGGAGCGTCGTCGAGTACCTGCCGGTACGCCTCCAGCGCGTCCTCCCAGGAACTCATCTTGTCCGCGAGGATCTCACCCATCTGCCGTCGAACCTCCGCGCGAGTCTCCGCGGAGTCCGAACGGCTCGCAGACAGGCGCAGGTTGTCCAGCAGTTCGGGCCACATTTCTTCGGCGCGGTAGAGACGTCCGAGGGCCGTGATCACCGTGTCGTCATCTGGGCGCGCCGCGAGGGCCTGGTTCAGAGAATCGATAGCGCGGGATCGATCCTCCAACTTGTTCTCGAAAACCTTGGCTGCGCTGACCAAAAGCTCGTAGCACAAGTCCGCGTCGTCATCTCCGGTCAGCTCGACCCGGCGCTGGTACAGATCTACCAGCTCTTCAGCGTCATCCCGTTCTTCCCGAAGCTCGATCAAGCAGTCTACGGTAAACGCGCTATCGGGTTCGAGCTCCAGTGCTCGCTCGTAGGACGCAATCGCGCCCGGCGAATCTTCGAGCATGTCCCGCTTGGCTTCACCAATGCGGCGCCAAAGGCTCGCGCGTTCCTCGTCATCCAAAGAAAACTCGGCCTTGGCCCTGAGAACCTCGATCAACACGCTCCAGTCGCTGAGCAGCGTCGCCAGCTGCTCCATCTTGGCTAGGGGCTCCGGATCCGCCTCGTCCGCGGCACGCAGACGAGTGTAGGCATCCAGGGCTGCTCGAGGATCGTCCCTGCGTTGGTCGTGCACTTCAGCCAGCTTGGCGAGCACGTCCCGACGACTGATCATATCCGGATGCCGTTCGAGGGCGTCTTCGTAGGCTGCGGACAGGCGATCCCACTCGCCCGTGGCCTCCACGACCCGTTCGAGCTCTCCGCGCACCTCGCCATCATCGGGATCCAGGCTGAGCGCAACCGTGAGTGCTCGCTCGGCGCGATGAAGATCACCACCGCGAGTTTCCCACAGCTCGGCAGTTTCCCGCAGCACCAGCACCTTCTCCGAAGCGCCATCCGCCAAGGCGTAGCGTTCTTCGTTCAGATTGATCAGCCGTTGCCAGTCGTCGGCGCCCTCGTACAACGGGCGCAAGATTTCCACGACGCGTTCCTTGTAGGTGTCGTTGTCTAGGAATGCCTCGAGCTGACGAACCGCATCGGCGTGACCCGGCACGCTGCGCACGACTTCGTCCAGCTGGTCGATGGCTCGGTCGGGGTCGTTCATTGGCCCGGCGAGCAGCTTCGCCAGTGTGACGCGATGCTCCGCGGCCTGCTCTGGGGAATCCGCAAGCTCGGCCCGACGCAACAACAGCTCGGACAGATCATCATGGCGCTCGGCAGCGGCATATAGGTCTGTGAGGCGTGAAGCCGCCGTCTCGTCGGTCTCCTCTGTCTCCAGAGCCGACCGGTATGCTTCGATGGCTTCGTCCTTGCGGTCGAGCTCGTTCTCCAGCAGCCCCGCGATGGTGTGGTGAGCGGCGAGCCGCTCGGCAGGATCGAAACGATGGTCGAGGCCTTGGCGGTAGTGCTCCACCCGCTCTTCATGACGACCCGTCCGACTCAGAATGTCGTCAACGGCGTTGAACAGCTCGAGATTCTCGGGCTCGAAGGCCAGGGCTCGACGATAGAAAGTCAGGCCCTGCTCGAGGTCGTCCAGGGAAGTAAATAGCTCGCCGGCTCGCTGCGCCAGGGAAAAGGACGTGTCGTCGTCTCCAGGATAGTCTTCCAACTCAGCCGCGTAGATTTCGGCAAGTCGCCGCTCCGCGCCCGCAACCTTGGCCAGGCGCTCCAGCTCACCGCGGGTGCTCTCGTCACCCAAGTCCTCGTGCAAGAGCTTGGCGGTCGTCTCCAACGCCGCCCGGTAGTCCTCTTTTTGTTCTTCGTGGAGTTGAGCAAGGCGCCCCAAGAGCTCACGGCGCTCTGTCGGATCCTGCTCGTAGTCCAAGCGCGCCTCGATCGCGGCCATGACCCTGTCGAAGTCCGCGCGAGACAGGTAGACCGGCTCCAAAATGGCAGCAGCGCGGGAACGATGTTCCGCTTCCGGGGCTTTGGTCAGTAGCTTTTCCAGCTCGCCGATGGCGCCCTCGTGTTGCCCCTCTTCATCCAGAGCACTTTCCAGTTCCTCGAAGGCGCGCCCCATGTCGTTGAGCCGGTGGGCGGCAACCTGGGCGATCTTGACGCGCAATCCCGCGCCGCCCTCGTCGGTGGCATCCAGCTGGCGCACGTAGAGTTCCTGTAGGTCCGGCCAACGCTCCTCGAGCGTGTAGAGGGACTCCAAGGACTCGATGGCCTGGCTGTCGAGCCCGCTGTCCAAGATGTTCTCGTACACGCTGATGGCACGCGAGTTGTCGTTCAACACGTCGGACAGCAGCCGCGCCCGACGGTACATCAACGCCTTGCGCTCGTCCTCGTCGTCCAAAACGTCTGCACGTCGTTCTAGGATCTCTAACAGCTGGGGAGCGTCCCCCATCTCTTCGTACAAGGACTCCAGAGCGGCCAATGCGGCCTTGTCGTCCGAACGCAGTGCCAGGGCCTTTTGGTAGTACTCTCGGGCCAGTTCACGATCGGCGAGTTGATGCCGGGCGATGTCGGCGATCTTTAGCGTGACAGTCAGTTGAATGTCGCCGTCGAAAATCTCATCCACCACGTCGCACAGGATCTTGACGTAGTCCCCCTGTCGGGAAGACGCCTCCGCTAGGCGCTCGATGTGCTCGAGCCATGGGGCGAGTTCCGTGTGACCCGCGGCAGTCCGCACGGCGCGTTCCGCGTGTTTGAACGCGAGTCCCGAGTTGTCCAGAGAAACCTCCGCAACCTGGATGGCCTTCTCCAACCCCTTCAACTGGTCGAAGGTGTCGTCCGTCGCATCAATCTCGATTTCGATGACCCGCAGCAGCTTTTCGTGGGCGCCATCCGCTTCGTAGATGGGATGCAGAATGCTGGCCGCTTCGCGGCGCGCGAAGCTGTCTTGGGACTCCAACAGCTCCTCGAGCGCCATGCGCGACGCCTCATGGGACGTGTCCAAGGTCAACGCCCGGCGATAGGTCTCGAGGGCGCCTTCGACGTCCCCGAGGTGGCGATGCTTCAAACTTCCCAACTTGGCCAACAGCTCGAGCCGATCGGCGTCCGCCTCCACGATGTCCAGATGACGCTCATAAGTCTCCGACAGCTCGTGCCACTGCTCCGCGCGCTCGTAGAGCCCTTCGAGAGCCACGAGCACCTCTGTGTCTGGACCGTATTCGTCCAGGACGACTCGCCAGGCATCGATGGAGTCAGAGGTTGCGTCGAGCTTCGTGGATAGGGTCGTCGCGACGCGCACCATCAGCTTGCGGCGCATGCCCGAGTCCTCACTGGCGTCTCGACGAAGAGAGAGCACCTCCACGAGCTCGCGCCACTGCTCACTCTCCTCGTACAGCTTGTCGAGCGCTGCCAGCGCGAGCTCGTCGCCGGGGTTCTCTTCCGAGCGCATACGCCAGGCTTCGATCGCGCCCTTGGTGTCGCCTAGGACCGATTGGCACAGCTCACCCAATCTGCCGAGCAGCGCTTTGCGCGCGTCACCGTCGGCTTCCAGCTTGACCTGAATGCGCAGAACCTCGCCCAACTGCTCTGGCTTATCGTTCCCCAAGTGAATCCGCTCCAGGGCTCTCGCCGCCGGGAGCACGAGTTCCGCATCGGATTCGTCCAGGGTCAGGACTGCCCGATAGGTGCTCTCGGCCGCCTCAGTGTCGTTGAGCAGGGTCTCCTGGATCTCTGCCACCTGCATCAGGATTTCTCCCTGTAGACCCGGCGTGTCCGCGCGCTTGGCAGCTGCGGTCAGAACTTCAGCTACCCTAGCGTGCGCTCCAATTCGCCTTCCGATTTCGAGCAGGCGCTCCCGGGCGTCCAGGTCCAAGGGGTCCGACGGCACGAGTCGCGCCAGCACCGCCAGGGCACCGTCGTCGTCGTGTAGCCGCTCATCCCGCAGGTTGGCGATCCGGCGCAGCAAGTCACGCCGGTCGTCATCGAGCTCTGTGGATGCGTCCTCACCCCCCGCTTCTTTGTCTTGCTCTTCAAGGCGGATGGCAAGCACGCGAACCAAATCCCGCACTTCGTCTCTCGACTCGTACACGGTCTCCAACATGCGCGCGGCGCGCAGGCGGAGGCTGCCGATCTCGAGCAGCCGCTCTGCCAGTTCTCGCGCGTCATAGTCGTTGAGGCGCTCCCGCAACACGTCTTCGACGTGCTCCACGGCCTTTTCCGGCTGGTGCAACTTCTCCAGCAGCAAGCGGCTCAGGCGGATCTTGAGCTCCAGCAGCTCGTCGCCGGCAGCCGACTCCAAACGCCTGGAGAGCAGCCCAACCAAGTCCTCGTGACGCTCGGCTTTCGCATACAACCGATCCAAGGCGCGAATGGCTACATCGTGGATTGGATCCAGCTCGATGATGCGCTCGTAGTACTGCGTCGCCTTGTCGGAGTTTTCGATGATCTCCTCAGAAATCAGCGCAACTTCCACGAACATATCTACGCGGCGAGCTGCATCGTCCGTCGCCCGCGCTGCCTTGTCGTACAAGGCTTCTAGCTCACCCCAGCGCTCCGCAGCGGTCAGGATGTCCTTGAGCCTCAGGAACGCTTCCTCGTTGCCCGGATCTTGATCGAGGATCTTCTCTAGATAGGGCGTCGCACCGATCGGGTCGCCTAAACGATCCTCGTGCAAGCGCGAAGCCCGCTCGCAAAGCTCGACCTGGTCTTCTGGGCTCAGCTCCATCCGCAAGACTTCCCGGAACGCCTCCGACAGCTCAGTGGGTCGCCCAGCGAGTACGGCCAACGCGTCGGCGCGATCCCAGAACCCAACGTCGGTTGGGAATGCACGCACCGCTCGAAGCACGACGTCCAGCGCGTTGCCGTAGGCGCCTAGTTTCTCTTCGTGAACGTCCGCCAAACGGATGAACAGAGAGCGACGCTCCTCTGCATCCGTTGCCTGATCGAGCATCACGCTGAGGGCCTGCACCTCCCGACGCGCTTCCCCACCGCTGGCATACTGAGCGGCCAAAACCTCTGCCGCACGCGCGCGAGTGGACTCGTCCTCCATCAGCTTTTCTAGAACCGAGATGGCGCGGGGCTGACCTGGCTCGAGCTCCAGGGCCCGCACTGCGGCGTCTTGAGCGAGAACCGGTTTGTCCAACCGCCCGAGGAAGATCTCGGCCAAGTCGACCTCGCGCAATGCGCGTTCTTCGCCCTCGAGGAGATCTCGGTGGCGCTCGATGATCTCGACGGCACTTTCGACCTCAGCCGCGTCCAACAGCAGTCGCGCCAAAGTGCGGAGGGTGTCGGCGGCATCCGGTGCAAACTCGAGGGTGCGCCGGTGCAAGGCAATGGCCCGTTCCGGAGCCTGGTACACGTCCTCCTCGAGGATGGCCCATTCCGATAGCAGATCGACGCGCTCGTTATCGCTGCTCGCGCTCTGCACCCGCAGATCCAAGAGCCAACGCAGGTCATCCCGGCGATCGTTCTTGCGAAGGAGTTGCTCCAATGCCTCGGCGGCATCCGTGTCCTGGGCGTTGCGGTCCAGCAGCCGTTTGTAGACGGCGACCGCATCATCCACGCGATCCAGGTCGTCTTGGTAGGCCCGCCCCAGCATTAGCTCGAGCCGGCGCTGCTCCGTCCCATCCCCAGCCGCTGGCTCTTCTTGCTGCTGGTTCTTCTTTTTGCCCTTCTTCTTCTTGGACGTCGGCGGCGCGTCTGCTGCCGAGGCAGCCGCGATGCTCTGCAAACGTGCCTCGAGGGCGCTGACGAAGGGCTCCAAGTTGCCCGCGGCCCGAGAGGTATCCTCGAACAAGCGCAGTACGTCCGCGCGTTCTGGCGCCAAACCGTAGACCCGTTCCGCGTAGGCCGCTGCGGCCTTGCGATCCGACAGGCGCCCGGACGTTATCTCGATGATGTTGCAGTAGATGTCGACCTTCTCGGGGCCCTCGGCAGCGGATGCGAGAAGTTCATAAAGCGCTGGCAGCCTCGCCCACTTTTCGTCCTCTTCGTACAGCGGGATCAGCTTCTTCGCGGCCTGAACCGCGTTGGGATCCGTCGCCAAGATGCGCTCGTAAGAACGGAACGCTCGCTCCGCCTCGCCCAGCTTGTCCTCGTAGACGGCGGCCGCACGGTACGAGATCTCAATCTTCGCTTGATCGTCCTTGGTGCGGTCCGCGGCGTTGCTGAGAACCTCTGCCAGGCCTTCCCAGTCATTCTGGGAACCGTACAGTTCCTCCAGCCCATCGTAGTCGCCGGTCTCCAGGTAGGACTCCCGGAGGACGCGCAGCGCGCGGTGATGTCCCGGTGACAAGTCGAGGACGCGCCGCCAGGTCTTGGTGGCGTTGGCCGGGTCTTTCAACTGGTCGGCGTACACGCCTCCCAATCGCGTGAGGCCAGCCAAGCTTGCTTCGTCATCTTCGGCGCCTTCGACACGCTTCTCCAATACGTCCGCCAGGGTGGCCCAGTCCTTGGTGCGTTCAGCGTGACGCTCGAGAGCGTCCAGCACGTCCGTGCGGGTGGGATCGAGCTCCAAGATTCGGCGATAGAGCTGCACCGCCTCGGCGGCCTTGCCGAGGCGTTCGGCTGCGAGCTGCGCCATCTCCTTGAGCACGGGAACTGCTGCGGCTCCCTCCAGGTCGGCCAACTCGCTCTCGTAGAGCTCGTAGAGGGACGGCCAAGCGCGGCGCTTGCGATACAGCTCGTGCAACCGCTCCCGGGCCTCCCGGTCGGTCCGATCCACCGCAAGCAAGGCCTCGTAGGCCTCGGTCGCGTTCTGGACGTTTGAGAATTGCTCCAGCCAACGCCGCGCGGCGCTGCGATAGAGTTCCTTCTTTTCGTCAACGTCAGGCGCGATTTGGGCAAGGCGCAGCTGGTTCGTGAGTAGATCTCGCCAGCGTCCGAGCTTTTCGTAGAGCTGCACCAGTTCGCGCACCTCCGCGACGTCCTGCTCGTCGAGCTTTTCGTCGAGCTGGACGATTTGATTCAGCACGGAGACCAGTGCGGTGTCGCTCTTGATGTATTGCCGGTATACCGCCGCAACATCACGCAGAATGGCAACGCGAGCCGCGACCTCCGAAGCGTCTACGCGCTCCAATTGTTGGCGCAGCAACTCTACGAGGGCATTGTAGCCTTGCGTCTGCTTGTACAGGCGCTTCAGTGCGTCACGGGCATCAGCGTTATCCGGATCCTGGCGCAACACGCCCTTGTACTGTTCGATGGCTTTCTGGGCGTCCTCTTGCCCCTCCATCAGATGTGCGATTTCTGACGACAGTTCTGTCTTCTCAGGGCCGTCTTTCAGGGAGCGTTGTGCGTTCTGCAGGATTTCGATCAGGCGCCCCTCTTGGCTCAGCTCGGCCGCGTACTCTCGGTAGAAGCCGAGCATCCCAGGATGGGTTGGCTCGAGCTTTGCGATCCGTTCGAACCAGGCCTCTGCGTCCTTCGGGCGCTCAGCGCGCTTCCAGTACAACATCGCGATCTGGAGCATGTCACCCACCCGCTCCGGGCTGGTCAGATCCTTGCTCTTCAGGTCCCGTTCGTACAGCGCGACCAGCTCGTCCCAGCGGCCTTCGCGCTCGTAGTATTCCGCCAGGAACGCCTTGGCTTCGGCGTGATCCGGACGGTCCTTGAGCACCCGCTCGTAGGCACGCGAGGAGCGGGCCTCGTCCGACTTCTTGCTGCGATACAGCCGCGCGAGGCGAACGCCGCAGGCCACGCGATCCGTGGCGGTTTCCGCACGGTCCGAGAGCCGCTCCAGCACCGGGGCAACGTCATCCCACTTTTCGCTGCGACTGTAGACGAGCTCCAACATGCGTCCGGCGCGCACGTTGGTAGGATCGAGACGGACGGCCTGCTCCAGCTTTTCGATCACCGCGCCTTCGTCGACTGCGTCGGCACCGAACCGGAGCTCCATCTCCGCGGCGCGCATCAGCATCGAGCTCTTGTACACGTCGTCGGGTGCTTGCTCGGCTTCCCCGGCGTAGGTGGAAACCAAATCCTTCCACTTCTCCCGCTTGGTGTCGGCTTCTTCCAAGACCTCGCTGGCGCGGTCGTCACCGGGCACGACTTCCAGCAGGCGCTCGAGCACCGGCTTGGCCTTCGCGTCGTCCAACAGGTCTTCGCGCAAGACTCGGGCGTGTTCCCGAAGTAAGTCGACCTCGGCATCGGTGCCTTTGGCCGTGAAAGTTTCGAGTTCGAGCAGGCGACCAACGGCGGTCACCTCACCCCGCTCCGCGTGTTGCCCCCGTGCTGCAGCCAGAAGCTTCAGCAATTCATCGCTTTCAAGATCGCGATCATCTGCCGCAACTGCCGAGGTCATCACCTCCCAAGCAGCAGCAGCGTCGGGGTCGTCCTGGAGCTGTCCTAAAGCCGTGCGGATCGTCTCAGAATGCATGGGTCCCATCCGTGTCCGCCGGCGATGGGGGAGCGCCCCACGCCGGCGCAAGGGGCTCCGACACTACGGCGCGCGCCGGGGGGTGACAAGCCTTGTAAATCAGTGATTTTTCTGCTCTTCACGGCGGGTTTTCAGCCGTTTGAGCAAGGAGCGTTGGCGCCGGACCACCCCCGGGGCCGCCCCCCCCTTTTCCGCGTCGCGGATCGCCGCCTCGGCCTGCTCCAGACGCCCGAGGCGCAGAAGGGCGTAGGCCCGCCCCAAATGGGCGTCTGCAAACCGTGGACGTGCGCGCAGTATCGCTCCGTAGTGGCGCAAGGCGGCTTCGTCGTCTTTCTCCACCAGAGCGGCGGTAGCGAGTCCCAGGCGGTTTTGAAGCGCCTCCGGATCTCGGGCAAGTCCCGTGCGGTAGGCCTGCTTGGCACCTACAACATCGCCGAGTTTTAGGCGAACCAAACCGAGCACATGCCAGACTTTCGCGTCCTGGTCATCCCGGCGCAGGGCCTCCTCCAAGCGCGGCAGGGCCAATTCTGGGGCCCCCCACCGAGCGGCACGCATGCCGCCGGTGCGCGGGCCCGTCGGATCCTTGGGCGCCCGACGGCTCGCCCGGTCGTAGGCCTCCAGCGCCTCTTCGTAGCGGTGGGCCAGCTCCAGCGCATGGCCGAGTTCCACCAAAGGCTCGGGTTGGTTGGGGCCAATGCGTTTCTCGAAGACGGCGACCTCCGAGCGCACGAGCGCCAAGTTTCCCGTGACAGCCAGGGTTCGAATCAGTTGGCGGCGGGCGACATGGTCGTCGGGATGCTCCTTCAGGTGCTCTCGCAAAACCGCTTCCGCCTCCTCCAAACGTCCCTTCTGCGCCAGCATGGCTGCGCGCTGGTCGGCACGGGGTTGCACGCCGCAGCCAGCAGACGCGAGCAGTACGCATGCCACCAGGACGGCCGCTGAGAAATGCCTCACCCGCGAAACCTAGCGCGAACCGCGAGAAGGAAAAAATGACAACGGCCCAGCGGCCTTGCACGCCGCCGGGGGCAGGGCTACTCGACCCCCAGCATGAAAGCCGAAGATATCAAGAAGATTGTGGTGATCGGGGCCGGTCAAATGGGCGGAGGCATCGCCCAAGTGTGCGCCCAAACGGGCTACGAAGTGCTCCTCAGCGACGCCAAGCAGGAGCTGGCCGAAAAGGGCAAGGCGAAGATCGCCAAAATCCTCGGCAAACAGGTGGACAAGGGCAAGCTAGCTGCTCACGACCGCCAGCGAACCCTGGACCTGCTCAAGCCGGTCGCCGGAAGCGAAGGCATTGAGACCGCAGATCTGGTCGTCGAGGCCGCGACGGAAAACCTTCAGGTGAAGACGGCGTTGTTCAAAGACGCCGACGCGCGCATGAAGCCCGGCGCGATCCTGGCCTCGAACACTTCGAGCATTTCGATCACACGCCTTGCTGGCCAAACCGAGCGACCCGCGTCTGTGATCGGCATGCACTTCATGAATCCGGTACCACTCATGAAGCTGATCGAAATCGTACGCGGAGTGCAAACGAGCGACGAGACCACAACCACTGTGCGCACCCTGGCCGAGAAGCTGGGCAAGACAGTCATCACCAGCAAGGACCAGCCCGGCTTCGTCGTGAACCGCATGCTGGTTCCGTTCCTGAACGAAGCCTGCTTCGCGCTGCAAGAGGGCCTCGGCACTCCCGAGGACATCGATCAAGGCGCCAAACTCGGCCTGAACCACCCCATGGGCCCGCTAGAGCTCGCTGATCTGATCGGCTTGGACACTCTGCTGTTCATCGCCGAGGTGCTGCATCGCGAGTTCGGAGACGACAAATACCGGCCGGCCACGCTACTGCGCAACCTGGTCGCCGCTGGCTGGTACGGCCGCAAGAGCGGTCGCGGCTTCTACGTGTACGACGAACGAGGCAAGAACGTAGGCCGCGCTTTCGAGCGTTGAGAGATCGAGGAGCGATAAGAATGTACGAAACCATCGTTTACGACGCCCAAGACGGCATCGCAGTCGTCACCGTGAATCGGCCGGACAAGCTGAACGCCCTGTCTCGAAAGGTCGTCGCAGAGCTCACGCGAGCCTTCGACTCCCTCGAGAAAGATGGCGTTGTCGCGGCGATCCTGACCGGCGCCGGCGAAAAAGCCTTCGTTGCCGGTGCGGACATCAAGGAAATGGCGGACCTAGGCCCTGCCGGAGCCAAGGCGTTTTCGGATGCTGGACACCGCCTGGGATACGCCATCGAGCTGGCACCGTGCCCTGTCATTGCTGCCGTCAATGGCTTCGCCCTCGGCGGTGGTTGCGAGCTCGCCCTGTCCTGCGACTTCATCTACGCCTCTGAAAATGCGCGCTTCGGGCAGCCCGAGGTCAACTTGGGGCTGATGCCGGGCTTCGGTGGAACCCAGCGCCTGGCCCGTCGCATTGGACTGAGCAAGGCGCGGGAGCTCGTCTACACCGGTGACAACATCAAGGCGGCGGAAGCCGAACGCCTCGGCCTGGTCAACGGAGTCGTCCCTCAAGCCGAGCTCATGGGCCACGTTCGATCCATCGCCGAGAAGATCGCGAGCAAGGCCCCTCTGGCGGTCGCAGCGTCCAAACGCGTCATGGCACGAGCTGCGGACGCCGATCTGGTCATCGCAAACGAGCTGGAGGCAACGGCATTCAGCGCGTTGTTCGGCAGCGAGGACATGCGAGAGGGCACTCGGGCGTTCATGGAAAAGCGCGCCGCCAAGTTCAGCGGCAAGTGAGGCTCGTGCTCAGAAGCTCGCGTTTACAGCATCTCATCATCGCAGCTGCCGCGGCGGCTGCGTTGAGCGGCTGCGAGGGCTGTCAACGCAAGGACAAGCCCTACACGCCCTTCGGCATCGCATCTGTCGCGCCGCCGTCGGCGGGCGCGTCGGCCACTGGGGTCGCGAGCGCGGCGCCGGACGCACGGGCGCCGACCTGGTCCAAGAAAATGGCCCTCGTCGCTCGCCCACCCGCGGCGCGATGGCAGCTGAAGGAGCGCGCCCTGGCGGCGCCCCCAGGTCGGCTGATCGAGCGGGGTTTGCTTCACGATTTCGACGCCGATGGCAAAGCGGAAGCCTTGGTTTGGACGGTTCCCGCAGAACCCAAGGGTTCGCCCGGACAGCTGTACCGAATCGATGCGGACGAAAGGGCCACCCGACTGTTCAGCTTGCCTGGATTCGTCCCATCGGGCCCTGGCTGCAGGCTGCTACCCGAACTCGCCGTGACCGGAAAGGCAACCGCAACCCTGGACGTGCGCGCCAAGTGCTCCGTGGCGATGCTGTCGCGTGCGCCTATCCGTAGCCTCACCGTGCTGGCACCGGCTCGTTCGGCACCTGTGGTTGCGTCCCTGCGCATCATAGACCCAGGACCAAACCAACCCCTCAGCGTGGACGTGACCACCCAGGATCGCGATGCGGACGGGCGGGATGACCTCGCATTGCGAGTCAAGGTAGTGCACCGCAAGCGAACCCAGTCCGCTCAGTTCATTTGGTTCGACCGGGCCTCGGGAGTGGCTCGGGACGTCTCGCAACCGCGGTCGGCTTTTCTATCCGCCGCGGGCCGGGCACGCTGGTCGTCGAAACGCAGCAAGCATGCAGCGAACGCACGCCTGGATGTCGCTGCGCTGCGTCGACTGATGGCCACCACTTGCGCCGAAGGCGGAGTGCCGCGGGTTCTGACCGAAGAGGGGTCGCCCCTGAGTTGCGGCAATCTCCAGCTGGTCTTGGATCGCGCCGCCGCCGCGGATGTCACGGCTGCATTGACCGCGAAAGACGTACTCGGTGCTTTCGCTGCCTACGAGCGCGCGGGTTGGTATCTGAAAGCACCTTCCGACAAGACCCGAACCAGTCTGGAAAAGTCGCTGCACGCTGCGGTGGACCTTCAACCCGCCGAGCGGGTTGCCACGAGCGTCACAGCTCAAGTCCACCAAGCGCCGGGCTACTTGCCCCTCCGCTACGAACCGCCGGCCACGCTATGGGTACTGACCGACGCGGGGCCCCGGGCGGTGGCTGCAGATGGATCCCTGGCGGCGATCGACGAAGACGGCGACGGACCTGCCCCATGGCCGCTAGAGCTGAAGCGCGGGGACGGTGCGACTCTGACCGGCGTGGCCTACGCCTGTGACCGCCCGTGGGTGAGCCTCAGCTTCAAGCGCCAAGACGGCAAGCTGGACACGACGTCAACCCAGCTGCTCGCTCCCCGGCCGGGTACGTGTCGTCCCAATGCAACCTTCGACGCTCCGAGTGCCGTGGGTCTCGGCGTCAAGGGTGGATCCGTGGCCCTACTGCTGGGCGCGTCGCGGGTGGGCGCGAGTTTGAGTTTCGCTGATGCCACTCTGCGGGAGCAGCCAAAGGGCGCGCCGCGTTCCCCGAGTGGGAAGTACCTCGCCGTGCCGACGCCCCTCGGAGTGCTCGTCGCAAGCGCAACCAGTCACCGCCTGTGGCAGTTGGCTCAGCCTTGGCCGCACGCGCTAGTGGGCTGCGCCGTGAACGACGCCGCAAGCGCTCTCGCCTGCACCGACGTCAAAGGTGGCGTATTCCTCGTCAACAAGAAGTGACGCGAACCAACGCGAAGTGCCTCAGGGCGCTTTGGCGCGCTCGAGGTAGCTCGCGGTACGAGTATCCACCTTGATCCACTCACCCTCGGTGATGAACAGGGGCACCGCCACTGTGGCACCCGTGGAGATCTTGGCGGGCTTGGTCACGTTCGTGGCCGTATCACCTTTGATGCCGGGCTCGGTTTCCACGATCTGTACGACGATGTGGGGTGGGAGGGCGACGCTCACGGGGTTGCCCTTGTAGATGGTCACGGAGCACTCGAGGCCGTCGATCAAGAAATTCGCGGCGTCGCCAACGGCGTCCTTGTGCACCGCGATCTGCTCGCCACTATTGGAGTTCATGAAGTTGTACATGTCACCATCGGGGTAGATGAACGTCATCGAGCGGTCCTCGACATCCGCCTGCTCCAGTTTTTCACCCGAGCGGATGTTGCGCTCCAGGGTGCCGCCGGTCAGCAGGTTCTTCATCTTGGTACGCGTGAAGGCTTGACCTTTGCCAGGTTTCACGAACTGGAACTCGACGACCACGTAGGGTTGGCCGTCCTGCATGATCTTCAGACCCTTTTTGATGTCACTGCTGTCCATGCTCTCGCTTCTATCTCCGGCCGCAACGCGCCGGTCTGCTTGAAATGGGCCTCCCAGGGCCCACGCCGCGGGTAGGCCTGTAGCGGGGTCCGCCCAGTCCTTCAAGCAGTTCCGCCAAAGCAGGTGATTTCCTAGAAGGTCCAGGCCATCCTGTGCCCGCCGCGGGCCCCCCTGTCATCCGCCAGGGGGCCGCGTCTGGGCCCGGTCATGGACGAGTACGATCTAGAGGAAATCAAACGCGAAATCGTGGAGAGCCGCGCGCTCACGATCAAAACGAACAACCTCGTCAATGCGCTGTCTGCAGACTTGAAGAGCATCGCAAAGCGGCAGCAAGGATACGAGCGCCGAATCATATTCAACAGCGCTGCCGCATACGTCGTCACCGTGGCGGTACTGTTCATCACTTTGAAGCTGGCTTGGGACGCCCGCCTGGATTCGGTGCGCGCGGAAAACAAGGGCTCCAAGGAGAAGCTCGTACAGCTCGACAAGGAGCTGAAGGCGGTGCTCAGCCGAGAAGAAGCCACTGCTCGGGCGGGTCGGCAAGCGGCGGAGTACTATGATCTGATCGTGCACAAGAAGCGACGAGAGCTCGTTGAGCGCTTCGACGAGGTCGCGAAACTGCCGCTGACTCGCACCGAGCGCGCCGTATTCGAAAATGCGGCGGACCGCTCCCGAAACGAACTATCCCTCATCGCGTACCAAAACGGACTCGACCACGCGCGCACGGCCCGATGGCACGAGGCGACGCAGGCCTTGTCCGAATCCTTGAAGTACAAGACGGACGCGGCCCACTCGCCTCAAGCTCGCTACCAATTGGCACGCGCCTACAAACATCTGGGACGTCAACGCGAAGCGATCCCGATCCTGCTTTCGCTCTCTGAAGCGTCGGCTGACAAAGAAGTCATGGACGAAGCGACCATCTTGCTCGCCTACTGTCAGGTCGACATCCAAGCTTGGAACGACGCCAAGAATACGTTGCGTTCCTTCTTGCGGCGCTTTCCTTCGAGTTCACACGCAAACGACGCCAAGCTGAAGCTGGCGGAGCTCTCCTTGCATCACTGAGCTCGGACGCGCGTATGCGCGCGGACGCTTGCGACAGTCACGAATTCCCTCGAAAACGCCGAGATTCGTCTAGGGCGACGGGGATGCTGCGATCACGACGACGGCGACGGGGTTCCACCACTTGACCACGCCGAGGTTCAAAGAAGGTCCAAGGGCGACGACCGCATAGGAGCGACCATTCTTCACCTCGTTTAGGCCGGCGGCAGCGAGCGCCGTCGACCAACCGAAGCGATGAGTCACGACACCGCCCGGGGAAAGCGTGATCTCCGGATCCCCCAAGGGGAAGCCGAGTAAAGACTCATTCGTCTGCACATAAGGCACCTTGGGCTCCACGGCGCCGGACGGCACGTTGTAGGCGAAGGTGATGGAGGGCAGGCTGCTAGCGCCGGGGGGTTCACTCCCGATGCTGACGTCTTCTTCAATCACTCGCGCGTTAACTCCCTGCAGGCTCACTCGCTCGGGAGCTGTGATGCGTGACAGCCGCACGACGATCGGTCGCAGCGTGGGCTTGTCCGGCTTGTAGTCGACGCCACAGACGCTAGGGATTGCCACGTCATCGAGCCCGGGGCCGCCCATGCAGCCGATGGCTGCAAGCAGCGTGCTGTAGCCTGAATCCAGAGTCTTCTTGGGCAGGACGGGCAGAGCGAGAACTCTCAGTGGCGGCGGTTCGGGATCTGGGACATCCGCCGCTGCATCGCTGAGCGCGTCCGCGTCCGCGGCCGCGGCCGCCGCGTCGCCCGCGCCAGCATCCACACTGGCGTCGGTGCCAGCCTCGCTGCCTGCATCCGTCGCCGCGGCGGCTGCGGCGATCAAGGACGCACAACTACCGCTCTTCAGCTCGCTTTCCGAGGCCGCGACGACAACGGGCTGCACGTCGTCTTTCGCCAAGTCCAACCCAGCAATGCTCGACGGCGAAAATGCCGCGCCATAGGCAAGCCCCCCAGCCGGAAGCGGCATGCCTGTGGCGGCGCCGGGTATACCTGCCGCGACCGGAAGAAAGCAGAAGCCGATGCGCTTGGCGTCCGCCACGCCGTGCAAAAGCGTGACGATGCTCTCACCCACGGGTTCCACCGGGGCGTCCACGAGGACATCGAGGTATGAACCGTCCAGCCCCGCGTCCTGGCTGCCACCTCCGGTGCCCTCGCTGCCCCCACTGCCGCCGGGCTTTTTAGCCAGCACGCTGTGGTCCGTGCCGCAAGCCAGCGCGAGCGCTGCCAGGCCCAAGCCTACGATCCAGCGCGTGCAGCTCATCTGCAAGGTATGCCACGAGCCAGGGCCAGAGCGTAGGCCACTGTCTCTATCTGGATCTTTTCATTTAGTAATTTCAGCGCCTTATGAGCAAACCTTCGCCCGCCAGTTGACCGAAGTCGCCACCGGACCCAACACGGATGTAAGACACCACTTTGAAAGAGATGACAGAGCACCACGGCAAGGGTGTGTTGCGGGCGGTGGGTCAGCACGAAGTCGGGCTACGGCCATCAAATCGTCGATTGGATCCCCCCCGACGGCATGGACAGCGTTTCCTCTCTGCACTGGGGGGTGCACCGCGGAATCGTGCGCACGCTGCAACAGGTCGATTCCGCCCTGTCCTGACGCCCGGTCCATCGCACTCTCGAAAGCTAGGGACCGCTCTCGCGCCAGCCTGTTAGGCTGCCGCTCATATGTTCGCGATCCGGGCAGGCGTTCGCCTCTACTTCGAGGTCCTTGGACCCAGCGCCGCTCCGCCGCTGTTGATGGTGCGTGGACTGGCCCGAACGGCGCGCCATTGGGGCAGCATCGTCGGACAACTCTCGGATCGCTTTCGCGTGGTCGTCTTCGACAACCGCGGCATCGGACGCAGCAGCATTCCCCTGCCGCCTTACAGCACCAACGCGATGGCGGATGATGCGGCAGCGGTCCTCGACGCCGCCGGCCTGGAGTCGGCCCATGTCTTCGGCGTATCCCTGGGCGGCATGATCGCGCAGAAGGTCGCCCTACGTCACCCAAAGCGCTTGCGCTCTTTGGTCCTGGGCTGCACTCGCGCAGGGCGTGCAGCGCCCCGGTTGCCGATACCGGCCGTAGCCAGTCTCGTCAGCTCGATGCGACTGTCTCCGGAACGCGCGGTCGTGGAGACCGCGCCGTTGATCTTGTCTCGGAGCTTCATCGCGAAGAACCCACAAGTGCCACAACGTTGGGCCGAGCTGGCACGCTCGGAGCCGCCAACCCGTCGCGGAGTCTTCGGGCAGCTACTAGCCGCGGCGCGCCACGACGCCACACGCCGGCTCAAAGAGATCCGCGTGCCAGTGCTCGCAATCACCGGTGACGTCGACCGGCTGATCCCGCCGGTTTGTTCCGAGGACCTCGTGCGGCGACTTCCCGACGCCCGCTTGGAGACCCTTCCCGGCGTCGGCCACGACTTTCCCACCGAAATGCCCCAACGCACCGCCGAGCTCCTGGCCGATTTCTGCCGCTAGCGCGTTGGGTTCCGACAGCAACTCGCCCGACGACTTATATGCATGTTGCATATAAGTGGGTTTGGGGTCGACGCGCTTCGTGACACCCGAAGGGGTGCGCCCTGGCGCGGGCGGGGGCTCTGCAGAGCGCGACGGTTTCCCCATCGCGATTCCACGGTGCGCCCTGGCGCGGGCGGGGGCTCTGGAGACGGTGCGTTTCGTCGGCGTTGAGCAGGCGGTGCGCCCCGGCGCGGGCGGGGGCTCTACTCCCGCGCAGTCGCACGGGGGCGCGTCCGCGCGCGGAAGCGCGAGATTAGGGAGCCAGCGCCGCCCCAGCGCTCGACCCCAAAAAATATACATGAAGCAGCGGCGCCGCTATTTGGCGCCGACGAAGCGCGCAATGAGCGGGCCGTTGCCCTGGACGGCCGTGCGCTGCTGATACAGCGCCATGCCTCGCACGCCACCCAGCTCTTCGCCGCCACCAGCGCGTCCGGGGCCGCCGTGGTTGAGGATCGGCAAGACCAGGCCTGGCGGGATGGACTTGTCGGCGACCTTCTTGTCGACCACCACGAGGCGACCATGCCAAGGCGCTAGCTCGGTAACGAGCTCACCCAGGGCTTTGCGATCATCACCGTATATTGACGTCACCAGCCCGCCTTGTCCCTTGCGCACGATCTCCGTGGCGTGGGCGACGCTGCCGTCGTGAGGCAGGAGGGTGGCCACGGGGCCGAAGACTTCGTGCTCGTGCACGGCGCTGGCGTTTAGGGAGTCCTTGGCCTCCAGCAAAAGCGGCGCAACGAAGAAGCCCTTGCCAGCCGGCACGCCCTTGGGCTCGAGCTTGTCGCGATCACCCCAGGCAACGCTGGTGCAGCCGAGTAACTTGTCGATACCGGCGTTGGCGTCGTTCTGCTGCGCCTGGGTTGCAACGGGCCCGACCCGCACGTCCGGCAGCGAGGGATCACCCACTACGCTGCGAGCCAGCTCCGCGCCGAGCATCTCCCGTACGCGCTCCATCTCACTCTCGGGCACCAAGATGCGCCGAATGGCCGTGCACTTCTGTCCCGTCTTCTGGGTCATGTCCCGATGCACGTCCCGAATGAAACAGGCCAGGGTTGCATCGTCCGCATCCGGCAGAAGTACCGCGGCGTTCAAGCTGTCCGCCTCGATGTTGACGCGAACGCCCTCGCGCAGCACGGCTTCGCCGCTGCGGATCGTGAGCCCAGTGGAGCTGCCGCCGGTGAAGGCAACGACGTCTTGCCACCCCAAGTGGTCGGTGAGATCCCGGGCAGAGCCGCAGACCAAGGAGAAGACTCCGTCGGGCAAGATCCCAGCTTCGACGACGATCTCGGCAGTGCGATGGGCGAGCCAGGCCGTTGCCGTCGCGGGCTTGGTCAGGATTGGCATTCCGGCCAACAACGCACAGGCGGCCTTTTCGGCCCAGCCCCAGGCGGGGAAGTTGAAGGCGCCGATGTGCACTGCGACGCCGTGGCGCGGAAGACGCACGTGGTAGCCGAGCATACGCGGGCCGGCGAGCTCCTCAGGATCGCCGTCGACGATGCTGTGGGTGTCGCTCAACTTCTTGCCGAGCTCCGCGTAGGCCATGAGCGTCGCGGTGGCACCGTCGATGTCGAACTTCGCATCACTGCGCGTATTGCCACCGTTGGCGATGGCGATCTCGATGAGCTTTTCGCGTTCCTCGTAGATCGCCTTGCTCATTCTCTCGAGCAAGCTGCCGCGCTCGGCAAAGTTCAGTTTGCGCAGGGCCGGTCCGCCAGTGTCGCGGGCAAACGAGAGCGCCTTTTTGATGTCGAGGCCCCCAGACGACGCCGTGGCCACCGGCTCTTCGGTCGCTGGATTGACCAGCTCTTTCTTGCCGCCCGTGCCCTCGATCCAGCGGCCTTCCACGAAGTTTTTCAGGGTTTGCACGATGCCTCCTAGAGCTGGCAGGCATACGCGACACCGCTTCCGGCGGCAATGGCGGCTCGCTCCGGGGCGGGGTCGCTAGCGGCGGGCAGCGACCTTTTTGCAGCACTCCTTGCGCTGAGTCTTGCGGCAGTCCTGGTCCAGCCTGATGCGCCAGGTGATCTCCTGGCAGCGGCCGCAGCTCTTCATTTCCAGACCGCATTCGATCTTGCCGTCCACCTCGGCGCAGGTTTCAGTCTGCTCGTCTTCTGCCTCACGGGTACAGCACGCAGGGTCCAAGCACGAGAGGCAGCGGCACATCTGGGTGTTGGTAATGCTCTGTCCGGGTTTGGGCTGATGCTTGGCGCTCGAGGTCGCGTTGCCTTCTGGGAAATGCACGCACGCAACAATCGCCAGCGCCGCCAGCGCCAGGGGCGTGCCTCGGAGCCGCTGAAACCAAGAGCGTCGGGCAGTCACGAAACTTGGACGCATGAGTGGCGGGACTCCTTTGGCCTCTCTGCGCTCAAAAAGACAGGCGAGCCACGCAGCAGGGGCGCGGGGCTGCAGAAAACTCCGTCAGGCCCTGCGGCGGCGCTTCCGGGAAGAAGGCCACGATGGCGCCGAGCCGGCCGTCCTGCTCGAAGGCTTGCACCCCCAGCCAAACACGCTGCCCAGCGAAACAAGGTTTTCGGTAGCCGATCTCAGCCCGCCGTGCGAGTAGCTTCGTCTCGCGATCCAGACGGTAGAAGTGTCGCAGCGCCGCTTCCTCGGCAACGCGTGGGTAGGCGAGAAAGTTTACGTGTTGATTGCCATCCGTGTGACACAGGCCGAACACCACGGGAGTGTCGTCCAGGCGCGGCGTCGCGTCGATGGGGCTCACGCCGGATGGGAGCTCGAGCAGATGCGCCGGATCGATCCACTCCGTCCGGTGCTCCGGAACCTTGGGTAGCGCTTCGTCGTCGAGGGAAAACACCCGGTGCTTGCCCGCCGGGGCGGCGGGCTTGGTGAGCACATGCTGGCCGTAGGCCCTTGCGGCGACGACTCGGGGGCCGTCCGAGGGCGAGCCCGGCGAGTTGGGCACGCCGCGAGGACCTGAAATCTCCAACCAAGTGTCGAAGGTCAGTCGACTGACTTCACCGGATGCGTCCACGGTGTGCCCCAGCAGGTAGCGCACTTCCGTCTCCGCAACGTTGCGCACGCTCAGGGGCTCATCCGTCCCGTCGAGCACGACGTAGGTCAACACGGCGCGCACCCCTTGCTTGCCCAAGCGCGCCAGAGACGCCGCGATGTCCATGCGGCCCCACAAGATCGGACCAATCGGCGGCCACACGCCCTCGAGCCGCAAGCGACCATCCTGCGCGAGATCTTCGAAGCGCAGGCGGGTTGGCCCGAGCGCTCGGTTGTTGTCCGGCACCTCGGGAGGTTGCGGAGGGCCACTCGATCCGTTCACGCTTCCCTCCAGGGCACTTCCAAGACGTGGCCATGGTGCAGAGGTCCGTGCCCGCGGCCCAGACCAGGCGCGAGAGCAATCGCGCGCTGAACATAGTCGTGAGCCCGAGTCACCGCGTCGGTCAGCCGCAAACCGTCGGCGATCCCGGCTGCAACCGCCGACGCCAGAGTGCATCCGGTGCCGTGGGTATTGCGGCTCTCGATGCGCGGAGCCTCGAATAGAGCCTGCTCGCCGTCAGCGGTGCGCAGCATGTCGACGACCTGCTCACCTTCGAGGTGGCCACCCTTCATCAACACCGCACTGGCGCCCATCGCGAGCAGCAGATCTGCAGCGTGGCCCATGTCCTGGGTGCTCTTGATGGTCAGCCCAGTGAGCGCTTCGGCTTCTGGAACGTTGGGGGTGAGCACGGCGGCGAGAGGTACCAGGCGCAACTTGACCGCACTGATCGCGTCAGCGGCGAGAAGTGCGGCGCCGCCCTTGGCCACCATCACAGGGTCGACGACCACGGGAATGCTGCGGCCGCGCTTTTCGATGCAGCGTACGACAGCGTCGATGACCTCAGCAGAACCAAGCATGCCGGTCTTGATGGCGTCGGCGCCGATGTCGGCGAGTACGGCGTCCATTTGCGCGGCGACGAAGCCCGGCGCCACGGGCATGACGTCCTGCACGCCGCGAGTATTCTGCACCGTCAGCGCGGTCAGGGCGGTCGCAGCGTAGGCACCGAGCACGGTGATGGTCTTGATATCCGCCTGAATGCCTGCTCCGCCTCCGGAGTCAGAGCCAGCGACGACTAGGACGCGTCCCAACATGGGCAGCGGTATAGTACCGCCTCCCGCGTAGGCGAAGGCCCATGGGACATGAGAACGGCCCGCGGCGACGTCTTATGGCCTGTCGATCGCGCAATTTACTCGTGTCACGGCGTTTGCGAGTAGCTTCGGAAGGATGCTGCGAATCTCCGAGTCTGGCCCGCCCTGCACCGTGATCGTCACCGTCGACGCCCAACGAGACGTCTTGCCGGAGCTGGAAGCGCACGCGCGCCTTGGCCTGGAACGCTTCCCGGAGTTCCCCGGGTTCCTCGGGGGCGCGCTCCACCGCAGCGCGGATGGCACGCGCTTGGTGCAGTATCTACAGTGGGCCTCGCAAGCCGAATACGAGGCGTGCCTCACGCATCCGCGTTGGGAGGAAATGGAAACGACACAGCGCTTCATGACCCACGTCAACGCGGGCCGGGCACGGATGAGCGCTCAGATCTTCGCGGTGATCGCGACGAGCGAGACACGCACCTGACATGCGGCCCGGTGTGGCGCGTGACGGAGGCTGATAGGAGGAAGGCGTCTTGTGCCGCGGTGGACCACAAAGGTCCCCGGGGCGGGTGGGCAACTTGGTCGGCACACTGCAGACGTCAGTTGCTCAAATTCTGTACGGAGCCCCCCCAATCGGGCGGGAACACAGTGGTCGGACAACCGCGATGCTGAGTTGCGAAGTTTTGCGCCGGCGACAGGCGTGGCTCTGACTGGATGAGGGCTCCGCTGCGGGCGGGCCTTTGGGGGCCCGCCACGTCCGCATCTCCGCCGGAGCGCCGGCGCCGAAGTTGTCAGAGAAGGATCGCGAAGTGCGTGACCGAGTGACGAAGAGTTTCTGCGCTGATTAGTCACTTTGTGCTTGACGGATTTCTGGGCGACGTCGTTTCGAGTTTCGAGACGAGCGATTCACGTGCGCCGTGCGCGCGCGAGATTGAAGCCCAAGGACGTTTCGAGTTCGAAACGACTTTGCCGCTGGCCCCATCGCTGGAACGCCGGCTGCGGGCCAGCAGTGAAGGTAAATATCCCCGTGTTACGAAAGAAACATGGACACTCTCGACTCTCTCAGCAACGAACAACTACTCGCCCGGCTGCCAGTGCTTTGCTCCGAAGAGCGACGGGCGACCGCTGAGGTCATCGTGTACTTGGCGGAGGTCGAGCGTCGAAAGCTCTACCTCCAGGAGGCCTGTTCCTCGCTGTTCGCATTCTGCGTCGAGCGGCTCGGCTACTCGGAGCAAGCTGCCCTGAAGCGAATGCGCGTGGCTCGCCTCTACCTGGAGCTGCCGCAGATCCTCGATGAGCTGAAGGGCGGGGCGATCCACCTGACCGGGCTCTTCCTGCTCTCGGGTCATCTGACTGGAGACAACGCGGAGTCGCTGCTGGCCGAGGCTCGCGGCAAGACCCGGCGTCAGCTCGAACTTGTGATTGCGCGATGGTTCCCAAGGCCCGATGTCCTGGCCAGCATCACGCCACTCGGGGTGGAATCAACTCGTCCTGGGATTCCTGGGATAGGTGCAATCGCCACCGCCGTCACCAGGAATGGAGCTCCTACAGACGCGGCTGACGGAGTTACCTATCCTGGGACAAGCGATTACCTCGACGGCGCCGGAACCGCGAGCGACACCACCTATCCTGGGACGAGTGAATCTCACGGAAGCGGACATGGTCAGCGTCGAGCGCGCGCCCGAGCGCAGCCGCTCTCCGCGCAGAGCTACCGCGTGGAATTCACGGCCAGCGCGGAGCTTCACGCGAAACTCGAGCGCGCCCAGAACTTGCTCAGCCACGCGGTGGCGCCAGGGAACTTGGGAGAGCTCTTCGAGCGTGCTTTGGATGAGCTCATCGCGAAGGAGACCAAGCGACGTCAGGGCGTAATGAGCGACAAGCCCCGCAAGCTCCGGCCGCTCAAGGAAGACTCACGGCACGTACCGGTCTCGGTGGCTCGAGAGGTGTGGGAGCGCGACGAGTCCCAATGCACGTTTGTCGACGCACACGGACGGCGCTGCAGTGAGAAACGCTATGTGACCCTGGAACACGTGGACCCGCACGCTCGCGGTGGCCCGCCCAGTGTCCACAACCTCTGTTTACTCTGCGGACCTCACAACCAAGACGCGGCTAGGCGCGAGTTCGGCGAGGAGCACATCCGGCGCAAGCAACGAGAGCGCGAAGCCTATTCGAAAGCGGGAAAGGTGCTGGTTGGCCTCGGGTTCAAGCGCAAGCAGGTCAGCTCCGCACTGGACGCGCTTCGCAAACGCGGAAATGAGCCCGAAGTCGAGGCATTGCTGCGACAGGCCGTCGCCATGCTGCATCCCGTCATGCAGATCGCTCCGCAAGCTGCCGACACCGAGAAACCAGCTGAGCCGAGGGCTCACGCACAACCGCGCCGCGCTCATGCGCAAGAAACGATCGCGCCGTGACTCCAGGGCTGCCGGCGCCGCGACGTGCACGAGGCTTTCGCGCGGCCCATTGCTGCGAGTCTGGGCGCGCCACTCGCGCGGCCCCTTGGTGCGAGCCCTGCGCAGAAGACTTACGGCGCCGTGACTACACGACTGCCGGCGCAGTAACGGGCGCGAGGCTTTGACTCGCGCGGCGGATTGATGCGAGGCACGAGCGCGCCGCCGGCGCTCCGCGCTCTGACACGCGCGGCGCCGGCGCCCCGGCGGAGGTGCGGGTGTGGCGGGCCCCCCAAGACCCGCCCGCACCGCAGCCCTCACCAGACGAGACGACACCAGTCGCTGGCGCGTTTTGCGCAACTCAGCATCGCGGTTGTCCGACAAGTTGTCCCACCCGGGGTGGGCCTCCGTACAGATTTCGCGCAACTAGCTGACTCAACGTGTCGAACAAGTTGCCCTCCCACCCTGGGATTTCCGTGTGTGCAGATCGTTGAAGGACCGCATTCCCCTATCAGCCTTCCGTCATGGGCGGGGAGGGTTGTTCGGGCTGGAGGGTGGGTCTCGGCTTGTGCAGAGTTGCCTTCGCCAGCGCGCCAGAAAATGTCCGGCGCGTTTTGCGGGCGCAGGCGGACCGCGAGCTGGAAAACTCGCCAGTGCGCCGGCGAACGCGTGGCGGCGCGGGCGGCGCGGCAGTCCGTCGAGAGGTCCAGCCAATCTATCCTATTGGTAACGCCACACCTCGCACCGCGATGAACCGTCGATGACGGCAGCTTCCGGCACATCCCCCAAAACAGACAACGATCAACTAGTCGGACCTTTCGCGGCGCATCCTTTTGGGCGGTCCCTGCAGAAAGTGTGCTGAATCATGGGATGCGAGGATGGGCACAATGGGTGAGGCCAAAGCGCAGCCGGCGCGCCGGCCCGAACCACAGGACTCCACCCCTTCGAGGCGGCAACTGCGCTATGCTTCAGCCCATGATGTCACTCCTGCGCTTGGCGTTCATGGCGGTGGTTTCGGCGAGCTTGCTCGCCTGTGGCGGCGACGACGGCGCGGGTGGCGGAAGCTCGGGCTCGGGTGGCAGCGGCGGAACTGGCGGCAGCGGTGGCGCGCCTCCGATTGGCTCCAAGGTGACCAGTGTGACCATCGTCGCGCATGCCGGCGCGACCGAGGCGGGTGTGGTCACCTTCGCCCAAGCGTTCAAGGCCGGAGACGTCGCGGAAAGCGTGGCCGTAACGGACGGTGACACCCCGCTCACGACTCAAGTCGACGTCAAACGTCGACACGACGATGGCAGCCTGCGCCACGCGGTGATCAGCGTCGAGCTGCCTGCCCTCAGCGCCGATCAATCCCTCAACCTCGACATCAAGAGCGCCGGCGCCCCACAGCCTGCGCCCGGCCCGGATACCAAGACGCTGCTCGGGGGCGGTCTCGACACAAGCGTCGAGGTGACAGAAGGCGGCAAGACCTACGTTGCCGAAGCCGCAGATTTACTTGGAGCCACGGCTGCAACCCGCTGGCTCGACGGCACGTTGGTCAGTGAAGTGCGCACGTTGGGACCCTTGAGCGAAGGCGGCAGTGATCACCCCGCATTGGCTGTGCAGCTCGACGCGCGTTTCTTCAGCCCAAGTGACGTGCGGGTCTCGGTGAGCGTGGAGAATGCCTTTCACGACACGCCGGGCAATCGCAACTACGACGTCAAGATCATCAGTGGAGGCAATACGATTTATGAGAGGGCAGGCGTGGATCACTTCCACCATGCTCGCTGGCGCCACGTGCACTCCTTCGGAACAGCTCAGCCCGACGTCTTCGTTCGCCATGACCTCGGCTACTTGATCGAAACCGGAGCGCTGCCCAAATACGATCTAGCCCGGACGCCCTCCCCCAAGGCCATCAGCAGTGTGACCAATGCCTGGGACGCAGCCGACAAGGACATCTTGGACAACGGCTTGGTCACGAAGTACTTCCCAACCACTGGCGGTCGGGACGACATCGGTCCGCTGCCAAAATGGGCCGCCGTCGCGCTGATGACGGGTGACCCGGGTGTCATGGCCGCAACCATGGGCGTCGGTGATCTGGCGGCGAGCTTTTCCGTGCACTACCGCGACCGGGACACCGATCGCGCCATGGGCATCGATGACCACCCCACGATTTCACTGATCGCGGCTGCTGCAAAGCACTCGGATCCGGCGGATAAGCTGCCGGACTGCACGAACTGCGACTCGCCCTACACCGTGGACGATGCCCACCAGCCCTCGCTGGTATACGTGCCCTACTTGCTCAGCGGCGACAGCTTCTATCTGGACGAACTCTACTTCTGGACCAGCTGGAACTTCATCAAACAGAACCAGCAGTATCGAAAGAACGACCAGGGGCTGCTCGAGAGCCTGCAGGTGCGCGCTCAAGCCTGGTCAATCCGCACCTTGCTGCACGCGGCATGGCTCGCGCCGGACGGCGACAAGGAGCAGGCGTACCTGGCAGACAAGGTGAAGAACAACATCACCTGGTACAAGGACAACGCCATCGACAGCAATCCCTTCGGTTGGTGGGGAGAGCAGAGCAACTGGAACACCGACGGCGGGCGCCCCGACGACAACATGGATGCGGACGTGCGCTACTACACGTCGCCGTGGCAGAGCGACTTCCTGGTGTGGACCTGGGATAGCGCCGTCCGCATGGGCTATACGGACGCGCAAGGGATCCACGACTGGTTCGTCAAGTACACCATTGGGCGCTACACCAACGGGCCGGACTACAATCCCTACGACGGTTCGCCCTATCACATCGCGACCAGCAGTGTTTCGGGCAAGCCTTACTCGAGCTGGGCTGAGTTCTGGCAAATGAGCTTCGCGAACCGGAGCGGCCCCTCCCCGACGACCCTGGAGGATAAGAACTGCTCTTTGTGCTACTCCGCCATCGCGCGAGTCGCCCTGAGCAGCGCCGCCCGCGCCAAGCTCGCCAAGGGTCAAGAGGCCTTCGACTTCGTCGACAAGGAGCTGCGTCAAGCCGACGACAAATACGACGACGACCCGACCTGGGCGATCGTTCCCTAGTTCAGTCGACTGCGAGAAGGCGCACGTCTCGACTCATGAGCGAGCAGGGAGCGGCGGGGTTTGCGCGGGCGGCGCTAGTGCGCGCCCGTGTTCTCTGGGCGGCGCTCACCCTCGCGACGGTCGCATTCTTGAGCGCGGTATTGAGCATTGGGCAACAAGGCCAGCAGGAGCCCCAAGCCATGATGCTGCCAGCGCTTGCCCTCGTCTCGTTGAGCGTGGCGGTGATGAGCTTCGCGCTTCCCAAGCGGCTGCACCTTCAGGCGGTGGCCAACTTGAGTCTGGAAGTAGTCGACCAAGCAGATCCCAACGCTTCCGATGTCATTCCCTACCGGGACGCGCCAACCCGCCGGGTGGTGAAGAGCCCATTGGAGGCCGCCCAAAAGGCGTTTGGCACGTACCAAGTGTCCCTCATCCTGGGTTGCGCTCTGAGCGAGAGCGTCGCGTTGTTTGGGCTGGTTTTGGGTTTTGCGGTGTTCCCGCTCCAGACGGTGCTGCCGTTCTTCATCGCGAGTTGGGCGCTACTACTAGCGCGCTTCCCAACCATGCCCCGGGTGATCGCTCCCGTGGAGGCGCATCTGAAGGCGAAGATCCCGCTCTGAATTCGCTCAACCGGGCAGACAGGTATTCGCGGGGCCACCCAGGGGTTCGACGCTGGGTCCGCACCAGCCGTCCCAACCTTGATTCTTCAGGAAGGTGACGACCCCCGAATCGATGAAGCTTCCGAACTGCTGACACTGGTAGCCGGGGTGGGTGCACTGGAATCCGAAACACGTGCACAGCTGCATGCAGCGACCTTGGCTGCCCGCTTGATTGTTCGCCGGGTCCTCCGGCCACAGGCAAGCAGCGCCCGAAGAGGTGGGAACGACCGGGCCACAGCCACCGAGGTTTGCGAGGTGACACGGCGCTGCGCAGCTCTGCTCGGTGCCGCCCTCGGACCCCGGGAAGGTCTCACAGGTGGAGTTGGTACAGGCGGTGCTGCTGCAATCATCACCGAAGGTCGGAGTTCCCAGTTGAGCTGGCTCACACAATCGGGACTGGAAGGAACAACCGTAGGTTCCACCCTCGGGTGCGGCTCCACAGCTAGCGTCTTTGCTGCAAGCCGGCAGACACATCGGCTTGCTCGTCTTGGTAAATACATCCTGCGCCCCGCCGCAGGCGAGATCGCCACGCATGCCGCACTTCTGCGGATCGGGTTGGCTGCAGCCCCGCATACAAAACGCCTGGTTGCCTCCGAAATCGTGGCAACCCGTCCCGGCCGGCATGTCTTTGCATAGGTCAGCGGTCGCCGAGCAGGGCAGCGTGCACACGCCGCCCTCGGGCGCTGCCCCGTTGGCAAGCTTGAAGGCGTTCGGCCCAGTTCCGAAGCACTTGAGAGGCGCACACTGGCTATCCGTTGTGCAGGACTTGCCGAGGGTGTGGGGCACACAAGCTCCCTGGAACACAGTTCTGGGCAGTTGCTAGCACCGGGGGTCACCGTCTTGTTGTTCAGGCACTGCACCCTGTCCTTCATGTTCCCGCCGAAGTCCGACGCACAGTAGATGCCGTCGAGCAATGACGCGCAGGGATCCGGCGGGCCTGCTTCTGCATCGGCGCGCCCAGTGGGAAACACCTTGGGAGACCTGTTCGGCTTCAACGCTCAGGTCGGCCTGTCCTCGGGGTTCCCGACGGATCCCAGCGTCGCTGGTTTTCTGTTCGGCAACGACGCCTCGTCCCTTTCCGTGGACAGCGCGCTATGGGGGGCCAGCCGTCGCCCGGGTGCACGGACATAGCCGGACAATAGCACGACCCGATCGCGTGGCTCCGGCGCCGGCTCCCTGCAGGGGAACGCCCGTCGCGGCGGCTACCGAGTCACCCGATTCACCGCGATTTGACAATCGGGCCTGCGGTTGCCATCTTCTCCTCTGCCCGGTGGGCAGAAGGAGGCGTACCAATGATTGTGCACGAAACATCGCAAGTCGCCTCTCTGTCGGCGGCGTAGTTCCTGTCACCCCACTTGCGCGTTGAGCGCCCAGCGCATGGCGTTGGCGCATCCGCGTCGTGCGGCGCTAGCAGCGCCGCAAACCTGGTGGCCCCGCGGCCGCCAGCCCTGCATTCGCCCCGGCGCACGGCGTCCCGAGGCCCCTTCTTTGGACTCGAACAATGAAATCAGATCTTTCCCTCGACCAGCTGGGCTGGTCGAAGTTCTTCAGCGATCAGATCAGCGAACCACTCAGCCAATTATCGCCCGCCCGGGTCACGTCCGCCCACGCGGAATCCTGGGAGGTCATGGGCGAACGCGGCCTGGTAACCGCCGTTCCAACTGGCCAGCTACGCTTCTCCGGCGAGCGCTGGCCGGCGGTCGGTGACTGGGTACTGGTACATCACAACCCCGGGGGCGAACTGGCGACCATCGCTCACGTCTTGGAGCGCCGAACGGTTCTGGCGCGCAAAGCCGCAGGCCGACGCATCGAAAAACAAGTCATCGCCGCCAACGTCGACGTGGTGCTCGTGGTGACGTCCTTCGGACCGGACTTCAGCCCGGCACGCATCGAGCGCTATCTTTCCGCGATTGGCGCGGGCGGCGCTTCGCCAGTGCTCGTACTGTCCAAGCTCGACCTGAGCGAGCATCCACAGAGCACGATCGGACAGGCCCACGCTCTCGCGGGGGGCGCGGAGGCGCTGGTCACTTCCGTCGAAACGGGACACGGTGTGGACGAGGTCGCATCCTACGACCGTCCAGGGCAAACCTTGGTATTCGTGGGGTCATCTGGCGTCGGCAAGTCGAGCTTGCTCAACGCTCTGCTGCACAAGGAGGCACAGCCGGTCCAGCCGATCCGAACTCGGGACGGCACCGGACGCCACACCACGACGGTGCGACAGATGTTTGCACTACCTGGTGGTGGGCTCGTGATCGACACGCCGGGCCTGCGCGAGTTTGCTCTGTGGTCCTCGGACGAAGATCCCGTCCCTAGCGCATTCTCGGACATCAACGAACTCGCGCTGGCGTGCCGCTTCATGGACTGTTCCCATGACGGAGAGCCTGGCTGTGCAGTCATAGCCGCCATCGACCGCGGAGAGCTGGACGCGCGGAGGCTGCGAAGTTGGAGCAAGCTGGCACGCGAGCTCGCCTACCATGCCGCCCGGCAGGACAGCCAAGGGCAGCTGAACCGGAAGAGACGCTGGAAATCAATTTCCAAGGAGAACCGACGCCGGATGAAGCTCCTAGGTCGCTAGCCCCCTACCCACGCTCGGCGGAGAAGCGCAGCGAACATGCGCCTTCACGTGGCGGCTTGCGGATTACGCAAGCGCCACATGAGGGTGAAAAAGCTGGGCACCACGTAGATCACCAAGAACATCGAAACAGCCAGCCCTCCCAAGACCACCGCACCAATACCTCGGTACAACTCCGACCCAGCGCCGCTCAAAAGCACCATAGGCGTCAGCCCCGCGAGGACGTCAACGTACTCATGAAGATCGGTCGCACACGGCGCCGCACTGCATTGGAAACCGAGCTATCGAGGGATTCGCCCGCCCGCAGTCGCGACAAAGCGCCGTCCACGATCAGGATCGCGTTGTTGACGACGACACCCATGAGAATCAGGAAACCAAGCGCGGTCATCAGGTCGAGGGGCTGAGGGGCGAGCACCTTGTCCACGGCACGAAGCAGTACGACCCCTCCAGCCGTGGCGAGGGGGACGCTGATGAGCACGACCAAGGGAGCGAGGAAGTCCTCGAACAGGCTGGCCAAGAGCAAATAGGAAATCAGCAACGCGATCAGCAGAATCCACCCAAATTGCTTTTGTGCGGCAACGAGCTTGCCAGCCGAGCCCCCTAGTTCGACGTCCACGCCGGCGGGCAACTCACCGCTCTCGCGCATGCCCTGAACATGCCCCTCGACCTTCGCAATAGCTGTCTCGATAGGAACGTCGTCCGGTGGAGTCACTTGGAGCGTCACGGCACGCCGGCGCTCAATTCGCATCACCGCGGTGGGGCCAAGGGCCGTCTTGACGCTGGCAATCGCGCTCAAGGGCACAACTTGCCCGCCCGGGGCAACCACCGGGGCTGCGGCGAGCGTCGTTTCATCCGTGACCTCGGTAGATCCGTTCGCTCGCAGGATGACATCGACCTTGCGCTGCCCTTCCCTACCGTATTCGCCAATCAGCGCGCCATCGACGTAAGCATCTGCGACCAACGACACCTCTCGGGGCGTCATCCCTAGAGCGGACGCCTTGGAGCGCTCCGGGTCGACTCGCAACTCTGGCGCCCCAAGATCCAGCACTGGTACAGGCCGCACCTGAGCGCCTGGAACGACCTTGCGCAGCTGGCCAAACATACGCCGGCCCGTCGTGATCAGCTCGGTCATATCACTGCCCGTGAGCTCGACCTTGACCGCCCGGCCCTCCCCCAGGCCCGAGGAAAACAGCGAGGCTTGAGTGACGAAACCGATGGATCCCGGGATCTTCGCGTGCAAGTTCCGCATGAACTTCTTCAGCTTGGGAACTTCCGCAGGATCCTTGGCAACGCCGCCGATGAAGAGACGGGAACCGTCGCCCACGAAGAAGCTACGGTGAACCACAGGGGCATCTCCGACTCTACGCCCGGTGTGCTTCATCATCACGGCTTGATTCGCGTAGCCGGCTCGAATCAGCTCGTCGTTCGAAAGCCCCGGCGGCGGCAGCACGATGCCGAAGATCAAGTTTCGGTTGCCTGCGGGGAGGTACTCCATCTTTGGAAGCAAAGACGTGGCGATCAGTATCGATGTCAGCATCGTCCCCACCACCACACTGAGGGAGAGCCAACGACGACGGACCAGGGCGGCCACTTGACCGGTCACTGCGTCCCGCACTCGAGCACCCCACTGGGCGACGCGGGCGCCTATCCGCGTTGTTGCGCTCGCGCCGACGGAAAGCCACCTCGCCGAGAGGCTCGGGATCACCAGAACCGAAACGAGCAAGGAGAGCACGACGCTGAAGGACATGGCGTAGGCGACGTCTCGCAATAGCTCTCCGACCTCCCCAGTCCACGTGAGGATCGGGATGAAAACCGCAGCGGTGGTCGCCGTCGAGGCCAGAACCGCGCCCCAAACTTCGCGCACCCCGCCCAGCGCTGCCTCCGCCGCCGTGGCCGCAGTGCGACGACGCGTTTCTATGGCCTCGAGTACGACGATGGAGTTGTCGATGACCATGCCAACTGCGAACGTCACGCCCGCGAGGCTGACGACGTTCACGCTACGGCCGAGCAGTGACATGCCCAGCGCAGTTCCCAAAACACAAACAGGAATCGCGAGCGCAACCAAAGCGGATGCCCGCGCGCTACCCAAAAACAGCAGAAGCACGAGCACCGCCAAAACCCCGCCCAGGGCGAGGTTTTGTCTCACCTGAGCGAGGGAACTACGAATGTAGCCGCTCTGGTCGTCCACTACTTCGAAGCGGAGGCCCTCTGGAGCGAACTGCGTGCGGTCCAACTCCTTCACGACCCGCTTGAGCTCCTCCGTGACCTCGAGGACGTTGCTGCCCGCTTCCCGCAGCGGCAGGATGGCAATGGATTCTCGGTCGTCGCCGATCGCAAGGTGGGTCGCTCGACGGAGCCCGAACCCCACCTTGGCAATGTCCGACAGCACGACGGGGGTCCCGTCGGCGCCGCTGCCAACGACCAACCGCGCGAAATCGTCGACCCGGTCCGGAGCGGCCATCGTTCGCACGAGGATGCGTCGCTTGCCGATGTCCAGCTCTCCCGCCGAGACGTTGTTGAGTTCCCGCCGCACCCGCTCAGCCACCTCGGGCACCGTCAGCTTGCGTGCGGCCAGGGCGGCGGTATCGAAATTGATGTGAACTTCCGTTTCACGCCCACCGCGCATGAAGTAGTTCGCCACGCCGGACACGCGTTCGATCCGGGGCACGATGTCCTCGACGACCCAGGACTGATAGGCTGCGACGCTCTTGCCCTCGGGGTGGCGAACTAGCAGCACAGCAAGCGGTGGTCCCGAAGAACGAGCCGTCGAGACAACAGGTTCATCCGCACTGGGGGGATAGGCTGGGACCTGACCAAGTTGGTTCGAAACCCGGACCAGAGCCTGATCGAGGTCAGTGCCCACCTCGAACTCGAGGGTCACATCGCCGCGATTCGGACTGGCGGTGGCTTCCATCCGGACCAGGCCCTGCACACGCTTCAGCACCCGCTCCTGACGCTCGATGATTTCGCTCTCCACCTCTAGCGGAGACGCACCGGGCCACGTCGTGCGCACATTGATTGTCGGCGAGGTGATGTCGGGAGCAAGTTGAACCGGAAGGCCGAATAGGCTGAGTATTCCGAACAGCGAGACGAGAACGACCATTGACGTGACCGTCACCGGCCGTCGAACTGCCGCCGCCAGGACTCCGGGCGTCGCCGGCGAACCGCCGGCGCTCAAGGTTTCGCTACTCCTGCCGAAGCTGCCGGTGCGGCAGAGCCCGCGGGGACTACCGGCTGCCCGGGACGCAACCGCTCATTGCCGCGCACTACGACTGCGTCAGACTGGGCAAGGCCCTTGCCCTTGATCATCGCTTTCTCACCGGTCGACGCGAGGACCTGTACTGGAACCGACTTCGCCTTACCGTCCGCTATCTTCATTACCCGCACATCCGCTACACCGTAGACGAGGGCATCCCGCGGTACGACAAGACCTCCACGGATGGGCACCCGAAAGGAAACGTGCGCCGTATCTCCAGCTCGGAGCCAAGGCGCCGTTTCGGTCGTGCGCAAACGAACCAGGGCAGTCCGAGTCGCGGGCTCCAGAGCGTTGACTTGCCCCACGACCTCAGCCGTCGCGCTCTTCCCGTTCTTGTCGACGCGCGCTTCGACTTTCTCCAATTCGCCCGCACGATCGAGCAGCCCCGGTGGGACGCGTACAAAAACCTCCACCCGATTGTCCGTCACCAAGGCCAGCGCCGCCTTGCCCGGCTCGAGCCAATCCCCCGGGTGGACGTTCCGACGCGCAATGACGCCGTCAAAGGGAGCGACAATGCGATGGCGCGCGAGGCGCTCGCGCATCACGGACAGGTTGGCTTCGCTGCCCTGCCGAACCGCGTCGACCACCTCGGCCTTGGACTTTTTGGACTCGACTTCCGTCTCGGAGACAACCGTTTCTTTGCCGAGTTTCTTGAAGCGCTCCGCCTCGCGTTTGGCTTGCTCGAGTTCGGCGGTGGCCTGGACCTTCGCGGCCTTGGCGCGACGAGATTCCGCCCGAACCAACCCGGCGTCCAGGATCAGAAGCACATCGCCGCGCTTGACCCGGTCTCCTTCCCGAACGAGGACACGCCTCACTCTGCCGGCTTCGCCACCGGTCAACTCGGCATCCGTCACTGCGCGCAGCTCCGCATAGTAGCGCTCCTCCACCAGGAGCGGACCAGCGGCGACGGGCGCGGTCACGACCGGCGCTGGGCGCTCTGCCGTCGGCGGAGTCTTGCTGCCAGTTCGCGGGCGCAGCCAGACAAAGGCGGCGGCAGCCAGCGCAGCCACGACCAGCAGCACCACGGCGAGAGACCGCGGCGCGGGCGTAGCTGCCCTCGGCTGGGGCTGAGGTTCCGAATCGCTTGCCAAGCCCATACATTTCGGGCCAAGCAAAGCGGCGTCAAGTCTCAATGATTGGGGTCCGCGCCCGAGCGCATGGAATCACAGCTCCCGGACACTGACGTTGTCGAAATCCACGCGGCCGGGGTAGTGCGCCGACAGCCAGACCAGGATCCGCCGTGCCTTGTCAGGTGCCACAAGGTCGAAGGACAGCTGCTTCCAATCGAAATCGTTGTCGGCGGCCGAAACGGTTTTTGGGTTCTTCTCGCCACCAAAGAAGCCATCGCTGCCATCGAGCCACTGGACGCCGAGGACGAACCAAGCGGCTGGATTGACCGCATTGCCGGTGGAGCGGACTGACGCGCTGACGCGATAGGACTTGCCCCCAGTGATGGAATTGTAATCGCTGACTCGCTGGATCGCGTAGCAGTCCCACTGGCCCCGAGAATCCACGGCCAGGGCGCTGCCGCCACAGCCAGGCGCGGGAGAGGTCAGGAAGACGTGCTCGTTGGGAGATCCCGAACCAGCGCAGTTGCCCGGCGCGCCAGGATCACGCAGCTCCCAACCCTTTGGCACGTTGCCGTCCATGCCCGCCTCGAAGTCTCCGTGGGCAAAGAAGTTTCCGAGGGCTGGGGCGCAAAGATCCGGAGGCTGCGGGGAATCCGCAGCCGAGTCGACGGGCGCTCCTCCGGAACCACCGCTGCTGCCACCGGTACCCCCAATGCCAGGATCGACGAGAGTATTGGCGTCGACCAAGCCCGTGCCCCCGCTGCCGCCGCCCGCTGGCGCGTTGTCCGCGACGTTATCGCTTTCGGAACAGCTCACGGCGCACGAGGCGGCTCCGAAGAGCGTCGCGGCCAAAATCAGATAGGTGCGTCTCATGGCAAGTCCCGACTCGACAATAGCCTATGCGTCAGCCAGCCAGGGCTGCGATCGGTAGCGATCCCAGAGATCACACAACACCGTCACGATGGGGCGCTGAATTCGTCCAGACGCTGCGAGGCGCAGGGCTGCAGCAACGTTGGTGCCCGATGAACCGCCAACGAGCATGCCTTCCTCTGCGATGAGCCTGCGCGCGACAGAGAAGCTTTCTTCGTCACTGACGCAGATAGCGTCATCAATGACGCGGCGGTGCAGATTCCGGGGCACGTCGCTGCCGCCGATACCCTCGACGGCATAGGAGCCATCCTCCCCCAGGGCGCCGGCCTTTATCCATCCGAACAGGCGCGATCCGATTGGATCTGCCAGCACCACCTTCACACTCGCGTCGTGGCGCTTCAAACATGCGCCCACGCCGCTAATCGTGCCTCCGGTCCCAGCGCCCGCGACAAACGCCCCAACCTCTCCTTGCAGCTGTTGCCAGATCTCTTCGCCAGTGCCTCGCTCGTGCGCCGCCACGTTCGCTGGGTTCTCGAACTGCTCCGTCAAGAACCAACCACGCTCAACGGCGAGTGCTCTCGCGGCGTTGCGAAAGTTCTGCGGAGAATCCGGCGGCGCATTGTCGACGATGATCACTTCGGCCCCGAGGGATGCGAGCGCCGCGCGCTTGTCGACGGACATCTTCTCCGGCATGACACATACCAGTCGATAGCCGCGCACGGCCGCAACTAGTGCGAGCCCCATGCCGGTATTGCCAGCAGTAGCCTCGACGAGGGTGGCACCGGATTGAAGCACGCCTCGCTTCTCCGCGTCGTCGATGATGGAAAGCGCAATACGGTCTTTGACGCTGCCACCCGGGTTGAGATGTTCACATTTGGCGTAGATGGGCACGGGAAGCCCGCGGTCGAGGCGTGCCAACCGCACCAGTGGAGTGTCGCCGATCGTCTCGAGCACGCTCTGCTTCGGGCGCTCAGACATCCGCGCCTTGCATGAACTGAATCAGCGAACTCACGGATAGCGGACTGCCAGTCGTGGCAATGAGCTTCTCGCGCAAAGTCCAGCGCATGCCATCCCGGACGAACTTGCTCCTCAGGTGGTCACCGGCCTTCACCGACAGCACGTTCCCAAGATTTCGACGCAACGCCGCTCGCACCTGCAGCGCAACCACCGAAGCGAGTATGTAGCTCTGGCTGTACGCAGGGTAGTTCGCCAGGAAGGGCGACGTTGCCCACGTCGGCTCCGCGTCCGACGGCAGGCCGCCCCACAGCCTCCTTTCGACCGCCAAAGACATCACGTCCAGGTCGCCCTCGGGGTGTTCGTGCAAGCTGCGTTCGATTTCCATCCAGGCAAGCCCGCGGCGAATTCCCAAGGCCAGGCGGGCGCGACGCGCCTCCACGGTACGCGCGGCTTCACTCTCCGAGTAGCCGGCAAACTCCATCAAAACGAACGGCAGGTCCAAAAGTCGACCCAAGGTTTCCCCTACCCCCTCGGCATAGGCCGGCTCGAGCAAACCCGGCACCCACTCGTAGCCCGCATAAAGTGGATGCAGCGGGCGGCTATCCGAGACGTGAAATACGTGACCGAGCTCGTGGAGGTTCGTACCAAGGGCACGGAGGCCCGGTGCGGCGCGGACGACGAGGCGGACGTCGTCGGGCACGCTTACGGCAATGGTCTGGCCGCCAAAACCGAAGTCCCGCTCCGTCACATTCATGCCCTGCTCGAAGTGCACTCCAAGGCGCTCGAGGATCTGGCGAGCGATGATGTGATTGCGCGCTTCCGGGAGGCGTTCGTGGGGAGGAAGCTCGAACAACGTCTGCTGCACGAAGTTCAAATCCCAGGGGCGCAGAGGGCTCTGAAGCTCGCGCCGGGCTCGTTTTCTCAGGGCATCAAACGGGACCCGAGTTCCAAGATCCAACTCTCGCAGCGCGACCTCGGCGGTCTGATCGACCCCACGCAGGCGTCGCAGCGCGGCGTAGAACGATTCTTCGCCAATCAGCGCGGCAACCTTCTTTCGTCGCAAGAGCAGCTTCTTCGCGATTGGTGCGGCTCGAAGGTGAAGCTGATGCTCCACCCGCCGCACGTTGCGCCGCTCTTCCGCGCGCTGTGAACGTCGCCAGGCCGTAAGCTGTTTTCGGGACACCCGTTGCCCCTGCCAGGGGATCTCACCCACGCTGACGACAGCCTCGAGCTCGTCAGCCAGCGCGGCGGCCTCTGGGTCCCCGAGCAATTCGAGCCCGCGGTGGCCAGCCAGCCACAAGGACCGCTGCCGGGGGGAAACGGCCTGAGGCATCCCGTCCTGCAGCATGACGCTGGCCCTACGAAACACGTCTCGCTCGGCCTGGCGGAGGCGTTTGATCGTAGCTTGAGATTGCGGCCCCTCCGTTAGCTTGCCCGCATAGCGGGACCACTCGAAAAGCCCATGCTCAGCCATGAGCGCCTCGTAGCGACGGGCCAACTCGTCCAACTGCTCTCGCCTCCGGTCGGGCGGCCGAGTGGCAGCGACCCCCCGCTGAGCGGCGCAGCCCGCACCCAATAGGGAGGCTGCGCCTAGGGCCAAGACACTTCGACGGGAGACGCTGATCTTCTCAGCGGGCTTTTTCATACAGCGCGTAAGTCGCCTCCAAGCTTGCCTGCGCCAAGATGTGACCCTTCATCTTCTCGCGGGCGTCAACACCGGTGAACTTCTCGGGCAAGCCCAAGCTCTCGACGTCGAGAGCAAATACCGTGAACTCGTAGTGGTGCAGACGCTCGTCGTTGAAAGGCGGCCAAGGGCCGTCGTACCCACCGTAGTCACCACCCATGTCCGGGTCATCGCCAAACCAGTCTTTGTAGCTGTTGATGCCGCGAACTCCGTAGTCCGTCTTACCCGGCGTCTTGCCCTTGGGCGTCACGCCGTCGGAATCCTGGCCCTCAGCAAGCTCGGTGACGTTCGTCGGAATGTCCACGAGCACCCAATGAAAGAAGTCCACCCGCGGCAGGTCGTAGGGGACCGTGCGGTCAGCTTTGTTCACGTCATCCGGGCGACTCGGAACATCTCGGTCGTGACAGATGATAGCGTAGCTCTTGACCCCGCTTGGCGCACCGAACCACGCAATGTGTGGACTCTTGTTGGGACCAGGCACAGGACCTTCTTCACCGGGAATGCCCATCGCGTTCGCTGCCGCAACACGCTCGCCCGCTCGTATCGATCGACTTTCAACTTTCATATCTGAATCCCTCCGGGCGAGCACGATAGTGGCGAGAATATTGGGATCGCAACGCTCCGTTGAGCGTGGCCTGATGCCCAGCAAAACCCGCGGCGATTGCGCTGCAACCGACGAGCCCCTCGCAACGGTTGCGCGAAATAGGTGCCTCGGCCTGGGATTGCTCCGTTTTCGAGCGTGGCACGCACTTCGCTTTGCAACGCGCCATGCCCAACTTCGCGATGCCCGTAAAGCTCTACTACAGCCACCCAGTACGAAGCGTCTCGCCGGGGGCTTCCCTGGAGCGCGCGAAGGAGCTGCTAGAACTGCATCAGGTTTCTGCCCTGGCAGTTTCTGACGACGACACCCTCGTCGGCGTGATCACGAGGACGGACTTGCTGCGTGTGGGAAGGCGCCAAGCGGGCAGTCGTCACGGCGCGGACCTGCTCGTCCTGCCCAACAAGACCGTCGCCGACGCCATGACCATGGCCCCTTCAAGCGTCAGCCCGTCGGATTCGGTCGCTCATGCTTCCAAAACGATGCTGGAGGCCCGGGTTCACCGCGTGTTCGTGTGCGAGCACGGCCGCCTGGTCGGGGTGTTTTCGACCCGGGATGCCATGCGCGCCATCGCCGACAAGCGCGTCGCCGATCCCGTCGTCGATCACGCTTCCCGCAGCGTCTACAGCGTGCAGTTCGATGACCCGGTTTCCCTCGCCGCGGAGCGACTCGAGAAGGCTCATGTTTCCGGGCTCGTCGTAGTCGAAAATGATTGGCCGATCGGAATCTTTTCTCAGATCGAAGCCTTGGCGAGCAGAGACTTGCCCCGGGAAACTCGCGTCGAAGAGGTCTTGGACCCGGCAATGCTGTGCTTGGACATCAAAACGGCGCTGTTCCGGGCCGCTGCGCAAGCGAGCGCCATGGATGTGCAACGCATTTTGGTGATCGACAACCGCAAGTGCGTTGGCGTGTTGTCTGGGCTCGACATGGTTCGTGCCGCAGCGTCCTAATCGCTCACGGCGTGAGCTTGAAATCGAGCTTCACATTTTGATCGCCGACTTCTGCCGCAGCTTCGCGCACCACCTGACCTTGTTGCTGTAGCTGCACGACGATGGCGCCGCTGTTGATCGCAAAGGGCACAGCATAACCCCCACTCTGCCCAGTGGTCGCGTAGAAATCGCCCGGCTCGCTCACGATATCGTAGCCGGCCACGCCCTCGCCGGCGTCGTAGGCTTCGTCACCATCGGCGTCCTGAAACACCACCCCAGTCAAGTAGCTGCGCTTTTTGTCCCCATAGCCAAAGTCGTTGGTAATGACCAACGGACCGTAATCAGGATGGATCCCGTCACCGACCACGCCGATGCCGATCTCGCGCTTCGAGTATTTGAGATCCAAAGCAATGATCCTATGGCCCAGGGTGTCCACGCCCCAGTCAATCAAAAACGCGGCGTGGCAGTGCTCAGGGGACTTGGTACTCGCATACACGTTTTCGCCGGCGTAGTTGCTTTCGTACCCGGCCGCAGCCACGCGTTGTTTGGCGGTACTTCCGTTGGAGCCGCTGTGACCCTGGAAGCCCTGGGTGGCCATGTCCAAGGAGTGGCCACGCGCAGCGGCAATTAGCTTGTCGTTAAACACCAAAGGAGGGGAGGCTGGATAGGTCTTGAAGTCCTCGATCAGCTTGCTCGTATCGACTCCGTATTGCTTGATCGCGATTTGAGCCGCCGGCAGGGACGCCAGCCACGGCCCTTCCGCCGCGGGGTTGGCGCGGGCCCGCTGTAAGAGCTCGAGAGACTCTTGCTCGAGAGGCGTTGGATCGCCGTGCACGTGCACGTTCGCGGGCTTGACGAAGGGATCCGGGCCGAGAGGGCCGCCACCTCCCCCTCCACCACCGGAAGATGAGCAACCGAAAGCCCCAATCACCAAGCTCGCAGCCAGCAGTTCAATTCGCATAGGAGTGGCGGACTATAGCCGCGTTTCGGATCATGGCCAGGGTGTCCCGCCGGCCCCACGCGTCTAGAATGGCCCCACAAAGGAGGGATCCGGAATATCCCGCGGGTGGTCTCTGTCGGGCTCAGGCGGGGGCGGCGGAAGCCCGAGACTCGTATGAGCGGCCTTTTCGATGTCATGTGAACGCGGAAAGAAATCCACGCTCAGGCTCGCGGCGCTCGGCGATGGACAGTCCGGAGACGCCACCCTGCACGGAGCGGATTTCAGATCAGAAAAGGCGCCTTCGCTAACCCGAGCGAGAACCTCCGCACCGATCCCGAAGCTTGTACTTGCTGTATCCGCCACAACGAGGCGGCCAGTCTTCTTGACGGACGCATACAGCGTCCGCGTGTCGAGGGGATTTACACTCCGCAGGTCGATGACCTCTGCCTCTACTCCACGGGCTGAGAGCCGCTCCGCGGCAGCCAGAGCCTCGATGGTCATGTAGCTCGTCGCCGCCAGCGTTACGTCCGACCCTCGTCGCGCCACCCGCGCTTGGTCCAATGGAACGCGGTAGATCCCGCTCGGCACATCGCTTTGCAGGTTGTACAACCAGCGATGTTCGATCATGACAACCGGGTTGTCATCCTCGACGGCTGCGATGAGCATTCCTTTCGCGTCGTGGGCCGTCGTGGGCAACACCACGCGCAACCCAGGCACGTGCGCAAACCAAGCTTGGAGGCTTTGCGCGTGCTGAGGCCCCTGCCCCCAGCCTCGGCCGACAATGAGCCGCATCACCATGGGCACCGGAACATGACTGCCAAACATGTAGTGCCACTTGGCCACTTGGTTGACGATTTGCTCCATCGCCAATAGCGCGAAGTCGACGCGTTGGTGGGTGAGTATTGGGCGCATTCCCACCAGCGCGGACCCCAGCGCGATGCCGGTCATTCCGTTCTCCGCGGTGGGCATGTCGCGGACCCGCGCCGGCCCGTATTTTTCGACTAGGCCGGACGTGCTGCCAAAGAGCCCTTTGGGGTCAGGGACGCCGAGCCCCATCACGTACACATTGGGAGCGTGACCCAGACACAGATCTGTAGCTTCGCGCAGGGCCTCTGCGTACGAGAGTTGACGGCTCATTGCGAAGCTCCGCCGAGTGGCGTACGAGTCGAGGCGAGGACACCCGCCATCAATTGCGCCGGCTCTGGGACAGGAGCTGCCAACGCGGCCGCAAAGGCCTCGTCAATGGCAACCTGGTGCGCTGAACGCAAGTTGGCCACGGACTCGCCATCGAGAACACCGCGCGCGCGCAGAGTGCGCTCAGCCTGCGCAAGCGGACATCGCGCTTTCCAATCTTTGATCTCCTGTGCACCGCGGTACCCTAGCTCAGCGTCCTCGTACGGACCCACATGCTCCAACCAACGGTAGGTCGACAGCTCCAGGAACGTCGGACCGCCACCGCTTCTGGCACGCTGGATGGCGTCCCGTGCCAAGCGATACACCGCAAACACATCATTGCCGTCAGCACTGTGGGCGAGCATTCCGTGTCCGCGTGCCAAGTCCGAGATGGATCGAGTGGCGGGTTGGCGCGCCTTCAGCGGCGTCTGAACCGAGTACAGGTTGTTCTCGCAGACGAAGAGCACCGGCAGCTTTTCCAACAGCGCAAAGGCCAGGCTCTCATGAAAAACCCCCTCTTCGACCGCGGCATCGCCGAAGAAGACCGTCGCCACTCGTGCCTCGGAGCGAAGCGAAAAGCCGAATGCGGCACCCACGGCCATCGGAATGGTGCTGGCAACGATGGGGACCGCACCCAAGAATCCAGCGTCCAGATCGATCAGGTGCATGCTGCCGCCTTTTCCGCCGCTGCAACCGGTGGAACGCCCGTAGATTTCGGCGATCATGCGGGGCAGTGAGCCCCCCTTCGCGAGATAGTGGCCATGGGAGCGGTGCCCACTGAGAACGACGTCCGTTTCCTGCAGTGCAGCACAAACGCCGGCAGCCACGGCCTCCTGTCCGATGCACAGGTGAGTCGGGCAGCGCATTTCTTGCTCGGGATAGCGCCGAGCTATTTCCTCCTCGACCATGCGTATCAAAAGCATGTCCCGATACAAGCGCGCGTCGGACTCCTCTGTCATCTACGTCTTGTCCTTTGGCTCATCTGCGAGCCGCTGCATGCGACGCACGTTGAAGTAGCCCTCGCTTTCCAGAGGGTTTGGCAGGCGCCCGGCGGCAAAGGCCCCGATGAGATCTTGAACTGCGCGCTCGACACTCCGTTTCGGGGCAAACTCCAACTCCTCGGCAATCCGCTTGGAGCAGATGTGATAGGAGCGGTCATCCGCGGACGGCGTTGTCTCGATGGTGACCGGGCTCGGCGCCAGGCGATCGACGACGCATCGCACCCGTTCTGCTAGTTCTGCGACTGTGTGGTTCTCATACCCCACGTTGTAGACTCGCCCGCCTAGCTGCTGGGAGGGGAGTTCCAATAGCAAAGCGTAGAGGTCCACCATGTCTTCGATGTGCAGATTGGGCCGCTTCTGCGTTCCACCGAAAACCGTGATCTTGCCCCGATTGACGGCGTGATTGGTCAAGATGTTCACCGTGAGGTCCAAGCGCTGCCGCGGCGAGTACCCACAGAGCGTCGCGGGGCGGAGTACGACTGGGCAAAACTGGTCCGATGCGCGCGACAAAAGCAGAGGCTCGCAAGCCGCCTTGAACTTGCTGTAGTCGGTCAGCGGTTCTAGTGGATGACCCTCGTCGACGTTCGGCGCGTCACTGACGCCGTAGACACTGGACGACGACGCGTAAACGAACCGTCGAACACCCGCCGCCTCGGCAGCTGCGACGAGTGGCTCAAAGGCCTCGAAGTTGATGCTCCGCCCCAGTTCCGGGTCCAATTCGAAGGAAGGGTCATTCGAAATGCAGGCCAAGTGGATGACCGCATCGACTCCGGTCATCGCCGCCCGCACACAATCCAAATCCCTAATGTCACCCTCGATGACCTCGAGCCCCGCATGGCCCTCTACGTCCGCGAGTGCCTGCCGGCCAAACCAAAACAGGTCAAGAACGCGCACAAGATGACCGCGCTCGAGGAGCCGAGGAACCAGACGCGCGCCCACATACCCGGCACCACCGGTGATCAGGACGCGGGTCAGCTCAGGCATCTCACTGCTTCTAAAAGTCCGTTCGGTCTGTTCTTCGGCACCGCTATTGCCCTGACGCCTGCTCCTCGCGCTGCAGCGAGGTCGCGATCCGAATCACCGAGCAAGGCGCATGCCCCGAGGCGAAGTCCAAAGTCCTGAGCAGCCTGTAGCAACAAGCCAGGTTTGGGCTTGCGGCATTGGCAACTCGTCCGAAACGCGTTCACACCGTCCTCCAGATGAGGGCAAGTGTAGATCGCGTCGATGCGAGCCTCTTCGGCAGCGAGCTGCTCCAGCAACGTTCGATGAAGCTCGTCCAGCACTGATTCCTCCAACAGGCCGCGCGCCAACGCCGATTGGTTCGTCACGACGATCACGAATTGCTCACCACTCAACGCGCGCACGGCTTCGGCCGCTCCCTCGAGTATTCGCAGATCCGCAATGCGCGTCAGGTAGTGAGTGTCTTCAATCAACGTCCCGTCGCGATCCAAAAACACCGCGCGTTCGGGGTTCCGCGGGAGGCTGCGCCGAGGAGCTTGTGGCCGGTGCACCAAGGGCGACGGCGTTGCACTCATGGTCCCTCGGCGAGCCGTGCGGACGCAGAATCCGTAATCAGATGCGTGAGGACGGTGTGGACGCTTTCGACCAGCCCATAGGCATGAGACGCGACGTAGAAGTTCACAGCGCCAAGTACTCTCAACGGGTTATCTGCGTCAAATCCCGTGAGGGTCAGCACTCTCGCGCCGGAGGTGAGGGCCAAGTTCGTGGCGCGCAGGATGTTCTCCGAGCGCCCGGAAGAGCTCACGCTAATTAGAATGTCTCCTGCCTCGATCCATTGCCCAAGTGGATCGGAAAAGACGCGAGCGTAGCCGTCGTCATTGGTGATAGCGGTCATCAGCGGCACATCATGGAACACGGACGACCGCACTCCGACGTTCTTCATCAGATCGTTGTGCATATGGGTCGCGATTGCGCTGCTTCCACCATTGCCGATCACGAACACCGAACGCCTATCACTCCGCACACGAAGCAGCTCGGCGACGGTTCGCTGACAGCCCTCGTCGAGAGATGCAACTTCGCCATCCACCGACACTTGCGTCCCGCGAAGGAGCTGGTGCACTTGGTCCACATAGCGCTGTGCGTCGCTAGTCATCGCTCGCCTCTCCGAGGTGGCGGTGCAGGGCCACAATGCTGTCTTGATGCAAACCCCGCACGTAGTGACTTTCGCCCCCGTCCGCAACGGTGCGCACCAGTAGCGTCTTGAACGGGCGAAAATAGTAGCGGACGTCCGTTTTTGGTGGCTCTTTGGTCGTGTCCGGCCCGAGGTCCGCCAAGTCGAACACCGCGCACAGGAAGCGAGAGATGCTGCGCCCCTCCAACGCGGCGAGGTTGCGCGCCATGGCAAGAGCCTTGAGGAACACCTCGGGTGCCATGACGGCGCTGCCAACGGCTAGCAGCACGCCTCCCTCAAGCTGCGAGACCGCGTGACCTAGCACGAGGAAATCCGTGTAGCTGGCAGCTCCGGTCGCTGCGCCGCTCGAGTTCGGGTGCTGATGGACAATGTCATAGCCAATCCCCACATGCACCGTGGCTGGGATCCGAAGGCGATATGCCTGGCACAGAACCGAAGTCTCCGAGTACTCGTGGTTGTCTGACGTAATTGCTTCGCCCAAGGCTTCACCCAAACCGATACCCCGATTGGCGGCATCTACCGCAACGTCGTTCACCCGACCGGTTTCCTCCCAGAAGCCGAACTGACCGTTCTTGATGTAGCGGGCTACACTCTCGGTAGTACCTCCGACCAAGGACAGCTCGTAGTCGTGGATCGCCGCGCCCCCGTTCATACCCAGATGGGTGATTAGCCCGCGCCGCATCCAATCGATCAAGAAGCGCTGTACGCCGGCTCTGAGCACATGCGCGCCCATGAGCAGAATTACCGACCGACCGTCGCGCCGCGCCGCTTGAATGCGGCTCGCGATCCTTCCGAGCGCCGGGCTGTCCCATCCGGAGTCTTCCGCGAGGGACAGCACCTGGCCCACACCAAAATCGTGCTTCCGCTCCTGCAGCGGACGCAGGAGCAATCGGCTCGGGTCCAGCTTGGGATAAGGCATCAAGCGTCCGGGACATGCGGCAAGAGCACGGACTCGACCGCCGCGCGAGTGACAGCCACGTTGCCCAGATTGGCCGTCGCCACTGCAGCGGCGCCCGTGGCAACAAACGCAGCCAGACTGCCCGATGCGCCGCATGCCAGGCTCGCCGCAAGACAGGCCAACATCGCGTCGCCTGCCCCCATCGGGTCCACAGGTGACTCAGCGAGACTGGGCAGGTACTCGATCGAGAGCGCAGCTTTGACGTCAGCCAAGTTCTTTCCAACAAGGGCCGACCGCTCCACTCCTTGGCCCAACTCGAACAGCATCAGCCCACGAGCACCCAGCGTCACAATCACGCTATCAGTCTCCGCCTCCAGTAGAAGCCGCGCGCCCAGATCCGCCACACCACTGGAGCGATCACAGAGCGACAATCTGGCCTCGCGTTCAGACGGAGCAATCACGCTGACCCCTTTCATGCGGCGCACGTTGCCGAGCTGAGTGCTACACTGGACGTCGCCCACCACGGGCAACCCGCGCTCCGCCCTAGCCTGGCGTACCCAGTCGATCACCCGATCCGTGACCACCCCATATCCGAAGTCGGTCACGACAACCGCGTCAACTAAGACGCAAAGTCCATCGATGAGCCGGAGAAATTTCTCCTCGGTGTCGTGATCCAGATCGTGGTCGTTGAACACGTTCACGTTGAGCAGCTTTTTCCCCTCTGACAAGTAGCGCGTCTTCACGATGGTTGGACGGCTTTCGTCTTCTAGAAGCTCGGCTTCTACGAGGCAGCGGCGCAGCTCACGTCGGACCCTTTCCGCGGCATCGTCCTTGCCTACTACCGTGAACAAGTGAGGCCTCGCTCCCAGGCCATTGAGATGCTGCGCAACGATCGCCGCGCCTCCAATGAAGGCCTCGCTCTCCCGAGGGCGCACCACTAGCACTGGCGCTTCGGCGCTCATTCCGAGGGGTTCCGCGTAGACGTATGTGTCCACGATCGTCTCACCGATTACGGCTACCCGCTTGTCAGCTATGCCGTCGAGAAGATCACGCAGCCCGGCCTTTGTGATCCCGTGCCGCCCACAAAACCTCCGCACCTGCTCGCGGCTCGGTTCCAATTCGTGCTTGTGACTGTCGATGATGTGAGTCGAGGAGTAGACGACGTCGCCGGAGCTGAAAAGCACACGGCCTCCGGCGGTTTCAACAAGTCGACGCTCGCGCCCGAAACGCCCGTCATGAACCTGCTCGAACTCCTTGCCTTTCACATAGACGTCCGGCTTGACGAACTCCAGCGCTGGGCCAGCCCACTCACCATCATCGATGCAAACGAAGTCCACCACTTCCAGCGCGGCCAGGCTCTCAGCCCGTAGCTGCTCCGGAACGTAGGGGCGGTTTCTACCCTTTTGCACGACGCTATCGCCGCTCACGGTGACCACCAGCAAGTCGCCTTGCTTCCGCGCCCAAGTCAGATGCCGCAAGTGTCCGGGGTGCAGGATGTCGAAGCAACCGTGACATTGGACGATCTTCCGTCCACCTTCGCGGGCGCTCAGAAGCGCTTCCTGCAACTGTGGTCGTGACAGAATCTTGCCGAGATAGCTCACGCCAGCTCCTCCGCGGGGCGAGGGCGGCGCGTTCTGCGAAGCACGCGAACTTCCATGAAGACCCGAGCGAAGGTGGCCCCCACCCCCAGCAGGTTCTTTAGCCGCAGGGCCTTGGACTTTCGACCTTCGCGCGGCACCACGCGGATGCCTACGGCAGCATAGGACCTGCCAGCGCACAGCAGTTTGATCAGCGCCTCGGCTTGGTACGCGAAACTATCCGTTCGAATGGCGACGCTTCGTACGAGGTCCGTGCGGTGTATCACCGTACCGTTGTAGTAGGGCACGTCGAGACCGAACAGACCGTTGACGATGTCCGTGTAGGCGCTCGAGAGTAGATTGCGCAGTCGGGATCGCGCAGACTTGCCTTCTGGAAAGGGAAGCACGATGTCTGCCTTGCCCACGGCCTGCAGTGGCTGTCGCAGGGCGGATGCGGGGTTCTCGTTGTCCCCCGGGACCATCAACACGTACTCGAAGCGCGCCATGCGAAGCCCTTGCTTGTACACGCCACCAAGATTGCGGGAGCGCTGGTTGTGGAACCCAAAGACGTGAGGATCGTCCGCGGCCAGACGATCCACCAAATCGCCGGTGGAGTCGCGGCTACCATCGTTGAAGAGTAGAATCTCCCAGTCAGAAAAGCGGCCGTGAATCGCCTGTTTGACTTCAGCAACCGCCTCCTCGATGTGCTGCTCTTCATCGAGAGCCGGGACGATGACGGTCAGAGTGGGGCTTTCGCTTCTCAACGCCTTCGGCTCCTCACACGAAGTTTTCATGCGCAGGCGGCGAACCAGTCGGCTCCGCCATGGGCAACCGGCCCTTCTTCATGTTGTCCAGGGTCTCGTTGACCTTGTGCTGCAGGCAAAGGCTCCCACACATACTCTGCGCATTGAAGCTCGGCGACGCCAAGTAACGCATTACCTCCCAGTAACGCTCACTCTGGAATATCTCGCGAAAACTCTGTTCGCAGATGTTGCCTATGTGCAGCTTTTCGTAGCGCTGATTGAAAAGCATGCCACATGGCGCCACAAGCCCGGAGCCCGATATCTGCAACATGAAGGGCGGTCCGTAGCACCGCTTGTAACTGCGCTTGTTCCCGGTACGGATCTTGGACCATTTGACCTGAACGCTGTACTCGTCGTCGCTCAGCGCTTCTGCTCGCCGCAGCTTTTCGTACAGGGCTGGGTAGGCTGCGTAGTCTACTCCCAGGCTGCCGTCTTCATCGTCACTGCAGTGCTTGATGACCAAATAGTCCGGCCGTAGCTCTTTGCCCAGCTGCGCCAAGGGCAGGATCTGGTCTCCGTATTCGGGCATCAGCACCATCTGCATGCCAATGGTCACAGGCAAACCATACCGCTTCTTGATCGCCACCATGCTCCGGATGTTGTCGCAAACACGGTGAAACCACTCCTCCTTCACGCCCATGATCGCGGCGTAACGCGCGGGCTCCCCTGCGGAGATGTTGATACGCAGGTAGGTCAGATGCGGCAACACTTGCTCCAGCTTGGATTCCGTCAGAACGAAGCCATTGGTGCCGCAGGCCATGGACAGGCCCCGGGCACTGCCCTGGGTCACCGCATCCACGAAAACCGGGCTGATCGTGCTTTCTCCATCGGATACCAAACTGACTCCGCGAACACCGATTTCAGCCGCGTCGTCCAAGAAGCCTCGGATGACGTCCTGGGTAATTCGGCTGCGCTCGTTTTCCTGCAGCATGGCGTAGCAAAAGTGGCAGCCATAGTTGCAGGCGCGGGTCAGCGCCATGTCAATGGTGATCGGCGCAATGCGTTCGCCACGCTCCCAGGCATGCACTCGGTCGAGGTGCCAGGCCAACTTGTTGCCATCCAGGATGAGGTCTGCGGGGCTAACCGACACTTGAACTTTCCGCCGCCCTCGGGCCACGAGAACGAAGCTTCAGTCTACCTTGCTGGCCCGTCAAAGGCGACGAATGACGTTGAGGTCTCGGCGCGCCACTCTTTCCACGCTGAGGCTGGGATCGACGCGGGCGGCAAGCTCCCGCTCCAGGCGGAATAGAAGCCCCCGCCGCCTGCTCGGCGGAATCCCATCGCCTAGCTGCACTACGATGCGGCTGCAGTCTCGGAGCTGGACAAATTTGGCTTCGCCGCCCGCGAAACCCGCCGCCACGCACGCCGCCGCAAACTCGCCACGGACCCTCTCCAGGCGGGCGGCGTCGCTGAGCTTTAGCCAAGCCTCCGACGCGCTGAGCTCGAAGCGGTTGTCGATATCCGGATAGCCGATCTCGTGCCGGTAAGACGCCAACAGCCGCCGCACCAGGGCGTTGGCGCGAGCAAAGAGCAGCGAAGTGTTTTCGGGCTGGGGCACACCCGGAACAGGCGGGCCCGCCTCGGGCTCATGCGCGAGATGCATCACGGCAAGTACTCCATGGTCGGCCCACTCGAGAATTGGTGTGCGCTCGCCAACCTGACACAGGAGCTCCAGAACCCCGCGCTCGTCTGCTTCGGTCGCGCCCCAGTGGCCAGCACTGACTACACGGTGTTGCGCGTCGACGCGAGCGTGAAGCTGCCAATCTCCAATCCGGGCCCACGCCTGTGGAGCGCCTGTGTGCGTCTCGCGCGCGCTCTCGTGGCTGGCATCGGCTGCGGCGGCCATGACCCGACTGTGAAACCCAGGAGGCAGCCGCGGCACAGCTGCCTCTCCACCAGGCTCTCGTGGCCGCTCAACGACTCGCCTCGCGAACCGCAGAGAAGGCTTGGGCGATGGCCGCGACCCTGCCTCGAAGCTGAACTCGAGGCGAACAGGCAAGGCGTTGCCCTGGATCCGAAGGCTACCGTGGCGCGCGCCAAGCTCTTGCCAATTCCCAACCGAGTGTGTGTTGAACGCCTCCGCACCCATCAACACTACGAGGCCCGACTCCCCTGCCCGACGCGCTGCGTCCAGCAAACCCTCCACGCTGCGGACGGGATCTGGGTCGGGAACCCAGGTCTCCAACCCATCCACACCCGCGTGAAATCCTCTCAGTACCGAATCGAGGCGTCGTTCATACGCCTCGACCAACTTCTCATAGGACAGCGTGCGAGGCGAAGGCATCATCAGTCCAGTTGGGGTTCCGCTCCGAGCGCATGAGACGTGATCTCCCATGGGGTGCGCACAGCTACGAACACGACAAAAAGCACGGTCGGCAGCATCTGGGTCAGCAGACGTCCAACGGCATCCATGTGGATGAAGATCGGCAGTGTGGACCAGAACAGGAACAACACAGACACACCAATAAGCTGCAACAAGAACAAGCCAACCATGCTACGCACCGTTGCGGCTGGGCGTTCTGGTGAAAGACCCATCACTATGCCGTATGCAGGTAGCAACACCACGAGGGGGACGAGCCATTGATCAAAGCGCCACAGCTGATACCCCCACGCCCCAAACAGGCCGCGGTAGCGTGCCGCGTCGGTAGCACGATTCGCTAGATGGTCCATGAAGCTGTACGTCGAACCCTGCAACTGACGCGCGTAGAACTCCCCGTAGTCGGGCATGACAGCGTAGCTCGTCTTGAAGAAGATCGTGGCGCACACGCCGGGCAACGCGCCAACGCTGAAGTACCACGCTTGCTTCCGCCACTCCGCGCGGCCCTCGTTGCGGAGCACCCAGATAGTTCGCGCTACCAACAGGCAGACTAGGAACATGATGCCCTCGTTCTTCAAGAACGTGGCCAGCCCAGCGAAGAGTCCACTGAGTACGAGGGCACCGCAACGCTCTCGTCGCTGGTCGTAGCAACCAATACACACCACGGTCGCCAAGAAGTAGAAGGCCAGGGGATTGTCCGCGTACTGCTCCGTGCCGTGAAAAACGAAGTACGGAGTGCAGCAGAGCACGAGCGCCGCAAGCAGGCCCTGGGTACGCCCCCGCAGGCTGCTGACGCCAAAGTACAAGGTGGCGACAGCTGCGAAAGTGAACACGAAACCGAGTGCCATCGGCACCAATGGCAGTTCGTCGTTGAGGAGTCGAAACCCGCGCGCGACCATGGACGGCATGAGTGCTGGATACTCAGGGTGCGTCCAGCTAATGATCTGGGAGAAGCTGTCAGCCCAAGCCACACCGCCACGATGAAAGAACCGTGCGCGCATGTTCCAGAAGTCCCAAGCGTCCCAGCCACCGTGCGGCGTCTGCCTGGCCTGCGCGATGAAGGCGACCACAGCAGCCACAATCAACGGGCATGAGCCCACAACAACCAATCGAGCCGCCGGTGTCGGTGCTTCTCGCCAAACACGATGCAGCCGCCAACGCTTCCGTCGAGCGGTCAAGTAGACCATCACCAGACACAACCCGATTTCCCAAGTCACGACGATGGTGTCGACAAGGACCAGCGAAGCGAACGCAAGTAGTCCGCTTAGGCCCAGCCCCAAACCCAAACCCATGGGCAGCATGCCCAGCGCTGTTTCCGTCGGCCCTGCCTTGCCCAGACCGTGCCGGAGGATCAACAACCCCGTGATGGTCGGCACGAAGAGCAACAACAGCAGCTGAAGGACGGCGCTCATCGCACTCGACCCGCGATCATCAGCCCGTCCCCCAAGTCCATCAATACTCCGTACTCGGGATTGTCCCTGAGCCAGGTCGGCGCCAGGGGTTCGCGGCGGTCGACGATGACCAGCGATGGCTTGGCCGGAACCACAAAGTCGGTCCGGCGCGCGGCCATGCGGTTGTCGTCCTCCCATACGTGGGTGACGAGTACTGGCGCCAAGACATATTGCGCGATGAACTTTGCGTTGCAGCCATCCTCGGTGTCCTCCGGCCCCATGTAGCCGACAACTCCGCGTGGCGGGAGGTGCTCCCGCAGAGGCTCATAGCGCCGCACCAAGCGTTCGGGGCAGCTTTCATGGGGTTCGAGCTGCGCCAGCCCCTCCAGGTTTCGTCGAGTAGTGATCGCTGCGAGAATGAAGAGCGCTACTACGGCGCCCACGCGCAGCGCAGCGCGCCCACGCGACCACGAGCTAGACTCCGACACCAGCCCGACCGTAGCACTGCAAAACTCGACGCGACAGGGTCACGGGAACTGGCACAATCCATGGTAATTTGGCTTGGTGTTTCGCACACACAACGTAGCCTACGCCGCGGCAGCTCTTTGTCTCTGCTCGTGCAGTTCGCCTGACCACGAGAAGGGTTCGATCGAAGAACAAGCCTCGGCCACGTTTGGTTTGCCGGTGGCGCAGGTCGAGAGCCTGGTGCGCAAGCCACGCTTCGAACGGTGCTACGGAAAGCGGGCACTCGTCGTGCCGCCGCGTGGCTCCATCGAAATCCCAGTGCGCCGAGGCTCTCACACGCTCTCCGGTGAGTTCTCCATTTGCGACGCAATTGGTGCTGAGCCTGTCGAATTCCGTGTTGAGTTGCTGGCCACTCCCACGCGAGTTCTCTTGGGTCAGCCCGCTGCGGTTCCCGAGCTTGCTCCGCGCCTCCGATATCCGTTTCTGGTTACCTTCTGGGTCGAGACCGATGCCCCACTCTTGCTCCAGACCGTGGGCAAGTCACCTGACGTCAGAACCGGGTGGATCGATTTGGCGCTGACGAGCATCGTGCGTCCGCACACGATCGCCGACCGCTCACCGACTGCCCGCCCAAAACCAAGAGACGACACGCTCCCGGATCACGCGATCCGCCCGGGCATGCGCAGGCGCAATGCCACAGCCGAGCCGAGCCTCAACGGCGGCATTTGGCTCTCGGATTGGGGCTGGAACGCCAGCTCCTCCAGCTGGGGCCCGATCGAAATCGATCAATCGAACGGAGCAGAAAACGCCGGTGACGGCACACGCCTCTCGATCAACGGTCGCGTGTACGGGAAGGGAGTGGGTATGCACCCTCCCGGTCGCATCGTCGTCGACCTTTACCGACGCTGCCGCAAATTCACGGCGGAAGTTGGCGTGGATGACGCCGTTGGAGACGCGGGTTCGGTACGCTTTTTCGTGTACGCCGACGGCGAACCTCTCTTCGACAGCAAATTGCTCACGGGTAGAGACGACCCGGTCCGTGTGGACGTGCCCCTGCTCGGTCGCAGCAGCATGGTGCTGATGGTGGGCAATGGGGACGACGGCCCGGACAACGACTGGGCGAACTGGGCGGAGGCGCGGCTCTTCTGCGATCCGCTGTGATTGCCGAGGAAGTTCCCCCGGAGGCGAGGGCCCACCGCGGGCTCTCCCTCCTGTTCAAGTTGGGGGTCAGTGTCGCAGCGCTCCTGCTCATCGCGGTCCGGGTGGATGTCGCGGGCGCCATCACTCGGCTGGCTGAGGCAAAACTGGCTCTGCTCAGCGCTGCTTTTCTGGTACTGATACTGCAGTGGCCAACGACAGCCACGCGTTTTTGGCTCGTGACTCATCAAGCGGGCGCACGTCTGAGTTTTGGTCGTGCCCTGAGCGTGCAGCTGGCTAGCTTGCTCATGAATCAGGCGGTGCCAACGGCAGGCGGCGATGCTTGGCGTACCCTCGCACTCCAACGCAGCGGCCTACCTCTGCGCGCGGGCATTGGTGTAGCCGTCGTTGACCGCTACTTCGCGCTGCTGGGGCTGTCCACGATTGTGCTTCTGGGGCAGCCGTGGTTCTCAGACTTGGCGGCCGGCTCGTCGCTGGCGACGGCAACCAGCGTGGGACTGGTACTCGTCTCGCTCGCGCTCGGGGCGGTGGCGGTCATCGACAAGTGGCTACCCCGCTCCAAGGTACGCGTCGTGCAAGCCGTGGCCGAGTTTGGGCCGCTAGTGCGGCAAACGCTGGCCAAGCCTTCGACCGGCGTGCCCGGCCTCGCTTGCTCCGTAGTTGCGCACCTCATTACCGTCGTTACCGTGTTCTTGTTGGCCCGAGCCCTTGGCGTCGATCTGAGTCTGGGCAGTTGCGCGCTGTTGGTGCCACCGGTCGTTCTGTTGTCCGCGCTCCCCATCTCCTTGGCAGGCTGGGGGGTTCGAGAAGGCAGCAGCATCGCGATGTTCGCTCTGGCAGGGATCGACGCGCAAAGCGCCGTTGCAGTCTCGATATTGCTTGGACTATCCCAACTGGCCGTGAGCCTTCCAGGAGTGGGCGCCGTGCTGCTCGAGCAGCGGCGTTCTGCTACCTCGCCATGACGTCCCAGCGAGCCGCAGGCATCGGCATACTCTGCCTCAACCTCGGGTTCGTCGCGCTTTCGTGCGTCGCGATGACGCTGTATCCGGGCGGAACCTGGCTAGAGCCTGCCCGAGCGGGCCACGCCTTCTGGGCGAACTTCCTGTGCGACTTGCTTCACACCCAAGCCTTGAGCGGTGCTGACAATAGCAGTGGCGCTCTCTTCGCTCGCCTCGCCATGTTGGCGGAGGCCGGCGCTCTCGTGCTGATGTGGTGGGCGGCGCCGTTCTTGTTTCCGAGGCGCAGCAATCTCGGGAAGGGGATCCGCATCTTGGGCGTCCTGAGCACGCTAGGCACGCTGGCCGTCGTGTTATTGCCGTCAGATCGCTTTGGCGCTCTGCATGGCGTCATGGTCCTACTTGCAAGCGTGCCCGGGTTTGGAGCCGCCGTGCTCACCGTCAGCGCGCTACTCGAGTCCGAAACGCATCGGGTGGGTGGCGCGTTTGGCGCCCTCGCGTTGCTGACCAGCCTGGTGAGCTTCGTCCTCTACGCGCGCACGCAGTTCTTCGGCGCTGCACTCACTGTGAGCGTGCCCGCATCACAACGCATTGCGACCTTCGCCGTCGTGGCGTTCTGCGTCGCCGTGGCCCTGCGGCTGCTTTCGCCCATGCGCGCGAAGCTCGACGCGGACTGACGTTTGCCTCAGCGCTCCTTGCTGGGCGCAGGCACCTTTTTGAAACCCGCTTCCTTGGCGGGCGCGGGCGGCGGCCGACCGCCAAGCTCCTTGGTCGGCGCAGGGACCTTGTACCCACCTTCCTTGGTGGGCGCCGTGAACTTGCCTCCGCCCTCTTTCGTCGGTGCCGCAAATTGGCGGCTAGTGCCAGCCTTGCGCGGGGTTGCCGAGACTTGGCCGCGCTCCGATCCATGGTCCTCACCGGTTCGGTCGAAGCCCCCGGGCTCCTCATCGGTCGCGGCCGGCTGAGCCGCAGCGGGTTGCGTCGCTCCAGGTTTTTCGGGTGAGACCTTTGCTGCGAATTGGGCAGGCAGGTCACAGCCCGTCGCCAGTACCGCACCCAGGGCTAGGGTGGCTGCTTTGAACTTGTCTCGATCGATCTTCATCCCCAGCTCCTCGGGCGCATGAGGTTCGACGCCCGACTGTCATGATACGCCCAGGTTCGCCGATCCTTCCTTGCGACGAGAATTCAGCCGAATTTCCCTAGGTCAGCCAGGCCGTCTTCAAGTGCCCAGCCGCCACTGGCCCCGCCGCAAATAGACGTTCGTGAAAGTCCGCCAGGGAGCCTCAACCGGTCCTCCGACTCAGTCCCGGCCACCGGGGCTGCCCGCCAACGCGGTGCGCTTCAACCCATTTGGCCCCGACGGAGACGAGTTCTTCGACCGCCACTACTCACCACAGCACGAGAAGGACAACAGCACCGGGCAAGCCCTTGCGGTAGTGGGCGGGCTCGCAACCGCCGCGGGCGTGACGTTTCTGACCCTAACACTCGCGCGGAGTATCGGTCGAAAGCCCGAACGCCAGCCGCCGGCCCCCACTCTGTCGTTGAGTGCGGGCGCAATCCGCTCGGGCCTCGGCATGGGCCTGACGGGCGCGTTTTGACCTCGCGCCCAGCCGGGCACCGGCCTACTGAGCCGAGTTCAGCACGTTCTTCAGCAGCACGAACTCATCACCGGCATCGGTCTTGTCCGGTTCGAACCAATACACTGCGTCGCCTCCGAAGAAGAATTGGACGGGCTTGGTCCCCCGCGCCACAGGCTGGACCTCCTTGCGAGGGATCTCCGCCGAAAGCGGCGCGCGCCATAGATCCCGGGCACCTTCAGTCCAGTAGAGCCATTGTCCGTGTATGGCGACGTCACGCACCAAACGGCGCCGAGAGATCCAGCGCTTCATCTTCCCGCTCTCGAGGTCGAGCTTCACGATGCGCACGCCCTGCGCGAAGTACGCATCCTCAGCGTCAATCGACAGCGCACTGGGACATGGCACTGAGTAGCGCTTCTCTGTGCAGCCGCCATCGGGGCAGACGTAGGACGTGAGGGGCCTGCCCTTGGTGCAACACAGCTGGCGGTCAGCGTTGCCCGCGTAGGCAACCGGCTTTGCGGCACACTGCGTCTGACGCCCCTCCCCGTCGAGCAAGGTCTTGTCGAAGCGCACGGTGGTCATCCCTTTCGCTCCCGAAGCGAAAGAAAGAAACGAGCGGTCCGCCGACACCACGAGGCTGCTCGGAGCAGGCAAGGGGCCCGCCAGGCGCTTGGGGCGGGGCTTGTCTTCTCGCGCCAGGGCGTAAACCATCGCTGGCTTTTCTTGTGCCCAGACCACGACGTCTTTCGACAGCACGAGCCCCGTCAGCGATGCGTGGGTGCGCCAAAGCAGCTTTGGTTCCGCCCCAGGGGCCAGTAGCGTGATCTGCCGGCCCGCCTTGTCCCAGACGGCCAGGTCCGTCCCGCTCGCTGCAACGCGCCCGTCTTTTGAGAATTGCCCGAGCCGCTCCGGCTCGCACAAGCCAGCGCTGCAGCCCCGCTTGTCACAGCTCACTCCACAGGCGCCACAATTCTTGGGGTCCTTCGCAAGCTCGGCCTCACAGCCCGTGCCTGCATCCTGGTCACAGTCCGAACGCCCCCTCTTGCACGTCAGCAGACAGGTTCCAGCGTCGCAGGCCACCTTGCGCGCACCTTCGTCGCTACAGCGCATCTTGCAGTCGCCGCAGTGCTGAGTATCGGCGCTGATATCTGTTTCACAACCGTCCGCAAACTCGCCATTGCAATCGCGTCGCGTCTTGTCCTGACATTTGCGCACTACGCATTGTCCCTCCTGACACGCGCCCTCGATGGCCACGCTAGAGCAGACCGTGCCGCAGGCACCGCAATGCAGAGCGCTCTCGTTCAGGTTCACCTCGCAGCCGTCTTCAGACAGCTGGTTGCAGTCCGCGAAGCCTGGCCCGCACTCGGGTTTGGACTGCCAGCTCACACCCAGGAAGGCGGCAACCCCGAGCCCAATAGCCCCAAGTGTGCCCACAACCACGATCAAAATCGGTAGGACGCGGCGCCGGGGACGCGGCGGTGGGGGCTCCGAAAACTCCGGACTGCGGTCAGCGCCCGCGGGTTGCGGAGCTGGCGGAACCGCCGGTTGTGGCTCCAGCTCGGCGATGTCGTCATCGGTCAGCTCCAGTGGCTGCCCTTCCAATCGTGACGCTCGGGAGCTCGGGGGCGGCGGCGGGCCGGGGTGCGCCGGCGGAGGTCGAATGCTGGGCGCGGCCCCGATGGCGGCGGCTTTCAGTTCGTTCCACCAGTCCAGCAGCCCCTCGGGGCGATCTTTGGGCTCGACAGCGAGTGCACTGGCGAAAAGCGCATCCACGTCTGGCTCGAGGGTGGCGCCACGACGGTTCGGCGTAGGCCGCTTGTTTTCATCCAGCGTGGCCTCGTAGAGGGCGCGGGGCGAATCGCCGGACAGAGGCGGCTCGAGGGTCAGCGCGTGCACCAAGGTCAGCGCAAAGGTGTACAGATCCGTCTTTGGCGAGGGTTCGCCGAAACGCTGCCGGTCAAAGTGCTCCGGCGCGGAAAAATCCGGACTGCCCGCCATCAAGGTGTCTGACGACTCTTGGATCACGAGGCCGGAGACGCTCTGCTCAGCCTCTTTGGCAAAACCAAAATCGATCAACATCGCCCGAGACATGCCGCCGTCAGGCGCATCCACCAGGAAGATGTTCCGCGAGTTGACGTCGCGATGCACGAGGCCTTGGGCGTGCACTGCATCTAGCGCGAGAGCGATCGGGTCGAGCAGCTGCAGCACTTCCTCGATGCTGTAGGGCTCGACGCGCTCCAGTCGTTCATCGATGGCCCTGGAGAGTTCTTGGCCGTCCAACCAGTCGACGACAATGTAGGATCGCTCTTGCCCGTCAACGGGACACGCCACCTTGCCGTGATGGTGAGCGCGCAGTACGAATTCGGAACGAAGCTGTCCGAGGATCTGAGCCTCACGCAGGAAGCACTCTTCGAGGGTGCCCCGGGCGTGCTCGGGCACCACCTCAGGCATCAACACCTTCAGCGCGACCGGAAAATGTAACGATTCGTGCTCAGCCCGGTAGATGGCCGCGAACCCGCCCATGGATGCGCAGTTCAAGATCGCGTACGGCCCGACCTGAGTGCCAGCGAGCTGCAATGGATCGTCCACTTGGGTCGGTTCGGTGCTCATGGCTGCGCCCGGATATCTCAGCCCGCGACGGAACGGACGTCAAAGGGTGGGCACTAGGGCGTGCAAAGCGCGCAGCACCGGCCGTTCTCAGCCGCCAAGGCCCGTGCCACGGCAAGCAGTCCTGGAGCGACGCAAAACACCTTGCATCCGTTCGCGCCGAGCACGGCTGCGTCAATAGCTAGCCAGTACTGCACCGCCCAGGAGCGCGGAACGAAACTCGAGGAAACGCGTCAGATCGTGCCCGGCGCGCCCGGCGAGCAGCTTCCCATACGCCCCAGGGTTGGGCGCGCCCGGCAAGGTTCAAGCCTTGCGGCCCGCGCGCTCCCAAGCAGCGGCCTGCTTCGCCGCGGAGAGCAAGCCCCGGTAGTACTCGTGGCCGTCAATGGTCTCGCCGTGGGCAATGACGATGAGCTGTCGTTTCGCGCGAGTGATGGCAACGTTGGTGCGTCGGACATCCCGCAAGAAACCAAGCTCACCTTTGGCGTTGCTACGGACCAAGTCCACGACGACGACTTCTTTCTCACGGCCTTGAAAACCGTCGACAGTTCCAATCTCCATGCCTCTAGAGATCAGCTCCGACAGCTGCTTTTGCAGGCGCCAGACCTGAGCGGAGTAGGGACAGATTGCCGCGATGTCGCTCGCCTTGACCCCGGCGTCGATCAGCCGGTCGATCTCCTGAATGACGAGTTCGAGATGCGACAGGTTGTAGTAGCTGCGGCCGATGTCATCGAATTCCTCGCCGTGACCCAAAGGGCTGGTGTCCACGAGGATGAATGGCTGGCCATCTCGGGGGCTCAAAGTGGCCTCAGGCAAGAGATCCGCCAGCCTGTTGTCTTGGCAGACTCGTGCAGCTTCGAGCCTGCCTCCGTAGTGTGCCTCGGAAGGATACTGCATGAGTTCGATCGACATGCGGTACTGCGTTGAAAGCAGCGCCGTGGCTTTGGGCGGCCAACGCTGAGCGCAACGTTCAAAAAGGGTCGATGACAGCCCGACGTTGACGTCTGGATCTTGGGAGACGACCGTGGGCGGAAGCTGCCGATGATCCCCGGCGAGCACCAAAACCGCTCCGCGCTCGAGGGCTGCCAGTGCCACAGGATCCGGTGCTTGCGTCGCCTCGTCCAGCACCACCATGTCGAACTTCTCGTCGCCTAGAGGCACCGCGTCCACACCGCCAGCCGTTGCGCAAACGACGCGGGAGCGGCGCATCACCTTGGCCCGTGCGGCATTGCGCAACGCGTGCGCCTCTCGCCGCAGCTCTCCGATCCGCTTCCGGGGGTCGGCAACCCGTCGTCCCTTTCCGTCCGCGATGCGGTGAGCAGCATCAAAGTTCGCTTGAGCTTCCAGCGTTTCTGGCAGGTCCGCAACCTTGTACTGCAAGGTGCACTGCTCCAAGTCGGGAGCCACTTTGCCCGCCGCACCGAGTCGCAACACTTTCACGCCCACTTCGGCCAGGCGTCGCGCGAGGTTGTCGACGGCTACATTGCTGGCAGCCGTGACCAAGATGCGCCGACTGAGCAGCAGCCCCTGTCGCACGACCTCCACCAGCGTGCGTGTCTTGCCGGTGCCTGGCGGCCCGTGAATGAGGATCGCATCGGAAGCGGACACAGCTCGCTGAACCGCGACCCGTTGACTGTGGTTGAGCCCCTCGTCTCGAAACGTGAGCTCCGAGACTTCCTCGAACCGCGGCTGAGCGTTTCCAAACAACAACCTGCCAACGTGGTTCAAATTTGAGTCGTTCGTGAGCGCACGAAGAAGAGCTTGCTTTCCTCGTTGAAAGGTCGCTTCCGACTCTTCGTGCTCGAAATCGAGCACGCCACATTCGATAAAGGGATCGTAATCCTTCGGGACGCGCAGCAGCACTTGGTCCCCTGTTACGCGCACAACCATACCCCGCTGGTACTGCGTTGGCGATGCCCCCAAGTCCTCAGCTTCCCCCGTAGGCCACAGGAGCGCGGGGTACCCACTGCGCACCCGGTGCTCAGGCAAGGCCTTGCGGTCCTTGCGCCCGAACCACAGCAGTGGCTCCGACGTTGGCTTCTGCTCACGCCGAATAAAGGCCAGCCCCGTGAGGGCTTTGCCGCCGGCCAGGCGCTCGTTCCAAGGCCGCTTGCAGCGCTCGGCAAGCTGGCTTGCACGAACCGCGTCGAGTTCGACGCGCCACCAACGCAGCAGATCTCGCAAATAGTCCGAGTCGGTCCCTGCGCCCTTCGCCGTCACTTCTCGCCCTCCCTGCGTAGCGCAGGGATCTTCCGACCTGCTCGGCAGCAATCGAGCAGAACCCCGAATCGGCGCGTGCGGGTCTCCTCCTTCTTGGCGCTCATCACCCACCAGATCGACGGCTTCTGCACCGACGGCGTCAACGACTCGAAGAACTTCCAAGCCCGCTTGTTCGCCCGCAATCGCCGCAGATACTTGGCGTCCAGTTCGAGTTTGCCCTGCGCGTAGGCATGTCGCGCGGGGGCTTCCGGGGCTCGCCGCTCGAAAGCTCTCAGCCCGGCCGGCATCATCCGCCCGTCACGAATGAGCTGACGAGCGGTTTTGAGGTTCACTGCGCTCCAGATACTCTTTTCCCGGCGTGGCGTGAATCGAATCGAGTAGGACTCTTCGTCGAGCTTGTGGCGGATGCCATCGATCCAACCGAAGCACAAGGCCTCGGCCACGGACTCGGGCCAGGTCATGCTCGGCTTGCCGGTCTTCTTCTTGTAGTAGCCGACGATGAGTTCCGATTTCGTCGCGTGGTTCTTCGCGAGCCAGACGCCGAACGCGGAGGGGGTCTTGAAGAAGCGCGGCTTCACTCAGACTTCATAGCCTCGATTGCTTCGGCTTCAGTGCGAAAGATCAAAGTCGGGGAATGCCGCTGAACCGTTCGGTCGGTCGAATTGAACCGTTCAGACGGCGGTCGTTAGGCATCCAGGGTGGTGTTTTCACCGGCGTTTGTCGTGCCATCGGCGCGGGCACGCGGGTTGCTCTCGGGGAGCCAGACGCTGGGGAGAACGAACATGATGCAAGACCATCATCAGTGCCAGGCTGAGGCTCTACCCCTGCATCCTGCCGCGAATTACAGCACGACCTAAGGCGTGAATGCGTTTGCATCCTACTGGAGCCCTTCATCGATCACTTTCGACAATGCGCCCAACTATTTCACTAGCTTCCAGGCGAACGTGAATCCGCCCACGAGCACTTCGTTTCCGCTCCAATGGACCATCACGAACATCGTCAAGCAGTCGGCGTCGGGAGCATGAGCCAACAACGGGCTTTCTCTTCGCGACAACAATCTGACCTTCCCGGGTTACACGGCGTACCGTGCGACGTCCTTCGACAGCACCAATACGACCAGTGGCAGCCGTCGACCTTCGCTGGTAGTGACGTATCAGTGACCGGCGTACTGCATTGGCCCAGGTCGAGAGTAGTGGCCCAGAGGGGCAAAGGGATGCGACCCCAACAACCGCCCATCACCACCCCGCGCCGCCTGAACAGCTCGCTTCCTGCTTCTGCCGCCGTGGTTGTCCTTGCCCCTCGAGCCCGTCTGAGACAAAGCATGCTGCAGGCCCCTTGGCGGAATGGCAGACGCAGGGGATTTAAAATCCCTCGTTCGTAAGAACGTCCCGGTTCGAGTCCGGGAGGGGCCACTCTGGATCGTTCTTTACGTCGCTCGCCCCGATTTGCCGTCCTGCTAGCCGGACTCAGGCCTTATCCGCCGATGCGGTTCTTCTCTCTTTGGAAATGCCCGCCTTCGGCCACGGGGGTTGCCAACGGCTCCAGTCCGGGAGGGGCCACTCTGGATCGTACGGCCACTTCGATCCCGCGATGCGGCGCGGGACCTAGCTAGTTGCAGTTGGGCGGGCTGGCGGTGCTGGGGATGGAGCTGGAATACCAGGTCCCTAGGGCGCCATTCTTGGTGCCGCAGCCTTTGCCGCCGCCCTGAACCTCGACCTGGGATTGCACGATGGAGCTGTTGGGCGAAAGCACTGTGACGCGTCCGCCGCCACCCGAGTAGCCCGTGATGACGCAGCTGCCGTTGTTGGCGGTTCCGCCACGCGCGACCAGTGTACCGGTGCCACTCACGGTCGGCGCGATCAATAGAACGCTCCCTCCTGAACCGCCACCACCTTCTTTCGCGCCTTGGCCATTGGAGACCAGCGTTCCGTCCACGACGATCTCGCTCCGAGCACAGAGCAACATGGCCCCTCCACCTTTGCCGCCCTTGTTGGCGGCGGAGCCTGAACTGCTCCTGCCACCCCCGGAACCGGGGCACACCGGGAAAACGGGATTGCCATAGGTGAGCCCGCTGGTGCTCGTGCTGCCTGCACCCAGCCCACCATGCCCGGCGCCGCGTCCCTGTTGGCCCAGCCCGACCCCATCCGCTCCTTTGCCGGGCCCCATTCGTTCGGGATGCCCCAAGGTACTCATGCTGAGCGTGGAGCCGGCATGGACGACGATGCGGTTGGCGACGATCGCGGAGGGCAACGCCAAGCTTGGATCGCTCGCCAGGGTGACCGTCGCGCCGGGACCTGCTTCGGGTCCACCTGGGCTCCCGATGGTCAACTCATCGAACTGGTGACAGGCGTAGAAGAGAGACGCGTCGCCAGGGTACGCGATGTTGCCCTGGGACGGCGGGCAGGTAATGCCTAGGCCAGCGAGGATCGGTGCGCAGGGGTCAGCAGCCGCGTCCGCGCTGCCATCCGTGCTCGCGTCCCCCGAGCTCCCGTCGCTGCTTGCGTCCCCAGCGCCGCCGTCCGTCGATGCGTCGGTCCCGCCGCCATCCGTCGACGCGTCCGTTCCAGCATCGGCACCCGACTGCCCACCACTGCCGCTCGCGCCGCCGCTGCCACTTGCGCCACCACTACCGCCGGAGCCCGAAGAGCCCCCCGAGCCGCCACTGCCAGAGCTGCCGCCCGAGCCGCCAGTACCGCCGTCCTGCGACGCCTCCTGGCAGACGCCTTGTTCGCAGATCTGCCCAGGCAGGCAGGTCGCCAGTCCCGCACCGCAAGAGTCCCGGCACTGCCCAGCGGTGTCACAAACCTGCTCGCCCCGGCAGTCGATGTTGTTCGTGCAGCTCTCCTCGGAGTCGAGCAGGCAAACGCCCTTGCCACTCGGTGCGTTCACTCAGCGGCTGTCGCCAGGGCAATCTCGAGTTTCCGCGCACTCCACATGGCACCGGCCGAAGGCGCAGATGAGCGGTGATTGACAGTCCGAGTTGATCGAGCAGGATTCTGAGATGCCTTTGTTCTCGACCTTGGCCTTGCTCGAACAGCCCTGGGCCAACACGACCCCTGCAAGGGCGACAAGTAGAACGGCGGGGTACGAACGGCGCATAGTCTCATTCTACCGATCACCCGCTGCTGACGCGACCGGCACCGGGCCGACTCGGCCTCCCGGGGACGCTACTTTGGGTAGTGCGCGTGCTCTCATGTACGATGGGGCTCAGCATGAGATTGGTAATCGGGTGACCGGTCACGCCGGCGCTTTGTCGCGGTTTTGGGGTGGGGCTGCTGTGGCCATGGGCACCCGCGCCACGCCGCGTCTCTCCGGGCGAATTCTTGGCAAGACGTGAACCAGAAATCAGGAAAACTTAAGTTCAGCCTCGGCGCGGCGCTCGGGCTCGTGGCCAGCGTCGCCTGCGACGACGAACGCCCGCCGCCGCGAGGCCCAACCACGCCCATCGTCATCATGGCCCCCAAGCCACCGATCATGGAGTGCCGTTTCGACCCCCGTAGCATCTCGGAGGCGCCTGGAAGTCGCGGCAACGAGATGTGTTTCACGTCCGCCGAAGAAGATCCCTGGTGGATGAAGATCTCGATGGATGCCGGCGCTGCCGAGGGCGGCGGTGCTACCGCTGGTGGTTCCCCGGCGGACGCAGGCGATGGGGGCCAGGATGCGGGACCACCGGCAGCATGCCCCCCGGAGATGGTCCTGGTCGACGGCAAGTACTGTCCGAAATTGCGCCACCGCTGCTTGCGGTACATGGACGACTACGGGCCGGGTGGCTTCTTGAGTCACCACCGCTGCAAGGAGTTCGCCGAGGGCACCGAGTGTATGACGGAACGCGAGCACCGGCGGTTCTGCATCGACCGGGATGAATACGTTCCCGAGGGCGCTGAGCTTCCACTGATCGACCAGTCCTGGACCATGACTCGGGATCTATGCAAGAGCCTGGGTAAGCGACTGTGTTTCGAATCCGAATGGGAGTTCGCCTGTGAAGGTGAGGAGCTGCGCCCCTATCCCTACGGGCGCATTCGAAACGCCAAGCTCTGCAACCACGACAAGACCAACCTGAGTCGGCGAGGCAAGCTTCGTGATCTCCGGGTCAAACCCGACAGCCGCCCGGAATGCGTCAGCCCCTTCGGCGTTCGCAACATGGTGGGCAACATCGACGAGTGGACTCGACGAGATGGCCACCAGCGGCCCTGGCGCGCATCCCTCCGGGGCGGCTGGTGGTTGGCGGGGCGGAATAACTGCCGGGCGGCCACCACTGGGCATGACGAATTCTACTTTGGGCCCCAAACCGGCGTCCGCTGCTGCAAGAACGCGCGCTGAGCAGTTGACGGCGGGCCCCCGCTGGCGAAAACTCGACTCAGACTAGGATTTCCCAAGCCGGACGGACTTCTCCTATGCGCCGAGTTATCATCTTTTCTTCTTTGGTATTGGGCACTTGCGCACTGTGGGCGTGCAGCGCTTCCGACGAGCACGACCATGCTAACGCGAGCCCCGGCGCCAGCGCAGCCTTCGAGGACGCCTACGAACAGACCGAGTTCGGCAAAGCCGACTCTTCCGGCTGTTCCGGCGTGGTCGTGCCCGATTCCAGCGGTTTCAACAAGCGCGTGGCCATGACCTTCGACGATGGTCCCAATCCCGAAACCACGCCCCAGGTCCTCGACATCCTCAAGAAGTACTCAGTTCCGGCGGCCTTCTTCATCAACGGTAGCCGCGTCAACGGTGACAGCGCGCGGGCCGTGCTCGACCGGATCTTGGCCGAAGGCCACATCCTGGCCAACCACTCCCAGAAGCACCTCAATCTCAAGACCCTTTCATCCAGTGCCGTCAACGAGCAGGTCAAGCTCACCCACGACATCATCGCGGGAACGGGAATCACTCCGAAGTACTTTCGCTTTCCCTTTGGGTCCGCGAACTGCTCCGCCATCGACATCGTCGAAGGCTACGGGCTGATCGTAACCGGTTGGCACATCGATTCCGGTGATTGGTGCTACGCCTCGGCCAAGGGCGGCGTGGGCTACTGCCACCCGGACACATTCCGCTACGTCCCGGATTCCTTCCGGTCTGACATGGTGGGTTACACGCTGTCGCAGGTTCGTAAGCGCAAGGGCGGAATCGTTCTTTTCCACGACATTCATCAGAACACCGCGGACAGCGTCGAGGCCGTGATTTCCACTCTCAAGAATGAGGGCTACACCTTCGTGAACGTGGATGATGAGGCCACATTCCCGGTGCTCAACGGGGGACAGCCCGTCCCCGTGCCCTTCGTCGGGGACCCCTGCGAAAAGAACGAAGACTGCACGTTCACCAACGGGTCGCAGACGGGCTCTTGTCATCGCTACACCCCTGCGGGCAGCACCCAAGAGGAAGGGTTCTGCACGGTGGGTTGTGAAGGCTACTGCCCGGACAAGACCGGCAAAGCGCCCACCTTCTGCGCCAGCCTCGATGGCGGACAGAGCGGTAGCTGTGTCTCGAAGTCTGGGACCGCCAACGACAACTGCGCAGTGCTGCCCGGCACGAGCGCGCAGACTGTTCAGCGCTTCGTCGGCTCCAGCGGCGCGCCGCCGGTGTCTTCCACCGTGTGTCTACCGGAGTAGGCGCAAGCGGACTGCAGAGCGAGGGACCGAATTGGCCGCCTTTCGATTCGATCCCTTGGGCCCCGACCTGTTCAAAGTCGGAGAGAGCCCGTTTCGAGTGCGGGGCCTCGCCTACATGGCGCTGCGAGCCTACGCAGACCACAAGGTCGACGGCGGCATGCAGGCCGTCTTGAAGAGCCTCGAAGACGACCCCTTCGCGAACTACTACCAGCAACTGTTCATCGCAGCTGGCGACTACGACGCGGCGCCGCTGATGCATCTATTTCAGATTCTTGCGGACCGCACAGGCAGAGACGTGGGCGAGTTCATCTTCCTTCGTTCCCGGGCTTCCGCTGTTCAAGACTCCACGGGCATGTGGAAACCACTGCTCAAGTCATCCTCTCCGACCGCCATGGCGGAGCGGCTACCCCTGGCATTCAACCGCTACTTCGAGCCCTGCGCTGCCACCGTGCAGCAGACTCGGTCGACGGAGTTCTTGGGTACCCTGCGCAATGTGCCCGAATGCATGAGCGGGCTGTACTGCGAGAGCACCAACGGTTTCGTAACCGCTTGCCTAGAGTTGGCTGGTGCGCGAGATGCCAGCATCGAGTGGTTGGGTCGGGACTCCGCGGGCGCCTTGAACGGCGTGCCGATCCAAACTTGGCGCTTTCGCGCTCGCTGGAAGCTGGCCGACTAGGTTCAACGGAGTCCTCCAACAGGGTGGGCGTCTACCATCCTTCGGGAATGGTGCCCTTCAAGCAGTGAATCGTATTCGGGGACAGGGGCGTGGACATCCGCGCTCGTTTGGGTTGCTTGGTAGTTCCATCCACCAGCCCTTCCTCTGGCGACCATCGCGGCGCTGCTCCTGGCAGTAGACTGTGGAGGCCACTCTGCCAAATCCCAATAACATAGGTGTGCCCGGCGACCCGACAGCCCATTCGATCGGCCAGAGCGTGTGCAAAGCGGCGGCCAGCACTGGCTCCGAAACTCTCACAGGTCCTGAGCCAGAACAGGCTGGATGGCGCCATCCTTCGGACCAGGGCGTCGATTCCCGGCGCGTAGGCACTACCCCGAAGCAGTGCACGCTCATCCAGATGTTGCCCTCCGAGTTGGGCGTTGCCCCACTTGCCATGGCTCCACCACTGAACGTCAGCGATCCGAGCGTCTTCGGGCAACACGGAAAACCAGCTCAACACCTGGTCGAGCCCGGTAGCCGCCACAGTGTGCGTACTCCGGCCTAGCCGATAGTAGAGCCTCGCCCCAAGCGCCCAGACAGGAGAAAGCCCGGGTCGACTGGCGCTGACGACATCGGTCGCATCGTAGATCACCACGCGAAGGGGCTTTGCCGCATCTCCATCGTGGCCTCCGTAGGGCATTCGTGACAAAAGTGGGGTCGGTGCCACGAACTGTCCAGCCTCTGGGGCGAGCTTTTTTGGCCGCGCTGCTCTGCCTTGCCGCATGTGCAGAAACCGCAGAGCCAACGCGCGCGCCCCAAGTGTGTGAGCCCTTGTCGTTTCGCGCTTGCGATACGGATGCCTGTCGCGCCGTGGAGCAATGCAAGGAAAGCGGACTCTCCTACTCACCGTGCACCTGCGTGATCACGGACGCCGGCTACGCCGACGCGCCAGATCTAGGCGTCTCGGACGCTGCAGCGGAAAACGACGCTTCCAACGATGACGCGAAACCCGACGTCGACGCCAGCGACACCTCCGCGGACAGCTTGGACGCGTTGGAAGCCGGCGACGCGGAGTTCGAGGCGGGCTGACCCCACCGGCATGCGAACGTCCCCAGGACAGCATCACCGACCTACGCTTCGCCGGAGAAAGGCGACGAAAATGCCTACACCTTCCGAGCTCCGGACTAGGATCGTGCCCGCGTGAGTGATCCCTCCTCAATGGACGTTGCGGACCAGCCCGGCGCCATCGTCGACGGCAAGTACGCCTTGATCGAGTGCGTGGGCGAAGGCGGGATGGCTCAAGTGTGGAAAGCGCTGACTTACGGCGCCCACGGGATCCGGAGCACCGTAGCGGTCAAACGCATCCACGAACAGTACAACGACTACCCAGACGCCATTGCCATGTTTGTGGAAGAAGCGCGCGTGGGCGCTCGCTTGCGCCACCCCAACATCGTGCAGATTCACGACTTCGGCGTTGACGGTGCAGGCCGCCACTACTTGGTCACGGAGTTCGTGGAGGGGATCCACTTCGGCCAATACGTGTCCAGTTTCACCAAAGACGGCCGTCGCCCGCCCTGGCCAATGACCACCGCCATTGGCATCGAAACTCTACGCGCGCTGGATGCCGCACACACGGCGACGGACGAGGAGGGCAATCCCATCGCTGTATTGCATCGCGACGTGACGCCGCCGAATATTCTGTTGGACATCGTCGGCGTGACCAAGCTCGCCGACTTCGGGTTGGCCCGGGCCATGGACCGCGGGCGGATCACGCGCCCGGACATCGTCAAAGGCAAGCTGAGCTACCTGGCGCCAGAGATGGCTGCCGGGCAAGACCCGACACCCCAGTCGGATCTCTACAGCCTCGGGATTGTGCTTTGGGAAGCCTACGTCGGAGGTCGCCTGTTCAACGCGGAAACCGACATCGAAGTGCTACAGATGGTGCAAAACCCCAGAGTTCCCTTGTTGGCCAGCAAGGTCCCCGAGCTTCCCCTGAACCTGTCCACTGCCATTCAACGGGCTCTCGAGCCCGACCCGACGCGCCGGTACGCGTCGGCAGAGGAGATGCTGGACACTTTGCGGGGCGTGCTGCGCGTGCATCCGACCACGACCGGGGGACAGCACTTCGCCCGCGCGATCCGCGAGGCCCGCGCTCGGCTGGGCAAAGGGGCCTAGTTTTCCACCAAAAGCCCACATGATTTGCGTAATTGAAAACCATTTTCAATTGCGCTAGACCCTCTCCGAACCGTGCAACTCGCTGACGTCCCCATTGGAACCACCGCCACCGTCGAGCGCATCGGCGGCGAGCGAGCGTTCCGTCGCCGCCTGATGGAGCTTGGCCTCGTTCCCGGCACCCACGTGGCCATGGTCGGAATCGCCCCCTTTGGGGATCCCATGGAGCTGCTGGTGCGAGGCGCTAGCCTGTCGATCCGCCGAGCAGAAGCCAAAGAAGTGCGAGTCGTCGTGGTGGAGCAAGAATCCAGCGAGCAGAGCGCGCTCGTCTTGGATCGCGGTTGCCGAGACTCGTCGTGAGCCAAGCCGTTCAGCTCTCGCCCGACGACGCAAGGCCCCCCGTCGCGTCGGGGGCTCAAGCCAGCATCGTCATCGTTGGCAACCCGAACGTGGGCAAGACGACGCTTTTCAACGCGCTGACAGGGCAGCGTGCCCGAGTCGGCAACTATCCGGGAATTACGGTCGAGCGACGTCTTGGCCGCATCGAAATCGGCACCGACACCACCATCGAGGCAGTGGATGTGCCTGGCGCCTACTCGCTTTGCGCGCGCTCCGCGGAAGAGCAAATTGCCATCAACTCCGTGCTCGGCATCGCCGGCTACCCCGAGCCGGCGATGGTCGTTCTTGTGGTGGACAGCGGCCAGCTCATCCGCAACCTATATCTTGCGCTGCAGCTCGCGGAGCTTGGTGCGCCCTTCGTGATCGCGCTGAACATGATCGACGAAGTTACCGAAGCGCCGCCGAGTGCCGAAGCGGTCGGAGCCTTGTTCGGAGTGCCCTGCGTGAGCACGGACGCGCGCCGAAAGACTGGTATCGACAAGCTCAAGTCGGCGATTGCCGACGCGCTGAGGACGCCTCCAACGCCCAGGATTCATGTCGCGTATCCGCAGGACTTGCTGAAGTCTGCGGACCGGGTCGCCGAGACCTTGCCAGACGCCTGGCGGGGCAGCGTGGAGCGCGACCGTGCCCTAGCCCTGTGGGCGCTCAGCAGCGTGGATGTCGACGATGAACTCGCCGACTTTCCGCAAGAAGCTCGAGAGATGTGCTTGCAGGTGCAGCAGGAATCGGATCCGAAAGACCTGGACCGCTCGATCATCGCTGCCCGCTACGAGTTCTTGGACGATAGCGCTCACGCACTCTACGCCGAGTCGCGTCCGGATCCCCGCAAGCGTCCCTCCTCGGAGCGAGTCGATCGGATTTTGCTCCACCCCGTTTTCGGCTTCGCCATCTTCATCGGAGTGATGCTGGCGTTGTTTCAGGCCCTGTTCTCCTGGGCGGATCCAGCCATCGTGGTCGTCGAGACGGCCTTCGGCGTCGTCGGCAAGTTGGTGCGTGCGGTTCTGCCAGCGGGGGTGTTCAGCGACCTGGTCGTCGAGGGCCTCATTGGCGGTGTCGGGAATGTGGTCGTGTTCCTACCGCAAATCCTACTGCTGTTTCTGTTCATCGGTATCCTCGAAGACAGCGGCTACATGGCGCGGGTGGCGTACTTGATGGACCGCATCATGAAGGCCCTGGGCCTGCATGGCCGTGCCTTCGTCCCCATGCTGTCGGGCTTTGCGTGTGCGGTTCCGGCGATCATGGCCACCCGCACCATGGAGCGTTTTCGGGATCGCTTGCTGACCATGTTGGTCATTCCGCTGATGACCTGCTCTGCGCGTCTTCCGGTCTACACCTTGATCATTGCAGCGCTGTTCCCACCGTCCACGGTGTTGGGCTGGGTCCCGGTTCAAGGGCTGCTCATGGTCGCGATGTACCTGTTTTCGACCCTCGTCGCGTTGGCCGCCGCGGCAGTATTGGGGCGCACGGTCGTCAAGGGCCGAAGCGTGCCGCTGCTGCTCGAGCTGCCGCCCTACCGAATGCCCGGGGCACGCGCGGTGCTGCGACAGATGTGGGATCGCGCTGTGTTGTTTTTGAAAGAGGCAGGCAGCGTCATCCTCGTCGCGACAGTCGTGCTGTGGGCACTTCTGTCCTTTCCCAAGGCGCCCCCAACGGCAGAATCGCCGTCACAAGCCGTCGCGGCCACACAGGTTTCACGGGATGCCGCGCCAGCTGCGCGGACCGAGGCGCAACAAAGCGCCGCCGCATTAGAACACAGCTATGGCGGACGCCTCGGCAAAGCCTTGGAACCCGTGATTCGACCGCTCGGCTTCGATTGGAAGATCGGGGTGGGCATCATCGGCGCTTTCGCGGCTCGGGAGGTTTTCGTCTCGACCCTTGGGCTGGTCTACGGCATCGGAGACGACGTCGACGAAGAATCCGATTCCTTGCGCGAAAAGATCCGTACGGAAAAGCACGCAGACGGTTCCACCATCTACACCCCGCTGACCGGCCTGAGCCTGATGGTTTTTTTCGCCCTGGCGTGCCAATGCATGAGCACGCTGGCGGTGCTGAAGCGCGAAACCCGCAGTTGGCGTTGGCCTGCGTTTCTATTCGTCTACATGACTGGCCTGGCCTACCTAGCCAGTCTGTTAGTGTTTCAACTCGGAAAACTGTTCGGCTTTAGCTAGCGGCGAGCAATTCCCGGTGCCCAGGTCGGAACGATCGCCTGACGTGAGGCCTAGAAGTGACCGCTCACGCTCGCGAAACCGCCGCCGCGAGTGGGCAGCACGTCCACGTGCACCCGGCGGGCACTGTCTTCAGCCGCAGCATCCCCGCCCCCACCCGAGGGCTTCAGGAAGAAGTACGTGGCCAGCCCGAGGGAGACAACGCCCACGCCCAGGCCGATATCCGCGAACAAATACTTCTGCTTGATGGGGTCGATGTCGTCGTCGGTGCAGGTTTTGGTGTCAGCGCACGCTAAGCCATTCTCGTCGCTCTTGCCGGTCAACGCGAAAAACGCAAAAGCACCCAGGCCGACAGCGCCGACGCCCGTGAACACGTAGGCCAGAGTCTTGTCACTGGCGTCATCCGTAGACACTCCGGCACCGCCCCCAGTTGGCGTTTCGCCGCCGTAGTCCGCCACGATGTTCTGGGCCTTCTGGCCTTCCTTGACCGTGAAACGCACCTCTTTCGTCCCGTGTTCGGCACTCTCGAAGGTGAAGACCTGACCACCGGGATCCATGGGCAGGGAGCGACCGTCCAGGGTCTCGGCGATGACTTCCTCGCCAATCAGAACCCGCACATCACTGACTTCTTCGCCCTTGACCTTGGCGCTGAACACGACAGTCGGAAGCTGACTGTCAACCTCACCGAGCCACTTGCCACAGTCTCGCTTGATGAAGTCCGGACACGCGGCCTGCGCGCAGATCAGCAACGCTTCACGCGCCGCGCGTAGTTTGCTTTGGGACTTGAGCTCTTGGCTCTTTTCGTACGCCCCGGCGCACTCTTTTGCGTCCGCCTGCGCCGTCGCGGTGACTGACAGGGGGAGCAGCAGGGCGGCGCCGATGACAGCCCCGTGGGAAATCCTAGAAGCCATGGGCCAAGTGTAGTTCAAGTGTGGCCAGAGCTACAGAAACTCTCAGAGGCACTCGGGCTTCACCCGTTTCACACCGCTCTTGTCGACGTAGTAGGGTGGACTGCAGTTCTTCGCCGGCTTGGGCGCAGGCGGTGGGGGTTTCGGCTTGGTTTTAGGGGGTTGCGGCTTAGGCGGCCGCCAGGCCCGGGTTGGCACAGGTTTGGGCGCCGGAACGGGCTTGGCCTTGGGTTCCTCCACCTTCGGGTCTTCAGGAGGATCGTCCGCGGCAGCGGTTGCACTCGGCACCGGGTCCGGCTCCACCGCAGTTTCCGTGGGGGCAGCTGGCGCGGTCGGTTGCTCAGGCGTGGCCGGCACATCCAGGACGAGGTCCGGCTCTGGCTCGCGATTGATGAATACGAAAAGCACGACCAGAAAGGCGATCCCGAGCGCGACGGCGATACCCACTAGAGCCGCGACGATTCCGCTCCTCTTGCCGGAGGTTTCGTACTCGTAGCTCGGCGCGGTCACGTTGGATGGGTTGGTTGCGATGTGAGCCGCCGGAGGGGCAAGCGCGGGCGAACTCAACTGCGAGTTCCTAACCTGGGAGGGCGATGTCACCTGGGACGGGACTTCGTTCAGGGGATTGGAGCCCAGAGGTACCGGCGAACCCGGGGCCGACATGGGAGGAACTTGCGGACCGACGTGAGAGGACACGCTCTCGATCTCTGCGACTTGCTCGGCGCGCTTATTCAGCGAATCCCCGCCGACCTCCTCGACCCACTCGCCCACCTCACGGGGCAGGGCAACGTGTCCGGACTTCTCGAGGGCAATCGCGAAATCCCGAGCGCTGGCGTAGCGGCTCTCGGGCTCTCGACGAAGCGCGAGTAGCACCAGATCGTCGACTTCCACCGGCAAGCTGGGCTCGATGCTCGTCGGCGGCGGCACCTTCACCTCCAGGAGTTTCGTCAACACCTCTCCCGGATCGCTGCCATCGAAAAGACGCCGTCCGGTCAGGGCCTCCCACAGCACGATGCCGGCAGCGAAGACATCAGTACGCCGGTCGACGCCCTTCCCGCGCATTTGCTCGGGCGCCATGTAGCTGATCTTGCCCTTCATCTGGCCGTCCCGGGTCGTGGACACCCGCATGGCGGCCTTCGCAACACCAAAGTCGAGCACCCGGGCCACGCCATCGGTCCCCACCAGGACATTTTGTGGGCTGACATCTCGATGCACGATGCCCAGGGGTCGTCCACGCTCGCTCTTGGCTTCGTGGGCAGCGTGCAACCCATGCAGGGCGCCGGCCATGATGCTCATGGCAATCCGCAGGGGGACGGGCTTGTTCATTCGTCGGGCAGCCCGGATCAGCTTGGATAGCGCCTCACCCTGGACGTACTCCATGACCAGGAACAGTTCGTCGTCGACGGCGACGATGTCCAAGGTCGGCACCACGTTTGGGTGCTGGATACGGGCCGCCAACCGGGCCTCGTCCACGAACATGGACACGAAATCCGGGTCCTTGGCGAATTGCGGATGCAGGCGTTTGATGGCTACGGTGCGGGAGAAGCCGACCTGCCCAACCAGCCGCCCGAAGTGCACCGTCGCCATGCCACCGGACGCAACTTCCCCATAGATGGCGTAGCGCCCGACGATTCGGGGTTGAAATTGCTGGGAAGCCGGGGCGGCTTGCATATGGGATGGAAGAATAACAGATGGGCCGGATGGCGGGTAATCAGCGGAGGGTACGCACCAGGCGTCCGTCAGATCTTGACGCACCGCGGCATGGTCCGCCAGTGGACGCCGAGTTTCTGTCTCAGCCGGTGCTAGCTCTGGCGCGCCGATTGGTGGGCAGCTTGTTGCTGCACAAAACGCGGGTTGGATGGGTCGGCGGACGAATCGTCGAGACAGAAGCGTACCGCGGGCCGGACGACCAAGCCGCGCACAGTTACGCAGGTCGCCGTACACCCAGAACGGAGGTTATGTATGGGCCAGCGGGCCGCGCATATTTGTTCTTCCTCTACGGCATGCACTGGAACTTCAACGTCGTCGCCGGCGCGGTCGACCAACCGCACGCAGTACTCGTTCGTGGGCTCGAACCGATCTGGGGCGTGGAGCTCATGGCCAAGCGCCGCGGGCTCGGAGTAGACGACGTGAAGTTGACGAACGGACCAGGCAAGTTGTGTCAGGCACTCAGCCTGAACCGCTCGCACTACGGTGCGGACCTCACCCAAGGCCCTTTGCTGCTGCTGCCCGGAAAAGCAGTGCGCGTGGCGCGCAGCCCGCGCATCGGAATCGACTACGCCGGCGAGTGGGCCGCCCGACCGTGGCGATTTTGTGACCCAAACAGCCGCTACCTATCCCGACCGCCGCGCTTGCAAGGTAGGCTCAAGCGACCATGAGCGACCGCTTCCCTTCGGACCCTCCCCCGCTGCGTGTGATTCGTAGCTACCCGCCGTCCCGACCACCGGGTGCCAAGGAGGAGTACAAGGGCCCGCTCCTCGGCAAGAAGCTGCTCCTAGTCGTCACAGGAAGCATCGCCGCCTACAAGGCCCCTATGCTGCTCCGTCTGCTCCGCAAGGCCGGGGCGGAGGTGCAAGTCGTGCTGACGCGCTCCGCCACCCATTTCGTGGGGCCCGCCACCTTCGGCGGCCTGTCCGACCAACCGTGCCACACAGACATGTGGGCACCGTCCGCAGCCGGTGAGTACCACGTGCAGTTGGCCCAGCAGGCGGATCTCATCCTGGTCGCGCCGGCCACTGCCGATTTCATCGCGCGCCTCGCCTCCGGACGCGCCGACGATCTTGCAACTGCGACCCTTCTGTCTGCAGCCTGCCCGGTGCTGCTAGCCCCCGCCATGCACCCGAATATGTGGGGACACCCTGCGACCCAGCGCAACGTCGCTACCCTAGAGGCCCATGGCAGAGTGGAGCGTATCGGCCCCACTCACGGCGAGGTGGCGTCCGGTGAAAGCGGTGTCGGGCGCATGGCAGAACCCGAAGAGATCGCGAGCCGCACGATCACACGCCTGTCACCGCGGGATCTGCAAGGGCGTCACTTCGTCGTCACCGCGGGCCCGACGTTGGAAGACTTGGACCCGGTACGGTTCATCGGCAATCGCTCCAGCGGCAAGATGGGTTATGCCATCGCCGAACGCGCCGCAGCGCGAGGGGCGCGCACCACGCTCATCTCCGGGCCCACCAGCCTTGCCACGCCTCAGGGACTGCAGTGCGTCGACGTGCGCAGCGCCGTCGCCATGCGGAGCGCGGTGTGGCAAGCCTTGGGACCGGATTTGGCTCTCGCTGACGCGTTGATCATGGCCGCAGCCGTGGGGGACTATCGCCCGACCGAGACCCGAGCGACGAAGATCAAACGAGACGCCGAGGCGGCTACCGTCGAGCTCACGAAGAACCCCGACATCCTGGCCGAAGTTGGCAAGGCACGCAGCTCAAAGCGGCCGATCCTCGTGGGCTTTGCCGTCGAGACCGACAACGACGCCAAGGTGGCGGAGTATGCGCGCAAGAAGCTGAAGCAGAAGCTTTGCGACGTCGTGGTCGCCAATCACGCCGATGACGCCTTCGGTAAGGACGATAACCGCATCACCTTCGTGACTGAGAGCAACACAGATCCTCTGCCACGATTGTCCAAGTACCAACTTGCAGACCACATTCTGGACTGGGTTGCGAAGCGCATTGGTGCGCCCGCATGAAGCGAGTGTTGCTCGTCTTTGCGGTGATCACCGCGGCGAATGCCGTGGCGTTTCGTCCAGAGGCAGCAGCATCGGCCAAATTTTGGCTGGCCCTCGGTGCCCCTTATGCATTGCTTGCTGCCCTCGCCGTGTATCGGCTTTGGGACACGGACACCCTCCGCGATGTGCTGCGCCCTAGATGGGGAGATCTGTCCATTGGCGCCTTGACCGCGGCCGCACTGCTCTTGGCATCCTGGGTCGGTCGCAGTGTGCTGTCACCACCTGGCACGGATCGCGGTGCTTGGCTGTATCGGATCTACCTGCAGATCGGCAGCAGCGAGGCGTTGCAGCGCTCCATCTTGCTGACATCGCTACTGCTTGTGATACCCGTCCTCGAGGAATTGGTCTGGCGCTCTTACGTGCTCGACCAGCTTTTGGAGCGCTTCGGCAAACGCCGCGGCTGGCCGTTGGCTGCGTTGCTGTACTCCTTGTCGCTGACCCCAACCGTCTTCGCTCTCGCGGATCCCCAAGCGGGCCCGAACCCACTGCTCGTGCTCGCGGCTCTTGGCTGCGGCCTGGTCTGGAGCTTCATGACCATGGTCAGCGGCCGCTTGCCACCCGTGATCATATCCCACATGGCGTTCACCTACTTTTCGACTGCGCAGTTCCGCTTCCCAGGCGCGTGAGGCGCGTTCGGGCAGTGCGCCGGGCTCACTCCGTCACGCTTTCTGCCCATTCGATCGGCTGCGCGTCCGTGAGGTGCATCGGACGATGCGGGTGCTGCAGACACACCATCTGCGCAAGCGATTGAACCTGGAACAAGGTGTTCGTAGTACTCCACTAGGCAACAAGGCGCGCAACGTCTTCACTCTCGCGGTCAGCTTCTTCGAGCATGTAAACCACGTCGTCGGTTTTCACCCCGTAGCGTGCGTGCGCGAGTTCGACGATGCGTTCGGTGCAGGCCGGGTCGTCGTGATCTTTGATTATGCTAGCAAGCGTCACGGCGGGCAACTCCGACGCGTCGCAATGGTGGTGTGCGATGGCCTTGGCGAGGGTTTCGGGGAAGCTCCAAGTCGCGCACGCCCAAGCCGCGACGGTGCCGTGGCAGAAGCCGAACGCCTGGGACTCGAGATGGGACAGGTCCCCGCCACCCGTACGCCACTCGTGACGCACCTGTCGGTACTCTTCACCGCGCGCATGACTCAAGAGGGGGATGGCCATGTCCGAAAGGAGCGCGGCGGTGAGGCTTTCAGACACCGTCACCGGGTGCAGTGCCCGAGCAAAAACGCGCGCAGCGCTGGCGCGTCGAATCGCTGCCCGCCAGAACTCGATGGAGTTGAAGCCCGGCACGGGACTCGAGGGCAGCGCACTCTTCACGGCTGCCGCAAGCACGATCTGCTCGATCCTCGAGCGACCCAAGAGCGTCACGGCTTGAGAGACATTCTTCGCAGGGTGGCGCATGGCATAGGCGGCAGAAGACGTGATGTGCAGCACCTGCACGCTCAGCTGGGGGTCGGCGGAGATGGCGTTGGCCACTTCGCCCAGAGCCACGTCGGGTTTGCGCAGCTGGTCGAGAGCGGTGAGTGCGGCGGTCTTGAAAGTGGGTAGCTCGTACTTGCCTAGCGCCTCGCGCAGAGCCTTTTCCGGATCCTCTTTGCGCTTCAGCCAACTGAACATCACTCACCTCTCCGTGCCATCTTGTTGGCGAAGATGCTCAGCAGGCCACCGAGCATGACGTACCCAAGTACGACTTGCACCATGACAACGGCCTGACTCAGAGCGGTTGTCGGCAGCACGTCGCCATAGCCGAGGGTCGTCAAGGTCACGACGCTGAAGTAGAAGGGAGACAGCCATGTGGGGTTGTCGCCGAAATTGATGGGCAACACCGAGTACGCGACGCCGAAGACAAGTGCCAGGCCGAGGGTCCACAACGTCCAACGCAACAAGCTGCGTCCGCAATCGCTGCTCACGGACCAAACCTTGTAGAGCCAAGGAAAGCGCGCTTCGAATTCGTCAAGGTAGTTCTGGTCGATGATGTGCCGGCGAAGCAGGTACGCCCCCGAGAAGTCCACTTGGTGTATTTCTGCGCGCAAGAAGCTCGCGTGTTCAAATCCTTCCAAGCGGCGAAGCCTTGTCCCAGACAAGATGGCGTCGTCGAGACGAGCCCCGCTAACGTGAGCGCCATCGAGATCCGCACCGCCCAGATCCGCCCCGTCGAGAGACGCTCCCTTCAGATCCGCCTCGCACAGTCGCGCTCCGCACAGCTTTGCGTGGCGCAAGTCCGCGTCCGTGAGCGCCGCGTTGGATAGTGTCGCTTCGCTCAACTCCGCCTCGAACAGAGTGGCGCGCTCGAGTCGCGCGTGCCCCAGCCCCGCGCGATGCGCTTTCGCTCGAGACAGATCCGCATCTGCCAAGTCCACACTCAGCAGCTCGGCGCCGGAGAGGTCCGCCTCGACCAGAATCGCGCCCCTGAGAACGCTGCCCCGCAAGTCGGCGCCAGATAAGTTCGACAGGCTCAAATCTGCCCCGGACAAATCTAGCCCGGACAGGTCCCGATTCGACAGATCCAGACCCACCAACCGCGCGTCCGGCTCGAGTGCCGGCTCCAGCTTCGACACCGCACGCCGCGCTGCGCCGGGCGCATCGTCGTCAGAGGAATGCTTAGCCGCATGTAGGTTGATGAGCGTTGCCATCTTCTCGTCCAACCCCAGGAACGGCAGGCCACGGCTAGACCTTGAATTGATTGAGATTTTGGGCCGATTCCGGCCTCCGCCCAGCGTGCGCTACTTGTCGATCAGGACGAAACCTTCGCCCTGCATGTCCAGCCTCACGGCCACTCCGCCGAGCTTCGCGTTGCCTCGGGCGCGCCCAGCCACGTAGACGCAATCCCCCACGTCGAAACTGATCACCCGAACGGGACCGAAGGTCTTGCTGACGGTCTGGCCACCCGCGTCGTCGAGGGCGAGCAGCTCGGCTGTGCCGTAGGGTTCCGCACCCGTGTTCAGCGCGAACGTCCGGCCCTGCTCATCCCGGCGCACGTCGGCGACGGGCCTCGAGGTGCGCATCGACCAGCGATGGCTGTGCGCGGAGTCGAAGGAAGCGAGGAATCCAGCCCGCCCCTGCGTCGTGAGCAAGCCACCCCCGAAGTCCACGGGCGCGTCCATGTATCCGCCCAAGGTCACCGAGTCGGGGCCAAGCGCCAGCCCACGCCCCTGGTACTGACCGCCCGTGGCGGGGTAGCTGACCACGCTCGTGGTCGAACCGTCCACGGCGTTGAGCACGACGTGAAATACGTCAAAGTCAGGGGTCACGATGGGTTTGCCGGGTTCAAACTCGACGGCCCCGCTTTGGCTTCCGGCAAACACCAGCCGTCCCGCCGGATCGATCGCGAATCCCGTTGGGCTCGAAAAACCACTCACTCCGCGTATCTCACGCCGCCACACTTCATTGCCCCCTTCGTCGAGACGCGCAAAGAAGCGAAAGCTCTGGGCGGGCGTTGGGTTCGACAAGCCGGTGATGTAGGTCACGTCATCGCCCAAGGTCGCCAGCGCGTCGGCGCGAGTCCTGAGCAAGCTCTGCTGCCACTTCACACTGCCGGTGGGATCAAACGCAACCACGGTTGTCGTAGCCGCACTGGAGATCTTGCTCGTGAGTGCAGCCACGAAACCGCCGGACTCATAGGCAGCCAATGCAGAAGGCTCGTCGCGAACTTGAGTGGGATCGGCCTTGGTTTGGTCCTGGGAGCCGAAGAACCAGCCCTGAATCACCTCGCCTGCGCTGTCGTACTGGACCAACGCGGTGTCCGTGTTGCCGATGTTCGACACCTCTTTGCCGTCGACGACGATGGTCCCGCTAAAGGAGCTGGCGACCATGAACGCGCCGGTCGAATCGGCTCGAATCACGCTCGGGGCGACTCCTTTGCCCAAGCGCAGCAGGTGTGGCGGCCCGTCGCCACACACGGGTGCGGCAGCGGTCCCGGCCGCACCTGGGATCGAAAGCTCCGAGCGACTGCCACATGCCGTCAACAGCAACGCCACCGCGCCAAGGGCGGCCCGACGCGAGAGTAGCGGCCCTTCCTGAACAGGGCCCCGACCCCAAACCCAACGGCGACTCGAAAGGGTCGAATCGGACATGCAGTGGAATCCTCAGCTACTCGCCAGTGATACGGGCTAGCTCTTCGTCGGAGACGTCGAAGTCGGCGTAGACGTTTTGCACGTCGTCTTGATCGTCCAGCGCGTCGACCAAGTTGAGGCAGTTCTCTGCATCGTTGCCGGAGACGTTCTTCTTGGTCTTCGGCACGTAGGCGAGCTTGCTCTCTTGCAGCTGGAGGCCGGCCTTCTCGAGAGCGGCACTGACGTCGTAGAGGCGCTCGGGTGGCGTGTACACAATCCAGATCTCGCCCTCGTCCCGATAGTCGTCAGCGTCGGCTTCCAGGGCGGCCTCCATCAGGGCGTCTTCGCTGACCTTGGACTTGTCCAACATGATCAGGCCGAAGCGATCGAAGGCCCAGCCCGCTGTCCCACTGGTGCCCAGGGTACTGTTGCGCCGCTCGAAGATTTTCCGCAGCTCGGCGACGGTGCGATTGCGGTTATCGGTCATGCCCTCGACCAAGAAGAGCGTGCCCCCAGGGCCCGTGCCTTCGTACAAAACCTCGGTGTATTCAGCGCCTTCTAGATCCCCCGTACCGCGGTCGATGGCACGCTTGATGGTGTCCGCGGGCATCTGCTGGCCCTTGGCGTCGCCAACGGCTTTGCGCAGGCGCGGGTTGCCGTCGATGTCACCGCCGCCCATGCGCGCGGCCGTGGTGATTTCGCGGATCAGCTTGGTGAAGAGCTTCCCGCGGGCAGCGTCGATGGCGCCCTTCTTGCGTTTGATTGTTGCCCACTTGGAATGGCCACTCATGAGCGCTCTCCCTGACAGCCTGTATTTTCGCGCAGGTTCATTGGGTGAGAAACCACTTTATCTTGCGACGAACTTCCAGGTGGAAGTGATCGTCGTGACGCCGGTCGTAATGGGGCGTCAAGATCAAGTTGAAGGCTCTGCTTTCGTCGAGGGCACAGATGAACTTGCGCAGCACGCGCGCTTTTCCCTTCGGAGCAGGCGGGGCGTCGGGCCCGCAGGTCTTGCTACCGATGCCGGCACCCGCGAAGTCGCGTTTGACGCTGAAAACGCTGCCATCGGCCTTGACCAGCTCGACCACATCGATGGCGACGCCCGCAGCATGACGCTGACCGGGGATCCGCGCCCAGCGGCCGCGATGAATGCTGTTGTAACGCACCCGCGTGAACCCGGCGTCGCGCACCACCACGGCCGCGTCGTCGAGGGAGAGCGCAAGGCGACAATCCATCACCGGGCCCTTGGGGTCCCGAGAAGTCGGGTGTGCGTTTTCGTAGTGCACGCCGCGCAGCGGTCCCGTCAGCCGAATCGGCGCGTCGATGGTGGGCACCGGCGGGCCCTTCTTGTGGGGCACCTTGCGGAGTTTGAGCTCTGCCATGCAGCTCACCCGACCCTGCGCGGCATGGCGGAATGCACGCAGACGCTCGGGCCGGGGCGGGAACACCACCAAGGGGTTCTTCGCGTAGGAGTCGGCGGCCAACAACGCCACGGCCATCGCGATCCCAAATGCAGAATGCCGGGACACGGCGCCGGAGAGTGCCCTCTGCCCAAGCCCCTGAAAACCCGGGATTTGCGCGAGGCCCTCCGGTCTGTCAAAATTAGTGTGAAGTTTCATGCGTTTAGCCCCAAGTCTCGTCGCCGCTGCGCTGGCCCTTGCCTGCGCCTCCGACCGACCGGCGCCCCAGCTGAAACAGCGGATAAAGGCGGCGGCAGGCGCTGTGAGCCGGGCAGGCGCTCACGCCGTCGTCGCCGCCCCGAAGACGCCTCCGGAAACGAGCTGCGCCGAGCGCATTGCTGCCGTGCAGAAAGCCCCAGGGCTGCCCGGGACGCCCAGCCTCGACCACCAGCGGGCCCAGATCGTCGCGCGCTCCAAGGGCGAACCCGTCGTGTTCGTTCAGGCGCCGGCCTGGCCCAAGCCGACGCGACCGGAAATCGACGGCTACCGCAAGACCCTGGAAGGCAGTCGTTTTCCTTGGGACACCGTCGACTACTACATCAAGCAACTTGGACATTCCCCGCGCATCGCACGGCAGGTCTTCTTGCGAGATGGTTATCTGTACGCAGAAAGCGCCGACCTGAGCTGGTCTCTGTGGCAGAAGGTCGAGCTGTCCCACGTCTTCGACGAGGAGAAACTGATCATCGAGCGCGGCTCGGCAGAGCTCAGCGCCGTCAAACGAGGCAGCGAGTACGTGTACGCTGACGGCATCGATCGCGGCAAGAAAGCCCGCCTGCTGCTCTTCGATCGCGTACGTGTCGCGGGACAGCCACGTGGGCCCATCCTACATCGCGATGTGCGCTCTGCCGCCCACGAACTACTCTTTGATCGCATGTCGGTGCTGCACCGCACCCAAGACCACCTGCTCACGAAAGTGCACTATGGTGACGTTCCGGTCACGATCTTGTTCAAGAGTCACGGTGCGAGCCTCGAAGCCGTGTGTGAGACCTTCGACGACAAACACAAAGACGCGCTGCAAGCTGCACGCAGCAAAGCCCATGTTCGAGCTCGGGTGCTCGCGGCAATTCGTCGCGTGATCCTGGAGCAAGTCAAAGAACAGTTGCCCTTCGACGAGCCCAAACGCGAGTGGGGCCAACAGGACGGCCACCTCAAAAGGCATTGGAAATCCGCCTATTTGAAGGGAGAAGACAGCTACGTCTTCAACTACGACCACTACCCGGTGTTCTCCGAAAAAGGGCAGCCCGCGCCGCCACAGGTCTGCATCGACTTCATCACCGAAACCTTCGAACGCAGCTCCGGCACCTGGTGGCGTCCGAAGCACAAAAAGCGCGAGCGCACCCGTGGCGGGATCGTCTTCGACGAGCTGACCGACACGGACCGACGTCAAGTCCCGACCTTCGTAGCCTACGCGCAGAAGAAACCCGAGTGGTTCGAGGTCTACACCGTACCGACACGTCGGCGGCTCCCCTATCTGTTCAAGAAGCGCTTCTATCGCTTCGTCGAACAGGAGCGCGGGCGTCTACAACCCGGCGACATCGTCGTCATCCGCGGGCTAGCGCCCTGGGATCACTACAACACGCCTCACTATCACACCTTCTTCGTGTATGAGCGAGACCCCATCACGGCCATGCCGATCCTTCTGGCCGGCAATGCTGGCAAGCCTCGCATCCAGAGCTGGGAACCCGTCATGGGTCGCACGCCCCATCGCAAGATCGAAACCGTGGTACGACCACGCCTGTCTTGGCTTGCTGGCGCAGTGCGCAATCAATCCGTTGGCACGGCGGCTTACGAAGCGCCGCCGCTCACAACCGAAAACTGAAACCCGCGTGCAGCCGGCGCGTGATGGCTCGGCGCGCCGGAATCCAGCGCTCGCGACGCAGCTGGCCCGCGTCGCCAGCTTCAGCGCAGCTCGCCTAGATCCTGCAAGATCCCCTCTTCGCCGGACTCCACGCCCTTCAGAGCGGTGATCTGCTTTCCGAGTTGCTCGCGAGCTGCGATCAGAGATCCCGCTTTCGACCGCCCCACCAGAATGCGAGGCGCCACCGGCGGCACCTCTGCGCCAAAACGCGCTCGAAACCGCTCCGGCCAATCGCGGCGGAAGCCATCCAGGTCGACCCGAAGACCAGCTCGCTCTGGCGCCGCCACGAGAATGAACTCGTCGCCACCATCGCGGATCGGGCGAACGTGTTCCAAGGTCAGCAGCTCTTCTGCGAAGGCTCGCAACACCTGATCCCCACGCTCTTGGCCGAAGGCATTGTTGAAGTTGCGGAAGCCGACCAGATCGATGAAGCCCAACTCCACTTCGCTATTGGACAGCCCGGGCAGCTCAGACAGCAGGCTGCACAAGTCGGAGAAATAGGCGTAGAAGGGCAGACGCGTTTTCTGATCACGATTGGCCGGTGCCAAGTACGGCCAGCGGAATCGAAGCGGAAAAGGCTGCTGCATCGCGACGAGAAGCGCGACGATTTCCGCACTGAGCCAGGGCGCTTCGGGGCCCAGCGCACGCCAGAGCCCATCCGGGCCCTGAGCATCCTTCAAGAAGCTCTTTGCGCGGCTCACGTCGTAGGTCGGATCGATGCGGACCATCAGATCGGCGGCTACCAGGCTCGTCAGCACATCCGCCTCGTCGCTCGCGTCACCCCAGCCGCCATCCGGCAGTTCCTCATCTCGCACGAACTCGACGATGGACGCCACGAGCTGCATGTCCGAGCCCAGCGCCAAGAGCGAGGACGCGAGCTGTGCACTCGCAGACACGAGGGGCGTGCGGTGAAAGGGAAATCGGATCCCTTGTACCGGTCCGCGACCGCCTTCGACCCCAGCCGCGTAGCCCGTCGCGATGGCGACCGCCAGCGGATGCAGCATGCTGAGCAGCCGCAGCCGGCGGGTCAGGCACCACAGGGCAAATGTGTCCGCCCAGGGATCGAGTCCCTGCACGAAGCGCGCGAAGTCCCGCCGCAAGACCGGCGCGACTTCCGCCAGAAGCCCGGCGGCCACTTCGTCACCGCCCTCGGCCGCTTCCGCGAGCAGCTCGGCGTTCTCGGTCAGGATGATCGGAGTGGCGAGGCGTTGCTCGAACTCGAAGGGATCCTTGGCGAGTAGAGGCGCTTCGGCGGCTCGCCAAGCTTGCCAGCGGGTCTCATCCGGAGCGTAGGGCGGCATGCTCACTCCGCGACGATGGCTGAGCTCCCAGCGGTAGCGCATGTCTCCGCGCGGGTTACCCGCCGCCCGCGACGCCCAGTATTCGAAGAGGGCGCTAAGGTCGATGTCTTGCCCCAGAGCACGCAATATCCTCGCGTGCGCGCCCGCAAAGGGCTCGGCGAAGTTCATTTCTTCGAGGGCGTGTTGCAGGGCATCTGCCGCGCGCTGGGCGACGGGGTCCTGCGTGTTTTGTACGCGACCCAAGAGCGCAGACGGAGGCGGAAGCGTCAGTCGCATTGCGCAGCTAGCCCTCGACGTACTCGCCTTTGGCGAACGCGGCAATGCGATCCACGACGCGTCGCCCATCTTGCACGAACAGATCGTTGTGATTGGCTCCTTCGGCCAAGAACAACGTCGCGTTGGGGAATGCCTTGGCCAAGGCTTCGCCCATGTCCACGGGAATGATCTCGTCCTTGGTGCCGTGCACGACGAGGACGGGCAGGGTGATGTCAGCGGCTTTCTTCAGATTGGCGAACTCGTCCTTGAGCAACATGCGCACGGGCAAGATGGGAAAACTGCGCGCGGCGACATCCGGCACCGAAGTGAAGGGACTGATCAAAATGAGCCGCGCGCCATGGCCTCGCTTGGCCATCTCGGTTGCGACGCCGCTGCCCAGGGATTGACCCTGCAGCACTACTTCTTCCGTCGGCACCTCCAGCCCATTGTGCAGATGCCACAGCGCCGACTCGGCATCCGTATACAGCAGGGACTCGCTCGGCTCGTCCTTCTTGGCCAGGCCGTAACCCGGGTATTCGACGGCATAGAAACCGAGCCCCGCGCGGCGGAATGCCCAGGCGAGAGGCACGAGATCACCGAGCTCCTCTCCGTTGCCGTGGAAGTGCACCAGGGTAGGCGCACCTGCGGGAGCGGGCACGTAGAAGGCGTGCACGGTCCTGCCATCCGGCGCTTTGACCTGGGTCATCCGGGCGCCGTCCATCTTTGGGACGTCACCCCGGGTCGGCGCGGGGAAAAGCAAACGGCGCTGGCCGAAATACGCGATCGCGCAAACCACCGAGTACGCGCCGATTAAGGTAAGAGCCACGTTCATCAGTTTCCGACCCGCCTTCACGGATTCAGAGCCTAGCAAAGCTGCTGGAGAAAACCTCAGCGCTCACAGCAGCGAGCGAAGCCGGCTTTGACGAGGGCGTTGCCCCGGGCTAACTGCTCCCAATGAACTTACGGATCGCTGGGCTTTGCGCACTGTCCTTGATCGCGTGTTCGCCCGCAAAACCCGCGCGAGCACCGGACACGGGGCCGAAGCCGGGCGCGGACGCCGTCTTCGAGGTCCTCGAAGCGACCGGTAAGACCTACGTGATGCTCGGGCCAGCGTCATCGCCACCCGAAACGCGTTCCACGCCCATCGTCATCGGACACGGCTTGGCCCTCGAGATTTCCGGCGAGCGCCCCATCGATACCCCCTTGTCCTTCACGGTGGTCGGCACCCGAGGCGCATGCACCAGCAGCGCGTCCACCCTCGTCAAGATCAGCGGCGGCAGCGCCTGGGTCGACGCGGTGAAATTGGACGGCTGCCGAGGGGATCCCGCAGAGCAGCGACTCGCACTGATGGGTCAGGTCACCGATGCCCGCTGGCTCGAACCCAAAGAGACCATGACCGCGGATGGCGAGCCGGTGCCGACGTCAGGTTTCTTCGAGGGCAGCCTGGACGGCAAGCTGATCGAACGGAAGATGACCTTCACGGGGCTCGACCTGTCCTTCGAACAGAAGTACCGAGAGCCGACTGAAGGCCCCGTGGCCACCCGAGTGGTCGCCAACAACAAAACTATCAGCAGTTTCTACGCAACCTTGGATGCTGCAGTGCGCGCAGGACAGCGCTGGCTTTTCGTCGTGGCCAACGATGATGGCGAGCGCAGCGTGCTCGAGCTGCGTGCCGACACCTTGCTGCCGCGGTTGGGCGTCGCGCCGCCGCCTGCGCCAATCAAAGACGAGCCCCCAGAGGCCGCCCCAAAACCCGCGGGCCCTGCCCTCGCCTCCAAGCCAGCCGCCGAGATCGACGGCGATTTGCGCGCGAGGCGCGCGCCGGAGAAGAACAAGAAGGGCGGCTTGTTCCTCGTGAATTCTCTGAAGAACGAGTCTGAGCGGGTAGACGCAGAACTCACCGACGAAAAGAACAAGACCCATCGCCTCGAGATCCACTGGCCCGCGGGCCTCGAAGTCCCCTTCGCCAAGGGCCAGCGCATCCGCATCACCAGCTACGCTACCGGCGGCGGCCCCAATCGCCGCACGAGCCTGGTGTGCGAGTCGGAAAACGGGCGTTTGCTACTCGCTGTGAACGCGTCCCCCAAAGCCTGGAAGGTGACCCGCGGCAAGTCCTACACCAAGGAGGTCACACCGGACCGTATCGTAGAGCGCTTTGCGGTCAGTTTCCAACACGGCGAAGCCAACGCGGAAACCCGAGAGCGCTGGGCCTCGTTGGAAACCTCCGAGGGCACCTACTACCTCTTCGGAAACTCGGCCAAGGTGAGTCTGAAGAAGGGCCCGCGCCCTCCCGACTTCATGAGCGGCTGGTTGGACTACGCCATCGTATTGGCGCGCTAGCCCTTGTTCAGCGTCGCTGCGAGGGTGCGCACAGCGGCTCGTGGGCTAACCCGCAAGCTGTGCATCGCGACTCTGTTCTTGAGCCCGTGCACGACCATGGGCTTGCCGCGCTTCATCGCGCGATAGGCTTCCTTGGCGACTTGCTCGGGCGAGGCAGCGCCCATTTGAAACAACTTCGTCTTGTCGTTGCCCGCCACCTGCGCAAACTCCGTGGCCGTTGCACCCGGGCAGCTGACCGTCGCGGTCACGCCGGTGTCCTTGAGTTCGAACCAAAGCGCCTCGGTGAAGCTATTCACGAACGCTTTCGTCGCGTAGTAGACGGCCATGAACGGGCCCGGTTGAAAGCCCGCCGTCGACCCGATGTTCAAAATCCGCCCGCGCCCGCGAGTCAGCATCTTTGGAAGCACCAATCGCGTCAGGTGCACCAGGGACACCACGTTGACTTGGATTTGGCTCAACTCCCGCTCGATGTCCGACTCCGCAAAGGGCCCATTGGTGCCGAAACCGGCGTTGTTCACCAGGTAGTCGATCACCAGGCCTTCGCGCTCCACGGCCTCGACGATCTGCGCAGCGCTCTTCGGATCCCCCAAATCCGCGTCCACGACCAGGGTGCGGACTCCATGCTCGGCGCTGAGCTGCTGCGAAAGTTCTTCCAAGCGGTCTCGTCGACGCGCGACGAGCACGAGACCCACGCCGTCCTTGGCGAAGAGCTTCGCGAGCTCTTTTCCAATCCCGGCGGAAGCCCCGGTGATGAGTGCCGTTTCGCTCATAGGCCGGTCATATCACGCTCTTGGAGGGAAAAGAGGACGCGGCAGGAGCGCCATTTCGCCACGAAAAATCCGCGAAGGGCTGCAAAACCCCGGGCGCCGCGACTACCCTAGGCGGATGGTTTCTTCACTTCAGTCCCCGGCCAAGACCGGCTTCGCCCTCACCCTCCTGTCCGCCCTGGCCCTGGGCTGCTCCGGCAGCGACGACTCCGGCCCCGGCAGCGACGGTGTGCCCGGTGAAGACCTCGGAGTGCAGTGCACGGGCAAGTGCGACGGCTGGGGCAGCATCAAGAGCTACTACCGCGACGCCAAGAATCTAGATCTGGGCGACCTAGTCGCAGTTGGCGCGGGCTTCGCGGGCGAAGGCCTCAACGACACCCTGGAAGTGAGCGACTTCGCCGGGATCAAGATCGCCGAGCCCAAGTTCTACACCACCAAAGCCAAGGCCGCTCAAGACCTCACCCTCGAGGATTTGGACAAGCTGGTCTCGGGCCTCGCCAGCACCTTCGGCGAAAAGGAGCTCACTACCGAGGTCAACGCGCTGCGCCTCTCGCACCTGAACGGCTCGAGCGACGAACTCTATGCCGAGCTGGCCTTCCAAGTGGGCGCCGGCGTGCACGGTTGGAACATCGCCACCGGCGGGTTCGGCAGCGGCTCCGTCAATGTCGGCTTCGACGCCAACGCGTCTCTGGGCGTGCGGGTCATCGGCGCCTACGACGACGAAACTTCCGCCGTGGGCGGAGCGCCCCTCAAGGCCATGCGCGCCGCGCGTGGATTCATTTTGCCACGCAGCGTCGAGGACATCCGCGCCCTCAAGCCCGGTGAAGTGATCGCCTGGTCCGGCGACGGCAACATCGGCCTCAACGTCGGCGTCGGCGTTCCGCTGCTCGTGGCTTCGCCCACTCCCGCGCTCAGCTACGGCATCGTGCTTTCCGCGGGTCTCCGCACTCGCCTCGGCGGCGACGTAGACGTGCAGGTCGTGCGCCTCGGTGGCGACCAGGTCGTCGTCGATGTCGGCGTGCAGGTCGCCAGCATCCTTTCCGCGGAGCTGGCCATCGACGACAGCTGGGGCGTACTTGGTTTGGTCAAGAAGAGCGCCGACATCGGTGGCTCCAACGTCGACCTGGGCAAGCTCGTCGACAAGTCCCTGCGCAAGCAGCTCGACGACAAGCTCAGCTTCGTTTCCGCTCGCTTCGAAAAGAGCAAGCAAAAGACGCGACTGAACGTGGCTCGCATGCGCTTTTCCCTCGACGCGGGCGGCGATCCCCAGGCGCTGGAGCAAGCATTGGCCCAGGCGCTCCGCGGCGACGTGCGCTTGGCTCAAGCCCTGGCCAATCGAGGCGAGCCCGGTGTCACGGCTGAGTTCGACATCTCCCGCTCCGGCGTCAGTGCCACGAGCACCGCAGGCGCGGAGATCTTCGGCATGCATTTCTTCAAGAGCGTCACCGAGGGCAGCGGCTCCGTCGTCGTGCAAACCCCCGGTGGTGCACGCACCTTGCTCTTCGATACCCTGCACAAAGAAGGCGGCTGGTTCTTCTCGTCTCACGGCTACACGCGAGTGGGCGTGAGCGGCCTCGTCTATGACGCCGGCAGCGGTGGGTTGCCCCAGAGCGAAGCGAACCTCTTCGTGCAGATCCAGGAAGGCGACAAATACATGGAGCGGGACAAGCTCCTCGATCACCTCGACTCGGTGATCCGCGCCGTGGGCGGCAAGAGCGCGCTGCAGGCCATCGAGGGCCCCGGCAACGAGCTGGAGGCGTACGTGCACAATACCTGCAACCCCAGCCCCGCCTTCGATCCTTGCCGCAGCAACGTGCTCAGTGATCCGAAAGTCGTCAGCTTGCGGGCGCAGGGCGAGCAAGCTTTGGCCCAAGCCGTCGCGAGCCTCGAACCCGCCGCGCAGGATCTGGTCAAGAAGTGCGGCAAGCTCCGCCTCGACACTCAGGCCACCGTCGAGCCTGCCGCCACCTTCGTCGGCCCCAACGCCAGCGTGGTGCTCGACTACCGCATGGATGATCGAGCCGTCACCTCGCTTTTGGTCGACAAGAACCGCTTCGACATCAAGAACGCCGTGCTGGCCCACCTCGAGGCCGTCACCATCAAGCGTCAGGATTCGGCCACGGACATTCAGGCCGCTCGCGCCAAGCTCGATGGTGGCAAGACGGCCGAAGCCCTCGACAGCCTGATGGACATCTACGACGACGCTTCGGGCAAGTACGTTCGCCTCGTCGCCGCCGAGACCTCCGTCATCGACAACCTCGGCCCCATCGGCCCCCGCGCCGTGGAACTGCGCTTCCCCGTCGATGGTCAGAAGAAGGTCGACTACGAGAAGGCCACCGCCTCCTCCTTCAGCCAAGCCCGCTCCCGGGTCGCCCTCGAGTTCTTCGACAAGCTCGTCGAAGCGAGCAGCCCCCTCGGTCGCCACAACGAACAGCCCGCTGCTTACGCGCTGCTATCCCTCGTGCCCGCCGGCCAGCTGGACGTGCGTTTGGACGTCGATATCGATCTCGCCGACAACCTGGGCCAGAACTTCGACCACTACAAGCAAGCGGGCTGGGTGGAGTTCGACAGCTACGCCAAGGGCACCCAAGTCGCACCCATCGACGGCGGGCAGTTCTCCGTCGACGCGTTGCTCAATCTGAAATAGCGCGAGAGCCCTTCGGGGGCTCTGACGTTCTGAGTTCCAGCGGCCACCCGCATCAGCGCTTTGTTTGTTTGGGGTCGCGGGATTGGGGCGGCGTTGGTGCCCTAATCTCGCGGTGGGGCAAACCAGCGCGACGGCCCCATTGCCGAGTCGCCTAGGCCGCGGCATGCTCGCGCGGTGCAGCATCCACGCGGCGCCATGGCCACCCTCCCGCGCGCGCTAGCTCCTGGAGCGTCGCCATGAGCGTTCGGCGCCGCGGCGGTACTTGCGCTCGGCGTTGCGGGGTCATGCTTCTGGCCGCCAGCTGTAGCCTGACACTTGGAGCTGGGGCTCAAACAGCGGCCAGCGGCGCGACGGACCCAGAGAGAATTACGGCTTCATTGTCCTGGGTTCGCGCCGCCGACACCGAAGGCTGCATTTCCACCGAAGCGCTCTCCTCGGAAGTCGAAGCGCGGCTGGGGCGTTCCGTGTTTGGCGCTCGGAGTTCGGCTGATATGCGCATCGAGGGCAGCATCCAACGAGTCGACTCACCGAACGTACGCTGGCGCGTGCGGTTCACGCTCTACGATGTGGGTGGGAAACCTCTTGGTCACCGCGACCTCGAAAGCGATCGGGAGGATTGCGCGGCTCTGGATGACTCCCTCGCACTGATCGTGGCACTCCTGGTCGACCTGCACAAAGACGAGGCCCGGGAGCAGCAGCGCCGGCTAGCGCCACGGCCTCCCGCGAAGAAGCCGACGACCTTCCGCATTCCCAAACGCACCCGCAAGATAGACCGGCGCCGAGCACCGGAAGTCTGGTCGGCAGTCGGCGTGTCCACTAGCTATGGCTATCTGCCACAAGCAGCTCTCGGCATTCGGCTCGCGGTGGGTCTCGACCCGGCGGTCTTCTGGCCAATGGAACTCGACGCCATCCTGACCTTTCCGAGCGAGCGCCACACGAACACGGGCGGCGCTCGCTTCACTGCGAGATCCGTGGGTCTGTCAATCTGTCCACTGACGTTGCGACAGAGCTGGGTCGTGACCCGTGCCTGTGCAGGAGGGCGGCTTGGGCAGCTGATTGCGACGGGCTTTGGTTTCGATGAAACCCACGAGCCGAATGTGCTGGTTCCGAGCGGACTGGCGCGCGTGACGGCGATGTTTCCTCTCGGCGACCACTTCGGCGTCAGCGCGGGAGCCGGGGCGCTGGTCCCACTGAAACGCCCCCGCTTTGTCGCTGATGAGGCGGGGACCGTGCTGCTCCATCAGCCCTGGCCCGTCAGCCCTCTGGTCGAGTTGGCTGGGGCGGTGCGTTTCTAGCGTCAAGCGCCCCATAGCAAATAGGCCAATAAATTCAAGTATTTATAAATTCCTCCATAATCCTGACCTTCAGTCCAAACGAACCAAGTATGTGGATGGCAATGCCGTTGCCGGACCAGGTCGCGGAGCTGGAGCCGCCCTCCCGCGCCCGAGCGGCTCTCGACTTCCAGCAGGTGTTTCAGGCGCACGCGGGTTTCGTGTGGCGCACGTTGCGCTATCTGGGCGTACCAGAGAGAGAGCTGGAAGACGCAAGTCAAGAGGTCTTCCTCGTCGTCCACCGGCGCATAGCCGACTTCGAGCAGCGCTCAGCGCTGACGACCTGGCTGTACTCCATTGCCAGCAATGTTGCGGGCAACTTCCGCACGCGCGCCCATCACCGTCGGGAGGTCGTCAGCGAGACGATTCCTGAACGCGCCCAGTCAGCCCCCCAATTGGAACAGGTGGCGCAAGCCGAGGCACGCAAGTTGCTCACGGCGTTGGTCGGAGTGCTCGATGCCGACAAGCGCAACGTCTTCATCCTGGCCGACATTCAGCAGCTACCCATGGCGCAGGTCGCCGAGGCAGCGGGCTGCGCGATTCAGACGGCCTACTCCCGCCTGTACTCAGCGCGGAAGCAGCTAGCATCGGAGCTCCGACGGCGACAACTCGGGAGGAAAACCCATGGTGGATGATCTGGAGCCCATCGGCGACGATGCGTTGTCGCGACTGGTCGATCAGGCCCGCGGCGAAGACCCGCCCCCTGAGGCGATGGAGCGAATGGCTGCCAAGTTGATGCCCCCAGCGACGGGGGTGGCACCCGCTCCCAAGAGTCCAGGCCTCTGGGGTCTGAAGGGCCTGGGGACCCTGGGCGTGATCGCGGTGGCGGGCGGCGTAGCCTGGTGGTCCTCGCAGGATGTCAGCCCCTCCGCACCCACGTTGGTCGCCTTAGCGGTGCAACCCGTTGAAGCAAGAACGGTCACCCCAGCCCAACCGAGCGCGGCGCCACCGGTCCCCTCGACGGCGCCGCCGGATCCGAAGCCAGTCGTGTCGGTGCGACAGGCCCCCTCCCCCGCGCCGGCAGCGCCTTCTGCGGAGCCGCTGGATCAGGCCAAGATGCTGGAGCTGGCGCGACGCAAGCTAGCTTCGGATCCCGCGGGCGCATTGGCGCTCGCGGAAAAGGCACGCACGGTCAAGGGGGGTAATCTGGGAGCTGAGGCGGAGATCATTGCCATCGAAGCTCTCGTCCGCAGCGGCAGAGCCAGTGACGCTCGATCACGCGCGCAGCGGATGCTGACACGCTCACCGAACACTCCCTACAAGCGCAGACTCAGGGACATCTTGGGAGAACCGATGTCAGCTGCAGAAAAAAAAATCAAAAACTCGCCTGGTGACTCAAACCAACGTTCCAACAGCCCGCGCGCGGGCGACTGAGGAGCGAGTTACACATGATCACACGACAGCCAGGGCCCCCATCGAACACGACAGATCGACGACCGTGGATCGTCGCGAGCGCGGGCCTGGCGAGCCTGCTGGGTGCGATGGCCGCGGGTGCGGGTTGCAGTACCAGCGACGAACTCGTCGGACGCAACATCGGGGGAGGACCGGGCATTGGTCCAATGGAGTCCTGCGGAAACGGGTTGGATGACGACGGGGACGGCGAGATCGACGAGGGCTGTCCTTGTGACCTGGGGCAGAGCCAATCGTGCTTCACCGGCAGCGCGGCCCAGCAGAACGTAGGGCAGTGCCGCTCGGGCAAGATGGCCTGCGAGCCAGATCTGAGCCGCGAGAACCTGCCCAACAAGTGGGGCGCCTGCAGCGGCGAAGTCGGACCTGCGACCGAGCAGTGTGGCGATGATCTCGACAACGACTGCGACGGCGCCAAGGACGAAGGGTGCCCTTGTAGCGGCGGCGAGTCGCGGGCGTGCGCAACCGAGTACCCCACGGTCGGGCCATGTCAGCCCGGGCAGCAGACCTGTGGCAGCGATGGCTTGTGGTCCGAGTGCACGGGCGCCGTTGGGCCGGTGGCTGAACTGTGTCAGGACGGTGTGGACAACGACTGTGACGGCGAGACGGACGAGGAGTGCCAAGTCGATGGTGGGACCGGGGGAGCAGGTGGGAGCGGGGGAGCTGGCGGCAGCGGCGGCGCCAGCGGTGGCGGCGGAGCCAGTGGCAGTGGCGGCAGTGGCGGGTCGGTCACCGCCGAGCCGTGCACCACACCGATGGTCGCGGACTTCCGCGATCGCATCACGTGGCACACGCCGATCCCCGATGCAAACAGGTCCATCGTCAACGTGGGTGGCCACAGCGAGGCCCGAATCGCTGGAGCCAGCAGCTCGTTGGTCGCCGTCTCCCTGAAGTCCGTCTTGAAAGGGCCGTACACATTTGGAGCGACGACCACGGCGGAAGACCGCCTGGGCTATCTTTCGTTCGCGACGGGCGCGCCGAGTACAACCCACCCTTGGCCTGGGCCGGGGCGCATCTTCGATACCAATTCCGCGCGCCTCTCGGTCGTGGGAACCTTCCTGGGCAGCCTCGACGTGGGGCTGGGTGCGTGGGCCAGCAACCCAACGCTCTACACCGCACCCGTGGGCCCTCCGGTCAAGGTCGCGGACTTGTACGTCGCGAGCGCAGGCGTCCCATCCGGAACAGTCTCCGGCGGAACTCACTTGAGCATCTCCGGCGTACCCGCGGACCCTGCGCCTGGCTCGTTCCCACCGGAGTTCACGCCGTTCGCGACCGGCACGGATCCGAACGGCAATCACTACGTCACAGGCAGGTTCGAGGGGACGATTGCGGCGGACGGCAAGAGCGCGAGTGCGCCAACACCCTTCGCGAAAGGCCAGTGGGCTCAGTATGTTGCAAGCCTGACACCGGCGGGGTCGCTGCGATGGATCCAGGCAACGCCAAAAAGCACCGGGCGAGAACTCGTGGTGGACCCCAGCGGCAAGTACTTGGCCGTAGTTACCGACACGATCGACGCGGCTCCGCCTCACCTGGATGTGATCCAGCTGTTGGACACGGCAACCGGTGTCGAGCTCTTCAGCCATGCAGGCGAGGGCGCAAACATATGGGCGGCGAGCGTCGACGGCTCGGGCAATGTGATCGTCTTCGGCGAGAGCCAAACCGGGTTTTCGCTGGGTGGTTTGAACGTCTCGTCGGCGATGAACTACGTGGCTTCCTTCGACAAGACCGGCAACTTGTTGTGGTCGCATGAACTCCTGCCCACCTCGTGGCCTGCCTACCAGAGCAATCGCTTTCAGGTGGCGAGCAACGGCACGATTGCCGCCTTCCTGCTCGGCGTCAGGCACGTCAGCTCCACGAAGCCGATTCGAGTGCAAATCGGTACCTGCGGTCGCGACGTGCCCCGCCGGGGCTACGCCAAGAGCCCAGCAACGGGCAAGGCAGTTCCTTTCACGTCGGGGAACAGCCAATTCGAAGTCAGCGAGCTTCTTTTGGCGGTGCTCGATGCACAGACTGGCACCCACCTGTGGTCACGCCTCGTAGACTGGGAAAACTCCTACGCATCCATGGCCATGCATCCCGGTGGAGACGCGGTCATCATGCTGCACGACTACACGCCGGCGGCAGCCGTGGACTTCGGTACTGGGCCGAAATCCGACACGAGCCACGTCTTTCGAATCAAGGCCCAATGACCGCCGCGAGCCAAGGGACTGAGGGGTGGCCGCTGGCGGCCTCCCAGGGCGCTTGTCTCTGTGCGGGGCTCAGAAGCTCACGTACCTACGTCGGCAGTCGCCAGGCGAGCTGCGCTTTTCGCGTGGATGGCAGCGGTGTCGAAGACAGGGACGGGCGCGTCTCGTTCGCGCAGGAGCAGGCCGATTTCGGTGCAGCCCAAGATGACGGCCTGGGCGCCGTCGGCGACCAGCTGCTCGATGACGCGGCGAAACTCGGCGCGGGAGCGCTCCTTGATCTCGCCATGGCACAGCTCGTCGTAGATCACGTCGTGGACGAGGATGCGGTCGGGCTCGGGGGGCACGCGCACAGCGAGGCCATGGCGCGTTTCGAGGCGACCGCGGTAGAAATCACGCTCCATGGTGAAGCGGGTTCCGAGTAGCCCAACGCGCTTCAAGCCCGCGCTTGCGATCGCTTCCGCCGTCGCATCCGCGATATGCAGCAGAGGAATCGAGACCGCTGCCTCGATCGGCTCCGCGACGATGTGCATCGTGTTCGTGCAAAGCACGATGAAGTCGGACCCTGCCGTCTCGAGCCGCCGCGCTGCATCTGCCAGGAGCTGTCCCGCCTCCTCCCAGCGGTCCTGCTGTTGCAGCGTCTCGATCTCGTGAAAGTCGACGCTCCACATCACGATCTTTGCCGAGTGCAACCCACCGAGCCGCGCGCCCACCTCGCGATTGATCAGCTGGTAGTACACCGTCGTGGATTCCCAGCTCATCCCGCCGAGCAGACCGATGGTCTTCATTGGATTCAGGGTTTAACAAACGCGCGGCGCGAGCGCCCCGGCTTGATCAGAAACTCTTCCCGGCAAGAGTCCACACGCCAATGGTGTTGGCGTCTAGGGTCGCTTGGGTCTGGTCGATCCAGCCCGCTGATGGGCTGGGGCCACAGTGGCCCGTGATCATATCGAAGATGTACACCTCTTGGCTTCCTTCGCTGACGCCTTCGCCGTAGTGATAGTCGACGACGTCCTGGGACAGATCGCCGACCACGCCACGCTTCCAATTCAGGCCCCAGCGGTCGTCCTTCTTGCGAAGCCGCCGCACGACCTCGAACAAGAAGTCATTGTTGCCTCCAGTGTCCACGCAAGAATTGGCCAGCCAATCCGGATGATCCGCCGCAACCTGCTGCACCAGTGCGTATTCGTCCGGCCCGGGAGCTGGGAATTTTGCAAACGGTGGTTTGCTCGGCGAGCCCGCCACTGCACCGGTGCCACCGCTGCTGCTGCCAGCTGCACCGCCGCTACTCGATCCAGCGGTGCCGCCGCTGCTGCTGCCAGCGAAACCGCCGCTACTCGCTCCAGCGGTGCCGCCCGAGGGGAACCCGCCACCACCCACACACCCAAAGCAGGAGCCGTAGCTCTTTCCGTCAGAGTTGCAGACCTGCGCGCCCTGCCCGCCGCCGGGACAATCGCACTTGCGTTGCTCACCTTCCACGCAGCTCGAGCTGGCGGGCGATTTCTCGTCCTCCCCGCTGCACCCGAACGCGATGCCCGCCACCATCAAGAGCCCCCAACGCATGGTGCATGATCTCTCGTCGAGAGCGCGCTGTCGAGGGGTTGCCGACCAGTTTCGTTGCGCCTGCAAGTTTGTGTTGCTGCTGATTCGGGCCGTCTAGGGTCGAACCTGAGAATACAGACTCGCCGGCGCCATGCTCAACAACGGAGAGCGGTCACGTCCCGGCTTCGAGGAGTTCTGCACCCATGATCTGGAAGAGCTTTGAACCGTCGTCCGAAGACCAGTCTTGCGCTAACTCCGACAGCACGGCTACCGTCGTTGTCAACGTGACGCCGGCCCGCTCCATACGCCGAAAGGCCATTTCATCAGCGAGGCGTGAAGTACCTCCTGAGGCGTCGACGACCGCATGCACCGAAAATCCATCCGCCGCCGCGCTGATAGCAACTGGGGCAAGACACACGTCCGTCGTCACGCCTGCCATGATCAGCTTCTTGCGATCGGTTCCGCGCACTGCGCTGGCAAACGCGTCGTCGCTCCAGCTGTTGACGATGCCACCACGTTTCACGCGTTGCTCGTAGGCGTCCGGAGCAATCGCTTCGAGGGATGGTATGAGGCGCCCTTGCATGGCTTCCTCCACGCTCGTCGTCAGAACGAGCGGTATGCTGAGTGCGACGGCGGCTTTCGCCAACACCTCCGCGTTGCGCTTGAGATCCGCCTGGTCCACGCTCGCGGTCCAGCCGATGGTTCCCACCTGGTGATCGATCAGCACCATGGCTACGTTTTTCGAGGAAAGTGTAGTCATTGGTCGCTCCTTTCAACAGCAGCATAGGAGCGGGAATTGTGCTGTCTACTGATGAAATAATGAACTATTGTTCGTCTAAATGAACAATAGTTTTTTCGCGGGGAGCGAGACCTTTGTCGCGGTGGTGCGCCACGGCTCGATTACCGCAGCGGCCAAAGCACTCAGGCTATCCAAGGCTGCCGTGAGTCAACGGTTGTCACTATTCGAAGAGTCCCTGGGACTTGCGCTCTTGCAGCGCACGACGCGTGCACACCGGCTGACGATGGCGGGAGAGCGGGTCTTCGACGCTTGCGTTGATGCCATCGATGCTGTCGACGAGGCGCGAACGCGCTTGATGCTCGACGCGCGGGACGTGGGCGGACGGCTCGCAATCGCCGGGCCAAGCACGTTTTTGTCGCGCGTGCTCGTCCCAGTGATTGCGGCGTTTCAGCAGCGCTATCCCAAAGTCGACGTCGCCCTGCGTGGGGCAGACTGGGCGCTCGACTTTGCGGCGGAAGACATAGATATCGGATTTCGGATCGGACCAGTGAAATCGCGACAACTCGTCTACGACGAGCTCTTCACGTCTACACGCGTGCTGTGCGCGACTAGGAAGTTTGTCGAGCGTTGCCCGCATCGCCTGCGTACTCCGAAAGATCTGGAGCGGGCGCAGTGCGTCATCCACGTTCCAAGCGGGCGCGTGTGGCATCTTCAAAACAGCCGCTCTTCGCAGGAAGAAAGTGTCACGCCCACCCAAACGACCACCGTGGATACTATCGAGCTTGCACTATCGCTTGTCGATCAAGACGGCGGAATCGCGCTTCTTCCGGAGTTCTTGGTGCGCCAGCAACTAGAAGCCGGTCCGCTCACGCGAGTGCTCGCCGGATGGGTATCTCCAGCGCAACCGGTGCACCTCGTGTGCTCACGGGCTCGCGCGTTCGCGCCACAGGTAGTCGCATTCCGCAGTTTCTTGGCGACTGACCCGTGGACCTTCGACCCACAAACCTACGCCGAGTGAGCTGGCGCGCGGGAGCGTCATGGCGGTCCCCGGCACCGCTGCTTCGAGCTGTTGCAGGCCACTACCTGAGCCCGCGCCAGCGGACATGGCGGCTCTGGCACTGCCCGCGACGACCAAGGCCACGAGGGGCCACGAGGACCGGTTTCCTTCGGAGCGACCCCGTGTGCACGCGCTCGGAGCAGCCTGGTGTCGCGCACCACGCCGCCAGCGGCGCAGCTGGTGACACGCTGGCCACCTGGAGAGCCAAAGCTCCCCAAGCCCCCAACAAAAACCCCGCAAAAAACCCGGACTTGCACGGCGCCGGGGGCCTGAGGTAGATCCCCGCTTCCCGTTGGGTACTTGGGGCCGTGAAAACCCCCTGAGCGCTCCACGGGACACCTGCGAAGGTGGCGGAACTGGCAGACGCGCTAGCTTGAGGTGCTAGTAGGGTAACTCCTGTGGAGGTTCAAGTCCTCTCCTTCGCACTGAACGATTTCAACGGGTTGGCTCTTGTTCGCTGAGAGTGCGCTTCGTAGCGAGCAACGCTTCCCCACAATTCTTCCCCGAAACCCGCGCTGGCCGTTGCTGCCGCGTCCGAGAGCTGGGTGGGTGGATCCGTGCTCGACCCCGTTTGGGGGGTCGAGCTACTGGCGTGGTTCTGGTGACGTCGCGTATCGTGAGTGGCGTGTGCAGGGCACTCAGGGGCGTGAGGTCATTTGTCCTCGTACTTCTGGCCATGCTTGTTGCGGTCGCGAGCTGTGGCGGGAAGTCCGAGTTGCATCAGGCCGGAGAGCCGGGGTGCATCGCAAAGTGCAACTATGCGAAACAGGTCTGCGGGACAATGCCTGACCGGTGCGTTGAAGACTGCTCCGCCTTTGTTGCGTGGTATGACGGCGGTGCCGCATGCAGTGACGTCTGGCGGCGACAAGTGGAATGCCTCGTGAAACACGCCACGTACTTCTGCGGTGCTACCTTGACCTTCTACGCGGCGGCGGAATGCGACCATTTCGAGCGTGAGTTCAACTGTGCGTGCAGCGACCGCTGTTTCTAGCGGAGCGGGGAGAACTCCGAACGCACCCCCGCGGTCCACGATATGCTTCACCTAGATTTGACCGTGACACGCCGGATACGTCTACGTCGATTGTGGGCAACCGCGCTCCTGAGCGCAGTTGCGGCCATGAATTGCGGAGGGAAGTCCGACGAAGCGGACCCGGGCAGGTGGGGGTGCACGGCAATGTGTGCAGGGCGGAGCGCTGCATGCGGCTTGGAGGAAACGGAGTGCACCAGCGCATGCGTTACGGAGATTCGCACAATCGGTCCGCCCGAGCGCTGCGGTCCCGCGCGGGACGCACTTGTGGGTTGCAGACTAGATTACGGCACGTTCGACTGCCAGACGGGCGGGCGGCTGACGTTTCCGCCGCAATGCCAGGAAGACCTGTTCGTCTACAACGAGTGCTAGGCCGGCGCGATCCAGAGTGAACTAGACGCAGCCTGCTACGCCAGCCAAACAACTGACAATCAGCGCGCCTACGCGGCTTGGGGCAACTTCGTGTTAGCGATCCCGCAAACCCGCGCGTAAGTGGTGAAAAGCGCAGGTCGTGATCGGTGAAGTCCGCGTTCAAGATCGGTTTCGTGTTTTGGAGCGGCGGGCGCCGCGGGCCTTGTTGAGTTCCTTGGCCTCCTTGAGTCGATAGCTTTTAGCGGCAACCTCGATGACCTCGGCGCGGTGCACGAGTCGCTCGACTCATGCTGTCGGTCAGGCGCTGGGAACGCTCACTTGGTGCCGGTCGCGGGGCTCGCTGGGGGCTTCGACCTTGGCGTGACCGGCCGGAGCTTCACGTTGAGGTAGCACTTCCCGTCGTCTTCCGAGCCGCCGCACCGAGTTCGACTCCAGTGAATGAAACCATAGGGTTCGAAACCTTTCGCGGCGAAGCACACTTGGATAGGACGCTGTCCGCTCCACTCCGGGGCGGAGCCAAACTGCACGAAGTATCGACCTGCGTGGTCCGAAGTCGCCCGTCGCCACTTGCTGTCGAGAGACGGACACTGTTGCCCCGAATCGACCTCAGCCCATGCGACGGCGTTTGCCTCGTCCGGGCTCACGATCGAACGAGTGCGTGCCGCGTGTTCCTGCTGTGACCGTCCCCTCGTACGTGTAGACCATTTGGCCGCATCCGGTGAGCGTCAGGAGCACGAGGGTTTGACCAACGATATCTGTGTGTGGCGGGTTCACCATGCGAACGGCTCCTCAGGCTGCATCATGACTACGAGCGCGCGCCGTGACCGGAGCGGTGGTGGATTCAGCGGAGGGAGACTTCCGGCCAGGTCAGAGCCGGAACAATGTTCTTGAAATGGCGGGTGTTGGTCGTGGCGACTGCGGCGCCTTCGGCCTGGGCTTGTGCAGCAATCAATACGTCAGCGTCGAGGCCCTCCGGTGGCGCAGTCGACCGGCCCGTTCGACGCAGCAGCGCCCACAGGCGCGCCGCACTTCGCCAGGTGGCTGTTGTCGCAGCGAGAAAGCGCAGCTCTCGCCCGAGTTCATCGAGGCGCGCCAAGCTGCGCCGCGCATCGAGACGTAGGAGCTCTCGCCGAAGCTCGTAGTCCGAGACCTCGGAGATCAATACCTCGTGTTCATCGACGACTCGAGCAAGCCACTCGCGCACGTCGTCGTGGCGTCGTGGGTGACAGACCTGCCCGAGCACGCCGGTGTCCAGAACGAGCTTCACTTCGTCGTGTCCGAATCCGTCGCGGAATGCAGCTGGAGCCTGCTGATCTCCGTCGGCTCCCAGTCTGGCTCCTCGACGACCGGCTCGGTCTTCCACCGGGCGAGCATGTCCTTCACTCGGCGAGCGCGTTCTGCACGATCCGCGGCGGCGATCGCGTCGAGGTCGGGCGTTGGCTTGTGCGAATGCGTCACCCGAGAAATATAGGCCGGAGAGCCTCCTTTTTCGAGGTCGAATCTCGCCTCCAATCAACTTGCTCGGGGACGGCCTCAATGCCACCCCTGGCGGGCCAACCCCAGCTCCCCCGCCAACCGCGCATCGTCATTCCACCTAGATCGGACACGGCGTCGGTGGACCACGGTGTTCGCCGCCGGCTCAAGTCCTGGCCTCGCTCTGACTCGCAGGCTACCCTTTCAAGTGTGCTTGCGCGGGGGGTCCTGTATCGAGAGGTGGGAATGTTGGGGATCCTCGCCTTCTCAACCGGGTGTTGGGGTGGCGTGGAATCTGACCCAAAGGGCGGTGGCGGCGCTCCCCCCTGGTGGGCCACAGGGGGCGGCCTCGCGACAGGCGGTTACTTCTCGACGGGCGGTTACTTCGCGACGGGCGGTAGTTCGTCAGGAGGCGGGCCCGCCGCGACAGGCGGCGGCGCGGGTTCCACCAACGCGTGTACTTTCGAAACCGAGCTTACTACTCGACCCGGACCGTGTGCCCAGCAACAGAAGGAGTGCGACGGCCCGAAGACCGTTGGGTGCGGGTCCTGCCCTGGGGACGAGAGTTGCTTCGGAAGTCGTTGCTACGATGCGCTCGGCGCGGTCCCGGACCTCCACTCGAACTATCTGTTGAGGCGTGCGATCCACGCGGAAGCAGAGGGCACCCGGTGCACCGTGAAAAACGACGGAAACCTCGAACGCGTCGAGGTGGCACTTTGGAACTCCAACGTCCCGGACATCACCATGGAGGTGTATCTTCCTTGTGGGTCACAGACGCAGAAGGCCGCTGCCGTCACGATGCCCGCGTCAGCTTTTCCCAGTTATGCGGGCATACACGGAGTGCAACGGACGACAACTTTCGTCCTCGATCCCCCGCTCCGCGTGCGTGCCGGCGATTTCGTGGACGTTACGTTCTATGCGTACGACTCCGACGGACCAAGCAAGACGGCCGTCGCTGGGATACAGACGGCGAATGTCGACCCAAACTGCGCAGCAATTTCCCGCGACCCCTACTTTGGTGTCATCCAGGTGAACACGGACTGGGATTTCATCGCCCGGCTCTACGTGCACCCCTAAGCCACCCACCGACCTTCCGTCGAGGCCCCTCCCCCGAATTAGGGCGGAGCGGCCGGCTCCAGTCGTCGCGCATCTCCAGCCCGGTGAGACGCCGCAGTGAGTGCAATATGCTCATGGCGGTGCCATGCTTGGGAATGCACGCACGAGGTGGGGAGAAGTGCACCCGAGCATAGTTCGTGGAGTAGCGAAAACCGGTACGGGAGGGGCTCCCTTATCGGCCCCGCGACTACGCAGCACCGCACTTCTTTTCGTGATGCTACTGATGGCTTGCGACAGCGGTTCGGCTCCACCCCCGTCCGAACCCAGTCCGGCGCCTGCTACGTCGAGCGCGGGGGTCGGCCTGGGCGGGCCGCCAAGTGAAGCGCAATGCAGACAAGTACGCGAGTGCCTTCACGCCAAGCTCGCGCCCGGCCTCGACCCCACCCTTGGCGCCGCCTACTCCAAGGCGATTGATGCGTGTCTAGGGCAGACCGCGTCTGAGATTTGGAGGGTTGCGCGTTGCACGCCGATTCCACTGGGAAAGCATCCACGAAACGGAAGAGCGCTGGAGCTCTACGTCGGTTGCTGGGACCTGTGCCCCACCCACGCCCAAGCCCGCGTCAGGTACCTTTGGAGTCGGGGTTCAGATCAGTCGCGCCTTCGATCTGTGATCACGCGCACCGGGCGAGGGCGGCGTATTTGGAGCCATGCGCGAGTCACGCTCGATCCCGCGCATGCTCGAAAGTTTTCGTAGCACCCCTGCCCTAGGTCCTTGCGCGGAGCGGGATGGAGCACCGCGCGAATCCGTCTCAGAAGTTTGTTGGAGCCGGTGCCGGGCCGCACGCGGCGCGCCTGATGCGGTCCCCGGCGGGCTGTTGCGGTCCTAGCAAATGACCGGGGGGTCAACCGCCGGATTCACCTACGGTTAGGTGCGCCTTCTTTGCGGCCGCTTTTGCGCTGATCTCTTCGGCGACGTCGTGGCGGATTTGGTCTTCTTCGGCTTCGCGCTGCTTGCTTTCCCCGTTGGTTTCGCCGGCTTGGCGGGCGTCCTCGTCGCCTTGGCTGCCTTCTTCTTCTTAGTCGCCACCTTCTTCTTCGCCGCCACCTTCTTCTTCGGTGCCGCCTTCTTCTTCGGTGCCGCCTTCTTCTTCGGTGCCGCCTTCTTCTTCGGCGACGCCTTCTTCTTCGGCGACGCCTTCTGTTTCGGCGCCTTCCGCACCGCTTTGCGGCTCCCGCGCTTGGGCGCCGTCGGCAGCGGAACCGAGGGTGGCGGCGTGCTGGGCGGCACCACTTCCAGATCGTCTTCGCTCAGCTCGATGAGGTCGTCGTCCTGGGCCTGTCGCGGTGGCACGGGTGGCGGCTTGCCACGACGCTGGGCAGCGCTCGTCGGTGTCGAATCACCGAGCCCCAACAAAGTTGGCTCGCGCGCACTAGTGTGGTGCGGCCGCTGGGCACCTTGCTGCGCCGCGGTCGGGTTCGACGACGCCGCTGGGTCGGCCACCGCAGCGCTAGGCCCCGCTGCGCCCGCCGTGGCGGCCGGCTCATCATCGGGCAGCATCGCCGCATCCGGCAGTGGCGACAGCCGCGAGCCCACTCCACTTTCGTCCTGCAATCTGTCGCGCACGCCCGCCTTCAAGCGCCGCATCATGCCGGTAGCTGTCCGCCACATCACCGACAACTTCGAATCACCGGGCAGCCCGAAGCCCAGGAGCAGCTCGTTCCACAACGTGCGCACGTCAGCGAAACGCTCCTCGGGCTCGACCGCCAACGCCGACGCCACCCAGGGATCGAGCGACTTGGGCATATCGTCGCGCAGCTCGCTCAGGCTGGGTCGCTCGGCGCCGGTAGCCGCCTCGAGCTTGTCGAGCAGGGTCTCCGCGAGGAATGGCACCCGCCCCGACAGCGCCCGAAAGACCACCGCACCCAGGGAGTAGACATCCGCTCGCTGGTCGACGTGATCGACGTCACCGCTCCAAACCTCCGGCGCAATGTAGCTCGGTGACCCCATGATCATCCCGACTTCCGTCAGCGGGCGGTCCGACTTGAAGCGGGCCAGACCGAAGTCCAGCAGTCGCACACCTCCGCCGACGGTGTCGCTGAGTAGGAAGATATTGCCCGGCTTCAAGTCACGGTGCAGGAGGCCGATGCCGTGCGCAGCTTCGAGAGTGTCCACGATCGGCGACAGGATCTCCACCAGCTCATTCGGTGCGAGACGCATCCCGATCTGCTCCAACTCCAGCAAGTGCTCCTCGAGGTTCTTGCCATCGAGAAACTCCATTACCAGACAAGGTGCGCCGCTGGACGCCGTACACAGGTCGCGAACCTTCACTGCGAGTGTGCCTTCGAGGGCCGCGAGCGCGCGTTGCTCGCGACGCATGCGCTCGACATAGTGTGGCTCTCTGGCGAAGCTCCCGGTCAACATCTTGACCGCCACGACGTCGCCCCGCTTCTGATCGCGAGCGCGAAAAACCACGCCGTGGCCACCGCGATCGAGCACGCCCAAGACCTGATAGCGACCGGCAATGACTAAAGGTGGGGATTCGGACATCGGGGCCTAGGAGTCTAGGCCAGCCAAAAAACGACGTCGACCGACGCACCCTGCAGCTCGAGCGCTTCGGCGATGCGGTCACCAAGAGCGCGCTATGACGGTCAGTACTCCTCGGGGCCACCGCCGCTGCCACCGCACTGCCAGTTGCATTCGCGGAAGTCGTCATAGGCGCTCCACGTGCAATCGACGTAAGTGCGCCAGCTAATTTCGTTGTCTTCCCACGCTTGATCGCAGTTGCGGCTGCTGGTTTCGTACTTGTTGTCGCAAGTCTCATAGCAGGTGCTCCAAGCTTGCTGCAGCGTGCCAGTCGATTCGTCGCCGGCGTCCGCACCGCTACAGCCTGCTGCGCCGAGCAAGAGTGCCGCGCCCGCGACAGAGAAAAGGGTGGCCTTTCTAAGCATCATTGGACTCTCCTAGTGTTCGCCGACCCGAGAGACCCGGCCGGCACGCCTCCCACCCTTCACAGGCCATGCCATTCGCAGAAGCGCCCACAAGCCCGCGCTCTCACCATCAGGCTGCTGGCTCGACCCCTCCAGTCAGGTAGGCCCGCACCAACCACGACGCAGCCGATTGCGGGGCGTCGGACCTGGCGCATCGCCTTCCGGTCACCTGTGGTCGCGCGCCAACGCTCTGAGCGCGAGTAGGTGCATCAGGAACATGAGGGGCACGCCCATGGTGGGGATCGCGGACGCGGCGCTCATGTGGTCGGAGGCGCCCGCCGCCGGTGCTGTGGCGACGTTCTTCAGGAGATCCACGAGTCCGACCACGCTCGCGAGCCAAGCCAGCGGAATGCCAGCGCGGCTTTTCAAGTCTAGGGCCAGTACCGCTGCGATGGCGAGCAGCGCCGTGGCCACATCCCCGATGACAAGCCAGCGCACCCAGCCCGGGTCGAGAGACGGCGAGGCTACACCCGGGATGAGCAGCAGTGCACTGATGTGACGGAATTGCTGCGGCAGCAGTAGCAGCTGTAGTTTCCGTCTGCGTTCAACACCTTTTAACCGAGGTAGAACGACGGTCCTGAGCACGAGCGCCCACGCGACGCCGCTGAGCAGCGCCATTCCCGCAAACACTGCCGTCGTCGGGATCATCGTGGGGGAGACGGTAACAGGCCGCCTAGGGCGGTGTCTTCGAGCAGAGTCGACAGGCGCCGCTTGAGCTGTTTTCGGTTGAGGTCGACCCCAATTGCCCGATTCTGCTCTACTTGAAACCGCGAGTTCCGGTGTTTTACGCGAGCACTTTCGTCGGCTTGGACTCCTCGGTGTCATCGGTGTTAGCAATCACCGACGAGCATCGCGGATATGGATACCGCGTACCGTCGACAGAGGTCAGCAATGAAGGTTACGGTTTTGGGAGCGGGGGCCGGTGGTACGGCGATGGCGTTCGACTGCGCCTCTCACGGACACGAGGTCAGGCTGTTCGACTTCGCGCAGTTCCCCAACAACATTGCCAAGGTTGCGGAGCAGGGCGGCATTCATGCTCAGGGCGACATCGAGGGGTTCGGCAACATCGCCTATGCCGGGCACGACATTGGCGCGGCGCTGCAGGGCGCAGAGCTCATCTACGTCGTCGGACCCGCCTACGCCACGGACCCCTTCGGCAAAGCTGTGGCAGGCAAACTCCGTTCGGGCCAGACCGTCGTCGTGTCTCCGAGTTCCTGCGGCGGCGCGCTGGCGTTCAAGCGCGCGGCGCGTCTTGATGTCGACGATGATTCCGTGCGGGTCGCGGAGACATCGACGCTGCACTACGCCGTGCGCCTGACCGAGCCGGGCCGCATTCGTGTGTTCCTGAAACTCAAGGCTGGAAACCTGCTCGCTGCGTTGCCGGGCAAACACACGGATGACATCCTGAAGCTCATCGCCGACGTGTATCCAAGCATGGAGCCCGCGCGAAGTGTGCTGCAGACCAGCCTGCAGAACGCCAACCCCATCATCCATCCTGCCGTGACACTGGCCAACGCGGCGCGCATCGACACGGAAGGGGTGGATTTTCTGTTCTACGAAGAGGGCGTGAGTGACGCGACGGGCCGCCTGATTGAAGCCCTCGACAAGGAACGGATCGCCATTGGCGACAAACTGGGCATCAAGGTTCTCAGAGATCCCGAGATAGGCATGCGCCAGGGTTACATGCGAGCAAACAACTACGGCTCGGGCTACCGAGAAGCGCCCGGCTTCCTCGGTATCAGCGCGCAACCGCAGCTGGATCACCGCTATCTCAATGAAGACGTCGGCTACGGCCTGGTCTTCATGTCCAATCTCGCGAGGCAAGTCGGCGTAGAGACGCCGACCATGAACGCGATCATTCAGGTCACCTCGGTGCTGATGAATCGCGACTATGCCGGCGAGGCGCTGCGGACGCCCGAGTCCCTGGGCATCGGAGACCGATCCGCCGCTGAACTCGGCGAGCTATGAGCGTCGCTCCATCTCGGGCTCGCAACACGTGCGACCGTCTCAGTGCCACCCACACCGCCGAACAGGCCATCAAGGCGCAAACTCGATGCCATTGCAGGGCGTCGGAAAGCCCGCCTCCTCGACGAATAGGTCGTGCTGCACGGTACACTGCCGGCGCCGACACGACGGCGTCGCGCCGGTCACCGAGCAGGCGCTCGGACTGAAGGTGCCGCCCACCGCGGTGCATCGGCTCTCCAATCGGGTTCGCGCTTTCGGAGCATCCGTGACCATCGCGTGATGATCCACGCAGCGCCCCCCCCGCCGGCGAGTCGCAGCTGCCAAGGAGGGCGAAGCCATCGCAACCCTCGGTCGAAGGGCACTGCCAGGGACTGCGATCCACACCTCCGTCGCCGGCGTCCGCCCCGGCATCGGCGATTTGCCATCGCACTTCGCATGTCCGCACCACGCATACGGGTACTGGGCTCGGAACCACGCAAACGACACCGCTCTGCACGGATTCGAAACCGCAAGCGCCGCTATCGCCACTCCAGTCGCCGTAGAAGTCATAGCAGTCCTGGCTGCCGACCGGATACGAACAGCTGCGTACGAAAGGCAAATCGCCGCAGTAGCCCGACGCGTTACCTGCGCCGGCAGCGCCACCGGTCGAGCCACCTGTACCGGCGGTGCCGCCACTTCCAGCGCCACCAGTCGCTCCATCTGAACTGGAAGAATCCCCGCACGCGTTTGCGGCGAGGAAACCAAAGGCGGCGACGAGTGCGCCTAAGCGGGTCTGAATCGAGGCCATGCTCGAATACTACCAGCGTGTGCTCTTCGCTCACGGCAGGCTAACGCTCGCGGATGCGGTTCTTGGGTTTTCCTACGCGCGCGTCCGTGGAAGTGTTCTCTCACCCCATGGCCAAAACGACCCACCGCACCGCGCCGCTGCCTTCGACGCAGATGCCCAAGGGCATCCCCTACATCATCGGCAACGAGGCGGCAGAGCGCTTCAGCTACTACGGCATGCGCACGATCCTCGTCGTGTTCATGACCGAGTACCTGTTGAACGCGGAGGGCGCGCTCGACGTCATGAGCAAAGAGGAGGCGAAGGGCTACTATCACCTGTTTGGCTCCGCGGTGTACGCGCTGCCCGCGCTGGGCGCGATCGTCAGCGACGCGTGGTGGGGCAAGTACAGCACAATCCTGCGCGTGTCGATCATCTACTGCCTGGGCCACCTGGCCTTGGCCCTGGACGAGACGCGCCTGGGCCTGGCCGTAGGGCTCAGCCTGATCGCGATCGGATCTGGCGGCATCAAGCCCTGCGTGACCGCTCACGTCGGCGATCAGTTCGGTACGAAGAACGAGCACCTGCTCAGCCGAGTCATCGGTTGGTTCTACTTCTCCATCAACTTCGGGTCGTTTTTCGCCACGCTGCTGACCCCGTGGCTCTTGAAGCACCACGGCCCCCACGTGGCGTTTGGCCTGCCGGGCCTATTGATGTTCTTGGCCACGTTGGTGTTCTGGATGGGCCGCAACAAGTACGTGCACGTACCGCCCAAAGGCATGGCCTTCGTCAAAGAGGCGTTCAGCCGCGAAGGCCTGAAGGCCGTCGGTAAGCTCATCATCGTGATGCTATTCCTATCGCCCTACTACGCGCTCTTCGAGCAGCAGGGCTCTTCGTGGATCCTTCAGGCCAAGCAGATGGACCGTACGCTGCCCCTCATCGGCGAGGTGCTTCCGTCACAAGTGCATGCCGTCAATCCGCTGCTGGTGATGCTGTTCGTGCCGCTCTTCGAGTACGTGCTCTACCCCTTTGTGCGCCGCTTCACGGAAGTCACGCCGCTTCGCAAGATCGGCGCCGGCTTCTTCTTGGTCGCCGGCTCCTTCGCGGTGTGCGCTCACGCTGAAGCGCTGATCCAAGCTGGTGAAACGCCGACCATATGGTGGCAACTACTCGCCTATGCGCTGGTTACGGCCGGCGAGGTGCTCATCTCGGTGACGTCCCTCGAGTTCTTCTATACCCAGGCGCCGCGCAAGATGAAGTCCATGATCATGTCGATCAAGATGTTTGCCGTTTCCCTCGGCAACCTCGTCGCGGCGGGCGTGAACTTCTTGATTATGAACCCGGACAAGACGTCCAAGCTCCCGGGGGCGAGCTACTTCCTCTTCTTCGTCGGGATGATGGTGCTGACCGGGCTGCTCTACATTCCGGTAGCGAAGGCCTACAAGGTGCGGAACTACATGCAGGGGGAATAGACCTGCTGGCTGCCTCGACGGAGGCGAGCTTGCCACCCGTGAAGCTGTGCGATTCGACCGGGCCTCAGCCCACAGCCTGGGGCTGCGTCCTGGGACCGAATCAACACGACGAACTCACTCGTCGCAGTGATGGCCGGGGACGCAGAATGGTCCTGTGCTGTTGCTGCAGGTTCCGCCCTTGGGCGTGTCGTTCGGCGGCTGGAAACAGGCGATGACTGGGCCACCGTTCTCGGTACCCAAGTCACACGCCTCTCCCGCTCCCGTACAACCGGCATTGGTGAGTGGGTTGCAATTCACGGGCAGCGCGCCGGGTTTGACGCAGCCCGCAGGCAGGCCGGCTCCACCATCCGACGAGGTGCCACCGGATCCGGCATCTGTGCTCGCATCGGTGGCAGCACCGCCGGTTCCCGAATCTGTGCTCGCTCCACCCGTGCCGGAGTCTGTGGCAGCGCCACCGGTTCCGGAATCTGTGCTCGCTGCATCAGCTCCGGAATCCGTGCTCGTTCCACCCGTGCCAGCATCAACGCTCGTGCCACCAGCTCCAGAGTCCGTGGCGGCTCCGCCGGTTCCGGCATCAGCGCCGGCGCTACCGCCACTTCCGCCACCATCGGCTGTGCCAGCTTCGCACAGGCCTAGCGTGCCGAGCTGCGCTGCATCCAACGGAGCGCACGTCTCACCGGCGGCGCAATCGCTATCGGAACAGCAAAATTGCTTGCACGTCCCGTTCTGGGAAGCACCCCCAGTGCCACCGGTGTTGCCGCCGCCTCCCGTGGCGCCGGTTCCACCGCCCGCGCCCGTGGCGCCGGTTCCGCCACCTGCGCCCGTCGCGCCCGTGCCGCCTCCGGAGCCCGAGAAACCGCCGAAGGCGCCGCTGCCCCCGCTGCCACCACTGCCGTCGTCGCTATCGCTGGAACAGGCCACGCCCGAACCGAGCGCCACAACTCCCAAGACCACGCCTAAACCTAATGAACCCTTCATCATTGACTCCGTATCCTGGGACGTGCCCGGGTGTGCGTCTCGCCGAGTTACTCGACAGCCGCGCGAGGCCGGAAGTGTTTACGCGAGTAGGCGTCGTGTCAACGCAGTTTCGGCGAATCTTGGAAAAAATGGAAGTGTGAGCGTCTGCGCCCAGGGTGTTCGAGTCTGATTGGCCAACAGAGGCCGCTGAGTGGCCCTCAGCCTTCGCAACAAGCCCCGTAGCTGGGCGCGAAAAGATGCACCAGTGCGCGTGATAGACTTGTGGGATGCGACTAAGAGCGGCCGTGGTCGCCAGCTCGTTGTTGGCGACTGGGTTGGCATGTAGCAGTGGCGAAAGTCGTGGGACCACTCCCCGGCTCGGGCGGCGGCGCCGGGGCGGCGGGTGGCGCAGGCGGCACATCCGGAGGCAGCGCTTCTGGAGGCGGCACGACGAGCTGGACCGGAGTGGCAACTGGCGACCCACTGCAAGTGACAGTGCAAATCGTCGTTCGCATGCTCACGCAGCCAAGCACTCACGCTGTGGTGGGTGTGTACAACCCGGTCACGAGTTCGCAGCCCGACGGCGCAACCGTCACGCTGACTCCATCCGGGGAGAGCCCGATTGTACTCGGGGGTGGCGGCGGCATCCCGTACCAAAAAGGATTCCAGCTCGGGTGGGTGGCGAGCTACGAACTGTCGATCTCACACACGTCCGGTTCGCGCACTGGCATCGTCATAACGCCCGCGAGCGCGCACACCGTCGCACTCGATCCTCCACCGAAGGTAGACACGCCTACGCTCGTGACCTGGACGCCTAGTGGCGAAACCGACGTGGGCGCCCACGTTCTTCTCGGGAAATATGGAACCCCATCCGCTAGCCCCCTGCCGGACTCGGGTTCGTTCATGGTCCCCGCGACGGCCTTCCCGGCCCCCGGCGGAAACTCCGTCACTCTGGAAGTGCAGCGGTCCCGGCAGGATACGATGCTCCCGGAGCTATCGGTGCAAACCGTCGTGAGCGCATACCAACAGCAGATTGTCGTCCAGCCGTAGGGAGCGGCCAACGAGGGGGCTTCAGTCTCGAGCACGGCATGCGTTGCCGCGAGCGGGCACTCATCGGCACATGATTAGCTTTGAGAGCAGACGTGGTCTCCGCGCAATACGCAGCGGGTCGGTTCAACCCCAGCATCGCCCTAGTCGAAAGCGTCTCAAAAAGCCTATCGCCAAACAGCCGAGTAAGAAGCCCAGCGCAGGTCGTGGGCCGCGACGCGGGACACCGCAGGCACAGCTGCCCTCGACCGGGTCTGTGCCATCGGAATTGCCCACGGTCGGGTCGGAGCCCGGCCCACTGCCGACCACCGCGCCGCTCGCCCCCCAACCCGAAGCTGCGGCGCCGCCCGCGCCACCTAGGGAGTAGGGGGCGCCAGCCAGTCCTGCCCCAGCCGCCCCGGCCACTCCGACGCCGCCGGCGCCACCGATCCCCTGCGAATCATCGATGTCCAAGTGGAACGTCTGAACGTTGAACTGCCCGCCGCTGTCGGCAACCCGCGCGTCGAATTGAAAGCTTCCAGCCACTGTGGGTGTGCCGCCGATACTTCCTCCTGCCTCGAGGCTGAGCCCGCTGGGCAAGCTCGAGCCGGGCTCGAGGGAGAAAACCAACGGCGCTTTTCCATTTTGCGCACTGAGTCGAGCGGGCCCGTAGCTCTGTCCAACCGTGCCGTTGGGAAGCGAGGTGGTCGCCCAGACTAGACCACCCGGACACGGCAATGCATCGGGACCGAAGGGGCCACCCGGGATCAGATCAATGATCAGGTTGGAAAACTTCCATCCGACCGGCGCCCCTACGGGCGAGGCCGGATTCTTGAAACTGAAGATCACGACCAGGCCCTGCTTGCCCGGTGAGATGGACTTCGTCACCGGGCGCTGGATGAAGTTCGTGGCGCCTCCGCCAGTTGCCGTGGTCGTGTGAGTGCCTTTCTCCGCGTCGTGGCTGATCGACACCTTGTACACAGTGTTTTCTTTCCAGGCGGCGGGCTCACTCCAATTCCGGGCTTCGGTTTCGAGACTGGTTATCTGGTGCGGGTTCTTCTTCCGGATCAAGAACCAGTCGTACTGCTGATTCACGTTGTACGGCAGATTTCGGACCCAACTTATTGGGTAGTAGTCCGCCCCGGGTATCCATGAGCCGATCTCCATGTCGTAGCTCATGCTGAGCTTCTTGTAGTGCTTGGACTTTTCGACCGGCAGGTTGATGCGCAGCTCGTCGCCTGGGGACTTCGGGCTCCAAGCCGTCGAAACACCTTGGTAGTGCACCGGCTGGCTAGCAGGGCATTGTGCGCCGGCGGCGGAAGCGGAGGGGCTCGCCAAAGCGAGGGCGAGTGCTGGCAGTGCCGCGCACAGTGAGAAGCCGTACCTGAATCGTCCGAGCATAGCGAGACGGATCACTGCACGCGGCGTGCCACCCGTCTGCGCGGCGTTTTGCGCGGCCGCGCAGCAGAGGCCAGCCGCGTTGACAACCGCGGGTTGGCACCCCCCCGTTGCGCCGCACTTGCGTGATCGTTGGCCGCGCGGAACTCGATAGCCCGTTGGACACCGACGCCGCACCCCTTGGCTCTTGGGTTGTCGAAGCACGTCTCGAGGGCGCGGGCTTGGACAAAGCAAGCGCTATCTCGTATTCAACGGAGCATGTGTCTGATTTGCCTCGACTTCGAAAAAGGAAAGCTCACCACTCGTGAAGCGCGTCGCGCGCTCGGAGAGATGGCGCCGCAGCTCGAACCAGACCACCTCCGAGAGGTGGAATCGCTAATCGAGGAGGCGGAGGCGGAAGAAGCAGCTCAGAGCGAGGGCTAACGATTTCCGCGACGGAAACGACGCTAGCGGTGAGCAGGGCGCGGGCAGCGCTCGATCGTGGCGCGAAGGTCGAAGGCTATGGTCCGGGCTTCGGCGCCACATCCTCGACGCCCGGTGAGTGGCAGCGGCGGTAGTCTCGCCTGCGGGCGACGCCTCGTCACGCGTTGCCTGATTGTGAGACCCGTGCGACCCTGGGTGGTGTTGGTGGAGGGACGATGAAGCGGGAAGCGACCTGGATCTTTGTGGCTGTTCTGACGATGGCCTCCTCGCCGGCGTGTGGAGGTGACGACGACTCCGGTGGCGGGAGCGGCGGGAGTGCGGGGAGTGCGGGCTCAGGAGCGACGGGCGGTTCTGGCGGCGCCGGGGCAACGGGCGGCGTGGCCACCGGCGGCACGAGCGGTTCCGGAGCGACGGGCGGCGTGGCCACCGGCGGCACGAGTGGTTCGGGGGCGACCGCCGGCGCGGGCGCGACCGGCGGCGGGGACGGAGGGACCGGTGACCCCCGCTGCCCCGGCGTCTGCGCCAAGGAAGCCGCAGCCAGCTGCCCGGGCTGGACGGAACCCGCGTGTCTGAAGGAATGCAACGACTCGGTCGCATCGGGCACGGCTGCCGGGTGCACCACCGAACTAGATGCGCTGGCCGCCTGCATTCTGGCGTCGGGCAGCTACACCTGCGACAGCGGCGGCGATACGGATCTGCAGGGCTGCGACTCCCAGCTCTCGGCATTCTTGAAGTGCGCCCCCTGAGCCTGAATTTCGACAAGCTCATCGCGGTCACTGAAACCAGCGGGCCTCGCGCAGCGTTTATCTAGCGTGGAAGTTAGTCAACCGCGGCTCGCACTCTACCACTACGACTCTTGTGGCTACTGCCAGATGGTTCGCTCGGACCTAGCCGATTCCGGGCTGGAGGTGGAGCTGCGCAACATTCACAAGGTGTCGGCACATCGGGACGCGCTGATGGAAGCGATGGGTCGCACGACCGTGCCAGTGCTGCGCATCGAGGACGCAGATGGCAGCGTGCGCTGGCTCCCGGAGTCCGCTGATATCGTCCGCTATCTGAGGAGGTTGACGGGGCGACCCGATCCGCCGGTCATATCCGGCGACGGACTTCTACACGCGTTGCCCTGGCTCTTGCTCGTCATCGGCCTCGTCGCGGGCGACCCCTTCAAGACGCCGATCATCATCGCCGGCGTCGCGCTGATCGCCCTGCGGCTCGTACTACGCCTAAGGCGACGGCTCACCGCTTGAAGATCGGCAGCTAGTCCCAGTTGACGACTGTCAATCTGGTGCACGCTCCTCACGCCAAGTGCTAGGACCGGCTTGATGATCCATCGGGGTGCATCGATGGCGCTGGTAGTTGTGGCCGCCGTCGCAACTATAGCCTTCGTCTCGGGATGTACCGGCGACGACAAGGCCGCGCCCCTGTCATCGGGCACCGGTGGAACCGCCGGGGCGAGCGCCACATGCGGCCCGGCTCGCGCGCCCATGAACTTGGAGACGAGCAGCGGCACGCTCTACGGCACCGTGCAGTTGCCCAACGGCTGCGCGCCGTTCCCGGTCGTCCTGATTCATGCAGGCTCGGGGCCAACCGATCGCGATGGCAACTCCTGGGGTCTCAGCATCAAGAACGACAGCCTGAAACTCCTCGCCGAAGGGCTTGCCGAGCGAGACATCGCCAGCGTCCGCTTCGACAAACGCGGCATCGCGGCAAGCCAATCCGCCGGTCCGACCCAGGAAACGGACCACCGATTCGAGATGTACGTGGAGGACTTCGCCGCCTGGACCCGAAAGGTGGCAAGCGATCCGCGCTTCAGCCACGTCACTCTGATTGGGCACAGCGAGGGCGCGCTCATTGGTACGCTCTCCTCGCACACGGACGCCCCGGACGCGTTCGTCTCGCTGGCCGGAGCCGGCCGCCCAGCAGCCGACGTGCTCCGAGAGCAATTGGGCAAGAACTTGACCGGCGCGCTTCTTACCGAAGCAAACGCTATCCTCGATCAGCTAGAGCAAGGCAAGACTGTCGATCAGGTGTCGCCAGATCTCCGCAGCACATTTCGCGCGAGCGTTCAGCCGTACCTGCTCTCGTGGTTCAAGTACGATCCGGCGGTCGAATTCGCCAAACTCGCCATGCCTACAGTGATCGCCCAGGGCAGCACTGACGTTTCAAATCGGCGTGGCGGACGCAAAGCTCCTTTCCGCGAGCAACCCCAGCGCGACCCTCGCAATCATCGACGGCATGCAGCACGTGCTCAAAGCGGCAACCCTAGATGACGCCTCTCAAAACGCGGCGTATACGGACCCATCCCTGCCAATCGTACCCGAGCTCTTCGACGCCATCACGCCCGTCGCAAAAGGCCCATGACAGGATCAAACCCAATGCCCACTTCGTTCGAAAACCCGTTGATTCATCAGCCGTCGCGTTCGCTGCCGAAGAGCGTTGCCATCATTGGTGCCGGCACCATCGGCCCGGATATTGGCTACTACCTGAAGAGCGCGCTGCCAGACCTGAAACTCGTCCTCGTAGATGTTGAACAGAAGGCGCTCGACGGGGCGCTAGAGCGCATCCATGGATACGTCAAAAAGGGCGTCGCCAAGGGCAAGCTCAGCGAGGCCGTAGCTGCCAAGGTCACGGACCGACTGGTCGCCACGCTGGACTACGCGGAGATTTCCGAGTGCGACTGGGTGATCGAAGCAGCGACCGAAAACCTGGACCTCAAGCGCAAGATCTTCAAACAGGTCGAAAGCCTGGTTCGACCGGACGCCGTGATCACGTCCAACACGAGTTCTCTACCGGCGTCGCGCATGTTTTCCCAGCTCGAGCGCAAAGGCAGGGCCACGGTGACTCACTTCTTCGCCCCGGCTTTTCGTAATCCGGCAGTCGAGGTGGTGCGCCACAAGGCGGTCGATCCAGAAACGGTCGAGTACCTGCGCTGGGTGTTTGCCCACACGGGGAAGGTTCCCCTGGTAACCGACGACGTCGTCTGCTTCATGCTGGACCGAGTCTTCGACAATTGGTGCAACGAGGCGGCGTATCTGCTCGACGGCGCAACGGCCTCCGAGATTGATAGTGTGGCGATGGACCTGGTCCAAGCTGGCCCGTTCTTCGTTCTCAATCTCGCCAACGGCAATCCAATCATCGTCGAGACCAACACGCTCCAGATGAAGGAGGAGGGCGAGCACTACCGGCCAGCTCCCATTTTCAACTCTGTGGACCGCTGGAAGACCGTCCCCCCAGGCAAGGGAGTGAACGTAGCGCCGGAAAGCCGGCAGCAAATCCATGATCGCCTACTCGGAGTGCTGTTGTCGCAGTCCTTAGAGATCGTCGATCGCCGGATTGGCGGCGCCGCGGACTTGGATCTCGGCTGTGTCCTCGCCTTGGGATTCAAGCGGGGCCCGATGCACTTGATCCAGACGCTCGAAGATCAGGAGCTGCGCCGAGTCTTGGCTCGCTTCGGCAAAGAGCGCCCAGGCATGCCCATGCCGAAACAGGATCCGGACGCATACCGGAAGTTTCGCCGCCACGTCCTGGTCGATGACATTGACGGCGTCAAGACGCTCACTCTGCGCCGGCCCCAAGCCATGAACGCGTTGGACGACGATGTGACCGACGAGCTCTTGGCGGTGATCGAAGAGTTCGAAAAGGATGATGACACGATCGGCTTCGCCATCACCGGCTACGGCGGCCGGGCCTTCTGTGCGGGAGCGGACATCGGCAGATTCCCAGAGCTGCTGGGCAAGGCAGAGCCCGCCGCTCAGTTTGCTCGGGATTGTTCACGCTTGTTGCTGCATCTCGATGCGATGGACAAGCCCGTGGTCGCTGCGCTCAATGGCATGGCGCTTGGGGGTGGCCTCGAACTCGCCTTGCGATGCCATGGTCGCGTCGCGGTGCGAGAAGCGTTCGTGCAGCTACCCGAAGTCACGCTGGGGATCGCCCCGGGGATTGGCGCCTTGGTGGTTCCCTACCGCAAGTGGCCCGATGCTGCGCCAATCCTGCATGAGATGCTGCGCGTCGGACGCAAACTGGGAGCAAAAGAAGCGCACGAGCTTGGCATCATCAACGAGTTCGCGGATGACTATGCCTCCCTGATCCAGTCCGCGGTGGGAAGGGTGAAGGCCCTCGTGGGCAAAGTGGAAGGCATCCCCGACGGCCCAGTGGCCATCAGCGCCCCGGAGCCGCTCGACGCCGCTGCGGGCAAACGGCCGCTCAGCAATGAAGTGGTCGGCATCATCAGCCAGGCGATCATGGACGCGGCGGCCGCGCCCACTGCCGCAGACGCACTAGAGATCGGTTACCGCGCCTTTGCAGCGACCGCGTGTACGGCCGCTGCCAAAGAAGGCATCAGCGCCTTCCAACAACGCCGAAAGCCCGATTTCGTGAAGACGGGCTAGCACCCACAACCTCGTCGCGCCGGCGCTGCACCTGCGCACCATTGCGCCCGAACCGCCGCTACTCTGACTCAACGGCCGCTGGACAACGCTCAGCTTCCGCAGGGTTTGTTGAGTTGGGCCAGGGCGATGTGTTTGGGCCGTTCAGCGCTGGCGGGCCAACTGACAAAGAGGCTGGCAAAGCTGTCTCCGCGGCAGATCCGAACCTTTGGGTACTTGCCCTTCTTCAGCCGCACGACGAATGAACCGTGCTGTCCCTGGATGAAGGATTCGAAGTAGTCAACGTTCTTTGTGCCAAAGCCGTCCATCTTTTCATAGCCTGTGACCTTGCCGCGGCAGGTGACCTGAAGCCACTCCCGCAGCACCATCAAGGTGCAGTCCTTGGCTTGGCTTCCCGCGCCTTGGGTGTTGACGGCAATACCGTCGTCCCATTCGCTACCCTTGGGCGGATCAGACTTGGTTTCCGGGATCGCGGGAACGCCCTTTTCGTTCACGTCGGGCTTGGCCGCGCGCTTGGGCTCGGGCGTCTCGGGCTCGGGAGCCTCGGGTGCTGGAGTGGCGGACGGCGCTGCCGCGGGGGCCACGCTCGCGCTGCTCGCGGTGGCCTTCTCCGTGTCTCCTTGCTTGCAGGCCAAGAGAGCCAAAACGAGAGTGCCCAGACAAGTGAATGATTTCCGTGATGAAAGAGTTCCCATGATGAGTCCTGCTGCAGGTGGCGGAGTGGGCCGGATGGCAGCGACCCTGACCTTTTGGCGAGCGCGCTTCAAGAGACAAGGACCGCGGCCCAACTGCTTACGATATCGAGACCCATTTCTGCCCGACCCATCGCACATGTAATCAAGCGTAATCGCGGACTCGACCATCCCGACTGGGTTGGGCAAGCTCATAACGGAACGTCGTGCTTCCTTCGATGGTGGCTACCTGGAGTGCTTCAACTCCCAGGGCACGACAACAGTCAGCCATGCTGCTACGGCCCCAGCATCGGTTGGGTGTACGAAGACTTGAGCTGGGAAGTTTGCTCCTAGGCCGCGAGGTGCCGGCGGCCCTCACGGATCCAATGCCGCGAGCTCGCTGGGTGGTTCGCTCTCACCGGAAACGATGTACTCGCGGTCCGTGTCGATGAAGGTCGAGATGGCGCCGGCCATGGCCTCCGCGATTTGACGCGCTGTCTCCCGTTGCTCGGAGGTCGGTCTGCGAGGCATGCCCGTTTTTGGGTCGAAGGTGCAGACGAGGTCCTTGCGAACTTCGACCCCCAAAGAGCTGGGTCGGTCCGGGGACCGTCGATAGCGCGTCACGATGTCTGTCTCGTTCACGAAGTTGCGCACCTTGGCGTAGGCGTCGAGGGCGGGCGCCATGCGTTTTTGCTCGCTGGTGGAGACCTTGCGAAAGCGATGGATGAAGCTCCTGCAGCCCTCGGCCTCCGCCAGTCGCAAGTTGGTGTCCAGCAGCATCGTCCAGACCAGCTTGTAGGCCGGGTCCTCGCGGGTGCCGGGGTGCTCCGCCTCGAAGGCCCGGCGCAAGTAGCGGAAGAAGAACCAAACCTGAGCCCTGAGTTCGATGCTGCCGTCGGGCAACAGGTAGGGATGATTGTGAACCACACGAAAGCCGGATCGTTCCAGGTTCAGACTGATCCGATCCCGAAGAACCCGACTGCAGGTCGATTCAGCCAAATCGTCGGGGTAAAGCGGATCGAAAACCCCGAAGGTCATGCAGGCGTCGCGCTGGTAGCTCCGGGGCAGGCTGATCAGGCTGACGTGCGCGCGCTTGGTCGCGCTGGCGTGTACTTCGTCGTAGCTATGCAATCCAATGTTGATCAAATTGCTGTCCAGATGCGCTTCCATCGCACTGGAGATGGCGTCGTAGTAGCCTTCCAGCAGCGATGTTTTCTGCCTGTGGTCGAGGGCTTGAGAATAGAGCTGCCCGATGGCCAAGCGCTCCAGCGGGTCGATCACACCTTGGGGCGTACTGCCCGGAAAACGGTTGAAGTCGAGCAGCACACGCGCGATTCGGCAGCGTGCGTAGCCCCCGACGCCAAGAGCTGCTGCCAAGTGAGAGGCGACCAGATTCGAACCCCAGTCCCGGGTCTTTACGTGCTGGCGCGCGAGTACTTCGGGGTCGACGAGGGGAGTGCCATCCTCGCGAAACCGAAAGTGCCGAGGAATAGCCGCGCCGTCGTGAGGGGTGTAGATCAGCGCGCGGTTCCGAAACTCCTCCGGAAGTACGTGGGGCCCCTCCGCGGGCACCTCGCAGTACTCGATCGGAGGATCGCAGGGGCGGTCGAAATCAGGAGACATTACGAAGCACGAAGTTTTACCGCGAATGCGCCGGTTAGCTGCATGAAATGGGCGATCTCCGGCAATGCCCCACCCCGCACCTCGCACGCAAGGCAAACCACCCGCGCCAATCGAGGGTCCTGCCAGGGCTCAGGGTGGCTGGCCTCGGCCGGCTGTACGACGAAAATGAGCTGTGGATCCTGTACGATCCACCGACGGGTTCCGCCAGACACATCGCGAAGGGGGCGGGAAAACCAATGGACAACCAAAGCCTGGAAGACGCCGCTGCATTCCTTGCCGAACTTGCGGAGGACCTTGGCGGGGACGATGCGGCGGCAAACGCCCGGCAGAAGCTGCACGAAGTGATGGCTCACTGGCGAGTGCTCGATCAAGTGGACCCCTCGCCTACGTCCCTGGCGATGGCAAGAATTCTCGCGGCAGCGTGCCTCGCGGAGCGGATGGGTACCGACGAAATGAAGGAGTTCGGTGACTTCGCCGCGAACCTGTTGGTTCGCACTGATGACGTGCTTGTCGTCGACGGTAGGCGGTACACGCGGGCTGAATACGCAAGCGCCTTCCATTCATCTGGGCGGGCGACAGCAACGGGAGTGATCGCGGGCGGCGACCTACGATTGACGCCCGAAGCAGATCTCGCGTCGCTCGCAGTTGCAGCTGGCGAGTGCATCCAAAACGGAACGAAGGCTGACCAGATGGTCGACACGCTACTCGAATCCCTGCACCTGGAGTTCCGGTCTCCGCTCCGCGCTTCATTGATTCGGAAGCACGGTTGGTACTTTCATCGCGCAGTCCGCGACTCGCTACGCCCGGTGGTCGAAGAGGCGCTCTCCGCCGAGGGCTCAGACGCAAGCCTTGTGGCTCGGGAGGTTTATTCGGCACTTCAGGATTGAGCCGCAATCACTACCTCTGCGCAGCGTAATGCCCGTCACACTCTCGTGAGGTGCCGCTGATAGTAGATCGGCATCACAAACGGGCCACAGCTGAGAAACAGCAATCCCCAAAGCACCTTGCCACCGGCCTCCAGGTACGGGTTTCGGATGGCATGGACGAGGTACAGCACCGCCAAAACCACCGAAAGGAACATGGTGATCAGGTGCACACCGAAGAGCACCAAAAAACCCATACCCAAATCTAGACCGCTCTGGACGGCCGCGAAGACCAGTACGAAAAAGAGGACGTAACCCGCGACCCAATACGTGGCGAACTTGAACCACCCTGCTCTGTAGACACCATCCACCAGACGCCTCCCGTGTTCGAGATGAGGCAAAAGGCTCGGTCGCCCAGTACGTCACGTCAACCAACCGCAGCATCGCCGAGACTTGCTCCACGATGAATCAACTCAGAAGCTCGGAGCATGACGATTCCGCGATCCGGCGCGCGGCGCGCCAGCGAGGGATCGCTCGAGAGTAGGGCCCCTGCTACGGCCATGTCCGCGACCCCCAAAAACCTCAAAGGACAATCTGGGTCAGGGCGCCAGGGCCCACGTCCAGACGGGAACCGTCAGCAGCGAGAGGGGCACACCGAGTCCCACCATTAGACTGGCGAGGCGCGGTGCCAAGCCGGATTCGATGGCGAGCAGCGCACCGGTGATCATCGGCGCCATCGCGGCTTCCGCGATCGTGACCTGCGTCGCGAGACCACTCTGATCTAGGACGCGCAAGAGCAACACCGCCACGACGGCGGGAGTGAGCAATAGCCTCACGCCTAGGCCCGGCAGCAACTTGCCAGCTTCCGCCGACAACGCGCTCGAATCGAACCGCAGCTGCCAGCCAACACTGATCAACGCAAGAGGCACTACCAGCAAAGCGAGCTTTTCGAGCAACGAGTCGAGGGCAGCTGGGAAAGCGATTCGATGCAGCGCCAACGCCAGTACAAAGGCAATGAACGGGGGAAAGCTGATCAGCTTTCGGGTCATGGAGGCGACTGAGGGCTTGCCAGCGCCAGCTCCATAAGCCGCAGTGAGCACCCCGGCCGAAGCGAGGACCAGGAATTGTCCCTGGTCTACCCAAACTGCCATCGACATCCCTTCTTTGCCGAACAGCGCTTCGACCAGGGGGAAACCGACGAAGGATGTATTGGACAGGCCGGCGGTGAGCAACAGGCAAGCGATGACCTCCCGCGACCAGCCCGCAGCTCGCCCGAGCGGGACCAGCACCACTACGGCCACCAGCAAGAAGACCCACGGCATCAACAAGGCGATGGCTAGCTGGGCGGGGGCACGCTTGGAGAAATCCACGCCGTGGATCGCTGACAGCGTGAGGGCGGGCAAAGCGACGTCGATCACCAGCCGATTCATCACCGTCGGCGTAGCGTCGGGAAATCGTCCCGACCGACGCGCCACGACGCCGACCACCAGACACACGACGACGAGCAGCAGGTTTTCCAAGGTGCAGTTCCAGAACTAACTCTAGTACCGCGGACTCAGGGTTGGGGCTCGAACCAGCCACCCGCCATGCTTTTCGTCAGGTCCCGAGCGGCGTCGCCCCACAACCGCCGGCGACGCCCGAGGAGCCGCGATGATTCTACGCTATGATCGGGCGCGAGGTTCACGGTGTCGGGCACCCCTGGGCGATTCTCAGTCAAGGTCTACTACGAGGACACCGACAGCCTGTCGGTGGTGTACTACGCAAATTACCTCAAGTATCTCGAGCGCGCTCGCAGCGAGTTCTTCGCCGACGTCGGATTTCCCCCTTGGAAGCTGAACGAGGGGGGAATCATCGTGACCGTGTACCACGCCGACATCACTTTTCTGTCGCCCGCTCGACTAGGAGACACCTGCGAGGTGGTGACGTCGGTGGCGCAGTACACGAAGCACCGTCTCGTCCTCGATCAGAGCATCATGCTGGGCAAGACTCGCTCGATCAAAGCCAAGATCACGTTGGTTTTCCTCAACCGCGACCTCGTTCTGGATGAGATCCCGGCGAACATCGCTGCCTGGCTCAACGAGAACTGGCCGAATACGTAGGTTCCCACACAACTCGCTGCGATTTGCCACCGAGCGAGCGCCGCACGCGGTGGACGCAAATGTTTTTGACTTGCGCCATTGACACGCCCACGGTCGTGAGCATTATTTGCACATCCAAACAATTGTGCAAATATGCAAATAGGGGATGAAAATGACTAACGAAGTGCAGCGGATTCGGACCCGAGTGGCGCGAGACTACGGCCAAAAGGCGGCGCAGCTCCAAGACGGCCTCAGCGCGGAGTCGCTGGGCAGTGGCAACTACGACGAAGCAGAGATTGCCAAGGTCGACGACGCCTTTTCCTTTGGCTGTGGCAACCCAGTGGCCTTGGCTCAGGTGTCGGAGGGGCAAACCGTGGTGGACTTGGGATGCGGCGCGGGGCTCGACCTCGTTCTGGCTGCGGAGCGAACGGGACCCACGGGGCGGGTCATTGGTGTGGACATGACGGCCGAGATGCTCGAGCGCGCGCGCCACAACATCGAGCGCTCGGGGCATGAACACATCGAGTTGCGAGAGGGTTTCATCGAAGAGCTACCCGTCGACGACGCTTCAGTGGACTGGGTACTGTCGAATTGCGTGCTCAATTTGTCGCCGGACAAGCCAAGCACCTTTGCCGAGATCGCGCGGGTTCTCCGACCTGGGGGACAAATGCTGATTTCGGACGTCGTTGTCGAACGTGTGCCGACGTGGATTCGACGCTTGACGAAACTAGTCGAGCCCAGCGTCGCGGGCGCCATCGGCGAGGAAGACTACGTGGCACTACTCGAGCAGGCCGGCCTGAGAGACATCAGCATCAAGAACCGCCTCGTGTATGACGCAGCGGCCATCGCGGGGATGATCCGCGACGAACTCGAGAGCCGTGGCCGCCTGAGTCGTCTCCTCAGCCGTCTGCTGGCGAATCGCGTCGCGCGTTCAGTTGCGGGGCGCGTAGTCAGCATCAAGGTCGCAGCGCGCCGACCGGGGCTCGAAACATGAATCGACGGATCGCAAAACTGGCGAAGCTGCTGTCGCCAAAGATGTTCAAGGCGCTCGCAGACCCGACACGCATGAAGATCTTGCAGGCGCTCGTAGCGGAACGCACTGCAAGCTGCACGGTTGGCCAAATCGCATCTCTATGTCCCGTCGACACTTCCGTCGTGTCGCGGCACCTGGCGGTCCTACGCGACGCCGGCGTCCTGGAAGCGGAACGCCAGGGCAAGGAGGTTCACTACCGAGTAGAAGTCTCTAGCGTCGTCGCCTGGCTGCGGGAAACCGCGGACGCGCTGGAAAGCTGCTGCCCGCCGGCAAAGAAGCGAAGCGGCGGCTGATGTTCGTCGCCCAATGGCCTTGCACAATGGTGGCGGCACCGAGCAACGGTCGCTAGCACTAGTGCTCTCGGCTGGGCGCAACACTGTGCATGAAGCGGGGTCGCCCCTGGACCATGGCGGCGGAGTGGATCACCAGGTCGTCGCGCTTGGCCGCGTTGCGACTGGAGATGCACGCGCTCAACGCCTCACGCGGGCTCGCTGCCGTGGTTGCGCTCTTGACTATGCGTTTGGCCGTGACGAGGCAGGGCTTGCCAGCGTTGAGATCCAGCTTGGTGCATGCGAGCACCATGCACTTCTGCCCCTTCGCCAGGTAGGCCGAGAGCAGCTGAGGGATCGGCACGGAATTCCCTGCCCTGCCTTCCCACAAACGGAGCCGCGTTGGGTCGTCAGGAAGCGTGTAGCCAGAGAAGGCCTTCAAGCGTTCCCGAAGGCCGAAGGTTTTGGAGACGGGTAGCCCGGAGAAAACGGGTTTGATCACCAGCCCGGCCGAGTCTGTGAACCGCTGGTGGCCGGCTCGCTCTTTTTGATCCGGCGCGTGACCGAGGTAAGCCTCGAGGCTGTCGACAGGAAAAGGAGATCGAGAAGGTCGATTACGCACTGCTCGATGGCACTTTCTTCGCAGATGGCGAAATCCCCGGGCGCAGCATGGCGGAGATCCCGCATCCGTTCATCATGGAGTCCCTCTCGCGATTCGATTCCATGCCGGCGGAGCAGCGCGGAAAGGTATGGTTCACCCACTTGAACCATACGAACCCGGCGTCGGATCCGGACTCCGAGGCAGCAGCGAAGGTTCGACAGGCCGGGATGGCCATCGCCAGGGATGGACAGACTTTCGAACTGTGAGAGGCAATGATGGCCCGGACCACCTACTGCGGGTCCGTGTTTGGTTTTTGGGCTGGCGCCTTTTGTGTCTCCTGGATTTCGATCAGCTTCAGGTGGTAGCTGGCCTTGCGGCGTTCGGACGGATCTTGGCTCAGCTCGAGGACGCGGTGAAACGCCGCCTTCGCCTGAACCAAGCGTCCCCGCGCTAGCTCCGACACACCTAGGTTTTGGAAGGCCGCGTCGAGATCCACATAGGCCCAAGCGTCGCTCGGGCTGTTCGCCGCGCGCCCAAAGTAGCCGGCGGCGCTGTCGAAGTCGCGGCGCTGCATAGCGCTGAGGCCAAGATAAAAATGTGCTTCTCGACAGATCGGCTGCCGCGTCTCCTCGGGCGTCCAGAGCGCAACGTCGTCCTTGTAGCGGGAGCCTTGGCCAAAACTGACCAGGGCGAAGATGCCGAGCAGTACGCCTGCACCACGTTTGAGGGCCAGAGATGCACTCCCGAGCTGTTTGCCGAAACAGAGTGCAAGCAAACACAGCGGTACGTAAAGGTAGTGCGGCGACCAGAAGCGAGACAGAGGAACCAGGTTCAGAATCGGAACGAAGCTCAGCGCAGCCAGTAGTCCCAGCTTTGGAAGTTTGATGGCTAAGAACACCAGCAGGCCCACGGCGAGGGCGCCGAACGCGGCCGAAGCGCTGATGACGGACTCGATGCGGATGGCATCACAGATAGTTGGATCCAGCGGGAGCAGCAGCGCCTTCGCCGACTTGGTGATCGCAGCTAGCCGCGTTCCGATCGCCTGATCGACTGTGGCCACCGGGAAACCCGCGCGATAAGCCGGGGCAAACTTGAGCCACAAGGCAAGTGCCCCGCAGAGCGCGAGCAACTCGCCGACGAGAAGCCGACCCTGCGGAAGCTCGAACTTCCATCCCCCGCGCCGGCTCAAGACAAGCAGCGCCAGCGGAGCGTAGACAAACATGGTCTCTTTGCTCAGGCAGCCGAGAAAGATGCAACAAGCCGCGCCCAGGACGTGTTTCCTGAGGTGGAAGATGATCAGTCCGAAAAGAAAGACCGCGAGCATTGACTCAGAGCGAAAAGCGATCGCGCCGGCGACGAGCGAGCTGACGGGGTGCACGGCCGCGACACCGCCACAGAGCAGTGCGCCGAGGCGCGACAGCCCGAGCTCCAGAGCCAACTTCGCCAGCAGCGCCGCGGCTGCCGCATGCCAAACAACACTGTGCAAGTGGTACCAGCGCACGGAGTCCACCAGCGCATCGACCGAGAGGACGAGTGCCATCAGGGGCCGGTAGTACCCCGTGTCTGCGAAGCCGCGCGTGAACAGGGACAGCCAAGCTCCGGGTTCCGCAACGGCTGCGCCGGCGCCGATGTGTGCGTGATCGAGCCACACGAAACCGCCGTTCACTGCCTGGGCGTGAACTACAGCCGCCAGGCAGGCCACGAGCCACGCGGGCCCCACCTTTTCTAGCAGCTGTGCTGGGCCCGACGTTGCCGAGGTGCCGCCCACAGCGGTTACGCCTGTACTGCTCTAGTCCCTCGTGATCGTGAACTGATCGACGACCTTGTCGCTCACGTTCTTGAAGTAGCCCTTGGCCGCCTTGGGGTTGCCGTTGATGTTGAAGTCAATGAACAGCGCACCGTATTCAGCATTCTGATCGCTCGTGTAAATGAACGCCCATTCCTGCTTGCAACCGTAGGGGAACGTGAACGGCAAGCAGCGATCTTGATTGCGGATTCCGATGCCCCCAAGCCCCGATACGAACGCGAACGTGCGCCCGGGACCCACGCAGAGCTTCCCGGCATCCAAGCACGTGGAATCGACGGTCTGGTTTTCCATGCTGGTCAGCGTTCGGGTGCGTGAGTAGCTGTGCTCATGGCCCGTCGCGATGATGCCACCGTACTTGCGGCAGTTCTCGTAGATCGGCCAGCCCATCTCGTTGCCCTTGCCTCCGACCTGCATCGCGTTCTGGTTCTTGTGCCAGGAGCAGACCTTCCAGATGTGCTTGTCGTTCTTCAGGTAGGTATCGACGTGTGCGGCATGCTCCACGTTCTTGCCGTTCTCGCCAGCGAGCACGACCTTCAGCCCCTTGTAGTTGAAGGCGTAGTTTTCGTCGGAGAGGTCCCCCTCCTCGATCGTGACGCCGTTGTCCTTCATTCGCTTCTCGAATTCCGCGGCATAACCAGCCCAGGCGTTGTCGTCGTGATTGCCGACGGAGCCGAAGTAGGGGTACTTCGCACCCAGCACGCTGTTGATCACGGGAAAGAACTCCGCAGGCTTCTCCTGGTAGTCGAAGTCTCCTTGGTGGAGCACGAAGTCCGCGCCCTCGGCCTTGATCAAGTTGAGCACCTTGACGAAGTTGGAACCCTTGCCGCTATCGCCGATGAAGGCGACGCGCAAATCCGCCTCGGTTGGGATCTCGCCGGTGCTGCCCGCGGTCCCGCCGCTGCCCGATGCTCCACTGCTGCCACTCGAGCCAGACGTACCGCCGCTACCGGAGGCCCCAGAAGCCCCACCTCCGCTTCCTCCCGAGGAGGCTCCGGCGCTACCACCCGTTGCTCCGGCGCTGCCGGCGCTTCCGCCCGTATTCGAAGCGGCATCGTCATCCGAGCCGCAGCTCGCCACACTGGCCAGGAACCCCAGTGTGCAACCGGCAAGTGCTAGTTGGTGGCTGATACTCATGATCTTGCTCCGCTCCTTGGGCGAAAGCATGCCCTGGTTTGGAGAAACTGTCATCCCGGGATAGTCTGCCGGACTTCATCGGCGAGGGGACTTGCATGGCACATCGACTCGAAGCCACAGCGCTGCTGGCGGCACTGGTTTTCAGCTTTGGCTGCGGCTCGGACGAAGTCATCGCGGCCAGCGGCGGTGCCGGGGGCACCGGCGGCGGCGCGGGTGCTGGCGGTGCGACCGGTGGTAGCGCGGGAACCGGCGGAGGCGACGCAGGCCCCACCATCAGCTATTCGGGTAGGTTCACGGAATTTGCACTCATCGGCAACGAGCCGCCCTTGGAGGATGCAGAGATCTGTGTCGTCGATCACCCTCAGATCCCGTGCGTGAACACCGACGCCGACGGCAAGTATCTGCTCACGGGAGTGCCAGCGAATACGGAGCTGGCCATCACGGCTACCAAAGACGGCTTTCAGGGCAACTTGGTGCTGGCGGTGTCCGGCGAGGTCGATCAAACCGTGGACGCCTTCATGATCAACAACACCCTCGCGCAGCTCGTCTACACAGGCGCGGGCTTCACGTGGCCCCTCAACAACGAAGGCACCCTCACCGCGGGTGTGTTCCACCGTGTACCGGTGAACGGTGGCGGGGACGCAGGAGGCGGGGACGCAGGAGGCGGGGACGCAGGAGGCGGAGACGCGGGCGCGACCGATGCGGCCACTAGCGACGCGGCTGGCACTGACGCGGGCACCAAGAACGAAGGCTTGGACGGCGCGACCATGACGGTGACCCCCGTGGCGGGCAAAGGGCCCGTGTACCTGAGCTCGGGGGGCACACCAGACCAGGGTGCGACCGCAACCTCGTCGCAAGGATTCGGCATCTTCGGCAATCTCCCACCGGGTGACTATGAGGTCGCCGTGTCCCACCCAACCAAGACTTGCGTCATCGACCTGCTCGGCTGGCCAGCAACGAACAAGAGCGCCGCGCGCGTACGCGTCCAAGCCGACTTCATCGCGGCTGCTACCTTCATCTGCGAGTAGCTGCAGTCCCTGAGAGCGCGAGACTACGGCCAGCGTTCCGTGGACCCGCAAAGGCAAAGCTCCCGAGCGGGGTTGTTCGGTTGACTGGGTCGCATCGCGGGGCGTCGTTGGGCCGCGACTCCCAACCTGGACCGAAGCGTTGCGGTGGGCGCAAAAGGCCCGGGCAGAAACCTCGAGCTATTCGCGTGACGGATCGGCGCTCCACTACGTTTAGGTATGAAATGGCGCTGAATCTTGCTCTCGCTGCCAAACGGCCCTGGAATCCACTATTTTCCATGGCAAAGGGAAGCTTTTGTAGGGTCGCCCGTAGCAGGCACCCGGAGGGATCTATGCGATTGATGACCTACTTGGGCTTTGCGGCCATCGGGAGCCTGCTGGGCGCGGGGGCGCTCAGCGCTTGCTCGGGTGCCACGGACGGAAATGAAGTGGGCGGCGGCGCACAGCCGGGCACCGGCGGGACCGGGGGCGGCGGGGGCCTGCCCGATTCGGGCATTGCTTTCGATTCCGGCAATCCCGACGGCGGCTCCACGGACGCGAGCGCCTGCGGCAAGCTACAAGAAACCGCACAGATCGAGATCAAGCCCGCGGACATCGTGTTCATCGTGGATAACTCGTGCTCGATGAACCAGGAAGCGCAAGGCGTGCAAGACAACATCGCCACGAACTTCGCGCAGATCATCAGCGCCAGCGGAATCGACTATCGGGTGATTCTCATCTCCGACAATGGCCCGACATCCTCGGGATCCATCTGCGTGGGGCCACCCCTAGGCAACAGCATCTGCCCGCCAACCAGCGGCACGGCGCCGAAGAACAACCCGCCGCTCTTCTATCACTTCGACAAAGGCGATGTGTACAGCACGGACGGCTGGTGCAAAGCCAAGCAGTGGTACAACCAGGCCGACGTACACGGCCTAGCGCCAGGCGGTTGGAAGGACTGGCTGCGCCCCGGAAGCTTGAAGGCCTTTGTGATGGTGACCGACGATCGCGTGTCGTGCAGCGGCTACACCGACTCCAGCAACCCGCTCGCAACGGCGCAGAAGTTCGATCAGGACCTGATGGCCCTGGACCCGACCATGTTCGGCACCGTCGCGAATCGCAACTACGTCTGGTACAGCATCGTCGGCGTTGGCGCGAACCCGGCAGACCCAACCGGCGCCTATCAGCCCAACGAGCCAATCACGAGCAGCAAGTGCTCAGGTGCCGTCAATGCCAGCCCGGGCAATCAAGCGCTCAGCCAGATCACTGGTGGGCTGCGTTTCCCGGTATGCAACGGCTTCCAGTACGACGAGGTCTTCAAAGCCATCGCCAAAGGCGTCATCGCCGGCGCCAAGGTCGCGTGCGATTTCCAGCTGCCGGATCCACCCAAGGGCAAGGAGTTCAATCTCGACAGCGTTTCCGTCAACTACACGCCGGGGGGGTCGACCACGCCACAGCATTTGACTCAGGTCGCCAACGCGGCGTTGTGCGCGCCGGGCAAGTTCTATATCGACACCACTATCGATCGCGTCTTCCTGTGCCCCGCGGCATGTGGGGCGGTGCAGCAAGATCCGGATGCAAAGCTCGACGTTCTCGTGGACTGTGTCACGGACGTGAAGTAGCCAGGCACTGGAGACCAGGCGCCCCCCGATGGCACCATTCCCCGGGACGGCAAGGCCGGGGTGCGGCTGACCGAACCGCTCCAGCCCGGGGCGATGTGATGGGGTGGCTCGCGACCTGGTGAATAGCCGCCGGGGCGCTTTTCGCATGCGCAGGGGCTGGCCATGGTGGCTGCATACGGTGTCTGGGTGTGACGACAGTCATCGCGAACCCGACGGGGGGCTGAGCGGTCGGCACGCTGTCCGCGGAGCCGACAGATCCCTCGCCGCCCCTTGCGGCTGCGGCCCGGCGGACACATGAGCTTTCAGGATGTTCGGAGGGCTGGGACAGATACGATCAGGCGAGGGTCGCGACACCTTGGTGGCGGCGGGCAGCCTATTCGTTCTCCTAGCCGCGCATGCGCTGTTGGAAACGGCTCGAGATGCGCTCTTCCTAGCGAGCATCGACGCAGCACAGCTGCCGGTGGTGTATATCGGAGTAGCCGTGGCGGCCCTGGCGGTTTCGAGCCTCCAGGAGCGTGGACCGAGTGGGCGCGCCGCCCTTTCCGCTTGGCTTGGGATCTCCGGACTGGTGACAGGTGGCTTTCACTTCCTGATCGAGTCGGGTCTCTGGGTGCTGTACGCCCTCTACATCTGGTCCGCGGTCGTCGTGACAGTGGGGCTCACGCGGTTCTTCATTCTCCTCGGTGGTCGTTTCTCGCAGAGCCAGGCCAAGCGCCTCTACTCGGTCATCGGTGCGGGGAGCGTACTCGGAGCCATCGCCGGCTCCGGCCTGGCCGGACTGCTTCTGACGACGATCACCGCACACGAGCTGTTGATGGTCGGGGCGGGCGCATTGCTGCTGGCAGCCTTGGGTCCGTTGGCGCTGTCGACTGCGGAAGAAAAGGCGCACGAGCCGACACCGGACAAGACCTCACCGTTGCAGAGCATGACGACGACCCTGCAGCACCCCTACGCGCGGAGGGTAGCCGTTCTAATGGTGTTGGCGACGGTGACCTTTACCTTCGTGGATTTCGCCTTCAAGAGCGAGGTGGCCGGCAACGTTCCTGCAGAAGAGCTGGGGTTCTTCTTTGCCCGGGTGTACTTCGCGCTGAACGTCGTTTCGCTCTTCGTTCAGCTCTTCCTCGTCAACTGGCTCATCCGCGTGGGCGGCCCCACTCGCGCGTTAGCCCTATTGCCCGGCTTGCTCGTCATCGGCGGGCTAGGAGTGCTCCTAGGTGGCGGCGTATTCGCTGGCGTCGCGCTCAAAGGAGCGGATGGGAGTTTGCGACATTCCCTCCACCGTACGGCAAGCGAACTGCTCTATGTGCCGATGAGCGGGGAGCTCCGCAAGGCGTCGAAGACGCTCATCGACATCGCCGGGCACCGCGGTGGGCAGGCGATCGCGTCCGTTATCATCCTTTGCATCGCTGCCGTCGGTATCGACTCGATCTACATCGGCGCAGCGATTGTCGTCCTTGCGGGGGTGGCTTTTGGGCTCACGCTGGAACTCCGCCACCACTACCTCGACGTTTTTCGCGGGACCCTGGCCGAGGCCGCGGAACACAAACATGTGGCGTTCCCAGAGCTGAGCTTGGCAACCCTCGAGTCGCTCATCGCGGCGCTGAGCAGCACGGACGAAAAAAGGGTCGAGGTAGCGCTAGAGCTTTTCGCAGAGCAAGGGCGCGCCCACCTCATTCCTTCCCTCATCCTCTACCATCCCGATCCGGACGTGTTGGCGAAAGCGCTAGGCCTTCTCGCGAGTACGGGTCGGACGGACTTCATCCCTCTCGCGGACCGGCTGCTGAACCACGAGTACGCCCACGTGAGAGCCGCGGCCTTGCGGGCACGCATGGAGCTCGCGCCGGAAGAAGAGCTACTGCGCAGCAAGGTGGAAGTGCGCTGCCCAGTGGTACGCGCCACGGCGTTGGTTGGCCTGACGGCAGCTGGGTTTTCAACCATCGAAGAGACCGGGGATTACCTGGACGCGGTCGTCACGGACGGAAGCGACATAGCCAAGGAGGCATTGGCTCGCGCTATCGGCTATGGGCCAGCGCGGGAACACGACGAGTACTTGATGCGGCTCGCGGAGAGCGACAAGGATGAGGTGCTCCTCTCGGTGGCGCGCTCCATGGGCAAGTCTCCGATGCCCCAGTTCGTACCGCACCTCGTGAACATGTTGGCTCGTCGAACCGTGCGCAGCGAGGCGCGCCGGGCCCTCGTCGGACTGGGTGACGAGGCCCTGGGTGTTCTCGAGTCCACGCTTCTGGACGAGGATGGGGACGTCGGCGTTCGACGCCAGATCCCTCACACGATCGTATTGTTTGACCCGGACCAGGCCGCCAAGATCCTCTCCGGAGCTCTGTCTGAAGTGCAAAGCGGTGCCGTGCGATATCGGATCCTGCGCGCGCTCAACCGTCTGGTCAGCGAGCACCCCAAGGTCAGTCTCGATCGCAGACAATTCTCGGCGGCTCTCGAGCGCGAGGTCTCCGGGGCGTACCGCTTGCTCGACTGGCGCTTGGCCCTGGAAAGGGGGGCAGGGGAGCAGCCGGCCCGCAAGTCGAAAACCCATCAGCTTCTCGTCAGGATGCTCCGCGGCAAAGAGGAGAACGCGCGGGAGCGGATGTTCAGGCTCCTCGGTGTCTTGCATCCTGAGCAAGGGCTGCAGACGCTCTATCGCGGGCTAAAGAGCGAGCGCGCCGATGTGGGTGCGAGCGTACTCGAGCTGTTGGAGAGCTTCGTCGCGCCCAGGGTGCGCCGGGCCGTGTTGGGTCTGGTCGACGACCTTCCCGATCAGGAACGCCTCCGACTATCGGATGCGCCAGCGAAACTCAGCTACAACGATGTGCTGCGCGCCTTGCTGGATGCAGACAGCGATCCCCTGCGAAGCCTCGCTGTGTACCACGTGGGTGAGCTTGGTCTAGTGGACCTGAAGCCCACTCTCGAAGCGCTGAAGCCCGAACCGAACACCTCATTGGCCTCGGTGATTCAACAGACCATCGCCCTACTCGCGATGGACCCGGAGCCCGCGTCATGAGCGATCTTGCCCTCGACCAAGCCTTCAGCATCGGGATGGGAGAGACGCCCGTTCGCTTTCCGACCCCCCTGGACCGGCTAATTCACCTGCGGACGCTCCCTAACCTTGGCGGGCTGGAGGGCAGTGCGCTGACCTACATCGCAACCCATGCTGAGGAGCGGCACTTCGAGGTCGGGGATCACGTCTATCTCCCCGAAGAGCGCGTTACCGCAGTGCACTTCATCGTCGAGGGAAAGGTCCGGGTGGAGCAAGAGGGCGTGCACATCCTGGATGGCGAGCCACCGTATGCGATTGGCTTCATGCCGGTGCTGGCCTCCTCCGAAGTAGGGCAGAAAGCGCTGGTCGTCGAACCAACGGTAACTCTCGAGGTCTCCGCTGCGGACCTATTCGAGATCTTCGAAGACGACTTCGCATTCCTCGAGAACGGCATCCGCCGAATCTCGGCGCAGTTCACCAAGGCGCAGGAGGAACTGGAGTGTCGAGGGCTGCTGGAGCGCAGCGAGCCCGAAGAGACTCCATATCCGACCAAACCCCTCGACCTCGTCGAGAGGCTCGAGCTGTTCCTCTCCGGGCCATTCGCGCTATCGAACCTCGAGCCACTCGTGCAGATGGTGCGGCTGGCGGAGGAGGTTCGATACGAACCCGGCGATGTGCTCTGGGAGCAGGGCGACGTTGCGACCTGGGGCCTGACCGTCGCGCACGGTGTGGTGAGCTGCGAGTCGAATGATCGCAGCTTTCGCATGGGTCCTGGATCCACCGTCGGCATCGGCGAAGCAAACGGCCAGCTACCGAGAAGCTACCGAGCTGTCGCGGAAACTCGAGTCGTTGGTTTGAAGCAGACCACCGAGGTGCTCCTCGACGTGCTGGAGGACAACCCCGAGATGGCGATGGGGATGCTTTCGTTTCTATCCCGTTTGATGCTGGATTTCTCGATCAGGCTCGCGCAGGCCAAGCACGCGTGACGCCAGACTTCGCGATCAGGCTCGCGCAGGCCAAGCACGCGTAGCACCGGCTCCAACGCGAGTCCACCGACATCGAAGAGCCCCGGAACACGTACACGTCTAGAGCCACTACTGCGCAGAGACGCACCTGGCGCGCGTTCCTGTCCTCATCGACCCAGAACGCGAGGGACCTGCTAACAGGGGCTTACTGTCCATCTTCGTTTCGGCTTTCCAGAGTCGGGCTCATCCCACGCGCCCGCCACTCCGCGGACTCTCGGTTGTGCCTCGACACAAGCCCGCGTTCTACGCAGTACGGCGCAGCACTTCCGCGCCCCGCGCGACCTTCCCTCAGCTCGGTTTCTGGCGCTCCAGCGCAGCCCGAGAGCAGATGAGTCACTGAAAAACCCGAGGGATCGGGCGCGCTCCCAGCGACGAAGGAACGACTTCCTAGATCCCCCGGCCCTCTGGTACGTCTCAGTTCGCGCAGTTGTTGCAGCCGCGCGCGCGGTGCAGAGCGACGGAAAACAGGCGGGAGAAACGAAATGGCGGACATGGCAGCAGCACCTTCAGTCGTGCTCGTGGGTCGGCGGTTGCTTCACAACGAAAACCTGGGCGTGGCCTACTTGCGGTCGGCCCTCGAAGGCGCTGGCGCCAAGGTCACGATCCACTACGTGAACGATGCGGCGGAGCTTGCCGTCGCTGCCCAAGGCATCCTCGAAGATCCGCCACAGGTCGTGGGGCTGTCTCTGGCTGACGGAGGCTCTGCTCTGGTCCCCCTGGCCTTGGGAGAGTTGCTCGACGAAGCAGGCTTCGCTGGGCACATCACGAGCGGCGGCCAATTCGCCACTCTTTCTCGAGAGTGGTTGCTTCAGCGCTACAGCTGGTTGGACAGCGTGGTGCGATTTGCCGGCGAGCGGCCACTCGTCGAGCTGGTCGAGCGCGTGGCAGCGGGCCTATCCGTCGAGGGCGTCGCCGGAGTGACCACTCGCGCCGGTGACGGCGGCCCTGCTCCCTTGCTCGATCCCCTGCCTCTGGCCACCCATCCCATTCATGACGACCTACCGGAGATCCTCGGCCACAAGGCAGCACACATGGCGGCATCCCGGGGTTGTTGGGCACGCTGCCAGTACTGCGGCCCCGCGGCATTGCACGCCCTGGAACGGGACGAAGGCCGTCGGGCGGCCATTCCCGCCAAACGACTCGCGGCTGCCGGAGTCGGCGGTCTACGGCGTCGTAGGCTCGACGTCGTTTGCGACGAGATGGCGCAGCTCTGGCACGAGCAGGGCGTGCGCTACTTCTACTTCGTCGACGAGCACCTGCTGCCCTACCAGGAACAAGACGCGCTCGCGTTCCTGCAGGAGTGGCAAGACGCACTGGCTGAGCGCGAGGTTGGGCGTTTTGGGATCGGCGGCATGCTTCGCGCCGATCGGCTCACTCCAGCGGTGGCCCGGGCCTTCGCGAGCCTGGGCATGGTTCGCGCGTTCATCGGTCTTGAAATCGCAAGCGCGGAAGAAGCGCGGCGCTTCGGGCGACGTCCGCCGACAGAAAAAGACCTCGAACTACTGAGCGTGTTCGCAGAGGTCTCGGTGGCCACCGTGTCCAACTTGATGCTGCTCCACCCTTATTCGACGCCGGACACGATCCGCGCCGGCATCCAGTTACTCTCTCGCCTACCCCACGGCGTCTTCGAGGCAACGCGGATGATGGTCTACCACGGCACGCGTCTACACGAGCAGATGCTCGAAGAGGGTCGGCTGATCGGAAATCCGCTTCGTTACGGCTACACCTTCGAAGACCCGCGCATCGAACGCTTCGCGGAGATCTTCAGCCGCCTGCGTGGCGAGGCTTTCTACAACTACAGCTTGGCCTGCCGCACCCATGACACCCACTTGCTACTCGCGCTTGCGCATCGTCTATACTCCGACCGCGCTCCAAGTCGGGCTGTGGCTCGCCTCGAAAAGGCCCGGCGCGCGGTCAACGCACTGTACGTAAAGGCCTACACTGCCGCGCTTGACCTGGCTCTCGACGGCGGAGGGTTTGCGGACGCCGAACCTCTGGTGCGCGAGATGCGATTCCGCGGCCAAGCCATCGAGGCAGAGCTCGCCGCCGTTGGGGCCATCGCTGAACGTGAGCTGCCCGGGAAGGGCCGACTGCTTTCTCCAATGCGCTCGGCCGCAGCTGGCGCAATATCCTTCTTTGTTCTCACGACTACAGGCTGCCCAAAGAGCCCCCAGAGCGCCGGAGCCGAGCCAACTCAGGCTGCGACTGCACAGCCCACCTCACCGCAAAGTGCCGGTCCCTTGGTCGTCATCGATCCGCCAGATGCCGGCGAGAGCCTCGACGCACAAGCGCCGGCAAGCAGCTGCCGGCAAGATCCTCGCCCCGTGCAAGCACGCATGAGTGAATTCTTGGCCCAGCAAGTCAGCTGTTTCTCCGGCAACGTCGTGTTCAGCCAAGGCAAGGCATCGGCACACCACTCAGCGGGTGCGGGCACGGGGCGTGGTGGCATTCTGACTCTATGCCGCAACACGAGCGCAACCCAAGGCATGGAAACACAAGTGGAAGCCGCTCTGAGTCAGCGACAGGCGCGCTGCATCGCCGAAGACGCCATACAGCAGAAACGCTTCAACCTCTCGATTCAAGGCGGGGCCCGAAGCGATTTGCAGGAGCTGGCGAACAAGATCCGCGCATCATGCCCTCCGAATACCGTCGACCGAGGGTTTCACATCGTACTCGACGCGTCTGGCAAGGTCGTGAAGGTCAAGTCTCGCTCCACGGTGCTCAGCCAATGTGTGAAGCGGGCGCTTCGCGGGCTCTCTTTCCCATGCTTGGCAAGCTTCGAAGTCTGTCCCGAATTCGTCATCGTGGAATGAGCGCCTCCGCCGATTCGGGCTTGGTTCACACTGCACAGCTCGAGGGCCCGCTCTAATCCTCGAAGGCTCTCCTGGCGATCATCCCGGAAGACCAAGATATTCTTGTGACGGGTCATGACGCACCCGCGGGAGAAGGCGCAGAACTGCCAGCACAATCCAAGGTGGGGCGGCGAGGTCGCAATATTTGCAGCAGCCCGTCAGGCAGCGAAGCCAACTGAACCGAGCTCGCGACGACCGACTCCAAGGGTCTTGACGTTTCGGTGACTGGTACTCATGGACAACAAGACACACGTTCGGAATCTCCGCTGGGCGCAGAGCGAGGCCACCGACCACACGGGCTCTCGGGAGGACCCGGTGTATAATGGCCCGGGAGGGGCAATGGTTGCCAAAGCACGCACGCCGCTCGGGCGAGCACCAACAGAGGCACTCGTCATCGTCGACCCCAACGGGAACATTTGTTCGTGGGACCGGGCGGCGGAGAAGGTCTTTGGCTACACGGCAGCCGACATTGTGGGCCGGCCAGTCACCACGATCATCCCTGAGCGCTTCGGCGACAAGCGGATGCGTGGATTCGAGCGCTTTGCTCAAGCGGGGAAACGACCGACAGAAGAAGCCTTCGACTGGTACGGCTTGAGAAGAGATGGCAGCGAAGTGCCCATTGGGCTCGTGCTTGCTCCCCTGCGAGCGGACGACAACTACGTCACCGCCATCGTTCGGCCGAGCGACGTGCTGAGACGAGAGCCGCAGCTCGAACCTCCAACGTCGGCGCCGCGGCCACAAACTGATAGCCTCATGTCTCGATTGCTCGACGCTATCACTGTAGGCGTTCTGGTACTGGATGCCGACGGGAGAATGCACTACGCGAACGAAGCGGCTTCCAAGTTGGGTAGCGGGGGAACGCTCCAAGCAGGTATTGGGTTCGAGGATCTCGTGCGCCGCCACCCAACCTATCGCTCAGGCACGACCGACCGCTATCCCGTCGACCAAATGCCCATCATGCGTGCGCTGCGTGGGGAGGTGTGCGAAGCGGAAGAAATGGAGGTTCGGGGCGATCTTCGCGGAACGATGCAGCTTCTCGTTTCGGCCTCTCCGATGGTAGACTCCCGCGGGAACGTTGAGTACGCGATCGCGACCTTTCAAGACGTCACCGCACAACGACGACTGGAAGCACAGGCTCGGCAAAGCCAGAAGATGGAGGCGGTCGGGCGCCTGGCAGGAGGCATCGCGCACGACTTCAATAACTTGCTGACGGCCATCCTCAGTTTCGCGGGGTTTGTCGCCGAAGAGCTGCGCGAAGAGGAGCAAGCCTACGAAGACCTGCAGCAGGTACTCAAGGCAGGGCGGCGCGCAGCCGATCTGACTCGGCAGCTGCTCACGTTCTCCCGCAAACAGGTGGGTACCGTGGGCGCGCACGACCCGAATGTCCTCATTGAGGACGTACAACCGATGTTGCGGCGGCTCCTTGGCGAGCAAGTGGAGGTCGTCTACGAGCCGACCGAGGACGTTTGGCCCGTCTGCATCGATTCCGGCGAATTCGAGCAGCTGCTGGTAAATCTCGCTGTCAACGGTCGCGATGCCATGCCCAGCGGAGGCCAGCTGACGATCGAATCCCAGAATGTCACTCTCGAGACGGAGTGTCCCATTGTGCCGGGGGCTGCCGTACCGCCCGGTGACTTCGTCGTGGTAGCGGTGTCTGATACCGGGGTCGGCATGAGTCGGGAAACCCAAGCACTGATATTCGAGCCTTTCTTTACCACGAAGAAGGCAGGCGAAGGCACCGGCTTGGGGCTGGCGACGTGTTACGGCATCGTTCGCCAGGCAGGCGGCCACATCTCGGTGTATAGCGAGGTGGGCAGGGGAACCACGTTCAAGCTCTACTTCCCGCGTGCTGCCGAGCAGCGACCTCAGGCTACCCTAGAAGTAGACACCCCTCCGCAGCAGGGTACCGAAACGGTGCTTGTCGCTGAGGACGACGAACAGGTTCGCAGGTTGGCAGTGCGTTCACTCCGAAAACAGGGATATCAAGTATTGGCGGCGGAAAACGCCGGTACGGCACTGCTACACTGTGAGCAACACCCTGAGATCGCCCTGCTGGTCACCGATGTTGTCATGCCGCTGATGGATGGCAGTACCCTGGCGCGGCGTGTCGCCCGCGTTCTCCCCCAGATCAAAGTGCTCTACATGTCAGGCTACACGCCGAAGGCAATCCTCCACCAGGGAATCGAGCTGAGTGGGCCGGGATTCCTGCAGAAACCCTTCACGCCCGCGCTCTTGGCATCCCGGGTTCGCCGAATCCTGGATGAGCCCGGCCACCTAGCGGCAGAGACAGCTCCGCGGGACCGAGCACTCGTGATCGGCTGCGATCCGGACACGCTGGGAGTTCTGCGAGATACCTTGGGCGAAACGGCGGAGCTCGTGCTCTCGGACCGGTGGCGGGAGGTCGATCGCTGCCTTTTTGCGGTCGTCGATCTAGATGCGCTAGGCGATGGACCCCAAAAGAAGGAACTGATCGCGACGGCCGCTGCGCTGGGTGCGGTGTTTCTCGCTGAGGACCCTTCCGTGGTGACTAGCTCACCAGGTTGGGATAGGTGCCAGCCGATTCTGCGCAAACCCGTGACCGGTGCAGAGCTCACGGCTGTGATCGAAGGCGTCGTGCGAGCCCGTGCAAAAGACGATTGATGTCGACAACACTGACCTACGTCGAGGGCGGCGCCGGGGCGGTGCTGGAGGGGCACGGGATCGTCACCGGGGAGGAGTTGTGGCTGGCGGGCGAGGAAATCTACTCGGAAGAGCGTATCGACACCCTCGTGTATCAGCTCGTCGATTTCACCCGAGCGGAGCGTTTCGACTTCGGAGCGGACGAGGTCCGAGCCATGGCGCGGCAAGATGTGGCGGCCGCCACACGCAACCCACGAATCATCATTGCCATCGCTGGGGACACGGACTTGATCTTTGGCCTGGCGCGTATCTGGGAGGCGCACGTCGGCGGAGTCTCCAAATTAGCTACGGCCGTGTGCCGCACGCGCGTAGAGGCTGAGGCCTGGATTGCAGCCAACCGTCCGGATCGCCTACCAGCTCCCTAGCGGGCGCGCGCGCGGCTTGTTGGCAGCGTCGTCACCACTAGGGCAGGCATGACTCCTGCTTCATACGAGAGGAGACCGGAGCGCGCGCCGAAGTACCGCAACAGAAAAAGCACGGTCGCTACTCCGCCCATCTCTATCCCAGCGCCGGCATCACTTCATGATCGCTGAACCGAGGAGCTACTTCGACTCTGCCTATGCTGTGGCGCAAGGGACAATCGAGCTATGAAATCCCGCCGTTGCGTGGTTGTCCTTCTGCAGCCGGGCTCCTCCTAGCTGACTTCGGGCGTAAGGCGAACACATCGAACAAACAGACAGGCCGCAGCTAGATTCGCTGCGACCGACAAGTAGACGACCGCTGACAGACCCATGCTGGCAACAAGAAATCCCGCGACTGCAGTTCCCAATGCACCTCCGAACCCCTGGGCCGCAGGTGCCATGACAACGAACCGGCCGCTACCATCAGCCGCGCTGATTCCGGCGTATATGTAGGGTAATCCGTAGTTCCAAGCCGCGTTGACTGCGAACCATACGAGCGCAAAGGTCCATTCTGTTTCCAGATCGACTAGTAGCAGCGCGAAAACAGATTGGATTGCCATCGTCGCGACAAAGGGCAGGACCCGAGAATATCGATCCCCCTGCACGGATGCAGCCGCGGAGCCAACCAGGCTCGAAGCCATTCCCAGCGCCAGAATAAGACCGATATCAGTCTTTTCGAAGCCAGCCGCCACACCGATGCGCTCAGCGAACGCGTACAGTGAAACCACACCGAAGTACCACACGAACTGCGCGGCGAGCCCCCAATACACAGCTTGTGTCCTCGCTTCTGCGGAGCTGGCCGCGCGAAGTTCACGCCCAAGAGTGGGCGGTAGCCACAGTATTGCCGGAGCAGTGACGGCAATGAAGATGGCTGTAGGAACTGTAATGCCGGCGACACCCCAGCTAGCTTCGAGATATGGAAACGCGACCAGGCCAACCACCGCAAGCACGACCTGCGCCGCCACCAGAAACGCGAAAGCGCGATCGGAGTTGCGGGCCTTGCCAAGTGCGGCAACGCCGATTGCAAACGCAACGCCTTCGCCGAACAAGCCGATGAACCCGCGTACTGCGACGAATGTGCCGAACTCGGTCACCGCCGCCGATAGCAAATTGCCGACTACGCAAACGACTAGCGCCGCCGCCGCCATCTTGCGCCAGTTCACGCGGTGAATCCAGATGACAGCAAAGGCGGCCGACAGACTCACACCCAGCACCTCGACGCCCATGAACGTGCCGATTTGCTCAAAACCGAAACCCAGACGGTCTGCAGCCGAACCCAACAAGATCGGGCTAATGTTGGGTGTAGAAAGGCCCACCGTTCCGAGCAGGATTGCGGCAAGTTGGGAGCTCGCCTGATTGAAGTCGCCACGTTTCATATCGATCCCGATTTGCGCGGGCAGTCACATCCATGGTGAGCCAACTTAGTGGCACTGCCAGATTGACCTACGGATATCGTTCCGGCAATCCAGAGACAACCATACTTGGGCATCTCCGATGGTGCCGCCATTTGTCTCGGGCAGTCACTAGGGTCATCAGCAGGGGGATTCATGTTGCACGATTCCGCCACGTCCCCGAGGCACTTGGACTACTTCGGAATTCAGCTCACGCGTAGCCGGCGGTCTGGAACCCGAGCAAGCAGGCCCAGGGCGCCAATGGTCATGACGGCGCTTTCTTCGTGGTGCCGGCTTGCTCTTTGCCGGGGGATGGTTCGACTGGTTCCTGGTGCGTAGGTCTTGATGGTAACCGTCCCTTGGGCGTGCCCCTCGTGCGGCCCGCCAGCGAAGCCTAGGCCGCGCTGGGTTCAGAGCCGCTGGTCGCGGCCAGACGAGGCCGCCCCACTCTAGCGGATGCCCTTGCAGGGCCAGCCATCACCCAATGGCCGCAAGGGTCCATCCTCGCCAAGGACGGCTACAGCGGAGACCAGCTCAGACTGATCGCCGTGATGGAGAAGCGCAGCGACGGCTGGTATTGGGCTGAATTCGATGCCGCCGGAAATCCCGATTTCTCCGGCAAGCCCAAGATCTGCACGGACTGTCACAGCGTCGGCGACGACTTCGTGCGCGCGTTCGAGTTTCCGCAGTAGAGTAGCCACGCCTGTGGACAGCAAGCACTGCATGGCGTCGTTCGGCGCGGCCTGCGACCCGGGCGGCTTGCAGGCATCGGGCTGACGATGTTCGTGACCCCAACCCGGAGTTGAGCACGGGAGGCTGCGCAGCAAGGTCGCACGCCATGGAAACTGCTACACTCGAAATCACCGTGCAGCATAAACAGCCGCTGCTCTATCTGCACACCCAGTACGGCTGGGGGATTATTGCGCTGGTCGTGACCGTCACCACGTTGGTGCTGGCGCTGCTCCTCCGCGCTGAGCTGTACTTTCTGGTGCTGGTCGTGGGCGTGATTCTCACCGTCGTTCTGATGAGCTTTGGGGCGCTCACAGTCAGCGTCAGCAGCGAGGAGCTCCGCTTACGCTTTGGTATTGGATTGATCCGCAAGCGCATACCGCTGAGTCAGATCCGAAGCTACCAGGTCGTCCAAAACAAGTGGTGGTACGGCTGGGGGATCCGCATCACACCCCATGGCACGCTGTGGAACGTGTCGGGACTTGGCGCCGTCGAACTGCTACTCGACGGACCCAAGAAGTTTCGCATCGGCACCGATGAACCCGAAGCCTTGCAGCGTGCACTGGAGCGCCTGGCGGGAAAGGCAAAGCCCTCGCGGCCCGAGGACGAAGCCGCCGCCGAGGGCCGCGCCAAGCGCATCTGGCTGATCGTGGTCGGGTTTGCCGTAGTGAGCCTCGTTGGGATCGGCGGGTTGCTGTGGGCGGAGAGTCGCCCACCGAAATCATCCGTGGACGCGGAGGGCCTCCATGTCTCGAGCGCTCCCTACTCAGCCGACATCTCCCTGGAGGCGATGACGGAAGTGGCCCTCTTGCAGCGGCGCCTCGGATCCTGGCACGCACGAACGGCACTGCACTGGGGCGGACTTTGCGCGGTCACTTCCGAGTGGACCGGCTCGGCGATGGTCAGCTCTTTCTCGAAGCGGGGCACCCACCCTACCTGCTGGTCAAGACCCACGACAGCTTCGTGATCGTCGGCTACGAGGATGAGGCGCGCACTCTCACCCTCCACCAGCTGCTGCAAGACCGGCTGGCCCGTAACGCGCTACGGTTCAACACCCCTTTCCCTTTGATTCTAATCACGCTGAGGTCCAAAAGAGTCGGAGCGTCGCAGCGCTTCACGACCCCGCTAGCCTTCAGCCTCTGCTGGCGCTAGAAAGCCGCGCATGTTCCAGCGCTTGTTCTGGCTCCTTCCCTGCGCCGCACTTGCCAGCGGCTGCGGCTCCGACTCTGACGACGGCGGCAACACCTGCACCGGCGCAGCACCCCTGTGCGGTAGTGGCGGGGCCGCCGGGAGCGGGACGGGTGGCACGGCTGGCACCACAGGAGGCGCCGCAGGCAGCGCAACCGGCGGCAGCGCCGGACTCGGTCCCGAAGATCTACGCGTCGGCGCCACATGGCTCGGCTCACAGCTCGGCGGCGAAGCAGTCCAGGTGCTCGACGTACGCGGTCTTTCCGCGTTCCAAGCCGGTCACGTGCCGGGGTCACTGCACGCCGAAGTGAGCTCACTGCGCGCGACCGTCGCGGGGATCTCGGGCCAAGTAGCGGACAATACACAGCTCTCGACCCAGCTGAGCGCCGCCGGCCTCGACCCGAACAAAGAAGTAGTCATTGTCGGAGCGCAGACCGAGACCACGCCAGCCCGCGGATTTTGGACGCTGCAATGGGCCGAGCACCCTGGCGTTCGCTTGCTAGACGGTGGCTACGCGGCTTGGACCGCCGGAGGTGGCGCCACCGAAAACGGCACGCCTAGCACAGCGCCCTCGAGCTACTCGGTCACGAGCAACAACACCCAGCTGCGGGTCGACCCGGACTGGATCCTGCCGAAGCTGTCGGATCCCAACGTAGTGCTGATCGACGCCCGCAGCGCCAGCGAGTTTTCGGCAGGTCACATTCCGGGTGCCAAAAACGTCGACTGGAACACCAATGTCGCAGCAGGCGCCCTGAAGCCCAAAGCCGAGGTTGAAGCACTCTACGCCGGCGTAGCCAAGACCGCCACAGTCGTCGCGTACTGCCAAACAGGGACCCGAGCCTCGGTGACCTACTTCGTGTTGCGCTGGTTGGGCTACGCCGACGTGCGCTTGTACGACGGCTCCTGGGCGGAGTGGGGCTCGCGACCCGACTTGCCGAAAGAGTGAGCGCCGCCCGGGCTACGCCCGCAGCAAATCCTTGGCTTCGATCGTGTAGGCGTGGTCGACATTGCCCGTATTCCGAGTTGCGGCGGGCTCGAAAAGCACGACATCTGCGGGTTGGTCCGCAATGGGTTTGTGCTCCACGCCCTGCGGCACGACCAAGAACTCACCCTCGCCCAGCGAAACGTCACCATCGCGCAAGGCGATTCGGATCTGGCCGCGAATCACCCAGAACAGCTCGTCTTCGTTTTCGTGATGGTGCCAGACATATTCGCCTTCGAAGCGAACGACTTTCACGCATTGCCCGTTCAGTTCGCCCACGATGGTCGGAACCCAGGGTTTCGCCAGCGCTGCCGCCTTGTCAGCCACGTTCACTTTGCTCGTCATCAGCTCAGGCTAGTCGAGGTGGCGGCGCTCACAAGACCCCAGGGTCCATGCCCGCGTCTACGGCAAGCGGGTTGCGTCCACCGTGTACGTATTTCGGAACTTGTTCGTGCCAGGCGAGGTCCAGCTGGTCAACATCATCGACCCGCTGGCCGTGTTGGTCCCAGTAGCGAAGAGCAACGACAGTTGGTTTGGGGTCGAGGCGCGTTTCGTCCCTGGGCCACTACTCTCGCCCAGGGCCATGGCTTTCGGGAGGAGCGCTATTCGGCCAACTCCGATATCTCGTTCAGCGCGAAGTGTGACGCACCCACAGATTGGCCCTCTTTGTCGCACTGCCGCCCGCGCGCGAGAACCGCGCGGCCATCTAGCTCCGGATGGAACCGCCCGCCCGCATAGCTGAGCAACCAGCGATCTCCGGCGTCAGTCACGAGCCACTCGCCACGCAAGCGCTTGCCTGTTGCTTCTCTCGGTGGATCGATCGCGTAGCGCCCTTTCAGGGTGAGTTGTGGACCACGCGGGATGCAACCGACCTCGCCCCATTGCTCCTTGGCATCGACGGACAGCGCGCGCACTTCCTTGGTGACGACGGGGCTCGGTTTGGACTTCACTGCAGGGGCTGCCTGCGGCTCAGCCTGGGGGGAGGACTCTACCGCTTGAGCAGTCTGCGGCTCGCTGCTCGCGTTGGCGCAGCCGGAGGCCATCAAGCAAAGGGCGCCAAGAGCGGAGGCGAGTCGCATGGCCGACCATTAACAGCACGCGCTGAGCAGGCGAAGGGCTGGGCAATCATCAACTCAGACGCAATGGCTTGTCCCAATCGTTCTAATGGACGCAACGCTGCCGAGATCACACTCTAACCTCATGAATCGAACGGCGAAACGAGGCGTATTGGTGCTGGCAAGCCTTGCATCGCTCGTCGGCTGCGGCGGCGAAAGTGACGCCGGCGGCAGCGCGAGCGGTGGTGGCGCGGGTGCGGCGGCGGGCGGAAGCGCGGGCTCGGCAAGCGGGGGCAGCGCCGGCGCAGCGAGTGGCGGCAGCGCGGGTGCTGCCAGTGGGGGAACGGCCGGCGCGGCCACTGGCGGCAACGCAGGTTCGGCCAGCGGCGGCACTGCGGGAGTTGGAACCGGGGGCACCGCGGGCAGTAGCGGTGGTGCGGCAGGGGCTGGATCTTGCGTGCCGCAAACCGGCGGCAGCGGAGGCTTTTCGCAACCCACCTGCGCGGATCTCAACGTCATGACCGTGTCGGATCCGAAGCTGACGGACGCGGGCAACGATGGGACCATCTCACCGGGAGAGGACTTCACGATCGCCGTGAATCTGAACGAGGTCGCCGGGCTCGGATTCAACTTCTACCCCACGGTCCAATTCACGAGTGACACATTCGGGATAGCCGTCTCCCAAGCTACGCAGTTCTTCGCGATTCTTGCCTGCCAAAGCATTGAAGCGAAGGCCAAAGGCAGCGTCATGAGCAGCGTCCCCCCTGGAACGAAAGTCACGATCCAGGCCCAGGTCGCCGCTCTGAACATGACCTGTCCGAGTACTCACTCCATACAGATCCCGTTTACCGTCCAATAGCGCTGGCTCAGAACATCCCAACCAGCCGCAGTTGGAAGGAAGTGTCCGTCACCATCGGGACGATGGTGGCGCGGGAGGCGACCACGGGCGGAGAGTGCGCATCCGGCGGCTCCGGTGTGGTGCGAAACTCGTGATAGTAGAGCAGCGTCGGCATCAGGTATCCGGACGCGTAGCCCATCAAGTGGCCGACCAAGACGTCACTCGTCCAATGGTTGTCGGACGAAATGCGCAGAGCGCCCGTTGCTGCGGTCATCATGATTCCGAGCGCACAGGTTGCCGAATCCAGCGTGGGGTCGCCATACAGCTCGAGCTGAGTGTGGTGCGCGCACAGTAAACCTGCACCCGTCGCTGTGACCGCCGCGTGTCCGCTATAAAAAGACTTGAACTGCGAGTCGCTGTCGCAGTTTCCAGAGTAGTTTGGATCGCTCTCGCACTCCCCTGTGTACGGACGCCCCCGCGCAACCACTCGCTTGGTCACGGCGTTCACACTCAGTGTCAGAGCATAGGCCTGGGTGTTGATCACGAACATCTGCCAGGCAACTTCCGGGCTCTGACGACCCAGCAAGGTCACGAGGAAGTTATCGACGATGGTTGGGTGAGCGATGGAGCCGAAAAGCAGAGCGTCGCTGACCGACGCTGCCGCTTGCCGCTCCTCGCGCGTGCCCAAGCGCAAGGACTTGCGAACCGGCGTATCGAACAAGATCGGGCCGGTCCAGTCAGCATCGTCGTCGGGCTTGATGAACAGAGTCGTGACGTACACACTCGTGGCCGCGGCGATGGTGAACGCCTCGGAGAGACCCACTCGGCTCCAGTGGTCGTGCCAGTGCAGGCCAGATCTGCCACGAGGAGATTCGATATCCGGATCGCAGTAGAGGCAGACCTCCCCAGGCTTGGGCTGGGATACCACGCCGCCGGCAGCAGGCTTGGGCGCCTTGTCCTCCGCGGACGGCGCTGGTTCGGCGGCCGCCTGCCCGCGCGCGCTGCTCGCCACCCCCAAGCAGCTCAGCGCCATGCACGTTGCGTGCGCCCATCGGCGCGGCATGTTGTTTCTGCGGGTGCGCACGTCGAATACGATGGTTCTGGGGCGTCTGGAAGCAGCTTGGCGTCAGCACTCACGCAACCCAGCGCGAACACCTTTGGCCGCGATAATCCTAGATAACGTAGTCGCTATTTAGCAAACGCTCAGAAAGCGCCCAGAGAGTCCAGCGTCCTCAGTGGTAGGGTGGAGGTATGGGGAATCGAGCTGCGAAGCGCGTTCTTTGGGCGCTTGTCTTTTGCATTCCGGGCTGCGTGGCGGACGTGTCGGGGAACGGCTTTGCGGATTTGATTTGGATGAAGCCCGACGGCGGCATAGCCGTCGCGCCCAATCAGCAGGGTCAGATCGGTCAGCAGAGGGCTCTGGAGGAAGGCACGTGCGCTTCGGACATCTGCCAGCTCGCCGACGTCGATGGCGACAAGCAGGTCGAATTGGTGGCGCAGACTGCCACCGGCGCGATTTGGGTGTACCAGCTGTCGAGTTCGGACTTCGGCAAACGGAGCCTGTGGCGGGATTCCAGCGAGGGCAGTCAAGAGCGCTTCGATTTCTCCGACATGCTCGGCAACGGCTTCGCGGAGTTGCTTGTTCCCGAGCAGGACGGCGTACGCGTCTACACCAGCGGCGAGTCCGGATTCTTGCCGAGCTTCTTCCTGAATCTGCCCTCATGCGATTCCGGCAGTCGTTGTTTCTGGGCTGACGCTATCGGCAACGGTCGCAGTGACTACTGGCTGATCCGAGCGGCGGGAGATCTCGTGATCTTCCCGTACCGAGATCGACTGGAAGTGTTGGAGGCGAACGCACTGTCGCTTTCGCAGCTCGCGCAGCGCCGCGGCCGCTCCCAGCGCAAAACGCGCGACGAGCGCTTCCGGCAGATGGTCGCGGAAGCCATCAACGGACCACCGACTTGGGACGGCACCTTCGGCGAAGACGACAGCACCTGGCCCGCTGGCCTCGCGATGGTGGATGAAGCGACTTTCAACACGCAAGCCGCGCCTCTGGTAACGGCGGTCAACACCGGTATCGGGGAAGTCTTTGGCGTGCTGCCATCCGAGAGCGAGCTCACGGACCTGACCGAGCAGCGGCGGTTTCAACGAGCAATCGGTCGCGTCATTGCAGCACGCACCACGTTGTTCTCCGGTGACATGGGCGCCACCAAGCGCGCGGGTATCGACCGCTAGGGCGGCACTCCCCCGAGCGTGGGCGCCATCGAAGCCCGCATGAAGGCCTTGGCCCCGTTTTACTTCGGCCCCGGGGCCAGCCGCCTGCTGCCGGGCTCGCATGCACCACGCGCCTTCTTCACCGGGACAGATAAAGTTTCCGGCGTGTCCACTATCTACTTCAACGAGGCGCGCATGGGGGCCGATGCCCAACGCTTCATGAGCGCGCACGGAGTCACTCTTCAGGAGTACGTCAACATCACGATGATCCACGAGTTCATTCACGTGGTGATGGACCAGATGGCGCTCAGTGGCGATGTAGACTTCAGCTGGTTCGGCAATGCCAATCTCGTCCACGACACGATTCATCGCCCCCTCGGTCTTCACAACCGTTCCTGCGGCACCGACGATGCAGCCTGTGGTGCTTCATGCGGCCTCGCCGAATCCCTAGCCAAGCGACTCACTGGCTGTCTGGAGGAAGGTCGAGTGGCCACCGCTGCGGACATTCGCTGCGACTTCCAGGTCGACTACTGTGCCGATCGGGTCAACGGCGGCGTCACTGGCTTTTCCGTCGGCAATCAATGCCACGGCTCCCCTGATGTGAACGCGAACTCCGAGTGCTTTGCGGTGACCTGCTTGGACTCCGGGTCCACCTCTTCGGCCTGCTGTGACTCCATGGCCGGTGGCGCACTGCCCGCGGGCGTGTACATCCCACGGGTGGACCCGGGCCCAATGCCGCCCCGACCCGGCTTCTTCACGGCAGGGTTGCCTTGGGCCAGTTTGCCACCGCCCTGATCCGAACGGAGTGTTGTTCATGCGTCTCTTTCACCACGCTCACGCGTTCACCGTCATTTCACTGATCTTCGTCTCCGCCGCGTGCGGCGAGGATGACACCTCGGCCAGCAGTACGGGCGGCGGCGCTGGCACCGCGACCGGCGGTTCGTCTGGGCTCGGCGGCAGCGGCGGCATCGATGCCAGCACTGCGGGTGGCGGGGGCGTCGATAGCGGGACTGCGGGCACGTCTGGAACCACCGCGACCGACGCGGGAGATGACGCCAGTGTCGTCAGTTGCCCGCCGTCGAAGCCTGGCCCGGGCGTGAGTTGTAGTGAGCCCGGTGCCCAATGCGCCTATGGCAGCGATCAATGCGGCTGTGCGACGGGCACTTTCGGCGGAGACTGGAAGTGCTCGACCTGCCCGGCAACGGCGCCGGCCTCGGACACCGCATGCACCGAAGTGTCACTCCGCTGCAACTACACCGGACAGCAGTGCACGTGCTTCAACGGTGGCGAATGGAAATGCCACGATTGCCCTGACACCCCGCCCAGCGACGGAACCAGCTGCACGCCAGCAGGTGCAGCCTGTGCGTACAGCGGGAACAAGTGCCTATGCATCGGCGGCAAGTGGTCCTGCTATACCGGCCGATGCCCCCCGCAAAAGCCTGAAACGGGGATCGGCTGCTTCGCTCATGCCAATGGCTGCAACTACGACGGTGGCTCGTGCGGTTGCGGAGGCATCAAGACTTGGTTCTGCCCTTGAGCGGCAGAAAATCCTAGGCGCTGCGCTTGCCGACTCGCATTGCAGCGCCTTCAAGAATCCGAGGGCTCGCCGCGGGGCTCCGACTGCAAATGACCCGCGGTTCAACGCAGCTGACAGTCAGCTGCCAGCCCCACGCTGACCGGTACGCCACTAAACGCCGCGGTGCCGCTGAGAGCGTCGAGGAATTGATCGTCGGTGAGATCGTTCACGCTCACGCCCGGATGGGCGCTCGCGACGCGTAAGCGCACACCATCCCGCCCGTGCCCGAAGCCGTGAGGCAAACTCACCACGCCGGGCATCATGTCTTCGGTGATCTCGGCTGGTACCGACACGCTGCCCACCCGGGAGGTCACCGCCACGAGGTCGCCGTCGTCCGCACCGACGCGCCGGGCATCGTCGGGGTGCATCATCAGCGTGCAGCGAGGCTTGCCTTTGATCAGTCGCTGAGCGTTGTGCATCCAGGAGTTGTTGCTGCGCAGGTGCCTGCGTCCAATCAATAACAACTTGCCGCCGGCGGCGGGCGTCTTTGACGACGGCCGACCGGGGAGCCGCTCTAGATCCTTCACGAACAGATCCGGGGCCAGGTCGATGGCGCCATGGACCTCGGGAATGCGCTCCGGCAACACGCGCTGCAACGGCCCGAAGTCCATGCCGTGAGGCCGGCCGCGAAGCTTGGAAAGCGACAGCCCGCTCCTCAACGGGCCCAGGCCCTTGCCGTAGGGCCCGAGCCGCAGCCCGAGGTCGAGCATGCGTTCCGGGCCGACTTTGTGCACCGCTCGCGCCGCCAGGTATTCCTTGCTCAGCCTGCCATGGCGCTTTTCTTCGATTCGGCAGGTCAGCTCGCTGAGGATCTGCCAATCGTCCAACTCACCGTCCGTGGTCTCGAAGGGCGGGGGCGAGTAGTTCGCAATGTTGCGAACGGCCGTCAGGTACAGCGCAAGATCGTAGTGACTGCGCTGGATGGGCGAGACGGGCGGCAGAATCAAGTCGGCGTGACGGCTGGTCTCGTTGACGAAAAAGTCGATCGCCAAAGCGAAGTCGAGAGAATCCAATGCCTTGTCGAGTAGCCCGCCATTCGGCGTCGATAGGATTGGATTGCCGGCGAGGATCACCATGGCCCGGATTTGACCGTCTCCTTCGGTGAGGATCTCTTCGGCCATCACCGCAGCCGGCAATTCGCCGCCGAATTCCGGCAGCCCGCGCACTCGACTACGCCAGCGCCCATGGGACCCGCGACCGACACCGAAGCCCGCGACCTTGCGTAACGTATCGATGGCCGGAGTGGGAAACATGGATCCACCAGGCTCGTCCAAGTTCCCGGTGACCGCATTCAACGCGTTGATCAGCCACATGTTGATGCCGCCGTACTCCTGGGTGCATGCCCCCACCCGCCCGTAGGCGACTGCCGACGCCGCCTCGCCGATCTCTCGAGCAAGGCGCTTCACGGCGGCGGCGGGCACGCCGGTGATCGACTCGCTGTCCTCGGGTCGGTAGGCCCGAACAAGCTCGAGCAAGCATTCTAGATTTTTCACGTGCGGCCCCAGCCGCCCCAGGTCAACGTCGCCGGCGCAGATCTCGTGGAGCAGGCCCAGCAGAAATAGGGGATCCGTGCCGGGACGAAGGAACACGTGCTCGTCGGCGATGCGCGCGGTTTCGCTTCGACGCGGATCCACCACGACGACTTTGCCGCCACGCGCCGAGATGGCTTTCAGGCGCTTGTCGATCCCCGGCGCGGCCATGATGCTTCCGTTGGAAGCGACGGGATTGGCGCCAACGATCAACATGAAGGCGGTGCGGTCGACGTCCGGCACTGGAAACAGCAGCTGGTGGCCAAACATCGCGTAGGACGCGAGCATCAAGGGCCACTGGTCGCAAGAGCTGGCAGAAAAACGATTCTTCGAGCCCAACGCGCGGAAGAACGCAGGCCCATAGACTAGGGTTCCAAAGTTGTGCGCATTGGGATTGCCGAAGTAGAGCCCGACCGCGCTCTTACCGTAACGCTCCTGGATCCCATGCAGCCGGTCGACGGCCAAGTCGAAGGCTTCGTCCCAGGGGATGGCACGAAAGCCGTCCGCGCTTTTGAGCATGGGCCGTTTGACACGGTCTGGGTCGTCGTAGAGATCCTTCAGCGCGGTGGCCTTTGGACAGATATGGCCGCAACTGAACACGTCTTGCTTGTCGCCGCGAATCGACCTCACTTCCCTGCCCTCGATTTGTACCTCGAGGCCGCACATTGCTTCGCATAGATTGCAGGTTCGGTAGTGGGTCTCGGCCATGGGCGGAGCTTAGCTCACTCGGGGGCCGCGCCACGCGCGCACTCAGCGGGACGACACCGCTTTGGCCATGAGTTGGTGGCCGAGCAGGACACGCATGCTCGGATGGCGCTCAGCCAGGGCTTTGAGTTGCGCCAAGCTACGGGCGCTCTGGGGTTTGTCGTGGGAAAACGTGCCCGGTTCGACGCCGTGCTCCCAACCCCAGCGGGTGTGACTGGCGTCGCCGGTCATCAAGACGGGGCCATTTGCCGTGCGGGCCACAAAAGCGGTGCTGCCTGAGGTGTGGCCCGGCATAGACAGCGCCCACAGCATGCCGTCGCGGAAAACGTCGAGCACGCCAGCGAAGCGGCCGTCGGGATCCGGCTCGAACTGCCACTCGCTCAGAACGCCCTGACCTTCGAGAGCGCGGTCGATCACCGGACGCACCACCCAGTTGGTCACGTCCCGCTCCTTGGTTTCACCGGGCCCGACGTAGATCGGCGTTTCCCGTGGAATGTCCGGCATGCCGGAGACGTGGTCCATGTGCAGATGGGTCAAGAACACCCCCGCAAGCGGCTCGCGCTGCGCGTCGATCCAGCTGGCGGTGTCGAGGTGCACCTGCATCGCGTCGACGTTCATGAAGCGGCCGACGATGCTGCGCAGAGCCGACCGTTCTGGGGCTGCTTTCACCGCGCGCTCCACGCCCGTATCCACGATGTACGTGCCGCGACTGCCGCCCGCGAACTCGGCGTCGGCCAAGCGACGGTCAGTCGGCGCTTGGCGGAGATGGAAGAACGGCTGGGCCAGCAGCTGTTTGCACGCAGCGTCGAAGGCACCTCCCTCACCCCAACCGCCGAAGCCATGCTCGAGCCCGCCCGGCGCATGGCCGAGACCGCCGGGGAGATCGCACGCTTCGCCGAGCGTGGTGACTCGGCACCCCAGGGCGTCGTCCGCCTCACCGCCCCCCCCCCCGGGATCGCCTTCGACTTCGTCGCACCCTTCGCGGCATCTCTTCGAACCCGCTTGCCGGAAGTACGACTCGAAGTGCGATCGGCAATCCAATATCTCGACCTATCCCGACGCGAGGCCGATCTCGCGCTGCGCATGCGACCCTCCAACGAACGCGATCTGGTGAACGTCGCGAGTCTCCAGCACGAAGGCGCCGCCTTTGCTTCCCACGCCTACCGCAAGGGATTGCCCAAGGGCTACGGTATCGCAGACATCGACTGGATCGCTTGGGCGCCCCCGTTCGAATCCCTGTCACCCAATCCGGAGCTCGCCAGCTTGATCCCCAATTTCCGGCCTGCCTTCGCCTCGGACGACTTCTTGGTACAACTCTCCGCTGCAACCGCGGGGGTGGGCGCGATGTTTCTCAGTCGATTGCGGCATCCGTACTCCGTCGATCGCGGCCTGTGCGAGCTCGATCTCGATCTGGGCGACAAGGCGAAAGGCGCCACGCACCTCATCTGCACAAAGAGCGCCCTGGACATCCCCCGCATCCGCGCTGTCGCGGATCTGCTCCGCGACGACTTCTCCAAAACCCAGGCCAATTCGAGGGACAATGAAGGTAGCTAGGGCCGATCAGCGATGACGCGACTCGGCTACACATGCTGCGTCCACTCTCAGTTCCGAGCGCCGTCTCCGCTCGCTTCTAGGCCACCATCACCCAGGGCCAGCGTGATGGGTGCCATGCCGTGGGTCTGAACTAGATCCCGCTGCTCAGAAGGGTCCACGCTTCGCCCCCGGCCGCTTCGGACAACCAAAGCGAAGACGGCCGCAAAAGCCACTGCCGACACGCCGACGGCGAGGGTCCGCGTTCGTCGTCGCCCGGCGATCCACCGCGCCGTCACCGTCCGCTGCACCCGGGCATCGCGCTCGTGCCCCCAAGATGGCTCGGCCCTTCCGGCCCGGAGTGCGAGTTTGCTCAGACGTTCGCTAATGGGTTCGTTCATCGTGGTCACTCAGGGCTTGCCAAGTAGCCGCTCAAGGCGGGTTTGTGCTTCTTGGATGCGTCTCTTGGTGGTGGACAGAGAGGTACGAGTGTTGTCTGCAACCTCGGGCAAGGTCATCTGCTCGACGTGCCGCAGGCTCCAAGGGATCCTCACCGAGGCCGGCAGCCGGCCCAAAGCATCGTAGAGTTCGTGAGCCGCTGCGCGTGAGGAAGTCACGCCCACGAACGCACTGAGCTCGGAAAACTGATCGACGATGAATCGACGGCGGCGCTGTGCCGCAAGGTGCCGGTGCACACGTCGCACGGCGATACTGACGAGCCACGGCCGGAGAGACTCGCTTTGGCGCAACGCTCCAATGGCTCGCGCCGCGTCGAGAAACGCCTCCTGGACGACGTCTTCGAGATCGGCATCGTCGCCGAGCAACCGAAACACCACGCCCGCTAGATAGCGCGAGTGCAGTGCGTACAGTCTGCGGAACGCGGCAGCGTCATCCTGCTGTGCCCGCTTGATTAGTACTGCCTCGTCGAGGCTCTTCACGAGGGAAGTCAAGGCTCTCCCCTATAATAGAGGCGGGGCGGCAACCCGTCCGGTCCAAAAATCTTTCGCCGACGGCTTTTTGAGCTGAGCGGTCCCCGAAAAGGACTCTTCTTTGAGTGCGGATTCGACCCCTGGCTGCTCTCGGAGCTCTGGCCCTTCTGGCGATAAGCGCCCTCTTTCTTGGCGAAGGATTGACCAATCTGGGGTTCTGGGAGCCCATGGAGCTCGCTTCCGCCGATCATGCCTTGGGCGTGTCGACCCATGTCTTCGGCACTCACCCGCCGGACGAGCTTCGCGTCCCGCGGCCGAATCTGGACGACCTCGGCCGAGGCGAACTGAGTGCGGATCTGATGGCCCTCGGCTTCCGAGTGTTCGGCGTCTCCGAACTAGCACCACGAATCCCTTTGGTGGCATTCGGACTGCTTGGCGCCCTCGCCCTCGGGCTCCTGCTGGCGCGCTTCGCGGACGTCCGGACCGCGGTGTACGGCGTGTTGCTGCTGGTCGCGACACCGCTGTACTTCGTGCAAGCGCGAACCCTGGGCAGTGAAATCGTCACCACTGGGCTGGTCTCAATCAGCGTCGCCACGCTTTCCCTTGCCGTGATGAGCCCGCTCATGTCCCAGAGCCGGCGGGGAATCGCTGCGGCTCTCGGCATGATCTGCTGTGGGCTCGCAGTGTTGGATCGCGGTCTGCTGTTTGGGATCAGCGTGCCGACCCTCGCAGTGGGCGGCGGGTGGCTGCTCTGTCGCGCGGACGCAGAACAGCGCGATCGCCTTGGGGCCCGCTTGGGTCTGGCCTGCATCGCCGTCGGCGCCATCGCCGCAATCGTCGCAGCCGGCGCGCTGACGGTCGCCGCGCCCGGTCGTACGTCCCGCCTGCTGGGCTCGATCGTCTTGGATACCGCGGTCCGCCACGCCACCTTTGACGCAGTCTTTTCCCAGCTGGGCCACGCGCTGTTCCCACTCAGCGCTGTCCTTCCCTTCGCCTTGGCCATCGTGCTGACGCCGTTTCCAGAAAACGCTGAGGCAACCGAAAACTTTCGCGGACGCAGCCAACTACGAGCGGTGCTGGCCCTAACCACCATTGGTGCGTTCGCAGCTCATAGCTTTACCGCGGGACGACTCGGTCCCCTCACATTCATGGCGTCACCGGCACTGGCGGGCTTGACCGCAATGGCACTCCGAGATCTGGAAGAGAGACGCGCGGCGCTGCCGCTACTTGGGCTCTTGACCGTGGCGGTGTTGACCGTCTTGCTGCGAGATCTTGACCGACTGCCAGAGAAACTACTCACGCCGTTCCTGCCGGACGTGTCTGGCCTGCATGCCTCCGCGGGAGCTTCGACTCGCCACTGGACGCCGATTGCCGGCGCGATCTTCGGGGCATCCTGCTTACTTGGGCTGCTCTTGCCGCACGGCTGGGTTCGAAATCACTACAAGCTGCGAGGGGTGTGCGTGATGATAGGCTGTTTGTTCTCGGGCGGGATCCTGCGTTGGACCGTCTACGCGCCTCTCGCTGCGCAAGTGTCGCCACGCGAGGCCCTGACGCGGTACCGAAGCCTAGCCCAGAGCAAGGAACTGCTCGGTTTGCTGGGTGTGAGCTCGCGTTCGGCAGCCTATGCTGGTTCTGCAAGCGACTTCGTCGCGGCACGCCCCGTCGACGCCGTTGGTTGGCTCAACGCCTCGTCGGCGCGGCGATACCTGGCCTTCCGAAGCGACCAACTACCACAGCTCAACGCGGCCTATCGAAACGCACAGCGGAAGCGGAAAAACCTACCGGTCGTCGGAACACGCTCCGGCCACGTTTTGCTGGGCGCAAACACGCTCCCGACTGGGCTGGCGAACGAAAACCCTCTCGAAAAGGTCGTACTGGCTCGGCGGCCCATGCCCCAGCACCCAGTCGGCGCAACTATCGGCGGCCGGGTTGCGCTGCTGGGTTGGGACCTGACGGACTCCCAGGGTCGAAGCCTCCCGGGTGCCGTCTCGAATCGGCGATTTCGCATTAGCGTTTACTATCGCGTGCTGAAGGGACCCATCAGCGGCGCCTGCACATTCCTGCACATCGACCACACGCCAACGCGCTATGCGCGCGAGGATCGCGAGTTCGCCAAGTACCCCTTCGGGCTCTGGCGCACCGGCGACTTCATCGCAGAGCGCGTCCAAGTGGAGTTGTCCCCCAACTTCACAGCGGGACAGTACTCGGTGTTTGCGGGCTTCGGCGTGCTGCCATGTTCGGACAGTCGCCGCCTACCGGTCGCGCGCGGGCAACATGATGGTCAAAACCGCGTTCGCCTCGGCCGCATCGCAATTGAGTAGCTGTCATGAACGCCGTGCCGACTGACGATACCGCAATCCCGACAGCCCCGCTGCATGGCTGGAGGGCACGCTTACTCGCGGCAACCGTGGCGCTGTCATGTGCAGTCCTGATTCTCTTCTTGTTGGCGGCAAACGTAGGTTGGAGGTTCACCGCAGCCTGGGGATTGGCCGCGATGGTGCTGATGTGCATCGCTACGCTTCACGCTCTGGGGGCATTCGCAGCGACCGGGGCATGCACACGCCAGGTGGAAGCCCGCGAGACCGGTCCGTCGCTCCGCCGGGCGTTGGGTGGCATCGCGTCGTTCTGGGTAGCCGTGGTCTCGTCAACAAACGGTGTCTTGCCGCCCTGGGCAAGCGCCGTGCTCGTGCCGGCCACGGCGATCCTCGCCGCTACATGCGTGTTCTCCTTCGGTCGAGCCATCGGCATGTGGAGCATCCGCGACGGCAGCCCAGCGCGCCCGATTCATCGCCGACACGGGTTCTGGTTGGTGGTGTTGGCGTGTACCGTCGCATTGCCCAGCCTAGGGAGCTTCAGCCTGACTGATCCGTGGGAGACTCACTACGGGGAAGTAGCTCGCGAGATGTTATCGCGACGCGACTTCATCTCTACCTGGTGGGCGCACCAAAGTTGGTTCATGTCCAAGCCGGTCCTGACGTTCTGGGCGCAGGCATTGTCCATGTCAGTGTTCGGCGTGCGCAGCGCCCCCGGCGCGATGCTCAACGGCGACTGGGGTCAACTCGCCAACCCCGAGTGGGCGCTCCGAATGCCGTCATTCTTGCTGGCCTTGCTGGGCAGTACAATTCTATACCGCGCAATAGCGCAGTCCGTAGGTCGCTGGGCGGGACTCTTGGCCGGGTTGGCGATTTGGACCGCGCCCCAGTGGCTGCTGATCTCCGAGCAGGCCGTGACCGACATGGTCCTCGTCGGACCGCTTTGCGGCTCGATGGGCCTATTCATTCTTGCCCTCAACACGCCACCCGAGGAGCTGGTACGGGCCACCTCGATAAGGCTCGGGCGAGGATGCTTTCGCCTGCATCTTGGTCACCTCGTGATGGCTGGTGTGCTGGCCTGCGTCGTCCCACAGCTTCTCAACCTCCTGTCGATGCACATAGAAGTCGACTTGCGAGGCTCATGGTCAAGCGTCCGTTTTCACGCGGATGAGTTGCTCGCTGGTTCGCCCGGCAACTGCGGCCTTGCAGGACAGCCTGTCTGCCGTTCCGTGGCCGTCGCTCACAAGGCCCTAGAACCCTGGCTTCAGGCCGCGCTGTGGGGGGGAGTATTGGTGGCGCTGTTGCCTGCGTTGCAGCGGCAGGAAGGTCGCCGATCGATTCTGCTGACCGGAGCATGGCTCCTCGCAGCCGTGGCGGCGGCAGCCAAGGGATTGGTCGGCATCGCACTCCCGCTTGGCACGGTTTGCATCACGCTCGCAGCAGCGGGGCGCTGGCGCGACTTGTGGCGATTGCATTGGGTGCGAGGGCTGGCGATTGTCGCTCTGGCCGTCGGGCCTTGGTACTTGGCAATGCATGCGAGACACGGCCGGCTGTTCATTGATGAATTGGTCTTACGCCACATGATCAGTCGCACGCTCTCGCATCTGCACGACACGAACGTGGGCATCGACGTCAGCTTCCGCTACTACGTCTGGCAGCTCGGCTACGCGCTGTTTCCTTGGGTGGGGCTCGCGCCAGCGGCGCTGCTGGTTGCGGCCAACCGTCAACGTGGAGCGCCTCGAGCACAACTGACATCGCACTTCTTGTTGACGTGGTTCGTCCTCGCTTTCGCCCTGGTGTCGTCAATGTTCACCAAGTTCCATCACTATATCTTCCCGGCGGTGCCACCGGTGGCAGCGCTGATCGGGGTCTTCCTCTCGCGCATTTTTCAACCGAAAACGGCGGAGCTCGCCAGGCCCGAGCTGAACGGACGCTCGGACAGCGCGCTCGGAGTGCTCGCCATCGGCGGCGCCGTGTTGGTCGCACGCGTTGGCTACGATCTAACGGTTGATGGCTCAGCCGGAGGCGTTGATGGCCCTACACGGTTCATGCAGCTGTTCACTTACAACTACCGTCGCCCATGGCCGGATCACTTGGAGTTCGGTCTGCATGTGCTTGTAGCGACCGTCGTCGCGACTACGCTGACGCTGATGATCGCGATCCCGAAGTGGCGTGGCTGGATACTGACGGCGGCGACAGTCGGCAGTCTTTGCTTCGGCCTGTGGCTTGCCAACAGTTACTTGCCGCGTTCGGCACCCCACTATGGCCAGCGCACCGTGATGGATGCGTTCTACCTTAGTCGTACTAACGCGCAGCAGCCCCTCGTCGCTTATCAGCTCAATTGGAAGGGCGAGAACTTCTACACTGGCAACCACGCTGTGCTCTTCGTCTCGAGCGGTGCCAAGTTCGTCAAGTACATGGAGCATCAAGCAGCCTCAGGCCAACATGTATTGCTAGTTGCCCTGGAGCACGGCAGGCTGGCCACTCTCCGGCGAGAGGTGGGTGCGCTGGGTAGCGTCGAAAAAGTCACCTCACGTCTGGATAGCAATCAATTCTGCTTGGCACGCGTCACCCTTTACCAACCGCCCACAGCTCAGCGAAGCGAGCGTTGCGAGGCAAGGTGGGAGTCGGCTGGCTGCCCATCACCACGGTAAGCTGGCGGAGTGAGCGCGCGCGATTTGGTGTGTGCGACCTACCTAGGATTGATCATCGGTCCCGAAGAGCGTGAACGTCGACCGCGCCGTCGCCAGCGTCATCGCCATCTTTTTCGGGATCCCGCTTTGGCATGCGGCCCTCGACCCCGCTTCAGTTCAAGACTTGTGCGCTACGGCCCTCGAAACCGTGTGGGCGGGGCTACGCGCTGGCAGCTAGAAGCCCCTGAGTGGCGCCGCAGGGACCGGAGTGCGCGGGATTGGCGTCGACAGGGAAGGCGCATCACCGTCATGATGTAATGAAGTCTAGCCGTGTCCCTCCGCAGCCTTGCCGCACACTGGCGGGCAAACCGCCCAAGTTTCGCTACTGCCACGCCAACGCACCGGTGAGCGGAACTTGCGTGTCCTGGCCTTCAGTAACCCAAGGCTACTGCTGCGCGCTATAGAACGCCTCACGCTCGCGTCGATGCGGCCGTGCGGAACGCGTGGGGAACGACCGGCCAAGGCGGACGAAAAGCCCGTCGATTCCTCTTGACGAATTCAAGCGCTTCCGAAATCACGTGAAGTTTGCGCGTTCCGGCCGATTCATCAATGCGTGCGCGCAACCCGTGCGGAGATTCGCTGCCAGATCCAAAACCCGCAGCCGCGTGCAAGTTGATCGAGCGCATGTGTGTATACTGATCGCTTCCGCATCAGGAGGAGACGAGGATGGGATCGAAGGGAAACGGCGGCCTAACGGAAACCGCGCAAGCGGGTGAACCGGAAGAAGTCCTGGCTGGCGTAGTGGCCGCAGAGACGGAAGAAGAGTTGGTGACCGCAAAGTCGAAGGACGCCAGCAAGCGACTTTCGCAATCCGACCTGCGCCGCGTCACTTCCCGAGAGGGTCTGATCGAACTCCTGCGCTCCCGAAAGGTGGATCTCAAGAAGGTCGTGGGCGTTTTGCGCTACGAAGAGGATCTCGCCCTGCTTCAGGTCGAACTCGTCAAGCTGCAACGCTGGACGGAGAAGCACGGCAAGCGCATTGCCATCTTGTTCGAGGGCCGAGACGCCGCCGGCAAGGGCGGCACCATTCGCCGCTTCACCGAACATCTCAATCCCCGCGCCCTGCGCGTCGTCGCATTGCCCAAGCCCACCAAAGAAGAACAGGGCCAATGGTACTTCCAGCGCTACACGCAGCAACTGCCCAAACCGGGCGAACTCGTGTTCTTCGATCGCAGTTGGTACAACCGGGCTGTCGTCGAGCCGGTCAACAAGTTCTGCAACCGCGCTCAATACGACACCTTCATCCGGCAAGTGCCCGAGTTCGAGCACATGCTCTACGAAGATGGGATGCACATCATCAAGTTCTGGTTTTCCATCTCTAAGCAGGAACAACAAGAGCGCTTCGACTCACGCCGCAAGAATCCTCTCAAGCAGTGGAAGCTCAGCCCTGTGGACGACCGCGCCCAAGAGCTCTGGGATGAGTACACCCGCTACAAAGAGGAGATGTTCGCCCGCACCCATACCTCTTTCAGCCCCTGGGTGATCGTCAAAGCGAACAACAAGAAGCGCGCACGGCTCGCCGCCATCCGCCACGTGTTGAGCCTCTTCGACTACGATGGCAAAGAAGATGCGGCGATCGCTCTTACCCCGGATCCGAACCTGGTTGGGCGCTTCCACCGCCGCGCCAAGATCATCGACTAGATAAGCTGAGGGCGCGCTCAACATTGCGCGTTTTTGGAGCTCAACCCAGCGCGGAGGGCAGTGCGCGCCTACCCGACAAGGCGCGAGGTTTCGTCACCCTGAGCGGACAGGCGTTCGACGATTTCCGTCAGCTCGAAGGGCTTGTAGATGCAGCCGAGCACGCGCTCGGCCACGGCGTCGGGGATGCGATTGGCCGAGCCGCTGATCAGCCACATGCGAACTGACTCACCCTTGCTCGCAATTCGATTCAGCGCTTCTGTGGGGTCGCCAGCGATAGGCGACAAATCTACCAAGGCAACGTGGATATCCGACAGGTGTTCGATGTCCTCCGCACAGTCGATACAGTGCACCTTTGCGCCGCGAGAGGACAGGCCGAGATCCAGCAACGCACGGACGGCAGCGTCGTCTTCCAGCACGGCGACCCGCATGCCATCGAGGGAGGCGCGACGCGGTGCTACATGCCGGGCACCGCTGGGAGTATCCGTGGTCGGCCACAGCAGCTGAAAGCACGCCCCGGTGCCCGACGCGCCCAGGCGCAGCTGGCCTCCCAGGCTCTCGGTCAAACGATGGGAATGCGGCAAGCCGAGGCCCACACCACCGGGGCGAGTGGAGTGGCGCTCCTGAAAGATTGTGGAAGCGCGAGCTTCGTCGACGCCAGGTCCCTGGTCTTGAACAGTGAATTGCACGCAGCCGGAGTCGTCGTCGACGAGCTGAACCTCCAGCAAGACTTCGCTGTCGTCGGGGGAGAAGGCTACGGCGTTGAGCAGCAAGTTCAGCAGCACCTCCATGGCGGAGCTGGGATGGGGCAGGAGCACTTCGGCATCCCGGGGTGCCTCCACGCGCACTCGAACGCCCTTGCCCGCCGCCTGCGGCTCCACGGCGCGGGCCACGGCTAGTGCAAGATCGCTCGCATCCCGCTCCGGATCTCCCGGGCACTCGGCGCCCAGGGCCGAGCGCGCCAGGCGGCGCCCTAGTTCTGCGTGAGTGCGCGCAACTTCGATCGCAGCGGCGGCATCGTGGTTGGTGGCGCGGCCTCGAGCCAACTCCAGCCAACCCACGACGACCGTGAGCGCATTCGACACCTCGTGCAGAGCCGACGCGAGATCCGCGCCGTCGTCCGAATCACCGTCGCCCAGCTTCACACAGAACAGAATATTACACCCTGGGGCGAAGAGCCAGGAGCAGGAAAACCAAGGCTAATAGTCTGTTGGTCCGGGGCTAGTTCAGCTTGGCGGGCAGAAGCAGAGTGAACGTCCCATCCGCTTCGGCGCGGGCTTCCGCGACCTGAAGCACGCTCTGAGCGTCTTTGGGGTCGTCGGCATAGCCCTGGTCCGTCATGAACACGTAGGCGCGAATGAGGGCGCCGGGGACGACGACTTCACCGGGAACGCTCACCGTACCGTTGTATGCGACCGGCAGCGGCAGCTTGAGCTCTCCCAACTCGTGCAGGGGACTGTTGACCGCAACGTTGGGGCGGACCGACCACGCGAAGCCGCTTTGGCTCTCGGGACGAATCGAGAGATCGAAGGTCCCGGGGTCGGATTGCAGAACAAAGCTGCCGTCGGAACCGACCACGGCAGTGACGGCCTGGGGCTTCAGAGGCGCGGTGCCGGCAGCCACGAGCAGGGGCTCGATGTCGACGGGTGATGGAATCGCATGTACGGGCGCGCCGTTGAGGGGTGAACCAGTGGGTGACAGCGCCGTCCCCGCCAAGTCCGATGCAGCCTCGACAGTGAGGGTCTTGCCCTTTTGCTGCAGCGGCTGCTTACCGACCTCGAGGGTCCGTACAGTCTGTGCCAAACCCGAGCCTGGAGGTGGCACGATGTAGACGTCGTACTCGCCCGGCAACAAGTCGACACCGAACGCTCCATCGCTGGCCTCTGCGCTCCGCTCGAACGCGAACAGGGTACCCGAATTCAGGAAGCCGAGCTTCTTGGCAACGAACTTCAGGGTCGTCTTGCCCTTGACCAGCTTGCCAGCGCCGGTCTCGACGAAACTGCCCACGATGGATACGGCCTGAGGCACGCCGTCCAATTGATCGATGACGCCTTCTCCAACACTGAAGGCGTCGAGGGTCGCGCGCTCCAGCACGATCGTGGGTGCCAACACCTCATCCGGGGGGCGCAGCCGAACCAGCTCTTTGCCGGCCGCCGTCCCCTCCCCGACCACGGGCGCGTATTCCACGTTTGCGCAGAATGGCGCTTTGGCGTCTGGGCAGTCCGGGTTCGGTTTTCCGTCCTTGTCGAGCTTCGGTTTGACGATTGCGGGCGCCGACAGGACGCGACCGGTAGCCGGATCCATGACGTCCACGCTCCAGCCATCCAGGCTCTCGAGGGCGTTCTCGCTTGGCACGCTAGTGCCCGGAGCAGTCCACTCGATCTCGACAATCAACTGACTCGGGGGTGGCGACACCAGGGGCAGTGCGACCGAGCCGGCTTCGATGGTGACGCTCTTGAACAACTGCGGCACGACGGTGCAGGGGTCAGAGCTCGAAGGGCCAGCAGCGCTCTTGTTGCCCTTGGCCACCAAGTCCTGGTCGGGCTCGACGTAGACGTCGTATTGACCCGCAGGCATCTTGAGCTCAAAGGAAAACTCGCTGCCGACCTTTTCCGCGTTGGTCGTGTAGGCTTGAGTTGGCAAGCCCAGAAGTCGCTCGCTGGGGGTGAGCGTGAGTTTGACGGGAACCGTGGCGCCGCCGTTATAGTCAAGGCTGCAGCTTTTCTGATGACTGCCGCGGGTGGGGGCTACGGTCCCCTTCACGGTGGAGACGACATCCAACTCGAGTTTCAGCTCTGGGTCGCCGCCCAACGCCAGCCCGGTTTGGGTCTTCAAGAAGCGCACCCCGGAAAATTCCGTCGCCGATGCAGGCGCCGTGATTTCGAACATCACCGTGGAAAATTGACCTTGCTCTGCGACGCACGTGCCGGCACGGCAGGTCCCCCCTCCGCCGCAATCCGACGCCACTTCGCACTGGTTCTGAGGTGTGCCAGCCAGCGAATCATCCTCGGAGGCGACGCTGCAGCCGCCCAGAGCGACCGCACCGAACAGCAGCGTGAGGGCGGCAACGATCCCATCTGGGCGGCGGCCCGAAGCCCGAGTCAGCCCAAATTCGGGCCTCCGGGGCGGGGGGCTGCCGGCTGGGACACGTGCCATCACCCCTCCTCTAAGCGACGGGCGTGCCATGGGCCTTTTGTGCGGATCCAGGCGATTTTGCACGCTTTGGGGTCTGACATGGCTGTCGCGCCGCTGGGTCTACCTCGCAGCGGGGGAGCACATTCATACTGTAGCAAATCCCCCGCTGCCGGGCCGAGCGCGCAGCTTTTCGACCTGCCAGCGGGCATGGGCGTACTCGGGGCTGGTCGCAAGGCGGAGCAGATCCGCCACCGCCTCGTGCTCCGCGGCCAGAGTCCGCAGGGCCCCGGGCTGGGTCAGATCCACATCAGGCAATCCGCCCTCGGCGATCACCTCGCGAATCGCAACCATCAAGTCGCCGGCGGCGAACAACCCGAAGCGGCGCACGACCCGGCGCGCGCTGGCCATGGCGGCGGCGTAGTCGGTGGTGGCCTTGTTGTCGCACAGCTCGCGCAGCCGGCGCTGGGATCGCGGCGGAACGCTCTCCCACAGCACCTCCGCCAGGTTGGCCACGCTGGCCAGGGATTTCGGATCTTCATCGACGGGGTGACCGAAGGCGAGTTCGAGAGCTCGGAGCGCACCTCGAGCCTGGGCCTCGGGCGCCCCAAACAAGAGTACATGCTCCGGAAGCGTACCGGCCAACATGGCAGCAACGTGATACGAGAGGTCCAAGGACTCGCGCGTCACGTTCCCAGACACAATCACCGCGGGCGGGGAGAGCAATGCCACGCTCACCGTCACTGGCCCGGCGCTGCGGCGTTGGAAGATCGGCGTTCGGGCCAGCCCCAACGCCCGAGACGTCGATGAGAAGACGCGACCCAAAGGTGACGGCGCGCCAAGGGGGATCCGCTCCAACCCGGTCACTCCGTAGCTGCTCGGATCTCGTCGGAACACATGGGACGCGCCTTCCCAAACCAGCGCGAGGGCTTCAGAAGACGAACTCTGGATCTCCCGGGTCAGCAAGGAACGCACTCCGGCGGGGTTTTCCGGCTGGTCTGCGAGGGGCGGAACAGCGACCGGAGACAGGGAGAAATCCAGGTAGTGCAGGGTGTGCTCGATCGCTCGAGCGTAGGCCACATCGCGATCCGCCAGCGCCGCCTCGAATAAGCGGCGGACCAGGTCGGGGTTGCCCGGATCGAGATGGGCGACGCGCCTGGCGATGCTGACCAGGTCGTGGGAACGGGAGGCCCGGTTCTCGAGCTGGTTCATCAGCTCCATGCCCGCATCCATGGACCCCTGGATGAGCAGTGCGAATAGATGTTCCTCGGCTCGCCCGACCGCGGGGAAAACGCGCGACGGGCGACGACCGAGTTCGACCTCGTCGACAGCGGGCTGCTCGGGCACCGGTTGGGCTGGCTCCATCGCCGCGGCAGGCGGAGACTCGACGGCCTCCTCCTGCGGGGGCGGGCGGTCGCTCAGCGGGGAGGGCCGCGTCGGCGGAATGCTCTGCTGCAGCTGGGCCGCGACCGGCGCCGGACTCTCCACGCGCGGTTGCATCGGCGGCGTCGGGGAGCGCTTCGCTGGAATGGACGAGAGCGATGCCGGTTTCGGAGGCGGCGATGCAGAGGGCTGCGCAGGGATCGAAGCCGATGACTTCGGCTTGGGCGGCGGAGTGGCTTTGCGGGGAATCAGGGACGGCTCGGGCGGTGCCGATAGCTGGCTGGTCCGATCGGGCTCCGCGCGACCATCTCGAGCCCTTTGCGCCGCGTCCATGCGCTCTTCGACGGCCACGCGGGCGCCAGGCTTGGCCGGGGCGCGACCCAACAGCCGCGCGCTGGATGCCGGCCGGCGTGGGTGCCGCACCGAGTCGCGAACCAGACGCTGATCGTTGACGAGCTCCACCTGAAGCGCCAGAGCCGCTTCCCGGGTGCGCTCGTCCGAGGCCGCCACCTCGACGTGTTTGAGCGCACGTTCCAATTCCCCGGCGACGTGTGCGGCGTGCGCCGCGGACAGCGCGACTCGGGCGCGGGTGCGCAAGCCGTGCAGATCTCCTGACAACGCGATATCGAATGCGTCCAAGGCCTGAGCAGGTTCGCCGCCCTGGGCCAAGCGCTCCGCGACGCCAAGGGCAACGAGGGGCTGCGTCCCACTCTCGGCCTGGGCTCGGGAAAGCTCTCGCATTCCCGCCCCAGAACCCAGAGCAACGTCCAAGCTCTCCGCCAGCAAGAACGCGCGCAACGACAGCTGATCGTCACTCAGCCCTTCGGGGTCCACTCCGCGCAGCTCGGCAACCGTGACGCGCGCGTCGTTGGCCGAACCTGTTCCGCGAACCCGGTATTCGAGCCAGCGAGCGGTCAGTTGAGACTCGCCGTCGTCGGGCGCGAGCAACGCCGCACGCTGCGCCCGGGCCACCGCCTCCTGGATCTCTGCCCCCGCATCAAAGGCACGGGCGGATTCCGTGAGCAGCCTGGCCCGCTCCTGAGCCGTGCCCGGGGACAGCGATGCGAGTTCGTCCAGAGCCGTGGCTAGTGCGATGGAATCCCCGGACGTGCGCTCCAGGTCGACGCGCAGCTGAAGCAGCTCGCTCGTGGGCTCTGCCCAGGCTTCGATGCCATCGAGCACGCGTCGTGAAGCGGCTGCGTCCCCGCCTAGAAGCTCGGCCCGGGCAGCCCTCAGGGCGGCGTCGGCGGCTTCCCGTTTGTCCGTCGTGCAAGCGCTCGCTCGCATCCACAGCTGGGCGGCGCGGGCGCTCGCGTCCATACGCTCGTGGAGATCCGCCAGCACTCGCAGCACCGAGTAGTTGTCACCGGTGGCGGCAATCAACGCCTCCAGCTCGGAACAGGCTTCGTCCGGCCGCCCCAAGCGCTGCTCGAGCACGCTGGCACGTCGCAAACGGATCCGCCGCACATCGTCGACCCGCAGCGCGAGCCCGGCGCGGCGGGACAGCAGCGCGGTCAGTGCCTCCCAGTCGCCTCGATGTTCGGCGTCCCGCTCCAACGCCGACAGCGCGGCCAAATTCTTGGGATCGAGTTCCAACACCTGACGGTGCCGCAGCAGTGCGCCGTGTTCGTCTTTGAGTTCTCCGAGCAGGTTGGCGAGCTCCCTCAGGGTCGTCAGCCGTTCCGCCTCGGGCAGCAGCTCGACGAGCTTGCCCAGGGCGTCCGCTTGGGCCCGCTTGTCGCCACCTTGCCGTGCCAGGGTGACCATGTCTTCCAGCAAGCTGCGCTGGTCGCCGAGGGTGGCGGCCATGCGAGACAGGATCGCCAAGGCGCGCTCGGGATCGCCGCGCGCGGCCACGAGCGCGGCCAGCTCCTGGGCCACTTTGCCCCGCTCGATGGGGTCCAGCCCCTCCCGCTCCAGCTCCCCGATGAGTAGCTGCTCCAGCTCATCCCGCCGGCCCGCGGTCGGATACAGCTGGCGTAGGCGATCGCGCGCTGCGTTGCATTCTGCTTCTGAAGCTTCTGGGTCTCCCTTGACGCGTTCCAACGCCTCGATCGCTTCGGCGTGCTCCCCCTGCTTTTGGGCAGTATCCGCTTCCTGGATCAGGTTGGCGATCCGCGCTGCGCTGGGAACAACCGCCACCACCCGATCGAACAGCTCGACTTCACCACTGGATTGCGCCGCGATGGTTGCTCGATGAACGAAGTCCGCATCATCTGGGAAGCGCTCGGCAAGGGCGACCAGGAGCGCTGCCTGAGTTCGCACGGAGCCGACTTCAGCGGCAATGCGGGCAGCCAACTGGAGCAACTCACGCCCCGGTTTTCCGTACTCTTTGGTAGTGAGCTCCAGGACCCGGCTCAACCATTCCCTGGCGGCAATCTCGCGTGCCGCCAATTCCTGCGCTTGATTCGCCAGATCCGAGAACTCATCGATGTCCGCGTCTGCATCGATGGCGCGGTCCAGGGCCGAGAAGGCCACATTTCCGTCGTTCAGTAGACGCAGAGCAATCGAGGAAGCGACGATTGCCGTGCGCGCCCCTTCAGGGCCCTTGCAGCCGCTGAGCAGTTCCTCCAAAGCGCGGCGCATGCGCATTTCGACGACATCTCGAGAATCTGGCGAAGTGCGCAAGACCAGCAGTGCTGCTTCGCCGAGGGAGCGCAGCGTCTCGCGATCGCCACGCACAGCCAGAGCGCGCAGGAGCACGTCCATGCGCTGACGAGCACCTTCCTCGCCGCCGCCGGCCAGGGCCGCTGCTCGCTGGAGCCAGGCGGCGCGCTCGCGCTTGTCGGTTTGCTTGTTCGCCACCCGCTCCAGAGATCGAACGATCTCACCGGCAGCCTCCACATGCCCAGCCAATCGGGTCATGACGACGTAGGTGACACCTTCCGTCGGAACCGCCTCGAAGGCCTTCACAGCGTGACGGATCGCACGGTTCGGGTGGCCACGTCTTTCGAACAAGCGGGACGCACGGTAGTGCACCGCGCGCTCCCCGTAGCGCCCCAACGCAGCATCGGACAATTTGTCGTAGATGGCTTCGAGCTGATCGAGATCTGCCGCGCTGGTGGCGCGCTCCGCAATGGCAAGCACGTCCGTCCGCGAGGGATCGAGATCCAGAGCCCGAATACTGAGACGCAACGCTGACGCCGAGTCGCCCGAGGACAGCGCCACCATGGCCGCGGTGCCAAATGCGCGGGATGCGTCCTGGGGCCTTTCCATGCGCACCGCGCTTTCTTCGAGGCGCTTGACCGCCTCCACGTGCCCCGCAAAGGACAGCAGATCCCGAGCGAAGCGTGCGGGCCCGCGTTCTCGGTCGAGGTCCGCGGCGCGCTCCCAAGCAGCCACGGCTCCCTCTACGTCACCAGCCAAGTCCCACAGCGCTGCACCGAGTTCGCGGAAGGCTTTCGCTGCCTCGAGGGGGACCGCCGGGGTTGCCCGAGCCGTTGCCTCAGCCCGAGCCTCGAGAGCGCATAGCTCGCCATCGCTGCCTCGAGCCTCCGGGCTCTGCTCCAATGCCTGCAACACCCGATCCGACTCGGCACCGAAGCGAGCAGCCCGTGCCAACGAACGCAGCGCTCCGTCTACATCCCCGACGGCGCCTCTGCGCGCTGCGATGTCCAAAGCGAGTTCCGCCCGGGCTCCATCATCGCCAGCGGTTGCGATGCGACGCTCCAACACCGTCAGCGCCAAGCCGGGCTCTTCCGCCGCGTCGGCCACCAGCAACACGACCTCGCACAGTTCCGGCGACCTCGGTCCAAGAACATCCACGGCGCGGCGCGCGATCCCCGCCGCTCGGGTGGAGTCGAGCTCCGACAAACGCAGCAGTGCAGCCCCGAGCGCGGGTGCCATGTCGAGGAGGGGTTCCGGCTGCGAGAGTAGCCAAGAGAGTGCGTCAGCCAACCGTCGCGCATCGCCGCTTTCCGTTACCCGACCGAGCAACGTGCGCGCAGCACGAGCATCTCCGGGTCGCAGAGCCAGCCAGCGCTGCGTCCACGCTAGCGCCAACACCGGGTCGCCGAGGGCCTCGTGGGCTTCGGCCAAGGCCTCACACAACGCGGGTCGGGGCACGATCACCCCCATGGCGCGGTCGATTGCCTCTGCGGACTCTTCGCTCGGCCCCCGACGCAGGGCCACCGCCGCCAGCACGCCCACCGGGCGCGCCAGGGAAGGATCGGCTCGGCGCGCTTGATCCGACGCCGAGATGGCGCCGTCCAAATCGCCGGCTTCTAGCAGCGCCTCCGCGGCTACGGCCAGTGCAACCGCCCGCACGCTCGCTGACAGCGGCTGAGAGAGCCGCGACAGAGCCCGAGCGCGACGCACGGGATCGTCACGTCGCGCCGCCAGCACCACGGCGTAGCTCCAGGCCTGAGCGTGGGCGGCCGGCTCTTCTAGGGAAGCATCCAGTATCTCCAACGCTCCGGGAAGATCGCCGTGCTGCGAGCGGATCTTGGCGATCCTGACTCGTGCTCGCTCGACGTCGAATCCGGCAGGAGGCTGCGCCAGCCAGCGCCTCAACAGCGTTTCCAATTCGTCGTCGTTGCCGCTGCGCTCCAGGGACTTCTCGAAGCGAAGCCGACGTTCCGTGCGGTCCGGATCAGCGCGGACCAGCCGGCGTAGCAAGCCCTCCAGGTCATCTTGACGCTCAGGCCATTCAACGAGCATCTCCGCGACTCGTTCCACGGCGGCGCCGCGCTCCGAATCCGACGCTTCCTTCAGCAGCTGTTCGGCCTCCTGCAGGGCCGTCTCGAGGGCTTCAGCCTGAGGGAGCAACCGGTCGGCCTGGGCGGCCAGCTCTGCGCTGGGCTGGACTTCGCGCTGGCGCTCGGTCGCCCAGTGCGCGAGCCGCGGGGCTTCGAGTTCCACCTCCGCCATGTGTGCCAGGTCGCGCAGCAGCGTCAGTGCTTCCCTTTTACCTGGGTGGTGCAGTGCGGCGTAGATCAGAGCGTCCGCAACCGCCCATGGGTCGAGGCTTCCCCGACGATGCTCGAGCAATGCGTTGCGAGCTTCTTCGATACCCGGTGACAATCGAAGCGCCTCTCGAAACGCTCGCAACGCTCGATCCGGACTGGACAAGGTCTCCTCGTACAACTTGCCGAGGGACAGATAGGCCCGCCCCCGTTCGTCGGGATCGAGGGAAGAGGCAGTCAGTTCATCGTGGGCCGCGAGCAACTCGTGCAGGCCCCCACGGGCCAGCACTTCCGCAAAGGCAGACGCGGCCGAATCAGGCGTGGCGCCGAAGCGCCCCGCGCTCCCATCGGCGTCGAGTTGGGCGTCGAATGCCGCCCCTAGCGCCGTGGGGAGATCCGACGCATCCAGAGCGTGGCGCAATCGCTCCAAATGCACCGCGCGTCCACTCTCGCCACAAGCGCGAGCATGCTCCCGCAACACCTCATCGGCTGCGCCAATGCGGCTACGAGCGCGAAGGGTCGTAGCCAGTTTCTCCGCCACTATGGGTTCGTGGGGCGCCATTTCGAATGCGCGCAAGAGGTTCTCGAAAGCACCCACGCGGTCCTTGGCGCGATCCCTCCGACGAGCACCCTCCAGATACGCTCCCGCAGCTCGACTTCGCGAGACGTCGTCAGGCGCCCACGCGGAGAGTCCACCCAACAACTCCGCAGCCGCGGAGTCCGTCGGGTCCGCACGGGCGGCTTCGAAGAAAGCGTCAGCCGCGGCGGCAGCGTTTCCGGCTCGACCAAAAAGCACGCCCATGCGGGTGAGTTTCGCTGCCGCTGCAGCGCTCTGGCGTACCAGGGGTTCCAGAGTCCGCGCGGCCAAGCTGGACTCGCCGACCGCCGACAGCCACTGCGCCAACTCTTCTCGCAAGGTGGGATCGTCGCCAAGGAGCAGCGCGCGTCGCGCCAGCTTGATGGCCTCGTCCAAGCCGGTGCCGCGCTGGGTCAACGCGCGAGCCAGGGCGGCGGACGCTTGGCGCTCGGAGTCAGCGTCGTTCTGGGCACGCGCAGCGCGGGCCCGAGCCCTGAAGAACGCCAATTCCGCACGCGGCCCGGTGCGGCGAGCAACCGCTGGATCTTGAGTGAGCAACTCCAGCTGCAAGGACACCGCCGAGCGCGGCCCCTCCCGCCCCACCCATTCAGGAGGCGGCAAGGTGCGCACGCGCGGCTCCGCGGGGCCAGCTCCGGGAAAGTCCGATTGGGTCTTCGGAGGCGAACTCATGATGAAGTGGACACTTTCCGGGCCTGAGCCCGGCTTTTCCGGAGACTATATCCAAACCGGGCTTGTCCAGACTCCACCTTGGGTCTAGCCTCGTATCGCCGCGACCGACGGATCCCGCGGCGGAGGCTGGTCCATGCAAAACTTCTCGTTATTTATGCGTTTTCCTGTGCTGGGTGCCGCCGTTGTCGCTGGCTCCCTGATCTCCGTGACCGCCCCGGCCCCGGCAGCGGCTCAAGGCAAGGCCGCCGCGGCCAAGCCGAGCGCCAAGGACAAGGCGACGGCCCGCAAGTCATACGGAGAGGGCGAGAAAGCCTACAAGGCCGGCAAGTACGGCGACGCCTACGACGCTTTCAAGAAAGCCTACGACGCCATTCCGACACCTCACGCCGAGTACTGGATGGCGAAGGCCCTCGACAAGCAGGACAAGAAGGACGAGGCGGCCGCCGCATACCAGAAGTTCCTGGACAACCCTGGCAAGGACAAAGCCGGCAGCGAAAAAGTCAGCGATGCCAAGAAACGGCTCGACGAGTTAAAGGGCAAGCAAGTCGGTGAGGTCAACATCATCACAACGCCCGCCGGCGCCACGGTCATGATCGATGGGCAGCCCCAGATGGGTGAGGCGCCCATGATTGTGAAACTGCCTCCGGGCAAGCATACGGTCGCAATCAGCTCGCCCGGCTACCAGAATGTCGAGCGTGAGGTTGAAGTGAAGGCCGGCGACAAGTCCGAGCTCTCTGTCGAGCTCGTTCTGGCAGAGGCGCCGGTGGAGCCGGGCGAAGAGCCACCGCCGGAGCCGACCTCACCGCCCCCCGAGGAACCACCGCCCGCATCATCCAAGAGCAAGGTGCCCGCCTACGTCACCTTGGGCATCGCCGGTGCCAGCGCGCTGGTCGGCACGTTCTTCGGAGTAAAAGCCCTGAGCGCCAAGAGCGACTTCAACGACAAGCCCACGACAGATGCCGCGGACGACGTCGAGCGCAACGCTTTGATCGCCGACATGGCTTTCGGCGTTGCCATTACCCTGGGCGTCACCGGTGTGGTGCTCCTAACCAGCGCAGATTCCGACGAAAAGGCCGCTAAGAAGAAGCGCTTCGTCAGTGGCCCGCGCTTCAGCGTAGCTCCGGTGATCGGACCCACGGGTGGCGGTGCCGCTGCCCACGTCACTTTCTGAGCCGGCCTCCTACACCGAGCTCGGACGCGCTGGTTCGATATTCGAGCCAGCGCGTTTCGTCTTGTGACTTACGGGTTTCGCGTCATCCCGTGCCGTCTTCCAGGCGCTGGTTGATCGCGTCCACGACCTTCCCGTAGTCGGCCGCCAGCATCATCGGCGGGTTTGCCAATCTAGACGCGACGTCCGGAACCTTGCCCTCGTGATAGCGCACCTTGAATTCCGTGAACTTCAGACCGCTGGCCGTCGAGATGCATACGACTTTGTGATGCTTCTCGATCGTGCCCTGCTTCACCAGCTTTTCCAGGGCTGCAAGCGCGACGGCGGTGTGGGGGCAGGTGTACATGCCCGTTCGATCCGCTCGCGCAGCCGCATCGGATAGTTCCTGCTCCGTGGCTTGTTCGACGATGCCATCCATGGCTTCTAGAGCACGCACAGCGCGGGGCGCACTAACCGGATTGCCGATCTGAATCGCCGTCGCTTGAGTGGGCTCAGCCACGATCGGCACCACGGTCTTTTCCTTGGCAACGTACGCTCGATATAGGGGATTCGCGTTTGCAGCTTGGGCCATGACCAAGCGCGGGAACCGCGAGATCAGCCCCAGCTCGCGCATCATTTCGAAGCCGGCATGCAGGGCGGACGCATTGCCGAGGTTCCCGCTCGGAAGGATGATCCAATCCGGCACCGCCCAGTCGAATTGTTGGGTGATCTCGATGCCGACGGTCTTCTGCCCCTCCAGCCGCAACGCGTTCATGCTGTTGGCCAGGTAAACCTGCCCTTCTTCAGCCAGCTGGGTCACGATCTTCATGCAACCATCGAAGTCCGTGTCCAGTCCCAGCACGAGGGCCCCGTGGGCGAGGGGTTGTACCAACTGCCCGGTCGAGATCTTGCCTCGGGGCAAGAGCACCACTACCGGGAGCCCCGCCGCGGCGCCATAGGCCGCGAGGGCGGCGCTGGTGTCACCCGTCGAAGCGCAGGCGACTGCCTTGAGTTTCAGGCCTTCGCGTACGGCCATGCGCACGACGCTAACCAACACGGTCATACCCAGGTCTTTGAAAGAACCGCTGTGGCTATTGCCACACAGCTTGACCCAGAGGTCGCCGAGACCAATGGACTTCCCGTAGCGCTCAGCCCAGAAGAGATTCGAGCCACCCTCGTAGGTGCTGACAATCAGGTCATCAGGCACCGTGGGCATGACCCACTCCTTCTTGCCCCAGACGCCCGAGCCATAGGGCCAGGTGGTTTTCATGTAGCGGCCGTCGAACAGCTGTTTCCACTCCTCGGCAGTTTTGGTCTTCAGCGCATCTGTGTCGTGCACGACCTGCAACAGGCCACTGCAACTGGGACAGCGATAGATCGGTTGAGTTACGGGGTAGCTGCCAGCGCATCCAGCAAGACAAGCGAGTTCAGCACGGTAGGTCACGGGCGCGACTATAACCGACGCTCGCGCGCGTCGCTCGTTGACGGCTCGATCGAGTCGCGCTAACCGCGCGACGCGAGAGCGAGGCGCTCTCTGGCGACCCGGAAACAAAAGATGGCGGCGCAAGAAGAGTCCGGCTCCAGCGACAAGCCCAAGTGGGCGCTCGTGTTGCGCCGAACGGATGCAGATCCTGCGCGACGAGTCGGTGGGCTTTCCCTCGCGCTGCGGCTCGCCCTGGACGCCCAGACCTCGGGCGCCCAGGGCGTCGTGCTCGAACCGGGCGTATCCGCGCAGCTGCTGCACGACGCGCGCCTCAAGATTCCCGTGCTCGAAGAGGCAGCGGAGCGCCAGGCACTGGTGTCGGTACCTGCCAGCTACCTGATGCCAAGGCAGTTGCTATCGCGGCTCGCAGGGGGCGGGTTGCCGGCCCCAGGGCAGACGCGAGATTTGGTCGCGGAGCCGTTGCACGTGGACGTTCCTTACGGATTCGGGCCCTTGGACGTCCGGGATGCGGCGACCGCCCGCCAGGGCGAGCGCGCACTCTTCCGAGCACTGCGCAAGCCCCAAGACGGGTGGACGAGCCGCCACTTGAACCGCTACATCTCGCTGTCGATCAGTCGGCTCCTGGTCCGCACGCCCCTGACGCCCAATCAGGTCTCCGTCGGGATCCTGGCCGTCGGGCTCGCCGGCGCCGTGCTCGCGACTCGCGGCGACTATCTGTCGCTGCTCGTCGCGGCGACGCTGTTCCAGGCCCAGAGCGTTCTGGACGGCTGTGATGGTGAGATGAGTCGGGTGACCCATCGCGGCTCCCTCGCTGGGCAGTGGCTGGATACGGTCGGCGATGATCTGACGAACTACGGTTTCTTCGCGGGGGCCGCCATTGGGCTCTATCAAACGACCTCCCATTGGGCCTATCTGCTCGCCGGCGGCGTGACCGTCCTATGCGGGGTCACGGTCAGCGCCATCGAGTACCGCTACTTGATCCGCATCGGTTCCGGAGACTTGCTTCAGTATCCCTTGTCCGCGCAAAGCACCGCAGAGGATGGCGGCCTGTACTCGAAGATCGCGCCCTTGTTCAAGCGAGATACCTTCGTGTTTCTGACCTGGATTGCCGCACTGTTTTCCCTGGTTGGACCCATGCTATTTGTGTTCGCGGCCGGTGCTGTTGGTATCTTGATGGGTGTGTTGACCGCAGAACTGAGAATGGCGCGGGAGCGCCGCCAGGGCGCGACTCCGTGAAGGGCAGACGCGCGGCCATCGTCGCGCTACTGAGCGCCGGACTGTGGTCGACGTCTGGTTCCGCGGCTGGGCCCCTCGGCCCCAACGATAGTCCTCTCACGACCAGTCAGTACCGTGTAGACTTGACCCAAGGCGTCGTGCTCGCGGGCAGCCGCGTGCTGGGAATGGCAGGCGCGTACGTGGCGATCGCGGAGGGAGTCGATGGCAGCTCCCAGAACCCCGCAGCGCCCGCTGTTCGGCTGCCCTACTCCTTCGATCATTTCGACTACGACCTCGGACTGGGCCTCACGTTTCCTGGCGCCATCAGCGGCACGGACTTCTACAACTCCGGCCAGCGCACCGCGCTGCGCTCCGACCAAACGGGCTTCGCCTTCATCACGGTCGCCGGGCACATTCAGGATGGCAATTGGGGTTTTGGCATCTCCCTGGACTTTCAACGCTACCGCTTGACGCGCATCGACGACGCTTCTTCCGGTCTGCAATTGGACGAAGTGTTCGCACTGTTCGGCGGCGCACGTATCCAGATTGCGCGACGCTTCTTTGACGGCCAGCTCGTCGTGGGGGCGGGTAGTCGAGGCACGGGGCTGCTCGTGCAGAACGAAAACCCAGCACCGGGGCAGCCCGCAGAGTTGTTCAACGCAACCGGCGCGGCTCTGGAGCTGGGCACGCTGTGGGCGCCGCACAACCAGCGCTTCCGAGTTGGCGCCGCAGTGCGAAGTGAGGTTCTGACCGGAGAACCCAGCAGCGATGCGGCCAACACAACCAACGGGGATCGCGTCATCGGAGACCCCACCAGCGCCGAGGCCTTCTACTTGCCAGAAAAGGTCACGCTCCCCTGGGACCTCAACGTTGGTGTTGCGATCCAGCTAGGACCCCGGCCCCTGAACCCACGCTGGGTCGATCCTTCGCGCACCTTGGAGGCCTTCGAGCGTCACTTGGCCTGGCGGGACCGGGAGCGAGAGCGACGCCGAGAGTACGCGGTGGCGCGCGCCCGCCTGGAGCGGCAAGACGAGACCACCGCCGCGGCCGCCGCAGACGCGACCAATGGGACCGAAGAGGCGATGGACGAGCTTGCCTTGGAGCGCCGCCGGGACGCTGTGCGTCGGAAGCTGCGCGCACGCTATGAGGCGATGCGGCGTTTCTACATTCTCGTCAGTGGCTCCGTCCTCGTGACTGGACCCGTCAAGAACGGCGTGGGCGTCGAGTCATTCCTGCAACGTCGAGTGGACCGCTCCGGGGAAGACGTCACGGTTTCCCCGCGCTTGGGAATCGAAAGCGAGATCGTTCCCCACTGGCTGAAGGTGCGCGGAGGTGGTTACGGCGAGCCCACCCGATTCGAACGGGGTTCTCCGCGCTTGCATGGAACCCTCGGTTTCGACTTGAAGTTGTTCCCGTGGACGGTGTTCGGGTTGTTCGAAGACGGAACCCAGTGGCGCGTGTCTTCGGCGATCGACGGTGCCAAACGCTACTTCGGTTGGGGCGTGAGCGCGGGAGTGTGGCATTGAGGCTCTCACTCGCTGTGGCGATGGCGCTGCTGGCGGCATGTTCCAAAAAGGAGCCGCCCCCTCCCGAGCCGACGGAGCCCTGGCCCGCGCACGCGGCGCCCTCCGCCAAACAGTCGCCCAGCAAGCGCACCACTTATCAAGTCGAGGAGCGCGCCTCGGCCCGAGTTCGCTTGAAGACCCGAGCGCTGACGGCGCGCGGGGAACTGCGAGTTGCGCGCGGCCAGCTCGAAATCAACCTCAACGATCTGGCGCGTTCCAAGGGGACGATCGCGATGGACGTCGCCTCCATCACCATGACCGAAGCGGGGGATGCAGGTCTGCGCGACGCGACCAATGCCGCCCGCAGCTGGCTCAACGTCGGGTCCAATCGGCCTGAGGCCGAACGTGAACGCGTGCGATGGGCCAGCTTCAAAATCACCCGCATCGAGAACCTCACTTCCGACACAGCAGCCGGTGGGCGCAAAGTGAAGGTTCCGATTGTGCGCGACGCTGGCGCAGATGCGGCAGACTCCGGCGATGGACAGAACACCGCGACCGAGTCTCGGCGCGTCCGACTCAAGGCGTTCGGTGCGGTGACCTTCAACGGATACCGAGTCGAAAAGCGCGTTTCGCTGGAAGTCGTGTTCCATTGGCGCGGAGACGCCGACCTACATTCACCGCCCGTCCGCGCAAGCATCCGAACCCGACGGCCCTTTGTCCTGGAACTGGCCGCCCACGACATCGCTCCCCGTGACGAAACGGGCCGACGGACACCCGGGGACGACAAGCTGATCGGCCGCCGGGTGAGCCGAGAAGCCCGCATAGAACTCGAGTTGAACGCAAAATTGGCGTCCAAATAGGCCTCAGCCCGGGAGCGGAGTGGCGAAAGCTGAAACCGCAGCCGACGTCGCACGTAAGCTAGGTGTGCCCCGGTGATTGTTCTGGGGCTAGAATTCGATCGGACCGACCGTCCCGCTCGTACTAAAGTCGGTTCTCAAGAGGAGCGAGTCCATGAATCAGAAGCTAACCATGACCAGTATCGCAGCCACCCTAGCCGCTCTGGGCGCCGTGGCATGCGGAGGCGCAGCGCCGCCTGCCGAGAGTCCCGTAGAAGCGGAAGAAGTTCCCGCGGCGACCGCAGACCCCGCAGCGTCCGACATGGCTGCAGCCGAAGAAGAAACCTCCGAGACGACGGAAGCGGCGACTGCCGAGACGACGGAAGGGGACAACGCAGCTGCCACTCCCGCCGCCGAGGATCCCGCGGCGACGACGACGACCACGGACAAGAAGGCCGGCGGTGCCAAGGCATCCTGCGGCGCTGGCGGTTGTGGCGGAGACAAGAAGGCCGCCGACACCAAGAAGACCACGACGAAGAAAGCAACGACCAAGAAAAAGCCCCACGCCAAGAAAGCCGGCGGCGCCAAGATGGCCTGCGGCGCAGGCACCTGCGGCTGAGCGGAAAGTCGGTGTCACCGGTTTCGGCGCGAGAATCGCGCCGGATCCGGGACTTGGGGCCCGGAATCATGAAGCGAGATCTTTGCGGCGTCGGACTGGGGCTGCGTTGGGACTTCCTGGAAGAAGTCGTCGACGGCCCGCCTCTCGATGTCGCTTTTTTTGAGGTCTCGCCGGAGAACTACATGCGACGCGGTGGCTGGTACCCCGCCGCGCTCGAACAAATCTGCGAGCGGTACCCGGTCGTCACCCATGGGCTGACCATGTCTCTCGGGGCCATCGATCCGCCGCCGCCAGAGTACTTGCGAGAACTCTCGACCGAGCTGCAGCGGGTACACACGCCGTGGCATTCGGACCATCTTTGCTTCAGCACCGCTGGTCCGCTGGTGTTGCACGACCTGCTGCCTTTGAAGCTGTGCAGCGACAACGTTCAGCGCGTCGCGGATCGCCTGAGGCGGGTCGAAGACGCCCTCAAGCTCCCAATGAGCTTGGAGAACATCAGCTACTACGCCCACCCCGGGCGGCCGGAGATGCCCGAAGCCGAGTTCATCACACAGATCCTCGAAAAAAGTGGCTCGGGTCTACTGCTGGATGTGAACAACGTCTGGGTCAACGCGCAGAATCACGGCTTCGACGCCGAAGAATTCATCGCCAGCCTGCCTCTGGACAAGGTGACCCAGTTGCACATCGCGGGGCACTTCCGAGCGGAGTCGGGGTTGATCATCGACACCCACGGCGCTCCGGTCATCAACCCGGTCATCGAGTTGCTTGAATTCACGGTCAAACGGGTCGGGCCCGTACCTGTCCTGCTGGAACGAGACAACGAGATCCCCCCACTCGAGGATCTACTCGAGGAGGTCGCGACGCTGAGGGCCGCCTACCAGCGCGCCTTGGCATCTCGGAAGCCAGACGCTCAGGAGGCAGCGCGTGCAGGCGTCGCTTGAAGCCGCGATGGCCGAGTTGTGCCTCGGCGCGGAGATTGACGCCGGCGACGAGCAAGCAGTGCGTCAGTGGCTCGAGCGGCACGGCGTCACCGAGGCCGATGTAGAACATGTGCTACAGGGCAGCGTCGAGCGGCTGTTCGTCTACCGCAATCTGGTTCGTGGCAATCTGTGGGAGGCCATGCGGGCGTCCATTCCACGCACCATGGCGCGCCTGGGTCCCGTGTTCGAAGAATACTTCGATCGGTTCTTGGGCGAGCACGGCCCGCGCACCCACTACCTACGAGACTCCATAACCGAGCTGTTGGATTTCTGCGCCCCACTCTGGAAGGCCGACCCCCGCGTTCCCGCCTACATGATGCAGCTGGCCGAGCATGAACACGTGCAGATCGTGGTCGGCGCCATGCTCTCTGCCACAGAAAGCGTCGAGCCCGAGGAGCTGGATTTGGACGCCGGGCTCCGCTTCATCGAGGCCGCCAAGCTGATGCACTACGACTGGGCCTTGCACTTGCTCAGCGAGAGCGAAACCGACCTCACGCCACCGCAGAAGATAGCCACCACGCTTCTGGTGTATCGCAACCCAGAACACGAGGTGCGCTACCTGGCTTTGTCTCCTTTGGCGGCGCGAATTCTGACCGAAACTCTGGAGCACAAACGCACCCTACGCGAAGGAATCATCCGGGCATGCGAAGCCGAGGGTACAGCGTTGGATGCAGCCGTCCTGGCCGGGACTGCCGAGCTACTGGCCGACTTGGCACAGCGCGGCGCCTTGCTGGGACCAGAACATGCCTGAAACAGGCAATGACAGCGTTATTCGGCTAGGGTCTCGCGCGGAGGACACGGGTGGCTGAGCGAGATCCCCTCTCAATCATAGGCGAGACGGTCGCCGACAAGTACTTGATCGAGAAGATGGTCGGTGAAGGCGGTTTTGCCGTCGTTTACCGGGCGATGCACACGATCTGGAAGAAGCCCGTCGCCATCAAGTTCTTCAGTGAACTGTCTAACGCACCCGCAGACCAGCGCGAGAGCCTTCAGGAAGCCTTCATTCAGGAAGGCGCGCTGCTCACCGAGCTGTCGAGCCAGTCCGCTGGCATCGTGCAGGCTAGAGACGTCGGCACCTACACGACGCCGGAGGGGCGCTGGATGCCCTTCATGGTTTTGGAGTGGCTCGGCGGGCTCTCTCTGGAAGACGCCATCATCGAGACCCAGGAGCGGGGCCCCTGGTCATTGCGCGAGACCCTCGCCGTGATCGCGCCAACCGGCGAGGCGCTAGACGTTGCCCACGGGCGAGGAATCGCTCACCGCGACATCAAGCCGGCCAATATCTTCATCCTGGGTGGTGCCCCCCGGAGCGAAGGCATCACCGTGAAGCTCCTCGACTTCGGCGTTGCCAAGCTGATTACGGACAACACCCAAATGAAGGCAGCGCTCGCCAAAACGGGCACGAACATCACCTCCTTCACGCCCCAGTACGGCGCGCCAGAGCAATTTAGTCGCTCCTACGGCGCCACTGGGCCGTGGACAGATGTCTTCTCCCTTGCCTTGGTCGCCGTGGAGCTTCTCGTAGGAAAGAACGCCCTGGATGGCGACGATTTGATCCAGTTGGCCTACAGCGCCGGCAGCAAAGAACGCCGCCCCACTCCCCACGCCCTTGGCATGGCTGTGCCGGACGCGGTGGAAGCGGTGTTCGCCAAGGCACTCGCAGTTGCCCCGGAAGCGCGCTACGCGCGCGCCGGCGATTTCGTGGCAGCCCTGAGTTCCGCAGTCGAGTCGCTCAGCGAGGAGCAACGCAGCGGGCGGGGAGTCGCGCCCACCCAGCAGATGGCGCTGGATAGAACCGTCGTGGCCACGGATCCGGCGGCCATGCCGGTCAACATGACTACGAGCTCACCGTCTACGATGACGCCCTCTGGGAGGAGTTCCGGACGGGGAGCGATTTTCGCTCTCGCCGGGGTAGGCGCCCTCGTGGCCATTGCTGCGGTCGTGTTCTTCCTTCGAGGCAAGAGCGACAATGCCACCGCAGCAGCCTCATCAGCCTCCGCCTTGGCGGCATCGGCGGCTCCCCTGGTGAGCACCCCGCCACCCCCAACTTGCCCGGATGACATGGTGAGCATCAAGGGCGGCGAGTTCTTCATGGGGTCCGACGACAGCAACGCTGCCGACAACGAAAAACCATCCCACAACGTCAAGCTATCGCCCTATTGCATCGACAAGACAGAAGTCACTCGCAAAGCCTATTTGGCATGCAGCAAACGCGGTGCATGCCCTCGCGCGGGTCGCGAGGCTCGCTGGCCCAACATCACCGACAAAGATCGCAAGGCCTGGTCACCGCTTTGCAACGAAGGCGCTGCGGACCGTAGCAACCATCCCATCAATTGCGTAACTCATCGGGATGCCGAGTCCTACTGCAAGAAGCAGGGCAAGCGTCTGCCAACGGAAGCGGAGTGGGAGTTTGCTACCCGCGGACCGGATGGTCGCATTTACCCCTGGGGCGACGACGACCCAGGGGCTGCACACCTCAACTCCTGCGACAAGGAATGTGCCCAGTGGGCCAAGGAGTCCGGCGCCGCCGTGAAAGTCTTGTTCCCCGAGGACAGTGACGGATTCGGCGCCACCGCTCCTGTCGGGTCGTTCAAAGCAGGCAGCTCCCGTTTTGGGCCCCAAGACGTGGTGGGCAATGTGTGGGAGTGGGTTCAAGACTTCGAGGGCCCTTACTCGACCGAAGCCGTTGAAAACCCCACCGGGCCGAAGACCGGGGAGCGCAGGGTCATCCGTGGCGGCGGTTTCGACAGCGGCTCCACGACCTGGCTACGCCCATCTTTTCGCTACGGCGCAGATCCCGACAATCGGTCCCCGACCATCGGCTTCCGCTGCGCGAAGTCGCTGCAATAGCCGGCAGACTGGACCCGGCCGGGCAGAGCCTGATTAACTCGGGTGTCCATGGGTGGCGGTCCGCTCGATTCCCCGCGTCTGAGAGCCATCGAGCAAGCACTCGACGGCGGGGACGTAGCGTCAGCGCAGCAGCAGCTGGCGGAAGTGGGACCCGATCCGAACCACGCCGAGGCCGTCGCCTACCTCTCCACTCGCATTCTGTTCCAACTGGGCCGGGTGACCCGGGCCCAAGCGGCAACCCGGTTGCGCGAAGTCCTCAAGAACGTGGACTACTTTCCCGAGGCCGCACATTGGCTTCGGCTCGCGGACGAGCGGCCCGAAAGCAGCCGGCCCGTGCGGCGCTCGGCACCGCCCTTCAAATCGGGCCCGGGCAGTAACCCCGATCCCAAGCTAGCCGACCTAGTCCTAACCCTCGACGCTCCGGGAAAAAAAGCCAACCCACGTCGCTCGAGCGGAGCACATCGCCCACGGCTGTCCAACCCGAGCATTCCACGGGCGGGCAGGCTGCCGCGGATCAGCACGCCGCCGGATCCCACGCCCAGCTACGCACCGGAAGAGGATGACGCAGAGGAATCCCCACGGGCCGGCAGCTACTCGGAACACCCCCCTGGAGTCGAAATCGTCGAAGCACCGAGGCGCTCGAGTGCGCCACCCCCGAACAGCAGCGAGATGACACCGGTGCCGGTGACTGAGCCGGAAAAGGCGAACCCCCGCATTCGCTCAGGCCCACCACCGGCAGTCGTGGAGCGTGCACTGCCAACCAGCTTGTTCGAGATTGCCGAGCTGGCCGACTCGGGCCACCTCGGTGCGGCGCTGCGCGCGCTGGAGGCACTACCCGCCCCGCTGGGGGCGGAGCACACCCTGCTCTACGCGCGGCTCTTGCATCGCGCGACCCGGGATCGAGAGGCCCTTGCGCTTCTGGAGCGTATGGAATCCGCGCCCTTGCTCGACCCGGAAGTTCGGGCTGCGGTGAGCCGACAGCTCCTCGAGATAGGGCAAATCGAGAGAGCTCGAATCCAGGCGGAACGCGCGTTCGCCGATGACGAAACATCCGGGGGGGCGCGCGCCGCACTGGTAGCGGTGCTCGCCAGGGTCGCGCTTGAGGGCGACAGCAAGGACCTGGAGCGCGCTCAGGAGCTACTAGCCGGAGATCTTGGTACCGGCCCGGAAACGGCGGCCCTCATGTCCGCCCGCGCCCTCGGCCACGCTTGCGCCGAAGGAAGCCAGGTGGCGGTAAGCGATGCCTTGCGTGCCCTGCATCTCGATCCCCACTCGGTCAACGCCCTGGCCGCGTTGGCGCTTGGTTCGGCCCAGCTGTGTCGGGTGCACGACGCCCAACAGGCCTGGCTGCGCTTGAACCGCGCCGACCCCAGCTTCGCGCGAGCGCTCGCCCCCAAGATTGACGGCCTCGGCATCGCCCTGACGGATTTGGAGAACGTGATCCCCGGCCACAGTTTGCCAGCGGGGGCTTCACCCTGGGAGCCCGTTGAGATGCTGGTCGCGGACGCCGAGTTCGCGCCAGCGATCGTCACCTTGGAGAACCTCGCCCGGGACACGCTGGCGCAGGTCGCACACCGCGGCGGCGGCGAACTGATGGTGCTGGGCACCGTGGGCGCGACCTTCCTGACCCGTGTGCCGCTATTCCGAGACTTCGCGCCCTACGACTTGTCTCTGAGCAGCTTGGCTCGACTCGACCATGCCCTGGCCACGCTCTATAGTCCGCGTCGACCCAAGGAAATGGCGTCGGACCACTACTCGCTGCTGCTTCTGGCCGGCGCGTATTTCGGCGAGACCTTGCGCCAATGCGGTGAGCTCAGTTGGCGAGGTTCCCTCACTTCACCCAACGACGCGCGAGTGCTGGGCGCGGGAATGGAATGGCACCCGTTTCAGCTGGTCGAGCAGCGCATGATGTACGGCGCTCCTCTGCCCCAAGCGAACGACCTCGGCTTTTCGACCCACTCTCGACCACGGGCGTGGAGCCATCGCATGCTCATCCCTGAGGTTCCGCCCTGCCCCTGGGACCCGGAAACCTGGCCTACGCTGCGCATGATCGAGCGGTTGGGGCGCGCGATGTCGCGCTCGGTCGTGGCGCGTTTCTGCGCCGACCATGCCGATGGCCCCCTAGACAGGACCATCGCGTCGCTATCCGCAGTCGATTCCTTCTTGGCCCTGGTTGCGCCCGCCAAGAGCCAGGCCATGGACCCTAGCTTGGCGCGTCGTGTGGCGGTGCTCGTGGGGTCTTATGTTGGAGAGACGTTGCGTGCGGCTTTGGGGGGAACCTGGCAGGACAGCGGCAAGGAGGGCGCGGACGCGTTCGAACTCGTCGTCAGCCCCGCCGCTTCAGCAAAACCCATCGCGGTCGCCCTCAAACGGGTGCAGGGCGAGTCCACCTCCATGAGTGGCTACGTGACCCGCTTCATGGACAAACGCGCGTGAGCGGTCGGCCGTCCCAGTCGCCAGGCTGTTCTCACAGGGAGCTAGATCCCCCAATAGTGACTGATGATCTCGTCGAGCGCCCATCGCCTCGAGCGCTGAGCGAAGACCAGCCATAGGCTGCGCCACGCCTCGTAGCAGTTCGTCTTCGGCTGCGGAGCGGGGCCACACACCTGCTCGTGGGTGTAGAGCTCCACGTAGATGCGGTCGGCCAGGCCGCTGTGGATCAGCGACGCGCCATTGTTGTCGGCCCGGCTGGCAAAGCAGTTGTACGTGGGTCTTGCGTCGAGCTGCTTGGAATGCAGCAGGAAGATCCGATCGAACGCTCCAGCGCAATTCAGCCGGGGCAGCGTATCGGCGCCGGTATCGACCTCCCAAGGCCTGACTGCCGACGAAGAGCCACACGCGGCAAGGTAGCGCGTGGAAAACCGCTTGCCGTCGCCCTTGGATGGGCTCAACCCGATGCCGGCGGTTGGGTCGGTGAGTGCGGACAGGGCGGGAAAGTCACGGCGGTGAAGCGCGCCAATGGCGCGGCTGACCAGCTTGCCAACTGCTCGCTCTGCAGCATCGGGATCAAGAAAGGCTTCGATCTGAGCGTCGGCCCAGGCGCGCGTGTCTTGGCCATCCGGCGCCAGCGTGGCGCCGCTCTGCTGCGCAGCCAATTCCTTACGCACCCGGCAGCGCTGACGCCAATTGGGATCGACGGCGGGACGGGCGACGGCCGGACGCGCCGGGGGCGGCTTCACGGATCCCGCCGACGGCACCGCGACAACCGGAGCAGCCTCGGGCGACGATGCAGGCAGCTGGGCTGGCGGCGGCGCGGGCGGCTTCGAGCAGGCAAGTGCGAGGGTGATGCCGGGCCAGACAATGCGTGACGCGCGAAGCATGACCCAGGACAAACGCCCATCCGCAAAGATTCAGTCCCGCCCACGGGGAGACCATGCTGCTCCTGGCCCCAGGGCGAGATTAGGGCTCCAGGGACGCCCCAGAGCGCGACCCCAAACCTCAACACTGCCCGGCTCCCAAACGTTTTGACGCCGTTGGCTCAAGGGTGCACGTGCACCAGCGTGCCTTGGCGCAGCGTCATGGCGCCGTGCCAGCTGTCCGGCACGGGAGGATCAGTCCAATGGAACAGCCAATTGGCGTCCAGGGGTGACAAGTTGATGCAGCCGTGGCTGCGCGGCTTGCCAAAAGAGTCATGCCAGTACGCAGCGTGCAGCGCATAGCCCTCAGTGAAGTACTGCACGTAGGGCACGTCCCGGAGATCGAACTCATCGCCGACTTCATCCCCACTCATGGTTGCCGTGACGTGTTTGGTATGAACCAGGAACTGCCCGCGAACCGTAGAGTGGGTCTTTTTGGGATCGCCGAGTCCGGCCGCTCCAGTGCTGACCAGGGTCGCGTAGACCGGCGTCACGCCCTCGTAGGCCACCAGGGTCTGCTTCAAGATCGAAATGCTGAGCCAAGTCCGCCCTGGCTTCGCCCAACCCGGCCGCTTCTTCATCGGGTTGACGCGCACCAAATTTTCATCGCGCAGGTAGCCCCCTCCGCGGACCTCTAGGTAGCGCACTCCGCCAACGCGAACGGCTTTGCCCGTGATGGCTATGGCCTCTCGAAAACGAAGCCGCCGCTCGGCCTCGAGCCCCTTACGCAAGTCGCCCTGGAGCAGGAAGGCCGCCCGAGAGCGCACGAAAACCACAGGTAGGGGCGTCTGAGCGTCGATTGCGACGCCTCGGAACTTACTCGGCACGACGCGTTTCATGCGGTCGAGGGGCATCACGTCCAAATCAACGCTGAAGCCGAAAGCACGCCCTTCGGATTCGAAGAGGGAGAGCATCGCGAAGCCGCTCTGGGGCAATCCACGCCCGGTGTAGATCGAACGCGGCGAATGACGCCCGCCACCCCAGGTGTAGCTCGGCTGACCGTTGGCGAGCAGCTCGGGGATTGGGCCGCGAGGTGCGTCCTTCCAGGCCTTCGCCGTGCCATGAGTCAGGTGACGCGCGAGATCATGCTCGACCCGGCGTTGCTCCTTGGGTGAAGGGACCTTGGTGTAGAAGGGCGGTGTCGGGAAGCGGCTGATCCCGTACTCGTAGGGCAGAGCGGCTTTTCGATTCGCGCGCCGCGCCGTAGCGATCGCCAGAGGATGCGTGACGTCCAAGCTCGCGTACTTGCCGACGCAGACGTAACCCTCGGGCTCGACTGAATACCAACCCTGCGGACATGCTTTGTATCCGACGGGCTTTTCACTGCGGCGCAGGATCGCGCCGGTGCGCAAGTAGCCTATCTTGCGAGCACGATAGGAGGGTGCTGCGCGCACGAAGACCTCCCGCCCGATCGCCACTAGGCTGCGTTCGGGATCGACGTCACTGCCCGGCAGTTCATAGTCAAACGCCGCGACGGCCCCTTGGTGCGCGACGACGACCGTGTCGCCTGCTCCGTCATCCGGCGCGGGCCGCTCCTGGTCCAGGGCTTCTAGCGCGGCCGGGTCCGGCTTAGGCCAATCGCCGCGCTCGTCGGGCGCCACCTGGCCCAAATCAAAGGGCGCCTGACCGGAACGTTTGCGCGTCCGATTCGCCGCGCGGGCACTGCCCTCGGCGTGACCCTGCTGCAGCTCCGGCGCGGCAAGTCGCTTGGCGATCACCGTGGCGACGGTCTGACGCGCAAGCTGCGCCCAGGGCGTGAGCGCGAAACCGCCCGCCCCAAGAAGGACCACCACAGGCAAAACAAGGCGCATACGCATCGGAAACGCTCTCGTCGGGCTTAACGGAGGCTCGCCCCATGGGCCCAATTTCCCGGCTTTCGTCAGGGGCCCGGCGCCGCTGGCCGTGGTATGGGGCGGCCATGTCGAAGCCTCCCTTGAGCCTGGCTGCCCTCTCGGCCTTGGACGCCCATCTCAGCGAAGAAGAGCGGATGATTCGCGACAACGTCGGCCGATTCGTCCGCGAGCGCTACCTGCCCCGCGCCGGGGAGCTCTTCGAGAAAGGCGAATTCCCATTGGATCTGGTTCCAGAAATCGCCGACATGGGCCTGCTCGGGGCGGGCCTCTCCGGCTACGGCTGCGCGGGCATGAGCCCAGTGCAGTACGGACTGATCCTGCAGGAATTGGACTATGGCGACTCCGGTCTGCGCTCCTTCGTCAGCGTCCAGGGCTCCCTGGCGATGTACTCGATCTGGGCCTACGGCAACGAGGAACAGAAAAAGAAGTACCTGCCCGAAATGGCGCAAGCCAAGCTGATCGGCTGCTTCGGTTTGACAGAGCCCGACAGCGGTTCGGACCCAGGCTCGATGCTCACCCGTGCACGCAAGGATGGCGACGACTGGGTCATCTCTGGCACCAAGATGTGGATCACCAACTCGCCCATCGCGCACGTAGCCGTCATCTGGGCCAAAGTGGAAGACGGCGGACAGGAGTCCATTCGAGGTTTCATCGTCGAGCGCGACATGAAGGGCTTCGAAACTCCTACCGTACACGGCAAGATGAGCCTGCGCGCGAGTGTCACCGGTGAAATCGTTCTAGACGAGGTCCGCGTACCGAACGCCAACATGCTGCCCAACGTGCAGGGCCTCAAGGGCCCCCTTGGCTGTCTGTCCCAGGCTCGCTTCGGTATCGCCTGGGGCGCCCTAGGGGCCGCCAAAGCCTGCTTCGAGTCCACCCTGGACTACGCCAAGAACCGGGTGCAGTTCGGCGTGCCCATCGCCAGCAAGCAACTGATCCAAGCTCAGTTCGCCGACATGGCCAGCGAGATCATCCAAGGCGACATCATGGCCCTGCACTACGGTCGCCTAAAAGAACGCCAAGGCGGCAAGCTGCTGCCGCAGCAAGTTTCCTTGTGCAAGCGCAACAACGTCAAGGTAGCCCTCGAGGTCGCGCGCCGCTGCCGATCCATTCTAGGCGGCAACGGCATCCTGCTCGAGTATCCCGCAATCCGTCACATGAACAACCTAGAGAGCGTCTACACTTACGAAGGCAGCCACGAAGTGCACACGCTCGTTCTGGGTCAAGCGCTGACGGGGATGAACGCTTTCTGAATCCTGTCGCAGGGGCGGCTGCTGCATCCAAGTCCGACGCCGGATCGAGAATCCACGCAACTCACGACGGCCACGAGCCGACCAAGTCGCCCACCCCGGAGCGGGCGGGAACGTTTTGTGAGTTTGTGTTTTTTTGGGGTCGCTTCCCTGGGGCAGCGTGGGCCACTACTCTCGACGAGGGCCGCGCGGGGGCGAGCCCCGAGGAGGCTGCGAAGAAACGTGACAGCACGTGTGGTGCTCACTCTGGGCGGGACAATGTCTCCGCCAAATGCGGACAGGCCTTGGCGAGGTGGTAGAGTTCCTGACAAAGGCAGCCACAACCCCAACCCAGGCAAGCTGTTGCCTTGGAGCAATCGCAACTGCGCGGAAGCTCGAATCGCAAGAGTCGCTCTTCTTGACCGCGAGAACAGCGCGCACACGGCCTGCAACCAGCGGGGCAGGAACGCTCCCAGCGCGTGGAGTTGTACAACTCGGATCGAGTGTTGGGGAACACGCGCTGAATGTCGCAGTACGTCTCTTGGGGCATACAGCACTCGGCGCAGCCGGGTTGCCCCGGGGCCCGGCAGCCTTCGGTGGGGTCGCCCGCAAAGAACGGATCCAGCTCAGTGTCGAGAGCGGCAGGACTCGGGGCGCAGGAGCACACAGCCGCCACCCACACAGGTGCGAGTCGGTGCCTCATCGGCCACCCACGTTGTTCACCCATCGAGTCTACCCGATCCCACGCCTACGAGCTGCAAGCCGGCCGCGAGCGAAGGGCACTGCCGGACTAGGTCGGGTCCCACCGAGTTATGACAAACCCGGTTCGTGCAATACCGAGGGCTGCTAGGGAAGATTGTCCGCCGAGTCCAAGGAGCCTCGGTGGTGGGCAGTCGGCGAGGGTAGTTGTGTCGGATCTTGAACGGAAACGCACCCTCGGGGGAGCCCCGCAAGTCGGACGACTCCGGAATTAGTCGCATCGTGACACGCGCGCTGGCGACTGCGTGTCGGTCGACACTGGACGCGGCGCGCGCGCCGGCGATAGCGTCTTGCCGGCTGGTAGGGGCTGCGATGCGGGCGGGCCTTTGAGGGCCCGCCACATCCGCATCTCCGCCAGGGCGCCGGCGCCCCCGTTGTCAGCGCAGGCGCTGGTTTCGAGTGTGTGGCAAAGCTCGTTTGGAAGGGCAGAGCAAAGCGAGCGCTTGGCGCAGCAGGACTTCGAGTTCGGGTTCCGTTCGGCGCTTTCGCAGTGTTTCCAGTGCCGCTTTGACCTGCGTGCGCTTGAAGCCAGATCCGATCAGCGCCTTTGTAGCTTTCGCGTGGGCCTGCGCTTCGCGCTGCTTGCGCCGAATGTGCTCTTCGCCGAACTCACGCCGAGCGGCGTCTAGGTTATGGGGCCTGCATAGCAAGCAAAGATTCTCCGCCGTGGGCGGACCGCCACGGGCATGCGGATCGACGTGTTCTAGAGTCACGCAGCGCCGCTCGCTGCAGCGTCGCCCTTGTTCGTCTACGAAAGTGCACTGATGGTCGTCACGGTTCCAAACTTCCCGAACCACCGAAACCTGCACGTGTCGTGAGCCCTCCTTGAGTGGCCTGAGCTTTCGCGGCTTTTCGCTCACTGCGCCCTGACGTCGCTTGGTCTCCTTTTCGATGAGCTCGTCCAGAGCACGCTCAAATACCTCTCCCAAATTCCCCGGTGGAACGGCGTGGCTGAGCAGGTTGCGAGCATGCTCGAGCTTGGCATGAAGCTCCGCGCTAGCCGTGAACTCCACGCGATAGCTCTGTGCCGAGAGCGGCTGCACTCGGCTCCGCGCGGCGTCTGTTCGTTCGGGGGTGGTGTCATCCACGGGCTCCATGCCATCCGGTCGCCGGCTCGTTACAGGAAGGGCACCCGACTCAGAACCGCTTGCGCCGGTCCCAGGACCGGTAAGATCCGCTCCGAGCGGAGTGATGTTCGGCAGCACATCCGACTTGGGAAACCATCGGGCGATCACCAGCTCGATTTCGCGGCGCGTCTTGCCTCGGGCTTCGGCGAGTAGCGGACCCGCATTGTCTTGTCTCAGGTGCCCCGAGAGCAGAAACAGCCCGGTCAGGTGGATGGACCCGCTCGTCAATTCGTCGAGGATCTGCGGCAGCTCCCGATACAGACGCGCCACGCGCATTCGCTTCCGGGCTGCGTCTTCCGAGTAGCCAAGCCGCTGGACGCAGAAGGTGTAGAGCGAGGAGCAAGCCTCACGCAGGAAGAGCTTTCGACGGTCGACTTCCGCCAGGTAGACGATGACCTCGGCTTTCGCCCGACGCTCCTTGGACCGGAGCACCGGCAGCTGCGCGAGAAGTTGTTCGTCGCTGAGTGAAGCGAGAGTGTCCATGCTTCTTTCGTAACACGCGTTTTCTTGGCGTCACCATCAGCGTGCAGTTCGCGTTTCAGCCAAGCAATCGCGAGCGAATTCGATTTGAAACTGAAACGACATCACGCACCAGTCTCACGCGCACACCGAGCACTCGAGCGGCGTGTCGTCGCAAACGACTCACGCGCGTCCCAAAGTCCGTCAAGCACAAAAATGCGGACACGCGCAGAAAGTTTCGCGTTCGCAATCCACTCTAGGTACTGATGAGCGCGGCGCCGGCGCCCCGGCGGAGCAGCGGAGGTGGCGGGCCCACAAAGGCCCGCCCGCAGCGTAGCCCCATCCAGTCGGCAAGACGCCCGTCGCCGGCGCGAATCTCCGCAACTCAGCATCGCGGTCGCCCGACACATTGGTCCCGCCCCGAGGGCGGGCTCCGTATAAAATCGGGCAACTGAAGTCTTCAGTGTGCCGACCAAGTTGCCCTACCACCCTGGGATTCTTGCGTTTGGGAATGCGCAGAAGCGCTTCCTCTTCCTATCAGCCCTTCATCTCTCGGCCGGACGGATCGTTGCGTGCGTGTCCCCGGGCGCGGTGTCGGCATCGGGCCCGAGTTCCGCGTTGAGCCCAACAGTCGCCCAGCACACCAGCAAAGGTCGAGCTTACTCTCGATGGCGCAGCGCCCGAACGCCACCATCCGAGCGTGGCTCCCGTTGTAGCAAGCATTCGCGCCCCGTGGCCCAGCACGGGAGTAGTGGCCCAGCGCCGCCCCAGCGTCCCGACCCCCCAAAAAAGACAAAACGGCCGAGTCGAGTCTGGCACGGAGCAATGCTCGCTCTCGGGAGCTCAGACTTTGAGCGGGATGTTCACCTTTTGCGGGAAGGCCGAAAGCAAGCCAACGCCGCACTGGACACGCTTCGAAAACGAGGATCCCACCCTCGCCTGGGGCTCCGTGGCGCTGCTCGGGTAGCGGCGGATTGAGGCTGCAGCCCTGCCAGCCGGCCGTGACCGTCGGCCGCAGCGCAGCTATCGCTCAGCCGAGAGAGCGAGCTCAGGCAATGAGTCGCGCCGAGCGCTAGTGCCCGGCGACAGCGCCATGTAGACTACGAGACGAAGGAGGCGTTCGAACGTGGCGTCCCAGCAGGACAGTTTCGGACGCAGGGGCGTCTCCTCCCAGCAGGACAGTTTCGGGCGCAGGGGCGCACTGTCCGGCCGCGCAAGGAAGCTGTGGGCGCTGCTCGCGCTGGGCTGCACCGGCGCGTGCCAAGAGCCCACGGAGATCCGCCTCGAAATCGCCACGAGCATCCCAGCTTGCAAAGATGTGAAGCTCACGGCGATCGCTGCCGGGCGCCCGGGCGACGTGGGGCAGCGTGCCTTCAGCGCCGAGACCAACAAATGCGAGTCAGCCACGGGCAAGATCGGGTCCCTGGTGCTGGTGCCTAGCGGCGGTGATGGTGATGCCCTCGGCGTGCAGGCGGTCACGGCCCTGGGCCAGATGACGCCGGGTAGCTGCAAGGACAACGGCTACAAAGTGCTCGCCGGGCAATCCGGCGGCTGCATCGTGCAGCGCAGGCAGCTGCGCTTCGTGCCGCACACGCCGCTCACGCTGCCGATCACAATGGCCGCCAGCTGCATCGATGTGCCCTGCGACCAGGAGACGACTTGTCGGAGCGGATCCTGCGTGCCGCGCGAGCTGCCTGATCCGGAAGGCTGCACGTTGCCCGGAGGGTGTGGGGGTAGCGGCGGTTCCGGTGGAATGAGTGGCAGCGGAGGCAGCGGACCGACCGCTCCGTTGGCGCTCGGCGGGGTCCACACCTGCGCGCTGACCACTGCCGACGCGGTCAAGTGCTGGGGTTCCAACACCTTCGGCCAGCTCGGCGATGGCACCACGACGCCACGACTCAGTCCGACCAACGTCCCTGAGCTCAGCTCCGGCGTCGCCGCCGTCGCCGCTGGAATCTCCCACACCTGCGCCGTGACCACTGCCGACGCGGTCAAGTGCTGGGGTTCCAACACCTTCGGCCAGCTCGGCGATGGCACCACGACGGACCAGCACAGTCCTGTCGGGATCTCGCTGTAGAGCCGTTGGGTCCGAGGCTAACGAACACTAGGACCGACAGGCCCGATGCGGTTTCCTCATCATCCTCCCGAACCCTAGCGGCAACTGGCGGCCCAGCTTCGCCTGGGGCTGCGTAGCCTCCACGGCCGTGGTCGACGATCACCGTTGTGCACGAGTTCTGTACACCTCGGACGCTCTTGAGCCGAGTGTGCGCCGTGCGCCGGGCAGCTCCCACCACCTCGCATCCCGACGCATGCGAGGTGGCACGGTGTTGTCGAACAACATGGAACGCGCGACGCGCGCAGGCGCTGGATGTCAAGCAACCTCGAGTGCATGCCCGCGCCGGCGACGGCGCCTTGCCGACTGGTGGGGCTGCGATGCGGGCGGGCCTTTAGGGGCCCGCCAGGTCCGCATCTCCGCCGGGGGCGCCGGCGCCGCAGTTGTCAGCGCAAGCGCTGGCTTCGAGCGGGTGGCAAAGCTCGTTTGGGAGGGCAGAGCAAAGCGAGCGCTTGGCGCAGCAGGACTTCGACTTCCGGTTGTGCTCCGCGCGCTCGAAGTGCGCTCAGTGCCTCGTTGACGGGCTTGCGTTGGAAACCGGATGTCACCAAGGCCTGTGCGGTCTTCGAATACGCCTGCGCTTCGCGCTGCTTGCGCCGAATGTGCTCTTCGCCGAACTCACGCCGAGCGGCGTCTAGGTTATGGGGCTTGCATAGCAAGCAAAGGTTTTCTGCAGTGGGCGGACCGCCACGCGCATGCGGATCGACATGTTCTAGAGTCACGTAGCGCCGCTCGCTGCAGCGCCGCCCGTGCTCGTCTACGAAAGTGCACTGATGGTCGTCGTGGTTCCAAACTTCCCGAACCACGGTGACCGGTACGTGTCGTGAGCCTTCCTTGAGTGGCCTGCGCTTTCGCGGCTTGTCACTCACGACGCCCTGACGTCGCTTGGTCTCCTTCGCGATGAGCTCATCCAGAGCGCGCTCAAATATCTCTCCCAGGTCTCCCGGCGCGACCACGTGACTGAGTAAGTTCTGTGCCTGCTCGAGCTTCGCGTGAAGCTCCGCGCTGGCCGTGAATTCCACGCGGTAGCTCTGTGCCGAGAGCGGCTGCACTCGAGCCGGCGCTCCTTGCTGACCTCCTGCGCTTCCGTGAGATTCACTTGTCCCAGGATAGGTAACGCCATCAGCCACTTCGGCGGGACCTTGGTTCTTCGCGGGGTCAGTGGCGACTGCACCTATCCCAGGGCGAGTGAATTCCGCCCCGAGCGGCGTGATGCTGTCCAGCACATCAGGCTTGGGGAACCATCGCGCGATCACAACTTCGAGCTCACGCCGGGTCTTGCCGCGAGCCTCGGCCAACAGCGACTCGGCGTTGTCTTCGGCTAGATGGCCCGAGAGCAGGAAGAGCCCGGTCAGGTGAATCGCCCCGCTCTTCAGCTCATCGAGGATCTGCGGCAGCTCCAGGTACAGGCGAGCCACGCGCATTCGCTTCAAGGCAGCTTGCTCCGAGTAGCCGAGCCGCTCGACGCAGAACGCAAACAGCGAGGAACAGGCCTCCTTGAGGTAGAGTTTTCGACGCTCAACCTCCGCCAAGTACACGACGACCTCAGCGGTCGCCCGTCGCTCTTCGGAGCAGAGCACCGGCAGCCGCGCGAGTAGTTGTTCGTTGCTGATAGAGGCGAGCGTGTCCATGTTTCTTTCGTAACACGGGGGTATTTGCCTCCACCGCTGGCGCACAGTTGGCGTTTCGGCGATGCGCCCACCGGCGAAGTCGTTTCAAAGCCGAAGCGCCCTTAGGCTTCGGTCTCGCGTGCGCACCACGCGCTCGAGTCGCTCGTCTCGAATTTGAAAACGACGCGTCTCAGAAACCCGTCAAGCACAAAGTGCATCACAAGGGCAGAAATTCCTCGTCACTCGTGCGCGCACTTCGCGATCCTTCTCTGACGACTTCGGCGCCGGCGCCCCGACGGAGCTGCGGACGCGCTTCGTGATACCCGACGGGGTGATGTGGCGGGCCCAACCAAGGCCCGCCCGCAGCGTAGCCCCTCCCAGTCGGATCCACACCTGTCGCCGGCGACAATCTCCGCAACTCACATCGCGCTTGCCCGACAAGTTGTTCCCGCCCGATGGGAGGGCACCGTACAGAATTTCGCGCAACTGAATCTTCAGTGGGCCGACCAAGTTACCCACCCGCCCTGGGGCCCTCTTGTCACAGAGTTGCCACGCCACGCTTTCCCCTATCAGCCTTCCGTCTCAGTGGCGGAGCGTGCGTCACGCTACGCTTTCTACGACCACCGCGTCACTTCGGGACGCAGCTCGGTCTGCTACGCCACGCATTCTATGGGCAGCGCTCGCCACAACGCCGTCCAAGCGTGGCTCCCGTTGGAGCAAGCATTCGCAATGCATGGCCCCGCTCGAGAGTAGTGGCCCAGTGCCGCCCCATTGCCCCGACCCCAAAACCAAACGGCCGAGTCAAGTCTGGCGCGGGAGCCACGCTCGCCATTGAGTTCCACGTACTTCCCGGTACGGGGGTACTGCCGCGCGGTCTGCGCGAAGGCCAAGGCACCCGCGGCGTAATCTCAGCTCAGACCGTGTTCGCCCGCTGCAGGCAGGCACCTGCGGCGTAGCGGAGCTCAAACTTTGAGCGCGATATTCGCCTTTTGCAGCGCAGTCTTGAAGGTCGCCTTGTCGTTGGACTTCATGTAGGCCTCTTCGGGTTCGACGAGTCCGGCTTGCACGTGCTGCATCAAGTGATCGTTCATGGTCTGCATGCCCATGTTGCGACCGGTCTGCAGCATGCTGGCGATCTGATAGGTCTTGCCTTCGCGGATCAGGTTCGAGATGGCGGGCGTCGTGATCAGAATTTCATATGCGGCGATGCGGCCGCCACCCTTCTTTTTGCACAGCACTTGAGCGATCACCCCACGTAGGCTTTCGCTGAGCATGGTTCGGATCTGAGACTGCCGCTCATGAGGGAATTGGTCGATGACGCGGTCGATGGTGCTCGTGGCGCTCGTCGTGTGCAGGGTGCCGAACACGAGATGACCAGTTTCGGCGGTTTCGATCGCAATGGCGATGGTTTCCAGGTCTCGCATCTCACCGACGAGCACGATGTCTGGGTCTTCACGCAGGGCGGCGCGCAGGGCTTTCTTGAAAGAGCGCGTATGGGTCCCGACCTCGCGCTGATTGACGAGGCAGCGCTTGTTGGGGTGCACGAATTCGATTGGATCTTCGATGGTGATGATGTGGTCCGCGCGGTTCTGGTTGATGTAGTCGACCAGGGTCGCCAGGCTGGTGCTCTTGCCACTGCCTGTCGGACCGGTGACCACGACCAGGCCCTTGGTGAGCCAGCACAGATCCAGGACCTTTTCGGGTAATCCCAGCTTCTCGAAGGGCAGGATCTCGAAGGGGATCTGTCGGAACACGGCTCCCGGACCGTTGCGGTCCCGGAAATAGTTGGCGCGAAACCGGCTCAGGCCTTCGATGGAGTGGGCAAAATCAGTGTCCCACTCTTCTTCGAACTCCTTGCGGTTTCTCTCGGGCAAGATCTCCTGCATCAGCTGGGTCAGCGCCGCCGCGTCCAGGGCCTTGTGCCCTTCCAGCGTGGCCATGGCTCCGTGCAGTCGCACCATGGGTCCCGTGCCGGTGGTCAAGTGCAAGTCGCTCGCGTTGACGCGCACCATCTCGCGTAGCAGCAGGTTCATTCGCGGTTCGCCCGGCTTCGCGTTCACGCGAGGCACCGAGATGCTCGGCCTGTTGCGCGGAACTTGAGGCATGGGCGGCTCGAGCTTCGGGCGACGCGCAGCCGCTGCAGCCGCCCCCGCTGCATCTGCTGGGGAAACCGTCAGCCGCCAACCCTCTTTGCTCAGGACTTGCACAGCCAGTTGGAACTTGAGCCCGTCCAGGTCATGGAAGAAGCTGGCCTTTCGACTGCGCGCAAGCTCTTGCAGGGTGGCTTCGTCCGCGGCTTCTTTCACGATGAACACGACTTCCTTGTGCTCGACGCGCGTGGAGCTGAGGCGTTCGCCGGTTTGGAAGCGGAACTTGGCCGGCTGATTGCTTTCTAGCTCCATGGCTTCGGCGCCATGGCGAATCAGGTGCTGGATGTAGGCGTCAATCCGCATCCTGCCAGCATTGGCAGGCCTAGCTGCGGCAGGCAATGCAGAAGCGGCCGCTCAGGTGTCAATGCTTTGGCGCTCGAGCCCGACCAGGAAGACTTCCGAGCTAGTCTGGCGGGTACCTTTGGGACGAATCGTCTTTTCTTTGGCAAAGGCGCGTCGAACGGCCGCGCGAGCCTCCTCGTAGTCGCCACTCATGAATAGCTTGGCAACGAAGTGTCCGCCGGGCTTCAAGTGCTCGAGCGCCACTTCAAGGGCTTTCATGAACAGCTCGAAGGAGCGCGCTTGGTCTTGTGCCTTGTTCCCGGTGGTGGCCGGCGCCATGTCGCTGAGCACGACATCGTAGGGAGAGAAGACCGCCAGTTCTTCGCTGCCCAGCGCGAGGGCATCGCCCTGGACAGCAACGACGTTGGCGGGAAACGCTTGACGGATTTCTTGGAGATCGATGGCTAGAACCTGACCCCTTGGGCCGACGCGCTGAGACGCATACAAAGACCAGGACCCCGGCGCGGCGCCGAGATCGAGGATGGTTTGACCTCGCGCCAGCAGCTGAACCCGGCGGTCGATTTCCTCTAGCTTGAAGACGCTGCGGGCAGGGTAGCCGCTGGCCTTGGCGCTCTTCGTGCGCGCGTCGCCCCGAGCGTAGGGGTTGTTTCGCTTGCTCATTGCGGCCTCCAGCGGAGGGCTGTGCGGGCGCTGGAAAGCGTGTTCACGGCCGGCGCCCCTCGCCCTTGGGAGAAACTCTTCGGGCATCGCCCCTTCGGGGACTACGGAGCGCGTCGCAAGCGCGCAGCCTGCATGTCAGCCCTTCGCGAGCTTGGTCAAAACACCTCGCGAAACGCCCTTGAGGGTCTCGAACACACCCTCACCGGTGCGAGCACTCGCGTCGAAGTCCGGTAGACCACGGGGATTGAGAATCCGCCGAAGCTCTTCGGACGGAACCACGTTTGGCAGGTCGCGCTTGTTGTATTGAACGACGTAGGGCAGCCCCTCGAGGGAAAGCCCGTGCTCGGTCAGGTTGTGGTGCAGGTTGTCGACGCTCTCCTGGTTCGCTTCCAGGCGCTCTTCCTGGGAATCCGCAACGAAAACCACTCCGTCGGCCCCCTTGAGGATGAGCTTGCGGCTGGCGTCGTAGAAGACCTGACCGGGTACGGTGTACAGATGCAGCCGGATCTTGAACCCCTTCACGGAGCCGAGATCCAACGGCATGAAGTCGAAAAACAAGGTGCGTTCGGTTTCCGTGGCCAGGGAGATCATCTTGCCTTTGGCCGCCGGATTCGTCTTTTCGAAGATGTACTGCAGGTTGGTGGTCTTCCCACACAAGCCCGGGCCGTAGTAGACGACCTTGCAGTTGATCTCCTTCGTCATGTGATTGATGAAGCTCATTTTCGAATCTTTCTAGGCGGGCTCAGGCGAGGGCGGCACGAACGGTCTGAGCCATCTGCTGGGTCAAGGCGGACACTTGGTCCGGCTCACAGCCGAGGTGGTGCCCCAAGTCTGACAGGGCGCTGGCCTCGGCCTGTGCCAGCTTTCCGTCTGCCATGGCTACGAGTGCAGCGAAACAAAGCGCCTGCTGACGCGCCGTCTCGTCGCCAAAGTCTTCCGCCGCGCGACGTAGCCGTTCCCGGCGCCCCAGCATCTCGCAGGCGTCATCCAAGTCGCGAAAGTGAAGCTCCAAAGTATCGTGGTCCACGGCAGACTGAGTGACGCTCTCGAGAAGGCGGGCCAAAGCGCTGCGCTCCTCGTCCGCGAAACCATCCGCCGAAGCAACAAGGTAGCTGACTTCCAGAATCGCTTGGAAGTACTTCGAGACCTCATCTTCCGGGTTGTCGCGTGTGAGTTCCGCCCCCTGCTTCAATCTCGCCGAGGTCGGAAGGTTGTCGCTGGCACGAGTCAGCGTCGCTTCAATCGCAGATTGAAGCTTCGCGGTCTCGTACTGCGAGAAATCTACTTCCATCGCCGCCATGTTGAGTCCATGCCACGGCTCCGGAGAAGCTTCAACGCAGCCGTCCGAGCATCCGGCTGCGGGTCTCACTCCAGACGGATCCAGACGCTTTTGGATGGCTCGGGCCCCTTGGGTCCGTCCGGAAAGTCGGGCCCGGGAACCGCGTCCTTCATCTGCGCAACGGACCGCTTTGCGTCGCGCGCCGCCAAGTGCAGTGCACGGCGAAGTCTCTGAACCGAGGTCTTGCGGTGATTGGTGACCGCGAGCAGCATGCCCCCCGGGTCGAGTAGCTCGAGGCTGTCACGAGCAAGCTTTTCGTAGTGATCCGCCACGTTGAAGGTCGATCGGCGCCCGCGCGTGCCAAAGCTCGGGGGGTCGAGGATGACGATGTCGAAGCGCTGGCCACGTCGCCGGGCGCGCCCCAGGAACTCGAAGACGTCTTCTTTGACGATTCGACTGTCGGCAGCGGGAGCATTGTCCTCGAGACTCAGCTTGGCGCGGGTCAGGGCGCGGCCCGAGATATCGACGCTGGTCACCTGGCTGGCGCCCCCTGATGCGGCAGCGACGGAAAACGAACCCGTGTAGCAAAACAGGTTCAGGACTCGCTTGCCGCCCGCACGCTCACGCACAATCTCTCGGTTGTTCCGCTGATCTAAAAATAGTCCCGTGGACAGGCCGTCTCCGAGCCAGACTGGCAACTGCAGGCTTCCCTCGCGCACCCAAAGGGGGGTGGGCGCGGGCTCGCCCGCGTCGGGCAGGCTGGGCGCCGCTTCCTCCACGTCGACTTTGCGGGAGTCCACCCGGGTTCGCCGCCTCACGTACACACCCCGAGCGCCCAAGCCCATGAAGAAGGCGACGAGTTCGTCGCGACGCGCTTCGGCCGCAGCACTACCCAGCGAAAGCACGATCCAGCCTGCGTAGTAGTCCGCCTCGACACCCGGCAGAGCATCGCCCCAGCCGCTTACCAGACGTAGGGCTTCGCAACGGTGCAATAGCGGATTGCGATGGCACAAGGCATCGCGCAGTTGGCGCTGCATGGTTTCCTCGCCTCCGAGGTCGTCCAGCTCACCGTGCAATGCGGCGTCGAAATCCGGTGGCCTGGGCGAATCGAAGTGGCGACCCAGAATACCAAGATGCTGCGCGTGAAGCATCAAGCGGTGGGCCAGCGCGCCCCCATACGTCCTGTCCCCGACGATGGGCACACCAGCGTGAGCCAGCTGCACCCGCAACTGGTGAGTGCGTCCAGTTTCCGGGCGCAGCTCGAGCATTGCACGCGACCCGACGCGACGGAGCACCTTGAATCGTGTGCTCGCGAGCTTTCCTCCATCTTCGACCACGCGGACGCGCCCGTGCTTCAAGGGGGCTAGTCTGCACTCCAGTCTGCCCTGATCCTCTATTCGGCCGCCTTGCACCACAGCGCAGTACACGCGGCTCAGTTGGTGTTCCCGGAACGCGGCTGCAATTTGGGAGTCGAGCTCCGGCGAGCGGGTGAAGAGCAAGACTCCCGAAGTTTCCTGGTCGAGGCGTTGATGCACGCCCAAGCGCGGCTTGGTTCCGCCGCGACAGCGAAGGTACTCGGTCAACCGCGTCGTCACGCTCCCGGGCACGTCCGCACCACCGTGGACGGGCAGGTGGACGGGCTTGTCGACGACGAGCAGGTCATTCGACTCCAGCACTCGCTCGTCGAGCCAGGCGGACTCGAGAGCATCCATCAGACTGGCCTGGGGCCCGAAGAACCCAAGCGACACGCGCTAGGTCAGCTGGCGGGCTTGCCTTCGTTCTTCTTCTTGACGGCGCCGTTGACGTGAACGACCCCGTTCTTGGAACCGGGCACACCACCTCGGACGAGGAGCAAGCCTTGATCAGGAATGACCTTCACGATGCGCTGGCTGAGCACGGTGATGGTTCGGTTACCGTGCTGACCGGGCATCTTGCGACCCGGCATCACTCGACCAGGCGTCATGTTGGTACCGATGGATCCGCCGTGGCGCATGTATTCATGGGCACCATGGCTGGCGCCGCTGCCGCGGAATCCGTAGCGCTTCATTACTCCGGTGAAGCCACGACCTTTCGTTGTGCCCTGGACGTCAATGAACTGCCCCTCTTGGAAAATCTCGTCTAGCTTGAGCTCTTGCCCAATCTCGAAGCCGGCTGCGGCTTCCGCCGTGCAACGCACCTCGCGCACGACTTTCTGCGCGGGCACGTTGCCCTTCTTGAAGAAGCCCGCCATGGGCTTGTTCGTAGCCTTCGCCTTACGCTCGCCCATGCCGACGATGAGCGCGTCGTAGCCGTCTTTGTCCTGGGTCCGCTTGCCCACGACGATAGGTGTGGACTCGATGACGGTGCAGGGAATGACCGTACCGTCTTCGGTAAAGAATTGCGTCATGCCGAGCTTGCGGCCGATGACGCCGATGTTCTTGTTCATGTCTGACTCCTGGTTGCCGAGTTCGGTCGCGATGCGCCGAAGCCGGGCCGAGGTGGACCCACGATAACGCGGGGGACGGGCTTTTAGCGCCGGGGCCCGGGATGGGTCAAGGGTGGGGCCTGATTTCTGCGCTGGAATCGCATTGACGGGCCCGGGAACAAATGCATAATCCCGCACCCCGTCTTTTTCGGCCCCCGAGGACCGCCATGTCGATCATCAGCTCCAAGGTTGAAGCCCTAGAAAAGGGCTTCTTGCGCGATTTACCCGCCTTCCGCGTGGGTGACACGGTTGCCGTGCACTACCGCATCGTCGAGGGCGACAAGCTCCGAACCCAGGTTTTCCGCGGTACCGTGATCAAGCGGCACCGATCGGGCGCGCGAAGCACTTTCACGGTCCGCAAGACCAGCTTCAACGTCGGCGTAGAGCGCGTTTTTCCCCTACATTCCCCGAGAATCGAGAAAATCGAGGTCGTTTCTCAGGGTGTGGTGCGCCAGGCTCGGCTGTTCTACCTCCGCGGACTGTCCGGCAAGGCCGCCCGGATCAAGGACGTAAAAGACATCTAGCTTGTTTTCGCGGGGGCTGGGCGTAGCAGGGCTACCCATTCGGAGTGGAACGGGTATGCTGGCGCGCGCCGCGCGCCGCGCGGTTCGCTCGCCCGGAGGAGAAGCATGATCGCGTGTCCGCGCTGCGGCATCTCGAACCAGCCCACCAGTAAGTTCTGCGCGTCCTGCGGTGCGCCACTGCCCGCCTCGGGACAGCCTGGCGCAGGAGGCGCACCACCCGCGGCCCCCGCCTGGGGACCACCTGGCGGGCAGGCGCCACCTCCAGCGGGGACCGCCCCGGGACCCTACGGTCCCAGTGCTCCGGCACCCGGCGGCGCGCCGCCCGGACCCTTTGGTCCACCGGGGCAGTCGCCGCCCCCGGGGCAGCCGCCCCAACAAGGTCAACCGCCCACGGGCGCACCGCCTCAACAAGGCGCACCGCCGCCCGGGTGGGGACCGCCCGGCGGCCAAGGTAGTCCCCCAGGCGCTCCCGGTGGCCCACCGCCGGGTGGGCCAGGCGGACCGCCTGGTGCAGGTGGCTACGGACCACCTCCGGGCTGGGGCCCGCCAGGAGGCGCACAACCAGCCCCGCCAGGGGTACGCGTCGGTACCCCGGAGGGTCTGAACCCTTTCGGCGCAACAATGACCCCGGATGGCGGCGGCGCTCCCGGCGCCAGCCCCTACGGTCCACCGCCTGGCGGACCAGGCGGGCAACTTCCGGCGGGACCTCCCGGTGGTCCACCTCCGGGCGCTCCCGGCGGTCCACCTCCAGGCGCTGCAGGACCTCTGGGAGCTCCAATCCCGGGCGGACCGGGTGGCGCACCGCCTCCAGGCGGACCACCTCCGGGCGGACCGGGTGGCGCACCGCCTCCAGGCGGACCACCTCCGGGCGGACCAAGTGGCGCGCCGCCTCCAGGCGGACCACCTCCGGGCGGACCAAGTGGCGCGCCGCCTGCGGGTGGACCGGCGGCGAATGCGGCTCCCCCTGCTGCACCAACTCCCGGGCAGCCCCAACGATGGAACGACCCGTCGGCCTTCGCGGCGACTGCGCCGCCACCCACCGCGGACGAACACGACGCCGCCAAGGGCCCCGGCCCCGCTGCCGGCGCCCCGACACCCGCTGCAGCCAAGAGCAGTGCACCAGCCGAGCCTGAGAAAGCACCTGCTCCCGAGGGCGAAAAAGACCCGGCGACGGAAATCGATGCGGGGGATCCGCTCAAGGTAGATGCTGATGCACCTCGGGTCTTGGCGGGGTTCCTGGTCAGCTACGAGGGCGACGACCTGGGAACGTTCTACCCACTGTACCAAGGCAAGAACACCGTCGGCCGCAAGGAAGCTGCCGAGGGTTTGGACCTTGCCATCGACCATCCAACCACATCCTCGCGTCACGGCGTCATACACGCTTCCGCTCGCCCAGGTCGCGCGAAGATCGAGGACACCGGGAGCACGAACGGAACGTTCCTCAACGACGAAAAGATCCCCCACAACTCTCCCCACGAACTAGCTGACGGTGATGAACTTCGCTTCGGCGGATACGCCTGCACCGTCAAGATCGTCTGACCGGACGTTTGGAATACGAACAGCGATGGATCACAAAAAGCTAGCACTGCATGTCTGGCGCCTGGGGCTGACCGCCCTCGTGCTGCTGCTTTGGACCGCCCCGTCGGTAGCGGCTCCAGAGGCACACCTGTTGCGGATTGACCCCCGCGCAGCTCAGGAGAACGGCTCGCCGATCCTGACCTCGGTGATCGAGGTCGTGGAGAACAAGCGCGTGAGTCAGGCGACTCAGCACTGCGCGGGCGACCGCGGCAGCGGCTTGTTCAATTGCATGTCCGCAGCCCTCGAGAAGCCCTACGCGCTGTACCGTCCGTTTCCGTTCCCGCATCAGAACGCCATCTTCACGGTCAAGGTAGACGGCGCCGATCATCCCGCCAAGTACGTGAGCCATACCCAGTGGGGCGAAAGCCAGCAACAGCCGGGTGTGGGCACCGCCTGGCTCATCCTGATCGACGCGGATAGCCGCATGAAAGCCAGCTTTAGCGACGCCAAACAGGTCGCCGCGCGCTTCGTGCAGAGCATGGCGCCCAACGACATCGTGAACGTGATGTTCTTCAACGACCGTCAGATCGTGAAGGACTCGAAGTGGATCACCGCCGCTCAGAAAGCTCGGGCGACCGGATTCATCAACGGCCAAACGGACTCGTATCGCTCCCAGGGCCGTAACCGTTCACTACTCACAATCATCAAGACGGGCGCCACGGACGGCTTCAAGGCCCTCGGCAACGTCGGCGAGAACGTGAAGGTACCGCTGCACCAGGCCATGGTCGTGCTGTCTTCCGGGTTCGGCGGCACGGACCCGTCGACGACCGGCCCAGGCGCGCTGCAGTTGCAGAAGTACATGACGGGTGGGCGTTTCCCGGAAGACAACACCGCGCTGCCCAAAGCTCCCGCGCCGGTGATCAGCGTCTACTTTCCGACGCGCACCTATGATGAGTTCCGCCAGAACTCGCTTGAGTTCATGCAGAACCTGGCCAATCCGGAGATTGGCGGTTTTTTCACGGTGATGCAGGCGGGCCAAGGTGGTCGGGCCGGCAGCATCGTCAACGCGGTCCGGGCTCGCTTCTCCAAAATGCACATCGTCAAATGGCGAGTCGCGTGCATTGCGCCGGCAGTCACCCAGACCTTCAGCCTCAACTTCACCAATGTGAAGCCACCAATCCTAGGCGACAACAGTTTCAAAGACGTGCCTGTCGGCATCGACCCATCGACCTGGCCGTTGGACGTGAACATTTCCTACACCCAGGACATGGGCAAGCGTCAGGGTGGCGTGCACCCGGGCGGGAAGTTCAAGGTCTACGGTGACTTCTGTTGGGGTGGCGACAAGGGCCGTGCCGAAGTGTACTTCTTGCCCGCTGGGCAGCAGGTACCGACCGCGCTGGCGGGAGCAAACGTCGAAAAGGCGAAGCGCACGCAGCAGCAGCTCATCGCCATGGGCATGAAGGGCACGCCCGTCGAGGCGAGCGATACCTTCGCCGAGTTCACTGCGCCGGACAAAGACAAGATCTTGCACGGGAGCGGTGAACAGGCCGTCGTCCGGGTGATCGTCTACGACAACAAGGCGCTCAGGACGAGCGGCGTGACCTCCGACTCGATCATTCAGATCAAAGGCACGACCCAGCCGCTGCCGATACTGTGGATCCTCGGCGGAGCATTTGGCCTGGTGGTCGTGCTGTTGCTCGTCGTGATCATTGCCAAAAGCGGCGGAAGCAAGCGCGGCGGCGGTCCGCCACCGCAGGCACCGGTGCCCGGAGGAGGTTATCCGCCCCCGGGCGGCTATGGCGGTCCACCCGCCGGAGGAGGTTATCCGCCTCAGGGAGGAGGAGGATACGGAGGTGCCCCGCCCCCTGGAGGAGGCGGCTACCCGCCCCCTGGAGGAGGCGGTTACCCGCCCCCAGGAGGGGGATACGGAGGATCTGCCTCCCCTCACGTAGACCCCGTCGTCGCCCCTGCGGGCGGCGGCGGGGCAAGCAACGAGTTCATGTACGGCAGCGATGGCGCGCAGCCCGGCCAGAGCTACGGCGTAACCAACGATGCCCCGGCGCAAGCGGCCGCCGCGCCTCCCAATCCCTACGTAGCGACCGGCGCCCCGGCGGCGGCCGCCGGAGCTGGTGCAGCGGTGGCAGCGGCAGCTCCAGCCGGAGCGCCACCGGCAACTCGCGCCACTCTGTCGGGTTCTGCGGGAACCTTCACGATCGTGGCGGGGGTGGAAATGCAGGCAGGGCGTGACGGCTCGGCCTGTGGGATCTTGCTCACCGAACCGCGTATCTCGGGCGTGCACGCGTCCCTGAAGTTGGACGCCGGGCAGCTGCTCATCAAGGACGAGAACAGCAACAACGGGACGCAAGTGAACGGCAATCGTCTTCCCCCCGGAGCCTGGACCCCGGTGCAAAACGGCTCACTTTTGCGCTTTGGACCGGTCGAGTTCAGCGTGCGCCTGGAGTAGGTGGGAGGAAGCGTGCATTGCGCCGTCCGTGGCGTCTTCGTCGACTGCGCTGAGCTGACCGACCCGGGTCGGGAGCCCAGCAAGCAAATCAACGAGGATACCTGCGCCATCGCGCAGACTGGGCACGGGCTAGTCGCGGTCGTGTGTGATGGCATGGGCGGGCACTCCGCAGGCCGGGAAGCGAGCACCACTGCGATGCGCACCATCGTGGAATACCTGAGTCGAGAGACTGAGGGTGAGCCCGATCAAGCTTTGGTTCGCGCTATCGAGATCGCCGCCAAGGACGTCTACGCGGTTGGGGGCGATGCACCGCCGGAATTGCGCCCAGGCTCCACCTGCGTGGCAGCGGTGCTGTACGACGGTTTGGCTCAAATTGCCCACGTTGGAGACTCGCGGGCCTACCTGTTTCGAGGCGGCGCACTGACTCGCCTGACCCGGGATCACTCCATGGTCCAACAGATGCTCGACAGCGGCATGCTCACCCCCGAGCAAGCTGTCGACCATCCCGACGCAAACAAGATCACCCGTGCGCTGGGCATGATGGAGTCTGCGGAAGTGGAGCTGCGCCCGGAGCCGGTCCGACTGCTCAGCGGTGACGTGCTCTTGCTGTGCACGGATGGGCTCACGGATCTGGTGGAAGATCCTGATTTGACCATGCTGGTCAAGACCCACGCAGAGAAGGGCCCCGAGCATCTGACGCGGGTCCTGGTCGAGGTCGCATTGGCGCGCGGCGGCTGGGACAACGTCACTGTTCAGGTGCTCGTGGTGCGCGAGCTGGGCAAGACCCAGCCCGCCACGGTGGTACTTGGGGAGGAAGACGCGTCCAATCCGGCTCCGGCGGGCAACACGGTTGTGGATGAGGGCTCCAGCCAGAAGACCTGGGCGGATGCGCCAGGTACAACGCGTCCCGCCCCCGCACCCACTCTGCTGGAGGAGCCGGCACCGGAACGCACGACCCTTCCGGGAGGTCCTGGTTCTCCGCTCACGCGTTTCACCGAAGAGGCGCCGACAGCCCTACCACGCAGAGGCGTGAGCCCTGCCCGCGCCTTGGTACTGTATGCGGCAGCCATCACGGCCGTGATTGTGGTGGGGATCGTTATCTGGGCGGTGGCACGCAAAGTCAGAACGCCGAAGGAGGATGCTCCCCTGCCCCCGCCGCCTATTGAACAATCCGCCACAAAAACACCGGTGACGGCACCTCCAACCGAGCTATCTGCGGCGCCCGAGGAGCCCCCTCCGGAGCCTCCGCCATCCCCAGACGCGGCCACCCCACCGGACGCAGCACTCCCGTGAGGCCCGTTTCTTTGTTAGAGACGCCTAGGACGAGCAACAAATGATCCCGGGGTTCGGCAAGCAAACCATCACGATCGGCAGCGGCGAGAGCTGTGACATCCGCGTCGGCGGGCCCGGCGTAGCCGCCGAGCACGCCCGGATCGTGAATCAAGGCGGCGGCCAGCTCGTCTTCGTCGATGCCGGCGCTGGGCCCAGCCTCGCGAACGGTCAGCCGCTGGCCGCTGGCGCCAGCGTGCCCTTCGACTTTCGTACCCAATTCGTCGTGGGCCAGGCGCCGGTCCCCATCGCCCACCCCGCCATTATCAAGATGCTGATGTCTGCGGGCTCGCTGCCTGCGGCGCCTGGGCAGATCACCTTTGGGCGCGAACCCGGCCAAGCGCACATCGCGATCGCGCATCCAAACGTTTCGGGGCGCCACGCCACCATGAGCTTGAGCCCGCTCTCCATCACGGACCACGCCTCGACCAGCGGCTCCTGGATCGCCGGCCATCGCCTGCCACCAGAGCAAGCCGTACCAGTCGATCCCAATGCGCTACTCGCGTTGGGCCCAGTGCCCCTTCCCGTCGCGCTGGTCTGGGAGCTGGCTCAGGGCTTGGGCCTTGGCGACCAACCCGTCCCCGCTGCCGGCGCCGGCGCGCCGCCCCAAGCCAAGGGCGTGCAGCGGGTCAAGCACAAGACCGTCATTGGGCAGGTTGCCATGGGAGGCGGGGCTGGGGGCGCCGCCTTCAAGAGCATCGGTCGAACCGAAGACAACGACATCGTCATCTCCCACGCCCAGGTCTCCAGCAAGCACGCCGTGCTGCACATCCAGGGCACCCAACTGCTCCTGGAAGACCGCGGCAGTTCTAACGGAACCTATGTGCGCGGCCAGCGCATTCCCCCGGGGCAGCAGGTACCGGTACAGAACGGCGAAAAGGTCTTCATCGGCCCGATGCCACTGCTGATCCAGGTCCAGGATCAGCAAGTCGCCATGGTCGTCGAGGATGCCCGGGCCGATTGGTCCGGACGCCCGCTGTACGAGATCGAAGCGTGGGACATCGTCATGCAGGTCCGCGATCGGGACAACCCGAGCGAGATGAAGACCCTGCTCGACCACGTCAGCTTCAAAGCGCTGCCCGGCGATCTGATCGCGCTGATGGGCCCCTCGGGTGCGGGCAAGACGACCCTTCTGCTCACCCTGAATGGATACTTGCCTCCGACCGCTGGCCAGGTCCGGATCAACGGCGAAGATCTGTACTCCATCTACGATGCCCTGCGCGGCTCCATCGGCTACGTGCCCCAGGATGACATCGTGCATCCGGAGCTCACCGTCTACGAGGCGGTTCGGTACAGCGCGTTGTTCCGCCTTCCGCCGGACTACTCGTCGGACGAAATCGACCGACGAGTCCAGACCACCCTGGCTCAGCTTGGTCTCGAGGGTGTCGCGCATCTGCAGATAGGCAAGCCCGAAAAGAAGATTCTGTCTGGCGGACAGCGAAAGCGCGTGAACATCGCGATGGAGCTGGTGACGGACCCGGTCATCATGTTCTTGGACGAGCCGACCAGTGGCCTGGCCGCCGACGACACCACCGCGCTGGTCGAGCTGCTGCAGAACCTGGTGCGCACCACCGGCAAGACCATCATCTGCACCATTCATCAGCCCGCGAAGGACGAGTACGAGAAATTCAACCTCGCGCTCATCTTGGGTCAGGGTGGAATTCCCATATATTACGGCCCGTCCAAGGACGGTTATGGCTTCTTCGGCAGCCTGAAAGAGCGCCGGGGCACGCCCAACGACATCGACAACCCCCGCGACATGTTCGACATGCTCAATCAGCGGGAGCGCCCAATCTTCGACGCAATGCGTGCGCAGAATCCCTACACACCACGCTTTGCCGCGCGGCAGGCGGCCGCGCGAGAGTGGAACGCTGAGTTCTTCAACCAGCAAAACCCGGTGTACCAAAAGATGTACTCGGGTCCCCGTGCCATCGGAGCTGGTTCCAACCAACAGGGTTTGCCCCGCACCCGCCCAAAAACCCGGGGGCAGTTCGGCTTGCTACTCAGCCGTTACTTCAAGGTGAAGGTCCGAGACGTCACCGGCACGGTCATCATGCTGGCACAGGCGCCCATCATCGGTGTGTTGTTGGCGTTCGTCTTCGGCGGCCAGAAAGACGCAATCCCATACTGGTGTCTGGGGGCGCTGCAGGAATTGGCACGGCGCAGCGGCGGCCTCGAGGGCACCAACGACATGTTGAAGAACATGCAAACCACGACGGACCATTCCGGCGCAGCTTTCTTCTTGGTCGTCGCAGCAGTCTGGTTCGGAACGAGCAACGCCGCTCGGGAGATCGTCAGCGAACGGGCCATCTACCTCCGCGAACGCATGGTGAACCTCAAGCTGTTCAACTACGTGTTTTCCAAGTTTTTCCTGCTCTCCTTCTTCTGCGTGATTCAGTGCACGGTACTTCTGGGCATCGTCTTCTTCGCGCTGGGCTTCAATGGCGGCCCCCAGGCATTTGCCATTCAGCTGGCGACACTGATCGTCACCGCGATGAATAGCGTCGCCGTTGGACTGATGGTGAGCACTCTGGTCATGAGCAGCGAGGCGGCAATGGCGCTGACGCCCATCGCTTTGATTCCTCAGGTGGTACTGGGCGGGATCATGGTTCCCATGACCACAAACCCGTGGCTGGAATACCCCATGTATCTGATTCCGGCCCGTTGGGGATTCCAAGGAGTCGTCGCCCAGGAGCGGTTGGCGATTGCGGACGACTCGGCTTGGATCATGGATCTCAACAAGCCGCAAACCAACAGCCCCGACAACTTCGTCTTTCAAGGCAAATTCAAGTGCGCCGAAGCTCAAATCGCGAGCATGGACTTCAACGGCGCCTGGGGGTTCGAGACCTACGAACTGGTGTGGCTTCCGCCGGCAGTGCTCGGCGCAATGATGTTCGCGACCTTGATCTGGATTCTGATCACGCTGAAGCGGCGGGACTCGATTTAGCGAGAATGGCGCCTGCCTCGGTCTCAGTTTCTGCCGAAAGACAACCAGACCCCGCCGTCCTCCACCGTGAACCGGCGGCGGCTGAGGCGCGTAGCGATCTTGCCGAGGAAATCTCCGAAGGACTTGGCGACGACTTCCCTAGGGCGTGACGCGGTCGCATAGAAGTAGAAGACCTGGCCAACATGCCCCCGGGGACCCGGGTCTAGGTCGACCACGTACCCATCCTGTCCGCTCTCGGTGACGGGAAGCCAAGCCGGCGACCAGAACCTATCGTTCTTGATCTTGCGGTCCCGGGTCAGCGGGCAGGGTGCAGCCCACTCTGGCGCATCCATGCGCGCACGGTGGGAATCCCAGCGGCGCTGAATCTGTTCCAAAGAGAGCAAGCGCTCGTCGTTGAAGAGGCGGACCAGCGTGCCGTTCATGCCATCGTGATGCGCGAGGGACGCACGCAAGTCCTTGGGTAGTTTTGCGCCCACTCGTCGCTCCAGCTTGCGCAGATGTTTCGCTTCCGCAGGCCCGGCCAGGGCGCCCGCGACTTCCGGGGCGACCTTGTCGAGAGCCTTCTCTATCCGCTGCCAGGTGCGAGCCAGGTCGACCGTCACGACCACAGCATCAGTCAGCCCGGCGAAAAAATGAACCAGCAATCTTGTCGGATCCTGGGTTTTGGGGGCGGTTCGACTTTGTAGCTCCCTAGGCAGCGCCGGCGGGCGCGGTCGGGCGCATGACGATATGCTGTCGCCATGGTCAAAAGGGGACCCGCGACGCTACTGCTCGCACTCTACTTCGCGGGGTGTTCGGAGGCCGAGGAAACGGCGGAACCGCCGAGCTTCATCGTCGTGACTTTCAACACGGGCACGACTGAGACCATGGGCAGTCAGAACCCTGATGATGGCTACGGCCCTGCCGAAGCTGCCCGCAGTGATCAGCACTACGGAGACGGTTTGGCGTGGCCCGCCGTCATCGAAGACACGCGGCGGTTCCTGGCGGACGTTGCCCCGGACATCATCGGCTTCCAGGAGGTATTCTATTCGGGAGAGTGCGAGACGATTCCAGACGCCGAAAAAGCCGGTTTCGTCTGCGAGACCTGGCAAACCGGCGACCCCACCGTGGCACAGGTGATCCTGGGCGAGGGCTATCAGGTCGCTTGCCACATGGGAAAGAGTGACAAGTGCCTCGCGGTGAAAACGCGCTTCGCGACGATTCAAGGATGCCAGCAGGACCTGTGTTTGGACTTCCTGGACGGTGCCGAAATACCGGGGTGTGGCAGCGGGTCGCGCATTGGGCGCGCGCAACTCAGCCTGGCAGACGGGGGCAGCCTAGTGGTCGTCAACGTTCACGGCTCCTCGGGGCTGAAGCTGGACGACACCCAGTGCCGCACCAAGCAGTTCGCCCTGGTCTTCGAAGACATGAACGGTAGCCCCGCTGCAAACGGCGATCGCAACATCATCGTCGGGGACCTGAACACGGACCCGGGCCGCGCAGATACCTTCGACCCCAGTGCCCAGAAGCTCAACGTGCACGTCGGCGAAGGTAAGCGTTTTCAGTTCATCACCGAGGTCGGACCCGACGCGGTCCCGACTTACGCAGGGAGCTTCAACATCGACCATGTGGTCAGTGACGCCTTTTCCGGCAGTTGCTGGGCGGCCGGAGTGACGGAGGGGCATCCCGCCGTCACCCAAGTTGCCTACTTCGACCACACCCCGGGCGTGTGCCGCCTCCGGGGTCCCTAGCGCTCAGTCGTAGTCGACCACGCGAACACCGCGTACCCGACGTTGCTCTTCGGTTGCGGCACGCAGCGCCTCATACAACCTGACCACGTCCGTTGGCAGCGCTTCCAGACGAAGCGCCGGCGTAGAGGAATCCATCGCCTCGAGAATGAGATTCCCAGTCCCCAAAACCCGCTGCCCGAAAGGTCGCTCCACGATGTAGTCGACGATGCGATACAGATCCACCTGCTCCATGCGCTTGGAGAACAGCCCGTGCTCCACGACCACTCGTTCGGTCGTGATGCGAAAGAATTTGGACCGGGAACGCACGAAGAACACTATCAGCGCGAGACCCAGGGTCAGCACGCAGATCACCAAGCTCCCTACCCCCGGTAGTACCGCCGGGTGTCCCGAAAACAGGACTTGCTCCGACTCGCGACCGGTCATCGGTCCTTCACCGGGACGTCCCAGATCTCTCGCGCGTAGCTCATGATGGTGCGGTCGCTCGAAAACCAGCCCATTCGCGCAACGTTCAAGATGGACCTCCGGGTCCATTCCGCCGGGTCACGATACACCTGCTCCAAGGTATTTTGAGTCAACGCATAGCTTCGGTAGTCAGCCACCACGAAGTAGCGGTCCCCTTCTTCGGTCAACGCATCGACCAGCGGCTTGAAACGGGCAGGTTCGTCGGGACTGAACAGTCCGCCGGAGACAGCCTCCAGGGCAGCTCTCAGCTCCGAATCCGCTTGGATGATCGGATTCGGGTCGTAGCCCTCCCGCTGCTGGGACGCGATTTCCTCGGTCGTCAGACCGAAGATGAAGATGTTCTCCTGACCGACACACTCTCGCATTTCGATGTTGGCCCCATCCAGCGTCCCAATGGTCAGTGCGCCGTTTAACGCGAACTTCATGTTCCCGGTTCCCGAGGCCTCCATGCCAGCCGTGGAAATCTGTTCTGAAACATCGCTTGCGGGAATGATGAGTTCCGCTTGACTCACGCCGTAGTTCGGAACGAAGAGCACACTCAACTTGCTGCGTGTCACGGGATCGCCATTGACCTTCGCAGCCACGGCGTTGATCAACCGCACTATCTCCTTGGCCACGGCGTAGCCCGGGGCCGCTTTGCCAGCGAAAACAAACGTCCTCGGCACAACCTCTTGGGCGGGGTTTTCCCTCAGGCTCAGGTAGCGCGCGACGACGTGAATCAGATTCAAGACCTGTCGCTTGTACTCGTGGATGCGCTTCACCTGAGCGTCGATCAAATGCCCTGCGTCGAGTTCGACGCCGTGCTCCAACCGCATGTATCGCGCAAAGCGCTCCTTGTTCTTCGTCTTCACGTCTCGCCAGGCAGCTTGAAAGTCTGGACTGTTCGCGTGCTCTTCCAGGGCTTCCAGGGCCGTCAGCTTTCGCTTCCAGTCGGTGCCAATCCGAGACGTGATCAGGGCCGAGAGGTCCGGATTGCATTTCTGCAGCCAGCGTCGCGGAGTGACACCGTTGGTCTGATTCGTGAATTTCGAGGGGTAGAATTCATGAAAATCGCGAAACAACTGCTCGCGCAGCAGCCGAGAGTGCAACTCGGACACTCCGTTGACCCGATGCGCACCGACGATAGCCAGGTGGGCCATGCGCACTTGGCGATCGGGCCCTTCCTGAATCAGGCTCATGCGCTGCACGCGCGCCAGATCGCCAGGGTAGCGCGCTCGGACTTCCCGCAAGAAGCGATCGTTGATCTCGTAAATGATCTGCAAATGCCTGGGCAGCAGGCGCTCCAACATCCAGGCCGGCCAGCGCTCGAGTGCCTCCGGCAAAATCGTGTGGTTCGTGTAGGCCAAGCAGCGGGTCGTGATGGTCCAGGCCAGGTCCCACTCCATCTGATGGCGGTCGATCAGCAATCGCATCAGCTCCGCAACGGCAAGAGCCGGGTGCGTGTCGTTCAGTTGGAATATCGCCTTGTTGTGTAGATCCGTGAGGTCCGAATGCCGCGCCAGGTGGCGTGACAACGCATCCTGCAGCGTGGCGGAGACGAGAAAATACTCCTGCTTCAAGCGGAGTTCTTTGCCCGCCAGCTGAGAATCGTTGGGGTACAGGACGCGAGAGATGCTCTCGGTCTCGGCCTTCTGCTCGACAGCGCCGATGTAGTCTCCGCGGTTGAAATATTCGAGTTCGAATGCCTGGGTCGACTTCGCTGACCACAGCCGCAGGGTATTGACTACGTCATTCTTGTAGCCGGGCACTGGGTTGTCGTAGGCGACCGCAAGCACCTGGTGCGTATCGACCCACTCGCACACCATCCGTCCGCTTGGCGATGTGTACTGGATGACCCTTCCGCCAAAGTGCACGGCGTAGCGCCGCTCGGGTCGCTCGAACTCCCAGGGATTGCCATAGCGCAGCCAGTTGTCGGGTCGCTCCACTTGCTGACCTCGCACGATGTCCTGGCGGAAGATGCCGTATTGGTAACGGATGCCATAGCCCATGCCCGGGATCCCCAGCGTTGCCATGGAGTCCAAAAAGCACGCAGCGAGCCGGCCGAGGCCACCATTGCCCAAACCAGCGTCATGTTCCTGATTGAAGACGTCCGCTGCGTCCACCCCCGCGCTCTGCAGGGCTTGCTTCATTTCGCCCCAGGCGCCCAGGTTCACGAGGGCATCCTCCAGCAGGCGCCCGAGGAGAAACTCCATCGACAAGTAGTAAACGCGCTTTGGCTGCTCAGAAACGAATCGTTCGATGGTCGGCGTCCAGCGATCCGCCAAGCGATCCCGCACGGTGCGAGCTGTCGCGACGAAGTGATCGAGCTGGGTCGCAACCCTCGGATCTTTGCCTTGCGTGTGGCGCAGATGGTCGAGGAAGTCCCGCTCGAGCGCCTCCGGAGAAAGCGAGAGGGGTTCGCCGCCACCTTTACCTATTGGGGAGTTCATTGGCCGAACGTAGACCAGGACGGCGCGAGTTTCACGGGCCGAGGGGCCGCCGGGCGGCGCGAGCGCTTCTGATATCCTTCGCCCGGCGGCAGGCCCCCTCGTTCAGGCGGTCGCACGCCTTTTCGCACGCTTCTAGGTTTCCGCTCCAGCACGCGTCGCGCTGGCGGGCCAGATCACGCTCTCTGCTGAGGGAAGCGGCGAAAATCAGCGCGAAGCCCAAGAGGGCAGCCAAAGCAACCACAAAGCGGGCTCGATTTATGCTTCTCGGCCTTGCCAAGCTGAAACCCCGGCGCCAGGTTTAGCGTACTTAGAGTACCTATGAAATCCTTGGCAATCCTCGGAGCTGGCGCCCTTGTCGCTGGCGGCGTTTGGCTCACGCGATCGACTCCCGTCGAGGCGGCATCGGAAACCCCCGCGGCCAAGTCCGCTGCTCAGGGGCAACGCCGAGTGCGCGCCGTGGGACAGCTTGGCCCTGGACGCGGAACGCTCATCCTCGAGCTCAAGGCTCCCAAGGGGGGCAAGTTGACCGACGGGGCGCCGCTGTCCGTCAAGGGCCGCGGCCAGGACATCCGAGTCACGCCAGTGAAGGGCAAGCTGAGAGTCGACAAGCTCCCAGTCCGCGTCCCCGTCGACGTCGCTGACGGAGCCACGGGTCCGGTGGAACTCGACGTCTCGTTCTACTGGTGTCGACAAGACGGCAAGGGTCGCACCGCCGCTTGCTCGCCAGAGAAAGGCAGGGTCGTGGTGGACTTGGATCTGACCGGCGACGCCGCTGGCGGCGAAGCTTTCTTCCCGTACCGGGTCCGCTGACGCGCCAGCGGGACTTCCACGCGCAGCTGCCGCCTTCCGCGCGTTTTTCGGGTGCGGGCCCCAGTGCTTGTCTTGAGCCCCACCGTCGCGGATAATTTCGCTGCTATGGTCAGAACGGATTTGCCCTGGGTTCCACAGCCCGGCGATGTTCTGGCCGACAAGTATCGCGTCGAGCAATTGGTCGGCGCCGGCGGCATGGGTGCCGTCGTCACCGCAATCCAGCAGGAGCTTGGCCGCCGCGTCGCCATCAAGCTGATGCCGCCACAGGCTGCGGCATCGCAACAGGCCGTGGAGCGGTTCTTGCGAGAAGCTCGGGCCGCTTCATCCATTTCCAACGACCACGTGGTCCGAATATTCGACGTAGGCCGAATGCCCGACGGCGTGCCGTTCATGGTGATGGAGTACTTACCCGGCGTCACTCTCGACAACGTCGTGCAAGCCCGGGGGCCCCTGCCCGTAGCAGAAGCGGTGGACTACGTGCTTCAGGCGTGCATCGCGCTAGCCGAGTGTCACAGCCTGGGGATCGTGCACCGAGATCTCAAGCCCGAAAACATCATGCTCGTTCAGCGCCCGGGTCAGCTGGGATTCGTCAAGGTGCTCGACTTCGGAATTTCGAAAAGCGAGTGGATGAGTCTGGATCCCGGATTCACCCCAAACCTCACTGGCACGACGGACGTCTTTGGCACGCCAACCCACATGTCGCCGGAGCAAGTGCGGAGCAGCAAGTCCGTGGACAACCGTGCCGACATTTGGGCGCTGGGCGTGGTGATGTACGAGATCCTGACCGGCGTACCGCCGTTCATGGCCGACACGCTCCCGGCGCTCTCTGCAATGATCGTCAGCGACGAGCCGCCCCATCCGACTCAGCGACGCGCGGACATTCCGCCTGAGCTTGCAGCCGTGGTGCTGGGGTGCCTTTCGAAACAAGCCGAGGAGCGGCCGCAGAGCGTGTCGCAACTGGCCGAGATGCTCCGGCCCTTCGCAGCCTCCGCTTCCGTTTCGCACATAGAACGAATCCAGAACATAGCGGCGGCCGACCCCTTGGAGGCGAGCCGCCCCTGGCCCAAGGCCGCCCTGCGCCCGAGGGAGACGGCTTCGGCGTGGGGCACAACCCACCGCCGCCGTTCCTCCACGAACCGAAACGTGTTTTTCGGCGTGCTCGCTGGAGTCATCGTGTTTGGCGCGGTGCTGGGAGGGCTTCTATTGGTGCGCAGTCGGCAGCCCGATGCGACCCCAATGGTGGTCCAAGCGAGCGCGGAGCCTTCTCCTAGCCCAGCGGCCCAGCCCAGCCCGGCCCCCACCCGAGAAGGGCCCCCAGCGGAGCCGAGAAAGCCTGATGCGGCGGTGGCGGATGCGGGAACTACCACCGCAAGACCGAAGCAGCCTAGAGTGAAGCCTCGCCGTGACGAAGCGCTGGACGATCGCTACTAGGACCGCCTCGGTGGCCTTGTGCCTGCTTATCTGCTGGCTGGAGCCCGCCCCGGCGTACGCCGAGGCGAGCGCCCAAGATCGCGCGACCGCCGAGGCGCTCTTTCGTGAAGCCAAGCGCTTGATGCGCAAGAAGAGTTATGCGGACGCGTGTCGCAAGCTCGAGGAGAGCCAACGCCTCGATCCCCAGGACGGCACCTTGCTCAACCTTGCCGTATGCCACGCGCGAGAGGGTAAGACCGCCAGTGCCTGGGCAGAGTTTCAGGCAGCGCTACAACAGGCGCGGGCCGCAAGGCGCAAGGACCGCGTGCGCTTGGCCAAGCGCGAGATCCGAAGGTTGGAGCGCAGGCTGAGTCGCCTGACAATCGAAGTGCCACCAGACGCGCGGGTCCCTGGGCTGGTCGTGACTCGGGCCAATTCCGAGGTTGGCGAAGCGGCCTGGGGGACTGCGGTTCCCGTCGACCCGGGGACTGTGGTCGTCACGATGCAGGCGCCGGAGTTCCGAGAGGACAGCATAGAAGTCACTCTGGAAGAAGCCGAAGACAAGACCATCACCCTGAAGCGACTCGAGGCGCTGCCCCCCAAGCCAAAGCCCGTGAAGGCCGAGCCCCAAAACCCCACCCGCGACGCGGAAGGCAAGAGCGAGGAGGAGAGCCGCAGGACCAAGCGCATGCTCGCCTACGTGGCTGGCGGAGTCGGCATTGCCGCTGTCGGCGTCGGTGCGTTTTTCGGACTGCGCGCCCTGAGCAAGAGCAGGGACAGTGACGATCGCTGTCAGGGCTCGCTCTGCGACCCGGAGGGACTGGAACTGGCAGACGAGGCGGACTCGGCGGCAACGGTTTCCAACATCGCCTTTGCCGTGGGCGCCGTCGGCATTGGAGCCGGCACCTATCTCTACTTCACGTCGATGCCCGAGTCGAAACCGGACGCTCGGGCACGCTCAAAACGTCCCCAGCTCAAGGCCACGATTGGCGCGGACCGAGCAGGTATCGTAGTTAGAGGAGTATGGTGAGGCGCGCCGCCATCGTCGGTCTAGCTGCCCTTGGAGTGGCTAACGCCTGCCACTCCATTGCGGGGATCGATGACAAGGAGCTCGACCCCAAATACTCCACGACCGTCAAGCCAGACGCGGCGCCCGACGTGGTCATCGCGGATAGCCAATGGGAAGCCGGGGCCAAGCCCAACGGCTGGTCCAAAGTCCCGCCGAACCGCCCCCCCGGCGCGCCGACCGCCTCCGGCAAAGGCGCTCGTCGCTTCTTCGCAGCACGCAACGTGTTCTTCGGAACCGTGAACCCATCGACCAAAGCCGAAGACCCGGACGCTTGGAAGGACATCGGTCACACCATCGATACCGAGGAAACGACTGCGAAGATCCTGCAGTCCGACTCATCCAACGTCTGTAACAAACGCCCCGGAGCCTCGGCAGACCTGCTCGTGGATGGCACCGAAGGGCGAGACAACGTTGGTGGCCACTTGATGTCCTACGGAGCGTCCACGCTGTCTTTCAAGTTCGAGCTGAACACCAACAAGGACATCGAAGCCGGGAAGAAGCCGACCTATCTTCTGATGTTGGAGGACCTGGACAACGGCGCGGATGATCCGTATGTGCCCGGCGCCATCTTCATCACCGTCAAGCGAGACCTCACGGTAGAACCCTTTCCTCTTTGGGATGGGTCCGACGCCTTCTACGTCGACGCCAACACCGTAGCCGGTAGCGCCAGTGACGGCGGGAACTCCGATGGGGGCAGCGCCGAAGCAAGCGCGGATGGGTCTGGCTCGAGCGCGTTCTTCCTCGTGCCGCGCTTCCGATTCCCGAAGGGTTATATGCGGGACAACATCTGGGTCAGTGGGGATTTCGGAGAAAACCCAATGACCATTCCGCTGTACGCCTTCGACCCCGTCAACTTGGTCGACGCGGAATCCGTAAGCTTGGTTGCCGAACTGACTCAGCCGCACGATAGCATCATCCGCTCGATGATGAGCGCGGCGATCAGCTTCGAGAGCATGGACGTGCAATTCCGACCCATTGCGACAAAGCTCGTCGAATGCAACGTGGTGCTCGCAAACGTCTTGATGGGCTTCTTGGGCAGCGCGATGGACCTAGCCAATTCGGCTCCTACCTTCGAGAAACCCGGTACGGAATGCGGTGCAATCAGTATGGGCTTCGCATTCGACTGGGTGCCGGTGAAGGCGCCCATCGGCTCGAAGGTGGTCCCACCGGAAGGTCAGTGTCCGTAGCCGCTCAGGCAGCGTGAGCGCCGAGGGGCAAGATCACAGTGTAGCCCGCGTCCTCGCATTCCTGGATCAAGTCCGCAGCATGCGCGCGGTTGTCGATCCCGGTCGCGTCCACGATTTCCTCAGTTGCCACCCGGAATTCGGCGAGCGTGGGGATCCCCATGGAGACCGGCTGAACGCGGCAGCGTGCTCGGGCCAGGCGGTAGGCCGCACGCGCGAGGCTCCCCGCGTCCACGAGCAGTCGGCGGTACAGAGCACGGTCTTCACGCAAGCGACATAGCCACTCTGTAGGGCGGTCGTACTCTTCGATCTGCGACATGGTCATACTCCTCGACGCCAACTTGGACACACGTATGGATGCAACGCTTGGGCCAACCCCGCGCTTTCAGGCAAAACCCCCAAGAACACCCCGGGCGGCTGCGTGGGGCGTCAGGGATAGAATTCCCGTAGTCAAAGCCATGACAGAGTCGGCTGGCTGGGGCCAAGTTTTTCCCCGGTAGGGTTGGCCCGCATTGGAGAGGGCATGACCCTCGCGTCGTGGTGCGCGGCGTCTTGCCCTGTCTTCTGCGGGCAAAATACCCAAAAATTTCGAGACGATTGACGCTGAGGCCTCGGGTCTGAAAAATTCGGATCGATGTGGACTCCCACGTGGGTCGGAGAGCGGCTTCAAGCCGAAGCCCTGATCACGGAGCGGCAGCTCCGGGCGGCGCTCCAGGCCATGCAGCAGTACGGCGAGCGCGTGGAGGAGTCCCTGCTTCGCACCGGGGCGATTGACGAGCACCGGCTACTCAGCTTCATCGCCGAACGCTGCCGAACCCACTTCGTCTCCACCGCGAAGTTAGCGCGCATCGAAGTGCCCAAGGAGGCCCTGGCCCACATCAGCGAGCGCACCGCCGAGAAACTCCTGGTGTTTCCCGTTCGCTGGGAAGCCACCAGCGAGACCTTGAGCGTGGTCTCGCCTGATGCGGGGGACCCCGAGTACGTCAAGCAGCTTCGGATCTCCACCGGCGCTCGCAACTTGAAGGCGTACGTGGCGCGGCCCGCGGCGGTCAAGGCGGCCATCGCAAAGTGGTACCGCGGGCAGATACAAGCGTTCGCAGAGATCGCGACAGATACGTTCACACAGATCCAGAACACCCAGGATTTGTACGAGCGTCAGCTCTTGGACTCAGAAGGCCTGCAAACGCGTCGACCCGGAGCAGAACCACGCATCAACCAAAACGAATACCTGCTGACGCCGATGCCCGTCGCGCCGGCACCGCCACAAAAGCCACCTCCGCCCGCGCCGATGCGATCCGCGAAACGCACGGATCCTTTCGCTGGTGGGTTCGGCGCGGCGGCAGCCCGGCCTGCCGCGCCGCCATCGAAGGGGCGCACGACTTCCCCGGGCCCGGACTCGCTGCTGTCCCTGGACCCGCCAGGCGTCGACGATGCGGGGCCGTCGCCAGCTCCCGCGCCCAAGGTGGTCTCACCTCCCCGAAGTACCGGACCAAAACCTCTCGGCCCCCACTCGGAGCCGCCCCCCAGCATCGTCGAACGCCGGGTTCGCGACCTCGCAGAGCTGCTCAACGTGTTGGTGTCCCTGAGCGAAAATACTCGTGACGAATTCCGAGGGCATTCATCGTCCGTGGCCCGGCTCTCGCGCATGACGGTAGGCCGCATGGGCCTGGACGAGACCGCCGCGGCGCACGCCGCTATGGCTGCCAATCTGCATGACCTCGGAAAGCCGATTTCCTACCACCTGACGGCGCTCAACGTCGCTCAGTATGCGCCACACCGCACCGCCGCTCAGAAGCTGGTTTATACGCCCGGGCGGTTGGTGGAGAGCGTCGGTCTGCCCATTGAGGCCACCAGCGCCGTGTCCGCAATGTATGAGCGCTTCGATGGCCAGGGCTTTCCCGGCCGACTCCAAGGCAAGAACATTCCTCTGGGTGGCCGGGTGCTGGCGCTCTGCGACACATACTCGGACTTGACCCTGAATCCCCGCAATCCATATCGAAAAGAGTTGTCCCACGAAGAGGCCCACAAAGTGCTGATCAAGTTCGCGGGTTCAATCTTCGATCCAGACCTCGTCGAACTCCTGACCCAGCTCGTGGTCGGAGAAGACTTGCGCCGCAAGCTCACAGACGACAAGCCCCTCGTCCTCGTGGTCGAGCCGGACGCGGAAGAGGCAACGATTCTGGAACTGCGTTTGGTCGCCCAAGGGTTCGAAGTCAAAGTCGCGCGAGCAGCAGACCAAGCCCTACGCCTCATAGAACACGGTGACGTTCGTTACGTCCTGTCGGAAACCGAGCTCTCTCCCTTCGACGGGTTCGAGCTTCTGTCTCGGGTGAAGCGCAGCGACAAGGGCAAGGAGATCCCGTTCATGTTTGTTGCCAAGCAGAGCGACGCGGCAGCGGTCGATCGCGGATTTGCCCTCGGAGCCCAAGACTACGTGGTCAAGCCCACGAGCGGCGACGTGCTGGCCGGCAAGCTCAGGCGCCTCGGCCAGGCAGTGCCACGAAACGCGGTCGCCAGCGGTGTCGCCGGCTCGCTATCCGATATGGCACTGCCCGATCTGGTCCAGATCCTCCACCACAGTCGTAAGAGCGGTCGCTTGCGCGTCAAGTCAGGAACCGATGAAGGCGAGGTTCATTTCCAGGATGGCCGGATCGTGCACGCGATCACCGGGGCCGCGAAATCCGAGGACGCCTTCTATGAGTTGCTCGGTTTCAGCGAAGGCACCTTCGCCCTGGAACCGAGCTTCAAGCCCACCGAGGACACGATACAGCTCAGCCCAGACATGCTGGTGCTGGAAGGCCTGCGGCGCCTGGACGAACGCAACAACCGTTGAGCAAGCCTCTCTAGCGAGAAGCTCGGGGTAACGTGCCTAGAGGTGGTTGCTCCGAGTCGAGGGCTTCCGGCGCCGGTCTGGAATCGACAGTTCGAGCCAATGGCTTGAGCCTCTTGGCTTCGCGTGCACCCAGCTGACCCACCCCTGCGAACAGGTGCATCCGAGGCGCGGTCGCCGCAGCGTGCATCTGGAACACTCCCAACGTGATCAGGCACGCCATGAGGATGGAAGCCGCGGCGAAAAGCGACCGCAGCCGAGAAGCCGCTCCGGGTGCCGATGGCAGCAAACCCAACGGAACCACCAACGGAGTTGCGGATGAATGACGCAGCATATCGTCGGAAGCCGTCGCGCCGCGGGGTGATCCGAACCCCGACGGAGGAATGGGCGGCCGGACCGCGCCCATGGGTGGAGGCGGCGAAGCCGCGCCCATGGGTTGTGGCGGCCCAGCAGCGCCCGTGGAGCTAAGCGGCGGAGCCGCGTGCAAGAGAACCTCGGGCCACGCCGGAATGTCGGACTGCGTCGGCGCAGGTTTGGACCCGCGCCTTGGCGGCGGCGGGCATCGAGAGCGCCGAGAACTTCGCGACTGGGCCGGGAGGGGCGGCGGCGAGGAGCGACGCGGACGCGGGGGCGGGCGTCTCGCTGGGAGCGGGGGCTCGCACTCAACGTCGCGTACGACCTCCACGCCAATCCATAGCGCAGTCGGATCCTCTTCGATCACCAGTGGCTCATCGGGACTCCGGCTGCTCAAGTTGAGGGGTGGTGGCGGCGCAACGTGTGCGGCCCCATAGTCAACGTTGCACCGCTCTTCCTCGTCGAAGAGCACCTTCATGATCTCCACTGCGCCACGAGTACCGTTGAACCCCAAGCGCGTTGCCGCGCGGCGAAACGCCTCGGATACGGCAGAAGCCGTCGCAGGTCGAGCGTCGGGGTCACGCCGCAAGCAGCGCATCACGACGTCGTGCACTGCGGCGTGCACGTTCGGCACGGCAGCACTCAGCTCTGGAATGTCACCGCGCACAATGGCATCCACGGTGTCCGCTGAGTGCTTTCGCTTGAATAGGCGGCGCCCGGCAAGGGCTTCCCACGCGAGAACCCCCAAGGCCCAAACATCGGCCCGTCGATCCACTTGCCGCGGGCGCGTGATCTGCTCCGGAGACAGGTAGGCGAGGGTGCCTTTGCAGGCACCGGTCGCCGTGCGGAAAGAGCGGCCTCGAGCGGCGGCAACACCGAAGTCCACGACCTTGCAGCGGCCATCGAAACCCACCAAAACGTTCTGGGGCTTCATGTCGCGGTGCACCACGTCGAGCGGTGCGTCCCCAGGTCCAACGGACTCATGAGCCGCATGCAGTCCGTCGCAGGCCTCCGCCAGAAGCCAAAGATGAAAGCCTGCTGGCAGTGGAATGTTGCGCTCTTGTGCGCGACGAAGCACATCTGCGTAGGAGCGTCCGTGGACCAACTCCAGCACCAGATACGGAAGGTCGTGCCAGGTGCCCCGCCGCAGAGCCAATGCCACATTAGGGTGGCTCACGGCGCGGCCGATCATGGCTTCGTCGTCGAAGACTTGATGCGCAGCGTCCTCCCAAAGCAGCTCCGGAAGCATGACTTTCAGCGCGACCCGAGCCCCACCTCGCTCGGCGAGGAAGACCGTGGCTGTAGATCCGGTCCCCACGACCGCCCGCAATTGGTAGTTGTCGATGCTGGCGCCCACTTGGGGCAGCTTGGCCATTGCGCTGCGTGCGTGGCGGTGTCGCTCGACCTGTCCATCGGTCTGTGGCGGATTCCTCCCGGCTGCTCGACTCTGCATCTCTCGACTCCTCGGTCCCTGCCGAGAGACCGTGCATGGGTCGTGCCGTTACAATATGAGCGAAATCCGGCGACTCTTGAGCCCGCGAGAGTATGCCGTGGCCGACCGCGGTCGGGTTCAACGTACCAGTCGGCCAAAGGCGAAGAGCAGCCCGATGAGGACCATTGGCCCCGCAACGTAGATCGGCCGTACGGGCCCCACCGCGAACAAATCGCCGGTGAAGTGTACGTGGGCGAAATCCGCGGCCATGATCGCGACGCCGAAGAACACCCACTTGAGGGGCCCGGCCAAACGTTGCCGCACTTCATAGCCAGTCGTGGCCGCCGGAGCGACAGGTGCCGGTCGCAAGCGGGGCGGCGCTGACATGGGCGTGAGCCCGACCCCATCGAGTTCCAGGGGGATGCTTTCGGCACTACTTCGAGCCGGACGCGAATTGGACGTCGCGGCGACCCCACGGGAGATCTGGGATTGCAACGCTCGGCGGCGCGGCGGGGGGGGGTTCTAGCTCCAACTCCGGCACGCCGGCGGCAGTCTCGGCCGCGCGATCCACCGAGCCCGCCGGCCGCGTGTGGCTCAGTGGATCCGGAGGCGCCGAGACGGCTGGATTCAAGTTGCCTTCGAGGCGCGGATCGTGGGCGGGCGGTGGAATGGACAGCCCCGTTGCATCCAGGCCCGCCGCTTGGGATAGCTCGCGCCAGAACTCGCCGATATCCCGCTGGCGCTCCCCGGGCTCAATGCTGAGCGCACGGGAAAAGACTGCTTCGACTGCATCCGTCACCTCCACGCCCTCGGTCCGAGGCGTCGGCCTCCGTTCAGGATCGATCACGGCACCAAGAATTGCAGTCGCATCGCCGTCCATGGGCGGGCAACCTGCGAGCACTTCGACGAGCGTGATCGCGAAGCCCCACACGTCCGTCCAAGGCCCAGTTTGTCCGAAGCGTTTCGGCAGCCACTGCTCCGGTGCGGCATAGGCGGGCGTGAAAACCTGAATCCCACCGTCGCTCATGGACTGCTGCCCGACCATCTGGGTCGCCGCGCTCTTCACTTTGCCGATCCCGAAGTCCGAGACCTTGCAGGTCAGCTGGCCGTGAATCCTCTCGAAACCGCTCCAGGAATTGTTGCTTCTGGTCCGAGGTCAGCGCCACCGGCACCTTCAAGCATTTGAGGGCGACCTTGGCTCGAAAGGACGTGTGGTGCGCACGGTAGACGACGGCGAAGCCACCTTCCCCCACGACGTCTTCGACGACGTAGGCGCCCGCCTGAGTCGTGTCGATGATACCGAACACGTCTTTCGCCATCTGGCATCGAGCCTAAATCAGGGAGCGCGATCCTCAAAGTGCCGCCGCCCTCGGCCTTCGACTATGCTCCGGGGCGAGATGATCGAGCTACCTGCCGGACGCATTTCTGGATCGTTACTCAAAGCATTGGTCAGGTCCGTGCGTAGAACGCCCGCGCGACACGTCGTCGCGCGAGTCCTGCGAATGCAGTTGGGCATAGAAGCGTTGAAAGGGCTGGACCCGGAACTGCGCGGCCCCTTGCTTGGCTCGACCCGCCCGCTGCGCGCGCGGCAAAGCCATGAGCGGCCGACTCAATCCTTGGCGCTGCCCGTGACCCAAGCTTGGCCGCGCTCCGTGCGCAGCTATGCCCAAGCCTACCGCGAGGGCGAGCTCACGGCGGAAGAAGTCGTGGAGCACTCTCTAGCCGGCGCCCGTTTCCTCGCGGCGCGCACCCCCAGTGTGGGTCCCATCCTGGACTTCGACGACGAACGCGCGCTGGACGCAGCGCGCCGGTCTATGGATCGGTTGGCAAGGGGCGAAGCGTTGGGAGCACTGGATGGAGTGCCCATCGCCATCAAGGAGGAAGTCCTTGTCGCGGGCCTGCCTTGCCAGGTCGGCACGCGCCACATTGCGCGCACCCCGGCCGAACAAGATTGCGCCGCCGTTCGTCGGTTGCGGGAGGCAGGGGCGATCATCGTCGGCACAACGCCGATGACCGAGTACGGCATGTCCCCTTTGGGGGGGAACACTCACCGCATCATGCCGCGCAATCCCCATGACGTGACGCACCTGCCGGGCGGCAGCTCCAGCGGCAGTGGCGTCGCAGTCGCCACAGGCGTGGTGCCCGTGGCCCTCGGTGCGGACGGAGGCGGCTCGATCCGCATCCCGGCTTGCTTCAACGGAGTTTTTGGAATCAAGCCAACTTTTGGCCGGGTCCCAGCGACGGGTCACGGAATGTCAAGCGGCAGCAGCGTCGTGCACCTTGGACCGCTGGGCACAAGCTGCCACGATCTCGCTGTATTCCTCGAAGCTTGCGCTGGCTACGACGTGGGCGACGGGGATAGTGAGCAGCCAGCGCCCGCGGCGAGCGAGTTTTCTGCCGCCCTTGGTCGCGGTGTCTCGGGCCTCCGGATTGGAGTGGTGGAAAGCGAGTGGTCCGCCTGTGAACCCTCCGTCGCCCGACCGGCACGCGAAGCGCTGGCAGCGCTGGAGCGCGACGGCGCGGTTGTCGAACCAGTGAACCTGCCATTGGCTCAATCAGCGGCTGCCATTGGCTACCTCACGATCGGCTTGGAGACGCTCTCGGCGCTGACGGACGTGCGACGCACCCAGATGGACGAACTTGGCCTCGACCTGCAGATGCTGCTGGCCAACCTGGAGACCTTTCGCGCTGACGACTACCTGTACGCACAGCGCCTTCGGACCACGCTACGCAGGCATGTCGCGGACTTGCTGAAACAAGTGGATGTGTTGGCCCTGCCCACCACCGCGATCTCCGCTCCAGAGATCAGTGACGCCGACGCCAAGGAAGGGTTCGTCGACCCCCCTGCCCTCGACGGAGCTTGCCGTTACGCCTTCCTGGGGAACCTGACGGGCTACCCTGCCGGCACGGCACCCGTGGGCATGGATGAAAAAGGTCTGCCTGTGGGCTTGCAGATCTTGGGAGATGCCTACGACGAAGCCTGCGTGCTCCAAGTACTCTGTCACCTTGAGCGAATCGAGGTCGCTCGCTGTCGCCGACCTGCAATCAGCGTAGACCTCTTCGAAAGCTGATCCTCAGAGTTCTCCGGCCTTCGCCTTGACGACCCACTTCTTGATTTCTTCTTCGATCACGCCCAGGGCCTTGCCCTTGAAGGGTCGAAGGATGAAGGGCACGTCGAGGTCCATGTCGATGTCAGACTCCTTGACCTCCAAGGACCCGTTTAGAGAGATCCCTTTGGCCCGGAACGAAATGTCAGCCCGGTCGTCGGTTACCCAGTTCGCCTTGGGTTCGTAGTGAGCGAATCGCTCTTGGTAGCTTTCGAACGCCTTGAGCGCGACCTCTTTGGCTTTCTCTTTTCCGAGGCCGTGGTGAACCGAATGCTTCATTCGTCATTCCCTTCAGTGTTTGGGGCGCTGGCCCGTGGCCTCGCTTTTAGTCGGAGGCGGGAGCTTGCGCCAGCCCCAGCGTGGAAAACGCCTTCTCCAAGCGCGCCGAGCGCGCCCGCTCGGCCACGGAAAGCAAGGGCAGATCCCGCTTCCAGCGCTGCTGTTCCGCTTGGGCCAAGCGCGAAAACGCCCGCTCCAGAGGCTCGAGCTGCTGGCGAAACTGACGCAGGACGCCCGCGAGAGCCAGGTGGGTGGTCGGCAGCGCGGGTGAAAGCGCTGCGACCTGGAGCGCCGACGCCAAACAGGCCGCTAGCCCCTCAAGGCCCTCTGCGCCCGAATCCCCACGTCGAGCAACGCTCACCAGGTAGCCCAGGGCGCTGAGGGTGACGAAGGTATCCTCCACGGTTCTGAAGGGCCGCACATGATCCGCCCACCCGTCCCCATCGAGTACCGCAGCCCCATCCAGCCGCACGTCGCTGAGCTGCATTCGGTAGTGAGGGATCTCGGGCGCAAACGGCGTCGTGGGCAGCTCCTCCAGACTGACACCAGCTGCCCTCGTTGGAACACGAACCACTCGCAGTAGTTTGCGCTCCGCGGTGCTCGCTTCGTCGGCCGCCAGCACCAACACCTCCGAGCACAGAGCGGCGAGGGTCACGAAACTCTTGGTCCCGTTGAGCAGCGCGTCGCCGGCATGCCAGCGGAGCGTCGTCTCGATGGCACGTGGGTGCACGCCGCCGCTCTCCGTCGCAGCCAGTGCCGTCATGCCCTCGGCGTGGGGTAGCAGCTTGCGCAGAGCCGCGGCGTACCCACACACGAACGCAAGTCCCAGGCGATCTGCAAAGTACCCGCCTAGGGTTGCCAGTTCCTCGGGACTGGCATCGGGCACCCGAGAGCTGACTTCAGCGAAGAACCCATCCGGCGTCGCGGTGGGTTGAGACGGAAGTGGCAATGCAAACACGGACCATATGCGCTCAGTCACGAACTCAGGCTGCCACGACACCGCCCGCCCCAAAAGGGTCCCTCGGAAGGTCGCACGCTCGGCCTCGCTTTGAGCACTCTCCCCCGCGGCAAATCACAAAAACGCGGCGCGAGCCGACAAAGCTCGCGCCGCGTCCCCCCCTCGAATCCCGGGTCATCCCAGGCGGGTGATTCACACGCTATCCGACAGCGCCCGCCGTTGACAACGCGGCCCCCGTGCCGCCCTTGTCCTGGATTTCTGGGGCCCTTTCGCCGCTGCCGCCGGCGTTGGCTGCCCCTGTCATGCGTGGAAACGACCTCGAATGCTAGATTCCACCACGTGGCCCTCGCAGCAGTCAGCCGCTCGAAAAAGCTCGTCGGTTTGCTGGTGGGCTTCGCAGCTCTTCCGCTACTCACAGGGGGTAGCTTGGCAGCCTACGCTCGCTATCCGTTGCGTACAGCCGACCGCAATACTCGCAAGGTATGCGATAGCGCTAGTGTCGGCGGCCCCACCAGTGGTCTCAAAGAACGCGGCGCCAGCCTCGGGTTGCGGGTCTCCGAGCTGCCTGCGGACAGCGAACACGATGCTCGGCTGGTGTTCATCGGCGGCTTTGCCATGGCACGGTACTTCTGTGAAGTTTCCCACGCCGGCGGGCGCGTTGTCTCTAAACAGCGAACCTTCTTGGACTGAACGTGACTGAAAATCCCCACCTTATCGAATCCATTCGAGCCTCCATCATCGGTGACGACCAGGTCTTGGAGGGTCCCTTTGGTCCGCGGAGAGTCACCTACGCCGACTACACCGCAAGTGGGCGAGCCTTGAGCTTCATCGAAGCGTTCATCCAAACGGAGGTGCTACCGCGTTACGCCAACACCCACACACAGTCCTCGACGACGGGACTACAGACGTCCCGGTTCCGGGAGGACGCGCGCCAGGTGATCCGTGATGCCGTCGGCGCCGACGAGCGTGACGTGGTCCTGTTCTGCGGTTCTGGCGCAACGGCAGCAATCGACAAACTGATCGGGGTCATGAACCTGCGGCTGCCCAAGGACTTGGACGAGCGTTACCACCTGAGTGACCAGATCCCCGCGGAAGAGCGGCCGGTCGTGTTCATCGGGCCTTACGAACATCACTCCAATGAACTGCCTTGGCGCGAGTCCATTTGCGACGTCGTCACCATCGACGAAGACCCGGACGGGCGCATCGACTTGGCGATGCTGGAAGCCGAACTACGGCGCTTCGGCGATCGTCCCCTCAAGATTGGCAGCTTCTCGGCGGCGTCGAACGTCACGGGCATCGGCTCAAACACTCGAGAGATCGCATCACTGCTTCACTCCCACGGTGCGCTGTCGTTCTGGGATTTCGCCGCGGCCGGACCCTATGTGAAAATCGAAATGAACATGTCCGACGCACAGCCGGACGGTCACCTGATCTACAAGGACGCGATCTTCCTCTCACCCCACAAGATGATTGGGGGCCCAGGCACACCCGGCGTGCTGGTTGCGAAACGCAAACTGTTTCGGAATCGAGTGCCTACGGTACCGGGTGGCGGCACCGTCGCCTACGTCAACAACAAGGCGCACCGCTACCTCGAAGATCCCGAGCAGCGCGAGGAGGGAGGCACGCCGGACATCGTAGGTTCCATTCGGGCGGGACTAGTTTTTCAGCTCAAAGACGCGGTCGGCATCGAGAACATCAAGCGCCTGGAACGGGACTTCATCGTGCGAGCCATCGCCGAGTGGGAAAAGAACGAAAACATCGAGATCCTCGGCAGCAATACCCTGTGGCGATTGTCCATCGTGTCTTTTGTGGTTCGCCACGGCGACGGCTACCTACATCATAACTTCATCGCGGCCGTGCTCAACGACCTTTTTGGAATCCAGGCTCGCTCCGGCTGCTCCTGCGCTGGGCCCTATGGCCACCGCTTGCTCGGAATCGACCTGCCAACGAGCAAAGAGTTCGAGCGCGAGATCCTCGTGGGCTGTGAAGGCATCAAGCCCGGCTGGGTTCGCGTGAACTTCAACTACTTCATTTCCGAGTCTGCGTTTCAGTTCATCGTTCGGGCTGTGGATTTGATCGCCACCCACGGTTACAAACTGCTCCCCCTTTATACCTTCGACCGACAGAGTGGGAAGTGGCGCCACCGAAGTGGGCGAGCGGACCGGACGTTGCGGCTGCAGGATCTGTCCTACGTGGATGGCAAGTTGCAGTACCGTTCACGCCACGCCACAGAACCCGAATACGTTCTGGAGGAGTACCTCACTCAGGCCGAAGCGCTGTTCGAAGACGTGCTGACACAAGCCCGGACGATGCAGGTGGAAGAGACGCCTCTTTCGTCCGACTTCGAGCACCTGCGCTGGTTTCCACTGCCCGACGAAATCCTGAGCGAATTGAGCGGAGCCGCGCCGCGCGCTCGCGAGACCTCCCCCTTGCAGCCCCGCAAGGCGTGAGTCAGCGAACCGACTCAACTCAGAACGCCACCGAAGACGCCGCCCAGGCCCCGAGCGGCGGCGTCCACACTGGCCTTGTGTACCATCTCCGCGATGGTCGTGTTGAGCACTTGGCGAGCTTCGCGCCAGGTCAGTTCTCGAAGATCCTTGGTGAGGAACGTCTTCAAATCTGCGTCTTTTACGAACGCAGAGCGAATCATCGTCAGCTGCTTTTTCTGCACGCTCCCACATAGGGTCACCGCGAGGTCGAGCAGCAGCCTGTGGGGCACCAAGATGACTTCGCGGTTCTTGGCGTAGTGGGGAATGCTGTGGCGCCGCTTCATGTACTGTTCGACCTCGGCGCGATCGCTGGGGTGTTCCAACAGCAGGGGAATGAGGCCGTCACCGCGCCAGGCTCGCTTGGTTTCCGCGAGCACGGTAGCGAGGGCGTCCGGAGACAGCAGCTCTTTGAGCGTGTCCCGAAGGTGCTCCTTGATTTCGTTTTCTTCGGCCCAGCGCGCCCAGGCATCGCGACGCAGCGCCGCCACCTTCCTGCCCGTCAGGCGCAGCTTCTTGGCGACATCATGATTCGATGCCGCGGAGCTAACCAGTTCGCAGAGCTCCAGTTCGTAGAACAGGAGCAGTTCCACGTCCCGCTTGCTCAGGCTCTGGAAACCGTGGGCCAGGTACTTGGTCAAGAAGCGTCGAGCAAATAGCTCCAGCTCCGGTTCTTCGGCTTTCGACACGAGTCGGCTCATTCGTCCCGAAGCGCAATTGAACAAGCCCGGCGGCGCGCCGCAACCCAAAGCTTGGGCGAAGGGCTAGAGAGCGTCCAGAACCGGATAGACGCCGGAAAGGCCGTAAATCCTGTGCAAGACCTTCATGCTGGATAGATCCACGACGAAGGTCGTTTCTCGGGGCGCCAACTGCTGAACGATGCGCATGCCAACTCCGGGTGGATCGATCAATGTCGTATAGCTGATGTCCCCAGCGATGATCCACGGGTCGAGGTGCGTGGTCTCTGCCTGAACAGAATGGCTGCCGCCTTCTGCAAGCAGCTCGACGAAGATCATCTTGTCAGCATAGGTCGGGTACTTGAGGGCCAGATCACGGGCCGCTGCCTTGCAAGATCCTCAGGTGAACCCCGAGATGTGAATCACCGCGACCGGTTTGGGTGCCGCGGCTCGCAGATCCGCCAACGTGACCGGCTGGAGTGGGGCCGCGTTAGCCAGGCCGGTCGTGTCGTGGCGCACGTAGCCGAGCATCTCGATGTTGGGTAGGACGTTGCCGACTTGGTTGCCGTAGGGCCCCGCTGGGTACGTCGATGTACCTCCAGCACCCACGCCGGAATCCGGCGCCGCGTCACTGCCCGCATCCATGGCCACGGTGCCCCCTGCCCCGGTGCCTTGGCCACCCGTCGCCGCCCCCGCTGCACTGCCGCCGGAGCCGCCCGCGGCAGCGCTGTTGCCCCCGCTACCGGAGTCTCCACAACCAATGATGAGCACCGCGAGAGCGGCAAACGAACCTCGCATCCGGGCAGCCTAGCATCCAAAACCACCAAAGGTCGGGAACAACTGAAGGCTTTCGCTGTCTCGCAATTCGTCGCCATGCATGCCCAGCTATTTTTGGGGACCGTTGGTCTGTTCCTTCTTTCAGCGAGCGCTGCCGCTCAGCCGAAGCCCGGAGCCTTGCCCCTCAAACGGGTGCGCTTGTACGAGACCGGAGTGGCCTACTTCGAAAGGAGCGGCGCCGTCACAGGCAGTGCACGCCTACCAGTGCCGGAAGGCCACCTGGACGACGCACTGAAGACCCTGGTGGTCCTCTCTGCCAACGGCAAGACGAAAGTGCAGGGCGTACGCTTTGCTTCAAGAGTCAGCGGTGCTCTCTCTCGGGCGGTAGCGGGTCTCAAGAGTGGCGATGCCGGAGCAACGACCATGGAGACCCTGATGAGTAGTCTGGTGGGCGCATCCGTGCAGATCAACGTGCGCGGCGCATCCTGGAAGGGACGCCTGATGAGCGTTCTTCCCAAAGAGACGACGGATCTGACCCGATGCGTCCTCGATGCAAAGAAGAAGCAGCAGTGCCAGAAAATTCCCAGTGCTGTATTTCTTGCCGACACGGGGGAGCTGCGCCGGATCCCGCTGCAGGACGTGGGATTCGTTCGCCCTCTGGACAAGACCCGCCTCGAGCGTTTGCGCGCCGCGAGTGGCGCGCTGGGTGGCGCCACCAACGCTGGCAACAAGAGCATCGAGGTGGTGGCGACCCAGGGTGGCCCGATCACCCTGGGCTACATCGCTGAGACACCCGTCTGGCGATCCACCTATCGCCTCGTGCTCGGTCGCAAGCGCGCGGTGTTGCAAGGTTGGGCGCTCGTGCACAACGACACGGACGAGCCCTGGAGCCAGGTGAGGCTCCAACTGGTCAATGGTCGCCCGGATTCGTTCCTGTTTCCCTTGGCGGCACCCCGCTACACCCGGAGGGAGCTGGTCACGCCGGAGGAAACCCTATCCACGGTCCCGCAGTTGCTCGGAGACACCGTAGATGGGGCCTGGGGCGCACTGCTCGGCGACGAGATAGGCGAGAGCTTTGGCGCCGGAGGCCTCGGCCTCAGCGGCGTGGGCAGCGGCGGCGGCGGTCGTGGAGAGGGCATCGGCCTGGGCAGCGTGGGAACCATCGGGCATGGCGCCGGCAGCGGCCACGGCGAGAGCTCGATTTTGGATGTCGGCAACCTCGCGGCGGTTGCCACCCAAGAGGGCGTGGAGGCCGGCGCTCAATTCACCTACACCCTGGCGGGCGCCATCGACTTGAAGGCGCGAAACTCCGCCCTTCTGCCCTTCGTGCAACGTGACGTGACGGCCCGGCGCATCGCGTTGTTCTCAGAAGCAGGAACGAGCGCCAGGAGCGCTGTCCGATTTCAAAACGAGACCGGACAGACCTTGCCCGCCGGACCGCTCGCGGTGTTCTCGAGCGGTGGCCTCGCGGGGGAGGCTGCCTTCGATCGGCTCAAGCCGAAGGAAGTGCAGTTCGTCAGCTTCGGCCTGGACATGGACATCAGTGTAGACCTGGACTCGGCCGCCAAGCCTGTTGGCGAGACCCGCTACGTCAGCATGAGTGGCAAAGTGCTACGGGAGCATTTCGTGCGTCGCAGGGTGGAGCGGTACAGGCTCGAGAACCGCAGTGGGGCGCCGCGCACGGTCTATCTCAGACTCTCGACCGTCAAGAACGCGCGGGTCACTGGCGCCGATCGCATGGACTTCGACCCACGCGAGCAGCGGGCGCACGCCGTTTTCGAAGTCCCGCCGCGGAGCAAGAGCACGCGTACCCTGAAACTCGCAGAAGGACTGACCGGCAGCCTGCCCCTCGCGAGCCTCAACTCGCGGTTGCTGCGCAAACTCACGCGCAGCAAGGCGCTTCCGAAGTCCCAGCGCGAGACGCTGCTCCGGGCGGCATCCGCACTGCATCAAGCGGAGATCCGAACCGGGGCTCGGGGCAAACGACGCGTCGAACTGAACACCTATCGAAAGGACTCGCACCGCCTGCGCGGGCACGCCCGGGCGCTGGGCGGGAAGCACGGCGCAGAGGTGGCCAGGCGCCTGCTCGATCTGGAAGACAAGATCCGCCGCACGCGGCGGCGAATCGCGACTCTCTCCGCAGAGATCAAGGAAATGCGCAAGCGCGCCGAGGTCGCCCTACGTCAACTCCCGAAGCGCTGACGCCGGCACCAGCGTGCCGGCGTGATTCCAGGGCGGGAGGGGAGGCTCAGTTCTTGTTGTCAACACAGCTGCCGTTGGTGGCGCTGCCGCCAACGCACGTGGCACCGCTGGGCTGCGCGCACAACACAAGTGGGCAGACTACGCCCGCCGAGCAGTTCTGGGTTTTCCACTCCGCCTTCAACTTCGCGAGCTCCGCGACCGCCGCGGTGTTACCGGGGTTGATGAACGTGGGACACGGGCATGCGAGCTCGTCGTCTACCTTACTGGTGCACTGCACCACGGGGAGGATCGGACTGCAGCTCTTCGCTTTCTTCAGGCTCGCCGCGTAGTTCGATTCCAGTTGCTTGCAGGTCAGACCGGGCCCGCCGCCGGTGCCGCCGGAACCGCCGCTTGCGCCACCGCTACCACCACCGGTTCCGCCGGTGTTCGAGCCGCCACTGCCAGCACTGCCGCCCGTGTTGGAGCCACCGCTACCTGCGCTGCCGCCGGTGTTCGAGCCGCCGCTGCCCGCGCTGCCACCGCTGCTGCTTCCGGCGCTCCCCCCGGTATTGGAACCCGCGCTGCCGCCGCTGCTGCTGCCCGCGCTGCCTCCGGAACTGGAACCCGCGCTGCCACCGCTGCTGCTGCCCGCGCTGCCTCCGGAACTGGAACCCGCGCTGCCACCGCTGCTGCTGCCCGCGCTGCCTCCGGAACTGGAACCCGCGCTGCCACCGCTGCTGCTGCCGGAGCTGCCGCCGGAACTGGAACCCGCGCTGCCACCACTTGCCCCCGCGCTGCCACCGGTACCGAGCCCACCGTCATCGTCACCACCACACCCAGCAGCCAAAGCCAGCACCGCAACCGACACTGCACCCAACGAGATAGTCTTGTTCACGTGTCCCTCCTGTGCCCGACGGGGCAAGTAAGTCCTCGCCAGTATAGCCCCGGATCCCTTCGGCGCAGGCAAAGCGCCGGAGATCCCGAACATCACACTGGAAAATGATGTTACAGGCCGGCGTGGCCAAGTTCTGGCAGTTCATCGAGACCATGCCCACCCTGGTACTTGCCGTCGGTGCAGGCTTGCTTCTTCTGGCGCCCTTTGTCCCAGCGCCCCACCTAGTCGAGAAGTTCCGGATGTTCCAGGCAGGCACCCTGCACAAGCCGCTCGACATCGCGGATGTCTTCGTCCACTCCAGCGGCGTGGTCGTATTGCTGATCCACTTCGTGCTTCGCGCACGGCGCCGCGGCTCCGGCGAGGCACCTCCGCCAGGCGCAGACCGAGATAGCTGACTTCGGCCTAGGACAAGCCGCGTACTGCGGGTGGCAGATGCTCGGTCCTGACCTTGGAACCACCGGCCATCTGCCGCGCCACCTGAAGGCACGCGCGAAGCTCCGTGATGTTGCCTGGCCAACGGTGGCGGCATAGTGCCAGCGCCGTAACCGCATCCAGGCTGATGGGGTCGCTCGGATCGTCCAAATTCGCGATGAGCCCACCCAGGTCCGCTATGCGCCGCCGCAGCGGCGGGATCTCCGCGCGGTAGCCAGAGAACCGGCCCAGCAGTTCCGGTGAAGCACCCTCGTTCAACAAGTCCGCATAGGGCATGCGCGAGGTGGCGAGCAGCCGAACGTCTTTGGCAACCGCAGAGTCCAGATGCGCCGCGAGGCTCAGTGCCGTCTGTTGGTCCAGAGCGTCGATGTTCTCGAGCAGCATCGACCCACCACGGGCTTGTTCGAGCAGCTTGGACCAATCCGTCTCGGCGGCACTAGCATGCACGCAATCCAGTCGCGCAAGCTCGCCGGACGCGCCCGACGCGGCGTGTACGGCCAGAGCGAGCCTCGACTTGCCCACTCCGTGCTCGCCTTCCAACCACAGAGGCGAGTCAGACGCCGCGATCTTCTCCAGGTCCCGATCCAACGCCCTCAGCGAGGGCATGATGGATGGAAACAGTTGGTCCTTTGGAAAACCGGTGAGCAGATCTGGCGCGATTCCACGCTCCAGGCGACTACTCGACAGCTCGAACAGCGTATGCCCACATTCGAAGACGGTGTTGACCGTGAGTGGAGCCACGTCGACGCGCTTGCCCATGACCCAGGTGCCGTTGCTGGAACCCAGATCTCGCACGGAGAACTGGCCGTCCGAACGCACCAAGCGTGCGTGCTTTCGGCTCACCGCTTCGCCGACCAGGGTCAGGCGCGCGCAGCGTTTGCCATCCGCTTCGTAACGCCGCAGGTAACGGGACTCGCCACGCTCGATGGTCAGTTCATCGACATCCGTCAAACAGATGGCCGCACCACCCTCCCCAGGAGCGACGGCACGCATGATGAGGTAGAGAAATTGCTCCGGCGCCGCGCCACCGTGAGCCTGCGATGACTCTACCGCGGTGCTCGGAATGGCCGAGTCGATCACCGAGATTGGACTCTTGGCTGGCGCCAGCGGCAGGCGCCCATCCTGCGCAGTCGTGTTCATCGGATCCGCGGCTTTGGCAGGCGCTACGAAACGAAAGCCGCGCCCACGAACCGTTGCGAGGATCTGCGGCTCGGAGGACGAGTCTCCCAAGGCCCGGCGCGCTGCGCTGACTGCCTGGCTCAAAGAAGCCTCGCTCACCGCGGCCTCCGCCCACACTTGCTCTAGGAGCTCTTCTTTGGTGACAACCCGATCTCGGTGGCGCGCCAGGTAGATCAACAAGTCGAGCACTTTCGGTTGCACCGACACGACCTCACCCCGCTGGCGCAGTTCGAAGGTCTTCTCGGAGAGTTCGAACTCTCCAAAACCAAGATGCAGCGGCTCCACGTCAGGTTCAGTCACGAAAAGAATGCTCAGGTCGAGGACCGATCCCCTCGGGACCTACTCAACTATCACAATCAGGCGCGGAGGCCGCGCCAAGGGCGGGGCAGGTCGCACGGATACTCCAATAATTTCAATGGCTTACAAAAGCAGCGCCCGGACATTCAGCGATCACGGACTACTCACGAAACCCTCACGCGCCACTCAAGCACGTAGCCGCTGGCGTTGGCAGCTTGTTCTCGTACCGCTCAATGGAGGAGGAGTCTTGATGCGACGTATTCAACTTGGTGTGTTTGCCGTGGGCCTGGCTCTGGCGTTTTCTGGTTGCAGTAGCGACAGCACGACGGGTGACGAGCCTGGAGACCCTGGACCAAGCAGCGTCGTGAAAGTCGACAACAGCGTGCTCGTGGATTCGGCGGTGATCCCGGCCTTCGACAAAGGTGGACCTGAGCGACACCTCGGCACCCTGACCAGCCCAAGCGGAAACGTGATGCAGTTCTATGAAAACGAACTCGTCGTTGCATCCAAGGACAAAGCGGAAGTCGACGCCCTGGTCAAGCGCTACGGCGGCAAGATCCTAGCGAGCATGGATCTGTCCGAAGCCGGAGATGATTCCGGGGACGTCTTCTACGCCATCCGCATTCAAGCTGAAAAGGCCGACGTTGCAGCCATGGACCAGACCCTAGCCAAGATCGATAGCGTGCCCGATGGCCTCAAGATATCCAGCGCCGCCGCTCTGGGCACCCTAGCCGCCTTCGTCGCGGAATCCGAGCGAGGGATCGCTGTATTCCCGAACTTCATCATGCAACCCGATGCCATTCCGCAGCGTGAGGTTGCGGAAGCGGAAACCGCAAGCGGCGCGCACTCCGGAGATTACTCGCCGAACCCCTTCGCCTGGCCCTACATGCAGCGCGGCGGCGACCTGGACATCGGTGTGGCAGAAGCTTGGCGTGTGCTCGAGGCGAACGGCAAACTCGACAACGAGGTGCGCGTCCTGGTCATGGATGCCGGATTCAAGGACGACGACCTGCCTGAGAGCACGGAACTCGTGGGATTCACTCGCTTCGACGACCCCAATCAGGGCAAGTGCTGCAACAACACTTGTGAGTGTCCTTGGCATGGCACGGGTTCGGCGCGGGCCGCCGCCGGTCGCGTCGACAACGCGCGCGGCGCCGCCGGTTCCGGTGGCCCCGTCGTCAAGCCTCTATTGCTGCAGTCGCCACGCGAAGACTTCTTCGACTTCATCCGCTACGTGATGAGCCTGGTGGCGGGCGCCTCTCAAGCCCAGATCATCAGCATGAGCGCCAGCACCACGATAGACCAGTGGGTTTGCGATACCTCAGGCTTCTTTGGCGGCGAGCTAGGTGTCTGCTCCTTCCCACATCGCCTCGGCCTGGCCATTCGCGCGGCAAACATGTTGTGGGTGTCGAGCGCCGGCAACAACAACGCCCGGGATCTCGATTCAGGAGACTTCACGATCCCCTGCGAGATGGCAGGAACCGTGTGCGTGGGTGGCTTGAATTGGAGCACTCCGACGGTCAGCTCGGGCTCGACCCGGGCGTCCAAGCGCGAAAACGGATCCATCGACATCTACGCGCCCTTCGAGCTGTGGGTTGGCTCGGATCCGGAGAACCTGTCCGTCAACGAAGCCACGATCTTCAGCGGCACCAGTGCTTCAGCACCTTTCGTTGCCGGCGTGGCAGCGCTGATCAAGGCGGCCAACCCCAGCCTACACGCCAACCAGGTGGAGGCAATCCTGAAGAGCACAGCCCACACGGGCAATCTCTACCAGGCGCACCGTTGGGTGAACGCCTATGCGGCGGTCAAGCAAGCGGTCGGAGGCGCCGTGCCCGCGTTCATCACCATCACCAAACCGTCCGACTCGGCCAGCGACCCGCGGGTGGCAGGGCCGGTGCAGTTCAAGTCGGTCGTGGAATCCGACGGCGGCAGTCCCACGGTCGCCTGGTCGAGCAGCATCGACGGACCACTCGGCACGGGCAAGGACTTCACCTACACCGGGCTACTGTCCTTCGGTACCCACACCATCAGTGCCGCAGTGACCGCCCATGGCCTGACTTACACCGACAGCGTCAGCTACACCCTGACCAACACAGCACCGGTCGTGGACATCGTGTCCCCGAGCACGAGCTCGAACTTCTACGTGGGCCAGCTGATCAGCTTGCTCGGCTCGAGCACGGACAACAACGAGCCGGGAGCAACGCTGACGAACGCACGGGTCAGTTGGCAAGTCGACGGCAGCCCTGCCGGCACCGGTCACGCCAAGGACATCGCACCGAACAGCCTGAGCGTGGGTGCTCACACCATCAAGTTCATCGGCAACGACGGTGAGCTGACGCATTCGAAGCAAATCAGCATCAATGTGCTCGCGAATCCGACCAACCTGCCGCCGAATATCACCAGCATGCTACCCGCCACGGGTACGGACTTCGGCCACGCGGACCAGCAGATTGGTGGCAAGTGGGTCAAGCAGGTCAACTTGTCGGCCACCGCGACGGATCCCGACGGCCCGGCACTACCCAACTCGGCCTACACTTGGCAGACCAAGTACTTCAATGGCACGAGCACGGTGACCGAGAACCTCGGGACCGGCAAGAGCATCACGGCCAACCTCGCCGGCGTGTGCAACCAGGTGACTCATACCGTGACGGTCTCGGTTACTGATGGCACCAACGTCTCCAAGAAGAGCGCTACCTACTACGTCAAATTGTTCTGCTGAGTCGCCTCCACTCACAGCACAGCCGCCGCTCGGTGAAAGCCGAGCGGCGTTTTCCTTTTGTCTTGGTGGGTTTGGGGTCGCATCGGTGGGGCGGCGTTGGGGCACTACTCTCGCGGTTTGGCGAGAGTGAGCGTGGGCGCGAGGGCGAGCGTGGGGGCGGGCGTGGGGGCGGGCGTGGGGGCGGGCGTGGGGGCGGGCGTGGGGGCTTCCGCGGGTGGATTTGATCCTGCCAGCGTGCTCGGTCGGTTCAAGGCCTTCGCCGGCTTCGCCGGTGGCTGCTGCGCAGCCAGCCTTGAGCCGACCTGTGCGCGCTGGCGGGTGGGGTGGGTGTTTGTTTGAAGAAAGGAACCTCACCATGCTCCGTATCTATTCAGTCAGTGTTCAAGTCGCTCGTGAAGTTCGGCCGTTGGCGGATCGCATTGCGCGCTTCGATCGCGCGGCGTCAGTGCAGTTGCGCAAGTCGCTTGGATCCGTCGTCAACAACCTCGCGGAAGGGTCCGGTCTGCGTGCGGGGAGGCGGAGGCTCGCTTATGAAATCGCCCTGGGCGAGGCGCGCGAGGCCTTAGCGAACCTCGAGTTCGCTGAGGCCATGGGCTATTCGCCACCTGTCTCTCCCGAGTTGCGCGCACGGTTCAACCACATCATCGGCACTCTCGTCAGAATCGTGCACCGCCCGTAGACGCAAGCGTGCACCAGCTCGTTCACGACGCCTCAGTCCGCTCAAAGCGGCTTTGTTGTGAGCCGCTCATGCGCGGCTCGGGTTGGATTTAGCGTTCGTTGTTCCAGAAGCGAAGTTGCTCGAAGCGGCGGTCTTCAGCTTCCTGGTTTCTGATGTACTCCCGGATCACGGCTTCGTCGCGACCTACCGTCGTGACAAAGTACCCGCGCGCCCAGAAGTGTTGACCCATGAAGTTCCGACGTTTTCCCAGGAACGCCCGGGTGATGTGGATCGCACTCTTCCCCTTCAGATACCCGATGACTTGCGACACCGCGTACTTCGGTGGAATGGAGATCATCATGTGCACGTGGTCCGGCATCAGATGTCCTTCCTCGATCCGGCACTCACGTCGCTCCGCTAGCTGCCGAAAAATTTCCCCCAAGTGCTTGCGCAGCTCCCCGTACAACACCTTCTTTCGATACTTCGGGATGAACACCACGTGGTATTTGCACTCCCATTTCGTGTGACTTAACGTTTCGTAGTCGACCATCTCGACGACTCCCTTCCGTGACGCTTGACCGGCTCACGGAGGGGAGTGCCTTCATGGGGCTCCCGGAATTGTCAAACTTTGAGGGCCGCCCCGGCTTAGCCGGGGGATCTCAAAGTGGGATTAGTGCCCCAATGCCGTCCCAGTGTTCGACCCCCCAAAACCAAATCCGAATTCGAACCGCGCCCCGGGATCACTCTTTCAGCTGAGACGTGACTTTGACTTCCGAGTGCAGGGTCCTGTGCACGGGGCACTTGTCAGCGATTTCGAGCAGGCGCTGTCGCTGTTCGTCGGTGAGGTCGCCCTCGACTTCGACGACACGGTCGATGCGGTCGATCTTGCCGGTTTGGGTTTCGCACTCGGAGCAATCCTTGGCGTAGATCTTCTTGTGACTCAGCGTGACACGGACGCCATCCAAGGGCAGCTTCTTGTGGTCGGCGTACATTCGAAGCGTCATGGAAGTGCAAGCACCGAGAGCACCGAGCAAGAGGTCGTAGGGGGACGGGCCGCTGTCCAGGCCACCCATGGCAACGGGCTCGTCTGCGCGCAGGCGATGGTCGCCGAAGACGACGCTCTGGGTGAAGCGGCCTTCGTGGGTCTCGGCCACGACGACCTCTGGGTGGGTTTCCTGCTGCGGCGCTGCGGGCGCAGGCGCGTCGATGACGTAGCGGGCGGCCCAGGACGAGATGACCCGCGCAGCGAAGATCGCATCGGCGCGGTTGGTGAGCAGATGGTTGGCCCTATCCAGGGAGATGAAGCTCTTAGGGTGACGCGCGCCGTCGAAGATCCGCCGGGCGTTGTCGACGCCCACGATGTCGTCTGTCGGCGCGTGCATCACGAGCAGAGCTGCTCTCAGGGACTGGAGCGCGGCCTTCATGGGTTGTTCGGCGAGATCTGTCAGCAGGGACTTCTTGATCCGGAAGGGGCGGCCGCCGATGAGCACCTCGGCCTCACCCTTTTCTTCCAGTTCGGGCCTGGCGGCGGCTAGGAGATGCGTGGCATGCGCCGGATCGCAGGGAGCATTCAGCGTCGTGATGGCTTTGACTTCAGGGATGCGCTCGGCAGCACGCAAGACCGCGGCGCCTCCGAGGGAATGGCCAACCAGAAGCGCCGGCGCGCGATGCTCGCGTCGGAGGAAATCCGCTGCCGCCACCAAATCGTCGAGGTTCGACGAGAAGTTGGTATTGGCAAAGTCGCCTTCGCTGCTACCGAGCCCGGTGAAGTCGAAGCGCAGCACCGCAAACCCTTCGTCCGCCAAGGCACGGCTAATGCGGGACGCTGCGGCGCTGTTCTTGCTGCAGGTGAAGCAGTGGGCGAACAGCGCAAACGCCAAGGGCTGCCCTTCCGGCAATTCGAGGCGGGCGTCCAACTGCGCGCCAAGGGCGCCCTGGAAGCTGACTTTTTGACTGGCAATGGCCATCTGCACGTTCCTTTTCAGAAGCGGGACTTCTCAGGCCGCATAGCGACGCCTGTCGAAGGTGACAAGCTAGCGATCCAGCCGCGGACGAAACCCACGCGCTACTCAGCGAACCTCGAACGGGAGGGCTTGGTTCCGAGGGGAGAAGCTGCGGCTGTCCGACGTAGTAAGCCGCTATGCGGCTTGCACTGACGATTCTCGCTTCCTCCACCCTGGCCCTCGCTTCCTGCAGCGGTGATTCCAACGCGGGACTGCCCGGCGCGGGAGGCGCGGCTGGTGCGGACAGCGGCACAACCGGGGGATTCGGGGGGTTTGGTGCCTTCGGAGGTCAGGCTGGCAAGGCGGGCGCTGCCGGGAGTGCTGGTGCAGCGGGTGTCAGTGGGTCTGGCGGTAGCGCTGGCGCTGCAGGTCAAGCTGGCTCGGCTGGTAGCGGCGGCAGCTCGGGCTCCGGGGGCAGCTCGGGCTCCGGGGGCAGCTCGGGCTCCGGGGGCAGCTCGGGCTCGGGAGGCAGCTCCGGTTCCGGAGGAAGCTCGGGCTCGGGAGGCAGCGGCGGCTGCGCCGTGGGACCGACGCCCATAGACGCCGCACCCCTGGATTGGGTGTTGCTGTTGGATCGCTCGGCATCGATGCAGGACAGCAGCAAATGGGACAACACGAGAGCCCAGCTCAAGACCTTCGAATCGGCCAAACCCAATGGTCCAACGCAACTGTCGACGGTTCTGTTTCCGAAAAAACCGGCGATCCCGCCTCCCATGGGCACGTGCAGCTCGGATTTGGAGTGCGGTGCCTACGGCCCCTGCGTGCCGAGCTTCAATCAATGCTCGGGCAGCTTCGCACCCGACGATTCCTGCTTGAGTAGCGACTATGGCGCGGACCTGCCCTTTGGCGCGCTACCCGGCACGGCGCTGACAACGCTGCTTTCGACGACCACGCCAGACGGTGAGAGCACACCCATGACGCCCGCTCTCAAAGGCGCGCATGCTGTCGCGACGAGCCGGGCACAGGCGAACCCGAGTCATCAGGTCGATGTCGTGATGATTACAGACGGCGAGCCGACGAACTGCACAGCCAACAAGCTCACGGATGTGGAGGCTGTCGCCAAGGCGGCTTTGCAAGGCAACCCCTCAGCGCGCACGTTCGTCGTGCGAGTCGGGCCGATCATCGCCGGACTCGACGCCGTCGCAAAGGCTGGCGGAACCGGCAGTGTTCACGATGGCGGCGCAACTGGACTCAATGTGGCGGCAGTTCTGGGCACGTTGGCTGATGCCTCGGTGTGTCGGCTGCCCCTGCCAGCGAACATCAACCCCGCCAAGGTGAGTGTGTTCATGACCCTAGGCGCGTCCACCATCATGCTCAATACCGTCGCGGGACCGGGCAGCTGCCTCGGAGCCGGCGTCTACGTACAAGGCAAGGAAGTCGTGCTCTGCCCAACCACTTGCGCGGCGAAAAAGACGCAAGGAGCCAGCTTCGGCGCGGGTGAGAGTTGCCAGCCGTGACCGAGTGGCTCGGCCGCCGCTAGGTTTATGATGCGCACGCCCTCGCGCTAGCGTAAGTAGCGGCTATGCAGAAGCTCGCCAAGGGGCTGCACTCCTTTCAGCGTGGCTACTTCGCCAGTCACCGCCAGCTCTTCGAGCAGTTGGCGACCACGGGGCAGCACCCCGAAACGCTATTCATCACATGCTCGGACTCCCGAGTCGTGCCCAATCTGATCATGAACGCGCCACCTGGTGAGTTATTCGTGATTCGCAACGCGGGCAACTTGGTCCCAGATCCGAATCTCCCCGGGGGCACGGCAGCGTCCCTGCAATACGCGGTTGAAGTCCTGGAGGTGGAGAACATCATTGTTTGCGGTCATACAAAGTGCGGCGCCGTCGATGCGATTCTGAATCCAAAAACAGCCGAGGGTTTGCCCTACGTCAAGCGTTGGATCGACCAAGCAGCGGACCTTCGCACACTCCTGGACGAACGCTACGGGCACCTTAGCGGTGAGGCGCGCATGGCCGCTGCAGTTCAAGAAAACGTGCTCGCTCAGGTGAAGCGGCTCCACGAATACGATTTCGTCCAACAACGCTTGGACGCTGGCAAGCTCCGCGTCAACGCTTGGGTATTCAAGATCGCTACAGGGCAGGTATTCGACTTCGACCCCGAGACCTCGGAGTTCCGACCCTTGGTAGAGGAAGCCCCTGAGGACTCGGCATCGCCCTGAGCGCCTGGGATGTCCGATGCGATAGTTCCGGCTCTCGGCGCAGCGGACCCGGTAGGCGCCCGCCACCTAGTGATCGTGTGTGCTTTGCTCGCCGCCGCGGCTCGGTTCATTCCCCTACCGCTGCTGGACGACATCGTGCGCGAGCGCATCCACCAAGTCTTGGTGAGCCGGCTACTCAAAGCTCGAGGTCGCCGAGTGTCCAGTAGCAAGCTGGCGCCCCTGTGGCAGGACAGCTCGGCGTGCACGACAGGCTGCGTCACCCTGCTGTGGAAGCTACCCCTCAAGCTGCTGCTCTTTCCGATTCGAAAGCTCATTGCCATCTTCACCGCCCTGACGGGTTTTTCGAAGGAGGTGACTCGCACCGTCCTGCTTGGCCGTTGCGTGGACCGAGTGCTGGCGCAGGGTGGGTTCGTCGACACCTCGACGCCGGAGCTGCTTCAGGCACAGGCACGACAGGTGCGAAACGCTTTCGATCTAGCAATGACCCAAACGGATACATCCGTGGTCGTGGCAACCCTGACGGATGTGCTTCGCGAAGTGCGAGGGTTGCCACGGGCGGCACTGCGCGGCGCCCGCTCCCTCACGCGCTCCAAAAGCGATGCGGCCGAAGACGCGGGCAACGACGCGGATCGGCAAGTCGTCGAGCAGGGTGCCTCCCGGGTCGAACGCGCCCTGGATCACCAGACCGTCCAGGTGGTGTTCACCGATTTTGATGCGCGCTTCGACGCCGCTCTCGAATCTCGATCTGATCACGATTGAGCCGCAGCGGGAGGCGGAGCCGCAAACATCGTGATGGCGGCAGCCGAGAGACCGGCCATGGCCAGCAGGAACAGCGACAAGAGCAACAAGATGGCGAGCCATCGCCTTGGGAGGGGACCGGCGTCTCGGCCCGCCTGGTTGAGCTCGGGTTCCAACCCGCTCAGGCGAGTCCGATTCGCCTCCAGCTTGGCCTGCAGCCGCCGACGTTTGGACAGCCCGACGGCGAAACCGAGCAAGACGCCCAAAGGAAAGACGAAAACACATGTGACGGCGTACATCGTAACGCCGCCGCCGGGAACTTCGAGATGCGGAAAGAGCGACGCGTGTTGTATCAGCTGCATCGACTCCATCTGGCTCGGACGCAAAGCCTCGCTATCGCAGAGCACCGCATGGTGTACCGAGCCATTGCTGCTCCAATAGTGATAGGTGGCGGGCGATCGGCAGCCGTCACACAAGGCACCGCACACGGGGATGGCAACCGCTCCGATGAGTGGCCCGCGTTTGGTGGCGCAGCCTTCGATGGAAAACAAGAAGGCCAATGTCAGGCTGATGAAGGGGGCCCAGGCCAGAGCGGACGCAACGGGAAAGCCCCAAGCCCGCACGTTTGCTATCTCTGTGGCAAGGGCGCGAGCAGTGCGCTGCATGGGAGCCAGGCGAGTTTGAGAAGCTAACCCTTCGTGCTGAGCAAGATCGATCAGCTTGGCCTCGTCGAGTTTGGCAACGTACTTCGTCCACAGTGCAGCAGCCTCCGCGAAGCGCCGACTGAGTTCGAGGGCCGAGATGCGAACCAGTGTGAAGTGGGGCGCCATGGCCTTTTGCACCGGTACCGCGCCAGGAGCGTCGCCGATCAGCGATAGCGCGCGTGCCGGATTGGTTTCGGCGAGGCATGCCCGCGCCGTGGCATAGCGAAGCGCGGAATCCAGCTCCAGGACCTCCGGCGCCGGGTCACATTCCGCGAGCCAGCCCCGGGCCGCCGCCAGCTCTCCGCGCCGGATGGCCTCCAAACACAACTCGGCCCGAATCAGCAGCCGGTGCCCGGGGTCCGGCAGGTGGTTCAAAGCCGTCTCCAGCTTCGCCCGGGCACCTTCATGCTGATCGGATTTCGACAGTAGCCGCGCCGAGTGAATCGCCACCCAGCACAGCGCCCGCTGAGGTTGGAGGCCCTCCGGCGCGACGGTTTTAGCATGGCTCCAGAGCCGGTGGAGCGCGGCAAGATCGTTCACGGACTCCACCGTGGCGCCTTCGAACATCAGGCTCGGCGGCAGGCACGTCAGATCGTAGACGCCACCGACAACGGGATGCTCTCGCTGCGCCTTCAACTGGGCGAGCCTCGCGACCTCTTGTGCGGGGGTCAGAGGCCCGCGGACGTCGTTAGGGCGGGCAGTCACTTGGTTGTGAGTGCCGCAAAAGCCGCACTTTGCTGACGATGGGTCGATGACGGTCAGGGGTGCACCACAATTGGCGCACTCGACGACCCGCGCGCGGACGTCGTAGGGCGTCATCACCTGTACATGAGTCAGCGACGCGCTGCGCGGGCCATCAAGGGCCGACTAGGGTCCAGCTGCAGTGCCCCTGAACGCAGGTCGGCACGAAGTGACTTGGGATGGGTGGTGGGGCGCACGGCGGGCACGCGCCCGCAAAGGGCGAACACACTTCTTGTTCCAGATTGGCGTTCTTGTTGTAGGCGATCAACTCGTCCGGCTTGCCTTCACCGCAGGACTCGCAACAGCGGCTACCCCAACGCAGGCGGCAATCACCCTGGGTCTTGCACGCACTCAGTTCGTCCCGGCGCAGATCCACGCCGGTACAGATGCCAGCGCGGCACAGGGCGAGGTTGTTTGGGTTTTCCGCATTGACGCAGTCGGGGCAGAGCACGTCATCAGCACAAACCACATTCGAATAGTCGCTCGCGTGCTTTGTATTGATGGCCTCGAATCCCTTGATGCTCGCGTTGGGATCGCAGTATCCGCAGCAGTTCGTGGGGGACAGCACGCAAGTGCCTTTTTCGGTGCACTTCTTCCAACCAGCCAGACCAGGTAGGTTGCCGGTCCCGCCGGTACCCGTGCCCCCGTTGCCTCCACCCGTACCACCCAGGGCGCCTCCACTTCCGCCAGCGGAGCTCCCACCGGTCGCCGCACCGTCTTGGGTACTGCCGCCACAGGCGGCTACACACAGCAGGGCGACAGCACATTGAATCGTGAGTTTGAGCATGGCTGATAGCGAGCATGCCAAAAGCTGCGCCCGCGGGCCACTGTGCTAAGAGCGGGCCATGCGCAAGCTTGGGTTGATTGCCGTCGCGCTACTCCTGGGCGGGGGCTGCGGCTCGAAAAGCGGTCTCGCACTGCCCTCATCATCTGGAAACGGGGGCAGCGGAGGCCTGTCCTCGACGGGTGGGGGGCCTCCCGGGGGCGGGCCTTCCGGGGGGACCTCGGGCTTCGGCGGTAGCGCCGGCTCCGTCACCGTCTTGCCCGACTGTGTCTACGAAGAGACCTCGAAACCGGTCGAGGTCTTTCAATGGAGTGACGGCTTGCGCTCACCACTACTCGCGACTCTGAGTGGCGGCGTCCCGAACGGACATGCTCAGCTTGCAGTGGCCGTCACCCACGGGCACTTCTGGCATCCCGACATTCGCGTCGCACAGGTGAGCATCGGTCCGACGGGGCTGCATCTGCTGAGCGTGGTCAAGAAGATGACCCTGTACGGGATCGACTCTCACGCCACAGGGCACCTCATCCGCACAAAAAACGGCAATCTGAACCTACTCTACTATCACGGGGATGAGGCCAGTCCGTCGGTGGTGCCCGGCGTCAAGTTTCGCCGTTTCGATACTGGCACTTGGAAGCCCCTGCCGGAGACAACGATCGAAGACAAGGCCAGCTTCGCATTCGACATGGTGGCGGGACCCGGGGTCAACGAAAGTGGCACCTTTTCGGGCACGGGCCGATTCATTGCCTGGCGCGGAGCTGTTTTCGGCGACAGCATCGTGGAAACCAAAGTTGGGTTGATCAACGAGAATGGCAAGCTGCTGCGCGGCCCCGTGGTTGCCGCTGGGCCCGCCAGCTACGGACAGTTCGGAGCGGCGGTCGCCTGGACGGGTTCCAACTACCTGGTCGCGACCAACGAGATGCTGTGCCTGGATGATCAACCCTGTTCCAACGGCATCACGGTTTCGCGGTTCCTGCCGGGAGGGGGCAACAATGCTTCCCTGAGTCACACCGCGGCATTTCCCGCGGATCCGATGCTGCGGGCGCGTACACCCCAGCTGTCCGGGTTGGGCGACACGGCATTCGCCGTGTGGCGGGAAGTCGGGGAAGAGCCGGGCACCGTTCAGACCTTGCGAGTGAATGTCCTGGATGGGTCAGGCAACTCGATTGGGAAGGAGACCACTTACCCAATCCAGGGCACCGCTGGCCCCATCCTTCACACGTCGAACCAAGGTGCAGCCGTGCTGTACAGCGAATTGGGCGACAGCGATGGCCCCAGTGACGCATTCGGCCACACGCAAATCATGCTTCAACAACACGCCAAGACTGGGCAGCCCTTGCAGACCTACGCGCTGCAGACCACATCCTTGACCTCCGGCTCGCCCTACGCGGTCGCGCCCTTGGACCACCCTCGCGGGCTCGTCGTGGCGTGGACAGGTCGATCGAAGATCGGGGAGCCAACCTCGGCGCTCTACCTCTCATTCTTGAGCTGCAAGCCGGTCGAGTGAGGACAGGTTGAAACGGGCCATCCTGATTGCCGCATCGACGGTATGCCTGAGCGTCCCGCGCCTGGCGAACGCCCACGAGTTGTTTCTCGGTGTTGGCCCCGCTGCGGGCTTCAGCACTGGCAACGACTGGAGTGGCGACGGCGTGATCCCCTACGCCGCATCTCGCTTCGGCTACCGGTCCAACTCTCCCATTGGCGTGGTCGCTAACCTGCGTGAGGGCTACGCCAAGGTCGACGAGCGCCTGATCACGCTGCTCGGCTTTGGGGTGGAAGGCCGGCTCGAATTGGACGGGGTGACGCCGTGGTTACGCCTGTCGTGGTTGCACCAGCATGAAGAGAGCATCGACTTCGCGAAGGAAGAGCCTTTCGGTGTGTTGTTCGGGGTCGGCCGCGGGATCCGCCATCGCGGGGGAGTGGGCTTTGGCCTTGGCGCGGATGTTCCCTTCGCGAAGAGTGGCGATATCGACTGGTTCTTCGGTGGAGAACTCTTCGCGGACTACTTGTTCGCCAGCGAAGCGCCGGGCCCGGATCTCTACGCCGGCGCTGCTCTCAGTATCGGCGGAAGTCACCGATGGTGAGGTGTTCCGCCGCTACGCTGATCGCGCTGGGGTTGCTGAGCTGCAGCTCCAAACCGAGCCTCGATGAGTATCCCTGCCCCGACAACGGAACGACACTCACCTATGCGAACTTCGGGCAGCCCTTCATGGACGCTTGGTGCAACGAATGCCACTCGGCCGAGGAGGGCGACCGGCAAGGCGCACCGACGGACGTGCGCTTAGACACCTTGGCCGGAGTTCGGCGATGGGACGACCGGGTGTTCGCGCGCTCGGCCCTAGACCGAGTCAGCATGCCCCCGGGCCTGGGCGACCCGCCTCGCGCGGATCGCGATCGCTTGGCGGAGTGGCTGGCCTGCGGCTCGCCGGAGTAGCCGAGATGCAAGCAGAGCCGCGCCGCGTCTTCAGCGTCGCTGGTTGCAGGCCGAGTCCGGGAGCTTCGGTTTGCGGTCGAATCCCTGGCCCGTGACGAAGCCGCCGCTCGGACGAAAGCTGAGCCGGACGCTCTTTCCCCCGCGCTGCACGTCGAGCACGACGTCCCGCTCCAAGTCGCCCTTCACGTTCCGAATGACCTTGATGACGTCACCTTCGCGAAGTCCGGCCCGAGCCGCGCTGCCCTTTGCGACCACCTGCGTTGCCAGAGTCGTTCCTTCTTCGTCAGTCGAGGGAACAAAACCTGGATTGTAGATTTCGTAGCGACGCCTTGCCGTGGCGAAACAAGGGCCCATGGTCTCTAGGGGAGCCACGGGCAAGCTATCACCTCGCAGTACTCCCGAGTCCAGCCTAAGAGCGTTTTCGCCAAGCTCCTTTTGCACCACGGTGACGAAGGCGTTGGGGCTGAGGGGAGCGCGCTTCTCCCGCGCCTGGGCGTACAACTCTTTGAGCACATGATCCAAGCTGCGCTTGCCATTGCTCTTCTTCCGAATTGCACCGTCTAGCACCAGCGCGTAGAGCGCACCTCGCGCCACGATGATTGCGGCCGCCGCGTCCGGGTCTGCGCGCTTGAGGGCGTGTAGAGGTGTCTTCTTCAACGGGCTCGTCGCGTAGATGCGCAGCATCTGCTCGACGTCGTTTCGAAATTCCTCTGGGGTGAGGAGGCCAAACCGAAATAGAAGCTCCCGGGTCACGGATCGATTCAACCCATCAAGGAACCACGCGCGCTCCTGGGGGAAGTCCACGTCCGAAGCGGCAACGGCCAACTCGGCACCTATCCACTCGCGCATCAATTGCTGCATCACGGCGATGCGCAGTGGGCCATCCCAGCGTTGCATCAGCCCAACTTGGACCAGCACCCCCCCGGCGCGGCGCCGGGCGTCAAACTGCCCTGGCTTTCTCGCATCGCTGTGGATGAGCAGGGTGCTGACCCTCGCGCGCTTGGCACCGAAGTACTGGCGAGCGCCGCTTCGAAAGCCCGCCACCTCAGCGGCGACTTGTCGCGGATCGAAAGCCGAATACCCGAGCCAGCCCGCTCGGTCGGCGCCCTCGGGAGCGGAAAACTCTGCGACACCCACGTCTCCGATCAGAAGGGTGCTCCGCCACAAGGCGACGTTGGAGAGGGTGGCGCTGCTAGTGGTTCCTAACCCCAAGGTCGACGCTACCGTCGCCCTGGGACTGAACCCCCTTGCGTCGACGGAAATCCCGACGGGCACTCGCGTCTTGCGACTCCCCTCCGGCAATAACAGGACAGCCTCGCCGGACAGGCGGGCTTGGTTGGGGTCCATGGCTGGCGACAGGGCCTCGTCTGCGGCGAAGGCCTGCGCGGCAATCGTGTAGCGCGCAGTGACCTTGCCCTGAGGCGCGCGAGACAGCACCGCGCGCAGAGCGAAGCGCGATCCCCGCGCTACTTCATGCGGAACCAAGCCGGCATCGTCGGTGAAGCGAAGCGCACCCAGCACTTTGGCACCCTGGGGCGCTTCCCAACGCCTGCTGCCCTCATGCAGATGGCTATCGATCTCGACTTCGAACCGGCCGTTCGTGGGTACCGGCCTGATCCGTATTTCGAGCACACCGGCCGGCGACGCGGGAGCCGCGCGTGCCGAGTGCGGCGTTTCATCGAGCCGTTCAGCGCCGGCGCAGGGCCGTACGGGACTAGGCTGCGCAGAACCGCAGGCGACCAGCGCGCTGGTCAATAGAGGCAAGACGAGGGAGCGCATCAGCCAGGCGGACTGCCCCACCTCACTGACAAACACCGCCAACACACGTTTGGCCGCCAGCGCAGGCTCTGCCGCACCGACCGCAGTTCGCGACATCCGTCTGAAGATCTTTGCAGCCCGCGGGGCTGGAGCAGCACGTCGTTCCAGCGGCGCACGCGCCTCCGCCGTTGCAGGAGCACTTCAAGTTCGGGCCGGCGGCTTTGCAGGCCTCACCCGGCCGACAGATGGTGGCGTTACACACACAGAGCCCAGTGCCACTGCAGGACGCGGTGCCCGGAGCTCCGACATTCTTGCACTGAGCCGCCGCGGTGCAGCCGCAGGTCAAGTTGCTACACGTGAATCCAATGGGAAAGCCCTGAGCAGTGCAATCGTTGAAGCAATTGCCGCAGTGGACGTCATTGGAGACATTCAAGTTGACGCAGGTGCCGCCGCACAAGGTCTCGCTACCGCCACAACCGCCGCCACTGCCGCCGGTCGCTCCACCTGTGCCACCCGTGGCCCCGCCGGTACCGCCCGTCACTCCACCTGTGCCACCCGTGGCCCCGCCGATACCGCCCGTCGCGCCACCCGTGCCACCGCTCGCTCCGCCGCTGCCACCGGTCGCTCCACCTGTGCCACCTGTGGCCCCACCGGTACCGCCCGTCGCGCCACCCGTGCCACCGCTCGCTCCGCCGCCACCGGTCGCGCCACCTGTGCCACCCGTGGTCCCGCCAGTACCGCCCGTCGCGCCACCCGTGCCACCGCTCGCTCCGCCGCTGCCACCGGTGGCTCCACCGGATCCGCCGGGCGCACCAGCACTGCCTCCCGTCGCGCCCGCAGAGCCGCCGCCACCCGTGGCCGCAACGCCGCCGCTGCCCGTACCGCCAGCTCCGGAGCCCGCCACCGCGCCGGTAGAGCCCGCATCCTGGCCATCCGCCACGGTGAACTGGTCGTAGTCGTTCGTACACGCGACGGGCGCGAGCATCGCCAGGAGCCAAGCACAGCGTCGCATCAGAACCGCCCACTCACCGTGACGGACCCGGGCCCAACGCCGACTCGAGTGGGTTTTTCCCCACCAGAATCCAAAGCGAATAGCGCGATGCTAGTTCCCACGCCAACGACACCGACGACCAGCCCAACATTGGCAAAGGTCTGGTAGTTCCGCCCAGTGTCGATGTCAGACTGGGTGCCGGCCGGGCAGGGCCCCCCTTTGCACTCGTCCTCCAGGTCCTTGAACTTCGAGTTGTTCAGGGCCCCCAACACCGCGAAAGTCGCTAGCCCAGCAACGCCGACACCGCCGGCGATGAAGGCGTAGGGCTTGAGGGATGTGGCTTCCTCCTGCGGCGCAGGCTTGTCTTCCTGAGGCGGCGGCAGGGGCGCATCCTGGATCGGCGTAACGGCCGGCACCTCCGGTTGGGGTTCCGACTCCGCAAGATCGATAGCAACACTTCCTTCACTTCCTGGCGATACCGTGATGGTTCGAATGACGCTACCTCGAGCCGGGATCTTGGCAACGATCTGGATCTTACCCGCCGCGACGGCGATGGGGTTCGCCAGATCCGCCACAGTGACGCGGCGCGCGCCAACGGTCAGAACCGTACCGTCGGGGATACTCTCCACCGTGAGCGTGACGAACGCGATTTGCTTGCGCAACGCCTCGACCTCGGCGCGACCAGCCTTCGCAGCCTTTGCGTACTTCTTTTCCTTGCTCGCCGCGAGATCCGCATCTGCAACCGCGCCGGAGAACTCGTCGTAGGCTTCGCCAACTCGTCCCAATTCCCTCAGGCACCTAGCTATTTGGAGGCGGGTATTGGGACTGGCCACTATTTCCCACGACGCCCGGTACGCCGAGACAGCCTCCTCGAAACGCCTAGCGTCGAAGAGTTCGTCCGCCGCCAAGAACGTCTTCTGGGCGCCTCGCCACTGCTCTTGGGTGGCGTCCCCGACGGGTACACCCTTGGCAAACGCTGGGCGCGGCCCGGCCAGCATCGCCGCAAAAAGGCCGATCAGAAGGAAGCGGGGCGTACCCATGCGAGCGGGAACATAGCATGGACAGCCATTAAATCCCTTCCGGTCTGTAGGGGCCCGAGGGTGCGGGCGGGGGTGCCTCGGCATCGGGTGCTGGCTCCTGTGTTGGAGGCGCAGAGGCTTCGGGCTCAACGCCAGCGGAGGGTTTTGGGAACCCAAGCCAGCCCGATGGGACTTGGCGAACGGGCGCGCCCTGGGCCGCGGTCGGTTCGGTTGCTGGCGGGGCCGGGTCGGGATCTGTCGTTTCACCCGTCGCCGGGGCCGGCGGCGCGACGGCCGGTGACGGCGGCGCCGGCGGCGACGCCACCGGCGCGACCTCGTCGTCCGACTTACGCACACTCAGACTGACGATGATGAAGACCAGGAGCGCCACAACGCCAAGGGCGAGCCACACTCCGTAACGGCCCCCAGGCGCAGTCTTGGCGGACGGCGCGACCGGCGCTACGAGCTCGACGGGGCGCGACTGCGCGGCGGGAGCGGAGGTCGACACCTTTGGAGCCTCCGATGGTTCTTTTTTCTCGGAGGCAGCGCCACCTTCCGCCGCGGAGACCTGCGCTGGCACGTCCGAGCGGACTGATTTCGAAGCGGCTTGCTCAGCTTCGGTTTCTGGCATGACTAGGGTCATGCGATCGTGCACATCCCCTCCTGGCGCAGGTACGACGGGAGTCTTCAGCGCGGCTGGGCGCTTGGGAGGGTAGGCTCCGAGGGGCAGTGTGTCGTGCTTGCGCGCAGGCGCCGGGTCGGTCTTCGCCCGAGCCGATGCGACCAGACGCTCGCGTTCATCGGCGGGTAGCGACGGTGGAACACTGTCGAAGACGAATTCATCCTCCAGCCCTGGCGCCTTGGCACGGGCTGCGGCTGGCTCGGATTTCGCTTTGGGTGGAGCGGACTTCGCTGCTACTGTGGACGCGACAGACGCTGCCTTGGGTGCTGAAGATGCGGGCCTCGGCGCAGCAGACGCGGGGTTGGGCGCCGCAGATGCTGCCTTGGGCGCAGCGGACTTCGGGCGGACCGACGCCGTCTTGGGCTCGACGGACTTGGCCGTGAGCCCCGCGTCGGCCTTCGTCGCCCCAAAGGGGAGCGTGGCGTCGAACTTGATGGGCGCACCCGGCTTGAGAACACCCGGGGATGCCGCGGATGGCTGTTCCGACTCAGGCTTGGGCAGGGGTACGGACACGGGCCTGGGCGGGGGACGACTCCGGCGGACCGCGCGCTCGGATGCAGGACGGAGGGCGGCACGTTGCGAAGGACGCTCGCGGCCCGTACCCTCGACCTCGATCGCGGGAAACTGAAGGGTAGACTTCTTGGAAGGCCCTGCGGCAAGCTCCGGCGACCCTGGAGCGTCGGGGCCGGGAACCTTGACCGGAGCCGGGGCTTTCTCGGAAGTTTCAGGAGTGGGAGGGGGGCTCGATGGCCGGCCCAAATCGTCCTCCACAGCACCTGCGAGAGTAAACTCGAGGATTTCCCGGCGCGCGTGGAGCCCTGGTCCCGCCAAGCGCTCCACGGTTGCCGCCACTTGCTGCGAAGTCGCAAACAGGCCGCGACCCATGCCAGCGATGACCACAGCGAGCTTGTCCAAGTTTGGGTACCGCTTGAGGGGATCCCTAAGCAGCATGTTGCGGAGCATGTCCACGACCATGAAGGGCACCGACGCACTCTGCTCCGGAAGCCGATCCAGGGGCGTGATCGGTCCATGCATCAGCGAGTGCTCGATGGCGTCAGAGGCTTCTTCGACTTCTTCATGCAAGCGCGTCGCACTGCCGAATAGCGCGCGCCCCGCCATCATTTCCCAGGCCAACACGCCAGCAGAAAACACGTCGCAGCGACCAGTCCCGCTCTGGCCGCGAGTTATTTGTTCTGGCGCACGGTACGGTAGAGCAGCCGTGTGTCGAAGCATGCTGGGGTGACGAGTGAGGGCGCCCACGATCCCAACCTCCGTGACCAGGACGTCACCACCACTCGTCAAAATCACACCATCCGGCGACAGACCACCGTGGGTCACGCCACTCAGCTCTTTGTCCGCCGACGCGACCATCTGAGACCATTGCTTGTGCGCGGCGCGCTGGGCCTCCACGATGTCGGCCAACACCGTGAGCGCAACAGGTGGCGAGATCGGACTCGTGCTCTTGGCCGCAAGCCGAAGCAGCGCGCCCAAGGACTCGCCTTCGGTGTACTCGCTGACGACCGTAAGGCGACCGGAATCGTCAACAACATCGAGCACCGGCGAGAGGTTCGGGTGTCGGATGACCATGGCGGTCACCGCTGCTCGGGTCAGCAGCTGCATCTCCGGAAGGCTCAAGTGCTCCGTTGGAAACTGACGCAGCGAGACCAACCGCCCCGGTGAATCGCCCGTGACCGCAGAAGCGAGCCAGCGCCGGCCGAAGGCACAATCGAACTCGACGATGGCCTCGTACTGGCCGATCCGCCGCAACCCGCCAAGAGAGGGCGCCGATTTCGTCAGCTCAGGCAACGCCAACACCTTCGCCGATTTGGGCTAGAGGGCAATACGGAAACGGCGTAGTCGGGGTCACGGGCGCTCCCCTCCACGCTAGCAGAGAGCGACGCCACGCCCGAGCCAGGAGGCCAGCGCGCGGAAATTTCGCAGCCTCGGAGCGCTCACTCCGGGCGGGGCGCGGCAGCGAGTTCGGTCACCAGCCCAAAATGGTCCGAGGGCCAGATGCCTTCGGATTCTTTGCAGAACGCAAGTTCGGTCTTGAGGGGCTCGCCGCGGAACTTCCGATCGGGACCTCGCGAGAAGATGTAGTCGATGCGACGCGGCGGCTCGTGGGCCAACGCCGCAAAGCGGTTCTTGCGATCAAACGTGTACCCGGGCGTTCCGTCGCCGGCGTAGATCCAGGCGTCGGCGAAGTACGCACTATTGCCTTCGATGCTCGCCAGGCCGCGCAGATAGCGGATCTCGTCCGAATCCGGATCCGCGTTGAAGTCGCCCATCAGCACTGGCGGCAGTTTGCTCTCATCCACGGGGCATAGCTCAAAGATCGTGTCCACGATGAAGCGGACCTGGGCCAGGCGGTAGGTACCGTGGTGGAGCTTCCAGTTCAGGTGGGTGACGAAAGTGGGCAGCACGCCATGAGGCGTCTCTAGCTCCGCGAAGAGCAGCGACCGCGTTTCCCCACTTTCTCGACCTGGGAGAATGAACTGCCTTTGGCTCGAGATGGGAAACCGAGTCAGCACGGCATTTCCAAACATCAGCCCGCCCCCGTAGTCGGCCGCGGCCGCGAATGCCGAGTGAAGGCCGAAGCCCTCGCCTATCTCTGTGGCTTGGCAACGCTCCGCAGAGACGGCGTCGCTACCATCTTGTTGGAGCCGCAAGACCTCCTGCAATCCGAGAATATCCGGACGCAGGGTATCGAGCTCCTCCCGAATGCGCTTCACCCGTTCCGGCCAGGGGCCGGACTTGTTCCAAATGTTGAGGCAAGCAACCTTGATGGTGTCGGTCATGGCTAGTGCTTCTCCTGCGCAGAAGGTTGCATCGCTCCAACCTCGATCGGCAATGGCATCATGCCTCCTGCCAGGGTGGCTCGCGCTGCGCGCGCTCGCAAATGCGCTGATACACCCGGCGCGCGACGGGCAAGTCCATGTGGCGGAAATTCTTTTCGTTCTCCCAAAACTCGTGCAGATCCCCCCGCTTCGTGCGTTCGTAGACCAACACTTTGATCATCATTTGAATCTTGTCGGCCGCGCGCACGATGCGAGCCTCCAAGCTCTCGCCTGCCTCTGCTTGTCGCCAGGTTTCGAATAGCTCGTCGGGCAATAGTCCTTTGGCGATCTGCACTTCCAGCTGGTCTAAGGCCCGGGAAAGCTCGGGCGTCTTGCTCGGCATGGGCACGTCCCCGGTCTTTGCCTCGGGCGCGTCATGTAACACCGCCATGCGCAACACGCGCTCGCCGTCGACGCTCTGACCTTCTGCTCGCAGCGCATCCGTCAGCATCATGGCCACGAGCGTAACGCCGAGACAGTGGGCAGCGATGCTTTCGCAGGGCCGCACGCCGCGCAGCAACCAACCCGTGCGGGGCAACTCGCTCAGGCGATCCAATTGCATGACGGTGTCGATTATCTGGTCTTCGAGGTCAGGCATGTCCCGAGCAATGTGAGCACGACCACAAGCACACTCCAAGCTCCCATGGGTCCGCAGTTCGTGTTTGCGAAAGTTCGCCGACCGCGCATACTCTGAGCAGATGTACTGGGCTCGCAGCATCAGTGTCTGCGCTCTGGCTCTGTCTTGCTCTGCGCAGGATGGGGGCGGCGTGGCTGCGGGGGATGCGGGCAGCCTGGATGGAGCTCGGCCGGACGCGACGGCCAAAGACGGCGGCGGGCCCGACGGGGCGGGCGGCGCCGCACCCAACCTGCGCGACGATGGGAAACCGCCACCGTGGCGCTGGGACGAAATGGCAGCGCGCGTGATGGACAGCACCCGTCTGCAGAGCGCCTTGAGCGCCAACGGCAACGCCCCGCCCGCGGGTACGGAAATCTATGCCGCCCGGGTCGACGAAAACGCGCTCGGCCATGGCTACGCGTTCTACGACTACGGCGCGGGAGCCTTCAGCCAAGCTTTTTGGCCCGCATCCACCATCAAGCTTCTCAGCTCCTTGGCCGCCCTGGACTGGGTGAAGAGCCAAGGCTTCACCGGGGCCGCGACGGTGAAGTGGCAGAGCGGTTTCTCCGACGTGATCCACAACATCGTCCGGCGCGCGATCCAGAAAAGCAGCAACGAAGACTACGATCGCACGGTCCGCATCGCTGGCTTTGACCAGCTCAACGCCGTCTGGCTCAGTCCCGAGCGCGGCTTTCCGACGACGGTCATCAAATCCAGCTACGCCGGCTTCGAGGTCAAGAACCCACCGGGCTACACCCTGAGCGAAGCGGGCAACTCGAAAATGATTCCCGCACGCGCGGCGACCGGTAGCTACCCCTGCAAGAGCGGCGGGAATAGCTGCGCCAACTTGTTCGAACTGACCGAAGCCGTACGCCGTGTCGTATGGCACGACCAGCTACCATCCCAGGAGCGTTTCGACCTCCCCGCCGCAGACCGCGCGGTCCTCGTGGACGCTTTGTGCACAGCTACGCCATCGTTCTTCGAAACCGGCGTGCAAGCTGCACTCGGCAGCGGCGCGCGCATCTGCCACAAGCCCGGCTGGGTGCCAAGCAACGACTCCCTGGACCACGGCGTGATTGAAGCCGCCGACGGTCGAAAGTTCTTGCTGGCGGCGGCAGTTCCGGATCCGGGGGACTCATCGTCCCAGGCCAAACTCGCAGGCATCGCCGAACACAGTCTGGCCGCACTGTCCGGGGCATCCGGCCAGACGTTTTACCTGCAACGCGACGCTGGCGCGGCCATCGTCGTCCAAGCAGACTCGTCGCAGCTCAGCATCTTCAGCGCCGGTGCGGATGAGATGGAGGTCTACTTCGACGGAACGCCATCGGCGGCTAGCCTCCAACCCGATGGCGTCTTCCAGGTCCAGGCCAGCCCCGGCGACTACGCGGGCAAGCTCGTCAGCCTGCGCGCCCTGAAGGGATCGACGTTGATCGCCGTACGCAACGTGGTGCTTGGGAGCTAGCCGCGCCCACCTAGAGCAGGCGCAACCAAAGCCCGAGCCCCCATCAGGTGTCATGACAACCCGGGCCCAGAGTTTGTTAGCCTGCAGCCGGCGGGGCTGACGGCACGGACCCGCCCCTCAGGAGGCAAGGTGAAGCAAGCAAAAATGCTCTGGCTGGTCGTCGCTTCGGCGCTCGTGGTGGCATGCCCTGGTTCGCCGCCAGCGAAGGCCCCGACCCGAGCCAAGAGGACGCCGACGGCCAAGAAGGAGAGCGTTGCGTGGCGCCTCAGCAAGTCCGGTCTCGGCTTTCGACTCAGCAACGCCGATCCCGAACCTCTTGCCAAGTCTCGACTGGTCGAAGGCAAACCCCTGAATCGACTCGAACGCGGACGCGTCACCAAGCGCATGCCCAAGCTCATCGCCGCGAAGAAGAAGAGCTTCGCCTTGCGGGACAAGTCCATGCCTGCGCCCCGTCCGGGCAAGACCATCCGTACTGCGTTTCCTCCCAAGGTCCGAGCACCCGTTGGGCGCGTCGCCTCCAAAGAGCTGAAAGTCCTCCGCCACGCCCCGGAGGGTGACGTGTCTTTGGCGAAGAACGTCAGCGTCACTTTCTCGGAAGCGATGGTGCCGATCACTTCTCATGACGACCTGGCGAGCTTGCCGGTGCCGGTGAACATCGAGCCGAAGCCCCCAGGGAAGTTCCGCTGGATCGGGACTCAGACCGTGCTGTTCGAGGCCGAGGGCGAGCGCATGCCCATGTCCTCGAACTTCCGGATCACCATCCCCGCGGGCACGAAAGCTCAATCCGGCCAACGCTTGGGCCGAGCGCACAAGTTCTCCTTTTCGACGCCAACCCTGAGGATCGTGGATCGCTATCCCGAGCGCTGGGGCGGCCCGACGGATCTCTCACCCCTGGTGTTTGCCGAGTTCAACCAACGGATCGACAAGACAACGCTGCTGTCGAGCTTTTCCGCCAGGGTGGACGGCAACACCCACCAGCTTCGCCTAGCCACCGAAGACGAAATCGAAAAGGACGAGGATGTGCGTGGCCTGGCCGCGCGCGCCGAACCCGACCGTCACCTGGTGATGGTTCCTGTGCAGCCCCTGCCAAAGGCCTCAGCGGTCAAGGTGGAGCTCGCCGCCGGCGCGCGTTCCGCGGAAGGGCCAGTGCCCACGGAAAAGCCGCTGACCATCGACTTCCGAACCTATGGGCCGATGAAGATTTCCCGCGTGCGTTGCGGTTGGTACGGCAAGTGTCCGCCTCTCGCGCCCTGGACGATTCGCTTCACCAATCCCATCGAGGCTGACAAGTTCGAGGACTCCATGGTGACGGTAGAGCCGCCGCTAGATGGGATGAGGCTCAACGTCAGCGGCAACTCGATCAGTATTCGTGGTCGGAGCAAGGGACGCACCACATACAGGATTCGTGTCAGCGACAGGCTCGGCGACACTTTCGAGCAGACCCTCACCGGGAAGCTCGAGCACGAGATCCAAGTCCACTCTGCAGAACCCATGCTCTTTTCAGAGCAGGATCCGATGATTGTGCTCGACCCTTTCTACAAGCGGGAGCTTCGGGTGTTCTCCGTGAACAGGCCCAGCTTGCGGGTGAAACTCTACGCCGTCAGCCCTGCCGACTGGCGGAAGTACCGCAAGTTCCGCCAGGACTGGGATTGGGACGGCCGGCTGACCCGCCCGCCGGGGCGTTTGGTGCAAACCACCATGGTCAAGCCCCGCAAAGCGCCTGACGAGCTGGTCGAGACTCGCATCAGTCTCGCCCGCGCCCTCAAGGACGGGCTCGGCCAAGTGATCGCCATCGTTGAGCCGCCCAATCAACCGCGCCCCACCCGGCACCGCCGCTGGCGCGAGCGCGAGTGGGTTCGAATCTGGATCCAATCGACGAACATGGGGCTGTCCGCGTTCCGAGACCGAAAACGTGTGGCGGCCTTCGTGACGGATTTGAAGTCTGGAGCTCCTCAGAAAGGTGTTCGGCTCTCCATCCTCCCCACCGGCGCGTTGGCGAACTCCAACGCAGACGGTCTCGCAGACCTGGCCCTGAGGTCCAACGGAGACATGCTGGTCGCCAAGCGCGGCCACGATAGGGTCTTCCTAGGAGGGAGCCGGCGCGAAATGACCGCTCGCGGCGGCTACGACCCCGTGCGTTGGATGGTCTTCGACGACCGAGGGCTCTACAAGCCCAAGGAGACCGTCAACGTCAAAGGTTGGGTGCGCGTTTCGACCGCAGGCCCCAAGGGTGACCTGGGGCGAATTCGCGACAGTTCGCGGCGCACCGTCAGCTGGGAGGCGGTCGAGCCCCGAGGTAATTCCATTGCGAAGGGCGACGCCCAGGTGGACGCCGACGGCGCGTTCCACCTGAAGTTCAAGCTTCCGGATGCCGCAAACCTGGGTCGAGCCCGGGTCAAACTAAAGCTGTCGGGCCGAAGCGCCCGCTACACCCACCGCTTCCAGGTGGAAGAGTTCAAGCGCCCAGAGTTCGAGGTGAGCGCCGAAACGACCGAGGGCCCCTACTACGTTGGCAAGCACGCCATCGCGACCGTGAGCGCCGTGTACTACGCCGGCGGCGGCCTGCCCGAGAGCAAGGTCAATTGGCGGGTCAAAGCCCAAGATGCGACCTTCACGCCGCCCAAACGCGACAGCTATCACTTCGGTACTCGGCCCACCTACTTCTGGTGGAGCCGCGGGGACAAGGACGCCAATCGAAGCGTCAATGAGAGCTGGCGCTCGACGACCAATGCAGAGGGGCGCCACCGGTTGCGCGTCGACTTCGACGCCTTGGATCCCGCCTACCCTCGCATGCTGTCCTTCGAAGCCAACGTCACCGACGTGAGTCGGCAATCCTGGTCCGCGCGTACGAAGATGCTCGTCCATCCCGCGAGCGTCACGGTCGGGCTCAAACAGGATAGCCGCATGGTCAGCGCCGGCAAACCCATCGTGCTGTCAGCCATCGTGACCGACATCGACGGCAAGATGGCTCCAGGCCGGAGCGTGACGATCAAGAGCGAGCGCCTGGAGTTTTCTTGGCGTGGGCGCAAACGCCGGGAAAAGCGAACACCTGGCCCGGGTTGCAACTTCACGAGTGGCGATGCAGCAGAACGTTGCGTCATCGATACCAAGCGCGGTGGCCAATATCGGATTACCGCCGTCGTAACCGATAGCAACGGCCGCAAGAGCCACACCGAGCTCGATACCTGGGTGCTGTCGGACGACCCGGCGCTGGTGCCGAAGCTCGAAGGTGACAAGGTCGAGCTCACGGCGGACAAGGACGAGTACGCCCCCGGCTCGACCGCCAAACTGCTCGTGACGTCGCCGTTTGCACCGGCCGAGGGCGTGTTGATTCTGGACCGCGACGGAATCCTGTCGACAAAGCGGATTACCATCAAGAAGCGTGTCGAGACCCTCGCTGTGCCTTTGGACAAGGCCTGGGTGCCCGGTGTGGTTGTGCGAGTCCACCTAGTCGGCCATCGCAAGCGGGAAGACGAGCGAGGCCGGCCGTCTTCGTCGCTTCCGCCGCGACCCGCCATCGCTTCGGGGCGGCTCAGCCTCAAGATCCCACCCATCGACCGCACCCTGGACATCGACGTCAAGCCCTTCAAGGAGGCGGTCGCGCCCGGTAGCAAGGCGAGCGTCTCGGTTTCGATCACCTCCCCGGACGGTCGCCCAGCCAGCGGCGCCCATGTCGCCATGGTCGTGGTGGACGAGTCCGTCCTGGCCCTGGCCGGTTTCGCCACACCGGATCCGATCAGCGTGCTGTATCCGACCCGGGGCGGCGCAGTGCGTGATTACGAAGCGCGGCTGCGCATCGCCCTTGGCGAGCCAGATCCGGCCGACTTCGAGATGAAGGCCAAAGAGACGACGAAGAAGGAGGCCATGAAGTCCAGGCCTGGCGATCCCTTGTCCGGACTCAGCTTCAACGGCAGTGGCCGAGGCGGTGGAGGCAAAGTGGCAAGAGCACCACGGGTGCGAATGGGCGCTGCGAACGCCAAGCCGAGTCCGAAGCCTGTCGCTTCGGCGCCGCCCGCGCCCCCCGGGGAGGCTGAAGCGCACTACGCGGCTCTACTCGACAAGGACGACAAGACGAAGGGGAGCAAACCCATCGCCGTCCGCAAGAACTTCAACCCCTTGGCCGCCTTCGTACCGCGCCTGAAAACCGACGCCCGAGGCCGCGCAAGCACCAGCTTCCGATTGCCCGACAGCCTCACCCGCTATCGAGTGTACGCCGTTGCATCCCTCGGGGAGCGCTCCTTCGGCGCCGGCGAGAGCGCGTTGACGGCCCGCTTGCCGCTCATGGTCCGGACGCAAGCGCCTCGCTTCCTGAACTACGGTGACCGCTTCAAGTTGCCCATCGTGCTGCAGAACCAAACCGAAAAGCCCATGACCGTCGACCTCGTGGCGCGGGCGTCCAACGCGACGCTGATCGGCCCTCAGGGGTTCCGAGTCACCGTGCCCCCTGCAGATCGCATTGAAACGCGCTTCACCGTCACGACCCAATCCGCAGGCAAGGCGAAATTCCAGGTGGGCGCCGTCAGCCCCGCTGGCGCTGATGCCTCTACGGTCGAGTTGCCCGTCTGGACCCCCGCGACCACCGAGGCCTTTGCGACCTACGGCGAGATCGATCGCGGCAGCATCGCGCAGGTCGTGAAGGTCCCCAAGAACGTCGTGCGACAGTTCGGAGCTTTGGAGCTCACGACCTCCTCGACAGCACTGCAGGGCCTGACGGACGCAATGCTGTATCTGCAACGCTATCCCTTCGAGTGCAACGAGCAGATCGCCAGCCGCATGATCAGCATCGCGGCATTGGAACCGGTGCTCGAGGCCTTCGAAGCCGCGGGGCTTCCGCCCAAGGCCGCGCTGAAAAAGAGCATGGCCGCGGACGTGAAGCGCTTGGCCGCCCGCCAGCACTACTCCGGTGGCTGGGACTACTGGCGACGAGACCGCCCGCCAAGCCCCTTCGTGAGCATTCACGTCACTCATGCCTTGCTCCGTTCCAAGGACCGAGGCTTTTCGGTTCCGCCGACCTTGCTGCGAGGCGGCCTCCGCTTCCTCAAGAACATCCGCCGCCACATCCCGCGCAGATGGCATCCGGAAACCCAGCGCACCATCGAGTCCTACGCCCTCTACGTTCGACATCGCGCCAAAGACAGCGACGCCACCCGGGCGCGAGCTCTCGTCAACGAGGGGCGCGGGATCAAAGCACGCAGCCTAGATGCCCTCGGTTGGCTTCTGCCCATCCTGAGCAAAGACGAAGCGGCGAAACGCGAAGTCGAAACCATCCGCCGGCACCTCGACAACCGCATCACCGAGACGGCCGGGCGCGCTCATTGGGCCACCAGCTTCGACGACAGTCGCCACGTAACGCTCGGCTCCAGCCGCCGCACCGACGGGATCTTGCTCGAAGCCACCATCGACGACCGGCGCGACTTCGACGCCCTGCCCAAACTGGCTCGGGGACTACTCGGTCACCGCAAGCGCGGGCACTGGGGCAGCACCCAAGAGAACGTATTCGTACTGCTTGGGCTCAGCCGCTACTTCGACGCTTTCGAAAAAGTCACGCCCAACTTCGTCGCGCGAGCCTGGCTCGGTAACCGTCTGGCGCTCGATCACGCCTTCCGCGGACGGAGCACAGATCGCAAGCACGCAGAGATCCCCCTTCGCCTGCTCGGCGGTCCCGGCGCAAAGAGCCGGATCGTGCTCAACAAAGATGGCGCCGGACGCCTCTACTACCGAATGGGCATGCAGTACGCCCCCGCCAACCTGCGGCCACCCCCGGCCGAACACGGCTTTTCCGTCACTCGCACCTACGAAGCGGCAGACGACAGCGCCCAGGTCTCCCGGGACAAGACGGGAGTCTGGCGGGTGAAGGCCGGCTCCTTGGTGCGCATTCGCGTGTCCATGGTGGCTCCCGCGCGGCGCTACCACGTTGCGCTGGTCGACTGGATGCCCGCGGGCTTCGAGCCTTTGAACCCCGCCCTGGCGACGTCCCAGAGCGTACCCAAGGACCAGAAGAAGGACCCCAAGGTCCCGTGGTGGTGGTCCCGCGCTTGGTACGAGCACCAAAACCTCCGGGACGAACGCGCCGAAGCCTTTGCGTCCACCGTCTACGGCGGCACCTACGAGTACACCTACGTGGCCCGCGCCACGACCCCGGGCAACTTCGTCGTACCTCCCCCCAAGGCAGAGGAGATGTACGAGCCCGAGACCTTTGGCCGCGGCGCCGGTGACCGCGTCATCGTGCACTGACTTGTGCGGTGCGCGCGGTTGCGCCGAACCCCAAAGCACCCCTGGGCGGAGCTGCTCGGCTTGTGCGGTGCGCGCGGTTGCGCCGAACCCCAAAGCACCCCTGGGCGGAACTGTTCGGCTCGCACGCGGGAACGGTTCTTGGGTGATCTATTGTCTTGGGGTCGAGCCCTGGCGCGGCGTTTATTCCCTACTCCCGTGCTTCTTCGCCAGGTCCGCCGTCAGCCTGGGCCTCGGGTTCGTCCTTCTTCTGCACCGCCGAGTGCACTTCCATCGCGAATGCGCAACTGTCGATACCCTTCGCGAACTCGGCCCGGCTCGACGCAGATAGCCAGGATGGGTCCACTTTTCGCCGCAACCGCAAGAGCAACACTTGGGTCGTCAAGTCCACGAGGCCGACACGCATGTTGTGCGCCCGCTCGCCGTCGAGCTCCGCCGGCGCAGACCTGTCTCCGGGCTCATCCATCACGACGAGCAGCAGCTTGGCTCGCGCCGCACGTTTGGTCGCCTCAATCGGCGTGCTCTCGAACTTCTGCCGCAGCTTGGACAGTTCGCGCTGGGAGGGCGCCTCCTGAACCCGCCGCTGCCACTTTGCATCCAGCAGCGGCAAGCCGATGTAGGCATCATACAGTCGGGCCACATGGCGGGTGCGCTGCATACCCTTGCTGTCCGCGAACAGCGCGGCCCGGGCCTTTTTTCGGAGCCTTTTTTCGCTCCGCTTTTCAGGTGGCGTCATCAAACACAGGACGAACGCGTCCACGAATGAACTTCGCGCGCTTTCCTTGACCGTCCCGGAGCTTTCGAAGTTGGCGAGGGCACCCCGCACGTACACCATCGGGCGCTTGAGGGTGCTGTCCAATCCACCAGGCAGCTTCATGGCGTCAGCCACGTAGTCCTCGGGGTAGCTGCCCGACAGACGTACGAACCAGGGCATCAGCCGGTCAGGCAGCGCGTGCTCCTGAGGTGTCAGCTGTGCGGCTTGATAGCGCAGATCCGATATCAACCCGGCGCGCTGACTCTCGGTGTTGCGCTGGAAGCGACGCAAAGAAAAAGCGAAGTACAGGCAGCACACGGCGATGGTCGCGAAGGCGGTGATGCGCAGCACTGCCCGGGTCCGCGGCGTCACCTTGACGCCGGGTCGCGCTCGGCGCCCCTCCACGCTGGCTTGTATCCGGGCTGCTAGCTCCGGGGACATCTTCTTGGTGACCAGAAGCGTCGGCATCGAGCTCAGTCGTCCCCGGACGCGGGTTTGTCCTGCCAGCGTTGGATGTTCTGTTCAATTAGGGACTGCAGCTGCTCGCCGGTCACGCCAAGTCGCTCCGCGGCGTGCCCTGCGAGAGAGGTTTCGGCCACGCCCGGCACGAACTGGTAGGTGGCACGGCGATCGTCGCCGAGTTCCACCTGCAGGAATGTCAGCCGCGGGATCTTCTCTTCCCGGGCCAGGCGCGCGGCAAACGCCAAGAAGTGCGTCGTGATGAAGGCCTGCGGGCGCAGCTGCTGCATGGTGGTGACCACCAGTTCGAAGATCTCTTCCCCCTCGGAGGGGTTGGTGCCCGAACACAGTTCGTCCAGCAGGACCATCGCGCCGGGCGGCAGGCGTTCGAACAGCGCGCGGATCCGCACCAGTTCCATCCCGAGCCGGCCCTCGGCTTGATCCGCCGTCGTTTCCTGTATCAACGACACCACCAAGCTCGACGTTAGTGCGATGGCTCCGGACTGCGCGGGTATGAACAGTCCGCACTGGGCCAGGAGCTGAGCCAGCCCCACTGATTGGAGTAGCCGAGTCTTGCCCCCCGAGTTCGGCCCCGTGACCAGCACCGTGGTCGCAAGCCGATCCGTGACCAGATTGCAGGGAACGGGCTGGGTGCCGCTCATCAGCAACAGCGGGTTGAACAAGCCTTGAAGTCCGCGAGGCGTCTCGGCGTCCACCAATTCTGGCAGGCACACCTCGAGCCCAGCAGCGCGGGACCGATCCGCGAAGCACAGAGCGCCGAGGTAAAACTCCAAATCCCCAAACAGTTGGATCAACGAAACGATGTCATCTTCCACGCCCGAAAAGACGGCATCTACCAGCCGCGCCATGACCTCCCCGTCTCCAAAACGATAGCCCCGCAGGAAGAGCTCGATCTTCGCGAGCCAGCGTCGCCAGACCGGGCTGACGAAAGGGTTCGCCGAGTCCTCCTCGACGGACAGGATGTCAAAGCCACGGATCCGCCCATCCGCGCCGATGCCTACATTGAGGCTGAGGGTGGCCAGGCGTTCGTCATAGCGGAGCAGATCCGACAGCGCTTGATACGACTCGTCCGTTTTCACGCGAACCGCAAACGCGGCCATGCTCGCAAGCCCAGAGCGGCTGTTAGCAAAGCCATCTCCCATGCGGTCAAAGCACTCTTTGACGACGCCGAGAATGTCGAGCTGGCGTCGGGCCGGATCCCAATTCTGCGCGCCGCTAGAATCTTCCAGCAGCGCCCGCAGTCTGCACAGATCGGCGTACAGCAGCTGCAACTGCTGACGAAGCTGGCTCTCCGAGTCGAGCTCCTGCAGCACTTTGCGACGAAACTCGACAATCTCGGGATCCCGAGGTGGGTGCGCCAGCAGCCGGAAGACGTTATTGGTGGGAAGGATCGGCTCCTGCCGGCCGAGTCGGATCCGAAAGCATCCGGCGATGAAGCGCTGCAAAAACAAGTCGCTCACGAATCCGGCCGGATCCCAACTCGACGCCGCGAGCGTCGCTCCGTCCAACGCCTCCTCGAACAAGCCGCCCCCCGCGCCGCCCGCAAACGCCAGGGTCAGCGCAACTCGGGTCTTCTCTCCGTCAATCCGGCGCTGCGCCACCGGATGGAGCAGGTCCGGGACGATTTCGGCGTCCGGCATCTCCGAGCGACAATAGTGCTCGGGGGGCCTTGCGCCAATCCCGCAACAACTCCATGAAAGGCTGCATCACCGCGGGCACCAGCCCGGCGAGTTCGGGCGAGCCAGCGGACAGCTACTGACAGCTGTTTTTGCTCACCCGGTCGGAATAGCCCTTGTTGCACTCATTCCACACTTTCTTGTCGAACTCGCAGGGACAGCTGTTCACGAAGCGCAGATCCCGAAACTCGTCCTGGGGGTTGGCGGAGACCACGGCGACGGAGTCGACCAGATCGCCGCTGTCGAACCACGTGCACACGCTCTGCCAAGCGCCACTACCGGCGTCGGGCCAGACCTGAGCGAGCTCATCGCCGGAGCAAGCTTTGTCGCCAGACACGATACTGATGGTCGGCATGGCATCACTCGTCTTGACGTCAAAGGCGATCAGACTGCGTCCGGGCGGTTGTTTGCCGTCACAGAATTCGCGCCGCAAAGAACCGACCCCAACGTATCCCGGCGCCCCTGCAGCACCCGCGGCTCCGGCTCCGCCCGCAACTCCGCCGGCGCCCGACACGCCACCACCGCCGACGCCGCCGCCACTGTCAGCGGCCGTGCCCCCATCCGGCGGTGCCCCAGCAGCGCCACCCGCGCCCCCAGCTCCGCCGACTCCAGAATTCGGATCTGGATCGACGCACGGTGCCGAGGTGTCACAGATCGCGTCCCAACTGATGACTTTCTTTTCGAAATAGCACGCGGGCGAGCCTCCGCTCTTGTTGTGTACGAGCACGCCTGCCGCGAAGTAGTTGTGGTGCGTCGCCACCTCGATGTTGAACACAGTTTCGGTGGCCGCTTGGGAATCCATGAAGAAGCCCTCTGCGATCGCGCTCCGAACCTCTCGCGGGCCCCCAAGTCGAATCAGCCTCGAGGCGGACGTGACGGATCCAGCCTCCGCGTAGGCAAGTTCGTCCGGCAGGTAGACAGGGTGATTGCTGGTGACCCGCAGCGTCTCACCGGATGAGAGCGCCAACTGGCCAACGCGATGCCCGTCGTGACGGAACGTGCGAACCACGGGAGCGGGGACCACGCGATGGCTCGCCTCGTCATAGGCCATGACCAAGTCCCCCACAGCGAGCTGCTCGATCGGAGTGGTGCCCGTCGGTGTCGCAATGGGCGTGCCGACCGCAAAACACCCGGTCCCACCGCCGGTCCCACCTGTGCCTCCCGTGGCCCCGGTGCCCGGGGAAGCATCCGTCCCCGAGCTTCCCCCACACGCAGAAGCAGCAACCAGGGCAGCAACCAGTGACATCACGGCGGGACGAGCAGCTCGAGTTTTCATGCCGCCAGACTTCTGCAACGGCCATGCCCAGACAAACCCTCGGCATCCGCTGCTGCCCGGAATTCGTTGAGCTGTGCCAGGCTGTGCCAGAGTGTGCGAAGTCGAGCCGGCAAGTCCCGGCGCGCTACTGGCAGGCACCCTGGTCGACGCCGTCTGGACGGACCTTGGCGTTCTTGGAGCCCAGCCGACACAAGCGCAGCCGGCACTCGACGAAGTTGCCCCTGACTGACGGCTTGGTCGTGTTGAAGACACCCAGAGCCCGCAACCGGCGGAAGGTTGTCAAAGATGCAATTTCGCAGGCGCCCGTGGCAACAAAAACGCGGTGCTTCGGGGTGGGCCGTTTCACCGTCGAAGTGACACGGGAAGCAACGCCGGCGATAAGGAAAGAAGCGGTTCAGGAGCATGGTCCGCGAGTTCAGTCTCTGCCGACGACATGCGCAGACGCCACAATGATCCAAGGGGCGCGGGTTTCGACCCGGACAAATATGAGGCATCGAACCTGCGACGATTTGCCGCACAGCAGGTTCACAGCCAGTTGCTATGGTCTGCCCATGCTTCGAGTTTCAGCCCTAGTGGCTGTCTTCGCATCCCTATCCCTCATTGCCTGCAGCGAGGACGACTCCGGAGGCAACACTGGCGGCACCGCTGGCACGGGCGGCCACAGCTCAGTTTCCGCCGACTGCCAGGCGATCATCGACGCTTGTCACACCAAGGACACGGGCGATCCTGGGCCCCTCAACGATTGCCACCAAGCGGCCCACGCCGACAAGACCGCGCAATGCACCACGGATAAGGCCAAGTGCATCGGCATTTGTGACGCGGCTCCTGTGGTTGACGGAGGAAAAGCCGGCGCAGGCGGCCACAGCCATCATGGTGGCGCGGGAGGCATGCATCACGGCGGTGCCGGCGGTCACCATCAGGGCGGCGCGGGCGGTCACGCCCATGACGGCGGCGCCCACGACGCCAGCCACGATTGAGTCACCTGGGTGCGAACTTGTTGAGTTTTCGCTGCAACGAGCGGCGGTGAATGCGTAGCTTGCGTGCGGCCTCGGAGACGTTGCCGCCGCAGTCACTGAGCACGCGGTTGATGTGCTCCCATTCGGCCCGAGCCAGGGAAGGCACGGGTGCACTTTCGGCAATGGGCAGGGAACCTGCTTCTGCATCAGCAGAAAGCGCGCGCAAGATGTCGTCCACGTCCGCGGGCTTGCTCAGATAGTTCACGGCGCCCAACTTGGTGGCGTGCACCGCCGTCGCGATGCTGCCGTAGCCCGTGAGCACGACGATCCGCATCAGGGGTTCTGCCTCGAGCAACCGCGGCACGAGCTGCAGGCCGTTCTCGGTCCCGAGGCGAAGGTCGACTACGGCAAACTCCGGCGCCTCGCGTTCGCTCTCGCGCATGGCCTCGCTCGCGGTCGCCGCACTCAAAGCCACATACCCACGGTCGGAGAACGCGCGAACTAGTTGCGTTCGCAGAACATCGTCGTCATCGACGATCAGAATACTTGGCGCGTCAGACTCAGCCACCGTCACTTCACCCAGGATCGTTGCACGGATATGCTCAGGGTGCTGCCCGCATAGGGCACGTTTCGGCCAAAGCCATCTAGGGGCAGATCGCTGCTCAGCGACGTCGTCAGATACCAGAGCGGATGCTGCAACGTGTGGCGGGCAAAGACGCTCAGCCGAAGGCGTCGAGTCTCGGAGTCCGGCACCTGCTCGCCGTCCTCCTTGCTGGGCAGCGTGCCGCGGTAGCTCACGCGCGTTCCAATCGCGAGAAAGACGTCGGGGACCCAAGCGTAGCCCGCCTCGAGCGTGATCTCCTCGCCGGGGTCCAACTCCCGCCCTCGGACCTCGCGGGCCAGACGCAGGGCGAAGCCGGCCCCAGCATCCAACCAATGCACCCGCGGCAACCTCACCGCCGCGTCCACGCCAAGTCCGAATTGGAGCACGCCGTCGCCAGTTGCATCCACGCCGGTCCGGGTCTCGGATTCGGTCGCATCGCGACCCGTAGGCAGCTTAGAAAAAGAAGACAGCTCGAGCTGAGCGAAACGGGCCATCCCATGCGCCGGCAGGGGGTCGCTATGCGCCAGGTAACGCGCGCCAACCAGGGCATCGCCGGGTCGTACTGCGTTCTGGGCGGTTTCATTGCCTAGGCGCCGCCGCTGGAGTCTCAAGGGCGCAGCGGCGTGCACTTGGAGAGGTTCGAACAGTCGATATCCGCCACCTAGGGCGAACACCCAGTCATCCGCGCGGGCGTTGCGCAGTTTGCGCTGCCGTGCGTCGGCAGCGTAGCTCCACATGGCGTGCTCCCAAGATGCCTCGACCGCTAGGGAGGCTCGAGCCCCGGGTTGCACGATGCCCACATCACTATTGCCGGTGGCCGTGCAGCAGGCTTGTGCCTGGGCCGAGCCAGGTGCTAGCGCGACGAGCAAAGAAACGGCGATTGCCTGACCGGCGAAGGAGCGCACGCTTTCGTTTGCACCGCGATCATTGCACATCAGTTTTTACGACCAGGCTGTCGTCGACTTGCCCCGCCTGAATCTGAACCTTTACCTCCCAGGTTCCGGGCATGGTGAATCGCAGGTCCTCGACGCTGTACACTCCTGCGCCCACTTCCTTCACCGAGGGTTGCACGGGCACCCCGTGACCATGAGCCGGCATCCACGGCTCGGCTTCGAGCTGCGCGGCTTCCAAAGCTGAACCGTCTGCGTTGCGCAATTCCAACTCGAGGCGATTTTTGCCAACCGCCGGTGGACTTGGGTCGAAGTCCGCCGTGGCTTCGAAGTGTCCTGCCTGGGACTTCAGTCCGGTGGTTTCATCGGCCGGGTCCTCGACACCGCAGGCGCCGACGGTGAGGGCAAGCAAGAACGGAATCGCGATGCGCATGAGGTTGACGAGAATCTATTCGCGCCGGTCCTTACGCCCACGCGGCAAATTGTCGCACCCTGACGCGCGTCAAGAAACGTGCGCAAGGTTTGCGGGAATTCGCCAACGAACCGTGGTGCCGGAGCCGCGGGCCGACGAAACCCGCATCGAGCCACCGAGCTGTTCGGCAACACTCGACGCAAGGAACAATCCCAACCCGCGGCCTTCGGGCTTGGTCGTGAAAAATGGCTCCGCGGCGTGCTCCAGGGTCGCAGCATCCATACCGCAACCCTCATCCGCAACAGTGATCTCCAACGCCTCGTCGCGGCGACGCGCGGTGAGCTGCACGCGGGACTCCGAGCTCGAAGCATCCAAGGCGTTCTGCAGCAGCGCCCGCACTGCTGTCACGACTGCAGCGCGTGGCAGCGCCAAAGGCGCATCGCTTTCAGCGGATGGGTCCTGTTCGATCTCGAGGCGCTCCCGACCGGGAAAGTCCTCCAGGATGCTCCCAAGGACATCGGACAAGGATTGATGAGTCGCAGCCTCTCCTCGCACGCTGGCGCTGAGGCGATCGAGGATCTCACGACAGCGACCGACCTCTTGCCGAATCAGTAGGGCTTCTTCCTCCAGCTTGGAATCCTCTGCCTTCAAGCGCCGTCCCAGTTCTTTGCTGACGACGGCGATGGTGCCTAAGGGAGTTGCAAGCTCGTGAGCAGCGCCGGCGGCCAGAGTCGTCAGAGACGCCATGCGTGCGTTGCGCTCGCTGCTGCTGCGCATCTTCGCCAGCTGGGCATCCCGCTGTCGCAGAGCGGCACTCAGTCGACCCACGAAGCCAACGATGAACACCGCGGCAACCCCCAGGCCGATCCACATACCCTGAAGATGCAAGGAATAGGCACCTCCATGCCCGCCGTGGGCCATATGGTGCGCGTGCTCGCTGTGGGGCGCGTCAGGCTGGAGCCAGAACAACGCCGCAGAACAGAGCAGCGTCAGTGCCACGAGTAGCCAAATCCGCAAGCCGGCCAGGGTGTAAGCGCCCAGGGCGATGGGCACCAGGTACAGAAAACCAAAGGGGTTCTCTGGCCCACCCGTGAAGTGCAACACCACGCTGAACAGCACGATGTCCATGGCAACCAGCAGCGTGCCCAACCATTCTGTCGGCGCATTCTGACGCTTTTGCCAAGCGGCAGCGAGCAGATTGCTGATCACCGTGCCGAGCACGACCGCAACTACAGGCCCGACTTCCACGTCTTGGCCGAGCAAGCGAACCGCGACGAGCGTCGCTCCCACCTGCACCAAGATCCAACCCCAACGCAAGCGGAGCAAGGACAGCAGCTGGATGCGACTGGGCTCCAGAACCCCCGACTCGACCGCGGCAGAGGAGTTCACGGCAGCGGATGGGCCTGAAAGAAGTCGAGCATGGTGGCGGTAGCGCCGATGTCTTTGCTGGTCTTGCCAGCGGGAATGGCTAGCCCACCGGGCCAGGTGTGACCGCCTCCGTCAATGCTGCACAGCACGGCGCTGGCACTATCGTCACAATCTGGCCACTCGATACAGGTGGCATCGCCCTTCTTGTAGATCTGCTTTTCGAAAGCGCTGCAGCCGTTGAAGTTGCGCCAGTGGTCCATGGTCTCGGACACAGGCTTGAACACCAGTCCCAGCCCCAACTGCGGGATGATCGGCGTACCTCCTTGGTAGGGCACGATCGGGTCCGCAGTGCCGTGGAAATGCAACACCGGCACCTTGCGCTTAGGAGCGCAGTTGTCGATGCCCAAGACCCCCGCGACCGGCGCGATGGCCGCGATTCGGTCACTCATTTCGCAGGCCAGGCGATGGGAAAAGAAGCCCCCATTGCTCATGCCCGTGGCGAAGATGCGGCGTTTGTCGATGCAGTATTCCGCCTCGATCTTGTCGAGCAGCGCTCGGGTGAAAGCGACGTCATCCACGCTGTCCGTCCAGGCGGTGCCGCAACAGTCGCCGGCGTTCCAGCTCAGCGCAACTCCTTCGGGGTAAGCCACGATGAAGCCTCGTTTGTCGCTCTCGGCACTCATGCGTGACAAGAGGGATTGCTGCCAACCCGCCGAAGTGAAGCCGTGGAAGTTCAGCACCAACATCACACCCTGCGTAGGATCGTAGATCTGTGGAACGTGAAGGATTGATGTGCGAGTCAAGCCGCCGCTCTTCACGCTCACAGTCGGGCTCCCCTTCTTTCCCGTCTTGCCGGTGCAGGTCACGGCTGCGGGTCCGGCATCGCCACCCGCGTCGAAGCCGGGGCTTGGGCCCGGCCCCGCATCGGGATCTGGATCCGCATCCGGCCAAGCGAAGACGTCGAGGGACGCGTCCCTGGGCACCTGCACGTCGACAGAAGCGTCCCCGCTCGTGGAAAACCCGGGGGCGCTTTCGTCGGAGCCGCAATGCGCGATCAAGCCAACGGCTGCGACCACCGGCGCCACCCTCCACAGCCCGCGGAATGCCATGGGTCGGCACCATAGCGCCCTGCGCGCTTCAGGGCTCGCATTGCCGACTCCGCTGCGCATAGCGGCGCGAGTTAGTCGATCGACTAACTCGCGCAACCTCTCCGCTGCGTCGACGGCGGTGGCAATCTCCGGCGCATCTCCCGGAACCTTCTTCGGGTGCTCAAGAACTGATCACATTCCGTTCAACTCGGATGCCAACGAAAAGCCGCGGCAAGTGTCTTCCATGAAAGAGCCACGGACTCGCCGGTTTCGCGCTCGACATGCAGCGAGCCCATGCGGGCGCCGGTCGCTTGAGCTTGAGCTGCGTCTGAATTCTTCGCCCAAGCCCCGAGACCGTAAGGACGCCCCCCGCGCCACGCGGTACTATCGGGATGTAATGCGGACAACTCAAATCAGTCTGACCTTTGGCGCTCTGTTGAGCATGGTTATCGCGTGCGGAAGCTCGAGCGAGAGCAACAATGGCAGCGGCGGAACGAGCACGGGGGGAGCGGACTCGGGAGTTGGCGGCACCTCGGGCAGCTCCGGCTCGGCGGGAACCTCCGGCTCGGCAGGCAGCTCTGGCTCGGCGGGAACCTCCGGCTCGGCAGGCAGCTCTGGCTCAGCAGGCAGCTCCGGTGCGGCCGGCGCAGCCGGTGCCGGCGCCTGCGACACCACGAAGAATGTGTGCACACCGGATCCCGGCCAGGGCTGGACGGGTCCCGTGGCCTTCTTCCGTGGGGCATCGGCAGCACCCACGTGCCCGACCTCATACGCGTCCAAGGATTCAGACGGACACATCGGGCTGAGCACCAAGCCCAGCAGCTGCAGTTGCGCCTGTGATCCCGCATCGGGAATTCAATGCACCAACGTCGCCGCCGTATACGACGTCGCAGACGGAACCTTCGGCTGCATTGGCAGTCCAACCAACCCGATCTGGTCCGGCACCAGCGCGATGTGCCCGAAGAGCACCGCCACGGGCAGCGGCTACTTGCGCCTGATCACGCCGAAGCCCAGCTCGGCTGGAACCTGCGCGCCCAAGGCCACGCACGACCTGCCACCGGAAACATGGGCTGAAGCGACTCGCATCTGCTCGGGCGGCGCTCCTGCAACTGGAAGCTGCGCGGCAGGTCAAACGTGCATGCCAAAGGCGGCCGCACCGTACAAGCTCTGTGTCTACCGAGACGGCAATCACAGCTGCCCAATTGGCTATGATGATCATACGCTGACCTATGATGGAGTGAACGATACCCGTAAGTGCACCACCTGCAGCTGCGGCTCGGCAACCTCGACCTGCGGCGGCTCAGTGCAGTTCGTTTCGGACTGCAGCGGCGGGCCGACGGTCATGACACTGGGCGTCGTCACGGGTTGCCATCCCGTTAGCCAGGCGATCCTGTCCGGCACCCTCGGCAAATACAAGCCGGAGCCCAAAGGCAGCTGTCCCGCGTCCACTTCGACCCTGTCCGGCAACGTCGCCGCGACAGGCGAGCGGACCGTGTGTTGCTTGCCTTGAAAAGCCGCGATCAATGCTGCCCAAGCATCGTGCCGAATGCCGCCCGAGGGTTGCAAACGGGCACGCTTCGAGTTAGTCGATCGACTAATGTCGGACGCGCGAGAGCAACTCCTCGAAGCGGCCATTGCCGTGCTCGCCGAACACGGCCCGGCCGATGCCAGTGTCAAACGCATCGCCGAAGCCGCGGACGTCAACCACGGCCTGGTGCATCACTACTTCGGCTCCAAAGAGCGACTCCTGATCTCCGCACTGGACGCCCTGGACGAGCGATTGAGCGAGCAAGTCGCCACCATCTCGTCGAAGAACGAGGCGGCAGTGTTCGTCCGCACACGGTTCTTGGAGGATCCCGTCGTGACTAGCGTGCTCGCCGCGCTCATCACCCTGTCTGCGGAGCTCCCGGATCTGCGAACCGCGCTGCATCTGCGTCTCGAGCGCCGCGCCCGCGCAGTCGCCAATCTATTGAACGTGAGCGTGGAGCAAGCCCACGCCCTGATGGCTGCCAGCCTTGGCGCCGCCGAATTGTCGCGGGTTCACCCAGAGATTGATCCAACTCGCGTGACTCGCGCCCTGCTGGGTGTCGGAGTACCCAGAGCTCGCTAGGAGTCGAGCCGCTTCATCCTCGAGCTCTCAACGTTCCGGCGCCACGCGAACTTTCCGTGGCTGAGAGAAAAGCGGGCGCAGCCCGTGACGAACCCAAGCCGAGCTCGGGGGAAGAGAAGTCGGACAGCCTCAGCGACGACGGGCTAACTCTTGTCGCACCCTGAGGCTATACTCTTCGTCATGGTCAAGCGGATTACGGGGGCGGCGCTGCTGTGGGTTTCCATCACGCTGGCGGCATTCTTCGGATGCAGCAGCGACGAGGGCGGCAAGACCGTCTCGAACAACGGCGGAAGCGGCAATGCAGCAGCAGCCGGCGGCGCCGGTGGCGGCAGCGGCGGGTTGATCGACATAGACGCAAACACCCAGCAGCTGACCGTAGAGCCAGCCAGCGTGACCCTCACCGTCACCGACAAGGCAGTCAGCGTGAACCAACAGTTCACGGCCAAGCTCGGCGGCACGTCGGTTCCTGCTGTGTGGACCCTGGACGACTACAACCTGCTCGCCATCGACGCCAACGGCTTGGCGACCTCGACGGGCATCGTCGCGGGCAAGGTCAAAGTCACTGCCACCGCTTCCGGCAAGACCGGCACGGCGGACCTGACCATCAACGTCGACTTGAAGGAAGATGTCGACGCCAACATCGACCCCGGCAACAAGACGGCCCTGGGCGGGAGCCCGACAGCAGACCCAGGGCCCAACGCGAGCAAGTTTCTCTACCCCTACCATCAAACGGTGTTGCCCAAGGGAGTGGTGGCGCCCCTGGTGATGTTCAGCCCTGGGTCGATCTCGCCGGAGTCTGCGTCGCTGAAGCTCAGCGGCGGTGGCTTCTCGTGGCAGGGGCTGTACACCGTATCCGCGCCAGCGACGCCACGGCTCACCATCCCTCAAGACATTTGGGACGCCGCCATGTCGAGCGCCGCGGGCGGCACCCTCAAGGCCGAGGTCGTCAAAGCCAACGCTGGCGCCGCCTATGGCCCCTACGCGATCGACATCACGGCTGCGCCAGGCTCGCTCAAGGGCGTCGTCTACTACATGACCTACGAAAACCCGACCGGGCTCTACGCCGCGCGCCCCGGCAACACCCAACCCGCCAAGCAGGTGAAGAGCGGCTGCGTGGTCTGTCACTCCGTCTCTGCGAACGGGAAGTTTCTGTCCACCGGCGCCGAGGTCAACCAACAGAGCGCCGAAAGCGGCGTGTATGAAGTCGATCTAGCTGGCAACGCCACCCAGGTCTCCCAGTCCCCGCCGGGCCTCGGCGGAGACTCCCGAGGGCTGAGCTTTGCCGCATGGACCCCCGACGGCAAATACGTCATGCGCTCCCAAAACGACTTCTGGGGCGGCGTGAACCAGATGGCTTGGAAGGTCGACTCAGCAGGCAAGAAGTTGGATCAAGCCACCGTGGTCGGGCTAGGTGCCAATGTCAGCGCCTACCTCCCCGCCTTCTCCCACGACGGTAAGTTTCTAGCCTTCACCCAAGGCAATGGTGAGACGGGAGCCCCGGGCACGGCCATTCGCTCCATTGATGTCATGGACGTGTCCATCAACGAGAGCAGCGGGCCCTTTGGCACCCTCACCTTCAGCAACCGCCGCGTCGTGCTCGACAATGGAGCCACAGGCAAGGTCGCGAAGTACGCCACCTTCCTCCCCGACTCCAACTTGATCGTGCTGCAGGAGAGCCAGGCTTTCGATCCGGCCCATGGCGGCATGCTCGCGACTCGAAATGCATCAGGGCAATACGGTGCCGCGGATGGACGCCTGAACTTGATCGACATTGCCGCCAAGGGGCACATCGAGCTCAAGCGCGCCAACGTGGGCAATGTGCCCACGGACGAAGACAAGAACTTCGAGCCCTTCGCCCTACCCATACCCGCGGGCGGCTACTACTGGGTCGTGTTCACCAGCATTCGCGAATACGGCAACGTGCATCAGGGGTCCGCGACGCGCAAACAACTCTGGGTCGCGGCGATCACGCCCGGCAAGACCACCACGGACCCGAGTCACCCCGCGTTCTATCTGCCCAATCAAACGGATACCAAGAACGAGCGCGGCTTTTGGGCCCTCGACCCCTGCAAACCCAAGGGCGATAGCTGCGTCAACGGCGACGAATGCTGCGACGGCTTCTGCCGCCCAAGCGACTCTACGGATCCATCCTCTCCAAAGATCTGTGGCGAACCCGAGGGCTGCGCCCAGATCTCCGAGAAGTGCACCACCAACGCCGACTGCTGCTCTGCCTCTACCGGCATCACCTGTCTCGGGGGCTTCTGCTCGCCCCAACCACCCAGCTGAGTTGCGTTCGCGCGACTAGCGGTACAAGCAAGCGCATCCGGCGGCGCCGCGCGCAACTCCGGCCCGTCTTGCCGCGATTCAGTTCGGGTCGAAGACTTCGTTGACGCAACCGGCAAGCCCCTGAGCGCAACCTGCTTGTACGCAAGTCATCACCTCCGCCTTGCCTGCATCGCTCAGACCATCGAACAGAGCGCGGCAGGCCAATGTGTCATCTCCGCAGTTGGTCTTGACGAGCTGACACGACGCATCCGTCGATGGGTCCACGCAAGCGCTGCTCAAAGTCGACACAATGCACGCCGTGTTGACGGCGAGGCACTCGGCTACGGTCCCGCCGCATTGCGTCGCGCACGCGTTCGCCTGGCAGCTGCGGGAGTCGTAGGCCATCTTCGGCTTCAATAGGGGCAACGCGTGGGTGCAGAACGGACCGCAAATGGGACCCAGGTTCGAACACGTGCCGGCGGGGTGGTTGGGCAAATCGGCCACTGTGTCGTCGCAGCCCGCGTCTGCCGTGCCGCCGGTTCCGGCGGTGCCACCCCCTGCATCGGCTGTTGTGCCACCTGTTCCACCTCCCCCGGACCCCGAACTCGCGCCAGTACCTGCGCCTCCCCCAGTATTGCTCCCATCGGAAGTACTCGAACCACAGCCGACTAGCACCACGGACAGGAACAGCAATTTCCACCTTCGCATGGTCGAGACTCTGTCACGGCGTGTGGCATCGCGCACTTCTCCATTTCAGGCGCGTGCTGACGGCAGCGCGCGCCGCTGCTGCACTTTCGCCATGTTGCGTCGCATTCTTGCTTTCTCTCTGGTGGGCTGTACGTTCTTCATCGCCTGGGCCTGCGGTGGTGAAGAGGGGGGCGTCGCGGGTACCGGCGGCATCGTGGACGTTGGCGGCGCAAGTGGCAGCGCTGGCGCCGCAGCGGGTGGCGGCGTCATCAACACGGACGGCAGCACCGGCTGCCCCGGCGGTTGCGACGGAGGCGTTTGCTTGAATGGGAGTTGCTGCGCCTCAGAAAACGTGTGCGATACGGCTTGCTGCGCCTCAGGAGATGTCTGCTCCTTCGGCAAGTGCGAGACGCCAGGCAAGAAGTGCATCGACGCAACCGAGTGCGCACCCGGCGAGATCTGCGACTACTCCCTGGGCGAGGATCCAGGGGATGGCAGCACTCCGGACGCGGGCGCAGATGCCGGCAGCTGCCAAGGCGGCGCAACCCTACGCACAGGCAAGTGCCTGCCCAAGCCGCCGGAGTGTCCTGCAGGGGTCACGCCCAAGCCGGGTGAGCCCATCACTTGCTTGCCGGTCTGTGAGCACAAGCCCCAGATTGGGAAGTTCGAACCAGTCCTCAAAGCGCACTGAAAGGGCGGCAACATCATGATGGCGTCCATCGTGATTCAGCTCGATGATGACAATTGCGACAACATCATCGACGACCGCGACATCCCCGAGATCGTGTTTGCGACCTTCCTCTCCAGCAAATACAACGAGAACGGCACCTTGTGGGCGGTCTCCCTCATCGACGGCAAGCTGGTCGAGAAATGGAACGTCAATCCAAAGACGGACGGCATTCAGCCCGGGCGCTCCATCGCCGGCGGCAACATCGACGGTCTGCCCGGCAACGAGGTCGTCACCTGCACCCAGACCGGCAAGGTCCGCGCCCTCAAGGGGGACGGCAACCCGCTATGGACCAGCGGCGCCGGCGGCTGCTTCATGCCGAGCATCGGAGACCTGGACGGCGACGGTGCCCCGGAAGTCGTGGTCGAATCGCGGGTGCTCGACGGCAAGACCGGTGCGACCAAGGCCACGCTCACGCCGGCAAACTCCGCCAACATCGTGCTGAGCGACATGACCGGGGATGGCAAGCTAGACATCGTCACGCCGACCCGCCTGTACAAGGCCGACGGCACGTTGATCGCGGACACGGGCCTCGACGGCCGCTACCACGCCATCGGCGACTTCGACAAAGACGGCAAGGCCGAAGTCGCCAGCATCGACAAGGCCAAGCACTTGCTGAGCGTGTGGCACTACGACGCCGCCGCGAGCGGCAAGTTCAAAGTGATTCGCACGGGCATCGACATCAACGGCACCAATCCAAACATCTGCCCGCCCGGCTCGAGCGGCTCCACCACCGGTGGTGGTCCGCCCACCGTGGGCGACTTCAACGGCGACGGCACCCCAGACGTCGCGGTCGCCGGCGGCATTGGCTACACAGTGATCGACGGCACAAAGATCCTCAACCCCGCGGTACCCGCGAACCAAACCAACCTGTGGCTGAAGAACACCAAGGACTGCTCGAGTGCGGCCACGGGCTCGAGCATTTTCGACTTCGAAGGCGATGGTCTCGCTGAAGCGGTGTACTCCGACGAACACTACTTCCGGATCTACAGAGGCACCGACGGCCAGGAGCTGTGGAAGACCTGCAACACAACCGGCACGCTTTTCGAATATCCCCTCGTGGCAGACGTGGACGCCGATGGTCAGGCCGACATCGTGGTCATCAGCAACGACTACTCGAGCATCACCTGCGAGGGCATCAAGACCCGCGGCCTGCGAATTTGGGGTGACGACAAAGGCAACTGGGTGCGCACGCGCCGGATCTGGAACCAGCACGCCTACCACGTGACCAACGTGAACGATGACGGCTCCATCCCAGCCAACGAAGCCAAGAACTGGACCCAGCCCCGCCTCAACAACTTCCGCCAGAACGTGCAGCCGGTCGGCGAGTTCTCGGCGCCAGATTTGATAGTGAGTCTAGTGCCCCGTTGCGTCAGCGGCTTCCAACTCGTCGCCACCGTGCGCAACATCGGCCAGGCCAGCGTGCCTGCGGGCGTCGTAGTCGGTTTCTACGAAAACGATCCGGCCAGCGGCGGAACCCTGCTGGGCACAGGCACTACGAACAAGACGCTCTATCCTGCGGAGGCCGAAGACGTCGTTCTCTCCCTCGCCTCGCCCGCACCGAACGTCACCGACGGAACCAGCCTGCTGTACGCAGTGGTCGACGATGGCAACCCACCCCACGCCTGGGTCGAATGCCGCCAGGACAACAACACGAGTGAAGGCACCAGCGGCGTGTGCAGCGGCGTGCCGCGTTGACCCCCTCGACAGGGGCGCCCGAGGTGTCAGACTTTGCGCCCATGCGTCGATGGATCCGCATGGCCGCCTGCACTTTGACGCTCGGCTGGCCGAGCGCCACCGAGGCTGCGCCCAGGAGGTCGAAACCGGCGCCGCGCCCCGCGATCATGGATGTGGTCACCGGGATCCGGTTGACGATGACGGATTCGCTCTACAGCCACACGACTCGAGTGAATACGAAAACAGGCTACTACCAGTTCGATTGCTCGGCCATGGCGGCATGGGTGCTGCGTCGTTCCGCACCCGTCGCCCTCGGCTCGGTCATGTACAATAAGAAGAACGCTCGGCCCTTGGCGCGAGACTTCTACTACCGGATCGCACGAACACCTGCGGGAAAGCCGCGTTGGGGATGGCAGCGGGTCAGCCGGGTGCAGGATGCGCGCCCCGGGGACGTGATCGCATGGCTCCGCCCGAAGATGCTCCGCTCACAAAACACCGGACACGTGGCCTTCGTCGTGGAGCCGCCGGTCCCGTGGCCAGAGACCGCGGGCGCCTACTTGCTGCGAATCGCTGATGCGTCTCGATACCAACACGAAAACGACACGCGTCGAGGAACCGGCCGCACCGGCTTCGGAATTGGCACCATCTTGGTCCTAGCGGACATCGAGAGCGCCTTGAAGGGAGACTTTGCCGCTGCCACCTCGGGCTGTTTCGGCGTCGGCACGATGAATCCAAAGTCGCCATCCCCAGCCTCGAAGTTCACCTCGCGCACGAAATGCTGCCGCTGCTCGGCGCGATCGTAGACAATCAACACCTGCTCTTGCCGAATCGTCGGAATCGACTGCTCCAGACTGCGCGGTACGAACATGCCGCACGCCTCTGCGGATGCCGAGCGAAACGTTGCAGCAGCGAAGGCGCCGAACGCGAATAGGAAAGCGGCATGAGAAAGCTTCATGGTCACCTCGTCCGCGAACCCTAGCCCAGGACCGGGTCGGACGTGGCCTCGAAAGCTGCCTGCAGCTCAACCCAGCTCGCGGCTGGTCAGCCAGTCGGCCAAGGGTGAGAAGACCTGCGCTTGGGCAGGCCGGCTGATGAAGAGATCCGCGTGGGCGAACCAAGTTTTCTCATCACCGACGAGCAAGCGATCGCCCTGAGGCAGAGCAGAAAGGGCGCTCTCGGCGGACTCGAGAGGCACGATGCCATCCCGATTCGCCACCACGCACAAGAACGGCCGATCGACCTCGTTCAGGGCTTCCGCCACATTGATCCCCGATACCACCAGATCGCGGTTCTTGACCCAGCGAGCGATCTCGCCATTGAGCTTCGGGATCGGGTCTTCCACGGTCTGAAGTAGTTCATCGAGACCAGCCACGTCCACGATGTCCGCGTTCATGTAGAGCGAAAGCAGTTTCGGAAAGCGACGCACTACTGGCAGTGCACGCTCGGCCATGCGTCGCGTTCCGGAAACCCGAATGCGCTTGGCAACGCGGGCTGAAACGAAGAGCGCGCGGAGGAATCGATGGGTCTTGTCCCAGCGCAGTGGTGCGCCCATGCCAACGATCGAGCCGATGCCGTGGTCGCGCAAGTGGTGGGCCAAGTAGGTGTAGATGTAGGTGCCGCCCAGGCTGCAGCCGATCACATCGATGCGCTTCTGCTGACTTTCGGTTGCGTTGCGCACCTGATCTAGGGCATTGGGCAGATCCTTCAAGGCGAGATCCCGAAAGCCCGAGTTGCGATCACCACCCATGGAGCGGGACTCGCCCTGGCCACGCAGATTGGAGGTCCAGACTTCCATACCCCGCCCCGTCAGGTATTCGATCAGGGACGGCCCGCTTGGATGAAATGTGAGCGGCGTGGTGTTCATGCAGTAGCCCGGCACGATCAGCACCGGACGCAGCTCTGGATTCAGATGTTTCGGCGCCCAATGCTGACGCACATCCAGGGACCATCCCGCAGCCGTTGGCCAATAACGCCGCACTTGCATGGGCGGCATCCTAGGCCGGCACGCAGCCGGGTAGGAAGCCCGGCGTCCAATTCAGGCGGGTGGGTCGGGATGCACCGCCAATCCCGCCTTGGCTCGCGTCGGGCAGACGGGGCAGTAGGGAGGGCTGGCGGTCATCACGTTGAGGGCGACCTTCCGGCGCCAGACGCTCGGTTGAAAGGTGATGGGCTGACTGCTTCCGGTATGCACCATCGAGCAAAAGCCGCCGCCAAAGAACGGCACCCACTGGCCCTGGAGCGTCATGTCTCCAACATGCACCCAGTCGTACACAAAGAAAGCACTTCGGCAACGGGTTCACCGGTCTCGTCGGCGACGTGGCCGGAACACGCAACCATCAAACCCAAACTTGCCAGGAACGGGCCGCAAACTCTCATGGTTTCCAGAAAGCCAGCGCCGGGCGCGAGCGTCAACACGGCGGGCGCCGTGCCGCCGACAACGTCACCCCCCAGCGGGACAGCGGCGCTGGGATGGCGGAAGTGCAATTGCGGCAGATGCGGAGTATCGTCCGCGGATGAAGCTAACAATCGGGCCTTTCTTCGCGATCGCTCTGCTTTCGTGTGCGTGCAGTTCGAGCGGCAGCAGCGGCGGCCCAGGGGGAAGCGCCGCAGGCGCGGCGACGGGGGGCAGCGCCGGCCTCGGCACCGGCGGCTTCGGCGGCACGTCCGGAGCGGGAGGGACGAGCACGGGGGGCGCTACCGGCAATCCGGTGATCGAGGTCGATACCAGCATGGGCAAGATGGTGATCGAGCTCGATGCCGTGAACATGCCCACGACGACCAAGAACTTTCTGGAATACGTCGACGCTGGGTTCTACACCGGCACCATCTTCCATCGAGTAATCCCCGACTTCGTGATTCAGGGCGGAGGCTTCAGCTCGGGGCTCACTCCGAAACAGACGAATCCTCCCATCGCCCTGGAGACGAGTCCACAAATCCTCCATGACTACGGCGTGATCTCCATGGCGCGCACCAGCGCCCCCAACAGCGCCACCAGCCAGTTCTTCGTCGTGAACGCCAAGGCCGGTTCTCATAGCCTCGACGGCTCCTATGCCGCCTTCGGTCGTATGAAGGAAGGCGACGCCGTGCTCGACGCCATCAGCTCCGTGCCCACCCAGACGAGCGGCAGCTACAAGGACGTTCCGACGACGGAAGTGGTCGTCAACAGCATCACACGCAAGTAGCGACCCACAGATTCGGCCCAGCCCCCAGCGGGCGCCCTGCCGGCAGCGCGTCGGAACGAAGCCGGCTACGATCACCTCGAGAGTCGGATTGTTCGGACCCGAGCCTGGACGCAAGGAGTACGTCTCTTCGCAACCATCCCCTCACACGCAACTGTAGCGCGTGACACATGATGTCGCCTATCTAGGAGAACCATGCCCGGAAAATCCGCCGAGCTGGATCCAGCCACGGGCTCAACGGCGATGCCTTCGACTTTGGCCTGGGTCGAGAGTCGTGGCCCAGACCGCCCCAGAGACGCGACCCAAACCCCAAACCAACCCACGTGAAGGGCCGTCTCTGCCGCAGGCTTTGCGCGCAGTTTGGCGGTTGTGGGCGAGGCGCGCTTTCGGGCACCATGGCTCGCCATGCGACCTTCGCTCACTTCTTCCGCGGCCATCTTCCTAGCGCTGAGCTGCGCTCTGGCCTGCGACAAGTCTGACAAACCGGCCGGGACTTCCTCCGGGGGCGGCGCGGCCATGGGCAGCCCGAAAGCGACGGCCGAGGTCAAGGCTGGTCAGAAGACCTTCGAGACCCAATGCGTGGCCTGCCACACGATTGGAAAGGGCGATCGCACTGGACCGGATCTCAAGGGAGTGACCAAGCGGCGCACGTCCGAGTGGCTCACCAAATGGATGCGTGACCCCGTTGCCATGGGCGCAACGAATCACATCGGCAAGGAAGTGTCTGCGAAGTACGGCGAAGTGATCATGCCGGACTTCGAGTTGAGCGATCCGCAGATCGCCGAGCTACTCGCCTTCTTGAAGTATGCCAGCGCCACAGGTGGCTACGAGCCACCCAAGGAAGCGCCCCGTGCGCTAGCCGGAGCCGATCTGGAAAAAGCGAAGAGCATCTACTTCGATCGCTGCGCAGGCTGCCACGGTGACCGCCGGCAGGGTGCTGCAGGGCCGGCTCTGACTCCGGAGCGCACCCGCAAGCTGGGCAGCGTCGTATTGCGAGCAACCGTGAGTCACGGCAGCGCCGGGGGAATGCCAGCTTGGGGTGAACTCGGGATCCTATCCACCAAGGAAGTGGACCTGGTCGCCCAATACCTGCAGATGCCTCCGACGGACGCGCCCTCGCTGCCCTTGGAAGAGATCGCCAAAAACCACGTGCTCAAGGTCGCGGTGGCGGATCGACCCAAGGCGCCCGCTCACAAGCGAAACTGGAAGAACTTCTTCGCCGTGGTGATGCGTGACCAGGGAGAGCTGGCCATCATCGATGGCGACTCGAAGGAGAAGCAGACGGCCGAGATCTCACCCCTTCGGGTATCGGGAAGCCCGTCGCGGCGGATTAGGGGAAGGGGGGGCCCATGATTTCGTCGAGAGGACTCCCTGTGGCGTCAACCGGGTTGGCGTCCTTGGCTTTGGACTTGGACGCCTGGCTGATGATGTCGGGCTTGATGGAAATGTCGAACTCCTTGCCCGTGGTGGGGCCGTGGCAGCCGCCACAGAAGTTGTTGAACACCTCCCGACGGAAACTCAACGTGAGCCACTCACCCGGGTAAAATTGGATCTCCTCCCGCTGGTGATGGAGGGTCGGCTTGGTGTCGCCCGCGAGCTGCTCCTGCACCGCCAGCACGACCGGGAAACCGGCCGGCGCCTGCAGTTTGACCGAGCCATCTGAAAGCAGGGGCACGGTGCCAACCTTGACGCGCCTCGCGTAGACCTTGCCGTATTCGTCTTCGACGATGTAGGGGCTCGAGTCGTTCAGGCTTTTCTCGCCATCCGGGGGCAAGCTAGCCCAGGCCTCGAAGCTCGTCATGTTGTCGTTGACAACCCGGCCCGAGCGCGTGCTCTGGAAGAGCAGGCTCGAGATCATCGGGAAGTCGACAATGGTCAGCTGGAAGCGGTCGATCCGCTTCTGGTCGTCATCCTCGGTGTACACGGCGCCGTGGAACACCGGGTCGCCGCCAGGCGTGGTGCGGAACACCCCGCGGTCGTAGCGGCCAAACACAGCCACCGCCCAGATTTCGTCGGCCGCGGGATCCGACAGCCCTGCCAATGGCGTGCGCTGCCCGTTCGTCGGGTTGACGGATACGACATCGAAGTTGCCACTGTAGGTCGACAGATCCACCACATTGGCCGCGTAGCTGACCAAGATGTCGCCGTTGGGTAGTGCCGAAGGGTTGCGATAGGCGCCTTGGTTGGTGCCGCCAACCCGACCCGTGGCCGCCGGGTCGAGGATAGTCAGGGACTTCTGGTAGAAGGTCGTCTTAGCGTAATCGACTGCGTCCGCATCCACCGTGTAGTCGTCGGGGTTCTGACTCACGTTGTCCTGACCGATCGAGCGGTTGATCACGACCAGCGTGCCGCCCAGGTGCGCAGCGCCCTTGTCGCTGGCAATGCCGACGAAGTTCTTGTCGAGGGTCTGGAAAGTCTCCGTGAGCTGCAGGTGGCCGAAATGAGCGCGCTGTCCGTACAGCGGGTGGTAGTCGCCGCCATCCATGTTGATACGCCGCGACGAGAGCTGATAGAAGCCCGGCATCCGCTTTTCCGACGTCATCAAGAGCTGACCATTGGTCTTGAAGGCCGGGAAACGCTCCTGATTCGACAGAAATGTCATCTGTCGAATCTTCCCGTTCTCGAGAACGTAGATGTTCGCGTTGAGCTTCGCGGGATCTGCCGAGGAGCGCTGGGGGCCGGGGAAGAGGTGGCCAGGCATGATGTTACCTCGACTCGAGGCGAACACGAGGCCGCCGTCGGGGGCGAAGGCGGGATCGAAGTTGTGAATCAACTCGCCGTTGTCGGGAACAGGATTGCCGGCGTAGTCCAGAGGGGCAGCGTTGACGGTGGGCTCCGGTGCACAGTTCGAGCCGTCGGCGTTCATCACGTACACCTGAAACGGCTCACTAGCGGCGCTTCGGGCCGCGAACGCGATCTTCGAGCCGTCCCAGGAAACCGTGGGGCGCCGCACGTCGGCAGTGGCAACCGTGAGGTTGCACCCCCCCAGTAGGCTGCGGTCGTTGCCGTTGACGGACATGACACCTGCGGCATCCAACGACGCGTCGACCATACGCAGGTCCGCGTTGGGCAGATAGGTCTCCCAATCCTGCATCGTCTCGGGCTGGTTGACCGGCGGGCGCTTGACGTAGGCGATGGCCTGGAGCGGCGGCAGATTCTTCATCCGCTGTGCGCGCTCTTTTTCGATCCAAGCGACCATGACGCAGTAGGGATCCTGGTCATCCAAAGGCCCGGTCTCTGCTGCGACGAGATCACATTGAGTGGGATCACCGCCACTGGCCAGCAGCGAGCCGCCGCGATGGCGGATGCCGGGACCGCTCGGCCCTGGGGGCAGGTTCTTGGCGATGAGCCGGCCCACATTGGGGTTCGGGGACTCCATTGCAACCTGCTTCAGGCTTTCCGAATAGTTCTTGCGCGAAGCGGCGATGCCAAAGTGCCCACCGCTCGTGGGACGGGGCCTGAAATCGTTGAAAACCGGCGACGAATGACAGCCCAGCAGAATGCAACCCTTCTTGACCATGACGGGCTGAACCCGTTTCGCGAAGAATTCGAAGCCGGGATCCGATGGGATGTTGGTCGGGCCGCCCTTGGCCGTCGCCCATTCCAGGATGGCTTTGTACTGCGTGTCGTTCGTCGAATTGAAGACGTAGCCGCCCTCGTGATAGACACCGCCGGCTGCTGGGTCGAGGGAACGTCGCAGCATTTCGCTGAACTGCGGCTGGGTCGCCACATAGTCGCTGGCAGAAAAGTAGTTCCAGCGCTTCTGCTCGTCCGTGGTGCCACAGGCGAGGGGGAACGCACCCTCCTTGGATCCGTGGCAATTGCCCGCTGCGCAGTTGTTCACGAGCCAAGGGTTCACGTTCTGAAGGAAGAGCTGATAGTCGGCGTCGGGGGGATCCTGAGTTGGATCGAAGAGCTTGTCGACGCCAATGGCCGGATCGCAGGGATCTTGCTCGATCTTGATCTCCGGTGGCCGGGCGTTGTTCTTGGTGTGCCCGCGCTCGAGCCAGCGTGAAACCGTTTGAAAACTCACGGAGCCCGGATCCAACAGGGAACCGCCGGCGTGGGGAATATCCGTGTTGATGACGTCTTGCGTCCCGTCATAGTGGGTCAGCTGAATGGTCTGCGAAGGGAGCGCTTTGACCAGCAACGCTGCGGCGCCAAAGGGGCCGTAGTTCTTCAGCAGGTCCTGACGCTTGGCGACCATCTCGAAGCTGGTGGTGTCCAGATTGCCCAAAGCGTTGCCGCGCTCATCTGCCGTTGCGTGACATACGGATCCGGTTGCGCTCACGACGCACGAGCCCACCAGAATGGGCGCGATCTTGCGATCGTAGTAGCTGCCCCCCGCCTCGACGTCGTTGCTCGAGCAAGCCGTCGTGACCCATACCAGCCCGAGGGCGAACGGTAGTTTCGGCAGTTTACTCATCGCCTAATCCTCCTTCCGTAGTGTGATGTTACCAGTCACCTTGGAACATGACATCGATCAAGTCACGCCTTGAAATATCGGCGCTTTTGAGAAAATGCAGCGAATTCGGGCCCCTAGATCGGCTGGCTTGGTCGCGCAAAAGCGTCGCCTGGGTGCCAACCCCCTTGGGTCACCTCCCAACGACAAATACGGCGCTGGTCGTGCCGCTGCCACCGATGTTCAGCATGGCCATGCGCTTGGCGCCGTCCACCTGGTACTCGCCGGCCTGCCCGGTCACTTGTTTGCTCAAGTCGAGCATCTGTCGGACGCCAGTCGCACCCACGGGATGCCCCGCCCCGATCAGCCCGCCGCTGGGGTTGACCGGGAGTTTGCCCTTGAAGTCGATCACGCCTTCTTCGATCGCTTTCCAAGACTCGCCGGGTTTGGTCAACCCGAAGTGGTCGATGGCCATGTACTCGGAAGTCGTGAAGCAGTCGTGGGTCTCGATGCCATCGAGCTTCCAGCAGTCGGAGATGCCCGCGCGCCGGTAGGCGTCCAGGATGGCTTGACGCGTGTGCGGCAAGACATAGTCGTTGTCTTTGCTCTCGGCGATCTTGTCGTCGAACCCGATGGGCGCCGTATGATGACCCCAACCCTGAATCGTGGGCAGCTTGGCAAGGTCGATCCCACGACGCTTGGCGTACTTCGCCGCAAAGGCGTCCGACGCCAGGATGAGCGCCACAGCGCCATCCGTCACCTGGGAACAATCCGTGAGTTTGATGCGCCCACCAATAGCCGCGTTGTACTTGCTCTCACTGCAGGCGTGTTCCTCACTCATGTACCAGGTGCGAGTCTGCGCCTTCGGGTTGCGCTTTGCGTTGTCGTAGTTGACAGCGCTGATGTGCGCGAGATGCTCCGCTTTCAGGCCATAGCGCCGTTCGTATTCGTCCCCCAGGCGACCGAACAGCTTCGGGAACGGAAATTCGATACCGTCGGCCTCCAACTCATACCAGGCCGCAGTGCCCAGGTAGGCGCCGCCTTGCGCGGGGCTGACGGTCTTCATCTGTTCGACACCAACGACCAGCGCGCAGTCGTAACGACCCGCCTCGATCTCGGCGGAAGCCGCGAGCAAGGCGATGGATCCGGACGCGCAGGCCGCTTCATGCCGACCCGTAGGCAGACCGGAGAGGGCCGGGTCGACGTCGACGACGAAGGCGCCCAAGTGGCCCTGCATCGAGTACAGCTCCGCCGCGAAATTGCCGACGTGGCCCACTTCGATCTCTTTCGGTTCGATTTGGGTCTCGGCCAGCGCACCGAGCACCGCTTCGCGCATCATCGCGGAGATGTGTTTGCCTTCCTTCGTCCAGTTGCGGGCGAAGTCCGTCTGGTAGCCGCCTAGGATGGTGACTTTCGAGTTCATGCTGGCGCCTCCTTAGGCGAAGAAGAATCGACCGACGTCGACATGGGGTTCGGAGAAAAGTGGCGTGCCCGCGTCCGCCGCCTTGGCGAGCACCGGGGGCACTTGGAGCTTGGCCTGCTCAAGCAGGCTGACGGTGCGCTTGGTTCCGATGGTATCCGCCAACACACTCGGCGGGGCCCAGTTGAAACCGAAGCCCATGATGCGGTCGACGTCGCGGGCTTCTTCCACCACCTCGCCCACGCGCGCGAGGCCATAGCTGATGTAGCCCAGGATGACCGCACGCATCAGCTCGGCCTCGGGGCCCTTTGCTTCGGCGAAGATATCCATCGTCTTAGCGTAGCGCCCGTTGCGGCTCGCGGCTTTCATTTGCTTCACGAACTCGGGCACCTTGGGCGCAAGCTCCGCCGCGGACTTGTAGGCTCCGCTCTTCGGTTCGAGCACCAAGGAGGTTTTGCCGTCTTTGCGGAAGAACCCGCCCTTGTCCGGGGTCTTGCGCCCGAGGTGGCCAGCTTCGATCAGCTTGGCCATGTAGCCAGGAAGGGCGAACGCGTCGTGGGCCTCGTCCGAGGTGTTCTTGTGCAGGTTGTCGACGATGGCCTTGTGCACGTCCCAACCCACGAAGTCCACGGTCAACAGCGGCGGCATGGCGCGACCCGTGTGGGCCCCGATCAACATGTCCATGAAGGCAATGCCATGCTCCTCGGCCAACTGCGCCACTTGATTCAGCACCTTGAAGCCCACGCGATTGCCCGCAAAGGCCGGCGTGTCGGCAGTCTTGACCACTTCGCGCCCTAGTTTGGTCGCCAAGAGATCGTGCACGTAGTTCGTGACAGCCGGGTCAGTCTTCGCGTGGGCGATGAGCTCGCATCCCACGATGACGTTGGGCGGGTTGAAGAAGTGGATTCCGAGGAAGTGCTTTCCAAAGCTCTCACTCAGGCCTTCAGTCATCTTCGCTATGGACAGCCCCGACGACACCGTTGCGATGATCGAATCGGGTTTGCGGGCCTTGTCGATTCGCTCGAAGAACTCCCGCTTCAAGTCCAGGTTCTCGGACACGGCTTCAAAGATGAGATCTGCCTCCGCCACTCGCTGTTCTAGATGCTCGGAGTAGGACCCAACCTCGATGAACTTCGAGACCGCCTCGGCTTTGGCCATGCCTTCGGCGCGCTCTTGCCCCTTTCGCGCCTTGTCGACGGTGCGGGCCAAGAACGTGGTCGGGATCCCGGCAGCCGCGAACACTTCACCGCTCCCCGCACCCATTGCACCGTTGGCTCCAAGGACAACGACCTTGTTAATCGAAAACGCCATGATACTCGCTAACTACGGAGACGAGACCCGTCAACCACCGCATCTGGATTTTGGTTTGGGTCGCATCGCTTCTGCAGAAAGGGCCACTACTCTCGCGTCGGGCCAATCTGTCCGCTTGCAACCGAAATCGTTCCAGCACGCCTTTTTCGTTGCCTCGTTTTCCGTCTCAGGGATTGCTTGCCAGGTACTGTGCATACAAAGTCTGAACCACAAGCGGACGAGGCGACAACGCGGGATCTTCGTCATTCAGCGCCGCATCGGTTGCGCCCCGCCCGGAACCGCACCGCAAAAAAAGCGCGGAAGAGCGTCGTGATTGCTTCGGTTCGTCGGCCAAACCGAATGGCCGACACCGGGGACTTCGATGCTAGGGCTTGGTGCCCTCCAGATACACGGCCTGCATCGGCATCTCGTCCACGGGTTCGACGCTGCAGCGATCCACCCGAAACCCTGCGGTCCGGGCCCAGCCGCGTACTTCATCCTCGGAGTATCGGAGGGCCACGACATCCGAGACGTCACCATAGTCAACTGCGCCGTTGCCTTCCCACGCCGCAACCACGAGCTGCCCTCCACTTCGGAGCACGCGATACCACTCATGGTGCGCCCTGAGCGCGTCCTCAGGGCTCAAGTGGTGAATCGCGAAGAAGCTGAGCGCGGCGGCCGCCGAGCCCGACTCGAACTTCGACAAATCACACATGTCGCCAGTCAGTATCTCTGCGCGCTTGCCCAGCTTGTAGCTGGCCAGAGCTGCCATGCGGGGTGACAGGTCGATGCCGACCAACCCACGCCCGGAATCGTGACTCTGATGATACTTCATCAACATGTGCCCGGGGCCGCATGAGGTATCTATGACGCTGCCTGGCAGTTTGCTGATTCGCGAAGCCAATCGACTGAGGACGTCCGTGTAGAGCGGCAGATCGATCTCCGCGTCCATGATCTTGGAATATGAGTCGGCGGACTTCTCGTATAGATCGCGTACCTTTTCCTGGGGCGATGCTTTGGTCATCGGCCGATGATGTTAGCGCGAAACACCTCCGCATAGAACACCAACGCGGCCCAACCGGCGTCTCGTCACGGCTGCCAGCAGCAGCGGAAACCAGTGAATGCAGATCTGAACTCGCGAGCAACCGGTTGTACCGACGTACACTTCGAATCCGCAGAGGACTTCTGTACCGAACCTCCTCTTACCTGACACTGCGAAATGCTCGCGGACGAGGCGCAAGCGTCGACCCACTCCGCCACGTTGCCGGACATGTCGTTCACGCCGTGAGGTGTCTTGCAGCTGGTTGCGCCCACAGGAGCCAGCGCGCAACCAGACCCACAGCCCCAAGTCGCATTGTTATGGTAATTGCATGCAGCTTCGTCCGGGGTGTTGCTGCCGGGGTATGCGAACTGACCGTTCGAGGAACAGGCGGCGTACCAGCCACTCTTTTCCGGGTCGTCTGGCGCAGTCCAGTCGCTAGGGCAGAGCTTCTTGTTGTTGGCGGCGCAATAGGCCCAGGCATCGCACCAGTCCACACAGGTGACGGGCTGGGTGGAATCAGGAGCAGCCGCATCCGTACCGCAACCGGGGATGAAGTCACTCCCCGCTTTCTTCGCCTGGCAGGGCGGCTGATTGAACAGACTGGACGGCACTTTCGCCGCGAAAGCAGCGTAGAGGTTTTCGCTGACCTCAAACTTGTCCACCCAGACGCAGGTTCCAGAAGGCAGGCGCACAGCGACCATCTCCGCCGGTGAATTGGTACTTGTGCAGGGCACGCTTGCGTCTCCGGCTTGTCCACCAGCGCCCCCGACCCCTGAGGCTCCACTCGTTGCGCCGGATCCGCCACTGCCCGCGGTTGCGCCAATTCCACCAGCACCGCCCTGCTCGAAGTCCTCGAAGCCGAGGATGGACTGGCAGCCAAGTGGCAACAGCACCATGGTCGCCGCCGCGAACGCGTGCGTCCAGCGCTTCAAAACGTGACTCCAGTGATCATGACCCCGGCCCGGGTCCCTGTGGCGTAAGGAGCGACGCTCAGGGGCGCCCTCCGCTTTGCTTGTCTCTCCGTCCCAGAGTCGTGAGTGAAGTACAGCACGACGCCAGCGGCGATGCCAACGATACCGACGCCGACTCCAACGTTCGCGATATTGGCATGAGTCTCCGCGGTGTCTCGCTTTTCGATCACCGACTCCGAGCAACCAACGTGAGAGGGACACTCGGAGTCAGCGTCGTTGTAGGTCGAGCGCGCCATGAGCGCGAACACCGTTCCGACCCCGAGGGCCACGACCCCAACGCCACCCACAACATAGGCGGCAACCGGAGCGGACCTCTCCGGCGCCGGCTCAGGTGTTGAGTCCTTGGGGGGGACGGGTGGGGGCGGAGCCGCGGGAGCCGCGGGAGCCACGTCTTCGGACTCGGGCTGGAGCTTCGGCACAGACAGTGTTTGCGAATCGCGTTCCGCACCAATCGTCGTTTTCAGCGTAACGGAGTGGTAGCCAGGTGCTGAAATGGTCACGATGCGCTCACCAGGATCGACTGGGATCTTCGAACCTAGCGCCGTCGCCTTTAACGCAACCTCATCCAATTTGATCTCAGTGCCTGCGGGTTTGTCGGTCAAGACGATGCGCAGATAGGACAGCTTTGGCTGCAGCGCCGCCGCTTTGCTCTTGGCTTCTTTCCTCAGCTCCGGGCGGTTCTGGCTCGCCGCCAGACGTGCCGCCGCAAGAAACTCCGCCCAGGCTGAGGCAACCTTGCCCTGTTTTTCGTAACAGAGGGCCAGGTTCAAGAGGGTGCCGGCGGACGCTTCGACGCGTTGGCTCTCTGCAAACTTGGCGCATGCTGCTTCGAGCTGCCCTTGGGCAAGCAGCTCTCGGCCCTCACGAAACAAACCTTCGGCGACCACCGTCTCAGTTTGAGCGGAGACGTTGGCGGTGGCGCCCAGCAGCGCGCACATTACAAGCGCCCTACGCAAACTGCGACTGCGACGACTAGCGGTCAATGTAGGCCTCACTCGGTTTGGTAACGGGTTTGGGGTTGGGTTTGCTCGTGGCGCCAGCAGCGGGAGCCGCCTGCGCGGGCTTCGTGGCCCGGGGCGCGGACTTGGGGGCTGAGACCGGCATGGGCTTGGGGGTAGCTGCCGTGGGTAGAGCCACCTCCGCTGCGGGAGCCGAGGGAGTAGCCGGGGGCTTGGTGTTTGCGCTTGGCTCGGCGGTGGATGCGAGGGCCGTGGTGGGTGCCTCCGCGGGCGAAGGACCAGGTTCCTGGGATGCGGTGGGCGCAGGCCCGCCTCCACGCATCAGCACAGCTGCAGTGCCTGCCACCAAAAAGAGTACGACAACCACACCCAACCCGATCCACAACCCAGCGCCACGAGACTTGGGGTTCGACGCGGGGGTAGTACCGGAAATCGCCATGCCCTGGGCCGTCTGCGCATGAGGGAGAGCCTCGACGGACTGCAGCGTTGGCCCCTCGCCGGAACGAGCGACCACGACTCCAGAACCGGGCGGAGTGGGACCCGGTTGCGGTGTCGACCAGGGGCCTGGTCCGGTCCCAAGGGCGCTCGGGCTTGGATTGGACGCGGTGATGGTAACGCCCAGGGCATCGCTCAACGCGCTGACGGCTGCGCCCGCACTCGCAAACCGCTGCGAGCGGTCACGATTCACGCAGCGTGAAAACCAAACGTCAAAATCCGGAGTCCAGGGCGGCAGTCGCTCAAGCTCCGACAAGCGTTGCGTTGGTGTGTCTAGCGGCAGCTGCATTACTTCTCCGAAGAGCTGCATCAGCGCGCCGTCTTCGTCGCGCGCGGTACGCCAGTACGACTCGCCAGTCAGTAGGTAGAATGCGACTAGTCCGAGTGCCCAGACGTCGGTCTGTGGCGTAATAGCGCCGCCTGCTGCCTGCTCGAAAGCCATGAACAGCGGCGTACCTTTCACCTCCTGGGACATATTCGATGTCCCACTCAACACTTTGGCGATGCCAAAATCCAAAACCTTGATCAACGGGTCGCCGTTTTCACGGTGCGTTAGAAACAAGTTCTCTGGCTTCAGATCGCGATGCACGATCGGCATCAGCGTTCCGCTTCGGTCCGTGTATCGATGTGCCTTATCAAGCGCAGACGCGACGTGCTTCAAGTACCTCACCACCAATTCCGGTGGAATAGGACCACTACGCTCGAGCACGCGTTGCAGATCTTCTCCGTTCAGAAGCTCCATCGCCAAGAACGGCATGCGTGTGGCATCGTCGAGCCCAGCATCGATGATTCGAACGATGTGCTCGCTATTGACGCGACCGGCGATGCGCGCTTCCTGACGAAACTTTTCCACTGCATCGTTGGACTGCAGCACATGAGGCCACAAGACCTTGATCGCTACACGAGCTTCCGTGGCCAGTTGCTCGGCTACGTATACGGCTCCAAAGCCGCCCTGCGCGAGGTACTTCTCAATCCGGTAGCGCTCCGCGAAAGTCGAGCCGGGCTCCAGGAGTCGCTGCTCCATCACACCCCCGAGCCAGTACCCGAATCACGGCGGCGCAGCACCAGAGGCGCTCCGCCTGTCATCTCGAGCCTGTGCATCCCCATGTTGCCTTGGTTGGCCTTGTGCGTCCCGTGTTCGATCCCGAAGCCGAACCCGCAAAACCCTAACAGAAGGTACGCGCCTGAGGAAGGCCAGTGCCCACGACAGGCGCAGCCGTAGCTTCCTGAGGTGCGCCTCGAAAAAGCCCGTGCTGTGAGGGTCAGGTCGTGGCAACCTCTTCATCGACACGAGATGCCGCAGCGAGCCGCGAACAACGTGAGACGGTGGTTGCCCCTGTGGTTGTTCTGTGCTGCGGCCGCTTGTTCCGAACACGTTGATTCCGCTGAGGAAGTGCGAGCCAACGCAGCTGAGCCGTTGCAGGCGGCGGGCGATACATGCATCAGCTCGACCGAGTGCAGCCCGAGCGCTCCCTCTTGCGTGGACGGAGTGTGTTGCACTTCCCCATGCACTTCCCCATGCAACGCGTGCGCAGCTGCATTGAAGGAATCACTTTCGAATAGTGGCACCTGTGGACCAGCTCTTCGTGGCAGCGACCCACACGACGATTGCAGCGCGGACCCCGTGGCAAGCTGCGGAAAAACCGGCGGCTGCGACGGCAACGGCGCCTGCGCGATCTACCCGCAGGGCACGTCCTGCAAGACAACTTCTGGGCAAACCAACGCCTGCAACTTTCAAAGTGCCCTTGGACAAATCTGTTCGGGCACCGGCAGTGGCCTTTGCTACAACGAAACGAGTCCGTCGGGTGTGCCCTGCGCGCCTTACCAATGCAAGAACGACGCTTGCGCGTTTCCGTGTGCGACTGATGGCGACTGCCAACCCCCGAACCGCTGCGAATTCGGGGTGTGTAAACCGAAACGCTTCAATGGCGCCGCTTGCAGCAACAAGAGCGAATGTGCCTCGGGGACGTGCCAGGACGGCGTTTGCTGCAACACGACCTGCGGCGCGCAATGTCAGGCCTGCAACGAGCCAGGTTCCGTTGGAACGTGCAAGACCGTGCTGGGCACTCCAGTTGGCACGAGACAACCGTGTGACGACGGGACTACTTGCGGCAAGGGTGTGTGTGGCGGCGACCCAGACAAGTGCGCGTATCCGTCCTCGGCGCAGACCTGCGGACCGGCAAGCTGCTCGGGTGACGTATCCGTTCCCGCGCCAACTTGCGACGGCAAAGGAAAGTGCGCCCAAGGAAGCACGACGACTTGCCAACCCTACGGCTGCAACGCCGCGACCGGCGTGTGCCACACCGCCTGCAGCATGGATGGCGACTGCTCCCAGGGCGCGAAATGCGATACCGCCACCAGCAAGTGCGCGCTCACCGGGGCCACGTGCAAAGACGCTTTCACGGTTAGCCTCCCCAACGGCCAAACCGAGTCATGCGTTCCGTACCAATGCAAAGCTGGGAAGTGCCAACAGCAGTGCAGCGCGCCGGGGCAATGCGCCCCAGGCTATTCGTGCCAAGGCGGCGCATGCATGGCGGCGGCGGACGGCGGAGCGGGAGCTGGCGCAGGCAGCGGGGCAAACGCTGGGAGTGCGGGCAGCGGAGCTGGCGCGGGCGCGACGGATGGCAACGCCGAGTCCGACAGCGGGTGCGGCTGCGGCGTGCCGGGGTCGCAGCGGAACCCGAGCGGTCCCGCTGCGTTGGCATTGGCCCTAGTGCTGGCACGCCTACGACGACGCTACTTCAGCTTCTTGCGCGCGCGCGGATGCTGGAAGACAACCGTCTGATCGCCGACCTGATTCCCGCGCTCATCGTACTCGCGCAAGTGCACCACAATGTCGCGGCCCCCCTTGCCCGCGGGTACACGAGCCTCGAGCGCGATTGGGTAGCGCTGGTTCGCGTCCTTTTCGAGCCGAACCAGCGCTCTTCGCGAGGGCACCTCCAAGTACCGGCGCCTGTTCTCGAGAACGACTCGCCCGCCGTCGACGTCGATAGGCTCCAATCGCGGCCTTGTCTGAGCGCCGAACAACGTTCCAGGTGCGATCGCGAGTTCGCCCAGGATCCCGGCCAGCTTGGTGCGGATGCGAGTAGCTGCGAGGAACTCGAAGGCATCTTCGCGGACTGGATCCAGCCGGGCCGCCCACTTCTTCATGCGTCGCGCTTCCTCCTTGAAGTTCACGCGGTCCACGAAGTGGCGCTCGCCATCGTCGAGGGCCACGCGGACGCGTACGTCCTGCTCCGGGTGTTCGACCTCGACCACCAGATGCGTGTTGCGATCGATGCCGCGGCGGGTTCCAAGAATGAATGGCAAAATGCCGTAACGGAACCCTTTGCCAGCACCGCCACCAGATCCAGGACCAGGATCCGGATCAGGCGCTGGACCGGGTGCCGGCGGTGGCGGCGGCGGTATGAGGTTCACTAGCGACAGGTTCTTTTGGACCAGATTGTTGCGCGAATATGACTGACCATGAGCCAAATTCGCGCGCATCGGGTCAGTGAGCGCATCGACGATGAAAGCGTGGAAGTTCTCGAACGCGTGGTCATTGTCTGATCGCACGCTGCCAAGTAGGCAGAGGTGTGGCGAGCCGACGGGGACCACGACGCTTATCTTCGCGATGCGTTCTTCCCCGACGGCCAAAGTTGGAAACGTCACCGTGGGCGGCGCCAAGTAGTCGCCGGTCATGACTCCGACAGCCTGATTGTAGTCCTCGGGATAGTCAAAGCCCATGGCGCAGCTGGCGAGCACCGCCTTGACGACGACGTTGGTTGCGACGGCCGGCCCCAGGTTCTTCACCCGCATGTAGAGGTAGTTCTCGTTCCCCTCCTCGAGTCGCCCTGCACGGTTGTAGTCATTGCGCACGACGTCGAAGGTGTCATCCACGGTGCCACCAAAGGCGGCTTGGAACTCTGCTTCTGTAGGCCGAACTGGGTCCGCACCGGCAACGTCGATCGTGGAAACGATCATGTCGGGACCGCCGGGCACTCCTGCATAGGTGTACGGTTCTTCACCGACATCGTCGGGGCGTTCGCGGATCATCACGTCCGCGAAGGTGAGCGCCTTGCCCGCATTGATGCGCCCGAAGCCCGACTCCTCGTGCCAGGGATCTACTCGAGCGTGAGGCGGCGCGCCAAGCACCCATTCCCGGGTCACATCGATGTATTTGTAGGGCGTGGCCGCGGGGCCGGGCAGCATGTCTGCAGTGCGTTCGAGGATGCGCTTGACGGCATCACGCCGCGCCACTACGTCCCCGGCAACGGGATAGTCCGGGTAGGTGGACACCAGCAGCGCGGCCGTGCCCGCCACCAGTGCGGCGGCCGCGGAGGTGCCTCCAAAATCGGAAATGTTGTCCGTTCCAAGTAGTGGGTCAAAACCGCTGCCGGCATCCACGTTGCGTCCGGCCATGCCGGTGAGATCGAGGGTGGTGATGTCCTCGCCTGGCGCGGTCACGCTGAGCTCATTGCCGTAGCGCGACGCCTGATGGTCAATCTCGGCTAACGGTCCTGGGTTGAGGTGCCGCGACTCGAGGAGCGCCCAGTCCTTGCGGCGGTTCGACGCGGCACAAGCGATGACTCCGGGATGAGCTGCAGGAAATTTGAGTGTGTCTTCCGTGTCACTGGTGGAGTTGCCGGCGGGGACGACGATGATCTTTCCATCGGCAAACGCGGTGTCGAGATTGGTCGCGATCATGTCGAAATCAAAGTCACCACTCATCCAAACGTTGCTCACCATTCCCACCAGGATGATGTCGGCCTCCCAGGTACCAGCGGTCGCGGCGGCGATGCCTGCAGCGAGGTCCGCGCTCGAACCCGTATAGGTCGCCAAGCTGATCAGCTCGACGCTGCGCCCAAGCCCAGCTATTCGCCTCTGACTGATGGGCAAGAGGTCATCCCCATCGAAACGCGCAGCGACCAGGCCAGCCATCGCGGTGCCGTGCCAGCGGTACGTGTTGAAGATGTCGGGGTCTTCCACGCCGCTCGATGGCGGAAGGCTACTGATGGCCAGCCCGGTGTTGCCCCCGCTCTGGAACAGGCTGTTGGAAGAGCCGTTGACCAAATTTGGGTGGGCGATTTCCACGCCGTTGTCGATCAGCGCGACCTTGACTGCCGCGCCAGTGCCCGCGGCGTGCTCCACCCAAGCCGTCGGCGCATCGATCCCTCCGTCCGCAGCGGGATCAGCGATAGGAGCGCTCGGATCGATGGCGCGCAAGTACCACTGACGGAAGTCCTCCGTGCCGGCATCCACGCCAGTGAACAAGCGGTCCACGGGGGATGCACTCGAGGCTACCGGCGAAACGTAGGGCACAACATCGAACTGAACGGAGCGCAGCAGCTGCGCGTGTTTCTCCAACAGCAACTGTCGAAGGCCAATGGAGGGCGCTGCCTTTGCGGAACTCGCCGAGTAGTAGCGATACGGACGAAGCACCGCAAAGCGGTCATCGAGTTCGAAGCCGAGGTCGACTATGAGCTTGTTCAACTTCTTCGACGCGGAGTCGCTGGCAGGCAGCACGACCAGCGCGTTCACACGAATGGCTAGCAGCCCATCCGCGTCATCGCTGCTGCCCACGCGATAGACTGGGTTGAGGCTGAACCGTCCGCGCTCCAGCTGGGCGGGTTCGATGGGCTTGCCGTCAGGCGAACGCAGCCAGCGTTGGCGGCCCGTGTGGTTGACCGCAACGCTCCCTGCTTTGGACTTGCCAGAATCAACGACTAGCCCAAGCTTCTTCGCCACTGCGTCCAGGTTGGCAGTGTCGCCCTTCTTCTTGGGATGGAAGGACAGCAGTGCGCGCGCCGGCTCCAGCTGGAGGGTGCCCGAAGGTCCATAGGCAAGCTTGGCGGGTACTTTGGTCATTGGGGGCTCTCTTTCGCAGCGCCGCGGCCCCGGCTCGCAGGTGTGCTTTCAACGCCGCCGGGCCGAGCGGCGCGATGGGTAACCCCACTAGCGGCGGTAATGCAGGCGTCAGGGCTCGTCAATTACGCAGGAGCTGGCTGTGCCTTGCCGCTCAGATTCCACCGAAGTAGTTAGGTTGACGTACCAAGAATCTTCAACGGGGGTACTGATGTCACGATACGTGAGGTTGTTCCGAGGGGTTGTTGTTTGCGGGCTCATCGCCAGGGCGGTTGCAGGCTGCTCCGGCGAGGAAGCAACCGAGCCGGTCGGGCACATGGGACCCACTGAGTCGAAACGCGGGTCCGCAAACGTCCTCGCGACGATGGAGCGGCTGGTCGCAGCGAATCCGGCAATCGCTGCTCGCCTCGCGCCCAATGATGCAAGGTGGGTCAAGGAGGGCTCGACGTCCAAGCTCATCCCTAGCCGCTGGCGAAGACCTGGAAACGCCATTTCTGTCAGCGAGAGCGCCGGGAGCGTTCAGATCCGCCTCGGGGAAGACTCCGTGCGCTGGACACTTTTGGGCCTGGCTCACCAAAACCCGACGCAAACCGACGGCAGCCGCTTGCTGCGTCCGAACGCCTTCACGGACGCCGACCTGGTCGTCAGTGCGGGCAGCGACTACGTCGAAGAGCTCATCTTCTTGCGCACCGATTCCGCCCCCCGCTCCTACCTATGGAAGCTGGAGCTGCCCACTGGGTGGAAGGATCCGCGGCGCGGCGAAGACGGAGGCTGGGTACTAGCAGACGAAACGGGCACGCCTCGACTTGGGATTTCGCCCCCCATCGCGGTCGACGCCGCGGGCGCCGAAGAGCTTGCCGACATGAGCTGGACGACGGGGCGCTTTTCAGTGGAGTTAGACACGGCGGGCCTGCAGTTTCCCATCGTTCTAGATCCGAACATCTACGTTTGGCAGGACAAGACTCCAAGTTCTGGCAATCCGGCCGGAGCGCGCGGCACTGGCCTCTCTTTCGACAGCGCACGCCAGCGCGCGGTGCGCTTCGGGGGCGCCACGACAACCGGCAACGGCTCCGAGGTGGCCAACACCTATGAGTGGAACGGAACCTCATGGACGCTGCGCTGTCCCTTTGGCTCCTGCTCGGTCCCGCCGGGCCTAGCGCGGGCGTTCCATTCCCAAGCTTACGACAGCGCCCGCAACCGGACCGTGGTTTTCGGCGGCGGCAACCAATCCGGCTATCCACCGGACTGCGAGACGTGGGAGTGGAACGGTAGCGGAGCCGGTTCCTGGACGCAGTTGGCCATCGGCACCTGCGGCAGCGGACGCCCGGCCGCGCGGACCTTTGCCGCAATGGCTTTCGACGGCTCGTCTGGGCGTAACTACTCGCTGCTATTCGGCGGTGCCGACGCGGGCTTTGCTCCGCTTGGAGACTTGTGGTCCTGGAATGGCACGACTTGGACCTTGCGCTGCAACGCAGCTCCTTGTTCAACGACTGCCAAACCATCAGCGCGCTATGGCGCGGCCATGGCCTACGACTCCGACCGCAACCGCGTGGTGCTATTCGGGGGCCATTCCAGCATAGACGAATGCGACACTTGGGAGTATCCGAGCGCCACGGGCACCTGGGTGCAACGCACGTCTGGCGGCTGCGGCACGACAGCGCCGCCAGCACGCTTCGGCCACACTATGGCCTATAACCCGTTCCGCAAACGCGTCATCATGGCGGGCGGCGCGTCGGCGGGCCCGACCAACATCCCTGACACCTGGGAGTTCGACGGCGCCGCCGGCACGTGGACCCAAACGGTGACGAACGACCCCGGCGCAAATCGGCGAACGGCCGGCATGGCATTCGATACGACCCGGCGGCGGGCCGTGCTCAGCGGCGGCCAAGGTTCCACAATCGTTCAGACCACCCACGAATACTATGCCTACGGCGGCAACTGCACGGCCGCGAGCGAGTGCGACACTGGGTTTTGCGTAGACGGCGTCTGCTGCACGGTGAGCAGTTGCCCCAATTGTTCTGATTGCAGTGGCACCACGGGTGCATGCGCGGCCGTCAACGGAAGCCCGGATGCACCCGGGTGCCCGGGCTCAACCAGCACTTGCGTCTCCGGCGCTTGCAAGCTGCTCGCAGGCCAGCCCTGCAGCCCAGACGGCGCACACGCCGGGTGCCAGAGCGGTCAGTGTCGAGATGGCGTGTGCTGCAACACCGCGTGCACCACCACCTGTTTCTCCTGTGCCCTCTCGGGCTCAGTCGGTACTTGTTCCCCAATCCCTACAGGGCCAGACACCGGCTGTCTCACGGCGCAAGGCAAGGTCTGCCAGGCGGGCACGTGCAAAGAAATCGACGGGCAACCGTGCTCTCCAGACGGAGCCAACACTGCGTGCAACAGCGGGCAGTGTAGTGACGGAGTTTGTTGCAACACGGCGTGCAGCGGCGGCTGCGATGCCTGCGCCGCGAGTGCGGGCGCTAGCGCGGACGGCACTTGCACCATTCTGGCCAAAGGCGCAACCGGAACTGGCTGCAGCCCGTACTTGTGCGGCGGCACCAGCGCGACCTGCCCCAGCACGTGCTCTGTCGATGGAGACTGCGCGACCACCCACTACTGCTCCAGTGGCGCCTGCGTGCCGAAGGTAGCGCAGGGGGGCAACTGCAGTACATCGAATCAGTGCCAAGGCACACTGCTCTGTTCGACAGACGGCGTCTGCTGTAATTCCCTTTGTGATCAAACCTGTCGCGCGTGCCGAGCATCGAACAAGCAGTCCGGCGCCGATCCCGGCGTGTGCGACGTCGCCAAGGTTGGCACGAACCCCGGCAACAAGTGTATCGCAGATACGGTCAATGTCTGCGGCAGCGTCGCCGCCTGCGCTTCGAACGGAACCTGCGCGGTCGCTCCCTTCGGAAAGAGTTGCGGGCCCACGAGCTGCAGCGGCACCACCGTCACTGGCAAGATCTGCGATGGCACCGGCACGTGCGTGGACCAACAGAACGCTCAGTGCACGCCGTACGTCTGCGCCGCTGGTGCCTGCACGAGTCCGTGCACGGGCGACACTGATTGCGTCACTACTCACTACTGCGAAACCGCCACTTGCGTGCCCAAGGCAGCCAATGGCACCGCGTGTAGTGTTGCCAACTCCTGCACCAGTGGCTTCTGCGTGGACGGCGTGTGCTGTGACGCGCCGTGCACGGGCCAGTGCCAGGCCTGCGGGGAAGCGGGCAGCCTTGGACAATGCAAGACGATCGCTGGGGATCCTCGCCCAGGAAGACAAGCGTGCACCGGCACCGGCGCTTGCAAGGCCAGCTGCGACGGGGGCAACCCCACGGCATGCACGTTCCCGGGTAGTGCCACCGAGTGCAAGCCAGCATCCTGCGCCGGCGACACCTCACAGCCAGCAGGCTTTTGCGACTCGGCAGGTGCCTGCACCACTCCGGCAACTCAGGGCTGCTTGCCCTACACTTGCGACGCTGGCACTGGGGTCTGCAAGTCGAGTTGCAGTTCCGATCTCGATTGTGGGCAATCCGCGAAGTGCGATACCGCCACTGGCAAGTGTGCAGTCACGGTTGCTAGCTGCAAGGACGCTTTCACGGTACTGCTCCCGAACGGAACGACGGAATCCTGCACGCCCTACAAGTGCGTTGGCGGGGCCTGCCAGCAGCAGTGCAGCACCAAGAACGACTGCGCAACGGGCTACGACTGCCAGAGTACACAATGCGTCGCCCTCACGGACGCGGGAGCAGGCGGTAGCTCCGGCAGCGGAGGCAACGGGGGGGGCTCGGCAGCGACTGCCGGCGCAGGAAACGTCGACGGTGGAAAACCGAAACCGTTGGCGGCGAGTGACGATAGTGGTTGCGGCTGTCGCACTGCGCCCGTCAACCACGCGCCGCAAAACGCGCTATGGCTGAGCCTGGTGGGCATGGCCCTAGCCCTGCGACGGAGGCGCGTCCGCTAGGCCGGGTTAATCAAGGACCCGAAGCCGGTCGGCCCACCACGCGAGGCCTTGCCTTGACGCGTCGATTCGACGTCACCGCGATCCCTGGGTAGTATCGCAGACGGGAGACGAGTCATGAGTCATGGGCTTCGACACGCGGTCACCACGATCCTCATACCGATCGGTTTGACGAGTTGTGGAGGCAACGATGAGAGCGCAGCGCCCAAGGGCGGTGGCGGAAACGCTGGCGCCGCCGGCAGTGGGGCTAGCACCGGGAGTGGCGCGTCTGGCGGCAGCGGGGGAAACGCCGGGTCATCCGGCGGCGGGGGCAGCGCGGGCGCCGGAGCGACCGCGGGTAGTGGGGGTAGTGCGGGAAGCGGGACCGGGGGCGCGGGCGGCCTGGGTGGCCAAGGCAACCGGGAGCAACTCGTGGGCGACGTCATCGGCTTCGCTCAGGGCACTACCGGTGGCAAGGGCGGCAGCTTGTGCGAGGTGACGAACCTGCAGGACTCGGGCAGCGGTAGCCTTCGAGCCTGCGCCGAAGCCTCGGGCCCGGCGTGGATCATCTTCAAGCTGTCCGGCACGATCCCACTGAGCAAAGACATCCGAATCGCGGCTGACAAGACCATCGACGGTCGAGGTCAGGCGATCACGATCACGAAACACGGCCTGGTGGTCGACAACGTGAGCAACGTGATCATCGAGAACCTGACCATCAAGGACGGCGATAACGACGCGATCCGAGTCATCGACAGTGCGAGCAAGGTTTGGATTGACCACGTATCGCTATCCAACTTCACCGACGGCGCCATCGACATCACGGTACAGGCCACAGACGTGACGGTTTCCTGGTGCAAGTTCACCAATCATGACAAGACCATGTTGATCAGCGCCAGCGATAGCCACACCCAAGATTCGGTGATTCGCGTCACGCTGCACCACAACTTCTTCTTCGGCACCGTCCAGCGCCACCCGCGCCTGCGCTTCGGCAAGGTGCACGCGTTCAACAACCTGCTTCGGGACTGGAAGAACTACGCCATGCGTATTCACTTGGATGGGCAGCTGTACTCCGAAGCCAACATCTTCGACGCTGGCTCGAACAAGAACGGCATCGTGCTCGGCAGTGAAAACCCGCAGCCGCATATCAAGAGCGTGAACGATCTGGCCCTGAACGGCGCCAACCTCAATCAGGTGGACCAGGCCGGTGTGTTCGATCCAACGAGCTTCTATTCGTACACTGCAGAAAAGGCCGACGCGGCCTTGGCCAAGAAGGTCGAGGCCCAAGCCGGATTTCGGAACATCACTCCCTAGGGGCAGCAACAGGCTGGGGCTGTGAGCGATCGCAGTATAGGCTCGGCGCCCTGATGGAAAGCGCTCAGCTGCCCCCGAACGTTCGCAAGGTCGGCGATAACCTCTGGAACATCCGCGGCTCCTTCAAGATCAAGGGCCTCGTGGACATCGGGACCCAAGCATCCTTGGTGCGCAGAGCGAATGGACAGCACGTGTTGCTCGGCGGCTGCCAGTTTTCGCCCACAGTACAGCGCTGGCTGGGGGAAGAGACCGACGGGGGCGACAGCCTCACGGCAGTCATTCACCTCCACCCGTTTCACACTCTCAGCGTGCGCGCCGTGCACGACTTGTATCCACGCGCCAAGCTGTACGGAACAGAGCGGCATTTGAAGCGGCTATCAGACCTGCCGTGGGAAGAAATACGCTCAGAGCAACCGGAGCTACATCGAGCTTTCGCGGACGATTTCGACTTTACCGTGCCGCGGGGGGTGGATTTCATACCAGCGAATCCGAACCTGCACTTCTCATCGGTGCTGGCGCTGCACCGCGAGTCTAAAACGCTCATCGTGGATGACACGTTGGTGTACGTCCGACTACCCAAGTTGTTCCGAGCCATGAAGAAGGACGTCGTCATGCTGCACCCCACCCTGGCGAAGGTGCTTCAGCCCCGCCCGGGCGCAGTTGCGGAGTTCCGTGCTTGGGCCCGGGAGCTGGTGGACAAGTCCCGGGACATCGAAAACCTGTGCGCGGCGCACTCGGCCGTCTTGCTCGCCGAGCACAATCGCGGGCCCGCCATCTGCCGACGCATCCAGACAGCCCTCGAGAAGGCCGAAGCCAAGTTGAGCGCCCACGAAAGAAAATACGGCTAGGAACCCGGGCACAATCCGGGGGAAGTGCCAAGGCCTTGGCGGCGTAGGGAGTCCTAGGGACGAGGCCACGGAAATCTGGCATGAGCGACGCTAGGAAGATCATCATGGCGCGCAGGGCGCGCTTTGTCGCGGCGGCACTTGCCGGCTCCGGGCTGGTCACCCCGGCCGTCCGCGCTCAGGCAGATGGCGCCACGCCCGAGGAGTCGTCGACAGAGCCGAACTGCGAAACCGATCCGCATCTGCAGGCGTGTCGGCCGCAGATCTGCCTTTCCGACATCGATATCGAAGGCGAGTTGGTCAAACCGCCCACCTGCCCAGACGGATCCTTGCAGCCCGACGATGGGGTGTGTCCTCCCTCGGTGTGCCTGGGCGCGGGCTGTCCTACGGAGCAGTTGCAAGACGACGGCAGTTGCCTGCCCACGGTCTGCCTCAGCATCTACGTCGAGGACCCCCAGGAGAACCTGCCCGAGAGCCACGACGGCTTCTACCTGCGATTCAGCCTCGGGCCCGGGTGGCTACACACCGCCACTCAGGGCGATTTGCCCGACGGCAGCGTCAAGGGCGCCGTCACCGCAGTCGATTTGCGTGTCGGCCACACGCTCCTTCGCGGCATGGCTTCGGGCCTGTTTGCGGGCGCATGGCACGCTCCGTCTCCCGAAGCCGGAGGCGGCGCAACACGTTTGGGCAACGGCGCGATGACGCAGGTTCTTGCCGGACCCTTTGTCGACTACTTCCCGGATCCGCGCGGCGGGCTCCACTTCGGTGCGGCGCCTGGGTTCATGTTCCTGCAACGCGGCGCTGAGAGCGCCAGCGACGAAGAGAGCACGGCGATCGGCGCCGGCGCAGCGCTGTGGGTCGGCTACGATTTCTGGATGGGAGACGATTGGTCTGTGGGCGCGGCACTGTCCGGCGAAGGCGGCTTTGCTTGGGGCGGCAGTGACCGAGTGAGCGAACGGGTCGTCACGCGGGGCGCGGCGCTGATGCTCTCCGCGCTCTGGCATTGAGCCGCCCGCGGCGCTTAATGCGACCCCGTGCCAAGGCGACGGAGTGTCAAATCGAGGCCAAGCAGCGGGAACAGGGTCGCCGCCGCGACCGATGCGCTACACTCGTCCGATGCGTGTCTCTGCCTGTGTAGCCTCTGCTCTCACACTACTCCTCAGCCTCACGGTCGCGGGTTGCAGTGACGACGATCCCCTTCCTGGCGCGGGCGGCAGCTCGGGTTCCGGGGGAAGCAGCGGCACCGGGGGTTCCGCGGGCTCAGCGGGCACGGCCGGAGCCGCGGGTGCAGCAGGCAACTCGGCGATCCCCGCCGCCGGAGAGCTCCGGGTCATCGAGCCGGGCGCCCCCACCATCTGCTCTCGGGATACGCCCTTTCGCTACTTCGTGCGGGGCGGGGATCCCAAAAAGATCGTGATCGACTTCCAGGGTAGCGGCGCGTGCTGGAACGAACTGACGTGCTCCATCGCGGGCAGCATCTTCAACGAAGCAGCGCCCAGCGCCGCCGAGATCGAAGCCGCGGTCGCCAACGAGAGCTTTGGTGGGATCTACCGCTTCGATAAGCCCGAGAGCCCGGTCGCCGGCTGGACCTTCGTGCACATCCCCTACTGCACCGGCGATATCCACTGGGGGGACGCTACAGTCGAGTATTCATCGAGCGTGAAGATCCAGCACAAGGGCTTCGTGAACAGCCAGGCTGTTCTGTCCTGGGTCTACGCCAACTACGATCCCGAACAGATCCTGGTCACGGGCTGCAGCGCCGGCGCCTACGGCGCCATCGGCCACTCGGCTTGGATAGCCAAGCAGTACCCCAACGCGAAGCTCAGCGTGCTCGCCGACTCGGGTTGCGGCACGGTGAGTGACACCTTCTTCAAGGACAGCTTTCCAAACTGGAATGCTCAGATCCCCACCTTCGTCAGCGGCCTCAAGGGCAAGGACATCCTGTCTCTGAGCATCGTGGATCTCTACACGTCGATCGCCAAGGACTTCCCCAACGCACGCTTCGCCCAGCAGACATCGGCCTTCGACAAAGACCAAACCACCTACTACAAGGTGATGGGCGGCGCCGAAGCGGATTGGTCACCGAAAACCCTGAAGTCTCTAGAAGACATCAATGCCGGGGCTCCCAACTTCAGCTACTACCTCTCCCCGGGCCCGGTGCACTGCATTCACCCCTACGACTTGATGTACAGCCGCACCACCGACGGCACCAAGTACACCACCTGGCTCGACGAGCTGGTCAACGGAGCCAGCGCACCGAAGACCGCCAAGTGCCAAGGCGCCGCCTGCCGAGACGACGCCTTCTGCGCCGCCTGCGCGGCCAAGACCGAAACCGACTCCGCCTGCAAGTGGTGCGACGGCTGGACGCCCTGAGCAATTCTCTTGGAGGTTGCTGAGTTACATGTAGTCGTCGAAGCCGACCGAAAGCTGGGCGGTTTTCTTTTCTTGGGAATGTGGCGGCGCAGGACGTCATCGAGAGTTCTTCGGGTTGCGTCGCGAAGCGCTGAGGCCCCAGACGCCCCTACCTCGCGCCCCGATAATGCAGGCGGTTCCGTGGAACCACGAGGCAGCGCCACCGAGCCACATCGTCGCGCCCTCGGGTCTAGAAGGGGCGCCCTGGTTTCCTCAGGCAACACTGAGCGCTGCGCCGCGCCTCAGCGGAGGCACGCCTTTCGTGCCGTTTCCGGGTGGCGAGGGCATCCCATTGTCGGCCTAGGTGTGTAGGATGCGCGCCATGGCAAAAGGAGACGCCAAAGGCGCGGTGCACGGCACCATTCGCCCCAAGTGGTTCGCGCCAGCTACGGCGTTGCTGGTGTTGGTCGCCGCGGGCGGGCTGCTGGCAGGCTACGACGCCCTCAACGCAGCAGAACCGAACACGGCCTTGGCTTGGGGCGGGATCGGCGGAGCAGTCAGCGCCTTGGCGTTGGCGGGCCTACTGTTCTTGTCCAGCCGCAAGGAAATCAAGGTGGACGCCAAAGCGCTCACGGTTCGCTCAGGGCTCGGCAAGCCAGTGAGGATCGAGTGGTCCGAGCCCCACGACTACTACTACCTAGCGGTGAGCGATTCCTCGACGCCGAGCGTCGAAAAGGCACGGGTGCAGACCCTCGATGGACGTCGAATCGACGTCGACGAAACCGTGCTGCCGGAGTTCCCCCGAGCCAACGTACCCGGATTGGTGGAGCGCTATAGCGCGGCCGCCAACCTACCAAAGATCACCGCCCGCCTGGAAGCGGGCGAGGACGTGGACTTCGGCCCCGTGTCGATGAGCGTCGGCAAGATGAAAATCGAGGACACGGCTCACTCGGTGGAAGAAAGCCTGGTGCTGCACATCAAGCGTGGCTGCCTGCAGGTCGGAGTGGATGGGGAGTGGGTGTCCACCAAGGTGTCCGTTCACGACGTCGCCAACTACCCGTGCTTGCTGCGAGTCATTGGGCAACTCACGCAGGCACGCCCGCCGGGTTGAACCGTTGAGCGTGCCTGGCGGGGAGTGTGCCGCTTGAAATCGAGCTCGAAGCTCTGAAGATCTGCTAGCTTCGCGCCAATGGTTGTTCTGCCTCGCACGCTACTGCCGGACAATGCCTCTGTCGACGAGACCGGCGCTCTGTGGGTTGGTGGTGTCGAAGTGGCTTCCTTGGCCGCGGAATTCGGCACACCGCTGTTCGTCTACGACGAGGCCCAGCTGCGTGCCCGCTGTCGAGAGGCCATGGCCGCCTTCGAGGGCCGGGTGAGCTACGCCAGCAAGGCGTTCTTGTGCAAGGCCATGGCGAAGCTCGTGCATGAAGAGGGGCTGCACATGGACGTTGCCTCAGGCGGCGAACTACACGTCGCCTTGGCGGCGGGGCTGCCCGCGACTCATCTGGTCATGCACGGCAACAACAAGTCACGAGACGAGCTAGCGCAGGCGATGAAGATCGGAGTGGGCCGCGTCGTCGTGGATTCCTTCGACGAGATGGACCGCATCGACGCGCTGGTTACCGAAGGAGCGAGCCGGCCAGACGTACTGCTGCGAGTCACCCCCGGCATCGATCCCAAAACCCATGAGCACATCAGCACGGGTCAAAAGGACTCCAAGTTCGGCTTCGGCGCCGCCGTGGACGCAGCCGAGGCCATTCGACGAGCGAAAAACGCAGATTCCATGAATCTGATGGGCCTCCACGCCCACATCGGCAGTCAGATCTTCCAATTGGACCCGTACAGGAACGCACTGGCGGTGCTGGCTCCACTGGTGGCGGGCCTATCGGAGCTGTCTTTGGGCGGTGGCCTCGGTGTCGCCTACGTGGCAAGCGAGCAAGCCGCAACCCTCACGGAATGGGGCACGATGATCCATGCGGAATGTGAGCGCATGGGCATTGAAGCGAAGATCAGTTGCGAGCCCGGACGGTCCATTGCCGCAGCCGCCGCGATCACCATCTACACCGTCGGCACCATCAAGGAGCTGCCGTCGATCCGCACCTACGTGGCGGTCGACGGCGGCATGATCGACAACCCACGACCCATCCTCTACGGCAGCGGTTATGAGGCCTTCCTCGCCCGCGAAACGGATGCGGAGCGGGACCGTCAAGTCACTGTGGTCGGCAAGCATTGTGAATCCGGGGACGTCTTGGTCAAAGACGCGTGGGTCCCCAGCGACATCGCGGTCGGTGATCTATTGTGTACGCCGGTGACCGGCGCCTACGGCTACGCCATGGGTTCCAACTACAACAAGCTGCCGCGCCCCGCGGTCGTCTTCGTCCAAGAGGGCAAGGCGCGCGTGGTCGTTCGGCGCGAGAGCTACGACGACCTCATGCGTTGCGACGTGTAAGCCGGTTGCCGCCGCAGCTCTAGTTCTTTTTCGGGGCGAACTGCGAGCCGTTTTGGGTCGAGATGCTCCTGCAGGCTCCTTTGTCGAAGATGAAGCACACGTAGGAGTCACCGTTCATCGCGGAGATCGCCGGCAGAAGCGCCGGCGCGGTCTGCCAGTTGGTGTTGCAGCTCGCCGTGTTTCCGCTGGCATCGCGGGCGTCGCAGGACACCGCAACAGATCCTTGGGCGTTTTCGGCGTAGACGCTGCAGCTAATGTATTCGGTGGAGTTGGCGCTGTTGCGCGCCGTTCCCAGGCTTCCGCACGCATAGGTGGCTCCCACCTTGACGGAGTACTCTGCCTGATACCCCGCCTGGCTGGGACCAACCCAAAGCCCCATTGCAGCAATGGCCGTCGCCAACAGCAGTGATTTCCAACGCCTCGTCAAGTGCATGTGCCGTTCCTCCATCGGAGACCACCGGACTATACACCAATCGCGAGACCGGGGGGTATCTGAATGAGCTTCTTCCGAGATGAGCGTGGGGGGTTCCGACTTCTGGTCACACTTGCTCGTGACGAGACGTACCGACTTCTACGTCCGACTGGAGCGGGAGTTCAACGCCCGCGCGCACGGCGGTTCAGCGCCTACGAAAACGGTCGATGGCTACGGCGAGCACGATGATGCCGCCGGTGAGGATCTCTTGGACCCAATTTGGTACCCCGACATGCGTGCACCCGGTCTTGATCACGGTCATCAACAGCGCGCCAACCAGGGATCCGGCGATGGAGCCCTGCCCACCTGACAAAGAACCGCCGCCAATGACCACGGCGGCAATCACTTCCAATTCCAGACCGATGGAGTCCGTAGGATCCCCTACGGTCAGGGTGGCGAATTCCATCACACCCGCCAACCCGGCCAGAGCTCCCGCGAGCACGTAGACCAGGATCGTCACACGCGCGACGGGTACGCCACACAGCCGTGCGGTTTGCTCGTTGGAGCCGATGGCCACGACGTGTCGACCAAAAACGGTGTATCGCAGCACGATGGCGGCAAGCCCCGCGGTGACGAGAGCGGCCCACACGCCTGTCGGCAGCAGCTGCCAGCTGTCAGGCGGCAGAGTGCCCATGAGTTCATCCAGGCCCTTGGGGTCTGCATCGATCTTCTGCTCATTCGCCATGCCTTTTGCGGCACCGCGCAGCACGCTCATGGTGCCGAGGGTGACGATGAAGGGCGTGATGCGCAGCTTGGCGACAAGCAACCCGTTCACCAGCCCTGCAACCAGAGCCGAAAGCACCCCGACGCCAGCAGCACCGAGAGGGCCGAGCCCCGAACGCAGGGCTTGAGCAATCACCACGGTGGTCAGCGCCACCGCCGAGCCCACGGACAGATCGATTCCGCCATGGATGATCACGTAGGTCATGCCCACAGCGGCCACTGCGACAACCACGGTCTGGCGCGCCATGGTGGACAAGTTGACGCCCCGGGCGAAGGTCTCTGGGCTGAGTGCCCAGAACAGGGCGTAGACCGCGACAAGAGCAATCAGGGGCCCAAACCAAGGGCGGCGCAAGAGAGCCGTCATGCCCCAGTCGCCTCCGCCAGCAGCTCATGCTCGTTCAGAGCTGCAGCCAAGCGGGCGTCACCCAACACGCCACGGCGCATGACCGCCACGCGATCGCAGATCTCCAACAGCTCGCTCAAGGTACTGGAGACCACGACGACCGCCTTGCCCCTAGCGGCAAGCTCATCGATCTGGCCGTGGATCTCCGCGCGGCTCCGGACGTCAACGCCGCGCGTGGGTTCGTCCAGCAACAACACGTCCACGTCGTGTTGCAGCAGGCGCGCCAAAGCGACCTTTTGCTGATTGCCCCCTGACAGTTCGGAGCTGGTTTGAGTCACGTCGTGACAGCGGATGCCGAGCTTGTCGACCCAGTGCTGTGCTGCCTTGGCTTCGGCGCGAGGGGATAGCAGGCCCCGGCGACGAAATGACGCCAGGCTCGAGAGCGTGATGTTGTCTCGAATGCTCTGATCGAGGGCCAGCCCTTCCTGTTTTCGATCCTCGCTCAATAGGCCAACGCCCTGGTCCAAACGCTGAGTTGGCGAGCCGGGTCCGCTCAAAGCAAGCACGCGCAGCTTGCCTGAGACCACGGGATCCAATCCGAACACCGCGCGCAATAGCTCCGTGCGCCCTGAACCCACCAAGCCCGCGATCCCGAGTACTTCGCCCCGCCGGAGCTGCAAGCTGGCCTGCTTGGGCAGCGGCGAGCCCTGCAAGTCCTCCAGCTCGAGCACACATTCCCCGGGGGATCGAGCTTTCTTCTGCCGCTTGGCTACTTCCTGCCCCGCCATGAGCGCAACGAAGCCGTCGTTGTCGGTTTCGGCGACTCGCCCGCTCTGGACGACCTTTCCGTCGCGCAGCACGGTGTAGTCGTCCGCGACCCGGCGCACCTCTTCCAGGAAGTGAGAGATGTACAGCACGCTCAGGCCCTCCGCGGCAAGCGCGCGCACGGTGGATAGAAGGCGGTCCGCGTCCACACGGGATAGGCTGCTCGTGGGCTCGTCCAAAATGAGCAGTTTCGGGGCCGCCATCGCCAGAGCACGCGCGATCTCCACGAGTTGGCGATCTGCCGGAGACAACTCGGCAACCAACGCATTCGCGCGCAGCCGGCCGACGGCCCCGGTTACTCGCTGCAGGACCCCATGAACCAATTCGTCGACTTCGCCTCGGCGCACGAAGCCGCGGCTGGCAGGTTCCACGCCGAGCACGATGTTCTCTGCCACGGTCAGGTCGGGGCATACTGAAAGCTCCTGGTAAACGATGCCCACACCCCGACGACGAGCCGATAGTGGGCTGTCCGGTTCGTAGCTCTCGGCATCGAGAAAAAGCCGCCCAGCATCCGCGGGTTGCGCGCCGGCAACGATCTTCATCAGTGTGCTCTTGCCCGCACCGTTTTCTCCAATGACGGCGTGCACCTGTCCCGGTGCGACTTCGAAGCTCACTTCGGTCAGCGCACGAGTTCGCCCAAACGCCTTGGAAACGCCCTCCAAGCGGAGGCGCATCGCTACTTCCCGAGCCACTTGTCGATCTCGGGCCGAAGCAGGCGCGCGATCTCGGGCTTTTGCATGTTTGCTTTGTCCACCAGGGTCGCGCCCGTGTCGATACGCTTCTCGACCTGGCTGCCGCGAATGTGGGAGACCTGCGTCTTGACGGCGGTGTAACCCATGTTGAACGGATCCTGCAGCACCAACGCGTCGATCTGACCTGCCTTCACTCCCTGGACCAGCTTGTCCGAGGCATCGAAGCCAATGAAGCGGATCTTGCCGGCAAGCTTCGCCTTCTGCAACGCAAGCAACATGCCGAAGGTCGTGGACTCATTGGGGCAAAACACGCCGTTGACGTCCCCCTTTTCCGCGCCCTTTGCGAGCAGCAGGCTTTCGCTGGCAGAGAATGCGGTCTCCGTCGTGGCGCCCCCGTATTGGTTGTCGCTGACCAGCTGGATGCCCGAGTGTTTCTTGATTCCCTCTAGAAACCCCTCTTCGCGCTCGAAGGTGCTGGCCGAGCCTTCTTGGTAGCGGAGCAGGATGACTTTGCCGCTGCTACCAACCAGCTTCGCCATGCGTTCACCCGCCAGCCGCCCGGCTGCGCGGTTGTCGGTCGCGACGAAGCTCACCGTGGCGTCCGCCGCAAGCGCGGAATCGAAGATCACGACCGGGATCTTCGCGCGCACCGCACCCTTCACGCTGGAAACCAGCGCCTTGTCGTTGAGAGGTGCCAGAACAATCCCCGACACGCCTTGGGCGGTGAAGCTCTGAACCAAGTCGATCTGGCTCTTGAGGTCGTCCTCTTTCAACGGCCCCTTCCAGACCACGTCGACATCGAGTTCGCCGGCCGCTTTCATCGCCCCGGCGTGCACGGCCTTCCAGAACTCGTGAGTGGTGCCTTTGGGAATCACGGCGATGCGCAGCCGCCCCGAGGCCGCGCCACTTCCGGAAGGTGCCGTTCCACTCTTCTTGTCGCAGCCCAGCAGCAGCAGCGAGCCCCCTAGGAATGTCCTTCTTCTCACCCGCTGCTTTCTAACACGGCAGAAGACGCCCGCCCACGCCCCGTCGTGGGCCAATTGCGCTCGAGGCGGCCAGGTCTCGGCGTAGACTGGGCCGCGTGCCAGACGCTCGACTCCAAATTCTCGATGTGTCCAAGACCTTTGGCAACACCCGTGCCCTGAGCCATGTGTCCTTCGAGGTGCGCGCTGGAGCAGTGCACGCGCTGGCCGGGGAGAACGGAGCCGGCAAGAGCACGTTGATCAAGATCTTGGCGGGCGTTCACACGGACTACTCGGGCCAGGTCCGCGTGGACGGCGGCTTGCTGCGGTTCAGCAGCCCCCGCGCTGCCGTGGCCGCGGGCATTGCAACCATCCACCAAGAGCTATCACTGGTTGGGAGCATGAGCGTGGCCGACAACCTTGCCCTGGGAAAGCCCCGCAGGCTCCTGGGGTTGGCACGGCGAAATAACGTGCGTGCCTGGGCCCGCACGCTCCTTCGTGAACACCGCTTGGACGTCGACCCGGATGCGCTAGTCGAAGAGCTGCCGCTGGGAAAGCGGCAGCTGATCGAGATCGCCCGGGCGCTGTCTCAAGACGCCAAAGTGCTCATTCTAGATGAACCCACGAGTGCCTTGGGTGAGCAAGAGGCCGCACAACTCTTCGAACACCTCGAGCGCCTGCGTGATGCGGGCAGGAGCATCATCTACATCTCCCACCGGATGGAGGAGATCTATCGGGTAGCGTCTAGCATCACGGTGCTGCGAGATGGCCAGCACGTGCTCACACGGAAGATAGCTGAGCTTCCGGAAGCCGAACTGGTCGCAGCCATGGTCGGAGAACAACTTCCCCAGAGGACCCAGGCCATCGAGAGTTCGCCGCCCGCGAAACAGGACGTGCCGCGACTCGAGGCCCGCAACCTGAGTGTGGAGTCGTCGGCGGGGCGGGTGGACGCGGCGACGCTCCGAGCTTTTCCAGGAGAAATCTTGGGCTTGGCGGGGCTCCACGGATCCGGCGCCAGCACACTGCTGAGCGCCCTCGGTGGCGGCGCGCGCGGCAGGTTGCAAGGGGCGATTTTCTTGGACGGCGGCGAGGTCAAACTGCGGTCGCCGCGTGCAGCAATCGCCCAGGGCGTGATCCAATTGGCGAGCGACCGAAACGAGAGTGTACTCGCCGAGATGAGCGTTTTGGACAACGCGATGTTGTCCAGTCTGCGACGACACTCTTCCTGGGGCATGCTGCGGCGAAGCCGAGCGACTGCCATGGTGTCGCAGCATGCAAAGACCCTGAAGCTGAAGACCAGTTCCGTGAGCGCCTTGGCGACGGAGCTGTCCGGCGGTAATCAGCAAAAGGTAGCGCTCATTCGCTGCTTGCTAACGCAGCCGCGGGTCCTGCTGCTAGACGAGCCAACCCGTGGCATTGACATCGGCGCCAAGGCGGACGTGTACCGCCTGATCCGCAGGCTCGCCACACAAGGCGTCAGCATCGTGCTCTCCAGCACCGAGCTCGAAGAGCTATGCGGACTGTGTCATCGCGTTGTCGTGATGACGCGCGGCCGGATCGCCGCGGAGTTTGTCCAAGAGGACCTGAAACGCCAGCGCTTGCTCACCGCCATGATGGGAGCTCCATGACGGCCGCAGTGTTGCGCGCGCTGTCGCATCCGGCGATTCGTGCCGGACTTCCCCTCGTCGCTGTCTTGATCGTCGGGTCCATTTTCCACCGTGAGGGCGCGTTTTTCGAGTGGGAAACTCACCGCGCCATGCTGCGCGAAATCTCCGTGCACGGTATCTTGGCCTGCGGAATGACCGTGGTGATCATCACGGCAGGCATCGACCTATCCGTGGGCAGCGTGCTGGCGCTCGCGGCGGTTTCTTTTGCGCTCTTTTCCATGCCCATGGGTTGGTCCGCGTGGCTGTCCATCAGCGTCGTGCTCGCCCTGGGCACTGTGGCTGGCGCAGTCAACGGCGTGCTGGTGGCGATCCCACGGATTCAGGCCTTCATCGTCACGCTGGCCAGCATGGTATTCGCTCGGGGCCTCGCCAAGGAACTTGCCGATGGCAAAAAGGTCACCTCCAGCTTTCAACTGGAGGACGGCAGTTTCACCAGCGTGCCGCAACCCGCCATCTTCGAGACGATCGATGCGCGGGTGCTCGGGGGACATATTTCCGTGGTCACCCTGGTCTTCCTGGGCTGCGCAGCCGTCACTTGGGTGATCCTGACTCGACTGAGCGTCGGACGTTACCTCCATGCCGCGGGCGGCAACCTCGAGGCGGCACGCCTCTCCGGAGTGCCCGTCCGCGCCACCCTCATTTTCGCCTACGCCTTCGCCGGATTGCTCGCCGCCATCGCCGGCATTTGCCAAGCCGCGCAAGAAACCCACGGCGACCCGGAAACTGGTTTGGGCTACGAGCTGGATGCGATCGCCATGGTCGTTCTAGGCGGCACGAGTCTGATGGGCGGCCGCGGTGGCGTCGGGTTGACTCTCGTGGGAGCCCTGACCCTCGGCTACTTGCAAAAAGTGCTGAGCCTGAATGCCTTCAGCACGGAGGCGCGACTCATGCTGACTGGCGCCATCATCATCGCGGCCGTGCTGTTCCAGCGAGGCTTTCGACTGCGGGCGAAGCCCGGCGGAGCGTGATCGAATCCAGGAGTTAGAGGGAGCACACGCACTGACCACGTGCAACCGCAGGCAATCCGGCTTCGCGTCAGTGCCGGGCTTCCATCCACGAGATTATCGAGCCGCCCTCGTTCGTTCCGTAGAGCGAAGCCTCGACGCCGACGAAGCCAACGAAATTCTCTTGGTCATCCAGTATCTGAAGAAGTGGAGCAAGATGCCCACCCCGGGCGGGATTGGCGCAACCGTTGTTGGTCAGTGCGACGTTTTCCAGCTGATGGTACCAATACACCTTGCGCCCTTCGGGCTGTTTGGGGTCCGCCACGAAGTAGGTGTGGTAACCCGTCTCGTCGTAGGGAATGGAGGGTTGGTTTGACGTACCCTGCAAGACCGGAGACGAAGCGCACAGTTGATAGCTAGAAAGATAGATTGTGGTGGCAGCGTTGATCGTTGGCTTGTTCCAGTATTGAGCGTATGTCGTGAGCTTCAACGGTCCGCTTTGCTGTATTGCGCTCGCGGTCGCGGTCGTAGACAGCGACGCTTGGGAGCCGAAAGCCTTGGCATACACTGCAGAAACGTTCTCATAGTTGTGGCCCACGATGCTGAGCTCAGCGTATGTGCCATGGTCAATGGTCTCGTAACGCTCCCAGAACCCGCCTGACCATTGGATGATGATCTGGCCGTCTTCCCAGTCGTAGGTTCCCTCGCGCGTTTTGGGTAGAGCGCCGGGCTCAAATCCCGCCGAAGTCCAAACACTGCAAACGTAGCTGCAACCCTTGGTGTCGTAGCCGGTGGCGGCCCGCCAGAGATCGATGTTGTGCGGGTCCGGCGTATTCTTCTGGCTCCAAATCCAGTAGCGCTCCTGCACTGTACCGTCCTTGGCGAAGAGCCACTTGGACAATCTCGCCACTGCCGCGTTGTGTCGCGCCAGCATCAGGGCAAAAACGAAGTACTTCCTCCCCAAGGGAAGGGAGGCCGTTGGGTCCGCGTCGGCATCTGCCTGGGTGTCACCGACTGCGTCCAATGCGCCGTCACTGGCCGTTGAATGGTCCCAAGCTGAATCGCCGAGTCCCGAGTCCTGCTCTTGGACCCGACCGGGATTGGCCTCATCGCCACAGGCGGCGAGTAGAAACGAGAGGAACAGCAGCCGATGTGCCGCGCCGAATCCTAGAAGAGTGCGAACTTCTTCTGTTCTCGTAACCACGACCACAATGCAATAGCACGTCTGGAGGGCTTTCAGAGGCACGCGGCCGCAACCCGCCCGGTCGAGGCTGCAAGGGCCCCCGGGCGAGCCCGCCGCCGAGCGGCCGCCGTCGCGGGGAGCCACCCAAGAGACCCACCGAGGACTTGATCCGCACGGAAAGCGGCGCGATGAACGACGGCATGCACACCTCCTGGCGCCTCCTGTGCGCACTAGTCGGACTGGCGGCCCTCGGCTGCAACGACAAGCCCACCGCCGAGCAGGGTCCGGCGTCCTCCGCCAGCGCCAAGGCCAAGGCTTTCGTGATCGGCATGAGCCAGTGCAACTTGGGCGAGCCCTGGCGGGTACAGATGAATGCCGACATCGCGCAGGCAGCGAAACAGCACGCGACGCTGTCCGTCGTGTTCAAGGACGCCCAGAACGACTCCTTGCGCCAGAGGGCGCAGGTGGAGGAGTTGGTACAGCAGAAGATCGATCTGCTGATCATCTCTCCAAAAGAGGCAGCCCCTCTGACCAAGCCTGTCGCCGAGGTATTCAAGCGGGGCATTCCCGTGATTGTCCTCGACCGAGCCGTGCAAGGCGACGCCTACACGACGTTCATCGGCGCCGATAATCAACGCATTGGGCGAGCGGCCGGCAAGTGGGCCCGAGAGGCTCTCGGTGGCAAGGGAAGCATCGTCGAACTCAAGGGCCTGATGACGAGCACCCCGGGTCAAGATCGCCATAAGGGCTTCCGGAAGGGACTCGACCTCGCTGCCAACCCCGACCTGAAGATCGTGTTCGAGGCAGACATGCAGTGGCTGGAGCCAAATTCGCGCAAGGAAATGGAGTCCGCGCTGACCACGCAGAAGTCGATCGACTTGGTGTATGCCCACAACGATCCCGGTGCCCACGGCGCATGGCTTGCGGCGAAGGCCGCCGGGCGTCACGAGCGGACGAAATTCATCGGCATTGACGCGTTGCCCCACGAAGGAGTGCGCTACGTGAAAGACGGCGTACTGGACGCCACTTTTCTCTATCCCACTGGCGGCAAGCGGGCGATCGAAGTGGCACTCCAGTTGCTGCAAGGCAAGAAGGCTCCCAAGAAGATCGTGCTTGGAACGAAGCTGTTCACCAAGGACAACGTCGACGAGGGCGGACAGGAGATCCAATGAGCAAGAAAGTCGCAGTCTATTGGCCCGGTGACGCGCGCGAAAAGCCGAACGAGGTGGCGATACCCAGCATCGAGGCCGCGACCCAGCAACTCGAACGTGCCTTGCGAAAGCTCGGCCGCGAGCCCTTCCGCGTCGAAGGCTTCCTGAGCAAACCCCATGAAGCCATCGAGAAGCTCGGCCCCGTGGACGATCCCATCGTCGGCGTCTTCGTGCATTGGGTCTACGGGCCGCACACAACCGACGGCGTGGTGGGCAAGGAAAACCCACTTCTGCTCGCGTCCAACTTCAGTGGCAAGTGGCCGGGGCTGGTCGGCTTGTTGAACACGGGTGCGTGTCTGGAGAGCCTGAACCGTAAGCACTCACGGATCTGGACCGACTCGGAGGATTGGAGCGCCGACCCCACGTTCATGCAGCGCCTGGATGAGTGGTGTTCGTCGGGAGCCATCACCTACTCGGAAACGGCAATTACCCGGCATGCGCCGATTGGCAACGACGCGGCCGCCCGCGCTCGCCGCGTGGCGGAGGACATTCGTCGCCGGCGACCCCTGATCATGATGTTCGGGGATACATCCATGGGGATGATCAATGGCTACTTCGGCCCACAGCGCCTAGCACCCCACGGGTTTTCCGAGCACAAGATCGACCAGGCCTGGCTGATCCATCGCGGCAAAAGCATCGGCGACAAGCGCATCGACGATGCTTTGAAATTCGTGAAGGACAAGGGCCTGGTGTTTCACTGGGGTGAGGGCGAAGGGACCGACTTTTCGGAAGCCGACACCCGGGAGCAGCTCCGGGACTACTTGGTGGCGCTGGATCTCATGGACGAGTACGGCGCTGACTGCCTGGGCTGGCAGTACCAACTCGGCCTGATCCCTCTGCGTCCTCCATCAGACTTGGCGGAAGGACTGCTCAACTCGGCGTGTCGCCCGGAAAGCAATGGCGAGACCATCGCCACCGCGACCGAAGCAGATCAGGGCAACGTCGTGCCCATGGAAATGCTGAAGCGCTTGTTGAAGGACAAAGGGCTACACCAGGCGGTGATGTTCCACGACGTGCGCTGGGGCGGGGAGCACGAAGGTCGCTTCCTATGGGTGCTGCTCAACTCGGGCTCTTGCGGCGCCTACGCCTTCAATCACGATCCCGACACGCTTCAGGGGGCGCATAGCTATCGCCAGCCCGCCATGTACTTCCCAACGCCCGGCGGCACCCTAGCTGGGGAAAGCCTGCCGGGCGCCATCACCTGGGCGCGAGCCTATTTGAAGGAGGACGTACTCTGGATGGACATCGGTCGCGGTGAGGTCGTCAAACTGCCCGCGGACAAGCGAGACGCATGGTGGGAAGGCACCACCCGTCAGTGGCCCTTCATGGCCGCGGACCTAGGCATCGGCCGCGATACCCTGATGGCCCACTACCTCTCCAACCACGTGGCTGTGGCCTATGGCGACGTCTTCGGTGAGATGGTCGCGCTGAGCCAAGAACTCGGCTTTCGCGTACGCGTACTCGAGGAACGATGAGGCGCTCCGAAGCGGCCAGCGGGGCGGCGCGCGCCTACCTCGGCGTCGACGTCGGCACTGGAAGTGTTCGCGCGGGGCTCTTCGACGAGAGAGGCAAGCGCCTGGGCGTCGGCACACGTGAAATTTGCATCTGGCGACCCCAGGAGGACTTCGTCGAGCAATCTTCGGACGACATTTGGGCCGCCGCTGGCAGCGCGATTCGCGCGGCCTTGGCACAGGCCGCGCTCGGGCCCGAAGCCGTCGCCGGGATCGGCTTCGACGCGACTTGCTCGCTGGTAGCCCTCGACGCCGACGACCAGCCCGTCAGCATCAGCCCGACTGGCAAGGCCGAACAGAACGTGATCGTGTGGATGGACCATCGTGCGATCGAAGAGGCGGACCACATCAACGCGACGAAGCACGAGGTCTTGCGTTACGTCGGCGGTGTGATCTCGCCCGAGATGCAGACGCCGAAGCTGCTCTGGCTCAAGAAACACTTGCCCCAAGCCTTCAAGGGCGCGGCGCGGTTCTTCGATCTGCCCGACTTCCTCAGCTACCGAGCCACGGGCGTGGACGTGCGCTCCCTCTGCACGACCGTGTGCAAGTGGACCTACCAAGGCCATGAAGACGCCTGGTCCGATGACTACTTCCGCCGAATTGGGCTTGCGGAGCTCACCGAGGATTCTCACGCCCGCATCGGCCAGCGAGTTCGCCCCATGGGCGAGCGAGTCGGCGGTCTGACGGACGTCGCCGCGCAACAGCTGGGGCTTTCAGCCGGCACTGCCGTCGGCGTGGGCATCATCGACGCCCACGCAGGCGGCCTCGGCATGCTCGGTGCGCCCCTCGATGGAGCGCCCGTCGACGAAGCAACCTTGGAGCGGCGGCTGGCTCTGATCGGCGGCACATCGAGCTGCCACATGGCCGTATCCCGAGAGCCCCGCTATGTGCCCGGTGTCTGGGGCCCATATTTTTCCGCGATGGTGCCGGGAATGTGGCTGACCGAAGGCGGCCAATCCGCAACCGGCGCTCTGATCGACCACGTGATTCACTCCCATGTGCGCGGGCCACAGCTCGCCGCGAAAGCGAAATCCAAAAGCACGACGGTGTATGCACTGCTCAACGACGTGGTCGCCGGCCTCGCCGAGGGCGCCGAGCACCCGGCTGCGCTGACCCGGGAGTTGCACGTCAATCCCGACTTCCACGGCAATCGCTCCCCACGCGCCGATCCGACCCTGCGCGGAATGATCAGCGGACTGAAACTCACCGACAGCATCGAGTCCTTGGCGCTAACCTACCTGGCGACAATCCAAGCCGTAGCCCACGGGACCCGCCACATCCTCTCCGCCATGTCCGAGCAGGGCTACGAAACCGACGTTGTCTTTGCCTGCGGCGGCGACATGAAAAACCCGCTCTTCGTTCGGGAGCACGCCGACATCTGCGGCTGCCGCATTGCCGCGCCGGCCGAGCCAGAAGCAGTATTGCTCGGCTCGGCGATCCTCGGCGCTGTGGCCAGCGGCGCCCACGGCAGCGTCGTCGCCGCGATGGCAGCGATGAACCGCGCAGGAACGGTGACGCAGCCGAACGCTGGGGCCGTCCGCAGCTACCACGACAAGAAACATGAGGTGTTCTTGCGCATGCACGAGGACCAGCTCGCCTACCGCAAGCTCATGGGTTGAGTCTGGTTTTTGGGGTCGCATCAATGTACGGAGCTGGTGCCCTACTCTCACTCTTCCACCCCAGTTCCGGTTGAAGGCGTGATTGCGCAGGCGGTCGCGCACGTGTAGCGCCACCACGATTGTTGCCGAAGCTTTGCGAAAAGTCTCGATGGCGCTGATGGCGTCTTGCGCTGCGCTCCATCACTACCGGTGCTCGCGACAGCAAGGCGCTGGGCTAGCGCCGCTTTGCCGCCCGGCGTTCGGCGCTGAGCAGGTTTGCGATCAACCCGCGCCACTCTTCGCGCTGTCGCTCCCGGCCCATCTTGCCCACGACGAATCCCATCGACGCGCCTACGCGGATGATCGAATAGACTTCGGGGCCGTGGGCGAAGACACGGATCTCTCCACCGCCGTCCACGATCCCGTCGAAGTCGAAGAGCTGGCTTCCAGGCCCAAGCGCGCCCTCGACGTCCGCCTGGCTGGAGCCCACGCGGACGGGGAATTCGATGGCAGGAAGATCTCCGAAGGCCCACGCGACCGCATCTACGTTTGCCTGATCTGGCTGGGACGGGGGCGAACTGAACAGCATCAGCATGGCGTCCTTCGGCAACCGCGCACCTTTCTTGCACGGCGCGAAGAACCAGATCCTTCGCTTTCCGCCCTGAATCGGATCGCTGTCGCAAAGCGAAGCTCCCAACCCTTGCCGCCTCATGAAACTCGCCACGGACTCTCCCACCCGAGCGCCATCGAAAGCGAAACTCAGCGCAGTCACCACTGCCGCGGATGGCGCTCTGCACAAGGCCGCTCGCGCGCGGGCCGCCAGTAGTTCAGGGTGCTTGGGCCCGTAGCGAACAGCCAAGACCTGCTCCTCGCGCAGCGCCGACGTGCACTCGTCCGCCGTCGGTCGTGGATCCTCGCAGCCGGTGAGCGCCGCTTCGACTTCAGCCCGTCGAGGGTGCTTCGGCCCCAACCCGCGGGCTGAAAAGGCCGCGCGTTCGAGGGCCAGCTCCCCGCAGCTCTGGGTTGTCACGGGCGCTGGCGGCGCTTTGGGTGTCGGGGGTCGCTGGGATGGGCAGGGCACCGGCGTTTCCACGAACACAACCCGCTGTGTCGGCGTGCACCCGGGCGCCCCGCACGACAACGTGAAAACTCCGGCCCAGGCGATCGGCGCCAGCCGCGTCACGACCTGGACCACTGCACCACTAGCACTCAGATGCGCAGTTGCCCTGAACGCAGGCCACGAGCGCATTGAATGTGCTCTCTCCATTGGGGTTGGGTGAAACGCAGGCGCCGAGGCAGGCCGTATCTGTAGGCGAAGAACATTTCTGTGCACACCCCAGAATGGCGACGCAATCGGGGTTGTCGGTGCACGCCTTGAGCTCGCTACCGCACTTGGCGCTCATGCAATCGGTGCACGCTGCTCCACCGCCCGCACTACCCCCGGCTCCACCGCCCGCACTACCTCCGGCTCCACCGCTACCCGCAGTCGCTCCCGAGCCGCCCGTCGCACCGGACCCACCGGTGGCCCCGGAACCCCCTGTCCCGCCTGAACCGCCGGTTGCCCCGGAGCCTGCAGATCCACTGGAGCCGCCGGTACCCGATCCGCCACCGCTGTCGTCGCCGCAGGCGAGCAGCATGCCACTCGTGGCGATTAACGCCACCCAGGTCTTCAACTTCATTGGCTCCTCCAAGGACTAGCTTGCCAGCTGGCAGCGCCAGCTAAGCCCCCAATTGCTACCTTACCGCACTTGTCGATGCCCGCTCTACTAAACCCAGCCACAACGGGGTAGGTCTCCGTGGAGCGCCGATCTCGGCCGACGCGCGACCCAGTGCCAGATTGGCTATCTGGGCCGCCCGACGGGAACCGCTCGAGAGTACACTCGGCGACACCGTCCGACATGATGAACCCGAGCGACAGACCACCGCCTGGCGCCTCCGACAAGCTATGGAGTCGGAAAATCCGCATCAGCGGTGAGGTGGACCGCGGCGGGATGTCGTACGTGCTCAAGGGCACCGACACGAAGCTCAACCGCGAGCTGGCGCTGAAAGTGTCGCCCGCGCCACGAAACCAGCTACCGACCGAGCAGCTCGCCCGGTTCATCGAAGAGGCGCAGATCACCGCTCAGCTCGAGCACCCCAACGTCGTACCAGTGCACGAGATTGGCCTGGACCCGGAGGGCCGTGTCTATTTTTCGATGAAGCTGGTCCGCGGTCGCTCCCTCGAGTCGATTCTTCAGAGCCGCCGTGAGGGCGACGCCGATACGCTTGCCGAGTTTGGGTTGCGCAAGCTGCTCGACGTCTTTTTGCACGCCTGCCAAGCGATTGAGTATGCGCACGCGCGAGGGGTGATCCATCGCGATATCAAGCCGGCCAACATCATGGTCGGCGGCTTCGGCGAGGTGTTGGTGATGGATTGGGGCATCGCCAAGGTCGCCGGCGGTGTCGAGCACACGGGCATCGAAGGCGTGACGGTGGAACCATCCTATACGGAAAAGGGCAGCATTCCTCCGCCGCCTGCCGACGTCTCGTCGATTCGCTCCGGGAAGGCCCACCTCGCAACGAAAATGGGCGAACTGATCGGGACTCCGGTGTACATGTCGCCCGAGCAAGCCGCGGGCGCAGTGGTCGATGAAAGCGCTGATGTCTATGCGCTGGGCGTGATCCTCTATGAAATCCTCTGCGGCGAGCTGCCCTTCAATGACGCCGACACGCGGGTACTGCTGTCGAAAATCCTAAGCGTCAACCCGAAGTCGCCATCCGAGCTCAACCCAGCCACTCCGCCGGCTCTCGAGGCGTTGGCGCTGCGACTTTTGGAAAAAGATCGGGAACGGCGCCTGTCGATCCCGGAGATCCGCGATCACATCCAGAACTACATCGAAGGAATCGAGCGCGACTACCGACGTGAGAGCCTGTGGAGCAACGTGCTGTGGGTGGTCGGCGGCGTGGCGTTGTTCGCGTTTCTGGTGTGGTACGTCACCGGTCAGTCGATCACCGCACTGTTCGTGTTGGCGCCGACCACGGTGTTCAACTCACTGGGTTGGTACCTAGTGGTGCTCGGAGCTCAGTACCCCTTGTGGGCGTCGTGGGTCAGCCTGAAGCGCTCGCGTGCTGAGCCCGACCCGTTCCTGCCGGCCAGCTCCAGCGACCAATTCGTGTTGGGCTACCTCGCGCACCGCACATTGGCGACGGCAATCGCGCCACTGTTTCAGCTGTTCTTCATCGTCGAACTCTTGGGCATGACGGTGGCCCAAGTCTCCCGGGGCGCAGCGCTTTCCAGCAACATGATGGATCGAATGATGAACGAGCTTCGCGCCGAGTGGGGCCGCGCGTTGATCGTGATCCTGCTGTTTCTATTTGGCTACCTCTTTCTGCTTTCACGCCAGGTTCGTTTCGCGCGCCGGCTCGACCGCTACGAGACTCTGGTACGCCGTTCGAAGTGGGAAGCTGTGTGGCCGATCTTCCTGATTGCGATCTTGCTCGGGACGATTGTGCTGACGGACGTGCTCGGCTCGCTGGTGGTCACGGGCGTTCGTCCGGGTGCGTACATACGCCATGTGGTCACCCAACCGATCAGCGTGTTGGAAGTAGCCAAGACCTTCGTCCTCCAGGGGACTTTCCTTCTGGGGCTGGTCTTTACGATGGTATTGCTCGCGTTCCCATTTCCCGAGCTGCTGGCTGCTTTGCGGCTACCGTATCAACCCGCCGACCAAGCGGCGGTGCGCGGACGGGCGCAGTACTTTCTGCGCTCGTTGGCGGTTTTCCGCGTCACCCGCGTCAACTGGCTTTATGGGGGCGCGATGATGGGTTGCTTGACCGCGCTAGTGGGACTGTCAGGCAATTCCGAGAGCCCGCTGCTGCAACGGACGCTCGCAGTGCTCGGGCCGTCGCTGATCGGTTTCGTCGGCTACCTGTTGACACGGCGTCAGTTGACTCGGCTGCTGCGGGATTCACCGGCGGTTGCACGCTTGCTCGATCGCCAAGCTTCGCTGGGGCGGCTCGAGCGGCTCGAGGCGCGTGTGGAGCAGATCTCCCAAGCGCCGATCCGCTGGCGCTTGATCTCGCTGCTGGTGCCGTTCGCCTGCATCGCCGGGCTGCTGGTGATCACCGGAAGCGGCTTTCATCAACGGGCGATCGGACAGCTCATCCTGCCCGGCACCTTCGAAGGCTGGCTGTTGATTTTGCCTTACGTTCTGTTGGTGCCGATGATCTTGGCAGGCGACTTTCTGTTGATGCGACGCGCCCGAAGCAAGCTCCCACACAGCCGACGTGGCGTTCCGCTCCGCGAGTGACTTCCCTAATCTCGTCGGGGCGCAGCTGGGCCGTTTTCCTACTGACATCCTACTGACATTTGCGATTCGCGCCGGAAAGCGGCCCAGGGTCGAAGCCGAGGGTCACTGCCCCTGCGTGAGGCGGTTCGAGATTAGCGACCCCGACCGCCCCAGTGATGCGACCCAAACCAACCAGACGCGAAGAACGAAATCGCCGTCGCTCTTGCACGACTCAGGGATCGCAGCAGCGGAAGCCCACGTCGTCGGGCGTGGCGTTGCGGGCGGCCATGCGACTGGCAGCGCAGGTCACGGCGGCTTCACCGTCCAACCAACTACCGCCACGAATGCGACAGGTATCCGCTGGGCCGGAGGCTCCACTGCACGAATCCTCCCACTCGGCGACGTTGCCGCTCATGTCAAACAACCCGGGGGCCGCTCCCTGGCAATCCTGTGGTGGAGTCGACGGCAGTGGCGTCTTTCTCTCTTTCCGGCTGCCAGGATAGGGCGCAGGCAGAAGTGTGCCACCAGATGAGAACGTAAAACTGAAGTTAGTACCAATGCATCTCTTTGGTTCATAGGTAAGCCCGTACGGGAACTTATTGGCACCCGCTGAGCAGCCGTTGTGCCACTGGCTGACGGTGTGCTTGTTGAAGTCCCCTTGCGGCACGGTACCACCACCGATCTTGCCGCACAGGCGCTTGCCCGCCCATTTGCAATACGCGACGGCATCACACCAGTCCACGTTTCTGACCGGAAACTCCTCGAATCCTGCCTGTGCAGGCCAGTTCTTCGGCGGCGTGTAGGACTTGTTCCACTGACACTCGGGGATCTGCTGGTTGGTGGGCGGGTTGGCCTGCCAGAATTTGGTGTAGTCCGCGTAGCTGACTTCGTACTCGTCGATGCAGTACGCGCCGCCGCCGGTCGCCGGCGCAATCACCATGCCCACCGCGCACTGACATTGTTTCTTGACGCAGTTGTTCGAAGCACAATCGAAGTTGCCAACGCAACCCGCCCCAAGAGCACAGTCGGCCGGGCAAGTGCCGCCGCAATCCGTGTCAGTCTCGATGCCGTTCTTGACGTTGTCACCGCAGCTGGGCTCTTGACAGATTTTCGAGCTGCAGACCGCGCTCTTGCAATCGCTCGGGCCCTCACAGGCCAGGTTGTCGTCGCAGGGGCCACAGTTCAATCCACCGCAATCCTTGTCGGTCTCGCTGCCGTTCTTGACGCTGTCCACGCAGGTCGGGCCTTTACATGTCTTGGCGAGGAGGTCACAGACGCCCTCGGCGCAATCGCTGCCCTGCTGGCACTTCTTGTCCTGCGCGCACCCCAGGCAGCTGCCGCCGCAATCCACGTCTGTCTCGTCACCGTCTTGGGCGCCGTTGCTGCAGTGCCCAGCAACGTCCACGGCTGCATCGGCGCCACCTTCCGTGGCCCCATCCGTCGTGGCGTCGCTGCCAGCGTCAACGCCGCCGCCTCCGGTACCGCCCGTCACACCGACCCCGCCCGTGGCGCCAGTCCCCGGGGGTGCTGTTCCAGGGCGGGAATCGTCGCCACCGCAGGCAGCCGCAATGAGGCCGATGCTCGAGCACAGACCAAGGAAGCGAAGAATCGAAGAAGGAGTCATGCGAAACACCTCGTGCATGCGCCAATGCGCGATGCCTCTAGAGTAGCGCGAATCGCCCAAGCAAGGAAATCCGCGGAGATTTCCAGGGCCGACACGGGTCACCCCCAGTCCAAGCGCCGCCGTCGCCCAGCGTCACTCCAAGACGTCGTTCCAGGCGCCGCCGTCACCGAGCATGGCCGCGGTCCAATCCACCAAGCGCGTGCCGCGCACACTCACATCCGAGTAGCCAGCCAAAAGCGCGGTGTGGGCGCCGCCCTCGATGAAGTAGCGCTGGTAGCGATCGGGATGGGCGTCGTGCACTTTGCCTGTCTCTTCGAGGATCAACTTGCGGTAATCGCCGCCGGGCATTCCGAGGAACAGGCCCGCGATGATGCCATCTTCGTAGGCGCTGAACACGCCAACCCTCATGCTCGGGTCGTGGTCTAGCCCCCACTTGACCAGGGATGTGAACTGCTTGCTCTCCAGGCACCCCTCGCAGGAAGGCGGAACGAACTGGGCAAACTTCCACTCGTCTTTGGCGGCGTTGATCAGTGCGTCATCCTCGGGGTTCGTGACGCCAACCCCGGCATCATTGATCACGAATAGCGGCATGCCTTCATACGCCATGCGCACGACGGCGGTGCCCACGATCGTGCCGTACCCCCCCGCGCTAGAGCCCGCGATCAGGACACGCCGCGGAGAGGGAAAACGTTCCTTGGCGATGTCCAGGGCAGCAGAGAGGTTTGCCAGGCCTCGATGTCGGCGTTCGACGCTACCATCGGCCGCGAGCGTGACGTTGTCGCCGCTGAAGACGGAACCATCGCAGTACGAAACGAAGACGACGTTGAAATCGTACAGCGCTGGGTTGCGCTCGGCATCTGCGTCCGTCCAACCCACGGGTTGCACCCCCACGCCGGCCTTGGAGTTGGCACCGCAGCTATCCCCGAAGCAGGCCCCGCCACCCTGAAAGTAGATCAGCAAGTCCTTGGAGCCCGTGTCCCGAACCGACACCCGATACGGATCTCCGAAGATGCAGGTTGGCCCATCGTCCCGGGGCTTGAAGGTGTAGGCGTCGAAGGTCTCGTAGGACTCCATACTGTCCGCGGTGAACTGGCCGAAATACTTCGTCACGCCCGTGGCGATGAGTTCGTCCTTCGCCTCGTCGTCGAAGGCCGCCCGCGGCCCCTCGGCCGCGAGGGGTTCGTCATCGCCGCAGCCCAGCAAGAGCAGCGCGGCAAATAGCCAGGGCAGACGCCTCACACCGGGGTTATAGCGCACTATACTCGGCGCCGCCGTGCAAACTCCGACCACCCATCGCTATGCCGAGGCCAACGGTATTCGCCTGCACTATGCAGAGCGAGGCGCCGGACACCCAGTGGTGCTGCTGCATGGCTTTCCGGAGACTCATCGGTCGTGGGATCTGCAAATCGACGCACTTGTCGGCGCAGGCTACGAAACCCACTGTGTCGACTTGCGTGGGTACGGCCGCAGCGATCGGCCTCGCGCGGGCTACGACTTGGCCAATCTCGCCGAAGACATTGCGGACTTGATTCGCGGGCTCGGCGTCGGCTCCGTTCCCGTGGTCGGGCACGACTGGGGCGGCGCTGTGACCTGGGAACTCGCTTCGAAGCATCCGACCTTGCTGCAGCGAGCCATCATCCTGGACTGCCCTCACCCGGCCATCATGGCGCGGGCGCTGCGCACCAACCCACGGCAAGTGCGCCGCAGCTGGTACATGTTCTTTTTTCAGCTGCCCAGGTTGCCGGAGCGATGGCTGTCGGCTCGAGATGGCAAAAACCTCGCGGGCATGTTCCGAGAGGCGCCTCTTCGAGCCGGGGTCGCAGAGATTGTGGAAGCCGAGCGCCAAGCGCTGCTCGCACCGGGTGCCCTCAGGCCCGCCCTCGCCTACTACCGCACGGCCTTTCGTCAGGACGCCCAGGCGCTGATCAGCGGGAAACTGTCGAAACCCTACGCGCGTATCTCCTGCCCCATCCACCTGGTTTGGGGAGAAGAGGACAGCTGCCTAGGCACCGAGTTGATTCACGGAACTTCACGTTATACCTCCCAACTCGATGTGACTCTCGTGCCGGACGCGGGGCACTTTGTTCATCAGGAGCGGCCGGACGTCGTCAATCCGCTCCTATTGCAGGCCCTGTCCGGAGCCAGCAGCGGGCGCCTACCGCGCAAAACCCTCCACCAGTAGATATTCCCAATGACCCTGACATCTCTCCGAGCTCCAAAGAACGTGCGCGTCGCCCGCCTGAGTGAGTTGAAGGACCGCACGCCTGCTTACGCCCTCGTCGCTGGGGTGGACTTGGTTGTGGTGCGGCACGACAGTGAAGTGTCCGTCCTGTATGGCCGCTGCCTACACCGCGGCGCGTTGCTTTCCGATGGCCACGTGGAAGGCAACAACTTGATCTGCGGCGTCCACTTCTGGGATTACCGCTTGGATACCGGAGTCAGCGAATACAACAACGCCGAAGCACTGCATCGGTTCAACGCCAACGTCGATCCGAAAACCGACGCGGTATACGTGGACGAATCGGAGGTAGCCGCTTGGGCCTTGGCCCACCCTCAGCCCTACCGCCGCGACGACTACCAAGGCCTGTACGCCGACGTGCACGGCACGCCGGAAGAGCCGCACGTTGGGCACATCCGATCCCTGGCACGCGACGGCCTGAAGAAGCTTGGGCACCACGGACCCATGTCCGCCATGGGCGTCGCCCGCCAATTGCTACCGAGTTGGGACGACATCCAGATCTTGACGGCGCAGCTCGCCACCAAGCCGCTGCTGGACGATGCCGCGGTGGGCACCGACGTGGTGATTGGGCCCCGCGCCAAAAAGCCCCTCTCGTTGACGATTCCCATATTCGTCAGTGACATGAGTTTCGGCGCCCTGAGCGAGGAAGCAAAGCTAGCCCTATCCAAAGGCGCAGAAGCGGCGGGCACCGGGATCTGCTCGGGAGAGGGCGGCATGTTGCCGGAAGAACAGGCCGAGAACGGCCGCTACTTCTACGAGCTCGCCTCCGCGCGCTTCGGCTACAGCTTGGACAAGGTCAAATTGTGCCAGGCCTTTCACTTCAAAGCAGGGCAAGGTGCCAAGACCGGCACGGGAGGCCATCTGCCCGGAGACAAGGTTCAGGGCAAGATCGCAGAGGTACGCGGGCTATCGCCGGGCAGTCCCGCGATCAGTCCAGCAACCTTCCCGGATCTGTCGAGCCCGGAGGACTTCGCCAAGGTCGCCTCGGAGGTGCGTGAGGCGACGGGCGGGATCCCCATCGGGTTCAAGCTGTCGGCTCAACACATCGAAGCCGACATCGACTTCGCCCTGGCTGCAGGCGCGGACTACATCATCTTGGATGGACGCGGCGGAGGCACCGGCGCGGCGCCGGTGATCTTCAAAGCCAACATCAGCGTCCCCACCATGGCGGCCATTGTTCGCGCGCGCCAGCACCTGGACAAGACGGGAGACACCGACGTCACCCTCGTCGCCACCGGCGGCTTGCGCACCGAGAGCGACTTTGTCAAAGCCCTCGCCTTGGGTGCGGACGCAGTCGCCGTGTCGAACTCCGCACTGCAGGCCATCGGCTGCCTCGGCATGCGCGCGTGCCACACGAACAACTGCCCCGTCGGGATCGCTACCCAGAAAGAGCATCTGCGCAAGCGCCTGATCATCGAGCGCTCCGCGGAGCGCTTGCACAATTGGTTTTCAGCCAGCGTAGAGCTGATGCAGGTGCTGGCGCGGGCCTGCGGACACAACCACCTGAACCTGTTCGCGAAAAGCGACCTCACGACCTGGAAGCGAGAGATCGCGGACTTGACGGGGGTTCAACACGCGGGCCAGATGCGCTCATGAGCGATCATGACTGGCACGCCCTCGGTGCTGTTGTCAGCCGGCAGCTGAGCCCCGCGCGGCTCGAGTTGCATTGGGCGGCGCAAGTCGTCGCCGCCGCTGCAGAGAGGCTCGCGGACAAACGCCCGGACGACAGCCACACCAGCCTGAGTTGGCAGCCCGAGCGGGAGTCGCTTGTGAGCGAGGATCTGAACGGGCGTCGACTGGGCTTGCGGCTGCGGGATGCGACCTTGCAGGTGGTATCCGAAGACATCTTCGTTGAATCTGAATTCGCATTGCCCGGCCGCACTCTGGACGAAGCCATGGTGTGGGCGCGCTCCTCCCTTGGAGTTTCCGAGCCGCTGACGCGCCTTGGCTACGAAATGCCCGAGCACGCTTTGGCCAGCGGCGAGCACTTCTCGCTGGGCCTCGATGCGCCGTCCACGGAGCTGGCGCTCTGGTACGACAACGCCTACGCGGCACTGACTGCTGTAGCGGCCCGGGAACCCGAAGCCTCCAGCGTCCGCTGCTGGCCTCATCATTTCGACATTGCGACGCTCTTGGTGTTGGAAAAACACGACGACCCGGAAAAGACGACGCTGCGGAATCCCCGACGGGGGATGAAGAGTATTGGAGTCGGTATGACCCCGGGGGACGGCAGCTACGCCGAGCCGTATTTCTACGTCACGCCCTGGCCGTACCCGAAAGACGTGGCAGCCTTGCCCGAGCTCCCCGCCTCGGGGATCTGGCATACAGATGGCTGGGTCGGCGCCATTTTGACGGGAACCGCACTCACGGCAGTTCGCGACGCGGGCGCTCAGGAGCAGCGCGTCAATGAGTTCTTGCGACAGGCCACGCAAGCCTGCCGCAACCTGCTTTCCTGAGCCGCCCTCAGCTTGAGCGGGACATTTTCCGGAGTTTGTGGCTAGATCGTCGGATGCGGGGTCTAACACTACTATCAGCTGGTTTGGTATTGGCGGCGCTGCTTGCCTGTAAGAGCAAGACGGGCGGCACCATCACGGTCGACGGGGCGGCCTTCGAGATCGAAAACTGCCGCTCTGGCGAGGCCAATGTACCGAGCTTCGACGGCGTGGATTTCCTCGATCCCTCCGGGCGGCGCGTGCGCTTCTTCCTCAAAGATACGGGCGAGCTTCGTACCTTCGTTTTCCCGCCAGGTGCGAAGAAGGGCACCTTCGTTGGGGAAAACTGCGGCACCGTCAACGTGACACGCAAGAACAGCCGCGTGAACAACGTGCAAAACATCAAGGGCACGGTCAGCGCGAATTGCACGGGCGGTGGCCACACCGTCGTTGCCAGCGTGAACTTCGACAACTGCCACTGAGATGCGGCGCGCACTCCTCGTCGCGCTGCTGGGGCTCGGCGGGCCTTGGGCGTGCTCCAGCTCAGAGGATGGCGGCGCCAGCGCGAACGACGCGGGAACAGTCGACGCCGCGGGTGATGCTAGCCTTGGCGACGGCGCCGGAGGCTCAGCAGGTACAGGTGGCGGTGGGGGCGCGGCCGGGGATAGCGGAGCGCCCAAGGTGCTACTGCCGCGCACTTCCATCCAGGCTGACGAAGTGGCCGTGTTGGTCAATACCAGCGACCCCCAATCCGTCGCCGTGGCCGACGAATACGTCAAACTGCGCGGCATCCCCAGCGGCAACGTGATCCAGCTCAGTTTCACGTCCGCTGCGACCATGAGCGAAGCCGTATTTTCGCCTCTCAAGACCCAAGTGGACGCGGCGGTCTCGGCCGACATTCAAGCATTCGCGATCACGTGGACCCAACCCTATCGGGTGGATTGCATGAGCGTTACCAGCGCCTTCGCACTGGGGTTCGACAAGAAGTACTGCAACCAGACCACAGGGGCCTGCGGCAACACGAGCCCGGTCGCGACCTACAATTCGCCTTCCGTCGCGCCCTTCACGGACCATGGCATCCGCCCCGCGATGATGATCGCAGGCTCGTCCGCGACGGAAGCCAAGAAGCTGATCGCGCGGGGCGTTGCCGCGGACGACACTTTCCCACCGGGCAACGGCTACCTGGTGCGCACCACGGACAAGGCCCGGAGCGTGCGCTGGCCAACCTTCGCCCCGACCGTTTCCGCCTGGGACCACCCCGGCGGCATCAAGCTGACTTCTGTGGATAACTCCGATGGCAGCGGCAAGAACTACGTCGAAAACGTGACGGACGTCTTGTTCTACTTCACGGGGCTCGCCAACGTGCCGGCCATCGACACGCTGACCTATCGACCCGGAGCCATCGCAGACCACCTGACCTCCTTCGGGGGCCGCGTGCCCACCAGCAGCCAGATGAGCGTGGTCGAGTGGTTGGAGGCTGGCGCCACGGGCAGCTACGGCACGGTGGTGGAGCCCTGCAACATTCTGGGCAAGTTTCCCAACATACAGTTGCTGCTGCCGAACTACTTCCGCGGGCAGACCCTGATTGATGCCTACTGGAAGAGCGTGCAACGCCCAGGCGAAGGCCTGTTCGTCGGCGAGCCTTTGGCGCGGCCTTGGGGCGCCACGGACGTCAGCTTCAGCGCAGGCAACTTGGAGATACGAACCACCTGGCTGGAGCCGGGCAAGACCTATGCGATCGAATCCGCTCCGAGCGAGAGCGGCCCCTTCACGGCAGTGCAGAGCACCATTCAAATCGCGAACTACGAGCGCACGACCCTCACGGTGCCCAATGCGTTGGCGCCCGTGTACCGCTTGGTTCAGCAATAGCAGGTAGGAAAAATCCCCAGGTCCGCGCTGTGGGCAACACGAACCTGGGGTGCTCGGTTTGGTTGAGGTCTGACGAAAGGAAGTCTTGTCAGTTCTTGGCCCAGTCGACCCAGAGGCCGCTCATCCAATTGTCGGAGCCGTCCTTGAAGGCGCCGATGTAGGTCGCGGAAGCGTCCAAGCCACCGCCGGGCGTGCCGCCAGCGATCATGGCAGACGGCTGGGGAGCAGGGGTTGCCGCGCCGCAGTCGCCAATGGCCGGATCTGTCTCCGAGTTCATGCGCGACGCATCCTTGATCCAGGCATTCTCGTCGAAACCGTTGTCGTTGTCGGTTTCACCGGGGTCCGAGATGTTGTGGGCGAAGTTGCCAAAGAACACCGAGTGGGTGATGTCGGTCTTCGGTGCCGCGACGGTGCCAAAGTCGTCGCGCGCGTCGATGCCGATGTCGAACTTGGTGATGATCATGTTCATGTAGTTGCCCTCGAGGTTCTCTCGAAGCACGCCACCGAAGGCCACATCGGTTCCTGCAGCACCGGTGCCGCAGAGGGTCACGTTCGACACGTTGGGCGTCGACGCGGGCGACCCGCCACCCTTGTCGCTGTCGCACTCGAAGCCGTTCGGGTTCGATGAAAGTGGGGTCACCTGACGGCCGAACAGGAACTGCAGGTTGCCGACATAACCCTGATCCATGTCAAACATGTCGTCGCCGGCATTGTTGCAGATCAGCCATTTGCCGTTGGCGCCGCCGCCGAACCACTCGAAGCAGTCATCCAGGGTGTTGCTGACCAAGATGTTTTCCACCACGGTCTTGCTGCCAACGCTGCCGAGGGTCAGGCCGTTGATCTCGTTGTCCGCGGACAGCTCGAAACCCGAATACTCGATGCGCATGAAGCGCATGACACCGCTATCGTCGTCGGCAACGGAGCCGCCGTACTGGTTTTCCGGGGCGTCCGCGAGGCCTTCGATGGTGACGTTCTCGCCCTTGAAGTTCGGAGCCTTGCCCAGGACGATGATGCCGCCCCAGTCGCCGGGGCTACGGCTGCCGGCAGGCAGCGCGCTGGTGAACAGAATCGGCTCGTTCGCCTTGCCATCCGCCATGATCTTGCCTCCCCGAGACACGACCAGCGTGCCCAGGGGCGTCTTCTTGCCCTCGATTCGAGTGCAGGGCTCGATGGTCAGCGTGGCGCCGCTTTCGACGTAGGTGGTGTCTTCCAACGTCCAAACCTTGTCCTTGGTCAAGGTCGTGTCCGCCGAGATCTTGTTCGGGATTTTCTCTTTGGGTAGCCCGGTGCCGGAGAGATCGCAGCTTGGTGCGCCACCGACACCACCACTGCCCGCGCCACCGCCGGTTCCGCCACCGCTGCCGCCAGAACCTGCTGTGCCGCCGCCGCTGCCAGCGGTGCCACCTGTCCCGCCTGTGCTGCCGCCGGGCTTGTCATCATCGTCGCTGCCGCAGGCGATGGCCAGGGGCAGAGCGCAGAGCAAAGAGACCAGGGAAAGGGTTGTTGAGCGTTTCATCAAAGTACCTCTTGTTGTTTCGCCGGTTGGCGTTTTGGGGCGTCGCCCTTGAAGTCGCGGCAGAGCATGCGCGCCGTTCGTGACTCCTGAGTTGGCACAACGTGACAGTTTCGAAACTCGGTCCGGCCGCGGGAACTCCCACGTCTCAGTGCTTGTAGGAGGCGCCGACCGAAAAACCTCGGCCACTGCGATAGCTGCGTGTCACGCGTTCGTCACGTTTGTCCGGGCCGATGGTAACGATGCGCTCCGGATCGATCAGATTGGTCGCGGAGGCCTTGACTTTGAAGTGCTCACCAAGGCCTTTGGCCAACACGAGGTCCAGGGAGTGCCGCGGGTGTTCGTAGGCATCGTCGAGCCCATCCGAGCCCACCTCGACGATGCGTTTGCCCCGAATGTTGTACAGCAGGCGCGTGTTCAGCTTGAGCGCTTCGTTCTCGTAGTCCAGCGCGAGGTTCAGCACATAAGGCGCCTGGTTCACCATCGAGCGCGAGGTGTTGGTCAGGAAGGTTCCGTCGGTTTGCTCAACCTCGATGCGCGAGCGCGCGAAAGTCACATTGGCAACCGCACTGAAGTCCTTGATCGCCTTCGTGACGTAGCCCAGCCCGACCCGGGACTCGAGTTCGACACCGATCAGGTTCGCGGCGTCAGCGTTCTGGAAGGTCACCAAGCCGCCGTCGCCCGACGGCGTCACAACCGGCTCGATGGGATCGCTAAAACGCTTGAAAAACACGCTAAAAGCCAGGACCTCACTGAGCTTCGGAAAGTACTCGAAGCGCATGTCCGCATTGATGATCCGCGTGAGCTCCAAGTCCGGATTGCCCGACGTCAGGCGACCCCCGAAGAAATCGCTGTAGGCAAAGGGCGCCAGCTCACGGAGCTGTGGCCGAGCGAGAGTTCGCGTGACGGACAGTCGCAGCTTGCTTTTTTTCGTCACGTCGAAGGCCAGCGCGGCGGCAGGCAACACATCCGTGCTCGTGAGATCAGCGCCCTCCACATTCGCCCCCGTATCGAACTGGTCGAAGGGGTCGATCTTCTGACTGGTCACCTCGAGGCGCTGGCCGAGCACGAGCCGCAGATCCCGGGTGACTCGCGTGTCCGCCATTAGATAAACCGCGAACACGTCTAGATCGGCGGTGTAGGCGTCCTCGGGGCGCGTATTTTCCTGTAGTCGCAGGACCTTACCGATGTTCTCGGGGACGAACAGCGAGTCCGGGCATGTCTCGTCGTAGGTGGTGCCCGGACAGGTGAACGCATCGGGCGGCGAGCCAGGAATGCGCCGAAAGGAGAAGCGCCGTGCGTTGAACTCACGGTCCTTGATGCTCGCGAGCCCGCCGAGCTTGATTTTGGTTGCGTCCTCGCTGCGGTCGAGGGGCTGAGTCAAGTCCAACCCGGCGGCATAGGCCTTTTCACTCTGGCTGCTGAAGAAGTGGCGTCCGCTCTCGGAACCATCCACGTAGCTGAATACGCCTGACTGTGGGTTCTTCTGATACACGACGTCGCGGGTGTCGGGCTCGTCGCGCTGGGCAACCGAATACGACAAGTTCCAGTCCAAGGTGCCACGATTGTCTGGATCCAGGACGCTCTGCCCAGACAGCTGCAGCACGTTCAGAGCTCGACTCACGAACTTCAGCCGCGTGCTGTGGAGCGTTGCGTCGTTCCGACGCCAATAGCCGTCGAAGGTCTGGGTATCGATGTCCGCCAGCTGAGAGTGGAAGCCGAGAACCGATACGCGGTGGTGCTTGCCCAGTTCCAAGCTCACGCCACCCAGAGCACCCCAGCTGACGTTTTCGGATCCGGTCTCGACGTCCAGGTCATTCAGAATGGCCACGCCCGAGGGCTCGGAGGGATCCGCCTCGAAGACGCGACGTTTCTCTTCTCGGATCTTGAAGCCACGACGATAGTTGAGGCTGGCGATGTAGCCGATCTTGTTGTCCTTGGAGAGCTTGAAGCCATCGCCGACAACTACGCTGAGGCTGTGTGCTGGCAGAGTGAATCGCCGCACCCCGGACATGAAGGTGTTCATCTCTTGGCCCTGGGCCGTCAGCTCCGGGTCGAGCACGAAGTCTCCGTTCGGTTTTTCCACTCCTTGGGCCAGCAGGTAGTCATCGGGCACGGTGTCCGGCAGCTCGCGAGTCCCGTCGTCCACGCCGAGGAAGTCGAGCTTGCCGCCGCGGTGCGCCAAGCGCTCCTTGAAGGTCGAGTTGGTGTTGACGCTCAGCGAGACGGACGCCGAAAGCGTCAGCTCATCGGGCACACGCCGAGTCTGCACCCGAACGGAGCCACCCGCGAAGTCGCCGGGCATATCGGGCGTGAAGGTCTTGGCGATGGTGAGGCTTTCCAGGATCTGAGTTGGAAACAGGTCCAGGGGCACGGCGGCACGGTCCGGCTCCGGACTGGGCAGCGGAGCGCCATTCAACAGCGCGTTCGTGTAGCGCTCGCCAAGTCCGCGCACATAGACGAAGCGGCTGTCTTCGATAGTGGCCCCAACGACGCGCTTGGCGGCCTGGGCGGCGTCGCGATCCGGGGTCTTCGAAATCTCGGCCCGGCCCACCGAGTCCCCGACGACCGACGAGCGCTTCCGCTCGAGGGCCAACGCATCTACGCTCGAGGTATCAGGCGCCGCTTCGACCACGAAGTCCTCCAGGGAGGTGTCGTCGGAGTCGAGGGAAATGTCCACGCGGCGTTGAGTGCCCTGCCAAAGCACGATTCCCCGAGCCCGCATGGGAATGTAGCCCGGCGTCCAGAATCTGAGCGTGTACTTGCCGGGAGGCAGAGCCAGCTCGAAGCTACCGTCTTCCGCGGTCGTCGCGGAGTAGTTCGTGCCCACCACGTCAACGCGCACCCCCGAAAGCCCAGCTCCATTTAGCGTGTCCGTGACCTTGCCCTTGAGCTTCGCGGTCGCCGCCTCGGCGGGCGCCGACGAACCGCCTTCGGGCGGCGGCTCTGGGGGCTCTTGCGCAGAAGCGCTGGCAGTGCACAGCACCACAGCTAGAGCGCTGCGGATGAAGACTTGGGTGGTCATCTCTCTCTCTCGCCTAGGTGGACGCGGCCGGAGAGTGCGGCCGCCGTGTGACGATTCGTACGTCGGAATGTGACGATGTCGTGAAGGAACGCGTTGTCAGTTCGCGACCTTTTCGGTCAACATCGCGATGGCTCGGGCCCCGGAGGACTTGGCCAAGTCCATCACCTCGACGGCTTGGCCATAGGGGATGTTGTCGGCAGCGTCGAAGTAGATCACCGGGAGGGGCTGTGCTGCCAGCATGCGCGGTAACCGCTCCTTGAACTGCTCGCGCTTGAGCACGGCCTTGTTGACCCGAATCACGCCCTTGGAGTCGATGGTCATCACCAGCGGCGGCTCGTCCTTTTGATCGGGTTGCTCCAGCTTGTCCTTCTTCGTCTCTTTCTTCGGCAGATTGAGCCAGAAGCTCTTCTCCATCATGGGGACCATCACCATGAAGATGATCAGAACGACCAGCGCGATGTCCACCAGCGGCGTCACGTTCATCACTGGCGTGGGGCGCGGTCGTTTGCCCCCGCCGCCGCCTCCTAGGTTCATGCCCATGCGCTCACTCCTTCGGTTTCTTGTGGTTGACCTTGAGTGAAACGCCCTTGAAACCAGTGTCGGCCAGAAGGGCCAAGGTCGTACGCACGGTGGAGTACGGCACTCGAGTGTCCGTGGTCATGAGCAGGTTGCGATTCGGGTCGTGGGCGTGGATCTTCTTGAGCCGGCGCTCCAGCTCGGCCGCATCCACTGTCACATCGTTCAGCGTCATCGTGAGGTCGGCGCGAATCACGAGCTTCAAAGGATTCATATCCTTCGGCTTCTTGTCGATCTTCATGACGTCCGGCAGCGTCAGCGTGTCGCCCTGGGCGATCGCCGGTGTCACCACCATGAAGATGATCAGAAGAACGAGGACGATGTCGACCAGAGGGGTGACATTGATGTCCGGCTCAGGCTGCTTGGCGGACAGCTTCTTCCGAGGCTTGCGATTCGCTGCCATGGTTGTTCTCGATTTCGTCCAGAAGCTCGCCTGCCGAGCGGTTCAGCGACAGCTCGACGGCGTTTACCTTGCCGGTCAGCCAGTTGAAGAGAAGCACGGCGGGAATGGCCACCATCAGTCCGAAGGCGGTCTCAATCAGCGCCTCGGAGATGCCTGCAGACACAGCGCCCAGACCCCCCGAGCCGGTGGTTGCAATGCCCTGGAACGCACCAATGATACCAATCACGGTGCCCAGCAGCCCCACGAAGGGTGCGACGGAGCCGACGGAAGCCAAGACCGAGAGCCCGCGGCGCAGATCGGCTCCCACTCCTTCGAGGGCGCGGTCTGCCTCATTTCGAGCAAGTTCCACGGGACTGACCCGCCCCTCTCGAGCACTGGCGTAGCGCTGGAGGATCGCCAGGAACAACTTCGCGAGGGCAGAAGCCTGATGTTTCTCGCAAGCCTTGATCAACCCTGCAACGTCCCAGCGCTCGAGCAGGGGGCCGGCTTGCGCCGCAAACTTGCGCGACTCCTTCGCGGATTTCCTGAAAGCGATCAACCGCTCAACGGTCACACCCGCGGTGGCAATGCCCATGATCAACAGCACGAGCGCCACGCTCTTCCCGAGCGTACCCATACTCGCCCAAATGTGCGCCAGGTCGAATTGCATCTCTTTTCATGCTCCCTTGAGTGGCCTAGGCCCTCAGACGAAAGGGGAATCGTGCGGTCTGCCACATCGCGGTCGGGCGGCCCTCGAAGGTGCCTGGCTGGAAGCGCCATTGCTTCACGGCCGCGACGACAGCCGAGGTCAAGGACTGGGGCCCGCGGACGACGCGAACGTCGGTGACGCTTCCGGACCGGCTGACCAAGAAACGAACGACCACGACGCCTTCGACACCCTCACTGCGAGCTTCGGCGGGGTAGGCCGGACGACGACGGGAGATGGCCCGGGGCGGCGTCGAGGCTTCCCGTTCTGATACAAACACGGGTGCCGGTGCGGCCTTCTTGCGCGCGACCTTCTTCTTGATTCGCTTGACCACCGGCTTGGTGTCGGGCGCCGCATCACCGCCTCCGCCTTCACCAAAGACATCGTCCATGTCTCCCTCGTAGGGATTGCCACCCGGCTCCGCTTCTGCGGGCACCTCATCGGGCACGCCTTGGGGGGTGGACATGCTCACCTTGGCGCCTTTGCGGCGCTTCTTCTCTTTGACGATGCGAGGTTTTGGCTCGGGCTCGGGCTCGGGCTCGGGATCCGGCGCCACCTCCATGGGCGGCTGCGTGAGTGTCACATCCAGCGTGTCGTCGGGCTCGAAGGCCTGACCGTGCGCCGAGTACGTGATGAACAGAAGGCCAACGGCGACGGTCACTGCGCCAACCGTATAGCCCACCGTCAGGCGCTTGCGCCGCGCCTTGTCGACGGCTTCACCCGTGGTCCATGCGTCCAGTTTCATCGCGTGGTGAATCTGACGCTTTTCTGTGACGAACAGATAACAGAACCGAAAACAGGAAGTGACGCTGCTCCGAGACACCGATGCGCTCCAGATGGCCCTGTTCTGCAGGCAAGGGCCGCTTTGGTCGCCTCGGCGTTTTGCCGCTTCGTTGCCAGCCTGTCATCAAACGGTCATCTGCGGTCGATATCCAAAACAAACGCATGCCGCGTGTCTTGGCCATAGAAGACGGGACTGACCTCCTGGAGGTACTCGTCTACAATCTCACCCAAGAGGGCTACGAGGTCGACGCGGCCACGACCGGCAAAGAAGGACTGCGACTCGCGCGCATGCACGTACCGGAGCTGGTCTTGCTCGACGTCATGCTGCCGGACATGCCTGGTACGGATGTTTGCCGCTCCATCCGCGCGGACGCAAAGCTGGCTAGCGTACCCGTCGTATTCCTGACGGCACGGGACGACGAAATCGACCGCGTCGTCGGCTTCGAGCTCGGAGCCGATGACTACGTCACCAAACCCTTCAGCATGCGAGAGCTGATGTTGAGGGTGCGCGCATTGCTTCGAAGGTCCCAGTCAGCGCCGGGCACCCCTACAACGCTGCGCGCGGGGCGTCTCAAGATCGACACGGAAGCGCATCGCGCGTGGGTAGACGACGAAGAGATCCCGCTGACAGCGCTCGAGTTCCGACTCTTGGTTACGTTATGCGAACGGGGCGGGCGGGTGCAGTCCCGCGAGATGCTGCTCGACAACGTCTGGGGACGCGACAGCACCGCCTCGACCCGGACTGTGGACGCGCATATCAAACGACTGCGTGAGAAGCTGGGACCGGTGCGCAACTACGTCGAAACCGTGCGTGGCTCCGGCTATCGACTGGCGGAAGTCACGGCTGCCAATCCGGGCTAGGGCACGCATTTCTTGCACCGGGGGCGGCATCGGGGAATGCTATGGCCCATGGGGTACCTGCGGGCTTACTTGGTTACAATCGCAGCGGGACTGAGCTGCGCCCTTGCATGCGGTGGCAGCGAATTCGACGGCGGCGGAGGCGCGGGCGGAGCGGACGCAGCTGCGGGCCAGGGTGGAAGTGCGGGCAGCGGGGCTGGAGGTGCAGCGGGGAGCTCGGGGAGTGCGGGCTCGAGTGGAAGCGCGGGCGCGGATGCAGGGTCTGGTGCCTGCGTACCCTCCCTGCAGGGCAGGAAGTGTGGAGATCCTGGGCTGACGACTGGGAACCAAGCGTGCGACATGTGCGGGCAGAACGCTTGCTGCAATGAAATTGAAATCTGCATGAACAACGAAGATTGCGCCAGCTCGATGCGCTGCTTCCTAGACAACTGCCTCGGCAAAAAGGCAACAGAGTGCTTTCTCAACGAGTGCAACTGCGGAACGAGCGCAGTACCGCCCTTCTACCTAATGGCGAATTGTCTTCTGAAGGCATGCACTTGCAGCGGTGGGTGCGCTCCATGCCCAATGCTGATTCCCTAGTTCGCACGGACCCTACAACTCGAACTTGTGCATCCCGCTGCGCGCGCTGTCCAGCCTCAGAGTGCGCAAGATTGCCGAAAATAGCGCATCGGTGCCCTCGCTCTTGCTGACGTAGGTGGAGTTGCGCACGGAGCGGGACACCGCATACAGCTCGTCCTCGGGCACGCCGGAATAGAACACGATGGGCACGGGCTCGGTATCAGCTCCGGCCGCGACCAGCTCGGCGAGGCGCTGCCCGCTCATGGCGGGCATGTTGACGTCGAGCACCAGCACGTCAGGTTCGTGCTTTCGCATCAGGCCGCTGACGCCCAAGGGCGAGTCCGACGTGAAGACCTCCAAGCCGCGCTCCGTCAGCGCGCGTTTCACTGCGCGCAGGGCATGCGGATCGTCGTCAACGACGAGAACCTTCGCGGTCGCCTTCTTGTCGGCCACCATCTCAGACCTGCCACCCGCTCATTCGTAGGTACCCGTCGGGATTTTGGGACCCTTGTGGAGCATCACGCCATTGATCAACGGCAGCGCCACGATGTCACCCCCCGCCGCCCAGACGCCGCCCTTGGGATCGATGAAGACCGAATGGAAGTCGGAAAACACGTCGATTCCATGGGTCTCTTCGGACCAACCCGAGGCGCCACGCGTCAAGATGGTGCCCGTATTGCCCGCGGCGAAACCCTTCGTGCCCCGCATGCGCACTCCGATCATCGCGCGATCCGACTCCGGCGGCGTGACGTCTTTCCAACCGTCCCCGGAGTCCTCGATGATCACGGCTCGAGCCAAACCGCCGACGGCGACCCATGGTCCGCCCTCGTCGGCGTGAAGTGTCAGAAGGCGCTGGGTGGTTGGAGACTTGGGCTGCGAGAAGGCCGACCCGTCCCAATGCAAGATCACACCATCCATGCCCACGATGCGGACGTCCGTCGCCGATCGGCCCCAGACCTTGAAGTAGCTGGAAATCGGAACGCTCGGCAACCCCGGTGCGTCCACCCAGTCGGTCCCGTCATAACGCCACACGAACGCAGCGCCGGTGCCACTTGGCTGCCCGCCCACAGCCCAGAGATCCGTAGGGGAGGTTCCCCAGATCCCGAACACGGTCGCACTCGACGGCGTGCTCATCTTCTGAAAGCTGCCACCTTCGTACTTCAAGATCGTGCCAGCGGAGCCCCCAATGAATACCGGGCCTTCGGGGGTCGCGTGCACCCACCACAGATTGACCGGCAAGCCCGGCGAGCGGCGCTGCCACTTGCTGCCGTCGAAGTGCAGCACGAACGCGCCCGAACCGTCGCCCGGATCGCCGCCAACGGCCCAGATGTCCCGCTCGCTCGTGCCGGAGACGCTGATCAGCGCACCAGGCAAGTCCTGGAAGACCATCTTCCACTTCGGCGCTTCGGGCTCATCCTCGCTACCGCAGGCGACGAGCAGCACGGAAACAAGGAGCAGGTAAGCAGCTCTCTTCATCATTCCACTTTCTGCGCTCTGGGAAACTTCGTGTCGATCAACGCGTCACTTGGAATTGGAGTCTTGATCGGTTCATCCGCTTTGACCACAACCGCACGCATCCGCATGATTTCGGCGAGCGTCAACGGCCGGGATTCCTTGGGATCGGGATGGCCCGTTGCCACCAGCGGCTCGCCTGCCGCGTTGATGATGGCGTCCAGCGCGTAGATCTTCACGTCCGTCTTCGGATCGCAACTTGGATCCAGATTCGTCACGTCGCAGGCTTCAAAATTGTAACGCTGACTTCCGAAGCCGTGGGTAATGTCGAGTAGGACTTTGTTCTTCGGCTTCGTCGCGTCGCCGACCGAGTGACAGCGGTCGCATGCCATGAACTGACTTCGCCGGCGGGTGGTGTGGGGATTGAAGCCGCGCTGACCAAAGCCGGCAATCGTGCGGCCGCCGGGGAACTTGAAGGTCCGCGGAGAGTTCTCGATCAGCGTCTTTTTGCCACTCGGCGCGCTCGCGTCCGCGTCCGTGACCGTCATGAAAAAGCGCTCCGCGGGCATACTCGGCGCAAGCAGCCCGTCGGAGTTGCGCATCAACACCAAGTCGTTGAGCTGAACCCAACGCCGTTTGCCTGTCGGGTGGCCGGGGGTCAGTTGGCCAGTGGTCTGGTAGCGCTTCTCCTTGGAGAGATCGAGCTCCACGTGGCAGCCGTAGCAGCTCGGCGACCAACCCGCGTGACAGGTGTAGCACTCGAGTTCGTCCGTGTGGCTGAAGCCCTGGGCGTTGATGCCCATGGAGCGCGCGCCAAACTCCGTGTAGGGAGGGTGACCGGGAGTGATCACGTCTTTGACTTGGGTGACCTCGAGTTCCAGATTCGTGACCTTGGTTTTCAGCCAGAGCTTGCCGTCTCGCTCGTAGAGGTTGTTGCGGCCGGCCTCGGGCTTGGCTCGCTCCCGGACGGTGCCGTGACAGTCCGTACACTCCGTCCGCACGCTGCACTGGGTGTCGGCATAAAGATGACCATCGCCGTGCACGTCAGTCAGGGTGTGGCAATCGATGCAGTGCATGCCCGCCTCGAAATGCACGTCTGCGGGCGTTTCGTCGAAGTCGTTCGAAAAGTCTTCGTCCACGATGTAGTAGTTCGCGTCGTGCCCGTGCAGCGCTTGCCCTAAGACGATGGGGCGCTCGGGGTTTTCGCCCGCGCCGGCAGATTCTCGATAGCCCTGGTAGCCGATGCCGAGCCGCCCGCCGCGGTAGTGGCAGCGGGTACACTGCTGCAGGGGAATGGCATTGGTGAGCTCATGTTTGATCGGGTGCGGCACCGTCTGCTTGGAGATCCTCGGATCGTCCGATTGGCTCAGCCCGTCGTCTGCGTAGGGCATGTGGCAAGCGGTGCACCCTGACGAGCGGAAGTCACCCCGGAATCGGTTCTCGCCAAAGTCGTTCAGGTGGCAGCGCATGCAGGACTTGACCATGTATTGGTCCTGGGCGTTGGCGACGCTCACGGCCGTTTTCGGATCCGTCGAGCCGACGACCATGGCAGGGGGATCGAACTTCTTCAGTTCCGCAACGCTGCACTTGTTGGCAGGATCGTAGGTGTCGTCCTTGATGTCCTGCCCGCCAAACAGGCCGTAGGGGTCCGGCTGGGCGCCCGCTCGCCAGCGCGCTACGGTCACCTCGCCGGAGGTGTGCGCCATGGTCGAGCGCGGTACCAGCTTGGATTCCTCGACGTGACACTTGCCGCAGGTTTGGTCCAGAACTCGGAAGTCGCCGGGGTTGATGAATCGCACGTACGCCGGGTCATGCTGGTCGAGTTCGGTGGTCGACAGGTTTTTCAAGTATTTGGCGCCACTACCTGGCGACACATGAGCTTGCTTCTTGTCGTAGATCCATGCGCCATCGCAGTTCGGATTGTCCGGATCGCCACTCAGGGTCCCGTTGCAAACCCAAGGGTTACCACCATGGCAATCGACGCAGCTCAAGGGAAAGCCCGGGTGGGCATCTTCGATGCCATGAGGCTTTCCGTTGGAGGCACGAGGCTGATGGCACACTAGGCAGTTTTCGCGATGCTCTACGACGTCCTCCACTACGTCGCTCTCACAGGCGACGGCCAACCACACCGCACTCGCAAGCGCGAGGGGCAAAGGCCACGAACGTCGCAGAGTCATCCTTCGTCCAGCACTACAGATACCGAGAAATCGGCACTGCGATCGTCGTCGTCCGTCACCGCAACCGTCAACTTGCCGGGCTTCCCAAACACATCATCGATGGGCTTGTTCTCGTTGGGCGGCGCGTGCTGGGCCGGCACGGCTAGCGCTTGGATCTCCAACCAGCCATCCGTGGCCAAGAAGAACGTCTCGCGAGACTCCACATCGCCCAAGACTTCGCCAGCGTCGGTGCGGAGCTGGGCGGTGACGTTGGCCGGGCTCGCAATTCCGATGATGCGCACCGCAGGCATGGTCCAGGTACCGCCTTGCAAGCCGAAAACGATTGCACACGAGTCGCCGTTTTTCAGAGGCTTGTAAAGCTGCTCAACGTAGAAGCCGACCTCCACGGTTGGCGTGCCGCTGGGCACGTACGCAAGCTCGTCGCCGTAGTCCACGTTGGGATCCACGACGCGCTTGGTCACGTTCTCCCCGCATGCTGAGAGGCAGCTGAGCGCTACAACAACAGACAAGCCAAGACCACGTCGCACAGTGGGAGAATCATGCTTCGACTCGCGCCACTTGGCCAGCTGCTGGCGTCTCCGAACCCAGTGGGAATCGCGAAAATAGTGCGCAATCTGCCGACAAGCGAGGCCTCTTTGGCGCGCGCGCTATTGCCGCGCGCAGACGCTCAGCGAGGAGCGGCCGCTTTCTGCGCGTCCTCGTGGCGCTGGACCACGCTCCGTACCTGCGGATGGTCGGGCGGGAAGGCGCGCTCTCGGATCTTCCGAGACTTGGCACAAGCGGCCACGGCGGCGTCGAGTTGTTTTGCGTCAAGCTCGAGCCCGCAGAGGTTGAACAACGTCGTCGCCACATTCGGGTGGCTAGCGCCATGCGCCGCCGACAGCTCGGCAACGCTCTCCTGAAAGCTGGCGCGCGCTCGAGCGAAATCCTGGCGGTGGTACTGAATGCTGCCCAGGGTGTTTAGGGCGAGGCCCAACCCGGCGCTCCGGTTGGCGACGCGCAGGGCGGGGATCACCTTCTCCAGAATCCGCTCCGCCTCGTGGTAGCGCTTCTGATACTTCAGGTTGATGGCGAGGTTCGTCCGCGCCCGCAGGAGATCCGGATGGGTCTCCGGACGGCGCTCGGAGAGCGCGGCTATGACATTCCGAAACGCTCGCTCGGCATCTCCGTAGTCACCCGCATAGTCCGACACCACTCCGAGCATTTCCATGGTCTCGACGGTGTAGTCGTGCACCGGGCCGTATAGCTTCCGGTTGATCTTCAGCGCCGACTCGAAGCGATCTCTAGCTCTACCAAGCTGTCGCAACGCTGTATGCGCTTGACCCAGGGTATAGAGCGTCGCCGCGAGGCGAACCTGGTCCACAGGCCGACACGCTTCCAAGGCGGTGAGCCCACGCTCCAACCGCTCGAGGGCAAGCTGGGGCTTTCCCTCGTTCAAGGCCTGGCTGCCCTCGGCAAATGCTTTGGGATCGGGCTCGCAGTCCACCACGACCGGATCGGTCGGATCGCGCTGCGGGCTCTTTGGCGGCGGAGTGGAACCTCCGCAGCTGGTGGCCACGGCAAAAAAAACAGCCCATCGCAGAGCGGCAAGGAATGTTCGCATCATGTCGGCGTCGCCACACTCTCGAGTACTTGGGCCAGGTCTGTGCGGATCAATGCGTAGAGCGCGGAGCCCAGGGCGGCAAGTCCTGACTCAAGTTCGACTCCGGATCCAAGGCACAAGCCGCCGGCGAAGTAGACGATTCGGGCCGGCGGCCCCTCCGATGCATTCACCTCGCCGCTGTCGAAAAGAAACACCGATCGAGATGGCGTGCCGCGTTCCATCCTCACTTCGCAGACCGGTAGCTGCGAGGCGTCACCTGCAATGCCAGTTCGTCGCGGCTAGGCTTGGACAAGACTTGAAACGGATGGACGCGCTCGAGAGGCGGATCCGCGTTCGGCGTGGGCCCGAATGGAGGCAGCGTGGAACGCCTTTTCCCGCATGGTGACCAGCCAGCCAGGTCAGGTCAACTACGCCGTGCTACAAGTCCGTGCATGAAGCTCGACGAATCCTACGAGTTGTATCGCTCGACATGCCGACGTTTCGCTGAAGAGAAGATTGCTCCCTATGTCGTCGAATGGGAGGAGGCTGGCCAGTTCCCACGCGAACTGTATCGCGAGGCAGCACATGCCGGCATTCTGGGAGCAGGCTTTCCCGAGGAGCTCGGTGGCGGCGGCGGCGACTTTCTCCACGGCCTGGTCGGGGTCGAGGAGATGCTACGGGGCGGCTCGAGTGGTGTCGTGGCCGGGCTCGGTAGCCTCGGTATCGCGCTGCCCCCGATCATGAAGACAGGCAGTGTGGAGCAACAGAAGAGGTTCGTTCCGCCGGTGCTGAGCGGCGAGAAGGTTGCCGCTTTGGCGATTACGGAACCGGGCACGGGCAGCGACGTCGCTGGAATTCGCACTCGCGCGGTACGAGACGGCAACGACTACCTCCTTTCAGGCTCGAAGATGTTCATCACCAGCGGCGTCCGCGCCGACACGGTGACGGTTCTAGCTCGAACCGGCGAGGACAAGCATCACGGCACTACGTTCTTCGTGGTCGAGCGAGGCATGAAGGGTTTCGAGGTATCCCGAGCGCTAAAGAAGACGGGCTGGTGCGCCAGCGACACGGCGGAGCTGTCTTTCGACGAAGTCCGAGTGCCTGAGGCAAACCGCCTCGGCGAGGAAGGCTCCGGCTTCGTGACCCTGATGCAAAACTTCCAAAACGAGCGACTCGCACTGGCCTTCTACGGACACGCAACGGCGCAAATCGCTTACGAAGATGCGCTCCAATACTCCAAAGAGCGTGAGGCCTTCGGGCGCGCTCTGGCCGGATTCCAGGTGACCCGACACAAGCTGGCGCAGATGGCGACGCTCGTCGCAGCCGCGACCGCATTCAACTACACCACTGCCAAGCGAGTCGTTCACGACGACGAGTACCTGGTTGGCGAAGTCAGCATGGCAAAGAACTTCGCGGCCGATGTTGCGCAGCGCGTTTGCTACGACGCAGTGCAGATCTTCGGAGGCATGGGCTTCATGCGTGAGACGCGAGTGGAGCGACTGAGCCGCGATGCGCGGCTGTTGCCGATTGGGGGCGGCACCACAGAAATCATGAACGAGATCATCGCCAAGAGCCTCGGGCTCTAGCGACGACCAACGGCCCGCTACCCTCTGGTCATGCGACTGCTTCGCGCCAGCTCCGCCTGCCTGCACTTTGCGGGCGTCCAGGACGTTCTGCAAGGCGAAGATCTGCGACGTGAGTGCGTCCACTCAAACTTGCTGGGGTCGCTGGCGGCGCGCGGCATTCCGTATTAGGCGAGGGTTCGTGAAGATCGCCGCGATCGACATCGGATCGAACTCGATCCACATGATTGTCGCTGAAGCGACGGGCACCGGCTCCTTCGAGGTGATCGACCGGGAGAAGGAGATGGTCTTCCTGGGCAAAAGCGTCTTCGATCACGGGCGATTGACCGATGAGGCCGTGGGCACTGGGCTGGCGGCACTTGGCAAGTTCAACAAGCTGGCACAGCGCCACGGCGTCACTGACATCCGTGCCGTCGCCACATCCGCAACTCGAGAGGCAGAAAACGGCGGGGAGTTCCTGTACTCCATCGCCGACACGACAGGCATCGTGCCCCAGGTGATTTCCGGCACCGAAGAGGCTCGCTACATTTACCTCTCTGCGCGCAACGCCGTCGATCTGATGCAGCGCCGCGCCCTGGTCATCGACATCGGCGGTGGAAGCGTCGAGGCCGTGGTGGGTGACGCGCGGGAAATGCTTCTCGGCTTCAGTCTCAAGCTCGGCGTCCAGAGGTTGCGCTCCAAGTTCGGCAAGGGCGCACCCCTGACCAAGAAGCAGCGCAAGGAGCTAGAGGAGCACGTTCGAAAGCATGCCGGGCCAGCTCTGCGCCAGGCGCGTGACCAAAACCTGGACTTGGTGGTCGGCACTTCGGGCACCATTCTGGCTTTGGGGCAGGCCGCTCACTTGGCTTCGGGCGCCGAGGCCTGGACCAGCAGCTCCAACCAAGTGGTCAAGCTCGCCGACCTAGCGGACCTGGCCACCGAACTCGCCGGCGCCACTGCGGAGGAGCGCGCCGAAATGCCGGGGGTGGATCACGCTCGCGCGGACTCCATTCATGTGGGGGCCATCCTCTTGGTCACGCTTTTGGAGCTGGCCAAAGCCGACCGCATCACCCTTTGCGACGCTGCGCTACGAGAAGGACTAATACTCGACTACTTGGAGCAGAAAGCGGATCTCATTCAGTCCTACGATGTTGTCTCGGATATTCGACGCCACAGCGTGCTGGGCCTCGCGGAGCGCTGCGGCCAGCGCGGGCCACACCCCGCGAGAGTTGCGAAGCTGTCACTTCAACTCTTCGATGCTTTACGGCCCATGCACGGGTTGGATGAAGAAGACCGCCGATTGCTCGAGTTCGGAGCCATACTGCACGATGTTGGCCAACATATCGGCTACGAGCGACACGAGCATCACGCGGCCTACATCATCCGCCATGGTGATTTGCGCGGCTTCTCGGATCTGGAGCGGGAGCAACTTGCCCTACTGGCCCGCTATCACCGCAAAGCCCGGCCGCGTAGAAAGGACGCCGACTACGCGGCGCTGCCCGCAAAGCGTCGCCGCGCGGTGAGCATCATGGCAGGAATCCTGCGAGTCGCGGACGGCTTGGATAGGAGCCATCACCAGCTCGTCGAAAGCCTACGAGTAGAAACGAGTCCGGAACGCGTCCGCATCGTCGTTCAAGCCTCCGGAGACGCCGAGCTGGAGATTTGGGGCGCGCGCCGTAAGCTGAATTTGCTATCTCGCGTTCTGAAGCTGCCCGTGGTGCTGGATATCGAAGCCAGATTGGGCGTGCAACAAACCGCCTGAAGCGGGGTTTATGCTGGTTCACACGTCGGAAATTGAGTTGTCGACTACGGGCGAGTCGGAGGTCGTGGACATCACAGCGCGAGTTCGAGCTGTCGTCCGCGGCAGCAATATCCTGGACGGTATTGGATGCGTCTTCGTGCCTGGGGCCACAGGCGGCTTGACGACGATGGAGTTCGAACCTGGCTGCATACTCGACTTCCAAGCCCTGCTTGAACGCCTCGCGCCCGCGGGCGCCGACTATGAGCATGAGAAACGTTGGGGCGACGGCAACGGCCACAGCCATCTGCGAGCAGCACTCATCGGACCAAGCCTCAGCTTCCCCATCAACTCCGGGGAGCCGACCCTCGGCGCGTGGCAAAGCATGGTCTTCGTTGACTTCGACAATCGCGCACGCGACCGACGTCTGATCGTCAAGATAGTCGGCGCTGCGGACGTCAGCTCGCCCACTTGATCCGAACGCTAACAACCGTCATACCCACGGCGGCAGCGGATTCACGCAGTCACTGCGTGAGAACTGCCTAGTTGGCTCGTGTGGCTGCTGTGGTTGCGCAAAAGCGGGTCGCAGCTCGAAGACGGGAGCGAGTTCACCCCGTGAGGTGTTGACCTCCACAGGGCGCGTCAATCCCGCGAGCACGGCGGCCCACGGCGCCGTGCTCGCGGCTCATTCGGCTGTCCCGTTACGCAAGAATACGGCTTCGCCCACGTCGATTCGCGTCGTTGCTTCCACAGCTAGCTGCACGCGAACCATCTCCGCATTCGCGAGCGTAAATGTCAGAGGTCTCCCAAGCGGCCCGGATGCAAGATGCCCGCCCTCCGTCCCGGCAGAAAGCTTCCGTACAATCACGGTCCCGTTGCCTCCACTAGCGAATTGACGCAGCTGCCATTCGCCCGCGGACAGACGCAACGGGGGCGAATCCACGCGGAGCGGGCGGCCCACGCGCGTCTTGAACTCACCATCCACGAAATGTGCGATAGCGTGGGGGTTCGTGGCGAAGAAATACGCAGGAATGCGGACTTGGTCAGCGGTGTACTCGATTCCGATCTGCCCATTGGTGCGGATCCACAGCTCGCTTACCAGTGGTCGCTCTCTCTCCCGCACCGCAAACCGCAGCGGAACGTAGTTCTGCTGAAACTCCGACTGGCGCACCATGTCATGCTGTGCGCGGAACTTCGGCGGATGAAAACATGGCGGAACGCCAAAACAAAAGATGTCAGGCGCGCGCTCCAAATAGTAGCGAGCATCACCGAGCTCGTGACCCAGCGTGCCAGAACCCATACTCCTTGGTCGGTTGTGAGCCAGATATCGATCGGTCAGACCCAACATGTCGAGAGCCGGGAGCCGCGAGTAGAAGGGAATGGTGCCGGCCGCATCCGCCGCGACAAGAGGCTGCTGCTCACTGAACGCAGCTTTCAGCAATTTGCCGATGGGACGCCCATCCCATTGCCACTTTTCCTTCTTCGCCCAGTTGCGGGGGTCCAATCGCGTGCCAACCAAAACCAGCACCACGAGAGCGACTCCCAACTGCAAAGAAGGTGCGCCACCGATCCCTCGGCAAACGAGGGTCGCGGCGAGCGCGCCCAGTGCCACAACAGGCAGGAGTTGGCGCCATGCCGGGAAAATGTCGCCCCCCACAAATACCATGTACAGCGTCCAGACCAGCGCGGGAGCGACCACAACCGAAATCCAGACCCGCGGCACGGCGCGACGCCAGCAGGCCACCACCAACAGCACCAATGAAAGCCATGTTGCGGCAAGCACATCCAGACTCGTTCGAACGTACTCGAATCCCTGTTCAACGCGCTTCCAGCTCAACGCGACCTTCGCGTACGCCGTGTTGGGAAGGTAGTCGTCGTAATACGCCAGTCGAAACACAAGCTGGGCAACCACGAATAACCCCGTCGCGAGTAGCACCCGCGCTGCCACGTTCCGGCGAGCGCGCCAGTTTCCCAGTACCAAGGCTGGCGCGGCCACCACCGGCCAGAGGGCAGCGTCTGGCCGGGTCCAGCAAAGCAAACCGAAGCATAGGGCTGCGGCAAGAAGCCACCGGCGCGACCCGGAAACGCACGCCTTCACAACAGCGACGCTCCCCCAGACAAGCAACCCACAAAGGACGGCGTTTTCAAGTCCACCCATCGCCCAAACACCAATCGAATCGCTTGCGGCCAGGAATCCAATTCCAACGGCGGGGGCAAGGAATTCGCGCAGGGAGCGTGGACTGCAAACTACAACCAACGCGGCGAATAGCGCCATGGTTGCAAGTAGCCCGAGCACGCGAGCCGTCATGACCAAGTCGCCGCCGAACAGAGCGGGAATCGCGCAGAGCAGTACCCACAACAGATTCGAGTAGCCCTCCACGCGGTCGTAGTTCGTCCAGGTGAGGCCCTCTCCCTCGACTAGCCGCTGCGAGTAGCGAAAAGATATGAACGCGTCATCGGTTACGAAGTAGTCGTAGAAGGACGCGTGCCAGACAACGAGAACTCCACCCAGCAGCACCAAGGCCGACGCAACTGAAATCGATTGACGGTTGCTCAATGTGGCCGGTCCTGGGCTTCCCACGTCGCTAGCCTAGACCTGATGGCGTATCCCACCAACAGAACAAGCATTTCTGCCAAACGCCAAGTGACCTACGGGCCGAGCATGCGCAGTGCGACGTCGTTTCTTCCTCGGTCCGCGCCACGCCGAAGCAACATAAAAGGTCCGCGGATTGCCTCAACCCCGAACGCCCCAGACTTGAGGACGTGGGTAATGTGACCTACCTCCCAGGGTGCTGGGCTCTGCCGGGCCAGCACATACTGCGCCTTGTCCGGGACCCCGACGAGCTTGATGCTGAACAGATCAAGCCGAGTGGATAGGTGCGTGCCCTCCGTTTCGGTGGCTGCGACCGCCGCTCCTGGCGGAATCATGGCTCGCAGCTCCTTCATGCCCTCCAGCCGAGAGCGTTCGCCGTCCGAAAGCGGCCGAAGCGGTTTGTTGTGAAACCCTCCAAGGATTTCCCGATTGCCGAGCAAGGCACCAAACTGAAAACTCGCGACAATACTGCAAAGAAGCAGCGAAACGATGGCCGAAAAGCGTCGATGACGTGGGCGCAGCGACTCTAGCCCGTAGATCGTGGCGGCAGTCACGTAGGCAAGGAAGAAGTAGTTGTACTGGAACCCAGTGGAAAAGTACGGGGGACGGTCTGTCGCTAAGAACGTGAAAGCGAGGCCTGGCAAGACAGCGCTCAGCAACCAGGGGCGACGCCACCACAAGAATGCGAAGGGCACGCTGAAGTGCAACAGGTAGGTGAACTTAGGCGGAGTGAGAGTGTGATTCGCAACAAAAGCCGGATTGCTGAAGAGCGTAAGTACGACGCCTCGAAAGCTCGAGCGCCCCTCCGGAACGAGCGTTGCGTAGCTGTGCACCAGCTCGAACTCACCGAAACGCGGCATCACGAAGAACTTCATGGTGAGGAAGTATGTTGCGCCCAGGCAAAAGACGGTGAGCCCAACCCAAGCGTTCCTCCGCGCGAATGCCAACACGAGCCCAACATAGGCAACTCCGACTCCGAACTCCTCTCGCACGAGGAGCAGAAGGAGCACTAGTGCCAGCAGCCCCGCGAGGGCAGTAGCGCGCACGCTCTGTGAGTTTCTGGCGACACGGTCCGCGGCATAGATCAGCCAAGCACTCAGGTTCAGGCCGAGGGCAGTGAAGTGGAAGTCGTAGAAGTTGGGTCGGGCGAGCGCGGGCACCATGAGGAAGCAGAGCGAAATCAAGAGACCCTGGCTCGGACCGAGCCGGCGACGGCCCAAAAGAAATACGGGGACCGCAGTGGTTCCAACCAATGTCGCCTGAATCACAAGCAGCGCCTCCGGGCCAGGCGCAATGGCGTAGAACGGCAGGAGCAGGTACAGCCCCAGGTGCGCGTGATGTGCGAACGTCGCGAAATCCGTTTCGCGGCCAGTCATTGCGGGCGAACGAAACGGGTGTCCGTTCAGTGCATTGTAGAAGAGGTTGTCGAACTCAGCGAGGTCAGACACTCGAGTCTCGAATCGCTGATGGCTCGCGATCGACCAGTACGACACACCGACGACGTAGTACGCAACGGCGAGGAAGAGGACGGCCCATGGGAGCCAACTCAGCCGCGGCTTGGGTAGACTAAACCAACGTATGATCCGCGAATCCCCGCCGACTTGGGCGGTCGACGACCGGAGCAGGCGCTCAAGAACAACCCAAACAATTGTAAGGTACACAAGCAGGGTGAGCTCGGACCAACCGGTCCGCCGCGTGAACAGGGGGGGTAGAGCGCCCAGGACGAGAAGCGGTGAGAGGAAACAGAGGCGTCGCGACCAAGCGGGCGCGCGATGACGGCGCGACGCGACGAGAACCGCCACTGCGGCTGCCGCAGACATCCCGACGATCACCAAGACGCTGATCGTGCGCGCTTGAATAGCAAGGCGATTCGCGCCAAAAAACTGGCTGGGGCCAGGGACGAACGCACCGAACGCGCAAATGCCAAGCGACAGCGCAATCCCACCCGCAAGTAGGGCGTTGCTCAGAGGATTCCCGCGATGTTGCGGCGACGTCACGGCAATGGGGCTAGCAGTAGTTCGGCACTGAACGCAAGTGAGGATGGCTGAGCGGCTAGCCCACGGGATCCTTCGAACCGGGTGCCTTCCAACCACACGCTCGCGCTTCTCCGGCCCTGACCCTTGGACCGACGGGAGCGTGCCGTGCTACCCCATTCCCGATGATAGCTGTCGTCATCAAAGAGCCCGGTGGCCCCGAGGTGCTGGAGGTCCAGGAGGTCGCGGACCCGTCTCCGAGTGCGGGAGAGGTTCTGTTGGATGTTCACGCGACTGCCCTCAACCGCGCAGACCTACTGCAGCGGCGCGGGTTCTATCCGCCGCCGAAAGGCGCATCCGAAATCCTGGGGCTGGAATGTGCTGGAACCGTCGCCGGCCACGGCGAGGGTGTGGCGGAACCTCCTGTCGGCAGCCGCGTGATGGCTCTGCTCGCGGGGGGCGGCTACGCAGAGCGGGTGGTGGTACCTCGGGAACACTTGATGGCTATACCCGACGGTTTGAGTTTCGAGGATGCCGCAGCCGTTCCAGAAGCGTTCCTGACCGCCCAAGAAGCGCTGTGTTCTCTAGGAAAGACTGAGGCAGGCGAAACGGTGCTGATTCACGCTGCCGCCGGTGGTGTTGGAAGCGCGGCAGTTCAGGTCGCCAAGCTATTGGGGGCACATGTCATTGCCACTGCCGGTTCCGATGACAAGCTGAAGCATGTCGATGCGCTCGGAGCAGACGTGTGCGTCAACTACCGAGAGCAAGACTTCGCGGCGGTGGTCCGGGAGGTGACGCACAAGCGTGGTGCGGATGTCATCGTGGACTTCATCGCCGGGAGCCACGCTGAAAAGCACCTGGCCTGCCTGGCTCCTGGGGGCCGCTGGGTCGTAGTCGGCCTGCTCGGCGGCACGAGCGCGTCCGTGGACTTCGCAAGAGTGCTCATGCGACGCCTGCAGATTCTGGGCTTGGTGATGCGTTCGCGATCTCGAGAAGACAAAGCCGCCATTACACGGCGCTTCTGCCGCGAATTTTTGGGACACTTTCGCAGCGGCCGATTGAAACCTGTCGTCGACAGGTGCTTTGAGCTGCACGACGTGAAGAGCGCCCACGAGTTCATGGAAGAAAACGCCAACGTCGGCAAACTCGTGCTGACTCTCCGCTAGAACGGCTACGCACGTGTCTGGGCCCACCGAATCGGCGGCCGTGCCCCCGGAAAAAGCAGCAGGGCGGAGGGCCCGAATCAGTGCCGTCACCGTCGCCGTGGTGTTGCTCGGGGCGGCGGGAGTGGCGCTATTGCTGGGCATTCGCGACTACCCCCACTTCTTCGTCGACGATGCCTTCATCAGCTTGCGCTACGCGGACCGGCTGCTCGAGGGCAAAGGGTTGACCTACACAGACGGGGAGCGGGGAGACAAAGGACGCATTCGGCGCATACTCGTCGAGCGCCTACGGTAGTCAGCCTTGGTTCAGAGCCCGTTGGAGCAGCTGCACAGCTTGTTCAGGGCTCTTGGCACGACCAATGGGCGGGCGGCGGCGCGGATCCAGGGCCTCTCCTGCAAGTCGACCACTCCAACCCTCTACGTCCAGGGCAACGATGGGGCGGTCCAGCTGCCACGCGAGCGCAAGTTCGCTCAAGGTGCCCGCGCCTCCTGCAACCGCCAGGACGCCATCTGCGCTGTGAGCAACCAATACGTTACGGCCAATGCCCATCGCGCTGACGATCACGATGTCCACATGCGCGTTCGCACCCGCCGAGGACGACCCCGGAACGATGCCAACCACATCACCGTCCACGTAGGCAGCTGAGCTGCGCGCGCCGCGACTTGCCGCTTCCATCACTCCGCCGAGTCCACCGGTCAGCACCCGGAAGCCCGCGTCCACCAGGACTCTCCCAACCGCCTCCGCCAATGCCAACACGGGCTCAGGCGCCTGACCGCTTCCGATCACGGCGATCAGGCGTCGGCGCTGCTTCATGTTCCGACCGGCTTCACGCGCAGGGTTCCGGTACCCGCGCATACGACTGCCTGACATGCAAGGCGTACGTTTGGCGGACTGCCGAGCACACGCAACAAGTCCTGCTCCTCGTCATCGGCTGGCTTCAGTAGCTCGCTACCTTCGACCACGACAACCTGGCACGTCGCACAGGTCGCGGATCGGCAAGAAAACGGTATGGGCGCCAGGACTTCGTCTGCGACATCCACCAGAGGTGTCTCCGCACTGACTTCGACCCGCTTCTCGCTACCGATGGAATTTGCCTCAAAAATGACGCTTGGCACGGGTCGGAGATCGTAGTCGTCCATGGGCGTGGAATGAAGGGGGCAGTGGGCATGCCCTGCTACAGCTGCCATGGGGGCCAAGAAAAGCTATAGCAAGACGATGCGGGCGCTGGTGTTGGACGGAACTCTGAGCATGCGACACGACTTTCCTCAGCCGACTCGCGGGGCCGGCGAGGCCCGAGTTGCCCTGCGCACTGCCGGAGTTTGTGACACTGACTTGCAGCTGACGGCCGGCTACATGGGGTTCTCTGGTGTGCCGGGGCACGAGATGGTCGGTACGGTGGTGGAGGCCGACGACCCGTGCTGGGTCGGGAAGCGGGTGGTGGCGAACATCAACGCGGGCTGCGGCAGTTGCACCGAGTGCGTCGAGCGCGACGGTCATCACTGCGAAACCCGAAGCGTGCTCGGCATCCTGGGACGAAACGGCGCCTTCGCTGAGGAGTTCACGGTTCCGGAAACCTGCTTGGTAGAAGTCCCGGATGGCGTCGAGGACGACCGAGCAGTGTTCGCCGAGCCCCTTGCCGCCGCGCTGCATGTTCTGGATGTCGCAGGGGCTCGCTCCGCTGGCCGCGCCGTGGTGGTAGGGGATGGAAAACTGGGGCTGCTCATCGCCGCCGCCCTTGCCACCGTCCTGCAAGACGTGCTGGTCGTCGGCCACCACACCGAAAAACTAGCGCTGCTCGCCCAATTCGGAGCACGCGGCGTACTCGAAGATGAGCTCTCATCGGACATGCCCGGCGCGGAGTTCGTGGTCGAAGCCAGCGGGAGCGTCAGCGGACTTGCTCGAGCCATGGCTCTGTGCCGACCCCGGGGCGTGCTGGTGTTGAAAACCACCGTGGCCGGTTCGCCAAAACTGGATCTGAGCCCCGTGGTCATAAACGAGCTGTCCGTCGTGGGATCCAGGTGTGGAGACCTCCGCGCTGCGATCGCACATCTGGCCCAGGGTCGCATCGACCCGCTACCTCTGATTGCGGCACGCTACCCTCTCGAAAGCGCCACCGACGCCTTCGAACACGCCCGTCGCCCCGGTACTCTCAAGGTCCTCGTCGACGGCGACTCGGTCTAGTCTCGCTACTTGCGAGACTCGCCCACGCACAACCCCTCGAGCCGCTTGGGGCATGAAATGCGCACGTGGAAGTGGTCGGAGTGGTCACTGGACCGCTCGGGTTGCTTCAACAGCGCCGCCACCTGAGTGACGTACTTCTTGTAGCGTCGGTGCTTGGCGCCGTACTTCAGCAGCCGCCTTCGGAGTGGCGCAGAAACGAAGATATGACTCAGGCCAGCGCGTCGGTCCCGAACCCAGGACTGGACCAGCAGCCAGTTGCGTCCATCGTCGAACACGTATCCGCTACCATCTCGGGCCTTGCCGTCCCCACCAAAGGAAACGAAGCGGTTCAGGACAGCCCGCTTGCCTTTCTTGTTCAACGCATAGAAGCCAATATCGGCATCACGCCCGCTTTGATGAGAGCGGTGCCCGGGAAGCGGTCCCCCACCCTTCTTGGAAATGTCTCCGACGAGCATCACAGATCCTGGCGCACTGCGGGCGACTTCCTTGGCGCTGCGATACAGCATGAGCACGAGCGCCGGGTGCCCATAGACGTTCGCGGCGCTTCCCTTCTTGACACGCAGATAGGGCCGCCTCCGAACTTTCTTGCCGCGCACCTGATAGCCCGAGTTGGGCGCGCCCACGGTCAGCGACATCAACGAGTAGGGCGACCGACGGAACTTCTTGGGTAGCTCTTTGCCGGGTGCTGCCCGCACATCGGGCGCGGTCACCCCCAGCACGGCAAGGGCGGCGAAGGCGAGGGCCCAAGTTCCCAGGAATCTTGAAATCGAGGCGAGCATTTTCGGGGAAAGCTGTCCGTCAACGAATGGACTTAGCAGGCGGGTCGGGAGTGCTTCAACCCAAGCTCGCCCCAAGATAGGCTTTTCTCCAGTTTTTCCAGATGGTTGAAAGCGGCTCCTTGCTCCAGGCGGCGACAGCATGACGGCCAGCTCCAAGGCTGCGCCGTCCAAGCGCGCAATCGCCCTCGCCCTCGGCCCGCTACTGGGCATTGGGCTGTACCTGCTGACCATTGGGTTGGGATTGCCTCGTGCGGCGGCGCTCACCGCAGGCGTCACTGGATTGTGCGCATGCTGGTGGGTGCTCGAGCCGATCGCGATTCCTGCGACTTCGATGATCCCCTTTGCGGCATTTCCACTGACGGGCGTTCTAAACCACAAGCAGGTCGCCAGCGCCTACGGACATACGCTGATCCTGCTCTTGCTTGGCGGGTTCATGGTCAGCATGGCGCTGGAAAAGAGCGGCGCGCACCGCCGGCTGGCCCTGGGCATGGTGCGGCTGGTTGGAGCCACGAGCGGCCGCCGCCTCGTCCTCGGCTTCATGTTGGCCACGGCCGTCATGAGCATGTGGATCAGTAACACTGCGGCAACACTCATGATGCTCCCGGTGGCGCTTGCGCTGATCGAGAAGGATCGCGGGCCCCTGTCTCGGGCGTTGCTTCTGGGTATCGCTTACTCCGCTAGTATCGGCGGGCTAGGGACACCCATAGGTACGCCCCCGAACGTGATCTTCATGGGGATCTACAAGGAGGTCGCAGGCACGGAAATGTCGTTTTCCGAGTGGATGCGCATAGGCGTACCCGCAACACTGGTGCTCTTGCCTATCGCCTGGCTAGTTGTGACGCGGGGCGTGGTGAAAACAGTCGAACTGAGCCTGCCGAGCGTGGGGCCGTGGCGGCCAGCAGAGCGCCGGGTCCTCGTCGTGTTCGCTCTAACTGCGTTGGCCTGGGTCACGCGCACCGAACCTTTCGGAGGATGGAGCCGTTGGGTGGGCGGCAGCGCAGTCAGCGATAGCACCGTGGCGCTCGCGGCAGCCGTCACCCTCTTCCTCGTTCCCGACGGCGAGCGCGGCACTTTGCTGGATTGGCCTACTGCCAAAAGGATCCCATGGGGCCTGCTGGTTCTTTTCGGAGGCGGCATCGCCATTGCGCGTGCCTTCGACGAGTCGGGGCTGTCCCGCGCCCTGGGCGATGCACTGTCCCGCGTGTCCTCGCTTCCGATATTGCTGATGCTCGGACTGGTATGCCTGGTGGTCACGTTTCTGACCGAAGTGACCAGCAACACAGCAACCGCTACTCTGCTCATGCCAGTGCTCGCCGCCGCCGCCCTCGGCGCCGGCCTTGATCCCAAATTGCTGATGGTGCCCGCCGCGCTTGCCGCAAGTTGTGCCTTCATGCTGCCCGTCGCCACTGCGCCCAACGCGATTGTGTTCGGAACCGAGCGTGTGACCACGGCCCAAATGGCCCGAACCGGAGCTGCCCTCAACGTGATCGGTGCTTTGGCGCTGGCGTTACTCTGCTACGTCATCCTGTAGCCGACAAGTTCACCATTCTAGGGACGCAAGAACTCCGCGGACTTGCCGCGAAGCCTTTCACTGTTCGCTAGCGGCGTCCGGCATCAGTTGCAGACGCCGGGACACTGCGCCGAACACTGCTTCGCGGTACCGCCCTGGCACCTGCACGTCGCGCAGCAACCGATGCAACCGATGCACGTGGGGGCCTTGCACAGCTGAGGGAGACCGCCGGAGCCAATCAGTCCGAAGCCCCCGGAACCAATCAGTCCGAAGCCCCCCGAACCAATCAGTCCGAAGCCACCCGAACCAACCAGTCCGAAGCCACCCGAACCAACCAGTCCGAAGCCGCCCGAACCAACCAGTCCGAAGCCGCCCGAACCAACCAGTCCGAAGCCGCCCGAACCAATCAGTCCGGTGCCACCCGTGTTCGAGCCGCCCGTGCTGGCACCGCCTGTATTCGTGCCACCGCTACCTGATGTCCCGCCGCTGCCAGCGGATCCCGCCGAGCCGGCGCTCCCTGCGGTGCCACTAGATCCCGCCGTGCCACTAGATCCCGCCGTGCCACTAGATCCCGCCGTGCCACTAGATCCCGCCGTGCCACTGGAACCGGCGGTGCCACTCGCCCCCGCCGAGCCAGAAGTTCCACCACCAGAACCCGCCGTACCCGAGGACCCAGAGGTACCACCGCTACTGGCGTCCACCCCTGCGTCTTGTCCGGTGCCACCCCCGCTTCCTGTCGAGGAGTCGTCGCTGCTTCCGCAGGACGCCGCCAACCCCAACGCCAAAACTGAACAAACCCAAAGATGCTTCGCCGCCATAGTACGAGTGTCGGACATTTTCGCCGTCAACACAACTCGTTTTCCTCCATGACGCCATGCATCACCCCGGAATCCTCCAACAACGCCTCTCGGGCCTGTGGGATGCTTGGCCTCGATGTGCATCGTCGTGTTTGGCGCAACCGGTTTCACAGGGCGGCTCGTCACCCGGGAGTTGGCGGCGCTCGGCGCGGACGAGCTAATCCTCGGCGGTCGGAGCAGGGAGCGGCTCGACGCCCTCGCCGAGAAAACCAAGTCGGAAGTTCGGGTGGCTGATGTGGCCAGCGCAAGCGACTTGCGCACCCTCGTGCGGGGGGCCAGAGTTGTGGTGTCGACGGTTGGGCCTTTCTTGAAGTTTGGCGAGGCCGTGGTGCGCGCAGCGCTGGACGCCGGCGCGCACTTCTTGGACACGACGGGAGAGCAGGCATACGTCGCCAAGCTCGTGGAGCGCTACCACGGGGCTGCGGTCGAAAAGAAGGTCGCCATCGTCAACGCCCATGCCTTCGAGTTCGCCCTGGGGATCTCTGCGGCAAGTCTGTTGTGCGAGCGACACCCCGACGTGCACAGCGTCGACGTGTTCAACCGCGCGGGAGGCTCAGGCGCGTCCCGGGGGACGCAAAAGTCCGCTCTCGGCGCACTCCAGGCGGAAGCGTTGGTGCGCAAGCGCGGGCGCCTCGTGCCACGAGGGCCCAACCCACGACCCATGCGGGTGCGTTTCCCGGGCCGCAGTCGATCGTCCGTGGCCGTTCCCTTTCCGGGGACCGAAGCACTCTTCCTGAGTCGCGCGTATCCAAATGTGAAAAACGTCTCAACCAACCTGGTGATGCCGAAAGCAGCCGCTTACGCCGCAATGGGGCTCTGGTCTGTTCGCGGCGCTCTGCGCCCATTGGCGGGCATCGGCGCACTCTCCTGGCTCGAAGCGCGCATCGACGCAGGCGCCGAAGGCCCCGATGAAAGCGCACGTCAGTCCCAGAATTTCACCGTTCTAGCGCAAGGACATGGCCGGTCGGGGTCGCCCGCAGTGACCATTCACGGCAGTGATCCCTACGGCATCACCGGGATGTTGGCTGCTCAAGGCGCGCATTGGCTCAGACAGGACGGCCCGCAAAGGCCGGGAGTCGTGTCATCCGCGGAGGCCTTCGGCGCCAAGCGCATACTCGGCGAACTCGCACCCCACGACGTGCGATACGAGATGCACGACTAATTCACTCGAGTGGTAGCTCTAGATTGGCGCTGACGTGCAGGCTGCGTCCCGGCAGTGGAAATCCAAGCAAGTCGAGTTCGCGCTCATCCAATATATTGTCCAGGCTACCGCGCAGGACGAGCAGGCCGCGAAAAAGTGCCACGGCCGCATCCGTGCTCAATACCTGCGACGCAGGCAGCACGATGAGCCCTGCTGGGTCAGCAACCCGGCTCGACCGCGTACGCATGGACAGCCCGACCTCGGCGCGGGAGATCCGAGGTGGCGCTGGCGCAGCGTAGGCGGCCACCCGAGCATGACTCGTCAATCTCGACTGGAAGGGCAGGAGATCGTTACGGGTGTTGCGACCTGCAGTGATATCTCGAGGCTCCATTGCCGTCACGGCGACGTCCAATTGCAGGTGCTGGAGCGCATCGATCCGTGCTGCCAGCTCCGCACCAAGGACGCGCGCGGCCCCGATATTGAACGGGCGCAGGGAGCCAAAGCCCGAGCGACGAAACGCGATCAGGTCGTCCACCTGGCGTGCGAAGCCGCCGAGATCTGCCTCGAAGCTGAATTTGGCGGAGGGTGACAGTCGACTCCGAGCGCCCAGCTCTACGGAAACCCCACGTTCAGGCTCGAGGCTGGGGTTGCCCAGGGATACGGCGGACACGCCGTACAACTCTCCCAAGGTGGGCGGCCGCTGAGCCAAGCCAGCGCTGCCACGAAGACTCAACTGCGGCAGTGGCGACAGCACGGCGCCAAGGCGTCCTTGCGGCATGGTGTCCGACCGCCCCGTGCCAACGGTACCTTGAGTAGCATATTGGTCCACTGCGGCAGCAGCGAGGAGCCTCAGCTTCGAGAAGGGGCGATAGGACGCACCCAGCGTGCTGCGCCCGGTGAAGCGCCGAGCGTGGGAGGCCACCGAGGACTCGCTCCTGAGCCGCGAAACCTCGTAGCGAACTCGAAGCCGCGCGGACACCGGCCCGAGAGCGCCACGCCAGCCGACACTCTGACCCAACCGCACGCCCAGCAATCGGGTCGAAGCTGCTCCCAGCCCAAGTTCCCGAGCTTCATCGTCAACGGCATGTGCAGTCCAAAGCGCGTCGGTTCCGACTTCGATGCTACAGGCGTCGGCATCCCGTCGACATGGCGTGCGGCCTTCAGTGCCCATGAGCATGCGGCGAGTTCGAGAGCGCGCTTTTGACGCGGGAATCAGGGCGATACCCGCAGCACCTTGGCGGCGAGAGAACGCGTTTACGACGGTTACGAAACGAGCGCGCCCAAATCGCCACTGGTTCACCGACCAAATATCCGACTCGGAGTGGTCGGCGTTGTCCCTAGAACGCTCCCGATCGTCACTGGGATCGAACGCAGTCCCGCCATCATCCAAGTAGGAGAAGTCGTTGTCGGCCCGAGCCAGCCGCACGCCGACCGAAGAGGAGGCCGACTTACCAGCAACCGCTCCACCAACCGTCAGAGACCGTGCACCAAAGCTGCCAACTGATCCGCCCAGGTTGACGCCCGAGCGGCGAGCGCGCCGGGGCTCGAATACGACCGCTCCGCCGATCCCCCATTGGTCGAGCTCCACAGGTGTAGCGCCGCGATAGACCTCGACCCGGTCCAACATCCACAGAGGAACGCGACTCAGATCTGCGGTGCCGGTCAAGTCATCGTTGAGCCGTACTCTGCCCAAGTACACGGGGGTTTGCGCGCTGGAAGCTGCGCGAAGTGAAACCGTGGCGAGTTCGGCGCCAGAGCCGGATCGTGAGAGCTGCGCGCCAGGCACCTCCGCCAAGACCCTGCTCGCGTCTGCGCCAGGACGAGTCAGGCGATGCCGATCAACGCGGGTTGAGCTGATACTGTCGTCCCGACTCGAGCTCAGGGGGCGCTTCGGACCAGCGACGGTCACGTCTAGTTGTCCGGAATGCTCCGTAGGGGCGTCCGGCTGCGCGCGAGCCAAACCCGCATGCAGCGAGCCAACTAGAGCGACGACTGAAACCGTTCTCAAGGACACTCGGCGTTCAGAATGCCAACCGCATCCAGATCGAAGACGCCGTTGCTGCCGACCAAGTCCACACGGTCGGTGATGCGCACGTAGCGAGCACGCTGGAGCCCCAGAGTGGCCAAATCGTAAACATCTCCACCCGCCCCGGCCCCAAGCGGATCAATGCCGTTGTTGTCCGCATTGGCATAGACCGGAGCAACGCCGGCACACTCGTCGTAGGGAGGCTCCGACGCCGCGCAGGGATACTCGTGCCAGCTCACGCCATCTTCGCTCACCGCAACGCTTGCCAGCTCTGCGAAACTCTTCGACTCGTCGCCCCCGATGTAAAATGCGTTTTCGAACACGACGAAGTCCGCGCCCGGGCCATCCACGATGGCGTTGTGGGCAAACGCCAGGACCACGCTGCCGCCGTTGCCCAGCGACGTGACGTCCAGACCGCCAGCGCAGCAGCCCCCACCCTTGGGCGGTCCGAGTATCGCTTTGGGGAAATCGAGCTGCCCCACACTCTGACCTGGACCAAAGGCATGGCTGGTAGAGTGGCTCACGAAGTGCGCGCTGCTGGAGTTGCAAACGATGGGACCCGGGTCGTAAGCCTCTGCGGCATCCGGGACCCCGCCATCCTGCGGGATCGCGGCGTCAACGCCCCCAGCGCCAGCATTGCCCGCGGCCCCTCCATCGGGACCAGCCCCCCCGGCCCCGGGCGCGCCCGACGGGTCACTGCCACAGCTCAAGGCGAACCCGCACAGCAGGCTCGCCAACATTGTCGTCTTCGGTTTCATCAGGACTCCTCGGGCGAGGCACGCGCCCAGGTTGCAGGCCGCCCGAACCTTTTCGGCTCGGGCGTCGTTGAGGGGGTCTTCTGACTTCCCGCGCGTTCTGATCGCCTTCCCAGCCTCTGCGGCCAGTGGCTCCGTGATCAGAGCGTTGAATTCGGGTTACAGCGGCGGCTCCGTGCCGGACTTGCACCGGCTTCCCCGCACAAGGTGCGCCTGCACCCTGCCCCCAGCGAAGTGGGGCTCAAACGACACCCTTCAGGTACCACGCCGAGGCCCTGAGGCCAATCCGAGATTTTCGCGCTTCTCGCGGCGAGTTCACTCGTCGAAGGAGAAGCTGACAGCCTTGTCCTTCTCGAAACCGAGGGAATTGTAGAAATTGAGCACGCCGGTATCCGCCTTGACCAGCGGTTTGACCTTCACTCGGCTCGGCACTTTGCCCATTGACTCCCGCAGGGCCGTGACGAGCTTCTTCGCTATGCCTTGGTGCCGGTTGTTGGGGTGTACGACAAGTTCCTGAATGAACAGCACGAGACCTTGCTCGCGTTCGAAGGAATAGCCGAGAACCGCTCCGGTCAGCCCCTCCGCACCTGCCGCAACGAAGCAACTGGTGGGCTCGAAACCGTAGAACTTCTCGATGTACGCGCGGGCCCCCTCGCGCGTCCATTCAACGCCATATCCGTCGAGGTAGAGCTGGGCAACACCGTCCAGATCGCCATCCTGCATACGCCGAATCTCCATGTCTGCGTCCATACCACGTTCCGGAGAAATGGGGCTGCCGCGACGAGGGGCGTTCTCAGGGGAACGGGGGCCAGCCCAGGGCCTTGCCGCCGAGCACGTGGAGGTGCACGTGAAAAACGCTCTGCCCACCGTCTGCCTTGCAGTTCATGACGGTCCGAAAACCCCGCTCGCCGAGCCCCTCTTGGGCGGCAACCTTGGACGCCACCCGAAACAGGTGCCCCATCTCGGCCTCGTCCGACTCCTGCACGTCGTCGACGGTGGAAATGTGACGTCGCGGAATGACCAGGACGTGAGTCGGCGCCGCAGCATTGATGTCCCGGAAAGCGATCGCTCGATCGTCTTCGAATACGACATCGGCGGGGATCTTCTTTTCGACAATCTTGCAGAACAGGCAGTCGGACATGGCTCCATCCAATCAGAACAGTCGTTTCGAATCGATCAGTATCGTGACCGGCCCATCGTTGGAAAGCTCGACCACCATATGCTCCCGGAAGCGCCCGGTTTCCACCGCGACCCCGCGCTCACGACAAGCGCCGCAAAAACGGTTGAACAGCAGTTTGGCCTGTTCAGGTTCCATGGCTCCTCCAAAACTCGGCCGGCGACCTTTGCGTACGTCGCCGAACAAGGTGAACTGGGAGACGGCCAGGAGCGCTCCACCGACGTCCTCCACGCTGCGGTTCATTTTTCCAGCGTCGTCCTCGAATATCCGCAGGGTGCACACCTTGTCCGCGAGCGAGAGGGCGTCTTGGTCTTCGTCCTCACGGCCGACACCAACCAATACGACCAGGCCGTGTCCAACGCGACCAACCGTCTGCGCGTCCACGCTCACCTGCCCACTCGTAACTCGCTGCACTACCGCCCGCATCGTTTCCGGGCTCAGCTAGCAGGCGACGCGCGGGCTAGGCAAGCCCTCAGTGCTTCGCGAAGATCCAAGACGCCGCGCCGTAGCTGAGCTTCTGCCATTTGGCGTAGGATAAGACTGCTCGTTTACGGATCGCATCCCGCTTCTGACCGTCGCCCAACCCGCGCAAGACTGCCGCCAGTACGTAGCCTTCGGGTGCCATGAGGGCGCGGGTCATCACGACTGGCCTGGAACCCGCGCGCCGCAAACTGGGCGCAAAGTAGGGCTCCGAGTCGCACGCCAGGACGAAGGATGGAACCGCGTGGCCGGAACGACTCTTGGAAGCCGGCAGGGTTCGTCCGTCCATCAGGCGGTTGTGGCCGACGTAGCCGACGACATGCACCTTCGTCGGCGCGCCGACTCCCGGTATCTTCACCGTTTCGCCGTTGGCAGCGGCTCCATAGAAATCGTCTACCGCGTGATCAATGCTTTTTCCGTCCACCGCATCGAGCACGACAATCTGTCGCACTCGCTTTCCCTTGCCGAGCCCCCACTTGTCGCCTGGAACCCAGCGCTCGTAGACGCGGCGCTGCATGATCGCGCCACCAGGCTTCTGCACTTCCAGCAGTGCGAACTGGCTTCGCTTGCGCTCCAGGAACCGCTGGGCGCCAAAAATCGCCCCCCAATACAGGTTGTATCGAAGGTTAGACGGACGACCCGCTAGCTCGCTCCCACAGTCCACCAGGGCGTTGTCGCATAGCGCCACGACGACACGCACGACGAAGGGCGCCCCGGCGCGTACGTCCGACTCGGCCTTAGGCCGCCAAGATGCCTGGGCAGCGGCGGTGGGCGGACTCTGGGCATGCGCCGGAGAGGCGGCGAGGATCGAGGCGATTGCCAGAAATATCGCTATCCCCCGGGTCCGCAAGCTCTTCATGATCTGTACATCGCAGTCAGTCCAGATTGTGTGACAACCGACCCTCGGAGCTTCTTGGCCCAGGGCCAACGCCCGCGCCAGGCGTGGCTTCGGCTAGGCTCGGCGCATGATGCGACTTCCCGCGCCGGAGCTGCCAACCTGGCTCGAACCCTTCTTGCCCTTCGAGCGCTACCGCATACCCATCGGCCCCTACGCCATGCACGTGATGGAGCAGGGCGAGGGTCGACCCGTACTGATGGTGCACGGCAACCCGACCTGGGGCTTCCTGTATCGACGTGTCGCGGCACAACTCGATCCAGCGCGCTTCCGTGTAATGATGCCAGATCTGATCGGGCTCGGGCTCTCTGACAAGCCCCGAGACGCCGAGGAACACCAGCTGGATGCCCACGGCCGCTTTCTTGGCGCGTTGATCGACACCCTCGACCTCCGAGATGTGATCCTCGTCGTTCAAGACTGGGGCGGCGCCATCGGCCTTCGAGCGTTCCTGGAGCGAAGACAGCGTTTGAGCGGCCTTGTGCTGCTCAACACGGTTGTGGGCCCTCCCAAGCCGGGCTTTCGTCCCACGACCTTTCACCGCTTCGCGCGCATGCCATTGATCAGCGAGCTAGCTTTTCGCGGCCTGTCGTTCCCCCAAGGCTTCATCGCCGTTGCCCAAGGCGACCGCGCAAGTATCCGCGGGGACATCGCGCGGGCCTACCGATATCCGCTGCGTCGGTTTGCCGATCGCGTCGCGCCACTCGCGCTGGCTCGCATGGTGCCGGACTCCATGACCCACCCGTCCATTCCAGCGCTGAAACGAACACAGGAGTTCGTGACCAGCTGCGACATTCCCATGGCGATGGTTTGGGGTGATCGGGACCCGGTGCTCGGCAGGGTTCGCAGCCACTTGCAGCGTCTGCTCCCAAAAGCAGAAGTCACCGTGACCAATGCGGGCCACTTTCTTCAAGAAGAAGTACCGACGGAGATAGCCGCAGCCGTGCGAAGCGTGGCTGAGCGCTGACGAAGCGGCAAAAAAGCTCTATGGTCGAGGAATGCAGTCGGGTGTGCCGAGCCGGCCAGGCTCAGCCTTCATGGGGCGGGTGCTCAAATCCGAGGTCCATACCGACGTCAGCTACCGCGTAGAACGGATTCTTGGACAGGGCGGCACCGCCGTCGCCTTCTTCGCGACGCGCCACTCCCCTGGGGGAGAGACTCCAGTCGTGGTCAAGGTCATCTTGCCTAGGCTCGTCGTCGAGTCGGGAGATCAAGCCAATATCATCGTGAAAAAGGAAGCGGTCGCGCTGGGCCGCTTGAACGAACGTGTCCCACCCACACCCTTCGTCGTGAGACTTCTGGATACGGGCCACATCGCCTTCGACTACTTCGGGCGCACACTGTCACTACCTTGGATCGCACTGGAGTACGTGCACGGGGGCGTCGAAGGTACGACGCTGGAATCGCGAGTGGCGCACTCGGTGCGCGCAACTCGTTCCGGCTTCGACCCCGAGCGCGCCGCGCGGCTTGTCGACAGCCTGGCCCGAGGATTGACCGAAATCCATGCGGTCGGCGTCGTACATCGGGATCTGACTCCCGGGAACGTGCTGTGCTGCGGCTCGGGTGAAACCGAGATGTTCAAGATCTCCGACTTTGGCATTGCCAAGCCGGCGGGCCTTTCCGCGACTTTCGGTGACGCTATCGTCGGCACGCCCGGCTACGTCGCGCCCGAGCAGATTGGGGGCAACGCGCCGGTCGGTCCAGAGAGCGACGTCTTCTCTTTTGCAACCATCGTGTACTTCGTGTTGACGGGGCAGCGCTACTTTGATGTGTCCTCCCCGACCCAGGCTCTGGTCGCCGCCGGTACGCCCGATCGGAGAGCTTTGGCGAGCAACGCGGGGCTCAGCCAGGAGCTTCGGGATCAAGAGGCCGCGTGTCAGGCCATCGACCTGGCCCTGGCCCGAGCCACGGCTCCGGATCCGAAGGATCGGCCACGTAGTGCACAGCTGTTCGCGCAGAGCTTGCTACCGTGGCTGCACGCGGATTCCGCATCCGCGCGCCCCACGCGCCGCTGGTTCGACAGCATTCAGATGCTTCGGCCCGACGACGCCCCCCGACAGTTCGTAGTCCGCCACCCCCCAGGCCAAGACCGCTTGTTGCTCTCGGTGGGTTGGAACGCAAGCGGCCACTGTCTAGCAGCTTCCACTCGGGGATTGTCCTATTGGGACGGCGTGCGTTGGGCTGAAGTGAATGCCGAAGGCATCGATCCAAACACGCAATTTGCACGGCGGCTGACGTCCACCTCTTGGCTCATCGGCGGCCCCCGGGCGTCACTTGCGAAGTTCAGCAGCGGAGACGTCGCTCAGCGCTATCACCCGCGGGATGAGGACGTGACCTTCACGGATGTCGCCGGGGATCCCGAGGAGGTCGCGGTGCTCATCGCCGAGCGGCCCGGCGGCCCGCCGGAGCTTCATGCGGCCGTCGCCAAGCGCTTTCTCAAGCCCAAGGTGGCTGACGGAGCAGTCGCACTTTCAGGGGTCACGCGCCTCGACGACGAGCAGTGGCTAGTTGTTGGCCGAGCAGAAGCGGGAGCTTATGCCGCAATCTTCCGGCCACTACTCTGGGAACTGGAAAAACTCGAAGTCCCGTCCGGTCGCGCTCTTCTCGCTTGTGCCTCATCGACGGAGCATGGTTTCGCCATTGGCGTGGGTACCGGTGGGTCGTGCATCCAGCTGCGCAAGGACGGTAGACGCGCCACCACGATTGTCGGTGAACCCGACTTCGCGTCCGTTGCTGTCGATCCTTTCGGGCGGGCCTACGCCGCGGGGGCAGGAGCAATCTGGGTACAGAAAAACCCCACTTCTTTCGCGCTACTCTGGCAGGAGAAAAGCTGGCAGGCGCCCTTCATCAGTGTTCTGGCGGATGTGGGCCTCGTCATTGGCGTGACCGTGGACGGGGGAATCGTCGAGTGTCGCAGTGCGGCCCTGGACGCAACGCGGCCAGCCTGAGCCTCACACGGGCCAGTGGTACAGCAAGCCGTACAGCGCAACACCACTGACGGATACGAACAGCCAGATGGGCAGCGTAACCTTGGCGATCTTGCGATGAGCCGCAAAATTCCCTCGAAACGCGCGAAACAGAGTGAGGAGGGCCAGGGGGACGATCAGCGCAGCGAGGATGATGTGCGGGATCAGCAGCGCGAAGTACAGCACACGAATCGGGCCAATACCCCGAAACGGTACTGAGCCGACTTGGGAGTGATGCAACAGATAGCTGACCAAGAACGCCGCAGAAAAGCCAAGAGCCACGAGCATGCAGGCCCGGTGTAGCCGGCGGCTGCCGCGACGGATCATGACGTAACCAGCGACGAGAAAGGTCCCCGCGCTGGCATTCAACACTGCGTTCAGAGTCGGCAAGACGCCTGGTTCGCCCGCTGTCGTTCGCCCCGGCGATGCGTACACCACCGCAGCGATCAGCACGCACGCCATCGCGGACAGGCCGAGAATGATGTTCCTGGCTAGCGGCGACTCGGATGTTTGAGTCTCGGTCACCCGCGCGACCTACTGTTGGAGGCAGCAGGTCGCAATGGCGAAGGGCATGCCCGACGGCAGGCCCAGGCTTCAGATCACTGCGGGATTGGCTGACAGCAGCCTGTCAGGCAGAACTTGCCGGCCGGGCAAGGCGGCTGACACGACAGGCCACACTTCTCGGCCCCCGCGGGGCAGATCTGACCTCCGCAAATGCCGCCGGTGCCACCGCTGCCACCGGTGCCAGCTGTACCGCCGGTCCCAGCACCACCCGTGCCGGCACCACCTGTCCCGGCACCGCCAGTCCCTGCGCCACCGGTTCCGCCACTTCCGCCCACTCCGCCGTCGGGCGGCGGGGGGAAACATTCCGGCGGAAGGGTGGTCTTGCCGAGGCAGAGTTCACACTTCTCGCAGGTGTTCAGGCATGCGTCGACTGGGGTGCAGGGGCGACATTTCGTCGGGTCGGTCTCTTTGCCCAACTCGCAGATGCCGTCGCCCGTTTTCGGGTCCGTCGAGCCCAGCCACACGTACTTCCCGGTCCCGATATTTGCGCCCACTTCGCAGCAGCCAAAACAGTCGCAGCCGTTGGGCGTGAGGGGTCCGCAGTATCCGCTGCAGATGGTGCTCTGCTTCGCTTTCAGCTGCGCACAAGTCTGGGTCGTGCCCGGCGTCTTTGCCTTGGGATCGTACTCACAGAATGGCTTGCCACCCTTATCGAGTCCCTCCGGGGGGTAGTCGGGACCAATCGACTTGGGATCACACTCATGGCTCCAGTAGCAGTCGTCGTTGCCCGACCCGGTATCTTGGTCGAAGTAGCAATCCTGCTTGCATGGAGCCGCGTTCTGCCCGGGAATCGATCCGTAGAACGTGTCTTCGGCATTGTGACAAGGACCCAGGCAATCAGGATCTGCAAGATCGGCCTTGCCGTCTCCGTCGTCGTCTAGACAGTTGCCGCACTTGTAGACCTTGCCCTGACACGTCAGAGGAATGCAGGTCCCACCGTCGGGCAAGATCACACCGCCGGTACCGCCCGTCGCAGCACCTCCTGTACCGACACCACCGGTGCCCGTACCTCCTGTGCCAACACCGCCCGTGCCCGTACCTCCAGTTCCGGTTCCGCCGGTGCCGGTAGCGCCGGTTCCCCCACCGCCGCTCAACCCCGCGCCGCCGTCAGCACCTGTTGCGCCCGTTCCTGCTCCTGCACCCGCGGCTCCCGCGGCTCCCGTGCCGGCGCCCCCACCGGTGCCATCATCGGACTCGCCCGAGTCTCCACATCCAAAAACGATCAACACTCCAAGCGCTAGCGATCCAAATAGGCGACGGATTTGCATGGGGGTCCTCCAGAATCATCCATATTACCGTACTGCTGGCCGTTGGCAGCCTGCGCGCAAAAAAATCGAACCTGCTGGGGGGTAAGTGGCGAATTCCGTCGCAGGTTTTCACCATCCTCGTTCTAAGATGCAGTTCTTGTGACCCATTATCGTACGTTTCCCCACGTTGTGTCCCTCGTCGCGGGGCTCGCCGTCACCGCCTGCCCAGGCTCCCTGACCGATCCCGAGCGATTCACGGAAGGCGGCGCCAGCGCCAGTTGCCCGCCGGGCCAGGACCACATGACAGTGTTCGCCGACAGCTGTAGCTCCTCGCTCTGCCACGACGCCCCCACCACGAGTTCGCCACCCAAGGCCTCCGACGACCCCGCGGCCGGGCTGGACCTGACGGCGAATGTGGAAAGCCAAGTGCTGGGCGTCACGAGCGCCAGCGGAGACGAGTGCGACGGCGAGCTCCTCGTCGATCCCAACGATCCCGAAGGCAGCCTGTTCTTGGAGAAACTCACCGCCAAGAACCCGCGCTGCGGCGACCGGATGCCCTTGGGTACGCCCTTGAAGGCCGCAGAAATCGACTGTGTGCGCAAGTGGCTGAATTCGATAGCCGGTGGCGCCGGCGGCAGTTCTGGGACAGGTGGAGGCGGCGGCGCCCCTAGCGACGGAGGCGGACAGTGAACGCGCGCATCATGGGTCTCGCGCTGCTGAGCTGCTTGCTCTGCATCCTGGCGCCGGCGCAGCTTCTCGCGGCGGAACGCGCCCGGGTCGTGGTGGGCAGCTTCGCTGGCGACGACAGCGGCAGCGCTCGCCGCGCCGTGGTCAAGGCGCTGAAGGCCAAAGGCGAGGTCTTCGTCGTCAGCGGTGACCACGCAGCGGGCGTCGGCGAGTCCCTGGGCAAGAGCGCGGACAGTGCAAAGGGCGTCAAGGCCATTTCCAAAGCGCTCGGCCTCGGCGCTTGGATCGACGGCAGTGTCAAGGACGCAAAAGGCGTGTGGACCGCAACCTTGAAACTGCGCAGCCCCAAAGATGGTGAAGTATCCGAGACTCACAAATTCCGCGCAGGTGACGCCGGTGCCCTCGCCGACAAGATCAAGTCTGGTGTCTGGAAGGCTCTCGGGCCGTCTCTCAAGGATGCTCCCAAGCCCAAAAGCGGCGGCAAGAAACGCGTCGTCGTGCTGTCTTTCACAGGCAGCAAGTCAGGGACGGTTCGCTCCTACGCGAAAGGCGCGATCAAGAAGACCAAGGGCGTCAAACTCGTTGGCGACAAGACGCTTCGTGACGTCGACATATCCGACGAGCCCAAGACCGAGGACATAGTCACCGCGGCGGCCGTGCTTGACGCGGCCCTGATCATCGCCGGCAACGTGGAAGCCAAGAAGGGCAGGTACACTCTGACCGTCACGGCCTTCAACGGCGCGGACGGTGAAGCCCTCGGAGAGTTTTCCTTCAAGGGCCGGGGCCTGTTGGGGCTGCGTGGCAAAGTGGTCCGGGGACTGGGCAAAAAGCTCAAAGGCCCAATCCAACGATCTGCAGTGCCCGAGCCTCCTGAAGAGGAGATTGAAGAAGAGGAAGAAGAAGAAGGCGGAGAAGAAGAGGAAGAGGAAGAAGCGGAGGAAGAAGAAGAGGAAACTGGCGACGACAAGCGCCCGTCACCTCTCGAGATCACCGCCGGCGTTCGGGTGTTCTCTCGCAACTTCCGCTACACCGACGACCTCTTCGATGCCCTGCGCTCCTACAAGTTGGGAGCAGCACCGGCATTCTTCATCCGCGGGCGCTGGTACCCAGCAGCGCACTTCAGCGGTGGCATCCCCGCACACATCGGTCTGACCGGCGGCTACGAGCAAGGCGTCTTCCTGAAAAGCAAAGTGAGTGGCGGCGAGGAACTCACCACCAAGATGAGCGAATGGTACGCAGGACTGCGCTATCGGCTGCCCATCGAGCGACACGAACTCGGTTTTCAGGGGACCTACGGCAAGCACAAGTTCGACGTCGAAGACGACCCCGCCGCACCTCTAGTTCCCGACGTCGAGTACGCCTACATTCGTTTGGGAGTCGACGGGCGAGTGCGTGTGGATCAAATCCTCCTCGGAGCGCACCTCGGGTACCGCATGCTGCTCGATACCGGCGAGCTCCAATCCAGTGCTTGGTTCCCTAACGCAAGTGGTGGAGGTGTGGATGCTGGCCTCCTCGCCGGCTACGAAGTCGTTACGGGCGTCTCGCTGGTCGCCGGCTTCGACTTCCGGCGCTACTTCCTGACCTTCGACCCCGAGCCGGGAGATCCCTTCATCGCGGGTGGTGCCGTCGACGAGTACTTGTCTGGGTGGGGCGGCGTGTCCGTGCAGCTGCCCGGCGACAAATAGAGCCCCCATACCCATGGCTCGGGCCGCATGAGCGACAGCCGCACATCGGCAACCCGCGCTCGGCTCTCGGTTTTGGGGGCAGCGGTCCTGTTTTCCACCGGGGGCGCGGCGATCAAAGCGTGCGCGCTGTCGGCCCTTGCCGTCGCAGGCTTGCGTTCCGGCATTGCCGCGCTCGCTCTGGCGCTGCTGCTTCCGCAGTCACGCCGCGGCTGGACGCGGCGTACCGTGGTGGTCGGCATGACCTACGCCGGCACGATGATCCTCTTTGTCGCCGCGAACAAACTCACGACCGCTGCCAACACGATCTTTCTGCAGTCCACAGCGCCCCTGTACGTGTTGTTGGCCTCGCCGTGGCTTCTCGGGGAGCGCGCCAAGAAGAGCGACATCCTCTACATGCTGGTCTTAGCTGCTGGGCTGGCCATGTTCTTCGTCGGCGACCGCGCCCCAGACCCCTTGGCGCCTAACCCAACCCTGGGCAACGTCCTGGCCGTGCTCGCCGGGGTCTGTTGGGGTGGCACGGTGCTTGGTCTACGTTGGCTGTCAATGCCGGACGCTGCCGGGCGAGCTCCCAGCAACCTGACTGGCGTTCTTGCTGGCAATCTATTCGCCTTCGCATTCTGCATTCCTCTCGCCTTCCCTCTTGGCGATGTCTCGGGAACGGATGTGTCGGCTCTGCTCTACCTGGGCGTCATTCAAATCGCGATGTCCTACGTCCTGCTCAGCCACGGTCTCGCGAGAATCGCCGCGCTGGAAGGTTCGCTGCTGCTGACCGTAGAACCCGTTCTCAACCCGATTTGGGCATTCTGGATGCACGGAGAGGTCCTCGGCGCCTGGGCCATTGCCGGCGGAGGCATGATCTTGGGCGCGACCCTATTTCGCACTGCCAGTGGGCATCTCCGCGCCAGGCGGGGCGCGCCTACGTAGCCAGAAACCTTGTGCCAGGGGCCCTATCGACACTCAGGGCAGGCCACCCGTACACTGGCGAGGTGCTGACGGACGCGCTGGCCGAGATGTTCCGAGATGCCGCGGACGAGCGGAGCGTGCGCGCATACTCCGCGGCGCTGGTTGGCATCGGAGACACCCAAGCAGGCGCACAGCGAGTCGCCGAGATCGAGGCCATGCTGGAAGCCATGTACCTGATGGCAGCGTCCGACGGCGAGGTCGCGCCGGAGGAACTACTGCAACTCAGCGCCAGCCTCCGAGCCATGCTCGAGGGATTCCAGTCCGCAGGCTCCGCCGAAACGACCCTCCCCCTCCTCAAACTGAACGACACCCTGGCGAAGTTTCAAACACTCCTGGAGAGCGACGGACTCGAGCACCGCCTCGAAGCGGTCGCCCAAAGGCTGCTCACCCCTGAATCCGCCTGTTTGGCTTTTTCCCTCGCTGCGGCCGTTGCCTTCGTGGACGACTTCGTCGACACCGGCGAGGCCAACGCCATCGACAAGCTCGCCAACGCCCTGGGCTTCAAGCCCGAAGAATCCCAACACCTACTGCGCGAAGTCCACTCGCGCCTCGAGCAGTGACTCGACTCGCCTGTTTGGGGTAGCGGCCGCCCCAATCCAACCCCGTGAAGCCTGAGGGTTTTGGTTTGGGTCGCGTCGACGATGCTCGAAGTACTAGAGACCTCGGAAGTCATCCCGCGAAGCCTGAGGGTTTTGGTTTGGGTCGCGTCCCTGCCGCAGCCCGGGGCTCTACTCCCGTCCCGGCCCACATTGCGCGAAGCCCCGCGTTTCGATTGGGCTTCCCACACAGAAAGTGATGGAGCCAGCTTGGGGATTTGAACCGATCGACCCAGGGCCCGCGCTAGCGCGACCCTCCTTGAGCCAGATGGCTGTCGCACGCCCAGAGGGCGAAGACCCAAGCACCAACACTGGTGTCCGATCCTCGGAAACAGACGGAGCCAGCTTGGGGATTTGAACCCCAGACCTACGGTTTACGAAACCGTTGCTCTACCACTGAGCTAAGCTGGCATAGCGGGGGCGGGAGCTTGTCGCGCGCTAGACGCCAAGTCAAGACAAACGCTGGCGGGCGCTTGGCGTTCCTACGCAAAAAACGCGTGGCTGAATAGCAGCGATCCGGCCCCGGCTGCGCTCCGGCAAGCCACGCGGCTTCGGGTCTCGCCATGACGCAGGATCCCCGCTACACCGATCAGACCGATGAGCGTGCCCAAGATCAGGATTCCGGCTGACACCCGCGTTGGAGGCTTCCGGTTCGGATCGATCGCTGCAGGAATACGCACGGATGGGCGCGATGACCTGGCCCTCGTGCTCAGCGAAGCCGAATGCGCCAGCGCGGGAGTGCTGACCCGCAACGTCGTGCGCGCAGCTCCAATTCAAATCATGGCTAGGCGACTGGGACGACAGCGTACACGCGGGGTTTTGGTCAATAGCGGCTGCGCCAATGCCTGCACGGGAGAGGCCGGAATGGCAGAGGCGTTGCGCGGATGCGCCTCCGTCGCCGAGGCCGCGGACGTACCGGAGGACTCCGTGCTTCCGGCATCCACCGGAGTGATCGGAAGCCTATTGCCAGCGGACCACATCGTCGCTCACGCACGTGCCCTGGCGGCTTCGCTCACACCGACAGGTTGGGAAGGTTTTGCGCGGGCGATCATGACGACGGATCGCTGGCCCAAGGTCGCATACCGCAAGCTGCCAGGCTCCGACGACGCACCATCCGTCTTGTGCATTGCCAAAGGCGCCGGAATGGTTCACCCGGATCTGGGGCCACCTCAAGCAACGATGCTCGCTTTCGCGTTCACGGATGCTGCCGTGGACGCGCATACCCTCGGCAAGGCCCTCCACGCGGCGGTGGATACGACCTTCAACGCCTGTAGCGTCGATGGTGACACCAGCACCAACGACTGCGTCGTGGTACTCGCCTCCGGAACGTCCGGGCAGACTCCCGCTCCGACGGCGCTGACGGGTGTGCTCGAGTCAGCCTTCGATGAGCTGGCGCGAAGCATGTTGGCGGACGGAGAGGGAGCAGAGCACGTCGCCGAGATCCGCATTTCTGGGCTCGCCAGCGAGGCGGACGCCCGTAAGGTCGCGCGTACGGTTGCCACCAGCCAACTGGTCAAGACGGCGCTCTTCGGCAAGGACATCAATTGGGGGCGGCTCATGGGGGCGGCTGGGCGCGCTGGCGTGCGCTTCAACCCCGAGCAGGCGCGAATTTGGGTGGGGGATGTGTTGATAGTCGAGGCCGGAGTCGCCGTGGGTCCGGAAGCGGAAGCGGACGCCAATCGCATACTGGCCGAGCCCAGCTACGTCATCAGCATGGAGCTGGGAGACGGGTCCAGCAGCTTCCGCTACCTGACCAGCGATCTTGGGCATGGCTACGTCGACGTGAATGCCGGATACCGGTCGTGACCAAGATCGCGCCGCTGCTCTTGGTCTCCCTGATCGCTTGTGCGCCGCCTCGGGGCACCGTCGGTGCGGTGCTGTCCCGGGATGCGGAAGGTCGGCTCCACATTGCCGAAGCGCCGGAAGGGCTGGCGGCAGACAAGGCAGGCCTGCAGTCCAACGACGAGATCATTCTGATTGACGGAATGGATGTGCGCACCCTTTCCGAGAAGGAGCTGCGCCAAGCGTTGCGGGGCGAGGTTGGCGACAAAGTGAAAGTCACCGCGCTTCGCGGCGAGGAAGTCGTGCGCGTGACCTTGAAGCGCACTGAGGCGAAACGCCGCCTGCAACGTCGCTAGCTCACGCCGGCAGCGCAGCCAGGTGGTCTTCGATGCGTTGGGTGATTTCGTCGAGGTGGAGCGCGAAAGTCATGTGCCCACCCTCGATCCACAAGATGTTCGGGCGGTTCCACTGTCGCCACTGCTCCTCCGCAATGGCTGCGTCGATGTACACGTCCTCCCGGGCCTGGATCCAGAGCTGACGTTCTGGCGCCATGATGGGCGGGAAAGAGGACATCCCGATGCGGCTGAACAGATCTTGGCGCTGCTGTCGGTCGATCCCCCAATCCTCCAAGTCCTTGCGCATCCGCCACAAGATCGGTGCGAACTCCACCGCGGCTTCGAGTTCGAGGTGAGCGATGATCGGAATGATGAAATTGGGCATGGGCTCCAAGCAGGCGAACAGCATCGTGATCGCTCCGCCCAAGCTGATCCCAGTCACACCAACCCGGTCGTAACCCTGGTCTCTGAGCCACGCCATCAGCGCACGAGTATCGCAAACAGCCTGTCGAACCCCTTCCATGCTGCGAACGATGTCTGCGGTCCAAAAGTACTCGCCCGAGAAGAGTGCGTCGCGTGGCTTGCGCGTGCCGTGAAAGGGTAGCGCTACGTGCACGATGTCGACATCCAGCTCCCTCGACCAGCGGCGGAAGAGCGTCGCCTCCTCCGCCCAGCTTCCGGGCTCGAGCCAACCATGGACGTAGATGAGCGCCGTCTTCCGAGCTCTACCCTCCGGACGAATCCAACGAGCCCACGCCGTCAGATTGCGTCGGTACTCGTTCTCATGACGTCGGCGGTAGCGCTGGCACAGCACTTCGTGGGTGCTCGTCCAGCGCAAGGTGCTCGTCCGTAATGCCCGGTCCATGACGCTGCGTTTGACCACCAGATCTTCAATCGGCGCTGGCGGTGGAAAGAGCTTGTCCGCCGACAGGTCGAGGTACTGGTGCAAATAGCCAACCGTGTTGATCTTCGCGCCGCGCAGATGCAGCAGCCGAGACAGCACCCCGGCTACCCTGTCAGCGTTCTTTCCGTAGCCCAACCCGCTCTCCCCAGGCCCCTGGCTTCACGCCTTCGGGCCAAAGCCCAGAATGACGTAGCCACCACTCCGCTCGTCTTTCTGCAACTCCAGCAAGCCACGACTGCCGGCGTCCTCGAGCAGTTCGTTGAAACTTCGGTAACCGTGAAAGGACTCATTGAAACTCGGCCGCTTGCGTTTCAACGTCTGTTTCACCATCGAGCCCCAAATACTGTCATCGCGGTCGCGAAATAGTGCGTCCACGACATCCAACACCAATTCGATGCCCTCGGTTTGACGCTGTTCAACATCGGGGTCGTCGTCAGCCGCCTTCTTCTTGGTCGGTTGGCTGCGATCGCGCTTGGTCTCATCCCCGCTGGGTTTGGCGCGGACGCGTTCACTTTTTCGGCTGCGCACCAAGTCGTCGTAGAGAATGAACTCATCACAACTCTCGATGAGCAAATCGCTGCTGGAGTTCTTCACTCCAATTCCAACGACGGTCTTGTCATTCTCCCGAAGCTTGCTGACAACCGGGGAAAAGTCGCTGTCCCCTGACACAATGACGAACAGGTCGACATGGCTCTTGGTGTAACAAAGGTCTAGAGCGTCCACGACGAGCCGGATGTCCGCTGAGTTCTTGCCGGAATAGGAAACGTGCGGGATCTCGATCAGTTCGAAGCCCGCTTCATGAAGCCCCCGACGAGCGCTCTTGTAGCGATCCCAGTCCGAGTACGCTTTCTTGACGACGATTTTGCCCTTGTCGAGCAACCGTTCAAGCACCAGTTGGATGTCGAACGCGTCGAAACGAGCATCCCGGGCACCGAGAGCAACATTCTCGTAGTCGCAGAATATGGCGATATTCGGTGCGCTGTCGGTCACGTTCACTTCAGTAGCAGCCTTTGCAAGTAGGGTGTGTCAGAAAACCACCATCCATCACCTGGGGACTCGGCGTAGGCAGATGTAGGAAGTTTTCGCAGGCCGCTGCCTCTTGGCGTGGCGTTTCGCACAGGCTAGATTTCTATCTTGGTGTGGGAGCGAGCGCACCTCGCCGGCATGATTCACGGCGACATCAAGCCCGGCAACATCTTCCTATCCGAGGGCGACGCAGGTCGGATTGGCCCTGGACGGTCCGACTTGGGAGTGGAGTTCTACTGGGGCGCCTCGAAGACAGACGCTCGGCCACGGTTGGAGTTCGGAGGCGGATCTAGTGGATACGGCCCGCGCATCGACCGGGTCAGCGCGCGCTACGCATATGTGGCGCCCGAGTTCCGCATCGGCCCGCGCCTTGGCAAGTTCGAGCTGTCAGCGGGGATCCGGCCCATGCTTCTACTCGCCCTTAGCCAACCAGAATTCGACGACAAACAGCGCCTCACGGACGATCAGTCGTTGGGCTACTTCCGATTCCAGCCCGAGACCCTGGCCGCAAGCACGATGGCATTGATCGAAGCCGGGCTCGGCGTACGATACAGCTTCTACTGACGCAGCTGTGCGCGTGATATAGCCGGAAGCGTGAGCGAAGGTTCGGCCGAGCTGTACGGGCTATTTCTGGCGCTCGCACCGTCTCGAACGGCTGCTGCGCGTGCCGCCCTGGATCTCACGGATCCGAAAGAGCGGGCCCAGGAGCTCTGCGCGGCCATGCTGCCCTTCGCCGTGGACGCAGCGCTACTGGGGGCTGACGGCGTGCGCGCACTCGCCCGCGCAGTAGCCTACGCCGACTCCGCTCCGGCGGAAGCACTGGACGAAGCCCTGACAACCCTGGACGCCGCCGCTGTGGCACTGAGCCACGGGGACGAGTCCGGCGCTCGGGTCGACGAGGCGGAGTTGCAAGCCCAGGCGGAGGCGCTGCTCGAGCACGTGGATCTTCCGGAAGCGATCGACGAGGCCGCCGCCCCAGCCGCGGAACCAGCCGCGGGGGACGATTCGGTTTGGGAGCCGACGTTGGGGGAAGACATGATCAGCGCCTTCTTGGACGAATGCGTCGACCGTGTCGAAGGGCTCTCGGAACGACTGCTTTCTCTGGAGGAGAGCCAAGGCGACCCGGAACTGGTGGGCGAAGTTTTCCGAGATCTGCACACCCTGAAGGGTTCAAGCGCGTTCGCGGGCCTGAAGAAGATGAACCGGGTTGCCCACCTCGCCGAAGATCTGATTGGCGAGCTGCGCGATGGCAAGCGACGAGTCGATAAGCCCTTGGTCGACGTATTGCTCGAGACCCTCGACGTGCTGAAAGCCATCGTGGACCGAGCGCGCAATCGGGCACGCATCGACGTCGACGTGAGTGTGCTCCTCGAGCGCCTCAAAGACCCTTCCCGAGCCGTGACCCCGTCGGCGGCAGCGCCGGCACCAAGCGCCGGCCCCCAAGCGACGAAGACTGCGCCTCGCGCGCCCGCCGCAGCCACCTTGCGCATCGAGTTCGAAAAGGTGGATCAGCTGCTCAATCTCGTCGGGGAAATCGTCCTTGCACGAGGCCGCTTGGGCAGCGCGCACGAGGTGTCTAGCGCCGTCCTCCGTGAGCTCCCAGCGATACGCAAGAAGCTCGCGAAAGGCGAAACCACCGAGGTTGCCGACAAAACCCACCTAGAAGATTTGCAGCGCACCGAACGAGTGCTTGGAGAAACCCACGGCGATCTGGACGCGGGGCTGTCGTCGCTGAGCCTGGCCGTGGGTCAGCTTCGAGACACCGTCATGAAGCTGCGCATGGTGCCCATCGCCCGCCTGTTCACCAAGTACCAACGGACAGTGCGGGAGTTGGCGAACAAACTCGACAAGAGCGTACGGGTCGAACTCTCCGGGGCAGAGACCGAACTCGACAAGGTCTTGGTGGAGCGCCTCGAGGATCCCCTGCTGCACCTGGTTCGGAATTCCGTCGACCACGGCGTTGAACCGCCAGACGTGCGTCGCGAAAACGGCAAGCCCGAGGCGGGGTTGGTGCGCCTGTCCGCCGCTCAGCGTGGCGGACAGATCATCGTCACCATCGAGGACGACGGGCGCGGCATGGACCCAGACAAGCTCCGCGACAAGGCCCTCGAAAAGGGCGTCATCACGGAAGACGAAGCCCGCGCCCTCTCGCCACGCGAATGCTTCGAGCTGATTTTTCGCGCGGGCTTTTCCACGGCGGAGCAACTTTCGGACGTGTCCGGACGAGGCGTCGGCATGGATGTCGTGCGCGACACGATCGCCAAGCTCAAAGGCACGATTCTCATCGATTCGGAACTCGGGCGCGGCAGCAAGGTAGAGTTCCGGCTTCCCCTGACCCTAGCCATCACCCAAGTCTTAGCCGCGCGGATCGGGGAAGAACTCGTGGCCGTACCCTTGGATGCCGTCGTCAGCGCCCAGTCGGCACATCCAGATGACTTCGAGGCCGTCGCGGATGGTCGCTGTTTGCGCATTGCCGACCGCCTCGTACCCGTCGTGGACCTGGGCATCGTCCTAGGCTTGGATTCCGAGGCGCCCCTGGCGGGCGCGAGCGACCAGAGCGTGGTCGTCGTGGACGTCGGCTCGGAGCGGCTCGGCCTGATCGTGCACCAAGTCCTGGGGCGACACGAGGTCGTGATCAAATCCTTGGGACCTCTGCTGGCACAAACGCCATGCGCAGCGGGCGCGACGCTGATCGGAGATCGAGTCTGCCTAGTCGTCGATCTCGGCCAGGTCTCGAGCCACGCCAAACGAGCTACCCCTCGACGAGAAGTGAGGCGCAAGTCCACCAAGGCCCCGCGAGCGAGGGTGCTGGTCGCCGAAGACAGCGACATGGTTCGCGAGGCGATAACCCGCGAGCTGTCTCGCGCCGGCTTCGTCGTCGTGGCTGCTCGGGACGGCCAGGAGGCTCTCGAGTTCAGCCAAGAGCAGAGCTTCGACGCAATTTGCAGTGACGTCATGATGCCGCGCATGGACGGCTACGAGCTCGTACGTGAGCTGCGGCGCAGCCCCAAGTACCTCACCACCCCAATCGTGATGGTCACGAGCAAGGACGCACGCATCGATGCGCTCCGAGGCGTGGACGCGGGTGCTGATGCCTACTTGACCAAGCCCGTGGACGGAGTCGCCCTGGTCCGAGCCCTGTCAGAATTGCTGATCGCTCGACAAAAGCCGTCGGAATGAGCCTGGCTGCCGCGGATCGGCGGCACGCTTTATTTCACCCCGAGCCGTGCTAGGGTGCGCCCGCTTTTGCGGCTCCCGCGTCCTCCGACGCTGCCGCGAACCCATGAATGAAACGGAGAAGAGATGAGCTACCTGTTTACTTCCGAGTCGGTCTCTGAGGGGCACCCCGACAAGATGAGCGACCAAATCAGCGACGCGGTAGTGGACGCCGCACTGCGCGGTGACCCGAGGAGCCGCGTGGCCTGCGAAACCTTGTGCAAGACGGGTTTCGTGGTGATCGCCGGAGAGATCACGACCAAGTCGAATATCGATTTCGGAGCCGTGGCTCGCGATGTGATCAAGGACATTGGTTACACCTCGAGTGATATGGGTTTCGACTATGAGACCTGCGGCATCCTCACGGCCGTCGAGCCTCAGAGCCCCGACATTTCTCAGGGCGTCACCGAGGGCCAGGGGCAGTTCAAGGAGCAGGGCGCCGGCGACCAGGGGCTCATGTTCGGCTACGCCTGCGACGAGACGCCGGAGCTCATGCCCGCGCCGATCATGTACTCCCACGAGCTGGTGCGCCAGCTGGCGGCAGTGCGACGCTCGGGCAAGGTGAAGTTCCTGCGACCGGATTCGAAGAGCCAGGTCACGATCGAGTACGAAAACGAGCGCCCGAAGCGCATCGACGCCGTCGTGATTTCCACGCAGCATTCCGCAGACGTCAAGAACAAGACCCTGCGCGATGCCGTGATGGACCTGTGCATCAAGAAGGTCCTTCCCAAGGGCATGCTGGACTCGAAAACGAAGTACTTCATCAACCCCACCGGGCGCTTTGTCATTGGCGGGCCGCACGGCGACGCGGGCCTGACCGGGCGCAAGATCATCGTCGACACCTACGGCGGCATCGGTCGCCACGGCGGCGGTGCCTTCAGCGGCAAGGACCCCAGCAAGGTCGATCGCTCGGCCTGCTACTATGCACGATACGTTGCGAAGAACATCGTGGCAGCTGGGCTGGCCCGCAGAGTCGAGGTTCAAGTGGCCTACGCCATCGGCGTCGCCAAGCCCGTCGGCGTCTACGTGAACACCTTCGGCACCGGCCGCGTCGACGACGAAAAACTACAGAAGTACGTGGCGGCGAACTTCGACTTCCGCCCTCGCTCCTTGATCAAAGAGCTGGACCTGCTCCGGCCCATCTACCGCGCGACGGCGGCCTACGGTCACTTCGGGCGCAAGGAGTTCCGTTGGGAGCGCACCAACCGCGCCCGCCAGCTCGCCTCGGACCTCAAAGTCAGCTCCAAGCGAAGCAACGGAGCGAGCAACGGAATCAAACCCAAGAGGGCAGCGAAGAAGGCGGCAAAGAAGTCCCGCGGCGGCAAATCCGCTCGGGCCTGATTTCGCTGCGGTCAAAACACGCGCAGCCTGCGCGCTCTGCCTGCTGCAGAGCGCCAGCCGTGCCGTGACAGAGTGCTAGGCTGACGCTAGGCTACGCGCCAATTTGCGACATGTTGGGCTGCGCCAACGGGGATCGGCGCAAAGAGCCCCGCGTCAGGGTGTCTAGAGATAACGATGCTTCACAAATGGATGGGCTTTTCGGGCGCGGCCATCTGCGCAATCGCGCTCGGCGCGGCCTGCTCGAGCACGAGCGGCGGCTCCAGCCTCCCTGGGGGCGGCAGTGGCGGTAGCGGCGCTGGAATCAGCACTGGCGGGTCGGGTGCCGGGATCAACATCGGCGGCGGCTCCGGCTTTGACGGGGATGGAGATGGTTTTTCCGCCGCGGAAGGTGACTGCAACGATGCCGACCCAAACGCCAACCCCGGTGCCCTCGACGTAGCGGGCAACGGCGTGGATGAGGACTGCAACGGCAAGCCCGACGACACCGTGGTCACATGCGATTCGAGCGTCCCCGATATTGGCTACGGCGACCCCGCGAGCGCAGCACAAGCCATTGGCTTGTGCCACTTCCCGGCACCAACCTCTCGCGCTTGGGGCGTATTGGAGGCGAAGTACGTCAAGGCCGACGGTACCGCGGGGATGCACGATCCCGGCCACGGCCTGCTCACGGACTTTGGTCCCAACGTGAAGCCCAAAGAAGGCGCTCGCATGTTGGTGCTATCGAGCGGCACCGCCCGCGACGCAAACGACCCTGGCTTTCAATCTCCGGCGGGTGCTGAGTTCAACACCAGCAGCAACCAGCCCCCGGGCTTTCCGGTCGCCTCGCCCTCCTGCCCCGCGGCGACTTCCGGCGGCCCGGCCAACGATCCCGCAGCTTTCGAGGTCAAGCTACGCGTCCCGACCAACGCCAAGAGCCTCAAGTTCCAGTTCAACTTCTACACCTACGAATTCCCCCAGTACATCTGCAGTCAGTTCAACGACTTCTTCGTCGTGCTGCAGAATCCGGCTCCCAGCAACGCGCTATCGGGCAACATCTCTTTCGATTCGAAGAACAACCCCGTCAGCGTGAACAACGGCTTCTTGGAGGTGTGTGACCCCGCCGTGGGTGCCACCAACCCGGGCGGAAAGAACTTCCCCTGCAGCCTTGGGGCGTCCCAGCTTGCCGGCACCGGCTTCGATGAAACCAACCCGCTCTTCCCGGGGCCCCACGCCGGCACAGGCTGGCTGGAGACGGTCTCGCCGGTGACGCCCGGGAGCGAAATCACCGTGCGTTTCGCCATCTACGACGTCGGCGACGCGGCCCTCGATTCCACGGTGCTGATCGACAAGTTCGAGTTCTCCGCTGAAGAAGCGACGGGCTCCTTCACCCAACCGGTGCCGCGCTGATCAGCCCGCAGGCGAATCAGCGCACGCAGTTGCGCCCCTCGCCCTTGGCGACGTAAAGCCTGGCGTCCGCCCGTTGGTAAACCTCTTGGGTGGTCTTGTCGGCGGGCAAGCGCTCGGTGACTCCGAGGCTCAGGGTGACGGGAATGATCTGTCCTTCGAACTCGAAACGGGATGCTTCCACCGCCCGCCGAACGGTTTCGGCGAGGTTGTGCGCTTGCTGAACATTGAAGCCGTTGCAGAGCAGCGCAAATTCCTCACCGCCGACCCGCGCGAACAACACGCCCTGCGGCACCACGCGGGTGACGACCGACGCCACCTGCCTGAGCACGGCGTCGCCGGCAGTGTGCCCGTGAGTGTCGTTGATCTTCTTGAAGTGATCGAGATCGAGAACGATGAGGCTGAGCGGAACAGAGCTGACCTGGGCTCGAAAAACCGCGTTGTGAAACGCTTCTTCGAAGTGGCTCTTGTTGTGGATGCCAGTCAGGCCGTCGTAGCGCATCAGGCGCTGCACTTCTTCGTGGTACGCGCTCTCGACGTTCGTCCCGCTGATGTACTTCAGCAATGCCTTGCCTATCTGTAGACGGTCACCGTCATGCAAGGGCTCGTTGCTGATGCGAGCTTCGTTGACGAAGGTGCCGTTGGTGGACTTCTGGTCCACCACCCGGTGACAGCGGCCATCCCACTCGATCCGCGCATGCAGGCGACTGACCGAGTCCGCATCCAGCTGCAACCCACAGGCGGCGCCCCGGCCCACGTCGAGGGACTGCTCGCCCAGTACCGAACGGTGTCCCAAGCGTGGCCCGGCAATCACCACGAGATAGGCCTGACTCGGCGCATTGCGCCGCCACGACTTGGTGAAGTCGCGGGTGACTGTCACCTCAACAGTTGCTTCGAAGCCGTCGTCCGACACTTTTCTGAAGCTAGAACTTATCACGCCCGCCGCCCACCAGAACTGCAAATTCTCGTGTGGGATCGTGTAGTTAGGTGTGAGGATGGCGGACTTTTGGCGACTTAGTGGAGGGAATGCCGACTTTGGGTTTGGGGTCGGGGCACTTGCCGGCGCTGGGCCACTAGGCAGAAACAGAAGGGCTCGCTAGCGCCATCGCGGCCTCGACCTCTCTGCCACCATCCAGCAGTATGGCGCGTTTCTTTCGATGTGGGTCCGGCGAAGCCGGGTGGGTAACTACTCTCGTTTTGGGCCGCGCGAGCCGAGCCGAGTTCATGGTCCGGCATGCGAGGAGCGTGAGCTTGACGGCCGGCGAGAATCCGAAAGGATGCGCGCGTGCTGGGCGAACCCGAAGCTGCGCCGCAACAATCACCCATCGAAGCCCGTCGACGCTTCACGAACCGGGTGCTCTTGATTGCGGGCGTTGCGTTCTTTGCCCAAATGGCGCTGGGCTTTTTGGCGGGCTTAGGTGCTGGTGGGACAATGATGTACCGGATGTTCACCAGCAAGGGTCTGCACGATTTCGACAATGCGCGCTTCGGCCAAGCAAAGATCCACTACGTCGCAAGAAGCCTGAGAGGCAAGCGTGCGCTGGTCGCCCTCTCACCGCACGCGTCAACCGAGCCCGAAGAATTGGCGGAGCTGCCCGGGCCCCACAGCTACTCGGATCCGCCCCAGCTAGTCGTGGACGCAACCAGCGTATGGGTCTTCGAGGCCACCGGTATCAAGCGCTACCAACACGGTCGCCTCAAGTCCCTCGGCGCGTCGCCCCCGCCCGTAGGTGCCTCGCCGCCCTTCCTTTTCCGAGGCTCGCCAGCCGTGCTGGTCGAGAGCACCGGCGTGGGCACGCCCCAAGGTGTCATCTGGCATCTGAGCGCGGGAGGCTGGAAGAAGGCGCGCAGCTTTGGACTGGGAGCCCATGCGTTGGGCCTCTCGGACTACCAGGTGGTCCCGAAGAACGCAGCGCTGCACCTCTTCGCAGAGTCCCATCTGGGCGAGATCTACTACGCAAGGCTCGATGCATCGGCCAGCGACGTGAGCTGGGAAGCGGTCACGCCGACCGACATCGAGTGGTCCCCGCTCGTCGTCGATCAGAGTCCTACCGTGGTGCGCTGTGAATCGCGCGGTCGCGGGAGCAACCTGGTGCTTTTTGAACGCGGCAAAGCCGGATGGGCGCAAACTGGAACGCACTCGGTGGATAGCTGCTTCGATTTCGCGGCAATGGAAATCGACCGGCAGCCTGCATGCATCTACGGAAGCATGGGCGGGGAGGGCGTGCGCATCGTCCGTTTCCCCGCCGCAGGCCCTGGCGTCGTCACCAGCCACGGCGGCGGCATGGCGAGTTTGTCCTGGGAGCTCATCGCGATGATCCTCTTCACGACGGTGCTGACCCTCGGGACTTCGCTAGCCAGCGCGCTCATGATCAGCCGCCGAATCGAAGGCTACCGCAATCCGAGTTACCGCCACGAGGCCAGTACCGGACGCCTGGCGTCTCTGGCTCGACGCGCCGCCGCCCGCGGCATTGACTCGGTATTCAGTGTGGCGCCGCTATGGTTGATGTGGGTCCCGCTCTACCAAGACGGGGCCCTGTTTGCGAAGCCTGGCCCCGGTTTTCTGACATCGATGCTGGGCTACTTCGCGGCGGCGCTTGGCCTGTGGGCACTCATCACTGTCGCTTTCTCGATCCTCGAGGGCAAATGGGGCGTCAGCCCCGGAAAATGGCTGCTCGGCCTTCGCGTCGTCGGCCTCGACCTGAAGCCCTGCGGCATACCGCGGGCGCTGCTGAGAAACGTCGTCCTAATCGCCGACCAGGTGATGAACTATCTGGTCGGCGTCGTCTGCATCGCGCTGACCGAAAAGCGCCAACGTGTCGGCGACCTGGCCGCGCGCACGCTGGTGATCGACATTCGGCCAACAAACGACAGCCCGAGTTTGGCTGTGGGAACTGGCGATTGACGCCCTCGTGAGAGCCGCCGACTGTAGCGCGCACCATGCTGGTCGTGAAGTTCCGACGCATGCTCGTCCCCGCCGTTTCGCTGCTTTCGCTGGCCTGCGGTCACATCACGGACACCACCAAATGCAAAGGTGCTAGCGAGACAGCCTGTCAGGCGAGCAGCGTCTGCGAACCGCAGTACGGCGCGCGCTGGTGCGGGCCTCCTGGAGCGGTCTGCACCACCGAAGAGGTGTACAAAGGTTGCGAAGCGCTGGAGTCAGGCTCGCTCGACGAGGTGCGCGCTGCGTTCGCGTCGTGCAAAGCGACCCCCGGTGGGGTGTGGTCGAAGCGAGATGAAGCCGTTGCCAACACACCGAAAACGGGTCGTTGCGGTTGCAGGGACCAACGCAACCGCCGGCAACAGCTACTCTCGGGCGAGCGGCGCATCGTCATACGCGCCGCGGAGGCAGGCTTTGGGTCCGGGGGCGGCCGGGAGCTCGACGAGGGAGTACGCCTCTCGCCCAACGGTAAGCCCGCCTGCCAAACGATGCGGCAGATCTGCGAACTGAATGGCGGCAGTTGGGTCGCACCGACGCCCAAGAGAACCGTCACCCAGGACGATGCGACGGGGTGTCGGGCAGTATACGTCCACGAGATCGCCAAGTTTGATCATGATCGGAGGGAGTGCGTGCGCGATCTCTTCGACCCGGACGCCCTACAGGCCGCGTGCCGCGGTGTCACGCTCCTGCCAAGCGGAGACGCAAACGTCGTCGTTGATACGCGCCGCCAAGGGAAGCGCCGGTGAGGCACGCGTAGAGCCGCGCGCGCCGACTCCCTGCGTATCACTCTGGAAAAGTACCACGCGCGTCGCACCGCCCGAGATGCCCGCCAGCATGTTTCGCAGCGATGGCAGCGCCCGAGCTCAACGACCACTGCTGACATCATCCTGACATTGGTGGCTATCGGGAGCCGTCGCTACTGACATCCTACTGACATTTGGCCCGCTGGACGTCAGCAGGGCAACGCGGAGCGCACCGCCGCGACGGCCTCGGACGGTGAGCGAATGACCAACTCCTCGGAAAGCCGCAACACGCGAGACCGAAGGGAACCCCCCAGGGGCCACCCCTCCCGACGCAGCACCCGGTCCCGCCGCGCATCAGCCACCGCGCGGCGACCGTGATACCCGCCAGCCGCAAGGTCCGCAATGTAGCGCCCACCCACCACGACCTGCCGCCGAAACGAAACCCCGAGCTTGCGCGCCGAAATCAACCGCCACAAAGCTGCCTCCGACCAAGTAGGCGCACACCGCATCCTACGAGCGCGCTCCTCGAGCTCACGACGGCGGGAAAAACTGGATACGGGCTTTTGCATGACGACCTCCAAGGCCCGGGATTGCTGGCGGGCCACGCCCCCCCGGGGCCCGCCAGCAATCCCGGGCCGAAGCGAAGCAAGCCCAGACAGCCGGTTCGACGACATCACGAAGCGCCGTACGCAAGACTCGGTGCACACCGCTCGACCGAGTCGCAAAGCACCGCATGCAGAACCGCACACACACGCTTCGACGCCGTCACAAAGCGCCGTGCGCCGCGCCCGCGGCGCCACGGAAATCACGTACACCACGCGTCACAAAGCGCCGTGCGCCGCGCCCGCGGCGCCACGGATCCCACGCGCACCACGCCGTGCGCCGCGCCCGCGGCGCCACGGAAATCACGTACACCACGCGCGAGACGGTCGTGCACAAAACGCTACCCGTCGCGGCAGCCTCTCAGCCCGGATCCAGGCCATCCCCTCCCATGCCGCGCGCAGGCCGAAGGCCGAGCACGGCATAAGGGAGGGGCCGCGCGCGCAGGCCGAAGGCCGAGCACGCGGGGGGTGGGCATCCAAATCAAATGTCGTAATACAAAAAGAACTCCACCGGCGTGGGATGCATGCGGGTGAATTGGACTTCGCGCTCGCGCTTGTAGTCCAGCCACATCTCGACAGCGTCTCGCGTGAACACGTCGCCCTTGAGCATGAACTCGTGGTCCCGCTCCAGCGCGTCGAGTGCGTCTTCGAGGGAGACCGGCACCTGAGCGACCTCTTTGAGCTCCTCGGGGGACAAGGAGTAGATGTCCTTGTCCAGAGGATCCCCGGGATCGATCTTGTTTTGAATACCGTCCAGGCCCGCCATCATCATCGCGGAAAACGCGATGTAGGGGTTGCAGGTCGGATCCGGGAAACGCAGTTCGAGCCGCCGCGCCTTCGGGGAAGGCGAGTAGGTCGAAATGCGAATCGCGGCCGAGCGGTTCCGGCTCGAATAGGCCAAATTCACCGGCGCCTCGAAGCCCGGGATCAGGCGGCGATAGCTGTTGGTGGTCGGGTTCGTGAGCGCCGTCAGCGCACGCGCATGCTTCAAGATCCCACCGATGTACCAGAGCGCCAGGTCCGAGAGCCCGGCATAGCCGTCACCCGCGAAGAGGGGTTTGCCCTCCGCCCAGAGCGACTGATGGCAGTGCATGCCGTTGCCGTTGTCGCCGTAGATGGGCTTGGGCATGAAGGTCGCACTCTTGTTCCAGCGATGCGCCACATTCTTCACGATGTGCTTGAACCACATCAACTTGTCGGCGCAGCGCACCAAGCTGTCATACTTCATGTCGATCTCGCCCTGACCGGCCGTGGCGACTTCGTGGTGGCTGACCTCCACTTCGATGCCCGCCTTCTTCATCTCGAGGCAGATCTCGGTGCGCAGATCCATCTGCGTGTCTTGGGGTGGTAGTGGGAAGTATCCTTCCTTGTGTCGGATCTTGTGGCCGAGGTTGGGGCCCTCATCCTTGCCGGTGTTCCAGTCGGCCTCGATGGAGTCGATGTGGTAGTAGGCCTCGTTGATTCCGGCGTCGAAACGAACGTCGTCAAAGATGAAGAACTCGGCTTCCGGACCGAAGTACACCGTGTCTGCAATGCCCGTGCTCTTCAGATAGGCCTCGGCCTTTTTGGCGATGTGGCGGGGGTCCCGAGAGTAGTTTTGCCGGGTGATCGTGTCCTGAATCGTGCACTGCAGGCTCAGGGTGGGATACTTCGTGAAAGGGTCCATCACCGCCGTGGCGGAGTCCGGCATCAGGAGCATGTCGCTCTGATTGATTGGCTGGAAGCCGCGAATGCTGGAACCGTCAAAGCCGAACCCTTCCTCGAAGCTCTCCACCTCCAAGCGCTCGAAAGGCACGCTGGTGTGCTGCCACTTTCCGGGCAGGTCGATGAACTTCAAGTCCACCATCACGGCTTTGTTTTTCTTACCCAACTCGATTGCGTCTTTCGGATTCATCTGGCTGCTACTCCCTTTCACAGCGCTCGCTGGCGCTGCGCTCCAATTTGGCGGTGCGCGCGTGCGCACCCGCGTTTCGTTCAGATAGCCGACTCCCCACGTTCACCCGTTCGGATGCGCACGGCTTCATCAATGGGCATGACAAAGACCTTGCCGTCTCCGATGCGCCCGGTTTTGGCACCCTTCTCGATGGCGTCGATCACTTGAATCACCAAGTCGTCGGGCACCACGATCTCGAGCTTCACCTTGGGAACGAAGTCGACGACATAGGCCGAACCTCGATACACTTCCTTCTTTCCGCCAGTCCTGCCGAAGCCTTTGACCTCGGTGACAGTCATGCCCTGAATGCCGACTTCACTGAGAGCGTCTTTGACTTCGTCGAGCTTGAACGGCTTGATGATGGCTTCGACTTTTTTCATGATCTCTTCGAGCTGGGTGGTACGCGCAGACGCGTTTCCGGAAGGTTTCAAACCCGGCAACAGAAAATCGATTGTCTTTTCCATGGCTTGGCGACGACAAAAAGGGCCGACCGCCGCAAAACAAAGTTAGAGTGGCTGCGGAATGCACATCCAGCAGCAGCACGCGGCAGGCCAAGGCCCGCCTGGCTACCCACCCGGCGGTGGGGGCTACGGACCGCCACCCGGCGGTGGGGGCTACGGACCGCCCCCAGGGCCCGCAGGGCCACCGGGCTTCGGGCCCCCACCCGGCCCCGGGGGCCACGGCTCTGCCTTCAACCAGCCGCCCGGTTTCGCGTCTCCTCCGGCAGGAGGGCCCGGCGGCAAGAAGACGGATCAGCTGGCAATTGCCGGCCTCGTGTGCAGCATTCTCGGCCTCGTTGGCGCGATCCTGAACGGCATCAGCGGGCTATTCGGCGCCTGCTGTGTGTTGTGCACGGTTGGGGCGACGGTCCTCGGGATTATCGTGCTCATCCCTAGCGGGGCGGGCGTAGTCATGGGAGCCATGAGCATCTCCCGCATCAACAAGCGGCCTGACGAACTGGAAGGCAAAGGCCTTGCAGTGGCGGCGTTGGTGATCGGCGCAATCGCGGTGATCGCTGCTCTGGCCGAGATCATCTTGCCGTGGCTCGGTATCGCTTGTTTTGCTGCTTCTGGCGCAGCGGGTGGCGGCCCCTGATGTACGGCTTCTTCCGGCGTCGCGATCGCGCGGAAGTCCTAGGCATCGCGTTCACTGCCGCGTTCATCTTTGTCCTTTCCGCGCCGCCTCTCGCCGTGTCGGCATGGGTGAGCCCCGAGGACATCGAGACGGGTCGCGTCGCTCTCTCGGGGCCCTGCCCCTACAAAGCGGCCCACGGCGTGCCCTGCACGAGTTGCGGCTTGACCCGTGGCTTCGCTGCCATGAGTCGCGGCCGACTTGGAGACGCCGTCGGCTTCAATGCCCTGACGCCCTGGCTTTATTTCGCCTTCGCACTGGGGGCGGTCGCCAGCGGTGCGGTGCTGGTGCAATGTGCGCGGCGTTTCGCGCAACTGAGGCGAAAGCGCGACCAGGACGATCCGCGAACAAACCTCGCCACTCAAAGCTAGGTCCCGGTCGGTGCTCCCAACAGCCGGCGCTCTCCGATGAAGCCTCTCGCGTTTGCGCAAACTCCAACACCGGTTCGACGCCTCGATGCACTCAGCGATGGCCCGCTCGAGCTTTGGCTCAAGGACGACGGCCTGTCGCATCCCGTGTACGGCGGGAACAAGGTGCGAAAGTTGGAGTACGTGCTGCCGGACGCCCTGCAGCGCGGCGCCAAACGCGTGGTGACCAGCGGCGCGGTGGGTAGCCACCAGGTTCTCGCGACGGCGCTGTTCGCCGGTGAACAAGGCTTGCCGGTGGTCGCGGTGGTCTGCCCGCAACGGCGAACGGAACACGCGGAGCACATGCTGCGAGCCACGTTGGCTTCTGGCGCCGAACTCGTACCGGTGCGCTCCAAGCCCGCTGTCGGCATCCGTACCCTCGCGCTGCTGCGTCGCGGCGACTACTTGCTACCCCCAGGTGCATCCAATGTCGTTGGCACGATGGGCTACGTCGCGGCGGCGCGTGAGTTGGTAACGCAAATCCGCAGTGGTGACGCACCAGATCCCGATGTGATCGTCGTGCCCTTGGGCTCTGGGGGCACTGCCGCCGGCCTGTTGGCGGGAGTGGTGCGAGAAGGCCTTCGTGCGCGCATCGTAGCGGTGAGCGTCGCACCCCCTGCCCGCGTGGGTCGAGCTATCGTGTTGTCTTTGGCCTACGCGGCCCTGCGCCGGGATGGCGGCGACGCGAGTCTGAGCTCGCTCTCTCGCCGGCTCGAGATCGATGGCGGCTACGTGGGCGGCGGCTACGGGGAACCCACGGCGGCGGGCCGAAACGCCATGCAGCACGCCGCGAATCTGGGGCTCGCGCTCGAGCTGACCTATACGGCCAAGGCTTTCGCCCGGGTGCTCGCCCAACGCGCCACCCAGCAGAAACCTGAGAAATGGCTCTACTGGCACACGCTGAGCAGCGCCCCTCTGGCGCCACTCTTCGGCCCCGGAGACACCGAGACCCCGGATGCTTTGGCTGCGTTATTGCGCACTTGACGACCACCACGCCTAGGGTCGGTTACGTAAATGGCTGATAATCCATGGCTTTAGGTGATTTCTTGAGCCGCGCCGGGGAGACATGCTGGCATACTGGTGCCCACGGTCGGGTTTCTCCTAGGCTTCGGACGGCGACCCCGGTCGCCCCTCGTTTTACGGCCCTAGATGGCGGCTCCCCAGAATCGGTCTCAAGTCCCCACGGGCAGCGTGCTTGGGGAAAAGTTTCGCATCACGGAAGAGATTGGCCGTGGCGGGATGGCTGCGGTCTACGAAGCCGAAAACATCCACATCGGCAAACGCGTTGCAGTCAAGATCTTGAACGCGGAACTGACGACCTCGCGCATCGTACGCGAGCGCTTTTTGCGCGAAGCGCGCGCCGCCGCCGCAATTCGTAGCCCGTTCATCTGCGACGTCTACGACTCGGGCATGTACGACGGGCGCCCATTCCTCGTCATGGAGCTGCTCGAAGGCGAGAGCCTCTACGACATGATGACCCGCGTGCGACGCCTGGACGCGCAGCTCACGCTCCGCATCGCCACCCACTCCTGCCGGGGCTTGGGCAAAGCCCATGAAGCGAACGTCATCCACCGAGACCTCAAGCCCGAAAATATCTTCCTGACCAAGTCCGAGGACGGCGAACTCGTCGCCAAGATCTTGGATTTCGGTCTGGCGAAGTTCTACGAGACCACCGAGCCCGACGAGAAAAACATCCGTTTGACGCGGGAAGGCGCTCTTTTCGGTACACCCGCCTATATGAGCCCGGAGCAAGCCAAGGGCCGCGGCGATGTCGACCATCGCGCTGACCTGTGGGCCCTGGGCTGCATCGTGTACGAGTGCTTGACCGCGCAAACGGTGTGGAACGTGGACCAAGGCGTGGCCATGATTCTTGCCCAAATCGCAGGCGCGCCGATCCCCAAACCCTCCAAACTGCGGCCCGACCTGCCGCCAGCGTTTGACGACTGGTTCCTGCGCGCTCTCGACCGGGACCCGTCCAAGCGCTTTCAGACAGCCCGAGAGTTTTCTGACGCTCTGACCGCGGCTCTGTCGCCCGATAGCGCTCCGGCGCGAGGGTCAGCCCCAAGCGATCAGGAAGGCGCGCTAGTTGACGAGCTGGTGAGTCAGAGCCACGCCATGTTGCCCGGCTCGCCGGACCCCGAGGGGCTGGACTTGCGTCCCGAAGAAATCGTGACGCTGCGCCCCAGCCCAAAGAAGAGCCGCTGGAAGCCCTTCGCCGCTTTGGGGGGCTTGGCCGCGTTGGGCTTCGGTGGTTACGCCTACTACTTCTACGTGCTGCACCCCAAGCAGGCGACCACGACACCCGCGCCTACTGCGTCAACGGCCGCAGCCGACGGCGGCGCCCCCGACGTCAAAGTGGTCGAAAAGCTCGCGCCCATCGAGCGGGAGCCTCACGCGCTTCAGATCGGCAAGGCCCAGGGGTTGCTTGCGGAAGGCAAGGGCGAAGAAGCCCTCGCCATGTTCCGCGAGGCGTTCAACAACGGGGGTGCAGGTGTCTCGCGCTCGCTCTTGAACCACGCCTCCGTCGCTCTACCCAAGAGCGACGGTCCCTGCACCGTGACCGGGCTATCGCGTCCACGCCCCTTCGACGTCGTCGTGATGACCTCGCGCCCGACCTTGGCGTTGAACGCCCTCGGCCCCATCGCCGTGTGGGTCGACAACAGTCAAGACAAGGCCAAGCGTCAGGCTTTTTCGGCTGTCTTGGACCAACCGCTGCGACGTGTCAGCCCGTTGCGCTCGGTGACGCCTGAAGCGGACTCGGTGCGCCACCCGCAACTCCTGGCAGCTGGCGACAAGCTCGCGCTAATCTACTGGGACGGCGCGGGCAAAGAGCCTGGTGTGTACGTGCGCATGCTCGAAGGTGATGGCCGCATCGCGAGCCGCGCACGACGCCTCTCGGGCGTGCACCGCCACGAGTTCTACCCGGCTTTGGCGCGTGCGAAGGACGGCACGTTTTGGGCAGTGTGGGAGGAGAAGCTCGACAAAGGGGCAGACCTCGTCGCGCGGCACCTCAACGCCGCGGGAGAGCCCTTGGGCGGGGCGGTGCGCTTGACGGCGCTGGCTCCGGGCAAGCTGGGCGCCAGCGAGGCGAGCAAACCCGACATCGCCTTGGACGGCACCCACATGAACATCGTGTTCAGCTTGGAACGCTCCAAGAAGAAAAAGCGGATCATGCTGCTGCGGATCGCGACGGACGATCCCGCTCTGAAATCCGGCGTCAGCACCAAGCCAGATCCGAAGAAGAGGCGGCGAAGGAAGGAAGACCGCATCATAGGGAAAATGACGCCCGTGAGTGCGAGCCACGGCAAGAACGCACAGCCCCGCATCAGTTGTGGCAAGGAGGGCTGTTTCGTCGTTTGGGACGACGAGGCCGCGGGTGCTCTGGCAGCGTTCATCAACCCGGCCAAGGGCGATGTGCTCTGGCACAAGGAGTTTTCCCGCAAGGGTGCCCGACCCGCGGTCGCCAGCGGAGACTCGGGCACTGCGGTTGCCTGGTACAAGAAGTCCCGAGTCAAGCTGGCTCGAATCAACCGTGACGGACTCTCCAACCCGACGACCATTGCCCGCGTCGGGGGCTACCAACCGTACCCGGCCATCGTGGCGGGTGACAAACCTGGGGACTGGTACGTATCCTGGCGCGACTACGAAGCGGGCCATCTGGAAGCCTTCATCGTTCGGGCGAGATGCGAATGAGTCGGTCAGAACCAGCGCCCGCCCAGGGCGCGGCGGAAAGCATGCCTGCGCCGCAGATGCTGAGCATTCCTTCGCGAGCGGAGCTGCGTCGTGCCCCGTTAGAAACCCACCGCCTGGTACTCCTACCGATAGAACCCGTGGACGGCCCGGAACTGTGGGAGGCCGTCGACGGTTCGCGTTGGCACCTGGAGCGTTGGCTGCCCTGGGTACCGTTCAGCAACACGCCCGAGGCGAGCCTGCGCTATGCCGAAGCATGTGTTGCGGACTGGGACACAGGACGCGCAGTGCGTTTGGCCATCCGAGATCGCCAGACCCGGCAGCTCCACGGCGTGGTTGGCCTGGACTCCTGCATTCATCTGCATCGTTCCTGCGAACTGGGCTACTGGCTACGCCGGGAGGCCACGGGTCGCGGTTTGATGACGGAGGCAGCTCGCGCGTGCATGGAGTTCGCATTTCGGCGCATGGGTATTCACCGGATGCGCTGCGCGGCGGCAACTGACAACCATGCAAGCCTGCGAGTGATTGCGCGACTTGATTTTCGCTTCGAGGGAATTGCACGCCAGGCCGAATATGTCGGCAGCCGCTGGCTCGACCACGCCGTGTTTTCGCGGCTGGCCTCGGATTGAAAGGCGGGCAGCCGTGGCCCCGGCCGCCCACCGCGAGCGTGCATCGAGCTTCGTCACGCCTGCGCCACTCATCGTGGTCAGCGTCGCGATCTTCGCAGCGCTCGCAGTCACTGGGATGGGGCTGCTGGAGCTTCAGAGTGCCAGCGACACGCAGCTAGCGCTGCGAGCTCAGGCGCTGAGCCAGAGCCTCGCTCCGCGATTGGCTGCGGCCACCACGAATCGCGCCGATATCGTGGCCCGCAGCGCGGCGCGCAGCAACAGTCGCCTGTGGCTGCTGAGCTCTGACCGGCAAGTGCTTTCGGGCAAGGAACCCCTCAGTGACGCTCAGGTCGCTCGCATGCTGCGAGAGGCCCAAGGAGAGATTGATCTCGGCGGCACCACTCACTTTTTTGGAAGTGCCCCCGTGGGCCGCCACGACACGGTCGTCGCCGCAGTGGCGGCAGCGCGACCGCCACCTGCGTCGCAGTCGCTAGTCGGGAGCGTCGCCGCCCTCGCCGCGCTACTCGTGGGCATGGCGGGGCTGGTTGCCCTTGCGGTGGTGCGAGACGTACGCGCAGACGTGGGCTACTTGCAGCGGCGCGTGAGCGACATGTCCCGGGCGGGGAGTGGCCCCACGGGGGAACTCATTTCCGTACGCTCCGTGGATCAGGTCGGGTTGCTCACGAGCGCATTCAACGCACTCGTCGAGCGCTTCTCCGCGGCAGGCCGCGCCTATCGCCAGGACCTGGAACTCGCCGTCACCGCCGATCGACAACGCGCTACCTTCTTGGCGGCCCTGAGTCACGAGCTGCGCACGCCCCTAAACGCCATTCTCGGCTTCACGGACGTCCTTCTGGCAGAAGTCGACGGCCCACTCTCCGCAGACGCCCAAGAGAACCTGTTGGTCGTGCGCAATAGCGGGCATCACCTTCGAGCGTTGATCGACGACATCTTGGATCTTTCCGCGCTGGAGTCCGGTGAGTTAGAGCTCGCGCCCAAGGAGATCGATCTCTTTCCGATCGCCGAGGAAGTGGTCAAAGAGCTCGGCGTCACCGCCCAGGCCAAAGGCGTCGCCTTGATCTTGGAGGGTGAACCGACGACCGCCTGGGCGGATCCGAAACGCGTCCGCCAGATCCTGACCAATGTGCTGAGCAATGCCGTCAAGTTCACCAACGAAGGAACCGTGACCTTGGATATCTTCGGCGAACCCAGCTGGGCGCGCCTGTGTGTTACCGACACGGGGCCGGGCATCGCGTCTGAGCACCAGAGCGCGATTTTCGACGAATACAAGCAAGTAGGTGATAGCCGCGCCCGGGGCTTCGGAACAGGACTCGGCCTAGCGATCACCCGCCGCCTGGTTCAGATGCACAGCGGCAGCATCGAAGTCGAAAGCTCCGTCGGAGTCGGCAGCTCCTTCACTATCTTCTTGCCTCGTGCGCCTCAGGCCGAAACAACCACAGCCGAGGAGGATATGTGGTGAAGACTCCTCTGCGGCGCATGACAACACTTGTCGTCGGCTGGCAGGCGCTGTTCGCTCTGGGCACAGCCATGGCGATGGCGCTGGTGCCTCGTCTCATGCTGCTCGAGGGCGCTCCCGCGTCCCAGGCCGCCCGCGGACTGCTTTCGGCAATCGCCTTGGGGAGCTTGGTCAGCATCGCGCACACGGTGTGGCTGCTCAGCCGACACCGAGCACTGCTCGACGCGTTGGCGGCGGAAGACACTCCCTCGCCTCGTGACCAAGTTCGCGCGCTGTCTGAAGACGTTTTTCGAATCACTTTCGGGTTCTTGATGCCACCCCTACTGTTGCTTACGGGGTTCTGCACGATTCTGAAGCCACCTCTGCTGGATCCACGCACCGCCTGGAGCGTCGGACTGCTCGGAATCGTGTTCGTAGCCGCTACGTCGCTGCCGCTTCACGTGGTGCTCAGGGGTGTGTTCTTTAGGGCCGTCGAATTGGCGGATCCAGACGCCCTGAGTCGCGATGTTGCGGCTCTCGAGCGTAGCGGGCTACCGCGCCGGCACACTCAGAGCCGCCTACTTCTGGCGGTAGCTCTGCCAGTCGCTTTCGTAACCGTGGGCGCAGCACTGATCGTCAATTCCCACGTGCACCGCGCAGAGGAACGCGTGCGGCAGCAGACCGCGAGAGCGTTGGCTCAAGTCGCTTTCGATTTACCCACAGAAGCGCCTGGGACCGACCAAGCAATCGAGCGCGCGCATTCTCTCGGCTTCAACGTGCGCGTGTTCGAAACGTCACGACCCGATCGCACCATCAAGAACGAACACGGCATCGTGGCTGTTTCCTTGCCTCTGGAGAACGGCGGCGCACGCGTTCACTTCGAGGGTTCGAATGTGGAAGTGTTGTCTTGGCCCTCGGTTGCTCTAGTGGTACTGGCATTGCTCATGGCGACGGTGCTGGGCGGACTGTTTTCCCGCGCGGTCAGCCGCGATCTGGCAGTCGCGACCCGCGGTATCCGCCTGCTCGGCACAGAAGCCATCATGAGCGGCGGCACGCGCGTCATGCGCCCGGCCCGGTTCCGAGAGATCCGTAGCTTGGGCCTCGCAATCGACAAGGTGGCCGATCGCTTCCGCGTATTCGCGCGGGCCCAAGAGCGAGCCATTGCTGCGCGAGAACGCGCCGCACGTATGCGCGGCATGTTTTTCGCGAGTGTCAGTCACGACTTGAAAAGCCCCCTCAATGCCATCTTGGGGTTCACGGAAATCGTGCGCCAAACCGAACCTTTGACCGAAGAGCAACTCGAAAGCGTCGAGGTCCTGAACAGCTCCGGACGCGAACTACTCGCGTTGATCGAAACGATCCTCGACGCCGCGAGGGTCGAAGCAAACCAGCTGGAGCTGCAACGCGAACGGCTCAAGATGTCCGAACTGATTTCCGACAGCGTGACCAAGGGTGATGACCTGGGTGGCGGCCGAGCCGTTGAGGTCGTAACCCAGGTTCGGGAAGACTTGCCCGACGTGTACGTGGACCCGACTCGCATGTCCCGCGCACTCGCTACATTGATTGGACACGCGGTGCGCAGCGCGGAGCGCGACTACGCCCGCATGCGGGTGTTGCCAAGTCGCACTGGAGGCGTCCGCATCGACCTCGAAGTCCCGAGCACGCGGGTGCGGTCGAAAGAGCTGGCCTCTCTGCTCGACTCCAAGCGCGCACCCGGCCGAAGTGAGCACCGCGGCCTGGCCCTGGGCCTTGGCTTGGCCCGGGCTATCGTCGATCTGCACGGCGGCAGCATCGTTGTTGGCGATCGAGGTGAAAAAGGAAGCGTGCTTACGGTACGTCTGCCACCGGCCGACGAGCACGAGCCGTCGGCCGCAGCCGAGCCAAAGGAAGACAACTAACCCTCGGGAACTGCACGCGTGATATGCAGGCTGGCATGAGCGTGTTCGACGAAAACGACCTCACCGCGCTGGCGCAGTTGGTTCGCAGCAAGGCTGTATCCCCGCTGGAACTCGTAGACGAGAGCATACGGCGCATCGAAGAGCTCAACCCGAAACTCAACGCCGTCATCATTCCGATGTACGACGCCGCGCGAGAGGCGGCTCGAGCGCCGGTCACCGGGCCCTTCGCCGGCGTGCCCTATCTAATTAAAGACATCTTGGCACAGATCAAGGGCGTTCGTTACACCGGCGGCTCGCGCCTGCTGAAAGACCACGTCTCGAGCGATGATTCCGAGCTGGTCGCCCGATTGCGACGCGCGGGGCTGATCTTCGTCGGCAAGACGAATACGCCGGAGTTCGGTTTCCTGCCCACGACGGAACCCATTCTGCACGGCGCATCCAAGAACCCGTGGTCCCTGGAGCACACCACGGGTGGTTCGAGTGGCGGCAGCGCAGCCGCCGTGGCCGCGAGGATACTGCCCGCCGCCCACGCCAACGACGGCGGCGGTTCCATTCGCATCCCTGCGTCGTGTTGCGGGCTGTTCGGTCTCAAGCCCACCCGTGGACGCAACTCTCTCGGCCCCGATCTCGGCGACATCATGGGCGGTTTAGTGTGCGAGCACGCAGTGACGGTGTCGGTCCGGGACAGCGCCCTTTTGCTGGACTGCACTCATGGCCCGAGCCCCGGGGACCCCTACTACGCGGCCCCGCCGAAGCGGCCTTACGTAGGGGAGCTCGAGACCTCGCCGGGAAAGCTCCGCATTGCAGTCAGCACTAACGCGCTGAACGGGGTCGACGTGCATCCTGACTGCCTAGCAGCAGTCGAAGACGCGGCGAAACTCTGTACCGAGCTCGGACACGAGGTCTTCGAAGCCGAGCTGCCCGTTTCCGGCGACATGTTCGCGCACGCCTTTGGCGTCTTGTGGACCGCAGGCGCTGCGCTCACTCTCGACGGCACTGCGATGCTTACGGGTCTTTCCCCAACCAAAGAAAACATCGAGCCCCTCAGCTATGCCTTGGCCGAAGCGGGCCGCGCGCATTCGGCGTCCAGCTACCTCATGGCTGTGGCGCTCCTCCAGCGACTATGCCGAGCCATCGGACGTTTCATGGAAGGCCACGACGTGCTGCTGTCGCCCGTGCTTGCGGAGCCACCCGTTGGCCTCGGCAGCTTCGACGTCACTGAGGACAACCCCATGGCAGGACTGGTGCGTGCCGCCCAGTTCGCACCCTTCACGCCGGTCCAGAACGCGACGGGAGAGCCAGCCATGAGCGTGCCGCTGTATTGGAATTCGGAGGGGCTGCCCATCGGCGTGCAGTTTGCCGGCCGTTACGGCGACGAAGCCACACTGTTTCGTTTGGCGGCTCAGCTGGAACAAGCCCGCCCCTGGGCCAACAAGAAACCACCGATCAGCCTGTGACCGAGTACGCCGGACCCCTGCCCTGCCTGGGCTGCATGGGCGCCAAGCCCGAAGCCTCGGCGCGAGCCGTGGCGCAGCAAGGAGCATCGCCCCACAGCGGCGGCCTCCTCGACGCACCGCTGCCGGCCATCGACGACGAAGAGGGAGCCCGCATCCCCGACGGCTTGCCGCCGGTGGTCGACGGCCACGTACATGTATTCCCGGACCGACTCTTCGAAGCCATCTGGGCATGGTTTGGCCAGTATGGCTGGCCCATTCGCTACCGCCTCCGAGCCCTGGAGGTCATCGACTTCCAACTCAGCCGAGGAGTGGAACATGTCGTCGCCCTGACCTACGCGCACAAACCCGGCATCGCTCGAGCGCTCAACGATTTCGTGGTCGAGCTGTGCCGACAGCGATCCCAGGTGCTGGGCTGCGCCACGGTTTTCCCGGGGGAGCCGCACGTCGCGGAGATCCTCGGCGATGCTTTTCGCCAGGGGCTGCGCGGGGTGAAGCTTCACTGCCATGTGCAGTGCATGAGTATCGACGACCCGAAACTGGCGCCGGTATTCGAAACCTGCGTTACCCACGACCGTCCCCTGGTGGTGCATGCCGGCCGCGAACCCGCGAGCCCAGGCTATCGCTGCGACCCCCACGAGCTATGCAGTGCAGACCGGGTCGATCGCGTGCTTCGCGAAAACCCCAAGCTGAGACTCGTCGTTCCCCACCTGGGCGCTGACGAGTTCGACGCATACTCGTCGCTGATGGAGCGCCATCCGAACCTATTCCTCGACACCACCATGGCCATCGGCGGCTACTTCCCGACGCGCGTGCCCTGGGATCTCGTCGAGGCATTTCCCGGACGCATCGCGTACGGAACAGATTTTCCAAACGTGCCCTTCGCCTGGGATCGCGAACTGCGTTGTCTCTTGGAGCGCAAGCTCTCGCCGGAAAGTCGCACTGCCTTGTTGGGGGGCACAGCGAAATCCCTGTTCCTTGCCTTGGACGAGACCGGCGCCCTGGGGCCAGAGTAGCTTGGGTTTGGATGGCAACAGAGCTGCGTATGCGTCTCACGGCCGCGGCGCGAGGGCTCTGGCCCGTGGGGGCGCGGGGGTGCGCTCGGACGCGGGCTCAGCTGTCGTTCCGTGTTGCCAGCGCGTGAATGAGAGTCCTTGAGAGGTGCACTTGCCGGTTGAGCCCTCGGGATCCGTGGCGCCGTGTTCAGCGCGAAACGACGATGTAGGTGCCCTTGCCGAGAGGGCCGAGGGGCGCGGCACCGTTCCAACCCTTGGGCAACTTGGGGTCCGTCCAGCCAAACAAGTAGCGCCCGTCCTCCGGTGACAAGTTCACACAACCCGCACTCATCGGCTGTCCGAAATCCTCGTGCCAATACGCGGTATGCAACGCGAAGGGCGCATTGAAGTACTGAGTGTAGGGAACGTCGGCGATCCAGAAGCTGCGATTCTCGCCAGTCTCCGGGCTCATGGTCGCAGCGTGGTGCTTGAAGGTCACCCGGTACACGCCCATGGGCGTGGTGCTCATCTTCACGGGGTTCTTGCCTTTGATGGGTACGCCGCCGGCCCCGGGGGATTGCAAAGTAGCATAGACCGGATTGAGCCCTTCATAGGCAACCAAAGTGCCGTTAGTGATGCTGATGAGAACCCACTTGGTCCCCGGCGCCACGCCGATCGGCAGTTTCTCGCGCTGGCGAATCACGGTGGCGTCCGTCTCCTTGGTCCATAGCTGCCGGCCTCTGGCGTCCTTGGTCCGAGTGGGCAGGTAGCTGCTGCGCCCGGCCCGCACGGACTCCGCGCCATCCTGCAGAGCTACGAACGAACGCACCGGGAACTGCTCGGAGGTCGCTTCGAACCGGTCCTCGGCGACGCGCACGAACTTGGGGCGAGCCTTCGCCCGGAAAAAAGCGATGGGAAGTTGGACGCTCTTGCCCAGTGGAGTGCCCCGGAACTGACTGACGCGAAAGGGTCGGATGCGATCCGCAGGAACTGCCGTGCCGTCCGCGCTGAGCACGAAGGTGCGACCCGCGTGGGAAAAGGCCCGCGTGTACGCCAGCATGGATCCGTGCGGGATCATGCGGCGCTTGAGGCTCAAGGCTTTTTCGCGGCCAATGGAACCGCCGTCTGCGAAAAACCACGGCTTGGGATGGCTCGGAGCGATGTTGCGCACCTCCGCCAGCTTTTCGTGGCCGCGGTTGCCCCAGGATTGGGGTCGGAAGCTGCCGGCCTTGCCCAGGAAGCGCTCCTGTTTCTCCCACTCGGATCGACTGGGGAGACGCCGGTACATGGGCGTGCCGTTGGACAGTGCGAAGGAAAAGGGCATCAAACCCGGTCGGGTCTGGGCGAGCTGCATACCCTTGAGGTAGCGACCGGTGCGCTCCAGGGAAACCGTGCGGTCTTTGCATACCCAGCCGAAAGGCTCCACGGGCAGAAACTCTTCAGCACACCCAAGCCCCCGCACGGGTGCCTCCTTTCGAAGGCGCACGGCTTCGCCCACGCGTACGTAGCCCAAACGACGCTTGCTACGAGCGGGCTTGGCGTAGATCCAGGTCGTGTACCCCTTGCTGAACAGCTCCTGAGCGCCTGCCTTGGGCTTGGCGGTCGCAACGCAGGGCACTGCGGCGACGAGAGTCGCCAAAAGCGCCGCCACGGCCGTCGTCCGCATGCCAACCACCGTGCCCTAGGGCCCAGCGCGGTTCAAGGGTGGGGCCTGACGACCCGACCAGGACGCCTCGATTGTTGTAGAGTCCGCGCGAGATGGCAGCATCAAAACAAGGAGCCGCGGAGCCAGCCGACCTGGGCCGAGTGATCGGAGGCGGCCCCGGCGGTGACGATGAGCGGTTTGATCGCTTGTTCCGCCCCAAGACCCTCGACGACTTCGTGGGCCAGGCGAAACACAAGGGGAACCTAAAGGTCTACGTGGAGGCGGCCAGACGGCGCTCGGAACCCCTCGACCACCTGCTGCTGTGCGGCCCACCGGGCCTGGGCAAGACGACTCTGGCCCACGTTCTTGCCAACGAAATGGGAGTCAATCTGTCCATCACCAGCGGCCCCGCCGTGGAGCACAAAGGCGCACTCACGGGCCTGCTGACACGCCTCGAACGCGGGGACATCCTTTTCATCGACGAGATCCATCGCCTGAGTGCCGTCGTAGAGGAGTCTCTGTATCCAGCCATCGAGGACTTTCGCATGGACCTCATGGTGGGAGATGGTGCGTTCGCCGAAAGCATCCCCATGGACCTGAAGCCTTTCACCCTCGTGGCGGCCACCACGCGCACGGGCCTGCTCACCAAGCCCCTGCAAGAGCGCTTCGGAATCACTCTACGCTTGGACTACTACCCGGTGGACGACTTGAAGCGCATCATCCTGCGCAGTGCCAAGCTCCTCGGCGTCCCCTGTGAGGAGCAAGGCGCTCGGGCGCTCGCGGAGCGCGCTCGGGGCACACCACGCGTGGCCAACCGACTATTGCGTCGGGTTAGGGATTTCGCGGAGGTGCGCGGTAGCGGATCCATCGACACGGAAATCGTTCGGGTGGCGTGCGATCACCTCGAAGTGGATTCCGGAGGCCTCGACGAAATGGACCGCCGCCTGCTGATGGTTCTGATCGAGCACTACGACGGCGGCCCCGTTGGCGTGGAGACCTTGGCCGCGGCGTTGGCCGAGCCCCGGGACACGATCGAGGATGTCTACGAACCCTACCTGCTGCAGCAAGGCTTCCTGGGGCGAACGCCGCGGGGCCGCGTGGCGACGAAGCGCGCCTACGAGCACCTCGGTGTGAACGAGCCGACCAACGGCCCCCAAAAGAGTCTGTTCTGACCGGCACGCACATCCACTGACATCATTGGACCCACGCCCGGCCCTGCGCTCGTACGGTTCGAGCGACGCGGTGGCTTGCATGCTATCTTGTGCGGGATGTCTTCACGCAGCTTCATGTTCGTCGGCCTGGTTGGGCTCGTGGCATGCAGCAACGTGCTCGGCTACGACGACCTGAGCTTCGACGACTCGGCGGGAGCTGACGCGGGCGCATCCGGGGGCAGCTCGGGCAGTGGCGGGGGCGCCCTCGGGGGTAGCGCTGGACTTGCGGGCGCAACCGCAACCGGGGGCAGCGCGGGCAGTGGCAGCGGTGGAGCACCTGGCAGTGGCGGCGCCACGAGTGGTGGAGGGCCCGGCAGTGGCGGCGCCACGAGTGGTGGAGGACCCGGCGGCGGCGGCGCCGCAAGCGGTGGCGCGCCAGCGGGCGGCGCGACGGGTTCGGGCGGCGGAGTGAGCACCGGCGGTTTGTCGGCAACCGGCGGGCAGGGCGGCGGCACGAGCGTCGCAGCAATTTGCTCCCGTTGGAAGAGCGACCGTCAGAACTTGGCGGAGGGCACCTGGACGGGTTCCGTCAGCAGTTGCGTTGCCGGCGACGTCACCGGCGACGGGCGCGCCAACGCGCTCAAGTTGGTCAATTTGTATCGTTGGCTCTGCGGCCTGCCCGCCGTGGGCACCGACGCCAACAAGGACAGCAGCGCCCAAGCTTGCGCGCTGATCATGGACGCCAACAACAAGCTATCCCACTCGCCTCCCTCCACCTGGGCATGTCACTCCGCTTCGGGTGCCGCTGCCGCCGGCAAGAGCAACATTGCGTCCACCGCAGGCGTGAAGGCCGTGGACCTGTACATCGCAGATCCCGGAAACGAGACCACGATGGGTCATCGGCGATGGATCCTGAACAACAAGCTGGGCCCGATTGGGCTAGGAAGCACCAGCAGCTACTCTTGCATGCACGTGATTGGCGGCAGCGGCTACGGCAACAACGTTTGGACGGCGTTCCCACCGCCGGGTCCCGTTCCCGCAGGGCTCTTCACTGCGTCCTATGCATCCGTCGACTCGACGGGGTGGACCATCCAGAGCGAGAGTATCAATCTCGCCTCTGCGAAGGTCACCATCACCGAAGGGGGCCAGAACAAGCCCGTAACCGTCGCGACGCTGCAGAGCGGCTACGGCAGCAAGTACGCCATCGTGATCAGGCCGCAAGGCTGGACCAGTACGGCCGGCAAGACCTACAAGGTGTCCGTCACGGGCATTAGCCAACCCATCAATTACGACGTCCAAGTCGTAAGCTGCAATTAGTTGCATCGGATTCTGTCGAATCGATGCAACTAATCCCGCTTGTCGGAAGCACAGCTCCCGCCCCGCTGACGTGAAGTACGCGCTTGTGACGCGCTTCGTGATACCCGACGGGGTAATACCCGACGGGGTGCAGCGGGGCCCCACCCTCTGGTTTCGGGGCCCCAACCCCGAAACTGATCGGTTCAACAGAATCGATGAGACAAGCCCTCCTTCTCGGGAGCACAGCTCCCGCCCCGCGGAAATGCAAGCGGAGGAGTGGTCGCGAAATGGTTTTTGGGGGATGTGCCGGAGGCTGTCGTCATCGACAGTTCATCGCGGTCCGAGCTCAGGCGCCGAAACGCAATCGGGTCGACCTGCGCTGCGCTTCTGCCGCCTCGGTCCCCTTGGCGACCACCCATCGGCCGGGTGCGGAAACATCCTACCTGTCTGACGCGATGCGTTGTTCGGAAAGGCTTCCGAAATCTGTGTGAAACAAAGGCCTGCGAGGTTTCCGGCGAAGGAGACCACTGCCGCATGAGAAACCTCGTCCGCTCCGCCTCGTTCCTGTCGGTGTTTGCTGCACCCGCCGTCGCTCTGGCAGAGGAAGCAACCTCGCCCCCCGTGGCCGCGCAAACCACCGTCGATACAGTGTGGGTCCTGCTGTGCGCCTTCTTGGTCTTCTTCATGCATGCGGGCTTCGCTCTGCTCGAGAGCGGGCTGATTCGGAAGAAGAACGTGGTCAACGTTCTGGCCAAGAACTTCATGATCGTCGCGGGCACCTGCCTGGTCTTTTATGCCTGTGGCTTCGCGTTCATGTTTGGCAACGGCAACGCCGTCATCGGCACGACTGGCTTCTTCGTGCCCAACGACGCAGGCGTATTCGAGTCCCTGTCGTGGACCTCAGTTCCGGTCAGTGTAAAGTTCTTTTTCCAGATGGTGTTCGCTGCGACCGCCGCCACGATCGTGTCCGGCGCCGTCGCGGAGCGGATTCACTACTCGGCCTTCATCATATTCGGCTTGCTCATGGGAGCAGTGATTTACCCTGTCGCAGGGCATTGGATTTGGGGCGGCGGCTTCTTGGCGGAGGCCGGCTTCCTGGACTTTGCGGGTTCGACGGTGGTGCATTCCGTCGGCGGCTGGGCCGCCCTCGTTGGCGTTTGGATGTTGGGCCCACGCCAGGGCAAATACGCCAAAGACGGCACATTGAAGCCGATTCCGGGCCACAACATGTCCAGCGCCGCGCTGGGCACGTTCGTGTTGTGGCTGGGTTGGTTCGGCTTCAACGCAGGTTCGACCATGGCGGCAGATCCCAACGCGATCGGACACATCGTGCTCGTCACGACGCTTGCCGCCTCCGCAGCAGCCATCGCGGCGACCTTCTACACTTGGTGGCGCGTCGGCAAACCCGATCTGGGTCTCACCCTGAACGGGGCCCTCGCGGGTCTGGTCGGCATCACCGCGCCCTGCGCCTTCGTCGGTGGCGCGTACTCGCTAGTGATTGGCTTGGTTGCCGGCGTTCTGGTGGTAGAGGGCGTCATCCTCTTCGACAGGAAGCGCATCGACGACCCCGTGGGCGCCACCAGCGTTCATCTTCTGTGCGGCACCTTCGGAACGCTCGCAGTAGGCCTCTTCGCCGACCCGGCCATCGCAAAGTCCGTGGCCGGGGTGGAGCTCAAGAGCGCCGGGCTGCTCCTCGGTGGCGGCAGCGCGCAACTATTGGCGCAGATCTTCGGCGTGGTCGCCGTGGGCGCATTCACGTTGGTCGTTTCCGGCATTGCTTGGAGCGCGCTGCGCGCCGTGACCGGACTCAGGGTCAACGAAGAGGATGAGCATCTGGGTCTGGACCTGGCCGAGATGGGCATGGAGGCCTACCCGGATGAAATGGCGCGCGGTTGGGCACTTCCCGGCGATTCCTTGGCGCCCCAGCGACAAAACGCCGTAGCCTTGGAAGCCGCCGAAGAGCCTGGCTCCTGATTTTGCGGGGCTTTTGGCACTACAGGCGCGAGTTTCTCCAGCCTCTCGCTTGCACCCGCTATTTGGGGCAAACTAACCTGTACAAGTGGCACGGGGATCCGCCCGTGCCGTGGACCGCGCGAGGACGCCTCGAACCCGAGTAATACCGGAAAAACGCTGGGGAAATACCGGCTCCTAGCCCGCCTGGGTCAAGGTGGCATGGCGGAGGTGTATCTAGCTGTCGTTGCAGGTCCAGGCGGCTTCAACAAGCTGCAAGTCGTCAAAGTGATGAAGCCGGAGCTGCTAGAAGAGCCCGAGCATCGCACGATGTTTTTGGATGAGGGTCGCCTGGCGGCGCGCCTGAACCATCCTAACATCGTTCAGACCAATGAGGTGCAGATCGAGGGCGACAACCACTTCATCGCTATGGAGTACCTCGATGGGCAGCCGCTACACCGCATTGTGCGGCGCTCCAAGAAGGCCGGTGAGGGACCGCCGATCCAGTGGCACCTGCATATCTTCTGCGAGGTCCTGAGCGCACTGGAATACGCCCATACGGTTACCAACTATGACGGGTCGCCCCTCGCCGTCGTGCACCGGGACGTAACGCCGCACAACGTCTTCGTGACCTACGCCGGCCAAATCAAGCTCTGCGACTTTGGCATCGCCAAAACCATGAGTTCGTCGATCGAGACGCGGCATGGTGTGTTGAAAGGCAAAGTCAGCTACATGGCGCCAGAGCAGGTCCTCAGTACCCGAGTGGACCGACGCGCGGACTTGTTTGCTGTTGGGATCATGCTCTGGGAGGCAGTCACCGGGCAGCGTATGTGGCACGACCAGTCGGACCTGCAAATCATGCAGGCCCTGAGTCAAGGTCAGGTACCAAAGGCTGCGGACGTCAACCCCTCCGTAGACGCCGAAATGGAGCGGATCCTCGACCGCGCCCTGGCAGTGGACCCGGCGGGTCGCTATGCCACGGCATCGGAGTTCAAGAAGGAGCTGGAAAACTACCTCTTCAGCCAGACGGCGCGCATTCGACCAGACGCCATTGGCAGCTGGATAAGCGGGCTCTTCGAGCAGGAGCGATCCAACCTCCAGCGCGTGATCCAGGATCAACTCAGCGGATCGAGCAGTGCACCCCCGCTACTCGATCCCCCACGTCCGGCAGCCGCAGATAGCAGCCCGTCGCGCTCGGGCCTCGCAGGTAGCGCGCAACCCGGACGCTCACTCACCATCCCCTCCGTCGAAGTCAGCGGGCCGGCGCGCAAGCCCAAGCGCTCCCGAGGGACCCTCGCGGCCCTGGTCGGCGCCCTCGCCGCGAGCGTCGTCTTCCTGCTCGGCATCGTAATCGTTCTGACCCTTCGGGCGCGCAACGCAGAGCCCACGATCACCGGCGTCGAGCAGGTTAGTGGAGCCACCGGACTTGCTCCGACCCCGCCGCCACCTGAAACCAAGCCTATCGAAGACAAGCCGAAGAAGATCAAGATGTTTGTGAGCGTGACCCCAGCGGACGCCACCTTGACCTTGGACGGCAAGAAGCTGAGCGAAAACCCGTGGAAGTCCGACCTCGAGGTAGACGACGAGGAACACGAATTGGTGATCTCAGCCGAAGGTTATGAAAGCCAGACTCGCAAGTTGCAGTTCGACATCACGCAGCGCATTGAAATCACCCTCAAGAAGTCCAAGCCCAAAGTGGCAACGCGCGTCTACGTCGCGCCCAAAAAGAAGCCCGAGGAAAAGAAGACGCCGGAGTCACCCCCAAAGAAGCCCCCAGGCAAAGCCCTCGACCCCGACGACCCATGGTGAAGAAACGACTCTGCTTTGTCGTCTTGGCAGCGATCTGCCTGAGCTCCTCGCCCGGGCTCGCCGCGGGCCCAACCGCTGCGGAGGTCGCCAAGGCCAGGCCCCACTACAAGCGTGGTGTGGCTCTGTACCAGGACGGAGCCTTCGACGCCGCCCTGGTGGAGTTGGAGAAGGCCTATGCCATCGCCCCGTCCTACAAGATTCTGTACAACGTGGGGCTGGTCTACGTGCAGCTCAACGATTTCGCCGGTGCCCTCAAAGCCTACCGTCAGTACCTGGAAGAAGGCGGAAAGAAGATCGACGGAAAGCGACGAGCAGAAGTCGAGAAGGACATCCGGAAGATGGAGCTCCGGGTGGGGACCGTCACGCTGAAGGTCAGCGTGGACGGGGCGGACGTGTTGGTCGATGACGAAGTAGTCGCCAAGTCGCCACTATCCGAGCCACTGATCGTGAACGCCGGCAAACGCAAGATCGCAGCCTCGAAGCCTGGCCACACACCCATGGCTCGGGTTCTCGTGATTGTGGGTGGGGACGAAAAGGACCTCAAGCTAGACCTGCGCTCCCTGACGGAAAGTTCCAAGAAGAAGCCCGACGACAAGCCGGACAAGCCGAAGAAGCCCGCCAAAGTGGAGGAACCAGGAGCGCCGGTGCCTTGGTTGTGGTGGGGCATCACGGGGGCGCTCGCCGCGGGGACCACCGTTGCCGGGGTGTTGACGCTGTCGTCCCAGAGCGACCTCGACGACAAGAAGAATGCGCCCTCTAGCGGCGACGATCTGCAGAGCAGCGCGGACAAGACTCGCACCCTAGCCATCGTGACCGACGTGCTGCTGGCAGGCACCGTCATCGTCGGTGGATACGCGACCTACAAGACGTTCATTTCTCCCGACGAGCCGGAGAAAGACTCTGCCAGCGCCCGGCGTCCTCCGGTCGACGTGCAGCTGGGGCCGCGCAGCGTCTACCTGACCGGAAGCTTCTAGCCGCCGGTGCCGCCAGCGCCCGCACTCCCACCGGTACCACCGCCCACGCCGCCCGCCCCCGGCGCGCCGACCAAGCCGGTGCAGTTGGATCGCTTTCCGGTCACTGCGTTCTGAACAGCATCGTAGAACTGCCCCGAGTCCCGGAACTCCGCCTTCGAGTTGGCATTGAGCCCCGTGCACCAGACGACGATATCCGCCGGTGCCTCCCCGGTGGACACGTCGAAGTCCAGAGGCCCGGAGATCCCATCGTAGTCGATACTCTTCTTCTCCAGGAGCAGCTTGAGCGCCAGGTTGATACCCGTCGTGCCTCCTGTGACTTTCGTACCACCCACCATCTTCTTGAGACCGTCATTGAACTTCGGCCCGGTCATTATCGGCTCGTTGATGGCAACGATGGAATAGGCCAGCAAGTAGGCAGCGTCGTAGGCCGTGTCGGCAAACGACCCGGGCGCCTTTTGATTGTGAAAGCCCTTGAACTCGGATTCGAACTGGGCGAAGAACTTCGTGGCTCTGCCTGGCAAGGTACCCACAACCCGCTGGCTGAAAGCGTTGTTCGCAGTAACCAACTTGAGCAGCTCGTTATCTCGGCCACCGTCACCCACGATGTAGACCGGTTTGTTGACCCCCGTGGAACCCATTTCCACCCCTGAAACCACCTTCGTGATGCTCTCCGTGGTGCCAAACGCCAGGACAATGTCCGGCGGGTCCGGGGCGAACTCGGCAAGAATGGGCTGGACGACCCCCTTGTCGAAGTCAAAGTTTGGTTGCTCTGCGGGGTCCGGGTAATCCACACGGACGAAGAAGGTGGAGTTGGACGTGTCGAGCGCCGGTTTGCCGTTGAACTTGACTCGCTCGAGAACCGCCGTAGTGAGTCCGAGACCATAGGGGTCGCTCTTCACGGCAACAGCAACCCGAATTGGATCATTGAGGGAGAGGCTGCGGGCGGAACGAATATTGGTTTCCACATCCGTAACCAGCTGAGCCAGAGGCACCGCCTGCAACGCGTCGCTCGGGGCCGTGCGCCAAACCAAGCCGTTGTCCTTGAGATCCGTGATCGCCGTACTGGTCGCGGACGGCGAAATCAGCAACGCCTTTCCACTAACTGACACTTTGGTGGCCACTTCCAAGGTCACACCGCTGAACGCCGGACCGATGATGGCGGGCACCCTCAGCGTCTTGACCAGGTGGCTGGCGGCACGCACCGCCCCAGAGTCCTGCCCCCCTGGGGTCTCGGCAAGGTCGTGACAGGCTACGAAGGCCACGCGGCGCCGGTTGATCCCATCCGGCAGTGGCAGGCCCTTCGCAAAGGTATCCAGCTGGTTGACAGCAAGCTGAACGCCCTCCCAGGGCGGAAGCCCATTGCCGACGAACTCTCCCTCGAGAGGTCCCATGTAGCCGAGAACGACAGTGCCGTCCTCGGCCACCGCATCCTCCGGGAACACATCCTTGCAATCCTGCGACTTGAGGGCCACACACACTCGATCCGGCTGCCTGCAGATGGCCAGCTTGCCCTCGAACCGGTCGATGCACTCCTGATTCGTGTCGCAATCCCCGCCGAGAGTGCAGATCTTGTCCGGGCCGCACACGGAGCCCGCGAAAGCAGCGCCCTTGGCCACGCAGTCGTCCGTGGTCTGGCACTGTTCGACGTCCGTATCCACGATGGCGTTGCACGACGCCGAAGACAGCACAGCTGGCAGCGTGAGCCACACTGCCCGGATAAGCCGAAAACCCCTCAAGCGTGTCTTCACAAGACCCAAGTCGTGAAGCTACCGCGGCCAAGACGGAAGTGCCAATCCCAAGGCGCTGGATTTTCGGCGAATGGCCCAAAAACCAGCTCGAACCCTGCGTTGGCGTACGGGTCCCGGCAGTCGTCATGGGGCCAGTGGTGACCACCGGGTCGCGATGCTAATGGGCAAGTAGACTCGGCGTCGGAGGAAGGCATGGACAATATCGCGCGCGGCCGGCAGGACCTTCTGGACTGGGAGAACGACAAGCCTGGCAACTACTTCACATGGGACGAAAACCTGGGCCGCATGCTGGCAACCCGCATCGGCAAGGAGCAACTAGCCGAGGAGCGTCCGCGTTTGGAGCGTGCCGGAGAGATGGTGGCAACGCAGCTGCGGCATCTAGCCGTGGACACGAATCACGACGCCAACCTGCCCCGGCTGGAGCGCTTCGACGGCCTGGGCGTGCGCCGAGAGCAAGTGGTGTTTCACCCGAGCTACCACGAAGCAGGCCGGCTGATCTGGGACACCGGCGTGCTCGCGGACTACGCCACCCCTGGCAAAGAAGTGGTGCAGATGTCGCTGCTGTACATGTTCGCCCAGGTGGGAGAGTACGGCCATCAATGCCCACTGGCGTGCACGGCCGGGCTGATCAAGCTGATCCAACGAGTCGGCTCTGAAGAGCAGAAGACGAGGTATCTACCCGCGCTACTCAACCGGGACTACGAAAAGCGGCTGCACGCTTCCCAGTTCCTGACGGAGGTCCAGGGCGGCTCGGACGTGGGCAGCAACGCCGTCGTTGCCCGTCGCGACGGCGACCACTGGCGCCTCCATGGCGAAAAGTGGTTTTGCAGCGTCATTGACGCCCAGGCCTTCTTGATGACCGCGCGCCCCGAGGGCGCGCAGGATGGAACCAAGGGCCTTGGTCTGTTCATCGTGCCGAGGGAGGTGGACGGTCAGGTCAACAACTTCTTCGTGCGCCGCTTGAAGCAGAAGCTGGGCACGCGCGCGATGGCATCCGGGGAAGCCGATTTCGAGGGCGCCCGCGCCGAGGCGATTGGCGACGTGGAGCGCGGTTTCAAGAACGTGGTCGAGATCGTGCTCAACACGTCTCGGATCTACAACGCGATCTGTTGCGCCGGCGGCATGATGGCATCGTATCGAGAAGCGCGCACCTTCGCCATGCGCCGGCGTGCGTTTGGCAAGAGCATCTCGGAGTACCCGCTTGTGCAGGAGTCCCTCGCAGGGCTTCGAGCCGAAGCCCTCGGCGCAGCAGCGAGCAGCTTCCGTCTGGCAGCGGAGGCCGATCGCCTCGATGCCAAGGGTGGCAGCGATGAAGAAAAGCTGGCTTGGCGCGTGGGCGTGAACGTCAACAAGTACTTTACCGCGATTCGCAACACTCAGAGCGCTCGCACGGCGGTGGAGGTCCTTGGTGGCAACGGCACCATCGAAACCTTCTCGCCTTTGGTTCAATTGTACCGCGACGCTCTCGTGCTCGAGAGCTGGGAGGGCACGCACAACGTGTTGGTGCAGCAGGTGCTGAAAGATGCAGCGCGCTACGGTGCACACCTGGCGTTCCTGAAGGACCTGACGCAGAGCCTGGGCCAGCTGAAACTCAGGGATGACGCCGAAGCCTTGGTCGAGCGGACAGGTCAGGGCATTGCGGCGCTTTCGAAAGGTTTCGAACGCTTGGCCGCCGGCGAGGGCGATCAGCGCTTCGGGCGGCGACTCGTGGATCAGGCGGCCGTATTGCTGCAGAGCGTGGCGCTACTCGAAGAGCTGAACGTGGACCCGGCAGACTCCGTGAAGGGCGCTGCCGTGGCTCACCTTCTGCAACATTTCGTGCGCTCGGAGCTCACACCACCCCCGAGCATCGCGCCAGCGTTGCTTTCTTGAGCGCAGCTCGATCGAGTTACCTGCGCAACGCGAGGGCGGGGGTCGGCTCGGGTAGTGTCAACACGCGGCTCAACCGTCTCAGCGCAGCAGGCGCCTCCCGTTTCAAAGCGTGACCCAAGGCCCGGGTGAGCTTGTTTCGAGTGTCCGCACGAAGGCGGCGGGATAGCGGTGCGTCCTTGCCATCGCTCACGACCCAGATTCGAGTCTGGCACAGTCGCTCGCCACTTTGGCCATCGTGCAGCGCTAGCCAAGTTTCCAGATAGCCACGAACCCATTCGGGCTTCTTGTGATCCAGTCGCCAGATCCAGCGCGGCAGCCCGAACTGGGTCACGTGGAACACGCCTACGAAGCGGCGCTTGCTCAGAGCCGTGGAGCGCTCCAACGCTTCGCGCGAGGCTTCTTCGCCATGCACCCCGGACAGCGCGGCTTCCAGCAACGGCAGCCTCGGGAGCTCCAGGGGCTCCGTAACGGTCATGGGCAGCAAGGCCTTGGCGACCAGTCGCGCTTCGGCGAAACGCGTCGTAATGACCCGAGCGGGCTCGGTCGGAGCTGCCGCCGAAAGCTCCGCGTCGTTGCAGGCTTGCTCCCGGCGTTTCAGAGGATCGAGTTCGATGCTCCCGAGTGCCCGCACCGCCAACCGCGCGCGCTCCATATCGCGAGAGAGTACGGGTTTGTCTTCGGACACTTCGACGCCCGGCTCGCTGGCGCCGAGGGGTACGGGCGGGGTCGACTTGCCACTCGTCTGGCAACCGATAGCGAAGAGCGCGATGGCCCACAGTCCTGGCTTCACACGAGCAAACAAACCTGTCTGGCCCGCTCTGGCCAAAAAACCGACCAAAGGAACGCCAAGAAGAGGCCGTGCTACGCTGGCGCCAGAGCATGACGCGCCGTCTTCGAGTTCTTCTGCTCTATCCACCCCCCTGGAAGATTGCCGCGCCGGGGCAGCCGCCCCACGGGCGGGATGGGCCACCGTCAAACTACCAGGACGGCGACCTAGACCCGGATTTTCATCAGACGCCCTATGGCCTCTTCACCCTGGGGGCCAACGCCGTCCGCGACGGCCACTCCGTCAAAGTACTAAACCTATCGAGCTACCCGTGGTCGGAAGTGGACAAGATCGTCGCCAACCTCGAGTCCGACGTCGTGGGTTTGTCTTGTTGGACCGCCAACCGGCGAGGCGTGGCGCTCACATCAGAGTTGATCAAGCGACACCATCCCGATGCGACGGTCGTCGTCGGTGGCCCCCACGCCACCCCTCTAGCCAAGGAGATGCTGCAACATCATTCGAGCATTGACGCAGTGGTCACTGGTGAGGGGGAGCTCAGCTTCGCAGAGCTCCTCAATCGCATCAGCCAAGACAGCCCCCTGGTCGGCGTTGCCGGAACCTGGACCCGAGGCGATAGCGGCCCCGTTGCCGGCCCGCCACAACGCAACATCGATGACCTCGACAGCCTGGCGAACCCCCACGAGTTGTACGACACCCACATCGTGATGACCTCTCGGGGCTGTCCCTGGCAGTGCACCTTTTGTGGCGCCGAATCGAGTTGGGGACGAGGCTTCAGAGCCCAATCCATCGACTACGTCCTGGATGGCCTGGAGCATGCTCTCCGGCGGCTTTCGGTTCGCATGCTTCAGATCAAGGACGACACCTTCACCACCAACAAGAAACGCGTGATCAAGCTCTGCCAAGGCATGCGCCAGCGCAAGTTGCGTTTCGTGTGGAGTTGCGACACCCGTGTCGATGTTCTGAACGAAGAGCTACTCAAGGAAATGCGCTTGGCAGGCTGCGAGCGGCTGTCCTTGGGCGTGGAGAGCGGCAGTCAACGTATCTTGGACGCGATCCAGAAGAAGATCAGCGTGGACGAAATCGTGGAAGCGACCCGGATGGCGAAGAAGTTCGGGATCAGGGTGCGCTTCTACATGATGCTGGGCAATCGGGGAGAGACTCGCGAGTCGTTCCGAGAGACCCTCGAGTTCCTCGACCGCGCCGCACCGCATAGCTACATCTTCTCGTGCCTGAGCATCTACCCGGGCACGACGGACTTCGTCGACGCCGAGGCCGCCGGCAGCGTCAGCCGGAAGGACTACTTCGAGAAGACCTTCCAGGAACTGAAAGTCCCCTACGACGCGAGCCCGGCGCTGACTAAGGAAATGAATGAGTGGTTTGCGGCACACCGCGGCGTACGCGAGTGCTACAGCCCGACGGCGGCAGAGTGCAGGCAAGTCGTGGCCGAGCTAGGTGATCACGCCCCTGCGGAGCTGGACCTGGCCCGAGCTTTGTTCGTGGAAGGCAACCTGACAGCCGCTGAAGACCACGCCAGAAGAGCCATAGAATTGGAGCACCCTACCCCCGGCTTGGTGCTCAACTTGCTGGCGTGCATCGCCCATGCTCGCGGCGATCTCGAAGCCATGAAGGAGCACTTCATGACCGCCGCGAAAGCCGATCCGCAGCACTACGTATTGATCGAGAACGTGCAACGTACGCGGCTTTGGTTCAAACAGCGCGGCCCCGAGACCGGCAAGGTATTGGAACTCAGCTGCCAGCATGACTTCGCGTTGTTCGAGAAGAACCAACAGCCCGCCTTGCCCGGACCTCTGAGCGAGGGCTGGCAGAGTTGGCCCGAACCCAAGCCTGCCGCCGAGCCACCAGTCGAGGCCAAGCGCCTCCGCGTCTTGCCCTGATGCCCCAGCCGGCCCGAGCGCCTACTCGGTCCGGCTCACCACTTTGGATGCGTCTTGGAGATTCCGAAGCGCTTGGCCGTCGCCGTAGGCCAAGCCGAGAAACAACCCCCGAAGCACTGTCATCGCCGACTGCACGGGTTCGCTCTGAGTAGTTTCCAGCAGCATGGCCGCCGCCTGCTCGGCTTGAGCCAGCGAGGCCAGCAGCGCTTTGTGTGCCGGCGAGGCCAGTGACAGACTGGTCCAAGCCTTCCAATCCGCCGCCAGCTCTTCGGCGCCGGCAGCCGAAAGCCCCAAGCGCTCCATCAGTGCAGCCAAATAGTGGAAGTGCGTCTGCTCGCCCTCCCCGGCTTCCCGCCAGAGTTTCAGCGCCTTGGCCACGTCGTCCGGAGAAAGCTCCTTGGCCAGATCCGCGCGGCGGGCGGCAAATGCTTTCACGACTGCCTCGGGGCTCGACCGCTCACGAAAACCGTCATGAATGGCGTCCAACAGCCAGATCCGAACCAAGCGACCGTCCGGCCAACCCAAAAGCGCCGACCACAGTTTCTCCGAGCCCGGCGTCTTGAAGCGCTCCGCAGACGGGCGCGATGCGAAGTTCTTGCCAGCCCCTGAGGTCTTGCCGCGCCCCTTGCGCTTCAGCTTTCGGCGAGTGGACACGGCTATGTTCGCTCAGCCCAACTCGGCGATGAACTGCTCGAAGGCGCGGTCGGCGGTTGACTCGTGGCGCTCGACGGAATGCTGCAGAAAGTCGAGCAGCACCGGAGCCAATTCCGTCTGTTTGGCTTCGCACTGCCCACGCAAGGACTCCACTTGCTGAAGGATGGCGACATGCTGTTGAACATGCTCTTTGAGGTCGGGATACTCCCGAGCTTCCATCAACGCTTTCTCGTCGGAGAAGTGGTCGCTCAGCACCTTGATCGCCTCATCGAGCTGCACAACCAAAGCGGACCAGTCGCCACCCTGCTCCAGGGAGTGCCGCACCGTGGCGATGTGCTGAGCCAGCCGTGCATGCTGGTGAGCCACATCGGCTAGTGCCTTCCCGGCCGAGGACGACTCGAACATGAAGCACAATTCGTAGCCCCTGTGAGATAGGTCAACAAGTGTGGCCTCCCGAAACTCGCTGAAGTCTCGCAAGAAAGTCCAACGATTTCAGCAACCTCGCGCCCGGCGCGAATGATCGCTATGCTCTCGCCGCTCTTGCAATGCGGGTCCGAGCCGTCGCCATAGGCACCGAGCGCAGCAACGCGATCGGCAGCGTAGAACTCGAGTGCACACCACCCGGCTTGGTGGTGGTCTACCTTGGGGTGGGCACGTTCAGCGAGGGCTACGCTCCTGGCGCCTTGACCCAGGGGACGCGAGTGCTGGTGCCCTGGTCCGAAGTGCTCGAAGCTCGGGTGGAGGGGCCGCAGGTCTTTCTTTCGGTCACTCCGGCACTCACTCCCCACCACAAGCTGTGTCTGACGAACTTTTCGAGTGGGGATCTCCCTCCCCTGACCGCGAATCGGCAGCGCGCAATCCTGTGGGTCGGCGTCGTCGCGGCAGCTTTGGTGACCACCTTACTCCTGGCCCTCACCTTGCCAAGGGTCGCGCCTCGCGCTGGTGCGGGCGTCACCGTGGGAGTCGGCGCGCTCGCCGCGGTGGTCATCTTGGTGCTTGGATTCCTCTCGGAGCGGCGGGTGTTGTTTCGGGGATTAGACGATGGTCCCTCACGAGACGCCTTTGCGTCCGAGCTCTCGCACTACCTACCCACGCTAGTTCGCTTGCCCCGAGCCCCGGAGCCGCGACCGCGGCCGCCGGTGTTGCCGGACTTGTCGGGGCTGATGCCGCGCACGACTGCTGCGGTCGCGATCGCACTCACCGCTGGGCTTTTGGGCTTGGCCTTGACCGGCAAGTCGCTGCTGTTTCCGGCTCAAGACCGACAAGCCCAGCGCTCCATGGAAGAGGACGAGCGACCCATGGGCCCGATGCTCGAGCCCCAGGCGCCGGCGGTTGCCCCCGCCGCAGCGCCCGCACCCAAACCAGCGGCGGTCGCGAAAAAAGCAGAGCCGCCCGCGCCGGCACCGGCGGCAGGTGACTCGAATGCGAGCCGCGGCGGCCGCTGCAGCTGTGCCCGGGCGGACTCGGTTCTATGGCGGAAACCTCTGCCAAAGCTGAGCATTTTGGTGTTTGACCGCAAGCTGATGACGGGGCCCACCCGAAAACGGTTGGGGCTCAACGTCGCCGTAGTCAACAACAGTGAAGAGGATCTGCGCGAAGTCGCCATGCGCATCGGCTTCACTGAACCCGTCGCGCCGGGCTCCAAAGAACGCGACGCGGTCTCCCACGAGGCCGTCTACTTCGAGGGTCCCCTAAAGCCGGGCAAAGCCATCAAGTGGAACATCGAATCTCGTGGTTCGGACATCCGCATTGAAGAAGCCCCCGCCCCAGGGGACATCGGCCCAGGTGGCGACGGTGCCGCAAGCTTGAACAAGCTGGCGGATCTGCTCAACGCCAACCACCGCCCAGTGCGCCTGCACGGCGCAATGATGCTCGCGTACCTGGGGGACAAGCGGGCTCGAGAAGCCGCGCTGAAGCTCAAAGAGGCACTGCGCGAAGACGAAGCACCCGTTCTCGACCGAATCATTCGAGCACTCGCCGACCTGCGAGCATGCGAGTTTTCCGTCACCGGAAAGAGGCGCACCCGGCAGGTTCAAGCGTGCATCTTCAACGCGGGCAAGAACGCGCGCGACAACATAGGCATGCGCCTGCGGGGGCTAGATGGCCCGGTGTCCACCCTGGAGTTGACTCGGGCGCCGCCGCAGATCGTTAGTGAAGCCACCTGGAGCCTACCCGGAGCCCTTGAAGCTCAAGAAGGCACCCGGGTGCGCGCTACCCTGGTGCTTGACAGCGACGAACCCGCGGAGTTCGAACTCGTCGTCGATCGCGAAGACCTGCTGCCCTAGTCGCTCGATGGCCGGGGGGTCTCGCGCCCCTCGCCCGTCGCCCGCCGCCGAGCTGACGCGCCGGGCCCCTTCTGCCAAGAGGGACCGCTCGACCTACGGCCGCACGAAGACGACCGTGCCGCGGTCTTTGTTCAGCACCGAGTGCCAGCCGTCGGGAACGATGGGGTCGGTCCACTCGAACAGCCACGCGGCGTCGATGGGTGAAAGGTTGACGCAGCCATGGCTTCGCACCTTGCCAAACTCGTCGTGCCAATAGGTCCCATGCAGAGCGTAACCCTTGTGAAAGTACTGCACGAAGGGCACGTCCAGCAGGTTGTAGGAGTCGCTCTTGTCCTCGCTGCCATCCATGGTGGCAGAAACGTGCTTGCTGTGAATCATGAAGCTGCCCCGCGCCGTGGCGTGCACCTTCTCTGGGTCCCCCAAGCCACCACGCCCAGTACTCACCAAGGTCACGTAGACGGGCTTCTTGCCGACGTAGGCCACCAAGGACTGCTGGCGGATCGAAATGTCGATCCACTTGCGAGTGCCCACGGCGAAGCTAGGAAAGCTCGTTCGCGCTTTGATGATGCGCAGCCCCTCGACGGGAATGTAGCTGCCGTCCCGGACCTCGAAGAAGCCCAGCCGGCGCTTGCCGGTCAGTTTCAGGGCCTGACGGTGGCGCAGGTTTTCCTTGGGAGACATCTGGCCCGCGTCGTTGGCCTTGAAGCTCTGGGAATAGTGGGATTCCAAGAAGGCGACGGGCAACACTTCGCCTTCGGTCAACTCGGCGCCGTGGAACTCCGACGGTTTGACCACTCGCGTTCGATCCAGGGCGATCACGTCGAGCTCCGTAGTGAGGCCAAAGACTCGACCTTCGTGCTCGAAGACCTTCATGATCGCGAAACCACTATCCGGGGCCGCGCGACCGGCGTGCACGGCAAAGTGCAGATGACGGGGCACGCCGTAGGCCTTCTGGATCTTCTCTTTGGTCGACAAGAAATCTGGAGGCGCGCCGGGTTCGCCCAAGATCTTCATGACCCCCTTCGCGGCCAGGCGCTCCTTCCAGCGGATCACGCGAGCCAAGATCCCCTTGCCTTCCACCTTTTCCATCTCGGCTTTGCTGACCAAGCGGAAGTAGCGCAGAGGAGCCACCTCTCCCGCCAGGGCGTAGAGATAAGGCAGACCCTGACCACGAACTGGTCGCACGGAGTTGGACACGACAACGGGGTTGTCGATCTTCAGCGTAGCGCCCTTGCCCAAGCATACGAAGCCGCGGGGATTGACCCGGTACCAACCGCCTTTGCAGCCGTCGTTGACTAGCGCCGGCCCACGGGCGTCGATGATGGCGCCAGCCCGCATGTAGCCATAGCGCGTGCGCTTGGGTCCCGTGTCCGTGTAGATCCAGGTTCGCCAGGCGATGGAGGCGACGCGGGTTCCATCGGGCTCGAAGGGCAAGTTATCCCGAACGGTGCCCAACACGTCCTTGGCCAGAGTGGCACCCTTGGCCGTGCGCTTCACTCCCTTGGGGCCGACCAGCAGGCCGCCGCCAGCCGAACCCGCGGCGCGCACCGTGGTCGCGGACGAGTCTTCCGCGGTGGCCCCAGGCGGTTCCCGCCGTTCGACGCAACCGGCGGTCAGGACGCTGATGGCGATGAAGGCGAACACCTGGCGCATGCAGAGCCGAGGGCTACCACAAGTTGTGCCTTGGGAAAGCCCCCGACTGCGGGCTACGGTCAGGCATGGGCCTCCCAGCGGGTTTGTTCGTACTGATGAAGGAGGTGGCGCGCCACGTGCTCCGCCGCCCGGTGGTGGGGATCGTCGCCGTGGCCCGCACGCCCAGCGACAAGATCGTGCTGATTCGACGCACGGACACGGGCCAATGGGCACTGCCGGGCGGCACGCTGGAGTGGAACGAAAGTCTTCGAGATGCCTGCGAGCGGGAGCTGCGAGAAGAAGCCGGAGCGGAAACCATCGAACTCGGCGATCTAGTCGGGGTCTACTCCGCGCCCTGGCGCGATCGACGCTTTCACGCCGTCACCGTCGTGGTGCGAGCAACGGTACGGGAGCCGTCGGGCAAGCCAATGAACCCTGCGGAGATCTCCGAGGTCGGAAGCTTCGCCGAGGAGTCGCTGCCTGAGCCGCTGGCCCACGGCATGAGCGAAATGTTGGGAAGTGCACTGAGCGACAAAACCCGATGGGAGTGACGTTTTCCCGAGGCCGATCCCGACCGGTCAGACAATCCCCTTGTCGCCGCAGGTCCCTCGGCTAGAAAATGAGCGTACTGAGGAACATGCACTCGTCCGCTTCGAATCGTCCCGACCGCGATCCTTGGCTCGCCCACGTCGTCATCCGCGTGATCGGAATCACTATCGCCCTGACCGCCACCGGTTGCGGCGTGATCGGTGGCATCTTCGGCGGACTGAAGGCGGACGCGGTGGCCACATCCGCCGAGCCTCCGGCCAACGTCGCGGTTTACCTGTCAGTACGAGACGGCAGCGACCCCATCACCGACTTGTCGGCCGCGAATTTCAAGCTGCTGGAGAACGGTCAACCCCTGAGCAGCAAGACCTCACAGCTGGTGCTGCTGGACCGGGACGCCGTCGCGCTGCACCGCGTGCTTTTGCTCGTCGACGTCAGCAAAGCGGAGAGCGGCGGCGTGCGGCGGGAGCTTGCCCGAGGGGTCGCCAGCTTCGTACAGTCCGTGCGCAAACGGCAGGCGGTCACGGTCATGGCCTTCGACGGGCGTGCCGAACCGGTCCTGGTGGCCGACTATCCGGTAGGTACGACAGACAAGCCGGAGCCCCTGGTTTTCGTGGAGCCAAGAGACGCGTCCCGCAACCTCAACGGCGCAGTCATGCACGGTATCAAGCAGCTCAACGCTCGCCTGATGACGGCCAAGAAGCCGATTCGAGTCGGCACTCTCGTGATCTTCACCGCCGGACCGGATCTGGCCGCCCGGGTTACACGCGCAGAAGCCGAAGAAAAGATCCGCACGTCACCCCACCACGTCGTGGCCGTGATCGTGGCGAAGGAGGAGCAGGAGGTCGATCTCGGTGAAGCGGCCAAGGACGGCCTATTCCGCGCGCCAAGCTTGCAGATGGCGGGCATAGGGCTGGATGAAGCCGCCCGAGGCGTCAACGCCCTCGAGCAGCAGTACTACCTATTGTCGTATTGCTCGCCGGCCCGCGCGGGAAAGCGACGGCTATCCATCGAGGTGACGCGCACCACTCTGGAAGGCAAAGAGCAGAACGCCACGGCGGAAGTGGACTTCGATGCTTCGGGCTTCGGCCCCGGCTGCGATCCCCAACGCACACCCCGCTTTGCCAGCGGCACGGCGCCGGTCCCCGTCGAAGCTCCTCCTCCGCCCGAGGAGCCGCCGACTGAAGAGCCGCCCAAGCCCGTCAAGAAAGCCCCCCCGAAGCCTCCGCCGACGAAGAAGCCTCCACCCAAGGATGAGGCCGCGCCTCCGCCGGACTTGCCCGGCTACGCCCCCCTCTCCGACGACCCCAAGTAATGGGCCAGCGCTCGGTCAGCGTCGAGTTGCGAGAACACGGCGTGGTCCGAGGGCGCGGCGAGCAAACGCTTACGTGGTGGGTCAAAGATCGCGACCTGTGGCGGCGCGTCACGGAAATGCCGGGAGCCACCCTCACCTCCGAAGATCCGGGCCCGGGCACGATCTGGCAGCGCCGCATCGAACTGTCTCTCAGCGTCGGCACGGCCCTGGAGCGGGTCGTCGCGGAGCCAAAGCCCGACGCGTCCCGGGATGTGCTGATGCACTTGGAGCAGGGCAAGAAGGCCGGACGCACCGTTCAACGCACGCGCTACCGAGTGAACGCTCGCGGAGGTCTCGCACACATCGACGACGATTGACCGGAACGCCTGGGCCTGCTCTCCTGCCGTTGGCTGGGCTCCCCACGGCTCCGCCAGAGGAGGACGTTTGAGACACTGGGCGGCAATCGGGTGCATGGGTATGGTGCTTTCGCTAGCGAACGCTGCCGCCGCCTCGAGCGCCGTGGAGTTTCCAGACAACGGCGTGGCGCAGTTTTCCCGGGGCGGCGCTTGGCTCGCCACGGCCACGGATCCCATCGCCGGTTTCTACAACCCAGCGGCACTAGCGACCCAAACCAATAGCTTCGGCGTCGGCGTCAACATCGCGATCCAGAAGATCTGCTACACGCGCCACGGCCCGGGAGACACGGAGATCGGCCCGAGCGCGGGCTTCGAAGCCAACGGTCTCACCTACGAAGAAGTCTGCAATTCGAACTCGGGCCGCGCCAATGCCATCCCCAACCTGGCCGGGGTTTGGCGTCCTCATAGCCGCTTCGCCCTCGGTTTGACCATTACGCCGCCCGCCTCCTACGGCACGACCAAATGGCCTGACCGAGCGTCGTCCTCGGGTCGAAGCGAACCCATCCCCGCCGCCCAGCGTTACCTGTCCCTCAAGGTCCAAGGCACCGTGCTCTACCCGACGCTATCCGCCGCCTATTCCATCACCGATCGCTTGCACGTGGGTGCAGGTTTCGTGGCGGGTCTGGCGTTCTTGGAGCTTGAGAGCATGTCTATCAGCAACGTGCAAGAGACCAACCAAGTCGACAACCACGAGCAAGACACGCGCAGCAAGATCACGGTCAAAGACATCTTCGTGCCCGGTGCCGTAGCGTCCGTGCTCTTCGAGGCGAATGACAACCTCGACTTTGCAGCTTGGGGGCGCATCAGCGACTCGATTCGGGCCAAGGGCGATCTGGAAGTCATTGCCCCCTACTTCACCGCAACCGGCTTGCCCCGCACCCAATGCGACTACCCCGGCCAAACCCAGGATGATCCTGGCGCCAAATGCGCAGACACGACGCAGAGCAAGACCCAAGCGGGCGAAGATGCCGCCGAAGTGACCGTGGCCGTGCCCATGGAGCTTCGCATTGGCGCCCGCTTCCATGTGCCCCGCCCTGCCGCCACGGGCATCGCTCTGGAAAAACAGCGCAAAGATGCGTTCCGAACCCGAGACCCGCTGCGCGACGACCTCTTCGATGTCGAGCTGGATCTGACTTACGCCAACAACAGTCAAGCAGACGTGATCGAAGTGCGTTTCCCCAGCGGCATCAACGTGCTCGGCCTACCCGGCACCGTGCCCGAAAACGCCGATCGCCCCACGGGCTACAAGAACAGCTTCGGCGCACGGCTGGGCGGCCAGTACAACCTGCTGCGCAACCGCATGGGGATCCGCGCTGGCACTTGGGTCGAGACCAGCGCGGTCGACGACGAATACTTAACCGTAACGGGAGTACCGGCTCTGCGAGCAGGCTTGGCCACAGGCTTGGTCTTCCGCGCCCACCGCGTGGATTTGGAGCTCGGCTACATGCACGCCTTCAACGCCGGTTTGGACAACGGCGGCGACGGCAAGCTGCGAGCCATCGCCGGCTCGGGCTCGCAGGACAATCGCAGCTACCACGCCGTCAACGGCGGCAGCATCACTCAGAACGCTGACGTGTTTTCGGTCGGCGCAGTGACTCGGTTCTGAGGTTTGTTTTTGGGGTCAACGCCCTTCGTGACACCCGACGGGGGGCGGCGTTGGGCCGCTACTCTCGACTTAGGCACGGCTTTGTCGACTTATATGCATATTGCATATAAGTCGCGGGCGTGAACTCGGGAAGCGCTGGCGACTCTCGAGTTCGCTGAAGCCCAGGGGCTATGCGCCACCCGTGTCTCCCGAGTTGCACGCTCGCTTCAACCACATCATCGGAAGCCTCGTCAGAATCGTGCACCGCCCATAGCACTATGCTGGGAGAGCGCGCTCACGACGCGTCAGCCCTGCCGCAGCCACCGTCAGAAGCGGAAAGACAACCAGGGCCAGGCCCTCTGCCAGCACCAGGTTATTGCGCCAGGGCTTGGTCGATCTTGCTCAACACGGCGCTTTCGTTCATGCCGTGGGCTTTGTAAGTCACGACTCGGTTGGCATCAAGGATGGCGCTGGGCGCGGTGTAGTTGGAGGTTTTGAGCTTGCTCCAGGCAGCGCCGGTGGGATCTTCGTACACGCGCACGTTGGAGATCCCAGCGAGCTCGTAGGCGTCCCGCCAGGTCGCACAGCTCGTGCCGTTGTCGTTGTACAAGATGTGCGCCACGGCAACGTCCTTGGACGCGACTTTTTGGGCCACGGAACTCGTGAAGCCCGCGGTGGCCTTGCAGGTGGGGCAGTGGCTGTGCGCGACGAAGATCCAGGTGGCCTTGGCGCCGCAGAGATCATCGATCGTGGCAGGCTGACCCGTATCGCAATCCACCACGCCCAGGTCGCCGATTGAATCCCCGACGTTGAAGCCCACATTCCCAGCGGGTGCGGAGCAGTGCTCGGGGCCCCAGTTGTTCGTCGACGTGCCACCGGCGCCTGCTGAGGAGCCCGCGGCGCCTGCTGAGCCCCCAATCGCGCCAAAGCCGCCCGTGCCGGTGGCGGCGAATCCGCCGCTGCCGGTTGCGGCCGTTCCCCCACTGCCCGCGCCGGCGCTGCCCGAAGGGCCACCGGACGAATTGCTGCTGCAGGCTGCCAGGAAAAACAGGCTGACCAAGGAGACGATGGAACTTCGCATGCCGTGCGTACGCGCCCCACGGGCTGAGGTTTCAGCGAAAACGCTTTTTCTTCGGCTCCGCGGCCCGGCCGAGGGCAAATCCGGCGGTTCGCAGGCGTCCCGCACCCCGGGTTTCCGCATCGTGGCCTCAGCAAGCCCGTCGAGGCCTGGAGTCGTCGGCGTCGAGAGACCGCAGTCACAGGAGTTCGGGGTGGTTTGCTTTGACCCAAGCCAGCGCGCGGTCGCGCAGACTCGTAGCAAAAGCGATCATTTCTTTTGCCTCCTGATCGGATACGGCGCCAACTTGATCGTAGACGTTTGTGTGGCGCTTGCGGCGGCAACGGTCCAGGAAGGCTACTTGCTTGGGGTCGAGGCCCAGGGTGAACTCCAAGCATTCGATGGTTCTCATATGCTTGTTCTGTCGTTCGGCCTGAAACCCCGCGACAGCTAGGGCCATAGTCGCCAGCTGCAGCGCTGCGTTGTACGCGATCGCGAACCGCCACTCCGAGCTGAGACCGGCGGTTTGGCTCTGCGCGATGTCGCGATCGACGATCGCGCGCACCTTCGACTTCCTCGCGCGACGTCGAGTGCGGGCGAATCCAGCTATTGTCGAGATAACGCTGCAAACTCACGTTCGCCCCCGATCAAGAACAGTTTTTCACGCGCGGAAACCTTGGTCAAAAAATGGTTTCGCGGAGCGAGCTTGGCGGCTAACTCCGCGGGCGTGTACACCACTGCGTTCACCTCGCGGCGAGTTTCTTCCTCCGCGCCGCGTATTGCGTCGACGACTTCCGCAAACGTTACGTCTCCAACAACGAGCAGGTCGATGTCACTGTGTTCGTTCTCGGTGCCTCGAGCCAACGATCCAAAAATGAAGGCGACCTCGATGCGATCGGTCAGCGGCACGAGTGCTTGCGCCAAGACCGCCGCAGCTCCCAGTGTCTTGCGCACGATCGTCCGCAACTCTTCGAAGATGGGGCATGCAGCGTCAGCTTGAAAGTAGACGTGCTGGCCATCGCGGGTTCGTCGGATGATGTTCGCGCGAGAAAGCCGCTCGAGTTCTCGCTGGATGCTGCCGACGCCGAGTCCCGTCAGCGACACGATTTCCCGCAAGTAGAAGCGCCGATGCGGTTGACCGAAGAGCAGCCCCAGCACGCCCTGCCGCGCCTTGGGGAAAAGGGCGGCCGGTATCGCACTGGCGACGAATGAACCCATTATGGGTACATTTGTACTCGAATTGAGTACACCTAGCAACCTTCGCCAGTGCCGGGGCCTGGCCCCGCACTAGACTAGGGGCCCAACGCCGCCCCGGCGCCACGACCCCAACCAACCAACACCATCAAACGCCGGGCTGATTCGACTTCAGGGCTTCCAGTCCGGAGGCGGGCTGGGGACGGGGATGCATTTCTGCTCGGTGGCCAAAGCGCTGTAGGCGCTTTCAGCGGGATAGGAATAGCCGAAGAGCATGCACATTTCGTTGTCGCCAATGCCTTCGACGATGGTCTTGTTGTGGGTGTTCTTCCAGGTGCAGCCAAAGCGCCAGCCGTTGCCTTGGGAAAGGTCGATGGCGGGCTCGTAGGAGTAGATGTCACTGGCTTCGTCGAAACCGGTGTCTTCGAGGAAGATTTCGCCGTCCTTGTCGCCGCCCACGTAGCTGATGAAGAAGCGCTCGCCCAGGGCATGCATGTGCGGCATCGCGTCGACGATCTTCATGGGCTCGCCGATCCAACACTCTGTTTCGACGGAATGCTCACTCTTCGGGGGAATTTCGAAGTCCTGAATCGCCCAGAAGAATGGCGCGATCTCCTGAGTCACGTCCTCCTCAGGCACGGTGAACCACTCGTACTTGGGGGCGACGGTGATGGGTTTTGCGGACGTGTTCAGGTAGTGCAGCCGGGCAACGATCTCGTAGCCATCCTTGATGCGATAGGCCTGACCTGGACTGAAACGACGCCACTCGGTGCCGACCAGCTGCGTGGAAGAGCCGAAAAGGACGCTGCCCCCACCAAGCACGTCCCCGGCTTCGCCGCCGAAGACTCCACCCTTGCCCTTTTCGCAGGGGCGGATCCCTTCACCGGTCTTCTTGCGAGTGGTCAGATTGCCGTGATGGAGGCCAGCGGTGGTGGTCAGGCTGGCTCCGCCCACGAAGCGACTCGGCCCGTTCAGCTCGAGGGGGAAAACCCAACACGGAGTCTTTTCGTCCCCGGGCTGCAGCGTGATTTCCGGGACCTGAATCGAAAAACCACCGATCGCGTTCGGCGGCGGTCCCTGCCCAGGCAGGGTGCCCGGCATGCCAGCGCCGCCGCCAGGCGTCGTCGGCTCGGACTCGGACCCACAACCCGACAGCAACGCCAGGCAGACAGCCGGTAGAAAAGGAATCAAGTAGCGCATGACTCAGCAGGCGACGCCGCCTGCATCCAGTGTGACGCATTTCGGCGCTGCCGCGCAGTTCTATACGTTCTGCATTTACAGAATGCAAGTCGCGAAAAAAACCCGACCACAAAAAGGGTCCAGGGCGACCCGGTCACCCGGATCGCCCTGGAGGAAGTTTACGTTTTGCCGATGGTGGACGTCTGTCCCGACATTTCTGCCTCGCATGCATCAGCCTCCCTCGACACGCTTGCTGCGTTCCGAAGGCATCATCATCTCAATGTGGGCTCTCTATCCCCAGGACCCGCCAATTCGCGCTGGCTTGATCCGGGCAGGGAGCAGAGTCGTTAGCTCGTGCTCGCTTCGGCGAAGAGCGCCGACGATGCACCTCTGTTTCTACATCCGCCACATTTCTGCGACGGCGCGTGTGCTGACCTCCCGCGTCGAATCGACTGGAAAAGCCTTTACCGCCATAACCGCTCAGCCTCTGACGTTTTATGTCGCCTCACAGACACCGCAGGCAGCGCTTCAGTCGCTGCTCACAGCTGGCTAATTCGTCGTAAACGCTTGCGCGCTCCGTCTCGAACTTCGCATTCACCTGCTTGGCCAGAGCTGCGCTGACACCGAACGGATTAAGATCAGTGCTGCTCACAACTCAAAACGCCTCGAACCGTACTAGACAGGAACCCCGCAGGTTACCCCGCGGATCGACACTTATCGTTCGTTGTTCACGAATTAACAAGCATCGCGCACCCGTTCGCCTGACTCGCACCGCGACAGTTCTTTCAAAACTGCCTCGGCCACCATCGTGCTAGACCGCATGTTACGTGCGCCTTACGGCACTCGCTCACACGGCCAAAGATGCGTCCGGCCGGTTCGTGCAACCCACATGTCAAAGAAGAGCACCCGAATTCATATGTGAAAATCTTCCCGCGCAAGGCGAGAGATGAGCGCTTTCACTTCACGGCAAGAAGCGCCCGCTTCGGTCGGCAATGAATAGATTTGTTTTTACCTCTCCGAGTTCAACCAACCGCTTTTTAGGCGTGTTGAATCCGGCGACGTAGAGGGCCGACCTCTGACGCCTTCGTCACCGCCACTTCCGAACCCCGATCTCTCGAAAGCCCTTCCGTGACGACCAAGACCGCCTCCACGACCCATCCGTGAAGATGAACCGCTTGCAGCAACCCAAGGCGCCTTCCACCGACGAGGAGACTTTCTAGGTCCCTTTGCGAGCTTAAGGTGAGAACTCACGTCCCCTGCCCGCTCACGACGCCATTTCGCTCGCCCCGATGTTTCCACCCGGGTTCGCTAGATTCTGCCACTCGCCCTAGCCGCAACCAGGGTTTGCGTCCGAATCCGACGCCGCTCGTCAACTTCTGCTTTCAAAACACATGATCGAGCACACCAACTCAGCTCGACTCCTCACACGGAACCACGCTTTAACGCATCCCGCTGCCCCAAGCCCGAGGGCTTGTTGCCGTGAGCGACACGACACCGGAGTTACCCCCGGCTGGCCCGCGAAGGACCTGCCGCATCGGCCGAGAACAGTGGAGCCAGCTGTGCGTACTGCGACGCAGAGGCCGACTCGTGCCGTTCTCGAACACCTCTTTGTCGCGAGTCATCTGCCGGTCCGGGGCTGAAGTTAATTCATCCGGCGGCCAGGATGCTCGCCAAGGCCCCTCCGCTTCACCGTCCGCGCGAACGGAACAGGCTGGCCGAGAGACCGAGGTGTCTGACTACTCTAGGGGGCCAAGCCGAGGGCAAGCTCGGCAGGACCGGGACCGCCTATGAACCCCCACCCGCGCTCACGCGCTCAGTCGTTCGGTTTAGGTGGGGAGGTCAGTCCGCACGCCATTTTTCGCTCGGATGCTGGAGGGCGTTGAAGCGCCCAACTGCCCACTGGGCAGTTGGTCCCAACTGAAATCCGGCGGTGGTTCTACCGTGTCGGTGGAAAAGGCTTGCGACCTTTCCGAACCCGACCGGTGCTCCACGGCGCCCCTGGGTTGTCAACGAACCGTTCGCTTGTTGGCAGATGTGCCGCGAACTTCCGAAAACAGTTATGCCTCGAAGGGCCCATGCTGCGCAACACAAAACAACTTTCGTTTCGGAATTTGTTATCCACAGGCTATCCCCAGGTTGATGATGAGCGCCTCGACGTGGGCGCGGAGCTATTGATTCAAGTGCTTGAAGTCATTGCTAATTGTAGCGAGTCGCAGAGTTCCGCCGAGCGCCATTAGCTGCACTGTTGCATTTGTTTATATCATTTGTTTATCGTGTCTTAAGTCAATAAGAAAGCGTGTTTGATGCTTCGTCTGAGCAGAAGCTTGGCGCCGGCTGACGGCATCGCGCTCAAGGATCTCCAAACAGCACCGTTCAGCTGATTCATGGTGGCCCACGCTCCGAGCTATGCCCTCACACCCCAAACAGCAGTGACCGAACGACCCCGGAGTGAACGGACTACATCCGCCCACCCTGCGCCTCACAGCATCAGCTCCGTTTCCCGCACGGCCAAGCGTGGCTCGGTGCTTGTCGTGGATGACGATGCCATGCTGCGCCGCAGTCTCGATCGCGCTCTGTCCGCGGAAGGCTACGAAGTCGTGACATGCCCAGACGGTCACTCCGCCATCGCGCGCCTGATTGAGCGGCCCGTGGATGTGATCGTGAGCGATATCGCGATGCCGGGAATGGACGGGATCCAGCTGCTCCGCGAAGTACGCACCCACGACCTTCACGTACCGGTCGTCCTGATCACTGGCGAGCCTGCGGTGTCGACCGCAGTTCAAGCGCTCGAGTACGGAGCGTTCCACTACTTGACGAAACCGGTGGACCCCCACGAGCTGGACAAGGTCATCGAGCGTGGCGCACGCCTTCACCGAATGGCCCAAGTCAAAGAGCAAGCGGCCGAGTTGCTCGGAAACCGTGGGGGCAGAGCGGCGGATCGTGCGGGCCTGGAAGCCAGCTTCGAGGGCGCACTGGCCACGCTCTGGATCGCCTACCAGCCCATCGTTTGCGCGCGAAACCAGACCATCTTCGGCCACGAGGCGCTGCTCCGCAGCGATGAGCCCAGCCTACCTCACCCGGGTGCCGTCATCGACGCGGCCGAACGCCTGGGGGAACTGCAAAAACTCGGCCGCGCGATCCGAGATCGTGCAGCTGTGCCTGCGCAGGAGCGGCCCCATGCTGCGAGAACCCTATTCGTCAATTTGCACGTCCACGACCTGCTTGACCCGACACTGGTCAACCCAGACGCGCCCCTGTCGAAGATCGCTGACCGAGTCGTGCTGGAGATCACCGAGCGCTCGAGCCTCGACGAGGTCAAGGACGTGCGCAATCGCGTACTGGCACTCCGGGAGATGGGTTTCCGAATCGCCGTCGACGACCTGGGTGCAGGCTACGCAGGACTAACCAGCTTCGCTCAGTTGGAGCCGGAGGTCGTGAAACTCGACATGAGTCTAGTGCGCGACGTGCACCGCTCCTCCACGAAGCAGAAGGTCATTCGGTCGATGGCCAGGCTGTGCCAGGACATGGGAATGCTCGTGGTCGGTGAGGGCGTCGAGAACGCCGAGGAGCGCGATACGCTGATTGAGCTGGGCTGCGACCTGTTGCAAGGCTTCTACTTCGCGAAACCCGCACGACCGTTTCCGAGCGTGAGGTTCTGAGATGGCTTTGCGCTCCTATGCGCCACCGTCCTTTCAGCCTGAGTCCGGGGCGCGCTCCGCCCTCTTGCCGGAGCCGCCGCCCTCGGCTGCCTACCCAGCCTCGAGTACGGGAACGACCACGCCAGAAATGGCCGCTGTGCGCGTGCCCGCTTCGGACATTCCTGGCGACAACCTCGACTCGTGGGAGGAAATCACGGACGTCGCGCGCCTCACGGAGGTTGGAGAGCCCCCGGCGGCAGTGGATGGCCGGGATCGGGCAGTGCTTCTGCGCGCTGACGGCGTGGGTGCGGGACAGGTCCTCTCCCTAGGTGCAGGAGGCGCCGTGGTGGGGCGAGCACCGGACGCAAGTATCCACCTCGATGACGCAGGAGTGAGCCGCCGCCACGCCCGCTTGACGCCCACACTGTCGGGACGCCACTTCATCGAAGACCTCGATTCGAGCAACGGTACCTTCGTGAGGGGTCAACGTGTCGAACGCGCCTGGCTTCAGGATGGCGACATGATCCAGCTGGGGCCGCGCGTCAGTTTTCGCTACGTCGTAGTCGATCAATCCGGCGAGGCGCTGTTTCGCCAGCTCTACCAGTCCAGCGTCCGGGATTCTCTGACGGGAGCGTACAACCGCCGACACTTCGACGAGCGCCTGACCGCGGAGCTCGCCTACGCGGATCGGCACAGCACTGATCTATCCCTGGTCTTGTTCGATATCGACCACTTCAAGAAGGTCAACGACAACTTCGGTCATCCTGCCGGCGACGCCGTTCTGTGCCACGTCGTCAAGCTGGCTCAACGCGAACTTCGAGCGGAGGACGTCTTTGCCCGCTACGGTGGCGAGGAGTTCGCGATGTTGCTGCGAGGGGTTGGGCCGTCAGGCGCCGTCCGCGCAGCAAGTCGCATTCGAACGACGATCGAGGCAAACGCGAGCCAACACGAGGGCCGCATGATTTCTGTGACCGTGAGTGGCGGTGTCGCGTCGTTGAGCGAGACCGCAGAGCGCTCGGCTCAAACCCTGGTCGGGCGGGCAGATGCACGGCTGTATCGGGCCAAGCACGAGGGCCGCAACCGCATGATTTCGCGGGGCTAGGGCGCTCCCGCCAATCGGAGGCGCAGGGTCTGCGCCACATTGAAGGAGCGCTCTGAGGGAAATCCATTTCTCGGTGGTCTTTTCTACGGATTCTGGGTACACGCTCAGAAACCGGAAGGAAGCGACGACGTGGCCCTCGAACTAGAAGCACTGAAGTCCGAGCGTGATCAGCTGAAGAGCAAGCTGCGAGAACTCGAGACCGAGCAGCGCAAGATAGAGGCGGAACTCAAAGGCCTGCGCCAGAAAGAGATCCAAGCCAAGCGCGAAATTGAAGCGCTGAACACGCTGATCGACATCCACGACGTTCGCAGCGACGACTAAAGAGCGGCCGGACAGGTTCACGCCTTTCAGGGACGCGCACTCACGTTAGTACGGCACGCCCAAGAACCCGATGGCGCCAACTCAGAGCTTGGTCTTGCCTAGAGCCAAGATGCGCCGGAAGTGCGCGGCGCTCAGAGGAACCACGCTGAGGCGGCTCTGCTTGACCAGAGCGATGTCCGCCAAGCGCGCGTCGCCCTTGATCTGCGCTAACGTGACGGGCTGACCGAGCGCCTTTACCGGTGCAACGTCCACGACGGACCAATCGCCTTTTTTGGCGGTTGGGTCGGGATAGGCTGTCTTGGCGACTTTGGCGACCCCCACCACCTCCTTGCCAACCACGGAGTGGTAGAAGAGCAGCAGGTCGCCCTTTTTCATCGCACGGAGGTTGTTGCGAGCGGTGTAGTTCCGCACGCCCTCCCACATCGTTTTCTTGTCGCGGACGAGATCCGCCCAGGAATAGGTGTTGGGCTCGCTCTTGACGAGGAAGTACGCCATCAGTCGCTGCCTGCGTCTGCGGGCGTGCCGCCGCTGCCACCGGATGCGCCCCCAGTACCGCCAGACGCGCCACCAGTGCCACCCGATCCGCCACCGCTGCCCCCGGATGCGCCGCCAGAGCCGCCGCCGGTGCCCCCGCTGCCTGAGCTGCCCCCGAGCCCGCCGTCTGCGCCGCCCTGCCCGCCGGTGCCACAACCCGGGAGGGGGGTCGCGGCCACTTTCGTTTTGGCGACCGTGGCCTGCCTGGCGTTGAACCCGATCCCCACGCTCACCGAGTCGCAGGTCGCCTCGGGACTGACAGCGCCCGTCGCGAGGGAGTCGGCGCCACCGTTCACGAAGAAGGTCACCGAGCTGTAGAGGGGGTGGCCGGAGCACACGCCCAGGAGTTCAAAGCCGTCGATCATGTCTGAGACCTTGGCCGCCCCAGCAATGGTGCCGTCCTCGATCACGTACTTTCCATCCTTGTTCAGGATTCGACCCGCGAATACGCCGCGCTGAATCGTGAGGGGGTACGCACGAGCCGCGGACTCCCCGGGGAACCAGAAGAGCGCATCCGACGGCAACTGGCCCACGATATAGCCCTCTCGCACGTAGGCGCTGGGGTCGTTCAGCACCGCACTACCGGAGATGGGGTCGGCACCCACGACGCCGGTGTCTTGCACGACCCACTCATCATCCTCGGTCCAGCAGGGGTTCTTCTTCCACGACCCTTCGGGTGAAGTCAGGTCACACTTCCACGTGGGCTTGTCCGAGAGGCCCGGGGAAGGGAAGAGGTCGATGCGCACGTTCGAATCGTTGTCAGTGCCGTTCCACTCCGAGATCCGGATGACGAAGTTATAGTCACCGCGACATAACGCGCAGTTGAAGCCATCGTTGTTCAGGCCGAACTCTTTGCCGATGCCTTGGAGTTGAACCGCCTCGTTTTCCAGCTTGCCAAAGCTGTTGTCCCGACAAGAGCGTCCGTCCGGCGGGGACGCTCCGATGCTCTTGCAAGGAACTTCGAACTGAGGCGTTTCACAACCCTCGGACGCTGAACACAGGCCATCGAGATCGAACCCGAGGTCTTGCCACGCGTCTTCGCTGGCCGTCTGATTTCGGTCCAGAGACCCGAGGGCCATGCTGCTGACGGCCACGAAGATGGGGTCAATGTCGTCGCCGCCCGCATTCTTCGGCCGTTGCTCGGCGGTGGGGACGCCAGCGCTGAGGCAACCCTCGGGGGTCTTGCTGGACCACCAGCCGATGCCACTGCCCCATTGGTCTTTGGGCACCGACGACGGCGCTGGGCCTTCCAGCAGAGACTCGTCGTAGATCTGGCAGGCAAACGGCGTCATCGCCAAACCCACCGCTCCAGACACAGCTGCGATTGCAAGAGCCCGACGGCGCATCAGCTTCAGGATAGCCAAAGCGCCGACGACAATCCTGTTTTTTTCTTCCACAGGCAAGGCACGCCGGAAACGGGGCGATCGGTGGCGGCAGGCTCAGGGTTTCTTGGGGGTCGTCGGTGCCGGGTCCGCATCAATGTCGTTCAGGTCGAGCAGCACCGGGCAGTGGTCAGAAAGTCGCTGGCGGGCCGCGGGCCGGGGGCCATCGAAACGGCAGGAGCTCACCGCACAGAAGCCTGAAGCCCGCGCGGGTGTCGTGGTGGCCAATTCCGCCCGGTCGAGGCGCACGATCAAATGATCGAGGCTTCCGGAGGAGCTGCGATAGGCGTGGGTGCATGCGGGTCGTGCCACCACGCGCCGTCCGAGGGGTGAAACGGCTTGATCCAGAGCTGCCAGTTCGTCCTGGGCTGTCACTGGCGGCGAGCAGCGCCCGCAGCCCATGGTGTTGAAGTCACCGGCGAGCACGACGTCGAGATCGCCGCTTTTTGCGGCGAGCTGTGACCACAGGCCGCGGATGCGCGCGGCGGCGCGCTGGCGCAAGGAGTAGTCCCGGCGCTTGGCGCCGCTTTTGGCGTGCAAACTCACCAGGGTGAAGTCGATGCTCCCGGGCCGAGTCAGATACACGGCGAGCCCGGGCCGAAGTTGGTCCCTGCATGCTCTCCCGTGGGGATTGAGCTCACGGACAACCTGGATCTTGCTGGCCTTGAGGCGATCCGTGCGCCACAGCACGCCAACGTGCTGTCCGGCGGAGTTGGGGCAATCGTCGAGGCGGAGCCGCCACGTTGCGCTTGTCTCTCGCTTCAGAATCGCTAGCAATTCGTCGATCCGAGCGCGAGCGCTGGCCGTGGCCTTGAACTCCTGGACCGCGAGGGCGTCCAGGGCCATCCAAGTCAAAGCGCACCCCAGCCAGGGAACGTCCGTGCCAGCCGCAGGGCGCTTCCCGGGCTTTCCGTCTGGGAACCACCGCACATTCCAGGTCCCAATTCGCACGACGTCGGCGGCGCGCGGTAGACGAGCACCTCGCCGCAACGCAGCTGCGCAACCTCTGCGAGATCCCCACACTTCCCGAGCGTCGAGCTCAGGCTGCTCGGCTCCGCGCGCCGCGCTGGATGGATGCGGGGCAGCCGAAATGGCACCAGGTGGGCGCGCGGCTTGGGCGACCGTCCCAGTGACGGTCGGCGCTACACCACCGGGCTCCCCGCTCCGCTCGGCACAGCCAGCGAGCGCGAGTATCGCTCCGTACTTCAGCAGGCGCCTCACGCACTGACCCTACCCTCCTGGCTGCTCCGCCGTGTGGCACGGCGGCAACACGAGCTGACGCCGACGGGTGTGCCTCCGGGCCACGGCTGCACCTTCACAGACCTCGGTGAGCCAATTGGTTCAACCACTTAAGACATTGAATTCAAAGAGGTTTGTTGGACAGCCCCCGCCTCGAATCCATCGCTTGGCACGGGGAATGCTCCCAAAGCACGGCATGAAAAAGACTGCGCTCAAACTTGGTCTCTTGATGACTTTCGCGACTGCCATCACCGCATGCGGCACGGCGAAGGACGAGCCCCAACCCGACAAGCCGTTGGGTCCAGTAGCGTCCAACGCTCAAGAAGCCTGGCCCGAAAAGCCTGCAAGCGTGCCGGCCATTACGGCGGAACAGATCGCACAAGCCTGCGTGATGCAGGCTGCATGCATTCCGGCGAGCGAAGGACACGACCGCAAGACCCTGCAAGGCCTCGTAGACCTATGCGCCCACGACGCAGCGTTCTCCGCGGAGCGAGCGATCCCGCTGAGCGGTTTCGGAAAACGCAACGAGCGGGCGGAATTCTTCGTGGACTGCACCCTCAAAGCGGCGAGCTGCGATGCCGCGCGCGCTTGCACGACAACTCGCTCTGAAGACGTTCATTGCGAAGAAGACGGCTGTCGCCTCACCAGCAACGCCAGTCCGTCTGTGAGCTGCAATGGGAGCGTTGCGTCAATCACGACGGGCAGCTCCAGTATTCAACGCGATTGCGCACGCGCCTTCGCGCAATGCTCCGAGCAAAGCCCGACGGGGTGCACGGATCGGGCGTTTTCAGCCTGCGACCAGGGCGGAATCGAGCAGGGCGACCGCTGCGATGGCGACATCCGCCTAGGTTGCGACGGAGGCAATCAGGTCAGCTACCGCGACTGCACACGCCTAGGAGGCAGCTGTCAGCAAAACGGTAAGGGTGCTTGCGTATATCCGGATGCGGACGCGCTGTGTGGCGGGGATTCGCCATCGCCGAGTGAGTGCACGGGCAGCCAGCTCTCGCTCTGCGTGGGACATGCTCGGATCAGCGTCGATGCGCCCGAGATCTGCCCCCTCTGATCCCAGCAGCAACAAAGGAATGCTACGCCTGAGCGATGAGTTCGGGCGTAGCTAGCTATGTGGGTCGACAGGATCGCGATGGAGTCCGCATCCTCACCATCGACAACCCCCCCGTGAACGCCCTCGCGGCACCAGTGGTTGCCGAGCTGTGCTCCGAGCTGGACGCGGCGTTCGACGATCCAGCCGTGCTCGCTTTGGTGATCACTGGCGCGTCAGGCTGCTTCGTTGCCGGCGCGGATATCACTCGACTCGAAAGTATCGCGCGAGGCCAGCACCCGGCCGTTGGCGACGGCCCAACCTTGCTCGATGCCATCGCCCGGCTGGAGCACAGCCCCAAGCCTTGCGTAGCAGGCATCGACGGTTTCGCCCTGGGTGGTGGCCTGGAGTTGGCGCTGGCATGCCACGCATGCGTTGGCACCAAGCGGGCACGTCTGGGCTTGCCCGAACTCAAGCTAGGTTTGATTCCAGGAGCGGGAGGCACTCAGCGACTTCCCCGGATCGTGGGCGTGAGGACGGCGCTGGAGATGACGCTCAGTGGCAAAGAGCTGCGGGGCTCAGCGGGCAAGGACGCTGGCTTGCTAGAGGCCATCGTCGACGACGACGCACTACTGGATGACGCATGCAACCGAGCGCGGTCACTTCAAGCCAACACGGAACCCTGGGTCAGCAATCTGACTCGCGAAGATCGAATCGAGAGTCTCGACGGCGCCGAACGCTGCGCACAGGAAATGCGGAAGCGCGTCGCCAAACGCTACCGCAACCAGGGACAAATGAACGCCTGCGTCGAGGCGGTACTTCACGGCCTGAGACATGGACCGGCAGCGGGGCTAGAACGCGAGCGGCAGTTGTTCGTCCAGCTTCTGGACTCGGACGCAGCACGGGGGCTGATTCACGTATTTTTCGCCGAGCGCGCCCTGGGCAAGGCCGACCTCCCGAAGCCACGAGAGCTGAAGCATGTCGGCGTGGTCGGCGGCGGAACCATGGGTCGCGGCATCGCGACGGCACTTCTGACCGCCGGCCTCGAAGTCACGCTGGTGGAAAGCGATGGCGCGAGAGCCCGAGGCGCAAAAACGCAAGTTCACGAGCAACTCGATCGTGACGCCACGCGGGGGCGCGCCACGGCCGAGCAATCTGACGCGCGAAAGCAGCGGCTGAGCGCAAGCTCGGAATTGTCGTCCCTGAGCCGCGCAGAGTTCGTCATCGAGGCGGTCACCGAGGACGTGGAGCTCAAGCGTACTCTGATCGGGGGACTCAGCGGCATCCTGGGCGCGGACGTGCCCATCGCCACGAATACGTCGACTCTGTCTCTGACTCGCCTGCATGACGCCGGTGTCGAGGCAGAGCGAATCCTCGGAATGCACTTCTTCAGCCCGGCGCACATCATGAAGCTCGTGGAGGTGATCCGCGACGACCGGAGCTCTCCGGCCGCCCTCGCAGATGCGGTTCGACTGACCAAGCGCATGCGCAAGACGCCAGTGCTCGTGCGCAGCTGCCCGGGATTCCTGCTCAACAGGATCTTCATGCCCTATTCCCAAGCCTGTGGGTTGTTGATCGATCGCGGCGTCGACCCCTACGCAATCGACTCGGCCCTGGAGGAGTTCGGTATGCCCATGGGCCCTTGTCGAGTCAGTGATCTCGCGGGCATTGATGTGGGAGTCAAAGCGGGGGCCGTGCTGGATGCGGCCTATTCGGGTCGCGCGTATCGCTCGGCACTGCGACGGCTGCTCGCCGAAGCCGGCAGGCTGGGCGAAAAGAGCGGCGCGGGGCACTACCGCTACGACACTGGCCGCGCAGAGCGGGACGACGCTCTGCAGGGCTTCGTCGAGCAGGCTCGGCAAATCGCCGGCAGACCTGAGCCGATCGAGCTCTCTGCAGAGGACATCGTCGACCACCTGTTGTTTCCGGTGGTCAATGAAGCGCTGCGCGCACTATCCGAGGGCATCGTGAGTCGTCCCGGCGACGTGGATGTAGCCGCCATTTTGGCATACGGATTCCCCGCCTATCGCGGCGGTCCGCTAAGGTGGGCGGAAAGCCGCGGTTTGCCGGTGGTGCTGCGGCGGCTCAGCAAATGGCACGCTAGCTACCAGGCCGGCCTATTTGCTCCAAGTGACGCTCTGCAGCGTGCGGCGGAGGCTGGCTCGATGGATTGCCTACTTTAGCGCGACTTTCGCTTCGAAGTAGCGACCCGACGCGAGCAAGAAGTAGGCACGCCCGGAGTGAGTTGCCGTGGGGGGATCGAAGCCGAGAGTCACGGCCGCGTGGGGATTGTCCTCATCCTCTGCGCGGGGGTCGTCTCGAAGCAGGACGTCGATCGATAGTTCGATCTTGCCGGCACCGTGCCCGGACGGGACCGCAAAGCGACCCCGCAACAGCATGGCGCGAGTCCGTTCCAGCAGACGGGTCATCGCCTCGACTGGCGTCTCGGGCTCCGTGATGATCTCACCGAGCTTGCCCTCCTCGTCCACGGACAGGCGCACCTGCACCGATCCTACGGGCCCCGCCGGCAGCTGACGCCAGTATGGATCGCGGTGGGTTGCAGCTGTGATTGCTCGCACGAAGGCTTTGTCCAAGCGGCGCACGCCAGGTGGCAAATCCGTCACGCTCCCGCTCTTGGGCGCAGCCCCCGCATCACCATCCGCGGCGGGTTCGGGTTGGTCAGTCGAGGCGCTTGCGGCGGCCGGCCCACTCCTGGGGCGAGGCATATCCACCGGTGGCTGCGGGGACTTGGGACGCTGCGGAGGTGGGTCCGCTTGTGGTTTGGACGGCGCTTCCGCCAGCTTGGACTCTGACTGGGCGGGCCCAGGCGGGCGCTTCGGCTTGGGTTCCTTTTCCACGGCGGGCGTCGGCTCGGGTGAGGGCGGCGCCGCCGGTTTGGCAACAGCGTGAGCGGGGAGTGACGGGCGGGTACCGGGGGCCTGGCTCTTCAGATCGGACTGTTGGGCCAGCAGGGTCTCTACGTCGACCGTGTCGCCCCGCCAGTTGTCGCGGCTCTCGGCAGAGCGTGCCGCAGATTGGGCGACTGCGGGAGCTCCGGAAAGCACGCTCAGGACGGCCAGGTGCAGCCCAATCGAGCTGAAAACGGCGAGCATCGAGCGAAGGCCCATGGCAGAAAGACAGCATAGCGCCCGGGGAGTTCCGCCGCCCCTCGGGAATCTGCCCGCGGGCCAAAGGCGTTTTCATTTCGAAATGACCCATTCTTTCCGATGCTTCGCAGTTTTTTGCTGCGCACTGCCACTGCTCTGCTGCGACGACGCGCCCGCGGGCCGGAGCAGCGCGACCACAGGCTCGGCGCCCACACGGGTGCTGAGCACCGCCTCATCCGCCCCGAGCGCAGCTGCGGCTGAGCCGAAGGCGTCCAAGCACGCGCTGTCCAACGCGCAGTTCGCGAAGCTATTCGAAGAAGCCTCCGAGACCGGTCAATACTTCTTCAGTGACAATCACGTTTCGAACGAGACCAGCTATCTGCAGGTCGCACCCGCCCTCGACAAGCGTAGCAAGCACGGCGGCGCGTATCTGGGAGTAGGACCGGAGCAGAACTTCAGCTACCTGGCGCTGCTTAAACCAGAGCTGGCCTTCATCATTGACATCCGTCGCGCGAACGCGCTACAGCACCTTTGGTACAAAGCGCTATTCGAGGGTGCGAAGGATCGCTTCCAGTTCTTGGCCGCACTCACGGGTCGAGCCTCGAGGGATACGGCGGCCGAGGGTGAGAATCTCAAGGGGATCCTCGAGAAGGTCGCTGGGCTGCCCAAGTCAGAAAAGGGATTCGTCCAAAGCGTCTCCACAGTTCGAAAGCGCATTTCTTCCTGGGGCGTGAAGCTCTCCGCCGCTGACCACAAATCCCTCCAGATCGCACAGCGCGCTTTCTTCGATCAAGGGCTCTCGCTGGCTTTCGAGCTGCACGAAGAGAATGGACGGACGTACCCGACTCTGCAGGCGCTACTGCTTCAGAAGGACCCGAAGGGCAGGCTTGGTGGCTTTCTTGCGAACCATGAAAGCTTCGTCTTCGTGAGGCAGATGCAGAAAGAAAACCGCATCGTGCCAGTGGTCGGAGACTTCGCCGGCGACCACGCCCTGCCCCGCATCGCCGAAGAGCTAAAGCGACGAAAGCTGCCAGTAAACGCGTTCTACGTTTCCAACGTCGAGCAGTACTTGCTCAAGCCGGAGGTTTGGCCGAAGTGGGTTCGCAACATCGGCTCACTTCCGTCCAACGAGACGAGCGTTTTCATTCGTTGTTACCTCGACCAGGGCAAGCGCCACCCCGCTCAACTCGAGGGGCACCGCACTGCAACGGTGCTCAGCAGCTTCGACCACTTCAAGTGGCGCTCGAAGAAGAAGGCCTACCGAAGCTTTTACGAAATCTCGACCGAAGGCACGCTCGAGAACTGAAGCTTCGGCTCACCGAGTCGCTTAGCTCTTGTCGTCTGGTTTCGCACGCACGACAAGCACGGCGCAGCCGGCGTGCCGCAGGAGCCACTCCGCCACTGAACCCAACACGGCGCGTGACAATTTGCTTCGATTGCGACTCCCGACCACGACTGTGTCCGCATCGTGGCGTCCCGCCGCGCTGGCCAGAGCCTTTCCGGGAGGACCTGCCAGGACCTCCGTGATCAACTTGGGTGCGCCAGCGGCGCGCTCCTCTTGCCAGGCTTGAACCAACTGCTGCACGCGCTCCTCGAACCGCCTTGCTGCTTCCGTCGTATCGACGAGCTGCTCGTGGACGCCGTATTCGATCGTCTTGAACGGGTCGTAGCCTCCGCCGACAACGTGCACCGCGACGACCTGAGCCCCGCGGCTCGCCGCAAGTTCCAAGGCTTGCAACAGTGCTGCCTCGCTGGCAGCACTCTCGTCCAACCCCACCAATACGTTCTTCACCGCCTCAGCCACTGGCCACGCCCCCCTGGACAAGGGTGGGCTTCTCGGGTGGGTCCTGCAAGCACTCTCCCAGGATCTCGGTCAGCTGCTCGCGCTCCAGAGTCTCCTCCCGAACTAGAGCCTCGATCAGCCGGTCGATGGCATCTCGCTGTTCCCGCACGATACTCTTGGCACCCTCCACCGCACGCGCCAGAAACTCCCGGGTCTCTTGCTCGATGACATGCACGGTTGCGTCGCTCGTACCACCTTCGGTTGCGAGCACCTGACCCAAGAAGGGGTGTTCGGTCTTGTGCTCATGGTAGACGGGACCCACGCGGTCGCTCATTCCGAAGTGCGCGACCATCTTGAAGGCTAGTTCCGTGGCCTTTTGCAGGTCGTTGGCGGCGCCGCTGGAAATGCCGTCCAATACGACACTCTCCGCCGCATACCCGCCCATCAGAACTCGAAGTCGGCTCTCCAGTTCTTCCTGAGTCATGATGTGGCGCTCGCCAGCTGGGGTTTGCTGAGTCACACCCAAGGCCATGCCTCGTGGAATGATGCTGACGCGCCGAAGGGGCTCGGCGCCGGGTGAAAAATGGGCGACGACTGCGTGCCCAGCTTCGTGCACGGCAACGCGGTGTTTTTCGTCGGGATCTAGCTTCGTCTCCCGAGGATCTCCCAGCACGACCTTGTCAAAAGCCGCCCTGAAATCCGCCTTCTCGATGGTCTGCGCGCCGCGCCGAGTCGCGCCGAGGGCAGCTTCGTTGACCAGGTTCGCCAGGTCTGCGCCGGAGAAACCTGGCGTCGAGCGAGCCATTTCCGCCAGGTCCACTTCGTCCCCCAGAGGTTTGTCACGAGTATGGACACGCAGGATAGCCTCCCTGGCCGCTAGCTCCGGGCGATCAACGATAACGCGACGATCGAAACGACCTGGCCTGAGTAGCGCCGAATCCAAGACATCCGGACGGTTGGTGGCAGCCAAAACGATGGTTAGGTCGTTGCGAGAAAAACCGTCCATCTCGGATAGAAGCTGGTTCAGGGTTTGCTCGCGCTCGTCGTGCCCGCCGCCGAGGCCCGCTCCGCGGGAACGCCCCACCGCATCTATCTCGTCGATGAACACGATTGCTGGCGCGACCTTCTTGGCTTCTTCGAACAGCTCCCGAACACGGGAGGCTCCAACCCCGACGAATAGCTCGATGAATTCAGAGCCATTGATGGAAAAGAACGGCACTCCGGCTTCACCAGCGACAGCACGGGCGAGAAGGGTCTTACCGGTCCCGGGCGGCCCGACCAGGAGCACGCCGCGGGGCACTTTCCCTCCCAGCCGCCGGAAGCGGTCGGGTTCCTTCAGGAATTCGACGATCTCCCTCAGATCCTGCTTGGCCGGACCGAGGCCTGCAACGTTCTCGAAGGTGACCTGCACCTCCCCTTCTTGCTCGAATCTGCGCGACTTGCCCTTCAACATTCCGCCAAGGGGGTTGGCGCCTCCCATCATCTTCTGGGCGCGCCTGGAGAGCCACACCCACACACCGATGATCAGTACCCAGGGCAGAATGCTGAGAATCAACTGCAAGGCGAGAGGCTGCTCTTCGCTGCGGGCCTCCACCTTGACACCTTTGCCGCGCAGCAGGGGAAGTAGTTCGTCATCTTTGACAACGGGCAGAGTCGTTTGGAACTTCTTGACGCGGGCACCATCGACGGACTGCTCACTCTTGAGCACACCGGTGACTCGATTGCCTTGGAGCACAACGCTTTCCAACTGCTCCTGCTCCGCGAGCCTGTAGAAGGCTGAGTAGCTAACCGTCGGTTGAGATACCTGGCGATTGGCGAAGTACTGCCACCCCCAAAACGACGCCAGCAGGACCGCAAGCGTCAGCCAGCCACGCCACGACGGCGAGCGGGGATCCGGCTCGGGAGTCGGGCCAGGCGGGCGAGGTGCGGCTTGCGGCATGCCCGCTCAACTTAGTGATGGCGAGCGGGGTTGTCGACGGCCTCGATGGCGGCCACCATGAGCGATTGTCTTCGCAATCTCCGCTCAATCTCGCCTAGATTGTAAGAATCTGTGAAAAAGCATGTCCTCGCCCAACCCACCGGAGCGCCCACGCCGCCTCCAGCGGAGTGCCTGGAGCAGGAGCTCACGCGGCGAATTCTCGAAGCGATGCCGGGGGGCGTCGTACGCGTCGCCGCCGACGGGGCGATCTTGCACGCCAACCCCGCGGCCTGTCGGGTGCTCGGGCTTCGACTGGACGAGCTGACGCAGCGCTTCACGACGGACTTCGCCGTAGAGACGATCAACGAGGATGGCAGCACTGGCACCGGGGTGGCGGCGGAAACGGCGGCGCGGGTATTCGACCCATTCTTCAGTACCAAAACGAATGGGCGGGGACTGGGGTTCGCTGCCACTTTGGGAATTGTTCGCTCCCACCGGAGCGCAATCGAGCTTTCGTCAGAGTTGGGTGCAGGAACGAGGTACCGGGTGTACCTGCCGGTCTCCGGGCGATCGCGTTTTGTGTCTCAACCGCCGGCGCTAGTGGCTGCTGACCTACAGGGTGGTCGCTTGCTGGTGATCGATGACGAGCCCGCCGTCCTCGACATCGCATGCAGCCCTACAGAAGCCCTACAGCCCGGCTGCTCTGGTCGCGGCAGTAGAAGCCGCTCTGAAGCGCAGCTGAGCTAGTCGGACCCCGCGTCTTGGGGCGCGCCGCCGGTTCCGCTTCCGCCACTGGTGCCGGAGCTTCCTCCTGTCGCACCACCGCCCGTGCCGCCGCTGCCACCACTGGTACCGCCGGTTCCGCCAGTGGCGCCTGCGCTGCCGCCTGTGGCGGCATCCGCCGCCGCGTCGTTGCCCGCGTCCATGCCTCCGGCTCCACCGGTGGTGCCACCGGTTCCACCCGTTCCACCAGTACTGCCGCCACCCGTGCCACCCGTGGTTGGGACGCCCGCATAGCCACCGCCGCCGCAACTGGCTGAATAGCCATCCGGGCAGACCTTGCCCCCGCTGCAGATGGCCTGCACGACTTCGCCCTGGTCATTGCAGCACACCACGCCCGGGCAACCATTGATGCCGGCCACATTGCCGAAGCCGCCGAAGTTCAGACTGCCGCCGCTTCCGTTACCGCCTCCGTTGCCGTCGCCGCTGATTTCACCCGCACCGCAGGCGAGCAACAACCCCGCGAACGCCCAGTAACCCCTCCGCAATCCAACTCCAGTTCGACGCATGGACGCCGAGCTTACCGCGAAACCCATCGTGGCGCGAAGTGTGGGCAACTGTCCTACCTTCTCCGCCTCGGTGTTGTGGTAGCGGAAGTAGATGCACCGGATGGGGTGGCAGCTTGGCGACTTCTCGATACTATCGAAGGATGAGCAATACTGTCCGCATAGTCGTCGCTCTTGGTGGAGCCCTTGCCCTAGCCATCCCGGCTTGTGGCGGCGACCCTGAAGTCTCAAACGGAAGCGGTGGCGGCTCCGCCGCAGCGGGAGCCGCGGGCGCATCTGGCAGCGCAGGCAACACTGGTGGTACGGGCGCAATCATCGACACCGACGGCGGCGCCGGTGACTCCGGTGGCGGCTTCGACGCCGACCTATGCGCCACTCAAAACTGTCCAAAAGAACAGCACTGCGAAGTCGTGGATGGGTCCGCTGGTTGCGTGCCCAACGACTGCACCTCCCTGGGCTGCAAAGCGACTGAGAAGTGCGTCATGGTCGACGGTGGCGCCTTCTGCGAGGACATCAGCTGCAAAGACGACGTCGAATGCCCGGAGAGTCAATACTGCGACGGCACCATCTGTGTAGATGACGCCTGCACGCCGGAAACCCGCCAATGCTCGGGGCAAGACCTCTTGGAATGCGAGCAGAACGGCAGCGGCTTCACCAAGAAGTTCAGCTGCCAGAGCGGCTCACCCTACTACCAGAGTGTCTGCGCGGACGACGGAAAGGGCGCAGCCGACTGTCCCTGCGAAGACGACTGGGATTGCCCCGCGTTTACGGAATGCGAAGCCGGGGTGTGTCAGGGCACCGGCGTCGCGCCGACTTGCTCCCTCCCCCCGGAGCCCTTCGCCAACGTCCTACCGACCAACGAAATCACCTGGGGCGGCACTTTCGCCAATCCGAAAGCGGTGGGAAGCCCCTTCGAAAACTCCACTCAGGTTGTGATGGTGCCCCTGGTGGCGAACTTGGATGACGACAACGGCGACGGGCTAATCGACGAACGAGACTTCCCTGAGATCATTTTCACCACCTTCTGCAACCATGACTTCACTTCCAATGGCGTGCTGCGCGCTATCCATGGGGGTGGCCCCAAGAAAGGTGACGATTTCTTCGCGAACTGCGGCGGCACCCTGTGGAGCGAAGGCGACGCACTGCCCGCGAATTGCAGCTGCTCCAGCGCCGACCTGGACTCGACGGCGAGCGTGGCCGTGGGTGATCTGGACAACGATGGCACGCCCGAGATCGTCACCATCACCGAGGGCAGCGGGCACAATGGGGCGGTCAGGATCTACTCGAACTTGGGCGTGCTAGTCGCAACGAGCGCCTCGCGAAACCTCGGCGGCTCCAACCCGGCGCCGACGCTAGCCAACATTGACAATGCGGGCCTGTCGGAGATCGTGGTCGGACGTACCGTGTTCACTCTCGAGAAAGACGCGACCACCAAGCAACTCAAGTTCTTGGACGTCTTCGAAGGCACGGGCCAAAACGGCTCCAACGGGCAAGGCCCGGTGTCATGTGTCGCAAACTTGATTGGCGACTCGAAACAAGAAATTGCCGCGGGCACCACGACCTATCGCATGCCAATTCCTTCGGCCGGAATCACCAAGCGCGCTGACTGCGTCGGCGGGGAGACGGGCGAAACCAAGACCTTCTGCGATGGGCAGCTGGTCACGGTTTGGGATGGACAGACCGTCAACGGCGCAACGAAGATCCCGAATGCCAACCGACGTGGCTTCTGCGCGGTGGCGGACGTATTGGGGACGGACCAAACCAAGGAGCCGGGACCCACCAACCCCTTGGATGGCGTGGCAGAGGTCATCAGCATTTCCAACGGCCGGCTCTACGTCTTGAACGGCCAGACCGGCGCGTTGAGGGTGGACATCGCCATCGGGCAGGGCTCCAACGGAGGAGCACCCAACGTCGACGATTTCGACGGCGACGGGTTTCCGGAGATCGGCAGCGCCTTTTCCGCGGCCTACGTCGTGGTCGATTTGCAAGCGACGGCCACGGAATGCCCAGCCTGGACTGCCACTGGGGATGACAACTCCAACAAGCCCCGAACCCCACCCAGCGCAAGCTGTCTCAAGGACTCGGATTGCGGCGACACGACGAAGTTCGCCTGCAACGAGAGCACCAGCGCATGCGTGTGTTTGCAAAACGGTTGGCGGCGCAAGACCGAAGATGACTCCAGCCGGGTCACAGGGTCGAGTGTCTTCGACTTCAACGGCGACGGTGCGGCAGAGGTCATCTACAACGACGAGTGCAACTTCCGTGTCTACGACGGCCTCAATGGTACGGTGTACTTCGAGCAACCTTCCGAAAGCCGCACCCGCGTCGAGTATCCGGTGGTCGCGGATGTGGACAACGACGGCAACGCTGAAATCGTGTTCGCCACCACGACCGAGAGCGGTTTCTGCTCCGAGAAGAAGACTAGTCAATACAACGCGGGCATCGAGGTCTGGGGCGACAAGAGCGATCTTTGGGTTTCCGCACGACGCATGTGGAATCAGCACGCCTACCACGTGACCAATGTGACCGAGTCTGGCCAGATCCCCGTCTTCGAACCGGAAAGCTGGATGAGCTACAATGGTCGCCTCTACAACACGTATCGGAGCAACCCGCGCTCCTTCGGAGTCGCGCCAGATCTGACCGTACAGGCAATTCAGGTATCGAGCCCAGACGCTGTTTGCGGCCAGCTCTCCAACAAGCTCGACATCACTGTCCAGATCGCCAACATTGGAGACTTGCGAGTCGGGCCCGGTATCGTGGTCAGCTTCCACGGCACTTGGACCACGCCCGCGCTTTCGGAACCGTTGATGGACGGAACGCCTGCGCCGCTGACCCTCACTATTTCAAACAGCTTGGAGCCAGGGGACGTGATCTTGCTGACCGCGAGCTATGACGCCGTCAACAACTCACCGGGGGTGCTGCCAGACAAGGTTCGAGTAGTTGTCGACGACGGCGACCTGGCCCGAGAGTGCATCGAAACCAACAACGAACTCGAGGCTCAAGTACAAGCCCAGGGCAAGCAGCCCGACCTGCGCGTGGAAATCGGCGTGCCCACCGGGTGCCCGCCAGGCGTGGTACCCAAAGTGCCCACCAAGGTCTTCAATGATGGGTCTGCGCCCGCGAGCAACGTACTGGTTCGTTATTACGCCGGTGATCCAAACGCCGGCGGACAGCCCATTCACGACGAAACCATTGCCGGTTCCATCGCGCCGGCAACCAGCGTCAACGTCAACCCGAGTATGAGCAGCTTCCCGCCAGGCCTATCCGTATTGATCTACGCGGTTGTCGACCCGGATAACCAGATCGCGGAGTGCAACGACGGCAACAACAAGGACGCTGCCGACGCCAAGATTACTTGCGGCGTCGTGCCGCAGTAGTCCCGCAAGAAAAGTGCCCGGCGTCAGCGCGGGCGGTCGCGCCGCTCGGGCTGCGCGGAGGAGCCAACCACCCATTCCAACTCGGGCACGGCCTCGTCGAACTCAATCGCCATGCGATGAGGCCAGAGGCCATGGGGGTCCTCCTTGTTGTCTTCCACGCGCACGACACGCCCCGTCACCCGCTTCGGGACGTCTTGACCCGGCAACTTAATGGCAACCTCGATAGGAGCACCTTCATCCAACGTGCTGGCGGTCAGCATCAAGGCGCCAGTGCTACTCGCATCATGCGTGATGGCAATACCTTCGCGCAGCGCGTCTACCTTCACGGGCAACCACACTTCGAAACGGTCGTTCGTTCTGCGAGTCATGGCGTCAGAGGATAGTCCGGAGCTGCGAGAAATGAGTGTAAGCGAAGCACATACATCGGCGTTTTCATGACAATTGCATGCGGATAGCGAACAGGCGAGTGTGACGCATGGGTCTCGTTAACTGTGAAATCTTTGCACAGCAGCAGGGCAACTAGGAATGCATAGGTGTTGGAAATCGTTGGAATGAGCGGCTGGTACGCAAAGTGAATGAAAGGATCCACATGACTGACGGCGATTCGGAGTCCAGTGACAATGGCTCGGTCGATCGGCGCAGTCATCGGCGCGCACCCTTGGAGCAGCCGGTGATGGTGGAAGCCGCCGCCCTCTCCCAGCCCGCACCCGCCCACGACGTTTCTCGCGGGGGGCTGTCCATCCGAGCGGAACTCGCCCTCGAGGTCGGCAGCGAAGTGGAAGTCTATTTCGAATTGCCCATTGGATACGCCGTCGAGACCAAAGCGGAAGTCGTGCGCCGACAAGACGGCGTGACTGCTCTCAGGTTCTTGGCGTTGAAACGGGAAGACGAGGTTGCCCTACGCTCCTTTTGTCGCATCAGCGGTCTGCACCGACTAGAGACGGAAGAAGCAACGCCGACTCCTACCGGCTGAGCGAGCCGGCCTTCACTTCGTTGCGGCTACGTAGGCGCTCAACTCGGCGGCAGATAGCGCGCGCTTGTACATCGCCAACTCATCGATCGCGCCAACCCAAAACGACGTCCCCGCCGTCGAGGCGTCCCCAGGTACGCCGCGGCAACCGATGCCGACGCCGGTACTGCGATTGACCAGCGCGCCACTCAGCGTCCGAGTGTAGCCCCCCACTCCGTCCAGGTAGTGACGGACGGTCGTTCCATCCCAGGTCACGGCCGCATGAACCCACTGCGCAACGGGCATCTTCCCAGTGCCTTCCCAACCCCACGGTGTCGTGGAGGTGTTGATCGCCTCCTGGAACTGGCTCGTGCCCGCGCAGGTCACGCCGACTTCGTAGGCGTATTCCTTGTTGAAAATGATTCCCCGATCTCCAGAGCAGCCGCCGTCGAAACGGACCCAGGCCATGATGGTCAAGGTCGTGGCTGCGGCGGCGTCGAGGCTGTTCGAATCGGGTATTGCGACGCAATTGCCGTTGCTGATCTCGACGGCCTGGCCCACCTTTCCAGCCGCGAAGGTCGATCCGTAGACCGTGCCGTCGTTGTTTTGAGTCGAAGTGTCTTTGGCGCCACCCTCCAATCGCCAGTACCCAACCAAGTCGGCGTCGATGGGCGGTGCCGGCCAGCACACGTTTTCTATGCAGCTGAGCGAGCTGCTGCAATCCGACTTGAGCGCGCAAGCCTTCATCGCGCCGCAAGGCGCGCAGCTACCGCCACAATCCACGTCCGTTTCGTCACCGGTCTTGGCGCCATCGGCGCAGCCACACTTGCCACTATCGCAGATGCCGGCCACGCAGGCGTTGCCGCAGGTGCCGCAATGGGTCGTGCTTTGGGACAAGTCAGCACAAGCACCGTCACAGTTCGTGGTCCCCGGAGGGCAGGTCGACGAACAGACACCGTTGCCGCAAACCTCCGAAGGCGCACACGGCACGCCGCAACCACCGCAGTGTTTTGGGTCGTTGGAGAGATCCACGCACTCCCCGAAACAGGGTGACGTGCCAGCCCAACAGCTGCCGCTGTCGGCGGCCGCGGCGTCGATGGCCGAAGCGTCGGGTTTCGACGCGTCCGGCTTGGGTGACCCGGGCGGCCCGGCGTCGTCGTCGCTACTGCAGGCGACCACCACGACGGTCAGTAGCGACAAGCTTGTCCATCGCATGTTGTGGCTAAGCGTAGCACAGCGGTGTCGGCTAGAGTGCCCGGGTGCTCAGCGTCGAAGACCTGTTCGCCATCGAAGGCGCCCTCGTGCATGTCGTGGAGCGCAGCCGCTCGGGGCAACTCAGCCAACCCATGGCGCGTCTCGCTAGCATGGCGCCGTGGTTGAACTTCATGGCCGCGCGCTGCAAAGACTGCCCGTGTCCGCGAACGAGCGTTCAGGGCGACAGCTCGCACGGTGAAATCACCTTCATTGGCCCCATTGAAGGGCGCTTGTTGGAGCCTTTCGTCATCCTCTTGCGTGATCTGGCACGGGGTCATGCAGATCTCGACACGCCCGCCACAGCATCGCTCCTGAAAAACCTTCGAACCAACCGCGGGCTTTCAGTCGCTGTCAGCGGCTCCTGCCCACGCTGCCCACGCACTCTGGGCACGGCGCTCTCCGTCGCACTCTGCTCGGCGTACATCGACGTTGTCGTGGCTCGCGCCGATCTGGGGCTGGGCCCGAAAGCCACCAGCGTTCCCACGATCTACATTGATGGCAGAGCTGTCCCTCGCTCCAGGCACTCGGAGTACGCCTTGGCAGAAAGCCTACTGACGCCTCCAGAGCGCTGAATCTTCCATGCCCGCCCATGAGGCGCTGCACCTCGCGCGACGCCAGACCCCAGCCCTGCTCACCCTTGACCACGACCAGGGTTCGGCACAAAGTCCCCCGCTGCCAACCCAGCCTCCGTAGCTCAGTGGATAGAGCAGTGGTTTCCTAAACCATTGGTCGCAAGTTCGACTCTTGCCGGAGGCGCTGAGATCCCACGGGATGTCGCTGGGTTGCGGCGTTGGAGGCCCAGCCGCTCCCGCTTGGGTCCGCTCTCCTCGTGAGTAGCTCTTGACTGCTGCCGGATCGTTGGCAATTGCAGTATAATGCCGGATGCTTCGCTTTCTCCCGGTGTTGTCGATTGGGCTGTGGGTCTGCTCTTGCTCTGGCGACGACTTCACCGCTGCTAACGAAGCCGGGTCGGGCGCCAGTTCCGGCTCGGGCGGCCAGGACGCAGGCACGGGTGGCCAATCGGGTTCGGCCGGACAGCCTGCGGGCGGCGCCGCCGGCTCCAGTGGGCAAGCCGGTAGCGGCGCGGGCGGTGCAAGCGGGAGCGGCGGCAGCAGCGGAACAGGCGGGGTGGATGACGCGGGTAGTGATGCAGCTACGAGCGTCTGCGCCAATCCGCCCTGCAAGCTGGGAGAGCCTTGTGTCAAGTCCGCAGATTGCAAACAGGCCGCATGTGTGGCCAAGGTTTGCTCGGCAGTGCGCAACTGCAACTCGCTGCCCGAGGACGCCAAGTCCGGGCGCTACTTCGTGGACATCGATGGCCCCGGGCCGAGGAAAGTCATGTTGGCCCAATGTGATGAGTCGCAAGGCGGCGGCTGGATGCTGGTGCTGAACTACGTGCACAAAGCGGCCACAAATCCACAGTTGAACAACATGTTTAGCAGGCTGCCCTTGAAAAAGAGCTCCACCCTCGGCGTAGACGAGTCCTCGGACCCGGAGAGCTGGGGACACGTCGTTCCATCACTGATGAAGGATATTCAGTTCAGTGAGACGCGCTGGTTCGCAAGAACTTCCGCGCACAGTCGGGTCATTCACTTCAAGAACAACGCCAAAGTCGTGAACGACTACATCAAAGACGGTTCGCTCGCAAAGGGTGCTGGTTGCGATCCAAAAGCCTCTACCAACAGCTCGACAAACTTGAGCACGAGCGGCGGGTCGGCCAAGCTCCCGCAGAACGCGACTGATGGCTTCTGCGCTCGAGGTGACAAGGCCATGACGGAGTACCCCTTCTTCAAAGACAGTACGTACCATTGGGGAGTGCGAGGTACTGGAACTCGTTGGGAGGTTGACGACTACCTGCCCACCAGCCCGGACACGCTGCACCGAGTTTGGGTACGCTGAACGACCTGGCGACGATTCGCACCGAGGCCGCCCGTGGCCCCAGGAGATGTGATGGGGTGGCTCGTGACCTGGTAGGTAGCCGCCGAGGCGTCTTTCGGATGCGGAGGGCTGCCATGGTGGCCGTTCTGCATACGGTGTTCGCTTGGGCGCCGGACGCGCGAGCGATGGCTTTGCGCGAGGCGACAGTGGCTGTCTCCTCATTAACGAGGTCACCGGAAACCGGGCCTCAATCAACAGACGCGCTCAAAGGCGCAGTGATTAGAGGAGACAGCCATGGAGCATATTGGAGTCGATCTGGGTGGAAAACAATCGCAGGTGTGTGTGCGGGCCGCGGACGAAGGAATTCTGCTGGAGAAGAGGATCGCGACCAGCAGTTTGATGTGCTTCTTTCAGCACCAGCCCAAGAGCCGAATTGTACTGGAAACGTGTTCGGAAGCATTCCGAGTCGCCGACTGGGCTCTGGAATGTGGACACGAGGTGCGTGTGGTCCCAGCAACGTTGGTGCGCAGTTTGGGGGTCGGGGCTCGAGGCATCAAGACCGACCGGCGCGATGCGCAGGTCCTCAGCGAAGTCTCGTGCCGTATCGACTTGCCATCGGTGCACATCCCGGCGGAGCAGGCTCGCGACAGACGCACGATGTGCGCAATGCGCGAGCAACTGCTTGGTGCACGCACGGCATTGGCAAATGCAGTGCAAGGCTGGAGGCGTACGCAACTGTTGAAAATGTGCTCCGGCGAGCCCACGACCTTGCCCACACGCCTCCGCGCTGCAGCCCTCGCTCATCCCGATGGATTGCCGCAGCACGTCGAGCGTCTTTTGCAGGCCATCGAAGCTCTCAACGTGCAGATCAAGGAAGCCAACGAGGAGCTCAGGGCCCTGGCGAAGAAGGACCCAGTCTGTCAGCGTCTCATGACGGTGCCCGGTATCGGTCCGGCAACCAGCATGCGCTTTGTGGCAGCACTCGACGACAGGACACGTTTTCCGAGCGCTCACTCTGTCGAAGCCTTTCTTGGGCTGACTCCGGGCGAGAAATCCAGCGGCGATCGTCAGCAACGGCTCGGGATCACCAAGGCCGGACCGGCGATGGTGCGCACCAACTTGGTGCAGGCGGCGTGGACCTTTCGGCGTACACGGCCCAACGACCCAATGTCCAAGTGGGCAGAGCAAATCGAGCAACGCCGTGGCAAATTCATCGCTACCGTGGCGTTGGCCCGCAAACTAGCTGGCGTGCTCTTCGCGTTGTGGCGCGACGGCTCTGTATACGAGCTCAACCATCGAAAGGCAGCGCAAACCGTGGCGTAGAAAACCTCCAGACTCCGGCAGCCCACAAGGTTGACCTGAGAAAGCCAATCAACGGCTGTCCAGAGGCGGTGAGCGCGTTACTCTCGCTCCAGGCGTCCAGCGAAAGCTGGCCACGACCTTGTCACGGCGATTGCGCCCCGCCAACGGACCTCCACCTATGCGCCATTGCGAGCGCGAATAGTCGATTCAGACAGCCCGTTCTTGGTTTCCTCGTCTTCCGACAAGCCACGACCGCGAATAGTCGATTCAGACAGCCTGAGCTGGACTTTCTCCCCAACCAACGCGCTGCCGACGAAGAACTCCCCTCTACCTCAGGGCGACGGACCACTTTGTTCTGGACGGACAGGCCACCCCATAGTCGAGAGTAGTGGCCTTGGGCCGAGCAGTGAACCGACCCCAAATTCAAGAGTCCATGGGTGGCTAGCTGCGACTACGGGCCGCAGTACTCGGTAGCATCCTCGGTGCGTAGCGCGAGCTCGGCGTCGCGATGAACGTCGAACCACGCTGTACCCAAGTCGATGCTCGAGAGCTCGCCGGTAGTGGCATCTACCAAGAGGGGTGTTCCGGCTTGGATCCTGCCGATGACGTGGTGCTCGCCGTCGCGAACGCCCAGCAGCTCCAGGGGCGCCGTGCACTTGCGCCAGGATTCGTGTCCAAAATGGGTGGCGCCGCCGGGTGGAAGCGGATTTGTCGACGTCGAAGACATCACGGAATTCGTCGAGGCGCAGCGACAGCACGCGACCCCGGCACAGTACCAAGATCTCATCTTGCCCAAAGAGCGTGTGTACCTTGTCGCTGACCAGAGCGTCGCACGGCGCATCGGGCTAAGCGACCCACCGGCTACCACCGAGTAGAACAATTCGGCCACTCCGGCTGTGCTAAACTGGAAACGTGCAAAAGCTCCTCTCGTTGTGTTTCGTCGCGGTCCTTGGTTGCAGTAGCTCGGGCTCCGGTGGCGGTGGACCTGTCGATGGGGGTGGAGGCGCACAGACCGGCGGCAGCGGCGGCTCGGGGCTGACGGGCACCGGGGGCGCTGCGACCGGCGGGGCGAATACCGGTGGCGGCGGTGGAGTTGCCACGGGCGGCGTGGGCGGCAGCTTTCCCCCGGGCTGCGTCACCGACGGAGCCGCGAATGTATGCGCTCGCTGGAAGGCGGACCGGGCAGATCTGAGTGAAGGCACATGGAGCGGCAGCGTTTCGTCCTGCAATCCCGGGGATATCTCCGCCGAGGGCCGCGCCAACGCCCTCAAGTTGGTGAACCTGTATCGCTACATGACGGGCTTGCCGACGGTCACGACGGATCCGACCCGGGACGCCAAGGCGCAAGCCTGTGCCCTGATGATGAAGGCCGAAGGCAAGCTCTCTCATTCGCCCGGCCCGAGTTGGGCTTGCTATAGCGCGGATGGTGACGAAGCGGCCGGCAAGAGCAACATCTCGAGCGGCCGCGGCGTCGGCGCCGTGGACCGCTACATGCGAGACAACGGCAACCTGACCACCATGGGTCACCGTCGTTGGATCATCTCGAATAGCTTGAACAACATCGGGCTGGGTTCGACGGATGGCGCGTCGTGCATGTGGGTCATTGGAGGTGGCGGCAAGGCGCAGCGCAAGTGGACCGCCTGGCCTCCTGCCGGCGACGTGCCCTTCGAGCACATCGACTACATCAAGGGCACGGGTTGGACCATTCAGAGCAGCGATGTCGATCTCGACAATGCCAGCGTGAAGATCACCGACGGCGATGGCAACTCAATGCCAGTGACCGTCACCAATCTGCAGCCGAACTTCGGCGCCAAAGACGCGCTGTTGATCCGCTTGGACGGCTGGCAGGCCCAGGCTGGCAAGGCCTACGCCGTCGAAGTCACCGGAGCGAGTGAGCCCATTTGCTACGTCGTCAACGTCGTCAGCTGCGGCTAGTGGCGCCGCGACCAGCGTCAACGTCGTGAGCTGCGGCTAGTGGCGCCGCGACCAGCGTCAACGTCGTGAGCTGCGGCTAGGAGCGCGGAGGCTAGCGCCCACGGCCTCGGAGCGAAGCGGCGCGACGTCTTCTGGTTTCAACGCGCAAGGAGGCGTTGTAAGCCTGCCCAATGGCTACTCCCCAGATCCCCGAGCGCGCTCGCGTGATCGTGATTGGCGGCGGCATCATCGGCACGTCGGTTGCGTACCACCTGGCTCATGCCGGCTGGAAAGACGTCGTGCTCCTAGAGCGGGATCGGCTAACCTCCGGCACGACCTGGCATGCTGCGGGGTTGGTCGTCACCTTCGGTTCCACCAGTGAGACCTCCACCGAGTTCCGCAAATACACCCGCGACCTGTACACGAGGCTGGAGGCCGAAACCGGGCAGTCCACGGGTTTCAAAGCGACGGGGTTCATCGAGATCGCCGCAGACGCCGACCGCCTGGAGGAGTACCGACGGGTAGCTGCCTTCAATCGCTACTGCGGCGTGGACGTGCACGAGATATCCGCCGAGGAGGTGGGCGAGCTTTTTCCCCTGGCGCGGACCGATGACATCCTCGCCGGTTTCTACGTAGAGGAAGATGGTCGGGCCAACCCCGTGGACGCGACCATGGCCCTGGCCAAGGGCGCCCGCATGCAAGGGGCGAAGCTGATTGAAGAAGTCGCTGTGACGAAACTGCTGACCAAAGGCGGTGCCGTGACCGGGGTTTCGACAGACCTTGGGGACATCGAAGCCGAGTATGTCGTCAACTGCACGGGAATGTGGGCGCGTCAGTTGGGCGGCAAGGCCGGCGTGAAAATTCCGCTGCAAGCCGCCGAGCACTACTATTTGATCACCGAAAAGATCGCCGACATGAGCGCCGACTTTCCCGTTCTGGAAGATCCGGCGTCTCACGCTTACTACCGAGAAGAGGTAGGCGGGCTGATGATTGGTCTTTTCGAGCCCATCTGCGCGCCCTGGAGGGTGGAAGGGATCCCCGACGACTTTTCTTTCGGTGAAATCTCGCCGGACTGGGATCGCATGACGCCGTACCTGCAAACGGCGATGAGTCGAGTGCCCGTCTCGTTGGAAACCGGCGTCAAGAAGTTCTTCTGCGGCCCGGAAAGCTTCACCCCTGATCTGCAACCCCTCGTGGGTGAAGCGCCGGAGCTAAGGAACTACTTCGTCGCTGCGGGCCTGAACTCCATCGGCATCATCACAGCTGGCGGAATAGGTCGCATGCTCGCCCATTGGATCATGACGGGCCGCCCGGACGTCGACGTGAGCTGCATCAATATCGACCGCATGCAAAACTACCAGGTCAATCCCGAATACCTGCGCTCGCGGACCGTCGAGTCCCTCGGCATGGTCTACCAATGCCACTACCCGACTCGCTCACTTCAGACCGGCCGTGGCGCCAAGAAGTCTCCCTTTCACGACCGCTTGGCTGCGCGAGGCGCGTACTTCAAAGAGGTCAGTGGTTGGGAGGGTCCCGATTGGTACGCGCCAGCGGGGGTCGAGCCGAAAGTGGAAAAGCTGAGCTGGGGGCGGCACAACTGGTTTCCTTACTGGGAAGCCGAGCACCGAGCTGCGCGGGCGGGCGTGATCCTGATGGACATGTCCTTCATGAGCAAGTACTTGGTGCAAGGCCGCGACGCAGGTCGGCTCTTGAACTACATCTCTGCCAACAACGTAGACAACAAGCTGGGGCGCATCACCTACACCCAATGGCTGAACGAGGGCGGTACTCTAGAAGCCGACTTGACGGTGACGAAACTCGACCCCGAACGCTACTGGGTGGTGGCCTCGGACACGGTGCGCGGCCACGTGCTGGCCTGGATGAAACGGTACTTCCCCTCGGATGCTCATGTATTCGTCACCGACGTCACTTCGGGCTACGGGCAGCTCAACGTGCAGGGGCCGCGATCCCGAGAACTGATGCAAGCCGTCACCAGCGAGGACATGAGTAACGAAGCCTATCCCTTTCGCACCGCCCGAGAGATCGACATTGGCTTCGCCCGAGCCCTGTGCGTGCGCATCACCTACCTCGGCGAACTGGGCTATGAGCTGTACGTCCCGGCCGATCAGGCCACCCACGTGTACGACCGGATCGTCGCCGCCGGCGAGCCGTTTGGCGTCAAGCACGCTGGGCTCAAGGCGCTCTCGAGCTTGCGCATGGAAAAGGCCTATCGGGACTACGGTCACGACATCGACAATACCGACACCGTGCTGGAGGCCGGCCTGGGCTTCGCAGTGAGCCTGAAAAAGCCAGATGGCTTCTTGGGGCGCGAATCCGTGGTCGCACAGAAAGCTGCCGGCCCCCTGCCCCGCCAGCTCCTGCAGGTCAGAGTTCTGGACCCCGAGCCGTTGATGTACCACGCGGAAGTCGTCCACCGCAGTGGCAAAGCTGTAGGTTACATTCGTGCGGCGTCCTATGGGCACACCTTGGGCGGTGCCGTGGGTCTGTGCATGGTCGAAGCCGGCGAGCCGATTACGAAGGAGTACATCGAAGGCGGACAGTGGCAGGTCGACATCGCTGGCACGCTGTATCCAGCAGCCGTATCAAAGGCTCCGATGTACGATCCGAAGATGCTGCGCGTGAAAAGCTAGCCCGGCTTTGGCCGGTTGGACACACCGATAAAGTCCGTCTAAGAACTTTGGTGGCGCCCAATTGGCGCTTCTTCACCATGCTAGCTCTCGGCATAGATTTGGGCACCGCCTACGCGCGAGCGGCGGTGTTCGGGGATCGCGGCGGGCAGCTACTGCAGTTTCCAGACGGTGCGCACTGCGTTCCAGCGGTCGTTGCCCTCGGCAAGGGCAGCGAGCGTGTGGGGCGCACCGCCCTGGCACGGGCCACGACACATCCGGAGCAAGCCGTTCGTGGCATCAAGCGGCTGCTCGGCCGCAGCGCGGATGACAAGGTACTGCAACGGGTCATGCAGGGCGCCGCCTACTCCGTCGCTGACGCGGCGCACGGTTCGACACTGCTGCGCCTCGGCAGCGAGAGCTTCGAATGCGAGAAAGTAGCGTCCGTTCTCTTGGACCATTTGGCCGAGGTTGCGACCCAGGTAGCCGGAAAGCGGCCGAGCAAGGTCGTCTTGACCACTCCCTATTGGTATGGCGCGCGTCAACGCGACGCCCTCAAGCGGGCGGCAACTCAGGCGAACCTCTCGGTCCTGCAGGTCATCAGCGAAGGTACAGCGACCGCCCTGTCACTGCTCGATGCCGAGCCAGAAACGCGACAGGTCGCAATTGTCGACGTCGGCGCGGGTGGTTGTAGTGCTTCCATTCTCGAGATGGGCCAGTCTCGCATTCGTTTGATCGCCAGTGGCGGGGACCCCCTGGGCGGTGGCGAAGACGTGGACCAGGGGCTTGTACGCGCGGTGCTGAAGGGGGTTCGGGCCAAGGTGGGTGAGTTCCCAGACAGTCCGGCTGTCTCAGAAATGGTGCGGCAAGTGTGCGAAGTGGCCAAGCGAGACATCAGCGACGCCGCACAGGTTGCCGCAGTCATCCCGTTCTTGCCCATTGGCAGCGGCGTGTTCAATCAGCAGGTGCGAATCGACCGCAGCAGCGTGGAGCAGCTGATGCAGGATACGACGCTGCGCATCGGCGCGGCGTGTCAAACGGCGCTTTCCGACAGTGGCCTGGACAAGAGCGAGCTGGACGCCGTTTACGCCACAGGGGGCATGGCACGCCTGCCGGCCGTCCGCGCGTGCATCACCGAAGTGCTGGGCGAGATTGCGTCGCGTCGGCTCGACCCTGACGGCTCGGTCGCTCTAGGCGCAGCTTATCAGGCCGGCATGTTGCTCGGGGCTGTCGACAGCATCCCCGTCATCGACGTGCAGACAACGCTTTCGGTACCGCCAGCCGCACCCGGTGAGGCGGCTTCAGTACCGCCGGCTCCGGTGGTGACCGCGCCGCCACCAGCCAAGGCGAAGCCTCGAGCGTCCAAAGTGGACGCCGGTGCGTTTCGGGTTGAGCTCGCTGGACTGCTAGCGTCCCTTCGCGCAGGCGCCTTGACGGGAGGTGGCCAGAAAGCAACGGGGCCCCGCACGCTGTCGCGCGCCAATGACGTCGAAGAAGGCGACGCCGATGACTCGCCCGAAGCGCAAAGTGCCGCAGTCGAGCACCTGCACGGTGTCTGGAAGCACCTGGCCTTGACGATGCAGACCGCGCGCCAGTACCAATGGGAGCACCCGCAAACCAAAGGTGCACTCGAGCAAGCCCGAACGGCCATCGAAGCTGCGGCGGAAGCTTCGGAGTATGCCGTGCGCTGGGACATTCGATCGACCCGCTTCTCTTTCAAGGGACAAGAGGTCTGGAAGCCAGACAGGCCGCCCTACGACCGAATCCCCCACGAGCTCTTTGCCGACGGCGTGCGCAAGCTCCAATTGCGCGCGGGAATCACTCGGGCGGAGTTGCGCCAGCTGTTGGGCGTATTGATGCGCGATCCGGCGGTCGGATTTGGCCCTGACGACGACGCCGCGACGGCCTTGTGGGACAGCAAGTTCGATCACGTGGGCTACCTGGCTGTGGACGCTTTCTCGGAGGCCGACGACCTCGAATTCGAAGAGCAGCGCGACGAGCTAGCCAAGCAACTCGCAAAGATGGCGCAGCTGGATGACGACTCGGATTCCGCCCTGGGCGGTTACGCTGCGGCCCAGCGCGAGATCGCGCCGCAGGTGGACTCTGCCATGCTGCAGCCCGAGACCCGAGAGGCAATCGAAGCGCGCATCGACCCCGGAAAGTCGGGGTGGTTCGCAACCTTTTCCAGGAGCTTCGCGCACAGTTACGCCGCAGCGGCGAAGCTGGACGGCGGAGGGCGGCTTGTGGCTTCCGTCAAGCAGTACGCGGCGGAACAGTTCGACGCCAAGAACCCTGCCAGTGTCTTCGATGCGTTGACAGCGTTGAGCGACGGCTTTGAACACGACTTTGGCGGTGCGGCGGCAGCCGCGTTTCGAAGCAAGCTGGTCGGTCAGATCTTCAGCGCGGAGCGACTGCAGGCCCTGTTCGAGATGTTGCAGGAGGCCCGTGCTCTGGACGAGCAACTGCTCGCGTCGTTTCGGACGCATTTGACGGACGTTTCCGACGCGCGCTTCGTCAAACCCGCAGTGGACCTCTATGCGAGCCTGCGCCCAGAGCTGCAAGAGGTGCTTGATGACTACCTAGCGAACCACGTTGCTGGCAACGAGGACGCCATCGGGCAGCTGCTGGCCGTAGCTTCTGCGAGCACCGCCCATCGCTTTCTCAAACTGCTCCATGCGGTGCCTACGAACGCGGCGAAAGTCGCACTCCAGCGCGCTCTGGTATCGCCGCACCCTGAAGTTCGCATTCAGGCCCTGGTTTGCCTACCCAACGAATCGTCGGAGCGCCTGTACGAGGACGTGCGACGGGTCCTGGAAGATCCCGAACCCACGGTACGGGACCGTGCTTTGCAGGTGATCGTCGAGCATGCAATCGTGTCCGCCGGCCCTGCGCTGATGCAGCGAGCTCGCAGCGAGGATTTCCACAAGCTATCGCTGCGGGAGCGGCGCTTGATCCTCGAAGCCATCGCCGCCTTGAATCAGGAGCGAGCAGAGAGCTTGGGCCTCGAGCTTCTGGAACGCCAAAGCCTGATCGGGTCTGAGGACTTGGAGCTGTCTCGGGCCTTGGCTGCGGAGTTCTTGAGCAAATTCGATTCCGAACGTGTGCTGACGGCTCTGCGCAAAGTCGCCAAGAAGCGCTGGTTCGGCTCGTCTCCGGTGCAAGAGGCGGCGGAGCAAGCCGTTTCCGGCATCGAAACCCGTCGTTCCAAGCCCGCGCCGCGCAAGCCGCGAAAAGGCAACCTGCGATGACGGTCCGGCAAGACAGCGAAGAGCTCCGCGCCCGGCGTCGCAACGCGCCGGTGGAGGTCGTACTGGCGTGCTTTCGCCTGGCCAAAGCTTGCCAAATCCACGACGACTCCAACCAGACGGTCCAGCAACTCATTCCTGATGTCGTAAGCGCGGTGCGCGAGTGCTGCGAACTCGCCGCAGCGGAGAGCGTTCGAATCATGTTCTCCACCGAAGTCGTGTTCATCAACCGCAGGCTCATGCGGGCCCCCCGAGAGACCTACGCAATCGCTCTGCAATTGGGGGAACTGCTCGCCCACGCCGACGCCAACGAGGTGGCATTTGAGCGGCGCCTCGAGCCTGCGGCCGCTCTTTCCTTCGCCCGGCTCATCGTGGACGCCCAACGCAGTCCCGACGCGGCGAGACAGCTGACGCAAACCGAGATTCGTGGCGTGAGCGTGCGCAAGGTTCCAGAAGCCGACGAGCTGGAGATGGAGCGCAAAGACAGCCCGACCGCAAAGATCGTGAAGGCCTACGCGGCATCCATCTTGATACTGCAAGCCTTCTACCGCGACCTCGCGTCGGGTAGCGGCGCCAATCCTCAAGCGCTGAAGCGGATTGCTCAGAAACTGGTCGGGCTCGCGGAGCGCTATCCCGAGCTGCTGGTGGCAACGGCGGCGGCGCCCCCGGCGGACGCGGCTCCCGCGCGCCGGGCGGTGAGCAGTGCCGTACTGGCCATCGCCATGGTTCGCAAGCTCTCGGCGGACCGAGCGCTATCAACCAGTGTGGCGCAGAGCGCGCTGCTGGTGGATCTGGGCGTCACGCTTGCCGGGAACGAAGAAAACGCTCGCGTTCGGGCTGGCGTCGCGCTGGCGTACTTGCTGGAAACTGGTGGGTTGCACCCACCGTCACTCCGGCGCAGTGCCGTGGCGCACCAAGCCCTCTCCGGGGACGCCTGCGATCCTGAGCACGCACTCGTCCTGGCCCAGATCCTCCGCATCGCCACGCGATTCAACGAATTGCGCTCACCCGGAGGTCCTGCGAGCGTCGGTAGCCTGGATGGCGCCATCGAACAGCTGCAAGCCGAGTGCCCCACGATGGATCAACCCTTCGTGCGGCTCCTCGTGGGCGCCTTGGGACTGATTCCCGACGGCACCTTCGTGGAACTGTCGACAGGCGAAGTAGCCGTGGTCACCGGTGTGCCACGCCAGGCACTGGATTTCGCCAGACCGCGAGTCCGTCTGCTCACCGATCCAAAACACACCCCACTGACGTCACCGGTGGAGGTCGATCTGGCGCGGCCCGGCGCGGAACAGCCGGAGCGCGCGGTCAAACGCGCGCTCGTGGGCGCGGGGCTCACCCCCTGAGCCAACCGAGATCTGAACGTTTGGTGGCATCTCGCGCCCCCATGATCGTGCGAATCATCGGCGCAGAGGCTCGGAAGTCATGAAGCTGCCAGCGGCGGGCGGAACGCTAGTTAGCTTGACCACCGGCAAGTCCTTCGTGGAACAGCTGGAAGTGGACGCTACGCACGTCTACTTCCGCACGATGTTCTCGCTGCAACGCACGGCGAAGTAGAGCGCGTAAGCTTCGCATTGCGAGGCGAAGCCGCCTTCGCGCTCGGCGCCTTGAGACAGGACATTTCTTCCGAACAAGTGAGGAATGTGACGGGCTTGGTTGCCGGGCACGCGCATTGCTCCGCTAGCGACAATGCAGAAACTCAAGAGCGCCACGGGGCTGGCGTTGTGCCTGGGGTTTGTCTCGCACTGGGCGCAAGCGGGTCAACCGCGAGACGAAACGGGAGGCGCCCAGGGCGCCTGCGGTGACACCGAGGACACACGCGAAGTCTGCGAGCAGCACGATATCTTCTTCATGCCCGGGGTGACGGCCGTCGGCTTCATGCCAGCGGCCAATTCGTCGGATCCTTTCATCGGCGGCGCCGTGCAGCTGACGCCATTCCGCTGGTCCCACAACAACGACAACTTCGGTCCCAGTCAGGGCGCGGTGTTCGTGCAAGCGTCCATCCTGAGATCCCCTGAAAGCGATGCGACGCTCTCCCTCTTCGATCTCGGCTACACGCTGTCCCTAGAACGCAACTCCAGCCGGCGCTTCCTGATCCCCTTTTTCGGGGGAACGGTTGGCGGCCTGGCCCACGAAGAGCTCGGCAACTCCGGCTACACCTACCAGTTCGCGGGAGCGCACCTGTATTGGCACCACAACTTCGTGGTCAGTGTCGAGGGCGGCTACCAGTTTCCCTTCGAAAACGTCGACGTCGTCCGCGGGCCCCGCGCTCAATTCTCCGCCGGGTTCTCGATGTGGTGACGGGCCGCCCATTGACCAGAGCTACGCAACGACCGCCGCCCGGCATTCTGTACGTCTACTCCTGAAACTGAGTTGCCCAAGCAGAAGTCACGTAACTGTGCGACGCTGGGGTCGAACTGACTCACCACACTGCCCGCCCCAGCGAGGGGCGGGCGATCTTGGGGACTTTCTGTTTTGGGGTCGCGGCGATGGGGCGGCGCTTTTGCACGACTCTCTCGCTTGCTCCCGAGGCGCGGCTTGGTGTGGAGGAGCGAGATTAGGGCACCAAGTCGGCGCAGCGCTCGACCCCAAAACCCAAGGCCAGACGTGCGCGCAAGGCAGAGGTGCACGAAAAAGTTGGCTCAGGTGGTGATCTCGAGTGGGCGCAGGCTCTTCCAGTCGGCGCTGCCGAGGCCACGCTGCTCGCCCAGGTCGAGCCAGCCGAGCTTGCTACGCCTCACGCGGATCAGTTGGGAACCCCAGGCATCTGCTGCCACGGCATCTGGGGTCACGCAAATCGTATCGAAGGTCTTCACGTCGTCCAGATTGCCACCCTGCGGACCATTGCGCATGAGCGCCCGAGTGGCATCCACGATGGTGAGGGTGGGGCGCATCATTTCGGCCAGGCCCGCGACCGCTTCATCGATTCGCTTGTGCAACTTGAAGCGGAGGCCACCGATGGCGCCGAACCAGCCCTTCATGCCAATCGTCGTGCCCGCCAGGCCGTGATGCTTGACGATGGGCAGGCTGATCACTTTGGCGGCTCGCATATAGGGCTCGAGGACCTGCCAAGGGCCGAAGCCGGGCAAGAACGTGTTGACGTAGTTCGCTTCAGCGGGTGTGACCACCTTGGCTCCAGCTTTTTCCGCGGCGGCTCGTATTCCAGATTTGGCGAAGGCGGCATCGATGTTCTTGACCGGACCGTCGGTGACGATGACCTCGGCAGCCCCGGCGCCACGGACCGCCTGGACCACGGCCGCCACCACGGCAGGACTGGTCGTTACGGCGTAGTGCTGCGACAGATCGAAGCCAATGTTCGGTTTGACGACGACGACATCGCCCTTCTTGATGAACTGGCCCATGCCGCCGATGGCTTTGAGGGCGGCGTGCACGTTCTTCGCGGCGTCCTTGCCGCGGGCGATCACCATCTTTGGCGAGTCACCCGACAATTGCACGCGGTGGTCCGCCATTGGCTTCGGCGGCCCCTCAGGCGTGCGCAAGATGTAGCCGCGCTCCCGAAGTTGATGCACCACGTAGCCGCCACCTCCAAGCGCGGCCACGCCAGCGCTGGCGCCGCCCCAGAGCAAGATCTTGCGGCGCCGAAGGCGGCGCCCGGTCTTCGGCTCGTCCATTCGTGGAAGTCTAGGGTCGGACAACCAGCACGACCAGGTGGCTCATGGCGTTTTGCGGAGTCGCTGGCTGACATTTCCGGCCGCGGGAGCGGCACCGGGCTCGATTGACATGGCACTGGAATCGCGCCACATCGGTTTTTCGATGCTCTTCAGCCAGCTCTCGCGTGGCGGGTGCCGTTGGTCCCTGGTCTCAGCCGCTTTGCTGACTCTGAGCATGGCTTGTGGCTCCCGAAGCGGGCTGAACGAGCTGTTGCCGAGTGGGCAGGCCGGCGCGGGGGCGCAAGCAGGCTCAGCGGGCAATGGGGGCTCGGCGGGCAATGGGGGTGCCGGCGGCATTGCGGCCAGTCTCAGTGGACTGCGCTGGGAGTTGCCGTGCTACGCGCACGTTTCGAGCGAGGTCTGCGACACGGACAACGAGCTGAGCCTGCAGACGACCCTGAAGGGTGACCCTGCCACGTTGTACGCGGTGCGTCTTCGCATCCGTGGAGTGCTCGAAGAGAAGTCTTACTCCGGAGGCACGCCCCTCGGGAAATTCACCCTGGGTGGAAAGCCGAAGCTGGACGATTGGAACACGTACGCGCTGAGCGTCAGCGACCCGCCGCAGACGCTGTACCTGAACCCCGGCGTCTCAGGCCTGTACTACTGCTTCTTGCTGGACGAGACGGTGACCCTGACCATGAGTGGAGGCGCCGTGGTTCGGCTGTGGGCAGAGGTCTACGACGCTCAGCAGATCACCAATCAGGGCAAAAATGGCAGTGCCATTCTGGTTCCGGGCGTCAAACCGTTCCCCGCTGCTTTCGACGGACAGTTCGCCCAGGTCGACGTTCTAGACGTCAAACCCATCTGACAGGGGTGCGGTCAGAAAACCGGACCCGTGAGCGGTTTCCGGTGCAAGCTCGGCGACGTGAGGGTGTCTAGGTGTTAGGCGCAGAACAACCCGCACCCCTTTTCCTGAGCTGCAGTATGAGCTGGACGTTATTCCCGAAGACTTGGCCGGCCGCCGCAGTGCTGTCCGCGGCTTTGACCAGCCTTGGCGGCTGCGCTGCCACCGCGCCGAGCCAGGTCGCTCAGCCACGGGCAATTCAGCTTGAGGAACTAGACGCGCCCGCGATTGACCGCGGCGCTGTCTACTACGAGTCGGAGATCGGCGGATTGAGCCAAGAAGACGTGAGCGAGCACTTCTTGGCGCTTCGGCCTCGCCTGGAAGACTGCGTGCACAAGGCGGCAGGGCGGATGAGCGTACTGGGCGGTCACGTCAATCTCCGGATGCGGCTCGATGGACAGGGCCAGGTGCGCTGGGCCTACCTGGTGGACAGCACGCTCGGGGATCGGGAGGCAGAACTTTGTGTGCTGCGGCTGGTCAAGAACCGCAGTTGGCCAAAGCCACTCAGTGGCGAAGGGTTGGCTGAGGCTTCCTTCGAAGTACAACCCGCCGAGCCACCGGGTGACCTGCCGGGGTTCAAGCGACGCCTGCTGGCGGAACGCGCTAACGCCGCAACCCAACGCTGCCGCCGCGGGATCTCCGGCGAGTTCCGAGCCACGGCCTATGTAGGACAGAACGGCAACGTGCTCTCCGCAGGTGTGGCGCCACCGAGTGAACAAGGGGAGACGGTGTCTGACTGTGTCGTGGACGCGTTGCGCGGCATCCGCGTCGGCCGCCTTCGCGCGGGGCAAAGTGGCGCTGCGAAGATCAGCTTCGAACTACGTTAGACACCAGAGGGTGCAATTCAGAGTTCGCAGCAGGACTTGAGTGTCCGATACACACCGCCATCGTCAGTGTAGTAGACGTGGGTCACGTCAATCGCTAGGCCGCCCGTAGACTTCAGCTTCTTGGCGATGGCGGTGATGTTGCCGCCACTCAGGGGCGCCCGTGCCACGCGCCGAGCCGTGTTGCTGTTCCAATACACGTGGGTGGCATCCAGGGCGATGCGATCCGGTAAGATGGACGTGACGACAGGCATCACGGCTCCGGTGTTGTCCTGATTGCGTGACAGAACTTGCGTTAGATCCGTGAAGTAGACCTTGCTGCCTTGCAGAGTCACGTCTGCAGGCGCGGCGAGCCCCGTGGCGACCGGATCGCTGGCCTTGGAAGACAAGTTGTAGCGAATCACGTTCTTTCCAAAGGTGCGGTTGGACCACCACACATAGGTGCCATCCGACGCGACGCCCAGGGGATCACTGCCGGACGGTGAAAGCTTCTCGCTACTGCCACCCGCAGTCGCTACGCGGTACACTCCACCCGGGTAGGTCGTCCAGTACAAGTAGCCGCCCGCCAGAGCCATGCGCTGAGGCGTGGAACCGTCACTGCTCACCAGCGCGGTCACTTGACCGGTGACCTTGTTGACCTTGGACAGCGCGAGGCTTCCAGTTGCGACGTAGACGTGTGTGCCGTCCACGGCAATGGGCGATCGGAAGTCGCCGCTTGCAAGCGTCGCGGCCTTTCCGCCACCCTTGGGCACCTTTCCAACCCCGGGTACGGATACGTAGAAAACGTCTTGGCCGTCGACGACGAGGTCGAGGGCACTGAAGGCGTTGGGCAGAAGTTCCACGCCGCAGCTGGTGACGCAGCCACCCGCACCCGCCGAGCCGGCACTGCCACCGGAACCCGCGAGCCCACCGGAACCTGCCGCGCCCCCGGAGCCGGCCTGGGCGCCAGTTCCAGCAGCGCCTCCCGTGGCCCCGCCGACACCACCGGAACCACTCGAGCCGGAGGCGGCACCTTGCCCACCCGCGCCCGCGCCGCCACCTCCGCCAGAACCCGACGCGCCCGTGTCCAGCTGTCCAACGGGATCCCCTTCACACCCGAGACTCAACGCAGAACTGAAGGTGCTGATGAGCACCCACTGGCAAAGCGCCGTTCGTCTGCTTCGGCGACGCGACGTCATCTGCGCTTCTTCTTACTACCTGGCTTGGTCCGCAAGGCACTCTGTACCCGCGCGTGCAGGTCATCGGCTCGCGACTGACGCTGAGCGATGCGCTCTTCGATGGCGAAGTTCGCCTCGACGTCGTCAGCCAGTTCGTCGCCAGCAAGTCGCCCGACGGCGTGGAGCTGAGGCCCCAGGCGCTCACGCAGTCGTTCTCGGATCCCCTCGCGCACGAGATCCAGAGCAGCTTGCTTCGCCATCTTCTCCGCCTCGGAATAGAGCACTTGGCTCAGCTCCAGGTCCAAGAACTCGGTGTTGGCCGGACCCTTGTTACCGTCCTGGGGACCACTCGACCCACGTGCTCCGCCGCGCCCGTCCCCTTCCCTGCTTCCGCTCATGCTTCCTCCTGAGGGCGGCAGTGTACGCGTGGATTGCCCGAGATGCCGACGGGGAGTCCGGAGGAAGAGCACCCGCCCTCGGCACCAGAGTTGCACGAGCGACAAAGAAGCGGGAAAATGACGCTCGGGAGGCTTGTGCCATGCGCTACGCAATTCTTTTTTTAGTCGTGTTCCTTTCCGCCTGCAGCGGGGAGTCCGAATCCGGGCTCAACGGCAGCGGGGGGTCGGATGCCGGCACCACTGGCGGCAGCGCGGGCAAAGCGGGCTCGGCCGGGGCGAGCGGCAATGCGGGTACCGGAGGTCATAGCGGTGGCGCGGGCACGGCAGGCACCGGAGGTCAGAGTGGCAGCGCGGGCCAGGGAGGCATTGCGGGGACCGCCGGAGCTGCTGGCGCAGCCGGCAAAGCGGGCGCGGGCGGCGCGGGTGGCGCGGCAACTTGCACCAACTGCGATCACTCTTGCTGCGGCAACCGCTGCATCAATCTGGACAACGACATCAACAATTGCGGCAAATGCGGCAACAAGTGCCAGGGCAACAAGCCCTTTTGCGACAACGGCCACTGCAAAGACAAGGCGCCTTGTGAGGGCGGCACCAAGTGCGGTGCGGTCGAAACTTGCTGCGGCAAGAAGTGTTGCACCTCGGAGCAAATCTGTTGCCGCGTGCCCGGGCCGGTGATCGGGCCGGACGGCAATCTGGGCTGTGTCAAACCCGTGGATGGCACTTGCCCCCGCGGCTGCAAGACCTGCGTGTGCAACGCGCCGGATACTCAGATCGCCACGCCCAGTGGCAATCGCGACATCTCGGATTTGCGCCAGGGCGACTGGGTCTACAGCGTGCACCAAGGCAAGGTCACACCGGTGCGCATATCGCGCACTCATAGCGTGCCGTCCCCGAATCACTTCGTGATGCGGGTTCGACTAGCGACCGGCCAGGTTCTGCGTATCAGTCCGAGGCATCCCACGACCGATGGCCGGACCTTTGGCGATTTGCGCGCAGGTCAGCGCCTGGACGGCGTGGCCATCGAGTCGGTCGAGCTGATCGCCTACGAGGAGTCACACACCTACGACATCCTGCCCGAGTCGGACACGGGAGCGTACTTCGCCGGCGGCGTATTGATCGCGTCAACCCTGACCGGCACGCCGGAGCATGCTTTGCCGCTGACCGCCCCCTATAGCAGCGCTCCGGCGGCTCACTGACAGCAGATGGTCACCGGGTTCGTCGGTGTGACGGACCCGGTCGTCTGGCCACCGGAAGCGGAACAGCTTCCGCCCACAGGCCCGGTCGTGGAGAAGCGGACGGAGCGTGATTCCGAATAGGGCGGCGACGGCGGCGTCGAGTCTGCGGGCAAGGGTGCGCAATCCCCCGGAGCATTCAAGGTCACCGTTTGGCTCTGACATGAAAAATCTGTGCCCAGCACGACGCTGCCCGAACACGAGGCGCCGGCGGGGCTACTACAGCTGCAACCACTACAAGTGCGAGTGTCTGCGGCGCTCTGGTAGTACACGCGTCGTTTGTTGTAGGGCCCTGGCGGGCAGGCAAAGTCGCCATCTCGCGCGATGCACAAATTGGACAGGTACGGGGCTTTGGGCCGGGGCACACAGGCGCCGACGAAACAACCCGCACCCGTCTCCGGCGAGCCGCACGCCCGTGCCGTCTCTTTCCACGTCAGCGGAGGCACCACTGGCGGGCTATTGAAGCTAGGCACGCAAGCACCGCCTTGGGGGTCGGACTCAGCCCATGACACGCTGCGCGCCTGCAGTGAGGTGAGCAGGAACGCCTGACAAATGTTGGCGGGCACCGTGAGGGGCCCACTCAGTGTCCCGCAGCCAGAGTCCGGAGCAAACCTCAGTGCGGCAGTGGGGCAGACGACCCCTTGGGGCGAACTGCATTTGCAGCCCGAGCACATGGCGGGCAGCGCGTTCGGGCCAGCGTTGCCTTGCTCCGCCTGCTTCGGGTAACCGCCCGAGGCACCACACGCTGGCGGAGTGCCGCTGCCGACGGAAAGCGCCAGGGGCCCCTGCCAACCAAGCGGAGTTGGGGGGGCGCAGCGGTAGCCAGCAGTACAGTCGTTGTCGAGGCAGTCGACGAATCCGTCGTTGTCATCGTCGACGCCGTTGAGGCAGTCCTCGACCACGCCGCCGCCGGTTCCACCCTGGCCCGCAAAGCCAGCGAAGCCCGCTGCAGCGCCTTGCCCTGCGAAACCGGCGAAGCCTGCTGCGGCGCCTTGCCCTGCGAAACCGGCGAAGCCGGCGTTTCCAGCGAAGCCCGCAAAGCCCGCAAAGCCCGCGAAGCCGGCAAAACCGCCAGTGCCGGCAAAGCCAGACAGCCCGCCCGTGCCCGACAGCCCGCCAGTTCCGCCAGTGCCGCTGCTCGCGGAAAACCCGCCGCTACCCGCTGTGGCTCCGATCCCTCCGCTGCCGGCGTTGGTTTCGGAAATCTCGCCGATGTCTCGGGCACCACAGGACAGCGGACCGAACACCGCCAAAGCAGTCAGTGCCATAAGCAACGCCGTGCGCTTCATGCCTCTGCGCACTCTAGCTCACACCGCCGCCGCTTGCACCCGGGCAGCGCGCGCGGCCCGCCGTCGCCGCCAAGCGCGCACGAACCAGACGCAGATCAAGGCGAGCATGAACAGGGCCAAGGGAGCGAATACTAGGGTCAGCACAGCAACGAAGATGGCCGCCAGCGCCTCTAGGGTCGCCACGAGAAAGTTCGCCAGACCGCCTGTGGCCGCACTGCTCAAGGCGCGGGTGAAAACCGTTGCGGTTTGAGTCACTCCGGCCGCACCGCCACCTGCGATGATGGCCAACGTCCACTGCGCGACCGGGGGAAGCTCGGTGGTCACGCCCGCGGTGAGCAAGATCCCGGCAACGACGGCCAGAGGACTAGCCACGGCGTCAAGAGCATTGTCGACCCAGGGTACGTAGTAGGCGAGAAGCTCGATCAGACTCGCTGCGCCCAAAACGCCAATCGCGACCCAGCTCCCGATCCAATCCGGAGCAGCGTCCGTGACGGGCAGCTCCAGACGCACGGCCACGGCAAGTATGAGCGGCGGGACGAACACACGAAAGCCGCACGCGGCAGCAAGCCCGATACCGAGACAAACGCTGAGCACGATACTGAGCGCATCCATGGGACCACTTTGGCGGACTAGCGACGCGGGGTCAAAAAGCCGGCGCCGGTTGCTCGTGCCGAGAGCAGTTGACGTTCGACCCCCAAGCCGCCAAATGAAGTCATTGCCCGGTGCGTCCAAGGTTGAAATCGACATGTTCCACGTCCCACCCGCCCTTCACCGTCCCAACCGCCGAACTCTGCCAGCGCTCGGAGCGGCTGCGCTGGCGGCCGCCCTCGCTGGCTGTGGTGGGGCCCAACCGAAACAAGAGGTCGGCGCGCCGGCGGCAGCCGCCACTCCGGCGCCACCGAGGGCGGCCGCCCCCGAGAGCCCGGGCGGACCGACACCAGCGACCGACGAACCCGTCGCCCCGCGCAAAGTGACCTTCGTAGAAAACGACTTTGCGGCGGCCGTCGCAAAGGCAAAGAAGGAAGACAAAGTCGTTCTGGTCGATGCCTGGGCGCCGTGGTGTCATACCTGCCTTTCGATGGACAACTTCGTCCTCAACCAGCCTGCCCTTGCCCGCTTCGAATCTCGGGTTGTGTTTGCGAAAGTCGACACGGACCGGGAACAGAACGCTGCATTCGTGAGCAAGTACGCCATGGACGTATGGCCCACGCTATTCGTGGTGGACCCGGAAAAAGGGGAACTGCTCGGCGTGTGGACCGGCGCTGCTTCTCTCCGGGAGCTGGAACAACTCCTGGACGAGTCTCTCCGCTTGCGCGACATGGCACGGCAAAAAAAGCTCGATCCCAACGCGCCCGTTGGGCTGCTGCTGAAGGCTCAGCGCGCCATGCTCGAAAGCAAGTACACGGTGGCCGCAGCGGCCTACGCCAAAGCCGTGAAAGGCTCGCCCAAGACCTGGCCACGCCGCAGCGAGGCGTTGTTCGGCTGGATCAAGAGTCTTCACCACGCTCGCCGGGCAAGGGAATGCACGCAAGTCGGCGCCAAGCATGCGAAGGAAGTCCGCGGCGCGGCGCTCCCAGGGGACTTCGGTCGGTATTGGTTTTCCTGCGCCAACGGGCTGCCGAATGCGCGCCAAAAGAAGCAGGTGCGGCAGGCTGCCATCGCGCACCTACGTCAGCTCGTCGAGCAGCCCTCCGCAGAATCGTCCACAGACGATATTGCAGACGCTTGGGACATTCTAGCCGATGCCCTCAAAGATACCGGCGACAAGGCGGGCTTCAAGAAAGCGCACGAGCGCCGGCTGCTACTCCTCGAAGCAGCTGCAAAGGCCGCGCCTTCGCCCGCTGCTGCGGCCACCTTTGACTACGCACGCGCGGGCTCCTACGTCGTGCTCGGGCGCGCGCAAGAGGCCGTGGCCATGCTGGAGGCGCGAGTAAGGGAGCTTCCGAACAGCTACGAGCCACCCGCACGCCTGGCGTCCTTGCTACACAGAATGGGCAGGGACAAGCAGGCGCGGCCGGCGATCGACAAGGTACTGAAGTTGGCCTACGGGCCGCGACGGATGCGCTACCTCGCGCTGAAGGCGGAGATCGAACACAAGCTGGGGAACAAGGCTGCGCGCATCGCGGCGTTGGAAGAAGAAGTTCGAGCCTGGAAGAAACTTCAGAAGCGGACTCGGATCGCACCCGCCGGCTTGGCAGCCGCGCAGGCGCGCCTCGCGAAGGCCAAAGTGGGCAGGTAAGGACGCAGCGTCAAAACGCGCCGCGAACGGTGGCGAATGCCCCACGGCTTTGCACGCTCACGTCCACCCACGCCGCGTCTTGCGCGGGCTTCTTCTTGCTGCCAGATGACGAAAGCCAGAGATAGGTGGCGACGCCAATGGAAGCGACGCCCACGCCCAGCGCGATGTCTCCGAGCAGCCGCTTCTGTTTGATAGAATCCACGTCGTCTTGGGCACAACTCGGTGAACAACCGCTGCTCTCCAAATCGCTCTTGTCGCTCTCAGACGAAACCCAGAAGAACGCGGTCCCCGCGAGGGCAACGCCGCCAAGGCCGTACAGGATATAGGACGCAACCGGCACGGGCTTCTTTGCTGCATCCTTGGAGTCGAAGTCGAAACCGCCGTCCCCTTCCGCTTCGTCCCCGCTTCCGACGCCAGCTCCGTCGCTACCGAACTGGATTTCAATGACTTTGTTCTTCTGTCCGGCGCGAAGAATCACCTCTTGTTCGATCGGGTCTTCGCCTTCGAGCTCGAAGCGAAGTTGGTGGGTGCCGGGGTCGATCTCGATCCCTTTGGTGTCGAGCTTCTCGGCGGCAACCCCCCCATCGACGCTGACCTTGACATCGAGAGTTTCCTTGCCGGCTGCGTCCTTCGCCACGATCACGATCGACGGCAAGGCGGCGTTTACCTCATCCAGCCAGCTCAAACAGTCCTTCTTGACTGCGGACATGCACTCGTCACGGGCGCACACGATGAGCTTCTCGCGCGCTTCTTTCAGATCGCCGTCCCGCTTCATTTTCTGGGCGTCGACGTAGGCTGCCGCGCATTCCTTCTTAGCGTTGGCCTGCGCTGCCTTGGGGGTCAGTGCCACCCCGGCGAGGCAAAGCGCCACTACGGGCAAAGACTGCCCTCGAACTGCTTGCATTACATACACTCCGGTCGAACGTGCTTGATGCCGTTCTTGTCGATGAAGAAAGGACTGTCGCAATTCCCAGCGGGTTTGGTCTTCGGGCCGGGTTTGGTCTCTTTGGGTTTCCCTCTTGGCTTGGTCTTGGTCGTTTTGGCCGTGGCGGTCGACTTTGAACTCGGCTTGGTGGTGGGCTTGGCCGGGGGCGGCTCGACCTTAGCCACGGGTTCGGCCGTCGCCTCTGTGGGCGGGTCGGCGGGCTCCTCTGCCACGGGCACGGCCGTGGCCACGGGAGGGTCGGCGGGCACAGCCGCCTGGATGGACGTTGCAGGGGGCGCGGCCTCCCCGGCAGCTCCTGCGCGTGGCTCTTCGCCCGGGCGATCACGTAGGGACAGCAACGCGGCCAGACCGATGAGCGTGATGAGCGCAGTGACTGCCACGACGATGGCGACCAACTTGGCCGGGGACTTGTTCGCGCCCCCCGCGGGAGGCGTGGTGGAAATGTGACTCGGGGCAGGGGGTGCCGTGGCCGCCCAGGGTGCCGCGCCCGGCTCGGGCGCAAAGGCCGGGACTCCGCTCGCCGGCGCCGGGACGCCAGCCGCGGACACCGCGCTTGGCGAAGACACACCGCTCGGCGCAGACACTCCACTCGGCACCGAGACTACGCTCGGCGACGAGACTGCGCTGGGGCTCGAGGCTGCACTGGGTTGGCTCACTTGCGACGGACTCGTGATGAGCGATGGGCTCGTCACGTAGCTGATGCCGGAGCCGGTTTGCTCGTGCAGACCGTGAGTGGGCGGGGGCGGCGCACTCGCTGTCGCGACATTGGAGGCTGGAACCATGTGCACCGCACTAGTGCTCTCCATCTCGCGCACGCGCGCGGCTCGGGATGCCAAGGCTTGTTTGGCGATGGCCTGAACCCATTCGCCAACGAGCAGCGGCGACGCGACGCCCAGGGCGCGCTCCAGGTCGACTCCCATCTGTCGCGCCGTGTTGAAGCGATCATTGGGATTCGACGCCAGGCCTTTCATCACGATGCCGTCGATTTTCTTCGGTAGGTGCGGCGCGATGGAGCTTGGCGGGGGAAAGCCGCCGCCGAGCACGTCCGCGAGCACCTGGGCTTCATTCGAGGTCTGGATCAGCCGACGGCCCGTCAGCCCCTCCCACAAAACCACGGCCGCAGAGTATATGTCCGTGCGTCGATCGACGGGCTCCCCACGGACCTGCTCCGGCGCCATGTATGCCAGCTTGCCCTTCAGCTGGCCATCCCGCGTGGATTGCAGACGGCCGCTCGCTTTCGCCACGCCGAAGTCCAAAACCCGCGCGACACCGTCTATTCCAACCAGGAGGTTCTGGGGTGAGACATCGCGGTGCACGATACCCAGGGGATGCGCATGCTCGTTCGTGGCTTCATGGGCCGCGTGCAGACCGTGAAGCGCATTGACCAGAACACTTGAGATGATTCGAGGATCCGCGCGTTGATTGTCGGCACGCAACGCCTTGAGCAATCGAGACAAAGACTCACCCTGCACGTAGTCTAAGACGAGGAAGACCTCGCCCTCGAGGGCGACGACATCGAGGGTCGCCACCACGTTGGGGTGCTGGATGCGCGCTGCCAGGCGGGCTTCGTCCAAGAACATGGACACGAACTCTGGGTCCCGAGCCAGGTGGGGGTGCAGCCGCTTGATGGCCACGGTTTTCGAAAACCCGACCGGCCCGATCAGCCGACCCAGGTGCACCGTGGCCATACCGCCAGCGGCGATCTCGTCGAAAAGCGCGTAGCGCCCGAAAACCCTTTCCGGCTGCACTTGCTGCATCATGGCCCCCGACATCAGCCTGTAATCACCTCAGTTCGTTGGTCCAAGTGCAGCGGAAGGGCTTGCTGTTGGTCACGTTCGTCCAAGTCGTGTACGTGCTGTACAGACCATTGAACGCCGTGTCTACGCCGTCCCACTTCACGACCTGCGCGCGCAACTGGGTGTTGCCGCTACTTCCAATCGACAGGTCGGAAGTCCACAGTGAGCCGAGCGTTCCGTTGCCATTGGGCAGGCTCTTGCGAATCGCCTCGGTGTAGTCGCGTTCAGTGGGCAGGTGGCCGCCCAACTTGCGGCATGTATCGATCGCCGCTTCCAGCGTCGCCGAGGGTCGGTCGAAGTTGTCGAACCACATCTTGGCGCCGGAGCTGCCCGGCAATGCAACCTCGAAGCAACCGCCGCTGCAGTCAGCCGTCTTCGGCCCCGAGTAGGCCTTGTCGACGGGGTAGTACACGCAGCGGTGGAAATTGGTTTGCGTCTTGTAGCCCCAGCCGAGATCCGCGCTGTGGTTGAACTGGTACTGATCCAAGGTGCCGGTCCAGCGGAACAAGTGCGCCAAGAATTGAGTTCCGTTGTAGCCAACGTTGTCTGAGCTCCACAGCCACTCGTTGGTTGTTCCACCGGGCATGCCTTGGCCAATGAGCTCCGCCATTTCGAAACTGCCTGCCAAGTGACCACCCTTCGCGAAGCAATCGTCGTTCGCGTCCACCCAAGCGACCTTGGCAGTGCTGTCCGCGCCGTCGGCCTTGAGGTTGCTCCAGGGCGGGGCGAACTCGCCAGTGATCGCGACGGGGTGCTTGCCCGATGCGTAGTTGGTGCCGGCACAGCGGAATGGTCTCGAGGTCGTCGTGCCCGACCAGCTGCCATTGCCGCTGACCGTTGGCGCCGTCGCCACCGTCGCCCATTTCATGATCACATTGATATCGTAGCGCGCAGCATCCGCCACATGCAGCCAAGTATCGCTGCCGTTGTCCAAGCCTTGCTGCATGGCCTCCAGCAGGGTGCGAGACCCGGCTAGACGACCGCGATTGAATCCACATTCCCAAATCGCAGAGCCCGTTGGCAAAGGCGCTCGGTCCTTGACGTCAACGTTAGTGCGCTTGCCCTCGGTGTCCACGGTCAGGCAGGCCTGCCCCGACGGCCCCTGGCAGTTGTTACCGGAGAAGCTATTGGGCAGCGGAGCGGGACAAATGCAGCGATAGGCGTGCACGGTCGTCTTGTTCACCGCGCCCACGGCGCCATCGCTGAGGCGACCGCGGATTTGCTGAGTCGCGTTGCGCGGTACCAGAGTCCACAGGTAGTCCGTATGGCTGGGCTGCCCCACGCTGGCAGATTGAGTGAAGCTGGCATTGAAGAGCTCCGTCGCCGTCGGAAGTCGCCCACCGATGGCCTCACATGCCGTTTTGGCCGTGTCGAGATCGCTCGGGCTCCGGAGCAGGCCGTCCCAATCGTTGCCCCAGTCGTCCGGCAGAGGCTGCTTGAGCAACGTCTTGCACGCGATCACGCAGTTCCCTCCCGTGCATTCTTCGGTCGCTCCGCAGGTCTTCCCGCAGATCCCGCAGTGGTTGGGATTGGTCATGGTGTCGACGCAGCTGTTGCTGCACTTGGTTTGGCCGGCCGAGCAGTTGAGATCGCAATTGCCACTAGAACACACTTCGCCGCTTGCGCACTTCTTGCCGCAGGCGCCGCAATTGTTCACGTCCGTCTGTAGGTCGAAGCACAACCCGCCACACTCGACTTGGCCACCTGGGCAGAAGATCTTGCAACTACTGTCTCCGCAGACCTGACCAGTCGGGCATGGGTTGTCGCACTTGCCGCAATGGTTGGAATTGGTCTTGGTGTCCACGCAAATGGCGCCGCATTGGGTCTCGAGCGCGCTGCAGCTGGCGACGCAACTCCCGGCCTTGCATTCCTGACCACTGCCACACGGCTGATTGCAGGCGCCGCAGTGCTGAGCGTCGGTTTGGGTATCGACGCAACTGCCGTCGCAGCTCTCCTGCCCCGGAAAACAGGTGGCAGAACACTGACCCGCGGAGCAGTTCTCTCCACCCCCGCATGGCGTGCCGCAGGTCCCGCAGTTCTGGGGGTCCGTGGACAGATTCACGCAGGCGCCGCTACAGTCCTCGAGCCCGGAGGGGCAGGAATCCAAGCAGCTGCCGGTCGCGCAGACCTTGCCCGTGTCGCAGGCTTGATCGCAGCCGCCGCAGTGTTGCGGACTGCTTTGGAGATCAACGCAGTCGCTACCGCAGCGACTCAGCCCCTGGTCGCAGGCGGTCGCACCACCACCTCCACCCTCGGTGAACGACCCCAGATCCGACCCGAAGGCGGAGCAGGCGACGATGGAGCCAAAGCCAAGAACCGCAGCCAGCCTGGACAGCCGCGCACGTAAGGAAAACTTCGATTTCTCGTGCATTTGCTTGGGGTCTCAGCTTACCCCGAGGCGAGCCCGCAGGCGACTAGTTGCCGCCGTTTCGACGGCGCGCTCACGGCGGCACATTTGTCCACCTTTTGCGACATTGGCGCACGCCGTGGCAGCCGCACCCCGCGGCGCGAGGACCACAAAACCCGGTTGATTTCAGGAATGGTTCAGCTACCGGCTTGAGGCCGTGCTCTGCCATGTACTGCATCATCATCTTAGCCAGCCCTTCCGGGGGAGCGACCTCGGGCTCTTCGATCGAGTCCTTTTCGTTCTCGAAACGCAGAACACCCAGTTCGTCGCAAGCATCGCGCACCCGCAGCGCAAGCGGATCATGGCGTTTGAGGTTGGGCACGATACTTGGAAAACACCATCAACCCCCATGGACCAGTCCAGGTCCGACGCGTTCCAAGTGGCAGCCTTGCCCTTTCGTACAGAACGAGCAGCTTCTGCTGCTTCAAGAAGTACTCCCGGTCGAAGACTGTGTCGTTCGTTGCGCGCACCGACTGTTCGGACGCCAATAGCTGGCAACGGAACTGGGTCTTCCGCTCGTAGTCCGTCGAGCGCACAATAGCGCGGACCTAAGGCCGGGGACACTGACGGCCACCGCGTCACCCTAGACGCGAGCGACTAATTCTTCAGACGATTGCCGCGCGCGTCGAAGCGCAGCACTGGGAGCTTCAATCCCTCCAACGTCGGTTGAACGCTCTTGGCGTCTCCAGAGACGACCAAGACGAACTCCTTCTTGTCGCAGTACTTCTTCGCCAGTGCGTTCGCCGCAGCGGCGGTAACGGCTTCGACTTTACGCGGGTACTGGGAAAGCCAATCTAGAGATCTGCCGTAGACAGGCAGGTCAGCGAGCTCGCTGGCGACCCCGTTGTTGGACTCGAAACGACCCGGGTAGCCCAACAACAGGCCACCGACGGATTCCCCACGCTCTGTGCTGGTTATCGGGCGACTGCTGCAAACCTCGTCCAGCTCGCGCAGGATCTCGTCCAAACTGGCCCGCGTCGTCTCCCGTTTGACACTGGCGGCGATGGCGAAATAGCCGACCCCAGGGAAGCGGCGAAACGTGCTGCGGGCGCCGTAGGTGTAGCCCTTGTCCTCCCGCAGGTTCATGTTGACTCTGCTAGTGAAAGCGCCTCCGAATGTTCGGTTGAAAACGAGAGCTGGAAAGTACTCATCAGACTTCATGCCGGTGGCGCGCCGGGCCACTGCGATGGCGCTTTGGGACGCCTTCGGGTGATCCACAAGATAGATCCCCTTCTCGACGGGCGCCGTCGCTAGCTTCGCCGTCTTGACCTTGGACTCGCCCTTCCAGTCCGCAAAGTGTTTCTCCAAAGCTTTGACGGCGCTGTTCTGGTCGATACCACCGACAACCACGAAGGCGGCCCCATCGGGCTGGAAAAGTGCCCGGTACTGTCGCTTCACATCGCGCAGGTACAGGCGCTTCAGGGTCTGATGCGTGCCTTGAGGAAGAGCACCGCCGTATCCATCCCCGAACAGCGCCTTGCGAAGAGCGACGGCCCTGGTATGGGGCGGCTTTGATTCGTCGGTCAACGCGTTGGCGAGACGTTGGTCTTTTCTGCGTGCAAACTCATTGGCATCCAACGCGGGCCGCCGAACGATGTCGGCGAGCAGCGCCACGGAAGGCTCGAAGTTCTCAGCAATCAGATTCATGCGCAGCGAGACGTGGTCCACCCCAGCGCTTCCGCCGTAATCCGTACCCAACCGCTGCAGCGCCTCGCTCAGCGCGAGGGCGTTTTTCCCACCCGCGCCTTCATCCAGCATGTCCGTGGTGAGCAGCGTGAGGCCCGCCTTGCCCTTGGGATCCGTCGCTGCCCCCCGGGGCAGCACCAAGAGCAGAGTGACGAGCGGCGTAGCACCTTGCCGAAGAAAGTACAGAGGCGTTCCGCTGGACAACTTGATCTTCTGCGGCGAGGGCAGAACCCAAGCTGGCCTGGGGCCGGGGTCTGGCAGCTTGGCGCGATCAGCGACAGGCGGCGCCTCGACCGGAGCCGTGGGCGCTGGCGCCGGCTGGATCGGGGGGGAGGTTTCCGGCGGTGGCGCGCCGGCGCAAGACGCCAGGAGCAAGGCGCTGAGAGCGTGCGTTGCCTTCACTTGGAACCTCCCGCCTTTGGCCCGGGCACGATGTCGAGCCGTACATGCCCGTCCAGCTTGAGCCACTGTTTTGCCGCCGAGTGCACTTGGCTGGACGTGGGCTGCGTGTAGCGAGCTAGGTCCTTGGCCAGGAAGTCTGCGTTGCCCGTGTACTGGTAGTAGGTCGCCAGGGTGGACGCGCGGGAGACCACGCTTTCCAAACGTTGAAAGAAGTCCTTCTTGTAGCCGTTCTTGGCTCTGGCCAGCTCGTCAGCTGTCGGCGGTGTTGCCAAGGCGTCGGTGAGCGCTTTCCTCAACGCCTTCTCCAACTTCTCGACGCTGACTTTGGGTGCGGCAGTGGCCCGCACGACGTAGAAGCTGCCCAAGCGCATCGACGCTTGAAAGGCAGCAACGTCCTTGGCCACCTTTTGTTCGTAGACCAGTGGCTTGTAAAGGCGGCTAGTCTTCCCCCGGGACAGCACGCTCGAGAGCAAATCCAGTTCTGCATCCCCCTTGGCGAAAAGGGCTGGCGTCGGCCAGGCGAACATAACGCGGGGCAGCGGTACGTCATCAGTGGTCGTGACGTGCTTGACCTTGGTCAGACGGGGCAACGCGGACTTGGGAACAACCGCACGTTTACCAGGTGCCGCTGCACCGAAGTACTTCTTGACCATCGCCTTAACCTGTTCGGTCTTGAAGTCGCCGACCACGGTTACGACGGCGTTGGCGGGAGCGTAGTACTCCCGAAAGAAGCCCTTCACGTCAGCGAGGGACGCGGCGGTCAGGTCCTTGTGGGAGCCGATCACTGGCTCGTGATAGGGATGCCCCTGAGGAAAAACGTTCTTCGTCAGGTGTATCCAACTCATACCGTAGGGCACGTTTTCGTAGCGTTGGCGTCGCTCGTTCTTCACCACATCACGTTGGTTGTCGAGCCCGCCCTGGGTCAGCGCAGGAAGCATGTGCAGCATGCGGTCCGACTCCATCCAAAGCGCCAACTCTAAGTAGTTTGATGGCACGCGTTCGTAGTAGTTGGTGCGATCCTGATTCGTCGTGCCGTTGACCTTCGCTCCAATGGGCTCGAAGGGCTTGAAGTACTCGTCGTTGTAGTTCTGCGAGCCTTGGAACATCAGGTGTTCGAAGAGATGTGCGAAACCACTACGCCCCGGGCGCTCGTGGCTGGAACCGACGAGGTAGCGAACTTCGACCGCCACGACGGGGAGTCGGCGGTCCTGGCTCAACAGGACCGTCAGGCCATTGCCGAGCTGATACTGCTCTACCGAAAGCTTGGGGGCAGATGCAGATGGCGCCGCCATGGCGGACGCCGACAGCGTCGCAAGCGCCAGGGCGAGCGGGACATGAAACTTCATCTCCGAGACTCCTTTCGGCCCGAGGCCGGGCCGGCAGCGCACGAAAGCCGCCCAAACGCATCGCCGTCAAGCCCGATGGTCCATTCTTATTCTTGAAGGTAGATCTTGGAGCGACAACCGTACAAGCGGCGTGCGCCGGGGCCGGAGGCTGCGGAGCCTGACCTCTGAAGGGTCGTATAGCCATGAAAATTCAAATACTTAGAGCCGCGACGGTGGGCGCTGGCCTGCTCCTCGCGATGGGCTGCACCACCAAGGGCGCCGGGGGCGGACTTCCCGACGGCGGAACTGCCACGGGTGGCGGAGGTGGCACGAAGGAGGGCGGCTCGGGCGCGTTTGGCGCGTTCGGAGGCGGCTCCGGGAAGGGCGGAGGCGCAGGCAGCGGTGGGGCCGCTGGCGGCGGAGCTGGATTTGCCGGCGCGTCCGGCGGAGGGGGCTCAGCCGGCTTTGCGGGCGGCGGCGCCGGATTCGCGGGTTCGGGAGGCGGCAGCGCAGGCTTCGCAGGCGGAAGTGCCGGATTCGCGGGCTCGGCTGGCGGCAGCGCCGGCTTTGCAGGTGCCGGCGGAGGCGGCGCCAACAGCTGCAAGGGCAACTGCGGCAAGCAAGCTCCCGGTGGCTGCTACTGCGACGCCGGGTGCGAGGGCGCGGGCGACTGCTGCGCGGACAAGGCTCAGTACTGCTCCTAGCGAGCCCGTGAGCTGATGGAGACGGCGAGCTGGAACTCAGCGCGCCGTTTCCGGTTGGACGTCCGTGGTTGCACCTCGAGCAGCAATGACGCTCGCGCGCCAAACCACCAGCAACGGTGCCGCCACCGCGACGACGACCGCCAGCAACGGTTGTCGCAGCACTCCCAAGGCGAGCAGTGCCGCGACCAGCAACAAACAAAAGACACGCACCGCGACGTAGCGAGCTCTTCGCGCATCACTGCGCCCGAAAAGCATCACATCCGTTGGCCAAAACACGACAAGTGCCTCATTGAAGCGTAGTTCCGGCACCTGGCTCAGCGCCGCCACAGACCAGATAGCCAGCGCCAATAGCCCCAGCACTGAACCGACGACGGCGCATGCCGCGCGCCGAAGAGCTGGGCACCGCAGCATCAACCAGGAGGCTAGCGCCAGGCCACCGCCGGCGCTCAGGTGCCAGGGCGGAGTCTGTGACTGCTCCGCAGAAAACGCTGGACCGCGTCGAGTGTAGATGACCTCGGGTTCCGAGCCGTACTGCGTGCGCACCTGCTCGCGCAGTACGTCAGGCAAGAACATACCGTCCCACTTTTGCAGCGGTGCATCTGCACCGCGCCCAACCACCAGGTCAGCGATGGCAACTAGCCCAGTTTCGCCCGAGAGCCGCGCTTTGCCCAAGCTACGAAAGGACTCTGGGATCGCACCCTGGCTGGCTTTGCGAAACGCTCCGGCGGAAGCCTCATCCAAAACGTCTCGAACCCGAGTAGCACAGTTGTCGCGGAAGTGGTGATACACGTAGGTGCGGTTTTCTGGCAGCGCATCATGTTCGAGTCGCTTCGAGATGGCGCGCGCAACCTCTGGTGGCAGAGAGAGCCGCTGCCGCCACACGCTTCGGTCATGCTTGACGTATTGGCGCAGCATTCGATCACGCTCCCAAACGCTGACCCAAAACTTCGCATCACCACGTAAGAACGCGTAGCCGAGTTCCTCGGGCGGCGATCCGAAGTCCGTCGTGCCATAGTTGAAACAGCGGGAGCGCCCGTGCTCGGTCGCGCAAATTGCCGCGTGCCCGAATCGCTCGAACAGGTGCTGCCCCTGCCCCATCGTGTACACGTCGATCTGGAGAGCAGCAGATGTCGCCGCCAGGAGCGTGAGCGGAAGGGCTGTTGGCATCGAGTCACTCCGGCGTCGGAGCTGGGGCAACGCTCCACACGACGACGCGAGTGTCGCCACCCAGCGCCGGCGAGCAGAAGTCCGTCTTGCCCAAATCAGCCCGCTCCTCCCGAAGAAAGTCTTGGACCTCCGGCATATTCGCAACCTGCTCGGAAAAGGCGATCTGCCCGGCATCGGCGCAGGATTGAAGCTTGGCGGCGGCGTTTACCGTGCTGCCAAAGTAGTCGATGTTGGTATTCAGCTTCACCGCAATGCAAGGTCCGGTATTCAGGCTCGCGCGCACGCGCAAGCTCAGGTCTTCGCGACCCGGGAATAGACGACGTTGGATGCCCTGAGCGGCGCGCAACGCCGAAACTGGGTCGACGAACGCTGCCATGGCAGCGTCCCCGATGGTCTTCACGATCGCACCACGGTGAGCGCGCACTTCCTCGTAGATGTCCGTGAAGTGTCGTTTCACGTCGATGAAGGCCCCCGGGTCTCCTCGCTCGGCATAGAGTTCCGTCGAGCCCACGACATCGGTGAACAAGATGGTCTGCTCCCCAACCGAGAGCTGGATGTCCGAGCCAACGTACTCCTCGGTAAATAGATCCCGAAACCCCTGAAAGCTAAACAATTGCGCGGGCCGTAAGGCATCGTCGGACCAATGCGCGTTTTCGATCACGAATGTGCACTCTTGGTCCGTATCGTTGACGAGTTCCAGGCGCGGATGCGGCTGAACCTGGCCTGCCGTAGCGGGTGGCGTAGACGCCGACCAATTCAGCTGACTCGACTGCCCACTCGGGTCGACGTCCAACAGACCGAGGGGCTCGGCGCCCTTGAGGCGCAAGCGATATCGCCCGGGGTACAAGCGGCAGTCCACCGTGCGCGTCTCGCCGGGCTCGAAGCTGAGCTGCAACTTGATGTGGTCTTTCTTGGCCGGCTCGGCGCTGCAATAGAAGACTTCGGGGACGTTGCGAATCGATGGGTGCACGTGGAACACGACCTCAATCGCGTTTTCCGTATCGGTCTCGAAATCAATCGCGCAGGCATCGCACTCGCCCTTGCGCGGCACCTCGCCAAGAGTGGAGATCTCTGCACGAACCCCACGGCAGTGGGGGCACACCACATCCCACGAGAGTTGAAACAGGCCGAGACGCGTCGCGTGCAAGAACGCAAGCAGCAAGTCCTCGCTTTCGACACCCCATTCGCGCGCGCGAGGCAACAGCCGAATGCGGTGCAAACCCATGTCGTCCGTGCCCCGCACGTATTCCGAGATTCGGTCAACAAGAGATTGGTCAACTCCGGCATCGGCTAGTGCGGCCGCGTAATGAGAAAGACGAGTTTCGATGCTCGGAGGAAGATGGTGCGGCGGCGGCTGATAAGGGTCGCTCCGTTCCTGCGCGAGGTGAGCATCGATTTCAGCAACCACCCGAGCAAAGCCCGAGCGAATGCTGCCAATCCCGATCCAGAGTAGGAGTCGGCCCAGCAATCCCCGCGGCACGAAGCCGAAGTACACGTCTAGGCGGCAGCGGCCGTCCCCGATTGCCGAGATCTCGTAGACGGAGCGCATCACGTGGGCGAAGCCGCGGGAGTAGCGACGAACGCAGGTGAGCGAACGCTCAGCCACCCAGGTCCAAGGGACCTCCACCCATTCGCTTACCATGCCAGCGTTGACCGACCGGCCGTGCAGCAACCCGTCCTTCTCCGAGAACTCCATTCGCGGCATGCCCATGGCGCGGTTGAAGCGCGACGTATCCGAAACGAAGGGCCACACGTCTTTGGGGGACGCCGCGAGTTCAAAGCTCCACAGACCTTCGATTCGAGAACCGTGGGCGGCATCGGCTGCGGGCCACGCGTGCTTCGCCAGGAATTCCGCCAAGGTCGGCTGGGACGAGCTGGTCACGACCTCCGTCGCCATGTGCACGAGGTGTACCCCGAAATAGTTGCGAAAGCGATGCCGAGGGCGTTCGTGCACGCGATGCCAAGGGCGCCGTCAAAGCCCGCCCAGAGCCTCATCGCGGCAGGTCTGCAGTTTTCCTCTGGAAACCCCCTGGGCATCGCTAAGCTGGAAACGTGAAGCCTTGGCGTAACTCGATTCGCTTTCTGCGAGCGGCGCTTCCCGTCGTCCTCGTGGGGCTTGGCTGGTCAGCGCTATCGGCCGTGTTGTACGCAGCAGGGCACGCACCCAGCGGCCCGGTCTTCGCGGCGCCCCGCGCTCTCTACTATGCCGCTCAGGCGGGCTTCGCAGTCCCAGTGATCCTACTGCAGTTCTGGATACTGCTCGCGGTCACAGACCGGGTTTTAGGCGGTCTGGACGATGCCAGCTTGGAGCGACACCAGCGCGCCATGGCCCTCGCCTTCGCACTACCGCTAGGCGTGACCTGGCTCCTCCCGGATATCTGCGCCTACACCATCGCAGGTTTCGAAGCCCTAGCAGTCGTCGTTCGGTTTGCGGCTCCGGTGACGGCACTTGTCACGTTCGCCCTGGTGGCACGGGTACTGAAGCGTAGCTTCGCTGCCAGCTGGGGGCGGGTCGCGATGGCGGCGCTCTTGGGGGGGCTCGCTCAGGGCATCGTCGGCGGGCTACTTTTGCGTTGAGTATGGGGTGCGAAGAGCTAGGCTCGGCGCCTAGATGGGCATCGAAATTGAGCGAAAGTTCCTGGTCCGCGGTGACGCCTGGCGAGCATCAACCGACCGTGTCGTGATGAAGCAAGCCTACCTGTCCACCGATCCCGAAAGAACGGTGCGAGTTCGCGTGGAGGGGGACATAGCTGTGCTCACCATCAAGGGCCGGCGCCATGGCGACGCGCGACCTGAATTCAACTTCAACATCCCGCATGAAGACGCGTTGGCTCTGATGTCGTTGGCCCGAGGCCATGCCATCGAAAAGGTGCGGTTCCGAATCGAGGCAGCCGGTTTCACCTGGGAGGTGGACGAGTTCTCGGGAGAGAACGAGGGGCTCGTCGTGGCGGAAGTTGAAGCCGACAGCGAGAGTGCTCTGGAACGAGCGATCGCTAGCCGGCCGGATTGGGTGGGCGCAGACGTCAGTGATGATGGCCGCCTCTACAACGCCTCCCTAGCAGAAAGGCCATTCTGCTCCTGGACGGACGCGGAACGCCGGGAAGTCTCCGGCGACAGCTAGGCGCTAGCGGTGGTGAGACACGTCGGAGATCTTCGCGAGCCGCCCCTGCACCTCGGCAAAGCTTCGCCGACGCCCACCGGTCAGAGCTACCAGACGGAATAGTTTGGGTAGGTGTTGCCAAAAAGCCCCGCGCCAGCCGACTGCGCGAAAGGCTTGCTTCATGAAATTCGCCGCACGAGCGCTCAAGACCGTTTCTGCGTTGGTCATCCAGTTCGGGTGCTTTGCCGCCGCGGTGACGAGCACGGAGTAGAGCTCTTGAAGGTCCAGCTCCGGTGACAGGTACCAACTGGGCTGGAACAGGGGGTCATCCTCGTCGAACCAGCCAGTGTCCTTGCAATGGCGTTCGAGGGGCGTTCCGGCATAGACGCGGATCCCGGTCGAGAAGAGCACCATGTGATTGGGGGGAATATGCGTCTCGCAGAACTCGAGGGTTTCCCGAACGGTGTCGAGAGTCTCGCCAGGCGCGCCAAGCATGAAAAACCAATAGGTCGGAAGTTCCGCTGTGGACAGGACCTTTGCCGCGCGCTCGACGGTGCGTTTTCCGAACCCTTTCTGGAGCGACTTCAACGTCACGTCGGATGCGCTTTCAGGCGTGCACATGACGCTCGTGAATCCCGCACGCTTCATGAGTTCCACCAGCTCTTGAGTCACGCCGGCGGGATTGAGACCCATTGTGGAGAGGCTCACACCCAGCGCTCGGGTGGCGAGCGCATCGCAAAGCCCTCGGGCATGGGAAAGAGGCAAATTGAAGGTGGAATCAACAAAGTCAAAACTGCCTGCTCCGTGAGACTTGGCTTCGGCGATCTCGTCGACGACGTCGACCGGCCGGCGCAAGCGGTAGGCATGGCCCTCGATGTTGTTGTAGACGCAGTACACACATTTGAGCGCGCAGCCGCGCTTGGTTTGAATGGGGTAAGGGCCGCCGCTCGTTTCGTAGCGGGCGACGTCGACCCAGCGCCAGGCCTCACTGCGAGCACCGCGCTCCAAGTCTTGGGCCAGTGCGCGCCCGGCGCGAGGCTCCTTGGGCAGCAGTCGACCCGTATCCAGAATGGGCAGCGGGCTGTCACTCATGGTCTCGCGCGTAAGCACTCCGGGCAGCTTCCGCACTCGCCGAGCATCGGCGCCAGCCGCGAGCAATTCCTGGAAGACCTCCTCACCTTCGCCGACGACTGCGTAGTCCGCGTCCAGGTAGTCGAATATCTCCGCTGGGGAGACGTTCACACCGCTGCCCCCAAGAACCAACTTCGCCCTGGGCACCAGGTCGCGAATAGGGGCAACGACATCATTCTTGATTTCGTCCAAGAAGAAGATGGGTCGTTCGAAGTTGCAATTGTCGATGTTGCGAATGGTCAGACCGACCACCTCCGGCGCGAAGCGAACCAGTGCATCACGAGTTGCCTGCGCTGGATCCTTGACGAAGGTGAGGTCTAGGACCTCGACGTCGTATCCCGCGCGTTTCGCGTTGCTCGCCACGGCACAAAGCCCCATCGGCACGGCCGGCCAGGGCACATGTTCTCGGTTGGGGTTGATGAGCAGGATGGTCACGGCGCTCCCTCGATGTCGCCGACATTCGTGTTGGGTTGTGAGCAGAATGGTCACGGCGCTCCCTCGATGTCGCCGACATTCGTGTTGACGAATCAGCTCCCCTTGCCAATCGTGCGCGTCCCCCAGGCTAAGCTCCGTGCGAGCTTGGGTTTTCGCGGTGATGTCGCTGCTATGCGCATGCTCTGGTGAGGATGGCCCGACCCCGGGGTCCGGGGCCGGAGCAGCTACCGGGACGCTGCCCTTGGGCCTACACCCCGCCAACTTCATCGAAGAGCAGCAACCCATGCGGCCGCTCGCAGATGGGGACTCGATCCAATTGGTTGCGGCGCTTCAAGGCGGCTACGTGCTCTATGTTGGTGCACAGGTCGAAGCCCTTCGCTCAACTCAGGCGGAGATCGTGGCGCGGCTGATTGACCCATGACATCCGCGCTGCGCCGAGAGGACATTCGCACGATCGTGATGAAACCAATCCCAGGCAAGCCGAACTGGAAGCAGCCCGACCTGCGCTCTCGAAGTCAGGTCGCGCACCTTGTCGTGTGTCCAAACGAAGAGACAAAGAACGTGTTCGGCGAACCGTTCCGCCTGGAGATCGAGGTCAAGGAGGTCGTCGGAAGGCAGCTTCAAGGGCGCACCGCGCACTGGCTCCGCGTCGCTCGCCGGTCACGCAGAGTGCTCTGACTCCGATGCCAACTTGAAACAGCGCTGCAGTTGCGAGTGTGAAGCGGGCTACGCCATCGGCAAGTGTTCGTCGCTTTGAGTCCTCACTTCATCGCGCGTCGAATCGACGCATCCCCGTAGTTCGCTCCAACTACACGTGGCTAGCGTCCACGGCCACTCCGACCGGACGCGACTGATTGACGACATGCTCGCTCACACTGCCCAGAGCCGCCGGACCCTTGCGGACGCCGCCGAGCGACATCCGCCCTCGCCCAATAAGCGAATTGTCCGTCCAGTGCGAACCAATCCACCTTCGGATCCGAGATTGCCGACAAACTGGAGGCTGCCCAGTTTTTCGTCTTGGTGCGCACCCCTCCCGCGACATCCGTCCGGAAGCTCCAGTAGAAACGGTTCGCGAACAAAGCCAGGTAGACTGGCTCGTGTGTCCAAACGAGCCCCACGGTGGAGACGAGAACTGTCTGCGACCCACCGTCCTTGGGCGCGCGGTAAACGGCGCCTCCCTGGCTCGCCCAGTACACGTGGGTGGCGTCGAGAGTCACGGCGTAGGCCTGCGCCGCCGCGCCCGGAGCCAGGTCCTGCACCACTCCCGATCCTTCAATCGCTCGCCGTCGCACCATATTGGGCCCAGCCCAATACACATGGCTGTCATCCACCGCGTCGGTCTGCACGCCGGCTTGGTCGGAGGCGATCAACTCCGCAGCTGCCTCGTCGACTCCGACTCGCCTTAACTTGAAACTGGCGCTATCCGCGAAGTAGGCGAAGCCCTGTCGCACGGCCAGCCCTTGCAGCTGTGCCCTACCAGCCGCGATGCGCTGCAAGCAGTTCGTCTGCTTTTGCACCCGCCACTCACTATCATCGCGTAGTCCAGTAGATCGTAGGCCGCATCCAAGCACGGATAGTTCGCATCCGCTTCGTCAGTAACCGCGATGACCTCTTCGCCATCAGCCGCCACAGGCAGGCTGCGCTGTGGTGAAACGCAGGCCGTCGAGGGACCGCTGGCGCTGCCGCCAGCCTGAGCCCGCGAGACCGGCCGGCGCGCCGCTGGCGCCCAGCCCTCCCGTGCCGCCCCCCGGCGCTCCCGCGCTGCCCGCCGCTCCTGCGGTGTCTTGACCCCGCGCTGAACTCTTCACCGCCGCACGCAGTCGGCGAGCGCCAGACAAAGCAATGAGCAGAGTGTTCGCACGCCACTGCCTTCTGCAGCAAACGTGCCGGTTCCACCCTCAGTCGCGGAGACTCGCCGAAGACCGTGGGATCTGGCCGCTCGTTGGTGGCCAACGTCGCCCCCGGTGGCAGCAAAGCGTTCTCGCATGCGTCAACCCGAGTGACGCGCCAGAATCATCGAACCGCGTGCAGCGCTCGCGAGTACAATCACCGAGGTTCATGAAATCCTGGCTCCTGACAATCTCTGCACTGGTACTCGCCAGCCTGTGGAACCGACTCGGGCACCTCCGGGCACCGGCGCGGGCGGCGCAACGTCCAGCGGCGGCGGCAGCGCCTTCGGCGGCGGCGGGGTTTCCACCGGCGGCGGCAAATCGGGCTTCGGTGGCGTCAGTACCGGTGGCGTCGGTACCGGCGGCGTGAGTACAGGTGGCGGCGGCACAGGCGGCACTAGCACCGGCGGCGTCGGTACCGGCGGCGTGGGCACGGGCGGCGTCGGTACCGGCGGCGTGAGTACAGGTGGCGGCGGCACAGGCGGCACTAGCACCGGCGGAGTCAACACGGGTGGCGAGGGCACCGGCGGCGTCAACACGGGCGGCGTCGGTACCGGTGGCGTCGGTACGGGCGGCACAAGCACCGGCGGTTCGAGCGGCGCGGGCTCCATTGGCCCCGTGCAATGCAGAAAGCAGAAGGACTGCGGAGGCTCCTTCAGCTGCAATCTGAATGCCCCTGGCGAGATCTGCACCGGCTGCGCCCCTGGAACACGCCCAGGTGCCCTAGGATTGTTTCGTGGGTGCGTCCGTACGGAGTTGCAACGGCGACCAGGATTGCAGCATGGGTATGCGCTGCACGGCTACCAAGACGGCGTGCGATCCGTTCCTGCCCCTGCCCGGCACCCTACGTGTGCGGCAGCAACAACCTATGCCAACGCCCCAGCTGTGGCACCGGCGGCAGTTGCCCGGTGCCACTCTCCTGCCAGAACGGCTACTGTATGGAGCCATGAAGATCAAGCGCACGCGACAAATCAGCCTTTCCTTGGGAGCAGCGCTGCTGCTCAGCGCCGCGGCATCGGCAGCGTGGTCCAACAGAGTATCCCTGAATGCGAAGGTGCACGATCATCGTTTCGACAAGGTCGCGCTGAGCGGCGATGGTTGCAAAATCACCGTCAAGCTGTCCTTCAACGCACCCCCCAAGGCTTACGCTTCAAAAGCCAAGAATCGAAACAGCTACCTCTTCAAAGGCCGTGTAAAGCTGAAGAACGGCAAGGAACTCGTCACGGATGTGTTTCGAAGCAGCAGCCCTGCTCGACGCGGCTGGACCCAGAGCTTCGACACGAGCGCCGAGGAATGCTGGGGCAAAGAAAAGATGCAGGCCGTGGACGTGAAAGTCGTCGGCTGCCGCGCGCGACGCTGCACCGTTCCGGACTTCGACTAAGGAATTTGCAGCCCGCCCGAAACGTTGATCTCCTGTCCCGTCACATAGTCCGAGAGCGGCGACGCCAGAAAGAGGACCACGCGGGCAACGTCGAGGGGCGTACCAAACCGGCCGAAGGGAATGCGCGCCAACGTGGCGACTCTTTGTGCTTCGGGGATCCCCGTAGCGGCGCCCTGCGCCTTCGGCGCGGTCATCCGGGTTTCAGTGAAGCCTGGCGCAACGGCATTGACGCACACGCCGTAGCGTCCCCACTCCTGGGCGATGACGCGGGTCAGCCCAACATTGCCCATCTTGGCGGCCGCGTAGTTGGCCTGCCCTGGGTTTCCGCGAATCGCCGCGGTCGAGAAGAAATTGACGATCTTGCGAGGGTGAGCGATCTCGCCCTGCTCTTCGATTTCGCGCTTCGCAACAGCTCGCAAAAACGGAGCTGCTGATCGAATGCAATTGAACGTGCCGCGCAAGTTGACGTCGAGCACGAGCTGCCAATCCTCGTCGGACATCTTGTGACTCATGCGATCCCGAGTCACACCGGCGTTGTTCACCAAGATATCCAGGCCGCCAAAGGCATCGGCTGCCTGCCGCATCAGCGCATCGGTATAGGTCGGATCCGCGACGCTGCCTTGGGAGGCAAGTGCAGACCCCGCTCGCAAAGCCAGGCATGCGGCCGTGGCCTCGTGGGCTGGCTCCGCGTCGAGATCGTTGATCACGACCTTGGCACCTTCCGCGACGAAAAGTTCGGCGACCGCACGGCCGATGCCGCGCCCCGCGCCAGTCACGACGGCGATCCGATCCTCTAGCAACCCCATGCCCGCATCCTTTCAAGACGCCTCGACGCCGTGGAATGACGCCGGTCATGGACCAACGGCCGCAACACCGCTCTCACCAGCTGTCTTTCAACTGGGCGTCCACTACCTTCTCGAGACCACGCACCACCCGGGCCAGGCGTTCGAAGTCGAGTTCCTCGGCTCGATCACTGGGTTCGTGGTAGTTCGAGTTTCGAAACGGCGCCGTATCTGTGACCATCACTCCGGGCACATCTTGTTGCCAGAAGGCCCAGTGATCTGACCAGCTGATCCCAGGCAAGACATCCGGGAGCGCTGCCCCCTCACTGGGAAAGGGCTCACTCTCACGAAAGACTCGAATCGAACGCCGAACCAAGTCCCTCGAACGCAGGTTGCCAACGAAGGCCACGAAGTTCCCGCGGTCTGGGTAGAACCAGTTGAGGGGCGTCGGGTACCGCTGCGAACCGGGCTGGTCCCGATAGTAGCCCAGGGTTTCCAGGCTCATCATGCCTCGCAACTCGACCTTCCGCTCCACCAAGAGACGAGCAACGCGAACGCTACCCATGTCGCTCGTTTTGAACCACGGCGGCTCCTCGTTGGTAAACGCAGCGAATACCAGCGAATGTTCGTGGGGCTTGTCGGCGAAGCGACGCGCCAAAGCCAGCAACGCGGCAACTCCCGTGGCGTTGTCATCCGCGCCGGGAGTACCCTGAGCAGAGTCGTAGTGTGCCCCCACGACGAAAGTCGCGGGCGCAGGTCCAGGGGCATGAGCCAAGATGTTCTGGCACTGGACGCCTTTCACCACATATGTCTGCCGTTCAACGTGCAACTTCGTGGCGCTCAGTTGCTCGAATACATAGTCTGCAGCGCGGGCCAACTCGGCGGGATGGTCGACGTTGCGCTCACCGATCTCAGTAGAGAGTTTGTCCACATCCCGCTGAAGCTCTCGCGCCAACTCGCGCCCCGATGCATCCAGAGCGGGCAGAGCGCCGCTGTGGCTGTTGCCCGGCATATGCATTCCGAAAGCAAAAAGCCCGATGCCCGCGAGCAACGCCGCCGCGAGCAATATCCATAGGCTGCGGAGGCGAAAGACGCTCGACAGCAGCTGCTTTGCCTTCGACACCTGAAGCGACTCCGCTCGGCAGCCTGTTCGCGACGCCCGCCCGGGGCAACCCGTCAGCCCCGCCAACTCGACGGAGGGCCAAAACTGCCCGGTTTTTCCCTTCCAGGGCCCATGCAGCGCGGTAGCATTCCGCGCCGCTGCGAGGGAACGCCGAATTGCACGCACCACAAGCACGAGCAATTGACAACCCGCGACCGCGCGGTCAGCGTTTGGGCATGCGAACTTCAAGCTTTTATCTGGGTCTATCCGTATCGGTCTCCATTGCGGCGTTGTGCGTCGGCGCATGTTCCGACAGCGGCGGAGGCGGTGGCGGTGGCAGTCCTGGCACCGGTGGTTCCGGCAACGTGGGCAACTTCGGCGGAACCAGCGGTACCGGCGGCGCAGCCACAGGTGGCGTAGGCGCGTCAGCAGGGGCCGGCGGCTCGAGTGGCAGCGGCGGGACAGCAGGCGCCGGCGGCGCGACGGATGGCGGTACGGGGACTCCAGCAGACCACGTGCTGATCAGCGAAGTCGGCCTTGAACCCGGCGGCGCTGAGTTCGTAGAAATCTACAACCCGACGTCGGCAGCCGTAGATCTGAGCAACTACTACCTCGCGGACAACTCCGCGTACTACAAGATGACCAGTGGTCCTTGGAATCCGGGAACCAGCAATCCAGGCACGGATTGGCTGGTGCAATTCCCATCCGGCACCCAAATCGCCCCGGGCGCCGTCATCACCGTCGCCGGTGAACCGGCGCCGGGAAATGACGGCTACGAGAAGATCTTCGGCTCATGTCCCGATTTCACGATGAATGACACGGCCGCTCCCCTCTCCTGCGGCGGCGGCAGCGTCACGGCAATGCTCAACCCCGCCAACGGCGGCGCGGGCGACAAGAAGGGCGGGTTCATCAGCAACAGCCGCGAAATGGTCGTGCTGTTTACCTGGGATGGGTCTGCCGCGACTGTCAAAGATGTCGACTATGTAACTTGGGGCGGCACCTTCGACAACGATACCCGGGCAGACAAGACGGGCGTCACCGGCTACGTCAATGACACAGCGCGGGGTTCCCAGAAGCCTGCCGTGGTCATCAAGCCTGAAGCTGGGACCGCGTCTTCGATTCAACGTTGTCAGCTCGAAACGGGTGAGAAGCTCACCGGCGGCAACGGATTGACGGGGCATGACGAGACCAGTGAGGACCTGGCGGCGACATTCCAAAGCGGAACCCCGTCTCCAGGCACCAAAAACAGTTGCCTGCCTTGAGCCCGAGCTAGCACGTCATCCGAGTAGCGTCGCGCCCTGTCGGGCGCGGCGCACCGCGGTGCCGTTGGAGTCTTCGCTCACACGCGAGCGGAACGATCAGTGAGTCAGCGCGGCGCTGCCCATGTACAGCTCCACGGTGTCGTCCTCGGCGCGTCTCAGTGCGATCACTTCATCGGCACTGCGTTCCCCGGATATCACTGCGCTCGATGTCGTTACGATCCATTGCACCTTCGGTAGCGCTGCACTGAGCTGATCGAGAGCACTCGCCGCGATCGCCGGATCGAGACCCGCATCCACTTCATCGATCAACACGACGCCCTCGGAAGCCTGGGGGTCAGCTCCCGGGTAGGCTGCCCACAACATCCGCACCGTCAGCGCCGCGAATGCGACCAGGTGGCGACAAGCGGTAGGCAGTTCGTCGAATTGCCGCGCGCGGCCTCGCCCGGGCGAGAACATCGGCTCGAAACTCCGGGCGTCCAGCCCTGAGTATTCGAAGCCGCTGTCGACAAGCGCTGCCGAAACTGTGCGCCGCATGGCCCCACCAAGCAGAGACAGACCACGCCCCTGATCTCCCCCACCCTGGGCCAGGGCCATGGCGATATCAGCGTAGGCCAGGGCTTGCTTGACCTCGCGCGTGAGGTCAGCGCGAGAGCCGTCGTCAAATGCGGCCGGAGCACGCACATCGTAGCGCCCTACGCTCCGTGCTGGTGCGTGCAAGCTGAGCGGAGTCCTGGAAAACCATCGAATCGCGGGTATCGTCAGAAGTGCGAACCCCCGTTCCCTGGCTCGTTTGTCGAACAAGGCCTGCTCGCGCCGACGCAGTACCTCCGCTCCGTCATCATCGAAGCCCCGCCCATGGGTCGTAGGGGTCGTCACGCGCAGCGCGTGGGGGCGATCTTCGTCGTCGCTCCCCAAGTCCCAGTCACACGCGACGAAGGGGGGACGATCGGGTTCGGCGCGCGAGCTCAGAGCGCTGGACACGACTGCATGCCCGGGGCGGGTATGCGCAATCGCCGTCAGCAACGTCGTCTTACCCACGCCACCGCCCCCGACGATCACTGTGACCGGCCGAGGCGCACCGGTCTCATCCTGAAACGGAAACGCTTCGTCGCTGAAAGGTCTGATGCCCGAAAGGCGCGCCAACACCAGCCGCATCGAGGCGATTGTGGCACAATCGGCCACGGGTGGCAGATGGAGCTGAGGACCGAGGTCGAGATTGACGCGCCAATTCAACGGGTTTGGGACGTGCTCACGGATTTCTCGAGCTACCAGCAGTGGAACCCGTTCATCGCAAACGTCGAGGGCAAGCTAGCCGAGGGCGAAAAGCTCCGACTGACCCTGACCCTGCCTGACGGCTCGGAGCACCAGGTCCGGTCCACGGTGACTCGAGTCGAGCCTGCCCGGGAGCTGCGCTGGGTAGGCAAACTGTTTCTCCCTGGGCTGCTGGAGGGTGAGCATTTCTTCGAGCTAGAGGCCTTGGACGCCGGCCGAACTCGACTGAAGCACTCGGAGAACTTCCGCGGCCTGTTGGTTCGGATCCTGACAAGAACGCTCACGCAAGCCGGCCGCGCATTCGTAGGTATGAACCACGCTCTGAAGATCCGGGCGGAAAAACCAGCCTGTCAGTAGCGAGGCTTGGGGCGGCGCCCCGAGCTGCGTAGAGCCTTCACGACCTCCGTGCGCTTTCCCAAACAAGGAAAGCAGTCGCTGCGCTTCTTGGCGCCGCAACCGGACTTTCTAGTCAGTCGCGAAAGGGGGTACAGAGCCCGTCGGTCGCCTATCTCTTTGGCTTTCTCCACCAAGCCAGCCGCCTGCTCGCAGTCCTTCACCGCGCGAAGGTCCAGAGCAATGCCCAGCGCGGGCGACGCCTTCGCCCGCACTTCTTTGGAGTAGACCAGCGCTTCAGCGAACTTGGTGGTCGGCGTGCGGTTGCGTGGCTTGGTCCAGGCTTCGTAGATGAGGTCTGGTCCGGCTGGGCCGGCCAAGGCGGCCATTGCGGCGAGCGCGGCGTAGCCCGCTTCACCGTCGCCGACTGCACTGCGCAGGATCTTGACGTCTTCGGCGGATGGCTCCTTGCCCGCGAGGTCCTTTCGCATTTGCACCAGCATGGCGCGACGCTGGGCCCGGCGCCCTTGTGCCAGAGTCATCGTCTCAGCAGCAGTTCGCTCGGACTGGGGCTTCTGCTCGATTCGAGACAGGGTCGCCGTGTCCCATGTCTCGCTGCCGGCGAGATCCCGCGGCACAGCAGGCGGCGCCGATGGCGACGGCACCGCCGGGGTAGCAACCGTCGCAGCGGCTTTCGTGGGCGCCGCTGCCGGTGTATCCCCCCGCCGCGCTACCAGCGCCGTCAAGGTGCTCGAAAGCAGCATCACCACTGCTGCCAACACCGCCGCACCACCGGCGACCACCCCCCATAGTGGAGCGGTGCCAGAGCCAATCCGCACCCGCTTCTTCAGCGCGACCATCAGGGGCTGCGGCTCGTCACGCGCCAGGTCCATCGGGGAATGCTGCGAGTCGGGCGGCCGCGACGAAGCCGCGGACGCGCCTTCGCTGACGAAGTGGATCGGCGGCGCCTGGATGTCGCGGAGCTCCCGAGTGCCTGAAGACTCGGTCGGGGGCTGAACCGATGGGGGCGACGGCCGACTCGACTCAGCGGCGGGCTTGGGAAAGTACTCGGCCGGAGGAGCGTTGCCCGGCCGCTCCTGGGTGGCCTCCAGGCTCTCCAACTCCACGTTCGGATCCGTGGTCAGGGAAGAGGTACTGACGAAATCGGACACCGAGTGGATCGACTCGAGACTGTCGTAGGGCTTCCGACCTGGGCCCAGGGGAGCGCCGTGCCCTTGTTGGGACGGCGGAGGCGGCGGGGCACCATAGTCCGGCGGCGGGGCGCCGTAGTCCGGTGGCGGGGCGCCGTAGTCGTCAAACTCCTCCTCGGGCTCCGGGGCGGCCGGTGGTGGTGGCGCCGACGGGTAGGGTGCGGACGGTGCCGGAGGCGGAGAGGACGGGTATCTAGCCGCCGGCGGAGGCGGCGGTGGAGGTGCCGAGGGGTAGCGCGCCGATGGTGGGGGCGGAGGCGCCGACGGCGCCGGGGGTGGAGCCGATCGCGGCAAGGCGTCCGCCGCCGGTTCCGCTTCGTTCATCAGTCCGGAGGAGGACCTGGGCAGGGTCTGCATGGAGGGACCGCTCGATGCCGCCGTCGGTGCCTCGCGAAAATCCCCGCTCGGGGTGGGAGCCCCAGCGCCTGGGGGCGCCAATCCGATCACCGTCTTCCGTCGGGGAATGGGCACGCCAAGGTCGGAGAACCGCTGGGATGGGTGGGGAGAAGTCAGCTCCCGAGAGTCCACAGAGGGGTCCAGCACCGTGTCCTCCGGCACGACAGAAGGCACTTCTTCCCAGCCGGCGTCGACGCGCGATGGCCGCACGGATGGGCGCGGTTTCTGGTCGTCACCACTCATCGCTCGTGCCCAGCGTAGCATTCACTCCAGAAAAATCGGACATTTACGGAAACTCCGGCGGGCGCTATGGCCCCAAGGTCGCCGTGTCCCGCCCGATTGCCGTTATCATCAATCCAAACGCCGGCCGCCACCGGCCGGCGGCTGATGCAGCACGGCTGGCGGCGATTTTGGGCTGGCAAGGGCGGGTGTTCGAGACCGAGTCCGAGCAAGCCGTGGGCCCTGCGGTCGACGAGGCGCTGGACGCGGGCGCCGAGGTGGTCGCCATCAGCGGCGGCGACGGAACCCTGGGGGGAGTACTCAATGCACTGCGGAAGCACCGAAGTGTGACCGAACTGCCGCTGCTGATTCCGACCAACAGCGGCACCATCGATTTCGTAGCGCGCAAAGTTGGTATCGCCGGAGATGTGGAGAGCATCGTAGCCCGACTGGCAGCAACCTACCGCAGTGGTGCCCAGCCCCAGCGCATAGAAGTAGACAGCCTTCAGCTCACCGGCACTCTGCACGCGCCCGGCCAGCCCGATCAGGAGCTGGACGTGGTGGGCTTCGCATTGGCTGCTGGAGGGATCGGGCAGCGTTTCTTCACGAAATACTACACGGAGCCCGTTCAGGGCGCCCGCGCGATCGTGCGAGTCGTGGTGCAGGCAGTTGCGTCTCACGCCCTCGACCGCATGCGCGCGCCCGTACCTGAGCGCTACCTGGAATATGGCCGCGCGGTCTTCCGACCAACTATCGCAGCAGTCACCATCGATGGTGAAGCCGTGCCGGGACAGGCACACGGCGCGATTCACGCCGGTGCCTTCGATGTGTCGCTGGGAGGCGTGTTTCGGGTATTCCCGTACGCGGAGGAGCGCGGAGAGAGCCACTTCCAGGCAGGCGAGATCGTGCCCGCGGAGATGATCCGGGCGTTGCCTGCGTTGGTGCGCGGACGCGCCATTCCCAGCGCCCGCTTGGTCGAGAAGAAGGGGCGCCAGATGCGAGTCGTCGCGACGGGCCCAGAATTGCTTTCCCTGATTCTCGACGGTGAGCCCATCGAGCACGTCGCCGAGCTTTTCGTGAGCTCAGGTCCTCCCGTAGGCATTGCGCGCGTCTGATTCGCCAGGTTGCGGCTTCACTGGCCGCCAGCATTTGCAGAAGGGCCCCCGCTCCCGCATGCTGCAGAGCCATGGGCGATCCGAAAGGCGCCAGGGGATTTCCCCGACCATGCTGCGTTTGAGGCGAATTCGGGGGCGCGGTCTCGCCATCGCGCTGGCCCTCATGGCACTGGCCTGCAAGCGGGATCCCCTTACCTCCCCACAGCCCGCGCCGTCCGCCTCGAACGCGTCCCCGGCGCCGAGAGCAGCGGCGGCCCCGATCGCCCCACCGGGCTACGTGAAGATGCGAGTGGGGGGCGTGTTCGAAACCCGCGGTGGCGGCAACGTGGTCCTATTGGCACGAGATGACAAGCGAATCGGCGTGCCGATATACGTCTCGGGCACCGAAGCTCTGTCCATTCAGCTGCGCCACAAGGGAGCGCGCTTCAAGCGACCCTTGACTCACGACCTGATGGACGACGCCTTGTCGCGACTCGACGCCAAGGTCCTGGCGGCGCGTGTCGACAAGTTGGAAGACCAGACCTTTCACGGCACGGTGATTCTGAAGAGTCCCGACGGCCGCTGGGAACTCGATGCCCGCCCCTCGGACGCCATCGCTCTTGCTCTCGGCGCGTCGGCGCCCATCTTCGTCGCGAGGGCCGTCGTGGACCATGCCTCCGTTTCCTTCGACGAGGTCAGAATCGAGAGCGAGGACCCCAAAGCCAAGCCCCCAGGTCAACCTCGCTCTGCCCCAATCACTCTCTGAGCTCAGGTTTCATTTTCCAACCGGGGATGGAGCTCTGGCCCCCGGATGCAACTCGCCAAGTCAGCGGGAATGCGCACAGGCTTGTGGGTTTGGTCCACACACGCGAGCAAAGTGCTGCCCTGGACCAACAGCTCGGCATCGACGGCGCGCACGACGTCATAGCAAAACTCGAGCGTCACCCGTGTCAGCTTCGAGACCCGAGATTCCACCACGAGCAGTTGATCGAAGTGGGCCGGTCGTCGGTAGCGCAACTTCGCATCCACGACAGGAAAGTGAAGGCCGCGGGCTGCCCAGCCTTCGGCTTCGACGCCGCGACGCCGCAGATACTCGACGCGGCCTGCCTCGAAGTAAGAAAGATAGACAGCGTGGTGCACGATGCCCATCAGGTCCGTGTCGCCGAAGCGGACCCGAACCCGGTACCGTGTTTTGAAGCTTTCGCCCATTGGGCGCAGCGTATAGCACTGCTTTCCAACGCGAAGACGGCTGTCTGAACAGACGCCGACTTGCGCGCTGGGCGAAGCGGGGGCTAAACCCCGGCCATGCCCACCGAACCTCCGCCTCCGCCGCCGGTACCGAAAACGTACAAGATAGTGGTCGGCGTCGATTACTCGGACCAAGCCGCGGCCGCTCTGGAAGCGGCCATGGTGCTGGCTCTCGAGCGCGATGGCATGATCTACGCGGTGGCCGTGGCAGAAGACGGGCTCCCCCGTCCGGCAGACCTGATGGAGGAGGTCCGGCAGAAGTTCCAGGACGAAGCACAGGCCGCCCTCGAGGCGTACGTCGCGGAGCGCATTGCCAACTTCGAGTCGCAGGGCTTCAAATTCAATCAGAAACGAATCGCTGCTGCAGTCGACTTCGGCACGCCCGCCAAAGCCATCGTCGCCCTGGCGAAAGAAGTGGATGCGGATCTAATCATCGTCGGCACCCACAGTCGCAAAGGCATCTCGCGTCTCGTCGTGGGCTCCGTCGCAGAGGGCACCGTGAAGCAGGCGCCCTGCCCTGTACTCGTCATGCGTCCGAAGGCGCACGATCGAGAGTGAAGTGGGCGGCCTCCCGCGCCGTAGCGGTTTCCGGCTCGGAGGGTTTCTGCTCCGAAAGCCAATACACCATTTCGTCCGCCTCCCAAGTGTAGGGCTCACCATTCAAGCGCACCCGCCCCTCCGCAAGGGAGACGGACAGCCGCAATAGCGGTGTGCTACCCAGGTCCCGAAGCAGAGCCTCGAAACGGCCCTGGCGCTCGGGGTCGACGAAAACGAAACGGTGTCGAGCTGCATAGGCCGTGTGGAGCCAGGCCGGGCGGAACGCGATCCCAGCCAGGCCTAGTCGGCCCGCAGTCAGCGCCAGGAGCTGCCCGGCCTCTTGGGCCAATCCCAAGCCTGGCTCTTCCTGCCCCGGAAGTTTCGGGCGGGTTTTCGAGAACTTTCCCCGCGGGTTGCGCAGCGTCAGCCAGTGTACGTACAAAACCTGCTTGTCAGCGACGGTCTTGCGCTCCAACACCGTCTCGAACAGCAGGTGCTCGAGGCCATCGCTGCGGGCGAACACTCGCATGCGATCCCCGCGGTTATCGGTGTCAATCGCCACTCGGAACGAGCCGTATCCCAGGCGGCGCAAGTGGCTGAGTATCCCATAGCGCGCCAACGCGAACTCCAGCCCCGACGCGGTATAGAAACCGAGCAGCTTTTGCTGCCGCATCGAACGACCACCCAAGTCCGAGAAGATGTCGTCCTCGCTGAGCGTGAGGCTTTCTCCCAGGTCTTCCCGTCTGAGCTCCCGGCTGATGTGCGCGTAGGATAGTGCGAGGGGGTCCACGTCTGCTTCGACCTGGCTGGGTTGTCCGCGCAACAACAGCAGCGCGGTGCCTGCCAGAACTCGCCAGGCATCCTTGCTGTAGCCACCGCCAGGCAGCCACACCTGAGGTAGTGAACCCACAGCACGTCTCACGAGATCATCTCGCTGCTGCACGCCTGAAAGAGACATGGAGATCCCTCCCAGACGATCCACTTCCAGCACGTCTCCACCGGCGATGACGAAATAGAGGCCAGCCGGCGGCATGCGCGTGAGTAACTGCGACAGCGAAGCCAGATAGGTCGTGTCGTCGCACTGGGGCGGTAGCACCGTTTCATCCACTCCCGGCAGGGGCCCCCAATCCGCGCCGGACAGGGATCCGGTCCATACGGAGGGATCATCTCGGAAACACTCCGCGGTCCCGTCCGGCGGGTGAGCGTCGAGATCCAGGATCGCCACTCGCTTGTCGAACCCCTCTTCGCGCAGCGCCGCCACGGTCACTGCGATGTCGTTGATCGCACAGAACCCCCCACCCCGCGCCGGCCCCGCGTGGTGAAACCCGCCCAGCAGATTCAAACCGGGCCCCCAGTCCTCCAGGCTGGATCTCGCCGCCGCCAGGGTGCCTCCCGTGGCAAGTCGCAGTGTGTCCAGCACTTCGTCCACCACGATGTCAGACGCGTCGACGGCAAAGACCCGAGCCAATGTGTCAGGCTCGTGTATCTCTTCGAGCCATTGAAGAGTGTGGACGCGGCAGAGATCTTCGAAGTGCACCCGGGTCGGTCGCCGAACGTCCTCCGGGCCGATCATGCCGAGGGAATGCAGGTAGGCAACGACGAGGTCGGCGCGACGCGGCTCGATACCCGTCAGTGCCTCCACGGAGGCCAGCGGTAGGCGATAGCTGGCGTCCACCCACAACGTGAGCTGGCGCCCCCGGGCCAACCTGCCCAGACGGCGGCCCCATCGCTTCAAGCCACGACTGAAAGGAAAGGGAGCTGAGCTCACTTGCTCGAGTCGTCGGGCACGATGACGACGGGAACCGAGCTCAGACGGACGAGCTTCTCGGCGACACTGCCCAAAAGGAAGTGCCGCACGCCGGTTCGGCCGTGGGTGCCAATCACGATCAGGTCCGCACCGGAGTCCTTCGCCGTCGCCAGGATGGCCGATGCGGGCTCCCCTGACCCCAGGTGGTGGTAGATGGTGACGCCCTCGGGAGTACGTATCTTCGCCAAGAACTCCTCCATCTCGGTCTCCGCGTTTTCGCGGATCAGGTCGGCGAGGGACTTCGGCTGGGTTCCAGGCTTGCCGACCACCATGGTGTCTGGAACGTACGCTGGGCGATCCCAGATATGCACGACATCGACATCCGCCTTGAGCTTTTCTGCCAAGTTCAGCGCGTAGCCGAGGGCATGGCGGCAGCGATCCGAATAATCAACAGGAACCAGAATGCGTTGGATGGCCATGGAAAACCTGAAGCAGTGTTAGCGGTGGATCAAAGAGCGCGACCCAGAGCGAGACCGGCAACCATCGCGACCAGCCCCGCGACGCTTTGACCTAGCACGTCTAGCGCCGCGGCTCCTAGCCGGCCGTCAACCAGCAGCGCTTCTGCCTCGAAGATAAAAGTGGAAAAGGTCGTAAACGCTCCCATGAAGCCACCGAGGATCACGAGCTTCAGTGTCGGCGAAACGTTGACGCGCCCATCGAGAGCCGCAAAGGCAGCGCCGAAAAGCAGGCAGCCAACTACGTTGACAACCGCGGTTCCCCAGGGAAAGGCCGGACCGACCGCGCGCTGAATGGCGCCCGAAACCCATACCCGCAAAACGGTGCCGAGTGCTCCCGCCAACGCTACCCATAGCCACTTGGTCATCCGTGCCTCGCTCGGGCGACAACCTCGCATCGTCCCGTCTCGAGCGCCAGTTGGGACGCGAAATCCCCCACCCTGCAAGCGCCTGAGCCAGCCGGTGCGCCCGCCAAGTGCCTGCAAACTGCGGGCACTGCACACCTAGCCGAGCGCCTCCCGGCGTCTTCAGGTAGAGTCCTTGGGATCGTGAGTGGCAGCGACAAATTGGACGGAGAGGAAACCCTCTCAATAGAGCGCGGGCCCGTGCTCGAAGCCATGGCCCAGCTCCGCAAGCCTTTCGTCCTCGAGCAAGTGCAGGGGCCTGGCGCCCCGCAGAGGTTCGTGTTGCGCCTTCCCGAGGTAGTCGTCGGCCGTTCCCTGCAGGCACACATTTCCTTGGAGTCCAGCGCGCTGTCCCGCAAACACGTTGCACTCAACCGCAAGGGTCTGGAGTACGTGTGTAGTGATCTGGGCAGCAAGAACGGTTTCTACGTCAATGGCGTCCGTGCGAACTCCGCGGTGCTGAGAGACGGCGATACCCTGCAAATGGGCGACGTAGTCTTTCTGTATCGCGAGGGTGATACATGAACAGCCTCGTGCGTTTCTGGGGAACGCGCGGCTCCATCCCCACCCCCGGCAACCTGACTCGGCGCTACGGAGGCAACACATCTTGCGTCAGCATCCGGGTGGGCAGCGCCCTCTTCATTTGTGACGGCGGCACTGGGCTGCGCGAACTCGGTGTCTCGCTGGTGGACGAACTGGGCGACCAGCCCTTGGAGGCCCACCTCTTTTTCAGCCACACGCACTGGGATCACATCCAAGGCTTCCCCTTCTTCGTGCCCGCCTACTCAAAGCGCAACACGTTGTACGTGTACGACGCCACCCGGGAGGACGACCGGGTGCGAAACCTGCTCCTGGGCCAAATGGCCAGCGACTACTTCCCCGTCGAGTTTCGGGATCTCGGCTCGAACATCACGTCGCGTAACCTAGAGATGGGAGAAACCATCCTCGACGGCGTCACGGTCCGGCATCGGGAGCAGGTCCACCCGGGCAAGAGTTTCGCGTTCTCCTTCGAAGCGTCCGGCAAGAAGGTCGTCTATGCCACGGATAGTGAGCTGGATCTGTCGATTCAGAACCAAGACGCGAGCGAGCGGGACCCCGGTGTATTGCGTGAGCTACCCGCGGATCTCGTACGCTTCATGGCCGATGCGGACTTGTTGATCGCGGACGGCCAATATACGGACGATGAATACCCCGCCAAGCGGGGCTGGGGGCATGCCCGTGCAAACACCGTCGTAGATCTCGCCATTCAAGCCGGGGTGAAGCAATGTGCCATCTTCCACCACGATCCGATGCACTCAGACGATCACGTGGAACAGATCGTAGCCGAAGGTCGGCAGCGCGTGGCATCCCACAATTCTTCGGTTCAAGTCTTCGCGGCTCGCGAGGGTATCGAACTCAGCGTTTGAAGTCGGCCCGCTCTTCCAATTCATCGATGGTCTTGGGCCAGTCCCCTCCCAGGAGCTTCGACAAGCTGCGATCCGCGAGCATCTTCCCGCCCGTTTGACAGCGCGGACAGTAGTTCAGTTCGTTGTCGGCGAAGCGCACACGCTGGACATTGGTTTGACAACGCGGGCAAGGTTTCCCAAAGCGCCCGTGCACGGCCATTTCATCGTGGAATGCCGTCACCTTGTCGGGAAAACCCTCACCGACTTGCTTCCGCAAGCGTTTCGTCCAATCGCGCAGGGTGGTCTTCGTGGCCTTATGTAGTCGGCTCAACTCTTCCTTGCCCAGAGATTGCGTGCGTTTCGTGGGAGAGAGTTTCGCCAGCCAGAGGATCTCATCCGAGTAAGCATTCCCGACGCCGCTCACGATTCTAGGGTCCGTGAGCGCCCGCTTCAGGGTGCGATTTTCCCGAGTCAGCGCCGCCCTGAAAGCCGCCACCGTGGCCTCGAGAGCTTCCACTCCACCGCGTTCGAAGGGTTCCAGGGCCGCCTCGCCCTCGACCACGAATAGGCTGGCCCGCTTGCGACTACTCGCCTCCGTCAACAGGAGGCTGTGCGACTCGAAATCGAAAGCGGCGAGCCCGACCTTGCGCGGAACGACCACCTTCAAGGGTTTCATGCGCAGACGCCCGGAGATCATCAAGTGCAACACCAGGAACAGGTCACCTTCCAACTCGAAGACGATTCGCTTGCCCATCCGGCGCGCCCCAAGCAGTTTGTTCCCCTCCGCCGCCGCCAAGGGCGGCGACACACTGCGCAGCAAGAAAGGGCTCTGAAGTCGGACCCGCTCCAGGCGCTCCTCCGCGAAGAGCGCGGTGATGCGTTCGCAATAGATGTCGACGTCCGGCTGCTCGGGCATCAGCCGTCCACTCGCCGCCGCACACGCTCCACCACGGCCTCCACGGCGGCCATGTCGTGGCCACCGCGCGCGACGGCATCGGCATGTTCCGGAACGTCGAAGGGAGCGTCGGCTCCGGGCACCCCCTGGACGCGTCCCTCGCGAACAGCGCGGTACAGCCCCTTGGCATCCCGGGCCTCCACCTCCTGCTGCGAAACGTCCACGAAGACCTCGAAAAAGTCCGGCGCCAGCCGTTTGGCCCGGCGTCGATACTCCGCCCGTGACGCCGTGGCAGGCACGATAACGATCTGTCCCTGAGCGGCGATCAGCGCCGCCAAGTTCGCCAGGGTCTCGTAGAACGCATCTCGGGCCTCTGGGTCATAGCCAGGCGCTGGTCGCAAAGCCGCGCGCACCTCATCACCATCCAGCACACAGGCGCAGATACCCTGCTCATTCAACAGCTTGAAAGCAGCCTTCGCGAAGGTCGACTTACCCGAGGATGGTCTTCCGACAATCCACAGCACGACCCCGCTCACCCGAACACCTCATCCGCCATCACCGGGTGAAAGCGGTCTCTGGCAAGCACGGCCTCGATCAGACTGAGCATTCGGTCCCGTGCCCGGCCGCTGACGGCAGGGTACCAAACGGGATTGCAGATCACGAGCCCGCGCCAGGCGAAGAAGGGTGCGCATACGTCGAAGAGCTCAGCATCCTGAGTGAGTTCCAAGTACAGCTCGAAGAAGCGATGAAACAGAACGCGAAATGCCGGCCGCCAAGCTTCGGGACGCTCGACGGCAAAGAAGATGTAGTTGATGGCGAGGCAAGTGACGTCGTCTGCAGGGTCCCCCATCGAGCCTCTGCTGCTGTCCAGCAGCGCCAGCCCGTCTTCATCGCTGAACAGGATGTTGAACGGGTGAAAGTCCCCGTGAGAGCGCGCCATTCGGTGGTGCCGGTCTTTCAGCGCCCAGCGCCAGCCATCGCACAACGCCTCGATCTGCTGCATGCGCCTCGGCGGAGCGCACTCGACGGACGCGTCGTAGGCATCAATCAGCCCGAAAATGCCCTCGCCGCTACCCACCAGATCACGAATCGAGCGCGTGTAGCGCAGGGGATTGTCGATCTTCTGCGAGTGAATCTCAGCCAGAGCCCGCGCCAGAGTTTCCGCGTGCGCCAAATCGTCCGGCCCCAGGCCACCGCGCTGAGCGATGCGGCGTAGCTCATCGGCGTAGACGTGGCCGGGCGCGTAGGCGGTGATCAAGTAGAACTCGCGAGCGTCTGAGAGCGAGTGGAGCGTCTTGCCGTCGCTGCCGATGGCCCCAACATCGAGCGCAGCGACGTGATGCGGGATCTGCGCGAAGCGATCGAAGGAAAGCAACATCTCAGCCGCCCTGTCAGCGCGCCGGTCGTGGCCGAACGCGTCAGGCTTCGCGGTGTGGAAAACGAGCGTGTCTTGCTCGCCGTTTTCGAGGCGGACCTCCAAGCGCAAGGGAACGCCGTATCCGGTACCCTTGGAGGTCGGGCCATCTTGGGCCTCCGCGTCATCGATGCCAAAAGGCCACACGCGCTCGAGGGTTGCTCCCGGGCGGATACGGGCAACGATGGCTTCAAGTGCCGGGGTGATATCGCGCTGAAACGCCTGCACCACGCCGAGGAAGGTGGCAAAGGGGCCCGCCGAGCGCAAGGGGGTGCAGGTCCAACCCGTGAGCCTCCCGGTTCCAGGTTGTTTCCGGTCGAATCGGCACCGGCCCTCAGACTGGGCGTGACTAAGCTCTCGCCATGAACGCTCAATCAACGCCGCTGCGAGTGTTGCGCAGCAGGTTCGCCCCCCTGCTGTTCGCACTCGTGGTCGCCCTTGTGTCTGATCCGCCCGCCGACGCGCATGTCGGCGGAGTGTCGGTCCGCGTATTGGTGCTCTTGGCCGGGCTCTTCGCTGTGAGTCGGAGGCGCAACACGCTCATGATTGGCGCAGCGCTGATTCTACCCGCTATTGGCTTGATGGCCTTCGCCGAAGCCCAGCCTGGCAAGCTCGTTGCAGCGCTATCCCTATCCAGTGCGATGCTGTTTCTGGGCTACGTCGCGTGGACGGCGCTGACTGCTATTCTCAGCGCAAACGAGGTGAATCGCGACGTCATCGCCGGGGGTATTGCGGTCTACCTCGTAGCTGGCTTTCTGGCGGGCCTCGCTTTCTCCCTGTTGGAGCTCCTTCAGCCCGGCTCCTTTTCTACGAGTAGCGCAAACGAATCGATCGACTTCACCTACTACAGCTTCGTCACGCTCACGACTCTCGGCTACGGGGACATCGTGCCAACCAGTGCACTGGCACGTCGATTGGGCATCATCGAAGCACTCATAGGGCAAATCTATCTTGCCGTATTCATAGGTCGGTTGGTGGGTGTGTACCGTGGACAGCAACCGGCGAAGCGCGCCAAAAGCTGAATCCAACCGGCCCAACTCTCGACATCACTGGCAACCTCAGTTAGGCAAACGCTGAGCCTCACACCCACGGTAGGAGAACGATGGTCTCGCAACGATTACAACTTGTTCGCTGGTGGCTGCCTCTACTCCTCTCGCTCGTCGCGACCCTGATCACCACCGTCGCTGCCGCTCAACCCGACAAGCCCACCGCGGCAGCCGCCAAAACCACTCGGGTGGGAATCGTCTACGACGGCCCCTCGGAGTTCCTGCAACGCGCTCAGCGCGTCATCGAGGCGGAGGTGAAAGAGCTGACCCGAGGCGAGTTCAACGTCAGCTTTCCCGCGGATAAGCGCTTGACCGGCGATTGGAAACGCCAAACTGCGAAATCCCATCTCGACACGTTGATGAGCGACGCCGACGTCGACATGGTATTCGTTTTCGGCCTGGCGAGTGCAGATGCAGCGGCCCGCCACTCGGGGTTGAAGAAGCCGACCATTGCGCCCTTCATGTTGAACGAGCGCTTTCACGGTCTGATCAAGGCGGACGGCAGCACCACGCCGCGCACCAACCTGAGCTACGTCGTTTGGAAGCTCGATTTCGAACGCGACCTCAAGCTCCTTCAAGAGCTGGGACCGTTCCAGAAGATAGCCTTCTTGAGCAGCACCGGCGAGCCTCTTCCCGGGGTGCGGCAGACGCTGATCGCTCAATTCAAGAAAGCCGGTGCCACGCCGGTGTTCGTGCCCACCAAGGAGGATGCGGACGCCACCGTTCGAGCCATCCCCGCCGACGTTCAAGCCGTCTACGTTGGCCCCCTCATGCGCATGCCGAAAACCTACGCTGCCGCCCTGGCCAAAGCTCTCGTCGCGAAGCGTCTGCCAAGCTTCGCGTGGCGCGGGCGTGAGGACGTGCAGCGAGGCTTGCTCTTGGGCTTGGCCGCGCCGAGTGACCTGTCACGACTGGCGCGCCGGGTGGCACTCAACGTCCAGAGCCTTTTGCTGAAGGAACCTACTTCGAGCCAGAGCAAGGCGTTTCAAACCACCGAGCGGTTGGTCATCAACATGGCGACGGCACGCCAGATCGGTGTCTATCCGAACTGGACCTTGATCACCGAAGCGGAGCTATTGAACCACAAGCGAGGCAAGGTGACGCGGAAGCTCAGTCTCAAGCGAGCCGTACGCGAGGCCACCAAGTCCAACCTCGACTTGGCCATCGCCCGTATCAAACTCCGAGCATCGAAGTCCGACGTGCGAGCAGCGCGCGCAGGCCTTTTCCCGCAGCTCGAGGTAGGCGCGCGAGGGGTTTGGATCGACAAGGACCGCGCCGGGGCATCTGCGGCGGAACGCACGCTGTCTTGGTCCGCAACACTGAATCAGTCGCTCTACAACGAGAAGCTGTACGCCAACCTGAAAGTCCGCAAACTTGCCGTCAAGTCCGTGGCCCACGAACGCGACGCCGTGCGGCTCGATGTCGTGCGGGACGTGGCCGTCGCCTACCTGAACCTGCTCAAGGCTCAGAACGCCGAGCGCATTCAGCGCAACAACCTCAACCTTTCTCGTTCGAACCTCGCGCTCGCCCGCAAGCGAAAACTGATCGGCAGCGGTAGCGCGGCGGAAGTCTTTCGTTGGGAGTCCCAGATCGCCAACGATCGAAGAGCGCTAATCAGCTCGGCCTCCCAGCGCAACCTGGCGGAAATGGAAGTCAACCGGCTGCTGAATCGCCCCCTGGAAGAACCTTTTTTGACCCGGGAATCGTCGATGGCGGCCACGGCAATGCTGCAGAGCGAGAAGCGGATTGCCCACTACGTCAACAACCCATTTCGCTTCCGCGTCTTGCGTGACTTCTTCGAGAAGGAGGCAACGCGGATCGCACCGGAGCTCAAAGCCACACGCCTGGCGATCGCCGCCAAGCAGAGGGAGCTCAAATCCAATCGTAGCTCGTACTTCCTTCCTAATTTCTCGCTGCAAGCATCGTTGACTCACCGCTTCTTGAAGGATGGCGAAGGGAGCGAACAAGCTTCGGTGCCGCCCCAGTTTCAAGGTGTGTTCAGTAGCCCGGACAATCTGGATTGGCAGGTGGCCGCGGTTGCACAGCTTCCGTTATTCGAGGGCGGCGCGCGCTACGCCCGGACGCGCAAGGCCGAGGCCGAGTTGCTCCAACTCACTCTCGAAACGAAGAACCGCACCCAGCTCATTCGCCAACGCATCCGAGTCGCTCTACACCGCGCCGGCGCATCCTACCCCGGTGTTCGGTTGACCCAAGACGCGGCCAAGGCGGCGCAAGGCAACCTGAAGTTGATCACGGAGGCCTACTCTGCGGGCACGACCACGATCTTGACTTTGCTGGATGCACAGAACCAAACCCTGGCGGCCGATCTCGCCGCATCGAACGCCGTATACGACTTCCTAGCGGATGTGGTGGAGGTCCGGCGGGCCATCGGCGTACTGTCGCCGGACGCGAAGGGTGGCAACGCATTCTTCCAACGCCTGGACACCTACCTGGCAAGTCGTCAGCAGCAAGACAACGCAAGAGGGACTCGATGATCGGAAAACGCGACCTGCGCCCGTGGCTTCGTTCCGCCTGGCCGCTTTTTCTGGCCGCGTCCTTGTTCGGTGCAAGCTGTAGTAAGAAGACAGAAGAAGCAGCCGCCGAGGAGGTGATTCGTCCTGTTCGCTACGAGGTCGTCGTCGCCAGGGGCGGTCAGCAGACTCAAACCCTCGCTGGCGTGGCCCAGGCGGGTTCCAAGAAGAACCTGTCCTTCAAAGCTGCCGGTACCGTGAAGGACCTCAAGGTCAAAGTCGGCGACAAGGTGAAGAAGAACCGCACCATCGCAAGTCTGGATAGCGGTCAAGCTTCGCTGCAGGTGCAAGAAGCCAAGGCCAGCGTCGAGCAGTCCAAGGCCCAGCTCCGCAATGCCAAGTCCAACTACGAGCGAGTACGGCGCCTGTATGAGGCGAACTCGGCTTCCCGCCAAGAGCTGGATACCGCGCGCACCAACCGCGACTCGGCCCAGGCCGGTTTGAAGGCTGCGCAGAAGCGGGTACAGCTGCTCCAGTCCCAAGCGGGGGACCGCACGCTCAAGCCGAGAATCGACGGTGTGGTTGCGAAGGTCCTGGTCGAGGAAGGCGAAAACGTCAGCGCCGGACAGCCTGTTCTGATCGTCAACGCCAAGGCGAAAGCCGAAGTGGAAGTCGCCGTGCCGGAAAGATGGATCGGTGCCATCGAACGCGGGGCCAGCGCCGAGGTGCGCTTCGATGCGATCGCGGGCGAGACTTTCCCAGGGACCGTTAGCGAAGTCGGGATTTCCGCAGATGATCAAGCCGCGACTTTTCCAGTGACCATTACCTTGGCCAAAGAAGACAAGCGGATCCGATCCGGACTCGCGGCGAAGGTCACCCTCAGCTTTGGCAAGTCTGGAGAAGCGCCAACGCTACGGGTGCCGCCGAAGGCCGTCGGAGAGGATCTCCAAGGTCGCTTCGTGTTCATCGCCGTTCCAAAAGAGAAGGGCTTTGCACAGGTCGAGCGGCGCAAGGCCGTGGTTGGAGAGATCGGGAACAGCGGCCTCGAGATCAAGTCCGGAGTCAAAGCCGGCGAGTTCATCGTCACCGCGGGCCTGCGTTTCCTCAAAGACGGCCAGCGGGTGCGATTGCAGCCTCTGAAAGCGCCAGCAGCGAGCAACGCGCCGCCCATACCTAGCGCGTCCGCCGCCCCATCCGGATCCGTCAAGTAGGCGGGAGCGTCATGAACATCACGCGACTAGCGATCGACAAGAGCAGGATCACTTTTGTGATGCTGGTTTGCGTCCTCCTCGGCGGCGTTCAAGCGTACTTCAGTCTGTCCCGGGCCGAGGATCCGGGGTTCCCGATCCGCGCAGCAACCGTAGTGACGCGATTTCCCGGTGCCAGCCCGGCGCGAGTCGAGTTGCTGGTTTCGGACAAGCTCGAAAAGAAGATCCAGGAAATCCCCGAGCTCAAGGACGTCACCAGCAAGAATCAGCCCGGCCTGTCGGTAGTCACCGCCAACTTCAAGGACTCGGTTGCGAAGAAGGATCTGCAGAAGGTCTTCGACAAGCTGAGACGGAAGGTGGAGGCCGTCCAAGGAGATTTGCCAGAGGGCACCCAGACCCCAGTCGTCAACGACGAGTTCGGCGACGTTTTCGGCACGGTGATCAGTGTCACCGGCGATGGCTACGACTATCGCGAAATCAAGGAAGTCGCCGATGAGGTCCGCGACGAGCTATTGCGCATCGATGACGTTGCCAAAGTAGACATCTACGGAGCCCAAGAAGAGCGCGTCTTCATCGAGTTCGACAATGAGAGGTTGTCGGAGCTCGGTCTCTCACCGAGCCAGATGCAGTCCATTCTTCAGGGCCAGAATATCCTCATCGCTGGTGGGCGCGTGCGGGCCGGCGACGAGCGCTACTCCCTGGAGCCGAGCGGCAATTTCGAGTCCGTCAAGGACATCGAAGAAACGCTGATCCAGCTCCCGAACAGGAACGTACTGCCATTGAAAGAAGTGGCGCGAGTCCAGCGCAGCTACGTCGATCCGCCGTCCAAGTTCTACCACCATTCGGGCACGCAGGGACTGGCCTTGGCGGTTGCCATGCGCGAGGGCGGCAACCTCGTGGACCTCGGCGCGGCGGTGAAGAAGCGACTCGAAGAAGTCGAACGGAACTACCCCATTGGCGTCAGCTTCGATATTGTCATCTTTCAACCTGGCGACGTGGAGACCAAGGTCGACGACTTCGTCTCGAACCTGCTGCAGGCCATTGGCGTGGTGCTCTTGGCGATGCTGCTCTTCTTAGGCCTCAGAACGGGCCTGGTCGTTTCCACTCTGATCCCCATGGCAATGGCATCGGCGCTGTTCGTCATGTCCATCTTCGACGTAGGGCTGGACCAGATATCGTTGGCAGCATTGATCATCGCCCTCGGGATGCTGGTCGACAACGCTGTCGTGGTCGCCGAATCGACTCTGGTACAGATGGGCGAAGGCAAATCCGCTTCCGATGCCGCGGTGGGTTCCGCCGTGGAGCTGGCAGTGCCGCTGCTGATCGCATCACTGACGACCTCGGCGGCGTTCCTGCCGATCTACCTCGCGGAATCTACCGTGGGCGAGTACACGGCACCCCTGTTCAAGGTGGTCACGATCACGCTGCTCTGTTCGTGGGTTCTGTCCATCACCGTCATCCCGTTATTTTGCGCAAAGCTATTGAAGGCCCCCAAGGTGGCTAGCGAGGGAACCTACAACACGCGCTTCTATCGGCTGTATCGGGGCGGACTGCTGACCGTACTCCGACATCGAATCGTGACTTTGGCGGTCGTCGCCGCTACGTTTTTCGCTGCGATTCAGGGCTTGGGGTACGTCCGCAAACTCTTCTTCCCGGCGTCAGACAATCCATCCTTCACCGTCGAGCTCGAGCTACCCACGGGCACGGCCATCGAGCACACTCGGCAAGTCACCTCGAAGCTGGAGGGCTTCTTCAGTCGCGAGCTCTTGGTCAATGGCCAACGCAAGAGTGGGCTCAAGCACTGGGCCACGTTCATCGGAGAAGGCGGGCCGCGCTTCTACCTCGGCTACTCGGGCCCGGAATCGGCCCCAGAATTCAGCGTCATGATCGTAACCGCCACGGACTTCAACGCGGCATCCGCGGCGATGCCCAAGGTGCGCAAGTTCGTGGCGGACAACTTTCCAGATACCGTGGCAACGGTGCGACTGAGGGCGGCAGGTGCCCCCGCAACGGCGCCGGTGGTCTACAAGATCCAAGCTCGGACGGAGCAGGGCCTGTACGCTCACGCCCAAGAGGTCAAGGACAAGCTCGCCGAGACCCCCGGCGTGACGAACATCCGTGACAATTGGGGGCAGCGGATCAAAAAGCTGATCGTGCAGATCGATCCGGCGCGGGTTCGCCGCTCTGGGCTATCCAACCGCGATGTGGCCACCTCCTTGAAGACATCCCTGAGCGGCATCACGGTGACCGACTACCGCGAGGGCGACGACAGCATTCCCGTCGTGCTCCGTGCCAAGGTGGCCGACCGGGATGACCTCGGCAAGCTCGATACCCTCAAAGTCTATGCGGCTCAAAGCAACCGCTCGGTGCCCCTCAAGCAGGTAGCCGACGTCGACATCGTGTGGGAACCCGCCAAGATCCTACGCCGGGATCGCCTGAAAACCATGGAGGTCCGGGCGGACGTGGAGGGCGATACCACCGCCGCGGAGGTGAACGCGCAGGTTGTGCCCTGGCTCGATGGCAGAGCGAAGGAATGGGGACCCAGTATGCGCTGGGAGCTCGGTGGCGATGGCAAAGGCAGCGCCGACGCCAACCAAGCCATCGCCGACAAACTGCCTATCGCAGCCCTCGTCATCATCTTACTCCTGGTGATGCAATTCAACTCCATCCGTCGACCCTTCATCGTACTGATGGCGATCCCACTGTCCCTCATCGGTGTCACCGTGGGGCTATTGATTGCCGATTCCTACATCGGCTTCATGACCACCCTGGGGATCATCTCCCTCGCCGGGATCGTGATCAACAACGCCATCGTCTTGATCGATCGCATCAAGATCGAGATCGAAGAAAACGGTCACCCGCCCGCGCGAGCGATCATCGAGTCCGCTCAGCGCCGCCTTCGCCCCATCCTGCTCACTACTTTCACCACTGTGCTCGGGCTGATCCCATTGTGGTACGGCGGTGGACCCATGTGGGAACCCATGGCCATCAGCATCATCTTCGGTCTGCTGTTCTCGACGGTACTGACCCTCGGTGTCGTTCCCGTGCTCTACTCCATCTTCTTCCGAGTCAAGTTCAGCAAGGCTGAGCCATAATCAGCTGCGCTCTCCGCATCGCGACATGCATCGACACAAACCGTCCGCGCTTACCTGGGCCACCACGGCGCTGCTTGCAGCCGGCACCGCCCTGGGCCAACCCAAGGGCCTCGTCGTCGCCGGCGTCGACTACGTGGCCCCGACCCGCGGCAAGGACGCCGCCGTGGGCGAATCCCGCGAAGTCGGCGTTACGGATACCCAGCTCAGCCTGAACTACGGGCTCAAGTTGGGGAAAGGCACGATCGTCGCGCCCGGCATCAAGTATCGATTCGTCGACATTCAGACGGAAAATCAACCGATCCCCGTAGACCGACTCCATTCCCTGCTGCTCAACACCGCATGGATCCAGAAGTTCGGTGAGCGCTGGCGCGGCATGTTCATCGCCGGCGTGGGGCTCGCGTCCGACTTTGAAGACGACCTGCATGAGGACGACGTCGTTTTTGTCTTCCGAGGAGTGGGTAGCTACGAATTCAGTGACGACTTTTCCCTCGGCGCCGGGGTTGGCTACGACCGGCGAACTGGCAAGTTCCAGCCCCTTCCACTCGTATCCCTTAACTGGCATTTCGCCCCCCGCTGGAGGCTGGCGGGAATCGCTCCCGTTCACGTCGAACTCGGCTTCCGAGCTTCGGAGCGAGTGACAACGGGCATCGTAGGCGGTCTGACCGGAGATCGCTTTCACCTCGGCGCGGAAAATATCGGCGCTGACCGCGTGGATCTAGCCTACTCGGTGGCCAAGGTGGGGCCCCACGTGACCATGCACTTTGGAAAGGCCTTTCACCTTCAACTCCGATCCGGCATCGCCTTCTTGCGCCGCTTTGAAGGCTTCGTTGACGACGAGCCAGTAACCGGGCGCTACCTCAAAGAGGCTGCCTACTTCGGCGCTGCGTTCTGGCTGGGCCCCAGTGGTTGGAGGAGCGGCACCGAATAGCTCCGGTTCGGCGCTTCAGGCGGACCAGGGCCAATCTAGATTGAATGGTTGGTTTGGGGTCGCGAAAATGGGGTGAGCCGGTTGCACTACTCTCGCCCTGGCGCCTGCGATTGCGCAACCACGCGGCTGCCGTCGCGGTCTTGGTAGATGCGACTCAGAAACCGCTCGACCCCCTCGACTACCCGCACACTGCGCGGAGAATAGAAGATGTCGAACGCGTGCTGTGCACCGGGCAGCTCGGCGTATACGACCGCGGCGCGGGAACGCTCGCGAAGCCGCCGCACCAGCTCGCGAGCATATTGAACTGGTGCCAGAGTGTCTCGATCACCGTGAATCACGAAGAAGGGCGGTGCATCTTCACTCACGCGATCGAGAGGGGATGCCTGGTGAAACTTCTCCGGCTCCTCAGCTAGCTTCGCTTTCATCACCAGCGGCTCGATGAGCATCGAGAAAAACTCGGGCCCGTAGAGTTTCAGTCGATCGACGAAACAATACACGCCGTAGAACGGCACGGCCGCTTGGACCCGTGTATCCGCCGACTCGAATCCAGGTTGGTAGCTCGGATCGTTTTGGGTGAGCGCCATCAGCGCGGTCAAATGTCCGCCCGCCGAGCCCCCGGTCACCACGACGAAATCTGGATCAACGCCGTATTCGTCCGCGTGCTCCCGGATCCACGCCAGCGCGCGTTTGATGTCGACCAAGTGATCCGGGAAGGTCGCGCGTGGACTGAGTCGATAGTCGACATTGAACCCGACCCAGCCGTGACTGGCCAGGTGGTAGAGCAACGGCAGCCCCTGATCGCGCCGGCTGCCGAGCACCCACCCGCCACCATGGATTTGCAGCACCGCGGGCCGCTTGCTCCCCGCTTTCGCAGGTTGATACACATCGAGCAACAGTCGCTTCTTGCCCACCCGCGAATACTCGACGCCACGAGTTCGCTTGACGCCGCGTCGGCCCATCAGCAGCGGCGTGACCAGCTTCGTCCACGGCACCCGCGGCCAGTGGTCGAAGGGTTGCAGCTCCGCAAGCGCGCCCCGCACCACGCCCTCAGCCTGTCGAGCGCTGACCCACATGACTACGAGCGCTACCCAGGAGATCGTGGTGACGCCCAGGGCCACCCAACCCGGCGCATGCTCCAGCGCCCCCAGCCACACGAACACCAAGGTCGAGGCCAACTGCCACACGAACTGATGGGCGACCATTTCGCCAACGATCCACGAGCTCAAGAACGCAGGAATCAGCAGAACCCGTCCACCCTTGATCGGGCGCAGAGCGTTGAGGGTGAAACCCGCTCCCGCCAAGGAAACAGCGAGAAAGAGCCAGGCAACATAGGGTTGAAGGGTGTCGAACCAAGCAGGCACGATGCAGGCAAACATGCACCCGTCTCGCATTTTGTAAAGTCGCTAGATTTGCGGGTGAACGCGAGGGCAGTTCCACATGCAGAAGTTGGCTGCCAAAGGGGCTGATGCGTCGCGAACGAATTGGAGCACGTAGGATGGTTGTGCGTAGACTCGCGGGGGCCCGGAGCGCCAGAGTCGCTGGAGCACGCGTGCGATCCGTGTCCTGCGTGCCTCGCGCGGTGCATCACTGGGTACAGCTCGCGGGGAAGCTTCCCCCGCCGCGCCTCCTCGCTCCGGGGCCCCGGTCGCACTGCTCGTGGAGGTGGCTGCTGGAGAGCTAACGCGTCGCGAACGTGTTGGTGCTTCACGCGCACGCCCGCCGTCGTGCTCACGCTCGCCGTCGCGCTCACGCTCACGCCAAAACTAGGCTACGCGTCGTACGCTGCTCGGTACTTCTTGTTCTTCGGCTTCGCGGGATTCGACTCGAAGCTCTGCATCGTACATTGCCGCAAGTTGCTCCAGAGCGAGATTAGCGGACTCGCTCAGCACAATGACGCGACCCAATTCCCACAAGGAAATCAGCATCGCCCCACGAGCCAGGGTCCGCTCGCGACCGGAATCGGTCCCCACCACCAGCACACACATGCGCACCCGCCGGGGCAGCTCGCCGCGTTCGATGCCCCCGGTCACGCGCGCCGCAAAGGCCGCTGGGACCTCGCCAGCTCCCTCGGCGCGGACGAAGATGCTGGACTCGGCGCCCAGTTCGGCGTCCATCCAAGAGGGCAGAGCGGTACCTCGCTCCAGAACTACGACGGCTTCGTTATGCATGGCGGATCGGATCGTGGCACGCGCCCCGCAAAGCGGGCCAAAAGTCCGGCGCGAGTACGGGCCCGAAACGGGTCCGCACGAGCCCCAGAGCGACGCGTTTAAATACCTGATTTCATTGATCTTTTTCTGCAATCTCGAAACTGGCTGTTAGGCGCGCCGCGACGCTGCGTTGTCCATTGGGCGAAAAAAATGCGGTCACGGATCGGCGACACTCAGCCACAGGGGAAGAGAGGACACATGGGGCATTCGGCGGAAGCAGGAACGAGCGCGGCAGGGAGTGAACGGCCGCAGGTGTCACCCGAGGACCAGGCCATCATCGGTGCCATCGCCGACGGCAGGCATCGAGAGGCGCTTTCTCTCTGTGCCAGGCAGCATGGCGCGGCGATCGGGCGATTGTGCATGGCGCTAACGGGCTCCAGCTCGGAGGCCGACGACCTGACTCAGGAGACCCTTCTCGATGCGCACGCCGGTTTCGGCGGATACCGCGCGGAAGGCTCACTCAGGGCATGGCTTTTGACCATTGCTCGGCGCAAGTGCGCACGACATATCGAAAAGTCTTCCCGACAGCGCTCGCGTCTACGACTCGTCGTAGACGCTTCGCGCACGGACACAACCGAGGAACTCGTCGTCTTGAGGCAACGAGCTGAGAAGGCTCGCGCCATGCTGGAACAGGTCCGGCCGAGCGAACGAGAGGCCCTTTGGCTGCGCTACGGCAGCGAACTGTCATTTCGGGAAGTGGGACAAGCCTGCGGCATCGAAGAAGCCGCCGCACGAAAACGAGTTTCGAGGGCGCTCTGCAAATTGCGGGATGTCGCTGGGAGTAAGGAGTAAGACGATGACCGAGGAAGACACCACGCTGTGCGCCAAGGTGGAGGACCACCTCAGCGAGATCCTCGACGGAACCGCTGCGGAGGAACTATTCGACCATGTGGCGGACTGTGATGCCTGCCGGGACCTCCGCTACGAGGGGGAGCGGCTGGCAGAGCTGGTCGCTTCGGCTGGAGCCGACTATGTCGCGCAAGACGACCTGGAGGCGCGGGTGCTCGCCGAACTCGATCGTCGCAGCGGTAGTTCCGCAGACGCCAACGGTAGCCAAGTCGCCACCCCTCAGGCCCCTTCAAATGCCACGGCGCCAAGCGCCGTTCCCGCGGCGTCTGCGGAGGTGACGGGCGGCGCGAAGAGCGACCTTGGAGACGGACAAGACAGCAGCGCAGCTCCCGACTCTGCACCGCCCATCACCGCCCGTATGGACGAACCTGCCGCAGTCACGGCGGATCGCCACGACACCCTCAAGAGTGAAAACCCCAAGGCGAAAACCGAGGAGATGCCCGCGGCACCGGCGCCCACCGCCCCAGGGACCCAAGGGGCGGCTGAGGGGAGCAAGATCGACGAACGCCCCAAGCCTGTGGCCACCCGCTCGCGTGGAAAACTGATGCTGCTGGCGGGCGGTGGTCTTGCCGGGCTTGCAGCTGCTGCGGCAGCTGTCGTGATGTTGCGGGGCGGCGCTCCGAGCTTGGGCGGCAGCGACGGCGATGGTTGGAGCGGCAAGGTGTCGCACATCGTGAGTGCCAGTGGCGAAAAGACCGGCCTGAGCGTGTGCACATCCGATGATGAGTGCACGGCTCTGTCCGCGGAAAGCGACGTCGAAGCCGGGCGCGCTCTGGTCACGGATGGCACGACGCGCGCTCAGCTCACCATGGCCGACGGCACCAAGGTGACCTTGGATCACTCCACACGCCTCGAGCTCTCCGATGACACCGGTCGCCGTGCCAAGTTGGCCCGAGGCGGCCTGGTGGCGGACGTCGCCAAAGTCGAAGGAAAACAGGTTCGCTTCGACCTGCCCAAGGGTCACGTGAATGTCCTGGGGACCAAGTTGGCGATCAAAGTCCTCGACGACAGCGCCAGCGTGGATGTAAGTCGCGGCAAGGTCGAGCTCGTGGATGCGGAAGATCGCAAAGTCACGGTTCGAGCGGGAGAAGAGGGGCGCCTGCTCGCTGGCTCTCCGCCCTTCGTGAGCCCTGCACCATCCCTGGGTGAAGCCCTCGCCTGGAGCGAAGCCGCTTCCGCGGAAAGCGAGGCTGAAGACGTGCCCGCGCGCGGCCTAGGTGAGCTCAAGGCCAAGAAGCCCGGGGACAAGACCGAGCGTTCCGGTGCAGTGACCCTCACCTCGCATTCGGTGAAAGTCCGCATTGCCGGAGTCATGGCCCGCACGGAGGTCGACGAGACCTTCACCAACAACACGGACGAGGTCCTGGAGGGGATCTACCGCTTTCCGATCCCGCCGGACGCCAAGATTGAGCGGCTGGCCCTCGAAGTCGACGGCAAGCTAGAGGAGGGCGCCTTCGTCGACCGCGATCGCGCGGCTTCGATTTGGCGCGGAGCCATCGTCAACGCGGCTCCCAAGCTGCGTCGGCAGATCCGTGACGAAATCGTGTGGGTACCCGGCCCGTGGAAAGACCCGGCCTTGCTAGAGTGGCAGCGCGGGGGTCGTTTCGAGCTGCGCATCTATCCGATCCCGAAGCGCGGCGCGCGGCGCGTCGTGCTTGCGTACACCCAGATGCTCAAGCCCACGGGTGGGGTACGCCGCTATAGTTATCCCCTGCCCCACGATCCGAGCGGGTCGACGAAGGTCGAACGCTTCAGCGTAGATGCGGAAGTTCGGGGCCACGACCAAGGCTTTGGGGTCAAGAGCAGCGGCTACGAACTCGCTTCTTCGAAGTCGGGCAACGTCCAGCGCCTTGACATGAAGGCAACGAACTTCGTACCGAGTGGCGACCTGACCCTAGAGCTCGCCTTGCCGGGTCGAGATGCCGAGCTCTCGGCGTGGGCCTATCGTCCAAGCGACCAAGCCCGAGCAAAACCCGTTTCCGGGAAGGCCCAGGCGCTAGCCAAGACCGCGGACAAATCCAAGGCCGCCCTCGACGCGGCAGAGGCAACCAACGCTTCGGACGCCTACGTTGCATTGGCGCTACGGCCGAAGCTGCCGCGAGCCCGAGAGAACGTGAAGCGCACCTTCGCTATCGTCGTGGATGCGAGTCGCTCGATGTACGGCGAGAGCTACCGTCGCGCGATCGCGGTGGCAGAGAAGACCGTGCGCGAGCTCGACCGCGGCGACCGATTCACGGTTCTCGCCTGCGACACCTCCTGCCGCACGATGACCGGCGGCCCCCGCCAACCAAGCTCCCAAGCCGCCCTGGAAGCGCGACGTTTCCTCGAGGGTTCGAGCCCTGAGGGCGCCTCGGACCCGACCGCTGCACTTGCTGCGGCTCGTAGAGCTGCGCAGGGCGGAGAGGGTTCGGTGCGTATCGTGTACATCGGCGACGGAACGCCGACGGTAGGTCCCATCCGACCGGCTTACGTGACGCGTGCCGTACAAGCCGCAGTGCCACCAGGTTCCGGTACGGTCACGGCAGTCGCCATCGGTGCCGACTCGGACTTGGACTCCCTCAGTGCCCTGTCCCGCGGCGGCGGCGGCGTGGTGCTGCCCTACGTGCCTGGCCAGACGACGGCAGAAGTCGCGTTCGCCGTACTCGGCGCGTCCTACGGGACAACCCTGCAAGACGTTACCGTGGAACTGCCCGCGGCGCTCACCGCAGTGGCGCCCAAACGCCTCGACACCATCGTCGCCGGCGGGGAGCAGCTAGTGGTGGCGCGGATGAAGACAAAAGAGCTAGACGGAACCGTGGTTCTGCGCGGCCGGGTCGGCAAGGAGCGGTTCGAGCAGCGCTACCCAATCCGGCTACTTGCGAGCACCGCCAAGGGCAACGCTTTCGTTCCGCGGCTGTTCGCCGCGACGCGCATCGCCGACCTGGAACGTGAGACTGTCGCCGAGGCGAAGAAGGAGGCCATCAAGCTCTCCAGCGAGTTCGACGTGGCCAGTCGCTACACGTC
>CBDCTZ010000014.1:0-1377321 GCA_965222375.1 Polyangiaceae bacterium
GGAACCTCTCCGTAGACTTCTCCAAGGCTTTCACAATAACGCCGCGGCGCACGTACGAATTCCAAGTAGGAGTGAGCCCTTTTTCGAACCAGGTGTCTAGGCAGCCGGCTCGCAGCGGAAGAACTCGAAGCTCTCGCATACGCAGCCCGGGGTGCCGCCAACGCAGCTGCAGTCGGGACCGCAACTGCAGTTGACGCCGGCGAAGACCGGCTCGCAATCCGCGCGCGCAACGCAGGCGCTCTCGTCCGAGAGCTCACCGCAAGTCTCTTGCGTCGCCGGCAAACACAGGGCGACGCCTGCATCGCAGTTGGTGCCAGGATCGCATTCTTCCTCTACGGCGCAGACTTTCGTTGCTGCGCACTCGCCGTGTTTGGTGCAGTACTCGGCGACGCCACAGGCGCCGTGGCTCGCGCAGGACTTGGGGACCACCGGCGTCTTGCATGCGCCGCTCACGCAGAGCTTCCCGTCACTACAGTCCGCATCATTTTCACAGCTTGGTTCCGCAGCTGACTTGGATGCACGAGGGTCGTCGCACTCGTCGCCGTGCACGTCGCCGGTGCCCTCGTAGGTTTCAATCCGGCATCCAACCATCGACAATGCACACACAAGAAAGGTCAAACATCGTTTCATCATGATCGTTCTCCAAGCAGTCGCCCGTCGAGGCGTTGTTGAAGGCCGGTGCAACAGCCATGCCGTGGCCTTAGCGGACGGAACTACGGCCTTTGCTGGCCCGTGACTGAAACTCGCAGCGGGCAGCCACCTTCCATCTGGCGGGTGCGAGCCATCCATGGCTGGACGTTGTGCGCTATGGTTGGCGCATGGTCGAACACCCTGCCGCTGGTAGCCGCCAACGATCGCTTTCCCAGTTGCACCTCCTGTTGACATACGTATGCAACTACGAATGCGACCACTGTTTCGCATAGGGTGGGCCGTCACAAAGTGGAACGATGACAATCGAGGGCATCGAGAACATCCTGGGTCAGGCCGAGGCGCTGGGCAGCATCGAGTGGATCTACTTTGAGGGCGGTGAAGCGTTCCTCTACTATCCGATTTTGTGCGCTGGCGTTCGGCGGGCGAAAGAGCGCGGCTTCAAGGTGGGCATGGTCTCCAATGCCTATTGGGCCAGCTCAGACGCCGGCGCCGTGGAGTGGTTGAAGCCACTTGCAGGATTGGTCGACGGCCTCTGCGTGAGTAGCGATGCTTACCACGGGGGCGACGAGGGCATGGGGCATTCAGAGATTGCCCGCAGGGTTGCGCGACGACTGGGCATCCCGACCGAATTCATCAGCATCGCGGAGCCGGAAGCGGCTGACGAGGCATGCGCAGTATTGTATCGAGGGCGCGCGGCGGAATTGCTGGCGTCACGTGCCAAACCAAAACCATGGGAGCAGTTGTCCGAATGCCCATGGGAAGAACTGAGGGATCCCAAAAGGATTCACGTGGATCCTTTTGGCAATCTTCACATCTGTCAGGGCATTTCCATTGGGAATCTGTTGAAGCGTCCCCCAGTGGAGCTCATGGCGGACTATGCGCCTGATGATCACCCGATTGTCGGTCCCCTACTCATTGGCGGCCCGGCGGCGATCGTTCGCCGATACGACCTCCCTCACGAAGACGAATACGCTGATCACTGTCACCTCTGCTACAAGTCCCGCTACGCACTGCGAAAGCGCTTTCCCGATGTGCTCACGCCAGACCAGATGTACGGCACGAGGTGACGGGACTCACGTTCCGGCTGCATCTGCGGGGTCATGCTAACGTTCGCGTCGTGGATATGAGCGCTACCGTGGGCGATTGCATGGCCCGGCTGATGCGTTCCGTCGGCGCGGCGCAGACGAGCGTGGGAGGTCGGCGGCGCGAGCGGCAGCTTCGAGTACGTTCTCGCGCGCTGTGTTGCCTCGTAGCTTTGTGCATGGCTTGTGGGAGCGACACCGGGAGTGACGTCGGGCCCGCAGGCGGCTTCGCCGGGTCCGGCGGTGGTGTCGGTGGACGCGCTGGTGCCGGCGGAACTGGTGCCTCGGGTAGCGGGGGGGTCGCTGGCGCCGGTGGCACGGCCGGCACTGGAGGCTCCGCGGGCGGCGGCGCAAGCGCGGGCGCTGGCGGTAGTGGCGGCTCGGTAGGGGTGCCGATGGTGCCAACGGTTTTTGGACCGGCCGGCGAAGCATGCACCAAAGTGGGCGAGCAGATCGCGAACCAGTCTGGCTGGGAGAAGAAGATCGAGGACGGCTGCGGGTCCAACAACACATGCTTGCTGCGCGCTGGAACCTACATACTTAGCGAGACGCTCTCGATTCCGGCCGATCAAACGCTCAAGCCTTACGATTGCGAAAGCGCAATCATTCGGGGCGACACCGCAGGGAAGTTCAATCTCACGGTCAGCGGGAATGACGCGACCGTCGCAGGGCTAACCCTCGAGGTCAGCGCCAACTATGCCGTATTTCGCGTCGAGCACGATTCCGCCACTCCTCTGACCAAGTTGACGCTGTCCAACAACAACATCCGCGGCGGCACAGGCGAAGCGGTTCGCCTAGCAGGAAATCTGAACGGCGTAACGGTCGATGGCAACGATATCGATGGCGGCAGGGGAGGTCACAACCTCCTTTTTCGCGGCATCAACGGTAGGGGGCCCCGCGATACCGTCGTGCGCCGAAACCGCTTCCGCAAAGAGTTCTTTCCCGATCCGTCGGAGGACTATCTGCAATACAACGAAGCAGGCGGCGGTTCGCATCTGGTTGAAGCCAACCTGTTTGGTGCGTCCAAGCGAATGGAGGACGGGATGGATATCAAGGCCATCGAGTCCCCTATCATGATCCGCTACAACGTTTTCCAACTCGATCAGATGTCCGTCGATGGTCCTGGTGAGGATGGCAATCGTGGCAACGGAATGATCATCCACGAATGCGACGCGGCTGGCGAAAAACACGTACTCGAGGGCAATCGCTTTTTGAACGCTCCACGCGGTATTCTCACGCTGTCCACCAAACCAGGGTGCCATGCGAAGGTCTTGGCAAAGAACAACATCTTCGAGCACCAAGGCAACAACGGTGGCATTGGTCTGTTTAACACGGACGGCTCGGAGTTCTTCCACAACACGTTTGTCGGAGCCGAAATCAAATTCGGTTTGTCAGACTGTTCATTGGTCCCCAAGAACCTAGCCGTCATCAACAACATATTCTCCGGCAGCAAGGTCCTCGACCGCATCAAGGCCTGCGGCGGCAGCTACACTTGCGAACACAACCTCAGCCATCAAGTGGGTGGCGGCGGGCTTGCGCCGAATTGCGCGACCGGGGCGGTCAACGCGGATCCGCAGTTTTTGGGCGCAAAGGACTACCATCTCAAGGCTAGTAGTCTTGCGGTGAACGCAGGAAAGCCAGCGCTCGGCGTGGGCATCGACATCGAAGGGACACCACGCCCTTCAGGCCCCGCGCCAGATCTCGGGGCCTTCGAACGCGCGCCTTGAGGCAGACATGTGGTACACGCGGCGGGTGAGACCATCGGATCTACCCGAACGTTGGAAGACGCGCGTGCGCGAATACTTGGCGGCGCGTGGGGACGCGGATCGCACGGAGTTGAACGCGTTCGATTTCTTCGCGCAGCGTGTCGCGAAGCTCAAGTTCGACGACGGCTCCTTCGCTGAGTTTCGCTATCCACTGGTGATTGAGGCACCGGAACTGAACGAAGTCGCGGTCTTCACCGAACATTGTGGCTACCACCTGTTTTCGATGGTGGGCACCCACGTACTCGTCGAGGACGTGGATTAGGAGTCGGAACTCGAGACGCCCCGTCGACGCTCATGGCGCCCGCCTAGCACTTCGTATGGCGGTGACATTGGGCAGGGCTTCATGCGCACAGGCAGTTCAAGTTCTGCCCAGACATGTAACCACCGTAGCAGTTTCCCGCTTCGTACTTGCAATCCGGGGGCCCGGCCGGATTGCATGGCGAGCAGTCGATCGCGATTGCGTCCACGCAGAATGGAGGAGGTGGCGTACAGGTACCACCTTCCACAGGAGCGCCACCGCAACACGGGTTGACGCATATCTGGGTGGGGCTGCAGGTTTCGGTTCCACACTTGATGGTGCCAGCGTCCGGAACGTTCGGCCCGCAGCCAGCGTCGGTACCCGCGTCGATGGGACACGAAGTTGCGTTCTTCATACCGCTAGGACAGGAGCAGCAGCCGACACCGATGGGGGTATCACCGCACTGCTTAACGCAGAAGTTCTCAGCGAAGCAATTCGAGGGACACCCACCGGCACCAGCGTTGCCGCTATTGCCTCCGCCACCGGTTGCCCCACTGCCACCGGAGCCGCCTGTGCCGCCAGTTCCGCCCGGCGTGCCCGAGCCAGAGGAGCTGCAAGCGACGAAGAAGCCCAAAGACAGTGCGCCAAGTGTTCGGGTAATGGACATGATTCCAGACTGGGTGCACGACTCGTGCCGGACACAAATCTCCACGTTCTGAGGCTCCACCATTCTCACTTGGCACATGCTGTGCCGTTCGCAGACGAAGATCCTCGAAACAAGCTAGGCTAGGGGTGATGACGGAGCCCGCCGAGAGACAGCACGTCGGACGCTACGTTCTGTACGACCAGATCGCGTCGGGCGGTATGGCGTCGGTTCACATGGGCCGCTTGATCGGTCCGGTTGGCTTCTCTCGTGTGGTGGCGATCAAACGGCTGCATCCGGCCTACGCTCAGGATCCGGGTTTCGCCGCAATGTTGCTCGACGAAGCTCGGCTTGCCTCGCGCATTCGACATCCAAACGTGGTCCCCATGCTGGATGTCGTCGCGGCGGACAAGGAGCTCTTGCTTGTCATGGAGTACGTACACGGCGAGACCTTGGCTCAACTGCTCCGCCAGGCGAAGCGTGGGGACGAGAGCATGCCTCCCGATATCGGCTCGGCAGTCGTCATCGATATTTTGCGCGGTTTGCACGCAGCCCACGAGGCCAGAAACGCTGCGGGAGAACCCCTGGGGATCATTCACCGCGACGTGTCTCCGCAGAACATTCTCGTCGCCACTGACGGGTCGGCTCGCTTGCTGGATTTCGGAGTAGCCAAGGCGGCATCTCGTAGTCAGAGCACGGACGATGGGCAGCTCAAGGGAAAGCTCGGTTACATTTCCCCAGAACAGCTCTCTGACGGCGACGTAGATCGCCGGGTCGACATCTTTGCAACGTCAGTGGTGGCGTGGGAGTGCGTCACGGCGCGGCGTCTATTCGCCGCGGACGACATGGTCGCCACCCTGGCACGCGTGATGAATGCGAAAATACCATCACTGCGCCAAGCCGGCTACGATATTCCAGAGGCTCTCGAAAAGGTGATTGAGCGCGGGTTGGCGCGCGACCCGAGCGCGCGTTTCCAGACGGCTGAAGACATGGCTCGCCAGGTCGAGGCCGCGCTACGTCCGGCGTCGCGCGAGCGTGTGGGCGAATGGGTCAAGCAGCTAGCTGGTGAAGCGCTAGCGCAGCGGCTCGAGACGATGCAGCGAATCGAGACCGGCGAAGAGATGCCGGACAGCGTGCAAGTGCCAGTGCCCGTGAACCCGGAGGAGCAGTCCGGGAAGGTCGCAACGCTGAGGGAGAGCGTGATGGGAAGTGCCGGCGCCCCCAGCGAGGATCCGGGGACCTTCCCTTCGACCTTGGCGACCCAGTCGATTGCGCCCCCGAAACCGGCGGCGGGGTGGCGTCGCGGCGCCATCATGGTGCTGGCCATATTGATTGCTGGAGTGCTCCTGGCCGTGGTGTTCGTCAACCGGCCGATGGAACACCGGACTTTCGCTGCGCCGCGACCGGTCTTGTCTCAATCAGGCATCGCTATTGCCGCAAGCGCTGCCGGGCGTGAGGGGGCCGCCGAGGAGGCGCCTGGCGCGACTTCGGCTTCGCCGCCCGATGCCGCGGCGGAGGATACAGTGCCCAAAGCTGTCGCCAAGAAGCCGATCCGTCCGACTCGCGCGACATCAAGGCCTGCATCAAAACCGCCCGGAGCAAGTCCAAAGCCGCCCACCGCGAAGCCCGCTCAGCCCGTGGACCCCCTGGCCGATCAGCGCTAACCCGCGTTCGTCGCGTGTTTCGCTGGTCTCAATAGCGCAAGCTAGCACCTGAGGCCGGGTTGTCGCATCATCGATGGGCATGAGGGCGTGGCGTTTTGCAGGGGTCGTCGTATTGCTCGCAACCGGCGCACGCGCGGACCCAACGCCTACGGAGCGCGCCTTGGCCCGCGAACTGTTCGAACAGGGACGCAGCCTGATGGCGGACAAGAGCTACGCCAAGGCTTGCGAGAAGCTTGCCGAGAGCCAGCGCCTCGACCCCGCACCAGGAACACTGCTCAACCTTGCGGTGTGCCACGAAGCGGAGGGCAAGACCGCTACCTCCTGGTCGGAGTTTAATGATGCTCTGACGCTTGCCCGGCGGGACGGCAGGCAGGATCGCGTGGAGTTGGCGAAAGCCCGATTGGCGAAGCTCAAGCCACGGCTGTCGCGGCTCACGATCGAGGTCCCCACCGCGTCCAGAGCGCCGGACTTGGAAGTCAGACTCGATGGAGCAAGCGTGGGTAGGCCCGTTTGGGGAGTCGCAGTTCCCATCGACCCGGGCAATCACGTGATTGAGGCGGCTGCGCCGGGCCGCAAGCCCTTCCGTGTCCAGCTCGCACTGGGCGACAACGCCGATCGGAAGCGTGTGTCGATCCCAAAACTGACATTGCTGAAGTCCCAGGACGCCTCCCCCTCGCGGCCGAGGCCCGCGCCGGTCCAAGATCCGGGGGTTCCCGAGTCAGGTGTAGGTCAGCGTACGGCGGGCTACGTGATTGGCGGTGTGGGCATCGTCGCTATTGGCGTGGGTAGCTTCTTCGGCCTGCGTGCGTTTTCGAAGTGGGACGAACGCAATTCGCACTGCACCAAGGCCGGATGTGATCCCACCGGTGTGGAAGCGGGTGACTCGGCTGAGCAGAGCGCGGTCATCGCCAACGTCGGTATCGGGATCGGATTGGTTGGCCTGGCGGCGGGAACGTACCTGGTGCTATCGGCCGGGCCCTCGAGCAGCAACTCGGCAGCCACGGCGCAGCCCAGCCGCGACGGGCGTGGCTTGGTCCTCGGCTACCAGCGAGCCTTTTGACGATCGTGGGTCGTAGCGATTCAGCAGCCGTCGTCGGCGGGGTCTGTGCCCGGGGCACAACTGCTTGGCCCCGGTTTCTGGACGATGACGCTGCCAAGCGTGGCCGGTTGTGCGCTTACCCGGAGCGCCATCGATAGGTGGTCGCAAGGTTTTGCCGGAGTCGCCAAGATGGTCATGTCGGGAAACTCGCAGATCAGCTCCTTGATTCCGCTGTAGAGCAGGTTGTCTGTACAAAGAGGCATACCAAAAAGCGGATCGTCGATGGCGGGCAGCGTTCCCAGAATGTCAGATACCTTCGTAATGCCAGCCAAGACGCCGTCCTCCAACGCCCAACTCCCAGCGCTGCTTTTCACACTTGCCGTGAAGATCGCTGCCGAGAACTGGATAGCGGTTTTGGCAGTCAAGGAAAATGTCCCGTCCGGAAGGCTGGCAACCAGCGTTCCGTTGGTCACATAGGCGGCTGTGTCCACGTACCTAGCGTTGTCGACGCTGAACTGCGTGCCGCCATCCGGTGCGACCTTGCCCACGAGGGAATTCGAAATCACCGGCCACTCATCGCTGCCATCCCACTTGGGAGGCGCGGTGTTGGTCTCGTCAAAGTCATCGCTGGCCATCCATGCGACCTCCACCACAGCATCGTTGGCGGTTCCGTTGTAGCCCTGCACGCGGATCAGCACGGTGTTTCCGCCGCCTTCGATCTTCGTAGTGAGATCGTCCGAGCTCAGATCCTTGAGGTTGAACAACGTCCGAACCTGGGAGAGCAACGAACCCAAGGCATTGTCGCGACCGTCGACACCGTCACACACCGTCTTGTTGGGCGCTTTGCAGCTCCCATCGGGATCGGATGAGCAGGTGCAAAGCTTGTCGAGGTCATAACCGAGGTTCGGCCACGTCGGGCCATTGCCCAGATCCCGGTCGCCCAGATCGACTGTCCGAACGGCGACGACAAAGTCGATATTTCCTCCGGGGTCGGCAGTTGGATTCGGAGGTGGCGGCTGCGCGGACAGGCAACCTGCGTCTGTCGCTCCATCAGCCCCCGCGGTTCCGCCTGTGCCGGCAGCTCCCGCGACGCCCGCGGCGCCCGCGCTTGCATCCGTGCCACCCGCCCCACCCGCGTCCGGCTTAGCCGCCGGCGAGTCCTCAATGCCTACCAGGCCCTGGCAAGCCGCGACGAGTACTCCCGCCGTAATAAGGCAAACAGTTGCGGGCCGGATCGCCACGATGATCCAGCATAGCCGGTCACCGCCAATGTGACCAGCTCGTCGACCCTTGTCGGGGCTTGAGCACCATTGATGCGACCCCCAACGATCGACGGCGCGACGCTACGCGGGACAGTTGTTGGGCGTGCCGATCTCGCCCTCTAGCACGGGCTTGATGTTCGGATCCGCACAGCTGATTGCAAATTCGTGATCCGTGAACTTCGCTTCTTCCAAGCAGATGTATTTCGTCACGGTCTCGCCCTTCTGCAGCGAGGCGAAATCTGCTTCCGTGAGCGTGATGTCGTGGTCGTGAGTGGTGCCGGTCGTAGTGTACTTCTTCGTCACTCCGGCGACGATGTCGGAGAGAGGAATGGAAAGGTCGTGGGGATCTGTGGCGTAGTTGGAACCCTTGACCAGCAGCATGTTCCCACATGCACCAGCACCACCGCCAGAGCCCCCGGAGCCCGTTGCGCCCCCCGAGCCCGTTGCGCCTCCCGAGCCCGTCGCGCCGCCAGAACCCGTGGCGCCTCCTGAGCCGGTGGTGGCGCCAGTGCCGCCGCCGTCACCCCCGTCGTCGCCGCAAGCGAGCGTAGCAAGACCGGCGCCGCAGCCGAGCAGAACCAGCCTTCGCGTCAAGTGTTTCTCGGTCATGTGCTAATCCTCCCTGAACCGTTGGGGCATCTCATGCCGTGCACCTGCACGGCATGCTGGCCTCACCTTCTAGCACAGCCTCTTTCTTGGGTCGGCGTGCCGGATCGCAAGCCCACGATTATTGAAATTTCGTGGTTTGCCCGTCCGAATCCCCGGATCGCCCTCATGGCGCCCCATTCAGAGGCTCATGCGGGATTGGCTTGCGAATTGGAGCCGTTCTGATTGCGACATCTTGTTCATCTCGACGCCCACGAGCGTCTTCACTGCGCAGGAGAAGGCCGCCGTGATCGCCTACGTCAACGAGGGTGGCCGCTTGTTGTTCTCGATGGACGACAATGTTCACAGCGATCTAACTCAGAGCCGGCCCGACGACATTCTCTCGCCGTTTGGTTGAGCTTCGGCGGCCCCGCTCCACAAACCAGTGGAGCAGTCACCATCGGGGGCACCGCGGTCACGCCTACCCAGCGCAACATCGCCTATCTCTCGGGCCGCACTGCCGCCGGTGGAACGTCGTTCATACGCATCAACACCGCCGGGAACCCCATCAGCGGAGTTTTTGCGGAACCAGCGGGCGGTGGCCGCGTCGTTGCCGTGGCCGAGAACACGCCGTTCATCGATGCCTTCATCAACGACCAAAGCAACGTGGCCTTCGTCAACGACGTGCCGCAGTACCTGCTGAAGTGAGGTAAGCGGCGGTCGTTGCCGCCCTTCGGCGCGAGAAGCAGCGAGCCTGCTCGCCGGCGGTCCGCGCGTTTCCGTCCCCATTCGAACTCGTGCGCCAGGTGTGCATCACGGATGCGTCGACGCCGCAGCTTTTGTGCGGCGCCGCGTGAGTGGCACCCCAGGTCAAGAGTTCTGGCGCCTCGGAGCAATCTTGTGCCCGCCGCGTGGACAGATTCGAGCTGTGGGCACGAGCCCAGGAGGTCATTCGAAACGAAAAACGGGGGTTATTCGAGAAAGAGAGATAGCCATGAAAACCAGACGAATTGATAGGTTGTTCAGGAGTTGGCTGATGCCGGCGGTCCTACTCGGAAGTCTGGCCACAGCGGGTTGCGGCGGACAGGACGACGCAACAACCGGCGTAGCGACGGACATGGCCGAACAGCCGTTCTCGTTGGAGTTTGACGCCTCGTCACGGTCGCTGCTCCAACTCGATGCCACCGGCGGAAGCATCTGGTTGCAAGGGCGCGCTGATATCGACACGGTGCGCGTCGAAGGTGTGCGCCGTGTGAGCGCCGCGAGCCTCGATCTGGCTGAGGCGCACTTGGAGGACATTGACATCCAGAGTGAGGCGGACGGTTCCGTATTGGGTCTTGCGACGAAACACCCAGCCAGCTCCGGTCAACTCACCTACGCCGTCGACTACGAAGTCACTCTCCCACGAACCATGCTGATCGAGCTGCAGAATGGAAGCGGCAACGTTGGCGTGTTCAACATGGACAACTCGGTTTCTGTGGACACCGAGGCCGGCGAAGTCGTGCTGTGGGACGTCAGCGGCTCTGCTATGGTGGACGTGACAGAGGGATCGATCGCGGCGTCGCTGGAGTTGCCGGCGCGTGGCAAGGCACAGCTATCTGTGGGTCAGGGGCCGATTTGGCTTGGGATCCCGACGGACACCTCGGCGAAGCTGACCGCCCAGAGTAGCGAGGGCGTCATCAGTGTCGAGGTTCTGGAGATCGCTGGCGTTTCCAGCACGTGCAGCACCCTCGAAGCCACCCTCGGAACAGGTGAGGCTTCGATCACCCTCGACGCCTCGGAAAACATCTCGCTGACCGGATACTGATCGCGATCCGTGGCACGGGGCGCTAGCCTGAAGGCGATGAGGATTGACGGCGGTTCGGTCTCGACGATTTCGAGTCGCGCGCTCATCGAGGCGTGCGAACGCTTGGACGTCGATACCGACGCCGTGCTGGGGGCTGCGGGTGTCGAACGCTCCGTGCTCGCCGATGCCGACGCGCATCTGCCTTCTGCCAAGGTCGCCGCCTTGTGGGCCAAGGCCTACGAGGCTGCCGGCGACCCCGACTTGGCGCTACATGCCGCGGAGGCCTTGCCTTTCGGGGCCTGCGGGGTCATCGAGTTTCTAGCCTGGAATGCGCCTACGGTCGGACAGGCACTGACCCAGGTCTCGGATTACTTCCCGATCATCAACAACTCGGTCGCTCTACCTATCGATGTTGGCGACGACGAGGTCACGATCGGCTTCGAAGATCTCGCCGGCTGGGTGTCGAGGCCCTACGCCGAGTTTGCGCTGGCGGTGGTGGTTCTGCGAACTCGCGAAGCGACCAACGTGAGGTGGCCAATAGCCGAAATCGAGTTCGCGTTTCCGGCACCTTCGAGCATCGAAGAGCATCGGCGGATCTTCGACTGCCCGGTTCGGTTCGGCGGAACACGCACTCAGCTGCGGATCGACCGCAGCGTGTGGGACACGCCGACCACCCGCGCGGATCCGAACCTATTCGCCGTGCTCGAGCAGCACGCTCGCAACTTGTTGGATAAGGTTGCCGACGAGCCGGGTACGACCGCTGCCGCGCGGCATGCGATTTCCGATGCGCTCAAAGGTGGCGATCCCAGCCTCGAGGGCATTGCGAACAAGCTGAGCATGAGTCCACGCACGTTGCAGCGTCGGCTCAAGGAGGAGGGCTGGGTTTTCGCCGAGTTGCTCGACGAAATGCGAAAAGGTACGGCCCAGGGCTACTTGCAGCAGCCGAGCATCTCCCTCGCCGAAGTGGCCTACTTGCTCGGCTTTTCCGAACAGAGCTCCTTCACGCGCGCGTTCAAACGTTGGACCGGAGCGACACCGAGGCAGTTTCGGAAGAGCGTCCAACAGCGTGGCTAGCTTGCAGCCGTGGGTTCGGCGCTCAAGGGCAGGCGGCGTCGTTCACTTGGATTAGCGAGTCGTACCAGGCGGTCGGGATTGGTGACCCGTCCTTCAAGGTGTTGCACGACGCCATCGACGTCTTCGAACCATTGGCGTAGATGAACAAGCCTTCGGGTTTGCCGCCCAAAACGTTGTTGCGGACTTCGCAGCTTGCCTGGGTGTGGCACCGGATGATGTACGTTCCAAAGTCATGGTCGAAATAGTTGGTGTCGAGAATCACCGTCAGCTTGCTTTGGCCGGATAGAAACAGCACGCCGTTGTCGCAACAGCCCGTGCGATTGTACTCCCACCAATTGCCGGTGACCGTGAGGGTGCCCGTCGTTACTTCGAAAGTTCCAACCTGCATCCCATCCGTGTGTGCCTCCGACGCAGGCGCCTGACTATGAAACACCGAGTTTTTGATGACGCTGTTGCCCAAACCGCCGTCGATGAAGAACGAGTCGTCGCAGCCCGTGATCTCGACGCCGTCGACGCTGAAGTCCTTCGAAGACTCGAAGAACATGCCCTTGTCGGTGGTCCCGCCGCAGTCGATCTTCGAGCGCTCGATCTTGAAGCCGCTGGTGGTGTTGGTCTTGATCGGATAGCCATTCGTCGAGCAATTGACGGTGACGTTGCGCAGGGTCACGTTGTCGGCATTGACCGCGATGCAGCCGTTGATCGTCGCGTCTTCGAGGACGGTTCCCGGTTTGCCGATCACCTGATCGCCGCTCAGGGTTTGTTTGGGCGCCGAGGTTGGTCCAACTCGATTTCCAACGTCGCCGGGCGTGACGTAGCCGTCCACGCTTGCCGCATCGGGCTTCGTGGTTGCATCCGACGACCCGCTGTCCGTCGAAGCTCCGCCCTCCTGATTCGCGCCGGCGTCCGAACTGGATCCGCTGCTTCCTCCGGAGCCTGGACCGCCAGAGCTTCCGCCCGCGCCCGCGCTGCCGCCGCTCGCGTCTTGTGCGTCGCTGCTGCTCGAACAGCTGAGAGACGCGCCAAGCGCGAAAGTCGTGACCAGCAGTTGCGTCGCCACCGCGTTCAGCCACGGGCGCATGTTGCCCCAGGCCCTAGTGTGAAACTCGCTACCTCGGAGCAACATGCCTGGAGTGTACCGAAAGGTACCAGGAACGCTCTTACCAACGCTGCGCGCATTGGACTTTCTCGGTGGCCCGCGGTTGCCTGCTATCTCGGCGCTGTCATGACGAAGTCGCGCAATCTTCGGGCTTGGTGCTGGCTAGCCAGTCTTCTGGACACCTCCTGCAGCGGTGGTGGCGACAGCAGTAACCCGGCGACGGGCGGGTCGGCGGGCACGGGTGGAGGGATTTCGGGACCACCAGCGCAAGCGGAGATCAACATGCAGATACATGCCACGCCGAATGTCCCGACGGGCAAACTGTGCATCGTTGGTGCTCACATCTCGGTGTTGGGCATACCGCCGCCGGACGAAACGGCGCCGGGGGGGCGTGTGGTTTGACGGTGAGAATGGAACGATCGTGCAGTGCAAGGTGGCTGAAGCCGGTCCTAACAAGCGCTACAAAAGACAAGTCTTTTGCGCGGCCGTGGCAGCCACGCGCATGGCTTGCGCGCAATGGCTGCGCTGGGACTCCTGCGCTTCCCCAAGACTGTCCCCTTCTCAAGGACTTACCGGATCGCGCAGTTTTGGCACAGCGAATGCACGATCAATACTCGGAGGTCTATCATGGCAGCCAAAACAAACAACGAAATTCCGAAGCTGCGGCCCACGCCGCTCACGTGGCTCTACATCGTGTTCGGGATCGCGGTTATCGTCTTCACGGTGTGGGGCATGGTGACCGCCGCCTCGCCGTGACTTCTGCAGTTGCCCTTAGGTGGGTGGCATCGCCACTGGCGATGATGCGGGTAATGGATTCCGCCATCAAGGTGTCCCCGAACTGACTCAGAGCAGCCTTGCTCGTCGTGTACGCGCCAAAGCGCGGCGACGGCATGTGGGCGCCGGCGGTCAGCACGTTGGCGATGATGTATGACGCCTCCCCGCCCTCCGCATCAACGTCTTTCACCACGCGAACCAGCTCTTCTTCGTGCCGGGCCACGATTACGACTCTCTTCGCCGATTCCGTTCAGGGCGCATCAAGATGTGCACGCAACAGCCGCGCTCAAGCAACCTCTCGACGAGCTGTCTGCCGATGAGGCCTGGCGCTCCGGTAACGAAGGCTCGCTCAGTACTCATGCCCGACTCATCTGCTCTTTGGAAGCACTCGCGGAACGAGGCTCGTCCTCCTCTCGTCTTGACCCGAATTTGCCCGAGAGCACTACCCGTGCCAAGCAGCGGGTTTGGCTGTTACTGCACACCATGCACTTGGGCGATCGCGGAAGAAACGTTGAGCCTGGTACCAGGACGAACCAAGTGGTGGGCCGAGGCGCTCACACCGCGGAGGCGTCTGCTGAACGGACAGCTCAGCGCGCTCTGCTATTGACGACCGTCAGCTGTGTACTCAGCCGCCACCCGAGCGAAGTCCAGGCCGGAGACGATCCCGACCACTTCGTCTTCATCCACGATCACGGCGTGGTGCGCCTTTGTCGCGACGGCTTGTGCAGCGACGTGGTGAACGACGCTGTTGGCGTGCACCACGATGAAGCGTCGGCTCATGACCCGATCCACCGTGTCTGACGTGAAGAAGGCGCGCGATTCCAGAGCCTGCACTTGAGAGAACAGCCCGACGGGCCAGATCTTCTCGTTGACCACCACCAATGCACTCGTGCCAACGGTCTTGAGTCGCTCGACGGTGTGCTCGATGGAGTCCGTGGCTTGCACAGCCTGGACCGGAGTGCTCATCAACGCCGAGACGTTTGATTCGACGCGTGCATCTGTGACCCAACTCATCACGTCGCGGGTGCTGAGCACTCCGTAGAGGTGCTCGCCTTTGGCTGCAAATACCCGGTGTAGCCGTCGGTCAGCCATTTGCGCTGCCGCCGCCTGGACCGTCTCGGTCTCAGGGTTCACCGTGATTACGTCCTTATTGGCAACTTCGCGCACTTTTTTCGGGGGCAGTTTCAGCTGCAAACCCACGTCCGCGATGTCCACAGTGCCCGCGGCCAGGAGATCGGTCCGCGAAATGACAGCCGCAATCGGGTTGCCACCGTCGCTAACTGCAAGGGACGAGACTCCGTGCATGGCGAGGCGGTCGCGCGCTTCGTCGAGCGTGGCGCCCGCCGAAATGGTGAACACCGGTGTGGACATGTAGCGAGATACCAATATGTCGACCATGAGCTAGCTCCCAGCAACAGGCGTTCCATGAGTTTTCGCGGCCAAAAGGCTTCCAGGCGCGTAATGGTTGCGCTCAGCCGTCATTTGCGTCCACGGATTGCTCTCATTCTTGGCCGAAGGTGCTAAAAATTGCAGATCTCCGACGCGCTGACGCGCATGGCTCTGCGCTGAGAATCGAAACTTTTGGTGGGGTTCACATGGGCAACACTGTTACGCGGCACAACCGGCTCGAGGAGCCGCGATGTCGCGGGGCACTGCCCGAGCCAGTCTGCCTCCAAGATCGTCGCGCCGACCGAGATTTCCGAAACCGAGTCGGTTCTGGAGTCTCCTCTTGGGCGAGAAGGGCACCGAGAACCTCGGTGGGGGCATCGAAACCGAGTACTTCGAGGAAAATTCGGAGGGGCTCGCTTGGCTCGGATTTGAAGGGCGCGTCTTCGGGTGACGCGAGACTCGGCAGGCATTCCGCGCCGGGTGATGGAAATGAAAGGGTCGAACCCTTCAGGCCTCGAACAGTTCGCGCGTGTGGGGTCAGCTTCGAGTGAAGCGGGACTACATAACGGCTACCGGGCTCTGGGCTCCCCGGGTAAGCGTCGAGATCAAGGCTCAGTTGGGTTTGACGGTCAGCGAGACCAGCGCATCTTTGCAGGCGAAACTGCCGGGGCCGACGGTCTTCATGGTTCCAGTTTGGCCCGTGGAAGTCAACACGCCTCCAAAAAGGAATCCCGCTTCATCGCTCTGGCTCACGTATCCGAACGTCGTGGTTCCCGCTGGGGGGCCGAAGTTCGTTTGCGCAATGGCGTCGTCGTAGGACTGGGAGAGCAGTACCATGTCGCCGGCCTCGCCGTTGACGGACGGGAAAACACTGGCGGAGTCACCGTCGCAGCCGACGCCTGACCAATCCCGAACCGGATCCGTGGTGGCCGCTCCTCGCAAGGCGGTCAGTACGGCCCAGCCGGGATGCCCTGTCGAATCGATGTTCAAGTCAAACGTGTGAGAGCTCGGCTCGTTCGGACCCGCCGTCCGGTAGAACACTGACTGAGCTAGGTCGTGGCCTGCGCCCTTCGGTCCGAAGGTCTGGCAGAACTTCGGGTTGTGCCAGACCGTGCAGTCGGCCTCCGTGGCGCAATCCGACGGGTTGCCGGTCTTGAAACACTCGGCCACCCGGGTCCAACCATCGACGAACAGCGGCAAGTCGTCGTCGGTGCGATGCAGGACCAAAATCAACAAGTCACCGGCCGCGCTTCCCGGAGGGTGATCGATGACGAGTCCTTGGCCGTCCATGTCGTGAACCACCGTCGTCGCGACATGCGTGATGCCGTTGGAGCCGCCGGTCCCGGTGCCGCCCGTACCGGCGCCGCCCGTACCGGCGCCGCCCGTACCGGAGCCGCCCGTGTTGGAGCCGCCCGTGTTGGAGCCGCCGGTCCCGGCGCCGCCCGTACCGGAGCCCCCGGCGCCACCTGGGCCACCGTCGTTCCCACCGGAAGCACCGCCGCTACTCGATTCCGGGTTGCCCGAACTCTCCGAGCCGCAGCTCGTGACGCCAAAGGCAAGGAGCGGTGCTGCAACCACCAGGGCGAACGGCGATCCGAGCATTCGTCGACAGCGATATTCCAGTGAGGCGCGCATAGGTGAGACCGTAGCTCCTTCCGAAGGCAAGTGCGAGCCCTCGGACCCGAGCGCGCACCTTGGCCCTATCATGTTGCGGTGGACGCCAAAGTCCTTCGCACAAACGCGAGCCCGCCCGGCTGGCCCGTGGAGTCAAGATCGTAGCTGATGGTTCGCCGAGGCTGTACTCGATCTCGATGCTGGTGCCGCCTTGGGGGCCGAGGGTGAAGCCCAAGAAGCGTCCTTTTTTCTTCGGGCCGAGCAGTCCGTTCCGTTAGTATCTCACCACGAGGCTGCTGCTGATCGACCGAACTGCTTCCAGAAGCGCCCGTTCGAAGTTCTGCTCCAGATCCTCGGTCGCGGACTCGAGCAGATCGGCGCCAGCCGCGCCGTGTTTTGACGAGAAGTCGGGCGTGTTTTCGGCGCTGAAAGGAGCGTGACAGGCGACGCTCGCCGTCCGGAGATTCACGACGATGACCGCTCCGACGTAACTGCCAGGCTTGAAGTCGGCACCGTCGAGAGTGGGAGCTCTGCGAGACTGCTCCTGAAAAAACGCGACATGTCCACGCAGCAATAGCTCATGGATGTGTGGGGCCGTGGAGCCTTTCACGCGGCCGGTTCGTCTCGCGTCGGCGACGTGCCTCGTCACTGACGGGTTCATCCAGCGCCACGGATCGCTGGAACTCGGCGCCACACCTTTCAATGCGCGGCCCAAAGCCGGGGCGTCAAACCCATCGATGGTCGTGCCGGTGACTTGTGGGTCGCGCTCTTTCTCGAGGGCTGCGTCGTTCCAGCGCTTAGTGCCGAGAGCGCCAGTTGGAAGCGCAGCGAGCGAGCGGTCGAGCGCGTCCATCGCCGCGGGCGCGCCCCGCACGGCGGCCTTTCGTCTCTCGTTGGTCAGCGCGCATGCCAACAACGCCGTACACTGCACGGCAAGCAGTAGTAACGCGGACGTGCGGTGCTCGACTTTCATGGGTCATTCTGGGGCGCTACCGCGTCCAGTGGGCGTGCGCCGGCAGCGTTCCGCCTCAACTCTCGACGCAAGCTCCAGCGGTACTGTCGGGCTTGGCCTTGCACTTCTTTTCATTCTTGCAAAGGTCGGAGCCCGCGCAGTCTTCGTCCTTCATGACGACGCACGCCTTGTCGCTGAGCGAACACTTCCCGCGCTTCTTGCAGGCTTCGCTCCTCTTGCAGTCCTCCTCCTTGGTCGAGATGCAATTGCCGATCCCCCGGTGGTAGGTGCAGCCACCGCCGATCTTGCAGCGGTTGGTCTTGCGGCAAGCGGCATTGGCATCGGCTTGTGTCATGCAAACGGCGCCTTCGCCGCCGCGGTAGCAGACGAGCCCCGTCACGCAGGGGTTGCCACCCTTGGCCTGGGACATGCAGGATTCACCGGCGATGGCCGTTCCCTTTCCAGGCGACGAGCCGTCCGAGCCACGGGATTTGCAGGCAACAACACTCAGTGCGATCAGAACGAAGAACCAGCCAGTGCGCATGCTTCATACCCTACACCAGCGCCGCCGCGAGCAGGCAGCGAGTTTCCTGCGTAAGGCCGTGAAAGACCCGCAACGCATGAGCAACGCCGCGGCGCCAGTGATTCCTAACTGCGCGGGGGATCCACCTTGAGCGAACGCCGCCGTGCACGCAGACGTTCCAGAGATCTCTTTGTCGCGTCGCCGTCGGTAGTCGACATCGCTGCCGCTGAGCTCGACGCTTCCGATGGTCCCGCGCCAGGACTGCTTTGGAGCAGTGGGGCGCGTGACGAGCCGGTGTTCGCGCGTCAGGTGTTGGCAGGTGCAGTGGAACTCACTGCTTCGAGCCCGGACGAGCTATCGCTGGCGGTTTTTCAGTGGTTCGACGCCTCTTCTGCAGAGGCGATGCTGCGCGGTGAGGTGATCGTACACGTCAGCTGGCCAGAGTTTGGAGAGGGACGCACGCGTCGCCACGCGCCGTTCATGGCCGAAGCAGCGACGCTCTCGAACGCGATCGAAGCGCGACGTGTCGGGCGCGCGCGCAAGAAAGATGTCGTCCGCAGCGGCGGAGCGCCAACGAGCCTGTTGCAGGTGTTGGTGACCGGGCGTTGGCGCGCCTGCGTGAGCTGCGGACCGGCTCCGGGGAGCGATCCGTTGCTGGCGTGGCCGTCGCTGTTCCCAGCGGGCAGAGCAGCGGTGAGCGATCGTCCCGCTCCTTCGAGCGCGTTCCGCAAACTCGTCGAGGCCTTTGCCTGGCTGGGAACCCAACCCAACGAGGACGACCGGGTGCTGGATCTGGGTGCGGCGCCCGGAGGCTGGACGTGGGTTTGCGCACAACTCGGTGCCAAGGTGGTCGCGTACGATCGGGGAAAACTCGATCCAGCTCTCATGCAAAATCCGTTGGTCGAGCATCGGCGCGAGGATGCCTTCGCCGATCCGCCGATGCATGCGGCCACGTGGATGTTGTGCGACGTCATCGATGAGCCCGAGCGCGCAGCTGGGTTGGTCAACCAGGCCGCGAAGAGCGAGACGGTACGAGCGCTCGTCGTCACGCTGAAGCTCAAGCGCCCCATCAAGATCCGACGAGTCCGCGACATCATTGCCCAGCTACCGCACGACACGATGACCCTGCGCGTGAAGCACCTGGTCCACAACAAGTCGGAAGTCACGATCCTTGGCCGGCGTGGTCCCCCGGCATGATCTGCTCGAGGCCGCCCGCGCCGCTGACGCAGGGGACTCTCCGGCTGACTCGCCCGCTGGGTTGCGCTGGTGCGCGGCGGGACAGTGCGCTTCGCGTGATGGGTGGAGCGTTCTGCAGCTGACCGCGCAGTTGGTGCATCGCTCGCCGGCGAAGCTGCGGTGGTGGTTTCCGGTGTTGCCGCGGCAACTCTGAATTCGGTCAGAGCCGGTACTCCCCAACGTCGTAGCTCAGAGCCAGGCCAACCATTCCGAATCCTCCGATGGCCGCCGGCCCGTCGGACTGTGGCTCTGCGGACAGGTAAGAAGGTATTTCGCACGAGCTTCCTCCCCAACCGCGACCGACCGCAGCAGCAAACACGGTCAGGCCCCAGCGGCCGTGTGCGCGAGCGTGGAAACCGATTTCAGCTCCCAATCCGGCTGTGGGCTTCTTCGGGCACACTGGCGCATCTCCGGGAGAGTGAATCGAGGCAGCTGACAGCCCGAAGTACCCCCCCGCCGCCGCGTCGAAGCCGCTGTGAACTTGAACGCCGAGCTCGACGGTCGTCACGTGGCTGGAACTCGGCGTGCCCCCGAACCGCGCATGGACGATCCGCGGTCCGAGTGCCACGGCTTCGCTAACGGGAAAGAATCCCTGAAGCCGCGCGCCACCACCGACCGAATTGAGTCGACCACACCCCAGGTCTGTCCCGGCGCATGTCGCCCATACTGGCGCCCCCCCCATCTCCAGTCGCATGATGGGTAGCAGTGGTTGTGGCTTCTCTACATCGTAGCGGCGTGCGCGATATTGCGCCGTCGCCGTGGTGGTCGCCAACAAGAGAGGTGCGATCACGCCGAACCATCGGTGCACCGTCGCCGGTGCGCGGCCCGTCGCTGGGATCCCGCTGCGGGGCATGTGCGTCACTGGCAAACGACCGCCCGTGGCAGTCCCCGGGAAGCATCCTCACTGATTGAGGCGCGAGCGCCGGCGTTGGCCGGGCGCGAGCCGTCCTCACTCGAGCACGCGCCCACAGTGAGCATCCAGATGACCATAGCGAATACACGCACTTCTAGTTGTTTCGAGCAAGCCGTGTGCCAGCTCAAGATCGCAGCGGAAGCCGCGCTCAACTCGATTGCCGTGTGGCACATTGTGCCGCTTTGCGCCGAAGCCCTGTCACGAACTTCGCACCCTGCCACCCGCCTTCGAGCTACCGGGTCGATACAGATAGGCTTGGTTCGCGGGCAGCAAGCGGTCCAAGTTTGCTCCTCAACGGCGTATTCAACGGCCACTGGGACGCTCGCCGTGCGGGGCACCGACGCAAAGCACCAAAGTGTGGGCTACCATGCCGTTGATGGACAGCGACCACGCTGACCAATTCGCGAACCGCTCCACTTCGGCCCCGGTGACGTGCGTTTCCCTCGAGTCTGAGGCGCGGTTGGCGATTACCGGACACGAGGATGGTTCGGTCTCAATTTGGGACATCGACTCTGCTGAGTCCGAGACCACCGTCATGCTACACAACGCGCGTGTTACGGCTGCGTCGTTCGCGGCCCATGGTCGGCAGTTCGCCACAATCGCTGATGATCGCACACTGCGGCTGTCAGACGTGACCGGGCAGTCCTCTCGAGTTGTCGCCAGGAGTCCCGGCAACGTCATGCGCTTCGTTGCCGTTTGCAGGACGCTAGACGCTCATGTCGCAATCTCGCGGAGCTTCGATGCTCACGTCCTCCGCGTGATTGACGTCAACGGCCGAATTCCGCCGGTCGGGATTCGTGACTCCACCAGGCGCTTCTCGACTGCCGCGTTCCTGACTGACCACACTTTGGTGACGCTGACCGACGGGTGCGACCTGGAGGTGTGGGTGACGGATGAAGGCACGCCTCGGCTCTGCATTTCGAGCGGACTCTCAGCTCCGCTGCACATGGCGGTCGCATCCGCTGGTGATCGAGTGGCGTTGGGAGACCAATGCGGTCGAATCGCAGCTTGGGATCTTGGTGGCGGCGGCTGTACATTCGTCGCGGACGCGCACACGGCTCCGGTGCGCACGGTGGCATTCGACGAATCAGGATCCTACCTTGCTTCCGCCGACAGCGATGGTGTGCTTCGGATCGCCTCCGCGGAGACCGGCGAGGCCATCGCTGTCTGGAACGCTCAGGGTGCTATCGCGTGTTGCGCGGTGACATCTCGTCTTGCATCCTCGGACATCGGCTACCGACGACACGCGCACTCTCGCGCCCCAGTCGTCGTCGTCGCTGGCACCGACGATGGGGAGGTCCAGTTCATCGACTGTCGTGGGTTGACTTCGCGCTGGGAAAACGAGGAGTGAGGGCGGTGGTGCCAACGCTTCATCGAACCCAGCAGCGGTACGTCGCAGCCCTGGGTGGGGAAACCTTTGAGCGGCTCGCGCTACCGGACGGAGCGGAGGACTTTGTCGTGTTGCGTCCTGGTTCGAAGCTGAGCGAGTTGCGTTACGCGATCGCACTGCATAGGGTGGCCGGGTTGCGTTTCGTGGGCCGCTCCTTGGAGTTCCTGGACCCCGCCGGAACCCCGCGCCTGCGCGTTGCGCCACCGTTCGTGATTCTGCGCGACGGCACACGACACGACGTGCAAATGAGGCTCGATGGCTGTGACGCCGACCGTCGGCCGACACCACCGTGGGGAAGAGAGGTAGTGGCTCCTGGCAGCCCAGAATGCGAACTCACGGTGAGCTGGGATCCAGTGCTCGCGAAGTCGGGTGCAGTGCTCGACCCGGCGTGGACTGCGACTCAGGACATGGCCGTCGGGCGGTTGGAGCATGGCGCGGTACTGATGGACGATGGCCGAGTGTTGGTGGCCGGTTCGAATTCTGGTGGTGGAGCCAGTGCGGAGATCTTTGATCCGAAGACAGGGACCTGGGCAATGACCAGTTCCGCGTCCAGCAGTCTGTACGGCAGCGTCGGCATGAGATTCGGGGGTTCTCGCTTCGTCTTCGTGGCTCAGACGCGCGCGCACGTCTACGACCCTGCGACGGGTCTCTTTGCAGCCGCAGACGATCTCAACCCCAGCCGTCCCTGGCACGCCGCGGCGCCCCTGCCCGACGGTTCGGTGCTGGTCACGGGCGGCAGTACCAATACCGGGTACCTGGATACGGCGGTCAAGCTCGACCCAAGCACCCTCAAGTGGCTTCCGGCAGGCAAGATGCAAGTTGTCCGTGCCAAACACACTGCCACGGCCCTCGCCGATGGCCGCGTACTCGTTGTGGGAGGAGCCATCTTCGGTACGATCAGCAAGACCGCGGAGATCTACGACCCGGGTACCGGAGTGTGGACGGCCACGTCTGGAGGGACGAGTTCTGGCCACAACTGGAATACAGCGACCCGACTTTCTGATGGTCGTGTTTTGGTATTCGGTGACACGAAGTCGGGCGGCAAGGCCACCGATATCTTCGACCCTAAGAATGGTACCTGGACCCCGGGTGCGTTCGCGACCTACACGCGCTATGGCCACAAGGCCGTTGCACTATCTGATGGATCCGCCTTGGTGCTAGGAGGGTACGGGCATGACAACAGCACCACCCTTGGCAGCGCCCTGAACACGACGGAAGCGTGGAGCCCAGGCAGTGGGCAATGGGTTGTGGCCGCACCCATGAATCATCCACGCTACTTGGCCACGGCTACACTGCTGTCCGATGACGGCGTGACCGCCAAGATTCTGGTTGCTGGCGGCTCAAAGGCTGAAAAGAAAGCAGAAGTCCTGCAGGCGAAGTTACGCGCCCAGCAGTGCGTCCTTGCCTTCGACTGCATTACCGGTGCGTGCGTCGACGGCAAGTGCTGCGATGCGAAGTGCGACACACCGTGTACCGCCTGCACCGCGGCACTGAAGGGATCGGGCAATGATGGCGAGTGCGGCGTCGTCGCGGCGGGGACGGACCCCGATGGGGACTGCGATACGGAAGACACTTCTACTTGCGGGAAGACGGGCGAGTGCGACGCAGCGGGCGCATGCGCCCTGTACCCGGCTGGGACCGAGTGCAAGGAGGGAGTGTGCTGGACGGACCAGACGACGTTCCTGGATGGCTGGACCTATGCGTGTGACGGAGCCGGCTCCTGTGACAAGGAGACGCGAGACTGCTGCTATGACGACAACGGGCAAAAGGTCGGCTACTGCCAATGCGACCACGGCAAGTGCATCTTCGCAACTGGTGGGGCTGGTGCTGGTGGTACGGCAACCGGGGGCGCGGGGTTCGGCGGCTTCGGCAACGCTGGCGGCACGGGAGGCGCTACCGCAAGTGGCGCGGGAGGGGCTAGCTCCGGTTGTGGTTGCCGCGTTGGCCCCATTCCGTCTTCGAACAGCTCGTCGGTGATGCTACTGCTGGCTGCTTGGGTGCTCAGAACGCGGAGGCAGCGCCGCGGCCACCAAGCGTAGACAATAGGTGGCCGCTCGCGCACAACAACGGCCAGCTGCGCCTCGCACTGTCGCCATCCCTCGCATTGTGCAGAATCTGCTCAACTCTCGAATTGTTCAGCCGCTTCACACACTTGCACCGGTCTGCTCCGCAACCGCCCACGGGTCGCGTGCTATCTGGCGCATGTGAGCCGGTCCCAGCGGCATGTCAGACTTCGACATGCGCTGGACTCCGGTCATTCTCTTGTTGCCTTTGGCAGTGCTGCAATCCGGATGTGGTGAATCCAATTGCTTGGCCGCGTGCCTGGGCACGATCAGTGCCAGTGGCACTGTGCAGGTGTCCGCCTCGGCGTTGGAGGGGGGCCACGCGACATTGTGTGCAGGCACGCGCTGCACGACCGTGCCGGTGGCGCCACCTGGGGTACCGGTCCAGTACGACGCTGCCTTCACGTCCTTCGCAGCGACAGCCATAGGTCCAAATGCGACCAGAGTGTCGGCGTCTTTCGCTACCGGCTCGGCTGCCGACGGCGATCGTTTCCGGCTGTTCCTGCAGAACGCAATGGGTGACGTGCTGTATGCAACGGAGCAGAGTCTCGTGTTGCGCCACCACACGGTCTGTCGGATGAGCTGCCGCTCCGCCAAGGTGACCCTCGACCCGAGCGGACAGCCGGGGCTATGTCCCAACCGCGAATGCCAGCCTGGGTTCAGCCTGACGACTACCCTGGGCCTCACGGCGTCGCAGTTGGAGAGCTCCCTGCTGAGCGTGTGTCTCGCGTCACAGTGCGGGGAGCTGTTGCTCACCAACGTCGCAGCAGTTCAGGACCACGCCGAGATCCCGTACGCGCGAGAGCTTTCCGGGGCGCTACCCGGCAAAGTGGACCTCGAGTTCTTCAGTGGTTTTCGTCTGAACGTGTCGGTGAGTCTTGCCAGCGACCAGTTGCGAGACGGCGACGTCTGGCGCGTGACTGTCACCTCGACCGCGTCAGTGCCAGCCTTCGCCTACGAGCAGGCAGTCGTTTACGAAAAGACGTACCCGAACGGAAAAGCATGCGATGCTAATCCGTGTCTCCGGCATGACGTCCAGCTTTGACTGCACCGCCGCGCCCGCTCCGCTGCTGTCCCGCGGGCGGAATCGTGCGCACTCGTGCGCTGGGTAATGCGGGGCTCAAATCGGGAGTAGTGGCCGGCTGCGCCCCACCGATGCGACCCCAAACCCAACCAGACAAAGCGCAAACGGCCGCTCGCAACCCGGGAAGCTGCCGCTTGCTCACCGTGTCTGTCGCGCTGAATCTCAGCTCGACTTCTTCACCACTCTGACAAAACGCGCCGTCACGGCAGCGCCGCCAGCGTATGGGCCCAGCGCGGCGGCGGCCCCGCGACGTTGAGATGCTTCCACTGACCGGCCTGGAAAATCCATGTGTCTCCCAGCTTTCCAACGCCGGGGCCGTATCCTCCGAACAAGACGGCCTGATTTTCCACGCTGGTCATCGCGTGAAGGTGCCTATCGGACGGGCCACCGGTAGCGGCGGCGGTCCATTTGCCCTTGAACCACCAGGTGTCGTTGGGTGCCCCGTGCAGCAACACGCCCCCCTGCCAGCTCGTCATGGCGTGATGGTAGCGAGCGGAGGGAGCGGCCCCGCCGACCTTCGCCCAGGCTTGGCCGTCGAAGGTCCACGTGTCGCCGAGCGCGCTCCCGGCTGTGCCCCCGAACAACACCAGTCGATCCGGGAGCGCCGCCATGGCGTGGTACACGCGCGGCGAAGGCCCGGCTGTCGGCACTTCGGTCCAACTGCTGCCGTCGAATACCCAGGTGTCCCCGAGTTCGTTCTTGTTGCTGTCCCAACCGCCGAAGAGCACGACGTTCTTACCCAGCGTGGCCAGCGCATGGCCGAACCGCTTGGCCGGTGCTGGCCCAGAGACCGGAGTCCAAGTCTTGCCGTCGAAGAGCCAAGTGTCGTTTAGGGCGCTGGTTGGTGAGTAGACGGCTCGCCCTCCGAAGAGCACGATCGTGTTGCCCAGCGTGGTCATAGCGTGAAATGCGCGCTGGCTCGGACCGGGCCCCGCTACTTCGCTCCAACCCGATCCGTCGAAGATCCAAGTATCGCCGTGCTGCACCATGCTGTCGGTCAGACCACCGAAAAGCACGGCTTTGACCCCCGCACACGCTCCGTTGACGCAACTGCCGCTGCAGGAAACGCAAACCTCGCCACCGCTGCCGCAGGCGTTGTTGTCATTGCCGGCAACGCAGAGGGCCCCCGCGCAACACCCAGCGCAGCTAGCGGGATCACACTGACAGGTGCCTGCAACGCAACTCTGCCCCACATTGCAGCCGCCGCAGTCAAAGGGGGTGCCGCAGTTGTCCACCACGGTTCCGCACAGGCCGCCGCAGTCCGGAGTTTCGGCCACGCATCCAGAGTCCTTCGCGCCGTCGACCTGCAGAGCGTCGGCCGCGCCATCCTCATTGGGCCCAGCGTCCTCCGCGACCCCGGCATCAGTCCGAGGCCCCGATAGTTCCGTGCGGGATCCGCACCCGACTCCCAGGACTAGGGCGACCAGCAAGCCGCTCCGGACTAGCCGCGCGCTGGGCGTGAAGGGGTAAGCAAAGAACGCCATGGCCAACTGAGTGGGGCCGCGACTTTAGCATGGGGTTTTTTGTTGCCCACCCCCAACGTGCTGTGCGTCAAGAAAGCTTCGATCAGGAGGAAGTCATGTAAGAGCCAGACATAACTGAAACTTGATGTAGTGACCCAGCGGGTTGGAGTCCCGCTCAGCCAAGGGTGCGCCGCCAGCTGAAAGCGAGTCTTGCGTGGCAGTCACAACCGAAAGGGAGGACTGCTGCGAAGCGTAGACAGCGAGCGTGCAGGCCGTGCAATTGGGCCGCGAAAGGTTGGTAGTCGTGGGAGCTGACGGCTCAGCACAGGCCGGAAGGCAACACCAGCGGAGCAAGAGTCAGGGGCAACGCCCCGACGGCGTGTCTCCGCGGTCCCACCGAGGTCGTAGAACACGGCATGTGCGCGAAGGGGTCACCGAGGAACTTGAGAGGTCCTGTCCGCTCCGGGAAACCGGAACTGCCAAGCAAGCGCAAGTGAGCGAGGTGGGGCGGGCGGGAAGTCCGAGCGCCAAATAGTAGTCGAAGCCGGGGAAGCCTCCCAAGCGACCCGGTGGAGCGAAGGATGGCGCCGGGTCACGGAACCGAAAGAGGGAAAGATGAGTGAGACATCGAGCTCAACAAGCATCTCAACGAAAGTCGAAAGGATAGCAACGCTGGCGCAGCAAGCGCCCGACATGGCGTTCACGACGCTGGCCCATCACATCGACCTGGAGTGGCTGCGCGAAGCGCACCGCAGGACTCGCAAGGATGGTGCTGTGGGCGTGGACGGGCAGAGCGCGCAAGAGTACGCGGCCAACCTGGAGGAACATCTCCAGTCGCTGCTCGACCGCGCGAAGTCCGGCACATACCGAGCCCCACCCGTGCGGCGTGTGCACATCCCCAAGGGGGGAGGGAAGGAAACGCGCCCGCTTGGGATCCCAACCTTCGAGGACAAGGTGTTGCAACGAGCAGTCGCGATGGTGCTCGAAGCAGTCTATGAGCAGGACTTCTTGAACTGCTCCTATGGCTTCCGGCCAGGGCGCTCTGCGCACCAGGCTCTGGAAACGCTTCGGACACCGATGGTCAAGATGGCTGGCGGTTGGGTTCTGGAGATCGATATACGAAAGTTTTTCGATACCTTGGACCACGGACGACTACGGGAAGTGCTGCGCTGCAGGGTGCGCGATGGCGTGATCCTGCGCTTGATCGGCAAGTGGCTGAATGCAGGAGTGCTGGAGTCCGGGCGGCTGAGCTACCCGGATGCCGGCACGCCACAGGGCGGGGTGATCTCGCCGTTGCTGGCAAACATCTACCTGCATGAGGTGCTTGACGTCTGGTTCGAGCGACAAGTGCGTCCCCGCCTTCGGGCTCGGGCGCACCTCGTTCGCTACGCGGACGATGCCGTCATGCTGTTCGAGTTCGAGGAAGACGCCAGGCGTGTGTTCGAGGTCTTGCCGAAGCGATTCGCCAAGTTCGGGCTCACGCTGCACGCCGAAAAGACAAAGCTCGTGCCGTTCAAACGGCCGGACCGGATCCGACGGCGTCGCGGCGGCGAGGGTGAGGGGCCATCGGGGCCTAGCTCCTTCAACTTCCTCGGCTTCACCTTCCACTGGGCAAAGAGCCTGGCTGGCAAGTGGGTGGTGAGGACGCGAACAGCGAAAGACAGATACCAGAGAGCGGTCAACGCCATCGCACAGTGGTGTCGGAATCACCGGCATGCTCCTGTGCGAGTACAGCGTCAGGCGCTGGCTGCGAAACTTCGCGGTCACTACGCCTACTTCGGCCGTACCGGCAACTTCAGCCGCCTCTGGAGCTTGTACTTCGCCACTGTGCGGAAGTGGAAGCGCTGGCTGTCTCGACGCTCCGACAAAGCGCGACTCACCTGGCCTGCGATGGATCGGCTACTGGAGCGCAATCCGCTCCCGAAACCCGATGCCTCGCGCCGCTTCGCGTAGCAAAGCCGTGGCCTGAGGAGCCGGATGCGGGAAATCCGCACGTCCGGATCTGTCCGGGGGGCGGCCCGTAAAGGGCCGTCCCTACCGGGAGCGGCGGCCGTCGATGCACGACGCTACACGGCGAGCCGCCTGCGCGCGGCATGGGAGGGGGATTGAGCCAGGCCTCGCGAGAGTCTTGGAGAGCTGGCGCAGGTCTAGCCCCTGCTGCGTGGGGACACAGCGGTTCGCGCCACGTCGGCCCAGGTTTGCTGGCGGACTCCGCTTGGGAGCGCACGCTCCGCGCCGCGCTTCGTCGGTGAGCGTCGCGACTCAGCGTTGCGCGTCGAGAACTCGACCTCGTTCGCTCTGCGCGCGTCACGACTCAGCGTTGCGCGTCGAGAACTCGACCTCGTTCGCTCTGCGCGCGTCACGGATCCTGCGCCTGGGGTTGCGTAGCCCGCCAGCAAACCCGGGCCTTGGAGGTCGTCATGCAAAAGCCTGTTCCCAGTTTCGCCCGTCTTCGTCAGCTAGAGGAACGCGCCCGCATCATGCGCTGTGCGCTCACGCCGTCGGAGGCGGCGCTCTGGCGCCTGCTGTCAGCGCGCAAGCTTGGTGTGTCGTTTCGGCGCCAGCTTGTCGTCGGTGGGCGCTACATCGCGGACTTCGCCGCGCCTGCTGTGCGCCTCATCGTTGAGGTTGATGGTGGCTACCACGCCCGCCGGGTCGCGGCTGACGCGCGGCGGGACCGCGCGCTTCGGCGTGACGGGTGGCGGGTGTTGCGGCTGCCTGCGCAGTTGGTGCTTCGCTCGCCGGCGGAAGCTGTGGCGGCAGTGCGGGCGGCGCTTCGCGGATAGGGGTTGCCGGCACGTTGGGCGAAGGCCCACAGCGTGCCGTTCGCCACATTCGAGTCACGGGTCCCTATCCGCGCAGCATCGAATACCCAGCTCCCGTCTGTCGCTTAAATAGGGGACCTTCGCTCTGGCCTCGAAGCATGTCGTTTGAGTCCCGTGGTGGGTGCCTCCCACTGCATAGCAGCCGGGCCACGGAGGTTGTGTGTCGCAGGCCTCAACCCACTCCCCTTGGTTCCCCAGCAGGTCGAAGACCCCATTGAACGGGGAGGTTGCTCCGGTGCACTTCTGGTTTGAAGCGACTGGCTCCACGCAGGTTGTGCCAACCGGGCACGGGCCAAAATTGCAATTGCTCGCCGACGCGTTCCCCCACGGGTACTCGGTGCTACCGCCCTGAGTACAAACGTGAGCCCACTCACTGTTGTGTGCCTGAGTTACTTCGCCACTATGCATCGGACCACCGCCAAGCTTTCCGCACAACCGCTTGCCGGCCCAAGCGCAGAAGGCCCATGCATCGCACCAGTCGACGCATCCAACTGGCAGCGTGGGTGTGGCCGCGGGATCGTAGAGGGAGCTGCACAGCCCTTTCCCGACGTTATCCAGAGGGTTGCCCGTACAAGCGCCCACCTGTTGGGTGGGGTTGGTTGCCTGATCTTTCAGGAAATCGTCGTACTGCTTCTGCGTGACGTCCGTGCTGTCGACGCAGAAGCTGCCCACGTCGACCATCGTTGGTCCGCGCCCTTGCGGGCACTTGCTCGATCCGCCCCCGGCGCCCGCAGTGCCACCCGTCGCACCTGCGCCGGCAACGGCCCCTGTTCCGGCGCTCCCGCCTGGACCGCCACCGTCCGTGGGGGCACCTCCGGCGCCACCCGCGTCAACGCACTCGCAGGCATTCCAAGAACTGCCGTCCGAGTTGCACGATTGGCCCCCTTGGCACGCACCAGGCCCCACGCATGTCTGCGTCGAGCCTGGGTCGCAGACCCGGGCAGGCTTCCCAGTCTCGTCATCGCCGCCGCAACTGGTCACCAGCGCAAGAATAGACCCAACCACAACAAGCGCGAAGATTTGGTTGCCTCGTGGGTACATGCCGAGCCCTTTCTGGAAACAGCGTACTGCTACTCACGCGTGTGGCCAAGGCTTGCGCTGCGGTGGCACTTGCGGGGCCCTGCACGAGAGTAGTGGCCCACCCCACCCCAGCGATGCGACCCCAACCCAGCTACACAAAGACGAAAACGGCCGCTCCCCAATTCGGACAGCGGCCGCTCTCGCGGGAGTCACCTTTGCTGGCGAAAGTGCTCACCGTGTGTCGCGCAAAACTCGTCTCTACGACGACTTCTTCACGACCTCGACAACGCTCATCACGCTCTCGGCGCTCTTCTTCAAGTTGCTCTTTTCGTCTTCGGTCAGGTCGATCTGCACGATCTTCTCCACGCCGCCTGCGCCGATCACGCACGGAACGCCCATAAAGAAATCCTTGTAGCCGTACTCGCCCTCTAGGTACGCGGCGGCGGGCAAAAGGCGCTTTTGGTCGTAGAGGTACGCTTCGGCCATGGCGATGGCTGCGGCTGCGGGGGCGTAGTAGGCGCTGGTCTTGATGCCCACCCCCAGCGTGCTCGGCCTTCGGCCTGCGCGCGCTGCCCCTCCCTTACGCCGTGCTCGGCGGCCGCGGCGGCAGCGCTCACCACGTCAGGCCGCCTGCGCGCGGCATGGGAGGGGTGGTGAAGCGCTCACCGCAGCCCATGCGCCAAATTTCCTGCCCCACGAGGAACGCGGCGCGGAACGTTCGTCCGAAGCAGTGTCTCTGCCGGTCGCACGCGTTGGTCCAGGTCCGTGCTCCAGCAACTAGCGCTGACTTTGTCGCTCCACCGGCAATACGGATCTCCGACGATATCGGAGCATGAGAATTGACCCGAATCAAGTTGAGCAGATTTTGCACAACCCTACGAACCTTCTTTGGATTCGCCAGGTTCGAGCGCGGCGTACGTTGCTCTGACTCTGCCGCGCGCCAGTATCGCGACTGCATGACCCTCTTCAAGATCGGTCACTCTGCGCGCGGGTTGTTGGCATTTGGAGAGCCCTGCCGTAGTCTCGAAGATCTCATGCGTGTCCTCTCAGGCCTTTCCGTCGCGCTGGTCACAACGTCATGTGTCATCACCGCATGCTCAGGCGACAACGCTCCCGGTGCGACTGGCATGGGTGGCACAGGTGGCGTGTCGTGCATGGCTAGCGGCTGTCCAGCCGGGATGGAGTGCGCGGCGAATGGCGCTTGCACGCCTGGAGTCAGTGGCGCTGGGGGAAGCGCTGGCAGCGCTTCGAAGGTATGTGTCGATCGCTGCAACCTGCTCGCTCAGCCTGGATGCTCCAAGTTCCCCGGGATTGGACCCTGCCGTGCAGACTGCGAGGCCGAGCGTCAGAAGCACCCGGCGTGTACCGGCGCCCTGGACGCCATGTGGAAATGCGCGGTAGCCGCCAGCTTCGCAGAATGCTTCAACGGTATACCGTTAGTGGTCGACCCATCGCTGGACAAGTGCGACCCTGAGGCTGAGGCATACTATCTCTGCTTGGCCGCAGCCAACGGGATAGACTTCTTGCGCGGCTCGGGGGAACTCACAGCGGATCCCAAGGCGGTGAGCGCTGACGGCGAGGTGGTTGTTGGCAACCTATCCAGCCCCACGGACAGCGAGGCGTTTCGCTGGACGAAATCCGCCGGGATGCTCCCGCTGGGTGTTCCCCCCGCCGCCGGTGGCGAAAAGAGGTACGCCGATGGTATCAGTGCGGATGGCATCTGGATTGTCGGCCAATCCTGGGCGCCGAAGAGCGGAGCAACCCCATTCCGCTGGAGCGTGACGTCGGGATTCCAGGGGCTCGGGACTCTGTCAACCCAAGTGTCGGACACGAACGGCGACGGCAGCGTAATTGTAGGTTGGAAAGACGGCCTGCCGTTTCGTTGGACGGCGGCAACTGGCCCCGAAACGATCGGATCAGAGAGTGGCACCGTGTACGCCGTCAGCGATGACGGAGCGGTCAGTGTCGGCATCTGCCCCACTCAGGCAGGCGTGGCTCGCGCGTGCAGGTGGACCAATTCGGTGAAGCAGCAGCTACAGGCCGGCGCGGGCCCATTCCCACACGATTTCGCTGCGGGAGTCAGCGCAGACGGAAAGGTGGCTGTCGGTAGCGCTAACACATCGGACGGCGTCACCGAAGCAGTGTGGTGGGACGAGAGCGGGAATCTTCATGCAATTGGTACGCTTGGGTCCAAGTTCACCCAAGCACTCGCGGCCAGCGCGGATGGCCAAATTATTGTAGGTAAGAGCTGTCCCAGTCCGTCGTCCTGCGAATCCCACGGCCACGGTTTCGTTTGGGACGCTACAAACGGAATGCGGACACTCGAGCAGGTCTTGAAGGCGAGCGGGATAGAGCTTGGTCGCTTCGGCCCGGCTGCTGACGTTTCCGCCGACGGAAGCGTTGTCGTTGGGCGCACGGAACTCTTCAAGAGTCAGGTCGGTTATCGCGTCGCTATTCCCAAGTAGATACCCGACGGGGGAGCAGCCGTCTTCGCGTAGTGCGTGAAGCTGCGAACTAGCTCGACTTCTTCACCACCTCAACAACGCTCATCACGGCTTCAGCGCTCTACTCGCCCTCGAGGTACGCTGCGCAGGCCGACACTCGGCAACAAGAGTCCGACACGCGCACCATCGACGCGCCCCCAAACCCAACAAAACAGAACGTAGAAACGGCCGTCCCCAACTTGGAAACGGCCGCTGTCGCGTGGGTCACCTTCGCTAGCGAAGGTGACCCGTGTGTCGCGCAAAACTCGTCTCTACGACGACTTCTTCACCACCTCGACAACGCTCATCACGCTCTCGGCGCTCTTCTTCAAGTTGCTCTTCTCGTCTTCGGTGAGATCGATCTGGACGATCTTCTCGACGCCGCCGGCGCCGATGACGCACGGGACGCCCATGAAGAAGTCTTTGTAGCCGTATTCGCCTTCGAGGTACGCGGCGGCGGGGAGGAGGCGCTTTTGGTCGTAGAGGTACGCTTCGGCCATGGCGATGGCTGCGGCTGCGGGGGCGTAGTAGGCGCTGGTGCCCATGAGGCCGACGATTTCGCCGCCGCCTTTGCGGGTGCGGGTGATGATGGCGTCGAGTTTGTCCTTTTCGATCAGCTGGGAGAGGGGGACGCCGTCGATGGTGCAGGCGCTGAGGACGGGGACCATGGTGTCGCCGTGGCCTCCTAGGACCATGGTGCGGATGTCTTTGACGCTGGCGCCGAGCTCGCGGGCTAGGAACAGGCTGAAGCGGGCGCTGTCGAGGACGCCGGCCATGCCGACGACTTGGCTCTTGGGCTTGCCGGTTTTGCGCATCAGCTCGTAGACCATGGCGTCCAGCGGGTTGCTGATCACGATGGCGAAGGCATCGGGGCAGTGCTTCTTCATGTTGTCCGCAACGTCGCGGATGATGGGCAGGTTGATGCCGACGAGGTCATCCCGGCTCTGGCCGGGCTTGCGGGGAATGCCCGCGGTGATGATCAGGACGTCGGAGCCGGCGCAGTCGGCCCAGTTGCTGCTGCCGACTACGTTGGCGTCAGCGCCGGATTGGGTGCTGGCTTGCTCGAGGTCGAGAGCTTTGCCCTTGGCGAAGTCCTCTTTCGGCTTGATGTCGAAGAGCACGACGTCGCCCAGTTGCTTCAACACACATAGGTTGGCCAGCTCGCCACCGATGTTGCCTGCGCCAATCAGCGAAATTTTCTTGCGTGCCATGTTAGGCCACCTTTCTTTTTCGGGGCGGTCCCGCGAAGCATCGCGCGGCCGTATCGTTTTCGTTGTTTCGGGCGGTCCCGCGAAGCATCGCGCGGCCGCTCACGCTCCCGACAGCGGGGGAAGTGCGCCCGGGGGCGGCACGCCCGAGGGAGTAGATCAGCCCCCGAGGGTCTGCAACTCGGGCATGATTTCCCCCACTTTGGGCCCCGCAGGAAGTGCGCCGCAATCGAAACGAGCGGCGGAGTTTCGTAGGCTCAGCGCGCTAGCTGACGACGCGGACGCTCAAGAGCAGGTGCCGCCCTGACAAGTCTTTTGACCCTTGCACACGTTGCCGCAGAAGCCGCAGTTGTTCGAGTCCGTCGACGTGTTGATGCACACGCTGCCGCTACCAGGGCACAGTTTTGTGCCGGTCTTGCACACGCAATTGCCTTGGGAGCACATCCTGTCCGCGGCGCACACCTTGCCGCAAGCGCCACAGTTGGTGCTCGTGCCCAGGCTGGTGCAGACGCCACCGCACTCCGACTGGTGCGAGGCGCACTTGCAGGTGCCGCCGTAGCACTGTTTGCCACCGGTGCAGACTTTGCCGCAGCCGCCGCAGTTGGCCTCGTCGGTCCAGGTGTCGACGCAGACGCTGCCGCACGTCATCTTGCCCGGCGAGCCACCGGGCGTGCACACGCACTTGCCGTTGTCACACTTCAGGCCCGCGCCGCAGACCTTGCCACAGGCGCCGCAGTTGTTGTCGTTGTAGGACAGGCTGGTGCAGGAGCCCTTGACGCATTCTGCTTCGCCCGGTCCGCAGGCGCACTTGCCGCCGATGCATGAGCCGTAGCAACAGCCGAAGCCCTTGGGGCAGGAGTCACCGAGCAGCCCACAGCAGCTGTCACCGTCGCATTTGCCGCTGCAGCAAATGCTCGCGGTCGAATGGGTGCACAGGTAGCCGGCTGGTGAACAGCTGGACGAACCTCCTGTGCCGCTAGCCGCGCCGGTGCCACTGGAGCCGCCGCTGGCGCCGGAGCCGCCCGTTGCGCCCGTGCCGCCGTTGGCGCCGGAGCCGCCCGTTGCGCCCGTGCCGCCGTTGGCGCCGGAGCCGCCCGTTGCGCCCGTGCCGCCGTTGGCGCCTGTGCCGGCTGATCCGCTGCTCGCCCCTGTGCCACTGCCCGCCGTGGCGCCGTTGCCCGCGGTTCCGCCATTGCCACCGGGTGTGCCAGCATTGCCGCCGTTTCCGGCAGCCGAACTGCCAGCTGCGGCGTCCCCGCTGCTACCAATATTCGCCGAGTCGTCACCCGAGCACGCGACCACCAGCGACAGCGCTCCCAGAGCCAATACCGCCGAACGCCAAAGCTTCATGTGTCGCAACATCCCAATTCACATTGAAGCTCGGACCGCCGCGCGGGGCAACCGTCCTGTGGCACGACGGTTGCTTGAGGGGGGCTCCGACTTGATTTGGCACATCCTGGCACCGGCAAGGAATGAGGGACATGAACGACTCCACACGACGACTGCGATTGAAACTGCTCACGGCTTTGGCCACCACGGGCATGGTGACCTCGGCCTGCGGAGGTTCCGTTGATGCTGGACTCACCGGTGGCACAGGTGGCCAGGGCGCGACAGGTGGATCGGTTACCGGTGGCACCGGGGGCAAGAGCACCGGAGGCACGGGTGGCACGAGTACCGGTGGCGTTGCCGGGCAGGGTGGCATCGGTGGCGATGCGGGCTTTGGCGGGATCGCTGGCTTTGGGGGCGACGCGGGCTTTGGGGGCACAGCGGGTATCGGTGGAGATGCGGGCTTCGGCGGTGTCGGCGGCGCTGGGGGCGATGGGCCCTTCATCAAGGGCACGGTCGAGTGTAGCTCGTGCTTCAACAGCAATTGGACGACCTGTTGGAAGGCGGGCAAGGTTCCGGTGAATCCGAACACGCCGCCCCCCACGGGCGCGTGTCCATCGGGTTACGATATCAAGTGGGACGCCTATGAGCCGTGCAAGGACGGTTGGGGCGCCTACTATCAGAAAGATCCCGTCTTTGTGGACGGCTACTGCTGCTACGAAACCGGCCTGCAGTGCCCAGGTGGGCGTCCCTTCAAGGTGGACGGGGAACTTCGCGTGGCCGAGGTGTGCCAGCGCTACGATTGGAAGGGCGACCTGAACTCCGCTGCGGAGGTCCTCGACCCGACGACCGCGAAGGCGCTGACCAGCGCGTGGCTCGGCGACGCTCAGCTCGAGCATGCCTCGGTGGCCGCCTTTGCGCGGCTCACGCTGGAATTGATGGCTCTCGGTGCTCCCGCGTCCTTGGTGCGGGAGTCTCAGGCGGCCTCCATCGACGAGATCAAACACGCGGAGAACTGTTTCGCGCTGGCGTCGCGTTACGCCAAAGCCGATCTGGGGCCGAGTCAGCTCTCTCTCGACGGCGTGATCGGCAACATCACGCTGGAACAGTTGGTGCGGACCACTTTCGAGGAGGGCTGCGTTGGGGAAACCTTGGCCGCGGTACAAGCTGCTGCCGCCTGGCGCGCGGCTGGCGACGAGACGACCCGCAATGTGCTCGAGGCCATCGAGCGAGAAGAGTCCGAGCATGCGGCCTTGGCGTTCCGCATTCTGCGCTGGGCCTTGGCGGTGGATCCCAGCTTGCGCGGGGTTGTCCGTGAGGAACTCGCGCTCGCTCGAGAGCGCGAGCAGCATCTGGATCTGGTGCCCATGCCCGACGACGTCGATCTGGACGCCTGGCACCACCACGGTCGGCTCACGCCGTCGGAGTTGGTCGCCGCGCGCAGCAGCGCGTTCACCGAGGTGGTGGAGCCCTGTGTCAACACGCTCTTGGGCGAGCCCGACGCTGAGCAACGTGTCGCGCTCTCCGCCCTGGGTGCGTGAGCGTCATAAACAGCAGCTCACAACCGTGAGCCGCTCACGCTCGCCGGCACGGAGCAGGCGTTGTCAGCGCAGACAACGGACGCGGTGCCGCTGAAGCTCTGGCCTGCGCTGTCCAGGGTCACGTTGTAGCTCCCGCTCATGGACGTGCAGCCTTGCACCGGGTAACGCTCGCCCGAGTAGGTGATGGTGTGGCCGCTCATCGTGCCGGTGACGGCGTTGCTGGCCCCACTGCGTTCGTCATAGAAGACGAGGGAATTTCCGGACTGGGACACGACGACCAAAGTCCAGCTGTCCGACGTGCCCACGGCCACTCCGCAGGAGTTGCTGCCCGATACCGACTCAGTGACGGACCAACGCGAACCGGCCAAGTTGGTGAACGCAGGCGCACTCAGGGAACCGCCGCCTCCGCTGCCGCCGCCGCCGCAGCTTGTCAGGACGACCAACGACAACCCGAGAGTCAGGTGGCGCCACATGTGGCGAAGGCTAGAGCAAGTGCGGAGGTCGTGCAAACCTGTGGAACCCGCCCTCAAGTGCGGATGTCGTGCAAAGTCGCGGGACCCGCCGTCAGATAGGAATGGCTGGAATATCGTCTGGGTTTCATCCTCGGCGCAGTATGCCTGCACCAGGCATCTCGCGCCCGGTCACGTTTCGAGCCAGCTTGATCTTTCTTGATCTTGCGCGCTACCGGACCACGGGAGGCTCGTAGATCTTCTTCACCGCGGCACCACCAGCGAAGGAGTAGGCGTCAGCATTGGCGTAGCCGTAAGCCATGATGCTGAAGGGCGTGTCCCCCGCCAGGCGGTGCACGCCTGCACTGATCTTGCAGCGGCGTGACTCGTAGCTCTTGCCGTCGAGCTCACCCACGCTCGTGACCTTGCAGCCCGTGGGAGTCGCGCCGTCGACGGTGATGCTGCTGCCGGTCTCGGCGGCGATCACGACCCAGTTTTCCTTCCAGCCGGCCGGAGACAGAAACACGTAGTTCTTCTGCGCCTGCTCGACCGGGGGGAAGATGGTGAAAGACGGGTCACCCTTGGGCACGCCTTGGATGTAGCCCTGGGAAACGAGGTATTGCCCGACCAAGACGGGTTTGTCCGAGGTGACGATGATGTCTTTCTGGGTCCAGGTTTCTTTGACTTCGCCGGGCTCGACCGTGAACTTGTCGTAGGGCGGAGGGAGCGTGGTGGTCACGTTGGCGGTCTCTGCGCCACCCATGAAGCGCAGCACGTCGGGCTCCTCGTAGCTCAGGGTCGAGCGCACGGGGCTACGGGTGATGATGAACTTTTTGCCGATGGCCTCCAGTGGGAAGAGCTGCTCTTCGAGGTGTTGTAGGCAGCAGCCGCCGCCGTTCTTCTCGTCCCAGCCCGGGAACTTGGGCGCATCGAAGGGCACACCGACGCCGGAGGACTCGGTGCCGCTGAACACGGCTACAGGCTTGTCGGAGTCGACGACGGAGCCAGTGAAGTCGGAGCAGTAGGGCGCGTCCTGGTCGTTGAGACACTCGGCGAAGGTGGCGTCGTCGGTCTCGAGGTTCAACACGTCGAAGGGACCCAGCTCGACGTGGATCAATCCGCCAGGCTTGGTCGCTGCAATGGGTGGATTCCCCCGAACGCGCCAGTGCGGATACACGGTGACCTTGGTCTTCTCTTGGGTGCCGAGGATCGTGATGTACGCCCGCTCGATGAACGCGCCAGGGGCCGGGTAGGAGTGCGCCGCTGACCAACCCAGGACACGATACTTGGTACCGAGGGATGGCGTTGGAATCAGCAACGAGGCATCCGTCGAATAGCCGTGCACGAGATTATTGAACTGGTAGACGACGATGGGCTGAGTGCTTGATACGCGAAATGCACGGGAGGTGAGGCAGGTCCCTGGTGCGTCGTGGTCGTTGGGGAATGCACCACAGTCGATTTCGCGCGTTGGCATCGTCACTCGCGCCAGGTCGTCCGGGTTGATGGTCTCTTGCCAGACCTGCTTGGTCTGTAGGGGCTGTCCGGGTAGGGCGTCGTTTTGCTCGATGGTCACCACGGCTGGCGTTCCGCCAGCATTGGCGATCGCTAGCCCCCAATCGTAGGCCGCGGGATTCGTGATGAGGTCGGCTTGATCGAGGTCTACCGCCCAGAACTCACAGCCGATGTTGGAAGGATCGCTTTCTGCTTTCTCGCAGCCACTCACGCAGAAACCTCGGTCGCAAACCAAACCAATGCCGGCGTTGCAGGTTTCGAGCAGTGCGCCCGGCTCGCCATTTTTGCAACTGTGGACCTCGTTGCCAACGCACATGGTTCCCTGAGCGGAGCACGGCGTGCATCCCACGCAAGGAGAGCCGTCCACGATGGGTGCTCCGCCGGTCCCGCTGTCCATGCCAACCGCGGCGCCAGTGCCAGTGTTCTGACCCACGACACCTTCATTGGCAGAGCACGCTGCGGCGACACTTCCGCAGAGCGTAAACAACAGGCACAGCTTCAAGTACGCTTTCATCATCGACGCTCCTCGAGGTGGCGGCAGCGTCGAACCCTTCGGTCGCGCTCGCCCTCTTTGGAGTGCATGGCCGGTGAAGCGAAGTCTTTGCTGAGTTTTTTCCCTCGCATCACTTTTCTTCTGGCTGTCCGATGGCACTCCGCACGCTGTCGGAGGCTGGACCCTTGGGAAAGCGTGACAGAAATGCCTGCCCTCGCGAGCGTGCGGCGGCGCTGCTTCCCATCCGAGACAGCGCTAGCACCGCAATCGCTTCTCGTTCCTGATACAGCAAGCCCCGCGCAAACTCCCGGTGCCCCGCTTCTGCAAGGGCGAGCGCTTTGGCTGGATTGGAGCCCAACGCGGCGCGCGCGGCCGCGAGTTGGGCGACCTCACGCTTGATGCGGTCCTTCTTGCTCTCCTTGGCGTCCGGTTTGTTTGTCGCGGCGCTTGGGGCGACCCGTGGCCGAGGTTTGGCGGACGCTATGGGCTCAGGTGGCGGTGGCTCGGAGACCGTTTCTGGCTTTGCAGCCGACGGGACGGGTTTGGCCGGAGCCTTTGCCGCCGGCTGGGCCGCCGGTGGAGGCTGGTTTTTGACAGGTGGCGGCTTACGCAGCAGCAACGCGCCACCCACCGCGAGTGTGCCCGCAAGGGCAGTGCCCACAATCCACGCGCCGGCGCTGGATTTGCCGACGGCGGCGCCTTGTGCCGCTCCACCTACACCACCCTGGGCAGCCCCGCCCGCGCCACCATCTGTGGGCGGACTATCTGGTGGACCGCCGCCATCCGAAACGATGGCGGCATTGAGGCGTGCCAACCCAGCGGTCGTGTCCAGTGTGGGTGCTGGAGCATTCTTGGCCGACGCGAGAGCTTCGCGCAGCTTTGATTCGACCCCGGCGTCGTCCAGCAATCGCACCGGGTCGTCAGACATCGGTGTTCCTCGCAATCGGCGCAGGTGGGTCTTTCGTCAGGCGAGCGAACGCCGTTTTGAGCTCGCTCCGCGCCGCGTGAAGCCGCGAGTAAACCGTGGTCAGGGGCACACCCAAGCCCTCCGCGATGTCGGAGCACGGAATCGCGTCCAGTTCGAACAACACGAAGACGGCGCGCTTGTCCATATCTAGTTGCTGCAGTGCCTCATCGAGCCGCTCCACGAGTTGCCCCGCTGCGGCGCGCTCTGCCGGGTCGGTCTCAGCGCTCGCGACAGCTCCGATATCATCTTCGGGGGCCTCCGGACGACGCCGCTTGGTCCGGCGATGGGTGGACAGCACCTTCACGGCGATCTCCGCGAGCCAGGTGGTGGCTCGAGCAGGCCCTGGGTCGAACCCGCCGCGGCGATGGGCAGTGAGAAAGACGTCCTGGACCAGGTCATCCACCTCCGCGCCCCGGGCGCCCAATCGCGCCAGAAAACGGGCCACGAACACGGCGTGGCGAACATATAGCTGCCCGGCATCCAGGTGGTCCTCCGTCACGGCTTTCGCTCATTCGAACAATACATGGCCGCCTCTCAACGATCTTTGGCGGAAATCGTACTCTCCCTCATTCGGGCAAGGTGACCCGGACTCCAGCTAGGGCGCCGAGCCCAGCGGCAGGCACCTGCCGGGTCGCCAAATCATTGCCGCGCTCGTCGGTCACGCGGATCTTCGAGCGGATTAGAGGCACGACGCCATCCAGTCCGGCGTTGACGGTCACGACGCTCCCCAGGGGAAGCAGCAGGTCGAGCCGCCCGATCACGGCGGTCCAGCGCAGCGCCACCCCAAAATCTCGATCGAAGCCAAGGCCTTCCGCCACCACGTCGCCAGATGCGATCCCCGCACAGCTTCTGACCTGCAGCGGTGCAAGGGGCTGACGAAAGCAGCCGTCAAAGCGTATCGCGGCGAGGGACAGCTCGGCCTCGGAGTTTGCGATCTCGACGCTAGTCGGCGCGGTGACCATGGCGGCTGCGCGCACCTCCGGTCCTTTGGGCCAGCTCGCATCGATGCCTGCTAGTCCACCCAGAGACGGATCCGGCAGCAGCCGCAAGGCCCCGAACACCTCGGCGAAGGCGTGCACGCGGATGGGCTCGCGGGGCTTGGGGCGCGGCCTGAGTGTTGCGGGCGGCAGGGGACGCGGCACTCGGCGTATGGGCTTGGCCTCCGGTGGCGGCTGCGGCGGTGTCTCTGGCAGCTCAATGGGCTCTGGCTTCACGCCCAAGCTCTCGAGTAGGGCGTTGTCGATGGCGAGGGCGATTGACAGCGCAACGACCGCACGCTGGTCCGAGCACTCCGCGGGTGGTTGGAGGAACTGGCGGAACGCAGCTGGCTTGTCGTCCTTGCGCAGCACGAAACTGATGTGGGTGGCGGGGTCGCCTTCGCTCTGGACCCGAATGCTGATGCGGTCGTCGACTTCGTCTTTCTCTAGCCAACCGGCAATCGCCTCGGAAAGCGCCGGTTTTGCTAGGCACGGGCTCGATCCGTCGACCTGAAGAGCATCGCGAATCGGGCGAGCCTCCACCGCGTGCGTGCATAGAAGGAATGCGAAAGTGACTGCGGCGGCGTGACGCATTGCTAAGCGACTAGTCAAAAAGGGCGTCGGGGGCCCTGGTCGGTCATTGCACGAGCCTCAATGCGCGTGACTCGCCGCCAGCGCCTCCCAGCGCTCGCGGTCGCGGCGTTCGCCCAGGGTATCGCCCACTTCTTTGCGTAGCTCGGGTACACAGACGACGCGCACTTCTTCTTCGTCCAGCATGCTAATGGCACGTGCCACTTCTTCTAGAGATGGGCCCGGCGGGATCACCAGTACGCCGCTGACCACCGAGGCGTCGGGCAGCGCCTCGTGGGACGCTTTCATGTCGTGGTTTTCACCGCGAATGCAGCGCTCGCAGACATGTTGAATCGACTCGTCGAAGACGTAGAGAGACGCCTCGCCAGGTAGCTTGTCGCCGGCGTCTGCAACCGCGCCGGCGCGGGACTGCTGGGCGCGAAACGGAAAGCTGCGTGTCCCGCCGTCGCGCAGGGTCATCAGATAGGGCAGGCGCGGCACTTGGTGGCCGTCTTGCTCCGCGAAACCAACCGGGGCGCGATCAAAAAGGACCACGTCCCCTAGGGAAACATGCACCGGATACATCGGCGGATTCAGCACCACTCCGTGACAAGGGCTCAAGGTGCGCACCCAAACATGTTCGAACTGAACCGGTCCGGAGCCAGGATGCTGCGCGCCGATGCCTCCGGTAGAAAGTCGCACCTTCACGTCCCCGATGGAGGCTGCAGGCAGGTCGTCATCTCCACGCTTCGGCTCGAAGCCCAAGCGCTGCCAGGCGTCGACCGCGCTTTCGAAGTCGCCGGCGGCCGTGGCGCATACAGCGAGGTTGTTCAGGGTTGCCGCGTCGTCTTCGTCGGTTTGCGCGTCTACGCGGTGGAAGAGCTCGAGGGCTTCGGCAAAGCGGCCGCGCAGTTTGTGAAAGAGTGCAAAGTCGAACAGTCGCCAGGGCTCGTCGGGGGCGAGTTCCAATGCCCTCTCGAAGGCACTCGCAGCTTCCGCGTCGTATTCTGGACCGGATAGGCGCAGGCAGTTGGCGAAGGTCAGCCACAGCTGCCCCCCACAATCTGGATCCTGGAGTCGCTCGTCGTCGCCCAGAGTCTGCATGCAGCGTCGCAACTTGCGCGCTGCCGTGATGGCGGGGTCGTCCTCGGGCACCGGCTCGTCGCCCGCGCGGCCATCCACGATTTCGCGCAAGATGTTGCTTCCCAGATCCGTCATGAAGGGATCGGATGTGTAGGCATCGAGGATCGCTTCGACTTCACCGCGCTGGTCTTCGCCGGTCTCTCCGTGGTGCACGAGCATCAACCAGTGCCAAGCCAGACCCGAGTGTGTGACCACCTCCGGCCAGTGGGGACGAACCAACCTCCAGGCTTTTTCCCAATCCCCGGCCTTGGCCGCTTCTTGGGATGCCTCGCAGATGTCGTCGAGCGACATGACTTTAGGGTCAGGGAGAACGCGGCTCAGATCAACGCCCCACGACGGTAATCTTCACGAAAGTCGTCATGGACCCACGCCGTACAGGACTTTCCACGCATCTTCGAACACCCAATTGCCGCCTTGTTTGGGAGAAGCACCGCCTGCCTGCGTCGACGAATGCCCGTTGCTGCTCGACGCTGACGTGATCAGCCGGTGGCTGCCGCCATATGGGGGCGATGCGCCATCGATGGATGTAGGTGTGCCCACAAGCTTGAGAGCCTCGAAGGTTTTGAGGTGCCCGGAGTGTTGCGAATCCGCCGTGTGGGAGAAGGCCCAGAGCCTGTCCAGGCTGGTGATAGACGACTCGCTGAGCCATGGCTGATTGCTGTCCAAGGGGCCGGACAGCATCACCGCCCGATGTACCAAGCGGTTCTTCGCGATCACTCCCGAAGTGCTCGCTCCATGAGAAATCCCCGAGATGATGATCTGGTTCCAACGCGGCTTGCCGCTATCGATGAAGTAAGTCCAGTCGCCTTGCGGATTGTTCGCGGCCAGGTACTCGAGCCCCTTCACGACGCGAGTCTCGATGCTGTCAGGCGGCTTCACTTCGATGAAGGAGTGATGATCCACGCCTTCAAAAGCTTCGAGACGACAGCCGCCGATGTCGCTGCCACAATTGGCGACGCCGTAGCCGCTTTCGTAGCAGGGCGACATTACGTGAAAGCCGAAACCCGCGAGCAGCTTGCCGTGATCTCGCGAGCCGCATGTCGAAGGGGTTCCCGCGCCGTGCAGGTACACGACCAACAGACCCTGGGGTTCGACGCTGGTGTCCAGGTAGCCCAATTGGGCGCCCAGCACGGTCTTGGCCTGCGGGTCCGCGTCGTCGGGCTTGAACTCGAAGTCGTAGAGTTTGCTCTCGGAGCGATCCACCTTGGGCCCCGTCGGCCCCGCGTCCACAGCGCCGCCCGTGCCACCGCTGCTTCCCCCCGCGCCGCCCGAACCGCTTGCGCCACCGGTGCCCGTCCCCGCTGAGCCCCCCGAGCTGGAGTCGCTTCCCGCGTCTTGCTTCGGCGGACCACCGCCGCTGTCGTCGGAACCGCTACACGCCAGCGCTGACAGGGTCAGCGCGTACACGAACACAGGCCGCATCATGCAGGCGAGCGTAATACAACCCGCGACTGCGACCAGGGCTGACGTTGACGGGCCAGGATTGTCCTTCGCTTTGCGCTCACGTGCCCGACGCTCCGTGCACTTTGCGCTCCGTGTGCGCGCTCAATTCTTGTCGATGGCGCAATGGCCGCCTTCGCAAACTAGCTTCTTCGGCGGGTAGGCTGGCGCACACTCGAGACACGCGGTGCCCGGATCACAAACCAACGTATCGTAGGAAGGCGCGCCACCGCTGACGGCAATAAGGTGCTCATCGTCCACCGGTCCACCGCACTCACAGCAGGCGTTGGTCCGCACGCGGCAGTCCGAAGCCCCCTTGCACGCCGTGGACTCGTGCTTTTGCAGGTCCACCACCACGCAGCTGCCACCGCGACAGGTTGCCAGTATCGTGGGATCCTGGGGCATGAAACAACCCGGGCAGTCTACGAGGGCGCACTTGTCGGTCGCGTACTGCTTGGCGCCGTTCTGGTTCAGCGCAATGGAGTCGTCTCGGGTCGCGGCGCCACAAGAGCCGCAACAGCTCTCTGAGCGAAGCACGCAATCCGACGGCACTTTGCAGCTGGTCCAATCGCTCGGCACGCCGCCGGTGCCCGCAGCGTTGCCGCTGCCGCCACTGCCCGCCACATTGCCAGTGCCGCCGCTCGCAGAGCTGCCGCCGGAGCCCCCGTTACCTGACGTTGCACCGGACCCGCCGCCGCCCGATGCCCCACCGGCGCCACCGCTCCCATTGATGCTACTGCTACCGCCACAGCCTGCGCCCACGACCAGCGCCAAGCCGCCAACCCATGTGAATCGTCGAAGCATGCGCGAAGCGTAGCACCGAAAACGCCGGCATCCGTCAAGCGTCCAAAGGCAGATGACGCCGATCAGCGGCGCCAGCTCATCGAGCTGGAGGACCACTTCCGCCGGCAGTGTCCGACCAGTAACTCGGCTTTGCCTACTGACGACCGCTTCGCCGACCCAGGCAACCGCTGACGAGCGCGTCCGTCACTCCCGGCGTGCTGTCCCGTGAGCTGAGTGGGTGGTTTGGGTGGGTCGAGCGATGGGGCGGACGTGGTTCCCTAATCTCGCTCTGCTGCGCCGGTTCGCGCAGCGTGAGTACGCGCGGCGGAGCGCGTGCCGCCGCGATGTCGGGTGCGCCTGCACCGCGTGCCGCCGCGATGTCGGGTGCGCCTGCACCGCGTGCCGCCGCGATGTCGGGTGCGCCTGCACCGCGTGCCGCCGCGATGTCGGGTGCGCCTGCACCGCGTGCCGCCGCGATGTCGGGTGCGCCTGCACCGCGTGCCGCCGCGATGTCGGGTGCGCCTGCACCGCGTGCCGCCGCGATGTCGGGTGCGCCCGCACCGCGTGAGGCAACGCGGGAGTAGCGCAGCAGTGCCGCCCCAAGGATGCGACCCAAAAACAAGATCTCAGCCAGCGCGGAATCAGGCGCTCAGAACCCACACGGTGCCCACCCGCGAGTTTGGGTGGGCAGTGTGCGGGTCAGGTCGGTCGGCGGCTAGCGCAGTTGCGTGAGTTTTGGGCTCACTGGCAGGTGGGCGAACTGAGCCCGGCGTTTTCGCAGGGGGCTGCCCTGTTGAGGTCGTCGGCGAGAAGGGCCTCGAGGGCAAACTTCAACCGGCAGCTCACGCTCCCCGGATCCACGTCCCATTTGAACACTGCCGGGGACCACAACGACCCGCAATCTCCCAGGCAGCCGTCGCCGCCGACAGCCTTGTATTCCACCGGGCACACGTCTTTCATCACGCTGCAGTACAACGGGCATGGGTTGGGGTCACCGCAATGGTCGTTGGAGTTCAGCCCCGACGGGCCCGCAAGCGAGCAGCTCTCGGGATTGGCTTGGGTAGGATCCGCGGGCAACTTGTCTATCCGGCAGGCCACGCTGTCTGCGATCAGATCAGCTGGAGTGGAGAAGGAGCCGCGAGGGATCCGTTCACAGATCGCCAAGCAGTCCGCGTAGCCTGGATACTGCGCGTTGGCGGTGCCACTGCATAGATCCATCGCCAGGCGGCAGTACTGCGCGCAATCTGGTTCGTAGTTGACGCCTGGATCTTGCTCCAGGCACTTGGCCAGCTCGCGGATGTCGTTCACGCAACTGCCTGGTTTCGACGGGAACGAAAACACCGGATCCCCTGGGGTCTGGCACTGCCCAGGTTCGCCCTCGATGCAGTTGGCCATCACGGTAGTCATTTGTGGATGACACCCGTCGGGCTCGCACTCCTCAGCGCATTCCCACACTCGAAGTAGGCCGTCCTTGTCGACTAGGTCGCAGGCTTGCGTACGGGCAATGTCGCAATACACGCCGCATGGGCTAGTGCCGCAGAACTGCGGGTCGACGACTCCAAACACCGCAGAGGGCATGCAGCCAAGGCCGTGCTCCTTGTCGAGAACGCCGCACAAGCCGTTGGGCATACAACAACCGTCTAGGCTATCGCCACCGGGTCCGGGCAGGTCGCTGCACACGGGGTCGTCCGAGCCCGGGGACCCCAGCGGCAGACACACGTCGTCGTACTTGGGCAGCTGGTATCCACATAGGTCTTCCGACCCCCGCGGGCCATCGGGATAGTCGAAGCAGCAGGCGGGCTCTCCGGATGGCCCGGCTTGGCAAGTTGTCGTGCAGTTTCCGTCGCCGCCGATGCCGCCGTTTCCGCCTGTGCCGCCCACGTCATCGACTTTGTCGAAACTCGACACGACGCAACCTGCCGCCACGAGTGCTGCTGCCAACGGCGCGAGGGCTCGAGTCCACCTGCTGCGTGCCATCAGAAGCTCCCCCGAAAACGCACGCTGCTGGGCCCAACGTAGATGTCCGTGGTTGTCGCCGTCGCTTCTTCCTCGCCACCGGTCAATAGCAGCGTGAGGCCCGCCCCAACTCCGACTGCGCCGACCACGAAGCCGATGGTGGAGATGGTGCGCATCGAGTTGAGGCTATCCACGTCGTCGTGGGCTTGGGGACTGCATTTGTCGCCGTTACAGAAGCCGCTGTCCTCTAGATCGCTCTTCTTGCCCATGGCGATGACACCGGTGATGGTTCCAGCGAGCAGGCCGGCGCCACCGACGCCGAGGGCCACGTAGGCGAGCGTGTTGGAGCTACCGCTATCGCCGGTGTCGACGGCGGCATCGGCGCCGCCGCTACTCGGTGGAGGCGTGCTTGGGGGCGGAGCCGCTTCTGGCCTCGGAGTGGGGGCGACAGCTGGCGCGGGCGTGGTGCCGGTAGCCTTCGGGTCGAACTTCAGCTCGATAGACTCTTTGCCGGCTTCCGCCAACTGCACGTCGCGCTTCTGCTCTTGGCCGTTCCAGGTGGCGACTACGCTATGGCCGCCCGGATCGATGGGTTGTGCAATGCCAATCAGTGCGCTGTCGATGGCGACGCCGTCGATGGTCAGTTGCACTTCGGATGCTGGCGCACCGCTGACGCTCACGACCAGGTTCGGGATCTTGGGTAGCAGCTGCTGGCGCTCCAGAGCGGCGTCTTTCTTCGCCTTCTCGTGGTTCGCTCGATTGGTTTCCGGAATTGGCAGCCGCGTGGCTTCGAGGAAGCGCTCGGCAGCGGCGACCCACTTGCCGGTTTTCATGAGCGCGCGGCCGGACCAGAGCCCCAGAGTAGGCGCTTTGACCAGCGCGTAAGCGCGCTCGAGCTTGTCCGAGGCTTCGGCGTACTTGCCCGCCTGGTAGTCCTTGACGCCGGCGAAACCGATCTTGCGCGCGGCCGCGACCTTGGCGCTATCGCTCTGTGCCGCCGCCGGCGCGGGGGCGGAAATGAGTGCCGCGCAGATCGCAGCACCCAGCAGCCAGATTTTGGTTGTGCGATTGCTTCGCATGGCAGAGGGAAATTACACGAGCGGAGCCGTCCCTGCTGACTTTTTGCGGCTAGAGCAAACCGTCCTCGGTGATTGGCACTTGTGGTGTCGGTTTGCTGGTTGGTTTGGGCGTTGGCGCCGCAGGTTTTGATGTGGGTCGAGGTGGCCTGGCGGGCCGCGGAGTTCTGGGCCTGCGCACAGCCTTGGGTTTCGGCTCGGGTGGTTTCGCGGCGCTCTTCTCGTTACCAGCCGGCGCTTCAGTGACACCGGCGTCCCCCGTCGTTGGCTCCGTCGCCGATTCGGTCGTCGGTGGCGTGACCAGGTCGGTGGCTGGTGCCGTGCTCGCTTCCGGCTCGGGCTGGGTAGACGTCGCTACAGTCGGCACATCTCTGGTCATGTACCAGTAGCCGCCAAGCCCCGCGACCAACAATAGCCCTGCCACGCCAAGCACCAACAAGGGTACCCATGCAGACTTCTTCGGAATGGGGTCCAGCGTGCGGGACAGCGGCTGGTTGGTTGCCACGAACGCAGGCGCGGACTGCATCATGGGGCGAGGTCCGGCGGCGCCAGCAATTGCGGAATCACCACCGCAAATGGCGCTGAGCGCTTCAGCCGCGAGCTTCGCGCTCGCGAATCGCGCCGCGGAGTCTCGATTGCAGGCCGTGGCAAACCACTCATCGAAGCCCTCGGGCACAGGTCCAGCCTGGGACGGAATCGGAAGTGGGTGCGCGCAAATCTTCATCAGCAAGTTCCCGAGGGCGTCGCTGTCAAAGGGCCGAGTGCCGATGAGAACCTGATAGGCGATCACGCCCATCGCCCAGATATCCGTGCGGAAGTCGAGTTCACGATTCCCCTCGGCTTGCTCCGGGCTCATGTAGTACGGCGTGCCCATCAGGGCCCCAGTGCGAGTGCTCGCGCTGAGAGTGCTTCCCGGGGTGGGTTGGAACTTGGCGATGCCGAAGTCGAGGACCTTCGCGACTAGCTCGTCGTCAGCATAGGTGAGAAACACATTGTCGGGCTTCAGATCGCGATGCACGATCCCCGCTTCGTGGGCGCGACCCACCGCGCGCGCCATGTGGGTCATGATCTTCGCGAGTTCTGCGGGCGCCAGGCGCCCGTCACGCTCCAAGCGGTCCGCCAGGCTTTCGCCTTGCATCAGCTCCATGACGATGTACGCCATGGCTCCGTCGACGCCGTAGTCCAGGATTTGCACCACGTTTGCGCTTCGAATTGCTGCGGCCGCCTGGGCCTCGCGTGTGAAGCGTTTGGCAATGTCTTCGGCGCCGCTCAGTTCCGTATGAATGAACTTGATGGCGACATCCGCTTTGAGAGTGAGATGCTCAGCGCGCCATACCTCGCCCATTCCGCCGTGGCCGATGCACTCCGCGAGCTTGTACTTCTCGGCCAGCACTAGGCCCGGCTGCAGCCCCAGGTCTTTCGCCACGCCTCAGGATAGCTGAGGCTGCCGTGCCGTGCGAAAACTCGTGCTGCATTGACGCCATCAATGCTGCGGATCCATTGAGTTTTGGGGGGGCTTGCGCCGGATCCTCGAAGCCGACGGCTTCGAGGTCACGGAAGCCAAGGGCGGGAAGCCCTACTCCGTGGAGGTGCGGCGAGCCACGGTTCGCGAACTATTGCGCTACTTGGTTGGCCTCGCGGCAGGCGAAAAAACCGGACGATTCGTGACGCGGGCGGACTGTCGTGCGACAATCATGCTGTTGTTGGGGCCTTGAGCTGAGGTGAATATGAAACGGTTGAGTGCCTCCATTGCTTTGACAGCTTTGAGTCTAGGTGGCTGCGGAGTGGATCTGGATCCTGCGCCGGCGCCGCCAACCTCCAAGCAGAAAGAAGCCATTGTCGGCGGCGTGGACGATACCGGAGGCGGGGCGCACCCGGCGGTGGTCATGATCACGAGCCCCGCCGGGGCATGCTCAGGCGCTCTTGTCGCGCCGAACCTCGTGCTGACGGCTCGTCACTGCGTGTCCCAGAACGTGACCCAGGGGATCGGCTGCGACATCTTCGGCCAATCCCAGAATGGCGACCACGTTGGCAACGACTACGTACCGTCAACCTTGAAGATACGCACCGGGGTCAATCCTGGTTCGGCGGTGGCCGCCGGCAAGCAGTTGTTTCACCCGGCTGGCAAGAACCTTTGCAATAACGACGTCGCTCTCATCCTGTTGGACAAGAACGTGGCGGGCATCACCCCGCTCGCGATTCGGCTAGATTGGGGGCCGCAGATTGGGGAACTCGCCACGGCGGTGGGCTACGGCGCGATCAACGACATTGGGCAGGGCTCGGGCAAGCGCCGCCGTCGCACCAACGTGCCGGTGATTAGCTCCGGCCAAGATTGGAATGAGCTCAACGGTGCAGGTGAGGTCTCGGTGGGCCAGTCGGTTTGCACCGGTGACTCCGGTGGTCCGCTGATTTCGCCCAAGGGCGCCGTCATGGGCGTAGCCTCCCGGGTTTCGCAGTGTGCCAACCCAAACGCGCACGCGAAGTACGCGCGCGTGGACTTTCAGAAATCGCTTATCCAGCAGGCTTTCGCCGCGGCGGGCGCCACCCCGAAGTTGGAGCCCGGCCCCGCGCCGCCGCCCCTCGTCAAGAAGGAAACCGGCCAGTCGCCCTGCAAGACCGGCGCGGAGTGCCAGTCGAACCTGTGCAAGCAAGACAAGGGCTACTGCTCCAACTTCTGCGCGGCGCTGCCGTGCCCATCGGGCATGTGGTGCGCTGACGGAACGGTCAACATCAGTGGCCAGACCATCACGGACAAGTTCTGCCAGCCCCTGGTGGGCACATCGGCCTGTGATTCGTGCCGCCTTACGAAGTGCATCAACGTCGCCACGACCTGCAACAACAACGCGGCCTGCAAAGCCTTGCTAACTTGCGCGGACGCCTGCACCGACGAACCATGCGTGGACGGCTGCAAGGCCGCCAATCCAGGCGGCGTAACCGACTACGACAGCGTTGCCTTTTGTGCCTGCAATACCAGCTGCAAAACCGACTGCGGTAATCAGTGCTTTGGCGCCGCGGGTGCGGGCGGTGGCGCGGGGCAGGCTGGTAGCCCAGCGACCGGCGGTGCGGGGGGAAGCGCGGGCTCCGTCGGTGTGGGTGGCACCCCGGGCTTCGGCGGAACGCCCGGCAGCGGCGGAGGCCTACCCGGTGGCGCGGCGGGAACGCCGGTGACTTCGGATTCCGGGAGTTCCGGCGGCTGCAGCGTTTCGACGCAATCTCGGAGTCGCGGCTGGCCGGCCCTGCTGATGCTGGCGCTCGCGGGCCTGCTGTCGTTGCGACGCCGACGAGGCTGACACAACCCCCAAGGTGATGCGAGCGTGATGCCTCTTAGCGGGCGTCACGCACTCAGGGAGCGCACCGCCCGCTTGGGAGAGAAGTAGAAGGCGACCGCATACAAGCGCGATAGGTTCGGCTTGGGCGCCTTACCCTTGGCCATCCTGGAAAACTGCGCCTGGTACCAAGCGCCCTGAAGCAGAGGGTCCAGAGTCTTGTTGCCCGTTGCGAGGCGGACTTGGCGAGCGGCTTCGCTCCGGCCGCTGAGCAAACGTGAGGGCAAGTCGGGCTCGGCGGCCAATGGGCGCGCCATGCCCACCATGTCCAGCGCACCGCTGGCGAGCGCGCCCTCCATGCCGGCCCGACTGCGAAAGCCGCCGGTGACAAGGAGCGGGACCTTGCTCAGTTCCCGGACTTTTTCCGCGTACTCCAAAAAGAAGGCTTCTCGATTGCGCGTGCTCTCGGCCCTGGGTTCATCAAACATCCTCGCGGATTCGTAAGTGCCACCGGAGATCTCGAGCAAGTCCAGGCCCTCAGCGTCGAGCGCGCGCACCACGGCCAGGCTCTCTTCTTCGTCGAAGCCCCCACGCTGAAAGTCCGCGCTATTTAGCTTGAGCGAAAGTATCGCCTTTTTGCCGATGGCCTTTCGCACGCGGCGCACGATCTCCAAGATGAAGCGACGACGTTTTTCCGGAGTGCCGCCCCAGTCGTCCGTGCGCAAGTTGGTCAACGGGGACAAGAACTGGCTGATCAAGTAGCCATGGGCGGCGTGGATCTGCACACCGTCGAACCCGGCTTCGACCGCCAGCGTTGCCGAGCGCGCAAAGCGCTCGATGATCTCTTCGATTTCTGCCGGCTGAAGGGCGCGGGGCACGGCAAACGCACCTTTGACCATGCGCACAGGGACCGCGGAAGGGGCCACGGGTTCTTGAGTCAGCGTTCGCGGGCTCTGCCGGCCAGGGTGATTCAGCTGCACGATTGCAAGCGTGTCGTCCTTTCGAGCCGCCTCGGCCCAGCGTCGAAAATCCGCGAGACGCTCTGCGCCTTCTAGCCAGATGTTGCCCGACTCTCCGAGGGCCCCGGCGTCGACCATCACGTTGCCAGTGATGAGCAACGCGGCTCCGCCCTGGGACCAGCGCTTGTACAGGCGCTCGTGGCCGGCATTGGGCGTGCCGGTTTTGTCCGCGAGTCGCTCGCTCATTGCACTTTTTGCGATGCGGTTCTTGAGCACGTGTCCGGAGGGGAGGGTGAGGGGTTGTTCCAGGGTCATCTTGCTGCCTTCGCTTTCTTACCTGCAATGCGATCAGCTAGTTGTCTGGCCAGATCACAGGCCATGCGCTGATCCGAAATCTCGATGCGCGCCACATTGGCCCGCCCGGTGGCGGCCAGGGAGACGAGGCCGTGTAGCGCCGCGTACAGCAGCCGCGCGTCGACCTCCGGGGTAGCGGAGCCTCGCGCATCCAGCGCCAGCACTAGGTTCTTCCACAAGCCGAGCCCCGGCATGTCCACATTCAAGGCGCCGCTTTCGCGCAGTGCTTGCCAGTCGTACTGTCGCTCGAACATCAAGTTGTACAGTTCTCGGTGTTCGAGACCGAAGCGCACGAAGGCTTCGGCCAGGTCTGCGATGCTGCCGCCCTTGGCTAGACAAGACGCTGAAACTCGGCTCAGCTGCGCGAACCCGGCTTGGGAAACCTGGTGCAGGAAGCCGTCCAGAGAACCGAAGTGGTGGTAGAGCGCTCCGGTTGTCTTTCCGAGTAGCTGTCCGATCCCTCGAGTGGTCAGAGCGCTGCTGGTCAGCTTGCCTCGCTCCAGGGCGAGCAAGGTCTTTTCTACAGCCTCTTCGGCGCTTGGAGACAGATTGGGCATAACGCTGCGACCCAAAACATAACGATGTTATGTTTTGGGTCAAGTCCAGCAATTGCGGGAAAACGCTCGCTTGTCCCGGGACCGTCATTGCTCCCGGGATGGTGCGCGCTAAATTCCGCCGGGCTCTTCTGGAGGCATTGATGTCATTGAAAAAGTGCGCCGCTGTCTTGGCCGTCGGCGCCGGGCTTTCGGCTGCGGCGTGTGGTGGTTCCTCTGAGGACGATGCGAATCTGCCGGCAACTGGCGGCGTAGCGGGGGCCTTCGGCGGGGCAGCTGGCTCCGCCACCGGCGGCAATGCTGGCCTGGCTGGAACGGGCGGCGCGTCTGGAGCGGGTGCAGTGGCTGGCGCCGGTGGTCTACCGGGCACAGGTGGCACACCCGGTCAGGATCTCCGGTTCATTGCCGTGGGCGATTGCGGCAAAGGCAATGAGGGCCAAAAGAAAGTCGCCGCGGCGATGCGCGATAAGTGCAGCAAAGACGGTTGCGATTTCATCCAGATGTTGGGCGACAACATCTACAACAACGGCGTCTCGTCCCTGGACGATCCCCAGTGGCTGACCAAGTTCGAGCAGCCCTACGCCAATGTGACCTATCCCTTTTGGGTGGTGTTGGGCAACCACGACTACGGGGGACAAGGCGCAGGGTTCGAAGTTGCACGTGCCGACGTCCAGGTCGCGTATTCGCAGAAATCCAACAAATGGAAGCTGCCCGCCAAACACTACAAGCACCCTGAGCCGGGTGTAGATTTCATTGGCCTAGATACCAATGAGTCGATGTTCAACGCTCACGCCCAGCAAAAGACCAACGCGAGCAAGTGGATCTCCGAGTCGACCGCGGAGTGGAAGATTGCCCTGGGGCACCACCCCTACCGATCCAACGGTCCCCACGGCAACGCGGGCTCCTATGACAATTTGCCCTTCGTGCCCATCGTCAACGGCGAGGGCGTCAAGGACCTGATAGACACGACCATCTGCGGCAAAGTCGACGTGTACCTCTCGGGCCACGACCACAGCCTGCAGTGGCTGACGGACACCTGTCAGGGCACCGAGCTGATCGTGTCCGGGAGCGGCGCATCCCCGACGGACCTGCCGGGCAAGAACGCCTCCCACTACCAGGGTGCTCACCTCGGATTCGTGTATGTCGTCATCAGCGGCAAGACCTTCACGGCCGAGTTCGTCGACGAAACCGGTGCGGTGAAGTACTCGCGCACGATTACGAAGAACTAGCCGACTGTTGCCCCTTGTCGACACGCGAAGAGCTGTCGATGACGCACTGAGACGTCACATCCCCCCTCTTGACTGGTAGGGTTCGCTTCATTGAAACGCCGGCTGCCCCTTCGCTTTCGTGTTCCCAATCCGCCGGCGGTATTCGTCGGGCGCGCGGAAGAAGGTGCGGCTCTGCAGCAGGCCCTGAGCCGGGGGCCGGTTGCGGTCCTGACTGGGCCGGGCGGGCTCGGGAAGACCGCGTTGGTTCTTCGGCACGTCCACAGCCAAGCCCCGGAGCAGCGGGAGCGCACCTTGTTCGTCGAAGTTGCCCCGGGCACAGCCGCTGTCTCGTTGCGTGTCACTCTACTCGAGGCGTTTCAGGCGGCCACCCAGTTGGAGTTGGATTGGGAGGAGCTGAAGTCCGAACCCGAGGCCGCTCTGGCGGAGTTGATCGATCTCGCGGAAGACGGCCCATGGTGGGTCGTGTTGGACGACCTCCATCACGCTGAAGCCAGCGAACAGCTTCTGGACGAGCTGGCCCGGTTCGCCCGCAGTAGTCGATGGCTTGCCACCAGCCGTAGCATCCATGCGCTTCCGGCCCTCGCTGGCCAGGTGATCGAGCTACGGGGCCTGTCCAGCGCAGAGCTCGATGACCTCTCCAACCAATGGGGCGCTGGGGTCGATGCCGCCAAACGGCGCCAGGCCATCGCTCGTTGCGCGGGTTCTCCCTGGTTGCTCCAACAGCTCCTATCTGGTGCGGCAGACGCGACCAGTCACGAGGGCTTCGTCGCTTCGCTCTCGGACCGTGCCAAGTCCTTCGTGGAAGCGCTGAGCGTGCTCACTAGCTCCGTGGATCCGGCGGAGATCGCGGAGGTCGCGCCGACTCCCAGCGAAACCGAACTCAAAGAGCTCGAGCGTCGAGGCATTCTCGCCCGGGGCAACGACGGCGTGCGTGTTCACGATGTGGTTCGCTCCCTGTTCGCGAACAGCAATCCGTCTGCAGTCGCCATGTGGCGCCAGCGCATGGTGCGGGTGATAGAGAGCCGTGACTCGGTGGAGGCAGCGATCGAAGCGCTCAGGCTGCTGTCCGCCCTGGGGCAGGTCGACGAGTTGTGCCAGGCCCTGGATGCTCGGGGGCCCGAATTGGTGTCCTTGGGTTTGGCGCCGGCGGTTTGGTCCATCATTGCGGAGCTGGCGGATGAGCGCCTGGTTCGCTGGCAATTGCGGGTCGCTGCGGAACTCGGCAACCCGACGGCCCTAGCGAAAGTCAGCCAACCCAGCGCGGACAGTTTGGAGGACAAGCTGGTCTGGGCCCAAACCCTCCGCGCTCAGGGAGATCTCGTGGCCGCCTCGGAACTGTCCCGCGCGGTCTACGAAGAGGCGCTTGGGACCGGCAACTCGAGGGTCGCGGTGTTGGCGGGGCTGTTGCGGGCGCGCTGCCTGTCCCACGACGGCCATTGGGAGCGCGCCAGAGATGCCCTGGCCGCCATCGAACCGGAAAGCGACGAGCAGCGCGCTCGGCTCGACTTGGGACTTTGCACGGTGAGCGTGGCGCAGGGCAAGCCGCCCGCGTCGGAGGTCTTGGCGCCTCTGGAACAACGAGCTGCCGCAGGCTTTTCCCTCGAAGAAGCTAGCGAACTGGCCGACGTGTTGTTGCGGGTTGGGCAGCGGGATGCCGCTCAGCGCGTGCTGGGTCGTCTGGAGGCCTCCGCCCGCGGCTCCCATGCCGCGATTTGGGGCGCAAGGCTCGGTTTGATCAACAAGGCGCGGCTCGAGTTGGAGGCTGGGCATTTGGAACTGGCCAGCGCCATCGTGGAAGAGACGCGACCCTTCGCGCGTAGCCCGTCCATCCTCGGGCCCGAGCTGATGCTAATCGAGGGGGAGTTGGCGTTGGCGCGCGGGCGAACCAACCAGGTTCAAGCACTGAGTACGCTTTCACCGGAGCAGCGACGCTGCGCCAGCCTAGCCACGGCGTTAGAGCTCGCGGCCCTGGTGGTTCGCGCTGACATGTTGGCGGCACATTGGCGCGCGCCGGAACTGGACCCTCGCGCCGCAGCGGCGCCCGATGCCGAGGCGCTTCGCGAATTGTCAGCTTGGCAAGATCTGGCGCGTGCTCGTAGCGGCGAGAGCTCCGCGACGGCTGCGGATGCGAGCAGCATGGGTAGGCGGGGGCACGTGTCGCAGCTTGCCCACGCGGTTCGACTGGGCCTGTCCGGAAGTCACGTGGACTCGGTTTCCCGCGCCAAGAGCGTATTGCGGGAAGCCTTGCGCAGCGGGAGCTTTCTATTTGCGGCGGAGGCGCGCTGCATCGTCATCGACCTGCTCATGATCGCTGATCGCTTCTCCGAGGCCGCAGCCGAGGCCGAGGACCTGGCGTCGGCTGGGCAGACCATGGGCTCGCCCCGATACGCTCACGAGGGGCACTTCGCTCAGTTGGTGGCGTCGGAAGAAAGTACCGAACCCGCGGAGCTGGTGGCTCTTGCTCGTAGCCAAGCGGTTGCTCCGGTTTGCGCGCGTCGTGCTTGGTCCCTTCTCGCCGGCACTCCCCCCCTCGATGCGCTCGACGACGCCGTGCTGGGAGTGCTGGTTGCTAGTGGTCGCGCCCGACCCACCCGACAGCTCAGTGCCGGTCAATCGCCCAGTGCTTACGCTGACAGCTGGGGGCTCGACCCCCTATCCAAGCGCGTTTGGTTCGATGACGAGCACATCGTGGAGCTGGGCGATACGCCGCTGCTCTGGCGCGTCTTGGAAGTGCTTGCGGAGCGCCCGGAGGGTGCAAGCAAGGAGGAGCTTATCGTCCGCGCCTGGCGTGAGGCGAGCTACCACCCGTTGAAACACGACAGCCGGCTGCACGTTGCCATCAGAAAGCTGCGGGGTTTGTTGTCAGATTCGGCCAGCGAACCCAGCTTTCTCTTGACCACTGACGAGGGGTACAAGCTCGGCGGCCGCGTCGTGTCCACGGGCTGAGCTCAGCGCCAGCGTTCGAAGGCCGGCTTTTCGGCGGAAGGTCGGGGCGCTGCCCGCGCGGGCTTGGCCCGCGGCGAAGGTTCGGGCGAAAGGGTGAGCTTGATTCGTTGATCTCTGTCGCGCCCGACTCGCTCACGAGTGGATTTGAAACCGGGTTTGGACAGCTCTACGACCGCGGGGCTATCCGAGCGCGGTAGGGTGAGTTCCAGGGGCGTCTGGCCCTTTTCCACGCCGTCGATGTGCACGGTCGCGCCACCGGGCTTCGAGCCGATGTGCAAGGAGACGTCCTTCGCTGGGGCTTTCGCGACTGAGGCCGGCGGTGGTGCTGGCGCCGATTCAGCTTGAACCGCTGGCGCAGCAGCGGCCTTGGGCGACTCGCCTCTACCCATCGAGGAGCCCAAATAGCCGATGCCTCCGGCCAGGGCAGCAGCGGTCGCGATCCAGTAGATGGTGCGCGAGCGCTTTGGTTCGGTGCGGACCAGGGGCACGCTGGCGCCTTCTACCGTGGGGATCTCGACGCCGCTGTCAGCTTCCGCGGCGGGCACATCGGTAATTCGAGCTCCTTCGCTGACGCGATGGAGCATCGCTTTCTTGGCCGCAATGCGGTCTTTGAACAGCTCGTCCATGTAGCGAGTGAGTGCCTGTTCTGGTGCTGCTGGGGCGTCCGGCGCGCCGCGCAATGCCGCGAGCAGACCTTCGCGCATGGCGGCCGCCGTGTCGAAGCGCTGCGCTGGGTCCCGGTTCAGGGCTCGCATGCACACGGCTTCGAGTTCCGGACTGATCGCCCTGTCCAAGGTTGCCGGCGGCGTGATCTCCAAGCTCCAGAGTGCCTTCAGGGTTGCGGGCTGGTTTGCTCGCTTGAATAGTCGCTTCGCCGTCAGGAGCTCGTAGAGCACGACGCCCAATGCGAAGATGTCGCTGCGCCGGTCGATACTGTCGCCGCGGCTCTGCTCCGGCGACATATAGGCAAACTTGCCCTTGACCACACCCGCCTCGGTTTGGACGATTCGGTTTTCCGCTTTTGCAATGCCGAAGTCGATGACTTTGACGCTTCCGTCGTAGCCCACGAGAATGTTTTGGGGAGAGATATCCCGGTGGATCAACGCGAGCACCTCGCCCCCGGGACCGCGAAGTTCGTGAGCGGCGTGAATCCCCGCGCAGGCTTCGGCAACGATGAAGGCGGCCAGGGCCGGAGGGAGGCGCTTCTTGCGCACCATGGAGCGGCGCTGAATCCCCGCGCAGCTCTCTCCGGCGACATACTCCATGACGAGATAGAGCTCTTCGCCCTCTTGGCCCAGTTCGTGTACGTGCACGACGTTGGGGTGGTGGATGCGCGCCACGATCCTCGCTTCGTCCAGAAACATCTCTTGGAACTCGGCGGACAGAGCCAAGTGCGGATGAATGCGTTTGATGACGACAGCGCGTTCGAACCCGCTCGGGCCCGTGAGGCGCCCCAACATGATCTCCGCCATGCCACCTGCCGCGAGGCGCGCCGTGACGTCGAATCGACCAATTCGCTCGGGAAGAACTGACATGGCTAGGGAGACAAAGCCGCCCTGGGATTATAGAGTGCGCAGGTGCCCTTGACGCGAGATCGCGAAATTTCGGTGTTTTTCCTGGTGTGTGTCGTTGGGTTGAGCGTTGCAACGCCCGCGGCCGCCGCGGAAAGGTCACCGTCCGAGGCGGAGCGCCAGCGCGCCGTCGAGCTGGTTCAGAAGAGTCGCAAACACTACAAAGCTGGCGAGTTCTCTGCGGCAGCAGAGTTGCTGCAGCAGGCCTACGCCACCTATCCGGAGCCCGTGCTGCAGTTCAATCTGGCAAAGGCCTTCGAGGGCATGGGTAGATTCGAAAAGGCTGTTGCCGCCTACGAAATCTACCTCGCCACGGCGCTGGATGTGGAAGATCGCCCGGCGATTGAAGCGCGGGTCGCGACCTTGAAACGCGAAATCGAGCAGCGTGCGGCCTTGCGACGCCAGCGGGACGCCGAGCGCCAGCGTGCGGACAAGGCCAAAGGCAAAACGCGAGTCGTCGTCAAAGAGGTTCGCGAGCCAGCGTCGCCCTGGCCGTGGATCACGACTGGTGTGGGGCTCGCTGCTGCGGCTACGGGCGTGACGCTCTGGGCGGTTGGCAAGAACCAACACGATTCTGCCCAAGATGCGTCGGCGAAAGACGCCGCGGACAGAGTCGACACCGCGCAGTCCCTGGCAACCTGGGGCAACGTCTTGGTGGTTTCGGGTTCAGTCGTGACCGCTGCCGGGCTGACCTGGGTCTTGCTCAGCGACGGTGGCGGCGAACGCCAGGCAGGCATCACGTTGCACCCCGCGGGCGCCGTAGCTTGGGGAGCGTTCTAACTGCGCTCGCGCGTCAGAACGTGCCGCGCACGCCCGCGGAGCCCAGGCCAACCCAGGGCTGGACCGCTGGGACCTTTGCGCTGCTCTGGTTCAGGTCGAGCAGGAGCAGAGTCGCGCCGGCGGCCACGCCAACTCCACCAACGATGAATCCGACCGTCGAAAGGGTCCTCGCACTCTTGGCGTCGTCCTCCACGCTCCTGATCTCTGCCTGTTGCCCCGATGTGCACCCGGGATCGCAGGAATCGAACAGCGAATCCGCGTCGGAGTCAGAGCCGTTCGCGCTGACCATAAACCCTATTCCGACTCCAAGCCCCACGGCCCCCACGCCGAAAGAGATATAGCTTCCCAGGCGCATAGTGCTCATTCCGCCGGGCTTGAGGTCGTCGCTGCTCACGCTGCCGCTGCCGTCAGCCTTCACCGGTTCTACCGGCGCTTCTTCCGTAGGCACCAGCTTCAACACCACTTGTTGCTGCCCGCCTTCCTCCAGCGTTACTTCGACTGGGGCGCTGCGCAGGCCGTCGGCCTCTGCAACGAGGGTGTGGGCGCCGGGATCAGCCGGGTAGGGCACGCCTACGAGTGCCGAAGGCACTGCCTGCCCATCCATGGCAACGCGGACGGCTTTGGTTCCGCCTCCCTCCACCACGATGGTGATGCGGGCCAGCCGCGCTTCCACGGCCGGCAGTTCGGCGATGGCAGCTTCCTGAGCCGCTTTGATCGGCGGCGGCGCGGTGTCAGCGAGGTTTTCGCGCTTCGCCTTCAAATACGCCTCCCGGGCTTTCACGAGTTTGCCCAGCTTGGCGTAGGAGCGGCCGATGTAGACGAGGTGAGGGAGGGCGTGCACCAGGCTTTCCGCACGGATGAAGAAGTCCGCGGCCTCGGCATATCGCCCCTCTTCGAAGGCCCGTTGCCCCTCGGCGGCAGCGGCCCGCGCACCGGCGCGCTCTTCGTCCGTCGCCGAAAACGCGCTGCCCGCGCTTGCCAATATCAACACCAGAACGGCCCCAGAGCGGGCCCATCGCCTAGCCTTCATGGGGCGCATCCTAAAGAAAACCTGGAGTTTTTGCCACGTCTCGGCCCGCTTAGAAGACCTTTAGGAGGCCATCAGGAGACCATTAGGAGACTTGGGCGGCCCCGAGAGCTAGAATCCAGGATCCATGCTGAACCCCGGGGACATCGTTGACGGCAAGTATCGGGTCGTCCGGCTGATCGGAGAGGGTGGCATGGGCGCGGTGTTCGAGGGCGAGAACACGGCCATTTCCCGACGGGTGGCCATCAAGGTGCTGCACGCTCACGCTGCCCTTCAAGAAGACACGGTCATGCGCTTCAAGCGCGAGGCGCGTGCCGCGGGCAAGATCGGCAACGACCACATCCTGGAGATTTTGGACCTGGGTGAGCTGCCCGAGGGCGCTCACTACATGGTGATGGAGTTCCTCGATGGTGAGGCGCTGTCGGCACGAATCGAGCGTGGCCCTTTGCCGCCAGCGGAGATGGTGGAGATCGCTTCGCAACTCCTCGAAGGCCTGGCTGCAGCGCACCAGGCCGGGATCATCCATCGGGACCTCAAGCCGGACAACATCTTCATCTTGAAGGAGAAGGCGGGGCGAACCGACTTCGTCAAGATCATCGACTTCGGTATCTCGAAGTTCCACCACGGCGTGGAGGACGGCGAGATGCACATGACCCAGACGGGCACGCTCATGGGCACGCCTTTCTACATGTCCCCGGAGCAGGCCAAGGGCAGCATGGAGCTCGATCACCGCGTCGACATCTACGCGGTGGGCGTGATCCTGTACGAATGTCTGAGCGGCCGTGTGCCTTACGACGCCAACAACTTCAACGAGCTCATCCTCAAGTTGGCGTTTCAACCAGCGCCGCCGATCACCAACTTCGTCCCGGATATCGACCCGAAGCTGGCGGAGATCGTGCACAAGGCGTTGGCTCACAACCGAGACGAACGATACAACTCCTGCGAAGCACTCCAGGCAGATCTCAAGGGCTGGGTGGAGGGCGCGGACCCGAAATCGTTGCGGTTTGCCTTGGCGGAAGGAGTTCACAATGCTCCGCCTGGCGTGGCTGCGCAACCGGCTGGGACTCAAAGCAACTGGAGCCAGAGCCAGTCCGGCGTCACTCCACCTCCGATGCGCAGCCCCGTCGTTCCGCTGGCCATCGCCGCGGTCGTGGCCTTCTTCGTGCTCAGCATTGGTGCATTTGGCGTGTACAAGCTGGCCTTCTCCAAGTCCGATGCGGACATTGCCGCCACCGAGTCCTTGGAGACAGAGGGTTCTGCTTCGCCAGCTTCGGAGCCCGAGCTCGTCGCCTCGGCTCCGAAGGCGGAACCGCCCGAGCCGGAAGCTTCGGCCGCACCGAGCACGTCGGCGCCCGCTGCCAAGAGCGATCCGCCCAAGGAAAAACCCGAAGCCGACAAGCCGACGGCAATCGCGGCCAAGCCAGCCCCGAAGCCTGCGCCGAAGCCCATCAAGACCGTCGCACCCAAGCCCAAGCCCAAACCGGCACCCAAGCCCGCGCCTAAGCCCGGCATGGGCAAAGCTGGCGACTGGTACTAGCCCCCCATTTGGCGGCGTGGCTGCAGTTCTAGGCGTGACGTCGATCGCCAGCTCAGCGGAGATCAGCGGCCGAGCCTGGGATGGAGCGACCCGCCATTGCATACTTGGCGTATGAAGAACGCATCGTTGAGGTTGAGGTGGCTCGGCTCGCTGGCGGCGGCGGGCGCGCTCTGCGTTGGGTGTGGGTCCGAAGATGGCGGGTCCGGCGCCGGAGCTGGGGGGGCCGCTGGCAGTGCTGGCGGAGGTTCTGGCGGCGCGGCGGCTAGCGCCGGCAGCGGTGCTCAGGCGGGTAGCGGAGCCACAGCAGGCACTGCTGGGCAGTCGAATACCGGAGGCGCTGCCGGGATAGCAGGTGGTGGTGGAACTGCCGGCGGCACGGGCGGCGTTGGCGGCGGCACAGGCGGCGTTGGCGGCGGCACGGGGGGCACGGGCGCCGTTGGTGGCGGTACGGCCTCCGCGTCTTGCACCGTCCCGAGCAAGCTTCCCGCCGGTATCGACCTGCCGAAGCGATTCGTCGACACGACCATGCCGACCCAGACCGGCAAACTGATTCAGGTGAAGTCCGGCGGCAACCTGCAGCAGGCGATCGATCAGGCGCAACCCGGCGACACCATTGAAGTTGAAGCGGGGGCGACGTTCTCGCCAATTCAGCTCAAGAACAAAGGCGCTTCAACGAAGTGGATCGTGATCCGCTCCTCCGCGATGAATCAACTGCCCGCCGAGGGCGTGCGCGTAAAACCCAGCGACGCCCAATACATGCCGAAGATCAATGTGCCCGGCAACAACAAGGCGGCGTTGACGACGGAGTCTGGAGCTCATCACTATAGGATCATCGGTTTCGACTTCGGCGTCGACCCGACCGTGCCCGCCCACTACTCGGGAATCCTCACCTTGGGTGATCATCAAGAAACCGATCCCAATAAAGTGGCGCATCACCTCGTCTTCGATCGAGTGTACATCCACGGTTTGAAGAACCCACCGGGTGGTGCGGGCTCTCGCGGTGTCAAACGCGGGGTGCAATCCAACTGCGCTTACATGGCCGTCATCAACTCCTACATCGACGAGATCAAGTGGACCGATGATTCTCAAGGCATTGGCGGTTGGAATGGGCCAGGTCCTTTCAAGATCATCAACAATTACATCGAGGGCGCCGGTGAGAACATCATGTTCGGCGGTGCCACCGCGAAGAATGCTTCGATGGAGGCGCAGGATGTGGAGATCTGCGGCAACCACATCGCCAAGGATCTGAGCTGGCAGACCAAGGCCGGTCAAAAGGATGCCTGGATCAGCGTCAAGAACCTATTCGAGCTCAAACACGGTCACCGAATCCTCGTTTCTGGCAACGTGTTCGAGAACAACTGGGCGGATTCGCAGACTGGGCGCTCTGTCGTGATCAAGGCGGTGAACAACGCCGATACCGAGGACCTGGTTTTCGTCTACAACATCGTTCGCAATTCGACCCTGGGCTGGAACCTAACGAGCAGCCAGGGCTGCAACGGCTGCACAGTCGAAGACTTGTACTTCGCCCACAACATCGTGGACAAGCTCGGTCCGGATAGTACCCACGGCGGTCAAGGGCGAGCGCTCCAAGTACTGCAGGGCAGTACCCCCGGGGGCATCAAGAATCTGGTGATCGATCACAACACCTGGATCAACCACTACAACGTCACGGATTTCAGTGGGAAGCCTTCGGTGACAGGCTACGTCTACACGAACAATATCGTCGCTCATGGTCAGTACGGCATCCATCTATCCGGCGGCCCCGCCGGCCCGGAAGTGAACCATCTCAACGTGGCGGCCCCCGGGTTCACGTTCGAGGGCAACCTCATCGCTGGAGGGACTGCGTCGGGCTGGGGCGTGAGCGCGAGCAACGCCTTCCCGGCGAATTTCGGCGCTGTCGGGTTCACCAACCTGGGCGGAGGGAACTACTCCCTCACCGCATCCAGCCCCTACAAAGGAAAGGCCACCGACGGCACGGATCCCGGCGCGGACTACGCGGCGGTGGCCAAGGCCACTCAGGGGGTGAAGTAGGCCCGGCTCACTTGCCGAGGATCTGCTTCATCTTCGCCGAACCTTCGAACGCGCTCTTCACCTGAATCATGGTGTGTGCGTAGCCGTCCACGGCGGGCAATCCCGTAATGCACCAGCCCGGGATGTCGGGTCGCGGCACGAGTTTGCCGAAGGGGTCGATGCCGGCCACGAAGATCTGCCCCACCGCGTTCGGACCGCCCGGGGGTGGATAGTAGGCGTGGCCACCCGCGCTGATTTTGGTGAGCGTCGGACCACGCCCCACTTCCAACACATCAAACGTGATGTGGTCGCCGCCAGCTCCCGAGCACTCGCCGTCTATTCGCACGACCTTGAGCACGGCGACGCTGCACGAGGTCGCGATGGCGCTTTCCGTGCTCGCGTCCGAAGCTCCACCCTCCGCACAAACGCCTCCATCTGCGGTTTGGCCGCCGGCGCCTCCCAAGCTGGCGTCCACTGGGCTCCCTCCGCTGCCCCCGGTCGCACTGCCCCCCGAACCGGCGGTACCCCCGCTCGCTGCGCCGCGCTCGCGACCGCTCCGGTTCCGCCAGAAGCGGTCTGGCCCCCGCTCCCGCTTTTGCCCCCGGTGGCCGGATTGCCGTCGCTCTCCGTATCGCCGGAACACGCGATTACGGCAAAAGAGATCAGGGCGGGGATGGCGAAGCGCGTCATGTTTCGAGCATACGCCGCCGTCGCCGCTTGTCACCCAGCGCGGAGCAAGTTCTTGCGAAAAGGGGGCTCGCTCGCGTGCCCAGAGCCGCAAGATCGGCCCCTCAGCGCTTCAGGGCATCGGCACATCCGCCAGGGTGAACTCTACGCCGAAGTTCCGCCTGCGGTACCTGCGCTTCCTTCCGCGTCGAGTGGGTTTCGTAGGCAGCGCGGGAGGGCGCCGGGTGCGTGACCGTCGGATTCAAGTCGAGCATTTTCTTGCACTCCTGGCCTGTTCCAAGATCGCGTTGTTGGCCCAGGCATGAAATTCGAAAACCATGGCGCGGGCCGAAGCCGAGTCTGCTTTTCGGATCGCGTCGAGTAAGAGTCGGTGCCCCCGCACTTCGGCTGCCCGCTGCCGAGCGGTGTAGAGCAGAGGGGAGAGCTGCTGTGCGATCTGTCGATGCCAATGCGACAGCATCACGAAGAGTCGGTTGTTGGACGCATGAGCGAGGGCGAGCCCAAAGTCATCCACGGCGGTGAAGGCGTCGTCGCTCCCCGCCGGGGCTGCTTCAATTCGTTCGACGATCGCTTCGAGCTCTTCAAGGTCAGCTTCGCTACGCCGCTCGGCCACGAGCCCGGCGAGATGGGCATCCAAAGTCGCGCGGATCTCCAGGAACTCCGCGAGAAAGTCCGGGTCCAGCTGCCCGTGAGGGTCGACCAAGAGCGCGCTGATGACTTTGGGGGTCAGCGACTCCATCGGATCGAGCACCTCGGTGCCCCGCCGCCGCCGCGGCTCGACCAGGCGATGCACTTCGAGCAGCTTGTTCGCTTCCCGAACCACGCTGCGGTTCACCCCATAGTCTGCCGCCAGATCTTCTTCCCGCGGCAGGATCGAGCCCACGGGCAGCTGTCCGTATACGATGCGCCCGATCAGGTCGTTGGCGACCTGGTCGGCCTTTCTGGGGCTTTCCGGCATGAATCAGGCCGTATAATATGTCGGACTTATTCAGAGTCAAGGCCGCCGGGCCCGATTTTCAGCGATTGCCCCAAAGGCCCGCCTGGGACAGGCTCGGCGCCTCGCTGGGCTGGTGCGGGGCGGCGACGTTTTGGAGGCAGATACGGATGACTGATGGGCCGAACAAAGACCACGGAACTCCCAGTGAGCGGCGGCGCTCGCAGCGCGTGCCAGTCGAGGTTTCGTTGGGAGTGCACAGCGAAAGCAACTTCTTCTCGGGGCTGACTCAGGATATCTCCGACGGCGGGCTCTTCGTTGCGACGCACACGCCGTTGCCCGCGGGCACTCACGTGACCGTCAACTTCGCTCTTCCCGGTTGCCCCGAAATCTCTGCCGAAGGGGATGTGGTTTGGGTCAGCGAACCCATTACCGGGCACCCCGGAATGGGCGTGAAGTTCACGAATTTGAGCTCGGAGAACGAAGCACTGATCCGCCGCTTCATGGCCAAGCGCGAGCCCATCTATCACGACATGGATTGACCCGCTGTTCCGCTATTGCCCGCTTCAGAGAGAGAACAGGAGGCGGGAAGGTTGGGAAGGAAGAGGGTTTGGGTTTGTTCGGATCTGTCGCTCCATGCCGCCCGAGCTGCCCCCGCTCGAGCCACCGCACTCGTGCGCGTTGGTGCTCCGAGCTGGCCCCTGCTCGAGCCACCGCACTCGTCCGCCTTGGCCCAGTGCTAGACGCGAGACCCTTCTGCGCCCCGCGACGCGAACCAATCCCCCTTTCTCTGACCTTCCCAACCTTCCCGCCTCCTAGAGGGGGAGATGTCAAGGGCAGATCGATCCCCGATCGGTACGAGAGCAGGTACCGCCCTCCTAGAGGGGGAGATGTCAAGGGCAGATCGATCCCCGATCGGTACGAGAGCAGTTACCGTCCTTGCGTCGATTGGGTGACAGACTCGGCCGAGAGTTGACCGGTCACCCTGCCGACGTTCCGGCGTTGAAGTCACGTCGAGTCGGACCGGTGCAGTTGATCGGTCGGCGTGACTCGAGCTCGATGGAGGGGCAGTGCTCGTGGATCGGCGGGCGTCGGCATCTGAAGCGGCTTGTGTGCTGCGCAAGGGGCAGTGCTCGTGGATCGGCGGGCGTCGGCATCTGAAGCGGCTTGTGTGCTGCGCAAGGGCGGGCACCAACCTCCTAGTGGGGACTCTTCTTTGGTCCATGACTTCAGCCGGTAACTCCGAGAGGGCATAGTCTTCCTGTGGGGGCTTGCCGCTACATCAGCAGCCCAGGCGGGAAGTGGATGCTTCCTCTCGAAACCGGTGAGCCGCGCCGAGAGCGGGCGAGTTGCCAGCCATCGGGGCGTGACGACGACGCTGGCTATGAGCGCTGCGTTTGCTTCGTCGGGTCGTAGGTCTCCTTGTTCTTCCACATGGCGAGCACGGCGGCAGAGACGCGCCGCGCGACGGTGAGCTTGGCTAGATTCGGCTTGATCCCGGATGCCAGCATACGCTGATACGCTTGCTGCAAGGGATGGTCGGTCATGCGGGCCACGGTAACCGCGGCTCCCTTGAAGACGTTCTTCAAGACGGGCTGATGGTTGCGATTGAGGCCACGAGTTTGCGCAACATCCGTTCGAAACCAGCGCCCATCGCGCTGCACGTAGTCCGAACTCGAGCGCATTACGACTCCGAGCCCGCAGTACGCCCAGAATTGGCGGCTGGTACGAAAGCGGTGTGGCGAGAGCACCATAGCGACGATCTGACTCGCGCGAATCAGTCCGATGCCAGGGGCGGTAGACAACATCGCCACAATGGGCACCCGTTTGGCCTCCCGAGAGAGCCAGTTCTCGGCCGCCTCGTGTGTTTGCACCAGAGCATCGAGCTCTGCGACGAAATGATTGGTCATCACGCGCTGCGCGGGAGGCAACTTCTCGAGCCAGTCCTGCCGGCGCTGTGGGTCGTAGATGGCTGAGCCAAAGCCGTGGAGGCCCCGCGAGCGATAGCAGGCATGCACGCGATTCTTGACTCGTACCAGATCTTGTTGGGTCAAGATGTAGGCGCGTGATGCCTTGCGCAGTAAGGCGAAGAGCGTGGGCGCTTTGAAAACACGCACGACGGAGCGGCTTTGGACGCGCATGGCTTCCGCAGCTGCCCAAGCATCGCTGATATCGTTCTTCGCAGCTGCTGGTGTGCGCGTCGATTCCAACGTAACGTATACTCATCGGCGTTCTCCTTGTTTTGGGTTGAGGAACCGACAGGGTAGGGCGCCGGTATTCGTTTGTGCAGGCGGAGGTCCTTGCCGCGCGCAAAACGACTCACAACCGGCGAAGGGGGCCTGACGCGCCAGAGCACGGCCACAGCATTTCCTTCCAGCCGATGCCCATCAGGTCTCGCGTCTTCGCCGTCAGCACCGCCACCAGGCCGATGCACGCGATGCTCGAAGCAGCGGATCCAAGCGCCACCCCCCTCTTATGTCTTCCTGTTGATTCCCCCTGATCGAGGCATGACGGGTGGCAGGGCGTCTGTCTGCACGATACCTCCACACAAGGCACTTGCGTCCTTCGCGGTGGCTCCACGGGAGCGGGCCATCTTGAGGCTGGACCCAGCCAACAGAGGTCAATGCATGGATGTTCGACAAATCAAGTCTGCCACCAATCTGGCTCCTTTGCCCCGAGCCATGCAGGAGCCACCCCCGCTCTCGAGTCGCCCGTCGCCGGCACCCGCGCCGCGTACGGCCCTGCTCATCAATCCCTTCTACCCAAAGGACCGCTTTGCGAGCTTCGGTAAACACGTGCTCACGCCGACGCTGGCCCTCACTAGCGTGGCGGGCGCCACTCCGAAGAGCTGGAGTGTTCGCTACTGGGACGAAAACCTGCTCCAGGGCTCTCCCCCGCTAGAACCCTTCCCGCAGGTCGTCGGAATCACGGTTCATCTGACCTTCGCCACGCGAGCCTACGCCCTGGCTGACTACTACCGCAGCCGGGGAGCGGTCGTGGTGCTCGGTGGTTTGCATGCAAGCAGTTGTCCGGAGCAAGTCGCCCGGCACGCTGATGCCGTGGTGGTTGGCGACGGCGTTACGGCCTGGCCCGAAGTACTACGCGACGTGGAGCATGGCAGGTTGCAGAAGCGCTATGACGGAAGCTTCGCGACACCCTACGCAGACGACCCGCCGCCTCGCCGCGACTTGCTCGCGCGACAAAGCTATTTGACCACTACGAGCTTGATCGCGACACGCGGCTGTCACAATCGCTGTGGCTTTTGCTATTTGGCCACCGATGGTTTGTTCATGCCGTATCGCATGCGTCGGGTGCAGCAGGTCGTCGCGGAGTTCTTGGCCGACGACACGCCCTACGCGGTGTTCACGGACAACAACCTAGGCTCACGCCCGGAGTACCTGCGAGCGCTGTGTCGCGGCTTGCGACCTCATGACAAGATTTGGAGCGCGGCCGTCACCATCGACGTGACCGACGACGTGAGCCTCGTGCGTGAGATGGCGCTATCGGGGTGTACGGCGGTATTTGTCGGGTTCGAGTCTCTCAACGGGGCAAACCTGGAAGACGCCAAGAAGAGAACGCCACGCCCCCAGGACTACGCGCGCCGAGTGCGCATCCTTCACGATCACGGAATCGCGGTGAACGGCAGCTTCGTGCTGGGCTTTGACCATGACCGCAAGGACGTGTTTTCGCGAACCGCACACTGGGTAGAGGAAAACCGTCTGGAGTGCGCGACGTTTCACATTCTGACGCCCTACCCGCAGACCCCGCTGTTCCGGCAGTTTAAGGCTGAGGGGCGCTTGCTGCACGAAGATTGGGAGCGCTACGACACCGCCCACGCGGTGTTCCACCCAAAACACATGACCCCGGAAGAGCTCGAGCAGGGATACGTCTGGATGTACCAGCGGCTGTTTTCTGCAGCGTCTATTTGGCGTCGTCGTCCGGAACGCAGCAATGAAGTGCCCGCCTACATGGCGATGAGTCTGCTGTACAAGCGCGCCAACACGCTGTGGCCCTTCCTGATCAAGCACCGGCTGACGGCTCAGGTTTGGCGCCCCATGGTCGAAGCGGCGCGCATCCGGCATCTGTTCTACCGACGTCGACTGGCCAGAGAGCCGGTTCCTGCGCTGCCCGCCGCGCCCATCTACGCTGGAGTGTGACGCGTGTCCCCGCACAGGTTGCGCGCGGCTTTCTCGTGCGCGTCCGCGCACTTGCAGCGACTCCAGCACCCTGACTCGCTTGCCCTACCGAAAAGATGTTCACCCCCAAGGGTGAGGCGGGCCGACTACACGTAGCGATTGTGGTCCGCCGCGGTGTTGTCGTGCTAAATTTCGGTCAACGCTCTAGCAGTGTTTGCTTGGAGTCCGGAGGCGACCGAGATGCGTGCAATGACAGGCGTGTGGAGGAAAGCAACAGTAGCCGCGATGGTGTTGGCCTGCGGCTGGGCGGTCAACTGTGGCGGCACCGAGGACGACAATCTGGTGTCGCCCTGCAAAGGCGAACTCAAGGGTATTTGTGGCGGTGCCTGCACCAAGAACACGGATTGCGAGTCGGGTCTGTATTGCGGTGGCGACAGCACCTGCACCGCCGACTGCACCGTAGGTAGCGGCCACTGTAAAGACGGCAAGATTTGCGACATCGTGGGCAAGTGTGTGCCGGGGATCAACGTGGGCGGCAATGGCGCCGATGGCGGTAGCGCCGAGGGTTGCGTCAAGGCCAACGTCAGCTTCGAAAAAACCACGCCCACAGTCATGCTGCTGATCGACCAGTCCGGCAGCATGGACTCGAACTTCGGCGGTAGTGATCGCTGGAACACCGTACGCGACGCCCTGATGAACCCGAGCACCGGTATCGTGAAGACCCTGGAGAACGAGGTGCGCTTCGGCTTGGCACTGTACACGGGCAAGGGCAACTCGGGCAATTCCTGCCCGAGCTTGGTCGAGGTCAATATCTCTTTGGGTAACTACGCTGCGATCAAGGCCGTCTACGATCAGGAGCAGCCCGAGAACGACACGCCGACGGGCGAGAGCATTGATGAAGTCGTCAAGACTCTCGTTCCATACAAGGAGCCGGGCCCGAAGGTCATCGTGTTGGCGACGGATGGAGAGCCCGATACCTGCGCGGTACCCAATCCCCAGAACGGACAACCCGAGAGCATCAAGGCGGCTCAAGACGCGTTCAAGGCGGGCATTGAAACCTACGTGATCAGTGTCGGTCAGGGTGTGAGCCTCAATCACCTGCAAGACATGGCCAACGCCGGCAAGGGGCTTCCCGTCGGTGGTGCGCAGAACGCCACCTATTACCAAGCCAACAATCAGTCGGCATTGGTGAGCGCCTTCAACGAGATCATCTACGGTGTGCGCTCCTGCAAGTTCACCCTCGACGGCCAAGTAGAAGCGAGCGAAGCGGGCAAGGGTACAGTTTTGCTGGATGGCAAGCCGTTGACCTACAACGATCCCAACGGTTGGAAGCTGAACCCGCCCAGCGAGGTCGAAATCACGGGAACGGCCTGCGATACCATCAAGAGTGGCGATCACAAGGTGGCCATCGACTTCCCCTGCGGCGTCTACAGTCCACCGGTTCAGTAGACCCGGGGCCCAGGGCCCTCCGGGAATAACGCTGCGCCGCGCCGCGTAGAACGCTTGGTGACGTCCCGCCGCAAACGGCTGCTTGGTGCCCTGCTGCTGGCGATGGGGGCAGCAGGGCTGCATGCCGGCTGCGCGCGGGCTCCGCGCAGCCCCCGGGCGCCAGCACCCGGACAGGCCGCAGTCAAGCTGCTGACCTACAACGTCAACTATGGCCTGGCGGGAGACGAAGCGACCCTAGCGGCCGTCTTCGAACCCGAAGCCGACATCGTACTGCTGCAAGAGACGACCCAGGCCTGGGAGCGGCAGATCCGCCCGGTCGCCAAGGCCTACTCCCACGTGGAGTTTCGCGAAGGGCCAGGCGCCGGCGGCATGGCGGTGCTGTCCAAGTATCCGCTCACGGAGCAGGAGTGGATCGAACCGCCAGAGGGAGGTTGGTTCCCGGCTTGGCGCATGGTGTTCAAGACGCCGATTGGACCGCTGCAGGTACTGAGCGTGCACCTGCGACCACAGATGTCGGAAAGCGGTAGCGTTGTGAGCGGCTACCTGACCACTCCGCCGGTTCGCGAAGCGGAAATTGCGCGCTATCAAAAACGCCTGAAGGCGGATCTGCCGACGCTGATTGCCGGAGACTTCAACGAAGGACGACGGGGCCTCGCCATTCGCTACCTCGATCGCCGCGGCTACCGCAGTGCGTTGCAAGACTTCACTCGAGACACCGACACCTGGCGCTGGCGTTCGAGTGTGGGCTACGTTTCTGCCGAACTCGATCACGTCGTGGTGGGCGAGAAGCTGGAAGCGCTTGAGGTCCGAGTGCTTGGTTCCGGCAATTCGGACCATCTGCCCATCCTCGCCGTGGTGACCAAGAGAGCGCCCTGAGGCCCCTCATTCAGGTTCGGCCTGTGTCGCCGTGCTTTCTTCAAGCAGCCCCGGGGGCGAGAGCAAGATGTAGCGGCAGTCGTCTACGGCGACCACCTCGTCGCCGGGACCGCATTGGCTCAGTCGAGTTGCCTGGTTGTCCGCATCCAGCTCGACGTCCCGGAGCTTGGCCTTTCCCCGCACCATGAACACGTGGCGCGCGCTTTCGACGGGCTGGCTGCCGCCGGCGCTGGCCTCTATGCGGTTGCCAGCCGCGAGCCAGCGCGCCCGCGCCTCCCGAGACAGAGCGCTGCACTCCGGGGCGTTGGCGACGGCGTTATCGAAACTTCGCTGCTCGACTTCGGACCACACTGCCGCGCTGAGGGCCGTGTGGGAACGCATCAGGTGCGCGAAGTCTTTCCGCCCGACTTTGCCCAAGGTCACGGGGGTCGCTGCTCGAGCCGAGGCGTTGCGGGTTTCGCCGGTGAGCAGAGCCATCTCGCCGATGATGTCACCTTTGCCCAAGACGCCGATGAGTAGTTCATCGTCGCCATGGCCGCGCAAGATGTGAACTGCGCCCCGGGCCACGACGTACAAGCTGTCGCCGGCATCGCCTTCTCGGAACAGGTAGGAGTTGCGCGTGACGACCATTTCTTCGGTCATGTCGGCGAGATCTTGCAGTGCTGCTGCATCGAGGCCGCGAAACATGGGCGTCTGAGCTACGAGATCGGCGGTTTCGGGGATGGGGATCCGCTGCGCGTGCCGGCCCAGCTGCTTCATGCGGGTTTCGACCTCGGCTAGCTCGGTCTCGGCGACCTGCTCGTCCAAGATCCCCTCGTGGGCCAGTTGCTTGTACCCGTCCCGTTCCAGATTCAGCTCGATGCGATGCGCCAGCCGCGTTTCGATCGCGTGAGCGACTTCGGGCAGGTGGATTCGAATGTCCTCGATCTCTTCCCGAGATGCGTTCAGATAGCCCTGGTAGGTTTCGCGGACTTGCTCTCGGAGCTCTTGGTCGCGGGTAATCAGGGTTTCCAAGGACCCGAGGACGCGCTCGGCGCCGATGCCCTCGGCGCGGGCCAGGTCATAGCGAAGCGCCAAGCCTTCGAAGCTGATTGCGCCGCGTTTGAGCAAAGCGCCCAGCCTCCCGCGCTGGTCGGCCTTGGCACTGCGTCGGGGCGGAGGCTCGAGATCGGCGCAGGCGATCTTGTCCAACTGCCGCTCCAGCTCCTTCATCAGCATGCGCACGGCCACAGGACCCAGAGTGCCTTGACCGAAGGCCTTCCAATACGCCTGCCGCTCCAAGGACAACACGCGAATCCAGGCGTCGGCTTTGCGCTCGCCCTTGGGCGCCTTCGCGAGTTGCTCGAAGATGCCTTCGGTCTCGGACTTGGCCATGTCCAGGCGCTCGGAGACTGCACGCTTCAGAGCGTCCCAGGGCACTGCTCTGAGTTGCGCCGATTCCGAAAGCTCGTCGACGTCTGCTTGGACCTTCGCTAACACTTGGCAATTTGCGTTGGCTCTGGCGAGCTGCTCACCCAAAGGAGGCCGGTCGAAACCCAACTTGGACAGCAGCCGTCCGATCGTCGAGCCGTTGACGAGAATGGTCAGGAACACCACACCGGCGGTCACGAACAAGATCTGCCGGCGCAATTCGGCGTCGATGTCCGTCCGCTGAGCAACGAGCAGGGCCAGCGCCAAGGACACCGCACCCCGCAAGCCGCCCCACACGATGATCGCGGAGTCTTTTCGACTGACGCCGTCGGAGATCTTGTCCGCGATGGGTTGCGAGAGAAACACCAGCAGCGTCCGGATCGCCATGACTCCGGCGTAGGCGCCTACGACCAGGGCCACATCGCGGAAGGTCGCCTGATCCATCTCTTTGGCGATGACGAAACCGACCAAGAAGAAGATCAGCGTGTTGGCGATGTAGCCGAGGGTTCCCCAAAACCGGTGCAAAAAGTGCTCGACCTCCGGGCTGATCTTGGTGCGCCCGCTGCTGCTCATCCACAGGCCGGACACCACGACCGCCATCACGCCGGAGACGTGCAACAAGCCCTCGGCGATGATCATGGACAGATACGCCAAGATCAGAGTCAGCGTGATCTCCGACATCGGGTCGTTGAACAAGCGAGCGATCCAACCCGAGAGCAAGAAAGTGAGAACCGCGCCGACCAAGAGGCCTCCGCTGACGACCCAAAGGAAAGAGAGGGCGGCTTGGCCGGGGTTCACGCTGCTGGTTTGGCCCGACAGGAAAGCGAGCAAGACACCGAATACGACGATGGCGGTGCCGTCGTTGAGCAGGCTCTCGCCCTCGATCAGCACGCCCAGACGCTTGGAGACGCCGAGCTCACGCAAGATGGCTACGACGGCCACCGGATCCGTCGCGCTTATCAAAGCCCCAAAGACCAGTGCCGCGGGCCAACCCCAGTTCCAAGAGCCGCCCGTGATCCCGATCATGAACGCCGCGGTGAGCCCCGTCGCCAAGAGCAGTGCTGGCACCGCCAACAGCACGATTGGCCCAATGCTCTTGCGGAACGTGTGTACGTCGATGGCATAGGCGCTCTCGAAGACGAGCGCGGGCAGAAAGACGAATAAGATCAGATCCGGCGAGAGGTCGCCGCCTTGTCCGAGCAACATCAGTGGAGCCGGTGCAGCGCCGGCTTCCGTTAGGCGCTTTAGCCCCAACCCGAGCAAGAGCCCTGCGATCAACACGGCGATCGTGTGGGGGAACTTCGTCTTGGCCGAAAAAAGCCGCAAACCCGCGCCGATGGCCAGAGCGATACTGACGATGAGAACGCTGGCGAGCTCAGCTCCGTGGTGCATGCCCGCCCTGCTCCGTCTCGCGCTGCCGCAGGAGCGCTGTGATGTCTCCCGGCACCTGGCCCAGGCGGAAATCCGTCGCGCTTGTCTGCCGCATCTCAGCTCCCCATCGTGCTGACCGCCAGGCTAGCGCGTTTTTGCTTGAGACACTGCGATGACATGAGTCAAGGTTTTCCGAGGAGGGCCTCAATGAAGACAATCGCGGTGCTGACGTCTGGTGGGGACGCCCCCGGCATGAACGCCGCCGTGCGATCCGTGGCCAAGGTGGCAGCGGCGCAAGGCTTGCGCGTGCTGGGCGTCCAAAACGGATACGACGGGCTGATGGACGGGAAGTTCCGTGAGCTGACGCTGGAGCGCGGAGGAATATTGGCGTCCCATCCGGAGCTGGACCTGGTGGGTAATCACGGCGGCACCGTGTTGGGTTCGGCCCGCAGCGCGCGCTTTCGGACGCCGGAGGGGCGAGCCAAAGCGCTCGAGCACCTGGCACCGATGCACGGTCTGATCGTCATCGGCGGTAACGGTTCTCTGACCGGCGCTCACATTCTGGCGCAAGAGACCAAGTTACCCATCATCGGGATCCCGGCGTCCATCGACAACGACGTCGGTTGCACCTCGACAGCCATTGGTGTGGACACTGCGCTCAACACGATTGTCGAAGCCTGCGACAAGATATCCGACACAGCCCGTGCCCATCATCGCGCCTTCGTGGTCGAGGTCATGGGGCGCCAATCCGGCTATCTGGCAATGGCGGGGGGCGTTGCTGCTGGGGCGGACGCGATCCTGATTCGAGAACAGGGGCGCAACAACGATCAGATCGTCGACGCGATGGAAGGGTGCATTCGTCGCGCCTTCGAGCGTCCCGACAAGCGACGCGTCTTGATCATCAAGAGCGAGGGGGTCGAGATTCCGTGCACCAAGCTGGTGCGCGAGGTGCAGGCACGGCTGGACACGGACTTGTCCAAGGTGGACGTCCGAGCCACGGTCTTGGGGCATCTGGTGCGCGGAGGGCACCCCTCCTACCAAGATCGCATGATCGGCGGACGTTTCGCGGTTGCGGCGCTAGGCATGATCGCTCAGGGCCAATCCGACCAAATGGTCTCCTGGCTGCCGCAACAGGTCGAAGGTGGTCAAGCGACTTCGGACCCCGCGGTGTTCAGCTTCCCTTTGGATGCGGTGCTTCGGGAAACCGAGGCGCTTCTCGATGGCACCAGCTTGGTCACTCAGTGGCGTGTGAAGATGTTGGACGCCCTCGAAGGCGCTCTAGCCCTGTGATGCCGGCTCGCCCAAGTCCACGACGCTGACCTCCAACCCCAGCTCCTTGCCGGCGGCCTGAGCGAAGCGCGTGCGGCGGGCGTCCGTGGTTCCAAGAAGGCGCACGGCTTCGACCACGTGTCGGTAGGACTGCAGCATTTGATGCGTCAGCTGGTAGGAACCCAAGCGCTGGACCCCCAACACGACTCGAACCCGATGCTGGGGCTCCCAGCCAGCCTGGCGCGCTCCAAAGCTCTGCAATTCGGCCAGGGTTCCCTCGTCCTGCAGCGCGGCGCGAGTGTCCATCCACAGCGCTAGATCCGTAAACCCGGTTTCTGCCGCACGTTGGAGCTCTCCGCTCTTCAGCCCGTGGGTCAGCAGCCATTTGGTCGGCGCGTCTGAGCTTTTGGCTTCAACGGCCAGCGCCGCGTCCAACCCCTGCTCGGCGTACGCCACGAGCTGCCCCGGGCTCGTCCAGTCCTGTCGGCGCCAAGGTTCGACGCGAGCTAGGGGTGGGGCGAGCCCAGAGCCTTTACGCACGTCCCAATAGCTCAGCCACGCACCGCCACAACGTGTGCGTAGTGCGCAGCCCCGGCAAGGAGCGCCGTGTTGCTTGTTGCCGCGGTTGTCGATGCCTCGGGAGATCGTTGGCGCGCCAGCGTCCCAGAGTGCGGATGCTTCCGACGCCTCCACGGAGGTGGAGGCGTCGTCGTCCCAACCGACGCAGAGAGGCAAACCGCAATAGGGGTTTAGCAACATGATGCCGTGGCGGCGTGCGCACTGTCGGGCGCGTCGTACTTCCGGAGTTAGCACCGCGTAGTCGGGGAGGAGCTCCAAGTTCTTGCCAGCGCGGCCATGGGGCTGCACCGCGGATAGAGAAATACAGCGCACCTCGGGCAACCGCGCTGCGACGAAGTCGACGAACTGGCTCACGCGAGTTTGGGTTTGGTGAGCAATGACGGGGTTGAGGGTCACGGAGATCTTCGCTTCCAGCAAAGCGTCGATGCCTGCGAGGCACTTGTCGAAGGCGCCCTCGAGCCCCGCGAGGAAGTCGTGGCTTTCTGCGTCGTCCGCGAGCAATGAAACGAACGCCGAAGTCGCCCCCGCCTCGGCCAGCGCCCGTGCGTAGTCCTCGGTGATCAGCACGGCATTGGTCTGGATTTCCACGAACGGTACGCCGCCCGCTCGCGCGCGCCGGACGACCTGTAGCAGCCGATCTCGGTACAATGTGGGCTCACCGCCGGATATGGTGAGAGTCTGTTCGCCGGTCGCAATGAACGCGTCGACTTCATTCAGGACGCTCTCGAATTCCGGCGTGGGCTTGGCGTAGTCTTCAACGGGCACGTTGCAGAAGGGGCAACGCTCGTTGCAGGCCATGGTGAGCCGCAGCAGTCCCTTGGTCTCGTGGGTTGACTCGCCAACCGCGCCCGGCTGCATCACCTTGAGCCGCACCCGCTCAGTTTCCTCGCGACCTTCCATCTAGCGAACCACTCGCCCATGATGACCGTCGGCCACGTGTCGGTCCAGCCTCGGGGAGTGTGTCATTCGCGCATAGCGTCTACGGCGGAGACCGAGGACGCCCGCAAGGCGGGGAAGAAGCCGCCCAGGACGCCATGAGCGCGCCCGCAAACATCTTCACCCGGCCCGCGACGACGGGCCCCACGTCACTCGTTACCTGGGCGATCACGTAGCCCCTGCTGGTGAGGGTCAGCGAAGCTTGCGCCCAGCGTCATGATTTCCCTGACCTGCACTTCGGGCTTGAACAGCCGCGCCTCGAGCATCCTCGGTCAACGGGTCAAGCCGGCTGCGTTTTGGGCAAATCTTGCGCGCCTATCCAGTGCCTCAACTGTCGCGCGAATCGTCCGTTCATTGTCGATATGGACGCCTTGCAAAGTGAAGGGCCGGATCGTCGACGTCACCCTCGCGCGCCTCTAGGTGCCGCCGCAGACATCATCGATGAAGTCGGCGAGTGCGCACCCGCTTCCGTGCGGGACATTTCCATGGGCGGTGCATGCTTGCTCAGCGAGCGTCCCTTGCCGGTTGGATCGACGCTGGACATCAAAGTCACATCTGGACGCTTGCGCGGTGTGCGACTTCGCGCTCGGGTTGTTCAGGCTCAGCCAGAGGGCGGACAGGTCGGGGTGCGCTTTTCAGATGCACCCTCGCGCATCGAATCGATGATTCAAGAAACGGTGCTTGCGGAACTCGGGAAGCTGGCTCAACTCGGTGCGCTGGCTGCAGCCGTCACTTGCGCGTAGGCCGCTCAGACAGCGCGCCAAGCATGAGTCGTCACAGTTTCGAGTTGGGGCCCGGATTGCCCTCGAGCTGCGATCGATCCCAGCTGACGCCGTAGATGCACAGCTCGCTGCTCTTTGCCTGACACGAGAGTTCTCGCACGCGCAGCCCGGCAATGCCGGCCATCGAGCCGGCGCGTTCGAAAAAGCTTATCGCCGTCAGACAATTCGTGCGCGTGGCGTGTCCGCGAAAGTCGTGGTGCAACTCGGTTCCGGTCTCCGTCGTCTCTTCGACCCACGCCTTGCCGTAGTCGTATAGCGAAGGGTACAGGGAAAGCAGCTTCTCGAAGAACGAGGCAGGGCTTCTGTCATCGGCGAAGAAGCTCTTGTAGGTCGAAGGCAAGTTCTGTTCAGCGGAGAACGCTCCGAGCTGATCGCAAGCTGCGATGTGATCGTCCCCGAGTTCCTCCACGATGGATTCTTCCAAGGCAGCGACAGCGTCCGAGGGATACCAGGCGCTCGCCAACACGTTCATGGACCAATGGCTGCTGTGCTCATCGCTCATGCGTTGCAGCACCCGCTCCCAGCCTTCGTCTCCAAATCCGCGCAGCACGAATTCGCGCCGAGTGCGCACGGTAGAGCCCTTCACGGATGCCATTGCGTGGTGCGACGATCGCACCGAACGGGCGTGGCTGCCAACTTGGGGCGGACAAACCACCGCCCCAAGCCGCTGTTGCTGCGTCCTGGGGCTCCGTCGAGGGGCGAGAGGCTCAGCTACCGCAGGCTGCGGCCCGTCCGGGGCAGCAGTCGTTGTTGGTGACGCAGTACGAGTCGCAATAGCAGGAGGGATTCGAACCCGGTAGAGGACTCGAGCTGCTGCAGTCGGAGGCCGTGCAGCTCGGCTGGCTGCCGCCGCCCGTGTTGCCCGTGCCGCCGGTATTGCCACCGCCGCTGGTTCCACCGGCTCCGCCACCACCGGTTCCAGCCGTGCCGCCGGTGCTACCACCGCCGGTTCCAGCCGTGCCACCGGTGCCACCACCGCCGGTTCCAGCCGTGCCACCGGTGCCACCACCGCCGGTTCCAGCCATGCCGCCGGTGCCGCCCGTTCCGCCACTGCCGCCCTGGTTCAAGTCGCAATAAGCGGTCCAGTCATGGGCTTTTTCGGTGTCGTTTTGCACGTCCCGCTGTGAGCAGGGTTCGTCTTCGCTCCAGTCGACCCAGTCGTTGGCCTGGCCCACGGAAGCCGCATAGTCCTTGAAGACCTGATAGCCACCGTCTTTGTTCATGAACACGGCCGGAGCTACGCACTGGTTCGCCTGCAAGCTCTGGTTGTAGTCCATGATCAGCTGGTACATGCCGTTGGTCGTCGAGTTCCAGCAGCAGGTCTTGCTGTCGTCGTACTCCAGCTCGGCGAAGACATAGTCCGCGAGGGTGCGGTAGGTCTTGTCGGTCTCGGCCTTGCTGATGCTGAACTTGGACTGTTGCAGCGCGTAGAGCTCCCGCCAGGCGTCCTCACGCTTGGTGCGCGCCGAGCACGAAGCTGGGTACTGCTCCAGGTGCTTGCGGGCATCCTTGATGATGTCGACCAGGGCGTCGCGCAGTTGCTCCCGGGGAACTTCGCCCAGTAGGGTCTCGAACTTCGCGGGGCGCTCCCGGATGGCGTCGTAGTCGCTGCTGTTCACCCAGTTCGCCTCGTCGGCGTTCATCCAGGTGTTGGTCCACTTGTTGTTCCAATTCTTGGCCACACGCCAGCGCTTGATGCCGCCGCCCAGAGTTGCGTACTCCTTGCCGTCGCTGCTCGTGCCCACGCCACCGGTGCGGTTGTCCGTGAAGGTGTGCTTGGAGGAAACCGAGCTTTCCCACTTGGGTTGACGACGGGGCATGGAGCCGCTGACGAGCTGCGCGTCGAGGCGCCCGCCTGCGATGGGAGTGACGCTCTTGACCACGAGCACGTGGCCGATTCCTTGAGCCTGCCAGCGCTTGACCAGGACGTCGCCCTCGTCCAGCGCCTCCGGCTTCAAGTTGTAGGTGTTGCGGGGGTTGGCCAGGTTGATGCTGCCGAAATAGGACAGCAGATGCAGCGCAAAGTGGCCCACGCGCTTGTTGAGGTGAACCTCGTCGAAGTAGGCGCCAGCCTTGGCACCTTCGAAGATGTAGTCCATCTCGTCGCCGCCGCCGTATAGACCCTTGGAGCGGAGCTTGGAGTCTTCGGGCCAGGCGCCGCCCGAATAGCTGTCGGTGTGATCCTTGTAGTAGCTCTTGTACTTGGGCATGTTCTTGTAGCGACCGTTTGCGGTCACTGCGCCCATATGACCGAAGTACACGCGCTTGCCCTCAGAGTCCGTGGTCGTCATGTAAAAGGGCAGGTTGTACCAAGCCGCGAAGGTCAGCCGCAGGAACATGGCCACCTCGGCACACTCCAACTTGGGTGACTTGAAGGTCTTGCCCCATGGAGTCGTCATCTCAAAGGTGTCGCCTCCCCAGGAGCTCTCGGCGGGGATCTTCTTCATGGCGGCGATCCAGGCCGTGTACTTCTCGTCCCAATTCAAGCCGCTGTTGGCCGACCAGGCCATGCCGGCTTCCTTGGCAGCCGTGGTGCTGGTGTCCTCCCACTTGTTCTTGACGGTCCAGACCGCGGTGTTGCCGCTGTCGAAGCTGGTGGACGGACCCGGCACGCCGCCGTTGTCGGCCTTGCCCCCCAAGGGGCCTTCCGAGTCCATCGGAGAAACGCCGAACTCGTCGTAGTACGGATCCGAACCGCTCCCGGAGTCGCTGCTATCCGAGCTACAGCCCACCGCGCTCAGGGTCACGGATGCCAGTCCAACGACGGTGAATTTTGCGACTCGCGTCGCGCTCCAAGTCCAAGCGTTCGTCATGGTCTTTCCATTTTGCACGGGATCACCTCCGATGCTCAATGCGCGCCGTTTAGCGCCTTTGCGGCGTGGTGGCCCCATATTTTCCAGTGACCAACTTCGGCCTGCTGGCCGGTACGCTCAAGTGCCAGGAACTAAACGACTATCAGCGCTGATTCTGGCTCCCGACGAGTGCTAGAATCCCAGCATGGCTCGGTATTCGGTGTGCTGCGCGCTATTGCTACTGGCCGGCTGCGGCAGCGATTCGGATGAGACGGGCGGGGCCGGGGGAGCCAGCGGCTCCTCGGGAACCGCTGGCGCCGCGGCCGACGCCGGGGGCGCGAGTGGGGGAGGTGCGGGCACATCGTCTGGCGGGTTGGGGGGCGGTAGTGGCGGAGGCGCGGCGTCCGGGGGGGCCGGAGGTGCGGGCGCGGGCGGCGCCGGCACGGGTGGCGCCAGCACGGGCGGGACCGGGACGGGCGGCGCGGGCGGCGCCAATACGGGTGGGACTGGGACCGGCGCGGTTCAGTGCGGGCCCGCGACCTGTAATCTACAGAGCCAGTTCTGCTGCGCCCAATACAACCAAACGCCCCAGTGCAAAGCCCATGGCGGAACCTGTACCTACAGTGTCGAAGTACGCTGCGATGGTCCAGAGGATTGCCCCGGCCAAGTCTGCTGCGGCAAGCTGTTCATTCAAGGCAAGAACAAGTCGTATACAGACCTTTCCTGCCAGGCCTCGTGCGACAAGTCCGATGAGAACGTCATTTGCGGCGCGGCCGGGTCGTGCCCCGGGTCGATGACGTGCAAAACCAGCCTACTCCTGCCGCCGTACCGAGACTGCCAGTAGAGCCCCCATACCCGCCGCCTGAGCCCCGACTTGGTGGTGCCCGCTACTGTCCCCGCTGAGCGTTGACCTGGTACTCGCCGGTCTCCTCGTCGTAGTTCACTCGTAGACGCATGGGTCGACAACACACGCTGCAGTCTTCGATCAGATCCTGTTCTGGCCCGCCGCCTGGGTCCACGTAGACGTCGACGGGCTCTCCGCAATAGGGGCAAAGGGTCATCGGCTGGGCCTCCGTGCGCCGTCGATGTGCGGGGGTTGGCTCATCGCTTCCGTTTCGTCGAGGCCTTCGAGGTCGCCTCGGGCAGCGAGACGCTGAAGTTCGCTCGCGCCACGCTGCGGCCGTTCACCAGGATCTCCACCGCGTGATTGCCAGCGTAGTAGCGGCGGGTCGTGATGGGTCGGATGGCGTGACGTTTCTTGAAGCGCTCCGCCTTGCCCGCCCCGAGAGAGAGCTTCTTCAACTTGAATACCTTGGGGCGCAAACTTCCGTCGGCTTTGCGATGATGGATGGCGTAGTCCACAACGAGGGATGCGACCTTCCTGGACTCGGACGTGAGCGTGAAGGCGATCTCGATGGCACCTCCGAGCTTCACCTTCTTCGGCTTCACGGACAGACCGCTCACTCGCACACGAGCCCTTTTGGCGTGGCCGAGCAGATCAAACACGCCGGCGTGGCCCGCTTTGACCAGGGAGCGAGTGGCACGCTCGATGATCCATCGCCGTTCCTTGGTTGCGCCACGATTCCAACGCTTGCATACGCGGATCAGCAGGTCCGGGTGGTCCTTGCCAATGTCGTTCAAGTGATTGGCGACGGAGCGACGAACGTATTCGGATTCGTCGTCCTTCAGCAGTTCGAGGAGCGCCAGGGTTGGGCGCGGGTCCTTGCGGAAGGCGTGCAGGTGGCCGCCCCAGGGCAGCAGCGGGCGGGTCCCCTCGGAGACGAGGCGTCGAACGTCTTTGTCTTTGTCTTGGGTCCAAGTCTTCAAGAGGGTCAAGCTCTCCTCCGGGTAGCGCCGCAGGAAGGGACGAATCGCGAACTCGGACGAAAAAAGTGGAGTGAGTTTGCGCAGGGCCGCCATGGAACGATCAAAGTCCTCCAGTCCGGCGTGGGCCACGTAGTCAATCAGGGGCCAGGCCGCGAAGCCACGATAGGGGTCATTGGGATCTCCGTGATCCCAGCGAGCCGCAGCGCCGAGGACCACGCGAAGCGCCCGTGGGTAGGGCTTAGGCAGATGCTTGTCGAGGGCGGCGATGATGTGCCTGACCCGCGGCTTGAGCTCCAAGCCGCCGAGCCCCCGGCAAGCATCCCGCACGAACGCCTGGTCATCGAAGCTCTTGTTGGCTTTATGCAGACAGCGAGCGAGTCGCTTCACGGCGGGCCTGCCCAGGCCATCCTTCATCGGCTTCATGGCCGAAGCCTATCCCGGAAGTCCGCTCAATGGCTGGGGGCGAGCCGTAGGAGTTCGAGAGTTTGGCCCGAGCTGCCGCGATGCCCCCAGTGCGAGACGCATGGCCCTTCTGCGCCCTGGGATGCGAACCCCATCCCCTTACTCCCCTTCCAACCTTTCTGTTCACTCTGATCTGGACCGCCCCGTTTCTGGGGCCGTGACGTTCGCGAGGTGAATCCGCTAAGCTTCCCGACCATGAGCGAGCGTGTCGTCATCGAAACCAATCATGGCCCATTCACCATCAGCTTGGACGCCGCGACTGCGCCCAAGTCCGTGGCGAACTTCCTTTCGTACGTGGATGCGGGGCACTATGACGGCACGATCTTCCATCGAGTGATTGATGGCTTCATGGCGCAAGGCGGCGGCTACGACACGGCCTATACCAAGAAGCCCGTGCGGGCGCCGGTCGAAAACGAAGCAGACAACGGGGTCAAGAACGCCCGCGGCACCGTCGCGATGGCGCGAACCAGTGATCCTCATTCGGCGACAGCGCAATTCTTCGTGAACCTCAAGGACAACGCGTTCCTCGATCACAAGGCCAAGAGCGGATCGGACTGGGGCTACGCGGTTTTCGGCACCGTGACCGATGGGATGGACGTGGTCGACCGGATCAAGGCTGTGGCTACGGGCGCCCAGGGGCCCTTCGGCAAAGACGCACCCCTCGAGCAAGTCGTGATTCAATCGGCGCGCCGCGCGTAGTTCGAGCAGCAGCGCGTGTTAGGCTTGTAGAGATGCGTCCAGGCGCGCCCCGACGGTTCCGAGTGCGCACCGCGATGGCGCTGTGCGCCATGACGGCCGTGGGCTGTGAGAAGAAGCCTGCTACTCAGGTGATCGTCGAGCTGCATGCCGAGCCTGGCGTGCTCGCCGCCGCGGCAAGCCTGCGGGTGGTGGTCGAAAGTGAGGAAGGCAACGTCGTCTTGGATCGCGAAAAAGCGGTCGACGCCGCGGTGGCAAAGCTGGCTCGCATTCCCCTGATTCCGAAGGGAGAGGACGCCACACGTCGCTTCCGCGTGCGGGCGTCGTTGTTGGATGCCGGCGCCGTGGAGCTCTCGAAGCTCGAAGCCCGCGCAGGGTATGTCGAGGACGAGCTCAGGGAGTTGGAGCTCTGGTTTTCCGACGCCTGCCAAGGAAAGCTCGATTGTGGTGATGGGCGCACGTGTCATCAGGGGCGCTGCGTCGGTTCCTGTTTCAATCCGGGATCCGCTGGGCCCGCATCTCCGACGTGTGGGGAGTGCCAAGTGTGCGCGGACTCTTGTCAGAGCCAGGACGGGCTCGCGTGTGGATGCCCGGGTGAGACCTGCTCCGCCGGCACTTGTGGGCCCGGCGCGCGGGTCGGGCAGGTGGCGGCGGGCAGCGTTTCGACCTGCGCTTCCCTGGAAGGGGGAGATACCTACTGCTGGGGCTCTACGACCTTTGGCGGCAACTTGAACGGGCAGAAGGGGCGCTTGGGAACCGGCGATCAGGGTGAGGACTCCGCGGTTCCGGTGAAGGTCCCGGGAATCACCGCACGCAAAGGGCTCACGATTGGCAGCAACCATACCTGCACCATCACCTTTGGGGACCGAGCGTGCTGGGGGCTCAACTTTCAGGGTGAACTCGGCGGCGACATCGGGAGCGTGATCTCCAGTCCACATTCGTTCACTGAGACCTTCTCCCTCGAGGCGATTGTCAGTGGCTTTCGTCACACCTGTGGTTTGACTCAGGCCAACGAATTGTGGTGCTGAGGCTATAACGAGCGGGGGAACCTGGGGCTGGGTAACACCCAGGAGAACTACAAAGTGCCCACCCTGGTGTCCTCGAGCTTTTCGGAGGTGGCTGCGGGCGGGGATCACACCTGCGCGGTGGATGCCGCGGGCCAGCTATTCTGTTGGGGGTTCAACGATTCCACGGAACTCGGGGTGCCTACTGCGAAGGAGGTGCCGATGCCGCTGCGTCCCGGATGCGAACCCGAGAATGCCGGGGACTCCTGCTTTGACGACTACCGCGCGGTGGGTGTTGGTGCGTTTCACAGTTGCGGTATCCGTGAATCGGGAGAGATGCGGTGTTTTGGTGGCAACCTCAACGGCCAGCTGGGGATTGGGCCGCCAACTTCGAGCTACGAGGAGAGCGAACCTCGTCGCGTCGTCGGCAGCGAGAAGTGGGCCGATGTGTCCGGAGGGCGCTCCTACACCTGTGGCCTCTCGGACAAGGGCGAACTCTTCTGCTGGGGGCTAAACGAAGATCGCCAGCTGGGGATCCCGGGTGTGGACTTCGTGACCGTGCCAACCAAAGTTCCTGTCGAGGCGCCGGGAGGTTGGCGTTTCTTGTCTACGGGGCAGTTTCACGCCTGCGCGATCCGCGCCGACCGCACCTTGTGGTGCTGGGGGCGAAACGAGGCGGGGCATTGGAGCGGCGAGCGTGGAGCCCGTCGAACGCCCGACGCGCGTCTGCTTCCCAGCGTCATCCAGCGCCGGCTAGCTGTCCGAGAGTGGTCAGCCCCGTCAACTGATCCGCACGCAGTCGTGCAGTCGGCTCCGAGAAGATGGTGTCTTCGACGATGTAGGCCACGGCGCGGCCGCGCTTCTGAGCGTCGCATGCTCCCTGATCGGACAGTTCCGCCAGGGCGCTTTGGGCCGCGCGCAGCGAAATCCCCAAGCTGCTCGCCATGTCCTTGGCGCTTGCGCTGCCTCGCTCGGACAGCAGTCGGAGCACGCGGTCTGCAGTGCGCTGCGAGACGCGTGGATCCGGGATGACCAATGGCTGCACCGAGGTGAGCCGAAGCAGATCCCCATCCTTTGTGATCTCACCAGCATCGCCCAGCACGCCCCGAGTGCGATGCAGCAAGACGTCGAAAACACCTCGATGAACTTCTGGCACGAAGGGGAAGCCGTAGGTCTCAGCGAAGCACTCTGTTTCGGCCATCTGCGCGCCTTCGCTCAGCGCCAATACGGCCATGACGGTTTCGATCCGCCCCTGGGCCCGCTGGGACTGCCGCACCCGGTGCGCGTTGGGCAAGTTCAGCTGTTCCATTCCCCAATGCAGAACCCGCACAGCCCGACCATCGCCGAATCGAACCACGTAGGCGGCAGCGGATTCGTCGGACTGTCCGTCTCCGCGAAGCCGCAGCCCGTGCAGGGCGGCGGGTATCAACGGGTCTCGCCCGGCGCGCCAAGCGGCAACTTGTGCATTCTCGGGTTGCACCTCGGGATCCGATGCGGCGATGAGGACTTGAGCGTCTCGAGACGCCGGCAAGAAGCTGCGATTCGACTCGAGCCGGGCGCGGGACTCCGATGCGCGCTGGCTGTCGCCTCGGGTGGCCGCTTGGAGTAGGGCGAGCAGAGCTTCGCCGCTACTACGCACGGCTGTCTGCCCCGCCAACTGGAGATCCCCTTCTGCGGATTCCGCGTCGCCACCTGCCATCAACCATTCCCAGCACAGCCATCCGCGCCAGGGATCCGTCACGACGCTCCTCAGGGCTTCAAGGATCCGTAGTGAGAGATGGGATTGCCGTGCGTGACGTCGCGCGCGCGCCAACACGACATGGGCAAGGAATTCGGGTTGCGGCAGCCCTTCGCTCCGCGCCGCTAGGGAAGCTCGCCGGGCGAGCCCGAGTGCCTCACTCTGCTCGCCGCCCTCGAGGGTGGCGAGGGCCCGCAACGCCTGGGCTTCGACGACCAATGCCGCCGACTTTGCCCGCAACGCCTTTTGCATCAGTTCGTTGCACTGCACTCCACAGCTTTCGACGTCGCCCTCGACGTAGTCCGCCCAGGCCGCACAAAGGGACGTGAGCAGGGACTCGCTCTCGCCGAGCCCGGGCGCGAGCCTCGGCGCGAGGGTCGCGAGGTCCACGACCCGCTCAGGGTCGAATGCCAATGCCGCCAGGCGCAGCGCGTCCGTCAGGCTGCGAATGGCGGCACGGCGCGCCAAGGGCGGTCCGTCCACGAAGTCCGCGAGGTGACTCAGCCGCGGCTTTACGCCGTAGCGGGGGGCCGTGAGAGCCAGTTGGCTCCGCAATGCCATGGCCCAGGCGCGTGCCACCGGGTTTAGCGTGCTCTCCAAAGCTCGGATCACGGGGCCCACACGCGTGAGATCGCCGGAAGCCACCCGTTCATGGTTGGCCTCAGCGGCCTGCCAGAGGGCATCGAGCGCGAGGGTCACGTCGGTGCAGTATACTGCCGCACCTTGGATAACACTCCGGAACTCGCGTCGAGCTTCGCCTCATACCGGCCTCTGTGCACCTTGGCCTCCGGGGGAATGGGTCGCGTCGATCTCGTGGTGCGCCGAGAGGGGAGCTTTGAGCGACTTTTTGCCGTCAAACGCCTCAAGCCGGAGCTCGCGGGGGAAGAAGAAGTCCGTGGGATGTTTTTGGACGAAGGCCGCATTGCCGGTCTGATTCGGCATCCCAACGTGGTGAGCGTGGTGGATGTCGGCGAGGACGACAGTGGTCCTTTTTTGGTGATGCAATACGTGGAAGGCATTACCGCGGCCCAGCTCATCTCGGCAGCGCAGGCGCAACCCATCCCGATGGAGGTTGCTCTCAAGATCGTGATGCACGCTGCGGAGGGGTTGCACGCGGCGCACGAACAAGCGGGTCCGGACGGGCGACCCCTCGAGCTGGTCCACCGGGACGTGTCCCCACAGAACATCATGATCGGGTTCGACGGCGTCACGCTGGTTACGGACTTCGGGATTGCGAAAGCGCTGGGGCGAGTCAGCAAGACCTCCACGGGCGTGCTCAAGGGCAAGTTGGGTTATCTGGCGCCGGAGCAGCTGCGTTTCGAAGAACCCGATCGGCGCGCGGATCTCTTCGCGCTGGGCGTGGTCTTGTTCGAGCTCTTGACCGGTCGTCGCCTGTACAAGAGTCGCGAAGGTACCGACGGACCACGGCGGATCCTATCCGAGCCTCCGCCGGACCTGGCGGACTATCGGGACGACGTCGAACCGGAATTGGTGGAGCTTTCCTTCGAGCTCTTGGCCAAGCGACGACAGGACCGACCCGATGATGCCAAGAGCGTGGCGCGACGTTTGGAGGCCATACTGGCCTCGGTCGTTGCGACTGGACAATCCGTGGACGTCGCAGAGTTTCTGGACACGCACTTCTCGGAGCGACGGGCCGAGGCCCGGGCACGGATCACCGAAGCCCGGGAGCAGGTTGCGGCTCTGACAACGAGTGCTGTCCCTCCGTCGTCCCCGCTCTCGGCGCCCCAACAGCGATCCAGCCGTAGCCCGGTCGTCTGGCTACTCTCCTCGGTAGTCGTGGCTGGAGTTGCCGCGGCAACGGGCTTTGCGCTCTCCAAGGGTGGAAGCTCCGCTGTCGCATCTGCCCCGCAAAGTTCGAGCCCGCCCGTCGCCGCTGCCTTGGTGACCGCTGAGCCCTCGGTCGCGTTGCCTGCGGTTGCTCCCCCGGCACCCGCTCCCAGCGCGTCCGTCGTACCCGCGGCGCCCACTCCGGCCGTCGTGCCGAAAGCTCGACGGCGCCCGGCCCTCAAGCCGCCAAAGACGAAGCCTGGCGTGCCCATATGGGAGAACTACTGATGCGTGGACTACCGCAGCTCTGGAGCGTGCTGCTTGCGGCCGTGTTCGTCTTGAGCGCACCCGTGGCGGCTGCGGCCGCGACCGCTGAAGACAGGGAGCGGGCCAGGGAGCTCTTCGAGCAGGGTAAGGCAGCCATGAGCGTTGGACGCTTCGCCCAGGCCGAGGACAAGTTCAGCCAATCCTTGCGTCTCGTGCCCAAAGCCAGTGCAGCGTTCAATCTGGCCGTGGCGTTCCGCGGTACCGGCAAGCCCAAGGAGGCCTCGGAAGTGCTGGCCCGGCTGGTCAAGGGCGACTACGGCGAGGTGCCGCGTGAAATGCGCTCTCAGGCTCGGCAGTTGACCGCCGAAGCGCGCCGGGACATCGCGACGCTTTCCGTGGTGCAGAAGGGTGCGCCCCGGGCCGAAGTGCGCATTGACGGCAGCCCCGTCGGCACGGCCTTGCAGGGCAAGGTGCTGTCGGTGCAGGTCAATCCCGGCGAGCGCTTGCTGTCCGTGTCTGCGCCTTTGCGCAAGCCGTGGGAATCGAGAGTGACGGTGGCCGCCGGCAAGGCGCGACGCGTCACGGCCACCCTCGTGCTTTCTCGGGCGGCGCGCATGAGCACCTTGGAGCTGTTAGCCAAGGACCGTCGTGGTTCGCTCGAGATTTTGGGAGTGGCGAGGGGGCGCGGGCGCATCATCAAGAAACTCGATCCTGGCAAGTACCGCGTGCGCCTACGATCGCCCGAAGGGGATCGTGACACGGTGGTCGTGCTGCGCCCTGCGACTCGTCACCGCGTGGAGCTGGAACCCGAGCGAGGTGGCTTGGTCGAAAGTCCGTGGTTTTGGACGGCAGCTGGGACCGTTGTCGTGGGGGCTGCGATCGGGGCCTACCTGCTACTGCGGGATCCCAACGAGGACCCGGTTCGCGATCCGGAGTTCTCCGTGGTCGAAACCCTGAGCCCCATGCGCTGGTGATGCGCTCACTCGAGCGCAGGCGCTCAGCCTAGTTCGGACAGGGGGCCCTTCTTGTAGGCCGCGTCGTTGCCGAAGTGGGCGTCGTCGTAGCCGAAGGCCTGCAGGATGGACGTGAACACGTTGTGGGTCGAGGCGTCCGTGTCGTAGTTGAGCGTATTGGGGTCGCTTGCCGCGGGCTTGTTGTAGTTGATGTGACGACCCGTCTGCCAGCGGCCGCCTGCCTTGCCCGCGAGCAGCACCGGCACGTCGCGCACCGAGTGCACGCTTGCGGTGGAAAACTCGCTGGTGAACAACACCACGCTGTTGTCGAGCATGTTGCTGGTGCCTTCGGGGGTGTTCTTCAGGCCGTCGAGGAGCCGGGCGAGCATGGTCATGCGCCACTGGCGGTTGGGGGTGATCTCCCCGAAGAAGTCGTTGATCCGGGACTTGCTCGGACCTGTCGGCCCCACGTCCCGGGCGGCGTGGCCAAGGCTGTGTCCGAGGTTGTGACCCCAGGGCGTCGGCAGCCAGTCCGTGATCAGGTCGGCGATCTGCAGCGTCGCGACGTTGCTCAGGCCGCAGCGCATCGCGTGTACGATGATATCCACCATCAAGGGCGCGACCTTCTCGGCGTCCTTGTTGCCGTTCGGTGCTCCGCTCATGTCGGGCAGGGTGCACGCTGCGGTCACTTCACCGAGAGTCGCCAATTGCTTTTCCATGCCGCGAATGTGGTCGGCGTGGGCATCAAGAAGCTGTTGGTCTGCCGTGCCGACTTGCTTTCGGAACATGGTGAATCCGTCGAGTACGCCATCCAGAACGCTCTTCTTCTGCGCACGGATCTTGAGTAGCTCCGGATCCGGACCTGAGCTCGGGTTCACGTTCTTGAACAGGCGGTCGAAGGCGGCCTGGGGGCTCGACTCGCTCGAGACGGTTTGTTTCGCAGCGCTGAAGAAGGGCGTTCCGTATTGGTGACCGTAAACCGAGAGATCGATCGACGGAAAGGCCGTGGGATTGTCCTGACTGAGCCGTGATGCAAGCACTTGGTCCAGAGAAGGGCCTAGGGCGGTGTAGGATTTTTCGCCGGCGTCGTGCGCATCGGCGCAGGTCATGGCGGTGACGTTGGAATGCCGGTGGCCTCCGCCATAGGGGGCTCGGGTGCCCGCCATGTTGTCCACGCCCCGGAGCAAGATCAGCTCGTCGCTGAGGGCAACCAAAGGCGACATCTCCTCTCCCACCACGAGCGTGGAGCCGGGATCTGCCGGGGCCCATAGGTCCGACCCATGGTGGTTGCCCTTGCCGCTCTCCTTCTTTCCTTTGCGGTCTCGACAGCTGATTGTTCCGCCGTGGCTGAAGACGACGATGAATCGCTTGGCTTGGGTGGGCAGGGGGCCAGCAATCGCGCTGCCTCGAGTCGCTTCTAGTAGCGGCAACGCGACGCACAGACCACCCGCCCCGACCAAGAACGCGCGTCGGCTTTGCTTGCGGAAGCTCATCACTGTTGCACTTTCACGTAGAGAAATGCGTCGCTGAGGGCGACAGCCAGTATGAGGTCCAACACTCTGCCGCTCTTGGAGAGCGCATCGGTGAGTTGATTCATGCTCTGCGCGTCTTCGTCTTGAGGCGAGCGGGACAGCGCATGTTCGAACCAGTGCTGCGCAAAGCACTGCTGAACCATCGGGCTTTGGCTGAGCTGCACGGACATTTCAACTCCGCCGTTGACGCTGATCGCTTCGACGATTTGGTCGTCGCTGTAAACCGGGAAGCTCCCACTGGCGTCGACGCTCAATGAGAACTGACCGTCGGGGCCGGACCCGGTTTCCTTGTCGTGATAGCGCCCCAAGGCATCGTAGTTTTCGAAAGCGAACCCGATGGGGTTCAGGACTTGGTGGCAGCCGCTGCAGCCGGGTCCGGTCGTCTTGGCCTCGACATCCTGCCGCACGGTCCGCTCCACGGTCTTGCCGTTCTCCACCACGGCGCCTCCGGTCACCGGCGTGTCGTTGGCGTTCGGGGGAGGCTCTCCCAAGTGCACGCACAAGGCCTTCTCCAAAAGGAAGGCACCGCGACGGATGGGCGACTTCACGTCGGCGCCAGCGTAGAGAGTCGTGAACGCAGCCCGGGTAAACAACCCGGCGCGCTGCTCCATCGGCAGGGTCACCCACTCGAAGTTCTGCTCACCTTTGGGACCGCTGACGCCGTACAGGTCGGCCAGGGGCTCGTTTACGTAGCCTTCATTCGTGGTGAGCAGCGTCGACAGCTTGCCGTCGCCATCGAACACGACTCGCTGCACGAGCGCCTCGATTTCTTTGCGCATGGCGCCCCGCAGGGATGGGCTGTCCTCGGGGAACACCTGGGGATTCTTTGGTGTTTCGAGCAACGAGTGGTGCAACGCCGTGCCGTCCAGCTCTAGCCAGTTGATGAAGAACTCGACCACGCGAGCTTTGGCGCGCGGATCCGCCAGCAAGCGCTCGGCCTGCGCCCTCACGCCTGCCTGGGTATCCATTGCGCCCTGCTCAGCCGCTGCGAGGAGCTCCGGATCTGGGGTCGTGTTCCACAGAAAGTAGGAAAGGCGAGTAGCCCGCTCGAAGCCCGTGAGCGCCTTGACTCCGGGGGCGAGCTTACCCGTCGCCGGCTGCCCGACTTCCAGGAAGTAGAGGAACTGGGGCGACTGCAACATGACCTGCAGCACGGTGAAGAGACTGTCCCGGAAGCCCTGGTCCTTTCGTGCGCTGTCGTACACGCCTCGCAGCCACGTCTTTTCTTCTGCCGTCAGCGGCCGGCGAAATGCGCGCATGCCGAAATCCTCGATGAAGCTCTCGGCGCAAGAATCGTCAGCTGCGCCAGAGGTGTCGCAGGGGAAGACCGGATCTCCCCAGCTGGAATGGTTGGTCGTTACGCTCTCTGCGGCGGTGTTGAACTTCTCTGCGGCCAAGCGCGACACAGCTTCGCCGGTGTCTTCGTCCAGGCCGAGGGTCAGGCTTGGCGCGGCAAATAGATCGCGAACGCTGTTCTCGTATTGGACCGGTGTCATTCGGGTCAGGCCCGTGGCGGCCGCGTTCACGACGTCGGGAGGTGTTGGGCCGCCGGGGCCTTCACTGCCGGAGCCGGAACTTCCGCCGGGATCGGAGATGACGGCGGTGCAGGCGCTGAGCCCCATTGCGCCAGCCACGGCCAGGAGCCCAATACCGGCAGAAGTTGTGCAGATGCGCCGAGCCATAGAGGCAGATTGACCGAGATCAAGCGGCCTCCGCCATTACAGAGAGTGCGCGAATACGCGCAAATCCTTGAAAACACTCGGACCATGCGCTCAGAGGGGTGCAACTTCGGCGATGATGCTGGCCAGATACAAGCCAGCGGGGAAGGCGGCGGGTACCGGGTGATCCGCGCCCTGAAACCAGCGTTCCAAGACGATGGGTCGGGTGCCCACATCCCGCCCACCCAAGGCCAGGGCGCGGGTGAGTTCGTCCACGCCAATCGCTGCGGAGCAGGAACAGAGTACGAGCAGCCCCCCGGGGCGCGTTGCGCTCGCTCCCGCAGCCGCCAGTCTCCGCATCGCACCTTCCGCGCGCTTCTTGGCGGCGCGGCTAGGCGCCATCTTCGGTGGGTCACAAACGACCAACTCGTACCCCCCTTGGCGACCGGCTCGAGCCAAGACGTCATGGGCGTCGGCCCGTTCGAAATGCAGGCTATCGCCAAGTCCGTTCAACTTTGCCTGCTCGGCTGCAACTTCAACGGCAAGGGCGTTCTCGTCCACTGCGAGGACTTCTGTTGCACCACCTCGCGCGGCTCCCATCGCAATCGCGCCGACGTAAGTGAAGGTGTCGAGCACCCTGCGTCCCTTGGCCAGGGTCTCGATCCGTGCGCGCAGCGGACGCTGGTCGACATAGAAGCCAGTTTTCTGACTCAGCTCCAGCGGTATGTTGAAACGCAGCCCGAGCTCGGTGAACTCGAGCGCGTTCCGCTCGGCTCCCCGGACGACGCCCTTGGCCGCGCGGAATCCCTCCGTGCGTGCGGCCTTCTCCGAGCTTCGATCGACAATGCTGCCAGGGGAGAGCAAGCGCTCCAGGGCGTCGAGGATGATGCCTTCCCGACGCTTCATGCCGATGGTCGCGAACTGCACCGCGATGGTGTCGCCGAAGCGATCGACGATCAGCCCGGGTAGGTCGTCGCCTTCGGCGTGGACCAGTCGATAGGCGTTGGTCTGCTCCGAGGGCAGGCCGAGGCTCTGGCGGCGGGCGATGGACGCCTCGATGCGTCCGGCGAACCAGCCCGGGTCCAGAGCCGTGTCCCGGGAGCGGGTGCAGAGGCGCACTACGATCGCGGATCCAGGAGAATACAAGCCTCGCCCAAGGAAATTGCCGCGCTCATCCACCACGTCCACTTCGTCCCCAGAGGTGGCTCCGCCGCTGATTCGCGCCACGGCCTGGGCGAAAACCCACGGGTGCCCGGCCCAGACGGGCTGAACGTGACCTGCTTTTACCGTGACCGTGGGCACATAACAGCGAGTAGCTCTGGATCCACGTGGCTGTAAACGGCGCTCCACACAGGATCGGGAAAAAATGCCGTTTCTCCGAAGATTCGAGCGGGTGGCACCTGGCACTCAGGTTGCTACCGTTAGGCAGCTGTCGCTTTTATAAGGAAGCCGAAATGCCGCGCAGCCTGCTTTGTCCCATATTTGCCAGTGTCATTGTATTTGCGCCCTCCCTCGCCCAGGCGGAGGAGGAGCCCGAGTGCCCGCCTGGGGGATGGTTTTGTGAAGAGACCCCCCCTGGCGAAGAGGAACCCGAGGTCGAGCCTGAAGTCGAAGCGGAGACCAAGGAGGGCACTGACAAGCCCGTGGTGGTCACCAAGACCGAGAAGGACGGCACTCGGAAGATCCTGATCATCGACAAGCCCGACAAGAAGCCGCCGAAGAAGAAGAAGCGCCGCAAGAAGAAAGAGTGGGGCTTCAACTTGCATTTGCAGGGCGTGCTGATGGGGCGCGCCGACAGCGAGCATCGCCAGGAGCCCCATGACAACGCTGCCATGGGAGGCTTCGGGTTCAGCCTGCGCTATCGGCCGGTCCCCCATTTTGCATTCGACGCCGGCTTGGACTTCATCGGTGGCATCGACTACCTCGGCAACGAGCGCGGTGAGACTGCCTTGCTGCTGAACGGCATGGTGTTCATCAATCCGAAAGACAAGGTCCAGGTCTACGCCTTGGGTGGCCTGGGCTTCAGCGGGGCCAACGTCAATCGACGCAATCGTACGGAGCTTGCGGACGGAACCTTGGTCGAGACCGAAGAACGCGTGGAGTACAGCTACTTCGGCGGGCAGTTGGGTGTGGGGGTCGAGTTTCGAATCGGCAAACGCACGGCCCTCAACCTCGACATGCTCGGCTTCGTACGTGGCCGTACCGACGAACGGGCCCGGACCGAGCCTGAATTCATCGATCCCGAGACGGGCCGCACCACGAATACCTCCGGCGGCGGCTTGTTCCGCGGAGGTATCACCTTCTACTGGTGACCCGAGTCACCCTCACTTGGTGTTGAAAATCAACGGGTAACTCACCGTCACGAGCCCACCCTTGGGGGCCGGGAACATCATGGCGCGGAAGGCGCGCTTCACGCAGTTGTCCAACTTGGGGCGTCTGCTGGTCTTGCTGAGAGTCACGGTCTTGACCCGGCCGTCTTTGCCAATGATGAACCGAGTCACGATCTTCGCGTTGAAGGGCTTGCCGCTCACGAGTTCCTGGTTGTAGCAAGCGCGAATCCGGCTGATCTTCCTGCGAACGACGCGTTGGATGACGGCACGATCCAGCTGACCTCGTGTCGACGCTGTACCCACGCGAACCTTGGGCCGGAGCTTGCCTGAACCCTTTGCGGATCCAATTCCGCGTAGGCCAAGCCCACCTGCTCCGCTTCCAAATCCTTTCACACCAATGAAGCCGCCTTCCAGCATTGGGCCGCCGGTCAGGGCTCCCAGCACTGCGGCTTCATCGTAGGGTGCGCCTTCCGTCGAAGCGTCTTCGAAGTCTTTGGGGTCCTCGTCTCGGGAGTCGCTGGCGTTTTCATCCACGACAGCCACTAGCTCCTCATCGGACGCAGGCTCGCTGTCTTCCGGCGTCGGGACTGCGACGACTGCGGGAGGCTCGCTTGGCTCCGACGGCGGAGCTGCGGCGGGCTTTTGCTGCGCGCAGGCCACGCCAAGGGCAAGGCTTGCGGTGACCGAAAGGAATTGCTCCACGTCGAAACGCATGACGGGAGTGTAGACAGAGTTCGAGCAGAAGCTAGGGCGTGATAGCTTTTTGTCGCGTTGCAACGGAATCGTCGCGCCTATTTGACGGCGGCCCTTGGCGGCCCCGCATTCGCGTTGTGCTCACCGCCGATGGATCTCTACCCCATGGTCTTCATCGGGCTCGGGTTGTTGTACCTGGTGACGACCGACGCGGTGCGAGCACGCACGACGTTCTTCCGCGCCTGGCTTTGGGCGACCTGTGCGTCCCTGCTGGGCATGCGATTCATCGTCGGCGTAGTGGACCGCTTCACTGCTCTGGGCGTGGCCGGTGGCTTGGGCGCACTTCTGCTGCTGGCGGCTGGGCAGGCGGTGCCCTGGGGCCTAGGCGCCCTGTTGGCTCGGGGTATGACGCGACGTCTACACGTGCCTCAGCCGGTCGCTTTCGCGGCGGGTGTCACCCTGGCGAGCAGCCTCACGCTGGTTATCGCGTGGTCGCCGGGTGCGTTGCTTTCTCCTTGGCCAGTGCTGATCCAGCTGGCGGAGTGGGTGGGAGAGCGCGGGGTGACGTTTCTCGTGGCCTTGATCGCGGCGCTCGCGGCCGAACCACTGCGACGCGCCTTGGAGGGGCCTATCGTGAGCCCGCGGCGCCCCTTTCTGTACGCGGGAATCATTCTCGGGGTGATGATTGGCTTCGGGATCCCCCGGCTACGCTCCGCGCGTGCCAAGCAAGCTGGCCGCCCCAGCCTCCAAGTCGGCATGCTTCAGCCGGCCGTGGAAGCTCGACTGAGGTGGGACCCCAAGGCGCGAGACCAAATCCTCCGGACACTCTTGGACCTGACCCGCGAGAGCGAAGGGCAGGGCGTGGACCTCACCTTGTGGCACGAGGCCGCATACCCTTATCACATTGCGGCTGGCCCCCATCGCATGCACCGGGGGCGGCGCGGGATCATTGGTCGGGGAGTGCGAGGCCCCGTGCTCTTCGGTGCGCTGGCGAACGCACCCGGTGGCAACGGGCGCTATAACGCTGCCACGGTCGTCGACGAGCGGGGCATGACCCAGCGCGTACAGGCGAAGATGGCACTGCTCTGGTTCGGTGAGGCCGTCCCTCTCTCGGATCAGCTGCCGTTCTTGCGACGCTGGTTTTTTCGTGCCGGCGGCCTCGTTCCGGGAGAAGAAGTGGTGTTGCTACGTAGTGGCAAGGCACGGATAGGGGTGTTGAACTGCTTCGAAGACACCCTGCCGGGCATTGGCCGAGAGATTGCGAAAGAACGTCCCAATCTGCTGGTGAATGTGACTAATGACGCCTGGTTCGGCGCGACCGCGGAGCCGGAGCTGCACCTTCGGCTTTCTGTGTTGCGAGCCGTCGAGCTGCGGCAGGACCTGGTGCGAGTCGTCAACCTCGGCGTTCCAGCCTGGATCGACTCGAGCGGCACAATCCGGGCGCGGGGCTCCGCCAACGAAATGGGCGTGCTGTTCGCGACTCCCGCTCTGAACGACGACGCCCCGACCGTGTACGCGAAGGTAGGGGACTGGCCGCTGCTCGTCGGGCTCGTGATCGCTGGGGCTGTTTCGATAGCTCGACGGCGTCGCCAAGAGTCAGGCTGATCGAGTCGAGCACCCGCGCGAGGTGCCGATGACGGCAGTATCCGGCACATAAAAAACCAACCCCAAATCAGACGCCCCAGGTTCAGCGATCGAGCTAGGCCGTGTCCCGAGGCCTGCCGGCGGCGCGGGATTGAAATGGGCTACCGGCCTTGGTTTGACTCGGCGATCTCCCGGAGTGCTGATTCGAGCTTTCGATGCGTCTGCATGGCGCGGGTGGCTTGGAACTCCGGAGCCGAGCCTTTGGCGCGAAGGATTCGAACCATGGCGAGCTTGTCGCCGCGGCTCCAGCTAGCAAGGCTGGGTATCAGTGCGAGAATCGGCGCCATGGCGTTGAGCGCCAGCCGCTCCTCCTCGCTCCAGCGGCGAGCGTCGCCGATACCAAGCCGCCGCTTGACGCGCGTGACGCAAGCCCGTGTTGCGGCGCCGCGATCGCCACCAGTCTCCCGCGAGAGGCTGTGGCTGACGGCCAACCCAAGCCCACCGAAGTCGAAGCGCCGGCAGCGGCCACCGGAGAGGTCCAGCACGGCTTCCGTGTGAGACAGCCTGTGCAGCATTCGCGTGTCCGAGCGATAGCCCGGCGTCGCTTGGATCTTCGCTTCCTCTTCGAGAGCCAGGGCCTCGACCTGGGGGTTGGTGGCTTTGAAGCCGAGCTTTCTATAGAACCAGAACGCGCCGCTACGAATCGCGTCGGGGTTGTCTTCACCCATGCCGTAGCGCGTCAGGTAGAAGTACTGCACTCCGAGGTGGTGGTGCAGGAGCCGCATGAGCTGCCCATAGATGGTCCGGATCTCAGCACCGCGAAATTGCGGAAATAGATTGATGCCAATCTCGCAACACCCAAACAGAGGAACCGCGGGCCCGTACGCGATGGGAACCGCATTCTTCAAGACCATGAAGAAGTAGTTGGCAGCGAGGGGCGAGCGGTACTCCGGGCGGATCCCGACCAGTACGATCTTGATCCCACGCTGGGCCTCTAGCTCCAGGACCTCCTCCGGGTTGGCGTAGATCAGGCCGTGAATCTCGAGCTTCCGGCTGCACAGCGCTCGCACGCAGGTATCGATCACCACTTCGCCGCGGCGCTTGTCCGCGAGGGCAGGCACCTCGAGGGGGGTCGTTATCTGTTTGCGCAGGTCGACGCGTTCGCGTGGCAGTTCGCCCCGCTGGTAGAAGATCCGAGCCAGCGGGAGCTCGACTTCGCAGCGGCCCGTTCCCGGCTCATGCAGGCGATACAGGATGGGAACGTCGCACATGTCGAAGAGCTTGGCTTGTTGCTCCGCCGGCATGCCTGAGCGCTCCAGCGCCTGGAGTAGGAATCCGAGCTGGCTGCCCTCGACGCTCGAGCCGGTGCGGTCGAGCCATTCCTCCCAGCCGCAGGGGATGTACTCCATCGTCTCGTTTTCCACCGCGGTCAGCACGAGCTCCAACACCGCCCCGAGCTGGCCTCCGTCTTCGAACCCCTCCCAGTCGACCTCCACGGACCCCGGATGTCGCCGCGCCAGGTACTGGACCATGGCGTAGGAATAGGGGTAGCGAATGGAGCTGCCGGGAAAACCGGTGCCGACCAGAGTGGGTGAATCGGACGCGCCGTCCTGCGCCCAGCCGCGCAGCTGCGCGATCACCTTCTGCACGAGCGACCGCACGCTGGGGTTGTCGGGGTACGCCCGCATGTTGTCGAGCACATCGTGCAGCTGCCCGAGCTCGCGAACGGGAATGTTCTCGAGCGCTTCGAGCTTTTTCAGAAGCCGCGCCTTGTCGCGTGCGGCACCGGGACCAAAGGTGCGATGAATTTCGAACAGCTCTCGAACGGGATGCTGATCCGACACCGCGCGAGACTACCACACAGCAGTCTCTGGTTCGCACGGTGGTGTGGCTAGCGACAGCGCCCCGAGACGCACTTTTCTTTGCAGATGTCGTGGGGCGACCAGATGATCTCCCCACACTTCCTTGCATGCCAACGCTTGTCGAAATGGTTGAGTTCGGCGGCAACATCAGCGCGGATGGGGCTGGGACAGATCTCGATCAGTCCGTTGGGACATTTGAATCCGCCATAGCAGTCGCAGTCTTCGTCGCGTTTGCAGTCATCGACGGGTTTGCGGGCGAAGCGACCTATCGCCGTACGCCAGCCCGCTTCGATCTCAGCGCACTTCGACTGTCTGGTGCCGCTCGCCGCGGTCAGAGGGGGCGGCGAAGCCGAGGCCACTGCCCCCGGGGCGCTGGCCGTAGGCAAAGACTCTGTGCCAGCCGGATGGCCAGGCTCGTGAGTCGGCTTGGCAGCCTCCTGCTGGCAGCTGGGAAGGGCTGTCAGGGTCCACCCCAGGACGAACGCAGCGCAGATGCGGAGGGCCGCGGTCATGAGCACGCTCCCCTCTGCGTGATCGAACCAGTCATTCGGTTTGCTGAAGATATCGAGAATTGCCAAGGTCCCACGCGTTCTGGGTGAGAAACCTGCCAGAACCCGGGCCAATAGTCCCGGATTCCGCCGTTCCCCGAACAGGCCACACAAAATGACGAATCCCCAACTCTCATGCGAGAGCTGGGGATGCGCCGCTCTTGTTCGGGCTCGTGCTCGCCGGCGCTGTTCTAGAAGCTCGGCGACGTCGCCCAAGGGTTCACTGAACCAGATCTTTGAGCGCCTTCAAGGCCGTCGCGCGGACCTTCTTGCTCGCCGGCTTGGCCGGAATCGTGATCGGCTCTTTGGTGAACGGGTTGATGCCCTGGCGCTCCTTGGTCGCGGGCTTCTTCACCACGCGGAGCTTGACCAGCCCGGGAACGACGAACTCGCCGGGACCCCGTGCTGAGAGCTGCTTGCGGATCAGCTCCTGCAATGCCTCGAAAACCCGGCCGATGCTCTTCTTGTCGAGATCCGCTGCGTTCGAGAGTTCCGCTACAACCTGCGCCTTTGTCAGCCTCTTTCCAGCCATCGTCTGCCTCCTGCTAAATGAGAAATCTTTTCGAAACCCGCCTCTCCCGCCCTCTCTCGCCGCTTCTTTCAATCGCGAGAGCCGTTCAAGGCACGCGACAGGTACCAAGGGATTTTCGGCCGTTCAAGCGGAAAAAAGCCTTCTTGGTGAGCGAAACCAGCTTTTTTTCCAGGGTGATGTGACCTCTGGCGTCCCATCACCGCGTGCAAATGGCCAAATGCGCGACCGGCGGCCCACCCCTATTTGCGACAAGGACCACGGTGGCCGCAAACCTGCGCCGTATCAACAAACCCAACGTAGACGCGGAGTTAGGTCTGGATCCCTCATGCCTTTCGGGAAATCCTGCGGCGCCTGGGACGCGTCGGGCCGGCTGGCCGAGCGCACGCCGTTTTCTCTGCAACTCGGACCAGGGCTTTCGTGTCCGCCGTCATGCGTTTTTTTTTGGAGGGGGTATCGTGATCGCGCCCCAGCAGGTGCAAAAGCCCATGGGCCAGCAATAGCCGCACCTCCGCGGCGAGGGGGCGGCGCCGGCCCTCGGCCTGGCGCGCCGCTGTGTCCAGGGAAATCACGACGTCGCCAAGGAGCCTCGGCAAGCCCTCAGGCACGTCGTCCTCGTCCAGGGGGAAGGCAAGCACGTCCGTCGGCTTGTCCCTGTCGCGATGGTCGCGATTCAGAACACGGATGGTGCGGTCGTCAGTCAGCAGCACGCTGAGCTCGGCGCGCTCGAGGGATAAGGCGCGCAACATCGCGTCCCCCTCCTGCCGAACGCCGCCGCTGGCTAGCTGAGGAGATCGCGGCGCGCGGCGTCGCACGAAAGTCGGCAACGAGACTTAGCCCTTCGGGATCTTCTTGGCGTCTTCCAAGAACTTCGCGAGGCCCTTGTCGGTCATCGGGTGCTTGAGCAGCTGATTGATGACTTTGAAAGGAATGGTGGCGACGTCCGCGCCCATCAGGGCAGCCTGAACGACGTGCACCGGATGCCGGACGCTTGCGACGAGAACCTCTGTTGTGAAATCGTAGTTCCGATAGATCGTCACGATCTGTTCGGCCAGGTTCATTCCGTCGTCGGAGAGGTCATCCAACCGGCCGACGAAAGGGGAAATGTAGGTCGCGCCTGCCTTGGCCGCCATCAGCGCCTGGCTCGGCGAGAAACATAGGGTGACGTTGGTCTTGATGCCCTCGGAGCTGAAGACGCGGGTGGCTTTCATCCCCTCGGCAATGAGCGGGACCTTCACCACGACGTTGGGGTGGATTTTGGCCAGCTCCCGGCCCTCTCTGAGGATGCCGGCTTGGTCCGTGGCCAGGACCTCAGCGGAGATGGGGCCGTCCACGACCTCACAGATTTCCGCAATGACAGTCTTGATGGGCTTACCTGCTTTTGCGAGCAGTGATGGGTTCGTGGTCACACCGTCGATGGCACCCATGGCCACCGCTTCTTTGATCTCGTCAATGTCGCCGGTATCGATGAAGATTTTCATTTTGCCTCGCCTGTTTGCGCTGACGAGCGCAACGAAGGGTGTGGGTGCCAGAGCTGCCGCCGCTAGCCTAGTTTCGAGTAGCCCCAACCGGGTGGAGGCGCAAGCGCTGCTGAAATTTTCGCAGGGGCTTTCCAAGGATCGGGGTCGGAGCTACGTTTCAGTATCGTGGGCAGGCCTTCTCGACCTCCGGGCTTCGACATGACCTATCGGCCGACCGAGACGGTGTTCGGACCGCCTTGGCCTGCCAAGATCCCGTCGGCCTTGTACGTGATCATCGCGGTTGCCGTCGTCGTAGTGGTCGTGGTGGCTGAAATGTCGCCGAGTAGCTCTGCACTCTATGTCTACGTGGTCGAGAAAGACGTTCACCGCATACTCGGTGCCCGTACTTTGGCGGCCATCGTTTGCCTGAGTGCTCTCGCCGCTGTGTTTCGCACCGGCATGCGTGGCGTTCGGGTGCGCGGTGACAGCGTCGAGTATCGCGACGTTCTCAGTTTCGGCTGGCCGCGGGTGCGACGCTACCGCTGGGCGCAGATCGACTGCGTCGTGTTGGACCAGCCGCAAAGCATCGCCTTGGACCTATGGGACGGCTCCCGCACCTTCTTGCCTCACGTGGGTGACCGAGAGGGGCTCGCGAAGGTGCTCGAAACTGTGGCGACGGCGCGAGCCATCCCGGTGCGTGGCGGCAGCGGCATCGACGAGATCCCCGAGTCCGGGGAATTCGACGACTGAGCGGCTAGAGCGCGCCGTCGAGGAAGTTGGCGACTTCCGCGATGGACTCGGGTCGAACGTCAAACATCACTGTGCCGTGGTCGCCGGGATCGTACTCGGAGAACTTCCAGGTCGAGGGGGCGCCGGCTTCGAATCCCTTGCTCCAAGCACTCTCCGCCTTGGAGTAGACGAAATGCATGCTCAAGGGGTCGAGTAGGGGCCGGTGGCTCGAAATCGTGTTTTGGTTTTCCGTGTATGCGCCGCCCGTGAGGAAGACCAGAGCCTTCGGCGTTTCGTAGGCTGCGTCCGCGCCGGCGAAGACGGTGAAATCCAAGGCCGTCGTGGTGCCGTTGGAAGCGCCGACGAGGGCGATGCGCGTCTTGTCGATGGCGCACTCATGCTGAAGCAAGAAGTCGACTGCGGCCTTGGCATCGAGTTTGCCGTTGGGCCCCTGGTAGGCCTCGGTCGCTACGCCCTGGGAATCCCCAGCACCGCGTCGGTCGACGTTGAGGACGTGAATGCCCTTTGCGGTCAGAGCACTGATGAAACTGGGCTTGTAGTTGGTCCGGTTGTTCGATGGCGGAATCATGTGCAGCAAGATTGCTGCCCGACCGCCCTTTACGGAACTGCTGTGGAAGTCTGCCGCCAGATTCACGCCGTCGTCGGTCGCGAACCCGACGACGCTGCTTCCGCCCGCGCACGTGCTACCCGCGTCCGAGCCCGCGCTTCCGCCGGTCGCGCCTGCGCTACCACCACTGGCACCGGCTCCGCCGGCTGCACCTCCGCTGCCGCCGGAGCTTGCGCCGCCTGTTGCCGGGGAGCCCGTCGAATCCGACTCCGAGCAGGCAACGCCGGTCGCTGCTGTGACAACAGCGCTGAAGCATGCCAGTGCGTGGGGGAATATTCGTTTCATGGCCGTTAGGATACGCGGATTCGACTCGCGGGTTTCACGCTAACCTTTCGGGGTGCCAGGCCCGACCCCGATCACCGAGATTACCGAGGGAATCGTGTCCATCGAGGGCGTCGTCAAGAGGGCCGACGCACCTCTGCTCGAGGCGCCCGCGAGCGGACGGCAGTGTGTTGCTTACGTCGTGACGTCTGGAGTGCTGACGGGTGCTTTGACGCAAGGGGCTCAACCCTTCTTCGTGAAAGACGAAACCGGCGAAGTGCTCGTCGTGCCGGACCGCTTCACCGCACGCTTGGGTGGCCGCGAGCGGCACGCGAACTTGGATGTCGTCGACGCGGATGCAAAAACAGTGAGCGATGAGTTGGCCGGGCTTCGAGAGCAGCTCTCGGGGAACCGCGATCCCGATATGGTTCGGCGTCGCCGCACGCTCCGCAAGCTGTACACGCTGCTGTGCGCCATCCGCGCTCATGCGCGTGGGAATTGCCATGTGGGCAAGTCTCTGGAGGGGCAAGAAAGGTACATCGCGAGGAACACGGAGTTGTTCAAGAGTGAACACGCTCCCCAGAAACTGATGACGCTCAAGGTCACCCGAGAAGAAACCGTGTTGACAGTGGGGCAGCGCGCGCGGGTCACAGGGCTCGCGGACCGTCGCGCTCACGCGCTTGCGACGGGTGCCGGCTATCGAGAGCGTTCCACCATGCTGGTTGTCTTGGCGCCTGAAGACGAGCCGCTGCTGCTCGTTGGCGAGGGTGCCGAGGAGGTCGAAGCCGAGCGGCTACAGGAGCACAACGCCGTGGTGACGCCGAAGCAGGACCCGGTTCGGTGGCAGATTGCGGTCTTCTTGATGTTCCTGATCGTGATTGTGCTTGGGTTGCTCTTCAAGCGGTAGCGCGAAGGTGGGGTCAGCTGTCCAGGGCGTCTGCCGCTTGAAACAGCCGTTGCATGAGCTGCTCCGAGGGTGGGTCACCGTAGGGCGCAGCCGCACTCGCCTGCGGACGCTTGGCGAACCAGGCGCGCACCCGCGACAAGACGCCGGGATCGCGGGATCCGCCAGCTTGGCTTTGCGGTGCGCTCTGTGCGCTGCGTTCAGGTGCTCCGAACGCGGCGGGGGCGTTCTGCGCTGGTGGTGCTGGCGCGCCCGCCGGCGGTGGAGCCGGCGCGCCCGCTGGTGCGCCCAGGGGCTGCGGCGCGGCGCGGCCACGAGGGGCCATGGCCGGTGCGGGTGTCATCGGCGCGGCGGCGCTGCCCGCGGCGACCATATCCAGTGAGCCCTCTCTCGCTTCCAGCACGGTACGCATGCGCGCGAGCGCCCGGGACAGACGCATGCGAACCGTGCCTTCTCGCACGCCGAATACGTTGGCGAGTTCCGCGAAACTGAGTTCATGGCATACGCGCAGCACGACCAGTGAGCGCTCGCGTTCCGAGAGGGCATCCAGCGCGGCCAAGGTCTGGTGCTTGTTCAGCACGGCTTCCGCAGGCAAGACTTGCTCGGGCACGTCGAAATCCTCTTCCGCCTCGCTCCAATCCAGATCCTCAATCGGCGTTCGGTTTTGCTGGCGCAAGTAGTCGAGGCAGCCATTGCGCGCGATAGCCAGAACCCAGGTGCGCGGGCTGGCCTCGCGTCTAAAGCCACCCAGGCCGCGAAACGCACGACTGAACGTTTCCTGCGCCAGATCCTCCGCGGCATGTCGCTCCCGCAGCATGGCCCGGCACAAGCCAACCACGTCACCTGCGTAACGCTGGACGAGAACGGTGCCAGCACCGCGGAGATCTCCGCGGTCCAATAGGCCGCATAGCTCGAGATCTGCCGGGGTGAGGGTTGCGTCCATGGCTTTCACAGCATGGACGCTTCAGCCTGCGTTTTGTCACCACGGCGGCAGCATTTTGTCGAATCCCCCAAAGATAACGGCCGGTTGCAGATCGAGAATTCTCTAGCCGTGACACCCACAGGTGGGCCCTCGTCCGATTCATGAGCGCGCAAGACCAATCCGCGCAGCAAGGAGCAAGAGCATGAGCTTGGACGTCAAAGTAGAAAACAACCGTCTGGTGGTGGGCAATCATCTGACCCTCACGTTTCAGCGGACGCTGCGCATTCCGGACGACGGAAACACGTACCCGTTGCCCCCCGGGCTGGGCGCATTCCCAATTCGCCGCGTCGACGACTATGCCGATCGTGTTCCCCCAGAGTGGACGTGCCGCGGCGGAGTGCTCATCCCCATGTACCAACGTGAGGCCATGTGGCTGAACTTCAGCGCGGGCCTGCCGCACGCGGTGAAGGTTGGAGTGGGCAAAGTGTGCGCTCTTACTGGCCAGCGTTGGACTGAGCGGCTGCGGCGCAAACCTCAGAATTACATCGTGGCACCGAACCAACCGTGGCTCGATGGCATCTGTGCTGCGCGCGGACGCATTCGACAGTTCGTCGCCATGCCTTTGGGGCAGGGCTACACCGTCGAGGGTCAGGTCACTGGTGAGGAACGCTTCGGCGGTGTGCAGCTCAAGGTTTTCGCGCCAAAGCCCGGTCGGCTGGTGCCTCCGCCTTCGAGGTCGAGGTGCGTCACGTCGGGTTTTTCGGAGGGGATGGCGTCCTTTGGGGCGGGTGCTCCGATGGCGCAAGCCATGCCGGCTCCGGGTTGTGCGCCTGCTCCCTGCGGGCGCTCGGCGGTCGCGGCCGACATGGGACTTGGCGCAGGCGGCCGCATGAAGCAGAAGATCTATCCAGATCCCCACGGCCTGCAGACTTGGGACGAGCAAAACACCGCGCGTTTGTTCGTACACATCGTGAACAGCCAGACCTGGCGGGAAATCACGGGAGAATCACCACCTCAGAGTCCGGTCACCGCCAAGGAGTACGAGCGACACGGCCTGCCTTGGTTCGACCTCTATGACGACCACAGCAGCACGCTCAAGCCTTCGCGTGCGCTGAAAGGCGTCAAGAGTGTCACCGAACTCGACGCCGAGCGCTTTGCGTCGCCGCAAATGGATGACGAACCCGTTTCAACAGGTGCCGTCCAGAAGCTCTGGCACGCAGCCAAAGGTTTCGTGCGGGACGGCCAATGGTAGCTGGCGCCTACCCGCTGTCAGGGCTGCGCGAGAAGTTCGAGCCTAGGATCGGTGTCGAGCTGCGGCCATCCGTGCCGGGGTCCACCATAGGGAATCGCTCGGCCCAGGGAAATGGGCCGCGACGCAGCAGCAACTCGAAGCCGCGGAACACGATGTCGTCGAGGTTTGCCGCGACGCTCGAGACTCCACGACGATCAACGATACGCAGCCGAGTACTGCCGTCTTCACCCTGGGCGAAGCGGCATCCAGGTATGGTCACGAGTCGTGGGTTGCGTTCCGGATGGGGCCAACTGCGTTGAGTGCGGACCAAAAAGTGCAGGGTTGGCAGGCGCCCCGGCGTGGTGTGCGTGTACAACACGATTTCGCTGTCGCGGCAGCGCAAGTGCAGGCTCCCGACTTCTGCACTTGGAAACTCGTCCGAGTCCTTGCCGTCGCGAAGGGCGGACCAATCGGGGCCAGAGACTTCCACCTCGATACCAGCGCGGGTTTTGAGATCTGCCGCCCGAGTCTTGGCGATCTTCGTGGCGCTGCTGAGCACTTCACGACACGCCTTGCGGCTCCAGCGAAAGAGTTCCGCGCGGCTTTGGCTCGCGAGTTTGGCGCGCCGCTCGGCCTCGATGCGGTCGGCCTCGGCAGCCGTGACCTCCACATACAGCTCTTCCCAGCGGTCACTCACACCCTGTCGTACGCTCGCAGCCCCAGGAACATGCCCGATCTGGCTAAATTCCGTCGCTGGGTTGGCGCGTGACTCGCACCTTTCCCTTCAGAAGCTTGCTGATGTGCACGCGATTCTTGTCGTCCACGACGACAGCACCCACCCCATCGAGCTCCTCGACCAGCTTCAGCCCGATTTCTGGCCCCAAGATGAATACGGCGTCGTCTACGGCGTCCGCCGTGAGCGCGTCCTTGGCGTAGACCGTCACGCTACGACACGCGGTTGCCGGGAAGCCTGTGCGTGGGTCGAGGATGTGGTGAAAACGCTTTCCGTCCTTGATGAACGCGCGGGCGTAGTCTCCTGCCGTCGAGAATGCTCGGTCTTCTAGTTGGAGGGTTGCGAAGAAATCGTTCGCTTTCCCTCGCGGATCCCGGATGCCACTGACCCAGGGCGAACCGTCCGCCTTCTTGCCGGCGCCATAGAGGTCGCCCCCAGCCTGCACCAAGAACGCCTGTACGCCGTTCTTGCGCAGCACCGCCACCGCTGCATCCACCACGAAGCCCTTTGCGATGCCGCCGAGGTCGACCCGCTGCCCGGTGCCGAGCGCGACTTGGCTTTCCTTGGGCTTGAGCTGGATCTTCTTGTAGTCGACCCGCGCCAGGAGGGGCGCCAGCTCTGCCTTGTTGGGAATGCGTGGATCGTCAACCTTCGCATCCCCGAACTTCCAAACCTCGGACAGGGGCGAGAAGGTGATGTCAAAGGTGCCTTGGGAGAACTTGCCGGCCCATAGGCTGCGTTCGATGACTTGGAAGGTCTCCGGGCTGACCTTGACGAAGCTCCCGGCCTTTCGGTTGAGCTCCGCAACCTCACTGTCATCCCGCCATGACGTCATCAGGCTCTCGAGCCTGCGGATTTCGGTCATGCTGCGCTTGATGGCTTGACGGGTTGCCGCTTCATCAGCAGTCGCCGACGAGTAAGCGACAATGCGCACCTCCGTGCCCATGGCAGCTTCGCGCACGTCCACCTTCACGGCGGCCTTGGCGGGTGCGGTCGACGGTGCCGCTTTCGCAGTGCTCACACTTGGCCGCGCCGTGGGTTCTTCGGCCTTGTCACAACCCAGGAGGATGAGTCCGAGGCATGCTGGCATCACTCGTCGGAGGGTGGTTTTAGCTCGCCGCACGCGCTGCATGGTACCCGCCGGCGCCTCGATTGCATCATGAAAGCTCACTCAGCTCGCGCTATGCTGCCGCGAGATGACCCTGACCTCTGAAGCCCTCGACCGCGCCGTGGATAGCCATCGCGACGCGATTATCGAACTCGCGACGCGAATTCATGACCACCCGGAGCTGCGCTACGAGGAGCACCGAGCGTGCGCCTGGATGGGGGAGCTCTTGGAAGCGAAGGCGGCCATCGAGGTGGAGCGCAAGCTCGGTGGAGTGGAGACAGCCTTTCGTGCGCGGGTCGGCAGCGGCGGACCTCGTATCGCGATTCTCGCCGAATACGATGCGTTGCCGGAGATTGGACACGCGTGCGGGCACAACCTGATCGCTGGCGGCGCCGCCGGCGCGTTTTTGGCTTTGGCCGATCACGCGAAGGAACTCGGTGGGACGGTGGAGATCATCGGTACGCCGGCTGAGGAAGGCGGCGCCGGAAAAGTGAAGCTGATCGAGGCCGGCGTCTTCGAAGGGGTGGATGTTGCGATGATGTATCATCCCTTCGATCGCGATTTGCTGGTGCATCCGGCTCTCGCCAGTCTGTGGCTGACCATGGCGTATTCTGGAATGCCGTCCCATGCCGCCATGGCTCCTTTCGATGGCGCAAGTGCATTGACGGCCTGCCTGCAGACCTTTCAGCTGGTGGATTCGCAGCGGGTTCACTTCCGTGACGGCGTGCGGGTGCACGGTTTCGTCACGGATGGCGGGCAAGCCGTGAACATCATTCCGGAGCGAGCAGCGTGTGAGTTTTCGGTGCGTGCACGGACGAAGCAGGAACTGGATCGCGTGCGCCAGATCGTGGAGAGATGCGCCCGCGGCGCGGCGCTCGCCTGCGGTGTCGAGGTGCAAATCGAGTTGCGTACGGGGTACCGGGAGATGAAGAACAACCGAACCCTGGCGGGGGTTTTTGGTCAGGCCCTGCAAGAATTGGGGCGCGAGCCACGAGAAGTGGATCCCAGCGTAGGCGCCGGTTCGACGGATATGGGCGACGTCAGCCAACTCGTTCCGGCAATTCACCCCTATCTGGCAATCTGCGATGAGTGGGAAACGGCATGCCACCAACACCGCTTCGCCGAGTGCGCGAGGAGCACCCGCGGTTTCGAAACCATGGTGGTTGCCGCAAAGGCCCTCGCAAGATCGACCCAAGCGCTGCTGCAGCAGCCGGCACTGATCGATCAAGCCAAAGAGGAACACCGAAAGGCAGCAAGCCCATGATGCAGCATGAGCGGTTTTGGGGGATCTGGGTCGTGCTCTGTGCAGCCTGCGGAGGTGGCGCTCCGCCTCCTGCTACGCCCGCGCCGCCGGAACCTTCGCCGCCACCGGCCGCCGAGGAGCCCTCTGCCGCTGCGCCCGAGGAGCCCGCGGAGCCAACCGCTGAGCCCGAACCCGCACAGCCCACTGAGAAACCTAGGCAGGTCAACTATCGGATGACGCCGAAGGGCCTCGTGGTGGAGGTCATCGGTGCGCGCTTCGTGCCCAAGGTGAAACCGATCCGTGTCGGCGGCGGATGGGGCGTGCGAGTCGAGGTCGTCGGGAGCGTCGAAGATACTGCGGTCAGCGTGCTGGCACCGAAGGGCGGCGAGTTGGCCTTCGCGGGCACCATCATTCGGGCTGGAGACACGAACTCCTTTTCCGACACCCGGAAAGGCGATGACGAGCATTTCGTTTCCCCAGGGCAGAACGTGACCCTCAAACGAGACTTCCCCGGCAAGTCCGGGGACAAACCCCTCAAGAAAGGGGACCGTCTTCAGTTGCAGGTCGGGTTGTGGGGGCTCGGCCCCGACGCCAAATCTCGGCGCCCGGTTAGAAAGCTATTTAGCGTCGCGATGGAGGTTGGCAAGAAGACTCCCCAGCCCGTGATCTCCCCGCCAAAACTTTGACCCATCAGCATCCGCCAACGCTCAGTTCTCTGCTCTCCAAAGGCGTACGCCCGCCGCCCAGGGTATCGCTTACCGCACCCCGCAGTCGCACCGGGCCAGCGCAGAGTGAAGACTTCAGCGCGGCATCCAAGAGCGTCGAGTCATCGACGCTGAAGGGCACGACGCGCTTCTGTCCCTTGCCAAGAGAAAGCGGGAAGGTCACGCTGTCCGGGGTCGCCTGTAGAGGCGAGACGAGGGTCTCCGCGCCGCGGACCACCGCGAAGGTTTCCAGAGACACTTGGGTCGACCCGGACGCCTCTGGCCCGAGTTCGAAGAACAACTCGAATCCGCCGGTCAGTTGGGTTCCGAGGGTCTTCTGCTCCACGCTCAGATTCGCGCTCTGAACGAAGGCGGTCAAAGAGATGCTCTCCTTGCTTCCGCAAGCGGGGAGCAGCAGCAGGGCCAGGGCGAAGGTCAGGGCTCTCGTGGGCATTGTCTTCAACTATGGGCCGACGGTGATGCTGAGTTTCGGCGGGCTGGCGCCCTTGGTGTTGTAGTAGCGAACACCGTTCAAACTCGTAGCAAACACGCCTAGGTAGAGGGACGCATTGGCTTGGACAGCGCTGTTGGGCAGCGTCCAGGTAACGACCTGAGACGCCGCAACGGGGCCCTGGCTGGCGGCCAGGGCCGCACCGCCCTGTTTGCTGGGAGCCGAACTAAACAGGGCGGGGCGGGTGAATGACGACACTCGCCAAATCTCGCCCGCTTGGGGGCCATCGGAACCAGCCGTGGGCGTCGCGGTCAACTCCAATTCGACTTTGGTCACGGTCTTGCCGGCGATGGCTCCATCCAGATTGAAGCGCATGAAGGAGGCGACCTCCGGAGCGGCACCGCCGTCTGGAGCTAGTTGATCGTCCGCACCATCGACGCTCATCTCACCCGAACCAGATTTCTGCTCGCAGAAATCCGGATCCGGTGCGGTCAAGGCCACACAGTCCGCTACTTCAGGTGCGTAATTGACTGTGACGGGGCCTCCGCCGGTGCCGCCACTGCCGCCACTTGCGCCTCCCGCGCCACCGCTTGCGCCTCCCGCGCCACCGCTTGCGCCAGCGCTGCCGCCGCTTGCTCCACCAGCGCCGCCACCTGCGCCAGCGCCTCCCGCGCCACCGCTTGCGCCTCCCGCGCCACCGCTTGCGCCAGCGCTGCCGCCGCTGCCGCCGCTTGCTCCACCAGCGCCGCCACCTGCGCCAGCGCTGCCACCACTGCCAGCGGTGCCACCACTCCCGCCGCCGCCAGCACTTCCGCTCTGGCCGGCGGAGGCATCGGTGGTCGTACCGGTCGGGGCGAATTGGTCGAAGTCGTAGCTGCACGCTGTGGGCAGTGCCACGCAGAAAGCGAGGGAGGCCACAGCGAGCCTGGGGAGCGAGTATGCCAAGTAGGAGTAATTCTAGCCCGGGACGCCGTCGCACTCACCTACACAATCGGGCGGTTGCCCAAATTCAGCCAGAAAACTGGCGGATGCCACCAGGAAGCGGCGCTGCGCGGGTCGGCCTGTTACGCTGCCTAGGATGGCGCAACTCGGGCGCTACGAGCTGATCAAACCCATCGCCCGCGGTGGCATGGCTACGGTTTGCCTGGCCCGAGTGAGCGGCGAAGGCGGCTTCGAACGCCTGGTCGCCATCAAGCTCATGCATCCTCATATCGCCGACGACAAAGAGTTCGTCGCGATGTTCTTGGACGAAGCGCGCATTGCTGCTCGGATCCGCCATCCCAACGTGGTTTCCACTTTGGATGTCGACCGCAGCTCCGATGGTTTGTTCCTGGTCATGGAATACGTGGATGGCGAATCCCTGCACACCGTGTTGCGTCACGCCGCTCGCAACCGATTGTCTTTGCCGTTGGACGTGGCAGCGCGCATTGGCATCGACATGCTCGAGGGACTGCACGCCGCGCACGAGCTCAAAGATGAGCACGGTGCACCTTTGCAGCTCATTCACCGGGACGTGTCTCCCCAAAACGTGTTGATCGGTCGGGATGGCGTGGGCCGCTTGACGGATTTCGGCGTGGCGTTGGCACGCTCGCGGCTCGCGACGACCCAGGGAGCCGGGCTAAAGGGCAAGGTCGCCTACCTTTCTCCGGAGCAGATCCGTGGGGAGAATCTGGACCGCCGGGCGGACATATTTGCCGCGTCGATCGTGCTTTGGGAGCTGCTCAGCGGGCGGCGACTGTTCCGTGGCAAGAGCGAGGCTGAGACTCTGGCTGCGATTTTGGCTGGGAACGTGACACCTTTGAACCAGCTGCATCCGGCCATTGGCGAGAATCTCTCGGCGGTCGTGTTGCGCGGCTTGTCGCAATCGCGGCAGGACCGATACGAGTCCGCTGTCGGCATGGCCGACGCGCTAGATTACGCGCTGCGAGGCATTTGTGGTGGGCCAGCCAATCCGCGTCGGGTCGCGACCTGGCTGGAATCTCTTCAAATTCCCGAGCACGATGTTGGCGCGCTGCCGTCCACCGGGTCCACGGTGGGCTCGATGATGATTGGGGCGCGCCCTGGCGGGCCTCAGCTGGCCTTCGCGCAAGCGCCTGCCCGCAAGAGTCGCGTACCGGTCGTCCTCGGGGCTGTCGTTGCGTTGGGCGCAATTAGTGGTGGCGCCGTGCTCTATTCGCGAGCGCGGGCCACGCCGTCTCCGGCGATGGGCGCATCGACGCCTGCGGCGGCTCTGTTGGAGATCGCGAGGCCCGAGCCACCACCCCCTCCGTCCGCGAACGTGGCGCCACCGGAAGAAACCCCGACGCCACCCCCGAGCGCTTCTGCGCCACCAGTCTCCAGTGAGATCACCAACGTTGCGAGACCGCCCCCCCGCGTGCAACCTGCGCCCACGAAAACACGCCCCCGTCCAAAGCCGGGCGGCGCGACCACATTTCGACCTGACGACCTATGATGACGCGAACTTTCGCACTTCTTTCTGCGCTACTTCTGGTGTCGGCGCCCGCCTTTGCTGAAGACGACGCCCGCAAGATGTTCAAACAGGCTCAGGAACACTTCGACGAGTCACGCTACCAGGAGGCCCTCGAACTCGCCCGCAAGGCCCACGAGGCGACGGGCAGCCCCAATGCTCGGCTATACGTCGCACGAAGTCTGAAAGGTCTCGGGCGCTTTGATGAGGCCTATGACGAGATGGCCGAGACCTTGGATGACGCTGCAGAAAAGGCCAAGGAACAGCCGAAGTACATCTCGACTCGAGATGCTGCTGCTGCGGAATTGGCCCTGCTCAAACGCAAGATAGGCAAAGTCATCGTTGCGATCGTCGAGCCGCCGCCCGGCGCCACAGTCACGCTAAACGGCAACCCCTTGGCCGCCGAGCGGGTGGGCGAGCCCGTCGCCATCTTGCCTGGGGACTCCATCATCGTGGTCGAGGCGCCGGGGCACAAACGTTTTGAGAAGACGATTCAGCTCGGGGCCGGGGACACGACGACCGTCGCTGTTCGCTTGATTGCAGAAGAGCGCGAGCCGGAACCACCTCCCATACAGCCGCCGAAGCGTGACCCGGAGTCGAGTTCGGGTGGGATCAGCAAAACCTGGGGCTACGTCGGCTTGGGGGTCGGAGCCGCGGGCCTCGCGACGTTTACGATCTTCGCCTTGTCCGCGAAGAGCACGCACGACACCCTGGATGAGGAATGTGGCGGCCGCTGCACAGATCCCAAGTTCCAAGACGACGTCGACCGCGGCAAGCGTGCGCAAACGATTGCCAACATCGGGCTTGGGGTTGGCATCGTGGGAGTCGCGGCTGGTGCGACGGTGCTTCTTCTCGGCGGCTCGGACAAAGAGCCTGCGCCGCCTGTGGCTGCCTTTCAGTGGAACAACGGCCCATCGCTGCGCTACACGCGGCGGTTCTAGGTGACGATGCCCCTGCGGCGTGTATTGCCTTTCTCAGCGGCGTGCCTCCTGGCGTGCGCACCTAGCGCAACCCAGCCGAGTCCCCCAGCTCCCGACACCGAGAGCCCTTCGGCTGTCGCCAGACAAGCGCCTGCAGACGCGGGGCGGCCCGACGCACCCCGAGTCACGCCGGGCAAAGGGGATTTCGGGCGGGAGGGTCCGGTTGCGTTCCTCGCCGCGTCCGCGACCGGTGAGTGGGTCGGATTGTGTCAACCGCCACTCAGTGCTTCGGGCCGGCCCCTCGAGCAAGCCGAGTGGCTGCGCAGCGTCGAATTGGGCCAGGGGCGCGCGCTGTCCGTGAAGAGCATTGCGGCCACGGATCCGCGAGGTCGCTACTTGGTCGTCGAGCGGGGAGAGCGGTTCGAACTGGTCGACGCCCGGACAGGGAGCATCACACGGCTGAGCGAGGAGGCAGATGGCCGGCGCGTCCTGGCCAACTACGTCGGTCACCGAAGCTTCGCATTCGATTCGGCGGGTGAACGCCTAGCCTACCTGACTCGCAGCCGGACATCGGGCAGTCGCATCGTGATTCGGGACCTTGCTGCCGGAACGCAGATCACCGGTCCGAAGCTCGATTCTGAGGCCTTGAGGCTGCGCTTCATCCCGGGACCACCCGAGTCATTGATGCTGGACGGTGTACTGGCGGACACCAACGGCGATGGAAAGCGCACCCTGCCCAAGACCTTCATCGCGGCGCCGCGTGACTGTCGCAAGCGTGGAGGATTCGTGGCCACGGGAAAGGCTTCGGGCGATGCGCTGGTGGCTCACGTCGTGAACACGACAACCGCCCGTGCGAAGCCCGCACCTGGGCGGCTCATGGTCTTGGGCCAGGACCGGATATTCCGCGACGACAAGGGGCGTCTCCTTCTCTATCGCGGCCTGCAGCGCTTCGTGCTGGCCGACGCTGACTGTGGAGCCCGGGTACTAGCGGGCAACGTGAGCCGTCGGCTATTGCTCGTAGCCTGCTACAAGGTACCGGGGCGCTCGCCGTTGCGACTTGTCGGTCCCAATCTGAGTACAGAGCTCGAGGTTGACCTCGCTTTCGCGGGTGAGGATCACGTCTCCCAGCTCGACACGCAGCTGTTTGGCATCCATCCCGGGAAGAACGCGGCCCTCGTCGACTTCGAACAGGCGCGCCTGATCAACTTGGGCGAAAAACGCCTGGTTGTCTCCGTCCGAAAGCGATTCGCGCTCGTGCGTGAAAAGTCGAAGCTGCTCGGCATCTCGGTTCCCCGCGACGCCGCCAAACCGCCAAGACAATCCGTGATCTTGGATGACCTCGCGAGCGTGACGGAACTCGTGCTTGGTCAGCGGCATCTGGTCATTGGCGGCTGGGTCCTAGAGCGCGCGGGCGGTCGGGTGCTTGGGAAAGTCGCCGGGCATCCCCTCTCCGTCGACGCTACCGGTCGAGTCCTGACGGCAAGGCCCAGCGAGGCCAATTCTGCAGTTACCGGCCCCCTGCGCTACGTTCGACCTGCCTTGAAGGGCGCCGCCATTGGCGCCCCGGCTCACGGCTTGGGCGGATAGACGCCCTTCTGTCGTGCGGTTTCGCAGCCGCGGTCGACGCCGGTATCGCCCTCGTCGGTCTTTACGACCTTGAACTCGACCCGCCGATTCTTCTCCCAGGCAGCGGGCGTACTCGCCTTTGCCAGCGGGCAGTACTCGCCGTAACCCTGAGAAATCAGCCGGTTGGCCTTCAAGCCGCGGGACTTGAGGGCCTCCACGACGCTGCGGGCGCGGTCCCGAGTCAGCTTCAAGTTGTAGGCATCGCTCGAGCGTTCATCTGCGTGCCCGGCGACTTCCACTATCTTGAACTCGGGATGTGCCTTGAGGGTCGCCGCCACTGCATCCAGGATCGGGTTGGACTCGGGTAGGATCTTGGCGCTGTTCGTTTCGAACATGACCTTGTCGAGGATCACGATGTCGCTACCCTCGATGATGACCTTGCCCTTGTCAGGGCAGCCGTCCTTGTCCTCGAAACCATTGTAGGTCTCGGGGTCATTCGGGCACTTGTCCCTCTTGTCGGGGATCTGGTCCTTGTCGTTGTCCGGATCCGGGCAACCGTCTTCATCTTCGAAGCCATCCTTGTCCTCTGGATCGAGGGGACAGGAGTCGTCCTTGTCCAGGATGCCGTCCTTGTCGTTGTCGAGGTCAGGGCAGCCGTCCGCATCCTGGAAACCATCGCGGTCCTCGGGATCATCCGGGCACTTGTCGCGGGAGTCCAGGATGCCGTCGCCATCGCGGTCCCCATCCGAGCCTTCTGGGCACCCATCCTCGTCCTCGTCGCCGTCTCGATCTTCCGGCGTGTTGGGGCAACGGTCATCGACATCCAGGATGCCGTCGTTGTCGTTGTCGGGCTCGGGGCAACCATCCTCGTCTTTGAACCCGTCAAAGTCTTCGGGTTCATCCGGGCACTGGTCGACGTCGTCTTTGTAGCCGTCGCCGTCCCGATCGCCGATGCTCGGCTCGAAAACGAATCCGAGGACCAGGCGAACATCAGCGGCCTCGAAGCCCGTGGAAAACGCGCGACTTCCGCCGCCCATCATCAAGTAGCTGTTGCGCTCAACGAATAGCTTGATGCCTCCCAGAAACTCCATGGAAAGCTTCTGCTTGCTATCGGTATTGTCGGCAAGCAGGTACGTCCCGTAGGTCTCGGCGACCAAGTCCAGGGAGTCCAATGCTCGGAAGGAGATACCCGCTCCGAAGGTTCCAAGGTTGCCGTACTGGAACCTACCCTCGGCCAATTGATCACGGCCAGCGAGGTCTTGCTCGAAGCGTGGGTTCTTGCCGGTATGTCCACGGTAGCCAGCGTTCAGCGCCAGCTTTAGTCGACCCCTCGATCCAAACCGATTCTCGAAGGCGATTCGCGGCCAGTACCAGCCGCCCGGGTCCGCGCCGAGATCTCTCGGTGCATCTGCCACGGGGATGCCGCCTTGCACGATGACCGCGAGGCCAGGTCCCTTCTCGATCCGGGTCAGACGGAGCTTGCCGTGGAGCGCCACAGTACTAATTTTCTGGGAATCGAGTTTTTCCGTGGAGTAAAGGGCGCCGTTCTGGCCAATCTCGTTGGCTTCATCCCCCGCCATGAGGATGACGGGCACGGAGAGGCCAACCGCTGCCACGTTTTCGATGCCGTAGTTGAAGCCAAACGTGCCCTGGAAAGAGTTCTTGACCAGCGCTTCGACGCCAGGGTCTTCGGAGCGGTTGGCTGTACCGGGTGGGCAGGCGGGGATGTCACCGCTCGGCGACGGAGTTTGGCACTCCTCGCGGTCCCCGTTGGTGCGCATGATGTTGCGCCCGTAGTCCAGGACCAGTCCGAAGCTGATGTCGTTGGCTCCCAAGATGTCGGAGCCGTTGACCGCCATGAAGCCCTTGGAATCCACTGCGGGGCGGAACAGATGGGTGTCCATGCCTTCCGCGTTTTGTTCCGGGACCCGCTCCTTGACCTGCGCTGCGCCCACGGCGGGCACCAACAAAAGCGCTGCCAACGCTCCCCACCCGGTGGCTCTTGCCGCACTCTGCCCTCGTCGCATGATGGCCCGTTCCTCCGCCTGGCGTAAAAGTACTGGAAAACGCCTAGCTTTTTGCGGGCGAAGCTAACATTCGGCCAAATAACGTGTCAACGCAGCGCGGCATCGGGGTCCGCTGCATCAGATCGATCTGCTACCCTGCCGCTTGGTATGCTGGCTTCGCGGTCGCGTACTGGGCTGGTCGCACTTGCGCTAGGCCTGTTGCTGGGACTCGCGGCCCCCGTGGCTGCGGCGGAGGATGCCACTGCGCCCGAGGCCGACAGTCGAAGGACGACCTTCATCGGGACGATCGGGGCGCTGGCACTTCTGGTAGGCGGAGTTGGTGCGTATTTGAGCTTGAAGCGGCGGCGGAAGGCGGCCGCGCCGGTGCCCGCCGAGAGCCCGCCTCCCGTGGTCCGGATCGTCCAACCGGCGCCTCGCGCCATGACGTGTCCGACCTGTCGAGGGGAGTACGCGGTGGGTGATCGCTTCTGTAAGCGTGATGGAAACCGCCTCGTGCCCACCGCAGAGATGGCCGATCCACGGGCGCCTGCTGGGAGCGTCTGCCCGGTCTGCGATCACGGCTACGATCCAGGGGTTTCCGTGTGTCCCACGGATGGGGAGGAGCTGGTGCCCTGGGCCCTCCGAGAGCGCCTCTCGGAGCCTGGAAGTGAGCGAACCCCGGTCAAGATCTGCCCAACCTGCGGCAGCCGATACCCGAGTGGCTGCGGGTTCTGCCGATCCGACGGGACGGCTCTAGTACTGGTAAATTAGCTTCGGCCAGTCCCTGGGAAAATCTGAGGCGCTTCTGCTAGGATTCCGATTCTGCTGAGAGTGATACGGCTATGAAAATCACGTGCCATTCCTGCGGCGCCAAGTACGCGATCGCGGACGAAAAGGTCCGAGGCCGCCGAGTCAAGGTCCGCTGCAAGGGCTGTAAGACTGCCATCGTGGTTGATGGCTACTCCATGGATTCCGACGATGGAGGAGGCAGTCTCGAGGATGACGACGCGACTCGTGTCCAGCAGTCGGCCGCCGACCTGGGTGGAGGCGCTCCGGCGGACCCGAACGCGTGGAGCGTGAATCTGAGCGACACGGATCAGCGCAACATGACCACGGCCGAGATCGTCGAGTCCTGGCACTCCGGTCAAATGCCCGAGGATGCTTTCGTTTGGAAGGAAGGCATGGACGATTGGTTGCCCATCGGCGACGTGCCGGAGTTGGTCTCCGCGATCAGTGCCGGCGCGGGCGGAGCACCGTCCCAACCTCCTCAGCAGCCCTATCCATCGCAGCCTCCTCCTCCATCTCAGCCCCCAGCGGCTGATGCGGGCGGGTCTTTTGGCTCGGACTTCAACTTTGGTGGCGGTGGCGGCCAGCCCGAGGCGGCTCGCGTCGAGGCTTCACGAGCACAAGCCGGGGTCGATCTGTTCGGCGCCGCAGCGGCGGCGGGAAGTGAGGCCGAGGCTCGCCCCGCCGCGCCGGCTGCGTCGGCGTACGAAGACGACAAGATGACGGGGGCCAGGAACGAAAACAGCGTCCTGTTCTCACTGGACGCCCTCAAGGCGGGCATGACACCGAGCGCCCAGTCGGCCCCAGTCGCGCCGTCCGGGGGCGGTGATGACAAAGCCAGCATGGACGACCTCATGGGAGGAGTCGGCGCTCTCGGTGGCGGCAACGCGCTGTTCGGAATGCAGCAGAACCAGTCGCTGCTCACGGCACCTGCTCCACCGCCGCCGCCTAAAGCGCGGCCCGTCGTACCCAGTGATCCGGGTCTCGGCGCGTCGGCAAGCATTGCCCCGTCAATGCCACCTCCCAAGAGCAACAAGCTGGTCTTCATATTGGGCGGAGCGGTTGCGTTCCTGGTGCTTATCGTCGTGATTCTAGGCGTTTCCTTCATGGGCGGAAGCGACGAAGAGGACAAGCTGGCCAAGGCAGAAGCAGCCGCCGCGGAAAAGAAGAAAGCCGAAGAGAAGGCGGCCGAAGAAAAGAAGAAGGCTGAAGAGGCTGCCGCGGCAGCCGCCGCCAAGAAGAAGGCTGAAGCGAACAAGCCTCCCGAGCTTCCCGACGGGGCCAGCGCGGATGAAAAGAAGCGGTTCCAGGCGGCTATGGCGAAGTTGACCGCGCTCGACAAGGAGCGCCCCACCGAACACAAGCCCACCCAGGCCCAAGCGGAGGATCCGAAGCCGGGCAGCGAGAAGTTCAACACGAAAGCTGCCATCTCGGCGCTGCGCGCCGCTTCCTCTGCTTCGGCAGCCTGCAAGAAGCCCGGGGGCCCCACGGGCAAGGGCAAGGCGATCGTGACGTTCGCGCCGACTGGACGCGTCACGGCAACCAAGGTCAAAGACGAGTTCGATGGCACGTCTGTTGGCGTCTGCGTAGCCACGGTTTTCCGCGCGCCGCGCATTCCACCCTTCGGCGGTGATGCGAAGACCGTCGCCAAGAGTTTCACGATTCCGGATTGACCGGAGCCGCCACAGCCTCCGCTGCTTCAGCGAGGCGCTCGGCTAGACGTGTATTGCGATCCTCGCGGCGCGAGTCGGAGAGGCAGAGCCTGAGTGCGCGCGGGTCTGCGACGAGCACGCATAGTCGCTTCGCGCGGGTCACGGCTGTGTACAACAGATTGCGGCTCAGCATGACGAAGTGAGACGTCAGCAAGGGCAACACTACTGCGGGGTATTCGCTGCCCTGGCTCTTGTGGATGCTGGTTGCGTAGGCAAGGGTCAGCGAGTCCAAATCCGTGTCGTCGTAGTCGACTTCGCGTCCGTCGAACTGGGCGCAAAGTCGCTTCTTTTCTCGATCCACAGCTATCACGCGGCCCAGGTCCCCGTTGTAGACCTCTCGGTCGTAGTCGTTCCTGATCTGCATGACCTTGTCGCCGACTCCGAGCTGCTGCCCGCGGGATTCGAATCCTGTGCTGCTGGGATTGAGCCGCTCTTGGAGTAGTGCGTTGAGGGCGATGGTCCCCACCGGGCCACGATGCATCGGGGTGAGTACTTGGACATCCGAAACTGGATCGAGTCCGAAGCGTCGCGGTATCCGTTCTTCCACGAGCTGGCGCACGACTTCGCGAGCTTCCTCGGCATCCTGTCGGGCAACGGTGAAGAAGTCCGCGTTTGGGTCTTCGGGGTCGGAACTCTCCGGGAGCTTTCCACACAGAATGCGGTGGGCATTGACGACGATGCGACTCTCCTGCGCCTGGCGGAAAATCTCGGTCAGGCGAACGGTGGTGAGCTTTTCGCTTTCGATCACGTCCCGCAGGAATGCTCCTGGACCGACCGACGGGAGCTGGTCGACGTCGCCAACGATGACGACGCGTGCCTCGTCAGGCACTGCGGACATCAACGACTGAGCAAGCAGCAGATCCACCATCGATGCCTCATCGACGATGATCGCGTCCGCTTCGATCGGGTGCTCCGCATCGCGCTTGAAGCGACCCGTCTTTCCATCCACCTCCAGCAGGCGGTGAATGGTGGTAGCCGTTCGCTCCGTGGCGTCGCTTAACCGCTTCGCAGCCCGGCCTGTCGGCGCGGCGAGGCGCACCGCCAGAGAGTGGTTGTCCATCACCGCCACGATTGCTTGGACGATCGTGGTCTTGCCCACACCGGGCCCGCCGGTAACGACGACGATCTTGTTTTCGGCTGCCGCCCGTATGGCTCGGCGTTGCTCTGGGGCCAAGGTGACGCGCGTTTTCTCCTCGAACCGCTGCACTGCGGCTTCGAGGCCACCCAGCTTGCGCGCCGGGCTCTGAAGTAGGCGCGCCAGATGCGTCGCCACGTCTCGCTCCGCGTTGTCGAGCCGGCTCAAGCTGACGCGATTGTGCTCGACCGCCACCCGCTCTGCGGCCTGAAGCGCGTCGATGGCAGCTTCGACATGGCCATCTCCGATCCCCAGTAGTTCCACAGTGCTTGCCACCAATTCCTTGCGGAGAGAGAAGGTGTGGCCAGAATCGGCGAGCTGGCCGAGTACGTGGACGACGCCGGCCTGGGCTCTTTCCGGGTGATCCCCGCTGATCCCCAGGCCTCGTGCCAAGCGATCTGCGGTGAGGAACCCAATGCCGGCTACCTCCAGGGCCAGGCGATAAGGGTTTCGCTGAACCACACTCGCCGCCCGATCGCCGTAGCGTTTGAAGATCCGCGCGGCCAAGGCCGGGGATGCGCCATGGCTCTGCAGCAGTACCATGATGTTGGCGACTGCCCGCTGCTCACTCCAGGTACGCTTCACGTCCTCGACGCGTTGTCGGCCAATGCCCTGAACTTCTCCGAGTCGACCTGGTGTCTCGTCCAGCACTTTCAGGGTATTCAGGCCGAAGTGGGAGACGATCCTCCCAGCGAGTGCGGGGCCGATGCCCGGAATCAAACCCGAGGCCAAGTACTTTTCGAGCCCCGACAATGTGTTCGGCTCGATGGGTACGAGGGAGTCCGCCTTGAACTGCTGCCCATGCCGGGGGTCGACAACGAGTGCACCCGTCGCACGAATTCGAGTGCCGGGGCCGACGGGTTGAAAGGTGCCCACGATGGACAATCGAGGTGGCGCGGGAGAGAGTCCTTCGACTGAACCCACCCGAATGACGCGGAAGCTCGTCTCCTCGTTCTCGAAGGTCACACGCTCCACTTCGGCGGTCAGCGTGGTGGACACGGGGGGACCATAGCAGGCGAAAACACCAGTAGCAGAGGGACAAAGCCGGATCCCTCTGCCAGTTCGCTTGCTCCATGGCGCGCAGCCGAGGTAATCGACCGGAAATGAGCGGATTCGAGCGACTCCACTGGCGCTGCGGGGGCTCCGCCCCACGTGGTCCGTTCGCCCTGAGCTCGGCAAAGCGCCGCTACGAACGCAGTCGCCCTTTCGACATCACGCACCTCGCGTTGGATCTCCGCCTCGACTTGCCGAAGAAACAAGTCTTGGGCAGCGCGACTCTCAGCGTTCAGCGTGTGTCCGGACGCGCTGACATTTTCGAGCTAGACGCGGTGGGCTTCGCCATTCACGGCGTGGAGCTGGATGATGGCGCTGGCCTCGCTGACGCCGTGTACGACTACGACGGGGACATGTTGCGCATCAACATCCCTCGGGACCTGACCAAAGTAGACGTTCGAATCAGCTACACAGCAACTCCCGAGCGAGGGCTCTACTTCCTGGCCCCCGATAGCGAGGTCCCGGATCGCGCCGAGCAGGTTTGGAGTCAATGCCAGGACGAGGATGGCCGGTACTGGTTCCCGTGTCATGACAAACCCCACGTCAAGATGACCACGGAGCTGCGGGTCGTCGTGCCTGCGGGGATGACCGCCCTTTCCAACGGCGACCTGATCTTTCACGACACTCCGCAAACCGGCGACTCGTGGGTCTACCACTTCAAGCTGGACAAGCCTCATCCGAGCTACCTGATCACGCTGGCAGTCGGGCGCTTCGACGTCATTGCGGATCGCGACGCACGCGTGGGTGACCGGAGCATTGCGGTTACCTACTTGGTACCGCCGGGCAAGAAGGCGGAGGCCAAACGCAGCCTGGGTGAGACGCCCCGGATGATAGAGCTGTTTTCTCGGCTGACCGGCGTGGACTATCCCTTCAGCCGCTACTCGCAGGTCGTGGTGAGCGACTTCATTTTCGGGGGCATGGAAAACACCACCGCCACGACCTTGTACGAGCACGTACTGCTCGACGAACGCGCCGCCCTGGACGTCAGCAGCCACGACTTGGTCGCGCATGAGCTGGCGCATCAGTGGTTTGGGGATTTGGTCACGTGTCGGGATTGGTCCCACGGCTGGCTCAACGAAGGATTCGCCACCTTCTTCGAACACATCGAACGCGAAGATCGATTGGGCCTGGACGAATACGAGCACGGCGTGGATCGCGACCTTGCGGCGTACATCTCCGAGGCCGGGTCCCGCTACCAACGCCCGGTCGTATGCCGCGAATACGAAGCCCCCATCGACCTATTCGACCGCCACCTTTACGAAAAGGGTGGTCTCGTGCTGCACATGTTGCGACGAGAGCTCGGAGACGCCGTGTTTTGGAGAGGCGTTGGCGACTATCTGCGGGCGCACGCCTACGGCATTGCCGAGACCATGAACTTCCAGCGAGCTTTGGAGCAGGTGAGCGGGCAGTCCCTGGACCAGTTCTTCGACCAATGGCTTCATCGGCCAGGTCACCCCACATTGCGAGTCAAGCTGCAGTGGGACGAAGACAAGCTTCACGTCAGCTTGAAACAGACCCAGAAGACCGGCGACACCGCGGTCTTCTGCTTCCCCCTCGAGGTTGCGGTCGCGGATTCGACGGGGAACGTGCGCCACTTCGAGAAGCTCGTTCGGGACAAGTCGGACGCGTTGACCATCGCCCTGGATGAGCGTCCGGCCTGGGTCGCGGTCGACCCTCACTTTCGCGTTGCCGCAGACTGGACTTTGGATGCGCCAGCGGACTGGCTCAGGAAATGTCTCATGGACGCCGAGCCGGCCCGCGTGCGTATTCAAGCGGCGCGGGCACTTTCTCGCCGCCAGGACGCGCCGACCATCGCGGCCCTGGGCGCCGCTTTGGCCAACGAGGCGCAAGCTTGGATGGTTCGCGGCCACGCCGCCCGCGCCCTGGGCAAGATCCGCGGAGACTCTGCTCTCGACGCGCTCCTGGCTTGCGCCGAGACCGAGCACCCCAAAGTTCGCCGTGCCGTCGCCAGCGCCCTCGGCAACTTCCGCGAAGGCCGCGCCGCGAAGGCCTTGAGTCGCTCGGCCAAGAAGGACATTTCGTACCTGGTCCAGGCCGAGTCATCTCGTGCCCTGGGGCGGACTCGACACAAGAACGCGGCGAAAGTACTGCCACCCTTGCTCGAGCGTTCTTCCTGGGCGGATGTGACTCGCGCCGGGGTGTTGGATGGGCTTTCCGCACTTCGGGATGAGGACCAGCTCGAGACCGTTGAGCGTTACACCCGCTACGGCGTTCCGGCTCGCGGGCGTCGAGCTGCCATCTCCGCGATGGCGCGTCTTTCTGATTCGCGAAAGACCCGACAGCAGCTCGAAGACTTGCTCGAGGATCGCGACCCACATCTTCGGATGGACGTCGTGGCCGCGCTCGAAACCTTGGGGGATCCCAAGGCCCGGGGAGCCCTGTCGCGCTGCCTGGCCCGAGAGCTGGATGGGCGGGTCGTCCGTCGGATTCGAGAAGCGTTGCGAGAGCTCGGCACCAAGAGCAGCACCGAGCACAAACGGCTTTCCGACGAACTGGAAACCGTGCGGGGAGAGCTCAGCGAACTCAAGGTACGCCTGAGTAAGCTCGAGGGGCCTAAGAAGAGCAAGAAGGACAAGCCGCCGCGACTCGACAAGAAGTCGAAGCGCCGTCGTCGGCGACGTGAAGCGGCCAAAGCGGCGCAGGCAGCCCAGGCCACGACCCCGAAGGCCAGGCCGAAGAAAGCGACGCCCAAAAAGGTCGCCAAGAAGACCTCGCCAAAGAAGGCGGCGCCAAAGAAGGCGGCGCCAAAGAAGGCCACGGCCCAAAAGGCTACAGCGAAGAAGGTCAGCGCCAAGAAGGCGACCGCGAAGAAGGTCACCGCGAAGAAAACCACGCCGAGGCCCGCAAGAGCCAAGAAGGCCACGGCCAAGCGAGCCACGCCGAAGCAGGGTGCCAAGAAGGCGACGCCGAAGAAGCGCGAAACGAAGCGGGCTGCCGTAGCCGAGTCACGCGACAAGACGTCCGCGGCCAAAGCCAAGGCGAGGCGGAGCGGGGCCAAGAAGCCGATCGCCGACGCGGCCAGATCCAAGCTCGCGACGACCGGGAAATCCGCCACCAAGAAGCGTGCGCCGGCGAGAAAGCCTCGACGAGGGGCTACTTCGCCAGCGGCCAAAGCCCAGCGCCGCACAGCCGCTGCCAAGACGGTCAAGACCAAGGCCAAAGCCAAGAAGCCGACCCAACGCCGGGGCAGTCAGGCCAAGCATGCCTCGAAGCCGAAGAAGACCCCGCGGAGCAAACGATGAGCTCTGAGCCCCTTCTGATCGACGTGCGCGATGGCGCTGCCATCCTCACCCTCAACCGTCCAGATCGCATGAACGCGCTGTCGCGGGATTTGCTGTTGGCCCTCGGCGCAGCGCAGCAGACGGTCGCTGAAGACTCGAACGTGCGCGCAATCGTGATCACGGCTCAGGGTGAAAAAGCGTTCTGCGCCGGCGCCGATCTGAAAGAGCGGCGCGGGATGAGCATGGATGATGTGCGCTCGCAGCTCGCCTTGTATCGCACTCAACTCGGGTGGCTCGACGCATCGCCGATACCAGTGATTGCTGCCATCAACGGCGTCGCCTTCGGGGGTGGGTTGGAGCTCGCTCTGCTCTGCGATCTTCGCGTGGCCGCCCAGCACGCCAAGCTCGGCCTCCCGGAGACGGGGCTCGGCATCATCCCCGGCGCGGGCGGCACCCAGCGACTTCCACGCATCCTAGGCGAAGCCAAAGCCAAGGAACTGATCCTGTTGGGCAGCCGCCTGACCGCCCAACAGGCTGCTGATGTGGGTCTCATCAACCGGGTCACGCCCTCGGGCAAAGCCGTGCTCGAAGACACCATGGAGTGGATTGCGCCGATTCGGCAGGGCGCTCCGATTGCCCAAACTTCCGCCCTCGCCGCCATCGACGCGTCCTACGACACGACTCTGGCCCTGGGCTTGGAGCTGGAGCGGGTCTTCTACGACGAGTGCTTGCGCAGTGAGGATCGGGTCGAGGCCCTGCGGGCGTTTGCGGCCAAAGAAAAGCCGGTGTTTCGCGGCAAGTAGCGCGCTGCCGCCGTCGAAGCTATGTGTCGTATATGGCACAGGATTTCGAGCCGCAAACTTCGCTGGACGTTCCGACTCACGAAGGGGAAGGCTTAGGCCTCGACGACGCGGGCATGAGTGCATTGCGTCAGGCCCTCAATGAATGGCGCGGGGGAGCCGTCAAGCGCAGCTTTGCGCGGATGCCACCTCGAAGGGAGAGCTTCCCGACCTGGAGCGGCATCGAACTACCAGACCTCGTGACTCCGGCGGACGTCGACGTCGACTATATGCGCGACCTCGGGTTGCCTGGTGAGTACCCGTTCACGCGGGGTGTGCAGCCCACGATGTACCGTGGCCGGCTATGGACCATGCGGATGTTCGCCGGCTTTGGCACGCCGCAGCAGACGAACGAGCGCTTTCGCTACTTGCTCAAAGAGGGGCAGACGGGTCTATCCACAGCTTTCGATTTCCCCACCCTGATGGGTTACGACTCGGATTCACCGCGGTCCTTGGGCGAAGTGGGCATGTGCGGCGTTGCCGTCGACACCTTGCGGGACATGGAGGTGCTATTCGACCAAATCCCGCTCAGCGACGTCACGACCAGTATGACCATCAACGGTCCTGCCATCGTGCTGCTCGCGTTCTATGTAGCCCTCGCCGACGCGCGCGGGATCTCTCGGGACAAGATTGGCGGGACGGTTCAGAACGATTGCCTGAAGGAGTTCATCGCGCAGCACGCGTGGCTGGTACCGCCGCGGCCGGCCATGCGACTCGTCACGGATATGATCGAGTACTGCAGCAAAGAAGTCCCGCGTTGGAACACGGTGAGCATCAGCGGCTATCACATACGTGAAGCAGGGGCCACGGCGGCCCAGGAGCTGGCTTTCACCTTGGCGGACGGCCTGGGTTATGTCGAAAGCTGTTTGGAGCGGGGCCTCCCTGTCGACGAGTTCGCGCCGCGCTTGAGCTTCTTCTTCGACGTTCACAACGATTTCTTCGAGGAGATCGCCAAGTTCCGTGCAGCGCGGCGGATGTGGGCCCGCTTTATGAAGGAGCGCTACGGTGCCAAGCGTGCCGCCAGCATGAAGCTGCGTACCCACGCGCAAACGGCGGGCGTGTCCCTGACGGCGCAGCAGCCCTACAACAACGTTGCTCGGGTTGCGTTGCAAGCCATGGCGGCCGTCCTGGGGGGAACCCAGAGCTTGCACACCAACTCTTTGGATGAGACCTACGCCCTGCCCACCGAAGATTCAGTGACGATTGCGTTGCGCACTCAACAGATCATCGCAGAGGAATCTGGCGTCGCCAACGTCGCCGACCCGCTCGGAGGCAGCCACTACGTAGAGTGGCTGACTAACCGCATGGAAAAGGAAGCCCTCGACTACATTCGGCGCATCGACGAAATGGGCGGCATGGTCGTGGCCGTGGAGAAGGGCTATCCGCAGCGTGAGATTGCCCGCAGTGCTTACGAGTTCGAACGCCAGCTCAACGACGGCGAGCGAATCATGGTGGGTGTGAACGGCTACCGCAGCCCCGAAGATGGCGACAACATTCCCACTTTGCGGATCGACGAATCGGTTCAGAAGAACCAGGTCGAGAATCTGGGTCGGGTGAAGGCTGGACGTAGCAAGACCGATGTCGACAGGACCCTCGAGGGGGTTCGAAGCGCGGCGCGGGGCAGCAACAACCTGATGCCACCAATTATCGCGGCCGCGCGTGTGTATTGCACAGAGCAAGAGATCTGCGACGTGCTGCGAGAGGTCTTCGGGACCTACAACGACCCCGCGGAATTCTGAGCCATCCGGGGCTCAGTAGGGCTTGGTTCGTCGCGGGGAGGGCGTCGTGCCATCCGACGCGAGGGGTTCATCATCCGACGGTGGGGCGCCTTTCACGGTAGGGCGCACGGTTGTGCGCTCCGGCGCGTTGCTGTCATGAGCTCCCCCCACGTCCATAACGCCTCGCGCGTCTAGCGGGTTGCGTGGGCGCGCCCCGGAGTCTTCGCGGAGAGGCCGCGGGTTGCTCTGCGGGCGAGTGGCGGATGTCTCGCCCAGGGGCCGCGGGTTGCTCCGCGGGCGAGTGGCGGAAGTGGTTTCGGGTGGCCGCGGGTTGGTCCGTGGCCGAGTGGCGGACGTTGACTCGGGGGGTCGCGGATTGCTTCTGGTGCGCGCCCGCCCCGGTGTGCTCGGTCGCCGGGGCGCTCGCTCCGAGGGCGTGGCGTCCAGCTGGCCGTGCTCTGGCTCCTGGACCGAGTAGCCGGTGGGGGACAGCGTGCGCTTCGTCGTCGGCGCAACCTGGGATGAGCGCCGAGAGAAGATTGCGTCGACCTCTTCGGAAAGTGATGCCTGCTTGATGGATGTTCCCAGAGGGCGCGTCGACCGCCGTGGCGGCTGAGAAGGGTCGGATTGTGAAGCCGGCGGCTCGGAGCGAGTGTGGAGAATCACGTCCACGCGAGCGGTTTCCCCACGGGTCTCACCGTAGACACGAAACTGTGGAGCTTGGCAGCGGGCGAAGCGCTGTGCTGCATGCACTGCGCCGACCGCGAGGTGTCGGACAATCCGCGTCATGCGGGGATGCCCTTCCGCTCCAACCTCGAGGCTCAAGCCGCTCGGTGTGCGCGAAAGCGCATACTTGATTGTCATGTTCAGAAAGGGATGCTGGAAAGGCACGCGGAGCCGGGCCAGCGTGCCGTGCAAGTCCCCGACGATGACGCTGCCCCCGCTTTGGCTCAGGGTTCGGGCCACGAATTCGGTTGCAAGCTCTTCGAGGAATCGGCCGCTGCCATCGCCGAGTTTGGTGTCGATGGCGTTCAGAAAATCCTCGACGTCCGCCAAGGGCACGGTTGCCGTGGGGCCTGCCTTGGCCAGGGATTCTTTGGAGCAGGTACTCCGGACGCGTTCCGGCAAGGCGCCGCACACGAACGCCACCGCTCCGGTTCCACGCTCGCGCTCCACAAGTGCGAGGACCTCCCGGACGAACCCTGATCGTACCGATCCCACCGAAAGGCCAGTATAGGGACGGCTAGGGAGACTGTCGAAAGCACCCAGTTGTGCAGCATCTGCTCAACTGGCCCAATCTGCAAAAGGTTAGCGATTTCAGGCGGTTGTTTGTGGTTCAAGCGTTGCTGAGCGCACGTTCAAGGTCAGCGATGATGTCGACGCCGTCTTCGATGCCGACGCTGAGCCGGATCAGGCCCGCTTCGATCCCCACCGCGGCGAGCTGCTCGTCATCTAGCTCGTGGTAGCTCATGAGCGCCGGCTGCTCGATGAGGGTTTCGACGCCACCCAAGGAAGGCGCGATGCGAGCGAGTTTGCAGGCATCCACGATGGCAGAAGCGTGGCTGCGGCCACCCTCGGCGACGAAACTCACGACGCCTCCAAATCCCTGCATTTGCCGAGCAGCAACCGCGTGGGTCGGGTGCGTCAGCAACCCGGGGTAGTGCACCCGCGTCACCTCGGCCCGCTGGGATAGGAACGTCGCTACTTCCATCGCGGTCTGGTTCTGCTGCATCACTCTCAGGGCCAGCGTCTTCAATCCGCGCCCAACGAGAAAGGCCGCATGGGGGTCGAGCACTCCACCCAAGACTCCCCGCATATCGCGAATCAAGGAAATCGTGTGGCTCGGCCCTGCGACGAAGCCTCCCAGCACGTCGTTGTGACCTGCAAGGTACTTTGTTGCGCTGTGCGCCACGAGTTCGATTCCGAAGCGAGCTGGGCGCAAATTGATGGGCGTGGCGAAAGTGGAATCGATCAGAGTCTTCACGCGACCATGCTGCTTGACCACGGTGTTGAGCTCTTCCAGATCCGTACAATATAGATACGGGTTGGTTGGCGACTCGGCAACCACCAAGCGCGTTTGTGGGGTCAGTGCTGCCTGCAGCTCTTGAACGCCACCGGGAGCCACCAATGAGTGCTCGATGCCGTACCGCTCCAGTGTGCCCATGACCAGCTGTCGCGTGCGTCGATAGCACTCGCGAAACAGAACCACGTGATCGCCAGATTTGAGCAGTGCGAGCATGACCGTGGACAAGGCGGCCATGCCGCTCGCGAAGCCAACGGCGTCGGCAGTGCCCTCCAGTTCCGCTACCCGGCGCTCCACCTCACGTACCGTCGGGTTGCCGTAGCGGCCGTATTCCTCTCGATCGGGATCGGAGTCCTGTCCGTTCATGTACCGTTCGAGGTCGGCGGTACTATCGAAAGTAAACGTCGCCGTCTGGGCGATCGCAGGGGCCAGACAATGATGAGCGCGCTCTTTCTCCGTGCCCGCGTGTACGGATTCAGTCGACGACGCGAAGCGCCCATCTTGGGGACGAGGAGTAGCCGGTTTGTCCGAGCTCATTTCGGCTCGAGAGCTTGCTGCATCGCCGTCACGCGATCCGCGATGAGCTTGGCAGCCTGCGCCAGTTCGACGAGTTCCGCCTTCTTGGGATCGGGTTCCGACCGCGGTTTTAGCTCGACGCCGCCACGTTCCAAGCTTTTCTTGCCGATCGTTGCTCGCAGTGGGATTCCAATCAGGTCCGCATCCTTGAATTTGACGCCGGGCCGCAACGCCCGATCATCAACGAGTACGGAGAGGCCCAGCGCTTCCAGGTCGTGTTCCAGCTGCGTGACGGCGTCGACTACCTCGGGCTCGGTCCCGAGCTGAACCACGGCAACCTGGTACGGGGCCAGACTGATCGGCCAGCAGATGCCGTTGTCGTCGTTGAATTGCTCGACGGCGGTGGCGACGAGGCGTGAAACGCCAATGCCGTAACAGCCCATCACCAAGACGCGCTTTTCACCGGCGTCATCCAGATAGGTTGCGCCCATCTTGTTGGAGTAGTGGGTGCCCAACAAGAAGATGTGGCCGGCTTCGATGCCTCGATAGATGGCGAGGCTGCCGTCGCTGCAGTTTGGACAGTGGTCTGCCGCCTTGACGCTGCGGATGTCTGCAACCTGGCCGCTGAAGTCGCGGCCGGGCGAGACATTCTTGAAGTGATAGTCAGTCTCGTTGGCGCCCGTGATGCCGACAGCCACGGCTTGGGCGTTCCAGTCGACGATGAGCTTGCCTTTGAACCCGACCGGGCCTGCGAAGCCAACGCCGGCACCCGTGGCCTCTTTGACGACTTCCGCGCCCGCCAGGAACACCTCACCTACACCCAAGGCTTTGGCGAGTTTGATTTCGTTGATCTCGTCGTCTCCGCGCACAACCGCCATGATCGTTTCTTGGCCTGCGACGTAGATGAGGCTTTTCAGGAACACATCGGGAGAAGCCCCCAAGAATGCGCTCACTTCGTCGATGGTCCCGGCGTTGGGGGTGTGGACCTTTTCTGGAGCGGCGGGTTCCTCCGAAGATTGGGCAGGCTCTTGCTCAGGGGTTGTGGCTACTTCCAGGTTGGCGGCGTAATCACACTGGTCGCAAGCCGCGATGGAGTCCTCACCACTCTGAACCAAGACCTGGAACTCCGCGCTACCGCTGCCGCCCATGGCGCCCGAGTCCGCGCTGACCATTCGATAGGTCAGCCCCATGCGATCGAAGATGCGCGTATATGCCACCCGCATCTTCTCGTAGCTTTGCTTGGCGCTTTCTTCGTCCGTGTCGAAGGAATACGCGTCCTTCATCGTGAACTCGCGACAGCGCAGCAGGCCGCCTCGAGGGCGGGGCTCGTCTCGGAACTTGGTTTGAATCTGGTACAGGTTCTTCGGCAGGTCGCGATAGCTATGGAGCTCTCGACGAGCCATGTCGGTAATGATCTCTTCGTGGGTGGGGCCCAGGTGATAGTCGCTGCCCTTGCGATCCTTGAGACGCAGCAGATTGTCGCCGAAGAGGTCCCAGCGTCCGGTTTCGCGGAAGTAGTCCGAGGGCAGCAGCGCGGGGAGCAACACTTCGAGAGCGCCGGCGCGATCCATTTCCTCGCGCACGATGGCTTCGACGGCGCGCAGAACCCGGACCCCAAGCGGCAAGAAGCTGTAGATCCCGGCACCGACCCTGCGCACATAACCGGCGCGCAGAAGTAGGACGTGGCTGACGCTGGTGGCGTCGGAGGGAGCTTCTTTGAGGGTGGGGGCGAGGGCGCTGGAGAGCCGCATGGTGGCTGCCTGCCTAGCACAGCGCTCCGAGGGACGGCGCGGAAGCGGGCGGCCCCGACCCCGGCCACGAAAGCTCTCATTTTCCCGACGTTTCTTCGGGTTTTGACACACTGCAGCATTTTGACTACATCAGCGCACGATGTAGGGGCGTGTCATCTAGGGACCCCGGGAGCTTGTCATGTTCAAAAAGACCCTGCCTTTCTTCGCTTTTGCTCTTCTCGGCTGCAGCGCAGCGACCGAGGAAATTGGCCCTCTGCCGGAACCCGATGGAGAGGCCGTCGCCGAAGAACTGTCCGGTGACGTGAGCACGTACTTCATCGTCGCACGCCAGGACTATCGCAAGTGCATGTACCCCCACTGTGGCGGCTACTTCGTCCGACGGGTCAATCGCCTGTTCACGCGCTGCGCTGATGGCTATTGGCGTGGTGAGTGTCACGCCGTCGACGTCGACCTCTCGTCACTCGGCCTGAGCGAGCAGGCGGCCAAGGATTTTCGAAGTGGCACCTTCGGGGCGGGCAAGGGTCTGGTTCGAGGTGAGCTCGAAGTCATTGATGGGGCCCATACCCTCGTCGCGAGCGAGGCCTGGGTCGGGGAAAGTAAGTCGAAGCCTTACGGTGGCATTTGGCGTGTCGAGGACAGCGGCATCGTCTGCATCACCTACCCTTGCGTGAGTTTCACGGAGACCCTACTGAACCATGGCTACAAGCGCCAGATCCACAGTGTCGATCTAGCTGCTTCCGGTGCGGACGCGAATAGCGTCAGCAGCGGCTACCAGGAACTCGCCGATGACGGCATTCTGGTCGCGGGACTGCACTGGAAGACCTGGGGCCCGGCGGGCTGGGGCATCGATCTGCGTGCCTCGGAGTTCTACACGCGGCTCGAAGGCAAGCCCTACTGTGCGACCACCTACGTGAACGCGCCCTACGTGAACTCCCCAACCTTCTACGCCAAGAACTTCGGTTCCGAGAAGAGCGCCTGGGCGTGGCTGTCGCAGAGCTTTCCCCACGGCGAGGGTAGCCAGGTCATTGAGGGGGCCTGCAACCAGCCTCGCGCTTGTATCAAGCTGTACAAGCCCGTGTGCGGCGTCGTGAAAGATTCGCCGGAAGCGGCCTACGGGAATTCTTGCGAGTTCGAATCGGCGTTGATGGCCGACGCTGGAAGCGACGGCGAGAGCAAGGGCTTCTACACCGATGGCGCCTGCGCCCCCGCTTGCGATTACGAAGACCCGAGTCGCGAGTACGTCGCGCAAAGCTCAGCCCAGTGCGCGACCATCAAGTTCTTCTGCGAGGTCGGGACGCCGTTCTCCGACGCCTGTGGCTGCGGCTGTCTGCTGCCCAGCAAGTGAGACCCAGCTCCCGGGAGCTCACTAATGGGGATTCATGCACGATTTTAGTAAACAATAATCTTAAAGAAATCAGGTAAAATTCTTAGTTTTGCCACGCTGCTGGGTAATTCCCGACTTGTATTACCGGAAATAGGGTTCAATCTTTCCTCACGGCCGCCGCAAAGGCTGCGCGTGAGGAAGACAGCATGACCCCGCCACTGACCTGGAAAGAGCGCCTCGTGCCGAAGATCCGCGAGGACTGGGCACGAGAGATAGAAGTTTTCGAGACCCAGATCGCACTGCGCAAGCAGGGCAAGATCGAAGAGAAGCTGTTCGCCGAAACTCGACTGCGCCGCGGTGTGTATGGCCAACGCTACGACAACGGAACTCGCCACAACGGTAAAGAAGCGCAGGTTCTCGCCTTCCCCGAGAACGCGACCAAGGGTCCGAGCACGGTTTGGGATGCGCCGGGCATGCTCAGGATCAAGATCCCGTTTGGGAAGATCACAGCGGAACAGCTCGACGTGATGGCCGATCTGGCCGACGAGTATTCCGACGCCATCCTGCACGTGACGACCCGCCAAGACATCCAGCTGCACTTCGTCCACATCGAAGACACGCCGGATTTGATGCGTCGCCTGGCTGCGGTTGGCATCACCACCCGCGAAGCGTGCGGTAACAGCGTTCGTAACGTGACGGCATGTCCCTACGCCGGCACGTGCCACACGGAAGCCTTCGATGTGACACCGTATGCCAACGCGCTCACGTTCTTTCTGCTTGGCCACGATGACACTCAGGATTTCGGGCGCAAGTTCAAGGTCGCTTTTAGCGGCTGCAAGGACGAGCCCTGCGGCTTGACGAATTTTCACGACCTCGGGCTCGTGGGCAAGACCCGTCAGATCGATGGCAAGACTGTGCGTGGCTTCGAGTTTTGGGTCGGGGGCGGCCTAGGCAGCGTTCCTCAATCGGCCAAGCTGCTTCAGGAGTTCGTGACCGAAGAAGAGCTATTCCCCTTGAGTCAGGCGATGTGCCGCGTGTTTGCGCGCTTGGGGGAGAAGGAGAATCGAAGCCGCGCTCGCCTCAAGTTCCTGGTGAAGAAGCTTGGAATCGAGGAGTTTCGCCGCCTCGTGCTGGAAGAGCGGGCGACGCTTCGGCCCGATCCCCGCTGGACGGACTACCTCTCGGATCTGGGCCTCGTGGAAGAAAAGCCCAAGAAGGGAGCGGCGCCCCTGGCGGAAAACGCCGCGGTCGGTGAAGCCTTCCAAGCCTGGCGAAGCTCGAACGTTCGCGCGCAGGCTCAGAACGGATACGCCATCGCGACCATCACGCTGCCCTTGGGAGATTTTTCCAGCACGCAGGCGCGCGCCATCGCCGATCTCGCCCGCAAGTACACCGGGGACACGCTGCGAGCGACCGTCGATCAGAACATCTTGTTCCGATGGGTGCCCGAAGCCGACTTGCCCGAACTATACGAAACCCTCTGCGCTCTCGGACTGTCCGAAGGCGGAGCAGGAACCCTTACCGATGTGACGGCATGCCCGGGTACCGATACCTGCAAGTTGGGCATTTCGAGTTCCCGCGGACTGGCAGGTGAGCTGAGGCGGCACCTCAATGTGCTAGGCGCCGAAGTTCCAGAAGCAGCGCGAGGGCTCCTCGTCAAGTGCAGCGGCTGCTTCAATGCATGCGGCCAACATCATGTGGCCGACATTGGCTTCCTCGGCGTGAGTCGAAACGTCAACGGCAAGCGTGTTCCGCACTTCCAATTGGTGGTTGGCGGGCAGTGGACCGAGAACGCCGCGGCGTTCGGGTTGGCCATTGGCGCTCTGCCCTCCAAGAACATCCCCAAAGTGGTCGACCGGCTGACTCGGCACTACTCCGAGAATCGCCAAGACGGTGAGACCTATCGCCGCTTCGTCGAGCGCGTCGGCAAGAAGGCGATTCGCGCTTTGGTCGAGGAGCTGATTGAGGTCCCGGTCTATGGGGATGACCGTAGCTTCTACAGTGACTGGGGGGATCCGCGCGAATACACCATCGATGACATGGGAGTCGGCGAGTGCGCGGGCGAAGTCATTCCCTTCGTTCAAATGGGGCTGGCAGCGAGCGAGCGCGAAGTATTCGAAGCGCAACTCCTCCTCGACCAAGGTCAAGCCGAGGAAGCTGCTCGCCGTGCCTATCAGGCCATGTTGTCGGCGGCGCGGGCCCTGACTCGTGAGAAAAACGCGAACCTGGGCGAGGAGCCGGACGAGATCGTACGCGAGTTCAAGTCGCATCTGGTGGATACCAAGTTGTTCTGGGACCAATACGCGGGCGGCAAGTTCAGCCAGTTCCTCTTTGGTATTCACGGATCGGGGTTGAATGTCGCCGACGTGGATGGTGCCCACGAGGTCATCGAAGAGGCGCAGCTTTTCATCGACGCTGCTCACCAGTGCTACACACGTTTGGGAAGCGCGCTTTCCGCGTGACCGGGGCTACAATGGAATTCGAACACCTGGCCCTCAAGCTCTATGTGTCCGAGCCGGAAGGGTTGCGGATGCCGGCGGTGACCAACGCCTTCCACGACTTCATCAGTTCCGATGCCCTTGGCGAGTTACTCATCGACACCGTGGACTACACCCATGTGCATCACGGCCCCGGCGTCGTCCTGATTGGCCATGCCTCGGACTACGCCCTGGATCTGTCTGAAGGGCGGCCGGGTCTGTCCTGTACGCGCAAGCGGGACCACGCGCCGGCTGCTTCACGCGCTGAAGATCTACTGCGCCGTACGCTTGCGACCGCGGACAAGCTCGAGCAGCACTCTGAGGTGGGCGCGAAGTTCCGGACCAACGAGTTTCGCTTCACGGTGGCGGATCGCTTGAAGCTAACTCGCAGTCGAGACCCATTTGCCGCCGCCAAAGAGGCATGGGCCCCGCTTTTGGAAAGGGTTTTCGGCATCGAGCCGAGCCTGAGTCAGGAGGGCGACGCGCGGCAGCCTTTCACGGTGCGTGCTCGGCTGTCGACTGAGTTGAGCGCGTCGGAAGCACTTCAACGCCTGAGCTGACGTGGACGGCTAGGCAGCCAGTTCCGAGATGGCTCGGTCTAGTTGCGTCCAGCTGCGCGTGGCCCGGTAGCGCTCGTCAGTCACCCGAACGCCCTCGGATCCCATTCCACCCACCCACAGCTGCACTCGGGTGGGCAGCTTCTGAAGCAGAAGCCCTATCTGAGCTAGGATGGTCTTGGCATCGGCGCCCGTCGCGACGGAAAGTCCAATGGCATCCACGTGGAGCCCCAGAGCAGCGTCGACGATTTGGTCGACCGGCGTATCGGTGCCGAGCAGCCTTGGAGTGGCGTTGGAAAGGGCGATGAACAGCGCTGCCATTTCCAGGCCCAGCCCGTGCTGCTCCCCGGGCAGGGTCGCGAGCAGCACCAAAGGGCGTCGGGTCGACCCCTCGTAAGCTGACAACAGCAGGCGCAGCTGGGTCGTCAGGGCTTCGGTCAGCATGTGTTCGTGTCGGATGTCCAACCGGCGTTGAGCCCATTCGTCGCCGACTCCGGAGACGAGGGCCCCGGCCACATCCGTAATGAAACGCTTGGGTCCGTGGGTCGCCACGGCTTGGCGGAGTTCAGTCCGCAAGCCGTCCGCGTTGTCGTGGCGCACGCAATCCAAAATGGAGGCAACCATCGAGCTCTCATCCGTCGACGGTCGCTCTTCGACGACAGCTTCGCTCAGCAATTTGCGAAGGGATTCCACGTCTTGCGGCACGACTTCACCTGCCCGGTAGCCGCTCTTCAGCGCTCGGGCGATCAGGGTGAGTCGCTCGACGTCGTCTTTCGAGTACACTCGTACCCGGGAAGCGTTTCTTGCAGGTTTGGGGAATCCGTAGCGCCGTTCCCACATTCTCAGCGTGTCAGCCGAAAGCCCCGTCAAACGAGATGCAATCCGAATGGAGTACCCCGCGCCCTCACCACTCTCTTGGGATTCGGTCATCATCTCTAAGATGGGTCATAGTCCTAGACAAACCTACGTCAAGATGTGCCGGGCAAATGAGTCGATTTGAGCGAAAGACGGGGCCTCGCCGACTTCCGAAACCACTTTGGGGCCGATTTGGCCTGGCGCTCGTCTTGGTGCTGGCCACGGCACGCTGTGGCAGCACGGACGAGTCTGCCAGCCCCAGCAGCGGCGGCGCGTCTGGCAGCGCCGGAGCGGGCGGGATGGACGCGGGCATCGACGTGGGCGTGGGCGGCTCGGCCAGCGGCGGTCAGCCGGCCACCGACGCGGGCGTCGATGCGGCTCTGTTGGGGCCACCGTACCCGATTGTCTTGGCGCACGGTTTCTTTGGCTTCGAAGCCTTCGCGGGAGTCAACTTCGCGACCTACTTTTATCAAGTCAAGGATGACCTAGCGAAGAACGGCGAAGCCTTGGTGCTCACGCCTGCGGTGGATCCCTTCAACGATTCCCACTTCCGCGGCGCCCAACTCGAAAAGCACATCGAGGCCTTCCTGGCCCAAACCGGACACGCCAAGGTCAACATCATTGGTCACTCTCAGGGTGGCCTCGACGCGCGCGTAGTGGCGTTCCGCAGGCCGGATCTGGTGGCGTCGGTCACAACCGTGGCCACACCCCACGGCGGAACGCCGATTGCCGACATCGTGCTGAAGATCGACCCGAACCCCAACGCCCAAGGCTTCATCGATTGGTTGGCCAAGCGGGTGGGGGCTCCGCTGTACGACGCGATTGGCAACGAGACTTCCGTGTCCAAGCCAATGTACCTCTTTTCCACAGCCGGCATCCAGAAGTTCAACGCCGAGATCAAGGATCAACCGGCGGTCAGCTACTACTCCGTGACCGGACGCTCGGACTGGCACCTGGGAGGCAAGGACTGCAACGTGCCGGGCGCGCCGGACTTCATCGCCAAGTACAAGACCACAATCGATCCCATCGACCCGCTCTTTTCTCTGGTCGAAGAGCTGATTGACGGTGGCTTGACGGCCCCGTACCCCAACGACGGCTTGGTGCGAGTCGCCGACGCGAAGTGGGGCACATTTCTCGGCTGCGTGCCGGCGGACCACTTGGACGAAGTCGGCCAGCTATTCGGCGACGTTCCTGGCCTGGCCAACCCATGGCGGCACAAACCGTTCTATCGCGACCTCGTGAAATACCTGAGAGACCAGGGGCACTGATGTCGCCTCTCGTGTAGGGCGTCATCTTCTTCGACAAGAAAGCGCATCGACGACCCCGTGGGCGCCACGGCGACGGGCGCGTGCAGTGCACCTCAAGACGGCGACGGGTGCGTACGCCGCAGCTCAGGACGCCGGCGTTTCCTGGAGTAGGCGAGCGCTCCAGTAGTGAGACATGGTGATAATCGGCGTCATCGTGTGGCTCGACGCGCTAGACGGAAATCCCGACGAGTCGAAAACATAAACGCCCCGCGTGCCGTAGACCTGGCCGGCGGGGTCTATGGCGCCGTCCCGCGCCGTAGGCGCGATGCGCACGCTGCCTTGTTGATGCGCTGAAATGAAGGGCGCGGAAGCCGCGGGCAAGGCCAGGCCTGACAGGGTGTCCACTTGGTCGGGGTGGGTGAGGGTGACCGGTGGCGCAACCGGTATGACGACACGCTCGGCGCCCGCCGCAAAGTAGATGCGAGCCGCCGCTCGAAGCGCCTCGCGGATGCGCGCCTTGTGGTTGTCGCGCTGGTGGTAGTCGATGCGTAGCCGCCCGCTACGGGAAACCCGAACGCTGCCCGAGGGGTCGTCCGGGGCAAGCAGCAGCGCTGCCGCGAGGCGATCGTATTCGGTCATGGCGGCTTTGCCGGCCGCGCCGCTGTAGGGCAGCAGGGAGCCCACCATGCCAGGCGTGCCCATCACGCCTTCGATGCGAAAGCCCCACAGCCCGTGAGCTGGGTCGTCTTCGCGTTCGAATTCGGTGACCGCGTAAGACTGGGGGATGCCGCGGAAGGCCGTCACCTTCTGGGGGAAGATCGCGGTGATCGGCAGTTGGGGCTGCAACATGAGGTGTTGCCCCACATGACGATTGCCCACTGCCGAGCGCAACAACAGTTCGGCGGAAGCGATGGCATTGGCCGCCAGGATGACCGTGCGCGCCCGGACCTCGGTGCGGCCCACCGGGCGCACTCCCTTTGCGTCCAGTATTCGGACTTGGATCCGTTTGAACTCCCTGTCTGCGTACCGAATGCGACGCGCTTGCGCGCGGGTGTAGAAACGAGCGCCGGCGGCAAGGGCGAGGGGAATGGCGACGAAGCGGGGGTTCTTCTTCGCGTTGAGCGGGCAGCCGACGAGGCACGTTCCCAGCCCAGCGCAACCAACGCGGTTGTGCATCATGGCTTCGCCGGCATAGCCAAGCTTGCGCGACCCCTGCTTCAGCAGGGCGTTGGCAGGGTTGACCTGTGCGTCGGTGATTCGGCTGGCGTGCAGATCCGCTAGAGCACGCTTTTCGTAAGGTGCGAGTTGCTCTGCGGTCAGCTCAGTGAGGCCGAACTTCTTGTTCCAGTGCTGCCACACCCCGTGGGGGATCGGCACGACGTCGCTGGCGTTGATGACGCCGCCGCCCCCCAGCACACGCCCCTGCAGCACCGTCACCGTGAGATCTGTGGTCGTGCGGCCGCCCCGGTCCATGTACAGGGCCGAGTACATCTCGCCGTCTCGCTGGGTCAGACGCTTGCCGGTGTAGTCTCCGCCCTCTTCGAGCACGACCACGTCGCGCCCCCCTTCCGCCAACACCCGGGCCGCCGTTGCGCCGCCGGAGCCGGAGCCAATGATGCAGATGTCGCAGTCGATTTGGGGCGGTGCCGCCGCCCCGGACAGGTCGATGATCTGACCACTCACTTGGGCATCCCCCACAGGGAAGGGCCGCCATAACCGATGTGCTTCCAGACCGCTGGGGTGTCGTAGAAGACGAAGGACAAGAACTTGCGAAACGCAAACGCGACTTGGCGGCGCATCAACAGGTCGCTCTCACTCCAACTGCGCCAATGCGCCTCTTGCTCGGCGACGGACAGGTTAGAGAATGTTTTCAGCCGCTTGTCGAAGAGCACCGGCCCGAACTCGAATAGAGTGAGGGCTCGGCGCAAGTCCTGGACGTTTTCGGCAGGCTCGTCGACGAGGAATTCGTCGAAGGCGCGGGCCAGATCCAAGCCTTCCGCACCTTGCTCAAAAGCGCCGCCTTCGGGCAGGTGCACGCGGGCCAAGGCCGTCAAGGTTCGGTACTCGTGAGCGCCGAGCACCGAGAGCCCCGGGACGTCCGGAGCGCTGCCTCGCAGGGCGGCCAGGCCGGAGGCGCCCAACAAGACCGCGCCTCCGGCGCCGAGGCATAGCTTCAGGTAGCGCCGGCGCGACAAGAACGCGAATGGGCCGGTCACCTCGGGATTGGGCGACTCTTGGCTTGGCATGGGTCGCCGCCATCATAGACCCGACACGCACCCAGTCGCGGATCAATTTGAGGCCAGGACCATGTAACCGATGGTGCCGCGCCGAAGCGCTAGAGCGCGTTCACCCCGATAACGATGACGTCAGGGCCGCCACATCCCCAAAAAAACCAAACGAGCGTCAGCCTAGCGCGATGTCGAAAGTACAGCGCTTGAGCTTGCCGCCAGCGTCCGTGTCGTCCACGAGCGCTTTGATCAGGCCGGGTTTCCAGAAGGAATCCGTGCCGAAGTTGGGGTCACCCTCGAAATAGAGCTGGGTGGTCAGGGGCTGGCCACTTGGGTGACTGACCTTGAAGTGAATGTGCCGCGGCCGGTAGTTCGCGCCGTTCAGATAGAAGCCCGGCAGGACCGTGGTGAACTCGTAGCGGCCTTGGCTATCGGTCTTCACCTTGCCCCGCAGCACGTAACCGACGTTGTCGTATTCGCCCGCTGCGTTTGCTTGCCACACATCGACTAGGGCGTTCGCTAGCGGCGTTTTGCAGTCGCAACCGTAGACGGTGCCGCCAACCATGAGTCGCTCGCCCTGCTGGCCGTCCCGAATGTCGGCTCGCTCCGGCGCACCTGCCGTGTAGAAGGGGCCAAGGATGTTGTCATCGGTGATCTTGCATCCCGGCGTCGGTTGATTGCAGGACAGGCTCGTGCCTCCGGCGCTTCCTCCGCTGCCGGCTGCGCCCGCACTTCCGGAACTGCCCGCGTTGGCGCCGGAGCCTGCGCTTGCCCCGCTGCCCGCGCTGCCACTAGCGCCGCCGGACGCGCCCTGACCGCCGGAGCCGCCGCCGGGAGTGTTGTTGCCTTCGTCGGAACCGCCGCAACCCGTCAAAACACCCGCCGTGCCCGCCAACGCGCCGAGCGCGGAACGTCGGGACAGATGCGGGGCCTTGGAAATCGTTTTCTTCGTCTTCACACGGCAAAGCTTAGTGCCGGCGGCGCCCGCGTCCATTAGAATGAACTGTCCAGTTCGTTCGATTCTACGCAACGAAGCCGGAACTCACTTCGACTTGGTGCCGCGCTTCGACCCAGCTTTCCTGGGTTTTTTCGCCTTCGCCGCGCCGAGGCGCGGGGCGCTGGTGAGGCGTGCCTCCACCTTTTCGATCACCTCCATGGTGAAGCTGGCGGTGGTGTCCTCTTCACGACAGGCCGCATAAACGTGGGTGTCGGGCACGACGTCGGGCGCGAGGCGAAACAGCCGGCCAGCTTTGACATCGGGCTGGGCTACGACGTCTGGCAGCACGCAGACGAAGCGGCCCGAAAGCGCCACCTGGTGGTTCGTCGAGAGCATCAAGATCTGAAAGCCGATCTTGCGAGACAGCTCCACGGGCCAGCTGTCCATGGGCGTACCTCGATCGCCGATGGCGGGAACGCTGAAGGGGTACTCTTGGAGATCGTCAGTGGTGACGCCTTTGCCGAAGAGCGGGTGCTTCTTTCCGCAGAACAGGGAATTCGAAAGTGACCCGATCTTACGACAACTGATGCCGTCTTGCATGGTCGCATCGTAGTAGAACGCCGATTCGATCAACCCGTTGGCCAATTGCCGATTGGCTTCAATCGACGACAGCGTTGTGAGGCGCGGGATGACGCCGGGCCGTTGTTCGGACAGATCCAGTAGCGATGGCAGGACGAAGTAGTCCGTCAGAACACCCAAGGAGCTGAGACGGTACTCACCCGAGAACTCGTGCTCGAGGACTTCAGTCAAAGAGCGCTCCAGGTTTCCCATCGTGAGCCGCAGCGTGCGCAGCAATCGCTCCCCAGCGGCGTTGAGGACGATGCGTCGAGAGCTGCGTACGAAGAGCTCCTCGCCCAAACCCTCCTCGATGAGGCGAATTGATCGGGAAAGCGCCGATGGGCTGATATGCAGACGCTCAGCAGCAGTTGGAAGGTGCTGCGTCTCGGCAACCACGCGGAACACCGGCAGGTACGGCCAGATGTTCGCTAGCAGCTTGTGGGATTCCACGAGGGGCGCTCAAAGGGTTTTCGAGTTCTTCGCGGCTTCCACGGCGCGGTCCAGCGCGCGTGGATCGAAGCCGACCAGGATCTGGCCCATGATGTCGATGATGGGAATGGACGCCGAGCGCAGATTGTGGCGCTCGAGCTTCGTCTTCATCTCCCTGTTGTAGATCTCGCTCGCCTCGACGTCTTTGTACACGACCTTCACGCCCCGGCGCTTCAGGTGGCGCTTGGCATCGTGGCAGGGCTTACACCACTCGGCGCCGTAGACGATCGCCACGACGCCGTCGGCGCCGGGGTCGATTCCCGGATCAGGCGGCCGGGGGCCTTCGGAGGCAGAAGGTGGAGGTGGTGCCAGGGCTTCCATGCGCGCCTTGCGTTTTGCGGCGCCCTTTTCGTCCCACTGGGCTCGGGTGAGGGTGCTCACGGGGTAGCTGCCGTCGGGTCGCTTCTTGCGCAAGTCGGCGACGTAGACGTGCTCGCCCGTGCCTTCCACCTTGTTGGTGACGACGACTCGAACTGCGTCTCTGGATTTCTCGGGAACCGACGTGACCTTCTGAGTCACGTGGAAATCCCCTTTGGCATCAATCCAAGTGAGCAAGAGGTTCTCCGTGTCGTCGCGGAGCTCGAGGGGAGGCAGCTGTCCGCTCACTGGCTTGGCGCCCGTGGGGTCTGGCTTGTCGCCGGAACCCGAGCCGCAGCGACACCCGGTGGCGCCGAGTACCAGCCCGCAGATCAGCAGCAGGACACGTAGTGACCAAGCCAAGGCTGTGCGCTCATTCAGCTACGGTGGGCGGCAAGCTGTCCCGGTGGGATCGGGCGTCCCGCAACCTCTTGCCCAGCATCCGCACCGTTTCGGCAATGCCCAAGAACACGTAGACGGACAGCAACCAGATCAGCACTAGTTGCGGCTTGTAGCGTTGCCAGACGAATGCACTGGAGCCGATCACGAACAAGACGAGCAGCACGGTGCCCGGATTGAGGGACAGATCCTTGAAGGAGCGAAAACGCACATTCGAGACCATCAATAGACTCACGGCCACGGTCACGACGAACAGCACCAGGGTATGCGGCTCCTGGCCGATGGCGCCGCCCACGGCTGAGTCCGCGACCACCAGAGAGATCAGGATGCCGGATGCCGGTGGCGTGGGCAGCCCCAACATGTACTTGCCAGGCTTGACTGGCGCTCCGCCGGGGGCGGACGAAAGCACGTTGAAGCGAGCGAGCCGGGCGGCTGCGCAGGCGACGAACATGAACGCGACGATCAGGCCGGGCAGGGGATGACGGTAGAGCACCCACTGGTAGACGAGGATTGCCGGCGCGACTCCGAAGGAGATCATGTCTGCCAGGGAGTCCAGCTGCAGGCCGAATGCGCTTTCGGTCTTGGTGAGCCGGGCTACACGCCCGTCCAGGAGATCGAAGAGCATCGCGAAGATGAGCAGGACCGCGGCTCGATGCAGGTCCTCGCCACCACCTTGGGCGCCCCCAGCCAGACGAATCGCATTGAAGCCGCAGAACACTGCGGCGAGGGTGATCATGTTCGGCAGCAAGAAGAGGGTCTTCTTGAGGTCGATCTTGCGCCTCAGGCGCCGCCCGACCTTCCTTTTCGCGCGTGAAAAACCCACGGAACCCACCGTAACCCCTAGAGAGAGGACCGTCCAGAAGGTGGCGGACGCGATGGCTTCGCCGGCAAAATGGCCGGATTTTTGCCTGCTTTTCCCGGTGCCTCTACGATGGGGGAGATGCACCATCGCTTTGTCGCCATTTGCGCCCTCGCCACCGCCGCCGCACTCCTTTCTGGCTGCGGATCTGACAAAGACAAGATTCAGAAACGTCTAACGGAGATGCGCGAGGAAATCACCCGCCTCCAGAACTCCCAAGACCGGGTCGGAGAGCGGCTGATGGCCCTCGAAATGCAGCAGGCCGCGCCGAAGAACACCAGCGCGAAAAAGAAGAAAGCGCCGGCGAAGGAGGAGCGGGTGGAGCGCCCCCCGCTCAAAGTCATCAAGCTGACTCCTGACGGTTCAGCCGCCGAGGCGGGCGAGCCAAAAGAGCCCGCGGACGACGACAAACCCCGCCCGACCATCAAACTTCGCGGCAAGGAAGGCGCGCTGTTCGTGCGTCCTGAAGGTGCACGACTGGCCCAGCTGCGCCAAGATCAGTGAAAGGATCTGCCATGCGACGCGCGCCCATTCTCACTGCCATCGGGATGCTGACTCTCGTCGGGTCAGCGCACGCCCAGCAGGGGCCACCCTCGGGCAGCGTGGTCGTGCCGTCCGGGAGCGGCAACGTGGTGGTGACGCCCGGGTCGACCACGGTCACTCAGACGACCGTCCCGCCTCCGGGCTATGGCGCGCCGGCACCCGGCTCAGACAACTACCTGCCATCGAGTTCCCGGGCCACGACGGACACATCGCGGTCTGCGGATGGCTTCGATCTCAACGCTCCCAGCAAAGGCGGCGTCGTTCGGGGCGGCAAAGGCTCGACGGCCATTCTGGGCAACCGCGCCATGAGTGTGCCCGCGATCCACACCGTCAAGAAGGGCGACACCCTGTGGGACTTGAGCGGTCGCTACTACGGTAATCCCTGGAATTGGCCGAAAATCTGGAGCTACAACCCTCAGGTCACCAACCCGCATTGGATTCACCCCGGCGACCAGCTGCGCATGCGTCGCTTCGGCGATGGCCTGCGCGACAGCGCCAACCTGCTCGGCACGGGCGCCGGTGGCTTCGTCGATCGGCGTCCAGCGGTACCACGCAACACGGTGTTCCTTCGGGGTCAGGGAATGATCGATGACCCGGCGCGGGAAGTGTGGGGCGAATTGGTCGGCTCCCGGGAAGAGCAGATGCTGCTTTCCCAAGGCAACAACGTGTACTTGCAGATCAAGCCAAACCACGACGTCAAGATCGGCCAAGAGCTCACGTTGTTCCGACCGGTGCGCAAACCCGAACGCGTCAAGGGGGCCCGACGACCCCCAGGCATGATCATCGCAATCAAGGGCACGGTTCGCGTCGACCACTGGAATGAAAAATCCCGCGTCGCCCGAGCTCGAATCATCGAGTCCACAGACGTCGTCGAGCGCGGGGCGCTGGTCGGTCCTGTCGGTCGTCGCTTCGACGTCGTGCCGCCGCGACCCGCCACGGTCAACCGCTGGGCACGCGTGCTCACCAGCATCTACCCCCACGAGATCTACGGGCAGAACCAGGTCGTGTTCATCGACCGTGGCACGGAAGATGGGCTGTCCGCGGGCAATCGCCTGTTCGTGGTGAAGAAGGGTGATGCCTGGCGTCACACGTTGAAGTCGGCCAGTAAGGCTGCACGCACCCGAGTGCGCCAAGATACTCCCGAGGCCGCGCGCACCGACTCGACGCCCTTGAAGGGCAACGAGAAGAAGTTCCCAGAAGAGGTCGTTGGTGAGCTACGCGTACTGCGCGCCAAGAAGTACAGCTCCATCGCGATGGTGACCGCATCTCACCGTGAGATCGAGCCTGGCGACCGAGCCGTTTCCCGACGCGGATACTGACGGCAGGGGCAGGCGCGCAGCTCTTGCAGAACTCGCTGCCCAACCCGTGCGTAAGGGTTTTCGGGTTTGGGGCGGACGGGGTACACTTGGCCCGAACGTCATGGGGCCAAACCGCATCTTCTTTCCCCAAGACGCCCTGGACCAATGGATGGGCACTGGGCGCGTCGATTTCCTGGACGGCCAAGTGGTCATCCAAGGGGAGGGGCGTCGCTACCGCGTCGTGGAAGCAGTGCGAGTGCTGGCTGAGGTCACCGGTGGCCTGGACGAGTACGAACTCGTCGGCCGCGTGAAAAGCGTGGCCTATCTAACGGAGTTGGGTGCGGAACTGCTGGGCACCTCCATGATCATGGGGGACCTGGCCTACGAAGTGATTCCTGGCTTCATGGGCACGCCGGTGGGAAGCTTTTCCGAGCACCGAGCGCGGAGCGCACCACCGCCTGCGAGTGCCTCGCCCACCAGCGACGAGCAGTTGCTCGCCCACTATTTGATGCAGAATTTGGAATAGCCGCCCATGACAGAACTAGCCACTGCGGCGTTCATGCTGGGCGTGGTGATGTACTCCGTCGCCACCACGCTGTTCTTCTTGGACTTGGCTCGCAAGGACAACGCACCTCTAGCCAAGACCTGGGGGCCCGCCACTTTGGGTCTTGGTGCGCTGCTGCACGGGACTCATGTCGTGACGGCCAGCCTGCTGTCACGGATCTGTCCGGTAGAGTCGCTGCATTTCGCACTGAGCTTGAGTGCACTGATCGCGGTCGTGGCGTTCTTGTTCATGCCCAACCGCGGCAAAATGCACGCCATTGGAGCGGTCGTTTCTCCGCTCGCATTGTCGTTCTTGGTCGGCGCCCAGTTCGTGGAGGCCCAGCCCGCAGTTGCGGGTGTGTCCCGCTGGTTGCTGGCGCTCCACATCACTTCGAACCTGCTCGGTGTCGGCTTGTTCCTGCTTGCCGGTGCGGCCGGCGTATTTTACTTGGTTCAAGAACGCCGCCTCAAAGAGAAGCGAATGACAGGGCTGGTGGCGAGGCTCCCACCCTTGGATTCCCTCGATCGCGCCGAGCACCGGCTGTTGCTCGCCGGCTTTCCGCTGCTGACCTTCGGAATCGTCACGGGTGCGGTTTTTGCGGCGCAGTTGGGAAGTGCGACGAGTGCGGAGGCGATTCGAGCAGCGCTGGGCTACGCCACCTGGATTCTGGTGGCGCTCGTGCTCGTCATGCGCGCCTTGGCCGGCTGGCGCGGTCGTCGCTCCGCCTACGGCACCCTGGCGGGGGTCCTTTGTGTCGTGCTTGTCATGCTGATCTACGTGGCGCGCTCCGGCAGCGGAGGTGCCGGGTGATCGTCGTCGTTGGACTGAGCCACCGTACGGCGCCCATCGAGGTGCGAGAGCAAATCGCGCTCTCGAAGGATCAAGTCGAAAACGCCCTCAAAGAGATCCTGGTGCAGCCTCATGTGGGCGAAGCCATGCTCGTCAGCACCTGCAATCGCGTGGAACTCGTCGCGGCGGCAAGCGCCGAGGGTGCATCCTTGGATGCTACCGCGAACGATGCCGTCGAAGCGCTCGGCAAGATAGCGCCAGGCGTCAAGAAACACCTCTACGTGCATGCAGGCGCGGACGCCGTGAGCCATCTGTTCCGCGTCGCGTCGTCCCTGGATTCCCTCGTCTTGGGGGAGCCGCAGATCCTGGGTCAGGTTAAAGACGCCTTCGAAGTGGCGCGTCGCGCCGGAACCGTGGGGCGCTGCCTGCACCGCACGGTGCCCCGGGCGCTGCGCACCGCGAAGCGCGTGCGCACGGAGACCAGCGTGGGCGCGGGCCAAGTGAGTGTGCCCAGCGTTGGGGTGGACCTGGCGCGGCAGATCTTCGGGGAACTGAAGGGGCATACGGTGGTTCTGATCGGCTCCGGCGAAATGGCGGAGACCGCCGCCAAGTTGCTGAAAAATGCCGGCTGCAGATTGATTGTCGTGGGTCGAAACGCAGCGCGAGTGTCGGTGCTGTCCCGAGCCGTGGGCGGCGAAGGCATGAGCTGGGAGCGGATGGACGACGCGCTGGTCATGGCTGACGTCGTGGTGACCGGCACCAGTGCGCCGGGCTACGTGGTGCCCCAGAGACTCGTCGCCGGTCTGCGCCGGAAGCGCAAAGGTCGCAGCCTGTTTTTCATCGATCTCGCCGTGCCCCGAGACGTCGACCCTGGCGTCGAAGATCTGGACGGGGTCTTCCTCTACAACGTGGACGACCTCTCCAAGGTCGTGGCCGAGACTCTGGCGTCCCGCGCCAAGGAAGCGGACCGAGCGGAACAGATCGTGCGGGACGAAACCGCGGGTTGGGAGCGCTGGGCGGATGCGGAGTTGGTCACTCCGGCCATCGTCACTTTGCGAGCGCAATTCGCCGCCATCCTCGGCAAGGAGCTCGACAAGAGTTTGCGCAGCAGATTGAAGCATCTCGAGGGCGATGACCGCGCGGCGCTCAAGGACATGCTGGATGCAGCGATCAACAAGCTACTGCACACGCCCACTCAGCGCCTGCGGCGGCGAGCTTCGGGCGAGCGAATCGAGCCGGAACGCGCGGACCAACTAGCCGTACTGTTGGAAGAGCTATTCTCGAGCGGTGAAGACGACGATGCCGAGCCCCTGAGCCGGTCGGTTCCTTCCAAGACAGAGCAAGACGAAGAAAAACCGCTCGCCCCTCGGCCGCGCGCAACGGGCAGCGATCGGTGATTGACGCGATCGGGCCGTTCTGTGAGCGTGCCACGTCGAGATGACCAAACTCACGGTTGCCACACGCAAGAGTAAGCTGGCACTCGCCCAAACCCGGGCGTTCATGCAGAAAATGCGGGAGGCGCACCCGGGCCTCGAATTGGAAGAATTGCACGTCGTCACCACCGGCGACCGGGTGCAGGACCGCGCTCTCAGCGAGATCGGCGGCAAGGGCTTGTTCATCAAGGAGATCGAAGAAGCGCTTCTCGACGGCAGAGCCGACTTCGCCGTTCATTCCATCAAAGACGTGCCCGCGGATCTCGCGCCCGGCCTGGCGCTCGGCTGCATCCCGCTGCGCGAAGACGCGCGGGATGTGTTGATCACTCGCGACGGACAGCCTTTGGAGGCTCTGGTAAAAGGAGCGCGTCTAGGCACTTCCTCTCTTCGACGTCGAGTCCAACTCGCGCTGCTTCGCCCAGATCTGGAAGTGCTGCCCATGCGCGGAAACGTGGATACACGTTTGCGCAAACTGTCCGAAGGCGTGGCGGACGCGATCATTCTGGCGCAGGCGGGTTTGGTGCGCTTGGATCTGGCCGAGCGAGGCACTCAGCTCCTGGAGCCGGAGCAGTGTCTGCCCGCGGTGGGCCAGGGAGCTCTTGGAATCGAGATCCGAGAGGAAGATGACGTCACACGACAGCTTTTGAAGAAGTTGGAGGACGAATTGACGGCGCTGCGGGTGTACGCCGAGCGCGGAGTGATGCGCGCTGTCGAAGGCAGTTGTCAGCTGCCCGTGGCGGCCTATGCGGAAAAAGCGGACGGCCGCATGCGTTTGCGAGGCCTGCTGGCCGAGCCCGATGGGACTCGCCTGCGCACGAGCAGCACCGAAGCGGCGTGGCCGAGCAGCACGTCGCAAGCGGTCGAACTGGGCGAAGCCCTTGGGGCCGAACTCAAGTCCGCATGATCCTTCGCAGCCTGCGGCGCCGCCTCGCGGAAACCTTGGAAAACGGCCAGCTCGGCGGGCGGCTCCCGTCCGCGGGGGCTTGGGCGTGGCAGCGTTTGGCGTCGCCGAGCCGCCCTGTGATTCTGCCCCCAGGCATCAAGGTCATCGGCGTGGGTGGCGCCGTGCTCGGGGGCTCGGGCAAGACGCCTCTGACCCAAGCCTTGGCGAGCGGGCTCAGGCGTCGAGGGCTGCGCGTTGGCGTGGTTGCGTCGACCTATCCCCAGCGCGTCAAAGCAGCGCAGCTCGTGGGGGTCAACGCGCTTGCTAGTCGCGTTGGAGACGAGGCGCTGATGTTGTCGCGGGTCCTCTCCGCTCAGGAGGTCCCAGTGTTCGTGGGCCCCAATCGAAGTACCGCGCTTGCATACGCCGCTAGCTTTGCGGATGTCGTCGTGGTCGATGGATTGCTCCAGACGAAATCGAAACGTTTGGAGTTGTCGCTGCTTGCGCTGGATGGCGCGGAGCCCTGGGGCGCTGGCCGCTGTCCGCCAGCGGGGGATCTGCGAGCGGCGCCCGCACAACTCCTTCAGGCGTGCGACGCCACGGTTTGTGTGACGCATTCGGAAGCTGCGCCCCTTCAGGTTAGCGGGCGACCCAGGTTCCGACTGCGCTGTCGCCTCTTCGGAGCGCGCACGCCGGATGGGCAACTCATCGGCGCCGATGCCTTGGCGCGGATGAAGCTCGGAGCTTGCTTCGGCGTGGCGCGGCCATCGCGCATCCTGCAAATGCTCCGGGAGCACAACATCGACGTCGACCCCATCTGGCTTGCGGCAGATCATGTGGCCCCGGTACCCCGTCGGCCCAGCCCCAGGGTGGAGCTGTGGCTGGTCACGGCCAAATGCGCGGTGAAGCTGCCCACGACCCTGGCGGGGCGGCCCATGGCGGTCTTGGAACTCGAGTGGCAGCTCGACGACTCCCTGATTTCATTGGCTTTTTCTCGCTGCTCGCCAACGCCCGGTCGGGCTTTTTCCCCCGTGAGTGAAGCTCGGACCCCGTGCTAGAGTCCCGCGCATGTTCGGCCTCAGCACCCCCAGGAACGGGTTCTTTTTCGTCACGTTGACTGCCGCAGCCCTGAGCCTAGGCATGGCTCATTGCGGCCCCAAAGAAGGCCCCAAAGTCGCGGCTGTGAAAGCGGGTGACATGCCCGTGGGTGGCGATTGGACCGGCGTCTACTTCAGCAAGACGTATGGCTACCTTCATCTAGTGAAGGAAGGCGACACCATCAGCGGCAAGTGGCGCGTGACCGCGGGTGACAAGTGGGGAGAGATGAGCGGCAAGGTGACCGGCAATCTCTTCAAGTACGAGTGGAAGGAGCATACCATCGGTATGGTCGGCGCTGCCGCCGGTTCGAGCGGGCGTGGCTACTTCGTGTACAAGGTCCCGAAAGAGGGCGAAGCGCACGTGATCGACGGAGAGTGGGGTCTCAAAACCGACGAGACCGGCCAAAAGTGGGAAGCCGTCAAGCAACAGAACATGGCGTCGGATCCCGATAGCGTGATGCCCGACGAACTCGAAGGCCGAAGTAGCGGTGGCGGCTGGGACGAAGGCGAAGGCGCACCGAAGGGTGGCGGTGGCGGAGCAACCGAAGGCGGCGGCGACACTGAAGGTGGCGACGAAGGCGGCAGCGACGACGAAGGTGGCGGCCTCGACGCGCCGTTGGAGTGAGTAGTGCCGGATCAGGCGTCTCGTGGACTGAGTTTTGAAGAGCCCCCGATTTTCGAACGTGGTGCTCCCGGTCGCACAGGGGTTTCCCTGCCCGCCTTGGATGTACCCGCAGTAGATCTAGCGAGCGAGCTTGGCACTCTGAACCGCGCTGAGCCCCCGGGTTTGCCCGAAGTGAGCGAGCCCGAAGCGTTTCGGCATTTCGTCCGCCTCTCGCAGTGGAACTTCAGCATCGATACCCAGTTCTATCCGCTGGGTTCGTGCACCATGAAGTTCAACCCCAAGGTCAACGAGTGGGCGGCTCGCCTGCCTGGGTTCGCGGGCCTGCATCCCCTGACCCCCCCGGAGCTCTGCCAAGGTGCTCTGGAGCTCATGGTGCGCTTGGAGCGCATTCTGGCGGAGATTGTTGGCATGGACGGCGTGAGCTTGCAGCCCGCCGCCGGTGCGCAGGGCGAGCTGACCGGGTTGATGATGATCCGCGCGCACCACCTCGCGAACGGTCGCAGCCCGAAGAAGGTCTTCATCCCCGACAGCGCCCACGGCACCAACCCGGCGAGCTGCACGCTCAATGGTTTCGATGCGGTGCCGTTTCCCGCAGGCCCCCAAGGCATCGTGGAAGTCGAGACCCTTGCCGCCGCCCTCGACAAAGCCAAGGGGGACGTTGCGGCGCTGATGATCACCAACCCCAACACGCTGGGGCTGTACGAGAGCGCGATGCCGCAGTTGACCCGGCTGGTGCACGACTGCGGCGGGTTGGTTTACGGCGACGGCGCGAATCTCAATGCCGTTCTTGGGCGTGCGCGGCCTGGCGATGCTGGGGTCGACGTCATGCAATTCAACTTGCACAAGACCTTCACCACGCCCCATGGCGGAGGCGGTCCGGGCTCGGGGCCTGTCGCCTTCAAGAAGATCCTGGAGTCCTATCAGCCCGGTCCGGTGGTGCGCTCGGAGGGAGACGCCTTCGTGGTCGATGCCGATCGTCCCCACAGCGTCGGACGGGTACGTTCTTTTTTCGGCAATTTCGGGATGATGGTGCGGGCCTACGCCTACATTCGGGAGCTGGGCCCCGAGGGCCTCAAAGCAGTCAGCGACATGGCTGTGCTCAACGCGAACTATCTGGTGGCGCGGCTGCGCGAGCATTTCCCCATCGCCTTCGATAGTCCTCCCCTGCACGAGGCCGTGTTCACGGACAAGGGGTTGGAGGCCAGCACTGGCGTCAAGACGCTGGACCTGGCCAAGCGACTGCTCGATTATGGGTATCACTCACCGACGGTTTACTTCCCGTTGGTGGTGCGGGGGGCGCTGATGATCGAACCAACGGAAACGGAGACCAAACAGACCATCGACGATTTCGTCGGGGCCATGGCTGCGATCAAGCGGGAAGCTGAGGAAAACCCAGAGCTGGTCAAAGGCGCACCCCACCTCACGCGGTTGGGGCGCCTGGACGAAGCGCGAGCGGCGCGCAAGCCGCGCTTGCGTTGGACTCCCGAGCAGCCGGAAGAGGGCTGACATCATGTCGTGGGCGGACCAACCCGAAGATCAGAAGCAACTCGTGATTCAGGCACTGGAGCGCGAAGCGGATCGCCTGGAGCGTGAAGCCGTGCACATGCAGCAGGTTGCGCAGCGCCTGGGGCGCCCATCTCTAGTCGATCGGCAAGAGCTGGGCGCCAACGCGTTTCGCGACGCCGTCGAGCGACTGCGCGGAAAATGAAGTCCCTGCCGTGATGTCACGGCAGGGGCACTCAGACTAGCGGCTCAGGAACAGGTGCCCGAGACGCAGTGCACGCTCGGGATCTGACACTCCATGCCATCGCTGGAGCTGATGAACGAGGGCGCGCCTTGGACGATCTGGCCGTCCTTGCAGTAGTCCGGCGGCAGCGGCGTGAATTGCGGGCAAGCGCTGCCGTCGTTGGTGACGCAATGCACGCTCGGCATTGCGCATTCTTTGCCATCCGCGGACGAGATGTAGGAGTCCGCGCCCTTCACGACCGTGCCGTTCGGGCAGTAGCCGGGGGGCAAAGGCGAAATCTGCGGGCAGGCGCCGAAGTCGTTGGTCAGGCAGTGCTGCTCCGACTTGGTGCATTCGAAGTTGCCCGTGCCGCTCTCGAACTTGGTTTCAGAAACCACCGTGCCATCAGCACAGAAGGCTGGCGCGGTGCAGGCGTTGGCGTCGTTGCTGACGCAGTGCACGCTGGGCAACTCGCACTCCATGCCGTCCGCCGACGGAATGAAAGAGGGTGCGCCTTTGACGATCTTGCCGTCCTGGCAGTAGTCCGGCGGCAGAGGAGACAGCTGCGGGCAGGCGCCGCCGTCGCTTGTGACGCAGTACACGCTGGGCATCTGGCACTCTTTGCCGTCGCTCGACGTGATGAAGGAATCAGCGCCTTTCACGACGGTGCCGTTGGGGCACCAACCTGGAGGTAGCGGAGACAACTGCGGACAGGCCGAGCCGTCGTCCGTCACGCAGTGGTCTTGCCGCTCCTGGCACTCCTACAGCGAGCAATTTCATGGGTGACCTGCCTTGGGTTGAGGTGGGAGCCTTGCTCCCTTTCACCGACACTCACCTACACTGTCTCAGCCGTCCTTCTGACCGTCAAGACACTTAAATTTGGCTGGAACAGCGTCGCTGGGATTTTCCAGGCACACGGTCGGGCTTGTCAACACGCGCGGTTCGGTCCCCGTTGATCGGGAAGATTGCTAGCGGAGACGGAGGGATTCGAACCCTCGGTACCGTTGCCGGTACACATGATTTCCAATCATGCACCTTCGACCACTCGGTCACGTCTCCTGTTGCCACCTCGAGCGAGGTCGCGCCGCGTTCTCTAATCAGAGCCCACGGCCGAGCCAAGTAGGCCCGGGCGGAGAGAGTGGGATTCGAACCCACGGTACCCTCACGGGTACACCTGATTTCGAATCAGGCACCTTCGGCCACTCGGTCATCTCTCCGCGGCGGAATCTGTCAGCCGGTCGCCGGACTGTCAATCTCAACCAGCTGGGGATTGACACGTCGCGTCATCATGCTCAGGTTGGCCCGAGTTCCGAGGAAAATCCATGTTTGAGCCTCTTTTCGCCCATTTTGGACCCCTGCCTTCCGCCGTGCTGCTGCTCAGCGTTCTGCTGCTCGCGGTCGCCTCCCCGGTTCGGCACGTCATCGTCACTTCGCGACTTCCGGCTCGTGTGCGCGGCTGCGTGCGTCGCCTGTCCCCACTTGGCAGTCTGCCCTAAGCCATTTGCCCCGCCATCGCGCTGCCGCGATAGTCCCGAGCATGGGGTCCCGTCGGGTCGTGGTGGTTTTACTCGCCGTTGCGCCCCAGGTTGCGGCGCAGTCGTCGACCCCAGACGCTGTGACCGAAGGGTCCACCTCGAGCGCCACTGTGCCGGCGAAGAAGTCAGCGTCCTCGTCGAAAGCGCCTTCGCCCGCGTCGAAGAGCCAAGCGCCCTCGCTCGGGTCGAAGAGCTCAGCCACGTTGCAGTCGGCTAGAGATCCCGAAGCCGCACCTTCTACGCCGCCCGCACCGGACCAGAAATACGATCCAACGACGTTGGGTTTCCAGTTGGGCACTGGAGTCGTCGCGCGACTCGGCGGTGGACTCGACCCGGAGTTCGCAGAGCATGAGCGCGTCGATCTCGCCTACGGAGTCGGGGCCTGGTTCGCACCCAGCCGCTTGTTCAGCCTCGGCCTGCGTTACGAGCGGGTCGGCGAGGGCGGCGAGCGCACGAAAACCGGTGCGGCGACACTACGCGTGCAGCGCGATCTCGACGCGCTGATGTTGGGCGCTCGGGTCTACCCGATCCGCGGCGACGCTTGGGGCATGTACATGCACCTGGGCCTCGGCCTGTCGAATCAACACCTGGACGCAAACGGCGCCCGCCCGGCAACCACGTTTGGCCCCGGTCCGACCTTCGCGTGTTCGGCCAGCGACGGACCGGGTCTTTCCCTGAGCAGCGGCGCAGGCCTGGACATCGACGTGGCCCGCCGCTTCGCCTTCCTCGCCGAAGGCCACATCAGCGCCTACCGCCACGGCGGGGAAGTCCTCGACGCTTGCGCTCCCGGGTCCGGTTCGATCACGAACATCGGCGCGAATTTGGGCTTCATGTACCGCTTCGAGCTGGCCGGCCTGGGCGGCTGAGTCTCCGCTTCGGCCTAGCTGGTTTTTTGGGGGATGGTGCACTCCCCCCGTCATCGACAGTTCGGCGCGGCGCCTGCGATGCGCGCCCGCCCCGTCCGGCGGCACGGCAGCGGCGCACGGATTCGCGGAAGTCGTCAAGTTTAGACTTGACTAGTCGTAACTTGACGAGTCTTGACTTGTTGATTATCTTGGGGCCATGTTTGTCGGTCGCCAGCGAGAGCTGCGGTTGCTCGAGCAGGCATGGGGGAGCCCTGAGGGCGCCTTCGTGCCAGTGTACGGACGACGTCGCGTTGGCAAGAGCGAGCTGCTGCTCAAGCACGCCGAAAACAAACCGGCGGTCTACTATCTGGGTAAGAAAGCGCCCGCAGCGCTGCAGATGGCGGAGTTTGCCCGTGAAGCCGCGGTTGCGCTGAAGCAACCACTGCTGGACCGGTTCTCGGGAACCTGGAAGGAGCTGCTCGTCGCGATCGAAGAGCAGCATCAGGGGTCCGGCAAACTGTTGCTCATCCTCGACGAGTTCCAGTGGATCGTGGAAGGCAGCCCCGAGCTCCCCTCCGTGCTGCAAGAGCTGTGGGATCGACGTTGGAGGAACTCCGGCCGAGTGATGCTCGTGTTGTGCGGCTCCTTCATTGGATTCATGGAGCGTGAAGTGCTGGGGCAGAAGAGCCCTTTGTTTGGGCGGCGCACCGCGCAGATCCGGCTCCAACCCTTCGAGCACATCGAAGCGGCGCGTTTTCATCGCGGGTGGTCTCTAGTGGACAAGGCGCGAGTCCGATTCGTTTGCGGAGGCATTCCGCTCTATCTCCGGATGTTTGATACCTCCGTGTCCTTCGAGAAGAACCTGGAAGAACAGCTATTGAGCGAGTTTGCGCCCTTGCACCGCGAACCGGAGTTCTTACTACGTGAGGAGCTGCGCGACGTTCAAAACTACCAAGCAGTCTTGCGAGCAATTGCCTCGGGAAAGCGCACAGCCAAAAACATCGCGTCTGCGAGCGGGGTGGAGGAGCGGAGCCTTCACTACTATCTGCAACAATTGGTGGAGCTGGGGTACGTAGCGCGCCGCTACCCCCTGACTTCGCGCACGCCAGCTGCCCGTGACGTTCGCTTCATCCTAGACGACCCGTTGCTTCGCTTCTGGTTCCGCTTCGTCTTTCCCAACAACAGCTACATCCAGCACATGGGTCCAGCACGTGCGTTTCGAGATCGCATCAAACCCGAACTCGACGCTTACTTCGGCTCCTGCTTCGAACGCTTGTGTCGCGAGGCGCTTCCCCACCTCTACGCTCGGGAAGGGATCACGGCCTCGTTCGAAGTCGGGGAGTACTGGAATCGAGACGTCCAGATAGACGTGGTCGGGCTTCGAGACGATGGATGGACCGATCTCGGCGAATGCAAGTGGGCTACCGTCCGTTCGCCGAAGGCGCTGCACGCGGAGTTGGAAACCCGTGCCGCCAAGTACGACAACGACCGGGGGGCCAGCGTCGGTCGACGCTTCTTCCTCCGAAAGAAGCCTCGCGGCAAACTGCCCCCCGGCCAATGGCACGACCTGGCAGATCTGTATCGAGCTTGAAGCCCCCTCATGGACCACTCTTCAACTTGCTCGAGCGGTAGCGCATCTCGGTGGCGACTGCGGGGTCTTGGGATTGTGTGTACTGACGCAGCACGCTGATGGCTTCCTCGGTTCCAATCTCGAAGAGCAGCCAGCTGAACCATTTCGCGATGACGCCAGGCTCGGAGGCCGTGTACGCCAGGTGCTCGAACCCCATGTTCCCGGCTCCTGAGAAAGTCGAGTTCGGGCTCGACCGGGGATGAGACATGAATGTACGGCCCGCCAGGCGCGGTCAATCCCAAGGCACTGCGCCGGCGGCATATCCAAGCGTCCGGCGGCGCGACGCCGGCAGCCTGCCGCCCACCCCGCTCTAAGGGTCTGCTGCGCGTCCTAGGCAGCGCTCACGTCGACGCGGAGCTTCAGGCCAGCACCTCGCACCTGGTCTTGGAGGGAGAGCCTCACGAACTGGGCTTCGCTGTGGCCGAGCGCTTTGGCGAACTTGGCCGCACGTTCCGGGCTCACGGCGCGACGGTCGTGTTCGATGTCGCTGAGGTGCGAGCGGGAAACACCCAGTCGCTCGGAGAAGACGGCGAGACTCTCGCCCTCGCTCTGTCGCAGCGCGGACAGAGCGCCTCCGAGAGACAGCGGCGCGCCCATCATCTTTTCCAGCCGGGAGAGAGCAGTGCTCGACTTCTTGGAAACACGCTTAGTCGTCATGTTTGTTCACTTCTTCCACGTGCACCGCTTCGACTCGCCCGCTTCTCCGAACGATGTAGATCGCCCGGTACGCACGGCTGAGCCGGATCGCGCGGTATCCTCGCCAACGCCCTTCCAGGGCATGGTCCCGAAATCCTCGAACGGCGCGTGCTGCCTCGAGCCTCTCGTTGGTGACCAGGTCTGCCCAAAGGGCGAACTTGCGCAGGATGTGCTGCGGCACCTTGGCAAGCTGCTTCTCAGCGGTCTTGGATATCTCAAGATCCACTACTGTACCCCTTGAGAGGGTACAGTCAAGAATCCTGCGTCCGCGTGGCCTTCTCGGATCGGGAAGTGACCAGGGACGATGGGCGACGAGCGGCGGAGTCTGGGCACGCCCGCACCCATCGGCAGCACGCGGCGGGAGTTGTTGGACTTTTACGCCCTGCGCGGAATCGTTGGCCGCGGCACTCACGGGTAGGAGATGTCGGCTCTGTTGCAGTGCGGCGGCTCTGCCGGGAAACCCCCCAGAGTTGTCGAACTACCTATCTCGGGAGTAGGGGCCCAATGCCGCTAAGTGAACCGACCCCAAACCAACCAAGGGACTTGGCGCAGAAGTTGGGGTGGTCCTAGGTCCCTCATCGAACTCCCTGCTGACTCGTCCGGGGCCTCGTCGCTTGTGTTGAGTGGTGTATAGGCTCATGACGCCGATAAGTAATTGAAAATACTTGCAATCTATCGTAAACGGCTTACGTTAATGGAGTGGATCCTAGAGTAAAAGGCTACCTCCAGGAGCTCGGACGGCGAGGCGGTCGAGCTAGTCGCCGAAAGCTCAGTCCCGACGCCGCTCGGGAGATGGTGAAGGTGCGCGAGGCGAGGAGGGCGTATCGCGAGTTTCATGCGGCGTGCTTTTGGTCCAACGATCCCGAGTACATCGTCACGCTGGAGGATGTCCCGTGGGTTGCCGAGCGACTGATGCGCTTCGGCGGCCGTCGAGGCTGGGAGAAAGGCGCGAAGCTATGCCGCTAACAGCGTTTCAGGCGGAAGTTCTCACACTGCTCAGCGACAATCGAACGCCCGATAGCTATCTCGCCGGCGGCGCTGCGATACATCTCGAGCCGAACCGACCTGGCGGCGTCCTCCCACAGATCACGCCAAGCGACGACTGACGAAGAACCATCGGAGAGCCATGTCCCAAAACGTGCTCTCGAGCAAAGAATATACTCGCCGCGTGGTGAGGGTTGCCCCGCTTTTCTGACAGGGCTAACCGCTTGCGGCATGCAGCAGGGACCGGTCTCACCAGCGCTAGCAGTGCTACCCGCGCTCCCGAGCGAGCAATGCACGGCACTCGTGATGCTCGCGATGAACGGAACCTTGCAGGTGACGCACTGGTGCGATCTCATGCAACAGCTGGGAGAGCGAGAGAGTGCGAAGCGAGCGTGGTCGACCACCTCGTTCCGCCGAAGAGTCGTGCTGCCCCTCATGCGACAGAAGCTGGTCGAGGAATCGAGCGGGCGCTGGTTCGACTGCGCGCCCCGCGTTGGCTCGACCGTGTTGCGTTGGGCAGGGCAGCGGGGTGACGTTGCCAGGTTGATGACAGCTGGTTGCCATGCCTCTCCCTACGCCAGCTGGCGCAGCCCCTGGCACTACCCGGATTCCCTCCGCGTCGCCCGATTGGCCATTTTCAGTACGCCCGATGCTGCCCTCGCTAGCTTGGAGCAGGCCGTCGACGCCGATTGCCACCGGGCCGCGAAGTTGGCGGCGGAGGTGACTGACCCGCATGACAGCGCCTGGTTTGGTTCGTTGCCAGAACCGCTTCGAGCTCGCCTCTTGGAACTTGCCCTTGTCGGCCTCGAGCGCACTGCCACTCGGAATCAGGGACTATTCCGAGAGATCTGCCGCGACTTGAGACCGCTCGATGGGGCGACCGAAGCCACGGTGCAAGCCTTTGCGGGGGTCGCGGTACTGACGGGCGAGGTCGCGGTGCTTCGCGCCCTGGCGGAGGCGCCGCTGGCGGCTGGCGCGCAGGGCCCCATCCGCGCCGCGCTAGCTGTCGTTGAAGGCCGCTACGAAGAAGCTGCGAGGGAGGCGGAGTCATGGTCACGCTCCAAAAAGACGGGTCACTGCGGTGTATTGGCGCTGCTCGCCGTTCTTGCGCTGTTGCGGAGAGCTCCGCAAAGCGAACTTGCTTCGCGCCTCGTGAAAGCAGGGGGTCGTAGAGGCACGCCGCTGCAGCAGACGTTTAGAATTCACGAGGCCGTCGTGGCCGCGGATAGCGGACGGGTGCCTGCGCGCATCCGCTACGCTCGGGACGTCGATGACGACGTTCTGTCGCACTTGTGGTTGACGATGCTCGCGCGGTTGGACGCTTCGGGCTTCGACGTCGCGGAGTTGTTCGAGGAAGCAACGTCGGCCGTTCGTGACTGTCGAGACGCGGGCTATGCATGGCTGGCGGAGCAATACGAGCAAGCGTCATGGCAGCTCTTCGAACTGTCAGGCCTGCGATCCCAGCGCTACGGACCGAAGCTGGATCCACCCCCGCCGCCAAGCATCGGCCCGCCTGTTCTGGATGCTTGCGCTCCGCGCCAGGCCTGGGAGCTTGCCCTCGACCGACTGGAAGCGTTGAGCCAGAGCCAAGAGCCTGGTGAAACCGAGGCATTCGCGGGTGCGACCACGCAGATAGTCTGGCGCTACCGTTCTGAATCCGGAAAAATCGAGCCTTTCCTGCAGAAGCGCGCAGCCAATGGTCGCTGGACCAAGGGGCGCAAGCTTGCCGTCAAGCATCTGCTCGGAGACAGCCCGACTGTTGCGGCCCTGCCACGTGAAGACCAAAGCGTCGCGGCCCATGCTCGTCAGGAGCGCACCTACTCCTTCGGCTATGCGGAGATCAGCGAGGAGATCGACGCCCGCGCCTGGCTCGCGCTCGTTGGGCACCCACGCGTATTCGTGGATTCCCAAGATGTGCCTCGTGAAGTCATAAAGGGGGAGCCACGGCTGTCTGTTGAAATGCGGGGCGGTCGCGTGCGGGTCGCCACCGTGCCGCCGCGGCTGCAGAAGGGGGTTTCCGTATGGTTGCAGGGTGATCAGCTCGTGGTCTACGACGTCGACTCCCTGGCGGGGGAAGTCCTCGACGCGCTGGGGCCATCCTTCGAAGCTCCCAAAGCAACCAAGCACCGCGTGCTGAAGCTGCTCGAGCGGATCGCCCCGGTGATCCCGGTGGAGTCCTTCGAGCAGAGCGACGCTAAGAGCGTCCCAACCGATAGTTCACCCCACGTCAGGTTGATCCCGAGCCGGGGTGGTCTGGCCGTGACGCTCTTGGTTCGCCCCCTCGGCTCCGAAGGCGCGCTCGTCACCCCGGGAAGGGGCGCACCTACGCTGCTTGGCCGGACCAAGGGCGAGCCCGTTCAAGTCGAACGAGACTTCGTGGAGGAGGAGCGCCGCGCGAACGAAGTGATCGAGAAGCTCTGCAACCTCGCGGGTTGCGAGGCCGCCGACTACCGCTGGCAGATTGACGATCCGGAGAGCTGCCTGGAGCTGCTCTCGGCGCTGCGCGAGATCGGGGACGAGGTGACCGTGCATTGGCCAGCGGGCACTCCTTTGCGGCTTCGGGGGCGTTTGAGTCGGCAGTCGATGAAAGGGGCGCTGCGGCGAAAGCAGAGCTTCTTTTCCTTGACCGGATCCGTTCGTGTCGATGGCGAGCTGTCTGTAGAGCTCGAGCAGATGATTGAACTCGTCGCCAGACATCCCGGGCGCTTCGTCCAGCTCGCGTCAGGTGAATACGTCGAGTTGGAGCACGAGCTGCGGGAGCTACTCGATGGAGTTGCCGCTGCGCGTTCTGCCCATGCGAAAACGCGCGGAGGTGTGGCCATCGTTGGGTCGGCGATCTCGGTGATCGAGCAGCTCACTCGCGAAGGTGGCAATCTGGCCCTGGACAAGTCGGCCAAGGATTGGCGAAGCCGCTTCGACGATGTCTTCGCCACTGAGATCAACATTCCGAAAAGCTTCCAGGGCGATCTGCGCGAGTACCAAGTGGAGGGCTTCCGATGGCTTGCGCGGCTCAGTGCGTTGGAATTCGGAGCCTGTTTGGCAGACGACATGGGGCTGGGAAAAACCGTCCAGATCATTGCCCTTCTGCTGCACCGAGCTCGGTCAGGCCCGGCGCTAATCGTGGCACCCACGTCGGTGTGCGAAAACTGGCGCCGCGAGTTGAATCGATTCGGTCCGTCGTTGGCCTCGGTCGCCTACTCGGGCACCGAGCGCGAGCGCCACCTCACTCGGCTCAAACCCGGGAACGTGGTCATCACGAGCTACACCCTGTTGCAAAAAAACGTGGATGCGCTCAGTGCTATCCAGTGGAGCACCGCGGTGCTCGATGAGGCGCAAATGATCAAGAACGCCGACACCCTTCGCGCCAAGGCGGCGCACCGACTCGAAGCCAAGGCGCGGATCATCGCCACCGGGACACCGATAGAAAACCACGCTGGCGACGTCTTCAGCCTATTCCAGTTTCTCAACCCGGGCCTGCTCGGGTCCGCGCGGAGCTTCAGCGCGGCCATCGGGGCTGCCGGCAGGTCGAATCGCGGACCGAAGCGACTGTTGAAGCCCTTCGTGTTGCGTCGCACGAAGAACCAGGTGCTCGACGATCTGCCCCCAGTAACCACCATCCAGCGCACGGTGGTGATGTCGCCGGGCGAAGCCAAGCTCTACAATTCGGTCCGACAGGCCGCCCTCGACAAGTTGGACAAGGTGGGTGTCACGCCGAAGGGGCGGCTCCAGATCTTCACTGAACTCACCCGGTTGCGGCGCCTCTGCTGCCATCCCGGCTTGGTCGCTCCCGACGCCAACCTCACGAGCTCCAAGCTCGAGAGCTTTCTCGAGCTGGCGGAGGAGTTGGTCGCCGGGCGGCATCGGTGCTTGGTGTTCAGCCAATTCACCGACGTGTTGGCATTGGTGCGGCCGCTTTTGGACCAAAAAGGAATCACGTACCAGTACCTGGATGGTTCCACAGCCGCCGCTCGACGGGGTTCGGCCGTGGATGCATTCCAAGCGGGCGAAGGCGACCTATTCCTGATCAGCCTTCGCGCCGGTGGCTTCGGGCTCAATCTGACTGCGGCTGACTACGTGATTCACTTGGACCCGTGGTGGAATCCAGCGGTAGAGGCCCAGGCCTCGGATCGTGCCCACCGTATCGGGCAGACGCGGCCGGTGACGATCTATCGACTCGTCACCGCCGATACCATCGAAGACCGCATCGTCGAGCTGCACGCCGCGAAACGTGAGCTGGCGGACGCCGTCCTCGCCGAGGCCGACGTTGCGGCCAAGCTCAGCGCGGACGAGATGAGAAGCCTGCTCGAGAGGGAATGACTTTCGAAATGCGGGATGACGCGATCGTCACGTTCTCCGACGGCTTTTGGCGCAACCCAATACAGCTGCGGCCGATAGGCGGGGGTTGGCGCCGGGCCCCTTCAGGCTACCCCTCGCCAGCTTGATGGTGCTCGTGACCAAGAATGTAGGCGACTTTGACAAGCTTGCTCGCGCGCGAACCCTGCACGCCGGGATTGTCCTGCTCGAGGACGGTGCGCTGGTGCGCTCCGAGCCGGAGGAAGTGACGCGCCAAGCAGTTGCAGCCATTGAGCTCGAGTTGAAAGCCGGGCGCGACGTGGTGAATCGCGTGCTTCGCATCGCCACCTCAGGCGCGACGCTCTTTGAGACGGCCCACGGAACTTCGGGGGTCGAGTTCTGTGGCGGCGTTGGGGCGCTAATCTTGTATTGGGGCATGGGGGGCGTTGGGGGCGGGGTGTTGCACCTCGTTGGACCCACGTCAGCTCCGGCGGTAAGCCGCGGCTATTCGTGGAACCGCCGTGAGGGATGCGCGCGCGGCGTCGGTTGGCGCGGGCCGGGGGCAGGTGGGGGGTGGCGAGCGATCGTCCGGGAGGTTGTTGTTGGGGTTAGATCGGATTCGTAGCTCCATGACAACGAGCTTCAGTCCGAGGTCGCAATGGCGGAACAGAATCGAGCTAACTCCCCGCGAACGTTGCTCGGGATCCCATGGCCCCCGTCAAACGGGACCCAGCTCACTCGGGCGCCGGCGACGTTCAGTTGATCGGCGATTGCCATTGCTGATTGAAACGGCATCACTCGGTCCTGACGCCCATGGGTTACGAGGAAGCGGGTCCCACCGAGGTCCTTGAGCACCGGCGTCCAATCAACGCCGCGGATGTAGCCACCCGATAGCATCGCGACTCCAAAGATGCGCGGGCGATGCCTGAGCCCAACGTCCACGGCCAGTGTGGCGCCCTGCGAGAAACCGCCGAGTATGATGCGCTGCGGAGGCGTTCCTTCGTCGATGAGCTCGTCTATCAGTGCCGAGACCTGCTTGCGCGCCTCAGCGAGTTGTTGCGTGCTGTCGAACCAAGCATAGCGCCCTTCACCTTTGCTCAGCACACCCTCAGGGGCGATGACCCGAACGTTTGGCATGGGCTCGAGCCGGAGGATCTCTTCGCCCAGAGCCACCATATCCTTACCCGGGGCGCGATAGCCATGAAGGAGAATGAGCACCGGGTCTCCCGCCTCGCCACCCCCGCGTGTGTTGAGCGCTAGCTGACTTGCAGGCCTCGTGCTGCGTGACGAAAAGAAGAGCACTGCAGCAACCACTGCGCCGACCACCACGACCGCAGCCGCCGAGGCGACCCATCTTGGTCGACGCTTGCCCCCCGGCTGGCTTGATGACGCGGGTTGGGCGCTCCGAGTTTGACCCATGCTGGGTGCTGTTGGCCCTTGCTGCGGCGCTCCGCGAGGAGAGCCCTGTCCGGGCGCGACGCCCGACGCGCTAGCCTGAACCACCACCTCCGCCCCGATCTCGCGCAGCTGCCGTTCGATGTCGCGTGCGGCGTGGGGTTCGATGTTGCGCTTCAGTACAACCGGCACACTCTCGACGAGCTGCGTCGCTTCTGCCTCCGAGATGCCGAGAAGCTCCGCAAGTCGCGGGGTGGTAGTCGCTGGATCCGCGGAGAAGCTCAGTACGCAGACATTGCAAAGCATCGTGCGGCTCTCGAGGTGCGTCGGGTGGATCAGCAGGCGTCGGGAGCAGTGTACGCGTCCTGCCGCGCCGGGTTGAGCCTATTCAACGTGCCGGGGCAAGCTCATCTGTCTCGGACACCGCCGTCAGCCACTCGTCGAGGGTGTTGATTGTTTCTCTGCTGATGATGCCAACCAAAGCCATACCCCGGTTTGCAGGCACGCTCCACACCCGTTTCTGGCTGTACGCGGTTCAGCCATACCGGTCTTCCTACGTCAGTTCCGTGAACCGACTTGAGCTAGCGCTCCGGGACTGAGCGAGATGCGGCGGACGCTGGGGCGGATGGTGAAGATGTATTGGGAGTGAAGGGTCCCTCAATACCAAATCGTCACCACTCGCCCAGTTTGGTCCTTCGTTACTGGCTCGAAGTGCTTGCTCTTGCCGAGCGCGTGGCGATGGGCTGACCAGACGACGATGGCGGCGTCAAGTACGTCGTCCGGGGCTGCGCGGGTGCCAGCTTCGCCGACTTCGGAGGGCAGGGAGATCCCTGCGGCTTCGAGCAACTCGCCGCGCTGCATTTGGCCGGCCCAGGTGGCTTTGCGGGTTTCGAGGGGCGCGCCGCGAAGGGCGCAGAAGGAGACTTCGGGGTGAACCTCGATGATGTTGTCGTTGGTGGCGACGATGGGCGCGACTACGGCGATCTTGTGGCGCAGGGCGTAGATCTGTTTGGACAGACCCTTGCCAGCGAGCTTCTTGCAGAGTGCGAGCGCCTCGGCGTAGCTCGGCTGCTCGAGCACGCCGGCGGGTTGGCGCTTGGAACACGGAGCTGCGGCGGGGGCCGACGAATTGCTTGGCGGAGGCGTCGACGCGGCGGAACTGATCCGGTTCTGCGCCGATAGGGATGTCCACGCCGATTGCGGCGGCGGACTGGAATTGGTTCATGACGCCGCGAAAGTCTGGCGCGAACAGCGCAGCTTCTAATGCCCCGTCGTTCAGCACGATCGCAATCCAGCCGTCACGGCAGCCGTCGAGGCCTACGACTCGCATGCTGGTTCAGAGCACAGCACGGGCGGGTGTTTTCGGGAAGTGACGCGCGGAGGTCGAAGGCCGAAAACGCCATACCCGTCGCGACGTGGCGTCAGCTGGCAGCAATTCACAACTCCACGTCAACGATCAGCGGCATGTGGTCACTGGCGTCCCGCCAGTCCTCGAACGCGCCCACTTCAACGTTTCTCAGGCGGTCAACCCAGGCGCGGGGAATGAAGCAGTAGTCCAAATGAGCGGGACTCGCCGCTTGCCTTTTGTGAAAGTACGTCGGTTTTGTTTCTTTGCCCGGCGTTTCTCCGGTGTGCTCGTGGTACGCGCTGACGATTCCAATATCGGCTAGTGCTTGTTCCAATTCGTTCCAATGTTCGCCCTTGCCGTATGCGGCACTCGTGTTGAAGTCGCCAAGCAGAACCGTGGGCGCACTTTCGATCCAGTCCCGGTGGCGGACGATGCCCTTGTGAGCCTGGCGGTAGGACTCAGCGCTGTCCTCGACCCTGTAGGTCCAGACGGCAATGACTTGAAAATTGATCCCCTTACCGGTCGCGGCAAGCCGCGCAAACGTGGGCAGGTCCTCGTCAGGCCGGGCGACTGGGTCGAGGCGGACCGCTGAATAGGAGAATATCCCGAGCGCCCGCCGCCAGCCCTTACCGCTGCACCTAAGTCGGAACGTCGGCTGGTTCGGGCCGTCGAAGAACAATTCGCGTTCGATGTTCTCAACTTCGGGGACTACCAGCACGTCAGGCGCGTATGGTGCGATCTTCGCTGCCTTGCGGCGAAAACCTCCGACCTGACAATTCCAAGTGATGAATCGCATTCATCTCTCCCGCGCGGCTGCGCGGCTCCCACGATGCTGCGGCCACCATCCGATACGTACCGCAGCAGGTGCCCAGGCTCCAGTGGTTCAGCTCGAGCGACGGAACCTTAGGCAATACAGCTATGATTGTGCTGAAGCGCTTGATGCTCCAGTTGCCCTCCCGCCGAGTTCTCGGCCTTTCGTTGCTGTATAAGCACCGTATGAACTAGCCTGGGCGCGATGGCGCGTGGCTCGCAAAAGCGTGTTGAGTTCAGGAGCGAGCTCGACAAGCTGTTCCGACACAGAACTCATTGGTTGCGGGCTGGTGTTTTTGGAGCACGTCCTGGCCCGCCCCCACGAATCACTCGGAAGAAGGTGGATCGAAGCATTGGCCGGCTGCAGAAGATCGCTTCGGACCATCTGGCAAGAAAGCTCGCACGCAGGGAGTTTGAGCGGTCCGTGGACGCGCGCAGGAGCTGGCATCCCAAGAGGGGCAAGGGGCGTGGTCGGTCAGCCAAGAAGCGGGAGTTCAAGACTTGGTACGACGAAAACTTCGGCTCTGGACAGGTGGTCACTTGAACGCGATCCGCGCCGGGGCCGTGGGGCAGGCCGAAGTTCGAGGGGACCAGGTCGATGAGGTTGGTTAGCTTCTGATGGCACCACGGGCAGGCGTCGTCGCGCTCGGTGATGGCGCTGAAGGTGTCAGGGGAGTTCGAGGCGCCGCGCGTTAGCGTCGTGCAGTCGGGGAAATAGAGCTGCCGACGCTCTCCGTCGTGTGAAAGCTCCCAGCCGGCTTCGTGGGAGTAGTCCTGAGGCGGGACGTACAGCGAGTCTCGCCAAGCAGGTGGCTGCTTGCGCCAGTGAGCGAAGAGATCCACCACGGTTTCATCTCCGAGCCACGCGAGTGCCAAGAGGATGTGGTTGCGGCTTTCTGCGTCGTGCTGCAGTCGCGCGATCATCTCGTCTCGGACCTGTGGGGGACAGCTTCGGAAGGCCAGGCTGGGCCAGAACTTGCCGTGCGCAGCCGCGGCGCTGAGGCAGCCGTCCAATTGCACATCCGTGAAGGCTGCCAGGCAAAGCAGAATCGATTCGGCCTCTTCGTCGCGCTCGGTGCCGATTAGTGACTCGGCGTGTGCGGCCAGGCGCTGCAGCTCCCCGGCGCTGAGCTGGCCGTAGAGTTGTTCTGTCGGAACCGGGTGGGGGATCCAATTGACCAGGGGATCGTACTTGCGAGGCTGGTGGAAGATCTCGAGCACCTCCACGGGATCTGTGACGCCCTCGTAGGGATCGACGTCTCGACGGTTGGCGGCGATGTGCTCTTGTTGTCGCTTGAGCTCTGCGGCTTGCACGCAGGGCATGCAATAGCCACCGGTTCTTTGGGCGGTGGCGGGGAGGATGGTGCCAGCGCAGCCGGGGGTCTTGCAGGGGAGTCTATTGGACATGGGGGTTTATTCTCGCTCACACTGGAGCGCTACAGGTCGTCCAACACGTTGGGATTGCGCCGCTCTTTCAGAACGCCCGTGAGGACGGAGATGTCATGTTTGCGGCAGCGCATCACCATGAGCGCCCGGAGGCTGCCGGCTTGGCCTGGGCCGGCGTCGGGTCTGCGGTACTTCCTGTCGAGTTTTCCGAGGACGCGGAAAGCACGGTAGGAGTACTCGGCACGGCCGGTGGTGCACGCGGCGATGCCTATGCTTGTCCAGCGCAGAGCGAGATCGTGTTGGCTGGGGTCGAGCTTCAAGAGCTCGATGTCCATTGCCAAACACGGGTAGTCCGTGGGCGACGGTCTGGAGGCGCGGGGGATCAGGGCGCTCCGTTCTTCGGCGACCTGGCGACGGGCGAGCGGCAAATGAGTTTGGAGCTTGGTATGGCGTTCTCGGTCGTCAGCGATGTCGTCTAGCAACCGCTTTTCTGCTGCGGGGTCGAAGCTGCTCTCGGGCATGAGAACTGTGAGGTAGGTGGTGGTCAAGCCGACAGCCGTGGCGACCGCCATGACCGCGTACGTCCACGCCCGTCTGGATCGGAGCCGCCGTTTGAATTCGCTTTCAGGAGGGGGCAATTCGTCGAGCTCGACCCGCAAGGCTTGAATCTGGGTCTCTTCGTTGTCGAGGGCGCGTTCGCCTTCTGCGAGCCTGCTCCGTAGCTCGTCTAGGTCGTCCGGCTCCCTGGCGTCGTCGGTCACGGTGCTGGGGCCCCTTCACACAACCGACCGAGTTCTTGCCTCATGGCGGGCGAGAGGTTCCGGGTCGCAGCGGACCGCGCCTCGCTGTCGTCCAGCGCACACGCCGCGGAGCCGACGATGAGCCACGCCTGATCAGGGTCCTCACAGTCCAGGCCGGCGATGCTGTCGTAGACGCGACCGAGGCTCGCCCTCCTGGACGGACCGGGCACGTCGGGACTGGCGAGAAGTTTTCGGACTTCGCGCTCGGGACCGCTCAGTCTTCTGTGCACCTCGTCGTGCTGCGCCTCCAGCTCGCGTTTCCGGGCATTGCGCACGTCGGCCTCGTGTCGTGCGGGCCCATATCTCTGTTCCACGATGGCCATCAAGATCGCCACGGCGGCTAGAACCACGGCAACTTGCCCGGCGTACTGAGTGAAGCGAGGCCGTCGCGCCTTCGCTTCGGCGAGCAATCGCTCGAGCTCTTCGCGTCTTTCGGCTTTCCGAGCGAGTCGCTCCTCCAAAGCACGGAGCCTCTCGGTCAGGGCGGCGCGCTCATCTCGGTATGCCACGCCCCGATGGGAACATCGGTGGCGGCCGCCGATCAAGACTCCATCATGTGCTCGCTCGGCCAATGGTTGCCGAGCGGAACGCGGCCTAGAGGAAACTTATCAGGTACACGATGCCTGAGAAGAGCCAGGCGGCGATTCCGATCAGGCCGAGAGCGCGGCCAAGGTTGGCCCGCGTCAGGTACTGGTACCCGACGTCCTCGAGATGGATCGCGTCGCGCGCGCGATTCGCGTAGCTCATCGCGAAGGGGCAAACGAGCAACCCGCAACAGAAGAGCGAAATTCGCGTCGAGGAGGGCATCCAGTTGTGGCGCTGCGAACGTGCACATCCGCAGGACGACACCGCTCTAAACGCTTGCAAGTGGCGAGCAAGGGTCCAGCGATCAAGATGCCTGGAAGTGCGTGAGTCGTGAAAAGATGCCCACGTTCTTGGATTCAACTCGGGAATGCGCCGCATCGAGACAGAGCGAGGTAGAGTGCCAAGGAGACGAGCAAGAAGAGCAGAAAATTGGTAGCTCGGCGTAAGCGCGGTGACCGCGGTAGGAACACGGACGCGCGCTCGACGACCGGCCCCCACAGGTCGTCGAATGCGATGAGTATGGCAGCGCCGAGCAGTGGCGCAAAAAGAACCACCAAGGCAGCTACTGCGCCTGCGGCCGGTCCGCTGAGAAACCAGAACAGCGCGCCGAAGAACAGCGCAAGAATGTAGCTGTGCAGCACGACAGGTCGGCGAAGGTGCAAGGGTCGCCATCCAATCGGCGACAAGCCAGTGGCGAACGCCCGCGTCGCGGACAGGAATTCGAACACCCGGGATGGCGTTGGGCCTTCCGGCGGTAGTTCTGCGTCCGAGTCGTCTCCCCAGTCGTCAGGCAAGACGAACGACCAAGCGTGCTCGATCTCGGCGTATGGATTGTCCTGAGGGTCGTCCAGCTGGATGCGATGTGGGAATCCAGCATCGGCGAGGCACGCTGACAACGATCGCAGTTCTGCTTCGGCATCCTCGACGCTGGCGAGAATGCAGTCGGTTGCGACCATGATGTCGCCGTCCGATGGGTCCATTGCCCACTCAACCTCGTCATCCCCTGAGGGCCGCAGCAACACCTTGCCGTTGTGTCCCGAGGTGTGCGGTTCAAGCGGAATTGTGCAGCCGCCTATGGTCGTTTCGATTCCGCCAACCCCGTGGGTGCGTTGATTTCAACGTAGAAGTGGCAGGGCACGAGTCAAAACTACCCCCGTTCGGACATCGCGAAAACGTTGGCGGGAACCAAAGCGGAAGTGGAGGCCTGCCCGAGCGCTCTTGGCTCGTTCCTCGACTCGGCAACTGTCCTACAAACACTGATGGCAACTCTGCAACTCGATGCCTGGCCCGCTGAGACTCGCGTCACGTCGGGAGCGCCCATGGGAGGCCTGCGCGCTCTAGCGCCCCGCTGTGTTGACCGGGCGCACGCGGCGGACATTGCTTGTCGCAGCGTGCTGCCCGCCGGGTTGCCGCGTGGGTTGGAGTGTGAGACAGAATCTGCCGCGGGAATCGGATGAAGCTGCTTCGCCAGACCAAGCTGCACTTTGCCCAGGGTGCGTCTGACAAGGTTTACGAGGTGGAGCTTTGCGAAGCTAGCGCTGGCAACTTTGTCGTCAACTTTCGTTACGGTCGCCGCGGCACCAACTTGCGAGACGGAACCAAGACTATCGTTCCGGTCGGCGAGGCCAAGGCTATTGAAATCTTCGACGCCCTCGTCGCCACCAAGACTGCCAAGGGCTATCAGATCGTCGCCCAGACTGCTGACCGCGCAACTATCGAAGTTCGCCCGGACGCAGCCTCGGAAGTCGTGCGTCCAGGTCACAGCAAGGACGCGCGAGCGCGGGCCATTGTGACGCAGCTCGAAGCGGGTGGTTCGGACGGCTGGTCTCTGAGTCGCGTGGTCTGGCGCGCCGGCGAGCTCAGGCTCTTGGAGGCGTTGGATTCGATCCTGAAACACTTCCGCCCGGGAATTGAGGCTCCGCTCACGTACTGCATTGTCTGGGCCGTGGGGCGTATCGCTTCTGAGCTGCCGAGGGGAGATCCGCGGGTTGGCCGCGTGCTCACGCTCCTCGACGCCCAGCGCGGAGACGGAGTCGCCAAAGATTCACGCGCCGAAGCCCTGAGGTGGCTGGCAATCGACGGGAGACTGGCGGTTGCGGTCGCTCACGACGAAGGCCTAGCGAGGCGAGAGCGACAGACGCTGGCGGAAATGCTTCCCGCGGCCATCGCCCCGCTAGCAAGCGACGAGAAGGAAGATCTCGGGGGAGTCGCCGAGGCTGAGCGCGCGTTTAGACGCCTTTGTAAGGAGCAACCGGGCACCGCAGCAAACGCTGCGTTGCTGCTGTACGCGTCGCGCTCGTTGCGCGGGCGAAGCATGGTGGTGCACGCCTTGCGATCCCTCGCCATCGTGGGAAGCGCCCGGGGCGCCTTCCGACGCATGCTGAAGCTCGCTGAGTTCAGAGCCGACGGGCGGATATTTGGCGAAGTGTTGCGCCGCTACGAGCGCACGCGGCGCACAGGCGCGGAGACCATCAGCGGGGGCACGGCTCGCTACATGCGGCGGCGCGGCTGGCGCACCCTGCGGCGCTTGGGTGACTTGGAACACGACGACTACACCGAAATGGCCGCCGGGGTCCTGCGTGCCATGGGCGACGACGATGCGGAGCCCGTGCAGCGCGTGGAGTCTTGGGACTACCGCGCAGGTGAGGAACGCATTCGCTACCGGGATGGCTTTTCCAGGGCCTGGGCGTTCAGCCAAATCCTGTTCGGCAACAGCCGGCGCCACGTCGTGGCTGCGCGCAAGTTGAGATTCGAGCTAGCGGAGGCGCACCCACCTGAAAAGCCTCCGCCCAGCAGCCGAGAAGAGCGTTTTCCGGAACTGTGGGATCGAAAACCCGGTCGAGTCCTCGGTCTACTGGCGGAGAGTGAGTGCGCGCCGGTGCATCACTTCGGCGTGCTGTGCTTGCGGGGTCGAGAAGACTACTTGACCACTCTGAAGACGGCCGACATCGCGGTGCTCTTGCTGCGTCCCTACGAAGAGACTGCCACACTGGGCTTGGAGCTGGCGGTGCGGCGCTTCGACCCAAGCCAGCCGGACTGGCACTTGGCGATTGCGGCGGCCAACTCACCGCTGCAGCGCGCGCGGCAACAGGCTGTCACTTGGCTAACGGGCGGCTGGCTCGCGATACTTGGACGTTCCGACGTGTTGGCTGCTCTGATCACGAGTCCGCGCGCTGAAACCCAGGATTTCGTTGCAGAGCGGCTAAGCAGCGGACCTCCCGCGGCGGAGGTTGGTCGTGAGGTAGTAGCAAGAGTTCTCGCCGAACTCATGGACTCCGGGGGGCGCACTCGCGAGTGGGCCCGTCGAGTGGGTGAGGTGCTGCAAGCTCATTTTGGCTCCGCCTTGCGCGAACTGAGTTGGGAAGTCTTGGAAGATCTCGCTAGCCATTCGAGTGCTCCAGTGCAGGAGCTTGCCGCGGCGATCCTCAGCAAGCATCCGCGGTTCGCTCAAGACCCGCCCGAGGCATTGCTCAAGGCACTGCTCACTTCGCGCCACGCGTCGGTGCGGGCGCGCGCCCTGGAGCTGATCGGGTTGCTACCCGATGCAAAACTGGCTGAGCGCGCTGAGCTGATCGCTAGCTTTGCCACTCACGAGGTCGCGGAGATGCGTGCCGCGGCTCGTCCCATCGTTGCGCGACTGGCCGCGATATCTTGGCAGCAGTCGACCACGCTAGCGATGGCGATCATCCAGATCCTCTGCCGGCAGGATCTCGAAAAGGACCGCGCAAACGACCTGGTTGCGCTGCTACGTACCGAGCTTTCGCCGATCCAGAACCAGCTTCCGACGCCCGAGCGGTTTCGCCTCGTTGGGGCGGCCACCACGGTGGCCCAAGAGCTGGGAGCGGAATTCCTGTCCCGGCTGAGTCCCAAGGAAATCACCATCGATCAAGCGCTGGAGCTCGGCAGCCACGACGTGCTCAGGGCTCGCGAAGTCTGCTGGGATCTGTTTCGGGACGACGTGTCCCGAATCCGAGCAGAACTCCGCAAGGCGGTACGCCTGCTGGATGCGAAGTGGGAAGACACTCGTCGCTTTGCGGCTGAATACTTCCGCGAGCACTTCAAGGACGGAGATTTCCGTCCCGAGGTTGTCGTTGCGATATGCGACAGTACGCGAGACGAGGTGCAGCGCTTCGGCCAGGAGCTGGTGATGAGGAACTTCGCTCGAGAGTCCGGCACGCTGTACGTGACACGTCTGGCGGAACACCCCTCCGTGACGATGCAGCAGTTCGTTTCCTCGCTGGTCCTGGAGCACGCCGCGGGAGATCCCCAGCGCATTCGCACCCTCGCGCCATTTTTCGCTTCGGTCTTGGCGCGGGTCAACCAAGGGCGTGTCGCCAAAGCTCGAACCTGGCACTTCTTTCGCGAGCAGATCCAGAGCAGCCAGGCAGCGGCGAGCATTATCGCCGAGATCGTGACGAAGTCGAGTGCCACCATGGCCGTTGGCGACAAGATGCAAGCAATCAGCGTGCTGACGGCGATCGCTCAGCTTCATCCTTCCGTTTCGCAGTTGCTCGAACTCAAGCCGGTGCAGGTGCGCAATGCGCTTTGAGTACTCCTATCAGCAGAGCAGCGCCGTAGACCTGGCTTCGGACGCGACGGGCCTGTCGTTTTCCCCGGATCTGCGGCGGAAACCGACGTTTTTGCGTGGCGAACTGACGGACCCGCTCACTTTCCGCGAGGCCATCAGCGCCCTGCACCACGTCGTCGTTTCTGACCTGCGCCTCAAGCCAAAAGACCGTGACGAGTACAAGGCCTGGCTGAAGCAGCGGGAAGAGGCGGATTTGGAAGCCATTGCGGCCGAGCGTAGTCAGGTGCAGCAAGAGATCGCGCGCGTCCGCGAGGAGCTCACGGGCCTGCGCGAAAATCGACGGCGCCGTTTTGCTCCCTTCTACCAAGCGAGGCAGCGGTACTTCGACTATCTTTACGCCAAGGATCGGGATGCATGGTTCGTGCTCGATCCAGTCATCACCGTCCATCCCGATGAAGTGTCTTTCGAGTGCTTCAGCCAGGACGAGTCCAGCTACGGACGGCTCGCAGTGGGGTATGAGCATTTTCGCAACCTCGGAGAGCAATCGCCCGGAACGACGAACGTGGACTACTCGACCGCGCTCTACGACGGCTTCCAGAAACTGCGCACCTACAAGACGACCCGCTTGGACATTGATCCGAGTGGCTTCGACGTTGCTACGACCTTCGAGGGCAGTCACAAAGAGGTAAAAATCGATCTGCCCGATAGCTGGGTCCGGGGTTTTCTGCAGGTCAGTTCCGCGATGACGTTTCCCGCCACTCGGATCCGGCTGCATCCCTTTGACGTCCACAACATCTGCTTCGTTCTTCGGCGCCACCGCGAACTGAAAGGGCCCCGATCCCTGCGTTTCCAGCTCGTGCCCGGTCAGCCGGTACGTGTTGTCGTGGAACCCTGGAACTTCACCATCACCTGTCCGCGGTCCGGGTATTCCGGCAAAGATGAACTAGAGGTGCGGGTGTGGGGACGCCGACGCCTACACATTCTCGAAAGACTGATCCCGATCACCAGGCACTTCGATGTCCTGCTCCTCGGCACGGGGATGCCGTCCTTTTGGCTAGCCGATCTGGGTAGCGCGAGCTTCACGCTGGGGCTTTCCGGTTGGACCAGCAACGATTGGTCGAGCGCAGGGAACTTCGATCTGTTAGCGCCACGCAAGCAGGTCGACGACTTCACGTCGCGTCGAGTCTTCGAGGCGCTACGCGGCCACTGGTTTGCCAAGCCCGAAGACCTTGGCCGAGAGCTCTCCCTGGATCCCGCGGTAGTGCAAGGCGCGCTCGCTGCGTACACCCAGGCTGGACGGGTGATGTACGATCTGAGCAAGGGAGTCTTCCGCGCGAGAGAACTGTCGCGGGAGCCATTGCCCCTGAACGCACTGCGCTTTCGCAGTGAGCAAGAAGAGGCGGCGGCAGTGGTAGTCGAACGCGGGGGCGTGAGCTTCGAGGGAGTCGACCAGGGCGAGCAGCACTTTCAACTGCGCAGCGTGGTCGACGACCATGACGTGGTGCTCGCCCTCGACCGCGACGAGCGCTTAGTCGATGGCTCTTGTACCTGCTGGTTTTTCGGACAGAACAGGCTCCGCCGGGGGCCCTGCGAACACATGCTCGCCACTAGAATCATGTGGGAGCGAAAGCGTCGAAAGGAGGTGCTGGCCGCCAGTTGAGGCGTTGGCCTCGAGCGCGAAAGTGACGACCCAAGCAAAGACCTTGCATCCTGGGCGGCGTATCGCCGTCCTTGCCACATGGTCGATTTTGCATCACCGGCTCGCTCGTGACTTTGGCGAGATAGCCGGTGGTGTCGCGATCATCGGGGTGGTTGTCTGTTGAAACTAATCAGCGACACCACCGGCGTCTCGCTTGAGTTGAGCGATCCGATTCCAAGAATGGACGAAGGAGAGCTTGGGTCGTCACTTTCGTGCTCGAGTTTCGACGTACTGGTCAGCAACCGCCATGCCGACTCGTGAAGAGCTGTACGAACGCATTCGGGCATCGTCTCTAGATGAAGTAGTCGTCGAGGAGATGCAGCGCCTCGGCTTTTGGCCCAGGGAAAGCACGCTGCCCGAAGACCCTGTGGCCGAGATAAAGCGTGTGGGCGACCTCGAGCGGGAGCTCGGGCGCCTGCGGCGCGAGCTCTCGCGAGTCGAAGGCGAGGAAAAGCTCAAGGCTCTGCTGCGCAAGCGGCGAATGGAGGCGTCGCGTGAGCGCCGCAAGTTCACCAAAGAGAAACGCCTGTGGGAGCGCCGCCAGCGGGCCTATGAGTGGCAGCTTCGCAAGCAGAGAGAGCTGCTCTATCTAGGCGATGGGGTCAGTGCCGGGCTGCACCAGCAGCGCTCCGACGAAGAAGCACTCGTCGCGAACAAGCTGCCCGTGGCACACACCGCCCTGGACTTGTCCAAGGTCATGGGCGTGGACCTAGGGCACCTGCGCCAGCTGGCGTTCGTTCGGCCTGTCAGCAGGACCACGCACTACGTGCGTTTCGCACTGCCAAAGAAGAGCGGCGGCACGCGGCTGATTTCAGCCCCAATGCCGAAGCTGAAAGCAGCGCAACGGTGGATTCTGGATCACATCTTGGTTCGGCCGGAGGTCGACGCGGCAGCGCATGGCTTTTACGCAGGGCGGTCCATTGTGACGAACGCTCGAGTCCACGTGGGCGCAGCCATCGTGGTGAACCTGGACATTGCGGACTTCTTTCCGACGCTGACGTATCCGCGAGTCAAGGGGTTGTTCCGCAAGCTGGGTTACTCTGAGCAGATCGCGACAGTGCTTGGGCTCTTGTGTACGGAACCCGAAGTCGCAGAAGTCGCCCTCGATGGTTCGACCTACTACGTGCAGCAGGGACCTCGATTTCTCCCGCAAGGGTCACCGGCCAGTCCAGCCATCACGAACTTGGTCTGCCGGCGACTCGACGCTCGCCTCAGCCGGGTCGCGAAGCATTTTGGTTTCACCTACAGCCGCTACGCTGACGACTTCACGTTTTCCACTCAGGACCGAGATGGCGATGTGGGCAAGCTGCTCGGGGCGGTGCGTCGGATCATTGCGAGCGAGGGGTTCACCATTCACCCCGACAAGACTCGCGTGCAACGTCCGGGAAGGCGTCAGGAAGTCACGGGTCTCGTGGTCAGCGGTGAAACACCCACGGTGCCTCGCGCCACGCTGCGGCGTTTCCGCGCCTTGCTGCATCAAATCGAGCGCGATGGCCCTGAAGGCAAGCAATGGAACCAGGCGGGCGATGTCCTTTCCGCCATCGGTGGGTTCGCGTCGTTCGTGCACATGGTGGACCCTGAAAAGGGCTCGGCACTGCTCGCACGGGTGGGGCAAATCCGGAAGCGTTTCGGAAAAGCCTCAGAGCCTCCAGCGGAGCCGTCAGGTGTCAGCTGGGAAGTCAGTCGGGCGCGCTACTTTCCGCCGCTGGTCGCCCCCGCACCGCCAGAGGACGCCAAGCCTACCGAGCCCACAACGCGCGATCCGGAGCGGCCCGCGAGATCGAGTCGGACCGAACGCAGGCGTGGTGGCGCAAGCCCCTTCATCGGAGGAGTGGGCGCCGACGCGCCGTTCAAGACCAGGGCGTACGCAAAATGCATCGATCTGCTCACGGTCGCGGGCATCACCTTTGCGCTATCCCACTTCGTCTCTCCAGGGGACGCCACGTTGATCGCCTGGACATGGTTCCTGATCGCAGACTGGGCCGGATCGCCAGGCAAGGCGCTTCTGAAGCTTCAGACGGTCAGCGGCGACTCCAAGGTCGGGTTCGCCCAATCGGTCAGGCGCAACCTCGCGCCTTGCTTCTACTTCGGTGCTACCCCATTGGTTGGCGCGCTTTCCGGCCTGGGGCGCCAGGAACTACTCGCCGACTACGCGTTTTCGTTTGGCGTGCTCAGCGCAGCGCGGCTCGGCTTGCTGCTCTGGGAAGTGCACGGCCTGCGCCGAGACGGTCAGCGACCCAGCGATCGCTGGGCTGGCACGAGAGTCGTGCTGCGCGGGTAGGGCACGGCTGATCCTTTTGCAGTAGCGGGCAGGATGGCGCAGCGCAGCCGGGTGTCGCACCGGGAGAGATCGGACGCCTTTCATCCCGGCTGATTGTAAGGTTTGTGCTCGGCCAATTGAAAGGTTGGACGTCGGCTGATTGTAAGGTTTGTGCTCGGCCAATTGAAAGGTTGGACGTCGGCCAATTGAAAGGTTGGGGCGCTGTCTGGCGTCGCGCCCGCTAAAATGTCTTATAGTTGATATTAGTGATAGACAGGACATATCGGCTTGTCACGATTCGTCACCCCGCGGGATCGAGCGCTCGTCCTGTATCGCGGAAACCTGGAGCGCTTGGTGGTTCCGTTTTCGTGGTTCAAGACGGTACCGAAAGGGCCGCGTCCAGACTTCTCGCGGTCTTGCGTTGCGGACTTCGGGCAGACGATCGCTCTTGGGGAGTACGAGGCTGCCGTGGACGCCGTGTTGTTCGAGTTTGACGCGGACGCTCGACGGCGCATGAAGGATCGCGAGATTGCTCAGGATGATTCTTTTGGTGGTGCGCTGAGGCGACGGCGATTGGAGCTTGGCCTTTCACGTTCGGACTTCGCACCGTTGCGGGCGAAGACCATTGCGAGGATCGAGCGAGGGGAGGTCGCGGAGCCTCACGGGGCTACGATGGACGTGATTGCGCAACGGCTCGGCGTTAGTGCGGATGAGATTGGGTCGTACTGACGCCCCAAAAGCGTGCACCCAGAAAACCGCCACTCACAATGCGGCGCCCAGGGAGAGGCCGAGGAAGAACAAGGTGGGCTTGGAGCCGGAGCAATCGATTTCGCTCCTTCGCGCTTCGACGCACACATCACGCTGGTTCAGGGGTTCGCCGAGGCCCATGTAGAAGTGCGCGTTGAAGCCGGTGGCCGCGCGCAGCTCTATCGCGGGGCTGACGTTGACCCAGTGTGCAAAGTCCCAACGCTTGGTGTCGTAGTCACCCAAGTAGCAGGCCTTGCAACTCCTCCACTCGTACGGGCCACCGGACCAGCTCAACTCAAAGCTGAGCGCCATCGAGAGAAACGGAATCCGCGCACGCACGCTCGCGGCTGCCTGCCCTCCTTCGGCCCCCATGCCACCGCCAACTACAAAACCGAAGTACCTGGCTAAGTCATGCTCATACGCAACCCCCAAGAATCCGTACGGCGTCCCGAGTCCAAGATGCACCTCGAGCAGGTTGTTCCGGTCCCAGCGATTCGGTTGTTCCTCCTGCTCAGGCGCAGGCCGATCAGGGTTCCTCGGCGCGTAGTAGCCGCCCGGTGGAAACCAGGGGCTGTAGCCCGTGGGCGCGTTTCTGTTGCCGGACCCTGCCGCGGGCGGAGCCACCACTGCGTTGGGTGGTGGGCCTGGAGCCGGGCCAGGCACGGCCGTCGGTGGGTCGAGCGAGTTCGGCTTCGAGGACTCCGCCACCGGTGGGAACGCGCGCGTCGGCGGTGGTGTGTCTTCTGCGCGCGCCGATCCCGCCACGGTGAGGCACACCAGCCACGCATAAAGCACCCAGGGGCGCTCGAAGTCACCCATCGCTCGCTGGACAAGGCCCAGCGCTGTGTCGCGAAAACTCCAGATGCACCGTCTGCCATCGGCGTCGCCGGAACGATGTAGCGGGCGGGTCATGTAGAACACAGCTTTGGTGAGTCCACGCTGATCCGGGTTTCGTTCACGCAGAGGGTCATCGCCTGGCCGACGCATTGGGGGAGCGCCTGTACGCCATTGATGCAGCGCGCGTCTGGGGGGCCGTAGTCGCAGCGGGCCTTGTCGTCTTCTTCGACGCACGTGCCGCCGAGGGCCGCGCAGTCGTGATAACGAACTTGGCTCGAGACGTCGCATGCCAGGCGAATGTTGCCGTCGCAGTGACTCCCGCGCTGGCGGGAAACTGGGTCGCAGACGGACAGGGTGCGGTCCGTACAACCCGTCTGGCTCTGAGGGGAGCACTGGGCGAACGCCCGAGAGCAGTCCCGCTGCAACGTCTCGAAGCCGTGCTTCAGTGTCGCGGTGTCGCCTTTGCAGCTCACGTCGTACGGGCCGCCAGCCACGAGCTTGCAGCCGTCCGAATCGCATTCGATGTTTTCCGGACGCGCCGTGACACAACTTTGCACTGCGGCGCAGTCAGTTGCCTCGAGGGCGCACTTCACGAAGAACTCAGCACGCTCACTTCGAGGGGTGAACAGGCTGAGCGGAACCGCCAGTTCGGCAGAGACTGCTGCGTCGCCGACGCAAAACAACAGAACGAACTGCAACGAGACCATGCTGTACCCATCCGGAAACAGACACTCGGCGAAGCGCACGCATGCCTGAGCAATTTGCTTGGCCGACAGCGGCGGCATTCCCGCGGGCCTGTCGGGCCACGCCTCCTGGGCGTTGCTCGCCACGGGCCCGATGGCGGTCGCTGGTCGATCACGGAATGGGGGTAGGTCTTTGGGAACGGGGTCCGCGCGACACGCAAGCGTAGCGAGTGCGATCGCGATGGGAAGCGCGAGACGGGCGCTCGTGCGCTGCATGTGCGTTGCTAGTGCACCTGGCGTGCCATCGGACGGCGAGGTGGCGGCTGCACTTCGTGTTCGGGGAATGCGGGGTGTCGGCGCAGGCGACGCCGAGTGCGGGTGTTGCGGTCCGGCTACAGCGCGAGGGTTCAGATGTGTGCGGCGGGGGCACTGCGCGCTGGTACACGTTGTTCAGGAGCGCGGGGCGGCAGGCAGCCGCTGCGCCTGAATGCTACGGTTGTTTCGTGAGCTGGGGGTGGCTGAGCTGGGTGTTTAGGGGGGCCGTGGGGGTTGGGCTGGTGGCCGGTGGTGCGGGGGATGCGCCTGTGCCGGAAGCGCAGGTGCCGGAGGTGCAACTGCTGGGCAACTGGATGATTGGCGCCACGCAACGCGCCAAAGCGTGCCTGCGTGGCGAGTTGCCCTCCCGATTCGACGCGTCGAAGTACCCAGCGGTTCGTGCTGCGGTCAGAAAGTGCCTGGGGGACGGTCCCTTTGCGATCGACGCTTCGGGCGTTCGGCAGCTCCGATTCGGAAAGGAGACGCGGACCGGTCGAGTCGTGGAGTTGCTCGTGACATGTGGGGACCTGTGTCCTCACTACACCCAGGCCAACGTCGCCTACGAGGGCATACGCAGCTTGCGAGAGTGCCTGTGTATCGGCGGTTCGTACTTCGGAGGTTGCGCGCCCAGTCACGAGCCGAGGGCTGTTCGAGACGTTCATGTAAAGCGGCATTGGGACGGCAAGGAGATCTCTTATCGGATGTATGGTGGAGTCAGGGCCTCTCGAGGCGAACAGTACGGGTTGCATCAGGGCTGGGCGCTGCTTGAGGTAGACGGTCACAAGATGATGAGTGCGGCGCACGGGCAAGAAGCACTTGATTGGATGCCCGTGCGCCCACCGAAGTCGTTGTTGATTGCCTCTCCGCGTTCGGACCGGCCACCTCGTGAGGTGCACTACGTGCCGTGGCACACGATCGAGTACCTCCGCACGGAGGTGAGCAGGTTCGGTCCACCGTTTCCACGCGCACGATACTGCAGCAAGAACCGCACGGCCGGCGTGGGCGTAGACGGACTCGACGTCATGGGGCTCGATCAGACATGTCGTGACGAGGACACGAAGGCCCGCCTGCGCCTTGCGCGCTCGATACGACGGGAGGCGAGAAATCCGAGCAGCGGCTCCAAAAAGTTCCCGGGTTGCGATGCCATGGCGGGCCTCGCAATGGCCTACTCGGCGACTCTTGGCGGGTTAACCGTTGAGGCGCGCTACGTGGGCTGGCTGCCCGCGCGCGGGGGGTGGTGACCCGGACTTCTTCCACGAGCTGACTCCCTACTTCGGCTGCAACTCGAAGGTTAGCGACACGAGTTTGGCGGGCGTGGCGCAGTGGCCTACGAAGCGTAGGTACACGTCCTGGCTTTGAAGGGTGTAGCCGGGAGCTAGCGCTTCCACTTTGTAGGTCGTGCTGGGAGGGTCTGCGCCCGTGGAGATCTTGCCGCAGGCCCAGGGCTGTCTGATCTCCGAGCTCTTGCCGTTGCCGGTGAGGCACAGGAAGGCGTCGCAAATCGGCTCTCCGGTTGAGGCGTCGTTGATAGTGACGGCCAAGGACTTCCGGGCCCCGCCCGCGCAGTCCGGATCTGAGCAACCCGCCGCGGCTACGAGGAGCGCAATCGTGCAGCTGGCCAGCCAACGTCGCGGGGTCGGCTGAACGCGCGCCTGGCGGCTATTCATCGCCTCGGCGTGCGAGGTTGTCCTCACTTGCGAGCCTTGCGCGGTTGACGATTGGTGTCAATATTGACACCATGAGCTGTGGCGAGCATCGACGACATTCTCCAAGAGATGCGGAGCAATCCTGATGGCGTTCGGTTTACCGACGCGTGCAAGGTGGTGACGAGCTATTTCGGCGAACCAAGGCAGGGCGGGACGAGCCACAAGGTCTGGAAGATGCCTTGGGCAGGCGACCCTCGGGTCAACATGCAACGGGGCAAGGCTGGGAAGGCCAAAGCATACCAAGTACGCCAAGCCGTCCAGGCCATCGACAGGCTGGTTGCGGAGCGCGCGGCCAGGGCCGCCGCCAAGGTAGCCGATGACGCGGGGACCGGCTTCAAGACGAAGAAGGGCAAAGCCACAGGAACCAAGGCGAAGACCAAGAGTAGAAAGAACAGTCGGAGATAATCGATGTCCAAGAAGGTGCCTTTGAGCAAGAAGTATATGTACCGCGTGGTGTGGTCCGGGGAAGACGGCGAGTTCGTTGGGCTCTGCGGTGAGTTCCCGAGTCTGAGCTGGCTTGCGGGATCTCCCGAGGCTGCGCTGAAGGGGATCATGAAGGTGGTGGCTGATGTCGTCGCCGAAATGCAGGCAAACGATGAGTCGCCTCCGACGCCCATCGCTACCCGCGAGTACAGCGGGGAGTTCAAGCTTCGGGTCCCGCCGGTGCTGCACCGTGCGCTCGTGATGGAGGCCGCCGAAAACAACGTCTCCCTCAACCGGCTCGTGAACGCGAAGCTGACAACGTGACCCTGCGTTCCCCGGGGCCTATCTCGAGAGTAGGGGCCCAATGCCGCAACGTGAACCGACCCCAAAACAAACGAGGAGCTAGGCGCGATGGTTGGCGGGCCGTTCCGTGAAGGCGGCCGAGGGGTTAGGCGCGGTAGTTGGGGGCTTCTTCGGTGATGATGACGTCGTGGACGTGGGATTCGCGGAGGGAGGCGCCGGAGATGCGGATGAATTCGCCGTTTTCGCGGAGTTCGTTGATGGTGCGGGAGCCGGTGTAGCCCATGCCGGCGCGCAGGCCGCCTACGAGCTGCAGGAGGATCTGGATGAGCGAGCCGCGGTGGGGGACGCGACCTTCGATGCCTTCGGGGACGAGCTTTTCGTCGGCGGTGCCGGTTTGGCCGTAGCGGTCTTTGCTGCCCTTTTTCATGGCGCCCATGGATCCCATGCCGCGGTAGGTTTTGTAGCTGCGGCCTTGGTAGAGCACGAGTTCGCCGGGGGCTTCGTCGGTGCCGGCGAAGAGGGAGCCGATCATGATGCTGGTGGCGCCGGCCGCGATGGCTTTGGTTACGTCACCGGAGTACTTGATGCCGCCATCGGCGATGACGGGGATGCCGTGACGATTGGCGACGGCGGCGCAATCGGAGATTGCGGTGATCTGAGGTACGCCGATGCCGGCGATGATGCGTGTGGTGCAGATGCTGCCGGGGCCGATGCCGACTTTGATGGCGTCGACGCCAGCTTCGATCAGGGCTTCGGCGGCTTTCGCGGTGGCGATGTTGCCGGCGATGACTTGCATCTTCGGGTGGCGCTTCTTGGTTGCGGCTACGGCGTCGATCACGCCTTTTGAGTGACCGTGGGCGGTGTCGATGACGACGACGTCCACGTTGGCTTCGACTAGGGCGTCGGCTCGTTTGGCGCCCTCTTCGCCGGGGCCGATGGCGGCGCCGACCCGCAGGCGACCGCGGTCGTCCTTGAGGGCTAGCGGGTTTCGCTCGGCTTGGAGCAAGTCTTTGATCGTGATGAGGCCGACCAGCTTGCCGCCGTCGACGACGAGCAGCTTTTCGATCCGGTGCTTGTGCAGGAGCTGCCGCGCGGCATCGGGTTTGACGCCGGGGCCCACGGTGACCAGCTCCGTGGTCATCAACGCGCTGACGGGCTGGTCCAAGTTCTTCTCGAAGCGAATGTCTCGAGCCGTCAAGATCCCGACGGGGGAATCGCCCTCGACCACGGGTACGCCGGACACGTCGTTCTCGCGCATGACGGCGAGCGCTTCACGCAGGGACTGAGAGGGGCGGACGCTGACGGGATCGGTGATGATCGCGCTTTCAGCTCGCTTCGCCCGATCGACCTGGTCGGCTTGGCCCTCGACGCTGAGGTTCTTGTGGATGATGCCGATGCCGCCTTGACGCGCCATGGCAATGGCCGAACGCGCCTCGGTCACCGAGTCCATGGCAGCGCTGACTAGGGGAATGTTGAGGGTGATTCCCCGGCAAAGGCGCGTGGAAACGTCCACGTCTGCGGGCAGCACGTCGCTATATGCGGGGACGAGCATGACGTCATCGAACGTCAAGCATTCGCGAAGTGACTTCTCCATGGCGCAGCTTACCAAAGCCGAGGGCCCCGGACCACGCCATGGATTTGGGGCATTTATTGGTGGCTTGGGCGTTGGCTCGGGAACGGCACCGGCGAGTGGAGCCTGGCTTTGTTACCGTGGCGTGCCCCACGCCAGGCTCTCGTGCTACAACATCGCCGGCTCGAGGAGAGGAAAATATGAGGCGAAGTGCGCTCGCAGCAGCGGTCTTGCCCGCGCTGACCAGCTTGGCGTGTGGCGGCGTTCCGGACGATTCGGAACCAGTGAACGAGACCCAAGGGCACATCGTTGGCGGCAACGTCGACGATACGGACAAAGCGGTCGTGGGCCTCGCGTTCAGTGGCGCTGACCTCGGGTTTCCGTTCTTTTCCGGACACTGCTCGGGCACCTTGATTGCTCCGAACCTGGTGTTGACGGCCCGACATTGCATTGCGCTCACCTCGGGAGGCGGACCGTCGGGTGGCGTCATCTGTGGGCAGACCAACTTCAGCCAGCAGGGCACCGGCAACTTGTTCCGAGTGACCACTGAAACCGTGCGCCCCAACCAAGACGGCCCGTCCTTCTATAAAGGTGTAGGCGCCGTCGTGGTGCCGGAGAATTCGACGGACATCTGTGGCAACGACATCGCGCTGATCATTCTCGAAGGGGAGGGCATTCCCGAGAGTGTCACCAAGCCCATCATTCCGCGGATCGACAAGCCCGCGGGACCGCCAGAGGTGTATGCGGCCGTCGGTTACGGCCTGACGGATCCGAACAACGACCAATCCAGCGGCACGCGCATGCGTTTGGATGGCAATACGGTCAGCTGCAAGGGTACGTCATCGTGCCTGCCGGTGTTTGGCGGCAGCCAGGTGAAAGACACGGAGTGGATGGGCGATAGCCGCACCTGTCCCGGGGATTCCGGCGGTCCGGCCCTCGACGAGCAGGGGCGAGTCATTGGCGTTCTGTCGCGGGGTCCGCAGGGTTGCATTTCGAGCGTGTACGGCGATGTTGGTTCCTGGAAAGATCTGATCATCAACACGGCCCTCGAAGCGGCGAAGTCCGGCGGTTACGAGCCGCCGTTCTGGGCCACCTCCGGTTCGAGCATTCCTCCTGTCGAGCCGGATGCCGGCGCCGACGCGGGCGGGCCGCTCGGCGAGTCGTGCACGGGCGCGTGTGCCAATGGCTACCAATGTTACAGCTCTGGCGGTCCGACGGGCGTTTGCGTACCGACCTGCGATCCCACCAGTGCATGCCCGTCGGGCTACACCTGCGATGGCAAGCTTTCGGTGTGTACGCCGGACTCGAATACGAAGGGCACGAGCGACAGCGGGGACAGCGGTGGCTGCGCGGTGGCGGGGCCGGTGCGCCCAGTGCCGTGGGGCTGGGGCGCAGCGATGCTGGGTCTGCTCCTGCTCCGTCGCCGACGTAGGCCGTGAGCGAAGCGTCCACAAGCGAACATAGCGCTGCGTCGGCAGCCACTTCCGCCAACGATGGTGGTCATGGTCACGGTCACGGTGGCTCCGGGCATGGTCACGGTCATCGGGGCACGCCAACTCGGGTTCTGACCGTTGCCTTGGGGCTGACGGCGACCTTCATGGTGGTCGAAGCCGTGGGCGGCTGGATGACGGGCAGTTTGGCGCTGCTCGCAGACGCCGGGCACATGTTGGCGGATGCGGGCGCCTTGGCGCTGGCGCTGGTTGCGCAGCGTTTCGCCGCGCGTCCGCGCACTCAACACACGACCTTTGGGCTGCGCCGTGCGGAAGTCCTTGCGGCTTTTGTCAACGGGATCGCCCTGGCCGTGACGGCGCTCTTCATCGTAAAGGAAGCGGTCGAGCGCTGGATGGAGCCTCGCGAGATCCATGCGCCCGGCATGCTTGCGGTTGCGGCCGTGGGCCTCGGCATCAACTTGGTGGTGGCGAGCATTCTGATGCGCGCGCAGAAAGACAGCGTCAATGTGCGTGCCGCGTTTGTTCACGTGGCGATGGATGCTCTGGGATCCGTTGCTGCGATCATCGCGGGCCTGTGCGTATTGTTCTTCGACTACACTCGGGCCGATCCGGCGCTGAGTGTGTTGATTGCCGGTCTGGTCGCCTACAGCGGCTGGCGCGTGATTCGTGAGACGACCGCCATCTTGCTCGAAGCGACTCCCAGCCATCTGGACGTGATGGCGATTGAGAAAGTGATTCGGGATTGCCAGGGCGTCCGTGACCTTCATGACTTGCACGTTTGGCGAATTACCGACCAATTCGACGCTCTGACGGTGCACGTGACTCTGGAGCGTGGGGCCCACGGGGTGGAGGTTTGCGCGGCGATTCGGGAACGGCTGCAGGACGCATTTGGCCTGACCCACGTGACCGTGCAGCCCGAGGCGGCGCCGCCGGATGCGGTCGTCGCGGTCCGCTCGAGTCGGGATGGCGCGCCCATCCGCCACGCCGGCTGACAGACGGCTAGTCTGGCTGAACGTATCTGGGTGTGGGCCTTCCGCGCGCGCGTGTGGCATGATTCCGCTGTGCGCAGCTTCCTTTGGGGCTTCGGCCTAGTTTTTCTCGGTTGCAGCGTGTTCCCGGATTCGGCGCCGGAGCTCGATGGTCGCGCCGGGGCGGGTGCGACCGGGGGATCTGCGGGGAGCGGCGCGGGAGGCACTGCGGGCGTATCGGGTGCGAGTGGCACGGGGGGTACATCGGGCGGTGGCGCGGGGGGCACGTCGGGCGGCAGTGGAGCGGGGGGCACGTCGGGTGCCAGTGGCACGGGAGGCGGAACATCTGGAGCGTCGGGCTCAGGTGGGACGCCGGACGATGGCGGTGCGTGCTCCAACGGTAGCAAGGATGGTCTGGAGACCGATATCGACTGCGGCGGTGGGGTTTGCCCTCAGTGCCCGAACGGGAAGGCTTGCCTGACCGGCAGCGACTGCATCCACAAGTGCGTGTCCAAGAAGTGCTGTAACAACAACTGCCAATAGCCCGACCGACACGGCTCGAAGGCCACATACGCCGTTCCCCTGGCGGCAGCCGCCGCGGGTGGAGCCGTGTCACACGGGAGGAGACTGCTGAGACGGCGCCACGCAGGAGGAGACTGATCGAGCCTGGTCGAGGTGGCGCCAAGCGGGAGGAGACCGGTCGAGGTGGACGAGACGGCGCTAAACGGGAGGAGACTGCTGAAGGCCAGTCGGGACGGCGCGCCCATCCGTCGCGCTGGCTCGGAGGGCCGAGAAAATCCGGGATTTTTCGGGCGTGGGGCGCCCGCTGCCCGGGCGGTTTGGCTCGGCGCCCACCGTCGACTTCCTCGTGATACCGTTGTCGCGACATGGTCTCGAACGAGGATGATCTTCAGGCATTTTTGATACGGCTCGACCGCCACTTCGAACGCGCCGACGACGGCACGTTCCTGGTCAGCATGGGCGGCGGCCAGGCACCGGTTGCGGTCCGGCTGGCTCCTCCCGTCCTGGTAGCCCAGGTGGAAGTGGGGCCGGCCCCGAAAGGCGATAGCGGTCTGGAAGCCAAGGTCTTTCGCTTGCTGCTCGAAAAGAATGCTTCCGATCTCGTGCACGCCGCCTACGCCCTGGAAGGGGACACCATCGCGCTTGCGGCGGCTCTGGAGCTCGAGAGTTTGGACATGAACGAGCTGGAGGCTGTCTTTGCGGACATGGGGCTCGCCCTGTCCGAGCACGTGCCCGCGTTGAAGGGCTTGATCGACAAGAAGGGCTGAGCAGCCAGTCACCGATATGGATCTGAGATAAGAAGATGGGAATTTTCGCGCGACTCGCCAGGCTCATCAAGAGCAACCTGAACGATCTGATCAGCCGGGCTGAAGACCCGGAGAAGATGCTGCATCAGATCATCTTGGACATGAACACCCAGTTGGGGGAGGCGAAGAAACAGGTCGCCGCCTCCATCGCTGACGAAAAGCGCCTCGCCAAGCAGGCAGAGCAAGAGGCGTCCAACGCGGCCGAGTGGGAGCGACGCGCGATGATGGCCGTGCGCGCGGGGGATGACGCTCTGGCCAAAGAGGCCCTGGCTCGCATGAAGGAGCACGCTGGGCTGGCGGAGCAGTACAAGGTTCAGTGGCAGAAGCAGAAACACGCCGTCGAACAGCTCAAGCTGGCGCTGCGTGCGCTGAACGCCAAGATCGAAGAGGCCAAGCGCAAGAAGAACCTGCTGATCGCCCGCAAAAAGCGCGCGGAGGCGCAGAAGCAGATCCAAGAGACGATGCACGGGCTGCGCAACGCCAGTGCCTTCGAAGCTTTCGATCAGATGGAGCAGAAGATCGGCGCGATGGAGGCCGAGGCCGAAGCGACCGCCGAACTCAACGAAGAGTATTCCGGCGACATTCTGGCGCACAAGTTCAGTCAGCTCGAGGCGACGGCGGGTGCCGATGAGGATTTGGAGTCCCTCAAGCGCAAGATGGGGATCTTGCCGCCAGAGCCCGAGGTCCAGCGCGAAGCGCTGCGCGTCGAGGCCGAGGCTGGCGTGGAAGAGGAGGCACCTCTCGATCCGGCCGAACAAGAAGAACTGGCGCGGGCGCTGGCCGAGCTCGAATCGGAGGAGCGCGAGCTACGGATGAAGCGATGACACGCCGCGCGGGAGCGAAGGGGATCCTTGCGGCGGGCACGCTCATGTGGTGCGTGGGCTCTGCGGAGGCGGCTGGTAAGTCGCTGGACGCCATGCCGCTGGGTGGCGGCAAGGTGCGCGTCGACGGGCTGCTCAAAGAGTGGCGCGGCCGCATGACTCGGCTGAGTTTCACGGTGAAGGGCCCGCCGACCCGCGTGGAGGGCATGGTCGGCTACGACTCCCGCTACGTGTACGTGGCCATCGACGCTCGCGACAAGAAGATTGCGCGCACCAACGTGGCCGGCAAAGGTGAAGATCACGCGACCTTGTATCTGGGGTTCCCGAAGGGTCGGGGGCGCGTGGTCACACGGCGAGTCCAGCTATTTCCGGGAGAGCCCGGCAACGTCGCCGGGGCTGTGAGAGTGGATGGTCGAAAGGTGCCGGGCGCGAAGCTCGTGGAAGCACCGGTCAAAGGCGGCGTCACCTTTGAAGCGCGGGTGCCCTGGACGGCGTTTCCGGAGGCACGCCGGGTGCGGGTCGGACTGCGCGCGGCGCTGCGCTACACGGACGCTTCGTCTCCAGGTCAGATCAAGTCGATCGTGGCGTCGAGCATTTCGACGCGGGGCATGGCGCTGCCACGATTGCCCTTGGAGGCTGAGCAGGGGCTGGACTCGTTGCTCAAGCAGAAGCGGATCTCCCGCAAGCCGCGACACTTTGCCGCGGGCAACGTCGCCGGTGACGGCATGTTGGAAAACGTCGCCGTCTACGGACGCTTCTTGACCATCGTCGGCCCCAAGTACCGCGGTGGGAAGCAGTTCTTTCACGGCGATCTGGCGGCGATCGCGATCCCGCGACTGGAACTCGTCGACTTCGACGGTGACGGTCGCCAGGAAATCGTGTTGGTGCGACGCATCGGCACCAAGGAAAAGCACCGTGATGTTCTCGAAGTGCGAAAGATCGGCACTCGGGACGTGCCCTACGTGCTGTTCTCCCACGAGATTTCCATCGTGACCAAGGACGGCCGGGTCGAAAACGAGTTGAAGATCGAGCGGCGCGGCAAGAAGGCCACGATCACCGTGAAGCAAGGCTCGGCCAATGGCTTCGAACCGGAATCGTACGCGGAGCCCCGGTCGGGAGACATGCCGCCCACGCTCTTGCCCTGGGAGAGCGTGATCTCGCGCACCTATGCCTGGGATGGCAGCAAGTTCACCAAAACCGACGAGAAGACCGGCAAGCCCAAGGTGAAGCCCAAGGCAGTGGCCAAAGCTGGCCCGCCACCACCGCCGCCACCGCGCCCCCCGAGCGCTGACGAGATGCAGGATCGGCTCTACGCCCTGTATCGCAAGGATCGCAAAGTCGGGAAGAAAGCCCCGCGCTTCGACTTCGTGACCAACGTTGCGGGGGACACCCGGATGGAGCGCGTGGTCATCCACGACAAGGACATCGTGGTGTTCGGCAAGGGTTACCGCGGCGGCCGCAGCTTCGCGTACATCACCGTGGGCGTCGCGAACACCAAGGACATCTTGGATGCAACCGCGCGGGATCTGACCGGCGACGGCAAGGCCGAAATCATCGTGCGCGGTGTGTTGCACGCCAAGGCCAGCAAAGAACTGGGCGGCGACGTCGTCGATCGCTACGCGCTGTTCGTGTACAAGGCGACCGAAGGCGGCGTGAAACGGATCTTTGCGGCCGAGACGGGCCGCGCGCTGGCTGAGAATCGGATTTTGGGCAGCGTGGCGTTCTTGCCTGGAGAGCGTGGTGTGCGGATCGAGTTGCGCCCTGGGCGCGCGGTGGGGTGGAGTGAGAAGACTTATCCGTTTCCTACGGACACGACCGCGGCGGGGGGACTCGAGCCCCTGTTGTTGCCTTGGGGTGGGGCTTCACCGCGTAGGTACGCGTTTAATGGGAATATGTTTGTGGGGCCTTGAGCCTTTGGGGGCGGGCTGACGCGCGGGGGCGATTGGGGGCGCAGGGACTACGGGCCTTGTGCGCGCTTCGTGATGGGGCGCGTGGGGAACTCGCTGGGGCACGCGGGGCAATTGGGGCGCACTGGGTCGCGCGGGGAACTCGCTGGGGCGAACTTGAGCGCGCGGGGAACTCGCTGGGGCGAACTTGAGCGCGTGGGGAACTCGCTGGGGCGAACTTGAGCGCGCGGGGACGAACTTGGGCGCGCCGGTGTGCGAGGGATTACGGGCCAGGTGCGGCGCGTGACGGTGGGCTGATAGGGAAACGGGTTATTCCCACGCGGTGACCACAACGGTCCCAGGGCGGCTCATGATCATACACATCTCGTTGCCAAGAGGTGCGGGGTGTGATCTACCGTCGAAATGCGAGCAACACAGTGGTTGGGTCAAGCGTTGTCCACCGAATTTGCCGGCGTGGAACTGGGGGATCGTCGGCGCAACGAGCGCCTCGAATGGCTAGCGGACAAGTTGATGGCTGCGCCCAGCGTGGGCTTCCCTCAGGCAGTCGACACGCCGTCGGAGCTGGAGGGCGTGTATCGATTTCTCCGCAACGACAAGTTCAAGCCGGAGAAAGTGCTGGAGCCGCATATATCAGCGACGGTGGAGCGAGTGCGCTCTGCAGGACTGTGCTTGGTGGCTCATGACACGACGGAGGTGGCGCTAGGAGGAGCAAGCGAAAGGGCGGGCCTCGGAACGACGTCGGGCGGAGCGCAGGGCTTCTTTGCCCATGTTGCGCTAGCCATCCTTCCGGGGGAAGAGAGGCTGCCGCTTGGCGTGCTCGGCCTGAAGCGTCACGTCAGAACCAAGTACAAGGGCGGACGGGCGCGCCGGTCAGTGGATATACGCAAGGATCCAGAGCGGGAATCGCTGCGTTGGCCAGCCATGCTCGAAGCAGTCCATTCGCGCTGTCCTGACAGCGCGCTCGTCCACGTGATGGACCGGGAGGCTGACATATATGAAGTTCTTTCCAAGGCAGACGAACTCGGGGCGAGACATGTAATCCGGTCAGCTCAGGATCGAGCCACTGACGAGGTTGGAGTCCGCCTACACGCTGCCATCGCCGACCTCAAACCTCGGATAACCAGGACGATTTCCGTTTCAAAACGGCTACTAAACGAGCGCACGCACTCCGCAAAGTCGCACCCGCCACGCAAGGCTCGAACGCTGAAGGTGGCAATCGGAGCCCGACGGAGCACGGTGCAGCGACCAACGACCTGCAAGACGGGACCATCCAGTATTGAGCTAAACGTGGTCCGAGTCTGGGAGAGGAGGCCAAAGAAGAACGAGCCACCTGTCGAATGGGTACTGCTCACCACGGAGCCAATCGACACAGCTGACGATCTCGAAGTGATCGTAGATTGCTACCGCAGCCGCTGGCTAATCGAGGAATTCTTCAAAGCACTCAAACAGGGGTGCTCCCTCGAGAAGCGCCAGCTGGAATCGTACCAGGCGCTGAGCAACGCCCTAGCCGTCTTCTTGCCCATCGCTTGGCGATTGCTCCTCATGCGCTCGCTAGGACGAGTCGCACCAGGGCAACCGGCGAAGACCATCCTGAGCGAGACACAGCTGCAATTGATAAAGCTAAAATTCCGACTGCCGGACGTCCCTGCCACAGTTGAGGAGGCGCTGTACGCGGTAGCATGCCTTGGTGGGCATCTCAGAAACAACGGTCTACCAGGTTGGCAGACTCTAGGCAGAGGCTACTTCAAGCTTCTCGACTTTGAGGTCGGCTTCCAGCTCGCTCAAGCCCTGGCGAAATGCGATCAATCATGAGCCAGGGCGGGTGGGCTACTTGGTCGGCACACTGCAGATTCAGTTGCTCCATTTCTGTACGGAGTCCTCCCATCGGGCGGGAACACTGTGGTCGTGCAACCGCGATGCTGAGTTGCGAACTTTGCGCCGGCGAATGGTGTCCTGCCGACTGTCAGGGCTCCGATGCGGGCGGGCCTTGGGGGGCCCGCCACGTCCGCATCTCCGCCGGGGCGCCGGCGCCGAACTTGTCTGCGTAGTTCCTTGTCGACCGGGCGGGCCGAGCTGAGGAAACCCGGCTACGGAACCAGTATCGTGAGAGCCTGGCGCAGCAGGTCTACCAAGGGTTTGTCACCTTGGCTGTGACCGTCAGCCCGCCACGCCAGTGCAGCAACGGCTTTCTTCGACTCGCCACGCCGAAAGCCCATGTTCGTCAGAGCGCTGAGAAGCTTCGATTCCATCTCGGCTGAATCTACGCAGGCTTGGTCGCACACCTCGGCGTCCGACCTTCGCTGGCGAAGGTGAATTGCACCGGGCATGGAATCTCGTTCGAGCGATTCCTGGACATCCGCCCCTCCGTCGTTGGTCTGCTCAGGGCGGCTCCGCGATTCCGTGCTCGACCTTCGCTGGCGAAGGTGAATTGCACCGGGCATGAAATCTCGTTCGACTGCCTCCTCGACGGTGGCCTTTTCGTCATGGCTCTTTTCCCCGACGCGCGGCGGTTCGTCGCCTGACCTTCGCTGGCGAAGGCGAATTCTGCTCTCGATGAACTTCCGGCCGAACACTTTCTCGGCCTCGAACAGATTGTGTGCACGGCATAGAAGTCGCCCATTTCGAGTCGTTCCTGGTCCGCCACGGGCGCGCGCGTTGCGATGATCGAGCTCCACAAAGGCTCGCTCCTGGCAGCGCTCGCCGCTCGGCGACGTGTACGTGCACTGCTCGCCATCTCGCTCGTAGATTTCTCTGCGGGCTTGGCGGGAGAAGTCGCCGTGCTTGGTGCCGCGAGAGCGCCGCGGATGCTTCGTCTTGCCGAGCTTCTTCTTCTCCAGATCTGCCAGCACCAAGTCGAGTCCTCGCTCGATGAGCGTCGCCAAGTCCCGCCTCGGATTCGAGTGGCTCATCAAGTCGAGGGCGCGTTCGAGCTTGTCTCTCAGCGCCATGTCAGCAGAGAACTGCACGTGGAAGCGTTGTGCGGACAGCTGAGTCACGCGCGGTCTGGGCTCCTGTTGGTCGGCAGTCGCTGCAATCGGCTGCCCCGTCGCCGAAGCGGCCGCAGCAGCGCCACCGAGCTGAGCTTGGACCGGCGATGGGCGTATCGCGTCCTCGACATCTGGCCTCGGGAACCGCGAGCGGATCAGTAGCTCGACCTCGGCTTTGCTCTTATCGCAGGCCTCTGCGAGCAGCTCGGCGTGGTTTTCCGCGTTCAGGCACTTCTGCAGCAGGCTGAGTGCAGTGACGTGGATCCGCCCGTCTCTCAGCAGGTCTAGAACCATCGGATAGCTTCGGGCAATTCGAGCCGCTGCAAGATGTCGATGGGCGCTGCCCTCGCTGAGCCGCAGCCTGCGGCAGCAGAACTCGTACATAGAGGAGCACGCTTCCCATCGCTCCAAGCGCCGTGCTTCCACTTCGCCGAGGTAGGCCACCAGCTCCACGGTGATCTTGCGCCGGGAACCAATCACGTCGGCGAGATTCGCCAAGACTTCATTGTCCGAAAGATGTTCGAGTTGCATGCTTACTTGCGTAACATGCACTTTTTGGGCCTCTCAGCTGACCCGCTGCGTGGCGATCGCGACGTCAATCACCGCGCGCGTCGTCTGGTTGCCGAAACTGCGCACGTGGGGCGCACATGCGCGGCACGCTCGAACAAATCGTTGCGCCGGAGTTTCGTGCGCGTGTGCGCACGAAAACCTGTCAACAACATTCTTCGGAAAAAATGTGAAGTGCGCGACCCACACTTCGCGCTCTTTCACTGACATGCGCGGCGCCGGCACCCCGGCGGAGGTGCGGATGTGGCGGGCCCTCAAAGGCCCGCCCGCACCGGAGCCCTCATCAGACGAGATGACGCCAGTCGCCGGCGCGTTTTTCCGCAACTCAGCATCGCGGTTGCCCGACAAGTTGTCCCACCCGGGGTGGGCCTCCGTACAAAAATCGAGCAACTGAATCCGCATTGGGCCGAACAAGTTGCCCTCCCACCCTGGGACTTCTGTGTGTGCAGTTTGTTGTAGGTCCGCATTCCCTTGTCAGCCTCCCGTGATGCGGCGGTGGGGTGGGTTGCTTGTGATGCGGCGGTTTCAGCTGATGCCGCAACCTTCGCTAGCGAAGGTGCTAGGAGCGCTTCTCCGCATGGACGCACGTCCGTGAATGTCGTCGTGCGTAGCAGGCTGAATTCGTGGCTGTAGTAGGCGATGCCTCCGCGGAGCCACAGGTCCGTGCTCGTCCCCAGGGGCAGCGCGGCGCCGACGCGTGCGCCCAAGTACAACGTTTCTCCAAACGAATCGTTATCGGCGTAGCTGAACAATCCGCCCACGGAGATCGGCGGTGAGACGAAGTATTGAACCCCAACCGCGCGACTGGGCCTTGTCCGAGAATCGGGCCGATGAACGTGCCGATGCTGGTGGACTTTGCTGGCCTCGTCTGCCCCCTCCGCTTCGAAACGAGTATGTACGGCGCCGCCGAGGTGCTCCAGAGAGACGACTAGGGGCCGTTCGGTTCCGAAGCCGCTCGACTCTTGGGCGCTGGCTTCCAGCGGGGCCAGCGCGGCGAGGGCCAGCGCGACGGGTGCGAGGATTCGAGCGGGGCGAATCATCTCAGAACTCCCCCATCATGCCGGCGGAGAACCCGATGGCGCGGAACTCGGTGTCTTCGTCGCCTTGCTTGCCCCAAACGTGCACGTCGACGTTGGGGCCGAAGAGAATGCTGAAGCGCGGGGCCGGCGTGATGGTGGCCAGCGCTTCTATGCTGGCAGTGAGGTTGTAGGCGTCGTCGCCGTCTGAAAAGAAGCCGAAGAAGCTCGGGCCGCCCCTGAGCCAGTAGCCCAAGCTCTTCTGTAGGGTGCCGGCGTAGCCAATGCGAGGTCCGAGTCGCAGCATGCCCACTGGGTCGTCATCGAAGAACTCATCATATAGGTGAAGCCAACCAGACTACCGAAGTTGAGGCCGCTGGCCTGCATGCTGAAGAGCCCAACGTTGCCCCAGTAGAACGGATGCATCCCGGTGCTATCCAGGGTGCTGCAGTCGTCGTCTTCGCAGAATTTCTGAGACTGAAAGCCGAAGATCCGCTCGACGCTGAGTACGAAGGAGTCTCGATTGTCGAAGCTGTCGGCGGGCACCTTGGGTTCCTCGGCGGGCTGGGCCGACAGGGCGCCGCACAGCAGGCTGCTAGCAGCTGCCATGCTCAATGCGGATGCCTGGAACCGATTCATGACCCTGCCCAGGTGCTGGCTGACCCAAGGGGCCTCGGGCCAAGTGTTGGCGCCCGGGGCGCAGGCCAAGGGCGCGGTCGAGAGCAGAAACCGCGGTCGTTCAGCTGGCTTGCGCCGTGAATAGTGCGGTCGCGCTCGACCGCCAGACGCGCCGCGAGCAGTGGCCCCGCGGCGCGCATTTCGGTTGAAACCAGGGAACTAGCTGCTGCGACGCACTGGAATGATCTGCACGCGGCGGTCGTCGCCTTCGCCGTCGCTCTTGGTCACGACGCCTTCGAACTTGGCTAGGGCCAGGTGCACGACGCGGCGGTCCCGGGGGCTCATGGGCTCGAAGGTGATGATCTTGCCCTGCTCCATGGCCTGCTTGCCGAGGCGGCGCGCCATAGTTCCGAGCTGGTTGTCCCGACGGCTGCGGTAGCCCTCGGCGTCTACGAGCACGTGGCGCTTTTCGGTGCCCGGGCGGTTGATCACGCGATGGGTGAGGAACTGCAGGGCGGCGAGGACTTGACCCTTCTTGCCGATGACGCGGCCGGCGTCGGGGCCGGTGATCTCGATGTGGATCTCAGCCTCGTCTTCGCTCTGACGAGGGCGACGCATCTGCACGATGCAGTCCATGTCCATTTCCCGGATGACTTTGCTGACGAACTCCAAGGCCATCTTCTGGCGTTCGTCGGTGGGTTCGAAGGCCTCCACCTTGGCGCCATTGCCGCGCCGCCGTCGGCGCCGGCTTCGCTGTCGGCCGCCTTCTTCGGACGATGCTTCCGCGGCGCCGTTGTCCCCGTCGTCGCCGTCGTGCTCCGGGATGTCTCCGTCTTCGTCATCCCAGCTGTCTTCGACCTGTTGTTCCTGTTCGTTCATGGTCATGCCTTCCCTTTGCCCAAGAGCGCGCGCCGACCTACGCCACTGTCGTCGTCGGTCTTCCCCTTTTTGTTTTTGGATTTTCCGCGCTTGCCCTTCGACTCGCCCTTCGGCTCGTCGGATGAAACTTTGACCTCAACGGTCTTTTTTTTCGTGTCGTTCTGCCGCCGCACATAGCGCTCGACGATCTGCTGCTGCACGATGCCCAGCACGCCGTTGGTGAACATGTACACGCCGAGCCCTGACGGCAAAAACAGCATGAACACCGTGAACATTGCCGGCATGAAGTAGAGCATCATCTTCTGCTGCGCGGCGTCTGCCTGCATCGGCATCAGCTTCTGCTGCAGGTAGGAGTTGCCTCCGATGATGAACGGCAAGATGTAATAAGGATCCGGCTCAGACAGGTCCGGGAACCACAAGAACGGGATGTTGTACAGCTCCACGGCGGTTTGCAGCGTCGTGTAGAGGGCAAACCACACCGGCATACTGGCCAGTTGAGGTAGACAGCCCTTCACTGGGTTGACGTTGTGCTTTCGCCAGAGCTCCATCTGCGCGAGCCCGCGCGCCTGGGGGTCGTCCTTGTACTTCTCGGTCATCGCGTCGAGCTCGGGCTTGAGCTCGCGCATCTTGATCATGCTCTTGATGCTCGGAACGCTGAGGGGGAACAGCAGCGTGCGTGCCACCAGGGTCAAGATGATGATGGCGATGCCCCAGTTGGGGATCACGCTGTAGACTTTGAGCAGGAACGCCACCAGGATCTTGGCGATGGCCGAGAAGAAGCCCAGATCGATCAGCTCGGAGAGGTCTTGCTTGCCTCCGGCCGCGGCGGACAGAAGGTTCCGCTCTTTGGGGCCGGCGAAGGTCAGAACGGAATAGGTGGCCTTCTTGCCCGGCTCGAGGCTGGCGGCGGGGTAGGCCAGGCGCGCGCGATACATGGCGCCGGCGTTGGGGTCGTCGCCCTTGGACTTGAAGCGCCCCGCATCCCAGCGCTCCTCGATTTGGAGCTGGCAGGTCGGCTTGGCATCCGCCGGCGCGCTCTGGGGCACGATGGCGTTGGAAAAATAGGCGTTGGAAACCGCAGCATAAGCGCTGGGGGCCTTGTTTTCGAACCAATCCCCGGGGTTCAGATCGCCCTTGAATTCCTCGGCTTCGAAGTCTTCAGGCTCGAAGTCCTCGGGATGCAGCCGCTCGGCCTCGTTGTCGTCTTGGATGCACTCAACGTGGGTGATGTATGGGCTGACCCGGAACATCTTGCCGGCAACCTCGCCCGTGGTGCGCCAGGACGTGGTCTCGACGGTCAGAGCGTGATCCAGCTTCTTGTCGCTGATGTTCTCGACGGTTTCTTCGACGATGAGTTCGTAGGGACGATCCGTCGTGCGGATGACCCGCGTGAGTCGAGTCTTGGCGTCCTCGTAGCTCAGCTCGCAAGACTTGCCGTCGGATTTGGTCAGACGGTAGTCGACGGAGTCGAAGTCCACTTGTTGCCCATTCGAGGGCTTGACGGCCTCGTTGCGCCAATGAAAGCGAAGATGTCGACGCATCTCCACGTCCGGCGTGGTCGAAAGATCCGTGGGTTTGCCGTCGCGCTGGTACTTGGCGGTTGTCAGCTCGAAGTGACGCAGGGCTCCGCCTCGCGTAGTGACCTGTGCCCGGAAGCGGGGCCCCCAGATGTCGCAGAGGCGCTCCGTCTTGCGCGCCTTGGGGAAGACGGCGCTTTCGTTCTGCAACGGCTGGGTGCTGCTCTCTTCGTCGCTGCCGAAGAGCTTGGGCACTAGCGTAAAGCCTACGAGTGCCAGAAGGCCGATGAGCAGCCAGCGGGAGAGTCCACTACGTTCCATGAGGTGATTGTCGGGAAGGGCTCAGGCGCTTTGACCGTCGTCGGATTGCCGCGCCTGTGCGGGCGAGGGGCCTTCTGCGGAGGCCTCGATGCCCGGGGGAAGAGGTGGCGGATCGTATCCACCAGGATGGAACGGATGGCAACGCATTAGGCGTCGAAAAGTGAGCCAACTGCCCTTAAATGCCCCGTGCAGCTCCAAACAGCGCACCGAGTAGCGGCTGCAGGAGGGCTCGAATCGGCAAACCGGGCCCAGCATGCGGGACAAAGTGAGCTGGTAGACCCGAATCAGTAATATGAGGATCTTGGCCAGCATCGGGCTCGGAGTGTCCCCCCAAAGCCGCCACGAGGCCAGGGTCAGCCGGATTCTTTTGGCTCTGTCCCGGCGCTTTTTCGACTGTCGCGGTCCTTTCGCGCCTGCTGGAGTTTGCGCTCCAGCTCCGGCTTCGCTGCCAGCCACTCATCCACGATGTCTTGCAGGCTTGCTTTGGCTGCGGAGCGGCGACCAATGACCACCAGGTCCAGATCTGGCGGCCACAGCTCTCGCGTGGCACGAAACGCCTCTCGAACCAGTCGTTTCACCCGCGAACGCACCACTGCGTTGCCCACTCGTTTCGAAACAGTGATGCCCAAGCGTGCGCCGCTCTCGTCGTCGCGACAGCGCAGCAGCAGTGCGCACTTCGGAGTAGAAACGCGTCGGCCCCGCGCTTGGATCAGCACGAACTCCGTACGTTTACGAACGCGTTGCGCACGGTCGAATTTGCCTCGAGGTGAGGCGGACGCGCGCGCCAAAAAACTACTTCTTGTAAGCCGAGACGGCGAGCCGCCAACGACCCTTGCGCCGACGGTTCTTCAAGATCTTCTGACCACCACGCGTCTTGAGACGCTTGCGGAAACCATGAGTCCGGAGCCGGCTGGTGTTGTGCGGCTGAAATGTACGTTTCATTGCTCGAAACCCTGAGGTGATGCCCCACCCCGGCGCTGGCGCCGTGAGGGGCGGGGAGTCAGCCACGCTCCCGCCGGGTAGTCAAGTCCATGAAAGTCCCGCGGGTCGAACCCCAGGGCCAGTCCCCCGGGATCAGCGGATCTTGGCGGCAATCCAGGGGATTTGTGGGTTTGGGGGGTCGAGCACTGGGGCGGCATGGGGGCCCTAATCTCGCCGTTTATCGCCCTAGCGCACCCCGCGCTCCAGCTCGGGATTAGGGCTCGAGCACCGCCCCAGCGCCACGACCCAAACCAAACCTAGGCACCCTGGGCGAGTCGGGGTTTGAAAACTATGTTCCCGCCATGGCTCTCAAACTGGCACTGGCTTCGAGCGCGTTGATGGTCCTGGGAGTGCTGATCGGGCAGATCCGCGTGGCTCCGCCGTTGGTTGGGTTCGGCATTGCGGTGCTCGGAGCCGCCGTGGGCTTGGCGGTGCTGCCAGCGGCGCTGATCGCTTGGAAGCGGGGCGAGCCTTCCTTTCCCGTGATCGCGCTGGGCGTTGGCTGGTGGCTGATTCCCGTGTTCGTGGTGGTGTCCACCCGGGGAAAACCGCGGATCAACGACGTCACCACGTCACCGGACGAGCCGCCCCAGTTCGTGGCTCAGAAGAACGCCCCGGCCAACGCGGGTCGCAAGATGGCCTATCCGGCTAAAAACGCAGAGCTACAACGGGCGGGCTATCCAGAGCTGGGGCCTCTGCGGCTTCCCGTCGAGCCCGTCGCGGCGCTGGCGAAGGCCAAGACGGTTGCTGAAGCTCAAGGCTGGAAAGTCGTCGAGGTCGCCGAGGCCGACGGCCGCCTCGAGGCGGAGCATCAGACGGGGATTTTCCGCTTCGTGGACGACGTCGTGGTGCGCGTCCGGCCCTCGGGCGAAGGCTCCGTGGTGGATGTGCGCAGCAAGTCCCGGGACGGCAAGGGGGATTTCGGCAAGAATGCCCAAAGAATTCAGGCGTTTGCGGTGGCGCTGGAAGAGTAGGCCCTGGCCCCGCTTGGCGCCGGGTGCGGGCCGCAGCGATAGGGGGTTGCTCGGTCCGTCGGCTGGTGGTACCTCACGCGCCCCCATGCGAGACAATATCCGCCTAGTTTCCACCGCGGGTACGGGCTTCACGTACTACACGACGAAGAACAAGCGTACCCAGACGGCCAAGCTCGAGCTCAAGAAGTACGACCCGAAAGCGCGCAAGCACGTCGTCTTCAAAGAGCAGAAGATGCCGCCTCACAGCAAGTGAGGTGTGGCGCGGCCCATAGCGGGCGCGCCCAACATCTTCGCAAACCTTCGAGCTAGCCGGCGAGCCACAGCGTGTGCGCTGTGCTCGCCGGACTCGCCTTGTCAGGCTCACTCGTCGAGGATCTTGAACTCGACGCGGCGGTTCTTGGCGCGCCCCTCGTCCGTGCCGTTGGTGGCGATGGGCTTGGTTTCACCGAAGCCTTCGGACTCGAGCCGGCGCGCCGCGATGCCCTTGTTCGTCAGGTAGCGCATACAGGACGCTGCGCGCTGCTTGGAGAGCCGCAAGTTGTAGTTGTCGTTACCGCGGTCGTCCGTGTGACCATAGACGCCGATCCGTAGCTTTCCGCGGGCCTTCATCAGCGTCACGATCTCGTCCAGGATCGGGTAACTGGCCGTCTTGATCTTGGCGGAGTTGTACTCGAACTGAATCGGCTCGAGCAGGGCGACTTCGCCATCCTCGGTGATGCGAGTCAGGCTCGGGCAGCCGTGCTTTTCGGCGATATCGCTGCGCGGCCCCGGCTCCGTCGGACACTTGTCTTCGGTGTCGAGAATACCGTCGTTGTCGGCGTCTTCCTCGGGGCAGCCGTCGCTGTCCTCGACGCCGTCCATGTCTTCCGGCACGTCCGGGCAAGCGTCCGCGACATCAGGAATGCCGTCACCATCGCGATCGGATCCTGCCGGACAGCCATCCGTGGGTTCGGGCTTCTTGCCGTCCTCGGGAACGGTCGGGCACTTGTCGATGTCGTCGGGGTAGCCGTCGCCATCCGTGTCTTTGGCGTATTCGGCCACGTCGGGGGCGACGCGCACCTTGCGCGCGGGCGATGTCGTGGTGCCGTCGGAGATGCGGAACCAATAGCCGATGGAGGCCAGAACGCGCAGGTCCGGAGCACCGTAGCCAGTTGCGAGCCGAGTGCCAGCGCCCGCCATGGCCCAGACTTTTTCCTTTTCGCCGATAGCGAAGCGAGCCTGAGCTAGCCACTCCAGATCTGTATTGCGCCCCTTGAAGAAAGTGCTCTCGCCACCCGCTTTGGACAGGCCGGTGCTGCCCCACAGCTCGGCGCCCAGGCGGATTTTGCCCTCCCGCAGTGGAATGAAGGCACCGAAAGCGTAGCGCAGCTCCGAAGCGAGAAAGAGCGCGCCGTTGGGGCCACCGATGCTGCGCTGGGGTCGGAAGTGCGGGCCGATCATGCCTGTGATGAGCAGCTTCTTGAAGTCGTACTCGGCGGAGCCGTAGAGCATGCCGGTGGTTTGGTCGTCGCTCGTGTAACTTTCCGGATCGCCGGTGGGTGCCCACAGCGCTCCACCACCACCCAGGCGAAACTTGCGATTGTCGGATTCGTGGAGCTTGACGCGCGCATCGATGCGCATGTCATGGGTGGCGACCTTCTTCGCATCCAGACCTTCACCCACGCCGAGGGCCTGAGGGTCGTCGCCGATGAACTGGTAGACGGCAATTGGCATCGAGAGATTGAAGCTCGCGCGCCCGGCGATCTCAGTTCCCACGCTGAGGTAGCTGATGATCTGCCCGTCCACGGGATCGGGAACGCGTTCTTGATTGCGTCCGTCCACGGCCACGGTTTCGTTGCGCAGCGGGTTGAGCGTGAAGCCGAACGCCGCCATGCCGTAGAAGCGCGTCTTTTCATGCAGGTACGGGCGCCAAACCATGAAACCGTCGTCCGGCGCGCCGGAAATCTGGGCGCGATCCAGATAGAAGGTTCGGGTCTGCGCCGCAGCCTGATCAGGCAGGCAAAGCACGATCATGGCCAGCACGGCCAGCAGTGCGTGGTGCAACGAACGGGGAGTCAGCGAAAGTACAACTTTGAGCGTGCGCACGCCGCGAAAGTACCCTGTCCCGCCCCGCATTGAAAACCAGAACGCCGCCACTCGGGCGGTTCCGCGCTGAGCGCGGCTCGCAGGGGGCCAAATTGCTGAAAACGCACGGGATATTCTGGCGCTCGGGCAGGGCGCCCGCGCCCGGGCTCACTTGGCGGTCGTAAAAACCTCGCAGGCCCAGAGGGTGCCGCCGTCTTGGACGACCCCAATCCCGACCTGAACGTAGCGCGGGTCCACCACGTTGCTGCGGTGAGACGGGCTGGCCCAGATCACTCGATGGGCGCGGGCTGGGCTCTGGGCCCGAGCGATATTCTCGCCGAAACCCCGGAAGCTGAGCCCTGCGGACTGCAGCCGCGTGGCGAGACCGCCGGCTCCGACATCATGGCCCAGCAGGTTCTTTTCCTTCATCGCCGTGGCGTGGGCCTTGGCGATTTCGTCGAGCGCTGGCGAGCGCCGCAAAGCTGCCCGCTTCTCGGATGCTCGGGCTGCATTGACCATGCGCAAGAGCAGGTCCTCGGGGTCACCCGCGGCGTCCTTGATTTCTCCAGGTGCGGTTGCGGGCTCGTAGGAGGCTGGCGGCGCGACGTCCGCGAAGAACATGGCTTCGGCAACGGGTCGCGGGCCGACGTCCAGATCGGCGAGAAGCTGCGCTAGCCAGGGGCCGGGTTCAGAGGCCGCGAAACGCGCTCGCGCCGTGCCGTTGGAGAGTTGAGTCGGTACTGGCTTGGGTGCTCCCCGGGGGCCGAGCAATACGACTTTCGCGTTGCTAGCCGGCACCAGCAACTTGGCACTGAAGCTGAGCCATTGGCCCGTGCGGGCGCGGCTCGACACGGGCGCCAAGTCTGCGAGCACGTCGGAAAGCAAGAGCACGAGAGCCTCCGAGTCGCCGCGCACGCGAGCTGCGCCGCAGCGTCGCTGGCCGATCTTCGAGATCCCAGCGAGCCAGTTTGTCGCGCGTCGGGTTGCATCCCTGTCGTCGATGCCTCCGCCCGACAGCGACCAGGCACGGGGCCAGACGTAGGGCGCACCGGCCGCGCGGATTTCGAACGCGATCTCAGCGGTGTCCGGAATGGACTCGCCGGCGGCCAGGCGGTTCGCGAGCTTCAGCGCCACCTCGGCCAAGGCGGCATCGCTGCGGTCGCACAGCTCCATGATCTCGCCGGCGAGGCCTCTCATGTCGGCAGCAGGCTGGGGAGATGTGATCATGTCCGAGAACACCGAGCTCGCCGCGTTTTCCGGCAGGACCACCTCGGGCTGGGCGGGCTCGGTGCCGGCCGGCGGCAAGGCCGCGCCGCGCTCGGGCGGCGTGCAGCTTATTGAAGTCAGCGCCGTGAGCAGCAGAACGGACTGACGCAGCATGATCCGAAGCCTAGCAAACGGCGCCCGGGAGCCACGCTTTTCCCGTGGAAGTTCCGCGGGTTTGCCCCTCCAGCCCCGGGGCGGCGGAGACCGGCCGACAAGTCGACCTCCTGGGTCGGGGCTGATACAGTTACACCACCCACCGGGCCCGGTGCTCGTCGGGGAAAGCTAGCGATCCATCCGATGAATCGAGTCTCGACAGCAGCCAAAGTGGGCGTTTTCGCCCTGGTGACGGTTGTTGCGGCGGTGTTCATCTACCAATTCGTCAGCAAAAAGGCCGCCGGCGGCGATGGCTACGTCGTCTACGCGCTGATGGACGACGCCACGGGCATTGCCAAGCACTCGCAGGTGCGGGTCGCGGGCATTCCCGTTGGCCAGATCGAAGATATCCGGCTGCAGGGCGGTCAGGCCCGCATCGACATACGCATTCGCCCCGACGTGCCCTTGTACGACGACGCGGCGGCCAGCAAGGTCACCTCCAGCCTGTTGGGCGAGTACTTCATCGGCCTAGCGCCAGGTACGGAGGGCAAGCGCCAGCTCGAAGACGGCGATCAGATCAAGCACGTGATCGGCGCCGCCACGACGGACGAGATCCTGAAGGATGTTTCGGCGATCGCCAAGCAGGTCCGAAAGGTCGCGGACAGCCTGGCCTCGTCCGTAGGTTCGAAAGAGGGTGAAGAGAACATCAAGGACACCCTGAAGAACCTTGCCGAAGTCACGGACGCCTTGAACAAGACCGTGCGCGAAAACCGCGGTTCGATCCGGAACATCCTTACCAACGTCGAGAACATCACGGCCAAGGGCGAGCCTGAGGTCGAGAAGATCTTGGAAAACGTCCGCGAATCCTCGAAGGAGATCCGCGAGCTGTTGGCCAAGGACGCCAAGGGCGAGGGCGCGCAGTCCGGGGAGGTTCGCCAGATCATCGAGAAGGTGAACCGCGCCAGCACGAGCCTGGAGAGCGCGCTGGGCAATCTAGACAAAGTCAGCGGGCGTCTCGAGCGTGGCGAAGGCACCCTGGGGCGCTTGACCAAGGACGAGAAGCTCATCGACGAGGTCGAAGGCGTTGCTGAAAATGTCGGCGAGTTCGTAGGCGGGCTGTCCCGGCTGCAGACCATCGTCGCCCTCAGGACGGACTATCAGTTCCTGTCCAGCACCGTGAAGAGCTACGTCGAACTGCGACTGCAGCCCCGGGAGGACAAGTACTACTCCATCGAGATCGTCAACGATCCCCGCGGTTTGACCCGCTTCGAGCAGATCGACGTCGATACCTCGAACCCCAACGACCCGCCCCACTATCGCGAGGTGCGTACGGTCACGACCAACGCCTTCCGTTTCAGCCTGCAGTTCGCCCAACGTATGGGCCCCTTTGTCGGCCGCTTCGGCATCAAGGAGTCCACAGGCGGCGTCGGCCTCGACACCCTGTGGTTCGACGATCGCTTCGAGCTGCGTCAGGACCTATTCGGATTCGGCGAAGTCATCTTGCCCCGCTGGCGCATTGGCTTGGGCTACGAGTTCGTGTCTCGGCTCTGGATGTTGGCCGGCGTGGATGACGTGCTCAGCCCCAATCGCCGCGACTACTTCCTGGGGCTGCAGCTCCGCTTCAACGACCAAGATCTCAAGACCATTTTACCTTTCGCCCCCGGTCCCTGAGCTCCTTCAATCCGTGGCACGGCGCCGCGCTTGGTGACTGCTTGAGGTTCAGCCCGGATCGCAGATTTCAGCGCGCTCCATGCACTTGGCGATCCGGTCCGCACGCTTGTCGGGAGGGAGCTTTTTGTAGTTCGGATGCCCGTCGCAGTACTTGCGAATGAGTGTACAGCCTCGAGCCCTCAGCTGTTTGGCGCGACGCAGATCTTGTTTGACGCCCCAAGCGTTGGCGTAGGCTTTGGCGGCCTGACTGCACGGCAAGTACGACTCGAGGCCCGTTTCGCATTTCGCCTCGGCCAGCAGCGCTGCGAGCGGATCCGCGCGGGACGCCTTTTCCCAGCTGTACAAGTGGAATAGCGACGCGCACGCTTCGACAAAACCCCCGAGGCAGCTCTTCTTCGCCAGCTCCACGCCGCGCTTGGGATTACGGGTCATTCCGCGGCCGCGCAAATGCGCCATGCCCAGGCGCAGGCAGCTGGGCGAATGGTCTGACGCACACTGCGCCTTGCAGTCACCGAGTTCGGGGATCGTTGCCGGCTCGCCCCAACGCGGGATGCGCCGCCGCCGTGGACGGTTGGACGAGCAGCGCATGAGACATAGGAGGTCGTCCACGCGACAGGAGCAGGCTTTGCGCCTGTCCTCACTGGAACCGCAACGCACCTGCTTGGCTTTGGCCTTCGCGATGCAGCCCTTCTTCTTGTCCCAAGCTTCCTCCGGGTGACACAGGGCGGCGACGTCTTGCCAACTCTTGGTGTCGATGTCGGGGACACCCATCCAAGCGGGGGAAGGTTGTTCTTGTGATTGAACGGGCGTGGGGGGGCCGTTTGTTGGAAGGGTGACGGTGGGGGCGGCTGTGTGTTGGGCGGGATCAGAAGCAGTTGGCGCTGCGGGTGCGCGGGGATCCGGCGCGTTGGCGCAGCCTAGGGCGACCCCCGAGAGCAACAACCAACGAGACCGAATACGCATCAGCCCATTGTACACGGCGATGCCGAGAAGATTGGGCGCGAGCGTGAATGTGAGGGGTTTCCGCTTGTGAGTTTGATTCTGCCAGCGGGCTCGGCCGGTTCAAGGCCTGCGCCGGCTTCGCCGGTAGCTGCTTCGTCTACTTGCTCGCGCGCGCCACTGCAGTTTTCGTCGTGCTTTTCGATGCGGGGCGGAGTTGGGCGCGGAGGGTTTCTTCGCTGCAGCCGTATTTGTGGGCGACCATCTGCGCTAGGGGGACGACCTTGGTTTTCGATTTGGCTAGGGCGGTGAGGGCCGCCGTGAGTGCATCGGTGCGGATGTAGTCGTGGATGAGGACGACGCCGCCGCGTTTGAAGCCTCGGCGTAGGTTGCTGGTGAGAAAGCCGAAGTCGCGCTTCTTCTCTGCGTTGGTGTCGCCGGACTCGTCGTGCCACATCACGTTGGCCAAGCCGGCCTCGCGCAGGGCGGTGTCGTTGAGCTCGCGTTGCCACTTCTGTGATGGCTCGAGGTAGGGGCCACCACCGGGAGGGCGTGAATACAGCACGTCGTAGGGACGAGTCTCGCCTTGGTAGCCCGCTTCGGAGAGCAGCAAGCGATGACGTGCGAAGAAGGTCGGCCAGTGCCGCATCTTTCCTGCAGGCATGTAGACGACGTGCTTTCGCTCGAAGACCCGTCGGTACAAGCGAATGAAGTCCTGCTTTGACTGCGCCATCAGGGCCAAGTCGATCAAGATGCGCGTCACTTCGTGCTGTCCACGCACGTATTCGACCGTGCGACGGCCGGGGCGACGGGAGGCCATCTTGATGTCGTGGTTGTAGCTGTGGGTGCCGATGACGTGACCCTCGGCGACCATGCGTTGGATCAGCTGATAGGTGTCGGGGCGAATGGCTGCGCCGACCACGAAGAAGGCGGCGTGCATCTTGTGTTTGCGCAGCAGGTTGAGCACCTTGGGGGTCTTGCCTGGGTGAGGGCCATCGTCGAAGGTCAGTGCCACCTGACCCTCCGGGCGCTCGTCTCGCACGTAGAAGCCAACCGCTGGACCTTCTTCTGGCAACGCGCATTTCTCGACCTCTGCGCCCTTCGGTTGACTCTTGCTCGCCAGCTTCGGCGGCGATTCGAGCTCTGCCGCTGGCTTCAGCCGCGGACGAACTTTCGCCCCGCGCTGTCCTGCCTCGACCGCGGGCGTGCTCGCCTTCGACGTGGGGGCGACGGCCGTCGCCGGGGGCAGCTCTGGTGCGGTCGCTGCGTGGCCGACGCGCGGTGGGCTGGCGGCGCAGGAAGCGAGGATCAAACTGAAGAAGGAGGTCGCGAGGAGTGGGAGACTTCGCATGTCACCGGCCGTACGGAAAACCGTGACGGCCAGATCGCGGCGCCGATGTTTTTCCCTCCCTCTTCAAGTTGGTCAATAAATTTGGCCATTTAGACTGCCGACACAGCGAGAGACGGCTGATGCCGGGCGATGGCGCTATCTTGACGGCCGTGTTTGGCGGTCGCTCCATCGTGCTCAAAGTGGTCGGCTCGGCCGGCAGCGCAACGGTGTCCCTGGAGCCCGGCAGCGTGACCATCGGGCGTTTCGCGCCCCTGCGAGGTTGCCGTCAACGACACGACATCAGTCGCAAGGTTCCCGCACGGGTTGTAATGTCTGGCCAGGTCGCTCCCAGAGTAGCTACCCACCCGGCTTTGCCGGACCTGTCACGGTCCGAAATCACCCGTGCCGGTTTCAAACAAAGACACATAGTTCTGAATGCTTAGCTGAGCAGTGCCGGGTGCGTCGAGCGACTCGTATGCCCCGCTTGTCACGCTTTGTCGTACACAGCCACGCGGTCCTACTGTCTTGTTCCGCGGCTGCCATGCAATCCATCGACGACGCCGAACTCTTCGCCCGCGTGGCCCGAAAGGACGATACGTCCCGGGCGGCCCAGGGTGAGCTGTACGCGCGCCACGTTCGATACCTCTACGGCATGTTGATCAAGCGGCAAACCCGTACGCTCTCGGTAGCCGCGATGAGTGCGGAAGACCTCGTCCAGGAAACGTTTCGTCGCGCCTTCGAGCGAGCCGACACGTTTTCACCGCAGGGCATCACGGAGCAGGAACGCTTGCGGCGGCGGGTGCGCGCCTGGCTCGGACGCATTGCTCAGAATCTCTTGGCAGATCGCCTGAGGAGCATTCGCGAGGTATCGGCTTCGCCGTACCTGGAGCGAGTCACGACGGACGACCTGGACGACGCGCCGCCGTCGACTCCGGAGTTGCGCTTGCTTCGCGAAGCGCTGTCGAAGTTGTCGGAGCGGGAACAAGATGTGTTGCGAGTTACCGCTCTATATCAAAAGGCCGGCGAGCATCAACGGCTACCCAATGCCGTCAGCCAGAAACTCGCTCAACGCTGGGACACCAGCAACGACAATGTGCGAGCCATTCGGAGTCGCGCGATGAAGAAAGTGAAGTCTTTCATGCACAGCCGTGGTGTGGCGCCAAAGGAGGGACCGTGACAAGCGGTGATGACGACACGGATCGTGAGGAGCAAGAGCTCGAGGCTCTGCTACCCCAAGCGATGTCCGGGGAGTTGATTCCCACGAGCGTTGCCGACGTGGCGCGAGCGGAGGCGGAGGGCGTGGAATTCGACGGCGAACTCCCCGAATCCCTGCGGGCCTTCGAGCCCGATTCGGCCTCCGACGCAGTGGAAGCCGGCGACATCGCCGAGGCCGAGGGCGATTCGGATCCCGAGGCTTCCGAAGGCGAAGAACTCGACGACTCGGACGATGAAGAGGACGAGCGTGCACTCGGACCGGACAGCCGCGCCGACGTAGTTCCTCTGGCACGAGCCCGGCGTCGACAGGTCTCGCCCTGGCTCACCCACGTTGCAGCCGCAGCACTCGGCGCCGCCGCGGTGGCGACCCTCGTGATCGGGCGCGGTGAAAAACCCGCGGCGCCTGCCGGCAGCTCGTCTCATGCACCCGAGCCGCCCCCGGTCGCCGATGCGGCCCCGGACGCTCCGCAGCTGGTGCAAGTTCCTCCGCCGGCAGCGTGCGGCATGGGTTGTTGCGCAGGCAAGGAGTGCAAGACGGCAAGCCCTGAGCTCGCCGATTGCGCTTCGGGACGGCGCTGCATTCCGTGCACTCTGAAGGACCGAGGCACCACCCGCTATCGCGTGAAGATGGGAGCGCTGGCACCCCTCAATGCTGGACGCACGGTCTTGGACCGGGCGGGTCCGGGTGCGGTGGACGTTTGCGCGCGTGCCGGTGGTTCTCCAGAGGTGTGTGTGCCTGCGCACGCATCCTCGAGTGCCGATGCGCCTTGGTCGAGCCTGCCACTGGTGGTGTCTGCGCAGGACTTGCTCGCCGCTCTGACGATTCGGGTGCGCGTGCGGGGCGTGAAAGCGCCCATCGCCGAGTGGCAGAGTCCCGTTCCGGTCAGCCCGACGGTGCTGTGTCGGGGCCTATCCGTGAAGCCCAAGAACAAGAAGGACGAAGCTTTTGGGGCGGTCAGCTTGTTTCTGGACGACGCCCACTTCGTCGAAGCGGCGCGCAGCGCACAGGTGGCCGCGCTGTCTCAGGTTGCGGATCGAATCCGCGCCGAGCACCTGAAGAGCAAGATCTTCCAAACCCGTCGCGGCGGAGACCAGCGTTTTGCCCTGGTGTACGGCCCCATGCCCCAAGGCGATGCAGAAAAACTGCGCTGGGTGCTGCTGGAGGGTGGCCTGAAGGCTCGAGTGACCCTAGGTGATGATCACGAGGGCGATCCGAAACCGTGATCGCGCCGTACTCACAAAAAGGGGAACACTGTGGAAGGCAAAGTCTGCATCGTCACGGGAAGCAATACGGGCATCGGCAAGGAAACGGCACGGGGGCTGGCTGAGCGCGGCGCCACGGTGGTGCTGGCGTGTCGCAATGTCGAAAAAGCGACGGCGGCTCGGGATGACATTGCTCAGAGCACCGGCCGAAGCGACGTGAGCGTCGAGCAGTTAGATCTGGGCAGCTTCGCGAGCATTCGCCAATTTGCCCAACAGATCCGCTCGCGCTTCGACCGCCTCGATGTGCTCGTCAACAACGCGGGGATCTGGCCCCTGAGCCGCGTCACGACGGCGGACGGATTGGAGTCCACGTTTGGCGTCAACCACGTCGGCACCCACTTGCTCACGGTCGAGCTATTGCCGCTGCTGAAGAAGAGCGCACCCTCGCGCATCGTTCTCAGCTCCAAGCTGCACTACCGCGGCAAGATGGATTGGGATGATCTGCAGGCCGAGCGCAAGAGCTTCAATGGCCCCAAGATGTACAGCCACTCCAAGTTGATGAACGTGCTCTTCACCAAGGCCCTCGCGCGGCGGGTGCAGGGCTCCGGAGTGACCGTCAGCGCCGTGCACCCCGGGGTCGTGCAGACCGAGTTGGCCCGAGAGTATCCATCGGTCTTGACCAAGATCTGGCACCTGTTCACGATCTCGGCCAAACAGGGCGCCGAGTGTTCCCTGCACGTCGCCACGGCGCCGGAGCTCGAAAGCGTGAGCGGCGAGTACTTCGAGAAGAGCCGCGCCAAGAAGGCGTCGAAGGCCGCTCTGGACGAAGCAGCCCAGGAGCGACTTTGGGAGTTGACCGAGAGCATCATCGCCGGCAGCGCCACGGTAGCCGCCTGAGATCCAACCAAGTCCACCGCGCGTGGCCGAAAGAGTGTCCCAGGTGGGCGCGTGTGCGTTGACGTAGGTCTGCGCCATTTGCGTCGCTGTTTGGACTAGAGGGGCTATCCCCCGCGAACGGACACCCGCTGAGCAACCAGCGTTTCCGCGGTGAGGCGCTTCAGGAGATTCACGGGAATGCAGGAAGGTCGGGAAGGATTTTGGGTTTGGGTCTGCTCGAATTTGCTGCTCCAAATCACGGAAACCCGGCCCTCGTGCTCGACTCCCTCGCGCTGACCCCGCCCACCTCTACATTGGACCCGTCACAACCCGCCGTGCAGGCGGCGCCACGTCAGGGCCCAGTGTAGCGACCCGTTCACGCGATCGCGTCGAGGAAGCGATGCACTGGGACGACGGTGACGCCGTCTTGCACGTAGGTTCGCGTGCCTTCGAGCACGCATTGGTACACGTGGGGGATGCGCAGGCGATCGCGGAAGTAGCGGAGCGGCGTTCCGATCGCGGTTTCGGTCGTCTTCGCTTCGACGGCGAACCAGGGCTTGTCGTCGACCGTGACCAAGAAGTCGAGTTCGCGTCTGTCCCGGTCCCTCAGGTAGTGCAGTCTCACGGCTCTGCCTTCGACGTCTTCCAGGTGGTGACAGAGTTTCAAGAGATGGCTTGCCACCATGTTCTCGAAACGCGGCCCCGGCTCGGGCACCAGCGACCAGTCCCATAGGTAAGTCTTCTGTTCCTTCTTCAACCCTCGGATCTTGCGGTGCGTGTACGGAGGGAGGCGATAGGAGAAGTAGAGCCGCGCAAGGATCTCTAGCCAATTGGACACTGCGCGATGGCTGACTTCCAGATCTCTGCACAAGGAGTTGACCGATAGCGGACTGCCAACGCGTTCCGGCAGTATGTGGCTCAGAAGCTCGATGTTCGCGAGGTCTCGCACGGCCTCGAGCTCTCGCACGTCCTCACGCACGAAGCGCTCGCTGCGTTCCTTTCGCCAGCGGCGGCGACTGCGTTCGCTGTCGCTCAGGAATGGCTCCGGAAAGCCCCCACGTTCGAGCAACCGAACCGTGGCTTCCTTGGGCGACCGGGTGCCGAGAACGAGGGGCTGCCCAGGCTCCGTATCGGGAAGACGTCCGCTCAGCTCTCGCACGGTGAAGGGGTGCAATCGATGATGGTGGTAGCGACCCTGAAGTGAGTCCCCGCCCCGGCGATACACGTCGAGGCGGGCACTGCCCGTCACGAGGTAGCGGTAGTGCCCCAGATGCGCGTCGTACTCGCCTTTGAGCCAGCGCTTCCAACCGCGCTGCTTGTGCAGTTCGTCCAACACGATGAGCGCGGGAGGCTCGGGCCACTGCCCAGCGCGGGCCGCGCGTCGCTGCCGCACGTTGTCCCAGGAGAAGCAGGCGGCGTCCCCTTCGAGTTCCATCACTTGTCGCGCCAGAGTGGTCTTGCCGACCTGCCGGGGTCCGGCGACGAACACCATCTTCTCAGCCAAATCCTGGCGGATGATTGGCAACAGAGCGCGCTTCTTCATCCCGACAACTTTGGCAACAAAGCAAAATTCGTCATGACTTTTTTTGCTTCATAGCGAAATTTGCCGAGGGGCTAGGTCTCCCGATCAGTGCCTTCTGGCGCATTTTCCGCGTGGCGGGCCACCATGGCTGCGCGTAGCTTCGCCAGCGCAAGCGCAGCCGCCGAAAACGGCTCCTGCACGAGTATATCGAGGCCCGGTCGCGCCATCGCCGCCAGCAGGCCCAGCGTTGCGGCGACAGGCCGGCGCGTCCTGCGCTCACCCCGATGCCCTGCGCCGCTGCGGTGCAGGGCGCGGTAACGGTCGGCTCGTCCCGCGAGAAGCGTTCCTCGCGGACCTTCATGCCACGGATTCGCCTGCTCATTCCCGACGGGCAAGTGATGATCTCGGACATGGGCTATCCTGTAAGCATGAGACTCAATGCGGTATGGCTTTGCGCGATGCTCGCCTGCGCATGCTCTGGCAGTGACGACGCCAAGAGCGGAACGGGTGGCGGCGGTGGTTCCGGCGGCAGTGGTGGCGGAGGTGGTGGCGCGGGTAAGCCCATTGAACCTGTGACGCTGGACCCGACTGACTTCACGTACCAGCTCACGGAGAGCCCAGGGAGTGTGACCCTGTGGACGACGCCAGCGACGCGCAAGCTCACGACTGCCGATCGCCCACCCGAAGCCAAGCGTTCGGGGCTTTCCCTATCGGCGGCACGCAACGAATTCGAACCCGTGCAGCTCGTGCTCGGCCCGGCGAGCGGCAGCGTCAGCGTGGACGTCGCGCCCTTCCCGAAGCTGGGTGCTGGTCAACGGGTTTCCCTAGCGAAAGTCGGCTACGTCGGCAGCACCGCGGACGGGCTGAGCCCCATTTCCGGAGGCGCATCGATCACGCTGAACGCCAACCAGCCCGAAGCGGTGTGGCTGACCGTGTACGTACCCGAGGGAGCGCCTGCCGGAGCCCACGAGACCACACTGACGGTGACTCCTTCGGGAGGCTCGGCCGTCAGCGTGCCGGTGAAGCTCACGGTTTTCGACTTTGACCTGCCCAAAGAAGTGCACTTCGCGACGCAGATGAACGTGGACGTGTCGTCCTTGGTTCCTTCCGGCGGCAGCGTGGACGATGCCAAGTCATTGCTCTTCGAGCATCGCATGACGCCCAAGAGCGTCACCTGGCCCAGCGGCTTCAACTGGAAGATCACCTGGGATAGCAACTCTTCGCCAACGAAGTGCAGTGCCTTCTACGACGAACCCGATGAAGGCGCCCAGTACTCCATCAAGCACCTCTCCAAACGCTACATGCTGGGTGAGGGCTGGAACGGCATTGGTTTTCCCAATGCCATGATCTTCCAGTTCGTGAACAACTCGACGCCCCGACCGGACACTTTCTGTGGGATCTCCCGCGGCGATCACTTCGGCAGTTCGGCCTACAACGCCGAGTGGTCCGAGTTTTTGAGCGCCCTGGACGGCTACTTGCAGCAGAACGGGCTGTCCGAACGCGCCTACTACTACGTTCAGAACGAGCCCCAGAACGACGCTGACCACAAGCTAGCGGCACATCTCTGCCGGCTGACCAAGGCTGCGGCGCCGGGCTTGCGCATTGCGGTGAGCGACGAACCGAAACCGGAAATCGCCGAGGACCCGGGTGGCGCCTGCGGCTACGACATTTGGATTGCGCATGTGCGGGCCTATGAAGAGGGCTACGCGCACAAGCGGATTCGCGATCACGGCGAAGAGGTCTGGTACTACAGCTTGGACCAGGATCCGGATCCGTATTTCAATCCTACGAAGCCCGATACCCAGGGCATGCACAGTCGCATCATCCCTTGGGCGGCCTGGTCGCATCGGATCACGGGATGGGCCTACTACGACGCCAACCGCTTCTTTGATAGTGGCGCACCCAACATTCGCGCCGAATTGATGCGGGAGGGCTTCGAGGACTACGAGTACCTCTGGCTAGCTAACGGCAAAGCCCACCCCAAGGTGGAGACGACGGAAATCGCCGACGCTACGGCCAAGAGCGTGGCCGCCAGCATGACGAGCTGGAACAAAGACCCCGACGCGCTGATGGCGTTGCGCCACGAGCTGGGGCGCTACATCGAGGGTTCGCGCAACTCGCTGCCCGTGCTGTCCGTGGACAAGGGGGTTCGACCTCGGGGTGCGTACTACGTGAACTTCCAGGATCCAGGAGGCAAGCCGAGCGCCGATCCCCTCGAAGTGGACGGCAGGACCTACATGAAGGTCGGTTGGGCTCCTTATGACGACAAACTCGGACTCGGTTGGTCCGGACAGCACATCGACAATCCTTCCATTGCCCTATTCGGTTTCGACAGCACTGGGGGCTACTCGGTCATTCAGCAGTCGTATATCTACGACGACTACGGTCGCGACAACCTGTTCGAGTTCGCCATCGAGCCGGGCAAGTACACCATCACCGTCGGCGTGGGTCGCCCCGCGAAGGGCTACCCCGGGGACCCCCACAACCTCAGCATCGAGGGTCAGAAGGTCATCGACGACGAAGTCACCACCAACGCCAATCCCGTGATTGAACGCTCGGTGACCCTGGACATCACCGACGGCAGCATCTCCATGGTGGCCGGTGGCAAGAGCGTCTCGAGCGGGGACTTCGCCTACACCTTCCTCGCCTACATGCACGTCGAACCTGCGAACTGACGCTCGCTGATAACCAGCCTTTCCGCGCTGGGACGCTTCAGGAGATTCACAGGAAGGTTGGAAGGTTGGGAAGGAAGAGGGGTTGGGTCTGTTCGAATTTGCCGCTCCATGTAAAGGAACCTGACCCGGTCAAGCGCTCCCCCCCCACAAGTTCCACCCGCCCCCGCGCGAGAAGCGAGTCCCTCGTCCGCGCAGCGACGCGAGCCATTGGTAGACCGGGGGACCAAGCTCCGACGATTTCCGATCTGGATCCGCACGCGTTGGACGACAAGGCCGAGTTCCGCCTACCCAGGTGCGCGGCAAGTGCCAGGCAGCGCGGTTCCCAAGATCTATCGTGCACGAGGAGGGACTTGAACCCACCCCACTCCCCCTTCGAACACAGGGGGAGTGCTGGAAGCCAGTGAGGCCCTTGGCCGTCAGTCCGTGTCGGTGATGATCTTCAGCGCGGTCTTGCCCTTGGAGTCGGCACTGGGGACCCACTCGAGGCCATTCGGTGCGCCGAAGTCTTCCAGGGTATCCGTGATGTCGTCGCCCTTGAGCTGACCGATGGTCGCCATGGAGGCCACCATCTGGTCGAGGACCCACACTGCGCCGTCCAGGTTCTCCTTGATGGTCGCGTCGGCACCGCCGGCCGCTTCGTTGGCCTGACGCAGCTCTTCGACCCGGTCCGTGAACTGGGAGATGGTCGTCAGCTCGATCTGGACTTCGTTCACGAACATGCTGTGAAAGACCTTGCACGCGGGCAGGTCGTTGCCCGGGCCGCGTACGTCGGCGGGAATGCTGCGCCAGGCGGCGGGGGTCAGCATTTCCGTGAAGTCCATGGTGTCGATGATGAAGTTGCCGCCGGGTCGCGACGAATCTGGGATGTAGTACTCGCGAGCCACGTCGAAGTAGATCGCGTTGGCCGTGGTTCCCGCAGCCTCGATCATGCGTTGGGACGTCTTCATCACGCTGAACTCCAGGTGACGCCCCAGGGCGGCCCAAATGGTCTCGTTCAGCGCCTCGTAGTTGTTGAAGTCGTTGTTGCCGTCGGCCAGCTGCTGCCCCGCGTAGGCGTTGAACTCGTCCCACTTGGCGGCACGCTCCGTCGCCGGCAGCGCGTCGATGGCCAGGTACAGGTCTCGAAAGGCGCCCGCCGTGGTCTTGACGCGCAGGCTCGGGTCCAGGGACTCCTGCCAGAGTTCGAACATCCCCTCGAAATCGTCGTAGTCGAGGCCGCTGGTGCGAGTGACGATGCGATCGACATCGTCCATCGCGTCGCCGAGCTCGTGGTACACGGCGCTGGTTGCGTCTGCCACGATCTTGCGAGTCTGGAGATCTTGCATCGACGCCGGGGCGTTGCCGCTCGCGTTGAAGTCCGTCACGAACACGACTGTGTCCTGGGTGACGGTTGCGCCCAGCACCTGCTCGAGCTGGGGCTTGGCCCGCTCGAACACGGCGCTGTCATCGAGCACCTTGTTCAGCTGGTCGAGCACTCCTTGAGCTGACGCCACATCGCCAGACGAGAGCTCGCCGGAGTCGATGGCAGCCTGGATGATCTGAGCCGCCTGCTGGCCGCGGGTTTTGGCGTTGTCGTGAACGCTCTTCATCTGGTTGTTGCTGACCATATTCAGGTGGTAGCGAGCCCGGGCGCTGCGCAAGAACACTTTGGAGTCGAGCGCCATGATGCCGGTGACGTTTTCGAAGGTCTGAAGCTTGTCCAGCTCCGTGAGCTTCTCGTACACGGCTTTGACCGGGGGCATGCCCTGGTTCCAGTCCACGTTACCGGCGCGGATGTCGTCTTCCATCGACAGGACTGCGTCGTCGCTGGGGCTGTCTTGGCGAATGTCGATCTTGCCCGCGCGCTTGATTCCGAACTCGTCGGTTTCCGAGTCGAACTTGGCGGCGATGAGCAGCCGACGGATCGTCGTCGCGTCGTCCCAACGCTTGCGGCCGCGGACTTGCATGCCGTTGTCGAGCAAGTCGTAGTCTTTGGTGTCGTAGTAGATGTCGTCGTTGATGTCGGTGCCCGTGTCGAGTTCCCGCTCGCCGTCATTCGGGTCGATATCGAAGTTGCCAGGCTCGATGGTGTACGACATGTAGGGCATGGACTCCCGAGCATCGTGGGCATCGCCGTCCCAGGGGATTTCGTCGAGGGGGTAGGAGAAGGCGAAAGCCTCCATGACCTTTGCGCGAGTGACGCGATTGAAACCGGTGCGTCCGCGGTTGTCGGTGTTCTTGAGGGCGGCGCGCAGCTCGGCGCCAGTGGCGCCCGCTACGGTCAGCGTTGCCTCCATCTCCAGGGCGTCGCGGCTCCAACCGCTGGGAGGTTGGCCCGCCCAGGTCTCGGCATTGATGTAGGGGCGACCGTCGGACAGGTCCAAAGTGCACTTGGGTTCGACGTGAGCCGCGAGGGCCTTCAACGCGATGGGGCCGACCCAGGGCACTGCGTCGAACTCGGCAAGGTCATCGAAGATGTTGTCGTCGGCGGTGCCGCACTCGCCGTCGGGACCGAGGCGATGCGCCAGGATGTTGTTGGCGGAGCGCGTGTGCAGCCCGACCTGGTTGGTCAAGAACTCCAGGGAGGTGCCGTCGTTCAGGGCGTGCAACGACTCGCGCAAGACGCAGGCGTCGTAGCCACCGCCGGGTCCGTCGGCTTTGCCGATACCAAAGGTATCGTTCTCGCCATCGAGGCCGGGCTCGTTCGACGATCCAGGTCCGTCACTGCTGCTACAGCCCCCTAGGGCCAGCATCATGGTCGCGAGAACTCCGAATCCAAGCTTGTTCATTGCATTACTCCTGTGTCCCACAGATGCCTACATGTCACTACATGCGGTCCCGAAGCGCAACCATTCTGCGCAAAACACCGTTACTACTGGAATCATGCGCTTGGGACGGAATTGAGTCCGGCCCAGCACCCCGTCGGGTATCACGAAGCGCGTGGCTCGACCTCAAAACCAAGGACTCGAAGCCAATTCAGTAGTGGAAGTCGATGGAGTAGGGGACGCACTCGTTCTTGGCCGGCAAATCGACGCGGATGTAAACCTGGCTGCTGTCATCGAAGCCGGTGCAATTGGGGGAGGCTTTCAGGGGACCGCCGGTCGGCGAGCAGCAGCCGGGGCCGGGACCGGTGCTGGAACTGATCGAGCTTCCCTTGCAGCTCACGCTCACTCCTGGACACACGAAGTACATGCAGACCCAGGCGTTCACGTCCAAAGTGACCGCGGGGTCGACGAAGCAGCTCACCTCTTTGCCGGAATAGGTGTACCAGTCGACATCGCCCGTGCCGTCGAGCTTGGCGAAGACCTTCTTGCCCGTGCTGTCGCAGCTGGTAATGCCCGGGCCGACCTCTGTTGCGGTGGCCGAGGTCTCGTTGGGCTCGAAGCCCTGATCCGTGCAGCTCGCGCCGCCAGTGCCGCCGCCGGTACCGCCGGTTGCGCCGCCGCCGGTTCCACCGGTTGCGCCGCCGCCGGTTCCACCGGTTGCGCCACCGCTGCCACCCGTCGCGCCGCCCGTGCCACCGGTCGCACCACCCATTCCACCTGAGGCACCGCCAGTTCCCGCGGTACCACCCGTCGCGCCGCCGCTGCCTGCCGCTCCACCGGTGGCTCCGCCCCCGCCGCCGCTTGCGCCCGCGCTCCCCCCGGACGCGGCGCCACTGCCGCCGGAGCCGGCACTTCCGCCACTACCCGACGCCATGCAGCTCAGGCCATCGGCACTGCAGACCGCATGAGTCGTGGGACAACACCCGAGCAGCTTGCCGTCCGCGGCGCGGCACTCGATGGGCGTGCTGCCCGAACAAGAGCTGGGGCCGCTGCCACTCGAATCGTCTGAGCCACAGCCGGAGACCGCCGCGGCCGAAAGCAGCACCAAGAGCCAGGAGAAGGTTGTGTTTTTCATAGTGCTGGAGGGAAAAGGGTGGTGTTGATTTGCGGTTTGGTCGTCGCGCTGCTGACTAGCTTCCAGCTGCCTTGATTCACCTGGATGTCGATGTCTTTGATGTTGGTGTCGCAGCGCATGACCATGGCTTCGAAGGGAAGATCCTGAGCGGGGAAAATGGCGCTCACTTCGTCCGGCGTCAGGTCCGAAACGGGGAAGGTCTTCCCATTCACTCCCAGGAAAGCGTCCGACGTACTCGAGCTGCCGACGTTCGCGCCCAGGAAAGTCCAAATGCCGTCAGTGACGGCATCATCGAGTTCACGCATGCCGAAAGAGCCGCCGCTGTGTGTGACGGTGCCAAGGTACAGGACGATGAAGTTGAACTGGTCGCTGAGCAGTGTGCCGCCGTTCTTGTCGAAACCGTCGACGTCTGTTACGGCGAATTGGTTGTTGTTGGTCGGATCCGTCCACCGGTTGAGCTGGGCGCCGGCCACGATGTCTTCCCCGAGCACCGCCTCGGTGCTCTTGCCGCGAGCGAAGTTCCAGATCACGCCATAGTTAGGCGTGGTGAATGTGCTGCTCTCGCAGAGCGCCTTCGCCATGGCGCCACCGGTGGCGAAGACTCGAACGATTGCCGTCAAACCACTCGTTGGCGCCGGCCACGCGCCTTCCTGGTAAGTCTCTTTGGTCCCGCCTTGCGTCACTTCCAGGGTGCGCGGCGAACCCGGCAATACTTTCACCGTGAAGGTCTCTTTCTTGCCGTTCTCGGGGTCGTTGGGCCAACCCGCGGGCACAGTCACCGTCGTATCCACGGTTGCGCCGTCGCTGGCGATCTGCATCACACGCATCCGGCGCCGGAACGCCGGGCCGAAGGGGTTGCGCACCTCGGCCCAGAACAGCGAGCCCGCGTCGAACTCCATCTGGATCACCCTCTGCTTGCCGTTGCGGGTCTGCATGCCGCTCCACTTGCTCTTGCCCAGAGCAGCGAGCAGGGCAGCCGCTCCGCCGCCGCTACCCGCGACGCCGCCAGAGCCGCCCATGGCGCCGGCGCCGCCAGCGCCACCCATCATGCCTGCAAAACCGCCACTACCCGCCCCGCCGCCGGTCCCCGAGCTTGCGCCCGAACCGGCCCCGCCACCGAAGCCACCCACGGCGCCCGTTCCACTGCCGCCGGTGCCCCCCGGGCCACCGCCATCGTCGTCGGAGCCGCACGCTGCCAGAGCGCAACATGCAGCAAGCACTGCGAAACGATTCATGATTGCTCCCGAGTCTTCTGACTTCGCCTACGTGCCACTGCAAGGGACAGCCCCAGCAGAACTAGCAGCTGCGGTGTGGACCCATTGTTCGGAGTGGTGCGACAGCCACAGCCACCCGAGTCCTCCCCGCCGCTCGACGGCAGTTGAGAGCCGACAGAAGCGCCGCTGCCGCCGTTTGCGCCGGTGCCGCCATTGCCACCCGCGCCGCCGCTACCGCCGATACCCGGCGGGGGATCCGGTAAGCCCGTAATGGTGATGCCCGTGCAGGTCGCTGGCTTGTCGGAATGCTCAGGCGGGTACGACCGACTCAAGCTACCGTGGTGCTCGCTGCTGCTGACCAGCGTGTCCAAATCCGTCAGGGCGCAATTGATCGTGGTCGGGCTCGAGGTGAACGAAGACAGAGAGCCGTCATGGCATTCGATGGGGCTGTCGTCGGAAAGGACCGCCGTGTGGGTCGTGCCGTCGCTAGTGCGGACGCTCATGGCGCCTATGGCGTCGATGCCGAGGGGAAACACGGCTTCGGCTAGGTAACTGCAAGCACCCACTTGCATCCAAGAAACGGTGTGGGAGGCATCGAAAGTGGCGGCGCCAATGCCAATCGGGTCACTACCGATGGGCAGCACTGCACGATGATCCGCGATGGAGACGCTAGCGATGTTGAAAGAGTGGCCGTAAAGCCCGCTCTCGAGGATGTTGTCGAGCACCGTGCCACCCAAGGTCGTGGGCGCGTAGGTGGCCAAGCGGTTTTCAAATTCCAGCTTGGTCGCTGGGAACTCCTTCTTGTATTCGTCGATGAGGGAGCCGATGAACTGCTCGGCTTCCTCGATGGCGTACTTCTTCACCGCGTCTTTCACGGGCTGAATCACCGGGTCGAGCAGCGCAGCGATCAGGCTCGGCACCTGGATGTTCACCCCCACGGCATTCAACGCGTTCTGCAGCGATATCAGCCACTGCGGCAACAGCGCTTGGGTCAGAGCAGCGTAGTCGATGGTCGTGAGGTTGTTGGACCAAGTGGTCATTGGGCCAAACAGACCGGCCAGCTCCGCTTTGGTGACCGACAGCCCGTCGGTGCCCGGCGCGATGGGCTCGTTGAGTTTGTTCGAGAGGTTCTCGACCGTGTCGAGGTAAGCCGGCAAGAACTTGAACAAGTCGTCTCGCAGCTTGTCGCTCAGCTTGTCGAAAGCTGAGGGCAGCGGGTTATTGCCAGCGTCGAAGCGTGGCTCCAGCAAGCCGACGTAGACTTTGTACTTGGCATAGATGGTCGGGCACGAGGCCCAGCACGCTGTCTTGTCGTCGCTGGTGCCCAGTTTTCCGTCCGTTCCGGCGGTCACGCCCAGCTTGGCGCCGTCGGGGGTGCCCGGATTCTGAAGATCCGCGATGGTTTTGGTGACGCTGGCGCGGGTGGCCACGCGCTCGTCGTCGATTTCTCGCAAGTACAGGGGCGTCAGCACCAAGTGGTCCGCTGGCGCCAGGCCCGCGTTCTGGATCACCGTGACCAAGGTGGCGCCGGGGTTGGCCTGCTTCGACGCGTCGAGCTTGCTCTTGGCGTGTTTGGCGACCAACTGCCAAAGCACGCTCTTTTCGTCGAAGTACGCCCGCTGCACGAAGCTCTTGGGAATGGTGTGGCTCAAGCGCGTGCCTTCGAAGGCCGTAGGCGCCTTGGTCAACAGCGCTTCCTGGATCATCGACTCCGCCGCGATGTGGCGAATGACGTTGGAAAAGTCCGAAGCGCGATCAGCCGACAGGGGGTTCAGGGTGAAGGTCTCCCCGGTCATGTAGTTGACGTAGTGGTGGGCCACGGCGTCTGTGGAGCCATGCAGGAAGCAGCCCATGGCGTAGGCTTTCTCTGCCGGGAGTAGCGCTTCCTTGTACAAGAGCTCGCATTGCTCGAAGGGTCGCTGTCCAATGGCGTGAGATGGATCTGTCATCCCCGGGAACGCCGTGTTGTCGGGCCCAACGGCGCCGGCGCGAAACTCCAGCGGGTGGTTGCGGATCGCGTCGGCGTCTTCTTGGCTCAGGGTGACGCTGAAGGTGCCGAAGCGCAGGGGTACATCGTTGGTGCCACTCGCGATCAGTGAATCCCTCAAGTCATTGGCCAGAGCGATGTGCACTCGAGTACTGAATGCATCCGCATCGCCCGAGGCCGTTAGCAACAAACCACCCAGCGCCGCTCCTAGCACTCGCTTAAGCATGGCGAAGCCTATCACGTAACCTTCGAGACGCCGCTGCCTGGAGAGCTGGCGTTTTCCCTGTTGACCCCGCATTTGTCAGTGTTGGCCGTGTTTTTCGGAGGATATGCCGCCATCGGCGTCATCGACGGTTCATCCCTGCGCGTGGGGCGCTTTCATGGCTTGCGCGGGTCCGGTCCGCCACGGGTGTTGCTGCCCGTGCACGTGCCCTTGGTGCGGGCCGAGTGTTTCCGCTCCGGCAGCGTCGAGCCCAAGCGCATCATGGGTTCTCAGCGAGTTCTGGGGCTTGCTGCCCGTCCACGGAATCGACAAATGTGAAACCGGCGGTTCACCGGGGTCGAGATTCTCACCGGGCGTTGTTTTCGCGTCGTCGTCGCCGGCGTGCCATCAGCCCCAGCCCCAGCCCGAGCCCGAGCAACGCCGCCCAGCGCGCATTGGTGTGCGTGCCCAGAGCGCAGCCACATCCACCGCCAGCCAGGCTCAGGTTGCTAACCTCCGGCGTTGCGCCCGAGCCACCCGAGCCTGGAACGCCGCCGGTGCCCGAAGGAACGTCGTCTGCGGGATCATTGGGATCGGTTTCGCCGACATCGACTTTGCCGTTGTGGTTGGCGTCTTCGGTGCCGTCATCCACGCCGCCGCCGTCCGTGTCGCGAAGCAGGACCGACGTCGTCGTCGCAGGGTCTTCGTCGGGAACACAGTTGGCGTGGGGCTCAGGGCAATCACGGCCGGCCTCAGTGCCATCGAACAGCCCGTCCCCGTCGCTATCCGGGTCGAGGATGTTGGGCTTGCCGTCGCCGTCCGTATCGTCTGCCGGGTTGGGTTCAGCGCCGTCGAGCAAGCCATCGTGGTCGCTGTCGGGGTTGTCCGGCGCGGAACCAATGCTGATCTCCAATCCGTCGCTCAAGCCATCACCGTCGGTATCCGTGACGCTCGAGTCATCCGCTCCATTCCCGCTGGTGGGATCCGTTTCACCACCATCGACCTTGCCATTGCGGTTGAAGTCCTCCGAACCGTCGCTGACGCCACCGTCGTCGGTATCTGCATCGAGTGGATCTGTGGTGGTGGATGGATCTGCGTCCGCGATACAGTGGCCCTTTGTGGTGTCGGTGCCACTTGCACCACAGTCCTTGCCGGCTTCGGTGCCGTCGTAGAGTCCGTCGTTGTCGGCATCGGGGTCGAGGGCGTTGATCAAACCGTCCCCGTCGCTGTCCGTTCCCGGGCTCGTCTCTTCTCCATCGAGAAGGCCGTCGTCGTCACTGTCACCATCATTGGGATCCGTGCCGATGGCAATCTCTTGCTCATCGGTCAGCCCATCGCCATCGGTATCCACAATGCCTGCGTCAGCCCCCCCTGTGCCACCAGCGCCCCCCGTGCCGCCATCGGATCCCTGCTGACACGTGTGTGAGGTTGGATCGCAGGTCTGCCCTCCTTGGCAATCCTGTGACGTCAAACACTCCACGCAGCTTCCGCTGCTCACGTCGCATTTGGGCAAGGCTGCATTGTTGCAGCTGGCGTCGCTGGTGCACTTCGCCACCGTGCAACCGTTAGCGCTGCACTGCAGTGGATCGCTCGCAAGCTCCCCCAGCCCTGGCGCTTGGGTATAGGACCCAATGACGGCGAGATCCTTCGTCAGCGTCTGGCCATTGGCGCTCGACCCACAAATGAAGACCAGCGGGCCCGAAAGCTCGGTGCTGAGGCTCGCTTTCGCTCCCGTGAGATCACCAATCGAGTACGCCCAGTCGACGAAGAAGTCTGCATCCACCGCTGGACTTCCGAACGTTCCCGGGTCGATCTTCACTACCCGATAGTTCTCGGGCGTTTGCGGGGATAGGTACTGAAGAACGTTGGTTTCCGCGTTGTCGGTGACGCCATTGGAGTTGGGCGTCGAGTTGTGCCACCACTGAACCGCGTCCTTGCCCGAGACACCAACGCCGTTGGCCATGGCCAAATACTCGTAGGCCGTGAGGTCGGAATCGACGTCGATCGCGCAGCCCCAGCCGAAGGGCGCAAGCTCCGTTCCCGGATTGTTCAACGGCGTCTCGTCTACACGCAGGCGGATGTAGAAGAAGCTCGCATCACGGTGAATGTAGACCATCGGACGGGCCGCGTCGCCAACGACGTCGAAGGCGCCCTTCTCATCGCCCTCTGGGTCACCAATGGGAACCCCGCCTCGGGTCAATGCCGTCCACTGCGCGTCTGCTGGCCAGGTGGCAGGTCCAGCTGCAAGCGCCGATCCACTCAAGCAGACCGTCAGGCCCATGCCAGCCAACGCCAATGCTCGGCGGCGGCTCCCAACGAAGAAGTCGACGCGATAAGCAAGTTCCACCATCGTCACGTGTCCTGTTCTCAAATCCGCAAACGTCCTGGTTCGATCCCCAGGCTCAGGTCAAGCACACAGCGTTCCAGCCTCATTCGCTGGCGTAACACCGCAATTTCCGGTGAGTCAACACGCCGACGTGGCTGGCCGGTGTCGTATCGTGCCCACGGACTGGTGTAGCATGTAGACGACAGGGTCGAGCCGGGCCGAGCGAATTCCGCCATGCGGTCCCAGCTCCAGTGGTTGGTGCGAACTTTGGGTGAGGGGCTCTTGCGAGCTGCAGCGAGGTGTCATGGGTCCGCCTGGCTCGCAAGCATCGCAGCGGCTCGGCTTCGGCCTGACGACAATGTTCAGGGCTTGCGCGGCCCCGGTCCGCCGAAGGTGCTGCTGCCATGGCACATACCCTTGGCGTATGCCAAACGCGCTGCTTCTTCAGGGCCAAAGCTCTCTGCGAGGTCTTTTTCGAAGTCCTTCATCTCACCAGTGAGTGCCGTGAACAGTTTGAACACAGGGTGCTTGGCCACTGCGGGGTCGGCTTCTGCGCGGGTTCCGGCACGCACCTCCGCAACCTGACGCATCGCTTCGCTCGCCCCTTTGCTATCGGTGCGGCGCGCCATGTCGACCACGACATGGGTGCAGGTGTCCGCGCCTAGCACGTCCGCAACTTCGGCTTTGCCGATAGCCGCGATGCACAGCTCGCGCATCTGCGGCCAGATGCGCTCATGGGAGCGTTGATAGCTGGCCCGAATCGTCTCGGCATCTCCGGGCGCGAGGCCCAGCTTGTCGAGGTGCTTGGGCCCGGGCGTCCATCCCTCCTGCTTCAGGCATGGCACCCGGTACTTGATGGTTCCTGTCTTGGCCAACTCGACCCAGTCGTTCTGATCCAGATCAAATTCGTTGCGATCACGAGGTGGCTTGCCATCCGTACGCCGCGCGAGCTCGGTCTGCGCGCTGACCAGCTGCTCTTCCAGCTTGCCCTTTTCTTTTTCCAAGCCCCGCAGCTTGCGGTTCAGGTTGGCGATGTCACCCGCCAAGGCGTCGTTGGCTCGGGATAAGTCCAGCTTGTCTTTGTCGCCGCCGGCTTCTTCGAGAGCGGCCTCGGCGCTGCTCAGTTCGTCGGCCTCGAGCTTTTTCGCGCCTTCGGGCCCGATGCTGCCACTTTCGCCTGCACCCAGGGTGACCCGCTCCTTCGCCCCGAGCAGCTGAACCTTGCCCTCGTATACCGTCACCACGGCGATTGCGGCGATGGCTGCCCCCGCCGATGCCGCCAAGAGTTGCTTCTTCATCTTCTTGTCTCCGGCTCTGGGCGAATTGCCCACCTGCACCCGGAAACACGTGCCAAGCACCTCGATGGTTCCCGCCGGCGTGTTGACCGAGAACTTTTCTCCCGGCTCGACCCGATAGAAGACGTCTCCCGTCGGCTGCTCCACGACGTCCCCGCGCCACGCGATCCGCGCGCCGGCCTCGAGCACCGCCTTGGCGCGATCGGCCACGCGCACTTCCATGCGCTGCTCGGCGCTGGCGCTTCCCGGCTTCGGGCCCCGCAACATGGGCCAGGTCACGACGAGGAGCGCCGCCGCGGCAACAGCCAAGGTCGCCACGGTCGTCGCGATGCGCCGCTGTCGTCGCTTCTCCGCCCGAACGCCGGCCATGGCCACGGTGCGCTGAGCGAAGTCCGCGGGCGGAGCGTCCACGGGCCAAGCGTCCTGCAGTTTCGACTTGTCCATCAGGAGACCTCCTTGAATTCGGCGAGGGCGTCTTCCAGCTTCTTCCGGGCCCGAAACACCCGGGTCTTCGCCGTAGCGGCGGGAATGTCCAAGGCGTCGCCCACCTCCGGCAAGCTCAGGCCGTGCATTTCGAAGAGTACGAAGGCTGCGCGCTGGTCGACGGGCAAGTCCCCCAGGGCGGACTGGATCGCACGCCGCACTCGCGACAGCTCCGCCTGGCGCTCCGGGGTGTCCGAGTGCATCCCTTCTTCTTCTTCCAAGGACTTGGTGAAGACGCGCTCGGCAACGCGGCGCTTGCGCACGGCATCGATCGCAGTGCGGGTCGCGATCGTGAACAGCCAGGTCGACAGCTTGGCGGAGCCCTCCGGGTCGAAGCCGGGCAATGCACGGAATGCTTTCAAGAACGTCTCTTGGGCCAGGTCCTCCACGTGCGGACCTCGACCGAGCACCCGGGAAAGCAGCGCGAACACCGGCCGCTCGAAGCGGACCACGAACGCTCGGAAGGCAAGGGGGTCGCCCTCGCTGCAGCGCTGCAGCACGCCTGGCTCGAGTTCAGTCTCGGTCTTCCGCGGGTCCGGCGCGGCCATGGGAAACGCCATCATCGCCAACAAGTTCCACGTGTCGCGACGCAGGCGGTTCCGCCGAGAGCACGTTTTATTTCCAACTCCATAGATTCATTGGCGATTTTCGATCATGCCCATGCCTGGCAGCGCGCTCAATCGGCTGGGTGCTCGTCCTCCACAACGCGGGGCTCGACGCGCTAGAGTGGCGATGATGTCAACGGGTGACGACGTTCAGGTCCAGAGGCTGCGCCGGATGACCTACACCGAGCGTTGGCGCGCTGCGCGAGCGCTGAATGCTTCGGCGCGCCGTCTCAAGGCCGCCTACCTTCGTCAGCTGCACCCCGACTGGACGGACGAGAAAATCCAGCGCGAAGTCCGCCGGGCCTTCATGTATGTCCACGACTGAAGCGCCTCCCACCGATCTCTTCCTCCTCTACGCGAGGAGGTTCGACGCGCTCGGATTGCAGTACATGGTTACGGGCAGCGTCGCCGGAATGCTGTACGGCGAGCCACGCCTCACGCACGATGTCGACATCGTGGTCGCACTTGCGCCCAGCGGAGTACCGGCGCTAGCCGCCGCATTTCCCCTCGAGGAGTTCTACTGCCCGCCCGAAGAAGTCCTGCTCGAAGAGAGCCTGCGGCCGCAACGCGGTCATATCAACTTGATCCACCACGAGACTGGCTTCAAAGCGGATGTTTACATTGCCAACCGCGATCCGCTTCATCACTGGGCCTTGGCAGAACGCAGACCCATTCAGATCGAAGAAGAGCGGACCTGGGTCGCGCCGCCGGAGTACGTCATCATCCGTAAGCTCGAGTACTTCCGCGAGGGCGATTCAGAGAAGCACCTTCGCGATATCGCCTCTATTCTTCGAGTATCCAGCGACTTGGTGCGTTTCGAGATCGTCGACGACTGGACGGAGCGCCTCGGTCTCGCGCAAGAGTGGAAGCGAGCACGGGCGCTCGTGTAGCGCCGGCCCGAAACGTCCGCGCATGCGGCGCTCCGCCAACGGCCGGGCTCACGGTCGTTTAGGAGCCCTCTTTGGAGTTGAAGGACCCGCTGAAGGTGACGGGTTTCGCGGTGGCGTTGCCCTGGTCGCGAGCTGAGAACTCGAACCTCCCCAAGACCGAGCTGGTCGTGGAAGAATCGATCGTGAGCGTTCCAGTGACGGACGAATACGTGGTTCCCAACGTGGCTGGATCCATGATCGAAATTCCCACGAAGTCCCCGCTGGCTGGCTTGGCGTCCGTAGCGACGGCATCGACAATGTCATAGGTGCCGGCGCTGGGGGCGGCCGTCAGTGAGCTGCCAATCGAGAGGAAACTGATGTCGTGAGTCGATAGGAAACTTAGTCCCCAGGAGCCGTCCAGGCCAGACTGGGCGACTCCGCAGAGTTCGGTCGTCGCGATGTCATCTCCGGAGATGGTGAGCGTGAACTCGCCAGGACCGCCCGAACAGACGCCGGCACCGCCGCCGCCTCCGCTGCCGCCCCCACCGCCCGAGCAAGCGGCGGCGGAGAGCGCTAGGGCGAGAGTCAATATGGAAACCTTGGGCTGTGACATGGTGACCTCCGTTGGCTTGAAGCGATGAATTCCAGGATGCGTCGCCCCACGCCCCAGTCACGTGATCAGAACGCGAGCAGTCCATGAGCTCAGCGTCGAACTGGGTTTTCGTCAGGCGAAAAGCCTCGTTCACATCGCCAGAAGCAAGCTCTCCGCCAGCTCCGGCGCCGCGACGTCATCCTGCGCAACCTGCGCAGGTTTCAGCCTGCCTCGGTGGGCGTCGCCTCGGTTTTGCGCGGCTATTCCAGTGGCATGGGTGTTGCTCGGGAACCCGCAATTGTCCTTGCGTCAGCATCCGGAGGCTTGAATGACCCACCGATTCTCTTGGGCGTACCTTTGCGCCGTAATCCTCGCCTGTTGGGGTTGCTCATCTTCCGGCGGTGGCGGCGCACCGGCGCAGGATGCCGGTGGCGACGTTCACCAAGATGCGGGCGTGTCCGCGGACGCCGCCAGCGACAGCGCGTCGAGGGACGGCTCCGATGGCGGCGTGCCTGCGGAGTCGTGCAAGATCGACACGAGCACCGACTCGGGTCAGTGGGATCCCACGTTTTACGCCGGCTGGCACAACCTGGGTGCGATGCTGTCCGACGCGGCGCGCTACTTCACGCCCGACGGCGGTGTTCTATTCGCTGGGCAAGAACGCAACAGCGTGAGCACAGGGGTCAAGAGCGGTCTCGTTCTCGTCAGCCTGGACGCTGCCGGCAAGCTCCGCGGTTCCTTTGGCAACGCCGGGATCGCACGATACGAAGATGGACACTGGCACGGCAGGGTCACCGTCTGGACGGACCCACTGCTCCGGCCAACCCTCGTGACCAGCCGATGCAATCACCCGAGCGTCTGTGTGGAGTCATCGCTGGTCGCCTTTCGCCTGGTCCCCGGCGCGACCGCGCTGGAATCATCTTTCGGCTCAGGGGGTCAGGCTTCGCTTGCGCCAGCTGAAGGCTCTTGTGCGCTGCGAGGCAGCTCCCCAGATGGTGCGGCAGTCCTACTGTGCACAGTCGTGGGGTCGCCGAGCAAGACCCGCGGCGTCGTCATGGACGCGATGGGCAACGCCCGGGTGATGGACACGGGAACGTTTCCCCACGCTGCGGCCCCTCAAAGCGACGGAACCTGGCTGGTGCTCACCCAAGGCATCGGGGATAGTTCGGGGTTCGTCGAGCGATGGTCATCGCCGCAAGGAGCGCTGCCCGTGGTCGGCAATCATCTGAGCATTTCCGTGCCGGACGCCGGTTTCGCCAAGTTGCGAGCCATCTTCGCGGATGCAAGTGGCGCCATTCACACCATCTTGGGTACGGCTGCGGGCAACATGCGGGAGTATGTGATCGACTCGAGCGGCTCGGTGAGCTTGCTGCGACAGTTCGATCTCCCGATCTCGGAAGCCGGCGGCGCAACTCGGCTGTGCGACGGGAGGTTCGTGTTGGTCAAAGACGTCGCGTCGGGCAAGCTCGGCGTTCCGCACCTACTACGGGTGTCTCACTACGATGATGGCGGCGCGCTCATCACGACGCGAGGAGTCAACGGCGTGACCGAGGTTCAGATCGAACAGGACATCGCCCAGGCCGGACGAATCGAGGTCGATCCCATGACCGGACGCGTCATGGTGTTCGCCATGAGCTCCCTTGAACCCAAGCTCTGGGTTGGGCGCCTTCTGCCCTAGGGGCGTGGGTTGCAATTCCAAAGAGGGTGCCAGAAGCGCCCCGTCGCCCCAGGGCCAAATCGCGCGCGGCGATGGCCCGCTCGTGCCTTGTCCCAGCGCGAGAGCGTTGCACGACAGATCCCGGGGTGTGTTTCGGGCCCGCGGAGTCGGATCTTGGCGCCGAGTTCCGGTTTGATTTTGGGGGTTGGGTCGGATTTTTCGCTCATCGATCGCCGCGCGCCAGCCGATGAGCGCCGGATCCGACCCAAACCAAAATAATCAACGATGAAAGCAGGGAGGGGCTCCGCCCGCGGGGTGAACTGCGGCTGGTGATTTCACCGCGAAGGGCTCCGCCCGCGGGGTGAACTGCGGCTGGTGATTTCACCGCGAAGGGCTCCGCCCGCGGGGTGAACTGCGGCTGGTGATTTCACCGCGAAGGGCTCCGCCCGCGGGGTGAACTGCGGCCGGCCATTTCACCGCAAAGGGGCTGGGCCCGTGGGTGAACTGCGGCTTGTCATTTCACCCCAAACCCAAGGTTGAGCTGGGTCCCGGTTCAGTTTATGACATGCGCATGCTCAAGCGAGGCGGGGTCGTTGTTGGAGTGTTGATGCTGGCTGTGGGTTGTGGTGGTGCGCCACCGCCGAAACCAGAGCCCCCACCGCCGGCGCCGGAGCCCGCGCCGCCGCCTCCGCCGCCGGAGCCCGAAGAGCCACCGCCGGAAGAAGAGCCGGAAACACCTCCCGAGCCCGAGACCCCTCCGCCGGAGATGCCCAAGTCTTCGGCAACCATCGGTGGGGTCAGTGTCAGCGAGATCGACGCCAAGGCCATCGTCGCCGAAGTGCAGAAGCTGAAGTGGGCCCCGCAGAAGGTCGACATCAGCGGTGGCGTGGTCGGCAAGTACGAGACCATTCGCTTCGGCATCAGCAACGGCAAGATCGGCGGCAAGATCGAAATCATCCGCCGCGCTGCCATGCCCAGCGGGGGCGCCAGCATGATGTCCCCCAAGGATCAAAAGGCCATGCACGAGAAACGCGGCGCGGTCTTCCTGGACGAAGAAGCCGACGTCCTGATCGCCATCGTCGTCGACGGCCGACCCGCCGAGGCGAAGAAGCTGCTGGCGAAGTTGGTCAAGCAGTAGCGCGTCGAATGCTCGCCCGGTAGGCGGCGAAGCGCTTGCAAGTGCTCCTAAAAGCAGCGGCTCAGGCGCGAGGAGCGTTTCCATTTCGGCGGCGATTGCGCCAACTCGCGAGCGAAACCGCGCCGGGTCCGTCGAGGAAAGCAGTGCGAGAGCATTTCAGCCGGCGCCGGCGTTGCGGCGTGTCACGAGTTCCTCGACGAGCTTGACGAGCACGACCGGGTCGACGGGTTTCCTGAGCAGGCGACAGATCGGCGAAATGTCCGCGTCGCTGGTGTCGACGCCCGTTATCAGCACGATCGGAGGAGCCTCGTTGCCGAGCGCCAGCTGGACCACATTCGACATTTGCAGGCCACTCATCTCCGGCATTTGCTGGTCTGTGATGATCAGCGCTGGGCGATGTTCACTGCAGTGGCTGAGCGCTGCGGACCCGCTCGTCACCGACGTGACCTCGTAGCGCATCCTTCGCAGCACTCGCGTTACCGTTCGACATCGCCGCGACAAGTCGTTCCAGACCAGGCCGACAGTCTCGGATTGCTCCCATCACACGTCCTTTCGAGTCTTTTCGCTTCCTGTTCCTGGATCGGCATTCGTAACGATTCCTTGAGCTCCGACGCGCCGGGCCCCGGCTCGACTTCGTAGCGCGTGGCCTTGTCCGGGAGTAGTTGCCCAGCGCCGTGCTGTGATGTGACCCCAAACCCAACAGCTAGTCACACGACCCAGCTGCCGCGCGCGTGATGCGGGTTAGTCCGGCTGTTGCCACGGTTGGAGGTGGCTGGCTGCTGGCACAGCCTGCGCCAGTGGCGGGGTGGCTGCGATCATACTTGGGCCTGAACGCTGGCACCAACGACACACTATTGCGGCGTTGGACAGCGAATGCGGAGTTGGCACGAGGAGTGCTTGTGGGGCCCGCTCATGCTTTCCAAAATACTCTTGGTGGGAACTGTCTGCGCGCTTGCGGCGTGCGGTGTGACAACGGACGATCCAACGGGCTCTGAGCCCGGACAGAAGGCCGCAACCTGGCGCGTCGCCGTGGACGAGACTGTGCCCATCGGCTTGCGAGGGTTCTCTCATAAGGCTCGCCCCAGCTTGGCGCTCGATAGCGGTGGCGCTGTCCATGCAGTTGTAAACGCGCGCGGGGAGAGCGGCTCCAGTCGATCTTTTTACGCCGTCCGCGGCCCGTCCGGTTGGACCAAGCTGGAGGAGGTTGGAACCGTGATGGTTGGCGTGATCGGAATCGATGCTGACGAGCGACCCATCGTTGCGAACCCCGGGTTTGGCTTTTCGGGTTTGAAACGGCGTGTCGGCGGCGAATGGACGTCTGAGGACGTCGACATCGTGGTGCGGCAGATTCTGACTGACCCGACGGGAAGACTGCATCTCGTTGGTTATCGGGACACGGATGTCGTCATGTTGGCTGAAGGAGCCGGCGGCGAATGGGTTTCGCAGACTCTGGGCGCGGTTTCGGGGTGGCACGGGTCACCCGGGTTGCAGGCCCTGTTCCGGGATGACGGATCCGTGGTCGCGCTCTATCCGGAACCGAGTGGATTGCGCCTCGCGGACAGCGCCACGACGACGCCCTTGGAGTTGACGTCCGGCAGTTTCGGCTCATCGAGCTTGGCCCTTGGGCCCGATGGCAGCGCGCAGGTGTTGCTCAACACCGGCAACGAAGTTGCGCTGTTCGAACAGACGAGCGAATCCGTGGTTCGCCGCACCGTAGCTGCGGACGCAATCCCCAGTGCGGAGGCGTGCGAAGGGCAGACTTCGCCATGCAAGGTGCCAGTGACCGTAACCTGGGCACTCGGGCTGGCCGGATTCGGCCACGAAACCTCGGCCGTCTTTGTCACCGAAGACCGTACTGGGCTCCGACTCCGCGAGTGCGACATCCAGGGAAGCACGCATAACCCGAAGTGTGACGGTGGCGCCGACGGCGATTGGGAGACCTCACTCAGCGGTGGCACGGAGGATCCCGAGAATCAACGGGTCCACATTGGAGGAGCCTCGCTCGCGATGAAGAACCCACTTCCTGAACAGAATGCCTCCGTGGTCGTGGACAAACTCGGGCGCATCCACGTTGCGGTTTACCAAGACGCGACCGACGACTGGGAAGACGGCATGCTCCTTCGCTACGTTCGCTTCGATCTGTCGCCCAACTGACCGGCTGCGTGGACTTTGATCGGTCTAGCAGCTCGGGGTCTATCGCCGTTTGGTGCGCAATGGCGAGGACGGTTCTAGGCCGAGAAGTCGCCTAGTCGCTCAGATCGATCTCTTGGCGGCGGCCCTGGGTGAGCCAGATAACGCGGTCTTGGATCTCTTGATCGGCCAAGTTTTGGCGCAGGGTCGAGGTGGGTTCATCGAAGTGGCTCCAGCCGTCGTAGTGGATCGGTACGATTCGACGCGGCCGTAGGCTTTTCGCCAGCTGGACGGCGTCGGAGCCTCGCAGGGTGTAGCGAATCGAGTCGAGGGGCCAGATCATGTTGGGGAATCGCACGCCACCGGCGTGGATGAAGGCCACGTCGATTGGTCCCACGCCCCGCTCGTTCAAGGTGTCACGCAGCCGCTCGAGCTGTGGGAAGAGGACCGTGTCGCCGGAGATGTACGCCACATAGGGACGGTCACCGGTCCATTCCAGCAAGAAACCCGTGACCTTGCCTACGCCGGGAAACCACTCGGCGGGGCCGTGGAGAGCGGGCATGGCGGTGATGGTCAGATGGCGCCCTCCCGAGCCGACGACACAGTGTTGCCACGTGTCGAGACCGTTGACCTTGTCTCCTATCCCGTGGCGCGCGTGGAGTCGCCTCGCGCCAGGCCGCGTGGTGATGACGCGTTGGATGTTGGGTTCGCTGAGCAGGGCGCGGCCGCGATGGTCCAGGTTGTCCGCGTGCTGATCGTGGCTCAGCAGCACGGCATCGATGCGACCGACTGCTTCGGCCGCGATGGTGGGATCGGCTTGCTTGGTGGAGCGGGCGCCGTAGCCGAAGGAGTACTTGCCGGGGCCGTCGAAAGCAGGATCCGTGAGAAAGCGGAACGGACCGATTTCGAGCAGAACGCTGGCCGTTCCAATGTGCGTGGTTTTGATCACATGCATCGGGGAGTCCTCTTGCTTTGGGGCTCGGGATTCGAAGGAGCAGACCGGGGCAACCGCCTGCCAGTCGGCGCTGGAGGCGCAGGCGCTGCAGGCGAGCAGGCACAGCCCAAGACCGCAGAAAGACGGAAACTCCGGGCGAGAAGCCATGCTTCCGAGTGTGGGTTTTCGCGCCTGGCTGCGCTATGCAAGAATACGAATATATACTATGCGTTTTTGCATGATAGATTGGAGTGACGTGCAGGTCTTCCTCGAAGTCTCTCGGGCCGGGTCCTTCAGCGACGCGGCGCTCGCCCTGGGGGTGAATCAGTCGACGGTGAGTCGCCGGGTGGCCCAGTTGGAAGAGCAGCTCGGCTTTCCGCTCTACTTCCGAGGGCCACGGGGCCTCACGCCTACCCAGAACGCGGCGCGCATGTTGCCCCACGCCGAAAAAGCCGAGGCAGCGCTGTTGGCCTTCGCCCGGGCTTCGTCGGACGCGGGGCCCGACGCCAAGGGCTGCGTGCGGCTGGCCACGGTGGAAGAGATCGCAACCCACCTGATCGCGCCGGCCATGAACGACCTGGCTCGCCGCTGGCCCAACATCTCGCTCCAGGTGTTGGGCGCGACCGCGTCGGTGGATCTCGAGCGTGGGCAAGCCGACTTGGCGCTCCGGCCGTCCCGGCCGAAAACCGGGAACCTATCGGCGCGGCGCGTGGCCACCATCGCCTACGCGGCCTATGCCGCTGAGAGCTATGTGGATCGCCACCGGCAAGTGGTCGAGTCTGGATGCTGGGGCTCCCTCGACTGGCTGACTCTCGCTGATTCGATGGCCCAACTACCCGAAGTGCGGTGGGTGATGAATTGCGCCGAGCGCCCGCCCATCATGCGATTGGGCAGCACTACCGCGCTGGTGGAGGCCACCGCCAGTGGCATCGGCGTGGCGATTCTCCCCATGGCGCTGGCCAGCCGTCAGCGCCAACTGCGTCGCCTCGATCCGGCGGCTTCAGCGATACTGACGCGGCGTCTGTGGCTCGTCGTGCATCGCGACATGCGCGATCTCCCCCGGATCCGCGCGGTCAGCGACTGGCTCGTCGAGCTGCTCTCGGCCGCCTGAGGACCGAGATTGTGTGCAGCGACTTCGGGCCGGTGCAGGGCTGCTTGCGGCGCTGGCGGGGCCGTCTCACCAACCCGGGTTGACGTCGAAGGCGCTGAAGTTGTCGATGTAGATGTAGGTCAGCTCCGTGAAGCCGCTGTTGGCCCAGCCGAGGACGTAGCCGTTGTCGATGTAGTTGTCGCTGTCATTGCCGGGATAGATCGGCAACGTGTCATTCTTGTAGACCTGCTTTCCGTCGATCCACCATTGCATCAAACCGTCGTCGTTCTTCGAAGAGGCGACGCGGAAGTGCATGCGTATCTGCGCCCACTTGCCGCGGTTCACCGTGCCCGGGTCCGCGTCTGTGACGAACGGGGAAACGCCGCCGCTGTTGTAGGGGCCCGCGGACTTGCCCGGCGCGCTGTACTCGTTGAACAGCCGTGAGTTGCCGCTGCCGCTGCCGCCAGTCGTGGGTCGGGTGGAGCAGCCGTAGTGAAAGGAGCCACTGTATTTGCCACGCCAGAGCCGCAGGAACTTGTTGTTGTCGCTGCTGACGTCGTCGCGATGTGCGTAGCGGGCGCTGCCGAGCCCTTCATTTCCAGTTGGGTAGTAGATGTCGAACTCGAGCCAGATCTCCGAGAGGTTGCGGCCGATGCCGAAGCGCAACTCGGCGAAGCTGTCATCACCGCTGGCGTCGGGGCCGAACTCGAAGCGCAGGGCGCTCTTGTCGCCTTGGCCGTGGGTCGAGGTGACCTGCACCTTCTTGTTCGGTGCCCACGAGAAGCCGCCCATCTTGTTGCTGAAGTCGCCACTCGAGAAGTCATCGAAGAAGAACGCCTTGGAACCGCTGCCCCCGGAGCCGGCTGTGCCGCCACTGCCTGCGCTACCCGCCGAACCAGAGCTGCCGCCCGCGCCCGCGCTGCCTCCCGCGCCGGCGCCGCCAGAAGTGCCAGCACTGCCACTGCTGCCCCCGCCACTGCCCGACGCGCCGCCGGAGGATGCGCCACCCGTCCCGGCGCCACCGCTGCCGGAACCGTCATCCGAATCCGAGTCGCAGCCAAGGGGGAGCAGGGTGCAGAGCAGTGCGGCGGCGCCTCGCAATGCGAGCCCGCGAGTACCGAGTTTCGTGGCTATCAAGACAATCGGTCCTTTCAGTTGCATCCGATGGGATCGGTGCTGACGACGACGTCGTCGAACCAGGCTTGGTTCGAGTGGCCCTTGGCGTCGGAAGTGGTCAGGTAGTGCTGCAGCCGCACCATGTTGAGCCCGAGGTCCTTGGTGGTACGCCACATCATGGTCGTTTCTCGATGGGCAAGCTTGCCGTCGAGCCAGAACGCCATCTCGCCGTTCTTCTGGCCGATGTCGTTGGCCTTCATCATCATCTCGAGGCAGACCCACTTGCCCTTGGGCAGGGCCACAGCGGGGGAGGGAATGTAGTGATTGCCCCAGCAGCACTCCGGGCCATTGGCGCAGGCCATGTCCTTTTTGGCGCAGCCGTCGCAGATCGCTTTCGAGTCCGCGTAGCTGTCGCATTTGCTGCCCGAGTCGCACTTCATGTCGGGGGAATAGGTGTAGAAGAAGGTCTCGTGGCTGCCTGCCTTGAAGTCCACGGTCGTGCCCATGGATCGGTAGCCGTTGGGGCGGCAGCCCGCGTTGCCATAGGCGTCCCAGAAGTTCTGGCTACCGCTGATATTGAGGAAGTGGTGCACGCGCTGATGGTCCGCTGCGAGCTTGACGTAGGTGCGGAAGTACAGCTTGTCGTAGCTCTTCAGGGAACAGCCCGGCTTGTTGGTGCCGGCGCAGGTTCGATAGATCAAATCCGCGCCCTTGTAGCCAGCGCTCGCGGCCGCCGGAAAGTGCACGGCCCATCCGCCGGAATTGGCGTCGCTCGACGCCTTCATGCGTCCCGAATCGTTAGCGCCGATTTGGTCCGTCCAATCCCAGCCGCTCTTCCAGGCGTCGAAGCCTGCGGCCATGCCCTCGAAGTCTTCGCAGAAGAGCCAACCCGGCCCAGGGTTATTGCAGTTGTAGCCTGCAGACGAGCCTGCGCCGCCGCCCGTGTTTCCACTGCCAGCCGTGTTGCCGGTGTTGCCGCTGCCGCCCGCGTTGCCGCTTCCGCCTGCGTTGCCCGCACCCGCGGCGTTGCCGGTGTTGCCCGTGCCGCCCGCGTTGCCGGCATTTCCGCTTCCACCGGCGTTGCCGCTGGCGCCCGTCCCCGTCGTGCCGCCCGAACCATTCGAGCTGTCACCGTCCGACGAGCAGGCGGTTGCGACGATGGCGCACAAGCCGGCCGTGACGAGCCAGGAGCGATGGCTTTTGAGGAAATGGAATGCGTCGACCATGTTGCGGAGCTTTTTTGCAGGTTTTGCGCCGCCTGGGTTGAAGCGCGATCCGGGGCAGATCCCGGAAAAACAGAGTTGGCTGCGCCGCGGGGATTTCCAACTGCGATCGATCCATTCGCGCCGGAGATGCAGCCGACAATGGTTGGATCACCCTCGCGCGGCGCTGGGCTCGCGCTAGTTCGTCGGGAATCGGCCGATGTTCACCGGGCCGGAGGCGCCGGAGTACATGCTGGCGTCCCCGGCGCCGATGAGCGGCGAACCGGCAAAGGGCTTGAAACCGCTGGCCTCGTCTAACTTTGGATTTCCGGTCAGTGAGTGGCTCTCGCTACCCGCCGGCAAGTTGGAAAACGTCCAGCTCTCCTTCTCGGAGAAGCTGTTGAATACCGAGTAGGCTTTGCCGGCATCGAAGAAGTTGTAGTCCGTGTCTGCACCTTGAGTGAGGAAGGGCGCCAAGGTGTCGTGCCCCCCGAAACGGACTGCCGCCGTCTTGTACCGCAAGAACACGTTGTTACGGATCGTCGTGGCCGGGTCGCCCTTCTGCACCTTGATGCCAAAGTTGACGTCGGCGAACACGTTATTGAAGACGCGGTTGGGGCCAGCGACTTCCCCGGCGCCGAGGTGACCGAGGTCGAAGCCCGTGTCGCAATTCGTGATCAAGTTCTCCCGCACGGTCCAATCACCTCCGGGGTAGCAGGTGTTGCCCTGGCAGCGTGGGTGCGTGGCTTCGACGCCGACCATGCTCACGCCGTCGATCACGTTGCCAACGACGTGGACTTTAGACGCGCCGCCCTTCGAACCGACGGCAGCGCGCCCGAATTCCGAAAGTGTGTTGCCGCACACCCAGATGTCGCCGTCGGGCTGTTCGCCGGAGAGCATGAAGGTGATGCCCCAGGCGTTCACGGTGTTCCAATACGTGGTGTCCGCGACCCGATTGTTGATCACGTGACTGCCGTTGGTGCTCCATAGCGCCAGGCCGTAGGCGTTGTTGCCGCCCTGGGCTGCGTTGTGGGCAAGATCGTTGTCTTCGATCAGGGCGTAATCGGTTCCTGAGAAGAAGATCGAGGTCCAGTGGGTATGCCGCATGGTCAGGCCCCGCACCACGAAGTAGTCCGAGGCCTCTACCGTCAGGCCCCCCTGACCGACCTCGAAGGTCTCGCTGGCCACGTTCATTCCGCTGGGTGGATTCAGGTAGATGAAGCAACCCGCGCTGCTGTCACCGCAGGCTTTTCCGGCCGCGTCCGCCTTGGTCCACTTGCCTGGCGTCAGCGCCGAGCTGTCCACGTGCCAGTTGGAGCCGAACTTGCCGGACTCGTGGTCGATGCGCGTTCCTGCGCTGGTCCACATGCCCGCGGGGTCCCTGAGCAGTTTGTCCGCGGGCGCGCGATACAGCCCTCCCGCAACGGCCTCAAAGGACGAACCGGCAAACTGCAGCGACCCGTGGATGACCGGTGTGGTTCCAGCATCCGCGCGCAGTACGAAGTACTCGCTGGCGGTTCCCGGGCGAGTGACCTTGACGCGAGTGCTCCCGGAGGAAAACTCGTCGAATAGGCGATACTCGCCTGCGAGAACTGTGACGACACCCGGCGCTTTGGGGATCGCATTGAACGCAGCAGTGAAGGTACAGAACGGCTTGTCCTTCGTTCCGCTGCCCCCGTCGTCGCAGCCGCTGACGCCCACGAAGACCTCGGGCCAGCCGCTGCCGATGGCTCCTTGAGGTGGCTTGGGGCAATCAGCTGTCGTGACCGGGGCTCCCCCGGCGCCCCCGCTGCCGGCAGCGCCCCCGCCGCCGCTCGCACCTCCACCGCCGCTTGCGCCGGCGCCTCCGCTTGCGCCCCCACTGGCGCCCGTGCCCCCACTTGCGCTGGCGCCGCTGCCCGCGGCGTCTTCGTCGGAGCCGCCGCAGCCACTGGTCGCCAGCAGCGCCATCAGGCTCGCACCCATCAGAAAACGGCTTGTCGCAAGGTAGGTCATGGGGCGGCCCGAGCAGGTTTCGTGCCGCCGCCCGTAAGGGGGGGCTCCTCGACAAAGCCGAGGCGTCGCAGGCCTCTTTTCGCGCCGAGGTGCGAACGAGTGATTCACGTTTGAAGGCCCGGGTGCGATCGGTTCGATCGCGCCCGCCCGCGTGGTGTTTTGGGTCGGCGGGCTATGCTACATAGCGCTCATGATTGAGCTCATCTGCAAAAAGACCTGAAGCACCTGTCGCAAGGCGGTCGCTTTGCTGGACAAGAAAAGGGTCAAGTATCGTTATCGGGAGTACACCCAGGAGCCCTTGACCAAGGCGGAGATCACCAAGGTGCTCAGCATGCTGGGGCTTCGCGCGGTGGACGTGCTCCGAAAGAACGACGCCGCCTACAAGGAAAACGGGCTGACTGGCAAAGAGCCGCAAGCCAAGCTGATCGGTTTGATGGCCAAGCACCCGACGCTTCTGCAGCGCCCCATTGGCATCAAGGGCGGCAAGGCCGTCGTCGGTCGCCCGGTGGAGGCTTTGCTCGAGCTCTGAGGCCGAGATCGACCGTTACTTGGCCGACAAGCCCAGATCGACCGTACTCGGCCGACAACACGCCTCGCTCAAGGTTCCTGAGGCCGCGCCGTTCCTGCCTTTGGAACCCATGGCTCGACAACACGACCGCGAAGAGGCGACTTGGTCGCCGAAAAGTGACGAAGTCATCATGCAGCGCAAGGAGTTGCGCAAGCTGCTCACAGAGCTTCGACAGCGTGGAAGCACTCCAGGGATCATGGACCGCCTGGCCGCCTTCTTGCGGCACGAGTCTCTCGGAAAGCCTGCGGCCGTCGCCATCTCCAACCTGGACTACGTGCTTTCCGAACTGGCGGTCTTCGAGACTTGCACTGAAGCACAGCGGGAGCGGGCCGTGATGGAGATTCGGGCCGCCGTCAACGACGCCTCCGACGGGGTCCGGAGCATCCGTGATGCCGTGACGGAAATGTCCATCGACAGCTCGGTTCCGGTGGGCTCGGAGGCAGCCCGAAGTGGTTTGCCGGAGGTCCTGCTGATCGATGACGAGCCCCGCGTCGGTGCGGCGTTGCAACGTGGTCTCGGAAAGGACTGCGTCATCACTGCTTGTACGAGTGGTGCGGCTGCCCTCGAGCTCCTCGCGCAGCGAGGGTTCGATGTGATCATCTGTGATCTGTCGCTGCCTCAGATGAGCGGTATCGAAGTCTACGAGCAAATCTCGCAGCGTTGGCCCGAGCAGGCTGCGCGAATCTTGTTCATCACCGGCGGGGCCGTCGGAGACGGGGAGCGCGGCTTCCTGGCCAAGCATTCGGAGCGAAGCTTTGCCAAGCCCATCAAACTGGCGGAGCTCCGGGTGGCGATAGGGCGCGTGATGCGCCTGGCAGATGGCCTGAATCGACGCGCGTCGTGATGTAACGTCGCGTTGCTCGCGAAAATTGGGCGCGCTGCGCCGCCGGTGGGCGCAAACGTCAGTTCACGGTGTTGCCGCTGGCTCCGGGAAGCGCATTGACCTCGGCGGTCGTACTCGCGGTGGTGTTGCCGCAGATGACCGGGCCTGTCGAGGTGAACTGGTTGGTGGTCAGGGTCGAGGCATCGCATACGGAGCGAGTTTCGTATTCGATGGCCGGCTCGCTCAGGTTCTTGAAGATGTTGTTGTCGACGGTCAGCGTGAAGTTGTCCCGCCAGTGCTGGTGAATGCCGCGCTTGGTATTGGCGCAGGTGTTGTCACGGTACACCGTGCCCATCCCGTCCTTGTCCAACGTTAGGCAGCGTTCATCGATGTCGTGGAAGTTGTTGTCCAGGACCTGAACGCCGTTGGACTCCTCGATGCGGACCGCGTTTCTGGTCGTGTGGATTTCGTTACCCACGATGACGACGCCAGTCGGTGCGCCGTCCGCACCGACAACGATCGCGGATCCATCCGAGCCCGAGTTCCAAGAGCCGCAGCCGGAGCCGTCGTCGAAGCAGAACTGAGAGTTGGCTTGGGAGGCCACGTAGCTGTGGAAGGTGTTGCCTTCGATGATGACGTTGTCAGCGTACTTGAGACCAATGCCGACTTCGCGGTCCGAATGAAACACGTTGTTGCCGATGAAGATCCCGGAGGGGGGAGATGCCGAGCATCCGTGGCAGGCCTGCAACCCATTCCCACTATTGTGGTGAATGTCACTGTCGAGGATCCAAACGTTTTTCGTGCCTTGACCAATCTGGATGCCGTGGGCGTCCTCCTGATTGCGCTGGTTGTGGTGGATCTCGGAGCCGGTCACCACGATTTCCGAACCGCCGATGTTCATGCCGTTCTTGGCCTTGGAGCCAAACACCTCGACGTTGCGGAAGACGATATGGTGCCCGGATGGGCGCGGCTGCATGGCCTCGAATTTGGTATCGATGAAGTAGCACCAGGAGCCGCTGATCTGGAATACGTCGCCGTTGCCCTTCAGGGTACCGCCGACGATGAACGCGGGCTGCTGTTCGGTGCCCTGACACTCCATGCTGATGTTGTCGCTGGCGGTTTGGCCTTTGAAGTCGAGTACCGTGCCGGCCTTGATGGTCGAGGGCAAAGAGCCCGACTCCGTCGCCGCGCCGGGCTCTCGCTTGTAGTCGAAGGGTACTTCCGGGATCGTGGTCAGGCCTGGCTTGGTGCCGCCACTGCCGCCTCCACCCGTGGCGGAGCTGCCACCGTTGCCGCCTCCACCGGCTCCGGCGCTGCCACCAGAAGCGGAGCTGCCGCCGCCGCCTCCGATCCGGGGTTGTCATCCGAGTCTTCCCCGCACGCCGTGAGACTGAGCGAGAGCGCGCAGAGCGCTGCGGCGGTGGCGAGTCTAGTCATGGGGAGAATGTCGCAATTGACGAGATGGTCTGCAACACGACCGTTCACCGTACGAAGCGTGCACGCACCAGCGTCGGTGACGACTCTGACGACGTCACAGCCAGTTGCTGCGCGTCCATCTGCTCCAACCGCAACGCGCGCTCCAGCACGAGATTAGGGAGCCAGCGCGCACCAGTGCTCGACCCCCTAAACCCAATCTCAACCGAACGCGGCTTCGGGAATGTCCATGGCGCTGGTGTCGCCGGTGGACAATGCCTGGGCTGCTCCGGGAACGCTCGACAGCGTGTCCTGAGCGAAGAAGCGCGCCGCGCACTTCTTGCCCTCGTAGAAGGCATAGTCGGCGTCGCCTTCGGACAGTTTCGACTGGGCCTCGAGAGCAATCACGGCTGCGTCGAGCAACAGCCAGCCGATCACGGTTTGGCTCATCATGTCGAGGAAACGATTGGCGTACAGCGGGATGCGCTGCATTTCGCCGCCACCGAACCAGGCCATGAACTGCATCGCGCCGGCTCCCACGGCCTCTTGGGCTGCGCCGAGGGCAGCGATGGACGCGCTGAGCTCTGGGTGCGCCTTGTGCTTTTCCACGAAGGCGCCGATGTCGCTGAGCAGGGCCCGGAAGTTCGCGCCACTGTTTTGCCCCAGCTTGCGGGCGACCAGGTCGAGAGCCTGGATGCCGTTGGTGCCTTCGTAGATGCTGAAGATCTTGGCGTCCCGACAGTACTGCTCCACGGGGTAGTCCTCGGTGTAGCCCACGCCGCCGTGCACTTGGATTGCGGTTTCAGCGATGCGGAAGGCGCTGTCCGACGAGTACGCTTTGATCAGCGGTGTCAGCAGCTCCACCTGGCCGTGGTGGTAGAGGGCCTTTTCGTCATCTTTGCCGGCGAGCACCGTGGCCTGATCGATGTGCCAGGCGGCTTTGACGATCAGCGCACGAATGCCTTCCACCTGGGCCTTCATGCCGAGCAACATGCGGCGCACGTTGGGGTGCTCGATGATGGGAACGCGAGGAGCCTCGGGGTCCTTCCAGTTTTGGGTGCTGGCGCCCTGTTTGCGGTCTCGGGCGTAGTCCACGGCGGCAAAGTAGGCCGCGCTCGCGATGCCGAGACCCTGCAGGCCAACGCCGATCCGAGCGAAGTTCATCATCTTGAACATCTGGCGGATCCCCTGCTGCTCTTCGGTGCCGCAGAGTTCTCCAATGCACTTTTCGTCGTCGCCGAATTGCAGCAGCGCGGTCGACGAGCCGTTGATGCCCATCTTGTGCTCGATGCCCACACACTTGACGTCATTGCTTTCGCCTGTCGTGCCGTCAGGGCTCACCTTTTTCTTGGGCACGATGAATAGGGACAGACCCTTGGTGCCTTTGGGTGCCCCCTCGGTACGGGCCAAGACCAGGTGAATGATGTTCTCGGTCATGTCCTGGTCGCCACCACTGATGAAGAGCTTGGTCCCCGTGATGGTGTAGGTGCCGTCGGCGTTCTTCTTGGCCTTGCTGGCGGCAGCGCCGACGTCGGATCCTGCTTGGGGCTCCGTCAAGCACATCGTGCCCGCCCACTCGCCGCTGAACATCTTGTGGCAGTAGCGCTCGCGCTGCTCGGGTGTTGCGAAGGCTTCGATCAGTTCAGCCGCACCCTGAGTCAACCCCGGGTACATATCCAAGGCCGTGTTGGCTCCTGTGGTCAGCTCGCCGGTGAGTGCGACCAGAGTGCGTGGCGCGCCTTGCCCGCCAAAGTCCGGGGGAATGCCCAGCGTCTTGATGCCGGACTCGTTGAGCTTCTGCCAGGCCTCCTTGAAACCCTTGGGCGCGATGACCTGGCCGTTTTCCAAGCGGCAGCCCTCTCGATCTCCGACCGCGTTGAGGGGACCGAGGACTTCCGTCGAAAAGCGATACACGCCATCGAGGGTCATCTTGACCTCGTCCGGCCCCCAGTCTGCGTAGGGCTCCTTGCCGAGCAGGTCTCCAAGGCCAAATTGCTCGAAGAGAACGAAGTTCAGCTCTCGAAGGTCGGCTTTGTAGCGGTTCTGAGGCTGGGACATGGCGTGTGTGCTCCTTTTTCCCCCTCGGAGACCGTCGACAATCTGTGCATGCCGCCGAATGGCGCAATGCGTCGCATTGTCAATTTGACGCACGGCAGCATCGGTCGCAACAGCAATATTTGCGGGATTTTGTTCGTCCTCGGCGCTGAAACCCCCAAATTCATGGGATTACGAAGGCGAGCCAATCCAACGCCTGGGCAGCGACGAGGGAAGCGGCTGCTTCCTTGGGGCCGACGACGCGACCTCCGGGCGACAGCTCGGTGATGCTCGTGAGCGCTTCGCCCACCGATAGCCCCCGGGCGGCGAGCTTCGTGGTGTGGCGCAGAGAGGCCGGTGCGCTGCCCAGTTCGTCCTCGCCTCGCGTGAGTTGGTGGCGCGGGCCGGGCGCGAGAAGCGCACGATCGGGCGGGAGTAGACTGCGCGGGTCACCGTCGCTGATCACGATGGCGCCGGCCATCATTGGACTCGCCAGATCGAGGTCCAGAGGAAACTCGACCCGAGTCGGCTCTGGGCCACGGTAGAACATGGCGCGCCCCGCCTTCCAACTGCAGCTGGTGGCGACGCGATCGCGACCCTGATCGCGGATCGCCCGGAACACATTGACGGCTTCGACATAGCCCAGACTGACCAGGGTGTCGCCCAAGCGACCGCACGAGCGGCTAATCACGGCGAGAGCGCTTTCCAGCTGATCGCGCTGCAGCTGTCCGCGCCGGATCAAGTATTCTCCCAGCAGTTCCAATCGGTCGGAGGACGCAACATGGATCAGCCGCCCCTTACGTAGGTAGAGCTCTTTGCGCTGGGGTCCCTCGTCACTGCCCTTGTGTTCCAAGAACAGGCAGCCGGACTCGCTCTTGTGCCGCATGCGGGCCAACACCTCGAGCATGGGGGTGTCTTCGAGCAATGCTTGGTAGTCCGGAGCTCCGGGCGAGAAGAGCTGGCTGGTCGTGGCGGTGGAAGATGGCGGCAGGTGGCGTGCAAGCTCCTCGATGTCTTCGATGAACCTCGGCTCGGCGTCCCAGAGCTTGACCGTGTCATCTCCGTCCAGTTCGCCGGTGGCGATCATCTCCAGCAGCCGCGAGAAAGTGACGGCGGTGGATTCCGAGCTGCCGGAGCGGGTCACGAAGGCTTCGGCTCCGACGGCGGGAAGCTTGGGCTGGCTACTGCTGCTGCCCCCGGCGCGTACGCGCACCGCATGCATCCGCTGCACGGAATCCCGGACCTTTACCTGCACGCGTTCGGCCAATTCCTTGGAGTTCTTCGCGAAGGAAACCAGAGTTGCCAGCTGCGCCTGCAGTGAAACGGAATCCGAGCCTTCGAAAGGACGGAGCGCCTCAGATAGGGATGCGGCGTCGGCGAATCGCGCGTCAGGGTCCCGCGCCAGGGCGCGTTGACACAACTCGAACAGCCCCTTTGGCAGGGTGTGCTTGCGACGCTCCAAAGGTTCGACGTTCACATCGCGAATAGCCAAGAGCACCGCGAGTTGCCCGCTGCCCGGAAATACCCGCGCCCCGATCAGCAGCTCACCCAACATGGCAGCTAGGGCGAACAGATCGGCACGATGGTCGAAGGGCTCGCCGGCGATCTGCTCCGGGGACAGGTACGCAAACTTGCCCTTGAGCCCAGGTTGATGGGACGGCGCGCGCACGTGCTCAGCGACGCGGGCTATTCCAAAATCCCCGAGCTTTACCTCGCCCGCGATGGATAGGTAGATGTTGGACGGCGTGACGTCACGGTGCACGATCTCGAGCAAGTTGCCGGTCGCGTCTCGAGCGCCGTGAACCGCGCTGAGAGCCGAAGCGACTTTGCGAACGATGTGAACCGCGAGAGGGGCGGACATGCGTTGGTTTTCGGATTCCGACACACGCAACAGGCGGTACAGGTCGACGCCGTCGACGTATTCCATTGCGAGGTAGGGCTCGTCGCCGACGATGCCCGCGCCGAAGACCTCGACCACGCACGGGTGGCTCACCCAACGGTGCAAGGCGGCCTCGCGTTCGAGTAGATCCAGCTGTTGGGACTCGCGCGCGGCGTCGAGGAGCCGCTTGACCACGAGCCTGGGCGCTGGCGAGTCGCCCTCCCGAGGTCGGGCCAAGTACACATCTGCGCTACCCCCAACGGCGAGGCGCCGTTCGAGCACGAACGGACCGAATGGGATTTCGCGCAACGGGTCCCGGGGCACCGCCCGGGATTATTCCAGGATGCGACAAAAGCTGCGAGGAGGGCTTGCGATCTGGCGCGTTTTCGCCCACTTCAGTAGGGACTTTTCGCCATGACTTTCCGACCGGTCGCTAGGGGGTGGCTGTTGGGGCTTCTTGCCGCCGCGCTGGCGACCCTTTGTCTTGCTGCAAGCTGTCAGAAAAACAGCCCACCCCCCACGACGCCAGAGCCGAAACCGTCGCTGCGGATCTGGTTGGTATCGACCCTGGCGGGAGCCCTCGAACCCTGCGGCTGTCGCAAGGACATGCTCGGTGGTGTGGATCATGCGGCGGCACTGACTCGAGGGAATGCCGCCAAGGCGCAGCTGTTTCTCGGTGCAGGCCCCTTGTTCTTCATGAACCCCAGGCTGGACGAGCAGGCCAAAACCCAGGACCTCTGGAAGGCCGAAGCACTAGCGGACTCCCTGAACTCGATGTCATTGGCGGCTTGGGCCCCGGGTGCCAACGATTGGGCTGCCGGCAAGGACTCCCTTGCCGCCCTTGCCAAGCGCTCCGGTGCTCGCCCTTTGGCGGCCAATCTTCAAGGGGGCGCCGCGGAGCCGGTGCGCGTGGTCGACGCGGGTGGCCTCAAGGTGGGGATTGCTGGCATCAGCGCTCCTCTCGTTTCCGGCGCTGCGCCTGAAGGGGTGACGGTCAAGGACGCGGCTGCAGCGTTGAAGAAGGCCAAGAGCCAACTGGACAAGCGGGGCGCCCAAGTACGCATTGCGCTGCTGTCCCTGAAACGGGGCCAAGCGCTTCGCCTGATGGAGGACGTCACGGGCTTTCACCTGGCGCTGATCGGCAAACCCTTCGACCGAGGCGAGGCCAACGACGCGCCGACCCCACCCGTGCTAATTGGCCCCACTCTCGTGGTGGAGGCGCCCAACCATCTCCAAGCCTTGGCTCGGGTCGACTTCTACATGCGGGATGGCAGCACGGACTTCCGAGATGGCACGGGTGTCGCTGTTGCTGAGCGTCGCACCCGCCTCGCGAGCCGACTGCGAGAGCTCTCGGATCGCATCGCGGCTTGGGAGAAGTTGGGTAGCGTCAACGCGGCGGATCTCAAGGCTCGGAAGAAAGAGCGAGACGCCGTGCGAAAGGAGTTGGAGGGCCTGAAAGAGCCCGCTCCGCCCAAGAGTGGCAGCTATTTTCGCTACGCGCTGCAAGAAGTGAAACAGAGCTCCGGAAACGACGCGAAGGTAGCGAAGAAACTGCTTTCCTACTTCAAGCGGGTCAACGAGCACAATCGCAAGGCCTTCAAGGATCGCGTTCCGCCGGAAGTGCCCGAAGGCAAGAGCCGCTACCTCGGCGTTCAGAGTTGCGCCGCATGCCACGCGGAGGAGGTCACGTTCTGGCGCAAGACGGGGCACTCCCGGGCCTATGCAACCCTGGAGAAGGAGCACAAGCAGTTCAATCTGGACTGCGTGAGTTGCCACGTGACCGGCTACGAAAAGCCCGGCGGTTCGACGGTGACTCACGTGAAGACGCTGAAGAACGTCGGTTGTGAGAACTGCCATGGCCCCGGGGCCCGGCATGTGGACGACCCGCAGAACAAATCCCTGATCACCCTGAAGCCCGACAAGGCGCTATGCGCTTCCGAGTGCCACCACCCGCCCCATGTAGCCAAGACCTGGAGCGTGGACAGTGCCTGGAAGAACATCATCGGTCCGGGCCACGGCGGTTGAGCCAACTCGGCGCGCTCCCGATTCAGTCGCCCGAGCGGGTAGTTGACGGTACGAAAACCTACGTTCCGCTGGCAGGCGGCGACGCAGAGTGCGATTGCTGCGGCGCTGACACGTCAATACATGCAAGCCATGCGTCTCGAGTGAGGCAATGGTTGCGCGCTCTTAGCGCGCCTCGGGTTTTCTGATCACGTAGAAGAAGTCTCGCGGCTCGGCGCGATGAATGTAGCCGCGCTTGCGGTGCTCCATCTTGGGCACCAGAGTCGACGTGACCTGTAGCGGAGCGTCCGCCTTGGGCTTGCCGAAGATCAGGAAGCGGGTCCAATAGTAGTTGATATCGAGCTGGGCCGCGTGGTGAGCGCCCGCCGTCTTCAACCCGAGGGCCAACTCCTTGGGGCCTGTCTCGTCGCCGAATCCGTAGAACAGGATGCGACCCGTCTTGTCCAAAGCGATCGCTGAGCGCCGCCGGGTTTTCCGCTTGGGGTCTTGACCGCCCCAACGTCGCTCGTTGCGTCTTGCAAGGTCGGGGTGAAGTTGACCCTCTTCGAGGATGCACGCTGGTGCCTGGCGCCAGGCATGCATCTGGTCCACATCGCCCTCCAACGCCGGCCAGGAGCGCAATCGAACGCGCCCGTCCTTGTAGAACGCGATTGTGCAACCGTCGGGTCGCGGCGGAAGAAAGACGCGCCCATCTTTCATCATGCCGTAGCGACCGTGCCGTGCCTGCCAGCTTCCGTTGAAGGCTGCTAGAATGTGCTCGCGCTCCGCCTGGGGTACGAGTCCGGAGCGTTGCTCCTTTGGAACCGCATCGGACTTGGGCTCGTCGACGCCTGCCACGATGTTGGCTCGGGCGCGGTCCAGGTCCATCGCAACGATGGTGACCTTCTTCCACTTGCTGACCTTGTGCGGGCGTACGACAGTTCGGTACAGAAGGTGTGGCTTGACCGCGGCGTTTTCGCGACGCTTCGCTGCCCCAAGTGGTTGCCATTCGCCGTCACCGGGTTGCGCGGATCGTTTATGGGGGGGGGTGAAGTTCGGGGGTGGGAACGCAGCTTTGGGAGAACCAGCGTCCGGGGCAGGCGCGTCCGTGCCCGCATCGCTCCCCTGGGGCGCAGAATGCGGAGCACTGGCGGTCGGAGTCGGCGCACGAGGCCGAGCGCTTGCCGACTCGTGGCTCTCGGGTGAATTGGTGTGAGCGGCGCAGGCGCTAGTGAGTCCCAATGCTCCGCCCAAAACTCGGCGACCCCATCGCTTCAGCATTGGTGCAAGTTTAGCGGATGGCCCCGGGCTTGCCGAAATTCGGGCGGCATTGCGGCGACGCCTCTTGAATCGCAGCCGTGCACAGACTGAGGACAGGACCGGTTGATGGACGGCCATTGACGCCTGTTATTCACTATGCGACCGGTTTTTCGAATCGTTCGTGGAGGCACCCGTCTCACGAGCAGGGAGGCATCGAAACCATGATTCGACATATTACGGCTCTTTCCACATTGCTTGCGGTTGGTGGACTTGTGACTGGCTGCGTCGTGCATCAGCGCGCGCCCAATGATCCCCCACCCCCAGCGGTGGCACCGGCTCCAGCCCCGACTGCGGCCCCCGCCCCGGCTCCCACTGCGGCTCCCGCGCCCGCGCCCGCGCCCACGGACGAGATTGCGGTGGATCCGGAGGATCCCCCTCCAGTTGCGACACCTCTTCCGCCCCAAGAGACCGTGGAAGCGCCTCCTCCCACTCCCGGTCTGGCCGAGAGACTACCCGACGGCGTTGGTGATGGTCGTCCCAAGGGAATCGAGCCCGGAGCGCCCGTGGCCTATTGGATCTGGCGCAACAAGGCCGGGATCTGGAAGCTCCGCACCACGACCGCGAAGAAGCTGCATCAGTTCCGCGGCCGGGTGAAGGGCCTGAAGCACGCCATAAAGAAGGTGCGTCCCTCGCGCCAGGAGTTCGGCGATCGCATGGCGAAGGGTACGGGCGGCGAAGTGTTCTTCCGCTTCCACACCAAGGGCCACGTCGATGGCTTCGACTTCAAGGTGCCCGGCTGCGTGCGCTTCGACCTGCAGCTGGACAAGGGGCCCGCGCAGAAGCGGGTCTTCATCGGCAAGACCTCGATGAAGCCAAAGAACAATCACTTCGTGCTCTGCCCAGGTAAGTAACGGCTCTAAGCCGAGAAAACGGCGCGACCGCGTTTGAACGCGGCGCGCCGTTTCCAATTTTGTCTGCTGGACAGCTGCGGAAAGCAGTTTCAGGTCAGCATGGTTCCGAGGAAGCGACCGCGCCGGTAGCTGATGGCATAGACCAGCGCAAAGGCGAAGTAGGTGGCCGCGACCGCATACCAAAGGTTCTCGATGGGCCAGGACAACCCGAGCACGACCAGCACGCAGGCGGGGACTTGGAGGAGTAGCACCACGAGTCCGTCCAGGGTCAAGGTCTGCTTCGTGGCGCCGGCGCCTTGGATCGCTGAGCCGAGTACGATGCCTAGGCCCAGGCCGACGTAGCTCGGGCCCACGACGTCCACGTAGCTTTGGCCCAGGGCCACGACTTCCTGTCGTCGGTCGAAGAATCCGATGATCTCTGCGCCGTAGCTGCGATACGCCAAGGCCAGGAGCGCCATCATCGCGGCGTTGTAGAGTGCTGCATACCAACCACTGGCCTTGGCCCGGGGCGCGTTGCCGGCTCCCAGGTTTTGCCCCATGAAGGTCTGGGCCGCGCTGCCCCAGCCGAGACCGACAAAAAGCGCCATGGTTTCGAGGCGGAAGATGATGCCTAGTGCCGTCGTGGCGGCCTGGTCTTGCTCCGTGGTGTAGGCGCGAGCCACCAAGGAATGCACGAAGAGCATGGCCGCGATGCGCACGACTAGTTGGGCGCTCGATGGCCATCCGATGCTCCAGATCGAGCGCAGCACCGAGGCGTTGGGGCCTTGGCGACTATCGGCGCCAAACAACTTGAATCGCTTGGCGATGAGCCATACCAGCGGCGCTAGAACGACCAACCTCGCCAGTAGCGTGGCCCAGGCCGCGCCCATCAGCTCCATACGCGGGATGCCCAAAGCCTTGGCGATGGGTGGGCCCCAGCCGAACACGGTCGGTGCATCGCCGGGGCCGTAGACCAGCAACACCGCCAGCACGAGGTTGAGGGCGTTCGACGTGATCAACATGCTGACTGGGGTCTTGCTGCTGCCCAGCGCGCGTTGGAGTGTCGTGAGGTGCAGAAGAAAGAAGATCGTGAAGCTCCCGCCAACCAGTACCCGCAGGTAGCTCGCACCCAGGATAGCCACTTCCCCCTTGGCTCCCACGACGTCCACCATCAGCGCGTCGGCGCCGAGGATGCCTAGTAACCCGAAGCCCAAGGACAGTGCGCCCACGAACAGCACCGACTGCCACGCCACCCGCCGGGCGCCGGCCTTGTCGCCCTGCCCCCACTTTCGACTCACGATCGCGGCGGTGGCGACGGAAAGGCCGTAGCTGATGATGGTGCCAAGAGCTGCGAGCTGATCACAGATACCGATGGCGCCGAGAGCGGGTTCCGCGACCTCGGCGTCTAAGCGCGAGATCACGTAAGCATCCACCAGGTTGAAAGTGGTCTGCAGGCCCATGCCTAGAGCCAGCGGCGTGCCGAAGCGAGCTACTGCGGCCGGGAGGTTACCGCCCAATATGCGTTGAGCCGTGCGGTCTTGTGCGGAGAGGGGGGGCGTCTCAGCCATCGGCGCCGACTCGCTCGAAGCAAGTATCGGGGACGCTTCGCTTTCGTCGCGCGAGTCGGGTGGATTTGACGAAGCGCGCCGAAACTGGGTCGTTGTAGCCGCTCGCGTGCACCTCATCGTCGCCATTGGCGTAGAACCGCACGATGCGAGCCATCAGCAGCTCCCGAACCCACTTTCCTACCAGAGATGCGAGCATCACCAAGGGGTCTTTCGCGTCGGCATCCTGAATGAAATGCAGCTCGCCCAGCCCCGGGAAACGGTACGCGCTGTGAGGGCGCTTTTCCGCGATGATGGCATGCAGGCGATCGCTGAGCGGCCCGAAGAAGCGCGAGTACTCCCCAATGCCACCGACCTTGCCGCAGGTGGCGTGCACATCGGCACCCGCCTCTGCGCGCAGCGTCAGCACGAGGCGCTCCATGGCGTGTAGGTCGACGCTGAACCGCGTCAGTCCCTCTGCTTTGGCGTCATTGAGAAGACGCGTGCAGGTCACGCTCGAGCGAACGGAACACACCTCCACGCCCTTGCCGCGTAGCGTTTCGAGATGCCTGGTCACTCGCGCGAGCATGTCCTCGGGCGCGCTCAGGTCGTCCCCCGCGCTGGCCCAGCATTGGGCGGCAACGCCTTTGGGGCAGGGACGACGTAGGGCCTCGCGTCCTTCCAGCAGCAGGCTGTCCAGCACATCGTCGGCTCGCGTTGCGGAAGGAGCAGCCAGCACCCGGGCCCAGGCTTCGCCCAAAGCGACATTGCCATGGGCTACCAGGCGCTTCGAGTCGTCCAAGTCCGCCGCGATTCGCTTGGGGAGACGCCGCGCCAAGGTCCGAGCTCCGCTTGCATCGACTCGTGCCAGCACGGCGGTGACCACGAGAGGGCCAAGCCTGGCGCCCAAGCCGTTTTCGTCCGCTCCAATTCTGAACAGATAGGGCGGCCCCGCGCCCCGGGGATCTTGGAGTCGCGCGCTCAACGCGGCGCAGCATAGCGCAGCTTTGGGCCGAAGAAAGTGGCTAACTCAGCCGCCCGCGACAGGGGGAATCACGGCTACCACGTCGCCGCTCTGAACAGCTTCATCGGGATCCGCGAAGCACTCATTGATCGCGAAGCGCACGCCACCGAGCTTGTCCTTCAATTCCGGGTGCAGCTCTGGCAGCACCGCGATCAGATCGCCGAGGGTACGCACCGGCTGGGTAATGGTCAGCTCTTCTTCCGGGCGCCCAACCAAATCCCGCACGGCTGCAAAGTAGAGCATGGTCACGGTCATGACTCGGATTGCTCCAGGTAGCGCTGCACGCCGTCGCTCACGCTCAGCAAGTTTGGCGTGATCTTCTTGACCAGAAAGTCCTCCACGCTCTGACCGACTCGCGAGCTGAGTAGGCGAGGAACTCCCTTGATCTTCGACGTGTCTATCTCGATCTTGCCGCGGATCTCCACGCGGGTGCCGCCCTCGACCTCGACGAATCGGTTCTTGCCCGAGCAGCGCACAGCTTCGGTGAAGGAACGCGTTTCGATCCGCCACTCGCAGGTATGGTCTGACTCGTTCCAGGTTGCGTAGTCGGTCCACGACAGCATGGACTCGCTGAGCACGACTCGCGCAGCCGAAGGGATGTCCCCGCCGCCACGCCACTCGTTGACGAAGCGAACGGTATTGCCACTCTCCTCCCGGGACTTGACGTCGATGCCACGAATGTTGGGCAGGTAGTCCACGAGCTTCTCCAGGTCGTCGCGATAGGCCTGAAACACGACCGGCAGCGGGAACGGGATCGTGCAGTCTGCGGAGAGATCCATGGGCTACAATCCGTAAGCGAAGCCCAAGCTCGGTGCGATGACCGGCGCAAACTCGGGGAAGGCCGCGCGCCCGACCACTTCCACCACCATCGCCGCTTCGGGCATGACGGCGTATTGCACGCCTGCGCCCAAGCCGCCGAAGGCGGGGCCAGCGCGCTGGTACACGTCGAGTTTGAAGCTTCGGGTGCCCGCACCCGTGTCTTCCACCACGGTCGTGCTCACCCGGGCCACCGAGTCCGCCACGCCGCCTCCGACCACGAGATAGGGGCGCACTCCCGTGGACATGAACGGGTCTTTGGAAAGGTAGTAGGCGAATCGGGCTTCGGCATGCAGCGGCAGGAACTTCTTGCCGTCAGGTCGCTCGGGGTGGCCCAGGAACGCGAAGCCCAGGCGAACTCCGGCCGTCATGCGGTTGCCTAGAACGCGGTCATAGCTGGCGACGACACGCATGCTGCCGGTGCCCACGCCGCCGTTGATGGAGTTGGAGCTCCCGCTCTGGATGGGAGTCCCGGTGTAGGCGGTGTCGCCCGCGAAGAAGCAGGACAGCTTGCCGCTGTCCTGCGCCGCCGCACTGCAAGCGTCGTCGTCGGAGCTCACGAACAACAGGTCCGGCGAAAACGCGATCGACAGCCAGTTCTTGCGACGCTTCGGACCTTCTTCCTCACCACTGTCTGGAGGCGCTTCGACGCAGGCCAGCGCTTCACAGACCTGCGTGCCCGGGCAGTCGTCGCTGGTTTCGCAAGAGAGTCGCTCTTCGGGTCGCGGGCAGGGGCTCGGTGGCACGGCGTCAGGAAGGGCGGGCTGCCGGTCGCTGATGGCCTCTTTGAGTTCCACGTTGCGGGGCTTGCCGGCGGAACCAGCATTGGCGACGCGGTCCAGATTGGTGTCGAAGGCGGTGACGAAGTACGAGAGCCGCCCGACGGTCTGGGTGGCTGTGCAGGGGATGTAGCCGCCCCAGCCTTCGTCATGCCGCTTGAGCTTGGTTTCCTTCCATTCCTTGGAGCCCGGGGGACGGTATCGAACGCTGACTTGGATGACCTCCAACCCCTCGGGGACCTCGACGTACACTGGCACCGGATGGAACGTGGCTTGCTCCGTCCACGGATCTTCGTCCAGCTTGCGGATGGTTGGCTTGCTGGTCGGTTTTGGCGCAGTGGCGCCAACGCCCATGCGTGCCTCGTCGAAGGCCTTCTGCACCGCGCCGGTCAGATAGGCCGAGTTCGGTTTCGCGTCGGAGTCTGCCTTCAGCATCTTCTTGAAGGCGTTGACCGCGTCCGAGTGCCGGGCGAGGCCTGCCGCGTACACGGTCCCCATGTTCCCGTGCACAATGGCCATGACACTCGGGCTGCACTTGGTGCCGCAGACCTTGAGGGCCTTTTTCAGCTTGGCGAGGGCCGCGTCCATGTTCGTGGCGAGGTAGTCCTCGTCCATGGCGGTCTGAGCAAGTTTGCGAGCCGTGGCGTCCGCACCCTTGGCATGGAGTGCTGGGGCGAAGCAGACAGCGGACAAAAGGAGCGTCGCGGAGACGCGGGCAAGACGGTGGCGTCGGGCCATTTCGCCCCGATGTTATGGGATTTCAAAGACTTTTGCCTGAATTTGCGCGCGGGTCGGCGATGGAAGGCCTTTCCAGCTGCCGCTGCGCTGCGGCGGGTTAAATTCCTCGAAGATCACGCTAGGCTCGGGCCCCAGCACAGGAGACAGCGAAAGTGGCGGAATCAGCGAAGCTCGGTAGGGATATTTTCGTAGCGCTCGCGGCGGTGGGTTGGGCAGATGGTCACCTGGACCCGGACGAAGCTGATGCCATCGTGAAGACCGCCATCGAGCAGGGCCTCGAGCTCGACGAGATCGCTGAAATCGAGGAAGCCACGAAATCCCACGTCGACCTGGGTGAGATCGATCGCCGGGGGATGACCAAAGAGGACAAGCTCTTCATCTACGCAGTCGCATCCTGGATGACCTGGCTGGATGGAGAAGTGACGGACTCGGAAACCGACGCGCTAGGCAAGCTCGGAGATGCTTTGAAGATTCCGGCCAAGCCTCGGGAACATGCCGACGCAATCATGCGCGAGATCGCGTATCAGTCCGAAGACATTCGCCCAGCACGATACGATCTCAATGCGCTGCGCGAACTAATCTCGGAGCGGTTGCACGCTGCGCAAGAAGCGCGAGCAAGAGAAACCGACTGAACCGAGTCGCCGCAACTGCTCAGCTAGTTACAGCGATAGAGGTAGTTGGGGAGCGCGGGGGACTGGCTGCAGGTTTGATTCGGGTTCTGGCACTTCTGCCCGGGGTGACAGATCTCTCGCTGGTTTGGGCCACCGCAGTTGTTTTGGCAGCGCAGGTTCGTGTACTGGTTTTGCACGAAGGAAAAGACACCACAGCAAATCTGGCCGGGACAGTCCTCAGGCCCGTCGCACTCGACGTTGGTCGTGTCGCAATTGGGTGATGTGCACGCACACTGAGCGCTACTTGGGGCGCAGTAGTCCAGCCCGGGGTCCAAAACGCAGCATTTCTCGGCCTTGTTGCAGACGTCGGGATTGGTGATGCCGCAATTCTTGTCGCCGGGGGCGCTCGCGCCACCCGTGCCTGCGACGGCTCCAAAGCCGCCCGCGCCGACGCCGCCGGTGCCTGTGCCGCCGGTACCGGTTCCGCCGGTACCTCCGGACCCGCCGACGCCGCCGCAGGGTGGCCCGGGAGGCGCGCCGAATTGGGATGGATCGACGCAGCCCAGTCCGAAGAGCGGATCCGACACGCCACAGATGTTGTTCGGCTTGCAGCAGCCTTGCAGCGGGAAGCCTTGGATGTTCTGGGTCGGGCAAGTGGGGTCCGGCTTGCCAGGCTGACCCTGCTCGATGCATTGAGGGCCTAGTAGATCGATGCTGATGCCGCACTTCGAACCGACGCAGCAAGTGGTCACGTTGCCCACCGGAGACGGAGGCGGCTGAGGGCAGGGGCCACAGGATGAGCCCGCGCTGCCTCCAGCGCCCCCGCTTCCGCCAGGTCCGATGCCAGCGCTATTGCCGACCCCACCGGGGCCAATGCCTGCGCTGTTGCCGACTCCGCCGGAACCACCGGTCACGGTTCCGGCGCTACCGCCGCTGTTTGCGCCGCCGGTTGTACCCCCGTCCACGCCGGTGAAGTCGATGTCCGTGGAGCCCCCACAACCCTGAGCAGTGGCGAGCAGAAAGACGGAACTCGCGGAGAGTCCCCAAACCAAGCGCTTCGTCTTCGACATGATTTCCTCCGGCGGCGGCGCAGCTTACACCCGAAGTGCGCCCAGTTCACGCCAACTGCCCATGGTTTTGCGCCAGCATGGCCTGCGCACAATGTGCGACAGCTAGGCGAGCAGCTCCGTCTTGGCGACGGGGTATCCGCTGGGCCGACGCACCGCGTAAGAGAGGGCGAGAATCTCGACCAATACGACCCTGTACACGATGTGCACGTCGTCTACGTCCACCTCGTCGGCATGCGCTTCCAGAGTCGCGTTCACGTGCTCATGGACGAACTCCAGGAGGTGTGGCTGCTCCATGGCGATTACATCGTCACTGTCCAAGGGTTCCGCGGGATCGCCCTTGCGAAGCTCTTCATCCAGGCTCAGCAGCTCTTCCGTGGCGCTGAGCTCCTGCTCCTGGATTTCATCCAAGTGGTCGCCGTGGGCCTGCTCGAATGCGAGCCAGACAGCCAGGGCGAGGAAATAGCCCAGGGCGAGAGCCGTCTCGTCGAGGGGTTTGCCCAGGGTGTCCGCGATTCGAGTCGCGAGAGCGGGCTGATTGCGCTCGAAACGCTCAAAGGCTTCGTCCAGCTGCTCTCGCGCGGTGTCATCGTCGTCTGCGAGGCTCTCCCGCACCGAATCCAGCGCATGCACTGGAACTTGCGCATACGGGGGAACGGGTCGGATGGCTGTGCGTCTCACCCACACCCTGAAATTGTTAGCATACCGCCGGCGCTTGAGAGGCGCTTTTCGTCCCCGAGCAGCCCATGGAAGGTGCGTCAAAACTGGGGTACGGCTGCAGCCTGACGAGCACATTCCGGCTCCCGGCTTCCCGGCACCATGCCCGATAGCGATTCTGACAAAAGTGCGTCGACCCGGGTATCGATCCGGGCGTCTACGTCCCTCAAGGGCGTGTGGAAGCGACGCGTCATATTGGCGACCGTACCGGTAGCGTTGGTGCTTCTGGCGTTCGGCGCGGACCGCCTTCTCAGCCGCGGACGTGTACTGCGAGGAGTCACGGTTGGCGGACTTGCCGCCACGGGAGTTGACACCGAGGCCTTGCGCAAGCGGGTGACTGAGGTGGAGAGCAGGTTGGCGTCCTCGAAGGTAGCGCTTCGCATCGCGGAGCGAGTCTTCCACGTCAGTCCGGCGGAGTTGGGTTTTCGGGTTGATGCGAAGAAGAGCGCCGACCGGGCGATGTTGGCGGGGCGCACAGGCTCCGTCCCTGCACAATTTGGCTGGTGGCTGTCGCGCTGGTGGAGCGTGGATGGTGTGGGCCTGGAAGCGTCCTTGGACTCGGCGCTCGTGGAGACGGTCGTTTCCGATCTGGAACCCGTAGCGATACCCGATTCTCCCTTCGCCGGCGCCGTGGAGTTCGAGGGCGGTAGTGTCCGCGTGGCGCCGGCCCGCTCGGGCCGACGAGTCGACCGGAGCAGGTTGGTCGATGTCTTGGTGCGCGCCGTGCTCGATGGTCAAGGCTCGGTGGTTGAAGTGCCTCTCGTGGAGGTGAAACCCTCCACCAGCTCCGAGGCACTGAAGCGCGCCAAGCTACAAGCGGAACGGTTGTTGCGCGGACCGATCAAACTCATTACCGAGGACGGCGAAGTCGAGATTGAGCTTTCACGGGAGCAACTAGGTGGCGCGTTGCAGACCCACGTTGTCGCCGACGACGATGTGGTCGTGGGTTTCGCGACGGATGGCGTGGACGCCCTGCTCGCGAAACGCCGCAAGCGCCTGGAGGCTGCGCCGAAGAACGCGGAGATCGAAGTCGATTCGAAAGACCGTCCTCGGGTGGTGCCCGGTCGCCCCGGCACACTGTTTTCCGCGTCTCGTGTCGCGGAAGCCCTGGTGCTCGCCGCCTATGCCAAGGAGCGAGTCGGCGTGCTGCCGCTCCTCCGAGGTGCGCAGCCCCAGGTCACGACTGACGATCTGCTGGCGCTCAAGATCAAGGGGCTGGTCAGTCGCTTCACGACTTTTCACCCGTGCTGCCGACCTCGCGTGGACAACATTCATCGCATCGCGGACTTGCTGAATGGTGCGATCGTGAAACCCGGCGAGTACTTCAGCGTCAATGCTCACGTCGGCCCCCGCACCACCCGGAACGGATTTGTCGCTGCGCCGACCATCGAGTTGGGAGAAATGGTGGATGCTTTGGGGGGCGGAGCGAGTCAGTTTGCGACGACCTTCTTCAATGCACTGTTCTATGGAGGCTATGACATCGTCGAGCGTCAGCCTCATAGCTACTACTTCTCCCGCTACCCCATGGGGATTGAGGCGACGCTTTCGTTTCCGAAGCCGGACATCATCTTCCGAAACGACACGGCTGCGGGCATGTACATCCGCTGCGAGTACACCGGCACGAGCATCACGGTGAAGATTTTCGGAGACAACGGCGGTCGCAAAGTACGAGCCACCCGGGGCAGGAACTTCGACATCGAAAAGCCACCCGTCGAACTGTTGCCAGACCCGGAGCTGGACCCCGATCGCGAAAAGGTCAAGGAAGCTGGGCAGACGGGTTGGAGCCTGATCGTCGGGCGAATCGTGACCTATCCGGATGGCACGAAGAAGGAAGAGAAGCGCAAGGTGATCTACAAGCCTCGCGTGCGACGCATCGAGGTGCACCCCTGTCGCATTCCCGAAGGAGAAGAGGGACACACGGGCGAGAAGTGCCCGGTGCCCGAGGCTGGCACCGATGCTGATTTGAGCGAAATGGACCCCGAAGAGTGAGTGCTCAGGTGTCGGGGCTGCAGGTGATCACCCGGGCCATCACGCGGAGTTTGGTTGTTTGCTCCTCTAGCCAGACGATGGCGGCGCTTTGCGTGTCACTGCCTGTTTCTTCGATGACCGCTGTGCCCACTGCGGTGACTTTCTTTCCGGTTTCCGTCTTTCCGACGTTGTAGTTCACGACCCGCGGCGTGCCGTCGCGACCGAACCAATGCGCAACAATGTTCGTGCCGCCGGATGCCGCCGCCGCCGTGAAAATCCCGTTCGTGGCGTACGACGACCGCCCCGCTGACTCGTCCTGCATCAGTGGCGCAGAGTGGGTCAGGAAACTCGGGTTCTTAGACCCCAATTCAGCCAGCTTGCTGTCGGCGACCACGCCGGTCCGGAGTTCCGCCGACCCACTGATGGGGAAGCGCCCCGCCAGGATGACAACTCCCTTGCCATCCAAAGAGGGTGCCATTCCTAACGCATGCGTCGTGTCGCTCCCCGCGCTGGCCAAGTCCAAACTGAATGCCTGATTCAGTTGTGTGCTCGTGGTTCCGAAGCGGTAGGTAGCCGGCGCTTTCGTCTGGACCACGCGGGTCCCGGCGAGTGCGATCAGCTGAGCCGCAGCGAGGTCTTCGTCGCCGCTGCTCCCGCTGGCGGTGAATGTTCCGCTCTGCCCAATCTCCCCGGAAGTCAGCGTGCGCGACTTCGAAAAACTGTCGTCGCAGCTCACCGCATAAAACGCTTTGGCGCCGACGAAGGCAACTTCGATTTCGTCAAAGAACGACTCAGGCCCACCACAAGGAGCCGATGCCGCGAGGGTCACGTGATTCGAGCCGCTCGTCTCGACATCACCGGCGGAGTTGAGATTGAAATTGATGCGGGAAAAGAAAGGCAACTCCCCAATGAAGCCCTTGCCTGTCAATCCGAAGAGCTCGAGCTTGTTGCCGTTTACCTTCATGGCTCCCGGATAGGTTGTACGAGTGATGGACGGCATGCTCACGGAGGGAATGTTGTGGGTCGCGAGGCCGCTCGCTGCGCCGCTCTTGTCGATGGCGGCAACTGCAACGATAGGCTTGCCAATCCCCTCCGCGCGGAGCACGAGGTAGGCATGCTTGAGGCTTAGGTCTCCGGCGAGTCGCAGGCTTTCGGGCTCGGGATTCGCGAAGATTGGCGAATCCTGGGCAATCTCGATCTCTCCCGTTGCGGGTGTGCAGCTGTACGTGATTCCTGCGTCTGAACCTGCATCTGCACCGGCCCCACCGCCGCTGCCGGATGCGCCACCCGTGCCTGCGGTTCCGGCGCTGCCAGCCGCCGCGCCCACACCCGCGCTGCCTGCGCTCGCCCCGATCCCGGCGCTGCCGCCGCCGGCGGCCACGCCGCCGCTGCCGCCGGATGAATCAGAAAAGTCGCCCAAGCCAAGAAGCTGACCGCAGCCCGTGACTGCAAACACGAGCAGCGCCACGCACGCCCTATTCATATGCACAAAGGTACACGACTACTTGCTGCGGGCCAGCGCTTCCTGCGGGGAGCTGCATTGCAGGTTCAAATCCCTAGGGGATCCGAACCTGCCGTGCCAAGAACCTCAGCTGGCCAGCGCTGACGAACCCCTCGATGCTGCCCCACTCCACACGGTGCAGAGTGCCACGCTGCTCATGGACGTAGACACTTTCCCCCTCCGGGATGGCGCTCGGTGTCCTGCCTTTGGCCGGTAGGGGGCGGCCTGCCTCGTCCAGCAAACGTGCTTCTGGCACCACGACCACAGCGGGTTTCGCCGCGGCGTGCATGCGCGCAGCAAAGAACGCTGCTGATGCGCAGAGGCAGAAAACGGCGCTACCAATTCCAGCAATGATGTTGCCCGCGAGTTTGGCGCGCCGGGCTGATACGGCAAAGCGCACCGCGAGCCCGCCACTGAGTAGCGCCGAACCAACTACGGCCAGCACTGCCCACCAGCTTTCGGGCAGCACGCCGAGCACGGCTCGCGATAGGGCGGGACGCGCCCGCACGGGCTCGCCGCCGCTGCGTGCCCGTCGTCGCGCGATCTCTTGGCGAACCAAGACGAGGGCTTGCTCCGCCTCGGCGTCGTCGGGGTCGAGTTGCACGCTTTCGGCCAAGGCCGCTGCCGCTCGGCCCAAATCCCCGGGCCGGGCGCTGGACGAGCGCGCGCGAGCAACGTAGGCCAGGGCACGGTTGTAGCTCGCGTCGGGGTGACTCATTCCGCGATCAGCCATCAGTTCGAAGCGATCGATGGCATCGTCGTGAGCGCCCCGCTCCAAAGCAGCTAGCGCTTCCGCGAACGCGCGCTGGGTCTCGTCCTGCGTCCCCAGAGCTGGGGCTGCTAGCAGAGCCGCGATGAAGCCCACCAGGGCGCCAAAGGCAGCGTGCTTCATGCCTCACTCCGATGCGGAGCACGGCGCAGGAGTTCGTTTATAAGCTTCCGGGACTCGGCGTAGAGTTCGCTTTCCGCGGACTTGTCGCTGAAGCGCGCATCGTCGCATGCCGCGAGTAGCTTTTCAGTTCTTGCTACGAGCCCTTCGCCCAACCCGCGGGCGCTCAGCTCCGAGGCCAGCTCGGACTTGAGTACGGCGCGGGCGCGGATCCCCGTCGCGTGTTCGAGCGCCAAGAACAGTGCGCTTTCGACTCTGGTTGCGGTCGTGGCCGGGTCGCCGTCCTTTTGTGCATGCCGCGCCTCGGCCAGCGCGACCTTCGCGAGCTTGGCAGGGCTTTCCGCAGTCGCTTTGGAGCGGCGGCGAAGAGCCTGAACCCCCCGGGTTGCGCCATAGGCGGACACGACCAGTAGAGGCGCGAGCAGCAGGCCTGGAAAGAACCACCGCCCTCGGCTGAGAGGTGCTGATGCGCCGGGCTGAGCCCCCAGGCTCTTGCGCGGTGAACCTAGCGTTGCAAGGGGATCGCTCTTCGGTGATGGTTGGTCCTTGGGACTCGTCGTGCCAGGACCCACGCTCACGCGGCCCAAGTTGGCGCTAGCGATTTTGTACTGCCCGCGCTCCGGATCCCAAAACGGAATGGTCAGGTCGCCCAGTTCGACGTTCCCGGGGGCGTCGATGCGAACCACATAGCTGAACTTGCGGTAGCCCCCGATCCTCAAGCCCCGCGGCTCCACCTTGTCCAACACGTTTGGTTCGAGCCACTCGACTTGATGCTGCTGTGGGACCTTGAGGGAAAAGGGCACGTTGCCGGTGCCTTCGAGCTTCGCCACAACGCTGACGGCCTCGCCTGCGGCGATCTTCCTCGGAGTCACCTTGGCGGTCAGGGTGTAGCTCCCGACATCCCCAAGCTTGTAGCCTGCAGGGCGGCCTTTCAGCGGCGGCTCGTCGACCTGAAGTTCGATGGCGTTGCTGTAGCGAACCAGTCCACGGTGCGGGCCATCGGATGGATAGCCTCGACCCTCGAACCCCATTCGCATCGCGCCAATCGCAAGCTTGCCTGCACGAATCGGAAACAAAGCGAGTTCGCGCACCTTCTTGGCGTGCCATACAGATTGGGCAACGGGTACTCGGTACATCGGTTCCGAGTACGAATTCTCTAGCAAGGTGTACGCCAGGAAGGCCTCTCGACTGGGCTCGGCAGTGTGGGTTTCGCGGAAGGGGCCGCGCTTGCCGTAGGCGTACACAGTGAGGGTGACCTGCTGGCCCACCACGGCCCGTCGAGGCGTGACTTCGGCGTGCACGAACGCCATCTTGTCTGCGGCTCGGTCCAGTCGATATTCACTGGGATAGGGAGGCAAGAGCGAAATCTCGTCCTCGTCCTCCTCGTCGTCGGGGGCCGCGCCGCCAAGGCCCGGCAACTTGGGCATGCCCGGGAACGAGAATGGGTCGAAGGGATCGAAGGGTTTCGGTGACGGTCCCATGCGAGTGGGGCGCACGCTGACCCTGACCGTGCGTGTCAGCTTGACCTTGCCGTCGATGACTACGCTCCCCGGGCCGATGGTGTAGGTGCCGGCCTTGGTTGCCTTTAGGGTCCAGGTGGCTCCGATGCCGAGTCGCGCAACGACCTTTCCGTTCACGATGTTGACGCGGGTCTGGGCCGAGATGTCCGGCCCGCGCAAAACCATGCCCCGAGGGCCTCTTAGTTTGGGCGCGCTCGGCAATCGAGACCCGCGGTCGACGAGCGCGATCAGCTGCACCTGAAACGTTTCTCCGATGTGCGGACGCTTGTTCGAGACTTGCAGCGTCGCGGTCCCCGGTTTGGCAACAACCGTAGCCGCCGAGAGCGCGATCGCGCAGCATGTGGCTGCGGCGCAAGGCAGCCTCGAGCTCACTTGTCCTCCATGCCGCGGCTCGAGCCCTGACGCAGAGCGCGGTTCTTTGCAGCTTCCTGTTGAAGCGTCGGTGCCCGCTCGAGCATGTCGAGCATACGCTCGTCCTGATTCACGCTCGGCTGTGGTGGAGGCTCTCCACCTGAGCCGCCGCCATCCGGGGGGCCGGAGTTGCCGCCGTTGCCGGCGTCGCTTCCGGCATCTCCTTGGTCCTGATTGGAACCGTCATCGCCTGCATCCGAGCCGCTGTCGCCTTGCCCGTCCGGATCCGAGCTGTCATTGTCGCTGTCAGCAGCGTCGTTGGAGTCGGGTTGGGAGTCCGGGTTCTGGTCCTGGCTTGCGTCGCGCTCGTTCTCCTCGTCCTCGGCTCGACGCAGCGCGATAGCACGATTCCACGCGGCGTCCCGGCCGATGCCGTCGCCGGCGTCATTGGACAAGCCGGGGATCAGAGCCAAGGCCCGATCGTAGTGCTCGACCGCGGCGCGGTAGCTCTTTCGCAGAAACTCCAGGTTGCCGGCCAGGTAGTGCGCTCGAGTGCGCAGTTCGATGGGTTGCGTGCGGTCTGTCGCCACGGCCAGCGCGATGCGCAGTGCACAATCCACCTCGGCACCTCGCGCGGCCAGGGCCGCCTCTTCTTCACGCGAAAGGGTGTCCTTGGAATCGTCGTCGTCCTCGCCGAAGCGCTCGCCAAATCCCTCAGCGACCTCGAATAGCGCCAGCCCCAGATCGAAGCCGGCGTTGGATTTCTTCTTCACGCTCCTTGGGGTGCCGATGCTGCCGCTTTCGCATGGCCCGGTGCCCAGGTAGCGTGAAAGCAGACCGACGGCGGCGTTCGCATCGCCCCCGTCCATGTAGGAGATGGCTTCGTCCACCTCGGGCGCGTTGCGAGTGAACACACGATCCACGGTTTCGCAAGCGACTCCGCTGAGTAGCAAAGAGAGCATCAGCCCGAGGGCTGCTGCGTGCCGCTGCTTGCGGCGAAGTCGGCGACGGGGCGGGGGCGGCGGCAGCTGTGGACGGGGTTTGTGTCGTGGCGCGTCGCCAACGAAGGTCTCCAGGAGCGCCAGCAAAACTGCGAGGGCAAGCGGGTAGGCGTAGATATCGGCGTAGACCGTCTCCACCTTTTCGCTGAGTTCCTCCGTCATCAGCTTGCGCATTCGTGCCGCCACGCGACGGATACCCGTGCCGCCCCGTTCGCTTTGCACGATGTAGCCACCACTCACGGACGCAACCTTCGCTAGCTGAGCTTCGCCGTCCGCCGTCAACTGGGTGGTGAGGGGCTTGCCATCGTCGTCCGTGCGCATGCCGATCACTTCCCCGCCTTCATCCACTTCGGGGATGGGCTCGGGGGTCCGGCCACCAATCTGCACCACATTGATACTCGTGCCCTCATTCGCCGCCGCCTGAGCCACGGATACGGGGTCACCCTCGAGGTCCTCGCCATCCGTGACCAGCACGATCACGCGCTTGTGCTTCTTGGAAAGCGGATCCCGGGCCAACAGCTCGCGGGCGGCCTCGAGGGCGCGGGCGATCGCCGTGCCGCCAACAGGCAGGTCGTTCGGACTGAGTTGACGGAAGAACTGGGCAATCGCAGCTCCGTCGCTCGTGAGCGGGAAGGCAAGAGGTTCGCCCGCGAAGGCGACGGCGCCGACTCGGGCTCCCGGCAGATCCGCGATCAAGCGGCCAACTTCGTTTTTGGCTCGTGCGATTCGAGAAGGCGCAACATCTTGCGCGTACATGCTCTTGGAGTAGTCGAGCACGATCACGACATCGAGGTTGGTTGCAGGGATCAGTCGCGTTCCCCGGCCGTACTGCGGGCCTGCCATGGCCAAGAATGCAAACACCGTCGAGAGCACCACCATGACGCCCTTGAAGGCTCGCCGGCCACCGGCCTTGGTCGTTACGAGCGCTTCGACGCGCTGCTCATCGCCGAAGCGCCGAACAGCCCGCACAAGCAGCACACCACCGAAGATCAGGAGTCCGGCGACCGCCAATGCCAGCGCGACTCCCAGCAGCCACCAGGGTTCCGATAGCTTCATGGGAACCTCCTGAGTATGAGAGCCCGAAGCAGCGCGTCCAGGGCCAGCAGCAATACAGCAGGCAAGAGGAAGAAACGGTACAGGTCCTCAAAGCTGGCCGTGCCAGCCTCGAAGCGTGTCTTCTCCAGGGTGTCCAGAACGTCGTGGAAGCTGGCCTGGAGCGCTTTCGCGTCCGTGGCCACGTAGCTTTCGCCCCCGGTCTGGGTTGCGAGCTTTTCCAACAGTTCGGGGTTCGCGGGAAACGGCACCGACACATACCTAGGTTGGCCGAACAGATCGAATCCGTCCTGCACCTCGGCAATCTCACCATCGCCAATCTGGATCGTGAACAGCTTCGTGCCCACGACGTTGGCCAAGTGCGCTGCGTATTCCGGCGAGATGGCGCCGGAGTTGTTGTCGCCGTCCGTCAGCAAGATGACTGCCTTGCTGGCCGCAGTGCTGCGTCGAAGGCGCGCCACCGCTACGCCCGACGCATCGCCAATTGCGGTTGCGCTCCCGTCGATCAACTTCAACTCCATGCGAGAGACGAGAGCATCGAGCAGGTGGTAGTCGAGGGTAGGAGGTGAAAGCACGTAGGCCTCTTTGCCAAAAACCACGACGCCGATTCGATCCGTCTTGCGGCGCGAAATGAAGTCACGAATAACGGCCTTGGCGGCGTCTAGGCGGGTTGGGCGAATGCGGGTGTCTCTGCGGGTCACGTACTTGCCCAAATCCTTTGGCAAGTTGTCGATGACCGCTTGCATGCTCCCGGAGAGGTCCAGCACCAGCACGATGTCGATGCCGCGCTCGTCGGCAGTCTGCGGGCGCAGCGTGTTGATAGGTCGCGCCAGGGCCAGTATGGCCAAGCCCAGGCCGACGGCGCGCAATATCCCGGGCACGTCGCGAAGCCAAACGCGCGCCCCGACCGGCCCCCGCAGGAAGGGCGCCGTAGTTCCGAGCTTCATCCGTGGCGTGCGCTGGTCTTCGCCGAGGGTTGCGCGCCAAAACACAACGGGCACCAAGAGCAGCAGCAGCAGCGCGTAGGGATGACGCCAGGACGCAGACAAGAGCTCATCGCCCCGAGCCAAAGCCGGGTACAGGAGCGCGACGCCCAGGGCTACCACGGTGCCGAGGGTCAGAACCCCGGCGCGGGTGAGAGTCCGTCGTGTCCCGGGCTTCATGGCGCGCCTCGCGGGGGTTCTTGCGGGCTGCGGGTCGGCAGGGGCGGAGGAATCGTGCGCTCGATGATCGTCCGGGCCCGTGCCAAGGCCTCGTTGCATTCGTCAGCATCCGGGGTCAGCCGTGCGAACTTCACGAGATCTGCGCGGCGCAAGGACTTCTCGATGTCATCGAGGGCTGCGATTGGAGGGATGACTCGACGCAGGATCGCGAGCATTTCTCGAGTCGTGGACTCGAGCCCATCGAATCCATAGCGATCCCCACAGTACTGTCGCAAGATCGTCGTCACTTGTTCGAAATGTTCGACTAGGCGCTCGCGCTCGACCAGTTCTTGGCGTTGCAGATCCGCCAGCGCTTCCAGCCCCACTTCCCAAGGGGGACGCGGCGGAGGAGGTGGGGGCCCCTTCTTTTCTCGCTTCAAGAACCGCCCGAGCAGCAGCGCGACCAGGAGCGCGATGATGGCCGCGGTCAAGGCGCCAAGGGCCACGTTCTTTGCGGTGGTCCAAACCTCTTCTTGGCGGCGGGGAGGGGGATTGTGCTTGGGCTCGGGCTCCGGCGTGTTGGCGATAGGGTCTTCGACGACGATCTCGTGAGGCTGGGTGCAGACTGTCAGGACTTCGCCACTGGCGCGTTGGACCGCGATCGGCAGTGGCGGGAGGGTCAACTCGTTTCTGCCGGGCTTCTTCGGCAGCGCGACCATCGACAGTTCGAGAGTGGTCTCGCTGCCGGTGGCAACCTCCTTGGTTGTGAGCACTGGGCCAGCACCACCGTCGGGGTGGGGGAGGATAAACTCGGAGCGCTCTAGGGCCCGCGCTTCGTCGGTCCCGGCGCGCATCCGAAGCCCCCCGGGTAGAACGGTCTCGCCCCGGCCGTGTTTGACCACCACCTTCAGCGGCAGGGCGTAGCCACTCAGTCCCTTCTTGGGAAATGTTTCGCTCAGGCTCGGGCGCTCCTTGCCTGGAGGCACGTGCTCGATACAGGTGGCGCTCTTGACGTTCGTGGGGCCCGAGTCGGCCTTCGCACCGGGGGGGGCCGGTGCTGAAGCATCCGGCGTGGCTGCATCTTGCCCAGCGCTTCGTGTGGCTGCGCCTTGCCCCGTGCCCTGTGCGGCCGCCGAAGACGCGACCAGGAGCCCCAGCGCGCAGCTCGCGCAGCTCAGGAGGGTGACCCCGTGCCTCACCGCCGAGCCCTCCGTGCGCGCCGCGCAAACAGGTCTCTAAGCGGGCGCACATAGGAGCGATCTGTGCGAATCACGACATGGTCTAGACCGAGCTTGCGAAACAGCTGGATCTGATACTTCCGGTGGTCGCGCATTTGTCGGGCGTACCAAGCGCGCACTCTGGGGCTACCCGTGTCCACGACGACGTGCTCGCCCGTCTCCAGGTCTTCGAATTGACACAGGCCGACATCGGGCAGCTCTTCGTCCCGGGGATCCAAGAGCAGACAAGGAATGATGTCGTGACGAGCGGATGCAAGAGCTAACGCACGTTCGTAGCCGCCCGCAAAGAAGTCTGACAGCAGGAATGCCACGCTTCGCCGGTGTGCAACGTTGTACAGGGTTTCCAGGGCCACGCTCAGATCCGTGCCCGTGCGCTCGGGCTCGGCACCCAGTATCTCGCGCACCACCCGCATCACGTGCTTCTGCCCCTTCTTGGGCGGCACAATTTGTTCCACCTGATCCGTCGTCAGGATGAGCCCAACGCGATCATTGTGCTTGATGGCCGAGAACGCGCACAACGCGGCAACCTCCGCAGCCACTCGCGCTTTGCTCGCCCGCCGCGTTCCAAACTGCTCGCTGGCGGAGAGGTCCACCACCAGCATCACCGTCATCTCACGCTCTTCGACGAATACCTTGACGTAGGCTTCGTTCATTCGGGCGCTGACGTTCCAATCAATCGTGCGAACGTCATCTCCGGGTTGGTACTGGCGTACTTCCCGGAAGGCCAAGCCGCGCCCTTTGAAGACCGAGGTGTAGTTCCCGGATAGCTGCTCCGTTGCCAGACGGTTTGTCGTGATCTCGATCTTGCGCAGGGCTTTGAGGAGCTCCTTGGGAATCACGTTGGGCCTCAGATTTGTCGCGCAAATGCGATCACGGAACTTCGACCACCTCGAACACCTTGCGCACGATGTCCTCGGCCGTCACTTCTTCAGCCTCTGCTTCGTAGGAGAGCACCATGCGATGCCGGAGAACGTCGGGCCCAACCGCCTTCACGTCTTCTGGAGTGACATAGCCGCGGTGACGCAAGAACGCGTGAGCTCGCGCCGCCAGGTTCAATGCGATGCTGGCGCGTGGGCTCGCGCCGAATTCGATCAGTGGCCCGAGGTCCTTGAGCCCGCGCTGGCCTGGCTCGCGTGTAGAGAAGACCACATCCACGATGTAGTCCTTCACCCGGTCGTCCATGTAGACCTCTCGGACGACTTGACGCGCCTTGGCCAGATCCTCAGGACGCGTAACAGACTTGGCCTGGGCTTGAACTACACCGGTCATGCGATCCATGACCGCCCGTTCTTCATCCCGGGAGGGGTAGCCCACTTTCACCATGAGCATGAAGCGGTCGACCTGGGCCTCGGGCAGGGGGTAAGTTCCCTCTTGCTCGATGGGATTCTGGGTTGCCATTACTACGAAGGGGTCTGGCAGCTCATAGGTCTTGTCGCCGATGGTGACTTGTCGCTCTTGCATCGCCTCGAGCAAGGCACTCTGCACCTTCGCCGGAGCTCGGTTGATCTCGTCAGCCAGCACCAGGTTCGCGAAGATGGGGCCGAGCTTGCTGGTGAATTCCGCTGTCTTCTGGTTGTAGATGACCGTGCCGACGAGGTCCGCAGGGAGCAGGTCCGGCGTGAACTGCACGCGAGCGAAGCTGGCGTGAATGGCATCACAAACCGTGCGCACCGTCAGCGTCTTGGCCAGCCCGGGCACGCCCTCGAGCAGGACATGACCTCCGGCGAGCAAGCCGACCAATATTCGGTCGATCATGTAACTCTGACCGACGATGACCTTGCCCACCTCGGCCAGCAGGTCGTCAATGAAGGCGCTTTCTTTCGCAACCAGTTCGTTCAATGCGCGGACGTCTTGCATGGGCTTTCCTCGTGTCGGCCGCCCTCGCGTATATCAGGGCTTTTGGCTCCGAGACCACCCCAGACGGCCCGCACGCGCTGAACAAACCATCGCCTATCCCCACGTATTCCCGCACTTTGCCCCCAAGCCGTGCTCAGGAGCAGCGGATTATGGGCACTCGAGAGCGGCGCCTGCCGTGAGGTAACCGGCCACGACGGGCACTTTGCTCACGGTGGTTCCTGAGCCTGCGAAGGAGGCAATGACGAGGCGCTTGCAGGTCTTGGAAGAATGGCTGAGCGTCACTTCGACGGTCCCCGGGTTCACGTTCGCATACAGGCCAAAGCCCAGCGTATCTGTCGCTGTCAGGGTCGGGTCAGGCTGCACCGGCGAAGTCTTGATATAGTGAGGACCGGTTCCCGAGTTCGGATTCATCGTGGCCGTTACGCCATCTTGGCCCGTCAGGTTCGAAGCGCCCGGTTGAAAGGCGCTGAACAGCACCTGCCCCTTGGATGGATCGATCGTTGTGCCCACTGCGGCTGCGAAGAGATTCGCCTCGGTGGTGGTGGGGTAATTGGCTACGCCAATGTCGGTCAGACCGGCTCCGGTCGTCACCGTGCGGAGCACGTTCAGGTATCCCGTTTTCTTGTACTCCAGCAAGACTTCCGAGTTGCCTGGGACTCCGGCCAAGCTGTAGTCGCCGTTCGAGTCCGTCATCACACAAGGCACACTGGGCATCTGGTAGACGCAGACTGAAAAGCCCGGAATGGGTGTGGTCGGATCGAGCAGGCCCGTCGCGCGGCCGGTCACGGTCACGGGTGGCCCCGCGTCGCCGCCCCCGCTGCCTGCAGAGCCCGCGGAGCCCGCGGAGCCCGCGCTGCCGCCAATGGCCCCGGTTCCGCCCAGGCCGGCGTCGCTGCCTCCCGTGGACAGGCCTCCCGTGCCGAAGCCCCCGGTTCCCGTCGCCCCGGTGCCCCCGGTTCCCGGCGTTCCGCCGGTGCCGACTCCGTCGTCATCCTCCTGTGCGCAAGAAACGCAGCTCACGAGTGCAACGACCGACAAAGCCCAAGTGGTTTTCTTCAACATTATGCTCCTGGTCTTTTCCATTCTCGCCCAGCCGTCAAGGTTGGCGCCAAAATGGCGGATTGCCGGCGGGTCCAGCGCCGAGCTGCTGTTAGCGCGCGCGGTCTCTCGGCACCAGGATCTTTCTGCTGGTCGCGCTGGTTTGGAGCGAACACTCCCCGCGGACGACCTGGCACGCGCCAGTTTCTGACACCAGGCGAATCGTGAGTTCGTCACCTTCTGCGACGTGAAACCGAGCCCGCCGTGCGGTGCCGGTCCAATCCAGGTCCCACGGTCCGACTCGGAGTTCCAGCGGCTCCTCGAGGGTGCCCTCGTCACCAAGCTCGACGGCGTGGGTTCGTCGCGGATCCTTTCCAGCGATGCGGGAGTTGCGAATGGGGACCAAGCGCAGAGACGCACGCGCGCCGGCCGGTTCGGTTTCGGCCTTGCAGGTGATCGCTCCGTTCTTCGTACGCTTGGCGCATGCACGCACACGGGAGTGGGAGTGCTTCAACTTCAGGCTGCCCTGCGCCACCCCCTCGAGGGAACTGGGCGGGTCGGTCGGATTAGCGGCGCCCGGCTCGCCGGCGCCTGCAGCGAACCAAACCAATGCAAACCCAATCGGAACTTGCCGCAACATTTTCGCACCTTCCCCCGATCCGCACGAGCAGGACTCGTGTTCGACGTATCACGATGTGCAGTTGTTCAAAGGATTGCCGGGCACCTGGATGCTGCGCCCATGTCTCCAGTTTCACGGCGTCGATGGAGCGGGCTCGTCCATGGCATTATCCCGCCACGTGACCCGGGCAAAAGCTGTTGCTGCATTGCTTCGCTGGATGGGACCTTGGTCCAAGTCAGCTCCAGTGGGGGTGCACAAAGAGACGCGCATTCTGCGTCCGGGTGCTGCTTCCGGGCGACGCGCCGACGAAACTCAGCGCGCCAGCGGGCCTCGGGAGCTTTCGACTCACTTGTATCGCCCCAAGGGCCAGCCTCTCGGCGCCTACCTAGTGGCACCAGGGTTGCACTTCGACGGCCCGGATGATCCCCGGCTCGATCGCTTCTGTCGCGTCCTTGCCGCCGCGGGCTTTGTCGTCGCAGCGCCTCGGCTGCCCGGCTACTTGGACTTGCGTGTCGAGCGCGCCGTAGCGGATGATTTCGAACTGGCGGGTCGCACGTTGGCGAGCTGGCTGCCACCGCACCAGCGGATCACGGTCTTCAGTATCAGCTTTGGCTCCTGGCCCGCCCTCGAGTTTGCGGCTCGCGCGCCTGAACTCGTGGATGCCGTCGTGTTGTTTGGTGGCTTCTCCAGCCTCGAGGCGTCTCTGCGTTATTGCTTGACCGGACAGCTGCATCTGCCTTCCGGAACGGTGCAGGGGCCGCGAGATCCCTTGAACAGTGCGGCGCTCTTCGTGAACCTGTTGCCGTTCCTGGCGGAACCCGGCGCGCAAAGCGAAGCATTGACGCGAGCGTTGCGGGAGCTGTGCTATCGCACCTGGGGCCGAATGGAGCTCAAGGCCGCGGGGCGCCTCGAGCCCTACGCGGCTTCCGTCGCCCAGACCCTTCCCCCCGAGCACCGGGACTTGTTTCTAGTCTGTGCGGGCGTCCGCCCGGGCACGATTCAGCTTGCAGAGCGTGCTCTGGAAATCGCCAGCCAAGCGCTCCAGTTCGCCGAGCCCGATACTGCGATCGATAGCCTCTCGCGGCCCGTGGTGATTTGCCACGGCCGCGACGACGACGTGATCCCGTTCACCGAGGCAGAGAAGCTCCGAAGCAAGCTCGCGGGCCGTGTACCCGTGCGGGTCCTGCTCACGGGGTTGTTCGGCCACACCGGGGTGGAGCGGGTGGGGCCGCGAGATCTAGTGCGTGAGGCGGGGAGTCTCTACGGGATGGTTCATACCCTGTCCCGGGGCGGCGCCGTGCGGGACACCTTCTAGTCCCGAGCTGCACCTCGCTCTGCTTCCCGTGCCCAAGCCCGGTGTCTACTCGACACCCAGGACGGCTCCGAAAGCCGTCGCTGTGAGACCGATGGCAATGAAAGCGCCGACCGCCCACAACAGTCCCAAGCAGAAACCCCAAAAGCTCCGCCGGGTCTTGGTGAAGTGGAAGGGGATCGCCAGGGGGCCGAAAACGACGATTGCCATCCAGAAGCTGACAGGCGTCCAGGCTCTGGAAAGCTGTTTCGCTTGTAGTCGCGCCAGGTCCCGCTTGACGATCCACCAGGGAACGATGATGCCGAGCGCCAGCTGCAGCGCGAACAACAGAACGGTCACGGCGATAGCACTAGATGGCTAGGCCGCGCCGCCGAGGGCTGGCGCGCATCAGGCACCGCAGTTTCTGCGGCAGTCATCTCACTCAGGGGCGAAGGTCTTGACCAATTCCCGGAACGCCGTTTCCTCGTGGGCGGCGGGGGCGGTGGTGCGTCGAAACAGCGATGCCCGATTCTTCTTCGCCTCGCAGGCGAATACCTCGGACGTCTTCTTGATGGGCTCGCTGACCTTCTGGCCCTCGGTGACGGCCTTGGCCAACTCTGTGAGCGCGGGTGCCATTGCGTCGCATCCTGCCGATGGCTCTGGAAGTTTCAGGTCTTCCATCTCCATCGAGCAGCAGCCATTGCGCACGAGGGCGAAGGCGGCCATCTCGTACCACCCCAACTTGGAAAAGATGCGCATCGCATCCGTGACTTTGGCGCCTCCGGCACCCTCGACGACCGCCGTGCGCAACTTGGCTGCACCTTCGCGAGGATCGGCCTCTTTGCACAGCCATTTGAAGTCCGGTGACTTCTTGAACGCCCCCTTGGGCAAGTGCGCAGAGACGCAGGCGGCCGTGCCGTCCCCAGAGAGGCCGGCGCTTTCCGCAGTGACAGGTTGCTCCGCGAGGGAAACCTGCGCGGCGGATCCCGCCCCGGGCGCGCCCTTCGCGGCTTCCGGCGCGCTGGACTCGACGGTCTTCACGACGGGTTTGGCACCCATGGCGGAGGTCACGGCCCAAGCCGCGCCGACTCCCACGACGATTCCCACGACGGCCAGAATGGGGATCCAGCGGCGTCCTTTGCTTTCACGCACGGGTGCCGCCGGCGGCGGTTGTGTGGAGGGTCGGGTCACGGCCGCTGCATCCCTGGGCGGCGGCGCGCTCGAGCCTGCCGGCAGTGGCGGTGGAATGCTCGCGGTGGCGGGACTCTGCTCCGGCTGCTCGCCGGCGTGGGTCACGAACCAGCGCGCCAAGTCCCGTTTGAGTTGATGCAAATCGCTACGACCCTGCGGCTCCGAAGACAATGCCACGGCAAGGCATGCTCGAAGGTCTGGGTCTTCGACGCCAGCGGCCTCTAAGTCGGCTTCGGCCACGATGCCCACCACCGGCGGTGCGCTGCCGGTGAGCATTTGGTGCAGAACTGCGGCGACGGCCCAGGTGTCGTCCTCGACGCTCGGTGGGCCGTCACTGCCACGCTCGGGACTATGATGTGGAGACAGCGCCTCGGGTGAAGGGCCCCAGGCCAGCACGGGACCACTTCGCGAATCGGGCTCGACGATGACGCTTTTGGGATGCACGAAGCCGTGTGCTGCCTTGGCGCCGTGGAGGGTTTCCAAGGCCTCGGCGATGCGCAATGCGCACTTCACCGACTCGACTTTGGTCCAGGTGTGGTGCTCGGCGAGCTCCGCTTCGAGGGTGTGGCCCTGGACACGCTCCGCCACCAGAATGTGATTGCCCTCGGTGACGACGTCGCCGAGCAAGACTGCCAAGTGCAGATGCTGAGTGCCAACTCCCGGCCGGACCTCATGAATCCACTCCCGAGGTGCTGCGAAAGCAATCACCTCGCCCTGGGTCTCCAAGTCCACTCCTGAGAGGACGCCGGGGCCGACTTCATCGGCCGCCGAATCCATTCTGAACCGCTCAGCTAGGACAATTCCCGGTTCAAGTGGGGTCAACGACATTCCCTCAGGGGCGAGCGTCCCACTTCCCGAGCGCCTCGTCCAGCCCGCTGCGAACCGGCGCCCGGGCGCCCAGATTTCGGTGGTGCTGCTCGGACTCCGCGATTGCGGACCCGAAGCGGCCAGGCCACGCTTTTTGTGTGCCTGACGCTCCTGTTCAGATCCGTTTGGCGACGCCTGCCGACGCTGCGGATTTCGTTGCCGTCGTGCAGCGCGCTTTCGAAGAGACGCGGGCTTACGAGTTGCCTTCCAGCGCCCTAAACGAGTCCGTGGAGCATGTCCGCCAGGCCCTCGAAGCAGGCGCGGGGCTGATTGCGACCTCACGGGGCGTCGTGGTGGGTTGCGTCCGCGTCGCCATATCGGGCGCAGGCGCGAACCTGTTGGATGTAGACCTCGCGTCAGGGCCGCTGCCACAACCACGATGCGGCGTAAGGGTGAGCTTTTCCCGCCTGGGCGTCGTGCCCGAGGCGCGGGATCAGGGGGTCGCCACGGCGATGCTCGATTTGCTCAGTGACTACGCCCGCGCCATCGGCGCGGAAGCAATCGAATTGACGGCGCGATCTCAACAACCCGACAATCGACCCAAGTGGATTCGACGAGGCTATCGCGTCACCCACTACTCCGAGTGTTACGGCATCTCTGACATGGTCACGCACATGCAATGTCAGCTCAACTACGACGCGGAAGGCGCCAACGCAGCAGAGGGCACGCCGGGCGAGTCGTGCAGCGGCGGCTGATAGCCAGCCGTTATCAGCGCATCCGCAGATTCGATTAGACCGAGGACAAGCCACGCTGCAGTGTGGCGTTCATGGATGCACACGACACAGAGGGCGGCAATTGGGTCGACGTCATCGCCGAGGCGGAACTGTCCGAACGTGGGCGCGCAGTCGTCCGAGTCGGCAAGAAACAATTGGCCGTGTTCCGAACGCCCGAGGGTGTGCGAACCTGCAACAACCGCTGCCCCCACGAAGGTTATCCTCTTGCAGAAGGTAGCCTGGACGCTGGCTGCATCTTGACCTGCAACTGGCACAACTGGAAGTTCGAGCTGTCCTCCGGCGACAATCTCTTCGGCGGCGATGCACTCCGCACCTATCCCACCGAGGTCCGTGACGGCCGCGTCTGGATCGACGCTTCGGATCCGCCGGTGGAGCGGTCTCGACGCAAGCACCTCGCGCGCCTGCTAGAAGCCATCGACGACGATTCCTACGATCGAATCGCCCGTGAGGTCGCCCGCCTGCTACGCCTCGACACGGAGCCGGCGGCCATTGTCGCCCATGCCATCTCCCACACCGCTCCCCACTTGGAGTTCGGTTTCACTCACGCCTTCGCCGCTCTGCCGGATTGGCTCCAGCTCCGGGACGAACTCGCGGAAGATGCGGACAAGCTGGCCTGCTTGGTCGAGCCTATGGCCCACATGGCGAGGGATACCTTGAGAGAGCCGCGTTTCGAATTCGCCCAAGCCGCTAGGCCCTACTCGCCAGCGGCCCTGCTCGCCGCCATCGAGGCCGAAGAGCGCGAGCCTTCCGAAGCCCTGGTGCGAGGCGCGCTCGAAGTCGGCGTGCCGGATGCGGAGCTGCGTCCCGTTTTCGCCCGAGCCGCGCTCTCCCACTACGCGGATTTCGGTCATTCCCTGATCTACACTCAGAAGGCCTTCGAGGCCATCGCTCGCCTGGGACCGTCCGTGCGCGAGCCGCTGCTGCTGTCTCTCGTGCGCTCCCTCGTCTACGCCCAGCGAGAGGATCTGATCCCGGAGTTCCGAGGTTATGCGCCGGCGCTCCAGAAGTTCGGGACCGAGGCCGGCGAACTGCTCAGCGTCGACGCCCTGACCCGATCAGGCGTGGATGGTGCGCTGTCGGCGGTGGTCGCCGGTTCCGGTGCTGCGCCTCGAGAGCTCTACGATGTGCTGCTCACGGCGAGCGCGCGTCGGGCGCTGTGTTTCGACACCCATTGGGAAAAGCGCTTCGACCGCCCCGTGGCCGACAACGTAGGCTGGCTCAGTTTCAGCCACCCGCTGACCTTCGCCAACGCCGTCCGGGAGCTGTGCTCGGAAACACCGGAGCTGTGGCCCGCAGGTTTGTTACAGATGGCGTGCTTCGTCGGGCGCAATCGGCGCTACGTGTCCGAGCAACCCCCCGCCGAGTGCCGGGGCGCTGTCGCGACGAGCTTCACGGAGCTATCCGAAATCGTCTTGGACCATGGCAGCGCCGAACCCATTGTCTCGGCTCACGGCATCAAGACTTTCGTCGCTGTTCGGCGCGAGCACGCACTCGGACTGGGGGGGCAGGACTTGCCCCTCGCCCTCGATCGCATATTGCACAGCCCAATGAAGCGGCGTCACGTTCGCCGCATCGCGCGTCAATCCCTCGCTTTCGTTGCGCGAGAAGACTAGCTGGCTCAGCTGCCCAGGCAGCCGAGAAGAAGTTCGACCTTCGCCGTCGAGTCGTTCTTCACCTTGGTGCACGCCGTCGGGCACAGGATGGCTTGGGTCGGATTGGCGGGGTTGTCGTAGTAGAAGCCGTCGCCAGTGCAGGCTGCCGCGTTGGGCACCTGCGGGAAGAGTTGGGGCGTTCCCGTTCCGCCCGGCGTGTATTCCACCCGAACCTTGGTCCAGTCGATGATGCCGCCTGGTTGCTGCTGAGGTGGCGTGAGCAACTCACAGGCTACCGAAGAAACGATGTTGTTGGCGATATTGTTGAACACCACGGAGTATTCCTTGTCGCAGACGGGGTGGCGCAGGCCGAACGTGAGCTTGCTCAAGTCTTGATATCGGGAGCCGGTGTTTACGGCGGTTGAACATTTGGACGTGCCCACCGGTGCAGGGGTGTCTTGACGCCGACGATCGAGTGGAAGACGTAGTTTCGGGCAGCCTTCGTTCCAAAGTAGCCCGCGCCGTTGCCCGTCGTCAGGAACGTGTCGAAGGTACTGGCAGTTACCGAGGACTGGTCATCCGTCACTTCGATGAAAGCCTTGAACGCTGCGGGTCGCAGATGTGCTTTGATCTTGTTCCAGTTCGACGAGTTCATGAACTTGGACAGCGAGTCAGTGCTGAAAATTGTGACGTTTTCTTGGAAGAAAATTGGCGGGTTGTCCTGGCCGCAACTGGATGCGCCAAGGCTTGGCAGTACGCACACCGGTCGCGTGGAGTAGTTCGCGTTCACGAACATGATCACCCGATAGTCCAGCCCGCTGGCCTGGATGATACTCGCGAAGTTGCCGTTCACGTTGGCCTTCACCTGATTGATCTCTTTGCTCATGGAGCAGGACTGATCGATGATCCAAATGATATCCACCGGTGGGTTGGCTGCTTGTGCCGTGACAGATGCGCACGCCTCAGGCGCACCGGCGTCAGGCGGGTCGTACACGAAGGTGACATCCGGAAGGCCGCCGTCGCCAGGGCCACCGCCCGCGGCTGTTCCGGCACTCACTCGAACGACTCGATCAACTCGGGCCGGCCGGCTCTGTCTGGGTGCAGGATGCCGGCTAACTCCCCGCCCCGGCGAGGTTGCCGGTCGACAGCCCCCAAGCGAACTAGCGCTGCGAGGGCGCAACAATTGGTGGCTCCTTCACTTCCTGCGTGAGGACGGCCGAGGCTGGTATCCCGGGTTGAGCATCTGGGCGGATCTTGGGTTTGGGGGTCGGAGCGACCCTGCTCGGCACCGGGGCGCTACTCTCGCGCTGGCCCAAGCGGGGGCGGCCGCGCGGAGCCTCACTGCAGCACGCTATATCGACCTCGCCGCGGGCGATGGCGCCGCGCCGTCGTCGTGGCATAGGGGAGCGCGAGATGTTGGCGGACGGTGACAGGGAGGTGCTGCGCGAGCGCGCGGGACGAGATCTGGAGTGGCCTCGGTTAATGGATCACATCGCCGGTTTCGCCCTCGGTGAGGTGGCCGTGGAGCGGCTCCGCACGCTGCGCCCCCCTGTCGACAAGCACGAGTGCGATGTCGCGCATGCCTTGACATCGAGCGCCCTCGCGCTGGCAGAGGACGACGCCGCGGTGCCCGCAGTGGCGCTGCCGGATTTGGGCCACGTTCTAGGTCGAGCGCGGGTCAGCGGCGCATTGAGTGGCGAGGAGCTTTGTGGCGTATTGCAGGTGCTCGGCCATGCCCATGACTTGCGGCGCTACGCTGCGGCTCACGCTGAGGCTCACGCCGAGTTGTCTTCAGCCCTGCGCAGTGAGTCCTCTCTGGATGCCATCCGGGATGTGCTCCGAGACTCGCTGACTGAAGACGGTGACGTCGCCGATGCAGCGTCACCGGTTTTGGCCCGAGCGCGTCAAGCCGTAGTCGACTGCCGTCGACAGCTCTCGACTCAGTTGCGACGGTTGGTGTCTCGCTACGCTGACTATTTGAGTCAGGCCTATTCGACCGAGCGCGAAGGTCGGCCAGTGCTGCCTGTGCGCGCTGACGCCGCGTCGCAAGTGCCTGGAATGGTGCTCGGCTCCAGCGCTTCCGGTGCCACCCTATTTGTCGAGCCCGCGCAGGTCAGCGAACTCGCGAATCGGCTGCACTACGCCTTGGCGGAGGTGGAGCGGGAACGGGAGCGCGTTTTGCGGCGGCTTTCGGATCTGGTGGCCGCGCAGGTGGACGAGTTGGAAGTGGCCCACGAGGCTTGCGTCCTGTCGGATCGGCTGCACGCGCTGATGACCTGGGCTGCCCGCACGGAGTCTGTCGCCCTCGCGCCCCAGAGCGATCGCTGCCTGTCCCTTCTCAGCATGCGTCACCCGCTCTTGTTGGTTCAGGGCGCCGACGTCGTAGCCAACGACATCAGTCTCGATAGCGGCTCTGCGCTCGTGATTTCAGGACCCAACGCTGGCGGCAAGACGGTCGCTCTCAAGTGCCTGGGTTTGGCGGTTTGGATGGTCCGCGCCGGCATTCCAGTTCCAGCCAGCCGACAAAGCCACATTGGCTTCTTCGACAGCGTGCTGTCGGCGATGGCGGATGAGCAGTCTCTCAGTATGAATCTGTCGACTTTCAGCGCTCACCTGACCACTCTCGCCCAGTTCCTGAGCATCTCGGAGCAGGGCACGCTGGTGCTGCTGGACGAAGTGTGTGTCGGCACTGACCCGGAAGAGGGAGCGGCTCTCGCCGTGGCCGTAGTCGAAGCGCTTGTCGACCGCGGTGCCGCCGTCGCAGTCACGACGCACTACGAGCGACTGAAGGAGCACGCAGCAGAGGAGAAGCGGTTCCGCAACGCGTCCGTGGGGCTGAACGTCGAGACTTTTGCTCCGACCTTTCGCCTGGACTTGGGCGTACCGGGGCCTTCCAGCGCTTTGCTCGTCGCCGAGCGCTTCGGGATCGAAAGCGACATCGTGCGGCGTGCGGAAGAGCTCGTGCCAGAACATGCCTTGCGCCGAGAGTCCCTGCTTCGAGAACTTTCCATGGCACTGACCACGGCTGCCGAGCGTGAACGTGCTCTTTCGGAGGAGTTGCTGCGACAGCGCGAGTTGCGACTGGAGTTGGAAGACGAGCGCCAAACCGTCCGCGACAAGGAGCGGCGTCGACTGGTGAGAGAAGGCGCCGAGTTGGCCACGGAAGTCCGGAACGCGCGCTCGGAGCTGCGGCGTCTGATGCAAGAGGTCAAGTCCTCCAACGCCAGCGTGGACGCCGCAAAGCGGGCTGACCGAGCTCTCGATCGTGCGATGCACCCCGTCGCCATCGGCGGCAAGTTGGCGCGCCTGAACGAAAAGCCTGCTCCCAGTCCGGCGGCTCCCGCAAAACTCGAGGTGGGCACACGGGCGCACTTGGCGCGCCTTGGCGTCGACGTGGAGATCTTGGAGCGAAAGAGCTCCCGAGAGCTGAGGGTCTTGGCCGGCACCCTGAAGCTCTGGGTGAAGGAAGAGGAACTGGCGTTCCGACAGGGAGCTACAAAACGTGAAAGGCCCAAGCAGACGCGAAAGAAGAGCCGGGCTTTGGACGGCTTCGTGGCCGTACGCGTGGAGGCCAACACCTTGGATTTGCGCGGGATCCGGGTGGAAGAGGGACTCGAGCGGGTCGAGGTTTTCGTGGATCGGCTGCTGCAGTCCGGCGAGCGCGCTGGGTTCGTGCTGCACGGCCACGGGACGGGCGCCATGAAGGCAGCCGTTCGGGAGCACCTCCCGAGCCTCGCTCCGGTCCGTCGCAGCGAACCCGCAACCCAGGACGATGGCGGAGACGCGTTCACCGTCTTCTATTTAGAGTAGCCGGGCGCCAGCGGCCCTTGCCCGCGCTCGCGGTGCGGAGTACGGCTGTCTCGGGATGTCGGGCAGCTTCCGCTTGGGTTGGGTCGTCGCATTGATGAGTGCCTTGCTCTTACTCGCTTGCGGCGGGCCGCCCGCCGCGACGGTTGGCCCGCATCTGGAGAACGTGAGCGCGGCGCCCGACTTCAGCGCCCCGGATGAAACAGGGAAGCTCCGCAGCCTCAGCGAGTTCCGCGGTCGCGCCTTGGTCCTCTATTTCTATCCGAAGGACGGCACGCCGGGCTGCACCAAAGAAGCTTGCGCCTTTCGAGATGCGTGGGACCGCCTTCGCGAAGCTGGCGCAGCAGTGGTCGGAGTGTCCGTGGACTCGGTGGCTTCGCACGCTGCCTTCAAGCGCACGCATTTGTTGCCCTTCCCACTGCTGTCAGATCCAGAAGGCAAGATCTTGAGCGCCTATGGTGTGCCGACGTCGCCCCAGGGGTACGCTGCTCGCACAACGTTCATCATCGATTCCCGCGGCATGATACGTCGCATCTTCCCCGAGGTGGATCCTGCCGTGCATGTGGAAGAGGTCCTCCCGGTACTGTCACAACTCGCTCAGGAAAGCATGACTGGCAAACAACCCCGCGCTCCCGATGCCGAGCCATCGCCGCCCCCCACCGCAACCAAAGAACCGGCGCCGCCCGCAGCGCCCAAAGCCGCCGCCGCCCCCTCGGGCTTACGAGCCTGGGTGATCTTTCTCGAGCCCGTGCGGCCGGAGATGGTAACCGCTCCGACCAAAGACGAAGAGGCCAAGGTCGGCGCGCATTTCGAATACCTGAAGCGCCTTCAGGCGGAAGGGATTCTGGTGATGGCAGGGCCCACCCTCGAGCCGCCGCAAGTTGGCCTCGTCATCTTTCGGGCGGTGGATCGCGCGCAGGCTGAACGCATCCTCGCGAGTGACCCGGCGGTTGCTGGCGGCGTGTTCCGTGCTCGGATGCAGGAACTCAAACTTAGCCTGTTGGGCGAGCTGAAGTAGCCTTAGCTGCGGCAGCTGCCGCTGCGGCACTCTTGACCGCTGGGGCAAGCGACGCCGCAGGCGCCACAGTTCTCTTCATCTTCATCCAGGTCGGCGCAGCCCGAGGCACAGCAGGTTTCTCCGCCGCCACAACTATCGCCGCCGTTGCAGGAACACTTGGCGTTGCCGCCACTGCCCTCACATATTTCGCCGTTCCGGCAGCCATCGCCCCCGCAACGGCAACGGTCATTCCGGCAGTCCGCCCCGCTGCCGCCGCACTGCGCCGCCTGAGAGCAGCCGCAGTCGCCGTTCTGGCAAGTGAGCGCACCGGGGCACTTCGCGTTACAAGCGCCGCAATGCTGAGTGTTGCTGTCCGTGTCTACACAGCTGTCGCCACAGCGGGTCAGGCCTGCGCCGCACGCCGCCGCGTCGCCTTTGCTTCCACCAGTGCCCGTAGAGCCGCCCGCCGCCGCGTCGCCGTCCGCGAAATCGAATTCGTCGAAGTCGTTGGTGCAGGCGGCCGCTACCAGCGTGACTCCTGCAAGCAGGGCAGCGGTTCTGAGTAGAGTCTTCATGATCGGCATATGCTGTAGGGCAGTTGGTTCATCTTCGTGCATTGGGTCTGGCTGGGACAAACATTCGGGCTACTGCGCTGCCGCCCCCGCTAGATGATGTTCCGGCCCCGCCGCCTTCGAACTCGAAGCCGTCGAAGTCGTTCGTGCATGCCGCTGCCATCGCCGCAGGCAGCACGAATGCCCACCATTTGGAAATGCCCGTCACAATAGACAGGATCGCATAGTCACCGGCTCCAGGCCAGCAGCCCGATCACCACTCGGAAATCTCGCGTTATTCGGCGGCGCGCTCGCTGCGAAGCAAAGGAAAACCCAAGGCCTCACGCTGAGCTAGCCAAGCCGCAGCGACGCTGCGCGCCATGGTGCGTACGCGCAGGATGAAACGCTGCCGCTCGGTAACGCTAATCGCCCCTCGTGCGTCGAGCACATTGAAAGCGTGGGCGCCCTTGATCACGAAATCGTATGCGGGCAAGACGAGCTTGGCGAGAGGGTCCTCGCCGCGTTCGAGCATGCGCTTCACCTCTGCTTCGGCTTGATCGAAGGCCGCGAAATGCGCGGCAATCTCCGCTTCTTCGAAGTTGTAGGTGGACCACTCCCACTCGGCGCGCTGATAGATCTCGCCGTAGCGCACGCGTTCGTCGAACATCAGATCGTAGACGTTGTCCACGTCCTGCAAGTACATGGCGATACGCTCCAGACCGTAGGTCAGCTCTCCGCTGACCGGCTTGCAGTCGAAACCACCGGCCTGCTGAAAGTAAGTGAACTGACTGATCTCCAGACCATCTAGCCAGACCTGCCAGCCTAGCCCCCAGGCGCCCAGGGTCGGGCTCTCCCAGTCGTCTTCGATGAAGCGCACGTCGTGCTCCAAGGGATCCGTGCCCAGGGCGACCAGGGATTCGAGGTAGACGTCTTGGATGTCCAAGGGACTAGGCTTGAGGATCACCTGGAACTGGTGAAACTGCTGGAGCCGGTTCGGGTTGTCACCGTAGCGCCCGTCGGTTGGGCGGCGAGAGGGCTCCACATAGGCGACGTTCCAAGGCTCGGGTCCCAAGCTGCGCAAGAAGGTGCATGGGTTGTAGGTGCCCGCTCCGACCTCGGAGTTGTAGGGCTGTACGATCAGACAGCCGCGCTCGGCCCAGAACTTCTGCAGGTTGAGAATTAGGTCTTGGAAGTACATGCTGAAAACCTGAGTGCAGGCTAGAGTGGTTTTGGCGCCGAGCAAAGTCGCAATGGCAGCTCAGGCCGCCGAGCCCGACAATCCGGCCTCATCGAAGAAGCGGCGCTCTACTGCTGCGTAGTCGACTTCCACGTCCAAGCGTGCGAGCACGGAGTAGAACCCGAATTGTAGTCGGTTGATGAACACCATTCCTGGCGGCAGCGGCACGACATTGCCGTCCTTTTCGAAGAGCAAGCGTTTCATGTCGCGGACGCCATCTACGAGCTCCGCCACGTAGCTGCGTGTGATCTTGTAGGGCGGCGAAAACAGCGGCTCGAAACACTTGCGTGAGTAGGTGACGGCAGCGCGCTCGTAGGCGCCGCCCTGGGTTTCCAGCAGCACCTTGGCTTTGGCGCTGAAGGCGTCTTCGTCCCGATCTAGCGCCGCAAGGTGCAGCTCCCGAGCATGCTCGAGGCGCGGGCCCTCGATGGGCTGCACGCAGCCGAAGTCGAGAAACGTCACGGAGCCATCCTCGGCGAACAGGTAGTTACCCGGGTGCGGGTCCGCGTTGAATTGGCCGCCCACCAAGTTGCCCTTGAAGACGAAGCGCCACAGGGTCTCGGCGTGGGCGCGGCGCTGCGCGGCGCTGCCCTCAGCGGCCTCTTCCAGGCTGCGGCCGACACAGAGTTCACTCGTGAGCACGCGCCGCTTGGTACGTTCCTTGACGACCGCGGGGATGCGGATCTTGTCGTCTCCCGCATGCAGCGAGCGAAACTCCTCTTGGCGGCGCGCCTCCAAGTCGTAGTCCAGCTCTTCCCGGAAGCGCGTGCGGATCTCTTGGAAGATGCGCTTGGCGTCCATGGCCTTGGGCCCCACTGCGCCGACCACGCTGTTGAGCACGGCGGCGTTGGAGAGATCGGCTTCGATGGCTTTGTCGATGCCCGGATGTTGGACCTTGACCGCGACCGCGCGGCCGTCATGCAGGGTTGCTCGGTGAACTTGCCCGATGGATGCACTGGCGAAAGGAGCGTGCTCCCAGTCGGCGAAGAGCTCTTCCAGGGGTGCGCCGAGTTCCTCGACTACGACCTCCGCGATCGCCTCGGGACTCGAACGCGGCGCAGCTGAACGCAGCTTGGTCAACGCGGCCTCGTAGGACTCGCGCTGTCCTTCTGGCACGACGCCATCGACGTAGCTCGCCATCTGCCCCACCTTCGCTGCCAGGCCTCGTAGGTTGCCGAGAACCTCCGCAGCATGGGCAGCCGCCGCCTCCGCCTTGCCGCGGGTCAGCATGGCGGCGCCCGTGCGAGCACCTACGCTGGCCATTCGGGCCAAGCGACCGAGCCGGCCCCGCGGTACGCTGCGTTCGTCGCTCACGGTGTTCTAACTTGCGCCCTAGTTGGCGGCTGACAAGTCCGCCGAAAACGGGTCGTCAATGCCGAGTGTGATACTCTATCCGCTATCCGAAGAGGTCCAAGACTCATGAGGGCTTTCCGTATCTTTGTTTGTGTTGGCGCGGGGTTGAGTCTCGCTTCCTGCGCCTTCTTGTTGGACTTTGACGAGCTCCAGGACGAGACGGGAGCGGACGCCTCGGCGGGGGGCACGGCTGGGGCTTCGGGCAGCTCGGGCTTCGCCGGCGCGGCGGCCAGCGCCGGCTCGTCGGGTAGCTCGGGTGCCGGGGGTGGAGCGGGCGTGGACTTGGGCAAGCTGGCGAACACGACCGCCGGAGCCGTTTGCGCAAAGTTGGAGCAGTGTTTCGGAACGCCCGCGATGCCATTGATCTTCGGCGACGCCGTCTGCGAGCAAGCACTGTCGGCTTTCCTGGTGAACGCCACCTTTTCGCAAGTGGCCGAGTCCGCGAAGGTCGGAAAGGTCAAGCTCAACCCGGGCAAGATCAATACGTGTGTGAAAGAGTTCCAGGCGCTGGCCTGCAGGGACGTGAGCTTCGACTTCCCGGCGCCCTGTCGCAAGGTCGTGGAGGGGCTCGTCGCCAAGGATCAGTCCTGCGCGCATACCTTGGAGTGTCAACTTGGGCTGTACTGCTCCGTTACCGCTACCGGGACCTGTCCGGGTAAGTGCGCACCCTTTCGAAAGAGTGGCGAGTCTTGCTCAGGACTCGACCCCTGCGAAGCGGGTCTGGGCTGCACTCAGGGCAAGTGCGCGCCGTTTGCTGCGGTGGACGGGGACTGCGAGGGTCCAACTGGCGTGGAATGCGAGGTCGGTGCTTTCTGTTTCGGCGACAAGGACGGCACGGCCCCGGAAGCCGGAAAATGCGTGGACACCAAGGGGATCTTCTCCCGGGAGCCTGCGCAGCCTTGTTCCAGTTGGCTAGATGCTCTGGTCAATCCGGCCGCGTTCACGTTGTGCAAGAACGGCGTCTGTCCAGTGTCCAAGTTGAATCCAACTTGCAGCAGTTTTCTAGCGACGCCGGGCTCGCCTTGCGAACTGTCACTGCCGGATCCATGTCCGAACGGCCAATACTGCAGCACCTTGCAGAAGAAGTGCATTGACCTGCCCACCGACGGCGAAGCTTGCGCACCCGCGTCATCGGTCAAGGGACCCTGCAAAGCGGGCCATAGCTGCAACGGACTCACGTGCGATCTCCAACTCGCCAACGGGCAGCAGTGTGACGCCGACGAACAATGCTTCAGTGGTCGTTGCGATCTGGGCGCCAGCAACCAGTGCATCCCGCCGGGGTGTCCCGTGATGCCGTAACTCCGCAGCGTCGACTCAGAGCGGGCGACTGCACCGCCCTTCCCACCGGGCCAGCGCCCGTCAGCGCGTGCGAGACAGTACGCCCGTGCCGAAGTGACTTCGGCGGCCTGGGTTTTCGCATGATCTGCAGCGAATGCAGGCGCTTGCGCGAGGCTATGGTAATTTGCTTTTCGGCCTCAGCCCCCTGAGACGATGAAAACTTACACCCTGCTTGCCTCGATAGGTGCGGCGCTCATCGCGAGCTCTTGCGCGTTTCTCCTGGACTTTGGCGAGCTTCAAGATGACCCGGGCGCAGACGCCTCCCTGGGCGGAAGTGCTGGCGCGTCGGGTTCGTCGGGAAGTTCCGGCGCTTCAGGGAGCGGCGGTAGCGATGGCGACGCGGGCACGGACGCGTCGGCGGTGGAGTGCAGTGGCGCTGCCGATTGCGACGATCAGGATCCATTCACCACCGACACGTGTGAAAACAAAATCTGCAAGTACGCCGCCAACGGAAAGCTTGTGGAAGATGGGTTCGTACTGGATCAGAGCGCTCCCTACGCGCGTCGCGTAACTCTGGCTGCTGGCGGCAACACGTTCTTCGTGTCGACGTATCAGGCGAACCTGGTTGGCACGACCATCTACGACACACGGCTCTCCGCATTTGCCTCGGACGCCACTTCCGCGCAAGCGCTTCCGGGCGTTCCGGTGGCAAATCTACTCCCGTTGCCAGATGGTGGAACCAGCGAAACCGCTCTAAGTGCGATTGGCATGCGGGCGGATGCGAGCGGGGTGGACGCTTTCTTCGCCACCAGTCCCTCTTTAGGAAAAGCCAAAGTCTGGTACGCGAAGTTTGGCGGTCAGCTCCAGGTGCTCGTGCCGCCAAAAGAGCTGAGTTCGGATTACAATGGAATTGATACGCGCCGCCACCCCATGGCTCAGATGATTGGGCAAGATGTCGTCGGATACTGGATTGGATCGGGCGGAACTATCAACGTTCAAGGACCGAGCAAGACAGTCGGCGCTTTTGCTGAGAGCGCGGCCTATGTGGCGCCCGTCGCGACCGCCGCCGGCGACCACTCCTATTTCCTAAAGAATGCGGACGAAACGGCGTTTCACTACAAGTTTGGAAGCACGAGGAAAGCGAACCCGGACTGCAACCTCTCGCCGGATGCGACGAATTGGGGGCCCATCGCAGCGACCAGCCCGACGCCGGGCCTGGCGTTTGTCGCCTACTCCTCGGGAAGTGTGCTTGGCGCAACCGTGTCGGAGATCCGACTCGTGGTCTGTGATGGGGACAACTGCACCACGGTGGGCACCTGTTCAAACGACGCCAGCATTCCCAATGGTCGCAATCCCGCCCTCGATTCGGTGCTCACTTCCGCGACCCTCAAGTCCGGCGTTCGCGTGCGCGTGGCATCGGTCACGCCCGTTGCCGATGGCACGGCGACGAGCATGGCCCTCGCTCTCAGTTTCTTCGATCCAGGCAGTGCAGGGAAGAACTCTGGGACGTACATTATCAATGTCGTCACTGACCAAAAGGGGGCGAAGACCGTTACGGCCGATTATCCCGCGGTTGCCATTCTGGGTGACAAGGTCGTCGTCGCCTGGATCGATGGCGCCGAAGGCGCGCAGGTGGTCCACCTGCGCCGCTACAAGCTCGCCCCACCCTGAGTTGCCGCTCGGACAAGTGAGCGTGGCGGGAAGTCGTGAGTATCGCTATGCTTGTCGAATGCTACGGCACTGCGCGTTGGTGTTGTTCTTGGCCGCACCCGTGCTTGCTTGCGACCGCCCACCCGGCGCCGGCGGCCTAGAGCGCCGCGAATGCAACGAGTTGATGCGCCGGGTCGACCGCCTGAAGAACGCCGACATGGGCACGGCCAACGACGTGGCGCGCAATCGGAGGGTGGACCGCTGTATGGATCGCGGCACTCGACAGTGGGCAGACTGCATCAAGTTTGCGGAAACCGCTTCAGCGGTCAACGACTGCGACCGACTACTGTAGTCTCGTTGGAGCGCCGACTCCAAGCTTACGAACTGCGATGATTCTCCAAGGACCGGATTTTCAGAAACACGTCTTGGTGCTAGTCGGCCTTCCCGCTCGAGGCAAGACCTTCGTGGCACGCAAGATCGCGCGCTACCTCTCCTGGCTGGGTTACGCCACGCGAAGCTTCAACGTTGGCGAGTACCGGCGCGCAATCGCCGGCGCCAAGCAGCCCGCGAGCTTCTTTGCACCCGACGCAGAGCATCGCGAGTTGCGCGAACGCATCGCGATGAAGACCCTCGACGACCTGCTCGCGTACTTGGGCGAGCGTGGGGACGTTGCCATTTACGATGCGACGAACACCGAAAAGGACCGCCGGCAGCGCGTCTACGAGCGCTGCAAGGCCGCTGGTGCGGAGGTCATCTTCATCGAGTCCATCTGCGAAGACGATGCCGTTGTCGAAGCCAACGTCCGGGAAAACAAGTTGCGTTCACCGGACTACCAGGAGATGGCCCCGGAAGCCGCAGTCTCGGATTTTCGTGAACGAATTGCCCAATATGAACGCACCTACGAGCCGGTCGATGATGAAGACCGCTGCTATGTGAAGCTCATCGACGTGGGGCGCAAGGTCGTGGTCAACCGCATGCAGGGCTACCTCGGCGCTCGGCTGGTCTTCTTCTTGATGAACCTGCACTCGGGTCGTCGCAAGATCTGGCTAACTCGCCACGGTGAGAGCGAGTTCAACCTCGAGGGTCGTATTGGCGGCAATCCACCGCTATCGGAGCGCGGACGTGCGTACGCGCAAAGCTTGGTGGAGTTCTTTGCTGCCACCAAGCCCGAGCGCTTGGAGGCGTGGACCAGCAGTCTGGACCGGTCCATCAGCACCGCAGAACCCCTGCCGGCTACGAAGCTAGTCCGCCGAGCTCTCGACGAAATCGATGCTGGGGTCTGTGACAGCATGACCTATCGAGAAATCCGCGAGACGATGCCCGTCGAGTACCGCGCCCGAGCTGCCGACAAGTTCCGCTATCGCTATCCGGATGGTGAATCCTACATTGACGTGATTCAGCGCCTGGAGCCCGTCATCTTCGACTTGGAACGTCAAAAGGCTCCGGTGCTCGTGGTCGCTCACCACGCCATCGCTCGGGCGCTGTATGCCTACCTCATGGGGCGGCCCCAGGAGGACACGCCCCACGTGTTCATGCCACTGCATACACTGATCGAGCTGACACCGACGGCCTACGGCTATGAAGAAAAGCGTTTCGAACTTGGCCCGCACGTCCAGAACGAGGACACCCTGCACCCCATGAGCGTGGGCTCGCCACCACTTCCGCCGCTGCCCTGACTCGACGCCCCAAGCGTTGGCTTCGCTTCGCGGAGCCGCCTGCGAGCCGTAGACTCCGCCCATGAACGCTACCGATATCGAGAGCTTCATCCGTCGCGTGCCCAAAGCGGAGCTGCACTTGCACATCGAAGGCAGTCTGGAGCCGGAGCTCGCCTTCGAGTTGGTGGAGCGAAACGGCATCAAGCTCCCTTTCCGGATGTCGAAGCGCTGCGTCGAGCCTACTGCTCGACCGCGGCCTGCGGGTCACCGTCAATTCCGACGACCCTGCCTACTTCGGCGGCTACGTGAACGAGAACTACTCGTCGCCCGGGCGCTGAAGCTCTCCGAGCAGCAGGTCGTCACCCTTGTAGAGAACTCGGTTCGAGCGTCCTTCCTGGACCCGGCCGAGAAGTCACGACTATTGTGTGATATCGCAGGCGTGGCGACTGGAGCGTCGTCGAAACGCCAGGCTCGCCAGCAGTAGCGCCAGCGGTGCGCCGCCGCGGATCTTGACCACCCATCCCCCGAGCGTGTTCGTTCCTGCTGTCACGACGGTTCCGCTGACTGGAGCGACCATGGGCGTGCCCTTGGCGGCGAAGATGTCGTTGCCGTAGTGGTCACCTGCGATGAAATCGCTGCCATCTGGTGATGAACCTGGGTGTGGGTGACACGTGTAGTTGAGGGCGTTCTTGTCGTAGCCACCGTTGTGGGGGCCAGCAACCGGGTAGCGCGTGAGCTTGGGACTACACAGTGGCTCGACCAGCTCCTCCGTCCATTCCTCGTCGGGCGCCGCGTGATCTCCCGCTGGTTTCACACTGCAGGCTGCGAGCATCGAAGACAGCAAGACCAGCGACCAAGCGCCTGCGCCACGTCCACGGCGCGCTGCCGCAGCTGAAGATGCGATGGGGTCAGGATTGCCTTCACCGGCCATGGCACTGAGGTTGTGCAACCCGCGGTCCATGCGCTCGGCCAGCAAGACGTCCGGAAAAACTGCATCATCGAGGATTCCGCGGAACACTCCACGCTAGCAAAAGTCAAATGATTACAGCTCATTAGCGCTGTGACTCCGTCGCTGGCCCAGTCCTGTGACACCTGGGAAGCGAAAAGACCGCGCTTGGCCGGATCTCAAGCTTCGTCCCCAACGACCGTTTGACGTTACTAATGGGGAACGCCGCTCGCCCTAGTGTACTGATCGTCGATGATGACCCCGTCTGCCTCGAGCTGACTAGCGCGGTGCTCGAGAACGCGGGCTTTGCCGTGATTTCCCGGAGCTCGCCCTTGGGCTTGAGTGCGGTGTTTTCACGCACGCCTCCGGATGTCGCTCTAATTGACGTCAGCATGCCAGCGCTGCGGGGCGACCGCGTAGTGGAGATACTGAAGCGCTACTTCACGGACGAAGCAGAGCGTGCTCACCGCTGTGCCGTGGTTTTATTCTCCGGTCTGTCACCCGGTGAGTTGATGAAGATCGCGGACGCCTGTGGTGCCGACGCCTTCCTCTCCAAGTCTGTACCTCCGGAGGAGCTTGGGCCAAGGCTCAAGAACATCATCGCTCGTTGCCGCGAAGAACCCGTTGCATGCTGAAGGAGCTTTCATGTCCGACGATTCGAACGACACGCTGAAGGTCAAAAAGGGCGCGAGCCGCGCACAAGATCCAGTCGCTGCGGCGCGGGAGCTGGCCGAGGCCATCCGTCAACCCAACACGAAGTTCGCGCTCTTTTATTGTTCGCCGCACTACGATCTCGACGTCTTGGGCAAAGCGCTCACGGCAGAGCTTCCCGGAATCGAGCTGATTGGCTGCACTACGGCCGGCGAAATCACACCCATCGGCTACCTGGAAGGTGCCTTGACCGGCGTCAGCATTGCGAGCGAAGACCTCCGCGCAGTCAGCCGCCGGGTCGACAACCTGGACGAATTCGAATTCGTTCAGGGAGAGCAGGTCGCCAAAGACCTGCTCCAGACCCTTCGCCACGAAGGTCGTGAGGCCAACGGCGAGAATACCTTCGGGTTTCTGTTGATCGATGGCCTCTCGACCAAGGAGGAGGGCGTCGTCAGCGCCATCTATCGCGGCTTGGGCAACATCCAGCTGTTTGGCGGGTCGGCGGGAGACGGCACGCGATTCGAAGCGACCTATGTTTTCCACGAAGGGAAGTTCCGAAAGAACTGCGCAGTGTTCACCCTGTTCCACACGGCGCACCCTTTCGTGGTGTTCAAGACGCAACACTTCGTCAGCTCCGAAGACAAGATGGTCGTGACCGAGGCGGATCCCGCTCGCCGCATCGTGACCGAGATCAATGGGGAACCTGCGGGCCGTGAGTACGCGCGCATGGTGGGGCTAGAGGTGGACAAACTCACGCCTCTCATCTTCTCGACCTACCCCGTCGTGGTGAATCTAGGCGGGAGCTACTACGTGCGCTCGATCCAGAAAGTCAACGAAGACGAGAGCCTCACTTTCTTCTGCGCCATCGACGAAGGCATCGTGCTGACCGTGGCGCGTGGCGTCGACCTGATCGAAAACCTGGAGCAGACCTTTGACGGCATTCGGCGCCAAGTCGGTGAGCCGGAACTCATATTGGGTTGCGACTGCATCCTGCGCCATCTGGAGATCGACCAGAGAGAAATCACCGATCAGGTCGCGGAGCTCTTGGCTCGAAACAACGTGATTGGCTTCGCGACCTATGGTGAGCAGTACAACGCCCTGCACGTGAACCAGACGTTTACGGGAGTCGCACTCGGAACGCTAAAGAAGGCTTCATGACCGAATCGACGGAGCGAGAGCGGGAGCTCGCCGCCACCGTTCGGAAGCTGGAAAAGATCAACAAGGTCCTGATGGCCCGCGTCGAACGTGGGATGGAGATGCAGGGCGGCGCCTTCTCGCTGTTTCAGGCTGCCACGGCGTTGGAAAAGGAAGTTCAGACTCGCACCGCCGCCCTCAAGGCTACCCTGCACGAGCTGGAACGCTCCAACCGAGAGCTCACAGCAGCCAAGGAGGCTGCCGACGCTGCCAACCGCGCCAAGTCCGAGTTTCTGGCCAACATGAGTCACGAGATCCGAACGCCCATGAACGGTGTGTTGGGCATGACCGAGTTACTCTTGGCCACCCAGCTGAAGGAAAACCAGGGCAAGCTGGTCGGCACGATCCAACGCTCAGCCGAGTCGCTCCTCGGGATCATCAACGACATCCTGGACTTCTCGAAAATAGAAGCAGGTCGTCTCGAACTCGAGCAGATCGATTTCAACCTGCGTGACGCCGTCGAAGAAACACTGGAGCTCTTCTCCGAACGGGCGTCGCGTAACGGCATCGAGCTGATCTGTGACATGCCCCGGGACCTGCCGGACCACGTCAAAGGGGACCCCGGCAGGTTGCGCCAGGTGCTGACGAATCTCGTGGGCAATGCGCTCAAGTTCACCGAGGCGGGCGAAGTGGAGCTGACGGTTCGCGAGCGAGAGCGGAGTGGCGAAACGTGTCTACTCAAGTTCGAGGTCCGCGACACGGGAATCGGGCTCAGTCCGGAAGCGTCGGCGCGAGTTTTCGACTCCTTCAGTCAGGCGGACGGCTCGACTACGCGAAAGTACGGCGGCACGGGACTTGGCCTAGCCATTACTCAGCGTTTGACACACCTGATGAATGGCGAAATGGGGGTCGAGTCAGAGCTGGGGGTTGGCTCCACGTTCTGGTTCAGTGCCGAGCTCAGCTTGGCGCCCCAACCTGAAGCCAAGGCTGAGGCCTCCTGGCCCAAGCTGCGGGCCCTCGTCGTCGACCCCAACGCAGCGTCCCTGCGCGCTCTGCAGCAGCTGCTCGAGAGTTTCGGGATGGAAGTCGTTGGCGCAAAGGAACCAGGTGCGGCGCAGTCCGCCCTGGAGCACGCCCGGGTGGACTTGGTGCTGCTCGACTCCCTCGCGCCCGGAGCCAAGGGGATTCGAGAGCGGTTGGCAGACTTGTCCACTCCGTGCCTCACGCTGGAGCGGGTCGGATGTGAGCGTACTCAGTCTTGTGCCGATTCGCTCGCCAACGCGGAGCGCTTGGTGAAGCCCGTTCGACTGCGCCGGCTGAGCGCCGCCATCGCCCGCGCCCTGGGCGAACAAGCGGCACTGGAGTCGCCACATGATTCATCGAGTACGCGGGGCGCCGTGTTTGCCGAGAAACTGGAGTGTCGCGTGCTGGTCGGCGAGGACAACCCCGTGAACCAGGAGGTCGTGCTCGGCATGCTCGGGCTCTTGGGTTGCGAAAGTGATCTGGTTGACAACGGGGTCGCCGTCCTCCGAGCGCTGGAAGCTGCGTCCTACGACGTCGTCCTGATGGACTGCCAAATGCCAAAGATGGACGGCTTCGAAACCACGCGCCAGATCCGAGCTCTCGAGACCAAGACCGGTGCTCCCCGCCAACACATCATCGCCCTAACCGCGAACGCGATGCAAGGCGATCGTGAGCGTTGCCTGGATGCTGGCATGGACGACTTCGTCAGCAAACCGTTCAAACCTCGACAACTCTACGAGGCACTACGTCGTGGGGTCGGTGGCGGCTCCGAGCAGCTGCGCGACGAAGCCGTCACCTCCGAGTCAGCCAGCGACCGAGTCGATCAGGTCGAAAGCACGTCGTTGCCGCTCTTCGACCCAGCTGTATTGGAACGCGTCGCTGCAGCCGCTGGGTCCAGCGCTGGCAAGTTGGAAGGGCGCTTGCTGAGCATCTTCTTGGACAACAGCGGAGCCTGGCTGGCGGATGCAAAGCGTGGAGTTCAACAGCAAGAGGGACGAACCCTGAGAGCTGCCGCTCACACCCTGAAGAGCAGCAGTGCCAACGTGGGCGGCCTCTGTCTCGCCAAGCTCGCCACCCGCATGGAGCAGTTCGGGGCCGAATCCAAGCTCGCTGATGCCGCCAAGCTGTTGCCCGAGTTCGTATCCACCTACGAGAAGACCTGCACCTTGTTCCGCGCTTGGCTCTCCAATCGGGACACACCGACACGCGAGTCCCGGAGGGCCCGAACTTCCCAGGCTGCAGACAAGGGCGACGCTAGCGCGGCGGCTCAAGGCGAGGGCTGAACGCGGCCTCCGCGCTAGGCGACTGCCCGACGGCGGTGAGTGAGCGGTGCGAGAAAGGGCCAGAGTACGTTTTTCATGGAGCCACAAATCCGAACAGACCCAACCCCTCTTCTTCGGCCCGTTCTCCTTCGGTCCTTACTGTTCATTCTCTGATTTGAGACGCTGCGAGCCAGGAAGCTCTGCAATTCGGGAGCGGGTGACAGCTACTTGACGAAGCCGACGTCGCAGCCCGAGCGAATGAGCAAGCTGGCTTGGCTATCGCTCTGGACCTTGGTGCAGGTATCCGGACATAGTTGGATCTGTTGGTTTTCGACGTAGAACGCCGTGGCGCTGCAATCCAATGGCCGCTTGACCTGCTTGAAGCTCTCCGCCTGCGCGCAGCCTCCCGGGGTGAAGTCCAGTTCCTCTCAAAGGGAGAACTATTTTGAGTCCACGAACGTATTTGAGGCCATCCTGTGGAGCCAGAACTGCGATGCGAACCGCCCTGTTCACCATCTGTGCTGCCGCGGTGGCGTGCCAAACCAAAGCGCCGCCGGTGGGTGGCCCTTCAGCAGGCCCCGCAACTTCGGTCGCCGCGCCCGCACCAGAGATTGAACCCGCTACGCCCGATGCCGAGCACGATAAGCTCGTCGCGAAGAACCCACCGGGTCTGAGTTTCCGAATTCGGCTCGTTGAGGGGACGCGCTTCCGACAAGGCGAGCGGATCCGCGTCGAACTGAGCTTCGCGAGCTCCATCCCCAAGACCTACAAACTGGATGGCGGTCTATACGATCGCATCGGTCGCATGCATGTCGACGAGTTCAAGTTGAGTCCAGCGCTGACCCGGGATCCGCTGGGGGAGTATTTTGCCAATGGCATTGGTGGCATGGGCGGTATTCGGACCATGCCCGTGCTCACGGACGAGCCCTACAAGATGGTCTTCGACTTGAACGAGTGGCACCGCTTCGACAAGCCGGGTCGTTACCAGCTGTACGTGACGTCGGGTCGGCTCAGTTGGGAAGATCCCGACCCTAGCGGAAAGCCGAAGCGTACTGAGGGTCGCAAAGTCACTTCACAGAACGTTGTGGCGTTTTCCGTGACCCGCTCACCACCGGGTTGGCGCGTCAAGACGCTTCGGGCCGCCAAGCTGGTGCTCGACTCCAAGGGCTCGAAGGACGAGGCCAAACGAGAGGCGGCTCGCACGCTGCGCTTTCTGGGCACCGAGTCTGCAGCACGGGAAATGATCCGGCGCCTGAGCTCAGACGAATACAGCTACGAGCTCAGCTTCGGGCTCTACGGATCGCCGAAGCGCGCCCTGATCATCCGTGAAATGGAGGCGAACCTGCCGCGGCCCGACTATCCCGTGACGAGCACGTTCTTGCGGACGCTCTCCGCCCTGAAGATCTGGACGGCCCTGCCGATTGCGCTTCCGAAGGCTGGCGTTTATGCGCGGGAAGCCGTCGACGAAAAAGCGTGGAAGCTGCGGCGGGAGAAGCAGAAACAGATCGATGAAGCGCTGGCGCAAAGGTTGGCGGATGGATTGAGCGGCAAGCAGCCCGACGCCCGCGCCGTGAGCACAGCAAGCTTGCTGTCATTGGGTCGCTCCAGGGCCAAGGACACACCGATACCCAAGTGGCTTGTGGCGGCACACGGCGAGCTGCCGAAAGTATTGGCCCGACTGCCGCATCGAGAACTATCCCATCTGCTCAATTACGGCTTTCGCCCCATTGCTCATCTACCCCTCGCGCCGGCGCTGAAAGACTTGCTTTCGAAAAAGCAGCTTGACGCCAACCTTCGCCAAGTTGCGCTCCGGCGGCTGTACGAACTGGATCCGGTTGAAGGGCGCCGGCGGATCCTCCAGGTCATTCGCAGTGGCCAGCCCGACTTGGGCATCGCGCCGATGGCGGCACTCGGCATACTTCCGGACCGCGAGCTACCGAAGGCCGCGCCGGAGCTTGCCCGGCGATTGGAGCAGTGTGGGCCGCACTGCCATCCGACCCAGCTCTGGGTGCTGGGCAGCTTGCTCAACCGCTACGGAACGCGGGCCGTCGCCAAGCGAGTGCGCGTGGTCTATGAGCGGAAGCCAGAGTGGGGCACGCGCGAGCAGGCGGCCTTCCTCGCCTACTTCTTGGGCGTCGAGCCGACGTATGGGGCTGAAGCGGTGCGCGCCGCGGTGAAGCAGCGAGGCAAGCTCTCGTCCACGAACATGCTCACCAAGCTGATTGCTGTAAGGACCGCGCCCGAGGTGGAGCGCTTGCTGATTGCCGAACTCGACAATCCCCGGGGGAACCTGGCCGGGGAAGCCGCTCGCGCTTTGGGTCGCTACGGCTCGGCAAAGGTGGAAGCGGCGCTGTGGCGGCGCATGGAGCGCTGGAACCGCGATTGGCGGGGTAAGGAGAAACAGCTGCGGCATCCTTTGATTGGGACCAATCCCAATTCTGGGCAGATCCAGCTCGAGCGCCATCTGTGGCGAGCAATTGCTTCCGGCCACGCCTGGATCGCCGATCACGACAAATTGACCAAGCTGCGGGCACTGCTCGTGACCGAGCAAGAGAGGAAGCAACTCGACTACAAGCTCAGCCAGTGGAAGCATGGGAGCTTCTCCATTCGCTGGCATCGACAGGACGACGGCAAGGTGCGGGTTTCCGTTGCGCAATACGATCTAGAGTCTCTCGAGGCGCTCTCCGCCAAGCTGGCGCAGTTTCCCCGGAGCACCCGTTTCGAATGGCGGCCCTACGCCGAAGCCAAGGGCGACTTCGAGGCCGCGAAGCGCGCGGCCGCCAAGGGCGGCTCCAAGTTGACGCGACCGTGATTGATGACTGCCACCGATGTGTTCGTCCAACACCCGTGGCTTGCTGCGCTGTTATGGGTGGCGCTGCACGCGGCGGACTACCTGTTGACCATAGTGGGCATTGTCCACTCCCGCCGGGTAGCCGATCAGGTCAGCTTCGAGAGCTATGAGCTCAATCCATTGTTTCGGAAGCCCGTCGAGGAGGTGCGCTGGCTGTCGCCGCGGTTCTTGCTGAGCCTGGTAATCATCGCGCTTCTGTTTTGGTTCATTTTCGGTGCGGTGGCGCAGGTAGCGCAGATGGCGGAGTTCTCATGGCTGCTCTACCTCGTCGGCGCTCTGCTCGGCTTGCTGGTATTCACCCGCCTCGTGTTGATCGCCGGGCACCTTTCCAACATTTGGATGTTCCGCGAGTTGCACCGAGATCCAGAAGCCCTCACCGGCAAGGTCCGCTACGGCCTCATCTTTTCTCTCAAGCTATCTGCGGTGCGGTTCGCGAGCTTTGGCGGTGTTCTCGCCGCCGCTGCAGTGGTGACGGCAAACTCGTGGCTGGTGGGCGGCGCCGTGGGTTGTGGGCTGTTCGTGGCGAAGCACGCACTCACTGCGCGGCGAGGGGCAAAGCGTTAGCCCGCTCGAACAGGTCTGTGCCTGGGCCGTGGTTGATTCGGACCGGTCGGATGCGGGTGCTTTTGGGGTTGGGTCGGGTCGTTGGGCCGCCTCAGGGGCGCTAATCTCGCGCCCGCCCACTCTGGCCCGCCCACGCTTGGAAGTGTCACGCTTGGAAGTAGAGATATCGTGCTGAGCGTTAGCCAGATCGTGAAGGGGCTTGCGGCCGTCCTGCTCACCCTCTCGCTGCTTGGCGGCGTGACGGGAGACCGACCTAGCGCAGCGTCGGGTGGGCTCGGGCACAGTGCCCTGTTCACGCGAGTCGCCCGGGGGGATGCCCCAAGGTTGCGGCGGGATCACCGCCCCACGACGGAACACGGCTTGGGCGGAAGCGCCGGGAGCGCCATCGAGCATGAAGTGGCAGCCGCGATCCGGCGCGGTGACATTCCGGGCTGTGTGGTTGCGATTGGAACGGGGCGCGATGTACTGTTTCACCGCGCGTATGGCAGCAGCTGGCTCGAGCCGCAGAAGCGCGCGATGACCAAGGACGCCGTGTTTGACCTGGCGTCGTTGACCAAGGCCGTCGCCACCGCGACTACATTGGCAGCGGCGGTTGAGCGGGGAGTCCTGACCTACACGGATACAGTCTCGCAGCACCTGCCGGAATTCCGTCGCCCGGACAAAGCGAAAATTCGCATCGAGCAACTGTTGACTCACACCTCGGGTCTGCCCGCGGTCAACGGCTTGGCGGCATATCGCCGCGGAGCCCAGCATGCGATCGCAGCCATCGCAGCCGTGCCCTTGGTGACGGCACCCGGGGAACAATTCCTGTACAGCGATCTGGGTTTCATCGCGTTGGGAGAGATCTTGTCTCGCGCTGGCGGCGGCAGGCTCGACGAGCTCTCGGCGCGCTGGGTGCTGTCGCCGCTGGGGCTGGAGGCGACGCGCTTTGTTCCGAGCCCGGGCTTGCTTCCAAGAATCGTTCCCACCGAGATGCGGGCAGGTCAGCCGATCCATGGCCGGGTGCATGACCCGCGGGCGAGCGCTCTAGGCGGTGTGGCGGGGCACGCGGGCTTGTTCTCCAGCGCCGCGGATCTGGCACGGTTGGCGCGCATGCTCCTCGGCGAGGGCACCCTCGACGGCACCCGCGTGCTCGCGGCCAAGAGCGTGCGGCGCATGATTCGCGCGCAGCAGTTTCCGGGTGGGCGCACTGCCCTGGGCTGGGACGTGCCGGACGATCCTCATGTTGCCGTATTCGACGGCAGTGCCTACGGTCACGACGGTTTCACGGGCACCTCCCTGTGGGTGGATCCCAAGAACGATTTGTTCGTGGTGTTTCTGAGCAGCCGCCTGCATCCGAACGGGCGTGGCCGCGCGATGCGCCTGGCTCGCGAAATCCGCCGCATCGCCTTTGCCGCTTTGGGTCCCGAGCGGCGCAGCGTCGTGCGGGTTGGCATCGACGTGCTGGCGCGTCAGAAGTTCAGGTCTCTTTCTGGAAAACGAGTGGCTGTTCTGACCAACTCCGCGGCGCGGGATGCGGTGGGCCGGCGCACGGCGGATCTGCTGGCCCAGGCACCGGGGGTCGAACTCATCGCCCTGCTGGCACCGGAGCATGGCATCGGAGCTGATCGCGAAGGGTCGATCGGAAGCAGTCGCGACCCCAGAACCGGCAGGCCCGTGCGGGGGTTCTTCAATCTGGATGCTGCGGCGAGTGAGGAAGCACTGGTGGGAGCGGAGGTGTTGGTCGTCGACCTGCCCGACGCCGGCGCTCGCTTCTTCACCTATGCCGCGACGCTGCGCCGCGCACTGGAAGCAGCTGCTGCGGCCAAGATTGGCGTCGTGGTTCTGGATCGACCCAATCCGCTTTCCGGAGAGCGGATTGCCGGTCCGATCTCGAAGGGCAGGCCGGGGTCGATGGTGGGCCCGCACCCACTTCCGATCCTGCATGGGCTCACGCAGGGTGAGCTCGCCCGCCTATTCGTCGCTGAACTCTCGCTGGACGTGCAGCTCGAAGTCGTGCGTGCGAGCGGATGGCGCCGTTCCCAAGCTGCCTTCAGTACCGGTCTGAAGTGGGTCGCGCCGTCCCCCAACCTCAAGACTGTGCCCGGAGCCCTGCTCTACCCCGGTATCGCGTTGTTCGAGTTCACGAATTTGTCCGTTGGGCGCGGAACGCCGCAGCCGTTCACGCTGCTGGGTGCGCCCTGGATGAATGGAAAACGTCTGGCCGCACGCCTCAGCCGCCAGCAGCTGCCTGGCGTGAAGATTGTTGCTACCGTGTTCACACCTCGCAAGCGGCGCTTTGCGGGACGTCGCTGTCGCGGGATCCGGATCCAACTGACCAACCCTGCTGCCGTCCGCCCGGTGCGCTTGGCCTTCCACATTGCTCGGGAGCTGATGTTGGCGCACCCGGAAGAGTGGCAGGACGACAACCTCTCGACCTTGCTGCTTCACCCGAAGTCTCTGGCATCTCTGCGCGGGGGCAAGCCCTTGGCAGGCATCTTCGAAAGCTGGGAGGCCGGGCTTCGCGCCTTCGAAAAACGCCGCCAACCGCACTTGCTGTACCCGTAGTACCTGCGTCTGCGGTGCCGCTCAATAGAACAAGCCCGCGTTGCCTCCAGTGTGGATGAAGAGCAGGTTGCCGTCGGGCTCGGGTGGTTCGCTTCTTCCGTATTCGATCAGGGCCGCTGCTGCCTTCGCCGTGTAGACGGGGTCGAGCAACACACCTTCGAGTTTGGCGAAAAGCTTTGCCGCGTTGGTTCCGGCTTCGGACGCTATCGCGTAGCCCTCGCCAAAAAACCGATCGTCCGTCACGACGGATGATTCATCGAATTCGACGCCGAGCATGCGCGCGGTCGTCCGCGCCAGCTCGAGGACGCGTTCGCGCTGGATTGCGGACTTCTGCGAGATGGCAATGCCGACGATCTGGGTGTCATAGCCGGTGATGGCTTGCCCCAGCACTAAGCCGACCTGGGTTGCGGTGGACCCGGTAGCCAAGAGGATCTTCCCGAAGTGAATGCCCGTGGACTCCGTGTGCCGGACAATTTGATCAAAGACGCGCAGGTAGCCCAGGGCTCCCACCTCATCGCTGCCGCCGGGGTGCAGCTCGTACACGACCTTGCCCTGGCCACGCAGTTCTTCAACCAGCTCTTCACTGATTGTTTGCACGGCCCTCGGGCCTGCGTCGGTCACGTAGTGCAGAGTGGCTTCGAGCTGAGCGAATAGACGCCGGCTTGCGTGGTTGTGCTCGGACGCTTTCCCCTCAATCACGACGTGCACCTCCAGCCCATGCACTCTTCCAGCCGCCGCAGCGTTTCGACTGAAGCTGCTGGCGCCCCGGGTGACCAGGGTGGTGGCGCCCTTCGCGATGGCATCGCCGACCAAGAAGTCGAGTTTTCTGACCTTGTTGCCGCCCAGGGCGAACCCCGTCAGATCCTCCCGCAAGATGTAGATCTCGTGGCCGAGGTAGGAGGACAGGTTCGGCAGCTTGTGGATGGGAGTCGGATGGACGGTTAGGTCGACGCGCGGGTAGTCGCGGAGCAAGGTCGCGATTGCCGACCCGCGCGCCGTCATCCCCGGGGCCCGTCGGTTTTCACGGCGACGGTCTCTCCTGCCACGTTGCTGCCTGCTTCGAGACACAGCATGCGCACCCTCCCTTTGGCGGCGACGCGCCCATCGCTGCCGGCAACGGTCACCTCCCACACCTGGCTGCGCTTACCTCGGAACAAGGGCACACCCCGCGCGTGCAGAGTCCCCTCGCGAACTGCGCTCAGGAACGACGTCGAATTCTCGAGGCCCACCACGTCATAGCCCGAAGGCATCGCGTTGATGGCGGCACCAGCCGACGCAAGAGTCTCGACGATCGTGGAGTAGACTCCGCCATGCACGAGTCCGTAGGGCTGGTGCAAGTGCGGCCCCACGGGGACTTCGGCCCGAAGTTCCTCGTAGGCGATGGAAACGAAGGTCAGACCGATGCCTTCGTTGAAACCGGCGCGGCGAGCGTTGAACATCTCGACGATGTCATCGGGTAGGGGAGGGAGTTGTGGTGCGGGCATGGGTCAGTCCTCGTCTTTCGTCCACAGCATCCCTAGCAGGGCTGGACCGATGGCCACAATTCCGGCCTCGATGGTTGCTGCTGTGAGGGCCGAGCCGTAGGCGCAGGTTGGACCGAAAACGTAGTCACCAGCCGAGGCGTTCCACTGGGCCCAGCCATGGGTATTGGTCAGAAACGTCGCCTCGCTGCCAAACAGATCGAGGAACTCTCCGGCCGCTGCCTCCGCCACTTCGACCGCGCGGATCTCCGTGTCGTAGGCGAGCTCCAGGTGAAGGATGCGGCGCAGCAGCGCTTCGGCTTCACCGCGAGGCACCTGTCGCCAGCCCGAGGCCTCCCAGCTCTCCGCAACGCCGGCGCCACCGGGTCCATGCGCTAGAGTGCCATCCGTGCGGGTGGCAATCTCGTTGACCAGCTGCATCAAGTCGGGGCGGTCGCCGAGCTTTGGTGGCTTCGCTTCGTAGAGGGCGAGAAGCTCCCGATGCGGGTCCAAAGCGTAGGCCTCGCGAAAGCGCAAGCACTCTGCGTCCAAGGGGCGACCGACGAACATGAGCGAGCTGCTCAGCTACAACCGCCGCCGGTGCACGACTTCTTGCAGTCGGCCGAGCTGCACACCTGCGTGCAGCCCCCACCGCTGCACTTGAGTTTGCACTCGGCTCCACTGGCGCAATTCTGCTTGCAGCCACCGCCGCTGCAGCTTGCGCGGCAATCCGACTGCCCAGCGCAATTCTGATTGCAGCCGCCACCGCTGCAGGTGAACTTGCAGCGCCGGCCGGCCGCGCAATTCTGGTTGCAGTTGCCATCGGAGCACTTCTCCCGGTCACGCATGCCGCGTTTGCCGGTGGCTCGTGGCTTGGCTCCCTCCGCCGCGGGCGCGGCGGTCGTCGGTGCCGCGCTGGCTGCGGGTTCGCTCTTCGGCGCGGTATCGTCGGATTGCTTGCAGGCCAGGAGCGCGATCGCGATGAGCGCCAGAGCGGCGCAGGCGTTGAGCATAGCGGCTCGCATGATGCCCACCGTGTAACCCGATTCCCCGCGTGACGTCATCCCATGGGAAAACAGCGCAAGTCGACCTGGGTGTATACGCGCGAGAGTAGTGAGCCAGCGACGCCACAATGCCGCGACCCCAAACCCAACACCAATTCCCTTGGCCAAAGCTGCGGCGCGCTCGATCGTGACCGGAGCCATCGATAGACTGGCTCCGGGCTTGTTTCACCCCGGCTTGACTCCCACGCCTCAAGGGCGAAGGTTTGAGGGGGAATACGCCCCCATTCTCATCAGGAGCCAGCTTTGACGGTCAAATTTGTCGATGGTCCGCCTCGCGAGGTGAAGTTCAGCTCCGATCCGGAGAGCAAAGAGCCGCGGCTTGGCCCCGAGGACGTGGAACAGATCGCAGAGATCTTTCACACGCCGCTCACGGGCGCCTACGCCTGGAACTACGAAGAGGCAGACAAGAAGATCCGCAAGCTCTACCGCTTGGGCAAGGAGCGCAACTGGAACGCGGACTCGGACGTCGACTGGTCGATCACGTTTCCCCGCCACGAGTCGCCGGTGCAGGAGATGTTCAATCCCTTCGTGGGTTACGAACCCTTCGAGAAGATGACGCCGGAGCAGCGTGTGGATTTCGCCTGGCACCAACAATGCTGGTCCTTGTCGCAGTTCTTGCATGGGGAGCAGGGCGCGCTGTTGGTGGCATCGCAGCTGGTGTCTTGCGCCCCGACCTACGACGCCAAGTTGTACGCGGCCTCCCAGGCTTTCGATGAAGCGCGGCATGTGGAGGCCTTCGGCCGCTACATTACCGAGAAAGTCGGCTTCATGTATCCGGTGGATCGCCACCTGAAGTCGCTGCTGGACAAGATCCTGACCGACGAACGTTGGGATCTGAAGTTCATCGGCATGCAGCTGATCGTCGAGTCCTTGGCGCTAGCGGCCTTCAACACCCAGAAGCTGATCGCGAAGGACAAGCTGATCGCGGACATCGTCGATCTAGTGATCCGCGACGAGTCCCGCCATGTGGCCTTTGGCGTGACCTACATGGAGGACTTCGTCAAAGCGCTCTCGCCCGAGGAGATCGAAGATCGCGCGCAGTTCGCCTACGAAGCTTGCGTCATCATGCGTGAGCGCATTATCGGGACCGACGTGTTCGCCTACTTCGGCTGGCCAGAAGACGAGTCGCGCCAAGTCGTGCTCGATGCCAAGATCATGGACGAGTTTCGCAAGCTGCTCTTCACGCGCATCATGCCGAACCTGAAAAAGGTGGGTCTCATCACCGACAAGGTACGTCCGCTCTACGACAAGCTGGGTGTTTTGGAGCTAGAGAACCTCGGGCACGACGGCGAGATCGACTGGGCCGAGCTGTCGGCTCCCTTGCCTCTGTTTCGACCCGCGCCAGAGAGCGCCGCTCAGTAGGCGGAGTGCGGCGCATCGCCACCGCGCAGTCCGTTTCTGAAAACGCCTATTCCCAGACGGCCCAACCGCGGGACGCCCTGGCCCGGAACCGGAGTTCTTTCGATTCCAATTCGTCCAGGTCGGCGTGATGGCCATTGCGCTTGCCGTTGCCGTTCGTGGGACCGCCGCTGCCGTTGGCTTTGGCATGCCCGTTCGGCTTGGCCGCGCCGTTTTCGCGACTGGCGCCGTTTTCGCGATTGGCGCCGTTTTCGCGACTCGGGGCCTGGGCGCTTCCGTTTGCCTTGGCTTCGGCGACGCTCGGTCTAGCGGGGCGTGCAGCGGGCGCAACGTCCGGTTCGTGCAGGGAGCCGCCGAGGGCGTCGCTGATCATTTGCGTCCACAGCAACAGATCGGCGCGCAGCCTCCACGACAATCGGCGTGGTGACGTTGGGCGGTTCTTCTCGATCAAGCGATGGCTGAGCCAGGCCGGGCCGAACGCGGCAGCGGCCGCGCCGAGGAGCAGGCTGCGCTGCCCAGTGAGCAGGGAGCTCGCCAGGCAGCCCAGCGCCAGGCTGGTGCCGAGGAACTGCACGCGGCGCGTCCAGGGCTTTTGGCGCTGCTCTAGGTAGAGCTGAAAGTACTCTTCGAAGGAGCGGAAATCTCGGTCCATGGCGCACCTCTGGGGCTTCCCGTATTTCCTACTGGAAAGCAGGCTGACTGGCCCAATTGTCGAGGTTCAGCCGGCGTGGCAGGCGCGATCCTGCCGGATCTGCGGGCTGCGTGACGCGCGAGGCGAGCCAGCGGAGGGCTGGTGGAGGCCACCTCGGAGCTATGCTCTACTCCGCGCCCTCGTGACTCACCCCGTTGCAGAACAGGTACGACAAGCCGGTGTCGTGGGCGCTGGCGGTGCTGGGTTCCCGACCCACGTCAAGCTCGGCGCCAGGATCGACACGTACATCTGCAATGCAGCGGAATGTGAGCCATTGCTGTTCAAAGACCAGGAGCTGATGCGCACCCAGGCCGAGGCCATGGTTCGTGGCATGCGCTTGGCCATGGAGGCCACGGGCGCCGAGCGTGGCGTGATTGCGATCAAGGAGAAGTACACGCGCGCCATCGAGGCGCTGCGGCGCTTCACCGGTTCCGACATCGAGTTCCAGATGTTCGGTAGCTTTTACCCCGCGGGTGACGAGTACGTGGTCGTCTACGACGTGACCGGGCGGCTGATCCCCCACGACGGCCTGCCGCTCAACGTGGGCTGCGCCGTCAATAACGTCGAAACGCTGATCAACATAGCCCGAGCGGCGGACGGCCAGCCCGTTGTCGAGTCGAGTTTGACGGTCACGGGAGCGGTTGCGGAGCCGTGCACGGTGACGGTGCCCATCGGCGTCCGCGCGGCCGACGTGGTGGCGATGGCTAGGGGGGCCACTGTGGATGATCCCGTGCTGCTCGATGGCGGCGCCATGATGGGCAAGCTGGCCGACATGAACACGCTGATCACCAAGACGAGCGGTGGTTTCATCGTGTTGCCGCGGGATCATCAATTGATCCGCCGCCGCACTCGTCCGGCCCGCGCGAACCTCATGATCGCCAAGTCCGCCTGCGACCAGTGCTCCTACTGCACCGACTTCTGCCCCAGGTTCTTGCTGGGGTACGCCATCGAGCCCCACAAAGTGATGCGCTCGGTGGGCTTCGAGGGCGATGCCGAAGCGGGCTGGGCTCAGCTTGGGCTCGCCTGCTGCGAGTGCAATCTATGCTCGCTCTACGCCTGCCCCGAAGATCTGCCGGTGATGGAAATGTGCGTGCGCTCCAAGACGGTTTGGCGCGAGCGCGGGCCCAGGCCGGAGCCGTTGCCCTCCAAGGGGGTCGTCAACCCAATGCGGGACTCGCGCAGAGTGCCAATCAGCCGATTGATTCAACGCTTGGGGCTGACGAAGTGGGATCGACCCGCGCCGATTTCCACGCAACAACTGCAGCCCGGGCGAGTTGCCGTGGCTCTGTCTCAGCACATCGGCGCACCTGCCGAGCCAGCGGTTGCGGTTGGGGATAGCGTGAGCGCGGGGCAACTCGTCGCCAAAGTGCCGGATGGGAAACTCGGCGCGCACGTTCACGCAAGCATCCCTGGGCGCGTGACCAAGATCGACAAGCATATCCACATCCAAAGGTGATTCATGTCCTGGAGGAGCCACGACGAACCAACCCCCTCGGCCCTGGGCCTGATTGAGCTTTCGAGCATTGCCCGCGGCATGCATGCAACGGATGCGATGCTCAAGGCCGCGGAGGTGCAGCTCGTGATGTCTCGCTCGATCTGTTCGGGCAAGTACATGGTGTTGGTTGCGGGGGACCAGCACGAAGTGGAAGCGAGCGTCGCCGCCGGCATGGAAGTGGCTGACGAGACCACGATCGATCACGTGTTGCTCTCGAACGTACACCCCGACGTCTACCCGGCTCTTTCGAGCACCGGCGAGATCACCCAGAAGGGCGCGCTCGGGATCCTGGAGTCCTTTTCCGTCGCCTGTCTGGTAGACGCCCTAGACCAAGTGGCAAAGCGGGCGTTGGTGGAAGTCGTTTCCTGCCGCCTCGCCATGGCCTTGGGTGGCAAGGCCTACTTGGTCTTCACGGGGGATGTCGATGCGGTGCGCGAATCCCTGGATGCCGGGGCCGAGGTCGTCGAAGAGCGGGGGCTGCTGGTGAACAAGGTCGTGATCCCGGATCCGCGACCCGAGCTCTTCGACACCCTCGTTTGAGGCATGGCGCGCACTCCGATCATCGGCGGAAATTGGAAGATGCATCTGACGCTGAGTGCGTCGGATCGCCTCACGACGGATCTGCGCAATCGCCTCGGGTCCCACCGGGGCGGGCATGTCGTGGTTTTCCCGCCACATCCCTTCTTGCAGCCCGTGAAGAATCGCTTGCGGGACTCGGCCATGGAAGTGGGCGCCCAAGATCTGCACCCGATGGATCGGGGCGCGTACACCAGCGGCGTGTCTGCCGAGATGATTCACTCGATTGGCTGCAGCCGCGTGCTGATCGGGCATTCGGAACGGCGGGCTTGGTTCGGAGACTCGGACGCTCGGGTTGCGGAGAAATTGCACGTCGCGCTGGAGGCTGGGCTTCTGCCAGTTGTTTGCATCGGAGAGAGCCTGGAAGCGCGTCAGGGGGGAACGACGAACCAGGTGCTGACGCGGCAACTCGAGACGGCGCTATCCACGTACTCGTGTGCGCAGTTGGCAGGCTTGGTGCTTGCCTACGAGCCTGTCTGGGCAATCGGCACCGGTGTCACTGCGACGCCCGAACAAGCGCAGGAAACCCACGCCTGGATTAGAGGTCGGATCGCGGGCCACTTTGGCGAGGCCTTCGCGGGCGCACTACGCATCCAATACGGCGGCAGCGTAAAAGCTGACAACGCGGCAGCGCTCCTCTCATGTCCAGATATCGACGGCGCGCTGGTCGGAGGAGCGAGTCTGAACCCGCAGGAGTTCACGCGCATCGTGCACGCGGGCTCGCGTCGCTAAGGGCCTGAGCCGATCGCAAGAGGAGCCGGACCAATCCGTGCAGGGGTGCTTTGGTGCTCCGCGTCCCGCGCCGAGTCGCAAGAAGGATCCGCCGGCCCAACTCCGCACAGGGTAGCTTTGGCGCTCTGAGCACCGCGCGAAGCCGCAAGAAGGATCGGCCCAGCTCCGCACAGGGTAGCTTTGGCGCTCTGAGCACCGCGCGAAGTCGCAAGAAGGATCGGCCCAGCTCCGCACAGGGTAGCTTTGGCGCTCTGAGCACCGCGCGAAGTCGCAAGAAGGATCGGCCCAGCTCCGCACAGGGTAGCTTTGGCGCTCTAAGCACCGCGCGAAGCCGCAAGAAGGATCGGCCCAGGTCCGCACAGGGTCGCTTTAGCGCTCTAAGCACCGCGCGAAGTCGCAAGAAGGATCGGCCCAACTCCGCACAGGGTAGCTTTGGCGCTCTAAGCACCGCGCGAAGTCGCAAGAAGGATCGGCCCAGCTCCGCACAGGGTAGCTTTGGCGCTCCGAGCACCGCGCGAAAACGCAAGAAGGATCGGCCCAGCTCCGCACAGGGTAGCTTTAGCGCTCTGAGCACCGCGGGCGGCCGCAAGAAAGACCCGCGTTGCCTTGACTTGGGGCAACATCTATAGTCCCGCGCCTTGAACACTAGGCGGCACACAGCATGAGCGCCGGGCCGGTCGTCTTGGGGTCGGACCACGGGGGCTACCCACTGAAGGAGGCCATCAAGCGTCACCTCTCGGGTAAGGGGATCCGCGTGGTGGACGTCGGAACCGACTCCGCGGAGGCCTGCGACTACCCGGTGTTCGCCCGCAAGGCGGCAGAGGAAATCGCCGCGGGGCGCGCGTGGCGGGGCGTGGTGGTGGACGGCGCCGGGATTGGCTCCTGCATGGTGGCGAATAAGGTCCCTGGCGTGCGAGCTGGGATGGCCTTCAATCAGGCCACGGCGAACAACGCCAGGGAGCACAACGACGCGAACTTGTTGACCCTCGGGGCGGGCTATCTGGATGAGGCCGCCGCCCTCTCGATCGTGGACACATTTCTGTCCGTCGAGTGTACAGTGGCGCGCCACAAGCGTCGCGTCGACATGATCGACGCTCTCGACCGTGGTCCCCGGAGATCCTTGAAGATGGTAGCGCCAGCACCAGACAACAAGAACCAGCTCATCCAGCAGATCACCCGAGTGCTTTCTGGAAACCCCCAACTGCTGTCGGCCTTTGGCGGCGGCGGCGGTGGCGTGCCCGGGAGCGACTGCAATACCTGTAGCCGTTGCGATCATCAGTGCCCAAGCTCCGCATCGGACGCGGTGCGCAGCTTGGTGAAGGGCAAGTCCGGAGCGCGAGTCAGTGGTCGCCTGGGCGTGAGTGAAGTCCCAGAAGATCTGGCGAAGTACATCGACCACACTCTGCTCAAGGCCGATGCCACCTACGCTCAGATCGACCAGCTCTGCGACGAGGCGAGAAAGTACGGATTTGCGTCGGTCTGCGTGAACCCGGTTCACGTGCGGCGCACGGCGCAGGCGCTGCGAGGTACCTCGGTCAAGTCCTGTACGGTCATCGGTTTTCCCCTCGGAGCCACCCGCAAAGAGGTCAAGGCTCTAGAGGCGCGGCAGGCGCTTCGCGACGGCGCCACCGAGCTGGACATGGTGATCAACGTGGGCGCCCTCAAGTCGGGTGACGACAAGACGGTCTATGAGGACATTCGCCTGGTGCGAGAGGTGGCCCATGAAGGGGGCGCGATCCTCAAGGTGATCATCGAAACCGCGCTGCTCACAGATGCAGAAAAAGTGACTGCTTGCGAGCTGTCCAAGAAAGCACGGGCGGACTTCGTGAAGACATCCACTGGCTTTTCCACCGCCGGGGCGACTTCCGAGGACGTCGCGCTGATGGCGCAGGCTGTCGACCACCGCCTCGGTGTGAAGGCGTCCGGGGGCGTGCGCTCTGCGAGTGACGCTCAGAGCATGATCGCGGCAGGCGCAACTCGGATTGGCGCGTCGGTCGGGATCCAGATTGTGCGCGAGATGCGCGGTGAGTCGAAGCCCGGCAGCGCCGGAGCAGGATATTAGGTTTCGTATTTAGGCTGAGTTCGAGTTCAGGAGGATAGGATGAGTACTGAAGCGTTGGGCATGATCGAGTGCCGTTCATTTGCGGCGGTCGTCGAAGCGGCAGATGCCATGGTTAAGGCTGCCAAGGTCGAGCTCGTGCAATACGAAAAGACCGGTGGAGGCTACGTGACGGCAGTGGTTCGCGGCGACGTCGCAGCAGTGAAAGCGGCAGTCGAAGCGGGCGCCAACGGTGCCACCCGCGTCGGCGAGATCGTCACCACCCACGTCATTGCCCGTCCCCACGTCAATGTGGATCTGGTCATGCCCCTGGGTCGCGCCGACGAAGCCGGCCGAGCCAGCAAGGGAGGCAAGTAGCGGACGTAGGCGGGTCGCTCTCTGCTGGGAAGCTTCCCGGAGGGCGACCCCGCGCCAGCGTCCCTCGAGCCTTTTAGCGCGAGGACTAGATGCATGCTGCTCGCTAAAGTCATCGGAACTGTCGTTTCCAACCGTAAGGATCCGAACATCGAGGGGTTCAAGTTTCTGCTTCTGCGGCAGACGAACCCCGAAACGATGGAGGACGGGGGTTACGTCGTTGCTGTGGACGCCGTGGGCGCCGGAGTGGACGAGTACGTCCTGTTCGCGTCTGGGTCCTCGGCCCGTCAGACCGAAATGACCAAGAACCGCCCCTGCGATGCAGTGATCATGGCCATCGTCGACCAGTGGAGCATCGACGGTAGACAGGTGTACGAAAAGTACAGCCCGAACCACGGCTACGATGTTGAGGTTTGAGCGTGTCAGCCGTTGATCCGGCGAGTGTTCAGCGTCTGGCGGAGGCGATTGCTTCAGAGATCCTGAACCAGAACGCGACCGCCAGCGCGCAGCCTGCCCCCACTTCGAGCGAGTCAATGGGGGACGGGGTGTACCCCTCGATTGATGCAGCGGCGCGTGCATCCCGGCGCGCCTATTTGGCCTACGACGAACTGCCCCTGAGCAAGCGCTACGGCATTGTCGCGGCGGTTCGTGAGGTGTGTCGTCGCGAGGGCGCAGCCCTTGCCAAGTTTGCTCACGAAGAGACGGGCTTGGGGCGCTACGAAGACAAGATCGCCAAGAACGAACTTGTCACCGAGAAGACTCCGGGCCCGGAAGTGCTCGAACCCATGGCGCGCTCTGGGGATCACGGCCTGATGCTCACGGAGCCGGCGTCTTTCGGCGTGATCGGCGCCATCACGCCGGTAACGAACCCCACGTCCACCATCATCAACAACGCGATTGGCATGATCGCAGCGGGCAACACCGTGCTCTTCAACGTGCACCCCTCTGCGAAGCGCGTCTCGATGCACACGATTCAACTGCTCAACCGTGCAATCGTCGCGGCGGGCGGCCCTGCGGACGTGCTGACCTGCATTGCGGAGCCGACGATCAAGAGCGCGCAAGAGCTGATGACGCACCCGCTGGTTCGGCTCTTGGTGGTGACAGGCGGCGGCGCCGTGGTGAAAGCCGCGATGACGTCTGGCAAGCGGGCCATCAGCGCCGGACCGGGTAATCCTCCCGCCGTCGTCGACGCCAGCGCGGACGTCGAGCAGGCGGCTCGCAATATCGCTTTCGGCCACTCCTTCGACAACAACGTGATTTGCGTCGACGAAAAGGAATGCATCGTCGTCGATCAAGTTGCCGATCAACTGAAGAGCGCCATGCAACGCCACGGCGCGGTCTTGCTCGATCCCAAAGAGCTGCCCCGACTAGAAAACGCCATCTTCAAGAAGATGGCCGGGCCTCGTGGGCATGCCAGCATCGACCGAGACCTCGTCGGCAAGAATGCATCGGTGATTCTCGAACGGCTGGGGATCAGCGCGGGCGCCGAAGCGCGACTGGTCCTGATCGAGGTACCCAACGACCATCCCCTGGTGTGGACGGAGCAAATGATGCCCGTCTTGCCCATCACCCGGGTGCCCACCGTGAATGACGCCATCGACCTGGCCGTCGGCGCCGAGGGCGAGAACTACCACACGGCAACCATGCACTCGCATGACCTCGACGCGCTCTCGCGCATGGCCCGCAAGTGCAACTGCAGCATCTTCGTGAAGAACGGTCGCTCCATCGACGGACTGGCGGCCAGCGGGGAGGGCTGGACGTCATTCACGATTTCTTCGCCAACGGGTGAAGGGCTGACCACGGCAAGAACGTTTTCACGCTGGCGGCGATGCACCCTCGTCGACCACTTCAGGATTACCTGAGCTATGGCGAAAGCGTCCAAAGCTGGCCCCGCTCTCGCGATGCTCGACATTGCGAATGTCCCTGTGGGGCTGCTCGCTCTCGACCTGCTCGCGAAGGAGGCCCTGGTGGACGTGCTGAATGCGGGCACGGTTCAGAGCGGACGTTATTTGATTCTCTTCGGCGGTGATGTGGAGCCGGTGCAACGCTCCTTCGACCGTGCCCGAGGCATTGCGGGCTCTGCGCTCTGCGACGCCGTGCTGTTGCCCTGGGCGGAAGAGCGTATCGCGCCGGCGATCACCAAGAACAAGCGCCGTTGGCCCGCACCAGGCGATACCCTGGGTGTGCTCCAGAACGGTTCTTCACCGACTCTGCTCAGGGCGGTGGACGCTGCATTGAAGGGTGCCCTCGTCGATCTCGTGGAGCTTCGGGTGGGCGATGGGCTGAGCGGCAAGGCCGTGGCGAGCCTTTGGGGTGAGACCCACGACGTCGAGGCAGCCGTAGAGCTCGCGGACAAGAGCGCTCGAGAGGGCGCGGCGGAGGGTTGGTACCGCTCCGTAATTCGCAACGCGGACAGCGTGGTGCAGGATAGCTTGGGCGCTTCGACGCGCTTCTTCTCGGAGTGGCGCGGATGAAGCTAGGTCGCGTCATCGGCACGTTGGTGTCCAACACCAAGAGTGAAGGCATGGATGGGCTGAAGCTGCTCATCGTCCGGCCGCTGACGAGCAAGCTGGACGTCGAGGGGGACCCTTTCGTCGCCACGGACGCGTCGGATCAAGCAGGCCCAGGGACTCTGGTCACCTACGAGTCTTCCCGAGAGGCCGCATTGCTTCACGCGCCACGCTTCGTGCCCGTAGACAAGGCGATCGTCGGCATCGTGGATCAGCACAACTACGACGAGGGACCATGATCCTCGGACGGGTTTGCGGAACCATCGTCGCGTCACAGCAGCACGCCTTCTACGGCGGGCGCAAGCAGCTCCTCGTTCGCTACACGGCGCCGGATGGAAGTTTCGATGGCGAAAAATACGTCATCGCCGTGGACATGGTCGGCGCTGGGGTCGGGGAGACCGTTCTCGTGAAGGATGAGGGTAACTCCGCGCGTCAGCTGCTGGATACGGACGCAAATGGACCGATTCGTTCGGTCATCGTTGGCATCGTGGACGAGGTTCATACCGCCTAGGGCGGCGCGGAAAGCTGAGAGAAAGAACGGATATGTCTAATAAGCAGGGCGGCTTCGAACTTCGGACGTACATCTTCATCGATCAGCTCCAACCGCAGCTGGCGCAGTTCATCGCGAAGGACAATCGCGTCTACGATCCCAAAGAGTACGACGCAGCCATCATGTTGGAGCTCGCTCCGGCCATGGAGATCCACCGCATGATCGATCTGGCGCTGAAGAGCACCCGAGTGCGCCTCGGCTCCGTCGTCACCGAGCGGGTGTACGGGCTGATGCAAATCCAACACGAAGACCAAGGCGAAGTGCGAGCTGCGGGAGAAGCGGTGCTGGCTCAAGCCGGGCTCAAGGCGACGGATCGCTCCAAACTCGAAATCGTCACCAACATGGTGATTCGCGGTATCGAGCAGGACCACGCCATCTTCTTCACCGGCACTTCCAAGGGCAACATGGTGCTAGCGGATGACTCGGTGTTCATTCTCGAAGTGGCACCCGCCGCATATTTGACGATAGCGGCGAACGAAGCCCTCAAGGCCGCCCGCGTCCAGCTCAATAGCATTCGCCCCTTCGGCGCTACGGGGCGCCTGGTCATGAACGGCCCCGAGTCGGAAATCGATTCGGCGGCGGAAGCAGCGATCAGCATTCTGAAGTCTCTGAACGCCGAACTCGAGCAGGCCGGCAAATAGTCCGTCAGCCGACCCTCGACCACGCAGTCTTCGGCTGTGGTTTTTGGGGTCGACGCGCTGCGCGATACCCGAAGGGGTGATTCACTGGGGCGGCGCTGGGCCGCTAATCTCGCGTGGGGCCCTGCGGTGCGGATGGTGCACACAGGGCGAATTTCGCCAGCCAGGTCTGCCGCTTCCCAAACCAGGTGGTGAGCCGCGACCCAACACTGAGTGGCGTCGACCAGAGGCAGCGTCCTTGGGCGCCTAGCGAAGAACGACGTCGATCCTTGAGACGTCGCCATTGCGCACCGCGCGTGCGTGACGGGCGGGCAAGATCTTGCCGTTCACGGTTGAGCGGCGTCCGTTGCGGTACGACAGTTCGTAGGAGCGCGGCCGACCTGCGCCGCTTCCGAACGTATTCTTGCGGTTCTTGTTGGCATACACGACCAGCGTGCGGCCCAAGAGTTTGAACGCGAACGAGTTAGCGGGGATGGCAATCTCCGTCCAGCCGTCACGGAAGTCGTGGTACTCGCGCCGAGTTTCGTGCTCCGTGAACAACCACCCCGGGAGCCTCGGCTCCAGCGCCATCTCCAACTTGCCCTGGCGGTCCAGGCGAAATGGGTGCTCGCCTGCCACCGCGATGATCCACATGTGCAAGAACTCGCAGGTGATGCCTGAGAGTCGAGGCTGGAACGCACGCCCGTGCAGTGACGACTGAGCGAAGGCGCTCGACACGATGAAAGACGCGCCTTCCAAAATGCTGCGCCCGTACACACTTGGATCCATGAACGGGACCAGGGCCTTTTCCGCGTCTTTCCAGAACTGCTCGCTCAGTCCGGAGCGCAAGATCTCGAGCAGGTACTTGTATTCCATGTGCAGGTAGATGGATTCATTTTCGATCCAGCCCCGCGGGTACGCGCCTACCGCGCGTCCGAGCTCCGGAGTTTCTCCCCGCATGTTCTCGCAGCTCTTGTACATTTTGAGCTTGCGATCGAAGAGTGGGGACTTGCGCACGGCCTCGTACACGGCCAAGGCATCTTCCTTGCGGTGCTTCATCCAGTGCACCGGACCTTCGAGAAAGAGCTTTACGGGTCGTTGTTCGAAGTAGAGGGGTACAGCGGTCGGGAGGCCCAGGTGGTTTTCCTCGCCGGTCGGTTCGTGATCCGTTACGTCGTTGACGAAGTAGGTGAAGGGTACGCCTCCCTTCGACATGACTTTGGAGCGGTTACGGCCGGTGAAAATTCGCTCCAAGAATTCGTCTGCGACCGACAAGAACTCGGAGACTTCCCGCACACTGATTCGCTCTTCTCGCCCGCTCACGCCCAGTCGAGTCTTTTCGCGGTAACTCTCTTTCAGGTCGTTGACTTCGTTCCAGTAGGTCAGTGCTGCGTGTTTGGAACGCGACCCCGAGCGCTTTTGCATGGCCGGCTCCACGCCGCGCAAGAACTCCGCGAGTTCCGAAAAGACCGAAACTGTCCGCGTGCGTCCGCCTTTGAGTCGCGGCAGAGCCCGTCTTAGGAACCTGACGCTGCGCGCCAGCTCCAGGGTTTCACTCAGGCCCGAGCCGAATAGCCCGGGCAGGCCGTTCATGGAATCGTTCCAGCCTGGCTTTCCCGCCTCCTTCTCGACGCCCGTGCCCGTGGCATCGAGGGTCGCGAGCCGATTCACGACGATGGTGAGCAACTTGGTCAGCAAGCTCGTTCGATAGATCTGCCCCGATCCACAGTCGGCGCGAACCACGTAGGGGTCGGTCTCACGCCCAGCAATCAGCTCGAGTTTCTCTGGGTCTCGCAGTACGGAGCCATAGTTGCGGATCTTGCCTCCCACGCTGACCGTCCGAGAGCGGCGCGGCAGAACGACGTCGGGGTCGTCAAAGTAGGTGTAGCTCTTGTCGCCGAGCAAAAGTTCGTCGATGCGGTCCGGGTAGACCATGAGCACCACTTCGAGCAGGTCCACGTTGTAATGCCAGTGGTCGACCCAAAAACCCTCGTGCAGTGCGCCAACCTCGCACTCGTCGCAGAAGGCCAGCACTTCATCCAAGGTGGACGTGCGTCGGTCGGCTTCCAAGTTGATTGAGTCCTCGAGGCGCATGATCAAGTCGCCAGGGGAAAAGCCTTTCTGCATCCAAGCAAGTAGCTCGCCGCGCTGCTTGGCGTTGTCGAGACGCCGTTCGGCCCAGGCGTTGGCAGCCTTGGCGTCGGAGATTCGATAGGTGGTGCCGAGTACCTCTAGCGGGTTGTAGCCATCCAACTGGATCAAGTTCATGAACGTGCGCAGGTTCGTGGCTTCGACGTCTGGAAAGAACCAGGTGTCCGTACGGCGGTTCTGAAGCACGCTGCGATAGTGGCCCGTGCCCTGGGACAGGTAGGTCGGGTCGAGCAGGAAGGCGTGATAGTCCCGCTCGAGGTCGCCGTTCTGACGCGAGTACAGGTAGAAGGCGCTCCTGCGATCCTTCAATTGAAGCGTCATGGGCATTCCGCCCCGGATGACGTTGTCCAAGAAGTCTTGCCGAGAGTAGGCATCGAATTGTGGTGATGCGGACACGGTGAAGGCGTGATCCGCGACCTCTTCGATGGTGCGTCGATTGTCCTGGCGTTTGTCGTCGATGAAACTCGAGCGGCGACTGCGCGCGATGATGGTGTCCAGGTCCCGCTCGCTCGCGGCGTAGCCGTATATACAGGACAGGGATGCCTCGCCACCCGCCTTGAGCGCGACGGGCTGGGCCGTCATTGCGGCAGGTGTCTTGTTCTCCCAAAACTGCTCGGAGGCGAGTACTCCCCGCGAGCCGGACGCGGCGAAGCGCCGCGGTGTCTCGTAATTGAAGGGCTCGCCGAAGACCGCCTCCGGGTCGACGATCAGCCCTCGGGGTTCGTCGAAGCCCACCCGCAGGTAGAAGTTGCCGCCCTCGACAGATCCCACCTGCTCACTATCGTTTGCGGTTTGCTTCAGACGATACACGGCCGCGCCGCCACGAGCGCTTGCCCCCATCATGCCCTCCACGTGGCGAGGGATGCCCTTGATCCGGGACTGGTCGAGTCCGAACGGCAAGATCCGGGGTAGTCCGTCGATCAAGTCGATGCGCCGCTCCTTCTTCTTGAGGTTTCGTACCGTGAGTACGCGCACCAGACCGGCAACCCGCTCGCCAGGCAGCCCGAAATACACCACCTCGAATTCGAGCCCGAGACTTGGATTGACCTCCCTCAGGGTGATCTCTCCGGGGGCGACGGTCATGGTCTGGGTGATGCGTTTGTCTTCACTGCGACGAAAGGGCTCGTACACTTGCTTGTCGCCCAAGCGAACGAAAGTCCGGAAGCCTTCCCGCTCGATGCGCATGCACGCCTTATTGAAGGAGTAGAACTCCAGGATCTGCCCGTCCTTGTCGCGAACTCCAAAGGAGGCCACGCATTGCCCCCGGTTGACGGTGTAGCACCAGACGGGCACGCCCCACTTCCCAGCGATGCCAGGCAGGAAGTTGGAATGAGGTACGTCCCAGTTGTAGTTCTCGAACACGAAGTGGCCGGTGGCCGTATCGAGGTGGCTGTGCGGAGCGCTCATCGTCAGCAGTTGTAACGCGCCCCGTACTGGCCCCGCCAGACCGCTTTGTCGAGCTATCAAATAGCGTCGAAATCCCGGCAGACGGCGTGACGGCGGTCTGCTTGGCGTGGGCTTTAGCCGGCGACAGGCGAGCCCCGTTGAACGGTTCAGTGGACGGTGCGGACCGCAGCTCTCGACTCAGTTGGCAAGCGAATTTCCCGAAGACGATGCGGCACGGGGGTTGCTCCAGGGCGAGGCGAGCTTCGGAGGAACCAACCATGCGACTCGGCCCACTCATCTTGTCCACCTTCATGACGATCACTGGGAATCATCTCGCATCCCGTTGGCGGCAACGATGATAGCGAGGTGACCTTCGCCCCGATCCTCTACCTTGCTGGCGGGGTGGAGTTCGGCGGGTGAGTCGTGCTAGGTCTTCAGACTACTTGGCTTTGCGTTTCGGTCGCGCGGGTTTCGGTGTCGCCTCCTTGAGCCCCGGGCGTTTGGCTTTGGCCGCAAATCGAGCGCCTTGTTCGGCCCCTTGCGCAACAGGTTGGGGCAGCTATAGCGCGGCGGCGTCGATATCACGGCCCTCACTGTGTTTCAGCAATTGCTCTGCAAAGTGGGGGCCCAAGACTTCATGCTTGAAGTAGACGAACGCGTGCGAAAAGCCCGCCTTCCCCAGCCGCTCGTTCCACTGCTGCAGCGCAGCCACGTCGTAGGCGTCTTGGCGCAGGCGCAAGTAGCCGAAGTCCGTTGTGCTGACGAGTTCAGGCAGAGCCGCATCTCCGTCGCCCCCAACGAGGGCAACCTTGGAATCGCTCAGCAGGGCATACACGTCGTCGTCGAACCACGAGCGATGCCTGAACTCCATGGCGACTCGAGGTGACGCCGGCAAAGAGGCGAGGAAAGCGCGAAGCACTTCTAGGTTCTTCTGGAATTGGGGCGGCATCTGGAACAGTACGACGCCGAGATTGCGGTCCAGAGGCGCAAGGGCTTGAAGCAGGAATTGCACGTCGTCTTCGGTGCCCTTGAGTTTCGCGTAGTGCGTGATGCGACGAGATGCTTTCATCGCGAATCGAAAGCCGTCGGGTACTTGCGCTTTCCAGCTCTGGATCACGTTTTCTCGCGGCATGCGGTAGAACGTGTTGTTGATTTCGACGCTAGGTAGTCGCTCCGCGTAGTGTTGAAGGAGAGCGTCGGTTTTCGTTCCCTTGGGGTAGAACCTGCCCTTCCACTTGGGGTACGAAAAACCGCTGGTGCCGCAGTAGAGCTTCACGGCTCAGTACCAAAATGCGCCGATAGTGCCACTGGCGAGCCAGGGCACGTCGTCACTGACTTTGGGCAGCACCATGACCGATAGTCGGACGTTCGGGTTGGCCTTCTCGCCGGTCTCGAGTTTGGTCAGATCTAGGCTCAGCTCGAAGCCGCCGTAGTTGAATTTCGTTTCGGTTTGGTCTTGATCCTGCCCGATTTCGAGAGCGGCGATCACCGTCGGTGAATAGGCGAGCCCCAGCCCAACACCGCGCCAAACCGTTGGGCTTTTGTGCTCTCCAAACATGAAGTGCACGCCCAGCTGCATCGGAATGAAAGCGTATAGATAGCCCTGGTTGTCGTATTCTTTGTCTTGGGAAACCACGGCACCGGCTTCCACGCGGTACTTGAATCCGTTGGGCGGTCGAACGTAGAGGGCGTTGAGTTCGGCCCCCACCCCTGCGCGGAACGCTGCAAAGTTTGCACTGCCAACGACGGGCTCCGGGATCGGCAAGTACATGAACGCCACGTGAGCGCCCAAGCCGCCGCCGATGCCGAAGGTATTACCTTTGCCGATCTCGACCTGGCTGTTAACGGGATTGGTGTCTGTGAAGGGCGTGTCTGGGATGTACAATCCGGTCAGCAGCGCCCGCACGCCATAGCTCAGTCGGGCGCCTCCGCGTTCGACCCAGGCTTCTGGGCTGCCCGGCGGCGGACCTTCCTTCTTGTCGCTCATGACGCTTGGGGTCATGAAGCCCGCGGACAAGGAGCCGCCTGCGCTGGCAGTTCCGCGTCCGTCTCCCGCGGTCGCAGGCGCCGCTGCCGGCGTGCCGCCGGATTGTGCGACTTTGCCCAGCAAGTCAGCAGCGGCACTCACCGCCGCCGCGTCACTGGCGACGTCCCGCGTCTGCGCGCCCTTTGCCGTCACCACGGTGACGTGCATGCCTTTGTCGTCCCGGAAGATGCGTACGAGAGCGCGGGCCCCCAATGCGGAGCGCAGAGGTTCGAGCTTGTCCGCGGTCGTGGAGACGGATCCAGCTTCCAGGGCGCCCGCGGTTTGCGCCCTGCCCATCACGTCGGCTTTGCCTTCGGCGGCCCAGCCGTTCGCACGAGCGGCCTCGTAGACCTTGGCGCGTAGCTGCGCATTCTGGGTCTCGTCTCCAGTGGAGTCCGCCACCACTACGACCCGTGCGGGCTGTGCTTTGGCGTCGGTTGCCTTGTCTTGTCCTTGCGCCCAGCTCGCTGCAGGGGTGAGCAGGAGGCAAAGCCCCAAAGAAAGAGCGGCTCTCATGGGTTGATTGTGCCAAAGGACAGCGAAGAAGTGAGCTTTTCGACAGGGGGGCAGCGCTGATACGCTTCGGCGTGCGCTTCAAGTGCGCGAAACCAGGTTAATGAAGCGTCGAGCACCACATAGCGGAGACACCGTCGAGCCCCCGGAAGTCTCCTCTGCGCCGCCGGGAATGCCTCGGCACTCGTCGCTATTGCCGCCGCCGCCCGCTACCGCCGAGTTGGAAGCCGCCCAGTTCGAGCAGTTGCAGCAGACGCTGGTGGGTCGTTGGCTTGCCCTGCACGAGATTGAATCCGAGCCGCGGGACGTCGTCGTCGTTCCGTCTCTTTCCCTGGATGGCTTTCAACTGGCGGCGATTCCAGGCATCACTCACTACGAGGAGCGGATGCTGTTCACGCTGGGCTTGCTGCGGCATCCCCGGGCGCGTCTGGTCTACGTCACATCCCAGCCCCTGCATCCGGCCATGCTCGAGTACTACCTCGCGTTGATTGGTGGGATCCCAACGGCACATACCCGCAGCCGGCTCACTCTCGTATCTTGCTACGACACGTCGCCTCGGCCTTTGACCGAAAAGGTGCTGGAGCGGCCTCGCTTGATGCGACGGATTCGCGATTCCATCGACCCCAGACGGGCGCACATGACCGTGTTCACGGTGAGCGAGCACGAGCGCAGTCTGGCGGTGCGCTTGGGCATCCCGCTCTACGGTGTCAACCCCAACTTGCTTCATCTCGGTACCAAGACTGGGTCACGGCAGGTCTTTCGAGGTGCGGGTATTCCCATGCCGCCCGGGATTGAAGACCTCAAGGATGAGCGCGAAGTCGCTGAGGCCGTCGCCACGTTGTGGGAGGAAGACCCATCACTGAAGCGCTTCGTCGTCAAACTCAATCAAGGTTTTTCCGGGGAAGGCAACGCGATCCTCCGCGTTGAGGGGGAGCTTGCCAAGGCCGCGCCGGGCAAAGCTAGCCACGCAGCGCGGGCCGATGCAGTGGTTGCCGCGTTGCCAGACCTTCGCTTCATGGGACCTAGCGAAACTTGGGACCGCTTCGGTCAGGCCTTGGCTCAGATAGGCGGCGTCGTGGAGGCCTTCGTGGAGGGAGACATCAAACGCAGCCCGTCGGTGCAGTTGCGCATCAACCCGCGCGGCGAGCTGCAGGCCATGAGCACCCACGACCAGCTCCTGGGTGGCCCGGACGGGCAGATGTACTTGGGTTGCCGTTTTCCTGCCGACGATGCCTATCGCAAGGAAATCCAAGCAGATGCGCTGGCCGTCGGTGAGGTGTTGAGGGAGCGAGGCTGCGTGGGGCGGGTCGCGGTGGACTTCGTTACCGTGCAGAATCCCGATGGTTCTTGGAGCCGCTACGCGATCGAAATCAACCTGCGCATGACGGGCACCACCCATCCCATTATGACCCTGAAGCTCCTCAATGACGGCGAGTACGATGCGGAAAGCGGCCTGTACATCACCCGGCGCGGCGAGCCACGCTACTACGTTTCGACCGACAACCTCATGAAGCCGAGGTATCGGGGGCTGCTCCCCGACGACGTGCTCGACATCGCTGCTGTGCACGATGTGCACTACCAGCCTTGGAAGGAGACCGGCGTCGTTTTCCACCTACTCGGCGCGGTGAGTCAGTTCGGCAAACTGGGGCTCACCGCCATTGGGTCGACTCCCGCGGAAGCCGAAGCCTTCTTCGCGGCGGCTGAGTGCGCGCTGGATAGCGCGACCCGGGACAATCCCCGCGGCGAAGTCACGCTCTGAGCGTCGGGGGGCGAACCTACGCAGACGCGCGTTGGTGCTCTGCGAAATCGCTGGACGCACCCTGCACGGGGGCGTTCTTGCCGATGCGGACGCTGACGCCCACACCGCTGCCAAACGCGTCGCCGTCGAGGGCGGCCGCCAAGCCGCTGATGTCGTGACATGCGCGAGGGCTGGCGCCGTCGTCGACGGTTAGCACCAGGTCCCCGTGGCGCTGCCTACGCAGGCGAGCCAGCAAGCCTCGAGCGAGAACGCTGCGGGCCGCAAAGGCGTCGGAGTCAGTGCGCTTGTTGGCCATGACCACCGTCGTGCCCAAGCTCCAACCCTGGAGCTCCAACCGCGCGATGCGATTGGCAACCTGCGCGATGAGGGATGTAGGCTCGCCTTCGTAATGCTGTGCAACGACAGCTAGGTAACCCACGTTGCCCGGCTCGAGCCACTTCGGCCAACTCGCCCCGTACTCGATGACCACCAGGGTCGCGGTCTGATTGCTCATGATCGGCCTGCCTCCAGCATTCATTTCGGATAGGCGGCCTGGGCTCGGCGGGCCAAGAAAGTGCCCCGGCTCCCTTCGGCCGTGCCTGGAGGGCGCCTAGCGTAACCAGCTGAAAAACTTCACGAAAAAGGCGCGGAGCCCCGGCTTGAGGCGGGTGCGATTGTAGGCGTCGCCCAGGCGCTTCAGAACCTCTGCCTGGGTCGGGTAGGGGATGATGCTGCGGCTCAAGTGGGAGAGCTTCAGTCCGGAAGTGATGGCGAGGCTGGCCGTGCCAATGAGGTTGCCGGCGCCTTGGCCCACGATGGTGATGGCGCAGATCCGGCCCCCGCGATCATGATGAACCCGAGCGAAGCCATGGACCTCTTGCTCCAAGATGGCGCGGTCGATGTCATCGAAGGGCACGGTGAGCTGAAGCAGGTCCGGCCGGGCGCTGAGCTCATCGACCCCGAGCCCCACATGGGCTAGCTCCGGGTCAGTGTAGGTGGCCCAGGGGATGGTCAGTGCGCTCGCGCGTTTCCGCCCCCAGAACAAAGCGTTCTGCAGAACGATCCGCGCCATGGCGTCGGCGGCATGAGTGAATTGCATGCTCGAGCCGACGTCCCCTGCCGCATAGATGGTCGGGTTGGTCGTACGGAGTCGGTCATCGACGCGCAGGCGGCCTTTGGCGTCGAGGTCGACGCCGACGGTATCCAAGCCAAGGTTCTCGACGTTGGCTCGTCGGCCCGCCGCCACCAGCACTTCGTCCACCTCCGTCGTGCCGGCAACATCGGTTTCGTATTCGAGCATTCTTCCGCTTTCGGTTCTCCGCGCGGCCAACACTCTCGCCTGAGTGAGCACCAGAACACCGTCGCGCTCGAGGCTGGCTCGCACGACCTCCGCGGCGTCGGCATCATCTCGGGGAAGGATGCGGTTGCCCATCTCGAACAACGTCACCTCGCTGCCTAGGCGGGCGAAGCTCTGAGCCAGCTCGCAGCCGATGGGGCCACCACCGACAACGGCAAGGCGACGCGGCAATTCGGTCAGAGAAAACACACTCTCGTTGGTCAAATAGCCGCACGCATCAAGGCCCTTGATCGGGGGAACCCATGCCCGCCCTCCCGTTGCCAGCACCGCACGTTTGAAGCGAAGCTGGTGATTGTCGACCTGCACCGTATCGCTGCCGGAGAACTTCGCTTGCCCGAAGAACACGTCCACTCCGGCGTCTCGCAAGCGGGTTGCCGAATCGTGGGGCGCGATGCCGGCGCGGGAGCGCCGCAGCTGGGTCATCACCTCCGCGAAGTCGACCCGGATCTGCCCGGTCTGGACTCCGAAACGCGAAGCCTGTCGTGCCGCGTGTGCTGAATGGGCCGCCGCAATCAGCGCTTTGGAGGGAACACAGCCCGTCACCAAGCAGTCCCCACCCAACAGTGCGCGTTCGATGAGGGCCACCCTCGCGCCGAGCCCGGCGGCACCCATGGCAGACACCAGGCCTGCGGTACCACCGCCAATGACGACTAGGTTGTATCGCAGTGCTGGGGCGGGAGGCGTCCAGTCCTCCGGATGTACTTCCGCGACGAGGCGCTGGTTGGCGTCATCCCAGGGTTCGATCTTCCCGTTGAACTGCACGCAGCATTGTCACGGCTTTCCCGACGTCGGGCAAGAGACCAGAGGTCACGGCTGTCAAAGAGTTTGGGGATGCACGGGCGCGCCGGTGATTGGCGTGGTCCGATCGAAATCCTCAGACTTGCACAACTCGACGCGGTTGCGGCCCCGGTGTTTGGCTCGATACAGAGCGCGATCTGCCGAAGCCAAGAGTTGCACTGCATCCGCCGAACGTACCTGGGATGTGGAGGACACGCCGAAGCTAGCGGTCACCTCCAATCGCGAGTGGGGAAGCTCGATCTGAAGGGCCGCGAGCGCTTCGCGAGCGCGCTCGGCGACCCGACGCGCGCCGCGCCACTCGCACTCCGGCAACACGATGAGAAACTCTTCTCCCCCGTAGCGCGCGACGAAATCGTAGCTGCGAACGCCCGCTTTCAGGCTCTTCGCAACCTCTCGGAGTACGATGTCACCGCAGGCATGCCCGTAGGTGTCGTTGATGCGCTTGAAGTGGTCGATATCCAACAGAACCACGCCGACGGGGTGCCCGGTGCGACTCCCGCGGGCGACCTCCTGGTCCAGAGAACGGCAGACCGCCGCGCGATTCACAAGCCCCGTCAAAGCGTCGTGCATCGCCTCGATTCGGAGCGCGTCTCGTGCGCGCAGAAGTTCGTCCTGCATGCTGAGCATCCGACACGCAGCGCGCAGGCGCAGTTCCAACACCACCGCGTTGATTGGCTTGACTACGTAGTCGTCGGCGCCGGCGTCGAGGCCGTGAACGACGTCCTCGTTCTCGTCACGTGAGGTGACCAGCACGACGTAGGGGTACTGCTCGCGCTCCTGCGCGCGGATGAAGCGGCAAACATCCACTCCCGAGGCCCCAGGCATCTCCCAGTCCAGAAGTGCGATTCGAATCCGTTCATCCGCCGCGAGGGCCTCCATGGCGGCGTCCCCATCCTCTACCACCACGACTTCGTAGCCCGTTGCGCAGAGGCGGCCAGAAAGGAGAGTTCTGGCGATAGGGTCGTCGTCCGCAATCAGCACCTTCACGAGGCACCGTCCAACTCGGCCAAGATATCCTGATCCAGGCGCTGTAGCTGCAGCTCGAGCTCGTCCAACTCGGGGTCGCCGGGACGCAGAGCACCCTTGCGCGCAGCGTGCTCCACTCGGGCGCTGGCCGTGGCAGCGTCTGCCGCGGAGAGCTGACGGGCTGAACCCTTCAAGGTGTGTGCGTGTCGGATCGAAATGGCCTGATCGCCGGCAATGAGGGCCTCGTGGATCCCGGCCAATCGCCGAGGCCACTCGTTGAGAAAGGTCCGCAGGATCAGCCTCATCAGCTGCTGGTCCCCCGCGAGTTGTTTCAGCAAGTCCCCTGCGTCGAAGGCAGCGCTCTGTATTTCTCGGGCGGTACACACCATCGCGATCGAGAAGAACGGATGGGCGCGCGCAAACCTGAGGCGCGACTGACGCGCCCAGCAACAAATCCTGCGATATCAGGCGCTTACGAGTCTGCGATGTCGAGCCACACCAGGGTCGCGCCGAACCCGCCTCGGTTTTCCGGAGCGTTTTTGTATTCCAAGACGCAGTCCAGGCGATCCAAGACCTCGCGAACCCGCGCGCGTTGGAATCCTTTTCCCTTGCCATGGATCAGGCGAACCTCCGAAAAGCCGCGCTCTTGGGCGGCTTCGAGGTAGCTCACCACCACGTTGGGAATGTCTCGGGGAGCAAAGCCGTGTAGGTCGATGCTGTCCTCGATCTCGACGATGACAGGCGGCTCCTCCTCCTCAGCCACGCTCAGCCCCGCGAAGCGGCCTTCTTCTTCTTGGTTCGCTTTGCGGCGTCCGCGGACTTGGCCTTCGCCTTCTTCACGGGCTTCAGGGGTGTTCCGTCGCCATGCGCCGTGCGCTCTTGGGCGTCGCTAAGGCTCTTCTTCAGTGCTTCGAACAGGTCGATGATCTTGGCCTTGGGTGCCTCGGGCGCCACGGTGATTTCTTGTCCCGCGACTTTCTCCTCCACGGCGGCATGCACTCGTTCTTCGTAGCTGTCGCGGTAGCGTGTAGCGTCAAACTCGTCGCTACTGAGTTGCTCGATGAGCTTCAGTGCCAGATCCCGCTCCACGTCCGAGAACTCGAAGACGGCGCCAGTGTCGATCTCCTCGAAGCTGCGAACTTCGTTGCTGTAGTAGAGCTGATGTAGCATCAAGCCGTCGTCTCCATGAGGGCGAATCAAGACGAGCTGTTCCTTGCCACGGGCCGCCCAGCGCCCGACCGCGACGACGCCTTGGGCCACCATGCATTGACTGAGCAAGCGGTAGGGCTTGTCGCCGCCCTTGTCCGGGCCCAGGTAGTACGACTTTTCAACCTGGACGAAGTCCACACTCGACAGGGGCACGAATTCGGTGATTTCCAGGTTGTTGGAGCGCGCAGCCTCCAACGCCTTCATTTCCGAATCCGCGAAGCGGACGTATTGTCCCTTTGAGTACTCGTAGCCCTTGACGGTGTCCTTGCGTTCGACGACCTCGTCGTCGACCGGGCAGTAGTACTGCATCTTGAGCCGCCCACCGCACTTCCCGTGCAGCATGTTGAAACGGACCTGCTCGCTGGAAGCAGCCGTGTAGAGCTTGATGGGAATGGCCACCAAGCCGAAGGAAATCGTGCCGGAAGCAATGGCGCGGGCGCCCATGATCGTATGCTAACGGGGCAACGTGCCCATACGGAAGGAAACGGCAAAAAAGCGTCGCGGCGCTCGGGTCGGCGATGGATCTTCGAGAACGTCCGTGCAGGGGCAGTCGAAGGCGAGGTCCCGCAGCTACCGTGACAAACGTGATCCGCTGAAGACCAACGAACCCTTCGATGCTGAACACGGGCGCAGACCTGGTGCGACGCGAGCCGGGCGCTTTGTGGTGCATGAGCACGGCGCGAGCCGGCGGCATCACGACCTGCGCATCGAGGTAGGCGGAGTGCTGATGAGCTTCGCGGTTCCGAAGGGGCCGTGCCTGGACCCTGCGGAAAAGCGCTTGGCGGTCAACACCGAGGACCATCCGAAGTCCTACCTGGAGTTCGAAGACGTCGTTCCCGAAGGCAACTACGGCGCCGGCGCGATGATCGTGTGGGACCAGGGTCGCGTGAACTATCTAGAGGGCAGTGCAGAAGACGGAATTGAGCGCGGCAAGATCGACTTCACTCTGTCCGGCTTCAAGCTGAACGGTCGCTTTGGCCTGATTCACACGGGTAGACGCCAGACGAAGAGCGAAGAAAACCATTGGCTGCTGGTGAAAAAGGAAGACGCGCATTCCAGCGCTGACACGGAGTTCGATCCACGCAGTGTGCTCTCCGGGCTGACTGTGGAAGAGCTGGCGAAGCGCGACGAGGCCCGAGCGAACGTTTTGCGAAGTGTGGAAGCGACCGGTGCGCCCCAGCGCTTGGTACGAATCGCAGGCCTGGAACCCATGTTGTGCGCCACGGAGGGTGCGCGACTGGACGATCCTGAGCGCTACTACGAACTCAAGTTGGATGGCGTTCGCATCGTCGCCGAACGCCATGACCAGTCCGTGTCACTGCGCTATCGTCACGGTCGCGCTGCGACAGCCAGCTACCCAGAAATCGCTCGAGCGCTGTCGTTTCTACCCGCGGAAGACTTCGTTCTTGATGGCGAGATAGTCGCTTTCGACGAGGCGGGTCGACCGAGCTTTGGAAGAATTGCACCGCGGATCCATGCGCGGCGCGCTGCAGACGTGGCGCGCGTGAAGACCGAAGTGCCCGTCGTGTACTTGGTATTCGACCTGCTTGCGTTGGGGGGACGCGACCTCACCGGGCTCCCCCTGTCGGAACGCAAAGCGCTGCTCGCCACCCTGGTGCGGGGCAAGGGCTTCATTCGGATGCTCGACCACATCCAAGGGCACGGGGACGCCTTGTACCAGCTGTGCCAGGAACAGGGGCTGGAGGGTATTGTGGCGAAGAAGGTCGCGGCGCCCTACCGCTTCGGCCCGCAACGCACGGAAGACTGGGTCAAACTCAAATGCGAGCCGGACGATGAGTTCGTCATTGTGGGATGGGACAACGGACGCGCAGGAAGGGCCGCTCTTGGCTCGCTGGTCTTGGCCAGCTACGACGGCGACGACTTGGTAGTGCGTGGCAAGGTCGGCAGCGGACTTTCCCGAGAGCTGATTGAACAACTCAGCGGACGTTTCGCTTCTCTGGCCCAGAGTGCTCCCACCGCCCAAGGGCACGACCTGCTCGGAGCAGGGCAGTCGAAAGTGCACCACGTTCGTCCGGAGATCGTCGTCAGCGTGCGCTTCGCGGAATGGACATCTCGTGGCTCTTTGCGTCACCCGGTGCTTCGCGGGCTGCGGGAAGATGTGGTGCCCCGCGCGTGCCGTGCAGCGCCGCCGCAAGGGGACGACCCGGTGATCGTGGAGCCGGCGACGACGGAGGTGTCCGGCCGAGTCTTCGTGACCAACCGCGACAAGGTCTTCTTTCCTGAAGATGGCATTACCAAAGGCGAACTCGTGGACTACTACGCGGGGGTATCTCCGGTGATGCTGCCGTTCTTGAAGGATCGCCCTGTCGTCCTGGTGCGCTACCCGGATGGCATCTACGGAAAGAACTTCTATCAATGGCGCACCCCGGAAGGCACACCGGATTGGATCTGCACCCTCGAACTGCGGGACGAAGAGGATGTGGATCATCGCGGCGAGAAGTCAGTGTTCCTCGTGGACAACGTGGATGCGCTGGTGCACATCGCGAACCTCGGAGCCATTCCCATCCACATCTTGGCCAGCCGCAAGCAGGATCTCGGTTGCGGGGACTTCTTCACCATTGATTTCGATGTGAATCTGGCGATGCTGCGTGACGCCGTGACGTTGGCCCTGACCTTGCGCGACTTGCTGGAGGATGTCGGACTCGTCGGCTATCCCAAAACCAGCGGCAAAACCGGGCTGCACGTGCTCGTTCCGGTTGGCCCTGCGGTCCCCTTCGATGTCACCCGAGCCTTGGCGGACCTTTTTGGCGGCTTGCTGGTGGCGGCACATCCGAAGATCGCGACCATGGAGCGGCGCGTTTCGGATCGGGGCGAGCGGGTGTACGTGGACACGGGCCAAACCGGGCGCAGTCGCACCATTGTGGCTCCCTATTCGGTCAGAGAAATTCAAGGGGCACGAGTGAGCACGCCATTGGATTGGGCAGAGGTGTCCGCTGCACTAGATCCCGCGTCTTACAACCTGCATACGGTCCCGTTGCGGATGACCGAGCGGGCAGATCCCATGGCCGACTTCTTTGCGCAGCGTCCGGATGTCGTCGCTGTGCTCGAAGCCCTGGAAGCGAAAGTGCGGGAGTAAGTACCCGCAAGTGCGCCTCAGCGGCGACTCAGAACGGATTCTTGCAGCTGGTCATCTTCGCGTCGCATTGGCTAGGACCGAATTTGTAGCCCTCCAAGGGTTGGCCCGGCATCGCCGTGAGGGATGCACTCAGAATCGAGCCTTTGATGTAGCCGCTAGATGGGGGCCCGAACTTTTCGAACGTGAGCGGCGTGCCGTTGCCGCACGCTGCGGGTAAGTACACAAAAACGGTTTCGGGTTTGGCAGCCAAACCGTAGGTCCCCTTGCCCGTGCAAGGCCACAGGGGAGCGTTCACTGGCAGTTTGGCGCCGTCCACGACGTCTACGCTCTGGTCGGCGTTGAAGCGGATCCAAGAATAGTGATTGAGACCGCCGGACCAGCCTATGAGCCAGATCCCCTCCAGCGCGCCGGGTTGGTATACCGACTTCGGGCCGCAACCCAGATACTTGCCACCGCTACAGGTGCACGAACACGAAGGCTCACAGGGTTCCACGCCGCAGGGGCAGAAACATTTCTCCGAGAAAACCTGGCAGTCGGCGTTCGCACCCTTGCAGCCGCAATAGTCGAGGCCGATGCAGTTCGCAGCCGTGCCACCCGTGCCGCCACCCGAACCAGCGATGCCGCCGCTTGCCCCTGAGCCAGCGCTGCCGCCGGTCGCACCCGAGCCGGCGCTGCCGCCGGTCGCACCCGAGCCGGCGCTTCCGCCGCCGCCGCCAAAGCCAGCACTGCCGCCCCCGGCGCCAAAGCCAGCACTGCCGCCGGCCGCACCCGAACCGGCCGTGCCTCCAGAGGCCCCACCGCTGCCGGCCGACCCACTACTGCCCGAAACGTTGCCCGTTCCGCCTGTGCCCGCGCCTGCATCCGTACCGCCCGCGCCGCCATCCCCATCTGTGGACCCGCCGCATGCCGCAAGAGTGAGCCCCAGTGCCATCGCCCAAAAAAGTCTGTTCGTCATCGTGTGTCCTCGCGCCCTCGCGCCTTTCGCGCCCGCCAGGCCTAGCGCAAGTTTCGGCTTGGGGCGAGGCGACCTCGTTCAAAGCGCGTCGGGCGAAGGTCGAGGCGTTCCAACCCCACAAATGGGGCTCGGAGTCGTTGAATGCGATGTATGTGCGCTTGGGAGATACTCCCGTCGCATCGGTCAACGCTTGGCATATTTCCGCGCTGATGGCTTTGGTCTGAGCGTCGGTCATGGTGCCGATGCTCTTGACCTCTACGAAACAGGTGGGCTCATCAGTCCCTCCGAAGGTCATCACGGCCTCAGGAACCCAACAGGTCATCATGTAGCTCTCGGGCTTTCCGAGAAGTGCAGCGAGCTTTTTGCTGAGTTCACTGAGAACGCTGCGCTGAACTTCCCCAGTTGGCGGGTGACTGGCAGTGACCTTGAGCAGTGGCATGAGTGCAGTCTCGCGCGGCGTGCTTGATTCGTAAAACGGTTTTTGGTGGGAGCGCGCATCTCTGGCGCAGGCGGGGGCACTACTCTCGCGCGTTGGCCGCTGGCTCGAACCACTCGAGCCAGCCTCCTGCCACCATCAGGAGGCGACTTGCGTCGAGTTCGTAGATTCGTTGTCGTCCGTCCTTGTGAACCCTGACCAAGCCGGCGTCTTCGAGGGTGCGAAGGTGCCGCGTCGTGGTGGGCCAGGAGCAGGAGAAGCGAGCCGCGATATCGCCAGCGGTCATCTGCCCACCGCGGAACTTCAAAGTCAGCAGGATGTGCCGACGCTGTTCGTGAGCAAGGGCCGCAAATACGGCTTCCAGATCGTCGAGCTTGCGCTCGGCCAGGCTAGGAGGCTCAGTCGTGGATCTGCTCCACGCTTGGAAATTCCATTTCAGTGCAGCAGTTGCCCATGGGCTCCCACACCGCAGCGACCTCTGGCAGGGAGTGGGCGCGGTTCATCGCTGCTGCGTCCTTCCACGGGAACGTCTCCACGTAGAAGATCCGGCCGTCCTTGGTCTCACCTCGGAAAATGAGATGAGGAGGATCTTGCAGTACGAGACCGAGGCGCTCGAAAGTCGGCCAGTGCTTCGCCAGTAGCTCTCGGAATTCGGCTTCCTTCTCTGGCCGAACCCAATAGCGACACAGAGTGATGCTGGATCCAGTTGAATTGCTCATTTGAGTTACTTAGCAGAAATGCTAAGTAATGGCCAAGGCGAGATTAGGGCACTTCCATGCCCCAGAACCACGACCCCCAATCCCAACCCATCCCCCGAGACCCGACGCCGCTCTCAGTTCGGCCGCAAGCGCGTGGTGGCGAGTCTATTCTTTGGCCCAGGCGCTTCCGTTCCAGACGTAGTTTTCCGAATAGTTTTCGTCGTCCGCGGGCGCGACCTTGCGTGAGATGCTCGAACCATCGAAGGTCCACTTTTCGTCCCACTTGTCGTTCCGATTCAAATCGACCTTGGCACGGTTCATCGTGGAGTTGCCGCTGTCTTGGTAGACGTTGACCTTGTACGGGCGCCCCTTCGTCACGTCCTTGAGCTTCTTGCTCCCGAGATCTTTGCCCGCCCAGCGCATGACGGCCTTGTCCACGTCGCGTTCGCTTGGCCCACTGATCGCTGAGGGTTGGTCGGGATTGACTGGCGTTGCGCCAGGGCTCGGGGCCTGTGGAGTAAGTGCAGGGTTGACTGCCGGCTGCGCGACGGGGTCCGGCTGCGCCGTCGGTTTCAGGGACTCTGCCTCGGTACTCGCTAAAAACAGCCCGCCGACGACTCCTGTTGCGAGTAGTCCACCAACGACGAGGACCGCCGCCAGGCCGGCCAAAAGCAAAAAGTGTTTGCGCTTCATACGACCGGCTAGCATGACGATGCGTCTCCTCGATCCTTGGCGGCAGAGGGACGAGCTGTCGATCTGCTCGCCGCGGTGTGGTTCTTGGTGTCGACCATGCCGCGCTGCTGCGGCACGGTGCAGTTGCAGTAACGATAGCTGCAGGGGTCTGGCCCCTGGAGTAGCTGGAAGCTACCGTCCAACAGATTGCCCAGGCGCTGTTTTCGGTAGCGCCGGGCCGGGTAGCAGCGAAACGCGTTGCCCTTGTGATCCACGATGAAGTAGCGCGCACCTGCCCAGCAAGAGCGGCCCTTGAAGCACGGGTCGATTTGCCCAGTTCCGTTGTGCCCCCCCAGCTGAATCAGTTGCTCCCGCTCCTCATGATTGTAGTCGATGACGTCCCGGTCTTGCTTTTCGGGCTGCACCTTGAAGGCAATGTCTTCAGCCGCGAACATCGCCGACAGCTGCGTCAGGCGCGGGAGATTCTTCCGAGTCGCCACACAGGTAATGCAGATGCTCCCCGCGTGTTCGCTTCGCACCAGCTGGACGCGCTGTAGGAACGAGCTGGGCTCGACGTACTCCAAGTGCAGAGACGCCGAGATGATGCCAGGACGGCTCCTTGTGAGCCGAGCGAATTCGATCAACTCCTCGATCTGGGAAGCGAAGTTGGTCACGACGCTTACACGACGGCCGGCGCCGTTGAGAGCCGCCACGGCGCTGAGGAAGCCCGGATGTCGGAAGGGTTCGCCGCCCGAGAGCTTGACTTCCCAATCCCCTGGCAGCGCGTTGAAGGCGTCGATGAACTGCGGCAGGTCCCGCGCCCAGGCCGCGCGGTCTTCCATGAATCGTTGAGTACAGTAGCTGCAGCGGTAGTTGCAGCTCGTGTTCATGTTCCAGGACACGACTCCCTCGATGGGGTAGGGCGTCGCGACTGTCACAACGTCACCGCCGCGGCTTGTGTGGTCTTGGCGTCGTCGTCGCTGGCCCCTACGCCTTCGATCATGCCCCGGTTAGCAGGAACAGTGCAGGGGCAGATCTGGTAGGGGCATGCGGAAGCAGTATTGAATCGCTTCAGTTCAGCTTCGTGCAGGTTGCCCAAGAAGCCCCGCCCGTGCCGCTTGGCGGTTCGGCATGACCACGCACCGCCGTCCTTGTCCACGACGAAGTAGTCGAGCCCCGCGTAGCACAACTTGCCGAAGTAGGAGGGCGCAACATTGGCCTGTCGGGGTGTGGGTCGCTTTCCAGTCAAAGGCAGAAGCCGCTCAGGCTTGGCGTAGTCGAAGACCTCACCTTTGACCTTGTACAGCTGGGGGAACCAACGAATGCCCTTGCTCTCGAAGAGCTCCTTGGCTCGCGCTGCGTCGGATTCGCGCTCCGGCAATACGACCTGGTTGACGACAAAACGCACGCTTGGCTCCAACTCGCCGCAGAACCACTCTGCCTTGTCTGCGAACTCCTCGAGAGTCGTGTGCTCGAGATGCAGTGAGGCCGAAAACACCGACAGGCGCCCTCGGGTGACCGCGAGGAAGCCCGAGAGCTCGCGTCGAGTGGATGAGAAGTTCGTAAGCACACTGATGCGGTGACGGGTGAGACGCATCAACTCGGGAACGACCAGCCTCAGGAATAACGGATGTGCAAAGGCCTCGCCACCGCTGCACTTGATTTCCCACTGCCCCGGGAGCTGCGCGAAAGTCGAAATCAGTTGCATCAACGCGTGCTCGCTGGGCCTCCCCCGACGGTGGCGTTTGGATTGAATGCAGTAGCTGCAGTCGTAGTTGCACGCTCCGGCAACCTGCCACTCGATGGTGGGAGCGCGCTCGGTCATGGCACCACCCGTAGCCTCAACGGCACTTCCGCAGCGCCCTGCGCCGCTGGGCTCCTGGGCCTCACGCGCTGTGCCCATTTGACGTTTTGCTCGAACTTCCCGCACTTGTCGCAACCCGGGAAGTAGTCGCCCCGTGCCAGCCGCTGGCGTAGAGCCTGCCACGTCTTGCCAAACCACAACCGGGATAGGGGTGCTTCGTCGAGGGAGCCCACGCGCACCGCGGTATTGCAGCAGTACAAGACATCGCCCTCGACGGTGATGCGTGTGTACACGTAGCCCATGTAGCAGCCGACCTCGGCAATGGGCGTGGTTGCCCGGGCACTGTGGCTTGCCGCTGCAAGCTGGCGCTCAAAGAGCTCTAGATTCGTTTGGACGCCAAGCTCCTCTGCCAGCGCTCGGGCCTCCGGGACCCAGCGCTCTGCCAACTGCTGTCGTTGTTTCGCGTCGATGCCACAAGCCTCCGTGCCGCCGCCAAGGCTCGCCAGCTTGAAGTTCACGCGCTCGGTGTCGAAGCTCTTGCCGAAACGCACCATGTCGCCGAGTTCGTGCGCGTTGTCGCGATTGATCACGTTCACGAAACGTGTCCGGGTGCCGATTTGAGCGAGCACCCGCAAATACCTACACAGGTCGTTGAAGTGCTGTTCAGTCCAGCCTGGATGAAACGCCATATGCGTCTTGGGTGAGGCCCCATGCACGCCAACCAAGAGCTGATCCACGCTCGCTTGCGCGAGGCGCTCGATATCGGCGGCCACGAGATTCGTGAGCAGGGCCAAGTGCAGCCCACGTTGCTTCACGTCGGCGATCATCTCGTAGATCTCGGGGTTCACCAGTGGGTCGCCCATGCCCGAGAGGATTATGGCTGCGACTGAGCCGAAACTGTCCAGGTCCCGCATCAGCCAGCGGAAGCGCTCGAGGTCCATCCGCTGCTTCTTCCACTGAGTGCTGCGCGGCGTAGCCAACAGCGGTGAGTGATCCCAGCACGTGATGCATGCCGCGTTGCAGGCATTGGTGACGTCCACGTGCACGGTTAGGGGACCTGTTTTGGGCGTGCCCTCGCGGATCCCGCCGAGGACCTGATCACGGACTTTCATGAGCCTCGCCGAGAGCCGTCGTTCCGCCTTGGGTCAGGATGCGTAGGACTTCATCCACGGGCCTGGCGCCGGATCCTTCCAACTTCGAGAACGTGCGCAAGGCGTCGAAGAGGTCCTCTTCGCCAGCCAGCCAGTCGTCGACTCGTCTAGCGAACTCCGTGATCTGCCAGCTGCGCTGGGTTGGTACCGCGCGCATCAACGCGATGACCCCGGCCCAGTCCGAAAATCGGGCCCAACACGGGATGAGCACGCCGAGCGCCTCCGCAAGGGCGCGCGCGGTCGCCGCCGGAAACTTACGGCGTAGGCTGCTCACCAGGGAAATCGCAGTTTCCGTTGGGACTGCGCTCTTTCGCATCAATTCGATCAGCCGCTCGATCTCCGAGCTCAAGCCGGCGTCCGGGTCGTGGGCGCGGAGCTGAGAGCGATCACCAGAAGATAGCCCCAAGAGCAGGCGCACTAGTTCGAACCCGCGCTCACGATCTCGCCCGGATGCGGCGCCGAAGAGCCGCAGGATTTCCGGGGAGACCACCTGGGCGGCCATGTCCAAGTCCGGGGCCGGAATGATCGACGCTAGGGCACGCAGGGCCGCGGCTTGGGCGCCGTTATTGGGCACCAGCGCCCGCGCCGCCTCCGCGCTACCGGGGCTTTCGAGCAGTTTGGGTATGTCGTCCATGCTGTCTGCGACCCGCCCTGCCCCCGCGGCGACAGCACGTTGCGCACGCTCAGCCTGGTCATCGGCGATTCGAGGCTGCGGCAAGAAGACCGTAGGCACCCCAGCGAACATCAATTCGTGGAAGCTGTTGTAGCCGCCGGCGGCCACGGCGCTGTCGAAGGCCGAGAACAGCTCCATGGGGCAATAGCGATCCATCCAGGTGATGCCGCCATTTCGCAGTTCAGGTCCCTCGTACAGCGGGCCTGCGCCGACGACCACCGAGTAGCCACGCGCGCTCAGGGTTCTTGTCAGGGGGGGGAGGATCGATGAGGCGGCTTCGTCGCCACCCCCTCCGAGGGTCAGGTAGACGGTTCGCGCGTCATCCGAAAGTCCGAGGGTTTCGCGGGCTGCTCTCCGGTCGAGAAGCTCCGACCGCTCGCGCAGCAAGATAGGGCCCGTGTCTCGTTCGTCGGGGATGATCTGTTGGTCGTAGAGCGGCAGCAAGGCTTGGTAGGGATCGTCTCGCGCGAACTGCTCCCGGACTTTGCGCGCCACCAGAACGCGGTGCTTCGCCATCTCCAGCACGCTGACGAGTTCGCCAAAGCTGCCGCCGGGGAAAGTGTCGACCAGCAGCAGATCCGGAGACAGGCCGGCGACCGCGTTCAACACCCAGCCGCGAGCCAAGGCCAAATATCGGTGCGGTTCGATGCCGGAATCCCGCAACATCGCCTTGGATGGCAGCTTGAAGGATGCAAAGCCCTCGCGCCGAGCGAGAGTGTCGGCTTCGGAGGAGGTGAGCACCCAGCACTCCGTGCGCACGCCGAGCAGCGTCGTGATTCGTCGTATCCAGCGCAAGATCGCGAGCTGGCGCACCAGGTGCCCCATGCCGCGGCCGTTGATGGAGTAGGAGACGACGCGCAGGGTGCTCATGAAAGCCCCACCAAGTCGTCGGAACGCTCATGGGCTTCAGCTGCTGCGGCGGCAACGGCACGACCATCCTCGGACTCTAGGACAGGCCGCGCGTTTGGGTGCTGCTGGTAGTACTGGTGCACCGTGCCCATGATGGACGGCGGCCGCTTGCCTTTCGTCTGTTCCCACCACCACAGGTATGGATCGTTGTCCAAGGAGAAGCGCTCGTATCTGTCGTACTTGCCAATGCGATCAACGAGAGCGCGCAACTTTTTGGTTCGTTGCTGAAGCTTGGTGAGCTTCTCTGGCAGCTTGGATTCCAGTTCGCGATCCCCGATGGTCCGGGCGCGGTGCTTGGGTCGCATGAACTTCTGAGCTTTGCGTGCATACTTGCCGGCACGGGCGCGCAAGGAATCCACCGTGGCGGAAACGCCGTAGGTGTAGATCTGTCGCAGGAAGTCCCGCTTCGCCCGCATACCGGACAGTTTGCGGAGCCCCATCTCTATGGGTCGGCTGTCCGTCCCGGACTTTTTGAGCCAGTCCGATAGGAGTTTTACGTCGCTTTGCAGAAGATGTTCTTTGAGCATCTGACGGCACTGGACCAAGTAGATCCCCGGGAGGTCCTTCAGCCTCTGGGCGCTTTCGTCGTGCTTCTGCACGAGGGCAGAGATGGTGCCGAGTTCGGTCTCGAGAGTTCGAATCTCCTGCTCCCAAAAAGCGCGCTGAGTGGCGGACTTGTTGTACGCCGGAAGCACGTCATCTCCGAAGTCCTTCATGCCCAAGGCTTCGCAGATCGCGTCCCCCTGTTTCCACTGCTGCCAGTACTCGGAGCTCCACCATTTGTGGCTGAAGTCTGGCGTGTCGTAGCCAGCGCGATACAGCTCCGAAAAGCCGTCTAGGCGCTCGTAGCGCTGACAATCTGCGATCCAAGGCGCCATCTGCTCATGGGCTTGCGTCAGTTTGGTTCGCAGTGTGCCATGGGGGCCCGCTAGCTCTTCTCGCTGCAGGTACTTCTCGTCCTGACGAATGGCTGCGAGAGTGTGCTCGAGCACGTGACGTTCATGGGCTTGGGCCTCCAAAGGGTTGCGTCGCGCGAAGGCGCCAAACCCGGCTAGCTGCTCGACGCTGGATAGGTGCGCTTGGGTTAGACCCGGTAGGTAGGCAGCCGAGAGTTCGAGTGCGACGGAATCGAGCTCGGCCGTCGTCTTCTGCTCCGTGCTCCGGATGTGTCGACCCAGGACTTCGAACTGGCCAGCGACCTGAAGCGTGCGCTGTTGGTAATCGTGGAAGTGGCGGGATGCCTGGTGACCCTGGAGTTGCATGAGCGCGCCATTGTCCAAGCCCGGGCCGCGCCTGGCAAGCCGTGCAGCCTGACCTTCGGCGGGTCAGAGCAGGCACTTTTCCACGGCGTCTACGGTTGGCGCTTTCATGGCGCAGGTCCACTGCCGTCGCGACACTTTTGCTGCGCACTGAGAGAACTCCGGGTCTCGAGCGGCTTTGCGTCGTGCCTTCGCCATGAGTTCCTCCACTTGACCCGGATGGGCTTTGGAGTTGTTACTACGCGCCAACAGCTCCGTGTAGTGGTCCAGCAGCTGGTTGCATTCGTCCGCTGACAATGGACGGCCGCATGCACAGGCTAGGAGCGCCCCGGCCAGGGTGGTGAGGCGGACTAGTTGAAGCACTCCTCGACGATCTCCTTCGAGGTCTTCGCTTCTTTCATGCAGCGCTTCGCGCTGTCGGTAATACGTCGCCCGACACAATGTTTCATCGTGGTATCGCTGAGGGCCTTCTTGGTGGCTTCGATTTCCTCGGCGATGTATTTTTCGTCGCCGGGGCGCTTTTCCTGCAGCTTCAGCCGTGCGATGCGCTCGATGATCTCCTCACACTCTTCCACGGTCGCGGGGCGGCCACAGCCGAAAGCGAACAGGAGCGCAGGCAAGCAGCACCGCGCGAGGACCTTGGACCGAGACACCACGCTGGGCTTTAACGCGGCGCACCAAGCCTGCGCAAGCTCCCCGCAAACTGGACGCGCTTCACCTTGAGGCAGCGCTGAAATCTGGACGCCTGTGCAGCGCCTGCTAGGATTGCCAAGAGAATGAGCCGAACGCGCGGCAGTGCCGCGGAGCCCTCGCCCGAGCATTTGCTGCGAAAGGCAACCCTCGCCCGAACCTCCGGCATGCGGGCGAAATACGCGCAGCGCGGGCTTGACTCAGAGGGCGCTGTCAGCGCTACCACCCGGGCCATGCTCCTGCGACAGCTCTACCTGTCGCATATGGAAGGCAGGCGATTCGATGAGGCTCTTGCGGTCGCCGAAGAGATGCTTCAGCTGAAGGTCATGCCGGATGTGGCGCGCCAGGACGCCGCCCGTGCTTGTCTTGGCCTGGCGGATCGCGAGGGCGCCCTGGCACACCTGCGCCTGGCTAGCCGGGTCAGCCCGCCCTCTCGCCGCTCGTTTCATCTGTGGACCTTGGGAAGTGTCCTGTACTTGGCTGGGCGTCACGATGAAGCCATCGGCGCGCTGCAACGAGCATCCCGCTGGGGGACCACAGACCGGCCGCTGTATCAGGCGCAGTTGGCCCTTTCACGCTTGGCCTCCGGGGAAAGTATAGGAAATCTCGAAGAAATCCGCGAGCGCCTGAGCGAGGCGCCCTGTGGCCAAGGCTACGGCCAATTCGTATTGGGCGAGCTGTCGCATGCCCTGGGCGATATCGACAAGGCGCGGGAGTACCTGCGCGGTTTCGTGAAGCGGTCCACCGGGGGCCGTGTCGCTCTGGCTGTGGCCTTGGACGGCGAGATTGCCCGAGCTCGAGAAATCCTGGCTCGGTTGCCTAGAAAAGGCCGAAAAAAATCGACGGCCTGAAACTTTGTCCGGGTTTTGGGCTTACAAAGTGCGGAGGAGCATTCGATAGTAGTATTTTTAATAATAGTGGAAAGCCCCCAATGCCGGTAACGCGGCGGCTTGAGGTCGTACCCAATCGATGAACGCCATGCACAACAGCTATTGGATTCGCGTCGGCTCCTTGTTGTCGTTCGTTGCCGTGTTTCTAATGACGCGGCTGGCGGAGGCCGCGGACAATGCTTGCGTGATTGCTGGCGAGGCCGGCGCTGGAGGAGCGAATGACGCGTTCACGGCTGCGCTCTCCAAGGGGCCCCTGTACGCGGGCGGTGCTGCCTTCATCGGTGGGCTTCTGGTGAGCCTGACACCCTGCGTTTATCCGATGATCGCGGTCACCGTCAGCGTGTTTGGCGCCCGGGAGAGCAAGAGCCGTTGGCAGGGGATTACGCTTTCGTTGGCGTTTGTCATGGGCATCGTCGCCATGTTCGTCCCCCTCGGTGTGGTCGCCGGCATGACCGGTGGAGTGTTCGGCTCCGTGCTGCAAAGCACCTGGGTCATTGTTGGCATCAGCGTGTTGTTCCTGGCGATGGCGGCGTCCATGTTCGGTGCGTTCGAACTTGCGCTTCCGTCGGCCCTGACCAACAAGCTCGCGACGGTTGGGGGCATTGGCTACAAAGGCGCCTTCGTACTCGGGCTCGCCTGCGGCCTGATTGCGGCGCCCTGCACTGGCCCAGTGCTCACGGGCATTCTGACCTGGATCGCGAAGACCCAGAGCGGGAGCCTGGGTGCGCTGGCCATGGCGGCATTCGCTTTGGGACTGGGCGCTCCGTTCTTCTTGGTGGGCGCTTTCGCAGTGCAGCTGCCCAAGAGCGGCCGTTGGATGGTGCACGTGAAGAGCGTGTTGGGGATTGTGCTAGTTGTCGTGGCGCTGTACTTCCTCTCCACGGCTTTCCCCGTGATCGCCAGCTATGCCAAGGGTGATTCGCTCTTCTTGGGAATCATGGTTGCCGCGGTGCTCGTCGGCATTCTGTTGGGCGCAGTTCATCGCTCCTTCGATGAGCCGGGCGCCGGTATCAAGATCCGAAAGGGTTTGGGCACGTTTCTGACCAGCGTTGGGGCTTTCCTCCTTGTGATGGGGGTGTCGAAACCGGCGCAGTCTCTCTCTTGGGAGGCACTGACTTGGCAGCAAGCTCAAGCCAAGGCCAAGCGGGAGAAGCGACCGCTGCTCGTGGATTTCACGGCGACTTGGTGCGGCGCCTGCAAACAATTGGATCGAGAGACCTTCAGCAAGCCGGACGTCGCTCAGGAAGCCGGACGCTTCGTGGCAGTCAAGGTGGATGCGACCGATGACGAAGACCCGCAGGTCACGAGCGCGATGGAGACCATGAAGGTCGTGGGGCTACCCACCGTCTTGGTCTACGACTCGAGGGGGCAAGAGGCAGTGCGCTGCACGGACTTTGTCGCCGCGGAGCCTTTCCTCGACGCAATCCGGCGCGTCAACTGAGGCGAACGAACGGCGCCAGACCTCGAATCAGCCGCTTCTTCTTGCTCCGCCCCCCGGCGTGCGGCGCCTAGGGCTCGAAGTCCCCCGGAGGAGGCGGAGGAGGAGGCGGAGGTGGTGTGCCGCCACCGGTCTTCGGCGTGTCTCCGCCGCCGGTCTTGGGCTTGTCGCCGCCGGTCGGTGGATCGCCAGTACCGGTCCCCTCTCCGTTCTCGCCCTCAGGGTTTTCCGGTGGCGTAGGCGGGGGCGGCGGTGGCTGGTCGAAGCTCCCGTCGTCGGTCTTTAGGGTTTCCGACAGCTTCTTGACCGCCGCCTCGGCGTTGGTGGCAACTTCTTCCGCACGCGCCTGCATTATCGGAAGCAGCTTCTTGGCGTCGGCGAGGTTCTTCTTCACCTCGCCTTTCTGCGAAACACTCTTGCGGAACGCCGTGTCCACCTGTTGCTCGAGCGCTACCGTCATGCCGCTGAGCTTTTCGATGATGCGTACGGCCTTCTTCATCCGATTGTGTAACCTCGCCTCAGCGACGATCGCCGTCTTCATCCCGTTGACGAACTCAGTGCCCTCAGCGTCAAGATCCGCACCGGCCGTAGTTACTTCAGCGGCGGGGTTGCCCTCGCCCAGTCCGGAGACTTTGATCTTCAAGCCAGTGCCGGCTTCGGCAAGTGTCTTGGCGCGCTTGGCTGCGCGTTTGGCTAGGAGCGAAGCCGACGCGTCTGGGTCGCCCTTCAGTTCCTTGGCAAGTGCCTGCCGTATTGCTTTTTCATCGGCTGGCGCCTTGGCCAATTCGACTTGCAGTTCGTACAACGACTGAAAGTACTCGTCGAAGGTTGGATTGCCGGTTTGGTATTGCTTCCCTTGCCCAACCGCTGACGGGCCACCACTGCCGAACAGGCAACCGGGCGTTGAGGCAAGGGCGGCGAAACCCACAGGGCTCGCAGCCATGGCGAGAGAAAGTAGCGTGTGACTTGCGCGTCGCTTCAACTTGGAATTCAAGGACATTTCAACGTAGCTCCCCAGAGTTCATGTCGGGCGCCACTCTTTACGAGGAATAAGGAGAGAGCGGAACCATTTTGGAGCCATACTACGCCTTGACCCGCATTGGCTCCCTCCGGTGAGACATCGATCGGGTCCCCCACCGGGATTAGGTCATGGGCCAAGGTTTGCAGCCTAACTACGCGGTTTCCCGAAGATCCTTCCGTCCACTGCACTAACCAGCGGCCTCCTGGCAGCCCCGTGGCGCTCGGGGATATCGCCGCCGCCCCAGGACCGCCGGGAGGAATTCGAAATCCGGCCGCCGGGCCGGTGGCAGCTCCGGGGGCAATTCGGGAGAAGTACACTCGCCAGTACGAGTCCGGAGTGGCTTTAGCAGCGAAGGCAACCAGGCCCTCGCGGTCGTTCACCGCCACGGTCGGGGTCCCCACATTGGAGGCTGAGACGTCAACGGTTCCCAGGTCCGATGCTTTCGCTCCCTCGTCTGACAGCCAGCCCACGCGGATCTTCCCGCGTTGGCCGCCCTGCCGAAACGTAACCGCGTGCCCGAAGCCCGCTCTGGAGGCAAGACGCGGAGTGGTCAGGCGCTCCCCTCCGCCGCCAGACCAGATGACTTTGGTTTGCCCCCCCACTTGGCGCGCGAAGTCGTTCCCGCGCGCACCGATCGCAAAGGACGGTTTTGCGTCAACACTTCGCGCGAAGCTGAGGGCGTCGTCCGTTGAGTCGAGCTGGAATCGAATGGGTCCGCTGCGGCTGAGGGGAACAACGCCCGTGAGCCGGTTGGGACTGCGCTCCTTGAACCTTCGCTTCACGGCGAGGGTGGCCAAATCCACTTCGATCCCCACGCCCTCCTTCGGCGAGGACGCGAACCCCACCGCGGACTTGTTCCCTGTGGGACCCACCGCGGGCGGAACTGCCAAGTAGATCGAACCCGCTAGTTTCTTTGCGGGCCGTTCGGAGACGCATGGCAAGGTGGCGTCGCCACTCACGGGCGCACTACTAACGCCGCTGGGGGCTGACACGTTGGCGACGTTGGCCCCTCCCAGCTGACCCCGCAGTAGCGCTCCACCAACGACGCCGCCGATCCCCAACAGGCCGACGCCGACCAATCCGAGCACGATCCACGGTATCGAGGACGATTTCTTGTCTTCTGGCGCGAGCGCAGCCGTGGGTGCCGGCGCGGGTGCCGGCGCCGGCGGCAAAGGGGTTTGCGCCGGTTTCAGCATCGGAGCCCCGCTCGTCTTGGGGCTTGGGCCGCTCGGTTGGAAGGTTGGTGCTGTGGGCGGCTCTCCCCCGGGCGCTCCCGCATCCTGCGCAGCGTCGGCGCCCGGGTCACTCAAGCGAGAAGGGACGGCTCTAGGAGGCGGAGGCACCGCCGCTGGTGGCCGCAACGTTGCGGTGGCGTTGGCCGATGCCGCTGGCTCCACCAGGGTTGGCATGGGAGGTCGGCGAGCGGCCGGAGGCGCTGCAGGTACCCGCGCGGCAGGTGGCATCGAGCCCGTGGGTGGCGGCGGGGGTGGCAGACTGGCCTTCTTCCGTCCCCCCAGCAGCTTGGCAGCGTCACGGGCCCGGTACGCGTTGTAGCGCTCGACGGGTGGCGAGGGCGGTTCGGTGACCGACTCGTCCAGCTCCGGTTCCACGGCGGGTTCCGCCTTCCCGGCTGGAATCGACCCACTGAGCTCACCGACCTGGCACGCTGGGAGCCACTTTTTCCAGCCGGCTTTCCAGACAAGCGTGTAGTGGGCCAGCGTGCCCGAGGAAAGGGACGACACGAGTTCCCACTCGTCCACCTCGCTTACGACTCCCTCGGGGTCGGCCCACCTCCAGTTGTCTTCGGCTACTTTCGCCATCCCGTCCTCACACTACGTGTGCGAAGTGGCCGATTGTTCCCATTTTCTTCGCCTTTCAGCAATCAACGTTTGCCGTCGAGCAGATAGCCACCACCGCGGCCACGTAATGCCCCGCGCTTCTCAGCGCGTAGACGCATTCGGCGGCGGTGGCGCCAGTGGTGACCACATCGTCCACCAGCGTCAGCCTCGCAGGCATTTGCCGATGAGCCGCCAAAAAAGCGCCTGTGACGTTCAGCTGACGCTCGGAATGCGAACACTGCACTTGGGCTCGGTCGCGGCGGACGCGCCAAAGAAACCGGTGTCCGGTCGGGGCCCCGAAGTGCTTGGAGAGCTGCACGGCCAGAAGAGCGGATTGGTTGAAACCCCGCTGCGCCAGTCGAGCTGGATGCAAGGGCACGGGCACGATCGTGGTCCCTCGGATTGCATTGCCGGACCCAAGGGTACGGGCGAGCAGGCGTCCCAGGGGGGCGGCCACGTCTGGTCGCTGCTGATACTTGAGTCGTTTGACCCCCTCGCTGAGTGGCGCCTCGTAGGGAGCAACGCTCAACACGGGGACGCCACTCACGTATCGTGACGCGGGAGGTAGGACGAGCGTTGTGCAGGCTGGGCACAGGTCCTCGCGACAAGGGATGTCACAACCAGCGCAGCGGCGAGGGGCCACTACATCGATGCATGCGGTGAAAAACTGACGATAGAGCTCGAGCATGCTCGTGGCTCATCGGCCCGCCACGACGCGAGTTGTCAGCTTTTGTGTCGCGCACTGGGTGGCTCAGAAGCGAAACCCAAGGTTTGCGCGAGCGGATGCGCCCCGACTTTCTTCTAGCTGCGTCGAGGAAGCGATGTTGAGCCCAATGCCGCCGCCGATCAGCACCGCGCCCGCGGCGTAGGCGGGGATCAGGATTGCGGGCTTGTCCAAATCACTTGGAGCCTTGGACCCGGAGACCAATACCGCCGTTGCCCCCACCACTGCCGTTATGCCGAGCCCAAGAGTCAGGCCCCCAAGCAGTCCGAGGCCCTCTTTGCCAGGGTTGACGCTTATCCTCCGCGGCTTCGGCCCCATTTGGAACCACATGGCGCCGTTGCTGATGTCCACGCCCTCCGCCTCGATTCGGTAGCGGCCCGGCGGCAGTTGAATGTGGAACGGCGTGCGCCCCACCCGTTTGAAATCCGACTCGAGCTGGTCGCCGGGCTGCACTCGGGCGATGTAGACTTGCACTTGTTCGCCCTGGCTGCGGAACTCCACGACCGCGCCGGGTCCGAAGGGCGTCAGTGACCTGACGAAGCCCACTCCTGCAGTGGGGGCGGCAGGTGCAGCTGTTGGGAGCCGCGGCGCCCCCGCCGTGCCTTGGGGCGCGCTCGGGGTGGGGGCCTGAGTGTCGGGTTGACTCGGTGGCTGGTTTGGAGCGGGTGCGGCAGACGGCTGTGCGCTTGCCGGTTCGGTTGGTGTCGGTTCCGGGCTCTGGGCGCGTGTCGCTGTGGTGACCAGAGCGAAGGTGGCGATCAGCCCAAGCCGAGTAGCTTGTTCATGGACAGCTCGTCGGCCGGCGTGAACGGGTACTGATCGAATTCTGCGCTCGTCACCCACTTGAAGGAGTGTACGTTCTGCTCCGACGGCTCGCCACCAGCCAGTTTGCACTCGTAGAGATAAAGATCGACCACGTAGTGCTCGTAGGGATGGCTAACGAAACTGATCAACTGCCCGGGGGTCACTTCCACGTCCAGACGGTGGCGCACTTCCCGGCGCAGCGCATCGGCGTCTGTCTCGCCGTCTTCTACTCGACCGCCGGGGAACTCCCAGAGAAGAGGCAGTACCGCCGATGGACGGCGCTGAGTGATCAGATATTTGCCGTCTCGATCGATGACTGCAGCTACGACGCGGATGGTTCGTGGTGAGCTCATACGAGCCCGCTCCCCTCAACAGGCTCAGAAGTCGACGCGAAACAGTTGCTGACCCATGAGCAAAACGTCGCCCTGGCTCAGATTACGTTGGGCCAGCAGCCGCACGAAGGTGCCGTTGGAGCTGCCAACATCCGTTAAATACATCTTGCCGTCTTCGGCGCGGTGCACCCGGCAATGAAGGCCAGAAACGTAGCCGTCCTCAGAAAAGAGGATGTCGCCCCGCTCGCGACCGCAGTGCACACCTCGCTCAGGGATCGGGAACGCGTTGCCCACCGTGTCGCGACCGATCACCAGCGCGAGTCGCCCGATGTAGCCCTTCGCGGGGCTGCCAAAGCGCTCTACGCCGTCTGGAGAAGCAGGCTGATTTTTCAGAGCCTCCAGTCGAATGATCTCTTGGCCGATGCGAAACACCTCTTCGAATTCCAAGGGCTCGGGCTCGTTGGGCTTGAGCTTGATGTACACGCCATTCAGGGAGCTCTCGTCCTTGATGCTCAGCTGCCCGCCGCTGCGTACGAAGGTGGCATGCTTGGGGGACAAGTAGCTGTCGCCAGCGAAGATGGCGCCTGTGTCTCGGCCAACAGTGACCGTCGCCGCGTCCGGCAAGGTGTAGGCGCCCGCTTCCGAGCCATCCGCGCGTAGCGCGGTCAGGACGATCTTCGGGCCTGCACCAGCCACGGCAGCGGGAGCCGCCGGGGCGGCGGATGGAACAGAGCCGCTCTTCAGGGCAGCCAGGTTGTAGCCGCAGGAAGCGCAGAATCGGTTGGAGTCTGGGTTGTTGTGACCGCACTGAGGGCAGTCGACGTTCGTGCCGCCCTTTGCTGCTGGTGCGGCCGAGGCCGGACGGGGTGCCGCGGACGGCGCCGCGGACGGTGCTGCGGCGGGAGCCGCAGCTGCAGCGGGAGCCGCTTCTGCTGCCGCAGGCACGCCGTGCGGCGGTGTTCCGGGGGCAAAGGGTTTGGGCGCGTTTTCGCGCGGCAGCTCAGCGCCGCATCCCAAACAAAACTTGTAGTGGTCCTGGTTTTCCTTGCTGCACTTCGCACACGTGATCACGCTGGGCCTCCCAGGTGCATCGCACTGACGCTATGTTTCCGGATAAGCGCGCGATTATCCACGCCCACCTCTCGCGGTCAAGGATAGCGGAAAGTAAAGGCTTCAGGGCAAAGAACTCTCCCTGCGAAACCGCGTTTTGTCGGGCTTTAGGGGGTCAGGTGCGCGAGAGCTTCGCGTAGCAGGTCCACCATCGGTTCAGAGCCAACCCGGTCCCCCAAGGCCGCGACGGCGCGCTCGGCTTCCTGCGCGCGGTAACCCATGTTGGTGAGCGCAGAAAGGAGTCGCTCCGTGTCGTTGCTGACGCTGGGCGCAGCAGCGCTTCCCGTGGAGACTTCCCCCTCGATTTTCCCTTTGAGCTCGAGTACCAGCCGTTCCGCTGTCTTCTTCCCGATACCGGGCACGCCGGTGAGCCGGGCAACGTCGCCCTGGGCAACGGCGCGGCGCAAGTCATCGACGGAAATTGCGCTCAACGTCCCGACGGCGGTCTTGGGCCCGATGTTTGGGACCGCAATCAGCAGGCGAAACAGGCGCCGCTCGACTTCTGTTGCGAAGCCGAACAGCTCCAAGGCGTCCTCCCGTACGTGCGTGTGAACGTGGAGAGTGACGCTATCCGACGTGGCAGCCGCGCGCGCTCTCGTGCCCACCGGCGTCAGGAGCTCGAACCCGACTCCGTGCACGTCCACCAGCAGTAGCCCAGTGGCCTCTTCGGACACGACCTTCCCTGAGATACGACCGATCATAGGTGCTGGTCTTCCTCAATTGTTCTTTGCGCCTTGGGCGATCCAGCGCCGGATCACGTCACGCTCGTCCTGGCACAGCGCATCAGAGCTCTGAGGCATGGGGTCGCCACAGACACCACTGGTTTTCGCGCCGTCCTGCACGCTGCAGCTGAGCCCGAGGTCGTTGTGGCAACCATCGACTTTATGCACCAGAAAGCTCTGCTCCGGATTGCCCAGGGTCACGATGGGCATGGCACTGGCCGTTTTGCTCGCTACGCCGGTGACGCTGTCGATGATTCCCTGGCGCTGCGCACTGTCCGGGGCGCCTTGGGTGCAAGTCGGATCGTCGCTGGCGGGTGGGCACTTGGGGCCCAAATAGAGTTCTGCAGCCGCGCCACTCTGCTTGCCGTGGCACACCGAGAAGCCGCAGGCTCGTCTAAAAAGCGGCATCACGTCCGTTTCAAAGGAGACCACCGGGGTCGTCGCATCAAAGGACGCGTAGTCGAAGGGGCAGCTCCTCTTGCCGCAGGTATCAGCGGGCTCGGGGTTCTCGTCCGACCCACAAGCCATGCTCACGGCCAGGGCCACGAGCACCGAGCCAAGACGGGCGCTTGCCATGCGCCAACCCTAGTCAAGATCCGGCGGCGCGCACTGACAATCGCGCGCACCGCCCGCGATGGCCGCAGCGGCTTGCTCGGGCTCGCCCCTGCATGGTAGCGCTGTGCCCGTGAGCAAGATCCTCCTGCTGATTGGGATTGTGCTGGCCGGCTGCGGTGGCTCGGCAAGCGAGACACCATTTCCACTGGAGCCTGATCGCGCTGCCCTGCGCGCGCCTGTCGCAAGTTCTGCGCCTGCGTCCTCTGCCGCCCCTTTCGACCCGGCAGACGTGGATGATGACAGCATCATCGAGCAAGAAGGCCCTGCTGCGACGACTTGGGGCGGCAAGCCCACGCGGCGCAAAGCGCCCGTCGTGCCGAAGCTCAAAGAGTGACTGGCCCGTGGCAGGTTAGAACGAGCCGCTGAAGCTCAGCCCAGCGTAGCCCGGAGCCCATGCGGGGCTGACTCGTGCAGCACGCTTCTTGGGGACCCGCGCCGCTGCCGGTTCCGGTTCCGAGAGGAAGTACCAGGCTAGACCACCTGCAGCGATAGCCACGCCAGCGACGGTGATGACTCCCGCCGTGTCTGCGCGTTTGACCGCGTCGTTGCCCTTTTCCTCGACCCCCGGAGCGCAGTTTTTTCTATCCGGGCACGCATCCTCGGCGTCTTTCTCGTCGGACTTCGCGCCGAGATACAGCGCGGTCCCCACGATGGCGATCACGCCGCCGCCACCCGCAACGAATAGCGGCACCAGTGGGCGACTTCCACCCGTCGTCGTATCCGGCGTCGGACCCGTGCCGCTAGTGCCACCGGCACCAGCCCCGCCGGTACCTTCCGCAGGACCCGTGCCGCCGACGGGCGTCGCTGGGCCATCGGCCGCAATTTTCTCGTTCAGCACTTCGATTCGGCGGGCAATTTGGTCGCGCTGCGGCGTGCTGGGATTTCGCGCGAGGAAGGTCTCCAGCGAATTGACCGCCATGCGCTTCTGATCGTTGAGCTCATAAGCGCGAGCGAGATTGAGCAGTAGGGCATGGGCCGTGCAGTCGCGGCGGTAGGCGTCTTCCCAGTAGGTGATGGCTCGGTTGTAGTCGGCTTCGTTGAAGGACGCCTGGCCAGCTTGGAAGGCACCCTTCGCAGCTGCGACGTCGCCTTCAGTGGGCTGAGTAGTGCACTCCACGTAGGGTTTGGGAGCATCTTCAGCAGCACCCGCGGGTACGGCTGCAAGCAGCGTCAGGCTGCAGGCGAGTTTTGCGATACGAAGGCGCATGAGTGGAGCCACCTGTGGGAACGAAGCAATGCTGCCGGTAGCATAGCGCGGTCCGGCCTACTGGCGGCAACCAAATCGCAACCGAAGCCTCACGAATTTTCGGGTTTTTCCCCGGGATTGGGCTGCATACATCGCGACACGTCGCGCGACCCTTGTGGCGACGGTGCTTTCGGAGTCTGCTCTCACTGTGAGCGTGCGCCTTGCCAGACTGCTGTCGGGGCTGACCTTCGGGGTCCTGTTGCTGCTGCCCTTTGCTTTGCCGGCGCAGTCCGGCGCTCCGCTTCAGTCGCAGACTCTCAAGGCCATCCGCGCCCAGATGGAAAAGGGACAGGCTCTGTTCCTGGCGAAAGACTACGAGGGAGCCTCGAAAATCTTCGAGCAGGGCTATTCGCAGCATCCGTATCCGGCATTCTTGTTCAACGCGGGCGTGTGTCACGAGCGCCTGGGTCGCTACGGTCTGGCGGCGGACAAGCTGGAGGAGTACCTGCGAGTCGACCCCAACGCGCCGGATGCCGCGAACGTGCGCCAGCGCATTGCCAAGCTCCGTGCTGCGACGCCGCCCGCTGTGCCGACTGCCGACGCGGGTACAGACGCTGATGCAGAACCCAGGGATGCCGGCGCTGACGGCGCGGAGGCATCAGTGCCCCCTCCCATCGTGGCTCCGCCGACCCCAGCGGATACGAAGTCGCTCATCATCATCGAGACCGAGCCGTCCGGTGCCCCGATCCGCTTGTTCCGCAAGGTGTCGCCGAGCGCCGCGAAGTTTCGACCCGGGGCGCCGACTCCGGGTTGGAAAGAAGTCCTGTCCCAGCCCGCGCCCGCCAGCGCCAGCCTGGATGAGGGTGAGTTCCACCTGGTCATCGAGAAGTTTCGCGACTTCAACGCGACGGACACGGAAGTGCGCATCGAGTCCGGCCGTGTTTTTCACTTCCGCGCCAACCTGTCTCAAGGGAAATTCATGGGATTCCTGCGGGTAAGGGCCAACGTCGAAGGGGCTAAAATCTTCGTAGATGACCCGAAGCGAAAGCGGCCCCCTTGGGGTCGCACCCCGTCGTCGGAGTTGGTCTCTCGGGGCGAGCACAGCCTGCTCGTGGTGAAGCCCGGCTACGAGCCTCTGTCGAAGAAGATCGTCGTTGCCCAAGCGCAGCAGGTCGAAGTCGAAGTCCAGCTGGTACGCGAGAAGTTTGGAACCCTGCGCATCGACGCGAATACGGCCGAGGCTCGAGTCGAAGTCGAAGGGCGGCCCATCGGCATTTGGCGCGCAGGGCAGGCGCCGCTGGAGCATCGGCTTCGAGCGGGTCGCCGGCAGCTCGTCATTCGTGCTGATGGTCACAAGACCTTCGAGGGCAAGGTCGATGTGCCCCGGGGCCAGGTTCTGCCGGTGCATGCGGAGTTGATTCCCACGCCTTCGCGCGGTGCGGCTTGGACTCAGGCGATCGTGGGTGGAGTGTTCTTGGGCGCCGGGACCTTCCTGGGCCTTCAGTCCAACTCCTTGCACGATGAGTTGGAGGCCGATCGCCAGGCCGGGACCTTGGAGCGCGAGGACGAACGAATCAACCGGGGGCGGCTCTTTGCGATTGGTGCAAACGTTGGCTTTGCCATTGGGGGCGTGTTGGCGGGGCTCGCAACCTACAACTTCATCAAGGATCCCTTGCCGGAGTCCGGGGTGACCATCGATCCGGCGCAGGAACCCCCGGAGCCCGGTGCGGCCAAACCAGCCTTGGGTCCCCGGCGGCCCCGACCCGCCGCTCGACGCGCGCCGCCCAGGCCCCAACCGTCCATCCGTGTCGAGTTTGGGCTATTGGGGATCGGGGGACGCTTCTGATGCGACGTTGGCTACTATTCGCCGCCGCCGCTGGAGCGCTCTCGTGCTCTTGGACGCGGTTTGACGACTTGGAAGAGAACGCTTCGGTTCTCGTACTCAAACAACCCTCGGGCATGCCCGGTTTCGGCTCATCCCTGGCGTCCGCAGCAGACGGCAATCGCGTTTTGGTGATGGTCGGTGGGGGGGCGAAGGCTGGGAACGGGGCAGCGGTCTTCGAGCTAGGCCAGGGTCAAGACCCAAACCTAGACGCCTTTGACATTGGCCAGTGCAACACCAATGACTGCGTGTTGGCTCGCACCATTGCTGCGTTGCCCTTGGCGCAATCCCCATCCGGGATGGCGAAGTCCGCCTGCTGGGTGAGCGGCTTCCAAAAAATGCCCGGTGCGGATCCTGCCCTATCCGTGGCCTGTACCGAGACCGGGAAGCAGCGTTTCGTCTACACTCTGCCTCTGCCGGTGGCCGCCGACGCCGACATGGACGAGCTGACCCTGGCAGGAGAGTCCCTCCCGCCTGTGGGCGCCCAGCCCATAGCGACGGCATTGATGGCTGGCTTTCCGTCCCTCACCAGCACCGGCGGAGGTGCCGCGGTGGCCTTCGCGCCGGCGTCCGCAGCGCCCATTGCCCTGGTGCTGGCAGCACTGCCGGCGAGTTTCGGAGCCGCCGTGGCGGTGATGCGCCAGGGCTCGACTCGGCGCTTTGTCGTGGGCGCGCCGGAGGCTGCCCAGCTCTTCGTTTTCGATGAAACAGGCCAGGAGCTCGGCTGCCTGTCTGGTCCCGCGCGCTTCGCCCGAACTCTCGCCGCCGGAGATGTCGACGGCAATGGCGACGATGATTTGGTGGTAGCGACCGAAACGGAAGTATTGGTCGTACGAGGAGCGGCGGTCACCTCCCTAAACCAGCCGGGCAGCTGCTCGAGCGTCGCTGCCAGCGACACCTTGGCGACCCTGCGTTGCCGGCGCACATCAGATGTCGATGGCTGCCCCGGCGGCTTTGGCGATGCGCTGGCGGTAGGGGATATCGACGGCAACGGTGACGGGGAAGTGGCTGTAGGTGCGCCGGGCGCGAGTGTCCGGGGAGAAGGCTCCGCCGGCGCCGTATTCGTGTACGACGTCAACCTCAACGCCAAGAATCCGGAGTTCGTGACGGAAGAACGCTACATCGCTTCCGCGGGAAGCGGCGACCGCTTGGGGTCCGCTATCACCTTCGCGCCTCAGAAGGGACGTCACATCCTGGTGGCGGGTGCGCCGGCGGGAGGCAAGGCAGCGGTCTTTTACTGCTCCCGCCTGCTTCCTGCCTCGAAGCGTGGGAAGCGCTGCGAGTAGACGCCATGCTGCCTGAACGCAAACAAGTCCTGGTCGTTGACGACGAACCGAATCTACGGCGGGTCCTGTCCGCGCAGTTGGAGCGGGACGGCTACGAAGTCCATACCGCAGAGGATGGGGAGTTGGCCCTTGGGGTGCTCAAGGATCACCACATCGATCTCGTCATCACGGATCTGCGCATGCCCAAAATGGACGGCATGGAGCTGCTTCGCCGCGCCTTGGAGCTCGATGAGTCGCTTCCGGTCGTGATGATCACTGCCCACGGCACTGTCGACAACGCCGTCGAGGCGCTCAAGACCGGCGCCTTCGACTACATCACGAAGCCCTTCGATCAAGCCGAGGTTCGCGGCATCGTTCGCAAAGCGCTGCGGACTCGGGACTTGTCGGAAACTGAAGCGACCCGCAGCCCCGCCGCTAGCGTGCCCGCAGACGCCAGGTTCGGCATCATTGGCAAGAGCCAGGCCATACTCGACATCTACGATGTGATCAGCAGAGTCGCGGCCACGCCCACGACTGTGTTGATCAGTGGAGAGAGCGGAACCGGCAAGGAGTTGGTTGCCCGCGCCCTGCACGAGAACTCGACACGCAAAGACAAGCCGTTCATCAAGGTCAACTGCGCGGCGATCCCTCGCGATCTGATGGAGAGCGAACTGTTCGGATACGAGCGTGGGGCGTTCACGGGGGCCGTCTCGTCCAAACCCGGCCGCTTCGAACTGGCTAGCGGCGGCACGTTGTTCTTGGACGAAATCGGAAGCATCCCAGTGGAAATGCAGGTGAAGCTGCTACGCGCGCTACAGGAGAGCGAGTTCGAGCGCGTGGGTGGGGTCAAAACATTGCGGGTGGACGTCCGGCTCGTGGCGGCCACGAACTCGGACCTGAAGCGAGAGATTGCCGCCGGCACCTTTCGTGAGGACTTGTTCTACCGCTTGAATGTCGTTCCGATTCGTCTGCCGTCTTTGCGCGAGCGAGCCGGGGATATCCAGCTATTGGTCAAGCACTTCGTCGAGAAGTTCAATCTACGTCTCAACAAGAAGGTTCAGAGCGTCTCCGCTGAGGTGTCCGAGCTGCTTCGGCGACACGCCTGGCCGGGGAACATTCGCGAGCTCGAGAACGTCGTCGAGCGTGCGGTCTTGTTCTGCGACGGTGACGTCATTTCCGTCGACGACCTACCAGCGGACGTTCGCCAGGCCGATGGGGCGCGCCCCGCACTCGAACCCGGGGAACTCGTTGGCGACCCCGGAGTAGAAGGCGACGGTCTGAAAGAACGGGTCAAAGCGGCAATGAGCCGCCTCGAGCGCACATTGATCATCAAGGCTCTCGATCAAACGGGCGGCAACGTGACGCATGCCGCACGTATCCTGAAGATCTCTCGCAAAGGACTTCAGCTGAAGATGAAGGAGCTGGGCCTGCGCGAGCGGGACGAGAAGCCGGAGTGACGTTGCTTCACCGCGGCAAGCTTCGACGCTGCGCCGGGGTGCTCGCTCTGGCTGCCCTGCTGGGGGCCTGCCGTGACAAGACACCCAGCTCGAAGGGCACGCCGAGCGCTTCCGCCATCGCTAGCTTGGTTCCCGTAGGTGTGCCGGGTTCGGCGCCGGAACAGAAGAAGGGCATGGTGTACGTGCCAAAGGGGGCTCTCGTTGCGGGCACCCCACCCAACGTTCTGCCCCGCATCGCCGATGAAGAAATGGCGGGTGAGCAGGTCATCCTCAAGCCCTTCTACATCGACGTTTTCCCTTTCCCCAATGAAGAGGGCGCTATCCCTCGCACCAACGTGACCCGGGATGAAGCCGAGGGCCTGTGTGCTGAAAAGGGCAAACGCTTGTGCACCGAGTTGGAATGGGAGCGTGCCTGCAAGGGGCCGAAGAACCAGCTCTACGAGTATGGCAAGAGCTATCGTCCAGATCGCTGTGGCACGGGCAAGCCGGCTGGGTTGCGGCCTTGCGGTCTGTTTGTTGGATGCAAGAGCGACTTTGGCGCGTCCGACATGCATGGCGGCATCTGGGAATGGACCGCGAGCAACTGGGGGCGGGGGATCAAACAAGAGCTGGCTACGTTGCGTGGAGGCAACGCCGCGGCGGGGGAACTCGTTGGTCGCTGCGCCAACGCCATGGGTCGTCCAGCGACGACCCGCAGCAACACCATCGGCTTTCGCTGTTGTGCGGGCAAGAAGAACGAAGCCGAGGTCGTGCTGCACGTCGTGCGTGGCAAGGCCCTGGAGCTGAGGGGCCGCTACGACCACAAGCTCGCGGCCAAAGCGCTGCTGAAGCTACCCCCAGACGCGAGAAAGGACGTCGGAGAAAAGAAGCTGAAGATCGAGCGGGTCTGGGTGTGGCGTCCCATAGGTAACGAGGAACTGCTGCTGCTTGGGGGCTGCACAGGAATCGGCAAGAAGCCTGCCTGCGGAATTCTCGTCACTCGGGTCCTGTTGGATGAACCTCACGTGGTGGGTTGGGCATCGAGTGGGCATTGGGCGCCGACCCTGCATGGGGACTACGACGCCCGAGATGTCTGGCTCTTCGGCGGCGATGACCTCGGCAGTTTTCGTCGCGTCGTGGCCTACCTCTGGGGCCGCATCAGCGTCGGACCCAAGGAGCGCCGAGTACCGCGGCCCAAGAAGAAGAAAAAAAAGAAGAGGAAGAAGCGCTGAGCCCGCGACGCCCTAGCGGCGGAAACCTCAAGGGGATTCGCACAGCGCGTTGATTCGTGCGACCAGGGTTCGTTCGCGCCGCGTGAAGCGCGCCATGGAGGGTCTTGGGCGCGGCCGGCCGCTATCACCCAGCGGCGGCATCTCGCGATCCAGGTCCAGGGCGAAGCCAGTGTCTTCCATCAATGTGGCGTAGTCTTTGGCGGCCTTGGCCACACTGGGGTTCGAGAACTTCATCGCCCGAATCCGTTCCGCCAAACCAAAGTAGCGCTCAGCGATGGCCTTCTTGTCGGGTTTTGCGGCGTCCGCCAGAGCGCCGGCCTCGGCCAGCGTCCCGTTTACGGCGCTCGTCAAATTGCGGCACTCGCGAGTCCGCTCGACGCGGCCACAGCCCAGAGTCACCCCAGCCACGGCGGCCCAAAGCCACAAGATTTTCGCGGCTCGCCGCATCAGCGCCCAACTTTTGGCGGCAGCCTCCCAGAGTGTCAAGCGCTGCGGGAGTTTCGTGACTAAGAATACGCTCATGAGCGTCTGGTCGCGCCGCTGCCTGGCTCTGCTCCTGGCCACCGGAGCAGTCGCTCTCGGTTGCGAGGATGAGTCACTGCCGCGCCCGCGACCCAGCGCTCCAGCATTGGCCGCGTCTGCCCTAGCTTCCTCCCGGCAGACCAAGGACTCTGGCGCGCCGGTCATCATTGGCAAGCTGCGCAAGCAGAAGCTGGACCTCGGCACTCGCAGTATGCCCGCCGAGAGTATTTCGCTATCGAAGTCCCGCTTCATTCACCTGGGCGAGTCGGAGCTGCGTATCAATGCACTGCCGAGCGAAAAACAGATTGCGCAGGTTCCAGTAACGGAGCCCCGCCGCCTGGTCGTCCTGCGCGATGGAAGCGCGCTCGTGCTTGGCGCCAGCGAGACAGTGCTAGTGACCCGGCGGAAGCACGATGTCGTTCGGCTGCGGCGGATCTCCCTGTTTCCCCAATCCAAGGTGCTGCCGGATCTGCACCGTTCGCGTCGCTTCTGGGTGCTGCACTCCTTCGACTCCGCGCTCTACGGTTACGAACTGGACGATGACGATGGCCTCGTCACTCTGGACGTGCGCGAGATCAAAGACTTTGACAAGCGGGTGTTTGCGTTGCTTCGGGATGGCAGTTTCCTTCACACCACCCCGAAGGGCCTGGTGCGGATGTACTTGGCAGGTAGGCGCCAGCCGGTTTCCTTGGATTCCACGGGCGCGTTTCGGTTATTGCCGGGCCGCCGATTGGATCGGATTTGGCTAGCCCGCCAATCTGGGAAGCTGCAGCTGGTCTCGCTGCTCGGCGCGCGTTCGAAGGTCATCTCTACCTTCCAGGTCGACGGCGTGTTCGATGTAGCCTCCGGAGCCGACAAACTTGCGGTGCTTCGGGTCGCTCGGAAAGACAAGGAGCGTCACTTCAAAGTGGAACTCTACAGCGCCAGGGGCAAGCTGCTCTGGAGCGATAGCCTCGAATTGGGCATTGACAGCGCGGTCGGCGATGACTGGCTCGCGAGGGTGGCTCGCAATCGTGGAATTGCCTTGTCTGACAACGCCAAGTGGCTCGCCGTGGGTGGACCGGGCGGCGCGGTGTTGTGGGATGCGGCGAAGGGCGAGCGCGTCCTGACCCGCTAGCGGATGCGCACCCAGGTACCGGGCCCTCGGGCGCCGCCGCTGCGCACGCTATGCCACCCGGGCGGCAAGTCAGGCAGAGTCCACTCGAACAACCACTTGGCATCCGCCGGCGAGAGGTTCACACAGCCGCCGCTCTTGGGCTCTCCAAATCGGTCATGCCAGTAAGCCGCGTGAAGCGCGAAGGGCATGTGAAAGAACTGGGTCCAGGCAACCTCGCTCAAGTAGTAGCTCTTGCGCTCGGGATCTGGCGACATCGTGGTGGACCGATGCTTCCACTCGAGCCTGAAGGTGCCAGTGGGCGTCGCATGTTTGGCTGGCCGCCCGTCGCCATCCCGCCTGTAGCCGCTGATACCGGGTGAAATCAGAGTGGCAAACACCGCCCGCCGCCCTTCGTAGGCGACCAGCGTGCCTCGGTGGATGCTTATGTCGATCCACTTCTCGCCTCGAGTGAGTTCGAAACCCCTGGGCGGGTGCTTTCGGATCACGCTCGCTTTGAGGTCGTCCTCGATGAACAGGCCGTCTTGTCGCGTTTCGAGATAGCGACGCGACCCCCGGCTGAGCACTCGGCCGGATAGTCCTACCCAGCTGAGTCGCTTCCAAGTGCCGCCGGTGCGCTCGACCTTTCCGCGGAGGGTGTCACCCACACTTGCCGGTCGCACATTTCCGCCCTGGGCCAGCCGAAACACTGGCGAGTCCTGCCCGCGCACGAAGGCGATGGGCAAGCGTGCGCTCTGGGCGAGCTTCAGTCCACGGAACGCACTCGGCGATTGGATGTCGACACGGTCCTTCGGCACCAAACTGAAATCCTGCGTCAGCAGGAAGCTCCTGCCCTCCGCAGAGAGTTCGTCCACGAAGGCAATGCTGGAACGCGCAGGTACAAATCCGCCCCGTACCCGCTTTGGATGCCCATGATGTTTGGCGAAAGGCGACCAAGCGCCATCTTGCAGCATCTTGGGGATGGGGCTCTTGCCGATGGTGGTGTCGGCGCCGCGCAGGGCTCTAGGGACTTCTCCAGAGCGCGCTCGTTTCAGCTGGTCCAAATGGGCGCCTTCGCTTCGGCGCTGCTCGGCGGCGGTTGGGATCTTGCGGTACCAGGGGCTGAGCCGCGACTTGGCGTAGCGGTACGGATTTGGACGATCGAAGTCACCTCCCCGGCGCTGCAACGCCGCCAGCAAGGGATCCGAGTCTACGTCTCGGGTGACGTCTTTGTTCTTGCAAACGTAGCCTTCCGGTTTGATGGGCAGCCAGCCGCCGTCACAGCCCTCGACGCCGGATGCTTGCGTGGCTTTCAGTTCGACCACATTGCCCAGGTGCAAGGCGCCGATCTCGGTGCTGCCCGGTCGGGGCTGCGATCGCACATACACCCGTGTTGCGAGCACGCCGATTCTCGGAGGCGCCGGCTGAGGCTTGGGATACAGAATAGCCGTAGGCAACTCGGCGCCTTCGTCGACCGTGGGCGCAGCGGGCCCTGCCTCAGGTGCTCCTGCCTGTTGGCAGCCCAGGCAGAAGGTCGTTAGGCCGAGGGCGAGACGGGCGGCACGCATCTTCCGCGGATTTTGGGGGTGGGCGCCCGGATCCGGAAAGTTTTCGACAGCTGGCGACTACCTGGGTTTGGGGTCGCGGAATTTAGTCGTCCCTGCGGCCCTACTCTCGACTATGGGGTGGCCTGTCCGTCCAGAACAAAGTGGTCCGTCGCCCTGAGGTAGAGGGGAGTTCTTCGTCGGCAGCGCGTTGGTTGGGGAGAAAGTCCAGCTCAGGCTGTCTGAATCGACTATTCGCGGTCGTGGCTTGTCGGAAGACGAGGAAACCAAGAACGGGCTGTCTGAATCGACTATTCGCGCTCGCAATGGCGCATAGGTGGAGGTCCGTTGGCGGGGCGCAATCGCCGTGACAAGGTCGTGGCCAGCTTTCGCTGGACGCCTGGAGCGAGAGTAACGCGCTCACCGCCTCTGGACAGCCGTTGATTGGCTTTCTCAGGTCAACCTTGTGGGCTGCCGGAGTCTGGAGGTTTTCTACGCCACGGTTTGCGCTGCCTTTCGATGGTTGAGCTCGTATACAGAGCCGTCGCGCCACAACGCGAAGAGCACGCCAGCTAGTTTGCGGGCCAACGCCACGGTAGCGATGAATTTGCCACGGCGTTGCTCGATTTGCTCTGCCCACTTGGACATTGGGTCGTTGGGCCGTGTACGCCGAAAGGTCCACGCCGCCTGCACCAAGTTGGTGCGCACCATCGCCGGTCCGGCCTTGGTGATCCCGAGCCGTTGCTGACGATCGCCGCTGGATTTCTCGCCCGGAGTCAGCCCAAGAAAGGCTTCGACAGAGTGAGCGCTCGGAAAACGTGTCCTGTCGTCGAGTGCTGCCACAAAGCGCATGCTGGTTGCCGGACCGATACCGGGCACCGTCATGAGACGCTGACAGACTGGGTCCTTCTTCGCCAGGGCCCTGAGCTCCTCGTTGGCTTCCTTGATCTGCACGTTGAGAGCTTCGATGGCCTGCAAAAGACGCTCGACGTGCTGCGGCAATCCATCGGGATGAGCGAGGGCTGCAGCGCGGAGGCGTGTGGGCAAGGTCGTGGGCTCGCCGGAGCACATTTTCAACAGTTGCGTACGCCTCCAGCCTTGCACTGCATTTGCCAATGCCGTGCGTGCACCAAGCAGTTGCTCGCGCATTGCGCACATCGTGCGTCTGTCGCGAGCCTGCTCCGCCGGGATGTGCACCGATGGCAAGTCGATACGGCACGAGACTTCGCTGAGGACCTGCGCATCGCGCCGGTCGGTCTTGATGCCTCGAGCCCCGACCCCCAAACTGCGCACCAACGTTGCTGGGACCACACGCACCTCGTGTCCACATTCCAGAGCCCAGTCGGCGACTCGGAATGCTTCCGAACACGTTTCCAGTACAATTCGGCTCTTGGGCTGGTGCTGAAAGAAGCACATCAAACTGCTGGTCGCGATCCTCTTCTCCAGCAGAATTCCTTCGTCCGCGGCCCGCACACACACCTGCGATTGTTTTCCACCCAGATCGACTCCAATATGCTCCATGGCTGTCTCCTCTAATCACTGCGCCTTTGAGCGCGTCTGTTGATTGAGGCCCGGTTTCCGGTGACCTCGTTAATGAGGAGACAGCCACTGTCGCCTCGCGCAAAGCCATCGCTCGCGCGTCCGGCGCCCAAGCGAACACCGTATGCAGAACGGCCACCATGGCAGCCCTCCGCATCCGAAAGACGCCTCGGCGGCTACCTACCAGGTCACGAGCCACCCCATCACATCTCCGTGCCCACGCTGGTGCGTTTGCTGTGACAACTAGAAGCGCACCAGTCCGACAAAGTGCCCCCCCCGCGATGGTGGGAACGAAATGTGGCGGGTTGTGCGCAACTGGGCTGCCATTCGCCCGACAAAGTGCCCCCCCGCGTGCTGGGTGGGAACGAATTGTGTGGGAAAGGGCGGGAGTAGGGCGAGCGCGACGCCCCAGGGCTCGACCCCAACCCAATCACCTCAATCGTCGGGCTCGGGGTACAGGCTCGTGACTTTTCGGTGGACTCCGCCGAGCACGAAGGTCTGCATCTCGCCCTTGCCCTTGACGGTGATGGTGCCGCGCGGCTCGACCTCGAACTGGCTGCGCAGGGCGTCTGCGACCCGTTCGGTGATCTGAATCGTGCCGGGTTCGCCGTGGCTTTCCATGCGCGCCGCCAGGTTCACGGTGTCGCCCCAGAGGTCGTAGGTGAACTTCTTGGTGCCGATCACGCCGGCTGCGACCGGGCCGGTATGAATGCCGATGCGGATCTGTAGACGATCCCCAGTCGGGGTCACGAATGTTTCGACGACTTCACGCATGGCCAGAGCCAAGCGCGCTACGGCCTCGACGTGATCGCCGCGGGGCGTGGGAAGCCCACCAGCCACCATGTAGGCATCGCCGATCGTCTTGATCTTCTCCAAGCCGAAGGTTTCCGTGAGGGCGTCGAACTTGGAGAAAACCTCGTTTAACAATCGGATCAGTTCCGTCGTGGTGATCTTCGCGCTCAAGGGCGTGAAACCAACGATGTCTGCGAAGAGCACGGTGGCCTCGTTGAAGTTCTGCGCAATGGCGCCTTTGTCCTTCTTCAATCGTTCGATGATGGGCTGGGGCAATATGTTGAGCAGCAGCTGGTCGGCGTTGTCGCGCTGGATGCCCATTTCGAGCCGAGCTCGAAGCTCTTCGGCGCGAAGTGCGTAGCTCAGCTTGGTTCCCAGAAATGCGACGGCTCCGGCACTAGCCACGTAGGCCATGCCAGAAAAAAGCCAGCCGCCCTCTCCGGCTTTGAGCACGTAGAGGGCTGACGCCACGTATCCGGCCGCGATCAGCAAGGCGATGCGCAGCATCCGGCGCGCAGTGAAGGGAAAGAGCAAGCCCGTACACACCAGCAGCAATACCAAGCCTTCGGTGCCCGAACTCACACCCCACTCGAGGACGAACAACAGCAGGTAGCCCGCCGTGATCAAGGTCAGAGCCTCGGCCAGGGCACCCGCATGTCGCTCTAGGCGCGGTACGTAGGTCAGCGCGGAAAAGGTGAGCGAGATCGAAATGATCAGGGAACGGCGGGCGAGTTCCTCCACCAAGAGGCCGCCAGCGAAGACGACCAGAGAAACGAAAAAGAGGAGGTGTACGCCGGCGTAGAGCGCGCCGGCGATCCGCAGGCGACGCAGAGTCAGCTCTCGCAGGTTTTCCGCCAGCTCGTCGTCGATGAACTGCTTGCTTGCACCCTCGGTGAAGATGGACGCCACGGACGGGGGAAGCTGGGACTGCGGCTCCACGGGCCAACTGTAGCCGAGCGCTGGCACCAGACCCTAAGGGGGTGGCGTTTGACGAGCCGGCAGCCAGAAACTTGCCCGAAAAGGCCGCTACCTGCGAAGAGCCGAGCCAAGGCCCTACTCTGGGCACTGCTGCACCCAATGTCGAGACGTCGCGTCGAGCCCGAGCTTGTTGATCTTCGGAAGTTAGCTGAGAGATTGGCGCAGGAGAGAAAGGAGCGCCTGACCAGCGCGCACTTGCTTGCTGCCATTGCCGCGACCCGGAGCCCAGCCCAGGACTTGCTGTCCGAGCGCCGGATCAAGACCGAGGACATCCTACGGGTGGCTCGCGCGACGACCGGGGATTTGGAGGACCCGATTCGCAGCATGGTGCAGAAGGCACGGGCCATGTCCGCCCGCATGGGTGCGACGGAAACTCGCGCGATTCATCTGCTGCTCGCGTTGGTTGGTGAACGACGCGCTCGGTCGTTTCGGACCCTGGAAGCCTTCGGCGCGGACGTTGGCCGATTGCGTGCCGCAAGTATGAACCTTGGCCTCGGCATTTCCGTTCCCCGGCGCAACGCCTCGCAGGTCATCGAAGTGGAGCGCCGTGCCATGGCGGCGGCTGTGAGGGAGGCACCGACCAACGTCGAGCCACCGAAACCCAGGACCCCCACGTCATCCGCGGAGCTGGTTCCAGATCCGACCTGCCCCATGGCGAGCGGAAAGCCGAAGGCGGCCGCTCAGCGACCGTCCAAGCCGCCGCCCCCCGCGCCGGTTCGTGCCCCGGAGGCCCAACCGAAGACGACGCGATTCCATCTCGATCCTCAGCGCTTTCCAACGTTGACGGAGTTGGGCACGAACTTGACGGAGCTGTGTGCGCAGAACCTTTCTGAACCCGTCGTCGGACGCGAGCGGGAAGTCGAGCAGATCCTCGACGTGTTGGCGAAGCGTCATGAAAATAGCCCGCTATTGGTTGGTGGGCCGGGAGTTGGCAAGACCAGCGTGGTGCGCGCGCTGGCCGCCCAGGTTGCCGCGTCGGATTCGACGACCTCCTTGGACGACCGCATCGTCGTCGAGATCCCAGTGGCGGACTTGCTCGCGGGGACTGGTGTGCGTGGTGCGTTGGCGGCTCGGATGAGCGCGCTCCGAAAAGAGGTGGGGCAAGCGGCAGGGCGTGTCGTGCTTTTCTTCGATGAAATCCACCAGCTCTTCAGTGACGCCTCCGACGAAATCACGGGGGAGCTGAAGTCCGCTCTGCAGAAGGGTGAGTTGCCATGCATTGGTACGACGACGCCCGAGGATCTGAAACGCGTCATCGATGCCGACCCAGCGCTGATGCGTCGCTTCACCTTCGTGGAGGTGGAGGAACCGAGTCGCGAAGACGCTTATCTGATCCTGGAAGCCCTGGCGCCCGGGCTCAGTGGGCATCATGGCGTTGCCTACGAAACCGAAGCGCTGGCGCTTTCCGTCGCCTGGTCGATCCGCTATCTACCCGGGCGCGCTCTGCCCGACAAGGCAGTCCAGGTCATCGATCTGGCTGGGGCGCGCAGTCGTCGTCGCGGTGCTGCCTCCGTGGGAAGCAACACCGTTGCCGAAATCGTGGCGGAAGCTGCGGACATGCCCGTGGAACGCCTGCTCGAAAGTGATGCGGAGCGTCTGCTCAGTTTGGAGCGGATCGTTGCGGATCGTGTCGTGGGGCACGCGGCGGCGGTGCAGCGCATTGCAGCGATCTTGCGGCGCAATGCCGCAGGCATGGGCGCGCGCCGCCCCATCGGGACCTTCTTGCTCCTCGGACCGACAGGTGTGGGGAAGACGGAGATGGCAAAGGCCGTCGCAGAAGTGCTGTTCCACTCCGAAAACGCGATGACCCGCTTGGACATGTCCGAGTACAGCGAGGCCCACGCCGTAGCGCGGCTCATCGGTGCCCCGCCGGGCTACGTTGGCCACGAGGCTGGAGGGTTGCTGACGGAAGCCATTCGTCGACGTCCGTACCAGGTGTTGCTCCTCGACGAGATCGAGAAGGCGCACCAGGACGTGCTGGAGTCGTTCTTGGGCGTATTCGACGAGGGGCGCATGACCGATGGCCGGGGCCGTACCGTGGATTTCACGAACACGGTGATCTTCATGACCTCCAACATCGGTGCGTCGGAAGCGGGGGGAGGCAAACGCCGAGTCGGATTCGGGGCCGCCGACGCTGCCGGGGACCGAGATCTCGAGCAGCGGATCACCGCAGCCGCTCGGACTGCGCTGACTCCAGAGCTCTACAACCGAATCGATGAAGTGCTTGCGTTTACGCCACTGAGTCGAGAAGAAGTCGTCGAGATTGCGCGGCGTTTGCTGGCCAACCTCGACCAGGCATTGCTGGAACGACGTGGCGTACGTGTTGAAGCGGACGACCGTGCGGTCGAGTTCTTGCTGGATAGTGGTGGTTTCGATCCAACCTTGGGCGCGAGGCCCCTCAAGCGCACCATCCTGCGGCTGATCGAAGCGCCCCTGGCCGAGAAGATCCTTCGCGGTGAGCTTGCGGCGGGCAGTGTCGCTCTGGTGAGCGTCGAGGATTCGGAACTAGTCATCGACGTGGTCGATGCCAGTTCCGATGCGACGGCCGCCGAGTAGCTAGTTTAGCGCCGCGCCCGACGACGGCGTGCGATGGCACCGAAGCCGAGCAGACCAAGCAAGAGCTGGGGCCAGGCTGGCCGGGATTGCGCCACCACGCGGCAGCCGCAGCCGCTGTCTTCCTCTTTGGGAGCCGCACTCGTCGCCCCGCCCGAGCCCGCCATGGCACCGGAGCCTGCGCTGCCCCCGGCGCCCGCGCCTGCGCTGGCGCCACTGCCCGCGGCGGCGCCGACGCCGCCCGCGCCTGCGCCGCTTCCTGCGCTGCCCCCTGCGCCGCCCGTCGCCGGTAGCCCGCCGGCACCGCCGGCAGCGATGCAGTTCTTGAGTTCGTCGAAGACCGGTTTCTTCTGAAAGTTGTCTGCGTAGGTCGCGTCAGGGTCCTTCACCCGTAGCGCGAATCCCCACTGAATGTCGGGCCACAGGCCTCCCGGGTGCTCCTCGGTCAACTCGTAGAAGAAGGTCTTGGTCCACCAGGGCCGAGAGGCTTGCGCCACGACGACGCGCTCCACGTACTTGCGTTGATTCTCCAGCTCCGCCGTATCGCCCAACTTGGCCTCGAGCCCGGTTTCCGTCAGCCACAGCGGAAGAGAGCCGAAGCCTTGTTTGACCATGACCTCCCGAGCACTGAGGGGCCCCTCATAGACGATCGCGCCACCAATATCGATCACGCGGTGTTTCTCGAGCTTGTTGTAGAAACTGTCCTTGGTCAGGCCTGCGCTGGCGTCGTCTTCCGGGAAGCTGGAGTAGATGTGGAAGCTGACCGCATCCAGTTTCGAGCCGCGGGAAACCAGTGCCGCCTCCAGGTACTCGTCGTAGTTGCTCCCAACGCTCGCGAGCTCCGGTCCCACGACGGGGCAGCTAGGGCAAGCGTCTTTGATAGCGTCCACGGTTACCGTGAAGACATTGTCGATCCACTGTTGTTTGCTGCCTTCGAAAAACTGTTCCAGGTTGGGTTCGTTCCAGGTTCCCCAGGCCGCGACTCGACCGTCCGAGTAGCGTTTCACGGAGTCCATCACGAAACGTCGTAATTCCGTGGGGTCGGGGACGTCGTTGGTGGCGCCATCTTTCTTGATGTCGCCGGATACGGACGCCCAAGCCGCCCCGTAACCGATGGTTGCGAATACCTTCAACCCGCGGGCCTTCGCATTGTCGAGCAGCTTGTCGAAGATGGCGTAGTCGATCTTGCCTTTTTGGGGCTCGACGATGTCCCAGTTGAAGTCGATGCGAATCCACTCCGTGCCGAGCTCTTTGGTTAGATCCAGGGTATCGCTCGGGGGCACATGCACGCACACTCCAAGTGCTATCGCGCTGCAGACTGCCGGAAATGCCATGCCAGGGAGTATGCCACGGAACACCGGGTGCGCTGCGACGAGCTACCAACTATCGGCTACGGCGTACTGACCGCGCTGCGTATCCATCGCGAGGTACGAGAACTTTCCTTCCGCACAGGAACCGCTGTTCAAAAACAGTCGATCCCCGTGCTCTGCTCGGGCCGCGATGTGGGTATGGCCCGTGACCACAACGTCCACGGAGCGCGCCCGGGCTTCCCGCACTGCCCAGCGTTGAAAAGTGCAGCGCAGGGCATCCCGGGAAGCGCCACCGCGCAGTCCGTCCAAGGAGCGAAACAACTTGTAGACCGAGGCGAGTCCGATCCGCCGAATCCAACCGCCAAGCCATACGCCGAACTCGCTCACGAATCGGGCGTGCTTCACGATCAGGTCATTCTGGTGACCATGGGTGAACAAGATGCGCACGCCCTTGGCCGACACCAGCCACTCATCGGGAGTGCTCTGGGTTCCTGCAACGAGGTCGTGATTGCCATGCACGTATGCGTACTGGGGCCGCTCCAGGCGGTTCGCGATCTCCCGGTGATGGCCGCGGGCCCGAGCCAATTCCACCCGGGGGTCACCATATTGCCTCCCCGTCAGCGTTTCCCAAATGTCGCCCAGCAATACGATGCGCTCGAAGTTCGCCTCCAAAAAGCGAAGGAACCTCAGGAATTCACCATCATCGTGGCCGAACAAGTCCGTCGGGCCACCGGCGCCCAAATGCAGGTCGGAAATGACGGCGATCTTCATTCGCTTCGCAAAGGAAACTTACCCACACTTATCCTAGCGCGCTGCCGTTCTGTCGCAAGTCGGCCTGACCTAATTGGGGCGCCGAGAGCCGCGCGATCGGACCCAGTTGTTCAAGCCGCGGCTGCGCGCCGGCGGCGCCGAACCACGACCAAGGCGGAGAAGCCGAACACCAACGCCAAGCCATTCGGGCTGACGGGCGCGTTGCCCGGGGTGCGACAGCCACAGCCGCCGGAGTCTCCGGCGCTTGCGGGGTCGCCGGGGTTGGTTGGGTCTGGTTCCGTGCCTGGGTCGGCTTTGGCGCCGTTGGCCACGAGGGTCACGGTACGAAACCGATGGTCCGGGTCATTGGTGACGAAGGTGAGGGTGGTCTTCACGGGGCCGGCCGCCTTGGGCGTGAAACCTATCTCGACGTCTTGTTTCAGCATGCTGGGGACGAAGACTTCACCCGGATAGGGCTTGAATTGGTCTGTGTACTTCGCATCCACGAACGCTGCCGCCTTGGCCTTGGCCTCGCCGATGTTGGACAGACTCACTGCCAGGCGCTTTTCTTCACCGACGGCGACCGTGCCGAAATCGATGGTTGCAGGCAGGGGTTCCAAATCCGGTAGCGGAACGTGTACCCGTACGGGATCGAAGTCGAAGTCTGCGGAACCGATGGCGAGGGTGATCGGGACGTCGATAATGGGCATCGAGAAGTCCTTGCCCAGGACCTTCAGGAACAGCGTGGGAATCAGGTGTAGTGTGCCGCTGTAGTCCACGCGGCCTTCGGGCCACACGTCGTACTCGACGAAGGCGCCACCGGCGAAGGCGCGGGTCACGGTGTCCGTGTCCGACTCGATGCTCTTTTCCGAAGTCTTCACCGGTTCGACGTGCATCTTCTCGGTGACGTAGGTGGCCGACAGCTCACCCGCCACATCGAGCGCTACGCCACCCTTGCTGATCTGGCTCGGTATTCCGGCCAACTCGAGCAGATTCACGTCGAAGAGGCGTGCGTTGGGTGACTTGCCCGAGGTCTCCACTCCGTTGGGCTCGAAGGCCCAACTCGTGAACTCTTTCTGCCCGATGAGTTTGAAATCCACCTTGGGCACGAAGGGAATGTCGCCGGTCCACTTGATTCCAACGCCCAGCACCGTGAGATCGATCTTGGCCTGCGCGCCAATAGCGAGTCCGTATTCGAATTGGAGCAGCCCTGCACCGCCGCCGGGCGTCGCCAAGGTCATCGCTTCGGGCCAGGTCGTTTCTAACTCCCCATCCATCTTTACCCGGGTGAAGGCGGGTAATTCGGCGTACAGGCGAACCTGGAGTTTGGAGCCCTTTGGAATGAAGCCCGTGTCGAAGTCGAAGGCGATGGGCAGCTTGTGGGTCTTGTCGAAGGTCAGTGGCGCAAAGGCGCACTCGAGCTCCGTCTGGCTGCAGTACTCGGCGATGACCGCTGCGCCACTCGGCGCTGCCGCGGCGTTTGCCGTAGACAAAGACACCAGGGCGAGCGCAACAGCACCCGCCGAAAGCCCAATCAAGCCTCGCATCGGGGTCATTGTAGCACTCGGCTGGGCGACTTATCGCGACCCTTGGCCCGGAGGGCTATACTCCGCGGCCCCCGGAGTGGAAACCGAGTCTGATTTGTCGTCCCCCCGAAAGAGTGATAGCGAGCCCGACTCGCTCGTGGAAAGCAGTGTCGTCGCGCTCAAGAATCGCCGCTGGGATCTGGTCGGCGTGGTGCTCTCAGGCGCCTGCGCGGTGCATTGCGCCCTGACCTCCGTTCTGCTTGTGGCCCTACCGGCGGCGGGCACCTTTGCTAGCCACGAAACCCACCAAGTTTTGGCGGTTTTGGCGGCAACTGTTGCTTCTGTCGTCTTCGTGCCGTCGCTGCTGAGGCGCCACTACCGCTTGCCCGCGCTCGCAGGTCTGGGTGCTGTCATGGTGGTGTCTGCGGCGTTCGCTCCCCTGTCGACCGCCCAGGAAATTGGCGTCACCGTTGTCGGGGGGCTCCTTCTCGTGACCGCCCACCTAAAGCACGCCCGGCGGCACGCCAGTTACCATCACTCTCATTGAGTTACCGGTAACCGTTTCTGTGCTGGATTAGATTTAGCAATTAAAATCAAACAGTTACACATTTGGATCGCCTTCTGCATTACTCCTAGGCACCCTGTCAGAAGTGCCGTCCGCTCTAGTCCACGCGCGCTACGCGCCTGGCGCCCTGCTCGGCCAGGGTGCCCAGGGGGTGGTGATCCGAGTTGTCGATCGGGAGGACCCGGAGCGACCCCTGGTGGCGAAGGTGCTCGCCCCAGGCAAGTTTAGTGAGGGGTGGCTCGAGGGGGAGTTCTCATTGCTGGCGCGGGTTTTCGTTCCGGGGCTGGTGCGGGCCCATGACTTCGGTCGCGACGAAGGCACGGGGATGCCTTTCTTGGTCGAGGACTTCGTCGACGGGCCGGACGCGGCAACTTGGGTGGCAGCTGCCTCATCAGATCCCGAGCGAGTGAATCGGCTCATCACGATCCTCAGCACGGTTGCGCAAACTCTGTGCGCCTTGCACGACGCCGGATTTTTGCACGGAGATCTGAAACCGGACCACGTGCGTATCCAAGCTGAGCAGCAGCCCACGTTGCTGGACCTGGGCGCAGCCGTTCGCTGGTCTCGATTCGAGACAGCCACGGCTACGGCATTCACGCCAGGCTATGCGGCTCCGGAGCTGCTTGCCGGGGCAGCGCCTTCTCCGAGAACGGATCTGTATGCCTTGGGTGCCCTAGCCTACGCGATCGTAACGGGCGCTACGCCCGCGGTAGGCGCGACGGACATGCGCCGAAACGCGCGCTGGGTGCCATCTGCCTTGGCGGAGCTGGTCGAGGCGCTGATAGCGGCACATCCGGAAGACCGTCCCAAAGACGCGCGGGAGCTGCTGGCTCGCCTAGCCCACGCTTGTCCGGCTGAACAGCGTCCGGAATCCGTGGCTGGTCGGTCTTCAGGTGGTCTGATCCGCAAGCCCAGCCTTCAGAAGCTCGTGTGTCCTCGAATCGGCGTGCGCTACGTCACCGGCGCCGCGGGATCCGGCAAGAGCCACCTGCTGGATGAGCTCTGCATCAGCGCGTTGCTCTCGGGACGCCCGGTTCGGCGAATCCGCTTTCCCGGTGCGGACCCGGAATTGGTCATGCGGCTGCTCGCTTTTCTGCGGGGCCAAAGGGAGGCTTGTCCCTTCAGTTTTCCCGACGCTGCGGCGCCGCTGGTCGTGCTGGATGACGTCGAGCAAGGGCCTACGGAGCTCACCTCGGCACTAGAGGCGTTCCGCTGCCATGTTGCAGCCGAGAGCGGTATCGACGTAGTCGTCGGCGTGCGGGACGCGCCGGAGCCGGCAAAGCCTTTGCGCCTGGAACCCTTGGACCGGCAAGCGTGTCGCCGACTCTGCAGCGAGCTGGCGCCGGAGCAGGACGCCGACGCGGTTTGGCGCGCGAGCGAGGGCAACATCGGCTGGATCGTGGCTGCCCTGGGGCAAGTGCCCCTGTCGAGAGAGGCCATCGTTGAACGTGCGCGAAGCTTGAGTGACCAGGCGCGACTGTCCCTTGGGATGCTGGCGGCGTCAGGCGGCAGGCTGCCGGAGCGCAGCTTGGAGGCGGCTGTGGGCGGCGACGCGCGGACGGCCCTTGCTGAGCTCGCGCGCCACGCACTGATCGACCGCCACGCCTTGACCTCGACGCAGGACCGTGAGGTGTCTTTGCTGGGTGCCGCGCGGGCTGAAGAACTCGCTGATGCGCTTGCGCCCCACGACGTCGTAGACGCCCTGGCTGACGCGATGCTCGAGCCCGGCGCGCACCTGCCGGTCGCAGCTTTGTTGGCGCTAGCGCGAGCTCCCCACGTGCCGACGCGACGCAACGAATTGCTCGAGTTGGCCGCTGAGCGCTCCCGCGTTGACGGGTTGCGCGGCGAGCAGGTCGAGGCCCTTCTGGAGCTTTGCGCCGACCGCCAGCAGCGCACGCCGCGCGTGCTGACCGAACTGGACCGCATTACGCGCGGAGGTGGCAGTGCGGGCTTGCACCCGCAGCTAGTGGACTGGCTCGATCACGCCGCTGGTGAGTATCCGGAGCTGGCGGTGCTCGCGCTTCGTAGGCGCGCAGAGCTGTGCGCCCGCAAGGGTGAGGCCGCGGAAGCCCGCGAACTTTCGGATCAAGCTCACGCCGTGGCCGCCGGGAGCCGCGACCCGGCCCGGATCGCGCTGGCGTGCTCCACTCGCGGCGCGGTGGCGCTGTATCGTGCGGATTGGGAGCTCGCCGAGGCAGCATTGGAGCAAGCGCGCCGGACGATTGCCTCGGGAGCCGTGGATGACGCGGAGGAGGTGGCCCGCATTCATCACAACATCGGCGTGGTAGCGCTGTACCGCGGTCGCCTCGAAGAGGCCTCGGCCGCCTTCGCCCAATCTTTGGCGACGAAGCGTGCCCTTGGGGATCGAGCCGGCGTGTGGGCGTGTTTGCTGAACCTGGGGCTGTCGGAGTGTCAGCTGGGGAATCTCGATGCGGCCGAACGAGCCCTGGCCGAAGCGTCGGCTCTGTGTCGCTCCCTGGCGCAGCTCTCGGGTTTGGGTTGGTGTTTGGCGGCACAAGCCGAAGTGGCTCTACGCCGACAAGATCCAGCCGCAGCGGAGAAGTGCATCTCAGATGCGGAACATCTGGGCGAGAGGCTTCCGGTGCCGGTTCGAGCGGACCTGATCTTACTTCGCGCCGAACTGGCGCTCTTGGAGGGGGACGCCAAGGCTGCACTGCGGGAACTTGCGGCGCTGTCGTCGGAAACCCGACAGGGAGATACTCTCGTTGATCTTCGAGCCTGGGTCATCGAGGCCAAGGCTGCGCTGGTCCAGCTCCCCGCGGATCGCCGTCGGGCAGCCAGGCTGGCAGTCGCCGTGATTCGCCGAGCGCGTGCGGCCCAACTAGCGGAGCCAGAACGGCGAGCTTGGAACGTGCTGCGAGAGGCCCGCAAGTCCCCCGCCGTGCGCCAACCCGCCAAGCTGGGGTACGATGCTGAAATGGCGGGTGGAGAGGCCGTATTTCAATGGCTGGAGAGCGTGGGTCGAGGAGCGCGCGCCGAGGACGCCACCATCGCCCTTGCCAAACTGCTATGCGCCGAAAGCGGAGCCGAGCGCGCCTTCATCCTGCTTCTGGACCGCGAGGATCGAATTGCCCGGGCGGTAGGCGTCGATCTGGACGGTTTGCCCGTTGCACAAGCCGAGGAGCGAATCGATTCGGCGATTGCCGAAGTTCGTGGGATTTCCCACATCCCAGCCGTGGACGGCCCCGGTGGTCGTGGCTGTCGCCTCTCAGCGGTGGCGGAGACGGAATATGGCCGGGCCGGCTTCGTACTCGAACATCGCTTCCTGCAAGGCCGATTCGATGCACTCCCGGAGAGCGTCGCGGAGCGCTGGCTAACCCTGACGGCGGTCGCGATGCGCCTGGGTCAAGACACGCCCCGGCCCGAACCTAGGGAGACCGCGACCCGCAGTCCCGTACTAGCGGTGACCGGCGCATCCGTGGCCATGCGCGAGGCCACGGCGGAGCCGAGTACGGTGCTGCCCATCCGCGAACGCAAGCGCCACTACCCGGCGCTGATCGGGGACAGTCCGGCGTTTCAGCGGGCCCTGGATCGACTGGACGCGGCGGTGGACAGCGACTTGCCCGTGCTCATCTCGGGTGAAACGGGTGTGGGCAAGGAGCTCTTTGCGCGCGCACTGCATGATGGGGGGGCTCGAAGCAGGGGTCATTTCGTGGCGATCAACTGCGGCGCAATTCCGGATGCGTTGTTTGAAGCCGAATTGTTTGGTCACGCTCGAGGAAGCTTCACCGGTGCGGATCGTGCGCGCCCGGGGCTCCTGGCACGGGCAGAAGGCGGCACTCTGTTCATGGACGAAATTGGCGAATTGCCCCTGGCCCGCCAAGCCACGCTGCTCAGAGCCCTCGCGACCCGTACTTATCGACCTGTGGGCAGCGACTCGGAACGGCCCTTCGATGTGCGAATCGTCGCGGCGACGAATCGAGATCTGGAGCAAGAAGAAAAGGCCGGTCGATTTCGTCGCGACCTCTTATATCGGATCAACGTTCTTAGCATTCCAGTGCCGCCGCTGCGCCAACGCGACAAGGACGCGATCCTGATCGCCAATCACGTGCTGCGCAACGCTGGGACGCCCTTGCCGATTGCGCCCAGCGCCGCGGAAGCGCTGTTGGGCTATCGTTGGCCGGGCAACGTGCGCGAGCTCGAACATCAGATGCAGCGCGTAGCGGCCACAGGGACCTCCGTGGTGGAGCTAGAACAGCTCTCCCGAGAAGTGCGCGGCGCCAAGCAGCGCAAGAAGAAGGTGCGCGCGCCGGTCGGAAGTGCCGCCGAGCGGCGTGAGGTCGAAGATGCGCTGCGACAATGCAATGGCAACATCACCCGGGCAGCAGAGAAGCTCTCGATGACCCGGCAGGGCCTCAAAAAGAAACTGGCGCGACTGGGGTTGCGGGGTTCTGCGAACGTGCGTGACGCCGCCGTTCGCGCTAGACCGAGCGGGCGGAAGTAAATGAGATTCTTATTCATAGTGGGTTTGGGTGCGCTGGGCGCTATTGGCTGCGGCGATGACGATTCGGCGGCCGCGCAACCATGTACCAACTGCCCTCTCACGGACGCTGGGGATGGCTCGGCCGGCGACTCTGGGGCGGATGCCGAAGCGGGCTCGGCGTTGGACGCTTCCAACGACGCGACGCCGGATGCTCTGAGCGAAGGCGGAGCCGACGCTACCGCTGCGGACTGCCTGACGCATGCCGCGGGCGTGTCGGTGGCGGAAACGGATTTGGATGGTTATCCACCCTACGCGGTGGATGGCTGCAACATGGCCTACGTCTCCTCCACCGGCGAACTGCTGCTCCGGGACTTGAAGACCGGCGGTGAGCAGCAAGTTGCGGCGGCGTCAGATTCGCCGCGCCGTCCGAGCCTCGCCGGCGCGGTGCTGGCTTGGGAAGCAGATGCGGGTGGCAAGAGTGTGATCCGAGTTCGCAGTGGCGGTGTTGTCGAAACCGTTGCCGGCAGCTTCGACCACGCACGCGAGCCGAAAGCGACTGCGGACGCGGTTGTACTCACTGGCTTCATGGGCGCTGCGAATACGTCAGACAGCGACGTGTTTCTGTATGACGTTGCGGGCAAGAGCATCGCGAAACTTTCGACGTTGAAAGGCCAACAGAGGTTCGCGGATGTCTCGGCCTCTCATGTCGCATGGAGTGACTTTTCAGAAGACCCAAGCGGCGTCTACTCTGGCGACGGCACGTCATTGGCGGACGTCGTGCTCTACGAACGCAGCAGCAAGAAAGCGCAGACCATCAAGCTCTCTGGGAAACAAGCGTTCCCGATGCTGGCGGTCTCAGGTCGGGTTGGGTTCCTGGACTGGCTTGCCGTGCACCCAGTGCCGAAGCTTCAGGACTACCGAATCCTGTCCCTACCCATCGGCGACTTGACGACAAAGCCGGTACAGGTAGCCAGCGTGCAGTCCGAAGTCGCGGTGCGTCCGTCTGCCAATGACAACCGGGTCGAGTGGGTCGTGCGCTGGGGAGGGCAGTCCACTTTGCACCGTGCGCCACTGGATGGCTCCGCTGCAGCTACCGTCGTACCGCTGGGAAGTGTCGCCGAGGTGCATGCACCCGCCGGAACTTCGGCACTTTCCGTGGTAGCGACCCGCGCCAAGCCGAAAGCGGTGCCCACATTGCAGGCGATAGCGGTTCCCTGAGGGGTCCAGGCCCGTTCGGCTGCGCTTGGCAAGGGACTAGCCCGACGTAGGGACGGACTCTAGCGCGCGGCGGTAGCGTTCGCGACGCAAGTTGTCTCTCAGGATCTCGTAGGCTTCTTCGAGCACCTCGACGATCAGGTCCACGTCGTCCTTCAAGTCTGCGCACCCAGGAGTGAGCATCCTCGAGGGTTCGAAATCCCGCCGAAGTTCCGCGTACGCGCGGCGCACATCATAGCTCGTGGCGCGTCGCGGGACGCCCAGTAGGGAGAAATAATCGCCTTCGTCTACCAAGGCGCGGCGCGCGAGGATGCGCTGCCGAACCGCGCTTTCGTCCAAGGCGTCCCACTTCTGGGGCGGTGGCTCCTGGGCGCCCGAGCGCCGCTGTTGTCCAGAGTCGACCTGCAGCACTCTGAGCGCTACCAGTGCGGCGAACATCGGCGTGAAGCCAGGATCCCGAATCTGGTTCAGCACCTCACCCAGGGTGCTACCGGATGCCTGCTCGACCAAGGCGGTTTCCGCGTCGGTCAGCGCGCATTCGCTGAGTAGGTTGTGACTTTCTCCTGGAGTCAGGACTCCGCTTTGGCCGCCTAACTGGGTAACCGCCGCTTCCGGCAGAACCACCCTTCGCGCGACTTCGACCAACACTTCCGCGCCTGTGGCACCACCGAACACGGCGGGCTCCGCCTGCAGTCGGGGAGGCACCTCCCGCTCGATGCTGGCACCTCCACCCTCCATCAGCATGATCCGCCCGACGACCCACTCCGCATGCGCGCGCAGAACCGGCCACAGTTCGTCTTGGCGCAGATGCCCGTTGGCGATCAGAGCTGCGCCTGCGTATCGACCGAAGGGTGGAATACGAGGACCCAAGCGTTGGGCGACTTCCGGCCCGAGCACGCCGCGCTCGATCAGAAACGCCATCAGTGACTCGGTGTTCGCGCCGGATGCGGCAATCACGAAGTCGCCATCACGGAAAACCACCCGACGGATGCCAGCGGGATCCTCGAAGGCGATGGCGCCGGTAAACCGCGATTGCACCGCTTGGGCGAGGACTTTTAGGGCGTCCCCGGCGCTGAGCACGGCAGGGATCTGCGGCGTGCTAGCTGCTTCTTGGGGCGGCTCCTGGCTGCGCTCATCGCTGAACGTAATTCGTGGCGCCGCGGTCATCGGCGCTATAGGTCGAGGTGGCTCCAGAGGTCGTGACGGTGCCGGTCGCGCGGTGGCTGCTGGTGTTGATGGAGGGCCCGTTTGAGGCCGCGCTTCGATGGCCGTCACCATCGCGTTCGCGGGCGCTGGCGGCCAACTCGGTGGTCTCGGCTCGGCGTCGCTAGGAGGTAGGGCGGCAGCTGTTTGGGGTGGCTCCGACTGTGAGCTTCGTTGCTGTGGCGGCGGCGCCGTGGGCTCCGCTCCGGTGGTCACTCCACCATCGATGGTTCCTGGAGACGATAGCGGGCTACCGGCGAAGGTACCCAAGCCGGTGCCCTGTCCGGACGCCGCGGTGCCTTGACCCGTGGCGCCACCACCGCCGTAGGAGCCTGCGCCCGTTCCGATGTTCGTGCCGAAGCCTGTGCGCGCGCCCGAGCCTGAGCGCGTGCCGTGTTCACTGTCCTCCGCAGACCCGAGCTTGTCGTCGTCGTCGAGGTCCAGGGGTTCGTCTAGCGCGGCAAGTACCTCCGCTGGAAGCACCGCTTCGATTTCTTCGTCCGGTGAGAGCTTCGGTGCGGTCGGCCGAAGGCTATCCCCACTGGATAGCGCGCTGACCCGCTGCTCGGCGCGGGCCAGTAGAGATTCCAGCTCTGGACTCATCTCGGACTGCGGGACCTGGCGCGGCCCGGCGTCCTCATTGGAAAACCCTAGAGGGACAGGTGCAGGCAAACTCGGATGCGAGGGGTCGTCGTCGATGAAAGCTCCGGGTCGTTGGCCTGGTGTCGAGGGCGCGTCCGCCGCGCTTTGGTCGCCCCCCTCTTCCGCGGGTGCCCGTTCCCTTTCGCTTGGTGCGTTGGTGTCTTCGCTTGGCGCCGGGTTTTCCTTTGGTCCCTCGGCGTCTTCATCTGGTGCAGCGGTGTCCTTACTCGTGCCGCGCTGCTCCCGGGAGCCTGCGGGCGGGACGGTCGAAACCTGGGGGCCTTGACGCGGGGGGATTGAGGCGAGCCCACACAACGCATCGATCTTCCGGACGACTGTTTCCGGATCCGTGCCGGATTGGAAGGCCCCGCTCGCTTCGTCTTTCAGGTTCTCGGGCAGTGGAGTCCCGCCCAGGAAGACCACGTCGACCTTTGGACCGCCGTCGCGCGCCCGAAGTTCAACCAGGGATTGGGGTGCGCCTTCGGTTCTGGCGTCCAACAGCCACACATCGGGCAGTGCGCCTTCTTGCACGGGATTGCCAAGGTCCACCGACTCGGCGTCGTAGCCCCGGACCGTCAGCAGGCGCTCGAATGCGCCAGCTACGTCGTCCGCTAGAGTCAGCCAGACTCGCGGACTTCGCGTGAAATTCCCTTCAGCGGGCGGATCCGAAGCCACGAAGTGCCAGTTTAGCGAAAGTCCCGTAGCGGATTCACGAAAGCTGCGGATCGTCGTCGCTGGCCGGCGTTTCTGCGTCGGGCGCCCGCTGCCCAGCGGCTATCCGACCCAACATGGCCCCCAGCCGGGGCCACCACGGAGCGGAGATGACCGCCAGAGTGATGAACCCGATGACGATCAGCTCCGATCGGGTCAAATCGACCACAACGCTGCAGAGATAGCATGATTTGGCCTGGCAGCCGGCTATTGTCCGTATCGTGGACCTGGTATTCGGCCTAGGAGCTAATCTGGGGGATCGCGCCGACGCGCTGCGCGGGGCTGTCACTGCCCTAGCGGGTTTAGGCCCAATTGTGGCTGTTTCCGGCCTGTTTGAGACAGACGCAGTGGGGGGTCCGCCAGGCCAGCCGCCTCACCTGAATGCCGCCGTCAGGCTGACCACTGACGCAGACCCGCCCCAGTGGCTAGCAACGGCTCGCGCAATCGAAAACTCCGCGGGACGCGAGCGCAAACAGCGCCACGGGCCCCGTGTTCTGGACGTAGACGTTCTCTGGGCCGACGGGAGACGCGTCGTCAGTCCGGAACTGACCGTGCCTCATCCTGCACTAAAAGACCGGCCGTTCGCTTGGATTCCCCTGCTCGAAGTGGCGCCTGACGCCGCTCCACCCGGCGGTGCCGCGGCCTATCGGCGCAAACTCGAAGGCTTCGACTGGGTGGGCGTTTCGCCGCGCTTGGGCGCCCGGCTGTGGTGTCCGGAATTTCCGAGTGAAATCGAGCAATTACGACCCGTCTAGACACCCTCACAGCGAGGTGGTACGAGCCGCGCGCCGCAAGGGCGCTTCTACCCGCCAAACGGCATTCCCAACACCGGAGAGACCCCGTTGCTCGTTCTTGGTGCTCAAAGCCCCTCTCTAGTCCTCGCAGCCGCCATGGGCGGTGGGGTCAGTGTTGACCTCGACCGCAGTTTCTTGTTTCAGGCGGTTGTCTTCTTGGTCGTGATTTGGCTGCTCAAGCCGCTGCTCTTCGATCCCGTGTTGCGCATTTTCGAGGAGCGCGAGCGGCGCACCGACGGCGCGCGGGATGAGGCGCGCGAAATGCAGGAAGAGGCCGGCAGCCTGCTCCGAAAGTACGAGCACGAATTGGTGCGCGTGCATCAGGTCGCCGCTGAGGTGCGCGAGCAAAATCGCAACGAGACCACGAAGCTCGAAAACGAAATCCTCGAGGAAGCGCGTGCATCGACCGCTCAGATCCTCTCTGACGGTCGGAAGAACATCGAGGAGGAGGTTGGAAGGATTCGCTTCGACCTCGGCAAACGCTCCCAGCAGCTGGCTGGAGACGTGGCGTCGCGAATCCTCGGAAAGGGGGCGTCATGAACTCGCTGCCTCGTCGGGCGCTTGCCTCCGGAGTACTCGCCCTCGCTCTACTCGGCTTGGCCGCACCCGCGTTGGCGGCTGGGGGCGGTGGTGACGGTGAGCACCACTTCAATCTGTATCACGGCTTTATCGGTGTTCGCGAAGGTGTGCAGCCGAACCTGCTGTGGCGTGCGCCTGGGACTCCTCCCCCGTTAGGCGCGATGCTCGTCAACACCGGCATCCTCTTCTACCTGCTGTATCGCTTTGGCAATCGACCAGTGAAAGACGCGCTCAAGAAGCGCAAGGCAGCGATCATGCAGGGTATGGACGACGCTGCTCGTATGAAAAGCGACGCTGAGGAACGCCTGACGGATCTAGAAGACAAGATCGACCACATTGAAGACGAGATCGATCGGGTCCGCAGGGACATGCAAGCCGCGGGGCAGGCTGAGCGGGAACGCGTGTTGGCCGAAGCCAAAGAGCGCCGCGAGCGCATGGAGCGGGATGCGAAACTGCTGGTGAGCCAAGAGCTCAAAGTAGCTCACGATGCACTGCTTCAGGAAACCGTGAACAGCGCCATCCAGAGCGCGCGCGAGGCCATCGAGAGAGCCATCACCCCCGCGGAGCACCAACGCCTGGCCCAGGAGTACCTGGCTGGGCTCGACCGGGCGCTCAGCGCGAAACAAGGGAGTCCGTCATGAGCGATTCGGCCATTGCAGATCGCTACGCACGGGCCATCTTCGAGCTTGGCGTCGAAACTGGGCAACTCGAGGCCCTGAGCAATCAGATTGGCAAGGCTGCCGCGGCCTTTGCCGCGAGCGCCGAGTTGCGCGCCGTGTTGGACAATCCCTTGGTAGCCGAAGACGCGCGAGAGGCGGTGCTCAAAGACCTATCGATGCGCCTGTCCCTGAACGACCTGGCCACCAACTCCCTGCGCCTAATTGCGCAGCGCCGGCGGCTCAGTGTGTTGTCGGACATCGCGAAACGACTTGGCACCCTGTCTGACGAAAAGGCCGGGATTGTCCGCGCCACGGTGGTCACCGCGGTGCCCCTTCCGGAAGACGTATACACCCAACTTCAATCCAAGATCGCGACGCACACCAAGAAGCGTGTCGTGCTCGAGCGCAAGCAAGATCCGACTCTAATCGGCGGGATCGTTACACAGATTGGTGACAACACCATCGACGGCAGCATCAAGGGGCGGCTGGACGAGTTGACTCGACAGCTCCTGGCGTGACGCCAAAGAACCTCAACCTTCCCGCCAAGGCGGGCCCAAGCGAATCAGGACGACATCAGCTATGCAGCTCAGCGCCGACGAAATCTCCCAGATTATAAAAAAGCAAATCCAGAATTTCGATCGCGCCGCTCTCGTCACGGAGACGGGGACGGTTCTAGCGTGCGGCGACGGTATCGCTCGTGTACATGGTCTCGAGAAGGCCATGGCGGGCGAACTCGTGGAATTCTCCGGCAACTTGTTCGGCTTGGTGCTCAACCTAGAGCAGGACAACGTTGGTGTCGCCATTCTGGGTGACGCGACTTCGGTGAAGGAAGGCGATACCGTCAAGCGCACCGGACGCATTGCCGACGTTCCTGCCGGTGACGCGGTTGTGGGGCGGGTCGTGAACGCCCTTGGTCAGGCCATCGATGGCAAAGGCGCCATCGAGTCAAAGGACCGGCGTCGCATCGAGGTGAAGGCCCCCGGAATCATCGGTCGTCAGCCCGTCAAGGAGCCACTTCAAACCGGGTTGAAGGCCATCGACTCGATGATCCCTATCGGTCGCGGTCAGCGCGAGCTCATCATTGGCGACCGTCAGACAGGAAAGACAGCGATCGCGGTCGACACCATCATCAATCAGAAGGGCAAGAACGTCTTCTGTATCTACATCGCCATCGGACAGAAAGCTTCGACCGTTGCCCAGGTGGTGGAGAAGCTCAAGGCCCATGGGGCGATGGACTACACGACGGTTGTTGTCGCTACTGCTACGGAAACGGCGCCGCTGCAGTTCCTTGCGCCCTACACCGGAGTGACCCTTGGCGAGTTCTTTCGGGACTCGGGTCGTCACGCACTGTGCATCTACGACGACCTCTCGAAACAGGCCGTGGCGTATCGTCAGATGTCGCTGCTACTGCGTCGCCCCCCAGGTCGCGAGGCATACCCTGGCGACGTGTTCTACATTCACTCCCGCCTGCTCGAACGCGCCGCGAAGATGGGTAACCGCTACGCGATCGTCAAAAAGGGCACGGAGTTTCCTGCGGGGGATTGGAAGTTCCGCGGTGTGGACGGAAAGGTTTACATTGGCGACGAAGGGGAGCACGAGGCGAAGGAGGCTATGGAGGCGCACGCCGACAAGGCCAACTTGGAACTCAAGCGCGACGCCCACTCTGGCGGATCCCTCACGGCGCTGCCGATCATCGAGACCCAGGCCGGTGACGTGTCCGCCTACATCCCTACCAACGTGATCAGCATTACGGATGGGCAGATCTTCCTCGAGAGCGACTTGTTCTATTCGGGTGTGCGCCCCGCCATCAACGTCGGCATCAGTGTCAGCCGCGTAGGCGGCAACGCGCAGATCAAGGCCATGAAGAAGATCTCCGGCACGCTGCGCTTGGACTTGGCGCAGTTTCGTGAAATGGCTGCTTTCGCGCAGTTTGCGAGCGATCTCGATGCGGCTACCCGAGCCCAGCTGGAGCGCGGGGAGCGCCTGACGGAGCTGCTGAAGCAGGGACAGTACGTACCGCTGCCGATCGAAAAGCAGGTGGTCATCGTCTACGCTGGCACCCAGGGCTTCGTGGACAAGTTGCCTGTCGAGTCTTTGGCACAATTCGAGAGGGAGCTGTTTCGCTACCTCGACGAGAAACACGCGGGCCTGTGGGACGAAATTCGCGACAAGCGCGAATTGACCGACGACATCAAGAAGAAGCTCGACAAGGCGATCAAGAAGTTCGCCAAGGGTTTCGTCAGCTCCAAGAAGAAAGACTGAGCACGACTTAGCATGGCAAATCTAAAAGCCATCCGGAAGCGCATCGGCAGCGTCAAGAGCACGCAGAAGATCACCCGCGCAATGAAAATGGTTGCGGGTGCTCGCCTGAACCGCGCTCAGCAGCGCATCTTGGAGATGCGCCCCTACGCCGTCAAAACCTCGGACGTGCTTCGGGAGGTGACCGCCGCAGCCAACCGGCGCATGGAGGAAGACTCCTCGGGCGTCAACACAGACCACCCGCTGTTGGCGCGGCGACCAGAGAAGACCACCCTGCTCTTGGTGATCACAAGTGATCGCGGGCTGTGCGGTGCGTTCAATACGAACATCCTGCGCGCCGCGGAGAAGCTCTGGCGCGACCGCGAAGCGGAGGGGCAACAAGTCCAGTTCGCCATCATCGGCCGCAAGGGCCGGGACTACTTCCGGCGACGGGACGCTCCGATTCTCCACGTCTTCAGCGGCGTTTGGGAGCAACTGGATCTAGACCAGGCTCGCAACGTCGCCAAGACGGTGCTCAAGCCCTTCGTGAGCGCCGAGGTGGACGCGATCTACCTAGTCTACAATGAGTTCAAGAGTGCCATGAGCCAGCGCGTCGTCGCTGAGCCCCTTTTCCCTCTGGCTGTCGAGGAAGCGGAGTCCGATAGGCCTTCACAGGTTGGATTCGAGATGGACTTCATCTTCGAGCCCAACAAGGAAGGGCTGATGGAGCGCCTGGTCCCAATGTACGTGGAGATCAGCGTTTTGCGTGCACTTTTGGAGTCGATGGCGTCCGAGTTAGGTGCTCGAATGACCGCGATGGATTCTGCAACCAAGAATGCATCGGAAATGATCGACAAGCTGACCCTGCAGTACAACCGCGCACGGCAGGCCGCCATCACCACCGAGCTCATGGAGATCATCGGTGGCGCTGAGGCTCTCAACGGCTGAGCTCCGCGAGTGGAGTGCAGGGGGCGCGGCGCCGAAAACTGGCGCTGCCGCCGGGCAAGTGCAAAACCTTGGGCCTGTAGGCGTGCCCGGAAAGTAAGAGCAACCCATGTGTGGCATCGTTGGATACGTCGGGTCGCGAGATGCTGCCCCCATCTTGCTCGATGGGCTGCGCAAGTTGGAGTACCGCGGCTACGACTCGGCGGGGCTTGCCGTTCACGACGGCAAACAGATCGAGATACTGCGCACAGTCGGTAAGCTAGAAAACCTCGACCGCGCCCTCAACTCCCAGCAACTCCATGGTGCTACCGGGCTGGGGCACACGCGCTGGGCCACCCATGGCCGCCCCAGCGAGCCCAATGCGCATCCTCACGCCGCGGGCAGTGTGGCTGTGGTGCACAACGGCATCATCGAAAACCACCTGGAACTCAAGCGCGAGCTGGAAGCGGATGGGGTTCGCTTTTCCAGTGACACGGACACGGAGATTGTCGCGCACCTCGTGGACCGCGCCCTGTCCAAGGGTGCGCAAGGGCTGATGCTCGCGGTGCGCGAGGCCCTTGGGAAAGTGCGCGGCGCTTACGCCTTGGCCGTGATCTGTCGAGATGATCTCACGCGCATTGTAGTTGCGAAGAGCGCGTCTCCTTTGGTCCTGGGCGTGGGCGACGGCGAAATGTTGTGTGGTAGCGACATTCCGGCGCTGCTTGGTCACACCAAGCGCATGCTCTTTCTCGAAGACGGTGAGATGGCGGAGTTGACCGCCGACTCGTATCACATCGAGACCATCGCCGGCGAGGCGGTGAAACGCCAGCCAAAGACCATCAACTGGACGCCCACCCAGGCGGAAAAAGGCGGCTACAAACACTTCATGCTCAAGGAGATCTTCGAGCAACCCCGAGCAGTGGAGGACACGCTGCGGGGTCGGATCTCGATCGAAGACGCCGCGGTCATCGAGGCGGAGTTAGGCATCGAACACAGCGCACTAGAAGAGGTCAGTCGGGTCCTCTTGCTGGCCTGCGGTACCAGCTTTCACGCCTCCCTGGTGGGGCGCTACTGGATCGAGCAGTTGGCGCGCTTGCCCGCGCACGCCGAGCTAGCCAGCGAAGTGCGCTACCGCGAGCCCGTTCTCGGGCCCCGAGACCTTGTGATTGCCGTGAGCCAATCCGGGGAAACGGCAGACACCCTGGCTGCAGTGCGCTCGGCTCGTGAGGCGGGCGCCCACGTGTTGAGCATTGCCAACGTTTTGGACAGCGCAATTCCACGAGTTTCCCACGGCACGCTGTATACCCACGCGGGGCCCGAGATTGGCGTGGCATCGACCAAGTGCTTCACCACTCAGTTGGTGGCGCTATTGTTGATTGCGGTGCATTTGGGCCGAACTCGGGGCAGGCTGTCGGAGCAGCGAGCGCGGGGCACGTTGCAGGCGCTGCTAGAGCTTCCGAATCACATGCGGGCAGCGCTTGCTCGGGATGAAGAAGCGGTCGAGGTGGCTCGCAGCTTTCAGCACACCGCCCACATGCTGTTTCTGGGTCGCGGTCTCGGTTTCCCGATTGCGCTCGAGGGCGCGCTGAAGCTCAAGGAGGTTTCGTATGCGCACGCGGAGGGCTACGCCGCGGGAGAAATGAAGCACGGCCCGATCGCGCTCATCGATTCAGACATGCCGGTGGTGGTAGTCATGCCGCGAGATGCGCAGTACGAGAAGACGTTGTCGAACGTGCAGGAAGTCATCGCCCGGGACGGACAAGTGATCGCCGTGGTCACGGAGGGCGACCAAGAAGCGACGCAGATAGCTCAACACACCATGGCTCTGCCCGCGGTGCCGGACGTCATCCTGCCCATGGTCAGCGTGCTGCCCCTGCAGCTGCTGGCGTATCACGTCGCGGATCTCAAGGGCACGGATGTGGATCAGCCTCGCAACCTGGCCAAGACCGTCACGGTTGAATGAGCGCGCAAGGAACGCGCGAAAATAGTTAACAATTATGAGTGCTTAAGCCAAAAAGGGAACATCCGCCCTGCTGCCTCGAATCCGTGCTATTCGGCGCCGCGAGTCGTTGGTGAGCGAAGCATGGCGAACGGAGAGCCCCAATCGGTCCCCCCGCCGCGTCCGAAGCGCGGCGGCTCGGCGGCGCCGTCGCGTGCTTGGGTTTCCGGCCTATTCGTAGTTGCCTATCTCTTCTTCTTCTTGGTTGGCATCCGTGGCTTGGGGCAGGGCTTTCACGGTCTTGGCGCCGACCTGTTGGACAAGTTTTTTCACGCCACTGACAACCCATTCACGGGTCTCGTCATCGGCATCTTGGGGACCACGTTAGTCCAAAGTTCATCAGTCACCACCTCCATGGTTGTCGCCATGGTGGCTGCGCCGGAGCATGCGCTTCCAATTCAAAACGCCGTTCCAATCATCATGGGCGCAAATATCGGCACCACGGTGACCAACAGCGTTGTCTCTCTTGGACATCTGTCTCGCCCCGACGAGTTTCGTCGCGCTTTCTCCACTGCCACCTGCCACGACTTCTTCAACTTCATCGTGGTGAGCACCCTGTTGCCGTTGGAGCTGATGACGGGCTTCTTGACGAAGAGCAGTGCCGCTCTCACCAGCGTGTTGGGGCTGACGGGTGGAGGCAGCAAGCTGCCGAACCCGATCAAGACGGCGACCAAAGCCGCTGTGGCGCCGATTCAGGATGGGATTGGAGCCCTCGTCACGGCGCCGCGGGCTGCGGCGGTGGTGCTGATCATCGTATCCGGCGTGGTGATCTTCACGGCGCTGTTCCTCATCGTGCGTACGCTTCGGAATCTGGCCGCGGGGAGGCTACAGAACTACATCGCCCGGTCCTTGGACTCGAGCGCCTGGGTTGGCCTGTTGGTTGGGGTGGTGGTGACTGTGATGGTGCAGTCAAGCAGCATCACGACTAGCGTGCTGGTGCCTCTTGCCGGCGCTGGGATCATCACTTTGCGCCAGGCATTTCCGATCACACTAGGTGCGAATATCGGGACCACGTTCACGGCTCTCATCGCCAGTACGGCTGGCGCTGCCGAAACGGCTCATCTCGGCGTGCAGATCGCACTGGTACACCTTCTGTTCAACCTGACGGGGACGTTGATGGTTTACCCGTTCCAATTCACTCGGCGTATCCCTTTGCGCCTTGCGGAGTGGCTTGGAGACGTCGCTGTGCGTTCTCGAAAAGCGGCGCTAGTGTATGTCGTTGGGATGTTCTACGGACTACCGGCGCTGCTGGTCTTCGTTTCCAGGTACTTCTAGGTAGGGGCAAACGCAGTGCTACAAGAAATTCTGAACATTTTTCGAGGCAAGCACCCGCAGGAACACGCGACGCGGGGATTCGAGAAGATGCTCGACCTCTCTCGCGAGATGATTCTCGAGGCGTGCGAGGTGTACTGGGGCCGCGAGTTTTCGCCCGAGCAACGCACCCGCCTCTACGACAAGGACGTACAGCTGAACAAACTCCAACGCACCGTGCGCAAACACGTAGTGACTCAGCTTTCGGGTCCCGTGCCGTCGAATGTGCCTTGGGGACTGCTGCTCATGAGCCTGGTAAAGGATGTCGAACGCATCGGGGACTATGCGAAGAACCTCACCGAGCTGTCGATCTGGTGCCCCAGCGCGTTGCCCGATGACGAGATCTCCGGCGAGCTTCGAGAAATCACCAAGGCGGTTACCTCCCTAGCCAACGAAGCTCCCGACGTGTTTCGCAACTCCGATGGTGAGCGCGCGCGGGAGCTGGTTGTCGAGGGGCGAAGCCTGTCACGACGCTGCGACGAGCTATTGAGAAAGATTGCAAAGAGCGACTACAACGCCGAAGTCGCCACAAAGATGGCGGTGGGTGCGCGATTTCTAAAGCGTGTCGAGGGGCATTGGCTCAACCTCTTGACGGCAGTGATCATGCCGCTGCACAAGCTCGACTACTACGACGAGTCTGCCCTTTCAGGCTGAGGAGGCGCAGGGGCTAGCCTCGTGCTTGACGGCGCGCGGTGGATCTTGCTCTTCTAATACGCCATGCACCGACACTGGATCCTGTTGATCGGGCTCGTTTCCTGCGGGGGAGCCAAGCCCGCCGCTGCACCGGCTGCGAGTGCACCGGGCGAGACCGAGGCCGCGGACAGCGCGCAACAGCCCGAACCCGAGGGCGATGCCTCTGCCGACGCGGAGGAAGTAGCTCCTGCCACTCTGCCCAAGAAGTGCGCCAAGCAGGACGGTGACAAGTGTCTGCCCGACGGCAGGTTCGTAACCAAGCTGTGCCAGGGCAACTTCCCGAGCGTGGCCCTGGCCATGTTTCAGAAGTCGATGCCCTGGACGCGAGGCTATTTGACCCGCAAGACCAAGGCTTGGAACGCCTCCGGCGGGGCTTCCGATACCGGCGAACTAGCGTTCGATGAAGAGGTGCTGGTGCTTCGTCACCGCTCGGCGGACATGGGAGGCATGCAGGTCAGCGGCGCGGGGGGCGGCTACGACGCTCTCCGTTGGAACGGTTCCTGCGTGACCTTGGCTGCCGAAGAGCTGACCCTGAAGCTGCCGCCCAAAGCGAAGCATTCCAAGGTGGAGTGGCGGTTTTTGGACGACAACACCCAAGAAGCCCTGCGCAACGACGAGAAAGTGGACGCCGCCTACAAGGCGCGCCGGAAAGAGTGCAAGGGCGCGACCATGGGCACGGTGAGCTTGAAATGCGTGAAAGCCGACGCCAAGCTCAGCAATGTCATCGTCAAGTACGTTCGTGACGGCGGTGCCGTTCCTGATCCGGAGAAGTTACCCTGATGTTGACGGAGTTCCTCCAGCTGGCGTCGACGGAGCTAGGCAAACGCGTCGTTCAGACCGTAAGCGAGGTGTCCGCTGACGAGGCCAAGAGCACTCTCAAAGCCTTGGCGCGCACAGGCGTGGGCGGGGCCTCAGTGGTTCCCGGTGCTGGGGTCTTTGTCGCGGGCGTGGTGCTCGGGGCGAGCCTCGGCGTGCTATTCGCGCCCCGTTCAGGTCGAGAAACCCGTCGCGTGCTGAAAGGCACGCTCCAGCGACTCAGCGGGCGAGTTCGCCCGGCCCGCTCGAAAGAAGTCGAAGTCGTCGAGCGTGTAGTCGTTTCCGAGCGCAGCTGAAGCGGCATGGTTCCGCGTCCATCGCCCGCGGAATTCGGCTATGGTCGGCGCCCCCGAAAAGGGGAGGAGGTTCCATGGATCCGAAAGACCGTGTTGCAATCATCACCGGGGGAGCATCTGGACTCGGCGCTGCGACCGCACGCGCCTTCGTGCAGCGGGGTGGGCGTGTCGTGCTTGCCGACAAAGCCAAGGAGCCCGGGGAAGCACTGGCCAAGGAGCTCGGAGATGCCGCGCGCTTTGTCGAAGCAGATGTAACCAGCGAAGACGCCCTCAACGGCGCGCTGGACGTCGCGGAAAAGGACCTCGGTGGAGTGCATGTCGCGGTGGGTTGCGCCGGCATTGGAACCGCGGGTCGCTTGGTCGGCAAGCATGGACCGTTTCCTTTGGATCTCTTCACACTCACCATTCAGGTGAACCTGATCGGCATGTTCAACCTGCTTCGCTTGGGCGCCGCTCGCATGATGCAGAACGAACCGAACCCGCAAGGTGAGCGTGGCGTGATGATCACCACTGCGTCGATCGCTGCCTTCGACGGGCAAATCGGTCAGGTCGCGTACAGCGCTTCCAAAGCAGGCGTGGTGGGAATGACCCTTCCTATTGCCCGGGAGCTGGCCAAGTTCGGTATCCGAGTGACGACGATTGCCCCTGGTCTCTTCGATACGCCCATGATGGCGGGGTTGCCTGCGGAAGCGCGGACTTCTCTGGAAGCAACCGTGCCCTTCCCGCCTCGACTCGGAGACCCGGCCGAGTTTGCCCAACTCAGCTTGAACATCGTGGAAAACCCCATGCTCAACGGAGAAACCATCCGGCTGGATGGTGCCCTGCGCATGGCGCCGCGCTGAACCCCGCGGAAACCGCTGCAGTTCCATGTCAAGCATGGGTTGCCCTGGCGCACGCCCACGGCGCCCGGGTCCCACGCCGCAGTCGTGTGGTGATCGTTCGAGCCCCGTGATGATTAGCGCATGGTGACGAGTTCTTCGGCGGCCGTTGGGTGGATGGCTACCGTGCGGTCGAAATCGGCTTTGGTCGCACCCATCCTGAGGGCCACAGCGAAGCCTTGAATCATCTCGTCTGCGCCGAGCCCAATCACGTGGATGCCGGCAATCTTCTCGTGCGGGCCGATGGTAACCAGTTTCATGGCGGTCTTTGGTTTGTGCTCTGTGAGCGCATGAAACATGTTCGTGAACGTAGTCGTATAGACTTTCACATCGTCGCGACCATAGAGCTCATGTGCTTCATCTTCGGTTAGGCCTACGGTTCCGATGGGTGGGTGGCTAAAGACGACGCTGGCGATACAGTCGTAGTCCAGCTTGCTATCCGGATTATTGCCGAAAACGCGATCCGCCAGACGGCGCCCCGCGGCAATCGCGACCGGCGTGAGCTGAGCACGGCCAGTCACGTCCCCCACCGCATAAACCTGCGCCGCGCTCGTGTTCTGAAAGTCATCCACCACGACCTGCCCGAGGGAGTCCACCTCCACGCCGGCAGCCTGCAACCCCAGGGCTGGCGTTGCAGGGGAGCGTCCGATGGCCCAAAGCAGTCCATCGAAACCCGGATGCTGCGTACCGTCCTGACTGATCAGGTTCAGCTTCGAGTCCGCGCCCCGCTCGACCCGAGCGAGATGGATGCAAGAGACGATACCGACTCCTGCGGCGGACATCTCTTCCATCAAGGTTTCCCGCAGTAGGGAGTCGAAGCTGCGAAGCAGTTGTTCCTTTCGCAACAGCAGGGTTACCTGGCTACCCAGCGCATTGAGCACCCCGGCGATTTCGACCGCTATGTAGCCAGCGCCAACGACGGCAACATGCGCGGGGCGCCGTTCGAGTTCGAAAAAACCGTCCGACGTGAAGCCGTGCTCGGCCCCGGGAAGTTTCGGGATCTTCGGTGCGCCACCGACGGCAATCACGACGTGCTCGGCCTCGATGCGCTTGCCATCCACTTCTACCGCCCGGGGGTCGCAGAAGCGAGCGATGCCTTGAATGTGTTCCACCTCTGACACGCCCAGGTTGCGTGCGTAGATCTGGTTGAGCCGAGCGACGTAGGCGTCCCGACGCAGCTTGAAGCTACCCCAGTCGAAACTTCCAGGCGCGACATCGAAACCGTACTCTCGGGCTGCGACGACCGATTCCGAGAGAACCGCAGCGTTCCACATGATCTTCTTGGGCACGCAACCGACGTTGACGCAGGTACCGCCCAAGCGGCCTTTCTCGATCAAGCAGACTCTTGCGCCGTGCTGGGCCGCGCGCCGCGCGGCCGCGATCCCGCCACTGCCTCCTCCGATCACCAACAGGTCGTAATGCTGCATGCTGGGCAGTGTAGGTAAACTAGGGAGCGTCAGGTGTATCAGTATAGGGTAGGTGCAACACCTACCCGGTTTCTGGACGGCAGCGAGGTCAGCCTCATAGATTTCTCCGAGTGATCTCGGCGAGGACTTCGCGGATTTCCATCCGGCCGAAGGGTTTCACCAATAGTGGGCGGGCAACGAGGCCCTGGGCCCGCCTCGCGACCGGGGTCGCTGGCGTTCCGGTCATGAATACGGTTTGGGCGCATAGGGCAGGGCGGTGGGTAGCCATCCAGTCGAACAGGTCCGTGCCCGAAAGACCCGGCAGCGTCAGGTCGCTGATTACTGCGTCAAAATGCCAGTTTCGAGCCAGCACTAGAATCGCGTCTTCGACGCTGGTGCAACGCTCCACCCCGTGGGGGCTCAAGACTCGTTCCAGGGCGGCGCCGATCAGGGGCTCGTCATCGACGACCAGGAAGCGCATTCGCGGTTCTTTCACGCGCCTGTGTCCGTAGTCCGATTGTTCATGCGGTGTCGCCTGGCTGAACTGCCAGGTCGGATGTTTGCCCTTCGTTTCCGCGAAATTGTAGCCGGAGTGGCGATGAGCAGGCACTCGCCCTCGTTCCGGCACCCTGTCACCCGCGCCAGTTGTGCGCTCAAGGTGCGCGGACGAAGGTCGTTCTCGAGGGTGAGGGGGACCGTTGCCTACAGACCGACCCACATGACCAAATCGCGTGCTCCGCGCAAGCCTGCGCTCCAGCTCGGGCGAGATAAAGACAGCTCAGACGGTCCGCGCATGCTAATTGACGGTGCTGGGCAACTGCGTTCGACAGCCGGGGGATTCGTCGAGCTACTGGAAGCCCACGGCGCTACGACGCAATTGGCGCACTCGGCATTGAAGCGTCGGTTCCAGGACGTGCGCGCGGCGATCGCGGCGGCGCAGGACGGCAAGCCAGCCTTGGTGTCTTTCAGCATGCGTCGGGCGCCCAAACGGCAACTCACGTTCAGTGTCCACCCAAAGCGCCCCGGAGCGGTCTTGAAGCTGGAGCGCCTAGCCGTCGGTGCGCCCATGACCCGCCAGCTGGGCTACGAAGTGACGTCCACGCGGCGCGACTTTGGCCGCTTGCTCGCGGTGTACAATAACGGCACACGGCTCCCCACCCTGGGCGTGTGTTGCTACGAGCAGTTCGCGGGTTCGGACACCCCATGCGGCGGTTGCCCGGTGCAGGAGCTTCGCGGGGGCAGCGCGCAAGCCGCGGGAGTATTGCACGGCCTTTCCTTGCCCCAGTGGGTCGCTCACGCTCAACGGATTTCGCGATCTGTCGCGCTCGTGCGAGGAGTGCCCTTGGAGGACCCTCACGTCAGCCGCGTCGTGCGCGGGAGAATCGAACGAGCCGTGGACAAGGCGCGGCTCTCGTCTCGAGAGCAGAGTGTGTTGGATCTGTTGCTGTTGGGCCGAAGTCTGGACCAGATTGCGGCTCTGCTCGGCATTACTCCGCGCACGGTCCGCTTTCATGTTGGAAATATCCTGACCAAGTTTGGCGCAGACTCTCGCGCAGATCTTGTTCGCCTGTTGTTGTGACACCGGCCCATTTGTTGCAGAAATGGCCATTTCCTCGGCTGGCGCCAGAGGAGACGCCCCGCGCGTTCGATGCAAAACTAGCGCTGGCATGACGACGCCACCAACGAGCCCCCCGAGCGTGGACTATCTTCGCAGGGATGCGAGCCTGCGCATGCTTGCATTTGGGATCGCATTCTTGGTGCTCGCCGGCAGCCTGTTCGTGTCGTTTTGGGTGACTCCGGAAAGCCTGGACTCCGGCGCGATCGCGCTTTGGCCCACGTGCTTGTTCCGCCGAGTATTCGGCATGCCATGCCCAACCTGCGGTCTGACGAGGGCATTTGCTGCGATCAGCCACGGGCAGCTGGATGATGCGCTAAGATTCCACGCCGCGGCACTATGGATCTACACCGCCTTCTGGCTCGGTGCGGTGGCGTCTTGCGTGGCGTTGTTCCGCGCAGCCTGGGAGCGCTACGGGCGCTTGCGGAAGACAGCACCGAGATCCCACTGAGCGACGCGCTGGAGTTGGCCGTCGTGCGCTCCAACAATTCTCAGCTCGCCCACTACGCCGGCGCGCATGGCGCGGGTCACTCGGCGCAGGTCGTTGCCTGCAACCGTCGGTGGCTTGCGTGCCAGCCGCAGGTCGATGGCTGATGCTAGGGACCAGAGCGAGCCTTCCATCGTTGCATTGATTCGACGCACGAAGCCTACGCGGAGAGCAAAGCGTCGGGTACGGATCCGGTACCCCAACTCCAACGCTGGGCGCGCCGCTGCTCGCAACTCGTGCCCGGGGCGCGCGAGTACAGAAGCGAGCTGACGCGCAATGGCGATCAACTGTGGGGCGCCGTCGGGTGCCAATATCTCCGCGGGTTCGCCGCCCCATGCGGACGAACGTGCCCGCGTACTGGGTAGGGGCCGCACACCGAGGTGGGTCAGTTGATTGCGAGGGATCCCGTCGATCAAGCCTTGGGCGATTCCCGGCGCTCCCCAGCTGCCGGCGTCGTCGCCGCTGAATAGAACAACCCAGCCAAAAACCCCTCCATCGAGCTTCTGAGCGCCAGAACGGGGCTTGTGTAGGTACTGCCCCAGCCAGGACAGGTCGGTCTCCCCAGCCTCGAAAGCTCGCAGAGATTCGCTCAGGTCGTTGGCGCTGCGCACCTCGATCCGATCGAGGTATGAAGCGCCTCGGGCCGCAGACAGGTTTCGACGGAAGGTCAGCACTCGGCGCCGAAGCTCGGCTCGGAACGCGCCTGTGCCATCCGGTGCCGTCGGTGAGAAGCCCCGAGGCACGATTGCGGTCACGTCCAGCGCTAGACGCGCGGCCGCGCGGGCTGGCGCCATTGCCCGCACACGAATGGCGCGGGGCTCGTCGGGGTCGCCTCGAAAGGGCATCAGCCCCGCAAGCGGCCCGGCAGCCCCACGTCCGGACGCACGCTTCAGGGAGAACAACACATCTCTGGCGTCGAGAGCGCGACCTCGCGCCGTCATCAAGTTAGGACGGAGCCGGATCCGCAGCTGACTGCCCACCCGTTCCGGCATGCCATCTGCCAATGCAGGGTACACTCTGCCGGTTGAATCGAGGGCGTAGAGGCTATCCGCGCAGAGATTGCTGAAGAGTGCACTGGTCGCGTCGTCCACAGCGTGGGGATCTAGGCTTCGAACTGGCCACGGCAACGAAATCCGAAGCTGTCCGCCGTAGGGGATTCGACCCAACGCGGCGGCGCCGGTGCTCGCCAAGGTACCGACCAGCAGTGCTCGTCGCGCGAGCGTCAGCGAAGGATCCATGCTCCCCCGGTTGTTGCGACCACGATCGGGCGCATACTGGTGCTCGTTTCTGCACCACACACGCCAATCGCGGACACGCCGCTGGGAATGCCAACTCGGAATCTCACTTTGAGTGTGCCGTCTCGTTGCCAAGTACGTACGACGAGCGCGTCCGCAGCGGGCGTCATGGTGTTGGCGCTGCCGAGCAACTCAGGCTGGCCGTCCCCGTCCAAGTCTGCAACGGCGAGTTGAGCGCCCACACCAGCGGCCTGGGCGCTGCGGGCCTGGCTGTCAAAGAGGTCCACGACGTCCTCGTTGGCGCGCCGGGCCGCGCGTACGACCCGAACCTCACCGTTTTTCGAGGCAATCAGTGCGCCCGCAACTGCGTCCGCAGGCCGTGGAGCCCGCGCAGCACCGGGTTCTCTGTCGGAGGCGTGACACTTCTTGATCTGGGGCCGCACGGAGATGCCGGTGACATGTGCGCACCCGCCTCCGCCCCAGGGGATGTTTCGCCCGAGTCGCCGCACGATGCGGCCCGAGCCGTCGATACGCACGGCGTCCAGTCGATCGCTCACGCCCACGTCGAAAAGGCCAGCGCTGCGGATCACGGCGCCGCCAATGGGCTGTCGCAACGGGCTTCGGGACAGCACGGAGAGCTTGGACCACTGCAAGGTGCGGTGTTGTGTGAGCTTGCCTGCTCGAATGCGTCCGATGCGAATACGGTGGCGGCCGACCAACACGATTTCCTGGTCGCCCCGCCCGTCAGCGTCGCCGCAGGCAACTGCGACTGGATTGGGTTCGCCAGTCTTGACTCGCTCGATGCGTTTGGCGACCAAAGGTACTGGCGGCATGAAAGAGCGAACCTCCGCGTCTGACTCACGCTGAGCAAAAGCGTGACGGCTGGGGCCCGGGTTGCCTGCCCGGACTCGGTCCCAAAAGCTTCGTAGGACCGAATGCAGTTGCACTACCACGCTCAGTTTTCCTCGCTCGAGTTTCGGTTGGACGAACAGAAGCCAGCCCCGGTCGCTCGCCAAACCTCGGGCTTGGGGAAGACTCGCGAGCTGTTGACTGGCTTCCGCCTTTAGGCGACCAGCTAGGACTTGGGTCACTCGCTGAGAAAGTCCTGCCGAGTCCTTGGGTGTGGCATCTGTGAACAGCGGTGCTCCCACCACCAGGGTGCCCTTGGGTATGGCGCCCAGCTGCCTGTTCACCTCGCAGCCCAGCTCCGCGATGGCGCTGCCGGAGTTGACCGGGCATTGACCGGGGGCGGCGGTCGAGGGCGGTCCCTGGCCGCTAGAAATGGCAGCCCAGGTCAATCCTGCAGCTGCCCAGCCCGCCCGAAGGCTCCAATGACGCATGGGAATTTCTCGCCTCCTTGCGATCCGGGAGGATAAACCGAACCGCTTTGCTCCATCCTGTGATATCCGACGGGGCGGTTTGCTTTTCCGAACCTACGCCCTTTTTTCGGCGCTGGGCATTGCCCTGATGCTGATGCTCTGGCCGGCCCTCGCACAAGCCCAGTGTGTGGATGAGGCGCTCAAGGAGCAACTTGTCGGTCGCCGCGCGTATCGTGGGGTTACACCGCGTTTGTTCAAAAAGGCGCTGCGTCACGAAGTATCCGCCATGGGTGGGTGGTACGCCGGCGATATTTCCGATGGCGCACCGGTCTATGGCGGCGCCTATACCTTCCATTTCAGCGAGTACCTGGGACTCGAGGCCTCCTATTTCCGCACACGGCAGAAGTACGGTTTGTTGCAGGCGATCATCGATCGGCAGCAGGGCCTGGTCGCGTTCGTCGAGTCTCCTGAGGAGGACGTGCAGCTCTTCCTTGGTCACCTGGTTTGGTCCTTGGCCTACGGCAAAGTGCGGTGGCTCGGCGGTGGGATCAGTCGCTTCGATTTCTATCTTTCACTTGGAGCAGGCGCGACGGATACCGCCGCCACGGGCGGGCTTGGGATCACGGGTTCAGGTGGGTTTGGCCTGAAGTTCTATCTGCTGGATTGGCTCGCACTGCGCCTGGATGCTCGCGATCACGTTCGAAACCATCGCGCACCCTTGGGCGTCGACAAGGTGGTGAACGACATCTCGCTGATGGGCGGGCTTAGTTTCTTCATTCCGTTCAAGAGCTGACTCGCTCATGCCGCTCGCGGTTGACGCCAACGACAATTCGCGGCGACTCTGCTACCAAGACGTCGAGGCGCGCATCGAATCGCTCCTCAAGGGCGAGCAAGACTGGATTGCCGCGCTCGCCACGGTGGCGGCGGAACTGCATGGCTCCTTCGCTTACTTCAATTGGACCGGCTTCTACCGCCTGACCACGCCCGCTGAGCTCGTGATCGGGCCGTACCAGGGTGGACACGGCTGCATCCGCATACCGCTGGCGCGGGGCGTGTGTGGCACGGCAGCTGCAACTCGGGAGATCCAACGAGTCGACGATGTCTCCACGTTTCCGGACCACATTGCCTGCGCTGCGAGCACGCAGTCGGAGATTGTCGTTCCGATCGTCACCCCAGAGGGAAGAGTTCTCGGGGTTTTGGACGTGGATTCAGACTCCCCAGGTGCGTTCTCGTCGGTGGACGAGGAGTGCTTGGCGCGAATCGTTGTGGATCTTGGTTGCCGCTTTCAGCATGTGCAGATCCCGTGACGCACGTAGCGGGGCTGAGGTGATTTCGGTTGGTACCTGCCGCCACGCGACCAAGCAGCTGGAATCGTTGGTCTTTTCGCGTCCCGAGCGTTGCCCCGAGCGTGCTAACGTATGCAACCGTGAGTGCACAAACGAAGCCCCTGGCCCGGGTCCTGGGCGCCCTGGCGATCGTACTGCTTGCGGTGGTCGCCGTCGGGCAGCCGAAGAAGGACAAGGCCGGCAAAAAGGACGACGAGGAGCCCGTCGCGACTGAAGACGCTGGCGCCGCGGCGCCCACGACCGACCCCGGGGATGATCTCGGGCCTCCTCCGCCGAAGCGGAAAAACAAGGACGACGCGGTTCGCAAGTCACCCCTGAACCCGGAGGCGAACGAGTTCTCCGACGGAGGTGCTCGACCACCTCCGCCCGAATACGACAAACTGCTCGGTGAGATCGCCGCGCTGCGTGGGCGTGTCGCGTCCCTGACCACTACCCTGTTCGCGAGCAAACTCCGTGTGGTTGTCGAGACCGACGATCACGACGATGCACGCATCACGAAGCTCGTCGTGACTCTCGATGACGGAGTGGTTTACTCAGCTCCGCCCCGCTTCAGTGCTGAGGATGGCAAGGTCGTGTACGAGCACGCCGTAGCGCCGGGTCACCATGTGCTGGGGATCGAAGTCGAGCGCAGCGATTCGCGCGGCAAAGAGTTCCAAACCTGGCAGGCGACGAAGACGAGCATCATCGTGCCCGAGAGCAAGTTGCTACTCGCCGAAATTCTGCTCGAAGATGACTCGGACATGGCGGAGGACTTCCCGGACGACCAGGACGGAGAGTACGAACTCAACGTCAGCGTTCGGGCTCAGGTCGACGAATGACGAACGCCGCGAAGATCTTATCGAGCACGTTCGCTAGCCTGATCGTTCTAGGCCTTGCCGGCAGTGCACTGGCTCAGCAGTCCGGGAAAAAGGGCGAAAAGTCCGCCAGTGGCCAGTCTGACAGCCCCTACGGGGACGCCGACGAAAAGGGCGGAGCAAAGCCGCCGCCCGAGGAAGCGACTCCGACTGGAAAGGCTTCGGAAACGCCGAAGCCCGGGCCGGAAGAAAAGCCAGAGAAAGAGAAGAACAGTCCCGGTGACGTGAACGACCCCGGGGCTCCGGACACCATGAGCGCTGGTGCCCAGGCCTACCAGAAGGCCCTCAAACGTCGGCGGATGGCTGCCACGACACCGCTCAGCAGACAGCGCCTGCGCGACGAGCTTTCCAAGGTTGAAGCGAAACTCGCCGATGGTCGTCGCGACGAAGCCATTGGAGACCTAGTCTACTTGGTCGAGTCACCTCGGTTTACACCTTTCGCGGCGAGTGAAGAAGGGCGCAACGCTCAGTTCTTGCTCGGGGACTCGCTGGGACGGGGAGGTGCGGTCAAGCCTGCTCGCGGCTACTTGGTAAAGCTGCTGACGGGAAGCCAATCCGATATTTGGTACAGGCGCGCTGTCCGCAGTCTGGTCGATTTCGGCCTCGAGAGTGAGCAACCGGAAGCTATCTTGGGTGACCTGGCAAAGGTCTCCAAGGGCGCGCCCGAGGAAATGCGCGCAGACATTGCCTACCTGACGGGGCGAACTCACGAGAAGCGCGGTAGGCGCGCCCAAGCGTTGGCGGAGCTCGCCAAGGTATCGCCCCGCTCGCGTTTCTGGGCACAAGCAACCTACCTCTCAGGCATGCTGGAGGTGGAGCGAGGCGCCTACAAGAAGGGCGAGAATCTCTTCTGCAAGGTTGCGGACCCAAAGCTGACTCCCAAGAAGGCACCGCTTTTCGGTGGCACGGATTTCTTTCGGGTCCGAGATTTGGCTCGCCTCGCCTTGGGGCGAGTGGCCCACGAACGGTATCGATTCGACGATGCCCGCTACTACTACTACTTGGTGCCCCGGGACTCGGATCATCTGCCCGAGGCCCTCTACGAGGCCGCTACAACTCGCTACGAAGCGAAAGACTACGACGGCGCTCGGGAACTGATGAACGAGCTGACCGCCCTTGACGTCCATCACCCCTACGAAGACGAAGCTTGGGTCTTCGACGCCTATCTGGACCTCGCCATGTGTCGCTTCCTCAAGGCTGACGCAAAGCTAGGCGAATTCCTCAAGCGCTATGAACCCGTACGCAACACGGCGCGTCGCATCGCCAAGGACGACAAGGCCGTTCAGCGGCTCGTGGAGGCCGTCCGCACCGGGGCCGACCCTGCTGCCAGTGGCGTCGCTGGAAACGCCAAGGTCGTCCGCACCCTGGGCGCGCTGCTCCGCTTGGACGCCGGCTACGGACGTGCTTCGCGGCGCTTGGCGCAGCTAGACCACCAGCTCTCGGGTCTGCGCGGAGCCCTCGGCGAGTTGGACGAAGCGAGCCGGCGCCTGGCAACGCCGAAATCCGTGCGCCCTCAAGCCAAGGGCTCCCTCGCGGAGTCGCCGGTCGACAAGGTCGCGCGAATCGAGTCGCAGCTTGCCGAGGTCAAGCGACTGCTGCGGGAGGCAGAGCGTAGCAGCAAGGCCAAAAAATCCGAACTCAAGTCTCTCGCGAAACAGGTCGAAGCCCTCCAGATCAAGGCAAGGGCAGCACGTGTTGCTACGACGCCGGAAGCTGCCAAAGCCGCGAAGAAAGGCACGACGGATTCGGATCTCGCGGAAGTGATTCGCAAGGACCGCGCCCGCGCCGTCAGGCTTTATGCCGACGCCGAGAAGCTACGCACCTTGGTCGAAGGACAGCAGCTGGCTCTGGCGAAAGATGCTTTGGTCCGCCTGGACAGACGTCTATCCAGGTTGCTGCGCCGTGCCCGCCTGGGCAAAGTGGAAACCGTGTTGGGGCAGAAGCGGGCCCTGGAGCTCGAGGTGGAAGCTCTGTCTCAGGGGCTCCTGCCCCAGACCATCGTCGACTCACTGGATGCACAGCGTTACCTCCAGGACGACGAGGAGTACTGGCCCTTCGACGGAGAGGACTGGGAGGACGAGTACGTTGGCGGTGAGGGGCTGCGATGAGACAGGCGGTTGCTCTTGGGCTTGCGCTGTTTCTGTGTGTCGGCCAGGTCTTTGCGCAGGCGGATACAGCCGCCCCCTCAATGAAGGGGGAGAAGAGCAGCATCAAGCCCGTCGGAGAGCGCAAGCTCGGCAAGCGAGAACGACCCACCCACAAGAAGAGAGCGGCGAAGAAGAAGCGAGACGCCCGGGCAACCCGGGTGTCCCTGCAGATCCCCAAACGTCTTCGGGCATCCCTGGACCGAAAGATCGACGCAAGGATCGCCTGGAACGTGGGCCAACAGAAGCGGCTGCGGAAGCAAGCGTTGAAGCTGCTCGAGAAGTTCGTCAACGAGTCCCCGAAGACAGCGCGGGAGCTTCCGGAAGCTCTGCTACGCCTCGGCGAGCTGGAGTGGGAACAGGCGCGGGACGACTTCCTCGTCGAGTTCAACCGCTGGGAGAAGAAGCCAGCTGACCAGCGCGGAGAGCCGCCGGCCCCTAACTACAAGAAAGCACGCTCTCGGTTCCTACGTGTGCTCAAGAACCACAAAACGTTTCGACAGTACGACCTAGCGCTCTACGTCGACGGCTTCTTGGCCAATGAAGAGGGCAAGTTCGAGGAGTCTCTCGGGCGGTTCAATAAGATCCTCGCCTGGTTTCCCAAGAGCCGGTTCGTGCCTGATGCGCATATGATTCGTGCCGAGTACGAGTTTACCAAAGACTTCCCGAATTACGAGACCGCGTATAACGAATACGAGCTGGTCCTGCGCCACAAGGACAGCCAGCTGTACGATATCGCTCTGTTCAAGAGCGCGTGGTGCCTGTGGCGTCTAGGCAAGACGGCGGAAGCCGCGCGGCGCTTTCTGGCCGTGTTCAAGGAAACCGCGGACGCCGCCAGCAAGCGAGGTAAGTCCAAAGACGAAATCGACGAGCTTCAACGGGAAGCACTCAAGAACCTCGTGGCCGTCTTCGTCGAAGACGAAAAGAACCGCGCCGAAGACATGCACAAATTCCTGGTGCAGGCAGGGGGCGACAAGTTTGCGGGTCGAATTGTCCGGGCTTTGGCGGATGCCCTCTACGAGCAGGCCCACTATGAGCGAGGAATCGAGGCGTACCGCCTGCTTCTGAAGCTCGAACCGATGCACCCGGGGGCCTACAAGAATGCGCTTGCCATCGCCCAGGGGCACTCCACCATGGAGTCTTGGAAGAAGCTCCAAGGTGACTACCAGTGGATCATCAAGGAGTACGTCCCCCCCGCGCGAAAGAAGGGCAAGAAGCGCAAGAAGGCAGGTGCCTGGACGCGGGTGCAGAAGCCGAGGGTGCTGGCGGCAGCTGAGCGAGCTGTCGAGAAGCAACTGCGCGAAGACGCAATGGGGCTGCACGCCAAGGCTCAGGCGGACAAGTCGAGTCGTGCGGAATTTGCCGGCGCGGCCGGCCTCTACGAAGTATACGTTTCGCGCTTCGGCAAGCGCAAAGAGGCCTACGACGTCCACTACAACTTGGCGGAAATCTACTTCTATCATCTCGAGCAGGAGTCCAAGGCGGCAGATTCCTACCTCGCAGCCGTACGCTTGCGTCCCAAAGGCAAGCTGAATCGAGATGCTCTCTACAACGCACTGTCCGCGTTGGAGCGCGCGCGGGTCAGAGAGTTCGAGGCAGCCAAGGCCGCGGGCAAGAAGCAGAAGGAGTCTCCCCTCGACAAGAAACTTACGGAAGCAATGGAGCTCTATGTCTCCACCTATCCGAACGATCCGGATGTTCCCGAGCTCTTGTTCCGCCAGGGCAAGCTCTACTACGACTACGAGGTTTACGATCCCGCCGTGCGCCAATGGGGACTTCTTCTGGAGAAGTACCCGCGCAGTCCGTACGCGGTCGGTGCCGGCGAGCTGATCCTCGATTCCTTCAACAAGAGCAAGGACTACGAAAACATCGAAACTTGGGCGCGGCGGCTCAAGAAGACACCGGCGTTTCTGAAGCCCGAACACCAGGCCCGGTTGAATACGCTGATCATTCAAGCCGTGTTCAAGCAGGGCGAGCAGCACGCCGAAGGCGGGAGGCATGACAAGGCTGCGGCGGCATACCTTCGCGCCGCCAAGGAGTTCCCCAAGGAGCCCCGCGCTGCGCAAGCTGCGGTGAACGCGGAAGTTAGCGCTCGTCGCGCTGCAGATCTCACGACGATGAAGGCTGCAGCCGCGCTGTTGATCAGCGACCACAAGTCACGCCCGGAGGCGGCTCAGGGCCTCTGGATAGCCGCGACGACCCACCAAGAGATTGGCTTGTTCAGCGACGCAGCGGACTATCACGAAGTCATCGTAGATAACTTCCCCAAGTTCGAGCACCACAAGGACGCGGCCTTCAATGCCGTGCTGCTGCGCACCACGGTGGGCGAGCATGCAAAGGCGATCCAGAGCGGAAACAAGTTCAAGCGTTTGTACTCTCGGGACGAGGCGGCCGACGAGGTTACTTTCTTGATGGGCAAGGCCCACGAGAAGGCCGAGAAATGGAAGGACGCTTCCAAGCTGTACGCCCGGTACGCGAGGTCTGCCCGGAGCCCGTCGAGCCAGGTCGAGGCATACGCGCGGTTGGCAACGGTTCGGGTGAAGCTCAAGGATGAGCGCGGCGCAGGCAATGCCCTGAGGAACGCGCTGCGCGTCTACAAGCAGCGCAAAGGCGCAATGGACGACAGCGGCAAGTATTTCGCCGCCAAAGCGCGCTACCTGCAGGGCGAACGGATCTTAGCGGAGTACGAAGCTGTCAAGATCGAAGGGGACGTCAAGCAGTTGAAGAAGCGCTTGAAGCGAAAGAGCGCGCTGCTCAAGAAGGCGGCGGATACGTTCCTTAGCACCGCGGAGATTGGCGTAGCGGAGTGGACGACCGCAGCGCTGTACCAGATCGGATTCACCTATGAATCCTTCTCGAAGGCGTTGCTCAATTCACCGCCGCCTGACGCCCTGAGCAAGGGCGACAAGGAAGTTTACAAGCAGCAGATCGAAGAGTTCGTCATCCCAATCGAGGAGCGGGCAATTGAAGCCTATGAAAGCGGGTGGCTCAAAGCCCGTGAACTCGGCATCTACAACTCTTGGACTGCGAAGATGCGTGCCGCCCTCGGACGGCTCAACTCCGAGCTCTTCCCGCCCCTGCGTGAGATTGGTTTTGAGCTGCGCTCCAAGGGCCCCTCCCAGTTCCCGGAGCTCATCGATGGGACGCGGCGGACGAAGTCACGGCGAAGCGAGGCCTATTTGATCCCCCTCGAGCCCGTCGAGGACAAGCTGAAGCTCGAAAAGGACGAGGACGACAAGGGCAAGGAGGACAAGGACAAAGACGACGAGGATGACAAGGACAAAGGCAACAAGGACGACAAGGACAAGGACGACAAGAAGGACGCCAAGAAAGGAGCCAAGAAGTGACCCGGCTACTCGGCAGCATCCTCGCGCTCTTGCTACTGGTTGGCTGCGGCGGCGGTTCCAAGAGCGCCAGTGCGCCGGCACTGCCACCCGCCAATCCGCAAGCCGTCAGCAAGATGGCTCAGGGCGTGGCGGCCGCAAAAGAGCGGGGTGGGCGCGGCAGAGCCATCAAGTTGCTTCGAGAGGCCGTCAAGTTGGATCCGAACCTTTGGGAGGCACGCTACGATCTGGGGGTCTTGTTGGCTGAAGGCGGCGACTTGGACGGCGCGGAGAAGCAGCTGGCAGCAGCCTTCAAGTTGGCACCCAACGCTGAAGACGTCGTGGTTGCCCTTGGCGAAGTGCGTCGGCGCCAAGGAGACGCGGGCGGCGCCGCAGATGTGCTGAGCCAATTCGTCAAGCAGTTCCCCAAAGCCGTTGTTGCTCGGACTTCCCTCGTGAGCGCGTTGCGAGAGTCGGGCAAGGTCGATCAGGCCATCAAACACGCTCGCGAGGTCTTGGTGCGTCGCTCGAGCGACCCCAATGCTCTGGCGGAGCTGGCGATGTCTCACCTTCAGCGCGGCGAGATCGATACTGCGGAATTGCTGGTCAAGGAGGCGCTCAAGGCCGAGCCCGACAATGCGGTGGCGGAACGCACGGCAGGGCTGGTTGCTCTCAAGAAGGGTGATGACGCCGTCGCCTTTGGGCACTTTGCAAAGGCCAGTCGCCTGGACCCGAAGGACACGACGGCTCGATTGAACACTGGCACTGTGCTCCTGCAGGCCGGCGTCTATGACAAGTCGGCCGAGGAGTTCCGTGGGGTGCTGGCGGTCAAAGCGGATGACACGGCGGCGCAGCTGGGATTGGCGGCGTCCCTACGTGGAATGGGTTCTCGGGACAAGAAGGGGCCCTACCAGGAGGCCGAAAACGTCCTGAAGCAGGTACTGCAGCGTGAGCCGAAGAACATGAATGCGCTGTTCAACCTTGGTGTGTTGTATTCGGATTTCCTAGGGAGGCCCGCCGACGCGAAGCCGATTTTCGAGCGCTTCTTGGCCGCGTCACCCAAGAGCCATCCCGCTCGCCGCTACGCCAAGAAGATCATCGCGGGTCAGAAATAGGGTCGCACCGCTCCTGATTCCCCCAGCGCGCTGTCCTCAGGGCGAGGGCAACAGCGGGTGTTGGGCGAGCAGGTTTGAGAGCCCCATCAGCACCGGGTCCGGGAACGCGGAAGCAGCGCTGTCCAATTTGGCCTTGGCGTCAGCTAGCCGGCGCTTGTCCAAGGTCTTGAGGGACTCGGCATAGGCTTGGATTGCCAAGGCGCGCTTCAGTTTCTGGTGGTTGGGCGCGTCGAACAGGGATTGCAGCTTCACGACGATCGGGACGTCGATGAACTCCGCATCCTGTCGTTTGTAGCGCACGGTGATGGTGATGTCTTGTGGGGACGAGGTCGGCAGTTTGCCGTCGCAGGTTCGCAGCTGATACAGGAAGCTGGCCACGGCTCCCGCGCCCATGTTCTGAGGTTTGGTTTGTGCAAAGTTGACGGTCTGCTCGGAAGCGCTGCGCACAATGCTGAAGTGCCAAGGCAGCAGCAGTTCTACGCGCACGTCACGCAGCTCGGTTTGCAGCATCGCGGGCAAATGTTGAGAGAAGACGGTGTCAGCCTCTTCCGCCTTGTCCAAGTACATGTAGTGACCGCGCCCGATCCAGGCCAGGGCGCGGAAAAAGCGGTCGCCATGTGCGCCCGCTCCCGGCAACGCGGGCTCCTCGAGAGCGGGGCCGACCGCGATGCTGTTGAGCACCACATCGAGGTTTTCGGCGGCCGCAGCGATCGGATCCGAGCTGATCGTACCGGGCGCATCGGCTCCATCCGTGATCGCAAAGACCCGAGTTCCTTGGGCTAGCGGGCCACTCGCGTAGGCGTCCACAAGAGCCTGGGCAAAGGGGCGCTCACCATCCAAAATCGAGATCGCTGCGAGTTCCGCTAAGAGTTGATCCCGGGGCGCGCCCGGCTCCGCGGACAGCTTCGCCGAGGCATCCGTCGTGCGGACTTGCACCGCCGTCTTTTCTGGCAGTTTGCTGATCAGAGAGGCCGCCGCGTACTTCCCGCGCTCCAGCCCTTCCGGAGTCATGGATTGGGACGTATCGAGCACGACCACGACTGCCGGGGGCGACACTAGTTGAGTGTTGGGTGCTTGTACTGCGACGAAGAGGTCGTACTCCGTGGGTGAGTTTTGCCCGCCACTGGTTGAGCGGGGGGCCATTTCCACCATGATCTTCGGCGCGTTGGGATCCGCTCCGTTGGCGGGCGCCATTGGCGAGTCGAAGTCCGGTGGGTAGTAGTTGAGTAGATCCTGGGTTCGCACGTGCTGCGGCAGCGGAGCGATTCCTTGCATCAAGAGTTCCCGCGTGAGTTCAGCACTGGCGAAACTGCTTCCGCTGCCGAGAGAGCTCTCGATGATTCGTGACTTGCCCGACAGCAGCCCACAGCTCTCGTCGAGGCTGGAGCTGCCTCCGGCGGCCCCTGCGGCCGTGACGTCCTCTGCCTCCGAGTAGCCGCCACTCTCCTCACTGCCGTCCCCGATAGGGGTGCAGTCCGTGCACTTGCTGGGAGTGCCCCCTGCTCCTGCGCCACCGGAGGATGCCGCCCCCGCACCGAAGTTGTTCCTGTCGTCTGAACTCCCCTCTTGGGCGCCACATGAGGTGAGGGCGGCGAGGGCAAGAAGAGGCGCGTGGCGGCGGAGTGAATGGGCTAGCATGATTCTGCTCCTCGGAGATTCTACGACACGCTGTTGAGATGCACACGCCGTGCCGTCGATAAATGCCGGATCTCAGCGCATATCCTACATAAACCCACTGATCTCGGATCCCAGACTGGCACATTTGTGCCAAGCGTCCCGAGTTGACGACATCGTGCCACACGATCTTACATGTGCCGTCGCGCCTGACGGAGTCCTGTCTGGCACGAAAATCCGTGGAGTGGGCGCCATGAATACTCGAGGGTCTGCAATTGTGGCCGCGTTGGGTGCCGTTGTCGGCCTGGTTTTCGCGATGACGTCCACTTTGGACTACGCCTCGCACCTGGACCGTCGCTTACACGACGTGACCTGTAGCTTCATCCCGGGGGCATCTGCGACCTCCGAAGCTGAAGCGTGTCGAACGGCGATGTACAGTTCGTATTCTTCGATCCTCCGAGATACGTATTGGGGTGGCATTCCGATTTCACTCTTTGCCGTGGGTGCCTTCTCTTTTTTCGCTGGGTTCGCGGTCTATCTGGCCGTGGCCGGGCCGAACGCGCCTCGCAGAGGTGTGCTCTTCTTCGCGGTGACCGGGATCACACCAGCGCTGGTGTCGATCGGGATGTTCATCATCTCCGCCACGCGCCTCGGAACATTCTGCAAGACCTGCGTCGGCATCTACATCGCGTCGTTTTTGCTCGCGGTGGGAGCTCTGGCGAGCCTGGCGGGTTTGCGAGAGTTGACGAAGGAAGGGCAGCCACGAGAGGCCGGTAGCTTTGCTCTCGTGCTGGCGTGGTTGCCTGCGCTGGCGGCGGTGACGCTGCTGCCCGGCGTGGTGTATGCCAGTACCGTGCCCGACCACCGTCCCTATCTTGCCAGTTGCGGGGAATTGAAACAGCAGCCCAGAGAAAAGGACAAGCTGGTTCATCTGCCCGGCCGTAGCCCGGTCAAACCAGCCCTGTTCTTCGAAGATCCTTTGTGCCCGACCTGCAAAGCGTTTCATGCCCGGTTGAAAGGTGAGGGCGTTCTCGATCGGCTGGACATCAAACTTGCACTTTTCCCTCTCGACCCGACCTGCAACTGGATGCTCGATACACCTTTGCATCCGGGGGCGTGCACTCTGAGCAAGGCCGTCATCTGTGGAGGCGCTCGCAGCATGCAAGTTCTGGAATGGTCCTATGACGAACAAGAGCGTCTCGGCCGTGCTGGCAAGGCCGGTGAGGCCGTGCTGAAGGCCGCAATCGTGCAGCGCTGGGGTGCCGAGATGGGCAAGTGCATCGACAAGCCACAGACCAAGACGCGGCTCAATGCTCACCTACACTTTGCTGTGGCCAATGCGGTTCCCGTGTCAACGCCGCAGGTGTACCTGGACAAGACGCGGATCTGTGATGAAGACACCGACATTGGGCTTCGCTACACGCTGAAGCATCTGGCTCCGGAGGTCCTACAGTGAGCGCGCGTGTCGTCGCGCCAGTCGTTGGTGGTGTTGTCGCCGCGCTGCTGCTCGTTGGGTCGACGCTGTGGGTTCGGCAACACGTGGCCAAGGCTGGGGAGCGACTGTTGACGCCCGAGGCGGAGAAACGCAAGGTCGCGGTGGCGGCTGATGCAGAAGTTGCCTACTGCACGCCCCGATTCAAGCAGGTCCTGGAGCGCGTGCTGCACTCCTGCGGCCTGGCCACGGAAGCGCGGCGCGGCTGCAAGCCAGCGGACGTAAAGACCTTCGCTTCCATCAGCGACGCCGACTTCAACGAGCTCTTTCACCCGCTCAAGGAACGCGGCGGAGTGATCATGTTTGATGTGGGCAAGGAAGACCTCGACCAACTTGCCAGGAAGCTGCTTACGGAGCGATTCACGGATCGCAAGGGGGCGCGCTACTTCTTTGTCGTTGCCCGAGCATCCAAGACGGGAACCCCACAAAAAAATCGGGCGCTTTCCCACCGTCGCGCCAATTCGGTCATGTACGCTCTGAAGGAGCTTTCCAAGGACCCGGACATCGAGAAGAAGGTGGGGTTGCTGTGGCTTGGAAACGAATTCGCCCAATTGTCCAAGGAGTACTGCGAATGGCCCAATTCGCGACCGACCGAAAAATGCGACGCCGACGCAATCAACCGAACCGCCTTCGTTTCCTGGGTCGACTGCCGGCTCTGACGGCTCTGACGGCGTCGATTCTCAGCGGCCAGCTCGGCTGCGACGACAAGAAGCCAGGGTCGCCGACGGCAACCCGGTCTCGTAGCCAGGCGATTGTGGCGTCGGCTGCGGTCACACCTTCGAAACCCGAAGCGAGCGAAAAGAAGGCAGAGCTTCCGAAGCCCAAACGGGTGCTCTGTCAGGGCAAGCTGGACCCGTCTGGTCGCGACGTTCCGCTCGCCACCTTCGAAAGCGCCGCTGTGCAAGGGGCGCCCGCTGCGCCGAAAAAGCTCTCCGGCGATGGCTGGGTCTGGGTGAACTTTTGGGCCGCATGGTGTGCTCCCTGCAAGGAAGAGATCCCCCGGCTCAAGGGCTGGGAGTCAGAGCTGCGCAAGCAAGGACTGTCGTTTCGCATCGCCTTCGTGTCCTTGGATGACGACGAACGGCAGCTGAGAGAATTGCTGGCGTCGCAGCCCAGGCGTGGGCTTCGCAGCACCCTTTGGCTGAGGGAAGGGAAGGGGCGCACGGACTTCATGAAAGCAGCTGGTTTGGGCGAGGACCCGGAGCTGCCAGCGCACTTCTTGGTCGACCCAACCGGCAAGATCCGCTGTGCCTTCGCAGGAGCCGTAGAGGATTCGGACTTCGACACCCTGAAGAAGCTCGTCGGCAAGGGCTGAAGGTTGCTGCCGAGTCGGTTCAGGCGGGTCGAGTAGCGAGTTGGCGCCAGTCTCGCTCGATGCTGTCGACCTTGGTCGCAACGGCTTCCAGACGATCCGAAGTTGTTCGAGGGACCGCGACTCCACACTCCCCTGCTAACTCGACCAGGTAGTCGATCCAGGCTCCGTGCCCCGTGGCTTCGGCGAGACGAAGCGCATATTCGTAGGCTTGGATCACGACCTCGGGATCAATGGCGCGCTTGCGTCGGGCGTCGCCCAGAATCTGATCCATGTAGGGCTCGAGAATTCGAAGCACCTCGTCGGTCTGACCCGACTCTAGAGCGATCTCAGCGGTGGGGCCAAGGAGAGCAAAGACGCTCGCGCTGCCCGTCGTATTGCTGTCTGAGTCCTGGCGCTGCCGATGGCGGGGCACTTCCGCGGAAGTCGTGGCGTTGCGGGCGCCACGAGGTGGGTTTTCGCCGCGATAAAGCCACAGCAACTGGGTGCCAATTCGGATTCGCGCGCCGGCGGTCAATTCGCGCCGCCCGCTGATGCGCTGCTCATCGACGAACGTGCCGTTGGTACTCCCCAAGTCCTCGATGATCACCCGAGAGTCCTCCAGAAACACGCGAGCATGTGTTCTGCTGACGAGCGCGTCTTCACCAAAGCGAAGGTGGCAACCGAGGTCGCGACCCGCCACCAACTCTGTGCTGGTGAGGGGAGTGTCTCCGCTCGGACAGCGCAGCCACCACTTGCCGCGCTTGCTGGGGCTGGAGGAAGGCACCACCCCAAGATCGCAAGACCAGCGCGTCGCCGCAAGAGTCTGTTGTACCCGCGGCCTCTAAGTCCGCGCGGGCCAGCGGTTTATGCTTGGCCTCGGCTGACAATGCTGAGCCAGTCGGGTGATGATATGAGGTCTAGACACCGCCGCGGATGTCATTGTCACTATCGACACCCATGGTATTATCGAGGCGGCGAACCCAGCCCTCCAGGCGCTCTTTGGCTTTGAGCCGGCGGAGCTTTTGGGTCGGAACGTTTCCGTACTGATGCCCACGCCCCACCGGGAGCAGCACGACGGCTACCTCGCAACCTACCTGTCAACGGGTCAGCGCAAGATTATCGGTGTCGGACGCGAGGTCGAAGGTCGCCGAAAGGACGTGACGACCTTCCCCATGGACCTTGTGGTGAGCGAGTTCCACGTAGCCGGTCGACACAAGGTTACGGGCGTGATCAGAGACATCACGGAGCGTAAGCAGGTCGAGCGGCTCAAAGACGAGTTTGTCCCCACGGTCAATCACGAGCTCCGCACTCCTTTGACATCGATTCGAGGTGCTAGTCGACCCGGATCGCCCCAGGTGCTCGACAACCTGCTATCTAACGCCGCGAAGTATTCACCTGCGAGCTGCGCTGTGGAGGTCCAGGTTCGGTCTTTGGGTGATGAGTTGGAGGTCTCCGCTGGTGGCTGTCGCTTCCTCTTGCGGCTTCCGAGAAACGTGGCCGCCCCAATTCTGCATTCAGACCTTCCGGGTAGCTGGGACGATGAGGTCTTGCCGTTAGTCGTATTCTCCGCGCCGTCGCCTGGTGTCGTGCCAGAATCCTGCGAGTGAGCGTTCGGACTCTCGAGCTGGCCGGAGATATGGAGCACGCACTGCGGGCAGGGCACCCGTGGATCTACCGGGACCACATCCCACGGGGTTTCGCCGCTGCATCGGGATCGTGGCTACGAGTTCGCGCGGGAGAAAGCCTGGCGTGGGGGCTCTGGAGTAGCGAATCCGCCATCGCGCTGCGCATCTTCTCCACGCGAAACCGTCCCAACGCCGCGTGGGTACGCGCGCGGCTGCAAGACGCGCTTTCTCTGCGCCGGCTCGCGCTGTCCGAGGATACGACAGCGTTTCGATTGCTCTTTGGCGAGGGCGATGGGGTGCCGGGTGTGACTGTCGACATCTATGGCAAGCACGCCGTGATTGCGAGCTACGCCGATGGTCTGGATGAAGTCGTGCGCTGGGTGGAACTCGGGATCGCGGATCTGCTCGCGCCGGTGAGCGTCGCTCACAAGCGCCACGATCAGGCAAGAGGTGAAGACGAGCTTCTGCGGGGCAAGTCGCTGCCGAGGGATCTCGTCGTGCTCGAGAATGGGATTCGCTTCCGCGTCAACTTGGAGCAAGCACAGAAGACTGGGCTGTTCCTGGACCATCGAGACAACCGGAGCGTGGTTGCTCGCTTTGCCGGTGGACGCAACGTCCTGAACCTCTTTTCCTACACGGGAGCGTTTTCCGTCTATGCCGCTCGCTCCGGGGCGCGGCATGTCACTACTGTAGACGTCGCTCCGGGTGTGGTTGAGGCGGCGCGAGAAAACTTCCGGCTAAATGGGTTGGACCCAGACACGCACAAATTCGTGGTCGCGGATGCCTTCGAGTGGACCAAGTCCGCCCGACAAGACGGTTGTCGCTGGGACTTGATCGTCTGCGATCCGCCGTCCTTCGCACGCCGCAGGCAGCATCGAAGTCAGGCGTTGAAAGCATATCGCAAACTGAACTCTTCGGTCTTGCGGCTGACCGAGTTGGGGGGATTCCTGGCTACTGCCAGCTGCACCGCCCAGGTCGAACCCGCTGCGTTTCAGCGTGTTGTCGCAGAGGCGGCACTTCGCGCTCGCCGCCGCTTTCAAATATTTGGGGACGCCGGCCACGCTTGCGATCACCCGCTGCTGGCGCAGCACCCAGAGGGACGCTATCTGAAGTTCCTGTTCGGTCGGGTCCTAAAGACCCCGTGAGGTGGTTCGGACCCGGCTCCCACATTGGCCCGACCCATCAACACAAAAGATGCGGCGCCCGCACCACTGGTGGGGAGCGGGCGCCATGCCTCGGGGCGAGCCCCGCTATCAGCGAAGCAGCTTGAACTCGATGCGACGGTTCTTCTGCTTGCCTTCCTTCGTGTCGTTGGGTGCACGGGGCTCGTCGGGGCCTGCGCCCCGAGTCTCGATTCGTGACTCCTCGACGCCTTTGCCCACCAGGTACTTCTTGACCGAATCTGCGCGAGCTTTCGACAAGGTCACGTTGTGGTCGCGGGCGCCGTCCGAATCCGTGTGTCCCGTGATCAACACACGCAATTTCGGGAACTCCTTCAAGACTTCTGCCGCGCCGTCCAAGGTAGGCTTCGACTTTGCCCGAATCGTGGCCAGGTTCACGTCGAACTCGATGCCCTCGATCACACCAGTGAATTTCTTGATCTTCTCCGGGATCTCGTCCGGGCAGCCGTCCGCATCTTCGTACTGATTCACAGTCTCTGGCTGAGTCGGACACTTGTCAGCTTCGCCCACGATTCCGTCCTTGTCGGGATCCGGATCCGGGCAGCCATCCGGAGGAATTCCGGGCTGGGTTGGGCACTTGTCTTGATCGTCCTTGACGCCGTCTCCATCCGTGTCGCGGATCGGGCAGCCGTCCGGGGCCACGCCTGCTTCGGTCGGGCACTTGTCGTCCGGGTCCAGGAAGCCGTCGCCATCGCCGTCACGGATTGGGCATCCATCCGGCGCAACCCCTGGCTCGGTTGGACAGGCATCCCGATCGTCCGCGAAGCCGTCCTTGTCCGTGTCCGAAGGCTTCTTTTCTGGCTGGCTGCGATTCAGAGTGAAGGTCAGCGCTCCCAAAATCTCGGGATGGTGGGTTTGGGTGCCATCGGACGCTCCGTTCTTCTGGGTCAGGTTGTCTCGAACATCCAGGCGGAGCGAGATGAAGTCGTCCAGAGGCACTTTGACGCCCGCGCCAAAGTGGATCGCCGGGTCACCATCGCTGCCCATGGAATCGCTTCCGGCGCCCATGCGGCCTCCGCCAGCGACAATGAAGGGCACGATGCTGTACATCGGCAGCTGGCCGACGACGTGACCTCGAACCGCCCATAGTCCAGCAGACTCGTCATCGTCTTTCGTACGCGTCGGCATGACAGCGCCTTCGAGCTCGGCTCCGAGAAATGACAGGGGGTAGTAGCCGACCCGAAGCCCGATATCGGGTGCGATGCTCTTGAAGGCCTGGTGAGGCCGAGCTTCGTCCTGGAAGTTGTGATCCTTGGACGGAAACAACACTCCGCCAAAGATGCCTACCTCAACCAATCCGTCCTCGGGACGGTATTTCGACATATAGCCCTTGGCATTCGCATCACCCTCTGCCGACGACGAAGCACCGCTATCCGAAGAGAATGAAAACGATGCGCTGCCACCGGCGTCGGCCTGCGCGAAGGCTGTACTGGTTGCCGTTACTGATACCAAAGCCACAAAAGCAGTAGTCACTGTCCGCATATCTTGGTCCCATCTATTGGAGGTTCTGGTGCGCTCGGGGCGGCATCCTACGCAGAAGTCGTGCCAGGTACTTTCCCTCGGGTCTTAGCCGAAAAATTTCCGAAGGTTCGCCGAAAATGTAGGCTGCAGTCCGCGGCCCGTCGCCTGCAGTCCGCGGCGGATTGGCGCGATTTTCAACGACAAAAGCGCAAAAACTGCTCGGCACGCCTGTTGCATGACGCTGCCCCGAATCCGCTCCTGGCTGACCGCCCGATCTGAAAAGGACGATTAGATGACCACCAATCTTGCGACTTCGCTCGGTGTATTCGGCACCGCACTGCTGCTTGCCTCTGTTTCCAGCGCCCAAGAGCAGCCTGAAGGACTCATGAAACAGGATGCCGCTACCGGTGGATCCACAGATGTCGCCACTTCCGGATTCGAGGCACCCGTCGAAGCCGAGGACGAAGACGAAGACAAAGACACAGCGGAGGCCAACATCTCCGCGGGTGCGCTCATCACGACCGGCAATGCGCGCTCAACTGCCGCGACTGCCGCGGCCAAGTATCGCTTGCGTCGGGGCCCTAACCAGTTTTCGGCCGTCGCGGCGGCAAACTATGCTCGCGCTGCAGCAGACCCGGACTCGGACACGGAGACGACGGTCGAAAACTTCCAGGGCAAAGTGCGCTTCGACCGATTCGTCGCCGAGGGGGTCGCGCTCTTCCTCGCGATTTCTGGGCGACGGGATCGATTTCAGGGTCTGGATCTTCGTTTGAACGTCGACCCGGGCGTTGCCTACTACTTCATTGATGAGAAATCTCAGCAGCTCTGGGTCGAAGGTGGCTACGACCTTCAATACGACGTGCGCCGAGACGAAAACCTCGCGGCAGCAGCTGCAGCCGGCGAGAACCTGGACAAGACCGAGACCCGCCACAACGCCCGCCTGTTCGCTGGCTACGACAACAACGTCAGTGAGGATGTAAGCTTCAATACCGGCATCGAATACCTACAAGACGTGCAAGACACCGACAATGTTCGGCTGAACTGGGATGTGGGCCTCAGCTCCTCCGTCGGCAAGGGGTTCTCCCTAGCCACGACCTTCAGTTTGAAATACGACAACAACCCCCTACCTGGCGTTGAAAAAACGGACACGATCACCGCGATCAGCCTCGTTTACACGCTGCTCTAGCCCGGAACAAGGGTGGGAGACACGTGGTGGCCCAACTGATCCTTCGACCGCGCGTCGTGGTCCTCGAAGGGGATGCACGGCGCGCTAGGCGTATCACAAACCTGTTGGCACCCGTAGCCGAGCTTTCCGTCGCATACCATTTGGATGAAGCGGTTGCTGACTTCGATTCTGAACCGGACGCGGTTCTCGTGTGTCCGGGCTCTACCGCTGCGGAAGCGCGTGCGCGCCTTCCCAGGGCCAAGATCGTGACCCACTCTGGCGCGAGTGGCGCCACCGACGATCATCTGAACCTCAGCGTCTCCACCGCGTCGCAGTTGGCAGGCGCCGTCATGCGCCTGTTTCGTCAGGTTCCTACTTGAGCCCATGCTTTTGCAGTAGCTTGATCAGGTAGGAGCGATCCATGCGCGCCACGCGCGCCGCTTGGGTTACGTTTCCGTCAGCTTTGTCAATCAGCTGGGTGCAGTAGCGCTGTTCGAAGTCGTTCAACACCACTTCCCGAGCATCCTTGTACGGCAACCCAACTACGCGGTCCTGAATGCAGTCACCGCCCGCTGTCGGGGCCATGTCATCCAGCAGTTCAGGGGACTCTCCCATCGCCAGCGTTGCCTCGACCCAGTTGCGTAGTTCCCGCACGTTGCCGGGCCAGCGGTATGTCGATAGCGGGGCTAATACTTCCGTAGGAACGGCTTCCTCCACGGAGCCGTCGTGGCCCGCTTCGCGCAGAAAGTGTTCGACTAGAAGCGGGATGTCTTCTGTACGCTGCCGCAATGGTGGGATCTTCAGCACGACCACCGCGATGCGGTAGTATAAGTCGAGGCGGAACGTGCCCGCGTTGACCTCGCCACGGAGGTCCCGATTCGTTGCCGTTACCACGCGCACGTCCACGTCGATTTCGTTTCTTCCTCCAACTCGGCGGAAACGCCGACGCTCCAAGGCGCCCAAGAGCTGCGGTTGCAGCTCTGCCGGCAATTCCCCGATCTCGTCCAGAAACAGCGTGCCGCCGCTAGCGCGCTCGAAGGCGCCGATGTGCTGTCGATGTGCCCCGGTAAAAGCGCCTTTCTCGTGCCCAAACAACTCGCTGGCGATGAGCGCGGGCGCGAGGGACGCACAATCCACTGTGACGAACGGTTCTGAAGCCCGGTCACTGCCCTCGTGAATGGCACGGGCGATGAGTTCCTTGCCTGTACCAGACTCTCCGATCATCAAAACAGGTACGGAGGCGCGGGCGACGCGACCAACCCGAGCCATGAGGCGGCGCATGGTCTTCGTGCGTCCGCGCAACTCGCTCAACTGCTCGCCGGCGTGGAGTTCAGCTGTTGTCCCGCTTCCGTCGTCCACTCGCAGGCGCGTGCGGCCTATCACGACCTCTGAGCCAGGCGGGACGGTGCCTTTGTCGATCCGAAGGTCTCCCGCGAAGGTGCCATTGGTGGACCCCAGATCAAGTAGCCGCACGCCATGCTCGTCCCGCGTGAGCTCCAAATGGAACCTCGATACCGTACCGTCCGTGAGCTTGAGGTCGTTGCCTTCGCCGGCCCCTACGCTCAGGGTCTCGCTGCTCGCTTCTGCCCGTACGCCCTGATCCGGCCCGTCGAGGACTTCGACGGCCAGAGTGCGCACGGCGATGCGTGGCCGGCTTTCGATGGGAGTCGTGACGGATGACACGGCTAGCCGGTTGTATCACGGGAGAAGGAAGCGGGAATGGGAGTGCCTACAGAGTTGCAAGTGTCCAGAATTATAGTTGCTTTTTGGCAAGCCGGGCGACGCGAGCCAGCTTGCGAACCAGCTGGTCGCCGCGCACCGGATATCGGACCACGTCAGCCGCACCTGCTTCGATGAAGCGATTCACGTCGGGCGCAGTGATGCCCTTGGCGCAAATCACGGTGCGACTCGGCGCCTCTTCCAGATAGGCTAACGCCCCCGCGGTATCGTCAGCGGCGTCGAATACGATGATATCCGCGGTGGAGGAGTCCTCGGGCTCGACGACTGAAAAGCCGTGGGCGCGCAAAGCCGTCAGGACCTTCGCGGTAGCACCTTCTTCGGCCTCCGGGTCACAGCGCACGACGGCGACGGTTGCGGCGCTGGGTTGTGGAGCCTTGGCCGACGTTTGCACCCACTCCGGATGCCGCTTGCTGCGAGCCCCCAAAGGCGCCTCCCCTTTTCGGTTCGGCAGAAGCCGTGCGTTTTCTTCCGGATCGAAGGCGATGCCCATGGCTTCGACGACTTCGGTCATGGAGCCTGGCCTCTCGTGGGCCTGCTTGGCCAGTAGCCGAAGGCGCAGCCTCTCGAGCAACTCCGGCACGGGTTCCGCATCCGATGGCCGCTCTAGAGGCGGTGGCGGCGTGAACATGTGCTGGGAGATCACGTCGATGGCAGATTCACCAGCGAACGGTGGCGAGAGTTGAAGCAACTCAGTCAAGATGCAGCCCAACGCATAGAGATCGGTGCTAGGGCCGACCTTGAGGGAGCGGCACTGCTCTGGGCTCATGTAGTCAGGGGTGCCAGCAACGGCGTCGGATTGGGTCAGTGTCGAGCCGTAGTCTCTCGGGTCATCCAAGTGGGCCAATCCGAAATCCGCCACCTTCCATAGCACGCTCCCGTCGGTGAGCTCCGTGCGCATGATGTTGTCCGGCTTTAGGTCCCGGTGCACGATCCCGGCGGAGTGGGCAGCCTCTACGGCGCGCGCGAGCTGCTCCATGGCCACGCGCACCTCGGCCAGGCGAGGTGGCGTGGCTTGGGCATTGAGCCAATAGGCCATGGAATCGCCCTCCACGAGCTCCATCACCAGAAAGGGCTGTCCGTCGTGTCCTCCGTAGTCGGTGACCTTGACGACGTTGGGGTGCGAGAGCATCGAGGCAGCCCGCGCTTCGCGATAAAAGCGGCGCGAGGCTTCTTCGGAGCCGACCATGAATCCGTGCAAGATCTTCACTGCAACCGGCACTTTGAGATCCAAGTGCTGCCCTCGAAACACTTTGCCCATTCCGCCGCTGGCGAGTTCTCGATCCAGGCGGTAGCGCCCCGCTAGGATGACACCCGCTTTCGGCCCTGGCGCCATGGGCGGCACAGGCTCCGTGATCGAAGCCAAGGTGTCTTGTGCGGGCAGGGGTTTGACCTCGGGGTGTGTCGCATGCTGCGTTACCTGAGTGAACTTCGGGAGTTTGGCTGGTTTGGGCGGCGGATCGCTCACGGCAAGCGCTCCCGAACCCCGATGCCAAGCTGCCCCATGAAGTGTCCGCCGTCCTCCTCCCAGGGCGATGCGCGCATGCCCAGGCTAGCGACGAAGCTGTTTCCAGCTTCGAGACCGAGGGATAGCCCGCCTCGGGGCTGCGCTTCGCTGTCGCGCGCCAGCACGTGCGCGTCCAACACCGCGTACCCTGTCAGCCAAGACTGGAAGTCCCAAGTGCCGCCGCCCAGCAAGAAGCCCTGCGCCTCCGGGAGCGTGGTCTGGTCGGTTTCGTCCAACGCGGCGCGGCCGCCGGCGTTGATGATCACGCCCAGCTGGTTGCTGCGCATGCCGAGAGCCACAGCAAGCTCGGCCCGCGTAGGCGTGCCGCTAGGCGACGTTGGGACGCCTACCCGAGCTGCAGGCGATAGTTCGAGCCCAGAATCCGTTCGCACCGCTCGCCAGCGGAGCCCTAGCCAGGCCGCTTGATCAGGCTGTCGAGCATCCCCGCTGCCATCCGAGAGCACGAGAGCGTCGGCGCCCAAGTCGCCCACGGCACCTTGAGCTCGAGCGTGGCCTTGAAAACGCCCGGAATCTTGGTGAGATACGGTTGCGCCAACGGCTCCCGAGCCAAACGCGCTTGGGGCCCACCAGGAGATGCTGAGCGCGGGCGAGGGCACGACCGGCGGAGCCACCAGCCCAAGGGGTGGCGGTTTCGAATCGGGCCTATCCGGGGAAGAGGGGGGCGCATCTGCCACCAAAGTCTCCGACCCCAACACGCGTCCACGACCGTCAACCAAGTCCAATTCCACGTCGCCTAGGCTCGCCTCCGACAGGGTTGCGAAGAACTCGCCCTTGGCTTCACCCGGCAGCAGGGGGACCTCCTGCGCTCCTCGACCGGGTGCTCCGCTCAGTAGCTTCGGAGCCACTCGGGTAGGGATATCGACGCCGTCGAGGCCCGACAGGCGGACTCGTACTCGCCTGGCAGTGACATTCGCCCAAGTGATCTCCGTGCGGGGTTTTCGATAATCTATATTGACGCGCTGGACGTTCTGGCTGCCTCGAGACCTGAGGGACAGGCTCTTCGGCGCGAGCTGCAGAAGATCGATCTGTTCTGGTAGTGGCCCGAAGTCCGCATCGTCCACTGCCAACTGAAGCGAAGAGTCGGGCGCGAAAACCAACCGTGCGTATGGGCTCGCCTGGATCCTTCCGTCGATGATCCTGCCTCCGGACAGGGAGCCAACGACTAGGGTGACATCTCGCCGGCTGCTTGCGATGCCGAGAAAATCCTCGTCGTCGATGGCCCGCACACGCACGTGATAGCTGCCCTGAGGCAGCTTTTCCGCGCGAAAGGCACGGACTTTTGCGGTCACTTCTTCGCGAACCACCAGGTCCGAAAAGCTAGAGTCTCGTGCGAGTTCCACCCGATACGCCACGGCTCGAGGCACCTCGGTCCACGAAATGAAAATGCGGCTCTTGCCCTTCTCGGTGACAACGATGCCCGACGACGAATCCGGGCCGTACTTGGGGGCTGGCGGTAGAGGGCGAGGTGGCTTCGGCGCCTGCTTCTCGACGAAGGCGGAGCCGAACTTCTCCGGCACCGTCACGGACTTGCCAGCGGAGCGCACTTTGGCTTTGCCGTCGAATACGCTGACTGTGCTGCGCTTGCCTTTCTTTCGAACGCTGGCTTCCTTGCTGTTGGCGCTGACTCGCGCCCCGCCCTTCACCGCGATCTCCACCGGCTGGCCGCGCAGTGCGGCCAGACCTGCCTGCACCTCGCCGGTCTCGAGTTCCACTTTTGGCGGCGGCGTCTTGCTGACCCGAGTCACCGCCGCAGTGTCGTAGATTACGACGAGGGTGTTCTCGGCTAGGTACACCCGAGTGCGGTCGGCGAAGACGATATTGGCTCGTGCATCGTTCAGCGTGTTCACCGAGTGGTTTTCGTACAACGGCATGCCGGGCGACGCGGGCGCCCAACCCGAACCTGGCGGGCGCGCTTTGACCTTTGGCGCCATGGACCGAAGTTGCGCAGTGGGCACGGTGCCAACGGTTTCGGGCACCACCAAGGTGAGCCCCTCAGTAAGCGGCTTGTTGCAATCGATGTTGTTGTAGCGCTTGAGCAGAGCCGCGTGCTTCTCCGAGCCGTACAGGGCATGGGCGATGAGTCGACACGTTTCTCCCTTCTGAATCGTCCAATGGAATATTCGCTCCTGATAGCCGGGGGTTGGTTTCGGCGCGGCTTGCGCGGAACGCGCTGCGCCCAATGCACACAGTGCGCCCAAAAGAGTCGCGACAGAAGAATCGATGACACGCACGGCAAAACACTATAGATCGAGCTGTCGTGTTGTCACCGCAACATTCGCGCATCTTTTTGATGCTGAGTGCCGGGTTGCTTCTCGCATCCACTGCAGCCGCTGAAGGTGGTGCCTTGGAGCGCTTCGAGCCGTCCGTGCCCGGGGACGCGCTGTTTGCGACTCCCGACATGCATGTGCGTGGCCATCTATTGCCGAGGCTAGGTGTAGTGGCGTCCTATGCGAATGGTCCTCTCGTATTGCGTCAGGGCTCCACCGAGGTGGGGGACGTAGTGAGCCACCAGCTGGTGCTGCACGCCATGGCGGCAATGCCGCTGTGGGCGCGGGTTCAGCTGGGGGTCGACCTGCCGTTGTATGCGAGTCAAGGTGGTGAAGACCCTTCCGCAGTCGGGTCACGATTTGCTTCGCCGGACGGTGCCGATCTCGGGGACATGCGCACGGACCTGCGGGTCGCATTGCTGGAGCATGACGAGCTCGTCCCCGGTGTGGGCGTGGAAGGGCGCGCCTGGTGGCCCAGCGGGTCCGAGTCGAGCTACGCGGGGTCGAGCGAACCGCGCTACGGCGTGTCAGTGGTTTTCGGTGCAGACAGCGATCGTTTCAAGTATCGAGTTGCGCTCGGGCGTCGCTCACAGCCCGCCCCTAGCCGCCTCACCCCAAGCCTGGGTAGCGACACCACGTTCAGAGCAGGTGCGGCCTATCGCGTCGCTCCGGTCTGGTTTGGCGCAGAACTCTTGGGCAGCACTCGCGACACGACGCGGACGGATCCCTTCGAACCCGAGAACACCAACCTCGAGGCGCTTCTTTCCGCGCGCTACAACACGGGGCCGTGGCATGCGGCACTCGGTGCCGGACCGGGATTGTCCGACGCGGCAGGCACGCCGCGCTACCGTGTCGTGGCGTTGCTTTCTTGGGCTCCTGGAGCGGATCGCACACCGGGATTTTTCGGGGATGACTCGTCGGAACCGAGCGTTGCTGCGACGGCGCGCCCAGGGATCGATGACGGCTCAGCGAAGCCGGCACTGACTCCGGGTCGGAGAGATCGGGACCGGGATGGCGTGCTCGATGCCGACGACCGTTGCCCGGAGCTGTACGGTGAGACGCGCACCCCGGCCGAGCAGCGCGGCTGCCCACCGGACTCGGACGCCGATGGCATCTACGACGCGGACGATCGCTGCCCAAAGGTGCCCGGGGCGCCTAGTGTCGATCCTGATAGACACGGCTGTCCTGCAGACACGGACGGTGATGGCATCGTGGATGCTGCAGACGCGTGCCCGAAGGAACGTGGCAAGAAGACCGAAGACGAGACGACCAATGGTTGCCCCGTTGCGGTTCGAGTGGAAGGCTCACAGATTGTCATCCTGCAACAAGTCAACTTCGCAACGGGAAATGACCGCATCGAGGCATCTAGCTTTGGGCTACTCTCCGAAGTGGCTCGAGTCATGAACGACCACCCGGAAATCGTTCGCGTTGCCGTGGATGGTCACACCGACAACGTGGGCAACGCGGCAAAGAACATGGATCTATCGAGGCGCCGGGCCCTTTCAGTATTGCGCTGGTTGGTAGAGCACAAGGTCGACGAGCGCCGTCTGGAAGCCCGAGGGTTCGGGCCACGCCGCCCCATCGCGGACAACAAGACGGCGGAAGGCAAGGCTAAGAATCGACGGGTCGAATTCCAGATCTTGAAGCGAAGCGAACGGCGCGAGCGTGACTGGAAAGATGGCCCCGTCGAGCGCTGAAACCTCCCCCCGGGGCGTTTCGATCCGCCTGAAGGTCGTCGTGGCCCTCGTCCTGCTGGCAGTGGTGCCAGCGGGAGTCGTCTCGATGACTCTGACGCGACAATACCGGGATTCGATCCACCTGCTCGAGGCCGAGCATCAGGAGGCGGTCGTCGCGGAGGCCTCTGGCAAGGTGATTGAGCGCGTACGGCGGATTGAAAACGATGCACAAGCCGTGGCTCAGGCGTTGGCCCTTGCCGCAGCCAAGCCGGCTGGCACCGATGCGGCGTCGGAGAGCGATGGGCTCGATGGTGTGCGAGCGGTTCTAGCGACTCGAGAGGCGTTCGATGCAGTTCGGTTCGAAGTGCCGAGCGCCAAGATAAGTACCGTGATCTCCAAGCAGGGGACATCTGCCCAGGCACCGAAGAGCGATGCCCCCCTGCGCAAGCAAGCAGCCGAGCGAGGCGTCGCGTTCGTGGTGCGCGGCGGGCACGGTCTGGTGGTCGTGCCTGTGCCGCGGGCGAGCCCCAAGGGAGCTCTGGGCTATGTGACCGCTCGCGTAGACCTGAAGCCCCTGCAAACTGAGCTGAAAAAGATTGCGCTCCGCCGGCTGGAGGGGGCTCGAATCGTGCTTGCAGACTCGGAGCGCCGCGCGGTCGCGCTGGTGGCGCTGCCGGAGGTTCAGCTGGGGTCTGACGTCTCCGCAATGCCTGTCTGGTCGCGTCTGCCCGAAGGTGTTCCCTGGACAGCCGAGATCGGCGTGGTTGGCGAGTTGAACGTCGCAGGTCAACCGCAAGTTGCTGCCGTGCGCACGATTGCCGAGCTCGGTTGGGCGGTTGCCAGCTATCGGTCCGCCAAGGTGGCGTACGCCACTTTGGAGCGGCTGGAGCGCGTGCTGTTGTTGTCTTCGCTAGCGGCACTGCTGGGCGCCTTGGTTGTAGGCTTTCTGCTCTCTTCCGCCCTGACTCGGCCGGTGCTGTCCCTGGCATCCCAAGCGCGGCTGATTGGCAAGCGAAAGTATGCACAGCTCGACTTGCCGCAATCCCGAGGGGACGAGTTGGGGGAGCTGGCGCGATCCATGAGTGCGATGGCGCGAGACCTACAGGCCGGGGAAGAGGAGCTCGAGCGGGAGGCGCAGGTACGGGGCGACTTGAGTCGGTTCCTGAGTCGTGAGTTGGTAGACGCGGTCGTGAGCGGCAAGCATGCTCTGGCTTTGGGGGGGCGGCGCACAGAAGTAACGGTGCTGTTTGCTGACGTCGTTGCCTTCACTCCAATGGCGGAGAGCCGAGACGCCGCGCAGATCGTCACGTTGCTCAACGAGCTCTTCACCATGCTGAGCGAAATCGTATTTCGCCACGGGGGCATGGTCGACAAGTTCATTGGAGACTGCATCATGGCTGTGTGGGGGGCCACGGAGCCTTGCCCGGACCACGCGGAGCGAGCGCTCCGCGCTGCGGAAGACATGCTTCGCTTTTTGGAGACGACGAACGAAGATTGGCGTGCACGCTTCGATGTGGAGATCCGCCTCGGCATCGGAGTCAATTCCGGCGAGGCCATCGTTGGGAATGTCGGTTCGGACAAACGCATGGAGTTCACAGTCGTGGGCGACGTCGTCAACGTGGCCGCTCGATTGGAGGCCATTGCGCGACCAAACCAAGTGCTGTTGGGGGAGCGCACCCAGGAGCTGGCGCCCAACGAGCTGCCGCTCACGGACCTCGGCGCCCACGAGCTGACCGGGCGCCAGAACAAAGCCCGGGTGTTCGGCTACACGCTCGGCGAAGAGTGAGGCGGGGCAGCGAGGCCATCCCGAACGCTGGGCCCGCCGTAGGGGTGTGGATTGCGGCCCGCGATCGTCGTCGCCAGACTCGACGCCAACCCGTCACCAAACCCTGGATTTTCGGCGATTTCTGCTGGCTCGACTCTTGCTAGTTGGCCCTGCATGAACAACTCGCTTGTCCGGGGGGACGTTCGCATTGGGTTGCGCCTCCCGCGCGGGATCGAGCTGTTGGAACGCGTCGGCGAGGGCGCCATGGCCCAGGTCTATCGGGCTATCCAGCGCCCCCTCGGAAGAAACGTTGCTGTCAAGGTCATTGCTTCCGACAGCGAAAACGCGGCCGCTATGAGTGAGCGCGTTCTGCGCGAAGCCAGCGTTGCCTCCACTTTGAATCACCCGAACAGCATCGATATCTACGACTACGGCAAGACGGAAGACGGATTGACCTATCTCGTCATGGAATTCCTCCGCGGGAAAGATCTCGCAACCCTCTTGTCGACCCATGGCCCGCTCGGGGTCGAACGAGCAGTGCATCTCATGCTTCAAGTCTTGTCCGCCCTGGACGAAGCCCATTCCCTTGGGATCGTGCACCGGGACGTGAAGCCCGAGAACGTATTTGTCGAACAGCGCAGGCGTCTGGGAGACTTCGTCAAGTTGGTGGACTTCGGGTTGGCGAAGTACATCAAGTCCAAGGGTCAACAGATCACTGAGCCCAACCTGGTGAGTGGGACGCCCGAGTACATGGCGCCGGAGCAGGCTCGGGGCGACGCTGTCGACGGGCGGGCCGACTTGTATTGCGTCGCTGTCATCCTGTTCGAAATGCTCGGCGGCAAGCGTCCCTTCGAAGGCGAGTCGCCGATGGACGTGATGCTGATGCAAATCGGCAGGCCCGCGCCACGTTTGGACACGTCCGGTGATCTGGGCATTCCTCCTGCTCTCGTGGACATCGTCCAGGGGGGCATGGAGAAGCGGCCCGAGAACCGCTTCCAATCCGCCCGGGAGATGGCACTGGCATTAGAGCAAGTGCTCGAAGAGCGTCGATCGGTTCTCCCGGTCAAGCGGGTCTGCCGGGCCTGCGGCGCCCAGGAGCTCCAAGGCCGATTCTGTGGCGTTTGCGGAGCTGCCTCCACGCCGGCCTCGGCCCCGAACGCGACGACTCGCCGCGCGGTGCCTGCCTTGGTGGGGCGCAATGCGGAGCGGGAGTGGGTGCGTGCTCCCCGGCGGAGCGCGATGGAGGGGCAGTTCGTGGCCGTGGAGCTCTTGGGTCGACCCGGTGTCGGAAAGACTGCGCTACTGGAAGCCATTGCCGAGGAGTTCCGCAACCTGGGCGACTACGTCGTGATGAGTGGTCCGGACGAGTTCGGTGGACTCGTTTCCGGGAGCGGCTTTCGACAGATCATCTCGGCCCTTTCGGACGGAGTGGCGCCCCAAGACCTCGCCACTTCAGATGCAGCCCGGTCCAACGCGCTGCGCAAGGCAATGGGGCTCAACGCTCAGGGGCTCGAGGGTGGCTGCGTGGTGGTCATCGTCGATGACGTGGATGAGATCGACGCGTTGACCCGTCGTGCGCTTCAGGACGTGGTGGATGCTCCGCCAGAGGGTGGCCTGCTGCTGCTCGTCGCGGCCAAGAACCGCACTCTTCGCTTGCCGGGCCGCGTCCAGGTCAAAGAAATCGCTCCTCTCAGCAATGAGTGGGCACGCCAACTCGTTTCGGCGGAAGCGCTCGCTATGTGGCCGGAGTCGAGCAGTTTCACGCCTCTCGCACTCAAGCACCTCGACGGCTATACCTCTGAAGGGGGCGACAATGCGCCGACGTCATTGCCCGAGTTGATCGCGCAGCGCATCACCCGTACGGACCCGGCGGCGAAGCGCTTGCTTCAGCTGCTTGCCACCGCGCGCCGCCCGATACCCCTGGCGCAGCTGACAGAGCAAAACGAACCCGATGCCGCCAGCGCGTTCGAACGCCTGGAGCGCCGGGGTCTGGTGCGCTCGGGCAAGGACGGCATGTTCATTCCGCACCGCTTGATGGAGGAGGTCGTGCGTAGTGCCGTGCCTGTCGGCATGCGCCGCGCCGTCGAGGCGAGAGTGCTCGAAGTCCTGACGGAGCTTGGCGCCCCCTTAGACGCACGCGCCTGGGCTGCGCGTCGAGCAGAGGCCGTCGTCCTCGGGATTCTGCTGCTAGAGCAGGTGGCTGTCCGCTCCGACCGCTGGGGCGATCCCGCTCTGGCCGCCGAGGCGTACCAAGGGATCACCGAGCTGTGTCGTGCGGATGTTGGCCGAGGCGAATTGGACGACCCGCTCGCGATGGAGGCCCGCTACGTACTGCGCTGGGCCGGCGCTTTGCGCGCGCTCTCCCGAAACAGTGAAGCCAACGCGGTGCTGGCGGAAACCACCGCCCGCCTACCCCCCCACAAGGCCCGCGCGCTGCGACAGGCCCTGGGCAATAGCGTCACGGAGCCGGCACTGCCCCGGGGTATGCGTCCGGCTCAGAGATCGAACGCGTAGCGAAGTGAAGCACCGGCAATGACCGCGAGAGCCACCTCGTTGCTGCGATCCCGGTGCAGGCCCTCATCGTAGCTGCGCACGCCGCCGTGAACGGCTAGCGCGAGGTGCGGGCTGACTTGATACCACTCCAGCCCCAGAGCGCCGCCGTAGTACAGGTTCAGCGCGTCGGCTTTGGCGTAGCCGTAAACGAAGAGCACGTCTTCGCTGACCTCTGCCACTCCAGCGCTGCCTTGAACGTAGACGCCCAACCAATCCGTCGGGCGCACGGTGAAGCGCAGCCCGCCGCCGAACCCGTATAGGGCGTACCCGCGCGGATCCGGTGGGCGTGTGGCGTAGGACGTGGTGGCGAACGCTACGTCTGCTTCACCGAAGAGCATGAGCCATTTCAAAGGCTCGAAGCCCAGCCTGAAGCTGAACCATGGGGCCGTCGGCGAGACGTTCTTCAGTGGCCCGACGTGCCCGAGGGCGCCAACACTGGATTCCAGGACGATTCCGCTGGATCGCGGGGGTGGGGGCGGTGCTTCGGGCTGTTCTTCGACGGTGCCGATGTCTCGACTGCCGGGAACCGCGCGAGCGTCGAGCCAGGCCTCGATCTCAGCCTGAGTCATTTTGCGGGTTTCGTCGTCCTCGTCTGCGGACGCCAGAGGCGAAGTCAGCACCACGGCGAGCAGGACGCTTGGTGCTGCTGTCCCGCGCATGGCCTGTCCAATCCTCATCGCCCGGCCGAGTCTAGCCCATGAAGTCCGTGCGAGAAAACAGCGCAATCAAAGGCAGTTTTGCCTGCTCGATGGCCTCCCGGCCGCCTTCTAACCGATCGACGAGGGCCAAGATCCCCACCACCTGCACTTTGGCATCCGCCAGCGCTTGCACCGCCTTGAGGCTCGAACCGCCCGTCGTGATCACATCTTCCAGCAACACGACCGGCGCGTCATCCGCAACCGCCTTGTCGCCCTCCACGAGCTTGGCGCTGCCGTGGTCTTTTCGCTCCTTGCGCACGTACAGCGCTGGCAAGGGGCGGCCCCGCTGATGGCTGATGAGGGAGACGGCGCTCGCCAGAGGACAGCCACCCAGAGCAACGCCCGCCACCGCTTTGTGGCTCGGCAGCTGTTCGAGAGTGTCGAACATCACTTCGCCCACCAGGGCGTGCCCCTCTGCCGTGAGGATCGTCTGCTTGCAATCGATGAAGAAGTCGCTCTCCCGGCCCGAGGCCAGAATTACTCGCTTCCGCTCAAAGCTCCGCTCGCGCAAGAGTGCGAGCAGCCGGTCTCGAGTTGGCGAACTCACGCCCGCTTGGCTCGCTTTTTTCTGCCGCGCACTCCCTTGCCCAGCGCGGGCACGACAGGTGCCGGCGGTCCGTCCCCGCGCTTTCGAGCGTTGGACTTCTTTTCCTTCGGCGCCGGCTTGCTGGCAGCAGCTTCCGCTTTCTCCTCCGTCTGCGCAACAGCAGCCGGGGCTCGTTCCGCGGGTGCACGCTCCGGTACCCGACGGGAAAGCCCCACCTGGGCGCGGCGTGGCGCTGGTGCCTCGCCCTCGGTCTTCACGTGACCACGCACCAAGGCGCCTTCGGCCACCCCGATCCGCGGCGCGACCAAATCGCCGACCACTCGAGCCCCGCGCTCCAAGAGCACGGCTTCCGTGCCGTTTAGATCTCCGGACACCTTGCCGGCGATGACCAACTGAGCGCCGTTGATGTTTCCCTCTACGCCGGCGCCTTCACCGACGGCGACGTCGCCATCGACTTCCACGTCTCCCTCGACGTGACCGCGGATTTCAATAGATCCGCGCCCGCGCACGTTCCCCCGGATCACAGTTCCCTCGCCGACTGTCGATGTTGCAGATGCCATGCTCTTCCTCACACGTCCATGTCGACGCTGCCCTTGAAGGACGCGCCATCGGCAATCGTGAGTCGAGAGGCCTTGACGTCTCCGAGGAGCCGACCACCGGACTGGATGTCGACTCGATCCTGAGCCGTCGCGTTACCAGTGACCTGCCCCGCAATCGTCAGGGAGCTGCCGGTGACGTCGGCTTCTATGACGCCGCTCTGGCTGACCTGCACGGGTCCAGAAGTGGACAAGGTTCCCCGGACGGTTCCGTGGATCACGAACTCCTCTTCTCCACTGACCTCGCCTTCGATGGTGAGGCCCTCTCCAATCACAGTGCTAGCCATTTCGTCGCTCCTCAGTTGCTCTAGCGCCGCCGGGCGACAGAGCTGAAGTCGAGTGTAAATTCAGTGTCTAGACGCACGTCCACGCGTGAGCCAGCCTCGATGCTGACGCTCGAACCCACTAGGTCGCCCTTGATGGTGGCTCCGGAACGCACATGGATTGGGCCCGAGCACTTGGCGTCGCCGGCAAGCGCCCCCGCGATTTCCAAGCTCTCAGCGGCGACGTCGCCCTCCACGCTGCTGCCCGCGGCCAGGTCCACCGGACCGGTCACCGAAACGTCGCCGCTCACCTTGCCCTCGATGCGCAGAGACCCTTTGCCGCTGAGCCGCCCCGCGACCGTTGTGTTTGCGCCGAGCACGCTGGCGTCCGAGCTCATTCTTGCCATGACAATGCGGCGCGCACGCTAACCCGCCGGCCAGGATTCGGCAAGAACACACGCTCAGCCCATTTCCGCAACAGTTCCGGGACGTTTCGATCCTCAGGGCGCCGCGGGCGGCTTCAGCGCCGCCAGTACTTCGTCAGCTCGGGCCACGCTGCGGAAAAGCCCACGCGCGTACAGGAAGCGTTGCTCGGGCACCGCCAGATCTCCGCTGCGCCCGGCGGTTGCGGCACAAAGCAGGATTGCCGCCGAAACGCTGACGTTCAGGCTCTCGACGAATCCACGCATAGGGACGCGTACACTCGACGATGCTGCGCCTTGCAGCTGATCACAGATGCCGTCGTGCTCGTTCCCCAATACGAGCGCGACCTTGTCGATCTCGCGCAATTGCTCCGGGACCAGGTTGCCCTCCGGGTGAGTCGCAACCAGCGTGAAGCCCTCGCCGCGTAAGGTTCGAATCGCGGTTTCGGGCTCCGGGTGCCTCACTACGTCGACCCAACGTTCTGTTCCCTTGGCCACGGTCCCCGAGACCGCGAATCCCTCGTCGCGAGGGATGACGTGTACCCACTGCACGCCGAACGCATCGGCGCTCCGTAACACCGCGGCCCCGTTGTGAGGGTCGTAGGGCGCATCCATCAGCACGGCGACGCTCGCCAAGCGCTGTTTCACCACGTTCTGAATGCGCTGCGCACGCTCCCCGAGGACGACGGGCTCGAGGGCTTCAATCACCGCTTCTGCGGTCCAGCCCGAGGGCCAAGGCGCGCTGACCCCCGGCGTCGGAAAGAAGACGTCTTGGCTATCCCTGCGCATCGGACAGAGATGCGAGGTCTTGCTTCACCGCCTGGGCGACGCTCCGGATTTCCTGCATCAGGCTGGCGAATACGTCGAAGGTCAGCGCCTGGGGGCCATCCGACAGCGCTTTGGCGGGCTCCGGGTGCACTTCGAGCATCAGCCCGTCAACCCCGGCTGCCGTGGCAGCTCTCGCCATTGGTCCGACTGCTTCCGCGATGCCCGTCGCATGGGACGGGTCGACTACTACCGGCAAGTGGGTGATGGCTCGGACCAGAGGCACGACGCCGAGATCGAGCGTGTTCCGGGTGAACGTCTCGAAAGTTCGAATACCCCGTTCACATAGGATCACTTGGTAGTTCCCCTGAGACACGATGTACTCGGCCGCCATGAGCCACTCCTTCACGGTGCTGGACATACCGCGCTTGAGCATCACCGGTTTACCCGAGCCTCCCACGGCCTCGAGTAGCGAGAAGTTCTGCATGTTGCGGGCTCCAATCTGGAGGATGTCCGCGTACTCACAAACCAAGCCCAGGGTCTCCGTGTCCTTGACCTCGGTGATGATCGGCATACCCGTTTCTTCGCGGGCCTCTGCCAGTAGCTGCAGCCCCTTTTCGCGCAGCCCCTGAAAGTCGTAGGGGCTTGTTCGCGGCTTGAAGGCGCCACCGCGCAGCAACGTCGCGCCGTGCTTTCTCACGTGGCGAGCAGTGGACAGAGTCTGCTCCCGGCTCTCGATGGAGCAGGGGCCCGCCATGATCGTGAGAGCCCCACCCCCAATGCGGGTGCTGCCCACCTCGATAACCGTGTCGTCAGGTTTGACCTCCCGACTGACCAACTTGTACGGCCGGCTGACGACCACCGCGTCCTGGACTCCGGGCATGCGGTTGAACAGTCCTGGATCGAGGGCGGACTTGTTGCCAGTGACGCCGATCGCGATCCGCACGGCGCCGGGTATCTCGTTCGCGGTGAACCCGAGTTCTCGAATCCGGTCCGAAACTGCTTCTATTTGCTCAGGAGTCGCGTCGGACCCCATTACGATCAACATGCCGACTCCTCCAAACGCCCCGCGGTCTAGCACGAATCGAGACCTGCTCTTGCTGGGAGGGCAGCCTCGAGCTTGGAAATGCCGCGGCATTTTTCGTGTATTTTCCCACGTTTCTGCTTGGCACGGGGCCCGTCCGCTTTGCGGAGCTCGCTTCGAGCATTATGTTCCTCGCCTCCCCAATCCGAGAAGGTGTCATGGCATCCGAAAAAGTTCACGTGTTCAACGACCTCAACTTCGACACTGAAGTCATCAAGAGCGACAAGCCCGTGATCGTCGACTTCACCGCGACGTGGTGCGGCCCCTGCAAAGCGCTAGCGCCCATCGTCGATCAGTTGGCAGAGGAACTCGACGGCCAGGTGAAGGTCGGCAAGGTCGATGTCGATGACTCCCCTGTGACGGCCGGCAAGTACGGCGTGCGCGGCGTGCCGACGGTCATGATTTTCAAAGATGGTGAGCGCTCAGGCCAACACGTAGGCGTGACCACCAAAGCCAAGCTCAAGGAACTGGTCGGCGTCTGAGCGCCGCGGAACGATGAGGCGCCGAACGCGCTTCATTCTCACCGCACACGCGCTGACAGCTCTCACTCATCTAGTGCCAGCGCTTGCGTTGGTGCACTGGGCTGGCCCCATGGGTGCAGCCGTCCCTGGTGCTTTGCTGTGGGGCGGCGTCGCGGCGAGGCTGCACCGTCTTGGCCACGATCGGCCAAAACCCGCGTGGGTCACGCGTTTGGTGGACGAGCCCGTGTTCGTCCACTGGGCAGCGTGTGTGTTTGCTTTGGTTTTCTGGCCTGTCGCGGTGGTGGCGCTGCTACTCCTGTCCGCACGCTCTTGGCCGCAAGCGGTCCTAGCCGCCGCAGCGCCTGCATATGGCATGGGGCTGCTGCTCGCCGCTTGGGGGACGTACGTCAATCGGCGGCGGGTGCGCATCCACCGGGTGGAGCTCAGTTTCACGGACCTACCTGAAGCCTTCGACGGCTACCGCATCACTCAGGTCAGCGACCTTCACATCGGCAGCTACGACCGTCGAGCGCGAGGCATGAGCTGGGCAAGGCTCGCGAATTCGCTGAACGCAGATCTCACCGTGGTCACAGGCGATCTGGTTACTGCCGGAACGGCTTTCTATTCGGATGCCGCCGCGGTGCTTGGGAAGCTACGCGCGCCGGACGGAGTCATGGCATCCATGGGTAACCACGACCAATGGAACAACGATGAACTCACCGCGTTGCTCCGAAAAAACGAGATCCGCGTCCTGAAGAACGAGTGGGTGACGATCTCGCGAGGTGACGAGAGTCTGATCATCGCTGGCTTGGACGACGCATTCACAGGCAAGGCAGACCTAGAGGCGACTCTGGCCGGCCGACCCGCGGGCTTCACCGTGTTGCTGTCCCACTACCCGCGGTTTTTCAAGCAGGCGCGCGCCCTCGGCGTGGACCTGACCCTCTCTGGGCACACCCACGGCGGGCAGCTGGGGATCCCGTGGCTCGCGGATCGCTGGAACATCGCCACCTGGCTGGGACAGTGGCCCCGTGGCACCTTCGGTGCCGAGGGTGCCTTCCTCCACGTGAACGCGGGCCTCGGCACGACCGGGCCGCCGCTGCGCGTTGGCGTTCGCCCGGAGATTTCTCTGATCACGCTGCGCCGAGCGTCTGAGGCCTGCTAGCATCGTGAGCGCATGAAGCTTTCGCCGCTGTGGACTGCGCTCACCGGGCTGACGCTAGCCGCGGGGCCCTTGGGCGTGGGCGTAGCCTCCTGCGCTCGCCAGAAAGCCCCCAAATCCGCGCGCCCATCGCTGCTGGATTCTCCGGCTGCAGCAGCCACTTTCAAGACTCCCGCCGTCTGGCGTTACCACCCGGCGCGGGAATCCAATCTGGGGGCTCGCCTGGATCTGCCCGGAGGCGCGATTCTCCTCGCGGGTGACCGTGGCGAGCGCTGGCTAGCGGAGAAGAAGTCCGGGCGCATTACCGCTGCGGCGCGTCTGGCCCCAGAACGCCTGGTCTTCGTGATGAAGCGCGAGGATCGTTTCATCTTCGTAGGCCAAGAGGGAACCAGCTACGAAGCCGAGGAGGCGCTCGGCCCCTTCGTGCGTTCCAGTGCACCATTGGATCGCTTGGCTCGGGTTTCGGCAGCGGCGGGATCCATCGTCGGCGTGACCCGGGGCAGCAAGCTCGTGCATTCGGACGATGGCGGCACCACCTGGAACGAAGTCGGGCCGGAGGGCAGCCGCTTCATCGATGTGGAAATCACCGAGGCGCGCACCGGGTTGGCGCTGGCAGTGCCCGAAGCGTGGCATGTCTCGAAAGATGCCGGCAGGACCTGGACGAAATCGGATATCAACCCCGTCGGCGGCGTGCGCCTTCGCCGACGCGGAAAAGACGAGATCTATGTCGAGTCTGCCCTTGGCCCAAAGCGCTACAAGTCGCCGGGAGGACTGGTGGAGGTGCGCTCTTTGCCGGGGCGTCAGCGCTATCAGTTGACGAAGCGCCCACCGCGAGGACCGAACGCCGAGGCCCTGAAGGTCGGCCGTGCGTTGCTTCTGGGCGCGAGCTATCTGGAGGTAGCCTCAACCAAGTCCAAGCGCGGCCGCGGCTGGGTTCTGTGGCGTGGGCCCTACGATGGGCCCTTGAAAAGCGAGCCTTTGGACGTCGCGAAGGGCTGCCGAAAGCTTCGCCTTTCCGGCTACGGTGACGACCTAGCCCTGCTGTGTTCGCGCAGAAACGTCGGTTCGGCTCAGGAGTTGGAGCTGCAGCTGAGCGAGGATGCGGGCAAGACCTGGGAGCGAGATGGCGACATCTTCGTGGGAAAGCTCGCTGAGCTTTCCATGGTCATGGCCCGTGGCGGCAAATTCGTCATCACGGGCATCTGTGCCCCGAGCGCGCGCACGCGCGGCTGCAGCCCCTATGGCGTCTACTACCGGCGTCGCGTTCTGCCGGATACGGGCAGCACCAAGAAGCTCAAACGTGCCGTAAAGATCGTGCGAGAGGACGCTGGCGCGGACGGTGACGAGCCAGAACATGAATTTGCATTGGCCGCGACGCCCGCGCTCGCCAAAGTCGCCCAAGAGCTTGGCGTGTCCGCCGACGGGCGCACCATCTACGCTGTCGGCAAGCGCACCAAGGGAACAGGCTTTGCCATCTACGTTTCCCAGGATGGCGGTAAGACCTTCGAGGGCCACGAGATCCCGGACGTGATCGCAGCCAACTCTTTCGCTCCCCGGGACGAGGACTTCGAACACTTCGCGCGGCCACCGCCTCGACGCAGAAGCGGTGCGCGCGTGGAGAAGCTGGCTGCAGGCGATGACGGGACTCTGGCTGTGGTGTTCCGCGACGGCAGCCGCAGAACCATCGCCATCGCCGACGAAGAGGGGCGACTGGTTCAGCTTTCCCGGGCACCCACCGAGGCCCGGCTGGTGGGCGCCAGTGGAACTCGCGCCCTGGCCGTGGATCCAGGCTCCCGGCGCGTATGGGAGTCTCTCGACGGTGGCAGCAGTTGGGAGCCCGTGGGTCGGCTGCCCCTCGATATTTGCCCCGGGGATTCCGGCTGTGACGTGCCGCTTTCCTGCACACCCTTCGGTTGTACCCTGGGTGACGAGCTGTCCCGAGTCGGCTGGCGCGGGCAAGGGGATGACGACATGGGCGTTCTGGCGCCCACCCGCGGCAAAGCCAGAAGGCTCCTCGACCGTAAAGTGCGCCAAGCCATTACTTGCACCCTCGACGAGGCCGGTTGGGTGGGGCTTGGGGGGTTGGACCAACCACCGAACGCCAACCAGGCAGCCATCGGCAAGCTGGCCTGGTACGGCTTGGTGCGGGACTTCAAGACAGCTTCGGCGAAGATCATCTCCAGCAAGCGCGGCAACAAAGGGCGCCTGGACACCACGGTGCTCCTACCGCCCGTGAAGGGTGCCGGGGCGTTTGCCCTGTATGCGTCCACGCAAGTGGAAGGCGCTGCGGCGCTTCGCTATCGGGCGCCCGCTTCCACTGGGAAGGTGGCGATCCAGGGCGTCGAGGTGGCGTGGGAAAACTACCTGGAGCACAGAAGCGGACGCGGCAAGATCCCGAACGCGGGGCCCTACGCCCCCGGCGACTATTCCCGGTCGTCCCGAGGTGGGCAGCGGGCCAACGTGGATCTTCTCAGCGTGGCGCAAGGAGGCGTGTATGTCCGTGTCCACTCACGCCGGCGCAGCGGGCAATCCACCTACTTCTTGGACGGGCGCAATGTTGCCACCCTGCCTCCGGTCAAATGGGGCCGCACGTCGCTGCGGGCCAAGGTCAGCGAGGCAGTTCGAGTGGGCAAGAAGCATGTCGGAATGCGCCTGCTCGAAAATGGCGCGGTGGTCCAGACCTCGCGACCGGGTGGAGGCGTGGCTGCGTTCACCACGGGGATTCCGAAGCCAGGGAGTTTCGGGATGTCCCAAACTCGGGATCTCGCCTACGTGGCCGGCAAGCCAGCCTTGCATCTCATGACCTACGACCCGAACGGACAGTCCCACACGGCCTTCCTGTTCCCCTTCGCTGCGGCCGGCGCCGCAGTCGGCAAAGCATTGCCGGTACCCATGCTCAGTGACACTTCCGGAGTACCCCGTCGCTGCAATGCCGTCGTGCGCAAAGACACCACGCGGCTGGTCGTCCCGTATCAAGGAGGCACGCGACACCCCATCATCGTGACGGACGCCACAGAGCCCATGCGCGTCATGCTCACCGCGCGGGCGGTGATGCACGGGAGCGTGGACAATCCCTGCGTCGCAGCATTTGACGCCGAGGGCATTCCCTTGGATCCGACAGACAGCGCCGCGCGCTTTGATCGCGCCATCGTGATGCTCGACGACTCGGAGCCGTCCTGGCTGTTCCGGCGCAACACCACGACCTCCCCAACGTCTTACGAGGGGCGCGGCATGAGCTGTCGCTTCGATCCGAATGCGGATGTGCCCCTGGAAGTCTATTCGGCACCCGGGACCGTGGTTGGCCGAGCCTACTAGGCGACCCGCCGACCAAAACCCGCTGACCTGCGCGCCGAATCCGACGTTGCTGAAGCCAGGGCGCCCCGCCTGCTGGCGCTCCGGCGCCCACTGTTTTAGGCCTGCCGCTGCCATGATTGCTCGCTACACCCCGGAAGATTTCGCAGAGTTGTGGTCCGACGCCACCCGCTACGCCACTTGGCTCGAGGTCGAACTGGCGGCCTGCAGCGCCATGGAAGAGGCGGGCCTCGTGCCGGCGGGCACGGCTCGTGAGATCGAGGCCAAGAAGCTGAAGCTCGATCCCAGCGAGATCGAGAACATCGAAAAGACCACGCGCCACGACGTGATCGCGTTCCTCACTCACGTGGAGCGGCTGGCAGGTGCTCCCGCCAAGTACCTGCATCGCGGTATGACCTCCAGCGACGTACTGGATACGAGCTTCGCGCTACTCCTAGTACGCGCGGCCGACGCGTTGATAGAGCGCACCAAGGGACTAGAAGTCGCTCTCGCAAAGCGCTCTCGGCAGCACGTAGCCACGCCCACGATTGGTCGCTCCCACGGCATTCAAGCGGAGCCTGTGACCTTTGGCATGGTGCTTTCGGGGCACTACGCCGAAATCAAACGTGGCCGCCGTCGCCTCCAGTCCGCCCGGGAAGAAATCGCCGTCGGCAAAATAGCTGGAGCTGTCGGCACCTACGCCCACCTGACGCCCGCCATCGAGGCCCAGGCTCTAGGCCAGCTGGGGCTCACTCCCGAAACCGTTTCGACTCAGGTTGTCGCGCGGGATCGCCACGCGGCGTTCTTCTCGGCCATGGCGCTACTGGCCGCCGGCATCGAGCGGCTCGCGACCAACATTCGCCATCTGCAACGGACGGAAGTTGGCGAAGCCGAAGAGAAGTTCTCGGCGGGGCAGAAGGGCTCCAGCGCGATGCCCCACAAGCGCAATCCGATCCTCAGCGAGAACTTGTGCGGCCTGGCGCGCATCGTGAGAAGTGCCGTGGCGCCCGCCCTCGAGAACGTGGCACTGTGGCACGAGCGTGACATCTCGCATTCCAGCGTAGAGCGCATGATTGCCCCGGACGCCACCACCACGCTGGCGTTCATGCTCGACCGCGCTACCCGGTTGGTGGACGGCCTCGTAGTTTACGAGGACAAGATGCGCGCCGGCCTGGATGCGGGCCGAGGCCTTTTCTTCAGCGAGGCCGTGTTGCTCGCTCTGGTCGACAAGAAGCTTGCTCGCCAAGCTGCCTATGAACTCGTGCAGAAGAACGCCATGCGGGCGTTTGCGGGGGAGGGCGAGTTGGTCGAGTTGCTATGCGCGGACGACGCGATCCGAAAGCACCTTTCCGAGGACGAGATCCGCCACTGCTTCGACCTGGATCACGCTCTTCGCCATTGCGCTGCGGTTGTCGAGCGCGCTTTGGAGGGAGCTGAGTGAGCCTACGCGGTAAAAGCGTTGCCGTCGTCGTGCCGGCCTACGCCGAGGCAGCGCACATCCACCGCGTGTTGTGCGGCATGCCCGATTGGGTTGACCATATCTTGGTCGTGGACGACGCCAGTCCGGATGCGACCGCTGCGGTGGTGCTCGAGGCAGCGTTGCCCAAGGTGCGCCTGCTGTCGCACCCTCGGAACCGGGGGGTCGGTGCCGCCATCGCCACGGGCTACGACGCCGCGTTACTGATGGGCGCCGACGTCATTGCCGTGATGGCCGGCGACGGCCAGATGGATCCCGAAGATCTCCTCGCCGTGGTCACACCCGTGCTCGAGGGCGACGCGGACTATGCCAAGGGCAATCGCTTCGTTCACCCCCGCGCGCGCGACATGCCCATGTTGCGCAGACTGGGCAGCGCCGCCCTGTCCCTTTGGACCCGCCGCTTGACCGGGCTGGTCATAAGCGACACTCAATGCGGCTTCACCGCAATCGCAGCCAGCGCCGCCAAGAGCGTGCCCCTGGGCGAGCTCTGGCCTCGCTACGGTTACCCGAACGATCTCCTGGGCATGCTGGCCGCGCAAGGGTTGCGAGTGTTGGACGTGCCGGTGCGGCCCGTGTACGCCAATGAAGCCAGCGGTCTGCGGGCTTGGCACCCGCTGCTCATCGGCTGGGTCGCGTTGCGTCGTCACCTTCGCATTCGACGAAAGCCTCATCCCGTGAGGTCGACTGGCACCGTCTGATGGTGGACGGATCCGGTGCAGTTCGGGAGGTCGCTCCGGCCAGCTGTCCAGCCGGGCCCGAGCGGCGCGGTCGACGCGCGCTCTGGGTCATCTTGGGCGCGCTCGTGGTGTTGCCCGGCGCGTACTTCGCCTACGCTTGGCTGACCTATCCCAGCGACAAGACGCCTGAAGGCGCGTATCTGCGAGTGATGAGTGCCGTCAACCGCGGCAGCGGACAAGATCTCTTCCACTACACCGAAACCGAGTCGCAACACGCCTGCTACACGATTCGGGACTTTCGCAAGAAGGCGCGAGCCAGCGTGATGCGCGGCTACCCGGAGCCCCAACGCACGGAGCTCAGCGAGCAGTACAAGCCCTTTGCCGAAGCGCCGGATGGCAAAGATGTATTCGCCATCTACGCCGAGCGCCAGGGCTATCTCAATCGGCTGCGCCGGGATCTCTCGGGCATCGCGAAAGTCGAGACCAGCGGCGAGCGCGCGAGCGTGCAAACCGTCAAGGGCACTCGTTATCCGTTCCGGCGCCGCGACAATGGCATGTGGGGACTCACCCTGTTCACCGCAGAGCTCGCGCAAGAAGCACAACGCGCGGCGCGAGATGCCGCGCTTGTCGAGAAGGCCGCCCAGGACTACGAACGCGCGCGTAAGCGCGACCAAAAGAAGTAGGATCTCAGCGCGGGTTGCGCGTCTTGACGTCTTCGTAACCGTAGCCCGGCGGAATGCCAGTCTCCACGGGCAAATCCTTCCGACTCCAGCCTGGATTCAGTCGGCCGAAGGCGTCCTTGTTTCCTTCCCAGCCCGTCAAAAGATCTGCCATTTGTGTGTAGCCAGCGCCGACCAGCATTTCCGCCGCGCGCCGCGACCGACCACCGCTGCGACAGCCGAGTAGAAGCTTCTCGCTCTTGCCGAAGCAGCGCTGCATCACTTCCATGAACTCGGGGTTGGGCTGCATGCCGCCCGGGCCCATGTTCAAGAGTGGAACGTTGAACGAATGCGGAACGTGTCCAGCCTCGAACTCCGGCACACTGCGCACGTCCACATACACCCAGCCGTCCTTCATCAGTTCGACTGCCTCTTCCGGGGACACGCCCTTGATATCCGCCACGCCGCACTTCCTCCGTTTCGTGAGTTCGTCTAGCGTTTCCCGGCCCGGATCGCCAGTGGACTCGACCTTTCGCTTGGCTCACGGGCCGACCCAGCGTTAGGCTGGTCAGCGAGTGCACCAACAGCTCGGCCCCGCTGCCGTCAGAGTCGTTCCATTGGGGGGGTTGGGCGAAATTGGCATGAATTGTCTCGCTCTAGAGCAGCGGGACGGCATCGTCGTGGTGGACTGTGGGACCGCCTTTCCCGAGTCGGACCTCGGAATCGACGTGATCCACCCAGATTTCTCCTGGCTGGTGGACAACGTCGATCGCCTCAGCGGGGTCGTGCTCACTCACGGCCACGAGGATCACATCGGGGCAGTTTCGTTTCTACTCAGCGAGGTGGACGTGCCGATTTGGGCGCCGGCTCACGCTCGGGCCTTGGTCGAGAGGCGACTCCCGGAGCGGGGCTTTTCCCTCAAAGAAGTTCGCTTCCGCGATCACCGCGTGGGGGAGCCCTTCAAGGTTGGGCCTTTCGAGATCGAATCCATTCGCGTCGCGCATTCCATTACCGATGCCACCGCACTGGCCATTCGCACGGCGGCAGGGCTGGTGCTGCACACCGGGGACTTCAACTTCGACCCAGATCCGCCTGACGGCGAGCCCACGGACGAGGCCCGACTGCGCGAACTGGGGGACGAAGGCGTGGGGCTGCTCCTGAGCGACAGTACCAACATCGACGTGCCGGAGCGGGCGGGTTCGGAGCGGGAGGTCGCTGAGGCGCTCCGCCGGATCGTCGCCGCCGCGAAGAATCGCGTCTTCATCGTCATGTTCGCCAGCAACGTACAGCGCCTTCGCTCCCTCGGCGACATCGCTCAGGAGAGCGGCCGCAAGATCTGTCTGTTGGGGCGATCCTTGGGCAACCACGCGGAGATAGCCAAGGCCCTCAGGCGCCTGGATTGGCCGAGCGATCTAGTGATCGCGCCGGAGCAGGCCCGGGACCTGCCCAGGGATCGCGTACTGGTCTTGGCCGGGGGATCCCAGGCCGAACGTGCCTCGGCGATGCGTAGACTGGCCTGGAACGAGCACGGCCAGATGGAAGTCAGCGAGGGCGACGACGTCGTCTTTTCGAGTCGAGTCATTCCGGGAAACGAGCGCGTCGTGTTCGCCATGATGTGCGACTTGCTTCGCCTGGGCGTGAAGCTGCACACCCGGGTTACCGACCCGAGCGTGCACACCAGCGGTCACGGTGGTCGCTCAGAGCAGCGCAAGATGCTCGAGCTGATCCGGCCCAAGGCCTTCATTCCCGTGCACGGCACCTTGCACCACCTGCTACGCCACGCGGAGCTAGGCCGGGAAGTGGGCGTCGACAGCGTAGACGTGATCGAGAACGGCAGCACGGCTGTCTGGGATGCCGATGCCGGCTTGAGTCGGGGAGCGAACGTGCCACACGGCAAGATCGACATTGCCATGGGGGGAGAGCCCCTCGAAGGCGACGTCCTGAAGCGTCGCGCAGATTTGGGTCGCACGGGCTGCGCCCTCGTGAGCGTGGTGGTGGACGCGGAAGAAAAGATGGTGGCGCCGCCCAGCGTGACCACCCGAGGCATTCCCGCGGTGGATGACGATGAACACGCACTACGCGCGGTTGCCCGCGCTGTGGAGGAACAGCTCCGGATCCGGCGCAAGCGTCGGCGAGGTACTCTGCCTCTGGAGGAAGAAGCCCGGCGCGCCGCACGCCGCGTCTTGCTGGACGAAAGCGGCGTGCGCTCCCAGATCGACGTGCACGTGCTGCGACTCCAGTAGCGTAAATATTTGAAACTATTGGTTAATTTGTGCTGATCGGGGGCAAGCTCGAGGGTCGCGCTAGGCTGACGCCGCATGACGAGCAGGATCGTTCTAATCGCCACCGCTGGCTTGTGCGCGCTGTTGGCGGGCTGTGATCGCGGCGCGGTCGCCGAGCCGAGCCCGCCGCCGGCAAAGAAGCGGCCGCCCGCTCCGACGAGAAGCCCGACGGTGCTCGACGACAACAGTTTTCGGATGCCCGCCGCTGCCCGGGTAGTTGCGATCGGTGATGTGCACGGTGACATCGCTGCCACGCGCACGGCCCTCAAGCTGGCCGGCGCTATCGACGACAAGGACGAATGGATCGGCGGTAAGCTCGTGGTCGTTCAGACCGGCGACCAGCTCGATCGCGGCGACGATGAACCGGAGATCCTCGATCTCTTCGAGGCCCTGGAGAAGAAGGCAAAGGCTGCTGGAGGAGGCTTCTACGCCCTCAACGGTAACCACGAAGTGATGAATGTGGCCGCAGATTTTCGATACGTCACCGAGGACGGTTTCGTCGACTACAAGGACGCCCAGCCCACCACCGGTAGTGTGAAGCGTAGAGTCCAAACTCTCGATCCCAAGATGCGCGGTCGCGCTGCGGCTTTCTTGCCGGGTGGGCCTCAGGCCAAGCGCCTTTCCCGCCGCCCCATCGGAATCGTGGTCGGCGACACTGCCTTCGCCCACGGCGGGATCCTCCCGGGCCACATGCGCTACGGTCTCGGGCGCATCAACGACGAGACGCGCAAGTGGATGGAGGGTCAGACTGCCAAGGCTCCCGAGATCTTGCAGAGCCAGGATTCGCCGATCTGGACCCGGGCCTATTCGGACGGCACGCCTAGCGCGCGCAGTTGTGCCGCCCTCGGGCGTGCTCTGACAATGCTCCAAGCCAAGCGCATGGTCGTCGGCCATACCGTGCAAAAAGAGGGCATCACTTCCGGCTGCGGCGGCCGCGTCTGGCGCATCGACGTGGGGCTCGCCAAGCACTACGGCGGCAAGCCCCAGGTGCTGGAGATCAAAGGCGGCGTCGTCACAGCCCTAGGCAAGGATGGACCCATCCCCGCCGCCAGCGCACCGCCCGCAACCTCGGGCCGTCCGGTCTTGGTCGCGCCGACCCGCCGCGGTCTCTCCAAGAAGCCCACCACCCTGCCCGCCAACCCCTGACGCACCCTGCCGACAACTTATATGCATAGTGCATATAAGTTAGTTGGGGGTTTGGGATGCAACAGAGCTGCGGTGGAACTCGCAGCAAGCGAGATGGCGCTCCCGCCCGCGGTTCGGAGATCACCCGCCACGCGTACCAGCGCTGAGCGGCAGATGTCACGGCTTCATCAGCGACACGAACAACAAGCGCTCACCAACCCTGAATTGCGCCCGTCGATTCGACGAACTGAGCAAACCTCTCCAACGACACTCCGCGCCACCTCTTGCTTCCCCTGGCCGCCCATAGGATCGCGTTGGGCTTCACGCGAAGGCGACCAACAGACGCGCCATTCCGGTCGACGATGTGGTGCTCATAGAAGCGAAGCTCAAGCAGGGGTGGGGATTGGCAGCTGTGGCTTCCAACTTGCTCTGTTTGAAACTCTTCGTGCTCATTGTTGAATTTCCTTTCTCAGTCCTTTTTGAATGGCAAGGTCTTGATAAAGTCACCGAGCCTATCGGCTTCCCGCTGTGTGAGATCCGCGGGGAGACGGAATTGGAGCTCCGCGCCGGGTCGGAGAACGTATCGGTGCGGAATCATCGATTCCGGTACCGCTTTCGCCGAACCGTCGGGCTCGCATCCATCGGCGAGGGCTTGGGCTGCTATGCGAGCGATGTCGAGCGTTTCAGCCCAAACAAATCTGGATTGGCGCCCACGGCGGCCGACCATGAATTCACCGAGGTCGAGTTCCTCCAATTGACGAAACAGTTTCACCACCTCGCTACGGGTCGCCTTGTGCGTGTCCTGAACCGCGTCGACCGCAACTTCGCGCCTGGGTCTCTGCTGGTCAGATAGGCGGCGCATGAACGATTCGGCCAATTCTGAGTCGTTAACAAGTCTAGATAGCGGGTCCATAAGCATATGGTAATCACCCAATAGCGAGTGTCAAGCGTTTATGGTTGCCATAGAATAATGTTAAATAAAATTTAGCTTATAAGTGGTCCTTAGCGCTCCTCCGGCGGAGGATCTCTTTCTTGCTGGTAACGATTTTTGCCGTATTGGCGTGACCAACGACGTTTTCGTAGATGTTTAAAGCCAAAGACTGGGCCGCTCGACGTCGCAGGCCCCGCGTGCCCGCGTGACTCTCACGATCGCTGTGCTTATGGTCAGTTGCCCCCCATGCTGCTAGCGCCGAGGCCCGACTTGCGGAGTTGGGACCAACCGGAAGTCCGCCGCGCGGCTGTCTGCTCGTTGCTCTCGCCCGCCGCCTTCCGTGAACTCGGGCGCTCTGACAACAAGGGCCTCGGGTCGCGTGGACTGCAATGAGTGCCTATCATCGGTCCGAGCCGGTCGACGAAGGCTTCTATTCTGAGGCCTTCACTGCAAGCACGAAGAAACTGACAGCGCCGTTGCACATCAGGAGACCACGGGAAATCCTCGACACTGCTTATGACGCCTCCTCAAGTCGTTGGCGTGTCGATGCTCGTGCTTGGTTTCGGGTTCCCCCAAGAAGAGACCCCCGCACGGACGAGTAACGCGCCGGAGCATGGCCGGAGTTCAGCGCGCCCGAGCGCGCGCACCTCAACGTGTTGACAACTGAGACGCAGTGACTACTGACGTTGGCGCCCTAGGATTGAAGCAACACGACCGTACTCAGCGCTCTCGATCTGCTCGAGAGAGTGCTGGACATCCTCCAACGCTCCCAACTTGCTTGTCCAGTTGCCGTCTGCAAGCTGGCGAGTGGCGTGCATCGGCGTTCCATCGATTGCGAGAATGGCGACCTTTTCGCTGCCTCGTTCTAGAGCTGCTGTCGCGCCCGACGTGTACCCAAGGGTCGCATACGCCGATTCGTAGGCGAGTATCGTGGGCTCGCGTGCGACGCCGGGTGGCCAATATGTCACCGGGTGCCATAGATGCTGCCACCAGCGGCAGGTATCGCCAGCGGCCCATGCGAAGCAATTGTAGTGGCGTGTTGGTGGGCTCGTTATGACGCACTGCCCGATTACCCAGCCGTCGAAGGTTTTTACCTTCCCATCGCTCATCACCACCCGCTTAGACCGGGTATCCCCGATCGCGTCCCCACGCGAGCCAGGCGTCGGCTATCGCAGTGATATCCCCGGCAGCTTCCTCCGGCACCGGATTTTCTCCTGTGATAGCCTCCAACGCCCAACCCCAGTGGTCCGGTTCTTTTGCCAGATCCTCTAGGATTAGAGGGATGACCGAACTGCCCAAGCCGATGATCTGCTGGTATTCAGATAGCATCGTCATGTCCTCAAGGAACGAAGACCCAGACGACCCATGCGCTTTCCATCGTTCGACGAGCCTCTGAAATCTTGTTTCCACGTCGTTCCCGACTCGCAGTGGGCCAGCCGTGGTAACTGTCACCGCGTTGTTGTCCGTTATCATGGGTTCGACGGTCGCACACACCGTAGCGATAGCGGCCGCTCCCGCCGTAAACCTGATTGACTTCTCGACGTGCGATTGCGTCGCGTCGACGACAAGGCTGAAGCTATCCACTATTCCTTCTCCCTCGTGTCGACAGCAACGTTAGCGCGAACATCAAATGCCGGGACACCTGTGGGGGTTTTCTTCTCCGACGTGCGAACCTCAAATACGGCGAGTACTACAGAGAGTTCCCACTTCTTGCCGTCTTTCGTTTGCACTTCGATGACGGTGGGCTCGCCAGCCCGCATCTTGAACGGAAGCTTCTGAGACATGCCCTCAAGCATCGTGCGCCTGGTCACCGATCGCAAGTTGCTCGTCGGGAGCCACGTCTGCCACGATTCGGCGAGGAAGACCCGGGTCAAGAGGAAGGCGAGCGGAGGGCGCCCGGACAGGCGTTCAGGCCTTTCGCTCGCTGCCCCGAGGTGTCGAACGGAGGGTCAAGCCGTGAACACTCGCGCGAGGTGCTCCTCGGTATTCGCGCACGGATACGCCTGCAGGCGCCGCTGGCTTCGGTGAATCCGGGGTTTCGACAACGGGGAGTGCATCTGTTGGTCGACACCGCGCGCCGGGCGCGACCTTGCCGGGATGCGGGCGGGAGCTCCACCGAGGTTTCGACGGGAACCAGGGCAGCTCTGTTGAAACCAAACAACCGGAGGCGATCGCTGTTGGGGATGGACGCTGCGGGCCACGGTTAGGCGGCGCTACGGAGCGTACTTGGGGATCAGCGCGCTCACCGCATTGTCAACGGCTGCCGGCCCGGCGCTTCCGGCTTGGTTGGTCGCGGCGAAGAAGGCTCGGTCGATTTTGGGGGCGACCCAGGTCGTGGCGTAGAACAGGGTGTTGGAGCCGTCGTGGGTCAGCACCGTGCCGCCGGCCCAGGAACGATCCGCGACGCCCCAGCCCATGGCGTAGTCGCCACCCGGGGGCGGGGCGTGCATCTTGGTGAAGGCCGCGGCCGGCAGCAGCGTGCTCTTGCCCTGTGGACCCTTGGCGTGCTCGGCGAGGAAGCGGGCCCAACTCTGCATGGAGCAGTGCACCGTGCCGGCGGGGCCGACGGCGGCCGGATTATCCGCGCCCTGGCTGTCTGGAGCGACCGGGGTGAGGGTTCCGCTTTGGTCTTTGTGGCCCCAGGGCTGATCCGTCTTGCCCGCGGACGCCGGGGGGCCGAAGCCGCAGTCGTTCATGCTCAGGGGTTGGAACAGTCGAGTTTGCATGAGCTGTTCCCAACTCTGACCTGTGGCGGCTTCGAGGGCGGCGCCTACGACCATGTAGCCTGCGTTCGAGTAGTCGAAGCTACCGATGCTGCCTGCGGGCGGTGGCGCCAGGATTTGCTCCACGAACCAGGTGCGCTGCTCGGGAAGCGGGCGCTTGTCGGTCCAAAGGGGACCCCAGATCGCCGGGGGCACGACATTGGGCAAGCCGCCGCGATGCTGCAGCAGTTGTTCCAGGGTGACGGATGCGTAGGCTGGGTCGAATTTGGATGCCAGGCTGGGAAAGGCGTCCGGGAGGGTTTGGGTCCAGCTGATGGTCTTGTCCTCGACCAGCACAGCCATGAGCGTTGCGGTCATGGCTTTGGTCTCGGAGCCGAGGTGCCAGCGGTCGTCTTGAGTGGCGAGGGTGGGATCGCCGAGTTTGCGCACGCCGGTGGTGCCGAGGGCGAGCAGATCGTTGCCACTCACGACGCCCCCGGTCAGGCCGGGAAGAGCGTGCGAGGCGCGGATGGGTTCGAGCAGGCTGCTCACATCGTCGGGCCCCACCGCGGCATCCGAGGGCGCGTCGCTGGCGGCGTCGGTGGTCGTTTGGGTGTCTGCGCCTGCGTCCGAGGCGGGTGCATTGCCCGGCGAGCTGTCGCTCGAGCAGCCCAGCGCAGACATGGCTGCGAACAGTGATGCGAAAAGGGGGGCGCAGCGCTTCACCATCATGGGGCCACCGTCACTTCGACTTGATGGGCAGCAGCAGCGCTTCTTGGGCACCCGGCGGCACGGCTTCGTCGTCGTCCAGCAGGCGCAGACTGAGCTCCTTGCCGCTGCCTTCGGCAACGGCAACGCGTCGGGCGCGCATGGCTTCGAGGGGCAGGTTGGGGCTGCCGAGGGTGCCCGGAGCCAGGGTGCCGGGAGCGCTCGATACTGCGGATGCTGACGGTGCTGCTGTACTCACCGCCGCCTTGTTGCTCGCTACTTTGTCCGTGGGCTGCTCTTCGGGCAGAATCGGCACGCGACGTTCGACGGTTCGCTCGAAGTCCGTGGCGGGGCGCGGCGATAGCAGTGACGCAGGCGTTGGGGCGAGGGAAGAGGCCTGGGCCGGGCGCGCTTCGAAGGGCTTGGGTGGGCTGGGCGGTTTTGGAGCAGCGGCTGGAACAGGGGCTGCGGGCGCTTGCGCCGGCTCGGGGGGGGCCAGGGTGGGCTCGTGGGTCGGCTCCTCCTCGACTCCCGGCGCCGGCTCTTGGGTTGGCTCCGGGGCACCCGGGGAGAACCCTCGCATGTCCATGAGTTGAGTGCGGTCCTGTCGCTTCGGCACGCCGGCATTGACCACAGTGGATTCGTAGTCCTGGCTGGGAGCCGGGGGCAACGGGCGGCTCTTTCTGTCCTGGGGCTGGTGTGGCGGTGGCTCCGGGGTCGGTGGATCCAGCGCGGGTCCGACGCCGGCGCTGGTGGCGCTAGCCGACTTGGTGTCGGGGCCGACGCCGGCCTGGGTGGCGCTGCCGCCGCTTGGCACCGAGGCCTCCAAAAGCCCGGAAGTAGGCGCTTGCAGGTAGGTGATGTCGTCTGGCGCGAGCTTGTAGGGCGCGGTCCGGCTCAGCTTGGGTTTGGGCTTTGGCTCCTGCGTCTGGGATGGATCTTCGGCTGCGGCCTGGGTGGTGGAGGCGGGGGAGGAGTCGTCGACATCGGTGACCCGAGGGCGCCGCGGCAGTGGCAGATGCTCCAGCTCCTGTGCTGCCCGATCCAGATCGTCTGCGCGCTGATGGCTGCCTTCGGCCGTTGCCGCCTGGATCGCATGGTGCACCCACTGCAGAGCTTGCTGTCGCTCGCCGCGAGACCACATTGCCGAGGCGGTCTCGCAGGCCCAACGCACGTCCGGTGAATCCTCCGGCGCCGGCGTGATGATCTGGACGACCCACTCCGCTTCGCTCATTTCGGCAGGCACGGTATCACGCCCGCTCGAATAGCGTCGCGATGCCCTGGCCCACGCCGATGCACAGGGAACAAAGGCCGATCTTGGCAGCCTCATTTTGCGCCATGGCGCTGAGCAGCGTCGCCACGATACGCGCGCCGGATGCGCCAATCGGGTGACCGAGGGCGATGGCGCCACCCAGCTGGTTGACGCGTTCCGGATCTAGGTCCAAGCCGCGCACGCACGCCAGACTCTGAGCGGCAAAGGCTTCATTCAGCTCGATGACGTCGATGTTGGGCGACCGCAGATCAGCGCGTTTGAGAGCCTTCTTGGTCGCTGGGATGGGCCCCTCGCCCATGTAGTTTGGGTCCACGCCCGCCGTTGCCGAGGTGATCCAGCGCAGCTGGGGCGTCAACGACAGCTCTTTGACCGCGGATTCGCTCGCCAGCAGCACGGCGGCGGAGCCGTCGTTGATGGGGCTCGAATTGCCCGCCGTGACGCTGCCCCCTTCTCGGAATACGGCCTTCAGTTTGGCGAGGGCCTCCATGTTGCTGTCTGGCCGGATGGACTCGTCGCGCTCGACTTTGAGGGCCGGCCCCTTGCGCTGGGGGATCTCCAGGCCGATGACTTCTCGTTCGAAAGCGCCCGACTCCCAAGCGGCGGCAGCCTTCTTGTGGGAACTCATGGCGAAGCGGTCCTGCTCTTCTCGCGTGATGCCGTGCTTCTTGGCCACGTTCTCGGCGGTCTCTCCCATGCCAATCAAGCCGCCCAGGCGCTTCTCGAGGGCCTTGTTGGGGTAACGCCAGCCCAAGGTGGTGTCGTAGACCTTGGGGGGTGTCCGGGGAAAGCCCTCCTCGGCCTTGGACATGGAGTAGGGGGCGCGAGTCATGCTCTCCACGCCCCCGGCGATGGCGAGATCCGCCTCACCGAGAGTGATCATGCGTGCGGCGTCGTTGACGGCTTCGAGGCCCGAACCGCACAGGCGATTGACTGTCACCGCGGGTACTTCGTAGGGCAGGCCGGCCAGCAGCGAGGCCATCCGAGCGACGTTGCGATTGTCCTCCCCAGCTTGATTCGTGGACCCGAAAACCACTTGGTCGATGCGCTCCGCCGCGGCTTCGTTGCGTGCACAGAGCGCGCGCACCACGTGGGCGGCGAGGTCATCCGTGCGAACCTTCGAGAGCCCGCCGCGATACTTGCCGATGGGCGAGCGAAGGGCGTCAATGACGTAAACGGTCTGCATGGCTGGAGTCTAACGGAAAACTTGTCCCCGCGCTTTTGGTGAATTTGCGTAGTACAGTTGCGCGCATGCCGCCGAACCCACCCTGGGATGTGTGGCCGTACCATCGGCCAGGTTCCGCTGTTTCTTTTCCGCGCGATGAAGGCTGGCACCGGCTGTTGCCAGGGCGCATCGCTAACCCAGCGCTCAGTGACATGGAGTGGGTGTATCTGAACTCCCATGTCAAAGAACAAGGCGGTGCCGGGCGAACCTTCATCGTCTTCGCCGCCTACTTCACCCAAGGCTTGCGCTTCTTGGTGGTGCGGGCCTGGGACGCGCAGGACAAATACTTGGGTGCGTGGACGGGAACGGCCTGGGGGCTATTGCGCCCTTCGCCGGAACATCTCGATCTGACTTTCAAGCACGGTGGCGGGACGGACACCTGGAAAGCGAAGAGCAGCGCCGGCAACTTGGTCCCCTTCGCTTCGGAGCTGAGCGCCATCGACGATGCTGGCAAGTTCAAGGTGCAGCTCGCGCTGACGAATACCAAGCGCCCCTACGAGGCAGGTGGGCGCGGTTACTTGCCTTTCGGCAAGCGCGGCGCGTTCTACTACTACTCGCTCACCCGCCTCGCGGTCGCGGGCAGCTTGGAGTTGGAGAAGCTGGACGGCAGTGGAACCGAAACGGTGAATGTGAGCGGTCACGGTTGGTACGACCACCAGTGGGGGCCGTTCTATGTGACCCCGCTGCGCAACAAGCATCGCGAGCAATACGAATGGATGTGCATTCAGCTCGATTCCGGCGACGAAATCCTGCTCACCACAGTGTGGGAGGCCGACGGCGAAACGCCTGGATTGCCAGCCTACGGCGGCGCTGGCTTGGTTCGTGCGGATCAGACCTTTGACAAGCTGGTTGGGTCCCACCGTTGGCAGCGCAAGCGCTTCTGGCGCTCCGGCAAGCAGCACGCCGTGTATTCCGCTGAGTGGACCTTCGACGCCCCGGAGTGGAATACGAGCCTGGTGATCAAGCCGCGTTACCACGATCAACTCACGCCGCTCATCGACGACCCACCCCCGAACTTCCTCGGGACCGTGAGTCGGCTCTTCGAGGGCTGGGCCAGTTGGCTCGGCGACTTCTGGGAAGGCAGCTGCCGCGTCACAGGCACCTTCAACGGCCAGCCCGCGACGGGGCTCGCCTTCGCGGAATTGATCAAGCGCTACGAAGACCCCCAGTTCCGAATCGAACTCGTCCGCAACGAGCCGAACCTGACAGTCCTGGGTTGGCGCGTACAGAACCCCGACGAACAAGTCCCGCTGCGCTATCGCTTCTTCCTCGAGAAAGAAGACGGCAGCCCCATCGTGGACAAAGACGGCCTGGACGTCCCCGTGATGGTTCTCGATGATCCTGCGTTGCCCAAGAACACGCCCCTGGTCGCTCGGGTGGTCGCTTCGAGCATGGACGGAACTTTGTCGGGCGTGGACGCGTTGACGCTGCAACTGCGGTAGTTGCGGGTCACGCCATCTTGGGTGCCCTGCGCCGCGCGCGGCGCGCTGCCAGGTCCCCGTTTCCGCTTGCGGGCTAGTCGTAGTCGTAGCCGTCGTCGCCGCCCTTGGCCCCGTATAGCAGGACCGTCATGGGTACGAGCACCAGGGCACTGCCCACGGCCCAGTAGAAGCCCATGCCGAGGATTGCTGGGGCGTAGAAGGCAGATACGGACACCGCGCCCCAGCGAACGACCTTGGCGCGACGCTTCTTGTCCGCGTCGGGCGTGGCGGGATTGAACTGCGTGAACACCACGCCTGCCAAGCCGCACACGGCGCCGGCGGCGGTCACCAGGACGCGGAAGCCGAGTTCTTCGTACATGTGCGCGAAGGACTGCTTCGCAACAACCTCGTGCATGACGACCCACACGGCCACACCGACGAGGTACAGCACCAGGTTCATCATCGTCCGCTGTACGAGTTGCTTGCGTCGCTCTCCCTCGACCTCCCAGTTGGGGATGCGAAAAAACGGAGCGCCGGGCTTGTACAGACGAAGCGCAGTCACTGCTATAGGCAGCGCCATCCAGGTCAGCATCAGCCCCAGGCTCATGAGCAGTTCGGTGGAGTCAGTGGGGAGTATCTCTTGCATCGCGGCTCTCGGAGAGGTCAGGACAGCAGGATGCCCACTAGCCAGAGCAGGAAGAAGCCGCCAATCAGGAGGAAGGCGATGGCGACGCAGCCGATGTTCACCATCAAGGCGCGGTTGTTTTTCGGTGGCGGCCCGGGCTGGGTGCCGCTGAGCCATGCGCTGCGGTGGTTTTCCAGGTGGGCTAGAAACTGGTCTAGCGTGCTGTCCATGAACCCGAATGGGTCCGCGAGGGCCAGAATGCTCGCCTCGTAGCGCAGCGTAGACCGACCTTCGCCCGCGCCGAATATCGTGATCGTCATCTCCATGGGGTTGGTCCAGCCAAAGCCTTTGGAGAACTTGAGCGTGCCGCTGTGGGGTTCGTCCCGAAGACAGCGCCAGCTCGGGATCTGATAGCCCGAGGCTCGGGCCAGCGCGAAGGCATGCTCCGGCGCGGCGTCCATCACGATTTCGCGCTGGCGACTCGCCACTTAGCTGAAGGCCTCGAGTAGGCCAGCGGGCGCCGGCTTGGGGATCTCAATGTCGAGCTCGTGGTCGAGCATCTGGTCCCCGTCGAAGATGAACCGCCCGCGAAAGAGATTCCAGGCGAGCAGGTGCGGGAACCACAGTCGGTCATCGGCCCACATCTCGTCGAAGGGCACCTGGTCTACGGGAGACCACATGGGAATGGCCTCGTCGGTCTCTCGAGGCTGCCCGATGTGATCTTCCGCCCGGAACACGGCGCAGAACAAGCTGTAGCCATCGGTGAACTGAAAAGACAGCTCGCCCAAGCGAGTGACGTCCCGAGGCGTGACGCACAGCTCTTCCTGAACTTCACGGATGGCGGCTGCGCGTTCGGTCTCCCCCGGCGATAGACGCCCGCCTGGGCCGTTGATCTTGCCGGCGCCCAAGCCGCGCTTCTTGCGGATCAGCAGGACCTGTCCGTCGCGGATCACGAACAGGAGCGTCGCGTGATCCTTGGCAACCCAGCCGTCCCATTCGACATCGGTGAGCTTTCGCACAGCCGCGGTTTCATACACCAGCGCAGTCGAGGTCGAAAGTGCTCGCTCCCCCAGCATTCGCATTGACCGGGCGAGCCACGACGGCAAACATGCCGGCCGTGGCAAAGAAGCGAGTTCTGATTCTGGGTGGTGGGCTTTCGGCGCTATCGGCGGGCATTCACTTGCTGCAGGAAGGCGGCGCGCAGAAGTTCGACGTCAAGATTGTGTGCATGGAGCACCGGCTAGGCGGCAAGGCCGCCAGTTGGCGCCTGCCAGACGGCCGCTACATGGAGATCGGTTTCCACGCGGTCTTCGGTTACTACCGCGCGATCCAACAACTTCTGGCTCGCGCAGGGCACCCAGTCACCAATCCTCAGTACTTCACTGAAAACGACGGCGTGCATCTGATGTACGAGCGAAGCGCCCGAGCCGTCAATCGCCTCGACATTCCGTCGGGCCCCTTGGATGTGCCGGCGCTCTACGACAATGGCTTCGTCGGCTACGAAGGCATGAGCTTCTTCGAAAAGGTGGCGGCGGCAAAATGGATGGCCAGCATTGGCGCCAAGCTGTTGTTCCAGCAAGTGGATCCGAAGATCGACGAGCACGCCTTCACGGCCTACTGCGTGGAGACGGGGCTGGACATCGAACTCACGAAGAAGAGCTGGTTTCGCTACGTGCTCGACCTGGCTTTCAACTACCCCGCGCCTGGATCTGCCTACGTTGGCCTGTACGGTTTCCAGCGGCTAATCGGACCCGACAACAGCACCGTGCACTATCTGAACGGCGGCCTTTCGGACATCATCATTCGCCCGATAACGAAGCTCTACTTGCAGCTAGGCGGCAGCCTCGAATTCTGTACCAAAGTCACGAAAATCAAGCTGGATCCGAGTAACAAACGCGTGGCGGAGCTGGCCACGAAAACCATGGCCAACGCCGCTCCCATCGCCGGTGAGCCCGATCACGTCACGCCAACGCCCATCGGTGGCAGCTACTCCCTGGACGAATACCCCGTTGGGGATCCCGCGCCCGCGGCTGGTGCGGCCGAGCAGGTGCGCGTGCTCGGCACGGACTTCGACCACGTGCTGTGCACGCTGCCCGTCGACAGCCTGCGCTCGCTGCTGCGCACGACTCCGGATTTCGAACGCGCCGTGCTGGAAGTGCCGGCCTTGCGAGGCGCCTTCAAGCTGCGCAGCGTCGCATCGCTGTCTCTGCGGGTTTGGTTCCCGCAGTCGGTGATGCCCTCGGACTACACGACCGTGGTGATGGGTGCGCCGCAGCCGGCGGCGACCATCATCGACTACAAGAATCGCGTCACGGAGCTGACTCAATCAAACTGGGGCTCAGTGGTCGAGTTCGAAGGCCAAGAAGGGCTGCATGGGGATTTCACGGATCGCGAAATCATCGCGGAGGTGCTGCACAAGTTCGAAGACCTGCCCTTCGTGGACAGCACCAAGGTCAATGTGGACGATGTCTTGAACCAAGCCGCAGGTCACAAGTGGGACTTCCGGCGCAATACGGCGCATCACATGCGCTACCTGCTGATGGAGCCCGGGCATTGGAAGTACCGCCCGGTGCAAACCGACCGTTTCTACGAAAACCTCACCCTGGCCGGGGACTGGATGAACAGCACGCAGCCTACGGCCAGCATGGAGGCCGCGACCCGCACCGGGCGCGTTGCCGCGAACACCTTGCGGGGCCTCGAGGGGCTGCCCGACGCCATCGAATGATCAGGGATTCTTGGTCATCTTGAACGTGACGGTGATGCTGGTGCGCTCGGCTTTGGCGTCGACTTCGAATTTCGCTTCGGCCGCCGCGTTGTGGAAACACGGGTTGATGGTTTTGGCGCCCATGCCCGCATGAGAAGCGGAGACGCTCTTGCGCTCGCCCTTCACGAATAGGTAGCTGACAAGGACACGCCCCTCGAGATCCGCAACGGTTTTGAGGGTTTCGGCGTAGCAGGCCTCGAAAGCCTTGGCCTGCTCAGCCAAGGCTTTCCGGATCGCCTCCTCTTCGGCTCCGCCTCCATTGATTTCGACCTTGGGCACGCTCACGTGACTGAGCTTCATCGGTTCCTGCTCGGGCTCGGGCTCGGCTTCGGGCTCCGCGGCGACTGGAGCAGTGGCCGGTTCCGGGGCCGCGGGCTCCGGGGCTTGGGGTTCAGCGGCAGGGGCGCCGCCGCATGCGGCCAGGAAAAGCGTCAGCAGGATGGGACGGTAGGTCATGGGGCGGAGTGTACACGTCTCCACTCAGCGCAGAGGACGGTTTAGTCTCGCCAACCGCCTCGTGCCGGTGCCCAGTGCAAGTTGCCCCGCTCGAAGCTCTGGGATTCGGGCTGCGTGGGATCTGCCGGAACGGTCGCAGCCGACAAGGGGTAGCCGAGCTCGGCGAGCCCACCGAGCTGTTCGAAGAGCGCGAACAAGTTCGAATGCACCGCATGGGCGCCGAACTGTGGGTGCGACAGGATCACACCCCGCGTGCAAACGAGCTGCTGCGCTGCGCCGTCGGGTGTCTTTTCGACTTCTGCGAGGGGGACTCCTACCGGAGCCCGAGTCGCGCCGGCCTGCTCCCAGCAAGCGACCGCGGGCTGCTCTTGGAATAGCGCCAAAGGGGGCTCTCGGGGAGCGTCGCGAGGCGGGCTCCAACCTAGTAGCGCCCCTCCCTCGAAACGCACCACACGCCCGCTCCGGTCGCCTTCTTTCAATTCGACCGCTGCGGAGATCGGCATCCCCAATTTGCCGCCCTTGCCCCCTTCTTCCCGCCAACGTGTGGCGAACGCGGCTGGCAACTTGGAAACGAAGTCCGCGTTGCTTGCGACCGGCGGCGAGGCGTCGGTTGGCGCAATTGGAACGGGCGAAGGGTGCGGTGGTGCAAGTCCGCCACCGGGAGACAGCGGCCCCGCGACGGGCGGCGCCCCGATTGGTGGAGCGACGACGGGAGGCACGACAGGAGGAATGACGCCGGCCGGGCTCGGAGGCACGACAGGAGGAATGACGCCGGCCGGGCTCGGAGGCACGACAGGAGGAATGACGCCGGTCGGGCTCGGAGGCACGACAGGAGGAATGACGCCGGCCGGGCTCGGAGGCACGATCGGCGGCGTCACCACCGGCGGCGGTGGTTGCGGCGGGGGGCTTGGCGCATCGGCTCCGACGGCCACCGGGGCCATTGGCGCGGGGGCCGTCGCGCTCGGAGCTGGATCCCAAGGCATGGCTGCGGCCGCCGGGGGAGGCGGCCCTTGACCACGCAGCAACGCGAGAATGGCCTCACTGCGGTCTTCGCCCAAGTAGGCACCGCGATCGCGGCCCTGCAAGCGCTTGGCAACACCCGGCGTGAGGCCAGCAAACAGGCCGCCGGCGAGCCCCGCCAACAAGCCGCTGCCCGTGAGCGCACGCACCGCGGTACTCGCGCCCACGCCGGCCACGGTGCCGGCCACTCGGGTCGTCGCCGACGCCGCCTTGTTTGGGGGCGCGTGGGGCAGCTCGCTCAAGTTGGTTCCGCCATGCTCGGTGGGATCGAAGTTGTCCCGCGTGGTAGTGCGAAAGGCCCAACAGCTGCTGGTCCACTGTCGATTCAGCACGTAGTCGTAGGGCATGTATACGTAGCCCGCGTCGCCCCAATCATCCCCCCAAGAGTTGCGAACGATGAAGACCCGGCGCGCATCGTCGTAGCCCGCCAGGAGCAGGGCGTGGCGTCCGTGGCGAGCGTCGAGCGCGCCTTGGGGCATGCCGCACATACCGTTGCGCGGTGTCTTCACGAAGGACTCGGTGACGCGGGTGCCGAAGATGACCGGAAAGCCCGAGGCCAGACAGGCGCGTAGCGCGTCTCCGTCGACGGGCAGCGACCACCAATCCGTCGCGCGGTATTCTGCAGCTTCTCGGAACACGGGCTCCGGAGGTTGGACTGCAAACAGGTTGCGGTCGTAGGGCCAGTTCCGCTCCGTTGGCACACCCGCGCGGTGCAAGACCCGGATGCCGCTGGCGATGGAGGCGCCACTGTCTTCGCGTATCCGGTCGTCCCAGAGCCGTTGGTTGAAATAGACGAACAACCGGGACAGGTCGACGCTGCGCCCGGTTTCCCGGCGCACTAGATATTCCAACGCCCCCACGACGGCGTTGCTCGTGCAGCTGCCCAGGCTGCCCTGTTCTTCCACCCGCGTCATCCAGGAGCGAAGGTCCACCGCACTCGGAAGCTGACTGAGGGGTGACCGGAAGGGGCGGCGTTCGACGTCGTCATCATCGTCGTCACGACAGGCGCCCAGCGCGATCTGGCGGCCCAGATAGGAACCGACGCGGATCCCGACGAGTTGGCCTAGGCGTGAGCTACCGAGCATGCATCCGTCCGACGCGCGAGCATAACACCAAGGGGTGGTTGCGCCGCGCAGACGGGCCGTCGAAGCCCGTGGCAGCGCGACTCAGCTCTGGCCGCCTGATGTTGCCGCGGTGGCTGGCTCGATTGGGCTGCGTGCTGAAGCCACCGGCAAGGACCACAGTGCGCTGCTGTCCCGTTGGGCGAAGCGCTTCGAAAATGCGCCATCGATGGTAGCGGCTAAATCGCCTGGCTGCCTTCGACGCGCAGAGCGGCAGAGTGCTGCCGTGGGGTCCCGGCGCGGACGGCGAAGTGTGCGCTATCGCACTCTCCCCAGATGGCCAGTTCGTCTATGTCGGAGGTCAGTTCGGCAAGGTCGCCGGAGCCGCCCCGGAAGAACTTTGCCAAAGTGAACGCCACGACCGGCGCTCGGGGCCGACTAGCCGCTCCACTTGAACGAAAGGCCCATGAAAGTTACCTTCGTCTCTTTGGTGTTGGGAGCCGTTCCGCAGTAGCCGCTCGCGGCTAGCCAGATGTTGGCGCTGCCAGGCCCGCCCACATTGACTACGTCGAAGTGATAGCCGACATCCTGGGCGACGCCGTTGATGCCGCTCGCAGTCCCTGCCGGTTTCGCCTCGTAGAGTTCGCCGCTCGAACCCGAGCCGGGCCAGGTGTACTCCGCGCTGGAAAAGCCGGCGTCGAGGGACAGGGAGCAGGTCGCGGCGGCGGCGAGCTGGTTGAACCGCACCCAGAAGTACGCAAGTCCGCTACTGTCACACCAGGCTTCCCACAGCCCGCCGTTGCTCGTTGCCAACGAGCATTGCTGGGGAAAGCTGGGATGGATGCTGCCGATCGTGGGCGTCGTCTGACACGCGGCGGTGGCCTCCTGAGCCGTGAAGGTTCCGGAACCGCACTTCGAGCTGCCCGCGGGTGGCTGTGGCGCTTCGATACCGTTAAAGCTCGCGGAGCCGCCGCTCCCACTGCCTCCCGCGGCGCCGCTGCTGCCCGCGGCGCCGCCACTCCCAGCCGTCCCGCTACTTCCCGACGTTCCGGCGCTGCCTCCGGCGGCTGTGCCACCCGACGCTGCGCCGCCGCTACCGCTGGCCGCGCCCGAGCCACCCACACCACTGCCGCCTGCGCCTGCCCCGCCGCTCCCGTCGTTGCTTGAACTACCGCAACCCCAAGTGAGCAGCGCCACGCAGCCAATGCACAAAACCCGCATGGCCGCATGGGATGCGCACGCTGGCAGCCGCATTCATGACCACATCCGATACTTTCACTCTGCCCAATGAGTGGTGGGGCCGTGGCCGCCGAAAACCGTCGGAGCAACACTTGCGCGATCGTCGCTCGGTTGACGTCAGAGCGGGCCGCTCCTGCTCTGCCTACGCCGTCAGAGCCGCCCTGCCTCGTGGCCGCCCGCAAGATCAATCGAGAAGCCGTGTTGCCGCAAGACGTGCTTTGCGATTGTCAATTGCTGTATCTCGCTGGTGCCGCCGCCAATGGTCCACAGTTTCATGTCGCGCATCAATCGTTCTGGCGCGCATTCCCCAGAGTAGCCCATGCCCCCCATGAGTTGGATAGCGTCCATCGCGACGGATACGGCAGCCTCCGTGGCGTACCACTTGGCGGCACTGGTTTCGGCGGGCGCGCCTTTGCCCTGGGCCTGCAACCAGATCAACTTGAGCAGAAGATTCTGCACGTTCTCCTTGGCCACGAACATGCGCGCCAGTTTCTGCTGGGTCAGCTGAAAGGCTGCAATGGGTTTGCCGAATTGCTCGCGATCAATGGCGTAGGTCGTGGCATCTTCCAGGCAGCGCTCAATCACGCCGAGACACATGGCGACGATGGCCGCTCGCTCCGACGAAAGCGTCGCTTCGGCCAGCTCGCGTTCGGGCCGCTCCGGATCCCCTAGCAAGTGGTCCCGCGGTACGCTGACATCGTCGATGAAGATTTCGCCCGTCGGGCACGCGTGCATGCCCATCTTCTTGATTGCGCTGCCGGGCGTGAGCCCAGGCGTTCCTTTTTCGACCACTACCGGGAATATTCGCGTCTTGTCGCTGCGGTCCGAGGCCCGTTCCACCAGACGCGCATAGATCAAGAACACATCGGCGGAAGGCGCGTTAGAGATGAAGGCCTTGCTGCCTCTTAGTATGACCCTGTCTCCATTCAGGGTGGCCGTCGTACGCATTGCGAAAGCGTCGGAGCCCGTGGCCGGTTCGGTCAGCGCCCAGCACCCAACTGTTTCTAGGGACAGGAGGGGTACAGCCAACCGCTCCACCAGCCTGGGTGAGCCCTTGGCAGCAATGGTGTTGCCGCAGCCGAACGTGGAAAGCATGCATAGGCACAGGCCGGGACTGACCCGGGAAAGCTCTTTGAACAGGATTGCAGGAATTGCAGGGTCGAATCCGGAGCTGGTTTCCTTCGCGCCGCCGCTGCTCGCCTTGAGCATCGGCTCGGCAAACATCTCCTTGATTTGGAAAGTTGCGGAGAGGCGTTTCAGCACTTCGTAGGACGAGATTGAGCCGTCCTCGAGCTGAGGGACCAGGGGCTCAACCTCATCCGCGCAATAGCGCCTCAAGAAAGCCTCGACTGCCTGGTGGGTCTCCAAGAACTGGTAGCCGCTCATTTGAATGAGCCCTCCTGGTGTGCAAACTGGTGGAACGCTTTCGCGAAGCCCGATTCCCTCAGGGCCCACTTCCCGTGGCAAGAGGCCCCGTGTCGACGTTGTAGCTTCCCGGGCGCGCGATCAGGAAAACGCGAAGCGGAGGGCCTCGCCCAACACTCTCAAGAAAGGGCTGCAAATTCAAGAGCTTGGCGGGTCGTGCGGTCGCGGTGCCTGAGTGGGTGAAGGTAACGAAACCCCGCGAAGAAAGCTATCGGCGCCGGCTGGTCGTGCTCGAAGACGCGGAGCTGACTCATGGCGGGTCGGCCGCGCTGCATCGGGCGATGTTTCGCTTGTTGGCGGAGCGAGAAGGGGGATCGTCGGGATCCGGGTCCAAAAGGGTTTAGGGCGTCGCCGTCGGGCGCTCCGCCAGCTGAGTGGCTCGGGGCGTTGTGACGCCACTGCCAGGATCCCGCTGTTCTGAGGCAGAGGAGCGGGTGCGGGCGTGGCCGTCGACACGGTTGGCTCGTGTCACGCGTCTTGCCGAGGACCCGCTGCGGGCGAAGTTCCGTGGCGAAGAAAACGTTCGCAACTGAACCTAGTGCCCGTGGGTGCGATTGCGCGCCGGAGGTCAAGCTGGGCTATGCTTCCAAGGACACGAATGCCGACCTCGCGCTTCGGGCGTAACCTCGTGGTCCTTGGAGTGACCGCAGCTTCTTTGCTGTGCTGCGTGGGCGGCTGTTTGACCATCAACGATTTGGAAGGCATTGCCCCAGGCCGCCCCGTAGGCGGTATCAGCTGTGCGGTGGGAGAAACCACGGCTTGCTACACCGGACCGGCAGCAACGGAAAACGTCGGAGAGTGCGAAGCCGGAACCCGTCGCTGCTCCGGGGACGCGTGGGAACCCTGCCTTGGAGAAGTGACTCCGACGGAAGAATCCTGTGACGGGCTCGACAACGACTGCGACGGGATCGCCGACGAGAACATAGGTGAAACCAGCTGCGGCGAGGGACTGTGCAAGGTCACCGTATCGAGCTGTGTGGGTGGCAAGCCCGGGCAGTGCATCCCGCTGCCGGGTTCGGCGGTCGAGGCTTGCGATGGGGTTGACGACAACTGCGACGGCTTCATCGACGAAGGTTGCAATTGCTTGAGCGGTTCTTCCCAGAGTTGCTACTCCGGTGCGTCGAGCACGAAAGACGTTGGACAATGCAAGTCGGGCATGCAGACCTGTGCTGCTGGGGATTGGGGGCCTTGCAGCGGCGAGGCCCTGCCGAAGAAGGAGGTCTGCGACAAAGCTGACAACGACTGCGACGGCAAGGTCGACGAGGGCGGCGTTTGCTGCACGCCGAGTTGCGCCTCCCGAGACGCTTGCGGCTCCGATGGCTGTGACGGAAGTTGCGGCAGCTGTGATTCCGACCGAGTTTGCCACAAGGGCTTTTGCGTTTGGACTCATGGGCACAATGGGGACACGTCCGTTTCGTGCAGTACCATCTGCGCTTGGGGCAAAAGCCAGTGCGTTGATGCAACCACCGGTGGCTGCGGGACCAAGGGTCAGAAGGGCACCTGCTACTGTTGGTAGCGCGGTTGCCGCCGGCGGAGCCTCGCAGCTTGAACGAGGCGTTGGCCCGAGTCGCCATTCTTGCGACGCGCGCGAGCCACCATAGGGCGTTGGATAGGCGTGAAAGTATGCAGACTATGCCAAGCAACGTCCGTGCCGGACCTTTGCCTTCGCCTGCGACCCGCATCCCCGAAGCGAGTAGATGCAACGCCTAGAGGCTGCTCCGTCACCGCGCCGCGCATGGCCGGTTTCGGCTAGGCTCACGTTGATGGTCGCGGTAGTCGCACAGCTCCGTCGGCGGCATCTTCGACCGATGCTCGCCGCAGTCGCGCTCCTTATTGGCGTCTCTTCAGCGGACGCTCAGGAAAAGAGCGTCGCGAGCGGCTTCTTCGAAGCGGGCGCCGCGGCGGCACAGCGCAAGGACTTTGCTGTGTGTGCCGAGTCATTCGCGGAGGCGCATCGTCTCGAGCCACACAGCGCCGCAATCTACAACGCTGCGCTGTGTTGGGAATCTGAAGGCAAGCTGGGGCTCGCCGCGCGGGGCTACGAAGAAGCACTAAAACGCCGACAGTTGCATCCGGATCAAGAACAGCAGGCGAGCAGGCGCCTGACGGGTCTGCTTCCAAAGCTTGCTCGCCTGCTAGTCGATGGTCCGGTTGGCACCACCATCAGCACCCGAGACGCGAAGAACATCTCTACGCCGGCGCGGCTCCTGACGGAGCCGGGTCCGCTGGTGATCACGGCGCGCGGGCCAAACGGCGAGCAGAAGACGCTCACAATCGAAGCCCGAACTGGGCAGCTGCAAGAGGTGAGCGTGCACTTCGCCGAGTTGGCACCGTCGAAGAAGGCCAAGCCTCCGCCACGAGAAATGGAGCCTACGGCGAGCCCCACGAAAACGCTCGGCTGGATCGGGATTGGGGTCGGCGCGGCGACTCTTCTCACGGCTGGGGGATTCTACCTAGCCGCGGTTTCCGCTAGGAACGACTTTGAGGACTCGGGAAGACGTGACGGGAGCGCTCGGGAAACCGCGGTCGATCGGCTGAAGCTCTCCCGTATCCTGGGGTTGGGGGGTGCAATCGTAGCTGGGATTGGGGTGACCCTCGTCATCACTGACGAGCCCGACGCTGCCAAGGTCCAGGTTCGGCTTAGCCCTGGACTGGCGCGCGGGCGCTGAACTACGACGCTGCCTCAGATGGCCCGGGATCACCGAGGCGATTCCGTTTGCTTGTGCGCCAACTGTTCGGACACTGTTCGTACAGCCTTGCGAGTAGTAGCAAGATCTTCCTCACTTTGCGGGCTCCGCCGACGTGTTGGAGCGGCACGGTCCTTGCGATGGCCGGGTACGCCATGGCAATCAGTCAACGCTACTCCCAGCTCGCATCTTGCATTTTGGCGCTTGCAGCCGCCCTCGTTGCGGAATCCGCTCGAGCGGCCTGCCCAATTGGTTCGAAGATCGATATCGACCACGATCTACCCGGCTCTGGCTATTCGGAGACCGGCGGCAATTGGACCAGCTGGAGTTGGCCCTGCAACGGGCCGGGATACCGCTACCTGAGCCATACCGTTGGGGACGGGTCTCGGAAAGGCAAAGCCATTTGGAAACCCGCCATCAAGGTGGCCGGGACCTACCGCGTACGAACGGCCTATCGGGCCACCGAGAACCGCACCAAAGATGCTGACTACTACGTGTACGACGACAAGGGCGCTAGCAAGCATCACGTCGAAAACCAGTTCGGGAACGCGTGCAAGTGGGTCGATCTGGGAACGTTCTACTGCAAGCCGGGGGGTTCATGTCGCGTCGTGCTGGACGGTACCGATGACAGCCACTCGGACTGCGCCGACCGCACTCGCTACGAATTGATCAGCTGTGGCACCTCGAGCGGGACCGGAGGCACGACGGGAAGCGGCGGCACAAGCGCCACCGGATGTGGCGGCATCAGCAAGAATCCCAGCTTCGAGCTCTGCTCGTCTACGGCTACGACCTGTGCCGGCGTCTACACCAACGGCGGCGGCTGCCAGGCGTTCTGTGCTGCGGCGGGAATGACGTGTAAGGCGCGGTTTGGTGGAGAGCCGGGCTGCCAGAAAGAGCCACACAACCCGATCCCTTGTAGCGCTGACAATACCCACCAGTCGGACTGGTGCGAATGTGTCGCGCCGCCCGCCAGTGGTGGAACGGGTGGAGGTGGCGTGAAGGGTGGAGGTGGAAGCTCGGCTAGCAGTGGCGCAGGAACAAGCGGAAGCGGAGCCTCCGCGGGCACCGCTGGTGACGAGGGCAACCCGGCGCAGGGCGGTCAAGGCGGTGTGGCGAATGCGGGTTCTTCAGGCGTATGGGGTGGAGGGGGGCAGGCCCCGATTGGGGCGGTCGGCGGCGACGGGGGGCACAGCATTCACCCTCCTGCTGGGGCTGAAGAACCCTTCGAAGGCGAAGTGAGTTGCCGCGCGGCAACTCCCGCCGGGAACACACCCATGGGACCAGCTTGGCTTGTCGCTTTATCTGCAGGCTTGCTGGGCATGCGTCGAAAGGTGCGCCAAACCCTCGGCGCGATGCACCGAGGGCGCCTCGGCCGAATTGTATGACCAAGTGCTAGGATGGCACCATGGTTGCGCCAACGGGACCCTTCCCGGAGCGAGTTGGCTCGTACGAGCTGCTGGCGCCGATTGGCGCCGGCGGCATGGCGACCGTGTATCTCGGCACGGACGTGCGACAGAGCGGTTTGCGCGGACGTGTTGCAATCAAGTTGATCAACGCGCTGGAGGAGCAGGATGCCGACATGGCCGCAGTCTTGCTGCGGGAGGCAAGAGTCGCAGCTCGGATCCGACACCCGAACGTTGTACATGTCATCGACACGGGGCAGGACTCGTTCGGCTTCTTCCTCGTCATGGACTACGTCGAAGGGGACAACATGGAGGGGCTGCGGCGGCTTGCGCGGCGAAGGGGACAGCCCATTCCCCCGCCGGTCATGCTCCGCATCCTGACAGACGCGCTCTCCGGGCTCCATGCGGCACACGAACTGCGTGACGAAACGGGTCGCAACCTGGGTTTGGTACATCGCGACTTCTCTCCCCAGAACATCCTCGTTGGTACCGACGGCATCACGCGCCTCACGGATTTCGGCATCGCGAAGTCTGCATTGACCCAGGGCGGAACCAGGACCGGCCAGGTCAAGGGCAAGATCGGATACATGGCCCCTGAGCAGGCTCGGGGGAAACCTCTGGATCAACGCGCGGACGTTTGGGCGGCTGGCGTGGTCATCTGGGAGTTCTTCGCGGACCGCCGGCTCTACTCTGGGAAGGATGACGTCAGCACACTGCTGCAGATCATTGGAGAAGAGCCGACACCACTGAGTGCTATTCGTCCAGATCTTCCAGAATCAATCCATAACGCGGTCACGCGGGCCCTCCGTCGGGACGTGAACGAACGCTGCCCGAGTGCGGAGCAACTTCGGCGCCAGCTACTGATGGGGAGTCAAGTTGCGGATGCGACAGAGGTCGCCAGCTACGTTCGCGGGTTGGTAGCGGACAAGCTTGCGGAACGGGAGCGACGGGTAGAGGAGATCCGTAGATTGCGAGGACGGCTGGGCGAGCTGTCCTCGGTTTCAAACGAATTGCCTTCGCCAGGGGCGGTGAACGCCGCGGCGCAACTTGGCGTGGGCGCCGATGGCACGGTGCCGGAAGAGGACGAGCTGACGACCCAGGTCGTTAGCTCGCGGGATGCGGAACTGCAAAGTGCGCCGACGGTAGCCAGAGCCCGTACCGCGGGCATGCCGCAGTGGTTGTTCGCCGTAGGTGCGGCGGTGTTGATCTTCGTGGTGGTTATTGGCGTCACTCTGTCCGTTCGTAGCGGCCAAGCCGAGCGCCCCTTGGAGATTCACCAGGCAGCGGCATCAAAGCAAGTGCCTCCAGTGCTTGCTCCCACCCCTTCGGTCGCGCCGGCGCCAGTGCAGCAGCAACCGGACGAGATCATCGTAGTGCATTCAAATGTCCCGCTGAAGTCCTTGCGCGTGGCCGACGAACAGGTCCACCTGCCAGCCCCGGCTGAACGCGTGGAACTAGCGGCCCCGAAGCCTGGAACCATGCTGCGCGCGACCGCGGTTGATGGCAGGGTGCTCAGGGCCGAAGCGCCTGCCGCCGGGCAGGGTGTAAAACTTCGATTTCCACCCCGCCGAAGCTCGGGGGCTCAGACGCCGAGGGTACCTACTCGTTCGGAAAATAAGGCACCAAGCTTCGCCGGCAATCCTTATAACTGAGCGGCTCCGAACGGATTGAGGGGCACGTCGACCCCCGGTTGGGTATGCGTGTAAAATCCCCCGCCCCCAGCATGCCCGATCACACCGACACTCAGACGGCATTCGACGTTCCCGTCCCGGAGTCCAAGGCGGTCCTTGGGGTAGTCGTCGTATTTGTAGATGGCACCGCCCAGCTCACGCCGCATGCGGTCCAAGGTCGCTGCCGCGTTGGTCGCGACGAGACGATGGAGATCCCGCTGTTGGACAGCAAGGTCTCTCGATGTCATGCGGAGCTGATGCCCGCCCCGCAGGCCGTTCTCGTGACGGACATGGGGAGCCGCAACGGGACCTTCATCAATGCGGAACCCGTTGAAATCTCTCAAGCCACCGCGGGCGCTGGTTCTGTGATTCGCGTAGGGCGCTCGCTCATGAAGGTCTTTGCAGACATCGAGCCCTTTGTCGTACCCTCCCTCGCTTCCACCTATGAAGGGCTGGTGGGTGGGCCTGGGCTCGAACAAGTTCGCCGCTCCATTCTCGCCGCGGCCACGTCCAACAACCCGCTGTTGATTGAAGGCGAGACAGGCAGCGGCAAGGAGGTGGTGGCAGACGCCGTCCACTCAGCTAGCGGACGAACGGGTAGCCTCATCACTGTCAACTGCGCTGCGCTCCCGCATCAGCTCATCGAGTCCGAGTTGTTCGGTCACGCCCGTGGGGCGTTTTCCGGTTCTGAGCGTGCACGCCGGGGGCTGTTCCGTAGCGCCGACGGCGGTACGTTGTTTCTGGACGAGGTTGGAGAGCTGCCCCTCGAGGCCCAAGCCAAGCTGCTCCGGGTTCTAGAAAGTGGTGAGGTTCGCGCTGTGGGCGAGGACAGTTCGGGCAAGGTGGACGTTCGGGTCGTTGCAGCCACGAATCGCAGCCTAGACGAGATGGTTCAGGCGGAGCAATTCCGCACCGATCTCTTCCATCGCATTGCGACGATGCGTGTGCGGCTGCCACCCTTGCGGTACCGGTTGGAAGATGTCCCGCTGCTCTGCGCGCATCTCTTGCCCTCGGCAAACATCAGCGTGCGTGCCATGCAGAGTCTCCTACTGTGGTCGTGGCCGGGCAACGTGCGAGAACTCAACAACGTGATTCAGGGGGCTGCCGCCCATGCCAGCGCTCGTGGTGCCGCAGAAATTGACCTGATAGATCTCGAGATCCAGGAACAACCCGCCGCTGCACGCCCTGGGGGCGCGCAGGACCAGTTGAGGCGGGAGTTGGAGAACGCGCTTGTCGCTGCCAGGGGCAACGTCTCGGAAGTCGCTCGGTCTCTCGGGATGCGCCGCCCCGCGGTCTATGAGAAGTTGCGGCTATTCGGCCTTGAGCCGGCGCGGTTTCGGCGCGGCTCGTAGTCGTTGCCGGTTCGCTCCGAGGTGACCGAACACTGTTCGGTCACTTCCGCGTTGACCCCTCCAAGAAGGCCGGCAAGATGGGGGAACGCCGCACCCCGGCGTTTGGTACGGCAGTTGCAGCGGCCTAGTTCGTGAGCACAGACACCGGGTGGACATGGCCGAGGGGGCGACTCGCTCTCGCGCTGATCTTGAGCGCCGCCAGCACGGCTTGCGGTGTTGAAGTGGAGTCGCGCTCCGAGCGGCTTGACACCAGAGAGGCCAGGCAAGCCTTGGGTTCGGTGTCGGATGCTGTGGCCGCTGCTTGTTCTACGACGAGCGTGTGGGGTCTGTCGGAGCAGGTCGTTGCGCAGCTCAACTGTGACGCTCCTGGAACGCTCGCTGAAGTCCCCCAGCGCCACAACTTGGAACTGGGCGACGCCGTGTTCCCATACATGCAGCCGGCCGCTCGGGATGGTCTCGTATCGGCTGTGGACTCCGCGCCAGAGACCCGTTTGCGCGTGAACTCCATGCTGCGCGTGCTGCCCCAGCAGTATCTACTGCACCGATGGGCTCAGGAAGGACGCTGCGGGATTGCCCTCGCGGCCGCTCCTGGTCGGTCCAGGCACCAGTCCGGGCTGGCTCTGGACACCAGCGACCACCACAGCTGGCGCGGCGCGCTCGAGGCCAAGGGCTTCGAGTGGTTCGGGCCAGGCGATCGCGTGCACTTCACCTATCGGGGCTTTGGTGCTGCGGACCTGGAAGGGGCGGATGTGCGCGCTTTTCAACGTCTGTGGAACGTCAATCATCCGCAAGACAGCCTCGTCGAAGATGGCGTATTCGGGCCAGCGACCGCGAAACGCCTGAAGAATTCACCACCGGCTGGATTCGCCATTGGGTCGAGCTGCTTTCCCGCGGACGCCATTCAAGCGGCTCCACAGTCAGATCAGATCTGTCCAGAATCTGGCTGCGATACAGCCGAGACGGCCCAATGCCAATACGTGGGCTCGGCAGGTGGATCGTCACTTCCCATGGGGTTGGTGTTCGGGTTGCTGACTTGGGTTGCTTGCTGGCGTCGCGACCGAGTGACGCCAGCAGGCTGAGGTCAGTTGGCGATGATTTCGTACAGGCGGCCGCCACTCTGATACTGCCAAGTACCCGCGAACAGGCGGTCATTGTTTACTTCCAGCGCCCAAACAGACAGCTCTCCTAGTTGGCAGATCTGCTTCCACGACTTCCCGCCGATGGAGAACAGAACCCGCGCCTTGCCGCTGTCACCCTTCCACCCCGCTGCCGTCCCCGCGAACAGCGCTCCACCCCAGTCTTTGATGTCCGTGACGTACTTCTGATTATGGGTGTACATCTTCGTGTAAGAAGTGCCGTCGTACTTCCAGATCCCAGAAACACCATTGGAGTAGTAGGAAGCGCTAGACAGCCACAGCTGGCCCCCGAAAACGTGCGAGCGGAAGTAGCGAGCCCCGACTGCCTTCTGGGTCCAGCTGGTCCCGTTGCTCGAGGAGATCACGTAGCCCTGCTTGGTACTCAGGTTCACTGCGTACGCGTATATCGTGCCCTTGTAGTGGACGATTTCTCTCACGTAACGATTCGAACTGCCACTGTCCCACACGGTCTGCCAGCTGCCGCCATCCGTGGACCGCAAGATCTTGCCGCTCTTTTTCGAAACGATGTCGTAGTTGATCGCGTAGATGTGGCTGCTTGTTTTTGCCAAGCCGCAGCCGATCGTTCCACTCCCACCGTTGTAGACGAGCTTCCAGTTCTTGCCGTCTGCACTACGAAAAACGTCTCCGCTGTTTTCCGTGTTGGCGTAGAGCTGCCCACCGAAGTCTTCCATGGCGCAGACGGACTCGCCGATCCCCAGCAGGCCCGGCTTGACCTGCTGCCATGGGGGGTAGGAGTAGAGCATGCTCGTGTTGCTTAGGCCGTAGCCGAACAGCCCCACGTTGAGCCTGCCGCCAAAGGACTTGAGGCTGAAGATCCCGTCCGGCTTGACGGTATTGAGAGACTTGCAGGTGTAGGAGGTCGGGATCGGCTTTGTTCCGCCACTGCCTCCACTCGCGGAGCCTGCGCTTCCCGCACCGCTTCCGCCCGCTCCCGCAAGTCCAGCGCTTCCGCCACCGATGTGGGTCGAGCCGCTAGTTCCTGCGTATCCGCCATAGGCTCCGCCGCCGCTCGCGCCGAGGCCCGCCGTGCTGCCACCGCCGCCCGCCGCGTCGCCACCAGCACCGGCCGCACCAGGACCCAAGGTGGAGCCGTCATGTCCTTCGCCGCCACACCCGGCCGAGAGCGCGGCCCCTAACAGCCAGAAGAGCGTGCGGTTCGTGGAATAGGATTTCATGTGCGCGCCAGAAGAGTTCAGCGTGGCACGGTGACGACGTCGCAAGGGAACGTGCCGCTGATTGAGTGGTCTCCGCTTTGGATGGCATCGCAGGCTTTGCCTCGCAGTTCGACCTCCGTCGGTGACTTGAGACTCCACCCGTCTGGGTCGTTGTAAGCCAGTGGTGTGCTATCGAGGAGGACCGTGCCCTCGCCGGCGCGAGATGCATCCACGGTACCATTTACGGTCAGTACGCAGTCGCGCACACCGTTTACAATCGACTGAAAAGCGTTGACCAGCTGTTGCTGATTGTTGGCCTGGTAGTATGGCACGTTCTTGGCGCCGCCGACCGGTAGCCCAGCCCCCGCGTTGGCGACATCCTGTAGGTGCGACTTGCTGATACTCGCGCCCACGCTGATCACGAATAGGTCGATGTTCTTGGCACTTGCTTGCTTCGCGGCATCGACGGAGCGCTTTTGAGCTGCGGCGTCGTGGCCATGCGGGTCTGCGCAGGTATCCGGTTCGCCGTCCGTTGCCAGAACAATTGCTTTGGGGCCTGGCTGCTTGAACGCCGAGAGCTTCGCCACGGCCGCATCGATGCTCTCGCCAGTTGGCGTATCCTTGACTGGCGCCGCTCCCGCCAGGCTGGCCTGGATCGCCGCCTTGGCCGAGAGCGTGATGGCTGTTTCGGTCAGCCTTGGGCACTTGCCACCGCTATTTCCGCTTAGGCTGGTGTAGAGCGAGAGGCCGAATCGCACCCTCTTTTCGAGCGAGCTCACGACCCCAGTGTTGGCTGCGAGCAACGCCGTGTTGACGGCTTGCCAACGCGAGACGCCTCCAAAGTCGTCCTTCATGCTTCCGGATTGGTCGACGAGCAAGATGACGGACGGGATCGTGGGCGTGAGCTTCACCGAGATATCGGCGCAAGTCGTGGTGCCACCAGAACCGAGGGGTGTGCTCCCTGTTGACCCTGCCATGCCGATGATCGGTCCCATTCCCGCGCTGCCGTTGCCGCCGAAGCTCCCTGCGATACCTGGTTCGACGTCGCGTTCATCGGCGATGCCGGATTCTGCGCCGCAGGCGATGACACCCGTGAGCAAACCGATAGCGCTGACGACGAGCAGAGTTCGTGAACGGCGTTGGCTCTTGCAGATTGCGACTTTCATCCCAACCTAATAAAGAGCAACCTCCGTGCCACTCGCTCACCGCGGGTTGCCCGGGACGTGCCGGTTCGGCGCGTCGCTGCAAGTAGTACGAGTTACTCGCTTTTCGCCCAGCGGCGTGCGGAATACTGAACTTTGGCGGGGCGCTCGCGGACCGACCAGTGTTCGTACAGTGTCCGAACACATCAGCTACGATTTCGCGGCACCCAGCTGACTCGGAAACGCCAGCGCCGCTTGTTCACCGGCTCGATTGTCGTGGGGTAGGGCGTGCGGCCCAGCATCGAGATGATGGTGTCGCTCCAGCCTGCCATTACGTCGGGAATGCCCTCGGGCAGGTCGGAATCGTCCAGCTGTCCGATCAGGAAATCGTCGCCCTCTTCCACGACCAAGAACGTGCCTGTGGTGCTCTGCCGGCTCCACACGCTCGACGCCCGATTGAACACCCGGGCCGGCGTCGCGAACTTCAGGAAGATCCGATAGATCAAGTGGACTTGGTAGCGCGCCGCCATGGCCCCCAGTTCTCGTAGCTCGTTGGCGTCGTTATTGACCGCTTCGCAGAACGCTCGCATCAGGTCGTGTAAGTGCGAGCGCTCGTACCAACTATTGGCGTAGATGGGAGCCGCGAAGAAGTCTCGCCCGCTCGGGCTCAGGTGATCTTCGACCCTCGTCCACAGCGCGCTTCGGTCACGCTGCAACGGCGTGATGTACGACAGAATCGCGTACCCTTTGACCTTGGAGTCGTCCTGCGCCATCCCCGCTCCAGCTCAATCTGCGGCAACCGGCCCCTCGGCTGTCCACTTGTAGAAGCCCATGCCCACCTTCTTGCCCAGCCGCCCCGCGCGCACCATCTGCCGCAGCAGCGTCGGGGGTCGGAACTGGTCACCGACTTCTTTGTGCAGGTGGTCCAGGATGGCGAGGCGGACGTCCAGGCCGACCAGATCCGTCAACTTCAACGGCCCCATGGGGTGGCGATAGCCGAGCTCCATCGCGCGATCGATGTCCGCGGCCTTGGCGACTCCGGATTCCAACATGCGGATCGCTTCCGCACCCAGCGCCACGCCCAGGCGACTGCTGGCAAAGCCGGGGAAGTCGTTGACGACAATGGGCTCCTTCTTGATCTGCTTGGCAAAGGCGAGCCCGCGCTCCACGCTACTCTCTTCCGTACCCAGCCCGCGCACGATCTCGAGCAGGGGCATGACCGGAGGCGGATTGAAGAAGTGCAGACCTAGTGTGCGGCCCGGCTGCCCGATCCGGTTGCCGAGCTCCGTGAGGGAAAGGCTCGACGTATTCGAAGCGAGCAGAGCGTCCCCAGTGGCGTGATCTCGCGCCTGTTCCATCAGTTGAACCTTCAAGTCCATTCTCTCTGGCGCAGCTTCGATCACGATCTCGGCATCACCGCAGGCCCCTTTCAGGTCCTCGGTGGTGGTGATGCGCGCCTTGGCGGCGTCGCCCGCGGCGGCGTCGAGCTTGCCCTTGTCGACCATGCGCTTGAGTTGTTTCCCAATAGCCTGCGTGGCATTCGCCAGGACCTTGGGCGCGACGTCGTATAGCCCGACGTCGACGCTGTGCTGCGCGGCGAGCTGTGCGATTCCACGCCCCATGGTGCCAGCCCCCAAGACGGCAATGCGTTTCACTTGAGACATGCCCTGTGCCTACGGCTGCCGCTGCCGGGCATCAACCCCGCTCAAACGCGCAGGGCGTTCTTGCCGAGGCTGGATTCACAGGTCACGCAACTCCGAGGAACGTGGCGGTGGTGGTACACCTGACCACAGGTCGCGCACACCCTCGCGTCGCGCTCCAGGGTGATCATCTCGTCACTTTCCGCACAGCGCCGTCCGGCAATCTGCAGATCTTTCACGACCAGCTTTTCACCGTCGCTGTCCCGAGCTTCGGGCAGTCCGTCTGCGGCACTGCCCTTCACGTCCAGGGCTTCGGGCACTCTCTCTGCGGCTTCCTTGAGGATCCAGGCGATCGCTAGCTTGTGGGCCGCTACGGGGATCTCCAGCTTCGTGCCATCTCCGGCGACGACGAGATTGCCCCCGACCAGCTTGATGTTGTCGATGTCGCACCACAGCAGGCGCATCACGTCGGAGCCGCGTTCGACGGCAACGCCGCCTTCGCCAACTCGCACCGGCGTGCCCGACACGTCGCCGAACCACATCGCTGCGCCGAGCACGATTGCGCCGCCGGCGACCAAATAGGTCCCGTAGCTCAGGGCGGGGTCGCGTATCCATTGGGCATACACCCCCGCACCCAGGCACAGTGCGCCCGCCGCACCGAGCAGCGCGGAGCCCTTGGAGCTCTGCATCGCGTCTGCGACGAACTTGCGCTCGTATCGCTTCTTCTTGATGCCGCTCTTCTTCTTGCGTTTCTTGGTGCTGGATTCGGCCATGAAGGCCGTGGACGTTAGCGAAAAACTCCGCCCCTTGGCACACAAGCCTGCGGGCGAGCTGCTGCGCTCGCAAAAAGCCCGGAAAAGCCTGGGGTTGCCTGGCTTTGGCTCCGGCTGACCCGGGACCCTGCCCAGGCTCGCGAGCCGCCACGCCGAGCCAATACGCGATAGAACGTCAGTCATGCCGCCTCGTCGCCGGCGCCTGCATGCCCTGCTGTACGTGCTGCCCGTGCTTTCCGTGGCCGTGGTTGCTCTCGCGATCTTGGGTCCTGGCGCGGATCGGCCGTATCGAGTTGCACGTGTCTACGCGGGGCCGACGGATGGAGTGAACTCCCTGCCGTTGCATCTCGTCGTGGTGGACCGCCTAGGCGAAGTCGAGCGCGGTGTTGCCGAGCGCTCTGTCGAGATCGCCGTCCAGGTGGGCGGTCGAGAGCTGGTGCGCCAGGCCTTCGTCACGGACTCGCGTGGGCATGCCTGGCCCACTCTCGAGTTCGAAAACCCCGGTGGTGCTTTCGAGCTCAGGGTCCGGGATGGTCCTCGCAGTATCGCTACCGGCATGGTGCAGTTGACCGCCGGGCAGTGGACTGACAAGGCGCGTAGTCGGGGCGGCTTCGTCAAGGGCAAGCGCAAAGGCGAACTGCGGGTCAGCGTTGCTCCAGAGCGCGGCGTGCTGGCCGTGCCTTTCGGCGATCATCTCATCGTGGAAGTGCGGGACTCCGACGGAGTGATCTCTGGAGCCAAGGTCCTTGTTCATCAAGAAGGCGACAAGCCGAAAGCCGAGGCCACGACGGACGAGAGCGGTCGCGTTCGCGTTCCGATCGAGGTTCCCGAGCACGCGATGAGCGTGAAGGCGCACGCCTCCACCAGCGACGGACGCGACGGCACGTTTTGGGGCGCCCTGCCGGTGGTTCCCGGCGCTCTGGACGCGCGTTCGAGTGACGCGGGCATTCGCGTTGAATCCCCGATCCTCCGAGAAGTGGCTTACGTTGCTCTGCTCACCAACTCCGGCCGCCAAGCCCATGCAGCCATCCCCCTGGAAGCCGACGGTCGCGGTGGTTCGATCGGGCTCTGGAAGGTGCCGGTCCCCAAGAGCGAGGACAGTTGGTGCATGACCTCGAGCGAATCCGACTTCCAAGCTCCCGCCACCGTGGGCTGGCCTTTGCGCTCCTCGGCCCGGCTTGGTCAAACCTTTGCCGTTGCCGACGTGCTGGTGCTGGACGGAACACCCGCGGCTTTCTCAGTACAGAAGAAGCGGCGCATGCGTGCGCGTTGGTTCGCCGGGGCCTTCGTGGTTGGCGCAGCGCTGCTTGCGATTGCGCTCATGGCCCTCGAGAACCAACTCACCACTCGCGACCTGTCGCGCCACTTGGCGGCCGCGGGCACTTCCGACGAAGAACTCGCGCGGCTGACCTCCAAGTCCTTGTGGCCCTTCATCGTGCTCACGGCGCTGGCGTGCGTGCTCCTGGGCTTCACCCTGATCGCGCTTTTGACCCTGGCGCACGGCATGTGAATGAAAGTCAGATCTGGTAGGCTCGCGCCGTGATGCGCAGCGACAGCATGTTGCACCGGTTCTGTCGACCGTGGTCCTCGGGCTGGATCGCCTTAGTGAGCGCGCTCGCCTGTGGTAGCGGCGGGGCGCCCCGTCAGGCCGTGGCGGAACCAGCACGCCACGCCGAGAAGGCCTCGGTGATCAGCGCCGTGACCGCGAACCGCGTGAAGCTCGCCTGGGACGCGGCTTCCGGCGGCTATGGACGCGCCATCGCCTTGAGCCGGAAACACCGCCGCGTCGCCTACGCCAGCCGCAAGCACATCGCTCTGTATGACTTGTTCAAAGGCAAGCTGCTCGGCAAGGCAACACCATGTAACGACGTGGTCCACACGGGTCTCGGCTTCGTCGGCGCGAAGCTTTATTTGGTGTGCGACGATCAACTCGTCACCTACGCTGCAGACAAGCTCGTCGCGGTGCAGTCTCCGGCCGTGGCCGACGCCAAAGTCACCGCAGCCGCTTTTGCAGCTGACCGCGTCGCTCTGGGGCACCGAGACGGCGTGGTGCGCGTCTACGATTTGCGACAGGGCTCGAGCGTGGAAATCAAGGTTCCGGGTCCGCCCATCGACGTCAAGAGCCTCGCGCTGTCCCAAGACGGCAAGCGCGTCGCCGTTGCGTGGGTCCAGGGTTCCGTGTGGTGGTGGGAGCTTTCTGCGCCGGACAAGTTCCACAAACTCGTTCGCCACGAGGCCGAGAGCGACGCACTGGCCTTCGACCCTAGCGGTCAGATCTTGGCAGAAGAAGGTGCGCGCCACACCACGACGCTCTGGGACCTCTCCGACCCGCCCAAAGGCCGCGTCAAGTTGCAGGGCGGTGACTGGATCAAGCAGATCCTGTTTTCCCCAGACGGCAAGTGGCTCGTCCGAGGCGGCAGCGATGGACTGCACTTGTCTGAGATCAACGGCCCCAGGCGTATCGTGCTCGAGGCCGGGGGCAAGGTGGAGGACGTCGCCGCGGACGAGACCTTCTCGACCCTGGCCGCCGCGGATCGTGATGGCCGCCTGAGCGTCTGGTCCGTGCGCTGAGCCGCCGGTACGAATTGGAGTAAGGAAGCTCCTTTTCGGCCGTTGTGCGTACTAGAGACCATGTCGGGCGAAAAGCAGAGCAGGGCACGTAGGCGTTTTCTCAAGATTGTCGGCGGCTTAGCGGCTGTGGCTGGGTTGGGATTGGTCGTGAGCCAAGCCTCCGCCCACGGCAAGCGGCATCGCCCGAAGCCCTGGCAGCCCCGTCCGACCGCGCGTTTTTCGGCCCAGCTGGAATCCGCCAACGGTGGGACGCTCCGCACTTTTCGGCATCGCGGTCAGACCTTCGTGATGGGCGAGCATGGCGACCGCTACGTGATCGTCGTGCGCAACCCGACGGCCCAGCGAGTCGAGGCTGTGGTGACCGTCGATGGCCGCGACGTGATCAACGGTCGGCGCGGAGACTTCGTGCGCAACCGCGGCTACATCGTGCCCGCTTTTGGCACCACCCGCATCGATGGGTTCCGACAGAGCCTCAACCACGTTGCCGCGTTTCGTTTCGGCGATCCCGGCAGCAGCTACTCCTCGCAAATGGGCACGCCGCAGAACGTCGGCGTGATCGGCGTCGCGATCTTTCCCGAGCGTCGTCGTCGCCGCATCATCGCCAAGGACCGCGCGCGAGCTGCGAAGCCCAAGTCTGCCCCGCGCAGCGCCGAGGCCAGGCGAGGTGGCGCGGACGCCCCCGGTCGCCTGGGCACCCAATGGGGTGAAGATCGCACCAGCCGCGTGAGCCGGACCCGCTTCGTCCGCCTCAGCAATTCCCCGCGTCAGATCATCACCCTGCGCTACGACGACGCCGCCGGCCTGCGAGCGCGAGGCATCGAGATCTTTCCCCACCGCTTTCGCCCGATTCGTCCGGTAGGCTCACCGCAGCCCTTCCCGAACTCGGGCTTCGCACCGCCGCCCCCGCGTCGCTGAAGGCCGCGCTCATCTCGCCCACCGCGTCGTCGATGCGTGTCAGCGCAAATATTGTTTTAGCACTAGGTGGGTTTGGTTTTTGGGGATGCAACAGAGCTGAACTGCAACCCCGAGCCTCCCGAACCGTGCCTCCCGCCCGCGGTCCGGGCAGCACGACTCGTCCTGCCCCGGCGCATTTGCGTTCCGGTAGCGTCACGTAGCGGGCCCGCACGACATCGAGCAGCTGTTCACGGTTGCTCCGGCACCACGAGGGTGACGGGTTCGACCAGCGTTCCCGCTCGCAGCGTCAGCGTGAGCGAACGCCCCGCAACCACGACGTCTTCAGGCAACTCGATGAAGGCGCGGCCACGGGCGTTGGTGGTCCCCTGGGCGCTGCGATGATCGGGCAGCTCGAGGCTGACCGCCAGGTTCTGGGCGGGCTTCAAGGGCTCGCGCTCTGTGCGTAGCTGCTTCACCTCCGTCTCGCGCTCTATGCTCGTTTCGTCGTTGAAGTCGCCGATGTCTACGGCGAAACCAACAAAGGCTCCGATTCCAAATGGTGTGAACACGACTGCGGCGATTTTGGAGGCGTCATCGCCGTTACCCAGATAGAGCCAGAACATCCCGATGCCGAACTCGGTGAACCACATCACGTAGCTGGGGTGTTCGTGGACATGGGTTTTCACGTCCTGCGCGACCAAGGTGCCTCGTCTGCATGTGCTGCGCTCGGCGACGACGATGAGCACGCCGTTCTTGACGGCAGTTGCCCGCGCAAACGTCTCCTTGCGGCAGTCGTTGAGGGGCCGGCGCTCGGTGGAGAGCACCGTACGGGTTTCGGTGCGCAGGGTGGGGGCGCAGGAGACCGTGCTGAGGAGGAAAAGCGCGCCTAGAGCGAGGGCGAAGCGGGCTGCGAGAGGCGAGGGGTGACGAGAACGAATAGGAGTAGGAGTACGAGTACGAGCAGGAGTACGAGTACGGTTCATTGGGGCGAGGTAGGGCCGCTCTAATCGGGGGGGGTGCCGGGGCCGAGGGAGTCGAGGCGGATGCGGGCGATGCTGACGGCGTCGTCCACGAACTGGAACTTGGTGAAGATCTCGTCGCAGGTGATGCCCATGGGCGCCAAGAACTGGGCGCCCTGGTTGGAAGGCGTCGACTGGATCACCCAGGAGACGCCATCTTTCAGGCGCACCACGAAGAGATCGACGCCGGTGGGGTTGCCTTCGGGGCCGGAATAGATGGTGCGGGCGGCGTGGCCGCAGCCCACTGCGTAGGGAAATGGGATCGGTTGCCCAGGATCCGAGCGCAGGCGGCGAGCGGTCTTGGCGACGGTCGCAGGGTCGGTGCTGTAGGGCGCGGTCATGACCGAGCGCTCGGGGTAGACCAACAGGCTGCTGTTGCCCTTGCCCTTGCCGTAGAACCAGACCATGTTCACGCCATCTGTTCCGAACATGCTCGTGCCTTGATCCTTGTCACCAAAGAAGCGGAGAATCGGCGCTAGACCGCCACTCTTGGTCCACGCCATGGTCCCTCGGAACCCACCGCTGCCCACTTCGAAAAAGATGTCTTTGCCAATGCCCTGCACATTGCTGGGCGTCAGCGCTTCGGGGTCCTTGCCGATATCGTAGACTGTGACTTCAGGTCCCCCCTCCCAAGGGCGCGCGAACAGCCCGGCCCGCCAGCGAATGATCCATTCCGACGTCATGCGCCAAACAGTCTTGTTCTTCGGATCCATCGGCTGCTTGATCACCGTGGACGGGGCCTCGCCGAACTTGCCGCCCAAGGCGCCCTCGCTGCCCTGGATCGGGCCGTAGATGGATTCGCCCAGAGCGCGGAAGAGGTACCGTCCGCCCTGCAGTCCTGCGTCCGTGAGTCCGCAACCCTCGCTTCCGGGTGTGCGCTCCAGCAGCGCCGTCAGAATGGGACCCTCGGCGTCGGCCACCAGGCGATAGCGAACCCCCACCAGGTCGTCGACGTGCACGCGATCGAACTGGAGGTAGGACTTGTCTTTGGCGCGGTCGTGCCAGAACGAAGCAGCACCGGTCATGGATAGGTTGAAGGTCTTGGTCCAGGGCGTCTTCATGCGCCGGCAGGACGTGTTCTGAGGCCCCGGATTCTGAGGGCAAGCTTCCCATTCGACGGGGGCGAGGGGCTTGGCCTTGGGGCCAGGCACGTAGAAGCGGCAGTCGCAGGAATAGTCCGTGAACTCCTCGAAGCCCTCGGGCACCTCGTTGGGAAAGGGCTTTGGCGGACAGCCGCCGACGGCTCCGGTGCCGGAGCTGCCCCCGCTGCCGCTCGCATTGCCGGTTCCGCCGCTGCCGCCCCAGATCTGACCGCCGCTGCCGGCAGCCGCCGCCCCGCCGCCGCCTCCACCGCCGCCGGGCTGGGAGCTGGAGTCTTCACCACAGCCGCAGCCAAGGACAAGCACGGAAAGTGCGAAGGTGAGATGCCGTGGTGTGCGCGGGATCACAGGCCTCCTGGCAAACACTGCCGAGTCGCCACGGGTTCGAGGGGTAGCGTGTCCAAGCGCTGCGGGGCCAACAGCTTCTTCTTTCCGGGCGGGCGGCGGATGATCCAATAGCCGGCGTCGTCGACGACGACCGGTGCTTCGAGGCGGCCCAAGCTTGGCGTGGACCGCTCCGTGGTCAGCTCGCCGCCGACGTTGCGAAAACGCACCAAGCGATACGCGGGCGCTTTGTGACCGGACAGGCTGAGCAACACCGAGCCGTCTCGGTCCGTGACCAGTTCGTGGTCGGTCCAGTGGGGCAGGCCGCGGCGCTCGAAGAGCAAGGTTGTCTCGCCGGTCTCGGGGTCGTAGGTCAGCAGTCGTCGCTGGACCAGGAAGTGTGGCCCGGGCTGCTCGTCCAGGATCCAGAGCAAGCCGTCGGCGTGGGAGTAGGTTGCCGTCAAGACTTTGCCGAGCGAATGACTGCCCCGCGGCAGCGCTTGCCAGCTGTCTTCGCTCAGATGGCGCATCCAGATTCGTTGAATCGCATTGCCGGAGGCATCGCGACCGCCGAGCAGAAAGACGCGCCCCGTGCTGCGGCTGTACACGCCTACGTAGTCGAAACGCTGCATGCGGGTCGATGGCGTGCTCTGGGCGGCCGAAGCGACCTGTCCCCCCATGCCCATCAGGTCGCTTTGGGAGAGCAGCTGCCCATCTGCGCTGTAGACCTGCTCGGCAAGGGTGGCGTCGGCACTCAGGCCCACCGCCAGGGGTCGAATGGCGCTCTGACCCAGGTAGGCCGAGGGCTCTGCCTGGCTCAGCCAGCTCAGCCCGGCGCCGAGGCTGGCCGTGAGGTTCGACGAGAGGGGTGTCTCGAGCGGGCTCAGAGTGCCGACCGTGGTCAGCACGCCGACTTGCCCATCGGGCTGAACCGTCAGGACTCGAGAAACGAGCGAGGGAAACTCCGAGAACGCTTCGAGCGTGCAGATGGCGCAGTCGCGCTGGGGCAGGCCCAGGCTCTGGCGGCAGTGGGGGCAGTCTCGGATGATCCAGGGGAAGATGGCACCCCGCACGCCCACCAGCTGGCGGGACTGGCTCAGCGGGCTGACGTCTTGGTAGTGATTCGCGAGGCCGTCAGCGGCCACGCCGGGCAACCCTTGGCGGAAGTGCACGCCGGTGCCGAGGCTGGCGTCGCTCGTGCCCACGTCGGTTGCGCCATGAGTCCAGAAGCGACCGCGGGCGATGAAGCTGAGGGGGCTGGGTGCAGCCAGATTCGGCACCCAGGAAGCGCCCCAACCCGTGCCGCGCCACCAGGCATAGTCCGCGAAGTAGTCCCAGGTGCGCGAGTACGTGTTGTTCGTGCCGTAGCGGCGATTGAAGTCGGGCGCGCCCACGGCCTTGCCGGCGAGCTGAACGCGGTGCCACAGGGTAAGCTCATTCTCTGTGATGCGGCTTCCACCCGGATCAAGCCGGAGGTCATCGACTGCGGCATCGGCGAAGCAACTCGTTCCCGTGACCAATGGCGCCTCGAGACAGTGCCGATAGTGCGTGGCTGAGACCGTGACTTCCTGTTCAGTGGCCTGGCTGGCATTGCGGTCGAAGGAGCCGATGGGGTCGAAGTCGAGCCGGTTCAGGGAAGTCGTCACGATGCGATCGAGCCCAAACTGGTTGCCCGCCTCGGAGAACGACTGGAACACGGGTTTGAATTTGGGGCAGGGCACCGGATCGCAGACGTCCCCGAGCACTTCGGCTTGGCGCGCCCGTTCCGCGTCGGCGTTGCAGTTCTCTTGGAACGGGTTGGCCACGGTCGGGCAGTTGTCGCCGGGGGCGCCGTTGCATTCGGTGTTGCACACGCCGTCGCCGTCGATGTCGGCATCTTCCGGATCCGGATCGCAGGCGCATTTGTCGCAAGCATCGCCAATGCCGTCGCCGTCCCCAGTATCGCTCTGGGTTGGGTTGTACACCCCAGGACAGTTGTCGACGTCTTCGGCGATGCCGTCTGCATCGGGATCAGCGGCGAAGGAGAAGTTGATCCTTGTGCCGGCGGGGGTGACAGAGGTGTCGCAGAAACTACCGCTGGGCGGAAAGCAGCTGCCAACACAGCACGTTCGCAAGCTCTCACTGAACTTGCAGAATGGGTTAAGCTGGTCGCATTGCACGCAAATATCTGGCTGGCTGGCATCCGCTCCGGCATATCGTGTGTATCCACTCGGACACAGTGCTGGTTCGACTTCGGTGACGGGGTATTGGTATTTGGGTGCCGTGGAGTAGGAACCAAAGGCTTTGGCGAACATGCCATAGGCAAGCGCCGTGAGCGACGCGGGCAGGCCGTGATTGCGGATGAAGTTCCCGCATGCGCTCGTCCTAGGGTCACATCCGGGACCCGCGCTCGCCTGATTGAAGGCAGAGCCGTTGTACGTGAAGTACGGCAAGACCTGCTGCTCCATGATGGTGCGGATCCGCGAGTTGATCTGTCGCTGGATGTTGATGGCAGCAGTCCGATTGGCTTCGGTCGTGCAGTCGTCGACGCCCCACAGCTCTCGCGCCAACACCGCGGCCGGGGCGTGGCTGCAAAAGGACTCGACCGCTGAAGAACAGTAGGACCCTCTTTGCGCCGCGACGGTGAGGGCACCTGCTCCACCTGGAGGCGAGACCGTGATGCCCGGTTCGACGACGGCCCGCACACTCAGGCAGCCGTTGGGGTAGCGTTCGGCTCCGGGAACGTTTTGCATCCACTTCAGATCCGGGCGAAAGGCGTTTGGAAATGAACAATCTGCCTTCCTCTCCGGGATCAAGCCGATGAAGAAGCGAAGCACCGAAAACTGGGTGTGAACGATGAAGCCATTGCAGTGGACGTCGGATGGCGACAGACCCAAGAAGTTCAGAAAGCCGCTCGGGACCCGCTCATCCAGGCTGTCGTTCATTCGCGTGATGAATTCGTTGCACAACGCGGGTCCGAAGGTCCCGTCCGCCGGCTGCACCTTCACGGGCTTTGAGGTCAGGTAGCATTCGTTTCTTGCTTGCGTGTCACCCACGGGAGTGAGCGTCACTGGTATCCACAATCCCGTTTGGCCGCCGCGCGCTTCCACCTTCAGTTGATCTGGATGAAAGCGCACTAGCAGCTCGCGATTGTCGCCAATCAGGATCCGACGCAGCAAGAACCACTGATCATTGAAGGGGCTCGGCGAAGTGAGGTCGATGCCGGTGGTGAGCGCCGGGCCCCAGCGCACGGTGTCCCCAGGACCGAGCGACACGCGATTAGGGTCAAATTGGATATCGATATTGTTGAACAGACTAACGGCCGGCACCCCAGGACCGCCGACTCGTACGGCTTGTAGGCACAGATTTCGATCTCCAAACGTGCAACAGGGTTGGCCCCCGCTCGCACAGGCAGGCATCCCCGCGAAGCCAGGCTGCGGGGCAAGCGTCATGACGGCGTGGCCCCCGTCAGCGCCTGATTCGAAGAGATTCGAGAGCGCCGCACGCAGCGGTGCGATGGACATGTTGTCCACCGTCAGCTCGCCGCGGAGCCCGCCGGGCACGTTCACATCTGGGACTGGCGTGCCAGGCTGCACCACCCCTGGGCCGTTGTGCGCGTCCTGGCTTGCGATGTTCGCTTCAGTGCACGCGGCTAGGCCGAAAGCCACCAGCGCGGGCCCAAGTATTGCGTGCGTGCGTGCGTGCGTGCGTGCGTGCGAATAACTATCTGTTTCATGCCGCTCCCCTTGCCGTTGTGTGCCGCTGCCCCAGACCTCGAGTGTACGATGGATGGCGCGGCCGCGAAATGGAGGGAAATGTAGGCGCAACTCGAAAGCGTGAGCCGCGAGCCGCCGCGAGCGCGCGGTGGCGTGTCAGTGACACCAACGCCCGTGGGCATACTAGCTCCCACATGGAACCGACGCGGGAATCATCGACGGTCCCAGGCCGCGCCGGGCGCGACGCCGTGGTGGAGACGCTACGTCACTTTTTCGAAACGAATTCGAACGAATTTGCTGCGGTTTATCTCTTTGGCAGCACGGCTCGGGGAACGGACCGACCGAACAGCGACGTCGACATTGCGGTGCTCCGTCACCATGCCGTCGCGACCCCCGTTGCTCGGCTGCATGCCGATCTAGCCGGCGCGCTGGAACGCATGCTCGAACGCCCGGTCGAAGTCATCGATCTGGAACATGCGCCCGTCGACTTGGCGCACCGCGTCCTTGCCGATGCGGTCCTGATTCACGAAACGGATGCTTCGAAGCGAATCGCGGTGGAAACCCGGCGCCGCGCTGAGTATTTCGACATGGCGCCGATTCTAGCTGAGTACCGTCGTCCCCCGAGCGCGCGATGACCGACGCCGAACTCGTCGCGAAGAAGCTGGCGCTGATCGAGACGTATGTTGCCGAGTTGCAGCGCCTGGCGCGTCCCGAGCTGATTGCGTCCGATCTGCGGGAGCGCCGATTCGTGGAGCATACATTGCAGACCGCCATCCAGGCGGCGCTTGATGTCGCGTCCCACATCGTCTCGGATGAACGCTTGGGTGAGCCGCGCACGAACCAGGCGCTGTTTGACCAGCTCGCGCGGGCCAGCTGGCTCACCGAAGACCTGGCGGGAGCGATGCGACGTGCGGTGGGGCTTTCGCAACGTCATCGTTCACGGCTACTCTGCCGTTGACATCGACATCGTTCGCGACGTGCTCCAGCACCACTTGCCGGACTTGCTGGCGTTCGTGGCCGCCGTCCGCGCACGCATCTGACCAATTCGGGATCAAGAGGCCGGTCGCTGGTCCGGGGCAGCTCCGGGGCCGCGCCCTCGGGCGTGGCGGCGTTGGCGAAAGGCACAGCTGGGCGAGCAGGAGGGCGTGCGGGGTAGGAGAAGGACGCGAGGCCGAAGCGGGCTGAGAGGCGCGAGGGGTGGAGACGAGTACGAGTACGAGTAGGAGTACTAGAACGAGTACGACTCATTAGGGCGAGTGTGGCCGACGAAGCGCCGACGGGCCGCTCCAAATGGAGGTAGCGTGGTGGGGTGAGGTTTGGGTTCGGGTTGGTGATGGTCGTACTGGCAGTGTCCGGTTGCGACGCTTGTGACAAGAAGAAGTCAGCGAATCGGTCCGCGCCGGGTCCGTCCCGTACCGAGTGTAGCGTCGCCGAAGATTGCGCGGACGACAGCCCGTGCACCCTCGAGGCGTGTTTGGACGGACACTGCGCCGTCACCCCCGTGGAGCAGGGCACGAGTTGCGACAATGACGACGTGTGCGACGGCGTAGCGCGCTGTGATGCGCGGGGGCGCTGCGTCGCGGGCGCTGTGCCGAAACTGGACGATGGCAACCCCTGCACCCTGGATGAATGTGACAAGGTCAGCGGCGTCAGCCACAAGCCCGTGGACGTTGACGACTTCGACGCCTGCACCGAAGATGCCTGTGATCCCGTCAGCGGGCACATCACCCACGAGCCCGTCGACATCGACGACGGGGACGACTGCACCTTCGATAGCTGTGATCCCAAAACCGGTGTGGCGCACCGGCGACCGAAATCCATCTACACCTGTGATGCCAGCTGCGGGGACGGCTTCCATGCCGTCTCGCGGCGCCCGAGTCCGAGCTGTGGCGGCCGAGGCGCGCTGCAGACCTTCTGCGTCCCCGATTGTGGGCCCTCGTTCTATCTGTGCGGCACGACCTGCCCCAAGGGCTACCGCGGGTCCAAACCGAAGCTCAGAGCGCAGTGCGGTGCCAAGCCCTCGCCCCAGACCTTCTGCGTCAAATAGCCGACAAGACACGGCATTTTGTGGTGCTCGCCCAGCGCAGGCGCGCCACGTCGATCGTGCTACACCGCTGGCCATGTTCATGCGGGTCGCTTCCTTCGCAGCCGTGTTCATGCTGGCCGTCGCGTGTCGAAGCGAAAGCGACGCCACCGGTGGCGGCGGCCCGGGCTTGGACGCTTCCGCCGATTCGGGTTCCGGGGGTAGCGGTGGCAGCGCCGGGGCAGTGGGAGCCGGGGGCTTTGCCGGATCCGCTGCGGCCGGCGGGAGCGCTGGCGCAGATGCCGGCGGCGACGCCGCGAGTGGCGCGCCGGAGGTCATCCTGGGCACCTTCAACCTGCACAACTTCAGCAAGTACGGCGACGCCGAGTTCCGCATCGACGACATCGCGACGAAGATCGACGAAGTGAACGCCGACGTGCTGGGCGTTCAAGAGCTCAAAGTGAAGGAGGGCACGACCGGCGCGCCACCTCAGGCCTGGGACGCGCTTCTGACCAAGCTGCCCACGCGTGACGGGACGCACGGGAAGTGGAATACCTTTGATTCCACCGTGGGTTTCATTTGGAATACCGCCACCACCACCCTGCTCTCCGAGCAGAGCTTGTTCGAAAGCGACAACTACGCCTTCCCCCGCGCCCCATTGCATGCTCGCTTTCGTGTGAGCAAGCAGGGCGCAGCCACCGAGGTCAACGTGATCGTGGTGCACCTCAAGGCGTTTCAGAGTTCCTATGAGCGGCGGCGGGACGCCTGCAAGAAGCTTCGCGGCTTCATCGACGGCCAGAGCGACAAACATTTCGTCGTGCTCGGGGATTTCAACGACGACCCTTACGATGGCCCTGCCGACAACAGCTACGTCGGAACGTTCTTGGACCAACAGCCGGCCTATCACTTCCTGACCCAGCAGCTGCCGCCGGTTTCCGTCACCAGCACGGGTTTCTACCACTACGTGAACGGCAAGAAGATCACCGGTGAGTTCCTGGACCACGTCATCGCCACCGGCGAGTGGGTAGATAACTTCACCAGCGCCACGCCGAAGATCTTTTCCGTGCCCGAGAGCGGCTATGCAGCCTGGGAAAAGGACTACTCGGATCACTTCCCGGTGATCGTCACCTTCACGCCCTGAGGCAGCTGCGTCCCTCAGCCGGAAAAGCCCGCTTGGGAAGCGAGCAGCATCTGCGCGAAGAAGTAGACGGGTAGCCCCCAGGCTCGATTGATGAAGCTCTGAGACACGAAGCGGTGGCGCGCCACGGCCAAGTCGGAAAGGTAGAACGCGACCGCGCCGACCAAGAGCAGCCCATTGCCAGAAGTCAGCGCGGCTCCGGTGGCCAGAGCGACCATGGACGAGATCACCAACACGTAAGCCAGGACCGGTCCGCGCATGGGGCGCTCCACATGCGGCCACAACCAGCGCAATACGATGGCGCCAGCGATGACGACTCCGGCACCCGCTGCGGCGGTGCCCAAGGGGTGAATGCCAACGATGCCAAAGGCGAAGGCATAGGCGATGTGCCCGGCAAGAAAGGACACCAGCCCGCCCAAGAAGGCTCGCTTGTCCTTGGGGATCAGCAAAACATCGCCTGCCGCCGCCAGCACCAGACCAAGCACGAGCACCGAGCCGAATCGTGTTTCCAGACCCCCGGCCGAAAACCCAGTTGCGATGAAGGTCGCCGCTGCCAAGGGCTTGACTATCCACTCGAGCCAAGGGTGCTCGATCCGAACACACCACAGAAGCAGTGCCACCAACATGGCCATCACCAGCCAGCCCAAGAGCATGGCGCGCATTAGCACACAGCGAGACCACCTCGAAGGCTCGTGAGTGAATATCGCCCGCTGCATCGTTCACGAGGACCATGGTCGCCTCTGCGCTGCAGTGCAGGCCATGGCGGTCGCCCTAAACGTCCTTCGGGACGCCCGACGAGTTGGTTCATCGGTGTGCTGTGGATTTGGCCCTGCGTATGGTTGGCGGTTCGCGACTACGGCTTCGAGTTCAGCGGAAGTTTGTCGCTGCAAGGCCATGCCGAATGGTTCTGGAGTCGCTGAGGGTTTGCGTGGGTAGCAAGTACAGAAACGGAAGCGTTCCTGGCGAGCTTGGGTCGACGGCTGTAGGGTGACGCCGGGAGCGATGAGCGTGCACGACGCTGCGGAGCGCGGATTTTCGGCGGGCGTTGTCGCCTATGAACGAGGCCGGCCGTCGTACCCTCCGGGCGTCGTGCAACACCTGGTGCAGTGTTTCGGGTTGGGGCCTGAAACGCGAGTGCTCGACGTAGGAGCCGGAACTGGCAAGATGAGCGCGCTGCTCGAAGCTACCGGTGCGCAGGTGACAGCGTTGGAGCCGGTCGTCGCCATGCGCGAAGCGCTGGCCGCCAATTGTCCAAAGGTGCAGGTGGTCGGCGGGAGCGCCGAGCAAACCGGGCTGCCCGACGCTTGCGTCGATCTCGTCGTGGTCGCCCAGGCGTTTCATTGGTTCGACGCCTCGCATGCGACGTCTGAGCTATCCCGTGTGCTTTGCCCGAGTGGCGGGCTGGCGCTGATCTGGAACAGCCGGGATGCCCGGGAGCCCTGGGTCGCGGAGATGTCTCGCATCGTGCGCTGGAATGCGGGAACCATCCCGACCTACGACGCCGGGGACGAGGCTTGGATCGAGCGGGTGACCGCCGGCGGGCAATTCATCTCCAAGGGCGTGACGGAGCTGCCCTTCAGCCACCCACTGGACGCAGCAGGCCTGAGGGCCCGGGTACTGTCCATCAGTTACATCGCCAAGCTGAGCGCAGCGGAGCAGGAGCCGATCATGGCTCAGATTGACGAGCTCATCGCCGACCTCCCTGCGCGCTTTTCGCTGCCGTACCGCACGTTCATCTACGACTTCCAACGACGCTGAGGCGAGGCACGCGTGCGAGGGGGCAGGGACGTTTGCTGTGGGGGCCATTGCAGCTCTGTTGCTTCCCCAAAAACAAACGATTCGAGGCTCGTCCATCCTCGGCCGCCCTGCCCCAACGTTGTCAAATTCCCACGCTGTGCCTTGACCTCATGCGGTGGGGAGAGTTGGCTCTTGCCAGTGAAAGCGCTCGAGTGTCCCAAGTGTGGCGCACCGGTCCGAGGCGGTGCCGACCTGCGCCAGGCCACCTGCCGCTTCTGTGGCACGAGTCTGGTTCGAGAGCAGCGCCCAGTCAGGCCCCAGCCGGCGGCGCCTGCCCTAGGTGGCAAGCAGGGTTTGATCGTGGTGGCGGCACTGGCTGGAGTCGTGGTGCTAGGTGTTGCCGTAGCGCTGGTGGCCAAGCCGAGCGGGCGGATCCAGGCGCAGGGCAGCGCCAAGGCAGCTGAAGGCGCAACTGTGGCAGCGGCGGAGCTTGCGACCTTGTCGCCAGCGCAGAGCGCGGACGCCGTGGCAAAGCAGCTCGGCGCTTCAGTTCGGGACGGAGCCCACGTCGATGTCGCCGTGCGAGATTCGCCGGTCGAGCGCGTGCACTTTCGCTGGGAAGAAAAGGACCATCTCACAGGGGTCAATCTGTCGCTGCGCAGCGATGCGAAACGACAGTTCATCGTGGCTTCGTTGCAGAAGCAGCTGGGCCGCGCTTTTGTCCCCGCGGCAAGTGGACATCGGGTGTCCGTGGACGGCGTCGGCTTGACCCTGTCGAGCACCCTTTCCGTCAGGGCGCACTCCCGCAAAGATCCGCGCTGGAAAGCGCGGTTCGCCGCGCTTTTTGCGGCGCTGAAACAGGCCGCGTTCGGCGGACAAGGTTCTCTCACCCTTCAGGCGCGCCGGGACACGCTGAACTTGGGCTACGACCTCGTCGATCTCAAACGCGTCGCGCCGTCTATGCCCCTCGAGTCTTCGGGGCAGGGGGTGCGCGCGGTCTTTCCGGGGGCGGATGTCAAAGGTGCTGCAGTGAAGGTCGGCCTGGAGCATCCCTGGTTTTCCTACGCCGCGCTGAATTGGCGCAACGAGGCTCGGGGCAAGTTGTCTCACGTGAATCTGTACTTTTGGACTCACGCTTCCTCCAAGCCACAGATGCAAGCGGTAGAGAAGTGCCTGACTCCGAGCCTCTCGGCCCCGAAACGCCAGGTGATGGACCATGCGGCGGGCAAGTACAATCTGGACTGGCCCGCGAAGTCCGGTCTACCGCGGGTGCACGTCACACCGCAGCTAGTCATGGTCTTTCCCAACGAGCGGGCCAGGACGCGGACGACCCAAGCGGGTTGGGCGAAGCTCTACGATGCCTTAGCCGGCTGCGGTTAGAGTCCACGACTCGCGGCGCGCGGCTTCAATCTCGCGGGGCGGGCACGTTGCCCGCTTTCAATAGCTCGGTCATGGCGCGGATCATGGGCTCCACGTCCGCCACCGCGGCGCCTTCGCGACAAGAGTGCATGCTGTGCATTGGGTTGCCGACGTCGATGGTTCGCAGGCCAAGCATGGCCGCCGAGATGGGCCCAATCGTGCTGCCGCAGGGCTGGTCGTTGCGGGACACGAAGCGCTGGGTCTTGACGTCGAGGCCGCGACAGACCTCTTCGAACCAAGCCTCGCTGGGTCCGTCGGTGGCGTAACTCTGGTTCGCGTTCACTTTGATCACGGGGCCTTGACCCAACTTGGGGGCATTCACTTTATCGTGCTTTTCGAGTAGTTAGGGTGCAAGGCGTGGGCCATGTCCGCACTGATCAACAGGGAGCGGGCTCGGGCCCGGGCGGGAGCCTGGCCACTGGCATCGGTGGGCACCGTGCTGAGTCGCTCCAGTACTGAGCTGAGGAAGCGCGAGCGCGCACCTGCCGCACTTTGGCTCCCGACCTCTTCGTGATCGTAGAGGGCCACCACACGCGTCATCGACCCGGCGTCGCCGGCTGCGATCAAGGCTGTAATGGCGGCGTGACACGACGCGAGGTTGTCGAGGCGCGGCGCGAAGATCAACTCGCTGCGCGCGCCGCCGATAGCCGCGGGCTGGGTGTCGTAGAGACACAGATCGTAGCCGGTAATGTCCTCGGGCTTCACCTTGTCGCCCTGTGCGCTCAGCTCCTCGGAAACCAGTACGGAAAGTTTGGTGCTGTCCGCTTTGCCGTCCAAGGCGCTCAGGGGCATCAGGTGTTTTTGGGCGTTCAGTTGAAGCCCCTTCGAGTTCACTTCACGCTCCAGGTGGATCGCGACGTTGGGAATGCGCAGCATGGGACGCTCGAATCGCAGCAATCGGGTGCCAGCGCCCTTGATGGATACGCGTCCTGCGATGGACAGATCCCGATCCAGCCAGGTGCTCCACAGCACGCCGCCATAGACTTCGACGGCAACTTGCCGGTGGCCAGCTGCAGTGACGTCTGCAACGGGTTTGACCCGCAGGTTCGGAGAGTCCGTGTGAGCGCCGATGAGCAAAAAGCCGGTCTCTTCGGGGGCGCCGGTGCCGGCGACGAAAGCAACCAGGGTCCCGCCGCCTTTGATCACGTAGTGCTTTGCGCCGGGATCGATTTTCCAGACGTCGCGCTCGTCCAACTCCGTGAAGCCCTCGGCCTTCAGACGTTCGGCAGTGTGGGCGACGGCGTGATAGGGCGTCGGGCCGGCATCGATGTAGGCCAGCAGATCTCGGGCGCTTTTATCGGGGCTCGCGTCACTCATGGCGGGGACTATACTCCGCGCCGGCCGTGCTGACCCCTGACGTGCGCTTGGAAGGTTTCACCACCGAGGATTGGACTCGCCTCGCGGCGGTTGTGCGCGCGCCAACCTTCCCGGCGGAGCATGACGACCCAACCCGGGTAGGCGGGGATGCTCCGGAGGTGGCTGCCCCAGGGTATGAGCGCGACAAGAAACCTCAGGGCGGACTACTCGTCGTGACCATGGGAGAGCGGCTGCGGAAGTTGATCAGTACCGTCAGCGGCCGCTTGGACATTGGCGGCGTGCCCTGGCCCGAGGAGCTGCCCGCTCTTGTCGCGCGCCACAATGCTCGCTGGGCGGTCCAGATCGAAACCGGTGCGCTGGAAGAGTTGATGGAGCGCTTCGCGGACCGCCTGCGTCGTGAGCATGACGGCCTGGAGCAGAGCCTGATCTTCGTCGGTGTCTTGCGAGAACTGGAGCAAGAGGGCCGAGTGCGTGTGCACCCCTGGCGTATGGCCAGCTGGCCCGTGCCGAACCATCGAGTCATGATGCGAGTGCTGGACGCCATCTGTCCTGATGGCAAGAGCATTGGCGTGGGCGCTTTCGACAAAGGCGAGCTGTTCACCGCCTTGGTATTGCGCAGAAAGGGCCAGGCTTTCGACTTGGTGCTGGGCCCCGACCAATTGCGCAACGAGATGGGCTTGCTGTCCGGGGACTGGCAGCGAGATTACCGATACTTGGTGCGGGCTGCGGAGGTGCGCGCGGCGCCGCTTGCTCTCGGCTGCTTCGGTGAGGTCGATACCCTGCGCCGTTTGTTGCACCGCCCGGCGCCCGGAGCTTGGGCTGCAGCGGTTGCCGCACGTGACGTGGTGGTTTCGCCCGCTCCCGCGACGGTGGCGTTGCCCCTCGGCTTGGACGTAGGGCGCTTTGCCTTCGTTGCTGTGCGGGACTTGGCTTCACGGGCTGGGGCGGCGGGCTGGTTTGGTGAAGAAAGCCCGCTGTTCCCCTTGTTTCAGAGCGTTCGGGATTTTTCCGGGGTGGACCGGGACATCAGCTCGTTGCTGGGCTTTGACCCCATGCAGCTGATTTCTCGCCTCTTCGGCAAGAACGATGAGCAATCTCCTTAGCCCAGCAAGGTAGACTCCGCCCATGGCTGCGTCCGGTCGCATCCGGCGGCGCCTGGCGCTCGCGATCGTCATCACCGCGTTGATTCCGGTGCTGGTCGCCATATTTTTGGCTGACAGCATGGTGCGGCAGGCGGCATCGAAGTTCTTCGTGCCGGAGGTGGGTGCGCGATTGGACCAATCCCTGGGCCTGTACCAGGAGCTGGCTCGCACCATGAAGATGGCCATGCGCAACGCCACGGACGCTATCGCAGCGGACCAGGCATTGCGTGGCGCTGCTGTCGAAAAGAACGGTCCAGCTGTCCAGCGCGAGTTGGACCGAGCTTTCCCCAAGTACCCCAGCCTGGTTTCCTTGGAGGTCTTGGACGCCACGGGCAAGCGCTTGGCCTTTGCGGATCGCGGGCGCCCCGTGGATGAAGCGAAAGAAAACAAGTTGGAGGTGGTTCGCCCGCTGGCGGAAGCGCCGCCCGAGGAGAGCGTCAAGGACGACCTGGGCTCCGACGAGCTCGACGACGAACTAGGCGACGAGATCGACGAGATGGGGCCGGTGCCTCGACTCGTGGCGGTATTCGCCGCAGACAAGGCCCGCTTCGAAGAGTTGACGGAGATGAGCCAATTCGTCGACACCTACAAGCAGGTGGAGCGCCGCAAAGACATGGATGAGCAATCCTATGTCTACGCCTTCGCAGCGTTGCTAGGCATCACCATCATCATGGCTGTTGGCGTGGGCACTCTACTGGCGCGTGGCGTATCGTCGCGTCTGGGAGGGCTTTCCGAGGCCACCACCAAGGTCGGCGCTGGCGATCTATCCATTCGTGTATCCGAGGACGGCCATGACGAAATCTCGGATTTGGCCAAAGCCTTCAATCGCATGTTGGGTGAAGTCGAGACGAGCCGCGCGCGGATCGAGTATCTCCAGCGGATTGGAGCGTGGCAGGAGATGGCTCGGCGGCTGGCTCACGAGATCAAGAACCCTCTCACGCCCATCCAGCTAGCAGTTCAGGAAGTACATCGCCGCTACGACGGCTCCGACGAGCATTTTCAAAAGCTGATCGACACGACCCTAGAGATCGTAGAGGACGAGGTCGGCACCTTGCGGCGACTGGTGGGGGAGTTTTCGAACTTCGCTCGCCTGCCCCAGGCGGAGCTCGAGGAGCTCGACCTGCGCGCGCTGCTCGACGAGTGGAGCACGCACCTGGAGGTTGGCGATGAGGAAATCGGCGAGGCCGCCCTGGTGCCCCGGGGGGTGGAGCTCGCCTTCGAGCTGGAAACCGAGAACGCGCGCGTCTTTCTCGATCGGCAGATGTTCCGGCGGGTCGTGCTGAACCTCGTGCGCAACGGTGCCCAGGCCGTGGAAGCTCAGGGTCAAGAGGCTGGGAAGGTCGTGGTGCGCCTGAGCCGCTCTGGAGACGCGTTCTTGTTGGACGTCGACGACAGTGGCCCGGGTATTCCTCAGGATATGCGAGTGACTATCTTCGATCCCTACGTGACGACGAAGATGGAGGGTACGGGCTTGGGGCTCGCTATCGTCAAGAAGATCGTCGTGGAACACGGTGGAACCATCGTGGCCGACGGGAGCCCCCTGGGAGGCGCGCGGATGCGCGTGCGGTTGCCCGCCGCCGACAGCCCCGAAGGCAAGCAACTGCTCGAGGCACGCTCGCTGCCGTCGCCACCATCGTCCAGGAGAATGCCGGCGAGTTGAGGCCCTAGGGCCGCAGCAAACGTCGCTGGCGCCCAGCAGGCGTTGCACTACAGTGCGGTCGTGGCAGTTTGCCACCCGAATTCGAAACCCACGCAGCCATGCCCGAAAAGCGCAAACCGACCCAGAACCCACGCCAAGCGTGGATCACCTTGGCCATGGTGATCGTGGTCAGCGGGCTGTTCGGGTTGATCGTATTGCCACGCATTGGAGGCAAGGCGAGCAAGCTGGAGGGACTCAGCGCGCCGGACTTCGCCTTGGAAGTCATTCACGGCGGTGAGGCGGGCAATCGCATTCGGCTCTCAGATCTGCGTGGCAAGCCAGTCGTCATCGACTTTTGGGCGAGCTGGTGCATTCCCTGCAAGAAGCAGATCCCGATCCTCGATCAATTTGCGAAGGCAAACACGGACGTTCATGTCTTGGGAGTCAATACTGATGACCGCCGGCCGGACGCCGTGGCTTTTGCCAGATCCAAGGCGCTCTCCTATCCGGCGGTCTTCGACGAATCGGCCAAGGCAGCGACGGCCTACGGCGTGCGTGGTTTGCCCACCATGGTCGTGGTCAGTGCCAAGGGGCAGATCGTCGCGGTACGCAGCCGCGTCGTTCCTCGGGAAGAAATCGAGGCCCTCGTCGCCTCTGCGGCGCCCTGACGTCGACTCGCTTGGCTGCCTGCTGCGTGCTATGACTTGGCGTCATGGAGCCATGCATTCAGAGCTTTGACGAGTTTTGGCCGTTCTACGTGTGTGAGCACAAGAAGAAGCTCACCCGTCAGTTGCACTTCGTCGGCACGACCTTGGCGCTTTCCGCGGTCGCTGGCGGATTGGCAACGCGCCACAAGTGGCTGCTCGCCGTCGCTCCTGTCGTGGGTTACGGGCCCGCATGGTTTTCTCATTTCGTGATCGAGAAGAACCGACCCGCCACCTTCAAGTACCCGAAGTGGAGCCTGATGGCGGATTTCATCATGTGGGGCAAGATGCTCGCCGGGACCATGGACGAAGAGGTCGAGCAGATCCTCAAGATCGTCGACGACGAGCCCGCCCCCGAGTCGGAGCCGGAGATCCGGCCCAATATGGCGACTGACGGCACGCTGAATTAGCCAGCGTCGGGCATCCTGTTTCACTTCCGAGCCGCACGTGCGCGCGCGAGGCACGCACCGGTGCGGATATGGGTCAGAGGAGAGTGAACCGGAAGGAAAGGAAGGGGGGAAGGGCAGAGAGAGGTTTTTGGGTTTCGCGTCCTTGGGCGGCGAAGGGGCTCGCATCTCGCCGTGGGTCGGGCTTGGCGCTGGACTTCCGTCGTCGGCTGAACGGCAGGCGTGAGACTAGGTTAGGTTCCTTTACGAGGAGCACCAGACCCGAACAGACCCAAACCCTCTTCCTTCCCAACCTTCCCGCCTCCTGTTCACTCTTGGAAGCGAGCCAGCTCGGGAAGAGTGGTGCTGGCTGCAGGTCCTAGGGTGCGAGCTCGGCGGCGCTGCGGGGGAGCAGTTTGAAGTCCTTGAATGAGTAGGTCAGCACGCCGGTGATCTTCGAAAAGGGTGTGCCCACGGCGTAGGTGTTGTCCATCGCGTCGTAGATCTCGTCATCGATGCGTAGGTTCCCGGTGACCGTGAACTCGTCGAAGTCCTTGGGCGAATCTGGGTTCATGATCGTGACCTTGACGCCGCTCACGCTCAGCAACATCGACTCATAACCCTCAGCCATGCTGCCACCCGTCGCGATGTCTGCAGGATTGCTGATGGCGATGGGGCCGAAGGGCAGCGTGGTGCCCGGATTGGTCACGGTGATCGTGGGACTGCTGACTTCGGAGAAGTCGAAGAACTCCTCGTAGGTGCCGGTCACCGTGACCTCATTACCGACGCTCACGCCGGGATCGGAACCTTTGGTGAAGATGAAGATGCCACTGAAGGGCTTGAGGGAGGTGTCCTGTGCGTAGAAGCCTCGGTCTCCACTCGAGAGGGGGCGCACGGCGGTGACATAGAGCCCCGTCAGCGTGACCGTACTTCCCTCCTTGGGATGATTGGGGTGAGCCGGGTTGCGCACGGCCTCGACGGAAAGTGCGCAGGCGACGAAGGCTGGGTTCTTCTCTGCGCAGGTGTCGCAGGCATCGCCCTTGCCGTCCTGATCCTTGTCCAACTGCATTCCGTTGTGTGTGTCCGGGCAGTTGTCGACGCCGTTTGACCAACCGTCGCCGTCGATATCGGCAAAGTCCTTCGGGGTGCAGGCGTCGGTCGCGTCCTGCGGGCATGGATCGCACGCGTCGCCCTTGTTGTCTGCGTCTGCGTCGCCCTGCTTGCCTTGATCCATGGGGCGAACGGGGTTGAAGACTTTGGGGCAGTTGTCCGTGCTGTCGTCGATGCCATCGCCGTCGGCGTCGGTGGCGCTGGGCACGCCGGTGTACTCCGTAGGTCGGGAGGGGACGCAGGTGGGCTCGATCGGCGGCGGGCCGCCGCAGGTGAACAGCGGTGCGAATCCCTCCGCGATGCTCTTGATGGTTGCAAGCGCGACGCCGGTGTCGGCCTGAGCACAAACTTTCTTCTGAGCACCGCAAACATCCAGCGGTTCGCATGCCGCTGCGCCTAGTTCGGGTGCCGATATGAGGGCGCTGTCTCCATATAGGACTTTGCCACCCCGCATGACGAGGGCAACGTCCTTGGCTTCAGCGGCTATGACTGCGCGGTGGTCTTTGTTGGTGCTGCCATCGAAGATGGCGATGTCGGCCACATAGCTAGGTTTGAGCATGCCTAGGCCACGCTCAATGCCCGCTGCCAAGGCACCATTCGTGGTCACCATTTCCCACAGCCGATAGTCTGAGAAATGGCTGTCATAGTGCGTCTTGTTGAGGTAGTCGGCGCAGGCTAACTCCCGGGATAGATTCAGTGACCCCGAGAGCAACCAGTCGGTGCCAAGAGCAATGCCCACGCCCTGCGCCGCGAGGTTGGTTATCGGGGCAGTATTCCCGTAGAGCGATACATTCGAGCGAGGAGACCAAACTACCCACGCGCTTTCGGTGGCGATCTCTGCGACCTCCTTCGGAGATACGGCGATGGCGTGGACGATGGCGGTTTGCGGTTCTACGACGTCGAGGCTGCCTGCAGTGGTGCAGGTCATCTCGTTGCGGGCCGCCTGGCTGATTCCCTCGGAGATGTGAGGGGAGTAGCCGTCCAGACCTACGATGTCAGCAGCAGTCGTCGCCTTGCTGCCGTAGTTGCAGCCGGAGTCCTTCAGCGTTCCCGAGGCATCGTTGAGTGGAAATGTGTCCGAGTCCACCGTCTGTGCAGCTAGTCCCTCCTTGTTCGAGGTATCCAGGTTGCGCAGGAGTCCTTTTTGACCACCTGCGCTGATGGCACTGGTTACTCCGCCCATCAAGAAGCGTAGCTCTGCACCGAGGACCGCATCTTTCGGTGCGCCACTCTTGTACTTGATTTCGGGCTTGCTGTTCGCTCCCGTGCGCCACTCGTGTCGGTGTGTATAGCGCTCGCTGCCGTCGACCGGCTTGTTGTGCGCGTAGGTGATATGATCATGCGCATTGATCAAGCCCGGAGAGATCACGCCATTCGCACAAGTCACCGTCGTGGAGTTCGCCGCTGATGCCGAGCAGTCGCAGGCCACGCACGTGATGTTGCCATTCGCGTCAACCGTTACTTCGCCACCGCGGTAGATCTTCTGGGGCGCAAGCACCGTTCCAACCAGACGCAACCCCTGTGTGCCCGGTGTGGTGACTTCACACACGCCCGACGCGGGAGGAGTCAGCGTCTTCTGACAGTCCACGACCTCGAGCTTGGTGCCGGGACCCATGCCGCCCTCGCCGCCCATGCCGCCGGCGCCGCCGGTCGCGCCGGCTTGGCCGCCTTGGCCCGCTCCCCCGAGGCCGCTGTCCGCGGCCCCAATGCCACCCAACCCACCAGTGCCCCCGAACGCTCCAGCGCCACCAGTATTGCCGCCGGTGTCGTCACTGCCACATCCAACGAAGGAGATGGCGGCCAAAGATACGAGGGTTGAACCAAGGGCGAGAGCGAATCGTTTCATGCATGGGCTCCTGAAGCGGCCGGGAGTGTTCCATGCTCTGTCGCCCAGCGCCCGCCCGAGTTGCGTTTTTTGCGCGTCTTTTTGCCCCGAGAGCGACTTCTATTTGGGTTTTTCCCGAAATTCTCACTAGAACGCCGGCAAATGGGATCCGGGCTCAGTCACGCAGCGTTGCTTGGATTCCTTCAGGGGCTGACCGAATTCCTCCCGGTCTCCAGTTCCGGGCACCTGGCCGTGGCGGGCATGGTCTTCGATGTGAAGGAAGGCGGGCTGACCCTCAGCGTGATGCTGCACGCCGGGACCCTCCTGGCAACGCTACTCGTGCTCTGGCGCCGCATCGCACCCGCCGTCGTCGACGGTGTGGGCGCTCTGGGTCGTCCGAGTCGCTTCAAGGAGTCCGAAGGTGGGAGAGATGCCCTCGTCGTGATCGTCGCGTCGGTGCCTACTGCGGCGATCGGACTGCTCGCCCGGGACGCGGTGGAGCGCTACACGGGGTCTCCATTCGTCGTCGGGCTCGGTTTCCTGATGACGACCGTCCTGCTGCTCTCGACGCGATGGGTCAAGCCCGGCAAGCGTGAGAGTCCCAGCATCGGCGCCGCGTTTCTACTCGGTCTAGTTCAGGGCATCGCCGTTCTGCCCGGCGTGTCTCGCAGCGGCTCGACCATTGCGTTCGCGCTCTGGCTCAAGGTGCGTCCTGACCGCGCCTTCGACTTGTCGATGCTCATGTCTTTGCCTGTCGTTTTTGGCGCTGTGCTGCTGGAGGCGCGTCACCTCTCGGCGGCGTCGGGAGGGCTTGCGGTGGCAGGCGTGGGGGCGGTGGTTGCGTTCGGGGTGGGCGTCGTGGCCATCTTGGTCTTGAGGCGAGTCGTCGTGCGCGGGCATTTCTCCTTGTTTGCTTTGTGGGTGTTTCCACTGGCACTAGCGACCTTGGCCATGAGCAAGTCTTGGCCCGTGCCCGCAGAAAAGCAGGTTCGCACGAGCTGTGCGGCCCGTATCACCGGTTGAGTGCACGCGCAGGCCGTGGCAAGGGTTTCGAAGATGACCGCGGAAGCCCACGTTTATTCGGTGATTCTTGCGGGCGGCAGCGGCACGCGCTTCTGGCCCGCGTCTAGGACCCAGCGGCCGAAGCAGCTGCTCGCACTGGGGCCAAGTGACGAAAGCCTGATGCGGGAGACCGTGCGCCGCGTTGCTCCACTCAGTCCCTCCGAACGAGTCCTGATTGCTACGGGTCAGCGTCTGCTCGACGCGACCCGGAAGGCGCTGCCGGAGCTGCCGGAGAGTGCCTTCCTCGGCGAACCCCAGGCCAAGAACACGGCGCCGTGCATTGGTTGGGCGGCGGCGATGGCGCATCGACGCGATCCTGATGCGGTTGTGATGGTGCTTCCGAGTGATCAACACGTCGGTGACGAAGTGGCGTTTCTGAGTGCGCTGCGTCGTGCCCTGGCGTCGGCGCGGACCGGCGTGATCACCACCGTCGGCATTCAGCCAACTCGCCCCGAAACCGGGTACGGCTACATCGAAGTGGGCGACACCGTTGCCGAGGGTGTCGCCCAGGTCGTGCGCTTTGTCGAGAAGCCGGACCCGCCAAAGGCGCAGGAGTACCTCCGAAGCGGGCGCTACGTGTGGAATAGCGGGATGTTCTTTTTTCGTGCCCAGGACATGCTCCAGGCCCTCGAGCAGCACGCCCCAGAGATCAGCTCGGGCCTCAGAGCCATTGAAGCGGCGGAAGGCAAAGGGGCCGACGCCGAATCTGCCGCCGTCAAAGAAGCATTCGAACAGTTTCCATCCATCAGTATCGATTACGCAGTCATGGAGCGCGCCGAGCGGCTTCACGTCGTGCCGGCGGATTTCGGCTGGAGCGACCTTGGCAGCTGGCAGAGCGCCTGGGAACTGTCCGAGAAAGACGAAGCAGGGAATGCCGTGCCAACCGGCACGGTGCTGGTCGATGCTCGGGGCAATCTCGTGAGCACGTCCGCGGGCGCCGACGCCAAGCTCGTCGCCCTCGTCGGTGTTGAAGGTCTTGCCGTCGTGGATACGGGCGACGCGCTTCTGGTGATGCCCCGAGAGCGTTCCCAAGATGTCCGCGCTGTGGTGGACGCATTGAAAGCCGCTGGCCGCTCTGAGCTGTTATGAATGGCCGGGAGCGGTCTGTTGCCCTACGAATTTGCAAGCCTCTGGTCTTTCAGCCGTCACAAAGGTAGTAGTTCCCCGTCCCAAGGAGTGACCGATGCGTCGTGCCGTTGCCCTGCTCATACCGCTCTTTGCCCTGACCTTCACGGGCTGCGGTAAGATCAAAAAAACCAAGGAGTGTGCCGCTTTCATCGACAAAGTGAACGCTTCTTTGAAGGTCATCGAACAGCACACGAATACCGCGGGCAAGGACGACGCCAAGGCCGTGGCGGACATGAAGAAGCTGGGAGAGCTGTACGAGACCCTAGCAAAGGACGTGGGTGGAATCGAAATCACCACCGCCGATCTGAAGACCCACGTGGGCGAATACCAGACCATGGCGACGAAGGCGGCAGCTGCTGCGCGCCAGGTCGCGGATGCCATCGAGACGAAGAATCCGGAAAAAGCCGACAAGGCTCAGAAAGAGTTCGACAGCATCGTCAAGCAGGAGGACGAGCTGGTGAACAAGATCAACACGTACTGCCAGGCGCCCTGAGAGCGGCACAGCCTTGCGACTGGCTCGGTACACGCGGCGGGACCACTAGCGTCGACGCCGGGGGCGACTGGACCTACGCAGCTTGGGCTTCGTGGACGGAGTGCTGACCGTAGACTGCCCCGATTCGCCCTGGAGCTTTCTTAGCTCGTCCCGCAGATGCGCTGCGGTCTCGAACTCCAGGTTCTCCGCGGCTGCAAACATCTGTTGCCTGAGGGATTCGGTTTGCTCCGCAAGGAGCGCAGCGGCATCCGCCGTATCGGCCGTTGCCGGCGCGCGCTTCTTGGCTCCGTCGCGGGGCCCCCTAGGCACTGCGTAGTAGTCCGTCGTACCGCTGGCGGGATTGATATCCAAAATCGCGCGCCGCACGGTCTGCGGAGTGATGCCGTGTTTTTCGTTGTACGCCTTCTGTAATCCACGCCGCCGATTGGTTTCGTCGATGGCGTACTTCATCGCGTCGGTAGTGCGGTCCGCATACATGAGCACGCGGCCCTCGACGTTGCGCGCGGCGCGGCCGATCGTCTGGATCAGTGAACGGGGGCTGCGTAGAAAGCCTTCCTTGTCAGCATCCAAGATCCCAACCAGGCTGACTTCGGGTAGGTCCAAGCCCTCGCGCAGGAGGTTGATCCCGACGAGCACGTCGTATTCACCAGCGCGCAGGTCTCGCAATAGGTCGATTCGGTCCAAGGTATCGACATCCGAGTGTAGGTAACGAACGCGAATGCCCAACTCCGCGTAGTACTCGGTCAAGTCTTCGGCCATGCGTTTGGTCAGCGTCGTGACGAGCACCCGCTCGTCCTTTTCGACGCGTTTGCGGATTTCTCCGAGCAGGTCATCCACCTGGCCGGCAACGGGGCGGACCTCGATTTCCGGATCGAGCAGCCCTGTAGGTCGGATCAGCTGTTCGATCACGACGCCGTCACATTTTTCGACCTCGAAGGTGCCCGGTGTGGCGGAAACGAAGACAGTGCGCCGCATGTACTTCTCGAACTCTTCGAACTTCAAGGGTCGGTTGTCCAAAGCGCTGGGTAGGCGAAAGCCGAAGTCGACCAAGGTTTCCTTGCGCGAGCGATCTCCGCGGAACATGGCGCCAACCTGGGGCACCGTCTGGTGCGACTCGTCGAGGATGAGCAGGAAGTTCTCGGGAAAGTAGTCGATGAGGGTCGGGGGCGGCTCGTCGGGCTGACGCCCGGACAAATGCCGCGAGTAGTTTTCGATGCCCTGCACGAACCCCATCTGTTCGAGCATCTCCAAGTCGTAGGAGGTGCGCTGTTCGATGCGCTGCTTCTCCAAGAAACGCACTTCCTTGTCGAAGTACTCCAGGCGCTCCTTCAACTCGGCTCGGATGGCGTTGATTGAGCGCTGCAGCTGCTGTCGAGGAGTCACGTAGTGGGAGCCGGGGAATACGGCGTACTTGTCCAACTCCGAGAGCACGCGGCCACGGACTGGGTCCACCTCCGAAATGGAGTCGACCTCGTCCCCGAAGAACTCCACCCGAATTGCGGTCTTGTCCTCATAGACGGGGAAGATCTCTACGACGTCTCCGCGCACTCGAAAGGTGCCGCGATGGAAGTCCGTGTCGTTGCGCTCGTATTGGATGTCCACCAGGCGCCGAAGCAGGTTGTCACGTCGTAGCTCTTCGCCCTTCTGGATTTCGATCAGCAGCCCCTCGTAGGTTTCAGCCGAGCCGATGCCGTAGATGCAGCTCACGCTGGCGACGATGATCACATCCGAGCGCGACAGCAGGGCCTGCGTTGCCGCGTGCCGCATCCGGTCGATCTGGTCGTTGATGATCGCATCTTTGTCGATAAAGGTGTCAGTGTTCGGAATGTAGGCTTCTGGTTGGTAGTAGTCGTAGTAGCTGACGAAGTAGTGGCAGGCGTTGTCTGGGAAGAGATCTCGCATTTCCCCGTACAGCTGCGCCGCCAGGGTCTTGTTCGGCGCCATGATGAGCGTCGGCACCTGCATTTTCTGGATGACGTTCGCGATTGTGAACGTCTTGCCGCTTCCCGTAATGCCCAGCAGCGTCTGGTAGCGCTCACCGGCTTCGAGGCCTTTGATCAGTGCTTCAATCGCCTGGGGCTGATCACCCTTGGGCTGGAAGTCACTGCGAAGTTGAAACGGACGGGGCACGGACAGCCCACATCTTTTGGGAAAGCTGGTCCCTTTTCAAGCGCGCCGGAGCGACTTTGTGGTGTGCCCCGCCAACCCCGGGGCAGGGGCTGGGATATCTGCGAATTCAGATACTTGGGGCATGGCCGAAGGGAGCGGTTAGACTGCTGAGATGCGGCTCTGGAGCCTATTGGTGTTGGCGGCGATGAGCGGGTGTGGCTCATCGGCAACCTCGGGGCCTGGCGCCGTGGATGGCGGCGCCGGTTTTGGTGGAATCGGGGTCGACGCGGCTGCCGGTTTTGGCGGCTTCGGCGGCAGTGCTGGCGGCGGCGGCGCAGGCGGCACAGCCGGTGTTGGCGGTGCAACCTTGGATGCTAGCTTGCCCCCGCCCGGTCAGCTACTCGGCGCGTTCAAGCTGACCTACTACTGGGTGACGACCGAAGAAGAGCACTCCGGCAGCAAGACAACGAACCTTTATGACCCCGGGTGCAAAGTGCTCGCGACTGTCAGCTCGGGCTTCGCCAGTGCAATCAAGCTGGAGGGCACCGGGCGACTGTCGGACGGGCGGATCCTCAACTACGATGGCCCGTGCGCGTGTCCCCTCACGCCCTGCTACTTCGAGGCGGACGCCCAACATCCCTGGGGCTACGGTGTTCAGAATCGAGCTTTGGTTCCGTTTCGTTCCATTGCAGTCGACAAGGACACGATCGCAATTGGCACGCGTGTTTATGTGGCAGAACTCGACGGGGTATCCGTCCCCGGGGACTCGAGTTACGGCAACTTCGTGCACGATGGCTGCGTGACAGCGGACGACGTCGGAGGGGGTATCAAGGGCGCGCACATCGATTTCTTCGCGGCCCTCAAGCCTCACTATCAGAGTTTGGACGGTCAGCTTGGCCTGACTTCGGTGACCCTGCACGCCGGTGGAGCGCGTTGCCCGTAGCCAGGACCGCCACGTCCTGAAGGCGCAGGTGCGAGCCCAGCGCCCGCCCCAAAGGGTGACGGGGGCGGCGCTTCACGCTTCGCTCGCGGAAACGCCCAGTGCGCGGCGCACCGCTAGTGCCAGGTTTTCGGCGCTCAGAGGTTTCAGTAGGAAAGCATCCGCGCCTAGTTCGGACAGCACCTTCCAATCCGATGCACCGCCTACGGCGGTCATGACGATGACCCGCGGCCTTTTGGTCTCCGTGCGCAGACTGGCGACGATCTCCATACCGCTCATTCTTGGCATGTCGAGATCGAGGAGCGCCAGATCGCAGCCAGTCGTGGAAAGCTCTTGCAAGGCTTCGCCGCCGTCCTTGGCTAGCGTGATGGTGGCTTGCGGGAGCGCTTCGGCAACGGTGCTGCGCGCGAACTCCAAGAAATCCGGATCGTCGTCGGCAATGAGCACCTGCTGGTCGCGCATGGGTGCGGCCACGGAAGTGCGCGCACTCTCCAGCTCCTTGAGAAACTGAAGCGCGCTCTCGGGCCGGTCCGCGGGAAACTTCTCCAGGGCGTGACGGATCGCAGCATCGAATGCGCTCGGCAGATCCTCGCGCAGGCTGCTTGGCGCCGGCGGCTCGTCATTCGTGTGCTGAAGCAGGACGTCCATCACCGCGTCAGCGGTGAATGGCATTCGGCCCGTCAGGAGTTCGAAGGCTAGTACGCCTAGCTGATACACGTCGGTGCGGGGCGCCAGTTCCGGAGCGGTCTTCCTGCCCAGGATTTGTTCTGGCGCCATGTAGTCGGGCGTGCCCGCCGTGCTGAAGCTCCCGCTCGCCTTGCTCTGAGCCAGGCGCGCTAGCCCCAGATCCGTCACGGCGATCCGAAAGCTGGGGCCGACGAGGATGTTGGCGGGCTTCAAATCCCGATGCACCGCGCCCGCCTCGTGAATGGCGTGCACTCCGCGACAGACCTGCTTTAGAATCCCAAGTGCTTCGTCGGGCGCCAGGCTGCCCGCGGTGGTCAGCCAGTCACTCAGGCTTCTACCGGGCACGAACTCCATCACGAAGTAGGGGCGGCCCTCGAGTTCTCCAAAGGCGTGAATGCTCACGACGTTCTCGTGGCGCACCCGTGCCATCGCGCGGGCCTCGGTCACGAATCTTTTGCGAAAGCTCGGATCTGCCGTGAAGTGCGAGCCGAGCAGCTTGATGGCGACTTCGCGGTCGAGAGCGCGGTCCAGTGCCAGCCATACCTGGCCCATGGCGCCACGCCCTATTTCCGAGACCAACTCGTACTTCCCATCCACCACGTAACCCGCGCCAAAGGGCGCGTCTTCGGCCGCGCTCTGGATTTCGCCGTCGGCGGACAGGGTGGCCGTGTCCGCGGAACTCTTTTCTTCGTCGGCCACGGTCGACGAAGAGTACAAGGTCGTCGGCAATTCGCAAACCAGTGTTCAGAATTGGACGGCGACGGCGGCCAACGGGCTGCATCCTCAACGAATGTGCCTCAGCAGGAATCGCCGCAGACGATGACGTTGCCAGGACACGACTGGGCAGGTCGAAGTTTGCACTGGACCGCGCACGGCTTTTTGGTTTGACACACTACGGTGCAGGTGTCTGAGCATTGCACGCTACAACCTGGTGGTCCGCTGCAGGTGACAGTGCTGCCGGTGCCCACGCTGGCGCTGCAGCTGCCCTCGCTAGCGCAGGTCACGCTGCAGCCCGCGCCGCATTGGAAGTCGCAGTCGTGGTTCTTGTCGCAAGTCAGCGAGCAGTCCTTTTCGCACTCCAGGTCGCAGTGCCTGGGTTCGTCACGGCATTGGCAGCCCCCGCCGGAGCAAATGCAGCTGTTGTCGTTGCAATTCTCGTCGCGATTGCTGGAGCAACCAGATGACAGCAGCGCCGGCACGAGCAGCCAGATCAGGACTGCCCCAAGGCCGTTCAGCCAGCGTAACACCTCGAGAGTATAGCGGAGCTCAAGGGAAGAGCGCGACTTCCGGTAGCCCACGGGCGCCGGGTAGCCCAAGCGCTATGTTGAGGGCCTGGATGGCTTGAGCGGCAGCGCCCCGCGCCAGATTGTCGATGGCGGCCATGGCAACGACCATGTGAGTGCGTTCATCCAGCGCGTAGGAAACGTGCGCCCGGGCACTGCCGCGGACAAACAAGGTGTCGGGTGGAGTTCCGACGGGCAGCACCGTGACCAGACCAGCGCCATACTGCCGCCGTGCTGCGTCGGTGCAGGTTTCGGCATTAATGCCGGTGCGCGCCCGCGCATACGCGGTCGTCAGAATGCTTCGGCTCATTGGGACGAGGTGCGGCGTGAACGTGACCTGCACGCTCTCACCCGCGGCCCGGGACAGCTCTTGCTCGATCTCGGGAATGTGCCGATGGGTGCCCCCGGTCTTGTAGGGCCTAAGCCCCTCGGCGGATTCGGGAAAGTGAGTGGCTTGGCTTGGCGCTTTGCCAGCGCCCGAGACCCCGCTCTTCGAATCAATGATCACTGGTGAGTGCTCCACCAGCTGATCTGCCAACAGGGGAGCAAGAGCCAAGGTCGCGCTCGTCGGATAGCAGCCCGGCGCAGCGATGAGTCGCGCGCCTTCGAGCTCCGACTGGTGCCACTCGGGTTGACCGTAGACGGCTTTGTCCAACAGCGCTGGCGCCGGGTGCGGGCCGTACCACTTCTCGTAGGCGGAAAGATCGCGTAGGCGGAAGTCCGCGGACAGGTCGACCACCACGAGCCCCGCATCGTGCAAGGCTTGTCCGGCTTGGGCGCTGGCGGCGTGTGGCAAGGCAGTGAATACGACGTCGAGTCGCTCGGCCAGGCGAGCAGCGTCGGCGGGGTCGAAGCTCTCAATGGCGAGATCACCCAACCCGCTCACGCCGCGGGTTGCAGGCATCGCGTGCCCCAGGCGATCCCCGGCGGTCTCTCGAGCCGCGACATACACCAACTCGAACTCCGGGTGCGCATGGACCAGCCGAAGCAGTTCTGCTCCGGTGTAGCCCGTGACGCCGATGATACCGACCCGCCAGCTCACGTTCTGGTCCTGTTCATGTTGATCCTGGGGTAGCAAGCGCCCCCACAAAACGAAAGCGCGCGACCCGTGAGGCCGCGCGCTCGTCTGACAAGCTGCCGCTCAGCGCTTGCTGTACTGGAAGCGCTTGCGGGCACCAGGTTGCCCGTACTTCTTGCGCTCCTTCTTGCGGGCATCCCGGGTGAGGTACCCGGCCCGTTTGAGGGCGCGGCGACGCTCGGGATCTTCCGACGACAGGGCTTTGGCGACGCCGTTTCGCAGCGCTTCGGCTTGGGCACTGTGCCCGCCCCCGGCAACGGTGGCGCGGACGTCGTACTTGTCCGTCAGCTCGAGTAGTTCCAAAGACTGCCGCGCGATCATTCGCGTAGTCATGCGCTCGAAGTAGGAGTCGGCGTCGACGCCATTGACTGTGATTGCACCTGAACCCGGTGCAACCCAAACTCGCGCAACGGCGGTCTTGCGCTTGCCAGTGGCGTACGTGAATGCAGTATCGGTCATCAACTCTCTCCGCCCTAGAGGGCTAGCGGCTCTGGCTTCTGGGCGGTGTGTGGGTGTTCCCCGCCGCCATAGACCTTCAGCTTCTCGAGCATTCGTCGCCCGAGGACGTTCTTGGGCAGCATGCCCTTGACTGCCTTTTGGATGGGCAGCTGTGGCTTGTTGGCAGCGAGGTGGGCGAAGCTCTTCGCGTGCAGTCCGCCCTGGAAGCCGCTGTAGCGGTAGTAGGTCTTCGTCTGTGCCTTCTTGCCGGTGAGCTTCACGTGACTGGCGTTGACCACAACGACAAAGTCGCCGGTGTCGACATGGGGCGTGTAGGTGGGCTTGTGTTTGCCCGAGAGCAGAGTGGCGACGCGGCTTGCAAGCCGGCCCAAGGGTTGATCCCTGGCGTCTACGACCCACCACTTGCGGGTTTCCTGCGCGCGGGCAGGTTTCTCGATGAACGTCCGCATTTGAACTAGTCCTCGTTGCTGGCCGCGGCAGGACGCCAGCGGCAACCCCTGGGCAGCGCTCTGCTCATCAAGGGGCCGCGGTTTTTAGCTTTTGGGGTGGTCTTCGTCAAGCTCGGCTAGCCGCCGGAACCATGCGCTGAGGGGCCCTTCCCCGGTCATTGAGAAATTCTGTATAGTTTCAGCAGGTTAGAGGCCGGTTTTGGCGACATCGCGTAAAGCACCAGCGCCGCCTCCTTGGCTATACTCTGAGACCGTACCGCCTTGAAACGAGTTCCCACCAACGTGCGCCTAGCGGAACGGCTCGCTGCTGATAGCCAAATCACCAGCGCGCAGTGTGCCGCGGCGGTGACCTTTGCCCAGCACAACGGTGAGCGAATCGAAGAGGCGCTGCTGGAGACCGGGGCCATCGATGAGGTTTCGTTGCTGAAGTACCTCGCGTCGCATCACCAGACTCGCTTCGTTTCCACGGAGAAACTGGGCAAGGCCAAGATCGACAAGTTCACCCTGAGCAAGATCCCTCACAAGCTGGCGGTGATGCACGGAGTTTTCCCTGTGCTTTGGGAACCGCAGACGTCCGCCATCTCCATCGTCACGGCAGATCCGGATGACGCTCCGGCGATCCAGGACGTTCAGCTGGCGTCGGACGCCAAAGACGTGCGCGTATTCGTTGGGCGACCCAAGGCGGTGCGTGCGGCCATTGCGAAGAACTACGCGGGAGACATGCGCGCCTTCGCGCTCTTGGAGCGCGCCGCAGCCCCCGACATGATCGACATGTTCGACCGGGGCATCGAGACGGGTGGATTCGTCCTCGAACGTACGGTGCCCGAGGCGACCCCACAGCCAGCGGACACGGCACCTGCTGTCGCCGGCCAACTCTTGCCAGATGTGTTGGGCGAGCCGTTCCGGGAGACCCTGAACGTGCTCGTCACCCTGGTAGAGAGCACTCGTGCGGAACTGCGCGGGCATTCTGCCCACGTAGCGCGTCTGATGCGCCAGGCCGCCGATCGCATCGACCTTTCCGAGCGAGACAAGGCCGTAGCCAGCGTGGCTGGCTACTTGCACGACCTAGGCAAGATGGGCGCGTACCACCTGACCGCGCTGAACGTCGCGGAGTACGACGCGCACCGCACCGCCGCCAGCAAGTTGCACACGGCGCCGCTGCGTATGATGGAAGCCGTCGGCTTGCCGCCGGAGGTCGTGCGCGCCATCGAGCACATGTACGAACGTCACGACGGAAAGGGGTTTCCAGAAGAACGCTCGGGCAAGGAGATCCCGATCATCGGTCGCTTGCTTGCGATCACCGACACCTATGCGGATCTGACTCAAAATCCGCGCAACCCTTATCGAAAGGTGCTGGAACCGATGCAGGCTTGCCAAGTGCTAGCGCGGTACCGAGGCGCCGTTTTCGATCCCAACTTGGTTGACGTATTCCGGATGATGGTCACGGGTGACGACCTCAAGGCGCGACTGTTGGCTACCCGCCACCGCATTCTACTCCTCGACCCGGATCCCGAAGAGACCACGGTGCTGGAGCTGCGCATGATGGAGCAGGGCTTCGAAGTCAAAGCCGCGCGGGATCCCGAGCAGGCAGCCAGTCTCCTGGAGACCGGGGATGTCGAACTCGTCGTCAGCGAAATGGAGCTCGAACCCGAAGATGGGATCGCATTCTTGAAGCGCGCGCGGCAAACCGAGTGGGGCAAGGCCTTGCCCTGGGTGTTTCTCACTGGTCGGGCTGGGGGTGGGGACGCGGAACGCGCGTTCGCGGCTGGGGCCGCGGACTACGTGACCAAGCCCTACAGCGCCGATCTCTTGGTGACCAAACTGAAGCAGATTCTCGAGCGGGATACTGGTGCCGGGGGTGGGAGGGGCGTGAGTGGTTCCCTGACCGAAATGAGCCTTCCGGACATGGTGCAGGTCTTGTTTCACGGCAAGAAAACCGGTGCTCTCAAGATCCGCTCCGCCGGTCGCTCCGGGGAGATCCACTTCGTCTCCGGAGACATCTTCAACGCGTTGTGGGAGGAAGCGCGCGGTGCGGATGCCTTCTACGAGATGCTCTGCCTAAAGGAAGGAGATTTCGCCCTCGATCCGAACTTCACCGCTCCCCAGCGTGTGATCAACGATTCACCAGATGGGCTGCTGCTCGAGGGCATGCGCCGCTTGGACGAGGGGCTTTGATAGGGATTTGGACCCGCGCCTCGCGGATCGGATGTCCAGGGCGGCAGCTGCGGAAATTGGTTCGTACCGCGCCTGCGGGCGGCGTGGTACCCTTCCGGGTCTGACATAGAGGGAGCGCTACGTGCCGAAGACGCCGCCTCCGGTGCTTGGTTTCAACAATAACGTCCGGCACCAGGGGCGTATTTTTCACATCCAGACGGAAGACTCGGGCGTCAAACGACCGCACGTCAAGACGCATCTATTTGGTGACGGCGGTCGAATCCTGAAAAGTGCGCGTACCGACTACGCCGAACACGTGGGCCGCGCCGATCTAGCGCAGGTCGTTCGGCAGATGATGAAGGACCAGCACAAGGCGATGTTCGTCGCCCTACGCAAAGGTGAGTTGAACGGTGTCATCGAGGAGGCCTTTGGCCCGCCTCCGGCCCAAAAGGCTGGCGCCAGCGCTGCCGCGCCGGCCCGGAGCAGTTCGTCCCCGCTTGCCACGCCGCCGGCGGAACCCGTCGCTGCGGCCCCCCCGAGCTCCGCCAACGAGGGTCCCAAGACGGATATCGCGCCGCCGCCCTCGCGGAGTGAACCACTCGTGCGCGTGCCTCAGGCGGGGGCCGGCCCGGATCACCCAGAAATGGTGCCGCCGGTGTCGCGGCCCGCATCGCGGACTCCTGCCGAAGCGCGCCGGCCAGCCAGTTCACCACCGGCAGCCCCACCAGGACGCGACAGCTCTCCCCCCGCAACCACGAGCGCCCCGCCCATAGCGGTCAGGGCCCCACCTGGCGTGGGCCGGCCCCTTGAGCGGGTGCCCTCTGGTGCGGCCACGCGGCGCCCCGCTCGGCAAGAACCCATGCCGCAACCGGCGCCATCCAGTCCTCGTCGGCCGAATTCTTCGACTCCCAGAATCGGCACACCCGCTTTCGGTACGCCACGGGTTGCACGACCAGCTTCGGGCAGCCCCGGGCGCGCTTCGCGCCCACCGCCTGCAACCGGGCGCGGCTCCCGCCCACCCTCCGGGGTACCGCCTCGTGGATCGCGACCGCCAACGGGTCCACCCGGCGTCGGCTCGCGCCCTCCTTCGGATCCCAACGCTGGGCGCTACTCCGTCGTGCCGCCGCCGGACGAAGCCGAGCGCTATGCCGTGTCACGCCCGGCATCGATCTTCGGCGACGCGAAACCCGCTCGCAGCATTTTCGGCGACGACGAAATGGTCGGCGAAAAGTCTCTGGACGAAGTGATCCTCAGCTACTTGGCAGAGGACCTCGAGCAGCCGCCGCGCAAGTAGCCTCAGTGCCCGCCCTTCGCTGCGGGCTTGGCGCTCCAGATCCGCAGGCAGAGCAAGAAGCCGACTACCGCGAACGGCAAGAGGAACCAGGGCCAGTAGGCCCAGTCTCGGCTAGTCAAGTACCCCAAGCTCACGCTCTGCAAGGCCGTGCCTAGATACACGAAGCCATCGATGATTCCGACCGCAGTGGCGGCTCCCTTGCGACCCCCGAAATCCATGGTGGCGGTGCCGGAAAGGAGGCCGTGGGTCCCGATCACGCAGAGACTCATCAGGAACACAAAAACCCCCAGAAAATACGGGCTCATGGGCGTGACGGGCTGCGCCTTCAGCAGGCGCATATCTCCCGCCTGATGCACGGGCTTCGGATCTGAAAGCTCCAGGCTCAGGGTCTCGCTGCCGCGCTTGACCTTTGCGGGGATTGGACGCCCTTCGGCGAAGCTCGGCTTGGGCGCGTCCTTGAGATCCGAGGCACAGATGCAACGTTTCTCGTTCCAACCCGAAGCTTTGCAGGTGGGTTGCCAACACACCACTGCGTCTCGGACTTCCTTCCAACTGCTGACGTTGTCTCGCCCCGCGATGCTCAGGATTTCGTCGCCGGCCTGCAGTCCACTCTTGTCCTTGGCCGTGGCAACGACGTTTTGCCCCGGGGCCATGACGAAGCCCATGACCAAAGTGCACAGCGCTAAGAACCCGTACAAGCCAGCCGCAGCTGGACCACGCCGACTCTGGAAAAAGAGATCACTGACCCATCCGGCCACGTTGCCGCCGATGACTCCCGCGGTCATCAGCAAGCCGCCCCAACCACCCTGGAATAGGAACGGGGCGAGGAACGCCAGGGCCGAGAAGATGATCAGGTAGCCACGCCGCGCGCCACTGGCTTTGGAGGCGATGTAACCAGAGATGGCCGCCACAGCGAAGCAGGGCAGGGCAGGCCAGAGTGGAGACGCGGACCAGGCATCTATGGCATTCAGCATGTCGCCGCCGCGCAGGGGGTGGGACCGCGGCAGGGCCCAAATCTCCTTGGCGTAGATCGGGAACCAATGCATCACGCCATTGCGCAGGACTCCGGTGCAAAATTCGATGAACGCGACCGTCAAAATGATGGGATTTGACAAGATCCGCTTGATCAATTCCAAGGCGGGCACCGGCTTGTCGCTGGTGTCGCCGCTGGAGGCGTCGCCAGTGTCGAAGTCCTTGTGGCCGGCAAGGCCCGGTCTGTCGCGCAGGAGGGCGAGCTCGATCAGGAAGAAGATCCCGAGGAACAGACCAGGGAGTGCGAATACGACCCATGCCACGCTCGGCGCACTAGAACCGGTGATTCGCTGGGCGATACGCAGGAGCACGTCGTTGACGGTGAACGCCAAGAAGATCCCGCTTGAGATCATCGTGCCGAAGATGCCGGAGAACCCGCCACGCTCGGTCACGTGGAACCAATGCGCGTTGACCTTGACGATGGAAACCGCGCCGAAGCTTTGGAAGTACATATTCGTGGCGTACAGCGCACTGAACACGAGTCGAAGCGGCGCATCCGCGGCCGTCCCGCTGCTCACCACGTTGTGCAGGTAGGCGCCCATGGCGAGGTTGGCCACCATCGCGCCGAAAGCGCCGATCAGCATGCCCTTGCGACCGCCCATGCGGTCCACGAGGGGCCCGTTGAGCAAGAACGCAAAAGCGTAGACGAAGGTGCCCGCGCCAAAGATGATGCCGAAGTCCTCCTTCGTCATCAGCTCACCCAAGCTGTACTTGGCTACGGTGAGGTTGTAGCGGCCCATGTAGAGCAGCGCATACGTGATGCCGAGGGGGAACCAGTTCAGGAAACGGCGGCGTCGGAACGCCGCCGAGTGCTTGATGCCCGCGCCCGAGTATTTGGCGGTGGATGCGCCCATGCGGAGCGGGAGCATACATGTTCAGTCTGTGATGTGGCCGACATCTGTTGGCGCAGATGTCAGTCGTCACCGAGTCGTCACAGATCGAGATGGCGGGCTCGCTAGTGGGCGTGCACCCGTGCGGTACTAGCTTGCGGCGATCCGGGGCAGGGCGCCCAGCTCAGGCCCCCAGAGAGCTCGGCGTACCGCGTGGGCCTGGGCGAGAGTAGCGCCCGAGCGCCGGTCCAGGGATGCGACCCCCAAACCTACCGAAGGACCCGGTGAGCCACTGCCGCGAGCAGCGCGGAATCGAGCGGGCGGATCGAATCGCAGGTGGCTTGCCGGCAGCCGCTGGCCTCGAGGCTAAGGTCGGGTCAACTGGACCAGGGCTGGGCGAAATCCGCGCTTTGGCTGCTGAGATTGACCAATGCCGCTTGACACCTGCTGAGAAAATGAAAGCTTCTCGCTCCTTCGGCGCGGTAGCCAAGTGGTTAGGCAACGGTTTGCAAAACCGTCATACGTCGGTTCGAATCCGATCCGCGCCTCCCTCGTGGTTCGACCTTATTTCGTAGGAGTTGCCGGGGGTACCGGTTCCGGCAAGACGACGGTCGCTCGAGCAATCGCGAAGGGCTTGCCCGATGGCACGGCTACTTTGATCGAGCACGATGCCTACTATCGTGATCGCCCGGATCTGACCTACGAGCAGCGCCGCCAACTCAACTTTGACCATCCAGATGCGCTCGAGACGCAATTGCTGATCGAGCACATCAACAAGTTGCGCGGCGGTGACGCCGTGGAACTGCCCATCTACGATTTCGCTACCCATCGCCGGAGCGACGAGCGCCGCCGCGTGGATGCACAGCCGGTGGTGGTCGTGGAGGGCATCTTGGTGTTTGCCGACGAGCGGCTGCGCTCTCACTTCGATCTCAAGGTGTTCGTGGACACTGACGCGGACATTCGCGTATTCCGGCGCATTCGGCGCGACATCGAGCAGCGCGGTCGTACCTTCGCCTCGGTTCGCGAGCAGTACTACTCGACTGTGCGCCCGATGCACTTGCAGTTCGTCGAGCCGAGCAAGCGCTGGGCGGACGTGATCGTGCCCGAGGGTGGTGAAAACCGTGTTGCCGTGGGGTTGCTATTGTCGAAGCTGCGAGACGTCGTGGAACAAGGCTCGAGCTAGCGCACGCGCTCGAGGCTCAGTAGAGCGAGTGGGGGTGCACCGGGGGAAAAGATCTGGTCATGGTTTTCGGAGATCGGCTCTGGAGGTGACTGGGCTTCGTTCTTCAGAGAAAACGCCTTGTCGTCCCTTTCCGTTCCGGCGTCGTTCATCAGCAGCCAAACCTGAACGCTTTCCTTGAAGCTGCCGTCGTCTGCAAGCAGAGGCAGGGAGTCGACGCCGACGAACCAGTCGGAGCTCGGCGCCACCATGCTCAGAACGGATAGAAACGGCCGGCTCTTGGGCACGACGACCGAGGTATGCACCACGCCGCGGGCTCCAATCCGATCCCCACACACCAGACTCGCAGTATCCCCGCGGTCACGCGCTGCCTGGTGCTCTGCGCGGAAGCGCGAAAGCTTCCCAGTCTCTGCGACTTCTTCGACCCCTGGGCTCGAAAGCTCACCCTGCCGCCACACAGCTCGTGATTCGTTGTGCACGCTGCCCACGAGCACCGTGAAGTGGGCGTTCTTCGGCAAAGCGACGCCCTGAGCCTGAGCACTCCAATGCCCTTCCAAGCTGATGTTGTAGCAAGCGCCATCCCCCGCAGGGCAGCTCTCGAGGGGACCCGGGTTTTCACACTCGGGCGTTTCGCCGCACCCAAGCGCCAGTAGGGCGGTTCCAATCCAAGCCGTTCGCACGACGCTATCCTACGCTAGGAATCCTCAGCCGCCGAATCGAAACCCGGACCCGAGCTTGGGACTCGTCAACAACCGCAGAGGAACGGCGGTGAGAATCAAGGCCGCGGCGAGCATTAGCGCATGTTGGGTAGGCGCCGCGAGCAGCGGGGGGCGAAGAAAGTCCCACAGCACCAGCAGCGGCGCTGGCGCCAGCAGGCCGGAAACCCAGGCGCGGGCGCCCACGGGTGGCATGCGCTGCCGCAGGACCACCAGGCAGAGATCCGTCAGTATCAGCGTGACCACCAGGGCAGCGGCGATGCCCGTGCCGAGGGGGAGCCAGCCCACAAGGCCCCATTTGGAGCCGCCCAGAAACACCGCCCGCAGCAGCAGCGTGAGCCACATGCCGACGATGGGGGCCGCCACGCTGGGCCACAGCCAGTTGGCTAGTTTCTTTCGCGCGAACATCTTGATGGGCATGGCTTCAGGCAACGTCCTTGACGATCGCGTCGCTCACGTCGTCGAGTGTAGCACCTTTGACTTGCACGTTCTCCAAACTGCCATCATCCAGGGATAGCTCCGCTGCAGTCTTGGTGTCCACCGCGGTGTACATGCGGGTCAGGCTATCCACGTGCTCCGCCAAGCGCCGGTCGACGCGCTCGGCCACTCGCTTTGCGGATTCCGACCTTGCCGTGTTCGAAAGTCGCCCTCGGGCGCGTGCCAGGCGCACGAGGTTCTTCCAGGCACGTCGGGCGTCGGTAGCGGTTTCCGAATCCAGAACGCTCTCGTCCACGTTGCGCCGCAATTCGGCGCCAGCCTGCAGCGTCGTTTTCGCTGGCTCGGCCACGTCCCGTCCAACCTCATCCAAAGCGAAGGCTATCGGGTCGTCTGCCGGAACCAAAAGCGGTGAGAGGGACAAGACCGCGCACAGCATGACGACGACTCCCCGCACCATGAGGTCGGCGCCCCCAAAGCGCGTGCTCAAATAGCCGGCGACTGCGCCTGCGCAAAGTGCGATCAGGCCGTGAACGATGCGAGAGTCCCGACCCTGGACGCGCCAGGTCCGCTCAGCGAACGCCGCGAAGAGCAGTGCGGCTCCCGCAAGGGCTGGCCCAGTATTGGCCAGCACGCCGCTTGCGAAAGCCCCGAGAGCTCCGGCGGTGACCGCAAGCACACTTGGCGTGAAGCTGGCAGCCAGGGCGAGCAACACGCCAAGCAGAACCGCAGCTCCCGCGCCCACTACGACGCCCAAGCGACCAGATAGGGGCATGAAGCCAAATGCCGCGCCCGCGGCAACCATCAGTGAAACGCTTCGCATGACTCGTGGCTCCTGTTCCTAGAAAGCCTTGCGGCCGATGTTTTTCGAATGTGCCTGCGCGGAGGCCTTGCCCGCGCTCTTGGCCTCGGCGGATTTCGGGCGTGCTGCGCGAAACGCAGCCTTGGACTTCTTCACCGCAGCGTGTTGCTTGCGCAGGGAGGCCTGCTCTTCTTTCGGTGCTGCTGCGGCAGCGATCTCCAACTCGCTCAGGCTCTGGTCCATGAGTGCTTCGGCCTTGTCCGTCTCTCCTTCGGCATAAGCTTGGGTTGCCGCCAGCTGGCGCAGGGACGCCAGCGCGCTGGTGGCTCCGGCAACGACCTTGGGATCGCGGCTAGCCAGGACGCGGTCCCGGTCTCGTTCGCCGGTCAGGGTCAGATCAGGCACCTGGATCTTTGCGCTACTGCCCCCAATGCGCCGCCAGGACAGCCAGCTCCCGAGCTCGAGCGCCTCGCCGTGCTCCGCATCGGCGCGAAACTCGACGATGATGCGCCGCTCGTCTCTGGCGAATAGCGAACCAAGGGCCAGGTTGATCTCGCCGTCGTCTCGACTTAGCACTTCGGCACCGACGGCCCGCACGAACTCCAGCCCGGGTGGGAGGCGAAAGTGGGCACGGGCGTCATCGACCACGGTATTGGCGGTTTCGTCCAGTTCGCGGGTCAGGAAGCGGGCGAGAGCACCCGGGTTTTCCACGAATCCGAAGTTCCCCCGGCCCGCGCCCGCGACGGCAGACATGTAGCTCTCGTCAAAGTCGAGCCCGATACCCAGCGCGGACACCGTGGTCGATGTGGAAGCGCCCTGTCGTGCCAGCCGTTCGGCTTGGGCTCGAGAGCTGTCCAAGCCATCGCTGACTAGAACGACTCGCCGTACCCGCCCTGGGGCCGCGCGGGAAACCTCGTCCATGCCTCGGCTGAGCGCTGGCGGGATGTTGGTGCCGCCTCCTGCGGTGATGGCCGAGATCCGCCGAAGCAGCTCTTGTCGCATCTCGCCGACTCGTCCAAGTTTTTGCAGGACCTCGTTGTTCGAGTCGTAGCGGATGAACGCGACCTCATCCTGATCCCGCATGCGGCGGATCAGCTGGGCGACACTGCGCTTGGACCGTTCGATCTTTTCTCCAGACATCGACCCAGAGGTGTCGAAGACGATCGCCAGGGACAGAGGCGCGCGCTCTGTCGCGGCGCGGAGGTCGTCGGCTTTTAGTGAAAGCTCGGCGTAGACCGTGCTCCCCGCCGCGGCGTGCACTCGGCTCTGACTCAGCTGCAACGTGCCGGTCGCCCCTGGACCCCGGAAGGACGCGGCATTTTCACCATCCAGGGAGCCGAATTGGTAGGCGCTGCCCACTGCGGGCGCACGTGTCAGGACCAGACCCCCTAGGGCAACGGCGACAGTACTGGCGGCGAGGCCGCGTCTGGCTCGCTGGGAGCTCAACAAACGACGGACGAAGGACATGGCGGGATCTCCTGGAGGCAAACTCCCGCCCGGACGGCGAAAGGCCAGTCACGTCAGCGGCAGTTTTTCGGCTCAGTGCCCACTACGTGTGGCTTCCGCCGAAGATCTCAGCGGCGGTAAACTGGCTGGGTCAAATCAGCCTCGCCGGAACCAAAAGGCACCCGGAAGATCAGCTCCGTGGCTGCCGTCGGTGAACCTGGGTAACCCCGCGCGATGATCTCGTATTGCCGGGCCTTTTGGTCCGTCACCAGCTCGTATTGGAAGCGGATGGGACCTGCTGCCGCAAAGCCGGCGCAGCGCCAGCCGTCTGTCATCCAGTCTGAGGCTTTGGTTTCTACAGGCCCTTCGGCGAGTGCCTCGAGAGACTTCGGAGTTGGTGGCGCGCTCGGGCACACGCCTGAGGGCTGTCGGGACAAGGCGCTCGCAAGTCCCACCCCGATGCGTTTGAGGGTTTGCAGCGCCTCAATCTCGATGGTCTTCGCTCGGTAGGTTTCGAGATCGCGGATCAGCAACGCCGCACACTTGGCTACGTCCACGTTTTTCGCCTTGGGAGGGTTTCGGAGCACCTTCAAGGCAAGATCGATGGCGCTGCCTTTGGCATTCTGCTTCTTGGCCTGGCGTTCGATCGCCGCCAGCAGAGGCTTGCACTGGGTCTTGGCGTAGACCTGTTCCTTTTTGGACAGAGGCGAAACCCCCGGTGGAGGCACCTGTCGCGCAGGCCGTTCCTCTGTCACCGCTGCGCCGTTCGGCTTCGGCGCCATGGCTTTTGGCTCCGCGGGGTCCGCGTCCGCCTCGCTGGGCGCGCCGCTGGCGCTGGACTGGGCGCGCGCCGGGGACTCCGCGGGGTCCGGTCCGGGGCTGGCAGCGCAGCTGAACAGCAAGACGCTCAGCAGCGCCGCGACTCTCATCGCAGGAACGGAAACGTCCCGCGTGCGGCCTGAAGTACGGCCATCCGAGGCACGCTACCCGTTTCATCCACGGGGTAGTTGTCGCTGCGGATGCCCAGGGAACGAATCGCCGTCACATCCGCTTCACCTCGTACGCGATAGCTGATGCGATCGCTCATGGCGGTTTCACCCATTAGCGGCACGACCAAGGTCCACGGAATGATCACCGGCGCCCGCACGATGGTCGTTCCGTCAGCAGGCAGCCATTGGTTCGGGCTGTAGGAGACCGGTGGCAACGTCCAGCGGCCTGCCATCGTGGTCTGCACTCGGACATTGCGAACCTGAACGTCGAAGCTGTTCTGGTTGTTAACCCGCAGGAACACCTCCATGCCAATCCCAGCTGGGCCTGCCGTGCGCACCTCCGCGTGGTGCAGCTCCATCTTGGGCTTGGAGACGCAGCTGGGCAGGAGCAGCAGAGACGCGCCGCCGGTCAAGAATGAGCGCCGTTGCATGCGCCACAACCTAGTGGAAAAACGGGCGAGACGCTCGCTGGGATTGCAACGGTGGGTAAACTCCCATGCTTCCGCCGCTCTCGCCTTGCTGACCACGACAAACGGCGTATAACCCCGCCGCAATGGCCATGGCACTTCCGTCCCTGCTTCGGGACATCAACTCCACGGACTTCAACGTCATTCAGCGGGCGTGGAACGCGCTGGGCGCAGTGCCCGGGGGCAAGGCGGCGTTTTCCCGCTTGGTGGGACTGGCGGCGCCCTACACGGGCACGATCAAGGCGCAGGTGCTCGAATTGGAGCGGGGCCGCTCCGTGGTCATGCTGCGAGACCGGCGCGGGGTGCGCAATCACTTGCAGTCCGTGCACGCTGTGGCGCTTGCCAATCTGATCGAGTTGACCGGAAACGTCGCCCTTGCGTATTCCCTGCCCAACGATGCCCGCTTTATCGTCAAGGCGATGAACATCGAGTACTTGAAGAAGGCTCGGGGCACTTTGACCGCGCGGTGCAATTGCCCGGTGCCGGAAAACAGCGCGCGTCAGGAACTCGAAGTGATCGTCGAGGTGTTCGACCGCTCTGGAGACGTGGTGACTCGGGGTACCTTGATCAGCCTGGTGGGGCCCAAGCGCGACTGACCCGCTGACCCAAGGCAGTGCGGCTCGACGCGCTACTGCGGCACGTTGATCGTTGCGCAACCGAACTCGACGTCGATCTTGCCGGTCGGATCTGCCTGAATCGTCTGGCAAGTGCTGTCGCAGACCAACACGGTGGTCGGGTTGTTCTCGTCGTCGTAGTACCACCCACCGCTGGGACCGCAATTCGCCTTCGAAGGCACCTTGTAGATGGGCTGCTTCGTACCGCCACCCGGGGTGTACTGCACGTTGACTTGACCTTTGTTGAAGGTCTGTCCCGCGGGCGGCGGCGGAATGCTCCAACCGCAGTCCAGCTTGGCCGAGCCAATGATGCCGTTGGCGAGCTGGCTGAATACCGGCGCGAAGTTCTGCAGACACAGGTCGCTGGCCACACCGCCCGTCTGGGTCACCAGGTTCTTGTAAACGGCTCCAGGTTTGGCAGCGCTGGGGCAATCCGTGAAGCTGAAGATGCCGTAGACCTTCCACTGATTCGGCTTCACCAGCGTGGGGTCCAGGCCGTTGACGGCTTTCGTGAAGTCCGCGGCAGACATCGCCGAATTGTCGTCTGTCACGATGGTGAAGATCTTGACCGAGTTGTGGCGCAGGATCCCTTTCCAGTCGGGGTACCGCTGAATAATCAATTGCAGGGAGTTGGTGCTCGCCACGGTTTGAAAGATGTGGGCGAACGTCGGCAGTTTGCTGTCGTTGGGGCAACTGCCTGAGCCTAGCGGTGCGGCGATGCAGATGCCGTCGTCGGGAAGGCCCGGAAACTTCGGCGGCTCGTACTGCTCGGCAATCAGTGCAATGCGAATGTCTACGCCCGCGGCGACGATTCCCTGGGAGAACTTGTTCATGTTGTCTCGCACGGCCTGGGTTTCGAAGGCCATGCTGCCGGACGTGTCGATGGTCCAAATCACGTCTGCGGGCAGCACAGCATTGTTGGCTTCCTGCGAAACGCCGGCGCACTCGCCGCCGAAGTTCCCGCTGCCACCGTTTCCGCCACCGCCCAAACCGATGGCGGCGCCGTTACCGCCCGTGCCGGTACCCGCGCCGGTGGCACCGGTGGCGCCCGCGCCACTCCCGTTCCCGCCGCTGCCGGATGGATCACTCGCCGCCGAGCAACCCAGGAGAATCATCGAAAACACCCATGCGGCCCGCATACCCATGGCCGGAGATTTACCTCGAACCGGCTCGGGATGCATGTCGAGAGTCGAAACATCTCCCGTGCCCGACGTCCGCACGCGACACACTCGTGGATCACGTACCTGGCCCAGCGTAGACTGATGGGAGCGCTTTGTCGCAGCGCGTCAACCTGGCTGAATGTCCGCACCGCCATCCCGTTCTGTTCCACCGGATTGTCCCGTGCGCATCGGCGATCTGATTGCCGACAAGTACGTGGTGCACTCGTTCGTCGCCACCGGGCGACGCAGCGTCGTGCTGTCGGCGCGCCACGAAAAGCTGGGTAATCAGGTGGCCGTCAAGGTGCTGACCTCGAGTGAGCTTCTGGATCGGCCGGGCTGTGTCGAAGCGTTCGTTCGCGACGCGCGAGCCGCGGCTGGGCTGCAGAGCGAGCATGTCGTGCAAGTCTTCGACGTTGGAAAGGGGCCGAAGGGCGCGGCCTACATGGTGATGGAGTTCTTGCGTGGCGTGGACCTCCTCAGCCGCTTGGAGGCCAAAGGGCCACTCAGCAGCGAACGCGCCTGTCTCTACGTGGCTCAGGCCTGCGACGCCGTAAGCCACGCCCACGAATTGGGTCTGATTCACGGGGACCTACGACCCTCGAACTTGTTTCTCGCCGAACGCAGTGAAGGCGCGAGTATCGCCAAGGTGCTGAACTTCGGCGTGCCGAATTCGGAGCTGGGGGAGGCCGCAGGCTACCGATCACCTGAGCAGGTTCGCGATGCGGACACCGCGGACCCGCGCGGGGACGTCTGGGCTCTCGGCGTGACCCTGCACCAACTAATCGTCGGCACGCTTCCCTTTTCAGGTGACAGTCCTGCGCAGCTGGCTTCAGTCATCGCCGACGATCCTCCCGAGCCGCTCAGCGAAGAACGGGTTCCTGAAGGGCTACGAGCGATCATCGTCAAGTGCCTGGAGAAGCGTCTGCAGGATCGCTTCCAAAGCGTGGCGGAGCTGGCAGTTCAACTCCTGCCTTTCGCGGGACTGCAGGGCTCGGAGCTTGCTCGGGTCCGGAACTCGCTGCCCATTGCCAGCGCGCCCGACGTAGACCATCTGGACTTTCCCAGTCCCGACAGTCATGCAATGCCGCGCGGTCGCTTCGGAACGGGTGGCGTAGGCAAGTTCAGTAGTGTTCGGCCACAGGTCGTCAGCTACCGTCGGTTGCTCGAAAACAAGACCGCACTGCGCGCGGCGCCGGTGGGGGTCGGCATCGACAGCGACGCGCCCTTTCAAGAGAGCTTGGTTCAGCGACTCGGCGGACCGCGGGTCACGGCGGTTGTGGCCGTGCTGGCGCTGATCTTCGTTGGCCTAATGTTGCTGGCGCTGAGCGACCAATTGCGCTCGAAAGCCGAGAGTAGTGCTCCAACACCAGCTGCGTCGCCCTAGCGCGCTCGGACGATGGTCACTCTCGGTTCAAGTCGACGCTGAGCCCCTCCCGCGCCACGATCACCTTGGTCTGCCCGGCATTGCCCTCGAGCCACCTCGCAGCTCGCGTGCCGATGGCGTCGAGCTCGTCGTCAGCTCGATCGGGGTCGTGGTGAAACAGTGCCAGCTGCTTGGGCTCAGCCAACTTGCCCAAACGCAACACATCGTCCACCACGGAATGACCCCAACCGGATTTTTCGGGCATGTCGTGGCTCATGTATTGGGCGTCGTGGACCAGCATGTCAACCGCATCAGAAAATCGCGCCAGTTCGTCCAGCAAAGGAGCGTCGGGTTCGGATGGAAGCTCGTTGTCCGTCAAGTAGGCGAGCTTGGTGCCGTCTGCGTCTTCGATTCGGAAGCCCTGAGAGCCACCGGGGTGGTTCAGCGCAATGTGCGTGACGAGCGCGGAGCCGATTGGCCAGCTCTTGCGCTCCGGTCGTTCAAATACGATCTTGGACGGAATGTCCTGAGCGCTGACCGGAAAGTGGATATCGTCGAAGATGGTCCGCTGGAAGCGTTCTTGAGCTTCGCTGATCAGTGGGAAGATGCTCAGCTCGGTATCGCTTTTCCACAGCGGAGCAAAGAAGGGCAAGCCCAGGATGTGATCCCAATGAGTATGGGAGAGCAGCAGGCTCGTACGCACGCTCCCACCGTTCTTGATCAGTTCGTTGCCCAGGGTGCGGATTCCGGTGCCGGCATCCAGAATCAGCCGGCTGCCATCCGATAGCTCCACACCCACACAGGAGGTGTTGCCCCCGTAGCGCACAGTGGTGGGACCTGGAGCGGGTACCGAGCCGCGCACGCCGTAGAACGTCACCCGCATCGACTCCGGACTCTATCGCGGTCCGGCAGTGATTCAAATCACGCGCTTGTCGCGGAAAAGCCGGCATGGAATCTGGCATTTGCCCTGGTCTGGGGCGGCGGGTTGGCTAAGCTGAGACCGCCGTGCAGCTCCGACCCGCAGCAGTCGCCGGGCGCTTCTATCCCGGGGACGAGGCGCGCATCGACGCCGCCTTGCGAGAAATGGTCCCCGTCTGCGAGAGCCCGGTGGAGGCAGCCGCCGTGCTGGCGCCCCACGCGGGCTGGGTCTACTCCGGCACAATCGCTGCAGAGACGTACGCTCGAGTGCTGGTGCCCCGCTGCGTCGTTATCCTATGTCCGAACCACACCGGGTTCGGTGAGTCCCGAGCGCTGTACGACAAAGGAGGCTTCGCCCTGCCCGGAGGCGCGGTGCCGATTCACGAAGCCGCGGCGCAAGCGCTGCAGCAACACTGCGCGCTGATACCTGATACGCGAGCGCACGCTCGGGAGCATGCGATCGAAGTCCAGCTGCCGATTTTGCGTCACCGCCAACCGGATCTTCAGATCGTGCCCATCGTCTTGGGCCGACTGACTCTCGCTGACTGCCTCGGCTTTGGGCAAGGTCTGGCCCGGGCCCTCGATGGCCTCGACGAACCCGCACTGGTCGTTGCCAGCACGGATATGTCTCACTACTTGCCGGCGGAGCACGCTCGCAGGTTGGATCAGTGCGCTCTCGATCGCGTACTTGCTCTCGACCCGGAGGGGCTCTATCGCGTCGTGGTCGAAAAAGAGATTTCCATGTGTGGATTCATTCCGTCCACCGTGGCTCTGAGCGCGGCTCTGGCCCGTGGCGCCAAGCGTGCCAGCTTGGTTCGCTACGCAAATTCCGGTGATGTTTCCGGTGACTACGACGCCGTCGTCGGATATGCCGGCGTCGTGGTGTCCTAGCGCATGTGCTAGCCTAATCCAGCCATGTTGTCGCTAGCACCCGGTTTGCTAGTTGCGGCGCCGCCTCTGGGCGACCCCAACTTCGATCGCTCCGTCGTCCTGCTGGCGGCGCACGGCCCGGAGGGCGCTTTCGGCTGGGTTGTGAACGGAAAAGACGTGATGACGGTGCGGGAGTTGCTCGTGCGCGCCGAGGTCATGGAAACGGAAGTTGAAGTTCCGGGCCTGGTGCGGGTGGGGGGGCCGGTTTCCCCGGAGCAGGTCTGGTTGGTCTACCGTACGGACGCCAAACTCACGGGCATCGAAGGCCAGTTCGAGGTCGGCGACGGAATCGTGGCCACCGCGTCACGCAGGGTTCTGGAGCTGATTGCGGAGGGTGTCATCCCGGATAGCGTGATTGGTTACGTTGGCTACGCAGGCTGGGCGCCTTCTCAGTTGGAGAATGAGATCCTCGCGGGCGCTTGGTTACCGACGGAAGTGGACGCGAGGCTGATCTTCGACGTGCCAGCGCATGACACCTGGACCAAGGCCTACGAGCATGCCGGAACGTCACCCATAGCGTTTACTTCCCGAACCGTGGGTCTGGCCTGATCACGTGAATCGAACCGGGGTGGCGCCTGTATGCACGAGCGGAACGAACAGGCACGGAACGCTCTCGGACCACTCCAGCCCACGCTCCGTAAGCGTGCCTACGCGTAGCACTTGGTAGCGCCGGTCGCCGACAGGAATGGCGATCCGTCCGCCGAGCCGCAGCTGCTCCGGCAGCGCAGGCGGCACCTCTTCGGGGGAGGCGGATACTAGAATCGCGTCGAAAGGCGCGGCCTCGGGCAATCCACCCCAACCGTCTCCGCACACGACGTGCACGTTCCTCACCCCCAGCTGCTCGAGCAGCCGCGTTGCGCGGTGCGCCAGAATCGGGGAGAGCTCGACGCCAGATACCTCGGCAACGATGCAGCCCAACAGCGCTGCGGCGTAGCCCGAACCCGCCCCGACCTCCAATACCCGCTGCCGTGGGTGCAGTGCCAGAGCGTCCAGCATCAAGGCGATCATCGAGGGCTGACTGATGGTCTGGCCCTCGCCTATTGGAAGTGCGCGATCTTCGTAAGCATAGGGCCGCTGCCCTGCGGGCATGAACAGGTGCCGAGGAACGCGGGCGAAGGCGGAGACCACGGCAGGGGCGTGCCCGGCATTTGCCAAGCGTTCTGCCAGTAGCTCCCGGTCTCGCTTGAAGCTATCTTCGCTCACGACCGATCAGGTCGCATCGCCGTAGCGGGGTTGCAATGACCGAAATCTCAACAGGGTGGACCCGACGTCGCTGCCACTGCATCCGCAGCCCGGCCCTGTTGTGTCTGGCTTGGCTGAGCCTTGGGCTCTCGCAGCCCGCTTCGGCCGCGAGCGGCTGCCCCAGTGAGATGGTGCGTGTTACGAGCTACTGCATCGATCGCTGGGAGGCAGCCTTGGTCACGAGCGCGGAGGGCACCCCCTTGTCGCCCTACTATCCTCCCAACGCTCGCCATCTCGCGCGAGTGCATTCGGTCTGGCAGGTGGAACGCACTCTCGTGGGCAGTGCAGACGCACGCCGCATGCCACTGCCGCCGGTGCCCCGCGTGCAGCGCGCGGGCAAGGTCAAGTTCAAGGCCGTGTCTCGTGCGGGCGTCGTACCCAGTGGCTACCTCAACTTCTACGAAGCCCGGCGAGCCTGCAGAAACGCGGGCAAGCGCCTGTGCAGTGAAGAAGAATGGGTGCTGGCTTGTCGCGGCGCAGCCGGTCACAAGCATGGCTACAGCGCCAACTATCAAATCGGGCGCTGTAACGTTTTTCGCCGCTTGCACCCCGCCTTCGTCTTACATGGGCAGGCATCGTTGGGGCATACAGATCCGCGACTCAACCTGGTCGTGGAGCACGCAGTCGGTCCCTTGCTGCGGCGCACGGGCGCTGCCAAAAAATGTCGCACTCCTTGGGGTTCCGACGCTGTGCACGACATGATCGGCAACCTGGATGAGTGGGTAGCCGACCCCTCTGGAACGTTCCTCGGAGGGTTCTATGCCCGGTCAACCAACCAGGGTTGCGAGGCGAAGGTCGCCTCCCACGACCCGGCTTACTACGACTACAGCCTGGGCACCCGCTGCTGCAAGGCGGCGGCTAGGCCTGCCCCGAGCGGCTCAGCACGTTGATCAATCGCAGGTGAGCCGCCTGCAGCTGCTTGAGGGCGTCTTCCGGTGGAGCGTTGTCGCTCCAGCGCGACCAGGCGATCAGCACCATGCGATCGTCGCTGGTAGGGCTCGGGATGCTGCGAAAGGCCACGACCGAGTCATCGTCATCGGTCCATGACACGAGCAGGTCCCGGCCCTGCGTGTGCGCGAGAACTCGCCCCGAAAGCGTCATGTCGCCAGAGAGCGTCACGGAGACATCGCTACCGACGGCGCCGAAGCCGCTGCCGGTTCCCAACCACACGTCGTGGGCCCAGGGTTCCGTCAAGTAGGCGTGCAGCACTTCGGGTGTGGTGGGTGCCACGCCAGTGAGCCAGCACACAGATCTCGAACGACCTTGGTGGCACTCGCAGTAATGGGCCAAGGTCGCCAGTGAAAGCGTCCACGCGGAGCCGGTGCCTTCGAGCTCGTCTTGCTCTCCGATCCCAGAGCACTCCAAGCTGACGCCGCCGTCCTGCACCGTAAACGATACATCGTGATCGCCCCAGGCGAAGGCCACGCGCTGCCCCTCCTCGTATGCCGTGACGTTAACCTCCAATTCCGCTCCGAGAGCAGGCCAGCGCAGGTGCAACCGCGCTCCGCTTTGCACGGCACCCTCCACCACATCAGCCGCCCACGCAGTGAGACCACTGGATTCCGATAGCGCCCTCCAGATGATCTCCCTGGACGCGCGGATGGGTTGTACGAGGTGGAACGACGGCATTTCTAGTCCACGTGTAATTTTACAACGTGATTGTCAATTCTGCCGGATGTTGTGTGTCTATGTGGGTTTTTGACGGGAAAGGTGCTGGAACCTGGGACATCCAGCAGGTACAACGCTGTCGCCTACCGGCTGGGAAACGCACCTCTCACGTGCCCTAGCTGAAACGTCGTCCACCCGAACTACGTAGGAGCGCCGTCATGAAACGTTCGCTGCTTGCCGTGCCCGTGTTGTATCTCGCCGCCACCGCCTGCGCGGCAGAGTCGTCGCCGGGGCCGGAGCTCCGGGTCAACGCGCAGTCTATCGCGGGTGGTGAGTCGGACTCGGAGACCAAACACGTCCTCGGGATGTTCTCGTTCTCCGGTCATGGCGGAGGCATGTGTACGGGCACCTTGATCGCGCCCAACCTCGTTCTGACGGCGCGGCACTGCATCGCTCCGCCGCTGAAGCCACGCGACTACGTTATCTGTGGCGACAGCGGCTTTGCCGACCCCTACCCCGGCTACAACATCGTGGTCACCCACGACATGAAGATGTCGCAGGGTAGCAACAACTGGCGCCGAGGCGCGGACGTACGAGTGCCCTCGCAGGGCAACGATACCTGCGGCTTCGATATCGCCCTAGTCATCCTTGCGGAGCCCGTAGACGACATCACTCCCGCGGTGCCTCGCATCGACACGCCCGTCGAGACCGGCGAGGCTTACACAGCCATCGGTTACGGCAACACGGGTACCCAGAACAGCGGTGGCTCCCGCATGTCTCTTGGTGGCTTGCAGGTTCAGTGCACTCCAGGCAATTGCCCTATCTATCACCAAGTGCAATCCACCGAGTGGTTGGGTCAGACCGGCGTCTGCCAGGGAGATAGCGGTGGCCCGGCGATAGACAAGGACGGTAAAGTCATCGGCGTCGTCTCGCGAGGCAGCGGTCAGTGCAACTCCCCGACCTACGGCTCGGTCTGGGCGTGGAAAGACTTCATCATGGAGACGGCCCTCGAGGCCGCGACGCTCGGCGGTTACGAGCCGCCGTTCTGGGCCGTGTCCGGTGTAAGCGACGATCCCAATCCAGAGCCTCCGGTCAAGCAGCCCAAACCAACGGCTGGGCCCGACGCTCAAGGCACCATCTGCGGCGAGGGTATCCCCTGTCCTTCGGGCTACGCCTGCTTCGCGCCGGGCGGTGGGGAAAACCCGTACTGCGCGGCGGACTGCGGCGCCGGCGCGGATTGTGCGTCGGGCCTGGAGTGCCTTGCAGACCTCAACATATGCGCAGCGCCCCTCGCGGCGGAGGCTGACGCAGAATCCAATGGGGGCTGCAGCGTCAGCCTCAGCTCGGAAAACGGGCCTGTACGGCCAGTTCCTTGGCTGGTCGGCTTGGGGCTCGCACTACTCGCGCTCCGCCGTCGTCGCTGAATCCCGCCCCCCGGTGGATATCACGCTAAGCTAACGACGATTTGGCCACGTCCCGCCCGGCATCGTTCTCACTCGCTACAGCCCTGCTCGTCATCGGTGGCTGCGGTTCGGAAGAGAGCAAGTCGAAGTCCCCCGAAGGACCGGTGCTCCCGCCACGGGCAAGCGTGCAGACCTGTCTTGCGGACGCCGCAGCATCGAGCGAACCCATGGCCACGGACTCGACCCCTGGTGCTGCCCCCGAGTGGCTCAGCGAGACCGGATGTTTCGATGATCTCGCCGCAAGGCTGCCCGGGCCAGATCTGATTCCCTTCGCCGTCGCTTCGGAGCTTTGGACCGATGGCGCCAAGAAGAAGCGCTACATGGTATTGCCCCCCGGCGAGAAGGTGTCCGTCGCCAGGGACGGCACCTGGGATTTTCCTCTAGGCTCCGTCCTGCTCAAGCACTTCGGCTACGACGGCAGTGGCCCCCCCACGGTCGAAACTCGTGTGATGGTGCATCGCGCCGGAGGCTGGGAGGTGCACTCCTACGAATGGCTCCAAGATGGAAGCGACGCCCGACTCCTCAACGAGTGGAAGGAGATCCCAGTCGAAACCCCGGCGGGTCAGGTCACTCACCTGTTCCCCAGCCGCTCGAGTTGCGACGCGTGCCATTCCCCAGGCGCACAATTCGTCCTGGGACCGACCACGCCCCAGATGAACCGACAGGTGCGTTGGGATGGCGGTTCCGGCAACCAGGTCGAAGCGTTGCTCGCGATTGATGCCATCGAACTGGCCCAGCCCGAGCCTCCAGCGAACCTAGACCGAATGCCCGGGCCTGCCGACGCCGAGGCTTCCCTCGAGACCCGAGCCCGCGCCTATCTGCACGCCAATTGTGGCCACTGCCATCGACCCGGAGGTTGGGTGCCGCCTGAACTCAATCTGGATCTGCGCTGGCAAACATCTTTCGCCGACACCCAAACCTGCGGCGTGTCGTTGCAGTACGGCACGTTGTTCGGCAAGAAACGCATCGAGCCCGGCAATCCCGACGCTTCCGGACTGATGGAACGCGTGGAGAGCCAAGGTCTCAACCGCATGCCCCCCATGGGAACCGGACTGGTCGACACCGAGGGCGTCGGCGTGCTGCGCAGCTTCATCGCCAGTTTGAGCAGCTGCCCCCCCCCTCCAAAACCCTAGCCCACGAGATTCGGTTTTGGTTGGGTTGCAGATGGGCAGGGCAGTGGCCGTGCGCGAGAATCCGATCACAGCAAGAGTGTAAGCTGGCTGATGGGCAGCGGCGCGAGCATTCGAAAGTGGACGCCGAGGCCATCCGGTGTTGACTGAGCGATCGCCTGCAGCGCTCAGAAACGGCTCGGGCTCGTGGGAGCAGGGGTGGAGCCGAGGGGGATCGAACCCCTGACCTCCGCATTGCGAACGCGGCGCTCTCCCATCTGAGCTACGGCCCCGTTGAGGGAGCCGGGAGGGTAGCCGCAGGGCCGGCCGTGTCAACGACAAACTGGCGCCCTAGGCGGGTGCAGCGCCTCCATCACCGGGACCGTTGACCCAGCGAGCTAGGTGGTTATCTTGCGCATGTTCTCGCGGCATCTCAGCTCAGGCGCTTCAGCCGAGCGGACCGCCGCGAGGGGAGTTTCGGGCGCCCAGGGCGCCCTTGGCTCGCCCCACATCGGAGAGGAATCATGGGCAAGATCATCGGAATCGATCTGGGCACGACCAACAGCGTCGTCGCCGTCATGGAAGGCAAAGAAGCCAAAGTCATCGTCAACGAGGAAGGCTCACGTCTGACGCCGTCGGTGGTTGCCTGGGACGAAAAGGGAGAAATCCTAGTTGGCACTATCGCCAAACGCCAGGCCGTGACCAACCCGGAGCACACCATCTACTCCGCCAAGCGCTTCATCGGGCGCCGCTTCACGGAGATGGAGAAGGACACCCATCGAGTTCCCTATCATCTGGTGAAGGGCGACAACGGTGACGTTTGGGTGGAAGTGCGGGGCAAGAAGGTCTCGCCGCCCGAGGTCAGCGCCAAGGTACTTCAGAAGCTGAAGAAGGCCGCCGAGGACTACCTGGGCGAGAAGGTTACCGAAGCCGTCATAACCGTGCCGGCGTACTTCAACGATTCCCAGCGCCAGGCCACCAAGGACGCCGGAAAGATCGCGGGGCTCGAGGTGCGACGCATCATCAACGAGCCCACCGCAGCAGCGTTGGCCTACGGCCTGGACAAGAAGGCCAACGAGGTCATTGCTGTCTACGACTTCGGCGGAGGCACCTTCGATATCTCGATCCTGGAGGTTGGTGACAATGTCGTGCAGGTGATCGCCACGAACGGCGATACCCACCTTGGCGGTGACGACATCGACATCATGGTGATGGATTGGCTAACAGAAGAGTTCAAGAAGGACACGGGGATGGACGTGTCCAAGGACAAGATGGTCATTCAGCGGCTCAAGGACGCCGCGGAGCAAGCCAAGATTGAGCTGTCCACGAAACAGGAGACCACCATCAATCTGCCCTTCCTGACCGCAGACGCCAGTGGTCCGAAGCACCTGCAGAAGCAACTCACGCGCTCCAAGTTGGAGCAGATGATTCGGCCGTTGATCGAACGCACCATGGCCCCCGTCAAGAAGGCGTTGGAAGATGCCAAGAAGAAGCCCAACGAAATTGACGAGATCGTGCTCGTGGGTGGTTCGACCCGCATCCCGCTGGTTCAGGAAACGGTCAACAAGTTCTTCGGCCAGGAGCCCCACAAAGGCGTGAACCCGGACGAGGTTGTGGCCGTGGGTGCTGCCGTTCAGGGTGGTGTGCTCGCTGGCGACGTCCAAGACGTCGTGCTTCTGGACGTCACTCCCCTGTCACTGGGCGTCGAGACCCTCGGCGGTGTCATGACGGTGATGATCGCGCGCAACACCACGATCCCCACGCAGAAGAAGGAAATCTACTCCACTGCGAGCGATAGCCAGACCAGTGTGGAGATCCACGTGCTGCAAGGCGAGCGTGCCGAAGCGCGGTTCAACCGCACTCTCGGGAAGTTCCACTTGGAAGGTTTGCCGCCGGCGCCGCGCGGCGTGCCAAAGATCGAGGTGACCTTCGACATCGATGCCAACGGCATCCTGAGCGTTGCGGCGAAGGACACGGCCACGGGCAAAGATCAGCGCATCACCATTACCGCCAACAGCGGCCTCGAAGAAAACGACATCGACCGCATGGTCAAGGAAGCCCAGGACCACGAAGCCGAGGACAAACAGCGGCGGGACGAGATCGAGCGTCGCAACAAGCTGGACAACCTCTGCTACACCCTGGAAAAGCAGATCTCCGAGAACAAGGAGAAGCTGGAAGGCGCTGACGTTTCCGCTTTAGAGGGCTTGATCAAAGAAGGTCGAGACGCCGTCGAGAAACAGGACGACGACAAAGTACAGGACGTGCTGGCCAGGCTCGAAAAAGAGGCCCACTCCATGGCGGAGAAGCTCTACGCTGCCACGGCTTCGAGTGGAAATGGCGCGGGTGGCGACGCAGCCGACGCTGGGGCGTCAGGTGCCGATGGCTCCGCAGGGGCTTCCGGCGACGATAAGAAGAAAAAGGGTGACGTCATCGACGCGGAGTTCGAAGAAACGAACTGAGTGGCTTGCGTGCGAGGGTGCTCGGGCGCAGGCCCCAAGTACCCTCCAGCGCACCACTGCGCCGGATAGTGCTGGGCCACGCGCCCGCCGCCTCCGGCGCTTCGGCCACGCGACAAGGGCAACAGCCGGTTGGCAACGCTAATACATCTTCCGTATTCCCCCTGGTCTGAGAAGGCGCGCTGGGCGCTGGATCACCACGCCTTGAAAGTGAAGCGGCGCCTCTATGTGCCGATGGTAGGTGAGCCGTGGCTGCGGGTTCTGCTGCGCAGGCCCCGCGGGAAGGTCACCGTGCCGCTGCTGATTGACGGCATCGAGCGCTTCGAGGATTCCACGGAAATAGCGTGGTGGGCGGATGCTCGGGGAAAGTCCCGCCCGCTCTTCCCCAAAAACGAGCAAGAGGCGGTCGCGTCGCTGGTGGACCGCTCGGAGCGGATCTTGGCGTTGGGGCGGATGCGCGCCACGGCTGCCGTTTCCCAATCCAAAGAGGCTTTGCGAGAGAGCGTGCCCGCGCCGTTCAATGCCGTGGGGCCTCTTGCCGATGCCACCGCGTGGCTGGGCGTCCGGCATTTGCGTCGCAAGTACGGCTTTTCCGATGAAGCGCCGGCTCGAATCGACGCTGAACTGGGGCCGATGTTGGAAGAAATGACGCAGGAGCTCGGGGGCCGCGACTACTTCCTCGGGCAGTTTTCTTTTGCCGACATCGCGGTCGCAGTGAGCCTGCAATTCATCTGCCCGGTGGCTCAACGCTACATTCGCCTGGGTCCCACGAGCCGCGAGGCATGGACTTCCGGGCCGTTGTCGAGACGTTTCGTTGACTTGCTCCGCTGGCGCGACGGGCTCTACGAGCGTCACCGCTGATGATTTTTTTGTATCCCACGCAGGGCAAGTGACGTTAATTCAATCCCGCAGATGCGGAAGACGGCAGTTGTCATCGTAGGAGGCGGACCGGCGGGCGTAGCGACGGCGTTGTTCCTGTCAAATGCCGCGCCAGCGCTGACAGATCGAATCGTCATCCTCGAGAAGGAAACCTATCCTCGCGAGAAGTTCTGTGCAGGGGCTATTGGCACCCGTGGCGACCGTCTGTTGTCGAGCATAGGTATTACCGTCGACGTTCCCAGCGTGCCGATCGACGGCATGGCGTTTCGCGCAATAGGCAAGACGACGGTGGTGCGCGACGGCGGTATCGGCCGCGTCATTCGCCGCATCGAATACGATGCGGAGCTCGCTGGCATCGCGAAGAAGCGCGGGATCGAGATCATCGAGGACGCCAAGGTCGGTTCGATCCGCAGGGCCGCTGATGGATTCGAGGTCGACAGCTCCAAGGGTGGGTTTTGCTGCTCCGTTCTGATCGGCGCCGACGGCGTGGGCAGCGTGGTTCGCCGTGAGCTGGGCTTTGGGGCCACCCGCTACCGGGCCCAGGCCCTGGAAATCGACACCGAGGCAGTGGAGGACGACCTGCCGAGGGATGTGCTGCTCTTCGATGCCAGCCATCGACAGTTGCCGGGCTACTACTGGGACTTCCCGACGATTGTGGAAGGGCGGGAACTGATGTGTCGCGGCGTCTACCTGCTCAGCTCCGGCGGTGAAACACCGCGCGTCCAGATTCAAGACATACTGGACGCAGAGCTGGAGCAGCGTGGGCTAGCCTTGAGCCGCTATCGCAAGAAACGCTTCGCCGAGCGTGGGTTCGAGCCGCATCAGCCGATTGCGCAGCCTCACGTGCTTCTAGTCGGGGAGGCCGCCGGCATCGATCCGGTTACCGGCGAGGGCATTGCTCAGGCACTCTTCTACGGCGCAACCGCTGGCCGCTACATCGCGGATCGCTTCCCAACGGAGGCTTTCGGCTTCGAGGACTGGTCCGCAGAGGTTCGAAAAAACCACGTCGGGCGCGATCTTCTGGTGCGCGAAAAAGGGGTGCCGCTGTTCTACGGCGACGCCCGCCCAAGGGTAGAGCGCTTCTTGCACGCGTCTCCCGAGTTTATCCGCCTCGGCCTGCAACATTTTGCCGGCAAACGCTGGTCGAAACCTCGGGCCGTGCAAGCAGGGCTGCAGGCGCTCGGGCATACCGCGCTGTGGGGTGCGGCTCGCATCTTCAGCAGCGGCGAGGCTCGGGATTTCGATTGATTTTTCGGCGGCTTCCGCAGCGGGCCCCCGGCCCCCGTTCGGTCGCGCTGGTTTTGGTGTATGAACGGCGCGTCATGAAATCGCTTGTTCGCGCTACGTGGGGGGCCAGCGCCCTGTTGCTCACTTTGGCTTGTGGTCCTGGAAAGCCAGCCTCAAAAACCCCCGGCGAGCCGGGAGGTCCGGGCGGAAATACCTTGGCCTCGGATGGTGTCGCTCCGGATCTGAGCCCCGTCGCGCCGCCGAAGGAGCTGTTCCTCTTGGGCCGTATCAAGAACCCAGCTGCGGTCATGGACGTTGCCGCGAGTTGGGCTAAGCTGCCCATGGATTGGCGCCGTGAGTTGAGCAAGGCCGAGCCCGGCGTGGATCAGGTTCTGCACTGGGACGCTCCAGTGGAAGTTGCGGCGGCCTTGGATCCGGGCGGCCGCGGGGACGTGCCCCAGCCTTTCGCGGTGGTTTCCGTGGGCCTGCGCGGACTGGAGCCAGCGTTGGATTTGGTGCGCCGCTCGGGTGAAAGCGTGCGCCAAGTTCGGGCTGGCGTGTATCGAGTCGGGCGAGGAGGCCCAAGCTGCGTGCTGGCTGCGTCGGTTGGGCCCGCGCCCGCGCGCATTGTCTGCGGTGACCGCGAAGAAGACCTTGACGCGCTGCTGCCTTATGCGACTCGCGGCCTGCCCAACGAGAACCTCGGCACCAAGGACCTTCGAATCGAATTGCGCGCTGAACCCTGGCGGCGCAACTACGCGGCGGAACTCCGTCAGGCCAAGACCCTGGCTACGCCATTTGTGCTGCGCAAGATGTCCCTGGATGACGCGCGCTTCGACCGTCCTCTGGCCGATGCGGTTCACGCTCTGACGGACGAAGCGTTGGCGTTGGTGGAAGACGTCGATCTGGTGCGCCTAGATGCGTCCGTGAACAAGGGCGCGGGCCATGCTGACGCGGTTTTCTCGGCGAAATTCCGGGGAACCAACTCCTGGGTCGTCACTTCTCTGGTACAGGCTGCCGCCCGGGCCAACACGGCGCCCAAGGCCTTTTTCAATCTGCCCAAGGATGCCACGGCGGCGAGCTATAGCGTGGCGACGGATCCGAAGCGGGGAGAACCGATTCGGCGCAATCTGGGTGAGTTGTTGGATGGCTTTTTGGCTCACTCAAAAGTGCCCAAGCGTCTGCGAGATCAGGCCTCGTCATTGCTGGACGAAATGTGGGTGACCGAGAGTGGCTCTGTCTACGCTCGAGGGGAAGTTCCAGGCTTGCCGGTCCCCAAAGACAGGTTCTCGGCTCAGGAGCGGGAGCAACTGCGGGTCGGATTCGGCTGGCACATCGCTGCGATTGAAGAGCCGATGAAGAAGTACAAAACGTATCTCGACCGGATCTTGAAGCTGTACAACGACCGTCAGCTCCGCGCGATGGTTCAGAAAGAAATGCACATCAAGCCGAACGAGTGGCCGAAGGCGCGGGTTCGTGGCGGCCGCGGACTGCCGGCGGGCTCTTTGGTCTACGAACTGACCCTACCCGGGGAGCTGTTCAAAGACTTCGGCGACGGTCGCGGCCCTGGCAAAGCTGGCAAGGCGCTGCCGATTGTTTTTGTTCTCGTACCTGACGGCAAGCGCACTTGGTTTGGACTGTCGGCGGACGAAAAACGCCTGATCGAGCGCCTGAGCATCGCCAAGAAGGGCGATGCGGCAAAGACGCTTGCGAGTCGGGCCGGGCTGTCGAAGATGCGCAGCCGCAAGGCCATCAGTCAGGGCTTTTTCTCGCTAATGACGTTCTTGGGATCGGTGCGCTCCTCGATGATGGGGTTCGCCAACCCAAGCTCGGTTCGAGAAATCGAAAAAGTACTCAATGCGATGCCTAACCATGGCGAGACGCCCATGCTCACCGGCTTCACGGTCAGCAGGGGCTCCAAGCCCGAGCTCCGCTGGACGATTACCGTGCCCAAGGAGGTGTTTGCGGACCTCGGGGCCTTAGGACCTGCCATCGCCGCATCTGCCATGGGCGGCCCACTTGCGCCGGCGCCCATCGAACACAAGCCCTAATCTGACGCATCGCGTCAATCCAACAAATTCGTCCAACTGCGTCGCTCTGTGACACCACAAGTGTCGCAGGATGTATGTGCAGCACCGACATCGCTGGCCCTCGATTCCGCTCCTCGGCTCCGAGCGGCTGCCCGGGCTCCTTTGCCTCGTATTGCTGAGTCTGTGTTGGCCCACCGCCGCCCAGGCCTGGATTGAGACGTCCATTCGCTCGGATGTCGTGGTGCTCGACATCGCCCCCGACGGCCGCACCGAGGTGCATCACGAGCTGGTCATGCGCGTCCGGGGTGGGCCTCTGAAGGGGTTCGAGCTTCCTGGCGTGGATGCAGACGCGGATCCGCTGCCCAGCGCCACGGTCAGCCCGGTGAATGGTGCGACCGCTCGGGACATCTATCCGTTGCTCCTGGAGCGGCGGGACGACGGCACGTTGCGCATCGACGTGGATCACGAAAAGGGCCTACGCCGCGGTACCTACCTGTTCAAGTTCTCCTATCGCACGAACCTTGCGCAACGCGGCGCACTCAAATCTCGCGGCAATTTCGTGGCCATGCGCTGGGTGGGCCCGCGGTTTTCCGACGGCGTGGACTCCGTGCGAGTGGTGTTTCGAGTGCCAGCAGCGACGGAGCCGCCGCAACTGGATACTTCGGCCAGCTCTGACGCTCCCGGTGCCGAAACGGGCGGTGTCTTCCTCTCGACGCTGCGTCGGGCCCACGACAAGGACGAGCTGGAGGTCGTACGGCCCCACGTTGCCAAGGGCGAACCTGTCGTGTGGGAAGCGCTGGCCAGTCGTCGCGCATTTCCCGCCTTCGCCCCCACCGAAGGTGCACCGCCGCCTTCGAGCGCAGTCCCGACTCCCTCGCCGGAGCGTCGCGCGAGCTTCATGGGTGCGCTGCTCGGCGTGGCGTTGATTTACGCGTTGCTCGTCTTCCTGAAAGGCCGCGCCTTGGTGCGGTCCTCGCAGCGTCGCCAAGCTGCGTGCCGGGCCCTCGTGCCATTGCCCCTCGCACTCCGGGCCGCCCTGTCCGGGGTCGCACTCTCGGCTGCCGTCGCGGTCGCGATACTCACGACCTATCCGATCCTCGCGGCGGTTCTGATCGTGCTGTCCATGGCGCTGGCAACCCAGTTGGCACCCCGGCGCCTCCCGACCCCGAGAGCTCCGGGCAAGTGGCTGCCGTTCAGCGAAGACGACGCTTTCGGCATGCCCCCAGAAGCCTTGCCGGGTCGCTGGCTAGACGCGGGTAGCTGGCGCGGGTTCATCCTCTTCGCGCTCCTGCTGGGAGGGTTCGTGTTCGGCGCGCTGTGGCTACTGCCCCGTTCCGCCTACCACGCGATGATGGCGTTGCTTGCGACGTCGTGCCTCTTGCCCGTGTTCCTCAGCGGGCGCCAGAGCACCCTGCCGGCGAATCGAGCTCGAGCGCCCATGCGAGTCCTGCAGTGGCTCGCTTCCCGTCTGAAGCGCTTTCGAAGTGTCAAGGTCGTGCCCTGGGCACGGATTCCGAACGGTTCGTCAGATCCGGACGAGCTGCGCCTGCTGATCATGCCCCGTAAAGCGCTGTCCGGCCTTGCCGCCATCGAAGTGGGCTTGGAATACGATACCAGCGCTGCGGGAACCATGGAGCTGCCGTGGGTCATCGTGCGAGCAGCAGAGGGCTCCCGCGCTCATGAAGCGTTGGCGCATCGCGTCGCCTGGTCCCGGGGTCGCAAGGCTAACGAGCGCGTCGCGGTGCTATGGCCCCCTCTACCTACCCGTCAGAGTAGCCTGACCTTGATCTCGGAGCTGATCGTCCTGTTGAGCGATACGGGCCGGGGTCAATCTGCGAGCAGTGCTGCCAAGTCCAGAGGCAGGTCCTCGGCAACGCTGAAAGCTGGAACCATCTCGTCTCCGGCCCACGCCACGTAGCTAGCGTGCAAGGCATGCCGCTCCGGCAATTCGTCCAGATCGTCCGAACCGTACAGCTCATCTCCGACAATCGGCGCACCGAGGTGCGCTAGGTGGGCGCGGATCTGATGGCGGTAGGCGCGAGACACGTGAATCTCGACCAACGTCCGTCGGGCGGTGCTCCGGACAATCCGGTACCGGGTCTCCTGGGCGCGTGCGCCCGGAGGCGGATCTCTATCGTAGACGGCCACCCGTCGCCCTCGGTCGGGATCGGGTCCGACAAACGCATTGATGGTCCCTTGAGCGGGCAGAGAAGTGGTCGATACCACTGCGAAGTAGCGTTTTTCGATGGCCCCTTGAGTGAGGGCCCGCCGCAAGACTTCGAAAACGCGGCCAGCTCGGGCTGCTACCAACAAACCACTCGTACCCGTGTCCAGGCGGTGGAGGATGCCCGGCTCCCGTGCTGAGTACCCGACGAAAGCCATCTCCGGATAATGACTGAGCAGCGCTCCAGCAAACGTCCCGGGCTCGCCTCGCAGAGGTGCGGTGGCCTGGCCCGCTGGTTTGCTCGCCACGACGAGGTAGTCGTTTTCGAAGCAAACCTTCAGCGGCGCGTCCGTTTCCAGAGGCACGGGGCAGGCGGCTTCCAACTTGACGACGATATTGGCGCCGACGCGTGCCGGTTCACCTTTTGCGGCTCGGGTTCCGTCGACTTCCACCCGACCATTGGCAAAGAGCTCGGTGGCGCGACGGCGCCCAAGCCCGCTGATGTGACGCACAACGAGCTTGTCCAAGCGCTCGCCCTCATCGCTGTCGAGAACAGTGAAAGTAACGTCTCGCATCACCAGACCCCGGAGACTCCGCCGCCCCACGCCGGGATCTCCTCGCCCTCTTCGTCAGTGGTCTGGCCAACGATTCCCGCCCAGGGCTTCAAGGGTAGCGCCGCCTGCTCGTCTTCTGGCTTGGCTGGTCCGGGACGAGTCATCAGATAGGCGATGGTGCCGCCCGCCACGACGCCCACCCCCACGCTCGCCAAGAAAGCGCGGTCTTTGCCCTCGCTGCGCTCATCGCCGAAGACTAGGGGGCTCGTTCCCGCCGCTCCGGTGAGCCCGCCTAGGGTCGCTCCCAAGTCGATCAGCAACACCCGAGATGGCGCGATATGGAACTTGGTCGCCAAGGCGCCGAAGACCACGACGCCCGCGCCAGCGCCGTAGCCCATGCCGCGAGTTGGCGTGTTTTCCGTGCTGCCTTCGTAGGCCAGCTGTGTGGCGCCGCCCAGGAGTAGTCCGAAGGCCCCTCCGGAGTGGGTCAAGGTTGCGCCGCCCTCCCCCATGCCAGCAAAAGACAAGGAGGCAGTGGCGAGAGAGACACCCACGCTGGCGCCGAGCAGACCGTACATGTAGCGATCGGACTCGGGCTCGACACCATAGCCTTCCGCCAACAGCACGCCGGACAGCGTGGGCCACCAAGCGCCCGCAGAAAGGTACCAGGCGTCACCAAGGCCCACATCCCATTCGTCCGCAATGATCATCGAGCCGCCTAGCCCAATTCCGGTGCCAAGGGCGATGAGCGGATAGGTCAGCCGGTCGTCACTGGAGCCGCTGGCGCGTTGCAGAGAAAACCCGACGTAGCCGCCGAAGGCTGCGCTGTTGACAGCCAACACGGCCCGACCCTGGGAGCGTGCCGGCACGGCGTAGCTTGGTGCTCGCGGTTCCTCAGGCGTGTCCTGGCTGAGTCCGTCGCCAGAGCCGCGTCCCGCCTGCACCAGATCCCGGAGCATCACCATGGCACGGATGGATACTTCGCGCGGCTCTAGCTCCATGCTCCGAACGAGCACGACTCGTGACCCCGGTGCCACCGCCACTAGGCGGACTCGAAAACGTCGGCCCGAGACTTCCAGTCTAGGTGACACGACCCAGCGCTCAGCCGCGCGGGCAACGAGGGCGTCCTCGGTCAGTTCTCGAGCATTGGCCTGCAAGCGCTCGGAGACGTCCAAGCTGAGACCAAGATCTTGTGCTGCTTCGTGAAGGACGGCATCAAGCTCTCGAGCCCACTTGGACAGAGCTGTCTCATCGCCGGGTTCCGGTTGCGTGAGCTCTGCAAACTGCCCCGGGGGCGCCGGGGCCGGGACGACCGTGGGCAGCAGCACGACGTCATCCGGCCCCGCCGCGGCGGTTGCCGCAGCACAAGTCACGAGCCCTCCCATTAGGGAGGCTGCGACGAATCGTCTGAGGGTCGCTGGCGCCACTTCCTAGCAAGCCTAAACGCGGTATGCCCGCGCGTGCAATCCGCGCGCCTCGGACGCGCTGGCGACTGCTGTGATTTAGAACATCACGGTGGCGTTCAGCCACGCATCAAAGGCGTTTGAGTCGTCGACCAAGAACCGCCGACCGGGTACGTTGATGGCCGCTCGGTAGTTCGGGTTCGGGATGCCCGTAGCGGTATTGGAGCTTCCGCCGAAGCTGCCCGAGCGCGTGGACCTGCATGGGCCGGACTTGGTGACATCGTTGCTGAAATCCGGGTTACAGGCCTGGTCGAAGGCGACGAAGTGTGACTGCACGATGGTGTAGCCGCCGCCGAGGCCGAATTTCACGTATTCGCCGGCTTGCCAGGTGAACTCCGTCGAGAAGGTGTAGCGACCGTGCTGCTGCACGTCGGTGAGCCCGGTGAAGTAGACCTTTTGGGAGCCCGGGTCGACTTCGGAGCCCCCGGCGCCATCGTCTCGAAAGCTGGAGTAGTTGGGCAGGCGCAGGGAACGCGCATCGCTGGACCCCAAAGCGTCGAACAGCTCCGAGTAGTCGCGGCCCTCGGAGACGTAGGTGCCCGTGAAGCGGAAGTCGATCGAGACTCGCTGGAACTGGTCGCGGACCTCCCAGGGAATCACCGCCATGCCCAGGATCATCGTGCCTTGGAGCGGCGGATGGTTGACCAGGGAGCCTTTCAGGTCCGTGGAGCCGTAGTCGCTCGAGTCATTCTGGAACTCGAACAGGGCTTTGAAACCACCGTAGGGCTCGATGTACTTGATCCGCTTCGAAAGGAAGGTGTGCAGCTCCAGAGCGGTGGTGCCGCGGCTGACGCCCGCCTCCCGTTCCCCGGAGAAGTTCCCTTCGAGTTGACGCCCCTGCGCGTCCGGGAATTCCCCGCTGACGCCGTTACGGTTGATGTCCGACGGATATGCGCATTTCTTCTGGGGGCCTGGTTGATTGAGCCCGTTGGTGCTGCCGTTGCAGGCATGCATAGGTTCCGACACATTGAAGCGACCCTCGAGCCCAACGACCCACGTGGGTTTCGTCCGATCCCGAAACTGATTCATGATCGCGGCGTCCAACCCCACCGCCAGGTATTCGATGCCACTGCGCTTGGGCGACTCGAAGGGCAGGCTGAACACCTGCTCGCCTGGCGCGCCCTGCAGGATGACGGATTGCTGCGAGTCGCTGCCGTCCAAGCCTTCGAGCTTCCGGCTGTTGGACAAGATGATCGGCAGCCGGAACGTGAGCGCAATGTCCTTGAATATACCGACACTAGCCTTGGTATTGAGGCGGCTCGTCGTCTCCGAGTACTTCGCGACATTCATGGTGTCGGAGACGTAGCCACCGGTGGTCAGGCCGGCTTGATTGATAGCGGACTCACGACGGATCTTCGCGTTCTTCCAGGTTTGTTGGAAGCCCAGTGAAATGTGTAAGTCGAATGGGTCGTCGCCGTCGAAGGCGTCGACCACTTGGGTGATCTCTGCTGGTTCATTCAGGACGGCAGGCTCACCGGTGAGCGCAGGCTCGTCCGCCCAGGCTACTGGGGCCAGCGTCAGGGCCGCGAGAACCGGCCCAAAGGTGGTTAGGAAAGACTTTTTCATCCCCAGATGTCGCTAGCGGGACGCTAGCGGCGCACACCCGAAACTGTCAACGGAAGCTGTCACGGACCTGCCTTTGGCACGCTCTTCCAGCGGGAATTTGCGATCTTCAGACTGCCGGCCAGCCGGCGGAACTCGGCCGGATCGGGCTCTAAACCGGCTGCCGCCCCAGCGGAGAAGCAGGCCGCCCGAGCCGCCTGGCGAGCCTTGAGGTGGATGGCAGCACGCTCTCCGAGGGGTCCCGAGTCCGGGCCAGGGGACTTGAGGACCGCTTTGGCCTTCTCCATCGACGCGGTCGCGGTCGCCTCGCACGCCCTGACGAGCTCCTTCGCGCTGGCTGGGCCACTGGCCACACTCTGTTGTTTGGCGTTCGTGAGGTGAGCGGGCCCGCGCAATTTGCTCTTGGCGGTCGTCGTCAGCCATGCCTCACCGGATACGGCCACGACCTTGGCGCTCTTGTCCGTCACCGTGACCTTGATCAAAGCGTTTCCGTAGCTGGCCGTGCCCCAAGGGTGCGCAACCACCACTTGCGCACCGGGGCGTGCCCCGGGCCCCGCCACGGATCGAAGCTCTCCGCGGCTCAGCAGAACGTGTTCATCGCCATTGACGCAAGGCATTGCCCGCGATGGCCCGAACAGCTGCACCTCACGAGTGCTCACGGCGTGCCGAACGACGACCTGCGCGTCCTTTTCTAGTTCGAGGAACTGAGTTCCTCTCAGCGCGAGTCCGGCCTTCAGCGGGCCGCCGCCAACGATGCGGGACTTCCCTGTTGCTTTGACGATGCGGCAGGCGGGCCGCTTCGGTCGTCGAACCGTCGGCCGTGTGGTCGGGACTTTGGGGGCACTGGACCGCGGGCGCGAAGCACTACTGGAGCTATCTGCTCCCGCGGTAGAGGGCCTGGTATTGTTGCATCCGCTCAGAGCGACGCCCACGAGCAGGGCGGCCAACCGCCGCAGCTCACTCTTTGTCTTGGGGGCCGGCAAGGGAGGGCGGTGGCGGGAGGACCAGGGTTTTACGGTTGTCGTCATCATCCTCGAGATCGAAGATTTCAGCGGTGATGTCTTCGGCCATCTCTTCTCGGGCGCTATTGAGTTCCCGATTCGTTTGGGCCAATCGATCTCCCAATACACCCAAGAACTGCCACAGCAGTTTGACCGCGAGCTGATGCTCTTTGCGCAGGATCTCGAAGAAATCCGTGCGGCGGACCACCATGAGCTCGCTGGGACCGTCGCTTACGACTGTCGCGGAACGCGGCTGCGCGCGAATCAGCGCCATCTCCCCAACGTGATCTCCGGGATTGAGGGTTGCCACCTGGGTGCCACCGGCAAGAACTTTCAGCTTGCCGTTGAGAACGATGAACAGCTCTTCACCGCGGTCCCCTTCCTGGATCACCTTGCCGCCATCCGTGTAGGGAGCCACATCCGTGACCGCGAGGACACGCAGGAGCTCACGGTCGTTCAAGGGTCGGAAGAGCGGCATCCGGGCCAACACGTCGCGCTTGCGCTGCAGTCGGGCAGCTCGCGGGTCGTCCCGCGCGCCCATTTCGCCCACCGTCACGACTACGGCGGTGATGTTGTCGCCGCCGCCCCGGTCGTTGGCCGCCCCCACCAGCGCTTTCACGGCGGCCTCGGCGTTTGGCATTGCCACGAGCTGGCCTAGGCCGGCCATGTCGTCCTCGAAGTAACCGCTCAGGCCGTCCGTGCACAGCAAGAAGCGATCCCCAGCCACCACGTCCACCACCAGGGTGTCGGGTTCGCAGTGTTCGTAGACACCGACGGCTCGGGTCACTGCGTTCTTGGGCGCGAGCTTTTCGACCTTTTCTCGAGGGATCTTCTTGCGCTTGATCAGCTCGTTGTAGACGTTGTGGTCCTCAGTGAGCTGTTCGAGCATGTTGTTGCGCAGCAGATAGACCCGACTGTCACCCACATACGTGATGAAGGCCTCTTTCTCCGCCAGCAGTACGGATACGAGGGTCGTGCCCATGCCACGCTTCTTGGCGTCCTTGACGGCCTCGGCGTGCACCTTGCTTGATGCTCGGTTCACCGCGAACTCCAGCATGTGGATCAAGTCGCGCTTGCTCACTCGATCCGCGCCAGTCTTGCCTTCCAGATAGTCGCGAACGAGTTCGTGCTCGCGTTTGACCTCCTCGTGCACGGTGCGCACCGCGATGGCGCTGGCGACTTCACCGGCGGCGTGGCCCCCCATTCCGTCACACACCACGTACAACGAGAGCTTGGGGTCGACGAGGTAGTTGTCCTCGTTGTGGTCACGCTGCTTGCCAACATCGGTCAGCGCAGCAAACTGGGCCACGGGTTCGCTCATTGCCAGCCGCACCATAGCGGACGCGGGTCTGGTCGGCTACCGCTCCTGTGGGCCACCCAGGATCGAACTCGCGCCGGATTTCGCCACAACGACGTGGTCCAACAGCGCAATGCCCACCACCTCGCAGGCTGCGGTCAGGGTTTTGGTCATGGCGACGTCCTCGGGGCTGGGGTCCGAAGCGCCACTAGGATGGTTATGGACGAGGATGATGCCCGAAGCGGCATCGCGCAGCGCCGGTGACAGGATGTCCTTGGGCGCGAGGGCGCAGCCGTGCAGCCCTCCGCGGGCCACGCGTCGTGCGGCGCAGAGGCCGTTTCGCCCATCTAGGCTGAGCATCCAGACCTCTTCGTGATCAAGTCCAGCTAAGCGTGGGCGCGCCCAACGAACGACGCAGTCAAAGCTCTCGATCACTTCCGGTACTACGTTCAAGTTCGCGAGTGCGTCCCGCCGGCCCAGCTCCATGGCTGCACTGAATCGACGCGCTTCTGTCCGGGTCAACACCCCTGAACGTCGAAGACCCCGCTCTCCGAGTCTCGCCAGGCCGCGGACGCCGCCGTGCTCTCTCAGAAGCTGGCGCACGCAGGGTAGCCGCGGGGAATCGAGCAGGGCGCTGACGAGTTCCGCATCTGTCAATGCCTCCGCGCTGGTGCTTCGCCGCCGCCTTCGTCGGGTCTCAAAAACCGCGATGTCCATCGACACCTGCCAAGAGCACGGCGCATGCCAGTTGGAGTGCGTTGAAAAGGGCCCTCGGAGTTGGCTGTTCGCCAACGTTAGCCAGTGGCGATTCGCCAACTCACTCGACCCGGACGCTGGCGCCAGCGGGCAACAACGCAACGAATGCATCGAAAGCTGCGTTCACCCGTTCCTCGCGCCGGCCGTCGAAGGTCACCTTGGTCTTGTAGTTGTCGTCGAACCACTTCGGATACGAGCCGAGATCGACCTCGTCGTGGGCGGCGACCACATCGTCGAGCAACGGCTTGAGAGCAGCTTCGTCCATCTTCGTGAAAACCGCCCGAGAGAAGAACGGCTGCTCACCGCGCAGGTGCTCTCGTACGACCGCGAGCTTCATGCGAAAAATCTCAGGTACGCCGGGCAGGATCCATACGTTCTTGAACACGATGGTCGGCCATTTTACATCGCTGCCTTCGGTAAGCTCCGCGCCATCGGGTTTCAGCGCCATGCGCAGATGACCGTCGGTGAGCCTGTCACCATAGGCGTCAGACAAGAGTCGTCTCAGCTGTTCGTCGACTACCGGACTGACTCCGAAACCTTGGCTGATCCCCTGAATGGTTACGTCATCATGGGTAGGGCCGACACCGCCGCTCGTGAATACGACGCCGTGCCCATCACTGAGTTCTCGGGTCTCCTTGGCGATGACGTCGACCTCATCGGGAATCATTACAACTCGGCGCAATTGGATTCCCAGTGCTCGAAGCGTGCGCGCCAACTCGACCAAATTGGCCTCGTGCACTTTGCCGTTGAGCAGCTCATTGCCGATCAACAGCGCCGCGGCGTCCTGCACAACCCGCTGGCTCATGACTTGTCTTCAAATTCGCGGGTCAGCGGCTTTCCGTCTTCGTCGATGCTCAGTAGCTGCTCGACGCGCTTTTCGGCGGCGTCCAATTTCGCTTGGCTTTTACGCGCCAAACATACGCCCTCTTCAAAAAGCTCCAGGGATTCTTCCAAGGGAAGTTCCCCCTCTTCGAGACGGTCGACGATCTGCGTCAGTCGTCGCATCTCGTCTTCGAAGCTCTGCGCTTCACCGGCTTTCGCGCGTTTCTTCTTGGTCTCCCCGGGCACGGATCACCTTCCCTTGACGCTGCCACTTTGCGTGGACTGGTCAGGGGGTGCAAGCACCGCCCGAGAAGTTTCGAAGTCGACCATTCCTTCGGGAAACCCCATCGCCAAGACCGCCCCGTCCGGATCGGAGACCAGTGGGATCGACAGGCCTGTCGGCGCACGAACCCCGACTGCCCGAACCGCCGGTGGCGCTCCTTCGACGCCCGTGAGCTGCGCCCAAATCGTACCCGCGCCGCTTGGCCAGTTGGACAGGCCTCCGGCAGCCAGCGCGACTCGCGCTGCACCGCGTACCCTCGCGTCCGGATCCAAGGTGGCAGCGCGCTTGAGTACGCGCGCCCGGACCGATTCACCTCGCGCGGCGAGGGATAGCACGACCGCGTGTCGCGTGCGCGCATCGGATTCGCGATAGTAGCCGCGCTCAGCCAAGCCGAGGGCGGAGGCGGAGCGGCTGAAGCCGAGTCCCAGAATCGTATGCGCGCGAATGATGGGCGAACCGGACTCCAGGAGCTCCTCGATCTTCTTCCGCAGTGCCGTGTCGTCTCGCGCAGCCAAGGCCCGGGCAGCCAGTGGGGCCGCTACGCCGCCGCTATCCACGAGGCCGTGCAAAACGGACGACGGGACTCGCTGGGCGGCGTTGGGATCCACCAGGCACGCGGCAAGAGCGACCCGCAGGCGGGTCGAGGTTTCTTTGGCCAAACGCCCACATGCCCGCGCCGATAGGGGCGGCCGGGTTGACAGCCGTGCCGCGGCCGCGACGGCAGCTTCGTCGGTCGAACCGAGCAACTCCAGCCCGTGTCTCGCGTCCAGCGCTGCTAGGGCCCAAGCACCAGCTGCCCTATCCGCCGCTTGCTTTGAAGCCAGCAATCCCTTCGCTGCGCGCTGCAGACCGTTCGGGGCATCGCCCAGGGCGGCCTCACGCAAGGCGCTCGCTCGCACAGCCCAAGCTCGCTCTGCTCCCGCGGCCGTCAGGGCCTTAGACAACGCTTGTTTGGCCTTGGGGTTTGGCATCCGGGCCAAAGCAAGCGCCGCCTCAGCGCGGGTCTTCTTGGCCTTCAATGCCGTGGCGATTGTCGTGACCGCTGCGTCAGCATTCGTTTGCCCCAGGATTGCGATCAGTTCGCCCGCCTCGTGGCTCTTCGTGTCCAGGAGCTTGATCAACGCCGGCGCCAGCTCTGCCGAAGGCGCTCGGGCCGCGAGGGCGAGGGCTGACGCGCGGCGTTCAGGCTTGGCCAAATCCCTTGCGACGTGGGATTGCGCGCTCGGCTCTCCACCGCGTAGCAAGATGTCGAGAGCCGCGTCACGCAGCGGGCCTGAAGCGTCTTTCTGCAGCCAGCGTTTCGCCAGGGCGACGGTTTCGAATCCGCCCAACCGAGTTAGTTCCACGGCGGCGGCGGCGCGGATCTCGGGAGCGCCTCGCCGCACGTACCCACGTAGGGTGTGAAAGGCACGCTGGTCCCCAGAGCGGCCCAAGGCTTCGATCAAGGTGACCGTGGGTGCGCCGCGCGCCTCCAACAGCGGTGTGACGTTCTTCGGCGGATGCGCGAGGATCGCCTCCAAGGCAGCGCGTGCAGCGGGACCTTGCTGACGCAGTGCTTGTCCCAGCAGCAGCAGGGAGTCCCGATCCCCAGCTTGGGCCAGAGCAAGGGCGGCAGTTCGACTCACCAACGCCGCGATCGGGTCCGAAGGGTTGTCCGCTGGGGTCCCGAGCGCACGGGCCAAGGCCAGCCGCGCCACGGACGCTTTGGCATGCGCGGCCAGAGCGTGGACGCCGGTCCAGCGCTCCAGAGAGGTGCGCGCGGCGCCTCCGGGCTCGAGGGCTTTGGCCAAGGCCTCGAGCGCCACAGGTGTGGCTATCTGGCCCAAGCGCTCCAAGGCGCGGCGCCGCTCGGCGCTGTCGGTCGATGTCAACTTTTCCCGAGCGACGCGCACGCCTTTTCGGGAAGACAGGCTGCCTTGAACTGCCGGTTTCTTTGGCGGTGGCCGGCGGGTCGTGCGCCGCGAAGGGACCCGACCGAGAATCGGACGGGCGCTGGCGCTGGCGTGCCCTGGCTGCGCAGCTGCGTCAGGTGGCGGCAGGTGGCACAAGAGCAAGGCGACGCAGCCTGCTGCCCAGCGTGTCACGGCGCCTTTCCGCCGCCTGGTGCCTTCTTGGGCGCAATGCTTGGAGGGGGTGGTCGTCTCGGCACTTTCAGCCGGCCTTTCGGCTTCGGGGGCGCGAGGACGAGGATCCCGTAACCCCGTTGGCGCGCCGCGGGCTGGTCCTTGACGGCGGCCCAGCCGATGCTCTCGGCGGCTTCGTCCCGGTGGGTCAGATTCCGGAGGGCAAAGACCAGCGCGAAGGATTCGGTCAGAGCTTTTTGCTCGGCGTTCGCGCCCTTGCCGGGCCGAACGCCGACCAGTGCAACCCAGTGCTTGTTGGCGTTCAGCACCTGTGCCAGTGCGCGCATGCTGGGCAGGGTCTTGGGGTCGACTGCGGCCCCACCGTCTGCCGCAACCAACTTCGGCGGGATGCGGAACTTGAGCCGGGCTTCCTTCTCTTTCTTCCGATGGTCCACCGAAAGTAACGGCTTTGCCCGCTGGTAGGCCGGCTTGTCGTCGTCGGGGTCCGGGCAGCCATCCTCGTCGTCGGCGCCATCGAAGTCTTCGGGCTTGTCAGGACACTTGTCCTGGGCGTCGTCATAGGTGTCGCCGTCCTTGTCCGGGCTGGGACAACCGTTCAATTTGGCATCCGAGCGCGCGGCACCTCGAACGGTGGGGCAGGCGTCGTCCTCGTCCAACACGCCATCCCGGTCGTTGTCTTCTTCTGGGCAGCCATCTTCGTCGGCGAAACCATCCTTGTCTTCCGCCTGAGTCGGACACTTGTCCGCACCGTCGAGCACGCCGTCGGCGTCCGAGTCGCGAATTGGGCAACCGGCTTCTTCCCCGCTACCACTGGGCCCGGCAGTGTCCGGGCAGGCATCGTCGTCGTCGAGAACACCATCGCCGTCGTTGTCGGGGTCGATGCAGCCGTCGTCGTCTTGATACTCGTCTTCGTCCTCTTGCTCAGCGGGGCAGCGATCTTGGTCATCAGGCACGCCATCGTCGTCGTTGTCGAAGTCCGGGCAGCCGTCATGATCCTCGAAGCCGTCTCGGTCTTCCGCCAGCTCCTGGCATTCATCCTTGTCGTCCGCAACGCCGTCGCCGTCCTCGTCATAGAAGCGCGGGGCCCAGCCCAGGCCGAACACCCCTCGTACCAGGGGGCTGCCGACCGCCCCATTGAGGGGGAGTTCGACGCCAGCGAGTAGGGATACGTCCCCGACCGCGTAGCGTGCAGAAAGGCCGGCCAAGATCGGAGTTTGGGGCCCATTGGCGAAGGACGGGGTCAACGCCACCTGACCGCGTGCTTCCGCGGTCCAGGTCCAGCGTCCCTTTTGGTCAAGACCAAATGCCTGCGGCCGCATGGATACGCCCACGCCCCACGGGAGATCGTGGCCGAAGTCCTCTTGCACGAAGGTCTGCTCTTCGCCTCGGATCCTGGCGCCGGCAGTTGCCTGCAGTGCCAGCGCTATGAGGCGCAGCTCACCGAGTAGCCGTAGCTCACCGGTGACCGAGCCATCCGAAACGTAGGACCGATGGTCCCCGGTAGGCGCGGATACGCGGCCGAGAGCTGCCAGTCCGAATCCGCCCAAGCCGCTGGTGGGGATCATGGTGGCTTTGGCGCCGAAGGAAGCGTCGCCAAGCGCGGTTTGAGGCAAGGACCCATCGTCGAGGGTTGCGCTGGTGTCGTCACCACTTTGGTAGAGCACGCTTGGCAGAGCTATGTTGACCGCGAGGCGATCACCAATTCCCAGCGATGCGACGTAGTCCAAGCTCAGTTGGTGCTCGACGGGGATGGAGACTCGATCCCCGTCGGCGTCTTCGAGGGTGACCATTCGGTAGGCGTAGCTGGCGATGGCGCCGACGTTCCAAGCCAGAGGACCGGGGGTGGAACTGGGTTCCAGATACAAGGAGCCCTTCGGGTCCGCTGGCGGGTGGAAGTTCCGAAGATCAATGGACGGTACCGGGTCCGCCTGCGCCGGCAGGGTCAGGAGCAGCGGAAGCGCCCAGAACAAGAGCGAGGCGCGGGAGCGCATGGCCGGCAAGGTTAGTGACCTTCGCCGGCAATTACTCGAAAAAAGAACGGTATCGGCGCTTCTGCCAGCCTGGCTGCGCTCTGGCGCCGGCCGCCATCGCGGCTGGCGGCCAAAACCCGACCCCAACCCCCGGGTTTTTCAGCAGCCGTCTTCAAGGTTTGGGCGCGAGCCGCGGCAGGCTGGCCGAAATGGGCTCGGCCGCGCGCCGCGCTTGCTCTCTTCCGACGCTCGGCGTAGTCGAGCCAGCACCATGGACGCCATCGTCATTCGCGGCGGCCGGCCGCTCAATGGGAACATTCGTGTCGGTGGCGCCAAAAACGCCGCTCTCCCGATCCTGTGCGCGACGCTCCTTTCCGACGGCGAGAGCCTGCTGCGAAACGTGCCCGCGCTGCGGGACATCGATACGATGGCCGCGTTGCTGCGCTTCCTAGGGCGGGATGTCGAGGCGAATGCCCCCGAGGTCGTGGTTCGGCCGTCGACCCGAGATGCGCGACCCGAAGCCCCCTACGAGCTCGTGCGCCAAATGCGCGCCAGCGTGCTCGTGCTCGGCCCCCTCGTGGCGCGCTACGGCAAAGCGAAGGTTTCCCTGCCGGGTGGTTGCGCCATCGGCGCCCGCCCCATAGACCAACACCTGAAGGGCCTGGAGGCCCTGGGTGCGAAGATCTCCGTGGATCACGGCTACGTGCTCGCCGAGGCGCCCCGCCTCCGAGGCGCCGAAATTGTTTTCGATCTGCCGACGGTCACCGGCACCGAGAACCTGATGATGGCTGCGGCGCTGGCCAAGGGCAGAACCACCCTAGTCAACTGCGCTCGGGAACCCGAGGTCGAGGAACTCGGGCGCATGCTCAATAAGATGGGTGCCCGTGTCGAAGGCGCCGGGACTGCCATCATCCACATCACCGGGGCGGACGAACTGGCGCCCTGCGATCACGCCATCATTTCGGATCGAATCGAGGCGGGTACGTTCATGGCCGCGGTGGGCGCTACCGGCGGCAACGTGCTGCTCGAGCACGCCCCCCTCGAGGACCTGGAGCCCGTGGTCGTGAAACTTCGCCAGGCTGGGCTCAACGTCGAGCGTGAAGGCGAGCACGTGCGGGTCGTGCGCGAGGGCCCCCTGAGTGCCGTAGACGTAACAACTGCGCCACATCCGGGCTTTCCCACGGACATGCAGGCCCAGTTCATGGCGATGATGTGCGTGGCAAAGGGCCGCAGCGTGCTGACTGAGACCATTTTCGAAAACCGCTTCATGCACGTGCCCGAACTCTGCCGAATGGGTGCGGAGATCGAGACTCGCAACAACACGGCGTTCGTCGACGGGGTGAAGCAGCTCTCCGGCGCATCCGTCATGGCGACGGACTTGCGCGCTAGCGCCTCGCTGGTCATTGCGGGTTTGATCGCCCAAGACGCGACAACCGTTCGCCGGGTGTACCACTTGGATCGCGGCTATGAGCGCATCGAGAAGAAGCTGGCGGGGGCCGGGGCGGACATCGAGCGTGTGCCCTTGGAGGGGCTACCGTGAACCCGCTGCGCGTGGCCGTGCCCAAGGGGCGAGTCACGCGCGCGGTCGCTCAGGTGTTCGAGCGCGCTGGCATCGACGCAGGTGTGCTGCTAGCGGACGACCGTCGGTTGGTGCGCCCCAGCGCAGATGGCAAACTCAGTTTTGCGCTACTCAAGCCGGACGATGTCCCGACCTACGTGGAGTATGGCGCTTGTGACGTCGGTGTATGCGGGCGGGATGTGCTCTCGGAGCGCCGCTACGACCTGCTGTGCCCCGTCGATCTTCAGCTGGGCAAGTGCCGATTGGTGCTCGCGGCGCCGAAGGAGGCGGCGGATATCGACGCCCCCCGGGTTGCGACCAAGTACGTGCACATGGCCACGGAGTACTTCGACGCTCGGGGCATTCCAGCCGAGATCATCTACGTTCAAGGCTCCGTTGAGCTCGCGCCCATGACTGGGCTCAGCCATTACATCGTGGACTTGGTCGAGACCGGCACGACTCTCGCGGAGAATGGCCTGGTCGAGCGTGAGACCATCGCGGAGATTTCCAGTGTGTTGGTCGCTAACCGAGCTCAATACAAGCTACGCCATGTGGAAATCGCAGCGCTGATCGAACGGCTGCGAACTGGCGTCACGGACGGCTGAGGAACAGGGACTTGTCATGATTGGAAAGTGGCTGGTGTTGTTTGGGGTTGGAGGCGGGGTGATGCTGGCGTGCAGTGCTGGCGATGACGGCAGCGGCAAGCCTGCAGGCCAAGGCGGCGCCGGAGGCACCGCGGCGACCGGGGGCACGGCTGCCGGCGGAAGCGGGGGTAGCGGGACCGGTGGCGCAAGCGGCGGCAGTGGTGGCTTCACGGGTGGTAGTGGGGGCGCCACCGGGGGCGCCGCGGGCAGTGGGGGAGTTGGTGGCGGCGACTCTGGCGCGGACTCGGGTATCGACGCCGCTTTGGACGCTGGCCCGGACGTAGCCAATGAAACGGGTGTGGACGCGAACCCGGATGGGCCGGTGGACGCCGGACAGGACGCAGCCGAGGCGGGTGATATCACTCCCCCGAAGGTGCTTTCCGTCACCCCGAGCGATGGCAGTTCCGGCGTCGCCACCAAACCCAGCATTGCCGTGACCTTCAGTGAACCGATGCTGGCGTCTTCCTTGACTGCAGCAACGTCCGGCAGCGCGTGCAGTGGAAGTCTGCAGCTCTCGGGGGACGGGTTCGCGACCTGCGTACCGCTCGCCGGGCAACCCGTGGCCAGTGCTGGAAACACGGTGTTTGCCATGACTCCCGCGGCGCCCCTCGCCAGTCTGGGCACGTTCCAGCTGCGGGTCACGACCGCCGCGCAGGATGCCGCTGGGCTGCCCTTGGCCGCGCCCTACACCCAGGCAAGCGCTTGGACGGTTCGCTACCACCACACCATCACCATCGACGGCAGCAACGACTTTTCCGTCGATGAGACCTTCGCTACCTCCACCGGGGCCTACACGGCCTTCGCGGCGTGGGACGATACCTTCTTCTACGCCGGCATGAAGGGTCCAGACGTGGCGACGCTTTCGTCCACGAAGTTCTGGGTCCTGTATTTGGGCTCCGCTGCCGGCACACAGACCGGAGTGGCCTACAACACCCAACAGCCTGGTTTGCCCTTTCCAGCGAAGTGGCACGCGCGCTGGAAGGCGGACAACACCTTCACCAACGCGCTGACTTTCGGAAGCAGCTGGGGTGCTGCCGGTTGGAATTTCGCTGGCGATATCATCCAGTCAGGGGGCTTCGTGGAGATGCGTATTCCCTGGACGGACTTCGCCGAGGCCATCACCACCTTGAAGGTCACGATGTACTTTCTCAACGAGCAGGGCTCCTTCGAGTTCAGCTACGCGGCTGCGCCGGCCGCCGCGTTCACGGACTCTGTCGATCCCGACCCCACGAAGTACTTCGCTTTCAATCGCAGCGCGAGCGTGACCCCGAAGGCTTCCCCGGTCTTGCCCTAGCGGACCCGCGAGCCGGAGCGCCCTGGGCCCCACGGCGAGATTAGTGCACTAGGTCCGGGCAGGGATGCGACCCAAACCCCAGCGGCCGATCTAGCGGACGCGTTCTCGCAGTAGGTAACGCCCGAGGACTTCCAAGTGGGCCAAGTGCGTCGATTCCGCCGGAGCAAAGTGGGAGGCAAAAAACAGCGCGCTCGAAGCGGATTTCAGTTCTGGCGCGGAATTGGTCACCAGCGCGTTTTCTACCTGGGACCGAATCTCTTGCGACAGCTCGTTGGATGCAGCAAGCACATCCGCCGGAATCGGCCCCGCGCGTTTGAGCACCCGCACATCCGCGTCGCCCCAGCCTGCGCGAGCCACATCGCCAGCGGCGTCGAGATGTACATAGGTGGCGCCGACACTCCGCGGGTCTTCCGCCACCGCGCGAACCATTGCGTCGTGGCTCTGGGCGAAGTTTTGTGAGGCGAAGACCGTGTCCGGGTTGACGCCGTCTGCACGCAGAGCCGCGCGAATGACCAAGTAACCGGATGCGCTTTCTGCGTCCACCCAGACCGCGCGAGCCTGGCGCAAGTCATCGACACTCTGGATCTGGCTGTCCGCCCTGGTGAAGAGGGCAGCCCAGAACCAGGATTGATCCCCTCGGATCGGCAGAACGATGGGAGAAGCATCTTTGGGGATTGCGCCGAGGGCGACGACTGGAGGAAGCCAGGCGAGCTCCACTTCGCCGAGTCGCAGGCGGCGCAACAGGCGGTCGTAGCGGGGAGCGGCATAGGGGGAGATCTTGAGGCCTGTGGCATCTCCTAGCGCGCGGCAGAAGGCATCCAATTTGGCTCGGGTCGGAGCTAGACTCGTTTCGTCTCGCCGCCTTTCGGCGCGACCGAGTTCGCTGAGGGCGACGCCCATGCGGATGCGATCCGTCACCGCTCCGAGCTACTCGGGGCAAGCCCGGCGGAAAAGGGGCGCCGCAGGTCGCGGTGATGGAAATCGTGTACGCTTGGCCCACCGATGTTCGAAAAAGCGCCGCTCCTTCTGGCCGCGAGTGTCGTCCTCTGCGGGTTTTTGGCTGAAAGCTGCAACAATCCCGATCGCCGCCCTCCGGGACGATCTCTAGGCGGAACCGGGGCGGTGAAAGGTTGTACGGACGGGACGGGGGGCGTGATGCAGCAGGATGCGTCCGCATCGGGAGCGGCCGCAGGGGTGGGCGCGGCTGGAAGTGGTGGGAGCGGTGCGACCGCAGGCGCCGCCGGAGCTGCCGGCGGCGGGGGCACCGCCGGGGGCAGTACGGATGGTGGGCCAGCAGACGCGGGAAGTGCCGACGCCTCCAGTGGGGGAGTGACGAGTTCTGGCGGCACGACGGCCTCGGGCGGCACTTCAAGCGGAGCCGCTGGCTGCGCCGGAGCAGGTACGGGTGGCGCAGCGGCTCTCGATTACGGGCTGGTGGGCTGCCAGTTCACGCAGAGTTGCAGCGATGACGTCTCTTGCCAGAGTGCCACGAAGCTGGTGACCACTATCAAGAGTCAATGCGGTGGCAGCTACGACACCACTCCGTGTGATCCCACTGACCGGCTCGGGGCCTGTGTCGCCCAAAAGGGTAACCAGTGCACGGCGCTGTGGCTGTCCGGCCCCTTCTTCACCACCGAAGACGCCGAGGCAACCTGCAAAGCGGGTTCGGGTAGGTACATCGCGGCTGGACGCTGCTCGGTGGAAATGCGCTGCGATGGCGGGAAGAAGCTCGGGACCTGCGTGGACTACGGCGCTGGCTATACCGAAGTCGAGATCAAGACTCGCTGCGCGGCGGGGGACTTCGACACGAATGATGGTTGCGAGCAGAAAGATACGATCGGCAGTTGCCTAATCGCTGACGAGAAACACTGCGCCACTCTTTGGTATTCCGACGAGGTGTTTTCCTTCTCCCAGGCCAGCGACGACTGCGACGCTCGGGGCGGACATTTCCTTTTGTAGGTCTATTTGCCGCTGCTGGTCGAGGCGTCCCGGGCGTCCTGGCAGCAGCGGAAGCTCACGAAGTAGTAGCGAAACTCGGGTTCGTGACTCGTCGTGACTGGCCGGCATGCATTGCGGACGTGCCCCCAGGCGCCTCCTTTGAGCGCCGCGAATACGGCGCGCTCGTTGGGACGGTCTTTGTCGGCCATGGCCCATTCGTCCACGTTGCCCGTCAAGTCGTAGACGCCGTAGTCGCTCACACAACCCGGCTTCGCCCCGCTGGGCACGCCCTGCCAGAGCCGATCTAGTTCGGCTTTGCTGACAGCCGGATCGTCGGAATACGCTTTCGCAAGGGAAGGATTGATCCAGCGGTTGTCGATGTTGCACTTCTCGGCGGAGCGCCTCCAGCCGTAGGGAAACGGCTTTTCATCCGGCCCCTCACAGGCTGCGACCCACTCGGCTTCGTAGCAGAGCCGCTTGCCCTTTGCCGCGCATAGTCCCATCGCGTCATACCAGTCCACCATGACCGGTGGACGTGCGCCCTTCCGGTTCGGGTATTCATACACGTCGATGCAGTAGTCGAGAGGGATCCGTTTCGCCTTGCATTTCTGTGCGCCCTCTTTGAAACGATGACAAATCGAAATGCGATTGGACTTGTCGTATTCGTTCTTCAGGCAGAAGCGCTCCATCTTCGGGCAGTAGTCTTTCTTCACGTGCACCATGCCCTCGGGGCACGCCGGGCGTGGTCCGGCTTCCGGCTGCGCCGAGGCCGTGCTGCCCGCCTCCCCGGCGTCCACGCCGGCGACTTGGGTCGGGGAGGTGGTGTCGGGTTGGGCGCTGACCGGCGACTGAGGCACGTCGGGCGCTGGCTTGGCGTCCGAAGCGCAGCCCCCCGAGGCCGCCAGGACCATCAAGAGGCCAGCCGCGCCGAGTCCGGGTAGGAGGCGCAGGAGTTTCCCTCGAGCGATGTGCGACGACGCCATGCTCGTTGGGGTTACTCCCTTGTGGCCTCGACCTCAACTTCCTGCGTCTTGTTTGGGCGGATCCAACACCGCATGGTGCCGGATCTTGCGCAAGGCCCGGCGGCCAATGCCACGCACCCGCAGCAGGTCGTGTATGCGCCTGAAGCGGCCCAGTCGCTCTCGGAGGCGAAGAATCGAAGCCGCTCGCTTCTTGCCGACGCCGGGCAGGCGTTGCAGGTCCGCGGCGCTGGCCTGATTGAGGATCACCTTTCCTTCAGGTGTGAGTCCAGGGGGTGCGGCTTCGTCGTGAGTTGGCCGCACCGGGGCCGCGTGTCGCTGCGTGTCTGCTGGCGAGGATGCTGACGCTCGCGCTCGTGGCGCGAAGCCGCTCGAAGGCAACGGAGCGAGCCATGCGGTTCCGGCGCTAGCGTCGAACGCTAGTCCGCTACCGAGTAGGGCCCCGGCGCTCGGTAGCCGCGTCCAGGAAGCAGCTGCGCCCACCCCTGCCAGTGTGAGCACACCCAGCACCAACGCGGCGCCGCGCAGGGCGAGTTTGGGCAGCGCCGACGGTTGCGCCTGCGCGGGGGCCGACCAGCGGCCCCCGCGGTGGAGTTCCAATTGCCCACCGGAAAGATCCGGCGCGCGCTCTTCCACCCAGGTCATGGTGGCGGCTTTCAGGAGAGCTCGGCGACGGCCTCAGCACCATTGCTGCGGCGTGACCCTTGGGGTTTGTCGGCCCACTCTTCCCGCGGCACGTAGTCGCGGATCTGCATTTCACCGCTCACCGGTGCTGCCTCGAGCTTGACATTCAAGGAGCCATCGCGATTGACGAAGGCCGCGCCGATGCGCGTCCAGTAGTTGCGCCCGTCGCGCTCGTTGATCACGTAGACGACCTTCAGTTTGCTTTCTTTCATGGTTCGTTTCCTCTCTTCGGCGGGCCGGACTGGCCAGCTCGACCTGGCCTGTTGCGACCTCCGTGCCGTCGCCGAACTCCCGGATTTTCCCAGGTTTCTTCGGGTTGGCGCCTGGCGAGGCTGAGGCCCGCCGGTGGCGGAGCGCCACCGGGCTGCGACTCGTTTCGCCAAGTCCTGCCGCTTGAGGGATGATGCGACGCAATGGGTGCCGCAAAGGCAGAGAGCGACTCGGCCCTGGTCGAAATCCGCCGTGGTCTCTCCTTGGCGCTGCTGTGCTTTGTCCTCATCACTCTGGCGAGTGCCGCCACCCAGCTGCTGAACACAAATGCCTTGATTGCTGCACGGGATGATCCGCGCGTTGCCCGGAGCGTCATGGCAACCAGTGCGTTGGCGACGCTGCTGTATCGGCTGTTCTACAGCCTGATGACGGCATTCCTGGCCGCCGGGGCTGCGCGCATCGCTCGGGTCGGGGGCGGCAGCCACACTCGCGCGTTTTGGACCGCCGCGGTGTGCCTTGGCTTGGCAGCTGTGATCAACCTGGTGCTACTCAAAGCCGGTGACGCCTTGGCGGTGCTCGTGCTGTACGTGCTCTGCCGCGGCGTAGGAGTAGCGGCGTTGCTGTGGGGTACGTCACAGCTCGCTGGGATCTACGCCCGCCGATCTGCGGCGGTGATGGCGCTGCTATTCGCTGCCTTCGCCGTGGACCTCGCGTTGCCGTTCTTCGATCTGACCAGGAGTGCCTGGGGTAGCGCTCATCCTTGGACACTGCGCTTGCTGACGCTTTCGCCGCAGCTGGCCCTGACCTCGCTCTTCGGATGGGTGGGGCTGCTCGTGTTGCGAGCGCTGCCCGAGCCCGAGGACGCCGCCGCGCGGGCGGCTTCGGACCGGGCCCAACGCGAACAGGCCGAGCACGACGCCGAAGAACAAGAGCCTGAGCCCGACCCGGAGCCCGCGGATGGTGCCAAAGAAGTAGCGGCGGATTGGGATCGCCGAGGGGCCGGTGCCGAAATTGGCGTGGTGGCGCTGGGTTTGCTGGGCGCAGCCACGCTGCCCCTCGTCGACTTCTTTGGTGACGCCCGAGTGCTCGAGGTCTTGGCTTCGCGCCTCTTTGGTCACGGCGCTCGCGGCGACGCGACGTCCCTGGCGGTGTTGTTGATCCCGGTGTTCGCTCTGGTCATGGCGCGCGCACTGCTCCGCGCCTATCCTGCGGCGCCCTACCGAGCCCGTCTCGTATTCGTAATGATGGCGCTCGCTGGTGGTGGCTACACAGTGCACTCGGCCTACGCGTTGGCCTTGGCGCGCTCCGAGGCCGTGAGCCAATGGCCCGATTGTGACGGCACCGCCCAATCCCCCGGGACTGGCTCGGACGGAATCAGCGGTCCACGGCTCTCGGATGGGCGCCCGTGCGCCCACCTGGCGGAGCGCCCCGGCATGATGCGTGGCGGCTCCCATGAAATCAGCGTGCGGGATGGCATCGTGCACATCGTGACCCGATTCCCCAGAGATCGGATGCGCTTCTTCGGTGGTACCTTGCTGTCACTATTGGCGCTGGGTTGGTCCGGTTGGCGGGTGTTTCGAATCGCGGAGTGATTACAACCAAGTCTCCGCGGCGTCCCGTCTCTGTGACGGACCGAGCTTTGCCGACTCGGGCGTCCCGTTGAGGGACCATCGTAGCGTTCGAAGTCCACCACCTAGCCGGACCTGTCCGCTTGCTCGAGGTCTCGTCCTAGAGCGTCGCCGGCGTGCTGGCACAAAGAGGCCTGGATGGCTGCAGGGCTGCCCCAGTCTTTGGCGTAGTAGTCAAAGGCGGCGACGGCAGTGGGCCCTTTGCGCAGTGTTTCAAACGGCTGCGGTTGTTCGGCGGACGCGGGTTCAAGCTTCCACGGGGAGCGCTGCTGCCCGCTGTGATGTCGCCCTGCGGCGGTTGCGAGCGCGCGTCAGCCCCTCGCGGCGCTGAGTTTGCGTTCGGAATCCGCAAGTCGTTCCTGCGCATCCACGCGGAGCAGATCCGCTTCTTGAAACTCCGCGCTCGCCAACGCCAGGTTGGCATCGATGGTCGCCATCTCCGCAACGTTCCGCGAGCCACTGCTCTGAGCTCGATGCTTGGCTTTGTTGCGCGCCTTCTTCGCTGCCGTGCGCCGCTCTTCCGCCCGAGCTAACTCCGCGCGGTCTCGTTCGACACGCGCGGTATAAAACGCGACTGCATTCTCTCGCGAGAAGGTGCACAACACAGAAATCTCTTCGGTCAATTCGTTCAGCAGCGCTTCCAGTCGCTCGTATTCCGTTTGCCGAGTCAGCTCGTCGCTTTGGACTTCGGCTCGAGCGATGGCCACTTCCGCAGCGGCTTTGGCACCGGCAATTTGCGCTGCGGCTTGACCCGTGCCTCGGGCCAGTTCGAGCTCGGCCTGGTGCTGTGCCTTCATTCGCTCGATTCGAGATTCATGCACACCGTGGATCGCCTTCAGTTCCTTGCGCAACTGAACGATCTCCGCGGTCAGCGCGTTGATTTGCTCTTGAGCTAGGAGTAGAGGATCCGGTGAACTCATCGCGTGCCTCGCGGCGCGCAGAACCAACAAGCCATGCACGCGGATTATGCGATCCCGGGGCCCGTCGGGTCGAATCCCTGGCAGCCGGCGTCGGCGGCGCCCGCGGCCAAGCCTTCCGTTACGTAACAAACCTGAGGGATTCTAGGGGCCTACGAGGGCGAATTTGCTTGGGTTTTGTGCCCATGATAACCCGTTGTTCCCGGAGGATCAGCCCCATGACCGACTCGAAGCTCACCCCCCGCCTCACTCGCCGCGACGCCCTGAAAGGGGCCGCCGGAGCTGGCGCTGCCTTAGCGCTCACGTCGGAAGTCGCTGCGGCACTACCCGAAGCATCGAGCTTGATAGCCAAGCCGCCCAAGGGATTCGTTCCCATGGCTATTCCCGGCAAGGTCGTGAAGGTCTCCGCGAAGGGCGACAGCAAGGATGCGATGCAGCCGAACCTGCTCTGGCCGAAAGACGAGGTAGCCAAGCGGCTGCTCGAAAAAGCGATGATGGAGTTCACCGGGGCGCCGAACCTGGTGGAAGCCCTGGGCAAGTTCATCCACAAAGACGACATCGTGGCCATCAAGCCCAACGGCATCGCAGGCCAGAAGGGCCACACCATGGCCACGAACTACGAGCTGATTCTTCCCGTCGTGGAAGGCCTGCTCAAGTTGGGCGTGCCCCCCGACAAGGTCATGGTTTTTGAGCAGTATCCATCGTTCTTGATGGGGACCCGAGTGGGAGTGCGCAAGTGGAAGCTGCCCGAAGGCGTCCAGACCGGCACCCACAACAACAAGAACCATCCCATGCAGGACGTGCGCATCTATCAGGGGATCCCGACCCGCTACGCCAAGCAGTTCCTGGACGCGACGGCCGTGATCGACATGAGCCAAATCAAGGACCACTCGATTTGCGGCTACACGGGTTGCCTGAAGAACATCACTCACGGCACCATCAACAACCCCCATGACCACCATGCGCATCAGTGCAGTCCTCAGATTGCCATGCTGCACAACCACCCGATCGTGACCAGCCGGGTTCGGCTGCACATCACCGATGCCTTCAAAATCATGTACGACCGCGGCCCCCTGGACAAAGATCCGCGCACCCGGATCCTGCATGGTGCTGTCTACGTCGCGACGGATCCCGTTGCCCAGGACATCGTGGGTTGGAAGGTCGTCGAGGAAGAGCGCAAGAAGCGCAACCTCAAGACGCTGAAGGAAGTCCGGCGCGAGCCCCGCTATCTGCGTACTGCCGGCGAGCTCGGCTTGGGCGTTGCGGACGAAAACCAGGTTCGTCTGCAGACTTTCGAGGTCTAGGGACCTCAAAGAGGCCTGTTTTCACAGGAAGCCTTGGCGAATCGCGCCTGGGGGGCTACGGTCCGCGCCCTCACAGCGTGCTCGGTAGCGCCTGCCTGCTTCTCTTCGAGATCGCGGAAAGCCGTTCTGATTCACATTTGTGTGCGCAGCGGCTGCCCGCTGCACCCAGCTTGAAGAGTGGCTGCATTCGAGATGGATTTTCGTTGAAGCCGATTGAAAATGAGAGAGACAAGTAGATGAATACCCGACTGTACGTGGGCAACCTGGCATTCCACACCACTGAGGACGCGCTCCAGCGCGCATTCGCCGAGTTCGGCGAGGTCCAAGAGGCCACTCTAGTTCTCGACCGCGAGACCGGCCGTTCCCGCGGTTTTGGCTTCGTGTCGATGGTCAGCGCTGAAGACGCCCAGCGCGCCATCAACGAGATGAACGGCACCGAGCTCGACGGCCGTGCCCTGCGAGTGAACGAGGCTGAAGATCGGCGCCCCCGGGGTGGCGGTGGTGGTGGCGGTTTCCGTCGCAACGACCGCGGCGGTGGCGGTCGCTGGTAATCGAGTGAGTCGAATGCGGCGGTTTGTGCCGCCGCATTCGACGAACCAGTGAGACCCAAATGGCTCGTTTTCGAAACCGCCAGAGTGAAGCCCAGCAACGCAGTGCCGAGCGCCGTCAGAGAGAAGACGAAGCGCCGCGATTGCTGGAAGAAGTTCCGAAGCTGAAGACATTGTGCCTGCGGATTCAGGAGCACAATGCCCATGGCCCGATTGGGGAGTCCAAGTACGTGCGCCACATCCCGGTGGCCCACGCGGCCGCATTGGTGGAGTTGCCGTGCATGGACAGCTATTGCGAAGACGGCGGGCACGATGTGACTCGCGAAATCCTGCGTGCGCTGACATCTGGGGAGACTCAATTCGAGGGCGAAGACCCCTGTCACGGCCACACCAAGACTGCCGACTGCAAGCGCGTGCTGCACTACGTCGCTGAAGCCACCTACGACGCCTGAGCCCTCCCGCCTCGAGGGTGTAATGACAAGGCCTGCGCTCTCGCGGGTGACAATCTGGCGCGGCTCCCGTACGCTGCTCCTTCCGCGGGGTGATGGTGGAAGCGAGTTCCGACCAACTGAACGTATTGGTCATCGACGATGACCCGGGCACTCGTGCCCTGCTGGTCGACGTGGTCCTGAGTCGCGGGCACCAGGCCGTTCCGGCCGGCTCCGCCGAAGAGGGATTGCACCTGCTCGTCAGCTGGAGCTTCCAGGTGGCGTTTTTGGATCAGCGTCTGCCTGGCATGGAGGGGCTGCTGCTGGGGGAGTATCTGCGCCGAAACAACCCCGACATGATGATCGCGCTGGTCACGGGGGAGGACGATTGTCGACTGGCACGAGTCGCCAAGGACCTCTCGATTCGCTTCATCGCCAAGCCCTTCGACGTGCAGCTCATCCACGACGTATTGGACGACACGCTGAGTTCCGCCCAGAAGCGCGATGAGCTTCGACAGCAGCACGCGGAAGCGGAGTTTGCTCCACTTTTTTCGGAGCATGCGGCGACGCTGGCCGAGGCCTACGAGATCCCCGGCGTGCCCGAACGTATCGAACGGCGGCTGGCCGAGACCATCAAGCGGCGGCTCTCGGACCTGCGTTCTGTAGGGCGCTACACGGAGCAGGGCAGGGTGGTGGCTCTTTCGGGCTTGCTGACAGCTCGGGTTCTGGGCCTGGACCTGCGCAAGTTCTCGCCATCGGGCACGTCGCTCTTCGCCGAGTACGACGAAATCATGGCTCAGCGCGGGCGCCGCAAAGAGTTCGACGAACCCAACGACGACTGAGCAGATCCTTTTCTGCCACCGCACGTACTTGTCGCGGCAGGGAGAGAAGACTCATGAATAGACGCGTGTTTTGGCTGCTATGTGGGCTTGCTTTGGCCGTTGCACCTGCGGCATCTGCGAAGCGGCCAAAAGATGACGACGACCGGAAACGGCCTGCTTTCAGGCCGCGACCGGCGATGCCGTTCCGGGCCAAACCGAAGATGAGCATGGGCGCGACCCCCGGCGGCGCGCAGGACATCGACTTCGCCCGCTCCCGAATCCGCGCAGGACAGGTTCCCCACGCCAAGACCTTCACGCCGGAAGGGCTGCTCAGTCAGCACGACCTGCCTCTGCCCTCCAAGCGCAAATGCAAACAGGTCTTGTGCCTCACCGGCGCCGCGGCGTCTGCGGAGCTGCTCGCCCAGCCCGAGGTCAGGTACCTCGCTCAGCTGGGATTCGCGTCCAACCTGAATCCGAAGACCTGGCGGCGAAAGCCCCTGAACCTGATCGCGGTGGTCGACAAAAGCGGAAGCATGAGTGGCGCGCCCCTCGACACGGTGAAGGCGAGCCTGCGGCACATCGCCCTGCAAATGACGCCAAGGGATCGCCTCGGCATCGTGTTGTACGGGGACCGAAGCCACGTGCACCTTCGCCCCACGTCGCTCAAACGGCGGGGCGCCGTGCTGGCCTCCATCGCACAGATCCAAAGCGCTGGCAGTACCGCCATGGAAGCCGGGTTGCGCGTAGGGTTCGATCTGGCCGTCCGCAGCAAGCCCGGATTTCGTGGACTGACCCGGGTGATGCTCTTTACGGACGAGCGTCCCAACGTCGGCCGGACGGACAAAGAGAGCTTCATGGGCATGGCCCGGGATGCCAGCCGTCAAGGCGTCGGCATGACCACGATTGGCGTATCGACCCACTTCGGCGCAGAGCTGGCGACGGCAGTGAGCAGCGTCCGGGGCGGCAATCTCTTCTTCTTCCCTAATGCCTCGAAGATGAGCGCGCGCTTCGCCCGGGACTTCGACACCATGGTGACCGAGTTGGCTCATGACATGAAACTGGTCGTCACGCCCCGCAAGGGCTTTCGCTTGGTGGGGCTCTACGGCGTGCCAGGAGATATGGTCAAACGAACCAAGGGCGGCGGACTGTCCATGAAGATAGAGACCATCTTCCTGAGTCGCGACAAGGGTGGGATCTTCTTCGCTTTCGCGCCGAAGTTGGGAGCGCTGCCCGCGCCCGCCGGACCCATCGCAGACGCCAAGCTCGAGTACGTGGACATGCAGAGCAAGCGCCTCCGTGACCGCGTGAAGTTCCCCCTCGTCTCGAAAACGCGCATGCCTCTCGGCCTGGCACGCGGCACGTTGCTGATTGACGAGATCACCACGCTGAAAAAGGCGTCCGTGCTGCATCGCCAGCAGAACAAGACCGAAGCCGCCTATCGCCTGGTGCGGGCTCTGCGCAAGCGGTTCGCGGACTCGCGAGTGTCTGGGCTGAAAGAAGAGCGCAAGCTGATCGACAACCTGCACAAGACCCTGACCCGGCTCAGCGGTCACAAAGGCGAGGCCCCGAGTGTGATCGCCCGGGACACCGTCAGCGGAATGCCGCGTTGAAGGGTTCAACTTTCGTCTAGCCCCTTAAGAAGCCGGGGCGGCAGTCCTATGTTCATGGGGTGCTATCGGAAAAAATCGGTGTGTTCCGTTATGGCGGTCGGGCAATCAGCCTCGTCTGGCAGACCAGTCGAGGCCTGACCCTCGGGCTAATCGCCCTGTCCGTCGTGGGAGGTGTGCTGCCGGCCGCGGTGGCTTGGGTGGGCAAACTGATCGTCGACGCCGTCGTCGCCGCGATGGCCAGCCCCGGCGCGGGCCTTTCCTGGTCCGAGCTCGCGACGGGCTCGGCGCGCACGGCGCTCAGCTACGTCGCCCTGGAAGCCGCTCTGATCGCTCTGCTCGCGGCCAATCAGAGGATCCTCTCAGTGATCCGTTCGCTTCTGCGCGCCCAGCTGGGGCAGCGCGTGAACGTCATGATCCTCGAGAAGGCCGGCACCCTGGAGCTGGCGCATTTCGAGGACTCGGAGCTTTACGATCGAATGACCCGAGCGCGGCGTGAAGCGTCGACGCGCCCCCTCAGCCTGGTGATGAAGACCTTCGGACTAGTCCAGGACGGCATCGCCTTGGTCAGTTTCGGCAGCTTGCTACTGACCTTCTCGGGGTTTGCCGTGTTGGTGCTGGCCGTTGCCGCCATCCCCGCTTTCCTGGTGGAAACGCGGTTTTCCGGCGAAGCGTTTCGGCTCTTCAAGTGGCGTACCCCCGAAACGCGCCAGCAGATGTACTTGGAGACCGTCCTGGCGCGGGAGGACTTCGTCAAAGAAGTGCAACTCTATGGGTTGGGTCCCCGCTTCCTGCGCCGCTACCAAGAGATCTTCGAGAAGCTCTACGCAGAGGATCGCAAGCTGACTCTGCGCCGAGGTGCGTGGGGGTTCGCTCTCGGGCTGCTCAGCACCGGCGCGTTCTACGGTGCCTATGCCTGGATTGCGGTCGCCGCCGTCTCCGGTGCGATCAGCTTGGGCGAGATGACCATGTACCTGCTCGTATTCAAACAGGGCCAATCGACTCTTGCGTCGGCCCTGAGTGCCCTCGGCGGCATGTACGGCGACAATCTGTACCTTTCCAACCTCTACACGTTTTTGGACGAAGAAGTCCCTCGCGCCAGCGGCGTTGCCATCGAAGGGCCCAATCCTGGCGATGGCATTCGTTTCGAGGGTGTATCCTTCACCTACCCAGATGCAGAGCGCCCCGCGCTCAGCGGCATCGATCTGCACGTGCGGCCCGGACAGAAGTTGGCCTTGGTGGGCGAGAACGGCTCTGGGAAGACGACGCTGATCAAGTTGATGACGCGTCTCTACGCGCCCACTGCGGGGCGGATCACGCTGGATGGCCTCGAACTCGGCCAGTGGGATGCCCAAGCGCTGCGCCGCCGCATTGGTGTGATCTTCCAGGACTTCGCCCGCTACCAAATGCGGGTCGGCGAGAACATCGGCGCCGGGGACGTCACAGCTTTCGATGATTCCGAGCGCTGGAAGTCCGCCGCCGAAAAGGGGCTCGCGTCGCCTTTCATCGACGCGCTGCCCGAGGCCTATGAAACTCAGCTCGGGCGCTGGTTCAAAGGCGGCCGAGAGCTATCCATCGGCCAATGGCAGAAGATCGCGCTGTCCCGGGCCTTCATGCGGGAGCAGGCCGACATCCTGGTTTTGGACGAGCCGACCGCGAGCATGGACGCGGAAGCTGAAAAGAACATCTTCGACCGCTTCCGTGAAGGCACCCGCCAGCAGATCGCCGTACTCATCTCGCATCGTTTTTCCACCGTGCGTATGGCTGACGAAATCGTCGTGCTCGGAGGCGGTCACATCTTGGAGCAGGGCAGCCACGACGCCTTGGTTGCCCAGAGTGGCCACTACGCGCACCTGTTTTCTCTGCAAGCTGCCGGCTATCAGTGAAGATGTTCGTGGGGTCAATCGCAAAGGCCGCTCTTACAGACCTCGGGCGCCACGCAGTGTGCTGCTCCGAGGCACTGCACGCATAGCCCGAGGTTGTCGTCGCACTGGGCGGTCTTCCCGCTGCATCCGCCGGCGTCGGGTGGCAGCGCAACCCGTCGGGGTGGCAGCCCTCCGCCCCGGAACTCGCGCCAGCGCCGGCATCGTCGCCGCCGGAGTTGAAGTCGTCCAAGGAACGCGCGGAACAAGCCAGCGTGAGCAGCACGCCACCGAGCAGTGCGTGATACGAGAAACGCATCTTCAAATGATACGCGCCGGGCCGATACGGCACAGACGCGGCCGCTGCGCAAGCCTCAGCGCGCCATCGTATCCAGTCTCTTTGCCAGAGTAGTCGCCAGGGTCTGAAACCCCAGCCGAGCGTAGAAGCGGCCCGCGCCATCGTTGCCGCCCGCGACCGCTAGCCGCAACTCTGGTGACCCGGCGTCACGAGCCAGCTGCTCGGCCTGGGCCATGAGCACTTTTCCGATGCCTTGACTGCGCGCTTGCCGCGCAACAGAGAGCTCGCTCACGAAGCTGTGCCAAGGCACTGGATCGTCCGGCTCAGAGCGCGGAACGCGCCGCAACACGGTCACGAAGCCCACGGTCTCACCGTCGAGCTCGGCCATGACGATGACCCCGTCGTATCGACGCACGCGCTCGTGCATTTGTTTCAGATAGTCGTCTGCGATCGCATCGCCCCGCGGTGCGTCGCGCCCCAGAGCGTGCTCGTGGTCCTGCAGCGCGACGAAGAGCGCACGCAGGGCGTCGGCATCCGTATTGGGATCCCAGAGGCGAAGGGAAGGCTCCATCGGTTCAGCCTATCCTGAATGGCGCCGCGAGCGTGCTTGGTTGCAGCCGAGGGCGTTCCCTGAAGGCAAGCGCTAAGACTTATATGCATAGTGCATATAAGTTGCACGCGGCCACCCGAGACTGTGCAGCAGGGCGAGAGTCGTGCACCAACGCCGCCCCAAGGCCGCGACCCCAAACCCAACAACACTGGCTGGGTTTTGGGGTTGAGTCGGATTTGGTGCTCCATGAAGGGCGCGCGGCAGTGTTGGGGCGGGTGACGCTTCGAGAGCGCGGACCGGAGCCGCCAGCTGCTTCGCGCTGCGCCTGGGCTGCTGCGCCCCAGGGATGTCGAAGCGAAATCGACTCCTTCCTCCCTGGCGGGCCCTTGACTCGCATCCAACCGACTGTATATTGAACGCATACAGTATACAGTTGAAAAATGCTCGCAATTCAGGTGGATTTTTCAAGCTCCGTGCCGGTGTACCGGCAGATCGCGGACGAGCTCCGGGCGCTGATAGCCCAAGGGCAGCTCCGAGATGGGGATGAGCTGCCGAGCGTCCGGGATCTATCCGGACGGGTTGGGGTCAACCTGAATACGGTCGCCAAGGCGTACCGCATCCTGAGCGAGGAAGGCGTCGTCGACATGCGACACGGCTCCCGAGCCAAGGTGAACGTCCCCAGTGCGCCCTACCGACAGAGCGAAACCGACGACATTGCGCGACGACTCGACGATGTCGTGAGTCGCTTGGTTCTGGCGGGGGCTGACCGAAAGCAAGTCGAGCGCTTGTTCAAAAAAGCCATCGCGCGCTTTTTTGCCACTGCGAAGTGAGAGAGGTCAGCATGGAACAAATCGCACGCTTTAGTTTGGCAGCCACGATTCTGATCGTGTGGGCCACGGTGCATCTCATCGCGCGAGCCGAAGGGCAGCGCGTCTTCTTCATGTATGTAGGTCGGGATGTAAGCGATGTCGATCGCGCGTGCGTCCGACGTACCCGACTCGCCAATCACGTCTTTGCCCTGATTGGAGTTGGGGTTGCCCTGCTCTCCTCCAGCGAAGTCTTGCTCGCTGTGGTCGCGAGCGTGCTTCCGCTCGTGCCCATCGCTTGGATGCTGACGGAGTTTGCGCGGCTCAGCCGCACCATGCCCAGCCATGTGCCTCCCGCGCGCTACGTAGTTCCCCTCGAGGATCCACCGTCTTGGCACGCCTTCATTTCCGTGCCCTTGCAACTCGCTAATGCGGCGGTCGTCGTGCTCAGCGCCGCCGGCTTTTGGCTGGTGAGTTCGGCTTTGCCAGCGCGAGTTCCGCTTCACTTCGACATGGCGGGTCGCCCGGACCGTTGGGGTAGCCCTGCCGAGCTGTGGGTTCTGGGCGGCACCATGATCTTTGATCTGTTGCTGCTGTGGTTCATCGTTTTCATGGTCGCCAAGGAGCGTTGGGCGCTACCGGTCGAAAACAAGCAGCGCTACGCGGAGCTATCGATGCAACGCCGCTCCCTCATCGTGCGCATGGTCGAGTGGATCATGCTGGGCGTAAACGGTGCCATGGCGGTGATTTGGTTCGGCGCCGTGGTCGGCTCTGTCAAGCAAGGCTGGATCGGCCCAAGCGTTGGCGCTGGCGTCGTCATCATGGCGATAGGCATCCTGGGCCCGATGTGGGCCTACATGCGCCGCTTGTCTCGGATCGGCGACGAGTTGCGTCACCTCGGTGGATCCGAGGCCTTGGGCACGCACCCGGATGGCTGGCGATGGGGCGGTTTCGTGTACTACGCGCCGCAGGATCCTGCGCTCTTCGTTCCCAAGCAACGCGGCATTGGGCAGACGCTGAACTTTGGGCGCCCAGGTGCTTGGGTGTTTCTATTCGTGATCCTCGTCTTGCCTTTGGCGCTAGGCCTGGGCGGCGTCCTGGCCGCCGCTGCGAACTGATGGGACTCGGTGGCTCAGCACCTTGAAGAGGGCAGCGCCGAGTGAGCACCCGGTCGCGATCAAACCGATCCCGGTCAGGCGCGCGAGGACGTCGCTGCTCGCAGTGATGGCGCTCAAGCCGAGCACCAAGCTGAGCAAGTGGCAGGACAGGCCCAACTGGCTCAATCGATCGGGTAGGAGCCGCCGCATCGGTGGCACGTCAACGATGCCCACCAAAGAAGAGAAGCGGTGGAACCAGACCAGGAACGGGACGATTCGCGAGAGCATGCCGTGCACGATGCTGCCCGCCCAACCCCACACCACCAAGAAGCCGAAGCCGAGCCCCAGGCGGGGATCATCCCAAATCGCGGCGCTTGCACCCACGGCAAAGGATGCGAGCGCCGCGGACAGGCCGAGCTTCCAGAACGCCAAACTCGGGTCGGCGCGCTTGCGACGGCGACGGCGCAAGGCTCGGAGCACAGCGAGGGGGTGCAGGAGCCAAACGGCCGCGCCGCCGGGCAGCATCAGCGCTGCCATCACCTTCGGGCCCGCGCCCAGGGCGAGAGCCAGCGGCAGCGCGAGCAACGTGCTGAATATGAGGGCGATCAGGGCTCTCTGGACGCCGGAGCTGAGCCCAGGTGTCAGGTAGAACATCGGGATCACCTGGAAGCTCACTGCGCTGATCAATCCCCCAACCCACACCACCAAACCGACGCCCACGTGGGCGAGCACGAACCGGGGGTACCACGGCGTCGCGATACCTGCGCCACGCACGTACGCCATGGTCGCGCCGAGAGCGAGCAGGACGCAGAGCCCCAGGACCGCGATCGTCATGCCTCGGGTGGTTTCGGTCTTGGCCGGAGCGCGCAGCAGAGCCACGCTGACTGCGGAAACGAATGCGACCAGGGCTAGAGTCAAGAATGCTGCGCCCACAATGGTCAGCCACCGAGACCCACTCAGCAAGCCGGCAACCAGTGCGACCACACCGCCGGCGTAGCAAGCATGGACTCCATGGGCGCTTCTCACCGCCGGCACTGGCGCACCCGCCACCACGGGGATCATCTGATAGAGGGCGCCTAGCATGACGGAGCCCAATAGCCCCAGAGTGCCAACGTGGGTGAGCCCGGCGGTCGCTCCGGCGTGTCGGGTGACCAATAGGGACGCCCCGCTACTGAGCAACATCACGCCAGCGGCCAGGATCGCTAACGGCGCAAGCAAGAAGAAGCTCACTGGCACGCTCAGCGGCGGAGCCTGATCCAGACTCAAGCCCCCGGTGTTCATCGCCGAACTCATTGACTAGGGGTCACCCACAAAAGTGCACTGCCGTCCGCTTCTTCGAGGATCTCGAACTCTGCGCCGCGCTTGTCGAGTTGCGGGATCAGTAGGCGAGGGTAGCGGGGCAAACGCGCCAGGTAGACGTCGCCAGGGCGCAGCGCGGACACGACACTCAAACAACGTTCCAGGGGCTCGGGCGCTTCGAGCTCTCGCAGGTCTTCGACGCCTGGGCACTCTCTACCCAGGATCTGCACGTGGAACTGTTTTTCGCCCTGCTTTTCTACGGAGACGTCGTGGCCTCGTTCGGACAGCAGGGTGACCAGCGGCGCGGGGTGGAACGGTGTCGTCACGCTCACGGCGCCGGTTGAGCCCACGGACGCGACGGCGCCGACGATGGTGTCGAATGGGTCAACACCCGAGCTGAGGAGAGGGCGAGCGTCGATGGCCTGAAGGGATGCGGCAGACTCATCTGATGCTGCTGGCTCGGCTGCGGACGGCTCCTCCGCCTGTGCCGACGTCTGCTCGATGCCGGGTCGCATGCCATGCAGCCAGATCTCGAACAATCGGGCGCCCTCCATCTGCAATGGCTCCGGTCTCGGCGACAAGCGTCGCGAAAGCGTCGCGCCTTGCAGGAGCCCGGTGAAGGATGTTGCACCGTCGTGGGGATCGATCTTCGGGTCCAGAACGCCCTGCTGTTGCCCCTGTCGCACGAGCTGTCCGATGAGCGACGCCTGGGTGGCGTGCAGCTGCCGCAAGGCGCCGAAGAGGGGGCCCGAGCCGATTGCGGCGTGAGCGAAGAGCAGTCGAGGCAGTCCTGGGTGTTGATCGAGATGTTGGAAAAGCGCCCGCGCCAAGTGGCGCAGACGCTCGTCGGCTTCGGAATGCCGCTCCAAGACGTCGCTTGCGATCACGGCGAGCTGGCCGCGCATTTCCTCCACCACCGCGAGCAGCAAGGTCTCCTTGGAGGCGAAGTGCCGAAACAGTGCAGGTTGGGATAGGCCCAACTGCTTGGCAATTTGGCGGGTGCTCAGCTGGTCGAGGGAGCTGTCGGCCAGCAGGGCCAGCGCCGCGCTGACGATCTGGCGCTTGCGCACGTCGCTTTTTTCTCGCCGAGTCGGAGACGACATGTTATCAACTGATAACATGTTTCTAGACAGTCTCGCCACAGGAGAGCACCGATGGGCCTAGACAGCGGGCCGGCCGGCTTCTTCACGCAAGATCACCGGGATTGCGACTCGGCGTGGGCTGCCGTGGAGCAGGCCGTGGACGCTGGTGCGGGCGTTGCCGAGGCCTTCCAACGCTATGAGCGCTCCATGCAGCGGCACCTGGCCATGGAGGAAGAGGTGTTGTTTCCCGCGCTGGAACAAGCCACCGGAATGCAGGGCGGACCGACCATGGTGATGCGCATGGAGCACAAGCAAATGCGCGCAGTTCTTGACCAGATGCGCGCCGCGTCAGAGGCGGGTGAATTCGACGCTGTACTCGATCACGGCGATACCCTGCTCATGTTGATCCAGCAGCACAACATGAAGGAAGAGGGCATGCTGTATCCCCTCGCCGAGCGTGTGCTGTCGGGCTCGTGGCAACAACTGACGGCGCGTCTCGCAGAGTATGCCAAAGACTGAGCGTGTGCTGTCGGGCTCGTGGCAACAACTGACGGCGCGTCTCGCAGAGTACGCCAAAGACTGAGCGTGCCCAACCGACTCGAGTCGTGTTTCGAGGCAATTGCCCGCCCCGAGGCGGTCGGGTGAGTCGAGGCGTCAGTTGACTTGGGCGCTATGTGCGCGAAAATGCTGCGGGGAGCATGCAACTCAACCTTTCGCCCGGAGATGTCGTTGCTGAGAAGCTGCGCATCGTCCGGCAGATCGGCGAAGGCGGCATGGGTGCGGTGTTCGAGGTCGAGCACCTTTTCACTAAGCACCGCCGCGCCCTGAAGATGTTGCATGGCCAATGTCTGGCTAACCCCGATTCCGTGGAACGATTCCTGCGCGAGGCGTCGGCGGCCGGGCGAATCGGTAGCGCGCACATCGTCGAGACCTTCGACGCCGGCAAGCTGCCGACCGGGGAGCCCTACCTCGTCATGGAGCTGCTGGACGGTGAGTCCCTTGCGGACCGCCTCGCCCGCAAGAAGCAGCTTGGAGTCGACGAGACCATCGAGATCTTGATTCAAGCGGCCGAGGGCGTTCAAGCCGCCCACGAGGCGGGGATTGTGCATCGGGATCTCAAGCCCGACAACTTCTTCATCACCCGCGCATCGCCCCAGTTTTTGAAGATCCTGGATTTCGGCATTTCGAAATTCGACCAAGAGCGATTCGGAACCCGCAACGTCACCCAGGAGGGCGCTCTACTCGGCACGCCCTACTACATGGCGCCGGAACAGGTTCGGGGTGGCGAAGTAGACGCCGCGTCGGATGTGTACGCCCTGGGCGTCGTTCTGTACGAATGCCTGACCGGCAAGAAGCCCTTCGTGGCCGATACTCTGCCCGAGCTGAGCATCAAGATCTTCGAAGGCAGCTATGTGCCCCCGGACGTTTTTCGAGAGGAACTGTCGCCTCGGCTCTGCGATCTCATCGCCCGCACCATGTCACGGGACAAAGGCGACCGCCCCGAGGGCGCGGGGGCACTCAAGGACAAGCTCCGCGAGATCCAGGCAGAGCTGGGACAAGGCATGGCCAAGACCATCGCGGCGCCGTCCGCGCCGCCGCCTCCCAGCATCGAAAGAACCATGCTGCTGGACGTCGAGCCGAAACAGGCGGTGACCCAGCGGAGCGCCGATCCCCAAGGCGCGTCCTTGGGCGGCTTGGCCAGCACTGGCAACGTCGTGCTCCCGGAGGTGGCTGTCGCGCCCGCCAAGCGCCGCTGGCTGCCCCTTGCCGGGGTCGCCGCGCTCGTGGTCATTGGCGCTGCTGCCATCGGCCTTCGCTCCCAGCCGTCGTCCGGTGATGCTCTCGGCGCCGAGCCTAGCGCCAGCGGGGTGGGCGCCGAGCCGAGCCCACCGAGCATCGACATTGCGTCGTCCGGCGCCCCAGCGGCGCCCAAGACGGCGCTGCCAACAGGGTCCGCGTCCGCCTTGGCGCTGTCGCCGGCTGATTCGGGGGCAAAGGCCGCCGCCAAGCCAGCGCCGGCGGCAAAGCCTGCGGCTACCGGCGCGAAATCCACGAAACCGGCCACGGGAGACCGTGCCGAGAAACACGGTGTCGCTAAGGATAATCCCTTCGAGTAGAAAGACAGCTTCGGATCATCCCCGATGCGCCAACTGATCGCTCTGCTACTGGCCGGGACGCTGCTGACTTCGGTCGCCGCCGCTCAAACCCCATCTGAGAGTCAGCGCAAGGAGGCTCGCGAGCGTTTCGATCGCGCCCTCAAGCTCTTCAACGCTGGGGACGATGGGGGAGCGCTGGCGGAGTTCGAGCGCGCCTACGCGATCGTTCCGCATCCGCTGGTGCTCTTCAACATCGCCGGCGTGCACGCCGCGATGGGCCGGGCAGTCAAGTCCACGGATGCCTACGACAAGTTGCTCGCGAACCCAGGATCCCTTTCAGCCGCCAAGGTGGCTGAGGCCAGGACGCGCCGCGCAGAGCAGGCGGCTCGGGTGGCCCGACTGGAAGTCAAAACGAACGTGCCCGGCGCCAGTATCGAGATCGACGGCGTGGAGCGCGGCAAGAGCCCGAGCCCGCCCATTCGTGTTACCAGTGGGACGCATCGAGTCGCGGTGATTGCGGCCGGGCACAGTCCGGGACGCAAAGACATCAGTATTGCGGGAGGTCGCACCGAAAGCGTGGAGTTCACGCTGCAGCCCCTCGAGGGGCGCCTGGGCAGCATCGAAATCCAGACGGATGTGCCGGATTTGGAGGTCTTCCTGGACGGGGCCTCGGTGGGACGAACGCCACTGTTGGGACCTGTCCCGGTGGCTCCTGGGCAGCGTCATATCGAGCTGCGCCGCGCAGGTTACCGCACCGAGAAACAAGCTGTGCAGGTTGCGGACGGCGCGAATCTGAACCTCAAGTTTTCACCGGCGCCGGATCCGAGCGTGCCGGCGCGCGGTGCATTGGCACTGACCATCACGGAGCCAGAAGCGGTCGTGTTTCTCAACAACATGCCATGGGGGCCCTACTCGCGGGCGATTGCCTTGCCGTCTGGCAAGCACAAGCTGCGGGTCGAACGCTCCGGCTTCTTCCCGTTCGAGCGAGAGGTGGTGGTGCCTGCCACGGGCACCGAAACCGTCGCGGTGGATCTAGAGCCGACGCCGGACTACCGGGCGGACTATCGTGAGTCGACCCTGGATCGCCAGCGGGTGGGATGGCTGGTGCTTGGTGCGGGCGCCGCGGTCATCGGAGGGTCGGCGGGGTTCTTGATTTGGAACCAGGGCAAGCTCAATGACGCTCAAGCGATCATCGACGAGAATCTCGCGCTGGGCGCCAAAGGTGGACCCTGCGAACCCGGTGTTGGACCGCAGGTGAGCACGGAGTTTTGTATCAGTGCGGGCCAAGCTGGCGAGCTCGCGGCTGACGACAAGGACAAGGCGAACTCCCGAGCCATCGTGGGCTGGACCATCTTAGGAGTTGGCGCCGTCGGCGCTGGCATTGGCGCGGTGTTCTTGCTCACCAACGATGACCCGGATCGCTACGAACCGCGGCCGGAAAGCGATGTGTTTGGCGGACTGCGACCGGGCGTGGCGGTGGGGCGCGAGCAGCTGTCCTTGGGCGTCTCCGGGCACTTCTAGGCGCGCTGGAAGACCCGGGCGCCATCAGGCCAAACCCCGCGCCACCGCGAGGGGAGGCGGCCGGACCTCGGGGAGTAGTGCGAGATTAGTGACCCAGCTCCGAGCCCGTGCCACGACCCCCAAAAAACCAAAGCTCCAGAGGCTGTAAGGTGTTCACTCTGCTGGGCGTTGGTTGGTGGATGGGCCGAGGTGCGTCGAATCTAGTGCTGCTCCTGTTGGCTCTCGGTTGTGGAGCGACGGCGCAGAGCGGGGGGCGAAGCGGTGAGGCGGCTGCTGCCAGCGACCGCGGCATCTCGGACGAGCCCTATGAATCCGGCGAGGAGGGCGAGGGGGTCTTTGCCATGTTGGAGAGCGGCGAGTGTGTGTGGATCCCGCCAGAAGAGCATCGACGGATGCAGCAGGAGTCCCGCGCGAGCGCGCAGCGGGACTTGGTCGAGCACGACCGGGACTGTGCCAAAGGCGAGGGCTTTGCCTGCAGCTTGGCGGCGTACATCTTGGAAGAGGGCAACGCCGGTAACAAAGACCCGCGCCGCGCCGCGCAGTTTAGAAAACGCGCGGCGCAACACTGGTCCACAGCCTGCAAGGGTGGGAATTTCGACGCTTGCGCGGCTCTGGGCGACGCCCTGGTAGAGGGGGAGGGTGTGCGTCGGAACCAAGCTCGTGGTCGGGAGCTTCAACTTTTCGCGATTCGCGGTCTGTCTCGGGGCTGCACGGCGGGGCGCGGCGACGACTGCCACGCCTTGGGTACGCGCTACATCCTGGGCGCTGGGGTCAAGCGGAGTTGGGACACCCAGCAGAAGTACTACGCACAGGCCTTCGCTCTGCGCAAAGCCGCATGCGATGCGGGCAGCTGGAACGGGTGTCGCGCCGCGGCTGGCCAAGTGGGCATCGGAGACGGCGTTGCCAGGGACCGCGCTGCGGCCAATCGACTGCACGATCGCGCGGTCGAGTTGGCGCTGAAGAAATGCGCCGACGAGGACGTAGCGGCCTGCGCCTACGTGCGCCGAGTCACGCGTTGAGGCTCAGAGCTTAGAGGCGCTGACGGGTTGGGGCGGACAATCCGGCGAGCACCAGAACGAAAGCGACGCCGGCTTGGCGTGGGCGATCAGTCCAACCGTGAGCAGGAGTGCCACGACGAGCACTGCGGCGTGGCGTTGAGGGGTCCAACCACTCAGTTCGGTGGTGACGTGCTCCGCGGAGCGGCCTGGTAGGTGCCGCAGCGTACGTACGAAATCCCTGAGCTCCCTAGGGATGCGGACGCGACGCGGCTTGGGCGCTGGCTCCCATTCCATGTTGGAGTCGGAGCGCGAGCCAGAGCCACCTCCGGCACCTGCTACGAAGGCCTCGATGCCCCGGGCTCGGTCGTAGCGACTGCGGCGCTCGTGATCGAGCAGCACCTGCGCCGCCAGGTTCAGCCGCGCCATGCGGGCGGCGGCACCTTCGTCGAGGGGATTCAGATCCGGGTGGCTGGCGTGGACCTGGCGCCGGTAGGCGCGCCGGATCTCCGGTTCCGAAGCGGCGGGCGAGACCCGCAAGACCGCGTACAAATCCAGGTTAATGACGTCGCGGCCCAAGCGCATGCAGATCCTCCCAGCCAGAAAAAGTCGCCAACGAAAGGCTGACACGCGCACTGCCGCAAAGTTCCGCGGTGCCGCACTTTCTTTGGGTCAATGGCAAAAGTTCAATAAATTCAGCTAGTTGTGAAGTCGTTGGAACTGCCCCTCGGGATCGGTGTCTTACAATTTCCGCATGCCACCTGACCGCCATCCGTCAGACTGAGTGAGCCAGCCATGTTGCGCACGCGTTTCCTCCCTATCCTGCCTCTCGCGCTGAGCCTCGGCTGCGGCTCTTCGGTGCAGACCCAGCCGCCGGGCAAGCCGCCAACCCCCGCGACGGTGACGGTTTCCGAGCCGGGCGGGGACGCCCACGATGCGCACTGGGCGGCGCTGACGCGACAACTGAAGGAGCCCTGGGGCTGGCGAAACGACAAGGACGACCAGCTCCACGCGCCGCTGACGGATTGGGAGAAGTGGAAGCGAGTGCGCTACTGGGGCATCGAGCACTTCACGGGCTTTCGCTACGGCGATGACCATCACGTCATCTCCATCGCTGTGGTGCTGGACATCAAACCGGGCAGCCGAACCAGTTCGGAGCTGTGCATGCGCCGATTCGAGACCTGGGCGCGTCCACAGATGCGAGGCTACGAAATCGTGCTCGGCGACTTCGGCTATCACGAGGCGATCTGGCGTGACAAACCCCTCAAGATAAAGAGCGTGGACGGCCATATCGACACGGCCTTCTCACGCAAGCGCTTCTCGGCGGCCTGGGCGGCGTACGCGGCGTACCCGGACGCGTGCTTGGTCTACGCCATGGCCGTTCCCTGGCGCTCCCAGCCTGGCTTGGCCAAAAAGGTGCGAGACCGTTGGGTCAAAGAGGCTTTCGACAAGATGAACCCCAAGACCGAGACGCGCCCCTACCGCAAAGAGAAGTAGGCTCGCGGTCACCACGCTTTGGGCTAGGCTAGCGGCCCATGTCCCTTCGCGTTGTTTCCTGGAACGTAAACGGGATCCGGGCTTGCACGAAGAAGGGGCTTGGAAAGTGGCTACAGCGCAGCCGCGCCGGCATCGTGGGCCTGCAGGAAGTACGCGCCTTTGTCGAGCAAGTCCCGGAGGAGCTGCGGCGCAAACGCCTGCACCAGCTCTACGCGCCGGCTCAGCGCCCGGGCTATAGCGGGGTGGCGCTGCTTTCGAAGTTGGTCCCGGACACGCACTTCACCGAGCTAGCTCGTCGCTTCGACGTCGAAGGGCGTTTGGTGGCTGCTCGTTTCGGTAAGCTACAGGTGCTCTCGGTCTACTTTCCCAAAGGCAGCGGAACCAATCGCGACAACAGTCGCATCCCCTACAAGCTTGCCTTCTACCGCGCGCTTCGCAGAAAGCTCGCGCCCATGTGTGCGGCCGGGGAGCGCATCTTGGTCATGGGCGACTTCAACACCGCCTATGCGGACATCGACCTCGCTCGGCCCAAACAGAACGTGGAAAACAGTGGCTTCCGGCCGGAAGAACGTCGCGCATTGGGGCAGTGGTTCAAAGCCGGCTGGGTGGATACCTTTCGCGCTCTGCATCCGGACGCCGCGGAGTACAGCTGGTGGAGTCAGCGCCTCGGCTTGCGCGAGAGAAACGTCGGATGGCGTATCGACTACGTGCTCGCGTCCCCGGCTGCCATGCCCTTCCTGCGCGGAGCGTTCATCCATAGACACGTTCTCGGTAGCGACCACTGCCCCGTCGGGGTGGACCTAGATCCCCAAATACTCGGCTGAGCCGGGTATCGCCTCGCCAGCGGTGGGCCGCTGGCGTAGATCAGAGGGCGATGCGAATTCGGATCCCGAGCCAAGGCATGGACAAGGCGCCGCTCCTCGAAAAGATGCGCGGCTATCGCGAGGGCGATGCGGACTGGAAGCAGGGCCGCACCTGGAGCCTGGTCTACTACGGCGGCAGCGAGCACCACGAACTGCTCCGTGAAGCGCATGGCCTCTTCTTCGCCGAGAACGCTCTGAACCCCATGGCCTTCAAGAGCCTCAAGCGGATGGAAGCCGAGGTCGTGCAGATGTCTGCGAGCATGCTGCACGCTCCGGAGACCGCTGTGGGAACCATGACCAGTGGCGGCACCGAGTCCATCTTGATGGCGGTGAAGGCAGCGCGGGACCGGGCTCGCCAGAAGAAGCCCTGGCTGCGCTCCCCGGAGATGGTCGCGCCCCGAAGCATTCACGTGGCTTTCGAGAAGGCGGCCCACTACTTTGGGCTCAAGATCCGCTACGCCGAACTCGGCGCAGAGATGCGCGCCAACCCGGCAGCAATCGAAAAGCTCGTCACGCGCAATACGGTGCTCATCGCTGCTTCTGCACCGCAGTATCCCCACGGCGTCGTGGACCCCATCGGGGAGATTGGGGCTCTCGCGCACAAGAAGCGGATCCCGTTTCACGTGGACGCATGCATCGGCGGCTTCGTGCTGCCTTGGGTCGAGCGGTTGGGTCGACCATTGCCCGAGTTCGACTTCCGAGTGCCTGGGGTGACCAGCATGAGTGCCGACCTGCACAAGTACGGCTTCGCGGCCAAGGGCGCCAGTGTGCTGGTCTATCGCGACATGTCGTTTCTGCGACACCAGTTCTTCATCGCGACGGAGTTTCCCGGAGGTGTGTACGCGTCCCCGAGCATGCCGGGTACCCGCCCCGGCGGCCCCATCGCGGCAGGTTGGGCGGCGATGATGGCGATGGGGGAGGACGGGTACCTCGATCACACGCGGCGCGCCCTAGAGGCCACGGACAAGTTGGTGGAAGGTATCCGGAGCATTCCACAGCTTTGTCTGGTAGCGCCGCCGGATGCGACCCTGGTGGCCTGGGCAACGAAGGACCGACGCTTGGACCTATATGCCATTGCCGACCAATTGGACGACATGGGTTGGACCACGGACCGGCAGCACAAGCCGCCGAGCGTTCACTGCACCGTGACCAGCAATCACCTCGACGTGATCGATGACTACATCGCGGATCTGCGCCGCGCCGTGGACTTCGTCCTGGACCACCCGGAAGTTTCCAGCCGGGGCAACGCCGCCATGTACGGCATGATGGCCAAGATCCCCTTTCGAGGCATGGTGCGGCAGGGGGTTCAGAAGGTCATGGAGCAGATGTACGGGCCCGAAGGCACCACCGACTTGGATGCGGCTTCATCCCAGAGCGGTCTGATCGGAAAGGTGATGAATAAATACGGGCCCACGCTGAATAGCTGGCTGGACCGCTTGCAGCGCTCGGACGGCAAGTGATTGAGGCGGCAGCGCGCGGGCAGTTACAGTCCGCGCGCCCGCGTGGTACTTGATCCCCGTCATGCGGGAGGGCGCGGGAAAGTCCAAGTTGACGCCAGATCCCGCGATGGATACCGCGGCGGAGACGAAGCTCGCGACCGCCAGCGAGGTCCTGCGGCGTAGTGACGAAGAGGCGCGAGTCAGTGCGGATCGCCTCGCCCTGCCAGTACAACTCGGGTCCTATCGGGTACTCGAACAGATCGGCGTCGGCGGCATGGGCGTGGTGTATCGGGGCGCCCACATCGAGACGGGGCAGGAAGTCGCACTGAAGACCGTCAAAGTCGAGCGTCCGTCCCTGACCGACCGACTCCAGCGTGAGATCCAGGCACTGGGTCGAGTGCACCACCCGGGTGTGATCCGGGTGGCGGCCGCGGGGGTGCATGACGGCGCGCCCTGGTACGCGATGGAGCTGTTGCACGGGAGCCTCAGAAACGCTTTGGATGAAGTGTGGGGCGCTCAGCTCGCGGAAACCGAAGAGACGAGAGCGGATCTCGAGCCGACTCTGCGGGGTGCGGATCTGGCTCGGGCGCGACGCCGGGGACTGGCCAAGGCCTCTTCGTTTCGTCACCCGGCGGCGGGCGGCGAGCTAGCGCGGATGCTGTCGGTGGCGGCGCAGATTTGTGATGCCCTGGCGTTCTTGCACGGTGAGGGCGTGGTGCATCGGGACTTGAAGCCCGCCAATGTCCTGTTTCGCGCCAGCGGCGAGCCCGTGATCACCGACTTTGGATTGGTCGGTCGCTTTGCCGCCAAGTTGGGGCGGGAAGTGCTGGAACTTGATGATGGCGTCGCAGGAAGCGCCCCGTATATGTCTCCGGAGCAGATCCGCGGCGAACTCGTGGACGCACGATCGGATCTATATGCCCTGGGCTGCCTGCTCTACGAGATGGTGACCGGCTATGTGCCCTTCACGGGCGAATCCTCGTCCGTGATTTGCAGCCAGCATTTGGACGCTGTGTGCGAGCCTGCCTCCGCGCGAGTCTCCGGCGTTCCTCCCTCCCTGGACACGCTGATCGCGTCCCTCTTGGACAAGAAGCCCCGGCGCCGCGTGGGTCACGCTAGCGACGTGGCGTTGGGCCTGCGGGAAGTCCTCACGGCTATGGATCAACTGCCGCCGGAGGTATGCGGTGATGCGCCGCAACCCTATCTTTATCGCCCAGAGCTTTGTGGACGGGACGAACTCGTCGCGGAAATGGAGAACGACGCGGTCGAGGCCGTGCTGGGTCGAGGCGGTGTGGCCTTCATTGCCGGAGAGAGCGGTGTGGGCAAGACGCGGGTGCTGTTGGAGCTAGCCCGCCGTGCAATCTTGATGGGCATGACGGCTCTTGGCAGCGAATGCAGCGCGGTTCTCACGACGTCTGATCGCGCTGGACATTCATCGCCTCTCGGTGTCTTTCGTCCGCTGCTGAGCTGGATGGTCGATCACGTTCGCCAGCACAAGAGCGACGAGCTGGTCGACTTCATCCTGCGCCGCGGAGCGATACTGCGGCGCTACGAGCCCAGGCTGTATGAGCTCGACATCGTGCGCGGTTTGCCGCCCATGCCTGCCCTGGCAGCGGAGGCCGAGCGGGGCAGGGTCTTTGCGGCACTCCGAGAGGCGCTCGTGGTTGTCAGCAAAGAACGCTCTCTGCTGTTGATGATCGACGATTTGCAGTGGGCTGACGAACTCTCCCTCGGCTTTCTCACGGCTACGGGCCCTGAGTTCTTCTCACGGGTCGCCGTCTACTTGGTGGGGACGTATCGGGCGGACGAGGCCGGGGCGGAGCTCCTCGTCGCGGTGCGCGAGTTCGAGAAGCGGCGACGGGCTCTTGGCCGCTTGGACGATGCGAGCGTTGGCCAGATGGTTTCGGACATGTTGGGCATCGCCCTGACTCCCGGCCGCTTCGTTCGCTCCCTGACCCGCGTCTCCGCTGGCAACCCCTTCTTCGTCGCCGAATACCTCCGCGCAGCCGTGGCAGAGGGGTTGCTGTATCGAGAGCGTAGTGGCGCGTGGCATGTAGATGACGCGGAGCGCGAACTGCAGAGCGCCGTGCAACTGCCGCGAACGCTCCAGGAACTGGTCGAGCGCCGTTTGAACGGGCTCGACGATGCCAGCTTGCGGGTGGCGCGCGCCTTGGCAGTGGTGGGGCGGGAGGCAGAGTGGGAACTGCTGGTGCGACTGCTCGATGCCGGCGAAACGTCTCTGGGAGAGAGCCTGCATACGCTCGTACAACGACAGGTACTTTCCGAGGAGACGCCAGGGGTCGTGCGCTTCGTGCACGACCAACTACGCGAGGTGGCTTACGCAAATACCCCCGCTTCCGATCGAAGCCACTTGCATGGGCGTGTGGCCGAACTCATCGAGGCCCGCTACCAAAACACCCCCGACTTTGCGACCTGGTACGCGTCATTGGCGGTGCACTACGAGCAGGCGGACCGGTCGTCCAAAGCCATCGAGTACTTCGAGCGAGCGGGCGCCCGCGCGCTTCGAGTTGGCACGCCGAAAGATGCAATCTTCAGCGTAGGGCGTGCACAGGCCCTCGCGGATGATTCACGCCAGGCGCAAACTGAACCCGCATGGGCACGGGCCCGGCGCCATCGACTCTTGGGAGACGCCCACTACGCCTTGGGCAGCCTACCGGACGCCACGGAACACTATCTGGGAGCCCTGGACGAATTGGGCGAGTTGGCCCCGCGTAGCAGGTTGGGCTGGTTGCGGCTGTTGTCACAGACGGCTCTCGCGGAAACCGGCGCGCTGTTGAAACACAAGCTGGGAGGCAAGTCAGCGCCTCGCCGGGATCTCGCTGAAGGCGCCATGGCGGCCCAACGCATCGCCGAGCGCTACTACTTCACGAACGACGCCTTCCGCATTGTGGCGGCGTCGCTTCAGTCCGTGCATCTGGCTCGTCGCTCGGACACTGCGGTGTCGCGGCCGCACTTCCAACTCGGGATTGCCGCCGGCGTTGGTGGTCTGACTGGAGTCCCCCAGCGCTGCTTCGAAGCCGGGCGCCGTAGCGCCCTGGATGCGGAGGACCCCTACGGTCAAATCATGGGGGCCTACACCGAGATCGCCTACTTGTCCGGCCGCGCGAATTGGCAGCGGGCTCGGCGCGTGGGGCAAGACGCCCTTCAGATCGCGGAAGCGCTTGGAGACCCGCACGAACTCGACCTCCTGAACACGGTGATAGCGAATGCCGAGGCGTTCACCGGACAGTTCTCGTCCAGCGCGGAACGTTTCGCGCAAATCCGCGACCGGGCCCGGGCTCGGGGTAACCCGGTTCACGAGGCTTGGGGGCTCTACGCGCGCGCCGCGGCGCTGATTGCCCAGGGTGCCCAGGCGCAAGCCGTCACGGATCTGCGCCAGGCGCTAACGCTGCTGGAAGGGCGGTCGGACGTTGCGAGCGAGATCATCAGCCATGGTCTTCTGGCCCAGGCCAGCCTATGCGTGGGAGACCTTGAAGGCGCTCGCGCTGCCGCCGACGAAGCCGCGGCGCGGATCCATAGTCGGCTCCCCGCCGTCTACTCGACGTTGCATGGCTTCCATGGCGCTACGGAGGTTTATTTGCGTCTAGCAGCTCTGGAGGCGGACGCGACCTTGGCGCGCGAGCTGGAGAGGGCGGGCAGTGCCTGTCTGTGGAAGCTTCGCCTCTTTGCTCGCCTGATGCCCTTTGGACAACCGGCAGCGTTGTACTGCCGGGCTCTGCGCTGCAAGCCTACCAACCGCCCTCGAGCCGAGAAGCTGCTGCGAAGATCCGCGAGGTCAGCGCGGGAGATGGGCATGCCCTACTACGAAGCCCGCGCGCTTTTTGAACTAGCTGGCGTCACGACCGACGCAGGCCGTCGAAGGCGCACGCTGAGGGATGCGCGCGAACGGTTCTTGCGTATGGGCTGCGTCGCCGACGCAGAGCGTTGCCTCGACGGGTCTCTAGACAGCCAGGAGAAAGAAGAGCGATGAACGAAACCCAGTTGCCGCCTTATGTCACGCGCGGAGGCGTACAGACCTTGGCTCCCCCCATCTTGGCTCGGGGCACGCGGATGACGAGTCTGGCCCTGGAGGCTGATCCCAAGGCGCTTCAGCGGCTGGTCGACCAGTTCTTCAACGCGCCAGTCGCCGCGCAGTCCAATCAGCGTTTCTACGCCCTGGGCAATCTCGTGTTTCTCGCCTACGCGCCCATGGATCACATCAGCGTGACGGACCCTCGCGACAGCAAGAAGGGGTGGATGCGAGAAACCGACATTGCATTCTGGATGCCGATTGTCGGAGGCAAAGAAGAGGGCGGCAAGTTCGTGCCCAGGATGGTGTATTGGTTCATGCCCTACGTCTGGGTCGACGTGACGACGGCGATGACCACGGGGCGCGAAGTCTATGGCTTCCCGAAGCAGATGGCCTGGGTCGACGGCCCCAGTGGTGACTCGGACGGTCGGGTGTTTTCTTTCTCGACCATGGTGCTGCCCAGCTACTCGCCGGAGACCCAACTGGTGCAGAAGCAGCTGATCAGGGTGGAGCGCCGCTCCAGCTCGGAGCCCGGTCTGGAGAAAGCCTGGACCGAAGCCGAGGAGGTTTTCGAAGAAGTCGTACGCTGGATCCACGCTGAGCGCGGCCAGGTGCAGGCGACTTCGCTCGGGTTTTGGATCAACCTGCTGGAGCACCTGGCGGGCGGAGAAGTGCCCATGCTCTTCTTGAAGGAGTTCCGGGATCTCGCAGAGCCGCACCGAGCTTGTTATCAGCGTGTGGTCAGTGCGCCGTGCGTGGTCAAGGCGTTCAGGGGTGGTTACCCGTTGTTGGGCGACTACGCCGTGACGATCTTCGATTACGTCAGCCACCCCATCGCCCAGGACTTCGGCTTCGGGACTCCGAAGGATGGCAAGTTGAGTCTCACCAGCAATATTGGGTTCTACGTCGACTTCGACTTCCAGCTCGAACTCGGGAGCGCAATCCAATGAAGAAGAAGATCGCGATTCTCGGGGGAGGCCTCGGCAGCATGACAGCTGCGTTCTGGCTGACAGAAAAGCCAGGCTGGCAAGACGACTACGAGATCACCGTGTACCAGTTGGGCTGGCGCTTGGGAGGGAAGGGCGCGAGCGGGCGCGACACGCGCCCCGGCTACGGCGATCGAGTACTGGAGCACGGCCTGCACATCTGGTTGGGCTTCTACGACAACGCATTCTTCACCATGCGCCAGATGCAGGCCGGGCTGGCGACCTTGCCGAAACCGCCGGTGCAGACCTTCGGGTCGATCGATGCGGCGTTCACGCCGCAGAGCCTGGTCACGCTGCAAGAACGCTTTCAAGGCAAGTGGGCGGGCTGGCCATTGCTGTTCCCGCCCAACCTGGACGAGCCAGGCAAGAGCCAGGCTCACGCCTCCCTGGCGGATCTCGTTGAAGACGCTCTCGGCTGGCTTCGGAACTGGCACGACGACTTCTACACCGTGCTGGGCGAATCCCCCGCGGCAGCTGCCAACCACCACGCCCACCCGGTGTTCCATGAACTCGTTGCGCTGGAAGAAAAGCTTGGGACCGGCGTTGCGAGCGCGGTACGTCAATCCGCTCACTCGCTGCTGTCCTGGGTGCATGACCTCATGCCGGGGGTGAAGTCCCTCGTCGACGCGGAACTCACCGAAGCGCATGGGGTCATCACCGGGGCGCTGCGGCTTTGTCGCGAGGCTGCGCTGCTGGCGCTCCGCGGCCGCTTCGAGACCGACCTTCCGGCGCGGCGCTTCTTCATCACGCTCGACCTCGCTTGTAGCGCCGTGATCGGCATCCTGCAGGATGGTCTTCTCGTCCGTGGCTTCGAGTCCGCCGATGGGGAGGACTTCCGACAATGGCTCTCGCGGCATGGAGCGCAGCAGATGACCATTGATTCGCCACCCGTCGAAGTCGTCTACGATCTGGTTTTCGGCTTTCGCGATGGCGACACCGAGCAGCACAACTTTGCTGCGGGAACCTGCATGCGTGGCTTGTTGCGCATGCTCTTCGGCTACCGTGGCAACCTGATGTTCAAGATGAACGCTGGAATGGGCGACACGATTTTCACCCCCTTCTACGGGCTGCTGAAGGCGAGGGGAGTCCGCTTCGAGTTCTTCACCCGCGTGCTGGAGCTCGGGCTTGCACCCGGCGGAAGTGAGATTGGCAGCATTCGCATTCAGCGTCAGGCCAGCGTCAAACCGGAGGTGGTCGCGAAGGGAGGCTACGATCCCCTCGTCCGCGTCAAGCAGCTGGATTGCTGGCCCGCCTGGCCCGACTTCGAACAGTTGGTCGAGGGCGACGCCTTGCGCAAAGATCCGGACAATCCTGGTCAGCCCTACAACTTGGAATCGGCGTGGACGCGCTGGCCCGGGGTGGGAGAAAGCGAGCTGCGTCGGGGCGAGCACTTCGATCTGGTGCTCTTGGGAATCAGCATTGCAGCGCTGCCCGAAATCTGTGGGCCGCTGTTGGCCAAGAGCGAGGCCTGGCGAAAGATGGTCGACACGGTTGCCACCACGCCCACACAGAGCGCGCAGCTGTGGCTCAACCACAGCGCGGCAGCGCTCGGCTGGCAGGTGCCGGAGTTTGCCAAACGTGCGGAAGCAGAGTGGGAGCGGCAACACGGGCGCAAGCTCGGGATCACCGGGCTGGTGGGTGCCTACCAGAACCCAACCAACACCTGGGCCGACATGAGTCATCTACTGCCGGAGGAGGATTGGCCTGCCGGAGACGATCCGAAGAACGTCAGCTATCTCGTTGGGCCGCTCCCGGCGCCGGATGCCTGGCCACCCTATTCCGATCATGGCTTTCCACGCCGAATGTTCGAACAGGTGCGTCGAGACGCGACCGCCTGGACGGACGCCAACGCCGGCGTCTTATTCCCCAAGGGCCACACTCAAGCTCACCGGGGCGCCTTGGATCCAAAGTTCTTGGTCGACCCGAAGCAGCGTCGGGGCCCGGAGCGCTTTGACGCTCAGTTTTATAGAGTGAACATCGATCCCACCGAACGCTACGTGCTGTCGGTGAAGGGCAGCACCCAGGCTCGCATCGCGGGTCCGAGGTCCGGCTTCACGAACCTCGTCCTGGCGGGGGACTGGACCTACAACCGCGTTCTCAACGCGGGCTGCGTCGAGGCAACCGTCGCATCGGGTATGGAGGCGGCACAGGCTATCTGCGGCTACCCGCAGCACATCGTAGGTGACAGCGACACCGAGCGGCAGCGCTAGGCCGGAAGTGCCCGCTCACTCGATCGCCTTGCCGCCGAAGAGCTTCTTGGCCAGTTTTGCCAGTCGCGCCCGAGATGCGCCGTTTCGGATCAGAGAGTGTGTGACGAGGGGTTTCCCGACCAGCTTTGGATCGAGAGTTACTTTGCCCTTCTTCGTCACTCGAAAGCCAAGTTCCGCTTTGCCCGTCTTTGGTTTGGAGCTGTACAGCACGATGTCGAAATGGCCTCGGTTCTTGGTGTCGTAGAACGCCCAGGCCAGGCCGTTGCGCTGGAAGTAGGCGTACTCGGCGTCGAATTTCCCGTCGCGCACGACCTTGCGTAGGTTCAGGCCCTTGGTGGATTTGTGGGCCAAGCTGTTGCGATCTAGATCCACCAGATAGCCGTCACTGCCCTGGGCACTGATCACGACTACGGCTTTCTGCATTCCGGCGACATCGAGCAGCTCGAAGCCAGCACCGCGATGGTCCTTGTGCGGATGAGGGAAGCTCTCGATGCCGGGGCCCTTGGCGCTCATCAGCTTCAGAAAGCTCTTGCCGATCAGCGCCTTGAGCGCTTTTGCGTGAGCGGGCTTGGTGAGCAACTCCGGCCGAATCAGTTTTCGCCCCACGTTTTCCAGGCTGTCCGTGCGGGCGCCACTGGCGTCGACGTTCTTCGCGGAGGCGGCGACGTAGAGGCGGCTGCCAGGGGAATGCAGCGCGAGATCGAAACGCCCGTCGTCGTCCGTGTCGTACCAGACCCACATCTGATTGCCCTGGCTGACGATGCTGACTTCGGCGTCGAAGTTCTTGTCGATCTTGTCCGCTGTCGTGCTCCGGGGCAGTTTGCCGATGCTGTTGCCGTCCAAGTCCAGCACGATGCGAGTGGAGAACGCGGTTCTGATGCGCAAGGTATCTTTGGCGCCGTCGCGATTGGCATCCATCGAGTAGGCCTTGCCAGTGGCGCCGATGGGTTCGGGTAGGGTCTCCGCCCCTTGGCTCCCGCGGTCCAGGTAGCGGGATGGGAACGCGCCCTTCGCGATCCGGATGAGCCGCGGGCGCACGGCTTCGCTCGCCAGAAGATTGGGCCGCACGATGCGCCCGCTGCGCAGCGAAGCGTCTTTCTTCAGCGAACCACCGGGAGCGACCCGGTACGCTGCCCGAGGGCGGCCGGTGATTCCATCATCGACGAGCAGCACATCCATCTTGCCGTCGTTGTCCGTGTCGTACCAAACGTAGGCGTTTCGTTCGATTCGCAGATAGACCATCTCGGCATCAAAACGCTTCTTTTCGTAGACCTCCGTCAGCGAAGGCAACCGGCGCGAGCCGCGAAAGCTGTCCTGGTCGACGTCCACGAAGACCGCGGCGCTCTGGCGTGGGCAAAAGCTGCAAGGGCGCCGACCCTGAAGTAGTAGCGCGTCTACCCGACCGTCCAGGTCTACGTCCTCGTAGCTTGCGTCACCGCCACCGTCTTTCCAGGGGTCGGGCAAGAGTTGGGCGGGCTTGGCGGGCAGCTTCTTGACGAACTGCTCGACTTCTTTGCGATGGATGTGAAAGGAAAGTAGTCCGCCGGTCTTGCGATCTCGGTTGGAGAAGGCGTTTAGACCGATGAGCCTACCTTGATCGCTCACCAGCGGCCCGCCGCTATCTCCAGGCAGGATGTTGCAGGTGGACTGGATCACGAGCCCGAGGTTCTGCTTGTTCAGGAACTTCTTGAACTTGTCTGCCGACGCCCGGCCCTTCTTGTCGTCCTTGAAGCGTGCCAAAGAAGCCAGCTGCTCGCTCAGCTTGCCGAGAGCCGAGACCTCACCCGTCTTCAGCGCCCACAGCATTCCCGCGCCCGCGTGCCCAACGGCATGCACCGCCTGACCGGGCACCGGGTTCTTCTTGTCCAGGCGCACATAGGGCAGTTTCGGTGGCGGGTTGGTCATCTTGAGCAGCGCCAGATCCCGCAGCTTGTCGGACTTGTAGACCACGGCATCGTAGGTCTTTTCCTGCCGTGTCATCCCACCGCTCTGCTTGTCGATCTTGCCGAGGATGACCGAAACCGTCTTGCGAAACTCCTCGCTCTTGCCGTGCTCAACCACATGGTGATTGGTGACGATCCAGCCTTTGGGGTTGATGATGACGCCGGTTCCCATCCCGTTGGGAACGCGAATGATAGCCGTAGCCGGCGCCACGAGGCGATAGAGCTCTGCGGACGTCTTTGGTGGCGCCTTGGCGGTCTTCATCAAACCCAAAGTGTCCGGCGCCACCGCGGTGCGCGCTCGGCGATCGAGCAACTTGGGGCTTGGCACTCGCGCGCCGTCTGGAATGTCTCCGGAGCCCTCTTGCGGGGATCCACTTGCGCCAGCTGGCTTCGCCTGGTCCGTGCTGCCTGTCGCGGCGCTGTTGCTTGCTGGGCCGGACTGCGTACCGCCGCAACACATGAGGAGCGCCGCGACGGCTAGGTGCATTGAATGACGCCAAAGTTCCATTAGGGTTCCCCAAGCAGGTTTGGGTGAGAGATTAGCACGGCGAAGAAAAAAGGCGCCAAAGCGCCCTGTAGCCGTCCGGGAGCGGCTATTTCTTGAAGATCCATACGGCGCGCCATGAGTGGGGGCCGCCGGAAGCGTCAGAGTTCGGCGACGATGCGCGCCAGGACGTAAATGCAGAGCGCGACGATCCAGAGTGCCGCGCGCCGTTTCATGCCCGTCTCCATCCCCCACATCGGTGCCAACGGCACGACGATCAAGGCGACCGGTCCCCGCCACCAGGGCGGGCGCCGAAGCAAGCTGTAGGACAGTGTCAGGTGGGTCGTGATCAGAACCGCGAAGGAACCCACGAGGAGGGAAAGGACTAGGGCGTCCAAGGCGAAGGGCAGCATAACGAAAGCGTCAGGGCAGGCAAAAGTAGCCAGCTCCAGCCCGGGCCGTTGCGGCTCCGCGTTGCGGGCCTCTCAGGCGGGATCCAAAAGCCTTTCAAATACAGCTAGTTACGAGTAGGGGCTGAGTGTCCCGCGAAGCTTCTCCCCACGAACTGACGTCGACTGATTAGAGCGCGCTATGCTGCGCTCGTGCGAATCGACCATGTTCTCTTTGCCTCTGTCTTGGGCGCGCTCCTGGCGCCCCTACCCATTGCGGGCCTGGCGCAAGCCGATGGCATTGCCAGTCGCCCTGACATCATGCCGGTCAGCGCGATCAAGCCCGGGATGAAAGGGCATGGCCTTACAGTTTTCGAGGGCACCAAGCCCGAGAAGTTCGAGATTGAAGTCATCGACGTCCTGAAGAACTTCCAGCCGCGTCAAGAGCTGATCTTGATCAAGACCAAGCACCCACGGCTGGAGGTGGTCAAGGTCGTTGCAGGTATGAGCGGGAGCCCGATCTACATCAACAACAAGATGATCGGTGCCTACGCCTATGGCTGGACCTTCGGCAAGGAGCCCGTCGCTGGCGTGACCCCAATCCGCAGCATGCTCGATGATCTCGCGCGCCCAATCCCCAAATCGATCCATGGTTGGCCCCTGGCGGTGCTGCCGAAGGGCAAGAAGGTTGCCGCGAATAGGTCTCGCTCGGGTCAGAGGTACGCGGGCTTGGCTGACAAATACGACCTACGCAAGCATGGGCAGCAAGTCGCCAAGAGGCGGGCAGTGCGTCTACCCGGCAAGGACAGTCCCGTTGCGCCGGTGGCCACACCAATGCTTCTCGGTGGCATGAGCGCCGGTGCCATCGGGTTGGCTCGGGAACTCCTGGCGCCCATGGGCTTGGAGCCCCTCCAAGCCGGAGGTGGCGGAAAGGCCGAACCTGGAGCGCCAACCCGCTACGTTGACGGTGGCGCGGTGGGTGTGCAGCTGGTTCGCGGCGACATGAGCGCCATGGGTTTGGGAACGGTGACCCGCGTGGAAGGCGATAAGCTGGTCGCCTTCGGGCATCCGATGATGCAAGCAGGCGTCACCGCGCTGCCAACGGCCATTGGGCGTGTGCTGTGGTTCTTGGCCAGCGATATGCGCTCCTTCAAGATTGGCATGCCTGCCCGCAGCGTCGGCGCGATGATCAATGACCGGCTGGCGTCCATCGTGGTGAGTCACAAGGCCAAAGCACCCACGTTCCCGGTTACGCTGAAGATCAAGGGTGTGAAAGGTGCGCCCTACACCACGTGGAAGTTCGAAATCGCCCACGAAAAATTCATGACTCCGGCGTTCATGTCGATTGCCATGGGCAGCGCACTTCAAGCAACGGCTTCCGAACGACAGGACGTGAGTTGGACGGCGACCAGCAAGTTGCGAGTGAAAGGTCACGGCACGATCAAGCTGCAAGACTACGGTGTGGCGATAGGGGGCACTCCGGACCCGAATGACTTCGTTCGATCCAACCTGGTACGCGCGGTCGGGGGCATTTTGAACAACCCCTGGGAGTCGGCATTCGTGCAAAGCGCGGAGATGGAAATCGAACTGCGCTACGCCCGCGAAATGCTGAAGTTGAGGGGAGCGGAGGCCCTCGAGTCCGAAATCGAGGCGGGGCGCCCAGCGCGGATTCGACTGACCCTCGTGCCTTACGCGGGCAAGGAGATCCACCGGGTCGTGACCGTGCCGATTCCGGCACATATGGCGGGCAAGAAGGTGACCCTGCAAATCGGTCCCGGCTACCTTGAGAAGAAGGAGCGCGCCGATGCCGAGAATCTCGGCGACCTGGTGCGCAACCTCGAGGACCGGACCTACCCGGTCCGTTCCGCAGTGGTCTCCTACGCAACGGGGGATGGCGCCGTCTCCTTCAAAGGTCGAGTGGCCAAGAACCTGCCCCCAGGCGCGCTGGATATCCTGCGCCCAACCTCGGCCTCGGTGGCGCCGAAATCCTTCAAATCCGAGGCCCGACATACGGTACCCCTCGGGCAGTTCATGGTCGGTAACGACCGAGTTCAAATTAGTGTAAAGCCAGTGTTGCGGTAGGCCGGCGCGCCCGCGCCCGCTTCAGCAAGAATCGTCTAGCAAGGTGATCCTCTCGTGTTGACTCGAAACAGCTTCTACAAAGGCTTGATTGGTTTGGCGTCCGCTCTGGGCTTCATGGTCTTGGCGGACCCGGCATCCGCGGTAGGAACGCGCCGCTTTGTTCTCGACTCAGGTGACGAGCTCAAGGGAGGTGACCTCAAAGGCGTTGCCGTCGACGCTTCGGGCCGCGTCCGTGCGGGGTTCAATCTGGGGTCGACTCAGGTGAGCGAAGCTTCGGCGATCTGGGCAGCGCTACCGCGGAAGGATGGTTCAATCCTGCTCGGCACGGGCAACGAAGGCAAACTACTCAAGGTCAATGGTGCCAAGGTCAGCGTACTTGCAGAGACCAAAGCGCTCGTCGTGACTTCCTTGACCGAAGCCTGGGGTGGCAGTGTGGCTATGGGCACGATGCCCGACGGTAAGGTGATGAAGTGGGACCGCGGCAAGCTGTCGGACCTTGCGACCCTCAAGGGCGCCGAGCACGTTTGGCAGGTTGCTTTCGACAAGAAGAGCAACAGTGTGCTGGCGGCAACCGGCCCAGAAGGAAAGCTCTACAGGATTGGGCAGACTGGGCAAGCCCAGGTCGTCTTCGACGCCCCTGAGCAACACTTGATGAGCGTCGCGGTCGCGCCCGACGGAACCATCTACGCGGGTGCCAGCGACAAGGCGAAGCTGTACAAAATCACTGCGCCTGGGCGCGCGTCTGTTTTGTACGACTTTGGCCGCACCGAAGTCCGTGCCATCGCAGTTGGCGCCAAGGGAGATGTGTACGCCGTCGCCAACGAGATCAAGAGCGGCAGCTATTCGTCTTCGCGGTCTAGCTCGTCCTTGAGCAAGTCCGGCGCTCGCCCAGCCCGCAAGCCGCCGAAGACCAAGGGCAAGGGTACGCTGTATCACTTCAGCCCTAGCGGCTCGCCGGACCAGCTGATCGACGACAAGAAGGAGCACTTTCTATCCGTCGCGATAGGCGATGATGGTCGACCCTACGTGGGCACCGGCGTCGAGGGCAGGGTCTACACGGTGACGGACGCACATCACGTCGTGCTCGTGGCGGACACAGAGGAGCGTCAGGTCAACGTGCTCTCGGTCAAGGGCAAGCAGCGCTTTTTGGGCGCGAGCGATCCCGCAGTATTGCATCCCATCCGTGGCGTGGGCGGACAAGACGCCGTCTGGACCAGCAAGGTATTCGATGCCGGGCTGCGCGCGAGCTTCGGTCGAATGACCTGGCGCACCACGGGAACTTTGGAACTTTCTACGCGAACCGGGAACACCAAAGAGCCCGACGACACCTGGAGCGCATGGAGTGCGGGGATGACTGCGGCGGGCAAGGTGAAAAGCCCGCCTGGACGCTACGTGCAGGTGCGGGCTCGCTGGAACCGCGATGCGGCCGCAGTCTTATCTGAGGTCACTCTGCCCTTTGTCACGGACAATCTGCGAGCCACCGTGACGGAGATCACCACGGGAAGCTCGTCCAAATCGAGCTCATCGAGTTCGTCTTCGAAGTCTCTGCAGGCCTCTGGCAGCCCTGTCGACAAGAAGCCCAACACCAAGGTGGAGCTGAAGTGGAAAGTAAACAACCCGGACAAGGATGCGCTTCGCTTCCGGGTGCAGTACCGACTGGTGGGCACGACGACTTGGTACGAACTGCTGAAACCTCGCGAAAAGCTCAGCAAGGAAAAGTACTCGTGGGATACAGCGGATCTGCCTGAGGGTGAGTATCGGGTGCGTGTCGTGGCCACGGATGAGCTGTCGAATCCACCTGACAAGGTGCGCCGCCACGAGCTCGAGAGTACGGTGATCCTGGTGGACAACACGGCTCCGCGAGTGGAAAACCTCACCGCTCAGGCGCGCCGGGTCCGCGGTCGCGCTATCGATGGCGTTGGACCCATCAAGAGGATCGAGATCTCCGTCGCCGGCAGCGACGAGTGGTACCCCTTCTTCCCGAAGGATGGGATCTTCGACGAGCAAGCAGAGGACTTCGACGCGGATGTTTCCACGTTCGTGCCGGCAGGCGCAGCGATGCTCTCGGTGCGCGTTTACGACACCGCGAACAACTTCGTGATTCGCAACGTCGCCGTCAAGTAGCGCCCGCCACGAAAGGGTTGAGCCGCACGTGACATGGCTGCCAGGGGTGACACGGTCGCCCGGGCGCGCTTTGATGGCAAAAGTCCGGGATTTTGAAGATTTGCCCCTTCGGCACGGCGTGTGCTCAATTCTTCTGCAAGTGCTACATTTTCTTGCTGGATCCTTGAGCCCCTCATCAAAGATGTTGCGCACATTTGCCCTCCTGGTGCTGGCCGTGTTCACGACCTTTGCCTGTGCGTCCATCGAAGAGGAATCCAGCAGTTCTGACGCATCCTGCGTAGGCATCGGATGTCAGCCGGTGGATGCAGGGCGAGATCAGTTCACCGCGGATGTGGCCGTGCCAGATGGTGCCACCGACTCTGGGGGGCCTCCGATGATCAACCCCTTGTGCGGAAAGGGCTGCGATCCCGACGAGGCGGCGGCTTGTGCGAACTTCGCACCGCCCGCCTCCGACGCTGGCACGGCGGATGCGGGGGACGCCTCCGATGGCTATGCGGATGGTGGGCCGAAGTTGGACGCCGGAGTCAGCGAAGGCGGCCCGGCGAATGCCTTCGGGTGTTTCGTATCGGTGGACGGGACCGAGCCCAAAGCCGAGTGCTCCACCGCCGGCACGGGCAGCACTGGCGCACCTTGTGTCAGTTCTGCGGATTGCGCAGCCGGTTTTGCTTGTGTCGGCGACGCCAGCGCTGCGCAATGCCGTCCCTATTGCTGCAACCAGAAGACGGATTGTGAGCCGGGCACCTACTGTGCCGAGCGCACCTTTCGTGACGAGAGCGGACCCACTACGTCGAAAGTGCCCGTGTGCGTTCAGGCGGATAACTGCGACTTGTCGGAACCCTACCCGTGCCCGCCGAACCAGCAGTGCACATGCAAAGACGGTCAAGCTTGCGCGGTGGTGCGCAGGGACGGCACGACTAGCTGTGTGATGCCTGGCAAAGGGCTAGCGGGTGACGAATGCCCCTGCGCGCCTGGCCATGTCTGTGCGAAAGCCACCAACAGCTGCTTGAAGCTCTGCAACACCCAAGCGACGGTGAGCGAATGCGGTAGCGGCAAGTGCCAAGGCGCCTCGTACCTGCCCGACGGCTACGGCGTTTGTGTGTTGACGCCGCCGGACAGCGGAAAGCCCTAGCCCGCCGGTGACGAGCTAGAGGAGCAGTCGAGAAGGTGGCATCCGGTCACCGCCTTCGAGTTGAGCGTTCAGCTCCGCGCCCACGAGCATGGCGAAGCACCAAATCCAGATCCACGCCATGGCGATCGCGACGGCGGCAAGGCTGCCGTAGAAGAGCGCGAACTCGGCGATGGTGCGCGCGTAGTACGCGAACAAAAAGGAGGAGAGCCCGCCGATAGCCACCGTCAGGCTGGCTCCTGGCCAAACCCTCCGCCTAACCCCAGGCCGTCGAACCGCAATGCGGAAGAAGCCCGCAAGGCCGGCAGTTGCCCCTAGAAGAATCAGTCCTAGCGCGACACCCTTGCCCACGGGAGTGTCCCAGCCACCATCTACACGCAGTTCGTGGAGGATTGCGATGGGGCCACCCGCGAGCCATACGCCGAGTATGCCGATCCCGGTGAACGCCAACACCGTGGCCAGAACGCACCCCAAAGCGATGAGCCGCTTTCGCCACCAGGCCCGCCGCGGCGCGCCCACCATGACTTCGAAGACCGACATCAAGGTGTGGTAGGCGCCCGAGGCGAGCCATAGCGTTCCAACCAACGCGAAGGGCGCGACCGCGCCTGCGGAGAATCGTTCGAAATGCCGTCGAATCAGCACGTGTACCTGGGCGGGGGTCATCTCCAGGAGTAGGGATGTGGAGCCCAACGCCTCCGGGCTCTGTCGCAACACCTGTGCGATCAGCCAGCCTGCGAAGGCCAACATCGGAATCGCTGCCAAGAATAGGTTGAACGCCATGGCGCTGGCAGCACGACCCACCCGGTGGCGCCCCAAGCCCGACCACAGGGAATACACGCCCCGGCGGTAGGGGCCCTGGTCGAAGAACAGCGCCGTTTGCCGTCGAACCAGAGCGAGGGTTTCAGCAGTGCGTTCGTTCATTGGGCGGCTGGTGCCGAGCGCCTCGTTCTGGGGTGGCGCCCGGGCGCGCGTTGGCTTAGGGCTCGGCGCTGTGACGGTACATCAAGAAGCCTTCGAAGTGACAACTCGTGGCAAGGGTTTGGCCGATGTGACGCCCGAGGTCGGCGCGATTGCACGGCGCAGCGGCGTGTCAACGGGCTCGTGCACAGTATTCGTGCAGCACACGTCGGCCAGCTTGGTGATTCAGGAAAACGCAGATCCTGCAGTGCTGCGTGACCTCGAGCGCTACTTTGCCGAGTTGGTGCCAGAGAGTCGTCGTTGGGAACACGCCGACGAAGGCCCGGACGACATGCCGGCCCACGCCCGGGCCGTCCTGACAAAAACCAGCGAAACCATTCCAATAATGGCGGGCCGCCTGGCCCTGGGAACATGGCAGGGCCTGTATCTGTGGGAGCATCGCGCTCGACCTCACACGCGACGTCTGGTCGTCACGGTTCAAGGTGAGTAAAGGAGGTCGTGATGCAAACAGAACCCTCCGAACCCACTGACGCCGAGGCCACCGGGAAGCCCTTCGGTCCCGACTTTCTGGCGGACCTGCCTTACGAGCCGTCGGTGCTGCTGTTTGACCGCCTACTGGAGGTCGACCCGGAGCAGCAGCTGGTGCGCTGTCGAATGCCCACGGATGGTCCCATCCCTTTCATGGATCGCCAGAGGGCGCACGATGTGTTTCATCCAAGTCACGTCGCTGGTGCGGCTTTGATCCACGCCACCGGAATGCTCGGATTCATTCACGCCTACTACATCCTCGGCATGCGCCACAGCGAAGGCTGGATCGGATATGGGACGCACATCCACAAAGCGGTGTTCCGCAAACTCGTTCCGCCGGGCTCGCCTATCGATGCGGCGTGTCGCGCTACCAAGTTGCGGCTGGGCAGGTCGCGCCACGTGATTCGCTACGAGTTCGAGTTCCGGCATGAAGGGCAGCGTTGCTACGAGGGGGATCAGACAGCGATGTGGATGAAGCTCGATCCGACTAGCGCCAAGCCTACGTCGTCGTCAGCATAGTCTCGGGTTTCTCCAAGAAGAAGACGCCCAAGCCATTCCAAAAGCCGTTTTCGCTGTGGTCCCCCGCGAGCCTGCGATGCCACAACACCTGGAGGCCCGCAGCGGCGATGGCTTCGCGGGTTGCGCAGCGAATGACCGGGTCGTTGTAGTCGTCCATGAGGAGCACTGAGCGGCGGGCGAGGAGGGGTGCCACTGCGCAAACTCCATGGTGAGTGCCTTCGTAGCTATGGTCTCCATCGTAGAAGTAGACGCCCACTGGACCCCGGACCAACTGGCGACGGAATAGCTCTCGGCTGGTGGTCGAGTGCACTTCAATCGTCGCGGTGTCCAGGCGATGCTTGCTCACATTGGCCAGCAGCGCTCGTCGCGCCAAGAAGCCTGGGCCGGTGAAGCGGCCCCAGAACCGGAACTTGTCGCAGCCGACGCAGCGTTTGCCACGATTGTTCCAAGCGGCAGAGAGTAGGGTGCGTCCTCGATAGGTCCCGATCTCCAGGTAGGTTTCGCCAGGGTCCATTTGGCGGACCAGTTCGTTCAGGTAGCGGCAGACCCGCGGGCTTGATAGCCCGGGTATGTCCACCAGATGCGTGGCTGACTCGAACTCGGAGTGGTCTTCGAGAATCTGTTTCGCGATGTTGTGTTCCAAGGCATACCTCCGGCGCGACGCCTGCGCGGGGCGCCAAGTGAAGCTAATTACGCGGTGTGGAGCAAGGTTCGCGCCAGCCCGTGTGCGTGGCCGCGCGCCTGGTTGAAGCTAGAACCGCAATGTTCTGTTTCCGATGCGCAACAGTCGGCGCACTCGGCTCGAACACTGTGGCTGCTTCACCACAGACTTCAGCGCTTTCGCTTCGACTTGCTTGCTCCCGAACGGTGTTCGAGGCGCAACACCAGACGCAGGCCGCTCCAGGTGTCGTCGATGGCACAAACCTTGTTGTCCACCAGCTTGCCGCCGAGTGCGAAGGCCCGGACCACGTCCTCGCTGACGTCGGTTGTTACTCCCGAGCTCTTCTTGGGCCAAGCCACCCACAGCCCACCGTTTTCCGCCATCAGCTTGGGCAGTGTATCCAAGCGTTCTTTCAGCTTTTGCTGGGATGCCACGAAGGCGACCGCAACGTCGAACTCACCGCGGCGTCTGCGAATCCGCACACCGACGGGAAGTGGCTTCAGCAGCGTGTCGAACCCCTTGGGTGCGCCAGCTAGCAGCAGGGTAGTGCCTGGCTTGATCCCGAGTTTCTTGGGCAAAGGGGTCGACGAGTAGCCAGCCATGGACTGAGGATTTTGGCTACGACCCCGGATGTCAAGCCGGTCAGGTCACGGCAAGATGCACGCCACCGGTTCCGGAGTATGATGTCCGCATGAAGTTCCTGCGCCGTGGAAAGAAGATGGGTACGCGCTTGCGTCGCCGCACCGGTTCGATTCTGGTGGACAATTTTTTTCGTGGGATCTCCCGAGCCGGCAAGCTGCACCCGCACGCCCGGCCCGAGCGTCACGACGTAGTCGTGCAGCGGGACATACCGTACATGGACTCGGGACTGCCCGAGCATCACCTGGACGTTTATCTGCCCGGGGCAGTTGCCCGAGGTGAGGTGACGTCCGCTCCATCGGTGCTCTACGTTCACGGCGGTGGGTTCCGCATTCTTAGCAAAGACACCCATTGGATCATGGGGCTGGCATTCGCTCGTCGCGGCTATGTGGTGTTCAACGTCAGCTATCGCCTGGCCCCACAGCATCCGTTCCCAGCCGCGATGACAGACGTTTGTGCCGCCCTGGACTGGGTGGGCGGAAATGCACATCGCTACGGTGCTGATCTCGAGCGTCTGGTGTTCGCGGGAGAGAGTGCGGGCGGCAACCTGGTGACTAGCCTTGCCGTGGCGACGAGCTACAAGCGACCGGAACCCTGGGCGCGCAGTCTCTTCGAAGCCGGGCATCGCGCGCGCGCAGTCGTAGCGGCGTGCGCATTGCTGCAGGTGTCGGATGCCCAGCGCTTCAAACGGCGTTGGCCCCACATGAGCGGCTTCGTGGGAGACCGACTGGCAGAGGTCACCGACGCCTACCTGGGAGAGAACCAAGTTCACGACCAGGGCCGCCACGACTTGGCAGATCCTCTGCTATTTTTGGAGCGCGGGGAGTCGCCGGACCGGCCCTTGCCAGCGTTCTTCGCCCCCTGCGGAACCAAGGACCCGCTCCTGGACGACAGCCGCCGCCTGGAGGCAGCCCTGACGCGCATGGGCGTGCCCTGTGAGGCAAAGCTCTATCCGGGTGAGGTGCACGCTTTCCATGCGCTTGTGTTCAGGCCCAACGCGAGGCGATGTTGGGCGGATACCTATGCGTTTCTCGATCGCCACGTGCCGCGCTGACCCAGCCGGGGCGCCGGTTACGTCAGTTCACGGACACTGCCCGGGGCGGGCGAAGACCAGCACGTACTGATGAGGCAGGATGTCCCGATCGCTGCATAATGCGTAGCCGGCGGTGGTCATTTCCTGCTGCACGGTCTTCGACGGCAGCTTGTGGGAGTCGGGGGGACCTACGGGCAACTTGCCCATGCGGAAGTCCACGATGACGACGCGCCCCTTGGGAGCCAGCTCTGTTTGCACGCCGCGGAAATAGTCCATTCGTTTTCCGATATGGTGGTATGTGTCAACGAGCAGGACAACGTTGACACCCGCTGGTAGCTTCGGGTCGTTCTTGCCCGCCAGGACGGTCGAAACGTTCGAGAGCTTCGCGGCTTTTGCGCGCTTTTTTACGTGTTCGAGCAACTTGGGCTCGACATCGATCGCGAACACATGCCCTTTGGGTACCGCGCTTGCCAGGTGTGGCACGAAGTAGCCGGTACCAGTCCCGATATCCGCGACCTTGTCCCCGGAGGCAAGGGTCAAGGCCTGCACTACCGCTTTGGGCTTCTGCCACGCGTCGCGAGCCGGGTCGTCGAACACCTTGGCCCATTTCGCGGGGTCGTCGAAGCGGTGATCCGCAGTAGGGCAGGTATGGTCTACGGGGTGGTGGGGCGGGTGGGAGCCGTGGCCGTGACCGTGTGAGCCGTGATCGTGAACACTGTGCGGACCGTGGCCCAGTGGATTTGCCTTCGCCTGAGGACCGCTCTTTGGGTGTGCTTCGGGCTCTGGGCAATCGGCTGAAGCATGCGCCTCGTGTCCGCTGGGTTCGGCGGTTTCCACGGGACAGTGCTTGGCGGCTGGCTGAACTCCCGCTGTGTCCGCTGTCTTTGGCTCTGGCGCGGGGCCGTGAGCACAGGCCGCCGCTCCCAAGAGGGCCGCAGCCAGGCTCAGAGTCCGCGCGCCCACTCGGGTTTGAGAATGCGGTCGTCGCGCTCGCTCAAGATCTGCGTGAGCTCGGCGATCAGTTGCGCCTTTTGCTCCGGCAAATTCGCAGTCAATGGCAGGTAGTTGCTCGCATGATTTGCGGAAAAACGGCATTGCGATAGCTCGCTTTCATTGACGATCACGAAGAGTTCGTCGAGAAGCCCGAACTTGTCGGGCAGGGTGAACTCGCCACGGCTCTCAGCTTCGGCCAGGGGCGTGCCTGGCACGACGGTCGTGGTGAGGGCGCCAACGTAGGGCGGATCCATCCGGGTCAGGGCGCTGGCCGTTTCTTTTGCGTGCACCTCTGAGAGCTCGACGCCCCCGACTCCCAGGAGCACCATCACGGAATGGGTGATGCCGGCGGCGCGCAGCTTGTCCGCCGTAGCTTCGCACTCTGCGCGGGTCCCGCCCTTGTCGATGCGGCGCATGACCTCGTCCGAGCCCGATTCCATCCCGTGGTAGACGATACCAAGCCCCGCGGACTGTAGCTCCCTGAGCTCGGCCTCGGTCTTGTTGCCGACACTGCGCGTGTCGCCATACACGCCGACGCGCTTCACCCAGGGCAGGTGCTCGGAGATGCCCTCGAGTACTTGCAACAGACGGCGGCTGTTCAGAATCAAGGCGTCACCGTCACATAGAAAGACGCGTGAGAAGCGCGGCCCCATTTCCTTCGCTTCCAGAATGTCCGCTTCGATCAACTTCCAAGGTTTGGCTTGGAAGCGTTTGTCCCGATACATGTCGCAGTAGCTGCAGCGATTGTGGCTGCAGCCCACCGTCACTTGCAGCAGCAAGCTCTTGGCCTCACTGGGTGGGCGATAAATGCGACCTACGTAGTCCACGAGCCGGGCAGTATGGCAAAAATCCCTGTGCGTGCGACTTTGTTCCACTTCTCGGAAATGCGAAACTGCCCTGCATGGGCGGAGACGACGCCGGCCGTGGCGACAAGGACGAGAAAAAGCCGCAGGGCGCGAGCCGGGATCGGGACGCGATTCTCGCCCGGCGCAAGTTTTTCATCGCTTCGGCGCTCGCGGGCATTGCCGCTACCAGTTGCGACAAAGATCCGAAAGTCTGCCTGAACATCGCCCAGCCTCAACGCGAGGACGCGGCTGCACCCATGCCCTGCTTGGAGCCACCGCCCAAGCCGCAGCCGGAGGCTCAGGCCGAGCCGACCGCGTCCGCGTCGCCCACGGCCTCGACTCCTGTGCCGGATCCCACCAAGCCGCCGGAGCCGTCGGTGTGTCTGAAAGTGGCCGAACCGCCGAAACCGGCGCCGAGGCCCCGGGTCTGCCTCAAGGTCGCGGTGCCGAAGGACGACGACTAGGCACCTTTTCGCGACGCGAGCCTTTTCAATGCCGCGTCCAGCCGCATTTCGGTGACTCTGCGCTCGCTCTCTTCGTAACTCAGCCCGTAGTACACGAAGGTCGGTAGAAACGAGATGCGCGACAGCTGCGCTGTCACGGTGTACGCGCGGTCGACGACCCGCAGCCGGCCAGACAGGAGCAGCTCGCCCCAGGCAGCCTGGCCCCGGAGCACGCTCACGAGGTCATCCGAGGTGACCTGGTTGAGCAGGTCGTAGTCGTGCGCAGGGCGGTCGCTCAGGCGAGCTCCCGCATGGTCTAGCTCGATGCAGAAGTGCAGAGGCGCGGCTCCGGTGAGGACCTCGAGAACCAAGAGCAGCGAAGCTGAGGGTTCTTGCTCTGAAAGCCCTGGCAACAAGCGCGATTGCACCCAGGTGGTGATCTCTTCCCGATGCGAGTCAGCGTCGTCCGTACTTCCCTCCATGGGCAGCAATGCAGTTGGGTGAAAAAGAGGCGGATGGTCCGGGCCCACATCCGCGAGCAGGGACGAGGCTCCGGCTTGGGGGCTGACCCGCCCATTGGCGACGCGAAAGCTCTGACCGAGTTCCGGGAAAACGATGTTCCGGCTTGGGGCTACCTGGCTCAGGTCCCGCACGAAGCGCTCGGGATGCACCGGGTAGACCAGCGCGTTCATGTGCTCGTAGGCCGTGCAGTGGCGCGTTGCGGAGCTACTCGCGAGCAGAGTGCAAGCGCCCGTCGCGGCAGCTTCTTGCAGCAGGGTGTTGTAGGCGTCGAAGGGAAAGCCGAGGCTGTTGCCCAAGATTGCGTCGACTTCTTTGAGGGGCTGCCAACGGATCAGCGCTGCATCCAGGGTTTCGGTATTGGTCGCATCCAAGCTCGCCCGAGCCAGCGCTTCGACCTCCTGGGGGCTCGAGAACACGCAGTCCACGAGATTCCAGACGCAGGCGCTGTCGCCTGCGACAAAGAAGCCGCACTCGGGCTCTGCAGCCAGCGACGGCGTGGCAACGACGTCCGCGCCCTGGAGTTGTACCCGCTGCCCGGGTGCAAGCTCCTGGCAGGTTCGAAAACCGGCTCGGGTGGCGATGTTGCAGACCCAAGGGTCCGGCGAAAGCAGGACGCTATCCGGATCGAAATCCGCGAGCAGCACCAGGCTCTGAACGTCGAAGTGATCTGGGTGAGCGTGGGACACGAAGATGAAATCGGGCTTCAGAGCTTTGGCCAGGAGCCTTCGGCGGGGCACGGTTTCGAACACGCCGCCGTAGTGGGTCTCCTCCAAAAGCGGATCGAACAGCAGACGAACTCCCCCTGCCTCTGCAAGCCAACCCGCGTGTCCCAAGTACGTCCACTGCATGCTTCGCGACCCGCCGCGCAGTCTATGGCACGATACGCCGGTTTTCGACATGCAACGTCCTGGCGTGCATCTGGGGGTGGCCTTGGCTCTCGTGATCGCTGCGAGTGCGTGCGCGTCCCAGGAACCCATGCCAGCCCTCGAGCGCGCTCTGCCGACGGCGCAGGACCGCGTGCGGCGGACCCTGGCAGCTCAGACGTGCCCGCGCGACGTTTGGCCCGTGCTGGCCCACGACCCCCAGCGCAGCAATGCGTCGAAGGCTTGCTGCGGCAGCCCCCTCTCCTTGGAGTTCCGATTTCAGCCGCCGGATCTGCTTCACCGACCAGCACGGATCCACCACGTAGTGTCGGATGGTCGAACGCTATATGCCAGCGCCAGGCTGGGCGAGTCCCCGGCGGTGATGGCTGTCGACTTCACCGGCAAGTTGAAGTGGACCTTCGACAGTCATGTGGACATCACGCGCCATCACTGGCCAGCGATCGTCCTCGACCGCGTCGTGTTGAACGATGACGGCCTGTATATCTTGGAACGCGGCACTGGCCGCCGCGAAGTGGACCGTGGCCTGGACTCCTGGGGTGAGGTGCTCACGGACCAACGAAACCTCTTTGCCAACAACACGTGGCATATCGCGGGCCCAAAGCTCTACGTCGGAGCGCTGGAATCCGGGGGCGCGCCCTTGTGGACCCGAAACACCCTCGGAGTCAGTCGAGAGGATTACTTGGACCGAGCCGGTGGGATCGCACTGAATGCCTCCACGCTGCTGCAGACTTTGGACACCCGCCCCAATGAGCCAAGTGGGATCTTCGCTTTTAGTACGAAGGACGGCCGACGGCTGTGGAGAGCCGACGCGATTCCGGCGAGCAGAATCAGCACCTATGCGGGCAGAGTCTATGTCATCGAGCGCGAAGTCAGCCGCAGGTCCTTCCACCTCGTATCGCGCTCGCTTGCAGCGGGAGAAGTGTTCTTTCGTACCGCCGTCGACGCCGCCGAGGCGGAGGCGCCGACGATTGCTGCCGGCCGCATCCTGCTTCGCACCAAGACGGGGACGCTGCTCGCCTTCGATGCTCAAACCGGGAAGGAAGTCTGGCGTCGCCCCTCCAAGGAACTACGACGGACGGAGCTCTTTCGCTCCTCCACCTTCGCCGTGGCACAGGGCAGCCGCAGCGTGATCACCAGCGAGGGTCGCGAGCTTGCGCTGCTCGACTTGGCCACGGGTCGTGAAACCTGGCGCGGCCAGCCCACCGGCGCCAAGGGGGTCCTGCACAGTCCGATCATCGTCGCGGGACGAGTTGTGGTCGTGGATGCCAAGGGGTTCTTGGTGCTGAGCTGCGGGCGCTGAAAACGCAGCTTGACGCGCGGCGCTGCGCGCAACAAACGAAGCGAGCAACAACATGCTCGACTTGCGCGCTCCCACGCCCAAAGATTGGATAGAGGTTGTCCTCGGGGACTTCGACGCGTTCTTGGTGGACCACGCGGCCTGCGAGCGCAAGGCCAGCGCCACGGGCATGTCTCTAGTCGTGAAGTACCCGGATCGAGCCGAGATGCTCGACGCGTTGATCGAGTTTTCCAGAGAGGAACTCGAGCACTTCCACATCGTCTACCGCTTGTGCGCGAAGCGTGGCCTGGTCCTGGCCGACGATTACCGAGACGACTACGTGCGGGGCCTTCGGCAGCTCGCCCGCACCGGCTCCGAGTGGCTGTTGTTGGACCGACTGCTAGTTGCGGGCGTCGTAGAGGCCAGAGGCTGCGAACGGCTGGGCCTCGTAGCGGACGGGCTGCAGGACCCGACCCTCAAGGGCATCTACCACGATCTGACCAAAGCCGAGGCGCGGCATCATGGCCTGTTCTTTCGGTTGGCCCGTCTCTACTACCCGGAGCGCGTCGTGCAGGACCGTGCCGACGAGATGCTGGACGTTGAAGCGAAGCTGATGGCGGACTTGCCGCTGCGCCCGGCCGTGCACTGAGTCATGTCCTCCCGAGAGCGGCTCGTCCTAGAGCGCTACTTGGCGCGCTACGCCGAGCCCGAGGCCCGCTACGCCGCACAGCTGCCCGGCACTTGGTCGCAAGTCTTGGTCGTGCCGGCGCTAGCCGAAGCACCAACGTTTCTCCAACGCTACGAGGCCGCGATCACGCGGGCCCGAGGGCGGGTGCTCGTCATCGTGGTCGTCAATGCGGCGGCCCAGGCCAGGGCTGAGCTGCATGCTGCAAACCTCGGTCTGGTGAAGGCGCTTCAGCACGCGGGTACTGTCTTGGCCGAGCCGGCAGAGGGGGTGTGCCTGGTGGAGGCGCGGGATATGGACTTGTTGGTCGTGGACCGCGGACAGGCTCCCCGCTTCCTTCCGCCGAAGCAGGGTGTGGGGCTCGCTCGCAAGATCGGTTTCGATCTTGCACTCGGGCTTTTTGCACGCGGTGCACTGGAGACGTCGATCCTGGCCGGCACGGACGCAGACGCCACCTTGCCGGAGGACTACTTCTCTGTTCTGAACCGCTACTCGGAAGCGGGAATCATCGCAGCGCCGTACCATCATGCAGAGAGCGAGAGCCCGCGTTTACATCAGGCAACTTGCGCCTACGAGCTCTCCCTTCGGTACCATGTGCTTGGGCTCAGTTTCGCCCAGTCTCCCTATGCCTTGCATACCATTGGGAGCACACTGTCCATTCCGGCGCTTGCCTACGCGCAGGTGCGCGGAGTGCCGAAGCGCACCGCCGGGGAGGACTTTCATCTCGTTAACAAAGCACTGAAGGTAGGGTACGGGGCGCGGCCCGCGCTGGAACCGGTAGTCCTTCAGTCCCGCTGGAGTGAGCGTGTCTTGTTCGGTACAGGTCCTGCTGTGATGCAGATCGATCGGGACTGGGAGGGGCCCGGGGCTTTTCACTTGCTGCACCCCGATGCGTTTACGCACCTCGGCATCGTCCAACGTGGCGTCCTGCGGGTTGCGCAGGATGGCCGCGTGGATTCGCTGTACGCCACCTTGAATGAATTGCCGACTTCCTCTGCCGAGATCGTGCTGCAATTCCTGACTCAGTCGAGGCTGCTGCGCGCTCTGGAGGTAGCGGCGACTGCAAGTAAGAACCCAGACGTCAGGCAGCGCCAGGTCTGCGGGAGCTTCGATGGGCTTCAGAGCCTGCGTTTGATCCATCGGCTTCGGGATGGTGGCCTGGGTCGCGTCCCGTGGCGCCAGGCCCTCGGCGAAGCCCCCTTCGCCGCGTTGGAGCCTGCAGATCTCGAGGCGGCCCGCCGGTGGTCCATGCGGGCCGAGGCCGAGCTGCCGCGGCAAACCGGCCCCCACCTGTCTCAGAACCACCACACGCCTTCGGTTCACGATCCACCGCTCCCGTAGAGCCCAAGTACCTAGAAACGCGACACATTATCTGGGGCACGGTCGTTGCAGCTGTGTACGCCGCTATGGCTTCCTGCTCTCTCAGGCGCGTTTCGGCACTCATCGGCCTGGGTGTTTGCCTCCAGGCCAGTCCAGCCGATGCTCTGGGACGAGTGCTGTCGCCCAACACTGGGAAGGCAAATGCGGAGCACCTGGAAATCGCTCTGGCTCGGGCCCCCAGCCGGACCACGCTCTTCTTGCGGGCGACCGTTTCGGGGGCCGCGAGCCAGTTTGGCGTCGTGATGCCCGTCGCGCCGGGCTCTCGCATGGATCCCGCGGCCGAGGGGTTCTTCGACGCTTTGGACGATTCAACGGCGCCCCGCATCGTACCACCCCCGGCCACCCTCGCGTGCGGAGCCACAAACGCATCGTCGGTGGATGCGGCGCTTCTCTCGGACACTTCTCCGACCACGTTTCCCAAGGAAGTCGTGCATGCGGCTGATCTTGGTGAACTCGAGGGTGCAGCACTGGCTCGCGGCCTCGCTCTCACGAGCGACGACCGGGACGCCCTGGCCGTCTCGAGCTCCGGCAAGCGCTTCATGCTGCTCACCTTCGACAAGGCTAAACCGAAAATGCGCACGGAGACCCTGCGAGTCGTCAGTTCCTCAACTTCCAGCATCCTTCCGCTTTCCGTCGCGTTTGCAGGACTCGCGACGGAGGTCCTCTTGTACGTGGTCGACGCGGAGCGTGGCCGCTTGAACGGTGACGAGATTGAGCCCGTGGATGTGATGCCCACCTGGACCGTTCTGACCGGAGCCAGTGACTACCGCAGCCGGCGCCAGCTCTTGCTCGACAGCGAGCTTCGTCACGTCGTGGAGGCGACGGGCACCAGCCCTTTGTTTCAGTGGGTTCTGTTGCCCGGTGGCTCTGGGACCATTGCGCCGGCGGTGCACACCTACTTCTCTCGTGCACACCTTGCGGGGCAGACCCCAAAGAAGGCGGATGAATGTCTGATTCCCGTCTGGGACGCTAGGGATGCGGGCAAACAGGGTGCAACCCTGGCCCGCTACTGCGCCCCGGGCGCTCTTGCGGTGGTGCCGGGCACCGCGCCTGCCTGTGATGCGACTGCAGGCGCAGGCCAAATCGTGGCCGAGAACATCGCTTGCGGCGACGCCGACGATTTCGCGGCGGCGTTTTCGGAGCAGAACCTCTCGAGCGTACGGATCACCCGCATGGCGACTCGGATAGATGCCAAATCTGGTACTCATACGCTGAGTCGAGCGGGGACTAAGACAGTTTCCCCGGTGACGGTTGCTGTCGCCGCGGACACCTCGGGCTGCTCCGTGGGCTCCGGTGGCAGCGGCGGAGGAGGCGGAGGCGGCTATCCAACGGGCACTGGAAACGCGTCCGGCGGAGGCTACGTCCCTCCGGCGCCGGAGCCCTATGAACCCGAGTACGTCGATGAGGGGAGTCATACTGACGTGGGCTTCTTCTGCGGCGGCTCCGCAGAAAGCGACAGCTCTTGCAGTGGTGATTCCTCTTCGTCTTCCAGTGACGATGGCTGTAGCGGAGACAGCTCGGACTCCGGCAGCGGCGATGGGGCTTGCAGCGGTGATACTTCTGATTCTGGCAGCGGAGACGCCTGCAGCGGCGACACTTCGAGCAGCTCGGACGGGGGAGGTTGCAGCGGTGACACGTCGGACGGTGGTGGCTGCTCCGGAGATTCCGGCGGGGGCGATTGTCGCATTAGCGGGCCGCGACGCAGACCCCGCGCCAGCATCCTGGGCATGGGGTTGTGCGCGATCGCCTTCGTTTTGCGCCGAGCCCAGCGGCGTCGCCGGCCGCGACGCCGATAGGCGGACAAAAGCGCCCCTTTGTCCCGCGCCCTAGCGCCGCTCGCCGACCTGGAATGTCCCCTTGCGGTAGCAGCACAACCTTCTACGATAGCTGTCCTTCTAAGATGGCAGAGGAGCCCGCGAGCCAGACGGGGGATGCGAAATCACGCATTGGGCAAGTGATTGCGGGCAAATTCACGCTCGAGAGCTTGCTCGGTATCGGTGGCATGGCCGCCGTATACGCCAGCCAGAACCCGAGCGGAAAGCCGGTGGCAGTCAAGATCCTCCACTCCAAGCTTTCTTCCAACGACAGCATCAAGAACCGGTTCAGTCGTGAGGCGACGCTCACGGCTGCGGTGGACCACCCGGGGCGCGTCGACGTTTTCGAAGAAGGGCTCAGCGAGGATGGTGATCCCTTCTTCGTGATGGAACGGCTCGAGGGGATCACCCTCGAACGACTCTGGAAGAACCACGATAGGAAAGTCCCACTGGAATACGCTCTAGAGGTTGCGGACCGAGTGTTGGACTTCCTTTCGGAATGCCACAACCAGAACATCGTTCATCGGGATCTGAAACCGTCGAACATTTTCATCACTGAGTCGGGGTTCGTCAAAGTCATCGACTTCGGCGTGGCGAAGAAGCGAGAGGCGGGCGTCGACCCGACCATGGTCGGGACCGCGTTGGGGACGCCCGCCTACATGGCACCCGAGCAGGCATTGGGTTCAGCGGAGCGGATCGACGGGCGTTCCGACATCTTCAGCGTCGGTGCGATGTTGCACGCCATGCTTTCGGGTAAGCGGTTGCACGAGGGCCGATCCCACCAAGAAGCGTTCGTCCTGGCGGCGACGCGCCCTGCACCCAGCATTGCCCGCCGGGCGCGGGAGTTGCCCGCCGATGTCGTCGCGCTCGTGGATCGGGCGCTGCAGTGGGATCCACGCAACCGTTTTCAGACAGCGACAGAGATGCGCGAAGAAATCGCGCGAGTTCTCGCGAAGGCTTCCGGGGACGCTAAACCGGCCAAGGCCCCGGCCCCCCGCGCCAAGAGCGCCTTGCTCGCCGCCATCGCTGAAGCAGGAGCCGCCGCGACCGTCGCGGCATCCGAGGAGGATGAGCAGCACGGCGCTGCTGTTGCGGGTGTGTTCAGCCGGGTCGAAAAGGCGTTGGCCACGGTGCGGCAATACGGCTGGGAGCATCGAGTGACCCAGGGCCACATGCAGGTCGTTCACGAGACGATGCAAAGCGTTCTCAGCGCTGACCCAGATTGTTTGACGTGGCAGGTACGGCCCCATTCCTTCGTGAGGCGCGGTGTCAGTGTGTGGGAACCCCTGCATCCCTTCGACGATATTCCCTACAATTTGTTTGCGAGTGGCTTCCGAGAGTTCACGTTGACCGAAGGCATCGGCGTCGACGAAATTCGCGCGCTGATCGATCTCATGCGACGAGACCCGTTGCGGGACTTCGCTCCTGAAGACGATTTGGCCACGGCGTTCTGGGAGCGGCAGCTCGAGCACGTCCAGTATCGAGTCGTCAGTAGCTTCTTGGCTGTGACCGCCATGGACGACTACGCCCGCGGTCAGTTCGACGAGATCTTGGACGAAGCCGCAAAGGCCGTAGCCGGAGGCAAGAAGAATCGCGGCGCCGCGAACCTAAGTGTCGAGCTGATCGGTCTTGAAGAGAAAGCGGCCATGATTGCTGCGCGACAAATGGCGCTGCGCGCCGTGCGCTCTGACGCTGCATTGGCTTTGGACGCGGGCAAGAAGCAGGCTATCACCCGAGCCCTGGATCTGCCCGAGCAGGAGTGGAACTCGCGTTTCGTCGACGTCCTGGCTCACGCAATCGCGGACGCGCTGCAAAACGATCAGGACGAGCTTGCGGCTCTGCCATTGCGCGCGACTCTGCACGAGCACGCCGCCACCGATACGCTGATGACGGCACTCAGTCTATTGGCGCATGTCTTCGTCTCGGTAGTCCGTCGCAGTGGTGCTGAACCCAAAGCGCGATTGGTTAGGGCTATGTTCGACCCCGAAACGTTGACCCTAGTGCTGAAAACCATGGCTCGCCCAGTGCCGGAGAGTGACCAAGAGCGGGTAGGGCGGGGCGGACCGTTTCTAACGGAATTGCTTGCGGATCTGGAGTCCGAGCATTTCGACGTGGTTCTCGAAGCGCTGGGTCGCGCAGAGGTGGCGCCCATCCGAGATGCCCTCGTTTACTACCTGCATCGCCACGCCACAGGCAATGAGGACACGTTGGCCGAGATATTGCGAGATGCCGATCCGGTACGCGGGCGGTCCGTGCTGGCGATTCTGGCGAAACTGAACAGTGATGAATCCCGGCAGGCACTGAAAGCGGTGGAGGACAACCCGTCGCCGGAGTTGCGGGTTGAAGCTATTGCTGTGCGTGCCGCTGGGAACGCGGAAGGCCTGCGCGATGAGCTGGCCAGACTCTGCCAGGACCAAGACCCGGCCGTGCGAGCTGCTGCCCTCCGGACCATGCAGCGCTTCAAGTTGAAGGAAGCTGGTCCTCCGCTGGTGCAGTACATCAATGCAAACGCGTTCCACAAAATCCCAGTGGATGAGCGCCGGCTTGCTTTCGAGACCCTCTGGGCGCTGTCGCCAGCGCGGGCGGAGGAGGTTGCCATGGACATTGCTGGCAAGGTGCCGCTCATCACTCGGGAGAGTGTGGACGACACCCGCGTGGTCGCCATCGACATGCTCGGGGCATTGGCGACGACTGCAGAAGCGGTGGCCGAGTTGGACAAGACCGCCACCAAGTGGTCGAACAGCCAGGCCGTCAAGACCGCAGCAAGCCGAGCTGCTGCGGCCCTGCGGCAACGACTGACGGGGGGCACTGTTGGCTGAGGTCGATAGCGTAGAGGGCGCTGAGACGGTCCTGGGCGAGGGTATCGTCCAGGACAACGTTCATCAGCTTGCGAAGCAGACCAAAGTTCGCGAGCTGGGGACCACCATGGCGCTACAGATTTTCCGTCTGATCCGCGTTGCCCAGTTCCACGCCTTGGACAACATGGCGTTCGTCCAACAGCTCGACCAAGCGACCGAAGCGATTCGCGGATTCTCTGCCCAAACGTCCCAACCCCTCTCCTTGCTGTTCTCCAGGGGGACGGTTTTCGTGGCTGGTCAGTTGTTGAAGGCCTCCCGTGCCGAGTACGAAGTGGCTCTGGAGCTTGGCTCCATGCTCGATGGGCTTGGGCTATCTGAGATTCTGATCTCGCCCGATGTAACCCAAGACGACTTGCGCGAACTTGCTCGCATTTTCCAGCCCGGCAATAGCCCAGAGGTGGAGGACGGCGTCTTCCGACCGACGCCGCTGATTCGTATGCGGCGAGTCGACAGCTCTCTACTTCAAGAAGAAGAAGAGCTGACGCCGGAAGAACAGATCCTTCGTACCTATGCGTCCAGCATCGTGGTGATGCGCAAGGTGTTCGACAACTTGAGCGCCGGGAACTACCGCTTGCCCCATGAAGCGAAACGACTGGCTCAGAAGTTGGTCTCGCTCTCCGAGGGCGACACGCCGGCCTTTATCGGCGTGACGGCAGTTCGCAGCCTCAACCATGACGCCGCAGGTCGCGCCGTCAACCGAGCCATCCTAGCCGTGTGCATGGGTCGTCAGGTTACTGAGGATCTGAGTGCGTTGTCTCGCATCGCCATGGCCGCCTTGTTCATGGACGTTGCTCACGCACTGCTTACCGGCACTGTTGGGCTTTCGGATCAAGGTGGGGTAACTCCCCGCCTGACAGACGACGAAATGGCGCGTCTGCCACCAGCGACGGCGCTGGTGCTGACTGCTCTTGGGCACTTGCGCCCGGCGTCGATGGTGCGTAGCGTTGTCGCCTACGAAGCGCATTGGCTCCGGCTCCGCGACGAGTTGGGCCAGCCCTATGCGGGCGAGCGGCGCACGACCGCGGCCTCCCGTATCGTTGCCACTGCCCAGCGCTTCAATGAGTTGATGTCGCCGGATCTGGGGGCCAGTCGCCAGCCGACGCCCGACGAAGTGATTCTGTGGATGAAGGAGGAGGCGCGAGACCCGACGGATCTCGTGATGATCCAGGTTTTGGTAGGCGCGCTCGGGCTGTTCCCGAGTGGGACTCCGGTCGAGCTCAACACCGGCCAACGTGGCGTGGTGGTGCGGACCAGCGAGAACCCCGTGGACTTCGTACGCCCGACCGTCGAGTTGGTCGTGGACCGGGACGGCAACGACATTTCTCCTGTGGAGATCGTGGACTTGCGCCTGGAAACGGAACGGCAGGTGGTTGCGGTTGTGCGCGACCCGGATCCGCGGTTGGCGCGGGCCGTTGAACTCGCGGTGGAAGGCACGCCGACAGTTCCTCCACCTGCTCGCTCATCCCGCCGTCCGGACCCGAGATCGGGGTCCTCGGGCCGGCGCAGCGCGCCACCGGCGCCAAGCCGTTCCCCGGACAGCGGTCCGCGCTCCGGGCCTCCGGGGAGTGAACCGACGTCATCATCGCGGTCCTCTCGGCGCGCACCCCCGTCCGGGTCCCCGGAGTCGCGGCGGGTAGCGGCCGTGAGATTGAGCGAAATACCAAGCGAAGAGTCTCCAACGGTCGCGGCGTTCTCACCTCTCGAGCTGATCCGTGCTGCACAGCACGAGGTGTCCCAGCCGCCCGCCCCGCCTCCCGAGCCAGTGGTCAGCGGTCGACCGGTAGAGCCAGCGCCGCCCCTCGAACCCGTGGTGTTCACACCCGACGATGAGGAGCCTAGCGCATCCGGGACGCTCGCCAGGACACCACTATCGCACCTGCTTCTCTTCATTGGAGGACGAGGCCTGACCGGCAGCCTCGTACTGCGACAGCCAGGGGCGAGCCAAGGCGAGGGCGTCGAGCATGCGGTGGGATTCGAGGCCGGCTCTCCTACCAAGGCATGTTTGGCCGACGGCAGCTTTCCCCTCAGCGAGGCCCTGATCGAAGCTGGGATAGTCGACGCCGATCGCCTGCACGCTGATCCCATCTCGCAACCGCCCACCGACGAGGCCTTGCTGGAAGCCGAACTCCTGGAGTTTGCCATCGCAATCGAAATGGATCTGGTACCCATACGCACCCGGCAACTTCAGCAGCGACTGGCGAGGCTCTTCAGTCTCCCGCCGGAGACGGGGTATGCCTTCTATGCAGATGTGGACTTGGCCGAGGACACTTGGGGCAGAGTAGACGCCCAAACGGCGCTGGTTCCGCTGGTTGCGCACGCACTCAGGTTGCACCCGGAACGAGACGCCATGCAGCGCCTCCTCTCGACGTTGACGAAGGGCACGCTCGTCCTGGACGAGAATGCCGACGTGGACGAAATGGGCTTTTTGCCTCAGGAACTGGCGATCGTCGACAGCATCGAACTCGGCGACGCGACTCTAGCGGAATTGGCAGCCGGCTTTCCGGACAGGGAGATGGTCAAGCGGGTGCTGTACCTGCTATTGATTACGCGTTCGATTCGTACGGGCGAACCAGACGCGTAGAAGCGAGACGAAGAATGAGCGATCAGTTCTGTGTTTGCAGCACGTGTCGAAAACCGATCGCGTTCGGACAAGACTACTTCCGGTGCAGTGTCTCGACCTGCAATCGCGCCAAGACAGCGCTCTTCTTTTGCTCCGTGCCTTGCTGGGACGCTCATGTGCCGACCATGCGGCACCGAGACGCGTGGGCAGAAAGCGCCACCGCGCCCACTCGAGAAGCGTTGCTCCAACAGCAGGCGGAGCAAAAGCAAAAGGAAGAAGAGTCAGCAATGCGCAGGGAGCAAGCGACCGAGCGGCGACGCAAGGTCGTTACGGGTGTCAGTGACGACGTTCCCAGGGACGTCTTGGTCGTGGTCTCCAAGCTCAAGGCCTACGTGCGAGCTCGGTCCGGAATGAACACCTCGGACAGCGTGACTCGGCCTCTGTCGGACCACCTGCGCAAGCTGTGTGACGCAGCGTGTCAGCACGCTGCCGCCGACGGCCGCAAGACGGTACTCGATCGAGATTTCGATGCCATTGTCGGCGCCCTTCGCGGTGACTGAGCGTTCGGGCAGCCCCTTGGCCTTGCCGGGTGCCGAAGGTCGGGATCACAAGCGACTGAAATAAAAAGGGAAATGTTCACGGCGCCAAAGGTCGCTTGAAGTCGCACCTACATTGTACCACATGCGCGCACCTCTCTCGACACGGTGGGCGTGACTATGAAGACAATCGTTTCTGTTCTGGTGTCGGCTGGTGCGTTTGCTCGGCGTAGCTCGGGTGGGCCGGCGGCGGGCCCGGTGGGTCGACGGGTACAGGTGGCTCGGGCGGCAGCACGACGCCACCACCTGGCGCGATCGGCGCCACGTGCAACCAGAACACCGATTGCGGCACCAGCCCGGGCGCCGAGTGCCTACAGGACGCGAGCGGTTGGCCCAACGGCTATTGCACGATTCGCGGCTGCTCTGATGGAGCCTGCCCGACGGGTAGCGATTGCTTCGAAACCACGAGCAGCAGCACCCTGTGTCTCAAGACTTGCGCGCAAAAGAGCGATTGCCCCAGCGGTTATGCGTGCCACGCAGCGGGCGCCTGCGTACCCGCGTGTCAAGGGCCCGCGGACTGCGACCCGGGCGAAGTATGCAGCCCAACCACAGGCAAGTGCGAAGCGGCACCCTGCACCCCCGGTTCCTGCACCAACGGCTTGAAGTGCGACACGGTTAGCGGCAAGTGCATTCCGGACCTGCAGAAGGGTCCTCCACCCGGTCCCGGACCCACTTGCACTCTGCCCCAGCGGGACTGCAACGCCAGCGACTGCGGCGCCCTGTCGGCGTTCATGCCGAAGATGGGCCGGGCTACACCGACTACCCCCTCAACGGCGAGACCGCAGCCAACCAGTACCGAAGCTATGCCCGCAAGGACATGCAGATGCTGGTCAAGTGGGCCACGGCCTACGTGGAGTGCAAGTCCAAGACCTGGGCCAATGGCAACGGCCAGCCCCTGGGTCTGGGTGACATGTCCGAGGCCAACGGCGCCATTCCTGGGATGTTCAAGAACCCCCCGGATCCGGGGCACCCACCGGGTACGCACACCAACGGCTTCGATATGGACATCGCGTACTACCAAGTCGGCACGCCCAACAATTACCGACGCTCTGTCTGTGAGCACACCAGCGGCCGAGCTGACCAGTACCACTGTACCAAGCCGCCCCACCTGCTCGACCTGTGGCGAACGACCCTTTTCCTCGGCGCCCTGCTGACCAGCAACACCATTCGAGTGATTGGCGTAGATGGCCAGATCGGTCCCCTGGTGGAAGCCGCGATGCCGTCGCTCTGCGCCACGGGGTGGCTCCCCCCAGCGTCTTGTAACAAGGTGGGTACCTGGCCTACGAAACCACGGACACGGGTGCGGGTTGGTATCGCCTCCACCACCACCACTTGCGTCGAGAGCCTGGGCCCTTTCCTGCAGTTCGTGGGAGTTCCACGGCATGCGCAGGTCGATGGCCACAACCATAGCCACGGCTGTTCCCACGGGACCCTTCGACGCATGCCGCAGCGCCTGCCAGCTGTGGACTGAGCAAAAAACGCCAAAAAAGGCCGCCCAGCGCTCCTTCCGAGCCTCGGCGGCCGGCGTTTGTGGGGGCACTTCCGTGATAAAAGTGCCACTCCGATGAGCGACGAGCGCCCAAGCTTCCGCCGGCAGTGGCTGGTGCCAGTCGTCCTGCTGACGTCCACCGCTCTGGCGGTGTTCTGGGCGTTCTACGCTTTCGACTACTTCCGCGCCGGTGGTGTCGGCTTCAATCCGCTGAAGCGCTATCTGAGCTTCGACCCGGGGAGCATCACCGACGCAGTCAGCTCCCTGGCGGGAATGATCGCGGCTGTCTTCGGCATCGTCATCACCGTCGTCAGCATCATCGTGCAGCTGTCTGCGGAACGCTACACCGGCGTCGCCGCCATGTTCTTGAGGGACCGCATCAATCTCTCGGTCATGGCGTTCTACGTCGTGGCGTGCGTATGCGGCGTTTGGCTGAGCGTCTCTCTGCAATCAGACTACGTGCCACGCACCGCACTGCTGATGATGATGCTTGCCACCACCGCAGGGCTCGTGCTGATGGCGCCCTATTTTGGCTACGTGTTCTGGTTTCTCGAGCCCAACAACATCATATCGCGCATCCGCCAAGACGCCGTGCGGGTGGCGTCTGAGGGCGCGGAGGTCAACGAACCTCCAGTCTGCGCCAAAGCCCAAGCGGACACCCTCTCTTCCATGGAAGAGCTGACGGACATCACCAGCAACTCCATATCTGGCAAAGACAAGATCATCGCCAGCGGCGCGGTAGACGCTCTGAAAGATTTCGCGGTGGCCTACATCCCCGTCAAGCCAAACGCCTCTGACGTGTGGTTCCAGATTGGGCCGGGCATTCGCCAAAACCCCGACTTCGTCGCGATGGACCCCGAGAGCCTTCATGACCTGGAGCAGCGCCGCACCTGGGTCGAGTGGAAGGTCATGCGCCAATACTTGGGCATCTACAACGAGGCGCTGGGTAGCATGCGGGATATCTGCTACCTCGTCGCCATCGACACCCGCTATGTGGGAGAGGCAGCGGGAGAGGCGAAAGACGAGGAGCTGATGCGCCTGGTCCTGCGCTTCATGAACTCCTACATGCGTGCCACCCTCAACGCCAAGGACGTCCGCACCGCGTACAACGTGCTCAATCAGTATCGGCTGCTGGTTGAAGCGTTCTTGAGGCAGAAGAACGCCTCGATGGCGTTGGAGGCCGTGGAGCACATGCTCTACTACGGGCACGTCAGTTTCGACATGAAGCTGACCTTCGTCACGGAGACCGTCGCCTACGACGTATCGGCGCTCTGCCAATACAGCCACGAGTTGGGCTTGGACGAAGAGCGGGAGATGCTCGAGAAGTTCCTGGAGTTGGACCGCCCACTTTCTGTGCGTAGCCAAGAGAAGGCACTGTTGGGGGTTCGAAAAGCGCAAGTCAAGCTTGCTGCCTACTACCTCACCCAGAAAGAAGAGAAGAAGGCGCGGCTGATTTCCGAGGACATGGCGTCGGAACCCAATGCGCGGCTGGTAGCCATCCGCGATCAGTTGGAGCGGGTTACCAGCAAGGACTTCTGGGAGATCATCGATCGAGGACGCAACTTCGAGTACATGCCGCCTCGCCAGCGCAAGGAGATGACCACCTTCTTTTCTTGGCTGGAACTTCCGGATCCCGAATCCGGACCGCAAGGCGAGGGTTAGAGCCCCAATATTCCCAAGTCGAACTCGACCAAATCCGAGATCACCAGGTCTGCCTCCGTGTAGCGCTCACTGTTCATGTGCGGATCCGGCATGGCAATCACATGCATGCCCGCGGCCTTCGCTGCAGCAACCCCAGCCAAGGAATCTTCGAATACGAGGCATCCGTTGGGCTCTGCACCGAGCTCCGAAGCGGCCACTAGAAAGATATCGGGTGCCGGCTTGAGGGCTCCCACCCGCGCATCATCTCCGCACACGATGGCATCAAACGCGGAAAACCAAGCATGCCGCGACGTCTTGAGGTTGAATTGAGCTTTGCTGCTACTGGTCGCCAGGGCCAGCGGCTTGCCCCGCTGCGCCAAACTCTCGACCAGCTTGCGCGCTCCCGGCATTTCCGGCGCGGTTTCGAACAGCGCCTCCAGCAACGGTTTGCGTCGAGCGAGATACTCTTCCGCAGTGAAGGGCAGGTCTAGCTTGGCCTTCAGGTAGCGCGCGCCCTCAATCGCGCTGCGACCGATCATGTCGCCTTTGATGCTCCAGTCGAAGGTATGGCCGTACTTTCCCACTACCGCCTGAGTGGCTTCTGTGTACAGGGGTTCCGTGTCCAGCAGCACGCCGTCTAGGTCGAATATGACGTGGCTGAACGCCCCCAGCATCAGAAGAAGTCCGGCATTGCAGGCGCCGGGCTTGCAAAGAGCCCTGAGGCGCGCTCCAGGCAATTCGTGTCGCCTCGCAGCTGGCCGGTCCGCTGTAGATGCTGCGGGGACATGAAGCCTGTGTACAAAGCAGCGAGTGCTCCAATATCCAAGCTCAAGCTCCCGTTGCCGCCACGCTCGACCTGCCCCCGACCCTGGCTCACGCTCAGCCGATAACGACCGGATTGTTCCGGAATAGTGGCATCTTGAACGTCCAGATCGAGCTCGGCAGTCAGATGGCTCGGGTAGCCTCGCTCCGTCAATGCGGCCGCAACGTGGCAGATCCGGGTCATCCAATGCTCTGTCAACTTCACGTTGTAGGTGCGTTCTGGCATCTGCCACAACACGGGGTCCATGGCAGAGCCATACCATCGCACATGGGTTGCCATGCTCGCGTGGCGCGCCACGAAACCAAGTAGCGCGTTGGCAGCTTCCGGGGTGGCGCAGCGCAAATCCGTCAACCTCAAGTCGTAGTGGTCGGTGGGGAGTCGCCGCTGGGTGATGAACACGTAGCCTGCGGGCGCGCCATCGAGCAACAGCAGCGTGCCACGCGCGGGGTTCTTTCGGGGTGCTCGAACCCGCTGCCAGATGTATTCGCCGCGATCGAGAAAGCCATGGCTCTCCTGCGCCAGCTTCGAGTACAGCTCGCTCACGGCGGCTTGGTCCGCGGACTCAAAGCTACGAAAAGTTCCGCCACGGTCGCTGACTCCGATACGAGCCGCCTCTACTTCGACATCGTACAGGCTTCCCGCGAGCTCCCAGCCTGCCTTGCGATACAGGGCCAGAGTGGCCGGGTATAGCGTCGAGAGCGCCACGCCGCGTTCATGAAGCTCGCGCGCCGTGTGCTGCATCAGAGACAGGGCGGCACCCGCTCCCCGTGCCTCCGGCGCAACCGCAACCCCCGCAATGCCCACCATGCTGACGCGCCGCCCGCCGAAGTACTGCCCCATGGGTAGTGTCAACAAGCCACCAGCGATGTCGCTGCCGCGAGTGATTCCGCGGACGTTGGAGTGTCCTCCCTGTTCCAGCCAACGTGGCGCGTCCTCGGCCGGGAAACCGAACGCCCACGCGAGGATCTGGCACAGCTCATCCGTCTGGCCCGGGCCGAGCTGCTTCAGATAGGTCAGGGTCATCGCTGGCGCGAAGGATGGCCGCCAAAGGCATGAAAGTAAATGGGGCGACCTGCCCCTTCACTGATGGTGAAAAAGCCGCTTCCGTCGACAGCAAACGCGATCGCCTCTCCCTGGGGTTCGGACACCAGGTAGGGCTGACAAGGATCGGCTTGCATGGCGTCTGCAACCGACTGCCCAGCAGCGCGGGTCCACAGATAAGCCTGAGTATAGGTTCGCACCAGGATCCGACTTCCGTCCACCGAGATGTCGCCGCCGGTGGTGCGTTCGCTGCCTCGGCGATTCCAGGAGGGCGTGGCGATGGTGGCCACTTTCTCCAAGATGTTATCGTCAGCCAAAGGAACGGGCGAACGGTAGACTTCGCTCATGCCGGTGGTCGTCTTCGTCACGAAGTACAGAGCCGAGTCCCGGTCGTCGAACAATAGGGTTTCGACGTCTCTTGGCGTTTCGTCGGCGTAGCGAACCAGCACGGCTCGCGCTCCGTCCAGGACTAGCTCCGAGGCATCGCCGCCTTGCGACGGATCCGGTTCAGGAACGACGTAGATGGTAGTTCTAGCGCGCTTGGACAAGTTCGTGCCGGTGTCGGCGATGAAGAGGACGTCGGGACCACCGGGATGCTCGCGGCCCAAGGCAATGTCTTCCCAGTCTACGCAACGCGCGGACTTCAACCGGTAGCGACGCACTAGCTTCCCGGATGCATGAATGGCAAACAACAACTCGGCATGTCCAGAGTCGTTGTGTGCCCACAGCACACCCTTGTGTTTGCGGCTTGGAACGATGCCGGAGATCTCGGACAGGGCAGGAGAGCGGAGGTTTCCTGTCGTGCTCAGGGACGTGACCGGCATGCAGCTCCCCCGGGCTGACGGAGCCGAGGCCGAGGGTGGCTGGCAGCTCGAAAGCAGTGCCACCACTCCAACGCCAAGGGCATACGCCTGATGCCGCATGCCCTCAGCATGCCCCACCCGCTGGGGCTTTGCAGATACTTTTAGCGTTTGGCGACTGCGGCGCGCTTTGACGCCTTGCGAGCTTTGGCTGCACCCGCGACGACTTCCACGAAGCCTCTCCCGATGACGCCGCCGCGATCGTCTCGGGCTTCGACTCGCACCACCCAAGGGCCCTGGCCTTTGGACTTGGGAATTACCGCTGTCATCGAACTACCCCGCTTGCGCCACTTGGTCGGGAGCGGGCGGCCATTGAGTGTGACTAGGGGTTCTGTCTTGGGCACAGCCGTGCCCTGCGCGACGTAGTCGATTCTTGCCCGAACCTGGTCCCTCGGCCACTGAGGTAGTGCTGGGGACAGGTGGACCCGGGCTGACACGCGCACGGGCAAGAGATCGAGCATCGCCTCCATCCTCCCACCTGCGGGGCGTAGACGCACGCGGGTGGGGGCGTTGCGGAATAGCCCCACGGATTGCGGCGCGGGCACGAAGTAGGAGGCGGTTCCGTAGGTCATCTCGGTTCCGCTCGTGAAGCTCAGGGCCGCTCGCTGCCCCGGACGCAACCAGATCTTCCCAGGACTGGTGCGGGCGCCCTTGGGTAGTGTGACACCTACCACCCGAATCGTGCCGGCGGGAGAAGCCGCGCTTGCCAGACCGTATTTGTCCACGGCTGCGACCTCGCTGCGGTACGTGCCTGGGCGCAACTTCTTCAGAACCTGAGGCCCGCGACGCGCAGTGGTCTGAAACGCCAGCTCGGACGCCCCGCTCTTACCCAGCCGATGAAGCCGAACCTGGTAGGCCTGCGCGCCAGGAACCTCGGCCCACTTGACGTGGCCGTCAGCGCCCTGACTAATCGCGACTAGTAGTGCGGTGTCGGAGTTTGGCGCGGGGGCACGCAAGATGCGTCGTACCTCGCCACTAGCGCCGTCGCCGACGGTCCGAGCTTTTCCAGCTGCGAGCGGCTTCCAGGCCATCCCAACGGCCACCAGGGCGTCTTGCGCGATTGCGGCGACGGTAGATGAACGTTCACTGGCGACTACGCGAAAGTGACCCACTCTGGACACGATGGTGAGCCGCTTCGGCGCGCGGATCATCACCCCGCGACGCTCGCCGCCAGTCGAGAAGCGTACGTCCACGGTTCCCCGGGTCAGCCGGAACACGTCGACCGGTATGGGACCGGCAGCCGGACCATCCAGCTCGAGCCGAAGGCCGCGTTCCCGCACCAGCGCGGACCCCGGCGAGAGAACCAACTTGGCCGGACCCCGCAATTGAACCGTCTTCTCCGCCTCCTCCGCTGTCAGTGGCCCCTTGGTCGTGGCGCCAGACAGGGACGCGGAAAGCAGGACGGCACACGCGAGAAATGAGCGATAGCGTTGCATCACTCATACGGAACGGACGGACAGCGTCCCCCTGAAGCGCTCTCACCTGGATTCGGAGCGAAATGGTGCGCGGATGTCCTACTCCGCCGGAGGGTTTGATACCACTGGCTGCGCTTCTCCCCGCTGGCAAGGCCCTGGCTTCTGATACGGCGTACCGGTCAGGCGCTTGGCGGTCGTCGCGGAGCGCCACATCAAGTAGTTCTTCGTGAATTGCATCGCGTTGTCTGCAGAAACATAGGGGTTCTTTAGGCTGCCTAGGTGCACCAAGAACAGGACTTGCTCCGCCACGCTGACTGGGCAGCCTTCAAAGCGAATGTGGGCATCGCCCTTAGCATCTCGAATGCGTTTCATGACCTTCGCCATCTTCACGTAGATGTCCTCGTGCTTGGCGTGGTGCGGATCCTTGGTGGAGCGGTCCTGGTACTTGCTTCGGATCTGAACGAGTTTTCCGTCGATCTCGCCTTTGAAGGTCGCGCAGTCGCCGATGAAGATCACCTTCTCGCCTGGTTTCGCGTCGATGGGCCCGTCGTAGGCGCCAAAGACGACGTGCATACGCGGCATGCGCTCGTCGCACTCTTCGTCGTAGACGCGGAGAATCTCGATGGCCTCTTCGATCGCGCCGGGGCAACCGCCCCAACAGTAGTCCGTATGCTCTTTGTCTGGAGGCGGTCCGGCGTATGCCGTGATCTTCGAGCCCTCGAAGTATTTCTCCACGCGGATCAGCCCGACCTTGAACCCTGCCGCTCGCGCTTTGGCCTCTTCGAAACTGACATCACCGCTGATGCTGATCTTGCTCAAGTCTGTCGGTCCGAAACCGCGATCTGCCGTCAGCTTGATATGCGGCACGGTTTCCGGATCCACCCCGATGATCCGAGCGCACACGGCGTCGAAGGCGACCTGATTGTTGCCCATGATGATCAGGTTCATGTCGCGCGGCACGGGTGTGAGCATCCGCCCCTCGCCTGCCACGATTGCGTCGATTGCAATGAACTCGGGCTGAATGATGTATTGAAGATCTGCGATTTTCTCATCGAGGCGGTGGTCATGGTCGATCAGGCGATGTCGGTCGTCCTGGATCCCGATGTACGCTTTGATCGAGAACGTGACCGTTGTCCACGGGTGCGCTTTGAACTTCGGGCAGTTGACGAAGAAGTCGGCCTTTGCGACAGGGTCGGGGGTGAAGAGGTAGTCACGGAGCCGCCCTGAATGGCTCAGCGGGATTTCGACCTGCGGCTCCTCCTCGAATAGGTAGCGTTTTACGCCGCCGACCCGTTGCATCATCTCGTCGTAGCCGGAGGCATCGAAGGCCATGCGGCTCGGTACCGTGATACCGCACCGCTCGCCAACCGCGAGTTCTTTCATCGCGCCGTCGTCGCGATCTCGGAGTGCTGCCAGCACTCCCTCGGTGAACTCGGGCCGCGTGTACGCATGCTGAAACAGCGGGCCTGTCGCCACCAAGTTCGGCTTGAGCAGCGTGCGACCGCGTGGTCGAAGATCGAGTTCCTCCATCCCCTCTCGGACGATTTGGCGGATCCGCTCGGGATCGTAGCCGTCGCAGTGGCGGATGATGACCTTAGGGGTGTCAGTCGGGCGCATGCGCTGACGGTAGCACAGGGAAGCGCGTTGACACCCTAGGGCGAGCCACTAGGCTAGCGCGCAGTGCTCCCCCTCGGACTCCGCACTTGCGTTGCCTGCTATCCACTCCTCGCCTGCCTGACCGCTTGCGAGAATACGGCGAAAGAGGCGCCCGCTACGCCGACGCCCGCCCCCGCTCAGAAAGCCGCACCACCTGCGGCTAGCCAGCCAAAGCCCCCGGCAAAGCCAGCGGTTCCAGCGCTCCCGGATGGCAAGCTTCTACCGTTTGAATACGAAAACCACGCCACCACCGCCAAGGCGGGTGAGTTCGTGCTGGCGCCCACGCAGAGCACGGTCGAGGAAGCGATTGAAGTGGGTGCTGAGCGCCAGGCGTTCATCTACTACGGCGGCGTTCTGGAATCCGCCGATGAGACGACGAGCGTGGTCAAGAGTAGTGCTGGGCGTCGCTCGCGTCTCGCAAACGCTTTGGTCTTGCCGATTGGACCAGCTTCCCAAGCCAAGGTCGGTGACATCGTGCTCACGGCTTGGGCGAGTGGCACTGGGCTTCAACGTGGCATCGTGGTCGAAGGTGGAACTCCAGAGGCGCCCAAGGTGCGCTACCTGGATATGACGCTGGACAATCCCAGCGGCTGGGGCCAGAAGGAAGACGCACTGCCAAAAGGCAGTTTTCGCGTGCTGACCAAGCCTGGACAGCTGGGGTCTACCCTCGCATGCCAGGACAAGAACCGGCACACGCGTCAAATCGTCGTTGGCCGCAGTGGCGGCAAGCTGCTCGGCTTGGGTTTTGCGGGCAAGCTCGCGGTTTTCGACGACAAGGCGTGCCAATCGGTCCCGATCCAGCCCAAGCTCAAAGTTGGCGACTCGGTCCGTGTGCCAGTACTCGCAGTCTTCACCGCCGCGAAGGTGTCCAAGCTAGACCCGAAGATCGGTCGGGTCTGGGCTAAATACGCGCATGGCAGTGAGGAGCGCGAGCGAGCGTTCGGGTTTGCGAACGTCTGGCCTTCTAAAGACTGAGCAGCAGCTCGACTAGAACCCGCTGCTCTTCTGCGTCGGAGACGCTCCCCAGAGCGCGGTTGACCTCCGCGACGGCTGCAGAAGTGAGTACGGCCCGCACGCTGGCTTCGGTCAAGAAGTGGGGCAGAGTCTGCGTCAGGGCAGGGTGCGCCAGGTTGACGGTCAACTCTCCCCCGCGTGCGCGGTACTGGAACGCGGGGCCATCGCTGCTGCCGCTGGTCTTTTTCACTGGCGACCCGGTCAGGCCCAAGGCTGCCAAGTCTGTGCGCAGCTGCTGCAAGACGTCTGTGGGATCCACATCAGGCGTCTCGGCGATGGGTGCGGCGAGCCCCATATTCTGCACTTGGACGCCAAAACGGTCGGCCGGGTAAGTTGGCAGGCCGCCCAGTTCCTTCAAGCTCGCGGGCGATACTTGCGAAAGCACCTGCACCGCGGGGTGTTGGGCGTCGAGCACGAAGTCCGAGGCACCCTCTGGGAACTCGCCAAAGGAGGTGCCATCTCCGCGGGTGAACCAAATGGAATGGCGCTGCCCGAGAACCTCGATGATCTCATCCGCGGTGACGACTTGCCCCGACGCCGTGGTCAGCTCTGCAGCCAGCGGCGCGCCCAGTAGTGCTAGATGCCAGGTGTAGAGCTCAACATCTTCTGGTTCCCAGCTCGGCGCGTGCTCGTGAAACAAGTCGACGGCAACCGCTAGTGCCAAACTGGCGACAGCCTCCCGGGCATTCGGGCTGAGTGCGGGCATGCCCGTCAATTCGCCCACGGCGCGTAGTACTTGATCGACTTGGGGGTCGGGCAGATCGATCAACAGGTTTCCGCCGATCGGCAAGATCCCATTGATGCCGACTCGATCCAGATACACGTCTCCATGCCGCGCCAAGAGATCGCCGCGCAGATGCGTGCGAATCTGATGCTGGCTCGAATACTTCGGTGTGAGCCACAAGTAGCCGGTGACCATCGTGCCGCCATCCGCCGCCGGCCCACTCAGCCACGTGCGCGGAACCGCTTCGGGTACGGCAGCCTCGAGCTCCTTGCGCAACGCTTGCATTCCGACCTCTGCCACTTGCGCAGCGATGTCGTCTTCCTGCGTCTTGGGCGATGGCGCCGTGAAGTCCAGGTTCGGACGCAGGCTGTCGTCATTGACGACGGCGTACATAGGCCACGAAGCCGAGTCGGCGATCTGGCACAGAGGCCGCCGCTCAGTGTGAAGGTGGATGCCCCGTTCGGCTGCCGACTGGTTTGGATGACATATGCCGACCTCCCCATGCAGTGTGCCTAGCTCGATGCGCGTCGACACCAGGTGCTGGGCGCGGACGGCGGCCGGTATCTCGACGGCTTCGATTTGAGGAGCTTGCTTGCGCAGGTCGGCGTTCCGGTAGCGAAGCAGCTGCTTGGTGGCATCCCGACCCTTGAGCCGTACCTTGAGGGCGGCGACTTCCTCTTCGCTCAGGTAGAGGATAGGTGTGCGATAGGCCCGCTCGGGGAACGGCGGGTCGAGGGAGGTGAATCGGAAAGTGTCCCCCATTTCCGACAAGCTGTAGTGCGCGCCCAGAATCGTTGGAAACACTGCCAGCTCCTCGGTCCCCTCGAGAAGCGGCGCACCCTGTGCGAGGCGTCGGCAAATCAACGTCCGAATTCGCACTCGGACGAAGTCCGGGAGTTCGTCTAGCTGATCCCCGAGGGTGACCAAGCGTTTCGACACACAGTGCACGACTTCTCGCAGTAGCTCCTGCTTGCTCGCCGCCGTGTCGTCGGCGCGCTCCCAACGCAGAGTTGCGCGCATGGGAATCACGAGATCGCTCGAGATCTCGCGCGGCACGTCGTCCAACCCGGTGAGCGTCACACTGAACGCATCGTCATCGACGATCTCAATCTCGCCCACCGCCAGCTGGACCCCAATCTCCTCGAGTTTCATTCGCAGCAGCGGATGGCGCGCCAGTCCCTCGAGCCGTGGGGCGGCAACTTTGCCACCCGCGCGACGTCGGGCCGCCAGGGCGGCGGCGGCTTCGCTGACGTCGCGAGCGTGGTCGAACAGTATGTGCAAGATTTCGCGACGAATGGCGCCCGAGGCCGTAGTCGATGTTCGCAGCACGGGTCGGTCTAGATCCGAAGTGGCCTCGCCGCTTGGCCAAGGTGACAGGTCGAAGCGGCAATACCAGATGGAGCCATCGGCTCGTACCGCTTCCTTCAATCTGACGTCTGGACCCTGCAGGGTTGGCCACGGCATGGCCGCGGACAACAAGTCGTCCCGGAATCCATTGTCGCCGCAGTCCAAGAGGGCGCTCAGCAACGCAAGGCAGCGGGCATCTTGCACCACGTTCAGTGCCGGATCTTCCGCGGCGAGAAGCGTTTGCGCCAGCTCGATGGCTACAGTCTTCACGCACGTTTTCAGTTCGAGGCTGTCGGGTTTGGAAAGCAGTGCGACCGCGACGGCAGATTTCAGATTCCGCACATCGATGCGCGCCGAAACAGGGAGGCCGGTCACGTTCCAGGCTAGCCGAGCAACGGGGCGGTTGTTCAGCGTGACCTCGATGCTTTCAGCGCCGCGGTAGAGTTGCTCCCTCGGCAAGGCGACCGTCGTCGTCACCGGCCACCCGCTGCTGTTGCCCTCCCGTGTGAGCGTGGGGCATTGGGGGCTCGAAAGTGGGCAAGGCTCATCCGCCGCCAGCTCCGGCTTGTCCATGTGGCGCGCCAAAGCGCGCCGTTGTTCGATCTTCGACCGCTCCTCGTCGAGGCGCTCCTCCGCCGGCGCGAGGCCGGGATACAGCGCCGACAACGCCTGGAGCATGTCGCGATCGGCCGCGAGCAGCGGACGGAATTCGCCAGTTTCGAAGCCCGGAGCCTGACGCAGCACGGGGACGGGGCCCGCGGGGTCGTGCACTCGCTCGAATTCCTTCGGACTGATGCGAGTAGGTGATCCATCAGGCCCGACCCAAGTCCCAACAGCATCCCCACGGCTCGGGGCGCTGACCTGGCCTTGCGCCGAGCGGTCTTCACGGCGTGGTGGCTCAGGTTCAGGAACAGTTCGCGCTGAGCCCCGAAACTCACCGTCGCCTTCGGGAGCTGTGCCACGGGAATCAACCGCTCTCTGCCTTGCTCCAGAAGCAGACCCACGCGCTGTCCTGCGGCGCCAATGGTGTGCGCGAGCGCCACCCGGGCCACCGTGCGCCCCGCGGACTGCAGCAAGCTGGCCATCGCCTGACACATGGCGGCGTCGTGCTGCGTTTGGTCGGTGGGCGGCATTTCTTGCACGAATACGTATTCGCTGCGGACGTCGCGGCACGCTCGCGGTGACAATAGGGCGCGGGGGTTGAACAAGCCCGCAAGGGCATCGGCGATCTCGGGTGCCGCCGCGAGCACGACGGGGTGGCCACCGCCACTGATGGCCCGAGTCATGCCGTCAGTGGAGCGAGATAGCAGTAGCGGCTTGCGCCACGGAGTCTGACTGTCCAACTGCTCGGCGGTCATGCTGCGCATGCCGCCGACGGGGTCCGCCAAGGGAAAGTGCATCTGCTCCTTGTCGAAGGCGGGTTGGTAGGCGAGGGCGGCGGCCTGCAGCGCCACCAGGCGCCCCGGCTCACCTCCAGCAGCCACCTGCCTGGACTCCTCCGCCATCTCGTTCAGAAGTTTTTGCCGCAGGGGCCCCTTCGCGATCTTGCGAAGTCGGTTCAACACGTCCGCGAAGTTGCCGTCCCGCCGCACGTTGTCGCGGCTGAGGGTGTGGGCCAGTTTGGGGCTCTCCACTTTGAAGGACACGTGGCCGAGACCTTCGAAGTCGTCAGCTCGAGCTTCGTATAAGGTCAGGCCACATTTGTAGAAGCCGGCAAAGCCAGTTGCTTGTTCCGAGCCCTCGCCCTCCCTGCCGCGACCCGTGCCCACGACGAAGACGCTGCCCGCTTCTTCGAGCCTCACGCTCACAGCGCAATTCACCCCCAAGGGAACGTCGATGCGTTCATGTTCGTCTTCGGCGTTGCCGCCGAAGTCCCCGGTCGTCACCCGGATCGGAACGTGCGCGTGGCGGCACCATCGGCGCAGTGCGGAAAGGCTGGCGGAGCAGTGGGCAGCGTGCTCCTCGGCGGTGGCCTTCTTCAGCAACGCCACGGTCGTGCCCGAGCCCGACCGCGCCTCCAAGCTCTCGATTTCGTAGCTATGGTCGCTCAGCAACGTGAGGCGGTGGGCAGCTCCGTCCCGCCAGGTTTCGACGACGACCTCCTCCGGCTCGATCGCAAGCACGCTCACGAAGCCGACGCCGTACTTGCCTACCTTGGACTCATCCCCTTCCTTGGTCGAGGAGAAGAGCGTCAGCAGGTTGTTCTGCAGGACATCCAGACTCATCCCCTGGCCCGAATCCGTGATTGCCGACCGTGAGATGCCGTCGGCCCCACGGAAGATCGTGACGTCGACGGACTGAGAGCCCGCGTCGATCGCGTTCTGAACCAACTCTCGGTACAGCGCATAGGGATCGGCGAACTGGCGCACGATGTCCGCAACGAACCCTGTCTGGGGTGCTTCTTTCTTCTTCGCAGAGTCGCTCTTGCTGCGGTAGGGCACGGGTTCAGTCGTTGATTGCGTCAGAAGACGCTGGGGGCGTTGATGCAGCGTTCCAAGTCGGCGCCGTCAGCCGACGTTTTCCTTTTGGGTCCAGGCGCACGCCAGCCTCGTCGAGGTTCTTGCGGTCCCATAGCTTGCAGGTCACGACTTTGTGCTTTTGGTCCAGCCCCTCGCAGTAGTTGGTGAACTTGCAGCGTCGGATCTCACTGCCCCGGCCCAGCCGCATCTTGCGAAACCAGTCCGGATCCGCGAGGGACTGACGTGCGGCAGCCACCACATCGGCTTGTTCTTGGCGCAGGATCCCCTCGGCTTGGTCGAAGGTGGCGATGCCGCCAGCGACGATGACCGGCGTATCCCGCCCCGCGGCCCGGAGGTGCCGGCGCACCTCGGTGGACGCCGCCAAGTTCCGGCCGAAGGGGCCGGGTGCATCCGCCAAGGTTGTGGGCATGCACTCCCATCCGCTGGGGCCCGTGTAGGGATATGCGGCATCACCGACTTTGGGTTGCTTGGCGTCGTCGAACTTCCCGCCCCGGGACAGAGAAAGAAAATCGACGCCAGCGTTGGATAGCTCCAGGGCAATCGCCTTGGCCTCCTCGACGCCGTTGCCGCCGGCGATGCACTCATCCGCGAGGAAGCGCACGCCGACCACGAAATCCTTGGACACCGCAGCCCTCACGGTCCGGAAGACTTCCAGGGGCAGACGCAGGCGGTCTTGCAGGGCCCCTCCGTAGCCATCCTCCCGGGTGTTTGTCGCCGAGAGGAAGGAGGCCATCGTGTAGGCGTGGGCGTAGTGAAGCTCGACGCCGCCGAGGCCCGCCTTCTCGGCCCGCCTGGCCGCCGCAGCAAATAGCTCCGGAAGCACTCGAGGCAGGTCGCGAATGCGCTCGAGGTGCATATCCGTGACCCGCTCTCGGTAGCCGAACTGGAGGGACTCCAACTCCCGCGGGGTCAGTACATCCTGCAGCTGCTCCTCCGGCAATACATGCAGGCGCTCGCGGACCTTTGCCTCGTCGGAACATCGAAAGTACTCCCGATGCTGGTCCGTGACCTCCAAAAAGCGGCTGAAGTACTTGTGGGCCGGAGGGCGCCTTCGAATGTTCAAGAAATCGATCAGCTGCACGAGCAGCAGCGTCTTGCCCCCGCTTGCGGCAGCGACGCGCTGTGCAACCCGTGCCAGACCCGGGATGAAGCGATCATCTCCAAGGCGCAGCAAGGGTCCACTCGGAACGTCGCGAACGCCCGTGGCCTCGAGCACCAGCCCGCCCGGTGTGCCGCGTGCGAAGCGCTCGTACCACTCGATCACGGCATCGGTGACGTCGCCACCTTCGGTGGCACGCCAAGGAACCATGGCCGGGACCCAGGTGCGCTCGCGAAGCTCGAAGCGACCTGACCGAATCGGTTGAAAAAGCAGAGCCCGCCCAGCCTCCTGCTCCGGGGGCCAGCGGGCGTCCAGCAAGGCGTGACGGGTGGCGTTGGGCGGGTGCCACATGATCGCGCGCCAGCATAGCCCGTACCTTGCGCTGCGCCGAGGCCAAGGAGCCCGTACCTTGCGCTGCGCCGAGGCCTAGGAGCCCGTCCCTTGGCGCCCACGGAGGGCAGGGCTAGCCTCGCGGAGTTCTCATGGCCCTAACCCCGCTGCCCGAGCCCCCCGACTTGCGAGTGGGCGTCGCCCTTTCAGAAGAAGGGAAGTTGACCCTTCGTCCCACGGTGCGAGCGGCGGGGCCTACCCGCGGCGGGCTGACGGCGTTCTGCGAAGCCCTCGCGGTGGCCCTGGGCACGAAGGTGAGTCCCTTCCTATGTGACACCTATCGGGATCTCCTCTCGGAACTGCATTGGGGGACGTTGGGCTTGGCCTGGCTACCTCCGATGATTGCCCTCAAGGCGGTCAGCCGGGGTGGCGCGGTGCCCTTGGTCGCGCCGGTGCGGGGGGGCAGTGCTTGGTACTGGACCAGCCTGTATGTTCGCGAGGATAGTAAGCTGCAGTCCTTGGAGGATCTCGACCACGCCCGGGTTGCCTGGGTCGACCCCATGAGCAGTGCCGGCTATCTGGTGATCCGCGCTTCGCTTCGCGCCGAGGGCGTAGACTTGGCAAAAGCGTTCGGCGAGGAGCGCTTCTTGGGTGCTCATGACGCGGTTGCTCGAGCCGTCGAGCAGGGCGAAGTAGACGCGGGCGCAACCTACACCCACTTCGACGATTCAGGACGAGTGCGCACAGCGGGGTGGGGTCGCGCCGCGGTCCGATCCCTGAAGTTCGCCGGACCCATTCCCGGCGACGTACTCGCCGCTAGCTCGCAGCTCGCAGAGGATCTGAGAGCACAAATCGTAGAAACGTTGGCTGGGCCGGGACACACCGAAGTGAAGCGGGCGGCGACGTCCCTCTTCGACGCCACGGGCTTCGAAGCCGTAACCCGCGATCACCTGTCGCACTTGGAGAGCTTGCTCGCCTACGTCGAACCCGAAGAAACGAAGAAGTGATCCTCAGCCGCCCGGGCGCTCTCGCTGCCAGGTGAATCTAAACCTGTCTCCAGTCTGAGGGGGTGGTTTTGGGGAGGCAACAGAGCTGCATTGCCCCTCTCAGGTATGCTGGCGCCTCCCTGGGCCACTCGCCCGCGGAGCGCGCAGCTCGGCCCCCGCGCCCAATCGAGCACGCAGTTCCGGTCGTCTGCTCGAGTTGCCTCTCCGAACCTTGGCACCGCTTCAAACATGACCGTACCGGACTCACGAATGCCTGCGTCGTCCCGGGTGTGCTGCGCGCGCGACTTTCACGCACGCCTACATGCTGGCCTGAGCGGCGCCCGTAGCAAGCTTGCGCTGCTCCGTGTCGCCGCTGCCCACCTCCGCCCACATTGGAGCCGTCGTGGGTTCGTGTTGACCGTTGCGCAGGCGAGGCTCAAGATGCAGGTAGCATCAGGGAGGCGGACATGAAGATCGGGTGGCGGTGGATGATGCCTTTGGCAGCAATGAGCACCCACTGCTCGCACTGCTGCGCCGTGCGGAGATCGCCCCGCTGATTGGGCTGGCCCGGGCGACGAGCTGCGCTTTGCCGATGTGGTCAGCCTCGAAGATCGCTACGTGGTCACGTACCGACACGTACTTCGTTTGGCCGACGGCCAACTCGTTCCCGTCGACAATAGCAAAGTGGTCGTCGAGATCACGCGCCAGGGTGGCAAGCTGCGCGGCATCACCTCGCACCTCAGCGTCTCCACGGCACCTGGTCCGGAGCCGACCCTGGATGCGACGGAAGCCATCATCTTCGCTGCCGAGCACTTCGAAGAGATGGAGGTGCCCATCGACCTCAGTCTGGTGAGTGAACAGCACGCCCGGCTGACGTCCGTGCGGGTGCCTGTCAGCAACGACCTGGGTTACGCGGATCGGTTCGCCTGGGCCATCTCCTTTCCTGCGGCACCTGGTTTTGCAGGGCACGAAGCGGTCGTGGACGGCGAAAACGGCAACATCCTGTACTTCAGCACCGAGGACCCTCTCGGGGTCATTCCCATCGGGCTGGTGCAGCCGGCATTCCCGGTAGACCCGTTTGCGGACTTTGTCCTGTGCGGTCTGACCGAAGGGCGTGGGCTGGATCGCTTCGGCAAGCTTCGGCTGTTCTCCACGACAGCCATGCCGATCAAGGACTTCCCGGGCACGCGCACGTTCGGAACCACCTCTTGCACAGAGCTGGGTCGAGGCATTGGCCAGGACGACATCGTGACGTTTCTGCTTTCGCCGCCAGATGCTCAGGGCAACCAGACCATCCCGCTCACCAACAGAATCTGGAGCGAAGACGTTTTCACCAACGACTTCAACATCTTCGCCGACCCCTCCGCGGTCGAGACTCAGCACTGGGGCGAGAAGGTGGTGGCCTACGCCAAGAAGCTCGGTTTGGGCGAACGAAGAGCGCGCGCCCAGCGCGATGATTCCCCCATCCCGATGCGCGCGCTGATGGGGCCAAACGCGGTGTGCGTACCGACGGCTGAGTGGGCTGCCTACGTGCCGGATCCGATCGTTGCATCAATCCAGACCTCGCTTCAGGAAGCCAACGGCACCATGCTGTTCGGCGTTGGCGAGCCTGGCAAGACGGCTTCCTGGACTGGTCCCTCGGTCATCGCTCACGAGTTCTTTCACTCCGTGGTCTACGACCAGTGGCAGGTCGAGAGCACCGCGGTCAAGTCCGGAGACTGGAAGACGATTTGGGAGGGGCTCAGCGAATGCTTCGAGATGGTCTTCATCAATGCGCACAAAGACCAAATGAGCTTTGATCAGGTAGAGCCGGATCCTTTTCATCTCGCGACGGGCGTGTTCGTTTCGACCGAGGATCAGGCAGTAGGTGAACCGAATCTGGTGATACCGCGGGACAGTGCGCTCCTCGAGCGTGGAGGGTGGCGCGGTGATGTCGAAAGCAGTCGACCCAAGCACGTACGAGCGACCCTCATCAGCGGTGCCTGCCGGCTGCTCGTGAGCGGCGGCCACAATGCAGATCCCATCTACAAGAACTGGGCGGTGACGCCTGGCAAGGACATCGTTCACTCCTTGGGCTGGCCCGCTGGGGGCGGTCCCATCAATCAACAGGTTGCCTTCCAGCGCATGGAGCAGCTGTTGATTGCGACCGTGACGCGGGGCAAGGTGACGGCGGCGAGCAGCATTCACGAGCTGATCGAGGCCATGGCGCAACACGCGTCGGAGCTGGCCCTCGAGAACAAGTGGAACATCACTACGCCTGGTGCCGCCGAGCGCGTCAGGCGCGCCTTTGCGGTGATGGGCTGGGGCCGCGGCAAGGAGGACGAGCCCAATCAGCCCAACGACTTCTCCTTCGTGCTCGACAGCTCAGACGCCGCGAAAAACCTGATTGGAACCGGTCTACACTACAGCCGACCGATCACTGGGAGCGTATGCTGCACCAGCGACCCCTCGAAAGAAAAGTCGCAAGACTTTTTCGTCTTGAACGAGCGGGTCCACGGCGGCAGCACCATCCGCTGGAACCTCTCGCTGATGCCCTTCAAAGGGTCAAACACGGATCCAGGACCGGTACGGCTGCGCATCTACGTGGACAAGCCCTGCGCTTTTCCAGAGGCCACCGCGACCTCCGATAGCTGCTCCCTCAAGCAGCAGATCTACCCACAGGTCAATGGCCAGGGCCTGGTCAAACCCGACCTCGGTTCGCTGGGCAGCCAGGGCCAGGTCGTCGTGCCTGGGAACAAGCGACACATCGTCTACGTCGGCCTTTCGCCTGCGAACGAGCCCACGCTGAGTCCCGGTGGCGGGTACACGCTCTCGGTTAGCCTGCCGGACAAGGTCTACGATTGACACGTTTGCTACTCGCATCTGTGGTCGTGCTGACCTCGGTGACGAGCTGTGAGGAACGCCCTCGCCAGCCGCCTCCGCCCGTTTCGTTGCCTCCGGATGCGGAGAGCCCACCGAAGTGGGGGAACTGCTTCGCTCAGAGCGCGGCACATGGTGATCCTACCACTAGCGGTAAAACGACCAGCTACCTCATCAAATCGGGTGATGGGGCGGGGACTTTCTGTTTGGGTGAGACCAGGAAAGAACACTCTGGCTGTGAAGCGTACGAGAAACTCTGCAAGACGCGCGCCGGACCCGTGCGAGTCGACTTGACTTTCAGCGGACCAGGTCGGATTGAAAGAATACGCGTGCACCGTCGTGGCCGATCGAGGCGCGCGAGGGGTCGAGGCATCTTGTGGATCACCGATACACACATCGCGCTCGGCAAGCCAACCACCTGGCTGCCCCGCGACTAGCCGAAACCCATTCGCAAAGAGCAAAAGAACGACGAGGAGTTTGGTCCAATCGAGATCTGGTACTTTCCGGGGCTGGAGGTGGAAATCGAATTCGACGAGAAGGGCGTGCAGGTGGTTGGCGCGCTGACGGTGGTGAAGAAATGACGCGCGGAGCGCCACCGAAAGCAACCGTGCTCTGTCGGAGTTGCGGAAAAGCCGAGAATTCGGTTCGATACTCGCTAGTGCGTACCGACACTGGAGAGCTCATGGCGGCCAACACCAAGCCCGCCACCCAGCACGAGCTTTCCGTCAGCTTCTCGGACGAGGTTTTCGATTGACGCACCTAGTGCTCGTCTTGCTGGCCGTGGTTGCCGGCTGTGAGGAGCGCCCTCGCGAGCGCACACCGCCCGTTTCTCTGCTTCCGGACGCGAGGACCCTACCGAAGTGGGGGAACTGCTTTGCTCAGAGCGAGTTCCTGGGGGACCCAAACACCAGCTCGCGTCAGCCGCGCAGCTACCTGGTGAAAGGGGGAGACGGCGCGGGAGCCTACTGTCTGGGTGAACCGCGAACGAAGTTCTCCGGTTGCGCGGACAGCAATCCCTGCAAGAGCCGCTCCTTCTGGGAACGCGTGGACCTGCACTTCGACTCCCAAGACACTGTTCGCGCCATCCGAGTCAACCGTCGAGGACGCACGGGCAATCGCGAAAAACGTGACCCTCTCTGGATTACGGATACGTTCATCAGTCTGGGTAAGCCGACCACCTGGCTGCCCCGCGACTTGCCGAAACCCATTCGCAAAGAGCAAAAGAACGACGAGGAGTTTGGTCCAATCGAGATCTGGTACTTCCCGGGGCTGGAGGTGGAAATCGAATACGACAAAAAGGGCGTGCAGGTCGTCGGCGCGCTGACGGTGGTGAAGAAATGACGCGCGGAGCGGCACTGCTCGCGCTGGTGCTGTGTGCGAGCTGCGGAATGACCGACGCGACGTCTCAGCGGCCGCCAGCCGGAATTGACGCGGGACGCGACGGTGCCAGCGACGGAACGCAGCCCGCGCCGCCCACGGTGTGGCTCAAGCGTGTTGGCGGAGCGGGCGATGATCGGATCTTGTTCATGGACACAGAACCGCAGACCGGAGACATCTTCCTGGGGCTCAGTCTCGAAGCTCCAGCGGTTTTCGAGGGCAACGCTCTGGCTGCGGGAGACGGTGTGCTGCGGCTGGACCGCTACGGTCGATTCCTCAGCTTCTGGACGTCCGAAGAACTCATTGGCCCTGCGCAGCAGATGTGGGCAGTTCCAAGCGGCGTCGTGCTCAATTACTGGGAGTTTCGTCTGATGTCTCCTGATGGTGATCTGCTCTGGGCTCCTCAGGGCGGCCTTGGTTGGATCGATGGCCTGTACGCGGGACCGAAGGGAACGCTCTTCGGGGGAGGCAATCACGCCAAGACCTCGACCTTCGCAGGCACGACCATTGTCGGCGCCGACGATGCCAGCAGCACGCTCTTGTTCGAGCTCGCTCCGGCGACGGGTGAACTGCTTTGGCACCAGACCTTTCCCGGTGAACACTCCGCGAGCTTCCTGCGAACCTCCGAGGGCAAGCTCTGGATGTTCTACACGAGCGACGACTGTGCCTACGACTATTGCGATCGTACCCTCAAGCTCGCTGGCCACGACGGGAAGGGAAAGCGACTCTGGAGCAGACGCGTCAACGAGTTCATCTCCCACGGCATGGTGTCCTCGGAGCCGACCCCCGACGGCGGCGGCATCATGTCCACCTACGTCGACCTTGGGCGAGAATTGATCGTCGAACGATTCGACGCGGCGGGCAAGACCGTGTACGCGAAGTTACTCGAGTCGAAGGGCCTGCGTGACGGAGATCTTGCCGTGGACGGACGTGGCACCACCTACTTCGGGCTCTGTGTGTGGTCCTTTGTTGAAAGTGAGCCGTTCGAAGTCGTGCCGGGAACCGTCATCGGCGAGGGGCCGCTGCGCTGTGCGGCTGTCGTTCTAGATGAAACGGGCGAGATCCGAAGCGCGATCGTCCCCCGGAGCACGCGGCCTACCTGGGGCCCTGGACTATCGATCGGAGCTGACGACCATCTCGTGTGGGTGAGCGTGTTCGACGGTGACATCGAGCTGCCCGGGTTTCCCAAACTCGAGTCCAACGGCGGCAAGGATATCTACATCGCTAGCATGAATGGCTTCGGCGACGCGCAGTGACGGCGTAGCCAGGGCGCTTCGCCCCCTGTCGGGCCTCGCAGAACTCTCGATGACGGGCTGATGGGCACATCCCCCAAACCAAGAATCCTAGCCACCCGCTGCAATCCTTGGACGATCTGCCACCATCCGTGGGTCGGGCGGGCTCGCTTCAGGCCGATTCCCAGAGCGGCGCGTGCGATGGTCATTCGGGCCTCCCTGCGGCCTCAGGCACTCGATCGAAAGCACTCGGCGAAGAGCGTTTCTTTCGCGCGAAAAAATCAGCCGCCCGGGTCCGCGCCCTCGCGACTAGGCCCAGGCGCGTCCTCTTGGCTCTGCGCCACGCCTTGCGCGGGGCGGCCCTGGGCGCGACTGACTTCCGGTGGGCAGCTGAGCAGCCGTGGCGCAAAACGGACTTTGCGCATGCTGCTGTCCTCACGGTGATAGGCGCGTTGTGCCCGCACTTGGGCGTGCAAGGTGCCTCGCATGGCCTCGGCAACCTTGATCTCGGTGGTTGCCAGATCTCTCTTCTCGCCCGGATCCGCCTCCAGGTTGAACAACCGCACGCGCTGCGCCGATCGATCCACGATGACCTTCCAGGGGTAGCAAACTAGGCCCTCCACGGTGCGAAGCCCTTGGATGTTCATGTACACGGGGCGCGGCGCTCGCTCGTTCTTCGCGAACACACTCTTGCCCTGATGGGCGGGGTGGGGCGGCGCGTCCAACAAGTCCAGAATCGTTGGCACGATATCCAGATGCGACACGGGGTCGAGGATCTCTCGAGCTTCCAGTCCTTTCGGCCAGTGCACGATCAAGGGTACGCGCGCTTCCGCATCGTACAGAGTCTTGCCGTGGGTCACGTTGCCATGCTCGTGGAACAGTTCGCCGTGGTCTGACGTGATGATCCAGAGCGTGTCCTCGAGTTGCCGTGTAGCGTCCAGATACGCGTAGAGCCGGCCGATCTGTCGATCCACGTAGGCGAGGGCATTGTCGAAGCGGTTTTCAGCGACGTCCCGTTGGCCCTCCGGGTAGCGAAGGTAGTTGAACGTCCCGGGCTCTGGAACGTTTGGCGCATAGGGTTTCGCTTCGCCGGCAGGAATACGATACGGAAAGTGGGTCGCCTGGAAGGTCAACGACAGGGCCCAGGGCTTGGCGGTGTTGCGCCCCAGCCAACTGAGCGCACGATCCGTCGTCAGATGATCCGGAACTGCCAGCTCGCTGCCAATGTCGACGTGAGGGCCGGGATGGTCTGCCGCGTGCCAGCGGAAGATCGGCGTGCCGGTATTCTGAAAACGCAGCATGCCCTGCCAGCGCTCGTCCTGGCTGGAGATCGCTGCCGTCTCGTAGCCCAGCACGTGGGTCAAGTCGTGAAGCAGGACGCGCGGGTAGTCGAGGCGTTTGTACACATCCAGCCCCGGGCCCCGCCGTGGAAACAGGGAGGAACGCAGCGCCATTTGTGCGTAGTTGGAGTGGGTCGCAGTGGCCCAAACCCGCCGAAAGCGCAGTCCCGCCATGGCGATGCGATCCAGGTTGGGCGTCACTTTCCGGTGGCTGCCGGCGTAACCCAGGCGCCGTTCTGGGACCGACTCCAACAGCGTAAACAAGATCTTTGGCCGCGGGGACTTGCCCTTGGTGGCTCGAACCTTCCAATCCTCAGCGCTGGCGATGGTGTCCCCCAACGCGGGCTGCCAAGCGGTGGCGTTGGAGTCGGACAGAGGCGGCATCAAGGAGGCCGCCAAGGAGAGCTCCGGACTCGCGGCTGCGATGTCTTCGACGAAAACCCCTGGGAGCAGCCCCACCCCCAAGGCAATCGCGGGTTTCCGAAGTCGCCGCGGCTCGCTGAGCTGCATCAAGCTCAGGTGCGCACCCCAAGCGGCCCAGAGCCCCAGACCCAGGCAGACACTGATCACGACCGCCAAGGGTACCTTGAAGGTCTGAATGGCCGCTTCGAATAGATGCGCGTTACCGTTGAGACCAAACTCGATCGCAGCAAAGGATAGATAAGTGCCCGAGAGCGCGCGAAGCACCACCGAAGTCAGGTACACACCGACCCAGACGAACGAGAGCACACCGAAGAAGACCGGGACCAAGTAGCGCAGGCGCCGATGCGAAATCAGTGGCGCGCACAGCAATGCGCCGACGGCGCCCAGTGCGGCACCCACTCCTGCACTCACGGCTACTGCGGCCAGGGCGCGTAGGACGGCCCCACAGGAATGGAGTGCGGGCCCCGGTTCCGGTCCGACCTGCAGCGCCAACTGATTGAGGGCGCCGAGCATGGCGCCGCCCACGCCTCCCGCGCGCGCGGAAAAGCTCATAAACTCAGGGATCCTGCTCCGAGAATCGTCGACGGGAGTTGAAGCTGGCGATGGCATGGCGGGACGAAGGGTCGGCGCATGTATCGTATCAAGGCCCGCTCCGCCAGCCGAAAAACTGGCGGACGCCTAGCTGCGCCTCAGCGCCCGCCACGCTCGAGCAGGGAGCGCGCGATGACCAGGTACTGCACGTCTGTCGCGCCTTCGTAGATGCGCAAGGGGCGAACTGCACGATACAGCTGGTCCACGGTGCTTTGAGCTAGCACGCCGCGACCGCCGTGCAACTGCACGGCGCTGTCGACAATGCGCTGTGCCGCCTCGGTCGCAAAGAGCTTTGCCATGGCGCACTCCTCGCTGACCCTGGCTTTGCCCGAGTCCTTAGCATGCGCGGCCCGATACACGAGCAGGCGGGAGGCGGTCAGCTCGACCGCCATAGTGGCCAGCCGCGCCTGGACCAGCTGCAGCTCTGACAGGGGCGCTCCGAATTGCTCGCGCGTCGAGACATGGCCCAGGGCTTCGTCCAAGGCCCGCTGCGCCATTCCGCACGCGGCAGCGCCCACGGTGGTGCGCAAGCTGTCTAGAGTTTGCATGCCCAGCTTGAAGCCGCCGCCCTCGTCACCCAGCCGTTGCTCGACCCCCACTCGGCAGCCGTCCAAAGACAGTCCCCCCAAGGGGTGCGGCGCCGACAGCACCTGGGCGCCGTCGAAGAGTAGGCCTGGAGCGTCCGCTGGCACCACGAAGCAGCTGATGCCCCGGTGGGCCGCGTCGGGGTCCGTAGACGCGAAGAGGGTGTAGAAATCCGCAATGCCCGCGTTGCTGATCAGGGTCTTTTTGCCTGTCAGTTCGTAGTGATCTCCTTTGCGGACCGCCCGGGTGGATAGCGCCGCCACGTCAGAGCCGGCTTCGGGCTCGGTCATCGCAAAGGCGGCCATCAAGCTACCCTCGGTTACTCCAGGCATGAGCCGCTGTTTGAGTTCGTCGCTGCCCGAGAGAGCAATGGGCATGGAGCCCAAAGCCTGCAGCGCAAACACTTCGTCCGCCAAGGGCGAGGCATGCGCGATGACCTCCCTGAGCAGGCAGCAGGCACGCAGATCGAGGGGGTGCACATAGGAGAGCAACTTGGCCTGGCCCATGGCGCGCAGAAAGCCGCGCGCCTGACTGCGGGCGTCCTGATCCCCCGTCGGCGCGGCAGCCGGCGCCAAGTGCTCATCCGCGAAGGCGCTGGCCCGCTCGGCCAGCTCCACGTGCGCGTCCGTCAGAAAGACACGGATGGGATCCAGCTCGACACGCAGGCTCACTTGAACTTCGCCGGTCGCTTGGCCACGAAAGCCTCGTAGGCCTCCCGGAAGTCCGTGTGAGTCATGCACATCGCCTGCGCTTCGGCTTCGAGATCCAGCGCTGCGGGCAGGTCCATGTGCGCTTCTCGATTGAGCAACGTCTTCGTCATCTCGATGCCAAAGGCCGGACCTCGCGCGAGCTTCTCCGCAAACGCCGTGCCTTCTGCCAGGGCTTGGCCCTCGTCCACCACGCGGTTGTACAGCCCGATGCGATGCGCTTCCGCCGCGTCGATGAAGTCTCCGGTCATCAACAGCTCACTGGCGCGACCGAATCCGATCAGCTTTGGCAACAACCAAGCGATGCCCATGTCCGCGCCGGAAAGTCCGACTTTAGTGAATAAAAACGCTATTTTAGCCTTGGGGGCTGCAATCCGCACATCGGCCGCCGAGGCGATCACCGCGCCGGCTCCCGCTACGGTTCCATTCAGCGCCGCTACGATGGGACGCCGACAGCCGCGCATCGCTGAAATCAAGGAGCACGTCAGCCGCGTAAAATCCAACAATCCCACGCTGTCACGCTCGAACAGCTTGCCGATGATGTCCTCCACATCGCCGCCGGAACAGAACGCCCGCCCATTGCCGGTGATGACGATGGCGCGCACGCCGGGCTCCGTATCCAGCGCGAGGAAGGCGTCGCGAAGTTCCTGATAGACCTGAAAGGTGAGGGCGTTGAGGCGGTCTGCGCGATCCAAGGTGATGGTGAATACGCCCGTCTCGGCGTTCAACTCGTGACGAAAGCTCTCAGCGACGATTGCCATCTTGGTCTCCTCAGGCTGGCGGCAGCATGGCCGTTGCCTCGATCTCCACCTTGGCGCCTTCCTCCAACAGGGCTTTGATCTCGATCAACGCCATGGCGGGGAAGTGTTTTCCCATGTGCTTGCGATACTCCTCGCCAACGCGTTTGTGATCGCGGATGTACTCCTCGATGGGGTTGACGAAGATGGTTAGCCGCGCCAGGTGCTCTGCTTTGCCGCCGGCGGCTTCGACGATGGCGACGACGTTGGCCAAGGCTTGACCGAATTGAGTGGCAAAATCGTCGCTCACGATTTCTTGTTTCTCATTCCACGCGACTTGGCCGGCGACGCACAGGGTTCGCGAGCCCGCTGGGGCCAGCATTCCATTGGAATAGCCCCGGGGTTTGCCCAAGGCGGGTGGGTTGATGATCTCCAGGCTCATGCCAATAACCCTCCTCCATCGATCACGATGGCTTGTCCGTTGATTCCGCCCGATAGAGGGGCGCAGAGATTTGCGATCAAGAACGCGACCTCTTCAGGTTTGATCAGCCGCGTCTGGTTTGCGGTCTCCAAGATCGCGGAGAGGGCCTTGTCGTCGGAGAGTCCGGTCTTGCCAACGACGCGCTGCACGGAGCCTGCAGTCATGTCCGTGTCCACGTAGCCTGGGCACACCGCATTCACGGTCACGCCCTTTTTGGCGTATTCGGCTGCCGCTACCCGGGTGAATCCGAGCAGGGCGTGTTTCGAGGCCGTGTAGGCCGCAATGTAGGGCGCGCCCATGCGCGATGTGATCGAAGCGACATTGACGATGCGCCCAAAGCCCCGCTCTGCCATCGGTGTCAGCACCGCCTGCGCGCACAAGAACGGGCCCGTCGCATTGACCGCCAGGACCTTGTTCCACTCTTCCAAGCTCTGGTGCTTGATGGCAGCTGAGGTCGCAATGCCGGCGTTGTTGACCAGAATGTCGACCTTGCCCAGGGTCGCAATGGCAGCCTTTGCAAGGTCCTCCACGCTCTTCGGATCCGTAACGTCACAAGGCACGGCCAGAGCGCGCCGCCCGAGCTTTCGGATCTCCCCCGCAACGCTTTCGATCTCCGCAGTGCTGCGAGCCGCCACGGCGACATCCGCCCCGCGCCCGGCGAGCTCCAACGCCGCGGCGCGGCCGATCCCCCGCCCGCCACCGGTGACTACCGCCGCTTTTCCCGCGAATTCCACGGCGAGACCCTTGTGCGGGGACGCGCCGAAATCAACCGCGAGGCCTCAGCCTCGCAAATGCCAGGCTTTGGGCTTCAAGAACGTGTCGATGCCCAAGGTCGACAGCGTCGCGCCCATGCCCGAGTGGCCGCGTCCAGACCAGGGCAGCCGTGGACTGACTCGGTCGCAGCAATTCCAGTACGCCGTTCCGACGTCGAGCTCACTGAGGATCCCGTCCGCACGTGCCTTGTCAGCGCTGAACACGGCAGCGGTCAGCCCGTACTCGGTGTCGCCCATCAAGTGCAGCGCCTCGTCGTCCGAGGCGACTTTCATCAAGCCGATGATCGGTCCGAAGCTCTCTTCCTTCATCACGCGCATGTCGTGATCCACGTCCACCAATACGGTGGGTTGGAAGAAGTAGCCTGGACCCTCGCCCCGCGACCCACCGGTTAGCACCCGCGCACCGCGGTCTCGCGCATCCTTCACCTGCGCTTCGAGATGTTCCTGAGCCAGCTGGCGTCGCGCCAAGGGACCGATGTAGGTCTCGGCGCGCATGGGGTCGCCCACCGCGAAGCCGCGAACGGTCGCCACGAAGGCATCCACGAACTGTTGCCACACGTTTTCGTGCACGTAGATGCGCTCCACGGCGCAGCAGCTCTGCCCCGTGTTGTAGAACGCACCATCCGCCAGCGCCGCCGCGGCCTGCGCCGGATCCGCGTCGTCGCAGGCGTAGGCTGGGTCTTTGCCTCCCAACTCCAACTGCACCCGAATCATGCGGCTCGCCAGGGCCTGGGCGATCTTGCTCCCGGTGGCGAAGGAGCCCGTGAAGAACATGCCGTCGATCTTCTGCTCCAGGATCCCCCGTCCCGCCTCAGCACCACCGACGACCGCGCAGAACACCTCCTTGGGTACCCCCGCCTGCGCCATCAACTCCGCGATGGCCAGACCGCTCAGGGTCGCGTACTCGCTCGGCTTGTAGAGCACGGCGTTGCCCGTGAGCAGGGCAGGCACGAAGACGTTCGACCCGACGAAGTAGGGATAGTTCCAAGCCGAGATGTTGGCGACCACGCCCAAAGGCTCCAAGCGGATCTGTTCCTCAGTGCCCGTGTCTCGGCTAGCCACCACGCGAGTCGCGACCTGGGTCGGGGTGTGCTCCAAAAAGAAGTCGAGGCGCTCGCCTAGAGCTGCCAGCTCGTTGTTCGACTGCGTGATGGGCTTGCCGGTCTCGCGGGTCAGCGTTTCCGCGAGACTCGCCCGCTTGCTCTCGAGCAGTTTCGCGAATGCTGCCAGACACTCGGTGCGCTCCTCCACGCTGCGCCGGGCCCACTCGGGTTGGGCGTGTCTTGCCGCCGCCGCCTTCTTTGCGACCACAGCCAGATCGTCTTGCTCGACTTCGCGGAGGACCGAGCCGTCGGCGGGGTTTTCGATGCGCATGCCGCGGGTTGTAGCGCTCTGCCGCGCAATCCGGTAGCGACATCCAACGAGCTCAGCCCCCGGCCACAGCTTCGGCGAGGATCTGGCCCAAGACGGCGATGGTTTCTCGCCCTTCCGCCGCGGTGGCGCCAGCGGGCGTTCCGAAATAGGCCTGGGGCCCGCCCGCTTCCTCGAAGCTGTGTTTGCCCTCGCGAATGGCCATGGACAGGCTGGCGGGATTTTCGGGCAACGAACTCTGCACGGTTTCTTTGACCCATTCGGGCCGCGCCGCCATCACGATCGAACCTTCGTACTGCCCCGCATGGCAGGCGCCGCTCTTGAATTCGTCCGTGAGACGCAGCGCCCAGGGTTTGCGCGTCACGTCTGGATACACGACCCGGATCTTACCTTCGCCGTTCAGCGTCTTCTGCGCCGCGTACAGACTGCGGATATGGTTCGGCTCCAAATGCGCGTTGGCGATAGCCATGAGCGGAAAACCCTGAGCGGCCAGCCCGCGGCCGATATCCACGTACAGGCCCGTTGAAGTCTCCGCACTGATCGACAGCGTCCCGTCGAAGCCCTCGGCGTAGGTCGCAACCGTATAAGCCACCGGCGGCAACACAACGGCGGTCTTGCCGCCGTTCGAAAGCACTTCGGCCCCCGCCTTCGCCATAGCCTCCGCGATGATCACGTCCGTGGCCAAGGGCAAGTGCGGACCATGGGCCTCCGTCGCACCCACCGGCAAGATCGCAACCACCTCATTCCGCGACAGGGCGGCGACTTCGTCGTAGCTCAGAGCCGCAAGTTCCAACACCGGCATCGCCCCATCATCCTCGAAAGCGCATCGAGCTGGGAAGGGATGGTTTTTGGAAGGCAACAGAGCTGCCTTGGGCCCAACCCCATGCGTGCACGCCGGTGGCGCCCCGCCCTTGGGCCTCTCCCCCGCGGTCCGAAAATGCGACTACGGCTCTGGTCATCGTTTGGGCTCGGGCGGCGTACGACCTCCCTGGCTCGGAAGACAAGGTCGACGTCAGCTACGTCGTCGGCGGAACGTGGAGTGCTCGGAGTGCCCGAGGGTGCGGCCAGCGCGGTACCTACACGTGAGCAGGCCGCACCCGCGTCCGAGAGCGGTGATGACTACGCCGCCCTCAATCTGTGGCCACCACGGCCGTTGTGCAGATCAGGGTTTGCGGAGACATAACGACCTATAGATCGTCGACGTAGCCGATTTGGTACTGGTAGCCAGTGTAGCCAGCTTGATTCTGCTGCTCGATGTACAACCAACCTCGGTGTTCGCCAGCATCATCGACGATCGAATTCAAAGCCAGCGGGTGCATGTTGCGGTTGTAGCAAGGCCATTCGGCAGACAAAGACAAACACGTGCACCAGTTGTTGTAGGCCATCGTGCGCCCCGTCTCGGTGCTCGCCAGGTGATACATGATCTTGCCCGTATAAGGGCCGCTGCAAGCTCCAGTACAGACTTTGCTCGAATGAGGAAGCATGGCGTGGAGAGTATAGCCTGCTGAAGACCAGGAGGCCGATGTGAAGCTCGACAAATCGATCACGGTCGGGCCCCAGTCCCGAGCGCTGATCTTCGAACCGTCCGACGAAGCCCCTGAGGCGCGACCGGTCCACTTTTTCAGCCCGCCGCTCTTTACGATTTCTTGCAGCGTCCGAAACGTCTTCCAACTCGCGTTGCTGCCATAGCCCCAGCCGTGGGTGATGCCAAAACCAGAGTCTTTGAAGGAAAGCGCCCACATAGCCGGCGTCGACGTCGGGACGACATCCCATATTTCGTACTTGCCGCTCTTCCAGTTGATTCTGAGCCGAGCTCCTTTTTCGAGAAGCTGAAAGCTGCCTGTCGAAGGGGAATGCTGTTTCTCTGGGAAAGTCCAGCCTGTTGGTGTGTAGGTGAAACAGTTCTTGGTCACGCCGTTCATGGTGCAGTGATGCTGAGTGTAGGGAGTCTTTCCCTTCTTCGCTTCGCTGTCCCACTGCCAGAGGGTTGCGGCAACGGAGCCGTCCTTTGAAAAGGTGTAATTTGCATGACGCACCCAGGTAGTGCCTTGGGAGTCGAGGTTTCCGTACACCAGACTGTAGCGCTCTTTGCCTCCTGGATAGATGCCGCTCACGGAAGCGTCGTCGCCGGCATCCAGTATCTTGCCGGCGCTTCCGCCGCTTGCTTTGCCGCCGCCGGCCGAGCCCCCGCTGGCTTTCCCTGCGTCACCGCCCGAGCCGCCGATTCCGCTCGCATCAGGCAGAGCATCCAGCGCCGAGTCTTTCCCAGTACCTCTCCCGCTTGATTCTTCGCCCTCGGTGCACGCAGCAAGCCACAAGCTGAAAACCAAGATCGATATCGTTTGCCAGCTCATGAACCAATTATAGCTGCTCCTACCGAGTCCCGCGCCGGACCTCGAAGAAACGGTCGATGACGGGCTTCGTGGTCCATCCCCCCAAAAGTCAGGTCAAGACCTCGTCGACTCGCTTGAAAGCGCGGCCGGGGAGCCGAGCTTGGTGGAGATGCAGTGCGCCTCGAGTCAGCGCCTGGCTTCGGCGCGGGCCGTTGGAGCGTCCGCCTGTTCGAGCAGGCACTTCGCTAAGATCGCCCGGAATGCCCGGAGAAGGCCAAAGTCTGCAGGAGCGCGCGGGACACGCAAACTGGTGCCGCTCCATCCGGCTCCGTACCGTCGCCAGCGTCCGCGGCACCCGCACTGGTTTCAGTGTGTGCTGCTTGGTACCACCTCGCCGGTTGCACCACGGCCAATCACATTCTGGATTCCGTACTCGCCGACGAGAGTTCCTGTGTGACGCCCTATGCCACCGCCGCATGCACCCAACGCGACCAACATCAGTCCGTACTGGACGCTGCCCTCGTCCGCAGCCTGCGGAAGTTCAAGGTCTGTAGTCAGAGGTGGTAACATCGAAGCCATGATTCCCGATGCCATTCGGCGTCCGTTGTTGGCGATTTTTGGGTTACTGATTTTCCTCGGCTGCAAGGGCGAAGCTGCGAAGCAGGAAGCTCCGAGCGCAGCGGTGAGTAGCTAGCCCACTTCGATGAAGGAGCGCGGTGCGTCGCCTGCGGGCGCAGACGGGCACCCGTGCGCCGTCGCCGCATAGGATGTTGGGCCGCCTTCCGCGGCCGAAAGCGTGGAGCGCCACAGCCGCAAGCCGGGCGCGATGACGCTACGGTGGAGCGCCACAGCCGCAAGCCGGGCGCGATGACGCTACGGGGACTTGACCTCGATGAAGGGTCCGCCGTCGGTGCGCGTGCACGTAACGTCCTTCATGCTGGTTGCCTTGCTGTAGTCGCTGACGAGCTCCCAATCCTGCCAACCGTTGGGCGAGATGGCTGTGAAGTCGTGAACCCCGAGACTCACCTCGGGATCCGTCCAGCGAGACTTGTCTGCATAGTCAGAACTGAACGCAACCTGCATACCGCCGCCGTCGGAATGGATCACGCCGTACTCCTTGGCCGCTACGCAGATCACGTGTTGCGAGCGATTCTCGGTAATGCTCGGGCATTGTACTGAGGCTTTCAGCCGGAAACGTGAACCGTAGAGCGGCTGCTTGCCGGGGCCGGCTGCCGCAATGTCATAGGTGATGGGATTGTGTGTGGCCGGAGGAACGAAGAGGTCCTTCTTCACTAGCGGATTCTGGAAGGTCAGTCGCATCGCGTGTTCGATGCGCCCTTCAGCGATCTCGCCGGGGGTGACCAACATGGGCGTGAATGCCAATCCCGCCGCATCAGCCGAGGTGCAACCTTTGCCGCGCAAGTCAGCGTGCTGCTTCTTGGTAAAGTCCCAAATGGCCACGCAGCCCCCGGCGCGCCCCGGATTGGTTTCTCCGGGAACCTTGCGCAGTTCGCCGTCCATTTCGTCGCTGCGCCACATTTCATACGCCTTGCCTTCGGCAAAGTGAGCAACAACCAAGTGACAGTCCCCCCCGTCGTAGGGCTCACCGACCGCGCCCTGGATCCCGGTTGCGCGCCCCTCCGGGAAGTCGGCGTCATTGCAATCCATCGACGCGGCGCCCTGAATACGCGGCGCTAGCGCCCTGTCGAGCACCATGCTCTTCGGAACGGGCATCAACGGTGCGTCGCAGCCATTCGAATACCACTGCCTGGACTTGAACCCGTTGGTCGTTAGACGCAGCAACCAGTCTACCTTCTGTGTCGCGGCATTGGCCTCCAGAACATGATTGGCCCAGATCTCCGGCGGGCCACCGGGGTTGTAGGAAGGGTCTTCCATCGCCAAGTTGATCGCGGCGAAGAACTCACTTGTGGCCTTGGATCGATAGGTACCTCCGGGCTTGAAGAAGCTGTGCATGTAGTCGACAACGTCTTTCGAGTCTGGAGAAACTGGCCAGCCATCAACTCGTTGGTTCCAAGGATCTTCCGGGTGTCCAACCTGACCCTTCTTGTTGATGCCATCGCGCTTGCCGGGGCTCGTTTCCCCCCAAACACCGGCCTGAAAGTGCAACCTGAGATGCTTGCTGCCTGCCGGGGGCACGAAGGCATCGCTTGCATCCGGGGAGCTCGAATCAGGAAACGCGGCATCCTCCGAACCCGCTTCAACCGGAGCCGCGTCTGTCTGCGATGCGTCCCCCTGGGGGTCTTGTGCTTCCGACGAGGAGGAGCAGGCGACCAGGCACGTGCTTGCGGCAACCAGCAGGCGGGAAAACATGCGCCAGATCGGAGGGGCCATCTCTGTTTCGGCTGTGTTCACTATCAACTCCCGATTGAGAAAGTACTCCAGTTTGGCTGGGCTGGACTTCCGGATCAATGCCAAAGGCTTTCGCAACGGCGCCAGCCCAGACCTAGCGCGGCAAAGGTCAGCTTGGCCGCAGCTCGACGGTGAATGCGACCCGGGCGCTCAGAAACACGAAGCCGTACGCGCCCGGCACGCCAAGACGGCAGTAGGCCCCGACGCCCGAAATTCCTGGGTGACGGCGTATACTCTGGCGAGATGACCGTCTCGCCCACGCTGCGTTGGACGGGCTCCTTCGCGGATCCCGAGCTGGAGCGACAGTTGCAGGCGGACCGCGCACAGTGGCTGCGGCGCTGGCTGACGGTTTCCCTGGGCGTCTCCACGGTCGTGTTCTTGGGCTATGGAGTTCACGATGCCCTCGTCGTGCCCGGCGTACGCTCCGAAGCGTGGTTCGTACGCTACGCGCTCTTCGCTCCGGTGGCGCTTTTGACACTTGTGGTCGTGCGCAGCAAGTACTTGCCAAAGCTCGGACAATGGCTCGGCCTCATGTACGGCTGCGCCGCGTGCTTCGTGGTCCTCTACGTCGCCAGCATGGCACCCCGTAGCGCCTTCTACTTGTACGCCTCCTACGCGGTGATGTTTGTGACCCTCGGCCCCTTCGTCGCCCGGCTGAACGTAGCCACTCAGCTCATTTTCACGGTCATCGTTCTGGGCATGTACCATTGGCTCGATACGCGTAGCGGCGGCATCATTCGCCTCTCTATTTCATCGACCCTGGTCTCCCTCGGTGGTCTCGGTGCGATCCTGGCGTATCAGTTGGAAAAGAGCGAGCGCCTCAGCTTCGCGCAGCGGCGCCTGATCACGGCGCAGATGGGCGAGCTCGAAGAGGAGCGCGCACGCAGCGAAGAGCTGCTGCTCAACGTGCTGCCGCCCACCATCGCCCAGCGCCTCAAGAACGAGTCGCGCAGCATCGCTGACGGCTTCGAAAACGTGTCGGTGCTGTTCGCGGATATCGTCGGCTTCACCACCATGAGCCAACGCCTCAGTCCTGAAGAGTTAGTCGATCGACTAAACCAGGTCTTTTCCAGTTTTGACGACCTCGTCGACAAGCTGAAGCTCGAAAAGATCAAAACCATCGGCGACGCCTACATGGTGGCCGGCGGCTTGCACAGCCTCGAATACGATCACGCTCAAGCCGTTGCCGAAATGGCCCTGGCCATGAAGCGCCGGCTGCACGAATTCAGCGCGAAGTTCGGTGAGAGCTTGGACATTCGCATCGGGATCCACACGGGCCCGGTCGTCGCCGGCGTCATCGGCAAGAAGAAGTTCATTTACGACGTGTGGGGCGACACCGTGAATACCGCCAGCCGAATGGAGTCCCACGCCGAGCCCGGCGCGATTCAAGTCACCCAAGATAGCTACGAGCTATTGAAGGACAACTACGAATTCGAGGAGCGCGGCGCCATCGAGGTCAAGGGCAAGGGCCCCATGCGCACCTACTACTTGCTGCGCCGCCTGCCCGACAAGAAGGCGAAGAACCCCATGGCCAAGACCTTCGTTCCCCGCAAGCTGCCCGTGTAGCTCGGCAACCGCGCAGGCCGCGCTGCCGTAGCCATTTCGACAATCGTGCCTACCATCGCCTCGACCAAGAAGCTGCTCGCGGAAGTACGTGCCTGTAGCCTATGCGAGGCGCAGCTACCCATAGGCCCACGTCCAGTGCTTCAGCTCCACGGCGGCGCCCGGGTGCTCATTGCGGGGCAAGCGCCGGACGCAAAGTGCACGAAACTGGCGTGCCCTTCGACGATGCCAGCGGGGACCGCCTGCGCGAGTGGATGGGCGTCACTCGCGAGCAGTTCTACGATCCCAAGCGCATCGCCATCTTGCCCATGGGCTTCTGCTTCCCGGGCAGCGGAAAGTCCGGCGATTTGCCCCCGCGCCCCGAGTGCCCTCCAGCCTGGCGCGAGCAGTTGCTGACGCACCTACCCAAGTTGGAGCACACCCTGGTGATCGGAAAGTACGCGCAGAGCTACCACCTCCCCGACGGCAGAGGCGGCGTGACCGAAGTGGTTCGAGACTGGCGCGCCCACTGGCCAGAGGTGTTGCCGCTGCCTCACCCCAGCCCCCGCAACAACATCTGGCTCAAGAAGAAGCCATGGTTTCCCCGCTGCCTCACCCCAGCCCCCGCAACAACATCTGGCTCAAGAAGAACCCATGGTTTCCCCGCAGCGTATTGCCAGCGTTGCGCACGCGCGTAGCACTGTTGATCTGGACGCACCCCTCGCGTCGGCCGCCTCTCTTCGACTCAAGGCCCATTCACTTTGTGCGGCGGCATGGGGACGCATTCCGCGCTAATGCACTCCAACGGCCAACCTTCGGATAGGTCGTCAGGTCGCTGGCTGCCAGCACAATCCGCCATGGTCTTGCATGAGCTGGGGCATCGCGCGTTTCGACAGCGATACGGATAGCAGTCGGTCTCGGAGCCATCGCGCCTTCGCAGCCTGCGGAAGTTCAGACAGTGGCTTCCCATCGCCGGCTTTCTCGCCTCGAGCTTCACGCCTTTGTGCGCTGGCGAAACTGGCTTGGTCCCTTCGACCTGCGCATCCCTGGGCGCCAGCGCATCGGGCGTGCTGCTTGGTCTTGCATCTCTGGGTGCTGGGTCTTCGACCACGGGTTCAGCCGCCAGTGGCTCCGGCGGCGTGGGGCTCTGCGCAGCTCCGGTCGCAACGGAGTTGGCCGGTGGCGAGGCAGGCGCGGGCCGATCGCAGCCCATGACTCCGCTCGAAAACACGAAAACCATCGTGCAAAACTGACGCGTCCGCATAGCGCCTACCTAGCACGTCGCCCCTCGTCCGCAGCGGCTCCCCAAATTGTGCCCACCCACTCATTGAGGGTGGGCAGTGAGGTTGGTTCATCGGCCATCTGCGAGACCGGTTGCGTGTTGATTCAGCCCGAACGCCCAATCGCGTGTGGGGCCCCGCGCCGCGCCTTGCAGAACTGTCGATGACGGACTGCTGGGCCCATCCCCAAAACCAAGACATGACAACCCTGGGTCGCGGATTGATCACGGCCTCGCGCTACTTTGACGGGGCCGACCCCGGTGCTGTGACGACCTCCGGCGGCGTCTTCGGGTGCTTTCGCTATGTGCCGTCGCGGAATGTATTTGCCCGAGCCAACGACGTCGATGAAAACGTGTTCGTGCTGCGCATGGCGGCGGGCACGGGAACGCTGTTGCCCACGCCACCGGACGGCAGTGTGAGCGGGTCGGGCGGTGCAGCGGGCAGCGGTGGCGGTTCCAGTGGCGGAGGAGGTGCGAGTTCGGGCGGCGCTGGCGCAGCAAACGATGACGACGGCGGGTGCGGCTGTAGCGCGCCAGCGCGAGCCCCCGGTGCGTGGCTACTGAGCCTTGCGGCACTCTCCGTCCTGTGGGCGTTTCGTCGCCGTTGGACGTGACGACGCTTCTTGCGCCTAGGGGCTTCGCCGCGATCCAAGGGGTTGTCCTGGCGCTGAGTTGCCCCCTGACTCGAGGCTATTGGACGGTGGGCGGCGGCGACGCTAGCTTGTCGCCGATGACCCGGTGGCGTCGCAGCACGGATAGTGGAGTTCGGCAGCTGTCCTCTGGGTCGGCTGCGGCGCAGGCCCATGGGCCGCTCGTCTGTTGGGGCAGGCACTTCATTCGGGTGGTGGCCTTGCTTTGCATGAGCGCTTGCTCGATTTCGCTTTCGCCCGATGAGCTGTCTGCGGGCAAGCCCGATGGAGGGAAGTGTCGCTTTACCCTGGAGGCCCGACCCGCGCCGGTTACGGGTAGCGCCTACGACGTGGCGACTGCAGATCTGGATGGGGACGACCTGCTCGACCTGGTTTTCGCGGCGAACGACAAGAATGCGTTGGGTGACCGGCTGACGGGCCCGAGCGTGTGGCTCGGCCTAGGCGACGGAACCTTCGAGTCCTGGTACTCGTCGTGGACCTTCCAGCATGTCTCCTTCGGCATTGCGGCGGCCACAGCTGCTGACGGGTCCGTGGTGGTGGCCAAAGGCATTGCCAGCCAGGACTCGTCGCTGACGGGTCTGGATTCTGGCCACGTGCGTACCTACGCGGCAACTAAAACAGGTACGCTGGATTGGAACGCCAACGAATCGACGCCGCGTCCACGTGACGTGGTGCTGGCGGATCTCGATGGCGATGGCTCCTTGGACCTGGCCGCGATTTCGTCGCCGATCTTGTCCGTGCACGATGACAAGGTCTACGTCTTCTTCGGCGAGAAGGATGGCCTGACCTCGCCTCCAGTAGTCTTCGACAAGACATCGATTGGCAATGCACACTTTCGCTTGGCGACCGGCGACTTCAATCGTGACCAGTATGCGGACCTCGTCGTCAGTGGCCCCGGTGACGTGTCGGTGATCTTGGGCAGCCCAAGCCGGAAGCTGACCGCGATGGGACCGTTCTCGGCGGATGCCCCCGTCGTTGTTGGCGTCGCCGTCGGTGAGTTCAACGGGGACGGAAAGCAAGACGTTGTCGTGAGCAAACCGGGTGACAATGCATTTGCGGTTCTGCTCGGGGTCGGGGACGGGTCGTTCTTGCCTCATAAAGACCACGCTATGCTCAAAGGAGTGTCCGAGCTTGCCGTGGCGGACCTGGATCAGGACGGCCACGACGACGTGATAGGATTGGCCAAGGGACAGGTCGCCCTGCGCCGCGGCCTTGGCGACGGCACCTTCGAGCTGGCGCAGGACTATCCGTCCAACGGGACCCACGAGAGCGGGATCGCGACTGGCGACTTCGACCGCGACGGCCGGGTGGACGTCGTCATCGCCGGTTGGAGCAATGAGTCGCCGACGTTGTTGATGGGTGCCTGCGGCGCGGACTGAACCTAGCTTCAAAGCAGGTTCTTCCGATCTTGCGAAAATCGTGGCAAGGAGCGGGCAATGGTCGCCCGGCGCGACGAATTGATTGGCTTCGGAGCTGCGTCTCATGAGCGAAAAAACAGAGCAACACGAGTTTCAGGCGGAGGTTCAACAGTTGTTGGACTTGATGGTTCACTCTCTGTACTCGACCAAGGAAGTCTTTCTCCGCGAGTTGATCAGCAACGCCTCGGATGCCCTCGACAAGAAGCGCTTCGAGCAACTCACCAAGCCGGAGTTGGCGGGAGGCGATGAGCTGCACATTCGCCTCGAGCAAGATCCCGATAAGCGAACCCTATCGGTTGCCGACAATGGGATTGGGATGTCTCGAGAGGAAGTCATCAAGAACATCGGAACGATCGCCAAGTCGGGTACCAAGGAATTCCTGGCGGCGCTGAAGAAGACCCAGCAGGGCAACCTTCCTCCGGATCTAATTGGACAGTTCGGGGTGGGGTTCTACTCCGCGTTCATGGTTGCGGATCAGGTCTCGGTGCTCACGCGGCGGATTGGTGAGGAAAGTGCGACGCTGTGGGAGTCCAAGGGCGACGGTACGTTTTCGATCAGCGACGCCGAGCGCGGCAGTGTGGGCACGACGGTCACGCTGCACCTGAAGGCTGCAAATCAAGAAGAAGGTCTGCAAGATCTCTGCAACGACATCGTCATCCGCTCGATCGTGAAACGCTATTCGGACTTCGTGGCTTACCCAATCCGTATGCAGACATGGAAGCAGGGCAAGGAAGGCGATGCGGACGCCAAAGTCCTGGAAGACGAAACCCTCAACTCGATGAAGGCGATTTGGGACCTGCCAAAGAGTGAGGTTTCGGAAACCCAGTACAAGGAGTTCTACCACCACATCTCTCAGGACTGGACGGACCCGCTGCGCACGCTCCCAATCCGGATTGAGGGCACCCTCGAGGCCTACGCCTTGCTCTACGTCCCGACCCAAGCGCCCTTCGATCTCTACAGCGCGGAAATGAAACGCGGACTGCAGCTCTACGTGCAGCGCGTTTTCATCATGGATGAATGCAAAGAGCTCATGCCGCCGCACCTGCGCTTCATCAAGGGCGTGGTGGACTCCCACGACCTGTCTCTGAACGTGTCCCGGGAAATGCTGCAGAAAGACCGGCGGATCCGGATCATCAGGAATCACCTCGTGAAGAAGGTCTACGCGGACCTCGGTGAACTGAAGCAGGAGAGTCCGGAAGAGTACCAGAAGTTCTGGCTGCAATTCGGTGCGGCGTTGAAGGAAGGACTATTCGGGGAAGGGCAGGACCGAGACACGCTGCTGGAATTGCTCGTGGCGTCGTCGACGGCGAAAGCCACGGAGCTGACGTCTTTGGAGGACTATTTCGGGCGCATGAAAGAAGGTCAGGATGCGATCTACTTCCTGACCGGCGCGTCGAAGGAGGCCGTCGAGACGTCGCCGCTACTCGAAGCCTTCGTCGCCAAAGGCTACGAAGTACTCTTGTTCTCGGACCCCATCGACGAGCTATGGCTGGAGCATGCGCCGTCCTATAAGGACAAGCCCCTCAAGTCGATTGGCCGAGGGGACATCGAACTCGGCTCCGAAGAAGAGCGCAAGACAGCGAGCGCGGAGCTGGAGGAAAAGCAGAAGCAGTTGGGAGATCTGCTGGCGCAAATACGCGTCTCGCTCCAGGACGAGATCAAAGAAGTTCGCCTGTCGAATCGGCTGACGACGTCAGCGGCGTGCTTGGTCGCGGATGAAAACGATCTGAGTCCACGCCTGCAGAGAATGTTGGAGCAGATGGGGCAGAAACCGGAAAAGCCCAAGCGCATACTGGAGCTCAACCCTGGCCACGAGCTGGTGAAAAAGCTGAAGTCCATCGTCGAAGTTGACAAGAGTGACCCTCGCGTCAACCTCTACGCACGGCTCTTACTCGGTCAGGCGCACCTGGCCGAATCCGGTCAGGTGCCCGACCCGGCTGCCTTCAGCAAGGTACTCGGCGAACTCATGGCGCGGGGGCTTTGAGCGATCCCGGGTCGGAGCACCCGAGTCGGTTGCGAGACCGACGCTGCAGGCCGCGGCGTCGCCATGCTTGCTCTTCCACGCCTACGGGCAGACCGAGCTGCGGTTGACGACGACCGTCTGCATGACCTGGCGGAAGTGCTTCACACCATGCGGTTCAGTCGGGCAACCGGAACATGTGGGCAGCCAGGTGATCGACCCGGGGTAGCCAGGAGCAGTCAGCTTCGCTTTGACATGGTCGCCTTGGTACTCGTTCTTGTGCTGCATCGCGAATGAAACCTCCGAATTTCGGAACGCGCTCTCGACGTCCGGCCCCGTCCACATGTTTCCGCCGCCGCGCAGCTGCGTCCGGCACGGCGGGGGACCATGCGTCGCGCGCCGAAAGAGAATTGTGGTGGGCGATACGAAACCAACGGCGTTGCCGCCTTGCATGTAGTCGAATAGCGGCGGCGTGTCGCCGGCCGCAGGAGCGGGCGGCTGATGCGGTGTGGGATCCGGCTGACTCTTGCTCGACGCCACTGGGGAGGTCATGTCCACGGCTGGCGGGGCCGCGAGCTGTGATGCTGGTGGATGAGGCGGCGCGCAAGCCACTGTCAAGCCAATGAGCACCTCGACTCGGCAATGCCCCATGACCATGATGCGGAGGCTAGCATGGATCCCTCGTCAGCCCACGTCGGCCGGCGATGCGCATAGAGGGCTGCCGGCAAGTCCGCGCCGCGAGTTGACGGCGACTGCTATCGGGGTTTCACGGCGTCGTAGGCATCCTCGCCGTAGTCAGGGTCCCCCTTTTGGCGCGGGGTGGCCCATCCCCCCGACAAACGAATTGGGGTGATTCAGCCCGAATTTATTGCGGCAGTTCTCGGAAAATGGTACCATGCGTTCAGCCGGCTCGGGTGCAACCGGTGGCTCGGGTGCAACCGGTGGCTCGGGTGCAACCGGTGGCTCGGGTAGCGGAGGCATTGGCAGCGGTGGCGTAGCGACGGGTGGCAGCGGTGGGGGCTGTAGCGGAACGAAGGGCACGTCGTTGAGCGGGTCCGCTGGCGGTCCTTTCACAACGCCGCGGACGTGGAACGTGACCAACTCAAGTGGTCACTTCAGCAAGGCCATCGTCAGCTTCAACTTCACGCTGGCCAAGTCACCTCCCAGCACGCTCAAGACGCTAATGACGCTCAAGGCCGGAAGCAAAGTGCAGTTTCGCGTTCAAGTGAAGCAAGGTTCGATTCGTTTCCAAGTGGGCAATGCCTGCTTGAACGACAAGAACGTGATTTGGAAAACCGCCACCAAGTACACCGCCACTGTCACATACAAAGCAGGGAGCGACGGCTCGACGTTGGAGCTGAAGGAGGGCAGCAGCACGAAAACGACCGCCACCGTGACCGGTTTGAGCAACACCATCAGCAAGGGCACCGCGCTGAACCTGACGCTCTATGTCCCTCCTTCGATTTCCACCAACCCGTGGGCTGGGATGACGGTTGAGAATGTGAGCTGGGACCTGACCGGCGGGACGCCGGTATGCGGCAGCTCGTGCAGCAACTAGCTCGACCCGGCGTTCGGCGCTCGAGTGCGCCGCGACGCTGGGGTCGTCAGCCTTGGCCGTGGGATTGACCAACGTCAGCGTCCCCGTGATGTCCTTAAGCGCAGCTGTGGAGCCGCTGCCGGAGGCGCGTACCTGGAAAGGCGTTGCGTCACTATCGTACTTCAAGAAGACGTTCTCGAAATGGAAGCCTCCCAAGGCGCATTTGTCGGTGTACGAGGGGGTTTCGATGGCGATGACCTCGGACCATCCTTGCCCCAGTATGTTGGTCGCCGTTACGTCCCGCATTGTCAGCAAGTAGCCGTCGGCGCTTTTTCGGGAATGTCCCGCCCGCTGTTGAGCTGAGGTGAAAAAGAAGTGGCGGTTCTTGTCGAACCCGAGACCATCTCGGGCAGCAAACCGACAGGAGACCGCCATGAAGAAGAATCGCAAGAACAGGAACGCTAGGAAAGAGGCAAGTGGAGGCGAGCAGCGAGTGCTGTGGCTCGCCTCGGTGATTCGCGACAACCTGCACACTTTCGTGATCCGTGAAGGCATGAAAGCGCTAGACGCGATGGTGGAGCAGGACCGGGAACGTCTGTGCGGCCCCGTCCACACCCGGGGTGGCCCAGAAGGTCCAGTTCGCTGGGGCATGACCGACGGCCGCCTGGTGATGGGCGGACAGCGTGTGATCGTTCGCAGGCCCCGTGTTCGAAAAGCTGGCAAGGAGGTCGCTTTGCCCACCTGGGCGCAGTTCGCCGACGAAGACCCGCTCGACGCGCGCACGATGGAGCAGATGGTGGTGGGCGTCTCGACGCGGAACTACGAACGCTCGATCGAACCATTGCCAGACGAGCTCGGCTCTCACGGCGCAAGCAAGAGCGCAGCGAGTCGTCGTTTCGTGGAGCTCACCGGCGAAAAGCTTCAGGAGTGGCTCAGCCGGGACATCAGCGAACTGAAGCTGGTCGCCATCATGGTCGACGGCATCGAGGTGAACGACGAAGTGATCGTCGTTGCGCTCGGGATCGACGAGGGTGGCGAGAAGCATGCCCTGGGGCTCTGGCACGGCGCCACCGAGAATGCCGTGGTGTGCGAGAACCTCGTGAAAGATCTCATCGAGCGCGGGCTGGATGCCCAGCAGCCGTACCTATTCGTGATCGACGGCAGCAAGGCACTGCGCAAGGCGATCCGCGACGTATTCGGAAAGCATGCGCTGGTGCAGCGTTGTCAGGAGCACAAGCGCCGTAACGTACTCGGGCACCTGCCGCAACGCCTGCACCCGAGCATCAGCAAGGCCATGCGCGATGCCTATCGGAGCTCGTCACGCGCGACGGCAAAGCGGCGTCTGCTCCAGCTCGTTTCGCGTCTTCAGGAAGACTACCCAGACGCGGCGTCCTCGTTGCGGGAAGGGCTTGAGGAAACAATCACGCTCAAGGACATGGGGCTTCCCAAGTGGCCGAGCGTACCCTCTCGACGACGAACCCCATCGAGAACTTGAACGGGACGATTCGGCGAGTGACGCGCAACGTGAAGCGCTGGTGTGATGGCGCGATGATACGCCGCTGGGTAGCAACCGCCATCCTCGAGGCTGCGCGAAACTTCAGGCGGCTGCGCGGATACAAGGGCATGCACTTGCTCGTTGTTGCCCTACGCGACCCTGAACAAACCACCCGCATTGACGAAAAGGAACACGCCGCCTGACCATTCTTCCGACAAGGCCGCCGCTTCGATGATCAACACGGAGCGGGACGTTCCCCCCGGCTTGACCAGCAGGGGTTAGATTGGTCCCGGGTTCCGAGGGCTATCGATTCCGCTACTGCACCGCGTCGTCGCGCGCCCCATCGAGCACCCACTGCTCGGTATTGGGTACGGACTGATAGCGTGCTGCTTTCCCGCAGCCCCGGACCCCCAAAGTGCTCTCACGTCCGTTGGGATAGTGAGTCAACGCTTGAATCTTGAGTTTGGCGCGCGGACAATGTTCGGAGAGCCGCGCGCCAGAAGGGAGGTGCCGTCATCGCAGCGCCCCTTGCTCGGTGCGTTCGTGTCCTGTGTTTGCACGTGTCACCACAACGCGCGTCCCTGCAGTGTTCAACGCGTGTCACGCGCGAGAGAAGGGCAAGGCCCAGCCGCTCCAGTGAGCTGGGCAGGTCGCGGGCGTTGGCCCCTTGCCGGCCCTCGAAGAAACGGTCGATGACGGACTCGGTGGCCCATCCCCCCAAAACCAAACGCCGACGATCAGGTTAGGACTTGGTCGACGCGCGTGAAGGCTCGGCCGGAGGGGCCGAGCTTGGTGGAGATGCCGTGGGCTTCGACCCAGGTGTTGTAGAGGTCGAGGCCCTCGGAGCCGACGTCGACGATGCTGCCGGTCTTGAAACGCCCGTTGGCGCCGCTGATGGCGTGGAACAGCTTGTCGCGCAGCTCGTGCACAAGTCTCTAGAAGTTCCGGTTGTCCTTGACCTCGTCTATTCCTTGGTACATGACCAATGTCATGTCTGGGAGAGCTTATCTCACCGCCTCCGCATCAATGCTCACGCTCATCACCGCGTGCGGTGGAGAAGAATTCTCCCAGGGCGGAGTGGGCGGCGCGGGTTCGGGTGCGATTTCCGGTTCCAGTGGGATGGGAAATGCCGCCGGGACCAGCGGCTCGGGTGCCACCTCAGGGGCTGCGGGGGCTGCCGCCGCGAGCGGCTCAGGTGGAGTTGGTGGCGTGAGTGGCGGTTCTGGGGGCGTAGGCGCGGCTGGTGGCGGTGGTTCTGCCGGCGTGGGAGCAACCGGTGGCAAGGGCGGATCCAGTGGGGTTGGCGCAGCTGGGGGTGCGGGTGGCAGCGGGGCGACCGGGGGCACCTGCGGCGTCAACCAGCCCGGCCTTCTGTTGCATAGCGAGTTGAACAATCTGTTCTCGATCGAGAACCCCGCCAAGAACAGCGGCAGTGGGGGTGGCACCGCCAAAGGAGTCACTTTCCACGCAGGCAAGTGTGAAAAGGCTGTCCGCATTGATGCAACGGGTGAACGCGTCGAGTTCCCGCAGCCCGGCAATCTCGATCTCAAAAAGGGTTCCGTGGATTTCTGGTACCGGCCAGACACGGCTCACGACGATGGAGCGCCCAGGACATTCGTTATCACTGCGGGAGGTACGACTGCTAACAGCATGCAGATTCGCAAGGCTGGGGTCGCCTCCGGCAACAACTTCAATGTCGAGTTCCGTGATGGTGGCGACAAATATCACAAGACAAGCGTAGCACCGGACCAGTACACTTTCTTTGCCAAACAATGGATCCGAATCGTCGTGACTTGGGACCTGAGTGTGACTGAGCAGGTCGTGCATGTCTACTTCAACGGCAAGGAACCCAAGAACTACGCTGCCGTCGCGAAAGGGCCGCTGGTGATTTCGAACCCGAGTACGGGTGGCTTCATCGTTGGCACAACCATCATCAAGCAAGATCAGCCCATAGGTGGTCTGATCGATGAGTTCAAGGTCTACGAGACCGTCATCGCTCCCTGATGCTCGTTTGGGAGCGTGATGAAGTCCCCGAACTCAGGACATGAGTTCGGCGTTCCGACGCAACCCAAGGCAGCTTGAGACTTGCATGCAGCGCCTTGCCGTCTCGTCCGGGCATCAGCAAGCCCCACGTCCGGCTCGATACCTTCCGCCGGTGGCGGGACTGGTGCGGCTTCGAGCGAGAGTGGAGCGTCGGTTTCGTAGAGCAGCCCGAGCTGATCGCCGGGGGAAGTAGCTTGTGTGCGTCGGCGTCGCCGGGTGGACTGGGTCCGACACGTGCTCGGTGCAACGAATAGCTCGAGAGCACGTCGAAGCAGCGGAGCATACGAATCCTGGGCCCCGGGATTGCGCGCATACGGGCTCCCTCGCGGTTGGAGAGGTGCCCACCCCGTCAACCGGCGAGGGGCCAGTGGAGGGCAGCAGCAGAACTCGGGCTCACGGGCAGCGCGCTTGGGCAAATGGTGCTGCGCATGCACGCGAGCCGTGCGCCAAAAGGGCGGCCCTTTCGCCGCAGTGCCTGCTTGCGCGGCGTGCTTGCGGTCTCGGCCGTGGAGCACCCATCCAGGGCGCCTCGGCCCCACGCCGGACCTCGAAGAAACGGCCGATGACGGGCTCGGTGGCCCATCCGCACGTCCACGTTCATCTGGGTGGCAAAGTGCACTTCCTTGGGCAGATCGAAGTCGAATACCGTGAGCTTCACCGGCACGCTGACGGCCGAGCCGCCCGCCGGAGTCACGGTCAGCGTGGTTTCGTGAGCGCTTGCAGGAGCGCCTCGGGCACGTACACCGTCAGCCACACCGCCTCAGGTTGATTGGCGTTGAGAGTGATGGATGCTCCTCCAGAAATGGGACTGAGGCCACCAGCGGTGCCGCTGACGTAGCCGACCTTCGCCAGGGAAACCCGTTGACCGGCTGCCCGCCGCGAATTCGCTACAAAAGTGAAGGGTCGAGCGCTCGCCCGACCCTCCAGCGGTTTGGGGCGCATTGCTAGAGAAAACGGTGAACGATGGGACAGTTGACGATAATCCCGTTTGATCCGTAGTCCGAGCCACCAGGCCCGGTCATGAACCCGCGCTGCACTAGCCCGAGGATCTGAAACTCCTCAGTCACCCGCGAGCGATAGCCGCGATCGATGGCTTCTTGAGTCCACTCACCGAAGTTGACGTCCCACAGCGGGCTGTAGTCAGTCGCAACCGTGGGAATTCCACCTAGCACATTGAGCGGACCGCCTTGTCCGGCCAGCGCGCTGCTTAGACCCTGGCGCTGCGGATTGACGGTGCCATCGGCGAGGTTCATGGCCCCGTTTGTTGTCACAAAGATGCGCTCGATGGCGCTGAACGCGGTGTCGTCATTGCCGACGTCCACGTCGAGCAGGCCCGGTGCGAGAGTTGAACGTTCGAGAGCGGCAGCATCACCTACGCTCGCGTCAAGGCTCAAGTAGAGCACCGGTCGTCCAAAGCTAAATCCGCCGGTGAGCTCCAGCGTGACCGTGCCCACGCCACCGTCGTCCGGGCCGGGTGGGCAGATGTGAACGACCTTGTCGTGAAAGAGCGCTCTTCCCGATGCGTCAATCGGGTTGGCGCAGTAGCTGGCGAAGGCCGCGGGGTCGCCGGCCGCAACAACCGGCGCGTTGTATACATGATCGCCCGCATTCTCGATTTTCACAAGAGGCGAGTAGCCTGCGTCGCCGACCGAGCCAGCCTGCGCAGCCGCTGGCGGGAATAGATTTGGCGCTGCGCCGGGCGTGACCGAGTGCAACGGAGAAAAGTCCACGCTGCCTTGGTTGACGATCAGCAGGGTACCAGTGCCCAATGGATCGTTGATGTAGTTGCCACGGCGGACTCCAAGACCACCCAGGCCATCTACCGGAAGGATCACTTGCCCCAGCGCGACCAGCACCAAGCTGGGCTACGCCGCGAAACCGACGTCCTTCACAGCCCACGTCGACCAGGGTGACGGAAAGACGGCCGAGTTTACGTAACAGTGGAAAAGCAAGTAGCGCCGATCGCACCGGGGCTGGGCTGCTCGCGCAGAGCTTCGGCGGCTCGGCGTCGCCGCACTCAGGGTCGAGGCTACGGCCGTGGGCGTGCAGGATGCGCTCGACGCGTACGGCCGTGCGTGCGGCAACCTCCGCGATGTCCGCGTGGGTTGGCGCGTCCAGCTCAAGGAACTCGAGCGGAGCTTGAGGGTCGTCGCCTTGGTGCCTGTGCACGCCGTCGAGCACGAGTGCGTGAAAATGCACGTTGAGTCGCAGAGCACTGACCGGTGCTCGTAAGTGGCTTCGTCGCCGCATACTCGCGACTGACGGCACCCAGCCGAGGGTGACGCGCAGCAAGACTGCCGCACAGGCGAAGGCGGCGCTGTTTCGAGCCGCTCTAGCCGGATTTCCAATTGTCGATCAAGAGATCGTACCCAACAGATTGTACGTATTCGAAATGCGCGACGTTGCCAGTCGCGATCGGTGCGCGAGCTCGCAGAGCGATGGCAGCGATCAGCACGTCGGGCATACCGATAATGCGACCGCGCCGTTCGAGGTCGGCGTTGATTCGGCCCGCGAGACGACCGGCGGCGTCGTCGAAAGGCAAAACCTCGACCGTATCCAGGGACGCTTCAAACTGGGCGATTCGGTCCTCTCTTGCAACGCGACGAAAGCCGTAGATGACCTCAGCAACAGAAACCGCAGAGGTCGTAAAGCGTCTGTGTTCCGTCAAGTAGGCTGATGCCTTTGCAAAAACCGTCTCGTTATTGCCTTTGATGATCTCGGACAGAATATCTGTGTCGAGGAGGGCTCTAGTCATCGACCGACCGCATGCGGGCGGCACTGCGCGCCTCGTAGGCGATAGCGCACACCCGATCTACCAAATCCGGATCGTCGGCCATGAGTCCAAGCAACGACGCCCCGCCCGCGGCAGCTTCCGAAGAATTGGGAGTGTCCTGCTCCGCCTCGCTCGACGCCCGTTCGAGCAGTCGCAGGCGCTCGTCCAGCGGCAAGCGGCGGATGGCCGCAAGCAATTCGTCGGTTTTCGGAGAGGCCATACCCATACTATAGCAGCTGCGGGTACTGGAAGCGCGGCCGTTGACCTGGGTGTCGGCGGTCCGCCGTTTCACCCGCGCCGGTGGCGGTTGCGTGGTGCACCGCCTCCTTGGCGTCCGGCGTGAAGCAGACCCTCACGAGCCTTGCGCGAGCTGTTCGCTTTCGAGCTCTGCAAGCACTTCGTCAGCGTCGATGAGCTGGCCGGCGTCTGCTTGAGCGATGCTGCGGTCCAGGGCTCGGTGCAAAGCAGCTTGTTCCTCGTCGCTGAGGACACGAGGTCGCCGCCTAGGAAGAGTCCCCCGATCAAACGATCCTTCGCGCGTCGCTCCTGCTCCGCGTACTCATCTCCCCGTGGTTTGACTGGCTGTTGATCTTCTTTTTCAAGGCGCTCCTGAGCACGGCGCAGCGCTTATTCGATTTCTTGCTCAGTAAGGCCTTTCTTGTCCAGCCACTTCCTGAGTTTGGCGGGAGAGCTCCCTTCGTCCAGCGCCTCCAGGACAACGCGGTCGTACTGGTTGGGCTCACCTCGCTTCTTCCTCGTCTTCTTCTGGGCCGGCAAAGGTGCAACTGCGGCTGGTGGCTCCGGTGACGAGTCGTCTTGTGCCGGCGTACCGTCCGCCGACCGCCACGGCGGTTCCTCTGACATGCTTCTTCCCTCGATTGACGGCCAGCGTTCGCCCAGTGAGTACCGGCGCTGGGCAAACGCCACGATCTAATCTAACTGTCAACCAACCCAGCGCTCAACCGCCTTGTCGTTGCAATCCGGCTGGCTCCGCAGGCGGCTTCGACGGTTTTCGACCGGGCGCAGTATCCATGTCACACTCGCACACGTCGCGTGCCATGATGGAAACTAGCAAACAGACGTACCTGATTGCGACACGGTCTTGGTGCTGGAGCTTGCCGCGGCGGTGTACCTCACACTCATGACCTGGCTGTTGACCGGCTGGATGATGGACGATTCGGTTGCCTTCGGCATGACGGCGGGTCACTGGTATTTCGTCGGCGCCAAGCGGCTCTTGGTCGCGCTGGCTCTTGCGGCCGCATTTGGTGTCTTGTGCTACTTCGCGAACCGCCGCTGGGTGGCTCCGGCGCTACCATCGCATCCTGAAGTTGCAAAACGCGCGGCACTGGGCCTTGGACTATGTAGCGCGCTGGCCGGGATCGCGGCGGCGGTTCAATTCGTGATTTCGCGCCCATTCATGTAGCCGACCGGCGCCACGGGCGTCTTCGTTCAGAAAAAGATCGCGACCTGCGCTGAGCTGCCCCCCCCTCGAGCAGCGACCCGGCGTTCGGTTCCGAAGCGTGAACCCCACTGACGCCGCGCAGTAAACAGTTTTCCAAATACAGATCAAATGCGCGATGATCTAGTCGAGATCAAGAGGTGCTTCTGCCACGAGCAAGAGACACTTGGGGAGATGGTAGCCCGTGCCGAACTGCGACTTCGACGCTTGTGAAGACGACGCTGAGCGCATCGTGCGTTTCGTGTTCTCCCAAGACGGATGGTCGCTCTGGGAGCTTGCATCGCGCGCCGATAGCGAGTTGCGACAGTTCTCGACGCTAGACGAGCTACTTCGGGCGTTTGATCTGTCCGCCGAAAGTGTTCACCTCCAACTGCACACACCAGAGATGGGCGGGTGCGTGCATGCCAAGCGCATCACGTTCGATCCTCAGTCCGTGCCAGACGCGACGTTTCGGTACGACTCGAGTGGCTGGGGTTTGATTCAATTATACCTGATTGCCCCACGGAACGGACGTCTCGGCGCGTCCCACTCGAACCACAACTCTGAGCGCCGCGCACGCGGCTGGGAGCCAACGTACGACGATGAGCCCGACCGAGTTGACGATTGGGACTGGAAGGCCGTGAGCCGGATTTCTTCCGGCCTCAACCGCTTCATTCGCAGTCAGGCAGTTGGAAAGTCGGGCAGCCGGCCGGTACTGCCCTGCGCCCAGGCGGCTGCTTCCGAGCGTCGGGTGAAGTTGCTTTGACGAGCAATCAGCCGAATCCCGCAGTCGCGACCCAAGCTGCTTCTGTCTTGATAGTCTGAGGCTGCATGCGGCGCGTGGTGATAGGAGTCGTGGGCGTCGGCGTGGGGGCGTTTGCGCTCTGGTTCGTGCTGCGGGACGAGCCAAGCGCCGACGCAGCGGCGCCTAAGTCGCAAACGGCTTCCCAATTCGAAGCTGACGGAGCGCAATCGAGCCACGCCCGTCCCGGCAACCCATCGAGCACGCGCGCAACCGCACCGCCATCCAAAGCACCGCAGCGACCGTGCGAGACCGAAAACGCCGGGACGAAATGCGTGAGAAGATCTATCGAGCGTTCGGAAGGGCGCTGCCGTCATCCGGCACAGCGCCCAGTGCCACCAAGGGGAGCCACGCACCTCTACAGAAGCTCGACAAGAAGTACATTCAGGAGCGGCTCCGCGAAGACTTCAAACCCCCCGCGAAGGAGTGCTACGAGGCCGCCCTCGAACGCGACAAGAGTCTCGCGGGCAAGATGGTGATCGAATTCACTATCGTGGGAGACGAAAGTGTGGGCGGCACCGTGGACAGCGCGACGTTGCCAGACGAAAGCACCCTCGTGGAGTCCGACTTGAGCATGCGCGTGCGCCAGTCCCTGTTGAGCATGAGCTTCGCCCCTCCAGAAAACGGCGGAATGACGACGGTGCGTATCCCGTTCTTCCTCGCACCAAGGGAGCCGGACGCGGGTGCAGCGCCCTAGCTCAGCGGCGCCCGACCCGTCTCCCGGTCGGCGGCGGATGCGAGCCGTTCGCTGCATGGTCACTGCGGCGGGCTGCGCTTTTTTTTCCCCAAGGACGACCTTGCGAGGACCGTCTTTGATCATGTCGGCGAGCAGATCGCGCTGCAAAGGCGTGAAGACGGACAGCACCGTGTCGGTGCGCTCACCGACTTCTGCGAAGCGCACGCGCAGGACTTTCACCTTCTTGGCATGATAGGCGTTGAGGACCGTGCGGAAGTCTTCACCCTCGAAGGCGTCCACGAGCTTGTGCAGCTCCTCGGACGTTGGGCGCAAGCGCTCTTTTTCGCCAAACATCTGCTTCTTGATCGCCTTGAGCTCGTCGACCTGAATGGTCGATAGCATGAGCCGTGCGGCGAGGCGTTTGATCCCGTCCTTGCGCCGCTTGTTTGCATCTGGCCGCGGACCATACTTCTTGCCGATCTCGGTAGCGCAGCATGTGAAAGCGTGGGAGTGGGACTGCAGCGAGCGAAATCCACGCCACTCGTACCGGTTGCAGCTCCCACACACGCAGATGCCGACGCCTGCGACACCACTCGCAACGCAGACGACAGCACAGTCACGACCTGTCGCGAAACCAAGAGCCGTGCCACCGAGTGCTTCGGCAGAGCCGAAGGCGGAGTCTGGTGCAGGCGTGGCTTCACCGCAGCCTGTGCCGAAACCCGCGCCATCGGATCCGGAAACTTCATCTTCGGGTCCTGATGAGTTGATTTTCTGGCGAATGGCGGTTTCGAGTTTGCGACCGAAAGCGACGGCCCTGCGCCGGGTCTCGAAGAAACGGTCGATGACGGACTCGGTGGCCTATCCCCACCAAAAAAAGGAATGAATTGGTAGTCAGGTCAGGACTTTTCATGAAACGGGCGAACTCCGAGAGCATGAGCCCGATGTGGGCCTTCAGGTCGTTGTTGGCGTTGCCCGGGTATTCGTGGCTGCAGCCCTTGTCGCCGTCAGCGCCGTGCCTGGACTGGTCGTCGAAGTTGTAGTCCATGGCGCCCGACTTGTCGTTGCCCTCGAGGCGGATGCGCTCGCCGGCGGCTTCAACGCCTGCATTCAGCAAGGTACGACTTACTGCCACGAATTCCTGCGCTGCTCAAACGGCGTCTGACCGTCTTGCCACGACTTCCGCCGTCGTGCCTCTACGCTCCGCAAAGGTCAGGTGCATGTTCCGAACTCACTGAAGCAGCGTTATCGGTGAGCCGGAACTCGTGCGAGCAGGCGTGATGCAAACGACGCTGTGGAGGAAGGGCGTGCTGCACTACGGAGCCGTTGGAGGTTGCCGGGCATGCTGCTCCCGTGGTGTCCAGATCTAGTGAACGTCAGAATTGGCCAGGGCTATAGGCGCCGCAGGCCAGTATTCGGGAAGACTGGCTTTCTGGAGTCTCAACTCAGATCGGGCGTTTGCCGCCAATTGCCGCTAAAGGAATCGTTGATGTGGTCGTTGGCTCTTCTTGTGCTGGAGGCACGATGGAGGAGTAGCGCATGCAGACAAACGTCCCCACCGACCTACCAACAAATGGCTCAGCGTCGCCCCTTTCGGCCGTCGACACTCAGGGCTCAAATGGGGGAGCACGTGTGCGCGATTTGCTGGAAAACGCCCCGATCAGCGTGACATTTGCCGATGCTCAAGGAACCATTCGCTACCTCAATCAGGCTGCAAGAGAGATGTTCTCAGAGCTGGAGCAGCACTTGGCGTGCGAAGGTAACGAGGTTGTTGGGGCATCGTTCGACGTCTTCTGTAATAAGGCTGGGCTGTTCCACCGTCTCGCCGGGGGCTCTATCAACCTGTCTGAGGAGGTGTCGATCCACCTTGGTCCTGAGCAATTTACCTTGCAATTCACCGCTGTCCATGACGAGCGAGGGCATTCCTTAGGGTGGATGGCGACTTGGACGTCGGTTACCGAAAAGCTTCGTATGGAAGCGGAGGTGGCGCGGCTCAGTAGCATGCTGAATAACTCACCGATCAATGTAATATTCGCCGACCCTCAGGGCACGATCCGCTACCTCAATGAGGCCTCCCGCCGAACACTGGAGCGACTCGAGGAGCATCTGCCCTGCAGAGCAAAAGAGGTCCTTGGTCGATCGTTTGATATCTTCCACGAAAAGCCTACTCCCATCAATCGGCTGTTGGGTGACCCAAACAACCTTCCCCATGAAGCAGTGATCAGTCTTGGTTCGGAGAAACTGGAGCTGCTGGTCACAGCCGTTCTCGATAGCAAGGGAAGCTACCTCGGGCCGATGCTCACCTGGACGGTGGTGACCGAGAAGCTCCGTGTTGAAACGGAGATGGCGCAGGTCCGCAACATGATGGAAAACGCACCGACCAAGGTGATCTTTGCCCAGCCCGACGGAACGATTACCTACATGAATCAAGCGTCACGTACGATGTTGAGTTCGCTCGAGCAGCACTTGCCGTGCGCTGTAGATGAAATTCTGGGCAGCTCATTCGACGTTTTCCACAAGAATCCCGCGCACCAACGTCGACTAGTGGCCGATCCGAAAAACCTTCCCCACCGAGCGGAGATTCGGATTGGTCCTGAGAATGTGCAGCTCCTGGTCAACGCGATTCACGATCAACAAAACAACTACCTCGGTCCCATGTTGACTTGGGAAGTGATCACCGAGAGACGACGTCTAGAATCCGCTGTGCTCGACAATGCGACGACACTCACGGCGGCTGCTGAGGAGCTCTCCGCCACCGCCGAGATGATGCTCAAGAATGCCATGGACACTGAGTCGCGCGGCATGGACACGGCCGCCGAGTCGGAGCAAGTCAGTGCCAACATTCAGACCGTCGCCGCGGGTGCTGAGGAGATGAGTGTCAGCATCAAGGAGATCGCACGCAATGCGTCTGAAGCCGCGCAGGTGGCAGGCCAGGCCGTGGCCTCGGCTGAAACCACTACTCATACGGTCTCTAGACTTGGCGAGAGCGGCGCTGAGATTGGCAAAGTGATCAAGGTGATCACGTCGGTTGCTCAGCAGACCAACTTGCTGGCTCTGAACGCCACCATCGAGGCCGCGCGCGCCGGGGAGGCTGGCAAGGGTTTCGCTGTCGTAGCCAACGAGGTCAAGGAACTTGCCAAAGAAACGGCCAGAGCAACCGAAGACATCAGCCAAAAGATCGAGGCCATACAGTCGAATACGAGCAACGCCATTGACGCAATTGGCGAAATCTCAAAGACCGTCAATCGCATCAGCGATATCCAGAACACCATCGCCAGTGCCGTTGAAGAACAGTCTGTTACAACCAACGAGATCACTCGTAGCATAGGCGAGGCTTCTCGCGGCAGTGCGAGTATCACGAGCAACGTCAAGGCCGTTGCTGAAGCGGCTAGCCAGACATCTGAAGGGGCACGTGGTACCGAGACCGCCGCTATGTCGCTTTCCCGACTGGCCACTGAGCTACAGCAGCTCGTTGCGGACGAATGAAGCAATGCTCGTGGACGGGAACCAGGTGGAGTTCCAGTCTCGTCTCGAAACGAGCACTGCCGAACTGCTCGAGGGCGTTCAGACCACAGGGTCGACGTTAGAGGTGACGTCGACGCGACTACCGATCGGTTCGACGATGCGACCGACCCCTTGATTGAAATGGTGGATCACCTTGGCGAAACAGCTCAGTCACGGTAGCAGCGAAGCCTCCGATTGGTTGCTCGCAACGCTGATCTTCTCCAGCGTTGTTTCGAGCACGTTGTTGATACCCATCCTTCGCCCCTTCTTTGCCAATTCCCACCCCGATAGCGAGTGGGCGATGCACGCTTTCATGAGTGTGAACATGCTAGGCGGCATTTTGGGGGCACCTATGCTTGGCGCCATAGCCGATCGGGTCGGCCAACGCAGGCAGATGATTGTTGGTCTCGCAGTTCTCGACGGAATATTTCTCATCGCCAGCACGCTTCCGCTGTCGGTGTACTCCGTGTTGGTTGCACGCACTCTGCAGGGGGCAGTCAATATAGGAGGATTGTCGATTCTGCTGGGCCTGATGGCTGGCCGCGCTTCTGTTCGGAGTGGCCGCACGATGGGCTTGGCAGGGGCCGCGATGATGTTGGCGGTTGCGGCTGGCTCCCCCCTTGGAACGCTGCTGCTCGAGCTTGGACCGGTTGTGGCGATGCGCTGCGCCGGGCTCATTCCACTAGTAGTCGCCGTCGTTTGCGCAATCGTAGCATTGCCTCGTAGGCCGCCCGCGCGGCATGTCACAGTGCGCTCAGTGCTGCGGGACGCGCCTCTCCTCAAGCTACCGGTGGCATGGGTGAGCGTGGAGCGTTTCGTAGTAGGGTGTTTCGTCGTCACTTTCGCGCTATATGCACACCGCGCGCTCGGGCTCAGCGACTCACGTATTGGTTTGTTGTTCAGTTGTTTCTTGATGCCTTTCGCGCTGGCAACGTATCCCATGGGGCGACTTGCGGAACGGTTCAATCGTGCTGGGCTCATTGGAATCGGCATGGTCGTCTATGGCGTGAGCTTCCTCGCCCTTGGGCTGGTCCCCGCCCCGCTGCTACCAGCGATCATGGTAGCGGCAGGATTGGCTTCCGCCGCGATCTATGCTCCCTGTTTGTGTTACGCGTCCAGCCTTGTGGCGCCGGAAGTTCGCACCACGAGCATGTCCTTGCTGAACGCGGGTGGAAGTCTGGGAATGATGCTCGGCACGGCCCTGGGCGGGGTAGTCTCGGCCGGTCTGCTTTCTGCCGGGTATGCCGCCGACTTTACCTATCCTGCAGTCTTTGTTGGAGCAGGTTTGATTCAGCTTCTCACGCTGTCGTTGTCCATCCGGGGTCTGAGAGCCCTTGCTACCCGTGGGGGGGCCAAGAATTCCCCTAGACAGGCTTGCTATGTCGTTGATGTATCCGAACCCGCTGCAGGTTGACTAGCGAGGACCGTTTTCGTTGACGGCGTCCGGAGACCCGAAAGTCACTCACGCCCGTAGCGGGGCAATGTCCCGTTCGCTGTTGATCTGAGCTGAAGGCAAGGGTGGCGGTCCTCGTTGGAACCCGAGACCATCTCGGGATGAGAACCAACGAAAGGAACCGCCATGAAGAAGAGTGCCAGAGAGAAGAAGAGGAACCAAGTCCAGCGTGTGTCGGAGCAGCGAATGCTCCATTTGGCAGCTGTCATCCGCCGAGACCTGTACGGCTTTGTCATTGAACAGGGCCTGCAGGCTTTGGATCACATGCTCGAAGAAGGCCGTAGGCGTCTGTGTGGCCCGGTGAAGGCGAAGGGTCGTTTGGGTGCACCGGTGCGGTGGGGTCTCTCAACGAGCGCACGGTTGAGCAACTCGTGCTCGGTGTTTCGACACGCGGTTACCAACGGTCCGTCGAAGAGCTGCCTGACGAGCTTGGTCCGCATTGGGCCTGGTAGCCATCATGCTCGACGGCATCGAGGTCGATGAGCAGAGGGTCATCGTCGCTTTGGGTTTTGACGAAAGCGGCACCAAACACCCTCTGGGCGTCTGGATGGGTGCGACCGAGAACACAGTCGTTTGCGGTGAGCTACTCGACGACTTGATCCAACGTGGCCTCGACCCTCACAAGGGCTACCTCTTCGTCATCGACGGAAGCAAGGCGCTACGAGCTGCGATTCGAGAGCGCTTCGGACGCCGGGCACTCGTGCAGCGCTGCCAGGAACACAAGCGACGCAATGTGCTCAGCCATCTGCCGAAGAGGCTGCATCCGAGCGTCGCCACTACAATGAGGAACGCCTATCGGAGCCGCTCGAAAGCGACCGCGAAACGAAGGCTACTCCAACTTGCAGCACACCTGGCAGCAGATCACCCGGACGCCGTAGCCTCACTCAAGGAGGGGCTCGACGAGACGCTGACACTCAAAGACCTTGGCCTTCCACCGTGGCTCGAGCGCACGCTGTCGACGACGAACTCGATCGAAAACGTAAACGGGCGGATGCGCAGCATCTTGCGTAAGGTGAAACGCTGGCGCGACGGGGCGATGATCAAGCGCTGGGTGCTACCGCCCTTCTCGAAGCTGAGCGTGGCTTCCGCCCGTCCGACGTGATGGGTTCGGATCTTCGCAGGAATCATCGCGCCCGAACCTAAGGCGCTCGCTAGCGAACCGCCACCCGGCGCGCCGGGTGCCACAGTCGGGGCGGGCAGTGAGTCTCGATTCGCCGCGCGCTTAGTTTTTGGCGCAGGCCAGACGGGTCACGAACATCTTCGATGAACCATTGCCGTGGGCGACCAGCATGCGACCGCTCGTCGGGTCCACTAGGAGCCCAAACGAGGCTTCATGTCCGCCCTCGATGTATCCCTCGTACAGTTCGCGTTCCGCCAACACCTTGCCCGTGGCGTCGAAAACTCGCACCCAAGCCGTCGACGGCGTGACGTTCATGCGGAGTCGAACCAGCGCAAACGGTCCACTGGCGCCAAACGCTTTCACCGCGAACGGCCCCGGAGCGTCGGTCCCGCCAAACGAAATCGGCTCCGAAAGCGGTTGCCCGTTCAAGTCGAAGTGCCGGCCAAAAATCGGAGCCTGGAGCCCCCCCTCTCGCCTGTAGGTCCAGAAGAGCCAGGCGCCGTTTTCGACGGGCACCAGGGAAAGATGATCAACGCCGACCTCGACCGCCCAGGGCAGGGGGCTGCGTTGGGTGAACACGTGACCAACGGACGAATCAACCTTTGACAGTTCAATCAGTGAGTCCGACACACCGGAGCAATTCTCGGCGGTGCTCGATGCCATCAACCACCCAGCCCCCGCAGGGATCGCGTCGGCATTCAACAACTCGGCACCGCAGGACGACGTTGAGATTGGACTGAACTCCGCATCGAACGGCTGCTGCGCCCGGCCGACGATCAGGCGATTGTAGTTGCCGGTTTCGGTGTGGTAGCCGACCAACGTCTCAGAACCATTCCGAGAAATAAACGACGGAAAGCCGTCCGAGTCCGCAATCGTGCTCGCCGGATAGGCGCCGGGCCCCCATGTCGGCGAAAGCCACAGTCCGCCCTGCCGGCGCCCAAACACGGAGTACACGCCCTCGCCGGGCGCCTCGCCAACGACGAATTGCTCGGTTTCTTCACTGATGAATCGATCCTTCAATTCCGCCGTCGACCAATCCGCCCACGGAACGAATAGGTTGTGCCCGAGCCGAGGGAGCGCGGAATTCGGGGTCTCCCGGTACACCACGGCTGCCTGCCGGGGCCCCACCATCGTCAGTTTTGGTTGCCCGATCTCAAACGCTGTGGGGACCCGTCTCGATCCTTCGTGAGTGAGCGTTTCGCAGGACAGCGGATCCACGGGGTTGACCCCTCCGTCTTCGCGGACGGCCCCCCCACAAGCGGTCGCTGCCGCTCCGAACGCGACCGCAACAACTGACATTCTCAAGAATTGCATGGGCCCGCGCAACGCAACTCGTGTGCCATGGCCGTTGGATTGTTATGGCGCTTCCGGAGGTGTCCCAGGGTTGAGTGCCAAGTGGCACAGCGTGGGCCATTCGAGACAGATCGATCTGAACCACGCGCTCCGTCAAAAGCACAGGCCACCAAACCAGCACTGCTTTCCGTCGGGACAGTCACTGGTCTGCCGGCACTGAACGCAGCGCCGAATATTCGGGTCGCGCACGCGAAGGAGCGGGTTGCTGGAGCAGTGACTGTCCTCGAGGCACTCCACGCACCGTTGCAAGGTTGGGTCGCAGCGCGTCTGGCAGCGCTCGTCTCGGGGTGCGCTGCAGCGCCTGCGCCAAAGGCCGCGCCTTCGCCGCCTCCCGCCGCCTCGCACGTTGCGCCGCCTGCCCAGCCTGTGCACGCGCAACAGAAAGAGCCGTGTACGGAAGCCGTGCTGAACTGTAGGTGCCCGGGTCTAGAGGCCGAGCAGTGCGAGAGCATCTGTCACGCGGGAGATCTCGACGCTTGCGTCGACGCTGGCTACATCCGTGAAGCACTCGGTTATGGCGGGGCGGCAGACCGTCTTTTTGAGAAAGCTTGTGCGGGGAACCTTGCGCGTGGGTGTTTGGCCCATGGCGCTAGCCCGGATGATTCATTAGGGTGTCGTCGGGAGCTGGGATTTTGGTATTGGCTGCCCCCACCACCATCCGCTCAAGATCTATCACATCTTGCCAAGCGCAAAGGGCTGTGATCAAAGCTTCAAATGGCTGAAGGAAAGCGGATCGCTTGGGTTGAAAAAGACTTTGGAGGCGCGGAGCTCGGGGACGCGAGACGTTCTGCCCGGTTGCTCCAAGTGGTTGACGCGGTTGCACGGCAGCCCGGCCTGGGATTCCCTCGTGCCTTCGAATCCACTGCCGAATTGGAGGGCTTCTATCGATTTATCAACAACGACGCGTTCGACGGACAGGCAGTTCTGAAGCCGCATCGAAAAGCAACGCAGGCACGTGCGGAAGCTTCCGACGGCGTGCTGTTCATTCACGACACGACGACGGTTGAGTTTCGGGGAGAGGGAACGCGCGAAGGGCTAGGATATACGACCGCTCTTGGTCGTCAGGGATTCATGGCCCATGTGTCGCTGTGTATCAGCGCCTCGAGTGGTCTTCCTCTCGGGATCAGCAACATCGAGACTTACACACGCACCGGGAAGACTTGGAGAAAACGAAAGAAGAAGCGGTCCGCAAGGCGTGACGGTGAGCCGCGCGAATCGGCACGATGGTTGCGTGGCGTGACTGCGTCGGAAACGGAGGCGCTTCGAGGCCGAGCAATCCACATCATGGATGCCGAGGCGGACTTCTTCGACCTCATGCGGCAGCTGACGAGCGAATCTTCGCGATTTGTCATCCGCGCTGGGCAGCTGGAGCGCCTCGTGCACGACGAAGGTGAACTCGTCCACCTACGCCAAGCGGTTGATGGACTCAAAGCCGTTGCACATCGAGACGTCTTCTTGAGCGAGCGGAAACGGAACGTGAAAACGCAGGGAGCAAAAGGCCGGAAGAAGCACCCACCGCGAGACGCGCGAACCGCCCGTGTTGCCATTGCTGGAACAACTGTTTCCTTCGGAAAGACCCGGTACACGCGCCATGCGGGAGGGAGTTTCGAGCTGAATGTCGTGCGTGCATGGGAGGTCTCTCCACCACCGGGCGAGGACCCCGTTGATTGGATTCTTCTCACGTCCGAGCCGGTAGGAACCCAAGCGCAGCTCAAAAGAATCGCCGACCTGTATTGCAAGCGATGGACGATTGAGGACTACTTCAAAGCGCTAAAAACAGGCTGTTCACTCGAACGAAGGCAGGTGGAGTCCTACGATGCGCTCCGCAAGGTCCTGGCAATTCTTGCCCCCATCGCATGCCGGCTTCTCTGGCTGCGAGCGATGGACCGAACGAATTCCAACGCGCCGGCAGCCAGTGCATTTGATGCAGTGAGTCTCGAACTGCTCCAACGAGACCGTGCAACCCGCGGCATGCGTCCGCCAAGAACAGTAGGTGATGCCGTCGCCCTACTTGCCCGGCTGGGTGGCCATATCAAGAACAACGGGCCACCGGGTTGGATGACGCTGGGGCGCGGCTACGAAAAGCTTCTGCTCCTGAAAGCTGGGTGGCACATGGCCTTCGATTCCATCCAGAAAAAGTGATCAATCATGAGCCACCATCCGTCCTCGCGCCTGCGGCGCTGCGGGCGGGTGGCCTCCCCCAAATCGCGGGACTGCGGCCTTCGGCCTTGCCCGCTCAGGGGGAGGAAGGCACGACCCGACGCAGCAACGGCTGGCAGACCGTGCTGTGAGTGGGAGGTGGGAGGCAGAGTTAGTCGGGAGCCAGACGACGGCTCAGCGCGCACCCGGCTTCGCTTGCAGCCGGTCGTACTGGTTGCACGTCGTGCAAGCGGGTGCCGGCAGCTCCTAGGCCGGCAGCTCCCGAGCAGAAATCCCGCGCATACGGACTCGTTGGCACACCTTCTTCTTGGTTGGATGTGCCTCGTCCAGTCGTGCACATGCGCGGGCCTGGTTTCATGAGCCCAACCCCTCCTTGTGGATGGAAACGGCAGCCGTGTCTCCCGGCAATGCCACGTACGCATGAGTGGGTACCCGATCGACGATCGGGATGAAAGACCGACGGCGCCATGATACGAGCTTGGGGCAGCCGACCCTTGAACAGACGTTCGCCGGCGGAGCACGCCGCGCACTTGCACAATAATGCCGTTCGCCAACGACGATGAGCCAGCGTTCTCTGGATAGCGAAGAAACCCGCGACACCCTCGCAGCCGCGCTCCGCCCCAGCGGTCGCATCGACGTGCGCCCCAACTCGTCCGACGGGGGGCCTGCCCTGTCCCCGCGCGTGCAGCGGCGCATCGCCGACGCGTTCGGCGCGGGCCGGGGCGACGGCGTGCTGCAGCTCGGCGCGGGAGAGCTCGACACCGACCTCGATCCGACGCTCGCGTACTGGCGCGAGGTCGGCAAGGCCGTGGTGGCCAGAGTCTGCGGCGCGCTCGATCCAACCGATCCGAAGTCGGTCGTCGTGCCGGAGCCCGATCCGGGAGAGCTGACGAGCTTCGCCCAGGCCGCCCCTCCCATGTTGGGCGCGGAGCTGATCACGCCGTCCTTGCTCGGCGACGTCTGGGCCGACGTCGGCAAGGCCCTGAGAGCCGAGGCCGCGCGCTCCGACGAGGGCGTTCAGGGATACCTGAAGCGGCAGAGCTCGGCGTGGCACGTCGTCGGCCGCGTCTGCTTGCACCTGGCCGAGAACAAGCGCGACCCGTCGTTCCCCTTCGCCTTCATCGCGACCTACGCGCACCAGATCTCCAAGCGGGCCAGGCCCCAGCACCGGCCCCTCGGGCAGGCGCTCCAGGAGCTCGCCGGAGCGAGAAACCGGCAGAAGCTGCTCGCGTTGCTCTCCCCCCTGTCGCTCGCGGCCGAAGGGAGCGAGCTCATTCGCGAGCTCGTCCACGTCACGCGCATGCGGACGGTCGGGTGGCGCCGCGATCAAGCGCAGCGTCGTCACTGGCGCTTTCGCCGCCAACGTTGTGCCCCTGGCCATAGCCGGCCTTGTTGCGCCTGGCATGGGGCCCCCTGCCGCACCTCGCAGAACCGTCGATGACGGACTCGTTGGCCCATCCCCCAAAAACCAAACCCCGAAGATCAGGTCAGGACTTGGTTGACGCGCTTGAAGGCTCGGCTGGAGGGGCCGAGTTTGGTGGAGATGCCGTGGGCTTCGATCAGGGTGTTGTAGAGGTCGAGGCCTTCGGCGCCGACGTCGACGATACTGCCGGTCTTGAAGCGACCGTTGGCGCCGCTGATGGCGTGGAATAGGCCGGAGAGCTCGCGTTTGGAATCGCTGTGGCGTCCGTCGCCGCTTTCCGTCGAGATGGTGATGAGGGAGTTTTCCAGGATCGTCTTGCCGTTGTCGTCGGCGTCGTTGGGATCGTCGAGCAGCTTCAAGAACCGCGCGAACTCCGCGAGGAATGACCGTTCGGCGCTACGACCTGTGTTGGGAGGGAACAACGCTGACGCAAGTCGTCGACCGGCTCAAGAAGACGTCCAAGTGCGGATTCTGCTCATTCATTGTAGCGTTACTGCGCCGCGTCTTTGCGCGCCCCATCGAGCACCCACTCCTCGGTATTGGGTACGGACTGATAGCGCGCTGCTTTCCCGCAGCCCCGGACCCCCAAAGTGCTCTCACGTCCGTTAGGATAGTGAGTCAGCGCTTGGATCTTGAGTTTGGCGCGCGGACAATCGAGGTCAAACTCCGCGATGCTGGCCACTTTCGCGCGCGCTTTCTGGTTGTTTTCTTGCACCAGGCCCTTGAACGCCGCCCCGCAGCCCATGAATGTGCAAACGAGCAGCATCGTTAGGCCCGCTAGCCCATGGCGATCCATCGGCAGTGCCTATCATATGTCGCTCGTCCAGACTAGCTCACCCTCCGGCCCCTCCCAAGCTGGCTCTCAAATCGCCGTCATTCCACCCTGAATGAAACAACTAGATCGTGGAACGGAGGTTACGTGAACCTTCCACGCCGTGTTTCGGCGCGAACGCTTTTGGTCGGCCTGGACTCTCCAGATTCCGCTCTTCGACGTCGAGCATTCGCTCCCCTCCGCTGGCGACAGCCTACAACGCAGTTCGTTTGTCGTCAGCTCAGATCAACAGTGAACGGGACATTGCCCAGCCCTCGCCAGTGGCGATATAGGTGATGTCCCCCACCCAACCACGATTTGGAGCAGCAACGTCAGCTCGAGCGGCGCGTAGGACAATCGAACTGTGAAAACGCGGGTGGGGAGGGCCGAGGAGGGTGGCAAAGAGCGGCGACGATAGCACCGGGAGCGGAACGGCTGGGTGGTTTGCAGGCGAAGGGGGGTCTTTTGCTGAGATGTCGGCGAGCCCAAGACGCAGCTCCGCCGAAGCGGCCTGCGTGTGGCGCTCAACCCTGTCTGGCCGGGAACTGGAGCACCAGTTGCTCGGGCACGGGCAGCTGGGCCCGAGGGCTCGGAGGAGCTCGCGGGCCAAGACCGTGCTCAGCGAGCAGCCGCGTGATGTCGACGCGGGTGGTCGCGATGTCAGCCCAGCGCAGCGGTCCGTTACAGCGTGGGCAGTGCTCCAGGTCGGCCCTGAAGACGTGCGCGAGGAGCCAAGCCCAGCGCTTGCGTGATGGTGGAGCGTCGTCCAACTCGTCAAGCAACTCTAACTGATCGCCGGGAGCGGGAGGAGGCTTGTCTGCGGCGTGGTCGGCGTGGTCGGCGGCCGGATTGGGGACGACTCGTTCCCGGTGCGAGGAATGACTAGAGAGCACGCCGAAGTAGCGCAACATGTGGAAGCGCGGGGGCGGTACTGCCGAGACCATACGTGCAATCAGGTCGTGGGGCTCGAGAACGAGCGCGCGCGTGCCGTCCCGCCACGGCTTGTTGAAGCTGAGCTCGAGCTTGCCGTCTGTGCGTCGCTCGAGGCGGTCCTGGGCGACAGGCGGTCGCGTGATGTACTTGCAAAGTCGCTCGACGCGGCGGCGGTCCCGCCCGTCCACGAGCTGCGCGGCGTGGATGTTGATGCCGCGCACTTCGGCGATGGGCTGGTCGGTGATGTCGGAGGCGCGAGGGCGCGCGGGGGGGCTCTTGGGGGAGCAGCAATCGCAGCAGAGGCTTGCCGGCGCGCTGCCCGCTGAGGGAAATACCTTGCGCAGCAGCGGCATAGCAGCCTGCAAGAGCAGGCTCATCCAGGCAGAGCAGCGGCGGCTCGGCGTCGCCGAACTCAGGGTCGAGGCTGCGGCCGTGGGCGTGCAGGATGCGCTCGACGCGTACGGCCGTGCGTGCGGCAACCTCCGCGATGTCCGCGTGGGTTGGCGCGTCAAGCTCAAGGAACTCGAGTGGAGCGTGAGGGTCGTCTCCTTGGTGCCAGTGCACGCCGTCGAGCACGAGTGCGTGAAAATGCACGTTTAGTCGCAGAGCACTGTCCGTGCGCTGCACCGCGACCAGTGCGCCGGTCAGCAGGTCGCGTGCGCTAGCGAGCCCCAACTGTTGTTTGGCACGCCAGCGCAGCGAGCGACGCACCTCGGTCATGAACCCGCTCACCACCTCGGAGCAGAGCTTGCGGTCATACCCCAGCAGCGCTCGCAGTCCCCAGGGCAATGAGCAGATCCAGTGACGGATGGGCACGCTTGGCAGCACCCGCGTTTCGAGATGCACAGCAGTATCGGCCATCAGCAATACAACATGATGCGCACAAGACCGGTGTGCGTACCGTCGTTTACGCGTGGCACCCGTTGCATGGTCAGGCCGTCGCGGTGGTTTGTCGTGGCGCTTTCGGCATGCTCCGCTGTTTGGTAGGCCCGGGCGCGCCGGACCGACTCGTGAGCATCCCTGCGTGGATGCTGGACCCGGTGTCCTGCGCGGGGATGCGGGTCGAAGCTGAACCGCGCGTGTCGATGAGCGCGCTCGAAGAGCTCCGCTGCCTGCTGGAGGAGTCCCGAGCGCTGGACATGGGGCACGAGTCGGGGGCACTGACGGCGCATGAAGAAGCGCAGACGAAGACGCGGGGTTCAAATGGTTCTGCCACAACCCGGCCCGCCGCTTCCGAGGTGGAAGGCACTTCCCGAAGCGTCGCGCAAGGAGGTCATCACGCTGCTCGCCGAAGCGCTCCGACAACACAGCCGACGACAACTCGGAAGACGAAAGGGAGGTCATCATGAATGAGAAGATCGGCGAACACCACGTGGCGCGACGCGCGATCCTGTACGTACGCCAGTCGTCCCAGCAACAGCTGATGAACAACCGCGAAAGCCAGCGGCAGCAATACGCGATGCGTGACCGATTGCGCGAGTTGGGGTTTCGCGAGGTCGACGTGATCGATGAGGACCTGGGCAAATCGGCAGCTGGGTCCGTCGAGCGCAGAGGTTTCCGCCGGCTGGTCGCTGACGTTTCCCTTGGTCAGGTGGGTGCCGTGGCCGCCCGGGAAGTTTCGCGTTTCGCGCGCAACAGTCGGGAGTGGCAGCAACTCATCGAGATCTGTCGCGTGGTCGACACGCTGCTGGTGGATCACGACACGGTGTATGCGCCGCGACATAGCAACGACCGTTTGCTCTTGGGGCTCAAGGGCAGCCTCAACGAGTACGAGCTCGACCTGCTACGCATGCGTGGATTGGAGGCACAAAGGCAGAAAGCGCAGCGCGGGGAATTGGTTGCGGGCGTTCCGGTGGGTTACCGAGTGGGAGGTGATGGACGCCTCGAGAAGGCGCCGGACGCACGTATCCGGCAGGCCATCGAGCTAGTCTTCTCCAAGTTCTTCGAACTGGGTAGTGCGCGACAGGTGGTGATATGGATGCGCGAGAGCGGCATTCAGACACCCGTGAACCGCAATCGGCGTGGCGAGGTTGTCTGGAAGAAGCCGACGGCCGACTTCGTCTATCGGACACTGAAGAATCCGATTTATGCGGGCGCCTACGTGTACGGACGGACCAAAGTCCACACCCGTATCGTGGACGGGCAGCCCCGACGTGCCGCTACGCGAGTGCCTCGAGACCAGTGGTCGGCGTTGCTTCGGGACCGTCACGAGGCATATATCAGCTGGGAGCAGTTCGAGCGTGCGTGACAAATGTTGTCAAAGAACGAACAGAGGCGAGGAGCAGCAGGAGCACCCAAGGGTGGCGCTGCACTCCTGGGCGGCCTCGTTTGGTGTCGCCGTTGCGGCCGCCGCCTGGGCGTGAGTTATAGCGGGACAAAGCAAGGTATTGCTCGCTACACATGCAACGATGACCACGACCGCTCCGGTGGACCGCGATGCATCTCGTTCAGCGCAACCGACGTGGACGCGCAGATCGTCGAGCGGGTGCTCGCTGTCGTGCGGCCGGGTGCGATCGAAGCTGCCCACGTTGCATGGGACCAGGACGTGGCGGAACGTGATGATGCCGTGGCTGCGCTGGAACTGCAGCTGCAACAGGCGCGCTACGAGGCTCAACGCGCTGAACGTCAATACGATGCTGTCGAGCCTGAAAACCGCACCGTGGCCGTCGAACTCGAGCGCCGATGGAATACTGCCCTCGAAGCCGTACGCACAGTCGAGCAGCGCATCGGCGAGGCCACGGCAACGCGGGCAGAGGTCTCGCGCCCACCCGACATCGGGCGATATCTCGAGCTCGCACGCGACGTGGAACGCGTGTGGACAGCGCCTACGACCAAGCCATCCACGAAGAAGCGCATCACGCGCGCTGTGGTGGAGCAGGTTTGGGTTGACGTGGACACCGAGCGCTCCGAGATCCTCCTCGTCGTGCACTGGAAGGGAGGGGTGCACACCGAGTTACGTGTCCCCAAGCGTCGCACTGGCCAACGTCGCAACACCACAGCTGCCGAAGTCGTCGAAGCCGTGCGCGTGCTCGCGCGCGTCATGGGCGACATGCAGATCGCCCGATGGCTTGGGCGCGCTGGTGTGCGCACGCCCACGGGAGGCCACTACAGCCGGGCGCTGGTCGCGTCTGTACGCCATCGATACAAGATCGAACCGTGCTCGAAGCAGCGTGATCGGGGCGAATGGCTGACCTGCGAAGAAGCTGCAGCTCTTGTTCAGGTCGATCCGAAGACGCTACGACGCGCAGCGCAGCGAAACGAAATTCCCTCGCAGCATCCGCTACCGAATGGACCCTGGATCTTCGCTCGCAGCGATGTCGTGGGCTCGGACGCAGCCGAGCGCATCACCACCCGAGCACGTGCATACCGACAAGGCAAGAACACTGGACCTGCACCGAACCAACTCAACCTAACAATTCCAAAGACATAGCGAGGTGATGCATCATGAAGCGTCCTTCATGCGACGTCCGAGACAAGATGGACAGAAGCCGCGTCGCTTGCAGCTGAATGCCACCAGCTCCGAGTAGCCGCAGTCGCGACAGGCCAGGCGCAAACACCCATGCTCGAGCAAACCGCAGCGCAGGTACTCCTCGAACTCGGCCGTCACGAAGCGAGGCAGACCGCCCTGCTCCTCTGCACGCTCCAGGAACGCCGGCCAGTGCTCGGCCACCGTCTGGTAGAGCACGGTGGTCTCAGGGCGATGACGGAACCTGGAATGCTCGGCCTCGCGGCGAGGGTGTGCGTGCGCTGGGTGACCCACGCCATGGCGTTAGCCAGGAGCGTGCCGCTCACGCTATGCCAGCAATTGCGCGCATACAGGCCTCTCGCGGGTGGCGAGGCGCCGGCCTCGGCATTGGCGAAGTGCCAGCGGAGGGCAGCACCGGAAGGGCGGCGCTGTCGCCGTGCCTCCTTGCTCGGCACGCTCGTGTCGTGTGCTTAGGAGAGGGTCGGCCCCGCGCCGGCCCTCGAAGAAACGGTCGATGACGGACTCGTTGGCCCATCCCCCAAAAACCAAACCCCGAAGATCAGGTCAGGACTTGGTTGACGCGCTTGAAGGCTCGGCTGGAGGGGCCGAGTTTGGTGGAGATGCCGTGGGCTTCGATCAGGGTGTTGTAGAGGTCGAGGCCTTCGGCGCCGACGTCGACGATGCTGCCGGTCTTGAAGCGACCGTTGGCGCCGCTGATGGCGTGGAATAGGCCGGAGAGCTCGCGTTTGGAATCGCTGTGGCGTCCGTCGCCGCTTTCCGTCGAGATGGTGATGAGGGAGTTTTCCAGGATCGTCTTGCCGTTGTCGTCGGCGTCGTTGGGATCGTCGAGCAGCTTCAAGAACCGCGCGAACTCCGCGAGCATGAGCTCGATGTGGGCCTTCAGGTCGTTGTTGGAGTTGCCCGGATTGAACTTGTGCCACCACTCGTGGCTGCAGCCCTTGTCGCCACCGGCGCCGTGCCGGCTTTGGTCGTCGAAGTTGAAGTCCATGGCGCCGGACTTGTAGTTGCCCTTGAGGCGGATCCGCTCGCCGGCAGCTTGGAAGGTCAGAGCGCCGAAGCGGGCCAGATCGCATTGGATGGCCACGGCGTAGATCTCCGAGAGTGTGCGCCACTCGGTGATGAGCTCGTTCACGCTCAGGTCGATGCCCTGGCCGTCCGGGTCCGCCGAACCTCCGTGGGGAACGCCCGAGCCACCGGGAGCGGTGGGAGCTTGGCAGCCGTTGTTGACGGGAGTGCCGAAGGCTTTCTGCTCGAGGTTGCGCACTCGGTCCAGGTGGTCGGCGATGCGCGCTCGGGAGGCCTTGCTCAAGTTGGAGGCGTCACTTTGATAGTGCTGGTACTGGCTGAGCACCGAGTCGAGCACGCTCTTGCGATAGCGCTTCTTGCGGGCTTCTTCCGTGGTGGGGGGCGTTTCGCCCGGCAGGTTGCCGAATACCTTGGAGAAGAGCTTGGCGGGGCTTTCCTCGGGCAGGTCCGCCGGCGAGCCGTCGTTCTTCCAACTGTGGATGTAACGAGCGGGGCGGCTGCGCCGGAAGTAGGTGCCTGCGAGCAGTGCCCCGGAGACGCCGGCGGGCAGGGTCGTGTTGGCGCGCAGGATCTGGTCGAGGGACGGGCCGCCTGCGAGTGCATCCCCGTTGGGTGCTTCGCCGGTGAACGCGCCTGCCGCGCCGTCGAAGTGGGCGTTGATGCCGTTTTCGTCGCAGCGCGTTTGGTCGATGCCTCGGACGATGAGCAACTTGTCCTTCACGCTGGAGAGCCCGCGCATGGGGCCACTGAAGCCGTTGGACTGCAGCGGAGTGGGGAAGCCGAGGCCGAAGAAGAGGTTGAAGGCGCGCACCGGCGGATCTCCAGGCGCCGCCAACACGTTGGAGGCGCGCATGGCGTCCAAGAAGGGCAATGCGATGGCGACGGTGCCAGCTCCGCGCAAGAAGGTACGTCGGTCTAAGACTTTGCGGCGGCTCATAGTTTCTCCGTTTGGATCTTGCGGAAGGCGTTGCTTTGAACGATGGCGATGACCAAGTCCTCGAATGTGCCCTGGGACTTCTCGAAGCGGGTTTGAACGTCTTCGAGGGCACAAGCGTCGAGGGGCTCGTCGCTGCGGGCGAGAGGACGTCCGAAGGCGAACTGGGAGACCTTCGCCGCCATGCAAGCGCGGACGGCCGCGCTGTTGGCTAGTTGCGTGCTGAGCTCACGAGTCGTGGAAAACGGCGTGGGGTCTTCGGAGCCCGGGAACAGCAGGTAGCCGTCTTGAGCCAATTTGTTTCCGAAGTTGTCTTCGAGGCGATAGCGCCCCGTGGCGTCGAAGCGCTCGATGCCCCAGGCGACGGGTTCCATCTGGCCGTGGCAGCCGCCGCAAGAGGGGTTGTCGACGCGTTCCTCGGAGTGCATGCGTTGGGAAGCGGTCGCGCTGACCTCCGGGGGCGTCGCGTCGACGCCCGGCGGAGGCGAGTCGATGTGTCCGCACAAGATGTTCTCTAGGATGAACAACCCGCGCCCGACCGTGGATTCGGAGTTTCCGCCGATGGTCGAGATGGAGCCTTGAGTCAGCAGGCCGCCCCGAGCTGGATCACTTGAAAGGTCCACCCGCCCGCTGCTATCCGCAGTCAGGCCGTAGTGGTCGGCCAGCTCCGGCGACACGAAGGTGAAGTCGGCGTCGAACATGCCGCTCAGAGGCGACTTGTCCTCGAACGCGATCTGCTCGAAGAAGCGCTGAGTTTCCTGCTCCATGGCGTCACCCAGAGCGGGGTTCCAGTCCGGGAATTTGCTGCTGTCTCGGGTGAGTCCTGAGAGGCGCCCCAGATTGAGCCAATCGCTGACGAAGCGGGCAGCGCGCAGGCGTGCGCTGGGCTCGCCGAGCATGCGTCGGACTTCTGTGGCGATGCCGGCATCAGTGTCGAGTTTGCCGCCCTCGGCCGCGGCGATCAGGTTGGAGTCGGGTGGTGCGCCCCAGAGCAAGAAGCTCAGGCGGCTGGCCAACTCGATGCCGCTGACCTTGCGCGCTTTGCCGTCGCCGGTTTCGTTTTCGACGCGGTAGATGAAGCGCGGGAACTGCAGAAGTGCAAGAGTGACGAGACGTGCTCCGGCTTCGAAGGTTTCGCCTTCATCTTTGGCCACACCGAAGAGCGGCTCGAGGGAGGCGCTTTCTTGCGCCGTGACGGGGCTGCGCAGCACGCTGGCCCCGAGACTATTGATGAACTCGCTCTGACACGTTGCGCTGAAGTCGGTGCAGGAAGCGTGGCTGGCCACGAAGCCGCTGAAGTCGCCCATCTTGTCGACTGCCGTGGTGGCGAGCGACTCGTAAGCCTCGATGTGGCCGTCGGTGACGATGAGCGCCGTGGCGGTGTTGGAAAAACCGTCGGCCCGCAGATCCGTTGGCAGCGCCGCCTTCGCTTCGGAGCTGATGTCGACGCCAAGGACGGCTTGCACCGAAGCGACGTACTCTTCCTGGGTGAGGCGGCGGGAGAAGGGAACGTCGGCGCACAGGCTCACGCTGACTTTCCCGGGACCCTTGGCACCGGGGCCGCCGGCGGGGTCGCTATCGTTGCTGGCGATCTCTCCGACGCAGCCCGCGGCGGCTGCCGCGGCGACAATCAGGGGCGCGCTCTTTCTGGTGAGAAGCATGTCGAGGTGCCCGTGTGCAAGACGCGTGCGCGCACGAAATGTAAGTCTTTGTGTGCTTGACGGACCCCAGATGCGACCTGGGAGGTCGCAGCCAGCGCGCTGGTGGCGCTGAGATGTCGCGCGTCAAGTCCGGGGCCCTGAGAGGTACGAGTGGAACCTCGGGGATCCTCAGCTCCTCGGGGCGGCCCGTGTGGCCGTGGCCGCACCCGCTACTTTTGGGACCACGTCTCGGGCGTCCGTTTGCAAGACCCAGCGGGGCGGCGGATGGGGGTCGCATCGGGTAAGTTGGAGGGATGCGGCGATGGCTCCCTCTGGCGTTGGTCGTGATGGCCTGCGATACGAGTGAGCCGGTTCGGGAAGCTGCCGGGGGCACTCTTGAAGAGGAGGTGGCGTCGCAGCTCGCGGGTCGGCCAGCGGTGGTGGCCTTTGAAGACGACGGTGACGTCGCGCTCGTCGGTGTTCGCCAAGCCTTGCCCGAAGAGACGGACCAACCGCCGCGCTACGCTCTGCACCGCTTCGAGCGCTCGACCCGCGCGCTCTTGGACCTCCGATTGACAGTGCGGGCGGTGCGACGCATGGGCCGTGCGCTATTGGTCGTGAGCGAGTCCGGTGAACTGCTTCGAGTGGATGCTGCCGGACGCAAGCGGTTGGCCACCGGCGTGTTGGGCTCGCCGGCAGTGCTGCCGAATGGCGGCATCGTTGTGGCGCAGCGGGGAGAGGAGCCGGGAGAAAGTGACCTCCAGCTACTCGGCGATAGGGGCCCCGTGCCACTGGCTCCAGCGCCGGGTCCCGACGACTTTCCGATCGCGCTTCCAGATGGACGCGTGGCTTTCGTGTCCGGGCGCACCGGATTGGCGTCGCTTTGGGTGGTCGATCCGACAAGTGGCGAAGCGCGGCAACTGACGAATGTGGGGCGTGACGGCGTGGACGACCAATTCGTGCCACCACCCCATCGGGATGTGCGCGTCGATGCTACGAGCTTGAGCTACGACGCAGGAGAGGGTGTTCGCTACCGAGTGGACCACCGAAGCGGGGATGTACAGCGGGAGGGCACGCCGAGATGACGCGCCGCCGCCTGCTCGTCCTGCTTTGCGGCGGATTGTTCGCGGCCGCCATGGCCGTGCCTTCCTCGGCGCAGGCGCAGAAGTATCGATTTCCCATCGAGCTGCACGCATCAGGCACTCAACCCTATGTGACCGCCTATCGGGACCACGACAGCGGCGGCGGCATCAAAGATTGGAATTGCAAGTCCAATACCTACAACGGTCACAAGGGCTCCGACTTCGGCATCGGCAGCTTCCCGGTGATGGACGCGGGCAGCCGCTGGGTCGTGGCGGCGGCGTCAGGCAAGGTCGTGTTCAAGAACGATGGCTGCTTCGACCGTTGCACCACCGCGGACTGCGGCTGTGGATCCGGCTTCGGCAACTACGTGAAAGTGGAGCACGCCGACGGCAAGTTCACCTACTACGCGCACTTGATGAAAGGCTCGGTCACCGTGAACAACGGTGACAGCGTCAAGTGCGGGGAACGGCTGGGCAAAGTCGGCTCGAGTGGGAACTCATCTGGGCCGCACTTGCATTTCGAAGTGCGCCACGCGAACAACTCTTCCGACGAGCCCTTCAAGGGCAGCTGTGGCAACTCGACGTCCTTTTGGGTAACGCAGGGTGCGTACAACGCTCTGCCCGGCGATCAGTGCGAGAAACCGCCGGCGGTGGACGATGCGAAGCTGGTGTCCGTCACCGGCTCGGGCGCCAGTGTTGCGCCGGGTCAGAGCTTCGAAGTGAGGATCCGATTCGACAACACCGGCAACACCACTTGGACTGCCCCCGACTATGGCTTGAAGCTGACCAGCGGGGAGAGCTTTGGCTTCGCTTCGCCCACGCCGGTGCCGGCGAGTACCGCAGCCAACAAGGGCGTGGACTTCAAGCTGAGTCTGACCGCACCCACCGCGCCGGGGGCTTACAGCGCCAAGTTCCGAGTCGCAAAGAAGACGACGGGATTCGGTGACACCGCCGATGTGGACGTGGTGGTCGAGGCCGGAGGCAATGCCGGCGCGGGCGGGCAGCCTTGGGGCAGTGGTGGCGCCATCGGGTTAGCCGGCAACGCTGGCTCGACCACCGGTGGCAAGAACTCTGGGCAGCAGACCCAGACCTTGGACGCGGGCAGCGAGAGTGGCTGCGGCTGCCGCACCGTCGGAAGCTCGCGCAGCTTGTGGGAGTTCGGGTTGGTGCTGTTGGGCGCGTGGGTCAGCTTCCGCCGTCGGCGTCGCTGCGCAGCATCAGCGGCACGACTGCAGTGATGCAGCCCCCACTTGGCGGGGGATAGTCCGTGTCGAAGTGGCGCTCGAGGCAACGCGCAAGGCCGTCTGGTACGCGAACTGTGGTGCTCGTGACCAAGACGCTGCAGGCTGACCCTGTTTCTGCCAGCATGAGGGTGATGAGCACGCGCCCGGCTAGAGTTGGATCGGCGTTGAGGGCTGTCTGATAGCAGGCGTCGGCCTGGCGAGCGCGGCGCCGCACCGCTTGCTGCAGGGCTTCGCTCGCGCTGCCGGCGCAAGTGCCCGGGCAGCCGCTGCCTTTGGTGACCGCGGTCGGTTCTTTCGCTGCTGCCGGCTCGGACTTGGGCCCGCTCCGGCTCGATGCGCAGGCAGGGAGCACGAAGCCCAGCACGGTCAGAGCCGCGGGAACGCGCCGGGATGCCGGGACGGATGAGATCACGCTGTCTCGAATCCCGCGGGAGCGAGGCGCTTGCCTCGGCGCCGCCTCAGCAGCCGAAGACCTTCCACTCGTAGATGAGCGGATTAGGCGTGCTTTGAGGCTGCGCGTTGTACAGCCGAATGGACGTGGTGGTCACGGCGCTGGGGAAGGTGAAGGTCCAGTCGCCGGTTCTGCCGCTGACGCTGCCTGCTGTGACCCAGGTACTCCCCGACAAGTACTGGATCGTCGCGCTCGAGACGTTGCGGCCCGACGAGCCGCAGGTGCTGCCGGTATCGATCTCGATGCGCTTCACGGTTTGGGCGGTGCTCCAAGTGTATCGAAACCACGGAGTTGGTTCGCCCGAGCCCGAGTACACCCAGCAATAGAAGTTGGTCGTGCACTGGGCCTCGCCCGCGCCATCGTTCAGCCGCACCGGGCCGTAGCTAGCCGGCGCGGTGCTCCCCTTGCTAATCGAGCCTGTCGCAGTCAGCGCGATGTTGGTGCTCGGATTGCAGGTGTTGACGCAGGTGCTGCTCTGACAGGTTTGCGCGCTCGTGCACTTCTTGCCGCAGACGCCGCAGTTGTTGGGGTCGGTCTGGAGATTGACGCATTGGCCGCTGCAATTGGTGGTGCCGCCACCACAGACTAGCGTGCATGTTCCGTTCTGACAGCTCTCGCCACTCGCGCATTTCTTGCCACAGATGCCGCAGTGGTTGGGGTTGGTCTTGGTGTCGACGCAGCTGTTATTGCAGTTGGTGGTGCCGCCGGAGCAAACCAAGGTGCAAACGCTATTGATGCAACTCTGCCCGGATGTGCACGTTTTCCCGCAGGTCCCGCAATTCGCAGGATCTGTGCTGGTATCGACGCAGGTGTTGTTGCACTTGGTGGTGCCGCCACCGCAAACGAGGTCGCATTTGCTGTTCTTGCAGACTTCCCCAGAGCCACAGGCCTTGCTGCAGCCGCCGCAGTGGGCTGGATCCGCCGTCAGGTCCACGCATTTGCTGCCGCATTTGGTCAGGCCCCCGGAGCAGACCAGGGCGCAGGTTCCATTCGAACAGGTCTCTCCGGAGGGACAGGACTTGCCACAGGTGCCGCAGTTGAAGGGATCAACCTGGGTGTCTACGCACTTGCCGCTGCAGTCCGTGGTCCCGCCGGAGCACGAAAGGGTACACTTGCCACTGGAGCAGACTTCTCCGCTCTTGCAGCCCTTCCCGCAGGTGCCGCAGTTGTTAGGATCCAAGTTGGTGTCGACGCACTTGTTGTTGCAGTTGGTGGTTCCGCCGAGGCACTGCAGCGAGCACTGGCCTTGGGAACAGACCTCGCCAGCAGCGACATTGCAGGGTTTGTTGCACGCGCCGCAATGAGTCGGGTCCGCTTGCGTATCTACACAGACGTTGTTGCAGTTCTCCAGCCCGCCGCTGCAGTTCGCACTGCAGACCCCCTGATCGCAGACTTCGCCGATTGCGCAGATGGCGCCGCACTTGCCGCAGTTGCCCGGATCCGTCTGCAGGTCCGCACACTTTCCACTGCAGTTCGTTTCGCCAGAGACGCAGGACGCCTGGCACAACCCTGCTGCGCAAACCTGGCCAGCGGGGCAAGCATTGTTGCAGGTCCCGCAGTGGGAGGCGTTCGACTGGGGGTCGACGCACTGGTCGCCACACTTGGTCGTCGTGCCGGTGCAATTGCCCGCGCATTGACCTGCCGAGCAGAGTTGACCTGCCAAGCACGCGTTGCCGCAGCTGCCGCAGTTCTTGGAGTCCGTCAGGATATCCGCGCAGCCAGAGCCGCATTCGACCGCCGGAGCGACGCAGGCTCCGCTGCCACCCGTGCCGCTGGACGCCCCGGCGCCGGGGTTGCCACCATCGCTGGTGGAGGAGCAGGCGACGGGTACCAAGATCAGACCCAACAGAGCAACCAAGGAAAGCGGCTTGGACCAATGCATAATTGCAATCTTACAGCGTAATTCCTCCCCGAGCGAGCCAGCCTGTCCCGAAAGCGGGTTGAGGCATGTAGTCAAACGTGCGTGGTGGTCTTGACCGCTTGGCGTGGGCGGGAGAAAGCGTGTGGCCATGACGAAGGTGGAGCTACCCGAACGGCTCAATATTGCCGACCGCTTTCTGGAAGCGCGGCTCCGAGAAGGACTGGGCGACAAGACGGCACTCATTGCCGGGGACCGCAAGCTGACGTACCGAGACGTCTCTGAAGCCAGCAATCGCTTTGCAAACGTGCTTGCCGAATTGGGCGTCGACGCTGAACAGCGCGTGCTGATTGGGCTGCCAGATCTGCCCGAGTTCGTGCATGCGCTGTTCGGAACGTTGAAGAACGGGTCCGTCGTGGTGATGGTGAACGCTCACATCAAGTTGGACGAAATCCAGTACTTCTTGGAGTACACCCGGGCGAAGGTTGCCGTGGTGCATGTCGATCAGTTGAGTGCGTTCGCAGAGGTCGCAGGAAGTGCTCGAGACTTGAAGCACCTGCTCGTACTTGGAGGTCAGGCCCAGGGGCCGAAGCAACTATCTTGGGAGAGCGCGCTGGCTGAGGCTTCGCCCGAATTCGAGTGTCGCGACACCCACCGGGATGACCCGGCGTTGTGGCTGTTTTCTGGGGGCACGACGGGCCGGCCCAAGGCGGTGGTTCAGACCCACCGTTCATTCGCCAACACGACCGAGCTCTACGCCAAGAATGTGCTCGGCTACCAGAAGGACGACATCACGCTCAGCGTGCCCAAGCTGTACTTTGGCTACGCCACCGGTTCGAACTTGTTCTTTCCGTTCTCCGTGGGCGCGGCCAGCATCTTGTTTCCGGAGCGTTGTACTGCAGATGCGCTGTTTCGCGAGATCCGCGAACACCGGCCCACGGTGTTGATCAACGTGCCGACGATGGTGAACAACATGATCTCGCACCCCAAGCGGGCGGAGCAGGATCTTTCTTGTCTGCGTTTCGCGACCAGCGCCGGAGAAGCTCTGCCCGTGGAGCTGTACGAACGCTGGAAGGCCGCTTTCGGGGTCGAGCTGCTCGACGGCCTCGGGACCGCGGAGATGTGGCATGTCTTTGTCACGAACCGCGTCGGAGACGTCACACCGGGCACCTTGGGCAAGGTGGTGCCGGGTTTCGAGCTGCGCGTCTGCGACGACGACGGCAATGAACTGCCAGACGGCGAGGTGGGCTGGCTCTGGGTACGCGGGGAATCTCGGGCCGTTACCTACGTGCAAAACATGGACAAGACCGCCGAGGCATTCCGGGGGCCTTGGTACGTATCTGGCGACATGATTTGTCGCGAGAAAAGCGGTGCCATTCGCTACTGTGGCCGCGGTGACGACATGCTCAAGGTCGGCGGCAAGTGGCTGGCACCCGCCGAAGTCGAAAACTGCTTGCTGAGCCACGATGCCATAGTGGAATGCGCGGTCGTTGGCATTGTGGATGAAAGCGGACTGACCAAGCCCCACGCCTTCGTATTGGCCAAGACCCGACGCGAAGGACTGGAGCAGGAACTGATGGAGTTCGTGCGCACTCAGCTGGAGCCCTACAAGGCCCCCCGGGCGGTGCGGCTGTTGGACGCATTGCCGCGAACCCATTTGGGCAAGATCGACCGCGGCGCCCTTCGCAAGCTCTGAGCGGGCAGAGCGCTGGCCCTCAGCCTCGGGTCCACTCCTCGCTGCGCTTCCAGAGCTCGCTGGCAAGGGCTTCGTCGCTTCCCGCCCGACTGGTTCGTCGCGGGCGGCACTCATCATAGTAGAGCCCACTCTCGGTCTCGAGCTCCGGCGCGGTTGCGCAATGCAGCGTGGTCTGAGCGCCTTCTTCGTTCGAGATCATGAACAGCTTCACGACCGGACGAAACAGTCCGGGGATCCGCCGCCAGATGTCCGAGGCGACAACGCCCGGGTGCAGGGCGTAGGTCGTGACGCCCGTGCCACGCGTTCGCCGCGCGAGCTCTGCAGAGAACAGGACGTTCGCGAGCTTGGAGACGGCGTACTCTGGGAACGCCGTGTAGGTGCGGCTCGGCTGCTGGAGTGAGTCGAAGTCGATGCCCTTGGTGCGCTTGTGGGCGCGACTGGCGACGGTGACGATCCGCGAGGGAGCGGACTGCTTCAGGCGATCCAAAAGCAGCGATGTGAGCAGGAAGTGACCCAGGTGGTTGGTGCCGAATGCCAATTCGAAGCCGTCTTGCGTGACTCCACGCAGGGCGGCGATTCCGGCGTTGTTGATCAACACGTGCAGTGGCTCGTCTAGCGCCAAGACTTCTTCTGCCGCGCGGCGCACCGATGCCAGGGAAGCGAGGTCGAGCTGAATGAATTTGGCGCCACCGGCGCCGGAGACCGTCTCGAGTTCGTCCAGGAGCGGCTGGGTCTTTTCCGCGTTGCGGTTGAGGAGCAGGAGTCTCGCTCCGCGACGGGCCAGCTCCACCGCGGTCACGCGGCCAATTCCCGCCGTCGCACCGGTGATGGCGATGACGCGATCAGTGAGGTCTTGCTCGGGCATGCCGAGTACTATTCCTCAAAGGCGGGAGGATTTCAGCACTCGTAGACTTCCCACTCCCAAATCACCGGGTTCTGGTTCCAGCTGCAGGATTGCCCGGCGTGAATCGCGTACAAGCGGATCTGCGTCGTGGTCACCGGTGTCGGGAAGGTGAACTCCCAGTCGCCACTCTTCCCGTTCACAGTGCCTGCGGTGACCCAGGAGGAGCCACTCCAGTATTGAATCGTCGCTCCCTCGACATTGCGGCTGCACGACCCAACGCTACAAGACGTCTGAGTCGCCGTGGCCGTATCGATCTTGATGCGCCCGACCTTCTTCGCACTCGTCCAGGTGTACCGGGCCCAGGCCGTACCGGGCGTGCTCGTCGCCGTGATCCAGCAATAAGTCGTGGTGGCACACTGGGCCTCGGTCAGCCCGTCGTTGAAGCGGTCGCCGCCGTAGGTGCCCGTGCCGCCACCGCTGGTCGTGCCCGTGGCGGACAGCGCGTGGTTGACACTCGGGTTACAGGTGCTGACGCAACTGCCGCTTTGGCAGGCTTGGTTGACGCTGCATTGCTTGCCGCAAATGCCACAGTTGTTGGGGTCATTCTGCAGGTTGACGCATTGCCCGGAGCAATTGGTGGTGCCGCCGCCGCAGACCAGGGTGCATACGCTGTTCTGGCAACTCTGCCCTGAGGGGCACTTCTTGCCGCAGACGCCGCAATTGTTGGGGTCGGTCTTGGTGTCGACGCATTGGTTGCTGCAGTTGGTGGTTCCACCGCTGCAGACCAGGGTGCACGTCCCGTTGATGCAGCTCTGTCCGGTCGTGCACTTCTTGTTGCACGTGCCGCAGTTATTGGGGTCGGTTTTGGTATCGACGCATTGGTTGTTGCACTTCGTTGTGCCTCCACCGCAGACTAGCTGGCACGCGCCGCCAAGGCATTGTTGCCCTGCGGAACACGGTTTATTGCAGCCGCTGCAGTGCGCGGGATCTGCATCCGTGTCGACGCACTTGTTTCCGCACTTGGTCAGCCCGCCGGAGCACACCAGGGTGCACTTACCGGCAGAGCAGCTCTCCCCCGGGGCGCAAGCCTTGGCGCAGGCGCCGCAATGGAAGGGATCGAGCTGAGTGTCGACACACTTGTTGCTGCAGTTGGTGGTACCGCCGGCGCAGGACAAGGCGCAGCCACCATTGGTGCACACCTCTCCGGTCTTGCACGCTTTGCCGCAAGTGCCGCAGTTGTTGGGGTCGACTTTCACGTCGACGCATTTGTTGCTGCAGTTGGTGGTGCCACCCAGGCACTGCAACGTGCACCCGCCCAAAGAGCACACCTCGCCAATGGCCACGGAGCACGGTTTGTTACACGCGCCGCAGTGGTCCGGATCGACTTGGGTGTCGACGCATTGATTGTTGCAGCTGGTCAGCCCACCGGTACAGTTCACGGCGCACTGGCCTTGGTTGCAGACTTCCGCGGTCCCGCAGATGGTGCCACACTTGCCGCAATTGCCGGGATCTTGCTGGAGGTCGACGCATTGTCCGCCGCAGTTGGTCTCGCCGGGCTGACAAGTGGCCTGGCAGCTGCCCGCGGCGCAGACCTGGCCCGAGGGACAGGCGTTGTCGCAGGCGCCACAGTGTTCCGGGCTGGACTGCGTGTCTACGCACTTGCCTCCGCATTCCAGGGTGCTGCCGGTGCAACCCGTGGAGCAGGAGCCGTTTGAGCAGAGTTGCCCGGCCAAGCAGGCGTTGCCGCAGCTACCACAATTCCTCGCATCGCTTTGGGTATCGACACAATTGCTGCCGCAGCTGGTTTGGGGAGGGACGCAGCTTCCGGTTCCCCCCGAGCCTCCGGTGCCGCTAGCACCTGCGGTACCCGGGGAGCTGCCGCTGTCTGCGGCACAACCCGCAAAGCCAATGGTCAACAGTAGAGAAGCGACCCAGGCGAAGCATTTGAAAAGGCGCATGAGCTACAGAGTAGCTCGAACTCGACGTCATAGCGATTGTGTGCACCTACCGGTCGGGCGGTGTGCTCGGTGGTGCGACACCCACGGCAGAGCTTGCTTCGTCCAGCAGTCGGAGCAGCAAGGTCTCGTCACGACGCATCATTGCGATCTTCAGAAGGCGTGCGCGCGCGTCATCCGCGGGCATGTCCGAGAGTAGGAGCTTGGCGCGGCGGAGGAGAACCACGAGACGCTGCGGCGCGGACTGGGGCGGGGGTCGCGAGCCGCTCTCGACTTTCTCGCGGACGCAGGAGCGCTCGTCCGACAGCTCTGCATCTGCGATCGGCTCAGACGGCGGGGGGGTTTTGGGGGCGTTACCAGTCATGCTTTCTCGTCAACGTGTGAAGTGCACGAAGCGTTCCCAGCCAATACGTGCGAGTGGCCTCCAGGGATCTGAAGACCCTGAATTTCCACGAGTTTTGCTGCTTTTCGCCGGATCCGGCGGGACGGAGCCCGGATATGTGCGCCGAATTGCCCGACTCTGGAGGCGCTCGGCCCCGCAGCTTTTTCATAGCGCCCAAGTGCGAAGGACATTTCGCAAGGGACAGCTCCGTTGCCAATCCGCCCACAGGTCCCTACAGTTTCGCCCGGATTGGGGCATGGGCCCTCAGTCCACGCCGAGCCATGTTGCGCCCGACTCCAGATTCGCCTCGCATGTTCGAGAGCGACTTCTTTGATTTCTTCTCGCGAACTCATCCGCTCGTCGTACCGGTACTGTTTGTACCGGCCGTCGTGACATTGCTTTGGTACGGCATAGCGTGTGCTGGTGTCGGCATTGCGCTGTCCCTGCTGCTCTTCGCAGGTGGCGCCATCGTCTGGAGCTTGACCGAGTACTGGCTCCACCGCACTTTCTTCCACTGGATCCCCAAAGTGAGTTGGGGTGAGCGCATGCACTTTCTCGTGCACGGCGTGCATCACACGTGGCCCCGGGACAAGTACCGTCTCGTGATGCCGCCGGCGGTGAGCATCACGCTCTTCTTCACCTTCTTCGGTGTCTTCTACCTGGCGCTGGGTACGACCTACGTGTGGCCGTTTCACGCGGGCTTCAGTCTTGGCTACATGGCCTACGACTTGACCCACTACTACATCCACCACTACAACCCGCGCTCAAAGTACGGACTTTTGCTGAAGAAGCACCACATGCTGCACCATCACAAGTACCCGAACGCGAAATTTGGGGTGTCCAGCATGTTCTGGGACGGCGTTTTCGGTACGAAAGGCTGAGCCATGTCGGACGCTGGCGAGATTGAGCGCCCAGAGTACGTCTTGCCTGTGATTCCCGCAGAGCTGGAGCTGGAGCCGCTGCTGGTCGCGTTGCTCCACACCGTTGCGTTTCTGGACCTAGCCGACGACGAACTGATGGATCCCGAGGCCGCTGGCGATGCGCTGGAACACGTCGGAATGTACGTGCAGCGCCTGCCCGATGAGCGTCTCAATGCCATCACTGCGGACCTGGAAAAGCTAGATGCTCATGCGCAGAGCGCGGGCTGGAGCGACGCCCAGCGCGAAGTGGTGCGGGACTTTCTCTACAGTTGCGGGATTGGCGACGACCGAGACGACGACGGTTGAGGGTCAGTTGGTTTCGGCGCGCCCTGCGTCTCTGATGCATCCGCTACGCTCCGGCCATGACCGAGCAGGGCACCATACACACGGCCACAGGTCTTCGAGCTGGACCCGGAGGCTGCCAAAGCCCTCGAAGACGAGGTGTTCCGTTGGATTGGGCGCCAGCCCGATGCGACTGAGGGCGTCGAGTCCTTCCTCGAAAAGCGCGCGCCTCGGTGGAAGATGACCAAATCCGCCGAGCTTCCAACCCAGCTGCGTGATCGATTGGGCCAATCTCCCACTGAGACCCAAGGCTGACGACCGCGGCACGGGTTGCGTGACCGGTGGAGAAGGGGGCGCGACGATTCTCCGGGTCGCGCCGTCGCCACCGGCACTACTTGCCCTTGCCCAGGCCGATTCCCTGCATCAAGTCGGAAGCTTTCGCTTTCTTGGGCACGTACTTCTTCCTCGGCGCCTTCTGTTGCGGAGCGGATTGGGGTGGCGGTTGTTGCAGAGCGGTCTGCGGCGGCGTTGGCTTCTGTGCCGTGACCGGAGGCGGCACGTCTGGGAAGGCCTGGATGGAGCCCTTCTCCGGCGTCGAGTCCTTGTTCAGAGGCGGGTTCAACTTCGAGGTCGGGCCAGGTGGCGGCAGGTACTGGGTCTTGCCTTTCGGGAGAGGCGCCTTCGGCGCTTCTTGCTGTTGCGGCGCCTTCTGCTGCTGCTGATCGTCATTAGGCGCGGGGTCCGGCGGAACCACGTTGGGCAGCGGTCCACTCTTGCCCTTGCCCTTGCTGCTTTGAGCCTTGGCCCGTGCGGCCCCAACCCGAGGCGTGGAATCCCCAGCGGGATCGAGCTGCTTCGCTTCATCGAGACCACGCAGGCAGTCGTCCCACAGCGCGTTGTCGCATTTGTCTAGTGCGCGCTCGCGGATCTCTCGGGCGCGCTCGAGGGCGTTGGGCACCTTCTCTCGGGCGATGTCGTCTCCGCCCGGCGCGGCTTTGCGCAGTACGAACCACGCCGCCAACACCACTGCCGCCAGCAATGCCGCTGCCGCCAGCTGGGCGGCCCAGCGGGTGCGGAAGTGCTTGCGCATGCGGCTCACGCGCTGCCGCACTCGCGGCGCAGGCAACTCGGCTTCACCGGCGATGTGCTCTAGCTTCTCTCCGTCGCCCTCCCGGAGCATCCATTCCAATGTGTCCTTCGCGTCCGAGTTGGGCGGCAATTCGTCTTCGGCCCAGCGCAGCAAATCTCGAGCACTCGCCGGGGAACTCTCTGCGGCGACTTCGTGGTTTTCGGGTTCGGAAAGCTGCTCGCGCTTCCCGCGGCGGTAGTGATCGACGATCTTGTTTCGGGCGATTCGATGCACCCAGCGCCGGACCTCTTCTGGGTCGTCTGGGCCGCGCTCTGCCGCCAGAGCGTCGGTCAGGGTGGCCTGAACGACGTCGTCTGCCTCGTGCTCCGACACCCTTCGTCGCGCATAACGCAGCAAATCCCGATGCAATGCCGGGTCCGACAATGCCTGGTGACGGGCGCTGGTTGTGGGGGCAAGATCAGCCATGGACAGAGCGGTGTTCATCTAAAAGGCACATCGCCTTCACCCGACAGAGTGTGACAGCGTGCAGGAAGATTTTGTTTCAGCTTCAATGATTCCGGGCAATTACGCGGGCGTTTCAAGGCTTTGGGCGTGGTCGGAGCCGATCCGGTGAAGGCCCCGCCGACGAAGCTCGGGCGAAAGGTCCGTGCCGCTCTCAAAGGCCAGCGGGACCCGGCTCGGGCGCCGGAGATGCAGGCCTACATGAAGTCGGAAATGCCCTACCTGGGTGTTTCTGCCCCCCTTCGCCGCCGCTGTGTTCGGTCTTCGTGTCGAGGCAGCCCCATCTCCTCTCAGAAACAGTTCAAGGCCACAATCTTGGATCTGTGGCGCAACGCGAAGTTTCGGGAGGAGCGCTACGCCGCTGTCGACGTTCTTGTCGACAAGAAGAACGCCGATTTCCTCGACCTCGCCCTGTTGCCCACCGTAGAGGAGATGATCGTCAGCGGCGCGTGGTGGGATTACGTGGATCCGCTCGCGTCCCACGCCATCGGCCGTCTACTGAGCGCGCACCCCGGGCGCATGCGCCGCAAGTTGCTGTCCTGGAGCAAGGGCAAGAACATCTGGAAGCGACGCACTGCGATCCTGTCACAGCTGAGCTTCGGCACAGAGACCGACGACGAGTTCCTGCTCGCCTGCATCGAGCCGAGTTTGCAAGAGAAGGAGTTTTTCCTGCAAAAGGCGATCGGATGGGCCTTGCGCCAACGCGCTTGGTCAAAGCCAGCAGTCACTCGACGGCTGGTTCGCAAGCTCGGCGCACAGCTGAGCCCGCTGGCGCGCCGAGAAGCGCTCAAGAACCTGTGAACGGGTTCGCGGCGCGCCCTGGTTCTGGCGCTGAGCTGCTCAAGTGCCGGCGTCGTTGATGCACTTCGTGTACGCCGTGAAATCGGCGCCGCAGCCCGGAGCGACGGCAAAGCCAAGCACACAGCTGAACGTCTTGGGGGTTGCGCAGTTCAGGAATGTAGTCCACTCGCCATCGCAGCCCGTACCGGTGGCACCGAGCCACTTGCAGTTGGACTCGCATTCGTCCTTCGTGCCGTTGCCCGGGCAGTTCGCGGCGACGACTTTGTCGCAGTAGTCGGAACAAGGTTTCACGATCGCCGGATTGGGGTTTTCTTTCACTGCGCAGTTGATGGCTTTCAGGTAGTCGACGCCGCAACCCTTCGCGACCGGGTCGCCGGCTGCGTTGCAGGTCACGCCATTCTTTTTGACGCAGGCCATGTACGCCAACCCCGTGGGGTCACAGGTAGCCGCTGACGTGAGCCGCTTGCAGGTCAGCAAGCAGCCCTTCATGGTTGGGCCTTTGCTGCAGGCCGCACCGGTAATCGCCGCGCACAAGTCGTTGCAGCCTGCGTTGGCGCCGCCGCTCCCTGCAGAGCCGCCAGCACCCCCGCTCCCGGCAGCACCGGAGGTGCCCCCGGAGCCCGAAGCTCCGGCGCTTCCCGAAGACCCCGCGGAGCCCGCAGACCCCGAGGCCCCACCGGCACCTGCGCTGGCTCCGCTTCCGGATGCCCCCGCGCTTCCGGAGGTGCCGCCGCTTCCGCCCGAAGTCGAGCTCTCACTGCTGCAGGCAGCCACGATGGCCATCAATCCGCCAGTCAGAAGAAGTGAGCGCTTTCTCATAAGTCGAACCTCCGCTAAGGCTCTCAGCGTATCACGACGTCTGCCACCGGCACCCTTTCCCATCCCGAGCTTTGCATGGCCAAAACTGGACCCGAGCCACCCTGGACCATCGAACGCATCGTGCCCGGTGGCGAAGGACTCGCCCGGCTACACGACGGGCGAGTGGGTTTCGCGGCCGGTACGGCACCCGGCGACGTGATCAGCGTCAGCCGCATGCAGTCGAAGAAGAGCTTTGCTCGCGCGCGCAAGTACGAGCTCCTGACGCCTGGTCCCGCGCGAATCGCGCCCGAGTGCGCGTATGCCAAGAAGTGTGGTGGCTGCGATCTGATGCACCTGTCGCGGGAGGCAGAGCTGGAGGCCAAACGAGGCATTTTGCAGCAGGCGCTCAAACGCACGGGTGGGTTCCACGACCTCGCCGAAACGCCGCTGGAGGTCCGCAGTGGTGAAGCTGTGGGCTACCGCACGCGCATGCGCGTGCATGTCGGCCGGAGCGGCAGCATCGGTCTCTACGCGCTGCACAGCCACATGATCGTCGCCATCGACCGTTGCCTGGTGGCGAGTGACGCCCTGAATGCGGGACTATCGACCTTAGAGGCGGCGGCGCAAGCGCACGACGGGTTGGTGCGCTCGGTGGGTGAAGTCGAGATTCGCGTCGACGAAAGTGACGCCGTGCACTTTCACGCGGTGGCTCGCCAGGGGGTGGATCCGGCTCAAGCGCAGATCGCCATAGCCTCGGCTCTCGGTCCGGCGTCCACCTCCGTCTTGGGTGCAGGCATGACCGGTGAGCATCAGCTGTACTCCCTCACTGACTCCACCAAGCTGCACGCGTCGCCGGCGGCGTTCACCCAAGTGAATTGGGAAGTGAATCGGATGATCATCAGCGAGATTTTGTCCGAAGCCAAGGCCCGTCAGTGGGAGCGCTTCGTCGACCTATACTGCGGCGCGGGCAACTTCACGTTGCCGCTACTTGCTGCGGGGCTCAAGGGCATGGCTGTGGACCGGGACGGTGCGGGCCTGCGCTCGGCGCGACGCGGCGCGACCGTCCAAGGGCTCGACGACAGTGTTTTCGTTGGCGGCGATGTGATCGATCGCCTTTCTGAGGTTCCGGCGGAGCTCATCCCTGTAGACTTGCTGGTCTTGGATCCGCCTCGAAGTGGCGCGAAGGACGCAATCGATGCCATCGCGCGGCTTCGTGCAAGCTGGATTGCCTACGTGAGTTGTGATCCGGTGACCTTGGCGAGGGATGCAAAGAGCCTTTCCAATCGTGGGTACTCGGTGACCTCCGTGCGCGGCTACGACATGTTTCCGCGGACCCATCACTTCGAAACAGTGATGTGGTTGCAGGCGCGTTGAGCCATGCGGATTGCCGTCCTCGCGCTGAGCATTGCAATTGCTGGCTGCGGTTCCCGCTCTGGCTTGCCCGCACCTGGCGAGGAACCAAGTTCTACTCAGCCCAATGCCCCGTGTAGCGCCAACGTCGGCGCGGGCGCCGTCGCACTCGCGAAGCTGGATTCCCAGCCCTCGGCGCTCGTGCCCGCCGGGTCTCATGTGGTGGTGGCGGACTGGGCGTTCACGGGGAGCATCTATCGCGCCACGAACGGGTGGCGACCCAGTGGCCGCGCTCGGTGTACTCGACGTCGAGGGCAACTTGGCTCATCATGAATGTCATGAGGCGCGCGGGCACGATTGCGGCATTACTTACGCTGCCCGCGCTCGTGGCGTGCAGCAATGTGCTCGGTTACGACGACGTGTCTTTCAACGACGCAGGTGCCGGTACCAGCGGCGCCGCAGCCGGCGGTAACTCGGGCAGTGGCGCGGGAGGTGGCGCGACCGGTGGCGCATCCAGTGGCGGTTCATCGAGCGGCGGCGCATCCAGTGGCGGTTCATCGAGCGGCGGCGCCCCCAGTGGCGGCGCTTCAAGTGGGGGCGCCTCGAGTGGCGGAACGTCGAGCGGCGGCGCCTCGAGTGGTGGTACCTCCAGCGGCGGCGCCTCCAGTGGCGGAACGTCGAGCGGCGGCGGTGGGAACGACCCCTTTGCCGCCCAACGCCAAACTTGCGTCGACACGATCAATCAGCTCCGGGCGACCAAGGGTCTGCCGCCGCTGCAGCGCTGGACTGCTGGGGAAGATTGCGCCGACAAGCAGGCCACCGACGACAATCAGACCGGCAAGCCCCACGGCGCGTGGAGTTCGAAGAAGTTCGGCTGCGACGGAGGCTCCGCGCAAAACGAGTGTCTGGGTGGCGCCATCGTCAGCTGTCTCAACAGCATGTGGAACGAAAAGAACAAGGCGGGTTGCGCAGGCTGTGACCAATGCACAGGCCCTGGAGGCTGCACGGGCTGTGATTTCTATGGAGACAAGACCGGCGACGTCTGTGGCCACTACGTGAACATGAGCGCGAAGTGGTTCACCAAAGTTGCCTGTGGCTTCAGCTCCGCCGGTAGCTGGGCCGTGCAGAACTATCGTTGACGCGAGTGCAAGCTAGGCGTTCTGCAGGTAGGTCTTGCCCTTGTGGAAGTACGCCGTGATGGCGAATCCTAACGCGAAACCGCCGTGACGGGTATCCCCACTCGCTGAGCCGCCGCTGCGGCGGCCGCACAAACTCTACTGGGCCAACGACGGCAGCTTCTCGCGAAGCCGCACAGCGAGAGCATCGAAATCGAACTTGTCAGGCCGGTGACCGTCCGGAAGGCATGCGATATCGAAGGCGGCGGACGCTGCCAGCTGCAGTTTTTCTGGCGGCAAGTCCAGGCGCTGCCCCAAAGCTTTCAGGTGCTTCAACTCTTCCGCGTTGGTGACGCCATCGAGCTTGGCCAGCCAATTGGCGATGGCGTAGGTGACCGCGCGTTCCCAGCCGGTCATCGCACTGAGTTCTACACCCTCGAGCTCCACGCCCTCTTTGGTGGCAGCTTCGACAGCGGTGAGGTCCGCACCTTCGATGCCGCAGGCTTTGGCTGCACGGAGCAATCCGTCGATCTCGGTTTTCTTCATCCAACCATCCGCCCAGGCAACGCCGGTGATGGCCAGGAATGATTCACGGGGAAGGGTCAGCGCCATGCGCGCGACGCTAGCATCGCCTCGTCTCGCGCGCATCAGATCCTGGAGTTTGGGGAGTTTGCGGGATAGTTTCCGGCATGCGCATCGCGGCCCACGCCAGCGGCTCGTCCGTAGACGAGCAGTTCCTGCGAGACCGGGTGTTCATGTACCTGAAGGTGCTGCTGATCGTGGACGTCGCGTTCCACCTGGTCGGCCTTGCTCTCTTCTTGAGTGGGACGAAGCCACCGTCTGAGATCGAGCCGCAGCGCGAGGCCATTGCCGCGCTGCGTTGGATAGCCACGGGCTTGCTGGTGACTGCTGTGGTGCTGACTTGGAAGTTCCGTCCGAATCGGCGCATCTTGGTCGCGATCGAAACGACAGCGACCCTGTTGCTCAGTGCAATCTACGTACATCTTTCCCTGCACCTGCCCTCGGGTGGCCTGTTGTTCGCCATCTTGATGATCTGTCTGGCGCTCACCCTGCGCGCGGCGGTGGTGCCGAGCCCGGTCGGACGTACTCTCTTGGTCGGCGCACTCGCCGTGGGCGCCAACGCCACCGTGCTGCACCTGTATGTGAACGTGCCGTGGCTCATGGTCCTGTGGAGCACGATGAGTGGTGTGGCATTCGTGTTCGTCACCATGGTCACTTCCAAGGTGATCTACGGCTTGCGCCGAGAAGCGCGCGCCGCCGAACGCCTGGGGCAGTACGAGCTCCTGCGCAAGCTCGGCGAGGGCGGAATGGGGGTGGTGTACGAGGCCACGCACGTACTGCTCAGGCGCCCCACGGCGATCAAGCTACTGCGGGCGGACAAGCTGGGCGAGGCGGCGCTGGCACGCTTCGAACTCGAAGTACGCGAGACCAGTCTCCTGGAGCATCCAAGTAGCGTGTACATCTACGACTACGGTCGCACACCGGACGGGCAGTTCTACTACGCCATGGAATTCCTCGACGGATTCAACTTGGACGAAGTCGTGGGCATCAGTGGGCCCCTGCCCGAAGCTCGGGTCAGCGCGATCCTGGTTCAAGCAGCCCACGCCCTGGCAGAAGCCCACGCCAAAGGCATCGTGCACCGCGACGTGAAGCCAGCGAACATCATGCTCTGTGATCGCGGGGGCGTGGCGGATACGGTCAAGGTGCTCGACTTCGGCCTGGTCAAACAGTCTGGCCCTGCGGATCAGAGCGCGAAACTCACCCTGGACAATTCGATTGTCGGCACGCCCCACTACATGGCGCCCGAGGCCATTCAGTCGCCGGAGGATGTCGGGCCTGCGACGGACATCTACGCTCTTGCTGCGGTGGGCTACTTCTTGGTCACGGGCCGCGAGTTATTTCCTGGGAAATCGATGATCGAAGTGTGTTCCCAACATTTGACGGCTCAGCCCGAGCCTCTCGACGCTGTCCGGGGCGCACCAGTGCACGTCGGTTTTGCCGAGGTCATCTTGCGCGGTCTGGAAAAGGACCCCGAGAAGCGTTTTCGAGACGGCGCTGAGTTCGCCTCCGCACTCGAAGCGCTGCAGCTCACCGACTGGAACGCGCAGCAAGCGCGTGAGTGGTGGCAGGAAAACGCTGGGGCTGTTGCTGCGCCAGAGCGCGAGCTGGAAGCGCAGAGTGAGACGAGACTGACCGTCAACATCCAGGCGCGGCTTGGGTGACCGAGCGGCGCCGAGTTGCAGCGCGCAAAAAGTGCTGGATCAGGGGTGGCGTTTTCGGGTGTTTAGCCCAAGAATTCTCGGAGTAAATCGCCTACTTTCAGCGCCCTTCCATTCTCATGAAGCGCCATTTGGAGTAGACGACAAGGCGCCAGCTGAGAAAAACGCGTCAGCTGGGGAGAGAGCTCATGCAAAAAGCCCTGACTCTGTACGACACGACCATCGGCAAGAAGGCGCTGATGGCTGTGACAGGTGTCGTGCTCTTCGGTTTCGTCATCGGACACATGGTTGGCAACCTTCAGGTCTTTCTCGGGCCCGAGCAGCTCAATGGCTACGCAAAGAAGCTCAAGGATCTCGGGCCCCTGTTGTGGATCGCGCGCGGGGTGTTGATCGCGTCAGTCGTTGCTCACATCGTGGTTGCGGTGCAGCTGGTCTTGCGCGCCTCGGCCGCCCGGCCCCAGGGCTACCGGCAGAAGCGCAACACGGCCACGTCCTACGCCGCTCGCACCATGCGTTACAGCGGTCCGATCCTGGCGCTATTCATCGTCTACCACCTGGCCCACTTCACGGCCCCGGGCGTACCCATGGGTGGCTACGAGCACAGCCACGTAGACGTGTATGCCAACGTGGTTCAAGCCTTCAGCATCCCTTGGGTCAGTGCCGTCTATATCGTTGCCCAACTGCTACTGGGCTTTCACCTCTACCATGGTGCTTGGAGCTTGTTTCAGTCCTTGGGACTGTCTCATCCTCGCTACGACGAGAAGAAACGCATGGCTGCGCAGACTCTTGCGATGGTGGTCATGTTCGGCAACATCGCCATGCCCGTGGCGGTGCTCGCCGGTGTCGTGAAGTGAGCGACAAAGCGCCAACCGCAGAGATACGAGGAATCAGCATGGAGCTAAAATCCAACGAGCCCTCTGGCCCCATCGAGACGCGTTGGGAACGCCATCGCTTCGACATGAAGTTGGTGAACCCCGCCAACAAGCGCAAGTACCGCATCATCGTCGTTGGGACCGGATTGGCCGGTGGCGCCGGAGCGGCCACCCTGGCGGAACTCGGCTACAACGTTCTGTCCTTCTGCTACCAAGACAGCCCGCGCCGCGCGCATAGCATTGCGGCCCAGGGTGGCATCAACGCCGCGAAGAACTACCAGAACGACGGAGACAGCGTTCACCGTCTCTTCTACGACACCGTCAAAGGCGGTGACTTTCGCTCCCGGGAGTCGAATGTGCACCGGCTGGCCGAAGTCAGTGTGAACATCATCGACCAATGTGTGGCCCAGGGCGTGCCTTTCGCGCGGGAGTACGGTGGCCTCCTGGCCAATCGGTCCTTCGGTGGTGCTCAGGTCTCGCGCACCTTCTATGCTCGCGGGCAAACCGGGCAGCAGTTGCTATTGGGAGCCTATCAGGCCCTAGCGCGCCAGATCGAAGCGGGCACGGTGAAGATGCGTCCCCGCACCGAGATGCTCGACCTGATCGTGATCGACGGCGTCGCCCGAGGCGTCGTGACCCGAGACATGGTGAGCGGCAAGGTCGAGGCGCACCTCGCGGATGCCGTCGTGCTCGGCACGGGTGGCTACGGTAACGCGTTCTTCCTGTCCACCAACGCCAAGGGCTGCAACGCCACGGCGATCTGGCGTGCGCACCGCCGCGGCGCCCTGTTCGCAAACCCTTGCTACACGCAGATCCACCCGACCTGCATTCCACCGAGCGGCGACTACCAGTCCAAGCTGACCCTGATGAGTGAGTCGCTACGCAACGATGGGCGGGTCTGGGTGCCGAAGAACGTCGACGACTGCGCCAAAGACCCGAGCACCATCGCCGAGAAGGATCGGGACTACTACCTCGAGCGGATCTACCCGAGTTTCGGCAACTTGGTGCCGCGCGACATCGCGTCCCGCCGCGCCAAGATGGTCTGCGATGAAGGCCGCGGGGTTGGGCCTCAGGTCAACGGCGTGCGTCGTGGCGTGTATCTGGATTTTCGGGACGCCATCAAGCGCTTGGGCCAAAAGGTCGTCGCGGAACGCTACGGCAATCTGTTTGACATGTACGAGCGCATCACCGGTGAAAACCCGTACAAGGTTCCGATGCGCATCTACCCCGCCACCCACTACACCATGGGTGGACTGTGGGTGGACTACAACCTGATGAGCAACGTGCCGGGACTGTTCGTCGCTGGCGAAGCTAACTTCTCCGATCACGGTGCGAACCGTCTGGGCGCCAGCGCCCTCATGCAAGGCCTAGCGGATGGCTACTTCGTGCTGCCTTACGTGTTGGGCAACTACCTCGCGCAAGCGACGCTGGCCAAGGTCGACGAGGGTCATGCGGAGGTGAAGAAGGCAATCACGGATGTTGAAGCGCGCACCAAGAAGCTTCTCGCTAGCGACGGCAACCGCAGTCCGGACTCCTTCCACCGCGAGTTGGGCAACATCATTTGGGAAAATGTCGGCATGGCGCGGGCCAAACCGAATCTGGAGCAGGCGTTGCAGCGTATTCCAGAGCTGCGTGAGGAATTCTGGAGCAACCTGAAGGTCGTTGGCGACGGCGAGTCCATGAACCAGACCTTGGAAAAGGCGGGCCGGGTGGCGGACTTCATGGAGCTGGGCGAGCTCATGGCTCGCGACGCTTTGGCTCGCGACGAGTCTTGCGGTTGCCACTTCCGGGAAGAGCACGTGACCGAGGAGGGTGAAGCCAAGCGCGACGACGAAGGCTTCATGCACGTTGCGGCGTGGGAATACAGCGGCGATGTTTCGAAGCCCAACCTCCACAAGGAGCGGCTGGACTACGAGTTCGTCAAGCCCACCATGAGGAGCTACAAATAATGTCCGACTCCATGCGCATCACCCTGAACGTGTGGCGCCAAAACGGGCCCAAAGAGCCCGGGCAATTCGAGCGCCACGAGCTGACGGATGTGAGCGAGCACATGTCCTTTTTGGAGATGTTGGACGTGCTGAACGAAAAACTCATTGCGGAGGGCAAAGACCCCGTCGCCTTCGATCACGATTGCCGGGAAGGCATTTGCGGCATGTGCGGCATGGTCATCAATGGTCGTCCCCACGGCCCCCGGGAAGCGACCACGACCTGTCAGCTCCACATGCGCACGTTCTCCGATGGCGATGAGATCACCATCGAGCCCTGGCGTGCGACGGCTTTCCCGGTGATCAAGGACCTGATCGTCAATCGGCGCGCCTTCGATCGCGTGGTGGAGGCCGGTGGCTACGTCTCGGTGCGATCCGGAAGCCCTCGGGACGCCAATGAGATCCCGATCCCGAAGAAAGACGCCGACGCTGCCATGGACGCGGCCGCGTGTATCGGATGCGGCGCTTGTGTCGCGGCCTGCCCGAATGCCTCCGCCGCGCTCTTCGTAGCGGCCAAGGTTTCCCACCTCGGGCTCTTGCCTCAAGGTCAACCCGAACGCTTTGACCGAGTCCGCAAGATGGTCGGGCAGATGGACGTCGAGGGCTTTGGCCACTGCACGAATCACTTCGAGTGCATGGCCGCGTGTCCCAAAGAGATCAGCGTGGACTTCATTGCCCGCATGAACCGCGACATGCTCAGCGCCATGGTCAAAGAAACGGACGTCGTCGCGCCGCGCAAACGCCGTTCCTAGCGCCGTGGATAGACGCTTGCTTCCTCAAGCCTAGTCCCCGCGTGGCCCCTGGCTTCGGGATGGGTTTGGGTCGCATCCCTGGTGCAGCCTGGGCCACTACTCCCGCCCCAGGCCACGGGGCGTGGGGTGCTCACAGTGCCATGCCGGTGATCCCGAGTCCGAACGCGTAGGCGTGGCCGAAGCCGGGATCCGTCGAGCAGCCCGTGCCGTTCGCGTAGCAGCTCGTCGTACTCCTCGCTCCCGCCCAGACTACGCGCGCGTAAGGACCTATTCGCACATGCTTGGTGAAAGCGTACTCCACGCCCAGGCCCGCAAACGCACCCAGCGCGCGATTGGACAAGCCCAGCGCCAGGTCTAGGTAGCCAATGGTTCGCCCCGAGCGCAGCGGGACGGGCCGCAACAACAACGCGGTCGTCAGAATATGATCACGCTCGCCTCCCGTTGCCGACCGGGTGTATGCAACGCTGACGTAGTCGATGGCCATGCCAATCCCGAATCCCGAGCCCAGTGGTTTGATTGCATCCACTGCCAAGGAGGTACCCAGTTCTCGTGAGCTGCATTCATCGCAAGCTCCAACCAGAGACACACCGAACTTCAACCCGGCTTCGAACTGCGGAACCGGAGGTTCCTCTTTCTTGGCCTGCTGTGTCGCACCGCCCGCTGCGGAGCAGAGTGCAGGGCCCAGGGCGACGAGCATTGACACCCGCACGGGGTGAACCAGACGTTTCCTGAGCCCGCCGTGGCCACCTGTTGGGGGGGCCGTGCGGCCACTGTCGAATTCGACGTTCCCGCTCACGGCCTGGGCGTGCCCCACGACTGCCACCGTTCACGGCTTCGGCGTTCCCAGCGCGGCAATCGGCACTCGCGCCAGGCTCGAGGTGATCGTTTGCGCTCCGGGTACCGGGCGGAGCTGACCCCAGATCTCCCCATTGACGACATCCGTCGCTCGCTGCCAACCCATGCCCTTGGGCGCAGGCGCGTCGACCCAGTGGCCATCGACAATGCGCACGGCGCGCAGGGTGTCCAGACTCTTGCGGTAGACCCACCAGCCTTCTCCGAAGCCAGCGCTGACCAAAGTGTTGGTGATGCCCTCCACGACCCGGACCTTCTTGGCCTTGAATGCCGCTGGCGTGGTGGCAAAGGGGCTCGTCCACAGCTCCAGCGCGCCGCTTTGACTTAGCTCTTGCCAGGCGATGTCGGTGTAGTCCGTTCGAAAGTCGGTTGCCCAGACGTTCGGCCGCGTGTGCAGCATTTCCACCACGCCGCTCGGGTGGCGCACGGCGAGCCCCTTGAACTCGCGGGTGAAGAGCAGCTCGTTTCCAAACACGATGGGAGCGTTGTCCTCGCTCACGTCCGGGGGGCGCGGCAACAGCTCTGGCTTGCCAGTGTAGGTCCAAGTGTAGATGATGTTCGGCACGATCATGGCCAGCGCCATGAAGTTCTTCGAGAATTGCACCTGGTGCACGCTGGTCAGATTGTTGCCGGTAACGGCTTGGGTCACATCTACGTGCTTTGGCGATGACGAGAGCATTTCGCCGATTTCGCCATACACGACGCGGGACTGACGTCCGCCTTTCGGAATGGTGTCGTAGTTCACAAGCAAGCTCGCCCCAGATTTCTCTCCAAAGCGGGCGTCGCCGACTATGCAGCCGGTGAGTGTGTTCGGCGATCGCCACGCGGCGAGGGGTTCGTTCAGATCGTAGATCGCGGTGGCGTTGTCCCTTGTGTCAAAGATAAGACGCAGCGAATACAGGACCTTGCCGCTGACTTTCGTGATCTCCATTCGATGCCCCAGCTTGGAACCGGGGACGTTGCTGGCTCCTGGCAATGCCGACGTATCCAAGTGGAGGCAACCGGTCACGCCGTTGTCGCAGTCGATCCAAGGCATAGGCGGCATCGCCTGTTTGGCGTCCTTGGCCTGGAGGTAGTTGCATCCCGCTGGGTTCCAGGCGGGCGTCTCCCAGTCTGCCGGGTTGGGCTGCCAGCCGCTGCCGTCGCCGGTGGTTCCTCCGGTCGCGGCGGTTGCCCCGCTGTTTCCGGAGCCGCCGGAACCACCACCGCTGACCCATCCGCCGAGGCCGGCCGTGGCCCCAGTTCCAGCTGTGCCGCCCGCGGAGGCGTCGGTCCGAGGTTGAGCGCCTGAGTCTCCGTCGCACCCAGAGCAACTGACGAGCGCAGCGCAGCTGAGCGCCTGGCACGCGCGGGCTAGGGTTGCAGGGGCCACAGCGCTCCGCTTTCCTGCGGCGGACCTAGAACGTCTGCGCTTTGTTCGCGGACGAGCAGGTTGCCATCGCCGTCGTCGAGGGGGAGGGTCAGCCCGCGGCGGGTGATGAACGGCGCTGCAGTCAGGTGGCCCTTGCCCTGCATGCGCCCGATGGGGCGAGCCCGGCGTTTTCCGACCTGCAGCTGCACAATAAGGAGGTACCCAGTTCTCGTGAGCTGCATTCATCGCAAGCTCCAACCAGAGACACACCGAACTTCAACCCGGCTTCGAACTGCGGAACCGGAGGTTCCTCTTTCTTGGCCTGCCGTGTCGCACCGCCCGCTGCGGAGCAGAGTGCAGGGCCCAGGGCGACGAGCATTGACACCCGCACGGGGTGAACCAGACGTTTCCTGAGCCCGCCGTGGCCACCTGTTGGGGGGGCCGTGCGGCCACTGTCGAATTCGACGTTCCCGCTCACGGTCTGGGCGTGCCCCACGGCTGCCACCGTTCACGGCTTCGGCGTTCCCAGCGCGGCAATCGGCATTCGCGCCAGGCTCGAGGTGATCGTTTCCGCGCCGGGCACGGGGCGAAGCTGACCCCAGATCTCCCCATTGACGACATCCGTCGCTCGCTGCCAACCCATGCCCTTGGGCGCAGGCGCGTCGACCCAGTACCCGTCGGCAATGCGCACGGCGCGCAGGGTGTCCACGCTCTTGCGGTAGACCCACCAGCCTTCCCCGAAGCCGGCGCTAACCAAGGTGTTGTTGTTACCCTCGACAACGCGGACCTTCTTGGCCTTGAATGCCCCTGGCGTGGTCGCGAACGGGCTCGTCCACAGCTCCAGCACGCCGCTCTGGCTCAGCTCCTGCCAAGCGATGTTGAGGTAGTCGGTTTGAAAGAAGGTGGCCCAGACGTTCGGCCGGGTGTGCAGCATTTCCACCGCGCCGCTCGGGTGGCGCACGGCGAGCCCCTTGAACTCGCGGGTGAAGAGCAGCTCGTTTCCGAACACGATGGGAGCGTGATCTTCGCTCACGTCCGCCGGTCGTGGTAGCAATTGCGGTTTGCCGGCATACGTCCATGTGTACAGCACGTTGGGCGCGATCATGTCGAGGACCATGAGATCCTCTGAGAATTGTACCTGTTGCACGCTGGCGATCGTGCTCCCCGTAACGGCTTCGTTCATGTCCACGTACTTCGGTGCTGAGGACAGCATTTCGCCGATTTCGCCGTAGACGACTCGAGAGCGTTGCCCGCCTTTTGGGAGAGTGTCGTAGTGCACGCGCACACTCGCGCCTGAAGTTTGCCCAAAGCGAGCGTCACCGATCACGCAGTTCGTCAGCATGTCCGGCGCCCGCCAAGCCGCGAGGGGGCCGTTCAGGTCGTAGACAGCGGTGGCATTGTCGTAGGTATCGAACATCATCGGCAGAGAAAAGAGGACCTTGCCACTCGCGCCCGAGATTTCCATCCGATGCCCCAGCTTGGAACCGGGCACGCTGCTTTTTCCTGGCACGGCGGAAGTATCCACGTAGAGGCAGCCGGCAACGCCGTTGTCGCAATCGATCCAGGGCGTGGGTGGCAGCGCTTGTTTCGCGTCCTTGGCTTGTAGATAGTTGCACTCGGCAGGATTCCACGCCGGGGTCTTCCAATGTGCTGGGTTGGGCTGCCAACCACCGCCGTCGCCGGTGGTTCCTCCGGTCGCGGCGGTTGCCCCGCTGTTTCCGGATCCCCCGGAGCCACCACCACTGCTGACCCATCCGCCGAGGCCAGCCGTGGCGCCGGTTCCGGACCCACCCCCGAGGCTGGCGTCGGAGCGCGGGTGAGCGTCCGAGCCTCCGTCGCACCCAGAGCAACTGACGAGGGCAGCGCAGCTGAGGGCCTGGCAGGCTCGGGCTAGGGCTGCAGGGGCCACAGCGCTCCGCTTTCCTGCGGCGGACCTAGAACGTCTGCGCTTTGTTCGCGGACGAGCAGGTTGCCATCGCCGTCGTCGAGGGGGAGGGTCAGCCCGCGGCGGGTGATGAACGGCGCTGCAGCCAGGTGGCCCTTGCCCTGCATGCGCCCGATGGGGCGAGCCCGGCGTTGTCCGACCTGCAGCTGCACAATGCGGAAGCGCGCTGGCTTGTCGCGGCTGGCCGCGACGAGCAGCGAGCCATCTTCCCCAGGTGTGAGGAAGACCTCCCCCTTCCAGGCGTGCGGAAGCGTGGCTAGCACATCCGCCTGGCCCGTGAGGCCGATGCGATAGAGGTGCACAGCACTGCTCTTCTGGCTGTTCTCCTTGTTGTGCTTGGGCTTCTTCTTGCCTTGGTACTCTGCGCTCCCGCGCGCAAGTACGAACAGCGCGTTGTGCTGGCTCACGAAGGTCATGGCGATGGGATCCACCGGAAGACGCCTGCCCTCGAGGGGGATCTCGTTCCATTCCCGTAGCAGCACGTTGAAGTGTCTCAAGCGTGCTCCCGGCTCTCCCTGCTGGCGAGCCAGCACGAAGAGCGCGCCGTAGGTGCCGGAGAGGGTGGCTGCGCTCGCCGCCACGGGCTGTCCCTGCTTCACGCCCGGGCAGCCCACGGTGGGCTGCCCGGCGCACTGTCTGAAGGCCCGCTCGCCGCCGGGATCGATGATGATGCCTCGGCTCTCGACCAGGCGGCCGTCGCTCCCCTGCGCGATGGCGCCCTCGAAGGTCATCGTCTCGAGATCGACGAATGCCAGCCGTGGCGCGAACTCAGCAGCGCGGGCCGCGAGGACGTTGGCGTGCTCCGCCGCCGGTATGACGGTTGCAGTGGGCGAAGCCAACAATGCTTGCGCCGTTTCGCTGACCAGATCCGTGACATCCGCGGCACCGCTCCGCGTGACGCCGAAGAGGGCGGTCGTCACACTCGGGCGCGGAAAGACGTAGATCGGGACGGACAGTCCAAAGCGGCAATTGGGGTCGAGCTTGCACGGGCTGCGCCACCAACCAGGCACACGGAAGAAGTCTTGCAGCGGGATCTTACCGCCATCGATGTGCGTGCGCACGCGAAGCCGCATCGGCATCCAGTGGCTGGCCAGATCCCTGAGGCTCAGCGGGAACAGGGCGTTGTGGGCGCGCACATTGGACTGCACCAAGCCGTCGATGACGACACCGCTGGCTCCTGCTGTGTCCAAGGGCAGGATCGGATTCGGCGTGCTCATGATGGTCGACTGGTCGCTTTCGAACAGCCAGTGAAACGCCGGTCGCGGGCTCGGCCCCGGGAACGTGAACAGATCGTTGGCGGTTCCTCGTTCCTGGATGGAGCCCACGGTGAAGGTTTGGAAGGGTGGGTCGACGCTCATCTCCTTCAGCTCAGGAGCCACCGCGAATAGGTTGGCACTGATTGGGCAACCGCCCGCGACGGCCAGACAGCGGGCCAAACGATCCGCTTGATTCTCGAACGGCGGATCGCACTGACAGAACCGATAGCCCGTGTGCCCAACGCTCGGCGTGCCCGTCTGCCCCGGCATACGCGTCGGGTTGCGTTCGACCAACGATGTCGCGGCCCAGGAGCACGTGCCCCCGATCAGGGGTGACGCTCCGCACTGCACGGGCGAGGGCGCACCGTACTTCGCTGAATCCAGGGCGACCTGCTGCTTGCTCAGCTCCGTGCAAGGGATGTTGTCGCAGGCATCGCCCTGGTACCGATTGCGAACCTGGGACACGATGGGCGCCGGCGCAGGAGCGAGCGGGTTGCCGATCACGTCGTCCTCGCGAAGCCCCGGACGCGGTCCCCACTGCAGAACTTCGCTGTCCTCGTTGCAGTTGTCGCCGTTGTCCACCAACTGTGGGCAGAGGTCGCAGGCATCACCCGGGTCCAGCGGGCCGGAGCGGTCGAAGGGATCGTTCGGGAGCTGCAGAAGCGCGTCTGCGGGATTGGGCGCGTTGGTGTCGTCCGTATTGAGTTGGTCCGGGTTGTAGTCGTTGGGGCAGTTGTCGTTGCCGCTGAACACCAGGTCGCAATCCGGGTCGGCCGCCACATTGCAACTGGGATCGCATAGCTGATTGCTTGCAACGTCGCATCCGGGGGTGCCGAACGTGGTGCGGGCGTAGTCCGTCTCACCCTCCCAACGCCCGTCGCCGTTGCGATCCACGATGCTCTCGATCCACGCACGCATGGTGGGTGCGGTGATGTCGGCAAAGGCGTCGGTTGTGAGTTCCTCACCGCACAGGAAGTCTGGGCAGCCTGACTTGTCCCACCAGGACCCAGAAAGCACGCCGATTACGTCCCGCGTAGGAATGACGCCCCTCGAAATGAACAGCGGACCGCCGGAGTCACCTCTGTTCGTGTGCGGATCGCCGGACTGGATCACCTTTCGTGCGGTCTGCGCCCACAGACCGTAACCCTGCCCGACTTCTACCTGTGTCAGTTCCAGCGCGCTGGACTCGAATTTCTGGCGCAGCGGTGGTGGCAGTAGGACGAGGCCGCCGTTGCTGTCGATGAAGGGCCTGAGCCCGAACCCGGCGGCACCACCGGAGATCACCGCCGCGTTTGCCGGGGCAGGCCAGTTCGGCACCGGGATTTCGTGGAGCGTTGGCCGGACGAAGGACGGCTTCACGGGGGATGCTTCCATCGTAATTGGGGCGTCGAGACGTATGATGGCCACGTCCCTTGCCCGTTGGAATGGGGTTGCTCCCTTGTCCGGAACGAAAGACGGCGGCACGTGATTGAAAACCGCAACCACCTTGCGCTGTGCGCGCGGCGGCAGCTTGAACACCAGAGCCCCCGCCTGGTTGTTGAGGCCGAAGCTCACGGTTGCACCGACATTCGGCCTGCAGTGCACGGCAGTCAAACCCAGCGTGGACGTAATGAGCGAGCCTGAACACTCTCCAGAGTTGGTAGAAATGAAGAAAGTCGCATTCGCCAGTGGTGTGTCGACGTCGTCCACACCGTTCGTGATCGCTTGCTGCGTGTTGCCCAGCGCTGGCGCAGGCTTTTCCAGCTCCTGCGAACAGCTCGCCAGCAACCCCAAACCCATCAGCGCAACCGCTACGCTGCGTGCTGCGTGCTGCGTGCTGCGTGCTGCGTGCTGCGTGCTGCGTGCTGCGTGCTGCGTGCTGCGTGCTGCGTGCTGCGTGCTCTCATCTGAACCTCCCCGAGAGTGTCAGAATACGCTGCGTCGCGGAGCAGTCAAACCCGCGGGACTGATGTGTAGGTGCGTGTGGGCCTGCTGCTGCTGGTCCGGATTCGCAAACGTTGCAGCGATGCCGCAACGGGACGGGGCCGGCATGAAAACGAAATGACGGATGTCAGCGAGCACATGTCATTTCTGGGATGGTCGGGCAGATGGATGTCGAGGGCTTCGGCCATTGCACCAACCACTTCGAGTGCATGGCCGCGTGTCCCAAAGAGATCAGCGTGGACTTCATTGCCCGCATGAACCGCGACATGGTCAAAGAAAAAGACGTCTTGCCTCCCCGCAAACGGCGCTCCTAGCGCCGTGGTCGACGACGCCGTCGGCGCTGCATGTGGCGTCGGATGTCCTTTTGCATCTTCTTGACCGCCACCATCAGTTTGGCCTGCTGCTTCGGCGTCAACACCTTGGCCAACGCATCGAACTCTTTGTCGCGCAAGGCTCGCAGCTTCCTCTCGCCGTCCCGAGCACCCTTGATGGCACGGGCGTAGGCCTGTTGATCGCCACTGTCGGCGGATAGCAACGCCATCACGGTTCGGCGATGCTGCTTGGTTTGTTTCTTGAGGGTGCGACGCTGTTTGGCATGTTGATCGAGGATCTTCTCGACTTGCGCCGTTTTGGCTTCGTCCAGGCCGACTTTCTGCCGTAGCAGGCGTGCCCGCGCCTGCTCGAGGCGTTTGGCCACCCGCGCACTGCGCTGCTTGGGTTGTGCTTCAGCGGGGGGCGCTGCCGTCAGGATCAGCCCCGCGCTCAGCGCCGCGGGCAACAGGAATTTCAGAACTTTCATCCGTCTTCCTCCATCCAGGAATCCAAAGCGGCCAAGAGATCCTCGCTGTCGGCTTCGGCCTCGATGCTCGCTCCAGACCAAAGGTCATCCGAGTCTCCCCAAGCCACGGCTTCGAGCCCTGCCATCTCCTCTTCGGACTCGTCGTCCAGCACATCCGGGTCCTGCACCGCGGGCGCCGGCTCTGCGGTCGCCGGGTTTGCGGCTACGGGAGCTTGGGTCGTGGCGGCGACCACAGTGGCAGAGGTGCCCATTGGGGCAGCCACTTCGGGCGTGGCCCTCAGCAAGAAGGCTGCGGCTGCTGCGCCCGTCACCAGCGCGAAGGTGGGGGCCGCGAAGCGTGCCCACCAGCTGCGCCGGGCGGTGAGAGGAATGTCCCGTGCTCGCGCCTTGAGCTTGGTCAACACCGGACCGCTGGCTTCGGCGGCTGTCGAGTCGAACAGTGCGCGTACGTCTTCGTCGTGTTCAGGGTTCATGTCGTCTCCGAGGGCATCTCGACCCAATCTGATAGGGCTTCGCGCAGCTGCTTGATGGCCATATGCACCAGCACGCGAGCCGAGCCTTCACTGGTGTCCAGCGCTGACGCGATCTCTGCGTAGCTGAGCCCGCCGTCCAGGCGCAGCAGGGCGGCCGCCCGACGCTTCTCGGGCAGCTGTTCCAAAACCTCTCGAATGCGGCCCGCGGTCTGCTTCGCCCGAGAAACCGATGCGGGTCCCGCGAGCTTCTCGGGCAAGTCCGCGGCCTCTTCTCTTTTCTGCCGCCGGCGCTCGCTGCGCAGCAGCGTCTGCGCCTTGCGCATCGCGCAGGCCGCGAGAAAACTCTTGAGTGAGGTGCCTGGCTCGTAGCGGTTGAGCTTGCGGTACGCGACTGTCAGCGCCTCCTGCACGGCGTCCTCGGCCAGGGCTGGGTTGCCGCATGCCCGCATCGCGACGCGGTACAGCATCGCCAGATGAGGCTCGACCAAGCTCTGAAACGCCTGGCCATCCCCGGCCAGGGCGCGCTTGATCAACTCATGCTCTACGGACATGGCGCTCGGCTGGGGAGATTCGGCCGTGGCCGCAGCGGATGCAAATAGCGCGGGGAAGGACAGGGAGTGCATCTCAGCAAGCAAATGCCGAAGCCACCCCGAGTGTTAAATCTCTGTCCAAAATACCAATAAATTCAAGCAGTTACGCGCTAGCGACCCTTGTAGTCGGGGGGGCGCTTCTCCAGGAATGCCGCCATCGCCTCGCCGAGATCTTCCGAGGACAGGAAGGCGGAATTGTACGCAGCCACGTAGTCCAGGCCGTCCTGGACTCGCCGGGAGCGCCCGAAGTCGAGCACCCGCTTCACGCCACGCACGGTGAGCGGCGCGTTGGCCGCGATCTCCTTGGCCATCTGCGACGCGGCCTCATGGGTTGCGCCGACGTCGGGATGCACGGCGTTGACGAGTCCCATGCTCAGGGCTCGCTGTGCGTCGACGTCCTTGCCCGTGAAGGCCAACTCTCGGGTCAACCCGTCGCCAATGATCCCAGGTAGCCTCTGCAAGCTTCCAAGATCGGCCACGATCGCAATCTTGGTCTCACGCAGGGAGATCAGCGTGTCAGCGGACGCCAACCGAATGTCGCAAGCTGCAGCTAGGTCCAGGCCACCACCGATACACCAGCCGTGCAGTGCCACCACGGTCGGTACCGGGCAATCCGCGACGGCGTCTAGTTCTGCCTGCAGCTGCTTGATGGTGGTCAGCAGCTGCATACGGGTGGCAGCTCCCCCGCCCGCGAAGGCCTCGCCGAGCTCCGATGCAGCTGCCGGCAGATCCAAGCCAAAACTGAAGCACTTGACCGCGGAGCGGATCACAACCGCTCGGAGCTCTGGCTCCGTCGCCAGCTTTCGAAAGGTCCCGCCCAACTCGCGGAAGAAAAGCGGGCGCATGGTTTTCTCTTGAAGCACGACATGGGCAATCTGGCCGTCGCGCTCGAGGTTGATCGTTTCGGTCATCCGGAGGAGGTAGCACCACCCGCAGGCTCCGAAAAGCGCAGCCCCTCTCCCACATGATTCAGCGCATCCGGCGTGGGCGGTCTTGGGGCGCCCAAACGCAACTCCCGGAAGGACATGTGTATGATGCTCTGTGCCTGCGGGGCGCGCTCATGACAGCAACGGATCTCCTCATCGTCGGCGCAGGGACGGCGGGCAGCGCCCTAGCGGGGTTTGCGGCGCAGGCCGGGCTGTCGGTTACGTGCTTGGAGCGCCGCGCCCTCCATCGAGCCGGGGCGCGCTGGGTCAATGGTGTGCTGGCTCGGCAGTTCTCGGAAGCTGGCGTGGCGCAGCCCACTGGTGCGGAGCTTCGGGGCGACGGCCACACCTTCCATCTCGTCGCGGGGTACGGCCCCCGAAAAATCAGCATCCATGACCACGAGGTCGCGGACGTGGACATGCGTCTGCTCGTCGAGCGGCTCCAGAAGGTGGCGCTCGAGGCCGGCGCGCGCTTTGACGAAGGCGTGCACGTGCAGAGCTGGGACGGCTCGACCCTGCACACTTCGAAGGGAGCGTATTCCGCGCGCTACGTCGTGGACGCTTCTGGCGTTGCTGGTCTGGGTTTGTTGGGCCGGGAGCGTCCCGAGCCGGGTGACCTATGTGTTGCAGCCCAAGAGGTCAGAGAAGTGAAGGATGAGGTCCGCGCCCGCGAGTACTTCGAGCAACAGGGTGCGGCGCCGGGCGAAACCCTGTGCTTCTCTGGCATCGCAGGTGGTTTCTCCATTCTCAATCTGCGGCTCGATGGCGAAGGTGTCAGCCTGCTTGCGGGTAGCATCCCCGGCAGCGGACACCCGACGGGTCAGGCGTTGATCGACGATCTCGCGCGAAAGGAGCCGTGGATTGGTCCGAAGATCTTTGGCGGAGCACGTGCGATCCCCCTGTGGCGACCGCGGGTTCAGTTGACCCAGGGGCGCCTAGCGCTCTTGGGCGACAGTGCGGGGCAGGTGTTTGCGGCTCACGGCTCCGGGATTGGAGCCGGCATGGTCGCGGCGCGAGTGCTGGCCAGCACGCTGGCGAAGGCCCCCGCCGATTTGGGGGCGTACGCGAAAACTTGGTACCGGCGCTATGGTGGACCGGTGCTCGCTGCGGATCTATTGCGCAGGTTCTCGGAGACGCTGACGGTGCAAGACATCGAGACCCTGATGGACAGCGGCGTCATGAACGAGGCCAGCGCACGAGCGACTCTGGAACAGCGTCTGCCGAACTTCCGCGATTCTCGACGTCAACGCCTAGGCCTCCGTGCCATCGCGACCCACCCGCGCCTCTTTGCCCGCGCGGGCAGCATGTTGAGCAAAGTCCCGCTCTGCATGCTCGCAGCGCGCGCCTATCCCACGGGGTTTTGAAGCCAGCTGCGGGCATTGGCGCAGCGAAGTAGCGGTCGACCGCAGGGGAGAGTCCACGCGGCGGTGGCTTGGGGAGCCAGGGCAGCTCTGTTGCAGACCAAACCCTCCCCTTGATTTGTTTTGGATGGCAACAGAGCTGTGCTTTCGCCTGTCGGGCGCGGCGCGAGCGCTCTCGCCTGCGGGGGCGCTCGTCTTCGATTACGAGCCCTTCGGAGATCTCGATGGCGAGCGCTCTCGCCTGCGGGGGCGCGCGTCTTCGATTACGAGCCCTTCGGGGATCTCGATCGCGAGCGCGCGCGTCTTCGATTACGAGCCCTTCGGGGATCTCGATCGCGAGCGCTCTCGCCTGTGGGGGCGCGCGCCTGCGCTCGTCCGGAGGTAGCGCGCCTCGGACTGGGGCCTGCTAAGACGCGGCCATGAGTTCGAAACAAACGGTATCGCTTACGGGCAAGGTGGCTCTGGTCACGGGGGCTTCGGCGGGGATCGGGCAGGCGACTGCGCTTCGGCTTGCGGACTGTGGCATGCGTGTCGCTGTCTGCGCCCGCAGGTTGGAGCGGCTCGAAGCGCTGAAGTCCGGTTCGGGAGAGTTGCTGCCGATCCAGGCGGACTTCCGCAAAGAGGACGACATTCTTCGGGTCTTCACGGAAGTGCGAAAAGCTTGGGGTGGCGTGGACGTGCTCGTGAACAATGCTGGCTTGGGACACATGGCTCCGCTGCTCAGTGGCGCGACGGAACAGTGGCGGGACACCTTGGAAGTGAATGTGCTCGCGCTTTCGATCTGCACTCGGGAGGCCGTGTCGGATATGCGCCGGCGTGGCGATGACGGGCATGTGGTGCACATCTCGAGCATGGCGTCGCACCGAGTGCCGCCCGGAAGCGGGATGTACTCGGCGTCGAAGTATGCCGTGCGCGCTTTGACCGAGGCTCTGCGTCAGGAACTGCGCGAGGCGAAGAGCAAAATCCGCGTCAGCGCGGTGAGCCCGGGCTTCGTCGAGACCGAGTTCGCCGAGCACTATCACGCTGACCCCGCCGCAGCAGAGCGAACCTACGGTCGTTTCAAGGTGCTCGAGTCCGAAGACATCGCTTGGTTGGTGCAAACCTTGATATCGGCTCCGCCCCACGTGCAGATCCACGATGTGCTGGTGCGGCCGAGGGATCAGGTCAGCTAGCGCAGTACCGTTTCAGGAACTGAGCGATGCTCTCCTCCATGGCGTCGTCCACGTCATCTTGGGTCTGCCCTCGGGCCTTCAGGGCCCGCTTGCCGACGGCCAAGGAGTGATTGCCCCCGTCGATCAGGTACAGCTCCGATGCTGCGCTCATTTCGCGGCGCACCTCTTCGAGCTCTGGGACCGGGCACAGGGTGTCGCGGTCGCCCTGAATGAATAGGATCGGAACGGACAGGTCGCGCAGCACTTGGTCGCGCCGCTTTCTCGTCTTGCCCATTCCGACCAAGGGGTAGCCGAAACAGATCAGGGCTCGAACCTGCTCTGGGATCTCGGTCGCCACGTGGCAGCCCACTCGCCCGCCCATGCTCTTACCGGCCAAGACGAGGGGAGCCGCCTTCGGCTTGGCTGCGTCGATGGCCTGCTTGTGCGCTTCGATGAGTTTCGGCAGCAGATCGGGTCGGCGTTTCCCCGCAGCCATGTAGGGATAGTCGAAGGCGTGCACCTTCCCGTGGCGCCCGAGGCGCTGAGCCCATCGGGCCATCCACTCGGATGAACTCGGCGCTCCAGCGCCGTGAGCGAAAACGATGCGCGGCTTCGGCACGGCCCATCTTTTCCTCTGACCGCTTTGTTGTCGAGCCCGGAAGGAGATTGGCCCCCAGAGCGTTTTTAGCCTAGTTGATGCTTGCCACCTTGCGCATGGCCATGACGACTTCGGCCGAAAGACTCAAACCCACGCCTCTCGAACGGACCCGCTACCTCACCGAAGCGCGGGCTCTGGTGCGTCTGGCGCTGCCCCTGGCCGTGGCTCATTTGGGGCAGATGCTGCTGGGCGCCGTCGACACGGCGGTGGTGGGGCGGACCACGGAGCTGGCCCTGGGTGCTGCCGGCTTGGGCAATTCGATCTTTTTCACGATCACGGTGTTGGGCATGGGCGTGATGCTTGGCCTCGACCCGCTGGTGGCCCAAGCCGTTGGGGCCGAGGATCACGATCGCGCACGGCGCTCGCTGACCCAAGGCGTCTGGCTCGCGCTCATGGTTGGCGTCCCTCTGATGGCGGGCGTGGTCGGGCTGGCCGGTTACATGGAAGCCTTCGGCATCGAGGAGCGCTCGGCGGTGCTGGTGCGAGCGTACGTCTACGCTCGCGTGCCGAGTTTGATTCCCTTTTTGATCTTCGTGGCGCTGCGCAGCTACCTGCAGGCGACCGGGGTGACCCGGCCCGTGTTGGCATCGGCGTTCATCGCCAACATCGTCAACGTTCCTTTGTCGATCTTCTTGGTCTTTGGCGACTCGGCTCTCGAGGGCATGGGGCTCTCGGGCATCGGTCTGCCGGCGCTTGGAGTTGCAGGTGCGGCCTGGGCGAGCACGGGCTGCACCCTGGTGCAGATGCTGGTGCTCGCCGAGTCGATGCGTCGTGGCAGTTCGCGGCTCCGGCTTGCGGACTGGGCCTTCGACTCCCGCATCATGCGCACCGCGCTCGTCATTGGCGCGCCGATCGGGCTTCAGCTCTTGGCAGAGTTCGGCGTGTTTGCCCTGGTCAACTTCGCGATGGGCAACCTGGATGCCCGCTCCTTGGCGGCGCACCAGGTCGCGATCACCTTGGCCAGCGCCACCTTCATGATTCCAGTGGGCATCGGTGCGGCCACCAGCGTGCGGGTCGGGCAAGCCGTGGGCAGGAAGGACCAGGCGGGAACTCGACGTGCGGGCTGGACCGGCCTGGCCCTCGGGGTGGGGTTCATGTTGTTTTCCGCCACGCTATTTCTGACCTTGCCTCGCCTATTGGCGAGGCTGGTCACTACGGATGCTCTCGTGGTGGAAGCGGCAGTGTCGCTCTTGGCGGTGGCCGCGGTGTTTCAGGTTTCTGATGGGGCCCAAGCCGTGTTGGCGGGGGCGCTTCGAGGAGCCGGAGACACGCGGTTCACGCTGATCGCGAACGTGGGTGGGCACTACTTGATCGGCGTGCCCTTGGGGCTCGTGCTCACCTTCGTGCTCTTCCTCGGGGCCACCGGCTTGTGGTGGGGTCTGTCCGCAGGGCTTTCCGCGGTGGCGGCGTTGTTGGTGTGGCGCTTCGTCCGCGTGACGCGTGGAGCCATCGACCAAGTGTGAGCGTCAGGCGCTATCGAGCAGTTCCAAGCGTTGCCCGACTTCGATCTGCTCCCGCAACGCAGCGATCATTTCAGGTGAATGGCGCACAAAGCGCTCCACGCCAAGCACGTGCATCAGCGCTTCCTTGCACTCGTCGCTTTCGCCGACTTCCTGCAGTGCTCGAACCAGCTGTGCCCGGAGGACTGCCGACAGGCTGCGCGCCGCCACGATGAGATCCGAGGGAATGGGGCTGGTCGCCAACAAGATGCGCGCCCGCGCTTCGGAACTCTCGGGGAAGGGGGAACGCGTCAAGGTGCCCGTGGGGTTTCCATTTTCGAATACGGCGTAACCTGCGCCAACGTCGGCTTGCCCCGAGAGCACGGCTTCTGCGACCCGGCCGTGAGAGCCGTGGAAGCTCTCCTTCGTGAATAGCGTGCGAGGGTCCATGCCGTAGCTGGCCAAGGCCAAGCGCGGAAAGATGTATCCCGCCGCGCTCGAAGGCGCGACCCAAGCGGCGCGGGTTCCGGAAAGCTCCGCGGGGCTGCGCAATTCCGAGTCGGCTTTGACGTACAGGCAGCCATGGTAGGCCGTGAGCCCCTGGCGAACCGAGCTCACCAAGGCAATGGCGCTACTCAAGTCCGCCGAGGTCAAGAGCAAAGTGGGAGAGACCCAGGCCACCGTGACCCGCCCAGCTCGGAACGCGCTGGCGAGGGCCGCGGGAGACGGCGAGCGATGCGGTTTGACCTCCGCACCGACCCGCTCGGATAGCGCCTCGCACAGATCCGACAGATGCAGGCGGGTAGCAGAGTCGTCCAAATCTGGAACGCAGCCGAACACCAGCTGAGCCCCCCGTAGGCGCATTTCCGTCACAGTTTCACATTGTCACAGATGCCCGGTCGCGCGCAAACCAAGGGCGACCGATGTCATGCCCTGGGCGATGACGGGTAGAAGCGCTGCCGAACTGTTTCGGCCCCAGGGATCAATCTGGCTGATAGGGGAAGCCTTCGATCGGGCCGAGTTCGAGCCGGTCGCGCTGGAAAGTCGGCGGGCTCTGTATGTACAAGGCAAGCAGCTCCGCCATGGCAGAGAGTGCATCGATGTGGGTGCGTTCGTAGCCGTGGGAGCAATCAGCGCCGAAGGCGACCAGCGCAAAACGCAAGTCGTTGCCAGCTTCCACCGCTGAGGCGGCGTCACAGCGGTAGTACCTGAAGACGTCGCGCTGATGCTCGACGCCGAAATCGTGGCACAGCTTCAGCATCTTGTGGGTCAAGTGGTAGTCGAAGGGGCCACTCGAGTCTCCCATTCCGATGGTGACACCTCGCTCTCGTGAGTTCTGTCCTGGTGCTGGGGTCGCGTTGTCGACAGCGACCATTTCCGCGACGTCCCCGTGCAAGATGGCGGACGCTCCCGTACCCACTTCCTCGGAGATCGTGAACAGGAAATAGCAATCGACCGGAATTGAAGCTTCGGAGTCGATGACGGCCTTGATTGCTGCAAGCGTGGCGGCGACGCCGGCCTTGTCGTCCAGGTGGCGGGAGTTGATGAAGCCGTCGTTGAACTCGGGCTGAGGATCGACGGCAATGAAGTCGCCGATGGCGTAGCCAAGCGCCGCTAGTTCGTCAGCTGTGGTGCAGAAGTCATCGGTCCGCACTTCGACGTTGTCCCAAGCGACGGGCTGGGTGTCGATCTCTTCGTTGAAAGTATGTCCCGAGGCCTTCAGGGGCAGGATGGTGCCGCGCTTGGAGCCATGGTTGTCCGTGAAGATCGTGACTCGGGCGCCCTCCGCGAATCGGCTCGACCAGTGGCCAATGGGAACGACTTCCAGGCGCCCATTGGGTTTGAGGTTTTTCACCATGGCACCGAGGGTGTCCAAGTGTGAAACGACCGCGCGGGCGGGAAGCCGTTTCTTGCCGGCGAGGCGGGCGCGCATGGCGCCACGACGCGTCAGTTCGAATTTGACACCGAGGCGTTGCAACTCTTCACCCATGTGATGAACGACGCGGTCCGTGTATCCGCTGGGGCTGGGGATCGCGAGCAGCGCGAAGAGAGTGTCGATCAGATAGTCGGTGTCGATTTGCAGACGCTTCATGCGGGTCCTGTGGCGGTTTGCGGGAAGAGCAGATTGATGAATCGCTCGGCGGTCGGTTGGGGTTCGTGATTGGCCAGCCCGGGACGCTCGTTGGCTTCGATGATGTAGTAGCGGGGTCCGTCGAGCTCCGGAACGATGAAATCAAGACCCACCACTGGGATGTCCAAGGCTTCGGCTGCGCGTTCTGCAGCTTGGATCAAGCGGGGATGGATCTCCGCGGTCACGTCGTGAATCGTGCCGCCCGTGTGCAGGTTCGCGGTTTTGCGGACCAGGATCTTGGTGCCTGCCGGGAGAATGTCATCCAGGCCGTGTCCGGCCGCTTGAACACAGCGCACGGCCTCGTCATCCGTGGGGATCGTGCTCTCGCCCTCCGTGGCTGCGGCGCGGCGGCGACTCTGTTTTTCGATCAGCTGGCGCACCGTATGTTGCGCATCCCCGGTGATCTCCGGGGGGCGGCGCACGGCGGCCGCGACGACCTGAAAGTCGATGACGACGATGCGCAGGTCCTCGCCCTGCACCATCTGCTCGAGGATCACCGGAGCCTGGCCTTGAGCGGCCCGCTCCAAGCCGGCCTCCAACTCGGCTTCGGTGCGAATGTCGACGCACACGCCGTGGCCCTGCTCTCCCCGGGCGGGCTTGACTACGATGCGCTCGTGCATCTTCAGGAATGCGAGATTCTCCTCCCGGGTTGTCGTTTCCATTTGGGCCGGCACGTTGAGCCGAGCCCCTTGAAGTACTTGCCGCGTGACGCGCTTGTCGTCACACCGGCTCATGGCGATCGCCGAGGTCAACTCCGAAAGGGACTCCCGACATACGATGGTTCTGCCGCCGAAGGTCAGAGCGAAGTAGCCCGCCTCCGCATTCAGCACGTCGACGGCGATGCCCCGTCGGCGCGCCTCCTTGACGATCAATCCGGCGTAGGGGTTGAGCTCCTGTTCCGGAGGTTCCGCAATGAACAGCGCTTCGTTGATGGGGTTCTTGCGCTTGACGCAAAACACCGGGACCCGCACGAAACCGAGCTTCTCGTACAGGCGAATCGCCTGCTTGTTGTCGTGCAGCACGCTGAGGTCCAGAAACGCCCGTTCCCGGGTCGCGTAGTGCTCGAGCAGGTGCGACACCAACGCTTCGCCCACGCCCGGGTGCGTGGTTTGTGGATCGACCGCCAAGGCCCAAAGGCTCGAACCATTTTCTGGGTCTCCGAAGGCCTCGACATGATCGACCCCCGTGACCGTGCCGACGATTTCCCCAGTGTTCTTCTCTTCCGCAACCAAGAACGTATGGGTGCGGCCGGCGCGATGCTCCCAGACGAACTCTTCGTCGATGGGCACCAACTGCCGACTCGCATAGATGCGCGCAATCGCCTCTACATCAGACGTGGCGCTGATGCGTCTCACTCGAAAGCCGCGCAATCGCGCGGGTCGAGGTCGCAGCTGCTCAAGGTACATCCGAAAGGTGTGGGAAGGATCGAGGAACAGCTCTTGTGGGCAAAGGGCGATGACTACATGGGGGTCACTGACGTACAGAGCGATATCTCGAGCGCTTGGCCGCTCCAGGCGCAACTCCTCGACCAGCTCTTCGCTGCTGACGAAGGTATGTCCGAAGATGAGCCGGCCCCAGCCACACTCGACGGTGACGTTCCTCTGCTCGGGCATGGCATCATCCCGGGACTTCCAGGCGGCGCGGGTGGGTGCGGCATCTCGGTCCACGCGGGGATCCGGCGCGCGCCGGCGGGAATCGTTCTTCATTGCTCTGTCAGAGTCCTTGAGTCTCGAGCCACAGTTCGAGCAGTGCCAGCTGCCAAAGCTTGGAGCCCCGCAGTGGCGTCAGATGAGCGTCGGGGTCCTTCAAGAGACCAGCCACGTAGCCCTGCTGAAACCAGCCTCGCTGCTTGAAGCGGTCCCCGGTGACTGCGTCTCGCACCAACTCCAAGAACGGCCCCCGCAAATACTTGAGTGCTGGCACCGGGAAATATCCCTTGGGACGGTCGATGACTTCCGCAGGGATCACCCGGCGCGACGCCTCTTTGAGCACGTATTTACCGTCACCTTCGACCTTGAGTTCGGCTGGTATGCGCGCTGCGAGCTCGACGACTTCATGATCCAGGAAGGGTACCCGCGCCTCCAGGCCGAAAGCCATGGTCATGTTGTCCACTCGCTTGACCGGATCGTCCACGAGCATGACGGTCGTGTCGATCCGCAGCGCCTTGTCGACCGCGCGTGAGGCGCCGGGATGAGCAAAGTGGTCCTGCACGAACTGCCGACTCGCGTCCTGCGCCAGCACGTCCGGTGACAGCAGCTGCGCCATTTCCGCTTGGTCCCGGTCGAGGAACACCCGCGCGTAGTCGCTGACCGCGTCCTGGCTTTTCAACAGCGGCGGGTACCAATGGTAGCCGGCAAAGATCTCGTCAGCGCCTTGGCCACTCTGCACCACCTTGACGTATTTTTTCACTTCCTCGGACAGCAGGTAGAAGCCGATGTTGTCGTGGCTGACCATCGGTTCGCTCATTTGCTGAATGCAGCGCTGAAGGCTGGGCAGGGCGCGGGCCGAATCGACGAAGATCTTGTGATGGGTCGTGGCGAAACGCTCAGCAACGATGTCCGAGTACTGGAACTCGTCTCCGCGCTCTTGCCCCACGGTTTCGAAGCCGATGGAGAACGTTTCCAGGCCTTTCTGACCCGCTTCAGCAAGCAGGCCGACTACCAAGCTGGAGTCGAGCCCGCCGGAGAGCAATACGCCAACGGGCACGTCAGCCACGAGTCGACGCTTGACCGCATCGCGCAGGCACGCGAGTACGCGCTCCTGCCAGTCTTCGAAGGAGAGCTTGGCCTCCTCGGGTCGTGGATTGAATACTGGCTCCCAATAGCGGCGCTCTTCGCGACTGCCGTCGGCACGGACGCGTAGCAGCGATGCCGGAGGGAGCTTCTTCACGCCCCGCAGTAGGGTGCGTGGCGGCGGGACAACCGAGTGGAAGCTCAGGTAGTGGTGCAGCCCCACGGTATCCACGCGAGTGTCCACGCCACCGGCGGCCACGAGAGCCGGCAGCGTCGAGGCGAAGCGCAGCCCCCCGTCCACCTCGGCGAAGTACATCGGCTTGATCCCGAGGCGGTCGCGGCCTAGCAGCACTTCGCCGCTGTCTCGCTCGACGATGGCGAAGGCAAACATGCCCTGTAGCCTGTCCACGAAGCTGTCGCCAAACGCGTGATAGGCCTTGAGGATGACCTCCGTGTCGCCTTGGGAAAAGAAGCGGTAGCCCTTGCCCTCCAGTTCCTGGCGCAACTCGCGGTAGTTGTAGATTGCGCCGTTGTAGACGATGGCGAGCCCGAGTTCCGAGTCCACCATCGGTTGGCGCGCGCTCTCACTCAGGTCGATGATCTTGAGGCGGCGGTGTCCAAGAGCAACCCGGCCATAGGCGGCCAGCCCCGATGCATCCGGTCCTCGCGGCGAAAGGACGTGCATTATCTCGTCCACGGCTTCTAGGGAGGGCCGCTGCCCATCGAAGCGAATCTCGCCGCATATTCCACACACGCGATGCTGCCTCCTGTGCCGCGCGCTATCACGCGCGACGTCAGCGATTGCCGCAGGTGCGCTGGCGCGCGGACGGCGCTTGAGGGCGGGTCTATACCAACCCACTCAGAGAGTGTCCAGGCGGCGGGAGGCTGCTAATTCGGCGGATTTATCTGGGCCTCGATGAGGGCGTAGAGGCGCTGACGCATTGGTGCGCTGATGCTGTGGCCGACGTCCGAGAAGCCTTCGAACTCGGCTGCGTATCCCGCTGCTTTCATGCCCGCGATCGCCTCCGCCGCCGCGTCGCCGCTCACAAGCGGATCGACGTGTCCGTGAAGGGCGACGACTTTGGGCGGTCGCTTCGCAGCCAGACTCTTCGAGACGGGCGCCTTCGGGAGCAATGCTTTGGGGAGCAACCCGCCAACGGGAAACGCCGCGCCCACGACTTCGGCATGTTGCGCCGCGATCGTGAAGCTCAGCATGCCCCCTTGGGAAAAGCCCGTGACGATGGGGCGACCTCGGGTCGGGTGCTGTTTTTGCAGGGCTTGGATCTCTTTTGCGACCATCGCTGCTGGCGCGCGGAGCGCCGTGGCTCGTTCGTCATCGCTTGCGTTGGCACGAAACGGAAACCAGGAAAAGCCATTCGAGTAGGGAGTAGGCGCGCGTAGCATCACAAAACGCGCCGGCAGGGAGAATCCAGAAAACAGGTTCGCGAAGCTCTCTGGGCGGTCGCCCAGGCCGTGCAACGCCACGATAAGGGGGAGTCGATCGGTGGCTTTCGCGTTGCCCGTGATTCGATGCACGGCTTGCAGGCGCGTGCTGGGCCGGGCGGATGGCGCCGCGCTCGGTGTCGTGGCTGCGGCTCGTCGCTGGCGTGCTTCGGGCTCGCCGGTGCGGTCGCAGGCGACGGCTCCGGCAAAGACGGCAACCCAACTCAAAGTCAGCGCACGTCGCAACATTCGCTCCGATTCAAGCACGGATTCGTCGCAGCTGCTGATTGTCAAGCATCAGGAACCCGACCGGTAGAAGGCTTGGGCGGCGCGGGAACGATTTCGTCTGTGAGGCGGAATAATCGCCCATTGCTCGTCATCGAACGGTTGCAGGTTTCGTGAAACCGCGGATGCGCTACAATCGTTGTCGAAGGAGTCTTTGCTTTGCGCATTCGCCGAATCTTCGAGCTGGGGGGACTTTGCCTTGCGCTGGGCTGTAGCAGTTCAGAGTCGAGCGAGGGCTTCCAGCCAGCCGGAGGAGGCACGGCGCTAGGCGGAAACGCGGGCCTCGGCGGTTCTGGCGGCGTCTTACCCAGCGGTGGCGGCGTTGGCAACGTCAGTAGTGGCGGCGTTGGTAATGTTGGTAGCGGTGGGACGCCCGCTGGGGGCAGTGGTGGGCAAAGCGGGAGCGGCGGCGCTGCAGGCACGCCGGGCTGCGCGCCCATGCCGAAGTGCGATGGCCCCCTGCCCAGCGTGGGCCCTAAACGCCCATGGAAGGACCCGGTTGGGTCTGGGCTCATCGTACTGACGGGCTTCGACAATCACCGCGGTCGGGACATGGTCCTGACCGAAATCGAGGAGCAGTGGGTCATCGGAAAGTTCGCCTACGGCGTGATCGACAAAGACCTCAAAGGGGAGGAAGTCGACATTTGGCTCAACCGGGACTGCGGTGCGAACTGGGAGAAGCTCGGGACCGCCCTGACCACCAAGACCGATGGGCAGCACCCGACAGTGATGGGCGTGACGGACAGCGGCGGTCGCGTCTACTTCAAGATCCCCGCCGCAAAACGACTCGGCGTGGGGCGGCACCGCTTTCGATTGGTCGTGGCTGGCGACCTCAGTGGCGCCGACATGTACATCGAAGTCGTGCCGAAGGGCACCCACTACTTCGTCACCGACGTCGACGGCACGCTCACGACCAAAGAGACCGAGGAGTACAACGCGCTGTTGACGGCGAGCGTGTCGGATTCGAACGTCGACGCGGCCAAGGCGCTGTCTCTGCTAGCTTCGAGAGGCTACCGGCCGATGTACTTGACCGCGAGACCCGAGTTTCTCGTGGGCCGCACCCGGGAGTTCATCAAGAAGCACGGTTACCCACTGGGGGTGGTTCGAACCACGACTGGCTTGGGTGCGTTGGGCTCGGCGGCGGTCGGATTCAAGCGGCCCGAGATAGACGCCCTCATCAGCAACGGGTTCATCGTGGATTGGGGCTTCGGCAATACGGATTCCGACGCAGAAGCGTTCTTCTTGGCCAATCTGCAACCCGCCAATCAACGCGTCATGTTCCAGTACACGGATAGCGCGCATGGGGCTCGGCGCATCGAGGCGTACACCGAGCTTCTGAGCGAATTCGGCGCATTGCCGAATCTATGCCCGTAGAACTCGAATACCCGGCCCTCCAGGGGTCGCGCTGGGCTCTTGGGAGCCTTACGTTGTTCTCATGCGTTGGTCCCTGACGGTCGCGCGCGTTCGCGGCATCGACATCAAGGTTCACGCTACGTTTGTCTTTCTGCTGCTGTTGGGCGCGGTCCAATGGGGCGTGCCTCACGGACTATCTGGGGCGGTTTTTGGAGCGTTGCTCCTGTTGGTGGTGTTCGCCTGTGTGGCCTTGCACGAGCTGGGACATAGCGTCGTGGCGCAGAGTGTCGGCGTCCAAGTGCGCGAGATCCTGCTTTTGCCCATCGGCGGCGTCGCGCGGCTCACCCGTGACCCTTCTCGGCCATGGCACGAGCTGCTGATCGCCATGGCGGGTCCGCTGGTCAACGTCGTCCTGGCGATCGGGGTCTTCGTCTCGGGACGTGTGCTGCTTGGGCCGGCTTGGTTCGACGAGGGGCTCTGGTATTCAGGCCTGCTACTGCCGCCCTCGGGCGTGACCTTCCTGGCTTCTCTGCTGTGGGCCAACGTCGGCTTGGCGGTCTTCAACATGTTTCCAGCGCTGCCCATGGACGGTGGCCGAGTGCTGCGCGCCGTGCTGGCGATGGCGGTGGGCCAGCTCCGGGCGACCATCGTTGCCGCTGGGATCGGGCGCGCGCTGGCGCTGGTTCTCGGCATCTTCGGACTCTTCGCGCAAAACCCGATTCTGGTCTTGATCGCGGCGTTCGTGTTTTTTGCCGCAGGGCGCGAACGGCAAGCCGTCGAAGCCAAGGCGTGGCTGTCCAGCCTCACGCCGCGTGCGGTTTGCGAGCCAGAGCTGCCGGTGCTCGAACCGGGGGCGACTCTAGGCGCAGCGGCCGCGGTTGCCATGCGTACGGCGTCATCGGTGTTCGCGGTCACGCTTGGAGAAAGCGTGGTTGGCGCCATCTCTCGAACCCAAATTGCCAGTGCCCTCGAACGTCGGGGGCCTCATGCTTATGTGGCCGAGGTGATGACGCGCCAGCTCCTGACGGCATCCGCGGATGACTCGTTGTTGGAAGTGCATCACTCAATGATGCTGAGCGGGCAGCCGGTCCTGATCCTTGATGGCCACCAGGTCATCGGAATCATTGGTCAGGACGAGATTGGGCGCGTGCTTGCCCTGTCGCGTCACGTTTCCCGCTTTGGGCGAAAGGCGCGGGCACCGTCAGTACCTGCGGTGAAACGCAGTCGCGTACCGTAGCGCGGGAGCCATGAGCCCTTCTGCGCCCAAGCTGTCGCGTCGTACGTTGCTCTTTGGCGCGGCCTCGTTGCCAGTGGTGGCGGCGTTGGATGCCTTTGGCATCGAGCCACGCTGGCTCGACGTCACGAGGCACGACGTGCCGGTCCCGAGTTTGCCCAGCTCCATGCAAGGCCTAACCATCGCTCAGCTCACGGACGTTCATCTGTCTTCGCTGGGCAGCCTCGAACACAGCGTGGTCGAGGCCCTGCGCGCCGCCAGCCCGCAGATCGTCGTACTCACCGGGGACGCCATAGATAGTGCCGACAAGCTTCCCGTGCTCGCGCAGCTGGCTGCGGAACTCGCCTCCACCGGCGCGCGGCTTTTTGGCCTGGCGGGCAATTGGGAGCATTGGGGCAAGATCGCCTTGGGCGCCCTGGCGCTGACCTACAAGAAGGCAGGTGGCGAGCTGTTGGTCAACGAGTCGGTTAGCGTGCACGGCGTGAGCATCGCTGGCACCGACGATGGTTTGGCCGGGCGACCCGATTTCGCGCGGGTGTTTGGTGATACTCGGCGCGAAGCGTCGCTCCTCTTGACCCATAGCCCTGCATTGCTCGACACCGCTCCGACCGACGCACCGCGCTTTGCCTTGGCCCTGGCCGGGCATACCCACGGTGGTCAGGGGCGCATCGGTCCCTTTGCGCCCCTGGTCCCGCCCGGAAGCGGGCGCTTCGTTGCGGGCTTCTACGAGACGCGGTTGGGTCGCGCCTACGTGAGCCGAGGGCTGGGCACGAGCGTGTTGCCGGCACGGTTCGCTTGTCGCCCCGAGCTTCCGATTTTCCGTCTGGTGCGGGGCTAGGCGCATTCGAGCAGAGGCTGGCGCTTCTGCTGTCGTCGTGTAAGTTCCCTGCGTCATGAGCGACAGCAGCGAGCCGGGAGCAGGGCGCCGCCACCGTGCCGAAGGGCTGCTCCAGGCGCCCACCGGGCAGCGCTGGGCGGCAGTGGCTGCAGACGACCTGGACGCAACCCTCGCGGACCATGCCCATTGCGAGAAGAAGGCGTCGGCAAGCGCCATCGCACTGATCAACGACTACCCGGACGACGCCGAGTTGGTGACCGCGCTGTGTCGCTTGGCGGAAGAAGAGATCGGGCATTTTCGCCAAGTGCACGAGCGCCTGCTCGCGCGACGGGCCGTGCTCGGTCGAGACGCGGGCGACCCCTACGCGCGTGCACTGCTGGCTCTGGTGCGGCGCCCCAACGACGAACGCAAGCTCGATCGCCTGCTGGTGTGCGCACTGATTGAAGCGCGTTCTTGCGAGCGGTTTCGCTTGCTACGCGAAGAGCTCGAGCGCCGCGGGCAGACCGAGTTGGCCACGTGGTTTCGCAGCCTGGAAGGCAGCGAAGCGGGGCACGCGACCCTCTTCGTCAAGCTGGCGGAAGATCGTTTTGGCGACGCCGCGAGCAGCCGGCTCACGGAGCTCGCGGAAAGAGAAGCCCAAATCGTTGCCGCTCTTCCAACGGTCGCTCGAGTGCACTAGCTGGCCTCTCAGACCCGGCTCGCCACCGTCAGCTGGAGGTTGTCAATGGGTTCGGGTGCCTGCCGCGCTCGGAGTAAAGCCGGCTGGTGCCGCTTCCACCAAGCCTGGGCAAGTTCGTCGGTCCAAACTGCCGAGAGCTGTAGCGCATCGAGGCGGCGCACGAGCTCCTCTGCACTCGCGGGTCGCTCCGAAGGCTTTTTCGACAGGCACTGCAACAAGAGGCTTTCGAGATCTTCGGGTATTTCGCGATCGAGGCGGCGGGAGGGACGTTCCGGCTCCGTGTGAAGGTGATGAGCGCAAACCTCGACCACGCTTTCGGAGGGAAATACATCGACTCCGCTAATCAACAGGTAGCCCACCGCACCCAGGGAATAGAGATCGGAACGTTCCGTCATCGCATTCGGATCTCGAATCACTTCCGGTGCCATATACAAGGGCGAGCCAACCAGACGGTCCCGGCGGGTGATGGTCGCGTCGTCGTCCCGGTGGCTTGGTCGGGCCAACCCGAAATCCAGCAGCTTGACAGCGTCGTGGTCGACGCCACGCCGGGTCAGCATGATGTTGGCCGGCTTGACGTCACGATGGATCAGGCCGACTTCATGGGCCTCTTGGAGTGCACTTGCGGCTTGTTTGAGTATGCGAACCACGCGCGCGGGGGGTTGGGCGCCGTCCACGTCGACAATTTCTGCGAGGGTAGCGCCATCGAGGTATTCCATCGCGTAGTAGAAGACCCCGTCATCGGTGCGGCCGTAGTCGTAGACCGTGATGGTATTCGGATGGGTGAGCTCCGCGGTGAGCTGCACCTCTGACTCGAAACGCGCGACTGCGTCTTCAGTGAAATGATCTTGAGGAAGGAGCTTGATCGCGGTCGGACGCCTTAGGCGGGAGTGGCTCGCGCGGTACACCACACCCATGCCGCCCTCGCCGATTTTCTCCACAAGTGTGTACTGGCCAAGTCGCTGAGCATCCCGCACCTCGCGTCGCAGGCCATAGATGACGACCGACGTTGCGACGCACGCTGCGGTGACGACGGCCCACCAGATCCCGAAGCTAACCACGTCTCCTGTCAGGCTAGGCGTTGCTCGCAGTGCAAGCTGGCCACCAGTCGCCGGGGCAACAAATGCCGGCACGAGCACATAGGGCAGCCCGAGAACGCCGGTGACAAAGAGCGTGAACACAGGCGGCGACGGGATAACGGCCGCGCGGAAGGCGAAGATGATGGCCCCCCCCAGCATCATCAGCGTGCTCGTGTAGATGTCGACAAGCCCGGCCTCAGCTGCTGACGCTGGGAGCGAACTGCCTTGGCTGGCGACCATTTCGGGCAAGAGTTGAACCGCGAGGAAACGGCCGAGCAGAGCGACGAACACTGTAGTCAATCCAGCGACGCCGGCGTCGATCGCGCGCAGCCACCGGATGGAGTGCTCTCCCCGGGAGCAGACCAACCACATCGCTGCCATCAACACCATGACCGCGTGATCGAGAAACCAGGCTAGACTGAAAGGGTCTGCTGGAGTTCCGGTTGCGATGCTGACGGCGGTACTCGCTACCGAGAGGAAGAATGCCCACTTGGCGAATTGCGCCAGGCGCTGCTGGAGAAACGCTCGCTCCTGCTCATCGTGCGGCTTTGCGCTCTCCGGGCCTAGCACTGCGAAAGTCATAGACGACTTGCATGGTTGCGACAATGCTCTCAGCGGTGGTCTGACCGCATGGAAGACATTGTTCACTACTGCAGCAGGAGGCGTAGCGGGTCGGACCCGCGCGCACCCGCTCGACGTCGCCGCGCACCGCTGTTTGCCGTCGCGCTGTTTGCCGCCTCGGCGGAAGCGCAAGCACAGTTTCCTGATCTCGCAGACGCCAGTGCTCAATACATGCCTCCGGTCGCACTGGAGGACCCACGACCGGCAAAGGTGCAGGTCTCCTCCTATGATGCTTCTTTGAACGCGCCGCTACCCCTCGGGGAACGAACCTTCTTGGTTCCAGGGCTCGCCTACCACGTGGATTCGGTGTCCTTTTCCGACACACCGCCCGGCTTCATCGAGTTGCGCGCGTTCCATTCCCTCGAGCTGCCCGTTCTCTTCGTGCAGTTGCTGCCAGCCAACTGGGCTCTGTCGTTTCGGGTCGCTCCTGGCTTGGCCGGGGATATGGAAGCGGTGGATTCTGGCCTGTTTCGTGTCAGCGCACTTTCTCTGGTCACCTATTCTCCGTCGGATTCGCTAGTCGTCGGCGGCGGTGGCATCGTGAACTACGCCTTCGGCTCCCTGCTGCCACTGCCAGCTGCGTACATGGAGTACAAGCCCGCATCGTACTTCTCCGTGGAGACGTTCCTGCCGGCATTCGCCATTGCAAAGTTCAAGCTCGGCGATCGGATTGAACTTGGCGCTCGCGCAGAGGTGTCCGGCAATGCTTACGCAGTGCGAGCTTCAAGCATTGCAGACGCATGGCCCTGCCGGGCGGGCGTTGACGATTCCGCCACGGCCGTGAACGAAGCCGTGGCTGTTCCGCGAGAGTGTATGGATCACGTGGCCTATTCGACGGCAAGTGCTGGGGTTGTGGCCGGCGTGCGCATGGTCGGGTCCGCCTGGCTTTCGGCGTTCGCGGGACATTCGTTCTTCCGTCGCTTCGAACAGCTGAATACCGATGACCGCCGCATCTCGGGCGGGGTTCAGTCTTTGCCGAATGCGCCGGTGGTTCGCCTGGCCGCCACGTGGCGCATCCCTCGCGAGTAGAGCTCGAGGCGCCTTGGGCACTAACGTGGCTTGGGTTTGGGCCAGGGTGGGGTGCCCGTGCCGAGGGAGTAGCCGCGCTGGGTCAGCTTTTTGCGGCAGTCCGCACACAGATCGTATTCGCGATCTGAGGTCAGCACGCTGCCCTTGGCGTCCTCCATCAGGCAACCTCGATTGGGACAGTGGGGCAGGCCAAAGGTGTGACCGATCTCGTGCACGGCGACCTTGCCAAAGCGTTGACGAGCGTGAGCCTTGTTCTTGCTCCGGCGCTTGGTGCGGAAGGAAGACATGACGCAGCTCGTGTCGTCCATGTTGGCGAGCCCGAGAATGCCCCAATCCTTGTAGGGCTTCTTGGTCGTCGAGATGTCCACCGCAGTGATGCCGAGGACACGATAGGCATCTTTGGGTGCGCGCCTGTCCAGAAACTTCAGCAGCTTCTCGGCGCGGTATCGACGACGGGGCCGGTAGTACGCGCTCTTAGGCAGCGCGACTCGAGGCAAAACCCGAACTTCCATGTCGTAAAACACAGCCAGCGCGCGCGTCACCAGCTTTACGTCCGCTTCGGGCAACGCCTTGCCCAGGGGTTGCAGTGCGATGACGCGACGCGCTTCCTTGGCGTGTGCAAGGTCCGCCACGCCGAGGGCGGCAAGCACGCTCAAGAAGTTGCGACGTTTCATCATGCTCGGGCCTCGCGCAGTCTCTGTACCGTAGCGCGCGCCAGGCGCTCGGGCTCGCGGCGGAGCCGCTTCAGGTCGAAGGCGTCGACGAGCTCTGCGGCTTGTGCGCGATCGGGCGCATCGAGACCAGCCGAACCAGCCGCCCACCTCACCACCGCGCGCGGGTCCGTGCCGCCTTTGCGCAACTCCGCCAGGCTCAAGTCATCCTCGCGCTTGGCCAGCCGGCGCCCGTCTTCATCCAGTACCAGGGGCACGTGCACCCAGCTCGGCGTCGACAAGCCCAAAGCGCGCTGCAGCAAGATCTGACGAGCCGCGCTGGGCAGCAGGTCGTCGCCCCGGAGTACTTCAGTCACGCCTTGGTGTGCGTCGTCCACGACCACGGCCAGTTGATACGCAGGGCGGTGGTCGCGCCGGGCGATGTGAAAGTCACCCACCTCGGCGCTCACGTCGAAAGCCACGCGGCCCACGAGCTCGTCAGTCACGGTCACCGGACCCTCGGGAACCTGGAATCGAAGCCCCGCGTCCTTGCCGCTCTCCCGTTCCGCTTCTGCGACCGAGCTGTAGCGTCCACGACAGGTGCCCGGGTAGCGCTGCTCGCGGTCGCCGAGCTGTGGGGCCGATTGCGCCGCCCGCACGTCCGCTCGGGAACACACGCAGGGGTAGGCCTGTCCGCTTTGCACCAGCCGCTGCACTGCAGCGCCCAATCGCTCCAGCCCCGACGACTGCAGCAGCATGTCGCCGTCCCAATCCAGACCGAGCCACTCGAGATCTCGAAGCGCCTGGTCCACCATCTCTTGTTGTACGCGGGGACCATCCAAGTCTTCCATTCGCATGAGGATCGTGCCTCCGCGAGATCGAATGCTCCACCACGCCAACAGGAAGCTGCGCGCATGTCCCAAGTGCAGCAGCCCGGTGGGGCTCGGCGCCAAGCGGCCTACGACGGTGCGCGTACTGCTCACACACCGGAGTCTGTCTCAGCGCCTGTCGCCTGCAAAGCGTCACATATTCTCGACGCTCTTGAGCATCTCCGGAACGAAGTTGGCGCGTGGCCGAATCAGCAACGAACGCATGGGGGGTGGCCTCACCTTGATGCCGCCGCCACCGGGAAAGCCCACATCACTGTTGACCAGTTCGTCTGTGAACTCGTGGAAATTGCCGTCCTTGGTCTTTTGGCTGCGTTTCACGTCCGCGCTCGCCGCGCCGGCCAACGCAAGGGCCGCGAGAGTCAACAAAGTCACCTGCAGTCGTCGCATCTATCCATCCTCCGGGTTCGTATAGATGAAACCCGGCTCACGGCGGCCGTCTTGGGTCGTCCCCGCATTCAGCTGTAAAAAGCCGGACTACTCCTCACAGGAGCAGGCTTTGACCTTGGACTCGTTGTCATCGACGATGCGCTTGGCGCGAGTGCAGCGGGCGTCCGTGTCACCGGCCAGTCGGCAAATCGCGTCAGCAGCTCGCTTCAGGGACGCAAACGCCAGGCATGCTTGGTCGCAGCGTTTGTCGCCGGAAGCCAAGGGCTGTGCCTTGGCGCCGCCGAGCAACTTGGTCAGCTCGGAGTTTGCCTTGTTCAAGGCCGCCTCCGCTTCCGCCACGCTGGTCAGCTCGCGCTCCAAGAGGTCTGTCTTGTCTCGCGCCTTCTTCTTAGGCTTGGCGCTAGTGGGGGCCTCGTCGTCACCGGCGGGCGCCGGTGACGCACCGACCGGCGGAGGTGGCGCGGCGGGAGTGTCCGCCTCAAGTTCGCTCTGCGCGGCCGGCTCGGCTGCCGGGGTTGCGGCCGGAGCCTCGGCTGATTTGGCGCTTTCATCGGCCTGCTTGGAGCAGCCCAGTGCCGCCAGGGCGGCAGCCGTGTACACAAATTTCCGCATCATTTCGTGGCTCTCCCTTGATAACGCGCCGCGGGCTCAGGCCTTACGCCGGACTTCTACGCTTGGGCGCGGCGGTAGACGGTGACCACCGCCGCACCGCCCAGCCCCAGGTTGTGCTGCAACGCCGCCTGTACGTCCGGCACCTGCCTCTTCTCGGCTTTGCCTCGCAGTTGCCAGCACAGCTCCGCGCACTGCGCCAAGCCCGTTGCACCCAGGGGGTGGCCCTTAGAAATCAGGCCGCCGGAAGGGTTCACCACCCACTTGCCGCCATAGGTGACCGCTCCCGAGTCGATCAGGTCGCCGCCCTTCCCCTGCTCCGCAAGCCCCAGGGCTTCGTAGGTCAAGAGCTCGTTCGTGCTGAAGCAGTCGTGAAGCTCCACGACCTGAACGTTCTCCGGGCCGAGCCCGCTCTGCTCGTAGGCCTGCTCCGCCGCCTTCTTGGTCATGTCGAAGCCGACGAGTTTGATGCAGCTCTTGTCGTCGAAGGTGCTCTGGAAATCCGTCGCCATGGCCATGCCGGCGATTTCCACTGCCTGGTCCTGCAGGCCATGTTTCTTCACGAAGTCTTCGCTGACGACGACCGCTGCTCCTGCGCCTTCCGAGGTTGGGCAGCATTGAAGCTTGGTGAGCGGTTCGTAGACCATCTTGGCGCTCAAGATGTCGTCCAAGGAGTACTCGTCTCGAAACTGCGAGTAGGGGTTGTTCACCGAGTGCTTGTGGTTCTTGACGCCGATCTTGGCGAATTGCTCCTTGGTGGTGCCGAACTTGTCCATGTGTTCGCGGCCCGCATTTCCAAAGATCTGGGGTGCTGGTGGTGCGGGAGCAAACTCACGCAGCTCCATCATCGTCATCATGTGTTTATCGAGGGGATTGGTGCGGTCCATGTACTTCGCACCGAGGGATCCCCTCTCCATCTTCTCGAATCCAACCGCCAGCGCCGCTTCGGTCAGCCCACCCTCGACCAATTGCTTGGCAAGGAAGAGTGCCGTGGAGCCCGTCGAGCAGTTGTTGTTCACGTTGTAGATGGGAATGCCCGTCAGCCCGAGCTCGTAGATGGCCCGCTCGCCACTCGTACTCTCCCCGTAGCAATAGCCAGCGACCGCCTGGGTGATCTCCGAATAGTCGATGCCCGCGTCTTTGAGCGCGGCCTCGCCGGCCTCCTTCACCATCTGTGGGTAGTCCCAGTCTCGCGCACCCGGCTTCTCGAACTTGGTCATGCCCACGCCAACGACGAATACCTTGCGACCCATGTTGATCTACCTCCTTCGAGCGCGACGAGCGCGTCCATCTAGTAGGCGCGGCACGCCGGCGCTTCAAGCGTGCATCGTCACCAGGGTGAAAGACATTGGCAGGTTGGTTTTTTGGGGTCGTGGAGGTGTTGCGGCAATGGTGCGCTAATCTCGCACTGCGCGGTGCTTGTGCTGCCTCGTGCTCAGTCGGGAGCCGAATCGACCGTGGCGCGGCTGCGAGGCCGCTCCAGGTTGTTGCTGCGAAGAATTGGCCCAAGTCGGGAGTAGGGGCCTGGTGCCGTGAAGGGACGCGACCCTCAATAAACCAAAGAAGCACCCCGAGCGCCTGCCCGCATTCAACACGCGGCTAGCTGCCTCGTTGCGCTGTGCGGCTTCAGGCTGCTTGATCCGCGATGCGGTCGTTGGGTTTTTGGCTCGGCTGCGCTGCTGGAGCTTCGTCGGGCGTCAGGCTTTGCACTAGCTCTTTGGGTGCAATCGTGCCGAAGACCCAGTCGCCGAAGGGGACGGTCACATTGAAGTTCCACTTCTGCATCAGTCGCGGGTCATGGTGGCGGGCGTGGTGTTCCCGCATGAAGCCGATGAAGGCGCGGCGCCCGATGAAGCTATCTTCGGGCAGGTGGTAGCAGAGATGAGTGATCTCGTAGCTGACAACGTAGCCTGCGGAGGAAGCTAGAAAGAGCCACCCGACGTTGGCGCCCAGGAAGTAACCCGCGAGCGCTGCGGCGGGTGCGGTCGCCAGCACGATCCCGAAGACCCCCATCGCGGGGATGAGGATCAAGCGTAGCTCACGCCACTCAGTGACTGCCATGGAACGATGGCGGTAGACGCGATGGTGCTCCGGCGTGTGGCGGTCGTATAGGACTGCCATGGGCTTCCAACGGCGATGCAGCAGGTGGCGGTGTGCATGCCACTCGCCAAGATTCGAAAGTAGCAGCACCACCGGGATCGCAAGCAGCTCCAGGGGGCTCAAGTCGGCGATGAAGTACACGGAGCAAGCGATGGCGACGATACCCACACCGATCGTGCCTGCCATGTGTGCGAGGGGTGAGTACCAACCGGGAATGGCGTCGAGCATCGACTGGCGAAACGCCTTGCGGCTTCGCTCGTCGTGGAAGTAGCGGCGTTCCTCCTCCGGACTCATGATCATTCTATACATTCTGTATTTACAGAATGCAAATTTGGACAAAAACGCGCAGTTTTTGGGAGCGCTGTCGTGCATTCGGGCAGTTGGCAGCCCCGTGGTATTTCCGGCTGATGGCCAAGACGATCGTCATCTGTGGGTATGGACCCGGCATCAGCGACGCAGTGGCTCGCAAGTTCGGAAAGGCCGGGTTTTCAGTCGCACTGATCGCGCGGAGCGCGGATAAGCTAGACGCCGCCGTCAAAAGCCTCGAGGCCGCAGGCGTCACAGCCAACGCGTTCCCGGGCGATCTGGGTGACGCGGCGAAAGTGAAGGCCCTCATCGAAGAAGTTCAGGCCAGCCTGGGCGCGCCCACCGTGGTGCATTGGAATGCTTATGTCGGCGCCGCCGGGGATCTGCTCTCTTGCAAGCCTGAGGAACTGCGCAGCGTGCTCGCGGTGGGGGTCGAAGGCCTCGTGGCCGCCGTGCAAGCTGCATTGCCCGGCATGAAGGGTCAGTCGGACGCAGCGGTTCTCGTTACTGGCGGCGGCTTCTCGATCTACGACGTGAACATCGACAAGATGATCGTGCAATTCAACGCCATGGGTTTGGGAGTGACGAAGGCCGCGCAGCACAAGCTGGTGCGGGTTCTCAATCGCGCTCTGGCGGACAAGGGCGTCTACGTGGGCGAAGTCACGGTACTCGGCATTGTGAAGGGAACCGCCTTCGATTCGGGCCAAGCCACCATCGAGCCCACTTCCGTTGCCGACTTGTTCTACCAGTTGTACCAGCAGCGCAAAGACGTGTCGGTTCCCTGCGGCTGAGGCAGCGCGGCGCGCCCTGCGTCAAGCGCAACCAGCGCAAATGCCCCTGCTCAATAGGGCTACGTGACTTCCAGCGACAACTGCGTATGCTCGGCGCTCGCAGGGCGACCATTGGTTGAAGCTGATACAGCACCTCGCTATCACGCGGGGGATCGCATTGGGTCCGGGATCTGTCTTGTGCGGCAGCTCGATTCCGGCGGCATGGGCGCGATCTGGGTTGGACATCACGAATCCCTCGACCTGCCAGTCGCGGTGAAGCTGGTTCATGCCGAACTATCGGGCAGTGACGTGGCCGAGCGTTTACTGGCCGAAGCCCGTATCGTCGCGCGACTCGATCACCCCGCCGTCGTGCGGGTCCTCGATTGCGGTCGAACCAATCACGACGACCCTTTCGTCGTGATGGAGCTCCTCACCGGGGAGTGCCTGTCGGACCGTCTGGACCGGGTATCGCGGCTCGAACCCATCGAAGCAGTCGAGATCCTCTTGCCCATCGTCGATGCGCTGCGTCTCGTGCACGAGTCTGGAGTGGTGCACAGGGACATCAAGCCCGACAACATCTACTTGGCGAATACCCCAGCGGGAGGAGTTCAGCCGAAGCTCATCGACTTTGGGATCGCCCTGTCTGACTTCGCGGGCGTCGTCGCGACCCATGGTGGCGTGGTGGGCAGCCCGGCTTACATGTCCCCCGAGCAGGCATTGGGGAAAGCCAACGTTGGCTACGCCTCGGACGTTTGGGCTGTTTGCGTCGCATTGATCGAGACCCTGACTGGCAACGTGCCCTTTGAGTCGGACGACTACGACGCCACACTTCAGGCGATCGTCTACGACGAGTGCCCGTCTTTGGAGGTCATGGGCATCGCGGATCCCGGCCTGCGCTCGATTATCGAGCGGGGATTGGTCAAAGATCCGGAGGCCCGCTGGCCTTCGGCGCAGGCCCTGGGTGTTGCCCTCGCGCAGTGGCTCTTCGACCACGGGGTGACCGAAGACGCCGCTCGGGTCTCCCTGCGGGCGGCGTGGCTGGGCAGGAAAGCGACCTCTTCCTTTCCGCCGGTGACGGCCAGCGTTGCCCCGTCAGTGCGGCCACCGAAGCCAACCCAAGAGCGGCGGTCGCCCAGATCTGTGGACCGGCCCGCACTGCCCACGGCACACGCGGCGGTGCCTAACCCTCGAAGTACGGCGCGCAGCCCACTGCTCATTGCAGCGGTTTTGATATCGGCAGCAGTCCTCGGGTTCGTGGTTTTTCGGTCGCCTTCGTCAGCGCCGGCAACGCCCGCCGCCGCTGCACCAGATCTGAACACGTCCCAGGCGAGACGCACGGACATCGTCCGTGCTCCAGCGGGTCCTGCCACCTTTGCAGCAAAGCCAGTGGCGAAGGGGGAGTCAGCACCTACCCCTGCGGCAGCAGCTCCCACGGATCCCAAGCAGAAGTTCGAGACCCCACGCGGCGCGCCCGCAAAGCCCCGCCCGAAGTCGAGAGCCGTTCCTCCCAAGAACACGCCGCGTCTAGAGACTACCGCCGAGCCCGTCGAAGCCACTGCGCCAGAAGAAGCACCCCCAGACCCGACGCCTGCACAAGCCAGCGAGTCGGCGCCAGGGGATAGGCCGGTGTATCGTCCAGCCCTGCCCTGAGGCTGCGGCTCACACGAGGGCCACGAGGTACGCAAGCCACCCAGGCTGATTCTCAGCGCGTTTGGTGACCTTGTAGTCCTCGTCGTCTTCGTCTTCGGCCTGATCCCAGTACACGTGGACGGCGGAAAACCCGGCTTCGAGCAGCAATTCTTTCAGCTCCGGCAAGCTCCAGTAGCGCCACTCGTAGCGGAACGCCTTGGTCATCTTGGTACCGTCCTTGAATTCGAAGTGAATGTAGTTGACCACTCGGTGCGTGACGGGATCGAACTCGTCCTGGTCCCAAACGTAGGTGAACTTGCGCTTGATGCTGCGCCGTTCGTACATGGGCTCCACGGCTTCCCAGCCGCCGTAGCTGTCCATCGCGAAAATGCCGTCCTTGGCTAGGCCCGCGCGCACCTTCTTGAAGTAGTCGCGCATTTCGTCGCGGGTCGTGAAGATCCAGTAGCTGAAGTTGAACGCGCAGACCGCGTCGAACTTCTTCCGGCTCTTGGCGCGCACATCTTGGCGCAGTAGCTCGACTCGCTGTGCGGTCTCGCCCAGGGGCGCAATGTTGTTGCGCTTACCCCAGGCGAGCACCCTGGCATCGATGTCGACGCCTGTCGCGGTTCGCTCCTTGTCCGAGGAGACCCAATGGGAACAGATCAGTGCGGTGCCGCAGAAGTCTTCTCGCAGGGTCAGGGCCTTGCGCTTGCGGTGGTCCTTGAAGGCGTCCGCAATGAACTGCACTTCCACCTCGGCGTCCTGCACGGCCATCTGATACAGCACGTGCTTGTCGGCGGTCTTGGCCGTGAACACCTGCGCGGGCTTCTTGGCTGCGCGGCGCTTTGTGGGCTTCTTGCCTGCCGATTTCGCCGCCTTCTTGGCTGTCGGCTTCGCTGCCTTGACGCCGTTTTTCTTCTTCGCGCCGCTGGCCAGACCGTTCTTGCCGTTCGCGTTGGCCGTCCTGGCGCCACGCGCCCTGGGCTTGCTTCGAGTTTTCGGACTGGTTCTTGTGGTGGTGTTCATCACTCATTGATCCATTACGACGATGCCAAATGCGGCGTCCTCGTATAGCCGATCGAACTGCGACGCAAACTTCTTTTCGATGTTCTTGCGCTTGGCTTTCAGGGTCGGAGTGATCTCGTCTTCGTCCAAGGAAAGCTCGCGTTCCAGAACGAACACACGCTTGACCTGTTCCACTCGCGAAAGTTTTTCGTTTCCTTTGCGCACGGCCGCAGAGATGCGCTTCTTGAGCTCCGACTCCCCGGTCACGGTCTTCATCAAGTCGAGCAAGCCGTCCGGTTGAGCTAGGGGGTTTTCCATCAAGGCGCGTTTCATGCGTTCGATGGCAGCCTTGTCTTTCACCAGGCCGCGCTCGCTGGCGTATTCGATGGCCTCCATCGGGCTAATGGTGATCATCGCGGTGACGAAGGGCCGACGGTCGCCATGGGCGTGTACCTGGCTGATCATCGGGTCCTGGGTCTTGATTTCGTTCTCGATGTTGGCAGGGGTCAGGTTCTTGCCACCGGCGGTGATGATGATGTGCTTCTTGCGATCGACGATGTAGAGGTAGCCGTCGGAATCCTGCTTGCCGATGTCGCCCGTGTGCAGCCAGCCGTCGTCGTCGACCGCCTCCCGGGTCGCGTCAGGGCTCTTGTAATAGCCCTGGAACACGGTCTTGCCGCGGACGAGGATCTCGCCGTCGTCGGCGAGCTTCTCTTCGATGAAGGGCAGGTTCTTGCCCACGGAGCCCAAGCGGACTTGTCCCGGCTTGTTGGCGTGGCTCACGACCGTGGCCTCGGTCATGCCGTAGACCTCGTAGATGGGGAAGCCCGCTGCCCAGAAGAACTGCAAGATCCGCTTGGGAATGGGGGCCGCCCCAGTGATGAAGAACTTCACCCGGCCCCCGAAGACTCCACGCAGCTTCGAAAAGACGATGCGGTCAGCAAGCTTGTATTTCAGGCTCAACCCAAGGGGCAGAGACTCCCCGCGCTGCCAGCGCTCGACGACTTGGTGCCCGGTGGCCTCGGCCCAGCGAAACACCTTCTGTTTGCCGCCGGGAGCCTTGTCGACTTCGCTTTGAATCCGCGCGTAGGCCTTCTCGAAAATTCGCGGCACACTTCCGAAGATCGTGGGCCGCACTTCTTTCACCTCCTCGAGGACGGCGGGGATGCTCGTGGCGTAGGCCGTGGCCGTGCCGTAGTTGATGCGTCCGTAGAAGGCCAAGACTCGCTCAGCCACGTGGGCCATGGGCAAGAAGGAGAGCGTGATGTCGTCCTCGTCGAATTCCATGATCGCGGGATGCGAAAGCACCGTCGCGATGTTCTCGTGGCTGATCATCGCGCCCTTTGGCGGGCCGGTCGTTCCGCTGGTGTAGACGATGATGGCGGTGTCCGCAGGTTTCACCTCGGCAACGCGTTTTTCGATGCGCTCCCTCGACGCCCTCGTCTTGAGCACCGCACTCAGCGGCACCACCCAATCGATGCCATCGAGCTCTTTGTCCAAGCCGGTGTCACGCCACAGAATGACTTTCTCCAGCTTTTCGAGCTTCGGTTTTTCGTTGATGATCTTCTGGAGCTGCTCGAAGTCTTCGACGATGGCGAAGCGCGAATCCGAGTGGTCCAGAATATAGGCAAGCTGGTCTGGGGTCAGGGTTGGGTAGGCGCCGACGGTGACGGCGCCCGCCAGCAACCCTCCGAAGTCCGAGATGCACCACTCCGGTCGGGTGCTGCCGACCACCGTGACCTTGTCCCCCAACGCTAGGCCTTGATCCAGCAGCCAGGTCGCGACGCTTGCCGCCGCCTCGTAGAACTCGTGCCACGAGGTCTTCTCCCAGATGCCTTCCTCTTTCTTCTGAAAGGCGAGGGCCGCCGCGCTGCGCTCCGCCCGTTTCAAGAACATCTCCGCGAGCGTGCTTGCGTCCGGGAAGATGGGTGTGGCGGCCCGGGTGGGCAATACGACGTCGTCGAGCATGGTGTTTGGATCCTCCCTCTTGGGTGGCCGCCCCAGGGCCGCCCCCGGAAAAAAATTGACGCCGGTTATATCAGCGTTTGGCGGGTTCGCAGCTGTAGAGTCGCGCCCAGGTTCGAAAGTCCGCCACGTAGGCGATCAGCACGCCCTGCGCGGTTTCGGCCGCGGAGACGTTGGCGAACGCGCTCGCGCGGGCCACTACACTACTGCTGCCCAGGCCCGATGCCGCCAACTTGGCTATGTGCAGCTCTTGTGGAGAGCGCGGCCTCGGTGCCGCGGGGCGCGCGTAAACCACCATGGTTCCCCCACAGCCGGTGCTGATCGCCACCGGGGCGGGGTCGAGCCCGTTTGGATAGGCTCGCCAGGTCACCGGCGCGCCCATCTTCGGCGGGGAGCCGACGCGCACCTCCGCCAGCCCAAAGCGCGTGATGTCCCGCTCCAAGGGCACCAGGCCGATGACTTCGTCATCAGCTGGGGCCGCGGTAATCTCGGTCAGCGACTGGGCGGGGCCGGCCACCCAGACGACCACGTCCTTGTCTAGCTTGGGCTTGGAGTCTTCGAAGCCCACGACTCGTGCGTGGACCGGAGTCATTCCGGTTCGTCCCTCCAGGGCGAGCACGTATAGGGAGTCTGCGGTCGCCGCCATGGACACACTGGTCGCGGCGCTACCTTCCGGCGACATCACCAGGGGCTCCGAGCCCTCGACCCAGAGATATGCCGCGCCCCGTGCGTCCTTGGTGACCGGAGCGCCGATGTACGCAACCGCCGCAGGTCGATTGTCCGACTTGGGCAGCGCGGTCACACGGGTGCCGCTTCGAGCGTTTGCGGCCAGCGTCTCCAAGGTCCCACCCTTGAGTTTTCGCCGGACGAGTCGTCCCGAGGATATCCAGTAGGCATACGGACCCGCGACGCTGGGACCGCGCGCAATCGCGAACTGGTCTTTGGGCTCCTTGACCGCTTTGACCTCGCCCTTCTTCTTGGCCAGCGGGGCCAGCGCGATTCGGTCGTCTTTGGTGATCAGCACCACGCCGCGAGCGCTTGCCGCAATGGGACCCGCTGGGCCGACATCGTTCAGGGCGAGAAGTGCGCTGCCCCCATCACCTGCGTCGCTGGCGGCGTCGGGCTCGTCCAGCTGGGGAGAGGATGCGACTGCTGCGGCGCTCTTGCTCGCGCCCGGAGATGCCGCGGCCACCGGGGCCTTGGACGAGGCCGGCGCAGGTTTCTTCGGTTTGCTTTTGCAGCCGCCCGCCATCAGGGTTGCCACGAGCGCGAGACTGAGAAGCGGTTGCACGAGTACCGCTTCTGCCACAGGCGAGCCGGGCGCGCGAGGCCGGGTGACCAACCGGTTTTGCTTCTTCCGGTCAACGCGGCTATTGGGGCGCATGGCCTGCAAAGGGGCGATCCTCTCGGTTTTTGCAGTGGGCGCGCTGGCTTGTGCGCCCAAGTGTCCCAAGCCGGCGTTGGCAGGTGCCTCGAGCCCTCCCGCCGCGACGCTGCTCGAGGACGGCCGAGTCCGCCTGGCGGATGGTCGCGAGGTCACCGCAGCGGAAGCCGCCGCATCACTTCCACCCGGAGCCGCGCTGGTGTTCGCGCCCCCGGCGCCACCCGCGGCGACGGCTGCCGAGGTCCCTGGAGGACCCTCGCCGGATGGTTCGAGTCCCGCACCACCCCCGGTGGCTTCGGGGCCTGCGCCCGCGCCAAGCGCAGCGGTGGGCCCGACGGCGCCACCGAGCACAGAGCCAACGGCGCCCGTGGCCGGCTCCTTGCCTGAGGTCGTGGTGTCCAACGTCGGGCTGCACATCGGCGGTGGCCCGAACGATGACGCCAGCAAGGCGCCCTTCCGCGCAGCGATCGAGAAGCGCTTCGAGGACCTGCGCAAGTGCTACGTGCATGCCGAAGAGCCCGAGAAGGGCGGAACCTACGGCGTGGATCTCTTCATCGGCCGCAACGGCGGCAATCCCGAGTTGCGCCAGCCGCGCACGGGAATGAAGGGTGCGGCGTTTCGCGATTGCATCAAACGCGCCTTTTCGAGTGTCGTATTCGGAAAGCCGCCCCGTGGCCCCACTGTGATCAGCTATTCCGTGCGTTTCAAGCTGAAGTGACGCCCGTTTTGGTCCGCTCCGGGCCGTGTTACACGCTTTGCCATGGTCCACGCCTGGTTTGAACTCCCCAGCCGCCCAGCGAGTCCGGATGGCGCCATCAATGCAGTGATCGAGATCCCCCAGGGCTCCAAAGTCAAGTACGAGCTCGACAAGCCAACGGGGATGCTGCGCGTTGACCGAGTGTTGCATAGTTCCGTGCACTATCCGGCCAACTACGGCTTCATCCCGCGTTCCTACTGCGACGATGGAGACCCTCTCGATGTACTCGTACTGTGCAGCGAGTCTGTGGCCCCCATGAGCTTGATCGTCGGGCGGCCGATCGGTGTCGTGCGCATGATTGACGCAGGCAAAGCTGACGACAAGGTCCTCGCAGTGCATGCCCACGACCCGGCATTCGAAGAGATCGCCGAGCTCGAAGACTTGCCCAAGCACGTGGCCCGGGAGATCCAGCGTTTCTTCACGGACTATAAAGTGTTGGAAGAACGTGAAGTCACCGTGGGTGAAACTCTTGATCGCGAGTCCGCCACCAAGATCATCGACGAATCCCTCGAGCTGTACCGCAAGGAAGAGAGTCGTCTGCGCGGCTGGGGTTGAACGCAGCGCTCTGCGCAGCGGGGTTGACTCAGCGACCCAGACCCTTCCCGAGGGTCGAAGCGGTGGGTCATTGATCCGGAAGCGGGATCCGCGCTTCGGCCACGGCGTGAGAGGCGCCTTTGCCTAGATCCCCGCGTCGATGGCGTCGAGCACCTTACTGAGTTTCGGGCGCTTCTTGTAGTCGGTGTCGGCATGAGCCCACTTCACTTTGCCCTTGTCGATCAAGAACAAGCTCGGCACGGCGACGGTGTGATGGTCCTTGCCGCTCGAGCGCTCGATGTCGATTCCCTTTTCCTTCAAGCGCTTCAGGGTCGCATCGTCGACTCTGAATCCAACCTTGTAGGCCTTATGCAGGACCAGATCGGAATCGCTCAGGAATTGGAACGGCAGGTCATGGTGGTCTCGCGATTTCGTGGCTTCGCTTGGCCGGTCCACGCTGACGAAGACGACATTCAAATCCCGCTTTCGCAGGTCTCCGGCCTGCTTGGTGAATTCGCGAATCTGAAAGTTGCAAAAGGGGCACCAACCACCGCGGTAGAACACGAGCAGGACGCGGCGCTTCTTCCATTGGCTGGAAAGCTCGATGTCCTCGTTCTGGTAGTTCTTCAGCTTGGCCGACGGCGCGGCTTCACCCACACGGATCCCGATGCCCTTCGGCAGTGTGCCGAGAGCCGCGGGCTTGCCGGGTGGCTTCATGCGCACGTCGCCAACCTTCGGTGCTGCCTTGGGCGCGGCGCTGCTGGCCGCGGGTGGCGCGGCCGCGATGCTGTCCCGCGCCGACGGCGCCGACGGCGCAGATTGGGGCGCAGGCTTGGATTGTTCACAGCCCATAGCCAGCGCCAGGCCGACGAGGAGCCCAAGGCGGTTCATGTTCCAAACACGGCAGTGGGGCATCCGGGTTTCTATACAGCCGATCGCCGCGTTGCTCGGCTCAATTGAGGACATGTGACCCTTTGGGCACCTATCCTTGGGACCACTTTTTGTGTGACTATTTGGTCACGTGACAGCCCCTCTGGTGCCCGATGTCAGCGATTCGGTGTTCCGCGCTCTGGCGGATCCCAACCGCCGGCGCATGCTCGATCTGATCAAGGAAACACCGGGTCTGAACGTGAACGAGCTGACCGCTAGCTTCGACTTCACGCGGTTTTCGGTCATGAAGCACCTGCGGATCCTTCGGAGCGCGGACTTGGTCTTGAGCCGGCGCATCGGCAAGGAACGACGCCTGTTCCTGAATCCAGTACCGCTGAAGATCATCTACGACCGATGGCTCAGCCAGTACAACGCGCCCTGAGCCCCGCCTCCCCCATTTTCTGCCAAAAATACTAGACCTGACGCCGCGGTCGCTCTAGGGAGGGCCCCCTCATGAGCGCGATGTACTTGCTCCTCAGCCCCCTATCCGAAAAAGAGATGCTCGACCTGGAGTACGAGTGCGGGGACGCCCTCGACGCCTGGTTCGACGACAACCCCGACGCAGAAAACGACTACGGCGAAATGGAGACGACCGAGGGGATCCCGTCTCTTGACGAGATCAAGGCCGCGTACAAGAAGGACAAGCTCGAGCTCGATGCCGAAACCGAGGGGCGGCTCGCCGAAATACAGTCGGGTTTCTCCATCGAAGACCCCGGGGACATCGAAACCAAGGGTGGGCTCCAAGTATCGATCATGCGCTTCCTTTTGGAGCGTGCGGGCAATGGTCTCGTCTCTTTGGGCAAGTACCCCTTCGAGAAGAGCGAGGACGTTCTGGAGCGCCTGCGCTCCGTCCCGGGAGTCGACGGTTTCGGTGGCGAGGATGCAGAACCCAAGCGGCGGCGCATGGTTCAGCCGTCGAAAGAAGACGGCCAAGCTCGGGCTGAGCGCGTGCTGCGCATCCTCGAGTCCGCCATGAAGAACGTGAATCAGGCCATCGACGTGAAGAACGCCCTGTATCGCGCGAGTGAAGCTGCTCGTAACTACGGGGCGTTGCTGCTCGAAGAGGGCGCCATGAACGACGTCATGGCGGCGGAGAAGCTTGGCGTGGAGTACGTCGACCTCGTGGAGGCGGCCGAGGAACTCGACCGCGGTTTGAAGCGGCGCTGAGGGTTCACTTCGGCTTGCCGGGCAGACCGCTGCCCGGCGGCGCGATGCCCAACACGGTTTCTTCGAACGCGTCATCCAGCGCGCCGCTGATGTTTCCTTTGTCGGTACGCGCCGCCTGGCGCTTTTCGAGGGCGCTGGCGAGTGCCTCCCGTGTGCTCTGATCGTCGCTGAGCCGTACTGCGCGTTTCAGCGCGGAAACCGCCTGGTCGAGCCGCTTGTCGTGCATCAAGCTCAGGCCCAGATAGAGGGGATGGTCCGCGTTGGATGGGTCGTGCTTCTCTGCCGACGCGAAAAGCTTCGCCGCAGCGGCATACTTCTTTTCCCCCATCAACCCAGCGCCCTCTCGCGCCAGCGCGTCCGCGAGGCCCTCCTTGTGAAGCTCCGAGGCATCCAGTTTCGCTGCGGTCTTCAAGGCTTCGATAGCGCCCTTGCGATCCCCCATCGCCTCGAGCACCAGGCCCAGGTTGTAGTGGGCGCGGGGCTCCTTGTCGTCCAGGGCAATCGCAGCGCGGTACGCCGCCGCAGCTTGCTTGTGGTTGCCAGCGCGCGCCAAGGACACGCCATGATTGATATGGGCGCCCACGAGGACGGCCTTGTGTTCGTGTTTCGGGTCCAGCTCCAGGGCTCGGGTGAAGTGTTCGATAGCTTTGGCGTACTGCTCCATCCTCAGCAGCGCCAAGCCGAGGTCGTAGTGTGCGATTGCGCTGTCGGGCTCGAGGTCGATGGCGCGTTGGTAGGCAGCGGCGGCGCCCTCGTCGTCGCCTGCGCGCGCCAAGTCCACACCGTGATTCACCAAGCCCGCGGCTGTGCGACTGTCTTTCTGAAAGAAGATGGCGCCGCCAAAGGCGAGCACCGCGACTGTCACCACCACCGCGGATGCGGCAATTCCGTCGACCACGTCTTCGGCCTTGGCTCGCAGAAAGTAGGCTACGGCCGCCCCGAACAGCATGCCGCCCAGGTGCGCGGCGTTGTCTGCGCCAATCAACACGCCAAAGACGAGGGTGCCCCCGAGCCACAGCAACATCATGGATAGCTGTGGGCGACCCGAGCTGCCTTGCCGAAATGCTGCGACGGCCACGCCGGCAATCGCGCCGCAGAGCGCCCCGGAGGCGCCCGCGCTCACGATCGGATCCCGAAAGTGAAACGCCACCGAGGCCAGGGAGCCCCCCAACCCCGATGCCAAGTAGATCCCCACGAATCGACCCCGGCCGAACAGGGCTTCTCCCTGTGGGCCGATCGTGACCAGTGCCACGCTGTTCATCAGCAAGTGCCACACGTTGATGTGTAGGAATGCCGAGGCGATCAGGCGATGCACCTGACCTGCGAAGACCAAGGGGGCGTAGTCAGCTCCGAAAAGCATCAGGGTGTTGGTAGAGGGACCCGAAAGCTCTTCGCGGCCACCGGTCAGCAGCATCAGGCCATAGACGGCCACGTTGATGACGAACAACACCGTCGTCGGGCTCGACAGCGCGAAGGAAAAGCGCAGCGCGGTGCTCATGGGGCCGCTGGGTCGCGAAAGCGGGCCAGAGCGCTCAGGGTCTGCCGAGCGGCCGGATACACACCTCGGTAGATATCGAGCAGCTCCGCGTAGCGCTCTTGATCGTCGTCGGGGACGAAACGCCGTGTCGTGCGCGTCATCGCTCTTGCTGCTTCCGTCAAGTCCCCGTGCATCTTTGCGTGCACAGCTGCGAGCATGCCCGCGCCCAGACACGTGGCCTCGGACGTGCCGCAACGCAGAATCGGCCTATCCAGCACGTCGGCGAGGATCTGACACCACAGCTCGCTCTGGGAGCCGCCGCCCATGACGATGAACTCCTCAATCGGCCATCCCAAGGCGGCCTCGACGCCCTCGGTGTGCACGCGGTGTTCGAGTGCCAGTCCCTCGACGATCGCTCGATAGAAGTGGGCGGGCCCGTGGGAAGCGGATAGTCCCATCATGACCCCACGGGCGTCGTCGTCCCAGTAGGGGTTCATCACGCCTGCGAAGTAGGGCAGGAGCATCAGACCGTCAGCGCCCGGCGACAGTTGGTTCGCTTGCTGCTCCAGTTCGTCGAGGCTGACTTTGCGCCCTGCTTCCGCCTCTGGGGCCAGGAGTTGGTCCAAGAGCCAGTTCAGGGTGAAGGTGCCGCCGAGCAGGTCGGTCTCCAAGAAGTAGGTTCGGTCAGCGCCGCCGTAGAGGGTCCGAAAGGCGCGACTGGTTTGGTAGCTCCGTGACAACACCCCGCTCACGATCGCGGTGCCGAGGTTCAGGTAGGCGCGGCCGGGCGCAACCAACCCCGCGCCGAGGCCTGCGGCTTGCCCATCGCCGAGGCCTGCGATGACCGGGAGCCCTCGCGGCAGGCCGACGGCGTCAGCAACCTCGTCCAGGACGCTGCCGATGGGCTCCCCGGGCTCGAGCAGCCTCGGCAGCTGGCTTTCGTCGAGCGCTAGCGCCGAAAGCAAGTCCGGCGACCAGGCGCGAGCCTGCATGTCCACCATGCCCAATGGGTCCGCCGACGCCCGGCTCGTTGCGAACGCACCGGTCAGGCGCCACGCGAGGAACGCATGCACGTCGAGCACTCGCGTGTGTCGGGTTGCCAGCGAGGGCTCTCGGGCCAGGAGCGCGTGAAGCTTGTAGAAGCTCGGGGTGATGCAAGGCGGTTTGCCACTAATGGTATGCACACGGTCTTCGGACAGCGGGCCGCGGGCGTCGCTGATCCCATCCTTGCCTCGGGCATCCATCCAGACCAACGCTGGGCGCAGGGGGTGGCCCTCGGGGTCTGTCAGCACGAAGGTCTCGCGCTGGTGGGCAATACACAGTGCCGCCACCTCGTCTTCTTGCGCGAGGCCGCGACAACACTGCCCGAGTGCTTCGAGGCTGGCTTGCCACCACTGCTCGGCGTCCTGCTCCCACGCATCTGTCCCGGGGTTGTTCAGGGCGTAGGACGCGCGGCCTTCGCAGCGCGCATTTCCCGAGGCATCCCAGGCGATGGCCTTGACCGCGGTCGTACTGGCATCAATGCCCAAGACAACGCGCGTCATCGCTGCCCAGTGCCAGGGGCTGGCAGCCCCGAGAAGAACTCCGCGTAGGGTGGGGCGACGGCCGCGCCATCCAGCGCCACCGCCTGCATGTGCCGAAGCAGGGGAAGCTCGCCCCTAGCGAGCCGCCCCGCCTTCTCCCAACTGGCCAGGGCTTTCCGCAGCTGCTCCAAGATCTCGAGGCACTCCAGGGTCGCGCCTTCCATCTTCTCGATGGCCTGCTCTCGGGATAGCCCGGTTCCCAGCCATTTGCCGAAACGACCGGTGCGGCCCCCATTGGTCGTCACATCCAGATCCCCGACCCCAGCAAGCCCAAGCACACTGTCGCCACTTCCGCCCATCAGCTCCACGATGCGTCGCGTCTCACATGCAGCCTGAGCGAATATGGCGCTCTCGCTGTTGTGCATCGCCACGCTGCCGTGCTTTCCGCCGCGCGCTTCGTGCAAGCCGGTGGCGAAAGCGATGCCCATGGCGTAGGCGTTCTTGAGAGCGGCACAGGCCTCGACACCCACGATGTCCGGGTCGACAAAAGGAAAGTAGTAGGGCGTTCGCATCAGACTGGATAGCCGCATCAATACGTCGGGATCTCGTCCGGTCAGCACGACGGCACTCTCCACACGCCGCGCCAACTCGCCGGCGATGCACGGGCCCGCCACTACCGCCGGCGCCAGTTTGGCGCGCAGAGCTTCCGGGAAGTGGTCCAGCAGTACGTCTGGAAGCACGCGCAAGCCCGAACCATCCCAGCTGAGCCCTTTCGTGATCATGACGATGGGGACATCGGGCCGCACGAAGGGCGCCAGGGTGCGACTACACCAGTCGACGCCGGCAGAGCTGACGCCCACACCGATGATCTCCACTCCCTCCATCGCCGCGGCGATGTCTGCAATGGCGTGCGGGGTGATCGCCTTGGGCAACTCGAGCCCCATCTTCGGGTGCACGCCACTGGCTTTCAGACTGGCGATGATCTCCTCGTCCAGGTGCGTCCCTACCAGCCGAACTTCGTGCCCTGCGTCCGTGAGGGGAACGCAGAGGGCGCTGCCCATCATGCCTGCGCCAACGACGGTTATGACAGCCACGGCGGGCATCCTTCCACGACGCGCCGCAGCTGCAAAGTGCCCCCCGCCAGGCTCGGGAATCAGAACCGGAACAGGAAGCGCCGCAAGATCTGGATCCCGAACAGCAGAACCATCGGGGAGAAATCCAAGCCGCCCATGCTCGGCAGCACCTTCTTGATGGGAGTCAGCAGGGGGTCGACCAAGGTGCGTGTGAAGCGGGAAACCGGATGGTCATGGCTGAGACCGATCCAAGAACCCACGACGGCGACGAGCACGACGATGGAGTACAGATCCAGTAGGCGACCCAGGAGCGAGAGAATCACCACCTCAAGATTTGGCCGCCAGAGGCTCTCGTCAAGGGCGTGGCGGCTTGCCCCCGCTTGGATAGGGCGCAAATTGCCGCCGCTTTCTGCCATGCTGAGCCGAGAAATGCCGCAGCTGACCTTCGTGGGGACTGGGGAAGCCTTCGATCCCGCCCTCCCCAATACCAGCCTGCTATATCAGGGCAGCGAGACGCTATTGATCGACTGCGGCTTCGCGGTGCCCCACGCGTTTTGGAAGATCTCCCGGGACCCGTCGCTGCTCGACGCCATCTACATCTCGCATCTGCATGCGGATCACAGCTTTGGGTTGCCAGCGCTGCTGCTCTGGATGCGGGAAGCCGGGCGGACTCGGCCGCTGAAGGTCATCGGGGGCGGAGGTGTTGGGGCCTGGCTCAGCCGATTGCTCGAATTGGGCTACCCGGGATCCTATGCGCCCGACCACTGTTTCGAGATCCAGGCCCTCGAACTGTTACCGGGTTCGCAGCTGGCTCTCGGCGAAGCCGTTCTGAGCAATGCGCAGAGCGAACACGGGGTGCGCAACCTCTCGTTGCGTATCGACGAGGCGGGGCGAGCCTTTGCCTACAGCGGGGACGGCCGTCCGACCGAGGCCACCCGGGCACTGTTTCGCGACGCCGCGCTTCTGGTTCATGAGTGCTACTCGCTCGATCGTGAGTTTCCCGGTCACGCGAGCTTCACGAGCCTGCTGAAGATGACAAGAGATGGCTCCGTCGCACGCTTGGCCTTGCTGCATCTGGGTCGCGGGGAGAGGGCCGAAATCGTCACTGCGGCTTTCGACAACCCGACCCCGCCGCAGCTCTTCGTGCCCGCACCGGGTGATGTCACTCAGATCTGAGGGGGCGTGCGCACGGATCTGACTCGCTTCTGCGTGCCCTGCGGTTTCCGACTGCCGAGCCAGACCCAAGCGTGCCCGCGGTGCGCCGAGCAAACCCTCGAGCGCTTGCCCGCGGCCGCCGAGCCGAAGACCAAGTGGGTCGGCAAGATCGAAGCGTGGCGGCTCTTGGTCACATGGTGGCCGGCGGTGCTCGTGTATGTGCTCAGCGTGGCAGGTGCGGTGCACCTGGTGTTCTTTCAGACCCCGGGTGCCGAGGGCACGACCCTGCACGCCTGGGTCATTGGCGCGGGGTTGATGGGCGGTTTCTTGGGTGTCGCCATCATCTTGGGGCTGATCTGGGCGGCTTGGGCCGTTTTCATCACGCTGACGTTCTTCTTCGTTCCGCGAGAAACGACCGCGCCCCAATGGCTGGCGGTCGCTTCGCCACAGCGCGCAGTCAGTTCGACCAAACGCGCCACCGACCGTTTCGCGGCTTGGATCGATCGGCTGGGTTGGCGAAGCGCCGTGCTGCCTCTGCTGGTGTGGCTCGGGATCGAGCTGTTGGCTCAACTCGTGAGCGATCCCGGTTGGTTTGTCCGCGGCTCGCTCAAGGACGTCGCGGTCATGTGTCTGCTCGTGGCCGGCGGCACGATCGTTTCGTGGGCGCTTCTGGCGCCGGGCATCGGCTTTGCTCTCGGGCTGCTGTCAAAACTGCTGCTCGACCTGGAACGAAACCACGCGAACCTGCGCCTGCTGGGGCACGCGGCCCCGGAGCGGCCAGAGAGCAAGCCCGCCACGGACGGCGTGGTCGCGGAAGGTGTCACCTGCATCGCTCCGATTTCCGGATCGCCCTGCGCTGGCTTCCGGCTCACCGGAGAGGTGGACGGCTTTCAGATCGACGACGCCTGGTTGTCGGACTTCGTGATCGAGTCCGCTGACCAGACCGCTCGGGTTGCGACCCAGGGCGCGCGGCTCATCGCAGCGACCAAGGCGCCCGAAGAGCTGGACTTGGACTTGGACCAGAAGTGGCGGCTGACCGAGTGCCTGTCCACCCGTGGCCTGCCCAGCGCCGATTCGGTCCGGCTCGCGGAAACCCGCATCGAGGTCGGAGCGTCCGTGCGCGTCTGGGGCGAAGAAGGCGAAGAGAAGGCGGACGCCTCTGCCGGCTATCGCGAACGGGCGCGTCGCACCGTGATCGAGGCGAGTTCGGAGCGTCCGTTGGTCATCGCGCTGGACTGAGCGCAGGCCCCCGCCATCATGCTAGCGTCCGTTGGTCATCGCGCTGGACTGAGCGCAGGCCCCCGCCATCATGCTAGCGTCCGCCGGTCATGATCATCACCCTCGCCCCGGATGCTGGCGCAGACGTAGAGAAAGCCGTGGAGCGGCTCGCCCTGCGCCACGAGGGCATCACCCCTAGGCGCCATGCGTTCGAAGGCTCTCGAGAAACGATCACGGAAATCCACCTGGTCGGCCAAACCAGACAAGTGCCTACGGAGGTATTCGAAGCCATCCCGGGCGTGTTGCGCGTGGTACGGGTTTCCACCAAGTACCGCCTGATCGGTCGCCACGACAACGTCGTCGAGACGAGCGGTTTCGAATACTGCGGCGTGAAGTTCGATGACAGCAGCGTCAACATCTTTGCGGGGCTGTGCGCTGTGGACACGCGCAAGCATGTCGACACCATGATGGCCGCACTGGCATCCGTTGGCCTGCGCACGACCCGCATGGGCGCCTACAAGCCGCGCACCAGCCCCTACGATTTCCAAGGCTTGGGCAAAGAGTGTCTGCCCTGGGTCTTCGAGTCCGCTGGCAAACATAAGATCCAAGTGATCAGCATGGAGGTCACGGACGCGCGCCACGTCGACGAGATCCGTGACGCCTTGGAATCCGCAGGCAACCCCACTGGGGTGATGCTTCAGGTTGGAACCCGCAACGCACAGAACTTCGAGTTGCTCAAGCAAGTGGGGCAGCAGAAGCGTTTCCCGGTGTTGTTCAAGCGCGGCATGGGCATCACCCTGGAAGAGTCCCTCAACGCCTGCGAGTACATTGCCAGCGAGGGCAACCCCAACATCGTATTTTGCCTGCGCGGCGTGAAAACTCACCTCGGAGACCCGCATCGCAACCTGGTCGACTTTGGACACGTTCCCGTGGTGCGACGCCTCACCCGACTACCCGTGTGCATCGACCCGTCCCATTCGGTTGGGCGTAGAGATGCCGGTCCTGATGGAGTGCCGGACATCGTGCACGTCATCAGTCAGGGCCTGATTGCCGGCGCGACCCAGGTGTTGGTGGACTTCCACCCCGAGCCCAGCGAGGCCCTCTGCGATGGTCCCCAGGCGCTATTGCCCTCGGATCTCGTGCGCCTGCTCGATCACTGCAAGCGCGTACGCGCTGCCAGTGAAGAGCTGTCTCGGGCTTGGACTGCGAGCTGAGTCAGGGCCGCGGCAGCCGCACTCGGACCAGATCGCGCCCGCCGTTGTGGTTTTCCCTGCCCGTGAACAGCACCTCGGGATGCCCAGGCACGATCACAGGGATGGTGTACTGCGTGCTGTCCTTCACGAGCACGGTCGCCTTCCCGCTGGTCACATCCACCCGGACGAGTTGGGGGACCGCGGCGCGCTTGCGCGTCCTCCAGTTTTCGTACAGCAGCACGTGCCGCTCGGTCTGAAAGACGACGTCCTTGAAGGGCGTGTCTCGAAGCACGACTCGGCTCTTGCCCGTGGCGAAATCGAATACGTGCAGTGCGGTCTTCTTGCCCTGCCTCTTGAAGTACGCGAAGCGTTTGCCCGACGGCGAATAGGGCGGATGACCCGAGTGGCCGAGGAATAGCCCGCGCCCAAGATGGTGCGTGCGTCCCGACGCCAGCTGCAGGCAGCGCAATCCGGCTCGCTGCCCGAAGCACACCCGGTCGCGGGTCGGCGAGACCAACAGGCCTCCCAGCCCTCGTTCGGCCTTGCCGGCGCGATACAGGGTCTTCGTTCGACCCGTGGCGAGTTGCCAAAGGCTCAGCTCCCGGCACTCGGAGCGCTCGCGTCGAAAGCGCTCCTGACAACTCAGCACGCCGTCTCGCTGGCTCGCCGTCGCGAGCGGCGCGAGCAATGCAGGCGCCTGGTGGCCGATCAAGGGCACGACGCTCGCGCGCTTGGACAACTTGACCAGGCTCTTGCCAGCGCAGAACACCCAGCGCCCGCCCTTGATGTGGCACAGACGCCCTCGGGCATCGAAGGAGAAATCACTGACCCGACCCACCACCTTGCGTACAGCGCGCCCCGTCGCCAAGTCGAATACGAACACCCCTGCCGCCGATGAGAACGCCAGGGACTTGCCATCCAGAGACCAACGGATCGGGTAGCCCGTTGCGTATTCTTCGGGAAACACTCGGCGCGTCTTCTTCGCTGCCGTGGAGTAGAGATTCAGCGCGCCGTCTTGGCTGAAGTAGGCAACGTGTTCCCCGTTGGGTGCCGCGCTGGCGTGCGTGACGGCGCCCCGAAGCATGGTCACGTTTCGGGGCAGCGCTGTCGCGGATGTTGCGCTGAACAACAGGGCGCAGGCCAGAGCTGTGGGAAGTAGGCGCCGCATCGCAGATCTCCGTCAGCGCACCGGGACGGGTCGTGGGCTCGGGGTGCCATCCCGCCGGAAGTAGCGCCAGCCCGGGGCTTTCTTGCCGGCGGCGTAGTTGCCCTGCGCCGCCAACTGTCCGTTCTTGTGCCAGAAAGAAAACGCGCCGTGCTTGCGTCCCTGATTGTCGTAGCTGCCCCTCATCTTTGCTTTGCCACTCATGTGGTTTTCACGCCAGCTGCCGACGCGCCTCGCTGAGCGGTATTTGCCGGATAGCTTCAAGCGGCCGTTTCGCCACCACTGGCGGTAGTCACCCTCCAGCTGACCGCTGCTGTAGCCCGCTTCGACCAGCCGCGTACCGCTGTCGTGCCATTGCCGCATCTGCCCATGGACGCGGTCGCCGCGGTAGGTCGCGTCCAGGCGCAGCCTTCCACTGGGCAGCCACTCTCGGCTGCGCCCTTGTCGCTTTCCGCGCACGAAATGGTCCTCTTTGAAGCGCTTGCCGTTGTCATGGAAACGCAGCGACGTGCCGTGCTTTCTTCCGCGCAGGTATTCACTCCGCTCCTGCAACTTGCCGTTTGCGTACCAGAGCTTGAAGGAACCCTCGCGCAGCCCCTTTTCATGCTGGGCCTCGGATTGCTTCTGGCCGCTTTCGAACCAGCTCCGCCACAACCCAGTTCGGCGTCCGGCCGCGTTCCTTCCGCGCTCCTGGATCTTGCCGCTGGCGTAGAAACGCTTTTCCAACCCCTCCGCTCGCCCGTCCTTGTATTCAGCGACGTAGGCCAGCTTACCGTCGTCGTACCACTTGCGCTGTTTGCCGTGCAGACGCCCGGCTCGGTATCGCCACTCGGCGCGTTTGGCGCCGTCGGGGTAGCGCTCGATCTTGATCGGAGGCGCTGCGGGCAATGCCACTCGGGCGCCGCATCCGCCGGTGGGTTTGAAGTCGCGATAGGCGCCGCCGACGATCAGGTAGATGAGCGCGCTGCCGAAGGCGTCGCCAAAGCCCGCTACGGGCTTCTTGCGATTCTCGGCGCAGGCCGCGTTGAGCAGCCGTACGACCTCTCGCCGGCGCGCATTGAGTGGGCGCGGTCCCGAGCCCCGCGGCGACAGCACGTAGTCGGCTTGTGCCAGGGAGATTCCTGCGACGAAGAGCATTGCCGGATCTCGGCTGCCCTTCACGGACCGGGTGATATGGCGACTGCCACTTCGAGCCAAGTCCGGGCGACCCTTCGCGCCGCGCATGGATGCGTGGATCTCGGACAGACCCACATCGAAGCGTCGCCACTTGTCCTTCGGCTTCTTCGCCAGCCGCTGGCGCAAGAACTGAGTCGGCCCGAGGCCCCGCGCATCGCGCTGCGTCATGCCGATGATGGCAAAGTGGTGGAACGCATTGCGATCCGTGAGCAGCTGCAAGAAGGTTTCCTGCTCCGGGCGCAGCGTGGTCGGGACCGACACGCTGTTGAAGAAGGAATCCGCGCGGGCTGGCGACGCGAGCAGGCAGGTGGCGCCGATGGTCGCCGACAGCAGCAGTGCGCTGCCAAGTGCGCGCAGGCCCGAAACCCTCACCAGACCACGTACGCTGAGCCGCTCCGGGTTCTTCCGCAAAAACCGCCACGTGCGGCTCGACGGCTGCAAATCGGCGAGCTTTGGCGGACCCGCTCCAGGGAGGCCTGAGTCGAGAGTAGGGGCCCAATGTGCACCAGTGCTCGACCCCAACCCAACCCAATCAACGGCAGCTAAGCACGGGAATGCAAGGGTTGCTGCGGCCAGGCAGAGTCATTGGTTTTGGGGGTCGGTTCACTGGGCCACGCTGGGTAACTACTCTCGACTTGGGCCACCGAGGGCCGCTTGCACGGCGACGGTTACGCCGCGGACTCCCGCGAGAGCCACTGCTCCAGGTCGTCCGCGCCGCCGATGTGCGCTCCGTTCACGAAGACCTGAGGCGTTGTGACGCGTCCGCTCAGTGCTTGCAGAGCACCTGGCCGCACGCTCTCGCCGAGCACGATCTCCTCGTAGGGCATGTTCTGCAATGAGAGCAGCTCCTTGGCCCGAGCGCAGTGGGGGCAGCCCGGACGCGTGATGATGGCTACCGGTGCCGACAGCTTGGCGCCCGGGGCGATGGCGCGCAGCATGGTGTCCGCGTCGGACACCTCGAAGGGGTCGCCGTCCTTCTCGGGCTCGATGAATAGCTCTTTCACCACACCGTCATCCACGAACATGGAGTAGCGCCAAGAGCGCTTGCCGAAGCCGATCGCGGACTTGTCGACCAACAGGCCCAGGGCCTCGGTGAGGGAGCCATTGCCATCTGGAAGCAGGCGCACGTGCTGCAAGCTCTGCGCCTTTCCCCAGGCCTCCATCACGAAAGCGTCATTGACGGAGACACATAGGATCTCGTCGACGCCGTGTTGCTTGAAGATCGGCGCGAGCTCTTCATAGCGAGGTAGGTGGGTCGACGAACAGGTCGGAGTGAACGCGCCCGGCAGCGAGAACACGACGACCTTGCGGCCGAGGAATATCTCGTCGGTCTCCAGGCGCGTGAAGCGCCCGTCTTCGCGTACAGCTAGAACCACATTCGGAATCTTGGTGCCTTTTTGAATCTTCATGCCCAGGAAGATGGGGCCGGCACTCGATAAGGTCCAATCGAAGCTTCGGACCTGGCGATAAGTTCAGCTTATCGGGCGGGCGCGGGCGCCGACAGCCAGCTCGGGCCGCCCAGCAGGCCCACGATTCGACCCGAGATCTCCCCCCAAATCGCGGCGGATAGCACCCACCACAAGGCGATCCACACCGGGACGCCCCAGATCCATCCCAAGTGATAGGCGTGCAGCTGCCCCACCTGGATGTAGAGCACTTCGACCGCAGGCCCTAGCGTTCCGAAGACGGCCAGCACCGCGAGGCGGCGCGCATCGGGTCGCAGCAGGATCAGCAGACCGACGATGCCCAACGCAAAGGGCAGCCAGGAGAAAACCGGATCCAGGTAGAGCCGATAGATGGTCTGGCGCGTGATTATGACCAGCGCGAGCATGACGCCGATGCGCACGCCAACGTGCCGCGTCACGTGGCGACCCAAATGCACGGCGTTGCTTGCGGGCGACAGCCGCAGTCGCGACCAGCGGAAGAGCGAGGAGACCAAGCGCAAGATCAGGCCCCAGTACAGCAGCATCCAGATCGGAACACGGCTCAGCTCTGGGAAGTACACGGGCACCGTGTAGTCGTAGATGCGATGGCGCGTGACGCTGTTCCAGTCGTTCACCGCCCCGAGCAACGTGCACATTGAGCAGAAGACGAGCTCGCCGAGCAAGGACAGATCCCGCTGCTCCCGGGGCAAGCGAGCAAACACCACCAGGCGCAGGGCCAGCACTGCGCCGACTCCAAGCGTCATCACGCTCAGGCGCTGGCTCCACAGGCAGATCCCGACGCTGATCAGCGCGACGCTGGCCAGGTCGAGAGCAAAGCCGCGATCCGAAACCCGTGGCTGCGACAAGTTGTTCATCCGCTGCGCCGCACGAAATCCGCTGCCTCGCGCAGCAGGGACAGGGGGTGCTCAACGCCATGGGCGTAAGCGTCGGTGGTGTAGTTCTGGGCCCAGTTGCAATTGGCGCCGCATTGATTCTTGGCGGGGCCGTGGAAACCCGTTGGTGAGATGACGCGCGTGGCGTGCGCATACAGCTCATCGACGTTGTCGAAGTCCAGAACGCTCACGTATTCGGGTTTCGTGTTGACTGCGGCCTTGCAAGGCCAGGCCAGGCGCCCGTCATGGTCCACGTGGGGCTTGAGAGTATTGCGGCAATGCAGAGGAGCGGCGCTGAGCAGTCGTTGGTTCATGCGCAGGGAGCCCGCGATCCGCTGCCCCTCGCGCTTGCGCTGCAAGATCGTGGCTACGAGCTGCGCGTACTCGGGGTCTTGTCGCACCCGAGCATCGATGCGTGGGCCGCAGTTCTGGGGCACGGGGCAGAACGCGATCCCGAGATCGTCGGCCAGGTCGAGCACGGCTCGCGCCTCGCGGATCAGACCGGGCTGAATCACCGTGTTGACCATCAGCTTGAAACCCAGGTGCGGGGCCAGCTCTCGGAGGAGCAATAAGTTGCGGATCACGTCCTCGGGTCGCGGTGTCACCCAGAGTCGCTCCAGGGTCTTCAAGTGCAGCGCGTCGAGGCTGACCACCAATACGTCTAGATCTGACAAGAAGCCGCTCCACTCGGGCTTTTGGAGCAGTTTGTGGAACAGGCTCCCGTTGGTGTTCAACACGACGGGGAAGAAGTCGAGATCCCGCGCTGCCCGAGTAAGCTCGGGCAAGTCCTTACGCAAGGTCGGTTCGCCGCCCGCGAAATACACGCTGGGGCAGCGCGAGCGCATGATCTGAAGCAGGCGCTTACCCTGCGCGGTCGTCAGCTTGCCCTTGCCGCTCAGCTCTGGGTACTTCGCGCCCTGGTGGTCGTCGCAATACGTGCAGCGGAAGTTGCACGGGCGCAGGGTGGTCCAGATGAAGTAGAGCGGCAGCAGGTCCTCGCGCCCAGCCCGGGTGCGGCTCCGGTTTTCGACGTAGTTTTCCGCAGCCGTTTTCCAGGCGCTCAGCCGACGCTTGGTCTCTCGGCGGCGGCTTTGCCTTGGACTGAGCTGGGTGAGCAACCTGCGCGCCTGGTGTCGGGCCTCGCGTTGTAGCCGGGGCCAATCCGGGTGCCCTGGCGCGGGCTTGTAGCGACGAAACTCTGGCAGACTCTCGGGGGGCGCGCTTTCGTCCGTGCGCGGGCGCCCGACACGGGCGCTGCTTCGCAGAGGAATGGGAGTGGTTTGCATGACGCTTCCTTTCAAGAAGGGCGGGACAGGGTTGGGAAGGCAGCGCCCAGAGCGCCGACGGACAGCATCGCCAGGACCTCGACCGCTCGCGTACGGCTCACCTTGCCGAACAGGTATTGCAGGCCGACTCGCGTCCACATGCCCAGCAGCGCCTGCGCCAACAACTCCGCGTCCGGTAGCGAGCGCCCCAACTGCTCGGCCACAGCCGCCAGTCGCGTTGCGAGCATCGCCGCCACTTGCGGGTTGATGCCGTCGCGCAGGGATTCGATGTTGCCGTCCATGCCGGCGCGCTGGGCAAAAGCAAGCACCAGGCCCCGCTCCGCGTGCCAATGGTCCAGGCAGATCTCGGCGAGCTTGGCCGCTGTCCGGTGCGGGTTCTCAGCCGAGTCGGGTTTCCAGGCCCGCTCCAGCTTGGAAACCAGGCCCTGGTTGAACTGGAGCAGGAGCTCGTCGAGCAGCTCCTCCTTGCTCGCGAAGTGCACGTAGAAGGTGCCGTGAGCAACTCCGGCGGCCTTGGCGATGTCGCCCACCTGGGTGCTCGCGAAGCCCTTCTTGGAGAAGAGCTCGCGGGCTCGGGAGCGCAGCTGGCTGCGAGTTCGCTGTTTTTTCTCGGCTCTGGTAAGAACTACGGCACTGGGCGACATCAAGTCACTGATAGTAATTCAGTGACTTGATGTCAATGACTTAGAGTCAGTTAACGAAGTGAGCTAGTTCGTTGAGGCCGGTTTTTCCGCTGGTTTCGGGGCTGGCTTGGGCGCTGGTTTTTCGGTGGGTTTCGGAGCGGGCTTGGGCTTGGGCGTCTCGATCTTGGGCAGCGGCAGGCCGGGTAGGGCGCTGGGCAGAGGCGGCAGGCCACTGGGAATGGGAGGCAGCCCGCTGGGCAGCGGTGGCAGCCCTTTGAGGTCCTTGGGAAACTCGGTCGGCAGCTTGAAGCCCGCGATTTCGATCTCCGGGATGGGCAAGGGCTTGAGGCCACAGCCGATCCCGATCGTGCGCAGCACCTTGGCATTGTCGAGATCCCGCGAGTCCGCGCGGATCTTGACCACGATCCCCACGCCGCCCTTCATGGCCGCCTTCGCGAGTGCCCCCGCGAGCTTGCCCAAGGTCTGACCTAGATACGATTCCGCGGCTGCTCCCGCGAGCGCCGTGCATGCGATGTTGCCGGTGAGATCCAGCGCAAGGGTGGCGTGGGTCGCGTGTCGGTCGATGTTGCCCTTGCCCCGCAAGGAGAAGTCGCCCGCCTTCACCTTGGATTCGGTCAGCTCGATTCGCGTGCGCGGCGCATTCAGCTTCAGCTTGGAGTCGAACGTGGTGGTGTCTCCGAAGACGATGCCATCGAGCTCTCGCGGATGCGGCGGCACGTAGCCTTTGAGGGTCACGCTGAGATCTCCCGAAATGGGCTCTGGCGTGGCGCTCTTGGGCAGCGTGAGATTCACGACGGCGCTCGCGGTGACGTCTTCGATCGGCAACTTGACCCCGAGGGGGTCGGCCAGCTTTTCGGCTTTTACTGGCAGAAGTTCGATCTTGGCGGTGGGCTCGGGCAGGGCGTGTTGCACGCTGATGCGCACGGGCGCTCGACTCACGTCTTCTTCACCGAAGCCCAGCCCGACCACGGCGTCATCGCTGGTCCAAGAGGCGCCGATCTTGCCCAAGGGCGCGCCAGCAAAGGTGGCGGCTTCGGCACGGAATAGCGCGCCTCCCTTTTGCGGAGCGACTTCGCCGCCGGCGATCTGCAGCCAGGGCTCTTCTTTGACTCGCTCCCGCCAGGTGAACGAAATCTCTTTGGCCTGCGCCGGTAGCTTCAGCGTTCTGGGATACTGCTTGGCCCACTGGGTGACTTCCAGGGCCAGCAGCGGCGCCGAACCTGCGGTTTCGATGCTCACATCGGTGGCCAGGACGCTCTTGGGCTCGAGAAAGTCGAGCCCAACCTCGAGGGTCTTTGCGCTGCCGACCAGGCCCTGCACGCCCACCAGCCGAAAGCGCGCGTCGCTGACCGTGGCGCGACCGAACCCGAAGCTGACTTTTCCCGGCTCCAGCTCGACTCCACGCTCTTTGGCCTCGGCCACGATGCGGTCCCGCAGATATCCCGGGAGGAGCAGCATGGCGGCAGCGCCCACGGCCACGATGGCGCCAACCACGAAGGCGCCCAGGATTAGAATGAGCTTTTTGCGTCCGCTAGCCATGCCCGAGTTCTAACTCGCTTCGCAGCCGCGCGTCAGCGCCGGACCCCGAGAGCGGGAAAATTCAACCAAGCTCTGCTATTTGTCCGCCTGCGCCATGGCCACCTATCTCACCCGCGCTGGCTATCAGAAGATCGCCGACGAGCTGCAGGGACTCGTAGGAAGCGAGCGGCCCAAGGTCGTGCAGGAAGTGCAAGATGCCGCCGCCCAAGGAGATCGCAGCGAGAACGCCGAGTACATCTACGGCAAGAAGCGCCTGCGGGAAATCGATCGCCGGATCCGCTTCTTGACCAAGCGCCTGGATACGGCGGTCGTGGTGACCGACGAAAGCCGCAACAAGGACGTCGTCTTCTTCGGCGCCACCGTCGACGTGGAGGACGAGAACGGCAAGAAGAGTCGCTACACTATCGTCGGCCCGGACGAGGCGAACCCGGAAAAGAGACTGCTCAGCTTCAAGTCGCCCCTTGGGCGCGCGTTGATGAAGAAGAAAGTGGGCGATGTGGTCGTCGTCGATCGGCCTGCGGGCGAGATCGAAATCGAGATCTTGGCCATCGGCTACGACTGAGCGCGCGTGCCTTGCCCGGCTCAAAACGCAAAATCGCAGTGCTGGCCCGTGACGAAACCGCGGGCGCGAGCCCGCTGCACGAGGTCGCCGCTGAAGAACACTTCGATTTCGATCTTCTCGTATGAGCAACCCTTGGGCTGCTGGAACCGCCACGGGTTGTCCTTTCGGTCGGCAGGCTCGCCGTAACAACTCACGACATGTTTGCGATCGGTTCCAGCCAGCTCTGGTATGGTCTTCCAGCCAAACATCCCCCGGGGCGGGAACTTGGGACAGCCCTTCAGGGATGCGGGGCTTGCCGGTTCGGGCACGTAGGGCTCACTGATGTCGACTACGAGGGCGTCCGCGCCACCGTCCAAGCTAGCCTCGCCGCCGCCCGCGTCAGGACCCTCCGCCGGCTCGACGGACGACTCTGCTACGGCCGATGTCGACGGCCGCGAAGGATCGCTTCCGGGGTCCGCGGGCGCCCGGCGCCCGGGATCGCTGGGACAAGCCGTCATCAGCAGCCCGCAGAGCCCCAGCGCCCAGCGCATCAATTGTACGCAGGCTGCGCCGCGGGCTGCGCCGGCAGATCGTAGTCGTCCTGATACTCGGACCGCACCTTGCCCTGAGGATCGAGCAGCCAAGTCGGCGCATGACGCCGGGGCACGCGGATCTTGCTGTGGGGCAGATGAGTTCCGAATAGATGATCCCAGATCGGGCTCGTCACCCCGTGGTTCATGTTCGGGTTCGTGAAGTGATGAGCCAGGTGGTTGCGCCTAGCCCAGCGCGAATAGGGCCCGATGGGCGCATGGGTGTGGGTGCGGCGATGGATGACCTCGTAGCTCGTGTAGGCGACGCCAAAGCCCAACGCGAAGGAGATGCCGTGGCGCGGTCCGACGAATAGCGAACTGATTGCTGCGAGGGCCGGAACCGCAATCGAGGCCGCCCGCACCTTGTGCGGCGTGGGCGTGAAGTAGCGCGTGTCCGTGTGGTGCGCTTGATGCTCGCTTCCAAAGTCTCCATCGAGCACGCCACGTTTGCCACTGCGCTTGCTGGCGCGGGGCCCATGGCCGACGAAACGATGCAGGGTGTATTCGGCGAGGCTCCAGGTGGCGGCGCCGGCGGCAAAGGCAAGGCTGGACACGAACATGACTTTCGACTCCTGACTAATTATTGGACGATTGGGGCGGCGTGCGCCCGGTTTTTTCTAGGCTTTGGGGGCTGGCCCCCCAACCGATGAGCAGGCTGCGGAGGGTGGCTTCGCCCAGTGCCTGCGCATCGAAGTGCTGTCGATCGAAGCGCGCGAGCTTTCCCAGCTGACAGACGCCCTGCATGGCGGCCCACAGCATCACCGCGCGCTGGGAAGCACTTCCGGAGCAGAGTGCGCCTTGCTCCTCGGCCTGACGAATCAGCGTGGCCATATCCGCCAGAAACGACATGATCGCCGGCGCAGACATGCGCACCGCTTCATCGTCCTGCACGAAAGGCCTCGGATCGCTCAGTAGCTCCGTGATCAGTCGGTAGGCCTCGGGCTCTTCTTCCGGCAGAGCCAAGTAAAAGCGCCCCGCGCGCAGGATCGGCATCAGCTCACTCTCGCCCTCGCGTGTTTCGCCAACGGCCGCGGCGAAACGAGGATGCAACGCCTCGATGGTCTTGCGCTGCAGTTCGGCGATGAGCGCATCCTTGGAGTCGAAGTAGCGGTACAGGGCCGCGGGCACCAAATCGAAATCCCGCGCCAGCCGCCCCAGGGTCAAGGCGTCGATGCCTTCCTCCCCGATCAGCCGCTGCGCGTGGTCGAGCATCCGCGCGCGTCTGCGATTCTTGCGGCTTTTTCGCCGATCTGCTGAGTGAGTATCCGTCACTACAGTGAAGAGTATTCACTATTTTGGTTCCGTCAATGGATGTTCGACTTTTCCACCGCTTCATCGGGGTTTTTGGGGGTCGCATCCCTGGTTCGGAGTGTGAGCCCGCCTTTCGAACCAGGAACATCTCCCGGAGAGGGTCGGAGCTGCGCAATCTCCGGGGCGCCGGGCCGTCGTGGAGCTCGATGTCCTTGACGGGATCACGCTCAGAGTCGGAGCTGCGCAATCTCCGAGGCGCCGGGCCGCCTTGGCCGCGCCCTGGTCCGAGCCAAGGGATGTCCGATTCTATCGAGTGAGGAGGACGTGCTCAGGGTGGTACCTGGAGCAACTGAATTGGGGTCCTTTGCGTGGACCGGTTCCCGGACTCTTCAGCGTTTTGGTGCACTGATGAACTTGAACATTCTTTCCAGAGCCCGCCGCATCTTGGCGATCTCGACAGCGTGCATTGCAACGGGTGCTCCCGCCTGCTCGTCGGGGGGCGTAGACGGAGGCGCTGGTGGAACAAGCACGGGAAGCGCGAGTGGCGCAATGGGCGGCGCCGGCGCCACCGGCTCTGGAGGAGGCGGCGGGAAGATCCCAAGCCTTTTGGCACCTTGTGAACCGACCGAGGCGAGTGCCTGCTCGGACCAAGGCCAGGTCCTCACCTGTGAGCTGAAAGAGGGCAGTTACAAATGGGTGCACAAAGAGGCTTGCTCCGCGTCCGACGGCAAGGAGTGCAAGACGTCCGCGCGCGGCGCCTACTGTGGTTGCGAACCGAGCAAAGTGACTTGCGAGGATTTCGGTGGTGTCCAGCCCTCGTTGCAAACCTGTTTCGGGACGGTCGACTGCGGTCGACTAAACGCTTTCTCCTGCGACACTGACTGCTTGTGCAGCGATGGGTCACGCCCGGTACGCCAGTTCGGGGACCACCCAGATTGGGGGGACTACTGCTTCTACACATGCCTGGGTGGCGTTAGTGGCGAGGAAGCTTCTGTGCTCTGCTTCATGCCGGAAGGAGAGGCGTGCCCATCCAGTCTGCGGGAGTGTGTGGAACGCGCGACGAAAGTTACGGATGGCAACAATAAACCGCTCCCATGAACCACAAGTCCGCTCGATGTGCGCCCGGAGTAGCGCCATCGCGGAGTAGGCTCCAGTTGCGGTGCGTGCGGTCAGCCGCGAAGCGCGACTGCCGCGACTCCAAAGAAGACTCGTGCGGAGTCAGGGTACGCAGACGCGGATGGGGGTCGCGGAGCTGACGAGGCTTGCGTCGGTCGCCAGCTGGCCCGAGCCGTTGCCACCCCAGCACCACATGCTACCGCCTGCTCGGATCGCGCAGCCCGAGGTCTTGCCAATGCGCACCTGGATGTAGCTCGTGAAGTCCCCGAGCTGAGTCAGTGACCTGACTTGCTGCCCATCGGGGACGCCAGCTTGGCTGGTGGAGTTGTTTCCGAAGCAGAAGATGGCGCCACCGAAAGCTTCCGTTCCAGCGCGCCGCAGGGCGCGCGCGCAGGTCAGGTTGTCGCCAGTAACAACTTCTTCCCAAAACCTCGTATCGTCCACCAAGCGAGGCAATGCCTGCGACTTGGACTGCGCTTCACCCAGCCCCAGTTGGCCGTCCTTGTTTCCGCCCCAGCACCAGAGCGTACGGTCGCTCTGAGTGATGGCGCAGCTGTGAAACGAGCCGGCGGCTGCGTCGTGTACGCTCGTCTTCGGCATTGGCGTCTGGATGCCGCAAGTGACGTCTTCGAGTGTGCCAATGCCCAGTTGACCCTGTTGGTTCATGCCCCAGCAAGTCAACTCGTCGGAGAGATCGACCGCGCAGACGTGATGGTTGTACATCGACAACTTCCGGTAGCGGCGATGAGGTTCGGGGTCGATGTGGTCTGGCGGGATCTCTGTCTGCGGCCGCGGCTTGGAGCACGCGCCAAGGGGTCGAGTCTCACCATGGGCGTCGTCACCCCAACAGATGGCGTGGCCGATATCCAAACGGCCACAAGACGTCGAATCGCCCACGGCGATTTCACCGAAGTTCCAAGCCTCACCGTTCGGGTGTGTGGGCTTGGTCAGGCCGCCCGGAGTGTTCGTGCCAAGACCTAGGGCTTTGCTCTTGTTCTTGCCCCAGCAATAGCGATTGCCCATGGCCACGTCGTCGCGGATGGCGCAGGTTGAATCTAGGCCAGCGAACACATTGCGCCACTTGAACGAGGGATCTCCAACACTCGCAATTGCTGCCGTGTCTGGTTGTACGCCTGGTCCGTTGCCCGTATGTGACGCTGAAACCGCGCCCTGCCCGGCTTGCCCGTACTCGTTTCGCCCCCAACAAAACAGTCGACTGTTCTGAGTCACGACGCAGACGTGGGCTTGGCCGACGGCGATGTTGCGCGCTGGTTCTTCGGGCACGCACTTGCCGGCGCTGCAGCTGTCTCCGGCGCAGCTGCATTCGGTGCAGGCTTCGCCCCGAGCGCCGCAGGCTTCGAGGGTGTCCCCTCCGACGCAGCGAGCGCCGTCCCAGCAGCCGAAACAGCAAACACCTGCACGACAGGTGCCGCGGTCGTCGGCACACGGAGTGCCATCGTTTTCGGATGAACAGCCACCGCGGGTGCACGTGTTGCTTACGGGATCGCAGCTCAAGCCCTCGGGGCAAGGGCAGGGCAACCCTTCCAGTTCGACATCGTCGAAGGAGCAGCCGACCGCTATGACGGAAAGGCAAACCGAGGCCGAGCCGAGCAGTGCAAGAAGCGAACGAGCAAGAAGACGCACGACTTGACAAAATAGGGGAAAGCCGAGCGTTGTGCTCGTCGAAAATGAAGGCTCCGGCACCGGGGCGTGGCTAGTGCGCCCTTTCGGTAGCCTCGCTGAGTCGCAAAACCGACCAAACATCCGAATGGTCGTCGGTCCGCGGGCGTCGCGTCACGGACGTCGACAGGGGCTGCCAATCTTTGCGTGAGACGAGCTGATCGAGCCTCTCGCGGCTCGCGGCCAACACTGCCCAGGTCGATGCACTGGTTCCGTCGCCAGCGGGCGCCGTCGTCTCCTGAATCCGCAGACCGGCCAGGCCGCTGCTTTTGGCGAGGGCGGCCACGACCGAGAGTACGTCCAGGTGGCGATTGGACAGATGAAAGGCAAGGACGCCGTCCGCGCGGAGCTTCTTGCGGTACGAGCTCAATGCTTCGACCGTGAGCAGGTGCGCGGGTATCGAGTCGCTGCTGAAAGCGTCCAAGATCATGGCGTCGTAGCCGCCGTCGTCGGCTTTTGCGAGGGTGAGGCGCGCGTCGCCCAGCACGACGCCGATGGTGGCCCCACGGCTGCGGGCAGTGCTGAGATAGGTGAAGTAGCGGGTGTCTTCCGCAACCTGTTTCACGAAGGGGTCGATTTCGTAATAGGTGAAGCGGTCGCCGTCCCGGGCGTACGCAGCGAGGCTCCCGGCGCCCAGGCCCACCAGGGCGAGGTTGAGACTGTCGCGCTGCTTAAGCAGTCCTGCGAGCACGTCACCAATCGGGCCTTTGCGATGGTAGTAAAACGGCGACTGAAAACGAGGCTGAAGCTCAGCAGGTACAACGCAAGGGGAATGACCCAGAGCAGCGGGAATGCCGCGATGTCCGTGGTGATGAAGGTCGTCACGCCCAGCATCGCGCTGGATGGAACGAAGGACCACGCCAACCAGCGCACCCGCCTCAACGGGGAGATGCTGCTGGCGGTGGTGACCTTGGGGGCCGACGCTGCGCTGGCTGCGGGCTGGCTGGCGAGGCGTTGCCACACGCTTGCGCCGGCGGCGAAAGTCAGCACGACCATGACCGCGTAGACCACTGTCCAACCCGTGCTCTGTTGCTTCAGGGTGAGCTGGGGCTCGAAGACCAGGGGGTAGGCCAGAAGCGCGAGCATGCTGCCGGCATTGCTGGCGGCGTACAGGAAGTAGGGGTCCTGGGCTTGGGCGTGGGTGGTCAGAGAAAACCAACGCTGCAAGAGCGGACCCGTCGTGCTGACGACGAAGAAGGGTAGCCCCACACTGACTGCCAGCAGAGTGAGCAGCGCTAGCAGTGGGTTTTCAGCGGTTGGTGGCGCCCACCATTGTGGAACCGCCAACGGAAGCGCGGCGAGCGGCAGCAGAATCACCCCGCCGTGCACGAGCATCTGGCGTTTGGGCGGCAACTTCTGGGTGGCGAGGTGCGCGTAGGCGTAGCCCGCCAAAAGCGCGGACTGGAAGAACAGCATGCAGGTGTTCCAGACTGCCGGCGTGCCGCTGAGTCGCGGCAGGACCATCTTCGCGAACATGGGCTGCACCGCAAACAGCAGCGAAGAGCTCAGAAAGATGGTCAGGGTCAGCAGCGCCAGCATCCCGTGCGGCGCTAGGCTACCCTAATTGCGAGGCTGAGGACTGATACGCGAAGTGATGAAGCCAGCGATTCGTGGCGCGCGGTTCGCTACGTCGTAGATGCGTGGGTAGACCACGCGCGGCGCATCCCGGTCGAGAGCGTTGATGATCGCACGAGCCAGGGGTTCAGGCTTTCCGATCGGGATCCAATCCCGGGCGCGGCTCTCCTGATATTGGTCGCGAGCCCGACGTTCAAGACCGGAGCTGACCGGGCCAGGGTACACCGTGAGCACCTGCACGCCCTGGGGCGACAGTTCGATCCGAGCGATCTCCGAGGCATGGGCGAGGCCAGCTTTGGCCGCTCCGTAGTAGCTGCATCCTCGCAAAGGCGTGACCCCGGCGAGGCTGCTGACGTTGACGACGATGCCGAAGTGTTGCTCCACCATATGGGGAACGAGCAGGTTCATCAGGCGTAGCGGACTCTGCAGGTCGATGGCGAGGACGAGCTCTGCGCGCTCCCAGGGCGTGGTAGCGAGGGTGCGCACTTCCATGATGCCCGCGCAGTTGATCAGCGCATCGATGGGACCCTCTGCGGCCTGGGCCTCGTGCACTCGGGCTTCGAGTTGCTCTGGCCGCGCGAGGTCCCACTCGGCGCCGCGGGCGCGAGCACCCACGGCACGCAGAGTCCTGTTCAGGCCGTCCGCATCCAGATCGACCAGAGTCTGCTTGGCGTTTGGGTAACGCGCGACAAGCTCTCGCGACAGTGCGCCCCCAATGGCGCCCGCCGCACCGGTGACCAGGATGTGGGTGGGTTCAGTCGCGGCCAATGCTGACCGCCTGCTCGCGCGTATCCAATGCGAACCAAAGCACCAGCGCGTCCCCGGCTTTCGTCTTCCACATCGCGGGCCCCAGGAATAGTCCCGGCGAGACCTCTCGGATCTCATCGTGGATCTTGCGAATCAGGTTGGGGTTGTCGCGCAGGTCGTAGTCCAGGATCAGGGTCTCACGGCCGTCGATACGGGACGGTCCAAGCAGGGTGTGGAACGGGAATAGTTGGTGGCGGCCAAAAAGGTGCACGCGGTTGATGCCCGTGCCCGTGGTTGCCGACGTTGCGCTGAAGCTCTTGCCGCCCCAGGGAAAACTGGCAGCGGCGGCAAAGCGGCGGAGCGCACGGCCCAGGCGGTTTTGCTCGATCTTGCGCACCGTGAGCATGCGCCCTCGCGGGTGACCGTCCAAAACATCGAAGTGTTGGGGCAGCTCGCCTCCGCGATAGATTTGCTCCAGCTTTTCGGTGCTGAGCCGACTCAGCGAGTCGAGACTGTGAGCTTCACGAAGGGTGGCTTTTTTTGGTTGAGTGAATTGTTGTGCTGTTTCCATGTCTCCGGCCCTCTCAGCGCACTGCGAATGCGTTGAAACAAGCGTCACGCGCTTGGTTTACCCGTTCTTCGTCCAGCGTCAGGTAGCCGTGACGCTCGGCTTTGAACAATCCGACGAATGCGCCCCAGATGATCGCGAGCAACACGTCCACAGGCACTCTCGGATCAAAAGCGCCCGTACCCTGCAGCTGTAGGCACGCTTCGGCGATGGGCGTGAGCACACTCATCTCGAGCGCCTTGCTCTCGGAATCCAAGTAGGCCGCGTGATCTTGCAGCTCGAGGAAGTGAAACGTCGTCGGGTGCTGCCGCGCGAATTGCACCATGCGTCCCCAGAACTCGTCGAAGGCCTGCTTGGGTGGTTGGTTCAGATCCACGCCGGTCAGCGCGGCCGCCAGACGGGTTTTCGCTTCGCGAAAGACCGCGTTGACTAGAGCCTCCTTGCTCTCGAAAAAGCGATACACGCTGCCGGCACTGATACCTGCGCGCTCGGCGACCAGGGGGACTGCGGTGCCATGGAAGCCCCGCTCTGCGAATAGAGCCAAGGCCGCCTCGAGCAGGCGCTCCCGCTTCTCTGCCTTCTTCTGCTCGATCTTGGTGAGTTCTGCGGCTGTCACGAAATGAATGAATATTCATTCTGTTGTCACTTGTCAAGGGAAACTGCGGCTGCACGACGAAAAACCTGGCGCCAGAGCAGATGACCCGGCGCCCCACCATCCGCCCGTTGGCTGCACGGGCGGAGCGCTGGTCTGCATCGATCCTACGCCGCCTCCGAAGCGTACCTACTTAGATGGTTCTGCCACCTTCCGTGCGCCCCTGTGGTCCCAGGGTGGTTCCCCGGTTCACCCACGTCCAGGGGAAGGTCGCCTGGGCTATGCTGCCGACGAAACCATGGGACTCGTCAGCGTAGAGCGCTCAGTAGATTGCCGCGCTTCCGCGGAGGCATTGTGGCCGCTGATCACGGACACCGAGCGCCTCAATCGCGTGATCGGTCTGTCGCGGATCGAGCTGACGCCAAACGATGACGATACTGCTGCCCGTTACCTCGTCAAGACCGTCTCTGGGGGCTTTCCCCTGGAGTACGAAGAGCGCCCCTATGAATGGGAACGCCCGACCTTTTTCAAGGTGCGGCGGGTCGTTCGTAAAGGCCTGGTTCGGTTTCTGGAAAACACGTTCACCCTTGAGAAGCTCGAGAGTGGGACCAAGGTCAGCGTTTGCATCACCACGCAGCCCAAGACGGGACTGATCTCGCCAATCCTGCGCCTTCAGATCTCTCGATTCCTGGGTCGGCTTCTGGACTTCGTATCCGCTGTGGATGAGCAGCTGCGCACGGATGCTGAGCCCGCGACAGCGCAGCCGGTTCAGCTATCGGAGTCGGGCTTTCAGCGAGTGGCAGAAGGTTTCTTGGACGCGCTGGATGGCGACGAGCGCCAGGCTGGCGAGCGAGTGCTGCGCTTGGTGGAGCAAGGCTCCGACAAAGACCTCGACCGCATGCGCCCCTACGAATTGGCGGACCGCTGGAAGATGCCCCGACGCGCCGTACTCGGCGCGTGCTTGCACGCAGTGGATGCAGGTGTCTTGGAGCTGACGTGGGATCTGGTTTGTCCGAGCTGCCGCACCGCGAGCGAACGCATGCAAGCGCTCGCAGAATTGGGCGCCCATGCCCACTGTCAGCTTTGCGATCTCTCCTACGATCTGGATCTCGATCAAGCCGTAGAAGCGACGTTTCGCCCCGCGGCTGGATTGCGCCCCGTGGACGAAGGGCCCTACTGCATCGGTGGGCCCGCGCGCACGCCCCATGTGTTGGTTCAAACCGTGCTGCCTCCCCGAGAGCAGGCGGTGCTGGCCGCGCCGACGCGAGCTGGGCGCTATCGCCTGTTCGTGCGCGGCGGTCCGGCGGCTATCCTGAAGGTGGAGCGCGGCTTGCCGGACGAAGCAAAGTTCGAGGCAGGCGGCGACGACTTGCTTCCGCCCCAGGCGGAGCTGGCGCCTGGCGGGCGAGTCCTGGTGCAAAACAACAGCGACCGAGAGCGCCACGCCAAGATTGAAGAAGTGGACTTCCCGAGCCAAGCGGCGACCGCTCACGAGGTGAGCATGCTGTCGGAGTTTCGGCGACAGTTCGCACGTGAAGTGCTCAAGCCCGGGCTCACTCTGCGCATCGCTCGGGTCTGCTTGTTGTTCAGTGACCTGACGGGTTCGACGGCGCTGTACACCCGAGTGGGCGACGCGAAAGCCTTCAGCATCGTGCAGGATCACTTCGAGCTACTGCGCGAGGTGATCGCCGCTCACGACGGAACGATCGTGAAGACCATTGGCGATGCCGTGATGGCGGCATTCTTGACCGAGGCGCCCGCCGTGAAGTGTGCGGTGAGCATGCACGAGAAGTTTCCGGAGTTCCGCAGCGCATCCACCACGGACCACGGACTCACCTTGAAGATTGGTGTGCATACTGGGCCTTGCTACGTCGTGACCGCCAATGGCGTGCTGGACTACTTTGGACAGACCGTGAATGTCGCGGCACGCCTGCAGGGGGCGGCCAATGGAGGGGAGCTCGTGCTCAGTCGCGAGCTATCAGAAGTCGCGCGCAAAGAAGGTTGGTTGCCCGAAGCTGCGCCCACCGCATCATTCGCTGCGGAGCTGAAGGGGCTCGCCAAGCCTTTGGAAGCGGTGCGGACCCGTCTGGATAGTGGCGCCGAGCGGGCAGCCGCGGCGGGCAAAGCTGCTCAATAGTCGGCTCAGAACCGTGCAGTCAGTGCGTGGCTTGGATCCGGATCGCGCCGGTGAGCGCCATATCCTGCCCGTTGCCTTGCACGTAGATGGGGTTGTGGAAGGGCAGCAGCTGCGCGAACACAAAGTAGACCCGATTGAGCCCGACGTCCGCGTCCTTCAAGCTGGTCAACTGCTTCTTGTCGAAGTTGGAGTCGGGTCGGATGTAGCGCATGTGGTCCTTGCTCTTGAGCAGCTTGGCGAAGTGCACTTCGTCTTCGGAGTTGTAGAGCACGCGCACCCGGGAATCCTGGAAGTCCCCGTTGGTTCCCATGATCAACAAGGGGCGGTTATCGCCATCGACGAACTTGGCGACGCGGCCAAAGGCTCGGATCTCGAGGGGATCCCCCGGGTTGTAGTTTTCGATTGTGTCGCCAACGATGTACTCGATGCCTTTGTAGACGATGCGCAGATCGATGAAGTTGGAAAAGTCGTGCACCACCGTGCGCCCGCGCTGGAGTCCGTCGGCAATGCCCGTCTGCCCGTTGGCCCAAACGAACTCAGGGGCAAAGACACTTGTCGCTGGCAGTCCAATTTCCGCACTCGTGGGATCGCAGGGTCCATCGAAGCAAACCGAGTCATTGAATTTGTGGGTGTCGGAGCCACCCACGGCGATCATCGGCCAACGCCCGGTCTTGAGCATGCCCAGCCAGGAGCGCTCGATGTCACTCTCGGGCATGACCGTCTCGAGCTGGTTTTCGTCGGAGATATCGTTGACGTCGATGTTGCCGTGGTAGGCGTCGTCGTCGAATCGGTCGTGACGCATACCGCCGTTCCAAACTTCGAGCCCGTCGAAGTCCAAGCTCTGCCAGTCGTAGTGGATCCAGGGTGCGAGAGCGGTCTCGTGATTGATGATGCGCAGGCCCCCCAACTCTTTCATCAGCTTCAGCTCTGACTCGTTGCTGGCTTCGGGCCAGATCCAGCGCTCGGGGAAGATCCCGACGCCGTAGCCGACGTCGAAGTCGTAGTCCGTGGGGTTGTCCGTGTAGCCCGGCGCCAAGATCGGGTGTCCCGGCTCCGGGTTGAGGGGGATGAAGCCGAAGTGACCGTTGAACTTGTTGCTGACCTCCGAGCCCACGACGAGCAAGGTGTCTCTGACTTGCTCTACCAGCTCACGGGTGACCCGGCGACCGGTGGCGCCCTTCGCGTCGTGCTTGTCTTCGCACCAGTCGGGGAAGATCCGGCCGCACTCGGGCACCTCCCTGTCCGTGTGATCCGAGAAGATCAACCAATGCAGGCGGCCTCGGGCGGATGAAAAGCGCCGGTCGGAAAAATCCGCTCCCGAGATGCTCTTCACCTGGTTGGTCATGCGTTGGTAGTAGTCGTAGACGCTGCCCGCTTCTTCACCGCCCTCACTATGCTTGGTGTGCACGTGCAAATCTCCGGACCACCAATGGTTCTCCCGGATGGACACCGCCCAGCGCTGCACGACCTCTTCTCCCCACTTGCCCGGATCCGTGATGCCGCAGTCGACCCAGGCGCGCCAGCGCACCACGAACTGGTAACAACCGGGATCGACGCTTTCGAGGCTCCACGCCACCTTGGCTGCCTCACGACCCGCGCCCCCCGTGTCGTGCTCGGCCTTGCTCCCCGGCTTGAGGTTCTTGCCTCCGGCAATCTCGAGCTCGGCGCCCGGCGGTGCCTTCTCGAAGTTCCACTCCACCTTGTCGGTTGCGCACTTCCCGATGTTGGTGCGCATGTCGTAGGTGTAGAAGGTGTCCGCTAGTGCCATCTCCGGTGGCAGCGTTGCCAGCCCGTACTCGGCTGCGTTGCTGTCCGTCGAGGTGGCGTCCGCTTCACACACCGGAGGCGGCCCGGGGACCCAGGGCGGTGCACCCGCTCCCGAGCCACCCGAGCCGGCACCGGCGCCGCTTCCACCGGAGCCGCCCGAACCACCACTGCCGGACTTGCCACCACTACCGGGACCATCGCTGGCTTCGTCACCGCCGCCGCAGCCGCTCAATGCAAGACACAGTGCCGAAAGGTAAGCGATCGCGCGCATCGGGCGAGTATAGCAGGGCGCGAACTAGCGGGTTGAACCCTTCGCGTGCAGCGCTGGCGTGGCCCTGCTTCGGCCCGATGCTTCGGACAGCGTGCTGCCGTCCAAGCCTGCTTTCCAAAGATTCCTGGGGCGCAAAGCTCCTCCGTGGCACTTGGTCGCAGGCGTGCGCTATGATCATCACGATGAGTGAGTCGGCGAAGCGGCTTGCAACCTACGACGACCTCCTCGCACTGCCGGACGATGTACGCGGGCAGGTCGTGGCGGGCGAGGTCATCGTGTCGCCCTCGCCCACGCCACTTCACCAGTCTGTGCTGGCAGAGATCTACTCCGAACTCCGAGGGCCGTTTCAGCGGGGCCGGGGCGGCCCGGGTGGTTGGTGGTTGATCCCGGATGTGGACGTTCGTTTCGGTCCGCATGACATCTTTCGCCCTGACATTTCCGGCTGGCGGCGTGAGAGCGTTCCTGAGTTCCCCATGAAGCGCCCGGTGATCCAGCGACCCGATTGGGTGTGTGAGGGGCTATCTCCGCGGACGGCCGTGGTCGATCAGGGAATCAAGCGCAACGTGTATGCGAGTGCCGGGGTGCCCTGGTACTGGCTGGTCGAGCCGGCGAACAGATCGCTGACCGTGTTGCGGCTCTCCCCAGAGGGTTACGTGATGGAAGTCGTCGTCGGCGAAAGTGATTCCGCCCACTTGCCCCCCTTCGACGCCATCGAGTGCGAAGTCGCGCTGTTCTTTCCGCCCCCACGAGCCGACGAGTAGTTCAAGGCGGAGCTGACGTGACCCTGCACTTCAGGCCAGGGGTCTGACTGCTGTCGTCCCCCACGCGGCGCCTGTCACGGTGGCGCCGGCGTGACTTTGCACTTCAGGCCAGAAGGCGTGGTGATGGTGGTGCCGTCGAAGGTGTACGTTTCGCAGTTCGTTTCGATGCAGAGTTCCTTGGTGTCGCAGCGCAGAGTGAGCATTTCTGGGCCAAAGTCCCGTCTGCCTCCGCACGAAGTCGGGGTCACGATGGTGAGGGCGAACGCTGCCGCCTCGGGAAGGCCTGGTTTGGTACACCTCAACGCCGCACCGTCACACTCAGCGCAGGGCGCGTCTGCCGAAAGACAGAACGACTGAGTGTTGATGGAGAGCCCGAAGGTGCACTCACACGACATATCTCGTTGTCGGACGCAGTTGACGTTGTTGAAGGTCCTAGGACGGCATTTCTTTCCCGGATCGCAGTCCGACTCGCGGGTGCACTGGGGTCTGAAACACCCCCGTTCGTCGTAGATGGACTCGCCCCCGCACTTGCGAAGCGAGCAGAATTGCGTGACGCATGCTGATGGGACGTTTGCGCATCCTGAGATCTGGTCCGCAAGCACGTCGCGTCCCGCATCCTTCGCCGCGCTATCTCCATCGTTGCTTGCGCAACTCGATAGCAGCAATGCGCAAATCGGTGCCCATGCGTGGACCAGTCCGGCGAGCCTCATGCGCTGTCAAGCATCCCACTCGAGCGTGGGGTCGTCGATGACGCTGCGCATCGCTGACGGGTGGCGGGTCGGGCCCAACAGCGCCCCAGGCGCCCAACCGCGGCCGATGTCTAGAGTAGTGGCCCAGCGACGCCCCAGTGATGCGACCCCAAACCAAACTAGGAAGGGATATGGGGTGGTGGAAATGAGCTGGGCGCAGGCCAGGGCGACACGAAAACGACAGCGCCGGCGCGATAGGGGGCCAAGTCAGCCGCTCCGCCTGGCCCAGGGAGATGTGATGGGGTGGCTCGTGACCTGGTAGGTAGCCGCCGAGGCGTCTTTCGGATGCGGAGGGCTGCCATGGTGGCCGTTCTGCATACGGTGTTCGCTTGGGCGCCGGACGCGCGAGCGATGGCTTTGCGCGAGGCGACAGTGGCTGTCTCCTCATTAACGAGGTCACCGGAAACCGGGCCTCAATCAACAGACGCGCTCAAAGGCGCAGTGATTAGAGGAGACAGCCATGGAGCATATTGGAGTCGATCTGGGTGGAAAACAATCGCAGGTGTGTGTGCGGGCCGCGGACGAAGGAATTCTGCTGGAGAAGAGGATCGCGACCAGCAGTTTGATGTGCTTCTTTCAGCACCAGCCCAAGAGCCGAATTGTACTGGAAACGTGTTCGGAAGCATTCCGAGTCGCCGACTGGGCTCTGGAATGTGGACACGAGGTGCGTGTGGTCCCAGCAACGTTGGTGCGCAGTTTGGGGGTCGGGGCTCGAGGCATCAAGACCGACCGGCGCGATGCGCAGGTCCTCAGCGAAGTCTCGTGCCGTATCGACTTGCCATCGGTGCACATCCCGGCGGAGCAGGCTCGCGACAGACGCACGATGTGCGCAATGCGCGAGCAACTGCTTGGTGCACGCACGGCATTGGCAAATGCAGTGCAAGGCTGGAGGCGTACGCAACTGTTGAAAATGTGCTCCGGCGAGCCCACGACCTTGCCCACACGCCTCCGCGCTGCAGCCCTCGCTCATCCCGATGGATTGCCGCAGCACGTCGAGCGTCTTTTGCAGGCCATCGAAGCTCTCAACGTGCAGATCAAGGAAGCCAACGAGGAGCTCAGGGCCCTGGCGAAGAAGGACCCAGTCTGTCAGCGTCTCATGACGGTGCCCGGTATCGGTCCGGCAACCAGCATGCGCTTTGTGGCAGCACTCGACGACAGGACACGTTTTCCGAGCGCTCACTCTGTCGAAGCCTTTCTTGGGCTGACTCCGGGCGAGAAATCCAGCGGCGATCGTCAGCAACGGCTCGGGATCACCAAGGCCGGACCGGCGATGGTGCGCACCAACTTGGTGCAGGCGGCGTGGACCTTTCGGCGTACACGGCCCAACGACCCAATGTCCAAGTGGGCAGAGCAAATCGAGCAACGCCGTGGCAAATTCATCGCTACCGTGGCGTTGGCCCGCAAACTAGCTGGCGTGCTCTTCGCGTTGTGGCGCGACGGCTCTGTATACGAGCTCAACCATCGAAAGGCAGCGCAAACCGTGGCGTAGAAAACCTCCAGACTCCGGCAGCCCACAAGGTTGACCTGAGAAAGCCAATCAACGGCTGTCCAGAGGCGGTGAGCGCGTTACTCTCGCTCCAGGCGTCCAGCGAAAGCTGGCCACGACCTTGTCACGGCGATTGCGCCCCGCCAACGGACCTCCACCTATGCGCCATTGCGAGCGCGAATAGTCGATTCAGACAGCCCGTTCTTGGTTTCCTCGTCTTCCGACAAGCCACGACCGCGAATAGTCGATTCAGACAGCCTGAGCTGGACTTTCTCCCCAACCAACGCGCTGCCGACGAAGAACTCCCCTCTACCTCAGGGCGACGGACCACTTTGTTCTGGACGGACAGGCCACCCCATAGTCGAGAGTAGTGGCCCAGCGACGCCCCATGGATGCGACCCCCAAAAACAACCGGATAAAGCTGGACAACGGGATGAGCGCAGTGGGCCCCAGTCCTCAAGGGCGACAGCAGAGCGACACGAATGCGACAGCAGAGCGACACGAATGCCACAAAAGGGCCGCCGCCCACACTGACTGCCGCGCCGCGCGACGACTGGCGCCTAGATGAAGAAATCCGGCACGAGCTCGTTGTCGGGCACGTCGGCGTATTGGCTGAAATCCGTGACGCCGCGGCTGCGCAGGAACACTTCGTCGACCAAGAACTGGCCGCTGAGCTCCTTGTGGGGCGTGGTCAAGATGGCGTGGGCGGCGTCGCCCATGATGTCGGGGCGGCGGCAGCGCTTCATCGTTTCGTCGCCGCCCATCAAGTTGCCCACGGCGGCGGTGGCGATGGCGGTGCGGGGCCACAGCGCGTTGACGGCCACCTTGTTCTTGAACTCACCGGCCATCCCCAGAACGCACATGCTCATGCCGAACTTGGCCATGGTGTAGGCCACGTGATTTTCGAACCAGTGGGTCTCCATGTTCAAGGGGGGCGAGAGGTTCAAGATGTGTGGATTGTCCGCCTTGAGCAGGTGGGGCAGGCAGAGCTTGGAGCACAGGAAGGTGCCGCGGGCGTTGACCTGGTTCATCAAGTCGTAGCGCTTCATGGGTGTGTCCAATGTGCCTGTGAGGCTGATCGCGCTGGCGTTGTTCACGCAGATGTCGATGCCGCCGAAGGTCTCCACGGTCTTGTCGACGGCCGCCTGCACCTGCTCTTCAAAGCGAATGTCCGTCACACAAGCGAGGCCCTTGCCGCCGGCTTTTTCGATCTCCTCCACTGCTGTGAACACGGTGCCCGGCAGCCGCGGATGAGGTTCGGCGGTCTTGGCGACCACCGTCACGTTGGCTCCGTCGCGCGCGGCTCGAAGCGCAATGGCGAGCCCGATGCCGCGGCTCGCGCCGGTGATGAACAAGGTTTTGCCTTTGAGCGTCGTCATGCGGGTCTCCTGTGCAGTGGGCCGCGGACGCTAGCGAAAATCCCCGCGGGCGTCATCGGGCGTCGCGCCCAAGGATGGGCCACGGAACGCCTGAAATCCGCGGCAATGCGCGGCGGCGGCGCTGCTTTTTCCCCATCCGCAGCCCATGGTATGGCAGCGGCCATGCGTTACGCGGTTTGCACGGGACTCGGTTGGTTGCTGCTGTCGTGTGGGGGGCCTGGCCCGAGCGTGGTGCCTGGTCCGGGGCCGGATGTTGCGCCTGCTCCGAGCGTCGAGGCGCCGAAGAAACCCAGCTACGAAAGCCAAGGTGGCATGTGGGTTCCGCGGCAACTCTCGGAGCATGCCGACACTCTGAAGAAGCTCGGGCTCGAGCTCGATCCTGCCGCCTTGAGCGATCCGATGCAGTACCCCTTGGGCGCGGTGAGCCAGCTCGGTAGCGGCTGTTCGGCGTCCTTCGTTTCGCCCGAGGGCTTGATCGTGACCAATCACCACTGCGTGACGGGGGAGCTGCAGTACAATTCGACACCCAAGCAGGATCTTCTCGCGAACGGCTATCTGGCCAAAACTCGCAAGGACGAGAAATCCAACGGGCCGTCTGCGCGCGTGTACGTGACTCAAGCGTTTACGGAAGTGACCGCGAAAGTCCGCGAAGGGCTGGACGCCATCAAGGACGCCAAGGCGCGCCACGACGCGGTCGAAAGTCGGCAGAAGGCGCTGGTCGCCGAATGCGAAAAGAAGCCCAATGTGCGCTGCAACATCGCCGAAAACCTCGGCGGTGGCGAATACCTGCTGATCGAGCGCCTCGAAATCCGCGACGTACGTCTCGTCTACGCGCCGCACAAGGGTGTGGGCGTCTTTGGCGGCGAAACCGACAACTGGCGCTGGCCGCGCCACACCGGCGATTTTTCCTTCTTGAGGGCTTACGTCGGCCCCGACGGCAAACCCGCGGACTACTCCGAAAAGAACGTGCCCTACAAGCCTCGCATGCACCTCAAGCTGGCGAGCAAGCCTTTGGGCGCCGGGGACCTGGTCTTCGTCGCCGGCTACCCCGGGCGTACCTATCGCCTCTACACCGCCGAGGAGACGGCGGAGGCCGTCGAGTGGTTCTACCCAAAACGCATCGAGCTGTTCAAAGAGTACCTCTCGGAGCTCAAGAAGATCTCCAAGGGTGACGAAGAGGTTCGGCTCAAGGCAACGCCCATCAGCCGTGGCCTCAGCAACGCGTTGACCTACACCCAAGGCGCTCTTGAAGGGTTGACCAAGGGCGGCGCCCTTTCGACGCGAAGAGCGCGAGACGCGAAACTCGCCAAGTGGATCGCTGCCGACGAGAGCCGCAAGGCCAAGTTTGGTAACGTGCTCGCGGAGCTGGACGTCGTGTTCAAAGAGCGCAAGGCGACCCGGGACGTGGACTTCGCCCTGTGGGAGATCCTGCGGCTCAGCACGATGTTGGACGCGGCCGTCGATGTGGTGCGCATGGCGGAGGAGCGCCCGAAGAAGGACGCCGCCCGCAAGCCGGCCTATCAGAAACGCAACTGGAAACGCCTGGAGCAGGGCATGGTCAGCCTGAGCAAGCGCTACTCCCGCAAGCTGGAAGCGGCGATGCTGAAGCTTGCGCTGCTGCGAGCGTCGCGGCTGCCGGACTCCGACGCAAAAAAGAAGATGCTCGCGGCGTTCCTCGGCAAGACGCCGGCGACCCAAGACAGCATTGGCAAAGCCGTCGACGCGATGCTCGCGGGGACGAAGCTCGAAGACGAAAAGACGCGGGTGAAGCTCATCACCAAGGCCAATCTGGGGCAGGTGAAGTTCAGTCGCGACCCCATGATCAAGGCGGCCGTCGCGCTGCGCCCTCTGATTGCCGGGCGCGAGGATCGCGAGGATGCACGCTCGGGCAACTTCGTAATGCTGCGCCCCAAGTTCGTCGCAGCACTCTCGGAAATGACACCAGGTCCCGTGGCCCCCGACGCCAACGGCACTTTGCGCGTTACCTTCGGAACCGTGCGCGGCTACGCGCCGAAGCCCGGTGAGCCCGTGTACGATCCCTTCACGCGGGTTGAGGAAATGGTCAAGAAGGCCGGCAAAGATCCTTTCGATGCACCGGTCAACGTGCTCAAAGCCGCCCGCAGCAAGAACTTCGGCAGCTATGCGGACCAGAAGCTGGGCACCTTGCCCGTGAACTTCTTGGCGGATCTGGACATCACCGGGGGCAACTCCGGATCCCCAACCCTCAATGCGCGAGGCGAACTCGTGGGCTTGGCCTTCGACGGCAACTACGAGGCCATGGCCAGTGACTGGCTCTTCATGAGCGAGATCACGCGCAGCATTCAGGTAGATGCTCGCTACATGCTCTGGGTCATGGACGCCGTGGACGGTGCGGACCACTTGCTGACGGAGATGGGCGCAAAGCCGCAGCTTTGAGCCAGCGCTCCGCCATCAAGACGCTACCCCAGCGGTGGCGCTATGCCCTCAAACCCGCGAGCTGGCCGAAGCTGCTCGCGCCGATGCTGCTCGGGCAGGCCCTCGGCGTGCACGCGGCGCTTCGGGCCGAGCGCTTCGACGCGGCGCTCTGCACTTGGGTGCTGGTCGGGGGCACGGCGCTCACGCTGTGCAACTTGGCTTACATCGTCTTGATCAACGACTGGGCCGATCGACAGGTCGACGCCATCAAGCGTCGCATGTTCCCGGATGCCGGATCGCCCAAGACCATCTACGACGGGATCTTGCCGGCGGCCCACGTGCTGCTCGGGGGTTGCGTCGCAGGCGCGGCGTCCCTGCTCGTCGCCCTCGGCTTGGCGCTGCGCCTGAGCAACCCGTGGTTACCGTTGGGCGTGGCGCTGGGGCTCGCGGTTTTCTGGTCCTACTCCTTGCCGCCGCTGCGCTTGAACTACCGCGGTGGCGGAGAAGTGATGGAAATGCTGGGCGTCGGGTTGGTGTTTCCGTGGATCTTCTACTGTGGCCAAAGCGGTCAAGTTCTCGGCGGGGAGCTGTGGCTCGTGCTCGGTACCATCCCGATGGCTCTGTCCAGCGCGGTCGCGAGTGGCCTGAGTGATGAAGAGAGTGATCGCCGCGGTGGCAAGCGCACTTTCGTGACCCTGTTGGGCAATCCGCTTGCACGGCGCCTCATCCGGATTGCGCTGCTAGCTGCCATCTTCGGCTGGGGGATCTCAGCGGTGCTCGCGCCTCTTTCATTGTGGGTGCCGCTCGGTGCGGCGCTCGCAGTTCAAGTCGGCTACCTGTATGTGGCGCGGGCGGATCAAGGTGCGGAGCGCAGGGCGTTCGTTCAGCTGTCGAAGCTCAAGCAGATGCTGCACCTGACGATTTGGGGCGGCCAGGGTATCCTGGCCGTACTGGTGATCCTTCACGCGCTGTTCATGTAAAAGGTGGGGCCATGACGGACGTAATCGTAATCTTCGCGGTGGCCGATATCGAGGCGTCGAGCCGTGTGTACGCGGAAGTGTTCGGTTTCGAGATCGAAGTGAAGGCTGCAAACTACGTCGAGCTGCGCATGACGCCGACTACGAGCTTCGGCTTGTATCAGCGCGACGCGTTTCCGAACAACTTCGATGGCCGCGTCGGGGCTCGGGAGCCGGGGGCGGCGCAGCCCGCGGAGTTGTATCTGCGCGTCGCGGACGCTGCCAGGGTCATCGAAGCGTTGCGGGCGCGCGGGTTCATGCTGAAGAGCCCCCTCGCGATGCGCCCGTGGGGGGAGCAGGCTGCCTACTTCCTTGATCCTGACGGCTTCGTGGTAGCGATCGCCCAGCGCGAGTCTTAAGCGCCGGTCGTGGCGCGCCGTGGCACTACAGCCGCAAGCGATATTGGTACGCCGCGGCGTGTTTTGGCAAAAACGCGGTTCTTTCCACGATGGTGGTCAGGCACGCTTCGGCCTTTTCGTCGCGCAGCTCTGGCTTCATCGGAAACACTTGGACGTGCACCGCTCTGCCGTCCTCCCCCACGCGCCAAGTCAGTACGACCGTGCCCGTCACGGACTTCGGATAACAGCGGCGCATTGCGCCTTCGCGTTCTTTGATCAGTGCGACGCCTGACGGTGGCGGTGGAGGCGGCGCGGGCGGTAGGGTGCCAGCCGGAGCAGCCGACGCCCCGGGCGCGGAGCTCTCCGTGCTCGGCGATGCTTGCGCTGGTTCGGCCGGGGTACGCGGGCAACCCAGCGCCAGGGAGAGCGCTGCCATCCAGACAAACCGAACAACGTCAGCCACGGGCTGACTTTAGCAGGTCCGCCGCCGGGCGGGGTGAAGGGGCATTGGCCGAGACGCGCCCAGGCAACGTGAGATTCCGGTTGCCAAAAGTGGCGCCGAGGGACGACTCTCAGCAGCGTCGTGAGTCGAGTTCGAATCAGCTTCGTCTGCTTGGGCAACATCTGTCGATCTCCGACGGCGGAAGGTGTGATGCGCCACCTCGCCGACGTCGAGGGTGTTGCGGCCTCGCTGGAGATCGATAGTGCCGGCACCAGTGCGTACCATGTGGGCGAGTCTCCAGATCGGCGAGCGACGGCTGCAGCCAAGCGACGCGGGATCCGCATGGCAGGGGCCTCGCGTCAGTTCAAGCGCAAGGACTTCGAGCGTTTCGATTACATCTTGGCGATGGACCGAGACAACATGGCCGAGTTGCTGGATCTCGCGCCGGACTCGGACGCGCGATCCAAAGTGCGGCTGTTCCGGAGTTTCGATGACACTGCTCCCGAGGGCGCTGGCACGCCGGACCCCTACTACGGCGGTGACCGCGGTTTCGAAACCGTGCTCGATATCTGCGACCGCGCTTGCCGCGGCCTTTTGGCTCACTTGCGCAAGCAAGGCGCGCTGTAGTGCGCGGGGACACCCTTACCGCCATCGAAGCTGCCCTCGGCGCCCAGGTGCGATCCGAGCGCGGTTGCTCCGGCGGCGACATCAACGACGCCGCGGTGCTGCAGCTGAGCAGCGGTGACCAGGTGTTCGTGAAGACGAACGAAAGTGCGGCCCCCGCGATGTTTCCAGCCGAGGCGCGGGGGCTCGACTTCTTGCGCGAAGCGGGCGCTCTGCCGGTACCCCAGGTCATCGCGGTTTCCTCAGGTCGACGCGACGAACCCGCGTTCTTGGTGCTCGAGTTTCTGGAGCCGAGTCGCCCCGGGCCCGGACACGACGAATGCCTTGGGCGGGGCCTGGCACAGCTGCATCGCGCCGGCACCGACAGCTTCGGGCTCGACCACGACAACTTCATCGGGCGATTGCCTCAGACCAATTCGCCTTGCGACACCTGGGTCGAATTCTATCGCGAGCGGCGCATCCTGCGCGAAGTTCGCCGGGCGAGGCATTCCGGGCTCTACAATGCCGGCGACGTGCAGGTCTTCGAGAAGTTGACGGCGCGCTTCGATGATCTGCTCGGCGCCGCCGAGTCACCCTCGCGACTGCATGGGGATCTGTGGGGCGGCAACCTACACACCAGCGGTGGCGATCCGTGGCTGATCGATCCCGCCGTGTACGGTGGCCACCGCGAGATCGATCTAGCCATGATGCGCTTGTTCGGAGGCTTCTCCGGCGACGTATTCAGTGCCTACGCCGAAGCCTTTCCGCTCTCGCCCGGACACGCTGAGCGCGTCGAGCTGTACCAGCTGTACCCCGTGCTCGTTCACGTGAACCTCTTCGGCGGCGGCTACGTCCAGTCCGCTCTGCGCATCGCCCGCCGCTACAGCTAGCGCGCCGCTACAGCTAGCCTGCCGTCGGCGGATTTCGCCAGCCACCCGCTGAGTTCAAATCACCGCTCGCCGACTCGGATCTTTGTTTGGGGTCGAGCAATGGGCCGTCGTTAGGCCACTACTCCCGCACCAGGCCCCGGTAGGGCGCACGTTACTGGAGACGCACGTCGTCGAGCAGAATGCCTGCGTGAATGCAATCGAACGTAGTATGGTTTTCCCCGAGCACGCTCAGCACGACGTCCTTCCCAGCGTCGGACAATGACAACGAGATGTTTTGCGCTTCGCCGATCAACATGTCGTCGGGCAAAGCTGTGGTGGTCCCAATGGGTGGCTGGATCTGAGTGCGACTGCTCCCGCCCACCACCGCCGCGGTCAGGCGCAATCTGCTCAAGCCGCTGACGCACTTCGTGTATAGGCGCAAACTGGCCACCATATGCGTCTCAGTCGCCGTTCGCTGCAGCCGGAGCATCGCATGTGTCCCGGCGGGAACGTGCAACATGTGTGTCCCAGCAATGGCCCCCTCGCCCTTGAACTGCGTGACGATCTGCGGGCCCGTAGGAGGCCAGATACCCGTTGTGGAGTTCGATTCGAAGCCGTCCTGAGCCAGCACTCCGAAGTCGTCGATGGTAGTCAGCGTCGCGCTGGCTGGAAGCGGGCGCCCGCCTAGGTCCGCGCCAGAAAAACTGAGCTCCAAGTTGCTTCCGAACGGCAGCACGAGGTCAGAGCCGCCGCCGACAACAAAGCTCTCATCGACAGTGGGCTTCAGCGCCACGACTGCGCCGCTCCCCGCCTCGCGCATGGTCATGGTCGTATTTGCGCGCAGCGGTTCGCTGAACGAGAGGTCTAGCGAAAGCAGTCCGCCCACGTCCGGCGGCGACTTGAATGTCGGGTCAGTCGCATCGACGACCCCAAGCAAGACAGCGGGCCCGTCCCAGTATTCGCCTTGCGAGTCGTACGAGCACTCCTGGCTGGAGTAGGCTCCAGACGCGTTCAGTTGCGCTGAGCCGCCCGCATCGTGACTGAAACTGAATGTGGCTGCCTCCAGCTGTGTCTTGGGCTGGCAAAAAGCGTTCAGTTTAGGTCCCAGACCGAGGATCAACGGAGCGTTGAGGTCGAAGCCATGGCTCGTGGCCCTGAGTTTCGCTCGCCCCGCGTTGCCTGGCGTGCCCCACACGACGCTGAGGGCGTCGGGGAGGGCACGTTCGACGTACAGCGTCACCGGCTCGCATGGCCCAATGCACCAATTCGGCCTGTCGGGGTCTCCAAGAAACCGCACGTCAAAGCTCAGGCCTTCGAGATCTGCGGGCGGGATCGCAGCATCTCCAGGCTCGGCGTCGGTTGCTTGCGCATCCTTTGAGGCATCGGTGCCCGCATCCAGCTGACTCCCACCGGCAGCCCGTGAAGACGACTCCCCACATGCCCCGACGAGGGCGCCAACAAGCACCACTAGAGGAGCGGTCCGCACCGAAGAAACCTAGCAGTGCTTGCAGAGCCTGGCCAAACGCGAAGGCTGCAGAACTTGCGGCGGGGTCGGGCTACTCGCTGCTGTGGCGAGCGCCTCGGCATGGACCTGATCGGGAAGAGTCGCCGGCTGGCTGCGTATGCGGGTGGAGCACCGTGCTGGGCCGCCACGGTCGGAGCAAAGACATTGACTGCTATGGTCGTTGGTATGCGTCGCTGGTCACCCGTTTTGGTGCTGCTTGCGCTTGCCTGCGCCAGCACGAGGGAGCCGCCGGCGGCGTTGGGCAGTGAGCCGGCACATGCGGCGTCGCCACCCCTGGCGCCGACTTCATCCCGCGCTTCGAGTCCGCCCCCGGAGCCGAAACCGGAGGCGGCCGTTGCGCCAAAAGCGGCAGCGCCGAAAAAGGCCAAGCCCTGTCGGCACCGTATGAAGCCTGCGCCAGAGAAAGAGCAGCTCGCGGCGGTCGCGCTGGCGCGCAGCGCACGGCCTGGGGGCAGGGCGACGGGGTCGAAGGGGTTCTACCAGGCCGTGGTCCCGCAGGGTTTCAAGCGCAACGATCGCGCGCAGCAGTACGACCAGATGCAGATCAACAAGGGCAGGGTGCACGCCTTCGTGCACGACGCAGCGCCCTACGTTTTCGTCGAGGTGCGCCGCCGCCCGAAGGTCAAAGTCGCGAAAGGTGCGACCCTACGCGTCTGGGCGGAAGCGGTGCTTCGGCAATATGAACCCCTCCACGACGCCGTGATCACTCTTGGCGGCCTGAGGGGACCTGCAGCGTTCATCACGAGCGTGCCGGTGTACTTCGCTGACTGGCGCGACAAACGCGGACGCCGCCACATGGAATACGCCTACGTGCCCAAGGGCTGTGACCGCTCTGAGGTCTACGAGCGCTTCGTCGAGGTCGGCCACGAACTGATGCAGGTCACCATGGACATCAACGGCACGGCCCCACCAGCCATCGCGGCCGCTTGGCTGGACGCCTTCTTCGATGCGCCCCTAGCGACGCAGGCCCCCGCAGCGCGCCGTTTCGCCTACGGCGAGCGCCATAACCTGTGAGTTGGCCTCAGCAGCCGAGTCCGCAAACTGGCCGCACTCGAACCGAACGCCTGCGGGTGAACCATCTGGGGGCTATCTGACCCAGGTTGAAGCCTGGCTGGGTCGGGTGCGCCCCAGCGCAACCCTAGCTTTTCGCAGCTTGTCGTTCGGCACACGGGTTGCACACGCGGGCGCTCATGGCTCCGTTCCGCGCTCTAGCTGCAGTCCTTCCTGCGACTCTCGTTTTCCTCGCATGCTCCAGCGGCGCTGGCGGCGGAGGGGGAGGCGGGGGCATGGGTCCCGATGGAGGTGGCGGGTTCGGTAACTTCGGCGCCTTTGGTGGGTCGAGCGCTGCCGGTGGCGGCGCGGCGACGGGTGGCGCCGCGGGCGGTTCGGCTTGTGGCGCCGGCTTGTTGCAGTGTGGTGCGGAATGCGTCGACGTGGCGATCGATGCCGCTCACTGTGGAGGCTGCAGTCAGGCTTGCGCGCCGTCGCAGGTTTGCGTTGGTGGCGGCTGTACCGCGCCCCCAGATGTGTGTCCGCCGGGAGGGTGTCCCGCGGGGAGCTATTGCGATCTGGCTCAGAACAAATGCCTGGCGGGTTGCCTCAACGACGAGGGCTGCAAGGAGAGCCAGCGCTGCGAAAGCAACAGCTGCGTGGGCTGTCCCACGGGCCTCGGCAACTGCGATCGCATTGCTGCCGATGGCTGCGAAACTCCCATTGCCACGGATACCCAGAATTGCGGCGCCTGCGGCAAGGTCTGCCCTTCGGGGCGCTCCTGCTCGGGTGGCGCGTGCGTGTGCGCGGGCAATACCCTGGACTGCGGCGGCAGCTGCGTGGACACTCAAAGCAACGACGCCCACTGCGGTAGCTGCAACAACAAGTGCACGCCCCCTGCGAACGCCACGGCATCCTGCGCGGGTGGCAAGTGCCAGACGAACTGCAACACGGGCTACCACCTGTGCGGAACGAGTTGCGCGTCCAACACCGACGTTGCCACTTGCGGCACTTCATGCACGCCCTGCACGCCGCCGGCCAATGCGACTGCGACCTGCGACGGGACCAGCTGCGACTTCACCTGCAACACCGGCTACGTGCGGGATGGCGCTATCTGCGTGGAAAACTGCGCTGCCGCGGGTTGCTCGGGATTCAACTGGTGCGACACGAGCACAGGGCTCTGCAAGGCGGGCTGCACCAAGCATACTCAGTGCAAGAACCACGAGTTCTGCGCCATCGCGACCCACGAGTGCCTGGTGACGGCGGACTCGAGTTGTCCAGCTGGGTACAAGTATCACGGTCAATGCAGCAACGGGAAATCCCACTGCTCTCACGGCAAGCTGCCCAGTGGTACCAAGTACGTATTCGTGAGTCCGTGCCCCGCGGGCACGGTACAGCGCGGTAGCTTCTACTGCAGCGACGTGACCCGGATCTGCGTGCCAGATCTTTAAGCAGGGTGCGCCAGCATGGGCACGTGCCAGCCGCGGCGACTCCGCGCTCGCGGCCTACCTGCCCAGGCGCGCGGACCATCCCGAGAAGCTTTTCGAGCCCGCGGCCCAAGGCGGGCCCGCTCGAGATTAGTGCCCTTGGGCGGCCCAGGGAATCGACCCCAAACCCACAGTCCAAGCCAGGCAATGCCCAGCAATTCGGCGGCCCTGACGCTCTTGGGTTGACGGCAGCCGGGCGCGGGAGAAGGCAGTCCGTTGTCATGCCTCGGACGAACGTGCAGAGCGGTGAGAATTTGGCGAGCGCCCTTGCGGCGCTATCGAAGGGGGCGTGGCTCACCGCGGTGGGCGATGTCGAAGCCGTGGAGCTGAGTCTGGCCTACGCGGATGGCTCTGCGGACAAGAGCTTGTCGGGTCGCTGGACCCTGGCCTCCCTGGCCGGACCCGTGGGCGGCCCATTCTGGGTGGTGCTCAGCCGCCTGACCGAGACTGGCGTTAGCGTCGTTGCCGGGCAGTTGAAGCAGGCCACGTCATGCGGGGTGCATGTGTTCGGCCATGGCGGAGCTGAAACCGAGGCAGCTTCGGAATCCGCCGCGCAGCCCAAGGCGCGGGCAAAGAGCGATTGGGCGGCGCAGGCGAAAGCAGCTGCGCCGCAAGCAGCGCCAGAACCCGAAGAAGAGGTGTGGCCGGAGGTGGGGGATCTCGTCGACCACTTTGCGTTCGGGCTATGCGACGTGTTGATGGCGTCGGACGACCGCCTCAAGATCCGGGACAAGAACGGGCCGGGGCGGATTCGCGAGATCCGTGCGGAAGTGTTGCGGGTGGGGTCTCCGGTGGCCAAAGACGGCAAGCGGCTGTTCAAACTCGAGAGAAAGAATTGACCGAGCCATCGGCGGTTGCTGAGCTGGCGCGACTCGACGCGGTCATTGCGGCGAAACCCCGCGGGCGAGCGTCTCTGGCACCAGGTCGAGCTCAGGCCACGTCGCTGGTCGAACTACTGGGGCAGCTGACCGATGCAAATCAGCGGCCCGCTTTCGCGAGGGTGCTCGTCGACATCGTCTCCGCAACCCTCGAGCATTTTCCAGAGAACATTTTTTGGGACTTCGACTACCTGGCGCGCTCGATCCGAGGCCTCGAGCCCGCGCCGCGAATCGAGGTGGCGCAGTTGATCGTGGGGCTCAATCGGCGGTTCGGCAGAACCTCGGTGATTGCTTTCCGCTACGCCCACGACTTCTTGTACGGCTTCGACTGGGCTCGCTGGGCGAAGAAAGCACCAGAGACCCGTGCCAGCATTGGTCCATTTGCCGCCGTGTTCCTGCGCTCCATGGACCAGCGGGGGCGGGAGCTGGAGCAGCTCATCGCGCACAACGACTCCAAGTATCCGCAGCTGCCGGCTGGAGCGGCCCGCAACCCCTTCGAGTTTTCTCGGGAGCCCGACGACGAGTTCAGGCTTTTCTCCGTGCTGGCGGAACGAAAGCTCATTCCCGTGCCGGCTTGGGACCGTGAAGCGAACCTCGACTTCGAGCCGGGCTACACGCGACTCAGAACCGAGACGGCGCGGGAACTCGGCCTCGGGTCGAGTTGACGCCAGCTACCGAGCGCGAGCTTGGCTCAGTTCGGCGAACAGCCGAGGGAGAGCTTGCTTGTCGTTGGCGCCGGCGCGGCCCTGAGCGGCTTGGATTAGCGCGGGCATGCCTTCGTAGTCGACGACCTTCAGGGCCTTGAGGGTTCGGTTGCGCGCGTTTCCGGTGTGCCTCAGGTAGGCGGCCAAGAGCGCTCGCCCGGCGACTTCGCGTACGGCTTGGCGCTCCGGCTTGGCGCGCAGCCGGGGCGTTTTCCAAGCCCAAGCGTTGCCTAGATTGGACAGTCCGCGCACTGCGGCAAGGGACAGCGCTGGGTTCTTTGCGCGGGACCAGCGGTTGAGCTCATGTGCTGCGACGAGGTTGCGACACTCACCTAGAGCTGCAATTCGTGCCGACAAGTGGGAAGCCTTGTCGGTGAGGCCCGCGACGAGTTGAGCCGTGACGCTCGGGCTGTCTAGCTTGCATAGCGCCTCGGTGGCTGCGAATGCCAAGTCTGGGTGATGGGCTGCTCTCTGCGCTGCTGCAAGCACCGGCGTGGCGCGGCGATCGCGCAGTTCGCCAACCGCCTCCAGCAGGCTGACCTGAAGAGTCGCCTGCCCCGCAGGAGACATCTGCCGCTTGGACGGCGTTCGCAGTGCGAGCAGCTCTAACATGGGTAGTAGCGCCTTGGCCCCAAGGCTGCGCAGTGCGAGGGTCACGGAAGCGTGTCGCCCGCGGCGGGCTCGCGTGCGCCGCTCCGCCAGATCTCGAGCTCGAGCCACCCGTGCGAAGAGCGCCGCGTCGGTCTGCCGCGCCTGCCTCACGCTGATATCGAGCTTGGCGCGGTCACGGGCAGTGAGCTGAGCTGGGGCCAGCAAGACTCCGGACTCGGCTCGAGCGGGACTCGCCGCGCCTGCTAGCCACGCTGCGCACAGCACTGCCAACCAGCGCTTCATCAGGGCACGCCCTCCCACCATGCCGCGGTCACTTCGCGGTCGTGGTTGGTGCCGCAGTGAACCTCGCCTCCCAAGCGGTGGTACAGATCCCAATCCTCGACCCAGGCGACGCTGACGCCAAAGGGCGCGAGGGCGGTTTCGAGCTGCTGCTTGAAGATGTCTTTGCCGTTGATGACTGGACCGTGAGGATCGGGTGCAGCAAAGACTTTGTCTCCCACCGCATGGCCGTTGACGGTGCCGGGCTGATACGCGGCGGAAAGGCCGTTGTTCTTGTAGTGCAGGAAGGGAACCCGCACGATGTCTGCGTCGGTGACGCCCGTGGCCGCCTTGATGACACTGAGTTGATCTGCGATTTCGACGTCGGCCACCGCGCTCTGAGCCATCACGCCGCTATCGGCCAGGACTTGATCGACGGTTGCGGTGAAGGGCGTGTTGTCCCACCAGAGCTTGCCCGAAAATAGAACCGCACTGCCGTGGCCTTGGGATTGGGCCTGCTCGAGCATCGTGCGCGCCAACTTGGGGTCATTGACCAACATGACCCAACCCCTGGGCGACTTGGCTCGCACGAAACTCACGGTTTCGTCCACGTGGGCGACGCTGAGCCATGACGTGTCGATCTCGACGATGGGCTGCGAGGCCTGGGCGCTCAAGAGCTCGATCAGGCTCTTGTCGGGGCTGAAGTCTGCAGTGGAGCCGATCAACAGGCGACCAAGGGGGAAGTTCTGGCCCGCAAAGGAATGAGGCGGAATGGCTTCGACGTTGCCCAGCGAATTGAGGGTGTCCGCGCTGTCGGGGTGAGCAGGATCGTAGTGGGTCACGCCGGCTCGATCCCGACCGTGGAAGAAGTCATATACGACTCGCCCAGCCGTGCGCAGTTTGCCTGCTTTGAAGTTCGGCGAACGCAAGTACACCCGGATGACATGCTGACCACCACCTGGGCGCGGCATCGACATGTAGGCGGTTTCGAAGTAGTCCTGGGTCCACTGGTCACCGAGGCCATCGGGCAATTCGGTGTACTTGGTGACCGCTGCTGCGCAGGCCTTGTTCACATCGGCACGAAAATCCGTAGACGCTTTGGAGGCGAAGGGCGTCGTGTAGATCTCAGTGGCCCGTTGGGCGTGGTGGTGAAGCACGACCGGCGCCATACGCAGTTTGACGCTGTCGCTCTGTTGCGGATCGGTCTCAAGGCTGACTCGCAGGGTCAGGGTTCCATCCCAAGTTGCGTCGCGGAGGATGTCGCGGCCCTCGATGCGGAGCTCGACCCCGGCGGTGACGTCGGCGTGGGAGAGCGCGGCGTTGCTGGCGATGGTGCTGAAGCTTGCGGCATTGCCTTTGAATAGACGGACGCGGTCCGCTACCTGCGCCGGGATGATTTCGAGCTTGGCGCCGACGCCAACCGGTGCACTGGGCCATGGCAGCAATTGAATCGAGGCCAAGTCCCGTAGATCTTCCGGCCCGTCGATTTCAGTGTTGGCCGCGTCCTGGCACTTGGCCATGTCCTCGTCACTGACCGCGGCGCCCTTGGGGCAGCTCTGGGCGTCGTCGTCGATGTTTGCCAAGAACAGCGCGCTCTGGCTGTCTTCCAGGCTGTCATCACTGCTGCCAAAGAGCTCGATGTCGCCGTCGCGATCGGAATCCGCACGCAGGTCGAGCTCGGTGGCGACGGGCGCGCCGGCGCTGCCGCCACTGCCTGGGCAGGAAGCGTCGAAGTTCACGCAGCAGTTTCCCAGAGCGATGCAAGCGCAGTCGTTGCTGCATCCGCCCGCGGTTCCGCCGGCGCCCGCAGTGCCTGCCGCGCCGGCCGCGCCCCCCGAGCCCGGTTCGGATTCCGAGTCCGATGAGCATCCCAAAGCGATGCTGCTGGCGATCAGCGCTAGCGCGACGATAGCGCCGCGCATCATGACAGCCACACCGCCGCCGACCAGCCAATCTGTGCCAGCAGACCCGCGCTGCCGGCAGCAAGCACGAAGGGGATCGCGTCACGACCGGAGCCCTTGGGGCTCGCAAGGGCGACCACCAACGCGACGACAGCAGGTGCGACAGAGGCAAGCCGCACCCACAGCGCCGAGTTCGGCGTGGCCCAGGGGGTGGCCGCCAGGGCCACAGCGATCACTCCAAGCGCTGCGAAGCGCGCCGGGCCGCCGCCCATGCGCACCGGAACCGTGACTTTCGAGGTACGGGCATCGGACTCTTCGTCAGGTACGGCCGTGACCACGTTGCCGGCCCAGCCCAGGGCGTAGGTCGGTACCAACGCAAGCCCGGGAAAGCCGCCCAGGGTCGATGCCTGAAAGTAAAACCCCACGATGGGGAGCACGACGCCGACGCCCAGGGCTTGGAGATGCTCGCCGCCGCCGCGGTAGGACAATCTGGCTGGGGGGAAGCTGTAGACCCAGAGCAGAAAGAGCGGACAGGTAACGAAGAGCAGCGCCAGCGGCAGCCGCTCGGTCAGCGTCAGTGCCAGGCCCAAGACGCCCAAAGCCAAGGCGCAGCCCAAGGCGGCTTTCGCGAGTGCCGCCGGGTGAATGCGCTCTTCCACCAAGACCCGGGAGCCCCCGGAAAACGGCGTGGGTTCGGCGTTTTCGCGGTCCGACGCCAAGTCGGCCACGTCATTGGCGAAGACGATGAACAGCTGGGCGAGCAGGCCGAAGGCGTGCACCCAGGCGAAGCGCTTCCAGGAAAAGGTATCGAAGGCGCCGAAGGCGAGCGCTTGTCCGAAGAGCAGCGGGACTGCGATGTTGGCCTGAGAGAGCGGGCGGGCTGCCTGCACCCAAGCGGAGATCACAATGGCTGGATTGGCAGGGGAAGCGCTTCGTTCTTCGCGCAGTCGATCTTGGGAGGCTCGGGGTACACGCCGCCTTCGATCTTTTCGAGTGTCCAGGTCGAGCCCGCGATGGAGAGCGGAATGGGCTTGCTCACGTCGCCGGCGACGGTTCCGCAATAGAAGCCACCCGTATTGCAGATGGTGCCATCACCTTTGAGGCTGGTAATGTCTGCGGTGATGTCGGAGCCCGACAGTGGGTTCGCGATGCCGACGACATCCAAGGGGTCCGGGTCGACGTCGAAACTGCCGTTGGCGTCCACGGCGATGCCATTGATTGAAATCGCCGAACCCGCCGGAGTCTTGCGATCTTTCCACTCGACCGGTTGGAGGTTCCAGTCCATTTCGAGACCGCCTGCACCATCTTTGGTGGTGACCGTGGTGAACACCATGATGGGCCGGTTCTTGTTGGCTTTGTTTCCAGCGGTGACTGCCGAGAGCGCGAACATGTAGTCGCCGTCGAGCTCGCCCGCCATGGGCACCACGCAGGCACCTGCGTCCTGGGTGCCCGCGTCGGCACCACCAGCGCCGCCGCCCCCGTTGATCTTCCCGTGTCGGTCTTTGAAATCCGAGAAGTTCCCTTCGGGATCCGCACAACCAAAAGCAAGGGCAGCCGCGGCTGCGAAGCATGTGAAATGAGTCAGCGAGCGCATGTTGGACATCCGTGGCGACAGTATGCCAGGGCGTGATCCCGCCGCAACCGTTGCTGGCCTGCGAATGGCGCCTTTTGGCAATTCGTCGGGATTGCCGGTTGACGCAGCGCGCCGCATTGGGTTTTCCGCCACTTTTGTGGGTCGAAGGTACGCTTTCCCCCTTCGCTCGCGCTCACGGCTCAGCTATGACCGATCCGGGATGAAGATCTATCGGTCGACGCTTTCTTGGGCATCGCTGGCCGCGCTCGTGCTTGGCACGACGAGCGCGTCTGCTTCTGGCATTTCGGTCGCACGCTTCGGTGGGGAGCACGGGCACCCCACGACGACGAACGCCACCGCCCTCTATTACAACCCCGCCGGCATCGCGATGAGCGAAGGCTTCCACGTCTACGTGGACGGCAACTTCGCCTGGCGGCAGGCCAGCTACGAACACAAGATCCAGCCGACGACGCCAGGAACGCTGACCGAAGACGGAAGCCGACCGGGCGCCAACGACGGTAAGGCCAAGCTCTTCAACATTATCGCGTCGCCGATGCTCGGTGTGACCGCCAAGTTCGGTGACTTCGCGGTTGGCGCGGGCTTCTACACGCCCTTTGGTGGCCAAAGCACTTGGAAGAAGAACGACAAATTCGAAAACGACCCGACCCACCCCGGCCCCGTCGATGGTCAGCAACGCTTCTACAACATCTCCGGGGAAATCCGCTCCAGCTTCATTACCGCGGGCTTGGGCTACCATCTCGAGGACGTGGGCCTTGCCTTCGGTCTGACCGGTAACCTAATCCTCTCCAAGACCCACACCCTGCGCGCCAAGGGGCTGTCGGGCAGCAACAACCTCGACGCCGAGGGGCGAGCCATCTTGGAAACGAATGGCACCGATTTCTCGATGGGCATTGGCGTCATGTACGAGCCCATCAAGGAAAAGCTCTGGTTGGGCCTTTCCTATCAGTCACGTCCGAACTTTACTGGCATGAACGCCCAGGAAGGCGAGCAGGAGACGTTCTTGGGCGCGCCGGAAGACCCCGTGAACACCGAGTTTTTCCACGAGCTACCGGACGTGTATCGCGCAGGCGTGAGCTATCGCCTCGACCCGGAGACGGAGCTCCGATTGTTCGGTGATTATCAGCGCTGGAGTGTGCTGGAAGAGCACGACGTGGTGAACACGGATCTGAGTTCCAAGGGCGCTGATGCCTGCAAAGGCAATCCGCCAGATGGAGCGTGTCTTCTGGGCCAGAAGCGTGAGTGGACGGATACCTTCGGCGTACGCATCGGAGCCAGTCGCTGGCTGAACAAAGAAACCGAGCTGTTCGCAGGCGCTGGCTACTCGTCCAACGCCATCCCGGATGAGTATCTGGAGCCCGCTCTGATGGACTTCAACTCCATCTCGCTGTCCCTGGGTGGGCGCCTCGAGGTGGTGGAGGACATCCATGTTGCTCTGGGCTACACCCAGCTGTTTTACCTGACCCGGGATACGGACGGTAAGAGCAACCACGACAAAGAGCGCGTACCTGGCGGCGGCACGAATTCGATCCAAAACGGTCCCGACAGCGGCGGCGTATACAAGCAGATGGTCGGTGTCTTGAACGCCAACGTCGACTTCAAATTCTGAGTTGCAAGCTGTGCTCGGCCCGGCGCGCCTTGACAAGCGGGCCTCAGGTTTGAAAAGTCTCAGATACCTGCGCGTTTTCGCGCAACGATAATCCCAGCCGCCATGACTACCGTTCGAGACTTCATCCTTCACCACTTCCGACACTTCAACGCTGGGGTGTTGGTCGATGCTGCGAAGGGCTGGGAACGGCATTTGGCCGAGGGCGGGAAGATGCTCGTCACGCTCGGCGGCGCCATGAGCACCGCGGAAATTGGTCTCATCTTGGCGGAGCTGATCCGGCGCGACAAGGTGCACGCTTTGTGTGTCACTGGGGCAAACCTCGAAGAAGACCTATTCAACCTAGTCGCACACAACAGCTACCGACGCGTACCGAACTTTCGCGAAGTCACGCCTGCCGACGACCAGAAGCTGATGGCGGATGGTCTGAGCCGCGTGACGGATACTTGCATTCCCGAAGAAGCGGCGATGCGCAAGATCGAGGGCAAGCTGCTCAAGGTGTGGCAGGCGGCGGAGAAGAAGGGCGAGCGCCGGGCGCCCCACGAGTTCGTGTACCAGTTGCTGCGTTCTGGGGAGCTAGACAAAGAGTACGACATTGACCCGAAGGACAGCTGGGTCGTCGCCGCCTGCGAGAAGAACCTGCCGATCTTCACCCCGGGTTGGGAAGACTCCACCCTGGGCAACATGTTCACGGCAGCTATTGTCCAGGGCAAGCTGGAGAGCTTTCAAACCGTCAAGAGCGGCAACGAGCAACTCGCAACGCTGATCGACTATTACCGGAGCACCGACAAGAGCCACCGCCTGGGGTTCTTCCAGGTGGGGGGCGGAATATCCGGAGACTTTGCCATCGCTGTGGTCCCCCTGCTCGAACTGGATATGAAGGAAAAGGTTCGGAAATGGGGCTACTTTTGCCAAATCTCCGAGGCCAAGACGTCCTACGGGTCCTACAGCGGAGCGCCACCGAGTGAGAAGATCACCTGGGGCAAGCTGGACATCGATACCGCGCGTTTCATGATCGAGTCCGACGCGACCATCGTGTTTCCGCTGATCGCCGGCTACCTGCTCGAGATGTGATTTGCGTTGGCGCTTCGGCGCACCGCCGCCGCGCACTTTGCGCAGCCATCGCGCTTGCGGCGTCGAGTTTGCAAGCGCGTGCCCAGTCCTCGAAGGCCGCGCCAGAGCCTGACGACGACGCCAGCGTCGCCGAGTGGCAGCCCGGCTCGGCAAAACTGGCGCCCGCGCCCGAGCCGAAGCCCCGCAAGGACCGAAGCGACGAGACGGACCCCGCGGCGCGACTGAAGAACGTCGTCACGGCCCTGGGCCCCGGATTCATTCTGCATGGGTCGGGGCAACGGGCTGCGGGCAACCCATCCGAGGCGGACACCCTGCTGGCCGTGCAAGCCACGGGTTTGGGCCTCGTCGTGGTTGGGCTTGGCGGGCTCGCGGCGACAGGTGCGAGCCGCTACACGGCGGGTCCTCTCGCGGCGACCATGATCGCCGGCGCTGGGTTGTTCGGAACGTCGTATCTGGCCGACGTGTACGCAACTGCGCGACCCCATGATAGCGTGGGCAATCCGCCGACCCGGGTGCCGGTGAGCGAAAGCGAGATCGGATATCGCAGCATCGACGATCCCCAGTGGCGCTATCGGCACTTCCTCGTACAAGCCCTCACTCTGCGCGCTGGGCGCTTCATCTTCGCGCCCCAGGGCTGGTTCGCGTTGGATGACCGAAATGCCCGGGTTTCCGCCCACCTATCCTACCGCTTCGAGGGGCCGCTGCCGTCTGGGCCGCGGTCCGCGGATGGCAGCTATTGGGACTTGAGCCTGGGCGCGAGCCACCATCGCTACGATTCCGACGGCTTCCGCATTTCGGGTGGCGAGGTACTCACACGAGTGCGCCGCGACCTGTTCCGCCACGGAGGGGCTTTCCGAGGGGCTTTCACGGAAGGCGCGTTGGGCGTGGGGTTGCTGCGGACGGACTACAACGTTGAAGCGACAGACATTTCCACGGACTACAACGATCTGCTTCTGGCCGAGCTGGCTTTCGGCTTCTACTTCGGTGACGTCATGTCGCAGGGGGGTGAGGCGCGCGTCTACTACGATCACCGCCATGACGGATACGCGGCGGGTCTGATCCTCACGGGCTTGGGTAGCGGCGTAGCCGGCCACTTCGGTTTGGATCTGCGCGGCTACTTTTCGGAGACTTTTGGACTTCGCCTGGATGCGCAGGTGGGGTCGTCACAGATCCTCGGCTTGAGTCTGCTAATCCGACAGGGAATCAGTAAATGAAGCGAGCAGTGTTGTCTGGGATGCGGGTCGTTTTCGGGCGGCGGGGAGGTCGACGCGCTGTCGCGGTCCTCGTACCACTCATTGCGCTGGTGTTGGCGGTGTCGTGCGTTCGGCCGGCGGAAGAACGCGCGGAGCGGGATTTGGAAGTCGGTCAAGCCACGACTGGCGGCACGCGGATTCGTGTTGTGGGCGGGTTGGCTGCTATCCGTAGTGCCAAGCCTGGTGAGGTGGAGATCTGGCAGAGCGCTCCGGCAATCGAGTTACAGCTCGAGCGTCCCAAGGACGCACCCAAGGCGTGGACGTTTCGCCTCAAGAACACCATGCCGGATCTCGTCGCAAGGGCCAGCCGCGGCGGGACCGACTTGCCCGTCGACCAGATCGACGGGAGCGTGCCCACCCATAAAACGCTGCGAATCGATCTTCCCTTGGGCGAATCGACGCTCGTCTTGGCCCCCACGGATGCGCAGCAAGCCGGGCCGCTGCGCTTCGCAGTGCTGTCGGACGTACAAGAGGCCATCGACGAGGTGCAGGACATTGTCGCCAAAGTCAACGCCGAAAAGGGTGTGCGTTTTCTTCTCGGTGCAGGTGACCTGACCCAACAAGGCACCGTGGACCAACTGACGCGGTTCGAAAAAGAGCTGCGAAGCCTGAGGGTGCCCTATTACACGACCCTGGGTAACCACGAACTCGGCCGGACGCCGCCACCCTTCCAGGACCTCTATGGCCGCGGCAACTTCAGCTTCGAGTTCCGTCAGGTGCGCTTCACGTTGCTCGATTCAGCGAGCGCTACGATCGATCCCCTCGTTTACGACTGGCTCGACGACTGGCTGGCGGCTGGGCGTGGTCAGACGCACATCGTTGGGATGCACATTCCACCTCTGGATCCCGTTGGCGTGCGCAATGGTGGCTTCGCGAGTCGAGGGGAGGCGGCCAAGTTGCTCTCCCGCCTGGCGCAGGGGCGCGTCGACCTCACCCTTTACGGTCACATTCATTCTTACTACGACTTCGACAACGCCGGCATTCCCGCCCATATCTCCGGCGGCGGTGGAGCCATCCCGGAGCGGTTCGACGGCATCGGTCGACATTTCCTGGTCATTGACGCTGACGCCAGCGCCGGGATCAAGAATGTGCGCGTCGTCCGCGTGGATTGAGGCTGTCGCTCGCCCTAGAGCAAGACCAGGTACTTTCGGCGCAGTAGCCCGGCCACCAGCCAAAGGCCTTCACGCTCCGCGCAACCACTGCTCGCGATGAGATCTTTGATCCGCGGATTGCCTTGGGCAGCACCTTCGATGAGTGCTTTCGCCTTTGGCGAGATGTTGTTCAGCGGGGCTTTTCGGGCGAGAGCACCCGGAGCGATATGTCTATTCAGAGCGCCGACCCGCTCCCGGAATATCCGATCCAGTGTCGGCAGCCAGACCCGGAGCAAGTCCAAGGCGACGGGGTCTCGTTCCACGGCGCCCAGCTCGAGCAGCGCCTCCGCATGCTGCACTGCCGCGTCGAGGTCGCCCTCCTGCGCCGCGGCGCGGGCCGCTTCGAGGTAGCCCTTGGCCGTCGAGCCCGTGCTGCGGCCCGAAGGTGCGGTCTTGGTCTTGCGTTCGGCGCGGTATCGCGCGCTCGGCGGAGCGCTTTTCGGCGTCTTTCGGGACTCGGGCGCAATGCTGCCGCCATGGGCCGCACGCTCCACAGCCCGCTGGAATTCCAGCACGTTGGCGAAGCGTTCATCCGGGATCTTGCGCAAGGCTCGCAGAATCGCGGCGTCCAGGCTCGCCGGCACCCCGGGGCGCAGGCTGGAGAGTGGCGGCGGTTCATCCGCTAGCACGCGAGCGACGACGTCTTGTGGTGTTGCTCCGAGAAATGGTGGCCGGCCCGTCAGCATCGTGAACGCCACAGCGGCCAGGGAATACTGGTCCGCACGACGATCCACCGCCGAGCGCGCCGTTGCCTGCTCCGGAGCCATGTACTCTGGCGTGCCAAGAGCGACCGCGTCTTCGGTGATCCTGGCCCCAGAGGCGACAATCTTGCCAATCCCGAAATCCAGCAACTTGACGAAATCCAAGTCGCCGGGGGTCTTCACCAGAAACACGTTCTCGGGCTTGATATCCCGATGAATGACGCCCGCGCGATGCGTGGCGGACAGTGCCGATGCCAGCCGCTGTACTATTCTGGAAGTCGCTGCGAGGGACACGGGCCCGTCTCGAACCAGACGGTCGAGCAGTGTCTCCCCCTGGAGGTACTCCATGACGATGAACGGGGTGCCCTGGGGCGTGGCGCCGATGTCGATGATCTGAACGATGTGGGGATGCCCGAGCCGAGCGATCAGCTCTGCTTCCAACTTGAAGCGTGCCAAGGCTTCTGAATTGCTCGTCAATGGCTGGCGCAACACTTTGATCGCGACGGTTCGCCCCAGACGCAACTGCTCACCTGCGTACACCAGACCCATTCCGCCTTCGGCCAGCAGGCGCTCGACGCGGTAGGCGTCGTTGAGAGTCGTCCCCAAGAGGGGGTCTCGTACCTCATAATCCACAGTGTTCTGGCGCGGTCGCGCCGCCACTCTATGACCCGGTGACTGCATCCCCTCAACAGCAGAATGCCGCATCGCCGACGGGGCTGCCAGTCAGCCCGGCTCGGCCTAGGTCAGCAGCTGTCCTTGCAATTGTGCAGAATTCGCTCAACCGAAAATTGCTGACGCATTCCAGGCACTTGCAGAACTAGTGCTCACTGCCGGGCTCGCAGAGTGCGAAGGCGGCAATCTCGGCATCAAAGAGATCTCCCCCGTCACCGAGCATTTGGTAGCTGCCCTGCATGCTGCCGAAGGGTGTCTTCAGGGGGCAGCCCGATGTGTACTCGAAGGATTCCCCGGGTCTCAATAGAGGTTGTTGTCCGACAACTCCCGGGCCGCGCACTTCCTCGATGTTGCCACTAGCGTCCGTGATGATCCAGTGGCGCTGCAGCAAGCGAACCGGCTTCTTGCCCTCATTCCCGATCCGCACGGTGTACAGGAAGAACCACTGCCGCGTGACCGGCGTCGAATGCTCCGGGGAGTAACTGGACTCCACTCGCACACGCACGCCCTGGGTGACTGCTTCGGATGTGGGCACAACTTGCTCCGGTTGCCCCGATATACAGCCCCAAAGCCCAACGTCAAGCTGTGGGCGGCGGGTGTGCCGCCGCATACTGACGAAGCGCAGGGGCCAGGAGTTGTCGCCGAAAACCGCGGAGGCTTTCCAGCGCGGATTCGAGGCTATCGCTGTCGTCCCATTCAGCTTTCAGGGACTTGGAGACCCGGGCCGGGAGCAGGAGTTCCGGGGCGACCTGGAGTTCGGCGCAGAGTTCAGCGCGTGCTCGAGCCAGCCAACCCTCGCGCCGGATCTCCTCGAAGGTCGTGTACGGCGGCGGAGCGATGGACTCGAAGCTCTCGGTCTCGGCAGCATCGGCTGCGCGCTGCAGGGCTGCGCACAGTTGCGCACCCTCTCGCTCCGCGAAGCGTTGCGAGACCCCTTTGATGCGACCGAGGTCTCGAGCGTTACGCGGCAACCTTGCTGCGATCGAAAGCAGGGTCTTCGTTTCCGGCGCGCGCTGACGACTCTTGGGGGGCAGTTTGCCGTACCAATCGATCAGGTGAAGCAATGCCGCTTGCTGTCCGGGGCCTAGTTGCCAGGCGTTGCGGAAGTCCGCCAAGCGTAGCCGGCGCGGAGGTTCCGCCTCCGGCAGGAGCAGCTCGCGACTGGCCTGATAGGCGATCTCGAGGCGATCGTTCTTCTTCAGGCGGCGTTCGAGCTGTTCAAACAATGTCGGAAGGCTCGCAACGTCTTCGGCGGCGTAGGTGAGTTGGGACTTGGGCAAAGGTCGACGCTTCCAATCGTCGGCCTGGTGGCCTTTGCCTCTCCGTTTGCCGAGCAGCACCATCTCCAAATAGGCTAACGAGACGGAGGCCTCCGGGCTACAGCACGCCCAGGCAACTTGGGTATCGAGCAAGCGGGGCAATTCCTTCAGCCCCAGATGATCCATCAGCAGCGGCACGTCTTGCTGGCCCGCATGCAGCACCCATTCGCGCTCGTCGCCACTGAGGGCTGGCCCGAGCGCCGTAAGACTGGGCAGGCGCAAGCCATCCACGAGGTGCACTTCCTTGCCGTCGTGGATTTGGATCAGGCTCAGTGTGGTGCCGCCCCGCACAGATTCGAATTCCGTGTCCACGAAGAAGCGGCGGGCGCCCTTCAGTTCTTCAACCAGGGCGCTCAGTTCCGAATCTTTTTCGATCAGCCGCACGCGATCGACGTTAGCACCTAGTGTGCCGCTTCGGGGTTGCTGGAGCGGCTGTGTACTCGGAAATCCTCCAAGCGCGCCGTCAATACCCGGACCGGCGTTGCCATGGGTCCTGCGGCGACCACCACGCGTCGCCCTCGTGCCCACTGCAGCCCGCCTGCCTCCACGTAGTCGTCCGAGAAGTGTGCCGCCCGAGCCCAGCTCCCCACGATGTCCGCAACGTAGTCATGGCGGCCCAGGCGACCGTCAGCGTCGAAGAAGAAGCTCTGACGCCGACAATGCGTGGAAAACCCCTCGGGGAAATCCAGGCTGACCCCGTCGACGCCACTGCGTCGGGGAGCAGCAACGAAGCGCAAGTCGGGCAGGATGAACGGTACGGACAAGTAGGTCAGCAGGGCGTAGCCAAAGAAGTAGATGGCGTCGAAGTTCGACCAGCGGCGATACTTCTTCCAACCGTCGAAGCTCTTGCGGTGGTTGGGCAAGGCTTTCAACCTGGTTCCATCCCGGGTCGACTCGAGGGTGAGGTTGCCGTTTTCGAATCGCAGCAGCTGCCCCACTTCAGGATAATCCCGGCAAGTGACCCGAAGCTCACGCGGATCGACCTCCATGACTTCGGGCATGGTGTGAGTCCTCCCCAGGCCCTTGGCCCAAGGCAGCGGACCGGAGAGCACACCCAGGTTCACGTGCACCCTTCGGAGCTCATCCCACGCGGCTTGGCCGCCATGAGCTTCAATTGCGCGCTCAACCAGCTGGCGCGCCTCCGCAGGCCAGCCCAAGTACTTGTTTGCGTTCAAGGCAAGTCGACTCTAGCTGCGCTGGAGCAGGTAAAGCAAAACCAACCCGCAACTGACTGCGACGCAAACCCCCAGCAGGCCGAGCCGGCGCCAGTCACGGCTCCGGTCGGGGAGCGTCGAGGCAGAAGTGGCCGAGGTCAGCTCCCGCACCAGGTCGTCGCTTCGGGCCACGCAGCGTTCGCTCATCTGGCGAGCGTCCGCGGCAAGCTTGTGAGCATAGCTCCGGCGCAGCCTGCCTTCACGACGCAACTTTGCGTTCTGCTCGGCAATGCTCTCTCTCCGCGGCACGACCAAAAACGCATTGCGCAGCCGGTCGAAAGCGCGCCGCTGTTCCGCATCTGTCAGAACATCGTGGGCTTCTCGCAGCTTCTCCAGTTCCGCCTGCACGCCCAACACACCCTTACGGTGGTCCCAGACCGCGCGGATGCGGTGAGCGCGGCGTATCTCCTCTACGCTCGCTCTGGGGGAAACTCCTAGTACCTCGTAGTGATCGCGGACGAATCGCATGGCAAACACGCGAGCATATCACGGCAAACGCGTACCTGCATACGCAACCGAGCTTGTCCTGCTAAGCTAGGGCGCTTGGGCCAATTGCCTGGGCGGCTGAAAGTGAGCGTTACGCGATGAAACTGAGATGGACTGCGCTGTTCGGCTTGGGGCTCATCGCCGCGCTGGCCAGCGCTTGTGGCGGTGATGACGACGCCGGTGGAAGTGGCGGCGCGCCGGGGAGCGGCGGTGCAGCGGGCAGTGCGGGTAGCTCAGGCTCGGGCGGCAGCGCCACCGGCGGCGTCGCCGGCGAAGCGGGTTCCGGTGGTGGGGCCGCGGGGGCCGCGGGCGCGGCGGGATCCGGTGGCAGCGCTACCGGCGGAAGCGCGGGCACGGGTGGAAGCGCCGGGGCTAAACAGGGCGTGTGGTCCTCGGCCGCGGAGCTGGCGGGCAAGCCCATGAGTGGAGAGGCGTGGACCGAGCTATTGAAGTTCGCCGACGCCGATACCTCGAGCCCCAACGTCTCGGATCAAAATGATCCAACCAACGTGAGGGTACTAGCCGCGGCCATCGCTTTCGCGCGTGGCGGTGACGCCAAGTACAAAACCAAAGTGGAAGCTGCCTGCGTCAAGGTGCAGGGAACCGAGAAAGGGGGCCGCACTTTGGCTTGGGGTAGGGAAGCGGGTGCCTACGCCATGGCGGCGGATCTCGTCGGCTACTCGACCCCGGCGTTCACCACGTGGCTCAAGAACGTGGCGGATGGTGAGAAGGGTTCGGACCTGAATATCACTCTCCGAGACATGTTCTACAAGCGACCGAACAACTGGGGCTCGATGGGGTTAGGCTCGCTGACCGCGATCTATCGTTTCCTCGGCGATGACGCATTGCTCAAGAATGTGCGGGACTATTGGGCCCAAGGCGTGACCGGCAAGAATCCAGGCCTCACCTACGGTTCAGACATCTCCTGGCACGTAGACCCTAACGATCTACGCTTGATCAACCCCAAGAGTGCCATGAAACAAGGCGTGAACATCGACGGCATCATCCCCGACGACATGCGTCGAGGCGGCCCCTTCACGACCGGCACTCCCACCGGCACGGGCTATCCCTGGGAGTACTTGCAGGGCGTCCTCATGGGCGCGCGCGTCCTCGAGCGCGCCGGCATGGAAATCTGGTCCGTCGACGATCAAGCCATTCGCCGTGCTGCATCGGCACTGCAGGATCGCATCCAGGGCAGCTTCACTTGCACGGGTGATGACCTCTGGCAGCTCGCGTTCCTCGATCAAGCCTACGGCACGAGTTGGTCCGGCTCTCAAAACGTCTGGCGCGCCGGAAAGAACGCAGGCTTCGCTTATGTTCTGCCCTAGCGCGAAGGTAGCTGATTTTGGGTTGGGGTCGCGTGCCCTGTCTGACACTGGGCCCCTAATCTCGCGCTAGGCCTCGCTAGTTCGCGAGGCGCGCCGCGTTGCCCATTTCTAGAGTAGTGGCCCAGGTCCGCACCAACTCCGCGACCCAAAACCCAGATCCTAGAAAGCTACGGCACCACGACGTTGCTCAGAGGACAGTCGTACGTGCCACGGGTGCTCTTTCCTGCAAACTCGTCGAACGGAGAATGACGCGCTCAGGAACTGGCTCGTGAGCGGCGCTCTTCCGTGAGGTGCCGCTTTCATCTTGCTGGCAAAGATTGCCGGCAAGACTTGCCTGCGGGGAGAGTTTCTCGACGAAGAGCGCGCAGATCCAAGCCATTTGGGAATGGACCGATTCCTGCTCGGCTGCACCCGTGGTCAACGACACTTCACTTCGCAGCCCGACAGGGACGTTCAACTCATCGCGCTGGCTATCGACGTTGATCTGCCTGGGCGCAGTGGGATGCGGCGGCGGCGAATCCGTTGCGGGACCGCCAGGACCCGGGGTCGAACCGCCGGACAAAGCCGAGTTCAACGGGAAAGCCGACGGCGCCGCCATTGCACGTTGGTGCAAGAAGCTTGGAGAGCCTGCCTTCTGCGACATCTGTGACAAGGCCGGCTGGTACAACGATGGGACGTGCGAGACGTTTTGCCAGCAACCCGACCTCGACTGCCAACCCATCGAAGAACGGTTGAAATACGGCACCATTGGCACCGAGGCCGAAGGCATCCCCTACTGGGTGTGGCAGGCACTGCCGCACGCTTACCCGGAGCTATTGCCGGATAGCGGGTCTGCTCTCGACTACTCGCGCTTTGGCTTCCATTACGAACCAGGGCGGACCACTCCCGTGGGCTTTTCGATACAGAAGCAATTCGGACGGCCGGAGGTAGTGGCGACAAACTGCGCTGCCTGTCACTCCGGCACCTATCGAGTCAGCGAAACTGCGCCCCGCCAACTCATTCTGGGCGCTCCGGCCCATCGCGCCGACCTGCAGCGTTACGTTCGATTCCTGCAATCCACGGCGGCTCAGTCGGACTTCGTAGACCGAGTCGCTGACGCGATCGAAAACATCTCGGATTTGAACGCGGTCGAGCGCGTCGCCTACCGGCCGATCGTCCGCCTGACTCAGAAGGGAATCAGCTCTCTCGACGACCGCTACGCGTGGACCGCTTCGCGTCCGGACTGGGGTCCTGGTCGCATCGACCCGTTCAATCCCGTCAAGTTCCACCAGCTCGGTCTCGACCCCAGCAGCGACACATCGGTAGGCAACAGCGATATGATGTCCCTGTGGAACCTATCCCCACGCGCGCTGCATTGGGACGGCCTCAACAGCAACGCTCGGGAGGTCGTCCTGAGCAGCGCCATCGGCACGGGTGCAACGGCAGAATCGCTTCCGATCGGCCAGCTGGAAGGCGTTGAGACCTGGCTGCGAGGCCTCCGAGCCCCGGCCTATCCTCTCGAAGTCGACGAGCAGCTGGCGGCGCAGGGCGAGGTGTCGTTTGCTCAGCACTGCGCGGACTGCCACAAGACCAGCGGCTCACGCAGCGGCTCCGTGATCCCTCTTTCAGAGGTGGGAACCGACCCAGCGAGGCTGGAGATGTGGACCCAGCAAGCGGCCGATCGCTACAACGCGCATCTGGAAGATCCCGCGCTGAGATTTTCACACTTCCGCAAGACTGAGGGCTATGTCGCTGTACCTCTCGACGGAGTATGGCTGCGCGCGCCGTACTTGCACAACGGTTCGGTCCCCACGCTGACGGACTTGCTATCGCCGGCTGCGGAGCGGCCGACTAGCTTCTGGCGAGGGTACGACGTCCTGGACCAGTCGCGCGTAGGTTTTGACAGTTCGAGTTCGACGGCGCAGTCCGCGGGCAGCCTCTTCGAAACATCCCTAGCAGGCAACGGAAACGGCGGTCACGAATTCGGGACCCAGCTGCCGGCGACGACCAGGAGAGCTTTGGTTGAATACCTCAAGACCCTCTGATGCACCGGTAGCGTGTGATCAGCACCGGCCGCGCGAAGAATCCACCAAACCCTACCAAGCCGGAGACGACCATGTGGCGCAGAAAAAACTTCCTCATCATTTTCCTCAGCATCGCGGCATCGTCTGGTTGCGGCGACACCTCGACGAAGAGCGCTCCCACGGACGGGAGCAAGCAACCGCCGGTAGACCACGACAGTGGGCAAGCGCCGGTGGACCACGACAGTGGGCAAGCGCCGACAGTGCCGATAAATCCTCCGCCGATCGGCGGTGAACAACACGACTACTTCAACGCGCTCGCCCCGTCTGCCCTCTATGCATACAGTCTTCGCGACCAGGCGGAGATTGACCGTTACTCATGCGCAGGGAGCGCTTGCCCCAACAGTGTAGTCACTTATAGTCCCCAAACCGACGACTACCACACACCACAGGATGCAGCCCGGTTCGAGATCCGCGGCCAGGATCACCCGGAACGGAACGGTGTAGCGGAGTCCGACCTGGCGAACCAGGTTCGACTGCCTGTCCCCATCTCGACCACCGATGATGGTCAGACCTACGTGCTGACCTGGGATTTCTGGATGGGCCCTGAGTTCCAGACGGAAAACCTGGTAGATCCAGCGAGCGGAAAACAACAGGTCGGGAGCTATAAAGCGTTTCACCTGTGGGCTCATCACGATCGGTCCGACGGCACAAAGAGGAGCAAGTTTTGGCGGTTCGGAGCGGAAGTTGGCAAAAGCAACATCAATCTCCCGAATGTGGCCCGCCTCTGGAATCAAGTGACCCAAGCCGAAGTGGGACCAGATGTTGTCGACGTCGAACCACTCTCGCCCTTCACGCCGTATTCCGCGCAGGTGTCAACGTGGACGCGAATGTGGGTTGTCATCACGCAACATCCCGGATCGGTAGATGACAAGGTGAGCATATGGATTGCGGACGAGGAGCGCGAACCAGTGAAAACACTGGATAACCTCACTGTTGAAATCCCGTACGATGCTTTCGAAACCAATATCGGGATCAGCGGCTTTACCGTTCACTTTGATACGTCTAGCCGTCGCACACTCGGTGGCGGTCGGATCGTTGGTTATGTTCGCAACGTACTGATGCTTCAAACACCAGATATCGAGCCACTGCTGGTCAAGCCAAGAACTTGAAGCCCTCGCCAACGCAGTGCGAAACAGCGACACCCGGGCCACACTCAGCCCACAGACGAATCAAGCAAGGCGCTTACTGGCGCCATCCGCCCGGTACGAACGCTCGGGACGACAAAGAACAACATCAACGCCCTCTCTGATTGTGGCCGCAGCGGGCAGTCCCCAGGGCCGTGAGCAGATCCGGTGACGGATGGGAGCGCGGGGCAGCACACTGCGCTTGCGCCTAGTTGTTTCCGGGTGGCACCGCGACGTTGCCGAGAGGGCAGTCGTACTCCAACGTGAAGAAGCTCGGCGTTCCGATGCACACGCCCAAATCCAAATAGGACCAGCCGAGCAGCAGGTTGGAGTCGCCGGGGATGAGGGCGACGAGAGGGTCCCGCATGCGACCCGTGAGCTCGAAGAACGGGTTTCCCCCGAGGCCATAGTCGATCAAGAGGCCGCGGTCGCAGCCCTTGGGCACGCGGCGACCAGTCGGTGACACCACGTGATAGTGCCCGAACGTCATCGGCACGCCGTTCTTCTGTTGCGGGATGCAAGGCTGATCGAGGGCGTTCTGCACCAAACGCACGTTCCAGCCTCGAAGCACGCCGAGTTGCTCGTCGTTGTGGAACGTCTTCTTGAACTTCTTCCAGGTCAGTCGCTCCACGAAACCGGGCAGACCGAGGCTGGTGCCCTTGTATTCCTTGTCGAAGAGGGACTCGGGATCGATGGGGTGGCCCCTTCGTAGCTCGGCCAGGAGCTGCTTCTTGGACAGGGCTAGAAATTCCGACGCGGTTCGCACGCGGCGAATGTAGCGCCTTGTTCTAGTTTTGGGTGAGACCCCTGTCCTCGGCACCGAGCCTCTTCGGGTCTCGCCGGTGGCCAAGTTGCCGAAATAGCACGGTAGCTACGGGCCGGCGCTATTGCAGCGGAAACGGCGAAAGGAAGAAGTCCGTGGCCGCCGACTGAGCGTGACAATTGACACAAATGCTCACACCGAGTCCCTCTGCAGCCGCGGTTCCGGTCGTGGCGTCGAAGGTCTCGTACCAATACAGGTTCTGCCCTCCGGCGCTGTCACTCTTGACCTTCACCCACACCGCCCAGCCCGTCGGCTTGTCTGAAGTGTCGAGGAACTCCTTGACCGTGGCTGCGCCTGCCGGGTGAGAACCCACGGCGTTTTGCAGGCTCTCACCCAGCTTGGGACTCACATAGGTGCGCACGCTCGAGGCGTGGGGACCGGCGGACGCGTGAGCCGCACTTTCCCGGTCCCAGGACTGGTAACTGCCAGCCTGCAGAAACGCAAGCAGGGCGCCTGGCTCGATCGGTGCGTCGCAGGGACTGCCCTCGCAGCTGCTCGAGCCACCGGCACTGCCGCCGCCGACCCCGGACGTGCCGCCGCTGCCGCCGACTCCGGAGGTGCCGCCGCTGCCGCCGACTCCGGAGGTGCCGCCGCTGCCGCCGTCGCTGGAGTCGTCAGAGCAGGCCGTGGCGAGCAGGGCCACAAAAACCATGGGGATTGTCCCAGTAATAATCCGCATCATCGCTACTGACTTAGCTCAGAGGAGCGCCAGCGGTTACGAGAATTCCGAGATGACGCGGCGCAGCTTGCTCAGTCGTGCTTGACGCGGCCCGCGGGCCGGGGATCGAATCCGCGCGTGACGGCGAGCTATTTCGACGTGGACGGGACCTTGATCTCCACGAATCTGGTCCATCCCACGCTCTTTTATCTGAAGAATCAGGGCACGCCGGTGCAGACAGCGCTGCGCCTTGGACGAGCACTGATGCGCGCACCAGCCATGGGGCTCGCCGAGTTGGCGGACCGACGCACCTTCAACGAGCTGCTTTATGCGTCGTACCAGGGCATGAGCGAAGATCGCCTGGTGCTGCTCTCGGACGAAGTATTCGAAGACGTCATTCGCCCGGCGATCTTCGAACACGCCAAAGAGCTGGTCCGTCAGAACGTCGATCGCGGACATCGCGTGGTGCTCATTTCCGGTGCGCTGGACTTCATCTTGCAGCGGCTCGCAGATCATCTGGGTGCCCATGAAGTCATCGCCAATCGTCTGGAGATGAAAGACGGCCATGCGACCGGCAAGTTGCTGAAGCCCGTCGTTGCTGGGCCAGAGAAGGCGCGACTGATTCGCGAGCACGCCAAACGCGGCGGCTTCGACCTGGAAGAGTGCTACGCTTTTAGTGATAGCTATTCGGACTTGCCGATGCTTAGCGTCGTGGGCCACCCGGCGGCCGTGAATCCCGATCAGCGTCTGACCCTACTGGCCAAAGCCTACAGTTGGCCGAGCTTCGACCTGCGCGCCAGCGCTTGAATCAACCATGACCCACCCCTGCGTAGTCACCCTCGAGCGGGACAGCCGCCCGCGGGTATTGTTTTCCGGTGATCAGCTGGTCGAAGTCGACCTGCCCGTCGGCAGTCGGGTGATCTATCCCAAACCACCCATCGAGCCCTTGAAGGATCCGGACGCGGCGATTCGCTATGCCCTGAATCACCCGCTGGGCAGCGAGCCGCTCTTCGCCAAGCTCCGGCCTGGCATGAAGGTCAGCATCGCTATCGACGACATCAGCGTGCCGCTGCCGCCGATGCGGCGTCCGGATGTGCGTCAGCGTGTGCTCGAGATCGTGCTGGCGTTTCTGGCGGACAACGCCATCGACGACATCGAGATCATCATCGCTACGGGCATTCACCGACGCATGAAGGCCGCGGAGGTGCGGCACATGGTCGGAGATCGCGTATTCGACCAGTACTGGCCGGATCGTCTGTACAACCACGATGCTGAAGATCGCAGCAACCTAGCCGTGGTGGGCACCACGGACATTGGCGAAGTCATCGAGATCAACAAGCGCGCTGCCGAGAGCGATCTGATCATCTACGTGAATCTCAACTTCGTGCCCATGAATGGCGGGCACAAGTCACTGATGACGGGCCTGGCGAGCTATCGAAGCCTGAGCCACCACCACAATCCGGAAACGATTCGCGCTTGCGACAGCTACATGGATCCGAAGGCGAGCGAGCTCTCCAACAGGCTCACGCGCATGGGGCGGGTCGCGAACGCAGCTCTGAACGTGTTCACGATCGAAACCACGATCAATAACCGCATGTTCGACCCGAACCTGTCCTTCCTCTCCAAGAACGAAGACGACTTGGACGGCCGAGAACGCGGTTTGTTGAGCGGCTTGGTCGCGACCACGAAACGGCTGCCGCAAGGTGCGCGACAGGCCGTGTTCGAAAAGTTTCCGGCTCCCTACGGCATGACGGGCGTGTGGGCTGGCGAGACCGAGAGCGTGCACGAGAAGACCCTGGAGCGCTGTTTCGAACAGTACTCAGTGCCCGTGACGGGTCAGTCGGACGTTCTCGTGCTGCCGATCCCGTACATCAGCCCCTATAACGTGCATGCCTACCTGAACCCGCTGTTGGTGAGCGTGTTGGCCGAGGGTTATCTGTTCAACATGAACCGTGGCGTGCCGCTTCTCAAGAAGGGCGGCACGGTGATACTGACGCACCCCTGTAGCGACAAGTTCGACCACGAGCAGCACGCGCCCTACATCGAGTTCGTGCATCGTCTGCTGCCCGAGACCCGAGACGCAGCCGAGCTACACAAGCGTTACGAGAAGAAGATGGCCACGGACCCGGCCTTCATTCAGATGTTTCGCACCGGCCATGCCTACCATCCCGCCCATCCCTTCTTCATGTGGTACTGGGGCGAAAATGGTCGCCAGCACGCGGGTCGGGTGATCGTCGTCGGCGCCGACAACGAATACATTCCCAAACTGCTGGGCTGGGAAACGGCTCCGAACATGGACGAGGCGCTGTATCGCGCCAAAAACGGCGAGACCACATCGCTGTCGGTGAGTTGCCTCAAGGTACCCCCCATCGTGATGGCCGACGTGCGCTGAGGAGGCTCTGTCCCTCAACAGGTGAGTTTTCTCAGCTGGCAGGAGCCAAGAGCACGGTCAAGGCCTGCGGTCTGCTCCGCAAATCAGAGCTCCCCAGGCAAAGCGCGCAAATATTTCGAACGCTTGCGCCGGCCGCATCGGTTATTGGTCTTCTCATGCGATTCTTTCGCGTCGCTGCACTTGGCCTCGTCGCAATCGTTGCGACTCGAGTTGCCAGCGCCGCGGAAACCGAAGCGCGTGCCGACGACGGAGACCGCTTCGACCTGAGCGTGCAGGGCGAGACTTACGTCGAAGTATTTCGCCGCGCGCTGCTTCCCGGGGCGTCGGGTAGCCTGGTCGAGACGGACACGGCGCTGCCCATCCACCAATACGTGCGCCTGCGTGCTCGCGACTTGGATACGGGCTGGCGCAGGGACAGCTTGGATGTGGAGCTCTCCGCCTACGGCCGGATATGGCCGGGGGACGCGGACACGGAGCGTCAATACGACGGCGATGTGCAACTAGCGAACGTCGGCTATCGACATGACTTTCTTCAGTTGCGCCTGGGCCGCCAGGTCCGTGCAGGCGGCGCCGCGCGCTACGTCCGCTACGACGGCTTGAGTCTCGGAGCGCAGTTCAGCGGCTTCAGCGTGGAGGGGTACGGAGGGCTCACCGCCCTACCGCGCTGGGACGGTCGACCTGGCTACCACCACTTGGGGTCCGCTCAAGATACGCTGATTCGAGATCCCGACGCACTGCCCGAACCAAGCCGCAGCGGTTATCGGCTGGGTGGTGGTCGTCTCGGTTTCGCCTCGCCCAATGTGGCCGAACTCGGGGTTTCGTTTCACGAGCAGCACGAAGAGGGCGAGCTGGCCCATCGCAGCCTAGGCGCTGATGGTCGCTTCTTGATGGTGGACGACCTGATCATCGCGGGTAGCGGTGTGCTCGAGTTGGATGCGCAAGACATCGCAGATGCCCGAGTTTGGGCGGACTACCATGCAGCTCCGGAGCTGGATCTAGGGGCGGAATACCTGCACGCGGAGCCCGCCCTGTACCTGAGTCGTCAGAGTGTTTTGAGCGTGTTTTCCGCTGACGCCTACGACGAAGCGGGTGGCCGCGCCACGCTACGCCCCTTCGACCGCTTCTCGATTACGGGTGGCGGTTGGGTCAACTTCTACAACGACGGTGAGCGCGGTGCCCGGTCTCGAGTTGCCTTGAAGTACCACCCCGGAACGGGCAGGCGCACCCTGGTTGGTCTGAGCTACACGCGAATGGTCGCGGTCGACAATGGCTACCATTCCTTGCGCGCATCGGTGGCTCGGCACATTCACGCGGGCCTATCGGGCACTCTGGAGGCTCACGCGTTCTTCTACGACGAGGAAATCTCTGGGTACACGACGTCCACTGTATACGCAGGCACCCTGAGTTATGCTTTCAGTCCGGCGTTCAACTTGCTCTGGGGCGCGTCTCTGGCGCAGTCCCCCTATGCGAAATTCGACGCGCAGTCCCTGCTTCGAGCCGCGTACGTCTTCGATGCTTCCTCCCAAGGAGGAGCCCAATGACCCGGGGAACATGGGCTCTCGTGGTTGCAGTGTTGGTGTGCGCAGGTCTGGGCGCTTGTGCGGATCGTGCTCCCGGTAAGTTTCCCCACCATCAGCACCTGACCCAAGACTGCGGCGTCCCGGGAAAGCCCGCTTGCTTGTCGTGCAACGATTGCCACGCCGTCTCAGAGCGCGATCGCGCCCATCGTCTGCCGGCCAAAGAGAAGTGCGAGCGTTGTCACCGCTCCGACGCACACGAGGTGCGCGCCGCCCTGAGCGCGCCCGCCAAACGCAGCGTGGGCGCGATCCGCTTCAACCACCCGAAACACCTCGCGATGGATTCGCTGAAGGGGCAATGCGTGCCCTGTCATAGCGGCGTCGTGAAACGGGGTGAGTCGCCGGTGCCACCCATGAGCAAGTGCTTCGACTGCCATGAGCACGAAGAGCAGTGGCGCAAGGCAGTGTGCACGCCCTGCCACGAGTCCACGGAGCTATCCCAGACTTTGCCTAGGACGTTTCTGCGCCACGACGAGGCTTTTGCTAGCGGCCACGGAGTCCAAGCCATCGCGAACGCCGCCATGTGCGCGTCCTGTCACAGCCGCGCGCAGTGTGACGACTGTCACGATGTGGCTCAGAATCTCACCGTGGCGAAGCGTCGCCCCGAGAAGGTCGAACGCACCTTCGTGCATCGTGGAGACTTCATGGTGCGACACGCGATCGAGGCGCAGGCCCAGCCCGCACGTTGCATGACCTGCCACACCACGCAGAGCTGCGACTCATGCCATGTGGCGCGAGGCGTGAGCGGCAACCGAGTGCGGGGTCGAAACCCGCACCCCCCGGGGTGGGTCGGGGGCAACCCAGCGTCCAAGAACTTCCATGGACGTGACGCCCGCCGCGACATCGTGATGTGCGCGAGTTGCCACGAGCGGGGGCGGGCAACAAACTGCATACGCTGCCACAAGGTCGGGGCCCACGGCGGCAACCCGCACCCGGGCGGCTGGAAGAGCAATCAGTCGGAAGGCTCCCGAATGTGTCGGTACTGCCATGAGTGATCCAGAGCGGCCGCCACGCGCAGGCTGGAAGCGCACGCTCCCAGTGTGGGCCATGCTCAGCGTGGCCGGGCTCTTGGGATCCCTGGCGCCCAGCTGTCTGGAACGTCGCGATGATGAAAACGCGACCGGGGATGCCCGACGTTGCGCGAGCTGTCACGGTGATCCGAGCCGGGACGGAGACTTCTTGGCGCGGTCTGCTCCGCCGAACGACCTGGCTGGCGACACGGACATCTCTTTCCCCGGCGTTGGCGCGCACCAGCTTCACATGCAGGCCAGCAGCACCCATGGTCCCGTTCCCTGCGGCGAATGCCACACCGTGCCTGAGGCTACGGAGTCCCCGGGTCATGCCGACGACGCGCGCCCCGCCGAGCTGCGATTTGGCAGCATCGCCCAAACCGGTGGTCGCTCGCCGAGCTACGACTTCGCAGCTCGGCGCTGCTCTGACTCCTGGTGCCACCGGGATGCTGACGCTGTGTGGACGAAGCCCCGCTCGAGTGAAGACGCCTGCGGAAGCTGCCACGCCTTGCCCCCGGCGGCGCCGCATCCGGAGTCCAGCGAGTGCAGCCGCTGCCATGGCGAAGTCATCGGTGCCGACGGCAAGTTCGTGGCGCCCGAGCTGCACGTCAACGGGATTGTCGAAGCGGTGCCCGGTGGATGCTCGGACTGCCATGGCAGCGATGACAACTCTGCGCCGCCCAGGGACACCCAGGGCAACACGCAAGTGTCCGCCATTGGAGTCGGCGCCCACCAGGTGCACCTGTCAGGCGGCATGTCTAGCCGACCGCTCGAGTGCTCGGAGTGCCACACGGTGCCAACGGAAGTTGGCAGCCCGGGGCACGCGGACGACTTGCCCGCCGAAGTCGTGTTGCTCGGCGTCGCCACCACCAGCGGCCGCGCGCCGACCTGGGACCGCACCGCCAAGACGTGTGCGGAGAGCTGGTGCCATTCCCCGAGCCCAGTCACCACCCAGCCGTCGCCAGATTGGACCGTAGCCGGGCCTTTGAGCTGCACGAGCTGTCACGGTTCACCGCCCCCAGCGCCCCATCCCCAGCGTACGGATTGCGCCCAGTGCCACGGAGACGTCGTGGCTGCTGACAACATGAGCATCAAGGATCCCACTCGCCATGTAGACGGTGTGGTCGATGTGTTGGCGAATCTGGCCTGCAACGTGTGCCACGGCAGCACCAACCCGGCGCCACCGCTGGACGTGGCCGGCAACAGCGCCACCACCTTTGCCGGGGTCGGCGCCCATCAGACCCACCTGGCCGGCTCCGCCATATCGCGCCCGGTGCCCTGCGAGGAATGTCACGAGGTTCCCACCGACTACAAAGACACGGACCATCTTGGCGCGTTGCCTGCCGAGTTGATTTTCTCCGGCGCAGCGGTGGCGAAGGGTGCAACGCCGGCGTATTCGAGCGGAACGTGTTCCAATACCTGGTGTCACGCTTCGAAGGGCGTGACGTCTGGAGGCAGCGTCCCCGCTCCCACGTGGACCAAAGTGGATGGCAGCCAGGCGACGTGCGGCGCCTGTCACGCTTTGCCGCCAACGACAGGGCACCCACAGATTGCGAACTGCAATCAATGTCACAAGAACATCGCGGCGGACAATCTCACCTTCCCGAACCCCGCGACCCACGTGGACGGCAACGTCACCTTCTAGACGAAGCCGTTCGCCGCTTCGCGCCGAGCTGCGGCCGGGTCGGCGCGCCGACCCGGCCTGCGGCAAAGCCGAAGCCTGCCCGACCCGCTCCGCTAGCGGTTTTTGCCGAATAGGTGGCAGCCCACGCAGGTTGCGGCTTCGGGCTCGTGGTTCTTCTGTGCCCGATGACAGCTCAGGCAGGTGGCTTTGGACGCGCCCCGCGCGGGTCCATGCCCGGTATGGCACTGGTTGCACTTGGAGTGCTCTTTGAAGGAGTGCAGGCCTGGTAGGTCTTGCTTCTTGTGGCAGCTGCCGCAGCTCGGCGGGCCTGCGACGCCACTGGGGCCATGGGGCCGGTGACACGATTGGCAGCCCTTCTTCAACAGACCATGGGCGGACTTAGCTTCCGTCTTGTGGCATTTGACGCAAGGAGCTGACTTTGCGGAGCCACTATGCGGTTGGTGGCAACTGGTGCAGTCCTGATGCCCCGCCGGCGCGGTCCGGTGTTCTTCTTTGTGGCAGTCCCGGCACGCAGTACGCACTTGGCCGCCGTGGGGCTCGTGACACTTCGAACATTTGGTGTGTCCCTTGACTACTTGCTTATGGGACGTCTCGTGGCATTTGACGCAAGCTGCGGAGCGCGCGCTGGGCTTGTGCGGCAAGCCCTGGTGGCAGCTTTGGCAATTCGTGTGATCGCTCAGGCGACGGGCAACGGTTACCTGCTTGGCGTGGCAAGCGCTGCATGCGGCCAGGTTCGAGAGCGCGCGTTTGAAATTGTGTGGCGTGTGGCACTGCTTGCAGTCCGTGCCGCCGTGGTAGGCGCGTTCCGAGTGCGCCTCTTGATGGCAGCTACTGCAGTTGCGTGCGCGGGAGTGGCGGCGGTTCGCCGGCGGGTGGGGATCGTGGCAACCCACGCAGGTGCCCGCGTTGCCTTTCTTCGGGTGATCCGGCTTCTTGTCCTTGTGGCAGGCAGCGCAGGCTCGATCAGGGCTGTTCTTCACGTCATGAGCGGCGTGGCAGCTGTTGCAGCGCCCGTGATCACGCACCCGAGGCGCGCCGATGGTCCGGGTGCCGTCATGGCAGCTGGTGCACAGCACCGCCTCGGCTTTGCCGAAACGATGGGGCTGGTGGCAGGCAATGCATTCCTTGTGGCCTTCGAATAGGGCTGCCGCCGGAATCGTCGGCTTTTCTTCGGCGTGGCACTTGGCGCAAGCGTCCTTCGCGTCGCTGGCCAAGCCGTGCTGGCTCTGATGGCAGGTGGTGCATACCTCGACCAGACCGCGGCCTTCCGCCGCGTGGGTGGTTTCCGTGTCGCCATGACACTCGCTGCAAGGGGCGGACTTTGGCTTCTGCCCAGCGTGGGGATCGTGACACTTCAAGCATTCTCGGGTTCCGTGAACCTCGACCGCCGGCGTGTCGCCCTGCGCTTCCTTGTGGCAGCGCCCGCAGTCGCCAGCGGGGTGTGGCTCGATGGCCGCATCCGGGCCGGCGTCTGTGCCACCGTCAAAGTCGTCACCCAGTACGAAGGCGTGACAGTCGAGGCAATCACTCTTGGCCTTCGGTCCCCAGCGCTCCTTGGCACCCTTCTCTGCGTGAACGGACTGGGACTCGTCCTCGTGGCACTCGATGCAAGCGTCCTTTCGCACTTCCGCCACGGAGTCTTCGGTGATGTTGTGGCACTTGGCACAAGCGATCTTCTCGACCAACACGTGCAGGTGGTGACCACTAACGAGTCGCGACTCCATCCAGCTTGCTGGGATGTTCACCCCCTTGCCCACCGAAGCGCTGCCAGCATGGGAGTCGGCGTCCGCACAAGCCGCTAGCAGCGCCAGGGGTATGGCAGCGGCGAGCAGCATGGACAACGCGAAGTCGGATCGGTTCACTAAGCCTGCATCATAGCTGCGCCAGGCAATTGCGCCGACAAAGTGTATGCGCGAATATTGCGTGGGTTCTGGTCAATGCGAGGGACTTGCCGTCCGGCGTGCTTACCCATAATACTCGCCGCATCGTGGAGCAGCACTGGCTTGGCTACGTCGCACTGGGGTGCGCAGGGATCGCGGCGGCCATCTTGATCGGCTACCTGGTGGTGCGCCCGGTGATCGACCTGCGCTCCAAGGTGATGCTACTTCTCGGCCTTGGCGTGTTCCCGGCGTTCTCGGCCACCGCGAGCACTGTTGCGGGAATGGAGGCAACGACCCAGCGCGAGTTCTGCGGATCATGTCACGTGATGACCGAGCACTTCGAGAACTCCGGGGATGGCAGGTCGCAGTCCTTGGCGGCGCGCCATTCGCGCAACCCGTTCTTTGGCGGTAACAGCTGCTACGTCTGCCACGCGGACTACGGCATGTACGGCTACGCCATGACCAAAGCCGGCGGCATGATGCATGTCTACCATTACTACCTCAGCGGCTATCGCGGGATGTCCTTAGAGGACGCCAAGCAGAAGATCCGTCTGAACAAGCCCTACGACAATCTCAATTGTCGGCAGTGCCACACCAGCACGCTGCACGATTGGCGGCGCGTGCCAGATCACGAGTCGCTCAAGGCCGAGCTCGACAAGAACGAAGTCAGCTGCGCTAGCGCAGGATGTCACGGCTTCGCACATCCCTTCACCAAGACGGAAGAAGAGAAACGCAAGTCGAAGGCTCGATCCGGCAAGAAGCCCAAGGCTTCCGCTGCGCCGAGCGGCAGCGCGCCGACGGCCGGCAGCGCTCCAGCGAGCGGCGTGCCCACTGCGGGCAGCGCGCGACCTGCGGCTAGCGGACCGGAGCCAATGCCATGAACAAGGTCACCAAGACCCTGGTTCAACGCTCCGTCAGCCGCCTGCTCCAGGTCGGTTGCGTGTTGGCGCTTCTGGGTCTCGCATTGATGTCTTGGTCCATCTTGGACCCGTCGCCGTTGCCGGTGATTGCAGCCATGAGCGTGGGTCAGGTGCTCGGGGGCGCTGCGTTTCTCTGTTACTTGCTGGCCATTCTTGTCGACATGGTGCGAACCACGCCGCGGCAAACTGCGCACGGGCTCGAGCCGCCGCCGGAGGGTCCCTTTTCCACACGGCCTGGTGCGGCGGATCCTGACGACGGCACCTAATTGCGTCGCGCCTCGTTGCCTGAACGCCAGCCCGCGTGGCAGCGGTCGAGCGCGCCCCGGCGCCAACCGGTGTCAAACCCATGACACCCGCTGTCTAAGAATCGCGGGTGGATGTTGAACTTTGCGCCCCGAAACAAACGCGCTTCCGTTGCGGATAACGCCACCCGAGCGCGCACGGCTTGCGCAAATTCTTGACCTACGTCACGCACTATTCCGCACACGAGCGCCCACCCGTCACTGCAATAAAATGCTGAGAATTCGGCTTTTCCAATCGATAGCTGCTGTGTATGAGCACGCTTGGGCTCGTTGTCACTGTCCTTGCATGCGCGAGAGCCGGGTCAAAGGGTCATAGGAGTGAAACTCATGAAAACGGGATTGATACTGGGCGTGGGGGGACTGATTGCGTTGCTTGCCAGCTGTAGCGGAAGCGACGGTGCGGACGGCAAGACAGGCCCCGCCGGTGCCGAGGGGCCCGCCGGTCCCGCCGGAACCGCAGGCCCCGCCGGAACCGCAGGCCCCGCCGGCCCTGCCGGCCCCGCAGGCCCCGGCGCTGATGGCGGTGGTACCCCCGATGGCGGCTTGGTCACAGGTTGTCTCTCGCCCTGCCACGGATTCACCGGAATCGTGGAGCAGTGGAAGACCAGCACGCACTTTGCGGTCTACACCGCCAGCCTCGGTGGCGAAGAAGTCGCCTCGTGGACCGGCGCCCGCAACTGCGGTAGCTGCCACGCCTCGGACGCCATCGAGCAGCGTGTAGCTGGCAACGTTGGTTTCAAGGGCACGGCTGGGCCGACCAACGTCAAGGACGGGCAGCTGGGCTACCTAGACAGCACGAGCACCAAGTTCGCGGAAGCCACCTACGCTGGCCAGACTACGGTCGCTCAGGTCGGTTGCGTGACCTGCCACAGTGTCACTGCCGCAACGGATCCCCACAACACCGGTGCGGTCTATACCGCCGGCGCCTTCCCGCTGCGCGTGCCCACGGGCGCCACAGACGAGGCGTACATCGAGACGTCTTCGGCTGTCGGAACGGTTGACGGCACGAAAGCTGGTGCCTTCGGAGCGGGCAACGCCTGCGTGTGGTGTCACAAGTCTCGCAAGGACGTGACCAACTACATCGGTGCCAGCACCAGCATCTTCCACCGCTATTGGGGACCGCACGAGGGGCCGCAAACGGACATCTACTCCGGTAAGGGTGGTTACGAGTACACCGGCCTCACCTACGGTTCGGGGACGCACTCGACCATCGCGTCGGGTTGCGTGAGCTGCCACATGCCCGGAGTCGTGGCGAACGGCAACATCGGCGACCACTCGTTCTACCCGAAGGTCAGCACGTGTAACGCTGCTGGATGCCACACGGGCGCCACGGACTTCAACATCAACAGCGCAGTGACAGCGATGAAGCTCACCATCGACGAGCTTCGTGCAGCGCTGAACACCAAGGGCTGGCTCACCCAGGATAGCTCGGCGCCCTATGGCCCGCTCACGGCAGGGCAGCTGGCCGACGACGACTACGGCCACGACCACACCCGGCCGGGCGCCACGGGTCTGACGGCGGACGAAGCCGGAGCGCTGTACAACTACCTGTTGATCGCCCGCGGTGGTGATAATGGTGTTCACAACCCGAAGTACACGCGGCAGCTGCTCTTCGACTCCATCAAGGCGGTCACGGGCAATAACCCAACCACTCTGCTCGTGCGTCCCTAGGAGGCAGCCCAACCCTTGACCTGTCGCCGCAACTAGCCTCCTGGTGCGGCGGGGGGGGCAATGCGCAGCGGCGGTGGCCACACGGTGTGGCGCCGCCGCTCGCCTATTTGGCGAAGTCGTTTCAGGACGATGGCAAGTTGCTCGTGACACAATGGCTAGCTGATCCGCTAGCCAAGAACGACTCTGGCGAGCCCGAGCGCGGTGTCGTAGTCTGAACGCTTGTTGGAGGTGTCATGAGCCAGCGAGCGTCGCGCTTCGTCGTTTTGGGGGGAATCACTTCTCTGTGCGCCGGTGTTGCGTCTTGCAGCGGCGACATCAGCGGCGGTTCACCAGTCAAGGACGGCGGCGCCGCCGCCAGCAGCGGCAGCGGGGGCGCCAGTGGAGGCGGCGGCGGAACCACTGGAGGCAGCGGCGGCTTTGGGGCGGCGTCCGGCTCCGGCGGCGTCGCGGGCTCCGGCGGGGTTGCAGGGGCCAGTGGCGGCGGAGGCGCTGCGACCGGTGGCACGGCTGGCAGCGGAGGCGCCGCTACTGGTGGAACGGCAGGAACCGGCGGCGCCGCGACGGGCGGCACCCCGGGCACGGGTGGCGCCGCGACGGGTGGCACCGCTGGAACGGGCGGCGGCACGGGGGGGACCGCAGCCTTCAACTGCACGGCGGCCAGCGGTGCGGCTGGCAACCTCAAGCTCACCACCGTGGCTACCGGCTACAGCACGCCGCTGCTCGCCAAAAGTCCCAAGGGTGATGGCGCCCGCTTGTTTGTGGTCCAAAAGAACGGACGCATCCTGCTGATCAAGAACGGCAGCAAGGTGTCGACGCCGTTTTTGGACATTTCGGGGCGAGTCACGACGAACGCCAACGAACGCGGGCTGCTCGGTCTCGCTTTCCACCCGAACTTTGCGTCCAACGCGCGCTTCTACGTGCACTACAGCAGTGGCAACACGGCGACGGCTCCTACCGGCAGCACCGTGATCAGCGAGTTCGTTGCTGGCACCAAGGCGTCGCCCAACGCGGCATCGGACACCGCCGATCCGAGTTCAGAAAAAGTGCTGCTCACAGCCAGCCAACCCTTCAGCAATCACAACGGCGGCTCGATCGAGTTCAAGCCCAACGACGGCAGCCGCTTGTTCATTGCTCTGGGTGACGGTGGCAGTGGGGGCGACCCACAAAACAACGGTCAGAAGCTGACCACCCTGATGGGTAAGATGTTGCGCATCGACGTGGACACCACCACCGGCGGCAAGCAGTACGGCATCCCCGGCGGCAACATGACGGGCGGTGGCGCGCTGCCAGAACTCTGGAGCTACGGCCTGCGCAACCCCTATCGAATCAGCTTCGACGCCTGCAACAGCGATATGTACATTGCGGACGTGGGCCAGAACGCATGGGAAGAGATCAACGTCGAGCCGGCGAGCTCCGCCAGTGGCAAAAACTACGGTTGGCGCGTGATGGAAGCCTCCAAGTGCTTCAATCCATCGTCGGGATGTGACCAGAGTGGCAAAGTGCTTCCCGCAGCCGAGTATCCCCACAGCCAGGGCTGCTCCGTGACCGGCGGTTACGTCTACCGTGGCTCCAAGATCCCGTGGCTGCGCGGAACCTATCTGTACGCGGACTACTGCAGCGGCCGCTTTTGGTCCTTCCGCTGGACGGGCAGCTCCGCAGCCAGCAAGCAAGAGATCACGAGCGACATCAATCCGGGCACGTCCGTGAAAAGCATCACCTCCTTCGGGCAGGATGCCTACGGAGAGCTGTACATCACAGCCGGCGGCAGTGTTCGCCGCATCGACCCCGAGTGAGCCGGTTGTCCAGACGTCAGTTCGACCGCGTAGGGCGCGAGGCTGCGGGTCCGCTCGACGTGGGGCAAGTCGCGGTGGCAGCGGCCTTGGTCGCCATGGCTTTCGCGTGCGATCGGGAGACTCCACCGACCACGCCCGCTCCACTCCCGCCCCCGCGGTCGTCGATGCCCGCGGCCACCGTCGCGCCCAGCTCGGCGGTGGTTCCTGCGCCTCAACCCGACGCCGCTGCGGTCGCGTCACACAACCCGTATCGAGCCGTCGACCTCGACGCGCTGAAGCAGCTCGAGCAAGAGGCTCGCGGCAACGCTTCAGATGCCCTCGTGGTTCGCCAAGACGGCAAACCCCTGCTGGAGGCATGGCTGTCGCCGCGTCGGTCGCCGATTCAGAGCATGAGCATCACCAAGAGCGTGCTGGCCTTGGTGGTTGGCTGTCTGGTCGACCAGGGTAAGCTGCGAGCAGAACAGTCGGTTTCTGAGCATTTCCCGGTTTGGAAAAACTCTTCCAAGGACAAAGTCCTCGTCTCCCATCTGCTCACCCATTCCAGCGGTTTGGATGAAGGCAAGAGCACCGCGCAGATTTACCGGGCCAAGAGCTTCATCGATCACGCGCTTTCCTCGAAACTGATGGCGCCCCCTGGCACGCACTACGAATACGGCAACCGCGCCAGCAACCTGCTTGCGGGCGTGATCGCTCGCGCTGCGGGCAAGAGCACGGAGCTTGCGACCAAGGAGTGTCTATTCGAACCTCTGGGCATCAAGCGTTTCGTGTGGAGTGTCGACTCCCGGGGCCAGGCTCATGGCTTGGCGGGTCTGCACCTCTTGCCGAAGGATCTGGCGAAGCTGGGCGAACTCGTCCTCGGTCAGGGTCGTTATGCCGATCGCCGCGTACTCAGTGCGGCCTGGGTCAAACGCGTCACCGAGACGCCAGCACCCATCGAACCTCCGCACAAACCCATGGCGGCCCTGTGGTGGCGTTTGCCCGATCGGACCGAGCGGGTCATCGACGAGGCGATCCTCGCCAAGTGGCGTTCCGCGGGCGTGCCCGAGGAGGTCGTGCGGCGGGTGACACCGCTCAAGGGCAAGCCCTTCGTGTCTCAATTGGGGTTCGTTCGAGCTTTGCGGGAAGCCTTCGGCGGCGATCGTAATTTGAAAGTGCTCAGCGAAGAGGTCTACGCCAAGAAACTGCCGGATGCGCGCTTCAGCTACGGGCGCTTCGTCGGCACCTACGCTCACGGTTCTTTGGGGCAGTTCCTGGTCATCGTACCGGAACAGAAGCTCGTCGCCGTGCGCATGCGTCGCCCGCCCAAGAAGCGCAGAGAACGAAAGAACGTGGAAAAGGCGTTTCCAGATTTTCCTGATCGCGTTCTGGCCCTGACCCGAGCCCCAGTCGACTAGAGATCACAGCGCGCCAACAGGCCGTCCCAGAAGGCGCCGGGGTCTGCGGGGGTGCAGCTCTCCAGGCCGTCGCATTCGGCTTCCGAGCGACACACGTGCAGCTCCTTGCTCGAGAAGAAACAGTTTTTCGGATCTCTGCATTCGGACCCGCCAGCATTTGCGTTGCCAAAAGCACAACACACCTTTCCGCTGGGGCAGTCCTCGGGGCCGTCACAACCAAAGGCGTAGGTTGGGCAGGCGGACAGGGCAGTGCAGCGAGCGTTTCCGAGGGTCGGCCCCTGCTGGTCGGCGCAGCACACCTCGCCGGCTCCGCATGCGCAGCCCGCCGCACCCGGGCAGGTCACGAAGCCGTCCGTGGGTGTTCGCCAATTGTACTGGCCGCACTCCTGGCGACCATTACCGCCCAAATTGGCGTCCTCGCTGCCACAAGCCGACGACGCCACGGTCGCGACCAATGCCGCCCCGTAACCGAGAGCGCGAAAAAGGTTCTTCATGGTCGGGAGTGACGCGAGCATCGCGGTTTGATCACGCATTTTGTCCGCAGGTTCACTTTTTGTCGATTTTGCGCGCGAGCGCCCGGGCTTCCGGCGCCAGGGTTCCCGAGGGGAAGCGCGCGAAATAGTCGTTCAATGCCGCCCGGGCCGCCGGGCGATCCCCGCGACGAAGGGCGCCGCGGGCTCGATCCAGCGCGGCGATCTCGGCGGCGAGCCCCGGCGCTGCTGCGGGCTTGGGCGGCGCGGGCGAGGGAGTGCTGCCCGCGGCTGGTGGCCTGGGGGGCCGCTTCGGGGGGGCAAGCGTCGGTGGGTCCGCTGTTGCCGGCGGCGGCGCGGTCTGCGCTGGCGTCGGTGTTGGCGCAGCGGGCGCTTCGACAACGAAGATCGCACTAGGCACCGGCTGGGCGCGTTCCAACGGCCGCGTGATCGGCTCGGGCCAGGCCACGATGGCCGCAGCTCCGACGACCGCACCGGCGAGCACCAGGGCTCCCAACTTCGCTCCCGCAAAACCCGTCGCAGCCGGCGCAATGCTCGCCTGAGCCCCGGCGCCCAGAGCGCCACCGGCGTTTCCGGGCAGAGGTGCCGCGTCGCCACCTGGTAGCTCGCCCTGCCCGCCAAGATCGCCCCCGCCCGGTTCGCCGCCGCCTGAAGCATCACTGCCGCCCCCGTCGCCGTCGGGACCACCCGGGGGCAGGGGATCGATGCCCAGCGCTGCCAAGAGCCGCCCCGCGCGCCCCTCGTGTTCCGGATCGTCCACGGCAGCGCGCAACAACGCGAGCTCCGTGGCGTCGTCGCTGGATGCGAGCAAGCGCTCGGGATCAGTCATGAGCCACCTCCAAAACCGTCTCTCGCTCGCAAGCGTTTCGCCCCTGCCTGAAACATCTCCCGACCCCGCCGAAGCCGAGAGGCCACTGTGCCCGGTGGGGTCTCCAGCGCTTCGGCGATTTCTGCCATGGTGAGGGACTCGATTTCATACAGCACGAACACCGTGCGGATATCTTCTGGCATCGACTCCAGCACTTCGTCGAGCAGCGCCCGCGCCCGCTTCTGATTGACCAATTCGTCCGGCGATGGCTGTCCGTCGCTGAGGGCAGCCGCCGCGTCAGGATCCGACCCGAGCTCACTCTTGGCTTCCTTGCGTCGCGTAGCCTTGGCGGTGCGAGTTGCGACGCTGTACAGGAACGCTCGCTCGTCGCGCAGCTCGTCCAACTGCTTCAGCGCCACCATGAAGACCTGCTGGGCGGCGTCGTCGATGGCCGAGCGTGGCACCCCAGCCGCCCAAAGCACCCGACTCACGAACCCCGTGTGGGTCATGACGAAGTCGCGGGCACGAGCCTGCTGCACAGCTCCGGGAGGGGGCGGGGGCGACATGGGACGGGGTGCCGGGTGAGCGGCCGCGACGAGCATACCGACCAGGAGTGACCCCACGGACCCGGTTTGATCACCAAATCCGCAAGCCGCCTCCGATCGCCTCCGATCAGGGGTTTTTGGGGATGTGCCGAAACCTGCCGTCATCGACAGTTCGTCGCGGTGCGAGGTGGGGCATCACCCGCAGGAAGTCGGCTGGCCTCCCCAGGGGAGGGACTGTCCGTGCCTGAGGCGCGGCGCACCTTCGCTGGCCGTCGCTGGCGAAGGTTGAAGCTCCCGGCGTCAGCTGAGACCGGCACACTCCTCCGCCGCATCACGGCAGGCTGACAGGGGAATGCCGGCCTACGACAAACTGCACACACAAGAATCCCAGGGTGGGAGGACAACTTGTTCGGCCCACTGCAGATTCAGTTGCTCGATCTTTGTACGGAGGCCCACCCCGGGTGGGACAACGCGTCGGACGACCGCGATGCTGAGTTGCGAAAGAAAGCGCCGGCGACTGGCGCCGTCTCGTCTGGTGGGGCTGCGGTGCGGGCGGGCCTTTGGGGGCCCGCCACATCCGCACCTCCGCCGGGGCGCCGGCGCCGTGCGTGTCAGGGGAAGAGCGCGCAGTGCGAGCCGCGCGCCTGGGACTCGCACAAATGGGAGCCGAGCGAGTCAAAGCTTTCTGTACGTTCGCTGCGGCCGTCAGTCGCATAGCTGCGGCGCGATGGGTTCTTGCGCAGGAGCGCGGCGCGGCCCAGCGTGAGCCCTCGACTCAGCTGGCTTCGCGGCGGCGCCAGGGTGCGGTGCGATCTGCTTGACTGGATGCAGCAAGACGACGGCCTGTTGCAGCAGTGCTTCGACCTCGGGCTCAATCCCGCGCTCTCGGAGCGTGTCCAGTGCGGAGTTGACCTGCTTGCGTTTGAATCCGAGCCCAACCAACACTTTTCCCGCTTTCGAATACGCTTCGCGCTCTCGCTGCTTGCGCCGGATATGCTCCTCGCCGAACTCTCGCCTGGCCGCGTCTTGGTTGTGGGGCTTGCAGAGCAGGCAAAGGTTCTCCGCAGTGGGCGGGCCACCACGCGCATGTGGGTCCACGTGTTCCAGAGTCACATAGCGTTTCTCACTGCAGCGCCGTCCGTGCGCGTCGACAAAGGTGCATTGGGACTCGTCGCGCTCCCAGACCTCTCGAGCCACCGAGACCGGCACGTGTCGTGAGTCTTCTTTGAGCGGCCGGAGCTTGCGGGGCTTGTCGCTCACTGCGCCCTGTCGGCGCTTGGTCTCCTTCGCGATTAGCTCGTCCAACGCACGCTCAAAGAGCTCTCCCAGGTTCCCCGGCGCCACAGCGTGGCTGAGCAAGTTCTGGGCGCGCTCGAGCTTCGCGTGAAGCTCCGCGCTAGCGGTGAATTCCACGCGGTAACTCTGCGCGGAGAGCGGCTGCACTCGAGCCTGTTTTCGTCCGCTTCCGCGGCATCCACTCGGCCCAGGATAGGTAGCGCCGCTCGCGGTTCCGGCGCCGTCGGGGCAATCGCTTGTCCCAGGATAGGTAACTCTGTCAGCCGCGTCTGCAGGACCTTCATTCTTCGCGGGGTCAGTGGCGACTGCACCTATCCCGGGACAAGCTGATCCCGCCCCGAGCGGCGTGATGCTGGCCAGGACGTCAGGCCTGGGAAACCATCGAGCGAGCACGAGTTCGAGCTCACGCCGGGTTTTGCCGCGAGCCTCGGTCAGCAGCGACTCCACATTGTCTTCGGTTAGATGACCCGAGAGCAGGAAGAGCCCGGTCAGGTGAATCGCCCCGCTCTTCAGCTCATCGAGGATCTGCGGCAGCTCCAGATACAGGCGAGCTACGCGTATTCGTTTCAGAGCAGCTTGCTCCGAGTAGCCAAGGCGCTCGACGCAGAACGCAAACAGCGAGGAGCAGGCCTCCTGGAGGTAGAGTTTTCGACGCTCAACCTCCGCCAAATACACGATGACCTCAGCGGTCGCCCGTCGCTCCTCGGAGCAGAGCACCGGCAGCCGCGCGAGGAGTTGTTCGTTGCTGAGAGAGTCGAGAGTTTCCATGTTTCTTTCGTAACATGGGGATGTTTTCCTTCACTGCTGGCTCACAGCCCTCGTTTCGGTGATGCGGCCACCCGCGAAGTCGTTTCGAAGTCAAAGCGCCCTTGGGCTTCGATCTCGCGCGCCCACCGCGCACTTGAATTGCTGGTCTCGAAACTCGAAACGACGTCGCCCAGGCACCCGTCAAGCACAAAGTGCCTCACACTTTCAGATAGTTTTCGCCAACGTCACGACATTGCGCAGACAACCTCAGCGCCGGCGCACCGGCGGAGGTGCGGATGTGGCGGGCCCCCCAAGGCCCGCCCGCATCGCAGCCCTGTCTAGTCGACACGACCTCAGTCGCCGGCGCGAATCTCCGCAACTCAGCACCGCGGTCGGCCGACAAAGTGTTCCCGCCCCGATGGGTGGGCGCCGTACAGATTTCGCGCAACTGAAGTCTCCAGCGTGCCGACCAAGTTGCCCACCCGCCCTGGGACCTTGGGCTCAGCACGTAGAACCAGTCCTCTCCCTATCAGCCCACGTACAACGCCGACTCGGCCGTCAGCCGCAGGAACCCAGCGCCCTCGCGTGGCCTATTTCGAGAGTAGTGGCCCTGGTTGCGAAAGCGATGCGACCCAAAAAAAACAAATCATCCAATCAAGCGCCGCGTGCGAAGTCTGGGCTCGACCGAGCGCGCCCATCCATGCAGCTGCATGAGTGCCCAAAGCAAAGCAGCGCCATTCCGTTCGTGCGCCAGCATCGGCACGGTGGTTCCAAAACCATCCAATTAGGCGCCGCGTGCGCAGGTTGAGCACGCACGAGCGCGTCGACCCGCGCAGCGGAGTGAGTATGGGAATCCGCGAGTGGCAGCGGTCGCCACCTTGCCCCTCGGCGCCCTCCCCCGCAATGCTCCGGCGACATCCAAGGTGTCACGGCAGCAGCTTGGGGCCATAGCTGCCACAACCCGTGATTTCCGCCATCGCCTGGGTCTCGATGCCGCCGCCGCGGCAATCGAGGTCCAGCGTCACCTTCAACGCGCCAGGGTCCGATACGGGGCCGGAAAAATGAATGCTACCGCAGCCCCGACCCGCATTGAGCGGGAAGTCGTGCCCATCGCTGAAGCTGACCGCAACTCCATCCGCGTCGCTGAAGGATAGGCGCCGCTTGGCGGCATCGACCAAGGTGACCGACCGCGTCACGCTCGCGGCGCCACCGCCCATGTCCATCTTCACTTCGGCGACGTTGCACTGCTCGGCGGTGAAAGGAGCTCCGTTGACGGTGATGGTTCCGTTGACTCCATGCTTCGACTTGCAGGCTAAGAGTGCACCCAGCAGTAGCGCGACAGTGCAGAGTTCGGTCTTCATGTCGCTGTCACCCGGCTGCTGAGGCCCGCGAGCACCAGAACCATGGCGCCAAAGGCCGTCAGCCACAGGCCCGCGAAGGTCGTGCGCCATAGCAGGTAGACGAGTTCGAAAAGCGCCCAGACGAAAAAGCCGCCACCCACCCAAACGCCCAGGTTGGCGGCGAGTCGCCGGTGGAAGAAGGACGCCAGCAGCGCGGCGATGGCGCCTACGGGAAGCAAGTACAGGGCATAGAACGCCACGCCCCGGGACTTCATGGTGGAGATCAGCTGCCAGCCGTCGATGAACACGCCCGCGCCTAGGCCGCGGAGGCCCAGCCAACCCATACAAAATCCTACCAAAACCAGTGCGGCGCCAGCGAGGACGCCGATGTTCGTGCGTTGCATGGCCCTATCTACGCAGGCTCACGTCGAATCCTCCTGGATTAATAATGCCACTATTAATAAGCTATACTTATGAATCTGGGACGCCTGGAAGGCTTCTACTGGGTCGCCAAGGAGCGTGGCTACACTCGAGCCGCCAAGGCCTTCCCGTATCCCATCAGCCAGCCCGGCGTGTACCAACAGGTGAAGAAGCTGGAGGCCGAGTTGGGCGCGGCGCTGTTTGAACGCGTTGCGAAAGACGAAGTGTGCCTCACCGCAGCCGGGGAGCGCTTGTTCGGCTTTTGCCGGCCCTTCTTCGAGCAGTTGCCGCGCATAGTGGACGCGATCCGCAGCGAGCGCATGGGAGGCTTGCTTCGAATTGACGCTTCTGGATTGGTGCTACGCGGGCTGCTGCCGGGTTGGGTGCGTGAGCTTCGCCGGCTTCGACCGGACATCTTGGTGGACGTGCAGGAGCTTCAGGTCGTCGACTTCGAGCGTTTGCGGGTCGGGGCAGCGCATCTGATCGTCGATCATTGCGAGCAATTCCCGAGTGACGTCGAGCATCGCAAGGTCGCTACGAGCTACGCGTTTCTGGTCGTGCCCACCGAGCACCGCAGCGTGCGCCGCGGAGATCTTGCCGGCCTTGCTGAGCTGCCCTTCGTCAGCTATCACCCCACGCTTCCTCACTACGGCCTACAGATGCGCGCCCTCGAAGAGCACGTCGGCGTTCCCCGTCGCACCGTCTCGGCCAGCTCCGTGGACGCCATTTTGGCCTTCGTGGCCGCGGGGCTCGGGTTTTCGGTCGTTCCCTGGCTCGATCGCCGGGGTCCGTCTGTTGTCGGCGTAGCCTCCAAACGCATGACGGGGCCGGGCACGCGCTTTCCCATCGTGGCCATGTGGCGACGGGGAGAGCACCCCTTGGTCCAAAGTGCTCTGACTGCGATGCGCCCCGCTAAAGGATGAAGAAGACGGCTGCCAGCGCCGCCCGGGCGCCGGCACTGGGCGTTTCGAACACGCGCTCTCCCGTATCGAAACTGAAGCTGTGGCGACCCAGAGGTAGCAGCAGAAACAACTCTGCACTCAGGGCAAACCTCGGCGTGACGACAAAGCGTCCCCGGGTGCCCGCCCCAACGGCCAGGGTCACTCGCGAGGAATCCTTTGGAAAGCTGACGCCGCGCGCCTCGGCGCTCAGGGATGCGATCTTGAAGCTGAGGCAGGGTACGAGCGAGAGATTAGTGCCGAAGCGCAGCGGGCACGCGTCGACGGCCGTGCCCCAAGTCGTCAGATCTGCCGAGCCTACGGAGCCCCGCGCCGTGGCCGAGTGGCGGTAGCCGTGAAGCACCATGGACGGAGCAAAACCCTCTCCGGGAGCCTCGAGGGTCAGCAGGCCGCCGATTCCCACGGCGCCATCCGGACCCACCGTGGATCGATAGGGCAGCGACAGGCCCACGCCGAAACGAAGCGGCTCCCGCTTGATGGGTTTGGGTTTGGGGTTTGGGGAGGTTTGTGGCTCCTTGGCTGGCGGGGTCTGACCCGCCTCGCGCTCCACGTCTTCCACGGACAGCGCGGCGCTCAGGGCGAGGGCGTCGACAAGCTCGGAGCAAGAAGCGGCCGAGAGCGTACGCACGCGCAAAGTGTTGCGCGTCGTGACTCGCACGGTGCCGCGGTATTCAGCACCGCCCTTTTCCACGCGAACCTGCGTCGTGTAGGAGCCCGGCTGATCTTCGCCCAACCTCTGGCGCAACTTGCGATCGAAATCCTCGCGCGGCGGGCAGCCTTCGGCCACGACGTAGGTCTCGTCGCCTGCGGCAGCGCGAGGCGCGCAAAGCAGCGCACTGGCAAGGGCCAGTGCGGATAGGGCAATCCGCCCGCGACAGTGCACGGCCGCAGGCTAGTACGCTCCATGGTGCGCTTGCACGCGGCGACTCTTCACCGTAGGCAGAGAGCATGCGGCGCCGCGTCTTCCTGAGCTTGATCCTGCTGGCTGCGGCAAGCTGTCAGAAGAGCCCCCCGGGCGGAAGCGAGCCGACGGTGAGCGTGCCCACGGCGTCGGGACAGCCGAAAGCTGCAGAGCAGGCTGCGCCTCCGCGTCGCAAGCCCCCTCAGGTTCCGCGTAGCGAGTGGCGCGACGGACTCGAAGTGACGGCGGTGGGCCGGATTTCGGATACGCCCTGGCAGCATGTGATGGGGGTGGTGCCCGGGAAGAACGCTGAGTACTTCGATCTGGCCCCTGACGACCAGACCGTGATCTACGTCGCTGGCAAGCTGGAGTGCTCCGGCAAGCTCGAGGTCGAAGGGCGCGTAAAAGAAGTTTCCGCGGGAAGCAAGCGCCCGTCCAAGACGGGACCACAACGCTACACCGAGAATCACATCGACGTGACGCGCCACCGTTGCTTGCCCTGAATTCCTGACGCTGATTTGCTCGAAGCTCGTCAGTTTCGCCTGGGCCTACTTGCATTGAAAGTTCGAGCACTTGCCGCTGATGCACTCGCTGGAGCGCACGCAGGCTCCGCCTGCGGAGAGCGGCTTGGAGCACTGATTCAGCTTCCAGTTGCAGATCCCGCTGGAGCACTCCTTGTCGCGGGCACAGGGTGAGCCGGACGCAGCCGGGCTGCTGCACTGGTCCAGTTTCCAATTGCACAGCGCCGACTTGCATTCCTTGTCCCGCCCGCAGGGCTGGCCAGTTTCGAGCGGAGTGATGCAATGCGAGAGCTTTTGGCCGCACAGGCCGGTTGGGCACTCGCTATCGAAGAAGCATGGCTGAGTGCTGGTGCCGCCCCCGGTCGCGCCGCTGCCGCCGCTGCCGCCAGTCGCGCTGCTGCCGCCGGAACCAGCGGCGCCACTTCCGCCCGCGCCGCTGCCGCCAGTCGCGCCGTCGCCTCCTGATCCGCTCGCGCCACTGCTGCCCGCGGCGCCCGCGCCTCCGGCGCCGCTGGTGGCACCAGTTCCGCCCCCGCCCACTGCGTCGGTGCCGCTGCTACCCGCTGCGCCGGCCGCGCCCGCGGCCGCCGCGTTACCAGCAGCGCCGCCGGCCCCGGCGGCGCCGCTGGCGCCCCCGGTGGCGTACAGGTCTCCATCTGTGGAGCCGCCACACGCGACGCTCAAAAGACCTATCAGCGCCGAACCCAAGAACAAGTATTTGCCTGCCATCTGCCTGGGAGTGCTCGGGGCGCGCTGGATTGATCACAAAAAGTGATCTCCGGCCTCGATGCATCGACAGACCCGGCAAAGGGCGGCACGCTGAGCGTCATGCGCTTCGCGATTCTAGCCGGGCTCTTGGTGCTCTCCTGTGGCTCCGATGATGGTGGGACGGCTTCCAATACGGGCGGTGCGTCTGCGGGGGGCGGCGCGGCTGGAAGCAGCGGCGCCGGAACGGGTGGGAGCGCCGCCGGCGGCAGCGGCGGCGCCGCTGCCACCGGCGGCGCTAGCAGCGGTGGAACGTCGAGCGGCGGTAGCGCCGGCAGCGCCACCGGCGGAGCCGGCGGCGCGCCCGCGGGCGTCGACCCGAACAGCATCGACAAGAAACTGCTATACGGCTACCAGGGCTGGTTCGCCTGCAAGGGTGATGGGTCACCGACGGATCGCTGGGTGCATTGGTTCAAGAACGGATCGCCAGATCCCGCGAACCTCACCTTCGAGATGTGGCCGGATCTGACGGAGTTTGCTGACAGCGAGCTCTTTCCAACCAATCTGACTCTGGCGGGCAAGCCCGCCAAACTCTACTCGGCGTGGACCGAGGCCAGCGTCGTGCGTCACTTCGCTTGGATGAAGACCGCCGGAATCGATGGCGTGTTCTTGCAGCGCTTCGTGTCGGAGCTCAAGGACCCCAAGTTCAAGGCGTTGCGCGACAAGGTGGCGAAGAGTGTGATGAAGGGCGCCCTCGACAACGGTCGAGTCTTCGCAGTCATGTACGACATCTCCGGTGCCAACGCTGCGACCCTGTCAGCAGATCTGAAACAGGACTGGGCCTACTTGGTCAACACGCTGAAGGTGACCGCCAGCCCCCGCTATCTGAAACACGCTGGCAAGCCGGTGCTCGCGATCTGGGGCTACGGCTTTTCCGATCGACCCGGCACGCCGGCTGAGGTCAGCGCTCTGCAGAAACACTTCCAATCCCAAGCACCCGCTGCGGAGCAAGTCACGCTGATGGGCGGCGTGCCGACCAATTGGCGGACTCTCCAAAACGACTCGAAGACGGATCCCGCGTGGCTGCCCGTCTACCGCAGCTACGACATCCTCAGCCCCTGGGCCGTGGGGCGCTTCGCGGACGACGCCGGCGCAGACAACTTCAAGAACAAGTACATCGTGCCGGATCTCGCGGACGCGAAGAGCAACGGCTTCACCTACATGCCCGTGGTTTGGCCCGGCTTCTCTTGGAAGAACCTGAACGGCGGTCCCCTCAACCAGATCCCGCGTCGAGCTGGCAAGTTCTGGTGGCGCCAGGTCTACAACGCGGTCAGCGCCGGCGTGCCGACCATCTACGGAGCCATGTTCGACGAGGTCGACGAGGCCACGGCCATGTTCAAGCTCGCGCCGACCGCCGCCCAGGCTCCGAGTCAAGGCACCTTCCTGCCCCTGGACGCCGACGGCACGGCACTCTCCAGCGACTTCTACTTGCGTTTGGGTGGGGACGGCGCGCGGATGCTTCGGGGCCAATTGCCCGTGAGTCCCAACGCGCCTACTTCGCCGAAGTAGCTTCAGGCTGACTGGGGCACAGCTTGGGCGGCTGACTGGGCGAGTTGGTAGAAGGCACGCCGCAGCACCGGGGGATGGGGACCTCCGGAAGCCGCAGTGGCAACGACGCAGGCGGCCCGGGGAGAGCCATGTTGCATGAAGAATTCGGCCAACTCGGCAACGCTATTGGCCGTGTGGTTGGGAAACGCTGGTTGTGTCAACAGGGACGCGATGTCCTCCAATGCTTCCATGCTCGGGCCCTGATGCTTCAGGATAGTCTTCTGCTTTTCCAAATGTGCATAGGTGGCTAGGCGCTCCGCCACCCATTCGGCCGAATGAGATTGCTCTGGCAGCATGTCCAATTCGAACCTGCGCGGCAATTGTGCAGGGGCGCCGCGATCTAGCTCGGCGACCACGAACAGTGCACCTCGGTCGAGAACGCGAACGGGCGTCAGCCCCGCCCGCTTGCACAGCGCGGGCAGTGTGTTTGGGCTGAAGGAAAACAGATGCACGTTCTGAAAAAAGTTCTCTTCCAACAGACCGTAGGGTTGGTACAGGTTCGGGACTTCCAGCACCAGCTTGCCGCCGGGCGCTAGCAGCTCTCGCAATCGCAGCAATTGCTCGAGGGGCTCATGGAAGTGTTCCAGCACGTGAAAGAGTTGGATCTGATCGAATCTTTCCTCGCTATCGAACTCCTCCAGCGTTCCCGTGAAGCAATCCACTCCAGCGGCGCGGGCTTGGGCGGCTTCCGCCGGCCCCGGTTCGATGCCGAAGGCGGCGATGCCCATGCGCTGTTTCATCAACTCCAGGGTGCGGCCGTGACGGCACCCCACTTCGAGTACCCGCGCTCCCTGCCGCGCGCCGCCCAGGGCAAGGGAGTTTTCGGCTTGGCCACCGTGCCAAGCGTCCAGGGCCTCGGCGTAGCCGGGCTCGCCCACTCCGGCGGTGCCTCCGCCGGCGACCGGGTAGCGCACATCTCCGTAGTGCTCGCGGTAAGTGCCTCGGTAGTACGCCATCATCGCGTCGTGGTCTGGCCGGGGGGTGACGTAGACCAGGCCGCAGTGGCAGCACGCGACGTTACGTACTTGCATGCCAAAGCGGCCGCGCTGTCCGACGACAACGCCGGATTGGGATGACTCGCAGAGGGGACAGACAGGTGACTCAGTGTCCTCGGGGATCATGGAAGAGCTGGCGGGTGCAAGTCTCGGGCCCCGCCGAGATTTGCGTCCGGGGTGTGCCCAGCGACTGCCGGGATGTTCGAAGATTGGCGCCTGGGCGGCTGGGGCGTCAACCTGCTGACTCTGAGGGTCAGGACGCGGCGTCGTCGTTCTGCCAGGGCAGCAGAGCGGTTATCCGTTCCGCGAGGGCCGAGAGCATGGAAAGCTCTGGAGTCGAAGCAAGCGTTTCGTCTGCGCCTTGCTGTGATGGCGGGGTGTGACCGGCGCGCGGCGCTGCTCCGGGTTAAGATGCGCCCGCCATGGATAGTCGGAAAGAAGGACGAACCCACCATCCAGCGCGCGCAGCCGGGGATGCCGCGCTGAGCGAAGCGGAGACGCTGCTCAAAGACGGCGGCGAAGCGGAGACGCTGGTTCGAGACGTTGCTGTTCCCAAGCGCGTCACCAAACGCAGTGAAGGCGTGCAGGCGGGTGACGCCCTCGCGCCCACGCTGGCTCACGATTCGGACGCGAGTTCCAGCGAGCCGAAGGTGGTGGACGCGGGCCCCGTCTCTTTCGATACGGCGCGGCGCTACGAGGATCGCAAGCTGCTCGGCGCCGGGGGCATGGGAGAGGTGCGCCTGTGCGCAGACGAGTTCGTGGGTCGCGACGTGGCTATGAAGGTGATGCGCAAGGGGCCGGGCTCGACGGGAAGCGCGCGGGCGCGCTTCTTGAGAGAGGCTCGCGTGCAGGGCCAATTGGAGCATCCGAGCATCGTGCCGGTCTACGACATCGGACGTGACCCAGGGGGCAACGCGTTCTTCACCATGAAACGCGTCAAGGGCCACACCTTCGAAGAGATCATCGTGGGGCTCCGGGAAGGTGTGCCGCACATCACCGAAGAATACAGTCGTCGGAAGTTGCTCTCGGCGCTGTCCCAGGTGTGCTTGGCCCTGGAGCTGGCGCATCGCCGTGGCGTCGTACATCGGGATCTCAAGCCAGCGAACATCATGCTGGGCGACTACGGTGAGGTCTACGTGCTGGATTGGGGCGTCGCGAAGATCCTCGGCGAGGCGGATCTTTCCCTGGATTCCCCGGAAACCTCAGAAGCCCCAATCGACCAAACCGCGGCGGGATCCCTCGTGGGCACTCCGGGCTATATGGCACCGGAACAGGCCATGGGGGACGTGGAACACATCGGTCCCGCATCGGATGTGTTTTCTCTGGGCGTGATTCTCTTCGAATTGCTCACTCATCAGAGCTTCGTTGCCGGCAAGACCGTCCAAGACTTGCTGGTGCAGACCATGCGCGGGGTGGACGCTTCACCCATGAGCCGAGCGCCCGACGCTGAGGTAGGGCCCGAACTCGATGCTATCTGCGTCAAGGCCTGCGCCGTCGACCCCGCGGAGCGGTTTGTTTCGGCACGCGAACTTCACGACGCCATCGAGGACGTGCTGGATGGCGAGCAAGATGCCGAGAAGCGTCAACAGCTGTCCCAACAGCACGTGGACCAAGCGGAGGAGATCCTCGCGGCGGAAACGGTGACCGAAGACGCTCAGGCCCGCGCCATGCAGGAGCTGACCCGCGCCTTGGCCTTGAATCCTGGCAACCGCGATGCCCTGTCCGTCCTGACCCAATGGGTGACGTCTTCGACCCGAGAGCTGCCACCGGAGGCGGAAGCTGCGCTCAAGGAGGTAGAGCGCAAGGATCGCGCCCGCTCCGCCAAGCGAATGGGCGTGGGTTTCTTGAGTTGGTTCCTGCTCGCACCACTCTTTCTCTGGTTGGGCGTGCGCAGTTGGGTGTGTGTATTGATGACTGAAGCGGCGGTCGTGCTCGTCGTCGTGTACGCGCTCTGGATGAGCAAGACGGGCAAAGCGGGGCCGAAGTACATGCGCTGGGGCATCACACTGACCTTCATCCTAATCGGCTGCACCAGTTTGTTGTTCGGACCCCTCATCTTGACCCCGGGTATCGCCGCAACGGCCGCCGCGGTGCTCGTCATCAGCATTCGCGCGAATCGGCTGACCCGCCGCTACGTGCTTCTACTGTCCGTCGCAAGCGTCATGGTGCCCCTGGGTCTGCAGCTCGCGGGCTGGATGGAACCGAGCTATGCGGTCGAAAACGGCAAGATCGTGCTGCTGCCGGCGGCAATGAACCTCCCGCCGGTCGGAGCCATGATCTTTCTATCCGTGGCCACCGCCCTCCAGTTGATCCTGGCGGTGCTGCTAATCGGCGGCGGCGTAGAACAACTAGTCCACGCCGAACGCAACAATTTCGGCCAAGCCTGGCGCCTCAAGCGCCTGCTTCCCTCGCACCAGGGCTAGCCGATTGAACACCTACATACTGCGAGGTTGGTCCGACTTCCTCCTTGGCTGACTGCCCCCAGGTTTGAGCACGGCTACCTGGTGGCGTTCGACAACGTCTCGAATCAAGCCTCGAATCCAGCGGTTGAGGGGATCATGATGGGTCCTCTGGTGCCAGATCATGGGCAGTTCGAGAGGTGGAACGGCGAGAGGGACCGGCTTGATCACGAGGGGATGACGCTGTGCCAGGTGCTGAGCGAGCAGTGCGGAAGTGGTGACCACGAGGTCGCTTTCGACCACCATCATGGCGATAACGACCGGCGACGCCGCTCGTACTACGATCCTTCTTCGCAGCCCATGCTGAGCGAGAGCGTGGTCCACGTGGCCCGGGCCCGCTCCAGTGACGGTCATGATGCCGTGCTCCAAGATGGAGAACTGCTGGCGCGTCCACCTCCTTCTTAGCGCTGGGTGGCGCCGTCGCAATAGGCAGACCCATGGGTCGTCCACCAGACGACGGCAATGCAAATTGCTCTCCTCGCCACCCGGTACGCCGAAGGTGAGGGCGACGTGTCCATCTGTCAGACGGCGGCGCCAGCCCGCAGACCATGAGTCGAACACGAGATCAAGATGCGGCGCTTCTGCTCGAACTCTTCCGAGCAGCATGGGGCCGAAAACGAGAGTGAAGTGGTCCGGGAACTCGAGGCGTACACTGCCACGAGCAGCCTTCGGATCGAAGTCATCAGTTTGCAACATTCGAGAGACTTGTTCCAGCGTGCTTCCCACGGGCTCGAGCAGCCGTTCTGCGCGAGGTGTGAGTTGGTAGCCTTTGCCCTCCTGCACCAAGAGGGCGTCGTTGAACAGTCCTCGCAGGCGCCCGAGCGCGCGGCTCACCGCAGGCTGACTTAGCCCCAGCCTTTCCGCTGCCCGAGTGACGTGACGCTCGTGCAAGAGCGCTTCCAAGGTCACGAGCAGGTTGAGGTCGACATCTCGTAGATTACGAAAACGCATGATACGTATTGGTAACATGCATTGGACGCACACCAGAGACCGCGATAGCCGGGGTGCGTGCGTCGAAAGTTACTCATCATCACCGGAGCGGCCCTGGCGCCACTCCTGGCCGGCCCCTCTCTTGCGCAGGGGGAGCCTCGGGGGGCAGGCGCTCTGGAAACGGATCCCCTGAGCACGGCAATCGGCGCGCGGACTCTGACACTTCAATGGAACCCAGAGGAGTCCGGGGGCGTTGCCCTGTCCGCGGTTGCGTTCTCGGGCGAGTTTCCCGACTTCGCCCAGCGCCTGCTGCGCCTGCGGAACGATTCGGGGGTGGATTGGAGGATCGGCCCGAGCTTCGGCGTGGGTGTAGACTATTTTGTTGCCAGTCGGGCGGAGGGGCTGTTTCTGGGTGTCGTCGCACTAGAGTTCCACAACGTTATCGAGCGCAGAGGTGATCGCAGTCGCTTTTTCTCGATCAACTTCATTCCCCGGGTAGGCTACCGCTGGTTTTTGGATGCCGACTCGAGCATCTACGTGGCCCCTTTTGGTGGGCCCCGGTTCGAGTTCAAACTAGCTGGCGACAACAGTGTCGACGGGGTGGTGTTCGAGCCGACTCGAGTTGCTCCGTTTGCAACGGTGCACGTGGGGATCCACCTATGACATGTAAAAGGATGCGTAGCCCAGCATGAGCGTTCCACTCTTCACTTTGACGTACTTGGCCGTCCTGGCGCTGATCTACTCTGTTCTCGCATTGATCGTGGTTGTTCTGCGCGGCAAGTACGATATTCCCTTTGGTCACGGTAACAACGCGCTGCTCGAGCGGGCCATTCGAGCGCACGGGAACTTCATCGAATGGGTTCCGATGACCGCGCTATTGATCGCCGGGTTGGAGGTGTCGGGGCAACCCACGCTGCACATACATGTGATGATGGGGGCTCTCTTGGTCGCTCGAGTTCTCCACCCGATTGCCTTGTTCTCCAAACTTGGCAGCCGTCGCTACTTCGTGGGGCGGATTGCCGGAGCGACGACAACCTGGCTCACCATGACCGCTGCAGCGGTCATGGTGATTCGGTGCCTGGTGTAGTTCGAGACTTCCATCGCTGCCCTGGCTGTCGCTGGAGCGAGCTGGGACCACTGAATCCGCTCGCGGGCATGCTCTGCCTGTGTCCCCTGGCGCATCGTCCGAAGATCCAGGGCAATACTGGAGTGGTACACTTGGGGTCATGAGAACCTGCGCGTGGCTGGCGATTCTGGGTCTTTTCTCTGCTGGGTGCGGCGGCGACGACGACGGCGGTGGAAGCTCCGGGGGCAGTGCCGGCACAGGGGCGAGTTCGGGCTCCGGCGGCAATGGGGCGGCCGCCGGTAGCGGCGGAAACGGAACGGGTGCTTCAGCGGGTACCGGTGGTGGCAGCGCAGGAAGCGGCGGAAGCGGTACCGGTGGCAGCGGTACCGGTGGAACAGGCGGCGTGCCGAGCGCGAATTGTGATCCATTGCCCGCGCCGAGTGGTGCCACGCTGGAGTTGAAGCCCGGCGACGACTTGAGCAACGCGGTCAACAGCGTGGCGGCGGGCACGACCATTCTCTTGGCAGACGGTACCTACGACGTCAGCAATGACCCCATGTACATCACGACGGACGGGCTCACCATCCGTGGCAAGAGCGGCAATCGAGGCGCCGTGATCTTGGACTCGAAGCATCAAGATAACGGTACCGGCGGCATCATCAGCGTGCGCTCGAACAACGTGACCATTGCGCACTTGACCCTCAAGGAGGCGCGCTTTCACGCCATTCATGTCAGTGGTGGGCAGGCGGCGACGACCACCGGCGCCCGGATTCACGACGTGCATGTGCTCGACCCAGGCGAACAGGGCATCAAGATCAACGCCAGCGGCAAGAACTACACGGACCAGGGGGAGATCTCGTGCTCGCGAATCGAGCTGACTCGCCCCGGTGCGGCCTTTGTGCAAACGAAAGTGAGCAGCGGAAGTACCTGCTACACCGGCGGCGTGGATGCCCACGATGCGCGGGGCTGGGTTGTTCGCGACAATCACATCGAGGGTTTTTGGTGCGAGGGGCCGGACATCTCCGAGCATGGAATTCACTTCTGGACGGGCTGTCGCGACACCCTGGTGACTCGCAATGTGCTCGTGAACAATGCGCGACACATCGGTTTCGGCCTAGTAGGCAGTGGGCGAACCTACTCCGACAACCCATGCCCGGGTCACACGCAGGTGGGCCACTACGACGGGACCATCATCAACAACTTCATGGTCGCCACGGACCCCAAGTTGTTCGCGTCTCCGAGTGGTTTCGATTCCGGGATCTCGCTCTGGTATTCCTGCGGCACGGTCGTGATGCACAACAGCATTGCGTCGACCCAAACGCCCAAGTCGAGCGGGATCGAGTACCGCTTCGCCTCCACCAGCGCGGAGATCGCCAACAACATTTCAACCCATCCGTTCAAAGAGCGGAATGGCGCGACGGCCAAGCTGGAGACCAACATCGAAAACGCCTCCACGAGCGATTTCGTGGACGTGGCCAAGGCTGACTTGCACTTGACGGCGGGGGCAACAGCGGCCCTGGACAAGGGCACCGACAAGACGACTCACGTCAAGATAGACATCGACTCGGAGCCTCGCAGCAAGACGCCCGACATTGGTGCCGACGAGCGTTGAGTCTGCGCCACGCGCGAGTGCGCAGCGCAAGCTAGGGCGCGCAGGCGTCGAAGGCTGTGTTCTCGGCGTCGCAGTTGCCGGCTTTGAAGTCTGGGCCGTCAGGAGTGCACTCCCAAGCCGCGGCCGTCGCGGGCAGAGCTTTCGCGCAGGTGACCAAGGCTTCGAACTCCGTGACACACTTGCCACCCGCGTAGAGCGTATTGCATAGACCGATCAGCTGCGCGGAGTTGTCTTTGCAGCCGATGGCGCTGGCCGCGGCCTTCGTGAGGTCTGCGGCGTCGTTGCACGCCTGGTGGGTGCTCGTCGCACCGCCCGCTCCCCCCGCGCCACCGCTCGCGGACCCTGCGCTGCCGCCGGTCGCGCTGCCCGCGCTGCCACCCGTGGCCGAGCCTGCAGCGCCACCGGTAGCGGTCCCGCCGGTGCCCGAGCCGCCGGTGCCCGAGCCGCCGCTTCCGGAGCTGTCGTCGTCCGAGCCGCAGGCGGGCGCCAGGGCGATGAGTGCAATCGAGGCCGATATCCAAGCGAAGGTTCGAATCATGGCGGGCAGACTAGCATTGAAGCCCGCTGGTTTTGTAGGGCCTGCGGGGTGCGGATCGAGCGTTGAAGTGGCGTTCATCATATCGCGCCCTCTGCTCCGACGCGCCGCGCCATTGGAGGGGTCTTCCGAGGCTGGGCAAAGGCGCCCGAGGCGTGCTTGACTCCCCGGCCCACCTGTTGGACCGAGAGGCGCTCCAGTCGGTCCGGCCCAGCCCGCAACTCACCCAAAAATGGCAACCACTTCCACTATTTCCGGATCGGCCGAGAGGCCGAAGAGCTCCCCCTTGGATCTCCGCGAGCTGCTTTGTGGACGTCGTCTGGTGATCCTTGGCGGTACCGGTTTCTTGGGCAAGGTGTTCTGGACCTTCTTGCTCTCGAAGTACCCGGAGATAGGACATATCCACTTGGTCGTTCGTGCCCGCGGTGGGCAAACGGCGTCGCAGCGGTTCTGGAAGGACATCGCGACCAACGATTGCCTCAACGCACTGCGCGAGGAGCACGGGGATCAATTCGAGGCGTTCTTGCGCGACAAGATCACGCCCATTGCCGGCGACGTCAGCCACGCGTTCTGTGGCTTGGAGCCCTCGGTGCGTGACGACCTGCGAGGCAGCGTCGACGCGGTGATCAACGCCTCCGGCGTCGTCGACTTCGACCCTCCGTTGGACCATGCCCTCGAGGTCAACGCCTTCGGCGTGCAAAACCTCGTGGAGCTGGCTAAAGATCTCGGGGACGCCGCGCTGATGCATACTAGCACTTGCTTCGTGGCTGGAGAGCGCACAGGCATCATCGAGGAGCAGGATCCTCGTGACATTCCCTTTCCGCGCGCAGGGGAGTTGGACCCGTCCCATTGGGATCCGGACCGCGAAATCGCCGAGTGCATGGATGTGGTCGAGCAAGCGCGCCATCGCATGAGCGACGCCTTTCGCCAAAGCCACTTCTTGGACGAAGCAAAGAAGAATCTACGCGAGCGCGGCGAACCCGCTCGCGGCGTCGTTCTCGAGCGCGCTGTGGAGCGCGTGAAGCGCAAGTTCGTCGAGGGCCAGCTTGCGGAAATGGGCACGGAACGCGCCCATTTCTGGGGCTTCCCCAACACCTATACCTACACCAAGGCCATTGGTGAGCAGATCGTCGCGCGTGCTGGGCTCGCGTTCACGATCGTGCGTCCGGCCATCGTCGAGTCGACGAGCTTCTACCCGTTTCCGGGTTGGAATGAGGGCATCAACACCAGCGCGCCGCTGATCTACAGCCTGCGCGAGGGGCAGACGCAGATCCCCGGGGGCGACAACGCTCTGGACTTCATTCCCTGCGACATGGTCGCTGGCGGGATGGTGCTGTCGCTGGCCGAACTCTTCGAGGGCACGGCGCCAGCGGTGTATCAATACGGTTCCAGCGACAGCAATCCCTGCAGCATGCGGCGCTTCTTCGAGCTCTCCGGGCTCTACAAGCGCAAATACTACCAGCGCACCGGGCGGGGTGGCCCCGTTGTGAGTGCGCTGCAGTCCCGCTTCGAGGGCGCGCTGCTCAGCGCCGACCAGTTCAAGACCTACGGACCGCGAGCTATTTCGAAGGGCACGGGCGCCCTGTCCAATGCACTGAAGAAGATGGCTATCGGCCCAGCCGCCAGCTTATTCCGACCCGCTGCCAGCGCCGTCAAAGGCTTCTCCCGCCAACAGGAGAAAATTGCGGACGTGCTGGAGGCCTTCGTGCCTTTCACGGCACAGTTCGACTACACCTTCCGCTGCGACAACACGCGCTCGGCCGTTCAACGCCTGTCCGAGGAAGACCAGCAGAAGATCCGCTGGGAGCCCGAGACCATCGATTGGCGGGATTGGTTCCTCACGGTGCACATCCCTGGACTGGAAAAGTGGGTCTTCCCGAAGATCGACGAGCGCATTCGTCGTGAGGTGAAAGCGCCGGATCCCCACGCCACCTTGCCCCTCTTGCTCGAGGAAATGGCTGAGCGCCACGACCTGGCCATTGCGTTGCAGCGCACCGAGGCCGAAGGGCTCTCGCGACTATCGTTTCAGGACGTTCGCGCGCGCGCCCTCTCCCTAGCCGAGCGACTCCGGGAGCAGGGCGTTGGCCCTGGGGATCGCGTCATTCTCGCTGGCGCCAACCACCCGTCTTGGCCCATTGGCTTCTTCGGCATTCTGTACACCGGTGCCGCAGTGGTGCCCTTGGATGAGAAGGTCGAGGCCGACGCGGCCGCGAATCTCGCTCGGGCGTCCAAGGCCAAGGTGTTCTTGGCGGACGCGAAGGTGCGTGGGCGCGTGCGAGCAGACGTCGACGCGATGCGCGGTGACAGCATCCAGTGGCTGGACCTATGGAGCGCTGCCGAACCTGGTGCGCAGCTGGCTGAACCCCATCACGGAAGTGCCGACGATGTTGCCGCGTTGATCTACACCAGCGGCACGACGGGTACGCCCAAAGGCGTGATGCTGACTCACGAGAACTTGACGGCCCTGGTCGCTGCTCTTTCGCCCCTGTTCCCGCTGACCAAGGGTGACCGCGTGCTGTCGGTGCTGCCCCTGCATCACACCTTCGAACTCACTTGCGGCCTGCTGCTGCCCATGTCTCGAGGCGCGCGCATCGTCTATCTGGACGAGCTCACTGCCGAACGACTGGAGGTCGGGCTGAAGAGCGGGCGCATCACCGCCATGATTGGTGTGCCGGCCCTGTGGGAAATGCTTGAGCGACGCATCACTACCCGGGTCGCCGAGCACGGCAAGTTGGCCTCCCACGTGTTCGGCTTTGCCGTCGAGCTGTCACGCACCTTGGGCAAGGGGTTGGGCGTGGACGCTGGGCGGCTCCTTTTCGGTCCGGTGCACTCCGGCCTGGGCGGGCATCTGCGCTACTTGGTCAGCGGTGGGGCGGCCTTGCCCGAAAAGACCCACCATCTCTTTGCCGGCTTGGGGCTTCACCTTGCCGAGGGCTACGGGCTCACGGAGGCCGCGCCTGTGCTCACCGTGGCCTCGGGCGGGCCCCGAGCTCGTTCTGGGCACGTAGGCAAGGCCGTGCCCGGCGTGGAGATCCGCATCGCAGATCCGAACTCGAGCGGTGTGGGTGAAGTGCTAGCGCGAGGGCCCAACGTGATGTTGGGCTATTCCGACGACGAAGAAGAGAGCAAGCGCGTGATCGACGCCGATGGCTGGCTGCACACGGGCGATCTGGGCAAGCTCGACAAGCGCGGCAACCTCGTGATTGTCGGCCGCGCGAAAGACGTCATCGTCACGTCCGCTGGAGAGAACATCTACCCGGACGACGTCGAGGCCCGCCTGGGCAACGTCGAGAGCGTGGAGGAGTTTGCCTTCGTTGGCATCAGCGCGGATCGTGGGGGCGAACGCCTGGCCTGCGTGGCCGTTCCTACGCCTACGCCGGAGCTATCGCGCGCGGACCGCCATGCTCGCGCCAAGAAGTCACTGGAGCGCGCGCTTTCGGCTCTGCCGGCGGTGCAGCGCCCCGCCGTCGTGCAACTCGTCGATGGGCCTCTGCCGCGCACGGCGACGCGCAAAGTGAAGCGTGGCGAGGTTAAGAGCATGTTGGAGCGGGTCGCGCCATTGTCCGAGCGGCCGCCACGAATGGAAGGCGCGGAGCACTTGAACGTCTCGGCGCAGCGCGTTCGGGCGGCTGTGGGAGCCATCACGCGCAAAGATCCCAAAAAACTGGCCCCGGGCATGAGTTTGCGCGGAGATTTGGGCTTCGATTCGCTCATGCTGCTCGAGCTGCTCGTCGCCCTCGAGTCCCAGCTGGGCCAAACCTTGGACGCCGAGCGCCTGAGCGCCTGCGACACCATCGCGGATGCAGAAGCGGTGGTCGCGGAGGTGTCGTCGGCTAGTCGACCCTCGGCCACGGCCAGCATCGAGCGTGAGACCGAGGAAAGCTTGGAGATACCGCCGCAGATGCGCGATGCGGCCATGCACTGGATGGGGCGCGCCCAGATGGGCTTCTACGACCGAGTGTTGCGGACGAAGATCACCGGTCGCGCGTTCTTGCCCTACAACCGCAACACCATCGTAGCGGCCAACCATGCCAGCCACTTGGACATGGGGCTGGTGAAGTATGCATTGGGGAGCTACGGCCAGGACCTCGTGTCGTTGGCAGCGCAGGACTACTTCTTCGAAGGCAACCGCTGGCGCAAGACCTACTTCGAGAACTTCACCAACCTGGTGCCCATGAGTCGCAGCGGCTCGTTGCGCCAGAGCTTGCGTCAAGCTGGGTCCTTGCTCGATGAAGGCAAGACGGTTCTGGTCTTCCCGGAAGGCACGCGCAGCGCGGACGGCGAAGTGCACGAGTTCAAGAGCGCCGTTGGCTATCTAGCGCTGCACCACAACACGGACATCTTGCCCGTGTATCTCGTGGGCACGCACCGAGCATTGCCCAAGGGTGCCACCTTGATGCGGCGGCGCGATGTGGGCGCGCGCATCGGCCCGCCCCTGTGCATTGGAGATCTGCGCCGTTTGACGGAGGGGCTGTCGCCGAGCGAGGCGTCCCGGGCGGTCACGGAACTGACTCGCCGCGCGATTCTGGCGCTTCGCCGCGGTGCGGTGCTGGACATCTCGACCCTGCAGCCGTCGGACTTGAGCAAGGCCGATGCGGCGGACGACTCGATTGCAGGTGTCTTCCAAGAACTCGAGCCGCGGTTCGTGGCTGGCGCCGTGGACAAACCGGTGAATTTCTACTTCGCCCTGGGGGACAAGGACCGCTTCACCCTCAAGCTCACTCCCGAGAGCTGCGAAGTGCTCGAGGGCAAGGCGGTCGATCGAGCGGATTGTGTTTTGAAGACGAGCCCGGAGATGTTCCGTCGCATCGTGCGCGAGGCCTATACGCCCACCCCCGCCGAGTTCATGTCTGGAGAAGTGAAGAGCAACGACATCGCGCTCTTGATGACGTTCCAACGTGCCTTCGGTCTTGATGCCGACTCACAGCCGAAACAAAGCTCCAGCGCTCGCGCACCTTGACCGACGCGGAGTAACTCAGGCAGTCCAGGCTGCGCGACGAACAAAGCGCAGCTGCAGGAACACTCTCACTGCAATTTGGGTCGTCACGCCTTGACACGACTCGTCAGAGCGCTACGAGCCTAGCAGGGGGTGCGGAGAAGGTGCTTTGCGATCCCCGGCCTGAAGGGGGTCTTATGAGCAATCAAGACATGGTCGACGATCCGGAGCTGAGGCAATCACTTCGCGTGATCGAGCGTCAACGCGCGACCAAGAAGTGGGGCGTCATCATCGGTATCTTTCTCGCGTTGGGGATCGCGATGCTAGCGGTGACCTTGGCGTACAACGACACGCCGGAGTCAGCGCCGGCCGCTAAGTGAGCTGAACCGCTCCGAATCCGCCTCGCGTTGCTGCGGGCGGTCGTGGCGCGCGGGACCCACTTCGGATTCGGGAGTGGGGCTAGTGCCACCCGGTGAAAACTCCAGAAATCGCCAAATTTCGATGAGATCGGCTTTGGCCCGGGCGTTGCTACTGCGCTGGCTCGAGATGAAGGCGTTTTCGGCATTGGTCGGTTTGGTTCTTGCGGGACTGTCCCCGGCGTGTAGCTCCGGAGCCGGGGGAAGCGGCGGAGGTATCGGCGGTACTGCGGCCAGCGGCGGCAGTGGTGCCGGTGGGGGCCTCGGTGGTTTTGGTGCATTCGGGGGCAGCGCTGGTCAGGGTGGCGAAGCGGGCGGACCGTCCTGCAGCGGTATGCCGATCACGACAAGCGGCGTGTTGGACTTCGATGCCAAGAGCGTGCTCGTCGGGGGCAACGTCACGTTGAACGGAGCCGCGTTGCCGGATCTCTTCGAGAGCCGTGGGCGCATCGTTTTCGAGGAACTGGACACGGGCAAGAGTGTCGATGTCGATTTGCTCGACTCCGGACCTCTGAGCTACCAGCTTCGGATTCCGCCGGGTCGCTACACCGTGGAGTACGACGCCAACACCTCCTCGTGTTCGGGTCCGACATTCTCGGTGATGCCGTGCATCGACGGTGAGCTGATCGAGGAGCTACAGATCAACAGCGACGGCGCCTTCGACATCGACATTCGCACCGTGAAGGTGCAGGGCAGCGTCGGCATCAACGGCAAGTTGATGCCCGACAGCAGCATGGACCGGGGCAACCTGGAATTCCGCCTCCAGTCCGGCGGCGTCGCGCAGACCGTGGATTTTGGGCCTATTGGCGCGGCGGGCTACCAAATCACGCTGCTCCCGGGCAGCTACAATGTGGAATGGGACGGTGATTCTTCCCTGTGTAGCAGCGGCCAGGTGTCACCAGTGCCCTGCAACGACGGGATCGTGCTGAAGGATGTGCAGCTCACAACGGATGGTGAACTACATGTGGATGTACCGACGGTGCGGGTGCAAGGCAGCGTGGGCATCAACGGTCAGGCCATGCCTGCGGCCAGCGGTGACCGCGGTGCGCTGAGCTTCGATCGGGAAAACGGAAACAGTCTATCCACAAAGAGCTTTGGACCGTCTGGGCCCGCCAACTACACAGCGACATTGCTGGCCGGAACCTATGACGTCGAGTGGGAGGGCCAGTCGAATCTGTGTGATGCGGGCGTGACCCCGCCCGTGCCGTGTAACGACGGTGTCGTCAAGAAGGCCGTACAGCTGACGACGGACGGTGAGTTGCACATTGATGTGCCGGCGGTCCGAGTGCAGGGCGCCGTAGGCGTCAACGGAAAGCTGATGCCCGATGCGAGTGGCGACCGGGGTGCCATCGAGTTTCGCTTGGACGGAGGCGGCAGCCTGGCTACGAAGAATTTCGGCCCCGTCGGCGCGGCCAGCTACGCTGTCATGTTGCTGGCGGGAACCTACAAAGTGGAGTGGGATGGTCACTCACACAATTGCGACACCGGCGTGCCTTCACCGGTGCCTTGCAACGACGGCATCTTGATGAAGGACGTCAAGCTAACCACCGACGGCGAGCTCCACGTGGATGTGCCCGCGGTGCGAGTTCAAGGCACGGTGGGCATCAACGGCAAGGTAATGCCCGACGCCACGGGGGATCGCGGCGCCCTCGAATTCGAACGTGAGGGCGGAGGGAGCTTCACCACGAAAACCTTCGGGCCCGTGGGGCCGGCCGGCTACAACACGACGCTGCTCGCGGGCAGCTACGAGGTTCAGTGGGATGGTCGTTCTCAGAACTGCCAGGATGGTGCGTCGTCGCCCGTGCCCTGCAACGACGGTCCCGTAATGAAGGACGTGCAGCTGACCGTGGACGGGGAGCTGCACGTAGACGTGCCCACGGTGATGATTCAAGGCACGCTGCGCCTCGACGGCGCGCCGCTCCCGAACGCCAGCACGGATCGCGGCTCTCTGGACCTGCGTCTGGTCGGGGGCAGTGCCCTATCCACTCGCGCCTTCGATGCCGTCGGCGCCGTGAACTACCAGGCGACGCTGATCGCCGGAAACTACGTGGTCACCCACGACTCCCGTTCCGAGCTGTGCCAACCCGGCGGCATATTGAGCGTGCCGTGCTTGGACCAGGTGCTGGCAGGCTGCCCCTGAGCCCGGCTTGACCTGCGCTCGGGGCACTGACATATCCCGCCGATGGGTTCGGGCAACGGCGCATCCGCATCACGGCGACTCTGGGTCGGCGGGGGTACGGGCTTCTTGGGCTCCCACCTCGTGGGCGGGCTACAGGCCCAAGGCCACGACGTCACCGCCGTGAGCCGCTCCGGTGGAAACGTGCAGGACACGGCCGTGAGCAGCGTGGACATTCTGGACGCTGACGCCGTTGCGAAAAGCGCCAAGGGCGCCGAGGGCGCCTTCTTGTGCACCGGGCTCGTCAGTCGCGATCCCGACGCTGCAGAGGCCATGCATCGCACCCATGTGGTTGGGACGCGACAGGCGCTCGCGGGGCTGCGGGAAGCGGGCGTGCGGCGCGTGGTGGTGGCTAGCAGCAGTGGAACCATCGCTATCAGTGAGGATCCGGAGTTCATCGCCACGGAGGACGAGCCCGGATCCATCGAGCAGATCCTGCGTTTCCCGTACTACCGCTCGAAGCTCTACGCCGAGCGCGAGGCTCTAGAAGCCAATACCCAGAGCTTCGAGGTCGTCGTGGTCAATCCAAGCTTGCTCCTGGGCCCGGGGGATTTGCGCGAGTCGTCGACAATCGACATTCGCCGCTTCTTGGAGCGCGAAATCCCCGCTTCACCAGCTGGCGGTGTTGCGTTCGTCGACGCGCGGGATGCCGCGCTCGGAATGTGGCAAGCCTTCGAGCGCGGTCTCGCCGGCGAGCGCTATTTGCTCAATGCGAAGAACATGACCGTTCGCGCGATGTTCCAGCGACTCGAGCGCATGACTGGCGTTCCCGCACCCAAACTGGCTTTGCCCGCGTCGCGAACCGTTTCTCGCGGTGCCCATGCTCTGATGTCCGGCTTGCTCGACAAGATCGGCGGCGAGATCCCCGTCGACGAGACCAGCGTCGAGATGGGACAACTGTATTGGTATTGCTCCAGCGAGAAGGCCGAGCGTCAGCTCGGCTTTTCGCCGCGGGATCCTGGGGAAACCCTGCGTGACACGGTCGATGACCTGATCGCCCGGGGCGCCGCGCACCCTCGGCCCGGTCTTGGTCTTTCGAGCGCAGCGCAAAAGGCTCTAGACGCCGTACGCAATCGCGCTTTCGGCTGATAGCTAAGCCTCAACGCTTGCGCCGGATGACGCCCGGCGGCGGCTCTTTGCGCGGTTGGGCCGGCGCCGCGGGCTGGGGCTGCGCCGCGGGTCGGGGCGACGCCTTGGCTGAAGTGTCAGCCGCCGCAGCAGCTGGTGGGTCGGCTTCACGCTCAGGAGCAGGCGCAGCCGCTGGTGCCGCCGGTGGTGGTCCCTTGGGCTTGGGCGCTTCGTCGGGCAGCCCGAGCTGCTTGCGAAATAGATCGCCGAAGCTTCCCAAAGCTGCCCCGCCAGATCCGCGGCCCCCGCCGAACTCGCGATAGTTCTTGCGCTCTTCGACCCGAGCGACACCCGTTACGGAAAAGCGCATCCGTTCGCCGGCCTTGACGACTACGACGTTGAGCACTTTGCCGACGGGACAAGCGCGGCGATGATCGGCGCCGGTCGCCAGCCCCAACTCCGACGCCGGTACGAGCCCCTCGCCGCGGCTTGTGCTGACGATCACGCCGCCGCCCGTGTGTTTGACGACCGTCGCTTCGAGCACTTCGTCCGCCGCAGGCGCCGTGGTGTCGCGCTCCATCAGCGCTTTCATGCTCAGCCGGACCCGAAGTCCCTTCTCGCCTTGCTCGATGGCCAAGATGCGTACGGAAACGCGATCTCCCTCGCTGACGACGTCGTCGGGAGAGCCCACACGCTTGTGGGCCAACTCCGATACATGAACGAAACCGTCGAGGCCGCCCAGATCGACGATGGCGCCGTGTTTGTTGGTACCCCGCACGACACCTTCCATGTCCGAGCCCGGCGTGAGCGACGCCGCGAGCTTCTCGGCGACCTCTTGTTTCCGAGATTCCAGCAACGCCCGCCGAGACACGACGACGTTGCGCCCGCCATCTTTGAGTTCGAGGATCAACACTTCGACGTCGCTGCCCACGAAGCCCTCCAGATCGGCCGTGTGTCCCACTTCAACCTGAGATGCCGGGCAGAAGGCGCGCACACCGCCGATGTCGATCTCCAGGCCGGCCTTGACCGCTTTTGAAACGCGCCCGGAAACGGGCAGCTTGGATTCGAACGCCGTTTCGAGTTGAGAAATGTCCACGGCCCCGCCGCGCCCGACTGCAAGAGTCAACTGTGGCACGTCAGCTTCCGCGTCCACCACTGTCGCCTTCAAGCGGTCCCCGAGCTTGACCCGCAACTCGCCCTTCGCGTCTTCCAATTCGCCCCGGTCGATGCAGGCATCCGTCGGCGCACCCACGTCCAGAAAGATGCCTTCACTGCCGATCTGGATGACCGTGCCTTCCACGACATCACCGTGGCTCAGCCGGCGTTTCTCGCGGCTGTCCCCACCCGCAAACATCGAAGCAAAATCGTCTTGACCCATTCTGGGCCGGAGGATGCCATCGGCCCCCGCGCTTTCAAGACATACCGGCGACAATCTGAGAGCAGCGCCAATTCGAGGGCTTTGTCGCACCAGTTTCAGTGCTGCTGTGGCAACTCTGAATCGGCGCTGCTGCGGGGGCCTGGGTCGCCCCGTTTCAGTGTTGCTGTGGCAACTCTGGATCGGCGCTGCTGCGGGGGCCTGGGTCGCCCCGTTTCAGTGTTGCTGTGGCAACTTTGGATCGACGCTGCTGCGGGGGCCTGGGTCGCCCCGTTTCAGTGTTGCTGTGGCAACTCTGGATCGGCGCTGCTGCGGGGGCCTGGGTCGCCCCGTTTCAGTGTTGCTGTGGCAACTCTGGATCGGCGCTGCTGCGGGGGCCTGGGTCGCCCCGTTTCAGTGTTGCTGTGGCAACTCTGGATCGGCGCTGCTGCGGGGGGATGAGTTAGTTGGTTTGGGTGTCGCATCTCTTTGCGTCTGTGGGCCACTACTCTCGAGCGAGGCCACGATTCTCGTCCCATGAGGAAGGTGCGACTGCGTGCGGGCGGGCCAGAGGCGTTTCGTTGGGGACCAGCACAGCTCTGTTGCCATCCAAAACCCAGACTCTGGCCAGGTATGCTACTCGCCTTCTCGGTAGACAGCTTGAGCGGCGGTAATGGCAGTGACGTGAAGGATGGCGACGACGCTGGCGCCCTGTTGCAGCACGTTCACGGGGCGGTTCATGCCCAATACGATGGGACCAACGACCTCAGCGCCGCCCGCGGAGGCGAGCAACTTGTAGGCGATGTTTCCTGAGTGCAGCTCGGGAAGATGAGCACGTTGGCAGCGCCCTTCAGGGACGAGAAGGGATACAGAGCGCGGGCGCTCTCATCCAGGGCGACGTTGGCCTGAATTTCGCCGTCGACAATCAGATCGGGTCGGCGCTCTTTCACCAAGGTGGTCGCCCTTGCGACTTTTTGCGAGAAGGGGTGGGGTGCGTCGCCGAAGTTGGAAAAGCTGAGCATGGCGACTCGGGGCGAGAGTCCGAGATCCTTCGCCGCGTCGGCGGCAAGGATGGCGATTTCCGCTAGCGTCTCCGCGTCGGGATCGATGTTGATGGTCGTGTCCGCGAGGATTTTCACGCAATGATCTGCAAGGCTGGGCGAATCGTGGCTGGATATTCTTGGCCATAACCCGCGACGAAGCCGTCGGCGTGGCCCTGATCGAGCATCATCAAGCCGAAGGCGGTGCGGGAACGGCGCATCGTCTTGACAGCATCCAACTCCGCGGGCGGCTTTGGCCACGTCTTAGGGCACCTCCGGGTCTGGGTTTGCCAAAGGCGAAGATAATTGGCTTGTTGGCCATCGTCTTGAGCATGTCCTGGGTGACGAGGTTTCCTGCGGAAAGCCCGATCAACACGTCGGCGTCGACACCGGGTGAGTAGGCGAGGGAGAGGTCGAGTTGAGACGCGACCGGTTTCGTCGAGGCAACCTCGATTTTTCCCGGGCGACCGAGGGAGTGGTACAGCAGGGCGTTTTCGTCGCGACTCATGCTCGCGTTGTAGGCGAAGCCCAGAGAAGAGCGGAAGAAGTTGCGGCGACCCTCGATAGTTCCCATGTTTAGGAGCATGAAGCGACTCGCCGGCATCGGGCTGGCCACTGCGTTGTGCGCATCTCTGAGCCTGGCCCAGGACAAAGCACCGAAAAAGCCCCTACCCGAGTGCGTGAGCGTCGAAGCGTTCGCTCGCTATGGCGCCTACGGATACGACCATGTCGTGACGGTGCACAACGGCTGCGACAAGGCGGCTCAGTGCGAAGTGTCGACGGACGTCGCGCCGAAGGTCATTTCGCTTTCGGTTCGCGCGCACGCGTCCGAGAGCGTGGTGACTTACCGTGGCTCACCCGCCTATGAGTTCTCGGCAAAGGTGCGCTGCCGCTTGGTGGACTAGCGCTAAGGCTGCTTGGCTTCTTCGTTGGCCGAGAAGCCCTTCTTGGAGTGCTGTCCATCGCAGAAGGGGCGGTTTTCCGAAAAACCGCAGCGGCAGAGCGCAACGTTCTTTCCCTCGGGGATCTCGATGTTCTTGCCCGTGGGGTCGGTGATGGTCAGTGGGCCTTGCAGCAAGTAGGGCCCGTTGGGGGCGCACTTCACGGTCGTCGACATGACTCGTCAGATAGAGCCCATCTGCGGAGCTGCAAAGCCCCGCTGCTCATTCGGGCTATTTCATGCTGGTTTTTCGTGCCTTTCTGCGGAGTAGCGCCGCCGCGAGGAATAGCCCGGCCACCAAGCCGTGACCGGTGTCCCGCCCCGGCAGGCTGCACCCGCAACCTCCAGCACTACTCTGAGTGTCGTTGGCAAAGTCGGTCGACGGTGGCGGGCGCAAGGTGCCCAGGGTCTGGTCGATCTTGCTGCGGTTGTCCACGAGTACGATGTGCTCGCCGGACTCCGTGTACTCCTCGATGGTTTCGGCCCAGGGCATGTCGCTGGGCAAGGAGGGTGACGTGCCCATGCCGCCGCCGTGCACTTCGCGCCCATCCGCAAGCCGGGTCAGCCAATTGCCATCGCACTGCTGCACCTGCGTTGCCGTGCGGCTGTTGCTCACATCAGCCAGGGGCTCGGCCCACTCTTCGAACATGGGGTCGGCGGTCATCTCCGACGGGGAGATCCGGGTGAGCATTCGCGTCAGGTACGGATACAGCCCCAGCACCGTATCTGCGCGCTTGCCTGGCTCGGCGATCATCGCAGCGAAATCCGCGTCAAAGCCGGCAGGGTCCCAGGGTAAGGGGTCGCTAGCGGATTCGTAGCAGCTGACGCAGGCGTAGAACTCTTCGGGCTGCACGCCCGTGGGTGGCGGCAGGTAACGATCGAGCAGTGCGAAGATGAGCGGGTGCGGTGACGAGCAATTGCTGGCGGAGGTGCACGCCAAAAGGCCCATGGATGTGAGTTGGGTCGTCACGCTGGTTGCGGTTGCGGTCGAAAAATCCGCGTTGGACCAGCCTGGACTGTAGATACCTGCTCGCTGCGTGACGGAACTGGGGCCGGCGTACTCGGTCACGAAGGCCTGCCCGTTGGCCACGGGGCTGTCCACGGCGCGAGAAACGGCCAAGTTGTAGTTGGTGCCCAAGTTCCGGAAGTCCAACTGGGCCGGGTTCAGCGTGACGTGTTTGTAGTTCGTGGGTACGACGCGGCGCTTGCCCAGGAAGAACACTCGCACGGCCATGTCGTCTGCTGCGGCGATTGCGGTCAGCTTCAGCGGCACGCAGGGTTCGTCGCCCTGGTAGCGCAGGACCAGCGGGTGGATCTCATCGGTGCCCGCGGCGGGCCGCAGCTTGATGGCGACGAATTCGTAGCCGCGGTTGACGTAGTCGGCGACGATGGGCACGGCATCCCCGGCGTCTGCATCGAAGCCGTTGTTTTCGAGCCAATCCACCATGCCCTGGGCCGAAGTGGGTTGCAGCACCACGGCTTCGAAGGCGCCCACGGATTGGCGCAGCCGGATCTGGGGTGCCTCGCTCTCCGGGTTACCTCCGCCATTCGGGGCGAAGCTGGCGCTGCCGCCGCTGTCGTCCGAGGACATGCCGCAGCCGGCGCTACTCGATGAGTTGCCCTCGCTGTCGCAGAAATCGAACTGGGTGTTCAGGGTGAAGGACGGGACCGTCGCGTTGAGCAGATTGACGAACATCGGCTGAGAGCCGACGCTCAATTCGGGGGTTTTTGGCACGGGGATCACCCAGGCGAAACGCTCCGGGTCGCCGCTGTATTGGATTTGGATGTGCGCCTCGACCCATCCATCAGCCATCACGAACACGACGTTTTCGCCGGTCTGATCCACGGGCATCGGCGCTTGGCCTGGACCCGGGTTGTCGCAAAATGTCCCACCGCAGGCGTGGGCCGGCGCAGAAACCAAACTGAGCGACAAGCTCGCCAGCGCGAGCACGCAGCTCCGCCCTATCCACCGCATGTGAACCTCCAAACGCCACCTCAGCCACCCCGGGCGGCAAGCAAAGTTAAGTGCGCTGTACTAAGCAACTAGCGCGCCACGCTTGTATTCAATGTTTTTCGCGCGAAGTGTGCCGCGTGCTCACGGTTTGGCCTGGCATCCGAGTCACACGTGGCAAGTTCCGAACACGCCCGACAGCTCGCCGGCTCTCGACGATGTGTCGCTAGGGCCCTAGGCTGGGCGCATGGCGGACCCGACGGAGCCTCTGAGTGTCGAGTTGCAGCGCATGGCGTTGCGCGCGGTCCGCTCCCATTTCCATGATCTGAACAGCAGCTTCTTCAACGGATCGCTGCGGCCGCCGGTCTTCGCCTGGTCCGACGCCAGCGGCCGCCTGGGTCGCTGGGTCGGCGAGGAGCGCACCCTTGAGCTGTCTCGAGCGCTGCTCACGGATCACGAGTGGGGCGTGCTGGTCGAGGTGCTGAAGCACGAAATGGCGCACCAATTCGTGGATGAGACCCTGGGTTTCACCGGCGAAAGGGACCACGGACCAGCCTTCGCCCGGGTTTGCCAGGAGCGGGGCTTCGACGCGCGCGCAAGCGGTGTGCCAGCCGCGCAGCCCCTGGATGGCGAGCGAGCGCGTGTCCTTTCCCGCGTTGGCAAGCTCCTCGCCCTGGCGGGCAGCCCGAACCTGAACGAGGCCCAGGCCGCCATGGGCGCCGCTCAGCGTCTGATGCTGAAGCACAACATCGATTGGGCCGAGCGCGGCGGCAGCGCCTACCGCTACAAACATCTGGGCAAACCCACCGGGCGCGTGTTCGAAGACAAGCGCATCCTGGCCGTGATTCTCGGGGAGCACTTCTTCGTGGAAGCGATTTGGGTGCCGGTTTGGCGACCCCGGGCAGCTAAACGGGGCCAAGTGTTGGAAGTCTGCGGCACCCAAGAGAATGTCGAATTGGCGAGCTATGTCTACGACTATCTGTGTCGCACCGGGGGCTTGCTATGGCTCGACCACAAGCGAGTGCACCACATCGTCAGCAATCGTGAGCGGCTGACGTATCTCGCAGGCGTGATGGCGGGCTTTCGCGACAAGCTCAAGGCTCAACGAACGAAGAACCGCGAGCAAGGGTTGGTCTGGGTCGGCGACCCCGAGCTGTCGGGCTTTCTCAAGTCGCGTCACCCGCACACGCGCTGGGCTCACTATCGCGGTTCTTCCCGCACCGAGACCTATGGTCATGGTCGCAAAGCAGGCCGCGAGATCGTTCTGTCTCGGGGCATGAGTACTGGGCCCACAGGCGGCACCAAGTTACTGCGCGGTCGGCGCGGATGAATGTGGTGAGCCCCTTTCGCAGCGCCATTGGGGAAGCACCGCAAAAGAGGCGCTTTTTCCGAATGCCTCGACGTTCGGGGCCGGCGCGATGACAATGGGTGGGCATGACCGACCCGTCTCATAGTAGCGGCGGCGAGGGCCGGGGCCCTGCCACCGCGCCGGGCGGCACTGCCCCGGCGCGTTCCGCACCCGAGGTCCCAGGAGGGGTCGAGCGGGGCGGCGCAGCTTCTGACCGGGAGGGGGACGAAGCCGATGCCGCGGAGGCTCTCGTCGGCACAACCCTAGCGGATCGCTATCGCATCGAAGAGCTGCTCGGCACCGGCGGAATGGGGGCCGTGTACCGGGGTCAACACATCCACATGAAGAAGAATGTGGCGGTCAAGGTGCTTCATCGGGAGATGACCTATCTGCCGGAAGTCGTTGCCCGTTTCGAGCGCGAGGCCGTGGCTGCTGCTCGTATCGAGCATCCCAACGTGGCAGGCGCGACGGACTTCGGGCGCATCGAAGGTGGCGCGTTTTATCTGGTACTGGAGTTTGTCGAGGGCACCAGCTTGCGGGACTTGCTCAAGGAGCACGGAGCCCTCAACGTGCCCCTCGCGCTGCACATTTCCCGCCAGATGGCGGACGCTCTTTCCGCGGCGCACGCCGCTGAAATCGTGCACCGGGATCTCAAGCCCGATAACGTGATGCTCATCGAGCGGGAAGGCGATCCTCACTTCGTGAAGGTGCTCGATTTCGGCATCGCGAAAGTCAGCACCGACGAAGCTGGGCCGGCGCTGACCCAGTTGGGCAGCGTATTCGGCACGCCCGAGTACATGTCCCCGGAGCAAGCATCGGGAACGCCCGTGGACGCTCGTTCCGACCTCTACACACTGGGCATTCTGCTCTACGAGATGCTGTCGGGTAACTCGCCCTTCGACGACGAGGATATGGTCGTCGTTCTCACTCGGCAGATGACGATGGGTCCCGCTCCGCTGCCGCCGAGTGTGCCGGCGGATGTGCAAGCGTTGGTCGCGCGCATGTTGTGCAAAGACGCAGATGAGCGGGTACAAACCGCTGCAGAGCTGGTCGCGCAGTTCGACGCGTTGTTGCATTCAACACCGGATCCCGGGCACGCGTCGCCCTCGGCGGCCGTCGGCTCGCCGCCGCCCCCGAGCATGGAGGCTAGTAGCGTGCAATACGGGGACACAGTGCTCAGCTTGGCTCGACCCGGGCTCATGCCCGGAGCGGCGGAGACGCCGCACGCGGCGGTGGTGGGGGAGCGCAGAGCAGGGCAGGGCGGTGTGCTCGCGCCGCTCCTGGAGCGAGTACCGGCGTTGGCAAAGCCCATCCATGTCGGTGGCCAGCAGATCCCTTTGTGGTGGGTCGCCATCGGGGGCGCCGCGCTCGTGGCGCTGTCCTTCGTGGTGGTGCTGACCGCCGCCTTGGCGACCAGTGGCGGTGCCGGAGCCGACGGCAAGGCAACTGACGAGCTCGCCGCGGCAGCGGGGCCGAGCCTGCAGGAACAAATGGACCTCGCCAAGACCGGAGACCGGGAAGCCATCGCCTTCCTCCAAGCGCGCCCCGAACGCAAACGGACCGCCCCCGAGTGGTATGCTCTGGGCCGAGGGCTCTCCGTCGACGGGCATGTGAAACTGAGCCTGGTGGCCTATGAGAAAGCCGTGGGGCTCGACCCGGCGCTGACCAGCGATACGTTCTTGGTCAAAGACATCATTGCCGCGGCTCAGAGCCCCGCGACCTCCGCGGATTCGTTGGATCTTGCCGTTCGCGCCCTCGGAGCAACGGGCGCGGACTTGGTCTACGAGGTCTACACTCGCACCAAAGATCGCAAGGGCACGACGGTGCACAACAATGCGAAGCTCCGACTGAAAGGTAAAGCTCTGCGCAGCAAAGCCTCACCGGCACTTCTGGTGGTTCTCGATCTCAACAAGGCGCGAGGTTGTGGCGCTGTGAAAGCCGTGGTCGTGCGTGCGGCCAAACACGCCGATGCGCGGGCTTCGAAGAAGTTGAAGGCGTATAGCCACCGGCGCGGTTGTGGCTTCCTCGGTTTGAGGGATTGTTACGGGTGCTTGCGAGGCAGCACGACGCTGAGCGACGCGATAAAACGCGCCAAGGCCACTCCAGGTCCACAGTTCTGACGGGGCGGCATGCGTTTGGTGGGGATAACCGGCACCGATGGCAAGACCACGACGGCGACGCTTCTTGCCCACATCGTTGCCGCCGCCGGTGAGCCCAATGCGCTGGTAACCACCCTCGGCTCCTGGGTCGAGGGCGAGCAGCTCTCGGATCAAGCTGACGTCGACGCCTTTTTCAGCTGCCTCGAGCGTGCGCGCGAGAAGAACGTGCAGACCCTGGTGCTCGAAACGACCTCCCAGGCGCTCGCGGAGGGCTTCGCGCATCGCTATCCCGTGGACGTCGCGGTGCTAACGAACTTCTCTCGGGATCACCTCGACTATCACGGTTCGCCGGAGCAATACCTAGCGGCCAAAGCGCAACTGTTCACGACTCTGAAGCCGGAAGGGCATGCCGTGCTCAACGCCGATTGCGAAACAGCGCAGCTACTGGAAGAGGTGACCCCCGCGGCGGCGAATCGACTTTGGTATGCGACCCAGAGCGGCGGGGCTGCTCACGACCGTGCTCTCACGGCCGGGAGCGTGACGGTGTCGCGAGACGGCACCGAGCTGCTTCTGGAGTCGTCACCCCTGGCGGACCAATTGGGCGGGCGGATCGAACTCCGCTTGCACGGCGCGCACTTCGCGGCCGATGCCCTCGCCGCGGCCCTCGCTGCCTATGCCCTGGGCTACTCCGCTGACTGCATTGGAGAAGCGCTGAGCAGCTTCGAGTCCGTGCCCGGACGTTTCCAGATCGTGGCTCGACAGCCCTTCGTGGTGGTGGACTACGCGCACACCCCCGACGCACTGAAGCGCACACTGCGGGTCGCGAAAGACGTGAGCCCCGAGGGGCCGCTGATCGTGGTGTTCGGCTGTGGCGGAAGTCGGGATCCGGGCAAGCGGCCCGAAATGGGACGAATGGCAGCAGGCATCTCGCAGCTGGCCATCTTGACCAGCGACAACCCCCGCGACGAGAGCCCCGCCGCGATCATCGAGGAAATCGCCGCGGGCGCCCTTGCCGCTGGCGCCCAGGAGGAAGATCCATCTGCGGCTGGGCGTACGCTTTCGAGCAAGGGCCCGTGTGTCGTGGCTCGAATGGTCGATCGCAAGATTGCGATCACCGCGGCGTTGAAAGTCGCACGAGAATGGGAAGGTAGTTGTGTGGTGGTCGCCGGCAAAGGGCACGAGCGAGTGCAATGGATCGGTGAGACCGCGCACCCCTTTGATGATGCACTCGTGGTTCGAGAGGCACTCAGTCAGTGACGGGTTTGGGTTTTTGTCGCGACTGCTGAAAGGACGCGAAGATGAAGATTGATCGTGAAAAGTTTCTTGCCCTTGCGGCGTTCACCGGCGCGGTATGCGCGAGCGGTTGTTACGTGGACAGCGGGCCTCCTCGCAATCAGGGCCAGCCCCCCGCCGCCTCAACCCGGCTACGCGCCGCCTCCGGGTCAAGCGCCGCCGCCCGCAGCCCAACCCGCGCCGGGTCCGGCACCCGTAGCCCAACCGGGCCCGGCACCCGCAGGTCAACCGCAACCCGGCGCCGCTCCCGCCCCTGGCGGTCAGCCCGCTCCCGGGCAGTGGCCGGGTCTTCCTCCGGGCTTCCAGCCGCCGCCAGGTTGGCAACCTCCAGCAGGCTGGACACCCCCAGCGGGTTGGGTACCGCCGCCATCCGGCGAAGGCGGTGCAGTCGTGCCACCGCCTGCCGGCGAACGATAAAGTCCGAATCTCCGCAACTTCGTGGCTGGCCCAAGCGTACCGGCGTCTTCATCGGGCCGGACCGGATCATCAAGAGCAAACAGCACACGGACATGGAAAGTACGATCCGGCTGCAGATCGCTGGGATCCTGCAGTAATCAGCGCAAGCGAAACGACAGCTCGGTGTTGCCGATGCGGAAGCGGTCACCGTCGGCGAGGGCTTTTCGCATGATGCGTTCAGATCCGAAGAACGTGCCCGAGCTTGAGCCCATGTCGACCAAGAACGCGTCGCTGTCGATGATTTCGACGATGGCGTGCTGAAAGTCCACGGAGTCGTCATCCAAGCGCAGGTGACACGCGTCGTTCTTGCCGATGATGAAGTGGCGCCGGGTGATGACGTGCTCGACGTTGCCCACGCTGACCGTCAGGCGGATGGGCAGGCCTGAGAGCCGTGCTCGGACTCGGGGCCAGGGACAGACAGGGTCGCGCCCGGACCCCGACATCCACATCCGTGACCGCTTCCGCCAAGGCCAACAGAGCAAAGGAGCGGGGGTCCGTGTTGCGCTCCTGTGCGGAGCGAACCAGCTGCTCCCACAGGCTGTCGGGGATCTGGAGGGTCTTGTCGTCCAAGTCGTCGGCCATCCGGGCCGGGCATCCTACCCCGGGACGGCCCTCATCCCTTGACGGCCCCAGAAAAGCATTGTATCCGATTATCCTGATAGTCGGATATGTCCAGCGTCGACCATACTGTGAGCCTGCTGCACCTGTTCGGGGATACCACCCGGGTGCGCCTTTTGGCGCTGCTCAGCCGAGACGAACTCAGCGTCGCGGAGCTCACCAGCATCACCGAGTTGCCCCAGTCCCGGGTTTCGACACACTTGGGCAAGCTGCGGGAGGCCGGCATGCTCAGGGATCGACGGGTTGGCGCGTCGACCTTCTACGCCCTCAACGACGTTGCCATGCCCGAAGAGGCCCGTCGAGTCTGGACGTTGGTGCGTGAGGAAACCAAGGACGCTGTACTGGACGCGGACCGCGCTCGAGGCGACCGGCTGCGCAAGGCACGGGAAAGCGGCGGCTCTTGGCCAGACTCCATCGCCGGCGAGATGGAGCGTCACTACTCCCCGGGACGAACCTGGGAAGCGACTGCGCGGGGCCTGCTCGGGTTCATCGATCTCGGGGACTTCCTCGATCTCGGTTCCGGTGACGGCGCCATCGCTCAACTCCTGCTCCCCCGCTGTCGCAGTGTGACCTGCGTCGATCGGAGCGAAAGGATGATCGCGGCGGCTAAGCGTCGCTTCAAAGGCGTGCCCAGGGTGCGCTTGGCCCAGGCAGACATGGAGGCCTTGCCCTTCGAAGATGCAAGCTTCGACCATGCCCTGTGCTCGAGCGCGCTGACCTTCGTCCCGAACCACGGACGCGCGCTGAGTGAAGCCGCGCGGGTACTTCGCCCCGGCGGACGCTTCGTAGTGACCACCCTTTCGGCCCATTCCCACGCCAGCGTCACGGAAACCTATGGTCACCGCCACCCCGGGTTCGAACCCGCACAGCTGGCCGAGCTGCTCAGTCAAGCCGGCCTGTCCGTGGACCAATGCCAGGTCACGTCGCGAGAGCGCAAGAAGCCCTACTTCGAAGTCATCTCCGCATTTGCCTCCAAGCCCGCCTCCGGCGAGCACCCAGAAAAGAAGAACGGAAACGGAAAACGCTCATGAGCCAATCGGACATCGTCAAAGCACTGGAAGCAGAAGCGAAGAAACGCATCTTGGTCATGGACGGCGCCATGGGCACCGCGATCCAGGGCTACAAGCTCGAAGAAGCGGATTTTCGCGGAGAGCGCTTTTTCTCCCACTCCACGGATCTGCAAGGCAACAACGACCTGATCAGCCTGACCAAGCCTGACGTCATCGAGGCGATTCACGCCGAGTACCTCGAGTCCGGCGCGGACGTCATCGAGACCAACACCTTCAACGCGACCCGGATTTCCCAAGCGGACTACAAGACCGAGGATCTCGCCTACGAACTGAACCTGGAGTCCGCGAAGATCGCGCGGCGCGTCGCGGACCGCTTCAGCAACGACAACCCGTCGCAGCGCCGATTCGTGGCCGGCGCGATCGGCCCCCTCAACCGAACCCTGAGCATGTCGCCCAAGGTGGAGGACCCGGGGTTTCGCGCGGTGAGCTTCGACGAAGTCCGAGAGGCCTACGCAGAGCAAGTGCGGGGCCTGATCGACGGCGGCGTGGACATTCTGCTTCCGGAAACGGTCTTCGACACCCTCAACCTCAAGGCGGCTATCGTCGCCATCGAAGAGGTTTTCGAGGAAAAGAGCGTGTGCTTGCCGATCATGTTGAGCGGCACCATCACCGACAAGAGTGGGCGCACTCTCTCCGGCCAAACCTTGGATGCGTTTTGGACCAGCGTGGCACACGCTCGGCCGCTGGCGGTGGGCATCAACTGTGCCCTCGGTGCCCGGGAGATGCGGCCCTACATGGAGGAGCTGAGCCGCATCGCCGACGTCATGGTCTCCTGTTACCCCAACGCCGGGCTGCCGAACGCCTTCGGCGAATACGACGAGCTGCCGGACGAAACCGGGCAGTTACTGAGAAGCTTCGCCAACGACGGCTTGGTGAACATCGTCGGCGGCTGCTGCGGCACGACACCCGCGCACATCCGGGCCATCAAGAGCCACGTTGAAGGTGTGGCGCCGCGACCCATTCCGGAGCTGGAGCCCGTGACTCGCTATGCGGGGCTGGAGACCCTGACCATCGACAAGGCCACCAACTTCACGATGGTGGGTGAGCGCACCAACGTGACCGGTAGCCGGCGCTTCGCGCGCTTGATCAAAGAAGACGATTACGACACTGCCCTCGAAGTCGCTCTCGAACAGGTGCGCGGCGGGGCCAATGTTATCGATGTTAACATGGACGAAGCCATGCTCGATTCCGAGGCGGCGATGGAGAAGTTCCTCCGCCTGATCGCCAGCGAGCCGGAGATCTCGCGGGTTCCGATCATGATCGACAGCTCCAAGTGGTCCGTGATCGAGGCCGGCCTGAAGAACGTGCAGGGCAAGGCCATCGTCAACTCCATCAGCATGAAAGAAGGCGTGGAGGACTTCTTGGACAAGGCCAAGAAGGTGCGCCGTTACGGTGCCGGCATCGTGGTCATGGCCTTCGACGAAGAAGGTCAGGCGGAAACCGCGGAGCGAAAGTTCGAAATCTGCCAAAAGGCCTACAAGCTCCTGACCGAAGAAGCCGGCTTTTCGCCCCAGGACATCATCTTCGACCCCAACGTCTTTGCAGTCGCCACGGGCATCGAAGGACACAACCGCTTCGGCTTGAACTTCATCGAAGCCGCCAAGCAGATCAAAGAGCAGTTGCCCGGTGCCAAGATCAGTGGCGGCATCAGCAACTTGTCATTCTCGTTCCGTGGCAACGACCGCGTGCGCGAGGCCTTTCACTCAGCGTTCTTGTTCCATGCCATCCGCGCCGGGCTCGACATGGGCATCGTCAATGCCGGCCAGCTGGTGGTGTACGAAGAAATCGAGGCAGAGCTCCTGGAGCGTGTGGAAGATGTGCTGTTCGACCGTCGGGCGGACGCCACCGAGCGCATGGTCGAACTTGCCGAGCAGGTTCGAGGCAGCGGCAAGAAGCGTGAAGTCGACTTGAGCTGGCGACAAGGCAGCGTCGAGAGCCGCATCGAACACGCCTTGGTCCGCGGTATTGTCGACTACATCGTCGAAGACGCCGAGGAAGCTCGGCTCGCTCTGGAGAGCCCTCTCTCGGTGATCGAAGGTCCCATGATGGCGGGCATGAGCGTGGTCGGCGACCTCTTCGGCGCTGGCAAGATGTTCTTGCCTCAGGTGGTCAAGAGCGCCCGCGTCATGAAGAAGGGTGTGGCGCACTTGGAGCCCTTCATGGAGGCTCAACGCGACGCTCGTGCAAGTCGGGCCGGTAAGATCGTGATGGCTACGGTCAAAGGCGACGTGCACGACATTGGCAAGAACATCGTCGGCGTTGTCCTCGGCTGCAACAACTACGAGGTCGTCGACTTGGGCGTGATGGTCCCTTGCGACAAGATCATTCGTACCGCCATCGAGGAGGGCGCCGATATGATCGGCCTCTCGGGCCTGATCACGCCCAGCCTGGACGAAATGGTTTTCGTGGCCAAGGAGATGGAGCGCCGGGGCCTGAAAATCCCGTTGCTCATCGGCGGCGCGACCACGAGTCGCCAGCACACTGCCGTCAAGATCGCTCCGGTGTATTCCGGGCCCGTGGTGCACGTGCACGACGCGTCTCGAGCCGTCAGTGTGGTTTCCTCGCTGCTGGACAAGAAACAGCACGGCACCTTCGTCGAGTATGTGCGAACCGAGCAAGAGCGTCTACGCAAGGCCCACGCCGGCCGCGCCGTAAAGCCGCCCATGCCCTTGTCGGAGGCGCGAAAACGCTCCACGCCCATCGACTGGAAGGTGAAGGACCTGGCGCGCCCCAGCTTCCTCGGCGCACGTCTGATCGAGGAGCAGCCCCTCTCGGAGCTGGTTCCCTACATCGACTGGACCTTCTTCTTCGCTGCTTGGGAATTGAAGGGTAAGTTCCCGCGCATCTTCGAGCACCCCGACTACGGCGACGCCGCTCGAGAGCTCTACGACAACGCCCGGGCGCTGCTCGACACCATCGTCAAAGAGGAATCCCTCACGGCCAAGGGTGTCTACGGCTTCTGGCCCGCCGCGTCCGAGGGCGACGACATCGTGCTGTTCGAGACCGAAGCCAGAAAGAAGGAGATCGCTCGGTTCAACATGCTCCGCCAACAGGTGAAGCATGATGCGGGCCCTTGTCGCTCCTTGGCGGACTTCGTGGCGCCTCGGGACAGCCACCTGCCTGACTACATCGGCGCCTTTGCTGTCACGGCAGGCCTGGGAGAGCGGGAATTGGCATCACGATTCGAGAAAGACTACGACGACTACGACGCGATCATGGTCAAGGCTCTGGCGGATCGCCTGGCCGAAGCCTTCGCGGAGCAGTTGCATCGCCGAGCTCGCCAAGAGTGGGGCTACGATCTCAAGGAGCACCTCTCGCCCCACGAGCTGCTCGAAGAGCAGTACCGCGGCATTCGCCCAGCCTTTGGCTATCCCGCCTGCCCGGACCACACCGAAAAAGCAAAGCTCTTTGCTCTGCTCGAGCCCGAGCGCATCGGCATGGCGCACACGGATCGCTTCGCGATGATGCCCGCGGCGAGCGTCAGTGGCTTGTACTTCGCTCACCCCGAGACGCGCTACTTCAACGTGGGTCGCATTGGTCGCGACCAGGTCGAGGAGTACGCAGAGCGCAAGAACATGACCGTGATCGAGGCCGAGCGCTGGCTCGCGCCGAACCTGGGCTACGACCCGAGCGAAGCGGGGCGACCTGGCATCGCCGAGATCAGCGCAAGCACTCCGCCCCAGGAGGCTCGGAGCTTGGCCGCGCGTTAGAGCGTTGGTTTCTTGGGGGGGATGTGGCGGACAAGTCCGTCATCGGGAGTTCTTCGAGGTTCGGAGCGGGGGCGCTTGGAGTGACGTGGACGTGGACGTGGACGTCTACGTGGACGTCTACGTGGACGTGGACGTGGACGTGGACGTGGACGGGTACGCGGACGGGTACGCGGACGGTCGGGTTGTTCGGCGATGTGGCCAAATTGCGACGTCGGTCTGCAAGCCCGTGCCAGCTTCGCTGTCACTTGGGCTTGCGCGCGCGTTTGACGGGTAAGAACCAACGAATTGGTTCGCGATGGTTCGAAACCTCCTTCTTGGGTGAAGGAGGCTTCGAATCATATGAAGACATCTAGTGAATCACTATTGCCGCATCATCGACTGCGGGCGTTTCGGGTGGCGCTCGAGTTTTTGGGTGCCGTGAAGGCGGCGAAGATCCGGGACCGGGTGGACCGCGATCAAGCCATCCGAGCCGCCAAGAGTGCTTGTCGGAATATCGCTGAGGCCACGGGGCGCGTGTCGCGTGCTGACAAGGCTCGGGTGTTCGGAATCGCCCGTGGTGAAACCATTGAAGCAATTGCGGCCTGTGAGATTGCGGCGGAAGCTGGCGATGCGCTTGCTAGCGCGCTGCCGCGAGTGCTCGACCGAGGCAATGCACTCTACGCCATGCTCACGGCGCTTTCGCGCTGAGAAGGGCGACCACTTGCCGCACTGACGTAGCGTAACGTTCGGTACAGGCAGACCTTCGCGTGCCGCGCAGGAATCATTCGAATCTTCTGGTGGCCGCGATGTGCGTGGTTGTGTGATGGAGACCGACCTAACAACTGGGTCGTCGCGGCGTTCTTGTGGCGCGGCTGGAACGCGCGCGGGACCAGTGATAGTCTCGCAATCTGGCCGGGGAGAAGGACAATGAAGTGGTACGCCTCTAGCACGCACGCACGATAGATTTGGCGCTCTTGCGGCGGCGCTGCTAGTCCTTGGCGTGCTGGGCTGCGACGATCCTCGCCTCCACAACGTTCGCTTGTCGACGAGTCAGGGCACGGCGGATCGTTTCATCGGGGGGAATCACACCTACGCCTGGGGTGTGGACCAGCTCCAGCCGGCTGTCGGGCCGGCAGGCGGCGGTATCGCCTTTACCGCCGGCCATCCGGCGGCGCAGTTCCTTCTCTCACCACGGCAACAAGAACTGATGGCGTTTGACGGCGCGTGGAACCTCGGTCCGGAAGGCTTCCTTCAAGCCAGCAGGCCCATCGACCTCAGCACCGGCGACTTCACAGCTTACAACACGATTCTCGGTCACGGGGCCATGCAGCTCCAGGGTCCTCCGGGGTACGGGAACTTCCGGGCTGCACACCTCGTTCGCTATTGGCACGGTGCATGTAGCATTCGGCTGAACTGGACGGTGGGTGACCTCGCGCTGTTTCCGTTGATCGACGAAGGGTTGGGCAGGGCGTTCGCGTGTTCGGCGAGGTATCCGGTCGAAAAAGACCCGCAGTGCGCGACCAACAGCGAGACCTATTTTCCATGCCCGCTCGTCAAGAACACCACGCCCGGCGTGTCGATGACGAGCGCAATCGACACCGCCCAATAATACCCGCATTTTTCGAGTGAAGAGTCGACGAACCGGATGGGCTTCTTCTTTCACAACCGCTACGAAATCGGGGTCAAGTTCATCGACGCTCCGATATTCACCGCCAGCGTTAGGGTGAACCCGACCTACGAAATGCGCGCAAGCAGCGACGGATTCGTGCTGGTCAAGGAAAGCGACTTCGCACCGACGTATGTAGTCCTCATTCCCGGGAAGAACTCTGTCAAGAACAACATCATCATTCCCGGGTTGCGGAAGAACCTGCCGATTCAGCTAGAGCAGCAGTTCCGCGACAACCTAACGATCGCGTTGGAAGACGTTACCCCGGGGATCCCGCCGCCGTTCCAGTCGGCGTACACGGACATGATCTCGTGTGACGCGGACGAGAACCGTGACCAGCAACAGGCCACGTGCTTTGGTCAGATCGCAGGAAACCCGTTGCTTCAGCAGTATGTTCAGAACTTCATCACCTCGCTGCTGCCCGCGCCGGAGTTCCTGCCCTTTGCGATCGCAGAGGCCGCAAAATTCGTACAAGGCCCCCGCCCTGAAAACTTCACTTGCCGGCGCACCGACACAGGGGACTTCTGTGCGTTCCGCTCGATCGTCCGTCGTGTGAATGTCTTGCCCAACGAACTCGAGCTGGTCTTGGTCCAAGATCTGGACTCCGGAGGCGCCCAAGCTGACAACGAGCGCGCGCTGTACTCCATTCTACCCTTGCTTGCCATCAACGCTGGCGTTCCCCTACCGAGCGAGCTATCGAGTTTGTGCCGCGAGCCCATACGCCCAACGCGCGGCACCATCGCGCGATACCAGAGGTCGAACGTCCCCCTACCGGAGCCGCAGAGCTGCGCTGAGTGCTATGGAGCCGACCCAGTTTGCGAACAGTTCTAGGTTCACGATGAACAACCCCGCGTCGTGCGCATTGGTGTTGGCCTTGCTGCCGAGTTGCGGCGATGCCGAGCCCCCGCGGCGAGAATTGGGTGAGGTGTGTGGCGTGGACGCGATCTGTCGCGAGGGCCTTGAATGCCGGCGTATCAGTCCTGAATCGGACAACCGGCGCCAGTGCACCACGCCCTGCGACCTGTTCGCTGCGAACCCTCACGCTCCGTGCGAAAAGTTCAGCAAGGGCGCCCGTTGTTCCAGCGGGCTGTGCATGCGCTCGTGTGAGGGCGGTTGCCCGGATTTCACCATTTGTCGCCCTTTCGGGATGGTATGCGAAGCATACTGACAGCCGTTGTTTGCGCGGCCTTCCTGCCTGGCTGCGGTGGAGTCTCCAGCGATGACTCGCCCGGTGGTTCGGGGGCAGGTGGGGCTGGCGGTGCAGGAGCGTCGGCTACCGGTGGCGCTGTGGGCACGGGGGGTACTAGCTCCGGTGGTACTGGCGCAGCCGCGCCGCGCTGTCCAACGGGGCGGGGTCCGGCGATGGCGGAGCTGTCCTTTCAGGGCTTCGAGTTCTGCATCGACACCACCGAAGTGACTGTGGCCCAGTACGCTCCGTACTTGGACGACATCGCCCAAGGCCACACTCCCGAGCAGCGCCCGGAGTGCGACTTCAACACCAACTTCGAGCCCGCGTTCAACAAGTGGATCGTTTACAAGGAACACCCAACGCATCCAATCCGAGGTGTGGACTGGTGCGACGCAGATGCGTTTTGCCGGTGGGCGGGAAAACGCTTGTGCCGTTCCGTGGAGGGGAAGCCGATCACCTGGCAGGACTTCACTGCCACGGACAAGGACTTTCCGCCCCTCAGCAGCGAGTGGGGTGTCGCGTGCTCGTCCGGCGGGCAGTACAAATACACCTACGGCAACGAGCCCCAGCCTGGCGTTTGTGCAGACCCCACAAGTGCACCGACCAGCAACGTTCCGCCGGACCTGCCCGCGGGAGGCTTGCCCGGGTGTCAGTCTCCCGATCCAGCGTTTGCGGGTGTGTACGACCTATCCGGTCACATTCGAGAGTGGGAAGACGCTTGCGAGGCATCGACGGGCAAGGACGACTTTTGTCTTGTGCGTGGCGAAGGCCTGACTCGTGATGCGAAGCACCAGCTGTGCCTGGTGGGGGACATTCGGCCTCGGGCAAACGCCGACTTTTCGAACGGTATTCGTTGTTGCGCTGATGTTGTGCAGTGATGCCCAGGCTGGGCGAGGCAGTGTGCTAGTTCACGGGCACGTCGCCGTGCGCCTTCGGCGATCTGCTGTCCGGTTCACGACCACGTGCCTGCTGGCGTGACCATCGTTTCACGCGACCTTCGCCCCTCCGGGTGCTGCGATCGCCCTCACCACAGGCTGTTTTTCGCGCGCTCGGGCCATTCTTCGTCGTAGGCGTCGCCGTCGATTTGTCCGCTGCTCAGGGTGTCGAGGATCTGCCCCGCGGTCGGTAGCCCTTTCGGATCGACGTACTTGTCCGGGTTCCACAGCTCTGAGCGCACGATTGCGCGGGCGCATTGGAAAAAGACGGTCTCGATGTTGACCGTGATCACGGTGCGCGGAGCCTTGCCGTCGATGGCGAAGGATTCGAGCAGATCGGCGTCCGCTCGGATCTCGGCGCGGCCGTTGATGCGCAGAGTATTGCCGACGCCCGGGATCATGAACAGCAGTGCCACCCGAGGGTCCTGAACGATGTTGCTCAAAGAGTCGATGCGGTTGTTGCCGCGGCGGTCGGGCAACAGAAGGGTGGCGTCGTCTACGATCCTCACGAAACCGGGATGATCGCCCCGTGGTGAACAATCCAGACCTTCGGGGCCGCTGGTGGCCAGGATGGCGAAGGGAGACGCCTGAAGCAGTGCTCGGTACTCGAGGGTCAGGCGCGATACCTCCTTCACCGTCGCGGCTTCGCGGACGGATCCATACAGGGCCTGCAGCTCCTCGAGACTACGAATCGTCGGCATGGCGGCGTCAGGCTCACACGGCGCGCTGAAGCCCCGCAAGCTTCAAATCAGTGTTCTGGCTGCGCCCCGTTGCGATTGGATCGGACTGGCCTTACGGTGGCCGCGATGACGACGAAAGACGATCTCGACGACGACGCGCCCGACAACGCGGAGCGTGATGCGGACGACGCGGAGGCCGACCAGGCAGAGTCCGTTGATGCGGATTCCGACGCTGGCGAGCCGGAGGGTTCGGCAGCCGAGGACTCCGAGGCTTCTCAGGCCGAGGCAGGAGGTGGCGAGTCTGAGGATGCCGAAGCGTCGCCTCGGCTGCGCACGCGCAAGAAGAAGAGGAAGAAGAAGCGCGCTGCCCCGGCAAGGTACGACTACGCCGAACGCAGGCAAGCCCTCGAAGGCCGTTGGACGGGCGGTCACCTCTTCCTGACTGCGATCATCGCACTGGGGATCGGCGCGTTCGCCGGCTACAACTTGCGAGGGGACGGCAGCTCCGACGGCTCCGACACTACCGGCGCGGCTCTGTCAACGGATCCGGTCTCCGGAAACCCCGTGTCGCCCGTCGCCTCTGCCGCGCCCGCGGCGCCCGCTGGAGCCGACAAGTACGGCCGCGCGCCCGGCAGCGAACACTTTGGTCACGATCATCCGCTCGATGGCGGCCCGGCCGCGCCCGCTGCTCCGGCCGCGCCCGCACCGGCTGGCACGGGTCCCGACAAGTTCGGGCGCACGCCGGGCAGCGAGCACTACGGTCACAATCATGAGTGACGCGCGCTGCGGGCGACGTCGCTGAAGTCGCGGTTGGCACTGTCAGGGACTGTTGCGCATGCGTCCGTTTGCTTGACGGACGTCAGGTTGGTCTATTCAGCAGGGGAACCGATTTGGTTCCAGGGCATGACTCGGAACGTTCCGAGTTCCGCCCCGGGCCAACAAGGCGCAGTATCGCGCCGATTTGTCCCTGCCCCGAAGCTTGCGTTCGTCTTTGTGTCTGGGCGCCGCGGCCGCCGGGCTGAGACGAACTCGTGTTACGGAGCGAATTGTCATGAACACATACGCGAAGGTCAGGAAAGAGATTCTTGGGGTGGCTCTCGGAGCCCTGGTCCTCGTCGCCGGTTGCGGTAGCGACTCGGACGGCGCGGGCGCCGGAGGCAAGGGCGGCACCGCGGGCAGTGGTGGCTCCGGCAACGCTGCGGGGGCATCGGGAAGCGCTGGCTCGGGTGCGAGCAGCGGCAGCGCTGGCGCTGGAGCAACCGGTGGAACGGCCGGCTCGGGAGGATCAGCGGGTAGCGGCGGCACGCCGCAAACCGGCGTGCCCTGGGAATCGAAATTCTCGCTGCCGCCCCAGGGCGCGAACGGGTTTTCAATTTTGAAACCTTCGTCGGATTCGCGCATCGTCTACGTGAGCGACTCCCAAGGCAACGATTCGACGGGTGCCACCTATTCACCGACCAGCCCAGAGGTGGGGGCGGATCCCACGATGCCGTCGGGCAGCATCAAAGCCTACAAGTCGATCGCTACCGCCTTGGGCGCCGTGCGCAAGGATTTCCCGGATTGGGTGCTTCTGGCGCGGGGTGACACCTGGACCATCGGTTCTGCGGTCAACCCGATATCCGGACGTTCGGCAACGGAGCGGCAAGTGCTCGGCTCCTACGGCTCGGGCGCCGCGCGCCCCCTGATCAAAACAGGCACTTCCGGTGGGCTCAGGTTCTGGAAAGAGATCCGCTACGTCGCGGTTGTCGGCCTGCACTTCCATGCGGATGGGCGTGATCCCAACTCGCCTAGCTTTGCTGGGTTCGGAAACGTCGGCTCGGCAACAGGCTTTCAGAGCTACGCGACCGCGGGCCCTGCCTCCAACCGGACCATCCTGATTGAAGACTGCGCCTTCGATTTCTACTCCAACAACACCGTTCAGGGTCCTGTGACGACCGAGGACTTCATCGTGCGGCGCAACATCATCACCAACAACTACAGTGACACTGCCCACTCCCAGGGCATGTACTCAAAGGACTCGTCCATCCTCTTGGAAGAGAACCTCTTCGACCACAACGGTTGGTACAAGCAGTCCTACGTCCAGCTCAACGACAAGGCGGAGGGGCAAGCGACGTTTTTCAATCACAACATCTACTTCGTCAACATGCACGAGACGATCGTGCGTCGGAATCTGTTCCTGCGGGCATCGAGCATTGGCACCAAGTTCACAGCGAACCCTCCGGGCGGCACGGATCAGGTGATGACCAGCGATCTGCTTTTGGACAACAACCTATTCGTAGAAGGCGAGATCGGGATCTCGGCGGGCGGCAACACGGACAACGACAACGGCCACCGCTGGAAGAACATGCTGATCACCAACAATGTATTCGTCGACATCGGGCGGGGTCGTCCGACGAATCGGTCACTCGGCTGGGGCCTCGACGTCAACGACTGGGACGGCGGCAAGGTCACCGGCAACGTTTTTGCCCACTATGGTAGCGCCCAGGTCACCAACATTTACGCCATCAACGTCAAGGGGCACACCAAGGAAGTGACGCTCGACGGTAACGTGCTGCATGGGCTCGACGCCAGCCGGCACGCGGTCAAGTTCGATGGTGCGCCCAAGAGCGGACTCACCTTCACGGGCAACGAGCTCCAGTTCGCCGGGACCAACATGCTCTTCGTCGATTCTCAGTACGTCGCGCCCGGCACCTTCGACAACAATACCTACTTCACGGCGGCCACGAACCAGCCCTTCAAAGCCAAGGGCAGCGACGTCGACTTTCCAGGCTGGCAGGCGCAGGTTGGCGCTCCCGGCTCGAAGGTCGCGCAAGCTAGCTATCCGGATGCCGGACGTAACGTCGAGAGCTACATGACGTCCCAAGGCAAAGCCGCGACTCTCGACGCCTTCATTGCCGAGGCGAAGAAGCAATCCAAGCGAGCCTGGAGCGGCGCCTTCACCGCCGACGCCGTCAACAGCTACGTTCGCGCCGGATACGGTAAGTAGCTCTCAACGAGCGTGGGTTCCTGGCAGGGTGCTCGCGAGCGGTGCGGTCCTGCCTGGTGGGTCGCCGGGAAGTGACAGTTCCCGGTGGGAGGTAGCGCTTCCGCTGGGGCAGGTCACAGCCGCAATTCTTCGACGAAAGCTCTGCTTCGCGCCTGGCATCTCGCTTGCACATTGGGTTGTGTCACCATGATAACCAACCTTTTGAATTCCTCGCGACCCTCCGTGCTCTCTGTCTTGGGTGCTGCGCTGCTCTGCGTCAGCGGCTGTGGAGATTCCGGTGACTCTTCTGGCGGACGTGCCGCCGCTGGGGGCGCAGCCGGCTCCGGTGCAAGCGCCGGAGCGGCTGGCACGGCGACGGGCGGCATGGCTGGCCAGGCTGGTGCCGGAGGCAGCGCCGGTGCAGGCGGGTCCGGCCAGTGCACCACCCCGGAGTTGGGGCCCGAGGCATTCAAGGCCATCGACAACGGAGTCCTGAACAGCGAAATCGTGATCGACGACGCGGCTGCGAAATCGGCTGACGCGGCTGCATTGGAACTGCAGGAACACTTGAAGCTCGCCACGGGTGTCGAGGTCCCGATTGTGCAGCCCCCGAACGCCGGTGACGACAGCAAACCTCGCTTCATCATTGGGCCAGGCACGATCACCGACAGCCTCAAGCTCGGTGGTCCCAAACTGGAGATCGAGGCCTTTCGCGTCGTGACAAAGGGTGACGACATCGTGTTTCTCGGCGCGGACCAGTCGGGCAGCGGCCAAAACTACAGCCCAGCGACCCGCTGGGCGGTGCAGGACTTTCTCGATCGGCAGCTAGGAGTGCACTGGTTATGGCCTGGCCCAGCGGGCACCCACGTGCCCAAGACCGATACGGTGGTCGTGCACCACGTGGACCGGACCATTCGGCCGGCGCTGGTAGCGCGACGTTTCCGAACGAACAACTACAGCAGCATCCCGACTGAACTGAGGGAGTGGTTGATCCGGTTTCAGCTCAGTCGCCGAGAGACGACCAAGGCCGGCCACGCTTTCATTAAGTGGTGGGAGCGCTTTTCAGGCAATTCGACCACCAAGAAGTACTTCGCGGAGGCGCCAGATGGGTCGATCAAGCTGATCAATCCGGCGCTGCCGAGCTTTTCCAAGCTGAACGTGGGCAACCCAGCGGTGCGTGACCAAATCGTCACCGACTGGAAGGCAGCAGGCGAACCCAATCAACTCAATCTCACACCGAACGATGGGTCCGGCTTCTGCTCGAGCGACGGCTCCCGGGCGATGGACAAGCTTTCCCCATCCGATCCCTACCCGTACTCGAAGGATGACGTGTGGAAGGGTGACTCGTCGGTGAGCTTGACGCGTCGCTACGTAAAATTCTGGAACCAGGTGGCGAAGCAAGTGCGGGCTGAACTCCCAGCAGCTGAGCAAGCTGACATGCAGTTCAACACCCTGGCCTACAGCAGGTATCGCTCGCCACCGCCCGCCGACCAGCCCCTGGAGCCCGGCTTCGTCGTCGGCTTGGTGCCCAGCTACTTGGACTATCAGACCTGGGACGGTTGGGCAGCCGCCGGCGTCAAGCGGATTGGATTGCGCCCCAATTGGTGGAACATGGGAGGCGACGCGCCGCACATCCCGCTCCACCAAATGGGCACGTACATCCAGCACGCTCAGAAGAACAAGATGGGCGCAATCGACATGGACTACCTGTTCGGCTACTGGGGCACGCAAGGCGCCAACTACTACCTAGCGGGTCGTTTGATCGTGCGTCCCGATCTCTGCATCGACCAAATTCTAGACGAATACGCCGCTGCCTTCGGCAAAGCGGCCCCTGACATTCGCAGTTATCTGGACTACTTCGAGCAGCTGACGATCAAGGCCGCCTATCCGTTTCCCGTTGGCGGAGCGGAGCCCCAAGACCCGAACGGCCTCTACGAGACTCTCCAGAAGCAACACAAATTCGTGTACCACCCGCTTCGCGGAAGTTGGGAGGTCATTCCGTACCTGTACACCGATGCGGTGTTCAAGGATGCGGAGGCGATCTTGGCCAAAGCCACGGCGGCAGTGACGCCGAACACGCCTGGGGCGACCCGAGTTCAGTTTCTGGTCGATTCATTGGCCCACTTCAAAATGCGTCGCACGCTCATCTGTCGACTCTTCCCGAAGAAGCACGCGACCTGCGACGACGCGGGCTCTGCCGCCTGTCCCGCCAAGAGCTGCGCCAGCAGTGACGACAAGTGCCTGTACCAGGCCGCCGAGGACGCGTGGAATTGCGAGAAGGCCCGCTTGAACAGTCTCTACGGTCCAGTGGTCAGTGGGCCCGCGAAGCCCAGTCGATTGAATTCCGTTCCGGATCCGGGCGAGTAGGGCGGGCGTACGGTCCTAACAATGTTCGATTGTATGCAGGGCGGTGGCGGCGCTGCCGTCAGAAGCATGAGGCCGTTGAGTGGTGCGCTCGCGCTCGTGGTCCTGGCCGCCTGTGCGACGTCCAAGGGACCCGCAGCTCCGGCCCCGGCGGCCGAGCCCTATGTCGTTCCCGAGGCGGCGCTGCCGACGGCCCAAGACCTCGAGGGAGCTCCGAATTGTGTGCGTGCGATGGCTAGGACGCGGACGTGTTTCGCTGACCAAACGAAAAACGGTGGCAAACGGACGTGCCCTCCAGGGCAGCCCAAGGCGCTGCAGCGCACGGACCTGGGGTTGGGTGGCAAGGCGGATGTGATCCCATACCAGTTAGAGCGGGCCTGGAACGATCTTTTGAAATGCAACGTGGTGTTGAAGAGAGCAGAGCTGTCGGAAGGCGAGCGCGCCACCCTGAACGGGCTGGGTTTTCCGAACCGAGTCGGCGACCAGCAGCACACCGTGCTCTCTGGCCAGGTGAAGCTGAGCCACCTCTTTTGCCTGTACGAGGTCGAGATCGTGAAGCTCGTGGAATGTGAAATGCCACCGCCTGTGGTGGGCGGCGACGCGCAGACCCGGCTGGATCTTCACCGGGACGTGACCGTCTTCTTTCTGAGCCGTTCTCCACTCGGGTAGCGGGACCCCTCCTGAGGCGGCGGAGCCGGCGATTTGGAGGGGGTCGACCGGCCCTTGAGGGAGGCCCTCGGTACTGCCTGCTTGGGGGTGCGCGTCGGGGTCGGGCGGGGGGAGGCACCCAAAACACCAATCCGCCTGACGGGTGTGGTTCGGTGTCACAGATCTGGGCTCCCGCCAGTTCACGGTCCTCGGCGGTTTCCAAACAATTGCTCGGCACTGAGGCCGGGCATGGGCGTTGCATTCGTCTTGTCGTCGTGGCGTGGATGGGCAAGTTTCGAAACGTAGGCGTCGGGCTCTCGCTTGGCCTGGCGGTCGCCACGCTGGGCACTGCTGCGGCGGGTGAGCCTCGGCGGGTGCGGCGACCGGTGCTTGCGTTGACGCCAGCGCAGAGCTTTTCCTGGGCGGCCGGCGGCGCCACGGTCCAGAGAGCGGGGCCGCCACCGGCTGAGTTTCGGCGTGCGTTTTTCCGGGTGCAACGGGCGATGGCGCCGGTGTGTGGCAAGCGCTGTGGCGCGGTGGTGCTGGTGCGGGACAACAAGATGACGAGTGCCGGGCAGGCTCGCCCAGGACGGGGCTACACCACTTTGGCCGTCAATCCGGCGAATGCGGTTGGGTGGAAGCTGGCGTTCGGGCACAACGGGCCGCTGCTCGTGATGGCACATGAATACGCTCACCACCTGGACATCCAGAACAGACTTGGGGGCGTGGCGACGGGCGACGAATGGCCTGCGGAGCTCTTGGCGGACACGATTGCGGGCTGCGCTCTGGCTCGGAGCGGGGTTTCATGGCGCAAGCTGGCGCGAGCGTTGCGTTTCGTACGGAGTGTCGACTTCGACCATTACTTTGACCACCCTCACGGTGCCGATGTGGCGCGAGCACTCCGCGCAGGTCACAAGCGTTGCCTGGCACGCAACCCTCCGACTCTGGAGGAACTCGTGCGCGATACCCGCGACGTCTGGCGCGTGTTTCGGCCGGGACCGCTTCGCGAGGTGGTTCGATCTAGGCGTCGCTAGATCAAGTCTTCAGGAAGCGCTTGGGGTTCTGATTGAAGCGCGCGGCGCAGCCGGGACAGCATACGGGGTACTTCTTCCCCTCGTGGTTGACGAACACCGTGTTGGGGCGCACGACGAACTTCCCTCCGCTGACTACACAGGTCGTGCGGTCTCCGAGCTTGGCCTGGTGGGATGGGACGAGGGTCTTGCCGGCTTTAGCGGCCTGCTTGCCTTGGCAACCGCAGCTTTCACCTTTCGCGACCTTGTTGCCACCGCCGCAGCACGAGCCCGTGGCTTCGTCTCCACAAACGCCGCCTTTCTGCGCCACCGTTTTCGTGGCCGTGGCTGAGTTCGTTTTCGCTGCCTTCTGACCCTCGGGTTGGGGGCGTTCCTCGGTCATGCAGCCGGGCAGCAATAAGGCAAAAGAGAGGGCAAAAACGCGCATGGCGCTTAGCCTAGCGTCTCCCACGGAGGGTTCAAGCCCTCTGGCGCCTAGCGGGTGATGGGTTCGGGGTGGTTGAAGCCCCAGCCGAACTGAAAGTGGGCGTAAAACGCGCCGCCCGAGGGGCGGTCGAACTTGCGCTCTTCGCCGGCGTCGCAGGGGGGCGGGCTGGAGCTGAAGTCCTCGCAACGGCCGGTGACCTCGCCGCCGAAACCCCGACCGAATCCGACCTCGAAACCGAAGCGAGCACCGTCGTGGGTTACCCACTCGAAAGGCACGCTCATGCCGAGGAAGGTGCCGTAGGCCGAACGTTCCGTCCGGTTGACGATGATGCCGGGAGAAAACGCAAAGCTCTGGCGGGACACGACGGCGAAACCAAGGCTGCCACCGTAAACCAGGATCGGAGGGTCCGAGGCCTGTGCAACGAAACCGTCGGGCAGATCATCGTTGCCAAAAGCTCCCGATTGTTCCGCCAGGTCGTCGTCAGGCTCGCTGGTCAGCATGATGAAGCGCGCTGCGACCCGTACCCGGCCGCCCAAGTACGCTCCAGCTTGCATCCCGACGTTGAACAGATGGTCGAAGCGTTTGTCCAGAGCGATGCCCGCGACGAGCAGGTCGAGAAACGGCGAAGTTTGGGTCGCCGCGTCGTCCGGGTACTTGGGTTTGGGCTCCGGCTGCGGCCCAGGTTGCGGAGGTCCGTAGCCCGGGGGGTGACCTGGACCTGGCCCGACCGGGTAGGGACCGTAGGCTGGCGGCGCCCCACCGGGAGGATAGGTGTACTGGGGCGGGTAGCCCGGTGGATAGGTGGGCGGTGGTTGAGCAGGTGGCGGCTGCGGTGCGGGAGCGGGCGCCGCGGCAGGCGGCTGCGCGCCGGGCGCTGGCTCTGCTCCGGGCGGTGGGGGTGGCGTGTCTGTGCCCGAGGGCGCCGGAGTGGTCGGGGGCAGCTCGCCGGTCTGCGCCCACGCGCTCGGCGCGAACGCGGCGGTCAGAAGGACCAACAATATGGGGCTACTCCAGCGCATGCATGCACTCCAGCGGTCAGCTCGTGTTCTACCGTCGGGTCGATTACCATGGGGGCTGTGATGTGGGAACGGCTGAGCGGTATCACCCTCGCGCTGTGCTTGATCAGCGGCTCTGCCGCCGCACAAGCGGACCCGGACACGTTGGCACGCCGGCATTTCGAGTCCGGCGTCGCCTACCTCGTGGAGAGCGACTACGACAACGCCCTCAAGGCGTTCGAGAAAGCCTACGAGCTATCCAAGCGCCCGGACCTGTTGCTCAATATCGCAACGGTACACGAGCGAACCTCCAAGCTCGACTTGGCGATCGATGCGCTCCAGCGCTACCTGGCAGTCGCGCCGGAAGGTGAGCAGAAGGACACCGTGCGTCTGCGCCTGGCCAACCTGGAGAAGCGAAAGGCCGAGCAAGATCGTCAGGCGGCCCAGGCGCAAACCACAGTCTCGGGCCCGCGCCGGCCCGGGCCCCTCGACGGCGAGCCTGGAATTGTAGACGTGCGAAAACACAACCGCGTGCCTGCCTACATTGCCTTTGGTGCTGGGGGACTAGCCCTGACGGGCGCGATCATCACGGGCATCATGGCCCAGAACGAGCACAGCGAAGTCGAGGACCGCTGTAGCCCGAATTGCACCCAAGATGACATCAGCAGTGGCAAGCGGTTGGCGCTGGTGAGCACCGTGCTCACCGGGGCTGCGGTGGTCGGCGCTGGGGTCGGGCTGGTGCTCTGGTTCGGTGATGAGGGCAAACTCACGAGTGCGAAGCTGCGAGTCTCCGGCATGGCGCATCCGCAGGGCGCAGGAGCCCGCGCTGCGTTCACCTTCTAGAGACCCGATCAAATTCTAGCGGCGGCGTCGAAATACAAAGCAAGTTCGATCGCTTAGAAGCCAGGATCGACGCGCCGGGCGTGTAGTGATCAAACGGGGTCAGGAGGACCCCATGGAGATCTGGAAGGCGCCGGTCGAGCTGTCGCGTGGTGAGAAGTTCATCGCAAAGCGATGTGCGAAACGCAGAGTATTCGTATTCCTGCGCGAGCTGCGACATAGGATTTTTGACGAAGAGATGCAGGCGAAGCTGACGGAGGCATATTCGCCCGTGGAGCGGGGGCGTGGTCGCGTCCCGCCTGCTCAACTCGGCCTTGCGATGTTGCTGCAGGCCGCGCTGCGTGTGCCCGACCACGAGGTGGTTGAGCTTACGTTGATGGATCGCCGCTGGCAAATGGTGCTCAACTGTGCGGGAATCGAAGTGCCGCTCTTCTCGCAAGGCACGTTTTACAACTTTCGCCAGCGCGTCATTGCGCATGGGCTCGACGAGCTGCTCTTCAACAAGACGGTCGAACTCGCACGCGAGACGGGCGGATTCAGTGCAACGCACCTGCGTGCTGCATTCGACGCCAGCCCACTATGGGGCGCGGGTCGCGTCGAGGACACCTTCAATCTCATCGGGCGCGCCTCGCTACACGTCGTTCGCACGGCAGCGCGGCGGCTCGGTCAACCCGTCGACAAGGTCGCGGCTGCTGCGGGGATCCCAGTACTCAACGCCACCAGCATCAAGACAGGGCTCGACATCGACTGGGACGACCCTGGGGCGCGCACCAAGGCGCTCGGTCGACTGCTCAAGCAGGTACAGTCACTCGGCCGCTTTCTCGAAAAAGAGCTGACGAAACCGCTGAAAGAAGCGCCGCTGGCCGGGCAGTGGGCACTGGTGGAAAAGCTCGTCTCGCAGGACACCGAGCCCGATCCAGACGGGGACGGAGGGAGCCGGATCACACGCGGCGTGGCGAAGGACCGACGCATTAGCGTGAGTGACCCCGACATGCGTCATGGCCGCAAGAGCAAGAAGAAACGCATCGACGGCTACAAGCGACACATCGCGATACAGCTCGATACGCCCGGCATCATCTGCGCCGTCGCGATCACCCCCGCGAATCGTCCTGAACGTGTCGCTTCGGCAGAATTACTCGAACAGTGCGGCTCCGTTTCAGAACTCTACATCGATCGAGGCTACCTTGGCGACGATGCGATCGAATCCCGTCGCGCCGAAGGAACAGAGGTTTTCTGCAAACCGTTTCCGTTGCGCAACGGCGGGCGCTTCACCAAGGCCGATTTCAAGCTCGATCTGGCTGCGGGAATCGCCCGTTGTCCCGAAGGCGTTGCGGTTAAAGCGAGCGCTGGCTCCGTCGCTCGCTTCCCAGCTGCCCGCTGCGATGTATGTCGCAGCCGCGACGACTGCACGCGCGCCGCCCCGGGGCGTGGCCGCAGCGTCACGCTACACCCCCATGAGCCCTTCCACATCCAGCTGCGCGAAAACGCCCGCACGCGCGAAGGCCGCGCCCGCCTTCGCAAGCGTACTGCCGTCGAACACAGCCTCGCGACCCTGCATAACCGCCAAGGCGACCGTGCTCGCTACCGTGGTCAGCGCAACAACCTCTTCGACCTCCGCCGGCACGCTGCTCTCAGCAACCTGAGCGTTATCGATCAGTTGCGAGTTGCCGCTTAAGTGGTCAGGCCCCTAGGTGCCCTCAGGCCTGACGGGCTAGGCCCGCCGCTCTTCGAATTTGGCGATCAGGTCGTGGGCGATCCGCGCGGGCACGGCGTCGTAGTGGCTGAGCTCCATGCTGTAGCTTCCACGCCCCTTGGTCATGCTCTTTAGCGCTGGTTCGTAGTCCATCATGTCGGATAGGGGGACCGACGCTTTCACCACGGACCTGCCACTGCCCATCATGTCGGTACCGACGACCTTGCCCCGGCGGCTCGATAGATCCCCGGTTATCGCACCGACATTTTCTCCTGGCGCGCTCACCTCGACATTGACGACGGGTTCGAGAACCTGTGGATTAGCCTTGAGAAAGGCGTCCTTGAACGCAAACTTGCCAGCGGTTTTGAAGGCGATTTCCTTGCTGTCCACGGAGTGGGTCTTGCCGTCGAAGACCGTCACGCGCACGTCCTCGATGGGGTAACCGGCGACGATGCCTTGACGCATGATCTCGCGAATCCCCTTTTCGATGGCGGGCATGAAGCCCTTGGGAATGACTCCGCCGACGATCTTGTCGATGAACTCGAAACCACCCCCGCGTTCGAGGGGCTCGACACGAAGCTTCACTTCGCCGAACTGGCCAGCGCCACCGCTCTGTTTCTTGTGTCGATAGTGGCCCTCGGCGTTGCCCAAGATCGTTTCGTGGTAGGCGATCTTGGGCGGCTTGGTCTCGACTTCGACGCCCTGGTTCTTGATCCGCTCGATCACCAGGCTTAGGTGCAACTCGCCCAGCCCATAGACGACCAGCTCGTGGGTTTCCGGGTCGAAGTGGGCGTCGAAGGTCGGGTCCTCTTCCTGGATGCGACCCAGGACCGCGGCAATCTTGTCTTCGTCGCCGCGAGTCTTGGGTACGACGGCAAGGGCATGCAAAGGCTTGGGGTAGGGCAAGGGCTTGTGGTGTACGTGGTCTAGTGCGTGGTCGTCGTGTAGGACATCGCTCAAGTGGAGGTCTTCGACTTTCGCGATCGCACCCATGTCGCCGGCTACAATCTGCTTAACTGCGGCTCGCTGCTTGCCTTGCATCTGGTAGACGTGAGTCAAGCGCAGGGGCTTCTTACCGTCACCGATGAAGAGCTGGTCGCCGGCCTTCAACGTGCCCTGGTAGACCCGGAACATGCAGAGCTTGCCCAAGTATGGATCTGTCGTGACGTGAAAGACGCGGGCAAGGAGGGGCTCGCTCGCGTCGTCGGAATAGACGAAGGGCTTTTCGTCCTCGCCCGAGCCGATGAAGAACGGGCGTGGATTCCCTTCTGGAGGGCTCGGAAAGTGCCGCACCATGGTGTCGAGCAGAGCTTTCACCCCCGCGCCACTCAAGGCGTCCGTGAAACAGATCGGGATGACGTGGGCTTGATCCATTGCGCGTTCGAAGGGCTCATGAAGCGCTTCGTAGTTTGGCTCTTCCCCCTCGAGGTAGCGCTCCATGAGGGCGTCGTCGATCTCGACAATTTGATCGAGCAACTTCGTATGGAAGCCAGCTACGGGTCCCAGATCACTTTCGCCCTTGCCGTTCAGGAGGCAGTCGACGACCTTCGTGCTGCCATCTGCCGGCAGATTGATTGGCAAGCAACCGCTGCCAAAAGCGTCCGTGAGTTCGGCTAGAAACGGTTCCAGCTGCTCGGTGGCATCTCCGATGTGACTGACCACGATGGCAATGGGCAGATCGAGGCTCTTGGCCAGCTTGACCAAGCGACGGCTCAGACTATCGATGCCAGCCTCTGGGTCCATGACCAGCAACATCGTCTCCGCCGCGGGTAGGCACGCGATCGCTTGCCCGATGAAATCTGACGCTCCCGGTAGGTCTAGGAAGTTGATCCGCTTGCCCCGGTGGGTGGCGTGCAAGAGCGTGGAGTAGACGGAATAGTGGTGGGCCTGCTCCTCTTTCTCGAAGTCGCTAGCCGAGGTTCCGGCGTCGACGGCCCCCTGGCGGCTGACCTCTCCAGCGTGGAACAGAAGCGCGTCGGCGAGGGTGGTTTTTCCGCTAGAACGCGCGCCAGCTAGCAGTACGTTGTGGATATCCCCGGTGCCAAAGTCAGCCATGCCCGCATATGAAGCAAATGTTGGGCACGCCCGCAAGCGGACCCAGGTGACTAGCTGACATGTCGCAGCTAGACCGACGCCGGATCCTTGCCTCGGCGCTGAGAACGGCGCCCGGATGGGGAGGCACCGTGTGACGCAGGGGGTACAGGCGACGGGAGGCAGCGTGCGCTCAGTTTGCGCTCAAAGTGAGTCGCTTCGCATCTGGCGGAGCGTGAATCACCGTGAGGGGCCGGGGAGCCGAGACGAAGGCGTGAGTTCCCGGAGTTGCGCTTACCGCGGCCGCGTCGGCTACTTTTTTCGACGGCACATCATCGATGCTCACTGCGCCAGGTGCCGCACTGCCGAAGACTTCGACGATGAAGCCTTGGCGAAACACGCTACCAGCGTCGAGTTTGACTTGGTGGGAACCGCCCGCAGTGGATTGAGTGATTCGCGTGCCGTCGTACACCGCGAACTCCGAGTCCTCACCGGGTGCGATACGAACGGTGAGTTTTCCCGGGTCCGTCGCGAAAGAGTCGACTCGCGTGGGCTCCTCGGTCGGACTGATCGTATCGATGCTCGGTCGAAGCATGACCACGATGCCGCCAGCGCGTAGATAGAGGGGCAGGGTGTCCAGGGGCGCGTCCACGGAAACGTTGGCTGGCCCCGTGATCACGCTGCTATCCCACCAGGAGTGAAAGTCGCCTTCGGGGACCTCGATGCTCCGGCTGCGCGCACCTCGCTGAACTACCGGGGCGACCAAGAGATGGTCGCCTAGCAGGTAGTCGTAGTTGGGGTGTGCCGAGTTCTCGGGATGCGCCAGCCCCATGGCGCGTTGAATCGGACGCCCATCTTCGGCCAGGCGCTTCGCGTAGCTCCAGATATAGGGAAACAAACGCAGATGCAGCCGCGTGTACCGACGATAGAGATCCAGCACTTCGGCGTCGAAGCCGTTTTCGGCAGTTGGCTCCCAGGCAACGTCGTTCGAGCTGGTGCCCACTTGCATGACCGTGCTCAGGGCAGTCTGCTGGAACCAACGGATGAAGACTTCCTTGTCCGGCGGAGAGTGCCGGTAGCCACCCGTGTCGGCGCCGTAGAAGGGAAAGCCCGAGGGTCCCAGGCTGAGCCCGGCGATGAGGGAGGCTGGAAGCCCGCCGACGGCTTTGTAGGATTTGCCGTCTTTGTCTTTTCTGAGCTCGCCGTGGAGCGAAAAGTCGGCATCCAGATCTCCGGGCCAGACCACGCTGACGTTCTTCTGGTCGCCATAGGTGCCCGCGCGGCAGAGCAAGAAGTGGTCCTCGTCCTTCAACAGCTCCGCGTAGGTGGAGTGGTAGTAGAGCTGGTAACGAGAGTGCATCGTGCGGTCCGTGCTGCCATCCGAAAACTCCCAGCCCGTCCCCGCGCTGAAGGCGTTTGGCACGATGTCTTCGCCGTAGTCGAGTTTGAACCCCGCAACGCCGCGATCCACGTATTTCTTGATTTGGGTCTGCCACCACGCCTTGGCTGCGTCGTTGGTCAAGTCGATGGGTTTGCCCCATTTGTTGAACAGCACACCGGACTTTGGTGGGAAGAAGCCGCCGGCGGTCGCTTCTGCGCGTAGGCTTTCGGTGGCCGGGTCCTTTTCGTCCAAATAGGGCGTGTGCCAGAGCGCTGTGCGGAACCCCAATCGCTTCATCTTGGCAAGCATCGCGTCGGAGTCAGGGAACTGGCTCGCCTTGAAGTCGAAGGTATTGACCGCCGTGGCGTAGGGGCGGTCGATCCAGTACGCAGTCGTGGCCAGGTCCAGATCCCGAATTGCGTCCAGATCGGCTTCCACTTGCGCCTGGTCGTCGTTTTCATCGCGCCAGACCCAGGGGCCGAGGGCCCAGGGGCCGGGCAGGCGCGGGTTGCCCGTGACTTCGTAGTAGCGCTTGGTGACATCCAGGGGGTGCGCAGCCGTAAGAAGGTGCACGTCCAAGCCCTCCGCGGAGGTGTCTGCGGTACCGAAGATCGCCTCGATCCGGGTGTCCTCGGTTTTCGCGACGTCGAATACGCCCGGGTAGGGGCTTTCTACGAACAGTCCCCAACCGCGCGTACCGATCAGTAGCGGGATCGGCACGTGGGCCTCGTTATAGCTGCTCTCCAGATCCGCGAGCTCCAATTGCATGGCCCGGAGCTTTCCGCGATTGTTGACGTCATCGAAGAGCTCGCCCATTCCGTACAAGCCCTCGGAGGGGTCGATGTCGGCGCCAACGCCCAGGAACACGATCGTACGCGGGCTGTCCTCGGGGCTGAACTTGGCGGAGAAGCGTTCGCTGCCGCCGCTGTGGATCACGAAGCGCGATGTCAGCCCACCCTCGTGGCGGATCGACACTTCGATGCTCTCCTTGTTGGAGTGGGTGAGCTTGGCGCTCTGGCCGCGATGCCAGGTCAGCCCCGCCGGGGGAGCGTTGCCCGGGGCCTCCGCGAGAATCGGATACGGGTCGTAGCTCCGAGTGGCGTCCCACTCGTCCACGCTGCCCAAGACGAAGGCGCTGGGCGGGAGCTTCAATAAGTCTTGGCCGGCCCGATGTAGCCGAACCCCGAAGCTGCCCACGCTAACCGTGGCTTCGCCGCTGTTCAGCTGGGCCGTGGGAGGCTGGTCGGGCTCGCCGTCCCCGCAGCCCCATACAAGAAGGAGCAACCCCACGCCGGCAACGCGTTTCACGGCGCGAAGTATACGGCGGTCAGCCAGGTCATGCCGCTTGGTTATTTAAGCGTGCCGCGCCAGGCTACAGGGCCTCTCACAAACTGGCCCTTCCGAGTCCACACCAGGGACAATTTCGCCACGCACAACGTGTTTTATCCCTTCACGGCCTGTCCCGGGCCTCGCGTCCGGGCACTGGAGCGAGCGTGGACTCTGCTCGCATGCGGGATCAGTTTGTCCTTCATCTGGGCTGGGTGTCGCGTCCGCAAGGACGTGCCCGAGGGGCCGAGCGCTGAAGTCGTCGTGGCCCCAGTGGCCAGCTACGTGAAGCAGGTCGAGGGGTTGGCATCTCGGGACGCGGGCAGCGATGCCCACTTGATCCTCGATGGCGGCGTTCCACCCAAGGGGTCCTTCGCCGTGGTGTTCGGCGGTTTGGAGTCGTCGCCGGAGCGACCCGGCCCCGAGCGCACGGCCGCGAAGGTAGCGCTGGCGGCGCTGGCCCTTGGCAAGCCGCCCATCGACGCCGTCGTGGAGGCGGTCGCCGTGCTGGAAGACCACCCGGACCGTAACGCCGGGGTTGGCTCGTCCTTGCGAATCGACGGCAAGAGCGTCGAGATGGATGCTGCGGTGATGGCACAAGACGGCCGCTTCGGCGCGGTCGGTGCGCTGTCCCGGGTGAAGAATCCAGTTCGGGTTGCCCGGGGCGTTTTCGACACTCCCCAACGCGTGCTGACCGGACTTGGTGCGCAGCAGTTCGCACGCACTCTTGGCTTTCGTGACTTCGACCCCGTCACGCGAGAGTCCAAGGCGTCCTACCGCACGCTGCTCCGCGCGGAACTTGCGCGGGACGGCGGCGACGCGTCGCTTCTGCCCCGGGGCTGGCAGCTATGGGTGGATGCATCGGCACTCATGCCTGAGGCGGGGGCCCTGACCGCGGAGGCCGACGCGGGCGGAGCGACGGATGCCGGAGGAGCAGGCGACGTTGCAGTGGAAGCAGCGCCTGCTCCCAAGCCCGCACCACCCGCAGCTCCAAGGTCGCGACCGCCCGCTCCGCCGCTCGTGGAGACGCCTCCGGCGCTGCCCCCACCTTCGAGCACCGCCCACGACACAGTGGCCGCGCTGATCCGATCCCCCGACGGGGGATTCGCAGGTGGCGTCAGCTCCGGCGGGCCGCCCCTGACCCTGCCGGGTCGCGTCGGCGACGTACCCACGCCGGGCGCAGCCCTTTGGGTTGGCAAGCGTGGCGCGGTTGCCGTCACGGGACCCGGGGAGCTCATTATCGACCGTGGGCTGGCTCGGGCGGTTTACGACAAGTTGGTTGCCCTACGTTCGCCCAAGCTAGCCGCGTCTTGGGGCTTGAAGCAGATGCCAACCGGCATCGCGGTCAGCGTGGTGGTGCTCGATGACAAGAGCTTCGCTGTTGCACCCCCGGATGCGATGGCCTGGGTGGGCTCTAGCGGCGACAAGCTGAGCGAAAGCGCGACGGAGGCGAAGCCGTGAGCCTGACCGTCATCCTCGTCTTGGTCGTGATCTTCAGCTTCGGCATCGGTCACCTGCTGACGCGATACGCTTCTCGTTTCGTCACTCTCAGCGGCGCAGAGTACATCTTGGTCGGCGTGCTCATCGGCCCCCACTTCCCCTGGAAGCTGATGAGCGATGCCGCACTGATTCAGCTCGCCCCGTTGATTTCGCTGCTGCTCGGCCTGGTGGGATTCGTGATTGGCCTGCGCGGCGGAGGCAGCGAGCGCCGCCTCGACGTGACCCTGGTGGGCTGGGTGTCCACCTTGCTGGTGCTCGTGACCGTCGCCGCGGCGGCGATCCCCGTGCTGCGCTGGATGGTGCCCATCGACGAGGCTCAATCCGACTTCGTGGTCAATCAGGTCTTGATCCGCAAATTCGGCTACATCCTGGAGATCCACTTCGCGAGCACTCACCTATGGGTAGCATTGGGGATTGGCGCTTCTGCTGCAGTGGCCTCGCCCTTCTTGCTCGAGTCGATGCACCGAATCACTGGCTCCGCGGGTCGAGTGACTCTGATGCTCGAGGCTACCGCTCGCTCCAGTCAGGTCGTTGCGGTTTTGGTACTCGGAGGCGTCCTGGCCACCGCACGAGCTACCGAAGCAGCGGGCCGCTTTTCGATGACCGTGGCCGAGTGGGTTCTGGCAGCGGTTGGCGTGGGCCTGGTCAGTGGCCTGCTGTTCGGCTTGTTCATTGGCAAAGAGAGCGAACCCTCGCGGATCTTCTTGGCGACGATTGGCTTGGTCACCTTCGCATCCGGAGTAGGAGCGGCGCTGGGGATCTCGCCTCTCTTCGTGACCATGCTCGCTGCCGTCACGGTCAGCGTGACCTCGGGGCATGCGGAGCACGTCCGCAAGCATGTGAGTCGGCTGCAACATGCCTTGTTCGTGTTGTTGATGATCTTCGCTGGCGCCCTCTGGGATCCCGTGAGCGGTTGGGCGTGGCTATTGCCGCTGCTCTACGTGTTGGTTCGCTTCGCTGTCCGGCGCGTGGCGACGGCCCTCAGCGTGAGGCTGTTCTTGGACAAGCCCCTCATGACGCGACGCCTCGGAAACGGCCTCTTGTCCCAGGGCACCCTGGCTGTGGCCATTGGCGTGAGCTTCGCCCAGCGTTTCCCCGAGTTCGCGTCGTTGATTCTCACGACGGTTCTCATCGGCACCATCCTGAGTGACCTGTTCAGCACTCGTGCCCTGCGGGCACTGCTTGCAGATGCGGGTGAGTTAGGCGACGAGCTGGAGCCGGAACCGACGCAAGAAGCGGAGGCGACGACGTGAACGTCGAATCTGCCGCGTCGAGGAGGCGAGCATGAGGCGACTGGTCGTCCTCGTCGTGCTGCTGGCCGTCATGTTCGGGCTCGACGCCCTGAAGGTGGAGGTGGCGGGAAAGAACCCCCTCACGCTGGCTGCCATCGGCTTCGTGCTGCTGGCTGCATACACCGTCGCAGAACTTGGTTCGGCCCTCTCGCTGCCTCGGGTCACGGGCTACATCCTGAGCGGCGTCGTCTTGGGGCCCTTCGTGTCGAACATCCTCTCCCGGGAAGTCGTCACCGAGATGCGCATGTTCAACACCTTGGCGCTGGGCTTGATCGCCGTTGGCGCCGGTTTGGAGTTGGACGTCAAACAGATCATCAAGATCTGGCGAACCTTGGTCAGCACGATCTTGGTCAAGATGCTGCTCGCGGCAGCCCTGGTGGGGGCGACGTTTTATGCGCTGCAGACCGCGCTGAGTACGCTGTCGCTGAGTGGCGGCGGACAAGTCCTGGCGGTCACCCTGATCTTTGCGGCGCTTTCCATCGGGACATCTCCCGCAATTGCCCTCGCCGTGATGAACGAGACTCGCGCCAAGGGTCGACTGATGGACCTCGTGCTCGGTGCAGCGGTGCTGAAGGACTTGGTGGTCGTGATCTGCCTGGCCGTGGCGATTGCGGTTGCGAAGTCCTTCCTGGGTGCGACCGGAAGCGACGACAGCGTCTTGGTTCTGGTCGCCGAGGAACTCGGGTATTCCATCCTTGCCGGCGGCATTCTCGGCGTTCTGCTGATTGGCTACATCCGCTTCGTGCACGCGGAGATGCTGCTCTTTGTCGCCGCCATGATTCTGGTGGTCTCCGAAGTTGGAACTGTTTTGCATCTCGAGCTGCTGTTGGTGTTCATCACCGCGGGCTTCGTGGTGCGGAACTTCTCCAAGTACGAGCACGAGTTGATGGACCCGGTGCAACTCGTGGCGCTGCCGGTGTTCGTGGTCTTCTTCACCAACGCTGGTGCCGGAATCGACCTGACCGCTACCTGGCAGGTACTGCCTCTCGCCTTGGCGTTGTGCGCAGCGCGAGCAGTGGGCTACATCATCGCGGGGCGTTTGGGCGGGCGGTTTGGCGGCGAGGGGGAGTACGTCACGAAGAACGCCTGGCTGGGCTACCTGCCTCAAGCCGGCGTGACCCTTGGACTGGTCGGCCTCGCGGCTCAGCAGCTGCCCGCGGTAGGTCCGCAGATAACCGCGCTTGGTATGGCGGTGGTGGGCATCAACCTACTTATCGGGCCCGTCACCCTACGCAAGGCCCTGAAGGGCGCTGGTGAAATCCCGGATGACGCGGAGGCCGAAGGACCCGAGTCGGCCGCACTTTCACCGGGTGAGTCCAAGGCAGCGGTGGGCAGCCCAACGCTGCCTCCTCTGCCAGATAGTGAAGAACGAGTCGCGGCGATGCTCGCCGCAATGCAAACCCCCAAGCTCAACAGCTTGGTTCGGGACCTGTATGCGGAGCTTGAGGGCGCCGTGCGTGGCTTTGCTCAAGAGCAGCTGTTGCCCTGGACGCGCGATTTCGGCGAAACCGTCGAACCCATTGGCACAGCCGCAGAGTCCGAGAGGATCAAGGAGATTGAGCGCTGGTCCGTGGAGTCGCACGCCGCGGATCTGGACGCACGCGTCGAGGCCTGTCGCGACTTGTACCGCAACCTTCGCCAGGCGCTCATGCGCTGCCCTGAGGAGGTGGAAGTCGAGCTGGAGGAACGCAACCGCAAGGTGCTGCCGGGGGACGGGCTCGCCGTGCGTTGGCGAAAACGTGGGCGCGCTGTCAAGCGAGCGCTTACCTTCGGTAGGCGTGGCACCACCCGGCGCATCCCGGTCCAGATCCTGGTGCGGCACGAGCTCGAACCACGCATTGCGGCGCTTGCGGTGACGGCCCTGGGGTTGTGGTGTCGGGCCCAGGCCGGAGTGGTGCAGGAGCTGCGCGCCTTGGCCATAGAGGGTGGCAATGGTGCCGACACGCATCACGCGGTTGAACGCCGTCTCCAGCTGCTGTTGGAACGCTTTGAGGCCGACGCGCGGATCACCCTGCTCGACGGGCTCGATGCCCTGGCGGACCCTTTGGGGCTGGTCGACGGACCCTCGCTGAGTCGTAGAAAGATTCGCTATTCGGATGTGGACGCTGAAGTGCGTGAGCAGCTGCGAAGTCTCGAGTCCAGCGGTGACGCCTGGCGAGACGCTCTCGACGCCGATCAGGGCTCCCTGCGTCTGAGCGTCGAGCTGGCCATGATCGAAGCGGAGCTGTCGCGATCTCTGGAGGAGAGCGTGCTGTCCCCTGCCGCAAACGCTTTCGATCACATTGAGTCGGTCGTTGATTCCGTGCGCGGCAAACTGTCAGCCATTCGCGACGGCATGCCTCTGGACCGAGCGCTGGATCTGGAGGAGCGCGAGACGCTGACGACCCAATGCACCAGCGCCTGCGACCAGGAGGTCAACACTTCCCTCGAGCGTGGCGCGGCCCGCTTGCGTGCCGCGGCCTCAGCACACCTCGTTGCCCTCGAAGCCCGAACGGTGATTGAGGCGTTGCCCGAGACCATCTTGCTCGCCCGGACGGACACCCCAGTGCTGCTGGCTACGGATCCCAGGGACGTGAAGACGCGGCAAGTGGCGTTGCGTCAGGCGGCCAATGTCTTGGTCATCGAACGGCTCTTGCCCGCGATCGACGAGCAGATCCGGGACATGACCACCACAGTGGCCAAGACTTCAGGACTGATCCGGGAGTCGGCGGATATCGCAGCGCACGCTTTGGAAAGCCATGGCACCGAAGATGGGGCCGTGGAACGAGAAGCGGTTTACGAAGCCTTCGAGCGTGCGCTGTTTCGATTGGATGAGCACCTGACCGCGTTGGATGACGGCATCACGCGAGCCAGCGCTGGCATTCGACTCGGTGCGGAAACTGCCTTGGACGACCTCTCCCGACTCGCAGACGAGGGCGACGCCGTTGCGGCGGAGAGGGGAGGCGTCTTCGCCTGGGTGCAACGCCGGGCGAAGGCTGCGATGGGGCCGGCGTTCTTGTCGATTCGAGAGCGTGTTCGAAGTGCGAGTGCCATGGTGCAACGCCTCGGCGGAACCCAGATTTCCGAAGAAGTACTGGGCCGGCCTGCGGGCACAGAACTAGCGGCCTCGGACATCCGGGAGCACACGGAACTCTACCGCGGCGACGAGGAGCTGCCGAAGGACTACCTGAGCTTGTTCCGGGTCCAGCCCGTTCGTGAACATCGCTTGTTCACTGCGTACGAAGCGCAGCTCCGAGAGATCATCGAGTGCGAGCGGCGCTGGCTGTCCGGGACCGGGAGCTCGGCCTTGTTGGTCGGTGCCCACGGGTCCGGTCGAACCAGCATGCTCAATTTGTGTGAGCTGGAGCTCTCTGCACCTCGGCTGCTGCGGCCCCAGCCCATCGATTGGCGACGAGAAATCGGCCTGGTAGACGCCGTGGCCATTGAGCTCGGCGTGCGCCCGCGACGGCAAACTGTCATCCGCGCGCTGTCACAAGCGAAAACGACTGTGCTCATCGACGACTTGGAGCAGTGGTTTTCGCCCGACGTGCGCGGCCTGCGTGAGCTCGAGAGCTTCCTGGATCTGGTGGTCACGACCAAAGACTCGACCTTCTGGCTTGCGGCCGCCGCGAGCGAAGCGCTCGTACTGCTAGAAGAGAGCGTCAATGTCCGCCAACCCTTTGCCAGCGTGATCACCCTCGAGCCCCTCAAGCCTGAGACCCTCGCCAACGCCATTGAAGGGCGACACACCCTCAGCGGCAGGAAGGTCCAGTACCCTGCGACCTTGGCTTCGGGCGTGCTCCGTCGCTTGCGTCAGGCTGACGACCGCCTACTCTATTTCAGCGTTCTTGCTCGGGTCACCGAAGGCAATCTGTCTCGGGCGCTGCCGACTTGGATCAAGTCCGTCGAATTGGACGATGAGGGGCAGGTCACCCCGCAGATCCACAAGACGCTATCGCTGGGGTTGCCGTACCTTTCCCGATTGCCCGTCGCGGTCATCGGCATGCTGGTGCAGCTCGTGAGATTTGGACCCATGGACGAGAAGGAGTTGATGGCAAGCCTGTGCTTGGGGCGCTCGGAAACTCGTCGACACCTGCACTTCTTGCTCACTTCCGGGTTGGTCGAACCTGCTGCGTCGAGCAAGCGCGCCTTGGGCATACCCGCGGACCTCCGGCCTTTGATCTTCCAGGGTCTGCGCGGCATGGGGGCGTTGCAATGACCCCGCGTCTCCGAGCGTTCGCCGGAGTGGCCCTTGGCTTGGCCTTGACCGCGTGCAATCGGAGCTTGCCGGAACTCGGCACGCCCGACACCGCTGGGCCCGTCGGGCACACTATGGTCGAGCGCCTCGCGGCGGAAGCGGAGCGCCTGGGCGCACTGCTGCGCCTCGACTTCCTGTTCAAGCTCGCCTTGCTGGTGATCGCGTCCATGCTCGTGACTCGCGTGGTCACCTTTCTCGTGCGCTTGGCCTGGCGGGTGGGCCTCGACGCCCAAAGGCGCCTGTCCTGGTGGGAAGGCGGCTCGCGTGTGGTGGTGGGGGCCTTCGTACTCTACGTGCTCGGACGAAGCATCGCGCGAGCTGCACCTATCCTCTCTGCAGTTGGCCTCGTCTTCCTCGTGGTTGCCGCGTCTTGGGTGTTCTCCGCGCACCTGCAGAATGCTCTGACCGGCATCGGGCTGCTGTTCCGGCGCCAGCTGCGCAACGGTGATCGGATTCAAGTAGGTGGCCTCGATGGCGTGGTGCGAGCCGTAGGGCTGATGAATCTCGAACTCGTGAAAGCCGACGGCTCGCGTGTGATGCTGCCGAACAGGCTGCTGAATCAGCAAGCGCTGACGGTGGCGAGGGAGAAGAACAGCGTGCCTGTGCGCGTACGTTTGCGTTTCGACTCCGCACCGTCCCAGAGCATGTTGGAGCAGGCTCGTCGTGCCGCGCTGCTTTCGCCCTACCGTGCGCCACGCTCTTCCGTTGAGGTCTCTCGGGATCCAGACGACCTATGCGTCATGGACGTTGGAGTGCAGGTTTGGGCAGCCGCCGCCGCTCGCGCAGCGACGGATCACCTGGAGAGCAGCCTCCGAGCCGCGCTGCCCGAGCCGCCCCGGCCGCAAGACGCCAAGGAAGCTCCAAATGCCTCGGGCTAATTCCCCCAAAAAAGCTGCGCCAAAGAAGGCTGCACCAGACGGCCCCACGGAGCTTGCTCTAGCGGCCCTGGGTGACGCGGTCATCGTGCTGGACGTCGATCTCTGCGTGGTGACCGCGACGGCTCAGGCGCGACAGCTCACCTCCGACCCCCTGCTACCCGGCACGAGGTTGGCGAAGCTGCTCTGTGGCCAGTCGCCGGAGCGCCCCGTGGCCGAAGCATTGGCATCGGGCCACCCGGTGACTGCAGAGGTCCTGCGCCTCGTCGGCGACGGGCGAGCGCAACCTCTGCAGGTGGAGGCAACTCCGTTGCGGCGCGGCAAAACGCGGCAGGGCTATTTGGTACGGCTGCGCTGGGCACATGAGGCGGATTCCGACGAGCGCGTCGAACTGCATGGCATCTTGACCCGAGACGCAGCCATGAAGCGCATGCTTCGGGAGGTGCGCAAGGTTGCCCGCTCCGACGTCAGCGTGTTGGTTCGGGGTGAAACGGGTAGCGGCAAGGAACTCGTCGCGCGGGCCGTGCACCTCGAAAGCGACCGTGCCCCAGGGCCGTTTCGAGCGATCAACTGTGCGGCTCTTCCCGCTCACCTCTTGGAAAGTGAGCTCTTTGGCCACGTGCGCGGTGCGTTTACCGGCGCCGTCCGGGATGCGGAAGGCCACGTTCGCTTGGCCTCCGGAGGCACGCTCTTTTTGGATGAAGTTGCGGAGATCCCTCTGGAACTCCAGGCGAAGCTGCTTCGTGTGCTTCAAGATCGCGTCGTGCTGCCACTTGGCGGCCGCGAGCCGATCCCCGTGGACGTGCGCTTCGTCGCCGCAACCCATCGAGCCCTGCGCGAGGAAGTCGCAGCCGGGCGCTTCCGGGCAGATCTGATGTACCGGCTTCGAGTGGTGCCGATCTTCTTGCCAGCCCTGCGCGAGCACCCGGACGACATCCCTCTGCTCGCGGCCCACTTCGTCGAGCAGAAGAACGCAGAAGCGTCGGAGCGGAAGATCGAACACATTTCCGATGAAGCCCTGTCCGCCCTGTCCGCCTACGACTTCCCCGGCAACGTGCGCGAGCTGCAGAACGCCATCGAATACGCCTTCGTCATGGGGGAAGGCTCCACTCTGCTCGAAGCGGACCTGCCGCCGGAGTTTCGTGGCGAGGAGCCGGCCAACCGTGCTCGCAATTCGCCGGCGCCGGCACTCGCCAACGCACCGAGTGCGGAAGCACGTCGAATACTCAGAGCCCTGGAACGAGCCGCAGGCAATCGCGCCCGCGCGGCGAAATCCTTGGGAATGAGCCGGGTTACGTTGTGGCGAAAGCTGAAGGCGCTGGGCTTGGATGCAGAAAGCGAGTGACACACAGTTGGTGCTAGGCTCTGCGAGGTTTCGATGAAACTCGTCAAAGTCGCAGCGGCCACGCTGAACCAGACGCCCTTCGATTGGGAGGGCAACGCCCGCAACATTCGCGCGGCGATGGATCAAGCACGCGCCGAGGGCATCGGCATCTTGTGTTTGCCGGAACTGTGTATCACCGGCTACGGCTGCGAGGACATGTTCTTGTCGCCGGCGGTGCTCGATATGGCGTTTGACGTGCTTTTCGAGCTGCTGCCGGACACCAAAGGCCTCGTGGTCAGCTTAGGCCTTCCGCTCCGCTACAACAAGGCCGTTTTTAACACGAGCTGTCTGGTCGAAAACGGACGCCTATTGGGGTTCACCGCCAAGCGCGCCTTGGCCGGGGATGGCATCCACTACGAGCCCCGTTGGTTCAAGGCTTGGCCGCGAGGCAAACGCGCCCACTTCACTCGCCGCGGTCAGCGATTCCCGATCGGTGACGTTCACTTCGACGTTGGCGGGATCAAGATCGGTTTCGAGATCTGCGAGGACGCTTGGATCGCCCAGCGCCCCGGAGCAGAGTTGTCCTTGGATGCCGTGGATGTGATCCTAAACCCGAGTGCGAGCCACTTTTCCTTCGGAAAGAAGGAAGTGCGACGACGCTTGGTCCTCGAGGGCTCCCGTGCCTTTGGTGTCAGCTACGTGTACGCAAACTTGCTCGGAAACGAGGCAGGTCGCGCGATCTATGACGGTGACGCGATGATCGCCACCGGCGGCAAGCTTCAGGCCACCGCGCCACGCTTCTCGTTCAAACCTGTGACACTGATCTCGGCCACCATCGACGTGGATCTCACCCGAAGCCGGCATGGTTGGCTGTCCAGCTACCAGCCGGTCGTCTCGCCGGATCCCGAGGAATGTGTCGTCGCTCAGCACGATTATCCGAGCGCAGAAATCACGAAGAGCGTCGTGAAAGAGCCGGCCTGGGAGACCTCTGAATTCATCAAAGAAGAGGAGTTCACCCGTGCCGTCACCCTCGGGCTGTTCGACTACATGCGCAAGAGCCGTTCTCGGGGCTTCGTGGTGTCCCTCAGCGGTGGCGCGGACTCCGCGGCGGTGTTGTGCTTGTGCGCCCTCATGGTCGAGATGGCGCGGGCCGAATTGACTCCCGAGGGATTTGCCAAACGGCTTTCCTATTTGGGCGGAGTCGACGCTGGGGCGGATGCCCGGGCCTGGATCCGGTATCTGGTGACCACGGCGTATCAGGCGACGCGCAACAGTGGCGAGGTCACGCGCGCTGCGGCCAAGTCCGTGGCGGAGGCCGTAGGTGCGAATCATCACGAACTCGATGTGGACGAGCTGGTGAGCGGCTACACCAAGCTGGCTGAAGAGGCTCTCGGCAGGGCCCTGGATTGGAAAGGAGACGACATCGCCCTTCAGAACATCCAAGCCCGGGCTAGAGCGCCGGGCATTTGGATGCTCGCCAATGTTCAAGGTGGCTTGCTGCTGTCCACGAGCAACCGCAGCGAAGCGGCTGTCGGCTACGCCACCATGGACGGAGACACCGCTGGTGGCCTTTCGCCCATCGCTGGGATCGACAAGGCTTTTCTGCGGCGCTGGCTCGCATGGCTGCAATCCCGCGGACCCGAAGGTCGCGGCCCTGTCCCAGAGCTTGCAGCGGTCACGGAGCAGGCCCCGACCGCTGAGTTGCGGCCTCAGGAGTCGAAGCAGACCGACGAAGACGATCTCATGCCCTATGAGCTACTCGACGCCGTCGAACGCGCCGCGATTCGGGATAAGCGGGGGCCGGCAGAAGTCTACGATCTGATGCGTGCGGCCTTTCCCGCTCACCCGCCCTTGACCTTGCTCGGATGGATCGAACGCTTCTTTCGACTCTGGAGTCGCAATCAGTGGAAGCGAGAACGCTACGCGCCGAGTTTCCACCTCGACGACGCCAATCTGGACCCGAAGACCTGGTGCCGGTTCCCGATCTTGAGCGGTGGCTTCGAGCGCGAGCTTGCCGCGTTGCGAAAGCGCGTGGAGAGCGATTAGCCCGGCTCAGGCCGGGGCAGCTGGGCGCCGGCCGGAGCCGGGCTCCGCGGCTGCTTGCACCAAGGCGGCAGTGATTTCGTGGGCCGGCGTTTCGAAAATGCGCTGGGTGGGGCCGGATTCGACGGCTCGGCCATCGTTCATGATCATCACGTCGTCGCAGATTTCGGCGAGGACCCCGAGATCGTGAGAAACGAACACCACGGCCAGGCCGCGGGCCTGGATGCGATCCGAAAGCAGCGCCAGCAGCGAGGCTTGAGTCGTGGCATCCAGGGCCGTGGTGGGCTCGTCGAGTAGGAGCAGATCCGGGTCATTGGCCATAGCGATTGCGAGGGCCACACGTTGGCGCATTCCGCCGGACAGCTCGTGAGGGTAGGCTCGTAGCCGTGCTGCAGGGTCTGCCACGCGAACTTCACGCAGCAGCGCCTCGGCCTTGTCTGCGGCTTCCGCTGCAGTTTGCGGCTGGTGCAACTGGATGGCTTCGGTGATCTGATCGCCGATGCGAAACAGGGGGTGCAAACTGGACTGCGGGTTCTGAGGCACGTAGCCGATGTGTTTGCCGAGCAGTGCCGCCTGCTGGGGCGAGCCTGGCTGCATCGCATTGCCCGCGAAGGAGATGGCGCCGCCTTCGACGTGAAGGCCACTGGGTAGCAGTCCGAGAATGGACAGCAGGGTCAACGACTTGCCGGAGCCGCTCGGACCAGCGATGCCCAGGGCGCGGCCGGCCGCAACATCAACGTCGACTCCCCGCAGCAAGCGCTGGTTTTGCGCGAACAAGGTCAGCCCGCGCACTTCGAGCAAAGGATCCGCGGGTTCGTCCCGCACGGGCGACGAAGTTTTCGAGGGCGCCGCGGAGCTGGGCAAAGTATCCGGCCCCTCTGTGGGCCACTCCGACGGCTCCGACTTGCTTCGCGGATCGCTGAGCAGATTCAGCGCGACGACCACCGCTGAAAGACACGCGGCCGGCAGCAGCACCGCGTGGGGGGAGCTGACCAGGAGGTGGCGCGCCTGTCCGACCATGGTGCCCAAGTCCGCGGTGGGAGGCTGCGCGCCCAAGCCCAAAAAACTCAGGCCGGCGGTTTCGACCACCATCCAGCCTGCGGACGTTGCTGCGGCGGCAGAAAGGGGCGCCCACAGCGCCGGGAGCAGATGCCGAGTCAGGATTCGGAAATTACCCGCCCCCAATGCGCGCGCGGCGATCACGTACTCCTCGGCGGTCACGCTCAGGGCCGCGCCCCGCATGCTCCGAGCAAAAAACGGCACGTTCACAATCGCGATGGCGACCATCGCATGGGTCAAGCTCGGGCCGAGTACCGCGACAATGCCCAACGCCAAAAGCAGATAGGGGAAGGAGAGCACGACGTCGACGCTGCGCATCAAGACGAAGTCGACGAGCTTGCCGTAGTAGGCTGCCGCCACGCCCAGAGTGGTCCCAATCCCGGCGGCAACGCCCACTCCGATGACTCCGATGCCCAGGGAGAGACGAGTTGCGTGCACCAGCCGCGACAGCATGTCCCGGCCGAGCTGATCCGTTCCCAGAAGGTGCCCTGAAGCGCCCGGCGGCAATAGGCGCTGGTCGAGAGCTGTCAGATTTGGGTCAATCAAAGGCAGGGCCGGCGCAAGCACGACCAGGCCGATCACGGCTACGATGGCGGCGCCGCGGAGCCTGCGCTGGTTGCCGCGCGGCTTCGTGGATTGCGTCGCCCTCATGCATCCACCCGCGGATCGAGGGCTCGCTGAGTCAGATCTGCCGCCAAGCTCGTCAGCACGTAAGCGGTCGAGAGCACGAGTACTGAGCCTTGCATCAAAAGCAGATCGCGTTTTTCTACGGCATCCACGAGCAGGCGACCCAGCCCCGGCCACTGAAAGACGCTCTCCACGTAGACGGCGCCCCCCAATACGAAGCCGCCTTGCAAGCCGATGACGGGAACGACGCGGGCCAGCGCGGTGCGAAAAATGTGTCGGTAGAACACGACATCTTCCGAAAGGCCCTTTGCTCGGGCCAGGCGTACGTAGTCCTCGGATGCGGCGTCGAGGGCGTAGCGCCGGGTCAGCCGCGCGATGACGCTTGCCGACACCAATCCGAGGGAGAGCCCGGGCAAGACGACATGGGATGAAACGTCCCGGATCAGCCAGGTTCCGCCGAGGGCGTCGCGCATTCCACTGACCGGGTACAGGCCTGCCCACGCCGCAAAGGTCAGCATGATCACCAGCGCCAATACGAAGGTCGGCATGGAGATTCCCAACAGGCTCAACCCGCCAAGCCAAGCTCCACGCCGCTTTCCCGCATGGCGCGCCGACACCATGCCAACCCAGAGCCCGGCACAGATTGCGAAGGTCAGCGCAACCAGCGCCAGCAAGAGCGTCGGCCCCAGACGCTGCCAAACTGCTTGGCGTACGGGAAGATCCAATGAGTAGGCGTGGCCCAGGTCTCCTCGCAGCACGTTACTCAGCCACCTCAGGTAGCGCGCCGGCCACGAGCCATCCATTCCGAGTTCGTGACGAAGTGAAGCGACGCGTTCGGCTGTTGCATAGGGCCCAAGCAGCGCGCTGGCGGGGTCACCGGGGATCAGTGCGGTCAGCCCGAACACCAGCAGGCTGAGCACCAGCCACGTCGGCACCAGAAGCAACACTCGCTTGAGTAGGTAGCGGGCCAAGTCAGCGTACCGTGGCTTCGTGGAGGTTCAGAAGGAACGAGCGGCTCAGCCTGACGCCGCTAACGCGCTTACGAACGGCGGCATTCTGCTTGTAGCTGGCGACGAAGATCCACGGTGCGTCTTGGAAGACCAGAGCGTCCAGTTGTCGATACTTCTCTGCCCGCGCCGCTGGCTTCGCGCTGGCACGGGCCTGGTCCACCAACGTATCGACCTCGGGATTGGCGTACCAGCCGGAGTTGAAGCCTTTCGGCGGATGGGCTGCGCTTCGCAGGGTCAGGGCCGGGAGCGTGTCCGGATCGTTGGTCATCCAAGCCATCGCGGCCATATGTACGTCCGAGCTCAGCCCCGCATTCACCGTGGCGAGGTAGGCGTTCCACTCCATGGTCGTGATCTCGACGTTGACTCCAACCTTGCGAAGATCGGCTTGCATGGCCGTCGCCATCAATTCGGGCTCGAGCATCCCCGAGCCTCCAGTTGGGACGAGCAGTTTCAGAGTCATTGGCAAAGCGACGCCCGCTTCGGCCAGTAGCTTGCGGGCGCGGGCCGGGTCGAAGGCATAAGGGCGCACGCCCGGGTTGCGGTGATCGCCGAAACCATCGGCGATAACGCTCGCAGCCGGCGTGGCGGTATCCTGTAAGACGTGGCGGACCAAGTGGTCCCGATTGATGGCGTGGTTCAATGCGCGGCGGACCCGCACGTCTCGCAGCTGCGGAGTGCGGAGGTTCAGAATCACGAACCAGAGGTGAGCGCCTTGGGTTTCGATCAGAGAAAACGCCGGGTCCAGGCGCAAGCGTGTCGCCGCATCCGTGGGTACTTCCAGCAGAATGTCAGCGCCACCGGAATAGAGTTCCGTCAACGCGGTCATCGGATCCGCGATGAGGCGGAACACGATCTTCGAAGCCCCGCTCTTGCCCGCCCAATGCTGCCCCGCGCGCTCGAGCAGGATGGACCGACTTTTATTCCATTCCGATGCGGTGAAGGGTCCCGTGCCACCCCCGTGTTTGCCGAAACTCTTGCCGTGCTTCCGGACGGCGGTGGGGGAAACCATGTAGCCACTTGGGTAGGCCAGGTTGCTCAGCAGCGGAGCGAAGGGCTCGGAGAGATGCAGCCGCACTCGGTAGGGCGCCTCGACCTCCACCCGGGCGATCTTTTCGAAGAGGAACGCCAAGGGAAACGGGCCCGTGTGATGGTAGGGGTGGTCGGGGCGGAGCATGCGCTCGAAGTTGAACCGCACCGCGTCTGCGTTGAAGGCGCTGCCATCCGAAAATCGCGCGTCCTTTCGCAAGAAGAATGTGAGGCTCTTTGCGTCGCCGGATACCTCCCAGCGCTCGGCAAGAGAGGGGGCGAGCTTCAGGGTCCCGGGCGCGTGAGTCACGAGCCCTTCGTACATTTGGCTCAGGATTCGGAAATCGCTGGCGCTCGTGGTCACGTGCGGGTCAAGGGACTTGGCTTGTTCGGAGGTCACCACGACGACCGCGTCGGACGTGGACGCTGTGGCAGGCAGCCGCGCGGATAGCCCGGCGAGCACGAAGAGCGCGACTAGCACTCCGGCCAGCGCGTGAACGGGCGTCTTGACCACCACGCTGCTGACAAAAGCGAATGCGGCGGCGGGTGTCGAGCGCTCGCAGGCGATTTCCTTTCGGCGGCCCTTGATGCGCTGCAGGGACCGCTGCAAAGCGTCGAATCATGCGACAAAAGCAGGAAGTGGAGCGCTTGCTGGTGCAAGACCCGGCGCTGAGGGCGCTTCGAGACAAGCTGGAGCCCACCCTGTCTACGGATCCGGGCCACGACTTGGCGCATGCCATTCGTGTCGCCGCTTGGACATTGCGTCTCGGGGATTCGGACGTCGAGCCTCGCGAGGTCGTCGCTGCGGCGCTGCTACATGACTCCGTGAACTTGCCCAAAGACTCTCCCAGGCGAGCCGAGGCGAGCACCCTCTCAGCGGAGCTGGCGCGCCGCGAGCTAGCGAAGCTCGATTTTTCCTCGGAGGCCATCGAGCGCGTGGCCGAGGCAGTGCGCGACCATAGCTACAGTCGAGGCGCTGTGCCCGAAGAAGCGCTTGGGCGAGCACTCCAAGACGCAGATCGCCTCGAGGCGCTGGGTGCCATCGGACTGATGCGCTGCGTGGCGGTAAATACCAAGATGCAGGGGCAGTTTTTCGATCCTGCTGACCCCTGGGCGCGGGATCGCCAACTGCAGGACCGACGCTACTTCGTCGACCACTTCTTCACCAAGCTGCTCCAACTCCCGGAGACCATGTGCACCAAAGCCGGGCGCGTCGAGGCTCGACGGCGCGCGGTGTTCCTACGTCAGTTCCTGGATCAGCTCGCGGGCGAGATTGGAGAGCCCCGCCCGGACTGATCGCTCAACTACTGGGCTTCGTCGGGCCCCACGTCGTGAGCTGCGCCCTTCGGCCGCGCTTCGCCATCGATGTCCAGGGCTGGCGCATCCGTGGCGATGCCCTTGTCGATGGCGGGGGAGCCTGCCTGCAGATGGTAGGTGGCATCCACCAAGGGATCCGCGCTGAAGTTTCCGGAGACGGGCCCTAGCTGGGCGGCCAAGGCGTTTACATCCGCATCGGTCTTCTTGAGAGAGACGTTTTGACCATTCCAGAAGTGATACAGAGCATCGAGGGAGGTCGGCGTCGGCAAGAAGAACAAGTTGTTCTGAAGCGTCTCCGGGTGAGCCTGGCGCACGCTTGGGTTGGTAACCTTCACCTCGTACACCCCGAAGCGTTGTCCCCCGGAACCCGCCGCCAAGATGTTGTTGATGATGCGGCCCACGGTTGCCACCTTGCCGCAGCAATCGCCGTGCTGCAGTGCGATGGCCGCAGTGATGCCGGACCCGTTGCCGCCGCCGTCCAGGTAGTTGGAGTTCACAATGACCGTGCCTGTGGGTTGCTCGAACTCCCCCAAGAACAGGCCGACACCGCGGCTGTGATTCGCGCCAAAAGACACGTTGTTGGTGATGATCGTCGTCGAGCTTTCGCTGCGAATGCCGCCGCACCAGTTCTTGCTCACGGCGCACTTGGGTCGGGACGTCGCGTCGACGTTGATCTTGTTCGAATCAATCGTCGCAATGCCGCTGACGTTGATGCCCCAGGAGCTCCAGTCGAGGCCTTCCCCGCCCACGATGTCGTTGGCTGCGATGGTCGTGCCTTTGCCCGAGTCGTGGATCAACAAAGCGCTGGTGAACTTGCATTTCCCGCCGCGCACGCGGTTGTTGATGATGTCAACGTAGACTTTGCCGGCGCCCTTGGGCGTGGTCGAGGTCAAAATGCCGGCGGACTCCGTGTTCGGGGCGTTGCCCGCAGTGATGTCGTTGTTTTCGATCAGCGCCCCCTGAAGACTGTTTGAAGGCGCAATGACTGCGATGCCGACTGCACGCCCGCCGGGCCAGAGCCCGCCCTGGGCATCCCCACCCTCGATGGTGTTGTTGACCAAAGTGGGCGTGCCACCGAGGACGGTGATACCTGCAGTGCCCGGGAATGTATTGCCGAAGTCGCCGTCCAGGCCAACCACTCGGAACCCATCCAGGCGCGTGGCGCGAGTAATCGTCGCGTCCACCGAAACGCCTTGCATGTCTTTGTTCACGATGGCGGAGTCGTAGGTCTTCGGGTCTCGAAGCCAACTGCACGGCTGTGCCGTACATGAAAAGCCGCCTACGAGACTGATACCTTCGACCAGAGTCACTTTCTCGTTGTACTTGCCCTCGGCAACGAAGACAGCGATGGGACTGGGTGTGGTCTGCGCTGCCACGATGGCTTGAGCATTCTTGATGCCCTGAAGGATCGACTTGACCGGCTTGTCCTTGGTGCCCGGGTAGTTCGGATCGCCGTCCTTGCCGGTCAATTCCGACACGTAGGTACCCAGGCCGGTGCAACCATTGTCCACAGTGGTGTCGCAGTCGTTGTCCACCAGGTCGCCGCAAACTTCCGGATTGCCCGGAAAGGCGGTTGCGTCATTGTCGTCACAGTCGCCGTCGCAGTCGGTCGTGCCGTCGTTGTCGTTATCGGAGCACAGGATCTCCGGGCCGGAATCCATGCCCGCGCTTCCTGCGGCGCCCGCGCCGGCGTCCTGGCCGCCGGCTCCACTCTGCCCGCCGCTGCCGGAAGTGCCGCCTTGGCCGGCGGAGGCCTCGACCCCCGCGTCCTTCTTAGTAGAGCTGAAGGTACTGTCCTCCCCGGAGCAGCCAATGAAACTAGCTGCACCCAGTGCCAATGCGCTCGCCGAGAGCCCGATCACTCGCCGCATGATCCTACCTCCTAAGTAAGTGCGGGCCCCGCCCACGAAGCCCACCCACATCCCAGTATACGCCCCGGCGTGGGTTCACTCCAGCGAGCGTCGTCACAACACTTGTCGCACATGGTGCGCATGTCTTCGCGCACCACGCTTGTGCTACGCTGTCGCACATGGTGCGCATCGCGCAGTTCGCGTGTTTTTTCTCCGTACTTTGTTCGCTCGTCGTCGCTTGTGGCGGCGAGGACTTTACGAGCGGCTCCGGGGGCGCACCGGGAACCGGGGCTACGAGTGGCGGTGGTGCGGTCGGGAGCGGCGGCGGAGGCGGCAGTGCGGGCGGTCCAATCACCGGCACCTGCCCGGCAGCGCCCAGTGCGGGTCTGAGCTGTACCAGCGAAGACCTTATTTGCACCTACGGCACGGAGCCACGGCCCTGTCAGCGCGCGATCTGGAAGTGTACTGGGGGCGCCTTCGCCCAGATGAACCTGCCATGTGCTGCGGCCCTCAAGTGCCCATCGGACGTCGAGTCCGGCGACTCCTGCTCGGTCGCGAAGGTCTGCCCGGCGTGGGGCGAGCTGTGCGGCTGCGACATTCAATTGTCTCAATGGGCCTGCGTGGGCCCCGGCGCAGGATGTCTTCCGGTCGTGCCAAACGCCGGCACGTCGTGTCTAACCGATGGCCAGGAGTGCATCTATGGGGAGTGCAAGGTCACCGATGACGACGAGGTGCGGGCGAAGTGCGAAAAGGGCGTTTGGACCTGGCAACGCAAGCAGTGTTGATTGGCGAAGTCTGCGTCGCGCCGAGGCTGGCTCTAGGCTGACTAGGGAGACACAAACCTCCCCAAACCAAACAAAAAAGAGGCCGCTCCGATGACGGGCCTGGTGCTAGCTAAGCCGGATGTTGCGCAGCATGCCTTCACCATCCGTGCACAGCCACAGCTCTCCGTCGCTCGCTACGCAGAGCCCCTCGGGCACGTCGTGCTTCGAAGAAGCGACGGAGTGCAGCGCCTCGGTTTCGAGTTTGTCGTTACGGATGGCGAGGGTGGCGATGCACCCTGCTCGGCCTCCGACGAGATACAGGCGCTCCCCGTCGGCACTGACCGCGAGGTCGTTCAATTCGGACAGGGCGCGGCGCGCATCTTTGGGCAACTTGGCGATCAGGCGCGGCTCGAGGGTCTCGGCGTCGAAGAAGCCCACGCTGGCGGGCTTGCGCTGGTGCGCTGCCACAATCTCGCCTTCACGACAGGCGATCCCCTCCCAGCCTTGGTTTTTCTTGTTGTTGAGTCGCGGCAAGGTGCCAAGGCGCTGTCCGTCTTTTAGGTCCCCGCTATCCAGCGAGAAACGCCAGACGCTGCCATCGCGCTCGGCCAGCACGAAAACCGTGCGTCCGTCGGCGCTGGCGCAAATCCCTTCCAGATCCGCCATGCCCTTGCCTGCTTCCAAGGGTGCGGGTGAGGACCCCAGCTGGCAGCGAAAGATGCCGTGCTCGTCATCGACCACCAGAAAAGTCTCGTCGCTGATTTCGACGAGACCACTGGCCTCTTGCACACCGAGTGCAGACTCGCTGACGACTGTTGCCCGCGGGATCTTCTTGGCCATGTGCGCTTCAGCCCATCAATTGTGCAGGACGAACGAGGTCGCGGGCTCCTTTGATGGTCGCCAGCGGACCCCATGCCAACCAGCTGGAACTCGCGGTTCGGTCCACTCGTAGAGCCACTTGCCGTCGATGGGGGAGACGTTGACGCAGCCGGCGCTCTTCTTGCTGCCCCAGTCATCGTGCCAATAGGCGCCATGCAACGCGTGGGGGCCGCTGAAATTCTGGGTCCAGGGCACATCGGTATGGATGAACTCGTCGGGTGCCACCATGGTTGCGGTCGCGAACTTGCCGGTGATCTTGAAGGTCCCCGTCGGAGTCGATGCGGTCTCCAGGGGGTCCTTGCCCGGGACCGGTGTGCCACCTCGGCCCGGTGAGATCAGGGTGGCGTATACCGCCTTGGTTCCTTCGTAGGCGATCATCCAGCCGCCCCAGATGCTTGCCTGGAGCCAAGTGCGGTGGCCCTTGGGAGCGTTGTCGTTGTCCGGGCCCCCAAGCGCTGCGCCCCAAGGCGTCGCTTCTTGCGGCTTGGGCACGACGCCGTCCTTGGACAAGAGCCAGAACTTGCCGTCTCGAGTTTGCAGGTAGGTGTCTCCGTCCTGCTTCATCTCTTTGCCGGATAGCTCGACCCAGGAAAGCCGGGGGAAGACCGAGTTGGTCTTTTTCAACTGCTCGCCCTCGAGCTCGTAGCGCGGGCGGTCTTTGCCACGGAAAAACGCGAGGGGCAGCTTGGCGTCCTTTCCGAGCTTCACGCCGCGGAATTTCACCTTGGGATAGGGAACGACGCGATCCTTGGGGACCCACATCAGATCCCCCATCAACAAGAAGTCGCGATCCGCATGGCGCTGCTGCGCCGTCCACGTCACCGTCGACATCGGCAACAGCCGCTTGCGAGGTTCGTGCACGGTGCTCGGCAGCTTGCCCAATACGATCGGCGTCGTGGGCGCTGGATCCAAGCTGACACCTTTGAGGGAGTCGTGGAGCTTGTCCCCCGAACGCGCGGCAGCGACCCGGGCGGTGTGGTCAGGCAGATCCCATTCACGCTTTCGCTGGGCTTGTGGAGAAGGCAACGACTTGTAGCGCTGAGCTCCTCGGGACTCGCCGTATTCGTGGGGCCAAGGCGTGTCCAGGCGTGGGCCGTATTTCTGCACGACCTTCACTGCCGGGTCGTTGGGATCCGTCGTGGCGCGTACGCCGTCAGCGCACACCCAGCCCCTAGGCTCGACAGCGACCCACTTGGTGCAATTGCCGGCGGCCACGCTGTCGGGCTTGCGCAACTTCGCGCTGCCTCCCAGCCACAGGTACCCAATCCAGCCCTTGGCGCCAGGTTGAGCGTGCACCCACACAAATCGACTCTTGGCGTAGACCCGAGGTTCCTGCGGCGCCGGAGGTTTCGCTGCTGGGTCACTCTTCACTTTGTCTTTGGCCGCGGGTTGAGCGGCCTTCGTCGACGCGGCGGGCTTGGCTGACGTGGTCGGCTTGGCTTGTCCCGCATCGGGCTCACGACTAGCGCAGGCCGCAAGGCCGATCCCCAACAGGGTCAGAGCAGACACAGGCGCGCGCACCCAAAAGCCTTAACGCGGCCGGCGGCCTGCTGCCAACTCGGTGGCGCCGAACGCGCGTATTCGCGCCACCCGCGCTGACTGCTAGGCTGCCGGCGTGGAGGCGCTGGTCAACGAGCCCCGAAGCGCGGCGGAACTGCTCGCTCGCGCCGAGACTCTCGCGGGTCGGACCCTGGGTGCACTGGCCCAAGAGCATGCCATCGCTCTGCCGCCGGATTTGCGCCGCCACAAGGGCTTCGTGGGCGAGATGATCGAGCGGCTGCTGGGCGCCACGGCCGGCTCTCGTGCCGAGCCGGACTTTGCGGGCTTGGGTATCGAGCTCAAGACGCTGCCCATTGGCGCGTCGGGGCGGCCCTGTGAGTCGACCTTCGTCTGCACGATTCCGCCTGGAGAAATCGGTGACGTGGAGTGGGAAGTGTCGCGGGTGCGACGCAAGCTACTGCGGGTGCTGTGGATCCCCGTGGAAGGTGCGCGAGAGGTGCCGCTCGCGTCTCGGCACGTGGGCAGCCCCCTGCTGTGGAGCCCAAGCCCCCAAGATGAAGCCGATCTGCGCTTCGACTGGGAAGAGCTCGCGGGCTTGATCGGGCGGGGCGAGCACGAGTCCATCACGGGCCATCTGGGCAAGTGGCTGCAGGTGCGGCCGAAAGCGGCCAACAGCAGCGCCCGGCGCCGAGCCTTCGACGCCGAAGGCGGCATCATTGATGCGCTGCCCCGGGGCTTCTACCTGCGAGCCCAGTTCACGGCTCGGATCGTGGACGCGGCGTACGTCACGCCGCCGGCGCCACCTAGCCGCGAGGCGTGACCCGCTCGAGCAGCAGGCGGCACACGTCGGTCAGCGTGAGCACGCCGCTCAGGGCATCGTTTTCGGTGATGACGGCGCTGCTGATGTGGCGCTCAATCAGGTTCTCGAGCACTTCGTTCAGTGGCGTGTCGTGCGCCACGACGTAAGCCGGCATGTGGCAGACTTCGCGCACCATCACCGGCGGCGCTTCGCCTTCGGAAAGCGCGCCGGCCACCTGAATGTCCCGGTCCGTCAACACGCCGACAATCTTGTGGTCCTTCATGACGGGCAAATGCCGAATGTCGTGCTCGTCCATCAGCACCCGTGCGGCGACGACATCCGCCGAGATGTCGATGGAGTGGGGGAACGGGGTCATGACTTTGCCGACGGGGGGAGTACGCATGAAAACCTCGCCCCCCGCATAGCATTTCTCGAGGTAGCGCGTCTCGGCCCGGCGGCGCCGGTCGTGCGGGCGCTCTGCCCAGCCCGTCAGGGCCGCGTCAGGTTCCGCTTGCCCCGGTTGGGTGCCGGCCCGGCCGAGTCGGACTTCAGCGGAGCGATGCCCCAGTGGAAGTGGTCGTGATGGTCGGCGTTGTAATCCGGGGTGAGCATCTCTTTGAAGCGCTTGGTGCGCTTCAGCTCGCACGCCAATCGGTTGAGCACTGGCGCGGTAGGAGCGCAGCCGTTCGTCAGGCCCCGGCTGAAGCTCGTCTTGACCTCGTGCCACTTGCCATTGGCTTTGGCTGCGTGCACGTCCACGGCCAAGCCATAGGCGTGCAGACTGAGTCGCCCAACCCGGCTTCTACGGTACACGTACGCACCCGAGAAGCGCAGCGCCGTGATCGAAAGCGCGCTGAGGATCGGTGCGGTCTCTGCCAAGGTCACGGCCATGCGGCAGTCCAGCTCCAAGGGCAGGCCGGCGCCGGCGACGTATCGGACTCCGCCGATGGCACCGCTGACGACGACGGGGGTTTGAACACCTTTGCGTGCATCGAGACGTGAAAAGGACACGCCGAGCTGCTGCAGCCGAGACAGGCATGCGTCTCCGGGTGGCGGCTGGAGCGAAGACACGGCCGGGACCGGAGAGCTCGGTGGCGGTGACGTCGGCGGGGTGGGGCTGGCGGCAACGCTGAAGGTTGCCGGCGCGACCTTGGCGGGGCTGTTCGTCGGTCCGCTGGTGATCGCTCCGGGGCCGTTCGCCTGAGCGACTTGCGGTGGCCAGGCGTAGCCCTCGGCGTGGACGCCAACTCGCGGCGGAGTTTCCGCGGGTACGGGTTCGCGAATACAACCCACCGCCGCCAAGGGCAGCACTAGAAGGAGACTGCGCATGTAGGTTTTTGTCCCACATCTGGCAAATCTGGCCAAAATACAGGCGAAACCGGGGTGTGCGTCACGCCCGTCGGGGTCTACATTATTGAAGTGCGCCCCAGACCTCGCCCCCGGCCGGCTGCTTTGCGCTCGGTGAGGCCGGGCTTCATGGCGGTCACGGTACTCAGCGCGTTGCTGGTGACGCCCGCGATCGGTTGGCTGGCGGAGAACCTGGTGGATGAACGAGCCGCCCAGGCGGCCGAGTTCGAGGCCGTGCAAGAGCGCGTCCGAGAGGATCTGGCGAAGCTGGGCATGGTGGAGTCCACGGCGCCGGCGGCCAGCCGCGTTTCGTCCAGTGGCGTCGCTCTGCTGAGCGCCCAAAGGCCCTTTTCCCTTTCGCTAGCGAATGGCGTGCTCGCGGGAAAGCCAGCGCCTCAGGCGCAAGAGCAACGCGTCGCTCAGATCGTCGCTGAGGAACTGGCTCGCTACCCCTCGGGTTTTCTTGCCGAACACCGATTGCTGCGGGTTGTTTTGGTTGGGGATCTTACGGAGGCGGGGCTCCCAATTCCGTCGCTGCCCAACCTGGAGCAGAGCCTGGTCCTCGATGTCGACGGGCCGGAGCCGTTCTTGCGCCGACTGATTCACCACGAGGTCTATCACTTCGTGGACTATGCCGTGGACGACCAGGTGAAGCGGGATCCCGCGTGGCAGGCGTTGAATGACCGCTACTTCGTGTACGGCTCGGGTGGGCGCTTCGTGCGACACGGCAGCGCGTCGCGTTTTGGCAGCGGCGGGAAGGGCTTCGTCACCGAATACGCGCGCAGCGGCCTGGAGGAAGACAAAGCCGAGACCTACGCCTTCTTGCTCACCGCACCTGGCAAGATGCGACGGCGCATGGCGGCAGACGCGACGTTGGAGAAGAAAGGCCGCGCTCTGATCGCCAGCCTGGAGCGACGGGACCCGCGCACTCGCTCGCTATTCGGCGAGCGGCGCTGAGAAGATGGCCAACATCGGCTACATCCAGGTCGTTCGGCACTGCAATCACTTCTGCGGCTTCTGCTCCAATCCGACGACACCCTACGAGCACACCTTCGAAACCATGAAGGAGCTCGTCGACGACTTCGTCGAGCGTGACTACTTCGGGGTCATCTTGACCGGCGGTGAGCCCAGCCTGCACCCGGAGCTGCCGCGCATCACCGAATATGCGCGCCAGTGTGGTCTGCACGTGCGCATGATCACCAACGGGACCCGGCTGGCCGAGCCGGAGTTCGCCAAGCAGCTGGCGGATGCGGGGCTGGAGCTGGTCCACGTCTCCGTGTACTCGGTGCGCCCCGAGGTCGAAGCGAAGATCCGTGGCGTGGCGGGCACCGTGGAGCGAGCCATGCTGGCGATAGAAAACGCCCATCGCTTCGGCATCGACGTGAACGTCAACTGCGTCATCAATCGCATGAACGCCGATCACCTCGATGACAACATCCGCTACTTCATCGAGCACCACCCGTACATTCGCCACTTCGTGTGGAACAACCTCGATCCGAGCATGGGCCGAGCCGAGGTGAATCAAGAAGAGTTCACCCCGAAGCTGGCGGAGTTCGAAAGCTCCCTGTATCGGGCGCTAGCCTTGCTGCATCAGTCCGGGCGCACCTTCCGCGTGGAACGCGTGCCGCTTTGCTACATGACGGAGTTTGCCTGGGCCAGCACGGAGACGCGCAAGATCGTGAAGGGCGAGGAGCGCATCGTGCATTTCTTGGATGCCAAGCAGACCGTGCGCCAAACCAGCTGGGGGCACATCTATTCCGAGGGCTGTGGGCGCTGCAGCTTGCGCACGATTTGCGGTGGGCTCTTCGATCGCGGCGACGCCTACGATCCCGCAGAGCTCGCGCCCGTCTTCGTTTCCCGGGATGCGATCGTCAAACACGTGCTCTTCGACGGCACGGATCCGACCGCGCGCTTCGCGAGCTTCGAGGAGTGGCGCGAGGATTTCGAGGCTCGCTGCGAAGAAACCCTCGCGGGGGCTCACTCCAAAGATCCGCGCCCGGCGGACGCGCCCCCCGTGGGCGTGGTGAATGAGTCCAGCTTGAAGCGCTACGCCAAGCGCCGTGGCGGTGAAGCGAAACGCGCCGAGCGCCAGGGCGTTGCGTTGGAGCAGGAAGCGGAAGTGGATCCTCCGGTGCGTTAGCTGCACGTGGCGCGATGGCCGCGGCCGCCTGCTTCTCGGTGTCGGTCACGCGGGTTTTTCATTTCACTTGGCAGCACCGCGTGCCTTTGGGGGCTGCGCGCGCTGCTCGGAGTCCCGACGGGGATGACCGCAAGCTGTGCCCCAGGCGGAGCTTTGGCTGCCGGTCCCGTGGTCAGCGAGATTCTGCGCTTCTGACGAGGGTTCGGTGGAACACTCCCCTGGCATGTTCCGTGCGTAGCTCCCCTTCGACCGAATCGGCTATCCTTGGATCTGGTGGACATGGCAGGTGGGTTTTCCTACGCGCCGCCGAAGACAGAGTGGCGGATCGTGAATCCGTGAATCCGAATTGGTGGTCAGACAGCGGAACTGTGGCGGCGCCAGAGGTGTTGGTGCGGGGACTCCGCTTCACGGGGAACACGGAGAAAGGGAGGTAGAGGAAGCCGGAACCGGATTCCGCAGCGTGGCTGCTGGTGGCGCGTCGGTTGCGCTTGTTGCGGGTGACGCTCACCGCGCGGGTTGGCGTAAGCGTTGCTGGTGCGCGCCATGGTTGCGACCCACGCCCGCGAAGCAGCCGAGATCACGATGCTCTTGCTCGTCGTCGCGTCCGGGTTGTTGAGCGCGCTCGGAATCTTCGCACTGATTGGAATTTCCTTGCGACAACAGGGCGCAGCTAGCTGGGCCCTTATCGGCGCTGTCGCGGCAGTCGCGGTTTCGGTGGCCCTGGACGGGATGGCTGCTTCTCGAGCGCTGGATGTCGTTTCTGGCCGTGCGTGGTTTGCAACTGGCGCCGGCCGCGTGACAAGATCGGTCTATCCTTCGTATCCGTTCAGCGAATCGCGTCACTGACAGGGTAGGCTGATTCGTGGCACCATCGCGGGACGGCTCGGAAGATGTGGAGCCGGTGCTGTTGTGCGCGCCTGGAAGCCCCTCCATGCTATGTTACCCTGGATGTCTAGAGCTGTTGGTTGCGGTTGCCTGATCCTGCTCGGCCTGTGCTCTTGCGGAAGCTCGAATGAAACGGGCGATGGAAGTCCTGGGGCCGGGGGAACTGCTGGCAGCGGCGCGACCGGCGGCGAGGGGGCCACGGCTGGTAGCGGTGGTGCTGGTGCAGGCTCTGGCGCCACAGGTGGTGCGGCAGGCTTTGGTGCCACAGGTGGTGCGGCAGGCTCTGGCGCCACAGGTGGTGCGGCAGGCTCTGGCGCCTCGAGCGGGGCCGCGTTCACCACCTATCTAGGGGGCGGGCAATTCGAGCAGGTTCGAGATGTCGCTGTCGACGCCGCAGGCAACATCTATGTGACGGGTGGCACCAGCTCACCCAACTTCCCCACAACTACTGGCGTCGTGCAGCCCGCGATCCATCCGGGGCCCCCGTCCAACCCATCGATCGACAACCTGGATGTCTTCGTGGTCAAGCTCGATCCGTCGGGCAAGTTGTTGTGGAGCACCTACCTCGGCGGTCCCAACTACGACCGGGCGTACGCTATTGGTGTCGATTCCGGGGGGAGCGTCTATGTAGGCGGCAGGGCCGGGGCGGGCTTCCCGGTCTCAACCGGCGCTTTCCAGACCCAGTTCAACGGAGGTCAGTCGGCGTCCTTTTATGGCCCCCAGGACGGCTTCGTGTGCAAGCTGAAGCCTGATGGAAAGGCGATCATCTTCTGCAGCTACTTCGGGACCAGCGACCCTTGGATTGTACGTGACATCGCTGTCGATTCAGCGGGCGACGTCTATCTCGCGTCTGCACGAGCATCGGGCAGCTACCCAACCGCTGTGGCCTCTAAGTTCGTGAATTCGCCCTTGGGGGGCGATGACGCCGTGATCGCAAAAGTGGCGAGCGACGGCTCGCAAGTGAAATGGGCCAGCTATGCTGGAGGGTCCGCCAAAGAGTTCCACGAGAACTCTGTTCGTTTGGACTCCAAGGATAACCCGGTCCTGGCATTCACCACTGAATCGTCGAATGTTCAAACAAGTGCGAACGCTTTCGACAAGACCTACGCAGGCGGTGGTGACATATTTGTCACCCGTTTCGACCCCACCAACGGCTCCTTCGTCTGGGGGGCATATGTTGGTGGCACCGGCAACGAGTCGCTGGAGACCCATGAGCTTGCCGTTGATCAAAACGGTGAGATCTTCTTGGCCGCTCCCACGACTTCCCCCGATTTCCCGGTGACGCCAGGAGTGTTCCAGCCCAGCTACGGCGGTGGCGGTAATGATATGTTCATCGCCCGCATTGCCTCGGACGGAACCAAACTCATTGCCAGTACCTTCCTAGGCGGCACCAAGAACGATCGCCCCGAGGGCTGCGATCTCGGTCCGGCCGGCCTCTACTTCACGGGCACCACCACCTCGCCCAACTTCCCCACGACCTCTCAGGCCGCCTCATCCAATCTGGGCGGTACCCGCGATGCGGTGGCGGTGGTGATCTCCAGGGATCTGAAGCAACTCGTCTATTCGAGTTTCGTAGGGGGCTCGAAGATTGATGTGGGCCGAGCCGCCCGCGTGGCGCCCGCAGGAACATTTGTTCTCGGAGGACAAACCGATTCCGGCAACTTGAGCACCCTGAACGCTTACCAGCCGAACTACGGGGGAGGCACCGCCGATGGCTTTATCGCGGCGTTTGTGCCGTGAACCACCGAGGCCGTAGCGTTCGAAGGTCGATGCCGAGTACCACGCCTCGTCATCGATGCACTTGCGCAGATGAAGTCATCCGGCTCGAGGAGACCAAGATCGAGTAGCGCGAAGCGCTCACGGACGTTCAGATTAGCGAGACCTACCTCGCAGCAAGAAGCGCTTTGAGCCAGGCCGGGTTTCGGTGACTGGTCGCTGTTCTCCCCAAGGCTCGCGCCCCCTTTGGATCCGGGTTCCCAAGCCAACTTTCCGATCCTACCGGTGCAGCGGCGTTGTCGGCTCGGACCAGTGCTACTCTCGCCAACGATGCCGAACCCTATCGAGCTCGCGTTCGCTTGTTTGGAACCTGCGTTCGGCGCTGCGGCAGTCCGCCGACAGGGTTCCACCCGAGCGACGGTAGAGTTTCAGGGACACTACGTATCGATCGTGTGTACCCGTCACACGCAAGACGAGTACCGGTCCTTTTGCCTCATGCAAGTGTCGCTTCCTCTCGCCCTTCGCGGAGCTCTGTCCTTCCGCTGCTTCGAACGGGCGAACACCGACTACCGGGGGAACGTTGAGGTCCATGTGGGCGTACCGGAGATCGATCAAACCAAGATCGTCGTGGGGCGACCGGCGGAAGTGATCCGGCAGGCGTTTCAAAATCGTGACCTAGTGTCATTCATCTTGACCCAGTTTGTATCGCGTACCTTGGAGGTAAGCGAACAGTCGCTGTTTGTGGAATACGTGCTTCCGAACTGGGGGGAAATCAAGGCGGGCAAAAAGCCGATCACCCCTGAGCTCTTGCGAGCCTTTGTTGAGGGGCTGGCGGTCGCGCACGCGGCGTTCTCGACGAGCTATGAGTCACACCTCTTACACCTCCAAAACGAGGGCGGGCCGGCGGCGGTTCGGGCCTTCCTGAACCAAGCGCGACATGACGTGAACGTCGAAGCGAAACGCCGAGCGCGTGGACGCCTGATATTCAATCTCTCTCTGGGCGGCATACTGCTATTTTTCCTGCTGGTGACCGCTGGGATTCTCGCCGTTGTGTTTTTCGCCACTGGGTTTCTTCACTTTTGAAGTTCAGTCGTACCCGTATCTAGGCAGCGGTGCTGAATGTCGGAACTCGATTGGTCGGCCTTTGGGCAGGCTTCAGAACTTCCCCATCCGCCCCCTGTCCGCCCCTGCTTGATGCGTTTGCGGACTTCGGCGTGCTCCCGTTTTCGTTCGCGTAGTTCTTCCGGACTCGCACCGGCGGCGCGTAGCAGTTCGAGGCTCGCCTTGAAGTAGGCTTCCGAGCCGAAGTCCCTCTGGCGCATGATCTCGAGGACCTTGTCGTATGCCGCGAGAGCGCCCGGCAGCCATCCGGTTTTTGGGATCTCGAGACCCGGATTCATCAGACGCAAGGACGCGAACCTGCCCAGGAACATCATGCGGCGGTCGAGATCATAGCTCTCGCTGGCTTCAATCAACGCTCCGCGAGTCCGCGGTTGGTTGAGCAGCGCCTCGGTCCGGCGCTGCTGATGGATATAAAGGTTGATGTCCTGCAGCGATGGCTTGTCTTGCGGGGACGGGGCCGGGCGCTCGGTTTCCAGTTTCAGCAAGGTCTTTTCGCCCGCTTCGAAGGCGACCAGGGTCCACTGGTCTGCGTGGCCTCTCAGAGCTTTGCGGAGTTTCTCGCTGCTCTGCTTGTCCAATCGCGCATGGAGCTGCCGTGCACGATCCAAGCTCTTCTTGGCGCGCCGCGCTGACTCCTGGGCAATGACGTCGAAGCCCGCTGCAGAAAACCGCGGCGCCGCCCAGCCGTAGCTCAGCGCCAGGCATGCCTCGGCGGTCAGGCGATCTGCGTCCGTCGCCCGAGGTGCGCGCCGTTCGTAGCGAGCGATGGCGCCGGCCATGACGCTCAGCCCGCGCGACGAGAGCACGGGCATCAGCTCCACTTCGCTGCTGCCCGTGGGCGTGGTTAAGGTCACGGTTCGAGTCAGAAGTCCGCGCGGCCGGAGCACGCATTCCGGATCTCGGTCGATGTCGGCCGCAACGCTTCCGAAGGACAGCGCCGAAAGCAGCTCAGGGTCGAGCACGGCCCAACTCAGATCGCCGAAGCCCGTGGCGTCGACACCAGCCCGCCGCCCACCTCTTCGCTGGCCCGGCGCCGCCGCGCGGCGCTCGCTGAAGAGCGGAACGTCTCCCGACTCGAAGACGTCCTTGTTCGGCGGGTATTGGAAGTCCGCTGTCGCCGCAGCGTCGAAGCGGGGTTTCGGCCCCGAGCTGATCTGGGGCAGGGCCGGCAGAATGCCATGAGCCCGGGCGTAGGCCTCGATGAGCTGTTCGGGATCGATCTTCTTTCCGCCCGAGTCGACGCGGGCACCGTTTGCCAGATCCGTCTCGATGCCGTCCTCGGTCCAGGTGGCTGTCACATGCGTCGTGCCGCTCTGATTGACGCCGCCCCAGAAGCGAAGCGACAGGCCGTCTCTCTGCTTTGCGTCGTACAGGCACGCCGCAATCAATTGCGTGGTCGGCCCGCAGGCACCGACCTTCGCCAGCAGCATGTCGCTCATTCGATTGACGGCCATGGAGTAGGCGTAAGAAGAGAACGTATCCGTCACGGCCGGCACGACCTCTTGCCGTTTCAACCGCGTGCGAAGCTCGGTGCAGCGCTGGTCGAACAAGCGGCGCGCCTTGGGCGCATCCAGCGCGATCCGTGCTTCCTCTGCGTCGAGGGCGTCTGCATGGAGCAAGAAATCTCCCAAGACCAAACCCCCCACCTTACGGGCGGCTAGTGCTTCCTCCACGAGTTGGCGCCGAGCGCGATCGATCTCGGCCTTGCTTCGGAACTTCACCGCTTGGCTCGGGCCTCCGGTCGCGGTCTGTGCGGATTCGTGCTTCCCGGAAATCGCACCCTTCAGCCACGACCAACCACGCTCTGCCCCCATGGGTGCGAAGTGGATCAACACCGATAGCGACGCGGTGGCGGCGAGGATGGTGGTGGAAGAGGGGCGGCGCATTGGGGGAATCGGGTCGGGACTGCAGGCTTCGACACCTCTAATACGCCGGAGTTTCCAGGGCTGATCCCGTCGCGCACGGGCATTTTCGTCGGTTTTCGGCGCTGATCCTCGTCATTGCCCTCCAGCCTACCAAGTGGTAGGTAAACCCCGAACGACCGGTCAGCCATGCAGCCCGCCGAAAGCCGCAGTGAATCCCGCAGCTCCGACATGCGATCGGAGATTCTGACAGCCGCAACCCGGCTATTTGCCCAGCGGGGCTACGACGGCACGTCGCTGCAGAACATCGCGGACGCCGTCGGCATCAAGAAGCCATCCCTGCTCCACCATTTCGAGAGCAAAGACGCCATGCGTCAGGCCGTGCTGGACGAGTTGCTGGATCGCTGGCGGGAGACGCTGCCTCGGCTGATGATCGCCGCCACGGCGGGGCACGGTCAGTTCGACGCGGTCACCCGGGAGATTGTCACCTTCTTCACCGCCGATACCAATCGCGCGCGGCTGTTGATTCGAGAAGCGCTCGATCGCCCGGAAGACATGCGTCGCCGCCTGCGTCGCCACGTAGCGCCGGTGGTTGCGAACCTCGCGGTGACGGTCAAGCGCGGGCAAGAGCGCGGCGATCTGCACGACGGCGCCGACGCCGAAGCGTATCTATTTCAATCGATCATCTTGTTGGTGTGCGGTTCGGTCTTTTCGGAGAGCTTCAGCCCGCTATTGCCCAAGAGCAGTGAGCACGGCCGGCCGCTGGAGCGTTTGCACGCCGAGTTGCTGCGCCTGACCAAGACAGGACTTTTCGTCGCAGCAAGCGAACCAGGAACCATCGAGGGGGCAGCACTAGGAGTCAGCATATGAGCAACTTCCTCAAAGACAACGACGACCTACTTTTTTACCTAGAGCGCGGCATCGACTGGGAGTCGGTGATTGAAGTCAACGAAATGGGTCTCGGCGAAGGTCACCCGCTCGAAAGTGTCGCGGAGGGCAAGCAGCTCTATCGTGACTTGGCGGCGAGCGTCGGCGAGTTCGTGGCCGAGAAGGTGGCTCCCCACGCCTTGGAGATCGACGCCGACGGCGTGCACTTGAAAGACGGTGAAGTCGTGCAGCCCAAGGCCATGGACGACATCATGCGCCAGATCCAAGAGCTGGAGCTGCACGGCCTGTGCATGCCCCGGGAGCTCGGCGGCCTGAATGCGCCCTTCTTGCTCTACCTGATCAACGTGGAGTTGTTCGCGCGCGCCGACGTGTCGGTCATGGCGCACCACGGCTTCCACGGCGGCATGGCGCTGGCGATGTTGCTGCTCAGCACTCGAGAGGGCAGTACAAAGTTCGACGCCGAAACCGGTGAGATCACCGAGACCCGATTCGCCGACTACATCGAAGAGATCCGCCAGGGCAAAGCCTGGGGTTGCATGGACATCACCGAGCCCCACGCGGGCAGCGACATGGCTGCGCTCAGAGCCGTCGGAGAACAGGACGAAGCGGGCAACTGGTTTTTGACCGGGCAGAAGATCTTCATCACCTCTGGCCACGGCAAGTACCATTTCGTGATCGCTCGCACCGAGAAGCCGAGCGCTTCCGACGACCCCATGGCGGGGCTCGCTGGGCTGAGCATGTTCTTGGTGCCCACCTACGAAGACACGCCTGAAGGTCGACGTCGCATCGTCACGCTGGATCGCGTCGAGGAAAAGATGGGCCATCACGGCTCTGCGACGGCCGCGCTGTCCTTCGAGCGTGCCCCCGCGCACTTGGTGGGCAAGCGTGGCGAAGGCTTTCAGCAGATGCTCGTGTTGATGAACAACGCCCGGCTCAGCGTGGGTTTCGAGAGTATCGGACTGTGTGAAGCCGCCTACCATCTCGCTCGGGACTACGCTCAGGAGCGCACGTCCATGGGCAAGACCTTGGATCGCCACGAGATGATCGCCGACTACCTGGACGAGATGCACACGGACATACAAGGCTTGCGCGCCTTGGCGATGTACGGCGCCTACCACGAAGAGATGGCGCAGAAGATGAAGATCCGCCTGCGCGGGCTGCCCAATAGCGAACTCGAGCGCAAGCGCCTGGAGCGTGACATCCGCGAGCATCAGGACTGCGCGCGCGGCGTCACGCCCCTACTCAAGTACACCGCGTCGGAACGTGCCGTGGACATGGCGCGACGTGCGATTCAGGTCCTGGGTGGCGCCGGTTACATTCGCGAGTACGGCGCGGAAAAACTACTGCGCGATGCCATGGTCATGCCCATCTACGAGGGCACGAGCCAGATCCAGTCGCTGATGGCCATGAAAGACACCCTGAGCGGCATCATGAAAAACCCCCAGGGCTTCGTGAAGCGCATCGCCCAAACCCGTTGGCGCTCCTTGTCAGCCAGCGACCCCCGGGAAAAGCGCGTTGCCAAGCTGTCGCTGATTGCCTTGTCAGCCCAGCAGCATCTGCTCACCCGTACCGCCGGCGCCAAGGTTCGCGGCTTGACCAGTAAGCCCATCTCCGAATGGACCGGCGCGCTGTTCAAGAACTGGGATCCCAAACGCGACTTCGCCCTGGCCATGCTGCACGCCGAGCGCCTCACGCGCATTCTCAGCGACGAGGCGATCTGCGCGCGTTTGCTCGAACAAGCCAAAGAGCACCCGGACCGCGGCGACGTGCTCGATCGCTACCTCGACCGCTGCGAACCCCGCTGTCGCTTCTTGCTCGAAGAGATCACCAGCGGTGGAACTCGCTTGCTCAACCGACTCAGCGAGACGGAACCGGTCGCGGCGGCGCAGTAGCTCGCGGGTTGGGCAGCGGCGCACATGCCGTAGGGGGCGTGCGGCCGCCGAGCTGGGCAAGGGCTTGCCGTCGAGCGGCCTGACAGGCGAGAAGGCTTGGCGTGGGCGTTGACGCGTCATTCATTGCTTCTTCGTCCTCTCCTTCTCCCTCGCCCATCTCGTCTTCGGGAGGCGGGGGTGGAGGACGGAGCACCTTTTCCACTGCACGCGCGCAGGCTTCGGCGGCGGCGCAAGCATGCTCTACCAGCGGAAGCGAGCTGAGCGCGCGGCGCGCGACCGCCTGTTCTGCCGAGCTCAGCTTGCGGGACGGGCCGACGAGTTTGGCTCGGGTTTCTGCTAGCCGCGGTCGAGGCGCATCGAACCCTTCAGGATCCACCCGTTCCAGATCGCTGTAGCCAGCTACGGGCTCGGCGTAGCGTGGCTGAAAGTCGTGTTGGACCACACGCAGGGGCGTGAGCACGATCACGCCGTCGCTGAGCCGGCCCTCCCAGCGCGCTTCCTTTGGCGAGTCGCTGCGCCGCCAGCTGAGCACGCGCTGCTGGTCCCAACGCCCGTCCCTTGCCCGAACGTAGTAGCGGTCCCGTTGCACGCACAGCAGCTGGTCTACGATCCCGCGACAACCCAGCACGTTCGACAGCGCCAGGAACTGCGCAGGGATCAATCCGCGCTTTCGAAGGGGAACGCATTCGGGCTGCTCCGGCCCTTGCAGACACAGCGCCTTGCCGAGTTCATACGCGTCACAGGCGTCGTAAGAGCCTGCGTCGCAAGCGTCCATGAGCACCCGCATTCCCCGTTTGCGCGAGGTGGCGTCTTTGCGGTAGCCCAGAGCTACGCCGAGCTGTGTGCAGGGACACTCGGCGACTTCCCGCGCCCCCGTAGCTTTCTCGGGCTTGCTTCTACAGCGCCGCGTCAAAGCGCGCAAAGCAAGGTCTGTCGGCGGGTCCGACCAACTCAACTTGGCGGAGCAGGTGTAGCCGTCGTTGCCCGGTCGAGGCGCCTGCAGCGCTGCCTTTCGACTTTCCGGCTTCGCCGTCGCGCACGCCGCGAGCGCTGCCGATAGCGCGAAGTGGCCGAAGACCGAAGCGAAGCGCATGGCGCCTACAACTACGCCACGGGGCGAGTCGACCTTCCTCGTGCCTGCTGCGTGCTCCGTGCTATGCCCGTGCGATGGTCGAATCCGTGCAGGCCGCGCTGCTCACGCGGCAATGGATCGATCGTCGCGACGGTGTTGAGCTGACGTTTTGGGCGGTCTCGGAGGCCGGGCCGATCAAGATCGTGCTGTCGGGCCAAGAGGCCGTGCTGTTCTTGGATCGCGAGGTGTCGAACCAGGCGGGGCGGCGCAAGCCGGTGCAACTGAAGAGCCTCTCCGGGCGACCCGTCGATGCCGTCTACTTCACGAATCAGCGCGACCTTGTCGCCGAGCGCGCGCGGATCCGCGAGGGCATGAACCGAACCTTCGAGGGCACCATCAAGCCGCAGGATCGCTTCCTGATGGAGCGATTCGTCACCGGGGCGATCTGCGTGGAGGGCGAGCTCATTCAACGCAACGGATTCCTGGAAGCGACCAACCCCCGCATCCGGGCCTGCGAATACACCCCGAACCTAAAGCTGCTCGCCTTCGACATCGAGACTGATGGTTTGGAAGGCGAGTTGCTGTCCATCGCGGTGGCCGGCGCGGGGGGCGAGCGGGTGTGGATGCGCAGCGACCCAGCGGGTGCGGAGCACCCGAGCTACACCCTCGTCGTCGACGAGGCTGCGCTGATCAGCGCCTTTATCGAACATGTGACGCAAGCAGATCCCGACGTGCTTTGTGGTTGGAACGTCATTGAATTCGACCTCGCCACCCTCGAGCGCAAAGCCCGAGAGCGTGGCATCGACTTCAAGCTGGGGCGGGGCGGCGAGCGCGCGAAGGTCTTGCCACCGCAAAGCGTTCAGCAGCCCTTCGTAGCTCGGGTCCCTGGGCGCGTCGTGCTCGATGGCGTGGCTACGCTTCGATCGGCGACCTACGCCTTCGACAGCTTTCGCCTCGAGGACGTAGGGCAGACCCTGTTGGGGCGTGGCAAGAAGATCGAGCACGGCGGCGATCCCGTCGCGGAGATCCGTCGGCTCTTCGCCGAGGACAAACCCGCACTAGCGGCCTACAACCTCGAGGACTGCCGCTTGGTGCTCGACATCTTCGACGCCGCCGACCTGGTGGGCTTCGCCGTGGAGCGACAAGCGCTGACGGGGCTGCCGATGGATCGCCAGGGTGGCTCGGCGGCGGCTTTCGACAACCTCTATCTGCCGCGCTTGCATCGCCGGGACTACGTCGCTCCCGACGTGGGCGACGGCATGGAGGTCGTGCACAGCCCCGGGGGCTACGTGATGGATTCCGCTCCCGGGCTCTACGACAACGTGCTGGTGCTCGACTTCAAGAGCCTGTACCCGAGCATCATTCGGACCTTTGCGATCGATCCCCTGGGCCTCGCGGTGCCCGGAGACGATCCGATCCCCGGCTTCGAAGGCGGGGCCTTCGCGCGGGAGGGTCACATTCTGCCAGCGCTGATCGAGGGCCTGTGGTCCGCTCGGGACGAGGCGAAACGCCGCAAGGACGCGGCGCGGTCTCGGGCGATCAAGATCTTGATGAACTCGTTCTACGGCGTGTTGGGTAGCGGGGGCTGTCGCTTTTTCAGCCCCAAGCTGGCCAGCTCAATCACGCTCCGGGGCCACGAGATCATCCTGGAGAGTCGACAGTTCATCGAGGCGCGGGATTTGGAAGTGATCTACGGCGACACGGACTCGCTATTCGTGCACGTGGGCAAGGCCGATGACGAAGAATGCGCCCGGATCGGCCGGGCTTTGGCTCGGGACTTGAACACGTATTGGACCCAGCGCCTGACGGACGTCTATCGCATCGACAGTCACCTCGAGCTCGAGTTCGAGACCCACTTCCGTCGCTTTCTGATGCCGACGATGCGCGGCTCCGACAAGGGAAGCAAGAAGCGCTACGCGGGCGTCATTGGGCACGGCCCGGAGGCCTCGCTGGTGATCAAGGGCCTCGAAGCGGCCCGGACGGACTGGACGCCACTGGCCCGGCGCTTTCAACGCGAGCTGCTGCGCCGGGTTTTCATCGGAGAGCCATGGCGTGAGTGGATGACGGATCTGGCCCGCACGCTGCGAGCGGGAGAGCTCGACGATGAGCTGGTCTACCGCAAACGCGTTCGCAGGAGTTTGGACGAGTATGAGAAGAACGTGCCGCCCCACATCCAAGCCGCCCGAAAACTCGGCCGTCCCACTCGCGAGATCCGCTACGTTATCACCAGCCAAGGCGCCGAACCCATCGACCTGCCCCACGCCCGCCTCGACTACGACCATTACCTGGAGAGACAGCTCGCCCCGGCGGCAGACTGCGTGTTGCCATTCTTGGGCACCAGCTTCGACGCAGTGGCGGGAAGGCAGATGGTTTTGTTTGAGTGAGGGTTGACATCAAGGGGTGCGTTCACACGTAGCGAGTCCTCAACGGAGACGCAGGCGAAGTCGAGTGTGTTGTGATCCTGAGCGACTTGGTGTGATGGCGTGAAGGTGAAGCTATGGAGCGCTTGACTCGCGCGAAGCGTCATCCTTTGGTTTTCCGGTTACGCCGGAGTGATTTGACAGCAGGGCAATCTGCATGTACATGCATGTACATGGCAACGAAGACTATTTCCATTGATTTGGCGGCGTACGAACGTCTTCGGAAGGCTCGCCAACGACCGGATGAGTCTTTCTCGCAGGTCATCAAACGCGCTCGTTGGAACGAGTCTGGTGTTAGCGGTGCCTCGCTGCTCGAGGCGCTACGGACCGCTCCGGTCCTGTCTCGTTCGGTTATTGAACGCCTCGAGAGGGTCCAGCGAGAGGATGCCCCGCCGGATGAGTCGTGGACCGAATAGCCCTCGACACGACGTTTCTCATCGACCTGCAGAACGAGCGCCGGAAACGAGGCAAACGACGCGGCGCGATCGCGTTCCTGGAGTCGAATCGTGAAACGGAACTGGTCTTGCCCTGCGTGGCACTAGGTGAGTACCTGGAAGGCTTCGACGATCCGGGCTCTGACGACGCGCGGGCATTGGTCTCAGGCATTCGCCTACTCGATGTGACGCCAGAGGTTGCCCGGCAGTACGCGACGATCGCGCGGTCGTTGCGGAGGCGTGGTCAGCTCATCGGTAGCAACGACTTGTGGATCGGCTGCACGGCGCGGGCATTCAGCGTCCCAATCGTGACGCGCAACGCCGAGCACTTCCGCCGCATCCCCAAGCTTCAGGTCGTGGCGTACGCAACGAGTTGATTCGGGGCGGCGAGAAGCAAGTGACACCTGCGTGGCGCGTCCTCCGTGTGGACGCTTCTGTCCGGCGTTCCTGTACTGCTTCGCCGTCGCCGGCCGGCGCTACGGTTTCGATGTGTACTGGTTGATGGTGATGAGCAATCACTACCACGCGGGAATCTACGACCGACACGGACGCTATCCGGAGTTCCTACGCTACTTTCCCAGCCTCTTGGCCCGCTGCCTCAACTGCCACCACAGTCGCTGGGAAAACTTCTGGTCCACGGAGCAAACCGGGGCCTTGCATCTCGCCGACGACAACGCTGTCTTCGAAAAGCAGATCTACTCACTGTGCAATGCTGTGGAAGATCACCTGGTTGAACGTCGTTTCGCCGACGATGCGCACCGTGGTCACCCGGATCGGCGACGGCCGCGGCCACCTGAGCCGCCCGATCGGCTGCGTGCTGCGTCGGCTCGAGATCACCCGAAGCGCCGGCGACGAGCCGACGGACATCGAGCTTCCGGTCGTCGGCCGCTACTGCTACCCGTCCGGCGTAGCAAACCTCTCACTTGACGATCGCTTCATCGTCACCCACCACGGCGCGACACCCGAAGACGCCCGAGCTCTTGGCTTCTCAGGCCACAGCGACCCGGACTTCGCGCCCTACAACGGCATCTCGAACATCTACTTGGTCGACGCAAATTAGGCCACTTCGCGACGCGTGTTGGTGAAGCGATCCGTGACAAAAGCGGAGAGTGCCTTTGGCCCGATGTAGCTCTCGCGCGTGGTTTGGTCCCGTCACAGAACCGCGCTTCATCGGTCGAGATGCCAAGCTCGATATGCTTCTAGCGGGCTGGCCGCAACCGATCGTATGACCTCGCGTTGACCCGTGTTGAGATTCGACGAGCGGCCAGGTCTTGCGTGCAGCTGGGCCGTCTCGAATGCGATGCAGGTGCCACCGGATCGCCGTCAGCTCTGCAAGGTGCCTGCCTGTCGAGCGCAAAAGACAGCGTCGGCGGCTCGAAGCCACCTCTCTCGGCGTGTTTCGGCAGCCGCCTTCTTGCGCAGGCAATCGTGCACGTCATCCCCGAATGTTCTCCGCTTGTCACTCGAGCCACGCACAGACTTCTTCCGCGAGCTTGCTGATCTTGTCAACCCTCAACGAGTTGTTGCAGTTCACAGCCTAAAGCTCGGATCTTGATGGACACGTCTTGGCGTTTACGTCGAAGCAAGGACGTCTTGAATGCTGAGCGGTCGAATCGCGATGATCTGAGGCAATGGCAAGGCGAAATGACAGCGAGCGATGGGACGCAATTGTGGCAGACGCGGAAGCAACCACACGTGGACGCGCTCGCCCCGACGTGTCTCCTCGTAGAGCACATCGATTTCGCGACCAGGGGTGACTGTGAGATCAAATCTGAACCACTACGACTCAACTGTGGGCGCTGTAGCTAGCAGCGCTCGAATTGCCGGGTCATGGCGGTGCTGGTGGCGTGGCGCGACCTCTCAATGGTAGCGTAGCGCAATGAAAGCCTGGACAATGAGTGACCACGAGCGGCTCGACGAGGAGACGCTCAGAAGCTCCTGCGCCGCCATCCTGCCCGATTGGCCGGCTAACTCAGCGCGAACGATCGCGGATTGGTGCGACGACGGTGAGGCCTGGGAGCTGGGAAACGTCCTTGAATGCGATGGCAACGATGGGGCCGACGTCATCGAACGGATGACCCGGCTGCGGCCGGGGCAACTCCTCGGCTTGCGGCTACGCGAGTGCAATATCGATGGCGCGCAACTTCATCATATTGTTGGAAGTCCGCCTTGCTCCGAGCTGGTGGCGCTCGACGTGTCCTACTGCGACCTGGGGGGCCAGCTTGACTCGCTCGCATCGCTGTCACCAACCGTGAAGTTGCTCTGGCTGGATGCGTGCAAGCTGGAGGACGAAGACGTGCTCGGCTTGACCAAGGTCAAGCTCGTCGGCGGTCTCGCGAGACTCTCGCTTGCGAACAATGCCAATTGTCACGCTAAGCCCGTCCTGCGCTTGGCCGAGGTCTTCTCGAAGCGGCCGCGAAGCTTGCATCTGTTTCAGGAGGACTGCCCAACCGATATTTTTCTTTCGCTCCTCGAGCATTTCGCAGATGCCACTGGTCACTCCGGTGACCAACTGCGCAGCGAGCTTCACCGTTTCGCAGACTCACCTGCGTTCGACGAGTCCACGAGCTACGAGATCAAGTACCAGATGGACCTCATCTTTGATCACTAGGAATAACTGGAGCCCCCGGCTTGGTCAGCTCCAACGTACGTCCTCCTCGTGCACGTAACCGTCGCAGCGAGGCCGTCTTGAAAGCTGAGCGGTCGAAAGGAGGCCGGAAAGAACCTCGCAGCGCTCTACACCGTGGTCGCAACCTGCGACGCCTGCGGCGTCGAGCCCCTGGCGTACCTCACCGACGTCCTGATGCGCCTCGGCTCCACTCCCATGTCCGAACCGATGAGCTCTTGCCCAAGAACTGGGCTCCTTCCACCCGAATCGTCAGCGCATCCTGACCTCTGAATACAGCGTGCAAGTCAACTACGTCGGCCGTGCTCCGGTTACGGGTTTACAGGCTCGCTCTCGAGCGCAAGTACACCGAAAACACACTCGTGAACCCGGTACAGCGGCTCTTTCTCGACGAAGCGGTGCAGAGCTTCGATTCCGAGCGCGAACTTGCGAAGAGCGAGGGCAGTCGTCGATCTCGCCGGTCGACTCTCCGTACAGAGCAACAAACTCCCGGACGCCGCCAGAGCCTCGGCCTTGCAGGGTTTCCCGCATGCCGGCGTGAGCGACGACCAGGTTGCCGTCGTCGAGCACGTAATGGCTGACAAGACCATCGATGAATTCGGCTACTTCGGCCTTGAAGTCATCGGGCTCGGCCTAGAGCTGTTCGACGGACCGCTCCAGCCCGTGCTTGAGTTGGACGTTCTTGCCCCGCAGCTTGCGCATCAGCTTCACGTCGTGGTTGCCGGGCACGCAAAGGGCGTGACCCGAGCGAACCATGTTCATCGCTAGGCGCAGCACGGCAGGCGTTGCGGGTCCACGGTCGACGAGGTCTCCAAGAAACACCGCCCGCCTGTTGCTTGGAGGCGTTGCGCTTGGTGCCGAGCCCAGCTTCTCGAGCAGAGTGCACAGCTCGTTGAAGCAACCGTGGACGTCGCCGATGATGTCGAACGGGCCATGTTCTTCGCGCTTGTCATTCCAGAGAAAACATCGCGTCGAGCGGGTTGCGGTCGCTCCCCTTTCGCGTCAGACGCGACTATTCGCGAGCTCGGTCAACGGAATGACCTCAATTTGTTTGGAGAGCGGATAACGCTTGCTGCCAGGGTAGACGACCACGATACGTGACAATCCCAACTCCTCGAGCGCGATGCGCATCGATCGCGTAACAGGTTGGGCCACTACTCTCGACTATGGGGTGGCCTGTCCGTCCAGGGCAAAGTGGTCCGTGGCCTGGGGTGTCGAAACTACCTTCGGGTGGGGGTTCGTAGAGGGTCATTGCCTGGCCGACGCATCGGGGGAGCGCCTTTGTGCCGTTGACGCAGCGGGGATCTGCGGGGCCGTGGTCGCAGTGCGCCTTGTCGTCTTCTTCGACGCACGTGCCCCCAAGGGGCACGCAGTCGCGGTAGAGCACCTGGCCCGAGAGATCGCATGCCAGGCGAATGTTGCTGTCGCAGCGACTCCCAGCTGGCGCGAAACCGGGTCGCAGACGGAAAGGGTGCGGATCGGTACAACCGGTCTCGCTCTGAGGGGAGCATTGGGCGAACGCCCGGGAACAGTCCTGGTGGAGGGTGTAGCGAAAGATGACCGCTGAGCAGCGGGAGCGGCAGATACTGAGCTTCGCCTACGGGAACCTGTCCATTGAGCAACCTGGGGTTACCCGCGAGCAGATCGAAGCGGCAGCGCACCGCGGACAGCGGTCGCGGCTTGGCCGTTGTGGGGGGCCATGACGCGTCGTTCGTAATGTGAGAGCGTGTCCGAGTACTTCTCGTCGGCGGGCGATCCGCTATGCCGACGCTGCTTCCACGCGGGGCAGACCCAGGAGCAAGACGCCCGGGCTGAAGAATCGCTCCGTGACGAGATCCGGAGCGAACTCCGCGACGGAGTCGACAACGTGAGCGCGCTTTTTGCTACACGCGCAGCCGCAGCCAAACCACCCGCCGCCCCAGGAACCGCGTTCCGCTGCGGCCTTCTGTTCATGGGCGCCGGACTCGCGTTCGCGGTCGTCCAGTTCCTCATCTTTCGGGACATCCCGAAGATTGGTCTACTCCTCGCCGGCCTAGGGTTCGCCGCCGCGGCGCGCGGGTGGTAGGTGTGGCACTATGAGTAGGGGAGCAGGCGGGGAGGTTCGCGGTCTTGAGGCGCCGCTTCGTGGTGCGAGGAAGTTGATGCGGCTAGGTGCGTTCACCGGTGTGAGTTCGGTGGTCTTCGCTGTCGGAGTTGGATGCGGCGGGTTGGCCGAAGGCTCTGGCTCGGGAGGAGCCGGCAATGCGGGCATCGGTGGTGCAAGTGGCGTCGGCGCTGGTGGCGCAACAGGTGGTGCAGGCAGCGGCGGGACTGGTGTTTCGGGCAGCGGAGGCCTGGGCACTGGAGGTCAGCGCACCCAAGGCTGTGCGCTGGCCGTTGGACTGATGGATGGCAGCTACTTGTTCGCGCTTTCGCTGGTGACTGCCGGAAACAAGAGCAACAAGGACCGTCCGATCGTTATGGTCAATACGGTGACGACGAGCTCAAAAGGCAATGCACTGCGGGTGAATTGGAGTCTGCAGCCGTTGCAATGGCAGGACCGCAAGACTCCGACGGGCAGCGCGCAGGAGTACTCCTTTACCCTTGGCTGGGGCGGCGACGTGGGCCTGGACTTGCCGCCACTCGATGTGCCGGCGGATGCCAATCCGCTCTCTGGGTCGCCGATCACTTTGGATATTTCGAGTCTCAAGGGTGTGACCTGCAGCCCGGTTAGCTTTCAGTGCGGCACGGAGGACGGAAACGTTACCAAGCCAATCGCGCTGTCCATCGACGGGTCCACCTGGACAATGGAGCAAATTTTTGGTGGCGTGTACCCCGAGCCGCCCAAAATAGATTGCGATCAGAATCTCGCGCTGCCGATGCCGTTGCCGCCGCCTTGAGCGTTGACGCGCAGCTTCTCGCTGGGAGTTATGCGCCGATAGTGCTCCAGTTGGTACGCGCGGCGGCCCGGGTCCATGGGCCTGACGTTGGCTCAGCACGCGGGGCAGCCGCAGGAGACGCCCTTTTGGCCGCTGAGGTCGCTGCATGAATCGAAGGGCGAGATGCAGGTCGATGGGCCCAGGCAGGCGCAGCTGAAGTTGCCGCCGCAGGTTTTCGGGATCGAAACACAGTGCGGGCGCGGTCCGAGTTGGGTGACGTAGAGGGAGCACACGTCCATCGGGGCGCAGTCCCCGCAGCCGGGTACGAACGTGCACTCGCTCGCGGCGACGCATGCGAAGGTGTAGCAGTTGCCCTTGACCTGTGCGACCTGACCTGCGGGACAGACGGGTGGCGCGGCTTTGCAGGTGACCTTGGAGGTATCGCAGTCGAAGCCCTTGACGCAGCGGCCGGCGACGCACGAGACGGTCGTAGGCGAGACGCCCAAAGCTTCACAGGTGTTCTGCTTGCAGATTGCGGGGCATGAGGCAGGATTTGCCGTCTTGGGGACGCCTTCGCAGCTGCAGCAGTCGTTGAACACCTTGCAGTCCGCGTCTTGTTTGCATTCGGGTGATCCCACGACTCCCCCGGTGCCGCCAGTCGCGCCACCACTGCCTGCGGCGCCGCCAGTTGCGCCACTGCCCGCAGCTCCTCCGGTTGCGCCAGCTATGCCGGCACTGCCGCCGGTCGCGCCACCTGTGCCGGCGCTGCCACCGCTCGCGCCACCGGATCCTGCGCTGCCACCGGTGGAACCACCGCTGCCGCCGCTCGTCGTGTTGCCGCCGCCTCTGGAGCCATCGTCCGAGGATTCACCTCCGCACGCGAGGGCCAAGAGTGAGAGTGAAGCGACGGGAACAAGCAAGCGCGTCCGTTTCATGGCGCGAAAAGTACCATGCCTCGGAGCGAAGGCCAGGGCGCAGGTCCGCTCTTGACTCGCCGTTGACTCGCTCGACGACGAGGCCTTCGGGCTCAGGGCGAGAGGGATTGGAAGATGGACATGAGATCCGTCACGGCCTGCTTGGCGCCGGCTTGGGTTGGCGCGAAGGAAGCGGAGCTGGGCCAACCGCTGCCGAAGCACCACGACTTCATCGAGACGAAGCACTCGTTGTAGACCGGTGAGTACTGCGCGGCGAAACCCACAGGGCCGGTGCGGAGCAACCATGACAGACGCAAGCGGTCGTTCGACGTGATAATGGCCTGGCCCAACGCGGTTTGCACGCCGTAGCCGGCGGTCGGCGCCGCTTCTGCCAAGACTTCGAGCAGCGACAGCTGCGGGTACGCCATCTGTGCGATCTGCTCGGCGGTGTCCACGCTGGTGTACGTCGCTTGCACTCCTGAGATGCCAACCTGCCAGGCGTTCTTGGCGTTGGGGCAGATCTCGACGGGGCCGATGTGCTTGTCGGGTGGGATGCTGCAGTTCGAGTAGGCGAGGGGATTGTTGGTGTCGAGCACGCCTTCTTTGAGAGACCACCAGGCGACGTAGGCGGCCTTGTCGATGCGCTCGGCTTTGGTTCCGGGCAGCTTGGGCACGATGTGCTCCGCGATGTAGCGCACCCAAAGCTCCTGCCGTGCGCTGAGCTTCACGCCCCGCACGCTGAGCGCGGCTGGCACCGTGCAGCTGGCGACGGCTTGCAGCGTGTACTCGGCGTCCTTGGGAAGCGCGGCGGAGAAGCCGTTGGCGATGGCGCCGTCTCCTGTCATGTACAGGCCCAGGTGCCTGCGCTCGGCGGGGCGGATGCGCACGGCGTCCGCATCGGGTTGGGCTGCGAGCGTCGTGACTTCGAGGCCTGCGGTCGAATGCGCCTGGGTGCCGTCGTAGACTGTCGTGCCCTGCTCGTCGTGCAAGATCAGCGCGGGCTGCCAATTACCCGCGGTGCGCGTGACGCTGATTTCGAATTCAACATTGGCCGGCGCCATGACCAGATAGTGGTGCACGCCGTACGGCCCGCTGGCGAAGTCCTCGTTGACCTTCGTGCTGCCGCAGCCGCCGAGAGTCGGCGCCGTCCAGCAAGGCTCCGTCCCGCAAGGATCATAGGCCGTGGTCGTCGGCTTCGCATCGCTGGTCGACTCAGCGTCGGGCCACCCGGCGTCAGCGGCAGCCGTACCGCCAGTCCCGCCCCCGGCTCCTGCTCCGCCGTCCTGGGGTGTGGAGGCCTCGGTGTCGGAACCTCCGCAGCCTGCGCTCAGGGAGATTCCGACGGCGAGGGCCGTCAGTGGAAGCAAGGCGGTGATTGCGCGCACAGCGAAAAGGGTACGCCGAAGTTTGGGGGAGGACCAGGGGAGGGCGCGGTATGCTCGGCGGCGGTGGATCGGGCAGCTCGTTTTCTGTGTGCGCTCGTTCGGAGAGCTGCATGATATTCCAGAGGAGTGAAGATCGCCGCCAAGTGGCGATCGCGGCGGCAGAGCAGGCGTTGCCGGGGCTGCAACACCTCTCGCCCCAGCGAATGGTGGCCGAGGTGGGAGGGAGGCGCGTCGAGCTCACGCTTAGTGACGCGGATTCAGCGAATCGGCTTCTGCAGCTTCGGTTCCCGCTTGCCGTTCCGATCAAGCTTGGGGTTGAGCAGCGCAGCAACTACGTCCACGTGGGTCCGGTCCCAATCGTCGCGGCCGGGGCTCCCAGACTCGACGCCAAGCACGTGGTCCCCGGCGTCCCGAACCCGGTCCCGATCGTCATCACCGGGGATCCCGCATTCGATGCCAAGTTCGTGGTCCCCGGCGTCCCGAACGAGGTCGTCCGGCGAGCGCTCGACGCACCGACGCGCGCGTGGACGCAGCAGTATGGTCAGGTGCATCTGATGCTCCATATCGATGAGTGGGGCGCGCTCTGTTTCTCGCATTCGGTAACGCTTCCGAAGGAAAACAGTCGTCAGCCCCTCACTCCCGAGCTGATCTCCGATGCGGCTAAGGCGCTCAGCCCCTTCGCGAACAAGCTCGAGGCCAGCTACCATGCCTGTCGCGCGGAGATCGTCGCCCAGCAGGGCGAGGCCGGCGCGCTCGCGTGGGAAGAGGAGAATGACAAGCTCATCAAAGCGCGGCCGCTGGGCTGAGTGCGCTGGGCCTTGTTCGGCTGCTTGGCCGTGTTCGTGTTGGCTACTCTGTCAACGACTGCGGCGCTCGTGGTTTGGATGATTACGGTTACGCGGTGAGGGCGGGGGTGTTGCTTCATTCCGTGCCGACCCAGTGGCCGGTGCAGGTCAGGGCTTTGTGACTCGCGAAGGCGCGCTCTGCCAACAGGCGCACTCGGGTCGGCGGGTGATCGAGCCACAAGCGGTGGGGTTGCTTTTGATCGGCGTCTCGGGAGCCCGGACCGAAACTGAGGGACATGGGGGTGGAGATCGTCTTGGTGGCTCCCGGCTTGAGGAGTAGTTCGCGGGGCATCACGGGCGAGTCCGTGGCGGGGATCCGGAGTGTGACGGGCTTGCCGTCGACCCAGGCTTTCAGCGCGAAACCAATCGGGTGGAAGTAGCGCAGGCGCACCGGTGTCTTGTCGGCGTTGGTCAGGGCGAGGGACACGCCGTAGCGATTGCCGGTGCTCGACGACACTTGGAGCACGCAGGTGAGACCCGACGACGGTGGGCCCGGCGCGGCGACGCTCTGCGCGGGCGCTGCGCTGCTGACCGAGCGCGCTGGCGGGGCGTCGCTGCGCGTCGCATCCGGCCCCTTGCAGTGGAGCGCAAGAGTGAGGATGCTCGCGAGCAGCAGGAGGCGCTGGGTTGAAGGCACGCGACTCGGAAGCTAGCACGGTCATGAATCCGCAGAGCCGCGACGTGACGTGGAGGCGCACCGAGCGTCGGCTCGGCCCGCGGCGAGCTGCCTGGGTGATGGGTGTGCAGTGCGGATGCGTTGGTGCGCTTGTCATCTCCGTGCTGGGGTGTGCGGGTTCGCCGCCGCGCGCCGCGCCAGAGCGGTCGTCAGCTGCGGCGCGCGAAGTTCCGGTGGCGCAGGCGCGTGAGCACGACGCGTCGACGCGCGGGGACGACTCAAGCGTGGATGCGGGGCCACCGGTGCGCGCGGTGGACAGCGAGACGGCGCCCGGCTCCAAGCGGACTGGCCTATGCCGAGGGGACGTGATCAATCTCGACGAGGTGGCCGGGTTTTGCGTGACTAGATTGCCCGAAGGCAAAGTTCCGACGGGGTCGAACAAAGCCCTTGCGATCAGCGTGCGTGCGGTTGAGCCCACGGTCGAGACGGGGGAGCGCCTGAAGCTGCATGCCGAGCTGGAAAACCAGAGCGACGAGACTCAGACGGTCTATTTCCACGTCCCGCGCCTCGACCCAGATTCTCACGGCACGGACGGTTTCGATATCGCCGCCTACGACGCCAAGGGCAGAACCGTGGACGTGCCGTCGGACATTGGTCTGCTCGGCCTGCTCCGTGGCCGTGGGGGCAAGGTGTTCGTTCGGCTGGTGGTCGCGCCAAGGGGAAAGATCGTCGCGACGACCGAGTGGAAGGCCCGCGGGTTCTGGCCGGACCGCAAGTACGCCACCCGAGGCTCGAGCATCATGGAGCCGGAACTGCTGCAACCCGGCAAGTACACGCTGAAAGTGCGGACGCCGCTGCGTGGCAGGGGAGCGGTTCCGCTCTCGGTGGTGACCGTGCGCGTGACGCCGTGAATTGAGGGGGGGGGTGATGCCGTGCTCGACGCCCGCATCGGGTCGGGAGCATTGGTTCACGCAAGCGTCGCTGCTTGCCGTGAACGCACGGAGATATGCGCCGCAGAGGGACAGACGTTCACCGGGTCTTGCACGGATACGCATTGTTATTGCAAGTGACGGCAGACGGGCTTGAGCGCGTCTCAGTGACGGGTCGGGATTCGTGGGGGGCGGGGCTGATAGAGGGACGATGCGGTCCGTGCTGCGGACAAATCTTCCCGAGGCGGGTGCTGAGAAAGTATTTGGGCGCAAGTTCATTGAGGGCAGAATTCGCCTTCGCCAGCGAATGTTGGGCGGTGGCGCGGCGCGGACGGCTGACGCAGTCGTTCAAGAAGGTTCAGTTGGAGCCAGTTTGGAACACGCGGGCCAGGTGGAGATGGAATCCATGCTTCTGAGCGCACTGGCCAACATGGGGTTTCGGCGCGGGGAGTCGAAGAAGGCTGTGGCTGGGCTTGCGTGGCGGGCTGGCGATCGGGTTGAAGGCACTGCGCGCTTTGTGCTGTTGCTGCGCCCGGCGTTGTCGGTGTTGGTGCGGTAGCGCAACTCCCGGGTGGCTGGGCGGCTGAGTCGTGCGGAAACGCGTCCCCAACGACGCGATTACCTCGCGATTACAATTGGAGACGAGGCCCGCGCGTGGGTGGGCACGCACGTTGTCGTCCGTTACGCTTGGGGCGCTGATGAGCTTGCAGGATCCCAATTTGGCTGAGGGATTGCGCGACAAGCATGTGCGCGTTCTTTCGGTGCTGATGCATGTGCTTTCGGCGCCGTTGATTTTAATGCTGTTGCTTGCGCCGGTGGCGGCGCTGCGGGCGGCTGTTGAAGGGGTGCGCGAGGGGGAAGAGATCATGGTTGCCGTGATGATGGTGTTCAGCTTTGGGTTGGGCATTTACGGCGTGGCGATGCTGTTCGTGGCGAGGGGACTGTGGGATGCGCGGCGGTGGGCTGGGTTTTGGGGGGTGGCTATCAGTTCGAGCTGGTTGCCGTTGGGGTTGTTGCCCTTTGCGGTGTACGGATTGTTCGCGCTGTTGCGGAAGCGCGTCGTCGCGTCTTGGTCGCCCCGGCGCTCGCCACAGCTCGGGGCTCAGTTGCCGGTGCAGCAAGGATTGTGAACACGGCGCTCAGCAGGCAGATGTCTGCTCGCGTTACGAAATGCACGGACGTGTTCGGCGAAGCTGTCGGTGGGGCTTGTCGCAACTCGGCGGCGCCAACGGGTGGTGGCAGTTGGCGCGGAAACCAGCGCGAAAGGAGCTACCCTCGTGCGCGGGTTTCCGTGGTCTGCATCTTGCCTCGTGGGCGCCATGGCCAAACTGCTTCTGCATGGTGTGCTTCGAGGGCTCCGGGGCATTGGGGTCGTTGCAGCCATAGCGACAACCGTGGGCTGCAGCGACGATTCGTCCGGTGGTGGCTCGAGCGCCGGCGGCTCGGGTGGTGGCGCATCCGGGAGTGGCGGCAGCGCGGGTGGAGGCAGCGGCGGCACGGCGGGTGCCGGTGGCAATCCGGGGTGCAACGCCGCGGTCGCGGTGCCGAGCCCGCACATCAAGAAGCTCGACCTCGAGGTGAACCTCGAACGCTACGCAGAGCAAAAGTACACCATTAGGCAGCAGGTCGTACTCACTTCGGACACCGCGGGCGATGCGGTAACGCTGTTCGGCACCGGCCTCTCGCTCGGCAAGGCGAGCCACGGATACACATACAACGGCCAGCGCGCGACGTTCTGCGTGGAGCCATTTTCAGCAGGCCAGGACATCGCCCTCGACATCACCTACGAGGTGGATGTTACCGCCCAAGGGCTTCCGGCGGAGAACATCTACGGCATCCAGCATTGGACCGGCCCAGCGAACGAAACCGTCGTCGGCGCCTACTCGCCGCCCTACTTCAGTCCTCTTTGGTTGTTGGCGCCGCAAACGCCGCCATGGATTGATGCCGCCCACGACCACAACGCCACCGTCGACGCCGTCGAGCTCGACGCGATAGTTCCCGACAGCTCGTGGACTGTCGTCGGCCCGGGTGCGGCCACGGTCTCCGATCGAAGCTGGCAGTTTTCGGTCAGCGGGCGCATGCCGCTGTTCACGTTGGGCTTCGCGGCGTCACCGCACTACACGAAAGTGGAGCCGAGTGCCGTATCGTCGAAGCCTGAGATCTTCGCGCACGTGCTCCCCGCGTCCGCCAGCAAGGCCGTTGGCAACCTGAACGCGGCGCGCCAGGCAGTCGATTGGATGGGGACCAACGTGGCGCCGTTCCCGTGGTCGACTTCGCTCACGTACGCGGAAGTTCCCCGCTACCCCGGTGGCTTCGAGCACACCTCCGCGGTTTGGATGGGGACCATTGGCTGGGGCGGTCCCGGCGGCGACTACACGGCGATTCACGAAGCGGTGCATCACTGGTGGGGCAACGCGGTCGTAATCGCGGACTGGCCCCACTTCTGGCTGTCCGAGGGTTTTGCCGACTGGACGACCGTTTTCGAGATCCTCGAAACCGTGAACCCGACCGACGCAAAGGCGCGTCAGCACAAGTTCCGCGCCGACGCCGCAACCCTCTCCTACCCGAACAAGGGACCACTCCGCTTCGCCGACGCCGGCGACTTCGCCCAGCAGCTGGGTAACAACGGGCTGTTCTTCTACCGCTACGGCGCGTCCTTCCTGGAGATGGTGGATCAGCGCTTGCAGCGCGATCACAACACCAAACTGATCACGCTGCTCGCGAAGTGGTTTTCACAGAAGCGCGGCGCGCTCGTCACTACCGAAGAGTTCCGGGACTTCCTGATCGCACAAACCGGCGCGTCGGCGGTCTGGACTACGCTGTTCGACGACTGGGTGTTCAAAACCCCCTGCCCCACACTCGAACTCAGCGACTACCAAGACAGCGGCACCGAGGTGACGATGAAGGTGCGGCGTACCGGTGGCGCGAACCAGAGTCTCATGGGAGTGCAAATCGTCGCCGCCACCAACCCACCGGTCTCCACCTCGGTATCGCTGCCGGCGGGTACCACCGAGACGGTGGCGACCCTTGCCACGACCAACGTCACGTCCGCGATCGCCGTCGACCCCAAGGGCTTCTACATTCTGCGGTTGAACACCGCATCGGGCTGGGCGGGACCGGCCGTCACCCACGCGCTGCCCTAATGCCGGGTTTGCAGAGCGGAGGATTTCAAGCCTCGGCGTTCGCCCGCGCTTGGGGGCGAGGCCGCCGGGTGATGAGCGCAAAAGTGCCGACAGTTGGTCAAGCATCATCGGTCGTCGAATTGGGCTGATTTGAGGAGCGAAGCAACCTGACATGCGCCAAATCACGTCGGCGTTTCTACGAGGCCGGAAAATCGGGTATTGGGGAACGACGTCTAGCTGGGCGGTCTGCGCAGATGCGTGGGTCGACTCCGCTGACAGCAAGACAGGAGCCGCAAATGCCAGCCATCACTTGGGGGCCAAAACTCGAGGTAGGAATCGAGAACATCGACAAGCAGCACCGGCGTTGGGTCGAGCTGTTCAATGAACTCGATGAAGCTGTGCAAGCGGGTCAGGAGCAAAAAGCCCTGGGTGACGCGTTGGAAGCCTACATCGAGTATTCGAGCTACCACTTCAAGACGGAAGAAGCGCTGATGCGCCAAGCTGGCCTCGACGAAGAGGAGTTCGACTTTCATCGTCGTGAGCACAAGGTCTTCCGGGATCAAATCGCCATCTACAAGGACCGCCATGACGCGGGCTTCTTGAAAGTGACCCCGCAGGTGACGTCCTACCTGCGCGAATGGCTCTTGGCCCACGTGACCGGGACCGACCGCGGCTACATCGAGCCGATCAAAGAAGCCGGCATCGCCTGAGCGAGCGCCGCCAGCCCCGTTGCTTTTGGACGGGCAGTCGAAATTGCGTATGGTGTTGGGGTGCAGCGTGACGTCTGTGTGCTGAGCTTTGCTGATGTCAGCGAGAGCACTGCCGCCCGGGTCAGTCAGCTGTTCGGCATGCAGGTCATCGATGCTCGGCGGCTGCTGCGAAATACGCCAGCGGTCTTGGCGCGGAACGCATCCGTGGAGCAGGCAACAGCGCTGGAGCGCGAACTGCGAGCGCTAGGCGCGGAGGTCGTCGTTCAGGCCAGCGCTTCGGCGGCCGCCGCGGGTAGCTCCGCTGCGCCGCCTCAAGCCGGCGCCCACCAGCCAGCGCAGCCTGCCGCGCCCCAACAGCCCGGTGCACCGCCAGCGCAATCGGCGGCCCCGCAACAACCCGCCGGTCCGCCGGCTCATTCGGCGCCGCCGCGCCAGGGTGCGGGGGGCAGTGGGATCGAACTTGGCTCGGTAGCTCCACCGGCCCAACCTGTTGCGCCCCAGCCCGCCCCCGGTGGAAGCGGGATCGAACTTGGCTCCGTGCCCCCACCTGGTTACGCACCCTCCGCGAGCGGCGCGCCACCTGGTTACGCGCCATCCGCGAGCGGCGCGCCACCTGGTTACGCGCAATCTGCGAGTGGCGCGCCACCGGCACAGGGAGGTTCGCAGGCGCCGCGTTGGGAGCCGCCCCCGGGGCACGCGTCGGCGCCCCCTGTGGTGCCCGGGCTGGACGCTCCGCCGCCTGGGCCACCGGCTGCCTTGCCGCCGCCGCCGACGCAGGTTGGAGTGTCGCGTCGGGTCATGGTGCTCGGGGGTGGCGCGCTGCTCTTGGGGGGCGCGTATTTGTGGTGGCGCCCGACGAAGATTGGTGGGCTCTCGGTCGCGAAGTTGGGCACGGGGGGCGATGGGGCGCCGACGTTGATCTTGCTGCACGGTTTTGGGGCCCCCGGCGATGACTTGGTTCCGCTAGGCGAGGAAATCCTCGAGTACGAGGTCGCAGCTGGCGCGCGGGTCTTGGTGCCCGAGGGCATCACCCGCGTGGGGCTCGGCAAGGCTTGGTACAACTCTCGCGGTGATCTCGCGGAGGCTCGTGAGCGCCTAAGCGACATGCTCAAGGAGCTGATCGAAGACGGAACGCTGCCAGAACGCATCATGCTGGCGGGTTTTTCCCAGGGCGGCCTGATGGCCATGGATATCGGGCTCAGCTTTCGCCCGCGGATCTATGGCGTGGCAATGCTGTCGGGTGGGCGGATCCGAGGCACGGATTGGACGGAGCAGCTCAACGCCGCGGAGACGACGCGGTTTTTGATCACCCATGGCCGCAGCGACGGCGTGATGCCCTTTCGTGCGGCGCAGGATATCGCCAACGAGTTGGAACAAGCCAAGGCCGAGGTGAAACTGATCCCCTTCAAGGGCAGGCATCGCATTCCACCCGCAGTGCGAGAAGAAGTGGCGCGGTTCCTCGGCGAGATGGCCGGCAAGGTCTGACGCGAGCTGCGGAGGGCCGGCTGGCAGGGGCGTCTCGAGCAAGGTGAGCGAGAGTTTGCATTCAAACTCTCAGAGACATGGCCGGCACGGCTTGAACTCCGACCGGGTGGGCCACGGAGATGTGATGGGGTGGCTCGTGACCTGGTAGGTAGCCGCCGAGGCGTCTTTCGGATGCGGAGGGCTGCCATGGTGGCCGTTCTGCATACGGTGTTCGCTTGGGCGCCGGACGCGCGAGCGATGGCTTTGCGCGAGGCGACAGTGGCTGTCTCCTCATTAACGAGGTCACCGGAAACCGGGCCTCAATCAACAGACGCGCTCAAAGGCGCAGTGATTAGAGGAGACAGCCATGGAGCATATTGGAGTCGATCTGGGTGGAAAACAATCGCAGGTGTGTGTGCGGGCCGCGGACGAAGGAATTCTGCTGGAGAAGAGGATCGCGACCAGCAGTTTGATGTGCTTCTTTCAGCACCAGCCCAAGAGCCGAATTGTACTGGAAACGTGTTCGGAAGCATTCCGAGTCGCCGACTGGGCTCTGGAATGTGGACACGAGGTGCGTGTGGTCCCAGCAACGTTGGTGCGCAGTTTGGGGGTCGGGGCTCGAGGCATCAAGACCGACCGGCGCGATGCGCAGGTCCTCAGCGAAGTCTCGTGCCGTATCGACTTGCCATCGGTGCACATCCCGGCGGAGCAGGCTCGCGACAGACGCACGATGTGCGCAATGCGCGAGCAACTGCTTGGTGCACGCACGGCATTGGCAAATGCAGTGCAAGGCTGGAGGCGTACGCAACTGTTGAAAATGTGCTCCGGCGAGCCCACGACCTTGCCCACACGCCTCCGCGCTGCAGCCCTCGCTCATCCCGATGGATTGCCGCAGCACGTCGAGCGTCTTTTGCAGGCCATCGAAGCTCTCAACGTGCAGATCAAGGAAGCCAACGAGGAGCTCAGGGCCCTGGCGAAGAAGGACCCAGTCTGTCAGCGTCTCATGACGGTGCCCGGTATCGGTCCGGCAACCAGCATGCGCTTTGTGGCAGCACTCGACGACAGGACACGTTTTCCGAGCGCTCACTCTGTCGAAGCCTTTCTTGGGCTGACTCCGGGCGAGAAATCCAGCGGCGATCGTCAGCAACGGCTCGGGATCACCAAGGCCGGACCGGCGATGGTGCGCACCAACTTGGTGCAGGCGGCGTGGACCTTTCGGCGTACACGGCCCAACGACCCAATGTCCAAGTGGGCAGAGCAAATCGAGCAACGCCGTGGCAAATTCATCGCTACCGTGGCGTTGGCCCGCAAACTAGCTGGCGTGCTCTTCGCGTTGTGGCGCGACGGCTCTGTATACGAGCTCAACCATCGAAAGGCAGCGCAAACCGTGGCGTAGAAAACCTCCAGACTCCGGCAGCCCACAAGGTTGACCTGAGAAAGCCAATCAACGGCTGTCCAGAGGCGGTGAGCGCGTTACTCTCGCTCCAGGCGTCCAGCGAAAGCTGGCCACGACCTTGTCACGGCGATTGCGCCCCGCCAACGGACCTCCACCTATGCGCCATTGCGAGCGCGAATAGTCGATTCAGACAGCCCGTTCTTGGTTTCCTCGTCTTCCGACAAGCCACGACCGCGAATAGTCGATTCAGACAGCCTGAGCTGGACTTTCTCCCCAACCAACGCGCTGCCGACGAAGAACTCCCCTCTACCTCAGGGCGACGGACCACTTTGTTCTGGACGGACAGGCCACCCCATAGTCGAGAGTAGTGCCCATCGCCGACCCAGCGATGCACCCCTTCGGGTATTGCCCCTTCGGGCATCGCGAAGCGCGTCACAAGCGCGTCGCTCGACCAAAAAAAAACACAAATCAGACTTATATGCATGGTGCATATAAGTCTCCGAACGGCGTTGCTGCTACGCGTCGCGCTCGCTTTGGCTACGGCGGGTTGACGCAATCCAGGCGGAGCAATTCGATTTCGCGTGGCAGTCCCACCGTTGGCCAAGCGATGACGAGGCTGTCGTTGTCGGGAGACGCGATGATGGTGGGGATGCCCGAGAATTTGGGGGCGAAGGCGTAGCTGGTCTCGAGGCCGATGGCTTCGTTGACGAGGCTGAGCACCATGTTGGGAGCGGCGCCTGGTGAATCGTTGACCCAGACCGCAGCCACGCCGCTTCCGAAGGCGGTAGCGTCCATGTCGAAGGGCACGGCGGTGGGGCCGCTGATGATGCCCGGGCCGACCGTGCCAGCTTTCGCGACGTCGCGGCGCATGACCCGAACGGGACCCAGACCCGTTTGGGTCACGCCGCGCCAGACCACGTACATGCCATCGGGATGGGCGGCGGCGCTCAATGCGGCGATGCGCTCTTCGGTGCTGATGCCGCCGGCGAAGCTCACCTGGGCGTTCTGGTCGACAAAGAAGATCCGGATTTGGGTCGGTGGGCCGTAGCTGCCGGGGTCGCCGCAGCCGACTTGGGGCGTCTTCGTACCGGAAGACGCCGCGACGAGCCAACCGTCTTTGTAGGGCACGGCGTCGGCCTTGATGCTTTGAGTGGCGCAGGTGAGCAACTTTGAAGTGGTGTTGATCACACCACCGGAGGTGTGCACGACGTCGGCGAATAGATGACCACTGGGCAAGAACGAGCCGACCAGGTGATGCCCCGGGGGACCGCGCGTCACGAACTTGGAAAGGGGACCCGATAGGGGCGCTTGCGAGGTTGAGCCGGGACCACCGCCTTGGGGGTCGACACGCGGACGGATCCAACCTTTATTCTGCAGGCTGGCCGTAGCCGCGAACCTGCCGCCAAAGCCGCGCCCGACTTCGAGCACTTGCTGCACCGTGGATCCGCCAAAGCTGGTGTGGGGAGCGGAGAAGATCCCATTCTGCGGCCAGTTCTGCCAAGGCCGGAACGCGCCGTGTTGCACCTCAGCGAAGGGGCCCGGGCTTTCGATGGGGCGGCGCAGGAAAGCCAACGTCACTCGCTTTCCGTTGTTGTTCGACGCGACCAGGGATGGCAGCAGCTTGTCGTAGAAGGGGCTCTGGGTGCGCAGCAAGGGAGACACTTGCAGCAATGATGAGCAGTTCAAGCTGCCGCCGGTGCCACCACTTCCTCCGCTGCCTCCGCTGGCGCCCGTGCCGCTCGTAGCTGCAGTTCCGCCAACTCCGCCGCTTGCTCCGCCAGAAGCGCCAATTCCGCCACTGCCGCCAATTCCGCCGCCCGCTCCGCCGCCTGCTCCGCCAGAGGCACCGCTGCCAGCTGTCGCCGCGCCGCCACCAACGCCGCTGTTGCCGCCATTGCCGGATGCGCTTTCGTCGCTCCCGAGCAGCGCGGAGCGCGAACCACAGGCGGCGCTGAGCGCCACTGCGGCAACGAGCCCGCCCCCGCGCGCGCGCTTCAAGACGGCAGCTACAACGTGCAGACGCCGATGCCGGGTATCAGTTGCAGGCATTTGTATCCCTCGGCGACGCGACAGTCCTCGTTCTTGGAACACGGCGGCGCGCACATGGTCAAGCTGACGCTACCTTGGCCACCGCTGACGGAACTCGTGGAGCAGCCTGCTTCCGGGCCGCACTCGTCGGGTCCGCCGTCTTTGCCGCAGGCCTTGGAGCAGAAGCCGCCGGGGAAGGTGATCTCAGGAGCGAAGCCGCCGCCAATGGTCGTCCAACACTCGGCGTCTGCGGGAACTTTGCAGTCGTCGTTGGTGGTGCAGGCATCGCCGATCTGTCCGCCGCCGGTCGTGCCCGCACCGCTGCCGCCGGAACTCGCACCACCGGAACCCGTGCCCGCACCCGTTCCACCGCTGGAAGACGCGCCGGTACCGCTACCTCCGGTGCCTTGTCCGCCGCCACCTTCGGATGCGCTGCACGCGACCGTGGCAAAGACAACCGCCGATACTCCCAACACTGCCCACCGCACCGTGGCGGGCAGTGTGCCATAGAAGTGCACCGATTCAAGCGAATCGATACACTTCTATCCTGTTCGTCGGGAGCACAGCTCCCGCCCCGCTCACGAAACCTAGCTGGCTGTGGCGGCGGATAGCACGCTGTGGTGAAAGCCCAGGCGTGGGTCGTCTAGGGGGCCGAGGCGTTTGGGGAAAAACTCCCGCGCGGAGGGGAAGGGCACCGCTTTGCGCAGGCTGAGGCTGGGGTAGTCGTAGACCAGCACTTGGTTCAGGCCGCGATGGGCGCTGAGCAGGAACTTGCCACAGGACGAGATGGCCAAGCCGTAGCTGCCGTCGAGGGCGCTGCCTCGGGCGATGCGAATCGCCTTGAAGAAGTTGTGGGTGTGGTCGAGCACGTTGGCGCGGCTCAGGGCCTCGACCAGGTTGGCGATGCCCGCGCGCGCGTTCTTGACGGCGTTCCAGCCCACGACGCGTTCGTCGATGTAGCGCACGCGGTCGAAGGTGTCCAAGTCGACCATGGCAATCGCGCTGGACGCGCAGGCGTTGTAAAGCACGCGATCTCGGGTGACGATCACATCGCTGGTCAGCGAGCCGGGCATGTCCTTGGGAATGGCAACATGTCGCAGCACTTCGGCGCGCTCGCCGTCGATCTCGAACAAGTAGTTCTTGAAGTGCGCGATGGTGTACTCCGCGAACTCCATATTGCCCTGTGCGGTGCAGCGCTGTGTCGGCGCATAGAACACGTCCTTTTCTGGATGCACGCCCAGGTGCCACACCGTCGCAGGTAGCTTGACGATGCGCGCCTTCTTGGTTTCCAGGTCGAAGATCCCAACCTGGTTGGCGTAACCGTGGGCGTCGTGATCCATCGCGCCGTAGAAAAGGTAGCGCCCCGAGGGCGAGCGCTTGATGGCATGAGGCAGCGTCACGCCATGAGCGCCGAGGTGCTCCGGTTCGGACAGATCCGACATGTGGAAACGCCAGAAGCTCGAGCCCAACACGGTGACGAAGCTTTCGTCATCCAGCCACACCACGTGAGTTTGGCTCGAGTAGGCGACATCCGGTGCGGCCCAGCGCAAAGTGGAAACGCGTTTGACCTCTTCGAGGGTGCGCGGATCGTAGAACAGCAGCATCTGCGACAGATTGCCCAGGTAGCCCAAGGTGCCGGATGGGTTGATCTGGGTGGCGTGGCCGCCGGAAAGGCCGGTGAAGAAGCGCACCTGGACGTCGTAGTCGTCTTGGGCCGGAGCGGCGCGCAGGCGGGCGATCCCCGCGAGGCCTTCGAAGCCGTTGAGACCGAAACCATCCAGCGCGATGAACAGATCGAAGCGTTCCATGTCGCGCTTTGTAACGCCGTGCCGCGGCGCCGACTTTCGCCAGGGCGCCGAACGCTTGTGAATGGGCGCCGTGGCGTCGATGTTGGGCCGTGGGCGACGCCGCTAACAACGCTCTTGCCGATGGATTGCTCAGAGTTTCTCCCCGTCGCGGTAGACTTCCGACGGCGTGGCTAGGGTGGTTGGGTCTTGCAAGGGGTTTCGCTCCAAAATCAGCAGGCTCGCCCGCTTGCCTGGTCGCAGCGAACCGAGCTCGTCGAAGCCGAAGAACTCCGCTGGAGCTCGCGTTGCGCTGGCCAAGATCTCGCTGCCCGACAGGCCGGCGTTGGCCAGCGCCTCGATTTCGCGTCGGCTGATGCCCAGCTGCGACGTATTGCCGAAGTCCGTGCCGTAGAGGACCGTCGCGCCCTGGGCTCTGAGCGCCTGCAAGTTGTTCTGCGCCGTCGGGCCGCCGAAGGCAGAAAGGGTGCTGACCACTGCACGGCCTTGCCAAGCTTTGATCGTCGCGGGGGACAGAGATTCGACGGGAGTGTGGGCCAGAGCATCCACGCCGGCGCGAGCCGCGCGCGCCACATCATCGCCACCTAGCGCGTGGGCCACGACGGGCACCTTGGCTGCGTGGGCCTGCTTCACGATGGCGTCCAAACTCGCGTCGTCTAGGGCGGGCGCCTCGGTCAGAGGCACCTTGATCACGCGGGCGCCCTCCCCGAGCAGGGAAGTGACTGCGGCCTTGGCTGTCTCGGGTGTCGATACTTCGAAGCCGTAGCCGTCGCGTCCCCAACTCTGCGTCGGGTAGCCTCCCGCCGCCGTGATCATCGGCCCGGCGGCAACGACCTCCAGAGGCAAGGCGGCGAGCTCCGCCAAGAAACTGCGTGGCGCCGACAGATCTACGGCGCCGAGCACTCCGCCACGCGCTAACTCCTCGGCTCGTGGCAAGTACGCCAGGTGCACGTGACTGTCGATGACCGCGGCGGCGACGAACTTGCCGCTGATGTTCACTCTCGGAGCGGCATCGCTCACGCTGCCCATCGCGACGATGCGTCCTGCGCGAACTTCGATGTCCATTCGCTCGGCTCGCCCACTTTGCACCACGCTCCCACCCGCCAGCACGAAGTGTCCCTCTGCTGTGGGAGCGGGTTGGCTGCTTCTTTCCGTGTGGGGATCGGCGCGGCACGCAGAGAAGATCAGGGCTGCGCACAGGATCTGTCGCATGACCGATCTACGAATCGGCTCTGCGAACTGATCGGACGGGTTCAAGCTTTATGCTTCGCCCGCCAGGCGCTGGGCGCCTGCCCCACTTTCTTTCGAAAAAGTGCGCTGAAGTGCTGCAGGGAGGCGCACCCCACGTCTAGGGCGATGCGGGTCAAGGGCGCCGCGCTATCCAACATCAGGCGCTGAGCCACCCGGATCCGGGTCGCGCTGAGCGCGTCCACGAAGGTGGTGCCCGCTTCACTCAAGCGGCGCTGTAGCGTGCGCTCGGACAGCCCGAGGGTCTTGGACGCATCCGCAACGCTCGCCTTTGCCAAGTTGGATTCCAAGTACCCCTCGAGCTCACGCACGATGGCTGGCTTGCCGAGTCCAAGCTCGTGGAGTTCGCCAATGGTGCGAGCGATCTGTTCTGCGTCGAGCTCCAGCCCTTCTAGCGCCCATTGAACCGCGGAGCCGCGATCTTCAAAAACTTGCACCGGATAGGGGCGTGGCATGACCTCGAAAAAGCCGGCCACGAGGGCTCCCTCCATGCCGCTGGGTCGAACCAATGCCAGCCGGAGGACCTGAGCCGCGAGCTGCTCGAAGTTGGCGCGCACGTAGGCGTCCAAGGCCTCGAAGGCGCCCACGTCGGCGCCCTCGAGGCAGCTGGTATCGACGATGGACACATGGGGCACCGCCGGGCGGTCCAGCTCGATGACCAGGCTGCGGCCGAGGGCCAGGGCGACATCGAGATTCGGTCGACCCCAGAGCAGCACGCCCCAGAGCTCGGGCGCCGCGCAGAAGTGCAGGTACGAGTCGCCCGTGACATATCGGCCCACGGGGCTTTCGGACATCTCTTTCACCGTCGCGGGCTGCATGCGCACCACCGAAGCGGACGGAGGCTTGCCGTCGCGCCCAAGGAAAATAGCACGACGTTACGCAGGACTGAGCTCGGAAAGCTCGGTCTCCAGGCGCTCCCACTCTCGCGTCAGCTTTTCCTGATCGCGAACGAGTCGCGCCTTTTCTCGTTCCAGCTCTGCGATCCGATCATTTGGTGTCTTCACGTAGAACTCTGGGTCTCCGTAGAGTTCATCGATTTCCCCGATGCGGGTTTCGACCGTCGTGATCTTTTCCAGCACCGAGTCGCGCTGCTTGGGCAGCGCTCGCAGGCGTTTTTCACGCTCTTTCGCCTCGGCTCGGGTGTCGGTGTTCTTTTTCCCTTTGGCCCGCTTGTCACGCTTGGCCCGGAGCTCGACCTGGTCTGCGTCCAGGTGGTCGTCGCCTTGGCGCTCGAGATATTCGCCGTAGTTGCCGGCGAAGTCGTTCAAGCCATCGCGCTTCACTTCGATGATTCGGGTCGCCAGGCGCGAAACGAACCAGCGATCGTGGGATACGAAGATCAGGGTGCCTTCATAGCTTTCTAGTGCTTCCACCAGGGCCTCGATGGACTCCAAGTCCAAGTGGTTGGTGGGCTCGTCCAACACCAAGACATTGGGCTTTTGCACCATCAGTCGACTCATCACTAGACGGGTCGACTCCCCACCACTCAAGGACGAGATCTTCTTTTCCACTTCGTCGCGGCTGAACAGCAGGCGTCCGAGGACGCCGCGAACGAAACTCGTGCCTTCCTGCGGGCAGATTTCCCAAAGATAGTCGAGGGCGGTCTGCTTCGGCTTGGTCAGCTGGTCTTTGTGATCCTGAGCAAAGTAGCCGACGTGGGTTTCGTGCCCCCAATTCACTTCGCCAGAGTCCTGGCTCAGGTTGTCCGTCAGGATCTTGAGCAGGGTGGACTTGCCCAAGCCGTTGGCGCCGATGACCGCCACGCGCTCGCCTCGGCGGATCGTGAACTCGGTGTCTCGCAGCACGACGTTGTCGCCATAGGATTTGCCCAGCGCTTTGACTTCGAGCACGTCCTTGCCACTCGGGCGCGTAGTCTGAAAGCGAAATTTTGGGTAGCGCCTAGATGATGGCGCCAGCTTCTCGACCTCGATCTTCTCGATCTGTTTGACCCGACTTTGGGCTTGTCGCGCCTTGGTCGCCTTGGCCTTGAAGCGCTCCACGAAGGCCTTCTTCTCGGCGATGGTCTTTTCTGCTCGGGCGATTTCGGTCTCTTTGCGCTCCCGGGTCAACACCTTCTGCTCCATGAACGCGCTGTAGTTGCCCGGATATTGCACGACCGTGCCGTAGTCCACGTCCAGGATGTGGGTGGCGATGTTGTCGAGGAAGCGTTGATCGTGGCTGATGATCACGGCGCAGCCCTTGAACCCCACCAGGAATTTTTCGAGCCAGCGAATACTCAGGATGTCCAAGTGGTTCGTGGGTTCGTCGAGAAACAGCGCGTCGGGGCGACTCACGAGAGTCTGCGCCAGCAGCACGCGCAGCTTGTAACCGCCGCTGAGGGTTCGGAGCGGTGATCGCAATTGGCCTTCTTCCAGGCCGAGCCCCACCAGAACCTGCGCGGCGCGGGATTCCAGGGTGTAGCCGTCATGGGCGCGCAGGATCTCGTCGATCTCGCCGATGCGGTGTGGATCCGGGTCTGGATCTTCGGCCAGCGCGTCCTGCTCCCGCAGGGCTCGAAACACCTGCTCGTCGCCCATCATGGCCACGTCCAAGATGATCTGGTCGTCGCTTTCGAAGCGGTCCTGGCGCAAAACGCCCATGCGGGCGTTCTTGGGGAATGTGATTTCGCCGCCACTGCTCGGTTCGTCCCCGGTCAGGAGCTTCAGGAAGGTGGTTTTTCCCGATCCATTGGCCCCCACCAAGCCGTAGCGGCTGCCGGCATTGAGCTGCAGCGTCACGTCCTCGAATAGGGACTGAGGCCCGAAGGCCTTGGACAGGTTGGAAATCCCGATCACCGCGCCGACCTATCACAAAACCGGGGTGGTGACGCGCGCACACAAGCGAATGGCGCGGTGAAAAAAGCCCAGCCTCGGGGCCGCGCTTAGGGTCAGCCTGTCGCGGCCGCCAAAAGCCGCACAAAAAAGGGAGAGCCGCCTTGCCCACACTCAGCTTTCGTTCTTTGCCGACCTGGCGTCGGGTTGCGCTGGCTTCCTGGCGCGCGGCGGACGACCCGACCATCTACGGCTGGTTGGATGTCGACGCCACGAACCTCCTCGACTTCGTGCGCCGAGCGCGGGACGAAACTAGACTGGCGGTGACTCTGACCCACGTCGTCGGCAAGGCTGCGGCCACGGCCCTTGCGGAAGTGCCGGACTGCAACGCGGCGGTCACCCGACGCGGGCTGATGCGTCGCGACGGTGTGGACGTGTTCTTTTCGGTTGCGCTTGGCGACGGCAAGAACCTGGCCGGAGCAAAGCTGGAAAATGTCCAACGCATGAACGTGAGCCAGATTGCTCAGGAGCTTTCGCAGCGCGTCGACGACATTCGCGTCAAGAAGGACAGTCCGATCCAGCGCTCTCAGTCCGTGCTGCGTAGAATTCCGCAACGAGCGCTGCGGCGGGTCATGCATGCCTCCACTTCGCTTTCCTTCGACTACGGGCTCAACCTCGAAGGCGTCGGTATCGTTCGGGATCCCTTTGGGTCTGTGGTCGTCACAAATGTGGGCGTATTAGGCGTGGAACAAGGCTTTGCGCCACTGATCCCGGCTGGGCGAACGGCCGCAGTGCTCACCCTCGGCGAGGTCCGGGACAAAGTCATCGCCGTCAATGGAGAGCCAGTGGTTCGGCCCGTTCTGACGATCGGCGGCACCTTCGACCATCGCGTGGTCGACGGCGCGCACCTCGGCAAGATCTCGGCCATCTTGCGGCGCGTGCTGTCGGATCCGGCGCGCCAATTCGACACGGATCCAAAAGGCGGCATGGCTCCGTCACGGACACAATCGCAAATGCGGGTCTCATGATGTTGTTGAGGCGGGTCCTGGTTGGGCTCGGATTGCCCCTCGCGCTGGCGCTCGCCGGCGCCTGCGGCACGGACGATCAACGCGGTGTCGCTCAGAATACCGGTGGCAGTGGCGCCCAAGGAGGAGGTAGCGGCGGCGTCATCGATGGCGGCGGTGGCGGTGCGGGTGGCTTCGCTGGCACTTGCGCGGTTGCCAGCGGGGACGTCGCTCCCAGCCCCGTGGACGTGATCATCACCATCGATCAGTCCGCGAGCATGGGTGAAGAAACCGACGGCGTGATCAACAACTTGAACACGAGCTTGGCTAGCGTGCTCAAATCGTCGGGTATCGACTACCGGGTCATCTTCGTGACGGGCGTTGCTGGTTTGCCCACAGGCCCCGAGTTTTTTCAGGCGAAAGCCAACGTAAACAGCTCGGATGCTCTCACGCTCCTGTTGTGGAGCTACGATGGCAACTACAAGAAGCCGAACACTTGCGAGAAGACACCACAGGCGGGCTTGGCATGGAAGGACAAGCTTCGCTACGAAGCGCAAAAGGTCTTCATTGCCGTCACCGACGACGACCCGGTCAGCTTCAACTGCGCGAATGCTGCTGCGAAGTGCACCACCAACTGCAGTGGTTGCGCGAGCAGCTGCGCGGGCTACTGCCCCTCCTTCCAGTGCCCGACCTTTGCCGACAAGGCCGCCGAATGGCCCGGAGGCGCGGACTTCCCAACGGAGCTCTACAAGCTTGCGCCCGCCGGCCAGTTCGGAACCGCCGCACGACCGAAATGGGTGATGCACTCGATCGTGCCCGTGGACAAGCAATACGGTCCCAGCGATCCCCTGACGCCCCTGAACCAGGTCTGCAACGACAACGGCAACACCGGAGAAACCAGCGGCGTCGAATACCAGAAGCTCTCCAAGCTGACCGGCGGTTTGCGCTTTCCGAGCTGCAACACGGACTACTCGCCGGTGTTCAAGGAGATCGCGGCGACCATCGTGCCCTTGGCCTGCACCTTCCTCTTGGAGAGCACGACCCTGGGTACCCCGGATCCAAAAAAGACCAATGTTAACGTGGATTTAGGGGACGGAAGCGGGCCCAAGGTGATTCCCAAAGATGACACGGCTCCTTGCGAAGCGGGCGCCGAAGGTTGGCAGTTCACTTACAACAACGGCGCCGTGCGGCTGTGTGGATCCTTGTGCACCAAGATCCAGAACAGCCCCAGTGCGAAGGTCAGCGTGACCCTGGGCTGCGACACGCAACAAGTCGTCAAGTAACCCGGCGCGGGGGTTCCGCCGGTGGGGGCCCGGCGCGATCAGGAGCCCGGCTCGAGGCGCTTGACCATGTCCGCCGCCTCGTCTCGATCCAGCTCGAGGACTTCCGCGGTCTCCATGATCAGCTCGCGTTCGCTGGTGCGAATGATGCCGTCCGCCGCCATGACTTGAATCGCCAGGTCGAGGGCGACTTTGCGAGCGCCAGCGTCGGGTAGGCGAGCTTTGACCGCCTCGAGGCGCGCTGCGCGACCAGAGCTGGCCAGATTCTTTTGGCAGTCATCGATGAGCGTGTTCAGTCTGTCCACGTTCAAGCGATCGTCGGTTAGAGACTGCACGCTGCTCTTGAAGTGGACCTTTTCGGCCTCCGAGAATTCCTCGTCGGCGTAGGCTGCCAAGAACATCATCTCCACGAGCGCATCGAGTTTGTCGTCGGAGAGGCCTTTTGCGGCGGACATATCGGGCTGAGTCATTCTGGCGCAAGCGTACCCAAATTTTCCGATGTGGGATAGCAAGAGTGGGTTGGCACGATTCCGCAAGCAATCGGAATTGTGAGCGAATCCGATTCGCGGGTTTTCGGATCGAAAAAGCGTCCCTAAGGTCTGGCGTCATGGATCCACTTACGCTTCCCCAACTCTTGCTCGCTCTGACCGTGGCTCACGGGCATCCCGGACGTTCGCCCTACTCCGCCGAAGCGATGCCCGAGTGCGGGCGTGACAAGAAGCAGCCGACCTGCGCCATCGCGCCGCTCTGTCCGGAGCCAGCACCCCAGTGTCGCCGACCCCGCTTTTCCCGGGCCCGGGGCGCCTGGGTACGCATGGAACGCAAAGAAACCGCCCAAAAACGCTTCGCCGGCATTGCCAAGGCCCTGGACAAGACCGCCAAGAGACTCACCAGCTGCAAGGACGACGACACCCGCTGTGAGCCGGTTGACTGGCCCGGCAGCACCAAGAGTCTGGCCCTGGCCACCCTCGCGGTGGCGCTCCATGAGTCGGGCCTGCGTGAGGACGTGCAGTTCGGACACCCGCCGCTGGGGCGAGGCCCCCAGGGTGAGGCTTGCTTGGTTCAAGTTGCCTTGAGTCAAGCACCTCGCTACGCGAGCTGGCTGCCGCAGTCGGAGCGGCAGCGTATCGCCGACAGTCCGAGCCGGCGCGAGAAGCTAGCCAAGAGTCTGCTCGGCGACAGCCCGAAGGCCCTTTCACGCTGCTTCGAGGTTGGCATGCGAATGTTGGCTCGCTCCCGGGCGGCGTGTGGCAGAGCCGGCGTGCCCTGGGCTTTCGGGATGTTCAGCATGTATGGCGGCGGCAAGAGCTGCAACGTCCCGCCCATCGGCAAAACCCGCGGAAAGACGTTTCAACGTCTGACTGCGGCACGCCCGAAGCTGGACGATCGGCTCAAGGCGTTACTGCGCTGAGACCGGTGTGGCCAATAGGCTCAAGGCATTACTGCGCTGAGGCCGGTGTGGCCAATAGGCTCAAGGCATTACTGCGCTGAGGCCGGTGTGGCCAATGGGCCTACTTCGCTGAGATGAGCGTGCCACCGGCTGCGAGGTTTTGCTTGCCCTCGGGAGACTGCATGAAGCGGACAATCAGGTGAGTAACGCCGAGTAGCACGAGGCCACTCAATAGAGCTGCGCCTGCACACAGCGCGAACAGGACTGTGCGCGCACCTAGCGAAGAGCTCAGCGCGGCGTGCACGATGAAGGAGGGCACCGACGCCGCGGCCAGCCACACCCCCGCGCCGAGGGATGCGAAGCGTTGCGGCAAATGACCCACGGCAACCGAAAACAGGACCGGCCCTGCCACAGCTTCGCCGACCGCCATCAACGCCAGCGCCACCGAGACGGTCAGCTCCGACGGGCTGCCCATGCTTACGGCCAGCAGGTAGGGAGTTGCGCCCAGGCCGACGATGCACAGGCCCGCGCCGCCCAGATATAGTGGGGAAAAGCGGGCGCGAAGGAAGTGCAGGATGACCAAGGCTGCCAGCAGCACGGCGTCACACAGCACGACGACCAGCGGGTTCAATTTCAGCAGCGCCCCGATCCGTGTCGCAGGCGCACCAGCGCTGGATAGGGCCTCCCAGAAGTCACCGGTCAGGCTCAGGGCCAATCCGTAGGGGACCGCGAGAATCATCAATCCGGCGGCCAACAGCGCCGCTCTGCGTCCCGGCGGGTCACCTGCTTCCGGTTCCGGGCGCTTGTCGCGGAGCGCGTAGTCGACGATCGCAACGGCGACAGTGAGCAAGAACGCAAGCACGATGAGCGCTGCAGCACCGATCAACACAGGCTTGGTATCGGTGGCTGCGCTCAGGGCACCCGCCGAGGTCGTGGACAGGAGTGCGGACAGGTTGACGGCGCCGTACATGGTCACGAAGGCCGCCGCGCGCAGATATGAGTGCCGATGCGATAGCTCGTCGGCACACAAGCCATACAGAGTTGGTTTGAGCAAACCGCCGCCCAGGGCAATGATGCCAATGCCAAGCGATGCGACGAAGGGGCCATCGCTGAAGGGCAGCATGACGTACCCAAACAGCATGATGACCACTCCCGCCGCCGCTGTGAGGGGAGCCCGAAGCAAGATGGCGAGGGCGCCGCCGACAATCGGCGTGAGCGCGCCAAATGCGGTCACGTAGCCCAACTGCTTCATCGCCTCCGAGGCTGAGGATGTGTCCGACATGAGATGAATCGGAAGTATGGAGCGCATGCCGTAGTAGGCCGCACGCTCGGCGGCGACAACTCCCACACATAGAGCGATCAGGACGGCGGCTCGGGTCCAAGACTTCATGACGCCGGTGCTTCGCGTACGAAGAATGGCTCTTTGGTGAACGCCCGCACGATCTCCGTCGCGTAGCTGCCGGCAGGCAGAAAGAAGCGCAGGATGAGGGTGTTTTCGGCCTCGGCGCTGACTTGAAGGTCCGTAGGATAAACCAGCAGATCTCGTCGAGTTCCCGGTGCACGGCGCGACATTTGGCCCAGAGTGTCTGCGGAGAGTTCCAGCTCTCGAAGAACTTCTTGCTCGAGTTGTTGGGCTTGCCCCGCCGAGGCTCGCATCTTGGGACCGACCATCGGCCCCGTCAGGAAGATGTCTTGGGCTTGCAAGCGCTCTTGCTCCTTGTCTGCGTCTTCCACCACGAACATGGAGCGCACGCCCGCGAGCCGTACCACCTCGCCGGCCAGCAGTCGCGTGAGATCTTGGGCCTGACGCCGCAAGGCGTAGCGATTGAAGATCTCGGATTGAACCACACTTGGGAGGAACTTGAGTTCAAAGCGGGTTAAGCGTCGTTTGCAGCCTCCTCGCACCCAGCCCAGAGCACGCTCCAGATTGCCACCGCCGAGACCAAAGCGCTGGCTGCCGAACACGTTGAGCAACCCCGCGGTTTCGATCCGCTTTGCAAGGGGCTGGGCCGCCTGCAGGGCACCGTTGGCCACGCCGACCAGGCGAATCCGAAAGCGGTTGCCGCGCAGCTGCCCCGTTCGCAACTTGGTGCGATCGAGGACGTGCTCTAGCACCTCCACACCATCTATCGACTGCCAGGTCTCCGGCGACGGCGACTGTGCTGGCAGGGAAAGCCATTGGCTCGTGATAGCGTTCTTGTCCTTCATTCCCGCCGTACCGATGTCGCGGTCTCGCTGCCCCGTGGCCCGTGCGACGCGGACAACGGCCTCCCGGGTGGTCAGGCCGACCTTGCGAATGCGAACCAAGCGATGCTCGCCCGCTCCCTCCGGCTGTCGGTCCAGCTCCTCGTCAACGACGAAGTCTTCGGCGGCCTCGCCCATCCGTCCGCCAGTGCCTGTCAGGTCCGGGTGAGTTGCCGGGGGTTCGACCGGGCTGGCGACAGTCATTTGCCGTGCTTTTTGACCGCAAACCCCAGGGCGCGGATCAAGTCGTCGTCCGCCGTGTCTGTCGGACCAGACAAGTCCAGCTCTTCGATGCCCAAGATGAGCAGCTCGGGATCCGAGGACCGAACTGCGGCTTTCGGCACACGGACGCTTCGCCGGTCGAGGGGCACGGCGCGCTCTGCACCCCGGGCGCAGTCGACCACCACCGCCGCGATATTGTCGGGCGCGCCAGCTGCATTGCCACGCGCGATCAGCGCGCTGACGGCATCCTCAGGGCTAGACTCGGTGTTGAGTACCTCCGCGAGTTCCCAAGCTGGTAGCGGCGAGCTGACTCCGTCCGTGCATAGCAAGTAGCGGTCTCCGGCGACAACCGGACGAGTTTGCACTGAGACTCGCAGCTCTTCTCCCATACCGATGGCGCGGGTCACGACATGTCGCGGAAGATTGGCGAGTACCGCGTCGTCCAAGTCTGGCCGTTTCTCCAGGATGTCCATGCCGATGGAGTGATCCACCGTAAGCAACTCCAGGTGACCGCCGCGCAATCGATAGCAACGGCTGTCACCGACATGGGCGATGTGCACCTTGGTGCCATCTTCGGAGAAGTACGCAGCAACTAGAGTCGTGCCCATGCCCTTCGTGCTCTGGGCGGCACGAGCAATGCTGGTCACGTCATGATGGGCCCGGTGAAACGCTTGGGAGAGCAGGCGTGCTTCGGGGTCAACAGAAAGGTGCGACAGCGCCCGAGCGCTGGCCGGAGCGTGCGCGGCGTTCTTCTCGATGTGCTTCGCGACCGAGCGCGCGGCGGCCTCCGCGGCAACGTCTCCGGCTTCGTGTCCGCCGGCGCCATCGGCCACTGCGAACAAGCCCAAATTGCGGACCACCAGGACGACGTCTTCATTGTGTCGGCGCACGCGGCCCCGATCTGTCGCGCCGAACGCCTGAAGAGAAAGCCCGCTCACCCGCTGCGGTTAGCGCGATGGCCTTTCCGCGTCTAGTGCATCGATTCTGATGAATCTATGCACTTGCCCTGTTCGTCGGGAGCATAGCTCCCGCCCCGCTGAAGTGAACTACGCGCTTGTGATGCGCTTCGCGATACTCGACGGGGTAATACCCGAAGGGGTGCAGCGGGGCCCCACCCTCAGGTTTCGGGGCCCCAACTCCGAAACGGCTCCTCAGTCCGACAGAACCTCTGTCTCTGTTCCGGGGGGCGGTCGCTCTACGGGATCCAAAGCCCCCGGGGGCTCGGTCTCGCGTTCCGGTGGGCGCGCCAACAATGGTGGAGCGTCCGCCGGTATGTCCCGGGCGATGCGCAACGCCAGGAGCAGGCGGCGCGGGTGACTAGGGCCATATCCAAGCTGGTAGTCGACCAAATAGCCATTGCGACCGACTATCGCGACGGCCGGCACCGTGGAGACCGGATCGTAGGCAGTAGAAAAGCGAGGGTAGTCGGTGGCTCGTACGGTGGGGTGCTCGAAGCCCAGGCGGGCCAAATAGCCGTCGACCATATGCCAGGTGCTGGGCTCATCCACGCTGACGCCGATCACAGGGATGTCGCCGCCGATGACCTCTAGCGCGCGCGAGAGCACTGGCAGCTTCATTTCGCAGACTTCGCACCAGGTCGCGAAGAACACGACCACGAAGGCGCTCTTGCCCACCAAGTCTCGAGAGTCCACGGGGGTGCCGCTGGTGGTCCTCACCCGAAACGCGGGCACACGCTCCGTGGGTGAGAGCGCACGAAACGGCTCACCCGTGTCTTCCTCTACTGGTGGCGCTGGCGATTCTGCCGTTGTGTGGCCGCCGCTGGGCGCGCATCCAAGGGCAGCGCAGAGTAGACCCAGCGCGGCGTGAGGCGAGTGCCGACGTCTCTGGACCTGCGGTCGGGTCACGGTTTGAAGATCTTCGAAGTCTTCACGACTTCGAACTCGCTGCCTGGGACTTGCTTCAATTGGCCCAGCTGATCGTCGTCGAAGCTGGGATGGGAAGCGCCGGAGATGAACCAATTCGAGCCGTTGTCCGCGACGATCATGCCGTATTTCTTGAGGGCCTCCAGAACAACCCGAGCAGGCCCGGAGTAGGGGGAAAGGTCGAACGCTGCCTTCAAGCGCAACCGCAGCCCCATGGGGGGCGCTGCAGCATCCGTGTTGTTACTGGCCCAATGCGTGGCCGGGTGAATGTAGGCCTTCTGGGTCACGCTGACCGTGAAGCGGAGTGCGTGACGGATTTCTCCCGCGGTCACGGCCTCTTCGTAGCGAACTAGGCCTGGCAAAATCGGCAATCCCGCCGCATCCGCGCTCGTCCATCCGTCCGGGCGCAGTGCGTTGGAGCCTAGGTCGAACACCGCGCCGGAGTAGGCAGTCCAGCCCGGCCCGACGAACTTGCTATCGAACATCTCGTACAGCTTGCAGGCGTCCTTGTCGAGGACCAGGACGTGACGATCGCCCGTCGACGCTTTGCCGCCTTCAATGGGCGCGTCGGGTGGAATTGGGTAGGGACCGGGATCGCTCTCGCTGGGCACGGAGAAGGTCACGTCCACCTTCGGTTGCGAGGAGTCCACCACGACGTAGGGGATGCCGTAGTTGGGATTCGAACCGAAGTCCGGGTGCAGCTTGTCGCCACCGTTGCCCAGTATGTGGTTGATGTAGGCGCTCGAGTTTTGGTCGACGGGATCGGTGGATACGTCTCGGTTCCACTCGTTGTCGGGTGGGAAGATCGCGCAGCCTTGAATGCTCGGGCCTTTGCCCACGGCGCCGCCGGTACCCGTACCCCCCGTGCCGGCGCCACCGGTGCCGGACCCTGCGACGCCACCCCCACTACCGGCGTTGCCGCCCGCGCCCGTCGCGCCACTTCCGGTGCCGCCGGTCGTGGCGCCTGCGGACGAGTTTTCCTTGCAGCCCGAACACAGCGCCAGTGCCGCCAAGAGCATGATGCTTCGCATGCCGTTCAGCTTACGAGACCGCGGTGCCTCGCGAAAGTTGACCGCGAAATGTCCCGGTTTTCACAGAAGCGGTGCCAGGTGTTAGCTTCGGTGCCGTGGGATCCGAGGCTTCCGCGGGGCTAGTGCTATCTGGGGGCGGCATGCGCGGCGCCTACGAAGTCGGCGTCGTGGCGGGGATGATGGAAGTGCTGGGGCGTACCGCCAAAGACGCGCCCCTGTTCCGCGTCTTCTCGGGGACCAGCGTTGGCGCCATCAACTGCGCGTTTTTTGCATCGCGTGCCCACGAAGGGGACCACGGGGTTCGCCACTTGGTGGAAATGTGGAAGAGCCTGCGCCTGCGTGACCACTTAGCGCTGCGGCCTTTCGGGCTGTTGCGAACGCCGAAGGCGGCGTTGGAGCTGATGCCTCCGTTGCGTCCTGGCCGCTCACTGCTGGATGCGCGAGCGATTCAGCGCACCGTCGAAAGTGCCATCGACTTTCCGCGCCTCCACGAGAACGTGGCCGAGGGAAACGTGAAGGCGCTGCTCATCGCCGCACTGCACGTCGTTTCCGGTCGCACGACCGTATTTGCCGAGGTTTCACCGGGGCACCGCTTCGCGCCCTCTCGGGGGTCGGGCCGGATCGCTCACCAGGAGAAAATCGGCATCAATCACGTCTTGGCGTCAGCCGCCATTCCGCTGCTTTTTCCGACGCGACGGGTGGGGGGGCGCTTCTATTGCGATGGCGGCCTCCGCTTCAACACGCCCATCGCCCCGGCGTTGCGTGCCGGCGCCAAAAAACTGGTCGTCATCGCCGTGGGCCATCAGGCCTCGCCGGAGGAGCAGATGGAGAAGGACCTGAGCATCGATGAAGCGGAAGGCAGAGATTTGTCCAGCTTGTTCCTCGTCGGAAAGCTGCTCAACGCATTGATGCTCGACCCCGTCCACTACGATCTTCAGGTGCTCGAACGATTGAACCAGATCGTCGAAGTCCTGGAAGAGGCCTTGAGCCCAGAAGAGCAAGAGCGCTTTCAGTCTGTGCTGCTGCGCACTCGCGGCGCGGCCTACCGCAAAATCGACACTCTCGTGTTTCGGCCCACTCAGGACTTGGGCGAAATCGCGGGACGATTCATGCGCACCTCCCTCGATCATCTGGACATCGGGCGATTACCCAAAGCCGTTCTTAGGCGTGCAGCGGCGGAAGGGCTGGGGCGCGAGGCGGATTGGGCGTCGTATCTATTCTTCGACGGTGCTCTCGCCGCGGAGTTGATTCAACTTGGCAGGCGCGACGCTTTGGACAGGTCCGCGGCCATCAAGTCGTTGCTCGGTTGACCGCCAATGGGCCGCGCATGGCTTACAGGACGCCGGCCTGTCCGGCCATCAATGGCTTCCCTCAGAGCATGGGACAGCTCGGCCAGGCTGAAGGGCTTTCGCAGGAGCTGACCGAGGGCGTCCTCGGACCAACCGTCGTCTCGGCAGTAGCCGGAGATGAACAGGATCCCCAGTTCGGGATGGCGCAAGCGCAACTCGGCGGCAAGTTCGGGTCCGCCCATGTTGGGCATCAGCACGTCGGTGACGATGGCAGCCACGTCTCGGAGAGCGCCCTGATCGCTCATCTCCAACGCCTCGGCGCCAGAATCAGCCGTGAGTACGTGGTAGCCGATGCGCTGCAGCAGCCGGCGCGTGCTCCGCCGAACTGCGGGGTCGTCTTCGACGAGCAGCAGCGTCTCGGTGCCTAAGGTGGCCCTGCTAGGTGGCGACGATGAAACAGCGCGAGCGCTGGTGCCGTAGCGCGGTACGAAGAGTGAGAAACAACTGCCCCTGCCCACGACAGAGTCGACGGTGACGGTTCCACCGAGTTGGTGCGCAATGCCGTGCACGCTGGCGAGACCGAGCCCGGTGCCGGTCTTTTTGGTCGTGTAGAAAGGAGTGAAGACCCGGTCCAGAGTCTCTTGATCCATGCCTACGCCGGTGTCCTGAAGGTGCAGTACGACATACTCCCCAGGTGCCAGGCCCCGTTTACAGAGATGCCCGCCCATCTTTGCAACGATGGTCTCGCTTGCGACGCGCCAAACGCCGCCGTCGGGCATTGCGTCTCGGGCGTTCGCAGCCAGATTGATGAGGATCCGCTCGAGCTGTACGGGGTCCGCCAAGATGGATGCGTTCCCACTTGCCAGTGCATATTCCACACGAACGGATGTCTCGAGGACACGTTCCAACCATCGCGCCATCTTCGCTACGAGGGCATCCAGGGAGATTTCCCGGGGCGCCACGACCTGTTTGCGTCCGAAGGTGAGGAGCTGCTGCGTGAGAGTTCGCCCGCGCTCGGCGGCCGCCGCGATCTCGCCCACGAGTTGGTTGCGGTCGGTTCTCGCGGTCTCTTCGTCCAGCAGCAGTTCTGCGGAAGCCATGATGTTCACGAGGATGTTGTTGAAATCGTGGGCAACTCCCCCGGCAAGCAAGGCGATTGCTTCCAGTTTCTGAGCGTTCTGCAGTTCCGCCTCTAGCCGCCGCTTTTCGGTCACGTCGCGGGCTAGCCCCATCACAGCTTCTCGGCCGCCATATCGGACTCGGGTGCCCGTCGACTCCAGACTGACAGTGCTCCCGTCCTTTCGCAGGTGCACTGTGTTGAATTCGGCGCAACTTCCCTGCTCGAGAGTCGCTCGCACCGCGGCTTGCCCGCGCTCCACATCCACGGAAATGGCCTTGAGCGAACTGCCCAGAAGCTCTCGGCGCGAAAATCCGTGCATTTCACAGAAACGCGGATTCACCTCCAGAATCGTTTCCGATTCCGGCTCGAAGATAACGATCCCATCCTGAGCGTTTTGAAACAGAACGCGGTAGTCGTTCTCCGCTTCCCGACGTGCACGCACGTCAACGAGAACCACGACACTCCCAGTGCGTTCGAGGTTCTTGGACGCAAACAGGTCGACGTCCGCGACGGAACCGTCTTTACGTCGCACGCCGATCTCGAGGACATCCCCGCTTTCGGAAGCGGTGTCGCTCGCTTCCAGGGGGAGGGGAGCGCCGATTAGCTCGGCGCGCCTCCAGCCCAGCAGAGTTTCACAGTGCGCGTTGCACTTGCTCACTGCGCCACTACTGTCCAACAGGCATACCGCCAGCGGGACGGTGTCGAGCAGTTCGTCCAGAGTTCTTTCGATACGAACCAGCTGCTCCTCGGTGCGCCGCCGCGCGGAAATGTCCCTGATGATGGATTGGCTTCCGACGAGGCTTCCGCCCTCGCGCAGCCCGAGTACGGAGATTTCCAGAGGCACTTCGAAGCCATCTCGACGGCGCCCGAAGAACTCGAAGACCGTTGGGGCCGCCTCGCCTCGCATGCGCTGTTCGTGGATTCGGCGCACCTTTTCCTGCGATCGCGGGGCGACCAAGTCGTCGATACTCATCTGCAGCGTCTCGTCGGCGGTGTATCGAAACAGCTCCAAAAACGCGGCATTTGCGTAGACGATACGTCCGTCGACATCGTCGATGGCAACGGCTTCCCGCAGATGCTCGAGCACTTGACCATAGGACAAATCCGACAGCACACGGGACAAGCGCGTGCTAGGGCTGTCTGCGTTTCTTGATCTATTCACCTAACCTTAAACTATACGCGAATCTGAAGCATTCACCCAGCCTAAAGGAGTGAGCGGCATGTCGAGCACGACCAATACAGCGTTAGTGAAAACGGAGACTCGGGGCGACGTCCTCGTCGTGCAGATGGATGATGGCAAAGCCAACGCGCTCAGCCCAAAAATGCTCGAGGCGTTGGACCAGGCTTTTGCGGCCGCCGAGTCCGACGCTAAAGCGTTGGTTCTGACGGGCCGCGCTGGTCGCTTTTCGGCGGGCTTTGACCTCAAGCACATGATGGCTGGGCCCGAATCAGCCCGAGCGCTGGTGCGCCGAGGCGCCGAGGTCTTGATGCGGCTGTATGGTCACCCCCAGCCAGTAGTTGCAGCGTGCACAGGTCACGCGTTGGCGGGCGGTGCACTGCTGCTCTTGTGTGCCGATGTGCGCGTGGGTGCGCAAGGGGAGTTCAAGCTCGGTCTAAGCGAGGTGTCGATCGGCATGCCGCTGCCGATTCTCGCCCACGAGCTAGCAAGGGACCGGCTGGAGCGTCGCCATTTTCTCGCCGCGACGTTGTTCGCCGCACAATATGCGCCGGATCGCGCCGTGGATGTGGGCTACTTGGATCGAGTCGTTGACCCGGCCGAGGTAGTCGCGAGCGCTTCGGAGCAGGCGCAGCAGCTCGCCAAGTTGCCGCCGGTGCCCTTCAAGCTGACCAAGCGCTCTCTCCGCAAACGCACGGTCGAGCATATATTGACGACCTTGGACGACAACATTCGCGAATTCACGGGCGGGTAGGGTCACCAGCCCAGATACAGCGCGGTTAGGAATACGACTTGGCTGGCGAGAAGCAGGACCGCGGTGTAGCCGATGATGTCCCGAGCCTTCACTCCGGTGATGCCCAGTAGCGGCAAAGCCCAGAACGGTTGCAGCATGTTGGTCCATTGATCCCCGTAGACGAGGGCCATCACCAGGCGCGCTGGCCCGATGCCCGTGTCCACTGCGGCTTGCATCAGCACTGGCCCCTGTACGGCCCATTGCCCGCCGCCGCTCGGCACGAACAAGTTGACCAAGCCTGCTGCGTAGAAGCTCACGGCGGGGAGTGCGCCGGCACCAACACCAGCGAAGGCCGCCGCGATCGCTTTGAGCAATCCCGTTCCCGTTAGGAGCCCCATGATGCCGGCGTAGAACGGAAACTGGAGAATGATGCCAGCACAGCCGCGAGTGGCTTCAGCCACCGCGTTGGCGTAGGCGCGCGCGGAGCCGTGCATGGCGAGCCCCAAGAACAGAAAGGCGAAGTTGATCAGGTTCGGGTCCAGTCGCCCGAGCCCCTGTTTGCGCACCCAGAGCAGCCAGGTGATGGCACCGAGCAAGGCCACTGCCAGTGCTAGCAAAGTCGAGCGATCCATTCGCGCCGCCGGGCTGGAAGCGGAAGCGTCCGCGTCGGCTTCTGCCAAGTTGGGAGCGGCCAGCTCGCACTCTCTTCGCTCTTCAGAGTCGCGCGGCATCATCCGCACCAGCAACACGGGGACCAACAGGATCAACAGGGCGTTGGCTACCAGGTTCGGGGCGGCGAAGATGGTTTCGCCCAGTGAAAGCGTGCCGATGCGCGCTGCAAGGTTTGGCCCGAGGATTTGCGAGACATCTTTGGCAAGAGTCAGCTTGAGAGGCGCCGAGCCGCTGAGCCCGCCATGCCAGACCAACAGACCGCTGTAGCCGGCGGCGGCGAGCAGGGGGTAGTGGACGGCGATCTTGTGCGCCTTGGCGCGCTCACCTACCGCCCGTGCCAACAGGGCACCGGCGATCAAACCCAAGCCCCAATTGATGAGGGCCAACAGCATGGCAGAGACGCTGACGATGGCTATGGCACTCGCCGGCGTTCGTGCCCGCGCCGCGAGCGCATCCAGCAGCCGTCTCACCGGTGGACTGGATGCGAAAGCATGCCCCGTGACCAGGATCAGGCACATCTGCATACCGAATCCCAGGAGGTTCCAAAAGCCCTTGCCGGTCCCGCCGCCGTGGACCCAGGCCAGCAGTGTCCGCGAGGCGTCGTAGCCGGTGAACACGAAGGCTGCGCCGACGCTGACGAAGGTGAGCAGGATCGCCAACACGAAGGGATCCGGGACCCACCTCTGAGACAATCGGGACAGCGTGCCGCCGAGCCGCTCCAGCATGCCGCGACGGTACCTCAGACTGCCCGAAGTGAGGAGCTACGCAGGCGCCCGGGATTTCCACACAATCCGCTGGCGGCCCGCCGCGGTCAGGGTACAGTACCCCCGCACGCGGCGAAGAGCGGGGCGCTGTGGGCTTTGTCCTTGTGAGGAACCCTGACGATGAAGAACACCGCGGCAATTCTTGCCATCGCTTCCCTCGTACTCGCTTGTGGCGGCGAGGATTCGAACGCGAGCGGTAGCGGCAGTGCTTCGGCAAGCGGTGGGACCGCTGGTGCGGGCGGCGGAGGAAGTGCCACTGGTGGCGTGGGCAATGCTGGTGGTTCGTCCTTCAGCGTGGACATAGGGCCGATCAAGGTGGATCCCGGCGATGAGCGAACTCAGTGCGTTGTCAAGCGCTTGGGCAATCCCGCGGGCTTCAAAGCGGGGCGCATCGTCAACAAGATCTCGAGTTCCTCTCATCACATGATCGTCTATCGCACCAAAGATACTCAGGAACGCTTGACGCCCTTCGATTGCTCGCCCTTTGTCGAGACTCTGGACCCGGAAAAGGGTTCTCCGCTGATGATCACTCAGAAGTACGACGACTCCCTGCAGCTGCCACCGGGGGTCGGGTACACCTTCGACGAGAACCAGATGATTCGCGTCGAGTTGCACTACATCAACACCGGGCAAAGCCCCGTCGATGTCACGGCCACGAGCACGTTTGTCGGAGTGCCGGATGGCAGCTTCAAGAACGAGGCGGACTTTCTGTTCATTGGGGATGTCGATATCAGCCTTGCGCCGAAGAGTTCAGATACGGTGGGGCCGACTTATTTCGAGCTGCCCAAGGAGTTTGATGAGGCGAATTTCTTCGCTATTACCGGGCATACTCATCAGTACGGAACCAACATGACCGTTGCGACGGCGCCGGGCGCTGCTCCTGGGTCGGACACCATGGTGTACGACGTTCCAGGTTGGGCTTGGGACGAGCCAGCGACCATCGCGCATGACCCCCCGTTCAAGATCTCTAGTGGCGGCGGGTTCCGCTTCAGCTGTGAGTACAAGAACACCAGCAACAAGACGATTGGGTTCGGTGAGAGCGCCAACCAGGAGATGTGCTTCTTCTGGGCCTACTACTACCCAAGCAAAGGCGCGCGGGTCTGTTTTCAAACGGACCAGTATGCCGGCGGGATCGCCACCTGTTGTCCGGGCGGCGCGTTTTGCGACTTCTTGGGGTCTTTCTGACCCCTGAGCATCTATCGGGCGCGGCGGCGGGGATGAGTTTGTCCTGCAGCCGCCGCAGCCCTTCCAAGAGCGCTCGCCCCGGGGCGTGGGCGGTCTAGCCTCCGCCTCAGCGAGCGCCCTCTTCTCGATGAGATTCAACCAGATCAGATACTTGCGCGCGCCTACTTCAGTGCGGAATGACCAACGCGCAGCGCTCGTTGATGCACTGCAGATTCGGATCGCAGCAGTCCGCGTTCACCGCGCACTTATCGAACTCCTGAGAGCACTCGTTCGTCTTCTTGCCGCAGGTGAGCTTGCCCGTGTTCGGATCCGCCTGGCAGAAGCCGCCACAGCACTCGTCCCCGCTCGTGCACTCCGCACCGTCGGTTTTGCAGGGATCGAGCACCCAGAAGCCTCGCGCATTGCCGGCCAAGAGCTCTTGGGCCGGCACATAGAAAGCGGGATGGCTGGGGTCTGTTCCAGGTTTTGCGTCTAAGTCGATGGCGGCGACCCAGAGCTTCTTCGTCGTCGTATTGGTGATCAGATCGTGTTCTCGTGGGTCGCTTGCCCAAGGGTCAATGGTCGCAGCGTTGCCGTACAAGCGGCGGCTCATGAAGACGACCCAGGCATAACCTCCCGAGGGGACGGGGCCCACCGTGGGTTCGTAGTTCAAGACCGAGTCATCGGCGTGGTTGTTCGGACCCGTCGGCAAGTAGCCCTTGCCGTTGGCTTGGTCCAGGCGAGTTGCGGTTGCGGTCGCCGTGTCCACCCACCACAGCTCGCCTTTGGCTCCGTAGCGTGTCGCGAAGTACTCTCCACTAGAGTTGGCTTGAACCTCGGTTTGAAACACCACGCCTTTGGCTGTGGGCAAAAAGGTCGGCCAGCCCGGGCGCTGAGCGCTCTTGTACAGCAGCCGACCGTTGGAGAAGCTGTTGGTGGTCCGGTCGAAGTCCATGATCACCAACTGGGTTCCGTCCCCGGGTCCTGTACTTGCGCTGCCGGCGCCGGCGTGCAGATTGAACGCGACGGATTTGTCGTCGGGGGCAAAGGCGGGGAAGCCAGCTCGGGTCACGAATGCCGACAGGCCTGGCGCAGCGATGGGCGCGCCACTGGTCATGTCAAAGAGCCCACTGCTACTCCCGTTGGCACCCCCGGGGATCGGGACTGCGTTGGACAGGCCCACCGCCCCGTCCGCCGTCATGCCAATCCAGCCCAGGTGTGTGTCCGTGCTTGGAGCGTAGGGTGTCTCCGCGAATCCGCCGAGCAGATCGTAGCTGGAGCTGCGCTTGTAGTTGTTGCCATGCTGCACGATCATCCGTGAGCCGTCGGCGTTGACGCTGTGGCAGACGCGGCACTCCGTGGAGCCGCCGTTCTTGCCCGCTACCAGGATGGGGTCTGTGGCGCCGGGCTTGATGGCCAAGGTGGCCCCGCCAAACTTCCCGTCGCCCCCCTTCGCTCCACCGTAATTTTTGGCGAGATTGGTGCCGTAGGATTGGTAGTACACAGTGCCTTTGAGCCGGCCTTGCGCGACTTTCCAGGGCATCGTGATTGGGCCGTAGGCCTTACCTCCGGCAGCCACGGTTACGCTCAGGGTGAGCGTGCCCCCGGCGGCCGAGAGCGTCGCCTGCTCCCAGGTCGCTTTCGTGATCGGGTGGCGGACGAACGCTGCGCCGGCGGCCAGGGGCGGCGGCCGTCCGAAGTAGCCGGCATAGCTATAGCCCGATGCATTCAATTCGATTTTGACGGCGTCAGCCACGGACGCGGCTGGCGAGGACTTCCACATCAACAGGGGGGGCAGCACGCCGAGGGGCCACACGGTGTTGGCGTAGGGGTAGAGAAAGCCCATTTGAGGATCGCTCTGGGCGGGGCCATCGAGCAGCGCAACCGTGCTGGCGTCCACTGCGCTGCCTTCACCCTCGCCGCCTACGCCGCCGGGGCCGCCGCCGGCTTTGATGTTCCCCGTAGCAGGGGTGCCGCCGTTTTCCTGCGCCTTGATCTCAACGGTCACTTTGGTGGTGAGCTTCTGAGTGCCCACGGTTGCCTCGACGGTCGCGGTTCCCGCTGCCGTGCCCGCTGCCGTAAACAGCCCCGCGGCGTCGATGGATCCGATTTCGGCGCGGTCGATGGCCCACAGCGCAGTTGCGGGGCCTGTGTTGGAAACAACCTGGAACTGCACCGTCGGTGCGGGCTTGGTGCTGTCGTAGGTGACCGTGGGGTTGGATGGCGTGATCGACAGCCCGGCGGTTGCGTCACCGCCACCGTCGATGACGACCCCGCCGCCTGTGCCGCCAGCCCCGGCCGTCCCGCCGGTGCCACTTCCGCCCAGCCCCGACGGCCCAGCGACGCTGCCGTCGTCGCTGCTGCAGGCGCCAGCAGCTAGTCCGATACCCAATGCACTGACTAGCAGTGACAGCCCGGCACGCTTCCTGTTCATGAATCTCAGAGTATCACGTGGCGTGCGGGGCCGCCGCGACAGAGGGCAAGAGCCCACTCAGGGTTCACAAACGCCGCTCGAGCAGGAGTCGCTCTGACAATCCTCATTGCCTTTGCACGTGCGGCCATTGGCACAGCGCGAGCAATCGCGACCGCCACAGTCGGTGTCGGACTCGTCCCCGTTTCTCTTTCCGTCGCTGCAGCTGGGGCTAGTGCCGCCACCGCCGCCCGCCGCAGCGGCGTCGGGCTTGTGTATTTCGTAGGGGTCGTCGACGGCTAGTGGGCAGCCTGCGGTGCATAGGGCAATCCCCACGACGATGACTTGGCGCCACGCCATCAGAACCTCCCCCGCACTCCCACGTGACCCAGGCCTAGGCTGGGCGCCACGTGGGCTTTGTTCCTCTTTGAAGACTGGGTGAGTAGCAGGGTGGCGCCAAGGCTCACGCCGACGATGCCGACGCCGTAGCCAATGAAAGACACAGTGCGCGCGGTTCGAAAGCCGTCCAGATCGTCCTGGGAACTCTCAGGGCAGGTGGGAGTGCAGACTTCGTCAAGGCTGGACCGCTTGTCCAGCATGATGAGGCCTGCCGCGATCCCCGTAGCCAGGCCAGCCCCGCCAGCGCCCAAGGCGAGCCACGCCCAGGGCGGCCTTCCGGCTTCGCTGCCTTCGCTGTTCGTGAATTTGCCACTGGCATCGAGGGTGACCACTTCCTCGTCGCCTTCTTCGAGCTTCAACGTCCGCTCGCCGATTACCTTGTCACCCTTCTTGATCACGATCCGCCGCGCGCCGGGGTCTACGGGTTGGCGAACGCCAATCAGTGCAACGGGTACGACGCGGCCGTCCAGGCGTACCTCGACGTTCTCGAGGGCGCGCCCGGAGTTCTGGACAACGATGGTCAAAAGCGGGATCTTCGGGCGGAGCGATTCGAGCTCCTTGTCGGCCGCGACGATCGCGTCGGCAAACGCGGAAGACGACTCACTAGTAATCCGGCTGCGGCGGGCGTCCTCGTAGCGTTCAGCCGCCTCGACGAAGCGACCCAGTTTCTGCAGTGCTCTAGCCTCCATTAGAGTGATGGTTGGTGCTGGATACAAAGACGATGCTCGGCGCAGAAGCGCCCGAGCCTTCTCGAATTCGCCCCGTTCAAAAGCTGCAGCGCCGTCTTGGGCGAGCTGCCGGGCGGCTGCTCGGGTACGATCATCCGCCCGCAGTGGGACCGCCTGGCTTGGGCGCGACGCGGCCGCGCCCAGTAGCAGCAAGCCGGCGATGATGAAGCTTTTCTGGGTTCGGCTAGAAACCGAAGTCATAGGTCTTCCGCTTCGAGCTCGGGCGCTTGCTCGGCTCGCTCGGAAGCTTTTTACCTCGCCTGGGTGCCCCCCGCGTGGATTTCTTGATCACCACCGATCGTCGTGCCGCGCTCGCATCCGGGCTGAATTTGGCGGTGTTTGGCGTGGCGGTTAGAGCGGCAGTCGGCGAAATCTGCGCTGCAGGCCTAGCAGGGGCCTCCACCTCGGATGCCTCGGCCACACCGGGCCCGGCCTTGGCCCGGCTCATGGCGAATATCAGCCCGGCGCCCAGCATGAGCAGCACGATCGCCACGGCTCCAAATAGCGCAAAGCGATTGTCCGGTGGCCGCGACGCTCTCAAGGGCGACGACAGGCTGCTGATCTTCTCCGTCGTGTCAGCTGCGGGCGGCAAGGTGATGCGCTCCTTGCCCTCCGGGGGCACAGTCGCGCTGTCCGTGGAGGTCGGGTCTTCATCGGCTATGCCCAGCCCCCACACGGTCTTCAGACTCTTGCCAGTGATGTCTTCGTATACGCCGTGGCACTGGAGCCAGTTTGCTAGTGCTTGTCCCAACTGGCGCATGTCCGGCCAGCGCGCGTCCCGGTCTTTCTGCAGCCCTCGCTCGATGATGGCCCATAGCTCGGCGTCGCCCGCTGCCAAGTTCATGCTGGGCTGGGGCTCCTCGTTGATGATCGCCCAGAGCAGCGCGTTGTAGTTTTCATGATCGAAGGGCACCCGGCCGGTGACGAGCTCATATAGCAAGATGCAGTAGCTCCACACGTCCGTGCGTGAGTCGATGTCCTCCTCGCCCCGCGCCTGCTCTGGGGACATGTAGTCCGGAGTCCCGAGTACCGTCCCCTGAATTGTCAGCTTGTGATTGGTCTCGTCAACGCGTGCAATGCCGAAGTCGAGGAGCTTTGGTTGAGTGCGGCCCGTGTCTTGCGCGGTGAGAAAGATGTTCTCGGGCTTGACGTCCCGGTGAACGATGCCGTTGTCGTGAGCCGTGGCCAAGGCGTCGGCGATGGGTAGCAGCAGTTTTGCGATCCGCGTGGCGGGGACTCGCCCTTCTCTCTTGAGCACCGAGGCGAGGGTCTCGCCGTGTAGGAGCTCCATCACGACGAAGGGATCTCCCAAATCCGTTTCGCCGAAATCGAAGACCCGCACGATGGCCGGATGACCCAGCTTCGCCGCAGCCCGGGCTTCTTGCAGCAGTCGTTCGGCTTGGATCGCGTTGGAGCCAAACTTATCCCTGTGGATCAGCTTGAACCCGACGTGGACGTCCAAGACGCTGTTGTGCGCGACCCAGACGCGACCAACGCCGCCGCGTCCGAGTGGGCGCACGAGTCGATACTTGTCAGCAATGACGTCGCCGGACCCGTATCGCTCCCCCTCAGTCGCGGTCGTCGGTTTTTCTTGGGGCGCTTGCACAGATGGTCTGCGGGAATTTTCGCGTGCATTGCTACACGTCGCAAGGCGAATCGCCGCCTCCGGACTTCGATGAACTCCGCTGGCCAAGCCCTCGCAAATCTTAGGCATTTCCGTTGGGTAGGCGCCGGGCCCACACTGCTCTCCAATGTGGGTGCTCCCTCGCTGCCACCACCGCCGCGTTATGTCGTCGGCTCCGATTTTTGGCTCGCCAAGTCGGCGTCACGGGCGAATGTGACGCCTCCAACGACCCGCTCACGGGTCCGCGAGCGCTGAAACCCGGGGCGTCCGGCGGCGTATGGTTGGGGGTGTCCGAGCACCGATCCCGGCGGCCAAGCACGCCCCTACCTCCCCTCGGGGCCAGTCCGACGCGACCGGAAGACGCGGAAAACCTGGTGTTTTGCCCACCAAGCCAGGGATTGCGGCAAGCCCAACACGACCGGGCTAAGCTACGGGGCGGGCAGGCGTGAGGGCTGCCAGCAGGCCTCACGCCTTCCGAACGACCCAGGCAAGCTCCCCACCCGTCATGACAAAACGCAGTGCGCTTGTAGCGGCTCTGGTTGGGGTCGTCGGATGCAGCAGCGGTAGCGACGACGCACCGTCCCGGCCGAGTGTGGTCGTGGATTTGCGGACCGATGCCAATCGCGACGGTTGGGTCGACCTGGTGGACCCAGCGGACGACGAAAACGAGGACGCCTGGTCTGCGATGGCGGGGGCGATTTTTCTGCCGAACCTGGACGATGACGCCCTCGCGTGTCCTCGCGGCGGTCAGGTGGTGGCGCTCTCAGACACGCAGCTTGCGGAGTGCAGAGATAGCGCCAACGAGGTCGTGGACGGTCCCGAAGACGAGGCGGATCTGGCACGGCTCATCGTCAAACCCTGGCCGGGTGCACCCGATAACGCGAGCGGCCGGGTATGGCTCGCACCGGCTGCGGCCAATCACGTACGCCTGTTTCGAAAGCAAGGGGGCAGCTGGCAAGTACTGCCGTTCGTGGATCTTGGCGAAGGTGCAGGGATGACCTGGCTGCTGGCAATTACGGCGGACGAGATCCGGGCCGGTGTCGAACTCGGACTCGAGGGGCGGGACTTCGTGCGGTCCACCACGGGCTGGGATGGGCTGGCCGAAGTGCACTTGGGCGTGGACACCGTGAGTAGCGGGGTCGTGTCGGACGTCGTGCAGCTACGTGTTGCACCCCTACTCCTATCCCATCATCTCCAGCCGACGGAGCAGCTGTACGCGACCCGGACCGCTTGGGCTGGCAACATGGCGTTTCGGGCGGACCTCGATCCAGCTGCCGTCGCAGCGGCCGTGGCAGTCGTCGACAACGGCCAATTCGATCACTGGACCCAGGATTGGATGGAAATCGGGTACGCGACGGCGCCGGCGCCCAATGGCGAGCAGCGCCGCCTGGACGTCTTCATGCGTTCGACGAACGTCTATCGGCCTGGGGAAGCTGGCAACGAACTGCGTGAGGCGGGCCGCGAAGTCTATCAGTCCTACCATGGCATGAACTCCGCGGGTTACACGCCGCCCTATGACTTGGGCCAGCCTCAGGAGATGGACACCCTCAACTCCTATGGCAACACGGAGACCATCCCGCCTCACTCCCACGACGGCAAGAGCTACGCCTTGGGGCGAGTGCTGCGAGGCAGTTCGCCCAGCTTCTACCCCAGCCCAGCCATGGACGATTTTCTCGCAGCGCAGCGACTGCAACCCACGGTGTTCATCGACACTTCTTGGCTCGACGTCGCTCACGTGGACGAGACTCTGAGCTTCGTCAAGACGAGTTCCCCCCTCGGATTTGGTGTCGTGATCAACGACGCGACCCTGGCCAAGCAGATGCTCGAGGAGTTGGCCTCCCAGGGACATGGCGACGCTGCTATGTTCGTCGGCAAGAGCTGGTACAACGTCGACACCGACGGAATCACTCCGGCGGAAGCCACCGTCGCGCAAGTGCTCGCGGACACGGACGTCATGGCCGAAAGCAAGCGGGCCCAGGTCGAAGTGGACGCGCAACTCGACGTGCTGAAGGCCGCCGTAGGTATCCAAGATTCTGACCTGATACCTGCGCCCTTCCTGCACTGGCCCAGCTACGGTCGGTCCATCGCCTATCAGCCGGGCACAGTGAACGGTCAGGTTCTGTCGAACAAGCATTTCGCTGTGCCAACGCCCCACGGACCACGCATTGACGGCCAGGATCCCTTCGAGAGCCAACTCGTGGAGGCCTTCGGCAAACACGGTATCACCGTACACTTCGTGGAGGACTGGGACATGTTGCATCGCCTCAGCGGCGAGGTGCACTGCGGAACCAACGCCAAACGCGCGCCCCTCAGTGATGTCTTTTGGTGGGAGGCGTCGCCATGAAGTGGCGCGCTGCCCTCGCTACCGCTGCTCTGTGCAGCCTGTGCGCTGCTGGCGCGCTCGGTGCGCCGCAATCGTCGCGGGGAGTCGCACTCGCGCCGTCGGATTTGCAAGCGGCTCAACTGAAACAGCTGCGTCGTGACGTGGCTGCCCACCGTGTCGCGAACCCTGCGGTTTTCGAGGGTGTTCGCAAAGTGCTCTCCCAGGCTGCGATTCGAGATCGCAAGCGCCGGGGTCGCTTTGCATCTCTGACGCGTGGATTGGATGCCCTTGGGGACGCGGCTTTGCTTCCGATGCTGGAGCAACTTGCGCTCAAGGGCGTCGGGCGCGGCTCGCTGACACCCACCGCCTGGCTATCCGTGCGCGTGAGTCTGATCGAGTCCGTGGGGCGGAAGCGCAGCGCGCGAGCGGTCCCGGTCCTGCGACAGATCTTGCAGCGCAACCAGGAGTACTGGGTCGTGCGCGCGGCCGCAGAAGCGTTGGGCCGAATTGGGACCGACGCCGCCGCCAACCTGCTCGTAGCCGTGGCGACGGCACCCGGGCCGAAGCGGCGCGCGGTGCTCAGCGCCATCGGGGACTGCCGCCGCACTGTGGTGGTACATACTCTCACCAAGCTGCTCCGTGGCCCCCTGGACTACGAAGATCGCCGCCTGGCCTTGGCTGCGCTGGGGGATGTTGGCAACGCCTGGGCGTGGCAGACCCCACACGTGAAGCGCGGCGAGGCAGCTGTGGTGCGGAGTGGTGCGGCCCAAGAGTTGGTGTTGGCGTACGTGCGGCACCATGGCGACTCGGTTCTGGCCCTGGAGATCCAGAAGTCCCTGTTGGTGGTGGAAGATCTGTCCACCCCTGGACTGATCGAAGCTGCCAAGCAGGGGGCTGACAAGCGGCTTGCCCGGCGCTTGGACGCGCTGAAGCGGAAGTTCCAGCGCTTCGTGGCGCGCAAGCGACGCTAGGGGGGCCGCGCGTTTCGTTTTGGGCGCGGGTGTGGGGCTCCGCGCCCCCTGGGCATTGCTCGCTTCCCGTGAATCCGCCTACCGTGTCGCCAGGAGGAGCGTAGCGTGACCTATCAAAGTATCGAGTACCGGGTGCAGGGGAGGGTCGCTGTGATCACCCTGAATCGTCCGGATCGCCTGAACGCAATCGATCACCACATGCCCCGGGAAATCCGACGGGCCGTGGAACGCGCGAGCCGGGACGACAGCGTGCACGTGATTGTGCTGACGGGCGCAGGGCGCGCCTTCTGCGCTGGCTACGACCTGGTCGACTATGCGGAGACCGGTGGCGAAAACCCCGGGGTGCAGAGCATGCCCTGGGACCCGACGGTGGACTTCCGCTTCATGTATCAAAACACGCTGGACTTTCAGACGCTTTGGCGAAGTCACAAGCCGACTATCGCGAAGGTGCGTGGCTACGCCGTTGCAGGCGGCAGCGACATCGCCTTGTCGTGCGACTTGGTCGTGATGGCCGACGACGCCAAGATCGGGTACCCCCCCGCGCGCGTGTGGGGTTGCCCCACGACGGCCATGTGGGTCTTTCGCATTGGGGCTGAGCGCGCCAAGCGCATGCTGCTCACGGGAGATCTGGTGGATGGCCCGGAAGCCAAGGCCATGGGGTTGGTCGCAGACTCGGTTCCGGACGGCGATTTGGATCGCCATGTGGACGCTCTGGCTCAGCGAATGGCCGCTGTGCCGAAGAACCAACTCCTGATGCAGAAACTCGTCATCAATCAAGCCTACGAGAACATGGGCCTGGCCACGACCCAGGTTCTAGCCACCCTTTGTGACGGAATTGCTCGGCACACGCCCGAGGGCCTGTGGTTCAAGCAACGAGCGGAAGCGGTGGGGTTCAAGCAGGCGGTTCAGGAACGAGATGGGGGTGAGCCCATCGCCCCGCATGCAGAGAAACGTGTGCGGTTGGCAGACCACTGAGCTTCACATGACCAAAGGCGAACGTGTTCTCTTGTCGGAAAGCGCGTTTGCGACCCGCGGGAAGCTGGAGCCTCAGCCGCCGCAGACCGCTGCGTAGTTCGAGCAGCAGTCGCCTGCCGTCTTGCAGTAGTCGTCGCAGTAGCACTTCGGGTTGCTGTTCGGTGCTGCACTGCTCTTGCCGCAGTGGTCTACTGTGCAGACGTTGCTCGAGCTGCCGGCGTCGGCCGCCGCGTCGGGAGTGCCCGCGTCTTGGCCACCGCTGCCAGTGCAGGCCGGTGCGTAGTCGCTGCAACAATCGCCGTACTTCGTGCACTGGTCATCGCACCAGCAGCTCTTGTCGTCAGACTGTGCTCCGCACTTGTTCACGCAGCTGTTCGGGCCGCCGCTCGTCCCACCTGCATCCGAAGAACCGCCTTCGGCACCGGCGTCCAGCGGGGGGGGCGTGGGTGGTGCGCAACTGCTGGGGTTGTTCGCGCCGTTGAGCAACTTGGAGACCTTGGAATAGGCAATGTCCGAAACCATGAAGTAACGAAGCTTGATGCGCTGGAACTTCGTTGCCTTGTCGTTGAAGACGTAGTTGTCCGCGCCAATCAGCTTCGCGGCGTCCTCTTGGGACAAAGCTTCGCTTTCCAAGATGTCGTATTTGACGAGTGGGAAGTTCCACACTTCCCAGTCCCAGTTGTGGTCGATCACAAAGGGGATCTTGCCAAACTGCTTGGTCTTCAAATGGTCCGCGCTGCGGTTCAAGAGCCCGACGACACCGATGTGGAAGGAGCCAGGGTTCAGGTCGCGGCATTCGACTTCCTTGGGGCGGCCCCACTCGTCGCGCTCGCTCTTGTCCGGGTCCTTGTTGCAGCGGCGCCCACTGAAGGTGGCCTTGTCGCTGAAGTACAGCTCGGTCATCAAGGCCTCGATGTCGCCCATGCGGAACTTGACGCAGCCACTCGTGTCGCCCAGGGCCTCGCAATCGATGATCTTGCCCTCAGCGTCGACCTTCACCGTGATGTCACGGGTGGGGAAGCCGCCTTCTTCCGTCGTGGCGTAGGACGCCCAGCCGTTGCAGTGACCCCACCAGGAGTCGGGGCGAGCGTGGTCTTGGTAGGTGCCGTGGTTCTCGAGCTCCCATTTGGTGGCGGGGCCAGCCACCGTCACGGCTTCGTGCTCGTGCTTGTCGCCGCGCTCGGACTCCTCCTTGAGCAGCTCTTTATAGTTCCAGTGTTTGATGGCGCCGACTCGCTTGAGCTGACCCGGGTTGAAGACAACGTCGTACTTCTCGATCGGTGACTGGTTGTCCACGTCACTGATGTCATTGAAGTCCTTGCTGCCCATGGTCCAGCGTTTGGCGATGCCGTCGTTGGCCTGAGACCACCAGTTGGATGCAAAGACTTTCCAGTCTGCTTCGCCGCTTATCAGGGCGCTGTCGAACTGCTTGTCGTCGCCTTTGCCCAGCTCCGGGTGTAGCCGAGCGGGGTCGTTGGCGTTGTCGTATTGCTCGAACTTGCCACCGCGGTCTTCACGACCTTGATGACTTCGTGGGCGCCACCGGTGATGAAACGTCCGTTAGCCTTGTCGACCCCGAAGACGTAGCGATACACGCCGTCCTCTTGCAGCGTGAAGTTGTCGCCCGGGCCGCTCGGCCCGGGTTTTCCACTGTCGTCGGAAGAGCTGCATGCCGCCGCGAGGGCGATTAGGGTGATGGGTGTGACGAAGGAAGCAAGACGTCGGGTCCTCATGGGGTTGCGCTTTACGCGAATATCAGCCCAATAAGGGACACATTCGCCTACAATGTAGGTAGTTTCACTACCTACAAGGCTGAGCCTAGCGCAAGTGTCTGAAATTAAGGAACAAACGGTCTGGGCTCACAACCGCCAAGACGCCACTGATCTCGAGTTCTCATGATCAACCCCAGCACCAGGTCCCGTTTCGACCGCCGCGCCGCTGACTACCGCCGGCGCATGGGATGGGGCCCCTTGGGGCAGCTGCGGCGGCGGGAGCGGGCGCTGATTCGATCGCTGCTGGATGTGGAGCGCGGCGAGACGGTTCTCGACGCTGGCTGCGGCGCTGGTTTCGATGCGGCGTGGCTTCAGGAAGCTGGTGCCGTCGTGTTGGGAGTTGACGCATCGCCAGAAATGGTCCGTGCCGCGCAAGCAGCAGGTATCGACGCGCGCGTGGGCGACATTTGCAACCTCGCGTTCGAGCGAAGCTTTGACAAGGCCATTTGCCTTGGAGCATTGGAATTCTGCGCCCGGCCCGATCGCGCTTTGCAGAGCATCTCCCGACATCTTCTTCCCGGCGCCCCGCTCGTCGTGCTCTACCCCTGTCGTAGCCTGTGGGGCCGAAGTTACGCCGCCTATCATCGTGCTCAGGGCGTGCCTGTTCGTCTATGCGCTGATGGGAGCATGGAGCGACTGGTGCGCAGCGCGGGGTTCGTTGTCGATGTCGACGTGCGTACTACTCCAATTTCCCGGGTGCTCGCGGCTCACCTTTGCGAGGGAACGTGACCGGCGTCGTCGTGTTCAATGCCGACGATCTCGGCATGAGCCCCGAGATTGACCGCGGCGTTGTCAGAGCAGCTCGTGCGGGGCTCGTGAAGGAAGTGAGCGTCTGCGTCAACGCATCTCCAACGCGAGATTCGATCGACGAGTTGCTCTCTCTGGGAACAGGTATCGGGCTACACTTTTGTGTGACCGAGGGGCGAGCACTATTTGGCGCTCAGCCTGGAATCACGGATGAGGCCGGCAACTTTCTCGGATTGCCGCGGCTTTTGCTTGGCGCGCTTTCTGGGGGGCTCTCCCCGCGCAGCATAGAACGAGAATTGACGGCTCAATTGGACGCCCTGCAGGACCTCGGGGTTACGCCGACCCACATCAACGGCCATCACCATGCCCATGCGTTTCCTGGCATCCGCGCAGTCGTGCTGCGGGAGACCAAGCGGAGAGCTTGTCCGCATGTACGGGTGCCTCTGGAAGCTGCTCCTCCTTGGCGGGGTGGGCCGCGCGGGATCCTACTCCGACGCCTAGGTCGGGAGATGGCGCGACGCGCTCGAAGGGCGGGCTTGCCGGTTCGGCCTGTCGTGGGCTTGGAGCTGACAGGTAGTCCCAAGTACGTGCCGCAGGCCCTCGCCCTTGCTGCGGGTCTGTGCGGGGACGTTGTGGAGTGGGTCGTGCACCCCCGGGAAGGCCTTACCGTGCGGACCGCCGCTACCGTTGGAGCGCGACATGCAGGCCCCGAGGAACTGCGCGCTCTCGAGAGCGCTGAATTGCGCGCCGCCCTCGAGCGCCGCGGCTACCGGCCATGCGGCTACTTGGATATCTTGTAGGCCGGACTCGGGCCTGGCACCCTGTTATCGGGGTCGCCGGTTGAGCCCTTTACTGCGGCGACGCCTGGTGGGTTGTCGTAGTCGCCGCGACGACCGCGGGTGCGAAGGGCCAACAGGTCTTTCAGCATGTGTGCGCCATCCCTAGTCAACTGCAGAGTACTCGGCTCCTTGCAGTAGATGAATGAGACGGGAACTTCTTCGATCCGAAGGCCGGTGCGCTGCGCGACATACAGCAGCTCCACATCAAAAGAAAACCGGTTCATCTTCAGATGTGGCAACAATTGAACGACTGCCTGTCGTCGGAACCCCTTGAGTCCGGCCTGGGTATCAGAAATACCTTGCACGAGCACGCGCTGGACTAGCGAGTTGAAAACCCGGCCCATGTGGTGGCGCGTGTAAACGTGACGGAAGAACGCCGGAGCCATCACATACCGGCTATCTGGGTGCACGCGGCTGGCGATTGCGAGATCCGCACCGCGGCGCAGAGCGTTCTCCACGTTGGCGAAGTTGTTACAGGGGTAGGTGAGGTCGGCGTCGACGAAGATCCGCCATTCCCCACGCGCCGCGAGCAGACCACGTCGCACCGAGTAACCCTTCCCGCGGTTGATCTCGTTGGTGAGAGTACGAAAAGGGACTTTCGTATTGCTTCGCTGGAAAGCCTCCCGCGCGACGCTGGCCGTGCCGTCTGTGCTGCCATCGTCCACGAGCACCAACTCGCCGCCTCCCCGTGCTTCCAGATAAGCGAGCAGGGAGCGAACGTTGTCGCCGATGAAACGCGCGCCGTTCAAAACGGGCACGACGACAGACAGTGTAGGCATCTCTTCGAGCGTGCCGATACCACCGCGTCATGTCAACGCGCCGTCTCAGTACTCAGTCACGTCGATACTGAGCTCCACATGTCGGGTGGGGCGGTTCTGAGCCTTTGGCATCAGCTGGTCCAACTTTTGATCCAGAGTTTCCTGATCGAAGCGCAGTGATTTGCCGGCCCAAGGCGTGAGGCAGAACGAGAGCTCGACCCCGAGGTCATCCGCCAGAGCGTAGGCTTCTAGCATCTCGGTGTCGCCGTCGTTCCATTCGAAGAGGATGTACTTCCACTCGATCTTGATGGACTCCTTGCCGAGCCGCCTACGGGTTTCCACTGCGTCACGCATGAACTGGGCGACGCGCGTGAAGCTTCCGTCACGACGGTACTTTGCGTAGGACTCGTTCCGGGCTCCATCCGCCGAGATCCTCAGGTGGGAGAGTCCACCCTCGAACAGCGCGGGATCGAAGCGGAAGTTGCCGTTCGTCGTCGCCATGATGGTCGTTTTTGGAAACACGACATTGAATACGCGACAGAGGTGCGCGAGGTGCGGATGCATTAGCGGGTCTCCGCGCCCCTCGAAGTGCAACACATCTACGTGTTCGACGCCGTGCATGCGCAAGTTGTGGATCAACGCAACCCAAGTATCTCGTTCCACGTGGTAGGGAGGCGTCTTGATTCGCTTGCGCTCCGCCTTGGGGATGCACAACGGGCAGTCCAAGTTGCAGAGCCAAGAAGACTCGACGTGCAGAACGCCGACTTTGCTGCGTGTGGGTGATGGATTGGGTTTCGCGTCGTACTCGACCATCGCGCAGCGAAAACACAGGTCCTCGTAAGGGAACTTGCGTTCAACGTGGAACGCCTGTCGAATCGCTTGGATCTTTTCGTGGTTTATCAGATCGTAGGCCGGGTCCATCAGCTTGTCCGCACTGATGACGTCCAAGATGAGGTCTTCACCCACGTCACACCAACACGGAAGCTCGCCGTTGGCTTTGACGTACAGCCCGTCGCACATGATGCAGGATGTGCCCGTCGGCAGCGGCGACTGCGAGGCATGATCACCTTCGCCACCGTCGAGGTTGGGCGGTCGATATGCTTCGCTGATGACTGGGAGGCGGGTCGGCTCGTCGCTCACTGCGCTTCAAGCATGGGGGGGATGGCGACACAGCTCAAGGGGCTACTGCGCACCCTCGCCACTTGGCAGATACTCCCGCGGCACCTGGGAGGAATACGCCCACTTGGGCGCGCGCGCATAGCCCCAACCCACCAAAACGGCCAGTGCGAAGCAGCCCGCCATCAGCGTCAGACGTTGGCTGAGGCGCTTGAATCGCGCGCCGAATAGGCCAACAAGAAGTGCAAGCAGACAGCCCACGAGCGAGACCACGATCGCCCAAGGAAAGAGAACCGGACGATACTCGACTTCGACGCGGTGTCGCCCAGGGGGCAACTCAACCGCGATCCGACCTCGATCCACCGTCAGCTTCCCTGTGTCAGCGCGCCAGCCCGGGGAAAAAGTCTGGTTGAAAACTGCCCGCCCGGGTCGTGGCAGCGTGACAACGGCCCAAAGTCTGCGGGTCGAACTTCCCCATGACTCGACCCGGCCACCCGACGTAGCGCGAACCTGCGCCGTTTGCCCGACCCAGATTCCCGGGGCCGGGCGATATGCCATGCCGGTGTAGCAGTACCCGGTTCCGACGTTGGCAGATGGGAATTGCGGAGGAGCGGGGTGCTGCGTGGGCGATTCGTAGGCTTTGGGCACCACGCGAATGTAGAAGCGCTCTGAGCGCTTCGAACTGTCCACCGCGGCGGGGGGATCTCTCCACATGCCGTCCAGCACGGAGCGGTGGTGCTTGACCAACGACGTTCCGATCCAGAGTAGGCACAGCCACGGGCCCGCGTGGCGTACCCAAGCAAAGGGTGTCGTTGGGCTGGCCCAACGTCCAGTGCGTCGAGTTGCCGGTGCTCTCCATGCGTCGAGGGCGCTGCCGAGCAGAAGCGAAAAGTAGAGCAGGAATATCACCACGAAGCGCGTCGGCACCCGCAGCGAATTGAATACCGGCAACTGATGCAGCAGCGTCCACGGCGACAACAGGCCTGCATGGCCCAGAGTTAGCGCGAGAAAGACGAGACCGCCGATGAGTAGTCGCCCATGGATGCCCTTGACGGTAGCGCGGAGCACTCCGACTAGACCCAAAACCAGAGCGGGCCATCCAATGAAGCTGCCGTACTCACTCCAAACCCACGGATGCCCACCGAAGCGCGTACCTGGACTATCTACGTCGTCACGGGTCAGCATTTGCACCAGCTCACCCAGGTGCACACTGTCCGTGCCACCGACGTTACGTGGGTAGTACGCAAGGTGTTCGACGATGGGCAACAGGCGCAGAGCGCACAAGGTAAGCGTTAACAATACGGTGATGGATCCGGCGACAAACACGTCCGGGCGAGTTTCTTTGCCCTTAGTGGGGCGGACGAACTGCAGCGTCGCCTCCACTGCCAACAGCAATACGAAGAATGGAAACGCATACGCACCCCCCGCGAACACGACTGCGCTGAGTACGGCGGCAAGTAGGGGAGCATAGCGGATGTTCTCGACTGAGAGACGCCACAATAGGAGCACCCATGGTGCCAAGTAGAACGCGATGAAGTTGCCGTGACCCGTGCCGCAATGCCATGCGAAGAACCCGGAGCCCACCCAGGTCGTGGCTGCAGCTACGGAGCCAAACCAAAGCAGACCTTGGCGGCGTGCCAAGACGTACATGCCGAAGCATCCCAAGAGAGCGTGTACGCAGAGGAAGACTTTGAGCGCCAGGGTGGTGCCCAGTGGACCCGACAAGGCGAACAGCGGGTGGTAGAATTGTGCTTGTGGGTCCGCCCAGAAAGGGATCCCGCCGCATTGAAACGGGTTCCACAAAGGTACTCTGCCCTCGCGGTACCAGGCGACACTCGCAGCCTCCCACGAGTGGTGAAAGAACTGATAGTCGCCAAAACCAGTGGCGTGTGCGTCCTCGAATAACTCTGCCCAGCTGACGGCAACCAGTGCGCTGAAGAAGACGAAGAGGTTCAGCTTGGGCAGCCACTTGGGCCAAGCGTTTGAAGCATTCGCCGGGCTCTTCATCGTGGCTCGGTGCGCCTAGCGTGCGCGTGCAATCGCGAACAGATCACCAGCGTCGACGTAGAGCATCTTCTTCCCGAAAGGTCCATTGCCGACGTCCACGTGCAGCAGACGGCGAGACAACTCTCGCAGTGAGAAATAATGCCCCAAGCTGGTTAGGGACACTACTTCATATCCGGCTCGCTCCAGTATCAGGCGCAGCGAAACGGCGTCGAAATAGTGAAGGTGCTCGGGAGGGGTCAGGTGAGGCCAACGCTGGCGCATGACGCGAGCTGCAAAGGATCGGAAATTGGGAGTGTGGACTACGACCAATCCGCCAGGCTCTAGCGCTCGCTGGGCTTTGAGCAGTGCATCTCGAGGCGAAAGAAGGTGCTCGAGGACGTCGAGAAAGGCCACCACGGACAGAGATCCTTCCTGCAGGGGCACCTCCTCAAAGAGCGCATTCTCCAATTCAAGACCCTCGTCGCGCGCCACCGCCGCCATCGGGCCGCAGGGCTCGATACCCGAGACCACCCAACCCGCCTCCCTCGCCTCTTTCAGGAAGAAGCCGGCGGCGGCGCCGACATCAAACCAACGCCCCGGCGGGGCTTTGTGGCGGCTAACTCGAGCAACGACTCGACGAGCCAAACGCTGATAGCTTTCGGCGTGACCCAAGTAGTCGAGGTAGAAGTCGCCACCTGCGAAGTACTTCGGATCCTCATACAGTCGGCGCAGCGAGGCCAGGCTTGGCCTGGGCAGTGCGGTACCCAAGCCGCAGCGCTCACATCGGACGATCGAGTGGCCGGATGCCGGGTAGCAGAATTGGAACCGGCGAGCTCCGCAGGCCGCACAAGCGTAGCGGGTGACTGGATGAAAAGCCGAACTCCTAGCGTTCATTGTCGCGCTTGGACGTGTCGATGCGACCCGTTCGGTCGAGAACGGCCTGCGCCTCATACAGAAGTTTCATCCACGTAATGTTCAGCATGCGCGGATCGCGCGGATCAAAGTCCGGCTCGGAGAGCTTAACGCATATCTCATCCACCGTGGCTTTGACGTCCTTTGCAGCGTGCCAACCGGTTGCGGCCTCTAGTTTCGCACTCGAGATGTTGTAACTACGATGCTTGCGTTCCTCGTCAGTGACCTCCAACGCGATCTTGCGCTCGTGCCGCTCATCCAGGAGAGACTGAATGACTTTGGCCAGGGTCATGACGTTGTCATTGGAACTACTCACGTTGTAGACGCCGCGTTCCAACTGGGGCGCGGTGATGATCCGGACGTAGGCCTCGACCAAGTCCAGTACGTGCACCTGGGGCCGAGCTTCCCGCCCGCCGTAGAGGACGCGGATCTTGCCCTCGGACCAGGCGGTCAAGGTCATTCCGTTGGTCAGCAGGTCGAAGCGCATGCGCGGAGACCAGCCCATGACGGTCGCCTGCCTCAGGCAGTAGACGCGCTCCAAGTTGTCGAGCAACCAGCGCTCTGCCGCTGCCTTGGACTGCGAGTAGTAGCCGATCGGTTGGACCGCGCTTTCCTCGGTCAACAGCGTGTCCGGCTGAAAGCCATACACGCTCGCACTGCTGGCAAAAACAAGCGGCACGTCGAATCGCTTGGCGAGCGCACCAACGTGCTCGCTGGCACGGGTGTTCTCTTCCCAGTTCATGTCCGGTGCAAAATTGGCCATGGGGTCGTTGCTCAGCCCGGACAGATGCAGGACCCAATCTGGTTCCAGCCGCTCGAAATCGTCCGAGCCAAGAGCCTGAACTCGGCGCGGATGCAACTCCAATCCGGCCGTTTGCGGCGGGTGGTAGAAGCCGAAGAATCCTGGATCCCAACTATGTACCGTGTGCCCCAGCGCCGCCAGCCGTGCACAAAGGGGCGTCCCGATGTAGCCCGCACCACCTGTGACCAGAATTCGCATCCAGTGTCACCGGGCGGGGATACGGCGTCTTGCGCCCCACGGCGTATTCATGCGTGAAAAATCGGTCAGTCGCAGATGCCGTTGGAACTGCAGACGGCAGTGCCGGGGCAAACCTGTTCCGTGCCAGAGCAACATCCTTCGTTCTGCTCGCCGTCGCAGTTTTCGTCCTTGCCGCTGCCGCAGATCTCTTGAGCGGGTGCGCGGCCGCCTACGCAGCTGGCGCCCCACTTGCTGTTTTCGCAGGTCTGCAAACCGGCGCAGTCGCCGTCGCCACCGCAGGCTCGCGAAGTCCCGTCCGGAACTGGAACCCCGTTGTCAAGGCACGGGCAATCCTCGTCCGATAGGCCGTCACAGTCGTCGTCTTTTCCGTTGTCGCAGACTTCGCCGCTTGCCGGAACGGTGGGATCGTTGTCGTCACAATCGAAGGTCGCGCAACCTGGGCCAACGCCAGCACCGTCTCCGTCGGCATCCGGGCACTCCTGGGAAACGCAGAAGTTGTTTACACAAGCCTTGGTCCCCGCGGGGCAATCCGAGACAGTTTTGCAGTCCGTGGGCGCGGGTTGCTTCTTGGGCGGTCCGCCACCGCTGTCGTCGCTCGCGGAGCACGCGGCGATGACTAGCGCGGCCACGGTGATCCATAGGGTACGATGGCGCTGAGCGGTATTCATGACAAGCCAGCCAATAGAATCGCATGAGGCTCGACATCCGTCCAGCTTTGGAGGAAAACCAGCTGGTTCTCAGCATTTGGACGTGCGGGTGGAAGACTACGGTCTCGGCACAGCCTACGAGCGCGCGGCAGTTTACGATCGAATTTCGTCGTGGCTCGCCGCGCCCGGTCCAACCCAGAGCGTCATCGAGGGACCCGAGGATGGCTTCGCCGGCATGCCGGGGCTTCATGCACTGGGACTGGCACGCCTGGGTTGGGAAGTAACGGTCGTTCACCCGTCACACGACCGGCTGTCGGATGTACAGCAAGTCTACGAAAAGGCCGGCCTCCAATCTCGGTTGACCGCGGTCAATGCCGCGTCAGTCCCGAGGGGACGTTGGGACGCGGCGATTTGCTTCAACGCGCTGCCGTTGCGGGACGATTGGGAACTCTACCTGCGCAGCCTTGCCGAGCGAACTCGAAAGCTCGCCGTTTTCATCACCCACGCGCATAGCTACGGCGCCCTGCTGCGACGGGTTGTCCGTCGGTTTGAAAAGCACCGACAGCCCGAGCTGTTCGACCACAGGTCGACTCGACCCGCGGCGCTGCTGCCCGTGCTTCGGCGCCTCGGCAAGATCGACGCCCGAGCTTGGGTGGACTGCCCTTGGTGGCCCGACTTGTTCGTTCCGCCGGGAACCGGCCTCCTCGATGGATCCCTGAGTCGGCTTGCTCCTGGGCTGCGCCACCGCCAAAGCTCCCCGTTTCGCTACGGCCCCGAGGCGTTTCCGTGGGCAAAAGAGGACCGCCCGGCCGAGCTGCTGCGTTCGATGCGGCGGCACCCCACCTTCGAAAGCCAAAGCTGGCTGTCCCCGCTGTTTGCCCACCATCGCGCTTACCTCGTCAGCACACTGCCCTAGGCCCTGGAATCAGCCGCGTGCAAGCAACAGTCATCATCGTTGAATACTCCACCCGCCCGTATTTGCTGGAGTGCCTGGATTCTCTGGAGCGTTCCGATTTTCCTCGGGATGACTTCGAAATCATCGTCGTCGACAATGCTTCGTCCACCCCTGTGGATGGGATCATCGACACCTACCCAAGAGTGCGCTTCATCAAGTCTCGGCGCAATCTTGGTTTTGCTGGTGGCAACACCCTTGCATTGGAGCGTGCTCGTTCCGACAACATCCTGCTCCTGAACCCGGATGCGCGGGCGACGCCGGATTGGTTGGGTGAAATGCTCAAGAGCCTTGCTACACCGAGTGTTGGCGTTGTGGGATGCAAGATCCTACACCCCGGCACTCAAGTGCTGCAGCACGCCGGTGGTGTGCTGTTCCCTAACGCCCGCAGCGAACACCGCGGTCGGGGCCAGGATGACGTGGGGCAATACGACCGGGAAGCGGACGTGGAATACGTTTGTGGTGCTGCCATCGGCACCCGGCGCGACGTGATCGACAAGGTCGGTTTCCTTTCGTCCGCGTACTTCCCGGCCTACTACGAAGAAACGGAACTGTGCGTCCGAGCTCGGCGAGCAGGCTATCGCGTGCTTTACAACCCCCGGGCGGTCGTGGAGCATCACGAGTCCGCCGCCAGTGGCGGTGCTAGTACCAGAAAGTACCTCCGGCGCTATCACGAAAGCCGCATGCGTTTCGTTTATCGCAACTATTCACTTCGCGAGCTGGCGTTCCAGTTCTTGCCGTCTGAGGCAGCCTTCCTGTCGTCCCGAGACATGGGTGAACGGCGCGTCTGCACTCGCGCCTATCTTTTGGCGCTGCTGAGTTTTCGGGACTCGGGCCCAGGCGTGCCCCGGGACGATGACGTCGTCTATGACACGGGGGCCCGGTAGACATGTCGCGCATCGCTATGTTTGGGCTCGGGCCCATGCGCTGGGAGCAGAGCACGCGGCTATTCGCTCTCGCGCTCCGAACCTGGCATTTCGCGCGGACCCTTGCCCGGGGTGGACACGAGGTCTTGCTGTTCTCGATCCGTGGTCACGCCTACGAGGGTTGGCCATCGGACAAGAAGACGTTGGTCGAGCGGGATGGAGTTGGCATTTGGAGTATCTCCGAGCACCTCTGCCACGAGCGTCCGGATTGGATTCGCCGCCGAATCGCGAACTTTCAACCTGACTGTGTGGTTGGAGTGAATCGCGACCCAGCGGCGGTGGCCGTGAACTTTGCCGGTGACCTGCCGCTTTGGGCGGACGTCAATGGCGATCCCATGGCAGAGGCTCAGGCCAAGGCTCGCAGCCTCGGGCATGACGACAACATTGCCGAGTGGCACCGCAAGTTTCTGCCGGTGCTGTTGCGCGCTGACCATTTCTCGACGTGTTCGCGAGCGCAACGGCTCGCTCTGATAGGCCAACTGGGACTGGCGGGGAGGTTGACCGCGGCGAACGACGGCACCGAGTTGATCACCGCGGCCCCCAACAGCATCGATGACGAAGAGCTCGAACTCTACGGCCGTATTCGACGCGACCCCCGCGACGCCAAGGCTCCGTTTGTGCTGCTTTCGAGCGGGGGGTTCAACACTTGGATCGATCCCGTCACCATGTTCGAAGCCGTGGAGCGCAGCATGAAGCGCTTTCCGAAGCTGTCGTTCATCTCCACGGGAGGTGGCATCCCGGGTCATCATGTGGATGCCTACGCGCAGTTCCAGGAACTGGTTCACCGCTCACCGAATCGTAGCCGGTACGAACTGGCGGGATGGGTACAGACCAGTGAACTCTTCGGATACTACGAAGTCGCCAACGCGTCGCTCCTGGTCGATCGCTTCACCTACGAGGGTGTTCTTGGCGCCCGCACGCGTATGTTGGATTGGCTCGCTGCTGGTTTGCCCATCGTATGCACTCGACTGAGTGAGATAAGCCAAGACCTGGACAAGCGGGGCATTGCCCTGACCGCGCCTCCGGGGGATCCTAGGCCACTCGCCGACGCGATCGCCCACCTCGTCGAACACCCAAGCGACGCCGCAAAGCGTGGTCAGCGTGGGCGCCAGTATGCGGAGCGCGAACTGCGCGCAGCGGTACAGCTGGAGCCGCTGCTGACGTGGGCCAAAGCTCCCCGCAGCGCACCTGGAGGTGAGCGTCGAGCGAGTTTGGACAACTTGCCCGCTCCTGCCTACGAACTCAAGAAGCACGTCGTTCTGTTCAGAGACGAAGCAAAGACCCACGGCCTGCCTGACGCTCTGCGGAAGACGGGAAAGTTCGCTAGTCGTCGGGTCAAACATCGGTTGCAGCGCGCCCTCGACGGCTTTGGTTTGGTGGAAGAGTCCATCGGTTTGGATGAAGCTCGAGCGACCATGGGGCGGCCCTTGGAGCCGCCTGCGCGCTCACTATTCGAGTGGCGCAAGCTCGTATCCAACATGAAGCATCCGCTAGTCGTTGCAGCAGTCGTTTGCATCCGGGGGGATGAGGAACCCGACTACGTCGATTGGACCTTGGAGCAGATCCGCCGACAGTACTATCCCTACTGGCGGGCAGTCTTGGTGACCCCAGCCCCCCTGGATACCAGCCTGCGCGAGCGCCTCGCGCTTCTGGAGGACCGCTTTCGGGCCGACGGGCGCGAACTCATCCGCATCGAAGACGCCGCGGAGCCCTTTGCCCATCACGCGGTCCAGGACTCCGAGTTCTTGCTCATGCTTGCACCCGGAGACCTATTGCGCCTGGACGCTCTCGGTGAGCTGGTGCTCGCCGCCCGGGATGCCGATGCGGATCTGGCGTTTTCCTATGAACAAGAAGTCGACGAGAGCAACGTTCCCCGACCGCCCAAGCGCAAAGCGCCCTGGTCGCACCACCTGCTCCTACACCGCAGCTTCCTGGGCCGGGGGGTCATGTATCGCACTGCGCTTGTCGACGCCCCTGGGGAGCGCGTGGCTAGCTTCCCCTTTGATGCACTGGCCTACGACGTAGCATTGCGGGCTGCGCCTCGAATACGAAGTGCAGTTCGCGTTCCCGCAGTTCTTTGCATGATTCACGTTCCCGCTCTTCGTCCGGAAGTGGAGCGAGTGGCTCGTGAGCAAGAGGTGGCACGGCTGGAGGAGCAGGTTCTAAAGGAAGCCGCTTGGCGCCAAGGTTCGAGTGCCGAGGTGATGCGCGGGCCTCGCCCGCGGACATTCCGAATTCGCCACGACCCAGGTAGTCGACCGACCGTAAGCGTCATTATTCCGGACATCGGTACGCCCAAGGCGTTGCAACGCTGCCTCCGCTCCTTGGCCAAACACACCGTGCTCGACGTGGAACTCGTGGCGGTCACCGCTCGGAGGTCGCGTGGCAAGTTGCCGCGCGGCGCTCGCCTCGTCAGCGTGGATGAAGGCATGAAGTTCGGCGCTCGGGTTCAAGCGGCGCTCGAGGGTTGCGCGTCAGATTGGGTCGTCGTCGCGCACCCAGACGTCGAAGCCTACGGCAACGAGTGGCTAGTGCCGCTGCTGGAGCAGGCAGCAGGACCGGGAGTAGCGGCCGTGTCTCCCAAACTGTTGGCACCGGACGGCGCAGCACTATGGCCACCGGCGGATCTCGCTTCGGATTGGCTTGCCCACGTGCCTCTGCAGCTTCGGCGTCCGGTTCCCCAACTCACGCTTTACCGAAGAAAGGAACTGGAGCGCTGCCGCTTCATCTCAGCAAAACGGGCGGCGGTTCTCGCGCGTATGGTTGGAAAGCGTCTCGAAAAGAAGGGCAAGACCATGTTCTCGGTGCCCTACTCGACCTTCTACCTGCATGGCGCGTCGGCAGAGGCCTTCTCGGGTCCGGCCCTGGCAGCCACGGAGAAAGTAGGCGCCTAGTGCCGCGCGTGCTGGTCGTGCAAGCCGACCGGGAATCCAACACCGAGGCCCTGGATCAACTCTGGCGATTGAAGCAGTCACGATCAGACCTCGATCTCGCCGTGCTTCGGCGCCGCGCACCCTGGTGGCAGTGGGACCGCTCGGAGGTCGCACGCATCCTTGGAGAGCTGATCCTCGTGGACCCTGGCGACGAGCACGCGGCGCTGAGCGCCGCCGTCGCGGCCTCCCAGCGGCGGAAAGTCGATGCGGTCTTCACGGTCCACGAAGAGTGCCTTCGAATCACGGCTCGCATCGCCGACGCCCTCGGCTTGCCCGGTGCCACTCCTTCGGTCGTGGAGCGGTGCCGAGACAAGTGGGCGCTGTGCGAGACCCTATCCCGCGCCGGTGTTGCAGCACCGAGAACGCAGCTGACGCGCTCCTACAGGGACGCGGAGCGCGCCATGCAGGAGCTCGGGCTTCCGGTTGTCGTCAAACCCCGGGACTTGGCTGGCGGCGTTGGAGTGAGCGCAGTTCATCGACAAGAGGACATGCGCCGAGCGTATTCCGTCGCTCGGGGTGCACGGTGGACCGATGCACGTCGGTCAGGCGTGTTGGTGCAAGAGCTGGTTGTCGGTCGCACCGTTGCGGCCAATGCTTTCATACGAGGCGGGCAGCTTACGCCTCTCGGAGTGAGCGATAAGACCAGTGTGGACCTGCCATACTTTTCGACTCACGAGGAGGCGATGCCCAGTCAATTAGCTGACTCTGAGGTGTGGCGAGTCGCCGAGCAAAGCGCGAAGGCCGTTGGGATCGGTGATGCGGTGGTGCACTTCGAAATGGTGATGAACCGGGATGGCGCCACGCTGCTGGAAGTCACGCCGCGACCCGGTGGCGGACCGATCCCCCGCATGGTGGAGGTGACCCAGGGCGTGTGGCCCGTTGAATTGGCGCTGAAACTCGCATTGGGGGAAGTGGGCCAGGTCAGGTCCGGCGCTTCCTACTGTCGAGCTCGTTACCTGCGCTGTCCGGAGGCTGGGTGCGTCGTCAGTCTGAACTGCGAATCGCCACTGCCGCCCCGGACGGAAGTGCGCAAACTGGTGCAGGCGGGTGACTACGTCGCTCCGCCCCCGCGAAGCTTCGTGACGCCGCTAGGTTGGGTGCTCGGTTGGGGCGAAGACCGTCAAGAGGTTGCGCGGCGTGTCGCCAAAGTGGCTAGCCGTGTCCGAGTCGGCACCGCGCCCCAGCTGAGCGTCGCAGCCCTTCGCGCCAACTGCCTGCGTGCGACGAATAGCGAGTATCGACGCCGTTTGGTGGGTTGGTTGGGGCAGTGGGGCAAGTACCCATGAGTTCATGGCGGTCATGGGCGGCGGCTCGAGCGGCGAGGGTGTGGCGACGGCCAAGGGGCAGGCGCCACGACGAGATTCTGGCGGGCGGCGCCCTGCGAGTTCGTGTTTGGGACGCGCGCCTGTTGGCGTCCGTGCGACGGCTACTTGAGGATTCGTTGGCGCCACGCTTCGCAAGCCCTCAGCTCACGCTAACGGAGTTTCCCCGATGGCGTGTGAGGGAGCTAGCGGCCCGTGGCAACATCGTCATGCCGAAGTTCGTCAGTTTCGACCTCGAGTGCGACTCTCCAAGAATGGCACGCGACATCTCGCGGCGCTGGACTGGTTGCGCCGCGCGAAGCTATGGCGTGACCATCCATCGTGACCCCGCGGCTTTTCACTTCTTCTACGAACGCCTGTACGTCCCCACTCTGGATTCGCGTCATGGGGCGGAAGCCTATCGCCGGCCCCAGGACTACTTGCGTCGGGGGTACAGGCGTGGATACCTGCTGTTTCTGTCCGACGGTGACGCTGTCGTCGCAGGCGCCCTGAATGTGATGCGACAAGGCGACGATAGCGTAGTCGACCATTGGGCGGGCGGCGTGCTCGACGGCAGCGGCGCCCTGGTGCGCGACGGAGCTGACGTGGCGCTCGTCATCCGCAGCCGACAGTGGGCGCAGCGCATCGGCGCGAGCCGCTTGGGATTGACCCGGAGCCAACCCTTCGCTCGCGACGGGCTGTTCGCTTTCAAGACCGGCTTTGGTCCAACCCTGCACTGCCGCAGCGCGGCCCCTACGGTTTTGGCACTTTCAGTGCGCAACTGGTCCCCGGATGTCCGAACAGTAGTGGACAGCCTCTCACCCATCAGTTTTGGGCCACGCCCCACGCTCTGGCGCTGTGGGGGACGTGGCCTGCGGGAGCCCGCGGGCCTAGACATCTTGGACTTGGACGCAGAGCTCTCCGGCCTCAACACCATACTGGCGACGCGCCAGCTCCGCGCCCTGGCGCGGCGTACGACGCCGATTCGCCGCATACTAGCCACGTGACCACCCTCTACGTCGCCAACGATCATTCCGCGCTCCTGCATCTGTGGCGCCGAACCAATCAGAGGGGTCTTCGGCTGCTTCGCTTCGATGCTCACTGCGACCTGCGAGGATTGGTTGTGGACGAAGTGTGTGGCCGTGCCGCTGCCCGGCTAGATCCTCGCCTACTTGAGGGCGGCGTGGATGGAGGCAACTTCCTCTCTCACGCAGTATTGGAGCGTCGCGTTCAGTCCATTCGTTGGGTCCACGGGCCTCACGGCGGTAGGGATCGCGATCTCGGCACCGTGGCCTTCGCTACCGACTTGCCCCAAAGCTTGATTTCGCGATGGAGACATGGCTGGGTCCCGTTGAGATTCCGGGGCATGGCGAGCTTGGATCCCAAGCAAAGTATCGCGCCCGGTGAAGAACTGGACCTCGACTTCGACTACTTCGCGTCGCGTCTTGCGCCGCGGGCGAGCATCGACACGGCAATCGAGGACTTCTTCGGTCGGAACTGGGATACCGCTCCCGACGTCATCTACTTCGCATGTTCGCCGGACTACTGCCACGCGGTGCCGGAAACCCTGGCCGGATTCATCGCCCGGCTCGAGACATTCTTCGCCGCCAGCCGTATTCAACTCCCTGAGCCTCCACGCGCGCCTCGCCCAGGGTGGCTGGAGCGGCTGAGCTATCGCGCAGACCGTGTGCTCAGACAGCTCGGTGCTGTTCGGTGACTGCTCATGCGCGACTGCCGACGACGCTTCCTTTGGGCCTCCGCGGCCGGGATGCAGAGCCCCAAGCTCTGGCCGTGTTTCGGACACGCACCGACGACGGCCAAGAGTTTCGCTTGGTGCTAGTGGGAGACAGTCGCGAACGCTACCTGCTGTCCCGGCACTTCTTGCCGGGGGTGGTTCGACTGGAACGTTTGGAGTTCCTGCCCCGTCTGCGTGCGTCGGCTGCCTTGCGGGGCCTAGAAGAACTCGGGGACCTGGTCATGGTGTCGCTGCCCCTGATCGATGCCCGAGGGCTTTCCAAGCCCTGGTCCGTTGCGCCGCGAAGGCTGTCTTTGAAGGCGGAGGTTTCACAGATCATCGCTCGGCTGGAGGCTAGCGTGCCCCCCTTCGGGAAGTACGCGCGGCAGATGGCTCGCGCCGAGTTCCAAACCGAGCTGTGCTTCGGGCGTGACGCCTGGAAGCGCTTCTATGTCGATTTCTACGCGCCGACTCAGCGGGCTCTGCGCGGCGCGCGCGCGCGCTTGCGTGCCTTCGAAGAATACGAGCGCCACACCGAACCGGCCGAAGTGCTCGCCATCACGCAGTTCGGGCAGTGGGTCGCCTCGGCAGCGTGCTATCGCGACGGGGCGGACTACGTCTTCGTGGAACTGGGATTCCGCGACGGGAGCCGCTCGATTCGTGCGATGGGTGCCGGCCACGCGCTCTACATCTCGGTGTTTCGGCGTGCCCAGTCCCGCCGGCTGAGCCATGTCGAGTTGGGTCTCCATCCACCCTTCGTGCTCGATCCGGTGATGCACTACAAACGTCAGTGGTTGGCGCGCTTTTCTCGGTCGCCCTACTGCGATCGGGCGTTTGGCCTCAGGCTCGGCACGGAGTCTCAGCGGGGCCTGGAGCTGTTGGCGCGGGCGCCCCTTGTCGTCGAAGCACCCAGCAGCGACAGACTCGCGCTCTGGAGCGGCACCCAGGACGGTGTGGCGCGCCACCTCGCCCTAGCTGACGCTTTGGCGTTGACGCCGCTTGCGGGGAAGGTTGCCCTCTAGGACCGAATGAGCGCTCGACCCAATCTGCAGCAAGACGGGTATTGCATCCTCCCGGGGGTTCTGGGTCCGAGCGAAGTGCAAGCTCTGCGCTCCGAGCTGCGCCGCCGCTTCGAGGCGAATGGCTCGCCGCGCTTCCTGCGACTGCAGCAGTTGCAGGACCATCGGGCCCTGATGCGACTATCCTTCTGTGATGCTGTGGTGGCTGGGCTGAGAGCGTCCCTGGGGCATGACTACTACACGGTTCCCGATCTTTGCGCCCAGCACGACATGTATGGTGTGTGGCACGCGGATAGCGACCCCGACGGTGCGCGTGCGGAACTCGCGAATCCGAATTTCGGCGTGGCCAAATGCGGCATCTACCTGCAGGACAACGGAGTCGGCGGAGGCGGGCTCGAGATTGTGCCAGCAGCTCACCGCATGCCCGTTCCCAAGGCGCCGGCTCGGCTGGCGTACGCGCTGAAACGCCTACGGGACAGGGGGCTCCGCGAGTTGAGGCGAATTCGATTGCCGCTTCGAGCCGGGGACGCCGTCATTTTCGACTACCGGCTGCCGCACATCAGTGCGCGGCCGGTGCCTGGGCACGCCCGCCAGGAAAAGTTCGTCCTATATTTCAATGCAACGAACGCCGAAAGCGGGGTTCACTACTTGGAGCACATCAAACGCCGAGCGCTTCGCGAAGAACACCAAGGCGGCGAAGTGTTCTGGTCGGACTCCCTCTGGCGCACGTACCCCACGGACTTCCCATCGAGCTTTGTCGAGGCCGCCGAGGATGTGAACGCCAAGCTTCTGCTCCCGACTAGGGAAGAAGCGCGGCGCTGGCGAAGCTGGTATCAGGCGGCGGTCGATTCCGCCGCCGGATACCTCAGCAGACGCGGGGCGGCGGCCGCGCTTTGAACGCACACCAATCCCGAAAGCGTGCTGCGGCTTCGGAGGGTTGGGGGGTGAGCATCGTGAAGCAGGGCCCGGTTCCGACAAGCAGAGGCGAGCGCGTCAGAAGCGCATCGAGCCCTGCGCTTCGCTCTGCGTAACCGATTCCGAGCGTGTGCGTTCTCCAGGGATCTGGCGCGAGGCTCGCGCCCCATTGCCGCTTGTAGCTCAGCACGTTGTCACCAAGAAAAGGGCGCTCCGGCCCGAGGTCGATCAGCGGCAATCCGAGGGCGGCGGCCCGTCGCAGGGCTCCTGCATAGAGCGCGTGAGCAGCGGCCTCCTGCCCCTTCTCGTAGGCGAGGCACAGGAAGCGATAGCGATCGTGGTGGAGCAACGCCGTCCCCGCCGCCACCCAACGGTCGCCGATGCGCGCGCTCAAGACTTCCCAGTCGTACAGCTCGTAGGCACGGAACGCGTGGGGATTGGCGGCGGAGCCGAATCGCCGCGCTAGGAAGGGGCGATAGAAGTCGAAATGAGCACGTTGGAGGGCTTCGGCGCTGTGACATATGTCTACTTGCACGCCTACCCGCTCTGATCGTCGCCGATACTTTCCGAGCGGTGCTTCCCCAGCGCTCCAGCGGTTGAGGGCGTCCTTGGTTGGCACTCTCACGCTGATGGAACCCGGGGCGCGCAGGAACCCCTTCGGGAGCAGCTGACTTGCGACCCGTGGAAGCAACGCCAAGCTCAGGCTGCCCCGGCCTCGCGCGGACTGCAGGGCATGCCGCAGCTGTGTCGGTGCGAGGTGAACCTTGTTCGGCGGAGCAGTGGGTGCAAGCCACGCACTGATTGAATCCGCCTCGGCGGAGGGGGCGAAGATGTCCGCGTCGATTTCTGCCCCGCAGACCTGCAGATGCTGCAACTCCTCAAGCTGCGAGAGAACCTGCGCCGAGCGTATAGCCGATAGTACCGGGCGCCCCGTGGCTTCCACTCGGCCCTGAACTGCATTTGGCAGCGAGCGGAGAGCGCGGCGAGCGCGGCACTCCCAGGCGGGTGGTGGTTGCTCGGCACGGACGCATCCTTGCTGAACGGTTAGCGCGAGGGGGTGTGTCGTCGGAACGGTACACAACACGTCGTGGCGTCGCTCTTGGGTTGGGTTGTCGATGTAGATACCTCTAGCCACGTCGAGCCAGTGGACTTCGCCCGGTTGGACGTCGACCTGTTCGTTGCCGATCCGCAAGCTGGAACCTTGCGGGGTTGCGATGGGAACGAGTAGCGCGACCTCCCGGTCGTGAAACCCGTACTCCGTGAACCGGGTGGGCCCGAAGCGTTCACCAGGGGCGAGATGAATCGCGCGGGTTGCGAGAGGGGCCGGGCGAAAGCTCGAAAGTCCGCCAGCCGTGGCAACACGCCACGCCACGCGCGTCACGCCTGGCTCCGGCTACGACGGACCAGGGCGTATTTGCCAGTCTCTCCCAGCGCGAGCGCTTCACAGCCCCGCACCTCGAACTGCAACTCTCCACGGACAAGCCCATGCAGAGCGTGGCGGACCGCGCGCCGCTCCCGCGAGGTTTGAACTACGCTTTGTAGGGCATCTACGACCACTGGACCGGCGTCAGGTTGCACCATCGCGAAGCGATGAGAGCCCCCGAGCCCCGCCAAGACTGCCGCAACTCGACGTGCGGGAACTCGCCCGCCACCCGGCAATTCCAAGAAGCTAGATTCTGGACCCATCAGGTCGCCTAGCAGGGGCCAGCTGCTCGCACAGACACACGCCTCAGTCCCGGCGGGCAGCACGACGTCTCCGGTCGCGAAGCGGATCAGCGGCATCGCATGGCGCAACAGGGTCGTCACCCACAGATTCGCTCGCCCGTCGCTACCGTCATTGGTCAGCTCGGTGACGATGACGTCTGAGTTGCAGTGCAAGCTGCCGGCGCTGCAGCTCCAGGCGATCAACCCGGCTTCCGCGGTACCGTAAACTTGGTTTGGGCGAACAGAGAGCCGATCTTGAATCAGTTCTGCAACGTCCTCGTACAGTGGCTCCCCAGCGCAGACGACGGCGCTTGGGGAGGAAAGACGGACAGCTCGCCGCGCCAGCTCATCGCATACGGTGGCCATCTCGTGCGGACTTCCGTGGATCAAGTCGGGGCAGTATTCGAGCAGGGCGTCGGCTTGTACCTCTACTGGCAGTGCCGTCGAGATCTCGATCGGCTGAGGCAATCCCATACGCGATCGGAGTCTGCTCATCGGGTGATGATCCGTGGCGGGATCCGGGTGTCTGAGCCGCGCTCGGCGCATGCGGGGATTCCATCCGAAACGCGCGTAGGTGCGAATCCAGATCGCATCCCCGACGGCGATGTCCAGCGTGTCTCGGACGACCGGGACTCGGGGCCCGGTCGTGCCGCTCGACACGTCGACGGGCCCGACCAGGGTTGCTGCTGTCGAGATATGGGCGGCGCTCGGAAACTCCAACAGCTCCGCTCGTGTCGTCGCCGGAAAGTCACGGAGACGCGGCGGCTGCTGCAGCTGATCCACGTCGAGCTTGAGTCGCGTGGCTGGTACAGTCTGCAGCGCGTGCTCCAAGACCTGTCGAGTCCGTCTCCTCGTCAAGCGCTGCCGAAGGCTTCCGGGCGCGAGACCGCCCACCAGCACTCCGACGGCGCGCACGTTCGGCCGCACGCCGCGCCAAGGCCAGAGCTCACCCGCCATGGCTCCCCCAGGGCGCTGGCTTACCGCAGGTGTGGAGCCGTGGACGCAGTACCAAAGCTCGAGGGGTGTCCCCGAGCCCGAGAGGCCAGGCCGAGAAGCGGAGCTTGACCCACTTGTTCTTCCACAACTCCAAGGGCAAGTTCGAAAACTCCCGCGGCTTCGTTTCGCCCGGCTTGAACTCTTCGCGCACCAAACGTCGCACGACATCGGATTCGAGGACTCCCACCTCGATTGCAACCCCGACCGGTTTCGCCGCATCCGGTGCAACCGCAAAAGCGATGCAGTCTCCGGCATTGACTTCGACACCCAGTCGCGCGTCTACGGGTGGCGAACCTTGGTGCTCCGGAACCATCGAAATGCCGTCCTCTGTTGCGACGGCGGTTCCCCGCGCGACTTCCAATCGAGCTTGATGCAACTCTTGGATCAAACTCTTGCGCGAGACACAGGGTGCGACGCGGGCACTTTGGATGACTAAGGTGTCGCCGTCCGCATTTTCGCCGGGCTCGACGGCGAAGCGCAACAGCGCTTCACGGCCGGCGAACTGCTCAAGAGGCAGCTCCAGGGCCTTGGGAAAGCTCGCCGGCAGTAGCTCTAGTCGCGCCAATCGCGGCCGGAGGCGACCATCGAGAGCATGCACGTCGAAGTGAGCGCCGTCCCCGGCTTTACTTTCACGCGCCACTCGAGCAAACAAGCAAGAGTTTGGGCAGGGGCGAACGGGCAAGAACAGCTCGGCGGGTGGCTCGGGGTGTGGGTTGGGTGGCAGCACGATCCTACCGTCTTCCGCCGTCGCTTCCGTGAAGCGTCCAAATGCCCCAGATTGAGCTCGCCGATCCAGGTCGACGTCGGCTTCGCACGCCTCGGACTCGAAGCTGCCCGGATCGCTGAGCACCAGCTCGGTCAACGCGTGAACTCGAATCGCCATGTAGTTGGCCGAAGCGTCTCGCGCGACTGAGTGAATCACCATGCGCGTGGCCCGACGCGGGTTGCGCGCGGGCTGTACTCCACTCCAGTGCCACTCTGCGGCTTCCGGAACCGGTGCCAATACTTGCGCGATACGGTTGTGCACCTCGAGTCCGGGCAGGAGCATTCGACGCGCCAGAGGTTCCTCCCCGTCGAAAAACTGAACCTCCAGCCAAGGCATGCCACCAACCATGCGTCGGAGCGTCGGGACCGAGATTTCGTAATCCAGCTCAATCAGATGATGTTCTGGAATCGGGCGTCGAAAGGACAATTCGATGCTGCCTGGAACAGGCAGAGCCTCCTTTCGCAACACCTGCGAGACCGGAATGGGCGTTCGCTTGGGTACCAGGGGCTTGTCGCGTAGTCGTGCTCCAAATAGTGCGGGCCCCAGGCGTACGGTTGGCTCGTAGTATTGCGCCCGGATCACGAAGTCCGGTCCTAGGGCCCATTGGTGCACCGCGGGCTGCCAGTCGAAGGACTCAAGCCGCAACACCATTCGCGGGCACGCAGCCTTGCGCAGCTTCTCACCGATTTCTTTCTGTCGGGTTGCAGACCAACGCAGAAGGGTCTTGGTTGGCCCACCTACATCTGCCAACGGGTGAGCCACGCCCATGCCGTGCGGCACGCTGATGCAGGACGCACCAGCGGACGCTTCGTCCCGCATCCATGCGATGGCTCGCCCTAGGTCGCTCTGGTAGTTGGCCGTTGCTTTGGGAAAGCCAGCGCCAAAGCGCAGGGCCAACGCATCTGCAATCTTGGTGGGCTGCCAAGCCGAGGCGCGGTCAGCGTGACCACCGAACCAGCCCAAGATGAACCCGGCGCTGAGCAGACCTGACCAGGCTGTGATCACGTGGCGTTTGCCCCAATTCCGCACGCAGATGATGCAGAGAACGGCGGCGAGGGGCGCCAAGGAGGCGTAGACGTGCTCGGGATCGCTGCGCAAGATGCCTCTGAACACGCCGGGGAACACTCCCGCGAGCCACATGGCAGTGGTGCAATCCTGCCGCTGTCGTGTGAGAAAGACGACTGTCGGCAGAAGCGTTAGCGTGAGGAAGAACAGTGCGCTGGAGACCGAGAATCCGCCGGCATCATCGCTTTGGGTAATGGAGTAGTCTCGCACTACGTTCATCACGCCTCGAGCCAGTGCAACTGGCCCATTGCCGAATCGCTCCAGTGAAAGGGCGAAGGCCAGGGATAGCGCTGTTCCAACCGCAAGCGTTTGGAACAGTCGGATCGCTGGCGCTCGAAGCCTGCGGCTGGCGGCGACTTCGGCGGCGGCCATGCTGGCCATGCTGGCAAGCCCGAGCACCAGGTTGTCGAATGCAAGCAGACCCGCGAACGCCCAAGCTAGAGCAGTCAGAGCGGGTTGTTGCCAGCTGCGCAGGCTTCGCGATTGGGGCGAGTCCGGACTCTGGTTGGGCGAAGTGAGAGGCACATACGCAATCACCAGCGCCACGGACGCGATCGATCGCAAGGAGCGCACGTCATCGTGCAAAGACAGCAGGCACAGTCCGAGCATCACGACGGCACGTCGAACTGGGTCCTTGGTGACGAATAGCGTGATCAAACCGCAGATGAGCACTGACACCAAGGGGAAGACCAGGTGCTGGCCCGCGACCAGCCCTTGGGCATCCCGACCGACGAGGGCAGCGCCACACCATGCCAGCAGTTGCCAGAGGGGGCCCACCGGATACACGAAGTCGAAGGCGGACCACTCTCCTTTGGCCGCTCGCCAGGGGAGCTGTAGCTCCCACTCGTAATCGAAGCGTCGATACTCCAGAGCGCGCAGGGTGAGTTGTTCGTGCCAGAGGTAGGCGTTGCAAGCGACCGTGGCTACGAAGTATGCCGCGATCAACCAAGGCAGTGCCCGACGCAGCTTCATTGGCAGGGCCCCAACTGAGGATTGAGGAAGGCGAAAAACTCGCCGCCGCCGAACGCCGGCTTCGCACCAAGGTGCACGCTAACGCCCCGACCAGCGAAGTCGTGGAGTGATACACTGGCGCGTTGAAACGGCGCCTTGCCTTCCAGTCGCCCCTCCGTCATTCGGTGACGAAGTCCGTCCACGACGACGTCCATGAAGAAGTCCATGCCACCTTTCGCGTCGTATTCTTTGTGAAGCGCGAACTCCACGCTTGCGCAGGTGTCGTCAATCACGCGAACTGGTATCTGCACCTCGGCGCCACGGTTATCGGTTAGAACGTGTCCTTCCCGCGCTTGGATCAAGCCCCACACTGCGTTGGCGCGGCCGAGCTTGACGGACTCCGAAATGTTGGAGCGCGCGGAGCAGCGCATGACCCGCGCACCCGAGAGCCACAAGAAATCGCCATCGGGACCGTCTTGCCCATAGCTGCCTAGGCGCAACAGGACGTCCCGGCCCGCAAAGCCCCCCAGAGGGATCTCGATCAGGCGCCGCTCGCCCTTCTTCAACCAGTGCTTCGCCAAAAGTGGGCGGGCACCCCGATCGATGATGTGAGTCTCCAGGGTCGCGCCGTCGCTCTTGGGGCCTCCCGTGTCGATCCCGACTTCCGCGAAGAAGCAACTTTCCTTGCAGGGCACGATTGGAAAGAAGACCTCTGCAGGTGGCTCCAGCGCACCATTGGGATGCAGCTGAAAGCTGAATTGATCTGGTCGCGGCGAAACTTGCCGCGGCCAGGCTTCGCCCTTCTTGATGGCAGCGAGCAGATCTTGCTCACCGTTGCAGCGCCTCGGCGGCTTGGCCACCGGGTCACGAGCTGACTTGACTAGACCGAGCTCGTGCAAGGTCAGTGCGATGCGTTTCGGGGACGCCAATCCCCTGGGTTCGGCGCGTAGCTCCAAGGTGTCGGCGCTTCGGGTGGGTTGCATGTCCTCCCCGGCCAGCCAGCGTCGCTCAGTAACCTCGGGCTCCACGCTCAAGTACGCTCGAGTGCGCTCCCCTACGGCCATGTGGAAGAGGTACTGCCAGTCCGCCAAGGGCTTGCCGTCTCTGCTGAAGCGCCATTTGATCAGTGGAGTGCCGCCGGCGAAGGCACGCCAACGCCGCATGTGCAAGGTGTAGTCGAGCCGCAATGGGTGGCGCCCGTCGATGAGTTTCGGCAGTGGGACGCGAACCTGTCCAGGGATCGCTACGGGGCGTTTAGGGCTCAGGCTGGTGACCTCCAGCACTTCGATCCGCGGGACAGCCGGACTCGAGCGCAGAGTCATGCCCACCAGCGCTGGGCCGATGCGCCGCTGCGCTTCGTACAGCTCGGCTAGAGCAAAGAAGTCCTCGCCGAGGGGCCACGCGCTTTCGGGAACGTCGAAGCTATGCAGCTTGTGCACATAGAGGGGGCATCGAGCGGCGCGCAACTCATCGGCGAGCTCATTCTGTAGCGTGCTGTTCCAGCGCAGGCCCATCTGGGTCGGGCCACCGCGCCGCAGCAGCGGGTGCACTACGGTCAACCCCGGGCGAGCACCGATGCAACGTGGGCTGTCCTTTGCCACCTTTGCCTCGAGCCAACGCATGGCTGCGGACACATCAGTCTGGAAGTGCGGGTCCGCGGTTCGCGTTCCTTTGCGCACGTCCTGGGCCTCGGCGATGACCCGTGGGTGGGTCCACATCTGGTGTGGTCTGCGCCCGAACCAGGAAAGCACGAACAGTGCGCACAGCAGACCGGACGCAGCGCGCACGGAAATCGTGCTTGCCTTGGTTTCGCTTGCCGCAACCAGCAGTAGCACTACGAGAAGCGGCAGGATCGATACGTAGACGTGGCCCGCGTCCGTCTGCAGCAACACGAAGGCGGCGAAAGGAAGCGTGCCTATGAGCCAGGTTGCTTTGGCCCAGGCAAGCTGTCGCTTGAAGACCAAGAGGCCGCCCATGGCCGTCGTCGCCAGCAGCAGCACGACCATGCTTTCTCGTGAGACCACGTCCCGATCCCAAGGCAGCGCGAGGTTAGCGCCGTAGGCCGTCGCCAGCACGGCCTGTTTCTTCAGGTACGTGACCGGACTCGCACCTACCAACAGCGCCAGTAGCCAGACCGCCGCCGACAGTGCGCCGAGCGCCACGACAAACCGGCCCAGGCGCTGTAGCGCTGGAGCGAGGGCAAGCTGGCGGCGACGCCTCGCCAATAGCTCCACCACGAAGACGGCCAGGATTCCGACACCGGCAAACACGAAGCGGTCCGGCGACAAGGAGAGACCCACGAGGCACAGGGCGGCGCTGGCAAAGGCGGAAGCGTAGCTCGGCGTCGCGTCCGACCCGTCTCGCGGCGCGTACGCCAATATTGTGGCGACGGAGACGACGGATCGGAAGGTTGCCACCCCGGCGCCGTAGGACAGGGTTGCGATCAGAAGGAACGCCCACAGGCGCAAGAAACCAGGCCGTACGAAGCGCCAAGCGATCAGTGCCGCTGCCGCGGTACCCAACAGCCGAAACGCGCCTTCCAGACCCGCGAGGGCTTTCTCTGGCACGAAGGGGCCGGGTAGGGAGCCGAGGTACGCCACGAGTTGCCAGCCCGGTCCCATGGGAAAGTGGAAGTCCCGCCCGCTCCACTCTCCGTTGTGAGCACGGAATGCGAGTTCCATCTGCCAGGCGTAGTCGATGATGTGACTCTCGAGGGCGCGCATGTCCCAGGTCCCGACGCGCACGTAGCGGCTCGAAATCCACGCGACTACCAGGTAGGTAACCGCCACCAGCGTCGCAAGCAGCAACCCGAAGCGGCGCGCAGGCTTAGCTTTCGGTTGCGGAGTCACGGCTCCTCGCTGATGCGCTGGCGCACGACCTTACGCAGCTTGCCCCTGCGGTTCAGAGGAATGCTGTCTACGGACGATATCTCGAAGCGGATCCCGGGACCCATCAGCTCGCGCATCACGCCGCGGAGTTGGTCGACCTGAGCCGCGTCGGGCGAATCTTGCCAGACAACCTGTAGCTCTATTTCGTTGGCGCTCTTCTGGAGCAGTCGGTATTGAGTGAAACCGCGCACGGCCTCGATTCGCGGCGCAAGCGTGCGGGGACCAATCCGAGCACCGTTTTCCAGGACCAAGATGTCGTCGACGCGCCCCTCGGTCAGGTCGAGGCGGGGCAGGCCACGCCCACAGGCACAACCTCCCGCAAGCAGGCGCCCGGCGTCGCCGATGCGGTACCGAATCAAAGGCATCAAGCGATTGACCAACCCCGTTACGAGCAGCTCGCCTTCATGTCCGGGTGCGGCTACCCGCCCGTCTCGGAGGGCTTCGATGTAGACGCTGTCGGCATCGATATGCAGTGCATCATGCTCAGAGCAATCCCAGGCAAGGCGGTTGAACTCCTGCGCCCCGTACAAATTGAACACCGGGCAGCGAAACGTCTTCGCGATCAGATCCCGGGTGGCGGGAGGCAGGAGTTCCCCATGACAAATGATCCCGCGGGGCGTGATCCCGGGCTCGCTACCATCCTCGACGAGGCGCGCCAGGAGGGCCATGCTGCTCGGAAACACGTAGACCCAATCGGGTGCCAGATCTCGCAGCTCGGCCAATTGAGTTCGGGCGTCGGGCACCAACTGGATGTAGTTCTTGCGCATCAAGCCGAGGCGCTCGTAGAGCCGTGGCGCACGGCGTGACTCTCCCCAGAAGTACGCAAGCCTGTGCCAGGGTCGATAACCCGTCTGAAACAGGGCCCGAGCGTAGACTGCATCGAGGTAGTCGTTGGCGGCGGCGTCGTATGCGATCTCCATGAACTGTCCGGACGTGCCGGAAGTGGTGAACACCACGTCGGCCGGGCGTGGGTCCCGAACGCGGATGCCGTCTGGGTAGGCGGCGACGACTTGCTCTCTCGTAATGGTCGGGAAGTGGGCCAAGTCCTCAAGCTGGCGAAAATCCCGAGCGCTCACGCCCGCGTTCCGAAAGCTCTCCCGATACCAGGGCACGTGCTTCTGAGAGAAGTGCAGCATTCGGCGCAGCTTGATGAACTGGGCCCTGCGCACGGCGGCTCGAGGAAGCCATTGAAACGCCTCTGCAGCGCTGAGATATGCCAACTTTCGTAACGTCGACATGGCGGCGAAGCCTAGCTTCCCTTGATGGGGCGCAGAGTCACGTGGGGGCAGGTGGCATACAGACCCCGCGCGCCCAGAGGGTCGAGACTGAGGTTAGCCCTCGCCGCCAGCTGTCGGAGTTCGCTTTCGGTGAACAGGTGCACGAAGCCGCGGTGTGTCATGAGGTCGCCGGGCTCCGCCGAAATGACATTTCGGCGCAGACGTGCTGCGAGGCGCCCGGTGGCGTCCCATAGCCGACCCCGGGGCCGACCCGCGCCGCGTCCCTCGCTCTGAAGCCAGAAGCTCACGAGGATCGGACCGTCAGGGCAGAGCCGGGTGAGGCGTTGTAGCAGCGCCTGGCGTGTCCGCGCGTCGGGCAAATGAGTGAAGCTCACCCAGCCCAACAGCACTGCATCGTAGGGCGAGTGCGATTCCACCCACTCGACGAAGGAATGCTCTGGCTCCCCGTGTGGATTGACCAATGCCTCGTAGCTTCCGCGGACCAACGAAACCTGCTGCGGTAGGTCGGCTTCGCGCAAGAACTTCAGAACGGGGTCGAAACCAAACACCTTGTGGCCCCGGCTCTGAAGATGGCGCGCCTCGCGCCCCGAGCCCGCACCACCAACGAGGATCTTGCTCGGTGCGCTCGGGAGCCCAAATGCAAACCAGTCCGATTCCCAGGGATGAAGGTCGTCCACCCGCCCAGGTCCGCCGCGCGCATACAGCTGTCGCGTCAGTGCTGACAGCTCCGAAGGCGTCAGGCAGCTCAGGGCGGCGGCACCCAGGATTCCTTCCAGGCGCTCTACCGTTCGCATCAGCGCGGCCTCGGCACGGAATGCCAGCGAAAACGGCAATGGGGCTCGGGCCTTTCGCATTGGGTTGAGAATGCTACCACTCCGACTCATCCGGTGCGCCACCTGCTTTAGCCAGCTCAACTCGGAATTGGGGCGCATGGCTGTGGCGAGGCTGTGCCCAGAACTCGCGGCGGCGCGCGGCCGCAGGGGCGTACTGGTCCCGACTCGAGAAAAGTATTGCCGGCAACTACGCCGAAAAGGCGCACTCCGAGCACTCGTAGACCCGATGCGTCAACTCCTCTAGCGCAAGGCTTCCGTTTGCCTCGGATAGATCAAGGCGCTGCGTCGATGTCGGCAGGCGACCTCGATACGAGCCGCGCGTCAGCAACGTCAACCTCTCCCGACCCAGCGCCACGACGGGGTGCTGCTCGCAGAACCGAATCAAGGATGGGGTTGAGCTGAAGCGGAGGCTCAAGCAACGGCGTGAACTCGGGAAGGTGCGTACGTGGCTCCCCCACAGGAGTTTGTGTTGCGCGAGGCCGTCGCTGAGAATCGGAAGCGCAGCGACCAGGTCTGTCGCGGCGAAACCGAAACGTCGGCTCAGGTCAAAGACCGCGACGTAGGGTGCCGCGCGAATGAATGCCGGCGCGCCTTCGGCGTAGCCCAGGTGTGAAAACCAGCTCTCTCCAGCGTGAACAGGGCTGCGGCAGAACAGTCCGCCTGCGACCGGGGTGCGGTCCTTTTCGATTAGGACCAACCAGCCTCGCCTGGCGTTGTCAATCGCGTCCTCAAGCGGGCTGGGGTTCCCTTCCGGGTTTCTCCTGGCATGAGTCGGCAGGTACAGGGTCTCGTAGAAGCTCTGCACCTGACGGTGGCTCCTGGACACGCTGAGCTCCAGCCCTTCCCTTGTCAACCGAGGTAGGCGCCACTCTCGCCTGATCCGGGGACCGGGATCCCGTGGCACGAAGAAATCCAGGTGAAGCGGCACAACGAGCTTGCCACTTCGCGCAGCCCGGGGCGCCGCATCGACGTCGAGTTCGGAGATCAGCAGCTCCGCTGACGAAGAGCCCTCGCCGGTGGGCGTGCCCGCGACCGCGCGGCGAAGCCGTGCGGCCAGAGCAGAGTCTCTCGTCTGCAATTCCACGCCCAGGTTGCCGCCCTGCACCGAGACGGACCAGTGGAGGGAGTCCGCCGCTCGCGTGCGCTGGGTCACTCGCCGGCAGAGGCCGAGAATATCGCGCCGGGGCCGCGTCAGGATACTCATGGCAGTGAGAGTCCAAAGCTATCACGCCCCATCCCGGGCGGCGATTGCGCGATCTGTCCTAGTGCCGTAGCTTGAAGCCGCATGTTGGTGACTCTGCGGCGCCCCGCGAAAGAGCCCCCGGCTCGCACGCTGCGGGCGGCACGCCGGGTGGCGTTGGTGTGCATGCCCTTCGCGGACCCGCGGTATCCTTCCATTGGTCTTTCGCTGTTGGCCGAAGCCACCCGGGCGCGTGGGCACCACGTCGACACGTTCAACTTGCACCTGGAGACCGCAGCGCGTCTGGGGCTGGAACCCTACTATCGACTCGAGGGCGGTACGTCTTGGTACAACCTGACGGGCGAGTGGCTGTTCTCTCATCCAAGCATCACTCCCGGCGCGGCTTCGGAAGAGGAGATGCGGCAGCACCTTGGGCCTTTCACCGGTCACTTCGAAGTCGACATGGGCTACTTCGAGGGCACCCCTCAGGGCTCGGGTGGTGTGATGCTCCACGACGCCATGGGCCTGGGCCAAACGCGAGTCGAACTCGAGCGTCTCATAGACGAGTGGTGCGAGCGAATTGACTTTGGTCAATACGACATCGTCGGTTTCACCGTCGTGTTCCAACAGCTCAATGCTTCCCTGCGCTTGGCGCAGAGAATCAAGGAGCGCTACCCACACGTGCGCACCGTGCTTGGAGGAGCTGCGCTGGAGCCCCCGATGGGCGACGCGATCGCCGAACGCTGGCAGTGGCTGGATGCGGTTTTCGCTGGCTTCTCGGACCGCACTTTCCCCGACTACGTGGACGCTCCCGACGGCTGTCCCAGAATCATCCGCCACGAGGGCAGCCCCATCGTGATGGATGAGCTGCCTGCGCCGAACTACGACGAGTTCTTCGATGCTGTCGACGCATCGGGGCTGAAGGGGCGGATGGAGATTCGCGTGCCCGTCGAGATGTCTCGGGGCTGCTGGTGGGGCGAGAAGAGCCACTGCACCTTCTGTGGCTTCAACGCCAATGACATGTGGTTCCGCCAGAAGTCCCCGGAGCGCGCCTACCAGGAGCTGAAGAGCCTGAGCCGCTACGGTGAGGCGGTCTACGTCGTGGACAACATCATTCCCGCCAACTACTTCGACGAGGTCTTTCCTCGCTTTCGCGACGAGGGTTTCAAGATCCCTGGAGGGTTCTTGTTCACGAAGTCGAACCTGCGGCGGGAGCAGCTGGACTTGTTGAGCGACGCGGGCTTCACGTGGATTCAGCCGGGAATCGAGAGTCTAACCACGGGGGTGTTGGACCACATGAAGAAAGGTGTGCGCGGCGTTCACAACGCGTGGTTGTTGCGTGCTTGCGAGGAAGTCGAAGTGTACCCGTCTTGGGCCATCCTCTACGGCTTTCCTGGCGAGCCCCTGGAGGACTACGAGCAGATGGCGGCGCTCCTGCCGAAACTCGCACACCTGCCCGCGCCAACGGGCGCGTATCGCATTCTGATGGCGCGCTATAGCCCGATCTTCACGAACGCAGAAAAGCTGGGATTGGCTGAGGTTCGACCGGCGCGAGCCTACGAGCTCGCGTTTGGTGCGCACCCGACGCTGGAGCGACAGGCCTATACTTTCGATTACAGGATGCCCGCGGGCGAGAGCCCGGATGTGTATGCGGACAGCGTGGTTCAGCAGTCTGATCGTTGGAACGAGATGCGACTACTGCCCCTCGCGCCACGATGTGAGGTGTTCGAGGTGCTTGGTCGGCGGGTGCTGGTCGACTACCGGGATCTGGAGCGGGTTGGGCGCGCGCGTCCGCGCCTCGTCGTTCTGAGCGAAGAGCAGTGGCACGTATTGGAGCTTCTGGAGTCGCCTCTGCCGCGTCGACGCCTAAAGGAACGCTGGCCCAACACATCGCCCCTTTGGCCCGTGCTCGAGGACTTGATTGCTCGAAGTGTCGTGCTCGAAGCGGACGGAAGATTGGTGCGAATCGCGGTGGTGCGCCGGCAACCACAGCTCGGACCAGAGCTCGTGCGCGTTCTGAAGGACAAGGCGAGGCAGGTGATGTTTCACGGAGCGCTGAATCACGCGCGGCGTCGGGCCATGTGGGACGAACTCGTGACTTCCGCTGGCGCGCTTTTGGGTAGAGATGGCCGCCGCGAGCGCCACCGGAATGCACCGACCCCGATGATCTGACGAGCCCCGATGCGATTGCCCCCGCCATCGAATCTGGTTCGCGATGTCGCCCTAGCGCTGCGTTGGCCGGCCTATCACGCGTTCCAGCGCGTGGGGGCACCGCTTCTGCCCCCGGTGGCAATGAGCTTCGTCGTGACAGATCGATGCAACTCTCGCTGCAAGACCTGCAACATTGGCGCCCGCTACCTGGACAACCCGCTCGTCGCAGCCGGGGAGCTAGACTTGGAGGACTATCGCCGGCTCTGCGCTTCGCTTCCCGGGTTGCAGTGGCTCACCTTCAGCGGTGGCGAGCCGTTCATACGTACGGATTTCGAAGCCGTTGTGCTTTCTCTGGTGCGCGCATCCAAACCGCGAATCGTGACCATTCCGACCAATGCGACACTGGTTGATCGCACTACCGAAGGAGTGCGGCGCATCCTCAGTGGGCTGGGGCCGACACGCTTGGTCCTGAACTTGTCGTGCGACGGAGTCGGGGCGGTTCACGACGACGTGCGAGGCTTCGCCGGCAACTTCGAAAAGCTGCTCCATGTGCATCGCGAGCTGGCCGACTTGAAGGATGAGCGCCTGATCATAGGCGTCAACAGCGTGCTTTCTAGATACAACGTGACGGAGCACGAGGAGCTCTTCGACTTCGTATTCGACGTCCTGCGACCGGATTCGTATGTGGTGGAGGTGGCTCAGCAGCGCCCCGAGTATTACAACGAGGGCCAAGACCTCCGCGGCGAAGCGGAAGCACTAGCTGCCGCGCTCGAAAGCTTCGCGAGCCGTGCCCCCGCGCTGGGTCGCGAAGGGGTGCCACGCATGGTGCGGGCATTCCGCAAGCACTACTATGCGACCGCACAGCGGGCGCTCAAGAAGCCCGTGCCCCACCGATGCTATGCAGGCTTTGCCACATGTTCGGTCATGCCTCGAGGCGACGTTTGGTCCAATACCCAGCGTGCGGAGAATATGGGCAACCTACGGGACTTTGGTTGGGACTTCCGGGCACTGTGGCATGGCCCAAAGGCCAAGCGCGTGCGTCGTGAGGTGAGCCGGAAGCCGTGCGACTGCGAGCTCTCCAACACCGCCTACATCAATTCAGTTTTTTCCTGGTCGTCCCTCTCGAAGGTGGCGCTCTCCTACGCCGTCGGCTGAACTGCAACTGCACCGGTTTTCCTAGGCGCTTACGGCGCGAGGCAACTGATGGGTGCAGAGCCTGTCGAAGCCCACTAGTCTGGCCGATGATGAAGGGCGTCATTCTGGCCGGCGGACTCGGGACTCGGCTCGCCCCCCTCAGCAGGGGGGTGAACAAGCATCTCTTGCCCGTGGGGGATGTGCCCATGATCCATCATCCCCTGATGCGGCTGAGTGAGGCGGGGCTGACTGACATCTTCGTCGTGTCTAGTGCTGCGGGTGTCAGCGCCATCTCGGCGGCCCTCGGCAGTGGTCGACAGTTTGGCGTTCAGCTCTGCTATTGCGTTCAGGACGAGCCGCGGGGCATTGCAGACGCATTACGGCAGGCTGTTAGGGCCGCGGGGCGCGAAGCGTTGTGTGTGATCTTGGGTGACAATGTCTTCGACGCGTCTCTGAGGGAACCCTTGGACCAGCACGCAGCGCAAGGTGGAGCCCTCGTACTCCTGCGCAAGGTCCCGGACCCGGAGCGGTACGGCGTGGCGCGCTTGGACGGAGAACGGGTGACGGAGATCGTCGAAAAGCCCACCGAGCACATCGGCGACCTCGCCGTCACTGGCATCTACATCTACGATCGAGCCCTCGCTGCTCACTTGGAGGGGCTCAAGCCTTCCGCCCGCGGTGAATTGGAGATCACGGATGTGAATAACGCCTATATTGCCGCGGGTGCGTTGGGTTGGCGTGAACTCGGCGGGCGTTGGATAGACGCCGGCACGTTGAGCGCCTATCGCGAAGCAAACACCTTGTTCGCGTCATGACGGCGGCGTTCGTCACCGGTGGTGCCGGTTTCATCGGCAAGCAATTGCTGAGAGATCTCGTTGCCGGTGGCCATGCCGTCACCGCCTTGGAACATCGCAGCCGCATTGATGTCCCTGGTGTGACCCAGGTCTCGGGCAGCCTGGAGTCGACCGCAGAACTGGGCGACGTACTCGAATCTGCGCAGATCGTGTTTCATTCGGCGGCGCTGCTCGAACCCGTCGACGATGCTCACGCCGCGGATGCGATCAATCACCGGGCTACTGTAGCCCTTGCGGAGGCCGCCGCCGCCGCTGGGGTCAAGAGCTTCGTTTTTCTGAGCAGCATCTCTGCCATCGGGTTCTACGCCAACGCCGGTCTCATGGACGAGAGCTTTCCGTGCGCTCCTACGACCAACTATGGTCGTAGCAAGCGGGACGCAGAACTCGCGCTCCTCTCCGCCAACTACGACCCAATGCGGCTCGTGATTGTCCGGCCTCCCACCGTTTATGGACCCGAGGAACGCCGGAACTTCTTGGCTCTCACCCGCGCGGTCGCGAGCAGGCGGGTGTTCATTCCTGGCAGCGGCAAGAACCGCATGAGCTTCTGCCACGTCGAGAATCTGACTCGAGCTGTGATTGCACTCGGCCTGCTCGATAAGGCTCGAGGCATCGTGCACGTTGCGGATGCGTCGCCGGTTACCTTCCTCGCGGCGATCGAGACCCTTCGTACCGCACTGGGAAAAGGCGGCGTCTTGCCGCGGCTGCCGATGGCTGCAGCTCAGGCGCTTGCTCGGACCGTGGCAGGCCTTTGGGGGGCAGCAGGCCGCCTGCCGCCGCTATCCCCGCGTAGGCTTCGGACTTTGACCGCAGACTGCGCGCTGGATACCGGGAAGTGTGCGGCTTTGGGAATCCACCCCCATGTCGATTTCGCGTCCGGAGTTGCTCAAACTGTGTCCGCCTATCGGGCGTCAGGCCTGCTCGGAGGCGCATGAAGCGTCGCGCGAAGAAGCCACGTCCGTCGAAGGCTGGTTCGAAAAAGGCAGCTCCAACCACCCGAATTGAATGGGTGTCGCCGCGAATGCTCGTGGTCGTGTTCCTGGCAGCCGTCGTCCCTTACCTTCGTACCTGGAGCTTCGAGTACACCTACGATGACCACAGCCATGTGGTGAGGAATCCGTTTCTGCAAGATCCGTCCAACGCTTGGGCGCTCTTGTCTCGCTACTTCCAATTGGAGGTGCCAGATCAGAATCGCCCCGTGCTGCTTTTGTCCCACTTCTTGGACCGCGCTCTTGGCGGGGGCGCGGCGGGCGTGCCCCACCTTCAGAGCGCACTTTGGCATGGCATCGCGTCGGTGTTGGTGTCGCGCCTGGGGCGGGAGCTCGGACTACGCGCACACGTAGCCTTCGCGGCGGGCTTGCTGTTCGCGCTACACCCAGCTCTAGCGGAGGCCGTGGCAGGTATAAGCAACCGGGAAGACGTGTTGGCGACGGTCTTTGCCTTGGCGGCACTCCTGCTCGCCAAGCGCGCGCTGCCCGGTCGTCTCGGCGCTGCCGCCGCTGCGGTGCTCTGTTTCGCACTCGCCGTCTTTTCGAAGGAAGTGGCGGTGGTGCTTCCGTTGTTGTTCGTGTTTGCGCTTGTGTGGCTTCGTCCCTGGGGTTCGGAGGCGACTCGCCGGTCGGTCGTCGCGCTAGGTGTTGGCGCTTCTATCGTGCTGGGCGGCTGGCTGACCGTACAGCTGCGCCTGGGAACACCCGGGCTGAAGCGGGACGCGGGAGCAGCCCCGCTACAGCAAGCGTTTCACTCCAGCACGGTCCAAGCACCGCTGTCCGCCGTCACGAGCCCTCTGGCGGTGTCGGCCTTCGCATACACAGTTGCCGAAACGCCCGCGGCACAAGGGCGAGACGTGCACGTCCGTCTCGGGCTGCACCACGCGCTGCCTCTCGAGGCATTTCGATTGGTCCAGCTCACGGTTGGCTATCCGACGTCGAGCGAGTACGACCTAGCTGTTTTCAAGCGCCCGCTGGCCTGGGCAGTGAGTTTGCTCGTGCTTTTCGGCGTGGCCGCCGGGGGCCTTCGTGTGCGAAGGTCCGCGCCAGTCGCTTTTGTCAGCCTTCTCTTCGCGTGCGTTGCAACCGTGCCCGTCCTGGCCCCGCCGCTCTTGATCAATCCCCTCGCGGATCGCTTCCTGTACCTCCCGGCCGTGGGTGGGTGTTGGGTGCTATCCTGGTGTCTGCTGGACGGGATCCCTGCCTGGGCCGGCAAGGACGTGCGGGACGTCGGACTGCCTCTGCTCCTGCTTTGGCTCGGGGGCTTCTTTGCCCTCGGCATCTCGTCGATTGGGCGTTGGAAAAACGACGTTGCGCTCTTCTCGCACGCAGCCAAGTGGGCGCCGAAGTCCGCTCGAGTGCATCAGAACCTGGGCGCTGCACTGCTCGAGCGCAAGCAAATCGTCGCTGCGGAAGCTGCGTTGCTTCGGGCAGTGCGCCTGGACCCGTCTCTCATCGCAGCCCACTACAATCTGGGCCGGCTTTCGGAGCGGGCGAACCGACGCCGAGCCGCGATCGAGCACTATCAGGCCGGGCTTGGCCAACGTTCGGTTCGGGGGGAGCTGCCGCTGCGGGAGAGGACGCTGATGCGCCTAGGGCGTCTGCTCTTGCGGGCGAGGCGCTATGACACTTTGGAGCGAGCGCTGCACGCCGAGCGTGCCGCCCACCCGGACAACGGTGCCATTGCCGAACTCGCGGCGCGGCTCGAAGCTGCCCGCTCCAGCGCGAAGAGGTGACGGTGAGCAGCGTCACAATCATCGCCCTGTGGCTGTTCGAAGCCATGCGTTTGGCTCTGCGGGCGATGTTGGTCGTGCTCAGCTCGCACTTCCTCCGGGCGGCATGGACCAGCTTTCGAGCCAAGGACCCAGTTGCGCCGCCGCAGCCGACGGAGTGGCCAACGGTCACGGTGCAGCTCCCGGTTCGCAACGAGTACTACGTGGTTGAACGAGTCGTTCGTGCTGCGGCCGAGCTGTCCTACCCCCGGGACAAACTGCAGATCCAGGTACTGGATGATTCCACGGACGAGACCCGCCAGCGGGCCGCGGAGTTGTGCGCGGCGCTCAAGGATGCCGGCCAGGACGTCGAGCATATGCACCGGACGAGTCCCACCGGCTACAAGGCAGGTGCGTTGAACGCCGCTCTCCCTAGCGCAACCGGCGAGTTCATCGCGATGTTCGATTCAGACTGCGTGCCATCCAAGGATTTCCTCGAGCAGACCATTCCTTGGTTTTCGGATCCCAAGGTCGCTTGCGTTCAGGTGCGCTGGTCCTTCTTGAATCGCAACCGCTCGGTGCTGACGAGAGTTCAGGCCCTGGTCCTCGACGGACTGTTTGCCGTGGATCAATTCAGCCGCGCGGCCCAAAGGCTTCCCCTCCAGTTCAATGGAACGAACGGGATCTGGCGGCGCTCCGTGGTGCGAGAGGTGGGCCATTGGAGCCCTGAGATATTGGCTGAGGACGCTGACTTATCGTTCCGTGCCTACCTCGCGGGCTATCGAGTGGAGCACCTTCGGGATTACGCCGTGCCGACCGAGGTTCCAACGGACATGGCGGCGTTTCGAGCTCAACAACGTCGTTGGGCCTTGGGCAGCGCACAAATGCTGCGTACGCTGTCGATGCCCATACTGCGCTCCGACTTGCCGCTGCGCGCCAAGCTGATGATGTTCATGCATTTGGGGCGCCACTCGATCGACCCTCTGATTCTTCTTGCCTGTCTAACAACACCCTTCACGACCCTTTATGGGATGCCGTTTTTGGTCGACTACGGCGTGCCCGCGAACGTCGGTATCATCGCTTTGGTGGCGGGCTCCGCCTTGGTGTTCTACGCCCGCGCCTTGGCCCAGGTGAAAGCAAGCCGAGGGGACATCGTGCTGGTCCCGCTGGTCATCCTGCTCGCGATCGGCCTTTCCATCGTGTACACAGCGGCGGTGTTTCGCGGCCTGTTGGGGCGCGGCGGAGCTTTCGTGCGAACCCCAAAATCCGGCGGAGCGCCGGTTCGCCGCAAGGGGCCGGTGTACCACGCGCCGGTCGACGCCATCGCCGTCGTGGAAGTGCTCATGTCAGGTGCGCATGGGTACTGTTCGGTGCTGGCGTTCCAAGCCGGTTTCGTGCCCTACGCCTTCTTCTTTGCGGCCGTGTCGGTCGCGTTTGGCTGGGTCGGTTTGACATCCCTCTCGGCCAGGCTACGAAACGGCTAGTCCGGAACGTGCGCGCGCCAGCGCACTTGCCACTTTCGTTCGAAGCGGAATCGGTTCACTTCGAAGCGTGCGACGTATTCCAGAGCTGAGAGTTTGCGGAACGAGCTGCCGGCGTTGTGGTGCACGAAAGTGTTCTCACACAAGAGGATCGAGTAGCCACGCTTGCGCAGCGCCATGCAGAGATCGTCATCATCGAACAGTCCGCGGTCGTAGCGTTCATCCAAGCCGCCAACGCTTTCGAACACTTTGCGATCCAGCAAGGCACAGAACAGAGAGAGCTTCTTGACCCGGCGCACGCCTCGGCCCGCCAGACTTGCTACAACCAGCTCTAGCTCACCCACGCTCTGGTAGTTCGCGGCAAAGCTGGCAACGTCTCCGGTGTCACTGCCCAGCGGACCGACTAGCCCTGCGTCAGCTTCAGCCTCCAAGGCAGCGAACATGCCATGCACCCATCCTCGAGTTACGACCACGTCACTGTTCAATACTAGAAGCAGCTCGCCCTTTGACAGCGCCGCAGCACGATTGACGGTTCTCGGGAAACCGAGATTGTTGTTATTGCGGTGCAGGGAAATGGGGTGATTCTGTGCAAACAGAGACAAGCGCTCGAATGTGTCGTCCGGTGACGCGTCGTCGATGACCAGGACTTCCGTGCCTGCGGGTGTGTGGGCCAAAACGGAGCGCAAGCAGCGCAAGGTCAAATCAGCGTTGCCGAAGGCCGGCACGAGCACACTCAGGCTGCGTGGCAGAGCTTCACAGGCGGTATGTGGAAACTCACTTTCCACCGGAATATCCGCGTCGAAACTGAAGGGCGACAACCTGAGTGGGGACAGGGCGCGCCGCAGGGGCCTGACAAGAGCGCGGGGCAAAGCTCGTTTGACACCGCTGAGGGCGTTGCTGCTCGGCCGCAGCCGCCTCTGCAACGCTGCTAGTGTGACGATCCGCAGTCGCCTGGCTGCGGACAGCTGACGAAATCCCTCCGGCGGGCGAGCTTCAGCGTCTTTGGTGGATGGCATGCCACCGGTTGCTGTTCAAGGAGGTGTCGATAGGTAGAGGATCGACGGACTCTAGGTCTGCCATCGTCATCGGCTGAACGTTCGCGCCAAGGCTGCGCGCGAACTCGAGGTAACTCTGACGGGGCCCCCCGATGTGGAGCACGCCTCGGGCTTCTGACAAGGCCGCGGCCGCCAGCTGTGAGGCGGCTTTAGCCACGGGTAGTTTGGATGTGAATCGATCTGTGAACGCCTTGGGATAGGGCCAGGTCTCGTTGAAGGAGAGCCGAACAGAAAGCGAATCTGGATGCTGGAGAGCAAGTTGCTCCCCGGCAAACTTGGTCAGAGGATAGTAGCCGAGTGGGCAGGGCGTGTCCTGTTCTGTGTACATTCCACCCGGCTTGCTGCCATCGAAGACGAAGTCCGTAGAGACGTAGACCAGTCGCGCGCCGGCCGCCTCGGCTGCTCGGGCCAGAGTGCCCGTGCCGAAGATGTTCACGCGACTCATGGCGCGCCTATCCTCGGCCGAGTCGGTGCCCCGGCTGCGAATACGCGCCGCGCAGTGGATCACAAGCGCGGGGCGCAGTGTCGCCACTTGGTCCAGCACCCCTTGGGGCCGCCGCAGATCCAGCTCGCTGGAACTCGGGCTGACCAAGCTGTGCTCCGCCAACGCCTCCGCGGCCAGCACATGCCGGCCAAGGGTGCCACTACCACCAGTTACCAGGATCCGCGCCACGGTTGGCGCAGCTTACACCGAAGCTGACACGCTCTGGCGTCGGACCGGACCTGTTGTGTCGGGGTCGAACCGGGCCTCGAGCGCCCGGCAAGAGTCCAATTTGCTCCGACCCGCCGGATTTCCGCACAAGACTCTGGAGTCTCGGGCCGACAACCGGCATATCACGGGTTCGATGAGCGAAGCGCACGTGGTGTTCCGCCACCGAACTCCCAGGGGCACTTATCTAGGTGGTGTCGAGGGGCGCGCCCTGCGACTTGGGCGCTTGCGCCACCTGCTGATCGAGCTGTCCCAGCATCGTCACGCACTCAGTGTGTTCACGATGAGTCGATTTCGAGCGACCTACCGGGCCCAGGCGCTTGGACTACTCTGGCCTGTTGCGAACCCGACGATCTTGATGATCGTGATGACGGTGTTCTTCGGAGTCATCTTCCCGCCCGATGTCAAAGCCTATCCAGTTTTTCTGCTTCTTGGCCTCGTGCCCTGGCATTTTCTCTCCCACGCTTGGACGGACGGTACGACGTGCTTGTTGCAGCATGCGGCGGTCATCAAGAGGACCAGCGTGCCGGCCTACGTGGTCAGCATGGGTACGGTGTTTTCTCATACCTTCAATCTGGGCTTCGCTTCGCTGTCACTCCTACCGCTGATCGCGTTCTACCCCGAAGCGTTTCAGGTCTCGTTGGCCATGATCGCGTTGCCGGTGATGATCCTGCTTCTGGTCTGCTTGGGGCTCGGCCTGGCCTTGCTAACGGGGATCTTGAATGTGGTGTACCGGGACGTGGGCTACATCGTGAATTCAGTGCTGCTTGTCCTGTTCTGGGCCACGCCAATCATCTATCCGCTGCAGAAGGTGCCCGAGGCCTACCAGAGCTGGATGCTGTTCAACCCCATGGCGTCGCTGATCCATTGCATTCGAGCCATCATCATGGATGGTGCGTTCCCGCCGGCACAGGCTTTCTGGTCCGCTACGCTGGTTTGCGTCGGAATCTTGCTGCTCGGGTCGTTGATCTATCGACGTTTCTCGATGGTGGTGGCGGATCATGTCTGAGCCGGCGTTGCACGTCCGCTTTGACAAGGTCGGCAAGGCGTACCGTCGCAGGCACCTCAAGTCGTTCTTGCTCCACGACTTGTGGCCGGGTCGGTCGCTGGAAGCGGACGGGGTGGATGACTTCTGGGCGCTGCGGGACGTCAGCTTTGACGTGTCCGCCGGGGAGACGGTTGCCATCCTCGGCACCAACGGTAGCGGAAAGAGTACGACCCTCGCTTTGGCCGCCGGCGCCAGTCACCCGTCTGAAGGGCGGATCTCGATGCGTGGTCGCGTGGCTCCGGTTCTCGCGCTGGGCGTGGGCTTCGAGCCAGACATGACAGCGCCTGAGAATGCATACATCAACGCAAGCCTCTTGGGAGTCGGCAGGGAGGAAGCCGCGGAGCGAATTGACGAGATCTTGAGTTTTGCCGACCTCAGGGATTTCGTGAACGTGCCGGTTCGCAACTACTCCACGGGCATGGTGGCGCGCTTGGGCTTTGGTGTGGCCATGCACGTGGACGCCGATGTGCTGCTCGTGGATGAAGTGCTAGCCGTTGGCGACGGAGCATTTCAACACAAGTGCCTGACTCGGTTGCGGGAGCTGCAGGCCCAAGAAAAGACTTTGCTTTTTGTCACTCATGACTTGGACATGGCGGACAAAGTGTGTGACCGCTGCATCTGGGTCCGGCAGGGTAAGCTCGAAGCCGACGGTCCCCTCGCCGATGTGCTGCCCGACTACAAGGCGTTCCTGGACACCCTTGGCTGACGCTGCTCAGCTCAAAGAGTGACTTCGACGGGGGTAGGCTCAGATGCCGAGATGGCCTTGCCCACTTGGCCGGAAGCGTTGTTGCCCCAACAATGGACGGATTCCGCTTGAGAGCTGCCCTGCGGCAGCGTGAGCGCGCAGGTGAAGGAAATCCCAGCAGCAATGTCGAACACAATGGTTCCCGCCGGGAGTTTGACCTCCGTGGGCGTGCTTACGGCGGTGGTATTGCCCGTGCCGAGTTGCCCCTTCGCGTTGCCGCCCCAACAGTAGGCCTTGCCAGTTTGCGTGGCGCAGGTGTGGTCGCTCCCCGCGGCGACCCGGGTCGGCTTGAAGTTCCCGCCACCCAAACTGACCTTTGTCGGGCTCGGCACCGTCGCCGTCGTATTGCCGTTGCCCACCTGCCCAGCGGAGTTCAGGCCCCAGCAGTACAAATCGCCGCCCTTAGCGATTGCACAGGTGTGTTTCGAGCGCGACGAGAGTTGGCTGACGTCTGAGCTGAGCGTGATGGGCTTGGGCGCGAATGAATCGGACTGAGTCCCAATCCCCAGCTGGCCGTCCTCGTTTTCTCCCCAGCACTGGGCCGTGCCCGTGGCGGGCGCGGTGCAGGTGTGAGCCGCGCCGGCTGCTACGCTGAACTGCCCGGTTTGAATGGTCTTCTTGGGCGCCGGCACATTGCTTGGCAATCCAGTTGTTGATGACTGGAAGCTGGTGTTGCTGCCCCAGCACACCACGTCCGAGTCTACGACCACGCAGGTGTGTGCGGCGCCCGCCGCTGCCGCTTTGACCACGTCGGTTCCACCAATGGTGATGCTCGTCGGAGTGCCCCGACTCTCGAGCTTGCCGATGCCGAGCTCACCTTGACTGCCTTTGCCCCAGCACCAATCCCCAGAGGGTCCAAAAGCGCAGGTGTGGAAGTTCCCCGCGACCACGATGCTGGCGTTGCTGACACCCTCGACACGCGTGGGCTTGATCACACCATCCGCGGGGCCGCCGGTGCCGAGCTGACCGTTGCTATTTGAACCCCAACAGAACACTCGATCCGTGGAGTCCACGATGCACACGTGGCTGCCGCCTGCCGCAATTCGTCGCAAAGGCGCTTTGGCCGAGACACCGGGAATGCCGCCAGAGCCGCCGCCCGCGCCTGCAACCGCGCCCGCGCCCGCGCTCCCCGCCGCACCCCCGGCTCCGCCCTGAGCTGGGCCAACCAAGTCGTCCAGGGTGTTCGTGAACGTGCACCCGCCGATGCCCGTCACCGTCACGACGCTGCTGAGGAAGATAGCGGTTCGTCTATGCATGAAAGACCCAAGAAAAGCCCCGGATTCAACATTTGGGCAACACCCAGATCTATAGCAGGCCGGGCGAAATTGGGACACGTTCGAAAGCTATTTTTGCTTTGCGCCGCGGCCGCCCCCACCTGCTTTGTCGCCTGCGCCTGCAGCCCTGGCTATGGTCGCTTCCCATGACGCCGGAAACTCGAGCCCGATACTGGCGCAAAAACCTATCCTACCTCGCCCTACTTCTCGGTGTTTGGTTTCTGGTGTCCTACGGCTTCGGGATCCTGCTGGTCGATCAATTGGATCGCATTCGAATTGGAGGTTTTGGACTTGGGTTCTGGTTTGCGCAGCAGGGAAGCATCTATGTCTTCGTGATCTTGGTCTTTGTCTATGTGCGGCTGATGAACCGCCTGGATCGTCAGTTCGGCGTGCAGGAGAATGACGAGTGAGCGTTCAGGGTTGGACCTTCGCCCTAGTGGGCCTTTCCTTTGCCCTGTACATCGGCATTGCGATCTGGTCTCGCGCGGGATCCACCGGGGAGTTCTACGTTGCCGGTGGGCGCGTGCACCCGACGCTCAATGGCATGGCGACCGCGGCTGACTGGATGAGTGCCGCTTCCTTCATCAGCATGGCGGGCCTGATTTCGTTCATGGGCCGAGACGGTTCCGTATATCTGATGGGCTGGACGGGGGGCTATGTGCTCTTGGCGTTGTTGTTGGCCCCCTACCTCCGCAAGTTCGGCAAGTTCACGGTGCCGGATTTCATCGGGGACCGCTATGAGAGTCAGGCCGCGCGCCTGGTCGCCGTAGTGTGCGCGATCTTCGTTTCTTTCACCTACGTGGCTGGGCAAATGCGCGGCGTTGGGATCGTCTTTTCGCGATTTTTGGACGTTGGCGTGAACACGGGCGTGCTGATTGGCATGGGTATCGTGTTCTTCTACGCCGTCCTAGGCGGCATGAAGGGCATCACCTACACCCAGGTCGCTCAATACTGCGTGCTCATGTTCGCCTACCTGGTGCCGGCAATCTTCATCTCGATCATGGTCACAGGCCACGTCGTGCCTCAGCTTGGCTTTGGGTCGACGCTGTCGGACGGCTCTGGAATCCATCTTCTCGAGCGGGTTGACCAGTTGAGCACGGACCTGGGTTTTGCGGCGTACACGGGCGGCCAGAAGGCGCGCCTGGATGTGTTCTGCATCACCTTTGCCTTGATGGTGGGCACCGCCGGGCTGCCCCACGTCATCGTCCGTTTCTACACCGTGCCGAAGGTGAGCGCAGCGCGCAGTTCCGCGGGCTGGGCCTTGGTGTTCATCGCCATGCTCTACACCACCGCACCGGCGGTGGCTGCCTTCGCCCGCGCGAATCTGCTGAGCACCATTGCCGGCAAACCCTACGCGAACGCGCCGGCGTGGTTCAAGAATTGGGAAGCGACTGGGCTGATCACCTTTACGGACAAGAACCAGGACGGGCTGATCCAATACGTTGGAGACCCCAAGCTGAACGAGCTCGTTATCGATCGCGACATCATGGTATTGGCGAATCCGGAGATCGCCAACCTACCTGCCTGGGTCATTGGCTTGGTTGCTGCTGGCGCCCTCGCTGCTGCCCTGTCCACGGCGGCGGGGCTCCTCTTGGTCATCTCCACGTCCATCGCCCACGATCTGGTGCGCCGCGGCCTGAAGTGGGACATGACGGAGCGCGGTGAGCTCAGCGTGGCCCGCATCGCGGCGGGAGCGGCCGTGGTCGTTGCGGGCTACTTTGGCATCAACCCTCCCGGCTTCGTGGCCCAGGTCGTCGCGTTTGCTTTCGGCTTGGCGGCGTCGTCGTTCTTCCCCGCTATCGTGATGGGCATTTTCTCCAAACGGGTCAACGGGCGCGGCGCTATCGCTGGAATGCTCTCGGGGCTCATCTTCACCGCCGGGTACATCATCTTCTTCAAGTTCATTCGCCCGGATCTGAACTCTGCCCAGCATTGGCTGATGGGGATCAGTCCGGAGGGAATTGGCGCGCTGGGCATGTTGATCAACTTCGTGGTTGCGGTCCCTGTGTCGGCCGCTTCCGAGCCGCCGTCCCAAGCGGTGCGCGAGCTGGTCGAGAAGATCCGCGTGCCGCGCTGAGCGCGGTCGCACCCACCCGACCAGCGGTCTGCTGAGACAGACCGGGGAACCAATCGTGGTCCCACTACCGCGGCCATTTTGGGGGTAGGCGCGTCCGGCATGCGGTGTGCTCTAGCCAAGGCGTATGCGACGTGTGTCTCTATTGGGTGCGACTCTGCTCCTGGCCTGCGGTGCTCCAGATACGGACTTGGAGTTCGGCCCCCTCCCGGGGCAAGCAGGAGGCGGAAACGCCGGCGGGGGTGGCTCCGTATCCGGAGGAGCTGGAGGGCTCGGAACCGCGGGCGTCGCGGGACAGGGCGCTGGCGGAGCCGCGACGGGTGGTGGCGCGAACGCGCCCGGGAGCGCTGGCGCCACCGGGGGCACCTGCGACTCCGGGTGCGAGCAGCCGCCCGCCGCCCACTGTGCAGACTCGACCACGTTGCGCAGCTACGACGGTCCGGGAAAGTGCATTCAGGGTTCTTGTGTCTATCCCTTCAGCGACAGCGCGTGCTCCGTGAGCTGCGCGGGCGGAGTATGTACCGGCTGCAGCGCCGAGGTGATGACCGTGGACGCCCCCGGCGACGTCGGCACTAGCCCGGCCATCGCCGCTGCGGCCGACGGCACCCTGTTCATCGCCTATCGGGATTCCTCCAAAAACGACTTGAAGCTCGCGCGCCGCAGCCCTGGTGCAGACTGGCAGACGGAAGTGCTCGACAAAAAGGGCGGCAGTGAAACTTCGATTCAGGCGCTTGGGGACGCGATTTCGATCTACTTCAAGGCCTCCGCCGCAAAGAAGCTCGCCGTCAAACCTGCGGGTGGCGCGTTTTCGGTCACGAGCAACCACGGTTACTACCACCCGGCCGCGCACGTTGTGCATTCCGGAGGAGCGGAGCTGTTCGCTGTCTCCTCGAGCTCTCTCAGGCACTCCACGGTGTCGCCATCCTGGAAGGTGGTGTCCACCAAGTCCGTGTACTCTACAGGATGCAGCATCAAGACCGGGGAGATAGCGGCGGTGCGCGACAGCCAGGGCGGGCTGCATGCCGTCGCTCGCTGCGGTTACGCCAAGGGGCCGCTGTATGCCTACCGCCCCGCAAGCGGTAGTTGGAAGAGTCACAAGGTGGATTCGAGCGGCGGCGACTACGTATCCTTGGCCATAGACGCGAGCGATACGGTGTTCCTTGCGTATCGGCGAGACGTCGGCGACAAGCTGATGGTTGCGACTAAGTCGGCGTCGACAGGCTGGAGCTCGAAGTTCGATCTGAACAAGGTCGACGCAGGCGGAAAGCACGTCTCCCTAGCCGTTGATGGGCACGGCGCTCTGCACGCCCTCTACGTGAAGTATTCGGGGCAACTGAGTCACGCGGTCAAGAAGCCCTCAGAGCACAGCTGGTCGGTGCAGCCCGAGTTGGATCTACTAGAAGGCGGAGGGGAAATCTCGACGACCACCGACTCCGCGGGCGTCGTGCATGTCGCCTATCACAACGCCCAGGGCCAGGATTTGAAGTACGCACGCGTGTGTCCCTGAGGTTGCGGATCCCCTTGCGTCCCCGAAGGGTCGAATTGCGCCGTCGTGGTGCTATGTCTCTTCCATGCGCGCCGCGGTCTTTCTTTGCCTGACGCTGATTTCATGCTCCGGCTCCGCGGAACGGCCGGATCAGATCGGCGGCGGTGGCAGCGGCGCCTTCGGTGCGACCTCCGGTGGCGGGGTCGGTGGCGCTGGGGCTGGCGGCGCTGGAGGGCAGGCCGGCGCTGGAGGGCAAGCAGGTGCGGCGGGGCAACCCAATCGCGAAGAGGTTCGCGCTTGGGTGAAGGAAGTGACCCTCGGGCCGGAGTTCGGCGGAAGCGGCAAAGTCTGCTCACGTTGGGTCCTTTCGCCAACCCTGAGCGTGATGCAGGGGGACGCCGCCGTCCGCAAAGACCTTCTGGATCTGATCCCCAAGTTGAATGGCCTGCTGTCTGCCAGCGGCATGCAGTTGAACCTCGGTGCGGACGCGGACGATAGCGCCGATATCAAGGTCTACTACGCGCCGGTGGCAGACTTCGATTCCATTGCAACTGCTAACGGATTCCCCTACGTGCAAGGCAACCTTGGGTACTTCTATACGTTCTGGAACGGCGATAACGAGATCAACCGTGGCTACGTGCTGTTGGCCAGCGACAAGCTCAGCGGTGACAAGTTGCGACACTACACCTTCGAAGAGGTCACGCAGGTGCTAGGCCTTTCCAACGACTCGCCGCGCTTTTCAAACAGCATATTCTTTGCTGCGGGTTCCCTCGGCGGAAGTGCGACGGAGCTCTCCAGCTTGGACGAACAGCTAGTGAGCTTTTTCTACAACCATGTGCAACCAGGCTACCTAGAGGCCGACCTGGACACGGCCTTCGACGCGTACTTTCCCAACTGACGTAATACGTCCGGCGTACGCGGCGGCCTAGGGCGGGAGTAATGGCCCTGGGCGCAGCAGTGCTCGACCTCCAACCCCACAAACGAACCCCAGTCCGTTTGAAGCGCGTTTTTCGTCTGCGCGTGGATTCCTTCGCGACTCGGACCGTGTCGTGCGAGGAGGCGCGACACGGCGGCCCTGGCAAGGTTTACTTGATGCTGAGCGCGGTGGCCCAGAGCTGGTAGCCGGTGTCACCCTTCACCATGTAGAAGGCGGTGGCGCCCTCCTCGGTGCGGGCGATGACGCCTTGGCCAGCCTGCTTGCCGGACGGCGACAGGCTCATCGGATCGCCGATGGGATTCATGTCAGCGTCGTAAGTCTGCGCGCGGACCGTGCGTGACCCCGAGGGCCCCTCGGTCCATTGCACGAGCCAACGCTTGCCAGGGAGGCTCACGGCCGTAGGTGAGATGGCTTCCTTGCCGGGACCGCCGGAAGGAATGTCGAGCTCCCGCGACGTCTTCGGTACTTCGCCGTTGGAGGCTCTGGCGAAGCGCATCGCCCAGGGTGAGGTCGCGTCGCTCCGCGCAGCAAAGGTCACCAGGATGTCCGTCTCGCTCGCCGCGATGGTGGGCGTTCCGATGTGAGGGCCGCCGCTGTCCACGGTGCCCAGGGCGCTCTTCTTGCTGCCATCTGGGTTCAGCCAGCCGACGGCGATGTCACCGGTGCGGCCGCCCTTGCGGAAGGTGACCGCGTGCCCCGTGCCCTCGACGCTCGCGACACGCGGCGTGGTGATGTTCGTGGGCGCGAAGGACCAGATAACCTTCGGTGCGTCGGTTCCGACGGTGTAGGCGAACCCCTTGGGGCCCATGCCGATGACGAAGCGCTCCTTGGCTGCGACCGTGTGCGCCCTCTTGAGGGTGCCGGCCGAGTCGACAATGAAGGAGGGTTTGTCGCCCTCGAACACCGGAACGACACTCGTGATGGCGGACGTGCTGGCGCGGGTCATGACCTCGGTGCTGGCCAAGCTGGTCGCGCTGACGCTTATGCCAACGGCGTTCGTCTTCTTGGAGGCAAATCCAATTGCTACCTTCTCACCCGAGACGGCGACGTAGGGCGGAACCCCGAGGTAGGCCGAGCCGGAGATCTCCTTGCCCTGCTTCGTGACCTTGCAGGCGACGGTGCTGAGGTCTGGAGCGGCAGGTGCCGCGGATTCCGTGGGCGGCGCAGCTGCGGTCTTGGAGGCTTCCTCTGCTGTGGTGTCCCAAGGCTTGAAGTAGGCCAAGCCTGCGGCCAAAGTGGCACCGCCAAGGATGACGACCATGCCGATGCCACCAAGTAGGAGTCCCATAGAGGACTTCTTCGGGGGCGTGATCGACTCGTAGCTCTGGCGGGCAGCCGCTGGAGGAGGCGGCGTGGGTGCGGGCAGTCCGGTCGCGGGTTCAGCGATCTGCGCGTCGACCTCTTCGCTCCAGGAGGGGAGGGGAGCGGGCTGGTTCGCGTTCAGGGGCGACTCCTTGACGATGGTCGGTGCCTCGTTCTCGGGATCCGAGACCGGCACGATGGCATCTCGCAGCTGCGTGGATGCTTCCCGCTCGGTGATTTTCGGCGCTGCAGTCGCGACCGCGGGGGCTACCGGTTCGGGGGAAGCGCCGGCTGGCGGCGCTGCGGGCATGCCCAACGCGGTGGACTTGCCAATGGGCGCGGGCGCCTTTTCGGCTTTGGCTGCAGGGGTAGCTGCGGCAGCGGTCCCCGCTTGGGGCGCTGCGGGCATTCCGAGCATGGTGGACTTCAGCCCAGAGGGCTTGGCGGCTCGGGCCTTGGCAGGAATGGACGCTTCGAGATCCGAAAGCGTCGCCTTCTTTTCCTCGACGAACTCGATCTCTCCGGCATCGATATCACCCGTGGGAGGGTCGTTCTTCGGGCTCGATTTCGCAGGCATGATCGGTGCGGGGTCGGGCTTGTGGGCGGCCCGGGGCGCAGCGACCTCCTTCCAGTTCGCGGAAGGCGGAGCTTCTGCGTCGGCTTCGACCTCGACGTCGATCTCATCGACAGGCACGTCGATCGTCTCGGGCTTGTCGTTCTTGGCAGTCGACTTGGCTGGAATGATCGGTGCTGCTTTGGCCCGGTTGGGAGCGGGCGGCGCGCTGCTCTTCGGCTGAGGAGGTGGAACGATCTTTACCGGCTCGAGTTCATCAGCGCCTAACTCGGCTTCTACCAGGAGCTGGGTAACTGGCTTGTCGTTCGCCGGCGTGGAGGCTACCGGGATGATGGGGGCCAGATGGCCGTTGCCCTTGGGGATGGGCGGGGGATGAGTCGCGTCCGGACTCATCTTCGGCGCTGCCGGTGAGAGCCTTGCCGCAGGTGAAATTGAAGGACCTAGCTCCTTCACTTCCGCGGCGCGCAGCCATTCGCCCCAACCCGCCTTCCACACCAAGGCGGTGGTCGGAATTTCGCCTTTGCGCAAGCTGTTCTCCAGCTCCCGTCGGTCCACAGTCTTCAGGGCACCGTCATTGGTCGCCCAAAACCAGAATTCACCTGCGTCGTCTGCCACGACTCCCTCTCTCTCGTCCGGCGCCGGCCAATTAGCATCCATCGCTCTCGATCGCGATGAGCCCGGGCTGCTTGGGAAATTTGGTGTCTCGGTAAAGGGATTTGACTGCATAAAGGTGCCTCCGCCGGCCTGGTACGCCCAATGGCGTACCTACCTTCCCCCACCTTGGCCGACTTCGTCGCCATGCGCCGTTACAACTCCGCTTACAATTTCCGGCCCGTGGGCCGGGATCACTGGCTTGATGCCCCGCGCGCCGCACCACGTCGCCCGCGACCACGCGGATTGCGGGGCCGTTCTTTGGTCTTGGCTGATGTGACAGGCCGCTACGTCTTCGCCCCGTGCTCGACCAAGACCGCGCAGGCAGGTGGATGCTCGATGCACTTTGCGAAGTTGTAGAGGTCTGGATATTGTTGCCTCATGGATCGGGTGACGGTGAAGTCGACTGCGGTTGCGTCTGTTGGCTACGACCCGTCCACGCATACCCTTGAGGTCGAGTTTCGATCGGGCCGAGTGTACCTGTATGCTGACGTTCCTCGGTCCGCCTACGAGTGGCTGCTCCGTGCTCCCTCGAAGGGCGCGCTGATGAACCGCCTGATCAACCAATACGAAGCGCGGGATGTGACGCCCAGCCAAGAAGCAGATCTGAGAGAGGGCCTGCAACGTTCTCTGGCGGCGCTACGCGAACCGAAAGAGTAGTCCCCGATTACCCCTACCGTCCTGAGCTCCTTGCTTTCTGATTGGTAGACCGCAATAGTTCCCATACGTCGGTATTGACGGCTTCCGCTACCCTCAGAAGCGTTGTCGCCGTCGGGTTGACCTCTCCGTACTCGATGCGCTGCCAGCGTTTGGAGTCGATGGCGGCCTCGGCGGCGGCTTGCTCCTGCGTTAGGTTTGCCGCGAGTCTCGCACTGCGAACTCGCTTGCCGATATCGCGAAGCAGGCGCTTCTGCTTTGGGGCTCGCGAGTAGGCGCCAGTTTTGGCACGCCCCTTGCGTTTGGTGTGGCGCCGTGATGACACGCGGTTCGGGTAGCCGACTCTTGCGCGCCGGGACACCGTACTTTAATACGGTATTCAAGCGTGAAAGAACTCCTAATTGCCGAGGATGACCCAGAGGTGTTGAGGGCGTTGATGCGCCGACTCCAAGGGGCAGGCTACGGCGTGAGCTGTTGCAGCAACACGCATCAAACTCTTGCGGAGCAGCGGGTGTTCGACGGCTACGTTCTGGACATTCAGCTGCCCGACGGTTGCGGGGTCGACGCGGCTCTGGCATTGAAGAGTCGGGGTGTTCTCGCTCCGTTCGTTTTTTTCACGGGGGGTGCTTCCGTAAGTACCCTCGCACTGGCCTCCACCGTTGGGTCCGTCGTTTTCAAGAGTGAAGGGGTCGGTGCGGTTTTGGCCACTCTCGAGTTCGCTTTGTCGTCATGAACCGCGTCTGGGGGGCGAGTCACATGCTCGAAGCGCTCTACCCGGTTCGAATTCGCAGCGTAAATCCAGCGCTTCGAAGCGAGCACTAGGGGCGCCCCACGAACCGCGCTATGCCTTCCGCTGGTGGCTGAAGACAAGACCGTCACGATTCATCAAGGGGCCAGCTCGTCTGGCGAAACCTACGCAGCGCGCGTGGTAGCTGGACCCGACGCTGGCCAAGAAATCTCGCTTCGTCCAGATCGTACGGTGACGATCGGCTCTTCCTCCGACAACGACCTAGCACTGTCGGATCGAACCGTTAGCCGCTACCACTTGGAGTTGAGGCCTGCGCCCGGCGGCATCTTGGTCAAGGACCTGGGAAGCTTGAACGGTACGTTTTTTCGGGAAGCTCGCGTTCAGTTGGCGATTCTCCCCACCGGTGTGGAGCTTCGTTTCGGCGCCAGCACGCTTGCCCTCCATGTTGCCGCGGCGGGCCCGGTGCAACCTCCGGAGCTGGCGGAACTGCCCGGCGTCATCGCAGAGAGCGCTGCGATGAAGCGAGTCGTGGCTACGATCGCAAAGCTAGCTCCGAACATGGTGTCGGTCCTGATCGAAGGCGAGACGGGTACCGGCAAAGAAGTCGTAGCTTCGGCCATTCATGCGTCGAGCCCCCGAGCCAAGGCGCCATTCGTGGTCGTGGACTGCGGAGCGCTACCGCCCACTCTGATCGCGTCGGAGCTGTTTGGGCACGAACGCGGCGCTTTCACGGGCGCGGCTCAGAAGCACGCGGGGGCCTTCGAGCGCGCCAAGGGCGGCACGCTTTTTCTGGATGAAATCGGCGAGCTGCCCTTGGAGCTGCAGCCCGCATTGCTTGGCGTGTTGGAGCGGCGCCGGTTTCGGCGCCTTGGAGGCGAACGCGATCTAGACGCGGATTTTCGGCTGCTTTCGGCTACGCATCGAGACCTGAGGGCAGACGCCAATAGCGGGCGCTTCCGCGATGATCTGTACTTCCGACTCGCCGTATCGCGTATCGTCATTCCGCCCTTGCGCGAGCGCCCGGAGGACGTGGCCGCGCTCGCGCGCCACTTCGCAGAGCAGGTTGCCGGTACGCCGAACCCCGCCGGGCTGACCGAGGACCTGCTGGCGAAGCTTGCGGGCCAGCACTGGCGCGGCAACGCTCGGGAATTACGCAACTACATCGAGAACGCCATCGCTCTGGGTTTCGAACCCGAGGAGGCTGAGCGCACCGTCGCTGGAGCCGATGCCGACGAGATCCTTCCGTACAAAATCGCTCGCGCCGGCGTCGTGGGTAGCTTCGAAAAGGAGTACTTGAGTCGGCTGATAGCGGCATGCGACGGAAACGTGAGCGCCGCCGCCCGGCGCGCGGAGATGGATCGCGCTTACCTGCTGTCGCTACTGCGGCGACATGGGTTGCGCTGAGTGGCGCCTACTTGCTCCCGCCCTTCTTGAAGGGCGTCGGTGCCAGTTCGTCGACGGGTTTCGGTTTGGGTTTCGGAGTGGGTCTGGGAGCAGGGCGCCGCGGAGCCTCGAACTCTACCGTCACCGTACCTTTGGTCTTGCTTACTCTGGCGGTCGTCGTCTTGTTGGCTTCGTTGGTTGCTTCCACCTCGAGTTCCTCACCGACTTCTGATGGTTCGAGCTGGACCTCGACCCGCTTCGCGGGCGGCGAGATCTCGATGCTACGCCTCCCGAGGCGGAGCCTGACGAGCCTCTGGTTTGCGCGGACGACCAGGGAGGACTTGCTAGGTACGACCGGCGCATCCGGCGCAAAACTAGCGGCCGATGGCGAGGTCGGGCCCGAGTCTTCTGCAGTGGTCACGAACCCGGCGTCTTGGGTGCCGCGGGGTTCATGTGCGCCACGGCGTGCTCCCAACGGAGTGCTCAGGGCAACGACGGCGGCGGCGCCGACAATGAGCGCAAGCACCACGGCGCCCGCGCCGATGGCGACCTTGCGGGTGCGCTGGGTCGAGGTCACCACCTGAAAGCCAGTGGCGCTTTCTTTCTCCTGCCCGACGGGGTCCTCCAACACCAAAGAGTCTCGCGACGAGGCATCGGCGGGAGTCACCAGCGCTTCACCGCTGATTTCTCGTGTCTTCGCGCCGGATTCACCGGCCCGCGTTGCTAGCACCCTAGCGATCTGCGACCGGCGCCGTGTGGTTGTGCTCTCAACTGCGAAACGCACCAGATTGGCGACCTCTGCCGCGCCCGCCAGGCCGAATTGATTGCGCCAAGCGGTCTCCAGGCTCTTGGCCAGGGCTTCGGCGCTGGGAGTGCGCTCTTCGACGTTCGCAGTGAGCGCGCCCGCGGCGGCCGCTTCGAGCTCCAGCGATAGGTCTGGGTTTACAGAGCGAAGCAGCGGTGGCGACTTCTGCACGATTGCCAGGAGCGTCTCGGTTTCGTTCTTGTTGGGGTATAGCCGGCGCCCGGCCAGGAGCTCCCAAGCGATCACTCCGGCGGCCCAGACGTCGCAGCGGCGGTCCACGCGAGAGCCGCGGGCCTGCTCCGGCGACATGTAGCTGATCTTGCCCTTCAAGATCCCGGTTGCTGTCACTTGGCTGCCCTGGGCCTTGGCGATGCCGAAATCTGTCAGGCGACCGATGCCGTCCACGCCCACCAAGATGTTTTGTGGCGAGAAGTCCCGATGCACCAAGTTCACGGGTTCGCCAGCTTCGTCACGCAATTCGTGGGCCGCGTGCAGACCAGCCAGGGCGTCAATCAAGATGCGGCCGCTAACGCGCAGGGGCAGGGTCTTGTTCTGTTTGCGTAGCGCCCGGCTCAGTCCAGAGAGAGTGTCGCCCTCGATGTAGTCGAGAACAAGATACAGCCCCAGGGGGTCGTCGCCCGCCTCGACTACGGGAACGACATTGGGGTGCCGGATCCGAGCAGCAATCCTCGCTTCGTGCAACAAGTGCGTGGCCCACTCGGGATCGCCCCGCAAGTGGGCGTGCATCACCTTCAGCGCGTAGTCGCGGGTGACGCCTTGCACGACCTCAGCGCGAGCCAAATACACGGTTGCCATGCCACCCTTGCCAATGGGCACCAGCACTTCGAAACGGCCGATGCGCTCGGGGATCGGCGGCTCGTTGGAAGCGCCCGCTTCTGACACCTTGGAATCATACGCCGGGACGCTTCGAGGTCCAAAGAACGTAAGAGTTCCGAGGGTTTTCCGCCGCTGCGCCCTGCTTCCTCCACGCACGGCGCGACGCGGCTGCGCCGTAGACCCGACTAGGCCTGGAATGGGGCTCTTCTTGTTTTGGATGGTTCGCCGTAGCCGTCATTGACCGTTCTTCGGTGAGCTTGCGGTCCGCCCAGGGAGTGTCCGTTCCTGGGCTCGCACTCGCTTTCCAGAGAGCTCAGCATCGCGAGCAGCAGGGAAACCGGTGAGGCCACGCAATGGGCGAGGATGGGTCTGAGCCCGGGCCGCCAGAACGCTCGTGCGCGATGTCCGATTCTATCGAGTGAGGCTCCGACTGACCGCTGCTACGCCCTGGCCAGTGGAGGCTAATCGAATGCGTTTCGAAGTTGTCTGGATGTGTGGAGCTTCGGCCTGGCTTGCCATGGCGGCGTGTTCAGGCTCTGGGGGAGCCCCAGGAGGTTCGGGAGCGACGGGCGGAAGCTCGGATGCTGGTGGTGGCGCGGCTGCGATTGGCTCGGGTGGCAAAGGCGGGAGTTCCGGGGCCTCTCTCACGGGAGGCGCTTCTGGAAGCGGGTTTGGCGGGAGCGCCGGCAATCCAGCGGCGACCGGCGGCGCGGTGGGTAGCGGCGGCGCCTGCCCCGATGCGAGCGGTTGCCGAACCCCCGATGGCGTGTGTGTGGATGGTGACACGGGGCCGAAGGGTGGAAACTGGTGTGCCGTCGTCCCTGGTGGAACATGCGTGAAGTGCGACGGCCCCGGGCAAGAATGTCTCAGGCTACTAGGTGTTGGCGTTCAGGGCTACTGGTGCGGCGTGCCCAAGCAGCCGGGAGAGCCCTGCTCGAACTCCGCCGAGTGCGTCAACGACTGCGACCCGGTTAGCAACACCTGCGTTTTCAATTGTGGAAAGCTTGGCGACCAGTGCCTCAACTCATCACACTGTTGCGATTCGATGGCCTGCGATCCGGTGCAGAGTCGTTGCTGCAGGCCCGCGGGGTATCAGTTGCCAGCGGGCGCCTTTGGTGGCGCCGAGTGCTGCTCGGGTCAGACCGACACCTTGGAGCTGGCGGGAGGTGGCTACATCATACTCTGCAAGTGACGCGGGCACCGATCGCATGACTCAGCGCTGCAACCCTGCCTGAAAGCGGCGCCCGATGGGTTCCCTGGTCCCTGCCTGACCACACCGGCGCCGGACCCCGGGCCGCAGCCGTGCTTGGACGTCGACCTGGACACCGGCCCCGATTCGTAACGACTCCTCAGCGCAGCAGCTCGGCGGACTGGCACGCCGTGCGCTTCCGCGTCGTTGCTGCCCGACACCGTGACTCTTGCCCAGAGGGTAAGCCCTACAGGTGTCTGGTCGGGCCCCGGGGGAGTTCGCAAGTGGGCCGGTTGGCGCCCACGATTCTCGGGGATTGGTCGAACCGGCGCGTGCGCCTTGGTATTCACTACGGTTCCTCGAAGGTCGAGTTCATCGTGGATGGCGTGGTCGTGAAAGCTGTAACCGCTGCCGAGTCCAAGACCAAGTGGCCGCATATCGGTGGAGTGCCCATCGGAATGTTTCCGGTCTATGACATTTGGGCGAGCTCTGACCAACTCGAGTGGGCAGGCACATACGACCTCGCGTTGGCGCAAGCGTCGCCGCTGACGATGACAATGCGTGGCCGAGAGTGATGAGCAGAGGGTGAACCCAGGGTCGGGGCCGCAGTTCCGCCCGCGATGGTCGGCTAGTGCACGACCTAGCGCTGGTCCACTTCGAGCCAACGATGCTGACAATGAGAGCACTCGTATTCCCGAAGACCAGGCCGTTTGCGCGCGACAGCCAGCATGTGTCGACACGTCTCCGTTCGCAGCGGAGGCTCCGAGCGGCACTTCTGTTGCAGTGGGACCATGCCAAGATCAAGCGTCGGCGCGGCGAAGTTGGGAACGCTGAGTCGTTTGATGTCGTAGGCGGTCACACTCACAACAACAGCAATTTGCATGCCTGAACGCGGCGGCCGGGCGGAGAGTACTTGCTGGGGGGGCGGCTCCCGTGGCCGTCCTCCAGGTAGACATGGGTGCTGTCGAGTGCGACACCGTGCGTTGCGTCGGCCGCGAGCGCGCAGCGGCCGGCCGCTCAAAGTCTCGAATCGAGATTGGTGTTCGCGTCATGAGGAGAAAGGAACCGAGGAGTGGGCTGGTCACGGACGAGCGACTTTGAACAACCCTCCGGTCGCCGAAGAGAAGCTGCCCCAGTCCGTGAATTAGACATACTGCGCGTCGCTTGCGACGCCATGTCGTGACTGGAGCACGTCGGCTGTGAACGCGATGGGTGGCTCCTTCGGCAACGTGAGTAGGTTGCCCGTCATCATCTGAGCTCCGTTGGTTCCGTCCCGGCCCCAGTACAGGTCGTCGTCTTGGCGAGACAAGAACCTCGCGCCAGCCTGACCGGATGCAAGGTCAGTTGCTTGACCTCCCGCCGCTGGGACTCGTCGAATGAACTCCCCGTCGCGCCAGATGACGTCGCCATTCGCGATCACTAGGCCCCAGCCATTGATGTTACTTTCGGTCCCCTTGCCCGCCGCGAGCGACTGTGGCGAGCCGCCCGCTTTGGGGATGCGCAACACCGACCCGCTGGCAACGCTCGTCCAATAGGCATGGGTCGCGTCCAGCGTCATGATGAGCGGGCCGTCGAGGCCCGTAGCGAGCACCTGGGGATTGGAGCCGTCTTTCGCCGCGCGGGCCACTGTTCCGTCCGTCGCACCTTTGGTTCCACTGTTCGTCCAGTAGACGTGGGTCGCGTCCACCGCGATCCCCTTCGGGTTTAGCCCTGTGCCCACTTGCACCGGCCGATTCCGCGATCGAAGGTCTTGCCGCCGCGAGTCGTGACTCCCGGGCGGAACTTCAGAACATGGACCCAGGGCCCACTGCCTTCGCGTTTGAAAAGATCAACGAAACCCGTCCCCCCGTTGGCCTTGCCGCGTGCGTCGAACTTCGCATGGAAAACCCAGTCCGTCCACCCTCCCGTGAGAACGCTTGCCAGCGCGGCTTGACTCTGCGGCGTGGCGAAGTCCTTCATGCCATCCGGCCAACTCGATGGGGAGGGTTCGTCGCCGGTGTAGTGCATCTGTTGCTGCCATGGCACCTGGCCATTGGGTGGTGCCGGCATGACGTCCGGCCACGTGCTCACGGCCGACGACGGCCAAGGCTGAGAAGTCCGTCTGAAGCAGGGGGTCGCTGGCGAGCTGCGGCGTTGGCGACATCTCGGAAAGCGTGGCGTCCCGCCGCTGCGAACTGATCTGGCGCTTCAGAACCGCAAGCTGGACCAGTTTGCAGCGCTGCTGTTTCGGCGTCGAGGCGCGCGAGTCGCCGATTCCGAGCTCCCGCTCGTGAGCAGTAGATAGCTCCCGACGCCCACCGCAACGACGGCGCCACCCAGGGCTATGTTCGTGATCAGCCGGTTGCGCGTTCCGCGATCGCGGGCATCGGCGTCCGTGAAATTCGATGCTTCGTAGTCGTCGCTTGCGGACAAGGTTTGGGTGCCGAAGTAGGCGGCGGCACCGCCGAGGACAACGCCGCTGCCCAGAGCGATCCAACCCCAGGTGGCTTGGGACGGGGACGCAGCGGGTTTCTCGGGGGTGTCCTTCGTTGGCGGAGTGTCGCGGCCCGTGGGTGGGCGAGTTGGCCCCAAAGTTGCGGCTCCTGCTTCCACCTCGACGTTCAGCACTTCGCCCGCGCGAACCTGAATGGTCTTGGAGGCGCCGGATCCATCTGCCCGCTCGACGGATAGCTCGTGCGTGCCGGGAGTGAGGTGAAACTGCGTCGGGATGGGCGCGCGCTTCAGGTGGGCCACGCTGAGTGTGCCGCCCAGTGGTCCGGGTATCTTCACGTAGCCTAGGTTTTGCTTCAGTGCGGCGAGTACCGTGCGAGCTTTACCCGCGCGCTGCTCGTCCAGACCGCCCTGTTGCAGTGCTGCTTCGTAGCCGTCCGCCGCGCGTGCATTTGCGCCAGCCTTCTGCCAAGCGAGGGCCGCGTTGTAGCGAAGCTGGGCATGGGGGGCCAGGCGGTTAGCCTCTTCGAAACGCTCCGCCGCACGTTTGAATTCTCCCTCGGCAAAGGCCGCGCGCGCTTCCTGATCCGCCGCTGCCGCGCGCGATTCCTGAGACTGACCCCAGGCGGGGATGGTCAGAGTCGTTGTCAGGCACAGGGAGAGGATGGCAGCGCGAAACACGTAGCCAGCGTACCACGAAGCAAGGCGCGAAATCGTCATCATCACCGCGTTCGCAACTGCTATGGGCGCAACCATAGAGTTCCCGGTCTGCTGTGCGCATGGTTGCACCATGCTATGCTCCGATGGTGCGCTTACGGTCGTGTACTTGGCTTGCGGTTGTCGCCACGTTGGCTTGCACCACCGATTTTCCGGAGCTTCGACCGGGCGCGGGGGGATCTCTGGGTGGCGCTGGGGCCGCCGGGGTTGGGGCCGCGGGAGGTAGCCAGGTGGGCGGTAGTGGGGGGATTGCTGGAGGAGGCGGAGCCGTCGGTGGCTCCAGTGGTAGCGCTGCGGGTGGCTCGAGCGGCAGCGCCACGGGTGGTTCAAGTGGCAGCGCAGGTGGTGGCGCCGCGGGCTCCGCGGGTACGGGGGGCTCCGCTGGCGCTGCGCCCAGCGGCCTCATCGGCTATTGGCCGCTCGAGGACAAGGCGGGCACCAAGGCCACCGACCAGGTTGGATTCCATGACGGTGTGCTTGCGCCCAGCAAAGTGACATGGACCAGCCAAGGAAAGGTGGGGTCGGCGCTGGAATTCGCTGATGGTGAAGGACTCGTGATGAACACACTGTCCGGATCTGCATTCCCCACCGCAGGCACGCTCAGCATGTGGCTTCGGGCAGACTTCGAGTCACCGCCGGCCAAGCACCGCAACATCTTCGACAAGGCCGACGCCACGCGAGACCACATCTACCTGCGGCGCTCCAAGCTGGACACGGGCGCCATCGACTTGCAGGCGCATTTTCAGAAATCGGACGGTAGTTGGGCGTTCCTCGGAAGTCACAAGGTCAAGGTGAAGACGTGGCAGCATGTCGCCGTTGGATGGGACGTTCCTGCGAAGGCGGGTTTTTACTACCTCGAGGGCAACCTCGAGACCGTCGATTTCTCCAAGCACCCGAATTGGACCCCCAAGGACCAGGAGTTCCGGTTCGGCCGCTTGCTGATAGGTACCATCGACGAAATCAGGTTGTACAACCGGATGCTGAGCCTCGCCGAGATACAGCTAGTAGCGCAGCTGAACGGCCCGTGACCCTATGTTTTCGACCAGCTCAGCTCTGTTGCTACCCAAGAAGGGATGGAGGTTTGGGTTGGCAACAGAGCTGAACCGGCTCTCCAGCAGACGCCTCCGCAGCGCTCGCATGCGGGGCGCGCCGAACGTTGCCCGCTTTCCGCGCCTTGACTGGCCCCGCGCACCCGCTGCGGCTCGTCGAGGCCCAGCTGACTGCGCTGACGTCTACCGATGCGCCTTCCACCACTCTGCCGGCGCGATCTGTAGCGCCGGCGCCTACTGCGAGGGATCCGTTCTATCGACCGTCACGTCGCTGAGCGTCGTGCCGTCTCGAGCCGCTTCGCCGAAGTAGAAGCTGTCCATGTAGACGGCGATCGGACCCTTGGCTGACGACGCCTTGGTGCGCCAGACGGGCTTGTACACACGCAGACCGAGGGTCAAGCCTGGGTGTTCGCTCGTGGGCGCAATGGGGACCAAACCCACCGGCTTGTTGACGCGCTTTGCCCCGACTTGCTTCCACGCTCTGTTCAAGTCCTTGTCGAGGTAGTCGCCGATCTGCTTGTAAGATACCAGCCGCCCCGCATTGCCTGGGTATACCTGATCGCGGCCGCCTGGAACCGTGGAAGCATTGGTCGAGGTAGTGAACGGATTCAGCAAGATATCGAAGGCGAAGCAGGTCCACCTGCCTTTGTCCGGGTTGATTGGCCCAAGGTTGTATCCGACCTGGAGCGCGCCTTGGTTGTCTTTGATCGAACTGTCGTCGCGGTGCTCGATCAGCGCCCAGTTGGCGGCACCCGCTTCGGGCGTTTGAATACCGAAAGCCAGGTTGGTGAACTGCGCCGTCGTGTTGACTTCGAAGAACATCAGTCGGTTGTTCGTCTTTTCCGATTCAAAGTTGCTTGGCAGGTAGACACATAGACCCACGTAGGTCTGCTTGCCCCAAAGGATATGGTTCTTGAAGCGGCCAGGCGTGAAGGTGCTCCGTGGCTTGTCCAGGCCATCGGCTTGCAGCCCGGTGTAGTTCTGACTCAGCTTCAGCTGAGCTTCGAGCATGTAGCTGCCTTCGCGTGGTGTGACGGCGCCGGCAGAGCCGGAGTTCGTCGTGGGTGGGGTCGCGCCGCTCACCACGCGAACGTCCAGTCCGGAAGTTGGACCGACATCGCACTTGCCGTCCAAGCATGCGAAGATCTCGTTGCCCTTTTGGTTGGTGGGCAGCGTTCGAAACCGATAGCCGTCTACCTGGTCGTCGCGATCATTGATGTAGTTGGGCGGTCCGGTTTCGAATTGCCCATCGAACCATATGCTCCGTGGTCCCGGATTGGGAGTGGACCCGCCACTTCCGGATGTTCCGCCCGCTGCACTAGCGCCCGCCCCGGCGGTGCCACCGCCCGCACTAGCGCCCGCCCCGGCGGTGCCACCGCCCGCACTAGCGCCCGCCCCGGCGGTGCCACCAGCCGCAGTACCGCCGCCACCGGCCACGCCGCCAGATCCCGCGGCGCCCCCGGTCGCTGATGCGCTTCCTGTCCCCGCGCCGCCACTTGCCGTTGAACTTGCCTCATCTGAGGAAGAGCAACTGGTGACCAGCAGGAAGAAGCAAGGGATCAGTCCCCGAATTCGTCGTGCCACATGGCTTTGCAAGTCCCGCTGCGGCAGTCGGGGGTACGCCTGTCAACGGGCATCCGAAACGGCGTCTAAGTGGGCGGCATGGCGGAGGTGCCCATATTTGCGCGTGAGTGATGCCCGGATTTACGCCGTCGGATAGAGCGCGTGAAATTGGGCCCGGTCGGGTGGGCGCTTGGATGATCTCGATGCCCAGATAGATGAAAGGCCCGGGGCGCAACCCGAGCCTTTCCAACCGCGATCAGTTGTGGCGCAAGCATCGCTGATAGCGGCGTACGGATCCAGAAAACTGCTGGGCGGAGTCCGCGATCAGCGATTCGTTCCGGCTTTTCAACTGTCAGCGGTGCCACGGCCAGGTGAAGCTTTGCCAACGTTGCGACCGAGGGCAGCTGTATTGCAGCAGTGACTGCGCTTCAATAAGTCGCAGCCAAAGCGTGCGAGAGGCGGGGGCTCGGTACCAGCGCACGCGCCGTGGAGCGCGGCTTCACGCAGAGCGACAAGCCCGTCACCGGGCGCGGCGGCGAGAAAAAGTGACGCATCACCCCTCGTCATTAGACGCCAGCGGGCGCAGCAGTGGACCCGAGAGTGAGGCGGCACGGCACGCCGTCCTCGAGGCTAACCCCAATGATGCGTCTGACAGCCCAGCTTCAGGTTTCGAAAACGGAGATGCAGCTTCTGGTGACGTCTCCGGAACAAGGGGATGTGCTGAAAGCGAGGCTGTCGCTGCGACCGTCTCACCCTCGCGCTCTTCTGACATTGCTCGAAGGGCTCGCGCTGTGGAGCGGGGCGAAGCTCTGCGTTGCGATTACTGCGGAGCAGAACTGCCCAAGTTGGCTCGACTCGGGGCTGTTTGGCGACGAGCTATGGCCCGGGGAAAGCCAACTCGTGCAGTACGAGGTCGCCGGCCGCGCCCGCCCAAAGCGCCTACGAGGCGTGGGTGACTTTCGTCGCATGCGTGGACGAGGTGCGCGGTGATCAGCAAGGAGCGCAGAGCCGAAATCCTCCGGCTGTACCACGCGGAGAAGTGGAAGATCGGGACGATTGCCCAGCAGCTTGGCATCCACCACGGCACGGTGCGGCGTGTCCTGCGAGACGCCGGGGTCGACACGGTGTCCCGGAGTCTGCGTCCGTCAATTACCGATCCCTACGTCCCACTGATCATCGAGACGCTGGCGCAGTACCCGAAGCTGCCGGCGATCCGCGTTTACGCGATGGCGAAAGAGCGGGGCTACCAGGGCGGCTCAGATCATTTTCGCCGCATCGTCGCTCGACACAGACCGCGACCAACAGCGGAAGCGTACATGCGTTTGCGCACGCTGCCTGGCGAACAGGGCCAAGTGGATTGGGCGCATTTCGGGACTCTTTCAGTTGGGCGAGCGAGCCGGCAGCTGATGGCATTTGTGATGGTGCTCAGCTGGTCGCGGATGGTGTTTCTACGCTTCTACCTGAACGCCAACATGTCGAGTTTTCTTCACGGGCATGTGTCTGCGTTTGATTTCTGGGCAGGCGTTCCACGGGTCCTGCTGTACGACAATCTCAAGAGTGCGGTGCTGGAGCGCAAGGGCGATGCGATCCGTTTTCACCCCACGCTGCTGGAGTTAGCTGGCCACTATCGCTACGAGCCACGCCCAGTCGCGGTGGCACGCGGCAATGAGAAGGGCCGCGTCGAGCGCGCGATCCGCTACATCAGATCCAGCTTCTTCGCCGCACGCGAGTATCGCGATCTCGACGATCTGAATGAGCAAGCACTCGACTGGTGCCTGGGCACTGCGGCGGAGCGTCGTTGTCCCGAGGATGAGACCCTGAACGTCTCGGAGGCCTTCGCCGAAGAGAAGCCGCGTCTGTTGGAGCTACCGAGCAATCCATTTTTGACCGACGAGCGCATCGAGGTTGCCGTGGGCAAGACGCCCTACGTGCGTTTCGACCTGAACGACTACTCCATTCCGGCAACGCATACACGCAGGAGCCTCACCGTGGTGGCAAGCATGACGACCGTGCGTGTCCTCGACGGTGAAGACACCATCGCGGAGCACGCCCGGTGCTGGGATCGCCGTCAGGCGATCGAGGAGCCGGCACACATTGCGGCGCTTGCAGAGTGGAAACGGCAAGCCCACGCGCATCGCGGCCTTGATCGCTTGCATCACGCGGCGCCATCTTCCCGAAAGCTTTTCAAAGTGCTGGCCGAGCAGGGCAAGAACTTGGGCGGCGCGACGATTGCGATGCTCAAGCAGCTGGACCGAGTTGGGGCCGCGGAGCTGGAAGCTGCGCTGGCCGAGGTTGTGCAACTCGGCACACCACACCTTGCGGCTGTGCACCACGTCCTGGAGCGACGCCGCTACGAGCGCGGCACCCCTCCACCCGTGGGGCGACATCTTCCCGACGACGACCGCGTGCAAGGCCCGGTCGTCACCCCGCATTCACTCAGCGACTACGACGGTATTGGGAGAGACGATGATGACAACGACGACGAGCGATCAGGCTGACAAGGATCTGCGAGAGCGTGCGCACCGCCTGGGGTTGCACGGTCTTCTGGCCAACTGGGACGACGTGGTGAGCGCAGATTGGCTTGGTCCGTTGCTCGCCTACGAGGAAGCCGAACGCACCCGGCGCAGTCTGGAGCGTCGCATCAAAAATGCCCGGCTGGGTCGATTCAAGCCGCTCACCGACTTCGATTGGAAGTGGCCGAAGAAGATCGACAAGAGCTCCGTCGACGAGCTCTTTCGCCTCAACCTATTCGCCGAAGGCGCCAATGCCGTGTTGCTTGGGCCCAACGGCGTCGGCAAGACGATGTTGCTCAAAAATCTCGCACATCACTGCGTGATGCGCGGCTATACGGTGCGTTTCACCACAGCCAGCGCCATGCTCAACGAACTTGCGGGTCAAGACAGCAGCGCCGCCCTCAGCCGTCGCCTGCGCCAATACACCCACCCGCAGCTCCTGTGCGTCGACGAGGTCGGTTACCTTTCCTACGACAGCCGCTATGCCGATCTGCTCTTCGAGGTCGTCACCAGACGCTACGAGGCGCTCAAGCCCGTGGTGCTGACCACGAACAAGCCCTTCAGCGAGTGGCCCGACGTCTTTCCCCACGCCGCCTGCGTCGTCACCTTGGTCGATCGCCTCATCCACCGCTGCGAAGTCATCCACATCCAGGGCCAGAGTTACCGCGCAAAGGAAGCCAAAGAACGCGCCGCCTCCAAAAAGGCGAACAAGCCCACTTAGACGCGCCCATCTATGCGCCCTTTTTCATGACCGCTAACAACGCCACGCCATTTCGCATGTTCTACAGAAGCAGCAAGCGGCATGCCACGTCCGGGCGGCTCCATTTCGTGTGGGATGCCTACACAACCCCCTCATCCGTTCGTTCGAGTAGGCGCCCTGTAGGGATTTCCCTCTAGGCTCGCCCCATTGGCCGAGCCCGAGCCCTGCTGCCCGAAACCACCAACGGATGGGATGCGAGACGTCGACGTGGACTGCAGCTCGAGGCGACGAAGTGAACGAAGCACAAAGATCTTGCGGTTGGCGCCTGCCTGATACGAGAGGGCATGCGGTGACGACCGCGACGGTATGCGGGTTGCATCGCAGTCGAAGGATGCTCACCCGAACAAGGATGCTCACCCGAACCCTACGAGGCGCGATCCTGTTGTTGACGACAATCCTGCTGGCAGCGTGCTCGGATTCTCAACCAAGTGTCGGAGCATCTGGCGTTGGCGGTAGCGCCCCCGGTGGTAACGCCGGATTGGGGGGTAGCTCCGCGCTCGGCGGTACTTCTGGTATAGGCGGCAGCGCCGGCCAGGGCGGAACGACCACCGGTGGCGGTGCGGGGCAGGGTGGTGCAGCCGCTGGCGCCGCAGGTAGCTCTGGCGCCGGCGGCCAAGCCGGCGGCACGGGTGGCGCTCCTGCGGGCCCCCGCAAGGTCTACTTCCGAGCTGACTTCGAGACTGGTCAGGTACAGCCCGCTGGAAAGCTCGTCGACGGTTTGGTGCTACGCACTCTTCCTAATCCTCAGGCTGGCAACAAAGCGGTGCGCTACCCGAAGGGAGGTGGCGGAGTCAATTCCACCGACGACTCCCACGTAGTCCTGTCCGGGCTTGTGCCTCCAAAGAATGGCAATGGCCCACCGACATCGGATGCGTCGGGAGTCAACGCTCGCCTCGGAAATCACTTCATGAAGCTCTTGCTCGACAAGAGCAAGGACTACACAGATCTCAACGGCGCCAAACCCGGGGACCCGCTCCTAGACAAGCCCAGGAATGCGATTGACCCACGACCCCCTGGCGGAAACGTCGGTGGAACGCGGACCGACTACGATGTGGAAGTGTACTGGGGGATCTCGCTGTATCTCCCCTCCAACTTCGAGCAGGAAACCAACAAGCGTCGTACTAACTTCGTCGAGATCAAGTCGAAAGGGGCCTCCCAGAACCATATGTCGTTTGGTGTCGATGGCGAGGCCGGCGGCGGAAAGTGGTACGCGAAGGTGTGGACGGACGATGCATCAGTTTCTCAAGCGGGTACGACAACCAACGATGTGTTCGACCTCGGCAGTTACGAAGGCGATAAAGGCAAGTGGACGGATTTCGTCTTCTTGGCGCGTTGGAATCCGTTCACCACGAAGACGAAGGCCAGCGACGCTGATCCTCAGGGCAGGAACAAGTCCTATCCCGGCAACAAAGGCAAGCTCAGGATCTGGAAGTCCACCGGCGCTGTCGATGCAAAAGGCAACCGCAAGTTCGTCGAAATCACGGACGGAAGGCTCCCAATCATCGATGGCCCTGTCGGCCTCGTTCCCCACAAGGACTACGATGTTAGCTACGCCTGGCGTATCTACAAGCCGGCCTGGAAGAAGGATACGACCGACGTCACCGGGCCCGTCTTTGCCGGTGTGGATTGTCTGTACATGGGGGAACCCGGGCGCGACGGGACCACGTTTCGAGATGTGAACCCTGGCCGATTGATGCAGCCGTAGTGGGCGAAGCGAAGTTGTGGACGGGTGGCTGCGTGGTCTGCGTGCGACCGACTAGGGTCGAGCTACCTTGAATATGCCACCGGTAGGGTTCTTGGAGCCGCCCCACGACGTGAAGTAGACGTATTGTTCATCGACCGCGATCCCATGGTGCGCCACGATGGAATCAGTGGTGACCGGAGTAGGTGGAGCTCCCGGCAGCAATGACAGACTTCCGGTCATGACTACGCCCCCGTTGGTGCCATCCCTGCCCCAGTAGAGTTCATCTCCATACCTCGCCAGGAAGCGAGCTCCAGGTTGGTTCGTGGCCAGGTCCGAGGCCGCGCCTCCCATTGTGGGTACCGCTCGCAGAAACTCCCCGTCCCGCCAAATGACCTTGTTGCCCGCAACGACGACGCCCCAACCATTGATGTTCGAAGTCCCTTTTCCAGCTGCGAGCATTTCGGTTGCGCCACCGGACTTGGCAACACGACTCACGGTCCCGTTGCCGTGGTTGGTCCAGTAGGCATGGGTAGCGTCGAGAGTGAGGATGATGGGTGAGTCCAGGGAACTCGCGAGTACTTCCGACTTGGTTCCGTTCTTTAGGGCCCGCCCAACGCTGCCGTCGTTGGGCGCGCTCGTTCCACGATCCGTCCAGTACACATGGGTCGCGTCTATTGCCACACCGACCGGGCGCGCAGCAGTGACGAGTTGTTCCGCTGTTCCCGGACTTTGTAGTGACATTCGGTAGACTGCGCCTGCGTCCTCGTTGGCCCAATAGACGTGGCTCTGATCCAAAGCGAGGTCTCCGGACCCCGCCGGCGCGTGCAGAAGCGTTGGAGGCTGACCCGACTTTGAATGCTCCAAGCGCTGCAGTCCCGCGCCACCCGCTGCATTGGTCCAATACGCGTGGGTCGCGTTGACAGCGACCGCCCAGCAGTTGAACTGCTTGTCTGCGATGACGATTGGGGTGCACATGCCGGATTCACACGGACCGTCCAGGCAATCCCGAGTGCATGTGCCGCAATTCTTGGGATCGACTGCGAGCTCCGCCTCGCAGCCATTAGAGTCATCGGAGTCGCAATTATCGAATCCCCCATTGCAGCTCGCCAACGCACACTGACCGGCTGAACATTTCGCGGTACCCTTCGTGAACGCACACGGATTGCAGAATTCAGATGCGCAGCCAAATGCAGGATCGTCTTTGGGTACGCACTTGCCACCGCACAACTTTCCACCACCCTCGCATGCACCACCGGATTCGACCAGCACATCACCTGTCGAGTCTTGGCTGGCGTCTTTTACTGGAACCGTGTTGCGGAGGGGTGGGAAGTCGGTCAGACAGCTTCCGGCGGCAGCGAGAAGGGTGAGCACGCTTGCTCCCAAGAACAACCGCGAAGTGAGCGACATACGTTCATCTTTGCACGTGCTGCGCGCTGTTGCCCATCCCCGTTGGATCTTTCCTTCGGCGACGGGTGTCTGCCGGCAGTGTTCTGTTGCGCCGACTGGACCCGGTGCTGTGCCGTAAAGCACGTGCTGAAAAAAAGCCAACGGGCGCTCCCTCGACCGACGCTCCGGCCCGGTCTGCCCGAGGCCGTTGCACATCCGAGCCCCTCGCTGATGGCGGCACGCGCGGCAGCCGCTACTTGGTGCAGTCGCGCCCATCGTGGGTGATGTCGGAGCAAGCAGCGTTCTCGTTGCCGAACTTGATATTGTCGATCCACACCTCGCGCTGTGGACTGGCTTTGAGCGCGTCCGACGTGTCAGCGAAATAGAGACCGATCGCGTGCCCAAAGCCCTTGGCGGTGTTGAAACTGATGCCGCGATCAAAGGTGATTCCGCCACGGCTCATGTTGTCGACGGGGCGGATGTCCAAGACCTTCACCCACGCGCCGAGGTTTTCGCGTTTGAACAACTCGATGAAGCCGCTTCCACCTGCAGCTACGCCCCGGTGATCTGGTTTCCAGTGAATCACCCAGTCGGTCCAACCACCGATGTTGATGCTATTGAGTGCAGCTTCGGATGAGGCTCGATTGGGGTAGTCCTGGAGCCCGTCCGGCCAACCATTGTCTGACGGGTATTTGTTGCCGTTGTCGCTGCCGTAGAACATCTGTTTCTGCCAGCACTCTTCGCCCGGATACTTGATTTCAGCACAGTTCTCGGGGCGTACCGAGAACCGGCCGTCGTCCGTGGTGGCGTGATAGACGTTCCAACCGCCGTTTCGTGGCGTGATCCAAAAAGTGGGAATGCCGCCGCCATGGCTAGGCTTGAACTCGTAGACGATGGGGCCGCCGTCGGGGTCAGGGATGTCCGGATCCCAATCCGAATCGATGTACACGCTGAACGTGGCCCAGCGCTCCGTGCGCAGAGGCAAGGCGTCGTAGACGGCAGTTCCTATGGGTACTGCCGAGTTCTGGGAACGCCGACGAATACAGGTTGGGAATGGAACGTCGCAGTCCGAGATCGACGCGTTAGTCGGATCGTTTACGGTGTTGGCGGCGTTGCGCACCGTGAAGTAGAACGAAAAGTCCCCCTCGCGAACGAATCCAGCCGGATAGTCGATGCTCTTGCCGCTGCTCGTGAACGTGCCGCCCGTGCGGTGTACGATCTTTCCGAGCTCGCCGGAGCCAACATGGCCAGCCAATTGATTCCCGTATTGGATCGGGCGGCCGTGCTCCGGGTACAGGTTCATGATCACCGAGCTTGACGATGCGCCGTGGTAGTCTTTGTAGTTGCCGCCGGTATCGCCCGAACCGGGGTTCGGGTCGGCGTCTGGGTGCCAGATGATGTTGGCGAGGTTCGGCCCGCCAGCCTTGCCGGCGCTACCGGCGCTGCCACCCCCGTTGCCGGCTCCCCCTTTCCCGCCACCGCCGAGACCACCGGTCACGCCGGAATCATGGCTCAGCCCCCCCGTACCTCCGGTCAATCCGCCAGCGGCTCCACTGGGTCCTCCCGCTGCACCCGTCGCCGGTGCATCTTCGCCGCCGCAAGCTCCCATCATCAAGGCGAGGGAGCCAGCGACCGATGCCCTGCTCAGAACTCTCTTTGTGTACGTCCACTGGCTGTGCATGGTCGTTGTTGCAAAGCATACAACGTGCCAGGGATAGTTCACGACCTTGGGCCAGTTTCGACTTCCGCTGCTCATGCGCGACCATTGGGAGTCACAGCTGCGCGCTATTCGCCGTTTCGAGAGCAGAGTCGCTTGGCGCTGAAGGCGCAATAGATTGTCGCGAGTCCGTCGCGGCGGCCGCCGTGTGGACGATTGCCTACAGGACGCGCCCCCTACCCGGGGACGCTCGGAGGCCCTTGCACGTGCATCGTCCGAGAGGGACTCGGCTAGTTCGAAGCTTGACCAAGGACCTGCTCTTGCTTGGTGGATAGCCCGCTCCAGCCTTCGGGTGCCATGTTCTCGAGGGTTGCAGACTCGCAGCCGATCTTCACGTTGTCGTGGATGAGTTCCCGGTTCTGGGAGAGCGGCCAAACTTGTCCCTTCTCTGCGTACATGCCCACGCTTCCGATGGCGTAGCCGTCGTTGTCGTAGCCAATTCCATGATCAAAGGTCTTGCCACCGCGGGTCGTGACCCCCGGGCGGATCTTCAGCACATGGATCCACGAACCGCTTCCCTCACGTTTGAAGACATCAACAAAACCGGTTCCCCCGTTGGCCTTGCCTCGTGCGTCAAACTTCGCGTGGAACACCCAGTCCGTCCACCCGCCTTTTAGCACGCTCGCCAGCGCCGCCTGACTCTGCGGTGTCGCGAAGTATTTCAGGCCGTCGGGCCAGCTCGTAGTAGAGGGCTCGTCGCCCGTATAATGCATCTGCTGCTGCCATGGGACCTGGCCATTGACGTTCTTGACGTCAGACCAGCGGTGCTGAATCCCCCACTGGCCGCCGCTGAGCCCGAGTGACAATGCCGCCGAAACGCCACTGTAGTTGTTCAGGGGCTTGATCCCAAACAACGTCGGGCCCCAACCAGTCCCGTTGTCGCTCCAGTTTGTAGGCAAGTACACGCTGTAGGAGAGCCACCGTTCCGACATCTGCGGCATGGGTTTGTAGACCTTGAGCTGCGACGCAGTGATCACGCCCGATCGTCGACGCGTGCAGACCCCGTTGTCGCAGTCCGCGGGCTCGCTTCCGTTCGCCGAGTTTTTCATCGTGAAGCGAGCGGCATACTTGCCCTGCCGCACGACGTTCTTTTCGAGCGAGGCGCATGATCCGTCGCCATAGTAGGAGCTAGAATTGCGCTGCTTGCCGTCCCCGTCGTCGACGGGCCGACAATACGCGGGAATCGCCGAGAAGTTGGGAAACGCGGCGCTATTGGAGTGCCATTGCATGAAGTTTCCCGTCTCGTAATCGCCAGACCACAGAAGGCAGGTCGAGCTGCTCGCGCCGCTAGCACCCGCTGCTCCAGCCGAGCCCGCTGCTCCAGCGTTGCCTCCGACACCGGCCACGCCGGCGGATCCCCCACTGGCTCCGGCAGTTCCGCCCACGGCACTCCCGCCAACGCCGGCGGTTCCACCCGTGATGGAGCCCCCAGTTCCGGCAGTGCTGCCTGAGCTTTCCCGGTCGCTGGATGAACACCCCATGAGCAGTAGCCACACGAGCGGGAGGAGTTGACACAGACCGCACCTAGCGCGACTCAGCGGCGCCGGAGCGAGCGGCCAGGTTCTGGCGCGATTTACTTTCGGGAGCAAAGACATTGTCTAGGGACAAGCAGGGACAAGGCCAATCACCAGTCCGTACCGAGGTCGAGGGATATTTCCCTTCGTGGTGGGATCCTCCGAGTGCCAGGCGAAATGTGATGGCGATCCCCTAGGGGGTAGACCCTACAGCTTTCCTTTACCCACGCAACTCGCGTCCGCAAGCGCGCGCGACAGGTTGGGCAAGGTGGAGCACTGACGAGCATATGACTTACTCGCAGATGACTCCGGACTGTTGCTCATTGGGACGCGTCCGATTGGCGGCTTGCGAGGGAACTTGGACAAGACTGAGGTGTGGACGGGTTGTCGGTCGTGCCGACGCTGCCGCCTGTAAACCAGTTCGACAGGCGAGAATCATGGGGGCTGTGCCAGGAGCTTCCGCGTCCGGGGGCGGAACCGAACTCAGGGTCGCGCCAGCTTGTACACGCCACCGTTCGCGACCGTGGCGCTTCCCCAAGCCGTGAAATACACGTACTGCTGGTCGCTTGCGATGCCATGCTGACCGGGAATGGGCGCTGCTGTGATGGGGGTCGGTGCAGTGGCCGGCAGGTCGGGAATGGAGCCGGTCATGATCTGCGTGTCCGTCTTGGTGCCTCGGCCCCAATACAGATTCGTTCCTTCGCGGGACAGAAAACGAGCAACGGGCTGAGCGGTAGATAGGTCCGTCGCATTGCCGCCAGTTGCGGCGACCTGGCGGATGAACTCGCCGTCGCGCCAAATCACATTGCCGCCCGTAACAACCAGACCCCAGCCGTTGATGGGCTCAGTCCCTTTCCCCGGCGCTAGCTGGCTTACGCTGCCCCCAGGCTTGGGCAAACGGTTCACCGCACCGCCCTTCAGGCTCGTCCAGTACGCGTGGGTCACGTCCAACCGGATGATGAACGGCGACTCCAAGCCCGATGCCAGGACCTCAGGACTTGACCCGTCTTTCAGCGCCCGACCCACCATTCCGTTGCTCGCGCCGCTTGTGCCGCTATCCGCCCAGTACACGTGGGTTGCGTCGACTGCCACGCCCACGGGGCTGGCGGCAGTTGCGATCTGTTGAGCCGCGCCCGGGCTTTGTTTCGGCAGACGATAGACTCCGCCGGTGTCGTCGTTGGCCCAGTACACATGGGTCTGGTCCAGAACCAGGTCGCCCTGACCGGACGCTGAATGAAGCAGCTCTGGGGTCTGACCGGATTTGGAGTGCTCCAGGCGCTGCAGCCCCGCGTTACCGCCGGCATTGGTCCAGTACACGTGGGTCGTGTCGACCGCGACCGACCAAGCGTTGAACTGCTTGGCAGCCACGACAATGGGGGTGCAGCTGCCGTTTTGGCAGGGACCGTCGAGGCAGTCTCGTCCACAGCTGCCACAGTTCTTGGAGTCAACGGCGAGTTCGGCTTCGCAGCCAGTGGATTCGTCGCTATCACAATTGGCGAAACCCGAGCCGCATCCCGCGAGCTTGCACTGTCCGGCGGAGCACTTTGCGACTCCATCGGAGAACGCACACGGATTGCAGAATGCCGACGCACAGCCATAGGCAGGGTCATCGGTCGGTACACAACTTTCGCCACACAACTTGCCGCCTCCCTCGCAGGCGCCGCCGGATTCGGTCAGCGCGTCGCTCGTCTGGTCTTTGCTCGCATCCTGCGACTGCGACGAGTCCCGCAAAGCTGGGAAGTCTGTGAGACAGCTCCCCGCGACCAGGAGAAGCGCGAGCACGCTTGTCCCCAGAAGAAGCCGCGAAGCCGGCAACATGGCGGTCATCTTTGCATGGGCTGGACGCGATGCCCAACGCATCGTGATTCCGCCTCAGGGCGGAGCGCGACCGTCCGGAGACACGTCGGAGAAACGTGCCTTCGCGTTGCCTATCTTGGTACAATCGTGATGAATTTGGCGGAGCGTGAAGCTCGACGGGCCGCTGCGTTTCGACGCTGCAGCGGCCCCGGATGCGGTCGCATTCGCCTGATTGGCGTAAGATGTAAACCAAGCTGGCCTCCCAGGTTCTGGCTGAACGTTGACGCTCCGGATGCCGTCAGCGAGCGGCCTATTGTAGGCGTCGTCCCTGAGGCTGGGCCCAACATGGATTTTGGACACGGCGGTTCAGTGCGCCTCAGAACCGCAAACTGGACCAGCTAGATGCTCGACCCATACGGCGCCGTGGTGCGCGAGCCTCGCTGCTAGAGCTGGTATTCGTCAGTAGCAGGTAGCTTCCGACGCCAACCGCAACGACGGCGCCACCCAGGGCTATGTTCGTGATCAGCCGGTTGCGAACTCCGCGGTCGCGGGCATCGGCGTCGGTGAATTTGGACTCTTCGTAATCGTCGCTCGCTGCCAGCGTCTGAGTGCCAAAGAAGGCCGCGGCGCCACCGAGCACGACACCGCTGCCGAGGGCAATCCAACCCCACGTGGCTTGGGAGGAAGACGCAGTGGACGTGGTCGATGTGTCTCGCCCAGCGGGCACTGGGCGGGTCGCTGGAGTGGGCGCTGGTTTTCCGAGAGACGCATCGCCCGACCCGACCTCGACGCTAACCACCTCGCCGGCGCGCACTTGGATGGGCTTGGTTGTGCTGGACCCATCTGCGCGCTGGACGGAAACTTCGTGGGTGCCTGCCTTGTTGCTCGCCATCGGCTGCGGCGGGGACGACTCGTCTGGCTCTGGGGGCGGGTCCGGCGTTGGGGGCACGGGGACATCCGGGGCCGCGGGCAGCGGTGCTCAGGCGGGTTCGGGTGGATCGAGCGCCAGCGCTGGAAGCTTTGGCTTCGCTAGCTGGGCTTTCTCGCTACCAGCAATGCCCGTCCGCCTTGCTCCTCGCCGCGCTCCGTTGTCAGCTCGGGCAACTCGTTGAGTTCGCCAGGGCGCAAACGGAAACGCCTGGAAGGGTGCTCGCCGGGGAAATCGTCGGTGAAGGTGCACACCACGGCGACGCCACCGGCTTCGACCAACTCGTGCAAGGAGCCGAGTAGCTCGCGATCGAGGAAGTCGACTACGAGCACCAGCGAACGAGGCTGCGCGAAGGGAAGGGGGGCAGACAGGTCCACTTCCCGCGTTGCCACCGTCAACCCGCCTACCCGGGCTCGTTCTGCGATCCGCGTGAGCCCAACCGGACTCACGTCCCAGGCTTCTGTGTCGATGCCGTGCCCGGCCAACCACAGGCTGTGTCGGCCAGTTCCGGCAGCAAGATCGAAAGCCGTCGTTGGCCGCGGATTCAGCGCTTCGATACATCGGACTACGAGCGCGTCCGGCACACGAACCCTGTCTGCGTCCTCACTGGCATGGCGGACGTCCCAGTGCTCGCGGTCACTCGGCATGGGACCTAGGTTAACCTGGCTGCGAAGCTCTCACGATCCAGGCTAAGCTCGCCGCGATGATCGGCGCCCTTCTTGGCGGCATTGGCTTGTTCTTACTGGGCATGGTGCTCCTGACGGAGGGACTTCAGGCCCTGGCGGGAGACGGGCTGCGCAACGCCCTGCGTCGCCACACGGGGACTCGCAGCTCGGCGATCCTGATGGGAACCGCAGCGACGGCCATGGTGCAGTCGTCCAGCGCGACAACCTTGGCGGCGATTGGCTTCGTCAATGCCGGCTTGCTCAAGCTGGGGCCGGCGATCGGCATCGTCTACGGCGCCAACCTTGGAACCACGGCGACCGCGTGGATTGTCGCGGCGGTGGGCCTGAAAGTGAAGATCGACGCTTTCGCGCTGCCCCTAGTCGGAATCGGTGCATTGCTGCGCCTGTTCACTCGCGGCGCACGTGCCGCCCTCGGCACTGCAATCGCCGGCTTCGGGTTGGTCTTCGTGGGTATCGGCATTCTGCAGGGGGGCATGCAGGATCTCGGAGAGCGCCTTGCCCCGTCGGCGGGTAGCGGCACGGGTGTTTTGGCGCTCCTGTTTTTGGTGTTGCTCGGGATCGTAATGACCGTCGTAATGCAGTCGTCGAGCGCTGCCGTCGCCACGACGCTTGCCGCGGTATCTGCCGGCACGATCACCTTGACCCAGGCCATGGCTCTGGTGGTAGGGCAGAACGTGGGTACGACGATCACGGCACTGATCGGCTGCATCGGAGGCTCCGCGGCCGCCAAGCGAACGGCATGGGCTCACGTCGTGTTCAACCTCGGCACCGGCGCGGTTGCCCTCGGACTGTTGCCCATGGTGGGCTTTGTCGTCCCGGATGACGCGAGCAAGTCTGAGCCCGCGCTGGTGCTGGCGGGCTTTCATTCGGTGTTCAATCTGATTGGCGTGCTGCTCTTCGCGCCTTGGACCTACGGCATGGCCAACTGGCTGGAGCGACGCATTCCCGAGCGAGGCGCGGAGCTGACTCGACGCCTGACGCTGCGCTCGAAGAGGATCCCATCCACAGTGATCGAAGCCGCACGGCTGACCGTGGTGGACATCTACGCGGAGGCCCTAGGTGTCGCGCGGCGCCTCTTGGAAGGGGAGACCAAGGAGGCGATCCTCGAGTCTCGGCGTGATGCGCTGCAGCACGCGCTGGTGGCGGTGAGAGAGCACCTGGCAGCGGTGCAGACGGACCCGGGATCTGCAACGGACTATCGGCATCACGTGGCTGTGCTGCATGCTGTGGATCACTTGCACCGCCTGGTTGAAGCTTACGGTGAGCAGCGGAACATGGTCGCGGCGCGCAGCTACGACGAGTCTGCGCGGATGGCCAGGGAGCTGGCCACGGAGCTCGTTGCTACGCGATCGTGGCTGGGGGCCCAAGAGCAGACTTCGCCGCCGGACCTGGGATTGGCTTCGCGCACGGTAGCTGGTGCCCGACGCGCCCAACGTCCGCGACTACTCGAGCGGGCAGCGGCAGGCGAGTTGGATTCGGAGATCATCGAACGCCGCCTCGAAGCCCTGCGTTGGGTCGATCGCATCGGCTATCACTCTTGGCGCACGATGCACCACCTGCTGGCCGCCGACCAGGAGCCGGAGGCGGAGCTGCCACCCGCGCCCGAATCCCGCGGCCGTCGCGGTCATGAGTCTCACGGGCTGAGCTGAACCCTCGAAGACGACGCAACGATGCCTGCAACCCCGTACACTCCCTTCGGTCCACCGTTGGGTCCGCGCGTCCCCCAGTACAAGTCGTTGCCCTGCAGCGAAAGAAACCGCGAAATGGGTTGGTCCGTTACCAGGTCCGTTGCGGTTCCGCCTGCCGTGGGGTGGGTCAAGGAGGATGAATCCTGGCGCACTGTCGGCATGGTGCGCAACCTCCGTCCCAGGAGGGGCACGGTCCATGCGTCCCACATTCCGGGCCGTCGCGCCAGGGTGGCCCAGAGCGGGAGGCGCGGCCCCCTGGGAAACAGCGCTCGACCCCAAACAAACCCAGGCTAGCAGAGCGTTCGACTTCGCTTGTTCTTCGGACCCAACCCAGCTACTTCCGATCCCCGGAGGAACCTTTGGCTCAACCCAACCCAGTGCCCGCCCCGATGCCGGCCGGTGCCGCCCCGCCCGCGGCTGCTGGCGCGGCCCACGAGATCACTCATGGGCCGTCTTTTGCGATGTTGCGGGTCGACCTTGCGCCTGGACAAGCCCTGGTTGCGGAGGCGGGTAGCATGGTCGCGCGGCATCAGCCTGTCGGTATGGAAGTGAAGCTGAATGCCTCACCATCTGCCGGGCTCCTTGCGACCCTCAAAGCGATCATCATCGCCATCATTCGCAAGGTCGTTGGCGGTGAGACGTTCATCGTCAATCACTTCACCGCGCCGGGTGGTGGCAGCGTGTGGCTCGCGCCACAGATGGCGGGGCATGTGGTGCACCGTCAGTTGCAAGGTGAAACGCTGGTGCTCAGCGCCGGCGCCTACTTGGCTCATGTGGGCGACCTGAACATGGGGCTTCGCTTTGGTGGCCTCAAAGGGCTACTCGCCAAAGAGGGGGCGTTCTTCTTGGAGATCAGCGGGCACGGCGACCTTTGGTTCAACAGCTATGGCGGGATCGAAACCATCGATGTTCAGCAGCCTTTCATGATCGACAATGGGCACCTGGTTGGATACGAAGGCAACCTGGACTTCAACATCAAGAGCGCTGGGGGCGGAATGATGGGCTTCATGGCTTCCGGGGAGGGCCTCGTGTGTGAATTCACCGGGCAGGGCAAGGTCTATGTGCAGAGCCGCAACTTGGATTCGCTGGTCAATTGGCTGACGCCGCTGATGCCCTGAGGACGAAGCCATGCAGATACAAGTCGATTACCGACCGGCACATTCTCTCGCCAAGGTTCAACTGGGGCCCGGCGAAAGTGTCGTTGCAGAGAGCGGTGCCATGGTGGGCATGACGCCGAGCGTGCAGATGCAGACCCAGTCCGGTGGGCTCATGAGCGGGCTGAAGCGGATGTTCGGCGGCGAGTCGTTCTTTCGCAACACCTTCACGGCGCCCGAGCAAGGCGGGGAAGTCCTGCTGGCCCACGCCTTGTGTGGCGACATGGCTGTGTTGGAAATGACCCCCGGCGGATACTTCGTCCAGAGTTCCAGCTTCATTGCCTCCACACCCAATGTGCAGATCGAAACCAAGGTTGGGGGCTTTCGGTCCTTCTTCGCTGGCGAGGGCGTGTTCATTCTACAGGCCAGCTGCCAAGGTCCCGGCACGATGCTGGTTGGTGCCTTTGGTGGGATCCAAGAACTCGTGTGTGACGGAAACATGGTCATCGACACCGGTCATCTGGTCGCTTGGGACACTTCCTTGACCTACAACGTGGGCAAGAGCGGCAGCGGCTGGGTGGCTTCGTTCTTGTCGGGTGAAGGCTTGGTTTGTCACTTCTCTGGCCAGGGGCGGATCTGGATTCAGACTCGAAACCCCGCCGAGTACGGTGGTGCAGTCGGCAAGCTCCTGCCACCGAGGGAGGGCTGAGACCGTGCAATACGACATCCTCGAGAAACCCGACTTTTCCTTGGTGCGAGTGGTCTTTTCTCAGCCCGGTGAGCAGATGCTCGCCGAGAGCGCGGCCATGGTGGCCAAGGACAGCGCCATGGAGATGAAGACGCAGATGCAAGGGGGGCTGTTGGGTGCCGCGAAGCGCAAGCTGCTTGGGGGCGAGAGCATCTTTCAGAACACCTTCACTGCAACTGCTCCCGGGCAGCAGCTTTGGCTCGCCCCCGGTCCCGAGGGGGACGTGGAAGTCGTCGAGATGGACGGCCAGACACCTCTGTATCTGTCGTCAGGGGCATTTTTGGCTAGCGCTCCTACGGTTCAGTTGGACACCAAGTGGCATGGCGCCAAAGGTTTCTTCAGTGGCGCGGGGCTTTTCTTACTGATGGCCCAAGGCACCGGCCCGTTGTTCTTCTGCGCCTACGGCGGCATCCACGCCATCGACGTTCCTCCGGACGGCTACGTCGTGGACACCACACACATCGTCGGCTTTTCCGGCGGCTTGAACTACCAGGTGAAGAAGGTCGGGGGCATGAAGAGCCTGTTCTTTTCCGGCGAAGGGTTGGTGTGTCACTTCAGCGGTCAAGGTCGGCTGTGGCTGTCGACCCGCAACCCCGGGAGCTTGGCGAGCTTCCTGCAGCCCTTCCGGCCGGTGAGTTCGAACTAGCTACTCGGGCTTCAACTTGAGGGGCGCGGTGACGCTGAAGAAGCTGCCGTCCATGAGGGCGGCGTAGGACAGTTTCTTGAACGCCTCGAGCATGCACTGCACGACCTCGGGGTCGTCGAGGGCGGCGTGCACCAAGTTCAACTCGTAAATGCTTCCGTCACGGTTGAGGATCACACGGACATCCAGGCTTCCGGCTAGTGCTGGGTTTCGACTTAGGCCCCGGGCGTAGCACTGCCGAAAGTGCGACTTGCCCGCCTCGAAGGTTGCCACGAAGGACTTGCTCGCCGCCTTGGAAGAAGCTTCGGAAAGCCCCTCGCCGCCAGTCATCATCGCGGCGCCCAGGCGGATGTTGCCAGCCTCTGGGGGTGGGGGAGCGGGCTCCGGGGGCGTGGGCTCGCCCGGCATGTCCTCGCCGTAGTCCATCGGAGGTGGAGGGGGCTTCTTCGGGGGCGGAGAGGGGCAAGCGACCAGCACTGCGGCGCAGGAGCAGGACAGCAAAAGGCGACCAATCGTCATGCTGCCGACCGCAACACAGCTTTCGCCGGCGTACAACGCCCAGTTTCAGCGACAAGCTTGTACGCGGCGCGGTTCTTCCGAACGAGAGCAAGAAAGGGTGCCTTCTTCGCAGGCGCTGAGCCACTTGCCCTGCGCACCGCACTCCGGGACCTGGCCTTGCCAACCGACGTCGGCCCAGCATTTGGTCACGATCCCCAAGGTCGTGATCGACCGGCAGCCCTCGGTGACGACGCTGTCCTTCTGCGTGCTACGGCCATCACAGTCGTAGTCAAACTTCTTGTCACCGCGATGTTGTGAGAAGTAGTGCTCCTGCCCCGGGTGGGCTTCGGGGTTCTGGTCGTAGCAATCCAATCCGTTGGCCACATAGCCTGGGGGTTGGGTTTCGCTGCGCTTCGACGCCTTGGGGTTTCCATAGCCATCGCGATCGAGATCTTTGAACCATTTTGGGTCAGCGCACGGCAGGGCGTACTTGTTGGCCAGCTCGCCAATGCGGCGCTCCACCGGTGACAACAGATCTACTAGGAGCGCGTGGACTTTGCTGTCTTTGGCTGAACTGCCGAGGACGGATTCCACGAGCTTGCGGCTCTGACAGAGCTTGGCGCTGGGTTTCTTCTTGTGCAGCTCCTTGGCGAGGCCTTCCACGGCGTCCAGGGACGAGAGCAACGCGCCGCGCTCTGCGTCGGAAAAGCCGCCCTTGCCCACGAGCAGGCGGATCTTGGCTGCCTGCTCCGCCGCCGACTTCAGATCTCGGGCGCCCACGGTGCCGAGGGAGAAATCTGAGAGGCTGTGCAGAGCCTGCTTGCGAGCGCGGGTTTGGCTAACCAGCTGACAAGTCTTGGCCTGCGCAAAGGCTGGCGCCGCGGGCTCGAGCAGGGCCGCAACGTTGAGCTTCTCCGCGGCTCGGAGCACGAGCTTGCCGGTCTTTGATCGCTTTTTGTCCAGCCCAAAGCGCGCCGCGCCGACTCCGACGTCGAGCTGGTTTTCGCTGAGCTGCTTTGCGGAGACAGTCACGACCACCGTCGCGGCGAGCACCTTCGCTGTGTAGGACAAGGCTGCGCCACTCTCGTCGCAGAACGTATCGATGCACGCTTCCAAGGAGCGTCGCAGCTCGCTGCCCTCAGCGGTCTCCACATACTGTTGGCGCAAGATCTCCGCCACGCTCGGCAGCACTCGCAGTTCGGCATCCTCCAATCGAACGCTGATGCGAGCGGTATCCACCTTCGCGTTCTTAGTGGCGAGGCGAGGTGCCCAGGGGCCCAAGAAGGCAAGATCGATCTTGCCGCCAACACCGGTTTTCTGCACGGCCTCGTAGTCGAAACTCAGGGCAGCGGCGGGGCGCACGGATAGGCGCAGCCGCGACGCCGCATCGGCGTTGCCGCCGAAACACGCGTTTTCGAAATCCGAACGCTCTGGATTGCGATCCGGGCCGAAGAAGCCGGTCACCAGGAAGTTCGGGACGTTGAGGCAACGAAAGGACCCCATGTCGCCGGCGGCAGCTTCAATTGCGGTGCACCAGGACGGGAGGGACACCGAGTCGGCAGCTGTTTCGGTAGTGCTAGGGCTTGCCGTAGGACCCGCGGCTGGGGCGCAGGCGCAGAGGGCAAGCGCAAGAGAAAGCGAGCAGCGCATGTGTGCTGACGGCAAGATGTGCCGACCGCGTGGCCGCGTCAAATCCGACCCTTGCTCTACGCAACGGCCTCCCCTACGGTTCGCCCTCTGGCCCGCCCGGTCGAAAGGAGACCAACGTCAATGGCTGATAAGGTTCGCGCTTCCCACATTCTGCTGATGTACGCTGGGTCGGCGAGGTCGACTGCGACGAGAACGAAGGAAGAGGCCCAGACCCTGATCGCGCAGCTCAAGAGGCAGATCGACTCGGGAACGGACTTCGAGCAGCTGGCTCGCGAGCATTCGGACTGCCCTTCCGGCAAGTCGGGTGGGGATCTCGGTGACTTTGGGCGCGGTCAAATGGTGCCGCCCTTCGAGCAGGCGGCCTTTTCCATGGAGGTAGGCTCAACCAGTGACGTGGTGGAAACCGACTTCGGCTACCACCTCATTCGCCGCACGGGTTGAGACTCGAGGCAAGGTCCGGGGAGCATGGCAGAGCCAATTCGCATTGCCACAGTCCCGGGTGCCGCGACCACGTCCGGTCGCACGAGCACTGCCGCCATCATCCAGATGCGGCAGAGCTTCTTTGCGCAGGCGCTTGGGCGCTACCTGGGTCTGCCCACGGAGATGACCACGGTTCCTGACTACCTGGAACTCGGTGGAAGAGTCGCGATTGGCGAGATCCACCTGGCTTGGGCGCCACCCGTGGCGGCCTACCGACTGCTTGTCCAGAGCCAAGGGGTCGCGCTGGTCTTGCCCGTTCGCATGGGAAGCTGTTCCTTCAGCAGTGCGTTGTTCAGCCGCCCGGACGATCCCCGCAGCCAGCTATCCCAACTGTCCGGGGCGCGGGCGGCTTGGGTCGATCCAGTCAGTGCGGCGGGGTACCTGGTCGTTCGGGCGGGCCTGCGCGCCGCAGGTTGGGTTCCGGAGCAGGTCTTCTCTGAACAGAGCTTCTTCGGTTCCCATTCCGATGTGGTCGGGGCAGTGCTGGAGGAGCGGGCGGATGTCGGTGCGACCTATTTGCATCGGGACCAAAAGGGAGAGGTTGCTCGGGCCGGATGGGGCGATGCGGCAGTACAGATCCTCATGGAACACGGTCCGGTTCCCTCGGATGCTCTGGTCGCGGGCAACCACCTGTCACCAGAGCTGATGAACAAAATCCGGTCCGGCCTCGTCGACACTCCAGACCTGGCGCTCGTCGCAGCTGCCCGGGAACTGTTCGAAGCCGAGTCATTCGTGAGCGCTGAGCCATCACATTTTCAGATCTTGGACCGATTCATCCCCTACCTGGACGAGGACGACCGTCAGCGCGTGTCGTCCATCCCTCCCCCCCGCTAGCGCGGTCCTCGACAACCCGAGTATATTTCGAGCAAGCCATGAAAGCCTTTGGATCCCGTCGCTGGATGCTATTCGTCTTCGCTCTCGCCGCGCTGGGCTGCGGGGGGCGTCAAGACAAGCCGGTGGACGAGGCCGCCCAGGCGCGTCAGTACGCGAACCAACGGCTGACTGGGCGCTGGTTGCTGGTCAACTTCCAACCCGAGGTGAACTTAGAGCCGATGTTGGGGGCTCTGCTCGCCGCACAGATGAACCAATTGGTGGTCACGTTTCAGGCGCCTCAAATGCATGCAAGAGGGGTCGGGGTCGATACGGTTCGGCGTTACAAGGTCGTAGACGCCCTCGGCGCCCGCGTCGCCATTCGTACGGTGGACGATAGCGGTGCGACTTACGACGCCGTCGGCGAGTTCCGAGGCCAAGACCTATTCTTCGAGTCCCGGACGATTCCATGGCGCGGGCGTGGTGTGCTTCGTCGGCTGCCCTGATTGAGATGGGCTACTGCTTCTTCTTGGCGACGCCGAGAGTCTCCAAGCGTTTCAGCGCGCGCTCCATCTCTTCATCCGTGTCCTCGAACTCCAAGGCAATGCGGTGGGGCCACATGCCGTCCGGGTCCTCCTGGTTCTTCTCGACGCGGACGACGCGGCCGCGGATTTCCCGCTCCTCGCTGGAGTCTGGAGGGAGCTGTACCTTGACGGTCAGCTCCGCACCGACTTCGAGTTTGCTGGCGCTCACCATCAGCAGGCCCCGAGCACTCACGTCATGACCGACCGCGACGCCTTCCTCCAGCTGCGCCACCTGCACAGGGAGCCAAATCGTGTACCTCTGAAAGCGGCGCTCCACGCACTTCAGGATAGCTTGCTCTCGCGTTGAAGAAAATTCCCCGGAAGCCTTTGTGAGCGAAACCCCTGAAGCCCCAGCCTTGCCGTCAGCTCGCGAACGCCGGCGCCGTCGTTATGTTCTAACGGCGCTGCTGGTGCCCATTGGGCTGACCGCAGCTGCGACTTTCACGGGCACGGCGCTGGCGCCACGGTTGCTCGTCGATGCGCCGCTCTTGTTGGTCGCGCTCAATCCGGTATCCCGTCACCTGATACTTGCGTCGACGGCGACGGATTGGCTTCCCTTCGTGCTGGTTGCCGTCGGTCGCTTGTTCTTCCCGGATCCGTTCTACTTCGCGATCGGCAGACTCTGGGGGCAAGATGCCATCAGTTGGATCGAGCGTCGCCTGGGCGGTGCTGGGCGTTGGGTGCGCACCGTCGAACGCATGTTTAGCAAGGCGGGCTGGCTCGTGTTGATGTTGGCTCCGGTGGGCTTCATCTGTGTGCTCGCGGGCGCATCGAAGATGTCCACGCGCCTGTTCGTGTCGCTGAACTTGGCTGCGACTCTCACCTGGGCGCTGGCGGTCCGCCAACTAGGAGACGTGCTCGAGCGCCCCATCAACGTCGTACGGGACTTCGTCGCCGACAATGTCGTCGCGTTGACTATCGTCTCCTTCGTTCTGGTCGCAGCTCAGCTTTACGCTCGGAGCCGTCGCGGGCGCCGGGGCCGGAGGGCACAGTTTCGGGACGAGGATCTCTCCTGACCCAGCGCCGGGCTCACTCGCTAGCGGAAAGACCTTCGTCGTGGGGCAGGCTGACTTGGGGTGCGCGCAGATATGCGAACGGGGTGCACAAGGCCAGATTGGAAACGCGCGAAGTGTACACGTCGGCGTAGCGCTCTATCTGGCGGGCCAGATAGCTCTTGTCGATTCCCGCGCGCATGATGAGCCCCCAGTTTGGGTTGTTCAGCCTTCCGGCGCTGCGGGCAAGTGGTGCGATGGCGTCATCTAGGCTGGCAAGTTGTGAACGCAGTTCGGTGATGGCCTGCTGCGAGCCTTCGGCATCTGATTGAGATGAGCGCCCGCTTTTTTCGCGCTGGCGCACGAGCTTCTGCATGTCCAGCTGCTCTTCCAGGTCCGATTTGCGATGCATCAGCTGGGACAGCTGTTTCTGTTCGTTTCGAAACCCCTCGAGGGCGTCTAGCTCGGGCTCCAAATCCCTCAACACCAGTGCCGTGCGCCAGCGCAACATGTCCTTGGTCACGTGCACGTCGGAGTACAGGTGGTCTCCCACATACAAGATGTCCTCCGGCGCCAGCTGCAGATCTCTTTCGACCTGTCGCGCATTTCCCCCGAGGTAGGCGCGACCCTTGGTCAGAGGCCCTCGGCTGGGCTTGAGCAGTCCACGTTCGTCCACCAATTCGAATAGAGCGCTGTCGCCCGTGAAGAATCCGGGCTTCTGCGCGGCCACGATGAACACGTCGAAGAGGTCTCGAAAGCTCGAGCCCGCCGGAAGATGCGGGTCGATCACATGTTTCAAGATTGCCCGGGAGTAGCTCCATTCCGAGTTGGTAATCAGCAGCAGCAGTTTGCCCGCGTCTCTCAAATCCAAGAGCGTCGGCACCAACTCTGGATCGGGTTCGATGAATGGAGCAGGGTTCTTGGCAATTTCGGATTTGAGCGCATCTTCCATGTGCGTGTGGTCGATGGCGCTGCGCACTTCTCGATACAGGGACTCGTAGCCGAGTGCAGGATCCAGCTTGCCTGCGTCCAGTAGATCAACGCACTGCGCGTAGAGCGTGGCCTCGGACAGAGAAAAGAGCGTGTTCAGGAACACCCAGCGCGGCTCGCGCAAGTCCACGAAGACGCTCGAGTAGCGCTGACGCTGTTCAGTGAAGGCTAGGGGGCTGGTGCCGTGGAACGCGCGCGTCACATAGCCGAATCGACTGGCCTTCAGCAGGTTGCCGGTCTCCAGGTCGACGATGAGCCCGACTGTGACGAGCTTCGGGTCGAACTTCAGCTTCTCTACGGGCCAGCCTCGTTTCGCTAGGAGGGATTGCGCATGCGCATAGGCACGCTGTTCCCACACGTGCACTTTGTAGTGCACGAGGGTGTAGTCCATATCGAAACCGACAGCGCGTATGGCCCGCAGGTTCAGCGTTCGGTTGGCGAAGACCCGCCGACTGGTGGGGATCCGCGTAGCGCTCGGCGGCTCGGACATCAAAAATGCTCTCGCTCAGCTGCGGGCGGCGGCGCGTTTCAAGAAGCTTTGAAACTGAAAGCGCGCGTGCCCCGTGGGCCGGGCGGAGTACTTGTAGGGCCGCGGTATCCCCTTGGCGAATAGGCACACCACCGCGTCTTGGTACTGCTTTGCCCGGGTTTCGGCTTCGCTCTCGGCGACGGGCAGCTGGGTCACCTCTTGCAGCACGCTTTCGAGCTGCGGGCATCCCTCCGCAGTTTCCGGCAGATTCGCTTTGGCGGTGCCGGCCGGGCAACACGCGTTGCGGATCAAACCCGTTGCCGCCAGTTCGAACCACTGCAGCGTGGACCATTCACGCATGCCCGGGGTGACCTTGCCAACGCCGGCCACGACCAAGCGACGGTGCAGTTGGGAGTTGACGCCTCGAAAGTCCTTGTCCTTGCACAAGAAGTCGAAATTCTCTTGGCCGCTCAGGGTACCGCTCTCGAAGTGCGCGGCAACGCAAGCTCCGCGGTCGATAGGAGCCTTCACCGGCGTCATCTTGGCGGGAGCGTCTGCAGGAGGTTTCGCTAAAGCGGCGGAGGATGCGCTTTTGATGCCGGCGGCCGTAGCACCCAGCGCCGGCTGGGTGGGCGTCGGCGCTTCGCTGCGCAGCTTTCCGGCGCGGGAAGCGCGGTTGTTCAGGAACATGGCGATGCCGATCGCGAGCGCTGCAATCACCAGAATCGCGACGATGACAATGACGGGGCCGCGTCCGGCCTTTCGCATCTGGATCTCTTCGTCGTCCAGATTCAGTTGCCGTGGCGCCGGGGCCGACGACATTGCCGGCGGGTATGCGGAGATAGTAGGTGGGAACGCCTCGGGTGGGGCGCTGCCGGTCGTGACCGTCGGAGTTGGGGGCGGGGCGGACGCGTCCAAAGAGGAAGGGGGTGCCACTGCCGCGGGAGTCGTGGCGAAGGGCGAGGGTGGGGCTGCCGCTGCGGGCGGCTCGTCGAAGGGCGAAGGGACAGCCGGAGCGGGTTCGAAGGCGGGGGTGGGCGCGGGAGTCGGCACGGCGCCGGCCGCCGCAGCGGGGTCGGGTTGGGCGTTTTGGGGGAGGGTGGCGACTTCCTCGGCCGGGGCGGCGACGGGCGTTGTAATGGGCGGGGCCTGTATCGGGGTGGGAGGCGCCTGGCTGTGCAGTAATGCAGCAACGTCCGATGGAGGCTTGGCCATGATCGCCGTGGCGTCGTCGTCCTCATAGCCACCTAGCTCCGCGCCGGGTGCATCCGCTGGTGCCGGTGGGGCGCCGCTCACGCCACCGCTTTCGTCTTCGTCTACGGCAACCGGCGGCACACTTGCTACCGGTTCGGGCTTCTCTCCACTGCCGACTGCTGCAGCGAGATTGGCGAAGTCCCTGCCGGACGCGACCAACGTCGCTTCATCGTCTTCCCAGTCAGTGCTGGCGGGAGGTGACCAGGCTTGCAGAGCGGTCACCAAGTCCGGCACGTTGGCACGTCGACGTTTGAGATCTGCCGTTAGGCCCTTCTCTGCGATCTCGGATAGCACCGGGTCGGTGACTCCCAAGGACTCCAGCCTTTTCATGCGACCGCCGGCGATGCTCAGCAGGAGCTCGTTCTTGTTTTCGCCGCGAAACGGAGGCGTGCAGGCCAAGGAGGTGAACAGAGCCGCGTGCAATGCCCAGACGTCGTCAGCTTCGCTGGGGCCGAGCCCCTGCAGGCGCTCCGGCGCACAGTATGCGCCACTGGATGGTGCGACGAGTTGGGTCAGGACCGGACCTGGCCGACCCCCTTCTGGGGTCACAATCAAGCTTCTCGGAGAGATCGCCCCATGGGCACCTCCGGCTGCGTGAATGGTGGTGACCGCACCGCAGATGTTCACGAACCAGTCCACCGCCAGCGCGGGCTCCAGGGGACCACGCTTCAGCCGTTGATGCAGGGTTTCCCCGTTGAAGTGCTCCGCGACGACGACCGCGGCGACCTTACGGCCGCCGGGAACCTGATCCCTCGCAGGATCCTCGACGATGGCCAGCAAGGTCGCCAGATTCGCGTGGCGAACGTTCACGCTCTTCTTGAGCGCCGCCACCCGAGCTCCAGCCAGCGCAGAAACGATGACCTGCCGCCCGCTGGTCGTATCCTCCGCCAACCACGCTAGGGCCTTTGAGCCCGCCTGAAGGCTGCTCTTGAACTTGTATTTCCCGGCGAGCAGTGCCGCGGGTGCCTGCATGGTGCGCCGCTCCGAGCCCCTTGATCGGTCAGAAGAACTTCAGAGCGTTTATAGCAACCTTTACGTCCGGACCGAACTTTGTGGTGGCTAATTGACCTACCTGCCCCTACAAGTCGCGCTGGCCCCCTACAAATCCGCAAGAAACCCTGCCAATCTTAGGGTTGCTCGGAGGCATGGGGGGGCCCGCGGAGCCAGGCTTGCGGAGCGCCAGCAGTATCTGAAATCATCGGTTTTTCACCATGAGCACCGCCGGCGTCAGCAACGGACAGGCCCCAGGAGGCGGGGACGAGGCCGGTGACAGTCCCGCAGCTGAAGAGCGCTATCAGCCTGGTGCCGTCATCGACGACAAGTATGTCTTGGTGTCCAAGCGTGGCGAAGGGGGGATGGGAACCGTCTGGGTGGCCCATAACTCGGTGCTGGACGTTCGTTGCGCCATCAAGGTCATGGCTCTCGACGGGGGGGCGGCATCCCGAGCCGCAGCTCGACGCGTCCTCGACGAAGCCCGCGCTACAGCTCGCCTGGGGCACGCATCCATCGTCCGAGTCCTGGACTACGGCGAAACGGAACATGGCGACCCCTTCATCGCGATGGAGCTTCTCGAGGGCGAAGACTTGGCACAGGTGCTGGACCGCCAGGCTCGCATGCGCCCCACCGACGCAGTGCAAGTGCTGCTGCCGATTGCCCATGCTCTGGCATCTGCCCATGCGAAAGGCATCGTTCATCGGGACGTCAAGCCCGAGAACATCTTTCTCGCCAAGGACGAGGTCAGCACGACCTTGCCGAAGCTGCTCGACTTCGGAGTCGTGCGTATCGTCAACAATCCGAGAAAGCTCACGATGGATGGCGCCGTGGTGGGCACGCCCGACTACATGTCGCCCGAGCAAGCTCGGGGCAAATCCACGAGTGGCCAAACGGACCTCTGGAGCTTCTGCGTCGTGTTGTACGAGGTGATCGCCGGGCGCCGCCCCTTCGAAGGTGACAACTACAACGCACTGATGCGCGCCATCATCGAAGACAAGCCGAAGAGCCTGGAGGAACTCGGCATTGCCGATGCGGCGCTCTCAGTAATCGTGCTTCGAGGCTTGAGCAAGAAGGCCGAGGAGCGTTGGGCCAGTATGCGTGAACTCGGAGAAGAGCTTGCTCTTTGGCTCACCGAAGAGGGGCTTTCAGACGACATCACCGGCGCATCCTTGCGCCGCACATGGCTTTCGGAAACCGAAAGCCAGCGGCTCGAACTTCCCGCAGAGGTTCGAGATGCGATGCGCTCCGCCGGCGGCGGCTCCGTGCCCAGCGGGCATGTGGCGGCCCAATCAAGTCAGCCGGATCTCGTTGCCATCGCGGAGATGAACAAGGGCGGAGACCCCGAAGAACTGCTGCGCCAGGCCTCGCGACGCCAAAACGCCGCCATTGCCGTCGGACTGGTGTTCGCCGCGTTGGTTTTCGTGCTCGCCGTACTGATGGGTACGGGAATCATCTGGACGGGATCGCCCTAGGGGCTCAATGAGCCTGCTCTTTCGTCTTCAAGAATCCCACGTCGGGCCACTCTTTTTGCGTCGTTTCCAGGTGCCATGCGTTGCGGGCCAGGAACACCCGCGCACCGGTGTGGTCTTCCGCCAGACTGCCGCGGTGTTCGCGAACGAACTCCTCGAGGTGCTTGTGCTCGGCCTCTACCCAGCGCGCGGCGTATAAGCTGACGGATTCGAATACCACGCTGACGCCGTACTCCGTTCGAATACGATCCGCGAGAACGTCGAACTGCAGGGCACCGACGACTCCAACCACGAAATAGGAACCAATCATCGGCTTGAGGATGCTGGCCGCGCCTTCTTCCGCCAGTTGGGTGAGCGCGCGCGCCAAGTGCTTGGCCTTCAGCGGGTCTTTGGGTCGGACACTCTGAAGCAGCTCTGGAGCGAAGGAAGGGATGCCCGTGAAGTGCAGAGCCTCGCCCTCGGTCATGGTGTCGCCGATCCGAAGCTGACCGTGGTTGGGTAGTCCGATGATGTCACCTGGCCACGCTTCCTCCGCTAGCCCTCGATCCTGAGCCAGGAATAGCAACGGATTGTGGACATTTACACTCTTGCCGCTCGGGACGTGAAGCAGTTTCATGCCGCGTCGAAAGTGCCCCGAGCACAGACGTACGAACGCGATGCGGTCGCGATGTTTGGGATCCATGTTCGCTTGAATCTTGAACACGAAAGCCGTGACCTTCGGATCCCCCGGTTCTACTATTCGCTCGGCTGCTTTTTGGGGTCGTGGCGGTGGTGCGAGTTCTGCCAGCCCTTCGAGGAGTTCGCGGACCCCGAAGTTCGTGATGGCGCTGCCGAAGAACACCGGGGTCAGATGGCCCTCCCGATAGGCCTGTAGATCCAGTGGCGGGCACAAGCCCCGAGCCATCTCCACTTCATCTCGGAGCTGCTTTACTGCGGCCTCGGGCAGCAACTCGTCCAGTCGCGGGTCCTCGATGCCCTCGAGCTGCAGCACTTCTGCGTCTCTACGTCGCTCTCCCTTTTCCGTGAGGAGCAAGCGATTGTTCACCAGGTCGTAGCAGCCTCGGAAGTCTCGACCCATGCCAATCGGCCAGGTCACGGGCGTGACATCGAGAGCCAACTTGTCTTCGACTTCGCTCATCAGCTCGAAGGGGTCGCGCCCGTCCCGATCCATCTTGTTGACGAAGCTGATGATGGGGACGTCACGAAGCCGACACACCTCGAATAACTTCAGCGTTTGGGCCTCGATGCCTTTGGCTGCGTCCAGCACCATCACCGCCGAGTCCACGGCGGTCAACGTTCGGTAGGTATCTTCGCTGAAGTCCTTGTGCCCGGGCGTGTCCAACAGATTGAAGGTATGGTCAGAGAACTCGAAGGTCATCGCGCTCACGGTCACGCTGATGCCGCGCTCTCTTTCGACTTTCATCCAGTCCGAGTGAGCGCGGCGCTGCTCTCCACGGGCCTTCACGGCCCCGGCAAGCTGGATCGCGCCCCCGAAGAGGAGGAGCTTTTCCGTGAGCGTCGTCTTGCCAGCGTCGGGGTGACTGATGATGGCGAAGGTACGACGTCGCGCGATGGCGGGCGGAAGGGAAGACATGGGGCTAGCGTGACAAAGCAATGGCCGATTGGGGCCGGGCGCCGCACTCCTGAGCGCGCTGCCCAGTATGACGGATGCACCCCCGGCTCAATACTTCTTAACGTGGGGGAAGAAACGCTCTTAACGAGGGAGGCGCATGCTGACTTCATCAAGGAGGTCAGGATGCTGGGATTCCTATTCGGTACAGCCTGTTTGTTCGGATTTTTCTACGTATTGCGTCGCCCCCGAGTTGGCCGTGGCTGCGCGAATCGCCCGCGCGGAGGTCGTCGGATGGTTTCATTCTTGTCCCGGCGCGTCGACGCGACCCCGGCACAAGAAAAGGTGATGCGGGACGCCTTCAATGAGGTTCGAACGCAAGCAGACGGCGTCTGGACGGCGGTGGGCGCAGCTCGAAGCGAAGTGGCCCGTGCATTTCGTCAGCCGGAGCTGGATCCGGAAGTGATTGTCGCTGAGCTGAATCGGCCAGACGACGCACTTGCAGAATTGCGCCGCTCGGTCGCTGGGCGAATCGCGGAACTGCACACCATTTTGGACCCAGATCAACGCGAGACCCTCGCGGACATGCTCGAACGTGACTTCCGATCCCCCGGACGGGGCCCCTACCGCACCGCAAGTTGAGAATAACCATGCGACGAAAAATCATTCTAGGTCTGCTGCTGATGGGAACCGTATTGGGCTTTGGGGCCGGGGTCGCCCGGCTGATCTGGCACAGTCATCACCCCGGTGCGTTTCGAGGCTACGGTCGCATGCACCATCGCCGCGCCGCCTTCGAGCGCCACGTGGCCGATGTCTGCGTGGACGCGGCGCTGCGCGCACGCGCCAATGCCGGCTCAGCCGAAAACGCCGCGCCGGCGCAGTGAAACACTCTGCCCGCGAGCACTGAAACTGATGCTAAGACTGCCCGGTGAGCCTCGTGTCCCTGCGTGTGCTGCTGATTGATGACGACAGCCGGCTCTTCGAGGTGCTGGCCCAGTACCTCGAAGAGCACGGCATCGCTTTGATCCACGCGCCAGATGGCAACCAAGGTGTAGCGAAGCTCGACCAAGATGTATTCGACGCCGTGTTGCTGGACATCATGATGCCCGGCCCGGATGGCCTGGAGGTGCTGCGACTGATTCGCGCCAAGCACAAGCTGCCGGTCATCATGTTGACAGCGCGGGGAGACGAAGCTGATCGCGTCGTCGGACTGGAACTCGGCGCCGACGACTACATTCACAAACCTTTCAGTGCGCGAGAACTGGTCGCAAGGCTGCGAGCGGTGTTGCGACGGGCCCAACCAGAAAGTGCCACCGAGCAGTTGCGGGTTTCGGGCGTGGAAGTGGACGTGTCCGCACGGCGGGTGCGGGTGCGTGGAAAAGACATCGAGCTTACCGCCCTGGAACTGGATATCCTGGTGGCACTGATGCGCCGCGCCGGACGCGTCGTCCCGCGCGGCGCACTTCTGGACGAAGCTGGGCGGACGGAAGTCGTGAGCGACCGCGCTGTCGACGTACACATCTCTCATCTGCGCAAGAAGCTCGGGCAAGGCGCGCCCATTCGCACGGTGCGAGGCGTCGGCTACGTGTTTTCTCGCGAGGAAACGTGAGGCGTATCCGTCGTTTCGTGCGTGGCCGGCTGCATCGCCGGCTATTCGTGCTCTTTGGTGTATCCATTTTGGCCACCGTCGTGGTGGTCAGCGTGGTCTTTGCGCTGGTCACACCTCGTGGGTCCAGTTTCAAGTACAACGTCGAGCGCGTGCAACGTTACGTTGGCAATCGCTTTGCAGAAGTGTGGGCGGACCCCGTCGCACGCTCGACCTTGGCCGAGCAAGCAGCGCGGGACTTGGAAGTTCAAGTCAGGCTGGAGGACGCGGGTGGGGCGGAGCTTTCGCGCCACGGACCCAATTGTCGCGGCTGGAAGCACCGCGTGCCGGTGCGCCGAGCAGGGCGCCGCCTGGGCAGCGTGGCTGTGTGCGTGCCCCGCCGGCACTCGAATGGCCCCCTGGCGTTGGTGCTAGTGCTGGTGGCGTCCATTGGGTCGCTCTGGTTTTTCTCAGGACTTGTTGCTCACCGCTTGGTCAAACCTTTGGACAGGCTCGTCGAGACGGCTCGAGCCATCGGAGAAGGTGATTTGGAAAAGCGTTCCGGCATGACGCGTCGTCGGGATGCTGAAATGGGCGTGCTCGGGGAAACCCTCGACGACATGGCCGCGCGCATCGAACGTCAGCTATCCGATCAACGGGAGCTGCTGGCAGTGGTCTCGCACGAGATCCGGTCGCCCCTGGCGCGGCTCCGTGTGCATCTGGAACTGCTGGAAGAGCGTGGCGTTGCTACCGAGTCCGTGGCGAAGATGACCGCAGAGGCGCTAGAAATGGACCGTCTGGTGGGAGACCTGTTGGCGAGCGCACGCCTGGAGTTTTCCGTGGCGGAAGCACGCCCGGTGAACTTGACGAGCCTGGTACGCGGTACGCTCAGCCGCCTCGAGCTTCCTGAGGAGCTGCTGGAAAAACCCAAAGGAGCGGTCGAGGCAAGCGTTGACCCCACGCTGATTGCCCGGGCGTTGGAAAACCTGATAGAGAATGCGCGCATTCACGGCGATGGGGTCAAGAAGGTGGTGCTCCGCTCGGAGCCCACCGAAATCAGCGTTGCCGTCCTCGATTCGGGTTCTGGTTTCCCGGACGGGTTGAAAGACATGGCCTTCGACTCTTTCGTCCGGGGCCAGCGGGGCGGGGGCTCTTCCCTCGGGCTCGGCCTATCGCTGGTGAGGCGGGTTGCCGGGGCCCACGGCGGAAGTTGTTGGGTGAAGTCACGGCTGGAGGGCGGTTCCGAGGTCGGATTTAGCGTCGCGCGAGGCCGGGGGGCCGAACCTGCGGCCCGAAATTGAGGCTTCAGATTGGCCCCGCCTCGGCTACCATTCCCGCTGAGCATGAGCCAAGGCGACGACAAGCCGCCGGATTCGGACGTGGAACTGACCCTAGTTCGGCCGGCTGATCCCGCGCCCGAGAGTGAGGTGCTCAAGGCGCCGAACACGCCCGCGGGCCTCGGTGCGCCACCGTCGACTTCTGGGTCCCGTACCGGGCCGCCGCCGCCCCCGCGTCGTTCTGGACCGCCCTCACATCAACAACTGGAGCCTCCAAGCATTCGTCCGGGTCAGTTCCGGCCCCCACCGTCGCCGAGCGTTGCTCCGCCGGCACCACGCGCCGCGCCGTCGGGGGCGCCCCGTCCAACTTCGTCACGCCCATCGCCCAGCGTTGCGCCGCCGCCCCTGTCGAAGCGTGGGCCTGGAAGCGTTGCGCCCCCGCCGCCACTCGTGCCTCGCAGTTCACCCAGCGTTGCGCCGCCACCGCTGATGGCGAAGAGTTCTCCCACGGCCTCGCCCCCCACTCTCAAGTCATCGCCCAGTGGCTGGCCCGCGGGTTCAGGCAGCATCGAAGACGAACTGGCTCACACCAAACGACTCCTGGCGGAGCGCATCGGCGAGCTGAATCGGCTGCGCCACGACTACGGCGACCTCAAGGCCCGACACGCCGAGCGCGAAGCCCGCTTGCAGAAGATGGAGCAAGAGGCGCGAGGCGCTTCTAGCGCGGAGATTGCGGCCCAGCGCGCCGTTGCTCGTCGCTTGGAAACCACACTGCAGCAGCTCCGAGACGCCGAGGCTCGCGTTGCGGAGCGAGACCAGAAGCTCGAGCACCTCGAGTCCAAAGTTGATCAGCTAGAGGCTGCCGCGCGAAACGTCCCTGACGCGGAAATGAGCCGCTTCACGGCGCTGGAACGCGCGCTGGCTGCGCGGGAGCGCAAGATCCGTGAACTCGAGAGCGAATTGGAGCTGGCTCAAGGGTGGGGAGGTGACGCGCCGCCCGCCGACGATCTCACGCGCATCAGAGGCGTGGGTCCAAAGCTCAGCGAACGGCTAAATGCTGCAGGCGTGCGGCGTTTCCAGGAAATTGCTGAATGGACGCCAGAAGACATCGAACGCGTGGCACCCCAGCTCAAGGTTGCCGCAAGCCGCATCCGACGGGACGACTGGGTGCAGAGCGCCAAGGACCTGCTCTGAGCGGCAGCCTTAGTGCCGCGTCCTCATTGACATCGCGCTGGTGCGGGAGCGTCCACGTCGTCCAGATAGAAGTGGATGCGCCCCACGGGCACGTGCCCCGGGAGGGACTTGAGCTCCACGCCGCGGCACAGTGCCGCGCCTTGTAGTGGGCCAGTCAGTTTCAAGCTCCCGCGGGCCATGGGGAGCCAGACTTCCGCGGCGGCGTCGTAGTCGGGACGTTGTTCAACCACCACTCGGATGCGCCCGGCGATGAGGTCCGAAATGCTGACGTCGAGTCCGCCGCCCTCTGCCTCACCGGGCTGTCGTTTGATCGGGAAGCAAGTCGGCGCGGCCGCGTCCGGATCCAGGGACACACACAGCCGGGTGTCGTGCTCGCTCTCGGCCAGAGAGTTGCCCTGGGCGTCCGCCACGCTCGCCACGCGAACCACCACACGGCTGGCATCCGCCAATTCGCCCGAGCAGCCTCCTGGTCCGCAGTCGCGCCCCGATGGGCAGCAGTCGCATACAGAGTCGCAACCCTGCGGCAACGAAGCGGTGGCCGCTTCCGGCACCGCCTCCGTTGCGCTCGGTGTGGGCGTGGGTGGTGTCGGCGTGCGCGGCGCGACCACGGGTGGCTTGGGTGCTACGGGGGGGGTCTTGTTCCACTTCGAGTTCGCGAAGTACAGCGCGCCCCCTGCCGCACCGATCAAAGCGAGTGCGCCAAGAACGAGCTTGGCCCGCTCCGGGGTCTCCGCTTTCGGCGTCGCTTTCGGCTTTTCTGCTGGTGCGGCGAACGCTGCCGCCGAGGTCGCGACTCCCCGCTGCGGCTTGTCCTCCACTTCGCTTGCCTCGGCTCCATCGTCTGAAGTAGCAGGGAGACCCTTCCGACTGCGCTCGGTCGGATGCGGGCGTGGGGCAGGGCCGGCGTCGCGAATGCGCAGGGATAGCTCTGCGCCATCCGCAATGCGCTCGTCGGCGCTGACGGCAAGGGCATCTTGAATCAGCTTTCCCCAGGGTCCTTCGACGCCGGGTGCGCTCAGGTGGTCGCCCTCTTTCGCTTTTCGGTACGCCTCGGCGAAAACGTAGGGCGTCGAGGAGTGGGCGAGCCCCGTTGGGTGGCTGCCCGAAAGCAGGCGGCTGGCGAGGACACCGAAGGCAAATACGTCGACTCGGGGCGATGCGGTGCCGCCTTGAAAGTTGGCTGGGTCCAGAGCCTCGGGGGCCAAGTAGGAGAGGGTGCCAACGAGCCCGCCCTCTTGGGTCAGGCGTGTGTCCGGATCCGTGGCGATGGCAATACCCAAATCGACGAGCACGACATGGTTGGCGGATTCCGGCTCTTCGAAGAAGGGGTCCGCGATCAAGACGTTCTCCAGCTTCACGTCGCGATGCACGATGCCGCGGCCGTGCAAATAGGCCAAGGCGTCTGCGACATGTTGTAGTGCCAAGCCTGCATGGGCGGTGCCGAAGCGCGCGTCGGCCCGGGCCTGCGAGAGAGAAACCCCTTTGACGAAGCTCATCACCAGGCCGAGCACGCCGCGCTTGAGGTCCTCGAACAGACCGTCACAGGCCACTAGGGATGGATGGTCCAGGCGAGAGAGCGCGTGCGCTTCCCGACGGGCCCGCTCCAATGCGCTGCCCCGCGCCATCGCCATGGGGATCAGCTTCAAAGCGCAGGGAGCGTCTGGATGCAGTGGATCCGACGCCCGCCATACGGAGCCCTGACCGCCTTCGCCGAGGAGTTCCTCCAGGGTGAAGCGATCGATACGGTCGCCGGGTTGCAGCTCCACAGGATGGACTCCGCTCAGCGTCTGCCCTTGAAGCCCATCATCTGCTGGACGACAGCCTCGCTTTCTTCCGCCAGCGCTTCTTGCTCCTGTGCGAGTTCAGCGCAGTCCTCGCAGAGCTTCTTCTTCTTGCCGTCCACCTTCACGTTGACGAGTTCGTCCACGTCTTCTCCGCAGCCTTTGCACGTTGCCATGCCCGCTTGCTGCCAGAAAACCCGCCGCGCGCCAATCTCCAGCGCCCATCCCTGCTCCGTTGCTTGTTTGGTACTGCGGCAAGGCGGCTCCGCGCTATGCTGCGCTCGATGACGGAGCCGTGGGCACAGCCTGGGATCGTGCTGGCGGATAAATATCAGCTGGTCAGCACCCTCGGGCGAGGTGGCATGGGAGCGGTCTGGCGGGCGAAACACCTGGGCCTCGGTTCGGAGGTTGCCGTCAAGCTCATCGACGAACGAGCGGCGCAGAGCCCGGATGCTCTGGAGCGCTTCTATCGCGAGGCGAAAGCCGCCGCCGCGCTGCGAAGCCCGCACGTGGTCCAAGTCCTCGACTTCGGCGACCACGGCGGCGTCCCTTTCATCGTGATGGAATTACTCGAAGGCGAGAGCCTCGCCCAACGCTTGTCGCGAGTAGGGCGCCTCAGCTTCGAGGAAACGCGCCGCATCGTGCTGGACGTCGCTCGCGCAATACAACGCGCACACGAAAGTGGTGTGGTGCATCGAGACTTGAAACCAGACAACATCCATTTGCAGGCGAACGCTGGCGAGGAAATCGCCAAGGTTCTCGACTTCGGGATCGCCAAGGTAGCCGACCCCACGATTTCCGGATCGACGCAGACGGGTGCGGTCCTCGGCACGCCCTACTACATGAGTCCCGAACAGGCACGGGGTACTCGTGCGGTGGATCATCGGACGGATCTCTGGGCGTTGGGCGTCATCAGCTTCGAGTGCGTGACTGGAGCGCGTCCCTTCGACGGCCAGGTCCTCGGCGACCTCCTGCTCAAGATCTGTGCGGAGCCGGCTCCGATGCCATCGCAGCTAGGTGCGGTCGTGCCAGGATTCGACGAATGGTTTGCTCGTGCCACAGAGCGAGATCTGGATCGACGCTTTCAATCTGCAGCCGAACTCAGCGACGCATTGAAGCGGGTGGGGGAGGGCGCTGCGGTGGTCAGTCTCGCTCCAGCTCAGGCCGCGCCTCCCAAACGTTCCATGCTCCTGCCCCTGCTCCTGCTGGTCGGTGGCCTGGCGGTCGTTGCTGTAGTGCTTGGCGGTGGTGCCCTTTGGCTCTTGGCACCTGCCGGGGAGGTACCCGAGACCTCCCAATCTGCCGCGCAGGAGGCCCCCGCGAGTCCGGTTGCCGAAGCGACGGGCTCCGCCGCCGCCGAAGCGCCGCGCCAGCCGGCCAAGTCCTCGCCGAACCCAGAAAAGGCTGCGCGCCGCTCGGCGCCCACGCCCGCACCGGCGGCGGCGTCGAAAAACAAGAGGGAAGATGTGAGCAGCGTCTTGGGTGAGGCGGAAAAGGCCCGCCTGGAAGCCAAAAATGCCAGAGAGCGTGCAGCCGAGGCGCGCGCCAAAGCCGAACAATCCAGGAAGAAGGCACTAGAGTCGGTGATGGGCACGCAATGAGTGGCACCCAAATCGACCCCCACGTTTTGGAAAGCGAAATCGCTTCCCTTCACGAGGCGGATATCCCAAGCCAATCGCAGCCCGGTGTGCACTACCGGCTCGAGCGAGTCATCGGTCGAGGAGGTTTCGCCATTGCGTGCCTGTCGACGTGCTTGACGGAGCACTCGGCGGCGGCGGTCGTGCTTAAAGTATGGCGCCCAGGGCTCGTGGCAGGCGCCAAGGAAATGGCATCCCGCGCGTTGCGCAAAGAAGCGGTCGCGTTGGGGCGTTTGAACGAACGAATCCCACCATCCCCATTTGTAGTGCGACTTTTGGATACCGGTTCGGTGCTGGTCTCGCATGAAGGACGCGATGTAGAAGTACCCTGGCTTGCGATCGAATACGTTCACGGCGGTGTCGAGGGAGAAACCTTGCATCGTCGCGTTGGCTATGCACTGGCGGAAACCAGTCACGGCTTTGACGTGCAGCGGGCCGTCCGAGTCGTGCAGCACTTGGCGGGGGGGCTGGAAGAAATCCATGCAGCGGGTGTGATCCATCGAGATTTGAAGCCGAGCAACGTCCTGTGTTGTGGCGGCGGCGGCGGCGAAATCTTCAAGCTTTCGGACTTCGGGATTGCTCGACCGTCCGGCGTGCAATCGACTTTCGGCGACGTCGCCCTGGGTACCCCCGGCTACATTCCACCGGAGCAGCTGCACCTTCGCGACGAAATCGGGCCTTGGACGGACGTGTTCGCGCTCGCCGGCGTCCTCTTCTTCACCCTCACCGGCCAGAAGCTCTTCCCGGGGAAATCCGCCGTTGATGCCGTGTTGGCGGTCAACAGTCGCGACCGCCCGAGCATTCGTGACCACGCCACTCTGAGTCCAGAACTTGCTCAACGGCCTGCGGCCTGCGACGCCCTGGACCTGTGCATACGCCGAGCCACCACCGCCGATCCTCGACAACGCACTCCGTCCGCACGTGCGTTTGCAGCGGAAGTGTCCCGAGTCCTGGGCGCAGAGCCACCGAGTACCCGGCCGCATCGTCGCTGGACGACCAGCATCGAGAGTGCGCAGCGCCGCGCCGCGGAAACGCAGTTGAAGTTCGAGCAGCGAGCTCCGGCCGGAGACGGGTGGGTGATAGCTGCCTGTGCCTGGGATACGGATGGGCGCTGTCTCGCCGCGACGACTGATGGACTGCGCTTCTTCAACGGGGTCTCTTGGAGCTCGGACTTCGAGTACGACAGCCAGGCGGTGTGGGTGGCGAGACGCGCGCCTGCCTGTTTCCTCTTCGTGGATGCCGCCGGAAACGTCAAAGAGCTGGGTGCGACTGGCGTTCACTCGGTGCTGGAACACGAGCCACAGATGGGCCAAATCGTGGCCATTGACGGTGACCCATGGGATCTGGCGCTGGTGGTGTACCAAGGCCCGTCCGGGGAATACCTCGTTCGGGCGCGGGTGGCGGGACGGTTTGCCCGTCCGGTTACGCTGGTGGGCGCTGGGCTGGTGACCTCCGTTGCCAGAGTTCGCGATCAATCATGGCTCGTGACTGGGCGCACGTTGGATGGGGCTGGATACGCCGCGTTGGTGGATCCCCTAGCCATGTCTCTTGAGTTTCCACCTCAGGCATTGCCCGCGGTTCTGGTGCAAGCCGCCGCACACGGCGCGGCCGGCGGGGCCTTGGCTGTCGGCGCCCGAGGCCAGCTACTCCGCTACGCCGAAGGCGAATTGTCGGTGCGCACGCTGATGGGCGAGCCGAACCTGTCCGCGGCCGCCGTCGACCTGCTGGGTACGGAATGGGCGGCGGGTGCTCGCGGGATCTGGATGGCCCCAGCCAAGACCCGACGTTTTGCCCAAGTTTTCCGGCATGGCGGCGAAATTGCACCTTTTGTGTCCTTGCACGCGGACGTCGGACGCGTCCTGGCTGTTGCCGCCGACGGGACCGTGTTCGCTGGCCTCGAACAACACTGATTCATCGAGTCCCACAAGCCCGCTATGCTGCGGCCCATGTCGGATTACACGATCCCGATCGAGCCGAGCATGTCTCAGCTCCGGTCCATCGCCGTCGAGGTCATGAGCCCTGGGAGCAAAGGCGAGCGCGCAAAGGGCGATGTGGTGCGAGTCGGCAGTGCCGAGGGCAACGACTTGGTCATCGCTGACGGAACCGTGTCCCGCTTCCACGTCGAGCTCTCTCGTGACGGCGGTCGCATCCTCGCTACGGATCTAGGCTCGACGAATGGGACTCGAGTCGGAGAGGTCGTATTTCGCTCAGCAGGTGTCTGGATCGAACCCGGCGCGACCGTGTCCTTGGGCCAGGCCCAGGTGCGTATCGCGGACGGCGACCTGCTGGCTCCCGAGGCTGCCCCGGAGAGCTTTGGGGGGTTGGTTGGGACAAGCGCGGCTTTGAGGCGATTGTGCGCGCGGGCTCACAAGGTCTCGCAGTCCGATGTGCCCATTCTCCTGAACGGCGAATCTGGCACTGGCAAGGAGGTCATTGCGCGGGCTATCCATGACGAGAGTCCTCGTGCCGAGGCACCCTTCGTCACGGTGGACTGTGCCGCGCTCTCTCCCACCTTGTTCAGCAGCGAGCTGTTTGGGCACGAGCGTGGCGCGTTTACGGGTGCAGAGCGCCAGCACATCGGTGCTTTCGAGCGTGCGCACGGGGGCAGCGTGTTCTTGGACGAAATCGGTGAGCTTACCCCTGAACTCCAGGCGGCGCTGCTCGGAGTCCTAGAGCGACGTAAGCTGCGCCGCTTGGGTGGCCAGAAGGACATCGACGTCGACGTCAGAATCGTGTCTGCAACTCACCGTGATCTGCGCGAAGCGGTCAATTCAGCAGCGTTTCGCCTCGATCTGTTCTATCGAATCGCGGTTGTGTTGTTGGAGGTGCCACCGCTCAGGGATCGCACTGGGGACATCCCGGAGTTGGTGAAGCACTTCGTGCGAGAGGCGGGCAGCAAGGACTCGGTCGACGCGCTGTTTCCGAAGGAGGCAATGGAGCGGCTCAAGGCGCATCGCTGGCCCGGCAACGTTCGGGAGCTGCGCAACGTCGTGCTCGGCGCGTTGGCGCTTGGCGAAACTCGGGAAGTGCTCGGAGGCGGCAGCGCGCCCGCGAGCCTCTCGGAGCTGGCCGACCATGTCGACGAGCTGTCTTTCCGTCAGGCCAAGCAGCGCATCGTGGATGCCTTCGAGCATCGCTACATTTCTCGGCTACTCGAGCGCTGTGAAGGAAACGTCCGCAAGGCCGCGCGGGACGCCCGCATGGATCGGTCCTACCTAATGGAGCTCATCCGTCGCCATGGCTTGAAGTGACGGTTTGCTCGGGCTCAGGGGCCGTGGACGCCTCGACCACAATCAACCGGTGACAAGATCTGGCAACTGGGATTGTCGGGTTCGGGCTTCCAACTCGCTGACCGGCACTCTTGTTCCGTAACGGGAGGTTTCGCCAGTGGGTCAGCGCTCCGGTCCGTGACGACCACGAAGGTGCACGTGCCGGACTTGTCGACGACAAAGTAGTCCGTCCTGATGGCGTCGCCCTCTCCCGTGAGAGTGAACCAAACCGCATGAGCGGGTCGACACACACCGAGTGCTGCATGCATGCACTCAAACAGTCGCTGGGGCGCGCAAGTTGCGCTCACCGTACCTTGTCGTGCGTTTCCGCAGTCTTGCGCGGTGCGGCCCAGCTTCTTTTTCCAGTGCTGCACTGCTGCTTTCGGGGCAGTCTCGGGTGCCACGCGTTCCTGTGCCCCACAAGCGGCCAGAAGTCCCGACCAGACTACGGTTACGTAGGTTGCCTGCATGACCCCTTCGCACATTCTACCGAACTTGCGCCTTTTGGGATCAAGTGGGTGTCGGTGTGGGTTAAGGTACTACCGAATGCCGTTTGCTTGCGCCTAGCTGCGCGCTGCCGTTGTAGCATGAAGGTTCCGATCCATCCCCCGCCTGCCCCTGGCGGAAGCTAGCACTGTCGTGTCCTCTTCACGTTCATCCTCACCCCCACGCCACCTGTCCCGGGTCGAAGCCATTGCCCAGCTTGCGCGCTTGGGCCGCAAGGTCGATCGAAATTGCGGCGACCTTGGCGACGTCGTGTCTTTGGCGCGCCGGGCCGTGGGCGCACGCACGTTCGCGATGTCCACGCGATGCGCCGACGAAGTGAAGAGCGCAACGAGCGGTTCGGACCAACACCAGCTCGCCCGGTGGACTGCGCGAACCCTATCCGAATTTCAGGTTGACCAGAGGGATCTGCAGGCCCAACTTGAACAGCGCGCCCCGGCGGGTACTCGGGTCTTACCCGTGTTGGTCGATCAACGGTTGCTGGCCGTGATCGCTGCGAGGGGTTTCCGCGCGCGAGACTCCGAGGAGCGGCAGTCCATCATGATGGGTGCCGTCGCGGATCTGCTCGCCATCGTCCTCACGCCGCCGGCAGGCCAGACGGACTCCCGCGTCTGCGACGCCACCGTGACCGCGTTGGGAGTAGGGTTGGCTAGCACCCGAGCCGCCTTGGGCGCCGAAGCCACATTTCGAGCCGTGGCCCACGCCTTTCGCGAGGTGCTATCGGTTTCGCGCATTGGCATCGTGATTCGAGACGATGCGGAGTCCGGCTATCGGCGAGTTGCGTCCTTCGACGAGCAGGGCGCACGGGTGCAATGCGGCACGAGCCCTATATCGGCGTTGGAGCGGAAAGCGATGGAGACCGGACGCGTCGTCTACTCGGCCGACGTGGCCCAAGAAGATGACCAAACCGTTCGCGGTCTGTCTCAGTGCGGAGTCAGCTCCGTCGTCGCAGCGCCCTTGACATCCGCGGGGCAGCCCTATGGCGCCTTGATGGTGGCCCAGCCCGCCGTGGATTCTTACGATGCTTTCGCGCTCAAGTTGATCGAAGCTATCTCCGTCCAGCTTTCGCCGTTGATTGCTGGCTTCGCCGCCGAGGATCTGGACGGCGCGGTGGAAGACCTGCGCGAGCGCCTATTGCGCAGTGAACAACTGGCCTCGGTTGGGCAACTTGCAGCGGGCGTCGCTCACGAAGTCAACAATCCGCTAAACGTCATCTTGTCCAATCTTCAGGCCCTGTCCCAGCGCGCTGCGCGGGAGGATCAGAAGTTCGACGTTGCGGAAGTGGCCGAGATATCAAGCGAGAGCATCGACGCGGTGCAGCGGATTGCGGGCGCCGTCGAAGACCTGCGTGCCTTTGCCCGCATGGATCGTGGGGAAGTGACCGATCTGGACATCAACGACGTGGTTCGGGACGCCGCGCGCATCGCAAAGAACGAGGTGCGCCACCGCGCCAAGCTCGAGTTGGACCTGGGGGGGCTGCCGCCAATTCGTGGTGACCGCACGAAGTTGACGCAGGTCGTCATGAACCTCCTTGTCAACGCTGCTCAATCCTTCGACGAACGACCTCGCGAGGGCAACAATATCCTCGTGAGTACATCTCAACAGGGGGGGTCGGTGCGGGTTTCCGTTCAGGACAATGGTGTGGGCATCGCCGACGTGAGTCGTATCTTCGAGCCCTTCTTCACGACCAAGCGAGACGCCGGGACCGGCTTGGGCCTGTCCGTCGCCGCTGACATCGCACTGCGCCATCAAGGCCGAATCGAAGTGAAGAGTCAGCCCCAGCGAGGCAGCACATTTGTTCTGTGCCTACCTGTGGAATCGGGCCTCACCCTGAAACCGACTACGGTTCCGCCGTCCACTCTGCGAACGCACTTTCGCGCGCGCCTCTTGATCGTGGATGACGAGCCGGCGATCTTGCGCGCCTTCGAACGCCTGCTGCGGGATCGGCACGAAGTGGTCGTCGCTTCGGGCGGCCAGGCGGCCTTGAATATGCTCGAGCAAGACAACGAGTTCGACGTCGTGCTCTGCGATGTGATGATGCCAGACGTCGACGGTGTTGCTTTCTACGACGAGATCGCCAGGCAGGCGCCCCACTTGCAGCGCCGTATCATTTTCTGCACTGGCGGTGAATTCACCTCTCGGGCAAAGAACTTCCTGTCTCGGATCAAGAACCCGGTGCTGTCAAAGCCCGTGGACGCGCAGGTACTCCTCGACGCCATCGCGCGGATGCTGGTTGATCGGATTTCGCTCGTGTCCGGCGCGATACGCCAAAACGGTTAGGAGAAACTGTTTACTCGTCAATCCGCGAGTTGTTGCGGAGTTCATGCCGCTGCAACAAGCGGTACAAATACATGCGGTCCATCTTGGCTTTGCGCGCTGCTTTGCTGACGTTGCCGCCGGACCATTCGAGCAGATTTTTCAAGTAGCGCTGCTCGAACTCGAAAATGAGTTGTTCCTTTGCGAGGCGAAAGGGCTGCTCCAGGTCGACTTGCCCGGATGCTGCCGTGGTGCTGGGTTCCGGCGGCAAGAGGGAAGTGCCCGAGCGACGTTGGGAGGCGGGTGAGGCCTGCTCCAGAACGACGGATCGCTCCACGTAGTTTCGAAGCTCGCGCACGTTGCCCGGCCAATCGTGTTTGCGCATGTCCGCAAGAACGATGGGCGTGAAAAGATGCCACGACTCCTCGGCGTTCAGGGAGCGCAGCATGACGCGGATCAGAAGCTCCAAATCGTCGAGCCGCCTTTTCAGGGATGGCATTCGGACCGTGACGACACTCAGCCGGAAGAATAGGTCCTCGCGGAATCGGCCGCGGTTGACCTCGCGCTCCAGGCTTCGGTTCGTTGCCGCGATGACTCGCACATCGATTTTGCGCGCTTGGTTTTCCCCCGTGCGGCGGATCTCACGTGCTTCCAGAGCTCGCAGTAGCTTCGGTTGCATGTCCAGGGGCATCTCCCCGACCTCGTCCAAGAAGATGGTGCCCGAGTTGGCCGCCTCGAAGGCGCCGACGCGGACCTTATCGGCTCCGGTGAAGGCGCCCTTGGCGTGCCCGAAGAGTTCGCTCTCGATGAGGTTCGGTGAGATGGCGCTGCAATCCACGATGATGAACGGAGCCTGACTGCGTGAGCCCCGGCGCACGATTTCAGTCGCGGCTAGCTCCTTCCCGGTTCCGCTCTCGCCCTCGATCAAAATGGTCGAGTCACTTCGGGCGACTCGATCTAGCATCACGAACAACTGCCTCATGGCGATCGCCTCGCCGTAGAGTTCACCGAAGCTCGACCAGGCGGGAATTTCCTCGACCGCCTGGGAGCCCAGTTCTCGGGCCCGAACGACGCAACCACCCAGGTTGATTCCACACATCGGACGGGGCAGATCCGCGTCGCGAACTCGGACGCCGTCAAGGCTGGTTCCATTCAGGGAGCCGGTGTCGGCGATGGTCCAACCCGACTCGCCGCGAACTAGTTTGCAGTGGAAGCGCGAGACCATCGGATCGTCGAGCACGAGATCGTTGGAGGGGTGCGAGCCAATTCGGATAGCGTTGCCTTCCAAAACCAGCGAGCGCTTGACACTTCGGCCGGCCTCTTTCTCGATCACGACTTCCAGGCGCGGAATCGCGACCGCCTGCGCCAGCTGGCGCACCGTCTGCGAGCGGGAGCCCGCCATGGTGGGGCGATCTTCGACCTCCGACACGACTTCGGGGAGACTACGTCAATCCGCCCGGCCCGCGGAGCGTGTCCTACAATGTGAGGGCCGCGCGCCTGAGGGCGCTAGGCATCAGGTTGCGGGGCAGCGGCAGCTAGACGTGCTCCTGCACTGTCATCAAAACCTCATGATTTCAGGTGCTTGAGCACCAAATGCCGTCTTGGCCCGACTCTCGCACTAGCGGCGGCCGATGAAGGTGACCCTCTCAGCGTTGATCATGGTGTTGGCTGGCTGGTTCGTTCCAGGACAGCAAGGCGCCCAGTCCGCCCCCCGCACCCTCCGCGCTGACGTCAGCACCGTGGCCGCCGTCGCTGCCAAGCCCGCCCCGGCCCCTGCCGCTACCCCGGATTCTCCGGCAGTCGTGCTCAACCGACCCTACAAGAAGGTGCGCCTGCCGGCTGGTTGCAACAACCAACAAAGCTACGACGTCATCCTCCACTTTCACGGCGTTCCGTCGCGTGTCATGGACGCTTTGGAAAAGACCGACTTGAACGCAGTGCTGGTCGTGACCAACCTGGGCGCTGGCAGCGGTCGCTACGAGAACGTCTTCGCCCAGGACGGAAGTCTAGCGCGGCTGCTCGAGGGCGTGCAGACGCTGGTGGAGAAGCACTGCGGTGAGCTGACTCGTGGCCGTGTGGCCCTGTCGAGCTGGAGCGCAGGTTATGGTGCCGCGTATCGGATCTTGGCTCATCCCGGTGATGCCGCGTTGGTCGACGCCGTGTTGCTGGCGGATGGCTTGCACGCGGGCTACGAGCCGGACGATCGCCGCAAGGTCAATGGCGCCCAAATGGAGCCCTTCGCAAAGTTCGCCGCTCGCGCCGCCAAGGGCGACGCCGTCATGGTCATCACGCATTCCTCTATCGTGACGCCCAAATACGCTTCTACGACCGAAACCGCTGCTCACCTGATCGAGCACGTTGGTGCGGGCGTGTCCAAGCATCCCGCCACGGCCCCGCGCAAGATGCAGCAGCTATCGGCTGCGAGCGTCGGAGGCTTTTCGGTGCGCGGTTTTGCTGGCGGTGGCACGGATGCTCACTGCGACCACCTGTTCGCGTTGGACGCGCTGCTTTTTGCGCCGCTCCAGCAGGCCTGGCAGTAGACACCGCCCGCTTTCCGTCGGTTTGCGCCCCATTTCAGCGGGCGTGATATCCTCGCGCCGCACGCGCGGAGGAGCGAATGACGGACGCAGAGTTTCCCAGTCCCGAGGCCACGGATCCCGAGGACGTGGTCTGGGCGCTGCAAACCGCGGGGACGATGTATGCCCGGGGTGATGTTCGAGAGGCGGTGCGCTGGCTGAGGCGCGGCGCGGAGGCAGCCGGTGAATCCGGTAACGATCTGCGTGCCTTGGCCCTGGCTCGCCGCGCTGCCGACCTAGCCGCGACTCATCAAGTTCAGCCATCCGTGCCCCCGCCTCCTCCGGCTTCGGATGCAGACCAGACTTCGCGAATGGCCGCCGCCCCGCCGGTCTCCAATCCGGACAACCCAGCCCTCGTCCCTGCAGATGATGCTGAGGGCGGTGAGAGCGACCTGACTATTCCCGAGGGGCTCAGCGCGGTTCACCGCTCCTCGCCCCATGCGGCGCCGTCCCCAAGGCGCTCGTCGCCGAGTGCGGCGCCTCCGCTCCCGAGTCGCTCGTCGCCGAGTGCGGCGCCCCCTCCTCCATCCCGACGTTCCGCGCCGGCACCCAGCCAACCGGTGGCCAGTCGCCCGCCACCCGCGCCGAGCCAACCGGCCGCATCTGCCCCGAAGCGCTCGGTTCCGAGTGCAGCGCCCGCGGGAATGCAGGTTCGGTCTCGCCACGCTTGGCGGGTTGCCGTCGAGCCAGCGCAGGACGGCAGCGGTAGCCTATCGGTTCGACCTCTAGCAGAGGACGAAGCGGTTCCAGATGGTATGCACGAAGCCATGCTGACCGCTGTCGAGCCGGGCGCGCACTTGCTCTCGAAAAAGCGCTAGGCTTCTGCTCGCATGAACGACGCGCACTCAGCGCAGGACAGCCGGGACGCGGACGCGGCAGCGACCGAACTGGTTGTCGAGCTGATGCAAGTGACCAAACGTTTCGGTGAACGCGTCGCGTTGGACCGAGTCAGCTTGAGCGTTCACAAAGGCGAAGTCTTTGGCCTGCTTGGTCCCAACGGTGCCGGCAAGACCACCGCCGTGCGGATTCTGCTGTCCATCATTGGTGCCGATGACGGGGAAATTCGTCTATTTCAGCGACCGCTTTCCCGCACTCTGCTCGATCGGGTTGGCTACCTGCCCGAGGAACGTGGCTTGTACGTCCAACACAGCGTGTTGGATGCCATGACCTATCTAGGGGCGCTCAAAGGGCTGCGCGACGCAGAGTTGAAGGCGCGCGCTCGAGTCTGGTTGGAGCGAGTCGGCTTGCAAGGCGTAGAGCAGCTGCCTGTGAGCAAGTTGTCGAAAGGCATGAGCCAGAAAGTGCAGTTGGCCGCGACGTTGCAGAGCGAGCCTGAACTCTGCATTCTGGATGAGCCCTTCACCGGTTTGGATCCCGTCAGTGCCGTGGCGGTTCGGGAAATGATCGATTCTCTACGCCGCTCCGGTCAAACCGTCATCCTGTCCACCCACCAGATGGCCATGGTCGAGACGCTCTGCGACCGAGTGGCCTTCTTGTTCGAGGGCAGGCTCTTGGAGTACGGCAGCGTTGCGGATGTGCGTAGGCGCCACTCTCGAGTGGAGGTCCGTGTGGGCGCGCCAAGTCTCCCGGTATCGATCCCCGAGACTAGAGTCGAGCGTGACGGCGAAGACCTGTTTCGGATCGCATTGGAGCCGGGTGAGAGCCCTGCTCAGTTGCTGCAGCAGTTGGTGACAGCTGGGACTGAGGTGACTCGCTTCGAACCGGTTCTCGCGTCCATGGAAGAGATCTTCATTCGTGTAGCGGGCGATAGCGAGGCGCGAGCGTGAGGCGACGAAAGGTATTCGTCATCGCGCGCTTCGAGCTGCGCAGCACGGTGCGCCGCTTGGGGTTCATGATTGTCACTTTTGGCATGCCGCTTTTCGTGTTGCTCTACGGCGGACTGGCGGCCATCCCGACGTACTTTGTGGCGCAACAGGCGCTGTCGGAGAAAAGCTTCGGTCTGGTTGACCCGCAGGGTGTCTTGGGAGTTGCGTCAGGGGATATGCTTGAAGTGCCCAGAGGGCAGTTCGAGGTTTTCGAGGACGAGCAAAGCGCCCGCGCCGCTCTCTCCGCGCGCCGTGATATGGCGGCGTATTACGTTCTACCCCCCGACTACGTCACCACGGGTAAGGTGGAGGGTTACGCCCTCGCCAAGGGTCCCTTCGGGGCCTGGGATGGTCGACTCGAGCTGGCCCGAGCGATTCGACAACGCCTGCTCGAACGCACGCCGAATTCCGAATTGAATCCACGCATTCTGTCTCCCATCAAGAAACGTGAGTCCTTTCGAGTGGAGACGGATGGCAGCCGGGTGCCGGAGCGTCGCGAAGCACGGGTGGGCAGGTTGATCCTGCCGATTGGCTTCGTTTTCCTGCTGTTTTCGTCGGTGTTGATGAGTGGTGGCTACTTGCTCACGGCCTTGGCAACTGAGAAAGCAAATAAGGCGGTGGACGTGCTCCTGGCGTCCGCGAGCAGCGACGAGATCATGGCGGGCAAGCTGCTTGGGTTGGGCACGGCGGGTCTGATTCAGGTTGCGGTCTGGGTTTTTATGACGCTGGGCGCTCGCCTACTGTTCTTGAACGCCTTGGAATCCTTCGACGTGCGTGTGCCCTGGCAGGCTGTCGTGCTTTCGCCCCTATTGTTCATCTTGGCCTATGCCTTTTTGGGCAGCCTGATGCTTGGCACGGGCTCTCTCGGCACTAATGTGAAAGAGAGCCATCAGCTGGGCATGGTCTGGGCTTTGTTGGCCACGGTGCCCCTGGTCTTCTTGCCCGTAATGCTCAGCGCACCCCATGGAGCGGTGGCGAAGGTCTTGACATTCATTCCCTTCTCCGCGCCCGCCGCCGTCGTGTTCCGGATCTCGATGGACCCCGCCGGCATGCCCCTGTGGGAAATACTGGCTGCAGTGGTCGTGATGCTCGGCTTCACTTGGCTTGCGCTCAGGATCAGTGCGCGCTTGTTCCGCGTCGGACTGCTGCTAGGCGCCACGCGCCCTGGCTTGCTGCAGCTGTTTTCCAGCGCGGCGGCGTTGGAGCGCTGAGGGGCCCATCAGCCGGCCACCCGCGTCCGCAAGTTAACGCACGTAACGGTTGGTAACTATTGAAGTATTTCCTTCAGCTCGCGCCGCCCACCGAGGCCGCTATGCTCCGAGCCGACAATGCTGCGCTTGCCCCCGGAGGACGATCAGCTCCGCTCCCTCGAGGGGCTAGTTGTGCGTTCTGGTGCCCAGCCAGACGCAGCGTACCGCCTGGAACGCGTGATCGGCGCAGGCAGCTACGCGGTGGCGTTCCTCGCACTGCGACTGGCGGCCGGCGGTGAGTCCCCGGCAGTGATCAAAGTCGTTCGCCCCAGTCTGATGCGCCGCTCGTCGGAGATGGCTCAGCTCACGGCGCAGAAAGAAATTGTCGCCCTGTCACGCTTGAACGAGCGCGTGCCACCGACGCCCTTCGTGGTCCGCCTGCTGGATCACGACTACATCGACGTGGAACAAGCCAGCATGCACTTCCGCCTGCCATGGCTCGCCCTCGAGTACGTACATGGCGGTGCCGAGGGGACGACCCTCGAGGAACGCATCGATTTTTCAGTCGAGCAGACGGGCTATGCCTTTGATCCGGCTCGTGCGGCGCTTGCCATCACTTGCCTAGCCAATGGCCTCGAAGCGATTCACGAAGTCGGCGTCATGCATAGGGACCTGTCTCCCCACAACGTGCTGTGCTGTGGCTTCGGCAACGGCGAGATCTTCAAGATCGCCGACTTTGGCATTGCTCGCCCTTTTGGCGACGTTGGCACCTTCATCGGGTTGCCCGGAGGCACCCCAGGCTACACCTCGCCGGAGCAGGTTCGCCGCGGCGGTGCGCCAGCCGGAACCGAGAGCGACATCTTCAGCTTCGCTGCCATCGCCTACAAGGTGCTCACCGGCGAGGAACTGTTTCAGGCCAAGAGCACCGTGGATACGGCGCTGCTTGCGCACGAACAGAAACGACGACGCATCGCCGAGTGCAAGGGGTTGTGTCCCGAGTTGCGTGGGCGGGCCGCAGAGTGCGCAATCATCGATCGCATCCTGGCGCGAGCCACGGCCCCGGACCCACGACACCGGCCGCCTACGGCTTGGGAGATGGCCGCGGGCGTCTTACGCGCATTGCGCCCGCAGAACAGGCGTTCGAAACCGCCGCGCCGTCGCTTGGAGAGCATCACCGACTACTCCGCGCCGCGCCGATTCGGTTGGAGTTGGCATGTGCGGCATCAACCGGGCGAAAAACGCGTACTGCGGAATGTGGCCTGGGACGGAGACGGGCGTTGCCTCGCCGCGGCCAGCCGGGGCCTAGCGTTTTGGAACGGCACGGCTTGGGGAGACGCACCGGTCAAAGGTTTTCCTCACCCTTACGGCGTCCGCTTTGCGGAGCGCGTGGATGCGGGGCTGTATTGGGTTGGAGGCGATGGCGCCACCATCGCCCATTACTCTCCGGAGGGCTTTTCGAGCATCCTGCGTGCCGAGGACGGCAGTGTGTCCTTCACCCATGCCAGTGGTGAGCTCGACGACCTGGCCGTGTTGGTTGGAGTTCGCGCCGGTGAACCTCCGCTCTTGTTCGCGCTCACGGCGCGGCGTTGGATGAAGCCTGCTCAGCTGAGCCCCGCGAAGACCGTCACTGCCATTGCTCGTCTGGAAGACGAGCGATGGTTGATCAGCGGACGCTCCGCTGCAGGCTCGGGTTTCGCCGCTATCTACTCCCCGCTGATGCTGGAGGTGGAGCGACTCACTTCCGACGCTACGGATCTGTATTCGAGTTGTGCTGCTCAACCGGATCTATCCTTGGGTGCGGCAGTCGGCTCCGCCGGAAGCGTGCTGGTTGTCGAAAAGGGCAAACCCAAACGGCTCACGGTCCCGGGAGGTCCGGAGCTTCGCGCCGTCGCCATCGATCCGACGGGTCGTGTGTGTGTTGCAGGCGCCGGCCAGATCTGGCTGTACGATGCTGCTCAGGCACCACCGTGGTCCAAAGTCTGGGAAGACCCCGAGTGGAAGGTGCCGTTTTTGAGTATTTTCGCGGACGTTGGCCGCATCGTCGCCACCACCGTTGACGGCGGCATCGTGGAAGGGCGCTGGGAGCCCGCTGTGACGACGCTGGGGTCTGCGGACATCATCTGAGTTCAGCGCCGCGACACGGATCCGGTTCCGGAGCTCTGGAGTTACTCGCTATCGCGTGGCTCGACAGGCATCGCGAGGGGCGATAGCGTTCGCCGGTGACCAGCGCGCCGCCCACCGCCGAGAAGAAGTCCAATACCCTGAAGATCGTCTTGATTGGAGTCGCCGTCGTCTTCGTGCTGATCATCGGCATCGTCGGCGTGCTCGCCGCCGTCGGCATCTTCGGCGCACGCAGCTACATTTCCAAAGCAAAGGCATCCGAGGGAAAAGCGGGTGTGTCCCAGCTGGCCCGGGGCATTGCCTCCTGCGCCGAGAAAGAGACGGTGGACGGGCCAGTCGGCCTGCCTGAGTCGACGCCCTGGGTGCCCGCCCGCTCGTCGGACATCAGCGGCAAGAAGTATCAGAGCGCGCCCACGGATTGGAATCAGCCAGGCTTCAGCTGTGCACGCTTCTCCATGATGATGCCCCAGTACTTCCAGTACCGTTGGGAGCGTGACAGCAAGAACTCAGGGCGGGCCCGGGCCCAGGCAGACTTCGACGGCGACGGCGTGCTCGAGGTGAAGCTGGAGGCCAAGGTCACCTGCAGCGCCGGCGTTTGCATGCCAGATCACGTCAAAGAACTGTGACGAAGCTTTGCGCGGCGTCGTGGCGTTAGTCCGCGCAGAGAGGATCCCCGGGATCGCAAGCTGACGGCGGCGGTTCGGGCGGTGTCGTCGGCGTTGGGGGCTCTGTGCTCGGCCGGGTCACAGGGGTTCCTGCCAGGTAGGCTTCTGCAAAGCCAGGAGGAGGCGCTTGGGCTGCCCGGGCTGCGTCAGCCAGCACGTCCAGCTTCCGGGTCGTTTCGCGGGAGAGCTGCAGCGGATATTCGACGTAGATGGTCTGGCGATTCGGATTGGGAAAGGTGAGCTCAAAGAACGCTTGCAACACGCAGCGCCGCACCTCGCGGTCTGGCAGGGTTGCCATGCTTTCCCTTGCGCGCCAGACTTGACCATCGGCACCGATCGCAAACTGAACTACGACCCGACCCGCCAGAGCGCGATTGCGACGCACGCCTTCCTGGTAGCACCTGCGGAACTTCCCCGACTGATGGCGCACCACCCGACGAATCGCATTGGGCGGTAGCCGGAAGTGGTCCGTGCGGGGCCGTTTGGACAAGCGTGGCCTCCTTTCGCGCTGCAGTGGCGGGATCGGTGCCAGGGCATTACCGTTTCTCGCATCGTCGAGCGCCTCGGGACCCATCAGGCTGCTGGGTCCGGCCTCGATGCGCTTTTCGATCGCGGCGTGGAGTGCCGCCCGTGCTGCGTTGGTTTCGCCGGCAGCCTCGGGCGCCGCTCCCGCGACGGGTGTGCGCGCTTTGGCTACATGCGCGACCACCGCACTTTTCGGGCTGGCCGCACAGGCCGGGGTGAGTACGCCAAACAGCAGCAGCATGGACCAGGGGCCCGATCGCCAGGACATGCCGGAGTTCGACAGCTGACGGAGGGGCGAGTTCCCAAGTCGGATGAGTGCGGCGGCTCTCGACGCTCTGGCCGCCAATTTCGGTCATCGAGACATGGCTGCGATGGCCGGATCGTGGCATGCGGTGGTGCATGAAGTTGCTTCTCGCCGCGGTGCTGACGACATCGATTGTGGCTTTTGGCATGGGTGCTTGTTCCTCGGCCGATGGGGGAGGAAGCAACACCGGCGGCACGGTTGGCACCGGTGGTTCGGCAACTGACGGCAGCGCCGGGACGGGCGGAAGCATCGGCCTGGATGGCAGCGTCGGAGACGGGTCCAAACCGCCGGCGGTGGCGCAGCTCAAAGGCAAGGTCGTAGCGCCTCAGGGCACGATGCCGATCTCCGGCGCGCTGGTCTACTTGGGGCCTGCGGATCCGATCCCCGACGGTGTGTACTGCGATCGTTGCGTGGAGCTGCCGTCGGGTGTGCCGTTCACGTTCACCAACCCGGACGGCAGCTTCGACTTGGGCGCTTACACGACCGGCAAGCAAGACTTGGTCGTTCAAAAGGGTCAGTTCCGACGCATCCGATCCTTCGACGTCGTTGCTGGTGATCAGAACGTTCCCATCGAGCTCACCACACTGCCCAAGAAAACGGATGCTGCTGAAGGGGACAACATTCCTAAGATGGCCGTCGTCCAGGGCGCCTGGGATGCTTTGGAAATCACCCTCGCGAAGCTCGGACTGGCGGAACTAGAGCCCGGCTTCATTCTGGGCAGCCAAGTGAAGGCCGGTACGGCGAACTTCACGATGATAAACGACCGCAATTCCTTTCTTTCGAACTCTGCGGAGCTGGCCAAGTACCACATCGTCTTCATCCCCTGTCACAACAACAGCGGAGGCACGACCTGCGACGACACAACCTCTGCAGACCCCACCATTCAGAAGAATCTTCAAGACTTCGTTGCCGCCGGGGGCAAGCTCTACGTCACAGACTACTCCTATGACTACTTGGTCCAGCCCTTCCCGGACTACGTGAACTGGGTGGACCAGAGCGGTCAAATCGGTTCGGCCTGTCAGAGCAATCCCTACGACGCCCCGGCCACGGTCAAGGACCCGTCCATGAAGGCCTGGCTTGCGGCTTTGGGTGTAACCTCCTTTGAAGTCAAGGACAGCTGGACCATCATCGACAAGGTGAGCCCCGTGCAGACTACGGATCTCGATGGCAATCCGGTGACGGTCACCCCCAAGATTTGGGTGGAGGGCGCTGTCCCGAATGTTGGCACCAAGCCAACCACGGTGAGCTTCGTGCGATCCTGTGGACGTGTGCTGTTCAGCACGTACCACACCGAATCCGGCAACGAACCGCCGAGTGCGCCACTGCTTCCTCAGGAAGCCGCCCTGCTCTACGTACTGCTCGAAGTGGGCGTGTGCGTGACACCCACCGTGCCGCGCTGAGTTCCTCGACCGACGCTGGAGTCAGCTACGCGCCGCCCGGCTTCGGGTTCACGGGGTGAAAGCGTCGCCATCCACGACGCTGCTGCTGAAGCTGCCATCCACCGTCGCGGGGCAGCTGGCTCCACCCACTGCGCTGAGTCCAGTGAACTGGAACGTGCCCGCCGCGACCCCACCGATCCCGTCGTACTTGGAGAGCGTTACAGAGCCGCCACTGGCGAGGCACTGGCCGCTAGCCTGCTTCCAAATCACCGCGGACTCCATGGCGCCAATGCCATACGCATAGGTGCCCGTCGTGACGCCGTTCAGGTTGATCGACACGAAGCTCCCGAACTTCTTGGCGCCAGCGTCCCAGTCCATGTGTAGCAACACGTTGATACCGGGCGACCCGGACCCGGCAAGGTCCGTGTACGCCGCTGCCATGACCTGCGGATCGCACGCGCTTGGATCTGTCGTGCTTTGAGTCTCGTTGTAGGTGGTGCCTGCCCAGGTCATGGTGTCGCTTGCGAGGCAGTTGCTCGTCCCGCCGCCCTGGCCACCGCTAGACGCCCCAGCGCTGCCAGCGGATCCACCTGTCGCGCTGCCAGCGCTCCCCCCAGTCCCACTTCCTGCGCTCCCGCCGGTTGCACCAGCGTCTGTGCCGCCCGTCCCCGCACTTGTCCCGTCGTCGTCGCTGCCGCACGCCACGACAGCCGCCAGACCTAATAGCAACATCCCTCGTTTCATGCTGTTGAACCTGTTGCATGCTCGAGCGAATGTCAAAGCGTAGCTCCTAGCGCATTGTTTGGAGCGCAACCCGTTCGAACGGACTCAGGGCGTTTTCGCTCCAGTGCCTCGTTCGGTTCGGGACTGGTGCTATGCTGGCCGGATGCTTCGCACGACCGCACTCCTCGCCGCTCTCTTTGCCCTGTCATCCACCGCCTGCGGTAGCTCCGACGATACCGCGGCACCCGGTAGCGGAGGCAGCTCTGGCGCAGGCGGTGCGGGGGGCTCGGCGGGCTCGGCAGGATCAGCGGGTTCTGCAACCTGGAAGGACGTGTACACGACGGACTTGCAGCTTCCTGCAGCGTCCACGTCGCCGATCAGTGTCGACCCCTCGGTAACGTTCTACCAAAACGTGCCCTACGGCACCGACAAGGCCACGCGCTTCGACATCTTCGTGCCCAAGAGCGCAACGCCAACGCCACTGATGATTCACATCCACGGCGGCGGCTTCACGGGCGGGGACAAGGGCGCTGCCTACGCCAAGAACGCCGCTCGCATCAGCCACGCTCTGGATCAGGGCGTGGCCTACGCCAGCCTGGAGTACCGCCTGCTCGAGGACGTCGACACCATCGGCGTGATCAAGCCGATGACGGACAGTGCCCGAGCCCTGCAGTTCATTCGCCATCACGCCGCGGCTTTCAACATCGAGCCCGCGAAAGTCGTGCTGGAAGGTGGCTCCGCGGGTGCCGGCACGAGCCTGTGGATCGCCTTTTCCGATGACATGGCCGACCCCCAGAGCAGCGATCCCGTAGCGCAGCAATCCACTCGAGTGCTAGGCGCCGCCGCTAACGCCACTCAGGCAACCTACGACGTGGTCAAGTGGAACACCGTGGTCTTCGCCGAGTACAAGACCGACTTCCTGGAGCTAGCGGTCAAGGCGGGGCTTGGCCAGCGCCTCAATTCTTTCTACGGCATCGACAACATCGACGCTCTCGAGACGCCTCCCATCGTGGCCTATCGCAAGAAGGTCGACATGCTGGAGCTGATGACATCCGACGACCCGCCCATCTACGTCAACAACCCCCTCAGCCCCGTGGTCATCCCACTGGACACTGACTTCCTGTTCCACCACGCGTATCACGCGCGCGCCGTCACAGACCAAGCGGACAAGGTCGGGCTGCCGCACATTTCGTACATCGCCGCTCTGAATATCGAAGACCCATCAGGCAAAGACGAGTTCGACTTCGCCTTGGACCAACTGAAGAAGTAGACGATCGCCGTTTTCCCGAGTGACCGCTGTGTGTCCCAGCACGAATAGAGGCGCGGGTTTTCGGCACGAGGCGTGGGTGGTGTGGCGTGGGCCTGTTAGGCTGGTGGGCATGGCACATTGGGAAAACCGCGCGGAGCCGAAGTGGCGAAAGTTCAAATACAATCAGCCTTATGCCAGGGGGCTGAAACGTCTGAAGGAAGAGGTGCTTGCCAAGACGGATTTCGATCCGGCTACGCTTTTCCAATGGGGCACGATGCAGGCGATGGCGGTGATCGGCATCCTCAAGGAGTGCGAAGCCTCCTTCGGAGAAGAGGGCCAGCGTGCCGTGTACAAAGCCCTGCACCGCACCGGGTTCGACGTCGGGCGCCAAGTGCTCGATGGCGTGGAGTTGCCCGCCGACCTGACTCAGGCCGAGTTTGCGTCCTTCTATGCCACAGTCATCAATCGCATCGCCTATGCGTCCCTGGAGGATCCGAAGATCGACGGCGACGAGCAGGTCTCTTTCGACATCCTGTGGTGCCCCCACCAAGATCACTACCAAGCCTTCGATTGTCGCGTGCAGCGCTACTTCGTCCAGGGCATGATCGACGCCGCCAAGGAATTCGCCCGCGACCAAGAGTTCGACTTCGAAGTTCGTTTCGATACGACGATTCCCGCCGGCGCGCCCACCTGCCATTTCACGATCTGGAAGCCCGACGCAGAAGCCCGGGAGCAGTGGCAGCAACTGACCAACAAGCTGGAAAAGAAAGCCCTACAAATGGCGCAAGACGAGGCGGCAGCCAAAGGAGACTAGCCAGCCACCGCATCGGCCGATTTGTTTGGGGTCGACGCGCTTGTGACACGCTTGTGACGCGCTTCGTGATGCCCGAAGGGGCAATAGCCGACGGGGTGCATCCCTGCGGCGCCCAGGGCCACTACTCTCGCGCCGGGCCAAGGCGCCGCGCAGCCGGGGCAAAAGGCATGGCGCAAGAGCCGCGTTGGCGCGCTACGCTGGAGAGCGATGCGTTCTCGGGTCTGGAGTGCGGTGCTGGTCCTGGGTTTCGGGCCTGCGCTCGCGGCGTGCGCGCGATCGAGCGCGGACGGCGCAGAGGTGGTGCCTCAAACCACGCCCATGGCATGTCCAGAAGGATACTCAGCCGACCGACAGCGTTCCGAAGCAGTGCGCCAGGCCTTGGCGCGGGACGCGGAAGCCGGGCCACTCCTGCGCCGGAGCCAGGGCAGGTTTCAAATCTGCTATGCGCCGGGCGCCGCCGGGGTGCTCGCCGAAGATATCCTTTACTTGGACCCAGGGCTGGACGACGCGCAGTTGGTCGGGCGTAGCGCGCACTTGCTTTTTCACCTGGTCGTCGGTGGCGGCAAGGCCACCTCCGGCGACCCCGCGGACCCAGCCGAGCGCCAAGCCATCGCCCTCGAGCGGCGCGTCGCCGAGCGCTTCGCCACAAAGTAGTCGCTGAGACCGGTTGAATGCCGCCGGAGTGTGCTGGCTCTCGTTTCCGAGTTGAGGACCAAAGCTCTTGTGGCCGTCGCTGAGACCGGTTGAATGCCGCCGGAGTGTGCTGGCTCTCGTTTCCGAGTTGAGGACCAAGGCTCTTGTGGCCGTCACTGCTTCCGGCGAAAGTGCCTCACGCCGAGCCGCAGCCCAACAAACACGATTGACGCGCCAATGATGCGCATCACCCAAGACACGATCCGTGCCTGGCCGCTTTCTTTGGCGTCAGCTCTTCGTGTCGGAAGCCCTCGGGTTCTTCGACGAGGTAGACCACACGAAGCTTCGCGCCGTCCTTGCCGCGGAGGCGTTCATATACCTCCTCGTCAATCGTGGCCTCTCCGTTGATGACTCGATCGCCCAAGGTCGTGAATTCGACCTCTGCGACGTAGACAGGCGAGCGACTTGAGCCGTGGCCAGTATCAAAGGTGCGCGTGCTCTTCACATTCGCATCCACCCGCACGCCAGATTCGTCGAGCTCGAGGTAGCGGGCCGCATCGAAACCCGCCGCCCAGCTCCCGAAGAGAACGAGCAGGCCGAAGGCCAAAACGCTCAGTGCGCCGCCGATACCTCCGGACTTGGCCCCTGGGTCCGCGCTCATGGTTGGTGGGGCTAACACAGCCCCGTTCGCGCGACTTGCCCTCGACTATTTCCGACGCGGCTGCGTTAGGACGAGAGGAAGCGTTGTGGGCCTTTTTCTGCGTCCCAACTCATCAACGCCGCGACCGCCTTTCCGTCGACGTGTTCGACGACCAAGTGCGTGCGGGTGGCGGGCAACCCAGGTGCACAGCCCTCGGGGGCGTCTTCTTCGGCCCAGGCGCCCAGGTTCACGTAGGTGGAGTCGCCGTCGTCGCTCTTGCTCAATTCTGGCAAGTGGGTGTGGCCCATCACGATGAAGGCCGCAGGGAACAGCCGTGCGACCCGGGATGAATGCTCACGCAGCGACTGGCTGGCATCGATGGCACTTCGAGTTCGACGCCACAGGTAGCCAGCGAGGAAGACCCCCGGGCCGACGGCGGCGACTGCGATGCCCAGAGTCGGCGTCCACTTTGCGAGCAATACCCAGATCAACAGCGCCAGCGTGGCCACAGTGACAGCGACGCGGTCGATCATCACGCCTGCCAGCAGCCGCAGCAAGCTACGGGTCATGGGTGGCCTCTGCAGGGAGGCCAGGGCGCGCAGGTTGATCAGGCTGAGCTTCTTGGCCTCTGCCAGCATGCCCATCTTGCGCTCGTGCTCGGCGCGCACCCAATGAGCAGCGTCGCTCATGTGCTCGCGCCAAATGCGTACGGCGACCCCAATGGCTCGAATGAAGCGGCCTCCCAAGCGCAGCATGCCTCCGATACCCAGGCGCGCACCAAAGCGTAGGTAGTCGATGGCGCTTGCCTCCTCGTGGCCGGTTTCGCTCATACCGCTAGTTGGGCGTACGACGTAGCGCAGCAGAACGTCCGACATGGAACGCCGCGTGCGGCGCGGATCGCTGGCGCGCACCGGGTGGAGCACGTTCTCGTAGGAGCAGAAGTCGTCGTATTGGTGCCCGTGCTCGATGAAGGCGACGCCCTCCTCGTAGTAGAACCAATCCGCGAATTCGATCTGATCTGATGCAGGCTCGTCGTAGCGTGCGATGATCTTTCGGAAGGCAGCCTGAACCTCGGGCCAGTGAAAGTCCACGTCGTGGTTGCCGCGGACGATCACGCAGGCGTTGCCAGCCGCGAGGAACCTCGCCAACGCTTGGAACACGACGGCGTGGTGCTCCGCCACCCGTTCGAGCTTGGCCAGGGTGTGATCGACCGCACTGCCCAGGCCGTGCTGTCGCTCATCTTCATCGGGCTCCGTCGACAGGCCCACCTCCGGAAGGGGCACGCTCATGCCCACGAAGTCCACGAAGTCCCCCGCGACCACCAAGCGCCAAGGTTTGCCGGCTCGGGGCCGCTGGCGATACCAGTCGAGGAACGCCACCAACTCGCGGTCTCGCATCTTTCCCGCCGGACCCAGGGCCGGGGCTCCCGGACGGGCGTGCTGAATCAGGTCACTACCTAGATGAACATCAGAGAAGACGAGAAGATTATGCGATGGCATCGGACGAAATCTGTGCACCCTTAATATGACTCATCTTTGCCGACACGCACGTCCCTCGAGCCACGATTCGGTCACAGTTGCGACGTCTGTTGGTCAGCAACGCGGGGCACTCGCGTCGATCCGACGACGACGAGACGCACATGCGCCTCGAAACTCGCGGAGCCCGCGCACCCGCGTCATGACGTTGACACCATCGCGGTGGGCGAAGGCGCCGAGGTCGAAACGCTAGTCGTCCGAGCGGGCCAACCTGCGCGCCGCTTCGATGTCTTGGCGGGACTTGGGCAGCTCCCCACTGAGCACTTCGGCTCCGGATTCGGTCACGAGCACCGTATCTTCGATTCGGATCCCCAATCCCCCGGTGTTTTCGGGTGCCAGGGCCTCGTCGGGGCGAAAATAGAGGCCGGGCTCCACGGTCAGGGCCATGCCGGGACGCAGCTTGACCGGCTCGCCGTTTTCCTCGGGAGCGCCGGCATCGTGCACCTCTAGACCGATGAAGTGACTCGTTCGGTGCGCAAACCAGTGGTCCAGATCCGCGGCGGCGAATTCGAAGGCGCGACTCTGGCTGAGGGCGTCCTGCGCGGCGTTTCGAGCAGCGCCGTCGACCTCGGCGATGCTGGCCCCGGGGCGGACGCTGGCCAGCGCGCGCTCCTGCGCGGCCAGTACGATCTCGTACAGTTCGGACTGAAGCTTGGAGAAGCGCGCGGAGACCGGGAAAGTGCGGGTCACGTCGCAGGCGTAGCGCTCCGCCTCGCAGCCAGCGTCCACCAAGACCAAGTCACCCTCGCAGAGAGGGCTGCCTGTGGGCGTGGCGTGCAGGATCGTGGTTCGGCTGCCGCTGGCGACGACGCTCCTATACGCTGGGGAAGTGCTGCCTTGTGCGGCAAACTCCCACTCCACGCTCTTGGCCAGCTCCAGCTCCGACATACCCGCGCGCGCGACGGCCCAAGCGCGACGATGGGCAGCGCAGGTGGCCGCTGCGGCCCGACGCAGCAGCTCGGCTTCGGCGGCGTCTTTGATCACTCGCATGCGCGCTGTGGCCTCTCGGGGATCGACCACGGGAAGCAGGCCTGTGCCACGGCGCTTGCTGCCATGCAGGCAGTGGATCACGACTTGGTCTAGACCGGCTTCCGAACCCAGGCGGTAGGCCAAGCGCTTTGAGTCCTTGAGTTGCGTAGCCAAGGTGGCGGCTAGCTCGGCCTGGCTTCGGATGTCGCTGACGCCGCTGACCCGCGTCACCTCTTCCGCGGAGCTGCCAGCTCCGTCGAAAAGCTCCCGATGCGAGTCGACCTCCGCCAAAAATAGCGTTGCCTGGGGGCCGCGGTCCGTGGCGGTGAGCAGCAGACTAGCGTCGGGCTCTACGCAGCCCGTCAGGTACAGGAGATCGGCGTCCGCGCGGTACTCGCTTCCGGTCAGCGCTGCGGGTCCAGGCGCTCGGATCAAGAAAACGGTGTCGGGGTGCGCCGCGACGAGCTTTCGTCGGCGGGCTTCGTAGCTGGGGGCGTCAAGCACGGGAAGGCTCCTTTCTGTGCCCAATTAGTGCCCCACTAAGGTATTACTAGCTCTAAGAAGGTCATCAAGTACCTGAATCCGGTACTCAGCCGCCTGGGTAGTTCCCCGCGATGGATCGTCACGAACAGCTCCTGGTCACCCTCAAGCGCGCTCTCGCGACGGCTCAGCTCAACTACCGACAGCTCGCGGAACGCATCGGGATGAGTGAGTCCGGGGTCAAGAAGCTACTGACCGGCGACGACATCTCTCTGAGTCGATTGCAGCAGATCTGCGACGCGATTGGCGTTTCCCTGGTCGACGTGATCGAGGCTTCGAGACACGAGGCCATCCGCGACGTCGAGTTGTCTCATGATCAGCAGTGCTACTTCCTCGACCATCCTGCGACCTTCGCCTTCTTTTGGCGGCTGTTCGTGGAGCGCCGCTCTGTCGCGGAGATCAAACGCCGAGATGGGCTCAGTAACGCTCAGGCGCGGCGTCACTTGAGCGCGCTGTCCCGCTTGGGGTTGCTGGAGCTTGGCGCCGGCGATCGAATTCGCCTTCGGGACGACGACCTCGTGCGCTGGAGCGATCGGGGTCCGCTGATGGATCACCTGAACCAGCGCTGGTCGGTGGAATTGGTCGAGGAATGTCTAGCCCGACTGCGGGGGGATCCGGAAGGTGTAGAGCGCGGTGGTGGCAGTGTTTCCAGAGCGGCGAGCGCGCAGCACTTGTTTCGATTGCATCAACTGATGCTGCGCCCGGAAACCGCGAGCGAGCTGAAGTCCGAGTTCGAGCGCCTGATAGACGAGTTTCGACGCCGCGCCCGCCACGAACTTCTGACCAGCGACCGCACCGCCTTGATTGCTGTTTCACTGCTAACGGCGTTGGCGCCCCGGAGCTTTGTCCCGGAGATCCCTGCCGCGAACGCTCCTCGCTCGCGGCGGCGTACAGGCCGCGAGGGTTAGTGCGTCAGTTTCCAGAGTGCGCCAAGCAGCTGATCTAGCTTCTCGAGCGTGGGCTCAGCCGACGCTTCCGAAAGATACTTCCAGCCGACACCGGCTCGCAGGGCGACCACGACTTCCTTGGCGCTACCGGCGGCGTTGAAATACCGAGCGCGACGGTTGCCAGGGTCGGAGCCCGAGCTTTCCTCGAGGTTGAGCAAGAAGCTATTCGTGGCGTCGCGCATTTGCGCCGCCAGCTTCCTGTCGTGACGCTGCACCCGAGCCACGTGCGGCACGACTTCGCGCTGCGCCTGAAGAGCTAGTTCGAGGGTTCTGAATCGCATGATCGTCTCCTGGTTGTTCCGCCCGGCGGCGGGTTTCTCACCCAACCCGCCCGACGCCGGGCGGACTCTAGGAGTTCGATGCGCATGGCCGCCTCGACCTCGGCGCCTGCGGGCACAGTGCCAGCCACCGGCTGGCACGAGCACCGCCCAGCCCGTCAACAAGAGTGCAAGCGATGTCCTGTCTTACACCACACCCGACACCGACACCCTGCCACTGCCACTGTTGCCGACTCTGCCCCAGCCACCGTCGCTGACGCTGCCACGGTCACCGACCCGGCTCAGCCACCCGCCACTGCCACGGTCACCGCCGCTGCCACTGCCACGGTCACCGCCACTGCCACGGTCACCGCGGCCGACTCTGCCGCAGCTACCGGTTCTGCACTGCCACGGTCACCGCCGCCGACTCTGCCGCAGCCACCGGTTCTGCACTGCCACCGACCCTGCCGCTGCCACAGTCGCCGCCACGGGCTCTGACTCCGCTCCCGCCTCTGTCCTGTGCTGTCCCCCTAGGGGATCGTCGCGGCTGGTGGCGGCGTTGCGGGTGCGACTGTGGGCTGCGGATCCGGAAGCACCGTGACCGAGAGCTGTCCCTCGGAGTCACCGTTGTAGGTGACGCGCAGCGTAGTTTTGCCGGGAGCGACGCCGTAGACCACGAAGCCGGTGCGGGGCTGCGGGCCTCTCCAACGCCAGCGCTCGGTGGTGCGATTGATGTGCGCGGGCAGGACCTGAGCGATGTTTGGGTCTTGACTGACTGCCTTGGCGTCCTCGCAGGGCGTTCCGCCGCTGCGGCATTCGAAGGCCAGAGCGACGCCTGTGGAGATCTCGATCTGATCGCTGGCGCGATTCAGGCTGGCGGTGCGGGTCGGCGGTGGCGTGCTGGCGGCGTGAAAGAAGGGGCCGCAAGCCGACAGGCTCAGGCTCGTGGCCGCCAACAAGAGCGCCTGGCATATCGTGCGCTTCATTCCGCACCTCCCTGGGGGGTTGCCGGGGCCTTCGGTTCAGGCGGAACGCTGAGCCCGGGCTCTGGGGCTGGGGGCGGAGGAGGCGGGGGGGCTGCCACCGCTGGTGCGGACGTCGGTTGCACCACGATGCTGGCTTGGGCCGTGACGCCCGAGAGCGAGACCGTCAGCGTGGCAGTGCCCGGCGAATCGGCGACGAGGCGCCGCTGCTTGTACACGCCGTCGCGCAACACGCGAGCGATGGGAGGGTCCACTTTCCACTCGCTCGTGATCGATCCAGCGAGGTGTTGTGCGTCTGCGTAGACCCGCGGCGAGAGCCAGATGGAGTCGCCCACGAGTAGGTCGACGCGGTCTCTCACCTCGCCCAAGTCCGAGCCGCTGGGGCTCAATCGGTGCAGGGCGACGTGGGTGGGGCGCTCGACCCACACGTGCAGGAAGTCCACCACCGTCGAATCTGCTGTGGTGAACAAGATGGCGGCCACGCCCCGGCTGCGTCCAATCAGCTGGCCGTTGCTGACGCCCACCACATTGGGCCGCGTGCTCATCAGCCGAATGCTCGGCGTGGCGCTTCCCTTCGTGTCGACGTGGACCTCAGGGCGATAGGTGGCCCCGATGGCCAAGGGCGCGTTCAGGCGCTCACCGCTGCCGTCCGCTTCTTGGGTCACGCTCTGGCCGAGAGCGCCTGTGGCGCATGCCGCGCTGGCCAGGGCCAAGCAAATGGCCAATAGCAGCGCCGGGCGTCGGGCTGTTTCGAGTCGTAGTAAGCTCATTGGATGGTCCCCTAACGGGTGGCGGTACGGGACCTTACACGAGACGAACTAGATGGACTTGGCAGGCCGCGCGCCCGCTCGGCCCGGCTCGGGAGTCGTGGCCCGGGGCGCGCCAGTGAAGCGACCCCAAACCCCCAACATCTCCCCGAGGCTGCGCGATGAGCCTCGGGGAAGACCTCGAAACCATAGATGTTTTCCAGTTTTTTGTGCACAGCGACAGGCCTCGGTTACGGTCGGGCGCGTGAGGCTCTGGCGACGTGGGACCCCTGTCTTGGGCGGGGCGCTGTTGATGGGTTGCTCAGCGCAACAGGCGCCACCTCCGAGCGACAAGACCGTCTCCACGGCGGAGCCCGCCGTGGCCCGCAAGCGCGTGGCCAAGCCGCTGCGTCCGGCTCCCCCCAAGCCCAAGCCTGTGGCGAGTTTGAAGCCGGAGTTGCGAAAGCCCTGGGTGTACCCGCTGAAAGTCGATTACGGCATTCGTCAAGACCGGGGTGGTCGCGGAGGATTCTTGGCGCCGCGCACGCACGGAAAGCACAACGGTCTGGATTTGTTGGCGCCGATTGGCACCGCGCTGCGTTCGCCGTGCAGCGGATCCGCCACGAGTGCCGTGAGCCGCTCTTTTGGCAAGTGGGTCAAAGTCGTGTGTCCCATTCCGAAGGAGATCGCGGGAGAGCACAGCGCCTATGCTTCGCTGTTCTTCTCTCATCTGGATAGCTCGGTCATCGACAATAAGCAGGACGTTCGCGCGGGAGCTCGGTTGGGCACCGTAGGCAAGAGCGGCAATGCGCGGGGTTCGAGCATCGCGCCTCACGTTCACGTCGAAATCGCCGTGCACGACAGCGAACGGCGCGCCCTGGAAGAGCGTCACAGCGGGCGGGACCAATCCGGCACCAAGGCGGCGAGAAGGATCGTGGCTGCGCTGGAGAAGCACTGTCTGTCACCCAATGGTTTTGCCGCCAAGTCTCGGAGGATTGCCCGAGCACGCCGCCTCGATCCTTTCGTGGTGCTGTCGTGCCTGAGTGACGAAAAGCCAGATTGGGCGCTGCCCAAGGGCGGGCTGTCGAAGTCCAGCGTGGCCTGGAGCAAACAGTACGCTGCTCGCACCTTCGATGTGGATCTGGGGCGTGAGCCCCTGAAACGCTGAGCTCAGCGACGGCTGCGCCGGACGTCGACCCCAATTTGCGCTGCGCGACCTGCTGAAGCCAGCGCTTCTTCGTCGTCGGCGTTCATCAGGGTGTTGGCCCAGGCGTCCAGGCGTCCCAAGTCGGCCTTGGGGTGTTTGCGGTATGCATCGGTGAGTTTTCTCGCCAAGGCGGCGTCGCAGATCGAACCCGTGACGCGCAGAAGATCCACCGAATAGTCGAGCCACTTGGGCTTAGGCGTGACTTTGCTGAGCTTCAATGCGTATTCGAGGCAGAAGAGGCGTGTCTCTTCCTCGATGTCGATGCCATCCGAGGCTTCTTGCAGGACGTCCAACAGGGTCGTCTTCAGCAGGTCTGCGGCGTCCTCGGTGCGACCGGCCGCCAGCGCTTGGTCGGCGATGTTGGCGAGAATTTCCAGCGAGCGCGTGCGCTGGGTCGTCTCTTCGGCTTCGGGGGGTTCGCTGATGCGGCGGTCGGCTTCGTTCTTGCTCGAGGGCGGGATCGGCGAAAGCTCGTCCAAGGTGTCCGTCTTGTGGCGCTGTCGACCGGCCTCGCCGATGACGATTTCGAGCTCCTCGCCGCCTATGGTCACCCAGTCTCCGTCGAACAGCGCGCGGCGCTCCCGCACTCGGGTTCCGTTGACCAGGATCCCATTCATGCTGCCCAAGTCCTCGATGAAGACCAGGCTGGTGTCGACGCTCATCCGCGCATGGCGCCTGGAGATCCGGGAGTCTTCCAGCAAGATGTGGCAGCTGCTGTCCCGGCCTAACAAATAGGTGCCGTCCGTGAGCAGCAATTCCTGCCGCCGCCAGCGCACGCGTACGGGCGTGAGCGCGGGTCCATCGAACGTCTCACCTTCCCGTGACATGGCAGACACTCGGCACCTTATCTCGCCCCGCCGGGAGCGCAAATGCCGGATTCATCACGGCTTTTTCGTGTCCCTTTTTGTCACATCAGCCTCGGCCCCGGCTTGCTTGCCCCGCGCGGCGCGCGTACCTGGTGGCCGACCGCGCCATGTTTCACGTTCACCGCAGTAACCGTTCGGAAAGATTGGCGGACGCTCTCGCCGAGCTCGTGCGTCGCCCGGTGGGTCGGGCGCTGCAGACGGAGGTGATCGTAGTCCAGAGCCGGGGCATGGAGCGCTGGCTATCCTTGGCGCTGGCTCAGCGCCTGGGCGTGGCGGCGGCTCTCGAGTTTCCGTTCCCGAGGGCGTTCGTGGAGCGCGTGCTTGGCCTGGCGACGCCCTTGGACGAGGGCGCGGCGTCGTTCAATCGCGAGCGTTTGACCTGGGCCATCGCTGCGGAGCTGGCCGAGGCTGGAAACGCGTTTGGAGACGCAGATCTGCGGCGCTACCTCGCTCAGGACGAATCGGGCATCAAGCGCTACGAGCTGTCGGCTCAATTGGCGCATGTCTTCGATCAGTACGCCGTGTTCCGACCCGAAATGGTGCTGGAGTGGGATGCGGGACGCGGCGATGGTTTTCAGCCCGAGCTTTGGCGTCGAGTCGTGGCGCGACTGGGCGGCACCCATGTGGCTGCGAGGGTCGCCCGGCTGGGTGCTGCGGGAGTGGCTGTAGATGGCTTGCCGGCGCGCGTCAGCATCTTCGGGGTGAGTGCTCTGCCTCCGCTGTACCTGGATGTTCTGAACGCCTTGTCCGCGAAGTTGGACGTGCACTTGTTTCAGCACAGCCCGTCGGATCTGTATTGGTCGGCCTTGCGTAGCGAAAAGAGCGATCAAGAGGTGCTTTCCGAGCTCGGGCTGCTGGCTTCTCTGGGGCGGCAGGGGGCCGAATTGTCCGAGCTACTGGAGGCACGGGTGCAGTATCAAGAGCACCCGGACTACGTCGAGCCCGGCGCGGACACGGCGCTGTCATGCCTGCAGCGAGACTTGATGCAAGTAACCAGGCCGGACACGCGGCGGCAGCGCACGCTGTCGGCGGCGGACAGCAGCGTCGAGGTGGCGGTGTGCCATAGCCCGACTCGCGAACTGCAAGTCCTCATGGATCGCTTGTGGGGGTGGCTGCACGCAGACCCCAGCCTGCAGCCCCAAGACGTGCTGGTGATGGTTCCCGACGTCGACGCCTATTGCCCGCATATCGATGCGGTGTTCGCTCGGGAGCCGGGCGACGAAGATCTGATCCCTTATCGCATCGCGGACCGGGCGGAGCGCCGGGCCAACCCTGTGGCCCAAGCTGTGCTCCAACTGCTAGCGCTAGCCGAGGGGCGCATGACGGCTAGCGCCTGTCTGGACCTTTTGCAGCTGACGCCGGTTCGCGAGCGGTTCGAGATCGCCGCCGCGGATTTGCCGGAGGTGGCGGAGTGGGTCACGGCGGCGGGGATTCGCTGGGGCATCGACGCGAAGCATCGCGGGCGCTTGGGCCAACCCGCCGCCGAGGAGAACACCTGGCGTTTCGGCCTCGCGCGCTTGCTCGTCGGCTACTGCATGCCGACCCAAGCGCGCGGCGAGTATTGCGGTGTGTTGCCCGTGGACGACGTGGAGGGCGAGTCTGCGGTGCTGGTCGGCAAGCTCGCTGCCTTCGCGGAAGCCTTGTTTTCCGCAGCGGCGGCGCTGACCGGGGAAAAGACCCTGAGCCAGTGGCAAGAGACGATTGTCGCCTGCATGCAGCAGCTGCTTCGCGAGAGCGAGGTGAGCTTCGGCGACCACCAGGTCGTGCGGCGGGCACTTGCGGCGCTAGCGCAAGACGGGCAGAGCGTGGACTTTCAAGCGTCAGTGCAGCGCGAGGTGCTGCGGGCGGCCTTGGAAGCGCGCTTGGTCGAAGAACGCCGAGTGCGAGAGTTCATGGCCGGCGGCGTGACCTTCGCCGCCATGTTGCCGATGCGCAGCATTCCCTTTCGGGTGATCTGCTTGCTCGGAATGAATGACGATGCGTTCCCGCGGGCCGATCTGGTGCGGACCTTTGACAAGATCGCGGCGGCTCGGCGCCTCGGAGACCGCTCGTTGCGGGACGAAGACCGCTACCTGTTCCTCGAGGCGCTGCTCTCTGCTCGAGATCGCTTGTACGTCAGTTATGTGGGGCGCGACATCCAGGACAATACCGAGCGTCCGCCCTCGGTCGTCGTGGAAGAGTTGTTGGACGTTGCCGAAGAGACGAATCGCTTCGCGACGCGGGCTCAGAGTGGAGCACAGCAGGAACTGTTCGTTCCGACCCGTTCGGCAAAGGAGCATCTCGTGGTCGAGCACAGCTTGTCGGCCCACGCTCCGCGCTACTTCGATGGCGCGGACCCACGATATTTCTCCTACTCCGGGGAAAACGCCCTGGGCGCGCAGGCGCTCGCAGGGGAGCAACAAGTGCGGGCCAGCCCCATGCTGGGCCTGGAGGCGGAGGAACCTGAGGCGAGTGTCGATCTCGGAGAGTTGTGCCGCTACTTCGACAACCCGGCGCGCTATCTGGGGGAGCGGCGCTTGGGCGTGCGTCTACGCCGGGACGTGGTGCGAGTGGAGGATCGAGAGCCCATCGAGCTGGGTGGTTTGGAAAGCTACTTCGCCGGGAACTTCCTGCTCGAGCGATTGGTCGAGGGCGACGACCCTGCCCATGCCGAGGGACTGCTGCGGGCCCAGGGTGCGCTGCCGGTCGGCGAACTCGGGCGCCAAGTGTACGCGGGGTTGCTCGCGGACTGCCTTCCTCTGTCCCGGGCCGTGCGGGAAATCACCCAGGGCGGCAGACACTTGCCCGAAGAAGTCTTTGTCTCGACCGCGCATGGGACGTTGACGGGCGTCGTAGACGAGCTCTTCGATGCGGGTCAGGTGCACTACGGCTACGGTCGGGCAAAGGCCAAACGGCGTCTGCGCTTGTGGCTACGCCATTTGGCGCTGTGCGCCTCGGGTCGAGAGGACCCGAGCACCTTGGTGGCGCGCGGGGATCGTGGCGTGTTCGTGGCGCAGTACGCGCCTGTGGCTCCCGACTTTGCTGCAGGCCAACTGTCGCATTTGCTCCAGCTATTTCACGCCGGCGCGAGTCAGCCTCTGCCCTTTCTGCCGGATACCTCCTTCGAATATGCCGAGCGATTGCTAGCCGCGGAGCTGGATGAAGCCGCCGACGACAAGGCGCTGAAGGGCGCGCGCGGCCGATTCATGGACTTTCAAGGCTACGGCGAGGGTCACGACGAGTACGTCCAGCTCGCGTTTCCGGATTTCTCGCTCTTCACAGCCGGGGATCCCGGCTTTTCCGAGCTGGCTTTGCAGGTCTTCGCGCCGATGTTGCAGCACACGAAGGTGGCATCGTGAGGCGACTGCAACCCCTGGCGATCCCGCTACGGGGGCGCCACTTGATCGAGGCGAGTGCGGGTACCGGCAAGACGTTCACCATTACGACGCTTTTGTTGCGCTTGATCATCGAGCGCGACTTGGATATCGACCGCATCCTCGTCGTCACTTTTACCAAGGCTGCGACGGCGGAGCTTCGTGCGCGGGTGCGCAAACGCCTTCGAGAGGCCCTGGAGTCCCTGGACGGCGACAGTCACGATGAGGTCCTGACGGAGCTTCTGGCTCGAGTGGATGCCCAGACGGCGCGTGCTCGCATCACCCGCGCGCTTTCGATGTTCGATCTGGCCTCCATCTTCACGATTCACGGCTTTTGCCAGCGCGTCTTGAGCGAGCATGCCTTCGAGAGTGGACAGCGCTTTGGTCTGGAGCTGCTCTCGGACACTTCGGGCTTGCTGCTCGACGCGGTGAGAGACGAGTACGTGCGGGCGCTGTCTGCGGCGCCGCCCAGCCTAGCGAAGAAGGCCCGCAGTTCGCTCAGCATTGCGGAGCTGAGCGCGCTGATTCGCACGGCGACGGCAAGTCCGGACATGATTCTCGAGACGGACGCCGCGCCGGCGAATGACGCGGCGTTGAAACGCTACTTCGAGGTACGCGCAGAGTTCGCCCGCAACTGGCCTGGCCAGGGCGAGGCGGTGCGCGAGCTGGTGCTGCGCCCCGGCGTTCTCAACCGCAGCCGCTATCGGGAAAGGCGTGTCGACCAGGCGTTGGCAGAGGCGGATCGGATCGCGGGTGCAGACGGCGCTCAGGTGGATGACATCGAGCAGTTGCATATCCTGTCCCCGGAGGTGCTGAAGAGCGCCGTGAATCAAGGTCAGCGCGTACCCGAGCACCGGATCTTCGCGAGCATCGGGCGGCTAGTGGAGGCCCATGCCGCTGCGGCAGGGGACCTGGACGCACGCTTGTGTCATTTGCAGCTCTCGCTGGCGAAGGAGGTGGCTGTTCGCCTCCGCACTGCCAAACAAGAGCGCTCCGTGCGGTCCTTCGACGACTTGTTGGTCGATCTGCGCAACGCTCTGCGAGCCGAGGGCGAAACCCTGTCCAAGCAATTGCGTGCCCGCTACCCCGTCGCCCTGGTGGACGAGTTCCAGGACACGGACCCGGTGCAGTACGAGATCTTGAATCGGGTCTATTCGACGCAGGATTCTGCGCTTTTCCTGATCGGTGATCCCAAGCAAGCCATCTACGCCTTTCGCGGGGCTGACGTGTTTTCGTATCTCGAGGCCAGCAGGGCGGCTGGAGACAATCGTTTCGGTCTGACGACCAGCTATCGCGCCGACCCGAGCCTAGTCCAAGCGCAGAACACCCTATTCGAGGGCGTGGCCTTGCCTTTCGTAGATGAAGGCATTGCCTACGCCTCCATCGAGGCGCGCCCGGGAGCGATGGATGCCATGAGCGGCTGGGACGAGCCGCGCCCAGCGTTGGACGTCGCCCTGCTCGCCCGCGCCGAGCCGGACAGCCACAAGTTGCTGACCAAGACACGAGTGGAGGCCGAACTGCCGGCACGAATTGCCCGGGACATCCGCGCGCTGCTGGGCTCTGGCGTGCAGCTCGGGAACAAGGCGCTCCGACCCGGGGACATTGCGGTGCTCACGCGCACCAATCGTCAAGCAGCCGAGATGCAGGTGGCACTGTCTCGAATCAGCGTGCCCGCGGTGCTTGTGGGGGATCGGAGTGTATTCGAGAGCGCCGAGGCGACTGAGCTGGCCCTGGTGATGCGGGCCCTGGCGGAACCCGGCAAGAGTGCTGCCGTGCGCACGGCGCTGTTCATGCCGTGCCTGGGCTTCGACGCCAGCATGCTGGTGGAGTTGGAGCGATCGGACACGTTGTGGGAGCAATGGGCGTCACGCTTTGCTCGGCTGCACGAAGTGTGGAAGGGACGCGGCTTCATCCATGCGTTTCACACCCTGTTCCGTGAGGCGCGCGCTCCGCAGCGCTTGCTTTCCTTCGCCGACGGCGAACGCAAGTTGACCAACTTGCTGCATCTAGCCGAACTGCTGCATCAGGCAGCTGTGGAGCAGCATCTCGGCGTGGCGGGTTTGCTCCGCTACATGGACGAAGCCATTGCAGACGGCACCGCGCTGGAATCCCTGGCACCGGACGCTCAACAGCTGCGCTTGGAGAGCGACGCAGCCGCCGTCTCGGTGACCACCGTGCACAAGAGCAAGGGTCTGGAGTACCCGGTGGTTTATCTGCCCAGCCTGTGGGTGGGTGATGTGCTCCGGGACGATAGGCGCTTGCGCTATCACGACAGCAATCGCGGAGGCGCTCTGGTGATGCACATCGCGGCGAAGCGGGACAAGGAAGAGACCAAGCGAGACCCCCGCTATCAACGCGCGGAGCGGGAGAGCTTGGCCGAGGCCATGCGGGTTGGTTACGTCGGCTTGACCCGGGCAAAGCATCACGCCGTGGCCGTCTTTGGTAGGATCAACACTGCGGGTACATCTGCTCTCGGCCGCCTCTTGCTCACTCGGGGCAAGCACCGTGGCGCCTCGGCCGAGCAGCGCCTCAAGGCGCTGGATGACCACGGCCTGCGGGGTGTGCTCGACGCTCTGCATCGTGAGTCTGCCGGCAGTATCGGCCGCCGCGCCCTGGCCCGGGCCGAAGAGACGTTTTCCGTCGCGCCACTGGCGCCGACAGCGGCGCTGTCCGCGCGGCAGCTGGAGCGCCGCCTCGACTTTCAGTATCGCACTTCCAGCTTCACGGCTCTGACTCGTGGTGCGGAAGCCTCCTTGGCACCAGCGCCTGAGCACGACCACGACGCGGGGCTCGAACCCGCTGCCCTACGGCCTGCACCAGCCCCCGTTGTGCTGGCCCAGTTCCCTCGCGGAGCCCGTGCGGGTGAATGCCTGCACCGGATCTTCGAACTGATCGACTTCGACGCCACAGATCCCGAGCCCCGTGCGGCCACTGTGCGCCGAGTATTGACCGAGTACGGTATCGACCCACGGCAACATGCAGCTAGCGTAGACCGCGCCGTTTCCGACGTGCTGAACACGCCGCTGGTGGGCGACATGTGCTTGAAGCAGATTGGTCGGGCCGAGCGCCAGAGTGAGATGGAGTTTGTGTTTCCCGTGCGAGAGCAGAGCGCTGCCTTGAGCGCGGCTGCTCTAGGCCGTGCCTTCGCCGAGCATGCTCGGCGGCCCATCTCGCCGGACTACGCTCAGAGCGTCTGCGATCTAGGCTTCTTGCCCTTGGCTGGCGCGCTGCGTGGCTTCATCGACCTGGCGTTCAGTCATGACGGCAGGTTCTACTTGGCAGACTACAAATCGAACTTCCTAGGCGCTGCGGCGACTGACTATGCACCAGACATCCTCGCACGCGAGATGCAGCGCCACCACTACGTGCTTCAGTACCATCTGTACTGCGTGGCGCTGCATCGCTACCTAGCCGTGCGCGTGCCCGACTACGACTACGAGCGGCACTTTGGTGGCGTGGCCTATCTCTTCCTGCGCGGCATGCAGCCCACCGCTGCTGGCTCAGGTGTCTACTTCGATCGCCCGTCCGAGGCCATGCTCGATGGCTTGTCCGCGGTGATCGCCAAGGCAGAGGAGGCGCCATGAATGCCGATGGATTTGCAGCGCTGGATGTCGAGCTAGCTCGGACTTTGGGTGCTCTGAGTGGTGAGACCCGGCAAGAAGTACTGCTCTCGATTGCCGTGGCGAGCGAGCGGACGCGCGAGGGGCATGTGTGCGTGCGTCTCGAAGAATTGGAACAGCGCGTGCGCGCCGCGGCGACCGGGGAGCTGACGAGTGGCCCGCTGCGGCAACTGCTGTCTTCTTGCGAGTTGGTGGGCAGTGGCGCCGTGGAGAGCCCACCGACCCCACTGGTGTTGTCTCAGGAGCGTTTGTATTTGAGTCGCTTCTACCAGCACGAGCTCGCGGTGTTCGAGAGGCTCAGCCGACTCGCGCAGCCGGCGCCGATTGCTCCTGGAACTGGCAGGTTGCGAGATTGCTTGAAGCGGTGGTTTTCGTTCGAAGCGGCGGCGCCTCAACCCGCGGTTGCCGCTGCTAGCTTGGCCCTGCGTCGCCTGCTCATCCTCACGGGTGGCCCGGGCACTGGGAAGACGACCACGATTGCGCGCTTGTTGGCGTTTTTTGCGGACTTGGCTCGCGGCGGAAAGCCCCCGCGCATGCTGCTGTTGGCGCCCACCGGCAAGGCCGCCGCCCGCATGGGAGAAGCCGTGGCGACTTTGTCTGGAGAGTTGAAACAGATCGACGCGGTCGCTGCAGCGCTGCCCAGCGAAGCCTTCACGATCCATCGTGCTTTGGGCCCCACCGCAACGCCTGCGCGTTTCGCGCACGGCCCCACGCGTCCCCTACTGGCGGACATCGTCGTCGTGGACGAAGCGTCCATGGTCGACATTGCGTTGATGCGTCGCCTGCTCGATGCGCTCTCGCCTGAGGCCCGGCTGGTCTTGGTGGGTGACGAGCACCAGCTCGCCTCGGTCGAGGCTGGTGCGGTGCTCGCGGATGCCTGTGCCGGCGCGAGCCACCAGGGGTGGTCCGTGGAGCATCGAGATGCTGTGCGAGAGAGCTTCGACTTGGCGCTGCCGGGCGAGCCGGTGCCACAGGCGACTCGAGTCAGCGACTGCGTCGTGCACCTGACTCGTAGCTATCGCTTCGACCCGGATCGAGGCGTGGGCCGCTTGGCGCGAGCCATCGTCGAGGGAGATGCTGATACCGCACTCGCGGTGCTTCGCGACTCCGATACGCCGGAAGCAGGCATCGTGGAGGAGGGGCCTGATGAAAGCTACTTCGATGCTGCGGTCCTGAAGGGGTTTCGCCCCTTCTGCGAGGCGCAAGAGCCCAAGTTGCGCATGAGAGCGCTGACGCGGTTTCGCGTCTTGTGCGCCCATCGACGCGGGCCTCGCGGAGTCGAAACCCTCAACGGCCGGATTGCGAACTTGCTCCAGGAGCGACGACTGCTGGTTCCGGGCGCCGGGCGCACTCACCTCTACTATCCCGGGCGGCCCTTGCTGATCACCAAGAACGACGCGGCCACGCGCTTGTTCAACGGTGATATCGGAGTCATCGAGACCACGCAGGCAGGGCTGAGAGCTGCCTTCGCCGCAGAAGACGGCCTGCGATACATCCCCCCGGCCCGGCTGCCCGAGCACGAATCCGTCTATGCCATGAGCATCCACAAGAGCCAGGGCTCGGAGGTGGACTCGGCGCTCGTGGTGATGCCCGAGGCAGATTCGCCCCTGTGCACGCGAGAGCTCCTGTACACAGCGGTGACGCGAGTGAAACGGCGCGTCGCGGTGCTGGGCGACGAGGCGGCCGTGCGGGCAGCCATCGAGCGGCGTGTCTCTCGGGCGTCGGGGCTCGCTCGGCGGCTTTCGTCACGCACCCGCGCTGAGCCGGTCTAGGCTGCGCAGCTCATGAGCGCCGAGCTGACGCGCGTCGCTGTGGAGGCGATAGTCATCGGGCTGGTCGCGACAAGGAGATAACGACGGCGTCATTTGCGCGGCTCATCGTACGCTATTCGGGGTTCGGAACGGAGCTGCTCACGCAGCGTCCATGGAAGAGTGCCGTACTCTGTGGGTGGAAGTTGCCGTTCGTCGTGCCATAGGCCCAAGGCGCGTTCGCGGGGGCGCAATCTGGGCACAACGACGAGCTCCACATCGTCGAGCAGCCCTGAACGTCGACTTTGCAGTACTTGCCGTTGTTGGGACCACCACCGCCAATACAGGACGTACACGTGGAGCCGATGCCACACGATTTCTGGAGACACCCCGGGTCACTGATGGTGCAGGAACCACCCGTCATCGGTGGAGCACAGCCGCCAGCGAGGGTGCGTAGGTCATCGATGGTCGCGAAACGCCAATTGCTCAGGCCCGCGATAGACAGTGCCGCACAGAATGGTGCGAAGGTCGCATAGGCTTTGTTGCTCATTACTGGCGACCAGCCCATCTTGGTCTTCAAGTCGACCGAGAAGCCGATGTCGTAAGTGATCCAGGCTTCGCCGTCTGCGGGAACCGCATCGAACTTGTGGGCGCAGCCGTAGGTCGGGTGGAGGAAGTCTTTGGTCGCTGCGTTGCCGTCGTCACACGAAACTGCGTCTGTGGGTGCGTCTGCTGCCGCGTCGCCACCACCGGTCCCGGCACCGCCATCCGGGCCCCCGGTTCCCGCGCTGCCGTCGGTGCCGGCATCGCTGCCACCGGCTCCCGCGCCCCCATCGGTGCCTGCAGCTCCACCGCTACCGCTAGCTCCGGATGAGCCGCTGCTGCCGCCGGTCGCTCCCCCACTGCCGCCTCCGGTCCCACCGGTGCTTCCAGCTGTGCCGCCCGTGCTTCCACCCGTTCCCGAGAGGCCTCCTGTGGACGCGTCGGCTGTTCCTCCGCTGCCACCCGCGTTACTCGAGTCGTCGTCGCTACCACAACCCGCCATTGCGAACGTGGCCGTCATGGGAATTGCCGCAAGAGCGGCGCCAACCCGAACCAGGCGTGCTTTGAGCTGCGTCATGAGCCGATTCTACAGTGCCCCCGCGTGCGCCGAAATGCGTTTCAGCCACGATGGCGAAGGGCATCTCCGATGGTGCCCGCGATGCCCGTCGCGATGGCCGCGGCGCGCGCACTTCGGCCCCGCGCCACGTCGATCCGCTCGCCGCCGCGGAAGACCGCCTTGACGTTCCGGACGCGGTCGAGGTCGAGGCGGGGGTCGCCCGCGATGACCACCAAGTCCGCGCGCATTCCCGCCGCAATTCGCCCGCGGTCCGAGCAGCCCAGAAGCCGGGCACTGCCGGATGTGGCTGCGGCGAGGCACTCTTGGACCGAGAGGCCGCCGTTGCTCATTACAGATAGCTCGTCAGCAACTCGCCCCAGCACGCTGAATCCATAGGGCCCGTCGCTGCCGTAGGACAACGGGACCCTGGCATCGTGCAAGAGCCGAAGGTTTGCGAGCGCGTTGCGCACACCTTGTCGCGCGAGTTCCTTGCCCACGCCTCCCCCGATGCCCGGTGGCACCACGTCCTCGGATGCGGCCCAGGCTTCGGCGAAACGACGCCAGGAGCGCCGTACAGACGGCGTCACACCTCGACCCCGAACGGGATCCCTATCCCAACGCTGCTCGGGCCCGATGCAAGACGAGTGGAACACCCACAAGGTGGGGCAAACGTCGACGCCACTGTCACGCACTCGCTGGACGAGTTCTTCGTCCAGTGGGTCGAAGGACGAGTGCACCAGCGCATCCACTCCCGCGTCCAGGGCCGCGCGATAGTCCGCCGCCCAATGAGCATGAGCCATGACTCGCAGACCGAGTCGGTGCGCTTCATCCACGATGCCCTTGGCCGTTTCGGGCGACATGACCGTGAGGGACTTGTAGTCGTAGCCACTGTGCATGACGCAGATCTTGACGTGGTCCATGCCTGCATCGGCCACCCGCTGCACTGCCTGACGCCCCTCTCGATCCGAGGAGCAGGTCAGCACCACGCCCAGCGCGGCGTAGCGCGCTGGCATCCAGTCTAGGGGGTAGCCCTCCGGGTTGGTCAGAAGCGGGCCCGCTGCGCGAAGTGCGGGGCCCGCATGCGGCGAATTTTCCGCCGCGCGGGCCAACTGTCGGCTCAGGGCGGCGGAGCCCCCCATGTCACCGACGGTGGTGACGCCGCCCTCGAGCAACAGCCGTTGGTTGCGAGCGATGGCCATGAAGTTCGGGGGCTCGATGGGTTCGAAGAGCCCCGCGCGGCCCACATGTGCGTGCGCATCGATGAAACCTGGCAGCAGCGTGTCGCCCCGTGCGTCGTAGACTATGGGGAGCCCTGGCAGGTCGTGTCCGCGGTGGACTGCCTTGATCTTGCCGGCACGGAGTTCGAGGTGCGCCGGAGCGTGGATCATGCGCTCGCCGTCAAAGTGTCGATTGACGACAATCAGCCCGTCCATCACGCCCCCTTGCGCTACCAGACGTTTGGTCAGCTGGGCATGCAGACTTGGACGCAGTCCTTGCAGCCCGGGCAACTCGACGCGCAACCGCAACTGAGACCCCCTGGGCAGGTGCCCGGGCCGGTGCAAGATTGTAGGCACAGTGGTGTGGTGCCCGTGTAGACGCAGATCGCCGTACCCTCGCAGGCAATCGCGTCGCAGGGCGCCGCTGCAGTTGCAGCGCATTGCTTCACGCAGTCTTCAGCGCTGGCAAAGTTGTTGGCATTGCCTTCGCAGCCGCCATAGGAAAACCCTTCGCACTTGCCGGACTGGGCGTTGAACCACCAGCGCGGGATCGCGCCGTCGCAGGGGCCGACATCCTTGGGTAATTCGCAGGTGTTGCCGCTGGTACCCGCGGCGCCGCCGCTTCCGGAACTTGCGCCCGTACCTGAAGTGCCGCCCGATCCACCACTGCCCGAAGCCGCACCGCTGCCTCCGGAGGCCGCACCAGAACCGCCCCCACTTCCTGCGCTGCCGCCACCACCGCCTCCACTGCCCGACGAAGAGCAGGCAAGTGCTACGAATGCCCAGCCACCGATCCCAAGTCGCCACACGTCCATGCGCAGATCATGGGCGCGGAACTCGGGTGGGTCAAACGCTAGCTCGCTGTCGTCCCCAGCTCAAGGGCTGGGCACGCAGAAGCGCGCCACCCGTGCTCTGAGCAGGTCGCCGTTCGGCTCCAGCGAGGACCAGCCGAGGAGCAGCTGATCTGCCGTGGGTGATGCGAGCAGGGAGAGCCGCTGCTCAGCAAGGGCACCGCTGGGCTGATACGCACGTTGGTACAGCACATCGCCGCTCGCGTCGAAGATGCGTAGTTCGAGGGTGATCCCGAAGGGATCACCGCCGTCGATGGTGGCGACCGCTACTCGGTCGCCCAGGCTCGCAAGACCTGGGACCCCGCTGTAGGATGAATCCACGCTCGGCACTGCGTTGCCGAGCGGGACGCCCCCGCTGTCGAGGCAAAGCAGCATGGCCGGCGGTTGGGTTTCGGCATTGATACCGGCATAGCGGTAGATCAACCAGGCGCCGTCCGGCGCGGGCAACAGTCGCATCCCGAGCAAGTCGCCGTCGACCCGCCGCTGCCTGCACTGCCGCCGATGGCGCCGCTACCACCGCTTCCCGCGAAGGCCCCGCTGCCCCCTAGGCCTGCAGTTCCGCCGGCGGCGGTTCCTGCGGATCCACCACTAGTTGGAGAGGACTCCCCAGACAGCACCCCGGAGCGAGAGCCGCAGCCCGTGGCCAATACCAGTAACGCCAGAATGTGGGTCCTCATGACGCCTGCGCCATGCGCAAACCGCGTGCCGCGCCCGGGAGCAGCGGAAGCGCGGGTTCCAGGGCTCGGGTCGTGGCGCAACTGTGCCAGCTGCGGCGGGCCTGTCTCGGGATTCAGTAAACCTCCGGCCCGATCACCCAGGAGACTTCGGACTGGGTCGCGCTGAAGCAGATTTGGAGACCGTTGGTGCCGGCCGTCCAATAGCTGCCCCAGCGCTGCGTGTTTTTCAGGAAGTTGGTATCGCCGTTGTAGTCGATGCGCCCGAGCTTGTGCCCCAGCTCCTGGAGCTCCTCCACCATGCCTTCGATCAGGTCGTTCACGGCGGTGCTGCTCCGTTCACAAGCGTCGATTCGAGCCGCGATGATGGCTCGCAGCCCGTCGATGCGCCGCTGCACCTCTGCATACGGCGCGGCTTCGATTTCTTGGTAGCCGAAGTGTGCATCTATGAGCGTGCCCTCGGTGGGCGGCGGCTTCGGCGTGATCACCCACATCGGAGCCAGGCCGCCGTCGAGCACGAGCCCAGCCGGACTGGTTGCGTCGAAAAGAGAGCGATGTCCCAATTCGATTAAAGCTGCTTCTCGCGCGGCGCTGACCCCGTCGGCCTCCAAGGCGCTGGCGAGTTGGTACAGCCGGTCCGGGATCCCGACAATGCCCAATTCCTGGAAGTGTTTCGGGCTCAGAGTAGGCAGCAAGCGTTCGAAGCTGAGGCGTGGCGGCGGCGCTTTGGCGGGTGCGGCCTTGGCAACTCGCGTGTGGAATGCACACGCGCTGCCTTCATCCAGCCATGCGTCACGTGCCCCGGCGTGATCACGCAGCTCGGCGAGGGCGGCTTGACAAACTGGGTCGCCGGCGTCGAGGGGAAGCTTGGCGAAGGAAGTATCCCGACGATGAAGCGGCTGATACTCCAACCAGATACTGTCGACTGAGGAACCCGTTTCCAAAAACAACCCGCGGAGACGCTCGAGGGGGAACCGCACGCGACTCAGGGGGCCTGCAATACATAGGGTCTCATCACCGAGTTGAATGTGCCATTCGGAGAGCCCGACGCGAAATTGATAGTCCTTCATGGCGGCGTGCCGGATGCGAATCCGGCAGTTTAGAGTTAGTGGTGGCCGCAGCTTGAGTTTAGGAGATGATCGGCGCATGGTTCGCGGCATGCGCTTGAAGATCTGGCTTTTTGCCGCTGTTCTGACCGCCGCCTGTGGATCGAGCAGCAAGACCATCCGCACTCCGCTCAAATCCGACGACTCGACCCGGGCCGTCATCACCCGGGGCGCCGCAGCTATGGGCTGCGAAGCCGGCGGTCACGACGAACTCCTGGGAATCATGATCGATTGTCCGGATGGCGGGCGCATCGTCTTTGGGCGGGACTCCGGGGAAAACATACGGGAAGAAAAGGAAGGCGAGCCCTACCCCATCGAGGTGCACTGCTATCGCTCTCTGGCGGACAAATGCCAGGCGACGATTGACCGCATCATGGCCGAGGGCAAGAAGTAGCCGCGGGCGTGCGTCGCCGAGACCCTCTGGCGGCGGCGACAAATCCATTCGAGATTCTGGTTCGTAGGGGCGGGAGTATGAACGTCTTGAAGTTCAAACCAGCCTGGGCCGCCGGCGCGGCGCTGGCTCTGCTCCCGACTGCTGCCAACGCAAAGCCAGCGGCGCTTCAAACCGGTGAGCCGCCCACCGGGGTTGAGGAGGTTGGCAATTCCAGCGCGGGGCAATCGTCCGGCCCAAGTCACGCCTTGTTCACTGAGGTGGACCCGCTGCCTTTCATCCAAAAAGGCTACGGCGTGCAAGTGGGGTATCGCATGCCTCGGATCCGCTTTGCCCTCGCCAGCTTTGCTCTGGACGTGCCCGATGCTGCCGCGGAGATCGGCGATGGCAACGATGGCTTCCACCTGAAGGTGCTGCCCAGCACGGCGCTGTACACCTTCTACTTCCTGTCTGACGCACGTGGCGGTTTCATGCTCGGCGGCGCGCTGCGTTACTTGCGCATCGAATACACCCACGATGATTTCCCGGGTCAGGCGACCCGCGCTGGCGAGTTCTCCGTCGAGGCTCTTTTCGGCTACAAGTGGCACCCTTGGTCCGCGGACTTCTACGCCATCCCCTGGCTCGGGCTATCCCGAACCCTCGCGCGCACCGAGGACCCCGACGTCGGCACCAAGTCCTATTCACCGCTGCCGATTCAGCCCTTCTTTACGGTGAACCTGGGTTGGGAGTTCGCGCTCTAGCGCCGCCAGCTTCCGCTCGCGCAAGCAATGGGACCCAGCAGCGGTCTTGGGAGGACATAGGGAGAGTGCGCGCGTTTCAGGACCAAGGGTCTTTCGCCCACGGCCGTGGTAGTATCCCCGGTCATGCGCGTCCCATGGATAGCGGCAAGCGGAGCGACCGTGGCCATCAGCGCGTTGTGCCTGGGGAGTGGCTGCACGTCCACGGCGTCCAAGACGCGGCCCGCCGGAGCACCTTATCAGCTTCGAATATCGGGACCCCGTCAACCCGGTTGCCAAGTCGGTCGCCAGTGTTGCCAAGGATAAGTTGCCCCCGAACAGCTGGTCGTTCATCGCTGTGAGCTGGAAGACCGGAGGCCCGATGAAGATCTTCGTGCGAGACGCGGAGGTCACCTACGACACGCCGGGCACGATGCCGGCGACTCTGCACATCGTCGAGCCGGAACGAATCATCCATTTCGGGTTGGGAACTCAAGGGAAGGATTCGGCGAAGGGTTGGCTCGACGAGATCGTCATCCGCGACGCCGCCTGGTGACGAACGTCAGGCGTCCACGCCCTCGATTGCCGCCTGAACCTCGGCACGGACCTGTTCGAAGTGAGCCTTGTCGCCGCCGGCTTCGACGATGACGATCTTCGATCCAGTTACGAAAAGGGTCGCCCAAAACACATGGGGCCGCTCTCGGTGGGACGTCGTGAAGCGCAGCTGCACACCGGGTGTGCCGCTTAGACTCTTCACGGCGACCTCGCTCTGCTTCGCGTACCCGCGCCGCGACAGCTCGTAACCCATTGCTGTTTTCCAAAACTCGAGGTTGCCCTTGGGGTCGTTGTCCGCGGTGCGCACGGCAATGACCACGCCCTCTGCGCTCGTGGCGCGGTACTTGTAGTCGTCGCTCCCCTCCAGCTCCGCGAAGCTGTCGGGTGTGTTGATGTCGAAGCCACGCGCGCATCCAGTCATCGCGACTAGGCTCAGAGCAAGCAGTATCAATTTGTGTTTCATTGTCTATTCCTGAGTTCGAAGCTATTTCAACGCGATAGCAGATCTGAAACCCCGACCTTTCGGAGCCAATCCACTTGCAGCCGACGCGGGGTCGCTTTGGGCGTGGGTTTCGGCCCTCGCACGATCTTCTTTTCGCTCCGCTTGGCGTGGAGGCTGACGCGAATCACCGAGTACGCCGCGCGAGTTTTGAGAAACTGCATGCGTCCTTTGATCTGGTCGATTTGACGCGCGACCTTGTCCAGCTCTTTGCCGACGGTCAGGGCCTCGGTGACGTTCTTGGTGCGCGCCAGGAACTGCTCCAATCGGTTACGAACGGCTTCCAAGTTTTTCAGACGCACAGACAGGTCGTGGTACTCCTCGGACACGTCCTGTGCGGTCACACTGCGATTCGACACGTCGCCGAGTTTCGCGATGCGCTTCATCGCCTCACGGAAGTGCCGCGACGGCACGCGCACTTCCACCTGCGAATTGCTACGCTTCAACAGGAAGCCCCCCAGGCTTTCGGCCGCGTCGATGACCGCCTCCACGGACTCGTGCATGCTGGCGCCAGGCACGTCCAAGCCCAGTCCGCCTTCGTAGATCAGCAGTGGTGGCTGACCGGGATCGATCTTTGGCCCGTCGGGGGCTGTTTTTGCCTGTGCCGCGCCAGGTTTGGTCGACGAAGCCGGCTCAGCGCTGGGAGAGGCCGGGCTCGGCGCAGGTGCCGCCATGGCTTCGGCGCCAGCGGCGCGGGCCTGGCCCGGTGGCGCCTGCATTGCCGGCTGTGCCGCCGGCTCGGCGTAGTCGGCGGCTGAACTGGGCGGAGCCATCGCGGGCGATGCCCCTCCGGCGCATCCAACCAGAAAGGTTGCGCCAATCAGTCCCAGGAGGCAGCTGTGACGAAAGGGAAGAACAAGATGCTTCATGCCCACACAACGTGCCCAGGGCCGCAGACTTACACCAAGCGTCGACGCCGGGCAGTGGTCATGGCAGGGATCTGCGCCGGATGCCCGAGCACCGCGACATATTGAGCATCAGCGGCCTGGGCGTGATGTGCGTCGTGGGTGTGTACCCAAAGGAGCGTGGCACGCCGCAGCCTCTGCGCATCGACGCCGAGTTGGTGCTGGACACCGAGAATGCAGCGCGCAGCGCGCGCTTGTCACGCTCTGTGGACTACGACGCCATTGCGCGACAGATCGAAGCAGTGCTCGTCGCGTGTCGCTTTCGCCTGTTGGAGACCGCGGCGCACGCGCTCGCCACGTTGCTTCTTGCGCCACCTTCACCCGGTGAGCGCCGCGGAGCACTCTCCAGCGTGAAGCTACGTCTTGAAAAGCCCGAAGCGTTGGCGGGTCAGGCCATTGCCGCGTTGACTATCGAACGAGACAAGAATTGGTTTTCCATGGAGAGCCGGCAAGCTCCCTTTGGTGGCGTGGATATTCTCCACGAAACTCGGGAGGCTAGTTTGTATCGCTTGCATCTGAGTCCGGCGCGGCAGATGCGTTTGCCCGCGATGCCTCAGGGCAGTGCTGCTGCGTTCTTTCTGGGCGACGGCATGACGTTGGATGGTGAACCCCAACGTGCACACCGTAGCGCTCGCCTCGACGCCAGCGCTGGGCACACCGTTCACAACGCCGCCAAGCGTGATGGCTCACTTCTGCTGGTCACCTGTCAACAAAGAGCGGACCTCATTGCTGCGCCTTCCGGCGAGGCTCAGAGCCGCTCCGGGGCAGGGCAGGGACGCTGAAAAGCCATCCATTGTTGCTGGGTTAGCCCACAAAAGCTCAAGCAATGGAGCGCTGTAGGTCCATATGCTCCATGTCCCACGTTGTCCTTCCATTCTGAGGGATGCCGAGACTTTCGTATTTCCATCTGCTCCCGCTTCGGGCATTTCAGTGTTCGCACGGGAGGGTTTACGGTGGACTCAGACGCGACACAGCAGCACAGCTATCCAGAACGACTCACGCGAGAGCAGCGGCGATCCCGTCGCAAGCGTGTCGTGCGGGCCCGCACGATCAGCGTAGCCCGCACCGCACGACACGAGCTTTCGGAGCTCAAGCGACGAAACGCCGGCATGGGTCGCCAACTCCCCGAGTCTCGTTCCGAGTGCGCTGAAGGGCCGCGCCCCTGCCCCCACGTTTCGTGTCGCCACCACCTGTACCTAGATGTCTCGCCCAAGACCGGTGCCATCAAGTTGAACTTCCCGGACATGGAGGTCTGGGAGCTGCCGGATACCTGCGCTCTGGACATTGCCGACCGAGGGGGCGTGACCTTGGAAGATGTGGGGGCGATCATGAACTTGACTCGAGAACGCATACGGCAACTAGAGCTTCAAGCCCTGGGTCGGCTCGAGACGCTGCGCGACATGCGCGACCTGCGCGAAGTGGTGGATTGAGCCACTCTCTGAGCGTTCCGCCGGCCTAGCTGCCAGAAATTCCGCGCTTTTCGCCTAATTTGGAATAGGGCGCTGCGGCGGTGGTAGACTTCCGCGTCGCCGTGGCACCCAAATTCCGGGCAAATATGTCGATCTGGTCGACGCGGGCCCGCGGCGTAGTGACGCGCGCAGAGGCAGCTTGAACAAGGATCGCGACAACCCCGGAAAGCCTGTCGGACCCCCGGCGAAACCGCACGCTGCGGTGCGAAGGGGAGCACCGCCCAAGCCGGGGCAGGGCAATGCGCCACGACCCTCTGCCGTGAAGCCGTCCGGCCCCGGTGCGACCAAAGCAGCTCGGGCGGCGAAGGCCCCCAGCCCCCAAGGGCGGCCTCCGCCCAAACCGGGTCCTGCTGGCAACGTCTCCGCGGCACCCGAGCAAGAGACGCTCCTGGACGACAAGCTCAGTCACTCCGCGACCCACTCCCGGGTGCGTTCACCCGAGCAGGACGAAGCACCGAACAGCGATGTCATTCCCCTGGTGCAAGTGCCGCCCCCGGGGCGAGATGCCGACAAGTACATCGGATGCACGATCGACGGTCGCTACGTCGTTCTTTCCGTCCTCGGCGAGGGCGGCATGGGTGTGGTCTACAAGTGCCGACGACGGATCTTCGAAAAGACCATGGCGGTCAAGATCTTGCGGGCGGACTTGGCGAAGAGCAGTGAGGCTACGGAACGCTTCGTCACGGAGGCCAAAGCAGCTTCCGCCATCGGCAACGCTCACATCGTCGACGTCGTGGACTTCGGCGAACTGCCGGACGGTTCGACCTACTTCGCCATGGAGTACCTGGAGGGTCCCACCCTGGCGGATATGATCGAGGACGAAGTCTTGGTGGGTAGCCCCCGAGTCGTGGGGATCGGGCGTCAACTAGCCGAGGGGCTGGCGGCCGCCCACGAGGCCAAGATCGTGCATCGGGATTTGAAGCCCGACAACATCTTCGTCATCGATCAAGAGGGTGAAGACTTCGTCAAGATTGTCGATTTCGGGATCGCGAAGGTTGCTGGCGCCGCCAACAAGCTCACGCGTGCCGGCGCCATTTTTGGCACGCCGCACTACATGTCTCCCGAGCAGTGTCGCGGCAAGAGCGTCGACCATCGCACGGACATCTACTCCCTCGGGATCATGCTTTATGAACTGATCGTTGGGGAGGTGCCCTTCGATGCGGAAAATCCGCTGAGCATCCTGAGCATGCACCTGCATGACCCGCCCTTGCCGCCAAGCGCGGTGGACAATGCGCCCGAGCTGCCTGATGGCCTGGAGCGCGTCATTCTGAAATGCCTGACCAAGGACCCGGACGATCGCTTCCAGTCCATGGCCGAGGTTGCCGAAGCCCTCGGCGCGATTGAACGAGGCGAATCTGTCGACGAAATCGTCATTCCCATCAGTGTCTTCCCGCCTCCAGCTGCCGAGCCCCATTCCCTGTCCGAGATCCAACCCAACCTATATCCGGATCCCGAGAGCGCGCCCGAGCCCATGGCGGATGCGCTGCGGGCTAGCAAGACCGGCGTGGTTCCGGTCGATGTTTCTCCGCCCTCCCAACCCGCTGTCGCCTCGCAGCGTGTGCCGGTCTCCAGGAGGCAAACGCCCCAGTCGGACTTGAGCTTGGCGACGGCGGTTGCGGATCCCCAGGTCGAGCGCGAGTGGGAGCGTGCCAACCGAGGTAGCCGTTGGCCCATGTGGCTCGGCTTCGTTGCACTACTCGGCGCCGGGGGCGCGTACTTCTACTATAGCAGCCTGGCGAACCACGGGCCGATGCCTCAAACCGTCATGGCAGCTCGCCCCTTGGTGCTGAAAGACTTTCTTGCTGAAATCGAAAGTGAGGAGCCCGCGCCCAAGGTCAACTCCGTTGCTTTGGTGATGTCACCCTTGGATGCCAAGGTTTTCAAGGACGGGGAGGATTTGGGCAGCATGCCGGTGACGGTCGACGTGCCCGATGGCGAGGTCGTGACCGTCGAGATCAAGCGCAACGGCTACTTCACCCGGAAAGTGAAGCTGGACGGGAAGAAGACGAAGAAACTCGTGCGCCTTGCGCCCATTCCCGGCTCCCGTGCGGCGGCTGGGGCGAAGGAACGCAGTGCGGAGGAACTCGGCTTCAAGGAAGGCAAGCCCGGTGAAGAGCCGGAGCCCGTTGAAGAAGTGCCGCCTCCGCCGCCACCCAAGTCCACAGGCTGGCGCGTTGGCCAGCCAGCAGAGCCGCGCGCTCCCGGGCCACCCGAGCCCGCGCCCGCGCCCGCACCGGCGCCCGATCCCGCGCCGCCCAAGAAGTAACCGCAACCGGATCGCGCGCGGTCAACCAGTCGCGTGCGGGTGCGCGTGCGCTCATTGCGTGACCGAGGCGCGTCTGACGGCGAATGGTTGAACCACTGATGCTGCTGACAACTGTGGCGTTTGCGACTACACGCTCACACCCAGCGCGGGCAGGTGGGACTCGCGAGGGCTCGGCCCGGAAGGACTAGTGATGACTGGGGTGACGATTACGGGTTCGGGACACTACCTGCCTGGAGAGCCGGTGCACAACTCGGCGCTGGCTCGGGTCATGGACACGAACCACGAGTGGATTCAACAGCGCACGGGTATCGAACAGCGTCACTACTGCCCTGAGGGCGTTGGGGTTTCCGACCTAGCGTTGGTTGCAGCGCAGCGCGCCCTGGACTCTGCGGGTCGCGCGCCGGAAGACGTCGACTACATCTTGTTCAACACCATGACTCCGGATCACATCTTCCCGGGCTCGGCGCCGCTGTTGGCACGGGAGCTGGGCTGCTTGGGGGCTCCTGCCCTGGATCTGCGAGCCCAGTGCGCCGCAATGATCTACAGCTTTCAACTTGCGGATTCCCTGCTCCAAAGTGGGGCGGCGTGCACCATCTTGGTGGTTGGCTCCGAAGCTCACGCAGGGTTCATGCCTTGGCGAGATTGGCAGGTGCTCGAGGGTACGACGTCCCGCGCCGTGCCGGACGCAGACTTCCGCCGGGCAACGGATCATCGCGCTCTGGCAATCATCTTCGGCGATGGCGCTGGGGCTCTGGTTCTGGAGAAGGCCGAAGAGTCGAGCGCGAAACTGCTTGGCGTCGACCTACACAGCGACGGACGCTTCGCTGAGAAGCTCTTCATCTCCGCGGGCTTTCGCACTCGCCCCTTCGTAACGCAGTCCACCGTCGAGGACGACACCTGGATCCCGAGCATGGACGGCCGTGACGTATTTCGACAGGCGGTCACGCTTCTGCCAGCGTCGGTGAAACGAGTTTGCCAACATGCGGGGGTCGCGCTCCAAGACGTGGACTGGTTCATTGCCCACCAGGCGAATCAACGCATCAACGATGCCATTCGCCAGCGTTTGGGCGTTCCGGCGGAAAAGGTGCCGAGCAACATCGCGAGGACTGGGAACACGTCCGCGGCTACGATTCCGATCCTCATCGACGAAATGCGGCGAGATGGCCGGCTCGAGCCGGGTCAGCTGGTGTGCTTTCTCGCGCTAGGAGCGGGCCTGCATTGGGGCAGCGTGCTCTGGCGACTGTAGAGTCGCGGTGTTCTAGAGCCAGGCGGGGACGCAGGAGCCCTGATGTTTGGGCGGGTTGCGCACGATGTTCGCGGAAGTGAGGATGACCCACTGCTCACTGCAGCTACCGTTGCGCTTGACCACGAGTTCGATGTTCGGATTGTTGGGATCCACCGCGGCGCAGGCACCTGACGCATTGATGCGGCTCACGACATCGTCTCGGAAAAGCTTGGGCTCGAGCGCCTTGGGACAGCACGCGGCGGGCCCGGCGCCGGTGTCGAACCACCCGGGGTTCGCGGCCACGCTGTCTTGGCTCGCCTTTTTTACCTTGTTGCCGAGGGTGGGCGGCGGATCGCCACAGTCGTAGCTCGCCGGCGACGAGGAGCTGCAGTCCAGGGTGCCGCTCGTATCGCACACGAACGCCGCCTCCGGGGCCGCGTCGTCGGCGGCTGCGTCGTTCGGAGCTCCGCCGGAGCCCGTCGCGCCAGAGCTGCCCCCGGTGCTGGAGGCGTCGCTAGCTCCGAAGCCCCCAAGGCTGCCGTCCAGGACCGAAGTGCCGCCCTGGCCGCCGGAGGACGCGTCCGGCGTGTTGTCCGCGGTATGCACGCTTTCGTCTCCGCAAGCGAAGAGCCAGCATCCGGCCAAGACCAAGAACGTGCGCGTCATGCGTCTTCCTGTCACCAGTATACGCGCTCGCCCTCTGTCTTGGGCCGGCGTCGTCGAGGGGCCGCCCACTCAGCGAGAGTGGGCGGCTAGAAACGGTAGCCCAGGCCCACGGCCAGGCGAAAGTCCCAGGAGTTCTGGGCAACGACCGTGTAGCTGGTGTTTCCGTTCGTGAACTTCACGCGATCCCGCCAATCCGACTCCTGAGTCATGTTCTTGGCGGCTTTGATGTCGATGGGGATCTCGAACTTGTCTCCGGCTTCGACCACCATGCCGAGGACGAAAGCCAACATGGTCGAGTTCTTCTTCTCGGCGTCAATCGGGTCCAGCTGCTGTCCAGTCTCGACTTCGAAGTCCGCACTCGCCGACGTGGGCAACATGAATTCAGGTCCGATGCCCACTGACAGCCGACCGAAGGGTGCGCTGGCAATGCCTTTTACGAAAAGGCCGATCCGAGGACCGCTGCTGGTCACGGACTCCTTGGTGTCGACGCCGTTGATCGTCACATTTCTCAGAAGCTTCGAGCTGTCGTATCCCAGGTCGAACTCCAGACCCAGGTGTTTGAAGAAGCGTGCCTCGTAGTAGAGGGCGCCACCCCAACCAAGCCCACCGCCGTCCCCAGCGAAGCCGAGCCCCTCGTAGTTGCCGGGTATGTTGCCGGGTGTGCTCCACAAGTTGCCACCCACGAGCAGCTTCAAACCTGCGGTTTGTTCTACGGTCTTACCCTCATCCTTTGGCGTGGCTGCGGCGGCGTCCTCATCCCCTGGCGCGGCCGCGCCCGCACCGTCTTCCGGCAGGGTAGCCTTCGTTCGCGCAGCGGCTGGCGCCGCCACCAAAAGCGCCACTAGGGGCATGAGTCCAAGGAAGAGTCGTTTCATGGCGGGGGCAGGATACTCGAGCACTCCTCGGTGGCCACTTATTTTGGCTTAGCCCAGCGTCCAGAATGCCTCTGGTTGGCACCGGCGTCAGCGCCAGCCAATTTCCGCCGCGGTTTGCTGGCCCACGGCTAGTTCCTCCAGCCTATCTGGTGGGCGTTCTTGGCCTCCACCCAGGGCGACATTGCGCGCCGCGAGGATCCCAAGCAAGATCGAAACGCGCACCACGAAAAACGTTCGGGAAGGGGCCTTGCCCATCCATGCCGAGGCTATCGCGGTGGCGGGCAGCACGCACCTCATCGCTCGCGACGCACGCTATTCGGCTGCGCTGAGTTTGCGCCGAATCACGCTGCCGTCGCGGGTCAGCCACACGACCTGGGTCGCGTCCGCCGCAAGGGCAACGGGGCCGTCCACGTCGAGATCCAAGTTGGTCAAGTTTTGGGAGCCGAGGTCGTATTGGATCAGCCCGGCGGCGTACTTGCCCGCACGCGTCCGTGCCCAGAACAGCGTGCCATCGACGGCGGCAAGCTGCGACACCTCTGAGCTGTCCTTGTACAAGATCTCGCGCTTCTCGGATTGCCGGTGGATCCGCTCGATCTGAGTTTGAACGCCAACGTACACGTAGCTATCGTCAAGAGCCAGGGCACCGGTCAAACCCGGTAGAGGGGCGATCGACCGCAGCTGTGACCCATCGACCTGGTAGACGCCGTCGTTCTGAAGCACGTAGGTGCCAGTCGCGTCGGCCGCGAGCTTCAAGAAGTTCGAAGTGCGGATTTCAGCCTGCGGACCGCTGGCATCGAAGCGCTCTACAGCCGTCGAAGACGCCACCCAAACCGAATCGCCGGCGGTCGCCATTCCTTTGGGTTTCTGAGTACGAGGGGCCACGACCTCGAGGTTCCCTTGCCCTTTGCGACGATACAGTTGCCGATCTGTCGCGACCCACAGCACGTCGCCGTCAGCGGCCACCCACGCGGCGCGGGAAGCATCTAGACGCGTTTTTGTCGCGCCACCTGCGGCAGCGATCTGCACGAGCTCACGCCGACTGGTGGTCGCGATTCCCTGGGGGATCAATGTCAGGCTTTTGCCAGGATTCTTCTCGTAGTTGAGGCGCTGGCTGCTCGCGGCGCCTGCAAGACACATCCCCTGGATCACCAGGTCATGTTGACCCTTGTCTGGCAGTACGATGGCAGCGCGGTTCTCTCCTTCGAGTAGCGCGTCACCGTAGACCCGCTGAACCGTCCCCACCCCGCCCATGGTGAAGGCCTGTTTGCCGACGAGCTGGGTGGCGCGAAACACCCGCACGCCCTCGAGGGATGTTGCTGCGATGCTCTTGCCGGCGCCGCCTGGCGGCGGAAACGTGAACTCGATCACGAAGGTCCCTCCCGCTTTGCGCCACAGCTTTCCCAGGCACACGCCTTCGCCCGTCCTCCAGGCGACGTATTCGACGTCCGCGTTGACTGGGTCCTCCTGCATGGTCAACGCCAACGCGACCACGATCATGGCGCCCACGGAGAGCAGCGGCGCGGCCACCGCCGCCGCCAGGGTCACGCGAACGGCTCGCGCGCTGTGGGCACCCAAGGAGTGGGCTTGGGTGTGGATCTCCGCCTCGTAGCGGTCGAATACGTTGCGACTGCGGTGGCGCATCCGCTCCAAAACGTCTGGTGCCACGACGTTGTCGGCGCGACAGAAGCCACAACTGCACAAGACTTCGCCCGCCGCCGGGCTCAGCGGGGCCCCGCACACATGGCAGCTCGCGGGTTCCCCAGCGGCCCGCGGAGGTGTCGCCGCGCAGGCATCTTCGAGCTTGCGTCGTGCCCGCGCGATGATCCAGGCGCCGAATGCCCCGCTGGCCAGCATGACCAGCAAGGGCAAGAAGCCCATCAGCGCGACGACCCACCAGGCAACCTGCCCGGACATCAGGGAGCAGGTGCCCGCGAAGAAGACGAAGGGCACCGTGAGCAGCAGCAAGACGATGGCGAACTTCAGCTTCTGCCACCAGGCGGACAGCAATGTGCGTCGCTGCAGCGCGTCTAGGGTGCGCTCTCCCGCGTCCTGCTGCAGCAAGACATCTCGGGCACGCTGAAGATGTCCCTGCGTCTCTGGGCTGGGCGCTCCGTCGTATTTGCAGTGATGACACCGCTGGCGCTCAGGCGTGGCGAGGGAGACCGGGTTCGGAGCTCCACAGCAAGGGCAATGAGCGGCAAGCACGGCCGCACTTTTTCCCGCGGCGAGTGAAAAATCAACGCCGAGATCGAGTTGAGGGTTTTTGGGGGGTCGCGGATCTGGCGCAGCCTGGGGCGCTAATCCCGCGCTTTGCCGTGGGGTGCGCCTACTGCGCGCCGCACGAGATTAGTGCAACGGCTTGCACCAAGGCCACGACCCCAAACCCAACCTCAATCAGCCGCTGCCTGCGTCAGTACTTCCGCCTGCGTCAGTACTTCCGCCTGCGCCACCCGTGGCACCGCCTGCACCGCCGGTCGCTCCCGCGTCGGAGCCGCCTGCTCCGCCGCTGCCCCCCGAGCCGCTGTCCGCGCCCGCGTCTGCGACGGCCAGAGGGGCGCAAATGTTGAGGATGATGTTGGAGCCCTGGAATCTGAACGGCGTGCAAGTGCCTCCGCCGGCGCACGTGCCGTTGTTGCACCAGGGCGAGCAAACACCAGTCGCTGCGGAGGTCGTTGGGAAACAAGCCAGTCCCGGGCCGCAATCCGCCAATCCGCCCTGGTTCACACATGCGGAGCCCTCCGACTTCGTGGAATTGCCGGGCAAACACTCGAAACTGCTCAGGTTCGCGTTGGGCCAACAGGTTTGGTCTGCCGCGCAGGAGTACGGATCCGCAGCGCAGCCAGCTGTCGTCGAGCTGGCACTACTATTATTGTCATCACTACTACACGCCAAAGCTGTGAAGCCCAGGCACACAAAAGCCAAATACCATTGTTTCATTGGGTACCTCCCTTAAGGTCGGACGCGACCTTGCACGGACCGGGCCAAGAGGCCAAGCCCCGGGGTGCTAATTCTTCTTGTCTGCGGCCGCCTTGGCGCGTTCCTCGCGCAGCTTCTCGAGGTCCACGTCCTTGGCGCCAGGCCCGAGCAGGGTGCCGCATAGGGTCTTGCACTTGCGGTCCCTGGGCTTGCAGGTGCACGTGCCCTTGGCCTTCTTATCCAGGGCCTCTTGGACCTCGGCGATGGTGGTGTTGGCCAGGCGCTCCACGCGATTGAAATCCCACTTCTTCTTGCGCTGGTGGGGCGTGCGGGGGTCGGTGGTCTTGCCGTCCGGTTCGGAGCAGCAGCGAAAACCGAGGAAGTAGTAATAGAAGCCCTCGTCGTGGGTGTAGATCTTTGGCCGACACTGGTTGCGGACGCCCTCGTACCAGGGTCCGCCGGTGTGCACGCTGTCGAACTTGCCCTTCCAATTCCCGAGGGGCTTCTCGTTGGCGACGACTTCGTCGTTGTTGGCGGGCAAGTCATGTACGCCAAAGTCACTGATGCACTCGGGCTGCTGCCCGCTGCGAACGCCCTTCCACAGCCGCGCTAGCTCTTTCGGATCTCTGCGCGCGACCAGCTTCATCTTCGGGCCGTCCCACTTGTGGTCGCCGTTGCACTTGGTGCTGTCGCGCGTGTAGCCGTAGGGGAAGGGCTTCATCTCCGGTCCCTCGCAAGCGAAGGTCCATTCGCTTTCGGTGCACATGCGCTTGCCGAGCGCGGCGCATTTCACCTGCGCTTGATAGAAGGTGTTCATCACCTCCGGGCGCTCCCCCGCCTTGTTCGGCCAGGAGTATTTGTCGATGCAGAAGCGCTTCTTCACTCGCGAGCCGATGCAGGTGCTCTTGGGCTCGAAGTCTTCGCAGACCTTCTTCTTGTTCCACTTGGCGTACCAGCTCTTCTTGCAGGTCTGCTTCACCTTGGTGCAGTAGTCGCCCTCGACGAGAACCATCCCGGCGCCGCACGCGCCGGAGGAGGGATCCTTGCTTTCGGTGACGAGCTCCGGCTTGGCTCCGGTTGGGGCGTCGGGCGCCGAGCTGGTGGCCGTGGGAGCCGCGGTGGTCGTGGCTGCTGTTGCGGGGGCGGCCGTGGGGGGCGCCGCCGGCTCGGCATCCGGCGGCGGCGCTGCGGCACAGGCGATGGTGATGGCCAGGGGCGCACTCAGTAGGGAACGCATGCCGGCTCTTTTAGCAGAACAGGCTGGGCCTGGGATCCAAGCTCGGGCCCCCCTGGAGCGTCACACTGGGAGCGTCACAGTGTGACGCGTGACGCGTGCACCCACATCATCTTACGTGGGCGCACTGGGAAACCTTCCTATCCGCGTTTTGGCGGCTTTTTGGGGGAATTTTGGCCATTCGGACACGGGGTCGTGGCTTGGGGTCCACGCCACGGCGGGCTGGCGACGGCAAAGTCGGGGCGATCCAAGTTGGCCCGCGACTTGCTCTAACAAAAAACATCGAAAGCAGTGTCACGAATGGGAACGGTCGCGCGTTGAGAGTGTCGGGAGTCATTCAGGAGGAGAACGAAATTATGAAGAGCAAGATGATGAAGTCGGTTTTCGCAGGTCTGGGTGCTTTGATGGTTGCTACGGCTGGCGTCGGTGAGGCCAGTGCCTGCGGCGGCGCTTACTTCCCGGAGATCGAAGTCGACTGGCGACCCATGGGTATCGCCATGGCGGAGAAGCAGCTCGACCAGGGCAAGACTGCCCAGGCGGCCGCCACCATCGTCCGCGTGATGCCGCACGTTGCGAGCCTCAACGCCAAGAAGAGCAAACTCACCGAGCGCGCCCAGCGGGTACTGGCCGTGGCCATCGCTCGCAACAACGGCAAGCTCGATGTCGCCAGCGTGCCCGGCTACGCTCGGAGCCACTGGGCTGGCAAGACAGCGGAGGACCGTGCAACCAACTTGACCTTTGCCGTCAACACCTTGCGCAAAGTCAACAAGATCAAGAAGAACGATCCAGCCGTCCAGACTGAGCTCGCGGAAGCCCTCGCTCGGGTCGACGCGCACAAGAAAGAGGCGCGCAACCTGCTCGAGAAGCTGGCCAAGAAGGATCTGATTGCCACGCCCGAGGGTTATGCCGTACTCGCCGACCTGCGCGCCCAGGCAGGCGACGCCAAGGGCAAGAAGCTCGCACTCAAGCGCTGCGAAGCCATGGCTTCCAGTGCTAGTGTGTGCCGCACCACCGTCTGAGGTTTTCCTGAATGCTCCGAAACGCCCCGGTACCAGCGGCCCTTGCCATCATCGGACTGCTGCTGCCCGGGGCGTGTGACAAGAAGAAGACTCCTCCGGGTTCCGGGACCAGCCAGTCGGCAGTCCCGGGGCCCGCTCCCGTTGCTTCCAGCGCTGCGCCGGCACCCAAACCCGCGCTGCTCGGAAATGCCGAACGAGGCAAGGAGTTGATGAAGACCTACGAGTGCAACCGCTGCCACGCCGGCACGGGCCTCGAGGCAGCCGATTTCCACAAGGATTGCTTCCAGTGTCATCGGGACATCATGGACGGCAAGTTCAAAGTCAGGGACTTGGCGAAGGTGGCCAAGTGGAAGAAGAACGTGGTCATGGTTCAGCACGTGCCGTCTTTGGAGGGCGCGGGCAAACGCTTGCGTCGCCAGTGGCTCACGGCGTTCCTCCAGGAGCCTCGGGACCTGAGACCGAATCTCGTCCCCACCATGCCGCGGCTGGCTCTGACACCCCAGCAGGCCGCCGACCTCGCGGCCCATCTCACGGCTGGGCAGCCCAAAGCCAAACCGGCAAGCTGGAAGGCCAACGCCGACAACGGTCGCACGCTGATGGAAAACCGCGCTTGCGGCACATGCCACGCGTTTACGGGCGCCGACCTGCCCGTGACGCCGACGCTCAAGCCCGGCGAGTCCAACCCGGCTATCGAGCTGGCCCCGGACCTGCGCTACACCCGAGATCGCCTGTCCCCGGAAGACTTGGTGAAGTGGCTACGCCAACCCGAGAAGATGAAGGCCGGCACGCTGATGCCGAATCTGGGGCTTTCGCAGAGCCAAGCCCAGGACATCGCCGAGCACATCCTGAAGGCGGAGCTCAAACCCTTGCCGCTGCTCAAAGCCCCCAAGCGCCTGCCCAAACTCGACCGCAAGATCTCCTTCGCGGAAGTTCAGGAGAAGGTGCTCAATCGCACCTGCGCCCACTGCCACGGCAATCCGGACATCGCTCGGGGAGACGGCGGGCCGGGCAATACGGGGGGCTTCGGATACAAGCCCCGCAAGCTGGACCTCAGCAAGTACTCGGGCATCGCCAGCGGCTACGTGGACGACAAGGGAGAGCGTCACAGTGTCTTTTCGCCCTTCAAGGGTGGCGGCCCGCGAATCGTTGCGTCGCTGTGGGCGCGCCACGACGAGCAAGCCGGCAAGTTCAATCCAGAGCTGCGCGGGATGCCCTTGGGCATGCCAGCGCTGCCCGCCGAGGACATTCAAGTGCTCGAGAGCTGGATCGCCCAGGGTCGCCCGCGCTGAGCCCGTACGCGCCCTCAGCCGGTCAAGGGTCGTCTTCGACCAACTCGTGCAACTTGGCTCGGTAGTCCACGTCCGGATCGTAGTCCGGCTCCCACACTGCGGCGATCCGCTCCCGCACCAGATCCCCGTAGAGCAAGGATCGGTAGATGAGCCAGTCTGCGTGGGAGGCGAGGTCGCTGACCACCCGGCCCTCTGAGACTGCGACCACGCCGAGTTCTTCCAGCTGCCGCCAGCCCTCACCGCCGGCTTCCGAGGGAGTTGTCCCGAACAGCTCCCGGAATTCCGCAAGCTCGAAGCCGCTGCGGAGGTTGTGAACCAGGTAGCGGCTGCGCTCCTCGGCTTCGTCTACCCGCACCGCCGAGAACTTCCTGCTGCCCCGGCGCTCGGCTTCTAGCGTGATGGGCATGTTCTTCGCGCTACCAGCCAGATAGTAGTGGTTGGCGTAGGTGTGGGAGCGCGCCGCCGAACCCAGGCCCAAGAGCGATGAGTTTTGACGGCGCAGGTCGTATTCCTGAACGTTCACCGCGTTGGCGGTCCGCCGCTTGAGTTGTTGGTGCCCGTCGAGGCTCTCGCCATGGTCGCGCAAGCGTTCTGTCCCCCAGCTGAGAATGTCGTTGCGAACCCGAGCCTGCTGTGGGGACATCTGCGCTCCGCGCTCCGCGAAATTGGTCCAGGGCACTGGGCGGAACGCGTTGATGTGAATGGAGTCCGGCTCCATGGGCAAGATGCGCTCGAAGTCGCGCTGGAAGCCCTCGAGGGTCTGACCGTCGAGGCCCGCCATGAGGTCGACATTGATGTGATCGATGCCGTGCTTTTGGGCGGCTTCGATGGCCGCGGCGACGTCTTCTATCGTGTTGTGGCGATTGGCTCGCCGCTGCGCTTCTTCCTCGAGGGATTGGACGCCAATGGTGAGGCGAGTGGCCCGAGCAACTCGCGCCAAGACTTCAATCTTGGCGGCATTGAGCGTGTCGGGGTTGCCTTCGACAATCACCTGAGTGCCCGAGGGCACGTTGAAGCTGGAGTAGAGCGTCTCGAACAGGGTCTCCAGCATCTCGACCTTGAGCACCGAAGGCGTGCCCCCGCCCACGTAGATGCTCGTGATGGGAGTCGCGTCGAATAGCTTGCCGAAGCGTCGCATGTCGGCAGCCACTTGCTCGACGTAAGAAGCGATGAGCCCTTTGGAGCGGTACTCGGTTTTCGCGCAGAAGCAGAAGGTGCACTCGGTCACGCAGAACGGGATGTGAATGTAGATGCCCAACTTGCTCGGCGCGCGCCCGGTTCGGATCCGCGCCAGGGTGTCGCGCCAACCGTCGTCGATGGCCTCCTCGGTGATCGGCTCACCCAGGTCCGCTACGTGGGGATAGAGGTCTTCCCCCATCAAGGCTTTCCAACCCACGAAGGCCGCCCGATGCAGAGCTGAAGCGTAGTGCTCGTGTGCGCGCTGGGCGGATGGCGCGTGCCTGCCCAACCAGCCGGCAACGATGCGCGGCCGAGCTCGCGATGAAGTTGTCCGCCATTGTGCGGGAATAGCGAGATTGCCGGGGTCTGCCCGGGAAATCACTTCCCGCAGCAGGCTCAGAAACTGTCTTACCTGTCGGGGCTGCTCTTGGTCGCCGAAGCTGACGGCGTAGTTGAGGGAAAGCGCCGATGTGTGCAGCCATGCAGCTTGGTCGTCCCGGGGGCGAGCCTCGACGTCGACGCTGCCGCCGCCGATTTCGAATTGGAGCCTCAGCGCTCCTGGAACCTCGGCGATCGCCACGTCCGTCGCGACCTCGGCGCGCCGGCGAGCAACCGTTCGGCAGACCCGTGCCAACCAACTGCGAGCGTCCCTAGCGCCGGAGCTCTGCTTCGCCATGTTCATGCTACTAGCCGTGGCGCCACCACCCTCAGTGTAGATGGCGCGGGTCGTCTCATCAACCTGGTGGCGCGGGCGAGGCGGCGCCGCTGTCTTGCGCGTCCGCGCAACAACGGAAGCCGGCCTCGTAGCCGAAGTCGTACTCCTTGTGAAACTTCACTGTGGGCCGGCAGCGGTTTCGAACTGGGCCCCACCAGCCCCCTTTGAGCCCGCTCCGGTTGGGGTGCTTCTTGCCGGGTAGCTCGACCCATTCGTTGACGTTGCCGTTCATGTCGACAACGCCTGCCCAGGACACGCAGCTGTGGGTGGCGCCGATCTTGTGTCGTTGATCGAGGCGCTTCATTTCGGCGTTGCAGAAGGCGTCATCGGGGCACTTCGTGTAGGTCTTCATTGCTCGGGACTGGTCCGGCTGCCGGTAGGGCTTGTCGATGTTGCACTTGGTCGGGTCGCGGTCGTATCCGTACACGTAGGGCAGCATTTCCGGGCCTTCACAGGCGAAGTTGAATTCGTCTTCGGTACACAGGCGCTTGCCTAGCTTCTCGCATTTGTCCCGGGCTTGGATCCAGGAGGTCAATACCCAGGGCAGCTCGCCACGCTTGTTGGGGTACTCGTAGCGGTCGATGCAAAACGACATCGGCGTTTTCTCTTTCGAGATGCACTTGGTCGGCCGGTACTTGTTGCAACGCTCGCTGACCGTTGGGTCCTTGTCCTTGCGCGCCAAATACTCGGGGTGGTGCTCTTCGCACTTCTGGATCGCGCCTTTGCAGTACTCCCCCTCGACGCGCACCATGCCGTCTGGGCAGCCATCGGTGCGCGCCTTTGGCGTATCGTCGCTGGTCCGAACGTCTAGCCCCGCATCTGCGGCCTTGGGGGTTGGCGAGGCGGACGCTGACGGCGCCGCGCTGGCCGTGCTGGCCGGGGCGGATGGCTTGGGTGACGGGTTCGCGCCGCTCTTCTTGTCGCAAGATAGGGCGCCGGAAATGAATAGCGCGCACGCCGCACCCGACAAGACCCACGGCTGAACGCGTCGACGACTCATCCCGTCGTCGCAGATAACACCTACGCGGCCCCCCCTCCAAGGGTCTCGCGCGCCGTGGGTGCCACAAACGCAGCGAGGGCAGCACCTCTGAGCGCTGCCCTCGCATTTTTCCGGGGTTTTGAAACTCAGCCGCTGGCGTCTTCGAACAGCGCCACGTGCGCGCCGACGTTGTCTTCGATGACGGCGAACTTGCCGATGTTCGGTACCGGGATCTCCTCCATCAGGATCTTGCCCTTCTGCTCGGTCACGATCTTCCGCGCCGCGGCGAGGTCTTTGACCATGATGTGGGGGATCCAGTGTGGGGGCGTCCCCGGGGGAGCTTCGCCCACGCCGCCGCCGTACTTGTCTGCGCCGCGCTTGAACACCTTCATGCCGGGGCCGAACTCGTCGGGCTTCCATGCGAACACCTTCTCGTAGAACGTGACCGCCGCGTCGATGTCGCTGGTATTCAGATGATTCCAGCACATGGTCCCCATCAGAGGCTTCTCGGGCTCGGCTTGATCGCCGTCAACTGCCTTCCAGGCCGCAACGACTGCGCCCTGGGGATCTTGCAGCACCGCGAAACGTCCCATGTTGGGGATGTCGCTCGGCTCCTTCAGCACGGTGCCGCCGCCGCTCTTCACCGCCGCGGCTGCTTCGTCAACGTCAGGAACGGACACGTACCCCAACCAGTGTGGGGGAACGCCCTCCATGGGGATCGTGGACAAGTCCATGATCCCGCCGACCATGGTCTCGCCGGCGAGGAACATGGTGTAGTCCATGCCGGGCATTTCCATGGTCTTGGTCGTCCAGCCCGTGACCGCGGTGTAGAATTTCTTGGTTGCTTCGGTGTCGCTGCTGAAGATCTCGTGCCAGACGAAGCGCCCGGGGGTGTAGTCAGTCATCATTGCTCTCCTTCCCTCTTGGGGACGGATCGCGTCTCAAGGCGCGACTATCTCGTCAAGGCTAGGCTGGGGCCCCGCGAAAGGCGGCCATTTTACGAGTCTTTTGCTTCCGGATTCGGTCGGGGCGCCGCCACCGTATCCGTAGCGGCTCGATTTTCGGGCTTCGATCCGCAGGAGTGCCCGCCTACGCTCCCGTGGCTGTCCAATCTCGCGTCGGAGGAGTCATGGTCGATATTGATAAGAGCTTCATGCGGTCCCTATGCATGGGCGTGATCGAAGAGCAGATCATCGTGCCCTTTCCCAGGGTGCAAGATGAGCAACGCGAAACCCTTCACGGTGTCATCGACTCCCTCAAGCAACTCCTGGGGCCCCGAGAGGAGGATTTTCGAAAGTGGGATCGGGCCGGAGAATTCCCGCCCGAGTTCATCGAAGAGCTGAAGCAGTTTGGCCTGTTCGGACTGATCATCCCCGAGGAGTACGGCGGCATGGCGTTCAAGAGCACTGCCTACTCGCGAACGCTGCAGGAGATAGCCAAATACGATGCATCCGTGGCGGTGACCGTCGGCGCGCACAGCTCGATCGGTATGCGCGGGCTGGTGCTGTTCGGAAACGACGAGCAGAAGAAGAAGTACCTGCCGAAGCTCGCGACGGGCGAGATGATCGCGGCCTTCTGTCTCACCGAACCGGGTGCTGGCTCTGACGCTGCGGCGATCAAGACCAAGGCCGAGCAAAAGGGCGACCACTGGGTTCTCAACGGCAGCAAGCTCTGGATCACGAATGGCGGAATTGGCAGTTTCTTCACGGTATTCGCCAGGACCGGGGAGGAAGCCGGCAAATCGCATATGTCGGCCTTCATCGTGACCAGTGACATGGAGGGCGTGTCCATGGGGCCCCACGAAGACAAGATGGGGCTGCGCGCAAGCTCCACCACGACGGTCAACTTCGACAACGTTCGCGTGCCCAAGGAAAACCTGCTTGGCCCCCAAAACAAGGGTTTCAAGGTGGCGATGCAAATTCTCAACAGCGGCCGCACCGGCCTCGGTGGCGGGTCCATCGGCGCCATGAAGCGACTGATCGAGATGAGCACCCGCTACGCCAACGAACGCGAGACCTTCGGTAAGCCGATCCGTGAGTATGGCTCGATCAAGCTCAAGGTCGGCCAGATGGTCATCGACTGCTACGCGACCGAAGCCGTGGTGGACACCGTCGCCATGCTCATCGACCAAGGCTACAAGGAGTACTCCGTCGAGGCGGCGATCAGCAAAGTCTTTGCGAGCGAGGCGCTCTGGACCGCATCCGACCAGGCACTGCAGATCGCCGGCGGAAACGGGTACATGTGCGAGTTCCCCTACGAGCGCATCATGCGGGATGCGCGCATCAATCGGATCTTCGAGGGTACCAACGAGATCTTGCGGCTCTTCATCGCACTGACTGCCATGAACGACGTGGGTAGCCAGCTCAAGGAGCTAGCGAGCACCGTGCGGGGCATATTCGATGAACCCATCAAGGGGTTCGGTGTGCTGAGCCAATACGCCATCAAGCATGCTCGTCTCGCCACGGGCTATCCGCGAGCCAAGAGCCGCTTTTCGCTGATTGACCCGGCCTTGCGCGACCCGGCTGCGGTGTTCGAAGATTCGACTCGACATTTGGCCGCTGCGGTGGACCGCATCCTGCGCAAACACGGCAAGAACATCATCGGCAAGCAGTTGGCGTCGCGTCGCCTGGCCAACATCATGATCGATCTCTTCGTCTTGGCCTGCGTCATCAGCCGCGTGAATTCAGCTCTTGCGGAGCACGGCATGGAGGGCGCTTCCAAGGAAATCGACATCTTGAAGACCTTTGCCAACCAGGTGCAGAGGCGGGTGCGTCACAACTTCAGCCTGATCGACATCAACGACGACGAGCTGCTCAAAGGCATCGCGATGCACGCCTTCGAGCACGAAAAGTTCGTGTGGGATAACATCTGAACTGTGTCGCTACGAGCCGCGGGATGGCCGGGTCGCCGCGCCGCGGCTTCGTGATAAACTCATCGTGGGATGGGAAAATCGCTCACTGGGGTTGTTGTGCTGTCCGTAGTTGTCGCTCTGGCCGGGCCGGTGGCCTGTGGTGGCAGTTCGGATTCCGAATCCAGTAGCGGCGGGAGCAGCGGCGCTGCAGGCAGTAGCGGGAGTGCCGGGGCTGCCGGTAGCGCAGGGCAGGGTGGCGCGGCGGGCCAGGCTGGTAGTGCTGGTCAAGGCGGGGCGAGTGCTGGTGCAGGTGGCAACGCCGGTGCCGGTGGAAGCGGCGGCACGAGCTACACCCTCGACAACGTCTGCGCGTTGTACGCGCCGAAGCTCTGTGTCGCGGTAAAGCCATGTTGTGAAGGTAGTGGGTTCGGTTACGATGCGGCCAAGTGCGAAGCGGCGACCCTATCGGATTGCAACAACCAGGTTGCCGAGGTGAAGGCTGGGAATCTGACCTTTCATCCAGAGAACATCGACACTTGCTTGGCGAAGCTGGCGCCGCTGTACCAGAAGTGCCAGCTCTCCATCGGAGACATCATTGCCGCCCAGCCTGACTTGGCCTTGTGCAACATGTTCGAGGGAAAGGTGCCCCAAGGTGGGCCATGCACCCGCAGTAGTGACTGCGCCACGCCAACCCAGCCGAACACCTACAAGAGCTGCAACGAGAGCTCCAAGACATGCCAGCACGTTGTGTTGAAGAAGAACTCGGAGCCCTGCGAACTCGGCGCGGGCGCGTCGGGCTTCTGCGAGTCCGGCCTGTACTGTGACGTCGCCTTGGTGGGGCCGCCCCCGTACCCGGGCCAGTGTAAGCCGGCCACGCCTTCGGGCTCCGCCTGCAACACCCAGAAGGCCATTTCGGTCGAGTGCGGCCTTGGGTTTTACTGCAATAAGGCCAGCGGCAACTGTACGACCGCCAAGGTTGGCGGCGCCGGCTGCACGCTGGACCTCGAGTGTCGCAGTTTCAAGTGTCAGGGCGGCAAGTGCTTGTCGGCGTCCCCCATCGTCGGCCAGCTGCAGTGCACGGGCTAAAACGCACCTTCGAGCTCGTCGATGCCCCTAAAGCAAAGGCCTTTTTGGCCGATCCTCCCAGAAAGGCTCTGGTTTTGGGCGGCACCCCGGGAAAATATCGCGTAGGCTAGGGGCGCTCAAAGTTCGAGGGTAAGACCATGGCAGCAAACGATCCCAGAAAAGCTCAGGACGTGCCCGAAGGCATTCCGATGTCGAAGACCAACCCCATGCTGATCATCGGGATCGCGGGGGCGGTTGTCCTGATTCTCGGTGTGATTGGCTTCAAGGCACTCAGCAGCAGCAAGGACAAGAAGGTCAACCAAGAAGCGGCAGCGGCCGCCGCCGCGGCGGGGCAGCCCGATGACGGAATGACCGCTGCGGAGCGCAAGAAGCACCTGGAGATCACCCGCAAGAGCCTGGCCAAGTGGTCCAAGGACGAAGCGGGTCGAGAAGCTCAGAAAAAAGCCGCGGCAGAGGAAGCCAAGCGAAAGGCCGAGGAAGAGGAACGGGCCAAGACTGCCAAGGCCGCCCCCAAGGGCGGTGGCGGTGGAGCGCGCAAGCCGTCCGCGAAAGCCACGAAGGCCCAATCCTCCGCTCTGGATGACATCGCCGGCGACATCACTGGCAAGCTGAAGTAGTCGCGAGCCTGCTGGGGGTGAGGGCAGCAGGCATCAAGTTGTGGTCTGGAGACATCGCCGGGCTGCGCCCGCCTCGGCGCAAAGGCCGGATTTTGGGGCAGATTTGGGACTGGTATGGCGTGTGCTCTAGCTATGGCCAGCTATGCGTCTCCTGTGCCTCCTTGCAGCCATCGCAACACTGACTTTCGCAGGAAACGCCCAAGCTGACGCACGCCCGAAGATGCAGACTGGGGCCGTAACTCAGCTACTGCTTCTCGACGGCTATCGAGCCCCCAAGGCGCCAGCTGGTACCTCGGCGGTTCGGCGGGGCTCGGCGAAGGGCATCGAGCCCGGGGCCAAGGAGGAGACCCTGGCTGAGGCAGTTCAGCGCATGTGGTCTCAGGTGCGAGCGTATCGCAGGCCCGGCGGTGCGGAAGTCTACGTCCGCGGGATCTTCTAGCGACGTTGGCCGCGCAACGCGGCCAGAAGTTCCTTATGATGCCGGGTAGTGCGCGCTTCTTCGCGGCCCCCGCCGGCTCTGGATATGAAAGCTTCTGCTGTCTGGGAGGACCAGCAGCACCAGGGCTTTCGGGTACGTCGCTTTGCGGGCTCCCTCGATCACTCTGAGCGCCTGGACCATCTGCGGGTGGCGCACCTGACGGACTTGCACGTCGGGCGAGTGACGCCCTTTGCCGTCCAGAAAGCCGCTGTCCGATTGACCAACGAGTCCCGGCCCGACCTCGTCACGATCACCGGTGACTTCGTGTGCCACAGCCAGCTGTACCTGGACCAGCTGACGGAGGTCGTCGCCGGCTTTGCCGCACCCGTGCTGTGCGTGCTGGGCAATCACGACTATTGGGCCGGCGCGACCGAGGTGCGTCGGGCACTCAAGCGAGGCGGTGCGGAGGTGCTTTCCAACGAACACACCGTACTGAACCTGCGCCGGCAGCGCTTGCAGGTCGTCGGGCTGGATGATGCGTACACCGGTCATGCCTCCATGCACTCTGCAACTCGCGGGTTGCGGCAGGATCTCCCCACCCTCGGCCTGTCCCACATTGCGGAGGAGGCAGAGGCGTTGTGGGCGCGAAGCGTGCCGTTGGTGCTGAGTGGCCATACCCATGGTGGTCAGGTGACGCTGGCGCGGCTCCACGAAATTGCCATCGGTCGCCTGGCGGGGCACAAGTACGTTCACGGTCTGTACGGAAACCGCGGTGCGGACGGCGCCGTCTACGTCGGCGCGGGGGTCGGAGCCAGCGTAATCCCCGTGCGACTCGGTGAGCGTGGACGTAGAGAAATCACTCTTTTTGAACTCGGGCACGCACCGGGCTCGTTCGTGGAACCCTTTGGTGAGCAATCCGCAGGGCGGGGGCGCGAACCCTCTGCCCGCTTGCAGTACCTGCGCGCGGCCAAGGTCATCAAGAAGGAGCAGCGGCGTGCCCGGCTCAGCCGACGCAAGAATGGCGGCTGAGGGGCTTTCGGCCTAGCCCGCTGGTGGTGGTGGCACGGTCGGCTGCTCTGGAGACTCGTGGCGCACCGTCAGCACTGGGCAGGGGGCGTTGCGGACCACACGCTCTGCGATGCTGCCCATCATCAGGCGCCCGATGCCCTTGCGCCCGTGAGTACCCATGATGACCATGTCGTAGGTGCCCTGCTCCACGAGCGTGACGATGAGCTCATCGGGGCGGCCGACCTCGACGCGCGTCGTGAGTTTCACGGCGGGCGGTCGCTCGACGCTGGCGCCGAGCTCCTGTAACTTCAACATGGCCTCGCGGCGGGCGATCTCGCCTAGCGTGCGCGGCGCGGTGCTGGTGCCGACCGCTGCCAGCAGGGTCTCGATGGGGATCACTCCGGAGGGCTCCCAAATGTAGAGCAGCTCAACGGAAGCGCCCAGTCTCTCGGCAATCGATATTGCGGTTGTCAGCGCTTCGCCAGCGCTTTCCGAGAAGTCGGTAGGAACCACGATACGAGTAGGTAAGGCCATGCGGGAATCTCGATTCTCAGTCTGCAGGAGTCGTGCCTCGTCGCCAACCCGGCTTGTGTGGGGAGCTCGGGGGATCCCGATGCCGCGACCCGCAAGAATCACCAAGGCTGGGGTAGCGCCGGAAGATTCTGCGCGGGGCTAGTGTCCAGGTGGTAGGCGCAACCGAAAGACCGTCTGACCGGGCCTGGAGTCAAAGCTTATCTGTCCCCCGTGCTCGTCGATGATGCGATGCACAATCGCTAGCCCCAGCCCCGTGCCTGCCTCTTTGGTGGTGTAGAAGGCGTCGAAAATCGGCGCATCGTCCGGAATGCCTGGCCCAGTATCTTCGATGTCGACGCCGGCGAGCCCTTCCAGGTCCGTGGCCAGCGTGCGTACGGTGAGGGTGCCTCCGCCGCGCATGGCCTCCACCGCGTTGCGCATGAGGTTGAGCAGCACTTGCCTCAGCCGTTCCGGATCCACTTCAACGGGAGACTGAGCTCCGAACTCCTGCTTCAACTCGATTCTTGCTTCGCTTATTTCCGGCGCGAGCTGCGCCAGAACGGAGCCGACGAGTTCGTCCAGCGCGGTTCGTTTGAGTTCCAGGGGGCTGGGGCGGGCGAAGGCAAGGAAGTCTTTGACCAAACGCTCTAGGCGAAGAATCTCGTCATGCACGATGTTGACGACGGGGAGCAACCCACCGGGCGCGGTGTTCCCTTTTTCGATTCGTCGGCGCAGCACTTGCAGTTGCAAGGTGGCCGAATTGAGCGGGTTGCGAACTTCATGAGCCAGGCCAGCCGCTAGAGTGCCTACTGCCGCCAGCCGCTCGGTGCGCAGAGTGCGGCGGTGCATCGCGCGCTCTTCCGTGACGTCAGTCCCCAGCGCGTAGGTGATGGGAGCGGCGACGCCATCCAACTCGGTCAGGTGCCAGTGCACTAGCCTGGCAGGTCCTTCCGCGCGCCGTAGAGTGCGGTCACCGCCACGCCCAACCAACTCTCGGCCGGGTTGCCCGAGCACTTCGCTGCGCGGTCTACCGGTGACCTGTTCCAGCCGGTGATTCCAAAGCACAATCTGGTCGTCAGCGTCCAAGGCCATGACGAACGCGGGCATGGCTTCGACGACCTCTCGGTGACGGCGCTCGGACTCTTCCAGCTCCGCGCGCAGGGTCTCGCGCTCCCGCACCAAGAGCGCCCGAGCCAGTGCCGCCGACGCCGTTTGCATCAGGGCCTTGGGCGAGAACGGCTTGAGCACGAAGGCGAACGCGCCCTCGCTGACTGCCGCCGCGGCGCTCTCCACGGTCGCGTCCCCGGTGATGAGCACCACCTCGCAGTGTGGGCAGCGCTTGCGCAGGTTGCGCACCAAATCCAAGCCATCCACGTCGGGTAGGTGCAGGTCGACAAATGCTAGGTCAATGGCATGGTTCACCGCTTCGCAGTGCTTCACGGCGCCTGCGCCAGAAGTGGCGACCAGACAATCGATGTCGTAATCGTCGAGGCTACCCAAAACGTCCCGCAGGTTGTCGGCGAGTTCGGCATTGTCGTCGACGATCAGTACTCTGGCTTGCTTCATCGACTACTTGCTCTGGTGATCGACCAGCTCGCTCAGGGTGGTCTGGAGGCGCGGCAGGTCGACGGGTTTCGATTGGATGTCGATGACACCCAAGCTGCTTGCACGGTCTAGGCACGACTGTTCGACGAAGCCACTCATGACAATGGCCGGAACAGCAGAGTCGCGCTTGCGAAGTTCCTCGATGAGTTCGATTCCACCTTTACCGGGGAGCTTGAGGTCCGTGAGGATGCAGTCCACGGCTTGGTCTGCGAGATGGGCCAATGCCCCTTCGGCACTCTTCACGGCGCTGACGCCGAAGCCGAAGCCGCATAGAATCTCCGTCAGGTTCTCCGCCAGAGCGGGGTCGTCCTCGACAATCAGGATTTCCAGTCGGCGGCTCCCTGTCTGGCTCGCGAAGCGTGAATCACCCATCCGTCACGTCTCTCGTGGGCAGCCACAGACGAAACTTCGCGCCTTCGCTGCAGTCCAGCACTTCAATTTCACCTTGGTGGGCATCCAGCACCCGCCGGCAGAGCGCAAGCCCCAGACCCGTTCCTCGGGCTTTCGTCGTGTATAGGGCGTCGAAGACGCGCTGGCGGTCTTCCGGACGGATGCCCGGACCCGAGTCCCGGAGCACGATGGCCACGCCCCCAGGCGCCTCCCGAGCCGCGATCCAGAGCTTGGGATCGGACCCTTGCGCCTGCCAGGCGTTGAGGGCGAGGTTGCTGATCACGTGGGCTAGATCGGTTGGATCTGCGTCTACGAGCAGTTCTGGAGGAACATCCAAATGCACGGCATCCCGAGGTTCGACGCCGCTTTGTTCGACGCCCTTGTGCACCGAATCGAGCAAGCTGTGGCGTGCAATCTTTGGTGGCCGGTCCCGCGCCAGATCGAGCAGGTTGTCGATGGTGCGGGTGCATAGCGCCACCTGCTCTTCGATCCGCTGAATGTGCTTTTTGAAGAGGGCTTCCCCTTCGTCATCCTCGCGACTGGAGTTTCTCAAGAGGAAGGCGGAAGAGCCGATTACGCCAAGGGGATTGCGTAGTTCGTGGCCGATACTGGCAGCGAGTTGGCCGATCGTCGCCAGTCGAGCCGATCCGCGCACTTTGCGGTCCATGTCCTCTCGGTAAGTGTCGAGCATGATCGCGAGTTCCAGGTCGACCGCCCGCTCGAGGGCTAGAGTGACTTGGGGCAACTCTTCTCTTGGCAGCTTCTCAAAGGCGATGGCCAAAAGTCGGCTTCGGATCCGGTTCATCGCCGTGAACATGTAGTGTTGGGGCAGATTGATCCGGACGTGCACCCGACCGATTCGCGCGTTCTTCTCCAAGTACTCCGCGTCCCTCGCTCGCGTCAGCATGTCGTGCATCCATTGGACAAGCGTGCGCTTGAGTCGGTCGATCTGCGGTTGACCCCCTGTGATCGCGTCTCGGGTGTCTCCGTGGGCGGCAATTGCCGCGTAGAAATCATCCGCCACGGCGCTCAAGTGGGGCTCGGCCAGGGCTGCAAAGGCCCGCAGCCGCTCGAGATCTTCGGCCGTGAACCCTACGTACTGCTCGAGGCTCTCAAGTATAGTGCGATCCAGGTGCATGGGTGGGTAGCATTCCCCGCGATGCTGCAGAGATTCGCTATCACGCATGCCACGTGGGTTCTAGCGTGTGAAGCCTTACTTCGCCTTCTCGCGAACACTCAGCACCGGTCGACGAGATCTGCGCACGACCTTTTCCGCGACACTGCCTAGCAGAAGGTGTGAGAGCCCGGTGCGACCGTGCGTTCCAAGGGCGACCAGATCGTAGTTGCCACTATCGGCAGCTTCTACGATGACGCGCGCGGGGTCGCCCTGCTTCACCAGGGTCGTTCCGACCTTGATGCCATCCTGTTCGGCTGCGGCGACAAACTCCTTCATGGCCGTGTCCGCGTGGTCGCGTGCGAGCTCCGCCAGAGTCTGAGTTCCCCCCGACACTCCAACCATGGCTTCCGGCGCGACGAACGCGGGTGCTTCCCAAACGTGAAGGACATCAATTGTGGCATCGAAGGCCTTGGCCAGCTCCGCCGCTCGCGACAGGGCTAACCGGGAACAACCCGAGAAATCGACCGGTACCAAGATTCGCTTAACTTCGTGCATTTCACTGCTCCCAAAACTTCATGCTCACAGAAGCCGCGGCTCGAAGAGTGGCTGAGCCGTCGCCTTGCTATCCTTCGTCGGAATGACCAATACCGGGCAGGGCGCCCGCCGCACGACGTTCTCAGCCACGCTGCCCAAAGCCAGCCGCTTGGTGCCCGAGCGCCCGTGCGTCCCCATGATGATCCAATCGTGCTTCTCTCGTTCTGCGACGGCAACTATTGCCACCGCAGCCTCTCCGTGGACGAGCCGCACGTGATCCGGCGTCAAGTCCAGGGACTGAGACGTCAGGAATTCTCGGAGTTCGGCGGTGGCTTGCTCTTCAGCCAGTTCCCACAACGGACGCGGGCCTGTTCCCATCCAGACCAACACGCTGGGCTGGATGTAGTGCGGCACATGGTAGGCCATGATCACGGTCAGGTCGGCGTCCAAGTGCTCGGCCCAGACCCGCGCAACCTCCAGCGCGTGCGCGGAGCAATCCGAGCAATCGATGGCGCAGAGGATCTTCGACTTGGTTGTCATGAAGCACCGTCCGCTTCAGGTGAGGTGGTTGCCGCCCGCTCGGAAGCGAGGGGGACAGCATATCCGTGTTGGCGCGCCATCCAGCGTAGCAAGTCGATCGCCGAGAGGATTCCCACTACTGCGCCGGAGCGCGCACCGATCACCACCAGCCGGTGCACACCCTCATGGGCCATCAGCGCGGCGGCTTGGGAAATCGGCGCTGTCTCCGCGATGGTGAAAGCCATGGGCATCATGATGTCCTCAACGATCTCCTCAGCCAGACGAGTCAGATGCAGCCCCGCCCCCAAATCTAGTTCGTAGCCCCCCGCTTTGACAGGTCCCGCATCGACTTCTGCGGCCTCCAATGCGGAGCCCTGTCGCCGGAGCAGGTCGGTTTTCGAAACCACTCCCAAGGGCTTGCCCTTTTCGTCGACCACGGGCGCGCCACTGATTCCACGCTCGAGCATCATCAGGGTCAGTGCGTCCAAGGACAGTTCCGGGCTCACGCACACCACGTGGGAGGTCATGACGCTCGACACCGGCGGATCCGCTGGAGGCGGGAGTTCGACCTGGGGTGGGGCGGGCCGCGCCTGGTTCTCGGCCTCCGTGCTGCCGCGGCACATCAGAAACGTGTCGCGTTCACTGGGATCGAGGTGCAGACCGCCGCAGTCTTCGCAGCCAAGGCAGGAATCCACGGGCACCGTGGCATTGAGCCGGGTGCAAAAGACGCTGAGTTCCATGCCTTGCCCCCCGTCTTCCTCCCAAGTTCTGCGTACCTGGATGGGCAGCAGCTTTCCGCGTTCCTTGCTCACGCTAGCCTCCCTCCGTTTCGTCGCGCAAAAATTGCGCGACCCCAAGTCGGCAACGCAAGGCTTGCCCCGGGCCCGGAGTTCGGCCCCCCGGATCGTCCCAGGTTGCGTCGAAGCTATGGTCCGTGAACCTCACGAACAGGTTGAATTGCAAGCTCTGCACCAGCGGCATGCCGGTTGCAGAAGTGCCCCACGCCAGGTTAGGAAGCCCACATGGTTGTTGAAGAGATCATGACAAAAGACCCGATAACGGCTGATGCTGCCTCAGCGATTCGGGATGTGATGTCGGTGCTATTCGAACTCGACGTTCGTCACCTGCCCATCGTCGACGGCAACACGCTAGTGGGCATCATCAGCGACCGCGACGTGCGAGCCTACCTCGCTCCGACCCTCGTAGAGTTGGACAAGCCCGACGACATTGCGCAACGTCTCGCTCAACCCATTTCGTCGGTGATGAGTTCGGATGTGATGTCGGTGAATCCAGAAATGGAGCTCACCGAACTCGTTGACCTGATGCTCGATCACAAGGTTGGCGCCGTCCCTGTAGTGGACCCTGAGAACGATGACCTGGTCGGAATCGTGAGCTACATGGACGTCCTCCGCGCCGCACAAGACAAGCTCTAGCTGCGGCCCGCGGCGCTCTGCGGTGCGCCCGTAATTACCAAGGAACACGGGCATGTGCGAACGATGCCTTCGGCAGTCCGACCCAACAGGACGCGGCGTACGCCTCCCTCACCGCATCGCCCGACGACCAACACATCGGCCTGGGTGTCGCTCGCGAACCCTGTGAGCACGTGCGTGGGATCTCCCCACGCGAAATGCACCTCGTCCTCGTGATCCGGTGCGACGGCGGCCACGAATCGTCGAATCTGGTCCTCGGACTCCGCGCGAAACCTGTCATTTTCCGTCTTCTCCTCTTCCACGCTCATTCCAAGGGGGTTCAGATCGGGGTTTTCGATGGCGGCTACCAAGGTGAGAGAAGCACCGCAACGCTCGGAGATCGCACGCCCATCTTCGATTGCGACCCGCGAGGTGTCAGAGCCGTCGACGCCTACGACGACTCGCTGGATTTCCTCCTGTCGCGGTCGACTCACCCAAACGGGTTGCCGCGCATGCCGAGCTACCGCCTCGGCGGTGGACCCCACGACCAGTCGCTCGAGCGTTCCTTTGTTGCTTGCACCGACCATGATCAGGTTGATGTGGAGTTTTTCAGCTGCTTCAGCGATGGCTTCCCCCGCGTTGCCCCGGGCGACAGGAATCACCTCGGCCGGTATTCCTGCCGCCTCCAGCTCTCGAACCCAACTCGCAAGGCGGTCTTCAGCCTCTTGCTGCAGCTGGCCGGAAGATACCCAGGTGCGAAGCGCAGAGGGTAGCGCTGTCAGCACACGTACCCGTGCATTGAACGCCTTGGCAACCGACGCCACCTCATGACGCGCGGCCTGCGCCGCCGTGTCGAAGTCCGTTGCGAACAAGATCTGCTTTTCGGTCATGGTCATGTCCTTTTGGGGCGGTCTGCTCGGCCGACCGCCGCATCAAACCTCAGCAGATTCTCGACGAGGGTTCCAGCGCTTGGATTGAGCGCCTGAACGGCGGGTCAAGCAGCGCCGGTTTGTGGCTGTGTTTTCATGCAAACTTCACAGGCGCAAGCCCTGCGCCGCCCGAGCTGTCGGCCGCAGCGGTTGCGGAGGGCATCTTGAATACGCCCGCCAAGCCCATTGGAACACTCCTTGCGACTGCAGGCAGCATGGCAAAGACAGTACGCGAGGTCATGAACCCGGAACTCTTTAGCATGCGGGCCGACGACACTGCGGCGGACGCCCTTGGGTACATTCGTGCCCTCGGCATTACGGCCGTTCCTGTTGTGGACGAAGAATCCCATGCCCAAGGGGTCGCCTCCTTTCGTGATTTGCTGTCCGCAGCGCCGGGGGAGAAGCTGAGTCAGCGCATGACCTCGCCGGCGGTGACCGTGAGTTCGAATGCCGACCTGGAAGACGCTGCCCGCCTCATTGTCGAACGAGGAGTTCACCGAGCTGTTGTCGTCGACGCCACAGAAAAGGTCTGCGGTGTGGTCTCAGCCTTGGACTTGATTGCGGGTATCCTCGGGCTTCCAGCAAAGCACCCTGACACCTTCCCGCACTACGACAAGCTCCATGCGGTGACGTGGACCAACGACGAACTTCTCGAACTCGAGCGGGTCGACGCTGCGCCAGACCGAGCGGGTGTCTTCTTGCTCGTTTCCGGTGGAAAGGAAAAGGCCGAGCGGGTCATCTGGGCAGAGTCCGCGAACAACGTGCGCACGCGTTTGTACGACTTGCTCTCCCGGCCCCAGGATGACAACCGCGAGCTACTTGCGTTGATGGATCGCTACCACCAGGGTTTGCGCTTCCGCGCCACAGCCGTGGATTCCGAAGCGCGGCGCCGCAGCCTGGCCGCCGCGGTGATGGCAGGAATGCGTCTCGGCGTCATGGGTTGAAGCCGGTTGCCGCCCGCCGGCCGCTGGCACGGTGCCCCTCAAGGGGTCAGCTCGGGAGGTCTTTCCTTCTCGTTGGCGAGCTGCCAGCCCCGGGGAACGAGTTCCTGAACGCTGCGCCCGGCGCGCTCGACTAGCTCGAAGTCGCTCTTGTATGCGGCGTCCGTGGTGGGTTCGAAGCCCTGGATCCCGGCCAGCTTGGTGAGAGTCGTCTTGCCCTCTGCGGACTTTGCGACGGCGACCAGCGCCTGGGTCAACGCGTCCCGACGCTTCGCGGGGAGGTCGGCGCGAACGAAGACAGGCTCGTTGGATATCGTCTCGGTTGTGGCGATGACTCGCAGTTCAGGGATGTCCCGAACCGCACCGGAGTAGCTTGCGGCCGCCGCTACTTCCCCTTTGCGCAACGCGTTCAAGGCGGCTTCGTGGCTGCCCTTGAACACGGGGGAGACCTTCACGCCCTTGTCGTTCAGTAGCTTGGCTGCAAGGAGGAATCCCGTGGTGGAGTAGCGGTCAGCGTAGGCGATCTTCTTGCCCTGCAGCTCTTGGAGTGTGTTGGCTCCGCCTTGGCGCAAGGTTATGATTTCTCCGTGATAGCTGCGCTTGCCGTTGGCACGGACGACTTGCAGTGCCGCCTCCACCTTCCAGAGCCGCCGCGCGAATAGGTACTCGAAGATCGTCAGCAGCGCGGCATCCGTTCTGGCGCTGGTCGCCATGCGAATGGACTCATCTGCGGTCTTGGCGGTGCGTAGCTCGAAGGGCGCCTTCGCCTGCTGGCTGAGCAGCGACTGCAGACGCTGCACCGCGTCCTTGTCCGTGCCGTGGCCAGGTGAAAGCACCAGAACGAACTGGCCCTTGCGACTGCCATGGTCGCAGCCCGCTGCCGCGGCGGCGCAGAACGCCAATGTGCCGCTCAGCCAACTTCGTCGGGGAAGAGTCAGTTTCAATTGGACCGTCCTGGGAGTCTGCAAAACCTATTCTGCAGAGGGCTGCTGGCAACCCGCAAGTGCGTCTCCCATGCGGGTGCTGAACCAGGTGTCCAGCTCCGGCAGAAAGTAGCGCAAGCGGCACTTCTTGAGCTCCACGGTGCTGAACAGTACCAGGTAGTCGTCCACGTCTATCTCCCTCGAGAGGCGCGCAGCGATCTCCAGGCAAGCCTCCTCGCTGGGGCCGTGCAGCATGCTGTACAGCGTGTAGTCGAAGCCCGGCACGGCATTGCGAGCGTAGCAGTGGCTCACCTCTGGCGCTCCAGCGAGCAGGGAGCCCAATCTCGCATGCTGACTCTGGGGCACGTTCCAGACCCCCATGCCGTTGCCTCGCACCCCGAGCCGGCGGTGCCGAAAGGTGCCGACGAAACGGCGCACGGCGCCCCCAATGTGCTTCTGGGCGTGTTGGATCAGTTCGCCCTCGCCAAGACCGAGCTTGTTCGCCGTCGTAGCGAAGGGGCGTGAGGTGATCTCAAGAGGGGTTTGGAGGGCGCGAAAGAGCGCCCTGTCGCGGTCGGAGACGCGGATCGGAACCGGAGGCGAGAGTTCGACCACTTCCGTGCGACTTCTCCTGGTCAGAAGGTCGAAGTTCACGCCGACCTTGAAGGTCGACGTGCGACGAAGTGGGTAAAAAGCGTCCGCTCCGGCCTCCTTGGCCAAGAGCTCCAGGTGACTCTCCAGCCCCTGATCCATGGGCACGGCGATAGTGAACCACAGGTTGTAGTCGTGGCGGCGAATGTAGTTGTGAGTCACCGTCGGATGCGCATTGATGACCTCCGCCACTCGATCAATGTCGGGCTCTGGGATCTTGCCCGCCACCAGCGCACTGTCATAGCCAAGGCAAGCGCCTTCGAGGACGGCAGATATTTCCCGGAGCAGTCCGCTTTCGCTCCAGTGCCTTACTTGTGCCAAGACGTTGTCTTCGGAGATTCCCAGGCTGCGTCCGAGCTCTGCGAAGGGCGTCGCGTTCAGCGGCATGGCGTGCTGCACCGCATGGGCCAGAGCGTTTTCCTTCTCTGGGCTCAAGATGGCGGTGTGGTCCGACGACTCGCTCGAAATCGATAGGTTCATAATCCAATCCTGAATGCTCGCCAGGCGCCGAAGACACCAGACGGTGAGGGAACTTGCTCTTCGTCCACGATCTCGTAGCGGCGGGCGTCGACGAGAGCTATCTTGTTGTCGCGATTCGCGCTCACGAGCACGTGGGAGCCCCGTGGAAGGAAGTCCATGTGGTAGATGCGTTTGCCGACTCGGATCTCTTTTTTGGGCTCCAGGGTTTCAGCGTCGATGACCTGGATGAACGCATCGTCGGCTTCCCCCGAAAAGCTGACCCAGACCTCGCTTCCGGTTGGGGACGCGACGGAGTACACCGGATGTCCCCTGAGCTTTACGGACCGCTCGAAGGAGAAATCCTCTTCATTCAGTACGACGAGGCGCGCCTCGCCGACTAGGGGCACGAAGACCCGGGATCTGGCCACCGCCCAAGAAGCCATGTGCGGCAATTTCACAGGCGTGGTGCGCTTGGTGCCAGCACCAGGGTCTTCCAACGAGATTTCCCTCACGCCCTTTTCCGGGTGCTGGACGTCCAACACGCTGACGTGTTTGGAGCCCATGTGCCCCACGACGTAGTGGCGCCCGTTTGGTGTGATCATCGCATCGTAGGGCATGTCCGTGCTGGTCTTGATGCGATGTTCGATGCTGGGTTTCTCCCCCGAGGCGTCGATGATCCAGATCTCTGCGCCTTCGATCAGAACGCAAACGAGTCGGTTGCCCGGGGCGTCCACGATGCCCGTGACGCGGCTGTCCGTCTTCTTGCCGTTTCGCTCGATGTTGGCGGGCAGTCGCGACACGACCTTCAGGCTCTGCGCATCGAGCAGAGTCACCCCGCCGGGGATGTACTCCGCCGTCGCAACATAGCGGCCGTCTTGAGTGATCGCGATGTCGATGGAGTTCTCGGATACCTGGGCCTCGCCGGCTTTCTTCAAGGTCTCGAGATCGATACGGGATAGCTTGCCCTTGCGGGTTGCCACGTACCCCCAGCGTAGATCCGGGGAGAACGCCATTACCGCATGCCGCATGTTACCGAGCCCCTCGAGGCGTTGAGGCAGAAGCTTGCGAGACGACAAGTCGTAGACCGCCAACGCCTCTTTCTCCCGCTCCACCACGAAGACTCGGGAACCCACTCCTCCGCTGACGGCCTTCTGGCCCGTCGCTGGCGTTGGCGCCGGCGCGGAGGATGACTCGGCAGCGGGCGGTGGGGGCGACTTTTTGGGCTCACAGCTGGAGTTGGCCAGCGCCAACGTGAGCGCACAGGCGAGAGCGAGCTTCATGCGGTCCTCAAGGTGGGGGAGGTGTGAAGACCGATCTCTCGGTCCGTCATCACGCAAGCGGGGTCGGCTTCCCACTCGTTGCGTTGGACTGACAACGCACGCTCGCGGTGAGAGCCGCGACACAGCGGCAGGTAGCGGCAGCTGCGGCATCTGCCCTGTAGGTGGTTTTCGCGTTGGAGCAGCTGGAGCCGCAGCGGGTGCCCCAAGATCTCCGAAAAGGGTCGTTCGGCGACGTTGCCCAAGCTCGCAGCGCGCCAGAACTGATCCGGATGCGCCTCGCCTCGGTGATCGATGTTCACGATCTTCTCACCAGCGGAATTCCCACCACGCAGCGCGAGCATGTTCTCCACTCGGCTCGCCGCAGCGTCGCCGTGACGGGCGCGGATCCACTCGAGCAGCGCTGGGCCGTCAGAGTCGTTGCCGCCCGTGACCAGTTTCGGCCCCGAGCCATCGCGCACGCCTCGGGCAGCATGCTCGAACAACTCGTGCAGGGTCTGTCGACTCTCTTCAGTGGTCAAATCGTCACGATCCAGACGCACGGCCCGCCCAGAGTAGAGCAGGTGCGACACGTAGAAGCGGTCCACCCGAAGCCGCTCTGCATGCTGAAGCAGGGGTGCAAGTTGGTCTCGATTCTTGCGAGTCAGAGTCACTCGGAGGCCCGTGCGCATCCCGGCAGATTTTGCGCTCACCAACCCCTGAGACGCTCGCTCGAAGCCCCTTTCAAGTCCCCGATAGCTGTCATTGAACGCAGAAAGTCCATCGATGCTGATGCCCACGTAATGAATACCGGCCTTGTGCAGGTCTTGCGCGGACTTGTCGTCAATCAACACTCCATTGGTGGACAATTGGGCGTGCAGACCGAGGCGCGTAGCTTCGGCGACCAGTGTGAGCAGGTCGGGTCGCAGCAGCGGCTCCCCCCCGCTGAAGATGACGACCTGCACGTCCGCTTCGGCCATCTCCGCAAGCAGGTGGAGCGCCCGCTCGGTGCTCAACTCACCCGGTAGCGGCTTCAACGCTGCCGACGCGTAGCAGTGCGGGCAGGTCATGTTGCAGTGACCGGTAACGTTCCAAATCACGACGGGCACAAAACAACTCGACGCCGCGCTGTAGCGCGGCGTCGAACCCTTGCGACTTGGCTCGGGGCCCTCGTTCTGGGCGATCTCGAGGAGCTCTGAGACGGGCAGCATTGCGACCTAGTGGTTGCAAGGCGTGTGCCGTGCTCAGTAGATGTCGTTCGCGGTGTTGTACACGTTGAACTTGCCTGTGGGCGTGACGACCCAGTCCTCTTTGATTCGTTTGACTTCTTCGAGGGTCTTGTCGTTGTAGACGATGAGTTCACCCTTCTTGTCCCAACCCGAGACCCACACCTCGGTGCCTTCTTTGTTGTACTCGAAGTGCACCGTGCGCCCGTGGTCGGTTGGATTCCAGCACTTGTGGATCTTCGCTTCTTTCTTGGAATAGACGCAGATCTTCCGAGTGTTTTCTTCCTTGTTGGCCAGCGGCGAATCAACCCAAACCCACTGGCTGTTCTTGTGGGTCTTCAGGAACAAGCCGCCGGGCATGTTGTCGAGTTTGATCTTGCGCAGGACCTTCCAGGCCTTGTCGGGCTCGCCCTTGGGATCCGCGCCGTACACGGCTAGCAGGCCCTCGCCGATGTGCACCGTCCCGTTGACCCAACCGTGCTCGGGATCCTGCCAGTTTGCCCCTCGGCCCGGGTGGGGCTTGTTACCGGTTTCGAACTTGGTCACCATCTTCTTGGCTTTCAAGTCCACGACCACCATTTGGTTGCGCATGTTGGCGGCGACCATGAAGTAGTTGCCGGTGTGATCGAAGCCGCCATCGTGCAGGAAGCGCTCTGTTGGGATCTTCTCCACCATGGGGAAGTCGGGCTTGGTGTAGTCCACGATCGCCACGTGGCCCGATTCCTTCAAGTTCACGATCCAGATCGGAGCGAAGTGACTCGCAACGATGGAGGCAACGCGCACCTCCTTCAGTTCTTCCTTGTTGTCGTAGGCCGGCGTCAGCACGTTCTGGAGCGCTTTGGGCTCCAGAGTCTGCCCGTCGAACACGACGTATTGCGGTGGCCAATAGCAGCCCTGGATCAGGAGCTTGTCCTCCCAGCCCTTGTACTTGGAGCCGTCGATGCTTCGGGCGTCGAAGCAGCCCTTGACCGTAGCAACCAGACTTGGCGTCTCGGTCCACAGGTCGATCATGCTGACCTTGCCGTCCCGTCCTACGGCGTAGAAGTAGCGACCGGTTTTGCTCGAGCGCAGAATGTGCACTGCGAAGCCGGTTTCGATGATGGCAACTTTTTCTTTGCTGTCGCCGTCGATGATGGCGACCTTTCCAGCGTCGCGCAGAATCACCCCGAAGTAGTTCTCCCAGTTGCGCTTGGTTTCTGGCTTTTTCGGGCGCGCGTCGGGTGCCACCAATAGTTTGTGGCTCTCTTTGATCTTGTCGAGGGGTAGCTGCGGTGGCTCCGGCGGATCCATCTGCACGTAGTTGGCCATCATCGTGATCTCTTCATCCGTCAGGACGCCCAACTTGCCCCAGGGTGGCATGCCGCCAGGGAGACCGTTAGTCAGCGCCGCCTTGAGGGCTGCGGTGCCAATCTTCTTGGTGCGTTCCGGTAGGATGTTGGGGCCCGTCGCGCCAGCTCGCAGCGTGCCGTGGCAGCCCGCGCAGCGGTCAAAGAAGATCTTCTTGGCCTTCTCGAATTTCTCACCCTTGAGGGCGACGAACTTCTCCTCTTTCGGAACCGCCGCGCCGCCCTTGCTCGCCGCTTTGATGTAGCCGAGCACTTGGTTGATCTTTGCCTCATCCAAGCCGGGGTTCGGCATGGGCACGTTCTTCCACTCCTTGAGGATCTTCTTCCCGATGGGATCGCTCTTGCCCATCTCGATGGGGTCCTTCATCCACTTGACGAGCCAGGCGTGCTCACGCTTTTCCGTGATGCCTTTCAGATCCGGTCCAGTGCGGTCGCCGCCACCAATCGTGTGGCAGGCCTGACAGGTCGTTTCGAAGATCTTCTTACCCGCGGCGATATCGGCGGCGGATGCCTGGGTGGTCTTGCCCTTGGGCTCCTCTTTCTTCTTGTCACAGGAGCCGAGCAAGAAAGTGAGGCCCAGCAGCACTGCTGTGGAGAACATGGAATGGGTATGTGAACGCATCAGGAACCTCCCTCGAGGACGCGGGTTGCCCGCAGCCCCGGAACCTAGGTGGCCCGGGGAATTGTGGATATGACATCCCGCATTTCTACGGGGTTTATGCTAAATTTCAGTGGAGGTTTTTGTCCAGTGAGTGACATTTCGCAGGCGGGTGCCGCTGCGGTATTGCGCAGGGCTCGATTGTGCTGTCTCGATTGGCGGGCGGTTTCAGGCGCTCGTTCGCGCCCTGAGCGCGGGTTAGCAGCGATGGCTTTGAGTCCCGGCCCTCACATGCATGCGGGGTCGAAAGTCTTGCGCGCGTTGTACTGAGCAACGCAGAGCGTGTCCCAACCCGTGCAGCAGCAGTGCTTGTCGATGTTGCAGATGGATTCGACGCACAGGGGTTTCACGGCTTTTGGAGGAAGCCCGCCTGGGTTGCAATGCTTGTAGCTCCCGGGTTGGGGCTCCCGCGCCAAAACGCTGCCTTCCGTTGCCATGTCGTGCTGGCACATCGGTGGCAGCACTTGGCAATTGGTCGCTGGTTGACAGTTTTTGGCCGCGTTTGCGCAGTTCTTATCCCACTTGGTGCAGCAACAGTAGGCGTCTTTGGAGCACACGCTTTCCACGCACTTTTGGTCGACGTTGTACTGGCCCGCCGAGTTGTCGCAATGGGTCAGGGTGCCCGTCGCTGAGTCTCGCTCCGCGAGCAAACTGCCCGTCTGGGTCATGCTGTGCGTGCAGTCCGGCTTCACTAGCTGGTTGCAGGGCTGCTCGCACACACCGGGCGTATTGGACGTAGCGCCTTTGCATTTGCCCGTGCAGCAATCCGCGTCGAACTTGCAGTAGCCCGTACTGCAGGTCTCACAGCTATTCGTTTGCTGATCGCAGGTCAGGCCGCCACAGCAGTCCACGTCCTTGACGCAGTAGCCGCCCTGGCGGCCACAGGTCGTTCCGCAGCGATTGAGCACTTTGACGCACTCCTTGTCACCGCAACAGGGCACGGCGCTATTGGGATCACAGGCGGAATCCTGCGGGAAGCAGCCGTCTTTGATGCAAACACCCGTCACAGGACCGCCCGGGCCAGCTACGGGGCCTGCAGCGCCGACAGGTTCACAGCTGCCCTCGCAGCACTTTGGATCGTTCGGATTGCCCGGGTCGCATGGGGCCCCTGTCGCCGCACAGAACGGCACCTGACAGGTACCTTCGTCGCAGGCGAGCCCCTCGCAACATTCCTCCTGGCGTACGCAGGGAAAGCCACTCTCGAAGCAAACCTGTTCGAAGCAGGTGCCCTTGCCATCCGGTCCGCGGAGGCAGTTCTTGGTGCAGCACTCCGCGTTGTCCGTACAGCTCTCTCCCGGATCTTTGCACTCGACGCCGCCACAGGTGCCTGTCGTCGGATCGCAATTGAGCCCATCGCAGCAGGGAGCCTCCGCCGAGCAGTCGACTCCTAGGGGGCGGCAGCACTGCTTGACGTCTTGTCCGGCGGGCGATTGGCAGTCCGCTTTGCCAGTCAGAAAGCCGCAGCAGTCTTCGGTGCGCTCACAAGCTTGTGTGGCGCCTACACAGAGCGGATCCAGATCCAGGCAGCGTCGCGCGCCGGTGCATTGTTTGGCGCAGGAGAGATCGAGGAACTTCGCAAGCCACTGCGCCCGCACATCCGCCGGAGCCGTGTCCAGTGCCGTATCTACTTTGACCTTGCAGGCGCCAAGCTCCTCGTCTTCAAAACAGCGGTCCAGTAAGTCGCACAGGGTTTCGGGGGAGCTCTCGTAGCCATCCACGTCGAGCAGGCTCGCGCAGCCCACGAGAGAGAGCAGGGACATCAAAGGAACCCAAATGAACCTGCGGCGAAGCTCGGACGTCATTGGCACTGCCCGCCACTGCAGCTCAAGCCTGGGCAGCAAGGGAGGCTCTTGCCCGGGTTACAGGTTTCAATCGATTGTCTGCAGGTCGGTTCGATGCGCAGACATTCCTTCACGTAGTCCACGGGCGTTTTGCACTCGTGGCAGCTGTTTTCTGAAAAGTTCTGGAGCCAAGCGGCACGAGTCCCCGCGCTGGCCGAATCCAAGTCGCTATTGAACGCGCGCGCGCAATCGTCGAAGTCTTCAAAGGCCTTCGAGGGGCCACTAACGCATTGGCACAAGGCCGTGACCGCGGACTGTCGCTCTTCGTCGATACCCAGTGCGCTCACGCACGACGCCATCACGAAAAGCATGACAGCGGATGCGAGGGCGCGCCGCATCACAATTCTCCGCGCACACTCAGGCCGCCCGCGTTGGGCGAAAGCCAAGGAGATGCGGTCAAGCGCCGCCGCCCCGTCGCGTGATTGCTGCTAGGCGCCGTGAGAATCAGGGTTGCCCCGACCGCCGTCGCCACCACGCCGCCAATGCCGACCCATTGGCCGATCTCCGCGAAAGACTTGGCGGAATCAGCGGCATCCAGACCCTTGTTGCTGCAAAAGCGCTCAGCACAGGCGTCGGCTTCATCCGCCTCGCTCTTCTTGCTCAGCGCCACCACGCCGAATCCCACGCCGGTCAGAACCGCGGCGACGCCAACACCGCCCACCACGTAGCCGATCGTCTTCTGAGAACTCGAGACAGGCCCCCGATCCGGTCCCGGGCCCGGTCCGCCCCCCGGCGGCGCGGGCGCTGGCGGTGGGAACTGCTTGTCCAAGGCGACTAAGTCGAAGCTCACGTTCTGCTGCTGGGCTTCCGCCAGATCGACGCGTTTTTCTTGCAAGACCTTGTCGCCGCGACGCACGACTAGCTTGTGCCTGCCCGGATCGACCGGGAGCGCCAGGTTGTACGCGCCGGGCTCGACGCGTACTCCATCTCGGTACACGTCCAGGGCCGCCACCGGTTGCGCGATAGCCACAGTGAGTTTCGGCAGCCGCGGCACCAGCGCGTCACGCCGCTCGGTTGCAAAGCCGACGCGGTCGTCGCCCATCCGCTTGGCCATTTCCACGGCCTCGCCCCACTCCGCCCAAGAGGACGCGACCTTGCCGACATTCTCGTGGCAGTCCGCCAGATTCAGCAGAGTGCCGAGAGTGCGATCCAACTTGTAGCTGGCTTGGAACTTGGGGCAAGCGTCCTTGTAGTTGCCTTGAGCGGTGAGCCCCTTGGCTTCCACGAAAAGCGCTTCCGCCGCTGCAGCATTTTCACCCGCAGCCTTCGCACCCGGTGAAGTCAGGAGCACCACCAAGCACAAGCAGGGTCCGGCGATCTTTTTGTAGGGCAGCATCAATGTCGTCCGCTAAGGGGGTCGGGTTTGGGGGCAGGAGCGGTGGTCGTGGCGGTGGCCGTAGGTGTGACGGCTGGGGTCGGCGTGGGTTTGGGGGCGGTTGGCTTGGCCGTCGGGCGGGGGCCAGGCCAAACCGGTCGTGGAGCCGCGGGCTTATTGGGCTGCACCGAGGCAGATGGCGGAGCTGCTACTCCCGCATCTTCGGCGGGTGGTTCCGCCGCGGCGTCAGGCGTGAGCTGCGGGGTCACCGTGGGCGTCGTCGGCGTGGGCGCGGTGGCGGCGTTGCCGGAGGGCTCCGAGGTGGGTGAGGTTGGCGCGGAGCGTACCGAGATGGCCGCAACGACTCCAATGATCGCAAGCGCGCCGATGCCCGCTGCCACAAACACCCTCGACTTGGGTTTGCCTGGTGCAACCTGAGCCGTGAGCGTGTCCGAGCCAATCGCGCCGTGGGAACTCGCTACCGCGGTTTCGGCCAATGCGCTGGAGGTCCGTTCATGGGGATCGGATTCCGGCGGCGGGATCGCATGCTGAGACGAGCTCACCAGGTCTCGAATCCCGAGAGCCTGTCCGAGTTCTCGCACCGCCTTTCCGGCGGATGCAAAACGGTCGACGGTTTCGCGTGCACAGCAACGCCTGAACCAAGCGTCGAAGGCGGGTCCGAGCTCGGAACCGCGCTCGCTCGGTACGGGCAGGGGCTCGTAGGCAATTTGAGCAATCAGGTGGGGCAGCGTTTCTGCAGTCCAAGGCTCGGAGCCCACAAGTAGCTTGTGAGCGATGATCCCCAGCGCCCAAACATCCGTCTGGGGAGAAATCCGGTCAGTTCGCCCGAGGGTCTGCTCGGGCGACATATACAAAGGCGTTCCAAACACTTCGCCAGTCGCCGTGTTGGAAGGCATGCCGCTGCCCGAGGCCTCGGTCAGCTTGGCGATGCCGAAATCCAGTAGCTTCACGCACGGCGAGCCGTCGTCTCGCAAGGTCAGGATCAGGTTTTCGGGCTTGATGTCCCGATGGATGATCCCCAGTCTGTGGGCGCGGTCCAGAGCGCGGGCGATCTGACGTAGGTAGGTCAGCGCTTCCTCGGCTTCGATGCGGCCGCGGCGCTCGAGCATGTCGTCGAAGCTCTCGCCGCGGACCAGCTCCATCACCAGAAACGGGGCGTCGTCCAACTCCGCTGCGACATCCGCGTCCGTGACTTTGACCACATGGTCACTGTCGATGCGGGCCGGCGCGCGGGACTCACGTCGGAACCGCTCCAGCGCAATCGCATCCGTGGTCAGCTTGGGATCGAGCAGCTTCATCGCCAAGCGGTGCCCCGTCACCTCGTGCTCCACTTCGTATACGGAGCCCATGCCTCCTTTACCGAGTCGTCGTTCGATTCGGTAGCGACCGCCGACCACTGTGCCGGGGGGGATTTCGTCGCTCTGACCGGTCATGCTTCAAGAAAAAAGGTGAACGATTTGCCGCAAAAGGCTATCACGCGCCCTCGCAGGCAGGCCAGCTGCGGGCCGCTATTGCATTCAGTTTCCGAGTAAATCCCGGAAACTTCCGCCGCACGCCTCGGAGCCGTCGCCGCTTCGCGCGTAATGTGCGCCGTTGGCGCGTGTTCCGATAGAATTTGCCTCCTCGAGAAATGGACCCCCACTTCCATCAATGGATTTCGCTGCTGATTCGTTGGCTGCACATCATCGCGGGAATCGCCTGGATCGGTAGCTCCTTCTACTTCAATTGGCTGGACGGAAACCTACGCAAGCCCGAGCGCGAAGAAGATGCCGAGGGCCTGGCTGGGGAGTTGTGGTCCGTTCACGGCGGAGGCTTCTACGTCGTGCAAAAGTTTCAGGTCGCTCCCGAGCGGCTGCCGAAAACTCTGCACTGGATCAAGTGGGAGGCCTACACCACGTGGATCAGCGGGTTCTTTTTGCTTGGTTTCGTCTACTACATGGGTGGTCGCGCCTATTTGATAGACGTGGACCAGTCGCCCGTGAGTTTCGGTGCGGCCGTGGGCATCGGACTCGGTTCACTGGCCGTTGGCTGGATCATCTACCATCTGCTGGCCGACACACCGCTGGTGCGGGTACCTCTGGCATTCGCCGCGGTGGGCTTTGCACTAGCGATGGCTGCCGCCTTTGGTCTGTTGCAGATCTTCACGAACCGCGCCGCCTTCATCCACATGGGAGCCATCATCGGCACCATCATGGCGGCCAACGTCTTTTTCGTGATCATCCCAGGCCAGCGCAAGCTCGTGGATGCTTTGCGAGCGGGCAAAGAACCGGATGCCGCGAGTGGCGCCCGCGCCAAGCAGCGCTCCCTACACAACAACTACATGACCCTGCCGGTGCTGTTCATCATGATCAGCAACCACTACCCGCACACCTTCGAGCACCAATTCAATTGGATCGTGCTAGCGGCGATCTCACTGATTGGCGCAGGGGCGCGTCATTGGTTCAACTTGCGCAACCAAGGTCGCCAGAACCGTTGGCTGCTGCCGGCCGCAGCGCTTGCGATGCTCGCCCTGATCATCGCTTCCAAACCGAAAGCCGCCAGCACCGAGGGCCAGACGGTGGCGTACTCGGATGTTTGGAACGTCATCTCCCAGCGCTGCGCAACCTGCCACTCCGCCAACCCCACCGACGACATCTTCAAGTCAGCGCCCAACGGAGTCATCTTCGACACCGGCGAGCAGATCCGAGCCTACGCACCCCAAATCAATCAGCGCTCCGTACTGACCCAGAGCATGCCCTTGGGCAACAAGACCAAGATGACGCCCGGGGAGCGAGAGCTTCTCGGGCGTTGGATCGCTCAGGGCGCGCCCATCGACTAGCTGTCGACCCTCTCTTGTGAATGGGAGAGTGAACAGGAAGGTGGGGAAGGTTGGGAAGGAAGAGGGTTTGGGTCTGTTCGGATCTGTAACTCCATGTAACGGAGCCTGAGCCGGTCTCGCGACAGAGCCCCATCGACCCGCTGTCGACTCGCGTACGCGCGCATACGCGAGTGGGAGAATGAACAGGAAGGCGGGAAGGTTGGGAAGGAAGAGGGAGCGGGATGGCTCGCGGCGTTGGGCGGACGCGGGCCTCGCGTCTCGAGCTGGGCCGTGCAGTGCGGATGCAGCTCGATTGGGAGCGCTCGGGCCTGGTTCCTTTACAGGGAGCGGTAAATCCGAGCAGACCTTGCGGGTCTGGTTGCGACTGGGCTCCGCAACAAGGACATCGCGATTGCTCTCGGAATCAGTCTAGCTACCGTGAAGGACCACGTGCACCGGATCCTGACCAAGACGGGCTTGGATAGCCGAGCGGCCGTCGCCGCGAACTGGGCTGAACCCTAAGCAGAATCGTCGTCGTCGTCGGAAGTTCCGGACTTCACCGCGTCCGTCTCGTCTTCCGACTCCGAGTCTGAGTCGCCTCCTTCCGCGGACGTTGTGTCCGCGTCGTCGCTGGCGTTCGTGTCGGAGCTTTCGTCGTCGTCGGCCTCGTCGTCCGGGTCGGAATTGTCGCTCGCCTCTGCGCCCTCGTCCAGTTGCGCCGGGGCGCCCGATTCCGCTTCGTCGCTTGCGTCCGAGTCGTTGTCCGATGCAGCGTCGTCGTCAGATTCCGGGTCGTCGTTGGCCTTCCCATTCTCGTCGCTCGCGGCGGGCGAGGACGAGCGGTCGTCTTGGGCGTCGGTCGCGTCTGGGGCGGAATCCAAGAGCTGCGCCGAAGCGCCCCCGGCGCCTGCCAGTTCGGGTTCGAGCAACGCCATCACGCCGCGCTCCTCCGCCATGTCTTGGATCAGCAGGCAGAGCAGTCCGACGGTCACGCCGACGAAGAGCAACACCGCGGCAAAATGGAAGTGCAGGCCGAGATCGGATTCCCGCGTCGTCCAGTATTGCGCTGCGCAGACGAAGAGGAATGCGCTCCACATCAAGGCGTCACCAAAGGCCACGGGCCGTGCTCCGCGGATGCGTCGCTCGATGGAGATGAGCGGCATCAGGAAGATGAAGTGGATGTAGTAGTTCGCCGGGTGGAATGCGACGGGGATCATGATCAACCCCAGCGTAGCCACGGCCACGAAGGCGCGCTTGCGCGCGGCTAGGATGATCAGGCCAACGTAGAGAGCGATACCAGTCACGTAGACCGGAACGCGGCCGCGCAAGATGCGGTTGTGAACACCATCCGGCCCTCCCACGAGGCCTCGCCAGCTGACGTGGTTCACGTGGGGATCCTTGTTCAACAGCGAAACCTTGTGCAGCCACTCCGTCCAAGCGTCGAAGGACAGCACCAACGAAGAGATCAAGAACAACACCGCGACGGTGACCGTGGCCCCAAGGGCCACCCGAAGGAAGGGCCGCTGGGCGACCAGGATCTCCCCCAGCTTTGGCATGGCCTTTTTTTCGCGGATCTGTGCCACGAGCCAATAGCCCACAGGGATCCCCAGTGCGATCAGCGCCATGGCGGGGAACGCGCGGATCATGGCCGAAGCAGCGAGAAACGCGCCGCCCAGCACCCAATGCTCTTTGCGCAGAGCGCACAAACCTAGGGCAAGGTAGGCCATCCAATCGTGACGCAAGGTGGCGCCAGCCCAATTGGTGCCGAACATGTAGAAGTCGTTGGCGCCCCACAGCACCATGGATACGAACATAGTGCGCAAGCCGAAGGTGCGACCGATCGCGATGAACGCGATCAGCAGCAGCAGAGGATCCAGCATCGCCGCCGCGAAGAGAGTCTTGTTGCTCGCCGTGGTGCTGGCGAAAATGTAGTGCCCGAGTGTCAACCAAACCGGCGTCGCGTTGCCACCGTGGTCATGCATGCTGCCTAGGTAGTCGCGGACTCCCATGTTTTCGCGGAAGTAGCGCATGTCCACGACAAACTTGTCCCAGCGCTCCGGGGAAAAGCGTCCCTTGACCGCCTCGATGTCCGTCCGTCTTTGCGCAACGCTGGTCATGCGGTGCGTCTTCAGGTCGCGGAACTGCACGTGGGCGAGGGAGTCTAGAGACGCGTTTGGGTCGTCATCGGCGTAGGCTGCGACACTGGCCATGTACAGGCCATCGAAGCGCAGCTCTTTGAAGTACTTCGCGACGGGGTAGTACACCCGCATGTCGAAGTTGTGCACGAAGCTGGGTTCGTTCAGCTTGTGATCCAAATACTGGGGCGCCCAAGGTTGAAGAAGGACGCGACGGATACCACCGCACATACCCCCAAAACCGCCAAAATAGCCGTGCCGTTGGCTCGAAACTTACGAGGCGCGAAGGCCTCCCGCAGGACCGCGATCAATGCGGTCAGCGCCATAGTGCCGCGCAGTAGAGCGACTTGCCGCTGCGCCACGGGCCAATCGTCTTGAAGCGCGCGGCTCAGCTCCCATGCTCCGAACACGGGAATCAACAGCACTAGCAACGTCCACCAGATTGGTGCGCCGGAATAGGCGAGCAAGGCGAAGCCGGCCAGAGAGAGGCCGAAGCTGAGCGTCAGGTTGCGCATGCGCTCGTCCGGCGGGATACCGGGTCGTTCCGGGAGCTTCGGGGGCCAGGGGTCGGGCTTGGCCTGGAAGAGTTGGACCTCACTGATGGAGTAGGAAGCGTCTCCGGCTGTAGCCGTGATCCGAACATAGCGGCCGGACGCATTCAGACTGTCTGCGAGCCGAGGCTGGATGCCGCTGCCTCCCGTAGCCCCGGCTTCCCACAGCGGTTGGTAGTTCTCTCCGTCCTTCGAGATGGTCAGGGCGTAGCTATCGTTACCGTCACCCAGTAGGTAACCAGCGGTGACGGTCAGCTCTTCTCCCAGGTCGTACTCCACGAAGGATGACCTGGAGCGGAACACGGCGGTGCGATCGGTTTTCCAATGGTCGCCGCGTGTGGACGCAGCGCCATCGGTCAGCCGCCCGGGCCGCGCCACGCCCTTGGACTTCACGGGCAGCCGCCCCGCAAGGAGGTTGGGGCTCGAGGATTGCGCGGTGCTCTGAGTCGGCCAAGCGGTTACGCCCGCGGCCAGCCACAGGATGAACGTACACAGCAACAACGCGACCTTCGAGCGGCGCGTTCGGCCACCGCGGACCGCATCGGCTGTCTGGCCCTCGCTCCTCACGGGCGGGAGAATGTCTTAGGACGCCGCCCCAAGTCTACTGGATGCTGCAACCGCTTATTTGCCGCGGCGAGCGCGACTGGCAGGCGCCGTGGCGCGGCGGGTTGTGCGCCTTTTCAGCTGGCTATCGGGCTTCTGCCGATTGCTGCTGCCACGGGTGGATTTTCGACTCGGGCTCTTGCTGGAGTCCTCCAGGGCGAAGCTGGCTTTCTTGTCTGCCGACTTGGAGAAGTTCCTCTTGGCGGAGGACTTGCCGCCTGCTCTTTTGTCCGACGCGCTCACCCCGGGCTCGGACGTGTCTACGTTGGCCTTCTTCCTCTTCTTCTTGGAAGGCGCCTTGGGCGCGGGCCGGGTTTGGTCACGTTTGAACTTGAGTGCTTTTCTGAGCATAGGGAATCCGTTTCGGTGCCGCGGCGGCAGACTGCTCGGACACGTTACCACTGTGGCCGCGTTTTGAAAGCCAGGCACTTTCGGGGTTTGTGAGCGTCGCGTCGAGTATGCTCCCCTCGCCATGAGCCCCCGGGCACTGCTCTTCATCACAGTTTTCAACAGCATTCTGGGGCTCAGTGTGCTGTTTCCGGTGTTGCCGCCCCTGGGGCGTGCTCTCGGGCTCAGCGAGTTGGAGGTGGGCTCGCTGTCCACCAGCTACGCGTTGATGCAGTTTTTGCTGAGCCCCATGTGGGGTCGACGCAGCGAGCGGGTCGGGCGCAAGCCCGTGCTCATGATGGGCATCGTCGGGTTTTCCGCCAGCTTCGCTTTGTTTGCGGTGGTTGCCCGCCTAGGGCTCGGGGGGCACTTCGGTCACGCGGCGATCTTTGGTGGTTTGCTCGTCGCGCGACTGATCGGTGGTGCGTTTTCTTCCGCCACCCTGCCTACGGCGCAGGCCTATATCGCTGACACCACCGGGCGCGCTGATCGCACCGCAGGCATGGCCCTGGTGGGCGCCGCCTTTGGCCTGGGCGTCGTTTTTGGCCCCGCCCTCGGCGGTGCGCTGGCGGCCATATCCCTGCTCACCCCGGTTTACTTCTCCGCCGGCTTTGCTCTGCTCAACGCCGCCTTCGTCTGGTTCAAGTTGCCTGAACCGAAGAAGCACGTCGCGCTTTCTACGGAGGCTCGCTCCGGCGCGCTGACCAAGCGCTTGTGGCCGCTACTCATGGTGGGGTTGTCTCTGTCGCTGTCGTCGGTGGCGATGGAGCAGACGGTGGCCTTCTACTACCAAGATCGCCTTTCTCTCGACGCCCAGGCCACGGCCAAAACCGTGGGCCTCGCCCTGGTGTTTTATGGAATCGTCGCGGTCTTCGCCCAGGGCTACATCGTGCGTCGGACCGGGCTGTCGCCGGCGACATTGATGCGCTTGGGGGTTCCCATTGCCCTGGTTGGCTTCGTGGGGTTGATCTTCGCCCATAGCTTCTGGGAGCTCACCGCTGCCCTGGCCGTTCAAGGCTTGGGCCAAGGTTTGGCGATGCCCGGTGTGAGCGCCGCCGTGTCTCTGAGTGTCAAGGACAATGAGCAAGGTGCGGCCGCTGGGCTCAACAGCTCGTCCCACGCTCTGGGTCGCATGTTGGGACCGGTCGCGGGCACCAGTCTGTATCAACTCCGTCCCGAGTACCCGTATTGGTTTTCCGCGGGCCTGCTCACGCTGCTCTTGGTTTGCCTGGCCTTCGTGAGTCGCAGCCTGCCCCGGGGTCGCGACCCTGCCGCCCAGCCCCCATCGGGCTAGTGAGTCGGCGCAGTTTGGGCTTGGGGCAACGTGTCTAGTTGCTGCGCAAGTAGTCGATCGCTTGGTCCAGTTGCGCGGCGCCCATGCTGTGCCCGCCGCGCTTGCGCACGCCCTCCTTGTGAGGCCAGCCGAGGGACTTGAGCGCCTTGGCTAGTCCCTTGGGCGCCTTGTGCGCGCGATCTTTGAGCCCATAGCCGACGTAGATCGGCGGCCGCCGGGTCGTTCCTCGAGCGGGTCCCACCAAGTACTTGGCGCCTGCGCCGCCTGCGAACATGCCGTAGCCGTTGACAGGGAGCGTGCCGAGCAGTGCCAGAGCTGTGGCGAAGTAGGCGCCGTTCGAAAAGCCGATCACGAGCACTTTCCGAAAAGGAGCCTTCTGACGCTCCTCGAGCTTCTTCCGGGCGCTTTTCCACTCCGCGAATAGCTCGGCTTGCACCGCCCGCTGGGCCCGCACGGATGTGGGCCATGTCCACCAGTCCTTCATTTGCGCCGGCCCGATCCCCCGCCGCCCCCGAGGCATCAGTACGCTGAAGCCCTTTCGTTTGGCGGAGCGGACGATGGCGTTTTGCTGGGCCCACTGCCAGTTCGTGTCCGGCTTGATCACGCCGTGGAGAAAAACCACCAGAGTTTTGTCCGCTCCCGGCTTGTCGGGTGAAAAAGCGCACATGCCGTCGCCCAGGGTTTCCAGGCCGTTGGCGCACCAGGGAGCTTTCGGCTGCAGTGGTGCTGGCGCCGCCGGTGCGTCCGGCGTCACTGGATTGTCAGTTTCTGCACGCGCCGCGCTGGGGATCCCTAACGCCAACACGAGCCCTACGGCCGCCACCACTGGAAAACCCGTCTGGCTCATCCCGGCACGGTGATTGCTCTGTGGTGTGTGTGCGACGGATGAAAGGAAGGCAAAGATGCGACCGAGCCTAGACTTTAACCTAGAAATGTCTGACAGCATGGGCGTGGCCTCGGCACGTTGTGGCACAGATGTGGCCAGTGCGCCCACTGAGCGGATCACGCTACCCGATGGTCCCAACGGCCTCAACCTATCCGACGAGGCGTTTTTCGCGGTCGGAGATGCGGGAACCTACGACGGTGGCCCCGCGGACGTCGCCGTCGAGCCCGAACTCGAGGATCCTACGACTCTGCCGCCTCCGCCGCCTTCCCCCGAGCAGCTCAAACGCCGCCGACGGGCCTCCCGCGGGGTAGCGCTCGCGATGGGCGCGTTTGCCGCCATGAGCGTGGTGGCCTTGGTGCGCATCGGGATCGCGACCGCCCAAAGCGGAAGTGAAGAGCTTGCCGTGGCTGCGCCACCCGCTCCAATTGCGGCGGCGATGGTGGTTGCGCCGAAGGCCCAGCCCGCACAGGTCGCCGGCGCGGCCAAGCCGCCGCCAGCCGTCGTACCCGCTCCGCCCGAGGCCGCGCCCGAGCCCGAAGTGGCTTCGGAGGAGCCAGCGCCGGAGACCAAGCGGGCGCCGCCCGCGAAGCAAGCCAAGCGCGTGGTGTTCGTGCCCAAAGCCGCACCTGCCGCACTGCCCGCTGCGCCAGCGGCGTTGCCGCCCGCCCCGGCCGTTGCCGCCATGCCTCCTGCCGCTCCGGTGGCACCTGCGCCCGCCGCTCCTGCAGCGGCAGGTGTTCCTCCCACCGCATCCTTCCCGGTCAACTGAGCCGGGCCTCGCGTGACCCGGTCGCGTCGCGTGCCCTGGCGCGCCACGTGACCCGGTCGCGTCGCCTGTCCGGCTTGCGGCTGCGCCACCTGGCTTTGGGTTTGCGGTTCGCGGCGCCGCCAAGGGCCATCGTTCCAGCGGCGATGGGATCGTGACTAGGCTCGCGACGTGAAACTACGTGACGTCATTGCCGCCCACGACAACGCGACGGGACCCAACTCCATCCGCGATGTCGTCGGCGATGGCTACCTCTACGCAGCCAACCCCTTCGCGCGCCGCGTGCGCGACGCAGCGCTGTCGCGGGGCTATCGCTTCGTGCCCGACAAGAGCTCCTACTTCGGCTTTCCCCTGCTCGGCCTGGAGGCGCTCCTCGACTCGCGCCTGATCCCCCACCGCTGCAGCATGCCGCCCTTGCGCTGGCTGGAAGACAAACGCCCAGACTTCTTCAAGCTGAAAGATCTGGACGACAACCGCCCTGCGCCCAACTACTTGCTCCACGAAAGCGCCCACGCCGTGGCTTTTCGGCAGGTGTTCGGCCAGCAACGCGCCGCCATCGTCTTTGCCGATCCAGATTGCCTGCCCGGCACGTTCATGGGCGAGGCCTTCGCCATGACCGCCGAGTACTTCGCGGCTTGTGCCGTACGCGGCAAGTTGCATCGCTGGTTCTTCTCGATCTCGTCCTATCGACACCGGGTGCCTGCAAAAAAGGCCATTGCACACTGCATCGACGCCCTGGGGCCGGAGCCCGTCGTGCTGAGCGTCCTGCTCGGCTTCGTGCTCAACAACCACCTCGTCGAGCCCCTGAAACTGCGGCACCTCGAGCGCATCGCCGCGCTGATGCCGTCCGAGTGGCGTGAAGGTGCCAAAGGCAAGGTGCACAAGCAGCTACTCGCCGCTCAGAATCGTCTCATGGTCATGAGCCCAGAGTTCCGTACCCAAACGGCGCGGCTATTCCTGACCACCTACGGTCGCGATCGAGATCTGCGTCGCAGCCTCAGCGACGACCCCCTCGCGGCCTTTGAGGAAAGCGACGCCCTCACCGCCCATGCCCACGCTCTGACGCGCTTGCTCTGTGGTTCGGCCGACTGAGTCAGGGGGCGGGTTTGGGTTTTTGGGGGATGTGGCGCTTCAACACGTCATCGGGAGATGTCCGCGGCGACCATGGGTTCAGCGGTCCGCGTGGGGTATCCAATAGCAACGACCTCGCCGCAGTTGGCGCCCCGCTCTTCAGCACCCAGAAACCCTTCTGAGCGAGCCCCACGCACGAGGCACGAAGTCCCCTACAGCTTCACGCTTGCGGTCAGGTGCGTCGGACGCAGGCGGCGCGCCTTGGGAAACACGGCTAGGCTGCTTTGGCGTAACAAGATCATGCTGCCGCCGTAGTGGCTGACGGGGTAGTCGAAGCCGGTCACTTTGCCCACGACCTTGCCGCTGTCGTCCTTGAGCTCGATTGTGCGCTCGTCACCTAGGGGTGACGAGCCGAGGTCCTTGTCCTGTCCCCAAGAGACGCTGCCATCTTCTTCGACCAGGAGTGTGCGGTAGCGACCCGGCGCGCGCCGGAGATCCGGCAGGATGAAGTCCGCGCTGCCGTGTACGGCCTGCTGGCGGGTGAACAACTTGTCGAAGTTGTAGTCCGAAAACCACGTCGGATCGCAGTAGCTCATCACGTCTTTGTATTTGCCGGGGTCGATCAGCTTCTTCGCGATCAAGTCGTAACCCCAAACGCCGATCTTGCCGCCAGAGTAGGGAAAGGGGCCAGCGTTCGAGGTGCCACAGGGCGCGTGAGGCAGACCGTGGGCATGGCCGATCTCGTGGGCCATGGTGTCGCCGCTGCCCGAGTAGCCGCCGGTGGGAAAGAAGCCCAAGCCGATGGAACCCCGGGCCCAAACATCCCCGGCTTTGGCCAGGGGGGACAGGCCCGCGATGCAGCCTCCGGCGCAGTACTGACTAAAGCTCTGCTGCGGCGTCAGCACACCGTAGTAGTACTTCTGGCTCGCAGGCTTGTCTCCGGAGCGCACGCTGAGCAATTTGTCGAGGGCGGCATTCCAACTCGAGCCGCTCTTGCCCGAGACGGAGCCCGGAAGGGTGACCGGGTCGCGCAGGGTGAGCTTGACGTTGGGCACCGGATAGAGCCGGTACAGGTAGTCCTTGTATTCCTGGAGCCGCGAGGCGCTGACGTCCGGCTTGATGCCGTTGACGACGAGGGGCACGAGCACGACTTCGAGGTCGCCTCCCGTGGCGGCGGCGCTCAGGGCGATCGTTCCCGAACTCGGCGCCCGCGCGCCGGACGTCGAGCCCGTCGCGCTGGAGGACGTGGCCTCCAGGAGCGACACGGAGAAGTTCACCCCCGGAGTGATGCGTGCGGCAGGTACCTCGATATTGAAGGTGCTCGCTAGGGATCCATCCGTCGATGCTGCGGACACCGTGCGTTTGGCGTCCAAGGTCGGACCGTTGCCCAGGTCCAAGCGCGCGACGATTTCACGAGACGAAAACCCGGACTCCGGCGACACGAATACACGAACTAGCGCGTTGCGACCGCTCACCACGGGCCCGTTGCGGTCGTTGACTGGGCTGCCTCCTTTGAACAGCGTGACCTTGGTGCCCTGATAGATGGCCACGGTTTGGATCGACAGACCTCGCGCGAGATCGCCGGTGGCCGGCAGCGGGCCGCTGCCGCTACCGCCCGTGGACGAGGTTCCGCCGCTGCTCGTCGCGCCCCCCGTGGACGTCGCGCCCCCGCTCTGTCCTCCGCTGGTGCCTCCGGAGCCTCCTGTCGACGGGTTGCCCGCTGTGGAACCCGAGCCGCCCGTCGCACTGGAGCTGCCGCCGCTCGAGGTTCCGGGATCCGGGATCGGCGTGATGTCGTCTCCGCAGGCGTCGCGACATCGAAGTGGATCACCCGCGGAGCACACACACAGTTCGAAACAGTTCGTCGGCGCGGCGCATACCGGTCCATCGACGGCCGGGCCGGAGATCTCGCCCGTGCAGGCCAGCATCAACGGAGCGAGGAACAACCACTTGGAACCGCGAGCAGAGGGCATCATGGCCTCGGCTTGTGCAGTGCCCGTGCCATTCACTCAGACTGGAAAAACAGCCTGTTTCCGAGGTCGACATGGTCTGCTGAACCAGACCGTCCGGTATGGAAGAACCTCAGCGTCGGGCTTCGGCGTGGGTCTCGCTGCGCAGGGACGCAGCAGTGCGCAAGGCAGCCGGCACGGGTTGGGCCAGCTGAGCCGGCTCGTCGGGGGCGTGAGCGCCGCCGAAGGCTTCTTTGTACACACTGCGTCCAACCACGTGCGCGGCAGCCACGACGCCGCTGGTCATCGCGCCCATGATGCCGTGAGCCGTGCGCAGGCTGGCGCCGCACAGCAGCAACCCCGGGATCTCGGTTTCCGCACCGGGCCGGCGATGTAAGAACTGGCTGCGGATCAAGGCCAGGCCATAGGACGTGCCGCCCGTCGAACCCGTGTAGCGGGTGTGGGTGAGGGGAGTCGCGACCTCTTCGAAGACGACGTTGTCTTCCAAAGTCGGGAAGACCTGGGCGGCGCCCGCTCGCATGCGCTGGGCAAACTCAGCCTTGCAGCGGGCGTAGGCTTCCGAGTCGCTGTAGCTGCCGTCGCAGGCTTCGGCTTCGGTGACACCCCAGGCTGCGAGTTGGCTGGGCACCACCGTCATCAGCTGCAGGTTCAACACGCCTTCTGGCGCGAGGCGTGGGTTGTCCGGATCCTTGAGGGACGCCAGGGTGGCGTAAACGGGTGGCGCGTCCGTCATGCGACCCGCACGACAGTCGCGATAGAAACCCTCGATGTCCGTGCTCGGGTACACGAAATAGTTCGTGTTTCGAGTGCGCTCTCCTAGTGCCTCTTGCTTCATGCCCAGGTAAGTCACCCCAAGAGCTGGAGCCATTTCCCAATTCCTGGCCCGGGATCGGGTCTTGGGGGACACCGCGCCGGCATCGACCAGGTCGAGAAGTGTCTTCTTGATGTCGGCGTTGGAGATCACCGTGTCGGTGGCGACGAAGCGGCGACCGACGTGCTTGTTTTCCAGTTCGACTCCGGCGGCCTTGCCGCCTTGCACTCGGATCTTCTTGACCCGGGTGGACAGGAGCAACTTGCCGCCAGCCGACTCGATGGCGTCCGCTAGCGCGTCGGCCGGAACCTGTCCGCCGCCCAGGGGGTAGTAGCCGCCATCCTCGAGGTAGTGAAGCATCAGCCCGAGGTGCAGGACCAAGGACGCGCGACTGGGGGGCTCCGCATAGGTACCGTTTTCCGCAGCCAAAACCGTGCGCAATAGGGGGTCTTGGGTGCAACTATCCAGGAAGCTGCCCAGAGTGGAATCGACCCAGCGCAGCGCTTTGAGGGCGCTCCAGGCTTGCCCCCGGGACCACTGCAAGGCGCGCCGGGGCTTCTGTGCGGCGCGTTGCAGATCCGCTGCGGCGGAGAGTAGGTCGACGTAGCGATCGATACCGGCTCGCTCCGAGGGGAAGTGCTCGATCAAACGTGCGCGATAGGCCTCGATGCCAACGGGTACGCGAAACTCGAGGTCCTCGCACACGATGGTGTCGAAGCCATCCGGGTCCATGCGACCGAAGCGCACGCCCTTGGCACCCGCTGCGCTGAGGATCCGCGGCAGCATGCCGTCTTTGCCGCACTGCCCCAGGTAGTGCACGCCCACGTCGAATTCGTAGCCCGGGCGCTTGAAGATCGTCGCATTGCCACCGGGAACGTAGTGCTGGTCCAGCACCAAAACGCTGCGACCGCGTTGGGCAAGCAGAGCACCCGCGGTCAGGCCCCCCATCCCGGCACCGATGATGACGACATCGAAGCGGTCCTGGTCCAAACGCCGAAAACGGTCGTAGCGAGCTATCGTTGCCATGCGGGGCACTCCTTTGTGGGCGACGAGAAGCTTGCGCTCGAATCTTTACGCTGTCAAGATTGGGCATGGCTCGCGCCAAACGACCCAAAAAGCCGCTGAAACGAAAGCCTGCCGGGCGTTACCACCACGGCGACCTGCGCCAAGAGCTCGTGCGCGCCAGCCGTCGTATCGTCGCCGAAGATGGCATCGGCGCGCTCACCTTTCGTGAGGTGGCGCGTCGAGTTGGCGTCAGCCATGCGGCGCCAGCGCATCACTTCGAGGACAAGACGGCGCTGCTTGCCGCCGTGGCCGCCGAGGGCTTCGTCGAGCTCACCGACGCCTTGTCTCAGGCGCTGCTCGGCGCCGGAGAGCAAGCCGTGCATCGCCTCAACGCGACGGGCGTGGCCTACGTCACCTACGCCGCCGAGCATCCCAGCTTGTTTCGACTCATGTTCGGCAGAGAGCTCTCGGCGTGCAAAGACGAGGATTTCCTGGGATCCTCAGCCCGAGCGTACGAAGTCCTCGATTCGGCGTCTCGGGACGTGATCCGTGAGCATGGTGGCGCGGATCCGGCGGAGCGCCAGGTCGTCATCGCGGGTGCGTGGTCGTTGGTGCACGGCATGAGCATGCTCTGGCTCGATGGGCGGCTGACCCCCGGAAACCGAAGTCCAGGTGCCCTGACCTCGCTGGCTCGCCGCGTCACGGATCTGATCAGCCGCGCCCTCTTGGCCGACCCTAGCCCGTGGGGTTTCCAGGCCGGCTGACGCATCTCATGGGGCTCCCGTCGTCTCGGGGCGTAGGCTCGGTGAATGGCGCTGCCACGGACCAAACGCCTCCCGGTTGTCGAGACAGAGTGCAAGCCCCTGCTTGCGGTTTGGGAAATCACGCTGCGCTGTGATCAGCGCTGCCGCTTCTGCGGCACTCGCGCTGGCAAGGGTCACCCCCAAGAACTGAGCACCGAAGAGGCGCTGGATGTCGTGCAGCAGCTCGCAGAGATGGGCACGGCGGAAGTGGCTGTGCATGGGGGCGAGGCCTACTTGCGCAAGGACTGGCTCGAGATCGTCGCGGCCATTGTCGAGCGGGGCATGGACTGCACCATGGTGACCGGGGGTCGCGGATTCTCCGCAGAGCTGGCCCGAGCGACCCAGTCCGCCGGCATCACCGCCGTGAGCGTTTCCGTGGACGGAACCGAGTCCACCCACGACGAGTTACGCGGCATCGCCGGCAGCCACGCCAGTGCGCGCAGTGCTTTGCAGAACCTCGCTGACGCGGGCGTGCCTGTGGGCTGCAACACGCAGATCAACCGCAAGAACTTCCGAGAGCTCGATGCGATTGCCGATGTGGCCATCGCCAGCGGCGCTTACGGTTGGCAGGTGCAACTCATGGTGCCCATGGGCCGCGCGGCCGACGCTGAAGATCTCTGGCTCGAGCCCTACGACATTCTCGAGGTCATGCCGCGCATCGCCGAGCTGCGACAGCGCTGCGACGACCATGGCGTCCACCTCTGGCCCGGCAACAACGTCGGCTACTTCGGCCCCTACGAGTACCTTCTGCGCAAGGACCGAACCCGCACTGGCTTTTCCAGCGGCTGCGGCGGTGGGATCCGGACCATTGGCATCGAAGCCAACGGTGACATCAAGGGTTGCTCGGCCATGGCGTCCAAAGGCTTCGTGGGCGGGAATGTCCGGAGCAAGTCGATTCGCGAGATTTGGGATCACGCACCGGAGCTGCAGTTCACGCGAGGTTTTCTGTTGGACGATCTCTGGGGCCAGTGCCGATCTTGCTACTACGCGATGACATGCAAGGGTGGCTGCATCTGGACGTCGAGCACCCTATTGGGAAGGGCTGGGAACAACCCCTATTGTCATCATCGGGCCCTGGAGTTGCTCGCGCGAGGGCAGCGCGAGGTCCTACGCCGTGTCGAAGAGGCTCCCGGCGAACTTCGAGATACGGCGCGCTTCGAACTATCCGTTGAAGATGCGCCGGCCGAATGGGCCAGCGCATTGCCCGTGGCGTATTCGTGATCATCAATTGAGACGGGCCGGGCGCTTTTCGCCGACGTTGCGGCGGATGAGTCCACACGAGCGCGAGGCCGTCGATTTCGCAATCAAGGCTCCTCGGTTTATGCACTCCGCTGCCCATGGACAACTTGCCGGTGGGCGAGCGTGGCCCAGGGCAAGAGTAGTGGCCCAACGCCGCCACAGCACTCCGTCGGGTATCACGAAGCGCGTCGCTCGACCCCAAACCCAACCAGCAACCGGGGCGTGTTCTTGTTCAGCCGGCGTCGAAGGGCGGTGGACCATAGGCGGGAAGCGCACCACCAAATCCGCTTTGCGCGCCGGTGCCGCCATCCGTGCCGGCCGTTCCGCCAACGCCAGCTCCACCGTCAATGGGAGGAGGAGGGCCATAGGCAGGTAGGGCGCCACCGAATCCGCTTTGCGCGCCGGTGCCGGCGGTACCCGCTTGGCCACCCTGGCCCGCGGTGCCTCCGCTTCCACCGCCACCTGTCGCGCCACTGCCACCCGTCGCGCCGGTGCCTCCGCTGCCGTCGCTCTCGTCGCTGCCTCCGCAACCAGACACGGTGAAGGACAGCCCCACTGCGACCGCGGCACTCACTCCCGCGCGTCCAGCGCGCAGTTGGCGCCCGCGCGCACAGAAAGGGCAATCGGTTTCGCTGTCCTTGATGTAGCGGGTGCAGCGGGGGCAAAGGGAAAACTCGTCCATGGCAGTCCTCCTCCTGCGTGGATCAAAGCGCAACTCGCGGCGAGGCGCTTTGATCGGCGTCAAGAAGTGCCGGGCGCGTCGGCCTTGTCGGCGATGAACCAGGCGAAACTGCCGAAAAGCGCCTGGCTGCGCTGGACCGTGAAACCGGCGTCGGCGAGGGCGTTGCCAAAGCCTTCCTGGTCGAAGCGATCCTCCATGGGGTGGTCGAGCAACCGCCGCCACAGCGGATGCAGGATGAAGCGCGCCAGGACTTCTTCGCAGTAGAAGCGCCCTCCGGGCTTGAGCACACGGTGCAGTTCAGCCAGGGCGTCACGCCAGTTCGGAACGTGATGGATGATCCCGAAGTCGAAGACGGCGTCGTAGCTCGCGTCGTCGACGGGGATCTCCGTCACGCTGCCAGTCCACAGGCGCACGCTGCTGCCGCGGCCCAGGACTCGCCTCCGCGCCAACTCCACCATGTGGGCGTCGAGGTCGAAAGCGTCGACCTTGGCCGCGCCGAACACGTCGAAGATGATCTCCACGCCGCGCCCGCGCCCACAGCCGACTTCGAGACAGTGTTTCCCGTTGACCGTGCCACCCAAGTCGGCCAGCACCCGCGCCTCGTAGTGACGCTGGATCGCCGCGCGCACGGGGTTGTTCATCATGGCCTTCTCGACCCGATTGAGCAGCATGCAACTGGTGTAACCACGACCGGCCTAGCGCGCCAGCCCTGGAGACCCACCCCGCAAGCAGCCGGCCATGCAAGCAGCCGGCCATGTAGGATGGAGTGCGACACCGCGAGAAAGGCCGAAGCCAATGACCGACCGCGCCTATCGGCCTTTATTGGGTCATGAGCCGCTGCAAGGTGCAGAAAGGGATCGACACAGGATCCAAATTTTGATCTAAGTCCGGCGTCGAGATATTTCTGGATCGACAAACACTCGGACTTTTGATCTAAGCCTATTGTGGAAGTTTCAGCCCAAGCATCACCTTGTCCGGAGCGGCTTTGGTCCGATGCCGACTGTCCCTTTCGAGTGCGGCTGCGGCTTTACTCGGAACGCCTGATCGTCGAACAAGCCGATGGCAAATTCAGGGAGCAGGAGGTGGCGGTGCTGTCTCTGCGCTTCGATTATGACGGACGGCTCGTCCGACCACGCCGGAGTGATGATTGGCTCGAAGCGGATAGCGACGACGATGTCGAGCGTGACGATGCCGCGGAGTGTCGCGCTCAGGCTCTGGTCGAGCGCCATGGCGCCGTCGAGTTGGAGTGCGTGGATGGGTTGATCACGTCTTACGACTCCGAGGCCGACTACGTCATCAACGTGGACGAAAACGTTCACGCCATTTGCTCGTTCTCCGGCCCCGCGGTGGAAGAGTTGCGCGCCCTGGGCTGGGACGTGCAGACCGACGCTGACTTCAAGTTCCAGGTCGTACCCGGAGGCGATCGTTGGGTTGCCGAAGTTTCCGACGCCGACGACACGGGTAACTGGTTTCAATTGGAGCTCGGCGTCGAAATCGATGGAACCCGCGTGGACTTGGTGCCGGCCTTGTTGCGGCTGTTGGAGGAGGCGCCCCAGGGCGGGCGGCTTTCCGCGCTATCCCGCCACGTTGCGCGCTGCCGTGCGCTGCCCGTGGGGGACGGGCGCTACGTCGCAATCCCCTGGGAACGCTTGGAACCCATCCTGGACGTGCTCAGCGAACTCTATGACGGCGAGTCCAAGCCCAAGTTCGACTTGCTCGACTGCCTGGTGGCCGCTCTTGCGCGCTTGGAAGATGCGGTGCTCGAGGGCGGTAGCGAAATTGAGTGGCGCGGCCGTGTGGACAAAGTGGAGCGGGGGAGAAAGCTGAGTGCCGGGCCGCACTTCGCGCCCAAGCCGGCGGCGTTGCGCGCTGAGCTACGCCCCTACCAACACGATGGTCTGACCTGGCTATGCCATCTACGAGACCATGGCGTTGGCGGAGTGCTGGCCGACGACATGGGCTTGGGGAAAACCCTTCAGACCATTGCGCTACTGTCCATCGAGAAGGAGGCGCGTCGCATGGACGTGCCGACCCTGATCGTGGTGCCGACGAGCCTTGTGCATGGCTGGAAGCAACAGATCCGCCAGTTCGCTCCGCACCTGCGCGTGATGGTGCTGCATGGCAAGAAGCGTCACAGCGCCTGGGAGCGCACCGACAAGGCGGACGTCGTGCTGACGACCTATTCGGTGCTGTGGCGTGATCTGAAGCGCTTCCAGGAGGCCGAGTGGCACTACGTGGTTCTCGACGAAGCGCAGGCGATCAAGAACGCGCGCAGCCAGGCGAGCAGAGCCGCCCGCTCACTTCGTGCTCGGCACCGGTTGGCGCTGACGGGCACCCCCGTTGAGAACAACTTGGACGAGCTGTGGAGCCTGTTCGACTTCGTCCTGCCTGGGCTGCTTGGCTCGGCGCAGCGTTTCCGAACCGGGTTTCGCTACCCTATCGAGCGCGAAGGTAACGAAAGCCGTCTGCTTGCCCTGCGTAACCGGGTGTCGCCCTTCGTCATGCGCCGTCTCAAGGAGAACGTTGCACGAGACCTGCCGCCCAAGACCGAGCTGGTGCGGCATGTCGATCTGCATGGTGAGCAACGAGACCTATACGAGAGCATTCGCGTCGCGGCGCACAGTGATGTTCGCAGTGCGATCCGTAAGCAGGGCTTCGAAGCCTCCAGCGTCATGATTCTGGATGCGCTGACCAAGCTTCGGCAGGTGTGCTGCGATCCTCGCCTAGTTCCCGTCGACGCCGCCCGGGGTGTAACTGCGTCGGCGAAGTCCGACGCCTTTTTCGCCATGGTCCAGAGCGAGTTGGGGCGCGGCAGGCGGATCCTGGTGTTTTCTCAGTTCGCGCGGATGCTCGGCCTGCTCTCCGCAGGTCTCGAAGAGCGCGAGATCCGGCATGTGACCCTCACAGGAGCCTCGACGGAGCGCCATCGGCTGGTTGACGCCTTCCAGGGCGGAGAGGCCGATGTCTTCTTGATCAGCCTGAAGGCTGGGGGAACCGGCTTGAACCTGACTCGCGCCGACACGGTGATTCACTACGACCCCTGGTGGAACGCAGCAGCTCAGATGCAGGCGACGGATCGCGCGCATCGCATCGGCCAGAAGAACCCTGTGTTCGTTCACAACCTGGTCGCCCTGGGCAGCGTCGAGGAGCGCATGCTGGCACTACAGCAGAAGAAGCGCGCCCTGGCTGATACGCTGCTCGGCGACGAAGTGGGCAAGCTGCGCCTACTGCCCGATGACATCGACGATCTCTTCGCGCCCTTGGATGACGTGGACTGAAAGTCCGGCCCGTCTCACTTCCGCATGATGAGCGGAGCGCCCCCCAGCTTGGGCGCGCTCTTAGGCGGTGCCTTTGGCGACCCGCCTGCGACATCACCCAAGACGTGGTCCTTGCAACGCTCGATGCTCGATCGAAACCCCTTGGCCATGACTTCACGTCGCTGGGTCTCGCTGAGCTTGCTCAAGGCGTCTCCAGGATAGTTTTCCTGCCACACCCGCCAGGCGCCAGCGCAGTCTTTCGCGCGAGCCAGGCACGCCGCCCCATTGTGGAACAGCGCTCGCGGTCCGCCCTTGACCTGGCCGTCGTCGGGGCCATTGGGCTTGACCTTGGCGCTGAGCTGTCGCACCAGGGCGATGTTCTTGTCGCAGTCCTTGCGGGAGTTCATGAACGCGCCGTCACTGATCTCCCAGAGGGCTCGCAAGAGCTTGTCCCGCTCGGTCATGTCAGTGCCGCGGCAGCGCATGCTGCCAATGCTTTCCGCGGTCCGATGGGCGCGGTCCGGCGCCATGTTCATTTGCCGGACGTAGTAGCCCGCCAGTAGCTTCTTGCCTGCCTGGCAGTCGCCAGCGAGCATTTGGCACTGAGCGCGCAAAGCGCTCATGGTCTTGGCCAACTTGGGGGCGTGGGCCTTGAGCTTGTCCAGATCTTCCAGGCAGCCCTTGCCATCGTCGTGGAGCATCTTGCGGTTTGCGGACGCGCCGAGTTCGGCGATTTCGCCGGCAAGGGTGGCGTTGCCTGAGCTGGGGGTCGCCAGAGGGTTTGCGGCGCTCGGTGCTGACGCACTCGGGGCTGCATTGTCCGTGCTGGGTTTAGCCTGCTGGCAAGCGGCCGCGCTGGCGATCAGCAGCAGTGTCAGAGGCGCTCGTTGCATGGGCCGCAGCATCAAGGAAGCGGCGCGCCCTTGCAACGCTTCACCATGGCGCTGAAGGCCTGCTTCATGATCTTCTGGCGCATATCGGGCTTGAGCTTGGACAATTTGGCCTTCGGGTACTCGGCCTTGAACACCTTCCACGCAGCGGTGCAATTGCCAGCGCGCGCGTAGCAGCTTGCGCCCATGTGGAAGAGAGATTTTCGCCAGTTCTCTGCCGTTTGGTCGTCTGGATTGCGCGGTTTGACCTGCTTCGAGAGCTTTCTCACCTTCGCGATGTTCTGCTCGCAGTCCAGTCGGCTCTCCACGTAGGCGCCGCGGCTCAGAAGCTGTGCGGCGCGGGAGAGTTGCTCCCGCTTTGTCATCTTGCTTTCGGGGCAGTACTGCGTGGTCATCATCTCCACGGCTTTGTCCGCCTGATCCGCCGAAAGGTTCGTCTGTTGGGCGAAGTACTGGGTGACTCCGGCGCGGCCCTTTCTGCAGCGCCCGGAAACCATGTCGCATTGGGCGCGCTGCACCACGAGGGTCGACTCATAGCGAGCGTCGAGAGTCCGTATCTTGGCGAGGTCGGCCTGACAACCCTTGGCGTTGCGTTGCGCAATGTTGCCCGTCAGAGATTGCGTGAGCTGCGCCAATTCACCTGGCGTGACGGTGCCGGAATTCGGCGTGGGGCCCGGCGGCGGCGGCAGCGTGGGTTGAGCGGTCGGCGCGACGTCGGTTGGTTGCCCCGGGCCTGTCGCTGCGTGCGGCGTATAGGCTGGAGGTGGCGGCTGGGTTGGGCAGTTGGGGGGCGGGGGGCATTTGCAGGCGCAGCCGGCGGCCCAGATCAGGGTCCCGGCCGCGATGGTGGCGTTGAAGAGTCCGTGACGGGTCACTTCTTCTTCATACACCTTCGGTTGGTGGCCTCGAAGGCGTTTCGCATGAGCTTCTCCCTCATCTCTGGCTTCGATTTCTCCATCAACTTGCGCAGTCTCGGTGGGTAGCCGTCCTTGTACAGTTGGAAGGCGGTCTTGCAGTCGCCTGCCTTTGCTGCGCACATCGACGCCATGACGTAGAGGTTGCCAGGGATGTTGGCAACAACCGTGTCATCCGGACCCTTCGGCTTGACCTTGCCCATCAGCCGCTTGATCGTGGCGTAGTTCTTCTTGCATTCGGCAACGGTCGACTTGCCCAGCATCAGGCGTTGGTTCGCCTGCATCATGGCGTCACGATCGCTCATCTTGCCTTGGCAATGGCTGGAAGCGAGCGCTCCCACGTGCGCGTCGATTTGCTCCGGGGTGGATTGGGTTCCCTGCATCGTTTGGAGACCCTTGCGCGCCATGCTCTTGCCGGCGTCGCATTTGCCGGACTTCATGACGCACATGGCGCGGAGGTAGTGGGGGTAGCCGGAGCCTGCCGCCGTGGACTTGTCCTTCGGATTGAGCCGGTCGTGGGCATTGAGCTCTTTGAGGCAGCCCTTGCCGTCGCCGGAGGCGAACTTCTTCCGCGCACTCGAAAAGTGCTCTCCCGCTTTGCCCTTGGCCTCGAACTTGGAGTCCACCTTTGCTGCCAAGTTGGCCGCCGCGTCCGTCTCCGGAGCCTTGCGGGCGGCAACATCGGGGTTTTCGCCCTTTTCGATCTTGCGGAGGGTGAGGCGGATGGGCGCCGTGCAGCCTTCGATCTCCGTGGCCGAATCCTTCTTGCACACGCCCAAATCGCCGCCCTTCTTGTCGGCACTCTGGGACTGCTTGTTCTTCGCTCCAGCTCCGAATCCGTACAGACTCGCATCGGCTTCGGCCGAGGTATTCGACTTGCTACCTAGGGCAAAGGCTCCGAGGTTGTAACCATAGACGAAGTGGGTTGCGCCACGGCAACCAGGGTTCTCCTTGATGTCGCCAGCGTAGACCGCTGGGCGGGTCGCGCTTCGGGTGCCGGCTACGTAGTACTCCATGCGAAACTGCTCGCCGCCGGAAACGCGCCCACCGAGGGAGGCGACGCCGAGGGGCAGATTGGCGTAGAGCTCGGCCTCGCTCTTGATCTCCATCTTCTCGAGGGAACCGCTGGTCCACTCCACGGGCCGATAGGTGCCATAGCTTCCCCGTACCGAGTCGTCCTTGCAGCCGTCGAGCACCGTGAGCTTGCAGCCCTCGTACTTCACGACCACGACATCCGTGGCCGTGATGGACTCGAACTGGCTCATGTCCGTCGCGTCCCACTCGATGATGAAGGGTCGCTCGTGGTTCTCGGGGTTGCAGGCGTTCTTGCCCGCGAAGGTCTCGCCCATGAGCTTGCTCTGCCCCGACTCGCGGGTGCCACCCATTCCAGGGGCCATGCGTGGCCCGCAGGCGGCGATGAAGACGGTGAGTAGTCCTAGGGATGTGATGGTCTTTTGAATCATGGAGTTCCTCGAAATTCGGCGTTGCTACGTCGCCTCTAGGGGAGGCTTCCCCGCCAACTACCTACCAGCAGCGCAGCGCAGCGTTTCACTGCCGGTCCGGTCGGGCAAGCAACCGATGCCATGGTCGTAAGTGTTGGGAAAGAAGGGCGTTTCGTGTGCTGCTCGCGCCCCGGAAGGCGCGTCCTGCTAGCCTGCGGGCGTCATGGTTTCTATCAGTCGTCGCGCACTGCTCTCGGCAGCTATGGTCCTTTGGCTCGGCATGGGCGGCTGCATGTCACCGAAAACGGCTTGGAACGAGAAGCTCGACCACGGTGATTTCGCCTTCGTGATGGGTGAGGGCAGCGGATGGCATGGCTTCGACGTGCTTCGCATCGCGGCCACGGGAGAGGCCCGCTACACGTTCGCCAAACTAGAGGGTAGCAGCACGGTGTGGCGCGCCGCCGAGTTCCGTGTCGACAAGGCGAAGATGGCCAAGCTGCGTGAGACTCTAAACGAGCAAAAGTACTTCTCATTGCAGAGCGAGTATCGTGATCCTGGAGTGCAAGACGGGACGCAGTGGTTCGTGAAGGTTCGTATCGGTGACCGGAAGAAGGGTGTCTACTGCGACAACCAGTTCCCGCCGGAAATCGTTCGCATTAGCGAGTTCGTCCATCGCGAGATCATCGATCCGCGTCAGCGCGAGTTTGCCAGCGCGCCAGAGATCGATCGGGAAGACGCCAAAGAACCCACACACTTCGAGTGAACGAACTAGAACTCGGTGCTTCGGGCGATCTTGATCGTGCCCTTGCCCTTCACGTCGAGCAGACCCTTCTTGGTTCTTACTTTGCCGCTGGGCTTGATCGGCCCCTCTAGAGCTAGGGAGCTGACCCAACCCGTGGCGACGTCGATGACCGCGGGCCCCTTGAGTTTGAAGCCGAACACGGTCTTGCCGCTCACGATCTCCGAGCTGACCTCGGCGGAAAATGTCGCCTGCTTGCGCCCAGCGTCCTTGGTGCCCACGTAACTCAGCACGACTTCGGTTTTGTCGATGTTCAGACCGGGCACTTCACCGAGCAGCGCCAGGGCCTGCCGCGTGTTCAAGGTCGTCTTGGTGCCACTTTCGGGCTTGTTCGCGACGACCGCGAGCAGAAGGCTTGGAGCCCCGACGTAGCCGAATTCGCTCAGCACGGCGTCCCGCTGCTCGGCGTTGACTTGGCCACCGTCCAAATCCGTGACCGCAGCGCCGCCAGCGCCAGCCTTGACCAAGTACTTGTTGCCCGCGGTGACCGGCTTCTTCTCGATGCCGAGTAGTGGTTGAGCGATGCGCTTGCCGTACACGACGGAAAGCAACGTGATGGCGTTGTCGCCGACTTCGCGCACCTGCATCGAGCGTTGCTCGTCTACGGTCCAGGTGCCGCTCTGCATCCCCGCCGGGCTCTCGCCACGGTGCAGAGTCATCTGAAAGTCCATCTTGATATTGCGACTCTCGGATGCGACCGTGCCTTTCTTGGGGGGCTTGACGTCCAGGCTTGCAGTGCTCGGCGCGGGCGCACTCTCTCCGGGTGCGTCCGCGCCTGGCGCTGCTTCAGCGGAGCCGCTGCTGCCGCTTGGATCTGCCTGCTCCGAGGACTGAGCCGGCGCCCCGCCACCAGCACCACAACCCAGGACAAACAGCGCAGACAGGACCAAACAGCGCATCATCGTGCTCCCGGCTCAGCTCGTGGCTTGTTTGAAGGGCCCGGCCGCGGCTTCCATGGCGTTGCTGTAGGCCTTGGCCTTGCTCATGTCGTTGATGGCGCCCCATTGCTCGACAATGGCTTCGACGGAGATCTTGTCGACGGGAATTCCGATGCCTGCACCTTCCATGACGGCGATCCGGGAGAAGTAGCCGCCGCCTGCCGAGTAGACTTGGCCGGTTTCTTCACACTGCTCGGATGCCAAATACGCGGCCAAGGGTGTCACGTACTCTGGCAGCAGATTCTTGAGGATATCCGGCGGCGTGATGGCCTCGGTCATCCGGCTCTTGGCGATGGGAGCGATGCAGTTGCAGCGGATGTTGTACTTGCCGCCTTCTTGAGCCAGGGCCTTGGTCAGCCCAACGATGCCCATCTTTGCGGCGCTGTAGTTGGTCTGGCCGAAGTTGCCATACAGGCCCGCAACGCTTGTCGTGTTGATCACGCGGCCGTAGGCACCCTCGCGCAGCAGCGGCCACGCTGCCTTGGAAACGAACATGGTTCCAAACAGGTGTACCTGCAGCACCTTGTTCCAATCTTCTTCCGTCAGCTTCATGAAGGACACGTCGCGCAGAATGCCCGCGTTGTTGATGACGATGTCCAACTTGCCGAAGGATTCTTTGGCAGTCGCCACAATCTTGGCGGCGCTCTCCCAACTATCCACGCTGTCGTAGTTGGCGACGGCTTCTCCGCCAGCGGTCTTGATCTCCTCAACGACCTTGTCGGCGGCCGAGGTGCCTGCGCCCGTACCGTCCATGGTTCCGCCGAGATCGTTCACGACGACCTTGGCGCCGCGCTTGGCCAGAAGCAGCGCGTGGCTGCGGCCCAAACCACCGCCGGCGCCGGTAACGATTGCAACTCGGTTGTCGTAGCGAACCTCGGACATGATCTGCCTCCTGAGCAAAAATATGTAAGTCGACCCGGGGCTCCGGGTCCGCGCGGACGGTGTGCTCGCGCGCGGTCGAGCCGGCGAAACCTAGACGTGACGCGCGCGTGGCTCAAGCGACAAAGCTGAGTGCTCCCTGGCCCAAAAGCCCGCGCCAAAACCGAGGTTTGTCCGCTGCCGCGCCGCGAAAGCCGGGCGCAATGGAAGTTCCGGTCGGGGCGTGACACCCTCCGCCGGTGACTCAGCCGCCGCCCTCCAAACGTTGGACCGCGCCGCGCATGGCGGCTGTCGACTTCGATCTGCTTTCGTCGGCACGTCGGGTCGTGGAAGGCGCGCTCTCGGTGGTGCCTGGCGAGCGGGTCGTCGTGCTTTGTGACTTGGAGCGCAAACAACTTGCGGAGGCGGTCAAGGAAGCGGCGATTTGGGTCAAGGCGACTGCTCAAGTGATCGACCTGGATGAACACGGGGCCAGGCCGCTCTCGGAATTGCCACCGGTGGCCCAGGAGGCGATGGCAAATGCCGAGGCCAGCGTGTTCATCGCTCGCAGTGGCAGCGATGAGGTCGCGCTGCGCAGGCATGTGGTCGAGCTAGCCAAGCGCAACGGAATGCGTCACGCGCACATGCTTGGTCTCACCGCACGCACCATGGTCGCTGGGCTCGCCGTGGACCCGCGACGAATCGCGGACACCGCGCGGCAGTTGCGCGCGAGATTGCGCCCGGACTCGGAAGTGCAGCTCAGGAGCGATGCAGGATCGGACTTGACGGTGCGCCTGGACCCGCGCTTCAAGTGGGTGGAAAACAGCGGCATCATCCGCCCCGGGCGTTGGCTCAACCTGCCCGCCGGCGAGCTGCTGACGAGTCCCGCGTCCGTGGAGGGAACCTTCGTCGTGAACGCCTCGATCACTGGGATCCCGGGCCTCGACGGCCGGCTGCTGGACGCAACGCCCCTGAAGCTGAAGTTCGATGGCCGCCGAGTGAGTCGGGTCGAGTGCAAGGATACGTCTGCGGCCCAGTCCGTGGACGAGTACCTGCGCAGCGGCGCCAACTACGACCGAGTTGGGCTGATCAGTTTCGGGACCAACATTGGATTGAGCGAGCCCAGTGGCACCCTGATCGTGGATCAAACGCTACCCGGCCTGCACTTGGCGCTGGGAATGACCCTGCCAGAACTCACCGGAGCGGATTGGGATTCCGCCGGGCAGCTGGTTCTCACCGCGTGTCGCGCTGATCTGGACATCGATGGTCGGGCTGTGATGCGGGCTGGTCGCTACCTAGCCTGATTGCCGCCGGGCTTGAGCTCAAGGTCTGCGGGAAAAGGCCAATCTCACGTCGTGCTGGTTATTCGCACGGCCCGCGCGCCGCGCCGGTTCTGGACGGGCTGCCGCGGCGGCAGCGACTCCGGCGCAGGTGGAACGGATTCCGGTGCGGGGGGGTGACGCGCCTGGGGATGCCCCAAGGGGCGATACCCGAAGGGGTGCATCCCTGGGGCGGCGCTGCCGCACTACTCCTGCGCGTCGGGCAGGCGGTGGCGCGGGCGGAGCCTAGGTTAGGGGCTCCCTTCACTCAGGCGCCGCCTTCTCCTTCCGGAGTGTCCCCGCCGGCGTCGTCCTTCTTGCCCTTCTTCTTACCTTTGGCTTCGGCCTTGTCATTTGGCGCGTCGCCGACGTTGAGTTCGACCTCACCGAACATCACCTGCATCTTGCCTTCGCTCTGCAGTTTGACCTCGAGGGTCTTGGCGCGAATTACGGTGTTGTCTTTGATCGAGCCCGAAAGGCTCACGGTGTCCGCATCGAATTCGCCCGCCAGCTCCCCTTCGCTGCGTAGCTCACCGACTTGGACCTTGCCGTGAACGGCACCGCTCGGGCTCACCGACAAGGCAGGCGTGTCGAGTTCGCCATCGACGCGACCCCGAACCATGATCGGGCAGCTCGAAGAGAGGGTGCCCTTGAGATTGGTGCCCTCCTCGATGAGGGTTTGCTTGTTGGTTCCTGCGTTCCCGCCAAATGAATTGGTCATAATTGCAATCTCACCCTTCTTCTCTGCTTTATCTGCCGCGCGCGCGCAGGATCTTCATTCGCAACGAGCAGCCTGGAGCGAAGGCGAACTGCGTCCGCTCCTCCGCCTGCTCGACGGCGCCAACGACGGCGCCTTGTTCACTGACAACCAGGAGCCTGGGGCCAATGATGCCTGGGCTCTGACGTTCGAAAAAACGACCGTGGATCGTGATGTTGCCCAGGCCGGTGATGGTGCACTCGCTGAGCACTCCGGCTTCTCCGATGACCAGATTCGTGCCCTCGCTCAGCGCGATCTTGCATTTTTCGAAGCGGCTATCGATCTCGACGTCCGACCCCGCTCCGAACTCGAGGGAAGCGTCACGAAGCACGTCGCCCTCCCCGAAGTAGCGGGTCGTGCTCGGGATCGCTGCGCTCTTGCCGGCGAGGAATGCGGCAATGTCGTCCCCCGTCACCCGCTTGGTACCCGTGCCCTCGGGACTGCTGTCGATCCAGCCGGCGGTCATGCCGTCGAACTTCCCCGTCCTGGTCTGGGCACTGAACAGTTTTGCTCCGGTCAGGTCGGCGCCGGAGAGCTTGGTGTCCGAGAAGTTGGCGTGGCGACCGTCGATGTCTTTGAGGTTGCAGCCTTCGAAGGACGCCGAGCGCAGATTGCTGCGGAGAAGCGAGGCGCTTTCGAAGTTGGCGCCAGGGGCCTTGGCTTCGGCCAGCTCCGCGTCGCTCAGCGTGGCCTGGCTGAAGTTGGCTTCCTCCAGGTTAGCGGAGCTGAGGTCTGCGTTGCTCAGATCGGCTCCGCTCAGGTTGGCGCCACCCAAATAGGCCTCGACCATCTCCGCGTGGGCCAGCACCGCCCGTTCCAGTACGGCCTTCCCCATCTCTGCGGAGTCGAGCTGAGTGTTGGTCAAGTTGGCTGTGGCCAGTACGGTTTCGGTCAGCTTGGCTCCCTCGAGGGTCGCGCGGTTCAAGTTGGCGCTCGTCAGGTTCGCCTTGGAGAGATTCGCTCCTTCCAGATCGGCTTTCTCGAGGTTGGCACCCGTCAGCGTTGCTCCTGCCAGGAAGGCCTCCCGCAGACTGGCGTTCTTGAACTTCGCGTTGTCGAGCTGGGAGCCTTCGAAGTTGACGCCGTCGAGGTCTGCGCGGCTGAAATCCACGCCGGTGAGATTGGCCTTCGATAGGTCCAAACCGTTCAGCTCTTCCCGGGCGAGGCTCTGGCCCTTTTGGGCCCGCGCCAGCACTTCCTCCCGTGTCAATTCCGCCATTCTTGCTCCACTTCGCTTGTCACGACTTCTGCGCCTTCTGTGCTGCCTCGAGGTACTGATAGATTGCGATCACCTTCCGCTCGAAGGGCAGGCGCTCGAGCTCGTTGACCAAGTCCACCGCGCCGAGCCGCGCCAAGACCAGGTTCACTCGCAACAGGGTGTCGGTTCGACGCTTGCGCGCTTGTCGGCGATCTTTGGCCGCGTCCGCCGACCAGCCTTTCTGGCCGCGCTCGTAGGCCTCATTCGCTGCCTGGAGCTCGCGGCTGAGACTGGCGAGTTCATCCAGCTCCGTGGGCCGTTTGGCGTCCGGGGGCACAGAGTCGTGTTTGGTTTGGTACGACGCGAAACGCTGACAGATGTCCTCGCAAAGCAGAAGATTCAGTCCCGTTGTCTCAGCGATCTCTTGGGGCCGCGCCTGCAGGAAGATCTTCAGGCTGTTGAGCCCAGCCGCGTAAATCTTGTCGAGGGCCACTTCGCGTACTCCCGGCACCTGCCGCAACAAGGATTGCACGATGATGGGCTCACGACGGTCACGTTCGACCCCGGCTTCGTAAACATCCGGCAGTTCTTTGGCGAGGGCGTTATAAGCGTCGACGATTTCGGTCTTCCGGTCGGACTCGATCTTATTGCCGTCCGCGCTTTGGGCAGCTTGCAGCACGTCGTTCAGGCGGTCCAAAGGTGCGATGATGGTGGTCACGCCCATGTTGTCGGCCGACTTCTTGAGGGTCGCGACGGCCGGCAAACACACGCTGAGCCATTCCTTGGTCGGATCGCCCATGTCGATTTCAACCATGAAGTCACGCACGGGACCGAGCTGGGTCACCGCGATCTCCTTGAATAGCTTTTCGACTGCCGCGACATCGGCGCTCGTTGGCTCGCTGTGCGTCTGCGTCTGCGGCTCGGCGCCGACGTCGGACAGGATCGCATCGAAGCCTTGCTCCAGATCGGCCCACTCCATTTCGAGATCGGCTTTGCTGGGTACGTCGTTTGGCTCGGCAGCAGGCTGGCCGAAGGCGGGAGCTTTGGGACGTTGAGACGCAGGGGGCCGCCCACTCTTTCGCGCGGAGGGAGGCGGCGGTGGTTGGCTCTTGGCTGCGTGTTTGGGAATTGTTCCGGGAGCGAAAGCACTCGGCTCCGTGGCGGTCGCAGCCGACCCGGTCACACTCGCGAGGGCTTCGGACATGGAAGTCGGCGGCGGCTCGTCCTTGGTTTGCGCGACGGACCTGACCTGCGCGGTTCCGCCTCGTCCTTTCGCGGAGCTCTTTGCCGACCGGTTGGATTTCGGCGCGATCTGTTTGGAGTAGCTACCCGGGCCGGCGCTCACGAGTGGGCCACCGCACTCCACGCAGAATCTTGCGTCGTGCAATACAGTTGCACCGCAGGTCGGGCAGAGTTTCGTCTGAGTGGTGCTCACCGGGCACTCCATGTCCGCCTCGAGACGAGGCGGTGCAGGGCCTTGTCAGACTAACGCAGAGATCGGCGATTTTCAGAAGCCTTTTGCGGGGATGGCGCACTGGAGCAGAAGCACGAGGGCTGCTTGACCGAGAGTTCACGCCAGATCCGAGGTTGCGACGCGCCGCGCCAGAACTCCAGAAGGTGTCCCAGGACGTGCGGATCTCGGACTTGACTTTGCGGCGCGGGCCGGTCCTTTGCGGGCGACGCGGCGGTCGCTCAATGGGCGCGTGCGCCGCCGGGCCTCGGTGGCGGCCTCGATTCTGAGCCCCGGGGCCGCCTCGGCCCCGGGACAAGCCACGAGATTAGGGATGAAAGGAGCCCCGCGCTCGACCCCCAAAAACCAAGCAGGGCCCTTCATGGTAAAGCCCTTGAAGATTGGCGCTCGACCGCGGCGTGCGTTTGCTGCGCGTTGCCCCGGGCGCAGAAAATGCGGCAGCTTGGCGACGCCGAGACGGGATGCCCTCAAGGCTCTCGTGCCGCAGGAGACGTGGCATCGCGCCGGGTTCGTGGCACATTCTCGGGCGTGAAACCGCACCTACTGATCGCACCGCCCCAAGCTCGTCGCCGTTTCCTGCAAAACGGGCTTGCGGGCCTAGCGGCACTGATGGCCAAGCCCGCGCTGGTTGCCTGCAGCAGCGAGGATGACACCAAGACCCCTTCCGGTTTGCCGAAGCCGCCGAAGCTCGCGTCGAACCTCGGCGCGATTGGTCCGTTGGGGCCCGCGGATGCCGACGGGGTTCGACTCCCGGATGGGTTTTCCGTTCGCAAGCTCGCGACCAGCGGCGAAAAGCCCCTGGCTGACAAGGACTACGTCTGGCACCAGTTCCCGGACGGTGGCGCCACCTTCGCCACAGAAGATGGTGGTTGGGTCTACGTCTCGAACTCGGAATTCCCCTTCACGGGCGGAGTGGGAGCTCTTCGCTTCGACAAGGAGGGTGAATTGGTCGACGCTTACCCGTTGCTCGAGAATACCAACGTCAACTGCGCTGGCGGGAAAACGCCTTGGGAGACCTGGCTGTCATGCGAGGAGGTCGCCCTGGGCAAGGTCTACGAATGCGACCCAATGGGCAAGAAGGATGCCGCGGAGTCCATGGCGCTTGGCGTGTTCAAGCATGAAGCCGTCGCGATCGATCCGGACACAAATACGCTCTACCTGACTGAAGACGAAAAAGATGGTCGCTTCTATCGTTTCACGCCCACCAGCCCCAACCCCGGTGGCCGTGCGGACCTGAGTGACGGCGTGCTCGAGGTGATGGAGCAAAAGCCGGACGGTAGCGTCATCTGGCATCCCCTGCCCGAACCTCAGTTCACCGGTAAGCTAGCCACCCGCGAGCAAGTTGCCGAGAGCACGGCGTTCAACGGTGGCGAAGGGATCTTCTACTTCGACCGCGTGGTCTACTTCTCGACCAAAGGCGACAACCGCGTGTGGGCGCTGCACTTGGACACCCAAACGCTAGATGTGCTCTACGACGCCGCGACCGCGGCGGACCCAATTCTGACCGGTGTGGACAACCTCACGGGCACATGCTGCGGTGACATTCTCGTTGCCGAAGACGGTGGCGACATGCAGATCGTCGCCATCATGACCGACGGCACGCTGAAGCCTCTGGTTCAGATCGAAGGGCAGGACAAGTCCGAGATCACCGGGCCGGCCTTCGACCCTTCGGGCACGCGTCTCTATTTCAGTTCCCAGCGGGGCATGAAGAGCGCAGGGTTCACCTACGAAGTGACCGGGCCCTTCCATATTCCGGCTTGAGTCTCGACTGCGCCCGTGGGGCGCTCACCTGTCCGCGGGCAGAGCGTCTTTGCAGCATCGGAATCCGGTGCTGTAGTCGTAGTAGTCCGCTGAATGGATATCGATACGGGCGTCACAGCCCCAGGGCATCTCGCGGGCGTAGAAGCCACCCAAGAACGTGCCCCTGGGGTCGTCCACCCATTCGTCCAAGTTGCCGACCATGTCGTAGGCGGCGTCGTCGCCCCAGCGGCTCGCGCAGTCGTCCAGGCTTCCGGTGTTCATCAAGAGCGCGAAGCCGTGGTCTTGGATCGTGCTGAGTCTGGGGTCGGTCCCGCCAAACTCCCCCGGCGAGTGCAACACACTGGCGGGGTGCAGCCTGCGGCTGACGTTGCAGCGGGCCGGCTCGTATTTGTCGCCGTAGGGCTGACGTGTGCCCGCGGCGCCGCGACAGGCGGTCAACCACTCCACGTGGCTACACAGTCGCTTGCCTGCAGCCGCGCAAGCTTTGCGCGCGACGTAGAGGTCCACGTACGCCGACGGCGTCAGCCCAGGCCGGGACAAGGCAATCGGCGAAAAAGATTCTGCCTGTTGGAACGCCGGCAAGTCCGGAAGTGGCATTGAACGCAACGCGTGCGGCCCAGTTCGCTTGCGTCGCTTCTGCCAGTCCGCGGCATCTCGGCGAGCCAGGAGGGGGTTGGCAGAGTAATAGGGTGAGGCCAGTTTGCCGCTGCTTTTGTCGGCGATCGCGGCTTCATGGCGATCCACGCAGTACTGGTTACGTATGGATACCATGTCGGCCGGGCAGGGCGGCGCGTGCGCCTTCTTGAGACCTGCTGCGCGACCGCGAAAGGCGAACGCACCATTCGCCGGACTCGGCGTGGCAGACACAGCCTGCGTGCCAATCAGTGCAGCTGAAACGGTGACGGCTGCGCTTGCGGCGGCGAGTTCGCGACGCATGTTGGTGCTATTGTAGCCGCGCAGTAGCGGTTTCGGCCAAACGGAAAAGCCATGAGCACGATGGACACGCCCATATCTGAAGTCATGACCACTTCCGTGACGACCATTCCGCCAACCATGGCCGTGAAGGACGCCGTCCAGCTGATGTTGGGGCAGGGGGTGCTGGGTTCACCAGTCGAGGACGCGGCTGGCAAGATCGTCGGCGTCTTTTCCATGACTGACGCACTGTGGGCTGCTCAGCATGAGGAGGCGAATGACACCGAGAACAGTTTCTACGAGGCGAGCGCCCTGCTGCACCTGATCCGCAACAAGGCGCCCGTGGACAGGGACGAGCTCCCAGTCAGCACGTTGATGAACGAGCGCGTCGTGTCTCTCCCGCCCGAGGCCAGCATCAAGGACGCAGCGGCATTGATGGCTGAGCGCCGAATTCACCGGGTTCTGGTGGTGGACGAGAGCCACAAGCTGCGGGGGATCGTGACTGCTCTGGACGTATGCCGCCACGCTTCTTCCTGACCGCCGGGCCCTTTATTTTCTAACTCGGTCGCCTCTGGGTATGGTGCCCCCGTGATCCGGGTGGGTTTGAGCGTGTTCGTGCTGGCGCTGTGCGCTTGCGACGACCCCCCTGCAGGGACCAAGGTCGTGCCGCCGGCGTCTGCTACGGCGGGAGGCAGCCGGGGCGCGAGTGCGGGTCGGGTTGCCACGAGTGCGTCGTCACCGGCCGCCGCCAGCGCGAAGCCGCCGCCGCCCGAGCCCGCGGCATGCCCGCCCGAGATGGCCCTGGTCGAAAACCGAGTCTGTGTGGACCGGTGGGAGGCCAGTCTGGTGGACGAAGATGATCGCCCGCACTCGCCCTACCACTCCATCAGGGCCAAGAAGGTGCGCGCGGTCAGCAAGTCCGGCGCGGTGCCTCAGGCATACATTGCAGCGGGCGAATCCCAAGCAGCTTGCAAACGCGCGGGCAAGCACCTTTGTACCACTGAGGAATGGCTGCTCGCCTGCGAGGGCCAGGCCCCAGGTAAGCGCACGTTTCCATACGGCGCCAAGCGAAAGAAGGGTGCTTGCAACACGGCGCGAAGAGAACACCCGGTGACTCGGGTGTTCGGCAAGCACTTGACGGATAGCGTTTCTCTCAACAGCCCGCGGCTGAACCAGCTTGACGATACCGTGGCGAAGACCGGCGAGTTTTCGGACTGTGTCTCGCCCGACGGCGTTTACGATCTGGTCGGAAACCTGCTCGAGTGGACTCGAAGCACCTACGTTCGCCCCCTCGCCATGGGTGGTTTCTATCTGGACGAGACCACGAACGGAAAGGGCTGCGCCTACGTTACATCAGCGCACGGGCCCGAATACCACGACTTTGCGACGGGCTTTCGCTGCTGCAAGAAGCCGGACCCCGAGGCCCTCGCGCGCTTGACCAAGAAGGGCGGCGGCGCGTCGCCTTCGCCTTGGAAAGAGTCGGAAAAGGACCGAGATCCTCCGGGCATGCGGGGCTTCGTACGCGCGATGGGGAAGCTGCCCCGGGTGAAGCCGCCGCCCTACGAGCCAGCGGATGCCCGCTGCCCGGTGGACATGGTGCTCGCGTCGGGGCTGCGCTGTGCGGTGCCCAAGCAGCGCTGCAAGCGTTGGCTGTCTCGGCGTTCCGCGGGGCAGAAGATCTCCTGCGCGGAGTTCGCGGAGCCGACGGAGTGTTCCGGCCCGAAGCGCAAGATGACGTTCTGCATCGATCGCTACGAGTTTCAGCCCGACGGCTACCGTTATCCGTTGACTCACGTCAATTGGACCGAGGCGCAGAATCTGTGTTTGAAGATGGACAAGCGCCTGTGTTTCGAGGACGAGTGGGAATTCGCTTGCGAGGGGGAGGCTGCGCTTCCCTATCCCTACGGGTACGTACGGGATGGCAAGAAGTGCAATCACGACTTCCCTGAAGAGCAACTCGTGACGGCTCCGGACGTTTTCATCGACCGCCGGGTGGCCAAAGATGCGCTGCCGGGCTGCAGAAGTCCCTTTGGCGTTTTCAACATCGTGGGAAACGTCGACGAGTGGACGACTCGGTACAACCGCAAGCGACCCAGGCGTTCGATCCTGCGAGGCGGATGGTGGTTGGTCGGGCGCAATCGGTGTCGTGCTGCCACGGACAACCACAGCGAGATCTATGCAGGCATGCAGACGGGTTTTCGCTGCTGCAAGGCGGCACGCTGAATTCATCTGTCATTCTGTCATTGCACGACCCCAGCTTGGCCTTAGGCGTCGTCAGTTTGGCGCGAGCCCGGGATTGGCGCGGGTTTTTTAGACGGGTTTCCGGGGTGGCCCGCCTCTTGCTCAGTGGCTTCTCGCGTACGGAACGAAGGAGCCAGTTATATGATGCAAATGGAAGAACTCGAGCAGCTGTCCACGGAGCTGTTCAGCCGCGGTTGGTATCAGAGCGGCGAGCGCTTGGTCGCGCCCAACGGGACGCTATGGTTGCCCATGCATGGCATGCGGTGGCTGAGTCTGGACGGACTGCAGCGAGAGGCCGCGCAACGGCTCCGCCGCCGCAAGCGGGGCCGCAAAGCATTCGAAAACCGATACGACGCATTCTGTGCGATGGACGACGCCGAGAGCCTCTTGGATGCCATCGCGCCCGTGCTGGAAAGCCGGTGGCCGGTGCTGGCAAACGCGAGCTGAAGCATGGCCTGCGTCGCCCTTGCCAATCCCTCCACCCTGCGGCGCCAGAAGCTTGACGCCTCGGGCAGGTGCACTCGGGCAAAGCCCGGGATTTTGGGTTGGCAAAGGGATTGCAAAGACCTCAACTGTCATGAATAAAAGCGACCAATCCGTTACTTGCACCATCCCCCTTCCGGACGAAGCGCACGACACTTGGTTGGACCAACTCAGCCCCTCGCAGTCGTCGTTTCCAGACGAAGTCATTCTGCCGCCACCCCCTCGCTGGGACGACGAACTCGAAGTCGAGAGCTGGTGATCTCCCGTTCCTAGGGGGGCTTGGGGGTGGATCCGGGGGAAGGCGATTCCGGGGGCCAGGGGCGGCCCTGCTCGAGGGCGTCGAGCATCGCCCGAGCGTATGGCGCGTTGTGCGCGGCGGCGCCATGGTCGTCCAGAATCAAACTGAGCCAGCGCGCCACTTCGGGAAGCTCTTGCGCGTGGGCCGGGCGGGCTGCCGTTGGTAGGGGTCGCCGAACCCGTTTCTTCCATAAGGCCTGTGCGCGTTCGGCGATGGAGCCCTCCTCCGGCCGCTTCTCCATCACCGGGGGCTCATGGCAGCGCGAGCACACACTCACCCGTACGGCGAAATCGTGACTCGCGCCCCGGGGGCTGTCATCCCGCGCGCCGTGGCAGTCGGTGCAGACCAGTTGTGCGTGGGGTGGCTTCACGCCTGGCGCTCGGGCGAACATGAGGCTGGCTTGGCCCGGGCCGCCGGACTGCGATGCGTGGCAGGCGATGCACACGCGCGCGGTGGTTGGGGATTTTTCCGGCTTGGGGAACCCCTTCGGGTAGGCAACAAGGCGTAGCAGCTGCGGCGCGGTCTTGGGGGCGTGAGCGGCGTGACAGGTTTGACAAGACAGCCCGTGCGACTGCTGCGGTGGCGCCTGGCGCGGTTTGGTCGAGGCGCCAATGCGAACCAGGAAGCCCGCCGTGGTGTGGCAACCGTTGCAGGGCTCGGCGTCGGTCCCTTTTCTACGCTGGCTCTGCGCCATGCGCGTCTTTTTGTAGCGGACGACATGCTCGTACTCCGGGGGAAAGTCGTGGCAGGTGGCGCATACCGCGGTGCGTAGGACGGACCACGCGGCACTCGGCGCCGGAATGGCGCCGGGACCGTGGCAAGCCGTGCAGGTGACACCGGAGACCCGCCGCGCATCCCGGGGTAGGCGGTCAAATGCCCCGGAGCCGATCTTCACGGCCGGATTCCAGCCGAAGCGCGCCAAAACCGAGTCGTAGCCACCGTCATCCACACCAATTTCCCCCGTGGTGTGGCAGCCGCTCACGCAGGAGCTGTTGTAGCCGTCCAACTTGCCCGTCACTCCGCGCTGGAAGATGGTCGTCATCGGACTCTTTTGGGCATGCATGGAGACTTCGCGATGGCACTCGGCGCGACCGCAATCCTGGGGACCGTCGCCGTGAGCGCCCACGGTCAATTCGAGGGACTGCTTTGCCGGGCCGCTCAGGACGAAGCGACCCAGCGCGTCGGGGAGTAGTGAGCTGTTGTCTCCGTGGCTCTTGGTGTCAGTTTTGGAGCCCTTTGGGCGCTCTTTGACGGTCCACGCACCGGTGAACCAAACCCGATGCCCGCGTGCAACGCTCGGCAGGCCGGTTGCCCGAGTCTGCGCGGCCAAGGTGAATAGTTGCTCCACCTTGCGCTCTGTGCCCTCCCAGGTCGCCGACAGCACCGTACGCGCGCTCGTGCGCGGCGACGCAGCAAGGAGCCCCGGGGCACGCGGCGTTCCGTGAAGGCTCTCGAGGCTGGGTGTGCGACCGTGAACCATGCGCCCGTTTTGCGAAATGCTCAGGTTCAGATTGGCGCCTTGGACCGCTTTCCATACCACCGGCCCGGTCTTGGCGGCTTGGCAGCCCGGCTGCACCCGAAACGAGAAGGGCGCGTCGTATCCCAGCTGCGCCATGTTTTCGAGGTCTACACGAAAGAACGCTCCGAGCTTCACCCGCTTGGTCTTAGGGTCCGTCAAGTCGACGCTCTGGCTGCAAGCGCCGTCCGCCGTCAGCTCGATGGTCTTCGCGTCATCCGCCGGCAGCTCCAATTCGATCCGATGCGGGCCGCGCTCGACTCGGATGGCGGTGAGGGCAGGCTTCCAGCTCAGGCTCTGCAACCGAACCGCTCTGGGCTCATCGGTGGTCACGACGATGGTGCGGGTCTGTTTGGATGGGGCGGGCGGGGGCTTTTCCGTGCACCCGCTGAGGGCTGCCCCAAGCAGCAACGAGCAGCCGCCGAGACGCTTCATCCAGGTTGGTCCTTGCAGCGCGTCAAATCGCAGCGACCCGAGGGACAATCTTTATCGCCCCAGCAATCGGTTTTCAGGATTTTGGGCAGGCACCTGCCCTCGACACAGCCGGCTCCGATCGGGCAGGGGGCCACGGTGCATTTCTGGCCCACGCGCGCGCTCGCCTTCTTGATGCAAACGCGACCCGACGCGCCCGCCTCGTGTTCGAAGTGACAGCTCCAGGGGCCGCCGCCCGGAGGCAGATCCGGAGAGAAGTCCAAGCACAGACGCTCTTTGGGGTGGCCCCGGCGGGGCCCGCAGACCCAGCCCGGGTCCGGCTTGCCCTCGGGTGCGCCCGCGGTTTTCGCGTGGCCGCGACATGCGACGACGCCGGCAACGTCTCCACACTCCCAGGCTCCGTCATCGGGCATTCGCGGATGGCGCTGTCGACAGCGCTTGTCCTTGCAGGAAAACGCATCCGCTCGAACCGACCGATCGAAGCACTTTCGCTCGGCAGCCTGGCCAACGCATCGAAAGCGCTCGGGGTCGACGGTGTCGGGCAGAGGCCGCGGCACGAGCTTTGGCTGGGGACCGAAGCAGACCCGCACCTCGGCGACGTCGAGGCACTGGCCTTGGGTGTCTTCGGGCGCAGGCGAGGGGAGCTCGAAGCTCGACAGTTCGCTGGGCTCGCTCTTGTCTTGGGCCGGACTGGGTGCTTGCTGACACGCAAGCGCGGTGCTTGCCAGCGCGGACGCTGCCAGCCGGGACTTCATTGTTCACCCTGCGCGCACGACACGCTTCTTGCGCAACGTGGCGTTGGCGGTCGTCACATCCGTGTACACCAGCGCGCCGGCCGCACCGCGGGACAGTTCGGCGGCGTTGGCTTCGTCGGTATCGATGTGCATCTCTAACTTGTACTTCTTGCTGACGCGCACCAGCACGTCTCCGAAAACCAAGTCCCGGGGACCACCGGTCACGGCCACCTCGACCTCATCGCCGTTTTCCACGCCGTATGCTTCCGCGTCTGTCGGCGTCATGTGGATGTGGCGCTTGGCGCAGATCAGTCCCTCCGCAAGCTGCAAGGTTCCCTTCGGTCCTTCCAGGGTCACCGGCGCGGAACCGTCGACCTTGCCAGAATCGCGAATTGGGGCGTCCACACCGAGCTTGAATTCGTCTGTGCGCGAGACCTCGACCTGGTTCTTGCCCCGGAGTGGACCGAGTAGACGCACGCCGTCGATGCGACCTCGGGGCCCAACCAACGTGAGCTTTTCCTCGCAAGCAAACTGGCCGGGTTGGGAGATCTCTTTGTACAGCGTGGGCTGGGCTCCCGCGCCGAAGAGCTTCTCGAAAGTCTCTTGGTTCAAGTGGATGTGGCGTGCGCTGATGGCGATGGGGATGGGGCCCGGTGGCTCTTTGCGGCTGTGCTCGGCCACCACGCCGGCGGTTTGTTGCGCGATGTTGAGTTCCTCATTCGTCTTGACGACGAGCACTCGGACTCTGGAATTGTCAGTGCCGATGCTGGCAACCGGCGACTCGTGGCTGACGCTGGCCAAGCTGTTCTTGTCTTCATCCAGGCTCAGGCCCAAGAACTCCAGGCGCTGCAGAATGCGACGACGCATGCTGGTGCTGTTTTCCCCGATGCCACCGGTCAGCACCACGGCGTCGACGCCGCCCATGGCCGCTGCAAGGGCACCAATGTAGCGTTTGACGCGATGGGCGTAGACGGTGATCGCCAACCGGCACGCGTCGTCCCCTTCAGACGCACGTCGCTCGATGTCTCTCAGATCGTTGCCGACGCCGGATAGGCCGCTCAGGCCGCTCTCCTTGTTCAGCAGCCGGTCCACATCGTCGACGGTCTTGCCAGCGCGGAGCAGAGCCAGCACCGCACCGGGATCTATGTCGCCGCTCCGAGTGCCCATTACGAGCCCCTCCAGGGGCGTCATGCCCATGCTCGTGTCCGTGGAGTGTCCGTACTCCACGGCGCACGCACTTGCCCCATTGCCCAGATGGAGCGTCAAGACGCGAAGGTCCCTCAAGCTGCTCTGCATATGCGCGGCGGCCAACTCCGCGACGTAGGCGTGGGAGGTGCCGTGAAATCCGTAGCGATAGATGCCATGTTCTTCCGCCAAGCCATTGGGGATCGCGTAGGTCCGCGCCCTGCGGGGCATTCGCGCGTGAAACGCCGTGTCAAAGACTGCGACGTGCGGGATGTCAGGCAGAGCGCGTCGGGCAGCGCGAATGGCGAGCAAATTGGCTGGATTGTGTAAAGGAGCCAGTATGCTGGTTTTTTCGATGGCGGCTTCGACTTCGTCGGTTATCTGAACTGCTCCCGAGAACTCTTTGCCGCCGTGCACCACGCGGTGCCCCACGGCTTGAACCAGCTTGTCGCTGATTTGCTCCAGGACCCGCGCGACCGCCTCCTCGTGACTGCCGCCGCCTTGCCCAATGCGGTCCACGTTCAGGCGGAAGGAGGCTTCCCGGGTTTCGGTGTCAACGAGCTGCGCTTTTAGGGAAGACGAGCCGGAATTCAGCACCAAGACCTGCATGCCGACCCCATAACACGCCTTCGGTTTTTGGCCCTTCAGGAAACCGGATTTCCGCTTCGGCCGTAGATGATAAGCTGAAGGACCAACCGAGATGAGAGCTTCAATCCCCTACCTCAGTGTCGCCGTGGTGCTAGCCCTGGGCTGCCAGAAGGAAGCCCCAGCGGACCCAGCTCCAACGGCGGAGCCCGCCCAATCCGCGCCCGCCAAAGCGGAGGAGCCACCTCCCGAGAAGGTGGAAGCCGTCGCGAGCGCTGCGCCAAGCGCCAGCGCCGATCCCGAAGTCGCCCCGAAGGCGACCGAGAAGTCCCCCGCTGCTGTCGCCAAAAAGCCCGGCCCGGCAGTCGCTCCCGCGCCGAAGGCCGAAGAGCGCAAGGTCAAGACCGTGCGTGGGTCGTCCGCTTCCGGGACTGGATTTGCCGTCTCCATTCAAGCCAAGAGCCCGGTGCGGAGCGGCGAAAGTTCCACCGCGACGGTCGTGCTCAGCTCGAAGGACCCCTTCAAGTGCAACGACAAGTATCCCTACAAGATGGCGCTTAGCGCTCCCAGTGGCGTCAGTTTCGCGTCTCAGACAGTTCGTGGCGCCAGCATTGGGAAAAAGACGACCACTCTCGGAATCCCTTTCACTGCCGGGCCCAAAGGCAAAGGCACAATTGCCGGCACCTTTTCCTTCTCCGTCTGCACCGACGACAAGTGCCTGATCGAGAAGCGACCGCTGTCCGTGACAATCGACGTCGACTGACGTTTTGACATCGCGCGTCGCGTTGCCGGCCGATCTGTCGGTGGGCGCACAGGAGGCCGCGTAACACTGCCGGTTTTTTTTGCGACTTGCGCCGGCGACGCCACTGGCACGATCCTTCCATGGGTTGCTACGGTGGCGGAGGTTCAACCGATTGTCGTTGGCATGCTCGCGCTCAGCGCGATCGGGGTGTGCGTTGGCATGCTCGCGGGGCCTACCCGGCCGCGCCGCGTTGCCGCGCTGGCCCTCGGTCTGCTGTCACTCTTGGTGCCGCTCTCATTGCCGAGTGAGGCCGTTTTGGCTCGGGGCTTGACCGCCCTGTGGACCATCATGATCGTGCTCCGCAGCATCGACCTTGCGACTGAGCGGCGCACGTCGCCGCTTCCAATACGGATTGCGTTGATGTTCGTGGCCTTCGACATTCGAGCTGCGCGGCGCTGCACGCCAGAGGTCCAGCCACGTGCCCTCGCGGTGGGGGTGCTGTTGGCGCTGTTGGGAGTGGCGGCGTTGATCGGAGCAATCGTGTTTTCGCCACGGCTAGCCTCCCCTTGGCAATACCCGCTGCGTTGGCTCGCGGGTGCCGTCTTCGTCTACGCCACCGCGGACGCGGCGAACTTCTTGGTCACGGCTGGCTACCGCGGCCTGGGTTGGAAGATCCCGCCTCAGCACGATCACCCGATCTTGAGTCGTTCCATCGCCGAGTTCTGGTCCAAGCGCTGGAACATCAACGTGCACGCCTGGCTGATGCGGCATGCCTTTCGTCCGTTTGCTGCACGCGGTCGGCCGGAGCTCGGGTTGTGCTTCGCATTTTTCGTCAGCGCGCTTCTGCATTGGTGGCTGATCTACGCCGCACTGGGGGTTGCGTGGGCCCTACTCATGGGCGCGTTCTTTCTGTTGCAGGGCTTGCTCGTGCTCGTGGAGCGTGCCGTGCGCATCAGCCGCTTGTCCCCGCCGCTGCAGCGAGCCTGGACCGTGGGCTGGATGATCTTGACGACGCCGCTATTCATGGAGCCCTTCCTCAGGCTGGTCCCTGTTTCATCCTGATGGGACGTCCCTCAAACACCCGGCTTTTCTCGAAATTTCGGCCGGCGTAGGTGCAAGTGGGGCTCATGCAACTACAATGAAGGCATGAGCTTAGCGCGCCTCGGGCACGCCATTATCCTCTTGCTCCCCCTGTCTTGTGCATCGCTGCTCGACTACGACGAGCTGTCGTTCGAGGGGCAGGACGCGGGAGACTCGAGCGGGGGGATCGGTGGAACGGGCGGCACTGCACTGGGTGGCTTCGCGGGCGTTGCAGGCGTCGGCGGCGGCTCCGGTGGCATGTCCGGCGGAGCTGGCACAGGCAGCGGTGGAGTGAGCGGCAGCGCGGGGGTGGGTGCAACCGGGGGCGGCACCTCGACCGGGGGTACGTCGTCAGGGGGCAGTGGGGGCAGTCTGGGCCCCTGCGCGAGCGTGCAATGCGGAAAAGGCGAGTACTGCGATCCCGCGGACAAACAGTGCAAATGCTCACCCGGCTTCATCGACAACGGCGGCAAATGCGAGATGGACCTCCCGGGAGATCCCGCGACCCACACCACCAAACAGGTTTGCGACAAGTGGAAGTGGGGCAATACCGTAGTGGACAGTTCGCCCTGGACCGCGGGCCCGAGCGAATGCGATCCGGGCACGTTGTCCCAAGCAGGCATCAACGACGCCGTTCGCCGTATCAATATGTTCCGATGGCTGATCGGCCTAGGTCCCGTCGAGGACGAACCGTCCATGAACGAGACCAGTCGCTGGTGCGCTCCCCTGGCGTCTTGGAACCCGCCAGGCAGCTTGAGCTGCACGAAATACCCTTCCTGTTGCCCTAACGGCTGCTCCTCGCATCAGCCGCCGAAAGCTGCCAAGTGCTACACGGCCGCGGGCGCTCAGGGCACGAGCGGGTCGAACCTTGCTTGGGGCAATTCCGTGTCCCAATCCATGACCCAGCTCATCGACGACGGCAGCAGCGGTAAGACGGATCCCACAGGGCTGGGCCTTGGCCACCGACAATGGCTGTTCAAGGCAACTCTGGGTCAAGTTGGCATCGGTCACTACGCCGGTGGGGGCCAGTACGGCCGTGCCACCTGCAACGCGGTATTCGGCGGTGGCGGGGGTGGACCGAATCCGTCCTGGTATGCATTGCCGCCTCCGGGGCCATCGCCGCTACCGATCTTCAACTATGCGTGGAGCTTCCATGCCAAGAGCAGCCTGAGCAAGGCTACAGCTAGTGTGAAGCTGAAGAGCAACGGTACGCCGCGAGCAGTCAAATTCGCGCCCTCGACATTTCCGGTGATTCCCACGCTGGTAATCATCCCCGACGGCTGGAAGCCGAAGGTCGGCGAACAATACGAAGTGACCGTCACTGGTTTCACTGGCGGTCCGGCGACCTACGTCGTCGAGCCCGTCAGCTGTCCCTGAGCCCGCGGTCTTGCCGAGGAAGATCTGTCATCGCGCTCGGCTTGGGCGCGAGGTTCGACCCATCGTCAGCCGAGGCGGTTGAGATCCCCGCCGGCTATGTTGTCGGGGCTCGCGTTGACGAGAAAGCCATGTAGCTCGCTGAGCCCGGCCATTACCCGCGCCCCGAGTTCACTGGGCTGCCCCTCAGCGGTCAGAGTTCGTAGTCCTCGCTCGTTGGCAGCAAGTACTTCCTGGCGCCGCCGTCGAAATGCGTCGGTGTTTGCCACGGGGTGCTGAAGCGCCGCGAGTTGGTAGTGGAGCGCGGCCACGGGAACGAAAGCATGTACTGCGAGCAATACGCCGCTCAGGGGACGCAAATCCGGCCGCACTTCGGACTTGGTCCATACGGTGTCCCCGTTTTCCAGGAGGGGATCGAACCAACGCAATAGATTCAGCTTGCCGTGCTGAGTTTCGTGCACGATCGCCTCTGCCATCGTGAGCAGCGACGGATGGAGAGTCATGTAGATCAGGCCCGGGCCCTCACGATAGGAGGCGGAGTAGTGGCGTTCTGGTTCGAATCCCACAGGCACGATGCGCTCCAAGTTGGTGTGCACCTCTTCTCCCAGTGTGGGAATGGCGTTTGCGACGAGTTCGAGGGCCGACTGCAAAGTGGCGCGCCAGTCTTCGACGCTTTTGCCGCCCAGGTCGAGTTGGTTGCCGCTCTTGTCCGGATGTTCTTCCAGCGAAAACAGCGGGTTGCTATCTGCCAGAGCCAGCGCAGGCCCGTCGTCAGTGCCGAGGGGACGCAAGAACCTCTCGCGCTGTAGCGCGGCTGGAGGCGGCGCGTCTCCCAATAGATCGAAGTGGTTGCCGGTCGTGAGTCGCAGGTTGGCCGCGGATCCGGCTATTGCGAGCCCCAAGGCCGGTTCTTCACAGTGAGTAACGCAACCCGCGACGGGGTCGAAGACTTCGGTCACTGGAAAATCCCAGAGCACACGTTCTTGGGAGTTGCTCGGGAGGCTTCGCGCCAGGCTCACCAACATCGCCGGCACTGAAGTTGAAAGGGCCGCCGACAATTCCGTGATGCCACTCTTGGCAGCTAGCAGTGGAACCAACACGTCCACCCTCTGCAGAGCGCTCACCAGCACGCGCTTGTGCGTTGTTCGAAGCACCGCCTCGAGAAACCCCTGAAGACGGCCCAGGGCAGGGCCGGCGGGGCCAGCTTCGGAGCTTCGCGCGGAAAGGAGTGAGTGCAGCGCAGTGAGCGCCAGTTTGCGGCGCAGGGTCCCGACGCTGCGATCTCCGCTAGGCGGAAGTACGAGAAAGCCGATCGGAAGAACCACCTGGATTGTCGCAGTTTGGCACGAACTCCGGGGGATCGGGGGCCTTCATGTAGGTAAATGTCGCACCTGTCAGAACCGGAAGGTGGACCCGATACCTAGGAAAGCTACTATTCCTCTGATTCTCAGAATTACTTCGGAACCTATGACCACGGCCTCCCTCACTTCGCACGAAGTCGCGCGTCTGATTCGCGTGAGCCCGTCGACCGTACTGTCCTGGATCGACAAGGGACTTCTACCCGCGTATCGGACCGTTGGAGGCCATCGCCGGGTGGACTCCAACAATCTGGTCAGCTTCTTGCGCCAGCACGAAATGCCGGTGCCGCGCGCCCTTTCGCCAGTTCAGCGTCTTCTCGTCATCGACGACGAAGAACGCTTCTTGAGCACCGCCAAACGACTGTTGGAGCGCGAGCTGAAGCCCGTTGAAGTCGCCACGGCATTGGGGCCCATCGAGGGTTTGTTGAGAGTCGGGAGCTTCCGCCCAGACGCGGTGCTGCTGGACGCAATGATGCCGGGCATCGACGGCGTCGAAGTGTGCCGCAGGCTGCACCGAGCGCCCGAGACGTCCCACGTCATGGTCGTCGCTCTGACCGGAAACCCATCCCAGGAACTAGCAGACGCGTTTCTAAAGGCGGGGGCCGTCGCGTGTCTTACCAAGCCCATCAACCTGGCGAGGATCCGGGAAGTGTTGGGCGTGAATCATGAGAAAGAGGCGTCGCCATGAGTAACTCTACGATTGCAATAGATGCCGTGCGTGTGCGCAAGAAAGCGAACCTCCGTCGTATGCGCGCTCGTCGCCTGCGGGTCGAAGACCTGAACCTGGGCGTGACATCCGCTTCGGCGTGTCACGCCACCCTCGGCGCCATTCGCGGCAGCGTGTCGGATCTCTCGCTGACGGGCCTCGCGATTGCGGTGCCCGGAGCCGCGGCGAGCCAGGGCTTGGTCCTGGTCGGCGACCGACTGACCGACCTGGTCGTAACCTGCCCCACCGGAGTCCTACACGAGGGCACGGCCAGCGTCCGCCGGGTTGCGGATAATGGCAGCGATCTGGTGCTGGGCAGCGAACTGGACTCCCAGGGCATCGACCTCGGATTGGTGTACCGCCTGGGCACTCGACACGGCTTTGCTGAGCGCTTTCAGGCGGTCGTTGGCTCCACGGAAGTGAGCCGGATATTCGCCGAGTTCAAAGCCTGGGTCGCAGACTTGCGTGCCTACCTCCTGGCAACCCGGAACTTCTTGATCGAGGAGGAGCGCGGCCTGGACGGGATGGACAAGCTCACCCGCGACCAAACGTTGCAGGCCTACTTGGACGAAGCAACGCCGCTCTTGGTGGAACGCATGAACGCCGCGTCCCAGCAGCTGTCCGACTTCGCCTCTAGGCTATCCGATGATCAGCACCCCCACTACCGCGCCTACTTCCGAGCCCACCTGCTTTCGCTGATCTGCGAATCGCCGCTCTTGCGCCGTGCCTTCGAGAAGCCCCTCGGCTACGCCGGCGACTACGAGATGATGAACATGTTGTATCGGGATCATGCTGAGGGCGCATCCCTGTTTGCGCGCGCTCTCAACGTCTACGGTGCCCAAGAGCCCGCGGCCCGCGCCAACATCAACCGCCTCGAGTACCTGGGACACAAGATCTCGGAAATGGTCGCAGAGCGCGAGGGGCGGGTCCGCATCGCCAGCATCGGCTGTGGCCCAGCGGGGGAGATCAGTCAGTTGCTCGAAAAGCGACCCGAACTCGGAGAACGCCTTGACGTCGCGTTGATCGATCAAGAGCGACGCGCCATTGCGTTTTGCGAACGCACCTTGGGACCGGTGGCGGCCCAGACCGGCGCCAAGGTTCAATTCATCGAGGAGTCCGTGCGTCGTCTGTTGACGGCGCGCGAGCTATCGAGAACTCTCGGGCGCAGGGAGCTGATCTACAGCGCCGGACTATTCGACTATCTGAACTCGAGGAGCGTTGCGGCACTCTTGAACGCATTGTATGAAGCCCTCGTTCCGGGTGGGAACCTCTTTGTCGGCAACGTCGCGGCCCACAACCCCACTCGCTACTTCATGGAGTACTGCCTGGATTGGTTTCTGATCCATCGCTCTCCGGACGAATTGTTGGGGTTTGCTGAAGGCTTGACACCTAAGCCGAGCCTTGCGGAAGTGGACTCCGAGCCCCTCGGCGTGAATCTGTTCTTGCATGTGATCAAATGACCCAAGCCCGAGCACCGGGCGCGAGCTTTGATAGCCACCTCGCCCAAGTGAACCTCAATGGGGCGCGGCTGGGCTACCTGCTCTCCGCGATTCTCATGCCCGCGGGGTTCGCTTTGGACTTGGCGATGGCGCCCGACCGCGTTGGCGAGTTCTTCGCGATTCGTTGCGTGGCGAGCGTAGCCGCCTTGGCGCTGCTCGTCGTCAGTCACAGGCCTTGGGCCATTAGCCACCCGGTGCTGTTGGGTGCAGGGCCGCCGCTGGTGTGCGCATCGAGCATTCAAGCGATGATCCTGCGACTGGATGGCGTCGTTTCGCCCTACTACGCGGGATTGAACCTCTGCATTCTTGCGGTTGGCGTGCTCTATACTTGGCGCTGGCGCCACGCCCTCGCCGTCAGCGGCGTAATCGTGATGCTGTGGCTGGTACCCGCGATTCCATCGGCCTTGGATGGCAGCTTGCCGATACGCCCGTTCTTCAACAACCTGTACTTCCTGACGTTGACCACGGTGATCTCGGTGGCCTCGACCGTGATTCGCTTCCGCTCCGCGGAGCGTGAGTTCACTGCTCGAGATCAACTCGAACAGACCAGTGAAGAGCTCGCGGCCACCCTGGAGCAACTGAGGGAAGTCGATCGTCTGAAAAGCGAGTTCTTTGCCAACATCTCCCACGAGCTGCGAACACCACTGACCCTGATCTTGAGCCCCGTCGAGGACTTGCTTGCCACGGAGCGGCCGGAGCGTGAACATTCTGCGCTCAGTATCGTCCGGCGCAATGCGCAGCGCCTGCTCCGGTTGATTGACGACCTGCTCGACCTGGCACGTCTCGAGGCCGGAGGTTTGCGTTTGCGGGTCGCCGAGTTGGATCTGGCAGACCTCGCCCGGCGGGTGGTCGATATGAGTCGCCCGACGGCTGACCAAAGGGGGCTGTCCTTGGAAGTGCCGGAACTCGAGTCTACTTCCGATGTGCACGGCGATCCCCATCGCCTCGAGATGATCGTTACCAACCTGGTGAGCAACGCTCTGAAGTTCACTCCCGAGGGAGGCAAGGTGACTGTGAGCGTCGTATTGGACGAGGCTACCGCGATCTTGCGCGTGACGGACACCGGGCCGGGCATCGATGAGGACCAGCAGAAGAGGATCTTCGATCGCTTCTACCAGGTCGAGGGCTCTGAGCGCCGTCGCCATGGCGGCGCGGGGATCGGGCTTGCCCTTGCACGAGAATTAGCCCGCCTGCACGGCGGGGAGCTGCGCGTTGAGAGCACAGTGGGACAGGGCGCGACCTTCATCTTGACGTTGCCGGTCGGTTTGGACCACTTCAGCGAGGAAGTGCTGGAACGCCGCCGGGTTGCTCAGGAAGCCCATCCCGGGCGCCGAGTTTCGGATCGCGAGTTTTCCGTCCCCGTCGCCGGGGAAGGAGGTGCGGTTGTCACCAGCAGAAAGGAATCCCCCATCCGTCTCGACCGCGGTCGTCGGGCACGAATACTCGTGGTCGAAGATGAAGCCGACTTGCGGGCCTTCATCGCCACAGCGCTCGGGGAGGAGTTTGACGTGATCGTGGCCGCGGATGGTGCCGACGCCCTCGAAAAGGCCCGGGAGAAGCGTCCGGATCTCGTGTTGACGGACGTGATGATGCCGAACGTCAGCGGTACGGATCTGTGCCGCGCCATCAAAGCCGACCCCAGCATGAAGAGCACACCCGTGGTCATGCTGACGGCGCGTTCCGGTTCGGATTCGACTCTGGAAGCCTATTCCGCGGGTGCGGATGACTTCGTCACCAAGCCCTTTCACACCCGTGTGCTGATCGCGCGGATCCGCGCCCAACTCAAACTCCGCGCCCTGGGGCTACAGCTTGCCAATCAAGCGCGACTTTCTACCGCTGGGACTCTCGCTGCGGGCATTGCCCATGAGGTCAAGAACCCCGTCAACGCAATCCTCAATGCCGCAAAGCTCCTGGCCCGGGGAGAAAGCAAGAAAGTGCCGCGCGAGCGCTTGCTTGCGGTGCTCCAAGATGGCGCTACCCGGGTCGTTGACATCGTTTCTTCCCTGGAGGAGCACGTGCGCCCCGCCGAACAGGATGGAGTGACGACCTGCTCCGTCGACGAGGGGCTCGATTCGTCGCTACGCCTCCTAGCCCACAAGTTCGATGGCATCACAGTGCACAAGAGGTACCGCGCGCAGCGCGACGTGGTTGCGAGCGCGCGACAGCTCAATCAGGTCTTCCTGAACTTGTTGGACAACGCTGGCAAGGCAAAGCCAAAGAACATCTGGTTGACCACCGAAGAGATCCCCGGCAGTGGGGTGGCCATCGCCGTGGAGGACGATGGCGAGGGCGTTCCTCCCGAGGTTGCGGCGCTGCTATTCGAGCCCTTCTTCACGACCCGCGGGGTCACTGAAGGAACCGGGCTTGGTCTTTTTCTGTGCCGGCGCATCGTCGACGACGCGGGGGGCACGCTGCGCTACGAGGATCGGGAAGGCGGCGGGGCTCGGTTCGTCGTCGAACTGCCTGCGATGGAGGCAGCGGCGTGAGCGGTTTGGTACTCTTGGTGGATGACGACGAGGCGAACCTCGTCGTATGCGAAGCGGCCTTGGACGACATCGAGTGCCAGACTGCGGTCGACGCCGCTACCGCTCTGGAAGTGTTGCATACGCGCGAGGTCGCGGTCTTGCTCACGGATCAACGAATGCCGGGAATGACGGGCGTCGAGCTCTGTGAGGCAGCGCGCAAAGAGTCCCCGGAGACGATTCGCATTCTGATTACGGCGTATTCGGATCTACGGGCCGCGATCGATGCCATCAACCTGGGGCAGGTGCGACGCTACTTGCGGAAGCCTTGGGAGCCCGAGGAGCTCTCGGCGGAGGTGCGGGATGCCCTGGACGTATACAATCTCAGTTCGCGCCTGCGCCTCGCTGAACAGCGCCTACGGCGCACGGAGCAGCTCTACGCGCTCGGCGTGGCTTCGGCGGAAGTGGCTCACGAGATCAACAATCCCCTGTCGTTCATCGTAAACAACCACGACTTCATTCGTTCAGCGATTAAGGAGGTACGGTCGACTTTGGCGGCGGAGCGCCCCAAGGCGGCTGAGCTGCACACTGTGCTTGATCAAGTCGATGAGGCCTTGGAGGACATGCACGATGGCTTGACTCGGATTTCGAGCATCGTGCGCGGCATCAGCATGCCATCCCGAGACGGGCAAAACGACGACAAGGTGGACCTGGGCGATGTCGTTCGCCTGTCCCTGAGGCTGGTCAAGACGGAACTCGGCAAGCGAGCGTCTCTAGTCGTCGACGCGAACGGCGGGCCTTTCGTTCGAGGGTCGGCTACCAAGCTTGGGCAGGTGCTGATCAATCTGTTGATGAACGCCATCCAGGCCTTTGGCGATCGCCCTCGGGGTCAGAACATTGTCTTCATCGACGTGGGCGCCGATGGCGAGTGGGCCTATGTGCGAGTTGGTGACAACGGTCCTGGGCTCGACGATGCCACGATGGAGCGGATCTTCGAGCCCTTCTTCACTACGAAGGGTGACCAAGGCACCGGCCTTGGATTGGCTATCTGCCGCACTCTGGTGGAAGAGCACTCGGGGGCGTTGACCGCTGGGGGTCGGTCGGGCGGCGGCGCGCTGTTCACAGTCAGGCTGCCGCGGCTGGAGATGAGCGCGTTGGAGTAGGTGTATCGGGCAAACTGGGCGTGAGCCTTCAGCGTGTTAGGCTTCGCATAGATGGCGATGCCGCAGAGCCGTGACCTTTCCTACATGCTCTGGCGAGAGCGTGTCGCCAAGCGACCGAAGCACTGGGTACGCGCCGTAACGGCTTGCAACAGCCGCTGCGTGTTCTGCTTGGATTCCGACACGCCACGCAACGTGTACTTGGATGAGGCGGAGATTCAGGGCGAAATCGATCGCGGAATCGACGAGCTAGGTGCGGACAAGCTGATCCTTTCCGGGGGCGAGGCGACGCTGCACCCGAAATTCGCGGACCTAGTGGCCTATGCCAAGGGGCGGGGATACGACCGAGTGCAAACGGTCACCAATGGCTACCGGCTGGCGGAAAAGGAGTTCTTCGACAAGTGCATGGCCGCCGGGCTGGGAGAGATTACGTTCAGCATCCACGGTCACACGGAGGCTCTCCACGACCGCCTGACCGGTACCCCGGGTGCCTTCAAGCGCATCGTGAAGGGCATCGTCCGGGCACTGCGCGATGGGCGCCCCATCGTCAACGTGGACATCGTTATCAACAAGCAGAACGTTGCTGTCCTCGACAAGATCATCGAACTCTGCATATCCCTAGGGGTCACAGAGTTCGACCTGCTGCACGTGATCCCTCAGGCCGCCGCCTTCGACAATCGCGATCAGCTATTTTACGATGTGCGGGATCATCTGCCTGTCTTGCAGAAGGTTTTCCGCCTCGGCCGGCATCCTCGTTTCGTGGTCTGGACGAACCGCTTCCCAGTATCGTTCCTGGAGGGGTTAGAAGACCTGATTCAGGACCCCCACAAGATGCTGGACGAGGTGAACGGTAGACGATTCCAATTGCGCCGCTACTTGGATGAAGGCGCCCCCCTCGACTGCAGGCATGTCGAGCGCTGCCCCCATTGCTTCATCGAACCCTTTTGCACAAGCACGGATCGGGTGATCGAGGGCCAGCACAAAAAGAGCTTCCAGGTGTACTGGGTGGGTGAGGAGGCAGCTCCGGAAGGCCTGCCTTTCGGCTGCAGTTCGCTGGGCGTGGCCGTCGCAGACATGGGTGCCCTTGCAGCGGCGCAAGTGCCCCAAGGCTGCGGTGTTTACGCGCGGGTCGAAGAACCTGGGCCAATTGCTGGAGTGGACCACCGCCCCCTCACTATGGTTGCATCGTCCGCAGCGCAGCTGGAGACCTGGCTTCCAGATTTGCCTTCGGACGTCGAGCTGGAAATAGAGCTCAATGTGAAAACCGCGCCGTGGATCTTGAGCCATCGCGGCGTAGTAGAGCCGACGCTGGCCCAACTCTGCGTGGTTCAGCCGGGTCACGAGTACCTCGAATCTGCGATGCGGCAAGACGTTCCTGAGCCACGACTCTATTTCGAACAACTGAACTTGCCGATTCGAGTCAGTGGTTTGCCGGCGTGCCTGATCCCGGGTGCGCTATGGGAACCGGAGCGTAGGATCCTCGAGGCACAGCTATTCGATGACCAGACCGGGCGCCTGGATATCAAAGAGTTGGCGCGTTTTCACGTGACCAACAAGTACCGCGCGAAGAGCGTGCGCTGTGCGGACTGTCGCCTCGATGCGCGTTGCGAAGGTGCCCACATCAACTGGATCCGCCATCAGGGACTAGCCCAGCTCTCCCCAATCGAAAGCAACGAAGACCCCCGGGTCGCGCGTTTGAACCAGCTCTTGCCCGAGCCGCCGGGCCGACTCGCCACCGGCGCTCCGAGTCAACCCGTTGCCGACAGCCTGCCGGGCTATCCTGGCCCAATCAAAGCGCCTCCGGATCCACTGATGGTTGCGGCGCGGGAACGCGACAACAAACGTCGCGCTCGACGCGGGCTCCCCATCATCATGGAATGACTCGGGGTGAGGCAGGGGCGGCTCAGCCGCCTAGCGCAACCAGCGCGTCTGTAGAGCGTGTCCCGTCTGCGTAGGCGTCGACTTCGTGGGCAACGGCACACAAAGAATGACCCGCGGTGTCCGCCAGAGTCGATAGTTCCGTGACCAAGTGATGATCAAAACCGCTGTCCTCGGCTGTTCGTGCGAATGCGGCGAGTTCAGTTGCCGGTGACGAGGGTAGGAAGATCGTATTGTAGCTGACCTTCTGACCTTCTCCCTCGAGCTGCGTGAGCAATCGGTGGCTGACGCTGGGCCGCCCCGGCAAGAAACCGTCCTTGGATGCCGGGTCATCCACGCGCAGGTAGCGTCGCGCTTGGCACAGACCCTCGGAAGTCACGTCCACGCCGAAGGCGTCAGCCCCAGTGGACTCCAGGCTCAAGGCCTTCTCGAGCGCGCTCAGCCCTTCGCTGAAATACAGTTTCAACCGAAGGGAGCCACCAGTGCACAAGACGCCACCATGCGCCTTGATGCCGGGAATCGCGAGAACTTCAGTCACGTGTTCATCACTGCCCAGGAACGCTTTGGCGAAGGACTTGGCACAATCGTCAAAGGGAACCGCCTTGGCCTGTTGGAACACGCTCAGGCCGTAGCTCGCGCCATCCCGCTTGGCTGGTAGCAGCAAGCTGTGCGTCGGAGGTCCCTCCGACGACACCGGTCCCACACTTTCCGCCAGTTCGATCCACGGGTGCAATGCATGCGCATGGAAGGGCAGGCGGGCCCGTTGGGCCATGAGGTCCAGCGCCGAGCGAAGTAAATCCCTGAAGGACGGCATGACGCTGGCCACCATACTTCGGCCGCGGGTCCCACGTGCAGAAGTTGTGCAATTTTTGTCGTATCCCATCGCGCCCTACAGGCCGCTGGCGCCACGAAAGCTGCGGAGAAACTTGGATTTCGCATGCCTTGCGCCGGGGGCGAATCGGCGCACCACACAGTGTCAACGTACGGACACGTGCGCGACCGCACTCTCGGCTCTGCCAGCGGCATCCACGTTCAGCCCGATCAAGTCCGGGTAGTAGTAGTGGTGTGTCGCCGTGGCTGTTGCCAGGGACAACTCATCGAAGGCGCCCTGTACCGCCGCGTTCACCGGTCCATACTGCTCCAGCAGCGACGCCGCGAGGGCGAAGGCTGAGCGCGAGTGCGCCGGGTCGTGGACTTCAGTCATGAACAGGAGCTTGCATCCGGCATCTGCTCCCCCCGCGTCCACCCGGTGGACGCGCATGTAGCGTCGGGTGTTCATGACTGGGTGCCAAGGCAGTCGGGTTCGGACTTCGTTCAGACAGCTTGGGAGGGGAGCCGGAGTACTGCCTCGCCGCTCCAGCGTTACGTCGTAACATTTGGCGCCGACTGCGACGCCGTTTCGGTAGTCGATACAGACCGCGTTCGGCACATAGCCGTCCGCCAAGGGCGGCGGTTGCAGGCCCAACAGGCCAAACGTCGAAGCACGGATCTCGCTGCTCCGATCACTCTGGCTCAGTTCCTCGTAGTACAGAGACACTCGATCTGGTGTTGCGCTGCCATCAAGATACTTCACGCCGACGGTTGTCTGAACTTCCCCGGGTGCGGCGACCGCGAAGAAATCCCGTAGGGCCTGCGGCTGACAACCCAAAACTGTGACGTGTCGTTTCAGCCGCTCTCGGAACGCTACGGGCTCCATCTTGTCGTTGACTGAAAACCGGGCGTGTCGTCCCGGCCCAGAGACGAAGGAAACGTCTAGTTTGAAGGTCGCCGCAGCTCGGGAAAGCAGCGCGGGCGCCACGAAGGGTTGCCACGCCCCCGAGCGGCCATGACAGGCTTCGAAGGCCCCCATCAAGCCCCGCCAAAACGGCTCTGGTACTGTCACCGCCGCCTCTGGCTCTGCAAGGGCAGCGGCCAATCGGGGCAACTCGGTCAGTGCAGAAGCCGTCCCTGGTCGGGACCGCGCGAGCTGAGTGACGCTGCTCTGGAGCCGCGTTAGCGAGATGCCGCTCAACTCCGCGGCCCGCGCCAGGTCGGCGCACTCGGCGTCGCCGGAGGAGAGAGCCGAGAGCAGCCCGCGCAGCAACCACGCTTCCACACATTGTGGGTGCAGCCGCAGCAGTACATCCAGATGCAGCCGAGCGGCCGGCGCATCGGCTTTTTTCAGCTGTTTGAGCGCCTGTTTCAGGCGCTGTCGGCCCTCTGGAGAGAGGTTGGGGTTGGGAGCCACCATGCAAAAGGGAGTCTCGCCTTTGCACGTGCCGTTCGCCAGGATATCCTTTTGAGGTCGCAAGTTTTGCGACAAGGAGGATCGGTGAAGCGACGCGACTTCTTCCAGGGGCTGTTGGCCGGTGCGGCCGCGCTCACTGCTGCACGGCAGGTCGGTGCTGCTGTTGCAGATTCTTGGGCCTCTCGGGATGCCTCGGAGGTTCTGCCCTTGATTGCCCCCTTGAGCATTGGGTCGGAAGTTGGACTTGGCTGGCGCTTGGTTGCCCTCTCCGGCGTGGAGGCCGGGGCAGCCGTGCTGACTCTCCGCAAGGCCGCGCGTTTCGCCCGCGTGCATGTATGTCGTCTCGATGGGAACCCACGTGGCATGGCCCACAGCGACAGCTTGGATTTCTTGCTGATGAACGACGGCAACGGCGCCAACCCCACCGACGAGGGGCTAGCCCGAGTGGTGAACGTCCTGTCAGAGCTGGTGACCAAGAACGAGCGCGCAGGAGCCGGTGTCCCCCAAGGTTTGCTTTCGCATGCGACCCGTCTGGAGGCTTTCGCTTCCTGCGGCAAGTTAGCTTGAGTAAGCCAAGCGCATGACAGACAGCGCACAGTCCGAGCCGGAAGTGGAAGATTTCACCTTCGAGCTTGGAGAACGCGAGGTGAGTTTTCGGCTGGATGAGGAGCTGTACGCTCTCGACGCCATTTATGGCGCCAGCTATTTGTTCATCGATCGCTGCTACGTGTTTCTGTCGCGACCCTCGGAGCGCTCGGTGCAGGTACGTCTCCGTACGAAGGAGGCTAGTAGCGAAGCCGAGCTAGAGGCTCTGGCCGGAGAATTCGCCAACGAGCTGCTCAATAGCCAGTTGCGCTATCGCATTGGCCGCGCCACCGCCGGAATCCGCGAGCAATACATGGCTCGAGCATTCTTCGGCACCGGGCCCTCGTCGACAATTCAGGATCTCCTGGCGGAACTCGATGCCGAAGAGCTGGCTGAGGACACTTTGGAGGTGCCCGTGCCCTGGAAGGAACCAGCGGACACCAAGGACGAGACCCAAGCCGACGCCAAGGATGCAGAGGCTTCCGATGGCTGAGCAGCTGGTGTTCGCTCGTTCCCTCTATGCCCGACAGGCCGTGGAGCAGGCAGCCAAGGACTTCGCCGAGCTTGCCAAGATCGAAGTGAAGGTTCGCGACGACGAGGTCGAGCTGTCCATCACGGAGCCAGATCCGGATGTGGCGCACGTGATCCTGGACGAAATCGCGAATCACGCCCTTTTTCTCACCGTCGGCACGACTCGGGGCTGAAGCATGTCAGCGCGAACCATCTCCCTGCGGCGCCTCCCTCTGGTCGAGGACAAACTCGCACACTTCCGCTACGGCAAGGTGGCTGGCAGGTACCTGATCACCAACGATATGGGCGCCTGGCACTTCCTAGGCGAAGAAACCTTTGGCGACTTCATGGCTGGGCGCATCGGATCGGGTCATGCGGAGTACGCCGCCCTAAATGAAAAAGGCTTTCTGCGCGAGGGCTTCGACATCGACCGGGCGGCGGCCCAAATGCAGCGCAAGAAGAGGTTCGTGGGGCAGGGGCCCCACTTGCACATCGTCATCACGACCCTGCGCTGTAACCAGTCTTGCAAATACTGCCACGCGTCTCGCACGAATATGGACCAGGTCGATACGGACATGTCCTTGGAGACGGCGAAACAGGTGGTCGACCTAGCGATGCAGAGCCCATCGCCCTACATCAATTTCGAATTCCAGGGCGGCGAGCCGACTGTGAACATGGCGGCGCTGCGCTTCATCGTCGAGTACAGCCGCGAAAAGAACAAGTACGAGAACAAGCAACTCGAGCACTCCCTCGTTACGAACATGACGTACATGACCGAGGAAAACGCCGGGTGGCTGATCGAAAACGAGGTACTGGTCTGCACCAGCCTGGACGGCCCCGAGGAGCTCCACAACTACAACCGCACCTGGCGCCAGGGCAGCAACGCCTACGCCAACGTTCGCAAGTGGATCGACTACTTCAACCGACGCTACGTTGAGCTGGGGAAGGACCCGCAGCTTTGGCATGTGGACGCCCTGATGACGACGTCCCGCAAGACCTTCGATCATTGGAAGGAAGTGGTCGACCTCTACCTCGAGCTCGGCATGCACACCATCTTCTTGCGGCCACTCAATCCCTACGGCTTCGCGCTGGATACCTGGAAGCGAATTGGCTACAGCGTCGACGAGTACTTGGAGTTTTACAAACAGGCCTTCGACTACATCGTCCAGAAGAACTTGGAAGGTAAGGAAATCGTCGAAGGCACTGCCGCGACGTTCTTGACCAAGATTCTCACCGCAGACGATCCGAATTTCGTGGACATCTTGTCACCCTGCGGCGCCGGCACCGGTCAGGTTGCCTACAACTACGATGGCAAGATCTTCACTTGTGACGAGGCGCGAATGACCAGCGCCATGGGCAACGACATGTTCCAGATCGGCGAGGTGGACCAGACCAGCTACGCCGAGATGCACGGGCACCCCACGGTCCGGGCGATGGCCGTGGCCTCACTGCAAGACTCCCTCCCAAGCTGCGATACCTGCTGGAACAAGCCTTTTTGTGGGGTTTGTCCCATGCACAACTACATGACCAGCGGCGATATTTTCGGCCAGCGGCCCAATTCGCCGAAATGCAAAGAACATTATACAATTGCATCAGTGCTGTTCGAGCGCTTGGCAAACGACACGGACGGCTCCTTGGAGAAGATTTTTCGTCGTTGGACCCTCACTCGGCCTAGGGAGCTCTCGTCGGACTGCAAATTGTGACCGACAGGAAACAGGGACTCAGGTGAACGCATGAAGAAGAAGGACTGGGAAAAGAAACTGCCCAAGCGGGACCGCAAGCCCGAGGATTTCATGCAGTCCGAGGAGAAGCGCCAGGCGAACGAGCCCAGCGATACCGGTGACCTGCTGAAACGCGCCGATGGGAAGCAGGACTTGGATGGCATCGAACGTGGCTTCAACGCGCACGCTTCGCACGCCTCCCACGGTTCTCACGGCTCCCACGGCTCGCACGGCTCGCACGGCTCGCACGGGCAGTGGTAAGCAGCCTCGTACTCACCGTTACTCGACGCTGCAATCTTCGCTGTAGTTACTGCCCGACCGCGAAGGACGGCTTCCCGTCTCTTTCTCGCGTAGACGCGCTACGAGCACTCGACCTTTTCTCGGACAACTTCGGTGGTGGTGACATCAAGCTGTTTGGGGGAGAACCACTGCTCGAAGCCGACACCGTCCGCGCGGTCATCGAGGCCGCCGAAAATAGTCCGGCCATTCGCCGAGTCTACCTTTCCACCAACGGTCTGGGTCTGAGCGAAGACTGGCTGAGTTTCCTCGCGGCTCAGCCCAAGACGATTCTCACCCTTTCGCTGGATGGTCGACCCGAGGACCATCGCCGATTGCGCCGCGCTCTGCCTCAGGTTCCAGATGTCTACGATCACGTTCAGACACTGCTGCCCAGGCTGCTTCGCTTGCCTCGGCTGGTGGTGACGCAAACCATCGCGCCGTCCACGGCCCATGCCGCCCACGACAACTTTGCTCATCTGATGGCCCTTGGCTTCAGGCGTTTCAATTTGCTGCCCGGCTATTACCTGAAGTGGAAACGAGAGCAGCTCCTGGCGCTGCGGCGGGGTTTCACGGACATTGCGGCCGACGTGGTGGCATGTTGGCGGCGCGGCGAGCACGTCTACGTTCGCAACCTCTTCACTTGGGCGCCAACACCCTTCTTCAACACCGGCCTGGTTGTGGATTCGGACGGAAGTGTGCATCCGAACAACTTGGGCTTGTCCGCGGCGCTGACGGATATGCTGGATGAAACGAAGGTGGGCAGTCTGGACGAACCACCTACACCGTCGGAGCTGTCCGACAAGGCACAGCAGATCAACGGATTGCTGGCGCATCGGCTGCCCCCGGACGTGTGGGAGTCCACGCAGCAGGTTGACCACGAGCTGACTCAGTTCTGCGCCAGCCTGTACGGAGAGTTCGCTGCCTATCGTCGGCGCAGAAGGGCAGCATGACATGACCCACTTGCCCGTGTTGCAGGACGCGCCTGCCGCGCCGATGCTCCAGGAAACACCCGATCCCGACCGGCCCTGGATTGGCCCAGGCGGTCGGGTGATGGAGCGCCTGGAGCTTCATCTCACCTACACCTGTCCGGAGCGCTGTCTCTTCTGCTCCGAAGAGCACCGAATGGCTGCCTATCGCGCCTATCCGGTGACTTGGGGGCGTATCGCGTCCGTGCTGCGCATCCACGCCGAGCGGGGCGTCAAGAACGTGCACCTCACAGGAGGCGAGCCCACGATCCACCCCAAGTTCGTAGAGACTCTGAAGCTCGCGAAAAAGCTGGGCATGCGCACTAGTGTGGGCACGATCGGAACCAAGCTTGCTGACGAGGCTTTCGCGAGGCGAGCATTGCCGCACCTCGATGAAGCGCTGTTCTCCCTGCACGCGCCGGTCGCGGTGCTTCACGACGCTCTGACTGGGCGCGAGGGCAGCTTCGAGACCGTGACGCGGGCTCTCACGCTGAGCCGCAAGGTGCGCCCGGAGTTCAAGGCCTACGTCAACACAGTAGTCACCCAGCGCAACGTCGATGTCCTCGGGGATACGGTCGCCTACGCCGACGAGCTGGGCGCGCATCTCATCGTGGTCAGCAACACGACTCCCGAAGGCGGGGGATTGTCCCACTACGACAAGCTCGCGGTGCCCTTGCAGCGCCTCCGGCAAGTCCTTCCGACCGTAGCCGAGCGAGCCAAGACCGCAATCGTGCGTTTCTTTGGCGTGCCCATGTGCTTGTTGGGTGACTCGGCGATGCTCAGCAATGACTTGCATTGGGATCCCCGCGTGACCGTGGAGTGGCAGAGCCGCCCCGGAAAGGTGATCTTCGACGGCCTGTACAATTGGGCGCCGGATCGCAAGCGCGTTCATGTGGACGCTTGCAAGCGGTGTGACCGACGTGCGGTTTGCATGGGCGTATTCGACGCCTACGCCGAGAGGTTTTCCACGGAGGCTCTGGCTCCCTATCGAGGCGTGCAGTGAGCCAGAGAGCACATGCCTTGGCGGCTCCTGCCGCAAACCAAGAGAAGAGCGAGCTGCGCGACCTCCGTCGGAATGTCGAGATCAACGTCGGCAAGTCCTGCAACAACAAGTGCGTGTTTTGCCTCGACGGCATGCCCTCCAACGAGGACAAGAAGTTCATCGACTTCGAGGCAATGAAAGAGGAGCTGACACGCTTTCGCGCCGAGGGCTTCGAGTCGGTGGGGTTTCTCGGCGGCGAGCCCACCACCTACTCGAAGATTGGCGAAAGCATCGCCTTTGCCCGAGATCTTGGCTACACGCGCATCGCGCTGGCGACGAACGCCATGATGTTTCGCCGTCAGGATTTCGTGGACGAACTGGTCTCGGCAGGGCTCACGCGGGTCACCATCTCGATGCACGGCCACACTGCTGCCCTGGAAGACCGGCTCACCGCGGTGCCAGGTGGCTTCGAGAAGAAGTGCGCGGCCATTCGCAACTTGCAGCACAAGCAGCGACAGGGCGCTCTTCGGGACGGCCTCAGCGTCAACATCGTGCTCAATGGCTGGAACTACCGAGCACTGCCGAAGATGTTGCGTTTCTTCTTCGAGACCATGAGCCTCGCGGACATGCGCGTGAATTTCATTCGCCCCGAGGGCTACGCCGTAGGCAACGCTGACCTCACCCCCACGCTGACGGATGTGATGCCGGTGCTGATGAAGGCCGTGGTGCTCAACGAGTACCACTTCAAGAAGGAGCTCAGCTTCGGTGGCCTGCCACTTTGCATGTTCCCTCAAGAGTTTCTCGGCAACCGTCACGTGCTCGAGCGCTACTTGGGTGATGTGTATCGAGATCTTTCGACCAGCTGCTCGATTCGCACCGAAGGGGTCGAAACCGGCGTTGCTCTAACCGAAAAGGGTCGTTCCCGTTTCAACTGGCAAGACCGCAAGCGATACGACTTGAAGGATAAGCCCCTTCGCTGTCGGCGCTGCAGCCTCGACTCGGTCTGCGAGGGCCTGTGGATGGGTTACTCGGATATCTATGGCAGTGACGAACTGTCTCCTCTGTTGTTGGACGCGGGTCGCCTCGTCCGAGAGCAGCCGGCGCCCACGGTGCCGCCGAGCCCAAAGAAAAGCGCCGTCCCCGACAAACTCCCGCGTCGCCTGACCGTGCTGTCCGTCTGAGAGCCGCGCGACGGCCAGTGCGTTGGCGCCGCCGACCGGCACCGCCGACCGCAATGCATCGGGGTTGACGATGTAATGCACCGAAACGACCCTACGACCCATGCCGAAAACCGAGGCTGACGCTGAGGTCAGCCAACTCTTTGGCCAGCTCTACTTGCATCTTCACCCGCGGCGTGGGGCCTCCGAGTATCGACCCAATCGCGCTAGCCTAGCCCTGCTTCGGCACCTGGCTGTTTCGGGCCCCTTGACCGTCGCCGAGGCGTGCAAGCACTTTGGGCGCTCCCAGGCCGCCACGAGCGAAACGTTGTCCCGCTTGATGACTCGTGGCCTGGTCGCGCGCCACGAGGATGAGCGCGATCGGCGTCGCCACTTGGTGTGGCTGACCGAGGAAGGGCGCCGCGTCGTGAGTGACGAAAGTCAGCCCCTCGACCGAGGGCTCGTGGCGGCGGTCCTCGGTCGCATGAACGAATCAAAGCGTCAGCAACTCCTGGCCGGGCTTCGGTCATTCGCCGATGCCGCGCTTCAACACGCACAGAGCTATCGAAAGGAACACCAAGATGAATGATTCCAAGACTAGTTGTGAAAGCTGCACGATGCCGATCGAGAGCGGCCAATACTGCACGTACTGTAGTGACAGCGAAGGTCGTCTGAAGCCCTTCGATGACCGCTTTGGCAGCATGGTGAGCTGGACGATGCGAGAAGACTCGGGGCTCAGTCGCGCGGAGGCAGAGGCGAAGACTCTTGAGTTCATGGGCACGCTGCCAGCATGGCGGAATCACCCGGACTACATCGCGCGGATGGCCAAAAGCTGACGCCCCAGTGCTTGGTTTGACGTGCTGCCGCCGGTCTACTCGAACTGGTAGTTCAGCGTAAGAGAGCGGCCGTTTCGAACGACCTGAAGCTCGAGGCTCTTGCGTCGAGCTGCGCCGGCCAGGAGCTGTAGCAAGCCTTGCGCGTTGCGCACCGAGGTCCCGCCGACCCTGACCACGCGATCGCCTCGGCGCAGTCCGGCGCGGGCCAGGGGGGCTGACTTGGAGAGCCCTCGAATCACGAAGGCATCGCCCTGCACCAGGCTCTTCAGCCCGCGGGATAGCTCCTCGGGTTTATCCAAGACCGCGAGCAGCATGCTGCGGTCGACTCGATACTGGCCAGGCTCGACCTCTTCCATGCGGGACAGCACACCTGTGGCGCCTGTGGGGTGGCTACTACGTTGGCTCGTGCCGAGCGCTCGGTTCTGAACGGGTTGTTGGGGTCGGTTGGCGCTCAATGCAAGCTGACACAAGCGTCGCTCGCGCAGTAGCCATGCGCTGGGACCTCGCGTCGGATGGTCTCCTACGAACGCGACTCTTGCGCGATCGACGTGTCCACCAAAGCTTCGGGTGATTTGGGCGCCGCCAGGCAGTTCGAAAGTTGCCAAGGAGTCGCGATTCTCCGCTACGGCGCTGACTGCCGCGAGGCGAAGGCCCGGGCACACGGAAGCCGTGAGGGGGCTGGGAGGTTGGGTCAGCAATGGGACATGCTGTTTCTTCGGCTGCTGGGAGATACTCTTGATGCGACTTGCGCGCTGAACCGCGCGTCGAGGACCTGCCCGCATCGGATCAGTGCTCCTGTCGCCACAGCCCACGAGCAGGAGCGCCACTGCAGTCGCCAATCCAATCCGAAACCCGCAGAACACACGCCACGTCTAGGGCGAGACCCGTGCCATCGCGAGTAGCAGGCGGCTCCGGCCTTTTTGCGCGGAGCGCGGCAACGGCTGTATGTGATCGAGACAGATTGTCATCGAACGCAGTCGCCAAGACCCAAAGTGTCAGTTCGACAGGCTCCGGCGGCGCCGTTTCCCGCAGCTGGGCGGGGGGCGTGGGGCCCGTGGCTGCCGAACCGCTTCGCGAGATTGTGGGGCGCGTGGCTGCCGAACCGGGTCCCGGCTTCGTGAGATTGGGGATTGGGGTCGGGGCGCGTTGCGGCGCTGGGCCGCGCCTCCCGCTCTGGGCCGAGCGCTTCGGGCGCAACTCGCGCTCGGGGGCGACTGACTTGACGAACTCACTGCCCACCCAGCGCGCGGGCGGGCAGATTTGGGGCGGGATTGGGTTGGGCGTCCACCGGCGCTTCGCTGCGCTGGGATTGACACGCGGGCGACAGCAGTCTGCCGTGGGTGCGGGGGGCATTCGGGAGGCAGGGTGAGAGTAGTGCCCCGCCGGGGGCCAATGATGCGACCCCAAGACCAAGACTTCAGTCTAGTCGCTAGTACTTGCCGTTCGAGAACTCGAACAGGTAGCTGGCGCAGGTCAAGGCGCCGGCGCGGGTGATTCGGACGTAGAACCACGCCGTGTTGTTGTTGCAGTAGTTCCAGCTAGTGGACTTGGTTGTCCACGGCCTGCAGTTGCCTTCGCCGCAGGGGGAGCTGCCGGAGCAGCCTGAGGTCGTGCGGTTGAAGTCGGTCTTCCAATCCGTCACGGATGTCTCGCCGTTGGAGAGTTGCACGCCGCCGCTGCCGGGGCAGCCGCCGCGATAGACGTCCATTCGATAGCCGTTGCCAGCGTTCAGCAGGAAGCGCATCGAGGCGTGGAACTCGTCACCATTTGTGTCCGTGTCATCCAGTGCCTGGAAGCGATACCAAACTTCACGGCCCACGTAGGGCACGTTGCCGGATTGGAGCACCACCTGCGCCGAGGCATCCGGACAGATTGCCGAGGTTGATGGCGCTGGCGCAGCTATTGCCAGTCGTGACCGGGGTCGGGTTGGCCGCGCACTCGCAACCATCGCCGAAGGTGGTGTTGGTGTCGTAGTAGTTGGCGTTGCAGCTGCCGATTTCGCAGCCCAGGGCACCGCTACACTTCGGCGTGCCGTTGGAAACGGCGCCGCATAGGGTCACGACGGGGACTTCGGCGGTGTCCACGATGGCGTTGCAGTTGTTGTCCTTGCCGTCGCACTTCTCGGTGTTGCCGGGGAAGTTTCTGGTTGTCGTTGTCGTTGCAGTCAGCGCAGGAGCGGCTGCCGTCGCCGTCGTTGTCGACTTCGCCGCCAGAAGCGTCGGCTAGGCCATTGCAGTCGTTGTCTTGGCCGTCGCACTTCTCGGTGTTGCCGGGATAGTTCTGGTTGTCGTTGTCGTCGCAGTCCACGCAGGAGCGACTGCCGTCACCGTCGTTGTCGGCCTCGCCACCCGGGGCGTCGGCTAGGCCGTTACAGTCGTTGTCCTTGCCGTCGCACTTCTCGGTGTTGCCCGGGTAGTTCTGGTTGTCGTTGTCGTCGCAATCCGCGCACTTCGGGCTGCCGTCGCCGTCCGCGTCGCCCTCGCCGCCGGGGAAGTCCGCTAGGCCGTTGCAGTTGTTGTCCTTGCCGTCGCACTTCTCGGTGTTTCCGGGGTAGTTCTGGTTGTCGTTGTCGTTGCAGTCGACACAAGACAGGCTGCCGTCACTGTCGTTGTCCACTTCACCGCCGGGAGCGTCGAGTAGGCCGTTACAATTGTTGTCTTTGCCGTCACATTGTTCCGGATTGCCCGGGAAGCGGTCCTTGTCGTTGTCGTCACAATCTGCGCAAGCCCGGCTGCCGTCGCCGTCGCCATCGTTCTCGCCACCCGCCATGTCGGCTAGGCCGTTGCAGTTTGTTGTCCTTGCCGTCGCACTTCTCGGCGTTGCCTGGGTAATTGTCCTTGTCGTTGTCGTCGCAATCCTCGCAAGCCCGGCTGCCGTCCCCGTCGTTGTCGCCCTCGCCACCCGGGGCGTTGGCATTGCCGTCGCAATCGTTGTCTTTGCCGTCGCACTTCTCGGTGTTGCCTGGATAGCGGTCCTTGTCGTTGTCGTCGCAATCCTCGCAGGACAGACTGCCGTCGCCGTCATTGTCGAACTCGCCGCCTTGGGCGTCGGCAACGTTGTTGCAATCGTTGTCTTTGCCGTCGCACTTTTCGGTATTGCCCGGATAGCGATCCTTGTCGTTGTCGTCGCAGTCGTTGCAGGAGAAATGACCGTCTTGATCGACATCATCTTCGCCGCCGGGAAAGTCCTTGCTGCCGTTGCAGTCGGTGTCTTTGCCGTCGCACAGCTCCTTGGAGTTCGGGTTGACGTCCTTGTCGGAGTCGTCGCAGTCCTGACAAGCAGGCACGCCGTCACCGTCCGCGTCCGTGAAGCCGACGCTGCCATCGCAGTTGTAGTCGTTGGGATCAGAACAGTCGTTCTCGGGGGCGCCTGGATAAAACTTGGCGTCGTTGTCGTTGCAATCGCCCGCCTCACTGGCGTAGCCCGTCGGCTGGTTGCAGGGACGTCTTGGTTATCCCGGAAATGCCGATGCCGTCGCCGTCCTTGTCCTCGTACCAGGTCTTGGCGTCCGTCGCGTCTTCGTCGATCTGGAGGTCGCAGTCGTTGTCTTTTCCGTCGCAGACTTCCTCTTCGGGCACGCAGGTCGAGGCGTCTCCGGCGTCAGTGCCGCCGTCCTTGCCGCCGGTTGCGCCAGTCGCACCCGTCCCCCCGGTTGCGCCAGTGGCTCCAGTGCCACCGCTACCGCCGGGCGCGGGATCCGCCTCGCCGCCGCCAGCGCAAGCTGGGGCCAGCGCAAGCGAAGCTGCGAAAACCAAGAAGAAAAGTCGGCACCAAGCGGATTTGGTGTGCCTCACGTCGAGTCCCTCCAAGCGCCACATAACGAGCGGTTGTTAACGGCCTCAATCTTAACATGTGGCCACCCTCGGGTCGGGTGGCTGCCGGGTCGGGCCGCAAACGAGGTGCGCTATACACCCACATCCTGCGCCTGCCCGCGGCCGCACGAGGCCGAAAATGCTACGATCCCCCCAGAAAATGCAGCTAGCTTGGACCTATGCGCTGGGCGTGGCCGTGGCGCCGCTTGCGGTCGCGGTCGCCTGCGCGAGCGACGCGGACCCGCCGCCGAGCAGCACGTCGACTGGCGGCGCCGGTGGTGCGGGGGCCGCCGCGGGCAGTGCCGGCGTGGCCGGCACGGGCGGAGGCACCGGCGGAAAAGACGCTGGCACCATCAACGTCGATGGTGGCATCAAGCTGTGCCCGCGCTGCTCCGACGATCTGCACGCCATCGTCGACTGTGACGACAAAGTCTTGGAAGCGTGCCTCGGCTCTGACGGCTGTGACAGCGCGACGGTGACGTGCACCAACGCTTGCGTCGCGGCAGAGAGCGCCCAGCGTTCGGTGGGTTGCGAGTACTACGCGGTTCAGATGGACCAGCTAAACGATCAAGGGTGCTTCGCGGCGTTCATTGCCAACACTTGGAACTCCGCCGCTAAGCTGACTGTCGAACTGAACGGGCAGCAACTGCCGCTATCGAACTTCGCCTACATCCCCGTGGGCTGGGGGCCGACCTTGAACTACGCGCCCATCGGAAGCGCGGGGCTTGCTCCAGGCAAGGTGGCGATCTTGTTTCTGGCCGGACCGGATGGCACTCCTGCGAAGGACAAACCCGTGTGCCCCAAGCCATCGGCGGTGCCTGCGGGGACCATGTTGGCGAACAAGAGCGGCAAGGGGCCCGCGTTTCGCATCACTTCCGACGTGCCTGTGGTGGCCTACCAGATCAATCCCTACGGTGGTGGTTTCGCCGCCGTCACGGGGTCGTCGCTGCTGATCCCCACGAGCGCCTGGGACAAGGAATACCTGGCCCTGCACGCCTACGACTCTGGGCCGCACCCCACGAGCATGAACATCGTGGCGAAGGAGGACACCACCATCAAGATGTTGCCGACCAACAACATCAAGGGTGGCAATGGATTGCCCCCAGGCGCTGCATACGGTGACTACACGGTGAGCCTGAAGGCTGGTGAGCACGTGCAGTTCACTCAACTCCATACCCTTTCGGGAACGACCATCCAGGCCGACAAGCCGGTGGGCTTCTTTGCTGGTGCCCGTTGCTCACAAGTGCCGACCAATGTGTATGCTTGCGATCACCTGGAACAGATGATCCCGCCGATTCAGGCTTTGGGTCATGAATACGTGGGTGTCTCTCACACGCCCCGTAGTGCCGAACCGGCGGTTTGGCGGATCATGGGCATGGTTGCAGATACGAAGCTGGCCTACTCCGCGGATGTGGGCGGACCCACCCAGCTCAAGCAAGGGCAGATCATCGAGTTCTCGACCACCTTTCCCTTCTCGGTGAAGAGTCAGGACAGCGACCATCCCTTCATTCTCATGGCGTACATGACCGGGGGCAGCACCAAAGGCATGACCGGGATAGGCGACGCGGAGTCGGTGCTTTCGGTGCCACCCGCCCAGTTCCTGACCGAGTACGTGTTTTTCACGGACCCGACCTACCCGGTGACGAACTTGGTCGCGGTGCGTGCGCCGGATAGGAACGGAAGCTTTGACGACGTGACCCTGGACTGCGCCGGCACCCTCACCGGTTGGAAGAAGGTGGGCAAGTTCGAGTACACGCGCCTCAATTTGACTCAGGGGGACTTCGAAGGCGTCGGAACGTGCTCAACGGGCGCCCACAAGGTCCACAGCGACGGCAAGTTCGGTCTATACGTCTGGGGCTGGGGTTCCCCGGGCACCAGCACCTTCACGGAATACGTCTCCTACGGCTACCCGGCCGGGATGAACATCCAACGTCTGAACCAAGTTGCGTTGCCGCGCTGAGCTGCACGGGCGCGCGATAGTACGGGGCGCACATGTGTCGCAACATTCGCACTCTTCACAACTTCGACCCTCCGGCGACGCGCGAGGAAGCGGCTGCTGCTGCCCTCCAATACGTGCGCAAGATCTCGGGCGCGACGCGCCCCTCCGCCAGGAATACGGCTGCCTTCGAGCGCGCCGTCCGCGACGTCACGGCCGTGACCGAGCGACTGTTAGATGAGCTGGTGGCGCACTCCCCGCCAAAAAACCGCGATGCCGAACGACAGAAGGCCAAGCTGCGAGCTCAAAAACGCTTTGCGAGTGGCTGAAGCGCGGCTGCGGCTGGCGATCTGCCGGCAGCTAGCTTAGGTCGACCTTCGGAAACACGATGTCGCTGTCGGCCGAAGCAGGGAGGGGCGTCGCGTGGATGACGGCTGGTAAGACCGTGGCCCAATTCGTCGGGGTTGGCGTATCTCTGGTGCTGGCGCGGCTGCTGACGCCCGAAGACTTCGGGCTCTTGGGCATGGTCGTGGTGCTCGTAGGCTTCCTTGCCGTGCTGAGCGACCTGGGGCTCACGGCGGCGTTGATCCAGCGTGAGGATCTGCAGGAGCGACATCGCTCCAGCGTGTTTTGGCTGATGTGTAGCGTGGGGTTCGTCTTGGCGGGCCTGCTGGCACTGTCCGCGCCCTACGTTGCGGCGTTCTACAAAGAGCAGCGGCTGACGACCCTGGTGCGGGTACTCGCAATCGACTTTGCGCTGTGGCCCTTCATTGCGGCGCAGCACGCGGTGCTCTCACGGCGCATGGCCTTCAAGGCGATTGCGATGGCGGAGACCGTGAGCGTCGTGGTGGGTGGCGGCGTCGCGCTGACGCTGGCGTTGCTCAAGTATGGTGTATGGGCGCTGGTGGCTAAAGCGCTGGCTTCGAGTGCCGCTCTCCTGCTCACGTTCTGGATCGCGTCAGATTGGCGACCGCGTTTCGCGTTTGACCGCGGTGCCATCTCGGATCTGTTCCGATTCAGCTCGAATCTGTTGGGTCACAACATCGTCGGTTACTGGTCACATCAAACAGACGATCTCCTGATTGGCCGCCGCTTGGGTGCGACGCCCTTGGGCTTGTACACCCGTGCCTACTCCACCGTCATGCTGCCGGTGCGCGAGGTGGGGACCGTGCTGGGCCGGGTCATGTTTCCGACGCTGTCCAAGATGCAGAGCGAGCCAAAGGAGATGAAGCGCCTGTATCTGCGCGTCGTTGGGGCCACGGCGCTCCTGACTTTTCCAGCCATGGCGGTTCTCTTCGTCGTCGCCGAGCCACTGACGTTGGTGGTCTTCGGTGATCAGTGGCTGGGGATCGTGGCCGTTTTGCGCATTTACGCAGTGGTGGGCGCGTTCCAAGCCATCGCCAGCACGGTGAACTGGATATACAAGGCATGTGGACGCACGGACTTGATGTTTCGTTGGGGCATCGTGTCGAGCATTGTCATAGTGGCGGCTGTTCTTGTCGGCACGCAGTTTGGAAGCATCGAAGCCATTGCACTTTCCTACGGCATCGCCCTGGTCGTGTTGCTGTCCTACCCCCACTTCGCCATTCCCGGCCGCTTGATCGGGCTATCGCCGATGGAGGTTTTCAAGACCGTGGTGGGCATTGCTGCCGCCGCGCTATTGACGGGTGGTTTCAGCTACGGCCTTGGCTTCCTGACCGCGTCTTTCGCCCGGGGACTCGATCTGGCGATTCGGATGACCGCTGCAGGAGTCGTCTATCTCACCTGTTTGAAGCTGCTGCGAGTGCCCGTGTACGTCGAGTTACGAGAGGCGGCGCGGCAGCGATTGCTGGCGTGGGCCGGAGCGGACTCCACGGCCAGCATAGAGAGGAGCGAGTCAGCAGAAGCTAGCGAGGCGGCGGAAACGAACGCGTCGGCCAGTGGGGCCGGCTCGGGCAGCGACGTGGGCTCTCAGTCCAAGTAGTAGGCGCTGAAGCTGCGCATGGTCCAGTCCGTGCCGTGGGTGTTGGCGCCCAAGCGTACGACGTCCGACGCGCCCGGCTGGTGCGGGAAAGACTGGTAATCGACCTCGAAACTCTCGCGCAGAAGTCCAGTTTCGAAGATGCGTACGCTGAGGAATTTGGGTGCCGGCGAACCGTCCATCTTTTCATGCACGTGCACCCGCAGCAGGTATTCGGCGTTCTTCGTGCCCCAGGCTACGGGCGTTTGGCCGATCTCCGCGAAGCCCCCGGTGACGAAGCCCATGTGCTTCATCACGCCGCCGGTTCCAGAGGGTGGCACGTCAAGGTTGATGCTCCAGGTACTTGGTGGGGCCAGGTCTCCAGCTGGGCCCGCCACATTCAGGTTGAGCGCGAAGGAGTTCAGCCCCGAGACCGGCCCCCCAGCGTCGTGAGTTCGGAACAAGGTCTCGACGGCGTAGGGCCTTCCCGGCGCAACGCTGGTGTCGCGGCGAACCAGGTGTTGGTTGGCGCCTCCCAAGTCCTCCATCGTCAACTGATCGTCGTTGGCTTGATATTTGAACGCGCCCGGGCCGGTGTGAGGATCCCAGATGCCGTGAGCTACCACGCCGTCGAAGTCCGTGACGATCGTCTTGCTCCAGCTACGGCCCGCGGCCCAGTCGATTCCGCCCGCGACGTGCTGCACGAAGGCTGATTCATCCCAGCTGGCTTCGGTGTGCCCGAGGGCGGTGTAAAACGAGCGACCTCCGTCGAACTTCTGGTACCAGGCGATGGGGTGGTCACTGCCCATGGCGGACCCTCCCGGGGTGTAGGTCGATTCATCTAGTGAGATGAGTACGTTCACGTTGGCGCGGGGAGACGCCTGAAATGAGTAGTACTCGTCCGTGCGTGACCAGTTCAGCGGAAGGTGCGCGGTGGACAGGTGGCCGCCACGCTCGACGACCAACCCGCCTTGCTGGATCGCTGGGTGGCTGGAGAAGAAGGCGCCCACCAGGGAGCCGTACCAAGCCCAGCCGTACTCGGTGTCTGTGGCAGAGTGCACACCCACGAAACCGCCGCCGCCCTGGATGAAGCGCTCGAAGGCGGATTGCTCCGGATCGGTCAGCATGTCGCCAGACGTCATCAAGAACACGACCACGTCGAACTCCGCCAACCCTGAGTCGCTGAACAGGCTGGCGTCTTCGCTGGCCGTCACCGCCCAGTCGCGAGCAGGCCCAAGGGCGCCGAGGGTGGCGGCCGCTTTCTCAATCGATGTGTGGCGAAACCCGGCCGTCTTGCTGAACAGCAAGATGCGTGCGGTCTTGCCGGCGTCGGTGGCGCCATCCGCCGCTGCATCCACGCCGGCCTCCGCGCCCGCGTCCGCTTGGGCGTCGCGGCCGGCCTCCGACGGACTGTCGCTGCCCGCGTCCTTCGGCGGCGAGCCGCTGTCGGCATCATCCGAACACGCCGCACACAGCAGCGCGCCCATCGCCCAAGCCATGACCCGATGACGCATGCAGCCAGCGTAGCATGCGCCAGCTGCGCTCAACTTCGATGGTTCAGCCGCGACGCCGACGCAGGGCAACGGCGACGCCCGCCAACAGCAGCGCCAGCCCAGTGGGCGCGCCCTTGTTGCTGACGCGACAGCCACACCCGCCGTCATCTCCACTCGAGCCGCCAGGAGCGTTACCCGATCCACCGCCACTCACGCTACCGCCGCTGCCACTCGTGGTGCCGCCGGTCGCGCTCCCCGCGCTGCCACCCGCCGCCGCTCCGGCGCTGCCTCCGCTCGCAGCGCCCGCGCTGCCGGCAGTCCCCGCGCCGCCGCCTGCTCCCGCGCTGCCGACTAGCTTGCATTTACCCGTCGCGACGCAACTGGGCATACCATTGGAATCCACCGCGCAGCCCTGGCCCGGACAGCAGATCATGAGCTTGCCACCGCAACCGGGGTCTTCGTTCCACTCGACGCACACGGCGTCCGCGCTGATGCCCTTGCAATCTGCTGCGGAGGTGCAGGTTGGGCACCCGCCCGCCAATGCCAGAGGCGAGAAAAGCACGGTGGCGGAAAAGCCAAGGATGGCGGCGGTGGTTCGAATGCTGAGCATGGTGGTACCTCCTCGGCTGGCAGCCTACGCCGCCGTGGCCGGCGAACTCAAGGTTTCGCCAGAAGCGTCGTTAGTGGCAGTATGTATTTCTGCCGGTCGCGTGGGCTGTCGTATCTCGTGGTTTCCGTCGTGCCCTTGTTGCTGGCGTGCTCGGGAGAGAAGTTCGGCGGCCCCGAGCCTTCGAGCGGCGCGGGTGCTTCGGGTGCCGCTGGCGCGGGCTTCGGTGGCCGTGCCGCGGGGGCTGGTGGGGCGCAGGGTGGTGGTGCTGGTTCCGCTTCTGGGGGCAGCGCGGGCGCGCTGACGGCGGGAGCTCCCGGCTCCGGAGGCAGTGGGGGCAGCTCCAGTGGATGCAGCAGCGCTGGTGATTGCGCCACAGGTGTGTGCGTATCAGGAGTCTGCGTTCACGCCGCGAACTGCAAGAAGATCCTGGATGCCTCGGGTGCTCTTGCCGACGGCGTCTATTCCATCGATATCGATGCTGACGGTCCGCATGCGGCCATCGACGCGCAGTGCGACTTTTCCACTCAAGGTGGCGGTTGGACGCTGGTGTTGAATTACTTGCACCAGGGTGGCGGCAATCCAGAGCTGAGTGCTCTCGGAGATCGGCTTCCGATTCTGTCTCTAGGGGGCAAGCTCGGACACGACGAGAGCAAGCAGTCTGCGCACTGGGGCCATGCGGTGCCCGCGCTCCTGGCGCAGCTTCAGTTCAGCGAAACCCGTTGGCAAGCAGCGACCAGCGCGCACCCTCGAATCGTGCATTTCAGGAACACATCGCCCATGTTGGTCGCCTATCTACGCACGGGAAAAGGTGGAATTTGTAGCCAAGCCAGCGAAGTGTTCGGCGCCACTCATTCGTTCCTCTTGCCCGACCACAGTGCACGCATGCCTCAAGCAACCACGTCGCTGACCTTGGGTAATTGTGACAAGGGCGATGCAGCACTGACCGAGTTTCCCTTTTTCTCCAAAGCTGAGGCCCATTGGGGGATCCGAGGTGAAAGCGGTCGCTGGGAAGCCGACGATAGCTTGGCGGGTGCTGGCAACGACACGCTTCATCGGGTTTGGGTGCGTTAGTGTCACTCCACGCTGACAACATCGTACTCATCTGTGCGGTCGTTCACTTCGACGTCGATGTTGTCTCCAGCGACCGCACCAATCAGTGCGCCACCGAGCGGTGAAGCCGGGGTGACGACGCGGACCTTTCGACCCCGATGCTGCACCGCGATTCCCGCGCCCGCGGGCAAGAGAAACACGACTCGGGTGGCATGCCCTGCGCGCAGTGTGACGAGGGCGCCCACGGCGATGGGTGAACCCTTCGAGAAGTCCGCGCACTCGACTTGCTGGATTCGCAAGTGAGCCGTTTCGAGTTCCGCCACGCGCATGGCCTGGCCCCGCGCTAGGTAGGAAGCTTCGGTTGCGCGCATGTCCTTGTCGCCCTCGGCGCGGTTGTCCTCGTGCACGGCGCCCTCCTGGGACGCGCGTTGAGCGGCAACCAGAGTGCGGAGTTCTTCGGCCAGCTGCTCCGCGATCTGGCTGAGCAGGGCTCGCTTTTCGGCGACGCTCATGGGATCTTTCGACACGATGCCGCAGCCAAATACGCCTGGCTTGCTATTTCTGCTGGCGTGCGGCCGGCCGGCCGGTATAGTTCCCCCCATGCGGGCGGTAACCTGGCTCTCGGCGGCCTTGATCAGCGTGGCTTGTGGCTCCAGCGATGACTCAAAAGGGGGTGGCGGTGGCAGCGCCGGCGCTGCGGGAGGCGCGGGCGCTTCCGGTGCCTCGGGGAGCGGCGGCAGCACGGGCGGAGCGACCGCGACGGGAGGAAGTGCGGGCTCGGGCGGCTTGGCGGGCACAGCCGGTAGCGGTGGCAGTGCAGGGCTCGACGGTGGCGCGGGCCAAGCGGGAAGCGCGGGCGCCGACGGTGGTATCTCCGACGGAGGTGGTGTCGATGGCGGCAAGCTGACCGCCGCCGCGTGCTTTGCCAAACAGTTCGTCAACTCGCAAACGCTGGGTCCCGACTACGATCAATTCAATCCCGTGATCGGATCCCATTGCAACGGCACGAACCACCAGAAGATCCAAGGCATCCAACGCGTGGTCTTCCTCGGAGATTCGATCACGGTCGGCACGCCGCCGACCAACATCAACCCGGCCGCCGTCTACAGAGCGATCGTGTCGAAGTCCCTGGCGCCGAAGTTGGGCGTGAAGGCCGCGGGCTTTGGCTGGGGCGGGGCCGATCCCTTTAGCGGGACCGCGTTCCCCAAAGAGTCCGGAGACTTCGTGAGCTGCTCCAAATGGGGGGCACGCACCGACGACTTGATGAAAGACGGCAATCAGGTCGTGGACTGCATTCCTCCCAACAAACGACACTTGAAACACCTGGTAATCATGACCATGGGGGGCAATGACATCGCCGCGATCACCAAGGATGGTGGCGGCAGCAGTCCCTCCAAGACGATTCCTCAGCTGTGGCAAGACACCAAAGACTTCGTCAAACACCTCCGTGATGCGGTGGAGTGGATGAAGAACCCCGCCAACGTGCCCGGTGGCGTGGACGTGGTCTTCGCCAACATGTACGAGTTTACGGATGGCACTGGCGCGACCAATTCTTGCGTGACCGCGAGCCTTGGCGGCATCGAGCCTTGGAAAGATGTGAAACCCCTCACCGACATGGTGATTTGGGCGAACGAGCAGTACATGAAGATCGCGGTCGATACCCAGTCGGATATGGTCTTCGCCCTGGAGGCGTTTTGCGGCCACGGCTACAAGCGGGATGACCCCACGGGGCCCTGCTATCGGGGACCGGGCCAACCCCTCTGGTTCGACGTCACTTGCATTCACCCGAGCAACGCGGGTCACGTGGCCATGGCGAGCCTGTTCGATACCACCGTCTCCGAGTGATCGTCAGTCCGTGGAGGGCGTCGGTTCCATCCGTTCGGAGAAGTTGACGGTTAGCGCGGTAGGCGGTGAGGCACTGGACGTCGCGCCGGCCTCCAATTCCGGCCGCTGTCGCCACCAGTCTCGGGCGTGCTGCTCGGTCCAGCGCGGGGTGGCGCACTGCGCAAGTGCGAGGCGAAGCGCCGTGGCGCTTTCGGGGCGCTGCTTCGGGTCCTTGGCCAGACACTTCATGATGAGCTCCTCCAGGACCGGATCCGGCGACGTTTCGAGTCTCTCGGTTGGGCGCATCGGCCGCTCGTGCAGATGCGCAGCGCACACCTCCATGACACTGTCCGCGCTGAACACCGGTGAGCCAGTGAGCAGGAAGTAGCCCACCGCTCCGAGGGAATAGAGGTCGCTGCTCGGCCCCGCTGCTTGCGGATCCTTGATGACCTCGGGTGCCATGTACAACGGCGTGCCCAGCAGGGTGTTGACCACGCTCAGCTTCTCGTCGCCAGGCGCGTTCGCCGTGTCGGCGTCCTTGACCAGCCCGAAGTCCACGACCTTCGCTGTATCCGGGATGCCGCCTCGCTCGCATAAGACGATGTTGGCGGGCTTGATGTCCCGGTGCACCAAACCAATCCCGTGCGCTTCCGCGAGAGAACCACACACCTGCTCCAGAATGTGCACGACTCGGGAGTCTTTTTGGGCGCCATCGCCCTCGACGAGTTGCTCCAGATCCACGCCGTCGAGAAGCTCCATGGCGTAGTAGAAGACTCCGTCTGGCGTGTGGCCGTAGTCGAATACCGCCACGGTGTTCGGATGCGTCAGCTTTGCGGTCAGCCGTACCTCTCTCTCGAAGCGAGACAGGGCGGCGCGCCCGGCGCGCTCTGGGGGCAGCAACTTGATCGCAGTGGGGCGCCTCAGTAGGGCGTGCCGCGCCCGATAGACCACTCCCATGCCGCCCTGGCCGATCTTGTCGAGAAGCTCGTACTGGCCCAGGCGCTGCGCTTTCGCGGCCTGTTCGCGCAGGCCGTAGATCACCTTGGAGGCGATCGTTGCCATGGCGACGATGACGCTGCCCCACAACACGACGTTCACGGGCGCAAGCACGTAGGCGACTGCCACCTCGGATTGGAGGGTGGGCCCCGTGTGCAGCGACACGACCAGTGCGGGGACACAGCAGAGCGAGGTCACGAAGAGGGTCTGTTTCCAACTGCTCGGCACCAACACGCTACGCAGCACCAGGAGCGACATGAGGATGAGCATCATCAACAGATCCGGACGCGTGTTGCCCGTCAGGATCGAGTAGTGGGCCATCACCCCGTAGCCCGTGGAGATGCCCACGTTGGCAGCGGCGTCCCAAAACACGATGGCGCGCGCGCTGGGCATGCCGGAGCGCAGTCCGAGCCAAAGCGCCGCCGAGGCGACTAGCGCGCCTACGTGCCAAACCACCCAAGGCTCCGTGAGAGCGTCTTGCCCAGTGTAGTTCGGCACCAGCGCCGTGCTCGCAGCGGATCCGACGAACAGGAAAAACGAAGAAATGTAGGTGGCCACCCGGCCAAAGGCGCTCAGCCGCTTTTGCAGGAACTCGCGGCCTTCTTCGGTGTCCAGCGCAACGGCCATGGAGCCGAAGCCGGAACCCTGCGAACTCCCCATGGCCGCGCAGTATACTCGTTTGCGTGGATGGGACAGACAAAGCTGGCGCCGGCGTAGTTCGCACGGCAACGCTGGCCGTCGGGCTGACCGTCGCCGCGCTCGTGGTGGCGAAGGCCTCTCGCGACGCGTTGTTCCTGACGACCTACGACGTGCGTCAGTTGCCCAACCTGATGGCAGCGGCTGCCGTTCTCTCTCTTGGGTCAGCGTTGCTCGCGGGGCGCGCGTTCGTTCGGCTGACGCCTGCTCGCGTCTTACCCACTCTGTTCGCAGTCAGCGGCGGGATGCATGGCATCGAGATCCTCTTGTTGCCCAGGATGCCGACCGTGGTGGCAGTGATGCTCTTCCTGCACATCGCCGCCTTCGGGGCGACTTCACTCGCCGGTGTTTGGGCGATTGTCAACGAGAGCTTCGACCCGCATCGGGCGAAACGGGCCGTTGCTCAGATCGCCCTTGGCGGGCCCGTCGGTGGTGTGGCGGGTGGCCTGCTCGGTCTCGCCCTCGCATACTGGGCGGGAGTCACTGCCGGCCTGTCCGTGCTCGTGCTCCTTTCCGCCAGTGCCGCATTCGTGGCGTACCGTATGGGCGCGGCCGCCAAAGGCGGTGCGCGCCCGGTAGAGACGAAACGAGCGCCGGCTCCTAGCGGTGGCTACATCCGAGATCTGGGTGCCTTGGTCGCCTTGATAGCCATCGCAGGAGCCATCGCGGACTACTGGGTCAGCGCGCGCGCCGTCGAGGTGTTCAGTAGCGACGCTACGCTCATGTCCTTCTTCTCGGTTCTCCACATGGCGGTGGGCGTACTGGCCTTCCTGACCCAGGCCACGTTCGCGCGCACATCTTTGGAGAAGCTTGGGATTGCGGGCACGATCGGCATTCTACCCGGCGCGACCCTGGCACTATGTCTTGCTCCTTTCCTGACGCCGGCGCTATGGGCGGTAGTCGTGCTTCGGGGCGCCACCGGAACCCTAGCTGCGTCGCTCTACCGAGCAGGCTACGAACTCCTGTACACGCCGCTGCCTGTGAAGCAGAAGCGCGCCGCCAAGTTGTTGGTCGATGTGGGTCTCGACCGAATCGGCACGGCTCTTGGCGCCGGATTGGTCAGCGTTTTGTTGATTTGGGCCCCGGGCGACGTGAGCCTGGCTACTGCGCTGGCCACGGCCTCGGTTTTGACCTTGGTGTTGTGCGTCAAACTACACACCGGTTACATCCGAGCCTTGGCCAGCAGCCTGAAGAGTGGTTCGGTTACTCTGGCCGGCTCGGACGTATTCGACTCTGCGACCCGCCGTACTCTTGCGGAGACCCAGGGCCTCAACCGCACCGAGCTACTCGCCGAAATCGAGCGGCGCCGGGCTGGGCAGCTAGACAGTGCCCCGCCCTCGGCGATGCCAAGCGTGCCGCCGCCCCCAGAAATGACTTTCGATGAGAGCATGATTGGGCTCCCGCGCACCGTGGAACTACTCCGCGGCACGACAGCCCAGGAAGATCCGGTGTTGGAGACCCTCACTCTGCTGCGCTCCGGTGGCGCAGCGGACATCCGCGCTCAGCTCGAACAACCCATCCAGCCAGAATGGGCGCCGCTGGTGATCGGGCTGTTGCGCCGCAAAGACGTCGCTCGCGCCGCAGTGAATGCGTTGCGGCGAGACGCACCACGTTACATCGGTCAGCTAGTGGATACGCTCCTTGATCCCGACCAAGACGAAGTCGTACGGCGTCGGGTTCCTCGGGTGCTGGAAAGAACTAGGGACGAGCGAGTGGTCGCCGGACTGGTCGAGGCACTTTTCGATTCGTCCATGCACGTGCGCACGCAATCTGGGCTCGCCTTGCTCGAACTCACGCGAAGGTTCCCGGACCTGCAGCTGCCGGAAGAACGCATTCTGGATTCGGTGCGCCGTGAACTCGATCGCGCCCGCGACGCCGAGCAAAGTGGAGCGCTCCAGCACGATCCAGAGCGTTGGGGCCAACAGGATCGCCGCCGCGTCGAACAGGGCGTCGAGTTCTCCATGATTGCGCTCTCTCTCGTATTCGAGCGTGAGCCGCTGCAGTTGGCCTACAAGGCCCTGCAGGGCCAAGACGCGACCCTGCGAGGCACAGCACTGGAGTATTTCGAAACGGTGCTGCCCGACGACATCCGCCGTCGAAGCACAGGCTTCCTGCATTCAGTCGCGCCACGGGCCGAGCGCCGGCCCCGGGAGAAGCTCGTGGCGGAGTTGCTTCGAAGTCGCTCGGCGTGAGCGAGCTGGCGCTGGGCTACTGACACCGTACTGACAGTAGCGTCGCCGGCGAAAATGGCTGCTGACACCACCATGTCAGGAGGGTGTCAGTAGGTTTCTCTCGGTCGGAAGCAGTTCGCAGCCGACGGAAAAGAGGAAATCAGAGATGACATATCCAGTGGTTTGGTTCGAAGTGCTCGGCAACGATGGGGACGCACTGCAGCGCTATTACGCAGAGCTCTTCAGCTGGAAGATCAATGCCGACAACCCAATGCGATACGGCATGGTGGAGGCGGCCGGCAAGGGAGGCATTCCTGGTGGCATTGCCAAGAAGGATGCTGCTCAGAAACACAACGTGACCTTCTATGTCGGTACGAAAGACATCGACGCGACTCTAGGGCGTGCCGAGAAGCTGGGTGGAAAGACGCTGATGCCCAAGACGAAGTTGCCCGAAGTAACCCTGGCGATGTTCGCGGATCCTCAGGGCAACGTCATCGGGCTCGTTGAGCAGTGACGAATTCGCGCAAGGAGCCGCGGCGAAATTGCCGCCGCGGCTCAGCTGCGCGAGGCGGCTTGCGCTCCGGGCGCCGTCTCGGCATGACCGTCCCAGGCTTTGAACATGCGCCGCGCGGACCGACTGTTTCAGATTATCCAGCTACTACGTCGCCGCCGGGTGACGACAGCCCAACAGCTCGCCGAGCGGCTGGAGGTTTCCGAACGGACCATCTATCGGGATGTGCGAGACTTGGTCGCAGCCGGCACACCCATCGATGGCGAGGCGGGTGTCGGTTACACCCTGGGTAAGGGCTATGACCTGCCGCCGCTGATGTTCGATCGTGAAGAAATCGAGGCGCTTTCTCTCGGCGCTCGCATCGTCGAGAGCTTCGCAGATGTAGAGTTGGCCCGCGCTGCCCGAACCGCGCTGTCGAAAGTGGAAAGCGTCCTGCCCGATTCCCTGAAGGGTCAGACGCAGCGCTCCCGATTGTTCTCCCCGGATCTGGGCCGCGGGCGTGCTTTGTCTCAGAGCTTGTTGCCGATTCGGACGGCGGTTAGCCAGCAGCGCAAGGTTCGTATTCGCTACGCACGCGCTGACGGGAAGCGCAGCATGCGCACGATTCGGCCCCTGGCGACCTTCTTCTGGGGCGCTTCCTGGACCGTCGCGGCCTACTGCGAGGTCAGGCAGGACTTTCGCAGCTTTCGACTCGACCGCATTGCGAAGCTCGAAGTGTTGACCCAGACCTTTGAGGCTGAAGCTGGCACGCGCCTCGAAGATTTCTTGGCAGGGCTTGGCGGGGGCGCCGAGCGCCTACTCGAGCGCTGAGCTGGGGGCCGCAGGGAATACGCGCTGCTCACCGATCTTCAGAAGAGCAATGCGATCTGGACCGACGTTGCGTTGGCGCATGACCTGACGCAGCTGCCGGGGCGCATTGCCGACTTCGTTCCGGGAGTTGATGAACGTATCGAAATAGATCGTCAGCATGTAGCGCGCGCCAAGGAGCTCGAAAGCCCGTACCGCCTCGTCCGGGCTGATGTGGTGTTGTCGTCCCGGCGCAGAGGCCCACGGCGAGCAGTGCGAAACCGGCGTGGCGGGGACGGGGCACTGAGGGACTAGGCAGCAGCCGGGATCCCAAGGCAAACGCCCGGCTCTTGCCCGACGCTCTCGACGCTCGCGGCGGACTCGGATAGAAATGGAAAGGAGCATGAGCCCGCAGAACCAGTCCCTGGCGTGCCCACGCTGCCGCGTGGCGCTTTTTGTTGGCAATCTGCCGAACGGCTCCATGCACGGTTGCGGCCAATGCGGTGGAGTGTGGCTGGATAGCGCCTCCAGTCAGCGTCTGACGAATGCGCTATGTGATCACACCGTTTCATTGGCCGACAAGATCGGCCGCGCGGCGCCTGGGGCGCCCCAACAAGGGCCCGCCTATTGCCCGGTATGTCAGCAACAGCTGAACGTGACTCGGGTATCCCGCGCGCAGGTGGAAATCGACGTCTGCGGATCCCACGGCGCCTGGTTCGATCGGGACGAGTTGCAAACCGTCGCCCGGGCTTTTGCCGTCGATCGCGCCTATTCGGGGCCGAACCCCGCTGCAGTGGGCGTGGGAGCCGCCGCCGTGGGCGCGGGGGCCCTGGGCGCTGCGGCAGTGGCGCAGGATCCCAGCGTTGTGCAGCGCGCTCAGCGCGCCGTCGAGGAGCACGGAACGACCGCAGCAGAGGTTGGCGTGGAAGCGCTGGACTTCGTGGACGCTGGAGACGTTGCGGAGGGAGCGGGGATCGCCGCGGAGGCAGCAGGTGGTATTGCCGAAGGTGCTTTCGAACTCCTGGGCGGGATCTTCAGTTCCCTGGGCTGAGCCTCACGTAGCCAGCAAGCTGTCACTGTGCGTTGGCGGTGTCGATGAGAAGCTTCTTCAACGCCTCGAAGTTTGCGACAACGCTCAGATCATTGTCGGTGAGATTGAAGGCTTGCAGTGGGAAGTTCTTCGAGTCAACCACGACGACGTCGCGGTAGCCGGCTTGCCAGGCGCCCTCGACATTTGCTGCAGCGGTGTCCTGCAACCAGGGCAAGCTACGGCCCGCGGTGATGGTCGGATTGCCCGACTCCAGGCCCTGACTGTTCACACCGAGGATCTGGATCGGCACTTTGGTGCTCACCAGAGCTAGTTCCGTCTGCAAGGTGTCCAGGTAGCCAAACTGGCTACTGCAGTAGCTTCAGGTTGCGTGCCCGAAGTACCAGGCGGAAACCTGTCCCAGGTAGTCTCGGGGGGACACGGACTTTTGGTAAGTTGACGACGCTGGGTTTTCGTCGGTCAGGGCGAAGTCCGGCACGATCGTCGCCGGCGCATCCGCCGCGTCCGAGCCGGTCTGCGCGTCTCCGGCATCGGCCAGAGCCGCGTCCATCGCCGCTTCTTTGGCAACGTCCGCCGCGGCCGCGTCTTTGGGCAAAGAAGAATCCGCCCCACCTTGGGGCGTGCCTGCAGTTCCGTCGCTCGTCGCGGCGTCGACGGCCGCGATGCCCCCAGCGCCGGCCGCGGCTGCGGGGCCGAAGGGTTCGTCCTGGCCGCAGGCTATCGCCGTTGCAAGAGTCAGCGTTGCGAGCGCGAATCCGGGCGTGGAAGGGCCATGGTGCATGTTGATGAGCGTGAAGCTTCGGCGCTGACACTGTCAAGAGAGAGTTGGTGATGCGCGACCCGCCCAAAAATCCCTGCGAAAGCCGTCAGTTTGCGAAGCCGCTGGTGGCGACCCCATATTGTCCATGTGAACAAAGAACAATCGCCGCGGATGTCGCCCATCGTCTTGGTTGCCGTCGCCGCCGCGGCCCTAGCGCTGTTCGTAGGCTACTTCGTCGGACGCGCTAGAGTGCCGACTCTGCCGCCCGCGTCGAGCTCGGTGACCGTCGTTCGCACGACACCAAGCGTGATTGTCGCGCTGCGGGATCTGGCTCGCTTGGAGAGCGCCGAGGCGCACATCGAACGGGTGATCGACTTGCGTGACAAGCAGTCGCGCCTGTTCGGCTTGATCGAAGCCGAAGATGCGCTGCTACTCGTAGCTAGTGGTACGGTGGTTGCCGGCGTCGACCTGTCCAAGCTGCGCGAGGGCGACATCGTCGTGGACGAAGAAAAAAAGAGCGCTCGGATCGTCTTGCCTCGACCCGAGGTGCTGTCGGCGCGTCTCGACAATGAACGCACTTTCGTGCACACGCGCAAAACCGACGTGCTGGCGAAGCGCAAGGAGTCTTTGGAGACGAAGGCCCGCAAGGAAGCCGAGCGGAGCCTCAAGGAAGCTGCCAAGGAAAGCGGAGTGGTGAAGCGAGCCCGCAAGAACTCCGCTGCCACGGTCAAGAGCTTGGTCGAGGCGCTGGGCTACAGCGACGTCTCCGTGACTTTTCGATAGGCGTCACCTCGGGATAGCTCCGACGCCCAGTGATACTCTGGAGCGAGTTGCACGCTTCGCAGCTTGGGTTTCCCTGACCGCCTTGTTGGCTGCGTGTTCCATCCTCGCGCCGGGCGACGACGAGCTCATCGGCGGTGGTTCCAGAGCCGCAGCGGGCGCTGGCGGCGCCGCAGGAAGCACTGGGGCCGGAGGAACTTGGTGGATCGAACCAACAGCATGGCCTCGAACTTCAGCGAGATACGTTCCGGAGTCTCGCCGCGTGCGGCAACAACTCGAATCACTGGTTCTTGCTCAATGACTCTCTGGTGCTCTGCCCTCGGACGTGCACGGACCAGCCTCCTTCGGCGACGTACAAGATTGACATTGTCAGCAATTGACCTTTTGCGGTCAGAGGCTCCTAGAACGTACCGCCGAAGCTGAGCTGGCCACCCCGGGGTGTGGGCGACGCGCTGAGGTACGACACGGACTCCTGTCCCTTCTTGTTTCCGGAAAAATAGAGGTACGCCGCCGCGCCGCCCGCTACGACCGCCACCCCCAAGGAGATGTCCGCGAGGAGGTAGCTCGTGCGCATCGAATCCACATCGTCGCGGCTGCAATCGGGTTTGCAGGAGTCCATGTCGTTCTGCTTGCCCCTTCCGGAAAGCCCAAACGCAGCAAACCCTCCAACTCCGACGACAGCCACGCCACCGAGCACGTAGACGAAAGGGCTCACGGATGAACCCTCCTCGGTTTTCGGAGTTGGCGCCGGCGCCGGTTGGTCGGACTCTCGGGCCGGGAGTTCACCAATCCACTCGAGCTTCTGGCCTTCCGCCAAGTTGAGCTTCTTTTCTACATGGCGCCCGTCGGCGGATTCCAATCGGACGCTGACTTCCCCCACGTCCACGAGAATGCTTCCGTCCGGCTCGGTGGGCGGAGCAGGCTGACCGTTGATGGTGACGCGTACGTCGGAAACGAAGTTGCCCGACTCGTCCTTCGCCTTGAGAGTCAGCCTCGGCACTGCGTCCTTGATGCCTTCCGCAAGGCTTCGGCAATCCTCCCGCACTAGCTTTGGACACTTGTCGTGTCCGCATACCGAGAAGTGCTCTTGGGCTTCTCGGATCTTGCCTGCCTTTCGGCTCGCCTGGCCGCGCTCGTGGGCATCGAAGCACTGGTCCTTAGAGGGTGCTTCCGCGCCGTGAGCGGGGGTCGTCGAGATGAGCGCGAGTGCGCTGCTGGCCAAGAGCAGAATTGTCAGTAGTGGCTTCATCACATGCAGTGCCGTTTGAACTTCTTGATGCCGTTCTCGACAGTATACGGCGGATCGCAGTCGGCTTTGACCGGCGGCTTGCGGATTGGGGGCGTGGTGGCGGCAGGTCGTTTGGTGGGGTCGGCCTCGGACTTCGGTTTACTTGCGACTTCGGGGGGAGGCTCGGGCGGGCCGCTGGCGGACGGTTTGGGCGCGTCAGCTGACTCGGTGGGCGTCGGGTCCACGTTGGGCTCGAGTACGGTGGACGCGGGCTCCGGTGGCTTCGCCGCTGCGGCCGCGGGATCGGCGCTAGGTCCCACTTCAGCGGTTTCGGGCTCTGCGCGGAGGAACACGAAGAGACCAATCACCATTGCGACGGCGAGCCCCAGCACGATCGCCGCCAGCGCGATGAGGGGGGCTTTGGGCGGCATCGACTGTCGCGGCGGCCCCGCATAGGACGCGACGCTCATCTCGGAAACATGGGAAATCGGCGTCTTGGCGTCGCTCGGAACGGGTTGAAACCCCGCGGGTGTGGGGTTACTCCCTACGAAGCCGGCACTTGCGTTCGGGTTTGACGCGGGTTCACGCCCCACAAGCCCTGAGCTTACGCTCGGATTGGACGCGGGCTCGCGAATGCGCGTGGCGACGGCCTCATCGAAATCTGCCGAAGATGGCGGCGGTGCATCCCTCGGGAGCAGTTCACTCGGACCGACGAAGGAATCGGAGATCTGCGTCGTCGCGTCGTCGATGTCGTTGTCCCCGCCGGTGAACGGCGGGGCGTCCATCGCCGGGGCAGGGGACTCGAGAGGCAGCGTCGTCGCCGCAGCTGGCGCCTTCGACTGTGCGCTCTCGTCCTTAGCTTGGGGTGCGGGGGCCGCGGGACGCTCGCCCTCCCGGGTTTGGATCCGGGCACGTAGCTCCTGCTTGGTCGCCGGCGCACCCGAGGCGTGATCACTCGCTACCTCAGCGAGCCGCGCACTGCGTCCGCGCAACATCTCGCCAGCGTGATGTTCGACCCACTCACCGATCTTTCGAGGAATGGCAGGTGGGATCGCGTCTTCCAGGGCGATGGCCATTTCTCGCGCGGTTTGAAAACGCTTGCTCGGGTCCTTGTTCAGGGCGCGCAGCACGATCGCATCAATGCTGGCGCTAAGATTTGGGGCAATGCTGCTCGGGGGTGGGACGTTGCACTCGATGACCTTGGCAATAGTGCGTCCAGGATCTTCACTCGAGAACAGCAGCCGTCCGGTGAGGGCTTCCCAAGCACAAATTCCGGCGGAGAAGATGTCGGCGCGTAGATCCAGGTTGTCCATGCGGATCTGCTCGGGGGCCATGTACGAGAACTTTCCTTTGGTGCGCCCCGCTTCGGTTTGCGCGATCCGGCGGGCGGCTTTGGCCACGCCGAAGTCCAAAACTCGGGGGATTCCGTCCACCCCCACGAGTATGTTCTGCGGCGAAAAGTCTCGATGCACGATATTCAGAGCCTTGCCGCGCTCATCCACAGCCGTATGTGCGGCATGCAAGCCGTACAGCGCTCCGCTCATCACGCCACTAACAATTGCAGGCTCTATGAGCTGCTTGCTCTTTCGCGTGAAGCGTATCAGGTGGGAGAGCGAATCGCCCTCCACGTAGTCCATGATCAGGAAGATTTCGCCTTCGGTGGCGACGACGTCCAATGTGGGCACGACGTTCGGGTGACTAATGCCGGCGGCCAGGCGAGCTTCGTCCAGCAACATCGCTGAGAACTCCGGATCCGTGGCCAAGTGCGGGTGCAGTTTCTTGATCGCCACGACCCGGGCGAAGCCCACCTCCCCCAGCAGGCGACCGAGGTGGATCGTGGCCATCCCGCCTGAAGCGATGGAATCGTACAGTTCGTAGCGCCCCACGACGCGGCGCTTGGATGCGGCCGGCACTGTTGGCATCGTAGCGCTCCGGGCCCGATAAGGGGAGTTGCCCGCAGCGGGCTGGCGGCTGCGCCGACATTCTCCGGCGATAGCGCGCGTAAGTTCTCAAAATTATGCGACAAATTTTCCCAACGCCAACTGCGCTTGCCGGGGAGCCCGTTTGCCCCAATATCCTCCGGTGAAAGAGCAGACGACGAAATGAGCCAAAGCTACCAACCCTACCCAGTCGCGCGCCGTGGTGTCGGACAGACCCTCGTGGACCGCCGTGCCAAGTTCATCACGCGCACCTACAACCATCTCTTCCTCGCAATCCTCGCCTTTGCCGGCATCGAGTGGGCACTGTTCGAGTCGGGCGCTGCGCCCGTCATTGCGGCGGGGTTGACGAGCACCAATTGGCTGCTCGTGCTGGGTGGGTTCATGGTCGTGGGCTGGCTCGCCAGCCGCGTCGCGCAGAGCGCGGTTTCCAAGACGGCTCAGTATCTTGCGTTGGCGGGCTTCGTTGCCGCCCACGCGGTGCTTTTCGTGCCACTTCTCGTGGTGGCCGATCAACGAGCACCCGGCGCAATTCAGAGTGCCGGGATCGTGACGATGGTGGGATTTGCCGGCCTGACGGCGATTGCCTTCTTCACTCGCAAGGACTTCTCGTTCCTTGGAGGTATCCTGCGTTGGGCGGGACTGTGTGCCCTGCTACTGATCGCAGCGAGCGTGCTTTTTGACATGCAACTGGGCGCGTTCTTCAGTGTTGCTATGGTGGCCTTCGCCGGTGCCGCCATTCTGCATGACACATCCAACGTGCTGCGCCACTTTCCCGAAGACCGCTACGTGGCGGCGGCGCTGCAATTGTTCGCATCCGTGGCCTTGATGTTCTGGTACGTGCTGCGGTTGTTCATTGGCAGCCGCGACTGAGGCAGCCGCGACTGAGGCAGCCTCGGGCACTTCGGCCGCGTCGAGAGCGTGATAGAGTCTCCGCGCGTTCCAGGAGAGCCCACGCCGCACTCCGCGTACGGCAACGGGGGGAGTGCGTAGACCAGGAGGCAGCGATGGCCAACGAGCGGGGTAAGGATGACGCCAACGACCAGGATGCGGAGCTGCGCGACGACGAAGATGAACGTTTCGACGCTGAAGAAAACGCCAGGGCTGACGCTGAAGCGCTGACGGAGTCTCAGCGCGCCGCGGCGCTCGCGAGTAGCAAGGACGACGATTTGGATGACGAAGACGATCGCAAGGAAGACGAGCGCGACGACGAAGAAGACGAGGAAGAAGACGACGACGACTACGAGGACGAGCGGTCGGACGCCCGGGAAAACGAGAGAGCCCACGCAGAGAATGGGGACGACGACGAGGATGCCGCATCCGGGGACGATGACGCCAGTGAGGACGCGGACGATGACGAGGACGCCGCTTCCGGGGACGACGCCGACGAGGACGAGAACGACGACGAGGCGCCGCCCAAGGCCAAGCGCGCGGCCAAGACGCGGAAACGCTCCACGGGCCGGTCTCGCCCGGCCCGGGAAGCACCTGCGGCACCGGAATCATCCAATGGCTTGGTTTGGCTTGCCGTCGGTGCGGCGGTTCTGCTGGGTGGATGGTGGTTGCTAAAGGGTCGCGACCCGGCGCCGGCGGAGACGACGGCCCCCAGCGCCCAGGTTCGATCCGAACCCGCATCTACGCCGGCACCGCCGGCGCCACCCGAGCCAGAACCGACGACGCCGCCCGTGGAGCCCGAACCCGCGACTCCCGAGCCGAGCGCACCCGAGCCCGCACCCTCTGCTTCGGCACCCCCGGCTGAGCAGGCGGAGCCCGCGCCGGGTGGGGGTGGGAGCTTTGATCGCGCCGTTGCGTTGCGAGCCTTGGCGGAGGCGTCCAAGAGTGCAGCGCGTTGTCGAATGGCGGGTGCGCCGTCCGGCGCTGTTCGTGTCAGCGTGAGTTTCGGACCCAGTGGAGCGCCCGAGACCGTGAAGGTGACCCACGCGCCCTACGCGGGAACCCAGACCGCAAAGTGCATACAAGACAAACTCAAGGCCGCACGCATGGACGCGTTCAGTGGGAGCGCCCAGACCATCATCACGAGCGTACAGGTCTATTGAGCGCGGTAACCAAGTCCTCGGCTGGGGCGTATGTGTTTCGTATGACCTCGAGGCGACAATTCTGCTCGGTGCTGCTCGGAGGCGCCCTAACCTTGGCCTGTAGCCGCGGCGAGCAGGGCGACACGGCCGCCAGCCCGCCGGCGCGCAAGCCTCGGCGTGGCAGACTGAGGGACGAAGAAATGCCCAAAACCGAAGCGGAGTGGAAAGCCAAGCTGACGCCAGAGCAGTACCGCGTGCTGCGTGAGAAAGGCACCGAGCGTGCTTTCAGCGGGGCCTACTGGAACGAGAAACGTTCGGGCACCTACCGCTGTGCTGGCTGCGGCCAACCTTTGTTCAAGTCATCGGACAAGTTCGAATCTGGGACGGGGTGGCCCAGCTTCACTCAGCCCACCACAGCGGAGAACGTGGCTACGGAAAAGGACCGCAGCCTATTCATGGCGCGCATAGAGGTTCTATGCAGTCGCTGCGGCGGCCACTTGGGGCACGTTTTCGACGACGGGCCCAACCCTACGGGCAAACGCTACTGCATCAACAGTGCGGCGCTCGAGCTGGAAGCCGAGCCTGAGAAGTAGTCAGCGGCTCGGCGCAAGCCTGCGTACGCTGCGGGCTTCAGGCAGGAGCTCTTCTAGGGCGCTGAGCATGGCCTTGCCGGTGAAGGGCTTGGACAGGAAGCCCTTGCTGTCGCTGTCCAAGGCTCGCGGGTCGAGATCGGCCGGATAACCGGAAACGAACAACACGGGCAGATCCGGCCGCTGCAAAGCGATTCGGCGCGACAGTTCTGGCCCTCCGAGCAGCGGCATGACGACATCGGTCACCACGACATCGAAACGCTCGGGCTCGGTCTCGAACAGGCGAATCGCTACGTCGCCGTTTTCCGCTTCCACGACTTCATAGCCGGCGTTCGACAGGGTGCTTGCCATCAAGCGGCGCAGTGCTGGCTCGTCCTCTGCCAAGAGCACGGTGCCGGAAGCCGTAGGCGCGAGTTCCTCAGAGGGCTGTGCCGAATCGGGCTCGGCTCCGGCGCACGCCGGCAGCAAGATCGTGAAGGTCGTCCCTTGCCCGAGACGACTGTGGACCGAGATCTTGCCGCCGACGGCTTCCACGATGTTCTTACAGGTGGCCAAACCAAACCCTGTGCCCCCTTGGCTTTCCTTTGTCGTGAAGAGCGGGTCGAAGATGCTCGGGAGGTGCTCCGGAGCGATCCCGGTTCCGGTGTCTGTGACAGATACCTCTACGGCGCCGGTGCGGGTATACTCCGCGCCGACAGCGCGGCCGTCGGCAGGCGCGACGCGAATCGTGATCCGGCCCCGGTCCACGATGGCGTCTCGGGCATTGACGACTAGATTCACCAGAGCTTGTTGGAACCGTCCCGAGTTGACCTCCGCCAGGGGGACATGGGGCTCCACGACGGCGGCAAGCTCGACGTTTTCCCCAATCAGGCGTCTCAGGAAACGATCCGTGCGTAGCACCATCTCCCCAATGTCCACGGGCTCGCGTACCGAGATGCTCTTGCGAGAGAGGCTCAGAAGATCCTGCGTGAGGTCCGAGGCACGACGCGTGGCGTTGCCGATTTCGCGCACGCTCTCCATCGCCGGGTGTTCGGCGGACAGCTGCCGCTCTGCCAACTCCACGTAGCCTAGCACTACGGTCAAGATGTTGTTGAAATCATGCGCGACCCCACCGGCGAGTTGACCAATGGCCTCCATCCTTTCGGAGCGCGCCAAGCGTTCCTCCAGCTGGCGTCGATCCGTGACGTCGACGATGATCGAGTGCAGTAGCTGTTCGCCTGCCACATTGATGGGCCCGCTGTAGACCTCGACGTCACGGATCTGCCCATCCGCAAGTCGGTGCTTGAAATTGAAGAACAACCGGCGCTCGGTGCGAGCGAGCTGCATCTCTCGCCGGACTTCCGCTTCCGGCAGCGTATTGATCTCCTGAATGCGCAGTGACTGGAGTTCATCCAGGGAGTATCCGTAGAACTGTAGCGCCGAAGCATTCGCATCCACCACCGCGCCAGTTTCCGGGTTGATCACGAGTTTGACTGCCGGGTTGGTGTCGAAGATGGATCGGTAGCGATGCTCGCTCTCTGCCAGGGCGTGAATTGCTTCAACCTGCACCGTCACGTCGATGCCCTCGACAATGACGCCGGCAACGATGTCATTGTCGTTGCGAAAGGGAGCCAGGCTGAGTTCCACATGGCCCTGCTTTGAGTCAGCAGCATCAATCGACACCTGAAGCGTTTCTGTGGGACCCTTCTGTACCTTTTCCACCGCGCCTGCCAATTGGGTCTGCAATTCGGCGCGCCCGCCAAAACAGGGCAGCTCCCACAGCGGCCGCCCGAGCAGTCGCGGTTTTTCGTCTCCGAAGAGGCTCTCGGCTGCAGCGTTCAGGGTGAGCACTCGCCCAGTCAGGTCCAGAACGCCCAAAGCGTGGCGCGTTTGATTCAGGAATCCGCTGAACGAGATGGGAACCGCGGTCGACTGCGTCCCCCCTTCTTCGGGCAAGTCTTCCTTCACGCACTTCTCCTAGCGCGTGAGGCACGACAGCACAATGCGGTCACTGCGACTACAACGCGCGCTCAGTCCGTTAGTAGTTTGGCGGCGAGTTCCAAGGTTTCTTCTATGATTGGCAGTTCCAGGTACGCTGTCTGCTTGCCTGCCTTAGCGGCGTGCTGCGTGAGAATCGCGTCTCGAGCGCGGCGGATGGTACCTTGCGCGAGTTCAGATTGGCCCGCTGCGAGCTGTGCTTCCGCTAGGGCGAGGCTCGTCCACTCGGCGCCTTCCACAACGGCGCCAGAAGAGGCGGCTAAGGCGGCCGACTCGGTTGCCTCTTCGAGGGCGCGGTCAATCCGACCTTGGGCGAGTAGGGCGCGCGCCAGGGCTGCCTTGCTCATGGGCAGCAAGCCGGTATGCGCCTGGGCGAGTTCGGTGGCCAGCTCCGCATGCTCCGCGCTGGACCGGCTATCGCCAAGTTTCAGGGCAATCAGGGCGGCATAGACTCGGGCCACGGCTTCGAGGCTAGGGGAGTCCAGGGACTGCGCTCGACTGATTCCCCGAGAGGCGGTCTGCTGCGCAGTTGCCAGGTCGCCGGCGCAGAGCAGCGCGTAGGCGAGGTTGGTCGTCGCTTGCGCCTCCGTCCGTGCCAGCCCGAGGGCGGTGGCTTTTCGCTCGGCCTCGAGGAGTACTTCGATGGCACGCTGAAACTGGCCGACTTGTGCCATTCCGAAGCCGAGATTCATCCCGAAGATGCAGGCGCTGCGTGCGTCGCCCAGCGCACGCATGGCGTTACACGCGTTTTCTGTCGCCTGAACATAGGTGGCGATGTCGTGGTCCACGTGCGCACGTAGGGATCGAAACACCGAGAGCCAGGCCCGAACCTGAAGATCCGAAGCGGCATCCATCGTCAGGTCGCTCAACCGCGGAGCCAACCACGTGTCGACGTCTGCGACCGGCACACCCTCGAGAAGGGCCGTCGCGACCCTGAGCAGGTTGACCGACCAGATCGACCTCCTCTCGTCGGTGAGCCCCATCGACAGCGCTTTGGCCGCAGTGAACGCTTCCGTGAATCGTCCGAGTTGTGCCGCGGCGAGAATGAACTCTCGCTGGGCGGTAGAGTAGTCCTCGCTCGTTGGCTTCAGTAGCTGTAGCGCGTCTTGCGCCGACTTGCGCGCAGACTCTGCTCTGCCGAGGGAGCGATGAGCCTCCGCTTGCAGCGCGAGCAAGGCGCCCTCCAGTTCGGGCAATGCCGGGGCCCCCAGCGCGAGGGCTACGTGTTCCAACGCACGCTCGTGGGCGCCCGCGGAGAGCGCGAGCCCTGCAGACTCCCGGTACAAGGGTGCTGCTCTCTCGGGTTTGCCTCCCCTCCGGAAGTGCTCCGCAACGGTGAATGGATCGCGTCGTTGTCGCTGCTGCAACCACTCGGCGGCAAGTCGGTTTCCGAGCTGGCGATCCTCTTCTGTCAGCATGGCGTAGGCTGCGTCACGCACCAATGCGTGCCGGAAGCGAAGTTGGCCGCTGCTGTCACCTGCATGGTGCGTCAGGATTTCCTTGTTTTCGAGTTCGGCCAAGATGCTGGCGTAAGGGAGATGGCCGGCATCCACACCAAGTAGTGCGAGAGCGCCCTCGGCTTCGAACCGCTCTCCAAATACGCTTGCCGCGCGCAACACACGTTTGGGGTCCTTGCCCAGACCGTCCAACCGCGATTGCACCAGTCCTACTATGGTGTCCGGCAGCTCTTGGCGACCTTCCGCCGTGGCGCGTAACAGTTCCTCCAGGCAGAAGGCATTGCCCTCGGCCCGGGTGACGATGGTGGCGAGGTTTTCCGGGCTCACCCCGCTGCCGAGCACCGAACGAACGATTCGCTGGGCGGCCTTGTTGCTGAGGGGAGCCAGTCGGAGTTCGAGAAGGTTGCGATGTTGCCATAGGTTGGGGAATCGTTCCCTTACCTCTGGCCTCGCCGTTGCCAGAACTGCCAGAGGGGCGTCTTGGAGCTGGCGAAGCAGGGTGTCCACCAACGCAACACTTGCCGAGTCTGCCCAGTGAAGGTCCTCCAATACGATTGTGAGCGGGTCACGCCGACACTGCGCCGCGATCACATTGCAGATGGCTCGGAACTGGCTGTCGGCCATCAGCCGCGCGTCCCGCAGCGAAGCGCTCAGCAGGGGATGACTAGCTTCGTCTGCATCGAGCAAGTTTGAAAGCAGCGCGAGGGTCTCCCGCCAGCGCGAGTCCTTCCTCATCAGTGCGCGCACTTCTCGCTCGAGGAGCGCAGCTCTGACGGTACCGGGGTCTGCATTGCGCACGCGGAGGCCGTCGAGCAGTAGTTGGCGCACGACTGATAGCGCCGAACCGGCGTCCATGGGGTCGCAGCGCGCGAACCAAACCTGCGCTGTCGACTCTGCCGCGCCTGCACCGGTGAGATACTCACGAACCAGGCGCGACTTGCCACTGCCCGCTGGGCCGGAGACTAGCGCCGCGCGACAATTCTCTTCCTCAGCAACTTCCGCGGTCAACGCGGAAAGGGTGGCGAGTTCGTGTCGGCGGCCAACGAAAGGAACAGCTCGGTTGAGCACCCGACGCTCGCCATGGTGGTCGTGGCTGCCTTCGAGTAGATGGTGGCCATCGGCTTGTCGCAACTTGTACCCGGAACTCATCAAGTCGCGGGTGGTCGCGTCGACGCGGATCTCGCCCGGCTTTGCGCCGACGAGGGCGTCGACGCCGCGATCAATGACCACGCCTACTGGAACCACGTTTCCGACGACCCCAAATCCCGTTGATAGCGCCAACATGGCATTGGGCTCTTGGGTTTGCAGGGCGAGGGCAGCTCGTGCCGCCCGGGCGGCATGATCTGTGGGTGCGCCCTGGCCAGCAATCGTGACCACCAACACGCCGTTTGCCAGGAAGTGGATTTGCGCGCCGAGCATCTCGGCCATGGCATGCAACGCATGCGTGGGTGCGCTGGTGTCATTGGTATCGCTGGCCGCCACGGTCGCGTCGGGATCCCGAAGGCCCCTCGCCAGCACCACGGACAACAAGCGTTGCTCCTGCTGCGTGATGCCCGTTGGCGGTACGCTTCGCGGGCGCACGGGTAATTCGGCCGGGTCGCCCAACTCCGAGAGCTCTGCGAGGAGGTCTTGGGCCGTCTGCGGCCGTCGCGCGGGAGACTTGCTCAGAAGCCGCAGCACGAGGTCGTCCAACGCTGCCGGTACCTTCGCGTTGATCGTGCTCGGTGGTGGCGGGTCTTCGAGCAGGATCTTCGCCAGAATGCCGGTCTGTTGTCGCGCGTGAAACGCTTTGCGCCCAGTGAGGCACTCAAAGCTGACGCACCCGAGGGAGAAGAGATCGGTTCTGGAATCGAGGCTGCCCTGTGCCATGGCTTGCTCTGGCGACATGTAGGCCCAAGTTCCCACGACCTCCCCGGTGGCCGTGACTTCGTCCATGCCGCTGGCGTGACGCGCAATTCCGAAGTCCAGCACCGTTACCCGGGAAGGCTCCCCATCCACCAAGAAGAGGTTGCTGGGTTTGACATCGCGATGCACGACGCCAGCCGTGTGGGCCGTTTCGAGGGCGCTGGCGACCCGCTCGGTGACGGAAAGACAATCAGGGAGGCTGAGGGGGCCAGCTCGAAGCCGCTTGGAGAGGGGCTCGCCATCCAACCAGTCCATGGCGAGCCAGGGCTGCCCTTGCTCGCTCACTCCATGGTCTATGTATTGAACGATGGCGGGATGTTGCAGCGAGGACAGGACGAGGGCTTCGCGCTCGAAACGCTCCGCGGCGTCTGGGCGTTGCGCTGTCATCAGTTTGATGGCCACGTCGCGTTGGCGCTTTGCGTCCCGAGCGCGAAACACTGCACCCATGCCTCCGCGAGCCACTTCTTGCAGCAGCGAGAACCTATCGTTGAGGGTGGAGGGCGCGTTCACCGAACCGGCCATGATGTCAGCCGCGGCCCTGCGCTACAAGCAGCACCCGGGCTCAGGGCAGCTCGAGGGCGACGATCAACGCGCAGCGGGAGGCTTCGTCGCCAGAGGCGTCCGCGGTCTTCTTCTTCATCTCCGCTTGGTACTCGACGAGCTGACGGCGGTCGAAGCGGTCTACATGCCGGAGAACGAAAGCCAGCTCCCGTGTGAGATCTAGGGACAACGGTCGACCCGTGGCCGCGTGCATTTCGACCATGCGGTCGACCCATACGCCGTCCTTGGTTGCGGCAGCTAGTTTTAGACAGTAGCGCCCCGCGACATCGAGCAAGTCGTCCCCAAGCGGGACGGACCTCTGTGCCCCGCGCACCACGCTAGTGATGTGTCCCGAAAGCAAGCGGGCGGCGCCTTTCCCGTCGCCGCGAGCCAGGAGCTGGTCAGCCAAACGACCGAACAGCTCGAAAGCGTCAGTCTTTGTGGTATCAACCCGGGCATTGCTACTGCGCCTTACAGCCGCTACGCGCACGCCCGATGCAGGTGGGACGCTGCTGTTGCGCTGCGCCGGCACGGTGTCTGAAATCACCCGAGTACTGACGTCCCCAGGATTGGCGAAGACGGTGAGTTCGCACCCGCCGATCAGGATTCGATCGCCGACTTGAAGATTCGTGGGCCGATACAGCCGAGTTTCATTCAAGAAAACACCGTTAGCGCTGCCCAGGTCTTCAAGCAGCGCGCCGCGGTCATGGACTGTTATGCGCGCGTGGGTTCGTGATACCAGATCGTCCTGGATCACGAAGTGGCAGCCGCTGTCGCGGCCGATGAGGTGCTCCCCCCTCCTGAGTGGAACTAGTCGCCCCTGATGACGTAGGCTGTACGATCGCTGGGCGCTTTGCGGCGCGTTCATCTCGACTCCCCGGCGCGGAAGCTAGCACAGTTCTTCGGCCGTGCCGGACCCTTGAGAAATGGCTGTATTTACGGCGCATTGGCGACGCCGTCGGCAGAAGTGGCGGTGGTGGTTGGCGGTTGCCCTGCCGTTGTCGGATACTAGTTGCAGTGCACGCTGTTCCTGCATTCGCCATCGCCTTGACCTTGGCGCTCGGCTGCTCTCTGACGCGGAGCACGGACGAATACAACGCGGGCGGGGGTGGTACACAGTCTGCCTCCGGGGGTGCGGGCGCGATGAGCGGCGGCAGCGGCGGAGCTTCCGGTGGCGCCGCCGCTGCCGGGGCGGGAGCGGGCGGCAGCTCGGGGGGCGGCTCCGGAGGTTCAAGTGGTGGCAGCGGATCGCCTGCCGGAGGCGGGGCGGCCGGCTCCGGAAGTGGCACGGGGATAGGTGGCAGTAGCGGAGCATCAGGTGCGCCAGGGGTCGTATGTGGAGCCGATGTCTGCACCGGCACGCAGGCCTGTTGCATCAACGATGCGATCTCGCAGTGCACTGATGAGCCTTCAGACTGTTCGTCGGACGCGATACTCTTCTTTTGCGATGGTCCCGAGGATTGCGACGGCAGACTCTGTTGTGCGGTCAGCCCTCGAACTGTCTGCCAAGAGTCGTGTCCAGGGCCTCGCGTCTGCCACAACGACGGCGACTGCGCGGGCCAGAAGTGCAAAGGCGCGGGCAGCATCAGGCTCTGCGGTTGACGGCCCGCGCCGAGCGGCGGCCTTGACCCGAAGAGCCACTGCTGAAACCCTGCCCACCCATGCAGCCACCTCAGCAGAGTTTTGGCTCGGGTTTCAATCCACCTCCCGGCCCTCCAGGTGGCTACTTGCCCGGTGCGCCGGGGTTGAACCCCATGGCCGGCGAGCACGTTGCGCGCAGTCAGGTCGCCGGCCCTTCGATCGCTCTCATGGTCGTGTCCGCCTGCACGTTCCTTTGGTACCTCTTCGCTTTTGTGATGGTGATCTTCGCCGGCGGGTTGAGCTTTCTCGGCGGCGGAGCAGGGGATCCCGGTGCCATGCTCGGCGTCGGCATGGGGGCTGCGATCTACTTGTTCTTCGCGCTGGCTGCCGTCGTGACCTTCGTGGGGGCCCTGCGCATGAAGTCCCTCAAGAACTACGGACTTGGGGTCACGAGTGCCGTGTTGGCCATCCTGCCGTGCACCACATACATATGCTGCATGTTTACGATGCCCCTTGGGGTTTGGGCGCTAGTCGTCTTGCTGAAGCCAGAGGTCAAAGCCGAGTTCAGCTGAGCCGCGGCGAGAAATCACTTCGACGACAACACTACCCGTCGCGCCGTCACGCGCAGGGGGCCGACGGGCACGACGATGAAGCCAGCGCCCTCTCGATCCAAGAGCGCAACATGAGGGCCGGGGAGGCTCTGTGGGATCTGTGCCGCTGTATGAACAGCGATAGCGTCCTTGCCCAGCCTTCGCTGGTGTTCCCACAGGCTCTCTTGCTGCTCCAGAGACCGGCTCTGAGGCCAGGGGATGGAACAGCTGCGGAACGCGTCGAAAGCTACCTCCTCGCTGCCTCCGCAGCCTGCAAGGGCCTGACGCAAGGGCTCGATGTCCGCGCTTGCACCTGCGCGAACCTTGGGTAGCTGCGCCGGCAAGCTAGCCAAGTGGTACAACTGTTTGAGCCCGAGCAGACCCGCTAGTACAATGCCGGCTATGTTCCACTTGTCGGGCACTCGCCAGGCAGGGCGCCCGAGTCGAAAGTAGGTCGCAACGACCAGCGCGATCAGGATGGCTGGAGCCCAGAGTCGGACACGCAGTGCTTCGTGCTGAAACGTCAAGCTGGCCTGCAGGGCGAGTTCGATGGCCAGGGCGGGGCCGATTCCTAGAGACCGTCGCGCAAGGACGTACACGGCGAGCAGACTGATGCCGTTCATCATGATGAAAGGGACACGCATGGCGCTCTCCGGGTCCGTCGCGTCCTCGAGAACCACGATTTCTACGGCGTCAAAGGGTACGACCGTGGACAGCCAGTAGCGAAGGGCAGCGCCCGCTACCAAGGACGCAAGCACCGCGAAGAGCTCGAGCCAAAACCAATCCTTGGGTCGTTCCAACCTGAAACCTACCCTCGCGTTGACGGGCGATGAGCCCTCATCGGCTCGACGCTATCCGCGCTGAGATGCACGCCCAATTGGAACACGACCGCGGGATTCGGTGCTCAATTTGTTGCGCAAGGCCTGACGAAAAGCACGCCCGACGCGGGGCACCCAAGACTCTAGAGCGCTAGCAGTTCGGGCAGCCGCAACCCATGCCCTTGATGCCAGAGAGGTCACTGCAGGCTACGTAGGGAGAGATGCACACGCTGCTTCCCATGCAATCGCAATTTGGCGTGCCTTCGCAGCCCTTCGGCACGGTGACGCAGTGGTTGGAAATGGTGGCGTCGCCTCCTTGCGAATCCACCTTGACGCATGTCGTCAACGGGCCCGTGCAGTCGGCGCAACTCGGGACGTCCCTGCACTGAGTGGCGTCCACGCAAGGCCCCCAACACACGCCGGCTACGCTAACGACCTGTCCCGGCGGGCAAGTCGGCGGCAGAGACTCGCATAGGACCTTGGAGGTGTCGCAATCGAAGCCCGCTACGCAGCGGCCAGCCGCGCATATCGGTGCCTTGACGTTCTGCGATGTGCACATGTCGACTTTGCAGGAAGCAAAGCACGACGCGGGGTCCGGATGGTTCTTCGGCAGACCGACACAGGTGCAACAATCGCTGAAGAGTTTGCAGTCGCTGTCGCTGTCGCACTCGGGCGCTGGGCCGCTGCTGCCACCCGTGCCGGCCGTTCCGCCGGTTCCAGCCGTAGCTCCGGAGCCACCGGAGCCGGCGACTGCGCCACTGCCTGCGGAGCCGCTGTTGCCAGCCGCCGCGCCGCTGCCACCGGTGGCTCCTGCGCCCGACGCGCCGGCGCTTCCACCGGCGCCGCTCTCGGCATTCCCGCCGCAGGCCGCAAGACCAAGAGTCAGGAGAGCTACCCAATGCGCCAGTAACTTCATGAGCGTTTTGCCGTGCAGGACCCATGCCGAGTGGAGGACAGGCGAAAAAAGGCAGTGGCACACGCAGCGGGTTGGCACAGTCCCGGGCGCATGGATCACAACGCCACAGCACAGCTGTGATTCAATCGCGATGAGGGTCCCCGGACAGTGAATGCCGATGCTGATTGCCTAGGGTCATTGAAGCTGCTCGCGCGGGGCACGACCCGGCGGCTTCGGCGCACGGCAAGGCGTTGCGCGTGGACCGGCTTGTCCGGCGTCATGTTCACGACATCGGCTCTGGCTGGCAATGAGGAGTCGTATCTCTTCGGGGACCAAGCCGCGCTCTCGGGAGGGGCGGTGACCGCGAACATCCGAGACACATCTGCCATTTGGTACAACCCCGCCGGCCTAGGTCACAATCGGCGTGGTCGACTGGAGCTGAGCGGGACTGCGTTCACTGCGCGGTGGCGCAACACGAATGAAGGTCTGGTGGTGGACCTCGAGTCCCGCCGGGTCTCCCGCTCGATCAAGAGCCAGGAGGTTTTTGTCGTTCCAGCGTCCCTGACAGCGGCACGGGAGATCAGTCGTGGGCTGTCCATTGGTGTGGGCTTGTTCGCGACCGAACAAGATCTCTTCAGCTTCCAGCGCGCTATCCGCACCAGCGATGGCAGCATGAACATCGACTTGGCCGGGGCGCTTTCTGGCACGGTGATTCGTTACCATGCGGGGCCAAGCATTGGTTGGCAGGCTACTCCCGAGCTGCGCGTCGGGTTCAGTGCCTTCGGCGTTTACGAGGACCACAAGGAGTTCCGCAAGCTCTTCGCCGACGTCACGATGGCTGGCACCTACGAGACGACGTTTCTCCAACGTTTGGTTGATGCCAAGACGACGCGGGGTGGAGTGGAAGCGGTGCTCGGGGTTCAGTGGGACGCCGGTCAACGCTGGGAACTGGGAGCAACTCTGCGCTCGCCCCGCTGGGTGTTCTACGAACAGGCCGAGACCGACAACTCGACCGCGGTCATTTCGACCGGCCCAACGGCGCCGACGGTGGCCGTTTCCCGCGTGGACCACGTGCCCATCAATTCCGAAGGCACCGGAGTGTCGCGTCCGCCTCGGGCGCACTTAGGAGTCGCCAAGGGCCTCGGGTCAGTCCAACTCTCCCTAGATGGTGAGGTTCGACCCAGCGGATTCGACACGCCGGTGGCGGACCGCACGGTGATCAACGTACGCGCAGGCTTGCTCTGGGCGGCCGGTGACAACACCCTACTCGGTGCCGGGGTGTTCTCTGACCGAAGTGGTGAGGCGCTGCCCAGCGTGTTCCCAGATACGCGTGTCGACTATTACGGCATCTCCATGGGCTGGAAGCAGAAGAACCGCGTCCGGCTGCGCGACGGCGAAGATGCCAGCTCTCTGCTATTTTCCACGACTATCGCTTTGCGCTATGCGCTCGGCCTAGGGGATGGCGCGCGTATTCGCTTCGACTTTCGGGATGCCCCAAACACCGGCCTCGTCGAGCGTATCGACGACGAACGTGTCGACGTAGTCCATCACGAGCTGAGTTTGTACTTGGGCACCGGGTTCGAGTTCTGAGTCGCCCCCGCAGGCTTGTGACTTTGCGCCCCCAACTAGAGCGGCTCATCAAATGCCGTCTCGGACACCTGCGCCGGTGCGATACAGCGAGACAGACCCGCTCAACGACTTGGATTCAGAGTTGTGAGCGCAACACTGAAATCGGCTGAGGGATCCCCCCGCAGGTCCGCGGCCCCTCGTGCGAGAGTTCTCGCGCCGCGGCCGCGCGACCCAGCACAGCTCTGTTGCCACCCAACAAAGTAGGGGAGGGGTTGGTCTGCAACAGAGCTGCTCTGCCGCCCTTGGCAGACGCAGCAGCGGCTCTCCCCTGCGGTCGCCCGCGACTCGCTGCCCGCAGCGCGGGGGCACGGGCGGCTAGGTTGGCGGCACGATGAGGGTGATTGCGCGCTTCAGGACGGTGACGCGGAATTGGTGCGAGCAGGGATACTCTTCGCCGTCGATTTGAGCCGCGATGGCCACATCGCCTTCTTGGGCCAGGGTCACATCGAATTCGCCGGCGGAAATCGGCCGTGAGTGCTCAACGCCGATTTCGTTGAGCATCTCTTCCGTGAGCGGGTTTCCGTCGAGATCTACGATCGCCTTGCTGGTCCACTCCCGCTTGCCTCGGAACACCACGAGTTCGAAACAGCCGTCGTCGGGTTGGCTCTCCCGATCGAACACCCAGGCACCGCCGTAGACGCGGGTGCCTTTGATCACGAGATCCGTGAGCCCGTGAAAGGTGTGGGTTTGGCCGTCCGCCACTATGACTGCTGAGAACTTGTCGTCGATGATCTGGGATTCCAAGAAGGTGCGTAGGAACGCACCGGCGTAAACGAGCTGATCGCGATAGACTTCTTTCAAGGGCCCAAGGCCGGCCACTACTTCGCGATCCTGGTTACGTACGGCTAGCACGCGAGCACTCAAGCCCCAGCCCGCGGAGTCGAAGAAGAGCGCGCTCTGCTCGACTTTTCCGACTGGGTCGCAGAGTTCCAAGCGCCCGCCGTCCAGTCCGGTGGTCTTGCCAAGGGCCACCACTTCGACGTTTCTCGGCAGGGCTGCCTCCGTCGCCTCCAGGCCAAAGCTCTTGCCCTGGTCGTTGGCTGTGCCCGTGGGCAGCATGCCCATGCGAACCCTCTTGTTTTGGCCGGACTCGATGATTGCGGCGGCGACCTCTCGGAAAGTACCGTCGCCGCCCATGGACACGACGACTTCGTCGCCCCCTTCGCGCAGGCGTGTGGCTAGGGCCTGCACAGTCTTTCCGCCGGGGAGGGTGGAAAACAGTTCCGCCTCGATGTCATGAACCCGAAACAACTCCCGAGCGCGTTCGATGCGCTGTTCGTTCTTACCGGATTGCGCCGTTGGATTGCCGACGAGCAGGAGTTTGTTCATGGCATAGCCTTCTTACGCTGGGCGTGGGCGGCAGTGAAGGCGGCGCCGAGAAAAAATGCGTGGGCATTGTAGTGAGCCCAGAGCATGAGCATGACGATGGCGCTCGCGGTCCCATAGATGCTCACGTCGCGGTAGGTCACGTAGGCGGTGACAGCGAGGGAACCCAGAGTGAAGAGCAGAGCGGTCACTGCGCTGCCGATGAGGGCGTCGCGGTTCGATACTTTGGTTCGGGGCAGGACACGAAACATGATAAAGAACAGCACCGTAGTCGTGAAAAATGAGGCGATGCCTTCCAGCGCTCGGAATCCCAGCGAAGCCTCCAGGCTCATGGCGTGGCGCGCGGCGGCCAGTCCGGTGTGGACGAGCGTCGTGGCCATGAGCAGGATCCCCACGACCAGCACCATGGCGAAAGAAAGCGCACGTTTCTGCACCTGGGCTAGTGCACGGTCGAACCAGGTCTTGGGCTTGGGGGCGGGCTCGGCGTTCCAGAGCAAGTCGAGGGCTCGAGTGATTTGTGAAAACAGTCGTGTCGAAGCGTAGAGCAGCACGGCGATCCCGAAGAGGTTGGTCAGCGAGCCTGTCGTTCGGCTCTCGGTGGCCTGGATCAGATCTGCGATGGTCGTGGCACCTTTGGCGCCGACCCAGGCCGAGAGTTGCGTCTGCAGAGTGGTGTTGAGGCTGTCCGCCTCCATGAAGACAGCGGCAACCCGCAGCGCGATTACCAATATGGGCACGACAGACAGCAACGCATAGAAGGCGATGCTTGCGGATAGCAGTCGCGCACCGCGCTCAGAAAATATCCGATACGCATCCTTCGCCAGCTGTTTGAAGTCGCGCCAAGCTGCGAGCACACCCGAGGATAGGCGATATTCTTCTCTTCGTCGGCGGATCTCTCGCGGCACCGAAGCGATGCTTCTGCTAGACCTCGCAGCTGGGGTGAAGATGCGACATTCGACTGCGTGGTTCGGGACAATCGTGGCGCTTTCGCTGCTGGGTTGCAGCAGTGACGAAACCACTGAGGCGAAAAAGCCAGCGTCGACGAGTGCTGCCCAGACGCAAGCGATTGTCACGCTGGAGTTCGGCGCATCTGCGGTCTTCTCCCCAGAACTCCAACAGAAGGTGTCGTGTCTCTTCAGCTGGACGCAGGTCAGCCCTTCGAACAGGCCATGCTCACGCCGTGCCAAACGAGTTGACCGAGTCTCGGTCGCTCTGTACGCTGTAGCAGCGTGACGAAGCTCTTGCGGGTCACCATTATCGGCGTGCTGGGTGTAGGCCTCTCGCTGAGCGCATGCGCGCAAGCCGACGCGGAATCAGCTCCTATGTCCAAGGCGGGAGCCGGAGGTGGCTCTGGGGACGCCTCGGTTGTCGGCAGTTCGGGGTTTCCAAGCGCCGGCGGCAAAGGCGGAGGTGGTGCCTCCGGCGCAGCAGGGGCCGCGGGAACGAGCTCCGGTGGCGCGGCGTCCGGTGGCACCGGTGGGAGCAGCAGTGGCGGTGCCAGTTCTGGTGGCGCGAGTTCGGGTGGTGCCGGGTCTGGAGGCGTGAGCACCGGCGGCACGAGTTCCGGCGGGACTAGCTCCGGTGGCACGAGTTCCGGTGGCACGAGCTCCGGTGGCACGAGCTCAGGCGGCGCGAGTTCTGGCGGGACTAGCTCCGGTGGCACGAGCTCAGGTGGCACGAGCAGTGGGGGAAGCGGTGGGTCGGCCTGTGCAACGCTGGCTTCAGGACAGTCCTTGGGAAAGGGGCAGTCCAAGAAGTCCTGCGATGGGCGTTTCACGCTCATCCTGCAAACGGACGGCAACCTGGTTCTCTACGGTCCGCCCGGGGCGCTCTGGTCGAGCAACACGGCGGGCTCGGCGGCAAACGTCGCGGCGATGCAGACCGACGGAAACTTCGTGGTGTACGCTGGCGCGACGCCGCTATGGTCGTCCAACACGGCGAACAACCCCGGCGCGTTCTTGTCGGTTCAAAACGACGGTAATACGGTGATCTACAAGGGTGCTTCCGCTCTTTGGTCCACAAAGACCTGCTGTCATTGAGGTTTTTGCAGCTGGCACTGGCGTGCGAGGCGTGCTGCAATGCGCGCCATGAAGAACTTGAGCCAGGTGTGCGTCGCGTGTTGCGCGTTGGTCTTTGTCGCTTGTGGTGGTTCCAAAGAACCCGAGACTCAGAACCAGCCGCCGCCCGGTTACTACCAACAGCAGCCGCCTCCGCCTCAATACGGGCCGCCTCCTGCGCAGCCCGCTCCCACGGCTGCCCCGGCACCGGCTCCAACGCCGGCGCCCACCACGCCTCCGGCTGCGCCCACGACGACTGCGCCTCCAGCGGGCACTGGAGCCGCGCCGGCAGCCAGCGGCACGCCGACGGCAATTCCTGGCGTGATGAAGAACGCTGATGGAACCTGCTCCCTCACCGTGCCTGGGGCAGCCCAGCCCATGGTTGGGCCCTGCCCACCTGGGATCTGAGTCGCATAGGTCTCCAATAGCTGCAGCATCGTCGCTATGAAGTGGCAAAGAGGCTACCAGAGCAAGGACGTCGAAGACCGTCGTGGCACGCGGCGTCGCCGAGGCGGTCCCGCACTCAAGCTCGGAGTTGGCGGTACCCTGATTGGGCTCGTCGTATTGGTCGCCTTCGGCAAGGATTACCTGGGCGTGCTTTCCGCGGTGGGGCCGAGCGCCGGGCCTGCTGCTCCTGCCGCTTCGAGCCCAGAGCAGAAAGAGCAAGTGGAGTTCATTTCTTTCGCCCTGGATGACATCCAGAACACCTGGGAGCCGATTTTCAGAAAGCGCGGACAGAACTATCAGCGAGCCAAGCTGGTCTTGTTCAACGATAGCGTGTCCTCGGCCTGCGGCGAGCAGAGCTCGGCGGTGGGCCCCTTCTATTGCGGTGGAGACAAGAAGGCGTACATCGATCTGACGTTCTACGGCGATCTCAAGAAGCGCTTTGGAGCGCCCGGGGACTTCGCTCAGGCCTACGTGCTCGCTCACGAAATCGGTCACCACGTCCAGAACCTGTTGGGCATCAGTCGGAGCGTGGCGCGTCTCAAACGCGCGTCGCCTGCGAAGAAGAACGCACTGTCGGTTCGGCAGGAACTTCAGGCCGACTGCTTTGCTGGCGTCTGGGCGCATTCCACCCGCAAGCGCAAACTGCTCGAGGCTGGAGACGTGGATGAGGCGCTCACGGCAGCGTCCGCCATCGGCGACGACACGCTGCAACGCCGCGCGCGCGGCAAGGTTTCGCCGGAGACCTTCACCCACGGCACTGCCGAGCAGCGCAAGCGCTGGTTCAAGGTCGGCATGGACTCCGGGAGTGTGGATGCGTGCGACACTCTGAAGGCCGACACGCTCTAGCCTTGTCCTCGCGCTTGGGGGGTCGATTGCGCCCATGACGGAAGCCACCGGCGTGTACGGAGGGCGCTATCGTGCCCTTGCACTACTTGGCAAGGGGGGCTTTGGCGCAGTGTACCGGGCCGAAGACGCAAATACGGGGCGTCATGTGGCACTCAAGCTCCTCCACGGCGGATTGGACCAAACGGCCACTCAGCGCTTCGTTCGCAAAGCGCAAATCGTACAGACCCTGGCCCACCCGAACATCGTCAGAATGTTCGACTTTGGCGAAGACGTTGGCGGGCATTTCATCGTCTACGAATTGCTGGAGGGCGAGACTCTAACGAAGGTGCTGAAGGCGGGGCCGCTTTCCATCGAGCGGGCCGTCCTTCAGGCTCAGCTGTCGCCTGGGCCCGTCCCGCTGCCCGAGGCGGTGGTGCGATCCGCCTACGCGTCGGTGATCCGTGACGCGGCACAAAAGTCGAGCGAGGCGCGCCATCAGAACGCGGCGCTGTTCCTTCGAGAGCTCCGATCAGCTGCCGAGGTGGTTGGGGTTTCGGGGCACCTGCCGGGACAGTCAGGCAGCGCGCCGGGGATCCGAGATGCGGCGACCGTGGCCCACGGGTCCCCCGCCAAAGCCGCCGCCAGTTGCGCTTGGACCTGCCCAATCCTCCCCGCTGAGCACAGCCCCGGCGCGGCGCAGCTCTTCGCGTGGCCCTTGTTGGCGTTGGGCCACCTCATGGCGACGGGCGCGCTCGTGGTTGGGGCTGCCATGGCGGACGCGGAAAAAGCCCGAGAACGCACGTGGCGGCCGCTCTCGAATTGCCTCGCTCTGTGCTCCGTCTAACCTGTGGCACCCCAATTGCTATGCTTGCGGGCGCCTTCTTTGGGAACGAGGAACACACCATGAATATCCGCAGCTGCGTCGGGGTCGTTTTGGCTTGTTCGGTAATGTTTGCGCAAGGGTGCGGCGGTCCGCAAGCCGTGCGCGGTGGGGACGTGGAAGGTCTCGATGACGAAGCCATGAGCACGGGTCTCGACAAGCGCGATCTGGAAGGCGCACTGCACGAGAACATGAACGCGCTTCAGGCGTCCGCTGTCATCAAGCGCTGGCAGAGTGAAAACCAACCGACCGTCGCGGTACTGCCGTTGCGCAATGAGACGAGCGAACACGTCGATAGCTCGCTGCAGGCGCTGATCAGCGACATCGAAACGAAGTTGGTCAACGCTGGCCACGTGCAGGTCGTGAGCCTAGAGCGCCAGCCAGAGATCTTGGACGAAGTGCGACGGCAGTATGCTGGTGGCTACGACCCGAGCAACATGGCGCGCTGGGGGAAGCAGATTGGCGCACGCTACTTCGTTACTGGGAAGGTGTTCTCCGCTGACGAGCGCAGTGAGGACGAGCGCCGGGTGCAGTACTTCATGTACTTGCAGGTGCTGGATGTCGAGACCGGCGCGTTGTTGTTCCAAAACAAGACGGAGATCACCAAAGCGCTGGTGCGATAGGAGCGGGCGCGCGGAGCAGCCCATGCCTCACCCCGCTTGGACGCGCAGACTCGGTAACGCTCCTGTCGGAGCTGCTGCGGTGCTGTCCTTGACTCTCGCTTCTTGTGGTGGGCACGCCGCGCGAACCCTGGACGCTCGTGACGCCCTGGACGCCGGGGATCCAAAGCGGGCGCTCGCGCTGATCAACGAAGAACTGGGCGTGACGCGCGCAGCGGACTTGCCCAAGGACCTGAGTGGCGACCAAGCCATCTTGCTTTTGGATCGGGCGATGGTCCTGCAGCAACTCGAGGAGTACAAATTCTCTGCGCGAGACCTGGGCGTTGCGGACAAGCAAGTCGAAGTGCTCGACTTGTCTCGCGGTGCCGGCGCTGAGATCGGACGCTACCTATTTAGTGACTCCAGCGGTGCGTACAAGGCACCGGCCTACGAGAAGCTGATGATCAACACCATGAACATGGTGAACTACCTGGTGCGTTCCGATCTGTCGGGCGCACGGGTAGAGGCGCGGCGACTGGCGGTGATGCAGCGCTTTCTCGGCGAAACAGAGAACCCCGGCGCCTCTTTGCTCGCTCCCGGGAGCTATCTCGCGGGGTTCACCTTCGAGAAGAGCGGGCGCGACGAAGAAGCGCTTCGCTACTACGACGAAGCCTTGAAGTACGGCAGCTATCGAACCCTAACCGAGCCCATCCGCCGCCTGGCCAAGACAGCTCGCTATCGCAGCCCGCGGATTCGACGGATCTTGGGCGATGCGGATCCGTTGCGCGCCCCCAAAGCTGAGCCTCGGGCAAAAAAAAAGAAGGCGAAGCCCACGAAGCCAGCCAAGGCTGCCGCGCGACCTGCGGCCGCCGCTGTCCCAACGTCTGACAAGGTTGCGCTCGAGTCTGGTTCTGCTGCAGCCCGTAAGCCCGATGGGGTGCCTGCAGCTGCGCAAGACAAGGCAGGCTCGGGCGCATTGGAAGGAGCGCAAGCAAGAAAGCCATCGGCCGCGAAGAAGACAGACAAGTCCCCGACGGCGAGCAGACAAGCGGGGGAGACGGATACTTCCGCGGTCGCAAAAGATGCTGTCAAGGGCGCCAGCACTGCGTCTCCAAAGCGAGAACGAGAGGGTTACGGCGAACTCATGGTGGTTGTCAGCTTTGGTCGCGTGCCCGCCAAGTTCGCCAAGCGAATTCCAATTGGCCTCGCATTGACCTACGCCTCAGGAGCGATCAGCCCCCACGACCGATCCCAAGCCAACGCGTTCGCGATGCAAGGTTTGGTGACTTGGGTCAACTACCCGGAACTTGGAAAAGGGCGCGGAAGTTACAGCGTCCCGACCTTCTACCTCGATGGCCAGGGTCAATTCCTGGAAGGGATCCTGGCAGTCGATCGCGAGGCTCGGCAGGCTTGGGAGCAGGCACGGGGGGCGGTCGTGGGATCAGCCATCACACGGCTGGTCACGCGAATCGTTGCCGGCGAAGCCGTGCGGCGTGGTTCCGGCGGTGGCGCGTTGGGGCTGTTACTCAGCCTCGGCACGCAGGCAACGCTGACCGCGGCGGACACGCCTGATACCCGCAGCTGGGCCACGCTGCCAGCACGTATCGCCTTCGGTCGCGCTTGGGTCAAAGCCGGACGCCACCACATTCGCTTGGGCGCTCGCAGTATCGAGAAGCGCGGATACATCGATGTGCCTGCGGGGAGCTTTTCGATCGTCAATCTCACGGTGCTGCATTGAGCGCAGTGCCCCAGCTTGGAATGGTGAAATCATGAAGTATCGAACACGCAACAAAGGACAGTTCGGCGCAGTGGGCGTGGCGATCATCACGGCGTGGTCGACGGCGGCCGCCGCACAGTGGACGGACGCACCTGCCGATGGGGACACGGCTCCGGCCTCCGGCGAGGCTCCTGCGTCGGACGCAGCTGCCACAACCGACGAAGCAGCTTCAGCCTCTAACGAGTCTACGAGCGAGAAAGAGCCACCTAAGATCGACGTCACTACGCCGGAGCCGGAGCCGCCCGTTGCGCGCTCGTACCATGTGCATGATGGCTTCTACTTACGCCTCAACATCGGCATCGGTGGCCACGCCATCACCTACAACGACGACATCACCGCTTCGGGTGGCTCTGTTGCTTTCGACGCTTTGGTGGGAGGTTCGCCCAACCCCGGGTTCGCCATTGGAGGTGCGCTGATCGGGGACTACTCTCCGAATCTCGCTCTGGAGGGAACGACCGCTGACCTCGAGGCAAACGTGCAGACCGGTATCATCGGTGTCTTCATTGACGGCTTTCCCGATCCCAAGGGCGGTTTTCACATCGGCGGCGCTCTCGGACTCGCGAACATCCAGACGGATCCGAGTGCGGGCGACGTTCGCAATGACACCGGCTTCGGCGGTGCGGCCTGGATCGGCTACGACGCCTGGGTTGGCGACGAGTGGTCCGTGGGCGGCCTGGTTCGCTTTGCCACAGCCGTGGGGCGTTCCAAGGAGGGCGATCAGGATTTGGACTCCCGGTCCAGCGCTCTCACCTTGCTGTTCACGGCGCTCTATCATTGAGCCGGACGAAGAAACCAGTGTCGACCCTTCGCACTACTTCTCGTCCTTGGGTTTGGGCACCTGAATGGTCGGCAGCTGCGTTCCCTGGGCGCGGGCGACCGCTCGGTGAGTCCAACCTTCAATCTCGCCGTCGCCGTAGATGATCATACGGACCGGGATGTCTTTGACATCCTGATCGCCTAGCACGTACATGCGATTGTGCTCGGGGATGGCCTCATAGGCCTCCCGAAGAGCGTCGCGCATCTGGACCGTGGGGTTTGCGATGTAGGCAGCATAGGCGTCCTGGCACCGGGCTGAAGAGTCGGGGCGGCCATTGAGAGTTTCTACGACGTCGCGCAGCTCACTGAGTAGATCCTTTGGCCGCGTAGTGAATCGCGCCTTCTTCACTTCGAAGCTGCCCAGGCCGTGTATGTTCACTCGAGAGCCCTTGCGAGGCTTGCTGAAAAGCTCCCGCTTCTTCACGCGCTCCGCCAGTCCGCCCAGGTCCGTCACCACCGGCTCGGGCAGGCGTCCAACCTCGATTGTTCCGTCCGCGAAAACCCTGACGTCTGCCAGAAACACTTCTCCCTGTTGCTTGTACAGCATCGAGATGCGGTCGCCTCGGATATGACTGCGATGGAAATCGTCTGCTTGCCGCAGAGGTCGCTCGCTGGGACTGCCCAAGATCGACACCCGCACCTTGCCGCGCCGCTTCGTGGTCTGCCCGTGACAGTCGTGGAGATTGTGAAGCTCGGGGTTCAGCTCTGCGACCAACGCCTTCACGTGAGCGAAGAGCTGTTCTTCGCTCAGATCCCACCTGCCCGCACAGGGTTCGAAGTCGCCCAGCCCGTGCACGCTCAAGTTCGCTCCGTCGGGCACCCCCGGGGTCACCCAACCCGACGCTAGCTTCTCGCGAAACAGCTGCAGGTCCAAGAGCTCCCAACAATCGACCAGGCCGTCTTCGTAGACCTGCAGGTTCACGAAGAAGTGGCTCGAATTGTGGATAAAAGCGGGAGTGACGAGCCCTATGCGCACGCTGGTGCGAGAGATGAGTCGCCCGACGGTCATCGGTGCAGCCTAAGGCCGCTACCACCCTCCAGCCAACACGTCTAACCAGTGCCGGCCGGGTTGGCTTGGTTGCTTCGAAGCTGGCCCGCCGCACATTTGGCTCGAACGGCAGCCCGATTTGTGCCGGCACCGAGCGGCGGTACACTACGACGATGCGCTTACTAGCAATCTTGGGGGCGGGAGCCTTGTGTTTGTCTTGCTCGAGTTCGGAGGGCGGCGGCGCGGGGGCAGGCGGTGGCTTCCCAGTTGGAGGCAGCGGTGGCCAAAGCGCTAGTGGCGGTTCGGGTGGCGGCGTCGGCGGATCGACGGGCGGCGCTGCGGGCACGGGTGGCACGATCATCGTTGGCGGCTCTGGCGGTGGCGGTCCCACGGAAGTGGTCAGCAGCTTGGAGCTCGAGCGGATCTGGTACATCGCGTCTCAAGGTCAGAACTCCCTGATCGACTTCAACCAGTCTCCGCCGGTCGTGACTTGTGGAGCGCCAGTGGGTGAGTCAGATGGGTTCGAAGGCACTGGGGTATTCACGGATCCAAAGAACGGCCAGCTGCTCTTCTATACCGACGGCCGCAAGGTGTTCCACGGGGGGACGAACCAGCTGCTCGCCAACGGGGATGCACTCTCCGGGCACGCCAGCTCGACGGAACCAGCGCTGATTGCTCCTAAGTACGGCAGTAACGACCAGGAATTCTACATCTTCACCAACTCGACCAACGTTTCCGCGCCGAGCACGATCTCCTACTCGGTGATGGATCTCTCTCAGGGGCCGAACGGAACCGTCGTCACCAAGAACCAGCAGCTATTCAACGGCAACCCCGGTGAAGCGTTGGATGTGTTGCCTCATCCCGACGGCAAGTCCTTCTGGGTGCTGGGCTACGACACAGCCTCGAACATCCAGTCCTACGTAGTCAACGACCAAGGAGTGAGCGCTACGCCCGTGGTGTCGTCCACGGGTATCAGCGGCCAGGTGAAGCGAGGTGCCATCAATCACACCCTCGACTACGACACCATCGTGATGGCGATCAATTTCGGCGGCGCCAATGGCGTCATCGCCACCGCCAGCTTCGACCGCCAAACCGGCACGATTTCCAACGTGAAGCAACTGCTGACTGGAGACGTCGGCTACCACGCCTCCTTCTCGCCGGATGGCACGAAGCTCTACTTCGTGCGGGGATCGGAAGGTTGGTACGGACAGGCATATCAATACGACATCCCGTCCAGTACCGAGACGAAGTTCGGAGGCACCCAGATGGCGGCCGCCAAGCTGGCTCCGAACGGCAAGGTCTACTGGGCCAGCAACACCAGCCAACACTTGGGCGTGGTCGATAACCCGGACGCCCTGGGTGCGGCTGCGGGCTTCACCGAGAAGGGACTTTCCTTGAACGGTTGCACCTCTGGATTCGGCCTGCCGAACCAGACCGCCTCGTACCTGCAGTACCTACCGGAAGTGCCGAAGTAGGCGGCTCAGTACTGGAGCACGCTAGGGTCGACACGCAACGACCAGGCCTGAATGCCGCCGGCCAGGTTGTACACATGGCTGAAGCCACGACCTAGAAAGTGTTGCGCCGCCTGCTGACTGCGGATCCCATGGTGGCAATAGAAGACCAGCGTGGTGCTCTTGGGCAGCGCGTTCAGCTCGTCGTAGCTGTTGTCGTCGAGCAGAACGGACCTCTCTAGCTGACAAATCGCCCGCTCTGCCGGTGTTCGCACGTCAACCAGCGTGAGCTGTGCGTTCGCATCCAGTAGCTCTTTCAAAGCCTCGGGCGCGAGCTGCTGCACCTTCGGTGGCGCGTTTGGGTTGTCGATCTTGAAGGCCTTGCCTCGAGGCGTGTCGATGAAATCAATCTTGGTGCCATCGGCTCGGCGCGCGCTCATGGGATCGAGCACGACGGTTACCTTCTCAGTCACAGCCTGCACATCGCCGGGCCCCAGCTCGCCGATGATGAGCTCGTGCTCGAAGCTTGGGCTCACGCCAAATCGCACCACTTCCTGGGTTCCGGCCGTGGCCCCGGCCAGGGCCGCCGCGGCCCGCGTAGTCACGATCAGGCCGGGAGGCTCGACCTCTGCGGCTTCGACGCCAAGGGTATCCGCCAAGCTGCCTTGTTCGAACATCTCGGTCACGATGTCGCAGCCGCCCAGGAACTGACCCTTGGCGTAGAGCTGCGGGATCGTCGGCCAAGACGAGAGCACTTTGATGCCTTCTCGCACGTCGGGATCCTCCAGCACGTTCACTGTCTCGTAGTCTGGGACCAAGGTGTCCAGCATCTGGACCACCCGCGCAGAAAAGCCGCATTGCGGAGCATGGCGCTCTCCCTTCATGAAGAGCACGACATCGTGGCTGTCGATCTTGGCTTGTAGGCGCGCGCGTAGGGCAGGGCTCATGACAGAGCGCATGGTGCAGACGCGCCGACGTGTCAAACCCTGCGCTACTGGCGACACGAGTGCTCGACGGGCCGCGTCAGTTCCATCTTCATGGAGGGGTGGGCGCAGTGGTTTTCGCGGCCTTCTTTTTTCGAAATCGCCAATCCGGATGCGGCGTTGGGGGCACGCTACGGTCCATTTTCGGCGTACCCCACGCGGGCTCGAGCACTTCGGTCACGATCCGCGGCATCACGAACAGTTGCGCGCAGTGCGCTGGCTTGTCCTTCCCGCTGAAGCCCCAAACGTGCAGCCCCTTTACATCCACAGCGGAGGTTTGAGCGAAGGGGGTCTCGTCGGGCTTGATGGCTTTGGCGGCGACGCCCAGTTCTTCCAACAATTGCGCTGCGGTCGTGCCTGTAGCGGGAAAAACGAAAGGGTCGACGGCGCTGTGGGTCAACACGAAGATGGTCTCACCCCGCTTGGCGCGCTCCGCGTAGGCGAGCTCGTGCTTCAAGAAGCGCGCGTCCAAACTGCTCGGCTGCTGTGCGCGCTTGGCGCCCTGCTTCCACGCGCCGTGCAGCCCGTCCAGGATCACCACCGCGTCGATGCCCTCGTGCTTCTGGGCCAAGATCTTGCTGACCGCCGCAGTGCCAGCACTCCATGAGCTGATCGCCAAGCGTCGAATGTGTGCTGATTGCTTGCCGGACTTTTGCTTCAGCTTCTTTTCGATGGCTTCCCTGAGCAGTGGGAAGACCAGATCCGAGCCAAGGGCGCGGGAATAGGGGCCACCGCCGCCAGTGCCCTTGTCGACCAGTACCAACGTCATCCCGCCAGCGGTTTGCACCAACACCTTGCGCACAGCATCTGCGCCATTGAAGTGGATCAACACGTCGTAGCCCATGTCCGGCGTGTGCCCGCCCTTTTGCGGAATCAGCATCTTGCCCAGAGGCAGGCGCTCGAAGGGTGCGTAGGGCCCGAGGCCCAGAGGGTCATGGGGATTGCACTCGTGAAAGCCTTTGGCCCGCAGCTCATCGGTTAGCGGTGCGACGGATAGCTTCTTGGGCGCGGCAACCACTTTCGGAAGCGTCGGCACGGGCACGCGTCGCAGGACCTCCACCCTCGAAGGCCGCTCGGAGCAAGCCGAGCTGCCCGTGAGTACGGCGGAGATCACGGCGAGCATGGCGAGGCGTGGCAAAGAGGTCATGAGCGTGACGACATCGGGCCGGCCGGGGCGTGCGATCCCGCGGCGTGATACCCACACACGTGCCTTGTAGCCCCCAGCGGCTCGCTGCGTCGAGCCAGGCTCAGGCCCTCTGGATTGGTTGGGTGCCCCCGCACTGCACGTCCGATACGGTCGGCGTCCCCGGCCCTATTCTCCGGCGCATCCGGAGCTATCACCCCATCGAATGCGCTTCCGTAGCGTTTTCGACGGGGACGCCGGCGTCCCCAAACGCGGCCGCTGCGCGCCCGCCCGGGGGACGCCGGCGCCCCCAAACGCGGCCGCTGCGCGCCCGCCCGGGGGACGCCGGCGCCCCCAAACGCGGCCGCTGCGTGCCCGCCCGGGGGACGCGACAACCCGGGGCCCAATTCTCATGCACCCCAGTGGCTTGCGTGATGCGCGCAGGAGTGGCAGACCAGGGTCACACTTTCTTGGAGGGTCCAGACCATGCGTACTGCTTTCACTGCTTCGTCGCTCGCTCTAATCTGCCTCGCTGTCGCCTGTGGCGGCGATGACACCAGCGATCTCGCAGGTGGTGGAGGCACGAGTTCTGGTGGTTCGAGTGGTGCAGCAGGCTCCGGTGGCACGGGTGCTCAGGCCGGCAGCGGCGGCACGAGTACGGGCGGCACTGCAGGCACAGGTGGCGGCGCGGGGAGCTCAGGCAGCGCTGGGGCCTCAGGTGCATCAGGCGCCGGAGGTGGCGCGGGCGCGGGCGGCGGCGCAGGCGCGGGCGGCGGCGCAGGCGCGGGTGGTGGCGCAGGTGCCGGTGGTGGCGCAGGCGCCGGTGGTGGCGCAGGCGCCGGTGGCACGGCGGGCGCAGGTGGAACGTCTGGCGCCGCGGGGAGCGGTGGCGTGATCGGAACCGGTGGCGCGCCGAACGACAAGGTGTGCAACAAGCTGAACGCCGACTACATCAAAGCCGTCACCGCGGCGAAGGCCTGCAAGTACGGCACGATCCCAGAGCCCTGCACTAGCAAAGTCAAGGGTGACCTCAAGTGCCAGTGCCCCACGTTCATCAACCCCGCGAACACGGCGGCGACCACCGAACTGACCAAGATCGAAGCCGAGTGGAAGTCGAAGGGCTGCAAGCCCAGCCTCACCTGCTTGTGCGCAAACCCGTCGAAGGGAACTTGCTACGCAGGTCCGGGTGGCCCCGCGAACGGTCAGTGCAGCGACAACTAGCCAGCTCCAGCTGATGGGTGCACGTAGCGTCTGATCGGTGCAGCGACCGTGGGGTGTGGTGCGCGCGACGAAGCGCGAATGATGTGCGCCAGTGTCGGGAAGCGTCCGACGGCTGACACGCCGATGCGAAAATCACACGCGCCCGTGGGCCGTCGCCAGACGGCTTTGGCGGCGCGTGTGCTGTGCCGGGCAGCCGCCAAGTCGCGATTCCCTGCTATCCTTTGGGTCATGACACGCTTATTTGCTTTCTTGGGGTTGGGGATTGGATTGACCGTCGGCTGTGGCGGAGACGACTTCTCGAGTGATGGTTCTGGGGGCGCCTCGGGAAACAGCGGGACGGGCAATGCGAGTGCCACCGGCGGCAGCGGCAACACCGCTGGCACGAGTGGTGCGGGTAACGCGGGCGGCAGCAGCGGAGCTGGCAATGCGGGTGGCACCAGCGGTGCCGGCAACGCCGCCGGCAGCGGAGGCGCGGGCAACGCTGCGGGCAGTGGTGGCTCGGGCGCCACAGGTGGTTCGACTGGTACCGGAGGGGACGCGAGCGGCGGAACGGGCGGGAGCGCGACCGGTGGCGCGACGGGAAGCGGGGGTGCAACCGGAACCGGCGGTAGCGCAACTGGAGGTGCAACCGGAACCGGTGGCAGCGCAACCGGGGGCACTGGTGGTACGGATTGCGCTGCCGTTAACAATCCCAATTTGAAGTTGCACAGCACCCTCGACAATGCCGCGGCCGTCACGGGCCCCGCTGCCGGCAGCCCTGGATGGGTCAACAACGTCAGTTTCCCCGGGCCAGGAAAATGCGGCACAGGCGCCGCAGATTTCCCTGCTGGCGGCGGGCACGGTCTCAAGTTCCCAATTACCGGAGCCGTTCTGGCTGAGGGCAGTGTCGACTTCTATTTGAAGGCGAGTGATTTGTGCAGCGAAATCGGACCGAACAACCGATACTTGTTTCACAAGCCCGGCCCCGGGACAGGTCTGGCGATCACGTTGCTGGTACAGAACCCAGTTGCAGAGATTCATGTGGCCTACTCTCCGAACGCCACTGGGCCGTACACCGCGAAAGCTAGCTTCACATGCGATCTCAACAAGTGGACGCGCGTCACAGCGACGTGGAATTCGATGGTTGGCAACGTTCAGCCCGTTCAGCTGTACTTTGACGGGGTACTTCAGGACTCGTCGTCCACGGCGCCCACGGCGAGCGTGTCGGTGGCGGGGAATCCGAATTTCTACGTAGGCGCCAAAAGTGGCTACGTGCAGGGCGCCAACGCGAAGATCGATGAACTTAAAGTCTACGACGCGGTCATCACGCCCTGAGGTGGACCTTGCGGCAGGAGCGAAATCTCAAGGCGCGGGCGCGACACGCTTTGCGATCGCCCAAACCCGACCCGCGTTGTCTACCCAGTACACGCAACTCGAATCCACGCTCAGATAGTCCAAGGACGAGAAGCCGTCTGCCAAGGTGACCACGTCGTTCGTGGCTAGATCCATGCGGAAGATCCCGGAGGTCTGCTTCGTGTCAAAGGTGGCCCAGAACAGCGCCTCCCCGTCCGTCGTGAGGCCGAGGGGGCTGCTCAGGTTGCTGACCAGCATGGTGGCCTGGCCGCCGGATTTCGAAATCCGGCCAACACTGCCGCAGTTCGGTCCGCAGGCAACCGTGAAGTAGATGCTGTCGTCGACCAAGGCGATGCCCCAGGGGCTCGTGATGTCCTGAGCCGTCAGACGCTCCCAGGGGCCACCAGATTTCGGAACGCGCCCCAGGGTGCTCGCGTGATTCAACGTGCCGTAGACGTGGGTTGCGTCTACGGCGATGGCGTGCGCAAAGATCTTGTCCTCTGCCACTTCTTGAGCAGGCGTGCCGCCACCGCGAACTGCGCGCTGCAGGCGTTCGCTCTGGAAGGTGCCCCAGAAGACGCTGTCGCGATCGATGGCCAGGGCCCAGGGCAGTTCGCCGCCACCGAGCTTGACGATGGGTTGGCCGGCGCGCCGCTCGAATACGCCCGCCGAGCTGGCCCAATACACCGCCGTGCTATCCGCGGCGATGCGCTGCACCCAGCCCTGCCCCTCAGCTTCGACTTGGATTGCCCCACCCGTTTTGGACACCGACGAGATGGTGCCCTTCTGCGACCAGTACACGCGGGTCGCGTCGTTGGCGATGCCACGGGGTTGGGTGGGCAGCCCGCTGGCCAAGAGCCGAGCTGGCTCGCCCCGCTTGCAGAACTCCGCCTCGGAAGCACAGCGGAACACACGGCACACCTTGCCGCAGCACTGTGAGCCGTCTTGGCAGGGCACGCCGTCCGCGCGGCAGGTTGTTGCGACGTCTTCGCTCGCGTCCGGCACGCCACCGGCGTCCTCAGCAGGTGTGTTCTCGTCCTGTAGCAAGCCGCTTCGAGACCCGCAGCCCGCGGCCAAGACCGACACGAGTCCCACCCAAGCCAAGGAGATTAGGTGCAGCCTCCAGCCCACGGGCATGTCCATAGCACGAGTCTGCCCGCGGTTTCGAAGCCAGTTCAGCAGGGGCCTTCGAGCTTGATGATGACCTCTCGAATCACGGGCGGATTGACGGGCCGGTTGCGCGTTGTCCCGACCGGCAATTTGGCGATGCGGTCGACCACGTCGCTGGGGGCGCATTGGCCGAAGGCGGTGTAGCGGCCGGCAAGGTGGACCGCGGGCTTGTGCACGATGAAGAACTGCATGCCGTTCGTGTTTGGCCCGCGGTTCGCCATGAACAACGTGCCCATCGTGCCAGCACCGACGTTTTCGTCGATCTCGTCGGGCACCACGTAGCCGGGATCTCCGGTTCCCGTGCCGCTGGGGTCGCCGCCCTGAATCATGAAGTTGACAACGATTCGATGGAAGATCACGCCATTGTAGGCGGGCTGGGTGAGCCACGTCTGCGTTTGCGGATCACGAAATGGGCGCAGGCCTCGGGCGAGGCCGACGAAATTCGCGACCGTCAGCGGCGCGATCTGGTCCCAAAGTTCGCAATGCAGCGTTCCGTGGCTGGTGACCAGGGTTGCGCTCAGGGGAAAGCCGCCACTGAGCCCCTCGATGGCATCTGCCATGCCGAATTGGCCGCGGAGCGGATCGTCGGGACTGACGGGGACTTCCTTGGTCGGGCGGATGGCCTTCGGTGTGCGTGGGGTGGGCTGACAGCGCGTGGCCTCCGCGACCAGAGATTCTTCCTCCGGCTGCCGCGGTTTTTCTGGTTTCGGAACTCGCACCATCGGTTCCGGGGCACGCGGCGCTACCACGCCGTTTTCCGCACAGGCTCCAAGAGCCAGCCCTGAAAGCGCGAGCGGTAGGGCGAGATTAGGGCGCAAGCTGGGACCAGGGCCGCGACCCCAAAAACCAATGCCATTCAGTTTCGTCGTCACCTGCTCGCAGCCTACAGCCATTGTGCGGAAAATGTGGGTTCTGTTCGGGGCTGGCGCGTCCCACTAGAACCGCTCCCGGGCGGCTCTGCGCGGGGTTGTCGGCTGCTCTGGGGCGAGTAGTCTGCGGGCGCTCATGGTTTCCAAGCTCATCCGGTCGAACATCTCTGCGCGAAGCTGCCTTGCCATCTTGGCGGCAGCCCTTGGAGGTTGCGGCGCAGGCGGTCAACAGACGAAAACCCAGACTGGCGCAAATTCGGTTGCGGACACCGCCGGGACCGAGGCTCCGGAGGCTGCTGCCGGGGGAGGTGTTGCGTTCTCGCCGCAGGTCATCGTGGGGAGCAACTTTGGCTGCTGGTTGAAGGCGGACAAGAGCGTGGTGTGTTGGGGCTCTTTGGAGAAGGACGTGCCGACGGACAAGTTCACGCAGATCGCCGCGGCCTCGTTCCACGCCTGCGGCGTTACGTTGGCAGGTGAAGCCAAGTGCTGGGGTGCGCAGGCAGCCGCGCCGACAGGCAAGTTCAATCAAGTCGCGGCGGGCGACCACGCTAGCTGCGGGATACAATTGGATGGCGAGCTCGTGTGCTGGGGCGCAAAAGGCAACACTCAGTACGCGGCGGACTTGGTCGAAAAGTGCGGCAGCACCGAGGACCACGACGAGTGTGAGGAGTTCTCTTGGCTCGGAATGCGTTTGGTGATGAAGCGCCCAACGGGCAAGTTCAAGCGGGTCGCGGTCGGCGGGCGCCATGCCTGCGCTCTGACGCTGGATGGAGTGGCGAAGTGCTGGGCGCCTTCCGAGGAAGATGAAGACGAGGCGGGCGCACGGGAAGTGGACGACATTGCCCTTCCCGCGGGCAACTACCGCCAGATCACTGCGGGTTTCCTCCACACCTGCGGCATCCGAAAGTCCAGCGGCTCTGCGGGCGAAGTCGTTTGCGCCGGGGGCGTAGAGGGGCAGAGCGAGCCAGGGCCTTCCGCCTCGACGGCGGTGCTGGTCGCGGCAGGCGTGCTCAATACCTGCGGCGTGCTGGCGGACCAGAGCATCGCTTGTTGGGGCTCGAAAGAAAGCGGCGCGACCAGCACGCCGCCGGGAAAATTTGTGCACGTCGCAGCGGGCTTACACGTGGGTTGCGCTCTGCCGAAAGACGGAGCCCCCGTGTGTTGGGGAGATCGAAACAGCTCTGCCGCGCAGCCGCCAAAGTGAAGAGCCGCCACACCTGAATTTTCCATCGCGGCTGCAGACATCGCGAATGTGGCCATGATGGATGTCGCGCCGCGCGCAACGACAGAGCGGTGCGCGTGCTAGCATGTACGCTGTTGTCCTGAAGTGTAGGAGGTCGATGTGACAGCAGCGCGCACTGCAAAAATTGGTTTGGTCATGGCGCTTGCCCTCTTCGCTCCTCAGGCCGCGGGCGTAAACGAGATCCCAACGATCCCGCCACCGCCACCCTGCGCCGACGTCAACTCGGGCTTCACGAACGACAACTGCGGTGCTTCTTTCACCAACGGCAACATCGAATTCTGTTTTTCTGACACCGCACCGAGCGGTTACAACAGCAAAGACGGCGGAGACGGTCAGCTATGGGTGCTTGGCAAAGACACCCAACCCGACTGCGGAATCGTCAAAGTCAAAGAGACGGGCTACTACGCCATTTTCGATTCGGAGCTCTCCGAGAGTTGCGCCGATCAGAAGGACGAGACTGGCTATCTGACTGTGCATAACGGCTGCAACCCGGACGGCTGGGCGGTGGAGCGCAACGTAGGCGACCGCTATCTGGTCAAAGACCTGGACAACGAGGGTGGCGGCTGCAAATCAGATCCCGAGTGTGGACCAGGCAAGGTGTGTCGCGAGGGCACGAATCACGGCAACTGCTGTGTGCCCGATGAACCCGTCTACATGGGCACGTACCTGCTCTCGGCAGACGAAGACAACGTGATCTGCCTGCACCATTGGTGCCCAGAGTGGAAGGCCGAGTTGGCCAAGGGTAACGATCTGGGATGGGTGCATGACCCGGCGAACCCGAGCAAGAACTGTTCGAGCGCGGACTCGATTCATTTCAAGATCGCGGCGACCGCGATCGTGTGCAACCAACGCGGCTACCTACAAGCTTGCTCCGGCGGTTGTGAGAAGGGCGATTGCAAGCCGCATCCGTGTGCGAACAAGCAGTGCCCCGAGTTCTGTCGCCAAAACGGCGATGAGGGTGAGTGCGTATCTGAGAACCCCTGTAAGGGTGTGCCTTGCGCCAACGGCTGCGCCTGGGGTCTGTGCTTGCAGGGCAAAGACGCAAAAGGCGCAGACAAAGACGGGGACGGTTACAGCGAGCTGGCCGATTGCAACGACAACGATCCGAACATCAATCCGGGTGTCCCCGAGGATTGCGATAGCCCCAACGACAAGAACTGCGACGGTCGAGCCGACTGCCCCGCTGCGGTGCCCGATGGGGGCATCATCGTGCCTGGGACCGGGGGCTCGGGTGCCAACACGGCTGTGAACCCGGGCGGCACCGAAAGTGGCGACGACGCAGGATGCGCGTGTCGCGCAGCCGGTGGTCCATCGGGCTCGTTGCTATTTTTGGCACTCGGCGCCGTAGTTGGGCTGGTCGCTCGGCTGCGTCGGCGACGCCGCGGGCTTCGCTGAAGCGCACCGTGGCTGGCGCCGCGGCGTCGCTTCATCAGAAGCGACCGCGACCGACCAGCATCGTGGACGAGCCGGTCGAGCGCACACCTACGGCGACTTCCGAGGAGCTGCTCTTGGGCCGGCTGAGCACCAAGTAAGTGCCGGCTCCGACGCCGACGACGCCAACAATGAAGCCGATGGTCGAGATCTGTGCGGCGTCGATGGCCTCTTCCCGCAAATCGAAGCCCGTCTGATTGCAGGTGTTGCCGGAACAGTGTTGCTCCGCGTCGGAGTTCTTTGAACTTGCGCGAAGACCGAAGAACGCGCCCACACCTAGCCCCACAGCGCCGACTCCGAAGGCAGCGATGGCGAGGGGCGGAACCGCGGCTGGCTCCTCGGATTTCTCCGGCGCGGGGGGAGCAGGCGGTGGTGGTGGTGGCGCCGCGACGGGCTCGGGTTCTGGCGGCGGGATCTCCACGAGCTTCGGAATTGTCAAGCTTGGGATCTTGTTCTTCTCGATGGTGACGGTTTTCGTGAAGGGTTCGTAGCCTTCGGCGGTCGCTTTTACCTGCTGTTCACCGGGGTCCGCCGACACGGCCGTGCCATATTCTTCGGGGAGCAGCTCGCGGCCCCCGATGCTGACTTTGAGACCGGGTACGGGCTCCGCCACCTCGATGCGAACGTGCATCAGGCGATCTTCCAACCGCCTCGCCTTCTTCTCTGCCCGACGTTGCCTTCGCTTTTCACCCGCTTGGGCTGCGAGGGCTGCGAGATCCAGGTACTGCTGCCAAGCGGTGGCCGTGCGTCCGCGGATTTCGTTGCAGCTGGCGAGGTGGGAGAGGGTTTCCGTGCTTTCGGCTAGCCGCTGACTTTCGGCAAGCCGTTCGCAGGCTTGGTCGTAGGCCCTCTTCTTCAGCAGGGCCCGACCCTCTTTGTAGAGTTCTTTGGCGCGGGCGTCGTTTTCAGCTGCGATCACCGCTTCGGCCTGAAGCAACAGCAGAAGTGCCCCGGACAGGGCGACCCAGCGCGGGCAGCAGGCGCTGGTGGCGCTCACCGGGACGGCCTCAACCCGCTCATGACATCCCGAAATCCTCTTCGGAGACTTCGTCGTCGAACAAGTCGTCGTCGTCGCCGCCGTCTTCACCGGCGACATCGACCCAGTCCTTGGAGTCTGGAGGCAAGCTGCCGCCTTTGGGCTTTGCTCCTGCATCGGTCCCGTTGCCCGCATCGTCGGCGGGCGTGGAAGGCGCTGCTGCTTCCACGGGTTTTTTAGGCTCGGGTTCGGCCTTGGGCGTTTCCACGTAGCCGTGGGTCACGGCAATCTTCTCAGCAATCACGCTCTTGTAGATGTGGGGCAGGGGCACGTATTCGACCAGCACGAAGGGTGGCATTTCGGCGAGAAGATCCACTTCCGTGAATGGCGAGCTGGACTTGGACTTCGACAGTGCGCCCTCGATGATCTTGCCCAACTCGGTCTTTGGAAGGCGCTTCGCCATTTCCGCCACGGTGATGCCCTCGACTACGTCTTCGTGGGTCACCAGATTGTCCAGCAAGGCGCGCTCCAACATGAACGCCGTGTGCTCCTTGCTGATTCGGTGCTTGTCTTGATCCGATTGGGACACACCCCAGAACTCACCCTCGATCAAGAATTGCCAGATCTTCTTGCCGTCCAGGAATCGCACCCGATCGTCGGGCTTGAACACGCCGACGATGGACTCGCAATCAGTTTCACCTTCATCCAGAGCGATCTGCAGATCCTCGGCAGCAGACTGCCAGGACTTTCGCGCTGCGATCTTCTGCTTGAGCCCGGTCGTGAGCACCAGAATGCTGGCGCGAAGGCGGGGCTGGTGTGCCAAACCCTCCATGATCGCCTCGGGCGGAAAGTGCCGGACGAAGTCTTCGGGTGTGCGCCGGCCGCTCTCCAGGGCATGCTCGATGGCGTGAGCAAGGAAGCGATCCTTGCCGTGTTCGAGGCGCGACTTGAATCGCTTGTCGTCAATGGTGGTTGACTTTTGGGTATCGCTCATTGGGGCAACTCCGGTGTCCGGGATCATCTGATTACAGATCAAGCCTTGGCGCGGGTCCAGCCTCACCTCAACTGAACTGTTGCGGAGACGGATTTGGCGCGCCCCGAGAACGGTGCAATGCGCGCGCCGCGCATGCGCGCTTCAATGCAAGAAGCCGTGGATGTGCCCGCATAGGGGCGGTTTGAAACACGAGCGACGGACACCCGACCGCTCGACGCAAACATGACCTGAACGTATGCCGCCCCTCGAGGTGCGTCCGGCGCTCGGCACCTCGATGCTCGCGCCGCCGGTCCGGCGAGCGCGGCTCTCGCTGCGCCCACGTCAAAGGTCGGGCCGCTGGGTGCGGCCGGTTTCACGACTCGAAACGGTTTGAGGAACGGATCCGAAGTCTTCGCCGAGGGCGCCTCGCTGGCATCCGGGGCAGCACTGGCTTCTGGCGGAGCACTACTGCTCGGGCTGGTGGTTTCCGTGGGCACCGGCTCTGCCGTCGCGGTTTCGGTAGGCGCTGCAGTTTCGGTCGGTGCGGTCGTTGCTGCCGTCTCGGTTGCCGAGGGGCTGCCGGCCGTCTTGTCTGGATCTTCGGCTGGTCGCATCCAGAGATAGACGATGGCGGCGACGCCAATTAGCGCGATGCCTGCCACGATCAAGAAGCCTCGGTTGGACTCCGAGTCCTGCGTGGGGTCTTGGGGGACGGCCTCGACAGGCTTGGCGGACGCGGCGGGTGTCAGCGACTCAACGGAATCGTCTAGCGGCTTCACCACGAAGGCCACGGCCGAAGCCGGCGCTTTCATGGGTTTCTTGCGTGCCGGTTTTTCGGGTGGCGGAGGCGGCGTTTCAGCGTCGTCCGCAACCATGACGGCGGGATGCTGGACGCCCGTCTTGATCCGCCGCGGAGGTTTGTGGGCGTCGGCGACTTTGACTGCGCTCGCCTCGGTGGCGCTCGCTTCGGCTTCGCCACTTGCTTTCTCTGGGCTCGGAAAGGGCGGTGGCATTGGCGGCAGCCCAGGCGCCGAAGCTTCCTTTCGCCTCGCAGGCGGGGTGGCTTCCTTTGGTGGGGTCACGGCCGCCTTTGGCGGCGGAGCGTCTTTCTTTGGCGGTGGAGCGGCCGCCTCGGGTGGTGGGGCATCCTTCTTCGTCGCGGGTGGCTTCGCCTTCGCCGGTGGGGGCTGCGGCTTTTCGTTGGAGCGGTCGACGATACGCGGGTCACCTGAGGGAGGAGCCAACCCCTGCAGTGTGGCTAGCTTGGGTCGACCTCCCGGTGGACCATCCCCTCGCACCGAGAGGGAGTCCAACTGCGACGGGTCGACGACGACTTCATGCACTTCGGGTTGAGAACCCATGCGCGGTCGGGTGTCCGGTTGCGAGCCCATGCGCGGCGGTGGTCCATCGGGCTGGGAGCCGAATCGCGCTGGCGGTGCCGGTGACCCAACAGCGGTTTTGGTGCGCTTGCGAGTCGTAGGCGGCTCCGGCGAGGGCGCGCTGGGGTCTTTCTCGGACTGCGGCGCCGGAACCGGGGCAGGGGGCCGCTTGATGGCACCGGGCTCACGCACACTCCACGCACTTGCGGAGGTCCTCGACTCGCCGGCGGGCGGCGCTTTGGCAGGGGGAGGTTTCGGTGGTGGGGCACCTTTCGGCTCACTGGGCGCTGGTTTGGCGGCCGCCTCGCTCGTGATGGGGCTCTCGGCGTTGCGCGACTCGCCGAACTTCGGTGCCTGAGGGCGCATGAAGCCGGGCGCGGGTTTGCGAGACAAGCCGGGCTTGGCCGGAGGCGGACCGATCTTTGGCGAAGCCTTCTCGGGCTTGAGCGGCACACCTGGAGCCTTTGCCACGGGTTCCGGTGTTGGCTCTGCAGGCTTGGCTTCGGGCTTCTCGGCAGGAGGCTTCTTGGGGGCCTCGACCTTGCTGGGTTCCGGAGTTTCTTCTTTGACGGGTGCGGGGATGCGCTCCGGACTCTCTGCCTTGGCCGGTTCGGGCGTTGGCTCTGGAGCCTTGACCGGCTCAGGAGTGGGTTCGGGAGGCGTAGCCTTTTCCCGTTTGGGCTCGGGTTTCTTCTCAGCTTTGTCGGGTTTGGGAGCAGTTTTGGCCGCATCCTCGGGCATCTTGGGGGGTGTCGGGGTTGCCTTGGGCGACTCCGCTTTCGTGTTGCCCTTGGCTTCCTTTTCCTGCCCCGCGGGTCGCTTCCGCGCGCTCGGCATCACGGAGATGGTTCGTCCCACGGGTTCGTGGTGCTGGGTTCCGTCGATCTCGATGCCCTCGTGGCATTTCTTGCACTTCAGCGTGGTGACGCGGCCCTCGACGTGCTTCGCCCAGATCGAATCCGGGATTCGCAAGCGGTTCCCACACGCCTCACACACGACAAGGTAGGGCACGGATTTCAGCATATCGGTTTGGCGTGGTGATTCAAGACTTCCCACGCAAACCAGGGAGATGGGTTCAGTGCGAAAACTGGGCCTCTGCTGCGACGATGTGGTTTCACAGCGTGACCAGTTCAAGCGAGGAAACCGATGGAAAGCACCACTGTCGTACTTATGGAAGCGGATGCCGTGTGGCCCTGCTGGCTCGATGCTTACTCAAACGACGCGGAAACACTGTGGCAAGCCCAGGGCGACTCGGGCATGCAGTTGTTCGACGATGCTCTCGACCGAATTCGCAGCAGCGCTGCGTTCCTGAAGGCGGTTGTGGTGGTTTGCAGCCCCACTGCCTCTCCGGCTCGGGCCGCTGCCAGGGAGACGCTGCTCCGGGGGCTGGTTTCCGCCCTCGACTTTCACGCAAATGATGCGGAGGTCGTTTTGGTCTCGGACGGTGACTACGGCACCCGCGAGGAGCTTGCCACGATGGTGTGGCAAATCAGCGGGGACCTGGAACTGGCACACTCTGACACCCGCATTCGATTCCGGGCTCAGCCGAGGTCGACGCGTCCTCCGGCACCCCTGCCCGGCGAGTAAGCGCTGTCGCCGTTAGCTCTCCGGGCGCAGGGCGCGCATGGTTTGACTGATCGACTTCTTCAACGGCGCTTCGTTCTCGGCCCCGACTGAAGTGCCCGTGGTAAACAGTGCGAAACTGACGAGTTGGTGCAGCAGTTCCTTGAGGACGCGCTCACGGTCTCCCGACGCCGCGACGCGACTGAGATTTTCTAGCACACGCTTTGCGTTGAGACCCCCGTCCGGGCCAGGGCCCGCGTCCCGGAGCAAGATGGGGTACAGCCCCATGCCTTGCATGAATGAATTCAGGTTTTCTCGCAGCTCCTGCTCCTTACCCGCCGCCACAGCGCTTTGGAAAACTCTGCGCAGTGCCTCACTGGCCTGATCGATGATGGCGCCCTCTCCCCCGGGAGTTCGAGGGGCTCGGATCTTGACGTGGCCGCTGCGCACAAGCGCAAACAGCGTCTTCGTAGCTTCGAACTCGCCCATGCCGGTCAGGCGACCAAGCTCCTCGACGGATCGTTGCCCGTTGATGCGTCGGAATAGTTGCTGGGCTTGATCGCTCTTCGGTGGAGTCTCGCGTATCCGCGTGGGGACATGCTGGTCAGATGGAATCCGCTGTCGGAAGTAGTCCAACTCGTCTATTCGCGTCACCCCTTCGGACAGGAGCGCGCTTACCGGAACCGCGTGTCCCGAGGCTAGGGCAGCCTCATCGAAGTCGTCCAGGAACGAAAACGCGCCGTTTCGAATATCGAAGGTCGCGCAGACCACCTCGCGGATTTGGTGGCCGATGTACTCGTACACGGTGCCTTCCTCTAATCCACCGACTCGAGTCGCGGCTTCGCCGAACCGCACGCCTGCCCGGCACGCCTTGAGCACCTTCTGTAGCTCTGGCTGAGTGAGGATTCCGAACCGGAACATGACTTGGCCCAAGCGCTCGGCTGGTGCGTTCGTGCGCACACCCACGACGTTGCCGTTCTCGAAGACGATCACTCTCACGTGCTCGTTGTCGGAAATGAGGAGTCTGCCCCTCCAGCCCACCTGTCCCAAAAAGCCAAAGATGTCCGTCAAGTCCCCGCGTTTTGAAAGCTCGCCAGCGAGGCGAATGTGGCCCCCGGTTTCCCTCATCTTGCCCGCCGATACTTCGACTCCACGCATCAGCACGACGGCTGGCGGAGACGGTAGCAACCGGAAGTCTCCCACGCGATCCCGCATTCGCTTGCTGGCCAGCTTGCCTACGGGGTGCGCTATGCCGGCTTCATCGATGGCAACGAGATCGGGATCGGTCGACATCAGCGGTATTGATGCATCTTAGTGCCCTGTGGGGTCCGTTGCTAGGCCGGCTCCCGACAGAGGCGCCGGGATTTCGCTAGCATTGAGCGAATCGATGGGACAATTCCGCTTTCCAGACGTACCCGGCACACCACCCCCACCCGACCCGCTGGCGCCAACGAGCGAGCCGCAGGCGGTCGAATCGGAGCCGACTCTGCCAAAGGAAAAGGACAAGCCGCCCGCTACGCCTAGCCCGAAGCCGCACCGCCTACGGCGGGTGCTAGCGGTCGCCCTGCTGTTGGTGGGTTTTTGCGCTTTGGTCTTCGTCGTGGTGACAGCGATACGGCTCTATCCGTGGTTGCGCGGGCCGAGCGAATCTCGAGAGGTCATCGAGGCTCGGTGGGTCAAGTTGGAGGCTCTTGCCAAGACCGAAGAGGTTGTCGGCGACGATGCGGCACTTCTGGATGCGGCGGAAGCGGCGGCCGGCTTTGACCCGCCTCATGGCGGCGACAAGCTTCCGTTCCTGGAGCGAGATCAGCTGGAAGAACGGCATGTAGCGGCTCTCGATGGTTTCGTCGCCTGGCACGGGAAAGGTAGAGAGTATGTTGGGCCCAAGTGCGGTGATATGGACTCCCGGCGCGCTCGAGCGTCCCTGAAGCTGTACCGCTTGGGCCAACTCAGCCTGCTTTCCGCAGGCGGCAGCGATATCGCGCAGTTCGAAGCCGTGCTTGCGTTGGCCTTGGGGCAGCGACAGCGAGGCCAGCTGGTTGACTACGCAGTCGGTGTCGCGCTGGCGAGCCGGGCCGCGGAGTGGGCCCAGGCGCGCGGGGTCACGCTCAGTCGGAACTTCGAGGGCTACCGCCCCAAGATCGGTGAGTTCCGCCGCGCATGGGCCCGAGACGCCGCCTGCGTGATGCAGTTGCTGGACGCAGAGACCGCGCCCGTCGTCACGGAGCGCAAGCGATTCTGGAGCGATGAGCAGCCTCCCTTTGGGCTTCAGCGATTGGAGCGCGAACGCTTGGTCTACAAGCAGCTGCATGGTCGCCTGATGGAGCAAGCGGTGGCGGCCGGCGACGATTACGACAAGCTCATTTCGCTGTTCGAAGAGGCCGACCGGGACAAACCCAAGAGCATGCTGCTGCTCACAACCGGGGTCTACACCAACATCGCCGCCAAGGCGGTAGGGGGAATCAAACGCTACGACGAGCTGGTTCCGAAGCATCAGTAGTTCGCAGCTGGGGCTACAATGCGGCGATGCTACCCGACAGGGTCACCAAGCCACTGGAGGCATATCCGGGTTTCGGGCTGGGGGGCCGCGGATCTGTAACCGGGACCCGAACCATTTCGGGGACAACCCAAACGGGAAGGGGCTCAACTCAGCTATGGGAGTCTGAGTCTGCGTGCGCTCAGTGTCCGTCGCCGGGTTCGGTGACGTAGCGTGCGACAAAAAACACGCTGCCCATGATGGCGTAGCCGATGACGTAGGGCCAGGCGGGTGCTAGGTGCACGACGGTATCGCCCGGCGTGAACTTGTAGGCGTGCATCAGCCCCAACGCCGACAACACCGCCCCGACGCCACACCATGCAGCGGCGCGGACAAAGCGCCGCTCGATCACCTCGACGGTCATTGCAGCGAGGATCATGGCTGTGAAGATGAAGCCTTGTTCCAACGCGAAGGCCCCGTGGATCCAAGTATCCGAGGCCCGGAAACGCTCGATGAGTCCGGGCTCGAAGGGCGGACCACCTGGACTACCCACGCCGGCGGCGCGCAAGCCGTTCTTGGTGAGCAGTGCGCCCCAAGCGCCTACGCCGGGAAGCAGCCCGATCACCACGGCTGGGGCGTGCTCACGCTTCACGGCTTGGAAGGCCTGACTGCTGATCACGATCCCGATCCAGAGCACGATCGCCATGCCCGCATCGATGGGGACGGCCCAAACGATGTACGCGAGGGAGCCTGTCAGCAGGACCAGTGTGAAGAAGGCGCCGTTGAGCACCGAATAGCCAGCGCGAGCGCCCATGGCTTTCCAGCCGGGATGCCCGATGTAGATGGTCGTGGGGAAGCAGGAGCCAAAGGCCGCGGCGGTGAGCGTGCCGACTCCATTTACGGCCAAAGACGGGGCGGTCGGGTAGTGATCCCCAGCCGCTTCCGCGGACTCCAGGTTTTGCAGGGAGCCGACGACGTTGAACAAGCCCATGGGAATGATGACCGTGAGATAGGTCGTGAAGTAGCCCGAGGTGATGGACTCCACGACGTCGCCGATGACTGGGATGGGCGGGCGCAGAGAAAGGCCAGTCGGGGATTCGCTGCCGGGGGCGATGCCGGTGAGCCAGCCGAGCAGGGTGCCGAGCACGACGGCAATCAGCCCACCGGGCAGCCCGCCCTTGAAGCGGACACGACCAAAGTAGACCAGCAGCACCACGCCAAGAGTCGTCATGCCAACGATGGGGCGCGCGAAGGTCCGGAACAAGAAGCCCAGGGAGATGAAGCCCAAGGCGATGCCGGCCAGAGTGGACAGCAGCGCCGCCCTGGGCGTAGCGCGACGCAAGCGCTCAGCGACGAAGGATCCAGAGAACTCGATCAGCCCCGAGCCGATGGTAGCGGCGAGCCCCGCGAGCCAAGCCAGGCGCGCTGGATCCTCCGCGCCCGCCGCTTGGGCAGCGAGCTTGGCGGGAAGCATGACGAGAAAGACGTGGGCGAAGAGGGAGACGGTGTTGATGCCGTAGGGCAGCGCGCAGACGTCTGTGCGGCCCGTCTCCCGGGCCAGGCGCATCGCCTGTCGGGCGTAGTAGATGTTGCCGACGAGCAGCGATATCGCGACTCCGGGCAACACGCGCCCGTAGAGCAAGTCACTGGAAAAGCCCAGGACATGGCGACACAGCGCATCAATCAGCAGCAGCTGGACCAGATTGTCCAGCGCCAGTCCGAAGAAACCGTCGATGTCACCCCGGGTGATCCAGCGCATGGCGTAGCCTCGGCGGCACGCTACACCACGGCGCCGCGCAGCGACACGGCAGTGCCGCGTCGCTGCGCTGTTGCCAAGAGAATCAGCCCATCTTGGGCGCGGTGTCACGCCAGCCGGGAAGCTCGTTCAGGGCGGCGTTCCAGGCGCTGACGCGCTTGAACTCACCCACTGGTATCTTCGCGGGGACCGCGTAGGTGAGGTGGGATGCGACCGCAATGTCGGCAATCGTGGGTTTGTCGCCGGTGAGGTACTTGCGACCCTCCAGGTGGTTTTCGAGGATGCCCGCGTACTTCTTGAAGTCTTCCGTGGCGGTGGCGAGCTTGGCGGCGTCGGGATCCCCGGCACCGATCATGCCCTTGAGCACGTTTTCGAATGCGAAGGTGTCGCAAGGCGGCCCCCAATGCGCGAGCTCCCAATACATCCAGCGCATGATGTCGTAGCGGGCGTTGCTCTTTGGCCAGAGGTCCGTGCTATCCACCTTGGAACAGAGGTAGCCCATGATGGCATTGGACTCCCACAGCTTGACATCGCCATCCACCAGGGAGGGCACTTTGCCGTTAGGATTGATGGCCAAGTAGTCGGGCGCCTTGTGACCACCCGCCATGAAGTCGACGATCTTTTCTTCCAGCTCGAGCCCGAGCTCCTTCGCGACAGCGGCGACCTTGCGGCAGTTAGCCGACGCGGGAAATGTATAAAACTGCATAGCCCTCTCCTCGTGTCTTTGTCTTTCTTGGTGGGCACGCCGAGACTGGCCGCCACCGTGGAGCAGAAGTCCTAGTGCGGTAGGCACGGATCCGTAAGCCGCAAGCCCCTGAATCCTGCAAGTTCGCGCAAGTGTTAAAGATTTGCGGAGCAGCTCGCGGCCATCGGATTCGAAGGGCGCGCGGAGGACCCTAACACCCAGCTTCGGTTTCACCCCACGCAGCCGGCGACGTTGTCCCCAAATCGGATGTGGGCGATGCTGCCTGCCGCTCATGGCGGACCATCATGACAGCACGCTGATGCGCTACGAACGTATGCGTCAGCACGATCAGGAGTCCGTGGAGCGGCTCCTAGGCGTCGCCACGGGCTTCGTCGAGCAGGCTAGGGCATTCGTGGCGCAGTCCGATGGCAGTCACGCCAACTTCGATTCAGTGATTGGCCTAAGCCCGGAGCGGGCAGCGGGGCTGTTGCCCTTGGGCATGTACTTCTTGCGAAGCGAGAGCCTGGCGGTGGTCCCGGACACTCAGCGGGATGTGGCACTCGCGGCGGGGTTGGGTCATGTGGCGGCGGAGATCCGCTTCGCCGCCGGAAGGCGTCTTCAGAAGTCCGATGGGTCGCTTCTGGGCGTGTTCTGCCTAGTGGCCGCGGAGCCGCAGCAATTGTCGGAGCTCACTTCGATGTCGTTGAATGCGCTAGCCGCGCAGATTCAGGCAGAGCTCCAGCGTCAGCAACATCTGGAGCAACTCTCCGCGCGGCATTTGCAGCATCTGACCGAGCTCGAATTGTTGCGGGCATTGCTCAACGCAGCGGGGCGCTACGCGATTGTCGGAACGGACCCGTCCGGGGTGGTGACCTGGTTCAGCGCGGGAGCGGAAGTCCTGCTGGGTTTCGACAAGAATGAAGTCGTCGGGCGCTGCAACTTGGTCTCGTTTCATGACGACCTGGCGCCCCAGAGGGAGGCGAGACCCACCGCCCCACAAGCGGAAGCCTTTCGACGGCTAGTTGGCAGCGCTAGGCAAGGTGCACCCCAGGGCACGCGCTTCGTGTATCGGCGGCGCGACGGATCCACCTTCCCCGCCTGGGTGGTGATTGCGCCCATGCTCAGTGAGTCTGGCACCATCACGGGGTTCGTTGCCGTCGTGGACGATGAGAGCGAGCGCGTTGCTGCGGCGGCCGCCAAGAGCGAGTTCGTGTCAATGGTCAGTCACGAGTTGCGAACGCCCCTGACGAGCATTCTCGGGGCGTTCGGGCTGCTGGCGGGAGGCGCGGCGGGGGCTTTGCCCGACAAAGCTACGGACTTGCTCGTCATCGCCGAACGAAACGCCAGCCGCTTGCTGCACTTGGTCAACGACATCTTGGAGATGCAGAAGCTAGACGCATCCAAACTGGAACTGCAACTTGAGCCCTGCGACTTGGTTGAGGTGCTCGAGCGCGCCCGCGCGGCGAACGCCCCCCTTGCCGAGAGTGGAGGTGTGCAGCTGAACTTCGCGTCCCCGGGCCGCGTGTTGGCGCAAGTAGACTCGGCACGGCTGGAGCAGGTGGCCACGAACTTGCTTTCCAACGCGATTCGGTACTCAGAAGCTGGCGACGCCGTGCAGCTGGGGTTGGAAGTCGTCGACGGCCAGGCGCGTATCTCCGTGAGCGACGACGGTCCGGGAATTGACCCGAAGTTCCACGACCGCATCTTCGACAGATTTGCTCAGGGGCCGGTGCAACCGAAAGGTGCCAGCAAGGGCACGGGCCTGGGACTGGCGATTGCCCGCGGGATCGTCGAACTCCACGGTGGCCGAATCCGCGTGAAAAGCGAGGTCGGGCTCGGCGCCACGTTTGTCGTGGATTTACCCCTGGCGGCCGACGACGCTCCGGGGACGCCGCTGTAGGTCCCGGGCCACAGCTGCGCGCTGCAGGCGACCATCAGCGCATGGGCGCTGGCGAAAGGCCACGGCTCCTCCGAGTTGGCGTGAACCATGCATACGAGCGCGGAAACATTCGAGCGCCCGCCGCTCGCGTGGGCGCCGTCGAGTTCGACTTCTCGGGAGGATCACAATCATGGACGTCAAAGCGCTCACAGAAAAGCTCACAACGCTGGGCATCAGCGCCCGGCGGCAAGCTGCTCGCGGTCCTCGTTCTCTGGATCGTCGGCCGCTGGCTCATCTCGCTTGCGAGAAAACTGGTGGACCGCGCCATGGTGGCGCGCAAGGTCGACCCGACCCTGATCCGCTACGCGGATTCCACCCTGGGCGCTGGTGCTCAATGTACTTTGTCATTGAAACGACGTCCTTCGCAGCTGTCCTGGCGGCGGGCGGTGTGGCGATTGGCATGGCTTGGTCGGGGCTCATGGCCAACTTTGCGGCCGGCGCGTTCATGATCATCCTGCGCCTAGGGGCGGGATTGACGAAGAAAGGGAGCGGCGCATGGCTTCGCGGGTGTGGACGCTTTTCTGACGCGCGCTTGCGGTAGGAGTGCGCGCCTTTGTCCGCGCACTCTGTTCTCCAGGCAGTCTGGGTGATACAAGCTGCGGTGCCATGTCGTCGGGGAGTACGCCCAAACAGCGAGGTATCGACGTCGGTCAGTTGCTGAGGGCAACTCTTGGCCGGTCGCGGCCCCGAACTGACATGCAGGAGCGGGTGCGCACCAGACTGGCTGCGACGGAAACCGCTGGAGAGTGGGTGCTCCTCGTATTGGCAGCACCAGTCAGTGGCTTCTCCCACAGCTTCGACCGAATGACCAAGGCGCAAGACGAGGAGGAGACGAACGATGCTGACGCTGGCCGCTAGCGTGGACCCTCTGGCGACGGTTTCCAGGTACGCCGGGCCGCCCCTACGAAGCCTGGGCGCGGCTGCTGCCAAGTACGCGCCTTCGCTTTTGGGTGGACTGGTCGTGCTGGTCCTCCTGTACATCGTCGCGCGTGTCATCCGTTCGGTCCTGACACGTCTGCTCTCCGCGTCGAAGCTGGATGACGCTATCAAGAAGAGCCGCTTCCAGAAGATCCTCGAATCCGTCAGCCCGGGCCTGACCGCCTCGAGGGCCTGCGCGGAGCTGGTGTACATCGCTATCCTGCTCTTGGGCGTTTCGAGTGCGACCGAAAGCTGGGGCATGCCGGCTGTGCAACAGACCCTCAGCAAGATGCTTGGCTATTTCCCACGCGTCATCTCTGCGCTGGTCGTCTTTGCTGTGGGTGGATACCTGGCGGGTATCGCTCGTCGCGCGGTTGGGGGCGCGCTGCGCGCTGCACGGAGCTCCGCTGCCGGGGCGCTGGAAAGTGCCACTGAGGGTGCCCTGCTGGTGATCATCGGGTTGATCGCCATCGACATTTTGGGCGTTAACATCTCCTTTCTGTCCGCGAACTTGACGCTCGCGATGGGCGCGCTGTTGCTCGCCCTGACTTTTCTTTTCGGTTGGTCGATGCGCCGCCCGGCAGAGGAACTCATGGCTAACTACTACCTGCGTCGCCTAGTGAGCGTGGGAGACCACATCAGCCTCGCCGGCGTGGAGGGCACGGTCACCCAGTTCGCCCCCCTTGGCTTGCTTCTGCAAGACGGCGAGGGCCAGGAGGTCTTCCTGCCGGCCCGGCACGTCCTCAACGGGCTGCGCCGCACGAAGCGGGCGAGCGTCTCCGGTGACGGTGACGGTTGAGCGGCGGAACTGAGCCATGGCCGTCACCCTCTCTGAGGTCAGCGACGCAGATCTAGTAACGGCGTGTCGCGACGAAAACAAAGACGTCGCGCTATCGGAACTGGTGAGGCGGCACCAGATCCCAGTCTTTCGGCTGCTGGTGGGCATGCTGCCTACGCCCGATCACGCGGAAGCCGCGTGCGCGAAGATATTCGTCGAGGCGAGTCACCGCTTAGAAGAGCTGGAGCAGCCTGACGGTTTTCGAAGCTGGGTGGTCGACCTCGCTCGGGAATACGTCCGCAGGGATGGGGCAGCCGAAGGAACCATCGAACTCGAGCCGCCGGTGTTCCAGCCCGCCAAGCCGCCCGAAGATCTGATGGCCGAAGCTGTGCAGTCAGCCCTTGGTTCATTGCTGCCGGACGAGCGCCTCGCTCTCGTGATGGCGGATGTCGAGAACGAGCCCGTGAGCTCCATGGCGTCGGTTCTGGGAATTGCGGAGGCGGCCGTCGAACAGAGCGTGGCGCGCGCGCGGGACAATTTCCTGACCGCCATGCAGGCTGGAGCGCCCACGCTGCATTCAGAAGCCGCATCGGAATCTGGTGACGATGCCGCCGCTGAGATGGGGGCGGAGCTAGCTTCCTTGCCCGTGGGCGCTGTTGTTGACAAGCGCTACTGCGTCCGGGCGCTGCTTGGGTCTGGCGGTATGGGTGCCGTTTATCGAGCCGAGCACGTGACGCTTCATCGAGATGTTGCGCTCAAGACGCTGCACGGTCGTCTCGGGGACAACGAGACCCTGCGCAAACGATTCGTGCGAGAGGCGGAAGTGCTGGGCAAGCTCGAGCACGAGCACTTCGTTTCCGTCTCGGACTTCGGCGAAACCGACAAGGGGTTGCTGTACTTGGTGATGGAGCTCTTGGACGGAAAATCCCTAGGAGATCTGATGGAGCAGCAGTGGATTGCTCCGCGGCGCGCCTTCGACATCACGCGCCAGGTTTTGATCGGTTTGGCTCATGCCCACGAGCGAGGCATCGTGCATCGGGACGTGAAACCCGAGAACATCGTGCTCCTGAGGTCCGAGTCCGGGGGGGACTTCGCCAAAATCCTGGACTTGGGGATCGCGACTAGCGCGTCAGAATCTGCGTCCGGTCAAGAGGGGGGGGTGTACGGGACGCCGGCCTATATGTCGCCGGAGCAAGTGATGGGTGACGAGCTGGATGGCCGATCGGATCTGTATGCCGTTTCCGTAATGCTATTCGAGATGCTGACGGGGCAGCTGCCCTTTGATGCGCCCAACACCATGGCGATCCTCGCCAAGCATCTGTCTGCCACGCCACCCACTTTGGAAGAGGTGGCTCCAGAGCACAGGTACCCGGAGGTCGTGCAAGAGCTCTTCGACGTGGGGCTGAAAAAGAAGGCCAGCATGCGATTTCAGAGCGCGGAAGAGTTCATCCAGCGGCTGGACGGCGCCCTGCCGAGTTTGCCGGGAGAGGAGGCCGTGGCTGCTACTCCAGCTCCGCGGCGAAGCGCGACCACGCAGCCCGTGGAGCGGGCGAAGCCTCGGCCCAAGAACGTTCAGCCCGGCGCCCTACCTTCGGGTGTCGCCACCCAAGCGGGCTCGCGTCCAGCCCGGATGCTCTGGGCCGCCATCGTGGCCGTCGTACTCGCAGCCCTCCTGGCTTGGCGTCTGCTGGCGAGCTGACTTGCCTCGGGGCGAACCACGAAGCGGTTCAGCGCGCCTGTACCGCGGCCCACAACCGCTCGAGGGCGTCTTTGGCGCCAAGTCTGAGATGGTACTCGACCATGTCGGACAAGGAACTCGTCCCAGGGTTGATTTCTACGGTTGGGATCCCCGTGCGCCGAGCTGTCACTACCGGCGCCATGATGTAGGGGAACACCGCGGTCGTGCCGATCACGACGACGAGGTCGAAGCCCACCCGCAACTCACGCTCAAGGGCTGCAAGGGCGTTGAGGGGTAACATCTCGCCAAACAAGACGACCTCTGGACGCACGATGGCCCGGCACTCGGGGCAGCGCGGAGGGATTTGGAGCTCTGCGTAGTTGTCGACTTCCGCTTGCCACGCGCACTTGGTGCAAGTGAGCCGCCGTACATTGCCGTGGATCTCGATCACGTTGCGAGAGCCCGCGTCGAGGTGGAAGCCATCGACGTTCTGCGTAAGCACCCAACTTCGGTCGATGCGTTGCTCCAGTTTTGCCAAGACTTCATGCCCTGGGTGGAAGTGCGCTCCTCGGCAGGCACTCTCGAGCCGAGCGATGTACTTCCAACACAGCGCAGGGTCCCGCTGCAGCATGGGTCCCGAGAGCAGTTCCTCGATGGGGATGCCCTCTTCCGTAGTTTCCGCTTCGTACAGGCCGCCAATGCCCCGGTAGGTGGGCAAGCCGGAATCTGCGCTCATGCCGGCGCCGGTGATGAACAGCACGCTATCACTCGCCCCGAGCAACTCGGCGACTTCGGAAATCGCGCGCTCCTGCATGGCGACCTCAGGTTAGCGCGATTCGCGAGAAATCAAGGCCAGGGCGAATTATCCGATATGAAAACGCCTTTCGAGCGTTCCTCCCCTAGAATCCGATGCACGCCGTGGCCCTGCAACCCGATCTGGTCTGGGATACCGAAGTCCGACGACACAACCGCAAGGTCGTCACCGTGCTCCTGGCCCGGGGTGTCCGTCTCCCGGACGCCAAGGATCTCGCTCAGGAAGCTTGGGCGCGGTTGTTCGAAAAGTGGCGGAGCGGCCAGCTGGAGCGCTTGGAGCTGCCCGGGCTGGTCATTCGACAAGCGCTATTTCTGGCTGCGGACCGGCGACGCGCTGACAAGCGCGCAGACCTGGTGACCTTGCAAGCGGCAGCGCCCAGCTTGGCGGGAGGTAACGGGCCATGCTCCACCAGCCCCGAATCGAGGCTGTTGGCTGCGGAAGAGCTCGTTCGCGCACGCCAGGCCTTCGCCTCCTGCTCGCCCCGAGCCCGCGAAGTGTTCGCGCGCGCGTACTCGGACAATGTACCACACGCCCAGCTGGCGGAGAGTCTCGGAATCAGTGTTCAGCGCTTGCGCCAGACACTGTGTGAAGTCCGCGCAAAGCTGCGCGCCGCAATGGAGGAAGCCGATGAGTAACGAGCACCTATCTCGGGACACGCTCGTGGCCTACGTGATGGACCATTTGGGCGCGGCGGACACTGAGCGCGTGGAAGCGCACGTCGCCGGCTGTGAGCAGTGCAGCGTGGCGCTGGAGCAGGAGGCCAAGCTGGAGATTGCGTGCCTGGAGCTCGCGACGGATCTGTCCAACACGTCGCCGAGAGTGGTTTCCACGCCGGCTGCTTGGCGCGCTCCTCTGATGGGCGGCCTAGCGGCGGCCGCCGTAGCTGCTCTGGGCGTCGCGTGGCAGCGCTCGCGTCCGCCTGTGGTTCCGGAGCCTTCGGCGACCGTGAGCCCCGCGGCAAGCAGGCTCCCCGTGACCAGCACAGGTGCCGTTGCGATGCCCCCGCCAGCGGCGACGGTCACCGCGGGCTCCAGCGTTGGGCCGACGGCTAGTGCGCCAACGGTGTTGCCTCCGCCGTCGTCATCGCAACCCCCTGTGTCTGGCAAGTGCAGCGCACCGGTCGTCGGTCTGGTGGGCGCCCTGGCCATCCCCCAGGGCGACAGCGGAGACATCGAGATCGTGCTCACCAACCACCCGGCAAGCTGTCGCTACTGGGCCGACAAGCAGTTCGAAAAGTCCTGCGACGTTTGGCGCACCCGAATCACCCTGCCGGCGGAATCGCAGAAGCCGGGCACCTATCGTGTCGAGCAACGCTTTGCCTACCTGGATCAGCGCCTGAGTCGCTCGGGCGGTGCATGGCAAAAAGGCAGCGTGTGCAAGATGGCTGGTGGCAACCTCAGCGGGAAATTGCGCATCGAGGCTGTGGAAAGGGATCGCATCATTGGTTCGATCTGCGGCAGCAAAACGACATACACGCCGAATCCGAACCTCGTGGACGGCCGCTTTGTCGCTCGGCGCTGCCCCGCATGCGCCATGACCGGGGATGGCTGCAGGCAGGACGCTGACTGCTGCGCCAACGCTTGTGTGCAGGGCCGCTGCATTCCGTAGCTCGCGAGCCGATGCCGGCTCGCTCCAGCTCAGGGGCAAAAGGATTCGGGAATGCAGTGTTCGAAGTACGCGCTACCCGAGCCTTCGGGACGATAGTCAGGCGGGCAGTTGGGGGCGGGCTGTGGCTATCCCACCACAGGCAGTGAGCGCCCAGACGCACACCACTGCGCTCGCTTTCGACATGCGAATGCGATGCATCCAACGGATCTCGCGGATCAAATGCTTGGGCTGCACTGTCATGACTCGGCATGACGCACGGCTCGTGCCAAGTCCCCAAAGCGACGTTCCAGAGTTCCAGAGACGAATTCGCGGAACCCGTGGCCGGAGTTCGGGGCACGCTCAAGGATACATCCGCTTCATGTCGCGGATGGACCGTTGAATCAGCTTCTTGAGTGTCGGCAAGTGCACGTCATCGAGCCGCTTGAGGTAGAGACACGATACGCTCGTCTTATGCTTGCCGAGCTTCTCCAGTAGCGGGAAAGTTCGGTGGGCGTGTGGACGGCCATAAGCTACTAGTAACCCGCGCTTCCCGCGTTCTGCAGTTCCGGGTGCGATTCCGGGAGCGCCAGCTGGTCACCGAGATCACGCTCGAGGACGGATCCTGCACGCCGGAGAAGCTATGTGAAAGGGTAGGAGCAGCGCTCGATTCGCCCAGGCTCACTGAGCAGGGCGTGGCCAGCACCCATTCCGGGCTGATCTGTGATGATCGACAGGTGACGGAGATGATCTTGCAGCTGCTCGGGACATCCGGCCTCGGAGCTCGCGGGGGACCGTACCGCTAGCTATCTGCGATGGCACTGGGAGAGGGCGTTCAAGTCGGCGTGTCGACGTCGTCCCAATTGGCGTCCTGAAAGCGAACAAGCCAATTGAGAGCGTGGTGTCGTTCCACAACGACGCCGGGTTCCAGCTCGGCCGGTGGCGGCTGGTCTTGCACGCCTGCTTCGCGAACGGCCCAGTGCAGACGATAGTGCAAGTCCAAGGCGTCAAGGATTTCCGCGGAGGCGCGAAGGGAAGCTCCAGCGGCTAGCTTGAGATCTGCCTCGAGCGTGACTTTGGCCACTGCAGAGGCGTCGCATAGGCCCTTGGGCTGTGGCAGGTCGGGCAAGCGCCCCAGGGCCCAGAGGAAAAGCGCGAGGGCTTCGTAGCGCCACACGGCGTTGACGACCTCCTGCTGCTCCGGCGATGACTGCCCGATGAAGGACGCTTCCTGCGGGCTCAGCCCGGCAAAGGCTGACGGGAAGCGCTTGCGGAGTTCGGACACTTCGATCGCATGTTGTCCCGCAAGAGATTCCCCTCGGAGCGCGACCAGAAACAACGCAGCGGCGCGCTCTGCCACCTCGGTTGGCGAGCGGAGCCGCACCTCAACGGACGCGACCACCGGTGGCAAGCTCGCCGGAACGGAGATGCCCAAAGCCTCCAACTGCTGTTCGGTGCCGTGCTTTCGTGCCAGCGCTTCGGCTGGGTAGGGCAGCTGGGCTTGTGGGTCGGGTTCACCGCCTGGTTGCAGCAAGGCGCGGCCGTCGGGTGCGCGCACACTTCCGTCTGGCAAGAAGCAGATCGCGTTCGCCGCTTGAGCCCACTGGGCGAAGGTGTCCATCTGATCTTCTTCTACGGAGAGGCTCAAATGATGCTGCACGCGCTCTACATGCATCAGCAGATGGAACAGGCCCTGAGTCATCTGCCCGCCACCCTGCTCGAAGATGAAGCCGGAGAACCCATTCAAGTGTGGGCCCAGCTCCGGGTCACCGCGGTCCCTTCGAGCGTTGAGCACGTGGGCGAAGTCCAGAGGCGGCGTTTCGCGGAGCGTACAATAGGCGTTGATCAGTGTGGCCACGTCGCAGGCGTAGCTTGTTGATGCCCGGACGGCTAGCTTGGGTTGTCGCCCTGTGGCGCAGCATCCAGGGCGGGGCTGCGACGCACCCAACGCAGCCAGATGGGTACCGTGGCCAGGCCCGCGACGAGATTGACTGCAATCCACGACCCGCGCCATGGGAAGAAAGCGGGGGCAGGGCTGCCCACGAGCCAGGTGCCGAGCCCGGTCAAGATCGCGAAGATCGAAAAACCCGAGCCGAGGGTCGCGCCAAGGCGCAGCAGAAGTCTGCGGCGATCTTGACGCGCGCCTGCGCCGGCAATGGGTCCCCAGAACCCAGGCGGCCGCGCGCGCTCGTAGAACTTCCGCAGCCGTTTTCGTTCTTCGGCTGGCGTCGCAAGGGCGCCCAGTACTCCGCCGCCCGTAGCCAACCCCGCCATCAGCAACAAGCGGTTCGCATCGTGCTCAACGTAGCTGAGCAGAAGTGGCGCGGCGACCACAGAGACCGCCAGCGCGACCAACTCGCCCGTGGCGTTCATGCGCCACCAGAGCCAACGCAAGACCAGTAGAACGCCCACCCCCGCGCCTAGGAGCAAACTGGCCTGCCACGCGGTTTGGATCGAATCGAGTCGCGGCAAGATGACCAGCGCCGCCAAGAGAATGAAGGCTGTGCTGACCCGGGCGACCCACACCAACCTGCGCGCCGAGGGCTCGCGCCGAGAGATGTGGCGAGCGTAGAAGCGGCGATAGATGTCGTTCGTGAAATAGGACGCGCCCCAATTGAGGTGTGTGTCCAAGGTCGACGCCAAGGCGCCGAGCATGCCCGTGAGCATCAGCCCCAACACACCCGGGGGGAGCATCTCAGCCATGCCGCGGACGAAAGTCGCTTCACGTTCCGCGGCCAGCGCACTGCCCGAGAGGGCACTCGGTGCCGGATACAGCAGCAGCAGGCTCAGCGCGATGGGTAGCCACAACAGGCTGCGCAGCAGCACTTGCGCGATGGCGAATACGACGCCGGCAGTCTGGGCATCCCGGTCGCTGCGGCAAGCCATGGTGCGCTGAGCGAGATAGCCACTGCCGTCCGCGTTGATCTGACACAGCCACTGAATCAAGACGACGCCCATCACTGCCCAGGTCGCGCCCTGGGCGCCGTCCGGGGTGAAGCTCAGGACTTCCGTCGCCGTGAGACCACCCGGGGCCGAGCCGTCTGCGGGGTACGCTTGCGTCAGTCGCTTCGGAAGCTCGCTCAAGCCCCCAACGGCGTGCACGACGACGGCCGCGTAGCCCAGGGTCGCCAGCATTGCGATCGTGAACTGCGCCAAGTCCGTCTTCACGACGGCTCGTAGACCCCCGGTGGTCGAGTACAAAGTCGTGAGCAGCACGATTGCGCCGATGGATAGGGCGTTGTTCGTGGACGCCGTCCATTGAGCGGGACCGATGCAGCGCTGTTTCAAGCAGCTGCCGACCGTACATACGCCGTCGGCGCCGCAGGGAGCTCCCGACGCAGTCAGCGGCATCCCGGCCCACTCCACCACGGAACGAAATACGTCGTACAGACCCGTGGGCAACCACTGATCCCAAACCAAGAAGGGCTCGACGATGCGGGTCGTCGCGAGTAGCACCATCGCCAGCACGACGCAGTTGAACACCAGGCCGAAGTACAGCGCTTTGAACACGCGCAAAGCCGCGGCGGGCTTGCCGCCATAGCGCGCTTCAGACAGTTCCGCGTCGGTGAGCACACCACTCCGCCGCCAGCTGGCTCCCAGCACGAGAGCCATCAGCAGAAACGCCAGCGCGTAAATCCACAACCGCCACAGCGAGAACACCCCCGCGGTGGCGACCAGCCCGATCACGACCAGGGGCGTGTCTGCCGCGAACTGGGTCGCGGCCATGCTGATGCCCGCCTGCCAGCCCCGAAGACTGCGCCCCGCCAGAAAGTACTCCTCGAGGCTGGCTCCGGCTCGGCGCGCGCCGCGCAAGCCCCAGAAGATCGAGTAGGCGACGTACGCAAGCACGATGGCGACGTCGATCCCGTGCAGCATGGGCGCCCATGCTCGCGAAGCTGGGTAGGGAGTTCAAGCCACTCTCGGTTTTCAGGCCCGATGGTGCCTTGCGGCTTCGGCCGCCCGTACCTAGATGAAGCGTCATGCGCGCGTTCATCCCTCTAGCGACCCTGTGCCTGATGACGTCTCTGGGCTGCGACCGGACCAAGCCAGCGCCTGAGGGCAACCAGCCCACCACGAAGGCTGGAAGCACTGCGCCAGGTGCAACGCAAGGCGTAGTCAAGCCGGGCGAGAAAGCCGTGGTGGGGCAGCCGGCGCCGGACTTCGAGCTAGCCGACCTCGATGGCAAGAAGGTCAAGCTGTCGAGCTTCGCCGGCAAGACCATCGTGCTCGAAGGGCAGTCCCCGTCCGACGGCAAGCTCGTCAACTACGCGGTGGCGGCATTGGAGGCCGTCGAAGCAGGTCGTGAGGTTGCCGTGAAGGAGACCAAGGCGTACGGCTGCTCCGTGAAGTACTGAGCGTGAAAGCGCCCAGCTCGCGCCTCGGGCTGCCGCCGGGCGTGGTATCAGTGCCTCCGCATGCCCATGGGTCGCTGCGCCGCGAAACCTTGGAACGGGTTCCCCCTTCACCCGAGGGCATGGTTTTCACCATGACCAAGGTACCGACTCCCCTCGAGCATACCGAAGAGGGGCGCGCCTTCCTGCAGCAGCGTGTCTCCAAGTACGGGATTTGGGGCTCGGGTTTCGGTTGGCTCTTTCTCGCCCAGCGCTTGATCGGGATAACAGTCGACCAGCGCTGGGACGAGCTCACCGATCCCTCGTTCGTGTTTCACTTCTTGGGCGCGGCAACGCTTCTGGCCCTCGGACTGGCGTGTATGCGCGGAACGCCGAGCGTGGGGTTCATTCGCGGCGCGGAAGTGCTCGGAATGCTCGCGAGCTCGACGTTCTATGCGTTGATGGGCCTGTGGATGTGGCCGTTTTCGAGTCCCCACTACATCATCCTGCTCGCGTTGGCGTTTGGCCTGATCGTGCGGGCCATTTATGTGCCGAGTAGCTTTCGCTGGTCGCTCTTGGTGACCGCCTTGCCCGGGATCCCGCTATTGGTAGTGACGTATCTGCTCTACGCCAAGACGGACTTTTCGCCTCTCGTGGAGAGCGCCGCCGCGTTCTATGGGCGCGAGACCCCAGAACAAGTGCGTGAGAACCTGGTGTCGAGTGACATAGCGGCAGGCATCACCGTTTTCACCGGCACGTGGTGGCTGTGTGTGCTCGCGATTTGCGGTTCTGCATCGCGAGTCATCTACGGACTGCGCACGAAGGTGCGCGAGGTCACGCGCCTCGGTCAGTACACTCTTCTCGAAAAGCTCGGAGAAGGTGGTATGGGCGCCGTGTACCGAGCTCGCCACGCCATGCTTCGGCGTCCGACGGCATTGAAACTGCTGAAGACCGAGCGCGCGGGAGCAGAAGCCATCGCTCGCTTCGAGAAGGAAGTCCAGCTGACAGCTGCGCTGACTCACCCCAATACGGTGACCATTTTCGACTACGGCAGAACCCCAGAGGGCGTGTTCTACTACGTCATGGAGCTTCTCGATGGCGCGACGGTCACGGACATCGTCGAAGCCACCGGCGCCCAACCTCCGGCGCGAGTGGTGCACATACTGCGGGACGCCGCGAGCGCACTGGCTGAGGCACACGGAGTGAATCTGATCCACCGCGACATCAAGCCGTCCAACATCATGCTCGTGGAGCAAGGTGGTAAGCCCGACGTTGGCAAGGTCTTGGATTTTGGGTTGGTCAAAGAGCTCGAGGGCGCAGAAGATGTCGCACTGACGCAAGCCAACTCCATCACCGGTACGCCGCAGTATCTGTCGCCGGAGGGGATCGTAGCTCCAGACACCGTCGATGCGCGCAGCGACATTTACGCGCTTGGTGCGGTTGGCTACTACCTGCTGACCGGAAGCCATCTCTTCGACGGCAACACGGTTGTCGAGGTGTGCGGCGCTCACCTGCACAAAACCCCGGAGCCGCTCTCGGAGCGTCTCGGTGGTGAGGTGCCCCCAGATCTCGAAGCTTTGATCTTGAAGTGTCTGTCAAAAATGCCCGAGGAGCGCCCGCAGAGCGCCGAAGAGCTCGAGCGAGCGCTCGACGCCTGTGAGGTTGACGGCGAGTGGACCGTGGAGCAGGCCCGGAACTGGTGGCAGCGCCATCGCGAAGCGCTCGACGAGGCGCGCGAACGACACTACGTGACTGGGAGCTCACAGACCGTCGCTGTGGACTTCGGCTCCCGCAAGGGCGCCGCCTGAGCGCGTTGCTGGTGGGTTCGCAGCTGCCGCTCAGAACGCCTCACCGCTAGAAGCCCGCGCTCCTGGAAATCCTCGGCCTTATCGTCGGGAAGTGTCGTTGCCCACTGGGTAGAACACCCGCGGAAAGAAAGAGGCACTGACCTCTCCGCTCGCGTGCCAGTCTTCCGCATCCCCGTAGACCGCCGGAGACACGGACACGAAGAACGGGTTCTTGAACCCGGCATTTTCGACGACATGAACGCGCGCTAACTAGCCGAGATCTGGTCTTCGCGCCCATACTCTTCGGGGAATTGCCGGAGTAACAAGCGGTAGATGTGGACGTGAACGTTGTCCGCGGTTAGCGTCCGGCGCCTGAATGCCACGAGTCCGAGCGACCGGCGCCGCGCGCCTCCTGAACGATCCGCGTGACTTGCCGTTCGTGAGCTTGATGCTGCAATGCCTGGCCATCGCAGTCGCGGGAGTGGCGCTGTTTTTCGTCGAGCACTACTTCTGGCTTCTGGCCGCGATCTACCTCACGGTGTGGGCCGCGTGGGTGTTGGATCGTTTCATCTTGATGTTGCACTGCACATCGCACCGCCCGCTATTCCGGGCCAATGTGCGGTGGCTGAATCTTGTGATCCCTTGGGTGATCGGGCCTTTCTTCGGCCAAACCCCAGAGAGCTACTTTGCCCACCACATGGGCATGCACCATCGCGAGGGCAATCTACCCGTCGACACCAGCTCTACACTGCTTCACCAACGAGATCGCTTTCGCGACTGGCTGTCCTACGTGGGACGTTTTCTGTTTTTCGCCCTCTTCGATCTCGGGCGTTACCACGCGCAGCGTCGCAATTCGAAGCTGCTTCGACGGCTTCTGGTGGGCGAGCTCAGTTTCCTGGCCGTCACGTGTGGCCTGTTGGTGCTCAATTGGCGGGCTACCCTGGTCGTATTGGTGCTCCCTGTGCTTGCGGTCCGGATCTTGATGATGATCGGCAATTGGGGTCAGCACGCGTTCGTGTGCCAGGAGCAGCCGGACAATCCGTATCGGAATAGCATCACCTGCATCAATACTCGATACAATCGGCGCTGTTTCAACGACGGCTACCATATTCACCATCACGTGTACTCACGCTGCCATTGGAGCGAGCTTCCGGCGGAGTTCGAGGACAACAAAGCCGAGTACGGCAGACAAGACGCCATCATCTTCGACGGCATCGACTTTTTTCAGGTCTGGATGCTCCTGATGTTCGGCCGCTGGAAACGCTTGGCCGAGGCCTTTGTACAGTTGCCCGGGGCACCACAGCGTTCCGAAGCCGAAGTCATCGAATTCTTGAAGTCACGAGTCGTCCGGTTTCCGGTCTCTCGACTCAAAGAGCTGACTGCCTAGTCCGCGCGGGAGCTGCCCCGCTGGGACCTGCCGGCTCGAGATCGACGGCTTTTGGGGTCGAGCCCTGGGGCGGCCCGGGGGGCGCTAATCCCGCGTTGCCCCATGCGGCGCGCCTGCTCGCGCCACAGCGAGATTAGGGCACCCATTCGGTCCAGGGATGCGACCCCCAAAACCCTCGAACGTCCGGAGCGTTGCCAACAAGTGGGTGCAAGGAACTCGGTGGCGGCGGGCCGCCCGGCCACTGCGTCTTCAGGGGCTCCGGCACTTCGAACGACTTTGCCCTTGACCGCAGCGGCGAGCGGGTCGCAGGCGAGCCGGTGATCGTCCCTGCACGACGGCGAGCGAGCCACGAGGGGCGCGCGCCAGTGTGGTGAGTGCACATACATCCAGGCCAGCTTTCAAAAGGGCGCGCACGCCGCGAAATTCGTTGAACTTGCCCGGGGAAGCTGACAGCTTCCGCAGCCGTGCTCCGGCTCGACTCTGTCTCCAAGCAACACGGCAAGCAGATTCTGTTCATGGAGGCTTCCATGAGCGCAAACGCCGGCGAGAAGGTTGGGCTCGTGGGTCCGAACGGCGCGGGCAAGTCGACCATCTTCCGTATGGTCGTCAAAGAAGAAGAGCCCGATGGCGGACAGGTGGTGCTCGACCGCGGCGTGTCCGTCGGCTACTTCAGCCAAGACGTCGGCGAGATGTCTGGGCGCAGCGTGGTCGAAGAAACCATGGCCGGGGCCGGCGAAGTCAGCGCGGTCAAAGAAGAGCTGAAAGAACTCGAACAAGGCATGGCGGATCCCGACCGCGCTGACGAGCTGGAGGCGCTGATCGAGCGTTTTGGCACGGTGCAGGCCCGCTTTGACGAACTCGACGGCTACGCACTGGAGGCGCGGGCGCGCGAGATCCTGGCCGGACTTGGCTTCCGCGCTGCCGCTGTGGATGACGACGTCGGCAAGCTCAGCGGCGGCTGGAAGATGCGCGTTGCCCTGGCGCGTATCTTGTTGATGCGCCCAGATCTGCTCTTGCTCGACGAGCCGACCAACCATCTAGACATCGAGAGCATCATTTGGCTCGAGGGATTTCTCCGGGACTTCGAGGGTGGCTTGGTCATCACCTCTCATGATCGAGAATTGCTCAACCGCCTGGTGACCAAGATAGTCGAGCTCGACGCTGGCGATCTGCGGACCTACTCGGGCAACTACGACTTCTACGAGCAGCAGCGAGACATTGCTGCCGCGCAAGCGGACGCACAGTACGCGAGGCACCAGGCAATGCTGGCCAAGGAAAAGGCGTTCATTGCCCGCTTCAAGGCTCGAGCCAGCCATGCAGCGCAAGTGCAGTCGCGGGTCAAGAAGTTGGAGAAGCTCGATGTCGTGCAGCCGCCCAAGAAGCGACGCGTGATCGAGTTCGAGTTTCGGCAGCCGCCGCGCTCCGGAGAAGACGTGTGCAAGATCGAGGGCGTGCACAAGGCCTATGGCGACCACGCGGTCTATAGCGGCCTCGATTTCTTGATCCGTCGTCGCGAGCGTTGGTGCGTAATGGGCGTGAATGGCGCGGGTAAGTCCACTTTGCTGAAGCTCGTTGCTGGCGCCTCCGAACCGGACGCGGGCAGTGTCACCATCGGCGCCAGCGTCAAAATGGGCTACTTCGCGCAACACGCCATGGAGCTCCTGGACGAAAAGGAGACGGTGATCGGGCATTTGGAACGACATTTCGCCCACGCGAACATAGGTACGTTGCGCACGCTGGCTGGCGCTTTCGGCTTTTCCGGCGACGACGTCGACAAGAGTTGCCGTGTGCTTTCGGGTGGGGAAAAGGCCCGGTTGGTGCTGGCGACGATGCTCTTCGATCCGCCGAATCTTCTGGTGCTCGACGAACCGACGAACCATTTGGACATGGACACCAAGGACATTTTGGTCAAAGCGCTGTGGAACTTCGAGGGCACCATGCTGTTCGTTTCCCACGACCGAAAGTTCTTGGGGGCACTGAGCAATCGGGTGCTGGAGCTCTCGGAAGACGGCGTACGCACCTACGGCGGTGGCTACACCGAGTACGTGGAGGAGAGCGGCCACGAGGCGCCGGGCGTGGGCTGACGCGTCAATGCGCGCACAGCGCATGGATACTCTCGCGCGTGAGTACGGACACGGCGCGTGGTACAGGAAGCCGATGAGCGGCGCTGATGGGGGAACCGAAAAACCTGTGACGGTGATCGTTCGTCACGAAGTCGACGCTGGCAGAGACTCCGAGTTTCGGAACTGGATGCACGGCATAACCGACGCTTGTTCGAGCTTCGAAGGCTATTTGGGAACAGAAGTGGTCCGCCCCACTGGCGGTGCCGGTGGGCAGCGCGTCTGTATTTTTCGGTTTGATACCTATCCGCGTCTCGAACGCTGGATGCAGTCGAACGTTCGCAAGAGCTGGCTGGCTCGCACCGGCGAATTTAGTTCGACGCCGGCCGACCTGAGCCACTACGAAGGCCTGGACTTCTGGTTCGAGCCCAAGCGCGGAGGTGGCGGCCCGCCCTCAAAGCACAAGATGGCGTTGGTGACATTTATCGTGATCTGGCCGCTGGTGCATTTCATACCTGCGGCGGTCGGGCGCGCCATACCCGACCCGCAGCTCGCTCAGGAAGGGATCTCGGTTCTCGCAATCGTGTTGTTGATGACCTACGCCGTGATGCCGCTGACCACGCGTGCACTGGCCCCCTGGCTTGCACCTCGGCCCTGAGGCGCGCAGGTCAAACTGGGGGCACCGCTCGGACCTGGGGCGCGGCGCGGCGGCCCCGAAACACCTCGAATGGGTCAGCGCGACCGAGGGATGCTATCTTCGCCATCATGTGGAAGTTCACGGCGCCTCTCTTGCTGGTCTCGCTACTTGCTGGCTGTAGTTCGGATTCGGATCCGAGTGCGAATCCGGGCTCGGGTGGTAGCGCCGGTAGCGATTCGGGCGTGGGGACCGATGCAGGCGACGCAGGGGGCTGCGTCTGCGCGGCGGATTCGGTGATCAACTCAGGGCATCGCGGTACGGGTTCGAATACGAGTTTCAATCCTTTCCCAGAAAATACGATCGAGTCGCTCAAGCAGGCGTTCAGCGAGGGCGCCGAGATGTCGGAGTTTGACGTGGTGCATTCGAAGGATGGCGTGCTGGTGGCGATCCACGACGACACGGTCAATCGGACCACGGACGGTGCCGGCTGTGTCGGCGACTTGACAGTTGCCGAGCTGCAAGCCTTGGACGCAGCCAAGGGCACCAGCCTCGAAGGTACCGGCGTGAAGATCCCGACCCTCGCGGAAGTGTTGGCAGCGGTGGATGGCGGTTTGAACATCGAGCTCAAGCTGCAGGATGACAAGAACTGTCCGGCCTCGGACATTCCCAAGATGGCCGCGGATGTCGTCGCAGCGATTCAGGGGGATACCAAGTCACGCACGGTGGTGGTCAGCTCTTTCAACGCCGACGTTCTGTCGGAGGTGAAGAAGATCGACAAGACAGTGCAAGCTGGGCTGCTTTCGATCCGCGCGGATGATTTTGACAAAGCCACCGCGCGAGGGCTGGATGCGCTCAACTTCCACTCCATTGGTGCCAACGAGCAAGCCGTTGCGGCGATTCACGCGGCCGGAATCAAAGCCAACGTCTGGACCGTCAATGACGAGACCATGATGAGCAATATGATCGACTATGGCATCGACATGATCATCACGGACGAACCCGATCTCTTGGCCAAGGTGAAGAAGGAGCACTGCGCCAAGCAGTGCCCGCCTTGAGCGAGCCGTGTGCTCAGCGCGGCGCTGCGTTCCGCGGCTAGTACGAGAAACGGAGCGTCAGGTTTGGTTGAAGCACGGCGTGGGCGCGGCGCTCGGATGTGCCCAGAAACGCGTATAGTCGGGTGTTGAGATCGATCGTGATGAAGTCGGCCTTCCACACGTCGAGCCCGAGGCTTCCGCCCAAAGCCAATTCGTTCAGACCGAGGTTGCGGGCGTAACCCACGCGAAATCCCAGGTACGGATTCAGGAACTCACGGTCGCCGCCGCCGAGAAAATCCGAATATAGCTCGGTGCCCAACGTGGTGATGAATAGGTCGACTCCGCTTCCGCCATCTCCCGAAGTGTTGCCCATGAAGTCAGCATCGAGATTGAGGGCTCGGAAGAAATAGAGGGAGAATCCGGCACCCGCGAAAGACCGAGTGTCCTCGCCGCTCGGGAAGTCCCAGGCCAAAGTGCCTCGTAGCCCCGGGTACAGTCGGGCTTCGGGCTCACCGACGGAGGAGCCGGCCTTGGCACGCAGTGTGATGTACACGGTCGAGCGCGATGCGCGGTCTTGCAAGTAGCGCAGATCGCCCTTGACGCGGTCGAGGCGAGTGCGCACCCGAGCCATGGCGGCTTCCAGCGTCACCATGTCCTTGACGGTCGTTGCCTGCTTGAGCAGTTGCTCATAGCGGCTCAGGGTTGCGTTTAGGTTACGCAGCAGCACTTGGGCGTCGTGGAACTCGCGCCCAATATCCCGACTCTCCACCTTGCGAGACTCGATCTTGCCCAGCTTGGGGAGCCCCGATAGGAAGTCGAATACATGGCCAGAGGGGATGCGCAGAGAAATGGACGCACCCGCCGACGACGAGCTGTCCGTGATCACCTCATTGACGACTTGGCCCCCCGCGGCCTTTACGGCTTGTCGGATCTTGACCACCGACGCTGCGATGCCCTCGACCTTGAGGGTGACCCGTGCCTCGATGTCCACCATCTCCTGGCTGGTGCCGGGCTTCGACTTGCCCGTCTCGATGGGTTGCGGCGGAGGGGGCGGGCCTGCGCTCCCACCGGTGACGCCGCCTTGAGCGGCGAAGATCCCGGCTGCGAGGCCCGAGACCTTGGACACCGCCGGCGCGTCGCTGAGCGCTAGTTGTACCGAGCTGATTTCCTCCCCTTGCATCTGCTCGCTTCTACGCGTGCGGCGCGCCTCTGCTGGTTTGCAGATCGATGGATCGATTTCGCACAGGTCGTCGCCGCCTGCTCCGGAGCCATCCTTCGGTGCGTACGCCGTCGCGCCCTTGATCGGGATGGGGTTGGGCGCGCTGGGGGACGCGACGTCGTAGTGGCGGGTGCTGCAGCCCAGAGCGGAGCAAAGCGTCAATAGCGCGGCGACGAGCAGGGCCGTCACGCCGGGTCGTTCGGATTGGAGCATGGGCGCCCGTTCATACGCTGCTCGTGCTGGGGTTCTCCCCTGGGCTCTGATGCCAGGCGGCGCGGTGAGACCCCTGTTACGCCGTGGGCTTGCCGCCGCTCGCCGAATGCGGCGCAGCTCCTTCGACCCACAGAGTGCTACTGACAGCTGCCGCTGACGCAGTTCTGGCCGGTGGCGCACGCAACCCCGCATCCGCCGCAATTGGCGTTGTCATTCGAGAGGTTCTTGCAGCCAGCGGGGCTGACGCAGCAGGTCGTGCCCACCGCGCATGCGGTGCCGCTGTTGCACGTGCATTGCAAGCTCGGACCCTGTTTCACGCACGCTTCACCCGGTTGACAGGTCTTCCCGTCGCAGACGCAGCTGCCGCCCGCGTTGCAGGTGGCAGCGCCGGGGCCGCCGCTTGCCTTGCATTGGGCGCCACTTGTGCACCTGCACATTCCGCCCGAGCAGCTGAAACCTCCGCCGAAGCCCTGGCTTGCGCAGTTGTTGCCGCACCCGCCGCAGCTGGCAGTCGTGGGTGAGGAGGTCGAGTGTTCGCAGCCGTCTTTGACGTCCGTGTTGCAGTCGAGGAAGCCGGGAGTGCATGACAGCGCGCATTGGCCAGACTGACAGCTGGGCGTTGCGTTCTGACTCGGGCACGGCGAACAGCTGGTCGTGGCGCAGCCGGTTTGGGGATCACTATCAGAAACGCAATTGGCCCCACACTGCTTTTGGTTGGCGCCGCAGCTGCCGCCGGCGCTTCCACCGCTGCCTGCGGAACCGCCTGTAGCTCCCGTGCCTGCATTGCCGCCAACGGCCCCGGCTCCCGCGCTACCGCCCGTTGCCGCGGCTCCGGCGCTGCCTCCGCTGGCGCCGACGCCGGCCGTGGCCCCGGTGCCGCCGCTCGTGGCTCCGGTGCCGCCGCTCGTGGACGCATCAGGGGCCCCCGAAGTGTCGAACTTCCCGTAGTCCTGTGTGCACGCCGCGGCCAAACCTACAGCGCACAGCCCCAACAGGTTCTTCGTGCGAAGCATCAAAACCGCCCCGCTACTTGCACGGAGCCAGGGCCAACCCGAACCTTGGCCGTCGCGACGCTTTCCGATCCGTCGCCGCTGAGCACAAATAGGGTCGTGCCCGCTGCCAAGCCGACGATTCCGACCGCGAGGCCGATGTTCGCGAAGGTCTGATAGCGCTTGCCATCGTCAATGTCGCTCTGGCGGTCTGGAGTGCAGCGTCCTTGCGGGCAACTGTCGTCGAGATCGTTGAACTTCGAGTTGTGCATCAACCCGAACACCGCGAAGGCAGCCACGCCGACGACGCCGACCCCGCCGGCGATGTAGGCGTAGGGTCTGAGAGCCGAGCCCCCTTCTGGCGGGGGCTCGGGCGCTGGCTGCGTTTTCTGTGTTTTCGGTCGGGCTGGCGCCGGAGCTTCCTCGGGTCTGAGGTTGAATCCGATGCTCCGCTCGCTGCCCGCAGCAAGCTCGATTCGTTGCGACTTGGTCCGCTGACCCGGCGCGTTCACGACGACCTCGTAGGCTCCTGGCTCCAGTACCAAGGGATTGGCGAGGTCCTTTGGCTGGAGTCTGCGCTCTCCAACACTGAGCTCCGTGCCTCGAGGTGGCTCCTCGAGCTCGATGGAAAGAAGTGCGACCTTGGCCTTGAGTTCCGCGAACTCCTTTTCGGCCACCTTCAGCGTCGGGGTGTACTTCTCCTTGTCGCGAGCAACGGCATCCCGACCGATGGAGACCGTTTTTTCGAAGGCACGATAGGCTTTCTCGATGCGGCCCACTTCCCTGAAGGAGCGCGCGATTTGCAGACTCGAGTTGGGACTGGCGACGATCTCGTGGCTGGCCCGGTAGGCGGAAATCGCTTCGTCATACCGACCGGCATCGAAGAGCTCGTCACCGGCAAGGAACGTCTTCTGGGCGGCGCGCAGCTGCTCTCGGCTTGCGCTGTGCACCGGGACGCCGTCTGCCCAGGCGGAGACGGTGACGGCGGTAAGCGCCAGTGCAATCCACAGTCCGGCAGAGCGCCTCAGCATTGGCGCCAGCTTAGCACGGCGGGCTCAGATCCCGCGCGGGCGATAGGGCCTGCTGCCGGGTCGCGGCTTGGGTGCGGGGCCCTCTGGCAGGGGGGTGGTGGTCTCAGTGGGCTCTTCCCCCTCCGCACTTGGTGTTGCAGAGGGGGGCGGTGCCGCACTTCCGGAAGGCGCCGGGGCGGTTTCGGCGGGCGGCTGCGTCGGCGTCGTTGTGGGAGGAGTCTGTTCTTGGACGCTGTCTGCGCTCTGTGCCGGCGGCGTAGGTGCCTTCTCCGGAGCCCGAAGCCACAATGCGGCGGCGCCCAAGAGCAGCGTCACGCCCGCAAGAGATGCGATCAGTGGCCACCTGCGACCGCGCTTCGGCTCGGCGGGCGCAACGCCTTCAGCGACCAAGTCGACAATCGCAGGGGCTTCCGCATCCGTCGTCGCCGCTCGGCCATCGGCCGAGAAAGACTGGAGCCGTGCTGTGTCGTTGGCCGTGACCTTGTCGCCTGCTGGGCTGTCGTCAGTTAGCGGCAAGTTGGGTGCCGCATCGGCCGGCTCAGTTCCGAGGGGTGGGCCGTCTTTTGCCTTCGCCCCGCTGGACTGTATCGAATCGAGGGGAATGGCCTCGGGGGCAGCAGGTTCTTTCGACTGTGTTGACCCTTTCGGCTGTGTTGACTCGTTCGACTCCGCGGTTTCGGGCGGGACACTCTCGAGCAGCGAGCTGTCCATGGTCTCGGCTTCCGGTGAGTCGGATGACCCGTGGGCGTCCTGGTCGTCCTTGCCAGCCGCCGTTGGTTTAGGCGGCGCTGCCCGCGGAGGACGCGGACGCGCTGGCATCGGCTCCAGTCGCCCAATAGGGGGCAACGCTGGTGACGGCAGCGCCTCGTCGGGACCGGCTCCGCCAGGCGTCGGCGCTGCCGCTTTTTTTGGTGCCGGCGTGAAGTTGGGTGTGGGGTCCGTTTTGCGTTTCGAGGTGATAGCCGCGCCCGGTCGCCCCGTGGGTGACGTGGCGGTCACCGCTGGTGCGGGTTTGGCTCCGTCCGTCGGTGCTGCGGCGGTCACCGCTGCCGCGGGTTTGGCTGGGTCCGTGGGTGATGCGGCGGTCACCGCTGGAGCGGGTTTGGCTGGGTCCGTGGGTGATGCGGCGGTCACCGCTGGAGCGGGTTTGGCTGGGTCCGTGGGTGATGCGGCGGTCATCGCTGGAGCGGGACCGGTTCCGCGGTGGGGTTCATCCGCGACGGGTGGAAAGGGACGAGTGCCGCTGCTTGGCAATTCCGGTTGCGTCGGGGCTGGCCGCGGAGGGCCCTGACCCGTCGTGGGACGAGTTGGTGCCTCCTTCTCGGGGAAGCGAGCGTCAACAGGCTTTGCGCCAGCGAGCTCCTGAAAATTGGGAAGCAGCGCGTGGGTCACGCGGCCTGCATCCGCGTCTCCTGGTGGGGGACGGCCGGTCACTCGCGCCGAGGCGGGTGCACCCCCTGCACCGGAGGAGGCCATAGCGCGCTGCTGCAGAGCGAGGCGATGCTCGATGTTCTTGTTCGCGATTCGGCTGACCGTCTTTGCAACCAAATCGGGCCCAGTGCCGAGTTGGCGGGTCATCAGTGCCACTTCGTCGCGCATGGCGTTCAGGGATGGGAACCTCCGTGCCGGATCTCGGCGCAGGGCGCGATTCACGAAGGTGCCCACAGCACCAGGGACCCGCATGCCGGGCCGTTTGAATGTCGGGATCGGGTCGTCGCGAATGGCCTTCGTGAGCCTTTCGAGCTGGCTCACCTCGGACTCGCCGGGCTGACGCGTGCGCTGTTCTTGCAGAAACGGCCGATTCGCGAGCAGCTCCCAGGCAATGACGCCGAAGGCGTAGCAGTCGCAACGCTCGTCGGCGATGTGTGACGGATCAAGTTGCTCGGGCGCACGGTATGGCAGGAACTCTGGATCTCGGAGCGCCCCGGAGATCCGCGCCATGGTCGCGGCGATCCCCAGATCGGCCAGCATCGACTCGCCGAAGGTTGCGACCAGCACCGAGCCCGGCGTGATTCCGCCGTGCAAGGTGGACTGCGCATCGAGCTCGCCCGCGGCGACGGCTCGAATCCATTGCCCCCGCACTTCACACAATGCCGTGAGCAGCTGACTCAGAATCGTGACCACGGCGGCGAGCGGGATGGGTGCCCCGGTCGCCTCGGTTTGGGTCTGCAGGTAGTACAGAGTCTCCGCATCGACGTACTCGCTCACGATGGCGATCTCGTCGTCCCGCTCTGCAACCGCGAGCACTGCAGCGACGTTGGGGTGTCGCATCGCCTTTGCAGTTCTGCCGGCGTTGATCAGTGCCTCGAGGTGTTCCTTGCCAATCTCGGTGGGTGGCAGCGTGTGCGCTAGGACTAGGCGACCTGCATGTGTGCCCTCGCGTGCGATGCCGATATAGCGTTGTCCAATCAAGGCGCCGGGGATCTGGCTCAACAGGTCGAATTCTCCGAACCGCTCGGCCTCCCCCACCTCGAATTTGTCCGCCTCGTTCATGTATTGCCGGATGGATACGCAGTGTACTCGGGTCGGCGGCTAGACAACCCAGGCCCGCCGGCCAAGCGACCCATTTCTTCGATTTTGCCCTGGAACGCAGTTTCTGCGCTATGGCCTGTGCCGTGCTCTGAGTCCCACCTCGGGTTTTGCCCCGGAAAACACGCCGCCGAGAGGATCAGTTTTGCTCGCCTGGCCGCCCCCGCGTAGCCTATGTCGGATCGCATCTGTACGAGGAGTCGACCATGACCGTAAGAGCTTGGGCTATTGGGATCTCAGTTTCGGCGCTTTCGCTGTGCCTCGCGTGTGGCAGTGACGACGACAAGGCAAACACGGTCACGGTCACCGGCGGCGCGGGCGGCGGAACCTCTGGTTCCGGCGGCAGTGCCGGAAGCAGCGGTGGTAGCGGTGGCAGTACGGGTGGCGCCGGCGGCAGCACGGGCGGTTCTGCTGGGCAGGCTGGCAGCGCCGGCGCCGGCGGGCAAGCTTGTGGCAGTTACGGTCCGACACCCGCGTGCAAGACGTGCTTGGAGACCAACTGCTGCTCGGAAACCGCGAAGTGCGAGGCCGAAGCGGACTGCAATTCCTTTGTCGAGTGTGCACGACTTTGTCCCGACCCGACGGATACCAGCAGCGCGTGCATGACGGACTGCATCGCCAAGAACAATGCCGGGGGGCTGCAGTACAATCCGCTCGTGCTCTGCCTCAGTGACAAGTGCGGCGGCATGTGCACGTATTTGTAACTCTACGCGGACAGAGACCCCGCATCGCTGCGTGAGGCCCGATGCACGACACAAAACGGGAAGGGGACCCGCTAGGGTCCCTGTGCGGTGCCACGGCGATCAGCATCCAACAGCTCGCCGGCCACGAGAACATGCAGACCACTCTGGCCTACATGCACCTCGCGAAGGGCGAGACCGAGCGGGCCATCCGCCTCTTGGATGACCGCTCGACTTCGCTCGCCGGCGACAACATAGCGGCAACGGAAGGAGACAGTGTTCTGAAGTAGGAGAAATCCTGCTACTTCATCAGTGGAGGCGCCGGGAATCGAATTCTATTGGGACAGTTTCTCTAACGCGGCGATGTCGCTCGTCTTTCCGTCCCAAGTACTCGAACTTCCGGCGCTTTCACGGCGCGCGTGTGTCGACATGAGTCGACATCGGTTTGCCTGAATCGACCTGGGTCGTGGAGATATTTTGGAGACGGGTTCCGTGGAAGCAGCCTTCAGGTACGTTGGCGCGTTGAGCGGAGACGCGCTGGCCGTGAGGGACATGGTCTGTGCCGCTTCGACAGCCGAGACTACCCTTAGGCAGGGGTGCTGCGCGCTTCGGTTCCGGTCGGACCCTCAGGTGCGCGCGCCGGTACCGAGTCAGCCTGCTGGAACTACTCTTCGCCAGGGGTGCCCGAACTTCCGGCCCTTTCACGCCGCGTGCACGTCGACATGCGTCGACACGAGAGTCCCTGACTCGACCGGGCTCGTGGAGATGTTTTGAAGGCGCCTCCGGCTACGTTGGCACGCTGGGGGAGGAGGCGTTGACCGTGAGGGGCATGGTCTGTTCCGGTTCGACAGCCGAGAGTACTCGTTGTTGAAACCCGCTCTCCAGTCGTAGTTCGCAGCGGAGCTGTTCCGATCTGACATCCGAGCTCGACGCAGGGAACACAGCGACAATCTGGCTCTGAGGTGACGCGAGCTTTGACAGCGGGTGAGCGCGTCGATAAGGCAGCCGGCCCTTGGCGTCGCAGCTCAGTCCACCGTGCTTCGCGAAAACGGAAGTCGCGCTCGCCGGGTTGCTCGAGGGCATCAAGCTCCAGGCGTGCCCGCACTGCCGCCGCACCGGGGCACTGATCGGCCACGGTTTTCTGCGAGGGTACGCCGAGCGGGGCTCCAAGGTAGTGGTGCGCGGTCGTCGCTTCTTCTGCTCGGATCGCGGTAGGCAGTCCGGTTGTGGCCGGACGTTGTCGGTGAAGCTGTCGACGGTGCTCACTGGCTTCGTCGTGCGTACGCTCACGTTGTGGTGCTTCTTGCAGGCCGTCCTGTCTGGGCTCACGCGGCGGGCAGCGTGGCTAAGCGCGGCGGGTGGTGCGCTGTCGCTTTCGAGCGGCTACCGGCTCTGGCGACGCCTGTGCGGGGCGCAGAGCGCGCTGCGGTCCCGACTGAGCCGCGAGGCGCCTGCGCCGGCGAGCACCGCGCGTGAACCGTTCTCGCAGTTGCGCGAGCATCTGTGCATCGTGGTCGGCACCGACGAGGTAGAACTCCTCTCAGCGTTCCAAAACAGCCTGCAGCGCGGGGTTTTCGAAGGGTGATCAGAGCGCCGCGCCAGCGCTCAGCGGCCGAATTCACATCGCAGGACGCCGGGCAGCCTTGAGCTGACAGCAGGCAACAACACCAAACGGCATTGTAGGGCTCGGCCGGACTCGCCCTACAGGTCTGGGTGGGCGCAGCGAGCGCCCGGAAAGGGCCCCAAAATGAAACGAGTCAGCAGTTACTTGAAGATGCGCGTGCTGGGCGCGATCGAGTCGGCTCCAGGCAACACCAACGTGGCGCGCATCCGTCACGTCAGCGAGCAGGTGTTCTTGGACGAGGACGGCCAGCGCTTCCAATTCACCTGGCGCACCATCCAGACCTGGTACTCGCGCTACAAGAAGGACGGCATCACGACCATGAAGCCGAGGCCACGCTCGGACAAGGGCAAGACGCGCAAGACAACGCCCGAGGAGGTGCTCGAGGCCATCGAGCAAGTACGCGGCAGCTTCCGCGGCCCGCACAACGTGACAGCTGTCTACCGCGCCTGCATCGAGCAAGGCCTGCTTCAGCGCGAGCGCATCGCCCCGAACACCTTCCGCCGCGTCGTCAATGCCCACGAGTTGCTCAAACCCGACCCGGAGGTGAAGAACAAGCGCCGTTTGGCCTTCGCCAAGGCGCACGCCAATGAGCTTTGGCAAGGCGACACGATGGTTGGCCCCTATGTGCAGCATGGCGCCGGCAAGGTGCAGGCAAAGCTCATCGCCTTCATCGACGACGCCAGCCGCGTCTGCTGCCACGGACAATTCTATGCCGCCGACAACACCGAGCTGCTGCTCGAGGCCTTCAAGAGCGCGCTGTACAAACGCGGCTTGTGCGAATGCCTCTACGTCGACAACGGCAGCAACTATTCCTCCCTGGAAATGAGCCAGGTCTGCGAGCGCATCGGCGCCATCTTGTGTCACACCCCCGTGCGTGACGGCGCTGCCAAAGGAAAGATCGAACGATTCTTCCGCACCGTGCGCGAGGGATTTCTGACCAGAAACCTCGACCTCTCGAGTCTCGAATCTCTCAACCGAGCATTCACCGCCTGGGTGGAGGACGAATACCACCAGCGCGAGCACTCCTCGCTGGGCATGAAGCCCATCGATCGCTTCGGGCTCGATCTCGGGCGTATCCGATTCTTGCCACCAGGTGATGTCAGCGATGAGCTGTTCTTCGTCGAGCACAGTCGCAAAGTGCTCGCGGACAACACCTTCTCCCTGAAGAACACCCGCTTCGAAGCGCCACGTGACCTGCGCAATCGTAAGATCCAAGTCCGCTTCGATCGCTTGAAATTCGACCGAGCGATCGTGTACTTCAAAGGTGAGCGGATGGGCGAGGCACGTCCCGTCGACTTCATCGCCAATGACCGCAAGCCATCGAACAAATCCCTCACGAACCTACCGGGACCCGAGCAAACCGGTGAGGTGCAGTCGTGATCCGCGCTCACTTCGGTCTGGCGAAAGACCCGTTTTCAGCGCAGAAGCTGGACCTGCTGCCCCACCAGCAGGAGGTGCTCGACACCCTGCGCGTCCACTGCCAACAGGGCGGCCTGTGCGTCATCCTTGGCGAGCCTGGCACCGGCAAGAGCGTCGTCAAACACGCCCTGTGCCAGCACGATCCCAAGCGCCTCATGACCCCAGTCGTCAATCGGACGCTGCACACCTACCACAGCACCCTGCGCATCCTGTGCGAAGCGTTTCAGATCGAGCCCGACGGTGCCGACTTCCGCTGCGAAAAGCGGCTCATCGAGGAGGCGCGCCGACTCAACACCGCTGGCAAGATGCTCGCCCCCATCATCGACGACGCGCACTTGATGGAGGTTTGCGCGTTGCGTCGGCTCCGTCTGCTCTTCGAGGACTTCCCCAAGAACCACTGCCTGGTCCTGGTCGCTCAACCCGAGCTCATCAGCCGCCTGGCCCTCACGGTCAACGAAGATCTCAAGAACCGAGTCACCTACTCCGTCTTGATGCAGAAACTCGCCCCCGACAGCGTGGCCGAATTCATCCGCGCCGAGCTCGACAAGGTCGCTCTCGCCCACTCGACCTTCACCGACGACGCACTCAGCCTCATCGTCCGCTCGTCCGAAGGCGTCCTGCGCCGCGTCAGAAACCTCTGTCTCAGTGCACTGCTCGAGGCCGTGCGCGACCGCACCAAAACCGTCAACCTCAAGCAAGTCAACCGCGTCCTGCTTCAACCCCACTGGCGCAAGGAAATCGATCTGCCGCAGTAGCGGGTCACGATCCGGCCATCGCCGTCGTAGTGACCACCAACGCTACGACGGCTTCGGCCGAGTCACTCCCCTGGGACTGCGACGCTTTTGGTCGCGAATTGCGATGGCAGCATGGACTTTCGCCGAAATCTCTACGACGCCAATTATGAAATTCCTTACGACGTCAATTCGGCCGGCAACAACTCGTGGGTGGGGGTACTTTGGGCGGGGTACTTAGATCACCCTCGGTCCGTGGGCCGGACGGCTGCAGAAGTTGTTGTTGTCCAACAGGTAGCCTCGCCAGAGACGCTGATTTCTGTGAGCATGCAGTCTGCACTAGCGTGACGTCGATGCTCCGGAGAATCACAACAGCGTCCGTGGGGATTGGTCTGGCCACTGCTTGTTGGAGCGGCGTCGCGCATGCGGACGAGTCCCGCTGGTACCTCAAGTCCGTCGCCTTTGGCATCACGGCATCCGAGGCGTCATCGGACATCGTGATCTCGGGGAGGCAGTTTAATGTTGTCACACAGGCGTTTGGGCTCCGTGTCGCAGCGGAGAGTGGACCGTTGCGCTGGGGTGGGCGGGTCGACCTGCTAGGCCGTACTCGGAAACTCGTGGATGCGAAGGTCTCGAGACAAACCACAACGTTCGCGGTCGGCACGAATCTACTGCAGCATGCTCGCCACGCCCTCTTCCTGGATCTTGGCATCGGTGGAAGCAGCATTGCCGTGGAAAGGAAACCGCGCTCCGCGGCCGACGAGGAGGTGAGTGCAGAGAGCACGTTCGTTGAGGTTTCCATGGGGTTCGACCACGCGCTCGAAGCCTTGGCGATCTCCCGACGCGCCCGCCTGTGGTCACTTGTCGGCGTGCGTGTGGGCTACCGCCAACAGGTGGCGAGGGGTGAACGGGAAGACCTTACGGTGGAAGCATCGGGTGGTTTCATAGAGTTTACGATCGGCATGGTCAACCAGTGATAGGCTGCGCGCAGTCGAGGCTGGCGCAACTCCTTGGAGTTGCAGCTGCTACGTGTCCCGCGCGGACTTGTCCTGCCAAGGACGAATACGCCGGAAAGAAGACCCACAACGCCGTGGTTGTGGCAGCCGGCTTGGGAGCTGAGCATCGGTCGCTTCCTGCCCTTGACCGAGAGCTGCGGGCGCGCGGCTACTCTCCTCTCGGGAAGAACAACACACTGCTCCACCTGGGCGGCGGAATGGTGCACCGCCGGTTCGGGGTATACGCGTCGATTGAAGTAGCACTGCCCGCAACTACAATGGGCTCCTCGCGCGGCATGGAACTCCGCCAGGCCACCTACGAAATCAGCACATCGTGGCTTGCCTACCAACTCGGCCCATTCGCCGCGGGTCCCGAGTTCGGTATGTACACGCGCGAGTTGTGGTTTGCGAATTGTCGGGGGCGAAATGGTGTTTGCCCCTCGGAGCGTCTGTCCGCGGGCGTGGACGCTTCTATTCGTCTGCAAGTCCGAGTTGGTAGGCCGCGTGCTGGTCTGGGTTGGCTGGTTGGTTCAAGTCTTGGGTACCGCTGGGAGGCGCTGCGGGGTGAGTGGCGGCGGGGCGCGCTCGCACAGTCCCAGCCCGAAAGCAACACTTCGGGCGTGGTCACCCAACTGTTCGTTGGGCTGTGGGTCCCCCAGAGCTAGTTCCTTCATCGGTCTTCGTCATCTATCCCCCAGCCCCGTACCCGATTTGCTAACGTCGGAGAGCGTAGAACGTACTTGTTCACCAATGCGCCGCTTATCGCGTTACTGGCGCCCGCCTTGAGCCAGCCCCAGTCAGTGATGGGGTCCCAAGCCTCGCGCCTCATCACGTCACGTGGCATGCCAGTAGGCGGATCCATTGCTACGTTTCGGTCAGAGCCGATCCGGGGTGCAAGTTCAAACGGCCGCTCCCGGTCCTCCGCCCCGCCAGTCCAACCGATTCGCTCGAACTTTTTCCGCCCCGCCGCTATCCTTTGCGATTCTCGCAGATTTTGTACCGCAGCAGAGGTTCCCGACTCACCCGTTGGAAAGGTTCCACCGGCCCACAAGTCGATTTTTCCTTGGTCCTGCACCGCCTGGTGGGCCTCACTCAGGCCGTAGGACGCGATGCTAGTGAGCGCAGAAACACCGCCGCCCTTCGCCATTGATACCACCGCCTCTTCGTCCACTGGCCGCTCGTACATCGTGAGAATCGCAGCCTCTTGAGCCACACCGGCCGCGAAGCCTCCAGCGAGCACGCCCCAGCCGGTGCCTGTTGCCGCACCCACGCCCACCGTTGTCGCATATCCTGCGCCGGCGCCGATCATGCCGGCGATTCCGGCCTTCCCAGCCGCTTGAAAATTCATCTTCTCGCCCTGCAGTGCCTGACGACCAACCTCAGTCGTGAAGGAAACCGTGAAGCCGACCAGCATCGCGGACAACATCGCCTTGCCCTCGGGATCCACGTAGCTAATCGGGGACCCAGAGACCATCGCGTAGCAGTTCTGGTCCCCGCTCCCCAGGAGGTGCACTTCCAGCGGGTCAGGCGACACCCACCTGTTCAAGTGCGTGGAGAGGAATCTCTTCCCAAAATACTGCAGGCCTAGCTCGACGTCCTCTTCCTTCCCCGTGTACTTGTAGTCCTCCCTGAACGCACTCCACCGGGCAGGTCGGTAGTCGCTCTCCGTCGATCCGTACGCCTCGTACGTCGTCCTCTCTACGAGTTCGCCGGTCGCTTGGTCGAGGACCACGCTCGCCGACCCGAGGTGGTCCCCCAGCTCGAAGAACACATGCAGCCGCGAGCCCCCAATTGGCGTTGGCACATCGTGCTCGGTGGGCTCGTAGACCAAACGCGCCAGCCGCACCCCGTTCGCGAACAAGTACCCGACCTCGGTCGCAGCACTGACGTCGTACTCGCCCGCAACGAACTCCGCCCGCCTTAGCTCCAGCGATGCAAAAACGTAAACGGTGTGGCGCTGCGCACCCTCGGAGTCCTTTGCGGTCTTGATGACCCTCTGGTCTCCCGCGTCGTACGCATTCGTCAAATCAGCAACCGCGCCGCCGCCGAGCGGGTTGTCGATCACGGACACCGCAGAAGACGAGGAGTCCCATCGCCGCGCGCGCGCAAGGCGACCGACCTCGTCCCATTCGTAGGCGAACAGCTGGTTGCAACTCGACCCAGATGGCAAGCAGTTGCCTCCGCGGTCCACCGCGAGGCGCGTCAGGTTGCCGCAATCATCATAGCGAGCAGCAAGTCGCCCCGTGCGCGGGCCCGGTGAAGCCAGGTTGTTTGCAGAGGCAAGTTGGTACGGCTTCGGCGAAGGACCGCCGGCTGGCCCGTTGCCGATCGTGCCCAGTGAGCGATCGTAGAAGCCGTGGGCATCGTCGTCGGTCTGCGATGTGTTGCCCAACCAGTCGTACGAGTACGTCTGTGAGAGCACGCGCTTGTCGAATTCGACGTGAGGGGACGGCTTGGCTCGGCGGGGGTCCTGTAACGCTGTCGTGCCCGAGTTCTCGGCTGCGAAGGGCGAATCCCAGTCGTCGTCTCCGTTGGCGTATTGGTAGTCGACGCGCTTGACGCGGTACAGGTCGTCGTACTGTGCCTTCTTAGTGACGGGCTTCACGCCGTCCGGCCACTCATCTGCAATTCGCCAGTCGTGGACCTCGGTCGGATTGGAGACGACGTCGTAGGTGATTTCGTCGTCCTGGAGCAAGAGCTGGAAGCTCGGCTGGTGACTCGCGTCGAAGACGGGCGCTGGGGCGTAGGTCGGTGTCGTCGCTGTCCAGTCTCCGGGTGGCCCGCGATACGTTTGCACCGTGCTGACGCGCCGACGCGTATCGTAGACGTAGTCCGTGCGCGTGTCGGCGGCGTCGCCGTATTGCACTGACTCCAACAAGCCGTCGGCGGCCCGCTTCACCTTGGCGACCAGGGTGTTGTAGCTCCCTTGCACGCTCTGCACGGTGCCGCGGCGGGAGTACGTTGTCGTGACCGCTCGCGTGGAGCCTCCTGCGGGCACGCCCGCCAGCTCGGCCGTCGTGGTCCCGTTCGTCGACGAGATCTCGCGGTCCGCCGAGTCAAAGTCCATGCTCTGCTGGTACCAGCGCAGGGCGTAGCGCTGAGCGGGTGAGTTGGCCGGAGCCCCGGGCTTGGCAATGCGAACCGACCTGTCGGTGTTTCGGCCACGCCCGTCGAAGGTGGTCACGTTGAGCGATGCCCGGTCGTACACAGCGACGAGCCGGCCGACGACGAAGGGCGCGACGGGCGGGTTGTTCGGCGGAAGGTCGAGCGGAACCGTGTCGTAGTGATACAGTACTTCGATGCCGACGTTGGGCGAGGAGTAGGCCTGATGTTGGGTCTCACAGGGTGAGTAGTCCTCCGTAAGGAGTCGGCCCAGGCCGTCGTAGGTGAAGTTGATCCCACATCCCCGCGCGTCGCTCGTGCCAACCAGGTCACCAGCGTCGTTGTATGCGTATCGCCACGCCTTGAGCGAAGCATCGTTCGATGTCACGTCCGTCGTGAACCCGGCAGATGCGTTGGGCTCCACGTTGAGCACCATCCGCGCCTGGGAGTCGTAGCGCATCCAACGGGTCACGCTCTCGGTACTACCCACGAGCTCGCGCACGATCTTCTGAGGCTCGTTCGTCGGCAGGTACGTGGTCCGCGTCACTCTCTCCCGAAGCGCCGTTCCTTCGTGGAATCGCTCGGTAGTCAGCGCGGTGCGCCCGTGCCCATCCTTCGTCTCCGACGCGAACGTCCCGGCATGCGGCCCCGCCTCCAGGTCGGCCGCATCCCACATGTCCGTCGAGAGCGCGTGGTAGGCCGAGTACAGCGTGATGGTTCCGTCCAGATCGGTCGTGAACTTCTGTCGCCCGAAGGCGTCATACCGCTGCGAGCCATACGGCGCACTCGGCACGGCCCCAAACGGGAAAGCGTTCCCCGCTCCGTTGTAGAAGCTCTCGAGATGTTTGCGTTCGACCGTGCCCTTATTGTCGAAGGCGACCTGGCCGCTGGCGATCCACTTCGCGCCGTCCTCATCGAGATCGGCCTCGTTCAGTGTCACTAGCGTGCGCCCAAAGCCATCGATGTAGCTCCAGCTCTCCAGATACTCGGCATCAGTCAGGGCAACGCCGTCTTGGGTCTTGGTGTGAATGATCGAATGGAACACCTGGCCAGGCGTGCCGAGGTCGGGTGGCAAGAAGTATTCGATGATGACGCTCGGTAGCGGAGACAGCACACCGGGTGCGTCGGGATGCGGTCGTGTCAGCGAGACTAGCCGCCCGAACCCGTCATAGCTGACTGCGGTCGGCTGAGACTGCATGTCCACGACCTTGGTCGCCAATGCAAAGCCTCGGTCGTACTTGTCGACGGTCGTTACGAGCTCGGTGGACCCACAGCCGTTGGTGCTCGAGCGCTCTGTGGTGGGTAGCTGCGAGTACTGGGTGTCGTAGGCTACGCTGCGGCACCGCCCGTTCGGCCCGGACTCCTCGATCACGTTGCCGAACCCGTCGTACTTGGTCTCCCAGACGATATCTCCGCTCGTGGAGCCATCCGCAGGAGGCAAAGCGACCGCTCCACCCCCGACGCGGAAACGGTCTAGGCCGATTGATCCACTCAGCTTCTGCGTACTCGTTATCGGTACGCCCTCCACCGAGTACGCGGTGTGCGTCTCCTTTAGCGCGCCGTTGAAGTACACGTTGCCTGAAACAAACGTTTGTTCCGTCCGCCATAGCCATCCCGTCGGTTCCCCCGCGGGGCGGCCCGGCTTCGTGGTGGTCGTGATGACCTCGTCCGTGCCTGCAGGGCAGCCCTGCGTGCACCCGAGCGCTACGGCCTTGCGACGATTGCCAAACACGCCCACCTGGCTCGAGCTCTGAATGCGCGCCCGCCCCTGCGCCGACTTGAGCGTCACCGTCGCGTTTTCAATCGTCCAATCGGCGTTGCTCGCTGCTGGCGGAATCGCATCGCCTTCAGTCGGTGGCGCGCGCTCCACCTGCACCCTTGGCAGCGTCACATTCTCGGTCGCGGGCACGAAGTTGTCCGTGTCGTACAAGTACGAAGTCTTGCTGGTCTCGAAGGCGTGCCGCACTTCGCGCCCATCGAGCCCCGTGTACAACTTGCGCAATCGGTACGCCATCGTGGCGGTCGAGAGCACGCGCCCGCTCTCATCACTCTTCTCGCTGACGACAGGCAGCCCCTTGAGCGCTTCGCGCGGGTTGTCCCGCCAGCGCTCCGCCAAGCTGCAGTCTTCCGTCGGGTTCCCCGGGGTCTCGTCGACGCACTCGCCCAGCAAGAACTCCGTTTCGGTGATGTCCGTCGGACTGTTGTCGTCTCCGATTCGCTTGGCGGTCGCGTGCCGGAATCCCCGGAACTCCCGCTGCCGGCCCTCGTACACTGGGTCCCGATACGTGTAGTCCGTCACATACGTGCCGGCAGGTTTGCCCGCGACCGCGTGGTTGTCCGTCTCCGTGACGCGCTTCACGACGTGCGCCACGGTGGGCATCTTCGAGGTCCAGGGCTGCGAACTTCCCTCGGCCGCCACCATCTCCGCCGTGGACGTCGAGTATTCGAGGTGCGTCGACTTGCCGAGGCCGTTTTCCACCTTCGTCAACATCCAAGGTCGCTTGCCACCCTGCAGATCGATGTACTTGTAGTCGTAGCCGTTTCCCCAGAGCAGGTCCCGAGTGCCAGACCCGTCCACGTCGACGAGGCGCACCCGGTTGGCGGTGCCTGGATTCACTGGTGTGTTGAAGATGATGTGCCGCTCGGTCCAGCCCGTGCCGTCCACGTTGATGTAGATGTCCGCGGCGTTGAAGCGCACCTCAACCAGATCCGCCAAGCCATCACCGTTGACGTCGTCGACCAAGAGCGAGTCACCTTGAACCACCTGGTAGTTGGGACTCTTCGCCATCGCGATGTGGCGGTTCTGGCCGAAGCTGCCCGACGGACAGTCCGAGCGCTTGCCTGTACCCCAGAAGCCATTGCCGCGCCCCGGCCAATATCGGATGTCGCCCGAGCGCACGCGTACGATATCCGTGATGCCGTCACCATTCATGTCCGCAAGCTTGATGTCCGGATCGCTGAACTGAATCGGCGTTGCGCTCCAGGGCAAACAAGACGTGACCGGATCGTTCGAGAAGGCCGCCGTCGCGGGCCCCGTGCGCACCGCGCTACCGAACTGCCCGTCGCCACCGGGATAGCGCCCCAGCGAAAAGAACGTCTGCATCTCGGTGCCGGTGCTGACGACCACGTCGACCAACCCGTCGAAGTTCACGTCGAAGACGTGAATCTTCTCGTTTTCGTTGGTGAAATCGATCTTCACGTCCTGCCCGGACGCCGTCTCGATATTCCGCCCCTGCCACTGCCAGCCGCTCGGTGCGAGGGCAGGCGAGAACACCTCGTACCTCTTGAAGATCGGCATGTGCACGAGGTTCGCGCGGCCATCTCCGTCGAGGTCGAAGGGCGAAACGTTGCTATTCGTTAGCTTGATGACGTTCTCGTCCGTGCCCGGCGGAACATTGAGGGGACTGACCGACATTGTCGTTGCGGTGAAACCGAGCCCCAACGGGTTTCCCCCGCCACCACTCGGCGCGACGCCATTCAAAAACAGGCCATGCTTACCGCCAAACAACGCTGGCGCCGTCACGATCACGTCTGGCAGCGCGTCTCCGTTTACGTCGAAAAGATCGGTCAGGCCTTCGTCAATGGAATAGGCAGGTCCGTTTCCGAGTTGGCGCTGTGTCTCGTCGATGGCCTCGTATCCCAGCGCACTCGGCGCTGGTTTTACATGGGAGTAGTCGAAGCGCATCGCGGGCAGGGTGGGGCACGTTGTCGCGTCGCCCTCATCGGGAGCGCTTTCCTCCTCGCCTGAGCAGCGTCCTTCCACCTGCACGCTAGCCAGAAGTGAAACGTGGAAGGCGTCGTCGTACTCCAGCAAGTAGCGCCGTACCCGCTTGAAGCCCGCCGAACTCGCCGCGAACGTCTTGCTCGCAACTTCCACAGTCGCCAAGCGCAGGTTTTGCTCAATCGCCCACCCGCTCCGGTAGGACCGCGTCGGATCGGGCCGAGGTGCGTAGTTCAGCCGCGTGTGATGCGCGTAGGCGCTGAGTGCGGAGTTCGTCTGCGCCGGGGTATCGTAGATATCCGACAGGTAGACCATGCCCCCGTCTTGAAAGTACCGAAAGACGACGACGTTGGCGGGAGCAGGATTGCCACTTGCGGGGTTTGCCGTGCCGAACGTGTCGTACTGCCGCACGAGGTGCCAGCGGTACACTTCGCTGAAGTCGTTGGGATTGCGCTCGAGCGCCGCCGTGTAGTTGCTCCCGTCTAGCGGCTCACCCAGCTCCATCGTGACGCCGCTCTTGTCCTGCACGCGCCAGGTTTGGTGATCCGGCGACCAGAAGAAGCGCAGGAACGAGCCCTCCACCCGCGGGCGGAAGTACTGCCAACCGGCCGCCCAGACCGGCATGGCTTCCGTCGGCAGCGCGCCTGCGCACGAAAGCATGCCGTCCACCAAGCAAATCGGCACCAGTTCCTGTCCACCGTTGAACACAAAGCGATCTTGGTCCGCGTGAAAACTGGCTTGGTCGTTGTACCTCGGGATCCCGCGATCCGTCTGCCGCGCGATGAACGGAACCCCAATGTTCCACCCCATGCCAGCCACGCCCAATCCGGCACTCGAACTGTAGGAAAGAGACAGACTCGGCTGCGCACCGCCACGTGCGGCAGGAAGTGCCAGCGGAACACTGAACGTGGCAATGCCCGTAGAGAGCTGCGCCGAAAAGCTCTCCTCCATCCCCTTGATGGTGCCCGAGCCCTTGGGAATGCTGATGGCCTTGCTGGTCACTCCGCTCTTATCAGCCCCAGTCGGCAGCGCAATCGTGTTGGTCGGAGGGCCTGCCTTCGCTGGACCGCTGAGGTCTGGTTTTTTGGTTTGGGCCTTCGAACCTTTGTCGCTCCCAAGTACTGCAGTGTCGGTGCTTGCCGTCCCCGCCGCTTCACTCTCCACCGCATCCATCGGCGCCTGTGCCAAGTCCGGCGCGTGCTCGCTCACATCCCCGGCAATGTTGCCCGGCTGAGCCGCGCCCTGACCGGCGCTCGTCGCGTTTGCGACGTCGTCACTGCTGGAGTTGCTCGCCGCCGCTGCTTGCGGCGCTCCAGTCGACTCACTCGCGCCCGCACCGGGCTCGGCTCCCTGCGCGTGCGTACGCCCAACGCCCACAATGAGCGCCGCTAGCCCCACCACCGTACGAAGCCGCGTCGACCCAGTGCGCCGTTGCGCATGACGAGTTCCAGTGCGCCGCGCGGTCATCAAGACCCCCCGTCGATCTGCAGCCCGCCGCCGCGCACAATCGGAACCGGGATCAGTTCTGCCACCACATCGGGCGTCCCCTCGACGCTCCCAAACACGCGCCCGTAGTCATCCCACGCGGTCGCGAGCGCTCCACCTGGCCACAGCGGCGTCGCCGCCAGCGCGACTCGTCGTTGGTCATCGGCGCGATGTGCGTTCTGGCGCGGCAGGGCGATCTCCGGCTTCGAAAGATCCAGCGTGATCCCGCCGCCCGTGGTCCAAGTGATCTCCTTGAGCCACAGCTCTTCTGCTTTCGAGTCCGCCAGCACTGCCTCCGAGCGCCACGCGAGAAACACCCGACCGCCCACGCGCGCCAGCGCCGGCTCACTCTGTCCGAGCGTCGTGTCCGTCGAGTACGGCGCAATGAGTGGGAGGATCGCAAACGAAGTTGCTGTCCCGGGCGCTGCCGTATCGAGCACCGCGCCCCGCAGCGCCGGCGTCCCAAACGCGCCTCCCCCCTCCGTGAACACCAGCAGCAAGCGCGAGCCATCGATCGCCACGAGCGCCGGCTTGTCCAAACTCGGGCCAGGGGAGGCGACGCTCACCGAAAAGCTCACGCTCCCCGTCTGCGCTGCAATGGTCTCCGTGGTCCCCGTCCGCGCGCGCCACGCCGCTGCCCAGGTTCCGTTGAACGCTGCCAGCGCCACCTGTGACTCATGTGCCGTCGTCTCCGCGAGCACCTGCTCGCTCCCTTGCGGAGCACCGCTTGCGGAAAGAGTGCGCAGCTTGATGTCCAGCCCTGTCGTCGCGATCTTCGATTCGTCGACCCAAGCCGCCACCAACTCGCTGCCCGTCCAAACCAAGTCTACGTCGCGCTGATTGAAGCTCGTGGTCCCGTTGACCCGCTGCTTCACACCCAGTGCGCCGGCGGCGCTCACAGTACGGAGCGCTATGCCTCGCCCATCGCCGTCTGCCCCGTTGTCGCTCCACGCGACAGCGAATCCATCGCCTGGCAGCGCAGCGACAACAGGATGTGCATTCTCAGTCGTGCTCGCGTCCTGCGCAACCGTCGCGATCGTGCCGGGTACACCATCCTCGTTGAAGGTCCGCACGCCCACCTTCGCGCCCGCATGGGTCTCGACAAAGGCGACAGCGAACCCCGACCCGTCGCCACCTACCGGATGCCGCCCTTCACCAAGCCTCCGCGTCACTTTGGGCGGGACTCCGCCATCCGACCCGGGCCCCGGCGACACGAGTACGTCTTGAACTACGCACTGGGCGCTGCACGAATCCGGAGGCGACGAACCCGTCCCGTCGTCGCACTCCTCGGTGACCGGATCGCGTACGCCGTCCCCACAGAACTGCGACACGGGTCCATCAAGCGGTCCATCACTCGCACCGTCCCCCGTGCCGCCGTCACCCGACGCACCGCCCGTTCCAGCGCTTCCATCGGCAGACGCATCGCCGCCACCAACGCCCGCTTCTTCGCCTCCGTCGATCGCGAAGCCTCCGAAGCCCGCGCCCCCGCCCGCGCCGGCGGTTCCCGCGCTGCCCCCTGCTCCGCCGACGCCGGCCGTGCCGGCTTGGGCTCCCGTTCCCCCCGTGCCCCCTCCGCCGCCGGGCCCGCACGCGACAAAGAGAGAACTGGGCAACACAAGGAGCGCGCTGCCGAGGAGGATCCACAGTTGGTGCAGCTCACACCGAGCCATGGCTAGTTCTGTTTGACCCAGCTGGTGGAGCCGACGAGCAGCTGCAGGCGCTCAATGCGGTCCAAGCGAACGTCCGGTGTGACCTCGAATTCAAGCTCGTACGCACCGCCAAGTGGGCGGTTCTGCCACTCGGAACGCGCTACCGCGGAAATGTATGACGTCGTCCATCCGTCTTTCAGAGGGTCCAGCCAGAGTTCGGCGGCGATGGCTTTCGCGCCTTCGATTCGACCGGTAGGTACCTCAAGGAGGCGCCAGAACCCGTCGAAATCCGTGACCCAAGGCGTGCCCGTCTGTGTGAGGTTGTAGCGCAAATACGGCTCTGAGTAGCATCCGTTGGGGTCGGTAGCTTTCACGCAGTCTCGGATGCCGGTACCCACGAAGTTGACGGCGAGCAGGTCCCAGCGCCCGTTGAACCGTTTGTCGAAGGGAGCGTTCGCGATGTCGCCGTCGCGCCGGCCCCATGGGTCGAGTGCGAACAGAAGCTTCGCCCGATCGATTGGGCCGTCGCAACCGACCGTCGCTGGCACCCACTGCGAAGTCCCTTGAGAGGTACATCGAAGGAGCCATTGCGCCGACGTTGGGAACGCCGTAACCGTCGGCGAATTCGGGTCGGTCGGATCGATCGGAACCTCGATCGGAGGAGCCGGTTGAAGCCCAGGAAGCGTGACTATGTCGATCTCGTTCGTCGCAACCGCCGCCGGCCGACTCGCTGCATACCCGTTCACAAAGCCCTCGAGGTTTGCGCTGTAGTCGCTGAGTTTGTTCGAATAGACTGCGTCGCCAGCGGAGGAGCCCGACACCGTCAGTCCGACGGCTGCTGGAAGCGTCAGGTCGTACCCATAGATCTCGTCCGCCCAAACTCTTGGACTGGCCACGAATACCTCGTCTTTGTCCAACTCAGACAGGTTGACGACATACCGCGCCTCTATCGCTCGTCGGGCGGCGAGCCCATAGCGTCGCGCACTCTCTACCAACGCTCGCGCACGCCAAAGGTCATAGCTTCGGGAGATCCGGTACGCCGAGAATGAGGTTTTCAGACCGAACCTAACGAGATTCTGCTCGAGCCGGTGCCGCCGATCCGCCAACTCCGCATCACTCGTCAGCTTCCCCAAGTCGGCTGAACTTAATCGCAGTGACGTGACCGCGTCCCGCAAGCCTACTGCCGCATTCCCAATTTGGGCAAATGCGCCTGCCTGGGCGGCAATCACGCTAGCTTGCGCAGGGTTGACACCAATGAGAGCAGAATCGCACGCACGCCGCTGCGCAATCAGCGGAGCGAGGCTCCAACTCCCACTTGTCTTGAATTCTTTGGCCTGGTAGCAGAAGTCCTCGGTGCAGGGTCCCGTAGCACTCGAGAAGCTGCCGCCAACGACCTGTTTTCCCGCCACCATCGCCTCGTCCATCGCTCGAGAGCCGCACTGGTTCCGCACGTTCTGCTCCGCCGTTTGAAGCGCGACGTAGGCGGCCGCCACTGTGGTCTTCGCTGCCTCGGCGGCCTTGTGCATCAGATCCAGTTTCTGCGGAAGGTCATTGAAAGCACTCCACTGCTGGATGAAAGCCGCTTGCAGCGAGCCGCCGCTGTAGTCGGTAAAGGCCGGGACGATCGGATGGTTCAGGCTTTCGGCGACGGGCGTTCCGACCGCAAATGTCTCGGCTGCGACTTCTGCTCCGCGTTCGTACACGAACTGATCGAGTTGGCAGTAAGTCTGCTGAGGATCCCAGTCGCTGGTGGCAGTGGGGCAGCTGGCGGGGGCAGTGAATGGGTTCGCTACCGTCTTCGCCGTGACGGACGTGTCACAGCTTGGGTTGTTGGCGCCACAGAGTCCGTCCCGTTCTTCCTTGATCCCCGCTGAGGCTTTCGCGGCCGCCGCAGCCTTCGCACCCTCATCTTCTTGTTGTAACGTGAGATTCTGCAGTGCGGATTCGACCGCTGACGTTGCCGCCGCGGCTGAGTCCTTTGCGAGCTGCAGATAAACGTCGGAACTTGTCTGTCCCGGGACGCCGCCAACTAGCTGAGCCGCGAGCGGTGGCACCCAGGCGGTCGGCAAATCGAATCCGTCAAACGCAGGCTCGGAGGGGTTCGAGCCGCGAACCGCTGTCTGCCGTCCAAGGAACATCCCCATCGCGCCCCCTGTGGCAAAATACTGCGCGTCGCGCGGAGAACTGACGCCCACCTTCACGTTTGACGCGACTACCCGAAGCTCGACTTCTTCCCCAGGCGGAGCGGATGAATCGTTGCGAACGGCCACGAGGGTCCACACGCTTGTTGCGTCAAACTGGTCGCTTCCTGGCGTCGCGCTCACAGGTTCGAACACCAGTGGCGTGGCTATCCACAACTTAGGCATCGACTTGATCCAGACAGGCGCGGGCAGCGCGAGGGTCGCGCCGAACGCCACTGGATTGCCCGGCTCAAACGCCAGGCTCGCGAGTGTCTTGCCGTAGATGCTGGAATCTGGGTTTGCTGCAAGAGCACGTGCCCACGGGCCACGAACGGCGACAAGCCCCGTTGTCACCGTGCAGTTGTTCGGCGCCGAGCAGTTGTCCCACCAGGTGTCGCCAGGTGGAACCAACAGCTGCACGCTGTGAGCGTAGCCTCCCGGCACGGAGCGAACCTTGGTTCCGGGCAATCCAGACCCGACGGCCACATCGCGCACAACCTCTGGCCGGACGCTGGCGGTCATGGCGCCAACGTTGGCCTCGATGAGGCCCAGAATGTCGTCTGCCTGGAGAAAGTAGCTATAGAGTGTGCTTGTTGGTCCCAGCCCCGCCTGTATCCAGGCAACGCTTGAGGCTACCATTTCGCGGGTTGCCGCTTGCGCGGAAGCGGCACCCATCAGCCGTTTCGCGTCTGCGTTCTTGTGGTTGGTGCAGCCGGTCGCAAAGCAGACGTCGTCGAACGCCACCGCGGCCATGATAACGTCCCAAAGCTCGGAATCGATCTCCCACGGCAGTGGAAAACGCAGCGATGCGTTCCGGGTGAACGTCCCAGCGACTTCGCTTGGAAGGACGTCGGTGAACTCAGAGTCCTTGCTGAAATGGGTCACGCCATTTCCGGCGTCCGTCACGGTGCCGAGGATATTTCTGCCGCCGAACTGCGCATCGTTCAGATTGAGGCCGGGTGGGTTGCAGGTTGCCGAAGGATTGCGTCCACCAAGGGACTGCTGAAGCAGTTTGGCGAGCGTTCGAGCGTGCTCAGGGGTTATGTGATATTTCTGCCAAAGCAGGTAGGGCCCGGCACCGTATTCGTACGCAGGTGGGGTCGGAGTCGTCGGGCACGGATCCGTTGAGTTATCGCGGTAGCAGTCCGCGACCCGCAGTTCGCCCTCGATGGCCTTGTAGAGTTCCTTGGCGCTCGTGTCGACGTCAAACGGCTCGCAGCTTGCCCCGGCGTTTGCGCGCAACTCAAGACGGTCGAACCGCTTGGCCAGGGCCAGCAACTCCCGTACCTGTGGCGCGGTGACTGATGCAGTCACGTAAGGTCGTTTCAAAGCACCCGGCCAGCCCAACCGGAGCCGCGGTGTACTCTCTTGGAATCCGACGGCCGCGTCTCCCGAAACGCTGGTCTCGGGGTTCCACGACTGCCAGGGAGTGCCTTCATCCACAATTGCAAGCGGGTCGCCGCCGTATGCGACGGCGAGCAAGCGCTGATGCCAAGAGCCCGCACCCCAGGTTTCATCGGCCCGCGTGGCTGACACACCACCTCGCTTCGACCGGGCGCTGCGGCTGCGAGCAAAGAGGTGAAAGAGCTCCATGGAAACGATGGAATGCAACTGTACTGCCGCCGCAAAGTCCCGCCCCATCGTGACGAGCGCACCCTTCTTCTTTGCAGGGTCGTTTGCCCAGTCCTGAAGAATGGGGATTCGCTGGCCGATGAGGGGGGTTCCACTCAGCGTTTTCGGGTTGGTCGAAAAGACCACACCGAGCAAAGCGTACTGGAGCATTGCGATCTGCACTCGCTCCCGGATGGTCTCTAGCAATAGCCTCTGGTCGGCATCGGACAGCAGGAGGGATTCGCCAGCGGACGCTCCCGGGGAGAGGGTGCGAAGCCGCTGAGCGATGCATAGATTGATGCCGGCTTGACGCAGTTCGCCATCAGCACGCTCGTGACGTGCTCGATCGTTGGGATCAATCGGCACGTGCTCGGGGACAGGCGTCAGTGGGATGCTCACCGGAAACCCGACCGGAGTGTGAGTGACTGGGTCGCAGTTGGCGGTCGGGCTTTGTCTCAAGTCGTACCAACTGCCGAAAGGATCGGGGCTCTGCGCATTGCCCATTCCCATTTTTTCGAGAATCTGCGTGAGATACGGGTCGTTGCCGAAGAAGTTGTTTGAGAAACCTCCACCGGGCTCGGACGCTAGAGCGGAGCAGCCCGTCCAGGCGTCCGCGACGAGCAACTCGACAGTGTTGCCGTCCCAATCGCAGGGTTCCGGCGTCAGCCCGGGGATAGAAACCGATTGGCTGAAACTTCGAACGTCCCCGTCGTGACTGCTGCTGCATGCCACGGCGAGAGCAGCAATGATCCCCAGCAAGTTGCGAATGCTCATGACTTGCTCCTTCCCCATGCGCAACGGAAACTCGGCGCAGGCGCAACCTGTTGAGCCGACTCGGGCAGGAATGCATCGATGGCTCCAGGGGTGCGCCCTGTTGCGACGCAACCCCTGCCGTCGCGACACGACGACCAAACCGAGTCTGGGTCGGACGCGACCAGTTCCGCGCGAGTGGACAGAACGTCGCTCAAGCCAGCGGGCGAGTTGCCCGCGTTCCGCTGCCCAACGCGGCCTACCTTCACTTCGTCGCAGCCGCCGCCGCAGCACCCGGAGGCACCAGCAAAAGCCACGCGCCAGTGGTGGTCACAGGTCGGCCCGGAATTGCCCCAGGCGAATCGGTTCACTTTCGGCCCTCGCGCAGCGCTCTGCCATTCAACACTACTGGGCAGCCGGCCACCAACCCACTGACAGTACGCTGCTGCCTGGGAGAAGCTCACGCAGGTGACGGGGACATCCTCGTCCCCGAGGCCATAGGTGTGACCATCGAGTCGCGCCCGTTCGAAAGTGTCCGAGCTGCAGAAAGCGGAATCCAGTTCGGGGGCAGTGCAGACACCCGCGCTGACGCATTGGCGGTATTGGCCCACCGTCGTGGGCGTTTTCGCGATTGAGAACGCGGCGACATCCCGCACCTGTCTTCGCTTTCCCACAAACACACCCTCGGATATCTGCCCGTCGCCAACTCCGACGTTGTCCGGGACAGCGTCTGCGGGCGCACGAGGTCTGGACGGTGCGCCATCGGACTTGGAACATGCAGGCGCCGCAAGTACGGCAACCAGTGTTGTTGCCAGGGTGAACATGGATTTCATCTGCAGAGCCCTTCCTCAGATTGCCGAAGCGCAACAACGAATACCGAGAGTGTCACTGATGGTGTCGCGGCGCGCAGCGGGCGCCGCCGCGCAGGTGAGTTCGTCCGGGGGGCTTCCCGAGGAGCCGCCGCGTGCCGCGCACGGATCGGCCGCCCCGCTTTGATCCGAGCACGAGGCCTCCCACTCGCTCACATTGCTGGACATTTGAAACAGCCCCGGGAACCCGCCCTCACAGCCGGGGAACTTCGAGCTGGGTTCTCCAAAGGGCTTGATGGGGAGACCCACATTGCACTTGGTCTTGTCGTAGGTCGCTCCGTACGGATACGCGAGTTGTCCTTGATGCGAGCAAGCGTTGAACCACTCGCTCTCAGTGGCATTCGCAACCTCGGAAGGAGCGACGCCGCCTCCTCCAATGCGACCACACAGTCGCTTGCCAGCCCACGCGCAGTACGCCGAAGCGTCGCACCAGTCGACGCAGGCAACGGGGTGGTCCGGCGTCTTGGCTGGGTCATATTTTGTGCCCTCATAGAAGCAACGCGCTCCCGGAATGAAAGCGGGGACGAAGTCCGTGTTCCAACCGCACTCCGGTCGCTGGCCGTTAGCGGAGGGGCTGGCGGACAGGAAGGCTTCGTACTGAGACTGCGTTACCTCGGTGCTGTCGATACAGTACGAGTCACCAGCAGCACTGGTCACCAGGACCATCGGCGCCCCGGGAAGAGCGCTCGGGCACGCGGGGTCCGCCTTTTCGCCAACCGCGTCAGCTGCACCATCGCTCACCGGGCCGTCCGTCCCGGCATCGCCGCACGGTTCGCCAGCTTCGCACACTGCCGCATCAACGCAGCCTGGCGCTCCCGGCGTGCACCCCGGCATCTCAGCAGAATCATCTCCACTGCAACCGGCGGTCGCTGCTAGCACAACGAGTGGCACCCACGCTCTGTAGGTACACCACCCTCGAACCTTGGTTGTCGACCTCGATACCGTTCTCATCTTGTTGCCCCGATGCGCAAACAAATCGCGCGAACATACAGTAAGGGAAACGCAACACGATCACGTCGAGAAGTTTCGTGTGTTCGCAAATTAGGTGCGCAGGTGTGTGCCTGCTCACAGCGACGACGCGTGTCGCATACGTTCCGTTGCGTCACCATGCTGCGCCCCGCGCAAGGGCGCGTCGGCGTTGAGCAAGAATGGCACAACCAGCAAAAAATCCTTTTCGCTTCGGGCACGTACGGGCTGTCGGTCAGTCGCGCCGCGCGGTTGTGCGAAAAGATCGACTACGTGTCGATTTGGTCAGATGGGACAGCGAGGGGACAACGGTGGGACAGCGAGGGGACAACGCGCAGCGTCATGATGGCACGCGACGATGAGAGGACAACGCGCAGCGTCACGCTGCAACTCACCCGGCATTCGGCTCAAAAGCGTACCCCTGCCCCGTAGAGGTGCAAATCATCTCGCTGCACGCCCCAAGCCGCTCGCGCATGCGCCGAGTTGCCTTGCGCGCCGTGGCGGCGCTCACCGGTTTGGTCAGCAACTTGCCCAGCAGCTCCGCGGAAAAGAACCTTCCAGGTGACGATGCGAGTATCCAGAACAGCTCGCTCTCTTGCGCTGAAAACTTCACGCGGACCGAGTCGACATACACGGCCCTGGTCTCGGGATCCGCCGTCAGCCGACCGACCTCGAGCTTGGCGCGGGCGAGCTTGGCGCTCTGGCGGATCCGCAGCCGGATCCGCTCGTTCAGTTCTCCCGGGAGGAACGGTTTGACGACGTAGTCCGTGGCGCCTGCCTGGAATGCTGCAACCCTGGCTTCCTCTGCCGTCTCGCCGCTCACGATGAGCACTACGGCGTACGGATCGATGGCGAGCAGCTTGCGGCATGTCCAAAGGCCGTCCTCAGGTTCCATCTTCATGTCAACCAGGTAGACGTCGTAGGACTCTTTGGTGGCAATCTCGACGGCCTGTGCCCCGCTCGTCGCCGTGTCGATGCGGAACCCAAATGGCGTCAGCACACGCTGCAATGTCCGCAGCATCGATTCCTCGCCATCCACCGCAAGCACGCGGATCGTCGGTTCGGGTCCCATCGCAAGCTTCCAGCCTACCCAACGTCGGCCGCAGCGGTGAAGAGTTGCGTGATAGTTGTCACAACTTTCTCGGGTCGCACTGCGCAATGGTATTTTCCCGCGGAAACCCTGCTCAGCGTCGGAAAAGCCGGCAAGAACGAGCGCGTGGAGACCCGGCGGCGCCCCCCGGGTTCCGACGGGGCCAACTGGCCTAGAAAGGGCCGCTCACACGACGACCAGCGCCCCGCCTTCGACCGGAGCGTCGCCTCGCCGGGCCCGGCGCCTGCCAGTTCACGCGTTGCGAGCGGACACCTTGCGACTTCGCGCAATCCGACGTCGCTGTGCCCAGCGTGCGCGGCCGGCTCGCGTCGCCCATGAAGGTCGCGCACCGCCGCGCCCATTGCGCCCCGTCGCCCCCCACGCGAAGCTCCCGCCCGTGGCAACGCGACGCAAGAGCACGCCGCACCGCTCCTGGACCCTCGCTGACCTGCGCAAAGCGGCCCAGGCGCACAAAGGCCGCTGCGTCAGTCGCGCCTACGCGGGCCTAAACGAAGCCCACAAGTGGCGCTGCGCCAAGGGCCACGTGTTCGAGATGCGCGCCATCGCCGTCGTGAAGAAGAACGCCTGGTGCCCGGCTTGCTCCGGACGTCGTCCTCACAGCATCGAATCGATGCAGGCTCTAGCCAAGCAGCGCGGTGGCAAGTGCCTCTCGAAGCGTTACGAGAGCGTCGACAAGAAGCTGCGCTGGAAGTGCGTGGAAGGACACGTGTGGGAAGCGATCCCGTATTCGGTGCTCGGCGGTGCATGGTGCCCGGCATGCCGTTCCGGGCGCTTGCCTCCGGCGCAGATGCTGACGCAGATGCGAAAGACCGCACGACAGCGCGGGGGAAAGTGTCTCGCCGACAAGTACGTTCGCGCCAAGCACCCCTACGAGTGGCAGTGCCGGCAAGGCCATCGTTGGACCCGGGACTGGGACGGGATCCAGAGCGGCGCCTGGTGCCCCAAGTGTCGAGGCCGCTTGCCCCCGAAAGAAGCGTTGGCGCAACTGCAAGCCATTGCGAAGCAACACGGAGGTGCGTGCCTCTCCAAGCGCTACGTGGGCGCCACTAGCGATCTGCAGTGGCGCTGCGGCAAAGGTCATCGTTGGCGCACCTCAGCAAGCAACGTGCGCTCTGGGCGTTGGTGTCCCAAGTGTGCGGGCAACACGCCAGTCACGCTCCGCGAGGCTCGGCAGCTCGCTCGCAGTCGCGGCGGCAAGTGTCTCGCCAAGAAGATCGCCAGCAGCACCAAGCCCGTACGCTGGCAGTGCGAGCATGGCCATACCTGGAGCGCGCCCACCTCGCGACTGAAGTCGGGCAGCTGGTGCCCACAGTGCGCCAAGGCACCACGCTACTCCCTGGAGGACATGCAGGCCCTCGCCGAAAAGCGGGGTGGCCAGTGCGTGTCTCGCCGCTTTCGATCGGTGAATCACCACCTCACCTGGCGCTGCGGCGAGGGACACGAATGGCGCGCAACGGGGTCACAGCTGCTCGGCTCCGGCACCTGGTGCCCGGTGTGCTGGGGCCGCCAATTGGGAACCATCCAGCAAATGCGCAAGCTCGCCAAAGCCCGCGGCGGCAAATGTCTTTCGACCCACTACACCAACAGCACCACCAAGCTCCGTTGGCGCTGCGCCGACGGGCACGAATTCCTCAAGGAGCCAGTCAGCGTCAATCGAGGAGCCTGGTGTCCGTACTGTCGCAGGCGCGGTGCGAAGGGGATCGGGGCGTTCATTCTCGCGGAGCACAAGCGCCTCGCGAAGCAACGCGGCGGCCAATGTCTCTCGGACGCCTATCACCTCGCGTCCAGGCCACTGCGCTTTCGCTGCCAACAAGGCCACGAGTTTTCGGCGCCATCCGCCACGGTGATGATGGGCGCCTGGTGCCCGGAGTGCGCCCACACCCGCAGGCCCAAGCTTGCCGAGATCCAAGCGCTCGCAAAGCAGCGCGGCGGCAAATGCGAGTCAAAGCGCTACGTCAACAGCCTGGAGCGCTTGCGCTTTGTTTGCGAGCACGGACATCGCTGGGAAACTCGCCTCGCGAACATCCGCAGCGGACACTGGTGCCCCAAGTGCGCCCGCACCAAGCGACGCGGCAAAGCCGAGCCGCTCTCCATCGAGGACATGCAACTCGAGGCCGAAGAGCGCGGCGGCGTCTGCCTGTCGCAGGAATACACCTCGCAACGTGACTACCTCGAGTGGCGCTGCGGCATCGGCCACGAATGGGAAGCACAGGCCGGAAGCGTCTACGCCGGAAGCTGGTGCCCCCATTGCTCCGGACGCCAACCGCTCACCCTCGAAGCCATGCAGCGCTCCGCCCAATCCCGCGGCGGACGCTGCGTGTCCAAAGCCTACCGCGGCGTGCGCGTCAAGCTCACCTGGGAGTGCGCATCCGGCCACCGCTGGCGCGCAACCCCCCAGTCCCACCGCTCCGGCAGCTGGTGCCCCCGCTGCCTTGAGACCCCACCAGACGCAGGCATCGCCCGAGTCAGCGCACTCGCCCGCCGCCGCGGCGGCGTATGCCTCTCGGCGAGTCACCCCTACGCATCCAAGCCCTTGCGCTGGAAGTGCGCACGCGGCCACGTCTGGCGAGCCCTGGAATCAACCGTCCAATCCGGCAAATGGTGCCCGCGTTGCGTGGATTGATCGTCGTTGGTTTTGTGGGGGTCGCATCCCTGCCGCACACTGGGCCACTACGCTCGAAACAGGCCTGACGGGCGCACCGCGCGAAGCTCCAGGGCGAAAAAAAACCGACAAGTGATGCCCCGCTAGCGACAACGCCCCGGCGTGCCCCAGTTCGCGGTGCCGCCGACAGCGTGGCGCCCTTTCGCGATCCCGCGCGCTCTCGCCACCCGTAGCTGAATCCGTGCACCGAGCTCCCGGTGCCCGACCGATTCCGCGACGTAGTCCTCCGCGCCGCCCTTGAGAACCGCAGCGGACGCCTCGTGGTCGTGCGCTTCATCGCAGACAATGACGACGGCCCCAGGCCTTTCCGCCACCAAACGCTCACAAGTCTCCTGTCCATTCGGCGGTCCCATCCGCAAACGGACGATGAATGCATCGTACCCGACGCGTCCCATGGCGACGATCGCCTCTTCGCACCCACGAGCGGCATCCACTTCGAACCCAAGTTCCTCCAGCCCCACGCGCTGCGTGGCGGGGTACTGGCCTTCCTCGCTGACGATCAAAATACGAATATCGCTTTCAGGCACCATCGGCGTCCCGCAATCCTACCGAAGATCGGAGGTCCCGGTCACAAATCGCTTCCCTCAAGTCCTCGAACCCCACCTTCGTCGGCTCGAGTTTCAGGAGCGACGAAAGGCCAATCGTCTTCTGAGTTCGCACCCGGTCGTTGAGTACCGCAGTGGGCAGCACGTAGAAGACCCACTGAGAGAGGTCTAGCGTGTCAAGGGTCGCCTTTTCCTTATGCGCATGGACCGCGAAGACGTACACATCCGCGGTCCGCGATGGCCGCTCGGCCATGGTGTTCGTCGCTGCTTCCCACCCTCTCTTGGGTGCGATGTCAAAGCTGATTGATGAGAGCTTCTCTTGCCTCCGGTTCTGCAGGTAAGCCGAGGTCTTCACCTCGATCTTGAGGCCGGTCGGAGTAGCGACGTCGTGCGCGTCCCACTCGGTCCGGACGCCACCATCGCCACCGACGGCGCGGGCCACGAGGTACTCCGCCACGAGTCCTCGAAGCGCGTTCCCATTGATGCCTGAGCACGCCCACTGCCAGAACGACAACAAGTCGAAACCGAGGTTTGTGCCTCCACATGGAACGGCTCGCCTCCGCTGAGGCGAACGACCAGGAGGGCGTCGAGCTTCATCCGTCTACCACGCCACTGACGGCGGCGGAGATCAATGCTGCTGGACGTTGGAGGCAGCGCTATCGGCGTTGCGGGTCAACCTCGTGACCAAGTGCACGACGAAGTGCCGCAATGTCGGGCTGGTCCTTCTGGCGGTTGCTTGCAAGCTTCCCGGCCAGCACATGCCGAAGACCGGCGACGCGAAGCCCACAGGAGCCGGGTACAGGCCTGGCGTCGCGGAACACTTCTTCGAACGTCACGCCGGGCCATGTTTTGAATACCTCGACGTCCTCGGCCACGCGAATGCGAGGCACATTCGGCCTCGTGGTATCCAGCGTGCACCCCGCATCAACCAGGGCCACGAAGGTGTCTTCCGACACGAACAGATCCAGGTCGTTGGCCTTGTCCCTGAGCCCGGCGAGGACCATCGGCGCGCTGCCAAACACAACGGCCTCGCTGGCCAACGAGCCGGGCAGTTCCTTTGCCGCAACCTCAAGCAGACGCGTGAGTATCGGATCCGCAGGTTGGACACTTGTAGCTACGTCCAGCTCGAGAACCACCGGTCCGTGATCGCTCAGCAGACGCACGACCGCGTTGTCGATGATGTCGCAAGAGATCACCTTGGTGTCCCAAGCGGCCGAGACGAAAACGTGGTCGTCCTGCACCTCTCCGCGAGTGAAGAAGGACTGGACCTCACGGCCGTGGATGCCCCAATGGGTATCATGGAAGCCGGCGGCTTTGACGGCTGCGAAGAACTTCTTGTGACGCCCACCAAACCGCCGTGCCGAATTGAAATCGCCACCAACGATCGCCGGACCACCACTCAGAATGGTCTCCAACAGCGTGACGATTCTGGCCAGGTCGGCGTGCAGCTGTTCGCCGGGGTACACATGCACGCTCGCGAAGACGATGGGTCCTTCTGACGTAAGTACGCTGGTAGTCGGCATGTACGTGCTGGGACTGACTCTGAGCAGAGGACCGGGCGCCACACCAGCGCACCGAACCACAACCGCGGTTCCCGCTTCCACTTTGTCGGACGCCAAGTCGCAGAGCGTCACGTCACACTCGCGGCCGACTTCCCTGAGCTTGTCAACCAGTGCCTCCTGCACGAGCGCCACGTCGGGCTTCAGCTCTTCACGCAGGTAGGCCCACGCCTCGTCATGGAGCTTGCGGTACCGAGACCGAGGCCCGCATCCCATGTTCCACGTGACGATCCGCATGGTCGCTTCAAGTCTACGCGGTCTTCTTGCCTTGTCGCGCCCTACGCGTGGCCTTCGTCGGTGCCCCGGGGGCACCTACGGTCTCAGGGAAGTTCGGGGGAGATGGAAGTGATGCAAGCGTTTGCTCGATGACTTCCTGCTCTTCTTTGCCGAGGCGATAAAGCCCAAAGATCGCATCGTCCAGGCGCGCGTCGAGCACTTCGATTCTTTGGCGGATCGCCCGTGCCTCGCGTTCGCCTGGAGCAGCCCCGAACTCTTCCTGGAGCGCGAGCAGCGACTGCACCAGCTCCACGATGTCGTCGTGTTGCTTTCGCTCGCGGGCGTTGGCGAAGTCGATGCGGCGCAGTGGCAATGTCTGTAGCGCTCCCAGCTTGACCTGGGGAAACGTGCGCTGTCCGGCTTCTCTGGTGGCCGCTACGTACGCGAATCTCAAGACCTTTGAGTTCAGGAGTCCCACCAGGTATCGCACGTCCATTGGCGGTTCCGGTCGCTTCAGCGCGTGGACCGAATTGCGGAAGTACCGGGTATGGCGGTGGGGTCCTACGATCGGATAGGCCGCGGTCTGCCGGATCAAGAACTCGGCGCCATCATACTTCTCGTCAGCGCTTCGAATGACCTCCCCCTTGTCCGTTCGAACCGCAATGCTTGGCTTGTTGCACCAGAATCGCCCGATTCGCTTTCCCTCGAGTGCGGGAAGATCGCAGCTTCGGGCCTGGGCGAGTGGAATCACTTGTTCCTTGGCGCGCGTGGTGCGGATGCCGCAATCTCCGATGTAGGGGCGTACTGAGAAGGTGTTCGGTCGCAGCCTGTCCAGCAGTTCTTTCTGCGGCGAGAAGAACCAGGAGTCGCCGGGCTTGAGGTCGCCGGACGAAACCGTGCCGTCTTTGTCGATCACGGACGTCTGTTCCTTCGATGTCGAGTCCGCGACAAATGTTAGCGCCGGAGTGGTTACATTCTTGAAGACGTTCTCGCCCCAGTAGCGAACCTCCACGAGTTGTGTCTCGGCTCCGAGAACCTTGCGAAGTGATTTGTAGCCCTCCAGGTGGCCCACCTGGTCCGGGACGATGAACGCGACGAATCTGCCGCTGAGTTTCGACACAGATTGCTCGATGAAAAACGAGTGAGATGTTGGCCAGCCCGCACACTGGTAAACTCGTTCGTAGTACTTCCTGACCTCTGGGGAGATGTCGACCTTTTGGCGTCCGGCGTAGGACAGGTACGGAGGGTTTCCGATCACGACATCAAACCCGCCTGCCTCGAAGACTTGTGAAAAGGCCTCCTGCCAGTCAAACGAGTTGATGCTCTCGATGTCAACAGAACCTTCTGAGAGCACCTTTGTGGGGAGGGTCGACAAGAAGTCAAAGCCGACGAGTGAGTTCCCGCACACGATGTTCCTGCCCAGATCAGGCAGCGCGCGTTCATCGAAGAGCGCCCGATTAGGCAGCGCTTCAACCTCGGCTTCGAGGACCTTGAGCAACAGCGAAAGCTTGGAAACCTCCACGGCCTGTTGATCGATGTCTACGCCGTATATGTTGTTGGTCAGAATCTCCTTCCGTTTTCCGACGGTTAGATGCCACTGGCCACGTGACCCACGGAACAACGCCGGCTTGCGGCCCTTTGAGTGCTTCTCCGGCCCTCGCGACACATACCAGTCACGGTGCCAGTCCAGGAGTCGCTGGTAGGCGACCAACAAGAAGGAGCCCGAGCCGCAGGCAGGGTCGAGAACGCGGATGCGTTCAACCCGTTCGGGGGTAGTACGCTCAAGCAGTGTTCCCAAAGTTCGCTCAACAAGGTGTTCAACGACGTCTTGACGTGTGTAGTACACGCCGCCCGCCTTGCGGACCTCGGGCTTCTCTTCGATCTTTGCTCTTCCTGAGCTTGTCAGCCGAATTGTCTTGCCGAGAAACTCCTCGTAGACCTTTCCAAGGATGTCAGCGGGAAGAACGGAGAATTCGTACGGACTCTCGGGGTAGTACAAGTCGCCGACCATCTCTTTGACTACTCGGTCATCGACGCGGAGCTGCGGCGTGGTCGTGTCTGGAGCGGAAGCTCTGTCCGCTTCTTTTCGAAAATGAAAGAGTCCAGAGTTGTACTTGGCGTCGGCCTTTTCGAACATTCCGCAGAGCCTGCTGTAGCAATCGCTCGACTCGGCGACCGTGCGCAGGCGCCCGTAGTCCTCGATCCCGCGGTCCTCACAAATCCTAAGAAACACCACGCGATCAATTATTCTTTGCACGCTTTCGTTCAAGTCGCGCACAGACAGATTCGAATTGCGGAGCGCGATGTTGCGTGCAAGTTGCTTTCGCCAGCGATCAAGTTCCCTTAGGAAGGCTTCGTCCACCGTTTCGGTGCCGCGTTTGGCCTTCGCGTCCTCTCCATACCGATCGAATGCGCCCTTCAGAAGGGCTGTTTTCGAAAAGATCTGCTCCAGTTCTGACCATCGCTCCTGATATTGCTCATAGGTGAGGTACAGAATGCGCTCCGTGGACGCCTTGTCACTTTGCTTGGGTCGGCTTCGACAATCGTACACAGCCAGTTCTTCGAAATCCGTGAGGATAGAGATGGGCAGTTTCGCTGACCAAGCGTATCTGCGGATCTGATACGCCGGGTGAGGATCTGACTTGACGTTGATGGTCGGCTTCTTGGCTTCGACAAAGAACTTGCGCGTGCCTCCTATTCGGAAACAGTAGTCGGGTGCCTTGGTCGTGCCCCCTACTCGTATCGCGTCCTCGTGAACGACGTCCTTGTAGGCCTCAGCATGCCCGGCTCTGTTTGTCACGTCCCAGCCGAGTGCTTCGAAGAACGGATCGACGAACTCCCGCCGCACCTGCGTCTCGTTGTACTTGCCAGACTTGTACGCCGAGACGTTGTCTCTGAACCTCGTGATCAACTGCCCGACAGTCGAAGGCGCCCCCATGCATGGCATCGTAGGCGGGTCCGTGCGGGCGGCCCAAAACGCATCGCTTACGTAAGGGGTTCGCTAAGGTCTGACGAGCCAATCAGCTGACGTTGGTCGGAACCGATGGATCGTTAGGTTCGGGCGGTGCCGCCTTCCTTAGCCGTGCCATCGCTGACGCGAGTCGTGACCCAATTCCCGGCCTGTATGCGGAATCCAGGGGTAGATTCAATCGATTCAGGCAATCTTCGGCTTCAGCACGGTCGTGACAGATTCTGAGGCAAGCCATAACAAGAACCGGGTCACGCCAGCCCGAGCGGAGCCACGCCTCGATCGAGAACATCGGGTCCCGTTCGTCCGAGAACGCGAGTACCCAACCGTCTGCCGTGCCGGTCGGAAGCCCAGAATTGCGAAGCAGATTCTCCGCATGACGCACCCGCCTTCCGTAGTCCGTCGACATATCGAACGGCTGGCGCGGCCGAGCGGTGCGGATCCCTTTTCCTGGCGAGTCGCTACCCATACCCCAAGCGTACGTCTGGTTCGCATGGCCGCAACGTCGGGTGGACATTGCCTGTCACCTGTGTGTATGAGCGAGCCGTTGGATTGGCGTCGGCCGCTGCACGCTTCCCCCCCTTACTTCCGCTTCCTCGGCCTCCCCGCCCGCTTCTTCACCGCCCCGCTGCGCACCGTCGCCGCCGTTCGCACAAAAGCGAGCACCAAAGCGCGGTGCTCCGCCGGGATCGCGCGTGCCGCGGCCATCACCTCGTCCAGCCATGGGTCCTTTGCAGGCTCGCTGCCGCCGAGTAGCTCCGCTGAGGAAACTCCCAACGCGTCCGCGAGTGCTGCCAAGGTCTCCAGGGTGGGCAGCTTCTCCCCCCGCTCGAGCACGCCGATGTAGTTCGGGCTGACGGATACGGCTTCGGCAAGTCGGGCCTGGCTCCAGCCGACTGCTTCCCGACGCTCCCGCAGGCTGCCGCCCAACTTGGCGTGTCCGGCTTTCTTCACGCCACTCAGGAGAGCCCGTTTGGGTCAACCTTGCGACCATCCAACAGAGTGGAATACTATATATCCAAGAGATTGTGTTCGCCCCCGGGTCACCCATGGATTCCCCAACCGCCGCTATTGATCCAGTGCTCATGCGCGCCAAAGCGCGAGTGGGTCGCACGTTGCGTGGAAAGTGGCATCTAGATGTGCTGCTCGGAGTCGGAGGCATGGCAGCGGTATACGCGGGCACGCATCGAAACGGTTCCCGCGCGGCTATCAAGATCTTGCACCCCGAGCTGAGTGCCGACAGTCACATCCGATCGCGCTTCTTCCGGGAGGGTCGGGTCGCAAACACCATCGCCCATGACGGTGCGGTCAAGGTGCTGGACGAAGACGAAGACGAGAGCGGATCAATCTTCTTGGTCATGGAGCTGCTCGACGGCGAGAGCTTGGACTCGCGCGTCGCCAGGGCAGGGGGCAAGCTGCCCGTCGACGAGGTGCTTGCTGCGGCCGATCAGCTGCTCGACGTTCTCGTCGACGCGCATGCCAAGGGGGTGATTCATCGCGATCTCAAGCCCGAGAACGTGTTCTTGACCCGCGACGGCCAAGTCAAGGTGCTCGACTTCGGAATCGCGCGTCTGCGCAAACTGTCCAGCCATAGCCAGGCAACGCGAGATGGATCCACCATGGGCACCCCAGCGTTCATGGCACCCGAGCAGGCGCGGGGACTGTGGGACGAGGTCGACGCGCGAGCCGATCTTTGGGCCGTTGGCGCGACCATGTTCGCGCTGCTCACTGGTCGCCCTGTGCATCAAGGCCGAACCACGAACGAGGTCTTGGTTGCTGCGGTCACGCAGAAAGCGGCGCCCCTCGCAGACATCCTAGATGGCGTGCCCGAACCCGTGGCCGCCCTGGTGGACCGCGCACTAGCATTCGACAAGTCCGAGCGATGGGCAGATGCCCAGGCGATGCAAGACGCACTGCGACACGCGTTTCATTCAATGCACGGCGCGCCGATCTCCACCCACCCGAAACTCACGGTGCCCGAGGTCGTCCCCAATCGAACTCTTCCGTCCGCTGGCATGTCGCTCCCGCCCACTCTCGAGTCCGAGGGCACCGGACCAGCAGTTGCTTCTGGCCGAACCGGCGTTCCTCTGCGCTCCTCCGCCCTTGGCATGCCTCCCGCGGCTTGGATTGCCGCCCTTATCGCGGCAGTTGGCGCACTTGCCGCGATCGTCATCGTACTCACGAGTCTCGTGAGCTCTCACACCGCGGGCCGCGCCGCAGAAACCGCGCGGCCAAACACCTCGCTGATGACAACCGGCTCAGAGCCGGAAGCTCCTCCAGACGATGCTGATGCCGGGCGTGCTGACGGCAGCACCGCTGAGTCCCCCGCCGCGAAGAAGCCGGCCGGTGGCGTCATCTCCGTAGATGAATTGCCGGTCGTGGAATCTCCAGAGGCGAAACCCGTGCGTTCTCCGGTGATCAAGCCTCGACCCAAGGCTCCAGCGACTTCCTGGAAAGACCAACGCAGGTGAGAGCATTGCGCCTTCTATTCCCGTTTCTGCTGGCGACGAGCTTCGCTCACGCTCAGCCCGGAGACGCCGCGAAAGCGGAGGCCCTGTTCCGAGCGGCCCGCGCCCTGATGAAGTCGGGCGAGTTCGCGTTGGCGTGCCCCAAGCTGGAGCAGAGCTATCGCTTGGATCCCGCTGCTGGTACGGCCGTCAACCTGGGCGACTGCTTCGAAAAGCTCGGCCGGCTCGCTGACGCACTCCGAGCACAGCGCAACGCCCTCCAGCTGCTCCGAGCGACCGATCCACGCGTCGCACCCGTGAAGCGACAACTAGCGGCGCTAGACAAGCGCGTGCCGCGTCTGACCATCAACCTCGACCCCCACACTCCAAAGCACGCCATCGTTACACTCAACGGCAGCGCGATCCCAAGGCAGCGCATTGGCCAGCCGACTCCTCTGAACCCCGGCGTCTACATGATCGCCGTGGAAGCCGAGGGCCGGGCGCCACACTCCACGAAGATCGAGCTCGCCGAACGCCAATCTCGGAAGATTGTTGTTGGGGTCGGTCCGAATTTGCAGCTCCCTAAGAAAGAGCATCGACCAGCCGGGGCTGTCGATCGGCCCGGCTCGTCGGCGAACGCTCACGACGAGTCGTCGGACGGAGTCACCCAGCGGGCCATCGGCTTCGCCGTCGGTGGCGCGGGCCTAGTCGGCGCCGGAATTGGCCTCTTCGCCTGGCACCGCGCTGGGCAACACGCGGACCGAGCAGAAGCAACTTGTCCCACCAGCCCCTGCGACGCCAAAGCCATCTACGACAGCCAACGCGCCGACGAGGAATCGAACCGAGCCCGCGCCAACGTCGCCTTCCTCGTCGGCGGCTTCGCCCTAGCAGGCGGAGCTGCATTGGTGCTCACCGCACCGTCCCAAAAGCCCGAGACCACGCCGCGCTCCGTGAGCCTGTCCTCGACCGTCTCGAACCGACATGTCGGCGTCCGCCTAGGAGGAGCTTGGTGAACAGTCGCTCTCGATTGGACCCGCGCACCGACCTAGACGAAGCGACGCGTTGGCCCGTGCCGAGGAGGCGCCTCATGAACCGAATATCTCAGTGGACACACGTTGCTTTCGCTCTGTGTGCCCACGTCGCCTGCAGTTCAGACAGTCGGCAGGTGGAGCAATCAAGCGGTGGCGGCGGTGCAGCAGCTAGCTCCGCTAGTGGGGGAACCTCCGGAACCGGTGGCACGCCGGCTGGCGGAAAGGCTGGGTCGAACGGGGCCAGTGGCGGCGCAGCAGGCAATGCAGCCACCGGTGGAACGAGCGGTTCCGCGGGCACCGGCAACACCGGTGGCGCTAGCGGTGGTTCTGGTGGAACCCCCGGCGGGACCGGCGGTGGCACAGGAGGCACGCCCGCTGGCGGCGGTGGCACCCCAGCTACGGGCGGTACAGGCGGCACGGGCGGAGCCATCTGCAACGACACCGACTGCGCGGCCCTCTGCCAAACCAAGGCACTCCCCGCCTCCCTCTACTGCGCCGGCGGCTCCTGCGCCGCCTGCGTCGTGGCGATCCTCAGCAAGCACCCGAACCTGAACACTCTGGATAGCTTCTCGGATGTTTGTGGCTCGGGAACGTGTTGCGCCTGCGCGGGACCGTGAGAGCGGGCACCGTCAGCGACAGCGCGAGCCTTCCGAGCGGGGCGCAGACTCATGGGTGTCAGCCACGTCTGCTCGGATCGTCCAACGTCGAGTCGAGCGCTGCTGCGAACAGCAGGCCGAGCCCGATGCCGACTAGCGCTCCTTCTCTTTTCGTACTGATCGACGAACCGACCGCACCGCCGAGCAGCGCGGCTCCGACGTACATCATCGCTCCTGGGTGCTGTTCCACCGATTGGACGACTTTCGCCGTCATTGCTACGCCATCGAGTGCGACTTCGAAGTTGTCGGCAAACTCCCGAACGACTAGAGGGGGGCCGTCCGTCGCGTCCAAGGCGTAGTCGGCGAGTTGACCCTCGGGAAACGTCGAGGTGGGCCGCGCGCCCGCGTCTCGTGGGTGAGGGATGGTGTGTTTCGGGATGCGTGCAGTCGCGCCGCCCGCCAGAGAAAGCTCGGAGCGCACAGCGTCCCACCTCTTGCGGCTAGCCTTCCTGGTGTTCATTACTGCGCCTCCATCGCGTGTTCTCGAAGTTGATCAACTAGGCGATCGCCCGATGGTTTCGGTATGCCCTTGTCACGCAATCGGCGAACGGTCCTTGTGCGCTGGGCCTCGACAGCGTTGGCGCTGGGGAAATGATGCGGATAGCGATCTGCGATCCGCTGAGAGCCAAGCTCGTCTTGCGACTCGCCCGGCCAAAGTGCCGCGGCGGACCTCGAGTCAAGCTGGCGCGCGACGTGCACAACCCGTTGCCGTGACGCGAACTCCTCAAGCGCGTGGCTGTGTCGCTCAAGGGCGGTATTGAACCTCGAAGCAGAACGCTCAAGATGGTCGGCTGCCGCGGCAACCAGGACGTGCAGCGGGCGTACGTCGTCCTCCAGCATAGCTGGAACGGCCAAAAGTTCGGCAAGGACCTGCTCTGCGTTCGTTTCGGCGTCTGTCAGCAGTCCCCTTGCCTCAAACGCTGGCTCGTCCCACGTTGCGACGAGCAAATTGAGCCTGATCGCTTCCCACAGAAGGAACCGGCAAAGTGCAGCCTCAGGATCTCGCCGGCGGGTTGCAACGGCAAAAACGAGCTGCCGGATAGGGTCGAAATCGCCAGCCACCGCGTGTCCCAGCAGGTTGCGCAGAGCCTCGATCATCTCATCCGGTAGCCGCCACTGGAGTGTGTCGCCCAATCCAAAGTGGAGTCTGCTCATGGTCGGAAACGACGGATCGCGAACTGCGTCGCTGTAGCGGTGCCCGTTGAGCTCGGCGTCAAGGACCTCGAGCGCCAGCCGGGTCGCCGCCACAGACAGCCTTGGCACCTCCCGCTCACACTTCCTTCGCAGGTTGTCGGGGTAGAATGACACGACGTATTGAATCAAGTTGCGCACAAGCAGCATCAGAGCCTCCTGCTCGGCCTCGAATCGCCGAGTCACTCCCAATCTGGCATCGCGCGGGGGCCATGCTGACGCGAGCGGCGAAATTTCTTTTGTCGAGTCGCCAACTCACCGAAACCAAAAGGAGTTTTCTGATCTCATTGCAAAGACTGGGTGCGCGCGCGCACAAGCACGATTGAGCCTGACAATTCTTGGTCACTCGCTGGATCCACAGCTGCTGGGCTGCCCGCAGTATTAGCCGCGGTTTGAGCGAACCCGGGCTGCCCAAGGCTGTTGTGCTACGCCGTCGGCGGAGTCATGGCCAAGGCGAAGCACCCCCAAACCGAACCGCCGGCTAGGTGGATGACCGCGCGCATCGACGGGTCGTTGGACGCGGCGCTGGATGCTGAGGTGATCCGCAGGCTGCTCCCACCAGCCAGGCTGCCCATGGTGCATCCGGTGCGCAAGATGTGGACCTCGGTGGATCCGAACCACCGGATCGCGTTGCATCACCTCGCGGACGACTTGCGCCTGGTTGAGGGCACCCCGGGCTTCGAGGGTCTCGTCAAGCGCCTACGCACGGATGTCTCGGCCTACGACGACATGCGCTACGAACTTCGCCTGACGGCGACGCTCAAGCGCGGCGGGCAGAGCCTGATCAGTCTGGGCGGGTCGCAGGCGGGGCCCGATGTCGAGTTCGTGAGCCAATCAGGACACACCTGCGCCGTGGCGTGCTACCGACTCCGCTCGGCGACGAACACGATCCAGCTCCTCCGCGCCGCGTGCAAGTTGTTGGGTGACCACTTCTTTCGGCTTTTCTTCTTTCATCCGATGCCCGGAGACTGGCTGCTAGACATCACTTTCGCCCAGGTGCCACTTCGCGCCGGAGACACAAAGGTCGCCGAGGACCTTCTCTGTGAAGCGTGGAAGAGGCGTGGCCCGGGCTCTTACGAGCAGCAGGGCATATCAGTCAGCAAGGCTTCCCTTCCGGCGCTGCACCCACTGCCCGGCCAGAAGCGCCGCTGTCAGGTGAGGTTCTTCTTCCCTGTGCGACAAGCGGAACTGCAGCGGGTCAGCGGTCAGCTCTGGGACAAAGTTCAAAAGGAACGCGCCTGGGCGAGCAAGTACGACGGTGTGCCAGTGCTCGCTATCGAGGAGTCGCACAGCGTTCTCGGTGGTGCGCTAAAAGAGGAAATCGGGAGCACGTTGCGGATGCCCAACAACCCGTTCGCAGGTGTGCTCCTCACCTCTGCGCAGACGATGGAGGACGTCGAATGGCTTCCTGGACCAACCGTGCCGGAGACGCTCGCCCTGCACCTCACCACCTTCGGTCCAAGCGTTCGGACGTGGGCACATGGGTACCACCTCGTGACGCACGCGCCTGAACACGCCATCGAGGAGTGGAGCTTCTTCGAGACTGTCGCTGGCGCCGGCTCAGAAATCGTGCGGTCCTTGACCTACGGGGTCCATTGCCAGCGAATCGAGTCACCCTTGGCAGGTGTCGACCCGAAAGAAGATGCGTCCTTCCAGGCCCGTGTCCAGAGTGCGCTAGATCGGTTCAGGGCCGAGATGGCAAAGCCCGCAGAGAGCAAGGGGGTCGTGCCGGTTCTCGGCGGCACCTAGCCCGCGACGCACCGCTGCGCCCGGGCCGCCGCAGGCGGCGGTTTTGCGGGCCAGAACGCTACTCATCGGCTTGTCGGACGCCGATCTCGCGCGTCCCTATGGCCCAACGTTCACGCGGCGCCACAGATGGCCTACCGTTCACCCGGCGGGGGTCGCGCCGGGTGACTCCCACAGTACCCTCATTCGACGCCGATGCCCCTGACGCTCCCCCAGCTCGAACGCCACCTCTTCGCTGCCGCTGACCTGCTCCGCGGCAAGATGGATGCCTCGGAGTTCAAGGAGTACATCTTTGGGGTCCTCTTCCTGAAGCGGTGCTCCGACGTGTTCGAGGCCCGGTTCGACGAGATCGTCGAGCGGGAGACCAAGAAGGGGCGGTCCAAGGCCGACGCGGAGAAGCGTGCCAACCACCCGAGCTTCTACGCCGACACGTTCCACGTGCCCGAGCAGGCTCGCTGGGCCTACCTTCGCGACGAGCTGCACAAGGACGTGGGGAGCGGGCTCAACAAGGCCCTCGCCGCCCTGGAGGAACAGAACACGGCCCTCGGCGGCGTGGTCACGCACATCAACTTCATCGCCCAGGTCGGCAGCAAGCGCCTCCTCCCCGACAAGAAGCTGCGGGATCTGATCGTGCACTTCTCGGAGCACCGGCTCCGCAACGAGGACTTCGAGTACCCCGATCTGTTGGGCGCGGCCTACGAGTACCTCATCCGGGACTTCGCCGACTCGGCCGGGAAGAAGGGCGGGGAGTTCTATACGCCGCGGTCCGTTGTCAGGATGATGGTCCGGCTCGCCGAACCCCGAGAAGGGATGCGGATCTACGACCCGTGCTCAGGCTCGGGCGGCATGTTGGTCTTGAGCAAGGAGTACCTCGACGAGCACCGGCTCAACTCCAAGAACCTCGGCCTCTACGGCCAGGAGTCGAACGGCGGGGTCTGGGCGATCTCCAAAATGAACATGCTGCTGCATGGGATCCCCGACGCCGACATCCGCCACGAGGACACGCTCGCCGAACCCCAACACACCGAGGGTGGCGAACTGATGCGTTTCGATCGGGTGATCACGAATCCGCCGTTCAGCCAGAATTACACCAAGGAAGGGATCCCGTTCCCTGAGCGGTTCCGCTTCGGCTTCTGCCCCGAGGGCGGCAAGAAGGCCGATCTCATGTTCGTGCAGCACATGGTGAGCGTGCTGCGGCCCGGCGGCATGGTGGCCACCGTCATGCCCCACGGCGTGCTCTTCCGTGGCGGCGCCGAGAAGGAGATCCGCTCGGGCTTCCTCAACGAGGACATCCTCGACGCGGTGATCGGTCTGGCCCCGAACCTCTTTTACGGCACCGGCATCCCCGCCTGCATCCTGGTGCTGCGAGCACCAGGTGCGAAGCCCAAGGAGCGGCAGGGCAAGGTGCTGTTCATCAACGCCGACCGCGAGTTCTACGAGGGTCGGGCGCAGAACTACCTCTACCCGGAGCACATCGAGAAGATCGTCTCCGCGTGGAAGGCGTTCGCGGACATCGACGGGTTCGCCCGCATCGTCACCCGCGACGAGCTTGCCGACAACGACGACAACCTCAACATCCGCCGCTACGCCGACAACGCCCCGCCGCCCGAGCCGCACGATGTCCGTGCCCACCTCTACGGCGGGATCCCCAAGAGCGAGATCGAGGAGAAGCGCTCGACGTTCGAGGCACACGGTCTCGACCCGCGGCACCTCCTCGTTGAACGAGACGAGCGCTACCTCGACTTCAAGGACGACCTCGCCGACAAGGCGGACCTCAAGAAACGCATCGAGGCCGACAAGGGCGTCACGAAGAAGGAGCAGGCGCTTTCCGATGCCGTGTCGGGCTGGTGGGAGAACGTCCAGCAAGGGATCGCCGACCTGCCCGAGTCCAAGGAGTTGATGAAGCTGCGAGCCGACATGCTCACGAGCTTCGAGGATGCGCTCCGGCCCGTCGGGCTGCTCGATCGCTTCCGTGTGTCGGGGGTCGTCGCTACCTGGTGGCACGAGATCCAGAACGACCTCAAGACGGTCACCGCCCGTGGCTTCGTCGGTCTGGTCGAGGCGTGGGAGACGAGCATCCTCACCGCGATGGACGACAAGAAGTCGAAGGATAACCCCTTCGATCACCGGCTCGTGAAGCGACTGCTTCCTGAGTACCTCGACGCCATCGCCGAGCTGGAGGCCAAGAAGGCGGAGCTGGACGCGACCATCAAGGGCGCCACCGCCTCGAAGGACGAGGATGACGAAGACGGTGAACAGGACGACGAAGAGGCGCTCTCCGAAGACGAGGTGAAGGCCCTCAAGAAGCAGCTCTCCGAGGTAAAGAAGAAGCTCAAGACCAGGGAGGGCAACTTCACCAAGCGCCTCACCGAGGCCCGGTCAGCTCTCGATGAAGAAGCGGCCTGCGAGCTGGTGCTGGGCATCTTGCGAGCCGACCTCGACGCCATCCTCAGTCGCTATGTTGCCGAGCATCGTCAGCATGTCGTCGCGGCCTTCGAGGGCTGGTGGGACAAGTACCGCGTCACGCTGACGAGCATCGAGCAGGAGCGAGACGCCGCAACGGAGAAGCTGCGGGGGTTCTTGGGGGAGCTTGGGTATGGCTGACGACTGGACCGCGTTGTCGCTGGGCGAGGTGTGCCGCCCCAAGCAATGGCCAACCATCTCCCAATCGCAGATGGCGGACACTGGATACCCCGTGTTCGGTGCGAACGGCCAGATCGGCTTCCACACCACCTACAACCACGAGAAGCCGACGGTCGCCGTGACCTGTCGAGGAGCTAGTTGCGGCGAGGTGCTGCTAACCCCACCCCGCTGCTACATCACGGGAAACGCAATGGCGCTCGATGACCTCAATCAGGAGGTTGTGCTCCCCATCTTCCTAACCAACGCCCTTCGGCATCGTGGATTGGGCGATATTGTAACGGGGTCCGCTCAGCCTCAGATCATTGGCTCTGCGATCCGAAGAGTGGACCTCCGTATTCCACCCCTCCCCGAGCAACGCCAGATCGCCGAGGTGCTCGACACGGTGGACGAGGCGATCCGCCGCACCGAGCAGCTCATCGCCAAGCTCAAGCAGGTGAAGCAGGGCTTGCTCCACGACCTGCTCACCCGAGGCATCGACGACAACGGCGAGCTACGCGATCCCGACCGCCACCCCGAGCAGTTCAAGCACTCCCCGCTGGGGCGGATACCAAAGGGGTGGGAGGTTGCGCCGCTCGTCACCCGTGTGGTCGTAAAGGGTGGAAAGCGACTCCCGGCCGGTCACAGCTACGCGGAGGCGTCTACAGGCTTCAACTATCTCCGGGTGACTGATTTCTACAGGCGAGGCTACTCCGTGGCCAGCTTGATGCCACTACGGCCGGAGACCTTTGCTGCGCTTGGCCGCTATGAGATCGAGGACGGCCAGTTGTTCATCTCGATCGCTGGGTCACTGGGCTACGCCGGTGTCTACAACGCTGTTCCGTCCGTTCGGACTATCCTCACCGAGAACGCAGCTCGGCTCGTACCGAATGCACCTCTCGACCCCCGTTTCGTGGCGTTCCAGATCAACGATGCTTCGGTGCAAGCCCAGGTCGAAGTGGAGAAGGGCACGGGTGGAGGTGTGCCGAAGCTCGCCCTCTTTCGCATCGAGAAGCTGAGATTAGTTTGGCCTTCGTTGAACGAGCAGCGTGAGGTCGTTGCTCGTGTAGACGCTCTTGCGGCGCGAATAGCAAGTGAGGACGTGCAGGTCGCCAAGCTCCGCCTCCTCAAGAACGGCCTCATGGAGGACCTCCTCACCGGCCGAGTCCGCGTCACCCCGCTGCTGGAGGACGCGGCGGAATGAGCGGCGGTCCCGAGTTCCTGGAGGTCGAGCAGCCCTTCATGGACCAGCTCGCCATGATGGGCTGGAAGCTCATCACGGGCAGCCTCGACCACCCCTCCGTAACCGGTCGCGAGACGTTCCGCGACGTGTTCATCCTCGATGACCTCAAAAAGGCCCTGAAGCGCATCAACCTCCGGGACGGCGAGCCATGGCTCGACGACGACCGTGCGTCCCAAGCCGCCGCCGTCCTCGAACGCATCACCAGCAAGCGGCTCATGGAGGCCAACCAGCAGGCCACCGAACTGCTGCTCAAGGGCACCTCGGTCGAGGGATTGCCGGACTGGGACCAAGGCCGACCGCAGACGGTTCACTTCATCGACTGGGACACCCCCGACAACAACGTCTTCACCGCCATCAACCAGTTCAAGGTCGACTGCCCTGGTGGTCAATCCAAAGGGTCGATCCGCCCCGACATCACGCTCTTCATCAACGGCATCCCGGTGGTCGTCGTGGAGTGCAAGAGCCCCACCGTCTCGGAGCCCATCCCGAGCGCCATCGACCAGCTCCGCCGCTACCACAACGCTCGCAAGGCGGCGGCGGAGGTCGAGGACAACGAGGGGAACGAGAAGCTCTTCTTCACCAACCAGTTCCTTGTCGCGACGAGCTACGACGAAGCTCGCGTTGGCACCATCCGTGCCGAGACCCAGCACTACCTGGAGTGGAAGGACACGGCGCCTGTCCCCCTCGATCAGGTGAAGGCCGAGCTGAGCAAGGACCAACTCTCCAGCCAGAACCGGCTCATCGCGGGGATGCTTCGCCCCGCCCACCTGCTCGACATCATCCGACACTTCACGATCTTCAAGCGGGACACGGGCAAGACCTTCAAGGTGGTGTGCCGGTATCAGCAGTTCCGAGCCGTGCAGGCTGCGGTGCGGCGCCTCACATCGGGCAAGACCAGGAAAGAAGATGGCGAGCACGATCGCCGCGGCGGGATCGTCTGGCACACCCAAGGGTCGGGCAAGAGCCTCACGATGGTGTTCCTGGTGAAGAAGATGCGGTCGCTCGCCGAGCTGCGTCGCTTCAAGGTCGTGATCATCACCGACCGCAAGGATCTGCAAAGTCAGCTCTCGGACACCGCGACACTGACCGGGGAGACGGTGCAGGTCGGCCGCAACATCGGGCACGTGAAGAAGCTCCTCGCCGCCAAGGGGCCGGGCCTCGTCTTCGCGATGATCCAGAAGTACCTCGATCGCGATCTCGACTCGCTCTCGGCCGACGACGAAGTGGGCGATCTCGGCCAGCTCAACGACGACGAGGCAATCCTCGTCATGGTCGACGAGGCCCACCGCTCCCACACGAGTGCCCTCCACGCCAAGCTCATGCAGGCGCTGCCCAACTGCGCCCGCATCGGCTTCACGGGTACGCCGATCATCATGGGCGCCAAGAAGCGGACCCACGACATCTTCGGCGAGTTCATCGATCGGTACACCATCAAGGAGGCCGAGGCCGACGGGTCCACCGTACCCATTCTCTACGAAGGTCGGACCGCCGAGGGGGCCGTGTCCGACGGCCGCGATCTCGATCAGCTCTTCGAGGACATGTTCGATGATCGACCCGCGGAAGAGGTGGAGGCGATCAAGCGCAAGTACGCCACCAAGGCGGCCATTCTCGAAGCCCCGAAGCTCGTGAACGCCAAGGCGCGGGACATGCTCCGGCACTACGTCGAGCACATCCTGCCCAACGGCCTAAAGGCCCAGGTCGTGGCCTACAGCCGGCGAGCTGCCGTGCTCTACCAAGCGGCGTTCGAGGAGGCCCGCGACGAGCTGGTGCAAGAGGCCCTCGAACTCGACGAAGCCACCAGGGCTCTCGACGATCTGGAGCTAGCCGACAAGCCGCGGACGCTCCGGGCGGCCGTGCGAGCGTGGCGAAACCTCGATGTCCTCAAGACCCTTGAGTTCGCCGCGGTCATCTCCCCGGAGAACAACGATCCGCCGGAGTGGAAGGAGTGGACCGACGGAACCAAGATCGCCCTCCGCACCGGCGCCAACGGCGAGTTCAAGCGACCCCTCTTCCACGACGATCCGACCAAGTGCCACCCGCTAGCGTTCTTGGTCGTGAAATCGATGCTGCTCACCGGCTTCGACGCCCCCATCGAGGGTGTCATGTACCTCGACCGCTCGATCCGCGAGGCCGAGCTTCTCCAGGCCATCGCCCGTGTGAACAGAACCGGGCATGGCAAGACTGCTGGCATCGTCGTCGACTACTTTGGGGTTGCCCGCCACCTCAAGGATGCGCTGAGTGCCTACACGGACGAGGACATCGAGGGCGCCCTCCAGAGCCTGAACGATGAGGTGCCCAAGCTGCGTGATCGCCACCAGCGGGTGCTCGCCATCTTCACCAGCCGCGATGTGGATCCACACACCGACATCGAAGACTGCATCCATCTCCTGAAGGACGAGAAGCTCCGGGCCGTCTTTGCGGTGAAGCTGAAGCAGTTCTTGGCCACGCTCGATCTCGTGCTCCCCCGACCCGAGGCGCTCCCGTTCGTCAACGACGCCGCCCTGTTCGGCGAAATCTACACGCGAGCCCAGAAGCTCTATCGGGACGGCCTGCCACCGCTAGGAAAGGCCGTCGGCCGCAAGGTCCAGCGGCTCATCGACGAGCACGTCATCTCGCTCGGGATCGATCCCAAGATCCCACCTATTGCGATCACCGACGCCTCGTTCGATGGCCACGTCGACAAACAAGTGTCCCCCAGGGCCAAGGCGTCGGAGATGGAGCACGCCGCAAGGCACCACATCAAAAAGAAGCTCGACGAAGATCCTGTCCACTACGGCAAGCTCTCAGAGCGGCTGGACGAGATCATCGCCAAGTTCGGCGAGGACTGGGAGCAGCTCGCCCTGGCCCTCAAGCCCTTCGTTCAGGAGGTTGTGGGTGGCCGAAAGAAGGACGGGGGCCTCGGCCTCGACCCCCAAGTCGAAGCCCCGTTCTTCGACGTGTTGAAGGAGGAGCGGGAGAAGGAAGCCCCGGTCGCAGGCGCTGACATCAAATGGCTCGCCGACAAGACCAAGGAGCTGGTCGAGAACATCCGCCAGAGCGTGAACGTCGTCGGCTTCCTCAAGAACTCGGTCCGCCAGGAGGAGCTGCATGGCCAGCTCTTCGTCTTCCTCACCGACCACGAGATCGTCGACTTCGACAATGCCGACACAGTCGCCGACCGGCTCCTTGAGCTGGCCAAGGCCAACCACGGCAAGCTGGTGACCTGATGGACTCGCTCGTCGTCGATGACCTGCACTTCGAGGTCCGCCGCAGTCCGCGTCGGCAGACCGTCCAGATCACCGTCGACCGCGGCGGCGAGTTGGTCCTCTCCGCCCCCGAGACGTGTCCGCTCAAGAAGATGGAGGGGTTCGTGCGGGAGAAGCGGTTCTGGATCTACAGCAAGCTTGCCGAAAAAGAGGCCCTGCTGAAAGACGCCCCAACCAAGGAGTACGTCAGCGGCGAGGGCTTCCCGTACTTGGGACGTGGGTACCGTCTTCTCTTGGTCGAACGCCAGGATGTCCCTGTGAAGCTCGACCGAGGGCGGTTCAAGATGCGCCGTGACGTGGCGATGACCGGCCGAGCCACGATGATCGCCTGGTACACGGAGCACGCTCTCGCGTGGCTGCCGAAACGAGTGGCTCGCCTCGCCGGCCGTGTTGGGGTCGAACCCAGTGGGGTCGTCGTAAAGGACCTCGGCTACCGCTGGGGCTCATGTGGCAAGGACGCGACCCTCAACTTCCACTGGCGGACGATCCTGCTGCCGCCGCGGATCATTGACTACATCGTCGTTCACGAGCTGGCCCACCTGCACGAGCCCCACCACACGCCGGAGTTCTGGCTTCGCGTCGAGCGGGCGATGCCGGACTTTGCGGCGCGGAAGCAGTGGCTCGCGGAGTATGCCCAGGAGGCGATGGGAGTCTAGGCTACTCTGAGGGAGGGGAGGATGAAGCTGCGTCATCTCAAGATCGAACGATTCCGAGGGATCAAGAACCTCGATTGGCACCTGCTTGGCGAGTTCATGTGCCTCGTGGGCCCGGGCGACATGTGCAAGTCCACTATCTTGGACGCGATCGAACTCGTCTTGTCGCCCAGATGGAACCCGAGCTTCGACGACGCCGATTTTCATGACGGTGACGCCTCTCGGCCCATCGTCATCGAGGCGACGATCGGCGAGCTTCCGCGGCGACTTCTGAGCGACACGCACTTTGGCCTCCGGTTACGTGGCTACAGAGCAGATGAGCCCGAGATCCGCGACGAGCCGGAGGAAGGCGACGAGGAAGTCATCACGCTTCGGTTGCGAGTCGACGAGTCATTGGAGCCGGAGTGGTATGTAGTCACCGATCGACATGCAGACCATGTTCGGATCTCGGCTCGCGAGCGAGAACGGCTCGGGATGATGCGGCTCGGAGCCGTGGTCGATCGGCACCTAACGTGGAGCCGCGGGTCGGCGCTCTCAAGGCTCACCGGCGACGTGGACGAACACGCTCGCATCCTGGCCGACGCTGGACGCAACGCACGGAGCACCGTCACTCCGGAAATGATGCCCAGGATGGGCGAAGCCGCGAAGCGGGCTTCTGACATGGCTAGCCGCTTCGGCGTGCGACCGCGAACGGAATACCGACCCTCGATCGACCCGATGGAGAGTCTTGGCCGCGGTGGCGTGACGCTGCACGACGGTGCAATCCCAGTGCGCCGAGCAGGGCTCGGCACACGCCGGCTCGTCACCCTCTCTGTCCAGCGGTCGCTTGCGATGGATGGCGGGGTCGTGCTCATCGACGAGGTAGCCCACGGACTCGAACCGTACCGTGTGCGGCGGCTCATGACCGAACTGATCGAGCCATCAACGACAGCCCCGGCTGACGCTGGAGACGCCGTTCAGCCTCCACGACCGGGGGTGGTCGTCGTCACGACGCACTCTCCCATCGCTGTCGGCCAGCTCCGTGTCGAGCATCTTCGAGTCGTCCGTACGGACGGGAGCGGAACGAGAATTCTCACACCTTCTGAGGACATTCAAGGATCGGTCATCACGTACGCTGAGGCGTTTCTCAGCCGGAAGGTGATCGTGTGCGAGGGAGCCACCGAGCTCGGGCTATTGCTGGGCCTTGACGCCGGGTGGTCCAAGGCGAGCGATCCGATGGCAGTTCGAGGTGTGGCCTTGGCGGATGCGAGGGGTGCTGACCGCGTTGCTGGGGTTGCTCTCGACTTTCGCAAGATGGAGTACGACACTGCCGTCCTAGCCGACTCCGACGTTCCCTTGAAGAAGACTCCCGCTGACTTGATGACCAAGGGCGTCCTCCCGATCTTATGGGAGGGCGCGGTGTCTACCGAACAGCGGTTGTTCCTAGATCTCCCGTGGGAGGGCGTGTCGGAGCTCGTCGCGCTTGCGATCGAGCATGGATACGCTGTCCTGCAGCAGCTAGGTACGGCATTGGGCCGCTCCACTGCGCACCTGAGCGATGACGCCACGACGTGGCTCAGCTCAGAGAGCGAGGCTGAACTCAGAGCAGCGCTCGGGGTCGCCGCGAAGGCCAAGAAGGGCGCGTGGTTCAAGAACGTGCGGTATGGCAAGGCCGTCGGGGAAATTGTCGCGAGCTGCCTCGGTGGCATCAAGGGTAGCGATCTCGAAACGAAGGTGAGCCAACTCCGTGCGTGGGTCTTTGCATGAGCCAGCAGGCGCGGCAGCTCGCAGCCTGCAAGCGCGGAAGCGTTGTCGCCGCGGCCGGATGCGGAAAGACAGAGGTGATCGCTCGGGCTGCCGCCGTAGCGACCGGGAGGCAGCTCATCCTCACGCATACCAACGCCGGCGTTGAGGCAATTCGGCGCCGGCTTCGGAGATTTGGCGTCAGTCGCGAGCAGACCAGCGTCGACACAATCGACGGTTGGAGTCAAAAGTACCTTTACGCCTACCCAGGCAAGTCGGGCGGGGTGCCTACGAATGCGAAGGGTGGCGTTGACTGGGACGAAACGCGAATTCGCATGGAGGCGCTGTTGAACGATCGCACGATCCGCAAGGTGGTCGACGCTTCCTACACCGGCGTGTTCGTGGACGAGTACCAGGACTGCGACCCATCCCAGCATGCGCTGATGATCGCGCTTGCCGCTCAGCTTCCCGTCCGCGTGTTCGGAGATCCCCTCCAAGCCGTGTTCGGGTTTGCGGGTGAGCTTCCTTCGTGGACCGAGGACGTGGAAGCCGAGTTCCCCAAGGTCGACACGCTGACGACGCCGTGGCGCTGGAAGCGCGACGGTCACAACGCAGCGCTCGGTGATTGGCTCACCGATGCTCGTGCGGCGTTGGAGGCACGTCGATCAGTGGACCTCAGCGACGAGCGACTTCACTTCATTCAGATCGACGACCCCTCTGACTGGCAAGGTGCGACCCGCGACGCGTGTTTCGATCTCGCACGGAAATCAGGCAGCGTTGCCGTCGTCTTCAAGTGGCGCCCGGATGGGCAGCTTCTTGGAAAGCTCACGGGCAGCTTGGTGCAGTCCGTCGAGCCCGTTGAATCCAAGGACGGGGCGAGCGTGATGAGCCAGCTTCAAGGTGCCGCCCCAGGTGGGCGTACACGCATCCTGATGCGATTCGTGTACTCCATCTCAGCGTCGTCGAAGGAGCCATTGACGCTCGTAAAGCAGGCACTCGACGGAGTGTCTGACACTCCTCCCGCGGAGGTTCGACGAGCCGCCGACGCGCTTGCTGAAGTTGCCGCTGGCGGCAGCCCATACGCCATGGCCGAGGCACTCGACGCACTTGCTCGCCTTGCTCGCCTGAAGGTCTATCGACGCGAGCTGCTTTGGGCTGTCATCAACACTCTTCGCGACGTAGGCCAGCAGAAGGACGCGGACCTGGTTGATGCGTTGCGCCGACGGCGCTGCCGTACGAGCCACGTCGGCCGTCGCCTGGCCCGTCTCTCCGCAGGTTCAACCCTGCTCCTCAAGGGCATGGAGTTCGACCACGCGGTCGTCGTAGACACGGGGAAGTTCACCGTGAACGACCTTTATGTCGCGATCACAAGGGGCTCAAGGTCACTCACCGTGATTTCTGCCACGCCTGTCGTGGACCCGACGGCGTTGGCTACGGTATGAACCGCGTGCCTCGGGCGAGTGGGAAGCTGGACAGACGAGCTCACGAGCTAACGGCGCATCCAAGCGGACCCTTTCTCCTGCGCTAGAAAGGAAAAGGAGGCAGCCATCGTTCCCAATTCTGGTGTGAGGCGCGCGGTTGCACGTGAGTGTTCCCGTTGACATTCTTGGCTTGGAATGCCGAACAGAGAATCGCAGGAGCCAGACCTCACCCCAGACCGCCTCCGCGCCGCCTTCCAACACTTCCTCGAACTCGCTGTCGCCTTCGAGGGTGGCGGGGTTGAGGTTGTTGTCGCTGAGGGCGCCGGAGCGGCTGCCCAAGACGATCCCGCCGCGCTGAAGTGCCTCAGTACCGTGGTTTCCGCGCTGGAGGCGCACGTTGAAGAGCAGCGGCAAGCGCAGTGCGATGCGCTGGCGGTGGTGTTGCACACGGATGCTACGGCGCTATTCGACAAGCTCCGGGACGAGCCGGACTCCTTGGATTTGGAGCCTGCGGTGCGGGAACTTGCGGCGCGGCATGGGCTCGAGGCGGGGGAGGGGCTCTTGGATGCGCTCGTGATTGCGAAGCACGAACTTCAGGGCGGTCCGAGCCGCGTTGCTGCGCTGCAGATCGGCGAGTTGCGGGGGGTGAGCGACCGGACTGTGTTCAAGTACCGGGTCCAGGGCAAGGTAGCCGGGCTGCACAGGAGGGCTTGGGGCCGCTGGGTGCCGCTTGGTCTCTGTGCGAAGTACGCGGCGAGCGCCTTGGGCGAGACCGGCGCCCAAGAGGAGACCAAGCCTGAACTCGATCGCCTAGATGGGGGCTCGGCCGGGGTTCATCGCGCTCTCGATGACCGCGCCGGTGCGGAGTACCGGCGCCAGGTCGTCGAGATGTTCGAGTTCGTGCTACTCGGCGACCTTGATCGCGTCAAAGACGCTGAGCGCGGGGCGTTGTTCGAGCAAATCCTCGCCCAAAGGAACGAACTGAGAGACCTTGCGCGCGAATACGTGAAGACACCACGGTCTCAAGAAGGGCTAGACAGCGATTCCGCGACCATCGAGACCGAAATCGAGGCCGTAATGGGCAAGATCGCTCGAAGTTTGGCCGAACAAGCGCTGCGCGACGCTGGTCTGCGCTAGAGCGATTGAAACGCGCTACCCCAACACGTAGCCGACACAGGGCCCGCTTGTCGGACCCAGGACCGCTCCATATCGGCTCCATGTCGGCTCCAAGCTACCGTGCGACCTGGTGGTAACGACGCGAGCGCCGGAATCGGTTGAAACGTGCTCAAAGCGGCGCTCTACGTCGCTGTTTGGTCGCTGCTGTCGCTTTGGCGTGTCGTTGAGACTTGTTCAGCTTGCTGAAGCAAGCGGGGCGGGGCGCTTCAGCTGCAGCCTCGCATGGAGGCGCTAGGCCATTTGCATCCCGTGGCCGATCCCCATGCCCAATCTGACGCTTGCGTATCCGACATCCGGACCCTGCCATATTTCCTGACCGCGGCCGAGGCGGCGGCCCTGTTGCGCACGACGCGAGCCGCGATCTACGCCCGCGCTGAGCGCGGGGCGTTGCCGGGGGCCGTACGGGATGGGCGGCGCCTCCTCATTCGGCGGGATGAGCTGCTAAACTCGCTCTCAGAAGGACGAGCGCCATCGCCGGGAGGTTCCCGACGGTGACGGTCAAATTGAGAAAGTACAGGCGCGGAGGATGGGAAGCAGACATCCGATTCACATGGCCCGATGGCACGCCGTTTCGGCGGCGTGTCCGCGTGCCTGTGAGCGGAAAAACAGCTGCCCAACGCTGGGCGGAAGCACGGGAGAGCGAGCTGCTGCGCGCCGGAAAGGCCGCTCTCGATCCGCCAACCCTACTAAAGGAGGTGCCTACACTTGCGGAATTCAAGCCACGGTTCATCGAGGGCCACTGCAAGGCCAATCGACACAAGCCTTCGGGCATCGAAAGCAAGGAGAGCGTGTTCCGCACGCACCTCTTGCCTCGCTACGGGACCAAGCGGCTGAACGAGTTCATCAACGAAGACATCCAACTCCTGAAGGGCAGCCTGGGCGACAAGAGCAGCAAGACCGTGAACAACGTGTTGAGCACGCTCAGCATGACGCTCAAGGTCGCGGTCGAATGGGGCGTGATCCCCGAGCTTCCATGCCGGATCCGGCTGTTGAAGGTCAGCAGCGAGGTTCCGGGCTGGTACGAGTTTCTCGAGTACCAGCGCCTTGTCGAGGCCGCGCGAAAGCTGGGTCCGCAGTTCCACCTGTTGGTTCTGTTGGCCGGCGACGCGGGGCTACGCCGGGGCGAGATCATCGCACTTCGGTACAGCGATCTCGATCTGCGGCGGCGACTCATGCATGTGCGGCGCTCGGTGTGGAACGGCATCGAGACCGAAACCAAGGGCTTCCGCAGTCGGATCGTTCCGACCACGGAGGCGCTGACGCGGGCATTGTCCGGGCATCGGCACTTGCGGGGGCCGCGCGTGCTGTACACGGACGATGGCAAGGAGCTCACGAACAAGCATGTGCGCTCCTGGTTCATGCGGGCCCAGCGGCGGGCCGGGCTGGAGGAAACTGGGGCGATTCATCGCCTGCGGCACACCTTCTGCTCGATGCTCGCGGCCAAGGGCGCGCCCGTGAAGGCCATTCAGGAGCTGGCAGGTCACCAGCACATCACGACAACCATGAAGTACATGCACCTGTCGCCAGCGGACCGCGCAAGCGCGGTTTCGCTGTTGGACAAGGCTCGACAGGAGCAGCGCGCCAACGGAAATCTTGGAGACATCGTGGAGACGGGCCGAGGCTCGTCGCCAGTCTCCAAGAATTCCCGCTAGTTAGCTTGTGGAGGCGCCGGGAATCGAACCCGGGTCCGCGAAGCATCCAATCAGCCCTCGTTCACGTGCGTAGTCGTCATATCCCTGACGACTGAGTTCGTGAATTCGGTCACGACCTAGCCTTTCCTGTTTCTCAGCTACCCTATCAAAGGCTTCCTCGGGTAACCCAGCCCTGGTGGTTGGCGCCCTTCCGTTACTAGGACGACCTCACGGTTGGACGGCTCCTAGGCGTATTAGGCCGCGAGAGCTTCGATCGCGTTATCGTTCGCAATTAGTACGTCCCGTTTTTGAACTGGACCGGGAACCAGCACACGCAGACTCACCTTCAGTCTCCACGTCGAAACCGATCGCCCCCTTTCGTGGGAGTTTGAGACCGCGTGAAGGTAAGCGTTTTCGCGGGGATTGCAAGCACGCGGACTTCGCGTGTGGGCAACGCGGGAGTTTCGCGGAAAAAAACGAGTACGGCATCTCGAGCGTGACGAAAGACCGCTTCGTAGACGTCCGTCGGCGCGACGAAGGCGTCGCAAGTTACGTGTGTGACAGATCCAGCGCAGTTGCGTTTCGTTCGCGAATGACGCGGGTAGCGCGGGTACGGCTCTTCCCCGATTCGGTGAAGCTGGTCTCCAAGCAGCAAGCGGACTACCCTAGCGCCCATGCTGGAGTCTTGCGCAGCGACGTCGCACCTCCGGATCTTCGCTGTACTCGGCGGTAGCAGCGTTGACGACGTGGATTTGCGGAGCAAAGAGTGCCCGTGCACCGACGGCTATGTGTGCGACACCTCGACCTGGACGTGCGCGCCATACGTGACACACGGTGGGGGAGGGCGACCGCGGGTGCCAGCGGTAGCGGCGGCAGCACTGGCGCGGTTATGCCACGAGACGAAGAAGGTGTGTGTGAAGTTCTGTTGCAGCAACGCTGACTGCGTCGGACTTGGCGGCAACACGACGTGCACTCCGATCAACGCCGCGATTGGAGCCTTGGGCGCGTGCGAGTAGGTCGAGATCCCAGGGGCCGGCTGCGGTCGTTCGCTTGCGTGTCGTTTGCCATGGCTGCCTCGGGTGCGTTCGGATGCGATCGCACGCCTGCTTCTGCCCCGAATGAAGACGGCTCCAAGCCGAGCGTCGCAGTGCCGCCAGCCGCTCCCACTCCCGCGCCGAGTTCATCGCCACCGGTTGCATCGGCGACGGCGCCCTCCTCGCTAGGCGTCAGCGCCGACGGCACGCTGAAACTCACGGCTGCGCCCGTCCACGCCACTCACACCCACGGCGGTGAAGAAGCCAGGATCGGCCACTTCAGGTTGATTGTGAAGAACACGGCTGCAAGGCAGCGCAAGCTCACCCTTACCAGGCTGGAATACCGCACGGGACATAGCTGCAGCGAGCCGCCGACCAAGGTTTCCGCGCGCCCGAAACCCCAAGCCCTGATCCGCGACGATGACGAGGACCCGCGCCCGCTGAGCACTAGCGCGACCATCCCAGCGAAAAGCGAAGTGAAACTGAAGGCAGATTTCGATAGCGTTGGGGCCTACTACACGCACTGCGATCAGTTCGGACTGTTTGCGGTGTTTTCGGTCGATGATAAAGAAACGCTGCAACTCAAGGTCGAGATCCACGTGGAGCGTGAGGACCCCGCTCCCTAGGACGGTGCTGGGGAAGAACCCGCACCGATGGCTCTCGAAAGTGACGAGCGCATTCGCGCTGGGACTGTTCTGCTTCATGCTGGCCTGCCAAGGTGGAGCGCCCGCAGGGGCCGGGCCGGCGTCGATGACGCCTTCATCCGACACATCCCCAAAAAAACAGAATCCAACCCCAGCTGCCGCGCGGACGGACAAGGGATCATCGCGGGCTCGGGTGGAGGCGGTGCTCGACGCGCCATCGGGTCGACGCGCGAACCTTGCGGTAGACCTGATCGTGCCGCTGGGCTTCATCGACTTCCAGTATCGGCAGCTGGAGGTGCGTTTTCGGAACGAGAAGTTCCGCAAAGGAGGCAACGGCTACGCGCGGTTCGTGGACGTGGCGCGCGAAGGGGGCAAGCGCGGTGCATTCGTGAGCACGGTGGCTGCTCCCTCGGACAAGGTGTTGCGCTTGCAGTATCGGGTCCGCCTCGAACATCACCACGCCGACCCCGTCGTTGGGTTGGACGAAGTACCGCATCCGACTACTGGCGGGTGGTTCTTGAATGGCCGCGCCTTCTTGCCCTCGGTTCACGTGGTCCTGCCCGACGGCAAGGAGAAAGAAGTGGACATGGAGGCGACGCTGTCTCTGAAGGTGCCCGCGGGGCACGACTTGGTCTCGTCCGTCGCCGCTGGATCGGGGCCGTGGACCGCGCCGAGTTTGGGCGAGCTGCGCAACGCCCTCTACTACAGCGGAAAATTCGATCGCGCCGCTTCAGGCAGTGGCGATGTGCGAATCGATCTGGTCAGTAGTGACTTTGGGGAGGTTCAGCTGGGCATTCTTGGCGCGATGACGGGCTTCACCTTGAAAGCGGCGACGCGGCTGCTCGGGCCGTTGCCGAAAAAGCGCCTGCTCATCATTTACGATCGCGATGCGGAGCGCGCCGGGGGCGTCGTGGGCAAGGGGATTTCGCTGCTCTATGATCGGCCGCCCAGTCCGGAGATGTCGTCGCCCATGGGCATCGTCATCGTGCACGAGTTGATGCATTTGTGGAATCGCGGCGACGCTTGGTGGTTGAACGAAGGGCTGACGCGGTACTTGGAACTCGTGTTCAGCTTGCGACTGGACCGCGCGACGCCACAGGAGGCGACGCGGCGGCTGCTCGAACTAAATGAGAAGTACCGTTCGAGCGCGCCCAAGCAGAGCGTTGAAAAGGCGACGGAGCTCGAAGCCTATTCCGCTGGCGCGCTGTATTGCTTCTGCTTGGATATGGAGCTGCGACGCGCTGGACGGTCCCTGTTCGCTGTGCATCGCCGCGCCCGCAAGGCCGCCGGGGCCGGTCGTGCACTTTCCGTTGCGGGTTTCTTTGACGCGATGAACGCCCTTGCTCCCAAAGTCGTGGAGGATGCCAAGAAGAAGCTGAGCGCGCCGGGGCCAATCGATCTTGCGCCCTGCCTGCGGCGGGCGGGATTTCGAGTTCAGCGCAAGCCCGCACAGTTGCTATCCGCAAAAGCCTTGGCAGTGGACGTGATGAAGATCCGCGGACACGACTTGCGTACGTCCAAGGTGCTGCGGACCTTCGACGATTCGCCGCTGAAACCCGGCGACCGAATCACGACCGTGAACGGGACGGTGGTGTCGAGCTTCACGGACATCAACCATGTCGTCTCCAAGCTCGCCCCGGGCAGTGCCGTCAAGCTTTCGCTGCTACGCGAAAGCAAGAGGATTGCACTCGCGCTGAAGATGCCCAAGCTTCCTGCGGCAGCATACGTGCGCTACGAAGCGCTCTCGGTCACTGCTACGCCCAAACAGCATCCACTTCTCGACTAGAGTCATGAAGTACCGCAGCCTTGTGCGCCAGACTCTGCACTACTTTGCGCGACCCCACGAGGGCTTGCCGAGGGGGCCATTGGGCGGACCGGCAGCGTGGCGCGCATCGGAGCTTCGCGATAGCGGCGACTTCTGCATGAAGCTGAGCGAAAAGGAGATCCAGGAGATTGAACGCGGGCTCCTTGGCGCGCGAGCGGCGGGCAAGGAGTTGTCCTCGCTGAGTCGACACGACTTCGTGTGGGAAAAACTGCGCTTGCGGATCTTTGAGTGGCGCGCCGAGCTGCAGGCGGGCCGAGGCTTCGTGATCGTGTCCGGCGTGCCCGTGGAGCGCTGGGAAGGTTGGCAGTGCGCGTACTTCTTCTGGGGCCTGGGGCTGCACCTGGGTGTGCCGGGCGCGCAGAATCCGCAAGGGGACTTGTTGGGGCACGTGCGCGACGAACGTGAACCCGCCGATGGCGTGACCTTACGTCAGTACCGAACTCGCGCGCACATCCCTTTCCACTGCGACGCGGCGGATGTGGTGGGTTTGTTGTGTCTCAAGCGTGCCAAGAGTGGTGGTGACAGTCGGATCGCTAGCAGCGTGGCGGTGTTCGACGAGCTGCTTAGGCGAGAGCCCGCGATGGCGAGGCGCCTCTTCGAGCCATACTTCCTGGACACCAAGGCCGAGGGAGGACTGCGGGCGTTTCCGATCACCCCCTGCTGCTACGCGGATGGCGTGCTCCGCACCTTCTATCACTCCGACTACTTCCGCACCGCGAGCCGCCACCCGGAAGTGCCGCCGCTTTCGGATTTTGATCTCTCGGTGCTCGACGCCTACGACGAGATCGCATCCTCGCCCGAGTTCTGCTTGGAGGTGAGCTTCCAGCCTGGGGACATTCAACTGCTCTCGAATCACAGCGTGGTGCACTCCCGGGGCGGCTATGAGGACTATGAGGGCCTCGATGATCGCAGGCACCTGTTGCGTCTGTGGCTTTCCTTGCCGGGAGCGCGCTCGGTTCGCGAGCGAGTTCAGGTTTCGGGCAGTCGATTGGGGTTGGTTTGGAGTCTTGCGCGCCATCGGCTGGCGCAACGAAGCGCCTGAGCTCGCTACTTTTGTTGAAACTGCATCGGCGCCCGCTGAGTCGCCTTGCCCAACTGCACGTCGCTATCCGCGAGGGACAGCTCTTGTTGCCAGAATCCGTCCGTGGCGGGGCGGCCGCGCATGGTCATCACAGCGGGTGAGAAAAGGGAATCGCGCAGCGTGACCATGAGCGGCTTGCCACTGTCGTCTTGCTCCCGCCCGAGCAGCCATGTGCCGTGGTCGGTGGTGGTCAGGATGGGTGCGGGCGTGCTCATACGGGGGCAGAGGCCCGCCGCTGGGAGGCTTTGCAGAGAAAAGTGCCCTGGGGCGGCTCTTCTCTGCGGGCCGCCTAGTTGCCCTCTTTCGTCAACACCACTTGCGAGTCGGTGTGTCGCCACACAAATGCCACCCAGGAGAAGATGTCGCCAGCACTTCGAATGAAACCTCGGTCCGCGGGCAAATCGGCATGCTCGAAGATCATGACGGAGAGTCCGTCGAGGTGGGGAAAGTAGGCGTTCGAGTCGTCCCAAATCCCTATGAAGGTCTTGGGACGTTTCATGGGGCTATCCTTGAAGTGTTTCACATAGTCCGACGCGCGCAATTGCTTCGCTATTCAGCGCGGGGCCGGTCCCTGCGTGATTGCGTATCAATTTCAGCACTTTACGGATTCGGTGTCAGAGAGTGAAACTGTGGTGCGAGCATGGTTGGCGATCTATTCTTGATGAGTGCGCCCGGCGCGAACTTCCGCTTGCGCGGTCGCGCGAACTTTCGCAGTGAAGGCGCGGAGCAAGTGGATGCCGCAGGTGCGCGGCGTGAGTGGGAAGCGTTGAGAAACGTGATCGAAACGCAGGGCGGGCGAGTTGTCGTGCTGCCGTCCGACGACGAGCTGACGGGTTTGCCCTACGCGGCCGAAGCGGGACACCCGCTCCCCGCCCGAGACGGAGAGCGACCGCGTTTCTTGCTGCCACGCATGGCGGCGGCGCATCGCCAGGGCGAGGCACGGCTTTGGAAACCGTTTGTCGAGGCCCTGGGGTTTTCGACTATCGAGCTTTCGGAAGGGACCTGGGAAGGGCAGGGGGATGTCGCCGACTTCCGCGGCGTGAGCCTGCTGTTCTTTGGTGGGCGCAGCAGTCGTCGCGGCATGGAAGGCGCGCGAGCGCATTTTGATGGCGAAACCCTAGTGCTCGAACTCGAGCAGCCCGCTTTTCACGGGAACATGGCGCTTTTGCCCTTGCCAGCCGCGGACAAGCTTCTCGCCTGTCCAGACGTGATTGTCGGCGATGGCATCCAGCGTTTGCAGAAACGTTTTGGTGCGGACTGCATCGTGCCCGTGACGAAAGACGAGATCTGCGCCTACGCGACGAACGGATTGCCCATCGGCGACACCTGGATCGCGCCGAGCGTGGCACCACGGCGAGTAGTTGACCTTGTTCGCGGATTCGGTATCAGCGCGATGCTGCTCGAAATGCGGGAGCTATGCGAGAAGGCCGGCGGCGCGTCGCGCTGCCTGGTGTGTCGAGTGCCGGCTGACATCGCACCTTGAGGAGTCGCAGTGGTCGTCGTCGGCGTGCGCACCAATTTCGCCGCGAAAGAATTTGGCGCGGCGACGACACCCAGTTTCTCGAGCTAGCGGATGCCGGCGACGGCTCGTTTCAAACCTTCGACGCGAGCGATAGACTGCGCCTTCTCCAAGCTATCGGGCATCGCGTTGAGGGACTGCAGGTAGCCGTCGAGCTTGGCGACGTCCGTACCGGGCACGCGGGTGATGGCCGATTGGATGTCTCGCGCCAATGCCTCAGGCAATACCTGTCCGCAGCTGGAAAGAAGTTCGATCGTGTAGTCGATCCAGCGGGGGCTCTTCACCGCGATGGCGAGTTCCAAGGCGTAGTGGGTTGCGGACTGCCGGGTGCTGTCTTCGACCGTGCTGCCGCGCTTGGCTTGCTCCAGCACCTTGGCCAAATGGGAGCGCAGCAGGTTCTCGGCTTCTTCGGGGTTGCCCTCGGAAAGCGAACGATCGGCGATCTTGCCGACTAGTTCGAATACGTCGGCCTTCTGGGTGCCAACCCCGCCCGTCGTCGCGTCCCAGCGAGTGCTCGGGGGAGCAGGCGGAAGGCTATCGATGCTGCCGTGCTCGGTGAGGCGTCCGGACTCCACGTCTTCAGGACTCTCCAGGTGCAACTCGAGCTGCTCGCCGCCGATGACCACGCGCTCGCCGCCGATGACGGCGTGGCTGCCTTCGATTCGCTGTCCGTTGACGAAGACGCCGTTGACGCTGCCCAAATCTTCCAGCTTCACTTCGTCGCTTTGGACGATGAGCCGGGCGTGCTTGCGCGACACACGGGGATGATCGAGGACGATCTGACAGGATGCGCTTCGCCCCACCAAGTACTGGCCTTGGGCCAGAAACACGTCCGCGCCGCGATAGCGAATGCGGACGGTGCTGAGCGCACCTCTCGCCATCTCAAGCCGGCGTTACGACAATGCTCCAGTGCTGTCGCAGCCAAGCGAGTAAGCCGGCCTCGGTAGATTGAATGACGTCGCTCTCTGCGACGCGAACAAGGGCGAGGTACAGCACCTCCCGGGCGGATTGATCCGTCACTTTCATTGCCGCGTCGCGAATGGCCGCTTCATCGGGCAGCCGCTGGGCGGCTTCGTCCATCACTTGCCAGAATCGGCGCTCGCCCATGGAGAGTGCCAAATCCCCGAGGGCCTCTTGCTCGGCTTCCGTGAAGCGCCCGTCCAAGCGGACCATCAGGCGCAAGAGTGCTGCGAGCGCAACCTGGTCCTGGGGCCCGATTTCCTTCAAAGGTAGCGGCTCTCCCAGAGGCGGCGATTCGTCGGCCACTGCTTCCTCACATCCCTGGTGGCCAGAGTTGCTGCACGACCTCGGACAGCTCCTTGACCGCGCCGGGCTTCATGCCCGTCGACGGATGTGGCCAGGCAAAGGTGCGGGCGTTGACCTGGTTGCAAGAAAACGAAATCAACACATCGTTGGGCGGGCCGCCCGCAGAAAAGGACAGCCCCATCTCGGCGTACATGCAGCCCGTGGACGTATTGTCGAAGTTGCTCTCTTTGCCCAAGATGTCCGCGAGCTCTTCCTTCAGGCCCTCATCGATGACCTGAGTCTGGCTCAGAATGCGGAAGTTGTGAAATCGGGGCACGTTCTGTTGGGGCGGGGGTGCTGCCGGGCCCGGAGCGCCTTGCCCGGGGAGCATGCCGGGAGGAATGAGGCCCGGCGGAATCAATTGCTGCAAGCCAGCGGCGCCCTGCTGGACCCACTGCTGGATCTCGGGGGCAGCCCCGGA